>CAVZDV010000007.1:0-2489034 GCA_963774105.1 uncultured Acidobacteriota bacterium | reverse complement strand
CCTTACTTCGGCGTGTACTCGGCATCAATAACATCGTCGTCGCCACCGCCGCCGCTCGTTTGGCCGCCGCCAGCCCCGGCTCCTGCCGCAGCCGCTCCGCTGCTCTCCTGACTGTAGGCGGCACTCGCTAAAGAGTGCGACACCTGTTGCAAGTCGCTCGTCAGTTGTCGCAGGCGATCAACGCTCGTTGACTCATCCTTAATCGCACTACGGATGTCGTTGATGAGCGATTCGGCGCGAGCGCGTTCGTGCTCGGGCACACGCTCATTCAGATCTTTAATGGCGCGTTCGACGCTGTAGGCGAGCGAGTCTGCCGTGTTGCGCGCTTCGACCAGTTCGCGTCGCCGCTTGTCTTCCTCCGCATGCTGCTGGGCATCCGAGAGCATGCGGTCAATCTCGCCCTTGTCGAGCGAGGTTGAGCCGCTGATGGTGATTTTCTGCTCCTTCCCTGTCGCCGTATCTTTCGCCGATACGTTGAGGATGCCGTTGGCGTCAATGTCGAAGGTAACTTCGACCTGCGGCAAACCACGTGGAGCGGGCGCAATACCTTCTAGCCGAAACTGTCCAAGCGTCCGATTGTCGCGCGCAAGTTCCCTCTCGCCTTGCAGGACGTGAATGTCCACGGCTGACTGGTTATCTTCGGCGGTCGAGAAAATTTCCGACTTGCGCGAGGGGATGGTCGAGTTGCGCTCAATCAATTTGGTCATCACACCGCCCAGGGTTTCTACGCCGAGACTGAGAGGCGTCACGTCGAGCAGGAGAACATCTTTGACTTCGCCCGTGAGAACGCCCGCTTGAATCGCTGCTCCGACGGCGACGACCTCATCAGGATTAACGGACTGATTCGGCTCCTTGCCGCCTGTCAGCCTCTTGACCAGTTCCTTGACTGCCGGGATACGCGTCGAGCCGCCGACCAGAATCACTTCGTCCAAATCTTTCTCGCTGAGCTTAGCGTCCGCGAGCGCCTGCTTGACGGGCTGCATGCAGCGCTCGACCAGATCGCGCGTCAACTCCTCAAACCTCGCGCGTGTCAGCTTAAACAAGAGATGCTTTGGCCCTGAGGCGTCCGCCGTGATAAACGGCAGATTGACCTCCGTCTCAATCGCTGAAGAGAGTTCTATCTTGGCCTTCTCCGCAGCTTCCGTGAGCCGTTGCAGCGCCTGCCTGTCGCGGGTCAGGTCTATGCCCTGATCGCGCTTGAACTCCTCGACGAGCCAGTCCACAACGCGCTTATCGAAATCGTCGCCGCCCAGGTGCGTGTCGCCCGCAGTAGATTTCACTTCGAAGACGCCGTCGCCGACTTCGAGCACAGACACGTCAAAAGTTCCGCCGCCGAGATCGAAGACGAGAATCTTCTCGTTCTTCTTCTTGTCCAGCCCGTAGGCTAAGGCTGCTGCCGTCGGCTCGTTGATGATGCGCAGGACGTTCAAGCCCGCGACCTGACCGGCGTCTTTGGTGGCTTGCCGTTGCGCGTCGTTGAAATATGCGGGGACGGTGATGACCACGTCCTTGACCTTCTCGCCCAGGTACTTGGCCGCGTCGTCTGCGAGCTTACGCAGGATGAAGGAGGAAATCTCTTCGGGCGAATAGAGCTTGCCGTCAATGTCAACGCGCACGGCGTCGTTCGGCCCGGCGACAACCTTGTACGACACCTGCTTGAGTTCCTCCGCCACTTCAGAATACTTGCGGCCCATGAAACGCTTGATCGAATAGACGGTCTTCTCAGGATTCAATGCCGCCTGACGTTTGGCAACCTGCCCGACCAGGCGCTCGCCAGTCTTGGTGAAGGCCACTACCGAAGGCGTGACCCGCCCGCCTTCCGAGTTGACGATCACAGCAGGCTTATCGCCCTCCATCGTCGCCACCGCCGAATTTGTTGTCCCGAGGTCAATGCCTATTGCTTTCGCCATGCCAACCTCCTTCGATTGCGGATTGAAGAACAACCTTCAACCGCTTTAACAATCCGAAATCCGCATTCCGCAATTATTATCGTGGGCGCTCGCTCTCTACCTGTAACGAAGCAATGGCGAGCGTTCTGAGTCGTCTTTTACACATCTTGAGATCAACCTCCGTTTGACATAGTTGACCTTGCGCCGAAGCCTAAGGTGACTTGCAGCACACTCTTCTTGAGTTTTTGGGGGAATCCAGTGACCGGCTGGTGCATTCGCCATGCCGCACGTTCGGTGAAGCTCTGTTCTTTGCTTTTTGCAGCACAAGGGGGCGCGTTTCATTATGAAGTTTTGGAAATCGCACACCGTCCGCCTGTCAGCCAACAGTGGGTGAAAGCGCCCACTTGGGTGAAATAGCCCGGCCCACTCGGTTGTTTGGCCGTCGAGGGTATAAGCACTTCGGACGGCCCTTTATCCTTACGGGGATTTCCACATAACAATTCGCGTTCATGAGTATCTTGCGGTGACACTCCTCGGTATGGAGATTGCGCTCCGCAGGAAAGCCCGGAGACGGTCATCCGTTCCGGTTTCGTAGGAAGGTGCTCGGAAGTTCTCATCAACAGTTGCTGAAAGGGGGCGGGCTCATGCGAGAGCAATCAAGACTTCGAGATGCGCGAAAAGAAGATGGCTTTGTAGATGAAGATAGACGTGGAGCAGATGTCAGGGAAACGGATTCCGGTAGGCCGAATTCCGATGAAGGGGCGACTAATAATTCGGCTTACGTCGCGGAACTGGAAGCGCGTGCGCGCGAAGCCGAGCAGCAAATGCTCAACCTGCGATCACGCTTCGAGCAGATGCGCGACGAGTTCGAGCGCCAAACTGACGCGACGCGGCAGCGATTGAACCTTGCGGCGGACGAGCGTGCGCTCCGCGCTAAGAGAGATTTTATCATTGCCCTGCTGCCCGTCCTGGACAATCTTCAGCGGGCACTCGAAAGCGCCCGCGAAAGCGGTTCGACGCAGTCCCTGCTCGACGGGGTGGAGCGCACGGTCAAGGGCTTTGACAGCGCGCTCGCGTCCGTCGGCGTCGAGCCTGTCCAATCAGTCGGTAAGTTGTTCGACCCGGAGATGCACGAGGCAGTTGTCACGGTGGAAGCGGGAGACGACGAAGACGGCGTTGTGACTCAGGAGTACAGCAGGGGTTACAAGTTAGGCGGGCGGCTCCTGCGACCTGCGCGTGTCCAGGTGGGGAGTGCATTACGCTCTTCGTCGGGTCTGTCTGCCTCCTCTGACGTGTGATTTCATGAGAGTGGTCGAACCGACTCTCGCCCATTGGCCGTCGGCGACCGCCGTCTTAGCGTGGAGCATCGAGCCGTTCCACTCGAAGACGCGCACACCCGCTTCGAGCAGCGAGCGATAGCCAGCGCGCGTGAGCGCGGGCATGAACGGCGTGTCGCTCGCGCCCGGAACCAGCAGCCGTACGTCCACGCCGTCACGGGCTGCCGCTCTGAGCGCCTGGATGTAAGGAGTCGTGCCGGCAAAGTAGGCATCCGTGAGCCAAAGCGACGTGCGCGCCAGAGAGGCCACGAGGGTGTCCAGACGGTAAAGGCCCGCCGTGCTCGGCATGCCCGCGCGCCCGAGTAATCGCCGCATCACTTTCGCCGCCAAGAGATTCATTCATATGTTCAGCCATCACAATTAACTCCCCGGCGTATTCCTTCGATGCCGTGATAGTTCATCTTTACTGAAGCGCGGAAGCAACTCCTGTTCCGGCATCCGCCTCAGGCTTGCTGGCGATATTGCGCTTCCATCGGCTGACCGTTTTGGAAGAGAATGGCGTCTAGCGCCTCAAATTTCAACCAGCGTGCATTGTTGTTTTCGATAAAGCGATTATCAAAGTTCACACTTGAGTGATATAAGAAGCATTAGATTCTCCTTCCAAACGTGGCGTATGACGACTGTTCTCGCAGCCCGCGAAAGGACTCCTTGAGATGAGCAAATCCGCTGACGAATCGGAGAGGCGGGAGGCACAAAGAAGGCTTATGAACCGCCGCAGGACGGACGAGAGCTTCGTCGAGCTGCTGGAGAAAGAGCGTTTCATTCATCAGATAGCCGAACTCACTCCGGTCGTCATCAACGTCTTCGACCTTGTCACGGAGCGTGACACCTATATCAGTTCCGATGTCTTCACTCTGCTCGGCTACACGCCCGAAGAGATGATACAGATGGAAGACCCCATCTCCCCGTTCCGGCACCCGGAAGACATCTCCATTGCGAGAGAGAATCTGGCGCGCTCGAAAGAGTCGGCGGATGGCGAGATCACCGAGTTTGAGTACCGTGTGCGCCGCCGCGACGGCCAGTGGCGATGGCTCCGCAGCCGCAGCGTGCCGTTCAGTAGAGACGAACAAGGAGCAGTGCGGCAGATCGTCACCGCGACGCTCGACATCACCGAGCACAAGCGGGCGGAGGAAGCATTGCGCCGCGCGCACGAAGAGGTAGTGCAACGAGTCGTTGAGCGCACCGAACAACTTTCAGCTATCAACGAAGAACTGATAAAGGAGATCAACGAACGCGAGCATGCGGAAGAGTCGCTGCGGCGCAGTGAGGCTTACCTGGCCGAAGGGCAGAAGCTGAGTCATGCGGGCAGTTGGGCCTGGAATGTTTCGACAGGAGACCTCTTCTGGTCAGATGAACATTATCGTATCTGTGGCTTAGACCCTGAGAAAGAGAGGCCGGTTTTTCCAACTATGCAATGGATTCACCCGGAGGATCGTGCCTTTGTGCAGGAGACCTTTGAGCAGTTGATTCGCCAAAGAAGTGGTTTTGAATTGGACTGTCGAATCGTTTGGACAGACGGAACGATTCGATACGTTCACAGCCTTGCCCACCCCGCTTTCAACAAAGCGGGCGACCTCACAGAGTACGTCGGGACGATCATAGACACCACCGAGCGCAGGCAGGCCGAAGAGTTGTTGCGAAAGGCCAACGAGAGAGTCGAGATGGTTCTCGAAAGCATACCCGACAACTTCTTTGCCGTAGATAATGAATGGCGATATACGTACTTCAACAAGCATGCTGAAGAGCAACTCAAGGCTCTCGGCATGAATCCCGCGAGCCTTATGGGACAAGTGTTGTGGGATGTATTTCCAAACGCTACTTCCGGGGAAAAGTTGCGTCGCTCAATGACAGAACGGGCGGTGCACATCGATGAACAGTATACGCCCGCGCTGGGAGAGTGGTATGAGAATCGAATCTACCCGAGCCCGGACGGCGGGCTTTCGATATTCCAGAGATACGTCACTGAGCGCAAGCGCGCCGAAGAAGAGTTGCAGAGGGCGCAGTCGGAACTGGCGCACGTCATCCGCGTGACGACCCTCGGGGAATTGACAGCCTCCATCGCGCACGAAGTCAACCAGCCGCTCGGCGCAATCGCTACCAACGGCTACGCCTGCCTGCGCCTTCTCTCGCGCGACGCCCCAGACCTCGATGGGGCGCGCGAAGCAGCAGAAGCAATGATTAATGACGCGATGCGCGCGAGCGGAGTAATTAAACGGATTCGCGCGCTCTTGAAAAAAGCGGCCCCCGAAAAAGCGTTGCTGGACATCAACGAGATCATTCAAGAGGTGATCTCGCTGGCGTCCAGCGAATTGATTAAGAATCAGGTCGCGTTACGGACTGAACTGGTAACAGGTCTGCCACAGGTCGAGGGCGACCGGGTTCAGTTGCAGCAGGTGGTGCTGAATCTAATTCTTAACGGCAACGAGGCCATCAGCGGGGCTGACTGGCAGCCGCGCGAATTGCTGATTAGCTCGGAAGTGTCTAAGCCCGGTGAGATGATAGTGAGAGTGCGGGACACGGGCACGGGGCTTGACCCACAAGACGGAGAGCGCATCTTCGAGCCTTTCTTTACAACCAAAGATAACGGCGGGTTGGGGCTGGGGCTTTCGATCAGCCGGACGATTATCGCGGCGCACGGCGGAAGGCTCTGGGCTACGACGAACGAGGGCCCTGGCTCGACTTTCCAATTCACCCTTCCGGCGAGTGGCGGAAACTGAAGTATGACTGAACCAGATCAAGTCGTCTTCGTGATTGATGATGACCCGTCGGTGCGCGCGGCCATCAAGAGGCTGCTCGGGGCTGTGGGTCAAAGCTGCGAGATGTTCGAGTCGGGGCGGGAGTTCCTCGAAAGTCGTCTGCCGGACGTACCGTCTTGCGTAATCCTCGACGTGCGGCTGCCCGGACTCTCCGGCCTCGACCTCCAGCGAAAGATGGCCGAGCTTGGCATTCATATTCCGATCATCTTCGTTACAGGGCACGGCGACATCCCTATGTCTGTGCAGGCCATCAAGGCCGGGGCGGTCGAGTTTCTCACCAAGCCTTTCCGAGATCAGGACCTGCTGGACGCAATCTCTCAGGCGATTGAGCGCGACCGCGCGGGACGAAGGGAGCGGACCGAAATGGCGGAACTGCGCGAACACCTTGATTCGCTCACGCCTCGCGAACACGAAGTGATGACGCAGGTCGTCGCCGGGCTACTTAATAAGCAGGTCGCAGCCCACCTCGGCATCAGCGAGAAGACCATCAAGGTTCACCGCCATCAGGTTATGCAGAAAATGCGTGCCGAGTCGCTGGCAGAACTGGTTCGCATGGCCGAAAAACTGGGCATCAGCCCTCACAGGGACTAACCTTCTAGGACTAAAGTCTAGTACTCCTGCCTCAAAGCCCAATATCCACGGGAGCCGTGCCTGGACTAATCTCTCAAGAAACCAGATTTCTTCAGGAGCGCCGACGGGGAAGGAAGAGGAATTGTGCCTGAGGGCGCTGTGATTTATATCGTGGACGACGACGAGTCCGTACGTAAAGCCATCAAGAGGCTCGTTGAATCTGTCGAACTGCGTGCAGAGGATTTCGCCTCGGCAGAAGACTTCTTGAGTTCTGGCCGCGCGCTCTACTCGGCGTGCCTGATTCTCGACTTACGGTTGCCGGGGATGAGCGGCCTTGAGCTTCAGAGTAAGTTAGTCGCTTCGAATTGCCATGTCCCGATCATATTCATCACGGCACACGGCGACGGGCAAGAGCGCACGCGTGCGCTCGAAGCCGGTGCGGTTAATTTCTTACAAAAACCGTTCAGCGAAGATGCGCTGTTCAGCGCCATCAAGAAGGCCATGAACGGTCACGACGAGCGCAGTTTCTGCTATCCCGGCGAGGAACAGTTAGTCTGAACTGCCGGGACTGCCGGGAGACGACACTTCAATCGAACGAGTCTGGGCAGCCATCATGCGAGAGACGATTCTTATCGTAAGCGAGGAGCAGGCCGTTAGGGAAACACTTGCTCAGGCGTTTCGCGAGTGGGGCTATTCTCCTGCGGGGGCGGCGACCGGGACGGAAGCAATATCGTCTTTCGATAATGAGCGCGTGGCGGCAGTGCTGCTGGATATAAGGCTGCCGGATAGCTCGTCACTCGAAGTGCTGCGTGAAATTAAGCGCCGCCAGCCAAGCACGGTCGTCATTCTCAACGTCGCCAGCGTGCTCTCCGATGACATCGCCGCCTTACTGCGCTTCGGCGCGGATGACTTTATCTGCAAACCCGTTAACCTCGAAGAACTCTTAGTCAGAATCCGCAACCGCCTCGAATCACGTGTCCTTCGTAAAGAGGCTCGACGAACAAACAGTGCGCGAGCGTCGAAGCTCAGCTTCGATCAGATCATCGGAGACTCTCCGGCAATGCGGGAGATGCTGCGCCTGGCGCGTAAAGTGGCCGAATCGGAAGTGACCTCAGTGCTGTTGCAGGGAGCCAGCGGCACCGGCAAAGACCTCCTGGCGAAGGCCATTCACTACGCTTCGAATCGCGCCAATCATCCGTTCGTTGCCATCAACTGTGCCGCGCTCCCGCCGAACCTGATCGAATCGGAACTCTTCGGCCACGAGAAGGGAGCGTTCACGGACGCACACGTCCGCAAAGAGGGGCTGTTCGAGCAGGGCAACGGCGGCGGCACGATTTTTCTGGACGAGATCAGCGAGATGGATGTTAACTTGCAGGCGAAGCTCCTGCGTGTGCTGGAGGAGGGCAGCTTCCGGCGTGTCGGCGGGCTCAAAGATGTCAGCTTCAATTCGCGGGTGATCGCCGCGTCGAACCGCGACCTCAAGCGAGAGAGCGAAATGGGGCGCTTTCGCCTAGACCTCTACTATCGCCTCGCCGTCATCCAGTTCGACATCCCGCCTTTGTCCGAGCGCGGCGACGACGTGCTGCTCCTCGCCCGCCACTTCATCTCCAACAACGGCCACCAAAACATCGGCGGGATTACGCCGGAGGCAGCGAGCGCGTTCCAGTCGTATGACTGGCCAGGCAATGTGCGTGAATTACGGAATGTGATCGAGCGGGCGATGATTCTCGAAGACGGCGATATGATTTCAACGCGGTATCTTCCGCGCGGCATCGTACCGGACAGAGCGGCCAGTTCCCCGCGCGGCGCGCGCGGGAATGTATTGGAAGAGGATGCGAGCGTCAGTCTCCCGGACGAAGGCGTCTCGCTCGGCGCGGTCGAGACCTCGCTCATCAAGCTGGCGCTCACGCGCAGCGGCGGCAACAAGACTCGCGCCGCCGAACTCCTGGGGCTGACCCGCGACCAGTTCCGCTACCGCCTGAAAAAGCTCGACGGGTCGGACTCGGACGGGCGCGCGACGGCTGGATTGAATGCATCGTACAACTGACCGGAAGGAGCGTGACCGTTTCCATCCGGCGCGTCAGACAAGGCGCGACGCAGAATCAACAACATCAAAGGGGACAACCGATGGACACCCTCGCCGATACGAACGAATATATTGAGAAGCGTCGTGCCTCACGCGTGTGGTTGTGCAAGCACAAGCGAGCTATTTTCATCTACCGCGGCGAGTCGCTGTATCTCTCGCAGGCGCGCTACGAGACGCTGGTTTGCCATCTGAAGCTCGTGCCGCGCTTTAGTCGTCTCGTAGTGCTCTAGGGCACGGCTAACAGTCAGACGCAATTCCTCATTGTTCCACGGCTTTGTCACGTACTTGTAGACCAGGCTGCTATTAATCGCTTCCACGAGCGTATCAACGTCGGTGTAGCCGGTGAGGATGATGCGGACCATGTGCGGTCTAATTGGCGCAGTATGGTTTAGCAGTTCGACGCCCGTCATCCCCGGCATCCGCTGGTCTGTGATGAGTAGCGCGGCGTCGTGCTGGCCGAGCAACTGCAACGCCTCTTCGCCTGATTCCGCCGTGATGACTTCGTAGTCACGGCGGAAAAGTCTTTCGAGCACGCGCAGGTTGGCCGGCTCGTCGTCAACGATTATGATTTTGTAAGACACGTTATGTACTCCTTTGTAAATTAGGTTGAAGCGTAAGCCCTCTCACCTCGGCGCGCTCGCGTCAATGGGGATCGCGAGGGTGAACGTCGTGCCCTCGCCCGGGCGGCTTTCCACACTGATCGAGCCGCCGTGACGTTCAATGATGCCGTAAGTAATAGATAACCCCAGCCCCGTCCCCTCGCCGACTCGTTTGGTCGTGAAGAACGGGTCGAAGATTTTCTTCAGGTCTTCGGGGGCGATGCCGCCCCCGGTGTCGCTGATCGAGACGACGACCATCTCGTTTTCCCTGCGCGTCGCCACGCGCACCTTTCCTTCACCACCTATCGCCTGCGCCGCGTTGGTTAAAAGGTTCATCCAGACCTGGTTCAACTGGCCTGCGTAGCAGTCAACCGGCGGCAGCTCCGCGTAGTCGCGTTCAAGCGTGATGCGGCCGGAGCCGTAGTACTGAGACAGCAGGCGGATGGTTGACTCAATGCCTTCGTGGAGGTCTACCTTTTTGAATTCGGCCTCGTCGAGGCGCGAGAAGAGGCGCAGGTTCTGCACCACGTCGCGGATGCGCTCCGCCCCGCTGTGGCAGTCCGCGATAATAGATTTCAGGTCTTCCAACGAGTTTTCGTAATCAATCTCTTCTTTGATGGCTTTAACCTGGGCGGTCAGAGACATCGGGAGCTGCGCGGCGTCGTAAAAACTCAGGAGGCGTTCCAGGCCGGCGGCGCAGGCCCGCAGGATTTCCATGTTGCCGTAGATGAACCCGGCCGGGTTGTTGAGTTCGTGTGCGACGCCTGCCGCGAGTTGGCCCAGGGAAGCCATCTTCTCGCTGTGGACTATCTGCGCCTGCAAGCGTTCGAGTTCGGCCTTGCTGCGCGCCAGCTCTTTGTTCTGCTTTTCCAAATCCTTTTTATATCGTTTCCCGTCGCGCAAAAGCTTGCGTCTCTCCAGTGCGCGCTCGACGGTGAGTTCGAGCACGCCCAAATCGCAGGGCTTGATGAGGTAGTCGTAAGCCCCGAGACGGACGGCGTCCAGCACTCGCTGCGTGCGGTCTATGCCTGACACCATGACGACGGCGGTGTCCGGGAAATGCTCGGTGACACGACGCAAGAGCTCGACGCCATTCAGGCCGGGCATTTGAACGTCCGCGATCACGAGCGCGAAATCCTCGCTGGCGAGGCGCAGCAGAGCCTCCTGGGCTTCGGCGGCGGTAACGCACGTGTATCGTTCGCCCAGGCAGCCGGCAAACAGTTTGCGAATAGGCTCCTCGTCGTCAACGATGAGAATGCGGCCGTCAGCATCGTCTACGGCTGTGGGTTCCGCTGCCGGCTCGCCGTCCGCGGCCGGGTTATGAGCACCGGGTATCATTTGAGATTTAACAACTGAGGCCGATTGAAGCTCGCCATCATCAATACAATTCTGAAATCAATGAACGCTTATGCGCCTTCGCGCTCTCAGCCCTGGCCGCCGCGCACGGCATCAGTTATGGCGGCGAGTTCCAGCATCCGCCGCAGTTCCTGTTCCGCCCACGGCTTCGTCAGGAAGTAATGGATGGCGCCGGTGCTGATCTCGCGCAACAGATTGCCGACCGTGTCCCCGCCGGTGAGCAGTACGCGGAAACTCTTCGGGTGCCGCTCCGCGACCTCGCGCAAGAACTCCGTGCCTGTACTATCGGGCATGATTTGATCGCTGATGACGATGTCGGCTCGGCTCAACGAGAGCAGGCGGCGCGCTTCCTCGTGCGTCGAGGCCGTGCGGACCTCGTAGTCTTCGCCGAGCACGTCCCGGAGAAGGTCGAGGCAGGCCGCTTCGTCGTCCAAATAAAGAATTGTTCTTTTCATCTTGATTGCCTTAAATCACTCTTTTGTCTTAGTTCACTTGATATTGACCCCGTACTCGATCTTGATGTCATATCTCTGAATCATTCGCTCGACGGTCTTGCGGTCAACGTTCAGCAACCTGACGGCGGCCTGCTTATTCCCCTTCGTGTGCGCCAGCACCCGCTTGACGTAATCGGCCTCCACCTCTGCCAGCGTCAGCCATCTTTCACTCTCCGGGCCGGCTGAATCCGTGCCGGGCCGGGCCTCACCTCCGCTGCAAGGAACCTGGTAGCGGCGTATCTGCTCCGGCAGGTCTTCGGGACGCACTTCGCCTCCGCACAGCGCCACGGCGCGGACCACGGCGTTCTCCAACTCCCGTATGTTGCCCGGCCAGGGATATTGCTCAAGTAGATGTAGAGCTTCGGGGGAGAAGCCGGCCACGCGGTTCAAGGACCACACGCGCTCGGCAAAGCTGTTCGCCAGTGGGAAGATGTCTTCCTTGCGGTCGCTGAGGGGCGGCAAATGAATGCTCACGGCATTCAGCCTGTAGAAGAGGTCACGACGAAAGCGGCCCGCCGCTATCTCTTCTTCCACATCACGATTGCTGGCCGCTATCACGCGCACGTCCAGACGCTGCGATTGATTCGAGCCGACGCGACGGACCTCTCCCTCTTGCAGCACGCGCAGGAGTTTGACCTGAAAGGCGGGGGCGGATTCCGTGATCTCATCCAGGAACACAGTTCCCCCGTCGGCTTCCTCCCAGAGACCCGCGCGGTCCGAGTTCGCGCCCGTGAAAGCGCCTTTGACGTGGCCGAAGAGTTCCGATTCGATAAGCTCAGCGGGGATAGCGCCGCAGTTGACGGCGACGAACGGTTTGGAACCTCGCCGGCTGCGGCGGTGCAGCGCGGAGGCCACGACCTCCTTGCCCGTGCCGCTCTCGCCCGTAATCAGCACGGGCAAGGAAGTGCTCGCGACGCGCCCGACCTGTTTCATCACCTGAATGAAAACATCGCTGCGCCCGATCAAATCAATGTCCGAAGTGTAATTGCCGGGCGACCCTTGCTTTTTGATGACGCGACCGCGCGCGCGATTCAGGTGGCGCTCACGCACGGCTTGCAGGAGCGAGAGCAGCTCGTCAGCACCGAACGGTTTCAGAAGATAGTCGTATGCGCCGAAGGCCGTGGCGTCGAGCGCGCCGAGGGCCGTGCCGTGTCCTGTCATCAGCACGACCTGCGTGTCGGGCAACTCCTGCTTGAAGCGGCGCAAGACGCTAAAGCCGTTTGCATCTCCTAGCAAGACATCGCAGAGCACCAATGACCAGTCCTGTGCGTGCAGCAACTCAAAGGCACACTCCGCCGAATTGGCCTCACTCACTTCCCAGCCAGCTTCATCCAGCACGGCGCATAGAAACCCGCGGACTTGCTCGTCATCATCAATGACCAATACGTGCATCTCTCAGCCTACGATATGAGGGTGAACATTATTGCGAAGCTGAGACCAGGCCATCGTCACGCTTGGTCTCACCCAGCACCTCTCTTATTTTGCTTGCCAGAGTTTGAGGCGAAAAAGGCTTCTGAATAAAGTTTGCCCCTTCGTCCAGGACGCCCTGATGGACGATGGCATTATCCGTATAGCCGGACATGTAGAGCACTTTCATTTCAGGGCGTAATTGACTCAAGCGCGTCGCCAACTCGCGACCACCCATCTCCGGCATGATGACGTCGGTGACGAGCAGGTCTATCGGCTCTTTATGGCGCTCGCAGATTAAGAGTGCAGCACCGCCGTTCGCCGCCTCCAACACTTTATAGCCGCACATCTCCAGCACCTCGCGGGCGAGTTTACGGACCATTTGCTCGTCTTCGGCCAGCAGGATCACCCCTGTGCCTTGCACGGCATCCTCGGGCTCCGCGCTTCGCTTGTGCTCTTGAGCGCCTTCATCGACGCGCGGCAAATAGACCTTGAAGGTCGTGCCACGCCCGACCTCGCTGTAGACCCAGATGTTGCCGCCTGACTGCTTGACGATCCCGTAAACCGTGGAGAGCCCGAGGCCGGTCCCTTTGCCCGCCTCCTTCGTCGTGAAGAACGGCTCGAAGATGCGAGCCTGCGTCTTCTCGTCCATCCCGCACCCTGTGTCGCTGACGGCCAGCATCACATAATGACCGGGCTTGACCGCGATGTGCTGCGCGGCGTATTCCCCGTCGAGGTAGACGTTCGCGGTCTCGATGGTGAGCTTGCCCCCTTGCGGCATGGCATCGCGGGCGTTGACGGCGAGGTTCAGAAGCACCTGCTCGATCTGTCCGGGGTCGGCCTTGACGCTTCCGAGTTGCGGCTCAAGCACTGTCCGCAACTCTATGTCTTCCCCGATGAGTCGGCGGAGCATTTTTTCCACGTCCGAGATGATCGAGTTGAGGGCAAGGACTTTCGGTTGCAGAACTTGTTTGCGGCTGAAGGCGAGGAGTTGGCGAGTCAAGGAAGCGGCGCGCTCCCCGGCCTTTTTGATCTCTTTGATGTTGCGGTGCAAAGGGTCTTCCGCTTGCAACCGCCTGAGGCTGAGTTCGCTGTAGCCGGTGATCGCTGTCAGCAGATTATTGAAGTCGTGCGCGATGCCGCCCGCCAGTTGCCCGACGGCCTCCATCTTCTGCGATTGGCGGAGTTGCTCAGCTTTTTCGCGCTCAAGGTTGAGCAGGCGGACGTTTTCCACGGCATTGGCCGCGAGGTTGGCCGCCATCTGCATCGCCGTCACGTGTTCCCGCGTGTAAGCACCCAACTCGTGGCTCTGCACCTCGATGGTGCCGATTGTGCGCCCCATGATTGTCATCGGTGCGATGAGGGCGGATTGCGGGGGTGCGCTGTCTTCCTCGAAGCCGACGTGAACCGGCTCCCTGTCGCGCAAGTCTTTGAGGTAATCATTGCTGACGACGACCGTGCCCGTCTTGACGGCGCGGCCGGCAGGCCCGGAGCGCACCGGCACAATCGCAGGGGCCGGGATGTCCAGTTCCTCGCCGTTCATGTAGAAATAAACGGCTTCGCGCGCCGCCCGCGCCTCGTCGTAGAGGCAGATGACGAGCGCGAAGCTGGGCGTGAAGGCGAGGCTGAAGTCGCGAAGCGCGCGGTAGACGGCGAGCAGGTCGCGCGCCGTGCCGAGCGCGAGCGCCAGTCCGGCCAGTCGGTCGAGCAGGCGCGCGTACTCCTCGACGGCGCGGCGGTCGGCGGCGCGCAGCAGCTCCTCGGCGCGGCGGCGCTCGGTCACGTCGCGCGCGATGCCCTGCACGCCTACGGCGACGCCGTCGCGGTAGGTGAGCCGCGAGTTGACCTCGACGGCGAGCCGGCGCCCGTCCCTGGCGACGACCTCCAGCTCGTACACCGTCTTACCATTGCCGGCGAGCTTGCGGGCGATCATCTCGCGCGCACGCTCGCGGTACTCCGGGGCAACCACCTGGAGCTGCGACATTCCGCGGACCTCCTCGCGCGTGTAGCCGAGGAGCTGCTCGCCTGCGCTGTTGACCGACGTGTATTTGCCTTCCAGGTCCTGCGTGTAGATGATGTCACGCGCGTTCTCCACCAGGTCGCGGTAGCGCTCCTCGCTCTCGCGCAGCTCGCGCTCGGTCGCCTTGCGCTCGGTGATGTCGCGGGCGATGGTCGAGGCGCCGACGACGCGCCCGCCCCCGTCCTTCATCGGCGCGATGCTGAGGGAGACCTCGACGCGCCGCCCGTCCTTGCCGACGCGGATCGTCTCCAGATGACTGACCCGCTCGCCGCGCGCGACCCGCTCCATCAGCCCGGACAATTCTTCGCGGCGGTCGGGCGGGACGATGAACGAGACGTGCCGGCCTACGGCCTCGGCGGCCGCGTACCCGTACATCCGCTCCGCGCCCGCGTTCCAGCTCGTGACGCGCCCGTCGAGGTCCTTCGAGAGGATGGTGTCGTCGGACGACTCGACGATGGCGACCAGCCGCTCGCGCTCCTCCTCGGCCCGCCTGCGCTCGGTGATGTCGCGGAAGGCGAGGACGGTCCCGATCACGCGCCCGCCGGTGAGGATGGGCGCCGCGGTGTAGGAGACCGGGAGCAGCGTCCCGTCCCGGCGCGTGAAAACGTCGTCCTCGCCCCGGCAAGTTTGGCCGGAGGTGAGCACCCCCAGGAGCGGGCAGTCGTGCGCCGGCCGGGGCACGCCGTCGGCGCGCTGGAAGTGGATGACCTCGTGAACCCGACAGCCGAGCAGTTCCGCCTCCGTCCAGCCGAGCGCGGCCTCGGCAGCCGGGTTCATGAAGGTCAAACGCCCGTCTTCGTCGAGCGCGTAGACGCCCTCGCCCATCGAGGCCGTGATCGCCGCGGTGAAGTCGAGCTGGTGGCGCAACCGCTCCTCGGCCTGCTTGCGCTCGGTGATGTCGGAGACCATGCCGAGCGCGCCGGCGAACTCGTCGCCGGGGCCGTAGAGGGGGTTGGTCGAGATGAGCACCCACAGCTCCGTCCCGTCTCGGCGGCGCAGGCGGCATTCGTACTGCTCGGCGATCCCGCGCCGGCGCCGCTCGAAACGCCGCTGCGACTCCGCGACATCGTCGGCGTCCATGAAAGCGACGGTCGGGCGTCCGAGCATCTCCTCCACCGTGTAGCCGAGCATTTCGGCCATGCGCTGGTTGACGTAGGTGGTGCGCGCGTCGGGGTCAACCGTCCAGACACCTTCTCTCGCAGTCTCGATGATCTGGCGGTACTTGTTCTCGCTGGCGCGCAGGGCTTCGAGCGTGCGGGCGTGCTCGACGGCGTAGCGGATGGAGCGCTCCAAGAGCTGCTTGTCGATCTGCCCCTTTATCAGGTAGTCGGCGGCCCCCGCCCTCATCGCCTTGAGGTCAACGTCGTGGTCGTCCTGCGCCGTGAGGAGAATGGACGGCAACTTGAGGCCCCGCGCGCGCGTCTCGCGCAGCAGCTCGACCCCGTTGTACTCGCCGAGGCGGTAGTCAATCAGGCAAACCTCGGGGCCGTGCGACTCGATTGCCCGGAGCGCCTCCCCGTACGTGGCGGCCCAGGTCGTATCGAACCCGCCGGGGCCGATCTCGGCGAGCAGGTCGCGGATCAGGACGTAGTCGTCCTCGTCGTCATCTACGACCAGCACTTTTAGGACATTGTCGTACATTGCGGCTGTCAACTCGTGGAACGGGCAATCCTGCCTCCCGCCGCGCGACGCGCGGGGCGGGAGGCACACACCCCATGAACAATCATGAACCCCCCTTGGTCTGACCCGCCCGCTCGGGCAGGTCGCGGAAGCGGACGCTGCGGTTGCGGCCCCCTCGCTTGGCGGCGTAGAGCGCGCTGTCGGCGGCGGCGACGAGACTTGCGGCGGTCGCCGCGTCGTCCGGCAGCGCGGCCACGCCGAGGCTGACCGTCACGGAAAGCTGCGTCTGCCGGCGCGCGCTGCCGAAGCTGAACGGGTGCGCGGCGACGCGCAGCCGCAGCCGCTCGGCCACCTTCAAGGCCAGCCCGCTGTCCATCTCCGGGAGGACGACGGCCAGTTCCTCGCCGCCGTAGCGGGCCGTCATGTCAACTGCGCGCACGCAGTCGCGGATGAGCCGCGCGAGCCAGCGCAGCACCTCGTCGCCGACCGGGTGTCCGTAGGAGTCGTTGATTGCTTTGAAGTAATCCACGTCGAGCATCACCAGGCTGAACGGGCGACCGTAGCGCTCGTGGCGGCTGACCTCCTCCCGGAGCAGGCCGTCGAGCGCGCGCCGGTTGTAGAGCCCGGTCAGCTCGTCGCGATTAGCGAGGCCGCGCAGCCTCTCGAACTGACTCGAACGCTGGAGCGCGTAGCGGATCGAGCGCTCGATGGTGGACGTGTCCACGCGGCCCTTCACCAGGTAGTCGGCCGCCCCGGCGCGCATCGCCTCGGCGTCAAGGTCGTAGTCGTTCTGACTCGTGAGCATGATCATCGGAGCCTTGCAGTCTGCGCACCCCGCCTCGCGCAGCAGTTCCAGCCCGGTGCGCTCGCCTAGCCGGTAATCGACCAGGCAAACGTCGTAGCCCCCGTTCTCGATGGCCCGGAGGGCCTCCTGGTAGCTGGCCGCCCACCTGAGATCAACCTTGCGGCCCCCGACCTCGGAGAGGAGGCCGCGGGCCAGGAGGAAGTCGTCCTCGTCGTCCTCGACGAGCAGCACCTTGAGCGGTTCGGCTGTCAACATGGTTCCTCCTTAGCTCCTGCGCGGCAACTCGACGATCTCGAACCAGTACGTGCCGAGGTCCTTCATCACCCTGACGAGCGACTCGAACATGACCGGCTTGGTGATGAAGGAGTTGGCCCCGAGGTCGTAGGTGCGGTAGATGTCCTCCTCGGCCTTCGAGGTCGTCAGCACGACCACGGGAATCTGGCGCAAGGAGGGGTCGGCCTTGATCTCCCTGAGCGCCTCGCGGCCGTCCTTCTTCGGCATATTGAGGTCGAGCAGGATCAGGCCCGGGCGGGGGCTGTCGGCCAGCGCCGCGTACTTGCCGCGCCGAAGCAGGTAGTCCATCAGCTCCTCGCCGTCCTCGACCGTGTGGAGGTCGTTAGCCAGCCGGCTCTCGGCCAGCGCATCCTGGGCCAGCTTGCGGTCGTCCTCGTCGTCGTCGGCCAGTAAAATCGTGATCGGCCTTCTCTCGTCTTTCATCGTGCCTCTGTCTCCTTCGTCTGTCTCACGGGCAGGGTGACGACGAAGGTCGCCCCCGCCCCCGGCGAGCTGTGCGCCGTGATGCTCCCGCCGTGGCGCTCGGCGATCTTCCGGCAGACGGCCAGGCCGACGCCCGTCCCCTCGTACTCCTTGCGCCCGTGCAGCCGCTGGAAGACCGTGAAGATGCGATCCAGGTATTTCTCGTCGAAGCCGATGCCGTTGTCTGCGACGCAGAGCCGGCACACCTGGCCGGGCGTGCTCGCGCCCTCCGCCCCCTTCGCCGGGTGCGGGCCGGCGTCGAGGACGCCGGCGCTGATTCTGATCTCCGGCGCCGTTCCGGGCAGGCGGTATTTGAGCGAGTTGCCGATCAGGTTCTGGAAAAGTTGCCGCATCTGGAGCGGGTCGGCCTCGACGACCGGCAGCTCGCCCACCTCGATTCGCGCGCCCGACTGCTCCACCTGCACTTCGAGGTCGGAGACCACCCCCCGCACCACGTCGGCGAGGGCGACGGGCGCGAAGGGCTGCGCCTTGCTCTCGACCCGCGCGAACGTCAGCAGGTCGTTGATCAGGTTCTGCATCCGCCCGGCGGCCGACTGCATCCGCCGCAGGTAGTCGCGCCCCTCCTCGCCGAGCGAGTCGTAGCACCTCGACGCGAGGCGGTCGCCGAACGCCTGAATTTTGCGCAGCGGCTCTTGCAGGTCGTGCGAGGCCACGGAGGCGAAGTCCTGTAGCTCGCGGTTGCTGCGTTCGACCCGCGCGGCGAACACCTTCAGCTCCGCGTCCAGCTCTTTGCGCGCGGTGATATCGCGGTAGTTGTTGACGACGGCGGCGACGCTCGGCTCCCCCAGCAGGTTCGTGAAAGTCCCTTCCAGCCAGCGCCACGAGCCGTCCTTGTGGCGCACGCGGGCCTCGACGCCGGCCGACGCGCGCGGCCGCCGGACAACCGCGGCGAGGCACTCCGCCGTCAGCCCCCTGTCGTCCGGGTGGATGAGATCGAAGGCGTTGAAGCGCAGCATCTCGTCCGGCTCATAGCCGAGCACGCGCGAGGTCGAGGGGCTGGCGTAGCCGATGGCGCCGGCGGCGTCGAAGAGGGCGATGGCGTCCGAGCTGTTCTCAATCAGCGAGCGGAAGTGCCGCTCCCCGGCGCGCAGGGCCGCCTCAGCCCGGCGGCGCTCGGTCACGTCCTCCATCGCGAGCAGGATCATCTCCGCCCGCCGGGTCTCGTCGTGCAGCCGGCAGGCGTTCAGGAGGATGGCCTTGCGCCCGATGATGGGGAACTCCCGGTCAACCTCGAAGTCGTCAATGTGCGTGTTCCGCGGGAGCACTTCGAGCAGCAGCGAGCGCAGCTCGGGGATGTCCCAGTGGCCGTCGCCCAGGCCGAAGAGCGAGACCCCTTCGGTCTCCTCCCGCGTCACCCGGAACGTCCGGTAGAAGGAGCGGTTGGCGAGCCTCACCCGCAGGCCGCCGTCGAGGACGACGAGCGGCTCCCTCACCGTCTCGACGATGCTCTTCGCGAGCTGTAGCGCCTCACCCATCAGTCGGTCGTCCTTCTTTGCGGTTCCCAAAGTCATCGGATAGCACCCGCCGTCAGCCCTTCAAGCCCGAACTGCTCGACGAGGTCTTGGAGTATCTCCGTCAGCTTGTTGAGGTCCCTCGTCTTGTCCAGGAAATAGTCGGCCCCCAGCTCCATGCACTTCTCCCTGTACTGGGCGTGCGTGTGGTTCGTCAGCATCACCACGACGGTCGGCGGCGCCTCGCGCTTGATGGTTCTGAGCACCTCGATGCCGCTCCCGCCGGGCATCTGGATGTCGAGGACGACGGCGCGCGGCCTCAGGCGGCGGATGCCGCTGATGGCCTCGGCGGCGTTGCCGGCCTGCCCGACGACCTCGATGCCCTCCACCTCCGAGAGCATGCTTACCAGCCTGTCGCGCAATGCTTGCGAATCGTCAACGATGAAGATCATGTTCACACCGCCTTGTACGTTCGGGGGCTAACTCAGCTCTAAACTACCCTGACGCGGGGGCCGGCGGTATCGGTCGAAAGATGATAATTCTGTCCGGGTCTGCCCTACGGCGGCAGGCGGGGGAGGGCGGAGGGATGAGAGAGTTAAAAGGAATGCGGGGGCAAGTCACCGGCTCGTCGGCTCATTGAATTAACGAGCCGACGAGCCGGCGAATCAATGATCTACTTGCCCCGCGCCCCCGCCCCTGTCTACTGGGTGAGGCCGTTGCTGATGGCGTAGTGGGTCAGCTCGGCGTTCGTCTTCATCCCCATCTTTTCGAGGATGCGCGCCCGGTAGGTGCTGATGGTCTTGTCGCTCAGTGACAGCTCGCGGGCGATCTGGCCGACCGTCTTGCCCGAGGCGATCATGCAGAGCACCTGGTACTCGCGGTCGGACAGGCTCTCGTGCGGCGGCTTCTCGGCGTCGCCGCCGATGCTGGCGGCCAGCAACTCGGCGAGGGAAGGGCTGATGTACCTCCCGCCGGCCGTCACCCTGCGGACGGCTTCGACGAGGTGCTCCGGGGCGCTCTCCTTGGTCATGTAGCCCGCCGCCCCCGCCCTGAAGACGCGGATCGCGTACTGCTCCTCGGGGTGGGTCGTCAGGATGAGGACGGGGGTGCGCGGGCGCACCTGCCTCAGCTCCTTGAGCGCTTCGAGGCCGTTGCGGCCCGGCATGGAGATGTCGAGCACGACGATGTCCCAGTCGTGCTCGCGGGCGAGACGCAGGACTTCAGGCGCGTCCCGCGCCTCGCCGACCGTGAGCGTCTTGCACGCGTCAGTCAAAATCTGGATCAGACCCCGTCGCACGACGGCGTGATCGTCCGCGATAAGAACTCTCATAACGCACCTGTTCCGGGCGAGCGCCCGGCTCCCATTCTGCGGTTATTCCAGTGGGATTCTCACCGTCACCGTCGTCCCACGCCCCCTGGCCCCTTCGATCTCAACCACGCCCCCGAAGACGACGGCGCGCTCGCGCATGCCGAGGAGTCCGAGCGACCTGGTGTCGGAGAAGTCGCTCTCCTGGATGCCGCGCCCGTCGTCAGAAACCCTCAGCACGAGGGTGCCGTCACGCTTTTCCATGCTCATCTCGACCCGCGTGGCGCGCGCGTGGCGGGCGACGTTCGTCAGCACTTCCTGGAAGATGCGGAAGACGGCCGTTGACTTCTCCGCGCTCAGCGCGACCTCCTCATCGAGCGACGTAATCACGCACTCGATCTCCGTCCGGCGCTGAAACTCCCGCGCCTGCCACTCGACGGCGGCGGCGAGTCCGAGGTCGTCGAGCACAGAGGGGCGCAGTTCGGTCGAGATGTTCCGCACCTTCTGGATGGTCTCGTCAATCAGCTCGGACATCGACCTCAGCTTCTGCCGGATGGCCTCGTCACCGGCCCCCGGCAGCCTCCTTTCGATCCACGAAACGTCCATCTTCAGCCCGGTCAGCCCCCCGCCCAGCTCGTCGTGGATCTCGCGCGCGATCTTGATGCTCTCCTCCTCGCGCACGGCCTGGAGCCGGGCGGCGAGGGCGCGCAGCTTCTCGTTAGATTTTCTCAGCCGCTCCTCTGCCCGCTTGCGCTCTGTCACATCGCGCCCGATGCCCTGCACCCCGACCGGAACATTGTCCCGATAGACGAGCCTGGTGTTGAGTTCAATCGTGACGCGGCGTCCGTCCTTCGTGACGGCCTCCAGCTCGTAGACCGTCTCGCTTTCCCCGGCGAGCTTTCGGGCGAGCATCTGTCGCGCCTTCACAAGATACTCCGGCGCGATGACATCCGCCGGACTCAGCGTGAGGGCCTCCTCGCGCGTGTAGCCGAGGAGCCGCTCACCTGCCTTGTTAACTGACGTGTAGTTCCCCTCAAGATCAGTTGTGTAGATGACGTCGCGGGCATTCTCCACCAA
This sequence comes from uncultured Acidobacteriota bacterium, assembly GCA_963774105.1. Lineage (GTDB taxonomy): Bacteria > Acidobacteriota > Blastocatellia > Pyrinomonadales > Pyrinomonadaceae > QHXM01. Next base: position 2,467,484 of record CAVZDV010000007.1, on the reverse strand, counting down.
GTCCCGGTAGCGTTCTTCGCTCTTCCTCAACTCCTGCACGGCCTGCTTGCGTTCGGTGATGTCTTCGGCAATACCCGCGATGCGATAGACCCGGCCCGATTCGTCTCTGACCGGGAACCCGCGATCCCAAACCCAGCGCACCTGCCCGTCGGGTTTGACGATTCGATACTCAAGCTCGAACCCTCGCTCCTGCTCATGCTCCATGACGCTGACGGCGCGCTCGCGGTCTTCCGGGTGAATCGCGTCCAGAAACGATCTAGGGTCGCTGGAAAGACTCTCGCGCGGTTGGCCCCAGATGCTCTCGTACGTAGGGCTGACGTAAAGGATTTCGCTAATCTCAGGCGTTCTCATCCAGAAGACTTCCCGGATGTTCTCCGCCAGTTGGCGGAATCGCCCTTCCGATTCGCGCAAGGCCGTCTCGGTTTGTCGGCGGTCGTAAGCCGTCCGCAGCATATCGCCCAACGTGTTGATGAGGGCGCGTTCTTCCGCGAGAAACGGCCCTTCGGCTTCGGGCGGGCAGCTTTCTGTGTAAACCACCTCTATGCTCCCCGACTGTCCGTCCGCAGTAGTGAACTCAGCGCGTAAGGCGAAGCCCGAATCCGCAAAGCCTCGTGTCGCCGTCTCGATTGAGCCGAGGCGGACGCGGGCGGCTGTGATCTCCGGGTACTGGAAGGCGCGCGGCAATAGTTCGGCCATTCCGAGCAGAATCGTCGAGGTGTTCGTCCACTCCCATTGCAGGATGCGCGCCGCCTCGTGCAACGTCGTTAACTCTTTGACACGCTCTGCCAGATCATGCAGTAGCTTTCGCCTCACCCCCTCCGCACGCTTGCGCTCCGTAATGTCACGGGCAATCCAGACGACCGAATTCTGCGAGAGCGGTGAGACGCTCCCGTCGAACCAGACTTCGGCCCCCTCAATTTGCAAACTGTATTCGACTCTTTGCATCTGACCTTCGTCCAGGGCGCGGCGTATGAGTCCAAGCAATAAGTCGGCTTCATCTTTCGGGAATACTTCGTGCAGCGTCTTGCCAATCCGTCCAGCCGGGGGCGCGTATAAATCTGTAGGGCCCGTCGGCGCGATCCTCAGATAACGACCCTCAGAATCCAATACGAAGATCACATCGGTGATGGCTGCAAACAGAGCGCGCAGTTCTGCCTCGGAGGCTTTGAGCGACTCTTCGGCTACTCTGCGCGCCCGGCGATTTTCAGCCTCGTGCAACTCCCGCTCGATGATGGGCGCGAGCCGCACCAGATTATCTTTCATCAAATAATCGTGCGCCCCGGCCCTCATGGCTTCGACCGCGACCGCCTCGCCAACGGTGCCGGAAATGATGATGAAAGGGATGTCGAGCCCCGTCTCTTTCAGGATCGCCAGCGCGGAGAGCGCGCTAAAGTGAGGCATCGAGTAGTCGCACAAGATCACGTCCCACTCCCGCGATTCGAGCGCGGCTTTCATCGCCGCGGCCGTCTCCACCCGTTCGGAAACGATCTCGTAGCCGGCGCGCGACAGGTGGCGCGTCAGGAGCGCCACGTCACGCTCCTGGTCTTCGACGTGTAATACTCGTAAAGTTCTATTCATGCTCGCTGTTTACTCGGTGGGTGCGGCCAGATTCATAACCAGCCAGTACAACCCCAACTGCCTTGTCGCTTCCAAAAACTGCTCGAAGTCCACGGGCTTGCGGACGTAGCTGTTGGCCCCCAGGTTGTAGCTGTTGATGAGGTCTTCCTCTTCGCTTGATGAAGTGAAGACCACGACCGGCAGACGCCTGGTGCGCTCCGCTGCTCTTATCTTTTCCAAGACCTGAAGACCGTCCACCTTGGGCAGTTTCAAGTCCAACAAAATGAGTTGAGGCATCTCCCGCGTCTCCCGGCCGGCAGACGTTCCGTCACCGAAAAGATAGTCCAACGCCTCGACCCCATCGCGCGCAACAACCACCTCATTGCAGATGTTGCTTTTCTTGAGGGCGCGCAGTGTTAAGGCTTCATCTCTCGGATTATCTTCCACCAACAGGATCACTTTGCAGTCCATGTTTCGCCTCCTCTGAAATCCGGCAGCGTGAAGTAGAAAGTCGCCCCCTGACCTATCGCGCCTTCCGCCCAGACGCGACCGCCGTGGCGATTGACGATGCGCTGGACGGTCGCCAACCCTATGCCTGTGCCCTCGAACTCACTGGCGGTGTGAAGTCGCTGGAACGCGCCGAATAATTTACCGGCATAAGCCATGTCGAAGCCCGCGCCGTTATCGCGGACGAAATAGATAGTCTCTCCGCTCTCTCCTTGTTCCCGCCCGAAAGCGATCTCTGCCTGCTCTCGCTTCGAGGTAAACTTCCAGGCGTTCCCCAGCAGATTACTGAGCATGATTCGCAACAGGCGCTTATCGCCCCGCGTCACAATTCCTTCCTCGACGGTGACGACTACCGCTCGCTCCGCGTCCCCCTTGTGCAGCTCGGCCACCACCAGACGAGCCGCTTCACTGAGGTTGACGACTTCGCGGTGCATCTCGCTGCGCGTCACTCGCGCGAGCTGCAATAGGTCGTCAATCAGTTGCGCCATCTCGCGGCTCGCGGCGCGCACTTCCCGGAGGTAGCCTTTGCCTTCCTCGTCCAATTTGTCCGCGTAGTCTTCCAGCAGAGCCTGGCTGAAGCCGTTGATGTGTCTCAGAGGGGCGCGCAGGTCGTGTGAGACTGAATAAGAGAAAGCTTCGAGTTCTTTGTTGGCGGCTTGGAGTTGCGTTGTCCGTTCAGCCACACGCTGTTCAAGCGTCTCGTTCAGCCGACGAATTTGCTCTTCGGCGCGCTTGCGCTCTGTGATATCACGCGCAATCGTTGAAGCCTCGGTAATTGCGCCGGAGCTATTCTTGATCGGGGAAACTGTTAAAGAGACATCTATCTGCTCACCGCTTTTTTTCAAGCGTATTGTCTCGAAATGCTCAACGCGCTCTCCGCGCCTGAGCTTTCCGAGGATGAGCGACAGCTCCTCCTTCCTGCCGGGCGGCATGAGCATGGAGACGGAATGGCCCATGGTCTCTGCCGCCGAATAGCCGTAGAGCCTTTCGGCCCCTTTGTTCCAACTCGTAATGACGCCGTCCAGGGTTTTACTGAAGATGGCGTCCTCGGAGGATTCGACGATGCCGGCCAGCCGGACTACCATCTCTTCGTTGCGCTTGCGCTCGGTGATGTCATTTGCCAGCACGATCTCGGCATGACGCTCGTCAAAGATTATTGAGTGCGTGGTAATCTCCACATCAATGACCGTCCCATCCTTCTTCCGATGTCTCCACGCGCCTGCGTCATCAAGTTCACCTGAGACATTTTTGACGGCAGCAAGAAGACCGGGAATATCCTCTGCGGGACGAATGTCCTTGATGGTCATGGAGAGGAATTCTTTTTGCGAATACCCGTAGCACTGAGTCGCAGCTTTGTTGACGGCCAGGAAGCGAAGCGTTTCCCGATCATAAACCCACATCGGGAGCGGGTTGCTGTCGAATAGGAGCCGGTAGCGTTTTTCACTCTCACGCAGTGACTGTTCACTGTGCTGGCGGGCGGAAGTGAGAAAACTGACGAGCAGCGATAAGAGGATGAACGCGCCCACCCGCAGGACGTTGTCATCGTCAAGCATCGGCGAATAAAGCGGGCGGAGTATGAAGTAAGTGCTCACCAGAGCAGACAAGGCGACAGTCAGCAGGCCGGGATTGCGACCGCCATACCATGTGCTGATTATCACAGCGGCTAAAAAGAGGGCGAAGGGTGCCCGGCTTGCGAGCAAATCTACTTGCTGCGTGACGAGTAGAGCCAGCCCAACCATTATTACAGCAACGCCGTAGCGAAGGATTGAGGTGCGAGGAAAATTCGGTATCTTGGTTAACATGATTTCGGGAGGCGGAGGAAGTGAGCCTGCGCAAGCTCGATCTTCCCCGCCTCGCGCGCGACCCGGCGCGTCGTACGCAGCTTAACGGGCCGCGCTCCTTGCGGTGCGGCAGTTCGCCCCGAATCTGCCCACCGCAAGACTGCATCTGCGCGCGCAGACTCTCCCGATGCCAGGATACAAACTGGGGTCGCGCCTGGGTATCGGCCTAACCTTGATTTTTATATCCGAGTGCTGCTTACAGCCTTGTCGTGGTTCACGCTACAAATTCGACTAGGGCGGATTCAGGCGGTGATGATTTTATTTTTGGGCGGGCAGATGCCTTCCGGCTGGATGAGCGTTCTTATCGTTCTTTCGTCTTAATCCACCAATTTATTCTGGATGGCGTAGTGAGTGAGTTCCGCGTTGGTCTTCATCTCCATCTTCTCTAAAATACGCGCCCGGTAAGTGCTGATTGTGCTATCGCTGAGCGAGAGCAGGTCGGCAATCTCACCGACCGTTTTCCCTGAAGCGATCAGGCGCATCACCTCGAACTCACGGTCAGAAAGACTCTCATGAAGTGGGCGATCTGTGTCTTTTCCAAGGTCAACGATAAGTTTCTCGGCGAGTGCGGGACTGGCATATCTTCGTCCACCGATGACCTTGTTAATTGCTTTGACCAACTCTGCCCGCGGGCTGTCTTTTGTGATATACCCGGCAGCGCCAGCTTTGAAAGCACGCCGCGCGAACTGTTCCTCCGAGTGCAGGCTGAGGATCAGCACGGGAAGCCTGGGGCGAATTCGTTTCAACTCTTTCAATACTTCCAGCCCGCTCCTGTCACCTAAAGAAAGATCGAGTACCACGACATCCCAGTCCTGCTCGCGCACAAGTCTGAGCGCCTCCTGGACAGTGCCCGCCTCCCCGAAGATCATCGTGCTGGGTTGCTTATCGAAGATTCTCTTCACGCCGTCTCGGAGAACTTCATGGTCATCAACTATGAGGATTCTTTTCATTGCCCTTACCTCTGGGCTAGCTGGGCAACTCCGATTGTTGGGGAGTATTAAGTACCCGGACAAATTCACCTGCCAGAGACCGGGACCATGTAGAATGCACATCAGGTTACATGACTTGCAGCACAAGCGATATAAATGGTTCGTTCTCCTAGCAACGATTGAACAACGGCTGAAATCCCGGTTTTGGAAAGGGACAGGTTCGTCAATGGGCATTTCCATCAACTTCCTAACATGAGGAGATCGAGGTCGGTTCGCGCCGACGGAATCTCTAAAGTTCGGATTAGAGATTCCGTCGGCGCGAACCGACCTCGATCTCCTCATGTCTTGCCTCTAACCTTTAACGAACCGAATCATATTGAATCCTGTCATTCGGGCATGATTTTTTGCTTTTGCTCGAATTAGCCTTATATATTACGTCTTGAATTTCATCGTCTCCCCTGATTCGATGGTTCAAGTTGAAAGGTTCTGACGATTATCATCTAATCAAAATGCTAACTCCCATAGCTTGCTTAACCGGAGAGTGGAACTCTGAGAGTCACGACAGTTCCTTTTCCTTCAACACCTGTGATCTGGATTTTCCCGCCTATGAGGTTAGCACGTTCGCGCATTCCGAGCAGACCAAGCGACGGCAGGCCTGCTTGCTCCTCCTCTGTGATTCCTCTTCCGTTGTCACTGACCGTCAAAACGAATTCGTCAGCCTCTTTCTTCGCAGTAATGTCAACCCTTGTCGCTTGGGCATGACGCAGCACATTGGTCAGAGCTTCCTGAAAGATGCGGAAGATGGCTGTTGATTGCTCCTGCGTCAAATCATCACTCTCCAGCGGGCAGTCGCAATGGACGCTGATCCCCGTCCGAGCTTGAAACTGCTGCGCTTGCCACTCGATTGCTTCAATCAGCCCGAGTTCATCCAGCGCGATTGGTCGCAACTCAGAGGCGATTCTTCTGACGGTATTAACTGTCGTATCAGTTAGCTTCATCAGAGATTCGAGCTTCTTTCGCAGGGCGGCGAGTTGCGACGGCTCTGTGAATTCGGAGATAACTTCAGCTATGTCCTCCAGGTCCCAACGCAAACTGGACAGCGCCGACCCCAGCTCGTCATGAAGTTCACGCGCGATGCGAGTCCCTTCCTCTTCTCTGGCAGATTGAAGGCGCGCAGAGAGGGCGCGCAACTGTTCGCTTGTTGCCCTGAGACGCTCTTCCGCCTGCTTGCGTTCGGTGATGTCGCGGTACATCGCATAGAACACGACCTGTCCACCGGGTAATGAGACGGGCACGCCGACTATAGAAACATTCAAACGGCTGGCATCCTTGCGCTGGCGAACGCTCTCCGCATCCACCCGCTGCCCCTGAGCCGCCAGGACTGTAAATTTTTTATTCTCATCCAGCGACTCGTCGGGAACGATCAGCTCGCCGAGAAAGCGGCCCTCGGCTTCTTGCGGACTGTAGCCGAACATCCGTGTGAACTCCCTGTTCACACGGATGATCCGATTATCCACACTCATTAAAGCGACAGCCTGCGGCGCTTGTTCGAACAACTCATTGAGAAGAGCTTTCTGCTTCTGAAGCCGATTCATTAGCGAGGTCAGTAGAGCAACGATGAGAACCATCACGGGGACGGTGCTAATGACAAGAATACCGAGGGACGAGATGCTCACGCTACTGGACAAGTCCGGGACTACGGCGGAGGATGTAAAGATGACGCCGGCCATAGCGGTGTAATGCATAACGGGATTGGCCGCCCCACGAAGCAACGCGCCCCCGTGGTATCGCCAGCGGCGGCCAGGAGTGTTATCCCGAAAAAGAAAGACCAGCGTTATTGCCATCAAAGAAATTACTACCGCCAGCACGATTGAAAGAGTCACGGACGCGGGAGAATAGTGATGGCCTCCCGGCGACCGAATCGCCGCCATGGACGTGTAGTGCATGCCAGAGATTCCCACGCCCCCCAGAAAGATGGCGGCAATCAAAGCACGAGGCCAGCCGATTTTGCTTCGACCCAGAGCTAAGAGTGCCGCGCCGGAACCAATGATGCTGACCAGCAGAGAAAGCAAGATCATCGGCCAGTCGAAAATCACTGGGACCGGCAAGTGTAAAGCCAGCTTTCCGGTGTAGTGCATTGACCATGTGCCTATTCCATCCACCGTGGCGGCCACGACCAGCCAGGCGAGCCAGGCACGACCGCGAGCGGCCCTTACCCGCTCGACAAGAGCGAGGGCGGCGTATGCCGCCAGGATTGAGACCAGGACGGAGAGCACCACCAAACGGTGATCGTGAGAAGCGACCATAATCTGGTCTCCGGTCATAGCTTCGTCCTATTGACACGTATCAGGAATTTCAATCGGGGTTTCTCGAACAGGACTCGTTCTTTCCAAGCGAGGTTTGGAAGAGGCGCGCTATGGCGTCGAGCAGATTTGGCCTGGCTTTTCACCGGGCACTCCGGCCTGAGCAAGCAAACACCATTCGCAAGCTCTGGGTTTCCTGCGCCTCATTCACTCGGCAGGAGTCAGTCACAACAAAGCTGCCGCGGTATACAATTAGTCGTGCTGATTATACTCCCAAAGACCTCTTTCGTTCTCGCCGTGGAGTCGTCAAATCTCTTCTGAATATTTTTATAGACGCACTTGCCCTTGAGAAGCGATACGGTCTAGCCTGTCTTTCCGTGTGCGGTCTTTCGGAGAGTTCTGCCTTGTCGTTTCGCCTATCGGTTTCCCTTTTTGACCTTCATCAAATAGCCACGACCCACTCATCTCACTGAGGGGCATTGGTTGGCGAGCAACAAATTCTCGAAGCTATTAGAAACATTCTGAGTTTTTAACTGATGAGCCGGCGCTCGAAATCAATAGTGGCATGAAGGTTGCCATTAACGCCGGGCGGTAAGTACTGCGACCGAAAGTCGCGCCGTTGAAACGGTCACGTCACCTACCATTACCAAATAATCCCGACAGGAGTTGAGGGGCTAACGTCATCTTTATCCAGCCCCTCACTCTATCCTCGCTCTACATGGAGCGCACATCAACCAATCACTTCACTGAATAGGAGAAATTTCCGAATGACTTTCCGTTCCCCGCTTCGCTTTGCGATTCTTTTCGGCGCGCTCTGCGTCTTCTGCGGCGCAGCCTACGCGCAGGGGCCTGCCGTCGGCTCGGCAACCACCACTTCCGAGTTGGAGATGTCTGCGACTGTGCAGACCGCTGTCCAGCTCAACATCTCGACCGGCAGCGGCGGTGCGACCGTCAGTGGCAGCAATTCCACCGGCCTTTTCAGCCTCAGCTTCGGCAACGTCAACGGTCTCGGTCTGGGCACGCCCGCCGCGGGTGTCAGCGTTGTCGCCGACGCTTCGGGCGCGCTCTACAAAACGCCTATCAATCTGACGCCCGTTTACTCTGGCTTCACGACCGAGACGGCCACCATCGAGGTCGAGCAGGACGCGGCCGGCGACACTGCCCTGGCTCGTGAGGGCAACTCGTCCATCTCTTCAAGCTCGACCGTCAGCACTTCGACGCCGTCTTCGGTGGCTTCAGGTGCAGAAAGCGGCGTCGCCATCGAGCGTTATGTCGGCATGTACGCTGCCAGATCAGAGGCCGCCGGCGCGAAGAGCGCAACTCTGATCTACACCATCACAGTGGAATAGCCTCTAACTACAGTGACGAGTGCCGAGTGACAAGCAAAACGCTTCTTACTTGTCACTCGTCATTGCTTTATAAAGATGATTCAACAACGCTTCTTCGCCCGATTCGCCTGCCTCCTCGCCGTCCTGCTTTGCAGCTTTACTCTGGCGCAAGCACAGCAAAACACTCTGGGAGTCGCACCCGCTTCCGTCGAGGCCAAGGTCAAGCGCGGCTCGACCTACACGCAGACCTACACGCTCTTCAACAATTCGCCGGAACGGCTGCGGCTGCGTTGTTCTGTCATAGATTACTGGTACGACGCAAACAACAAACGTTTGACAGGCCGCCCCGGAACGCTTCCCCGCTCGGCCTCGCCCTGGGTGCAGTTTTCGCCATCGGAAGTAATCGTTGAAGCACACACCTCGGCCAGTGTTCAAGCCACCATCACGATCCCGCTCACGGCGGCTGGCGGTTACTACACGATGCCTGTCTTCGAGGCCACGCCCGTCAAGAGTGAGACCGAATCCGGGAATACAGCCACCGCCTCAATAGGCATTCGCTTTCGCGGCCTGGTGATGCTCGCAACGGAAGACGCGAACGAATACGTCGTCGAGGTAATGGGCGGTAAAGTACAGCCTCCGACCGTTTCGACTCCGCTTGAGCTGGACCTTGACGTGCGCAACCGCGGGACCGTCCACGCGCGCGTGCGCGGCCTTTTCGCCATCCTCGACGCGAAGGGCGGGCTCGCGGGCCGCGGGAAAATAGAAGACGCCAGATTTTTACCCGGCCAGCGAAACATGATGAAAGTGCCCTGGGCCGGAGAGCTTCCAATTGGCCGCTACACGGCGGTCGTGACGCTCAGCTACGACCGTGTAGGGATGGAGCCGGCCACGCTGATCTATGAACTGCCCTTTGAAGTAGACCAGCAACACGGAATCACGCAGGGCCGATAAGCATTCCTCTTGTTGACTTGAGTTGCCCCGTGCTCCTGCTGGCCGAGGAGCTTTCCTATGACTGGCATGAGACCCTCAATCCGCAAAAACATCTTCTGGCGCATCGCCAGGATTGCGTGCGTGCTTCTCCTCACCGTCGCCCTGCTCGCTCCCATACCTTTAGCTCAAGCGGCAGCGTCCGCGGTTTCATTCGCCTGGTCAACAATCAGTCTCACTCCTCTTCAGCAGGACGACTCACAGGGACAAGCCGGGCAGAAGCCTTCACGCAACTATGCGTCGCGCGTCAAGCTGCTGGTGGGAAACATACACCAGCTAACTTTCGACGAGGCGATTGTTGCCGTCACAGTCCTTGAGCCGAGCGTCGCCGCCGCAGAGATTAAGACTGAGCGCACCCTTTTCATCAAGGGGCTCAACGCGGGCGAAACGATTCTCATCATCTCCGGCAAGAACAAGCGCATCACCTACGTTATTCAAGTCGTGCGCCCGCCCCGCGTGTCGCGGTCAAACGTTAACGAGGCCCTGCGAGATGAATCAGCCGAGTCGTTCTCAGGTTTCTACGGCCTGCACTTCTCCCCCGGCACAGATTCTGCACCGTCACTGCTCCGCCACTCTTTCGAGTTCAATCAAAAGCTGCCTGGCTCGCGCACCCTTCGAGCGAGCGGCGAGCTGTCCAATTTTCTGGGGCGCGGCGAGCGCGGACTCGCGCAGCCTCTGGGCAGGGGTTTCGGCGTCAATCGTCTCAGGCTCGGTCTCGATTCTCCCGGAAGCAGATTCGACGTGCTCGACAGCGAGTTGGAAATCTCGCGCCTCAGCTTCAACAACTACACCATGCGCGGCCTGCACCTGGTCTTAAAATCAGACTTGCGCTTGAAAGGGATCGAAATCTTTGCCGGTCGAGCGCGCCCGCTGGGCTCTTTTTTTAACGACGGCGAGGGTCTGCTCGCAGGCGCGCTCGCCCCCGTAGCACAAGGCCCGTCATGGCGCATACGTGCGGGCGCTTTTTTCGTCTCGCCCCAACGTCAGTCTGATGGCAGAGAAAGCGGAATCATCTGGCACACAGATGCGCGCTATGCTCCCAATGAAAACACTGTGGCCGAGGCTGAGGTGGCCCACGCAAACGGCAACCTGTCATGGCGCACACGCCTTGACCTGCGGCGCGGCCCGTTTGACTTCCACGGCGAGCTACTCAGACTAGACCCACACTCTCCGCTTGTCGGCATCGGCGCGCAAACAGCCGGGCGCAAGCTGAACTCCTTCAGCCTGCAATGGCGACCCCTCCCGCGCTTCGGCGCATCCCTCAGCTACAACAGCACTACGAATTCTCCGCTCTCGACTCTACGGCGCATCGAGCTGAACACCAAGACACTGCTTGCGGCTGCCAGTTACACCCCGGCGCGAGGCACGCGTCTCAGCTTCAGCTTCAATCAGCAGGAGCTTGAGCAGCCCGCCACTCTGTCTCTTCCCTTTCTTCTAAATCTGCGAACACGCACCGCGACTTTCAGGTACGGCCAACGCATCGGCCACGGCTGGACGAACGAGTTTGAGGCGCGGCTTATCGAGAGCCGCGAGGGTCAGACTGCCGAGCAAGTGACCAGCGGCCTCAGCCTGCGCGAGCAATTACGCTATTCGTGGCGGCGAGGCTCCGTTGCAGGCTTCATCAACTACAGGAGCAACACTCCTTCGCTCACAGGTCTCATCCTCCGCAACCCATTGCTTTTGCCTGCGGAATTGCGCCCGGCTTTTACAGCAGACCCGGCGCGTTTCCTGCTGACGAACCGGGACGCGCTGCCTGAGCTTCTTTCGGGAGTTGAGCTGCCGGCTACGCGCAGCACCGAAGCTGGGCTCCGTCTTCAGGCAGCATTCTCGCGCCTGAATCTGGCGGGCGAAGTTCGCTACAGCACGGGCGAGATTCTGGCTCGCAACGAGCGCAACATACTCGCCACGTTCAGCGCCGACTTAAAACTCGACGCGGCCAATTCAATTCAGGTGAGCGGCGCTCGTGCCTTCTCCTTCAGCGGCACAGAAAGCCGAACCGCGCTGACAGTCTCTTACGTTCATCGCTTCGGAAGCGCGAGCGGCGGCGGGTTTCAATTCTCAAAGTTGCTCGGTCTCTCGCATGGACGCGTTCAAGGCCGCGTCTTCTTCGACCTTAACGGCAATGGTCAGGATGACCCCGGTGAGCCCGGCACCGCCGGAATGAAAGTCCAGATTGACGGCAACCACACCCGGACGACCGACGAGCGCGGGAACTTCAATTTCACTGCGCTCGAACCCGGAGCGCACGCGGTCGCGCTTGCTTCAGAAGACCTCGGCGTGAAACTGCGCGCCAGCAACTCGACCTCGCGCCAGCTCTTTCTTTCTCAGCGCGAGACGATCAACATCAGCTTCGGCTTGACCAACTCCGGCTCCGCTCAGGGGCGCGTTTTTAACGACCTCTTCCTGGCCGGCGAGATGTCGGCCGGCGACGCACCCGGCGTCAAAGGCGTGAGAATCATCTTGCGCCCCGCATCAGCAGGAAGCGCGAACGCTGCCTGGCCGCTCTCCGAGGTTGTGAATGCCAGCGGCACGTACGAGTTTCTCAATCTCCCGCCGGGCGGCTATCTGCTTGAAATTGACCCTGCGTCAATACCGGCAAATTTCCGTCTGCCTGGGCAAATTTCTTGGCCCATCAATATCACCCCCCTGCAAGGCTCCTACATTGACCTTCCGCTCATCGCTCAACGCGCCGTCTCCGGTATCGTCTTCATAGACAGGGATGGGAACGGGCAGTTCGATTCGAAAACTGATGAAGTAGTTTCCGGGGTAAGGGTCGTGGCGGGGCTCGCCGAAAGTTGGACAGACAACCAGGGCGCTTACATCTTGCGTAATCTACCAGCCGGAAAGTTTGAAGTATGCGCGTACCTGCCAAAAGGAAGGAAAAGCAAAATAATCTCTATTGAACTTGGCCCGGACCCTACGTTTAGAAAAAATGTGAATCTAGCGAGCGGTGATTTAGCAGGAAGTTTGTAAGCACTGCTTCGATTTTGGGCACAAAAATGGTAGGCGCGATAGTGGGGGCATAGTGTGTGGCTATTGTTCGGATCACTCTTAACAGAAGAGACGCTTTTATGATCGCCACTCGCAATTAGAAGTTACGAAAGCGCATCGAGTTGAAAAACCTGCGGCACACAGACCTGTCAACTTCTTTGTTGTTTATCAGCGAGCCACACCCTAACGTATATACACGCCCGCGGCGTAAAATACCGCGCTCCAGTCGCTGCCATGTTGGCCCCTGTATCTTTCAACGTTTGCCAAATCTCCATTTCGTAAACATTCTTGGCGAGGCGGCGTACCTGCACGACCCGCTCGCCCCTTTCGCGTGCGGCGTTCGCCACTATGCGCTCGTGGTCCGGGCCGAAGTTGTTGTTTTCGGCCGCGCCCGGGTCGCCCCCGATGTCTTGAAAGTTGACTGAGAAAATCAATCGGTCCTTCGTGTATAAATTGTAAGCCCTGATGGCCGTGACAGGTCCGCCGAAGGCCGTGCGGGAAAATGGTAGGGACTCTAGCAACGAACTAGAACGTAATAGAGCGAAATGGGCGCACTATCATTGGCTGAGAAAATACTTTTCGACGGCAGCAATCCGCGCTAAATGTCAAAAGGTGCACACCTACCGTAATAGGTGCACACCTTTTAGATTATCGGGGCGAGAGGATTTGAACCTCCGACCTTTCGGTCCCGAACCGAACGCTCTACCAGGCTGAGCCACGCCCCGTCAAACGTTGTTGGATTCTAAGGTAGTGAATGGCGCAAGTCAAACCTGCGCGTCGCCCGCGCTTTCCTCAGACGCGGCGGCCGTGCGCGTTTTCTCGCGTCGCGCCTTGACGATCTCGATGACGGCGGGCGTGATGGAGAGCAGGACGATGACGATGACGACTATTTCGAGGTGCTCGCGCAGGAACGGGAAGGCGCGGCCGAGGAAGTAGCCCGCGAGGATCATGCTGAAGACCCAGAGGAAGCCGCCGATGACGTTGTAGACGACGAACGTCCTGTAAGGCATCCGCGCTGCGCCCGCGACGATGGGCGCGAACGTGCGGACGATTGGCACAAAACGCGCGATGATGATGGTCTTGCCGCCGTACTTCTCGTAAAAGGCGTTGGCCTTCTGCAAGTGGCTCGGCTTGAAGAGCAGCGACTTCTGGCGCTTGAAGAGGTGCGGCCCGAGCTTGGAGCCCGTCAGGTAGCCGACCGCGTCGCCGACGACGGCCGCCACGAAGACCGAGAAGAGCAGGATGAGCAGGTTGGCCTCGCGCCCGAGCGAGTCGAACAGGATGAACTTGCCGTCGGCCGCGAACAGGCCCGCGACGAACAGGAGCGAGTCGCCCGGCAGGAAGAACCCCGCGGCCAGCCCCGTCTCGGCGAACACCACGAAGACCAGGACGAAGTAGCCCGCGGCCGCAATCGTCTCGGGGTTCAGGTAATATTTGATGTTCTGCCAGAGTTCGTTCATGAAACTACACGGACCAGCCGTAGTGCCCTATGAGCGGGACGAAGGCGCACGCGCCGTGGTCCTCGCGCTCGTAGCCTTTCTCGGTGCGAACGACGCGGACGAGGCGCTGCGACTCGCGCGTCTGGCCGACGGGGATGGCGAGTTTGCCGCCGACTTTTAACTGGGCCAATAATGGCTCGGGCACTTCGGGGCCGCCCGCCGCCACGAGGATGGCGTCGTAGGGCGCGTGCGCGCTCCAGCCGAGCGTGCCGTCGAAACATTTTACCGTCGCGTTGTAGATGCCTAAGCCTCGGATGCGCGCCTGCGCCTCGCGCGCCAGCTCGCCGATGCGCTCGATGGCGTAGACCTGCGCGGCCAGTCGCGCGAGCACGGCCGTCTGGTAGCCGGAGCCCGCGCCGATCTCCAGCACGCGGCTCCTGTCGGACAGTTCCAGCAGTTCCGTCATGCGGGCGACGATGAAGGGCTGCGAGATGGTCTGGTTGGCGGCGATGGGGAGCGCGTGGTCGCCGTAGGCGCGGCCCGCGAGCGCCTCGGGGACGAAGAGGTGGCGCGGCACGGCGCGCATGGCTTCGAGCACGCGCGCGTCCGAGATGCCGTAATGCTTGCGCAGGCGCTCGATCATGCGCTCGCGCGGGATGCGGTAGTCGTTCTGTGGTGTCGCGGGGTGCAGCGGCGCGGAGCTCATATCGTGAATGGTAAATGGTAAACGGTGAATGGTAAATGGTGAACAGGAGAGCGGAGTTTTTTTCTATTCACCATTTACTGTTTACCATTCACGAACTGGGCACGACCTCGCTCGTGCTGATGTAGTTCCAGGTTTCGATGGCGGTCAGCGCGCGGTGGTCCGTCATGTCGCTCTTGAGCGGCGTGACGGAGATGTAGCCGTGCTCTATGGCCTGGTAGTCGGTGCCGTCGGCGGAGTTCCAGGCGAAGTACTCCTCGCCGATCCAGTAGTAGGGCTTGCCGCGCGGGTCTATGTGCTCGCTGATGACGGGGCGCGCGTTCTTCAAACCCTGGCGCGTTACTTTCACGCCCTTGATCTCGCCGCGGCCGGGGATGTTGACGTTGAGCAGCGTGCCTTCGGGCAAGCCCTCCTGCAAGACCTTGCGGACGGCCGTGACGGCGAAGCGCGCCGCCTCTGTGAAGTCGAAGTTCTCGCGCGCGACGAGACTGAAGGCGAGTCCGGGGACGCCGAGGATGGTAGCTTCGAGCGCGCCCGCGACTGTGCCGGAGTAGGTCGCGTCGTCGCCCAGATTCCCGCCGTGGTTGATGCCAGAGACGCAGATGTCCGGCCGCTCATCTTCGGGGATGATCTTGTGCAGGGCGAGCGTGACGCAGTCTGTCGGCGTGCCGTCCACGGTCCAGTGGCGCTCGTCAATCCGGCGTATCCGCAGGGGGCGGGCGAGCGTCAGGCTGTGGGAGGCCCCGCTCATCTCGGAGGCGGGCGCGACCGTGTACACGTCGCCCACTTCGGCGAGCGCCGCTTCGAGTTTGACGAGGCCGTCGGAGTGTATGCCGTCGTCGTTGGTGAGCAGGATGCGTGTCATCAGAAAAATAAACCGCCCGAACTCGATGGGGCCGAAGCTGTGAGCGGCGTCAAACCGCTCGGGCTAGGGGCCGCCGCGCATCTGGACGGTTTACCTGCTGTTGTAAAAGTCTGGGTTTAGTCGCGCGGGGGGCGGGGGCGGCCCTTCTTCTTGTTGCGCTTGCGGGCCAGCGCCGACTTGAGTTTCGCCTTCTGGCCGGGCGGCATGAAGAAGGCGTGCTTCTTCGCGTCCTTGATAATCTCTTCGGTCATCACCCTGCGCTTGAAGCGGCGCAGCGCGCTCTCGATTGACTCGCCCTGATTAACGTTAACTATCGCCATTCAACTCTCCATCAAAATAAAGTTTTCGGTTCGCAGTGTTAGGCTTAAGGCGTTGACCTTAAACTACAATTTACCACGCCACGGTCGGCCCCGGTCAAGCGGACGTGAACCCCGCGCTCATTCCCGACAGGGAACGTCCGCAGGGTTCACCGGGACAGTTAGTTTACAGGCGTCCGCCGCCTTTAGGCAACCGGCCAGAGCCCGCCCGGGCCATTTTTCTTAACCCTGTAAAAGAGACTTGAAGGCTTGATACAATGTCCCGCCCGGTTAATTCTGGCGATGGGCGCTTGTGAGAATGTTGACCATGGCGTCTGAGCCGCGCCCAACAACTCGTTCGACCTGAGCGCGAAGTAATCCAGGGCGTTAGACCTCTTTCGCTGATGGAGGCCACGGATGAATAAATATCAAACTACGATGCGCAGGTTTTGGGCCGGTTTTGTGGACGGCTGGCTCTTTATTCCTCTCGGCTGGCTGGACGATTTGGTCTACGACACGCCCCGCTCCACGGCTGCCATCGTAGCCTGGATGCTCATCAGTTATCCCGCCTACTGGCTATATAGCGTTTTAATGCACGGCTTCTACGGCCAGACCCTGGGCAAGATGGCGTTGAAGATCAAGGTGCTCGACGCTACTTCTGAAGCGCCCATCTCAATGCGGCAGGCGTTCTTACGCGACATCATTTACTTTGTCATCAACACGGTGGCTCTAATCATCTCACTCTATTTCGTGTTGAGCGGTCGCCAGATTGATGTCGAAACTTTCGCTACGGCGAACAAGGTCCTGGCAGTCCCGGCGCTGCTGTGGTTCGCCGCAGAAATCCTGACCTGCCTCACGAACCCGAAGCGGCGTGCGGTGCATGACTTTATTGCCGGGACTGTGGTCGTAAAAATGGAGGTTGCTCCTGCGGAGGCGGGCAAGGTCTAACAACTCGTTAGTCGAAAAAGGAACTCACATGAACAAGAACACGTCCGGGGTTGAAACGCACAGGCTTGTCTGTGTCTTCGTGTTGATACTTTTCTCACTCACCCTCGTCGCCTGTAGCAAAGGCTCACCGCAACAGGTCGCCTACGCGGCCGTCGCGGCCAACGCCACGGAGCTTCACATAGCAACGGACGCCCCCTGAAAGTAGCTGTCCGGCGGCCGAGCGATTGGCGGCAAGGTAGAGTCCTGATTTCAGTTTTTCATTGTCCACCACTGTGTCCCTCTGTGCCCTCGGTGGTGAGTATTCCTTCAGGATTCATTCACCACGGAGGTCACAGAGGGACACAGGGGAAATGTATTTAGGACACTACTGGCGGCAAGATTTTTACTATACAGACGGCCGCATGGGTGTAGAATGCGGCGCATGAAGCCCAAAGAACTGACCCTGCGCGGCCTTATCTTGGGCGCGCTGATTACGACGATCTTCACGGCGGCCAACGTGTATCTCGGCCTCAAGGTCGGGCTCACGTTCGCGTCGTCGATCCCCGCGGCGGTCATCTCGATGGCTATCCTGAGCGTCGTGAAAGACTCGTCCATCCTCGAAAACAACATCGTCCAGACGGTCGCCAGCGCGGCCGGCACGCTCTCAGCCATCATCTTCGTCCTGCCGGGGCTGGTGATCGTCGGCTGGTGGACCGGGTTCCCCTTCTGGCAATCGTTTCTCATCTGCCTGAGCGGCGGCGTGCTCGGCGTGCTGTTCACCATCCCGCTCAGGCGCGCGCTGGTAACGAACTCCGACCTGCCCTACCCCGAGGGCGTCGCGGCCGCGGAGGTGTTGAAAGTCGGCTCGGGCCGCCGCGGCGAGACGAAGGACGAGACGGGCGAGGCGAAGGAAGGGCTCGTCGCCGTCATCCTGGGCTCGGTCGCCTCTATGGGGCTCGCCATCGTGACGGCGACGCGCATCGCGGCCGGCGGGCTGGCGGGGTTCTTCCGCCTCGGGGCCGCGGCCTCGACCGGGTACAACATAGCCTGGTCGCTCGCGCTGGTCGGCGCGGGCCACCTCGTAGGGCTGTCGGTCGGGATGGCGATGCTGCTCGGCCTGGTGATCTCCTGGGCCATCGCTGTGCCAATCTTGACGGGGATGACGCCGGCCGCCGCGGGCGTCTCCCTCGCAGACCACACCCAGGCCATCTGGAGCACGCAGGTCCGTTTCATCGGCGCGGGCGCGATTGCGATTGCCGCCATCTACACGCTGGCGAAGCTGGCGAAGCCTGTGGTCGGCGGTCTCGTGAGCACGCTCGCCAGCTCCCGCTCCGGCAGCTCGCTGGAGGTTACTGACCGCGACCTCTCGCCGCGCTGGATTCTGGTGCTCACGGCCGCGTGCCTCATCGTCTCCGGGTGGCTCGCCTTCACGTTCGTGCAGGGGACTGTGCTCGCGCCGAACGCCGTGACGCTGACGCTGATCGCCGTGCCGTTCGTGCTGCTCGGCGGCTTCCTCATCGCAGGCATCTGCGGCTACATGGCGGGACTCATCGGCGCTTCGAACAGCCCCATCTCGGGCGTAGGCATTCTGTCCATCGTGATGTGCGCGTCGGTCCTCATCCTCGCCGTCTCGCCGACGCCGGAGACTCGGCTCCCGCTCGTCGCCTTCGCGCTCTTCGTGACGGCCATCGTCTTCGCCTGCGCGACCATCTCGAACGACAACCTGCAAGACCTGAAGACCGGCCAGCTCGTCGGCGCGTCGCCGATGCGCCAGCAGATCGCGCTCATCGTCGGCGTGGCCGCGGGCGCAGCCGTCATCCCGTGGGTACTCAACCTGCTGGCGAGCGCCTACGGGTTCGCTGGCGCTCCCAACGTCAACGTCGTCGCCGAGAACCCGCTGCCCGCGCCGCAGGCGACGCTCATCTCCGCGCTGGCCCAGGGCGTCATCGGCGGCGGTCTTAACTGGAAGATGCTCGGCATCGGCGCGCTCGTCGGCGTCGGCCTCATCGTGCTCGACGCCATCCTCGGCGCGACGAAGAAACTGCGCATCCCGCCGCTGGCGGTCGGCATAGGCATCTATCTACCCATGTCCGCGACCTTCGCCGTGGTCGTCGGCGCTGTTCTGGGCCACTGGTACAACAAGCGCGCCCGCAACTCCCCGAACCCCGAGCGCGCCGAGAGACTGGGCACGCTCGTGGCTTCGGGTCTGATCGTCGGCGAGAGCATCTGGGGCGTAGTCCTCGCCGGCCTCATCGTCGCCCTCTCGAAGGACGCCCCGCTCGCGCTCGTGCCCGAGGACTTCGCACTCGGCCCCTGGCTCGGCCTGCTCGGCTTCGTCGGCATCCTCGTCTGGCTCTACGGCTGGATGCTGCGCCGGTCGAGGGCGGCGCGTTGATGGATGTGACTCGCTCAAGGCGGGCGGGGGCAAGCCCCTCTTCCTGACCTTTGAGGCAGGCTGTCTTGAATAATTCAAGCGGCGCAGTCTCGGCTGGCTGGCTTGAACCATTCAGGCCACACAGTCTCGCAGGTCAGGAAGGGTGGTTTACCCCCGCCGCCGTTCTAGCTTTTTTCTTGACGCGCGCTCCTGTTGCGACTACAGTGGCGCGCGTCACTCAGGGTCTTTTCAAGGTCTGGAAACCACTTCACCGGCAACATACTCACTAAGGAGACCACCTATGCCTTACCAAAACATCAACACCGCGGTATCACCCGCGGACGTGCAAGCCGTCAAAGACTCTTTCGCAACCATCATCGCCAAACTCCCGTTCCTCGTTAACCTGACGCCGAGCGAGCGTAAGGGCCTCTTGAAGACGGGGGCGGGCAGCCTGTCCTTTATCCAGAACGCCGCCTCCGCCGTGCAGAATAACGCCACGATCTTTCCCGCGAGCTTCAACACGGCCGATTTTCAGAAAGACGTAGACCTCTTCGCCACGCTCACAGAACTCGGCACGCTCGCCGCCTCGCTCAACTCCCGTATAGACGACACGCGCCTCGCCGTCGGCAGCGAGGCCATGCGACAGGCCACGCAGGTCTATAACTACGTCAAGACCGCCGCCAAAACGACGCCCGGCCTCAAACCCGTCGCCGAGCAACTGGGCGAGCGTTTCCAGAAGTCCCGCAAGAAGGAACCGCCCCAGCCGCCCAGTGTCTAAAGGGTAGAGATTTCTCTAAAACTGGCCCGGTTTGGGCACAAGCTTTACATTTGGTGAGATTAACAGGATACGGATGAGGTTCTGAGCTTCAAGGATGAGGCTCAGAACCTCAACGTTGAGGCTCGGAAGTTCATCGTTAGACTTCAGAACCTCGACGCTACGCTTCCGGGCAGCAACATTGAGGTTCTGAAGGTTCATCGTTGAGGCTCTGATCCTCAAAGTTAAGCTTCCGAGCCTTGTCGGTGAGGTTCGGAAGCTCAAATGTGAAGTTCCGAGCCTCAATGCAGAGGCTCAGAACGTCACCGTTCAGGCATCTTCCTCAAGCAAAACCTTTCTGTAGAAGACGGGTTTGAAAAATTATCGGAGTCACAATATGGAGCAGAATACTGCCGGATCATTCAAACATTGGGTTAAGTGTCATAAAGTACAGGTCATAACCATTGCAAGTATCGTCGTCGGCATAAACACCACACCTGGCATAATTTCACGATTTGAATCTTACAAAGATTTTCTTCTCAGCCCTTGGTTTCCTTTCGTTTGGTACTTTCTCCACCTCTTAGTGGTTCTATGGTTGTTCGTTTTAACGTATAGAACGCATCCCCGAACATCAGAAAGCTATGCCGAGCCTTCGAAGGCCGTGAAAGACTTCTACCATTTTCTTCTGGGGCTCTGGATCGTTTGGGCAATCTTATATAGTTCGTTGACCTACCGTGCTTTCCAGGGTGTGCCAGCTCACAACCAGTTGCGAGGATTAGCTCATGATGTCAAAAAAGTGATACAGAGCACTGACGGTGAGGGCATTAAACGAATCATTGCTGGCGGGGATATTATACGACCCGCTGACGGTGAGGATCTTAAACGAGCCATTGACGGTATTAAACGAACCATTGACAACCGTGTCGTCATCAACGACGCACTCACCTTAGCAGATAATTATCCTTCTCCAGATAATTATCCCTCTCAAGGAGAAGGTAAGGATTTCTTCAAGGCGCTGGGAGAATTCAAAGAGACCAGGGATAGCCTCAAATCGAAGTCTTGGGAGCATTTTCTGAACTGGGTAAATAACGCGCAGGCAGCTACGTTGCTATTACTATTTTGGGTTCTGGCCTATCCCAGAAAACCTAAACAGCCTTTCATGATAATCTTGGTAATTATCGTCGGAACATTTCTGTCCATGATAGTTAACAGCCTCGGCGCCTATAATAACCTTTTCGAACGTTCTATGGGTCTTCTGGGGGGAATCTTCGGTGGTGTAGCCATGGCCTTGTGGGTCGGACGTTTAGACAGCAAATTCCTGATGACTCCTGCCGGCGTCGTATGGGCACTGTACTTCTATGCTCTTCTTCAGGCGACCTGGGTCGTCTTTCCAGATGAGGACGTGAGGCTCTTGGTCATAACCGGCTTCGCCATGATTCTTAAAGTTATTGTTTATCTCGTGTGCTCCTGGCTGCTATCAAGCGGGAGGCTCTTATACTTTTTCCAGGAAATGAGATTGCTCTACGGCATGAAGGACGCGAAACAAGGTCCCATGCGCGGCTATAACACAGTAAAGGATCGGCTCTCGGCTTTCCTCAATGACCTTGAAACGGAGGAGTTGATAAACGGTAACGAAAGCTAAATGTCCCCTGCGAATCTTGAGAGAAGCATTCGCAGGGGACTTCAGTTTTGCCGTCGGCGCTAGGCGATTAAGTTAAGCGACCGGCGTGGTCTCGTTCTCTTTCTTGCGGCTGCTGCTGAGGCCCTTGATCTGGACGGGGGCGTCTACTTTGACGTTGGCTTGCTTGAGGACCATCTCGTTGTAGAGCTTACGCATCATGGCCGCTTCCTCGTGGGCCGTCTTGGGGCCTTCCATCTCGGGCTTGTTGGGGCGCTGGATGTCAATCTCGTTGAGGACGAGGCCGTGGTTGACGTCGTCGAGCTTGACTTCTTTGCCGCGGGCGAAGATTTCGTGGCGGCCGTGCTCCTGATACCACTTCGCCACGGTCGCGTTCTGGTGCATGTTCTCGATGATGTTGCGCCAGCCGATCCCTGTGTTGTAGGCGCAGAAGGAGATTTCGCCCTCCTGTGTGCCGTAGGGGATGATGCACATCTCCGTGCGGCGGAAGTCGTAGTTGAACAGGTCCTGGAACCACATGCCCGCGATGAAGAGGAAGTTCCAGCGGTCTGCGCGCCGAATCTCGATGTCCTGCTTCGTGCGGTCGCCTTCGACCTTGCCGTAGTTCTTGCCGGTCAGGCCGAACGACTTGTCGAACTTCTTGAAGAGCTCGTAGAGCGTGAAGTTCGACGGCGACTTGTAGGGGTTGTAGTGCTTCAAAAGCGTCAGCCCCATCATGATGTTCGACATCCACTTGCCGCGCGCCGCGTCCGTGATCTTCTGCATGTCTTTGACGAGACCCGGAATGTTCAAAAACTCCGGCACGGGGCTCATCTCTTTCGTCTCTTTGTCAATCATCACGGCCGTGCCGACGCCGCAGTTCGGGTGGCAACCGCAGGAGACCTGTCCCCACTCGGCCTGGGGGCCGTGGACGAGGTCCGCGAAGTCCGCGAACGCGCCCATCAGAGAGAGCGGGAACCAGTCGCGCGTCGGCTCCGTGATGCCGACCTGATTTTTAACGTCGTGCGCGAGGTGCGACAAGGTGTAACGCTGCTGCAAGCGGCGCTGCTCGGTGATCTCCTCGTCGCGGCCCGTGAACGAGACGGGCTGGAACGAGAGGAAGGCGATCTTCTTCGGGTTGTCGAGCGCGAAGCGGATGACGGAGCCGACCTGGTCGTTGTTGACGCCGTTGACCAGCGTGATGACGAGCACGATTTCGACGCCCGCCTCGTGCAGGTTGTTAATCGCCCTGAGCTTCACGTCGAAGAGGTTGCCGACCTGGCGGTGCGAGTTGGCGTCGTTGCCGATGCCGTCGAATTGCAGGTAGGCGTAGCGCAGGCCCGCCTCGGCGGCTTCCTTCGAGAACTCCTTGCTCTTGGCGAACTCGATGCCGTTGGTGGCGCACTGGACCGAGTTGTAGCCGACCTTGCGCGCGTACTTGACGGCCTCGAGGAAGTGCGGCGAAATCGTCGGCTCGCCACCCGAGAACTGGACCGACATCTGGCGACGCGGCTTGATGGTGATCGCGTTGTCTAGAATCTCCTTAACGTCGTCGAAGGAAAGCTCGTGGACGAAGCCGACCTGGTTGGCGTCCATGAAGCACGGGTCGCACATCATGTTGCAGCGGTTCGTCAGGTCCACGGTCAGGACAGCGCCGCGGCCGTACTTGACGGTCGAGGAGCCGTGGTTGTGCAGCTTCTCGTCGTTGTGCGCCTGTATGTCGCGGCCCGGGAACATGCGCTCGATGTGCTGCAAGAACTTCGAGTCAATCGCCATCATGTCCTCGAAGTGGCCGTGCGTCGGGCAATCTTTGACCATCCAGATTTCGCCGTCGCGCTCGATGATCTGGGCCTTGATCTCGCCGACCTTCTCGTTAATCAGGACCGAAACGTCCCTTTTGCCGCTGAGGATTTCCTCGCGCGCCTCTATGACGCAGTTCGGGCACAGGGAGTCGGTCGTGCGCGGCCAGCCGAGCGTCGGCTTAGACTTTTGCCAGGATTTCAGGAGCGGCTTGTCAGACCACTTCGGCGTGAAAGACGGGTTGGGCTTGAAGCGGTTGACGGACTGAATCGCGCCGAACAGACCGCGCGCCATGAGGGTCAAGCCTTTCTCGGCGTGTTTAATTGGTCGCATGAATTTTCCTTCTCCGAATAGTAATAAAGAGTTGCCGCGAACGGGTAAGCGCCCGAAATTCCCTCACCCGACGCTTGAGCCGAAGTACCAGGAAACAAAACGGCAGCCTCACAAGAGCAATGACTATGCCTCTTCAAGCTGTTTTAGTCAAGTGGTGAAATAGTAAGACTTAGTTTGAAAAGGCGGGTTCTCGCACTGACGCCTTAGACCAGCGATTCGTGTCACATGAGCCCACGAGGCCCTCTTCGCAAGAGGCCGTGGCATTATGACACCATCAGGGGATTAATTTCGGGGGGAGGCGGATTTTATGACACTCGCCGTTGAAAAGTGGGCGAATTGCTGAGGAAATTTGAGGATTGTTCGGAGGGGCCGAGAGTGTTTTATCGGCCCGGGGCGAAGTAGCCCATGCGAGTGGAGACCTGGTGCGCGGGCGTCGTGGTCATGACGCGGACGCGGCGGAAGCGCCCGTCGCGGGTCTTGTTCAGCGGGGTGTAATAGAGCGCGTACTGCTGGCGCAACTCCTCTGCAACCTCCGCGTAAGTCGCGTCGAGCTGGTCGAAGCTCAGTGGCTTGTAGAGGCGGCCGCCCGTCGCGGCCGTCAGCTGCTCCAAGTTGCTCTCGCTCACGTCGAGGACTTTCAGGCCCTCGCGCAGGTCGCCTATGCGCAGCTCGTTGAAGCGCACGACCGAGGGCGTTTGTGCCAGTAAAGAGTCCAGCTCCGCTTGCTTTCGGCGGCGCTCGATCTCGGTATTGCTGACGACGTAGACGGTCGCCTGCGCTTCGAGCAGCGAGCGCAGCGCGGCTTCGAGCGTCGTGTAGCCGCGCCCGCTGTCAATACCGTCGGTCAGGACGATGACGGCGCGGCGGCCCGCGGCCTGCGTCAGCTGCTCGCGCGCGGCCAGGAGCAGCGCGTCGTTGAAGCGCGTGAAGACGCCGGGCGAGACGCGGCTGAGCGACCGGCGCAGTTGAACGCGGCTGCGCGTCCAGTCCTGCAAGAGCTCCACGCGGTCGTCGAATTTTATCAGGCTGACGCGGTCTTCGGGACTTAACTTCGAGACGAAGCCTTCGACGGCGCGGCGGAAGTCTTCGAGGTTGGCGGCGGCGCTCGAAGAGGCGTCCACCATCAGGACAACGTCCACGGGCACGCGCCTGAGCGCCAGATCGCTCAGGGGCTGCGCGCGCCCGTCCTCGTAGACGCGGAAGTCTTCGCGCGTCAGCTCTGTCACCAGCCGGCCGCTTGAGTCGCGCACCGTCACGGGCAGCATTACTTCCGAAGTGCTGACGGAGATAACGTCGCCCTCGTCAACCTCCTGCTCGACTGGCGGTGGGGTCTGCTTCGGCTTGGGCCGAGGCATCACCGGCGGCGGGTCTGAAGGAAGCTGTGGCTCCTGCGCCAGGACGTGAGACGGGGAGAGAAAGCAGAGCAGCAGGCAGGCGCAAAGGTAAAACTTTCGTCTCCTGTTTTTGGCCCACGTCATTCGCCGCGCTCCCTCATTAATTCTCGGGCGTGTTGCTCGCGGGCTTCACGCCGGAGGTCGAGTCGTCGCTCATGGCGGCGGTCATCGCGGCGATGATGCGGTCGGAGACGCGACGCCGGCGCAGCTCCGCGAGCTTGGGCGGGGAGAGGTCGAACTCCGCCGGAGACTGTTCGATGCGGCGGATGATGGTGCCCTCGGAGAAGCCCGCTTCGACCAGCTCGACGACGGAGTCGTTGGTCAGCGTCGGCGTCTTCTCAAGTTCCGGGCGGCCGCCGGCCTCCGCGGGCGGGCGGATGATGCGAACCGTGGCGCTGCCGCTGGTCTGCGAGTTGTCGCCGCCGGAGCCGCTCGCGCCGCGCTGCCGCGTGCGGTTGCTTGAGCCGCCGTTCATGCCGAAGATGTCCGTCTCGCCTTCGCCTGTCTTCTGCTTCGCGCGCGCCGAGTCGTTGAAGAAGGGGTCGTCGCTCCAACCGTCTTCGGCGACGAACTCCGTGTCGTCCATCGCGAGCATGGCGAGGATGACGTTCTCGGTGACGCCCGCGCGCTTGAGTTCTATCAGGCGGTCGGGCGAGAGGTCGAAGCGAGCGGGGCGGCTGCGGATGATGGCGATGACGGTCTTCTCCTTGAAGCCCGCCCGCACCAGCTTGATGACGGCGGCGTTCGTCAGAGGCGCTTCCGATCCCTGCTGTGCACGCGCAGCCGGGCTCAAGAAGAAGCAGAGCGCCAGAACCAGGGCAAGTTTAATCAGCGAAGTCTTCATACAGATTTATAAAAAGCCCAAAGCAGGAAACTTTCCCGTCTAGCGCAGGCCGCCGGCCGGAGCGAGCGCCGCGTCGGGCGCGCCTTTGGCCGCCGAGTGGCTCTGCCCGTAACGCTGGCCTATGAGCCGCACGTAGTTGCGCGTCTCCCTGTAGGGCGGAACCCTCCCGCCGTACTTCATCACAGCGCCCTCGCCCGCGTTGTAGCCCGCGAGCACCAAATCAACGCGCCCGCCGAAATTTTCGAGGAGCTGCTTGAGATACTTCGTGCCGCCCATGATGTTCTCGGCCGGGTCGAAGGGTTTGCGTACTCCGAAGCGCGCGGCCGTCCCGGGCATCAACTGCATCAAGCCGCGCGCGCCCTTCGGGCTGACGACCCAAGGCTTGAAGTGCGACTCCTGCTCCATCACGCAGAAGATGAGGTAGGGGTCAACGCCGTAGCGCTCGCCGTTCTCGCGTATGAGCGAGTCGAGCTTCACGTTGCCGGTCGTCCAGCCGCGCTCGATCCACGTGCCCGAAGAATCGCCGGGGCCGGACACCACGGGCTCGCGCTCGATGCGCTCGATGCGCGAGCGCTCGACGAAGATGGTCAGCGGCCCGCGCGTGTACCAGACGCCGTCCTCCGTCTCCTTCACCATGTCGGCCTCGACGCGCGCGCCGCCGACCAGGAAAATCCAGACGGGCCTGGGCGAAGTGCTGCGCGCCGTGTCGCCCACTTCCACGACGCGGCCCAACGTCTTGACGCCCGCGACTTCCGTCTGACTCACACTCTCGGTCGCGCCGCCGGGCTCGACGACGCGCGCGCCGCTTCCCTTCCTGAACAGGACGCCCTGCACGCTGACCCACTCGCCTTCGGCTTCCTCGACCGCGGGCTTGTCCTCGGGGGTGCGCGCCAGAAGCTCCGGCGACGGGAGCGGGATTAAGATTTCTGTGCCAGGACGGAGCGGAGCGGCAGCGGCCGCGGGGTTCACCGCCGCGAGGTCTTCCGGCGTCACGCCGAAGCGGTCGCCGAGGAGACTCAAGGTGTCTCCCGCGCGCGAACGGATTTTGATGAGTCGGCGGCTGGCGACGCGCTTCGAGGTCGGCTTCACCAGCGCGCTCAGGCGCGCACCGTGCGACTCTTGCGCGGACGCGTTCACGAGACTCGCAAACACGACAGCGGCGACGATGATGAAAAGTAACGCTCTGCGGGAAACCTGTTTCCGGGTCATTGGCTCACACTTTCTAATCTCAGATTTCAAATTTGAAATCTCAAATTTGCAGTGGGTCTTCCAACTGCAACTCGGCCGTGTTGCGCTGGGCCGCGGGCGGCGGCTGTTGCGAGAAGCCGTGCGACGCGCCGAAGTAGTTGCGCCAGGCCACGTCAATCAGCTTGGGGTTCAGTTCGAGCGTGCGCCCCTCGAAGAGGCAGATGTCCGTCACGCGGTCGAGCAGGTCGCGCGGCTCGCAGGCTTTCATCTGCCTGTGCTCGATCATGTAGTTGTTCAAAATGTGGTCGAGCGATTGTTGGTCGCAGCGCAGGCCGCGCGTGTAGGCCGCGCGCTTGAAGATTTCGACGTAGGCCGCGGGCGTCGGCGGCTCAACCTTCGCGCGGTAGCCCATGCGCCGCAGAAAAGCCTCGTCGGCCAGGTCTTTCTCGTCGAGGTTCGTCGAGAAAAGCACCAACTGCTCGAAGGGGACTTCGATCTTCTTGCCCGTGTGCAAGGCCAGGTAATCCATGCGCCGCTCTAATGGCACAATCCAGCGGTTCAACAGGTCAGTCGGCGCGACGCGCTGGCGGCCGAAGTCGTCTATGACGAGCGTGCCGCCGTTGGACTTCATTTGAAACGGCGCTTCGTAAAAGCGCGCCACGTCGCTCCACACGAGGTCCGTGTTCTCCAGAGTAAGCTCGCCGCCGACGATGATGAGCGGGCGCTCGACGTGGACCCACCGGCGGTCGTACTCCACAGGCGTCTGCTCCTCGGGCGCGGCGCGGTGGCTGTGCGAGTCGAAGAGGCGGATGATTTGTCCGTCAATCTCTATCGCGTAGGGAATCCAGATCGCGCCGGGGAGCGCCCCGTTGATGCGCTCGGCGACGGCCGTCTTGCCCGTGCCCGGCAGGCCCGCGAGGAAGAGCGAGCGGCGCGAGTTGATGACGCAGCCCAGTGTCTGCAAGAGCGAGTCGGGCAGCACCAGGTCTCGGAACGCCGCGCGCACGGTCTCCATCGAGGCCGGCCGCGACGGGACGGCCTGGAGCCGCATCATGTGCGAGTAGTCCTTCAACGAGACGGGCGCAGGCCCCGTGTAGCCGCAGACGGATTGCAGCCGCGCGTGGCGCTCCCAACCGTGATCGAGCATCGCGTAGCGCGTCGAGCCGGGTGTGGTCTGCAAGCGCACTTCGATTAACTTCTCGCGGTAGAGCTGCTGCAACAACTCTTCTGTGAGCGTGCGCGGCAGGCACATCCTCTCTGCGACCGCAGAGGTCGTCGGCTCGGCCAGCATCGCCACGTGCTTGAGCGCGAGGTCGCACAGGAAGCCTTCCGAGACGCCCGTGTCTGCAATCTCCTCGGGCGCGGGCGGCCCCATGCTCTCGATTTCGGTTCGCGTCAGGATGCTCGTCTGTGACATGGAAATTTCCCTTCGATCAATTTCGGGTTTCAGGTTTCAAGTTTCAGGTTTCAGGTTCTGAGCTTTTAACTTGAAACCTTGAACTTGAAACCTGAAACTTTTTCAGTTCCCGGCCAGCTCGTTGTTCATCGCCTGCGCTTCGCCGGCGCGGCCCGTTCGCTTGTAGAGTTCCGCGAGGCGGCGCAGGGCGACGGTGGAAGTGGGCTGAGCGCGGCGCGCGGCCTCGTATTGCTTGATGGCTTCCTCGTCGCGGCCGAGGCGTTCGAGCATGGCGGCCGTGTTGAGGCGGCCTGTCATTTCGCCGCCGGCACGCGCGAAGTTCTTGTAGGCGTCGTCGGTCTTGCCGAGGCGGACTTGCGCGAGCGCCAGGTTGTTCAGGATGCGCTGGTCTGTCGGCGCGAGCCGCGCGGCCTTCTTCAGCTTGTCCACGGCGGCGCGGTAGTTGCCGTTCTGGTAGAGCGAGTAGCCCAGGTTGTTGAGCGTCTGCGCGTCCGTTGGGTCGCCCTTGATGGCGCGCTCGTAAGAGTCGCGCGCGCGCTCCGGCATCCCCTTGCGGTCGTAAGCCAGGCCGAGCAGGCTGTGCGCCTCAGACAGGCGCGGGTCGAGCGAGGTGGCGACCGAGAGTTCCGTGATGGCTTCGTTGATCCGGCCCGAAGAGAGATAGGCGCGGCCCTGTGCCAAATGTTCGCGCGCCGTGCCGGACGTGCTCGGCACGCCTTCGGCGGGCGTGCGGCTGTCGCGGACGAGCGAGGCGGGCGTGCTCTCGAAACGCTCGACATCCTTTTCGGAGAGGCGCGCAAGCTTGCCCTCGTCCTTGCCGCCGCCGAAGAGCCTGCGGAAGGCGCGGAAGGGCGAGGTCAGCGCCTTGACGATCTTGTTGCCGCCCTTCTTCTCCTGCATGTTTTGGCCCGTTTTCGCGCCCGTGTCCGAAACGACGTTGGCGTCCGTCTCGCCGTCGCGCAGAGTGGTCTGCGCGCTCCAGAAGGCCGAGACGCCGAAGCAGAGGGTGGCGGCGATGGCGAGGGCGATGAGTGTGCGTCTGCGCATGGCTTCAAAACTCCTTTACATATTGCTGAAAGTGTCCACGAGGGTCAGCATCGCAGGGCCGAGGATGGCGATGAACAAGACTGGGAAAAGGAAGCAGGCGAGCGGGAAGAGCAGCTTGACGGCGGCCTTCTGCGCGGCCTGCTCGGCGCGCTGGCGGCGCTTCGTGCGCAAAGAGTCGGAGAAGATGCGGACGGCGCGCGCGATACTTGTGCCAAAACGGTCGGCCTGAATCAGCATGGCGACGAGGCTGCGCAGGTCGTCAACGCCCGTGCGCTCGGCCAGATTCCTGAGGGCCTCGTCGCGGTCGCGGCCGACCTTGATCTCCAGGTTCGCCAGCTCGAACTCCTCGCTGATGTCCTTGTGCACGTCGCGCAGCTCATCGCTCACGCGCAGCATCGCGGCGTTCAATCCCAGCCCCGCCTCAATCGAGACGACCATCAAGTCGAGCGCGTCGGCCAGCCCCCAGCGGACGCGCAGCTTGCGCCCCTTAATCATCTGGTCGAGCACGAAGCGCGGCAGGAAGAAGCCGAGGATGAAGGCCGCGAGCAGCCAGATGAGCGCGCTGCTCAAGGGCCACGCCAGGAAGACGAACGTCATGGCGACCGCGCCGGGCAACAGGACGAGCGAGGCCATCTGAATCGCGCGGTAGATGATGGGCGCGTTCGGGCTGCGGCGGCCGGCGTGCATCAGGAGGAGCTGTAGCTTGCGCGCCTCGGCCGCGGACGGCGGCGCGAGCCGGCTGAGCGGCGCGGCGATGCGCTCGGCCAGGTCCGTCACCGGGCGCTCGTTGGGAACCAGGCCCGCGGGCGCGGCGGCCGCGGCCGCAGGGTTGGCCTGCCCCATCCTCTTCAGCCGCTCGGTCGCGGCGCTCTGCGGCTTGTAGACCAGCCAGTACAGCGCCATCACGCCGAACGTGATGCAGACGAAAGTGGAGATGGTGATGATGAGTAGCATAGTGGTCAGTGGTCAGTGGTCAGTGGTCAGTTAAAAGCCGGTTGTCTTACTGACCACCGACCACTGACCACTGACGACTAGATTTTTATTCTCAGAATCTTCCTCACGATGAGCATCCCGGAGATTTGCAGGGCGACCGCGAGGTAAATCAGCTTGTGGCCGCGCGGGTCTTTCCAGAGGATGCTCATGTACTCGGGGTTCATCACGGTGACGGCCGCGGCGACGCCGATGGGCAGGCCGCAGAGCAGCCAGGCCGAGAGCCGCGAGCTGGTCGTCAAGGTCTTCAAGTCGCCCATGATGCGGAAGCGCTCGCGGATGGTGTACGCGACCTTCTCCAGAATCTCGGCGAGGTTGCCGCCCGTCTCGCGCTGAATCAGGACGGCCGTGACGCACAGGCGCAAGTCCAGCAGCGGCATGCGGTGCGTCAGGTTTTCGAGCGCGAGCTTGAGCGAGAGACCGAAGTTCTGCTCCTCGTAAGTCTTGCGGAACTCTTTCGAGATCGGCTCGGGCATCTCGATGGAGACCATGTGCAGCGCCTCGGAGAAGGCGTGGCCCGCCGAGAGCGCGCGGCCCATCAGTTCGAGCGCGTCCGGCAGGTGCTCCAAAAACTTGTCGAACCGCTTCTTGCGCTTCCAGAAGACGTGGACGAAAGGAATCATCGCGCCGACCAAACCGGCGCTCACAATAATCACCAGCAGGTAGGTGAGCATGGACGCGGCGAGGCCCGCGAGCATCCCCGCCATCGCCGAGAACATCAGGAGGCGCGTGATGGTGATCTGTAAGTCCGCCTGATCCAGCACGCGCTTGAGGCGCGTGGCGACCTGAATCTGAATGAGCGCGCGGTTCAGCGCCGGAATCTCGCTCAGCAGCTCCTGGCGCGCGAGCAGGACTTCCACGTCGTCCGTGTGCGCCGAGTGGAGCAGGGCTTGGGAGAGGCGCTGTTGCAGGCGCGCGCGCTTGGCGTCGGAGCCGCGCGTCGCGAACAGGTAGGCCAGCAGCACGGCGAAGAGGCAGAAGAGGAAGACGAAAAAGGAAATGAGCATCTCTTACATCTCCTCCAGAAGCGTTCTCGGAAGGTGCAGGCCGTAAGCCTTCAGTTTCTCGGCGAAGCGCGGGCGGATGCCCGTGGCGCGGAAGCGGCCCGTGACCCTGCCCGAGGGGTCAATGCCCGTGCGCTCGAACTGGAAAATCTCCTGCATCGTGATCGTCTCGCCCTCCATGCCCGTGATCTCCGAAATCGAAGTCACGCGGCGCGTGCCGTCGGAGAGCCGCGCGACTTGCAGGACGAGGTCGAGGGCGGAGGCTACCTGCTGGCGCATGGCGCGCTCGGAGAGGCGCATGCCCGTCATCTGAATCATCGTCTCAAGACGGGAGAGAGCGTCGCGTGGGGTGTTGGCGTGAATCGTCGTCAGGCTCCCGTCGTGGCCTGTGTTCATGGCTTGCAGCATGTCTATGGCCTCGCCGCCGCGGACCTCGCCGATGACGATGCGGTCGGGGCGCATACGCAGGGCGTTGCGCACGAGGTCGCGCTGCGTGACTTCGCCGCGCCCCTCGATGTTGGGCGGCCGCGTCTCAAGGCGGACGACGTGCGGCTGCTGCAACTGCAACTCGGCGGAGTCTTCGATGGTGACGATGCGCTCGTCCTCCGGGATGTAGGCCGAGAGCGCGTTGAGCAGCGTCGTCTTGCCCGCGCCCGTGCCGCCGGAGATGAGCAGGTTGAGGCGCGCGCGGACGCACATCTCTGTCATCTCGGCGATCTCGCGCGTCAGCGCGCGGTTCTCAATCAGCGCCGCCATCTTCAGCGGCTCCGCGCCGAAGCGGCGGATGGAGAGCACGGGGCCGTCAACCGAGAGCGGCGGGATGATAGCGTTGACGCGCGAGCCGTCCGCGAGGCGGGCGTCAACCATCGGCGAGGACTCGTCTATGCGCCGGCCGACGCTTGAGACGATGCGCTCGATGACGCGCATCAGGTGCTCGTCGTCCTTGAAGGCCACGTCCGTGGCTTCGAGCTTGCCGCGCCGCTCGATGTAAATCTTGCGGTGCGAGTTGACCAGGATGTCGGAGATGGTCGGGTCGGCCAGGAGCGGCTCCAAAGGCCCCAGGCCGAAAAGCTCGTGGCGCACCTCGTTAACCAACCGCTCGCGCTCCGCGGCCGAGAGCGGCATCTCCTCGGCCGCGAGCACGCCCTCGGCGAGGCGTGAGACCTCCGAGTGGAGCTGCTCCGGGACCATCGCGCCCAACTTCGTCAAGTCCATACGGTTGATGAGCGCGCGGTGCAGCCGCGACTTCATCTCCTGGAACGAGTGCTGCGCGTTAGCCGCGTCCTCGGCCGCCGTAAGCCCAGGCTGGTTAGTCTCCCTGATTAGTCTCTCGCGAAGTGCCATGATGAGTTTCCCGTTCGGTTGATGAAATTCTTAAACTTTGCCGAGCGTCGCGCCCAGATCGAGATTCGGCTGCGCCGCCGTGTTGCCGCCGCGTTTGAAGAGGCCGCCGAAGATGCGGCGGCGCTGCGGCTGCTCCTCGGCGTGCGGGGCCTGGCCCGTGATGCCGGCCGTGATGCGCTTGATCTCGACGGCGATCTTCGAGGACGGCTCGGACTGGACGAGCGGCTGGCCCAAATTGATGGAGGTCACGGCCGTCTGGTAGTCGCTCGGGATGAAGCCGGCCACCTTCTCTTTGAGAAACCGCTCGACCTGCTGCAAGTCGAGATCAATCTGCTTGCTCCAACGGTTGACGACGACGCGCACCTTCTTGCGCGGGTAGCCGAGCCGGTCGAAGATTTCCAGGGCGCGCTGCGCGCTGCGAATCGAGGGGATGTCGAGGGTGAGGACGAGCACGATGTCGTCCGCCTGGTCGAGCGCCGCGAGCGTAATCGCGTCGAAGGTGTGCTGCGGGTCCAGGACGACATAGTCGCAACTTTCGCGGACTCTTTCCAGCGCCTCGAAGACGTGCTCGGGCTTGATGTCGTCGGCCGAGTCGGCCTCGCGCGGCGCGGCCAGCAGCGAGAGCTTCGTGGAGTGCGGCGTGATGTAGCTCACGAGCAACGAGTCGTCCATGCGCGCGCGGCTCTCGACCATGTCGGCGATGGAATACTTCGGCTCGACGCCGAGGAAGAGCGGAAGGTCGCCCGCCTGCAAGTTCAAATCAACGAGCACGGTCGGCGCGTTCAGCGCGGCGGCGATGTTCGTGGCGACGAACGAGGTTCCGCAGCCGCCCTTGCTCGAAAAGACGGCGATCATGCGCCCCTTCTTCTTCGCGGGGGCCATCTGCCCGGCGCAGAACGCGGTCGTGCGGTCGAGCACCGTCTTGAACTCTTCGGTGATGACAGGCAGGCGCAGGAACTCGCGCGCGCCCGCGCGCAGGCTCCGCAGGATGAGGTCGGCCGAGGCGTTGCGCGCCGCCGAGATAACGGCCGTCTGCGGCATCTCGACCGCGAGCCTCTCGATGAGCTTGAGCGCCTGCTCGGCGTTGGCGTCCGCCAGCGTGATGATGGCGACGTTGGGGCGCAGGTTGACGATCTCGGCGTAAAGCTGCTCGGCGTCGTTGCCGCCCGCCAGCAGGCGCGCGCGCGAGTCTGTGGCGAGCGCGTTGCGCAGCTCCTTGAACGTATCGAGCCCCGTGCTCAGGACGACGAATGAGAGTGTCATAGTCAGTAGTCAGTGGTCAGTAGTCAGTGGTCAGTGAAAGCCGGCGGTCAGTGAAGGCCGGTTGTCTTAACTGACCACCGGCCACTGACCACTGACCACTACATATCAGGCGGGACGAGGCCCGCGTTCTCGCCCGTCAGGGTCGTGTTGTAGTTGGGCATGTTGATCGTCGTCCCGACGACGGGGATGATGAACCTGAACTGGTAGCCCGTGATGCTGACGGAAACTGTGCCAGCGCCGAGGCCGAAGTTCGAGTACTGCACCTGGACGTTGGTGGTCGTCAGGTTTTCCACGACGGGCTTGCCCCCGCCCTCGGGGGTGCCGTAGACGACGACGTTCTTGACGGCGGCCGCGTCGCCCGCCGCGTGGTTGACGGCGTAGCGCGCGCCGCGCCGCGCCGCGTCGGAGAGCGCGTTGTGCGTCCACATCACGCGGCCGTACTCCATGACGCCGAACATGGCGACGCAGAAGACGCTCGCGCCGATGGCGAACTCGACGAGCGTCGAGCCGCGCTCGCTTCCGCTTTTACGTAGGTTCCGAATCATGACCGTGCCCTTTGCTCCTTCACATCGGCTGCGTCAGCAGGTAGCGCATCGTGACGCTCGGCTTCACGTCAACGTTGAGCGAGAGCGTGTCCACTTTGATGAGCTTGCCGAGGTCGAAAACCGGCTGGTACTTGTAGCCCACAATCTGCACCTTCACGGTCTGCGGCACGGAGGCCGCGCCGCCCTGCCGCGTGATGACGACGTGCGCCGTCGTCAGCCCCTTGACGACGGGCGTGCCCGTGCCGGCCGCGTTGCCGTAGACGACGATGTTCCTCGCCTTCGCGTCCTCGGACCCGTTGACCGCGGCGGTCGCCAGGTAGCGCGAGCCGGCGCGCGCGGCCTTGTCCAGCGTCGTGTACTCATAGAAGTAACGCCCGTATTCCGCGGCCGCGCCGAACACCATGAGGAAGAGGGGGAGCACGATAGCCAGCTCGATGAGCTGCGTCCCGCGCTCGTCGCGCGCGAAGCGCTTCGGGGAGAGAGCCTTTTTCGTCTGCGCCTTCATCATTGATTTCACCTCGACGCCCGACGCTCGGGCGCGCCTCACTTGTAGAGAACAGGGACCGCGAGCAGCGGATTGCCCGCGCCGCCCGCCGGGTCGTAGCCCGCGCCGCCCATGACGATGCGGTCGCCTATGTACTCGGCCTGGATGTCGCCGCCGTTGCCGCTACCCGGCTTGGTCCGCAGGAAGAAGGCCCCGAAGCGGTCGAACTTGACGGTGTTGCGCCCCTGGTCGAACTCGTCCTTCTTGACAATCGGGATGAGCACGATGCGGCGGCCCTCGACGCCCGGGTGCGAGGGCGACTGCGTCGCCGTGCCGTCGCGGTACTGCTGGTAGGTGATGCCCTCTTTGATGTTGGTGTCCGGCGGGTACTGCGCGGGGTCCATGCCGCTGGCGTATTCGTCGAAGCGCGTCTCGACCCCCTGCCGGACCGGGCCGGAATTGACGCCCGTCTTGGTGTCTACTTCGAAGACCCCGCCAGGCCCCGCCGGGATGTTGACGCCCTTGGCGATGCCCTCGCGCGCGTCGCTCCCGCCGCTGCC
Source organism: uncultured Acidobacteriota bacterium (assembly GCA_963774105.1). GTDB lineage: Bacteria > Acidobacteriota > Blastocatellia > Pyrinomonadales > Pyrinomonadaceae > QHXM01. The sequence continues at coordinate 2,431,852 of CAVZDV010000007.1, read as the reverse complement.
GGCGACGGCGAGCACCTGGTAGTTGCCCGGCGAGACGGAGTTCTGCGGCCCGGCGCGAATCGTGTAGACGTTGCCGGGCGTCATCGGGATGTCGTAGTCAATGACCGAGAGCGGAATCCAACCGACGAAGATGTTCGGCGGGATGCTCATCCCGGCGGTGGACTCCGCCGAGAGGTCGCGCTTGTCGCCCAGAATCATTCCCGCGAACATGATGTTCGACGGCAGCGCGGGCGTCTTGACCCGGACGAAACGGATGTTCTTCGGCGAGGCCGCGGCCGCCGCCTCGCTCATGTACGGCCCCTCCAGGTTGACGGCGAAGAGGACGTTGCCGCGCGGGATGACGACGCCCGTCTTGTTGAAGGCGTAGTTGTTCATCGTCTGCACGGCGCGGTCGGTCGCCTTGGTGATGCCCGTAGAGGAACTGTTGAGCGCGGAGATGCCAGCGAGCGAGGAGGCGTCCGCCGCGTTCTGCAACTCGGTCTTGGTCAGGTACAGGCGGCTGATGTCAACGCCGAGGCCGACGGCGAGGAGCATGGCCAGCATCCCGAGCGTCGCGATCGCCAGCACCGACCCGCGCTCACCTTTCCTCTCCGGCCTTGTTTCCTGTGCTCTCATCTCTTCCCTCCTCTCGTCCGACTCAGACGACACGCGGGCGTGGCGGTGGAAGATCGAACAGACCGCGCAGTCACACGAGACCACACGAACTCTGTTCCCGCCGCGCGGGCCGTTCGTGCTGTTTCGTGTGACTTCGCGGTTCATCGTTTTTCTCCACTATCCGAACCCGACTGATTAGCTGCGCGCGAGGGTTGAAGACTACGGTGCGGCGGCGAGCCTGGCCTGCGGCGCGGGCATCACGGGCGGCTCCGGCATGGGCTCCATCGCCACGGGCGCGAGGAAGCTGATGGCCTTCGTCTCCGGCGGGCTCGCGGGCTTCGCGGTCGCGGGTTTCTTCTCGGCGGGCTGCTGCGGGGCCGCGGCCGGGTTGGCCTCGGACGTGCCCGTCGAGTAGCCGCTCTGGCCCGTGATGCCTTCGCCCTTCGGCTCGATGCCGAGCGGCGAGGCGCTGCGCAGGCCGTCAATGCCGCGCATCTGCGGCAGGTCGTCCGGCCTGATCGGCTTGACCAGCTGCGCCGTGACGATGAACATCAGTTCCGTTTCGTTCTTCTGGTAAGACTTCGACTTGAAGAGCGCGCCGAGGATGGGGATTTCGCTGATGAACGGAACCTTCGAGAGCGACTTCGACTCGTAGTTATCCATCAGGCCCGCGAGCGCGAAGCTCTGCCCGTCGCGTAGCTCGACGCCCGTCTTCGCGCGCCGCGTCTTGAGCCCCGGAATGACGAAGCCGTCGAACTTGACGCCGTTGGAGAAATCAATGGTCGAGACTTCCGGCTCCATCTCCAGGCGGATGTGGTCCTCGTCAATGATGGTCGGCTTGAAGTTCAGCCGGACGCCGTACTCCTTCCAGACTATTGTGACGATGGTCCGCGTGCCGTCGCTCTGAACGACGGGGACCGGGAACTCGCCGCCCGCGAGGAAGCTCGCCTGCTGCCCGTCCATCGCGATGATGTTCGGCTCCGCGAGCGAGCGAACCGCGCCCTGCGTCTGCAACATGCGCAGCATGGCGAGCGTGTTGCCGCCCATGAGCAGCACGTTGAGCATACTGCCGCCGAGGACGCCGCCGAGCGCGCCGTGCGGGTCCACCTTCGGGAAGGCCAGCTCGCTCGGCCCCGTCCCGCCGTTCACGTAGCCGCCGCGCCCGGGAGCGCCCTGGTAGCCGAAGGACGTGCCCATGTCCTTCATGCGGCTGCGGCTGACCTCTGCGACGCGCACCTGTAGCTGAACCTGCGGCGCGTTCTTCGTGGGCGAGCCGAGCATGTTGACCGTCTTGAAGCCCGCGGCCTCGACGACGCTCTGCACCCTGGTGGCGGTTATCGGGTCCGTGACGCTGCCGGAGATGACGACCGAGCCGTTGGCCTGGCTCAAGCGAATATCGTCCTTCGGGAAGAGCGCGCGAATCTGCGAGTCAATCAGCGAGAGGTTCGTGCGGACGAAAACGTCGAAGACGACGAAGCGGCCGCCCGACTGCTCCCACGCGATGAAGTTGACCTGCCCGAAAGCCTTGCCGTTGACGAGCACCTGGTCGGGCGCGACGAGCACGGCCTCCGCGATTTCGGGGTTCGAGACCGAGAAGCGGCCGATGGCCTTGTCGAAGTTGATGACGCGCGACTGTCCGACCAACACGTTGACGGCGATGGGGTCCTTGGCGTTGTCGAAAGACGCCTGGTACGAGGTCTCCTGCGCGTGCGCGCTCAGCGCGACGCCTATGATGATCATCGCCGCGCAAAGAAGTGTGACGAGGCGAGCGATTGGGTTACGGGTCTGCATGGTGCTTAAGGCTCCTTTGGTGGCGAAATGCAAGTAGTCAGTTTTCAGTTTTCAGCAAGAGCGTTTGACTGAAAACTGAAAACTGGAAACTGGTTTTTCAGGGGAAGTCTACGCTCTGCTTCTTGCCGCTCTGGATCATCTCTATGCTGTGGCGCGGGGGGGGCGGCGGCTGCGGCGCAGTCTGCGCGGGCGCGGCCGGCGCGGGCTCGGCGACGACGCGCTGGCGGCGCGGCGCGGTCGCGGGTTTCTGTTCGGGCTGCTCGCTCTTGAGCGAGCCGGGCTCGGGCAGCGGGTTCGCTTTCTCGCCCGACAAGAGGCTGCGCTTGTTGATGCCTGTGGTCTGCGTGTCGCCCTGGTCAATCGAGTTGCGCATGATGAGTTGCAGCTTGCCCTCGTTGGCGGCGAGCGCCAATTTTTCGGCCTGCTCGGGCTTGACCTGCAAGGTGACGGCCTTGACGGTCGTGGCCTCGCGGTCGTCCTTCGGCTTGTCCAGGTTCTGCGCGTTGGCGAGCACCCTGACGTTCTGCAACACGACCTTCGAGATCGGGTCCTGGTTGATGCTGTTCTCCTTCGGGTCTATCACGACCACGACATCCACAATCGCGCCCGGCTGGAGGAAGCCCGAGACGCCCGAGGCGTCGTCAACCTTGACCGTCATCGCGCGATAGCCTTCCGGGATGATGGCGGTCAGGCCGCCCGCCGTGCCTTCGGGCGCGAGCTTCGTGTCCGTGACGGCCTCGTGCGCGGCAATCTGGACGACCGCGACGCGGCCGACCAGCTTCTGCGCGCTCTCGAAAGCGCCGTTCGGGACCGCGTTCGACGGGAACTCGGCCTCCTCTATCTGCTCCTGAATAATCTTGGTGCCGACGGGGATGTCCACTTTAGCGACGGCGATCTTGGTCGTGTTGGCAGTGTTGGCCTGGGCGCTCGACAGGTAGCGGCTGACGGAAAAGGCCGCGAGCAGGCCGAAGATGAGCGCGCCCGCCATGACGAATATGAAGCGTTTGTTTCGCATCGCTAAAATTCTCCGTTTCGGAAGAGAAATCGCCCGCCCCCTCTAGGCGCGGAAGATTGCCAGCGAGATGAGGCTGCCGAACGTGATGGCAACCCCGTAAGGGATCGTGTGCTTGCGGTCTGTCGGCACGCTGAAGCGCGGCAGCTCCCAGCCGGGCAGCAGGCCCACCAGGATTTGCAGCACGCGGTGCATCGTCGCGCGCACGGCCCCCGTGTGCAGCATCAGGAGCAGGGCCAGCGCCCCGCCCGTCAGGACGACCACCAGAAAAGTCGGCAGCACCAAATGCGCGCCGACTAAGGAACCGACCGCGGCGAAAAGTTTGACGTCGCCCGCGCCCATCGCGCCGAAGACGTGCAGGACGAACATCAGCATGAAGGCGATGGCGCAGCCGCCGAGGCTCGCCAGGGCACCGCGCCAGCCGCCGTAGACGGTGTTGACGATGACGCCGCTCGCCAACGTCGCCAGGACGAAGGCGTTCGGGATGCGCCGGTAGCGCACGTCGTAATACGTGATGATGACGGCCAGCGGGGCCAGCAGGGCGATGATGACGATGAAGAGTGAGCCGGACATTGATGAATTCAAACCAGTGAAGATTGATAAAGCCTGCGAGACCTGCGTTCGATGTTCCGAGAAGAAGGAGGCGCGCCGTTCGCTCGTCGTGCGGCGGCGGGCTTAGGTGCGCGCCGTCCCCTTCGCGGCTTGGCGAGAGCTACTGAATCTTGGTCGCCAGCTCGTTGATCTTGCTGCCGATGTTGCCACCGAGAAGCTGGAAGGCTGCGACCGCCGCGAGCGCCACGAGTGCCGCGGCCACCGCGTACTCGGAAAGCTCCAGGCCCGATTCGTCTCTCCAGAATTTCTTGATCACTTTCGTGCTCCTTTACGCTTTAGCGCGTCCTTACTTGATGGTGTTCGCCAGCGTGTTGATCTTGTTGCCGATGTTGCCGCCCAGCAGCTGGAAGGCAGCGACGGCGGCGAGCGCGACCAGCGCCGCGGCGACCGCGTACTCGGACAACTCAAGACCAGTTTCATCGCGAAGGAATCTCTTAATCATCTGTTTGCTCCTTTAGAGTTGGGTTAGGTTGGTTGAGGGTCAGGCCCGCTTGACGGCTCTCTGCGCTCGCTTGCCCCGAGCGCGCCGGGCGGACAGAAAAAAATCAATAGCCTAGATGAATGACCGAAACGCTGCGCGGCGCAGTCGTGTTGCCGCTTGCTTCCGAGTGCTCGCGCGCGGAGTTGCTTCCCGCGGCCGCGCGGCGGCCCATGCCGTTGGCGATGCTGATCGCCGCGCCGCACAGGGCCAGCCCGACGAGCAACAGGTCGTCGCGACTGCCCCTTGAGAGCGAGACCGCGCGCGCGCCGACGACGAGCGCGACGGCGAAGAACGGGGCGGCCAGGAGAACGCCTGCGAGCGATACGAACATCTTCGCGGTGACGGCTTTCATGACTACCTTTCCTCGCCTCCGACTGAAAGCTTGCGACGCATAAACTGCTTCGCTGACGCGTGGGCTCATTACAAGACCCGTGCCGCAGCGCGCGGATTCAGTTTTGGGCCGATTTTTATTGGGCCTGTGCCGCGAGGGGGCGAAACACGTTGTCGCCCCGCGTTGACAAAACAGGGAAGGGCGGCGGGCGCGGGCGGGGCCGCGCGGGGCGGTGAAGTGAGTTGTCTTTAAGCAGTTAACTTCTTGTCGCCGCCGGTTGACAGGGCTTTGTAACTTTTCAACGACAGGCGACGGCGCGCATAAAGCGAAAGGGCGGCAGGTCGTTAGACGACCTGCCGCCCTCGGCGCAAAGAATCTTTATCTCTCAGAAGTGGCGCAGCGCCTGAAAAGCTATCAGCGCCAGACTCAGGCTGCTTCCCGCAATCGTGAACGTCCACTCGACGAACGCGCTCTTACGCCGCAGGAACGCGCGCAACATGACCATCCCGCACTTCCAGCCGTCCTGCTGGTAAAGCGGGAGCAGGTTGGTGGCCGCGAGCAGCAGGTTCACCGTGCCGAACGGGGTGCCGAGCGCCAGCGCGGCCGCGATCAGGTTGACAATGATGCCGGCCAGCAGAATCAGCACTTGCCGGCTGAGCGGGCGTCGCTGCAACTCCTGTATGTCCAGCCGGACGTATGCGCCGACGGGGAGCGCGTGCAGCTTGTACTCGACGCCTCCGAAGTGAAAGCCTAAGAGCTTGCTCCCCCACCCGAGGCCGAACTCCGTCGCCGGCACGCGGCACGCGCGAGCCGCGACCAAATGGCCCAATTCGTGAATCAGGAGCGCGGCGAGAAAACTGAGGACGTAAGAAAGGATCACCTGGGGGCCTGCTTTCGGGGTGCGGGATGAGGAAGGTCAGTGGCGTTCGGGGCGCAGTTGGAGGCCGGGCTCCGTGTCTTCCTGTAGAAAATCGCCTATGTCAATCGCCAGCCGCTTGAGCTTCTTGTAAAGCGTCTGGCGCGAGCCGAGGCCGAGCGCGTCGGCAGCGCGCGCCACGTTGCAGTCGTGCCGCTTGAGCGTCTCCGTGATGACGCGGCGCTCGAAGTCCTCAAGCATGTGATCCAGGTCGGCGGGCTGCGCGGCGTCGGCCCGAGCGGCCTCGCGCTCGCGCTCCGGCAGGATGCGCGCGTTGATGTGTTCGACGCCGACGTAACTCCCCTCCTCCGCGTACAACACAAGGCGCTCGATCTCCGCGGCCAGCTCGCGCACGTTGCCGGGCCACGCGTAGTTCTGAAGCGCGTGGATGGCATCGGAAGTGATGCCGGCGATGGGGCGGTCGTTGCGCCGCGCGTAGTGCGTCAGGAAATGCGAGATCAGCGCGGCCGTGTCTTCGGGGCGCTCCCTGAGCGGCGGGATGTGTATCGAGAGCGAGGCCACGCGGTAATACAAATCTTCGCGGAAACGTCCCTGCCGGACCTCTTGCTCCAAGTCCTTATGCGTCGCGGCGACGACGCGCACGTTGACTTTGCGCGGCGCGCGCTCGCCGAGCGGATGAATCTCGCCTTCCTGTAAGAAGCGCAGGAGCTTGGGCTGCAAAGCGAGCGGCAGGTCGCCGATCTCGTCCAGGAAAAGCGTCCCGCCCTCCGCGGCGCGAATCATTCCCTCGTGGTCGGCGTGGGCTCCCGTGAAAGAGCCCTTGCGGTGGCCGAAGAGCAGGCTCTCGATCAAATCGGCAGGCGCGGCCGTGCAGTTGAACGGAATGAATTGGCCCTGGCAGCGCCGGCTCAGGCGGTGAACGGCGCGCGCCACCAGCTCTTTGCCCGTGCCCGACTCGCCCGTTATCAAAACGGTCGAATCCGAGTCCTTAATGCGCTCGACCCCGCGCGCGACCGCCGTCATCGCGCGGCTGACGAAGACCATGCCCGGGAGCGAAGCGTCGGCCACGGCCGCGACCGGCCGCGCCTTGAAATGTTGCTGCTGGTCGTCGAGCAGGGCGACGTGAGCGCGCGCCAGCTGCGCCACGTCGGACAGCATGCGCAGTTCTTTCGCCTGCCTCTCCGACAGCGGGCGCACGCAACGGCCGTAAATAGCGGCCCCTTCACGATTAAGGCCCGCCGTGGCGAGTACCATGCAGAGGTGATGGTCGCCCGGGTTTATCTCGACCGTGCCATTCGTGGCCGAAAGGGCGTCGGTCACCACGGCCTCCGCGTCCGTGATTTCCGCCTGCTCCAACCCTTCAAACCACTTCAGCCGCGGCCGCTCGCCGAATTTCTGCGTCCAGGTCGCCAGTCCGTAAGTGTGGGCCGTGGCGTCAATCATCAAAGTCAGCTTAATCATGACTTCGTAGAGCTGGCCCGGCCCAGACGTCGCCGCCTGACACAAAGCCCTCACCATCGCCGCCATGGGCAAAAGTGTCGGCAAAGCTGTGTTATTAAAAGAGTTATCTAATGAATGCGTAGAAGACATTGACCTTGAATGATGAAACCCATACTCAATGACCTTGTTGATGGACGCCGGGGCAATGTCTAGCTAACTGGAAGAGAATCGCCTGTCTGAACTACATGAGGAAGTCCAATCAGGCTTCGATAGTCTAAGCAGATATCAGTACCGTGTCAACATAATTAAACACTTTTATACTTTCGGCACTGTTTTAGAAGAGAGCTGGTGGTCTGAGCTTGCTCCTGTTACGAGAATACTGCTTTTAAGATTTGGAAACGTGGACAAGAGCGCCACGCTTTTCCACACCTGTGCTGACGGCCTGAAGGCTCTATCTCCCACATTCTCATGAGCATCGAAGCTCAATGCCCTTACCGCGGATTTCCGTTCGCCTGCTGTTCGCCGCCCGGAGGTGGAAGTCGCCCTTACCTCAAGTAAATGTTGAACTTAGCCCCCCAAGTCATTGCAAAGAAATGTCTTTACAGCTTCTCTTCCCCATGTTACAGTCCGGCCACTTTGTCGCTAAATGATTGACCGGCAAAGGATTGGGACATACGTCAAGCACATCAACTTGTGGTCGTCCGCTAGTACCAACACAGTATATTGAGCTTTAGACCTTTTAACAGCAGTCGGGCCTGTTTTACTCGACCGGAGAGCCAGTCAATGAAGACAGTTTCACCCTCGGTGCCGAAGAATTTACGGGGGGCTTCATCAAAGGTCACTTTCCGTAGAAAGATGGCCTCCTTGCGGGTCTGCTCACAACGTAGAAAGCTCCAGCGCGCGGGGCGGGTTTGAGTCAACAGCGGATAAGAGCTTTACGTGCCTTTTTCCGCAGAAATCATAGCTGATAAAGAGTTCGTCGAGACATGGAGGTGCTTCTTGAACAAGGCCGCGAATACTTACTGGGTTGACAATCGTCTTCAGGCGCAGCGCGTCGCCACGCGCGCACTTCCAGGGCTCGCAGCCCCTGCGCGCGAGCTTTCCCGAGAGATTATCGGCACGCGGGCCGAGATACGGCGTCGCGGCGGGCTGATACCTTCCTGGGTTGTCTTCGTCACCATCATTCTTGCGACCTTCGCCCTCTGCGTCACCGTCATGGTGCGCACGCGCGCGGAGGCGCACGCCGCCTCGCAGCAGCACCAGAAAATCAGCTCGGAAGTCGAGAACTTGCGTAACGGGAATGCCGCGCTCTCGTCGGAGATCAAGCGCCTGCGGAGCGACCCGCGCTCCATCGAGTCGGCCGCCCGCGAGCGCCTCAAGATGGCGCGCGAGAACGAGATCATCGTGCCGATTGAATAAGCCCGAGCGCCATTCCAGCTCTTTGCCATCAAAGTTCGTTTGACGTGGATTACCCGCCTTGGACCTATCCGCTTGCACCCTGCTCCGTTTCCACGCATCATGGTCGCCTGCCGCTTCGGGCGCGGCTCAGTAATTAACACTGAGCCGCGCCCCTCTTCTTTCAATTGACACTCATGTGACCGTCAACTAATATCGAATTCTTATTGCCGCTCAATCTAATTTTTTTTACCGACGTGCGCGCCGCCTCTCGATAGACGCCGCGCGAGAACTTGAGTTAGAACCATGCCCGAAACCAAAGAGATAACGTCGCCCGAACAGGCCGCCGTCGAACGCTGGGAGCAGGAGACGCTCGCGCCGGTTTTACAGAAGCGCCCCGAGCGAAAGAAGCGTTTCGAGACCGTCTCGCTCGAAGAGGTCAAGCGCCTCTACACGCCCGCGGACGCGGCCGACGTTGACTACGAGCGCGACACCTCCTTCCCCGGCGAGTTCCCTTACACGCGCGGCATACACCCGACAGGCTACCGCGGCAAGCTCTGGACGATGCGCCAGTTCGCCGGCTTCGGGACGCCTGAAGAGACGAACGCGCGCTTCAAGTACCTGATGAATCAGGGCCAGACGGGACTCTCGGTCGCCTACGACCTACCGGCGCTGATGGGCTACGACGCGGACTCGCCTTTGTCCGAGGGCGAGGTCGGCAAGTGCGGCGTCGCCGTCTCCAGCCTGGCCGACATGGAAGTCCTCTTCGACGGCATCCCGCTCGAAGGGGTCACGGTCTCGCAGACGATAAACGCGCCGGCCTCTGTCCTGCTGGCGATGTACCTGGTCGTCGCGGAGAAGCAGGGCGCGGACTGGAAGAAGATTTCTGGCACACTTCAGAACGACATCCTCAAAGAGTACATCGCGCAGAAGGAGTGGATTTACCCGATCCGACCGGCGATGAAGCTGGTCACGGACACCTTCGAGTTCTGCACGCGCCACGTGCCGCGCTACAACCCGATTTCGGTGAGCGGCTATCACATACGCGAGGCCGGCGCGACCGCGTTGCAGGAGTTGGCCTTCACCCTGCGCGACGGCATAGAGTACGTCGAGTGGGGCGTGCGCGCGGGGCTCGACGTTGACGAGTTCGTCCCGCGCATCTCGTTCTTCTTCAACGCGCACAACGATTTCTTCGAGGAAATAGCCAAGTACCGCGCCGCGCGCCGCATCTGGGCGCGCGTGATGCGCGAGCAGTTCAACGCGAAGAACGAGCGCACGCTCCAACTGCGCTTCCACACGCAGACGGCGGGCGTCTCGCTCACCGTGCAGCAGCCCTTGAACAACATCATACGCGTCGCCATCCAGGCGCTCGCGGGCGTGATGGGCGGGACTAACAGCCTGCACACGGACGCCTACGACGAGGCGCTGGCGCTGCCGACCGACCGCGCGGCCCTGATCGCGCTCCGCACGCAGCAGATCATCGCCGAAGAGACTGGCGTGGCGAACACGGTTGACCCGCTCGGCGGCTCGTACTTCGTCGAGTCGCTGACGAAGCAGATGGAGGACGGCGCGCTCGACTACTTCAGGAAGATTGACGCGATGGGCGGGATGGTCGAGGCCGTCGAGAAGGGCTTCCCGCAGCGCGAAATTCAGGAGTCGGCTTATCAATATCAGAAAGCGGTCGAGCGCGGCGAGCAGACGATTGTCGGCGTCAACAAGTATCAGATGGAAGACGAGCCCGGCGGAGTTCCCATCCTGGTGATTGACGAAGGGGTGCGCGACCACCAGGTCGAGAGGCTCGAACAGGCGCGCGGCCGCAGGGACAAGGGCGAGGTCGCCAACGCGCTTGAGAAGGTCAGGCGGGCGGCGCGCTCGGGCGAGAACACCATGCCCGCGACGATAGAGGCCGTGCGCGCCTACGCCACGCTCGGCGAAGTTTGCGACGCGCTGCGCGACGTTTACGGCCTTTACGAAGAGCCCGCTTTCTAACTAATGCTCATCACACAGATCGAACAGCACTTGAACTTGCGCCGGCTGGTTTTGTCGCTGCTGCTCCTGGCTTCCGTCGGCTTCGTCGGCGCTCACGCACGCCCAGCCGTCCCGGAGGGTTTACCCAGCGTCACCATTCAGAAGCGCAGGATGGTTCTCGTTCGCGGCGGTAAATTCGCCAGAGACTTCCCCGACCGCAAGCGGGCGATTATCACTTATCCTGTCGTCGTCGGGCCGAGGAACTCGCCCGTGCTGCGCAAGATTCGCGCGCTGTTCGACTTCAAAAACATCTTCGGCTCTTCGCTCGCCGAATACAGGGCGGACACCTGGCTGTCGGAGTTCGCCTACAAGGTCAACTACAACCGCGACTACATCCTCGACATCACCTTCACGCAGGAAGGCGTCGGGGCCTACCCTGACGGCGGCTACAAGCATTTCGCCATCAACCTCAGGACCGGCGAGTTGATTCGCGCGGCGGACGCCTTCGACCCGGCGGCCCACGAGAAGCTCGCCGCGATGATTGACGCACAGTTGCAGGCAGAAAATCAGGAGACGATCAAGCAAGTGGGGAGCGAAGACAGGGCGTCGGCTGAGGAGCTGCTGAAGGACTTGAAATTCACGACGAGCAATCTGGACAACATCGCCGTCAGCGACCTGGGCGTCACTTTTCTGTTCGACGCGGGCTTCCCGCACGCCGTCCAGGCGTTCGAGCCCGGGGGAAGTTATTTCTTCACCTACGCGGACCTGAAGCCGTACATCAGACGTGACGGCCCCCTCGGAGTTTTTGTTCGATAAAGCCGAGCCATGGGCGACAGAAAGATTCGCGTCCTAGTAGCCAAGCCCGGTCTCGACGGCCACGACCGCGGGGCCAAAGTGATCGCGCGCGCGCTGCGCGACGCCGGCATGGAGGTCATCTACACGGGGCTGCGCCAGACGCCCGAGATGATCGCGGCCGCCGCGCTGCAAGAAGACGTGGACGCCGTCGGCGTCTCGATCCTGAGCGGCGCGCACAACACGCTCTGCCCGCGCATCATCCAGCTCCTGCGCGAGAAGGGCTTGGACGACTGCCTCGTCCTCGTCGGCGGCATCGTCCCGCAAGAAGACATCGCGCGCCTCAAGGAGACGGGCGTCGCCGAGGTCTTTCTCCCCGGCACTTCCACCGAAGACATCGTCTCGTTCCTCCGCGAGAACGTGCGCCCCCGCGAATGACGGAAGACGAGAGCGAAGCCCGCGGGCCTGCCGTCGTCGTCGAACTCCGCTCCTCCGTTGCCATCGTCCGCATTGACCGCCCCGCAGAGCGCAACTCGCTCTCAGTCGCCACACTGGAAGAATTAGACTCGACCGTCTCCGCGCTGACGGCGCGGGTAGACATTAGTTCAATCATCTTTACAGGCACGGGAAACGTTTTCGCCGCGGGCGCGGACATACGCGAACTGGCACAGTTGAGCGTGGACGCGGCCGAAGAGTTCGCCGCTCGCGGCCAGCGCTTCTTCCAGAAGATAGCGGACGCGCGCCAGCTCACCGTCGCCGCCGTCAACGGCTACTGCATGGGCGGCGGCATGGACCTCGCGCTCTCCTGCGACGTGCGCTGCGCCGCGCCCGCGGCCGTCTTCGCGCACCCGGGCGCGCGCCTCGGCATCATCACTGGCTGGGGCGGCACGCAAAGACTGCCGCGACTGATTGGCACAGCGCGCGCGCTGGAAATGTTCTGCACGGCGCGTCGCGTCGAGGCGCGCGAGGCTTACGAGATAGGGTTGGTGAGCATGATAGGTGAGCCCGTCCTTGAGTGTGCCGTCGAGATCGCGGCCCGCCGTCTCACTTCTTGAGGAAGCGCGCGATTCCCTGCTGGCAGTCTTCGGTCATGCGGGCGAGGGCGTTGACATCCACGCCGGACTGGAGCGCGGCGTCGAAGGTCATCCCGTCCATGTGATAGAGCAGGCGCTTGGAGAGCATCGCGGCCGAGCGGCTGACCTTCTCGAACGAGGCGACGTAATCTTCCACCTCGCGCTCGAACTCCGCGTCCTCGAAGACGCGGTTGACGAGGCCGATGCGCTCCGCCTCGGCCGCGCCGATTTCCGCGCCGCGGACGATTAGCTCAAAGGCGCGCTTCTCCGAGACGTTGCGCCTCAAGATCGCCATCACCATCGCTGGCACAAAACCTATCTTGACCTCGGGGTAGCCGAAGCGCGCCGAGCGCGAGGCGAGCACGAGGTCGCAGGCGGTCGCCAGGCCGCAGCCGCCGGCCAGCGCGCGCCCGCGCACCGCCGCCACCACGGGGACGCGCACGCGGCGCATCAGCGCGAACAACTCCATCAGCGAACCCGCGTCCTCCAGATTTTCCGTCACGGAGCTTTCGGAAATCTTCTGCAACGCGGCCAGGTCCGCGCCCGAGCAGAAGTCAGCGCCCGCGCCCGTGACGACGACCACGCGCACGGAGTCGTCCGCGTCTGCCTCGCGCAGCGAGTCTTTGAGCCCACTGATGAGGGCGTCGTCGAGCGCGTTGCGCTTTTCGGGGCGGTTGAGCGTGACGAGTGCGACCGCCCCCTCGACCGCGTAGATGACGGCTTGATTCTTCTTTTTCATCAGGGCGAGGACAGGAAGCTGAGGAGCGCGGCGTTGACTTCGTCGGCCGCCTCGTTCTGGACCCAGTGCGCGCTGTCTTTGATTCGCACCTCGCGGTAGGGCGCGTTGATGAAAGACTTCACGTCGCGCACGGTCTCGGGGACGACGGCGTGATCCTGCTCGCCGTAGATGAAGAGCGTCGGCACGCGCACGCGCCCGTCGCTCAACTCTTCCGCGCCCGAGCGCCGCCGCTTGAAGAACATCGAGCGGAAGTTCGCGCGGTAATAATTAATCCCGGCGGAGAGCGCGCCCGGCTCCTTGAGCGCGTTCTTGTAGAAGCTGATGTCCGCGTCCGTGAACGTGCCCGGCCGCGCCACGGTCTTCTTGAAGATGCGCTCGACGAAGGCGTAATCCTGCGCGCTCATCAGCCACTCGGGCAGCCGTGGCAGTTGGAAGAAGAGCATGTACCAACTCTTGAGCGCCTGGCGCAGCGTCATGTTCCTGCGCCACACTTCCTTCGGCGGGACCTGCATGGCGACGTGCTTCCAGACGTACTCCGGGAAATGTTGGGCCACCGACCAGGAGACGAGAGCGCCCCAGTCGTGCCCGACGACGGCCGCCTGCCGCTCGCCGAAGTGGCGTATCAGGCCAAGCACGTCGTCCACCAGCAGGTTGACCTTGTAGTCCTCGACGCGCGCGGGCTTGTCGCTCAAATTGTAGCCGCGCATATCCGGCGCGACGACCGTGTAACGCTCGCCGAGCGCCATCAACTGCCGCCGCCAGGAGTACCAGCACTCCGGGAAGCCGTGCAGCAGGATGACGAGCCGCCCGCCGCTCCCGCGCTGCGCGTAGTGCAGCCGCACGCCCCCGACCTGCGCGTAGCCGTGCCGGATCGAAGCGTCCAGATTTGAGAGGGCCTCACTCATAGTCAGAAGCGATACGGCGGCGGCCGCTTAAGTGGATTCTCTTTGCTACTGCTCCCCGTCAAGCTGTAACTCGCGCGCCTCGTCGTCGCCGACCTCGATGTGCATTCTGAGCAGGGCGGTCGAGAAGGTCTTGCCCTGCGCGTCTGTCATCAGCGAGAGCGTGCCGCCGCCGCCGAGGCTTTCGTGCAGGAGGAAGTTCAAAGCGGCGAGGTTGGGCAACTCGAAGCGTTCGACCTCGCCCTTGCAGATGCCCGTGAAATGGCGCTTGACGCGCTCGGCCGTCACCTCGCGCACGAGCAGCGGGTAATACTCTTCCTTGAGCGCGATGAGGCCGACGTTGGCCGTGTCGCCCTTGTCGCCCGAGCGCGCGTGCGCGAGCTTTGTCAGTTGAATCTTCATCTTGGCCGCCCGAATAGTAATCGCTTCTTCTTCAGCTTTCAATCCCTACGCCTCCGAGACCTCTACGCGCGGCGTGATCTCCGTCTTCGGAATCAGCGCGGGCCAGTAGGCGACGATCTCCTCAACTTTGGGCCGCCCACCCGCGAAGCCGGTGACGGCGGGCGGGCCTGTGAGAATCAGCGGCGCGATCTCTTTGGTGAAGCGCTCGACGGCCCGGCGGTCTGGCCCGCGCACGCCGACGCGCAGTTGCACTTCGGCGATGTCGGGCGGCGGGTCGCCGGCGAGCGGGCCGTGCGTGGCGTTCGCGCCGACGAACTCCGTCAAGACCTGGTCGAAGCGCAAGCCCAAACGGTCGAGGCGCTCTCTGAGGATGCGGTCGGCGGCGCGCGCCTTGTCGTAAGCCTCGGGCCAGGCGTAGACGAGCGTGCCGACGGCCTTGAAGCCGGCCGAATAACTGATAGAGACTTTGTAGAACTCTGTCGCCGGGTGACCCTTGATGCCGAAGACGCGGACGCGGTCGGGGCCTGCGTCTTCAAGGTGAATCGTCGTGAAGTCGGCCACGCAGTCCGGCGTGATGTACTCGTGGGGGTCGCCCATCTCGTAAAGCAACTGCTCTTTGATGCCCGGCACGTTGACGCGCCCGCCCGTGCCGTCGTGCTTGGTGATGAAAAATGTGCCGTCCGCGTAAGCCTCGGCGATGGGGAAGCCGACGTTCGCGAGGTCCGGGATGTTGCGCCAGTCGTACTGGCAGTTGCCGCCCGAAGACTGTGCGCCGCACTCTATGATGTGACCGGCGATGGTGCCGGCTGACAGCTTGTCCCAGTCGTCCTCGCCCCAGCCGAACTCGTGAATAATGGGCGCGAGCGTGAGGCCCGTGTCGGTCGCGCGGCCCGTGATGACGACGCGCGCGCCGCGGTTGAGCGCCTCGGCCATGGGCCACGCGCCGAGGTACACGTTCGCGCTCTGGATGCGGTCGCGCACCGCGCGAAGCGGCTCGCCCGTGTCCATGTTGCGCAGCTCGATGCCGCGCCCTAAAAGCTCGTCTATGCGCGGCATGATGTCGTCGCCAGTGACGATGCCGATGCTGAACTTGCCAGAGAGCCCCAGCTCGCGGGCCACCTCGCGCACGGCCCCGGCGCAGCCCTCGACGTTGACGCCGCCCGCATTGGCCGTGACGCGTATGTCGCGCTCGACGCAGGCAGGCAGAATCTGCCTCATCAGCGGGACGAAGTCGCGGGCGTAGCCGGCGGAGGGGTCGCGCGCGCGCTGCTTCTGCATGATGGACATGGTGACTTCGGCCAGGTAGTCGAGCATCAGGTAATCAACGGGGCCGCCCTCGACCTGGCGCACTGGCGCGTCCAGCATGTCGCCCCAGAACCCCTGTCCGCTCGCGATGCGAATCTTCTCTCTCATGTCAGTAAACAGTAAACAGGAATCAGTAAACAGTCAAAAGCCGGAGGCAAGCAAACGAATGTTTGCTCCGCCCCCGGCTGTTTTGTTCATTCCCCTGAGGGGATTGTCACAGACCACCACGACGGCTCAATGAGCGCGCTATCATTCGGTCGGCGGCTTGATGCCGACGGGCGGCGGGCCGCCTTTCTTCATGCCGCCGCGGAATTCGCTCTTGCCGCCGCCTCGCGCCCCCGTTGGGTGAAACGAGAACATGCGCGGCTCTCCTGGCACAGTTTCCAGAACCAGCCCGCTGCCCGTTCGACGCGCGCGCAGCGAGACAATCGGCGGCGGCGGCGGATACGTCGGGCTCGGCGCGAGCGACGCGTCTTTCCCGAACCTCATCGTCACGGCCGTGTAGTTGCACGTCGTGACGGCGACGACGCGCCCCTCCTGCGTCATCTGGCCGTTCGTCAGCGTGAAATCGTTGCCGCTAATGGTCAGCGTGGCGTCGCCCGCCATGACGACATCGGTGTAACCAACTCTCCCGGTGTAAGTGCCCGAGAGGTCCGTCTGCTCCTGCGCCATGGGGTCGCAGCGGCCCGTGCGGACGGGGGCCGTCATGGGCGTCTCCATCGCCGGCTCGGCGGCAGGCATGCAGGCGTTGGCGGGCGTGGCGGCACTGCTGCGGCGGCGGCCCCGTCGGCGGCGACCGCCGCGGTTCATGTTCGTGTTGGACATCTCCTGGGCCGATGCGTCTTCCGGCGTAGTCGTGCTGGAATTTGAGTTCTGCGCCGGGGCGACCCAATCCGCCCCGACGAGAAGCAACGAGATAACAAACAGCCGCACGATTAGCCTTCCAGTGTGGTTGCTCTTCACAGTTGTTTCTCCTCTTAGTGTACTTCCCGGCGCGAGACTTTCGGAGTCGCGCCGGCCAGGTTTGACAGCTTGCGGCGACGGCCGTCGCCGCGTATGAAAGCTCCAGGCGGGAAACTGACGGGGATTACTGATCAAACCAGCGAAGGCGGCAGCACGAACGGCCCCAGGTGCGGCCCGCCGTAGTTGAGACTCAGGCGCAGCGCCAGTTCCAAGGCGTCGCGCGTCTCCTCCGGCAAGATGACGGCGTCAACGAAGCCGCGCGCCGCGGCGAAGCGCGCGTCCAACTGCTCCTCGTAGCTGGCGCGCACGCGCTCCATCTCCGTCTTCAACTCTTCGTCGGGCTCCTTCCCTTCCTGCTTCAGCTTGTCGAGCTGCGTGCCGAAGACGGCCTGCACGGCCGAGTCGCCCTCCATCACGCCCATCCTTCCGGTGGGCCAACTGAAGATGAAGTCAGGGTCGAAGCCCTGGCCCGCCATCGCGTAGTAGCCCGCGCCGGAGGCGTGGTTGATGGTCAGGACGATTTTTGGCACAGCGGCCGTCGCCATCGCCTCGACGAAGCGCGCGCCGGCGCGGATGATGCCCGAGTGCTCGGCCATTGCTCCGACCATGAAGCCCGAAACGTCCTGTAGGAAGAGGAGCGGCGTCTGGTGACGGTTGCAGGTCTCTATGAAGAAGGCGACCTTCTCGGCCGACTCCGTGTAGACGATGCCGCCGAAGCGCGGGGGGCCGCCGGCCGCAGGGCGAATCATCCCGCGGCTGTTACAGATGACGCCCACCTGTATGCCGCGCACGCGCGCGTGCCCCGTAATCATCTCCGTGGC
The DNA here is from genome assembly GCA_963774105.1 of uncultured Acidobacteriota bacterium. Classification (GTDB taxonomy): domain Bacteria; phylum Acidobacteriota; class Blastocatellia; order Pyrinomonadales; family Pyrinomonadaceae; genus QHXM01. The sequence continues at coordinate 2,414,354 of CAVZDV010000007.1, read as the reverse complement.
GTAGTCGGCCTGGAACTCGTCCAGGTGGCCGCCGTCCAGCAGGCAGTCTAGGACGGCGCGCACGTCGTAAGGCTGGCGGTGGTCTTCGGGCAGGATGTCGTAGAGGTCCCTCGCGGGGCGTGCCGCTTCCACGCTTTCCGTGATCGAGACTGCGGGAGCCGGCTTGACCGGAAGCTCTGATACGAACTCCCTGATCTTAGCAATACAGCTCTCGTCCGACTCGACGCGGTAATGCGCGACGCCGGAGACGGCGTTGTGCGTGCGCGCCCCGCCGAGAGATTCGTTGTCAATCGTCTGCCCTGTCGCGCCCTTGACCAGGTTCGCGCCGCCCAGGCCCATGAACGACGTGCCCTCGACCATGAGGATGATGTCCGAGAGCGCGGGCAGATACGCGCCGCCCGCGATGCACGGCCCCATCACGGCCGCGATCTGCGGGACTTTCAGGTAGCGGCGCATGACCGAGTTGTAATAGAAGATGCGCGCCGCGCCGTACTGCCCAGGGAAGACGCCGCCCTGGTACGGAAGATTCACGCCCGCCGAATCAACTAAGTAAATAATCGGCACGTGCGAGCGCATACTGATCTCCTGCGCCCGCAGGATTTTCTTGATCGTCTCGGGCCACCACGAGCCTGCCTTGACGGTCGCGTCGTTGGCGACCACCACGCACTCGCGCCCGCCGACGCGGCCGATCATGGTGACGACGCCGGCCGCAGGGGCCTGTCCCTTGTACTCGTCGTAGGCGACGAGCAGACCTATCTCCTGACGGAAACTCTCCTTGTCAAAGAGCAGCTCGATGCGCTCGCGGGCCGTCAGCTTGCCTTGCTGGTGCTGGCGCTCGATCTTGTCGTGGCCGCCGCCCTCGCGGATTTTGGCTTCGAGCCGGCGGAGGTCGTCGGCCAGCTCGCGCAGGCGCATTCGCAGTTCCCTGGGAGCCTGTCTTGTCTCAGACTTCATCGTCAATCGAGGCGGCCCCGGGGCGCTCGCCCCGCCCGTCTCAAAGGCTCCCGCGCTCGCTTCGGTCCGCTTTACCTGTCTGGTTCTAATCGCGTTTCAGAGTGGCGACAAAATATCACAGTCAGGCGAGGCAAGACAATGTGCGCAATTTGATCAGCAACTCATTCTTCTTACGTCGAACTTACGTTAATCCACTTTTAGCTGCCACATCAGCCACCAGAGAGCGCCTCCCGTCAGGATGTATAAGGAACCGAAGATCAACAGAAGATAGGTCAGGAGGACGATGTCGGGAGTTCTGTGGATTCCAAGTCGGCGGGCGAGGCGCTTAACGTGCTTTGACATCTTGCACCACTTATATGCCCCCCACAGAAAAGTGCCGCCCAGAATTCCACTCATTAAGATTGGAAGCCCTAGAAGGACTTGGATCACACTTCTATTTACTTGCCTGTTTCTACTGAAATAAATGGAGAGGATACCGCCGATAACCGCATAGAAAACCGCGACCGCCTTGAGGCCATATTCGAGGTAAAACTCATAGGAACGAACATGATCCCGATACTCTTTATGGAATCTCTCTCTCTTTTCTTCAGTCAGTGGTGGGATGACCCTGTTCGTCCCGCTCTTTTCAAGGCCCGTAAATTCCCTGATCGGCTCGTCCTGTCTTGGTGGGGAATCTCCTAGTTTGCCGGATTTCTTTCTTTCAGTTTCGAGAGGTAGCTTTTGATCGTCTGGGGTATCCATGTGGCTTTTCTCCAGTGAAGTGAGTTTTCAAACAGAGGGAAGATGCCCGATGAGTGGTGATGAGTCTACCAGAGAATTCATCCGGCCGGAAGGTGTGTGATGTCTTCAACAATTTCGCCGATTGTTTACCGGAGGGCAAACTCCATGAGAGGTAACGTTCGCCCCGCCAGTAAAGTTGAAGAAACCTCTCCGACGCGACGCGCGCCCACCGCAAGATAGAAGGCTTCCGCGTAAGGGTCGCTTTCAATCGTGATTTTGCGGAAGCCGAGGCGCGCGGCCGTCTTGACGGCGTGCTGCCACAATCGCTTCCCGTGGCCGCCGCCAATCTCCGCCGGCTCGACGAAGAGGTAGAGCAGCTCAAGCTCCGTTCCCTGCTCGCGCAAGCCGTAAAAGCCAACGACGCGCCCGTCTTCCTCAAGGACGAAGACGGGCGCGCTCGTGATGTAATCCTCCGAGACGGTCAGTTCCGCGCGGCACGCCGCAAGAAAGTCGGCGTCGTAGCCCCAGTGCGCTTTCGACCGCAGCGCGAGGCCGCTGAGCAGGCCCGCCTCGCCGGCCGTGGCGGGTCGGATGCGCGTTCGTCCGTCAGTCGTCACAGTCCGCGCCGCCTAGTAGCTCTTGTTTCTGGCCCTGACGAAGTCCTTCTCCAACAGGGCCGCGGACACCTTCTTGAGGTCCGCGCCCTCGGGCAAGCCCTCGACGACGATGACCCACTCGTTGTTTCTGATGACGAAGACCAGGCCCTCGCTCGTGCGCCAGGTCTGCCCCCCGTACCACTTCGAGGGGGCGGTCGTGAAGGGGCCGGCGACGCGCGTCGCCCCCTTGTAGCGGCGCTCGGTGCGCTTCACGTAGGCGTCGAAAAACTCGCCCGCGTCCTGCGCCGTGTCCCACGCAGAGAGGTGCACGAGGCACGCCTTCCCGCTCTTCGGCTCCTCGTAAATGCTGTAGCGGTCGCCGCCCCACCCGGCCGCGGCCTTGCGCGACTCCAATGGCGACTTCAGGTACTCGTCCAGAATCAGGTAGTAACTCCACTCGCCGTTAACGTCCGTGTCAATCCGTTTCCAGCCGTGGCCGAGCGCGCCCGTGATGTCGGCCAGATTGAGTTTGATGGGGGCCTCGCGCGCGAAATATTTCTCGGCGTGCAGGATTTGCTCCGTGGACTGCGGCAGTTCCTTGTAGGCCCTTGAGAGGAGCGGCCAACCCTCGCGCTTGTAGAGGGCCTGCGCCCACTTCATCCCCTGCTCATAGGGGAACAGGAGCGACTCGCGGAGCGCCCGCGGCGCGCGCTCGATCTCTTCGGTCCCGGACTGGCTCGCTCCCATAGACTTCATCAGCGCGATGATGCGCGCGGGGTTGCGCGCGACGTAATGGGCCATGACGAGCGAGGCGTCGCCCTCGACCAGGGCGTGCGCGGCCAGCTCGGCGTCCGAGTCGCCTTTGGGCCATTTCTCGAAGCGGCGGAGGTTGAAGTGCTGATCCTGCAAGGCGTGCGTCAGCTCGTGCGCCATGACCGGCTTCTGGCCGTCGAGGTCAATCCAGTCCGCGAGGAAGAACTCCTGCTGGCGCGGGTCGTAGTAGCCCGCGACCTGCTCGGTCAGCAGGCTGATGATGAAGGGGCGGAGCTCGAAGTCCTGTGGGACGAGGCCGAGTTTTTTGAGCGCGACTTCGGAGGAGTGCATCTCGGCGGGGCTTGAGTCCTCCTCCATGTTCTTGACGAGGAAGCGTTGAATCTGGTCGCGCGACTGCGTGCCGCTCTTGACGGCGCGCTGGATGGGGAGCTGGCGCAGCTCGCTCGTCTCGGCGAGCACCTCCTTGGTCGCCTCGACGACCGCGGCGTTGCGCGCCTCGCGGGCGGAGGCGACGGCCGCCGCGCCGCTCTGTGACTGCGCGAAGACGGCCGGGGCCGCCGGCAGGAGGGCGGCGAGAATTAAAACGGCGGCGACGAGCGCCGCCGCCTGAAGTCTGATTTGCTTTGACATCTCTGACCTTTCGCTCTTATAGTCCGCAGGAAACGCCCAGGCAGCAGATTATAGCAGAGGCCATAACCAGACACGCGGGAGGCGTTTCTCTTGAGATGACGACCCCTTACCCGGAAGATGCATCGTTCGAGGAGTGGCACGAGACGCTGGTCCGCGTCCGCTACTCCGAGACGGACAAGATGGGCATAGTCTACCACGCGAACTATCTCGTCTGGTTCGAGATCGGCCGCACGGAGTTCTGCCGCGCGCGCGGCTTCTCCTACCGCGACATGGAGGAGAACGAAAACGCCTTCCTGGTTGTTGCGGAAAGTTACTGCCGCTACAAGGCTCCCGCCTACTACGACGACGAGCTGATCGTCCGCACGCACATCACGGAGCTGCGCAAGCGTTCGCTCCGGTTCGGCTACGAAATTGTCCGCCTCTCCGACGGCAAGGTGATCGCGGAGGGCGAGACCGGCCACGTCGTCACCGACGGCGAGAACCGCGTCCGCTCCTTCCCACTGCTCTACAGCCAACTCCTCGCCGCCGCCCCCGCAGACGCCATACACCTGACGCAGCCACCCGCCGAGCGAGTACCCGAAGAAACAGCGCCGGAATAGCAGAAGGCGGAAGGCTGAAAGCAGAAGGCAGCAGGCGACTCAATGCCCTTGCTGCCTACTGCCTACTGCCTTCCGCCTTCTGCTGTTTACTGTTCGTGAGGAAGTGAAAGGCGCGTGATTTCGCGGGCGCGGCCCGTCGTCTCGTCAACGTCAATGACGACGGCGCAGATGCGGGCCTGGCCCGAGGCGTGCTCGGCGCGCTTGTAGACGGCGGAGGTGAAGCGCGTGATAACGTCTTCGGTCTTCATGCCGATGACGCCTGCGTAGGAGCCCGTCATGCCGAGGTCCGTCAGGTAGGCCGTGCCTCCGGGGAGGATTCTCTCGTCGGCCGTCTGGACGTGCGTGTGCGTGCCGACGACGGCTGAGACGCGCCCGTCCAGGAACCAGCCCATCGCGACCTTCTCGGAGGTGGCCTCGGCGTGAATGTCCACGAGGCGGACTTTCACGTCCTCGGGAATCACCGCCAGAGCGGCTTCGGCCGCGCGGAACGGGTCGTCCGCTGGCCCCATGAAGATGCGGCCGATGAGGTTGAGGACGGCGACGCGCGTGCCGCGCACTTCGCCCACGAAGAGGCCGCTGCCGGGCGAGCCCGGCGGGTAGTTGGCCGGTCGCAGCAGGCGCGGCTGGCGCTCTATGTAGGGCAGGACTTCGCGCTTGTCGTAGATGTGATTGCCGGAGGTCATCACGTCTATCCCGGCCCGGAACAGCTCGTCCGCTATCGGCGGCGTGATGGAGAATCCGCCCGCCACGTTCTCCGCGTTCATCACGGCGAGGTCAATCCCGTGCTGCTCGCGCAAGTCCTGTATGCGCTCCAGCACGGCCACGCGCCCCGGCCGCGCGACCACGTCCCCGATCATTAAGATTTTCATAGGCTGTAAATGGCAAATGGTAAATGGTAAATGGGGAAGACGGTGCGTCTATTCACCATTTACCATTTACCATTCACGAAATCGTGGCAGAGGGAAATCCGCGCTGGCCGTTCCGATGCCGAAATTGAACCTGCACTAGACAGGTGGGTGACCTTTAAGAAGCCGCAGCCGTTAGCAATCCTTAACGATGAAGGACTGCACGGGCTTGATGTGCGGCGTCGGTCTCCCTATTTATCGGCGTTGGCTCAATCATCGTAACGTCGGTGACGAACCCCGCAGACTGTGTTCCCTCAGCCGAGGAAGATAATACAGAATTAAGGAGTCAGAATCCAGGAGTCAGGAGAAAAGAAAATCAGGAGCAGAAGAACGGCTCGCAGCCTTTTCTTCTGACTCCTGACTCCTGACTCCTGGATTCTGCTTTTAGGTGAAAGCGATGTTGCCGGCCGGGCTCGTCTGCTCGACGGTGGTGCGGACCTTGAGGAGGCGGTCGAGCATCTCGGCGCACTCGGCGCTGCGCGAGGCGAGCTGCGAGTCGGCCTGCTCGTGCAGGCGCTTGAGGCGGTGCAGCTCGTCGGCGATGTGGAGCGCGGCGAGGATGGCGACCTTGAGCGAGTCCACGGTGAGCGTGCCCGAAGAAATCTCGCGCATACGGGAGTCCACGAACTCCGCGAGCTGCGAGATGTACTCGCTGTCGCCGTCGGAGCGAATGTTGTAGGTCTGGTTGTAGATTTCGACGCGGATGGTCGGCGTGGTTGCTGCGTCCATGTTGCCTTTACCCAGACTCATGCGGTCCTTCCCGTCCCTCATCGGCGCACCACCGCCTCAGCCATTTCCGGGTCGAGCGTGGCGATGGCGTCGAGCATCGCCTCGACCTTCATGCGGATCGTGTCGCGCTCCGAGAGCAGGCGCTCGACCTGGCCTTCCAGCCGCTCCTTCTCGTTGAGCAGGCCGCCCAGTTCGCGCCGGATGGAGGCGATCTCGCGCTCCAAGCCTTCCTTCTCCTGGCGAAGCGTCTTCGTCAGCTCGATGGTGCGGTAAATTTTGTCTTCCAGGTGTGAGAACTTCTCAAGTCCAGATAATCCGACCATCGCCATCTCCTCGATTGCGGCAAGGGGCTCAAACTAGCCGCACGATTATGCGACTTCACGCGCCCGAGCGCAAGAGTAATGTGTCAGTGGTCAGCAGCCAGTGGCCGGTGGTCAGTTAAAGACCGAAACCTGACGCCTGCTCCTGACCTTTAGCCTCTAACTTGCGCCCCGAATTTTTGTTCCAAAACGCGGACGAGGCGTGCGTGCGACTCGTCCACCTCCTCGTCGCGCAAGGTGCGGTCGTCCGCGCGGTACTCGATTCTGAGCGTCACGGAGCGCTTACCCTCGGGCAGGTTCTTCCCGTCGTAAACGTCAACGAGCTTCGCCCCGCGGCAGTTCCCCACGCGCTCGGCCGCGACCGCGTCCAGCATCTCGGCGAGCGCCGTGCCGCGCCCGACGAGCAGCGACACGTCGCGCGAGACTCCTGGGTAGCGCGCGAGCGGCCTGTAGAGCACGGGCATCTCCTCCGTCTCCATCAGCGCGCTCAAGTCAACTTCCGCGACGTAGACCGCCTGGCGGAACTTGTAGAGCGCGGCCGTCGCGTCGTCCAGTCGCCCGATACTCCCGACGGCCCGCCCGTCACTCAGGAGCACGCGCGCCGCCTGCCCGTCGCGCAGGTGTCGCGCGCGCGCCAGCTCGTAGCGGAGCGGCGGCAAATTCATGGCGTCCACGGCCGCGTCGAGCGCCCCCTTCAGGTCGTAAAAATCCAGCTCGCGCGCGCCGCCCGCGCGCCCCTCTTCGATCTCGGAGCCCGTCGCCGCCAGGGCCAGCGCCTCGCGCTCCGCGGGGAGTTGCCCGCGCTCGCGGTTGGCCGCGAAGACACGGCCTGTCTCGAACAGCCGCACGTCGCGCGTGCCCTGGTTGAAGTTGTGGCGCACAGCGCCGAGGAGCCCCGCGAGCAGCGTTGGGCGCATACGCGTGACGCCCTCTATGATGGGGTTCGACAGCGTGACGAATTGGGCCTCGCCGTCGTCCGCGCCGACCAGGCCCGGCAGCAGCTCGAAGCGCCCGTCCTCGGCCGCTTCGATGAAGCTGAAGCTGATGGCCTCGTCGTAGCCGCGGGCCACGAGCGCACGTCTGAGCGCGCGCCGCTTCCTCTCGCTCGGCTGGTATTCGCCCGCGAAGCTGGAAGCCGGCAGCTCCGTCACGATGTGGTCGTAGCCGTAATGCCGCGCGACTTCCTCGACCAAGTCCTCCTCGCGCTCCACGTCCACGCGCCACGTTGGCGCGACGAAGTTGAGCACGCGGCCCGCCGCCTCGTCGCGCCGGACGAAGCCGAGCGCGGTGAGGATTCGCACCATCTCGTCCTCGGCCACGTCTAGTCCCGTCAGCGCCTTGACCCTTTCGGGGCGCAAGGATACCGCAGGCGGCTCAATCCGTTTCGGGTAAACGTCCACGGCCGTTTCGGTCGCCGCGCCGCCCGCCAGCTCACAGATTAGAGCGACGCAGCGCTCCTGCGCGCGCAGGACGCCCGCGTAGTCCACGCCGCGCTCGAAGCGGTGCGAGGCTTCGGTGCGCAGGCCCAGGACGCGCGAGGTCCGGCGCACAGACGCGGGGTCGAAGTACGCGCTCTCGATGAGCACGTCGCGCGTCTCATCTGAAATCTCCGTCTCCTCGCCGCCCATCACGCCCGCCAGGGCGACCGCGCGCTCTGCGTCCGCGATGACCAGCATCTGCTCGTCAAGCTCGCGCTCCACGCCGTCGAGCGTCTTCAGTTTCTCGCCTGCGGCGGCGCGTCGGACTACGATGCGGCTCTCCGCGAGCTTCGCCAGGTCGAAGGCGTGCAGGGGCTGGCCCTGCTCGTGCAGCACGTAGTTCGTGATGTCCGCGACGTTATTAATCGGCCGCTGCCCTATGGCTTCGAGCCGTTTGACGAGCCACTCGGGCGAGGGCTTGATGCTCACGCCGCGCACGACGCGGCCTGAGTAGCGCGGGCACAAATCCGCATCGCGTATCTCGACGGAAGTAAACTCTTCGGCGCGGCCTTCGATCTTAGAGGGCGCGCCCTCGGGCAACACGACTTGAGAACGCTCGGCGGCCGCGACCTCGCGCGCGACGCCCAGGTGCGACAGGCAGTCGGGCCGGTTCGACGTGAGGTCAATCTCCAAAACGAAGTCGTCGCCCGCCTCGTGCACGACCTCCACGGCGAGCCCCAGCATCGTCAGCCGCTCGGCCAACTCCTTCGGCCCCGACTCGACGCCCGTCAACTCACGCAGCCAGTTGTAACTGATGTTCATAAAAACTATTTGATGCGGTATCCGAATTCCGGTTCATTATTGAATATCCAGCCGACGACCGCGCCAATCTGTATCTGATCGGACAGGTAGGCTTTGTGCGTGAAGGCCGCCGATCCGCGCTCGCGCACGTGCCCGGTCTGCTGCTGCATCTGCTTGAACCGCTCCTGCCAGATTTCCATGTTCCGCGGCCGCAGGTCAACCCAGCCCTTGGTCGCCCACTTCTCGATATCCTCGGGGCCGAGGATGTCCGCGTCGTTCCGGTTCTTCTCCTCGGGGATGCGTATGTACGGCCCGCGGATCAGGGCCTTCCCGTTGGCGGTCTGGATGAGTATCGGCAAGCCGACGGAGACGATGGTGTTGCACAGCCACTTGTCGCGGTCGAGTTTCTTGAAGACTTCTTCCGCCACCTGCTGCGGCGTCTTGGCGAGGACGCCGCTCAGGGTGGCGTAGGTGATGGCGAGCAGGTGCGCCTCCCAGAGCAGCTTGCCGAGTTCCGGCGGCCCCAGCTCGCCGAGCGCCACGGAAGGCGAGTAACATTTTTTCGTCCTCCCCTTACCCTTCACCTTCCCCCTGTGCTCGTCCTCCAGCTTTTCCAACTCCTCGATGGTGAACTGGCGGACGTAGCCCGCGCGGTAGGTCGGGTTCATCGCCGCGCCGTCCACCGCCGCGATCACGTCGTAGCCGGTGTTACTCCCCTCCACCTCCAGCACGACCTGCCGCGCGATCTCCTCGGGCGTGATGTATTCCATCTGCCGCATGTACGTGATGGCCTGGAACTCGCCCTTCGTGAAGAGGCCGTTCTCGCCCGTGTTCACGAGAACCATTTTCAAGTCGCCGAGCGCCTCGTAGCCGTCCCTCCCGTCCGCCGCCGGGCGCAAGACCAGCGTGCCGGCCTCGGCCAGCGGCTCGACGCGGCTGGCGTAGACCTTGAAGTTCTGCCCGGGGATTCCGACCTTCCCTTTGGGCTTCACCCTCCTCTCGCGGAAGGCGATGTCCGAGTAGCCGATCATGGCCGCGGGCTTGAACTCCTTGACGGCCGGGCCGCCGAGCGTGCGCGCCATGAGGAACATCAGTCCCGTGTGCGCGAAGGCGACGGCCGTCTTCTCCATCAGCGTGGCCGAGGGTTTGTCCTCCGAGTGCGTGTAGGGAATGTTGAGCCCCATCCCGCCCGTCCCGGTCGTCCCGATCTTCAGGTAGAGGCGCGTGCGTGCCTCCCTCATCGCCTTGTTGATAAGCAGGACGTGGCGCACGAGCTGCGGGACCGACTGCGAGATCAGGACCTCCTCGAAGGCCCGCATGGCGGACCCGACCACCTCCTCGTCGGGCGGCCCTGCATTCGGCGCGGGGCGGCGGAGCGCAGCCTTCAGTCTGGCGAGCTCCTCTTTGGCGCGCTCGGAGGCCGTGTAGACATCCTGGTAGCTGATGGCCGTCGCCGTGTTGATGCTGTCAATGATCACGTCCGGCGCGTACTCTTTAATCAGCCACACCAGCTCCGAGTGCACATACGCGTCCTCTATCTTGCCGAAGGTGTCGTGGTAGAGCGCCTCGCGGCGCTCCTCGGTTTCCGTCAGCTCCCCGGGCTTGACGGGGTTGGGGCCGAAGGACGGGTTCCACTCGTGGCGGATGAACACGTTGCCGGCCATCGCGTGGTCGCGGTCCCTGACCTCCGGGAAGTCCTGGCTGAGCCTCTCGACGGTCTCGTCCGCCTCGGCCTGCGTCAGCGCGCAGATGATGATGCGGCGCGGGTTCAGCTCCTCGGCGATGGCGTAGGCGATCTGCTGACCAACCATGCCGCCGCCGCCCAGCAGCAGGAACGTCTCGTTACCTTCATAGCTCATAACGCTTCTCCCACGGGTGCCCGTGAAGTGAGGCGCACCCCGTAGCGTCAGTTGAATTGTTCCAGGAACCGCACGTCGTTCTCGAAGAGGAGGCGTATGTCGTCGAGCTTGTACAGCAAGGCCGACATGCGGTCTATGCCGAAGCCGAAGGCGAAACCGGAGAACTCTTCGGGGTCTATGCCAACCGTGCGGAGCACGTTCGGGTGCACCATGCCGGAGCCGCCGAGCTCGATCCAGCCCGACTGCTTGCAGATGCGGCAACCCTTCCCGTCGCACTTGAAGCAGCTGTAGTCCACCTCGGCCGAAGGCTCGGTGAACGGGAAGTAGGAGGGCCGGAAGCGCGTCCGCGTTTCTGGCCCAACCAGCCGGTGCACGAACTCCGTCAGCGTGCCCTTCAGGTGCGCCATCGTGATGCCGCGGTCAACGCACAGCCCCTCGACCTGGTAGAACATGGGGTTGTGCGTCGCGTCGGGCGTGTCGCGGCGGAAGACGCGGCCGGGCGCGATCATGCGAAGCGGCGCGCTGCGGCGCTCCATCGCGTGAATCTGCACCGTGGAGGTCTGCGAGCGCAGGGCGAATCCGTCCACCGTGTAGAAGGTGTCTAAGGGATCGCGCGCCGGGTGGCTCTCCGGGATGTTGAGCGCCGTGAAGTTGTAGAAGTCCGTCTCGATCTCGCGGTCGTCCTCGATCGCGTAGCCGAGCGAGACGAAGATGTCTTCGATCTTCTGGCGCAGGATGGTAATCGGGTGCAGGTGGCCGCGCCGCGGGCGACGCCCGGGCAGCGTTACGTCGAGGCGCTCGGTCTCGACGCGCAACTCGGCGGCGGCGGCTTTCAGTTGCGCCTCCGCCTCGTCAATCCCGCGCGTGATGTCCGCCTCGATCTGCTGCACGAGTTGGCCGAAGGAGGCGCGCTCCTCCGCGGGCACGCGCCCGATCATCTTCTTGACGGAGGCGAGCGCGCTCTTCTTCCCAGTGTGGCGCGAGCGCACATCACCGAGGTCGCGCAGGAGCGACTCCGTCTCCTTCAGCCGCGCCTCGGCCGAAGACGCGGCGGCCGCGTCCGGCCGAAAGCCAGCAAAGCGTCCGAACTCCTGCTCGAACGCCTTGCGCGCGGCCTCGGCCTGTTGCCTGGGGTCTGCTTGCGTTACGCCTTCCGGCATGAGTCGAACCCTTTCCGTTTTCCTCTAAGCCGCAGCCTGCTGCTGCTGTCCCTCGTTCTCCAAAGCGGTCTTGACCTGCCCGGCCAGCTCCGCGAACGCGTCGGGGGAGTTGGCGGCGAGGTCCGCGAGCACCTTGCGGTCGAGGTCAATGCCGGCCGTCTTGAGGCCGTGCATGAACTGCGAGTAGTTGAGGCCGTTCAGGCGCGCGGCCGCGCCGATGCGGACGATCCAGAGGCTGCGGAAGTCGCGCTTCTTGAGCTTGCGCCCGGTGTAGGCGAAGTTCAGGCCGCGCTCCACACTCTCCTTGGCCGAGCGGTAGAGCTTGGACTTCGTGCCGCGGTAGCCCTTGGCTAATTTCAGAATCTTCTTGCGCCTTTCGAGGCGCTTGTTCCCACGTTTCGCTCTAGGCATTATTCATTCCCCTTTCCACAAAAGGGATAAGGACTGAAGTATTGAGGACGAAGTAAAGGCTTTTACTCATCACTCATCACTCATCACTCATCACAAAATTTTAGTTTCTCCCGTAAGGCAGCATTGCCTCGACGCGCTTCTGATCTCCTTCCGAGACCAGCCCGTCAACATCGAGCTGACGCTTACGCTTGGTTGTCTTCTTGGTCAGAATGTGGCGCGCGTGGCTGTGGCCGCGCTTGATTTTCCCGGTCGCGGTCAGGCGGAAACGCTTGGCCGCGCCCTTGTGTGTTTTTAACTTAGGCATAATCACTCCCCTGACGGATTCGCGGTCTTAGATTAGGAGATTGCTCCCACGCGAATCGAAAAATTAACTCTGCTGCGGCTGCTCGCCCGCAGGCCCCGCGCCCTGCGCCGGTTGCTCGGACTTGGAGCCGCCTCCGCCCCCGCCCCCGCCGCCCTTGTGGCGCTTCGGGCCGAGGATGATGAACATCTGGTTGCCCTCCATGCGGGGCCGCGCTTCAACTTCGCCCACGTCCGAGAGGTCGCGTTCCAGCCTTTCGAGGATGCGCGCGCCCAATTCGCGGTGCGTCATCTCGCGGCCGCGGAACCAGATCGTCGCCTTCACCTTGTCGCCCTCCTGCAACCACTCGCGCGCGTGCTTCATGCGGTAGTCGTAGTCGTGGTCGTCCGTGCCGGGGCGGAACTTGACCTCCTTGACGGTGATGACGACCTGCTTCTTCTTGGCCTCGCCCGCCTTCTTCTTGGCCTCGTACTGAAACTTGCCGTAGTCAATGATCCGGCAGACGGGCGGCTCCGCGTTGGGCGCGACCTCGACCAAATCGAGCCCCTGCTCGCGCGCGCGGCGGACGGCGTCGCGCGTGTCCATCACGCCCAGCTGCTCGCCGTCGTCGCCGATGACGCGCACCTCGGGCACGCGAATCCTCTCGTTAATCCGCACGGCGGGAGCCCGGCGATTGTCCGGGCGCTGCCCGCGTCCTCGAAAGCCTGTAGCTATTTCTGCACCTCCAGTGTGAGTGGTCAGTGGTCGGTGGTCAGTGGTCAGTCAAAGAAATCCGCTTCTGTTCTTAACTGACCGCTGACCACCGACCACTGACTACTGGTTAGTCGTTGCGCGCGTCTCGATGAGACCGAGCGCCTTCTCCCTGAACTCCGCGAGCGACATCACGCCGATGTCGCCCCTGGTTCTCTCACGCACGGCGACTTTCTGTTCTTCCATCTCGCGGTCGCCGACGACGAGCATGAAAGGAATCTTCTGCAACTGCGCGTCGCGTATCTTCGCGCCGATCTTCTCGCCGCGCACGTTGGTCTCGACGCGCAGCCCCGCCGCGCGCAGCTCCTCTGCGACTTCCCGCGCGTAGTCGTTCACCCTGTCCGTAATCGGCAGCACCACGGCCTGCACCGGCGCGAGCCACAGCGGGAACGCTCCGGCGTAGTGCTCGATGAGCACGCCGAAGAAGCGCTCGATTGAGCCGAAGAGCGCGCGGTGAACCATGACGGGCCGGTGCGGCTTGTTGTCCTCGCCGACGTACTCAAGCTCGAAGCGTTCGGGCAGATTAAAATCCCACTGCACCGTGCCGAGCTGCCAGAGGCGGCCGATGGCGTCCTCGATCTTGAAGTCAATCTTCGGCCCGTAGAACGCGGCCTCGCCCTCGATGCGCTCGTAAGGGACGCCGCGGGCGTCGAGCGCCGCGGCGAGCCGTGCTTCGGCCTTGGCCCAATCTTCCTCCGAGCCGAAATACTTCTTGCCCGTGTCGCTCCCCTTGACCGACAGCTCGAACTTCACCTTGTCGAAGCCGAAAGTCCTCAAGACCTCGACGACGAAGTCAACGCAGTCGCCGATTTCCTGGTCAATCTGCTCGGGCGTGCAGAACAGGTGCGCGTCGTCCACGGTGAAGCCGCGCACGCGCATCAGCCCGTGCAGCGTGCCGGAAAGCTCCGCGCGGTAGACCGTGCCCATCTCGCCGTAGCGCTGCGGCAAGTCGCGGTAGGAGCGCTGCTGCGACTTGTAGATGCCGATGTGGAACGGGCAATTCATGGGCTTGAGGCGGAACTCCGTCTCTTCGAGCTTGGTCGGCGCGAACATGGAGTCGCCGTAGTTCTGCTCGTGCCCGCTCGTCTGCCACAGCTCGCGGCGCGCGATGTGCGGCGTGTAGACGAGGCTGTAGTTGCGCCGGACCAATTCCTCGTAGAGGTAGTCCTCCATCATCTTGCGCACCATCGCGCCCTTCGGGTGCCAGAAGACGAGCCCCTGCCCGTACTGCTCCTGAATCGAGAAGAGGTCAAGCTCGCGGCCGAGCCTTCGGTGGTCGCGCTTTTCAGCCTCCTCGCGCTGCTTGAGCCAAGCGTCGAGTTCTTCCTGACTGAAGTAGGCCGTGCCGTAGATGCGCTGCATCTGCGGGCGCTCGGCGTCGCCCTTCCAGTAAGCCCCGGCGAGGCTCAGGAGCTTGAAGGCGCGCAGGCGGTTCGTGTTCGGGACGTGCGGCCCCAGACAGAAATCCAGGAAGGGCGAGCCGTCAATGTAGTAGACGCTCACCACCTCTCCCGCCTTCTCGTCAATCAACTCGCACTTTAAAGGCTCGTCGCGCTCGCCGAAGACGCGCAAGGCTTCCGCCTTCGGAATCTCGTCGCGGCGGTAGGCGAGGTTGCGCTTGGCTATGTCGCGCATCCGCTTCTCGATGACCGGCAGGTCGCTTTCGGTCAGCGGGCGCGGCGCGATCACGTCGTAGAAGAAGCCGTAGCGCGGGTCGTCGAGAAGCGCCGGGCCGATGCCGAGTTTTGTGCCGGGGAAGAGGTCTAGGACGGCCGCCGCCAAAAGGTGGGCCGTCGAGTGGCGCAGCACGTCCAAGCCTTCGAGCGTCTGCGGCAGCACGGGCTCTATCCGCACGGTCTCGCCGTTCTCGCCCTGCGGCAAGAGCGTGTAGGCGAGGTCAACCTCGCGGCCGTTGACGCGGGCCGCGAGCGACTGCTTCGCCAGGTCGCGGTCGAGGCGCTTGAGGGCCTCGGCGACGGACACGCCCGCGGGGACGCGCGCCTCCTGCCCTTCCTTGATTTGGACGTTAATCTCGCTCATCTTAAGTTGCTCCCTTCAGCCGGGACGAAATAGTTCGCGCGCGCGGCCGCCACGCGCAAAGAAGCGTCAGCCCTCGCGGACGAAAGGAGCGTCAATCGAATTTTGCAGTCCCGCTTTGGGAATAGCTAACTCAGGTCTGATCCGACAGAAGCGCCCTCGTCCGGCGCGGCCCGCCCCTCGCGGGGCCGAGTCGCTCGCGTTAAAATCGAAACGTCGTTCGAGTTCGCGTCAACAACATGGACAAAGGTCTTCAGGAGCTCGCTGTCGAAAATTTGAAACGGGCGATGGCGGCCTGTGACGCCGCCTCACGTCGCCTTACACTAAACAACGTTGGATTGTAGCAAAGCACCCGCGGCAGCCGCAAGCGGCGGCCGGCGTTACTTCCCGGTGAAGTTTTGCGCCGCGAGGTTGGCCCCCAGATTCGTGTAAGACCTGGACGCCGGCGTGAAGGCCAGTCCAGCCTTCGCGGGCACCACTTTGTAATTGCCTCCCCCCGGAATCTCCGTGATGGAATAAGTCCCGTCCGGGCTTGCGTTCACTTTCTTAACAAAGACGCCGGAGCCGTCATACAGGCTCATCACGACGCCGCCGATGCCGGCCGTCCCGGCGGGATTCGTAACCCGGCCGCTGATGGCGAACAGCTTGCGCTGCGCCACGAAGCTGTGCCCCTGCGCGTTGCCCAACAGGTTCTCGATTGTCCAGGACGCGGGCGCGTAGGAGTAGACGTTACTGGGGACTATTTCCACAGAGTAGGCGAAGCCCGCGGGCACTCCCGTGAACTTGTAGTAGCCTTCCACACCGTTCTCTGCGGTGGCCGTGGTGACGTTCCTGACGACCGCGCCCGAGGCGTTCTTCAACCTGATGACGACCCCGTTGATGCCGGTCGAGCGGTACAACACGCGCCCGCGGATTTCGTATGTCTTGCGGGCGGCGGAGAAGTTCAGACCGGCCTGGTTGGCGAGCAGGTTCGTGATATAGCGGGCGGCGGGCGTGTAGGCGAAGACTTTGCTCTTCGGCAATACGGTGTAGAAGAAGCCGGCGGGCAGGGCGTCGAAGACGTAGCTGCCGTCTTCCTGAGTCGTCACCATCCGCGGGGCGAAGTCTGGGCTCGTGCTCGTCACCCACACCTCCTGGTTGGCGAAGCCGGACGAGGCGAACATCACCTTGCCGCCGACCGAGAAGGTCTTGCGCGCCCCGGCGAAGTCCTGCGCCGTCTGGTCGCCCGCGGGGGTCGTGATGGTCCGGGCCGCGGGGCCGAAGTTGAAGACGGGACTCGCGGGCGTGACCGTGTAAATGCCGCTCGTCGGCAGACCGTTGAATTTGTAGTTGCCGCCCGCGTCCGTCAGCGCCGTGACCGGCTGCCCGCCGCCTAAAGAGACGGCGACTCCCGCGAGCCCCTGGCCGTTTCCGTCCGTGACGCGGCCCGTGATGGAGAAGGCGGGCGCGGGCGCGCTCGCCAGGTAGGCGTCCAGGGCGGCGCGGCCGTCCTGAAGGCACTGTGCGTCGGCGTCGCAGCGTAGCAGGAGGTTCGACCAGTAGAAGTGGCCCGCCGGGTCGGGCGCGCGCCCGAGCAAAGTCTCGTACTGCTGGCGCACGTATTGGACGGGGTCGTCGCCGGCGTTGACGGTCGTGATGACGCTAGTGGACTGCGCCTGCGAGTCCAGCGTCGCGTAGACGGAATCAATGACGTAGAGGCTGCCCGTCTCGGGAGTGGCGGCGATGCGGTCGGCGTCGTCCACGCACTCGGTCTGGTCGAGGATGGCCGTCTCGATTTGCTGCGTGTAGATGGCGGCCGAAGCGTTGCGGCTCCACTTGTAGCGCGACTTCTCGACGAGCAGACTTTTGGCCTCAGTCAGCTTGAGCCCGAACGTCTCGAAGTGGCCGACGTTCTCGATCATGTCGCTGATGTAGACGAGGTCGGCCTTCGCCCTGTTGCGGTCGCTGCCGAAGGGGAGACTGTAGAGGCCGACCCAGCCGCCCTCGTCCATGAAGACGTTGCGGAGGACGACCTCTCGGCGCGGCGAGTCGCTCGTCACGGGCGCGGCGCTGTTGATGGCGATCCAGGCGATGGGCGAGATAGTCATCTTGCCGTACAACTGCGGTCGCTGCCCGTAGTCGCCGAAAACCGTGTCGGTCACCTCGACGCCCTTCCACAGGTGGTTGTGAAGGACGGCGACGCTGGCCGCGGTGTTGCCGGTGCAGCCCAGAATCTTGCTCTGATCGAGTTTGAGCTTGCTCTCCCAGGCCGTGATGATCGAGCCGCCGCGGACCCGGCTCCGCAACGCGTAGAACTCGCAATGCCTGACGGTGGCCTCCCCGATCCGGCGCATGACGAGCGTGTTCTTCGCGTCGGTGTCCACCCCGAGCGTCCCGACGAAGGCTATGTCTTTAATCAGAAAAGTGTCGAGCCCCGTGACGGTCAGGGCATCCTGCTCCGCTCCCGTCTTCGGGTAGAACTCCGAGGTCAGGCCCAGGCCCTCGCTCTTCTCATTCCCCGTGCCCCTGTGGTTGACGACCGTGAACGATTCGACGCCCAGAATGGAGACCGAAGAGGCCAGCCCAGTGAAGTCCTTGGAGACGGGCGTGACGATGGCGTAGCGGCCCTGCGGGACGATGAGCGTCCCGCCGCCGGCTGCGGCCAGGGCGTTGAGGGCGCTCTGCAAGGCCGGGCCGTCGTCCGCGACGTTGTCGCCGACCGCGCCGAAGTCCGCGAGGTTGAGACTGGCCTGCGCACTGGCGACCGCCGAACTCCCCACGGCGAGCAGAATGAGACTGAGAAGGACGAATAATCTTGTGCGCATGAGGCTACCTGAATTGACGATACAGACCGCGGCAAAAGGCGTGTCGGGCGGAAGGGCCGCGAAGCTCAAAATCGGCGTGATCAGACCGCTCTTGAGTCCTGGCCGGTTATCATCTCGGACGCGTGCGATGGCGCTGGGGCGGCAGGGGGGCTCAGTAACGCGACGCAGCTCCCGCCGAAGACTTGCGACTCTGACAAACGACTCGGCCTCGGCGTCGTCACTGTATTACATCGAGCGTGACATCGTCAATGTAGAACCAGGTTGATGACTGGTCCGTGCTGCTCCAGAAGACGAGCTTGATGGTTTGGCCTCTGTAAGGCGACAGGTCTACGGTCTTGAGGACGTACCAGCCCGTCTTGTCCAGGTTCGTGTAGACGGCGACGGTCTCTGTATGCTCCGGCCCCCCCACCTCTACTCGAACTTCGAGTCTGTCGGAGGCGACCGAACTGGTATCGAGCGTGTAGACCCAGAGGTAAAGATTGAGGTTCGCGGCCCTGGCGTCCGCGGGAATCGTCACCGGCTGGTAGAGACTCTCCATGGAGGCCGTGGGCAGCCCGCCGAGCAGGGCGAGCCACTGGCCCGTGTGCGAGTCCGACTCGCCCCCGCGGTAGATGACCTTGTCCGGCCCCCACGGGCTAGCCACCTCCCAGTTGACTAGACCGATCTCGAACCCCGGATTCGCCAGGGGCTGCGAGCCAGTGTTGACGACCGACAAGGTGTAGCTCTTCGACTCCGTGTTCGCGGCGGCCGTCAACTTGCCGCGCTGGCTCGGGACGGCGAAGGTCGTCGCGATGTCGAAGCTGACGCTCAAGGCACCGGCCGGGACGGTCACGCTGTCCGGCATGGTCGTCGCCGGCAGGTCGTCCGAGAGCGTGACGACCGTGTCGGTCTTGGGCGTGCGGTCCAGGTAGACGGTCGCCGTCGCGGTGTTCCCGCCCGGTATGGGGTTCTGGCTGATGTCTACGAAGCGCACGCTCACGGGCCTGACCGTCAGCGAGGCGGCCTTCGTGACGCTGCCGCGGGTGGCTGTCACGGTCCCCGTGTACGAGGCGTCAACCTCCACAGTCTCTATCCTGAAGGTGGCGCTCTTCGCGCCGGCCGGGATGGTGAGGCTCGCGGGGGTCGTCGCCTGCGCCAGGTCGTCCGAGAGCGTGATGACTTCCCCCGAAGGGCCGGCCGGGCCGTCCAGCGAGACTGTGCCGGTGACGGTGTTGCCCCCGGCCACGGACGCGGGGTTGAGTTTGAGCGAGTAGAGCGCGAGCGGGCGAAGCGTGAGCGCGGCCTTCTTGACGACCGCGCCGGACTTGGCCGTGACGTAACCGCTCTGGCTGGCGTCCACCCCCTGTGACGTGATGGTGAACGTCAGGTCAGACTCCCCGCCCTGGAACGTGACGCTCGCCGGCAGCGTCGTGGCCGGGATGTCGTCGCTCAAATCAACCACGACGCCGGCCGGCGGGGCCGGCCCGTTCAGCTTCACAGTGGCCGTGACGCTGCCGCCCCCGGCCGCAGCCGCAGGCTTGAGCGTCAGCGAGTAGAGCGCCGTCGGGTCCACCCTGAACGCGACGCTCCTCGTCACGCCGCCGCGGCTCGCCGTGACGGTGCCCTTCTGCGCGGCGTCCACGAAATCGGTCGTCACGGTAAAGGTCGCGCTCTGCGCGCCCGCGGGGACCGTGACGCTCGGCGGCGTCTTGGCCGCAGCGATGTTGTCGCCGAGGATGACGACCACGCCCGAGGACGGGGCGACCGTGTTAATCGTGACAGTCCCCGTCACGCTGCCGCCCCCGCCGATTGCGGGCTTACTCAACTTGAGCGAGGAGACAGTTATGGGGTCAACGGTCAGCGGGCTGGTCTTGCTGACGCCCCTGTAGCTGGCCGTGAACGTGCCGGTCTGGCTGGCGGCGACGGTCTTCGTGGAGATGGTGAAGGTCTGCGACCGCGCGCCCGGCTGAATCGTCACGCTCGCGGGCATGGAGGTCGCCGCGAGGTCGTCGCTCAGTTGGACGACGGCCCCGAGCGAGGGGGCCGGCGCGTTCAACGTAACTGTGCCATTTATCTTGGCCCCGCCGATGACCGCCGTGGGGTTGAGCGCGAGCGTGCTGAGGTTGATGGTGTAAGAGATGGTCACGTCCAGCTCGGCGGGCGACGTGGTGGTCTTTCTCGTCGCCGTAATCCTGAGGCCCTCGCGCGTGTCGGTGAAACTCTTCCCGACGGCCAGCGGCGCGTCGTCCGCCCCGGCGCTCGTCGAAGGAGTCATGTCGAGCAGGTTGCTCTTGACGTTATCGGAGTAGCCCCAGTAGATGACGGCCCCGTCGGCGACCGCCGGGTACTCCGTGATTGCCTGGCGGAACTCGACCCAGTAAAAAGTCTGCCAGTCTTTCTGGATTTTAAGCGCGCGCAAGCCCGTCGAGCTGATGAGGTCGTGCGGCTGAAGGCGGTACGTCCCGGGCGCTGTGACTGTCTTGACGGACGCGACGGGCAGCCAATCGAGCAGGGTCTTGAACCAGGTGCCGAAGTGGTGGGTGACGGTGGTGTGGCCGCCGCCCATCGCGTCGAAGGGGTTGGCGTACTCGACGCTCGTCCCGGTGCCGATGACCGTGCCGTTCGTGGTCTTCCAGAGGTTGGCGTGATTGAGGCCGAAGTTATGGCCCAGTTCGTGGCTCGTCTCGCGGATGGTGAAGTAGCCGTTGAGCCAGGTTCCCTTCGCGCCGATGTAGCCCTGACCCGCCCAGGTGTAGGCTTCGATTCTTTTGAAGGCGACGATGTCCAGGTCGTAGCTGTCTATGTTGTAGCCGGCGCGCGTCGCCGCCGTCCGCGCGTCGGCTAGTAGTTGGAGGAAGTCGTTGGCGGAGCCGTAATAGTTGGCCGTGCGCGGCATCCTCAGCACTTTGGTCACGGTCCCCGTGATGGAAGTCGCGTTGTAGGAGTTGGCCTTGTAGAACTCGTTGACCTGCGTGTTCAGGAGCGACTGGCCGTAGGCCGTGGTCAGCGCCGTCCCGTCAGCCCCGACGGGCTCGCCCGGCGCGTCGGAGAAGTCAACCCTCATCAGGAGCACGGTCTTCGCGCCCTGAGTCCAGGGCGAAGCGGCCGTCACGTCGCCGACGGGGGCGTCCGCCTCCTTCGCGTCCGTCGTCCCGCCCGCCTTCCCCGTCCCACGCGGCCCGATGGTCAGCTCGCGCTTCTTCAGTTCCTCCTCGAATCGGTCTAACTGCTCGCGCGTCTCGAAGTGCATGACGCGCCCGCCGACCTCCGCGTCAATCCCCTGCCCGGCGGGGGCCGCGCCCTGCTCGTCCGCGTCCAGCACCCTGACGGGACTCTCGGCCAACGCGACACGGTCGCCCACGACGACGCCCCTGAGCGGGATGTTGAGCTTCGTCGTCATCCCCAGCTTCCGGCCGTAGACGCTGGCATGGTAAGTCTTGCCCCCGAGCACGACTTTGCGCTCTGTGCGCGAGCGGACGAACTCGCCCGTCTGCGGGTCCGCCTCGTCGGAGATCAGCACGAGGTAGTCGCCGTAGCCGCTGACCTCCTGCTCGACTTCACGTTGAATCCCCTCTGGCAGCTTCTGCCTGACGCGCGCGGGCACGGCCAGTTCCACGGCGCTCCGCGGGTCTTCCCTGACGAGCCTCGCCATGACGGCCCGCCGTTTGGCTGCCAGTTCCCGCCCCGTCTGCTCGGAGGCTGCGACCGTCCCGCCGAGCTTGAACTGCTCGACCCACTGCCTGAACTCCTCCAACGCAGGGGAGTTCGCCAGCGCGCTACGGCCTTCCTGCGACTGTTGCGCTTCGGGCTGGTCGGTCGTTGATTGTGCGTAAAATGCCGTGCGCGCCAGCGGGCCGGCGCAGAGGAAGGAGGCGAGAATGAACGCGGCGGCAAACCCGTGGCGTTTCGGTCGAGGCGTGGGAGCGAACATCCTTCTCCTCGCTTGAAATCAGCGGTAAGAAGACGGGACGTCGGGGGATGTTCTTAATGAAGCCGCGCAAACTACCGGCGTGGGGAGACGGACGGGGGGCGGTTTAGTAAGAAGCGCCGGACGTTGTGAGCAAAAGTTAATCCGCCCCGCGGCGCGAAGTCAAGAAAATCCGGCGGATGTAACAGGAAAACAACATCCGCCCCGCGGTGCTGACGAATTTTCGGAAGATTTCCGGGAAATCGTACTAACGAATCACGTCGAGCGTGATGTCGTCCAAATAAAACCAGGTGGTCAAAGCGTCGTTGCCCATATTGCTCAGGAAGAAGACACGTATGGTCTGTCCCCTGTAGGGCAGTAGATTGACCGTCTTCTTCGTGAACCACCCGTTCCTATCCAGGTTCGACAAGGCGACCGGGGTAGCCAAGACCGCCCCGCTGCCGTTCTGTATCTGAACCTTCAGCGTGTCATTAGCCAGCGTCGTCGTGGTCTCGGTCGTCGGCAGCCAGAGGTAGAAATTGAGGTCCGCGGTGATGGCGTCGGCGGGAATCGTGACCTGCTGGTACAGGGATTCGGAGACCGCCCCGCTGTAGCCGCCGAGCCAGCCGTCCCAGAGCCCGGAATTGACCCGCTGCCCGTTCGAATTTTCGATCACCTTGCCGATGCCGCCCGGGCTGCTGACGATCCACGAGACGCGTCCCAGCTCAAAGCCCGGGTTCGCTAGCAGTTGTAACTGGGTGTTGACGACGGACAGGCTCAACGAGCGGGTCTCGCCGTTGAGCGCCGCGTTCAGCGTGCCCCGCTGGCTGGGGAGGGCGAACGTCGTCGTGATGGTGAAGGTCTTAGTCAGCGTGTTGGCCGGCACGGTGATGGTGGCCGGGATAGTCGTCGCCGCCAGGTTGTCGCTCAGCGTGACGACGGTGTTACTGGCGGGCAAGCGGTCCAGCGTGACGGTCGCCGTCGCGTTGCTCCCGCCCACTATCGGGTTCTGGTTCACGGTGATTGACTGCACGCCCATGAGCCTCACGGCCAGCGGGGCGGTCTTCGTGACGCCCGCGAAGACGGCCGTGACCGTCCCGGTCTGCCTGGCGGAGACGACGGCCGTCGTGATCGTGAAAGTTTTACTGGACGCGCCCGAGGGCACCGTGACTTTGGCCGGCACGGTCGTCGCGGCGAGGTTGTCCGAAAGGGTCACGGCGGCCCCGGCCGCGGGGGCAGGGCCGTCCAGCGTGACGGTGCCGGTCACGCTGTTGCCGCCCGCCACGGACGCCGGGTCGAGCGTGATCGAAGAGAGCGCGGCGGGCCTGATGGTCAGCGCGGCCGTTTTCGTGACCGCGCCGTATTTGGCGCTCACGTTGCCGGTCTGGCTCGCCGCGACGAGGGCCGACGTGATGGTGAAAGTCTTGGAGGTCGCGCCGGCCGGGACCGTCACGTTGGCGGGCACGGTCGTCGCCGCGATGTTGTCGCTCAGCGTGACCAACAGCCCGCCCGCAGGGGCCTTGGCGTTCAGCGTCACCGTGCCCGTGACGTTGACGCCGCCCGCCGCGGAAGCAGGGTTGACCGTCAGGGACTCCAGGCCGAGCGGCGCGACCGTCAGCGCCGCGCTCTTGCTGACGCCGCCGTAGCTGCCCGTCACGTTCCCGCTCTGGCTGGCCGTGACCGCGACCGTGGTGATCTGGAAGAGCTTGGTCTTCGCGCCGGCCGGCACCGTGACGCTCGCCGGCAGCGTGGTGGCCGCGATGTTGTCGGAAAGCGTCACGACCGCGCCCCCGGCCGGGGCCGGCCCGTTCAAAGTCACAGTCCCTGTGAGCGCGCCCCCGCCGCCGATGGGAGACTTGCTCAGGGTGAGAGACGAAAGCGCCGTCGGCTGCAAAGTCAGCGCCGCGCTCTTCTCAACGCCCCTGTAATTGGCCTTGACCGTGCCGGCCTGGTTGGCCGTGACCACCTTGGTCGTGAAGGTGAAAGTCTTACTCTTGACGCCGGCCGGGATGGTAACGCTGGCCGGCAGCGTCGTCGCCGGCAGGTCGTCGCTTAGGGTCACGAGCGCGCCGGCAGTCGGGGCCGGCGCGTTCAAGCTCACAGTGGCGGTGACGGTGCTGCCGCCCGCCACGGCCGACGGGACGGTCAGCGCGCCGAGGTTCGTGGTGAAGGTGACGTTAACGTCCAACTGCGCGGGGACGCTCGTCGTCTTGGCGACGGCCGTAATCTTGATGCCGTTCTTGGTGTCCGTCATCGTCTGCCCGACGACGAGCGGCGCGTCGTTCGGGTCGGCGTTGGTCGGCACCATGTCCAGGAGGTTGCTCTGCTTGTTGGTCGTGTAGCCCCAGTAGACGACCGCCCCGTTCAGGAGCGCGGCGTTGCTGAGGATGGCCTGGCGGAACTCGACCCAGTAGTAAGTGTTCGCGTCCTTCTGGATTTTCAGAGCGCGGCGGCCCGCGGCGGTTCCCGAATCGTAGGCTTGCAGGCGGTAGGTGCCGCCGGCCGCGACGTTCAGCACGTCCGCGTCCGGGAGCCAGTTCAGATAGTTCTTATACCACGCGCCGAAATGTCTGGTGCCGGTGCTGTCGCCGTTGGCACCCATCGAGTCGAAGGGGTTGCCGTACTCCTGGCTGGTCCCGGTGCCGATGGGCGTCCCGTCGGTCGTCTTCCAGAGGTTCGCGTGGTTGAGACCGTAGTTGTGGCCTATCTCGTGGCTCGACTCGCGCAGGTTGTAATAGCCGTTGAGCCAGGAACCCTTCCCGCCGAGAGCGCCGAGGCCGGCCCACGACCAGTCGTTAATTCTCTTGAAGATGACCACGTCCAGGTTGTAATTGGCCGTGTTCAGGCCGGCGGCCAGGGCCGCCGCGCGCGCGTCAATCAACAGTTGATCCGTTTTGTTGTTGCTCCCGTACCAGGCGGCGGTCTGCGGCATCCTCAGCACGGGCGTCACCGCGCCCGTGATGTTGGTCTTGTTGTACGAGTTGGTCTTGTAGAAGCTGCCCAGCTCTGTGATGAACGTCTGGCCGCGCGCCAGCGTGAACGCGATGTTGGACACGTCCACGGGCTCGCCCGGCACGTCCGAGAAATCCACCCTCATCACGAGGATGGTCTTCGCGCCTTCGGTCCAGGGCGAGTCGGGCGTGACGTTGGTGACCGGGGCGTCCGCGCCCTTCACGGCGGGGGCTCCGGCGGAAGGCCCGATGGTCATCTCGCGCTTCTCTAACTCCGCCCCGAAGCGGTCCAGCTCCTCCCGGCTCTCGAAATGCAGAACCTTCCCGCCGACTTCGGCGTCAACGCCCGGCGAGCCGGGGCCGCTCACCCTCTCGTCCTCGTCCAGCAACCTGACCGGGCTCTCCGCCAGCGCGACACGGTCGCCCACGACGACGCCCCTGAGCGGGATGTTAAGCTTGGTCGTCATCCCTTCCTTGCGCCCGTAGACTCTGGCCTCGTAAGTCTGACCGCCAAGCACGACCTTGCGCTCCGTGCGCGAGCGGGTGAACTCGCCCGTCTGCGGGTCCGCCTCGTCGTAGATAAAGACCAGGTAGTCGCCGTAGCCGCTGACCTCCTGCTCGACGTGCTGGCGAATCTCTTCCGGCAGCTTCTGCCTGACGCGGGCCGGCACGGCCAATTCCACGGCGCTCCGCGGGTCTTCCTCGACGAGGCGCGCCATCACCTCGCGCCGCCGCCGCGCCAACTCTTCCCCCTTGTCCGCGGAGGCGGCGGTCGTGCCGCCGAGCTTGAACTGCTCCACCCATTCCTTGAACTCCGCCAGGATTGGTGACGATTCCTGCGCCGCGGCGCGCGGCCTCTCCTGAGCAGTCGAGGTCAGGGCGCTCAGCGGGAGGAGATTGAGAAGGAGGGCCAGCGCGAGTGTGAAGGCGACATGATGCCTGAATCTGGGGCGGCGCGCGGGGACTGAGGGCATAACTTTACTCCTGGGGGAAAGAGCGCGGCGAAACTCTGCGCAAAGGGTGAGTCAACGGGAGCGCCGCCCGTAAGGTTCGCTCGGAGGGCGGCCGGACATCGCTGGGCCAATTTAGTCGGCCCCGCGCGTTATGTCAAGAAAAATGGCGGGAGGTCGGCGGGTGAATTTATAGCGGGGTGCGAACGCGTGCCCGTGTCAGCCGAAGATGGTGTCCTGGGCGCGGAACTCGCTGGCGCTCTGGCCGGTCAGTTCCTTGAAGCTGCGCGAGAAGTAGTGGCAGTCGGAGAAGCCTACGCGCTCGGCCACCTCCTTGACGCTGTAGTGGCGCGAGGCGAGCATCCGCTTGGCCTCTTCGATGCGCGTGTGGCGCAGGAGCTGGCGGAAGCTGATGCCGACTTTCCGGTTGAGGACGCGCGAGAGGTAGATGGGCGAGATGGGCAGTTCCCCCGCCACCTGTGCCAGATTCAGTTCCGGGTCCGGGTATTTTTCCGCGATGACGCGCACGACGCGGCGCACGAGGTCGTAGCTCGTAGCTTTGTGCGCGTGCGCGCACGGCCTGAACGGCAGGACGGGCCTGAGTGCGCTGACGATCTCCAAATCGGCCTGGCCCGCGCGGTCGCTCAGGATGAACTCGCCGCACACGCTCTCGCCGGAGCCCTCGGCGGTGCGGCGGATGATGAGGACGGGAACGTCCGGGTAGATGCGGCGCAGTTGGCTGATGAAGAGGCGGCGGACGGGGTAGCGCGCCAAGCCTATGACGATGAGGTCAACCTTATTGTCCGCCTCGACGATGCGCGCGTTGTCGCTGGCCGTGATGGTCGTGAAGCGCGAGGGCAGCCCCTCGCTTACGGCCGCGAGCACGTGCTCGCAGCAGTCCACGGCCGCGATCTGGAAGGTCGTTTGTGTCATGGGTCTTATGCTCCGAAGTCTTGGTTTGGGGAGACACATGGGGCTGCGCGGCGAAAAGCTATTCGCGCGCGGCGGCCCCGGACTTCAGACTCTCCGCACCCGGTTGATTGTTCGGCCTAGAGGTTTGGCGGACGATGAAGACGGCGAACTCGGGCGCGGTGTGAGCCGGCGCGCGCTCAACTTTGCCGACGGGCGACGCGACCTCTTTTAACTTCATGGGCAGCCGCACGGCCCGGCCGTCGTAAGTGCCCGCGGCTACCGGCTCACCGAAAAAGTTCTGCGCGTCGCGCACCTCGAAGGCCGCGCCCTTCGGCAGAATTGTGCCAAGGTCTACGGCGACCTCGTCATTCAACTCCCAGTTGTAGACGACGACGTTGGCGCGGCCCGCCTCGTACCTGTTCGGGCGGACGAAGACGACCGTGCCCGCGGGGCGCAGGCTGTCGCTCTGCAAGAACTGGCTGTGCGCGTCGAGGCGCGTCGCCTCCTGCCAGCGCGGGAAGTCTAACGACTCGTCGCCGCGGACGAACGAGAGGCCGCGCCCGCGCCCGCTGAAGTAGGTGTTGAAGTCCCAGCGATACTGCGCCCCGGGCTTCATCAACACGTCCACGGCCTCCCTCTGCGAGTAGATGGTGTTGCCCTGGAACTCGACCGCCTGCCACCACCAGAGGCGCAAGGGGCGTGCGCTCACGATGTAGTTGTCCAGGACCTTCACGTCGCGGTTGTTCTTGTCCTCATAGCCGAGGCGAATGCCGTTGTTCTTGGCGGCGGCGCTCTCGGGGGAGTTGTAGACGTAGTTGTTCCTGATGACGACGCGCTCGGCGGAGACGCCCTCGACGCCGCCCACCTGGATGTTGCCGGTCGTCTGGTCGTCCGAAGTGAGCGCGCCGTTGTCGAAGCTGACGTTGCCCTCTATGTGGAGCCCGCGCTGCGCGCTCTTGGGCGAGTCGGAGTGCGCCAGGATGCCGTAGCCACCCTGCGCGAAGAGGACGTTGTCGGTGATGTATTTTGTGCCAACGCTGTTCCCGACGTAGAGGCCGTGCTCGCGCTTGTTGTTGCCGTTGTAGAAGAAGAGGCAGCCCGTGATCTCCGTGCCGTCCTGCTTGTCCCAGATGCCGTGGCCGTTGTCGTGGAAGACCATGTTGATGAACTTCACATTCGGGGCGTACACGTCCGCGCCCGAGCCGCGCCAGGGCTCGTCCCTGCCGGTGTCAGGACTCTTGCGGCCGCGGTCCTTATCTGAGTTCGTCACCTCTATGCCCCAGAACCAGACGTGCGCGCCCTTGACCTTGAGCGCCGGCTGCTTGGCTGCGGAGACGCCCGCGCGGTCAATTATCACGCGCTCGTTCGGGAGCGCGCGGACGATGACGGGCGCGCTCTCGGTGCCTTCAAGCGTGCTGGTAAAAGCGCCGCTGTAGCGCCCGCCCTTGAGCCAGACGGTGTCGCCCGGTCTGACCTCTTTGCGGCCGGCGAGCGCGCTCGCCAAATCCCACGGCGAATCTTTCGTCCCGCGGCCTTTGGCGCTGCCGTTGACTGACACGTACCAGCCGGGTCGCTCGGGCGGCATGAGCGTCAACTGGTCGGACGCGGACGCGGAAGCGTAAGAGGCCGTAAGCTCGGCTGTCGTCTGCGCCGCCACGCGCTCGGTCTTGACGACGAAGCTTGCGCTCTTTTGACCCGCCGGGACGGTGACGCTACGCGGCGCGTGCGCGAGCGCGGGGCCGTCCGTCGAAAGATTGATGACGGCCCCCGTGCCCTCGGCGGGGTATCTGAGGGTGACGGTGGCGACCGAGGAGCCTCCGCCCACGGCCGCCGCCGGGCTGACGGTCAGACTCGTGATGGCCTGCGCCCCGGGAACCGCCGCGAGACTCCGCGCCTCGCCGCCGCGAGCGGCTTGCTCACTCACCGACGGCCCGGCCCCGCGGAAGTGGAAGACCAGGAGCGCGGCGACGACCGGCACGGGCAGCATGAGGAGCAGAACTAACGGCCTCTTCATATTGCGGATTTCGGATTGCGAATTGCGGATTGAAAAGAAATCATTCAAGTCTTTGCGCCTTTGGTTTTTACTTTGCGCCTTTGCGAGAACGGCTGTTTCGCGCAAAGGCGCAAAGCGAAGACGTAAGGCGCAAAGGCTTGAATCTGTCTTCCTAATCCGCAATCCGAAATCCGCAATGTCGTTCAATCGCCCGCCTGGTAAGCGGGCTGCGGCACCTCGGCGGGCTGGCACAGTTCGCTGACCCTGCGTTCGAGGCGTGCGGCCCAGACGGAGCGCGAGTAATTCTCTTCGACGTAGCGTCGGCCCGTCCTGCCCATCTCGGCGCGGCGCGCGGGGTCGCGGTAGAGGGCGAGGATGGCGTCGGCGGTCGCGCGCGCGTCGCCGGGCGGGACGACCACGCCGCCGCCGGACTCTTCCAGCACGCGCGCGCTCTCGCCCGAGAGCGCGCCGACGACGGCCTTCTCGCAGGCCAGGTACTCGAAGACTTTGACGGAGACGACCTTCTTCGGGTACGGCTCGGGGCGGACTGCGGCGAAGCACAGATCGGCCCGCGCCATCAGGTGCGGAATCTCTTTCACCCCACGCTCGTCTCCGAAGATGACGTTGTCGAGCCCCCTCTCCTTCGCCTCCTGCACGAGCGCGTCGCGCCGCGCGCCGTTGCCGACGAGGAAGAAGACTATCTCCTTGTGCTCTTTCAGGAGCGCGGCGGCTTCGAGCATGACTTCCAGGCTGTGCTTGATGCCGAAGAGGCCGGAGTACATCACGACGAAGCGGTCGCCGAAAGGATACTGGGCCGCGAGCGGGTTCTGCGCCGGCAGCGGGCGGAACAGTTCGAGGTCGGCCCCGTTCGGCAGGAAGAAGGTACGCCCGCGCTCGACGCCGCGCTCGACGACCGCGTCCAGGATGGCCTCGGTCGTCGCCGCCACGCAGTCCGCCTCGCGGTAGGCCCAATGCTCAATCGCGCGCGTGACGCGCACGGCCGCCGAGCCCTCGCGGAAGCCGCCGTAAGTCAAAAGCTCGTCGGGCCACAAATCGCGCACGTCCAGGACGAGCTTCGCGCCGCGCGCCTTCGCCAGCAAGATAGCCGGGACAACAGAAAAGATGGGCGGCGAGGTGACGAACACCACGTCCAGCTTCCCCGCGCGCCGCCCGCCGCGCAGCGCCGCCGGGATGAAGCCCAGGTAGTTGCGCAGCTGCGCCCACTTCGACTGGTTGCGCGGCGTCGTGAAGTAATGCGTGCGGAAGACGCTGTAGCCGTCCGCCTCCTCGCGCATGACGCGTCTGCCTTTGTACCCCTGGAAGACCTCGCCCCGCGGGTAATTCGGCATCCCCGTGGCGACAGAGACCTCGTGCCCCGCGTCCGCGAACCCGCGGACAATCGGGTAGAGGCGGTTCGCCGCCGCCCCCATCTCCGGCGGGAAGATTTGTGCGATGAAGAGAATACGCATGACTAAAAGTGGTCAGTGGTCAGTGGTCGGTGGTCAGTTAAAAGAAAAACTTTTAAGGCGTCGGGTGACAGTTTCGGCACGGCCGCACGTTACCGTCCCTTAACTGACCACTGACTTCTGACCACTGCCCACTGCTCTCAGCACGCCCCGCTCTTGCGCGCGACGGCGACGAGCGTCAGGACCATGAGCCGCAGGTCGAGCACGAGCGAGCGGTGGTCAATGTAGTGCATGTCCATCATCACGCGTTGCGGGTAGGTCGTGTCCGAGCGGCCGCAGACCTGCCAGAGCCCGCTCAGGCCGGGCTTGACCGTCAGCAGCTTGTTCCCGTAGATGGAATATTTTCCCAGCTCGGGCTGGACGATGGGGCGCGGGCCGATGAGACTCATCCCGCCGCTGAGGACGTGCCAGAGCTGCGGCAGCTCGTCCAGGCTCGTCTTGCGCAGGATGCGCCCCACGCGCGTGATGCGCGGGTCGTCCTTGATCTTGAAGTCCTGCTCGAACTTGTGGCGCAGGAGGTCGTCGCGCTTGAGCAGCTCCTCCGCGTCCACGACCATCGTGCGGAACTTGAGACAGCCGAACTCGCGCCCGCCGCGCCCGAGCCGCTTGTGGCGGAAGAAGACGGGGCCGCGGCTCGTCACCTTGATGAGCAGGGCGACGACGGCGAAAACCGGGAGCGTCAACAGGAGCAGCGTGGCCGAGACCGTCACGTCAACCCCGCGCTTGGTCGCGCGGTAGACGAGGCGCTGGCCCACGGGCCGAGTCGAGTAGAGGCTGCGGCGGCCGCGCAGCACGCGCTCGACGGCCGTGTCCGGCAGGATCGAGAGGTCGTAGTCGGCGGCCGCGAACTCCCTGTGGAAGGGGAGCACGTTGGCGTCCAGGAGCTGTGATTGTGCGGAAACGAGGGCGGCCGCCTCTTCGCCGAACTCGGCGTCCGGCAGCTGGGCAGGCGTCTCCTCGATTATGATAGGATTTGGTTGCATTGACTTTCTTCCCCGAGAAGGTTGGAGGTTGATGTAAAGACCGGGGCGCGCTGGCGGGCGCTCCCCGGCCTACACTCAGTTGACGATGCGGGGCCGGTAGAACTAAACCGCGAGTGGGGAGCAAGAAGACTCCACTCGCGGCCTGACTTTTGACGGCCCCCGCCGTCACTTCTTACTGCGACTGAGATCAACACCAGCCGCCGGTGGAGCTTGACGCTTCACCGGCGGTTGAAATTTGGAAAGGCTCTCCTTTCAGAGCTGAAGCTAAAAAAGAAGCGCGCCGCTCGTGCCGCGCCTTCTCGATGACCTGAGCCGCACGGGGTCGCAAGGCGGAAGAGGCAACCAATCTACCTACCGGCCTGCGATACTCTGCTCATCAATTGTGTCTTCTCTGACACCCTCTGGTTCGCCAGGACCGACCTGTAAATGTCTATCACCCTGGCCGTGATTAGATTTTCGTCCAGGTGCGCGACCGATTCGCGGCCACGCACGCGCCCGCCCCTTGTCAAAACTTTGCGCAGCGCGGCGGCGATCGTCTCCGGCCGCTCGTCCGCGCACAACTCGCACCCTTCGATTCCACGCAGCCGCTCCTCCACGTCGCCCACCGGCACAGAAACCACTGGCAGGTCGCACGCCAGCGCCTCCTTGACGACGTTGGGCGAGCCTTCCTGCATGGAGGTGAAGACGAGCGCGTCCGAGGCGCTCATGTAGACGGGGATGTCCGTGTGCTGAACCTTCCAGGCGACGACGAGGCGCGCGGTCGTCGTCTCGTTCAAGACCTCGACGGCGCGCTCGGCCAGCCAATGCCTCTTTCTCCCTTGCGTCGGACGGCCGACGAAGAGAATCAAACGCTCTTCCAACGGCAGCCCCAGACGGCGTCGCGCCTCGTCCTTCGGCACGGGCGCGAACAGTTGGAAATCAATGCCCGAGGGGACGACGTGCGCGTCTAAGCCTCCCGGAAGATTCTTCTTCATGTGCTCGGAGACGACGATGCGCGCGTCGGCGCGGCGGGCCACGATGCGGCTCACGCGCTTCTGAATCCCGCTCAGCCGCGTGTAGCGCCCGCCGCGGTCGCCGACGATGCCCAGCAGGTCGCTGCCCCTGAAAGTCACCACGAGCGGGAGCCTTTTCGGCAGCGCCACGATGCCGCTCTGGCCGAACTGCGCGTGAACGAGGTCGTACTCGTCGCGCCTCAATTTGAGTTGCAGCCGAGCCCAGGCCCGCGCGTAGTTGAGGGGGTTCTTGGCGCTGTAGAACGCGAAGACTTCGACATGGATTCCGGCCGCGCGCAGGAAGTCCGCCTGGCGCTTGACGAAGTGCGCGGTCTTCGACTGCCCCGGCCCAGGCCACTCGCAGGTGACCATCAGTACGCGAATCGGTTTATCCATCTCTGAAAACCCAAACTCAACCCTTTGCGCCTTAAGTATTAACTTTGCGCCTTTGCGAGAACGGCTGTTTCCCGCAAAGGCGCAAAGAGAAGACGTAAGGCGCAAAGGCTTGAGTGCTGTTCCTCTCAGAGGAACCTGGACAGCCGCCTGGCCCGCAGGTGGTAGGGGCTGATGAGCTGGCTGGAGAACCGCTCTTTGTAGGCCGAGAGCGCAGGGTCAAAGCCCGCGCTGTTGTCGTTCTCCAGCGGCACGCCCTCGCGCAGGTAAGCCTGCGCCGCGCGCTGCCACATGTAATGGCCGAGCCCCGAATACTCGAAGAGCGACCGGCTCAGGACCGCGGCCCAGTAGCTCTCCGACAGCCGGCAGGTGATTAAAAACCCGCACAGCTTGAGCGTCCTGCGCGCGGGCACCGACGCGGTCTCGCAGACGGGGACGACGGCGCGGAACACGCGCACCAGGTCTTGATCGTCGCGGCACTCGCCGGCGAGCGCGACGACCGCCTCGGCCTCTGAGAACCGCTCGGCCTTGAAGCCCTTGCGCCGCTCGAACTCCGAGTACCATTGGCGGTTCAGCTCCAACAGCTCGTCAGCCCCTTCCAAACCCTCCTCGACGCGGACGCCCATTGCCTCAAGCTTTCTCACGTCGTAGCGGTAGGCTTTGACGCGCCGGCCCGGCAGGTTCGCCAGGAACTCCGTCTCGCAGACGTACTCGGGGTAGCGGCTCGGGCGGTTCGGCATGTGCGGGACTTCGAGGAAGTCCGTCACCCTGCCCCCCTTGCAGACCAGCTCGACGACCGCGCCGAGGAACGCCGCGCGGTCGTTTGTCAACGGCAGCACGTAGTGGCGCTTGTGGTTCGTCACCAGCAGGAACTCCGGCCGCTCCTCCGCGTGGAACCCCTCGCGGCACCGGCTGTAGAGCAGCGGGAAGGCCAACTGCGCGAAATTCATCCCGAACGCGTGGAGGTTCCTGTACACGGCCCGCTTGTGCTTCCTGAACAGGCGCAGGAACTCCTGCGCGGCGTTAACGGAGACGGCCGGCCGCGCCACAGACCTTTTTAGGATCGAGACTAGAGAAGTCAACACGATTCTTCCAAAATTTGAGATTTCAAATTCGGGTGGTGTCCTGATTTCAGTTTTTCATTGTCCACCTCTGTGTTCCTCTGTGTCCTCGGTGGTGAGTATTCCTTCAGGATTCATTCACCACAGAGGACACAGAGGGACACAGAGGGAAATGAAATTAGGACACTACTCAAATTCGCCCGGTCACATCCCGAGCGGTTTCGCCGCGCCCGCGGTCACGCTCGCCAGGCGCTGCCGCACACGGCGGCCGCGAAGCGCCTGCTGCCAGCGGTAGCCGCGCTCGGCCAGCATCCGCACGCGCAGGAGCCAGCGGTAGCGGCTGCGCACCCAGCGGTACTTGCTGACGCCCAGCTCGGCCCCGAACTTCGCCTTGAAGTCGCCGCGCCCCATGAAGTCAACGTGGTCGCAGCCCAGCTCCATCGCGCGCTGCATCACCGTCCACGTCATCAGCTCCGTCGGCCTGTACCAGCGGTAGCGCGTGCGGTGCGCCCACATCCAGAGCAGCAGCTCACTTCCGTCAACCGTGAAAGTCCCCGTCGCGATGCAGGGGCCGCCGTCCGGCAGGTAGACGGAGACGGCCAAGAGGTTCCCGCTCTCCTTCATGTGCCGGAAGAATTCGACGGCGCGCTTCTTCGTGAACGGGATGGCGTTGCCGCCGCGCGCGTAAACCTCTACGAGCTGGTCGTAGTGCTCGTCAACAAAACTCTCGTCCTCCTCGAACCGGACGACGAGCCCGAGTTTCATCGCGCGCTTCACGTTGCGCCGCGCGCTCTCCTTGAGCCTCCTCATCGTCCGCGCCTCATCATTCGGGAACATCGGCGCGGCGAAGGTCGCCGTCGGCTTACACTGGAAGCCCAGGCCCGCCATCACCTCTTCGTCGAGCGCGTCCGTCAGCAGCTCTATGTGGTGGACGCCGTATTTCTTCTCCAGGTAGGCGACCAGCGCCGGGACCATCTCGCGCGCCGAGAGGCGACTGCGGTCGAAGAGCGGCCCCATGCTCAGCGTCTGCCAGCCCGGGAGCGGCGAGCCGAACAGCCTGAGCGGCCCCACGTTGACCAGGAAGCCCGGCAGGCAGCCGACCACTTCGCCTTCCTTCTCGAAAACGAGGAAGAGCGGCTTGCCCTTGACGCAGGCTTCGAGCGAGCGCATCCAGCCGAGCTTGTGCACGACGCGGCAGCTCTCGAACCCAGCCACCAGCTCGTCCCAGCCGGCCAACTCCAACGCGCCGGCCTCTCTTACTAAAACGTCAGTCTTCATATCTAAAGGGGGGAACTCCGTTGGCCCAAAATCAGAGCCCGGCTTCCTGACTCTGGACTTTGGACTTTGGACTTTGGACAGATTCTTTCGCGCGGCCGCGGCCCCGCCAGGCCAGGAACTCCCTGAACGCCCCGGCCCACTCGCCCACGCCCGGCCACAGGTCATTCGCGCGCCAGATTTCAAGTCGCGTCCCCGTAGGCTGAGGCCCGAACAACTCCTTGAG
Organism: uncultured Acidobacteriota bacterium; assembly: GCA_963774105.1. Lineage (GTDB taxonomy): Bacteria > Acidobacteriota > Blastocatellia > Pyrinomonadales > Pyrinomonadaceae > QHXM01. The sequence continues at coordinate 2,379,498 of CAVZDV010000007.1, read as the reverse complement.
CCCTTCAAAACGGGTCGGGTACTTGCCCGGATAACCCGCGGGCGCGCCGCGCAGGATGCGCAGGAACCGCTTGAGGTCGCCCCACACCCAGCGCAGCGTGACGCCCTCCGCGTACTCCGCCAGCGGCTCGACGCGCTCGCCCCTGAGGACGGCGACCCACAGCACTGGGAAGTTGACGCCCGCGTCTATGCCCAGTTGGAGCGAGCCCCAGAAGCGGCCGTTGACTTCCATCAGGCACGGCGCACCCGCGCCGTCGTCCCTGAACTCGACCATCGCCGGCCCGTGCCAATTCAGCTCGGCCAGCAGCCGCTCGGCCGGCTCCTTCAGGCGCGGCTCAAGTTTGATGGAGCGGCGCAGGCTGCTGCCCGACCCCGAGGGCCGCGTGTCGCGCAGGCGCTCGTGCGCGAACCAAGCCACCACGCGCCCGCGGTCGCAGAGCGTGAAGACGCCCTTCCCCTGCCCGGCGACGTACTCCTGTATGAGCGGCCAGTCCGAGTGCTGCCGGCGTTCCTCCATGGCGCGCGCGAGTTCCGCGCGCTCGCCCACGTATGCAGGCCCCAGCGTGCGCGAAAAGTCGCGGCCGTCCCAGGCGTTGCTCCAACGCGGCTTGACGACGCAGGGGAGGCCCACCATCTCGGCCGCCTCCACCGCCTCGGCCAGCGACCGCGGCGCGTAACTGCGCGGCGTGCGCACGCCGCACTTTTCGGCGCGCGCCATTGTGCGCGCCTTGTCGAAAGCGTCCAGGAGCGACTCCTGCGGCGCGCAGCCGACCGTGATTCCCTGCTCCTCCCACTCTGCGCGCGCGGCGTTCAGCAGCACGCACGAGCGCTCCGTCACGGGCAGCGCGAGAGTCGCGCCCCGTGCGGCGGCCCACTCGCGCAACTCCGCGAAGGCTTCCTTGCCCTGCTCCGCGAGCTTGAAGTGCGCGCGGCAGTGGCGCGACCACTTGCCCAGCGGCGAGGCGCGGTGGCTGGCGACCAGGATGTCGTGGCCCGCGAGTCCGAGCGAGCGGACGCACGCCAGCGCCTGGTTCGTGTGCCCGTCGAGGATGAGGATGCGCTCTGGTGAGTTCATAAGTTGCGACTGGCGACCCGCAAATGATCCGCCAACCTGTAAGGGGCCAGCGCCCCCGCGGCCTTGGCCTTGACGACGCGCGGGGCGTCCAGACCGTAAGCCTCGATTCTAGGCAGCCGGAAGAGGTCGCACCCTTTGCGCGCGAGCCCCAGGTCCGTCGTCACGGCCAACTCGTAGCCCGCGCCGCGCACGGCCGAGACGTACTCCTCCGACACGTCCTTCAGCCGCGTGCTGCCGTAAGGGTAGGCGTAGGCGCGCGCGGCCCCGTCGCCCAGCCGCTCGCGCAAGGTGGCGCGCGACGCTTCGGCCTCTTCCCTCATCTCCGCCGGCGTGATGTGACTCCCGCGCAGGTGCTGCTGCCCGTGCGCGCCGACGTGGACAAGGCCGGAGGCGGCGCACTCTTCCAACTCGTCCCAGGTCATCGCGCGCCACGCGTCCGCGCTCGTGCGCGCCCTGTTCTTCTGCGACCACTTGTCGAACGGCATGGGCTCTTTTTGGCCCACCAGCCCCGTCACGACGAACGCCGTCGCGGGCACGTTGTAACGCTTCAGCACGGGCAGCGCGTGCGCGTGAAAGGAGGCGTACCCGTCATCGAAAGTCAGGCAGACGAGCGGACGCTGCGAGCGCTCCTGCGTCTCAAGCCTCCGCGGCAGTTCGAGCAGCGGGACGAACTCCGACACTTCCGCGAGCGCCGCGACCTGCCGCTCGAACAGTTCGGGCGTGACGTTCCAGTCGTCCACCTGCGGGTCCACGAAGCCCAGTTCCGCAATCCTGTGATAGTAGAAGACGCACGCCGCGCCCGCGGCGTGCGCGCCGAGCGCCTTCGCGGCCACCGCGCCCCAACCGGCCGTCTGCTTGACGGCGCGCTTCAAAGTGTTCCGTCCGATCATTGGCTCACGGACTTTCTGGCGACGGCCGCCGCCGCCACCAGCGGCGCGAGCGTGAGCCGGCTGAGCGACTTCCAGTTCCCCGAAAGCGCGGCCGAGCGGAACATCTTCAGATAAACTTTCCGCGCGACTCGCAGGTACGGGAAGCGGTACGCGCCGCCCGCGAACTCCACGCGCCCCCAGCCCTCCGTCGCGAGAGCCTTCCTCTCATCTTCCCTCAACAGCTCGTGCCCGAAAACTTCCCTGTGAATCTGGTTGACGTAAGTCAGGTAACAGCCGAGGCCCGGCAGCGCGCCGAACTGTCGCGCCGTCCGCAGGACGCGTCCCCAGTCGAGCGCCCCGCCCCTGAGCGTCTTGATGGTGCCCGCGACGGGGGCCAGCCGGATGCTGCTCCGCCCGTAGACGCGCTGCGTCGCCTCCACGACCAGCAGGTCTTCCGGCGAAGGCGCGGCGAACTCCGTTCCCTCTATGCGGACGCGCCGCGCGTTCTTGATGAGCGCGCCGACGAACGAGTCGTGCTCGCCGTAGGCCCACACGCGGCCGTGATGTATGTCGAGCTTCACCCCGGAGCCGCGCACGCTGTAGCAGCGCGCCGCGGCCAAGCGATCCGTCAAACTCCTCTTGTGCGCGACGACATCGAGGCCGTTGAGGACGACCGTGTCAACGTCGGTCGAGCGGCTGAGCACGTAGAGGTCAACGTCGTCGCCCATGTCCGGGTAGTGGTGAAAAGCCTTCGCCAGGATGAAGGCCACGCCCCCCTCCTCGCACGCGCGGCCGACACGCCGCATCAACTCCAACTTCTCCCGGTTCAAACGCCGCTCCTCCTCGACGGCCGCGGCGAAGGACTCGGGAAGACTCACGCCCGCGCTCTCAAGCCTTGAGGCCACGCGCAGGAGCACGACGTTGCGCCGGCTGACGCGCTGTAGGTCGTCCCAGTCAACCTCGTCGGGCAACCGTGCCGGCGCGTCGTCCACGAGCAGACGGAGGATGAAGGCGGCGCAAGCTTTCTCGTTCGTCGTCACGCGGTCATCCTCTCCAACACGATCTGTTCGAGCCGGCTGCGCGTCGCTTTGAGGTCGTCGCCGCCCGCGAGCACGACCGCCCCGCGGCTCTGCGGGAAAAGCTTCTGGTACGAGAGGCGGCGGCGGCTCAGGTAATCCACGGAATGCTCGCCCTTGCGCGCGAACGCCTCTTCGGCGCTGATGTCAACGAGCACGGGCACGGTCGGCTGCGGCGTCAGCCGCGAGAGCAGGCGCACGCCCCGACGAGCCTCACGGCCGCCCTCGGCCACGTCCACCAGCGTGTCGTAAAAATAGCGGTCCATGATGAGGACGCGGCCCCTGACCTTCTCCACGTAGAGCCGGTAGCAAAGGAAAATCACGAGGTCGAACGGGTAGACGCACAGCCGCAGCGACTTGTTCCACGCGAGCGCGTACTTCAAACGCGCCTTCACACTCTTTTGTCCCTCTACGCGCGGCGCGTGCCCGCGCTCCGACTCCGGCTCACTCTTGCGGCCGCCGATTCTCCTCACCACCGCGCGGGCGCACGCGAGCAGCCCCACGTCGTAATACATGTGAAAGACCGCAACGCGCTGGTTGCGCCTCTCAAGGCTCTCGCGCAGACACTCCGCGAGCGTGGACTTCCCCGACCCATCCAAGCCTGAGAACGTAATCAACATCAGTACGATTGCGGAATGCGGATGTCGGATTGCGGATTGAAAGAGAGTCGTCTTCTGTTAATCCGCAATCCGACATCCGCCCGCATCCATTGATAGTGGAGGCTCGCCACGGCGTAGGCCATGACCAGCCAGTGCAGCTTGTTGAAGAGCCAGAGGCCGCTCATGTTGGCGACGAGGACGGCCGTGATGAGCGCCAGCGGCAGGACGCCGTGCGGCCCGCGCCGCGACTTCCACGCGGCCCAGACGGCGAGCCCCGTCCCGAGGAAGAGCGGGAGCGCGCCCAGCAGCCCCGTCGAGACGAGCCCGTAGAGAAGCAGGTTGTGCGGGTTCTTCGTGTCCTCGTCAATGTGGCCCAGCCGCCCACCCAATTCGTAGGTGCTGGCGATGGCCCCCCAGCCCAGCAGCGGCCGCTCCTGAAACATCTCCCAGGAGGTCGGGTAAATCTGCTCGCGCCGTGCCAGGTCGCCGTCCTCCAACGTCTTCTCGAAGCGGATGCGCGTGCTCTCGGACTGGAAGCCGGCCCAGACGAAGAAGGCCATGATGAGGAGGACGCCCGCGACGTTCCGCAGCTTCGTCAAAAAGCTGCGCCCTCTCAAGACGAAGCACATCAGCCCGGCGGCCAGGGCCAGGAGCGCCCCGCGCGAGCCCGTCTGCACGAGGGCGACGCCCACCAGGACGACCAGCGGCCAGACCAGATAGCGCGGCCTGACGATGCTCTTCGCGCCGCCGTAGGTCAGGCCGACGGCCGCGAGCACGCCCAGCGTCAGGATGCGCGCCAGGTTGTTCGGGTGGAAGCCGAAGGCCGTGACGCGCTCGGCCTGCGCCCCTACGTCCGTGGCCTGCGCCGCCACGCCCGTGACTTGCAGCACGGAGAGCAGCCCGCACGCGACGACGAGCGCGAGGAGCGCCGTGCGGGCCACGCCCTCGTCGCGCATCAGGCTGAAGGCGATCCAGCTCAGCACCGTCAGTTGTGTCAGCAGAAACACCTTGCCGATGACTTCGCCGCGGTAAACGGCCGGCTCCAGCGGCGCGATGGCGACGGAGAAGTAGAGGTAGACGAAGAAGCACCAGAAGGCGCGCGGCGGCCAGCGCAGGAAGAGTCCCGGCTGAAGCAGCGTCGTCATCAGCAGGAGCGCGCCCAGGATGGTCGGCGGCTCAAGGTAGCCCGAGTTGACCGTCTCGAACGGCAGCGAGAAGACGAACGCGTAGAAGACCCAACGGATGGCGGGCAGCACGGCGGGCTGCGCGGCAACCGCCGGGCGCGCGCGCCACGCCGCGGGCCGCGCGACGACGGCCGCGCGCTCCTCGCGCACGCCCACCGCGACCGCGTCCTCCGACGCCGGAACGATGCTGACAGGAATCTCGACTCTCATGAAAACTAAACAGACAGCGCCGCGTGAATCTTCAGCCCCGTCAGGGGCGATTGACAATAGCCCAGCACTTCAGTGCTGGGGAAAGTGCGGGAATTTCATCGAGTCCCGTAGGGACGGCTGAACCTTCAATCGTCCCTACGGGACTCAAATATTTTTTTTGGCTCAGTTCCCAGCACTGAAGTGCTGGGCTATTTTCACGTCGCCCCTACGGGGCTGAAAACGGAAAACTGCTCTTACGGTGTCTTGATGGTCACCGTGTTGCTGTAGGACGAGCTGCCGGCGTCGTTGTAGGCGCGGAGCTTGTAGTAGTAGGTCGTGTTGGCCGTGTGGCCGGTGTCTGTGTAGCTGGTCGAGTTCGGGCCGGGCCGCGCGATCTCCGTGTAGGTGACGGCGTCGAGCGAGCGGTAGACCTTGAACGCCTTCTCGTCGGTCGAGTTGTCCCTCCAGGTCAGCGCGACCTGGTTGCTCGAAGGGGCCGTGGCCGCCAGATTGGTCGGCGCGGCGGGCGGCGCGGTCGCCGTCGGGAAGGTCGTCGCCGCGGCCGTGTTCGAGTTGGCCGAGTTGCCGAAGGAGTTGAAGGCCAGCACGTAGTAATAGTATTTGGTCGAGGCCGCGCGGCCCGTGTCCGAGTAACTGGTCACGCCGGCCGCCGACGTGAAGACGCGCGAGTAGGTCACGCCGTCGAGCGAGCGGTAGACCTTGAAGCCCGTCTCGTTCGGCGAGTTGTCCACCCAGACCAGATTAATCTGGTTCACGGAGACGGCCGTCGCCGAGAGCCCGCTCGGCGCGGCCGGCTTGGTCGAGCTGACGGTCGTCGTCGCCTGCGTCTCGTTGGTGTAGCCGGAGTCGCCGCTGTCGTTGAAGGCGCGGACGCGGTAGCGGTAGGTCGTGTTGGCCGCGAGCCCTGTGTTGCTGTAGCCCTGCGCGTCCGGCCCCGTCTCGGCTATCTCCGCGAAGTTCGTGCAGCCCGCACCCGTGCACCGCTCGACGGCGAAGCCGCTCTCGATCGTGGAGTTGTCAATCCAGGAGAGGTTGATCTGGCTGTTGGAGGCGGCCGCGGCCGTCAGGTTCGACGGCGCGGCGGGCGCGCCGAGCGTGGTCGTCGCAGAGGCCGTGTTGGTGTAGGCCGAGCCCTGGTCCGCGATGAAGGCGCGCACGCGGTAGTAGTAGGTCGTCGCGGGCTGAAGGCTGATGTTCGAGTAGGCGTTGATGTTCGACCCGACGGTGGCGATGCGCGAGAAGTTGACGTTGTCTTGCGACCGCTCGACCTGGAAGCCGTCCTCGTTCGAGGCGTGGTCGGTCCAGGCCAGGTTGATCTGGCTCGGCGAGAGCGTCGTGGCCGAGAGATTGGTCGGCGCGTTCGGCGTCGTCGTGTTGTGCGAGAGCGTGTAGGAGTCTATGACGATGCCCTTGCGCGTGATGAACTTGAAAGTCAGGCTCGAAGAGCTGGCCGTCACCTGCATCGCGCCGAAGTCCGCGCCGTAGCGCACCATGCTCCCCTCAATCGCCGTGTCGAAGGAGCCGCGGCTCTCGCCGCCGAGGCCGTTCGTGATGTAGGGGACGCCCTCCTTGAGGACGCGCTCGTAGACGTGGGCGTGGCCGTTCAGGACGGCGTCCGCGCCCCACTCGCGGAAGGGCCATTGCAGGTTCGTGTAGGAGGTGCGCGAGGAGTAGGGCGCGTGGTGCAGGACGACGATCTTCCAGGGCGCGCTGGATATGGCGAGCCGCGTCTGGAGCCACTGGGCCTGCGTGGACGTGCTCCTGTACCCGTCCGGCTCGCGGCTGTCGCTGTCCACCATGAAGAAGTGCACGGGGCCGCGGACGAACTCGTAGTAACGCTCGTTGCCCGGCAGCGTGAAGTAGCTCAGGTAAGGCGAGAGCGGCACGCCCGTCTTGTTGTCCCAGTCGTGGTTGCCGACCGCGGGCCAGAAGCGGTTCCCAGTGGGCGAGCCCGCGCCGTAAGCGCCCGTGTAGGGCGAGATGAAGTCGTGGTAGAACTTGCCTATCGTGTGGTCAATCGTGGCCGCCTCTCCGTCCGGGTAGTTGTTGTCCCCGACGGTGACGATGAAACTCGGGTTCCAGCTCTTGACCAGATTCGCCACGTCCTGCTCGTTCGTATTACCAGAGCCGAAGTCGCCTATGACGGCGAAAGTGATGGGCGCGTCCTGCGCCGCGGAGCGCGAGCCCGTGCTGGAGGTCTGGGCGAGGAGGAACGCGAAGAGCAGCAGCCCGAAGGCGACGAGGCGCGCGCCCCTGTAACGACCGAAGACCGCCGAGAGTTTTTCTTTCATCGTTTCATCTCCCGCACGCAAAAGGCAATCAACGCGCGCCGCGCAACGTGCGGACCATCATCAGGCGTTTGACGAGCGGCCCGCGCTGCGCAGCGTCGAGTCCCGTGAACAGGGCGAAGCCGAGCGCGAGCGCGAAGCCCGCCCCGGCGCAGACGACCCACACGGCCCAGTTGTTAATGACGAGCCGCTGGCCCACGTAGCCCGCGGCCGCGAAGACGAGCGCCATCACGAGCCCCGGCCGCGCGAGGCCGCGCCAGGGCAGCCGGCGCGGCTGCTCAAGCTGGCGGTTGACGACGAGCGGGTAAGAGACAGACAGGATGAGGCGGCCCGCGATCATCCCGAGGCACAGCCCCGTAATCCCCCACGACGGGATGAGGAGCGCGCTCAGCCCTATGGAGAGGACGGCGGCGACGGCCCCGAGGACGACCTTCTCGCGCAGTTGCAGCGTGAGGTCAATGATGAAGGCGTCGTTGCGGATGAACATGAACTGCACCATCACGACGACGATCAGGAAGTTGGCCCAGAACCCGGCGTAGTGCTCTGGGCCGACCCAGAGGTTGATGAACGAGCGGTTGACCAGGAGGATGGCCGCGCCCGTCGCCGTCAGCATCAGCCAGCTCATCCGCATCATCTCGCCGCGCAGCTTCGCCGCCTTCTCGAACTGCTTCTGCCCGACGACGCCGCCGAGGCCGGGCGTGGCCGCGCCGAGCAGCATCGAAGTTATCTGCAAGAGCATCAGGGCCGAGTAGCTCGTCAGCGTGTAGGTCGTCACGGCCGTGGTCGAGGCGACGATGCCGAGGACGAGGATGTCGCTCGCCATCAAGAGGCGGCTGATGGACGACCAGGCGAACCACCAGACGCTCAGCTTGAGGAAGGAACGGACCTCAGCCCAGCGCGGCCGCGCGACGCCGAACCAGGGCACGTACTTCCTGACCACGAACCAGTAGAGCGCGCCCGTCAGCGCGCCGAGGATGACCTGCGCGCCGGCCAGGCCGACGAGCCCCGAGCCCGCGTAGACGGCCACGACCATTAGCACGCCCCAAACCACGCTCAGGCTCGCCTGCAAGCCCATGCGCTTGTAGCCGAGGTTCATCCCGCGCAGCACGGACTCGGGCAGCGCGGCCAGGTTCGTCACCAAAAATTCCAGCACGAGCAGCCCGAAGGTGAGCCGGATAATCCAGTACATCTCGGCAGGGACTTTGGTGACGATGGGCGCGACCCAGACGAGGACTAAACCGACCACGGTGATGACGGGCAGGAAGATGAGCCAGACGCCGAGGGCGCTGCCGACTTGGCGGCGCTTGGCCTCGTCGTCCTCAATCGCCTGGTCGTGCGCGATGACCCATTTGAGCGCCTGCGTCGGCCGCCCGTCGGCCGCGGACATGTAGGCCACGAGCTTGCTCAGCATCTGCCAGACGCCGAACATCGAGCGGCCCAAGGCCGTGACCAGGAGCGGAGTGACAATCGAGAGGACGACGACCTTCGCGCCGTAGTCGAGGAGCGTCGAGAAGGCGTTCAGATACGCCTTCTGCGTGAGCCCCTTGGCGGGTTTGCGCGTCTGCTCAATGGGCTCGGGCGCGGTCTGTATTTCTAATTGGGCGGTCGCCATCTGTCGTTAAATTCCCTCTTGCATCCCGGCGAGTATCTGGTCGGCCATCTCTTCGAGGCTATGCTCCTCGGTGCTGAACCTGATGACCTTGAGGCCGTGGCGGGCGTTCAGTTCCGAGATGACGCGCTCGTAAGATTCGCGGTAGCGCGCGAGGAAGGCGAAAATCTCTGCGTCCGATTTGTCCTTGACGCGGTGCGCCTTGCCGCGCGTGCGGATGCGCGCGGCCAGGACTTCGTCGGGCGCGTCGAGCCAGATGACCGCGTCGAGCCTGCGCGCCCAGCGGTTCAAAAGGCTCTGCGTCCAGGCGTCCAGGGGGTTGCTCCGGCCGCCGCCGTTCCCGTTGCCGTTCGCCTTCACGCTGTCGCCGAAGGCGAGCAGTTTGACGAGCGCGAAGATGGTTCCTTCGTCTAGCAGGAGCGTGCGGTAGCTCTTGGATGACTCGCGGCCGAGGAGCTGGTGCAGGGCGCTCAAGCGCACGATGAGCTTGACCTCGTCGCGACGGATGCGCCCGCGGCTCCTGTAGAGGCCGACGAACCGCGGGAGCGACAACACCGCGTTCAGGCAGAGCAGCGCCGGCGGCAGGCCCCACACGCTCAAGCCCGTCCGCAAGCTGCCGTCGCGCTCGCGCAAGACCTGCGTCAGCGTACTCTTGCCCGCGCCCGCAGGCCCCACAATCTCAGCAACCACCCTTTGTTTCATGATGCCCTGATTCAACCCTTTGCGCCTTACGTATTCCCTTCGCGCCTTTGCGCGAAACAGCCGTTCACGCAAAGGCGCAAAGTTAAAACCAAAGGCGCAAAGGGTTGAGTGATTCCTGTCTTGCTTACAAGTTTTCCCAGACGAGCGACTGAAGCTCGGCGCGGACGGCTTCGACGGGCCGCCCGGCGTCTAGGACGTGGGCGCGCGTGCCGCGCCAGTCAACCTCCCACAGCTCGCGCGAGCGCGAGCGCACGTGCGCCTCGCTCTCCTCTGTCTTGCGCCGCACGGCCGCCTCCGGGTCCAGTCTCAAGACGACCAGCAAGTCCGGCGGCATGATCTCCGCGTAACACCGCTCCTCAGCCCTCAGCAGGAGTTCGATAAGCCGGTTCGTGCGCCGGCCCTCGACCGCGCGCCGGATGTTCGGCCCGTCCATCAACTGAATCTGCGGGACGGGGTAGCGGTCGCAGATGCTGATGCCGCCGTTGGTAGCGAACCGGCGCGCGCGCGTGTAGAGCCTGCGGCGGTCGCGCCCGGCGCAGACCCAGCGCAGCAGTTGCAGGTAGCCCGGAAACTCGTGCGCGCCGCCGTGCTTCAGGGCGTCAAGGTTCGCGGCGTAGCTCTTACTCAGGAGGCGGCGGATTCTGAGCGCGACGATGACCGCGAGCGTCAACGCGGAGCGCCGCGGCTTGCCGACGTGAAACCTGCGGACGACGAATTTCTTGGAGAGCCAGCGCGCCAGCTCTTTCGCCGCAGTGGTCTTGCCCGCGCCGTCGCCGCCGACGAGCGCGACGATGGCCCCGCCGTTCGTCAACTGCTTGCGCGAAGATTTCTTGAAGACGCGCTCGCGCACGATACGCGCCGCCTGCCGCGTGGGCTTCAGCAGCGTGTCGGCCAGTTGCGTGCGTCGCCCGTGCGCGCGCAGGCGGCGGCGCAGCTCGCTCTTGACGGCCGCGCGCATTGACCCCGCCCGTCCCGCGCGCAGAGACTCGACACACGCCCCGAAGAACTGCGCGTCCAGCAGCGGCAGATGCTCTTCGAGGACGGCGAGCACCACGCCCCGGTCGCTCCTCGCTTCGAGCTGTTCCAGCTCCTTGCTCACGGCCGAAGAAGGCGACTTGCCGCGCACGCGGCGCAAGAAGGTTTCGGCGGCCGTGTACTTCAAGACCATCCGCAGCACGTAGACGACGAACTCGAATTCCGGCGCGGGCGTCCGCATGGGCCAGTCCGCGGCAGAGGCGGATTCGAGGTAAGGCTTCTCAATCGGCAGCCTGTAATTCTTCGTCAGGTCGTGGCCCAGAATGAGCTGGTAGTGTACGTGCAGGTGCACGAAGCGCCCGGCCTCTGCGTCGAAGCCGTAGAAGTTGAGGACGCCCGGCACGTCGCGGTCGCGCGTCGGCTCGGCCTGCTTGAAGCCGAGGCCCGTGACGACGCTCGTGAACGAGGCGGCGTCCTTGCGGTCAATGAGCAAGTCCAGGTCGCCCTCGCCCGTCAGCCACTCGTCCAACTTCCAGTTGCTCTTCCAGTGGCAGTACGAGACCTCGCGCTCCGCCAGCTTTTGGCACAGCCGCGCGACGAGCGGAATGACGGCCGCGCTGCCCCCGGTCACGACTTCGGCCGGGAACTCGACCACCCTCGCCGGAAGAGTCAAGCCACTCTCCGCCTGCGCCGCCGCGGCCCTCAAAGACTGCCTGCCAGGAAGATTCAAAGCCTCGTGCATATTTCTAAAAGACTACTCAACTAATCTTTCTCGTAGTAGTCGTAGTCGTAGCTGACGCCCTTGGCGTTGTTGAGGACGACGCCGTAGATGTTCGCGCCGACATCCTGCAAGACCTGATACGCCTGGCGCACGCTGTCGCGCCCGCTCTCGCCGCTGTTGACGACGAGCACCACGCCGTCCACGAGCGCGGAGAGCAGGACGCCGTCGGCGAAGTAGGCCACGGGCGGCGAGTCTATGACGATGTAGTCGTAGGTGAAGCGGAAGGTGCTGACCAGACGGCGCATCTGGTCCGAGCCCAGGTACTCGGTCGCCTCGGCCGCGACCGGCCCCGAGGTCAGCACGTCCACGCCGCTCTTCTCGTGATGCTTGACGACCTTCAGCGCCTCCATGTCGCCGACCTCGTCCGAGAGGATAGTGCTTAAGCCCTCCTCGTTCTCAAGGCCGAAGATTTTGTGGAGCCGCGGCTTGCGCATGTCCGCGTCAATCAGGAGCACGAGCGCGCCCGTGCGCGCCAGGCTGATGGCGGTGTTGACGGCCATCGTCGTCTTGCCCTCGCCCGGCACGCTCGACGTGACGAGCAAGGACTTCATCTTCGCGTGCCCCTTCGACAAAAGCATGTGCGTGCGCAATTGCCTGTAGGCTTCGGTCAGCGGCGCGGGCGCGTTGCCGTTTAAGAGCAGCTCGTGCGCGATGTGGCCGTTGCCGTTCGACGGCAGCAGCTTCCTTCCGTGCCTGCCGACCGCCGGGATGCTGGCGAGCATCGGCAGCGGCAGAATCTTCTCCACGTCGTCGGCCGTCTGGACGGAGTTGTCCATGTAGCCGAGGAAGACCGCGAGGCCGACGCCGAAGCCGAGCGAGAGCATGAAGGCTATCCCTGTGTTCAGGAGCCGCTTCGGGCCGACGGGGGCCTGCGGCGTGATGGCGCGGTCGTTGACGTGTATGTTGTTGCGCAGGCCCGCCAGGATCGCCTCGTTCTCCTTGCTCCGTTGCAGCATCCCGTCGAGCAGGGTCTTGTTGGTCGCTATCTCCTGCTCCAGGATGCGGTAGTTGATGGCCGCCTCGTTCTGCGTCAGGGTCTCGCCGCGCTGCCGGTCGAAGTCCGTGCGCAGCGACTGCTCGCGCGCCTGCGCCTGGCGGTACTTCGTCTCCAGGTTCGTCAGGATCGAGGCTGACGTCTGCTGGCGGGACTCGCGGACCTGCCTTTCCAGTTCGGCGATCTGCTTCATCACCTCCTGGTTTTCCGGCCACTTGTCCGTGTTCTCGACGCGCAACTGCGCGAGCCGCTGGCGCAGCTCGGCGAGCCGCGATTCGAGGACGTTGATGTCCTTGGCCGCCTCCGCCGCCATGGCCTCGGCCGCCCCGGGCCGCTGCGCCGCGCGGTAGGCGGCCTCGGCCAGCTTCAACTCGTTCTGCGCTTCGAGTAGTTGGCGGTTGAGGCCGGTCAGGCGCTCGACCACCGTGTTCTGCGTCGGGTCGAGCGAGAGTATCTGGTGGTTCTTGGCGTAGTCCTGTAGCTGCGTCTCCTGCGTGCGGATTTGCGCCTTCAGGTCGTTGACGCGCTGCTGAAGGATGTCCGTGGTGGCCGTGTTGGCCTCGGTCTTCCTTTCGAGGTTCGAGAGGACGAAAGTGTCCGCGATGGCGTTGACGACGCGCGTGGCCAGGCTGCGGTCCTGATGGCTGAAGCTGATGTTAATCAGCCGCGTCTCCTTGATCGGGAGGCGCGGCTCCTTGACGGGGTCGGCCTTGAGGTTGGCGCGCAGGACCGTGACGTAAGGGGCGAGCCGGTTGTCTTCTTCGAGGTCTTCGGCGGAGAGCGGGGGCTGGATTTGGGGGAGGCGGAAGGCCGGGTCGTTCTCCAGGTTGAGCGTCTTGACGACGCGGCGTAGGAGACGGTCGCCGGTCAGGATTTGGAGCTGCGTGTTGAAGTAGGCGGGGTCGTTGACGGGGTTGACGACGAGCTGGCCGCTCTTGCCGCCGGGGAGCGCCTCGTTGACGGTTTCGAGGTCCACCTGCACCTGCGCCTTCGCCTCGTAGAGGTCCGGCTGGTAGGCCATGTAGATGCCGACGAGCGCCGTCGAGACCAGCGTGATGGCGGCAATCACCCAGAGGCGCTCGCGCACAGAGCGCAGGAACTTGCGCAGGTGCGCCTTGTCCTCGGCCGAGGGTTCAGTGTAGCCGTAGCCGTAGCCGTCTGGCGCGTGCTGCTGAAAGTCCGTCTCGACGGGCTCGCGCACCTCCAGGGCTCTGGTGGTCTCAATCAGCTTGAGATTATTTTTCATCACATTATCCTCAGGCAAAAAGCGGGGCGGCACTTCAGGGGATGGCCCTTATGGGGAGCCTGCCGACGGAAGGGATGAGGCCGTTGAGCAGGTTTCGCAAGAACCTCTTTCCGCCGGCGGTCGGGACTTCGACGATGTCGTTGGCCTGGAGCGCGATGTCTTCCGACTGGTGCCGGGCGACGGCCTTGAGGTCAACGATGAGCTCCATTTTGCCGTTCGTGCGGGGGTCGTTTCTGACGACGCGGACGCGGTTGCTCTGCGTGTCGGGGAGCGCGCCGCCTGCCATGGCGATGGCCTGCGAGACGGTGACCTTGTCCTTGAGCGGGATGATTGAAGGCTTCAGGACGTTGCCGACGACGAAAGCCTGCTCGGCCTCCGTGATGGTGACGACATCGCCCGGGCGCACGTAGGGGTTGGAGCGCGCGTCGCCCTGCATAAGGTCATAGAGCCTGTACGAGTTGACGGATATCTCCTCGGCGCTCGCGGCCGGCGTGTCGCAGGTGAACGACGGGGGGTTGTGTATGACCTGCACGCTGCGGCCCGCGCGCTCGGCCGGGCCGCCCGCGAACGCGAGCAGCTCCAACAGGCGGACGCGCCTTTGTAGCTGGAAGCGGCCGGGCGTGTTGACGGCCCCCATGACGGCCACGGGCTGCGAGTTGTACTCCTTGACGAAAACGTCCACCTGCGGGTTCTTCTGGTATTCGAGGTAGAGGCGCGCAATCTCCTGCGCCAGTTCGCTCTCAGTGCGGCAGGCCGCCTGAATCTCCGTCTCGATGAGCGGCATCCGAATCATGCCGTCGCCCTCGACGCGCACGGCCTCGCGCGAGAGCTGCGGGCGGTTGAAGACGCGGACCTCCAACACGTCGCCCACGCCTATGCGGTAGCGGTCGTCCGGCGACGGCGTGTTGGCCCGGGCGGCGACTCCGCGGCCCGCGGCCGACGGGGGCAGGCTGTCCGTCGTCTGCTGTGCCCTCACGGCCTGCGTCGCCAAACAGAGCACGACGGCGCACAAGAGAATTCTGCCGGCCTTCTGCTGTCTCATAACTACCTACTTTCTTGCCTTCCCCATCCGTCGCGAGAGCAGCGCCTCGCGCAGGTGGTTGGGGTGTGCGAGGTTGAGGACGGTGTTGCTGAGGATGACCATCAACTCCTCGTGGTCGCGCACGAAGGAGCCCGTCAGCGGGTAATCCGAAGTCTTGACGACGACGCCCTCGCGGACCCACTGCCAGAACTGCGCCTGCGTCGTCCAGAACTGCTTCATGTCGCGGCAGACGACGAGCGCGGTCCTCTTTTTCTTCTTCTTCCTCTCCTTTTTCGCGGCGGGTGGGCGACTCTCGGTGACGGCAGACACGTGGCACCTCCTGCAATCTTCCCGCCGCTTTTTCGGAAACGGGCCGGGAAATGACTGCACGAATACCCCAAAGGGGGAAGCCTCTCACGCAGAGGCGGCGTCGGTTTTTGTTTGTTGATAACGAGTAGAGCGTCCGAAGCTTAAAGCTCAAAATCTACAGCGCTGCTCGTCGTCGGCTCCAAAACCTTATGCTTACATAAGAGGATTAAAGCCGCCAGTTATCCAGTAGATAGGCCCTCTGGAAACGGAAAACTAGAGCGAGGAGAAGGTTTGCGGACACTCCTGCTCGGCGCGTAGATTAGTTGAGCTGGTCGGCGTCATGGGGAATGAGGCATAGGGGATCCTTTCGTCTGTGCCGGCGAAAGCTAACGACAAGCCCCTCTGGGGCGGCACGCCTGTCGCTCAACCGGCTGGTAATAGCTGCCGGGTAGACAATCCACCCGACACGGGGCAAGCAAGAATGTTAAAGACCGCGGCGGAACGCGGCCCTTTCACTTATCTGATGGAGCCAAGAGGGTAGGCCAACTGTGAGGGGCTGTCTGTGCGCTACCACACATATAGGTTATTTTTTTACACCGACCACCCTTGGGGCGGACACGTCCGGCGCGCTGTACTCGGAGTTCCGGCCGTCCGTAATAATGCGACCCACGGCCGGTGCGGACGCGAGGCCGTCAATCGGAATAAGACAAACGTTTCGAGCAGTTAGGCGCTGAGGCAGGTTGAGTCCGCGCGGCGGGGGGCTTGTAGAAATTTGTTCCGGGGAGCGTTCTGCGATAACGGGAGCCAAAGAGTTATGGCCCAATCCCGCGGGGCCGGGCGTGGACGAAAAAATACATCTAGCAACTCTTCGGATGAATAAGGCGGGCCGCGGCCGGCGCGAGGTCTAGCCGAGCGACACTTTTTGGAGGGGCTGCGGCAGTTCCCGGCCAACCTGACTCGGGCGCTTGAGCCTCTGGCCGAACAAGCGGTCGAACTCGTTCTCGACCACCTGGTAACACTCGCAGGCGTTGGCTTCGAGGCCGCGCCGGTCCAGAATCTCTATGTGGCCGCGGATGTACGTGATGAAACCTTCTTTTCTGAGCTGCCGGGCCGCGTGCGTGACGCCCTCGCGGCGCACGCCGAGCATGTTGGCGATTAATTCCTGCGTCATCAGCAGTTCGTCGGAGCGCCCGCGGTCGTGGCTGAGCAGGAGCAGGCGGCAGAGTTGCTGCTCGACCGTGTGCAGGCGGTTGCAGACGGCCGTCTGCGAGATTTGAATCATGAGCGACTGCGTGTAGCGCAGGAGCAGGCGCTGGAACTCGCCGCCGCGCGCGAACTCTTCCCTGAGCGCCTGCGCCTTCATCCTGAGCGCCCCGCCGCCGGTCTGCACGACCGCGCGGTACGGCGTCGCGTCGTCGCCCATGAAGAGGGCGATTCCAAGGACGCCTTCGTTGCCGATGATGCCTATCTCGGCGGTCGCGCCGCTCTCGACGACGTAGAGCAGGTAAATGGTCGAGTTGGTCAGGAAGTAGATGTACTCCATCTGCGCGCCGGACTCGCAGACGACCTGGTCCGGGACGAACGAGATGTGCTCCAGGTGCGGGAGGATGCGCTCGTATTCTTTGGCCGGCAGCGAGGCTAGAATCCTGTTTCCGATCTGGCTCTGGGGCAACGATACCAGCATGGGGGGCTGTTCCTCTCCTAAAACACTATGCGCGTCCACAGTTGAGAAACTACTATTGCCGACGAAATTCCGCCGGGCGGTCACTTTTTACGCTGGGAAACCACGGGCACGCCGAAAAGACTCCGGGGATAGTATTTTAATTCCCGCCACAAATTCAAGATTTTTCCGACCGTCAGGCCGTCGGCCAGGGATGAGCCGAATTAATGTGCGTCATTAAAACAATTACGGCGAGAGATGACAACCAAAGGCTTATACTCTGCATAGAACCTATGCGCCGGGCGTGCGTAGACGCCGGGCGGACGGCCCCCCGAGCGGGGGCGCAAGTTAAAGGAGGGTTGTAATGCCAGTACAGTTTAAGTTGGAACACGTGATAGAGAAACTCATAGCCGGCCATGAGGAGAGCCGCAAGCGAGTTCTGAACAGGATGACAGGGCTGAAGCTGTCGGAGCTTGAGGCGCACATCGTCTGGCCGCGGATACTAGACCACAAGTGGTATCTGAGCGAGCGGCTCGGGCGCGACGTGGGGCTAAGAGTCGCGGCCGTGGACTACTTCGAGAACGTTCAGCCGTTGAAAGAGCCTGTCTCGAAGTGGGCTCCGCGCGGCGAACTGCTGCCGCGCCTGCCCATGATGCTCAGCCTCGGCGAGCGGCCCTAAGACGTAACTTGGGGCCGCACCTCACGCCCGCGGCTTCCGCTTTCCATTCATCGAAACAATCGCCGTCAGCGCCCGACGGCGCTCCCGCATCTGTACGTAAGCGGACACGACTCTCCAGCTCGATTTAACGAAAGTTGTCACCTCGCGGCTGACAAGATTTGTCTGTTTGCGGGGAAGACGCGGTGCGCGCCGGGAGACAACTCTTCGGGGCGGCGCGGCCCGTGCGGGCGCTAAAAAGGCAGGAGGCCCGCATTTTACGCGGGCCTCGCTAGGTATGATGTCTAGATTGGGCTGCTCGGCGGGCGGCTGGCGAAGCGGCAGGCATCGCTCAGAGAAGTGGAGGCGGCGGGGTCACGGCTTTAACTGCTTATTCCGTGCTTGCCGACTATTATCTAAGCACTCGCCGTGCCACAAAAAAATCTCCCACGGACTCCGTTGACCGCCCGCCGCCGCCGCGATTGTTACCGCGACATAAAGCCACGCTCATTTACACGTATTGAGCACGACCTTGAGGCTGCTGGAGTAACGGCTGACGGCCGCCAGGTCCTGCTTGCCGTCGCTGTTCACGTCCATGACGACGACCGAGTGGGGGGGGTGGTGCCCGTGGTGTAGTAGACGGGGCGGCTGAAATTGCCCTGCCCGTCGCCGAGCAGGATCGTCATCGTCGTCTTGCCGTAGCCCTGGACGAAGACCAGGTCGCGGTTGCCGTCCTGGTTGAAGTCGCCGGCGGCCAGGTCGTTGACCCCCTGCTCGATGGTCGTCCAATTGAGCGGCGTGAAATCCCCGGCCCCGTTGCCCAGGAGGACGGCGAAGCTGTAGCTGTTCGCGGTGATCACGTCGAGCTTACTGTCGTGATTGAAGTCCGCCGTCAGGAGCTTCGTCGGGTCTGACAGCTTGGCGGAGAAGACTTTGGCCGCCCCGTAATTCAGGTCCGTACAGCGGACGGCTGACCGCTGGATAGTAAAGGGCACGCTCCTGCTGCCGCCGACCGCCGCGGCCGTCACGACCCCGTCCTGCATCGTGGGCACAGAGGTGGTCGTGACCGTGAAGCTCTGGCTCGTGGCCCCGGCGGGCACGGTGACGGCGGCGGGCACGGACGCGCCCGTCAAGTTCTCCGTGAGAGTCACGGTGACGTCCTTGGGGAATGGGGCTTCCAGTACGACTCGGCCCTGCGCGGGGGTGCCGGCGGTGACGGAGTCCGGCGTCAGGACGACGGCGGAAACGCTGACGGGCCGGACGGTCAGCGGGGCGACGACGCTCACGCCCGCGTACCTGGCCGTCACGTTGCCCGTCTTGCTGGCGGTGACGTAAGCGGTCGGAATCACGAAGCTCTTGGTCGTGGCCCCGGAAGGAATCGTTATGCTCGCAGGCGTCGTTGCCACCGTCAACGCGTCCGAGAGCGTCACGACGGCTCCGGTCGCTGGAGCCGGCCCGTCCAGTGTGAGCGTGGCCGTCACGTCCTTACTCCCCATGACGACGGCCGGGCTGAGCTTGAGCGAGGTGAGGATGGCCGGGCGCACGGTCAGGGGCGCGGCCGCCGTGCTCCCGTTATAGCTGGCCGTGACGGTGCCGCTCTGTGCCGCGGCCGTAACCACTGTGGTGATGCTGAAAGTCCCGTAGGTCTTGCCGGCCGCGATGGTGATACTCGGCCGGACGGTGGTCGCCGCCAGGTTGTCCGCGAGCGTGACGACCGCGCCCTCCGCGGGGGCCGGCAGCGATAAGATCACCTTGGCGACGATTTTATTCCCGCCCGCGACGCTCGACGGGGTCAGCGTCAGGGACTGGACCCCGATGCGCGGCCCCAGCGTGACGGTGTGGGTCTTACCGGCGACGGTCAGCGTCCCTGTGCGCGCGACTGTGTCGGGGTTGGCGGCCACGGTGAAGCCGACGGTCTTCGTGCCGGAGCCGCTCGCGCCCGAGTTGATGGCGATCCACGGGGCGTTGCTCCTGGCCGTCCAGGAGCACGACGCGCCGGTCGCCACGCTCACGCTGCCCGCGCCTCCGGCTCGTACTTGCTGAGCGGCTCGACGTAGTAGCGCTCCTCTGGCGTGAGGATCATGCCCTCGATCGTCTCGTCGTCCACGGTGAAGCGCGCCAGGGCTTTCGCCTGACCGCGCACGCTGCCCTTGTAGGTGCGCACGGGCGCGCTCTCAAGCGTCCTCCTGACGCCGTACTCGTCCGTCGCCTCCGCCCTGTAGCCCGGGGCACGCATGTCGTTGGGTGTGAGTTCCAGCTCGAACCTGTGCTCGGGGGTGGCGAGGGTGAGCCCGCCGCCGGAGCGCACCCTGCGGGCGGCCGCGGCCGGGTTGAGTTTCAGCCGCTCGTGCCTGCGGACGAGCTGGTCCAGTGACTTTTCGGGCCGCGGGCCTTGACGGCGCGGCTCGCCGTCCTGCGCGCTGGCGAAGAATAGGGGGAACGCCGCGGCGCAGAGCGCGAGGGCGAGGAGTGAGACTAAAATTCTTTTCAGATTCCTACTTCGTGAGGCCGGCTCGACGAAAAGAGCTGTCGGCGGCGCTGAGAGCCGCCGCCGACAGGGACGCAAGATTTTCCGGCTTGAACTGACGAACGAGTGAACGGGGCTTCAGGGTCGGGCGCGCAAAACCTGTTACAGATGCCGGCACCGCGCGGTGAGTTGCCGACGGCGCGCGAAATAATAGCCAATGCCGGCCGCCCGGCACAAGTTGGCGTGTGAGTTTTACGGGCGGGTCAGGGGTGCTTCTCGTCCGACTGCACGCCGGACATCTCGTACTCGGCGCGGACGAACGTATTGGCGGCGCTCGCCAGGTCTAACAGGCGGACGAGCGCGGGCGCGTGCAGGATGCCGCAGGCGTGGCAGACGAGGGCGGGCCTGTCCGCGAGGTAGAGGTCAATCCCGGTCGGGTCCGTCGGCTCGCCGCACAGGGCGCACGGGTCGTTCGTGAGCGTCACGTTCACGCGGATCACCAGGTCGGTCGGCTGGAGCGCGCCGGCCCCGCCCTCGTTTATGTCTGCCATTCCCTATACCTTCCTCAAGGCTTGAACGATTCGATCTGTTGCTCTCTCTTCTTCGCGGCGCGGCCGCTTTCCGCCAGCCGACTTCACAGCGCCCCGGCGGACATTACACGCGCAGCTTTACGCCGCCGGGAGGGCGCAGTGTCAACCCCCACGCGGGCGGCTGCTCGCGGTAAGCGGTGCCGGCGCCTTCCCCACAACCCTGGGCCGGTCGTCAGCTTTGCGCTGTTCCTTTGGAGCCCCGTGCGGGCGCGGCTACGGCTCGACCAGACCCTTCTTGATGTTGCGCTGCCAGGCTTCGTAATTCTTGATGCGGCGCTTGGCCTGTTTGCGCGTGATATTCATCCGGGCCGCCACGTAGTTGATACGCTCGGTGCGGTCCTTCTTCTTGTCGTAAGGGACGCCGGGCGCTTCCACGTAGAGCTGGTAGGAGCGCACCCATTCATCTTTGACTTCTGGTGTGGCTTGCTTGCCACGCAGTTCAGGCATTCTGGCGATTACCTCGGCGAACGAGTGAAAGTAAATCGGTGGGACGCTACAAACGGAGGTCGCAGCTCGACCTCAAGGGCGCGCTCGGGTGGGAGTTTGTTAATGCGCGCGCAACACGGTCGTTCAGACTTCTCGGGCCGCCCTAGCCTGACCGGCGGCGCCCACCATAATGGACCAAGTCTTTCGGATTTGGCAACTCACGTCAGTCGGGCAAATGCGGTTACCTCTCTTTCACCGGCGGGGCAGGCTTGTCAAACCGTCCACGCATTCTGGAGCTGTCTGATTCGTATGGTAGGCAGAGCTTACAAAAATCCGCGCGAATATGCAAAAAGCTTCCCCCCCGCCGCCGCCGATTCCAATCGCGCCGCAATAACGGTATATTCCGCAGCAAAGGAGCAACGACAATCTTGGCCTCCCAACAACCCACGAGCGCGGCCGCCGAAGGCGACTTCCCCGAACTACTCGACCGCGTCCGCGCGTTCCTGCGCGAAGAGGTCTTCCCGCTCGAACGCGAGTTTTTGACGAAACCCTTCCGCGACCTGCTTCCCCTCCTGCGCGAGAAGCGCGAGCGCGTCAAAGCACAGGGCTTCTGGGCTCCGCAGATTCCGCGCGAGTACGGGGGCCTCGGCCTCGGGCTCGCGGAGTTCGCGCGCGTGAGCGAAGAATTGGGCCAGACCCCGCTCGGCCATTACCTCTTCAACTGTCAGGCCCCAGACGCGGGCAACATGGAAATCTTGCTGACCCACGCCACGCCCGAGCAGCGCGAGCTTTACCTGCGGCCGCTCGCGCGCGGCGAGGTCCGCAGTTGCTTCTCGATGACGGAGCCCGAGCACCCCGGCTCGAACCCCGCCTGGATGAGCACCACGGCGACCGCCGACGGCGACGACTACGTCATCAACGGACACAAGTGGTTCACCTCGGCGGCCGAGGGCGCGGCCTTCGCCATCGTGATGGCCGTCACAGACCCTGAGAACGAGAACCCTTACGGGCGGGCGAGCCAGCTCATCGTGCCGACCGACACGCCGGGCTTCCGCCTCGTCCGCAACGTCAGCGTGATGGGCCACGAGGGCAGCGACTACGCGACCCACGCCGAGGTCCGCTACGAGGACTGCCGCGTGCCGCGCCGGAACCTTTTGGGCCAGGAAGGGCAAGGCTTCAAGCTCGCGCAGGAGCGGCTCGGCCCCGGCCGCATACAGCACTGCATGCGCTGGGTCGGCATCTGCGAGCGCGCCTTCGACATGATGTGCTCTTACGCCGCGCGCCGCCAGCTCCGGCCGGGCGTGCCGCTTGGCAGCCGCCAGACCGTCCAGGAGTGGATCGCCGAAAGCCGCGCCGAGATAACGGCCGCGCGCCTGCTCGTCATGCAGACCGCCTCGCGCATAGAGACGGAGGGCGCGGCCGCCGCACGCGAAGACATCTCGCTGATAAAATTTTTCGTCGCCGGAATCCTACAGAAAGTCTTGGACCGCGCGATTCAAACGCACGGCGCGCTGGGGCTGACGGACGACACCGTGCTCGCCTACTGGTTCCGGCACGAGCGCGCGGCGCGCATCTACGACGGCCCCGACGAGGTTCACAAGTCCGTCGTCGCGCGCGGCGTGCTGCGGCGCTACGGCGTTGACATCTCGATTTAGAGGAGCGGATTCAGGCGTGTCGCGCGAGAGTTTGATAGACGGGCCGCGCCGCGTGCGCGAGGGCGAGCAACTGGACTCGGCCAACCTCCTCGCCTACCTGCAAGACAAGCTGCCCGGCGTCGAGGAGCCCATCGAAGTGAGGCAATACCCCGCCGGCTTCTCGAACCTGACTTACAACGTGCGCGTGGGCGAAAGGGAGTTCGTGCTGCGGCGGCCGCCGCACGGGGCCAAAATCAAGACGGCCCACGACATGGGGCGCGAGTTCCTGATTCTCTCGCGCCTGCGCCCCGTCTACCCGAAAGTCCCGCGCCCCGTACTCTACTGCGAAGACGAAAGCGTTCTCGGCGCGCCCTTCTATTTGATGGAGCGCGTCCGCGGCGTCATCCTCCGCGCGCAGCCGCCGGAGGGCGTGGAGCTGTCGCCCGAGATCATGCGCCGCCTGTCTGAGTCGTTCGTCCGCAACCTCGTGGAGATTCACCGGGTTGATTACCAGGCGGCGGGCCTCGGCGAATTAGGCCGCCCCGAGGGCTACGTCGCGCGCCAGATAGAGGGCTGGACGAAGCGTTACTACAACGCGCGCACGGACGACGTGCCGGAGGTCGAGGAATTGGCCCGGTGGCTGAGCGGACACGCGCCCGGTGATTCCGGCCGGGCGCTGATACACAACGACTACAAGTACGACAACGTCGTCTTCGACCCCGAAGATTTGGCCCACGTCGTCGCCGTGCTCGATTGGGAGATGGCGACCGTCGGAGACCCGCTGATGGACTTCGGGACGAGCCTAGGCTACTGGATGGACCCAGACGACCCCGAAGAGTGGCAGGCCGCGGGCTTCGGCCTGACGGCGCTCGCGGGGAACCTGCGGCGGCGCGAGCTGGTCGAGTATTACGCACGCCTCAGCGGGCGCGACGTGCGCGACCCAGTCTTCTATTTCGCCTACGGCCTCCTGAAAATCGCCGTCATCGTGCAGCAGATTTTTTACAGATACCGCCAGGGCCACACCACAGACCCGCGCTTCGCCAACTTGGGCGCGCTCGTCCGCGCCTGCGGCCGCCTCGCGCTGCGCTCCGTCGAGAAGAAGCGCGTTGACGAGCTGGGATAGCGGGCTTACTACCGTCCCAACAAGACGGTGATGTCTGCGGCCTCGCTGTTAGCCGTAATGATGTCGAGCTTGCCGTCGTTGTTCACGTCACCCGTAGCCACTCTGGGATTACTTCCGGCCGCGTAAGGCGAGCCAGCGGCGGGCGTGTAGCCGCCGCGCTCATCGCTCAGCAACACGTTCACCGAATCGCTTCCCTCAGTCGTTACGACTATATCCGTGCGTCCGTCTTTGTTAACGTCGGCGGTGACTAACTTGTAAGCTTGCCGCCCCAGGTCGAACGGGGACTGCGGGGCGGGGGCGAAGCTGCCGCGGCCGTCGCCCAGCAAGGTGGTCATCAGGCTAATGTCGTCGTGCGTCGTAATCAAATCGGGCCAGGCGTCCCCGTTCACGTCCCCGACGGCGATGTAATACGGGCGGCCGGCGACCGCGTAGGGAGATTTTGCCGCGTGCGTGAAGCCGCCGCGGCCGTCGCCCAGCAGGACGCTCACGTCGTTGCTGCCGACATCGGGCGTGACGATGTCCGGGCGGCCGTCTTTGTTGACATCAGCTACGGCGTGCGGGTAGGGCGCACGCCCGACAGGAAAGGGTGAGCCCGCCGCGGGCGCGAAGCCGCCGCGCCCGTCGCCGAGCAGGACCGAGACACTGTTGTCATCCTGGTTAGAAGTGGTGATGTCCAGATTCCCATCCGAGCTTACGTCTGCGAGGGTGAGGCCATGATTATGTGCCTTAGTGCCCTGGTGGGCGACGAAAGGTGAGCCGGGGGCGAAGGCGAAATGGCCGTCACCCGTGCCTAATAAAATCACCACCCCGAAGCTGTCATGATGTGTCAGCGCGAGGTCCGTCTTCCCGTCATTATTCACGTCCCCGGCCGCAACCAGGTGTGCCGCCACCTTAACGGGCTCTCCCGCCACGGGCGCGAAACCGCCCCGGCCGTCTCCCAGCAAGACCGTGACAGTGTCCCCTTCATTACAGGTGACGACATCCAGCTTCCCGTCTTTGTTCCAATCGTTGACGGCGATGTCGTTGGGACGGCTGCCGATGCTGAGCGGCGAGCCCGGCGCGCGCGTGAAGAGTGGGGGTCGGGATTGTGTGCCTGCCTGACAACTCACAGTGAGGACCGCCAGGACAGACATTAGCGAAGCAGCAATCAGCTTGTTCATACACGACCTTCCCGCGAACGGCGTAACGACCCTCTGGCCGGAGTTCAAACATTAGACGGGTGTGCGCGCCCTTTTCTTCCATTTCAAGGGCGAGAGGCCGGACGGGGTTCGCTCGATTCGGATGATTAGCCGCGCCGCCTGATGCGGGCGCGGCGCGCGCGCCTGGGGCGCGGGGCTTTGCGCGGGGCCTTGGCGGCCGCGGGAGTCGCGGCGGCGTTGATGTTGGGTCGCAGGTTCGAGGGCTCGGCGGGCGGGTTGGCGCTCTCGCGGTAGGCCGCGGCCTCGGCGGTGGCGATTGAGGTTTCGAGCCGCGTGCGGCTCTGGGCCAGTTGGTCTAGCTGCGACTGGACGCCCGCCTTCTGGCGTTCGAGCTGCCGCCTCCGCTGCTCGCGCTGCTCCTCCGGGCGCGTCGAGCCGTTGAGCGCGAAATACCGCTCGATGTTCTCGGGCCGTAGCTCCTCGTCTAACTGGCGCATCCGCGTCTGAAGGTCTTCTTCCCGCTTCTGCACGTCGGCGAGTTGCGCGCGCAAGCTCTCGACCTGCTGCGCGGCGCTCGCGGGGCTCTGCGCCTGAGTTGAAGCCGCGCACGCGGCGACGAGAAGTAAGAGCGGTAAGATTCGCAGTCCGTTTCTCATGGCAGTTTCCCTCTGCGTCAAGGGTAACAGAACCGTCTTCCCTGTCAACGGAACAGCCCGCCTGCGATGCCTATCTCGTCTAACTCTCCAAAGGGTCGGCGGGCCAGGCGTGGCGGGGGTAGCGGCGGGAGAGTTCGCGGCGCACCTGCGGGTAGTGGCGCGACCAGAAGCCTGCCAGGTCGGTCGTCACCTGGACGGGGCGCTGGCTCGGGGCTAGCAGGTGCAGCACGAGCGGCACGCGCCCGCCCGCCACACGCGGGCCTTCGCGCATCCCGAAGAAGTCTTGCAGCCGCGAGGCCACCCAGGGGTCGCGCCCGCGCTCGTAATGCACGCGGGCCTGCCGCCCCCTCTGAAGCGTCACGCGCTCCGGGGCCATCTGTGCCAAAAGTCTAGACTGCTCGGGCGTGAGACTCTGGCGCAGCAATCGGACGAGGCCGCCCCCGCGCGCCGCCTCGCGCAGCTCCGAGAAGCTTCGCAACCCATCGCAGAGTTGGGCCAGCGCGGCGCTCACGCTGGCCTCGTCCAACTCCGGCAGATTCGCTTCGGGGAAAGCCCGGCGCACGAAATCCACGCGCGCCAGAAAGTGCTCTATCTCTTCCGGGTCCGCGAAGGCGCGCACGCCGGCCGCGAGCGCGGCTTCGGCCAGCACGGCGGAAGTTTCTGTGCCAGCCGCCTCGCTCGCGCGGCTCTCGTCCAGCACCAACTCTTCGTAGAGCAGCCGGCGCACGACCTCCACGCGCGACGCCTCGCGGTCCCAGACGACTTCCGTGCTCTCCGTGACCCGGTCAGTGAAAAGGTCTAAGAGCCAGTCGGGCTCTATGGCGCTGGCGAGGCGCACGATTGCTTCGCCAGCGCCGCGCCTCCCCTGCCGCGCGCCGCCCGAACGCTCGCCCGCGTCAACCGCCACCATGAACGGCGCGCGGCGAACCACGCTCTCGGGCGCGAGGCGCGCAGAGCCGCCGCCCGCGAGCAGGACTTCCGCGCCCGCTTCGTCCCTCTGACCATCGAGAGTGCGGCGGCGGGCCACGCGATCCGGGTAGCCCGCCAGAATAGAGATTAGAAGCTCCGTCTCCTCCGCGGCCGAGAGCTTCGTCCGCTTCCCTCTTTTTCCGCCGTCACCGACGATGCGCCCCAACTGTCTGCTCACACGCTCCACGCGCCTGACAGCGCCCGCGTCCAGGCCCAGCTCGCTCAGCCGCCGCGCGGCGAAGCCAGCCTCTTCGGCTTCGGTGAAAAGGTCGTAGAGTTCCAACACGTCCGACGGGCTGTGCGTGCGCGCGGCGCGCGGCCTCTCGCGCTCGCCCGGGCCGAGCATGATGCGGCCCGCGCGCACGTCGCGCTCGCTGATGAGCGCGGCGAGAACGGCCGCGGCCTGCCCCACGCCGCGCCTTTCGGCCTCCACGATCACGCGCGAGAGCCTGGGGTGCAGCGGAAAGCGCAGCATGCGTTTCCCCGTCTCCGTCACGCGTCCCGCTTCGTCCAACGCGCCGAGCCTGACGAGCAGCGCCTCCGCGGCTTCGAGCGCAGGGAGAGTCGGCGCTTCGAACCAGTCAAAACTTTTGAGGTCGTGGACGCCCGCCGCGTGCAGTTCGAGCGCGGCTTCGGCCAAATCCAGGCGGCGAATCTCCGGCGTCTCGTGCGCGGGCCGCGCGGCGAAGTCCGCGGCCGTGTAGAGGCGCAGGCAGCGGCCCGCTCGCGTGCGGCCGGCGCGGCCCGCGCGCTGCTCGGCCGAAGCCTTGCTCGTGCGCGCGAGCGCGAGCGTCGGCAGGCCGGACCAGGGCGAGTGGCCCGCGACGCGCGCCAGCCCCGAGTCAACCACTGCCGCCACGCCCTCTATCGTGACGGAGGTCTCGGCCACGTTGGTCGAGAGGACTACTTTGCGCTGGCCTTGCGGACGCACGGCGCGCTCCTGCTCCGCGATGGCGAGTTCGCCGTGCAGCGGCAGCACGAGCAGTTTCGCTTCGGCGGCCAAAGGCGCGCACGCGACGGCCGCGCGCCTGATCTCCGCCGCGCCCGGCAGGAAGACCAGCACGTCGCCGTCCAGTTTTTCGTCCAGGAGTCTTCTGAGCGCGCCCGCGACCTGCTCCTCAAGCGGGCGCTCGTCCGGCCGCGTGAGGTGCTCCACCGCCACGTCGTAGAGGCGGCCCTCCGAGCGCAGGACGGGACAGTGGCCCAAAAATTCCGCGACGGGCGCGGCTTCGAGCGTCGCCGACATGGCGACGACTTTGAGGTCGGGCCGCGAGCCCCGCTGCAAGCGCCTCAAGAGCGCGAGCGCCAAATCTGCCTGCAAGTGGCGCTCGTGAAATTCGTCCAGCACGACGCAGCCCACGCCCGCAAGCTTCGGGTCCGAGAGCAGCCTTCTCGTGAAGACTCCTTCGGTGACGAAGCGCAGGCGCGTGGCCGGGCCGGAGACATCGTCGAAGCGAACCTGATAGCCCACCACTCCGCCCAGAGCCTCGCCGCGCTCCTCGGCCACGCGCCGCGCCGAGAGCGTGGCCGCGATGCGGCGCGGCTCCAAGACCCACACCTCATTTTGGCCCACAAGTCCGGCGTCCAGCAGCGCGGGCGGCACGCGCGTCGTCTTGCCCGCGCCCGGCGGGGCCTCCACGACCACCGCCTGCGACTCGCGCAGAGCCTCTACGATTTCCGGCAGGAGCGAATCAATCGGCAGCACGACTAATAAGGTTTCAGGTTTCAGGTTCCAGGTTTCAAGTTAAATCAGCTTTCATAACCTGAAACTTGAAACCTGAAACCTGAAACTTATTTTTGTCCTGTAAAGCAGTTCTGGGGCTCGGCGAAGGCGTCGGCCGGGACGGCGACGTTGTGGCGCACCTCTTCGAGCTGAATCTTGATTTCGAGGTCCATCACCGGCAGGGTCTGTAGGAACGGGACTTTCACGTCGCCCACCTGCCGATAGTCGCCGTACTTGGTGCCCTCGCCGTAGACCAGCAGCCCCGTCTGCGCGTCGAAGTGCATCTCGTCGCGGCGGCCGGCGGGCGTGACGGTTTCCAGAATCTCCACCCGGCCGCGCTCCGTGTCAATCGCGCCCCTGTAAATTATCTCCGAGTAGAATTGCCTGTACCTCGTGATCTTGTGAAAA
Organism: uncultured Acidobacteriota bacterium; assembly: GCA_963774105.1. Lineage (GTDB taxonomy): Bacteria > Acidobacteriota > Blastocatellia > Pyrinomonadales > Pyrinomonadaceae > QHXM01. The sequence continues at coordinate 2,351,111 of CAVZDV010000007.1, read as the reverse complement.
TCGAAGTCGTGCTTGAGGGTCAGCGCGAGCGGCGCGGGATACTGGTAAAAGCCCATCAGGGAATCCTGCATCCACGCGCGCTCGCCGTCGAAGACGATCTTCTTCAGCCCAAGGTCCGGGACTTCCATCTCCAGGCTCCTTTTGTAAGGAGCCTCTTCGTAGATGCGGACTTTCCCCTTCATGTTCTGGAAAGGGTAAGTGCAGACGCCAACGGAGACGCGGCTCGTCAATCGTTCGAGCGCCTCGCGGCCGCCGAGCGCCTGTATGTAACGCTCCATGACCCGCTCGGCCTCCGGCGTTGACTTGAAGGCCGTGGCGGGTTGGCTCTCCTTCGCGGGCGCGTCCTCCTTTTTTACGGGCCGGGGCGGCGGCGGCGGGGCCGGGGTCGCGCCGGAGAGGCTGATGAGACGCTCGGAAATCCAGTCGCCCAGGCTGACGCCTTGCGGACTCAGCTTGAGCTGCCTAACGGCCTCCTGTAGCTGCTCGTCCTCGCCCCGCAGGAGCGCGCCACGCGAGAGCCGCTTCAACACGTCGGGCGTCACGCCTTTGCCTTCGAGCGTCGTCCCGTCCGAGGTGGTGAAGCCCGCGCGCGCGTACTCGAAGAGCGCGCCCGTCGGCAGCTCCTTGATGTCCGCGCCGAGCACGGCCCCGGCGCTGCGCTCGCCCACGACCTGCGCGCGGCCGGACTCCTGCAAGGCCGCGGCCATCACTTCCGAGGTCGAGCCCGAGAGCCTGTCAATCAGGACGACGATCGGGCCAGAGTAGGAGGAGCGTTGCGGGAAGGTCGGAATCGGCAGCCCGCCCGCGCGCGTCCTGAGCACGCCGATCATGCCCGCCTTGCTCGTCAGCAGGCCGACCATCCCGGAGGCCACGCCCATCACCCCGCCAGCGTTGCCGCGCAGGTCTATGACGAGGCCGCGTGCGTCGCGCAGAGACTTGACGGCCCCGCAGAACTTTTCGGCGAGCTGCGGCGTGAACGCCGTGAACCTGATGTAGCCCAACTCGTCCGGCAGACGTTTCGTCTCAAGCTCCGAGTACATGGGCATCAGGTTCCCCACCGCAGGCGACAGCGAGCCCTTCAGCCGCTCGCGCCTGAGCGTGACGGAGTGTTCCCTGTTCTCACCGTCAAGGTACGACAACTCGACTTCGGTCCCTGGCTCGCCGCCAAGGTACTCGACCAGGACCGTCTCGCGCAGCATGATGTGCAGGACAGGCGAAACGTCCGGCCCCGCGGGGACGTTTTCCAGCGGGAAGCCGTCCACGCCCGTGATGACGAAGCCGGGCCGAAGGTCCGCCCTCGCGGCCGGGCCAGTTTCCTCCACGCGCGTGATGACCACCTGCCCGTCCAGGACGCGCACGTCCAGGCCGACGCCGTTGAGCATCTGCGTCGCGATCTCGTTATCGCCCTCGCCCTCCGTGTCCAGGGCCGCGCTCTCATCCTCGCCCGCGTCCGCGACCTGGGCCGGCGTCTTGTCCTTGGACTTGAGGCGCGGGATTTTGTCGGGCGGGATGATGGCGAAGTGCGACTGCGGGATTTCGTCGAGCATCCGCTGAAGCAGGGCGTGCAATTCGGGGTCGCTCGGCGCGCGGGTCGCCAGCGGGAGGTAACGCGAATGGACCGCGACCCAGTTGACGCCGCCGAAGGTCGGGTCGAAGTTCTCCTCGTAGACGGTCTGCCAGACCAGCTCGAAAGTCTTCGCGCGCCGCTCCCGGGCCGCGTCCTTTTTGGCCCTGCTTGCGCGCCGCACGGTCGCGGGCTTCCTCGCCCCCGCGCCCCTTCTCTGCTGCGCCAGTGCGTCGCTCGCGCCCGTGAGCAAGACACAGAGCGCGAGCGAGGCGACGACTTTGATGATTCGCGGCATAAGCTTTCTTGACCGAAAGGAGGCTTCCCGTGCGGCGGGCCGAAATTAGACTACGTCGGGCGCTCGCCGCGCGTCAACGCACAGAACGAACCGGCGTCCCTCTGCCAATTCTTAAGCCCCGTAGGGGCAGTTGATAATAGCCCAGCACTTCAGTGCTGGGAACAGAGCAAAAAAACATTTGAGTCCCGTAGGGACGGCTGAAGGTTTCAACCGTCCCTACGGGACTCACTTCTTTTCTCGCTTCTTTCCCAGCACTGAAGTGCTGGGCTATTTTCACGTCGCCCCTAGCGGGGCTTAAGAGAATCCTGTTACTTCACCGCGGGGTTTGTGCCGTAAACGTCTTCGACGGCCGCGCGCAGCAGTTCCGCCACGCTCCAGGCTTGCGCGACGCAGCCGCGCGGCGTGTGCGGGGCGTCGGCGTCGAAGATTTCCGAGACCTGCCCGAGCCCCGCCTCGGACAGGTGCTCACGGAACCTCATCAGCCACACCTCCGCGCGCGCGCGGCTCCCCGGCGAGCGGTCGTTCACTTTGAGGTACGCGGTAATGAACGGACCCATCAGCCAGGCCCAGACGGTCCCCTGGTGGTACGCACCGTCGCGGCCCCACGAGTCGCCCTCGTAGCGCGCGCGGTAATGCTCGTCGCCGCGCGCCAACGTCCTCAGCCCGTAAGGCGTCAGCAGCTCGCGCTCGACCGCCGAGACGACTCGCCTGGCCCTCTCCGCCGTGAGCATGGAGTGCGCCAGGCTGACGGCGAAGATTTGATTCGGGCGCACGGAGGCGTCTAGGTTGTCGTCGTCCACCACGTCGTAAAGACAGCCCGCGCCTTCGTTCCAGAAGACGCGGTTGAAACTCTCGCGCGCACGCCCGGCCATCGCCACGTAAAGGTTCTGTCTCTCCCCGTCGCCGAAGCGCCGCGCCAGGTCTTCCATCACGCGCAGGGCGTTGTACCACAGCGCCTGAATCTCGACCGCCTTGCCCCGGCGCGGCGTCACCACCCAGTCGCCCACCTTCGCGTCCATCCACGTCAGTTGCACGCCCTCCGCGCCCGAGTGGAGCAGCCCGTCTTCGCGGACGCGTATGTTGTAGCGCGTGCCGCGCACGTGCCAGTCAACGATGTCCGCGAGCACATCGTAGAGCGTCGCGCGCACGAACTCTTCGTCGTTCGTGTAGGCGAGGAGCGCGCGCACCGCCTCGAAGTACCAGAGCGTGGCGTCCACGGTGTTGTACTCTGGCTCTTCGCCCGCGTCCGGGAAGCGGTTCGGGAGCATCCCCTGGTCAACGTGGCGCGCGAACTCTGAAAGAATGCTGCGCGCGACTTCGGCGCGGTTCGTCGCGAGCGTCAGGCCCGGCAGCGCGATCATGGTGTCGCGCCCCCAGTCGGAGAACCAGTGGTAGCCCGCGATGACCGTCTTCTCTTCTCCGCGTGCGACGATGAACTGGTCCGCGGCCGCGACGAGCGCCGCCACGAGTTCGCCGCCCGCCGCGGGCGCGAGCCCGACGACCTCGCGCCGCCGCGCGATTTCCGTCTCGCGGTACTCGTCCGCGCGCCGCGCGTCGCGCCGCTCGGTCGAGGCGACGACGCTCAGGCGTGTGTGCCCGCCCAACTCGAACCGCAGGACGAACGGGCTGAACAGGTCTTCCTTGAAGTCGAAGCCACGCGCCTGCTCCTCCCTGTACTCGAAGTCCAGATACCAGTAACCCGCCGTGTAGACCTCCCCCTCCTCGTGCGCCAGGTGCAGCGCGGGGTAGTCCGCGTAGGGCTTGAACGTCACGACCCCGCCCTCGCTCGCCACGCTCTTGTCGAGCGCGCCGTTCTCGTGGGCCAGGCTGTGATAATCGCGGAAGGCCACGAGCGGGCGCAGGTCGAAAAAGCCGTCGGCGGCCCCCTGAATGTCGTACTGCACGACCGTCGTGTTCTCGCCGTGAACCATGAAGACCGTCTTTTCGACGCGGACTCCTTCGGCCTCGTAGGTGAAGACGGGGCAGGGGTCGAGGCGGAAGGCGGTCTGGTACTGGTAGCCCTGCGGGTGAATCGCGCCGGGGTACTGGTTCGAAGATAGGTCATAGCGCCGCCCGCCGACGACGAGCGTCTCTTCGAGCTTCGAGAGCATGACGACGCGCCCGACCGGCGGCTTCGTCGCGGCGACCAGCAGCCCGTGGTAGCGCCGCGTGTTGAGCCCGGCGACGGTCGAGGAGCTGTAGCCGCCCAGCCCGTTCGTCTCCACCCACTCGCGCGTCAAAGACGCGTCGAGGTCGCGGCACGTCTTCTCGTCAAAGCGAATCATCAATCGCCCTCAAGCCGCCGGTCGCGTCTTCGTCTTCCCGCAGGCCGGGCACGAGTGGACTTCCTCGACGACGCCGCCGAAGTCCGCGTCGAACGCGCCCGCCTCGTCCGCGGCCTCCGAGTAGTCAATCTTCTCCGCGTGGCAATTCATCTCCGCGCCGCACTCTTCACACGTCATCTTGTTCGTCTCTGCCATCGCCCTCTTCCTCCTATTCCAGCGCCACGCTCTCGCGCCCATGGCGGAGCACTTTAGACATCCAGATCAGCTCTTTCAAAAATTTATCAACGCGCTTGACGTAAGACTCGTCGAGGAGTTTCCCGTCGGCGTCGAACAGCTTGTGCGCGCCGGAGAAATTCCCGTCCCAGAAGATCGTCACCAGCCCCAGCTCGCGCAAGACCGGCAGCAGACTCTGAATCATGCGCGTCCCGCCGAAGCCTCCGGCCGAGACGCCGCAGATGCCCGCGGCCTTGTGTATGTACTCCTTCAGGTTCGTGTCAAGCACGCGCTTGAGCGAGCCTGGGTAGCCGTGGTTGTACTCGGGCGCGACGATGACGAGGCCGTCCGCGCGCTCGACCGCCGCCGAGAATCGCGCGTCCTTAATCGTCTCGCCCTCGTCGTCGGGCGCGAGCGCGATGTCGCGTATGTCAATCAACTCCGTCTCGACGCCGTCGCGCTTCCCTAGTTCCGCGAAGACGAACTTCGCCACGTTCTCGCTCGCGCGCCCCTGGCGCGTCGTGCCCAGGATAACGGGGATAAAGAGCGGTCTGTCCGTGCTCATGCTTCACTGTCTCCTTTCTTAATTCCACGTCTTTCTGATGGGGTGCGCCTCTGTGTTGAAGACGACGGCGCGGAAATCGAGCGCGCCGGGCGGGGCGAAGAGGAGGTAAAAGTATTTGAAAGTCTCCGCGAAGACAAAGCTCTCCATAGAGTCGGACTTCTCCTTGGTGACGACATTTTTCAGCCCGGCGTAAGCCTCGTCGGTCTTGCAGTGGGTGACGAAATCGTCGAAGAGTTGGCGGCCCATGCGCAGGTAAGCGGGGTCGCGCGTCAGGCGGTGCAGGTAGTAAGCCGACTCCACAATCTCCGGCCGCAAGGGGTAGCCGGGGTCTTTGACCTCCATCGTTTTATAATTCATCTCCTCCGGCTCGATGCCGTGCCGCCGCCACATCTTGAAGGCGGAGGCTTGCAGGCGTCGTGCGCGCGCGAGGTCGCCCGAGAGCGCCAGGACCGCGGGGAAGAAGGCGTCGAGCGCGCCGTAGGTGGTCGCCGTGCGCCGCCCCGTCCTCATGTCCGCGTGGCCGTACCACAGCTCTGTGCCAATTTCGTCCGCGAGGTACTTGTTGACGACCGCGATGCTTTCGCGCCACATCCGCCGGCAGTCCTCGTCGTCGAAGAGCAGCCAGCACTTCAAGAGGTACTCATAGTAAGAGTCTATCTCGGCGCTGACATGGCTGTCCGCGTTCGTCCACTCGCCCGTCTCGACGTTGATCCTCTGGCCGACGAGGCCGAGCGGCGAGCGGCGCTTGAAAATCTCCACCAGGGCGCGCTTGGCCTTGTCGTAGAAGACGGGCTTGCGCGTCAGCTTGCCGAGCGCGCCGAACTCCACGAGCAGCGTGCCGGCCTCGGCCGGGTTGGTCTCCGCGCCGCGCACCTTGCCCGTCCGCAGGTTGACGTACCTGTAAGGCAGCCCCGTCGGCGACTCGAAGGCGGGCAGCAGCCTCGTCCCCAAGTCCTCCGCGAGCGCCAGGAGCCGTTTGTCGCCCGTCAACTGGTAGCCCGACAGCAGCCCGCCCAGAAGCCGTATAGTGACCTCGAAGTTTTTGACGTAAACGTCCTTGTCGAAAGAAAGCTTCGTGACGATTATCTGCCTCGCGCGCCGAGCCTCGTCTTTCAAGCCCATCAAAATCAGAGTGTCGAGCGCGTCAACCGGCGTCACGTAGAGAGACTGCTCGTCGTACCAGTCGCGCGGCTTCTTACTGAGCGGCCGCAGCTCGTCGTGGCCCCAGGCGTACTTCACGTAACCGTGCCACGCGTGCAGGAACTCCGCGCGGACGCGCCGTGCGAGCCTCCCACGCCCTCCCGCCTGCTGGCACAAAACGGCTGGCGCGGCCGCGAACGATAGGAGCAAAAGAAAAGTCGTTACTCTGAGCCTCGTTTTCATCTTCGCCCCCGCGCGCGCCAGAGGAAGTAGACGGGCACGCCCGCCGCGACTATCGCCAGGCCGATGGCGCTGTTGGCCGGATACTTGTAGACGGTGCTCGCGACTATCAGAGCGCACGCGGCGACGAACAGCACGGTCGTCACAGGATGGCCCGGGACGCGGAAATGATTCCCCGCGCCCGTCCCGGCCCGGCGGCGGAAGACGAAGAGCGAGGCCGCCGTCAGGCCGAACCAGATGAAGTCAACGGAGACCACGTAGTTGAGTATCTGCTCGTACTTGCCCGAGAGCGCGATGACGACGGCGAGCAAGCCTTGCAGCGCGATCGCCACCACGGGCGCTCGCGTGCGCGCGTCGAGCCGTCCCACCTCCTTGAAGAAGAGCCCGTCCTCGGCCATCGCGAAATAGACGCGCGGCGCGGTCAGCATCCCCTGGCTCAAAAACCCGAGCGTCGAGATGCTGATGCCGAGCGCGATGAACTTCGCCCCGCCCTCCCCGAACGCCTGGCGCATGAGCGACGAGGCGGGCGTCTCGGTCGCGGCCAGCCCTTCGGAGCCGAGGCCGTAGAGGTAGACGAAGTTGGCGGCCAGATAGAGCAGGACGACGCCGCCCGTCCCTATGAGGAGCCCGCGCGCGAGGTCGCGGCGCGGGTCGCGCATCTCGCCCGCGACGAAGCTGGCCGTCTGCCACCCGCCGTAGGCGAACATCACAGGCGTCATGGCCGCCCCCATCGCCGTCAGCAGACTGAGCGAGACGGGGCGGTCTAGAATTGGCCCACTCAACCCGCGCGGCGACCCCGCGAAAAAGAGCCCGCCCAAAACGAGCGCCGCGAGCGCCAGAATTTTAAGCACCATCAGGGCGTTCTGCACGCCGCTCCCGGCGCGCACGCCCAGGCAGTTAATCACCGTCAGCAAGGCGAGCGCCGCGACCGCGATCGTCCAGTCGTGCGCGCCGAGGCCCGTGACTTCCAGGAAGTAACGCGAGAAGGTGATGGCGACCGCGGCCATCCCGCCCGTCTGCGTGACGAGCAGCAAGGCCCAGCCGTAGATGAAGGCGACCGACGGGTGATAAGCCTCGCGCAGGTATGCGTACTGGCCGCCGACTTCGGGGCAGCGGTTGACCAACTCCGCGTAGATGAACGCCCCGGCGAGCGCGATCAGCCCGCCCGCGAGCCACGCCCCCAAGATAAGGAACGGCGTGTGCACCTGCCGCGCGACGACGTAAGAGTTCATGAAGATGCCCGACCCGACGATGCCGCCCATCACGATCATCGTCGCGTCGAACAACCCCAGCCGCCGCGCGAGCTTAACTGCCGCGCCCGCGGTCGCCTCGCCGTTCTCTCTGTGAGAATTCATCAGTGGTCGTCGCTCTGGACTCGGCGCGAGATTTTTGGAGCGCCCAAGATTAGCACATCCATTAATAGCTGGTGAGGCTGAAGGCGAGTCTCCGGCGGGTGCGGCGCTTACCGCGGAGATGCAGAGGACGCAACTATTTCAGCGCCTTTTCTAACTTTTTGACAAATTCCTCCAAGGTAATCCCGATAGCCTGACATATCTCACGCACCTCCAGCACATCGAGCCGCCTCTGACCACTTTCATATCTTGAAACATAGGCTTGGTCTTTTTTGATGCGTGCGGCCAGATCGGTCTGCGTCAGACCAGCTTCAATTCTCATTTCACGCAAGAGGCTAACCAGGCGATCACGCTGAGCAATGTAAATTCGCTTCTTCATCCAATATGTTATATGAGCATATTGACTGATATACAAAATTGACATATTCTGGTTACGGAGATGCACGCCCTAGACTTATCTGAACAGGTTAAAAGATGAAAGGCCAAAGCGAGAAAGCACTCGCCGACGAGCAAACATGGGCGGCAATTCTTGAGCCTGCCTTATGTCAGGATGAGGCGACTGTCGAATTGTTAGCACGCCAGCTTTTCACGATTAGGGAGGAAATTGAGAGCGGGCCAGAAGGAGCGACGCAAGCAAGCAAAATGCTGCTTAATGGGATTGAGTCAATGTACCTTCACACCAAAGCCCATAAGGCTGCGCTCAAACTATATATGCTCTCATTAGAAGGGAACTTAAAGCCGGAAGATGAGCCGCTCAACCTCATCAATGCGGCCCTCGAAAGAGGAAGAAGTCATGTACCTTAGCAATCGTAAAGATGGGATTGATACAATCCTTCCCGCCCGGTTAATTCGGGCGGGAAGGATTGTATCAAGCATTCAGTCTCGCGGATGAAGGCCGCGCTGATTCGCGCTCCGGTTGAATGAGTTGTTAGACCACACGTGAATTACCTATTAGACATCCCATCGCCGATTCAGTCTCTCCTCTCCCTAACCAGCGCCTCTAATTCAAGTATAATGTTTCTATACTTGCTAACAGTTTGTTCTACAAGCTTTTTAAATTCAGTATCAGGTATGACTACTCCACCATGCTGAGCCAATCTTCTGCGCCGCTCGGCCTCTTCTTCTTCGAACCATTCGATGCTTCTAGTATATGCTCCCAGCAAGGTAGACATCGCACTCAACTTAGCGGCTTGTTTCAGGGATTCGGCTTGGTCGGAAAGCGCCTTTTCTGAATTTTCTTGAGCGAGGGCAGCCCGATGCAATTCTTCTCTCGTTAGTTTCAATTCGAGGCGCTGTAACTCTAAATCTCTTCTTTGTAAAAGGATGGCATAAATAACGCCAGCCAAAGCGGCCCCGGAGAAAAAGGCATTAATCGCACCAAACATTGCCCCGAAATTTCCGCGATCATCCCAGCTTGGGATTAGGAAAATGCTTAGCACCCAGGAAAGAGCCCAGACTAGGATTACAGATAACATCAAAAAAAATAAACCGCTAGTTTTGACATTCGGCAAAATCGTTTCCTTCGACTTATCTTCACTCATAACCCCTCCTAAATTACTGTGCAAGTTGGTGGCCTAACGCGAATTGGGCCGCAGTCGCTTCCGACTGATTATGCCGCTTGCGGTAATTCCCGGCGAAGGCGACTGCGGTACAATCAGTCATGTGATGGAAAGTGGCGGGCGGGTCGTCAACGTCGCAGACCCGCCCGCTACCGCAGGCGGTACTGACTATCATTTAGCTAGCCTGTTGTACTTCCTCAAGACCTCGCGCAGGCGCTCGTGCGGGAGGGCGTGGACGGTGTTGCCGTTGATGCCCTTCATCGTTTCGGCGGCGACCAGCGCGTTGACGATTGCCTCCTCGGTTGCCTCGACCGTGGCGCGGAAGAGCGGGTTGATTCTCTCGTTCGGCAGCATGGTGAGCTGGGCCATGCCCTCGGTCTTGCTGGCCTCGGGGTTGGCCGTCGAGAAAGCTATAAAAATGTCGCCGGAGGAGTCCTCGCCGCGCCCGCCCATCACGCCGACGGCGAGCGAGACTCGCTTGATGATGCGCTTCATTTGGTGAGGCAAGAGCGGCGCGTCCGTGGCGACGACGACGATGATGGAGCCCTGGCCCTCGTCCGCCTTGCCCTTCTCGGGCCGCAAGTCCGTAATCTCACGGCCCACGGGGACGCCCGCGATTCGCAGCAGGTCGCGCCGGCCATAGTTGGCCTGCACCAGCACGCCCACCGTGTAGCCGCCCTCCTCAGCGCCCAGGACTCTCGAAGAAGTCCCCGTGCCGCCCTTGAAGCCGTGCGCGACCATGCCAGTGCCGCCGCCGACGTTGCCCTCCGCGACCTTCCCCGACCTGGCACTGTCGAGCGCCTGGAAGACGTGCTCCTTGCGGACGTGAAAGCCGTTGATGTCGTTCAGAAATCCGTCCCAGGTCTCGGCCACGACCGGCAGACTAAAATCGCCCGAGTAGCCCTCGTCCGTGCCGCGCCGCGCGTTCCACTCTATGACGGCGTCGCGGACCACACCGACGCTGTGCGTGTTGGTAATCATGACGGGCGTGCCCAAATTCCCTGACTCTTCGAGCCAGGTCGTGCCGGTCATCTCGCCGTTGCCGTTCAGCGTGTGCCAGGCCGCGAAGAGGCGGCCGCGGAAGTTCCTCCCCTGCGGCAGAATCGCCGTCACGCCCGTGCGAATTGGCCCACGCCCCGCGGCGAGCTTCCCCTCGCCGCTGACGAGCGTCGTAAAGCCGACCTCCACGCCTTTAACGTCCGTGATGGCGTTCAAGGGGCCGGGCGTGCCCTCGAAAGGAACGCCGAGGTCGCGCGCCCGCGGCTTGTCTTGCGCGGGAATGCTGACGGGGACTAGAAGCAGGGCGAGGAGGGCGAGGAGTCCGAACCGAACGAGACGTGACTTGCTCATTCACAGTTTCCTTTCGCGTGGCTGTAAAGAAGAGGGCGCGACCCGTTCGAGCCGCGCCCTCTTCTTTACAGCCGCGCACGCGTGCGCGTCAATCCGTGAGCAGCAGGCGGTCGCCGATTTTTCGAGGACAGCGTCAAAACTGATACTTCCTTCGTACCTCGGATTCTCAAAGACGGTTTTCTTCGAATTTCCGCCGGCAAAGTGGAAAAGGGAGCGGGGTGCGAACGAAGTATCTTTTTTTATTTAGCTGGTATCCACTCCAAAGGCCCGCCCCTAAAGTAGCGGCATTGACATCTACCTTTGAGCGGGAATATCGTGCCCCCGCATTTGATTCTCTCTCGCGTCCAGCTAACGAACGCCCTTCCTCGTTAGCCTCACACCCGTTGAGCGGTAAAAGTCGCCTCCGGGATGTGTTATGCCGAATGGTCCGGCACTTTATGCCCTAAGCGTGATTAGGCCGCAGTCGCTCTAAATGAGAAATACCGCCACGGCATAACCCGACGAAGGCGACTGCGGCCCAATTAGCGTTGGGCTTCTACTTTTTTCTTAGGAAGTAAGAGATGTTTATTCAGACAAGCTCAGAGGCACTATTATTGAAAGATTGGATTCAACTTGTTTCGTGGGGCGTGGCGATTGTTGGCGGGTTGATTGCCGCTTTCGTAGCTATCAATCAGTCCCGAACGAACACCAAACAACGGGAGAGTGAGCTACGTTGGAAGCAGGCCAATTTAGGAAGAGAGTTGGTTGATGAAATGTTCAAAACGCCAGCAGAGAAGGCGCTTTTGATGGTGGATTATAACGATGTAGGACGAACTTTTGATGAAATCCCGGAGGGAGAACAAAGCGTATTTCTAGCTGACATATTGGTCGCCCTCGACATAAATAAAATCAACAGTACTGCCCGAAGTATCTATATAAGAGAATGTTTTGAAGAGTTATTCTACACCTTTGAGAGGCTCGAATATTTTATCCAGAATAATCTACTCACTTTCGATGATGTTAGCTGCCCTACTGAGTACTATGTTGAAGTTATGGTTGGGCAGAAGGACACATATCTTGCTTTCCTGAAATACGCTAAATATAGGAGAGCTATTCTGTTCCTTGATCGCTTTCCGCAATGGAAAGAAGCCCAACAACTCGTTGAACCGGAGCGCGGGATAACGCGGCTCTCATGATTCTTCCTTGCGGTTAGCTTGAATAGGTCTCGCCCGGTTAATTCGGGCGCTGGGACTAACACTATGAACGGACGTTTCCTACTTATCTGTGCCTGGCTCGTAGCTTCGGTTTGCGTTTGTGGGTGCACCTCTCAAGAGCCGTCGGGGCGGCCCGTGTCAAGTCAGACGCGGTTTCGGTGTGAAGGCAAGACGCGCTGTTCCCAGATGTCGTCGTGTGAGGAAGCCACCTTCTACATCCAGAATTGTCCCGGGACAGAAATGGACGGCGACGGGGATGGAATCCCTTGTGAATCTCAGTGGTGCGGTCACTAGGCCCAACCGGCGGCTCAAGGCAACCGGCCACGCCCGGTCAACTCGGGCGTGAGGCGCTTGCTTATTATTGGTTATTGTCTAGACTCCTCGCGTCATCCCATCTCACCATTTGAGGAGAAGCGTAATGTTGAAAAGAACTTTGTCATTCAGCTTAGTGGCTCTGCTGCTTCATGCTGCTAACTCAATGCCGATCTTGGCCTTCGCCCAAACAGGTCAAAGGCAATCGCCTGTCGAGAAAGTCAAAGCCGCTGTTGCCAAGCGCGGCACGGGTAAGAAAGCCCGTGTGACGGTCAAGCTACAGGATGGATCGAAGTTGAAAGGATACATCAGCCAGGCAGCAGACGATTCCTTCACACTGACAGACTCCAAGACCGGACAAACCCGCATGTTAACTTATGGCGAGGTAACGGAGGTCAAAAAGCCAGGTGGTCTTTCACTGGGTGCGAAAATCGCCATCGGGTTAGGAGTTGCTGTCGGCGTGCTGGCGCTCCTGTACGGAATCGGGTGTGGCAATGATCCTTATTGTTGAGCAGCAGCTCTTTGTTAGAGAAGTCTCTGGTTAACATCGCTTTCTATGTTATTCCACGCCGCGCCTAACAACTCATTCAACCGGAGCGGAATCAGCTTGGCTGTTATCGTCAACTTGGATGCTGCCAGGCAATACTTCCCGCCCGGTTAGTTCGGACGTTAGGCGCATGGTTGAATGATAGAAATGTAAATATTATGAAACGGCCATTCCGCTTCACTATCATTCTTGTTGCTGCGCTGGCGATTGTGCCATTTCTACCCTTGTACATCGAGCGGACGATGCTGCGGTCATGGCGAGTTGATCGTGCGGGGGATGTTATTGAATGGGGCTGGAAGATTTGTACGCTGGAGAGTTATTGGTCAAATTACAGGTACTTCAGGCCGGAGCAAAATCCTGCATGGTGGTTGAGCGTGAATCTGGTGCTGGCTTTCATTTATGCTCTAGTAATTGCGCTCATTGGCGATCGAGTTTTGGTGTGGCTAAAGGGTCGTCAGGGGCGTCTTCGTTAATGGAACATATGCCGCTATGAGCGACATCTAAGGAGGTTTCTATGGGTCCAAAGAAGGAACCGCAAGAGTCCGCCAGGAGCACCACCGCGATCAACAAGAAGTCCAAGGGATTCACGGACGAGGAACGGGCCGCGATGAAGGCTCGCGCCCAGGAGCTGAAGGCGGAAGCGCGCGCGAGCAAGAGCAAAGCGGATGGGGAAAATGACGTGCTCGCGACGATCGCCGCGATGCCGGAACCGGATCGCGCCATCGCCAGGCGGCTGCATGAGATCATCAAAGCCAGCGCGCCGGCACTCTCGCCGAAGACCTGGTATGGGATGCCCGCATATGCCAGGGACGGCAAGGTCGTCTGCTTCTTCCAGAGCGCGCAGAAGTTCAAAACAAGGTACGCGTCGTTCGGCTTCAGCGACGCGGCGAACCTCGACGAAGGCGCTCTGTGGCCGGTCGCCTTCGCGCTGAAAGAGTTGACTGCCGCCGAAGAGGCAAGGATCGTCGCGCTTGTGAAGAAAGCGGTGAGCTGAAGACTGATCGCCAGTGTAAGAGACCCCGAGAATCGCCGTACATGGAGATCGCGGCATAACAACTCATTCAACCGGAGCGGAATTAGCTCGCCTTTCATTCGCCAGATTGAATGCTTGGGACAATTCTTCCCGCCCGGTTAATTCGGGGGTTAGGCGCTCGCCGTCCAAACAGAGAGATACTATTAGTGCCCGCTAATGGCACTGACGCGAGCCGCCCTCTGCCTGGTCTTGAATTATGATTGAGCCTCGACGACGTTTAATAGGTACTCATCGTCTACATCCTCGGTAAGGGAAAAGGCATACCCGGTCTGGAGGAAATCCTGATCGTCGCCGACATCTATGGGCCAGCCGGGGTACTGATTACCCTTCGCGTCGAAAACCCACATGAATTTAACGTTGAAATCTGTGGGATTCTCCCCTTTATAGACGCCGCCGGCGACCCACGTGCCGTCCTCAAATCGGGCGTGCGCCATTACTACAGGGGAGCCGGTGTTTATCTCATCGGGCACAGGGGCTTGGCCTTGCATGATATCGGTCCATGCTTGCTTTGCACCCTTCGGGAGAATCATGTCTGCGGTGTATTTGGGGCCGTTGCTCATAGCTTGCTCCTTAGTTAGGGGTCTGAAGTTAGCGGGCCGAATCAGAATGTATGATAAGCGGCTCGTTTCGACAAGAGGCGCGTAGCAGTATGTCAGCTTCAGCAAGTTGTTCCCTGGAGGCCGCGCCGATAGCATCTTATTCATGGTGCTTCTTTGAATCGAATGTTGGATGCCGTTCGCGGTGCGCCGGTTAAATCGGGCGTTCGGCCGCTTCACAATCGCTCCTGCAAAAAACTTCATGAAATATCTTGTGCCTAAAGGTCATTAACAAATGAAGGTGGCTAATCTGGATTCTCAGGTGCTGTAGCCTTTCTTAGACGAGCGAAACAGGGTCAAGCGTCAGAGGCAAACCCACACACGTGTGTAGAGGAGACTTGAAGCAATGAACCTATTTCTGATACGACATGCCCAACCCGTACAAAACGGCGCCAGCGATCCGTCATTATCACGCGCCGGTCAATCTCAGGCTGTTAAGCTGGGAAACATGTTTGTGAGGCTTGGCATTACACTCGACACCACCTCGATTTTGACCAGCAACCTAAAACGCGCCGAGCGAACAGGTAATATTATCGCCAAGAGTCTGCGTCTTGCGCAAAGTCCGCCGCCGACTGTAGTACGACCCAGGCAGGGCGTGATGGCTCAGGTGCACGAAACCTAACAACTCATTCAACCGGAGCGGAATCAGCTTGCCTCTCATCGAGAACTAGCCGCATGATGAAGTTGATTCTCGCCCGGTTGATTCGGGCGTTAAGAAAGCGAGGGCGGCGCGCTTGTCCATAAGCAATTCCAGACAACCGCGCCGCCGTTTTGTGTATTACGTGGTTGGAGGTGTCGGTGGCGTCTTGCGTCTGCGCGTCAGGCCGGTCTTGCGTTCGCTCTTACGGGTGTAGCCGAAGGATTCGTAGAGCGCACTGTCGGGGCCTTCGGTCGGGTCGCCGATGACGCCGTTGACGACGAGTTGGGCCTTGGCGAGGGATTCCTCGTCGGCGCGGTCGCGCTCGGCCTGCGCTTGAGCGACTTGCGCGTCGAGGTCGGCGATGCGCTCGCGCGCGGCCTGTGACGGCTGGACGGCCGCCTGGAATTGGGCGAGCGTCATCCCGCCGAACGATTTGGTGGGCGCGAGGGTCTCCCACGCGCTGGCTATCTTTTGGACTTTAAGCAGATTATCTTTCGGAGTCGGCATGATGTGAGATTCCTTTCTCCGGCGCTTCGAGAGGCGCGCGGGGTCGGCTGATTGTCGGCGTGCTCGCGTGAGGCACGTCGGGGGTGCGAGGAGACGGGGCCGATGGGAGGCGGCGCGTGCCGCGGCCGTCCGGGCGAACGCGGTTTTTATTGAGGAAATCCTTGAATCCTGCCCAAAACTCGCGCCCGGACGCGGCAGTTTGTCACCGAAACCCACGATTTTCAAGCATTAACTTGCAAGTTAAAGCTTCTCACTTGCGAGTGAAAGCCTTTAACTTGCAAGTGAAAGCTTCTCACTTGCAAGTATAAGCCTTTAACTTGCGAGTATAAGCCTTTAACTTGCGAGTGAAAGCTTTTAACTTCCAAGTTAGAGGCTTTCACTCGCAAGTGAGAAGCCTTCTGACGCAAAAACAAGCCCCGGACTGGCAAGTTAAAGGCTTTAACTTGCCAGTCCGGGCCTGAGTTACGCGAAACCCGGCTTTGGAGTTGCGACTCCGAAGCCGGGTTTTCGAGCGGCGGCGTGATAGAGCCGTCTTCCAATCTCAGGGTGACAAGTTGGCTACGTGCTTTCTCCCGTCGCGCCCCGATTGTAATTTAAATTTGTGCCAGAAGCTCACTTCCGGCGGGCGGGCAGACGGGTAGGCAAGTCCAGTTCGTCGTCCGCGAGCACTTCCATGTGAATGCCCGCCGCGCGAGAATATTGCAAAAGGACAATCAGCGACGGCTCGCGGTCTCCTCGCTCGTAGTCTGAAATCTTCTTGTAAGAGATGGTGTCTTCAAGTCCCAAAAGCCTGACCAACTCGCTCTGAGACAGCCCCAGGGCAAGCCTAATCCGTAACAACTTCTCGGCAAGCCGTCTCGGCTTCTGCCGGGCCTTCACACCCATCAGGAGTCACCTCCTGACAGGGCCGCCCGCAGCTTGCTATATCCCCAAATCGGGGATAGAATACGCCCGCTCAAATCGTTCGCCGTGAGATTCCTTTTCTCAACGGCGATGCTCATTCACTCCCTTGAGGCTCTGAGGCGTCGCATGTAGCCGTCGCTAGATTTTCAAACAGACCGCGCGCATCTTATGAAAAAAAGAGAAGAGTATCAATCGAAAGTTACGGCTGACACTGGCTTAACTCGCGGTCGTGTGCCCGCGCCGCTTCTCAGGCACATGGGCGCAAGGCCGGGCGACCGTCTGATCTTTAGCGTGGATGAGTCTGGAAGGGTTGCTGTGCGGCTGGCGCGTGCGGGAAGGAAGCCTGCCAAACGAAGTGAGCGCCGCTAAGAAGCTCCGTCCTGCACGCCCGCTCGCAGGGTGGGAGGCGGGCTGTGCGGAGGGGCCGCCGCGTGAGCCGCTAGCCTGAGAAGCGCGCGGCGGCCTTTGCATTGTGTACGCTAGGGTTCTACGGTTCGACTAGGATTTCGCCTTCCGCATATTTTAACTCAAAGTCGTGAGACGAGAGCGGGAAGGTCTGCGCGGTTATCTCGCGGCTCGGGTGGGACGGTATCCCCTTGTCGTCTTCGCGCTCGGCGTCCGTCGCCCACCAGGTCAGGCGCGCGCCCTCGTCGTATTCCAGTTCCGCGTCCGTCGGAATCCAATCCTGCTTGACCTGCTTGTAAAGCCCCCACGTCAGCGTGTCCTGCGGCCTCTCCTCGCCCTCTGGCTTCTCCTCGCCCTCCGGCACCTCCCTCACATACCCGTCTGCGACCACGAGCAGCACCCGCTGCCCTATGTAGTCACCCACGTTAGACCCCGTGACGGTCCCGCTCATCACGGCCCTGTTCCGCTCGACCACCATGCCGTCAAACTTGGCGTTAATCTGTAGGTCTTCGAGCCTGCCGCTGAAAATCACCTCGCCGGTGCCGTCAACGTCCTGGTCTGGAATCTCTACAGGGCCGCTGAAAACCATCTCGCCGCTCGCAGCGCCTTCGCCCTCTGCCACGGCTTTGAACTCGATTGTCTTGGTCAGATCGTCTTCCAGTGAAAACTTGAGGCTGCCTGCGGCGGACTGGGCTGTGGCCGTGCGCGGCGCAGTAAAGCTCAGCAGCGATAACGCGAAAATCGAGGCACAAACTAGGCTCTTCATCGTGGCACTCCACTTAGTCATCTTGAAAACTCCTTTAGGTTGATTCTCTATGTCGTTTCAAAGTTCGTGATGCCGGTCAGCGTCGTCGCTTTCAGGTTGCACCGCTGCGCGACTGACGGCACATTACTCGGCGTTGGAGCGTGGGGTCTTTAGGGCGTGCTGAAAGATTTCTGAAAGAGTTGTGAGCTTACGTCCATAATCAAGCGCAAAGGACGGAACCTTGCCGGAGGTTTGCCGAAAATTTATCGGCCGGAATCGGCCGTTGTGGACTCGCGTTTGCTTTATTCATCGGAAAAGGCCGGAGAGTGTAACGAATCCGTCCGGGGGCAGGTGTCATGGAGAGTAAGAAATATTATCCGCAGGCGGAAGACGACGCGGAAGCGACGCTCGTCGAGCCGCGTTTCGACGAGGAGGCGAAGGAGGCTGCGCGCCCCGTCGTGCCGCTCAGCCAGGTCAAACAGGCAGATTTATACGCGGCGGCTCCGTCACGCATGACCGCGCGACGCGGCAGAAGTCCCTGGCAAAGCCCGCTGGTAATCATGCTGGCGGTAGTCGCGCTCGCGGCGGTTGTCACGGCCGCCGCCATCTATCGGAGCACCAGAAGGACTGCGCCGTCAGCCGCGCCACAAACTGTTAACGAGACGACTGTCGAGCCGGAGCCCGCGCCCGAACAGTCCCCGGCCGCGCAGGCCAGAGAAAATGGCACGACTGCGCCTGCTCCGCCGCCGCCGCGCGAATCCGAGGCGCGTGTCGAGACGCCCGCGCGCGAAGAGCCCGAGCGTAGTTGGCACAAAAACGAAGAGCGCCGCGACCGTGACGAAGAGAAATCTGTGGAGCGCGCGCGCAAGGATGAGAAGAAAGAGGCCAAACGCGAGGAGAAAGAGGCCGAGCGCACGGCGGAGAAGCGGAGCGACTCTGAGAAGCGCGAGGAGACGAGGCCCAGGCTCGTCGGCATCTACGTCGAGGGGCGCAAGAAGCCTTAACGGCCCGGACTGCTTTTATTGCGAGCGCAAGATAGCCAGCGGCTTGCGCGCAAGCACGTTGAGGCTCGAAGCGAGGCCGACGATGGTGACCAGCGCGGCCGTCAGCGCCACTCCGGCGAGAGCGGCGACGGGCGAGAAGGTCAAGGGGATTTCCAGTACGAAGCGCGCCACGAAGTAAGAAAGCACCGCGGACGCCAGAGCGCCCACCACCCCCGCCACGAGTCCCAGCAGCCCGTACTCCACGAACAGCATCGCCAGCAGGACTTTCCTCTTCGCCCCGAGCGTCTTCAGGACCGCGACCTCGTAGACGCGCTGAAATTTCGTCATCGAGATCGAGCCGACCAGGATCAGCACGCCGCACAGCAGGACGAAGCCGCCGAGGAACGTGACGGCCAACGTTACGTTGTTGAGTATGCGGCTCAGGGTGCTGACGACTTCGGCCACGTCTATGACGGAGACGTTCGGGTACTGGTCGAGCAGCGCGCGCTGGAAGCGCGACCGCTCCGGCTCGCGCGCGGGGCCGTTGACGGGCGCGATCAACATCTGCGGGGCGTTCTCCAACGCGCCCGGCCGGAACAGCACCATAAAACCCGTGCGCGAGTTTCTCCAGTCCACGCGCCTGACGCTCGTCACCTTAGCCGTCAACTTTCTCCCCGCGATGTCGAACGTGATCGTGCCGCCCACGTCCAACCCGACCAGCCCGCGCAAGCCCTCCTCGATAGAGACCTCCGGCTCTGGCGACGGTGCTTCGCCCCAGAAATTTCCTGCGACCAGAGTCTCGTTCGCCTCCAGGCGCGGGCGGTACGTGACCACGTACTCGCGGCCGAGCCGCCCGCGCTCGCGCTGCATCTCGCCCTCGTCCAGGTCAACCGTGCGGTTGTTGATGGCGTAGATGCGCGCCCGCACCGTCGGGATGAGCTCGGGCCGCTCGCCCGTCGCCGACGCGAGCAGTTCCTCTACGCCCTGCCGCTGGTCTGGCTGAATGTCTATCAGGAACATATTGGGCAGGCTCGTGCGCCGCGCGCGGTCAATCTCGGCGAGCAGTCCGGTTTGCAGCGAGTGTATGGACATGATGACGAACGCGCCGAGGCCGACGGCCATGACGATGACGCGCGTCTGATTGCCGGGGCGGTGGAGGCTGCTGATGGACTGCCGGAGCGTGAAGGAGCGGAAGCGGCGCGCGCGTCGGACCAGAAAGATGAGCGCGAGCGCGGCCGCGTAGAGCGCCGCCGCGGTCAGCGCGAGTCCTGTCACGAAGTAGAGGCCGACGAGCGCGTTGCCCGCCTGCCACGATGAGAGCCCGACGAGCCCCAGGCCGACGAGCGCGCCCGCGGCCCAGCGCAACACGTCCGGCCCTTTGCGCCCGCCTTCCTCCTCGCGCAGCAGCATATTCGGCTTGATGTGGCGCACGCGCAGGAGCGGCAGCAGCGAGAAGAGCACGGAAACGAGCAGGCCGAGCCCGAGCCCCTGGACGATTGCGCCCGTGGTCAGCGCGTAGCTCATGCCCGGCGGCAGGCTCTCGGCGAAATAGCGGCCGACCAGCAGGAGCGCGCCCTTGGCGAGCGCGACGCCGAGCAGACTCCCCGCGAGACCGAGCGCAACGACCTGTGCCAAATACGCGGCAATGATTTGACGGGCGGTGCCGCCGACGCACTTGATGACGGCGATGGCCTGTTTCTTCTGCTCTATGAAGACGCGCGTCACGCTGGAGACGCCGATACCGCCGAGGACAAGCACGATGAGCCCCATCAGCGACAGGTAGTTCTCCGTGCGCGTGAACTGCTCGCTCAGATTCTGCTGCGAGTCCCTGTAGGAGTTGACGGTGACGAGCTGCCCCTTGAGTTCCGCGCGCAGCCGCGCGACGAGCGCGTCGAACTCGCCATCATTCGTCTTGAGAAGAATGCGGCGGCGCGCGCGGCTGCCGAAGCCGACCAGCCCGGTCGCCTCGACCGCCGAGCGTTCTATCATGACGCGCGGGCCGAGCCGGAAGCCCGTGCCGCTCCCCGGCTCGCGCTCTATGACGCCGCGAACCTGAAAGCTGGACTCGCCGATTTTAATCGAGTCGCCGATGCGCAGCTTCAGGCGTTCGAGCAGGAGAGGCGCGACGACTGCGCCGCCGTTCTTGAGCAGGTCGTGACTGAAACGCGCGCCGCCCGCGAGCGTGAAATCGCCGTAAAGCGGGAAAGGCGGCTCGATTCCCTTCAGCTCGACCATCATCGCCGCCGCGTTTCCCGCGTCCGCGGGCCGCGCCATCGTGTTCGCCTCAATCGTCTCCGTCCGGGCGCTGACCGCCGGGGAAATCGCGACGCGCTCAATAATTTCGAGCGCTTCGGGCCTCCAAGGCCGGGTCGAGTCGAGCTGCACGTCGGCCGTCATGAGCTGTCGCGCCTCGCCCGCGACCGTGCGGTTGACGTTCTGCACGGTCGAGCGCAGGGCCACGATCGCCCCGACGCCGATGCCTATGCACAGGAAGAAGAAGAGGAGCCGCCGCCAGGACGAGCGTATCTCGCGCCGCGCCATGCGCAGTATGAACTTCACGGCCGTGCGGCCTCCAACTCCGGGGCCGCGCTGCCGCTGCGCGCTTCACTTTCGGAATCGGCCACGACGCGCCCGTCGCGGAGCGAGATGCGGCGCGAAGCCTCCTGTGCCAATTCGTGATCGTGCGTGACCAGGAGGAGCGTCGCGCCGCGGCGGCGGTTCATTTCGAGCATCAGGTCGAAGACGTGGCGGCCGTTGCGCGAATCGAGATTGCCGGTCGGCTCGTCGGCGAGCATGATGGAGGGCTCGTTGCCGAACGCGCGCGCGATGGCGACGCGCTGGCGCTCGCCGCCCGAAAGTTGCGACGGGTAGTGGTGCGCCCGCGCCACGAGGTCAACGTCTTTCAGCAGTTGCCGTGCGCGGTCGTCCGCGTCGCGCAGGCCGGCAAGCTCCATCGGGACCAGTATGTTTTCGAGCGCCGTCAGCGACGGGATGAGGTGGAACGACTGGAAGACGAAGCCGATCTTCGCGCCGCGCAATTGTGCCAGCGCGTCCTCGCTCATCTCGTTGATGACCTGGCCGTCAATGGTGATGCGCCCAGAGGTCGGCGCGTCGAGGCCCGCGATGAGGCCGAGCAGCGTGGACTTGCCGCTCCCCGAAGGGCCTACGACCGCCACGAACTGCCCGTCCGGGATGACCAGGTCGAGCGAGTGAAGTATCGTTAAGCTCTCGGCCCCCGAAGGGACCGTTTTGGAAACCTTGTATAATTCGATCATGAGAAAAAATCTGTACTTCGTCCTCTTACTCGCCCTCGTCCTGTCAGCCTGCGGCACGAGTGAATCACGAAACGCCCCGCGCGCCGAAACGACGCCCGCGCCAGCGGCGACCCCTGCGCCCGCGCCCGAGACGAGTCTACCGAAGATTGTCGCTTTCGGCGACAGCCTGACGGCGGGGCTGGGCTTACCCGCGGCCGAATCCTACCCGTCCGTGCTGCAAAAGATGCTGGAACAGGACGGGTACAAGTACGAAGTCGTCAACGCGGGGGTTTCCGGCGACACGAGCGCGGGCGGCCTGCGGCGACTTGATTGGGCGCTCGAAGGCGACGTGCGGTTCCTCGTCCTGGAGCTGGGGGCCAACGACCTCTTACGCGGCCTGCCCGTCAGGGAGATGAAAAATAATCTGGCACAAATTATAGAGCGCGCGAGGAAGCGGAACGTGGAAGTCCTGCTGGCGGGGATGTACGCGCCGACCAACGCGGGCGCGGACTACCAGCGGGAAGTTTACGACGCCTTCCAATCCCTGACGCGCGAGTACAAGGTGACGCTCATCCCCTTCTTCCTCGACGGCGTGGCGGGGATTGAGGGGCTGAACCAGGCGGACGGCATACACCCGAACGCGCAGGGCGCGCGCGCCGTCGCCGAAACCGTCTACAAGGCGCTGCGCCCGCTGCTGGATAAAAGGAAACAATAAACGGTAAAGCCCGCAGGCGCTCTCCCCTTCGCCTACGGGCTTTACCTGACGGCCGACCACTTACGCTGAAGCGGGGGCGACCGAACTCGATTTCAATTCACGTTACCAGCGGCGGTTCTTGTTGCGAACCTTGTAGGTGTAGACGGCCGCGCCGCCGCCACCGGCAATCGCGCCAATGATCGCGCCCTTCTTGCCGCCGATCAGCCCGCCGAGGAGCGCCCCGCCGAGCGCGCCGCCCGCGGTCGTGATCTTGTCGCGGTGCTTCTCCCAGAAGGAGCGGTCGTCGCGCCGCTCGTAATCATAGTAGCGGCTCTGCGTGGCCCTGTTGCTTCGATACCTGTAGCGCGTCTGCGCCGCCGCGGGAACCGCCAGCGCCGCGAGCAATGTCAAGGACAAGACGGTCGCTAAAATCTTTTTCATCTCCACCACCTCCCGGCCCTATGCATGAGCAACGCACGTGCCAGTCAGTGCGGACGGCACTCAAGCGGGTCCGGGCCTGCCTGTTGTTCCTATAAGGTATAGCCGGAGAGTTGTAGTGTAGCTTTTGGGATAAGACGGCGGGCTTTCACAAGGGGCACTGCATCACCCAGTCTGTCTGCGTGTCCGCGCCGAGTTGGAAGACCTGCTCGCCGACAGGCGTGAAGCCCCACTTGCGGTAAAAAGCTTGCGCGCGCAGGTTATGTTCCCACACGCCGAGCCACATGACGCTCGCGCCCGCCCCGCGCGCCTCGTCCACGCACCTCTGCATCAGGGCGCGGCCGACGCCGACGCCGAGCCACTTCCGCGCCACGTAGAGCCGCGCCAGTTCCATAGTGCTCTCGCCCGTGACGCTGGCGGGCGGCTCGCTTTGATAAAGTTTGGCGTACCCGGCCGGCTCGGCTTCGACAAACGCCAGCAGGAACGTCGCCTTCGCGTCGGCCAACTCGTCGGCCAGGCGGGCCGGGGTGAACGACTGCGCGAGGTAGACGCTCATGTCCTCGGGCGTGTTCTCGGCGGCGAAAGTCTCCACGAAAGTTTGCGCGCCCAGCTCGGCGAGCAACTCCGCGTCGGAGGAATCGGCCCGGCGGATTTTGACTTCAGGTGTCATCTTTAGTGGGGCGGCGGACCATTCTGTCGAGCAGGTTTTCCAGCATCTCGTCGCCGTCCTCGCAGAGGCCCGTGTGGACTGGGGAGGCTTGGATGACTGTGCTACGCGGGGCGACGAGCCAGTGGAAGCGGGAGCGCGGCGGAAGCCTTCCTATCGGGCCGGCTTCGGCCCCGCCCTCGCAGATGGCTGGGATGGCCGCGAGGTGCTGCTCGATGGTCGCGGCGTCGAGCAGCGGGTCGAGCGCGGCGAGCCGCGCGCGGTCGAGTTCTATCTTAGCCTTCAGGAAATTTTTCGACGGGCAGGAGACGATGACGCCCGCGTTGATGAACTCCTCGCGCTCGACCCGCGGGACGACGCGGATGACCGCGTAGTCAAACGGACACAGCTCGGGCATCGGCCGCCTCCTTTACGAAGTCGCGCGGCGGCGCAAGACGCGCCAGCAAATAGTCCGCGTAAGCCTCTCGGTGCTCGCCCGCGTCAGCGAACCGCGGCTCGGCGGCGAGCCATTCGGCCGGCACCAGGCCCAGGAGGTCGCGCACGACTTCGGGCGTGACCATCGCGCTCAGTCGCGCGTCCGTTTCCTCGATGGCCCCCGCGAAAGGGAGCAGGACGTGCTCCTTAATCTGCGCGAACTTGCGGCGGCTGCGCCCCAGGTAGTCCGTCCAGTCGTGGTGGAAGAAGAGCGCCGCGCCGTGGTCTATCAGGTGTAGGCGCTTGTGCCAGACGAGCATGTTCGTGTTGCGCGGAGTGCGGTCCACGTTGGTCGTGTAGGCGTCGAGCCAGACGATTGCTGACGCGAGTTCCGCCTCGGGCCGGTCAACGAGCGGGTCGAAGCTGATCGCGCCCGGCAGGTAATCGAGCGCGAGGTTGAGGCCGGCGCTCGCTCTGATTAAATCCTGTATCTCCGGGTCGGGCTCCGTGCGCGCCAGCTCCGGGTCCAACTCGACGAGGACGATTTCTGGCACAGGCAGGCCCAAGGCACGCGCCAGCTCGCCGACGATTAGCTCGGCGATGAGCGCCTTAGGCCCCTGCCCCGCCCCGCGGAACTTGAGCACGTAGAGGCCGTCGTCGTCCGCCTCCACGATGGCCGGCAGGCTGCCGCCCTCGCGCAGCGGCGTGACGTAGCGTGTGGCCGTGACCGTCCTCAGATTCATCAGCAGAGGATACGACCGGGCCGAGGCTTAACTCAAGCCTTGAAATTTTCTGTAGCGGCCCGCGGCCTCGCGGAAGGCGCGCGTCTCCGCTTCGTTGAATTTCCTGAAGGGGCTCGGGGTGATGACGACAGCGTCTTTCTCGAAGGCACGCTTCCAGGTTCCGACGACCTGGCCGTCCGAGACGATCACGGGACTTAAGATGCCGTGCCCGTGATTTTCCGCGCGGGCCGCGTCGAGGACGGCGCTGCGGTCTTTGTAGGCGACCGTGTACTCGTCATAAGCCGGCAGCAGATGAACGCGCGGCGTCCTCCCTTTGACTTCTCGGGTGGACGCGGCGAGCCAGTAGACGCGGCCGTCAATCTCCTCGCGCACGAGTTGCGACTTGACCATCTCAAGCCCGGCCCCTGCGTCCGCGGCCCTGAGCCCCGACCACCAGGCGAAGTCCTGCAACGTCGCCGGGCCGTGACTCTCGAAGTATCGCCCGGCGAGTTCCGCCAGCGCCTCGTCACGCTCAAGAGTTCTTCCAACGGCCGGCGACCACTCGTCCAGCAAGGCGAAAGTCTGTTGTCTGCCTTCCCGCGCGCCGAAGCAGACGAAGCCGTCCTGCGCCAGCCGCGACAGGATGTGCAGGCCGCGCCCGCCCGCCGTGGAAATCCGCGCGGCCTCCAAC
The DNA here is from genome assembly GCA_963774105.1 of uncultured Acidobacteriota bacterium. Taxonomy (GTDB): domain Bacteria; phylum Acidobacteriota; class Blastocatellia; order Pyrinomonadales; family Pyrinomonadaceae; genus QHXM01. Next base: position 2,325,801 of record CAVZDV010000007.1, on the reverse strand, counting down.
ACCTCGTACATGGAATTTCGTGTCAACTGCCTGCCGCCTTCGAGGGCGCGCGTGAGCACGTCCCGGCTGCGCGCGAAAGCGGCCTCGTCCAGTTCGAACTGTTGGCGCAGGCGGCGCGTGCTGCCCGCGACGACGCGCGGCGTCAGCAGCCGCAGCATCCAGCGCACGTCCGCGGCCGACACGAAATGGAGCGTGCCCCGCATGGGCCAGGTGCGTATGATTGTCCTGCCGGCGATGGCCCGCTCGACTTCCGTCTCAACCGCCGCGCGCGTGCGCAGGCCGACGGCCCAGAGTGAGCCCAGGTAGTCCTGCGCCTGAACGGCGCACAGCCACCGGACGACCTCTTCCGGCTTCTCGAACGAAGTCCCGACGATGCGCTGGCTGTAGAGGCGCTGGCGCGCGATGTCCATGCTCATCTCGGACGAATGCTAACATCTTGTCGCGCCCGCGCCGAATGCTTTATGCTCGGCGGGCCAGGATTAGCGCCGGAGGACACATGAAACTAAAGAGTGCACGCACGGTACTGTTTCTAGCCCTGCTCGCCGCCCTCTGCTCCGCGACCGTGCGGGCGCAGGTGACGGCGATCAGGGCCGGCAAACTGGTTGACCCCGAAAATGGCACAGTCGCCACGAATCAAGTCATCCTCGTCGAAGGCCAGACCATCAAGGCCGTCGGCCCGGACCTCAAAATCCCCGCGGGCGCGACCGTCATCAACCTGTCCGACCGGACGGTGCTGCCCGGCCTCTTCGACGCGCACACGCACCTCTGCATGACCACGCGGCGCGAGCGCGACGGCGGCAACTACTACATCACGACGCTGCTCGACTCGAACGCCTACCGCGCGATTCAGGGCGTCGCCAACGCGCGCTCGATGCTCGACTACGGGTTCACCACCGTGCGCGACGTGGGCAACGCGGGCAACTACGTTGACAGCGACCTGCGCCGCTCGATTGACGAGGGGCTGGTGCCGGGGCCGACCATCATCAACGCCGGGCGCATCATCGCGCCCTACGGCGGGCAGTTCCAGATGCAGCCGGACAAGCCCGCCCTCGGCAACCCAGAGTATTTCTACGCCGACACGCGCGACGAGTTGAAGAAGGCCGTCCGCGAGAATATTCACTACGGCGCGCGCGTCATCAAGCTCGTCGTGGACGACCAGCAATACATCTACTCCGTCGAGGACATACGCTTCGTCATCGAGGAGGCTGCGCACGCCGGCCTCAAGGTCGCGGCCCACTGCTGGACGGCCGCGGGCGCGCGCAACGCCGCAGAGGCCGGCGTCGCCTCCATAGAGCACGGCGTCGAGATGACGGACGAGGCGATGTTGATCGCCAAGCGCAACAACGTGGCACTCGTCCCGACGCCCTTCACGGAGACGGACGAGCGCGTGTTCCGCAGGCCGCCGGGGGCCAGCAAGCGCCTCAACGAGCGCTGGTTCATTGACCCGGTCAAGCGCGCGCACCAGGCGGGCGTCACTCTCGTCTTCGGCCCGGACGTGATCTTCGCGACCGCCGAGTACCCGCGCGGCCGCCTCTCGGTGGAGACGATTGACAACTGGGTCGAGGCGGGCGTCCCGGCGCGCGTCATCCTGCAAGCCCTGACGACGAACGCGGCGCGGCTCCTCGGCGTCGAGAAGGACCGCGGGGCGCTTCGGCCCGGCATGAAGGCGGACATCATCGCGACGGCCGCCAACCCGCTGGAAGAAATTGGCACACTCAAGTCTGTGACCTTCGTCATGAAGAACGGCAAGGTGTTCAAGCAAAGCAAGTGAGCCGGGAGGCTAAAGGAATAATGAGGCACGTAAAAAGCTCTGTCGTCATCACCATCCTGTTTCTCATCGCGGCCAGCGCGCCCGAGGGCCACGGCCAGACGAGGCGGCGCGGCGCGCGCGCGCGTTCGTCGGCGGCCGCGAGGGCGAAGGCCCCTTGCGCGTCCTCGGCGGTCACGACCACGCCCTCGGGGCTGACCTACGTCGTCACGCGGCGCGGCACGGGCCAGCAGCTCAAGGCCGGCGACGTGGTCTCCGTGCACTACACGGGGCTGCTGACGAACGGAACCAAGTTCGATAGCTCGCTCGACCGCGGCGAGCCGATCTCGTTCCCGCTGGGTGCGGGCCGCGTGATTAAAGGTTGGGACGAGGGCGTGGCGCTGTTGCGCGTCGGCGACCAGGCCACGCTCATCATCCCGCCGCAGTTGGGCTACGGGGCGCGAGGGGCGGGCGGCGGGGCCATCCCGCCCGACGCGACGCTCATCTTCATCGTCGAAGTCGTCGGCGTGCAGGAAGCGACGCCGGGCCGTTAGTGCGCAACGATGCGTGTGGAAATCAGGCGCTCCGGGATTGACGGGCTCGGCGTGTTCGCCCTGCGACCCTTCAGCGCGGGCGAGGTCGTCCTCAAGTGGGATGTCTCGAAGCGCGTGCCCAGGGCTCAGGCGTCCGGCCTCCCTGACTTAGAGCAGAACTACCTGCACCCTTACGACGAAGAGTCTCTTGTCGTGGTGCAGCCGCCGGAGCGTTACGTCAATCACTCCTGCGACAACAACACGGAGGTTCGGGATTTTTGCGACGTCGCCGTGCGCGACATACGCGCGGGCGAGGAGATTACGAGCGATTACGAGGCGGACGGCGCGGGGCTGAAGTTCGACTGCCGGTGCGGCTCCGCCAACTGCCGCGGGTCAATCGGGAAGCATGGTGCTTGACGTCTTCGACCAATCCCTGTTTCTGGTCGCGCGCCTGGTGGAGCGCCGCGACTACGACGACGCTCTGCTCGTGCTCTGGCCCTGGGTCAAGACAGACCTCCCGCCCTTCCAGAAGATGATCGCGTGCGTCAACACGGCCGCCGTCTACGCGCTGAAGAATCAGCCGGACGACGCGCTCGCCTGGTACGACCACGCGATAGAGTTCGAGCGCACGATCGGCATCTTCTTCGCCGCCGAGCGCAAGGCCGCCTACCTCGCCGAGCAGGGCCGCACCCCCGAGAGCCTGACGATATATGAAGGATTGCTGTGGGAGCCTTCCTTGAAAGACGAGGACCGCGAGCGCATCCGGCGCAACGTCTCGACCCTGAGAGCCGAGCTCGGCTGAGACGTTCAGCGTCCTTCGGAACCGGCGGCCCCGGCCGCACGTTAATGACGAGAGGACTGCTCGACTGCGCCGCCGCCCGGATTCTTTCCGAGTTCTCGTGGCGCTCTTAAAATTCTGGAAGGTCTTCTCATGAAAAATCCGGCGCTCGCGCTGCTGCTCACTCTCTTCTGCTTCGGAACAGCCGCCGCCCAGAAGGTTGATATGGAGAAAGAGAGCGCGGCGCTCCTGGAGGTTCACAAGACAGACCGGCGCGCGCACTTCGAGACGGACGTGGGGCTGCTGCTCAAGCACTCCGCGGAAGAGTTCATCTACGTCGGCAATGGCAAGATCAGCCGCTCGACGCGGGCCGAGATGAAGGCCAGCTTCGAGGACTATTTCAGGAACGCGAAGTATTACGAGTGGGACGACCTGGAGCCGCCGATTATGAGGATTTCCGACGACGCGAGCATGGCGTGGATGATCGTGCGCAACAAAGTTCGGCGCACGCAGAAGCTCGCCACGGGCGAAGAGAAGGAGCGCGCTTTCGTCTACGCCGGCATCATGACCTACGAGAAGCGGCAGGGTAAGTGGGTCCGCATCGCCAACGTCTCCACTTTCGAGTAGCCGCGCGGGCCGCCCTTACCTCCCCGCGTCGAGTACGTCGTGGCGCGTGATGATGCCCGTGATGCGTCCGTACTCTTCGACCAGGACGGCCGGGCTCTCTTGCAGCTTGCGCGTCACCTCGGCCGAGCTAACGTCCACGTCCACTATCGGCAAGCTCGCCTCCATGACCTCGCTCACGGGCGACTCAAGCAGTTCCCTGTCGGCCAGCACCTTCGCCAGCAGGCGGTTCTCCCTGACGGAGCCGATGGAGCGGCCGTCCTCCAACACCGGGAGTTGCGTGATGCCGAGGTCGCTCATGCGGGCCAGCACGTCGCCGACGCGCTCGCCGGGCTCGGCCGTGACCAGCGCGTCGGGCGAGCCCGCGGCCTTGGTGCCGCTGATGAGGCCCGCCGTAATCTTCTGCGGTTCGAGCAGTTGTTTTTCCTTCATCCACTCGTCCGAATGGAACTTGGACAGGTAGTGCTCGCCCGTGTCGCAGACGATGAAGACGACGAGCGAGTCCTCGTCCAGGTCGCGCGCTACGCGCAACGCCGCCGCGAGGTTCGTCCCCGTCGAGCCGCCGCAGAAGATTCCTTCGAGGCGGCCGAGCTGGCGCGCGAGATCGAACGACTCGCGGTCTGTGACGTTGATGACCTCGTCCACGTACTTGATGTGCACGTTCTCCGGGATGGTCTGCTGGCCGATGCCTTCGACGAGGTAGGGCGTGGCCTCGATGAGCTTTCCCGTCTCCTTGTAGGTCTTAAAAACGGAGCCGTAAGGGTCCGCGCCGATGACCTTGATTTTGGGGTTCTGCTCCTTGAGGAAGCGCCCCGTGCCGGAGATGGTGCCGCCCGTGCCGATGCCGGCCACGAAATGCGTGATGCGGCCTTCGGTCTGCGCCCATAACTCCGGCCCGGTGGTTCTGTAATGAGCGAGCGGGTTCGCCGGGTGGGAATACTGGTCGGGGTAGAACGAGTTGGGCGTCTCGGCGGCGATGCGCTGGGCCGTGGTGACGTAGTGGTCTGGGGTGCCGGGCTTGGCCGCGGCGGGCGTGACGACCACGTCCGCGCCGAGCGCCTTGAGGTAACGGACCTTCTCGACCGAAGCCTTGTCCGTCATCACGAAGATGCAGCGGTAGCCCTTGACGGCCGCGGCCAGGGCGAGGCCGATGCCCGTGTTGCCGGAGGTCGCCTCGACGATGGTGCCGCCGGGCTTGAGCGAGCCTTCGCGCTCGGCGGCCTCGACCATGCTGATGCCGATGCGGTCTTTGACGGAGTAGCCAGGGTTCATGCTCTCCATCTTGGCGAGTACGGTGGCCTTGAGGCCCTGCGCCAGGCGGTTCAGCTTCACGAGCGGCGTGCGCCCGATGAGGCCGAGAACGTTTTGTTGGAATTCCATAAAATCTTCCTGTCGAGCGTGCGGGTTATTTGTAAGAGATAATCATCTGTTGCGGCGTCGGGTCAAGTTGGTGAAGCTCGCTCCGGCCGAAGCCCGCCCGGCTGAACATCTCCTCGAACTCTTTGAAGGTGTAGGCGTCGCCCCCCGGCGTGCCGCCGAGCATCACCAGGCTGAACATGGCCGAGGGCGGGGGCGAGACGCGGTCCTCGTTCGGCACGAACTCGACCGTCACGGCCCGCCCGCCCGGCGCGAGCGCGGCGTGGACTTTCTGCAAGAGCGTGACGCAGGTCTCCGGGTCGAAGTGGTGCAGGAAGTTGGTCAGGAGCGCCACGTCGTAAGGGCCGCCGAAGTCCACGTCGAAGGCGCTGCCGGGAATCGTGCTGTGGCGGTCTGCGACCCCTGCCTTCTGCGCGTTCTCCGTCGCCACTTCGAGCACGTTCGGCCAGTCTACGGCGACGACTTCGGCGTCCGGGTTGGCGCGCGCCACGCTGATGCCGTACATCCCGTGACCGGCGGCGATGTCCAGGACACGGATTTTGCGGCCGGGCTCCATCCCCATCTCCTGCGTCATCATCTGCGCGGGCATCGTCATCATGGGGGCCATCGCGCGCGCGAACTCGACCCAGACGGGGTGCTCCGGCGCGAGAGTCCCTTCCTCCGGCAGCGCCGTGCCGCCCTTGCGGACTGCGTCCGTCAGCGTCTCGAACCCTTTCATGAGCATCGGCGAGAGCAGAAAGCCCGTGGCGTCGCCCATGTAGCCCGGCGAGCGTTTGTCCAGGAAGACGGCCGAATCCTGAGTCAGGCTGTAAGCGCCGTCCTCTTTTCTGAGGAAGCCCAGGACGGTCAGGTAGTCGCAGAGAATCCGCAGCCCGCGCTCGCTCGCCTGGCACCTTTCGGCCAGCCCGCGGGGCGTCTGATTGCCTTCGCCGATGGCCGTGAAGACCTCTAACTCGACGGCCGCCTTGACGGCCGCGGAGCGCTGGTAGGCGCTGACCGTCTCGAAGAAAAGAATCGGCGAAGGCATGGCGTGTTCGGTAGACATGGATAATCCTCCGGGGTGAATGAAAGTAAAACTGCTCAGGGAACCGCGCGCCATCATACATCATCCCCGGACAATCGCGCGTGAGCCTGCGCGGAGGAAGTAAAATCCGGCTGCAAACAGCAAATTTTTTTGCCGCCGGGGGCATCCAGGGCGTGAAAAATTTAACTTCGGGCGGCGTGCGCGGGGGGTGAGAAAAAATGTTGCCGCGGGATGAATTTTTTGGTTGTGCGGCGGCGCTAAATCGGCTATAGTGCCCGCCAATCAAGACCGCGGTGAATCCAAGGTCTTAGTGGTTGCTGGGGTGAGGACAGTGACCACACATTAGAAAAGGCGCTGAGCGGCCCCAAGCTGCTCGCGCCTTTTCGCTTTTCCGGTAGAAAAACAATTTTTCATGCAAAGACGCTGGAGGCGCTGAGAAAGGCGCTCGGATTTTACTCGTCGCCCGAGAGCGAGGCGTGGGGGAGGACGCTGAGCGGGATCGGGTCTAGGAAGCGCGAGACGACGGGGAAGGAATCGCCGTCCGCGCCGCCGCGGTAGGCGTTGAGCGGGTAGACGAAGTAGAGCTGCCGCTTGGCGCGCGTCGCGGCGACGTAGAGCAGGCGGCGCTCCTCCTCCAAATCCTCGAACTCGTCCGAGGAGCGCGCCGAGGGGAACCAGCCGTCCGTCATCCAGATCACGAACACGGTGTCCCATTCGAGCCCCTTCGCAGAGTGCACGGTCGAGAGCGTCACCTCGCCCGCGCCCCCTGCGCGCGCACGATTGTTCGACTGCGCCGCGTCCGAAGGGTCCATCGCCACGTCCGACAACAACTCGGCTGAGCTCTTGTACCGTTTGGCGATTGTCTGCAAGTGTTCGAGGTCGCGCGTGCGCCGTGGGTGGTCGTCGTACCTAGACCGCAGGATGGGTCTGTAGAAGCGCAGCACGGAGGAGAGCTGCGCGCTCGGCGACGTGTTCTCGACGAGGCCGCAGAGGATGCGCGCCAGCCTGACGAGCTGCTCTTTGTAGCCGGCCTTGGCCGGGAAGCGGTGCAGCTTCTTGAACAGCGCATCCTTCGCCCTGGACGCGCGGAACTCTTTGCGCTCGACGCCGAGGTAGTCGAGTATCTGGTTGACGGTCGCGTCGCCTATGTGGTCAATCAGCTTGAGGGCACGGAACCAGGAGAGCGTGTCCGAAGGGTTGACGACCAGGCGCAGGTACGAGAGCGCGTCCTTGACGTGCGCGGACTCCGCGAACTTGAGGCCGCCGAACTTGCGGAACGGGAGCCCGTGCTTGCCCAGCTCTATCTCCAAATCGAAGGAGTGTGAGCTGGCGCGGAAGAGGACGGCGATCTCGCCCGCGGCCACCCGCTCCTCGCGCAGCTCCTCGATGCGCTCGGCGACGAAGCGCGACTGCTCGTTCTCGTCGCGCGCGCTGACGGCGACGGGCGTCGGCCCTTCGGTCACGCGCGAGAAGAGGCGCTTGGCGTAGCCCTCTTTCACGTCCGCGATAATGGCGTTCGCCACGTCGAGGACGGGCTGCGTGCTGCGGAAGTTCTCTTCGAGCTTGATGACCTCGGCCTTCGGGAACAGCTCCGGGAACTCAAGCATATTCCTGTAGCTCGCGCCGCGGAACGAGTAGATGGACTGGCATTCGTCGCCGACCACCGCCACGTTGTCGTGCGAGGCCGTCATCAATCGAACAATGTGCGCCTGCAACTTGTTCGTGTCCTGGTACTCGTCCACCATGATGTAGCGGTACTGCTCCGAAAGTCTCTGGCACAATTCCGCGTTCGCTTCGAGCGCCTCGCTCAGCCGCACGAGCAGGTCGTCGTAGGTCAGCATGTGGCGCGCGCGCTTGAACTCCTCGAAGGCCGCGTACATCTCTTCGAGGGCCGGGCGCTCGTCCAGAAAGTGCGGGTAAGACTGCCGGAGCACCTCTTCGAGCGGGAGGACTTTGTTGACCATCATGCTGAAGATGGCGCAGACGGTGCGCTTGCGCGGGAAGCGCCGCTCGCGGGCCAGGTGCATCTGCCGGCGCAGGAGGTCAATCAAGTCCTCCGTGTCGCTCCCGTCGAGCACCGTGAAGTTGCGGTTAACGCCGGCCTCCTCCGCGTACTTGCGGAGGACCGAGTGGCCGAGGCTGTGGAAGGTGCCGCCCGAGACGCGCTGGCAGCGTGCGTCCGCGAGCGCGGCCGCGCGCGCGAGCATACTGGTCGCCGCGCGCCGCGTGAAGGTCAGCAAGAGCACGGACTCCGGCCGCGCGCCCGTCTCCACCAGCCGGGCCACGCGGTAGACGAGCGTGCGCGTCTTGCCCGTCCCCGCCCCGGCGACGATGAGGAGCGGGCCTTCGGTCGTCGTTACGGCGCGAAGCTGCGCCTCGTTCAATTCCCTTTCGTAGTCAATCCCGCGCGAGGGCCGCGGCTGCGGCGTGACGCGCTTCAAGACGAGGCGCGTCCGCTTCTCGGTCGGCACGGCCTGGCCCAGTTCGAGAGCGCGCTTGAAGTTGCTCAGCTCGGCGGCCAGCTCCGTGCAGGTCTGGTAGCGGAGCTTCGGCTCCGTGGCGAGCGTCTTGTCGAGGATGCGTTGGAGGCCGGGCGGGAGTTGCGCCTTGACGGCCTCGCGCAGGCGCGGCTCCTCGTGCAGGATGGCGTGCATCGTGTCAATCTGGTTCTCGCCCGCGAAGGGGCGCGTGCCCGTCAGCATCTCGCAGAGCACGACGCCGAAACTGAAGATGTCGCAGCGCAGGTCAACGCGCTGCCCTAGAAGCTGCTCGGGCGCCATGTAGTTGATCGTGCCGAGGACCGCGCCCGACTGCGTCTTGACGCGCACGAGCGTCTCCTGCGCGCTGTCGGCCGGGAGCGTGCGCTTGCGGCGCGGGACGAGCTTGGCGATGCCGAAGTCCAGAATCTTCGCGTAGCCGTCGCGGCTGACCATCAGGTTCTCGGGCTTGAGGTCGCGGTGGATGATGCCGGCCTCGTGCGCCTTGATGAGCCCGCCGACGATTTGGAGGGCGATTTCCAGCGCCTCCCTGACCTCGAACTTCCGGGCCTCTATCTTCTGGCGCAGGGTCTCGCCCTCGACGTACTCCATGGCGATGAAGGGCTGGCCCGCGTCCTCGCCGACCTCGTAGACGGTCAGGATGTGTGGGTGGTTGAGCGCGGAGGCGGCGCGCGCCTCCTGGAAGAAGCGGCGTCGGCGATCCTCCTGCGCGGTGTGGTCTGGCGGCAGGAGTTTGAGGGCGACCGTGCGGTGCAGCCGCTCGTCGTAAGCCTTATAGACCGCGCCCATGCCGCCCGCGCCGAGCGACTCCATGATCCGGTAATGCGCGATTGTTCTTTGAGGGGCCACCTTCATCATTCGGGAGGACGCTATTCTAATCCAGACCGGACAGCAATGAAAGAACGCAGGTCAGTACCGATTGCGGATTGGGGACAGATTCAAGCCTTTGCGCCTTACGTCTTGTCTTTGCGCCTTTGCGAGAAACAGCCGTTCACGCAAAGGCGCAAAGTTAAGACTTAAGGCGCAAAGGGTTGAGTGCTTTCTTTTCAATCCGCAATCCCGCCCTTCTTCGCGGCCTTCCCTTCTATCAGCAGCCACGCGCTCAGCGCGCTCAGCAGCGCCAGCCCCGCCCCGACGAACATGACGAGGCGGAAGCCCGCCACGAAGGATTCGGACAGGGCACGCTTGATGGCTTCTTTCGTCGCCTCGTCCGTGCCGGCGGGGATTTCCGCCGCGGCCAGTTTCGTCCGCTGCTCGTCCAGTTGCTGTCTCGCTTCGGGCGCGAGCGGGAGTTGCGCGAGGCGGCTGTCCAGGTGGCTATTGAAGGCGCTCAGCACGACGACGCCGAGCGCCGCCACGGCGAGCAGCGACGCGAGGCGGGAGACGGCGTTGTTGATGCCGGAGGCTACACCAGCGTGCCGCTCCGCGACGGAAGTCATCACGACGGTCGTCAGCGGCGCGACGCTCGCGGCCATCCCCAAACTCATCACCATCACCGCCGGGAAGAAGGTCGTCCAGTAGCTCCCGCCGACGCCCGGCCGCGCGAGGAGCGCGAACCCCGCGGCGGCCGTCGCGGGGCCGACGACCAGCGGCAGCTTCGCGCCCCAGCGGTCAACCAGCCCGCCCGCCCAGCGCGAGAGCAGGAACATCGTCAGCACGAACGGCGTCAGGGCTGCGCCCGCCTGAGTCGCCGTGTAGTTCTGGACCTGTATGAGGTTGAACGGCAGGAAGAAGAGCGCCCCGCCGAGCGCCGCGTAGAGGAAGAGCGTCAGCAAATTGGCCCCGCCGAAATTCCGCGACCGGAAAAGCGCGAGCGGCATCATGGGGCTCCGGCCGCGCGCCTCGACCAAGACGAACCCCGCGAGTGCGGCCGCGCCCGCGCAGAGGCTCATTATCACGACGCGGTCCCTGAAGCCGCGCGCGCCGGATTCGATGAGCCCGTAGACGACGCCGCCCAGGCCGGCGGTCGCCAGGAGCGCGCCCGGCCAGTCGAGCCTGCCCGCCGCCTCCTCGTCGCGGCTTTCGGGCACGCGCCAGAAGCAGATGACGAGCACGACGGCCGCGAGCGGCAGGTTGATGAAGAAAATCCAGCGCCACGAGACGCTCTCGACGAGCCAGCCGCCGAGCACGGGGCCGACGCCCGCGGCTATCGAAGTGAAACCCGACCACGTCCCGATGGCGCGGCCGCGCTGCCCGCGGCTGAACGTGGCGCTGATGAGAGCGAGGCTCCCGGGCACGAGTAGCGCCGCGCCGACCCCTTGCGCCGCGCGCGCGACGATGAGTTGCGTGATGTCGGGCGCGAGCCCGCACCAGAGCGAAGCGAGGGCGAAGAGTGTGACGCCGAGCGTGAAGACGCGACGCCGGCCGTAGCGGTCGCCGAGCGAGCCGCCGACCAGAATCAGCGCGGCGAGGAAGAGCATGTAGGACTCTACGACCCACTGCGCCTCGGCGACCGTCGCGTCGAGCCGCTCCTGCAAGACCGGGAGCGCGACGTTGACGACCGTGCCGTCTATGAACGTGATGCCGGAGCCGATGATGGCCGCCGCCAGCACCCACCGGCCCGCCTGCGGCGCGCACGGGCTTTTGTCCGGCGCGGCCCGGACAATCGCCTCGTCGCACGGCTGCTTGACAGTGCTGACCATTCGATGCCCTCTTAGCGCTTTGTCAGTACCGCCTGCGGTAGCGGGCGGGTCATCAACGTTGAGATACCCGCCCGCTACCGCAGGCGGTACTGACCCTTACAGGTCTGAAAGGCGCTGTGGCACGCGCTCTCTCAAAGGCTCTGGCTCGGGCGTGAAGTCTTCGCCGGGGTTGATGAACTGGTCGCGCTCGAACTTGTACTGCTTATCGTAGAGCTGCTTGTAGCGGCCTCCCCGCGCGAGCAGTTCGTCGTGCGTGCCGCTCTCGACTATCTCCCCGCCTTCGAGGACGAGAATCTGGTCGGCGCTGCGAATGGTGGAGAGGCGGTGCGCGATGACGAAGGTCGTGCGCCCGCGCCGCAACTGGCGCAGGCCGTCCTGAATCAGCGCCTCGCTCTCGCTGTCCAGGCTCGAAGTCGCCTCGTCCAGGATGAGCAGCTTGGGGTCCGCGAGGATGGCGCGCGCAATCGCGATGCGCTGGCGCTGCCCGCCGGAGAGCTTGACGCCGCGCTCGCCCACGACGGTGTCGTACCCTTTCTCGAATTTCTCGACGAACTCCTCGCAGTGCGCGACGCGGCTGACCCTTTGAATGTCTTCGCGCGTGGCGTGCGGGTTCGAGAAGCTGATGTTCTCCGCAATCGTCCCGTCGAAGAGGAAGTTGTCCTGCATCACGACGCCGAGGTTTGAGCGGAAGTCGCGCAGGCGTAGCGTCTGCAAGTCGCGGCCGTCGAGCCTGATTGTGCCGGAAAGCGGCTTGTTGAAATTCATCACGAGGCTCGTCAGCGTGCTCTTGCCCGAGCCGGAGGAGCCGACGAGCGCGGTCGTCGAGCCGGCCGGCGCAACGAACGAGACGCTCTTCAGCACGGGCACGTCCTCGTCGTACTCGAAAGACACGTTCTCGAACTCGACTTCACCTGAGACTTCCGCGAGCGGGGCGCGCGCCGCGTCCTCATCGTCCTCGGTCTTCATGCTCATCACCTCGCGGATGCGGTCCAGGCCGGCGAAGGCTTCCGTGATCTGCGTCCCGATGGAGGCGAACTGGATGAGCGGCGTCGCCATCAGCCCAGTGAAGATGACGTACATGAAGAGGTCGCCCAAGGTCATCGCGCCTGCCATGACCGAGCGCCCGCCGACCAGGATGATGACGACGCCGACCGCGCCGATGACGAGCGACGAGAAGGCCGTCGTCGCGGACACGCCCGTCATCGAGCGCGCGATGTTGCGGAACAATTTGTGCGCGCCGCGCGCGAAGGTCAGCTCCTCGCGCTTCTCCGCCGTGTAGGCTTTGACGATTCGTATTCCGCCGAGCGATTCCGCCAGCCGGCCCGTGAGCTGGGCCATTATCTCGCCGCGCTCGCGGAAGAGCGGCCGCAGCCGCTTGAAGGCGTAGAAGAGCGCGCCGCCGAAGAGGCCGAGCACGAGGATGGTGACGGAGGTCAGACGCCAGTTGAGCCAGAAGAGGACGCCGAGCGCGACCATCGCCGTGATGAAGCTGCCCGTCAACTGGACGAGCCCCGTGCCGACCAGATTGCGTATGCCCTCGGCGTCGTTCATGATGCGCGAGATGAGTTTCCCGGTCTGCGTCGAGTCGAAGTAGCTGACGGGCAGGCGCGAGATTTGGGCCTGCACCCTCTTGCGCATCTCCGTGATGGCGCGCTGCGCCGCGACGCCCAGCACCTGCGAGAGGCTGAACGAGGTGACGGCCTGGATGACCGTGGCCGCGCCCGCCGCGACCGCAATCTTCCAGAGCCAGTCAGCGCGCCCTTTGGCGATCACCTCGTCAATCAGGTACTTGGTCGAGGCCGGCATGACGAGCCCCATCAGCTGATTCGTAATCATCAGCACGGCCCCGAGCGCCAGCCGCTTGCGGTGCGCCCAGACCAGCTCGCGCGCCTCGGCCCACGCCTCGGACCAGCGAATCTTCTTCTTCCGCTTCTCTTCAGCCATCACTTCCCCCGGCGCGCCGATTGCAAATTGGGAGACAGATTCAAGCCTTTGCGCCTTACGTTTTCCCTTAGCGCCTTTGCGCGAAACAGCCGTTCTCGCAAAGGCGCAAAGTTAAGACGTAAGGCGCAAAGGCTTGAGTAGTTTCTTTTCAATTCGCAATCCGCAATAGTCAGGCCCGGTAGCGCGCGGCGAACGTCTCGGCCTCCGCGCCGGCCAGATCAATCTCGAACTGACCTCTGATGAGCGAGCCGTAGACGACTAGGTCGCGCCCGAGCATCCTCAGGCGGCGCGCGACCTGGTTGTTCGTGACCTGGCCGGCCGCGTCGAAATCATGCTCGCCGTGGACGGAAGCCCCGTAAGGCAGACTCCAGCCGTAGCACTGGCGCACGGCCGTTCGCATCTGCTCCATCACGGTCATCCCCTTCTCGTGCGAGGCGCAGACGTAGCCGAAGAGCTTGCCAGCCAACTCCTCCCAGTAGAAGTCCAGAAAATTCTTCAGCGCGCCTGACATGGAGCCGTGGTAGTCCGGCGAGGCGAGCAGGAAGGCGTCGGCCCAGACGACTGCCTCGGTCGCCGTCAACAAACCCTCGTGCCCCGAGTACGCCTCGTCGGGGTTGTAAGTCGGCAGGTTGAGTTGGCCCAGTTCGAGCAGCCGCGTCTCCGCGCCGTGAGCCCGGGCCGCGTCGAGCGCGGCCTTTGCGGCGCGACTGCTGTACGACCGCTCCCGTGTGCTCCCGCAGACGCCCAGAACTTTAACCGCCATCGAGCCCCCCTTTCAAACTCCGCGCGCGCTCAATCAAGACGGAGTCGCCGAACTCGTGCGTGCGGTAGCCGCGCGCGTCCAATTCCGCGCTCGTCTGCCGGAGCGTCGCGTCGTCCAGGAAGGCGCGCAGCAATTCGTAGTGGCTGGTCCCCGGCTCGTGCGTCCCCGAGAGGATAACATCAACGACGCGCAGGCGGCTGCGCGCCCCTAGCCGCCCGGTCGCCACGCGGTCGCCCGCGCGCACGCGCCCGTCCGCCGCGGCGGCGTCTTCGAGCGCGCGCACGACACTCGTGCCGACGGCGACGACGCGGCCGCCGCGCTCGCGCGCGCGTGAGACCGCGCGGGCTGTCGCTGCGGGGATGCGGTAAGGCTCGTCGAAAGGAAGTAATCGGTCGAGCGCATCGTCGCCCGTGGACGAGATGCCCGCGGCGTGCGTCAGCGTTTCAAACTCGACGCCGCGCTCGCGCATCGCGGCGAGAGTGTGCCAGTCGAGGACGAAACCCGCCGACGGCGGCTCGAAGGCGGCCGGCGGCCCCGCGATGCGCGTCCACACGTCCCAGAGCGCGAGCGGCGTTGGTACGTGCGCGTACTGTATGGGACGCCCGTGCCGGGCCAGCCCGGCCCAGACCTCGTCGGCCCCGCCGTCGAAGAGTAGGGAGACCAAGCGCGCGTGCCCCAGCAGGCGCTCGACGGTCGCGCGGATTGGGCCAAGAATGAGGCGGTCGCCGGGCGCGAGCCGCGGCGGCGCGGGCCTCTCTTCCGTGCGAGTCAGGTAGTCGCCCGCGCCGAAGACCACCGCGCTGAAGCGGCAAACGTCTTCCGGGTCGAGCGAGGGGCGGCCCGCGAGCCGCACTTCGACAGCCGCGCCTGTTGGGGCGTGCACGCCGCGCAGGCTCGCGGGCAGCGTCGCCGCGTCGTTGGCGACGACGAGGTCTCCCGCGCGCAGGAACTCCACGAAGGCGTCGCGCCGCGCGTGGCCTATCTGTTTGTGCGCGTCAACGACCAGGAGCTTGGCGTGCGGCGGTCGTTGGACTGCCCTGTCTGCGGCGATCATAACGTCGCTCCTTCGAGTTCGGGGACGGGGCGCTGCGGCAGTACGGCGGCGATGGCGTCCGCGACTTCGCGGGCCGCGTCTTCGGGCCGCTTGAGCGTCGAGGGGTCCGCTTCGGGGATGGCAGCCGCGTGCATGGGCGTGTCCATGTCGCCGGGGTCTATTGAGAGGAAGCGCACGCCGTCGGCCTCGTGCTCCTCGCCCCAGATGCGCGTCATGTGCGCGAGCGCGGCCTTGCTCGCGCCGTAAGCGCCCCACGTCGGGTAGGCGTTCACCGCCGCGTCGCTGGAGATGTTGACGACGACCGCGCCGCGCCCCTCGCGCGCAGAAGCGGCCAGCGCCCCCATCAGCGCCTTCGTCAGCCGGAAAGGCCCTATCACGTTCGTCTGAAAAGCGCGCTCCAAATCCTCGCACTCCGTGTCCGAGAGCATCGCGAGCGGGACAGGGCCGAGGTCGGAAGCGTTGTTGACGAGCACGTCCAGCCCGCCTAACTCGCCCGCGATCTGCACGGCGACGGGGTAGATGTCATCCTTGGCAGACACGTCGCCGACGACGCCGTGAGCGCCCTCGTGCTCGCGCGCCACCGCGCGGACGCGCTCACCGTTGCGCGCGACGAAGGCGACGCGCGCGCCGCGCCCCGTCAGTTCGCGCACGAGCGCGAGCCCCAAGCCAGACGTGCCGCCCGTGACGGCAACGCGCAAGCCCGCGAAAGGGTCCGCCTGTTCAGTCTCCTCTGTAAGCTGTCGGGTCTCGTCGGAAGGAATTCTCATGGTCTGCCTCCTTTGGAGTTTCTAAAGAAAAACCTTTACTAAGTCGAAGGCTAGCACGAAGGCTTGACTTTGTAAAGCGAATTCTTTAGAAAGTCAGTATGAGTCAGGAAACGGAGCGTCCGGGTGAGCGCAAGACGCGGCGTGCCATCGTCAAACTTTTGAAGACCGAGGGGCCGTTGGATTCGGCGCGGCTGGCCGAGCGGCTGGGGCTGACGACGATGGCCGTGCGCCAGCACCTTTACGCCTTGCAGAGCGAGAACCTGGTCGCGGCAGATTCGCGGCCCGTGCCGCTGGGCCGACCCGCCAAGTTCTGGCGCTTGACGCGAGAGGCCGACCGTCTCTTCCCCGAAGCCTACGCGGAGCTGAGCGTCGCCCTGATAGACGCCATGCAGGACGCCTTCGGGGCCGAAGGGCTGGACCGCGTCCTGGCCTCGCGCTGCGCCCGCCAGCGCGCGGACTACAGTAGGCGCATACGCCCCGCGGACGCTCTTGAGAAGAAGCTGGACGAGCTGGCCCGCGTGCGCACCGAAGAGGGCTACATGGCGGAAATCAAGCGGGGCGAGGACGGGAGTTTTCTGCTGGTCGAGAACCACTGCCCCATCTGCGCCGCGGCGACGCGCTGCCAGGGTTTCTGTTCGACGGAGCTTGATCTGTTCCGCTCTGTCCTCGGCCCCACTGTTACCGTCGAGCGCGTCGAGCACGTCGTCTCCGGCGACCAAAGGTGCGCCTACCGCATCACGCCCGCAGCGACACGCCGCCGCGGCAAGAAGGTCTGATGAGCCTTAAGAATTAACCACAGAGGACACAGAGGAACACAGAGGGAGATAAAATAATCATAGATTTGAGATTTGAACTTTCAAATCTCAAATTTGCTATCTCAAATCCCTTTCTTCCCTCTGTGTTCCTCTGTGTCCTCTGTGGTGATTATTCCCTCCTCGCCTCCATTCTTCTCTCACTGCGTCTCTGCGAGACAGTGGTCTATGTAGGTGCACCAGACGTGTAGGAGCATGAGGTGCACCTCCTGTATGTGCGCGGTCACGTCGCTGGGGACCGCGAGGACATGGTCGGCCGTGCCGCCGACGAGGCCGGCGGCCCCGGTCACCGCGACCGTCGTCGCGCCGCGCTCGCGCGCAGCCTCCAACCCGCGCCGCACGTTCTCCGAGCGCCCGCTCGTCGTCAGGCCGACGGCCACGTCGCCCGCCTGCGCCAGCGCGCGCGCCTGCCGCTCGAACAGCGCCTCGTAGCCGAAGTCGTTGGCGATGCAGGTCACGGTCCCCATGTCACCGGCCAGCGCAATTGCCGGGTACGGCTGCCTGCTCTCTTTGAAGCGGCCCAGGAGTTCGCCGACGAGGTGGCTCGCCTGCGCCGCGCTCCCGCCGTTGCCGAAGGCTAAGATTTTGTGGCCCTCCTTGAGCGCCTCGACGAACGCGCGGCCGACCTCTTCCGCAGGCCCTTCCAATTGCCGCAGGCTCTCCTCCACGACGCGCCGGTGCGCGTCGAAGTGTTCCGCGATGTAACCACTTTCCATCTGTTCAACCGCTCTAAGTCTTAAGCGCGCCCTGGGACTTGTTGAGCTGGTCCGCGAGCACGGCCAGCAGGATGACGACCCCGAGCGCGATCTTCTGCATATACGGGTCTATGCCCGCGAGGTTGAGCCCGTTGTTCAGGACGCCTATGAAGACTGCGCCCCAGAAGGTGGCGACGACGCTGCCCCGCCCGCCGTTGAGCGAAGTGCCGCCGACGACCACCGCCGCGATCACGTCCAGCTCGTACTGTATGCCGGAGTTCGGCACGCCCGCCCCCAGCCGCGAGGCCAGGACCAATCCGGCCAAGCCCACCAGCAACCCGTTAAAAACATAGACGAGCAGCGTCACGCGCTTCGTGTTGACGCCCGCGAGGTAGGCCGCCTCGCGGTTGCCGCCGACGGCGTAAACGTAGCGCCCGAACGTCATCCGCCGCAGCACGAACCAGCCAGCCGCGAAGACCAGGAGCATCAGGATGACGGGCAGGGGCACGCCGGCGATGCGCTTCTTGCCGAGGAACTCGAAACTCGCGGGCAGGTCGCCGATGGAGCGCCCGCCCGTGACGATGAAGGCCAGCCCGCGGCAGATGGTCAGCATCGCTAGCGTCGTGACGAACGGCGGGACGCGGAACTGTGCCACCATGACGCCGTTGAAGAGGCCCACGGCCAGGCCGATGCCGAGCGCGGCGAGCGCGCCGCCGACGACCGCCCCCGTGCCGCCGCCGTCGGCCGAGATCAGGGCCGCGACCACGCCGGCGAGCGCGGCGACGGACCCGACGGAGAGGTCTATGCCGCCCGTCAGGATCACGGCCGTCATCCCGACGGCCATGATGCCCGTGATGGCGATGCTCAGCGCGACGTTGACGAGGTTCGGGACGGAGAAGAACTGCGGCGCGATGACGGCGAAGACGATTGACTCCAGGACAATCGCGACGACGATGACGTACTCCGCGACGCGCTGCCACTGCAAGCGCCGGCCGGCGGCGGCGACGTTCGGTTCCCCGATGGTTTCACTCATAAACGCTCTGACTACTTCGCGGGCGCGCCGCCGGACTCTTTCAGGCTGTTGGCGTCAACGATCTTGACGGGGACGGCGATGGTCTTCTCGACCGGCTGGCCGCCGAAGTGCGCGGCGATGGCGTCAATCGTCTTGGTCCCTATGTCGTGCGGCAGTTGCGCCACGTCCGCCTTGAGCGCACTGCCGCGCTGGATGGCCTTGACCGCTTCGGGGATGGCGTCGTAGCCGACGATGACGAGGTCGCTGCGCCCGCGCGCCTCGGCCGCCGCCAGCGCAGCCAAAGCCGAGTCGTCGTTGATGCCGAAGATGGCTTTCAAACCTGAGTTGCCTTGCAGCATGTCCTCGGCCGTCTTGAGCGCGCGGTCGCGCACGCCGCCGCCGTTCAGCACCGAGACGATCTTAATGCCGGGGTGCTTCTGCATCTCCTCCTTGAAGCCCAGCTCGCGGTCCAGCGCCGACTGCACCTCCTGCTGGCCGATGATGCCGACCTCGCCCTGGCCGTTCAGCGCGCGCGCGACGAAGTCCGCGGCGAGGCGGCCGCCCGCCAGGTTGTCCGAGGCGATGTGCGACACGACCTGCCCGCCCTGCGCCGCTATGTCGGCGGTGAAGACGGGGATGTTCTCCTCGTTCGCGCGCCTGATGGCAGGGCCGATGCCCTTCGAGTCGGCCGGGCAGACGATGATGGCATCCACGCGCTGGACGATGAAGTTTTCGATCTGCGACTGCTGCTTGGCGAGGTCGAAGTCACCGGAGCTGACGACGAGCTGGTAGCCCTGCTTGTCCGCGGCCTCTTTGAGCCCGGTCTCCAACTGCCTGTAGAACTCCTGCTCGCGCGACAGCAGCGTGACGCCGATGCGTTTGCCGCCCGCGGAGCCGCCGCCGCCGCCCTGCCTGCAACCGCCCGCGACGAGCAACGCCCCCAGCCCCAGCGCCGCGCACAAAGTGTAAATGGTTAATCTCATCCGCCCGGTCAGACCTTTCGGTGAAAATAGGAAGAGCGCCCAATTTAGAGAGCGAGTAAAAGCGAAGTGCTGCTTGATGAGCAACGAACATTATCAGTTCAACGCGCCGGCTGACAAGCGGGATTTTTAGCCGCGAGCGCACAATAACCGCCGGGCCAAATTCTACTAGGCTAATGCCCGAGAGAGTTTTATAATCGCGCGCGTCAATGTCTTCCGACAAATACCCCCGAAAGTTTTTTACGGATTTCCGATGAGCTACTTCTCTACAGGAGCGAACACGGGATGGCGACATCTCTAATCTTGCACGGCCATTTTTACCAGCCGCCGCGCGAGAATCCCTGGACGGGCGCGGTCGAGCGCGAGCCCACCGCGACCCCCTTTCATAACTGGAACGAGCGCATCCATCACGAGTGTTACGGCGCGAACGCCTCGGCCCCTGTCTTCGACGACGCGGGCCGCGTCGCGTCGCGCGTCAACAACTACGCCAACCTCAGCTTCAACTTCGGCCCGACTCTTCTGAACTGGCTCGCGGCACACCACCCGCAGACCTACAAGAGCATCCTCGCGGCAGACCGGACGAGCGGCCGCCAGCGTGGCGGGCATGGCAACGCCATCGCGCAGGGCTACAACCACTCCATCCTCCCGCTCTGTAACGAGCGCGACCGCCGCACGCAGGTGCGATGGGGCGTCGCGGACTTCCGCTACCGCTTCGGCCGAGACCCGGAATCCTTGTGGCTGCCCGAGACGGCCGCCAACGACGAGACGCTCGGCACGCTCATAGAGGAGGGACTGAAGTACGTCATCCTCTCGCCCTACCAGGCCGAGAGGGTCCGCCCACTCGGCGCGAAAAAATGGCACAGCGTCGCGGACGGGACGACCGCCACGACCCGCGCCTACCGCTACTTCCACCGCGACCGCTCGGGGCGCTCCATCGCGGTCTTCTTCTACGACGGCCACATCGCCAAGGCGATAGCCTTCGACCGCATCCTCGATTCGAGCCAGGCCCTCGTTGACCGCTTCGAGGCGGCGACCGCGGGCGGCCACGGCCTCGTCAACGTCGCGACCGACGGCGAGAGCTACGGCCACCATCACCGCTACGGCGAGCGTTGCCTCGCCTACGCACTCGAAGTCGAGGCCGTGCGCCGCGGCTTCAGCGTGACCAATTACGGCGAGTATCTGGAACGACACCCGCCGGAGGCCGAGGTCGAGTTGAAGCCGGGCGTCAATGGAGAGGGGACGGCATGGAGTTGCGCGCACGGCCTCGGCCGCTGGACGCGCGACTGTAGCTGTCACGCGGGCGCGCCCGTTGGCTGGAACCAGACCTGGCGGACGCCCTTGCGCCGCGCGCTCGACTACCTGCGCGACGAGGCGGCCGCGCTTTTCGAGGAGGACGGCGGCCGGCTCTTCCGCGACCCGTGGGAGGCGCGCGACGCCTACATCGAATTGATCGTGGACCCGCGCCGCTCGCCCGAGCAGTTCCTCCGCCGCTTCAGGACGAGGAGCCTGCGCCAGGCCGAGCAGGAGCGCGCGCTGGCGCTACTTGAGCTGCAACGCAGCTCGATGGTCATGTACACGAGCTGCGGCTGGTTCTTCAACGACATCGCCGGCCTGGAGGCCGTGCAGATTCTCAGGTACGCGGGCCGCGTGCTGGACCTGATGGACAATCTGGGCTCCCCTTCCGCCTACGCGGGCTTCCTGGAACTACTGTCGGAGGCCAAGAGTAATCAGCCGACCTGCGGGACCGGCGCGGACGTTTTCCGCAGCCACGTCGAGCCCTGCCTCGTCTGAGCAAGTCAAGTCAGTACCGCCTGCGGTAGCGGGCGGGTACTCAATGTTGATGACCCGCTCGCTACCGCAGGCGGTACTGACTTGAGTTAGGACACCATGCACCCATACTCACGACTGAGTAGCGAAGACGCCGAGCGACTGTTCGCGCTCGTCCACACGGACCCGCATTCGGTCCTCGGCGCGCACCCGGCGGCCGGGGGCGTGGGCGTGCGCGTGCTCCGGCCCGAGGCTGAAAGAATCGAGCTGATTGCCGAAGGCGCAGGCCCGATTGAGATGACTCGAAGCCATCCGGGCGGAATCTTCGAGGCGCTGCTCGCGGGGCTCGCGGAAATCCCGCGCTACGAGCTGCGCGTCTACTACCCCGGCGGCCAGGTCTTCACGCTGCGCGACCCTTACAGCTTCCCGCCGACGCTCGGCAGCATTGACGAGCACCTCTTCGGCGAAGGCCGCCACGAGCGAATCTACGAGAAGCTGGGCTCGCACGTCCGCGAGATGGACGGCGTCCCCGGCGTCTCGTTCGCCGTCTGGGCTCCGCACGCTGGCGGCGTGAGCGTCGTCGGCGACTTCAACAACTGGGACGGCCGGCTGCATCAGATGCGCAGGCTCGGGGTCTCCGGCATCTGGGAGCTTTTTGTGCCAGACCTCGGCCCCGGCGCGGTCTACAAGTACGAGATTCACCACCCCGGCACCCCGCGCTTCCTCAAGGCGGACCCTTACGCCTTCTACTCCGAAGTCCCGCCGGCCACCTCTTCGATAGTCTACGAGTCGGCCTATCAATTTCAGGACGCGGAGTGGCTGGCGAAGAGGGCAGCGGCCGATTTCCTACGCCGCCCGCTCTCCATCTACGAGGTGCACCTCGGCTCGTGGCGGCACGTCATCGAAGAGGCCAAACGCCCGCTCACTTACCGCGAGACGGCCGCGGCGTTGGCCGACTACGTGATCGAAATGGGCTTCACGCACGTCGAGTTTCTGCCGCTCAAGGGATACCCGTTCAGCGGCTCGTGGGGTTATCAGGTCGCCAACTACTACGCGCCGACCGCGCGCTATGGCACGCCCGACGACTTCCGCTTCCTCGTTGACTACCTGCACGGGCGAGGGCTAGGCGTCATCATGGATTGGGTGCCCGCGCACTTCCCCAAAGACGCGTGGTCGCTCGGCCGCTTCGACGGCACGGCCCTCTACGAGCATCTGGACCCGCGCCTCGGCGAGCACCCCGACTGGGGGACTTACATCTACAACTACGGCCGCAACGAGGTGCGCAACTTCCTCACCGCCAACGCGCTCTACTGGGTTGACGAGTTCCACATAGACGGGCTGCGCGTGGACGCCGTGGCCTCCATGCTCTACCTCGACTACAGCCGCGCCGACGGCCGCTGGGTTCAGAACCGCTACGGCGGGCGCGAGAACCTGGACGCCATCGAGTTCCTCAAAGAGTTGAACACGGTCGTCCACGCGCAACACCCCGGCGTGATGATGATCGCGGAAGAGTCCACGTCATGGCCGCTGGTCAGCCGGCCCGTTTCGGACGGCGGCCTCGGCTTCGATTTCAAGTGGAACATGGGCTGGATGCACGACACGCTCCAATACTTCTCGAAAGACTCGCTCTACCGTCAATATTTTCACAACTGCCTGACCTTCGGCTTCCTCTACGCCTGGAGCGAGAACTTCATCCTCCCGCTGTCGCACGACGAGGTCGTGCACATGAAGGGCTCGATGGTGAACAAGATGCACGGCGACCGCCGGCAGAAGTTCGCGAACCTGCGCTCGCTCTACGGCTACATGTGGGCGCACCCCGGCAAGAAGCTGCTCTTCATGGGAGGCGAGCTGGGTCAGTGGCGCGAGTGGAACAACGAGCAGAGCCTGGACTGGCATTTGTTGGATGAGCCCGAGCACAAGGGGCTGCAACTTTTAATCCAGGACCTCAACCGGCTCTACGCGGAATTGGGCCAGCTTTCGGAGTCGGACACGGACCCCGCGGGCTTCCAGTGGCTCGAAGCCAACGACGCGCAGGGCAACACGGCCGCCTTCTTACGCAGGTCGCAAGCCGACGGGCGGCAGGTCGTCTGCGTCTGCAACTTCTCCCCCATCGTCAGGGACGGGTACAAGCTCGGCCTTCCCCTGCCCGGCCAGTACAAACAAATCCTGAACACGGACGCGGCCCGCTACGGCGGCGGCGACATCGGCAGCGTCGAATTCATCACGGCCGAGCAAGTGCCCTGGCACAACCAAGCATTCTCGGCCGCCTTGACGCTGCCGCCGCTTTCGACCGTCTGGCTCGAAGGGCCATACGAGCAGAATCAACCGGAGTGAACGACTCAACCCTTTGCGCCTTAAGTTTTCTCTTTGCGCCTTTGCGTGAGACGTTGCGGTTTCTCGCAAAGGCGCAAAGGTAAGGCGTAAGGCGCAAAGGGTTGAGTGATACTTCCAAAAAGAGAGAAAGCGAAAATGAGAATCGTTGACACCGCGCCTTTCACGGACCAGCGGCCGGGCACTTCGGGGCTGCGTAAGAAGACGCGCGTCTTCATGCAGTCCAATTACCTTGAGAACTTCGTGCAGGCTGTCTTCGACACGGTGCGCGAGGACACGCCGGGCGGGTTCGAGTCAGAGACTTTAGTCGTGGGCGGCGACGGCCGCTACCACAACCGCGCGGCCATCCAGACTATCCTGCGCATGGCTGCGGCCAACGGCTTCGCCCGCGTGCTGGTCGGCCGCGGCGGCATCCTGTCCACGCCCGCCGTCTCGGCCGTCATCCGCAGACAAAAGGCGCTCGGCGGCCTTGTGCTCTCGGCCAGCCACAACCCCGGCGGCCGCGACGCAGACTTCGGCATCAAGTACAACACGCGCAACGGCGGCCCCGCGCCCGAAAACCTCACCGGCCGCATCTACGAACGAACGCTCAAAATCACCCGCTACCAGACGCTGGATAGCGCGGACGTTGACCTCGAACACGAAGGCGAGCTGCGCCTTGAGAACACGGAGGTCGTCGTCGTCAACCCGCTCGCCGACTACACGGCCGTGATGGAGGAGTTGTTCGACTTCGAAGCCCTGCGCGCCCTCTTCGCGGGCGGCTTCCGCATGCTGTTCGACGCGATGAGCGCCGTCACCGGCCCTTACGCGCGCCACATCCTCGAAGAGCGCCTGGGCGCACACGCTGACACGGTCATCAACGGCACGCCGCTCGAAGACTTCGGCGGGCACCACCCGGACCCGAACCTCGTGCACGCGGCCGAGCTGGTCGAGAGGATGAGCGGCCGTGAAGCGCCCGACCTCGGCGCGGCGTGCGACGGCGACGGCGACCGCAATCTGATTCTGGGCCGGAATTTTTTCGTCACGCCGGGCGACTCGCTGGCCCTCATCAGCGAGCACGCGCAGAGCGCCATCCCCGGCTACAGGCAAGGGCTCGCGGGCGTCGCGCGCTCGATGCCGACGAGCACGGCGGCCGACCGCGTGGCCGCCTCTCTCGGCGTCCCCTGCTACGAGACGCCGACGGGCTGGAAGTTCTTCGGCAACCTGATGGACGCGGGGCTCTGCACCGTCTGCGGCGAAGAGAGTTTTGGCACAGGCTCCAACCACGTGCGCGAGAAGGACGGCCTCTGGGCGGTGCTGTGCTGGCTCTCGATTCTCGCCTCCACGCGCCAGAGCGTCGAGGAAGTCGTCCGGGCGCACTGGCGTCGCTTCGGGCGCAGCTATTACCAGCGGCACGACTACGAGGGGCTGGAACTGGCGGCGGCGACCGAGATGGTTCAGACCTTGCGCGACAAACTTCCGTCGCTCGCGGGGACGGAGTTCGCCGGCAGCCGCGTCCGTCACGCGGACGACTTCAGCTACACGGACCCCGTGGACGGGAGCGTGAGCGCGCACCAGGGCCTGCGCATCCTCCTCGAAGACGGCTCGCGCGTCGTCTGCCGCCTCTCCGGCACCGGGACCGAGGGCGCGACGCTGCGCCTCTACGTCGAGCGTTACCTGAACGACGGCGGCGCGGGCGACATCGAGCAAGTCCTCACGCCCCTCGCGCGGGCGGCCCGCGCGCTGCTCGAACTGCGCGCGCGTTTTGGCACAGACGAGCCGACGATCATCACTTGAGTCTGGAGGGCGGCGCGCTCGACGACGCGGAAACCAAAGCGGCCGCCCTCCAAAAAGAAGAAGATATTGGTTGACACGTCCTACCTCGAAGCATAGACTCGCCCCGCAAAACACGGCTCGCCCCTGGGTTCACCTCGCCAACTCGCACCCACATCGCGGCCCCGGCCCGAAGGAGGGTTTCATGACCACTTTCTCACGTCGCCCAGTCAGCGGAATCAGCGTTCTATTCTTCACCCTTTTGCTCGCCCCCTCGCTTGTCACCAGCAGCGGAAGCGGCATGAGCGCTCAAGTCAGCCCCGATAAGTTTTACAGGATAATTAATAAGAACAGCCGCAGGTGCGTGGATATTTCCGACGCCTCAACTGAGAATCAGGCCGTGGCCCAGCAGTACGACTGCCACAACGGTAACAATCAACAGTGGCAGTTTGTCTCTGACGGCCGCGGCTACTACGCCATCAAGGCGCGGCATAGCGGGAAGTGCCTGGACGTGTTCGACGCCTCGCCCGCTAACCAGGCCCGAATCCAGCAGTACGACTGCAACAACGGCGACAACCAGAAGTGGCAGCTAGTCCGCGACAGAAGCGGCTTCTACGCGATCAAGGCGAAGCACAGCGGGAGGTGCTGGGATGTCTTCGACGCTTCGCCGAATAACAACGCCCGGCTCCAACAATACGACTGCCACGGCGGCCCCAATCAAAAATGGCGTTTCGAAGAGGTCGTCACGCCTCCGCCCCTGCGAGACGGCACGTACACTTTAACCGCGAGGCATAGCGGGAAATGTCTGGACATTGCCGACGCGAGCAAGTGCGACCAGGCCAGGGCGCAGCAGTATCAATGCCAGGGCCACAATAACCAGAAATTTCGCGTCACACGCGTCCGCGGTGGATATTACACGATAGCGGCGGCGCATAGCGGGGCGTGTTTGGATGTCTTCGACGCGTCCAGAGATGACCAGGCGCCGATTCAACAGTACTCATGTCACGGCCGCGACAATCAACAGTGGAGCATCACACCCACCGCGGACGGCTACTACACGATCAAGGCGCGGCACAGCGGAAAGTGTCTGGATGTCGAAGGGGGGCTCGGGGCCACTGGGGATCAGGTCAAGGTGCAGCAATACGGTTGCCACGACGGGGCCAATCAGCAGTGGCGCATTGAGCCGACCCGGTGGAATCGAAGCGACCCGCCCGCCGTCTGCCGCAGGGGGCCGTAAGCAGAGAGGCTCGACAGAAAGAGTCAGGGTAAGGGGCAGCATCACTAATTGCTGCCCCTTAATTTTATGCAATCGGTCCACCTGTTGCTGTTGAAGATAAACTGAAAAGGTCGTATCGTCCCTCTAAAGTTTTTCCATCACACGCAAAGCGAACCAGTCATTAAAAGAGAAAGGCGCAACGGATGAATCGTCGCTTGTTTCTTCGCACCGCTTCCTTTGCCGCGGCCGGCGGCCTGTGCCTGGCGAAATCGAACCGGGCCGCCGCCGCCACTGCCGCGTCTAGAAAGCTGACGAGAATCGGGATGCAGCTCTACATGGTGCGCAGGGAGTTGGAGAAGGATTTCGAGGGCACGCTCAGGCGCGTCGCCGGGCTGGGCTACAAGGAGGTCGAGTTCGCGGGCTACTACGATCACCCGCCGAAGGAGGTCAGGGCCGCGCTCGACCGCTACGGCCTCAGCGCGCCCGCGGGACACGTCCCGCTCGCGGCGCTCGGCGGCGACCTGAACGGAATCATCGAGGCGGCCCACGTCATCGGCCACAAGTACGTCCTGGTCGCGTGGCTCGCGCCGGAAGAGCGCAAGTCGCTGGACGACTACAGGCGACACGCGGAGCTGTTCAACCGCGCCGGCGAGAAGTTGAAGAGGGCCGGCGTCCAGTTCGCCTATCATAATCACGACTTCGAGTTCACGCCTCTGGACGGCCGGCTGCCTTACGACCTGCTGCTTGAGCGCACGGACCCGAAGCTCGTGAAGTTGGAGTTGGACCTGTACTGGATAGTGAAGGGCGGCGCGGACCCTCTGAAGTATTTCGCGCGCCAGCCTGGGCGCTTTCACCTCCTGCACGTCAAAGACATGGACGCGACGCCGCAAAGGTATTTCACGGAGGTCGGCCGCGGCGTGATAGATTTCAAGTCCATCTTCGCGCACGCGCGCAAGGCCGGAGTCCGCCACTACTTCGTCGAGCAGGACGAGACGCCCGGCTCCCCCTTCGACAGCCTGAAGATCAGCATGGACTATCTCAAGCGGCTTGAGTTCTGAAGAGATGAGAAGCTTACTTCGTCCGGCACTCTGCACGACGCTCCTGCTCCTGCTGCACGCGCACGCCGCGGTCGCGCAGGAGCAGCGGTTCGCGCGCCTCGGTGATTTCAGGTTGGAGAGCGGCGAGGTCATACGCGACTGCCGCATTGGCTACCGCACCTTCGGCGCGCTCAACAAAGACAGATCGAACGTCGTGCTCGCGACCACCTGGGCTTCGGGGACGACCGAACAGTTCGCCGGCAACATAGGGCCGGGCCGTCTGATTGACTCGACCAAGTATTACGTCGTCGCCGTGGACGCGCTCGCCAACGGCGTCTCCTCGTCGCCCTCCAACAGCCGCCTACAGCCGCGGATGCGCTTCCCCAAATTCACGCTCCGCGACACGGTCAACACGCAGCACAGACTGTTGACGAAAGTGCTGGGCATCAGCCACGTTCGCGCCGTGATGGGGATTTCGATGGGCGGGATGCAGACTTTCCAGTGGGTGATCTCCTACCCGGACTTCATGGACAAGGCCGTCCCCATCATCGGCTCGCCGCGGCTCGCGCCCTACGACCTGCTCCACTGGCAGACGCAGCTCGACGCGATTTTCAGAGACCCCGAGTGGAGGCGCGGCAATTATTTCAGGAACCCCGCGCGCGTGGCCGAGGCAGAGTTCGGGGCGCTGCTATTGACGACGCCTGACGATTACAACAAGCGCATGACGCGCCAGAAAGTTTTCGAGGAGTTGGAGAAGGCCAAAAAGGAGACGGGCGGCTTCGACGCGAACAACAAGATTCGGCAGGTGCAGGCGATGATGGCGCTCGACGTGGCGGAAGGGTTCGGCGGCTCTTTGGAGCGGGCCGCGGCGACCGTCAAGGCCGAGGTCTTCGTCATCGTCGCGAGCCGTGACCACGCCGTCACGCCCGGCCCCGCGATTGAGTTCGCCAGGCTCCTGCGGGCGAAGCTCCTCGTCCTCGACAGCGACTGCGGCCACAGCGCGATCTGGTGCGAACAGCAACGAGTCAACAAGGCCGTGGCCGATTTTCTGGATTAAAGAGATGTCCCGTAGGGACAGTTGAAAATAGCCCAGCACTTCAGTGCTGGGTAACTGTGCCAAAATATTTGAGTCCCGTAGGGACGGCTGAAGCGAGCGCGGCTCATCGTTTCAGCCGTCCCTACGGGACTCAATTTATTTTACGAACCTATTCCCAGCACTGAAGTGCTGGGCTATTATCACGTCGTCCCTGGCGGGACTCTCCAAACAGTGAACAATTTTCAAGAGGTGTCAATGAAGAATCATTGTCGCGTCGCCGCGTGCCTGTTGCTCCTGCTCATTTGCCGACTGCCCGCCCTGCCGCAATCTCGCGCGCAGCTTCCGCCCTACAAAGACCCCGCGCTGCCGATTGAGAGGCGCGTGGAAGACCTCGTCTCGCGGATGACGCTGGAGGAGAAGGTCTCGCAGATGTTGAACTCGGCGCGGGCCGTCGAGCGGTTAGACATTCCGGCCTACGACTGGTGGAACGAGGCGCTGCACGGCGTCGCGCGCGCCGGCTACGCGACGGTCTTCCCGCAGGCCATTGGTCTAGCCGCCACCTGGAACCCGGACCTCATGCGCCGCGTCGCCGACGTTATCTCGACGGAGGCGCGCGCCAAGTACAACGAGGCGCAGCGCCGCGGCGAGCGCGGCCGTTATAAAGGACTCACGTTCTGGTCGCCGAACGTCAACATCTTCCGCGACCCGCGCTGGGGCCGCGGGCAGGAGACATACGGCGAAGACCCTTTCCTGACCTCGCTGCTCGGCGTCGCCTTCGTCCGCGGGTTGCAAGGCAACCACCCGCGCTACCTGAAAGTCGTCTCGACGCCGAAGCACTACGCCGTGCACAGCGGCCCCGAGCCTGAGCGCCACAGCTTCGACGCGAAGGCGACGGAGAGGGACTTGCGCGAGACTTACCTGCCGGCGTTTCGCGCGACTGTCCTGGAGGGGCGGGCCGAGGGCGTGATGTGCGCCTACAACCGCACGAACGGCGAGCCGGCCTGTGCCAATAAATATCTGACGGACGTGCTGCGCCGCGAGTGGTCTTTCAAAGGTCACGTCGTCTCGGACTGCGGCGCGATTGAAGACATATATAAGGGCCACGGCTTCGTCAAGACAGAGGCGGAGGCTTCGGCCCTCGCCGTCAAGGCGGGCACGGATTTGAGCTGTGGCGGCGAGTACAAGTCTCTCATCCAGGCGGTCAGGGACGGCCTCATCACCGAGGCCGAGATTAACGTCTCGCTCAAGCGTTTGATGACCGCGCGCTTCCGTTTGGGTATGTTCGACCCGCCGGAGCTAGTCCCCTACTCGCGCATCCAGCTCTCCGAAAACGACTCGCCCGCGCACAGGCGGCTCGCATTGGAGGCCGCGCGCGAATCAATCGTGCTGCTCAAAAACGCGGACAAGACTCTGCCCTTCAGTAAAGCCGCGAAGACAATCGCCGTCATCGGCCCGAACGCGGACGCGCCCGGAGTGCTCCTGGGCAACTACAACGGCCAGCCCTCCGAATCAACCACACCCCTTCAAGGCATCAGGGATAAAGTCTCGCCGGCGACTAGAGTCGTCTACGCGCTCGGCTCCACGCTAACCGGCGAAGAGGTCGCGCCCGTCCCGGCCGACGGGTTCAGGGGCGAGTATTTCAACAACAAGGAGTTAAAGGGTGAGCCCGTTTTGACGAGGGCCGAGGAGCGGATCAACTACGATTGGGACCGCGGGAGGGTCGCGCCCGAGCTCCCGGACGACAATTTCTCCGCGCGCTGGACGGGCAAATTTGTGCCAAAAGAATCGGGCACCTTCCGGCTCGGCGCGACCGCAGACGACGGCGTGCGGCTCTACCTGGACGGCGAGCTGCTGGTTGACGCCTGGACGAACAGCGCGCCCTACAGCCCGCCCAAGACTGTGCTGAAGGAAGTGAGGCTCGAAGCCGGCCGCGCCTACGACGTGAGGCTTGAGTATTACGACAACACGGGTCCGGCCGTGGCGAAGCTCGTGTGGTCTTTCCCGCGGCTGCGCGAGAAGCTGATCGAGGAGGCGGTCGCCGCCGCGCGCCAGTCGGACGCGGTCGTCCTGGTGCTCGGGATCGCGCCGTCGCTCGAAGGCGAGGAGATGAAGGTCGAGGTCAAGGGCTTCCGCGGCGGCGACCGCACGGACCTCTCGCTGCCCGAGGCGCAGGAGGACTTGCTGAAGGCCGTGGCCGCGACGGGCAAGCCCGTGGCGCTCGTCCTGATGAGCGGCAGCGCGCTCGCCGTCAACTGGGCCAACGAAAATGTGCCGGCCATCGTGCAAGCCTGGTATCCCGGCGAGGAGGGCGGCGCGGCGATAGCCGACGTGCTGTTCGGAGACTACAACCCGGCGGGCCGTCTCCCCGTCACCTTCTACAAGTCTGCGAACGACCTGCCGCCCTTCACGGAGTACGGCATGAGCGGGCGCACGTACCGCTACTTCAAGGGCGAGCCGCTCTACCCGTTCGGCCACGGCCTGAGCTACACGCGGTTCGTGTACGGCGACGTTAAGCTGAGCGCGCGGAGCATCAAGGCGGGCGCGGGCGTGACGGTCAGCGTGGACGTGGAGAATTTAGGCGAGCGCGACGGCGACGAGGTCGTGCAGCTCTACGTGACTGACGTGGCGGCGTCCGTCCCGGTCCCCGTCAGGTCTTTGCAGGGGGTGCGCCGCGTCTCGCTCAGGCGCGGGGAGAGGCGGAGCGTCTCGTTCACGCTTGCGCCGTCGCAGCTCTCCGTGATTGACGACCGCGGCAGGCGCGTGGTCGAGCCGGGCGACTTTTTAATTAGCGTCGGCGGCAAGCAACCGGGCTTCAAGGGCACGGCCGACGCCTTGACCACCGGCGTCTACACCACCCGCCTCATCGTCACCGGGAAGACGACAGTCGTGCCATAAAAACTGGAGAGACCAAACAGAAGTTGAGAGTGGTCTTCATTCGATTTCACCAGGCGAGGCTCGCCCTCATGTAGTCTGCGAGGGTCTTCTGCGGCCGCTCGACTCCGGCGGGGAGCGGGCGCTTTGAAAAAGTCTGGAAGTAGAGCAGGCAGGCGTCGCGCCACCAGACGGCGTCGCGCTCCTGTATTGCCAGTTTTTGTGCCACCGCCTCGTGGCGCTCGGAGTCAATCACGCCGGAGAGCGCGTCCCACTCTTTACGCGCTCGCCTGACCCAGTCCACGCCGCGCTGGTAGTGCCGGGCCAGTTCGTCCCACATCTCTCGACCCGACCTCATCCTGTGATTCCACGGGACGTGATGAAACCAGAGCAGGAATTTTTCGGGACAGGTGTCCAGGCGGGCGAAGCGGTCGCGCACAGCGGGCTTGTACTGCGCGATGGCGTTGCTGCCCGCGGGCGTGCGGTCGAAGCCCAGGCCGCGCGCGTCTGCGCGGTGGTAGTAGACGGGATTCCAATCGGGCCGCGGCTCCTTGTCCCACCACGGCTGCGGCCCGTAATGGTGGCCCGTCCACATGAGGTGGTGCAGGCCGAGCGGCGTCATGTAGTCCACGGCCGCCTCGTGCGATTCGAGCATCAGGCGCGCGACGACGCTCACAGTTTTCGGGTCGCGCGTGAGCGTCATCCGAATCCACTCGTCTGCAATCTGTCCTGGCTGCGCGTCCGGGTTCCAGGCCAGCCGGCCGAAGGCGTACCAGTTGGCTTGCGCGAAGTGGTGCCCCGTCCAGTTGCGGTCAGAGCCCGTGTTGGCGACGCCCGCGATGCCTGTCAACTGCTGCCCGTAGAGGCTGCCGTCCGCGACTCTGGTGACAGTCGAGCCGGGGCCGCGCGCGTGGGTGTCAGAGTCGAGGAACTCGCGCCACATCTGTGCCAGAAAGACGAGGTGGTTGGAGAAGCCCAGGTATTCTTGCGTGATTTGCAGCTCGGGCATGAGCCGCGTGCGCGGCATCGCGCCGAAGAGCGGGTGGAAGGGCTCGCGCGGCTGAAAGTCTATTGGCCCATTTTTGACCTGGAGCAGGACGTTCGGCGCGAACTGCCCGTCGAAGGGTTGGAGGTTGTCGTAGGCGGCTGCGGCGCGGTCGTAGCCGGGCTTCGGGTCGTAGACGAAGGCGCGCCACATCACGACGCCGCCGTGCGGGCCGACGGCCGCGGCCAGCATGTTCGCGCCGTCGGCGTGCGTCCGGCCGTAGGTGCGCGGCCCGGGCTGACCCTCGCTGTTGGCCTTGACCAGAAAGCCGCCGAAGTCCGGGATGAGCTTGTAAATCTCGTCGGCCTTTTGCCTCCACCAGTCCGCGACAGCCGGGTCGAGCGGGTCCGCGGTCGAGAGTCCGCCGAGTTCTATCGGCGCGGAGAAGCGCGCGGAGAGGTAGACGCGCACGTTGTAAGGGCGGAAGGCGTCCGCGATGGCCGCGGTCTTGCGCAGGTACTCATGGCTCAAACTTTGCGCGTTGGCGTTGACGCTGTTGAGGACCGCGCCGTTGACGCCGACGGACGCGTTGGCGCGGGCGTAGTCTCCGAGGCGCGGGTCAACCTTCTCGGGCAAGGCGTCCCAGTCCCACAGCGAGCGGCCGGCGTAGCCGCGCTCAATCGTGCCGTCGAGGTTGTCCCAGTGGTCTAGCACGCGCAGACGCAGGCGCGGCTTTTGTGCCAAATCGAGCGCACTGATGGGCCTTTGAGTCTGCATCAGGCGCAGGAAGTGGAAAGCGCCGTAGAGCGCGCCCGCCTCCGTGCTTGAAGCGATGACGGTCGCGCGGCTCGGGCCGATGCTGACCGAGCGTATGAGGTAGCCCTCTGGGCCGAGCGCCGCTAGTTGCCGGTCCCATTTGAGGCGGGCGATGAGGGGCGAGCTGGCGGGCGTGCCCGCGACGACTGCGCCGTCAGAGGCATGATTCGCGGCCGGGACCGCGGAGCCCAGCAGGCCCGAGCAGCCGCGCGCGAGTTCTTCCCTGACGGCGTCGAGCGTCGCGGACTTGCCCTGCACGACGACGGCAGTCACGCGCGGCCTGTAAGTGCGGACTGTCTGGTCGGGGAGCCGCTCGTAGCGCAGCCACAGGCGATAGCCGTCCTCAGCCCGCGCGCCCACGCAGAACAGGACGGCGGCCGCGAGGCACGCGGCGAAAACTTTGTTACTTCGACTAAAGCCTGGATTCATCTTCTCACTCGTGTAGCAGAGCTCGTCCAGGTCAGTACCGCCTGCGGTAGCGGGCGGGTCTGCCGCGTTGAGTACCCGCCCGCTACCGCAGGCGGTACTGACCTAGTGTGCTGGCGGCGGCCCTTTCAGATAGCGCGCGGCGAACTTCAGAAAAGTGGGCCAGTTCGGGCCGTTGGCGTGGCCGCCGCCGTGCTGGCGGAAGGCCACGTCGCCGCCAATCAGGGCCGTTTCCATCGAGGGGAAGGCCGTGACTCCCAGGCCCTTCCTGCCTAGAAGTTTGTACACGGGCTCGGCGGCGGCCGCGGCCATGAACATCCCTCGGGCGTCCACCCAGCCGCCTTCCACCTGTGGTGAGCCGACGCCTATGAAAACGGGCCGCGGCGCGCAGAGCGCGATCAGCTCGTGCGCGTCCACGGGCAGGTCGTCCCAGTTGAGCGGCCCCGCGTACTTGAGAAAGTTGCCGGCCATCCAGTGATATTCGGCGGGACTCGCGACGTTCTCCACCAGCTCGCCAAAGTTGCGGCGGTGAAGCTTCGCGCCGCCCTCGCCCGACGAGCCGACGAAGGCTATGGCGAAGCGCGTGTCGTAGGCCATCGTGACAAGCGCCGCCTTGCCGTAGCGCGAGAGCCCTTCGATGCCGACTCGTTTGGCGTCAACCGCCTTGTCTGTCTCGAAGTAGTCGAGCGCGCGGCTCGCGCCCCAGGCCCAGGCGCGCAGCGCGCCCCAGTCGTCGGCCCCTCGCGTCCGGCCCTTGTTGACGAGGCCGATGACGCCCTGCGTCAGCCCCGCGCCGTGGTCCGCCTGGACGGTCGTGGGGATGAGGACGGCGTAGCCCCAGCCGCGCGCCAGGACTTGCTGCTGCCAGGTCGGCCCGGGCGGAGGCTGCGGTGGCTTGGAGCCCGTGGGCCAGACCCAGCCGAACTCCATGATGACGGGAACTGGGCCAGCCGCGTTCGCGGGCGTGGTCAGCTTCAGCTCGATGTCAACTTTGACGAGCGGGTAAGATGAGTTGTCCACGTGGCCGACGAGTTGTTTGGTGATGACGGGAAACTCGCCGTTCTTCTCCCTCTTCGTAGAGACCACTTCCCACTTCACGCGCGGCGTGACAAGGGGCACGCGCCCGTAGATTTCGCGGTCGAAGTCCTCGACAATCTCCGCGCGCCGCTTAGTCCACCACTGACGAGCCGTCCTGACTTTTTGCCCGTTCTTCAAGACGAGCGGGTCCGGCCGCGTCGGGTAAGGGTTCGCCTTCGACTCGTCGTAGTTGACGGCGTTCGGAGCGTTAGGGTTGTTGGGGTTCGCGCCCGGCCGGAGCGAGCTGATGCCAAGCAGCTTCATCATCCGCGCGTGATCCTGCTCAGCGGTCAGGACGACGGGCGGAAGTAGCTTGCCGGTCTCCTGCGACGCGGCGACCAGCGCCAGAGAAAGGAGGACGACTGAGAGTCTAATCAAACGCATCGCTGCTCACTTATTCATCAAGTGGTCCGCGGCGAGAATGAGGAACAGGTAGTCCGTCGTCCCGCCGCCCAGGACGTACTCGGTCTGCTGCCAGAGGAAGGGCCACTCCAGAAGCTCGGGGAAGTCCGGCCTGATGAGCGCCGTGCCGGAGCCGACGCCGCCGGGGATGTAAGACCAGTCGGCGCGGTTGAAGCCGTAAGCGGTCGTCAGCGAGCGCGCGCCGACGCCCGAGGCGAAAGAGGCCGTGTTGGGTCCGGGGTGGCAACCGAGGATGAAGTTCAGCGAGTGGAGCATGTAGTCTGCCGGGAAGATGTCCGGGAACGAAGTGTGCAGGAAGTATTGCTCGACGCCGAAGCGTTGAATGCCCCAGCCCGCGCCCCAGATGTCCGGCTCGTAAGGCACGCCGTAAGGAGTCTTCAGGCCGCGCTCGTCAATCTTGATTTTGAAAGCCCTCACGGCTTCCC
Source organism: uncultured Acidobacteriota bacterium (assembly GCA_963774105.1). Taxonomy (GTDB): domain Bacteria; phylum Acidobacteriota; class Blastocatellia; order Pyrinomonadales; family Pyrinomonadaceae; genus QHXM01. The sequence goes on along the minus strand of CAVZDV010000007.1, from coordinate 2,290,389 downwards.
TGATGGAATCGCTATATTTTTGGTCGTCCACCAGCGCGAGCGAGCGGCCGACCACCCAACCCGTGCGCTCTATGTTCTTCACTATCTCGCCGGTCGTGTTCCTGAGAAAGTCCGCATACTTTCTGTCCTTCGTGGCGATGAGCAACTCGACCGCGGCCTCGACGCGCTGAAGCGGGCTCCTCTCCTTCGCGCGGTCCCAAAGCTCCCCGGCGATGCGGAGGCAGTCTTTCGATAATGGGCCATTAAAATCTTTCAAAGCTCTTGAGGCCGCGGCGAGTCCCGCGGCCACCTGCAACTCGCGGCCGGGGTTCTCTTCGGTGAAGACCCAGCGGTCGTCGGGCGAGCCCGGAGAGCCGAACGCAGCGCCCTCGTGCGGCCGCGTGTCCGTCACGGCGACGCCCGCCGCCGCGCCCTTGAGTGCGGGCGGATGCGTCGCCGCGCCGGAAGCGTGCTTCGAATCGTATCTCTTGTTGTCCGTCACGTTAATGGTGTCGCCGAGCAGCGTGTACTGCCTGAGCGTCGGCGTGATGATGCCGCGGTAGAGGCGGCCCAGCGACTTGTAGCCGCCCACGATTGAGAGCGCGCCGTGCTCCAACTGCTGCAACACGTCCGCGCGGCCGTCGGGCCTGTGAATCTCGGTGACGAGGTTCTCCTGGTCAATCGTCGTGTTGTCGTAGTCAACTTTGAAAGCCTCGTAGATGAGAGCGAGGCCCTGGAGCGTGTCCGACTGCGACTCGACGCGTATGTCGTCGTCGCCCGCGTCGTGCCAGGCCCCGCGGTCAAGTCCTGGCACAGTTTCACCGCTCTTGAATTTGGTCAGCGTCGCTGGCCCCTGCGCGTAGCCGTCTATGTGATTGAGGTTGGTCGGGGCCATGCGCGCGTCGTCAAGATGGCAGGCCCCGTGCCAGACGCGGTAGCGGTCGTTGACGCGCATGTGGCACATCTGCGCGGGCAGGAAATATTCGAGCGTCGGCTGCCAGACGTTGCGCCTGTAAACGTCCGCGCCGATCTTGAAGGCGGGCGTCTGGTAGTCGCCGTACCTGACGACGTACATACCCGGCTTTTCGACGCGCGTGAAGTCTAATTGGTAATACTGATACCTGAGAAACTTGCCCCAGGCTTTCGGCGCGGCCTCGATGACCTTCTCGAAGCCGCCGTTTTCAGAGACGCGCAGGAGCGAGGCCGGAGGTCTTCTCCTGTCGCGCGGGTCCGTCTCGATGACGGCCACTTTCTGCTGTCTGGGATGGTAGCCCACCTGCGAGACCTGCACGACGGGCGCTGACATCCAGCCGGGGACGGCGTGCGGCGAGACGAGCCACTCGACCGCACCGTTGGTCGCGCCCTTCGGGACCAGCGACCTGACGACGAACCAGCCGTTAGTGTGGCGCGCGCGGCCGTCCAGGAGTTGCAGGCCGCCGCCCTTCAGGTTCTTGATAATCATGGTCTGCCGCTCGTCGTCGGGCGCGATGGTCAGCGTGTGGCCTACGGCCAGCGGGTCTAACTGGTATTCGCCGCTTGCGTCGCGGCGGCCCGGGCCGTTGGCCTGCCGCGGGAAGATGCCAGATTGATTGTCCATGTAGTAAGGCTTGCCGAAGAGGATGCCGGGGAAGAGTTCTAGGTTGAAGCCGACGCGGCCGACCCACTCGTCGGGCAGCGGGCGGTCGAGGTCAACGACGATGCGGAAAGATTTCCCTTCGGGCCTGACCCTGAGCGTGTAGCTGAAGTTGAGGTCGGGGTAGATGATGGGATTGAAGCCCGTGCGGTTCTTCTCCGGGTCTGGGTATCCCATGCGGACGCTGATCTCCTGTCGCGCGCGGTCCACGACGCGTTTGCCGACTTTCGGCACGGGCTGCCACTGACCGGGCGTCGGCTCTAATCTGAGATCGCCGTTCGTCGCCACGCGCAGCCCGTTCTGAATTATCCCGACGCCGCCCTGGTGGCTCTCCGGGTAAAAGTCGTGCGCGAGCATGACGTTCAGGCCGGGCATTTCCAGATACTCCGCTTCGTTGAGGCGCAGAGCCTCCGGCGCTTCCCTCTTCGCGCGCCTCTGGGCCGCGGACGGCGTCGCCTGGCACAGAACAAGGACAAGAAGTAACGACAGCTTCTTTTTCATCATCTTCATTACGGAAGACAGATTCAACCCTTTGCGCCTTTAGTTTTTACTTTGCGCCTTTGCGTGAACGGCCGTTTCTCGCAAAGGCGCGAAGGTAAGACGTAAGGCGCAAAGGGTTGAGTTTAGGTTTTGACGCGGGCTATGGCGCGCAAAGGTTCTCGACAATCGGGGCTTTTGCTGCTAACTTCCTGGCTCGACCCAAAGATAAAATTCGCAGTCCGGCGCGCGCCGGCCGCCGAGCCATCAGTAATAGAATTAAACTGTACTTTGTTGGGGAAACCGGCAAAAGCGTTTCTAGTCTTTCTACGCCCCCCTTGTCAAGCATTTTCAAAAACAGACTCTTGCCTTCGGAGCGCACGATGAGGAAGCTCACTTTCGTTCTCGCCATAGCCCTGTTTCTCTTCTCGCCGTCGTCCGCGCAGCAAACTCTCAAGGAGTGGGAAGACCCGCGCGTCTTCGCCGTCAACCGCGAGCCGGCGCACGCCACGCTCGTCCCCTATTCGGACGAGGCCGCGGCGCGGCGTGGCGCAATGGCGTTCGCGCCGGGCGCGACACGCGCCGAGGGCTCGCCCTTCGTGCGCTCGCTCAACGGCGTGTGGAAGTTTCACTGGGTCAAGGAGCCTTCGCAGCGGCCGGCGGATTTTTACAGGCCGGAGTACGACGTGTCGGCGTGGAAGGAGATTCGCGTGCCGGCGAACTGGGAGTTCGAGGGCTACGGGACGCCCATCTTTCTGAACATCGTTTACCCGTTCAAGCGCGACGCGCCGAGCGTGATGGGCGAGCCGCCGAAGGACTGGACGACCTACGAGGAAAGAAACCCGGTCGGCTCCTACAGGCGCAGCTTCACGGTCCCCGCGGACTGGGCCGGGCGCGAGACTTTCCTCGTGCTGCGCGGCGTCAACTCCGCCTGCTACGTCTGGGTCAACGGCCAGAAGGTCGGCTACAGCGAGGACAGCCGGCTGCCCGCCGAGTTCGACGTGACGAAGTACGTGCGGCCCGGCGAGAACACTGTGGCCGTAGAGGTCTACCGCTTCTCGGACGGGAGCTACTTGGAGGACCAGGACTTCTGGCGCTTGAGCGGCCTCTTCCGCGACGTGGAGCTGGTCTCGCGCGCGCCGCTGCACGTCCGCGACTTCTACGCGCAGACGCATCTGGACGCGCAGTACCGCGACGCGCGCCTCGCCCTGAACGTGAAGGTGCGCAACAGCGGTGCGTCGGCCGAGCGCGTCTCGCTCGAAGCGAAACTGCTCGACGACAAAGGCGCGGCCGTCGGCGCTCCGCTCGCGGCGGAAGGCTCTGCCCCGGCCGGCGGCGAACTCTCGCTCGACCTGGCGCGCGAGGTCTCGAACCCAAAAAAGTGGTCCGCGGAGGAGCCGAACCTTTACACGCTCCTGCTGACGCTCAAGGACTCGCGCGGGCGCGTGCTCGAAGTCATCCCGTGGCGGCTGGGTTTTCGCACGAGCGAGATTAAGAACGGCCAGATTCTCGTCAACGGCCGCCCGGTTATGATTAAGGGCGTCAACCGGCACGAGCACGACCCGGACCTCGGGCAGGTGACGACGCGCGAGATGATGGTCGAGGACATCCTGCTGATGAAGCGGCACAACATCAACGCCGTGCGGACGAGCCACTATCCTAACCACGAAGCCTGGTACGCGCTCTGCGACGAGTACGGCCTCTACGTGCAGGACGAGGCCAACATAGAGTCGCACGGCTACGGCGCGAACGAGAAGCAGCGCATCTCCGACAGCGAGGATTTTACAGACGCGCACGTCGCGCGCGTTAGCCGCGCGTTCGAGCGCGACAAGAACCACGCGAGCATCTTCCTCTTCTCGCTGGGCAACGAGGCGGGCTGGGGCCGCAACTTCGTGGCGGCGCGCCAGTGGGTCAAGACCAACCACCCGGAAGTCGTCCTCGTCTACGAGGCGGGCGCGAGCGTCCACAGCGACGCCTTCAACCCGATGTACACGAAGCCGCAGGAGCTCGTGAGCTACTGGCAGCAGAAGGGCGAGGGGAAACCCTTCTACCTCGTCGAGTACGCGCACGCGCTCGGCAACAGCGTCGGAAACTTGCAGGAGTACTGGGACGTGCTCGAATCCAGGCCCAATTTCCACGGCGGCTTCATCTGGGACTGGGTTGACCAGACGTTCCGCAAGAAGACGGCGGACGGGCGCGAGATGTGGGCCTACGGCGGCGACTACAATGATCGGCCGAACGACGGCAACGGCGGCGACGGCCTCGTCTTTGCAGATCGCCGCGTCCAGCCCGAACTCCTGGAGGTCAAGAAGGTCTACCAGTTCATCAAGGTCGAGCCGGTTGACATGGCCTCGGGCCGCCTGCGCGTGCGCAACAAGTATATGTTCAGCGACCTCTCGTTTATTGACGCCGCGTGGGAGCTGGCGAAGGACGGGAGAGTCATCGGGCGCGGGCAGTTGCCGCGGCTGCGCACGCCGGCCGGGCAAGCGGAGGAGGTCGCGCTCAACCTGCGGCGGCTCTCGTCGAAGCCCGGCACGGAATATTTCCTCAAGGTGACGTTCGCGCTCGCGGCCGACACCTCTTGGGCCAAAAAAGGGCACGTCGTCGCGTGGGATCAATTCGCGATGCCTTACAGCCCTCTGCTCGCGGGGAAAGCCGCCCCGCCGTCGCCGAAGCCTCAACTGACTGTCACCGAGTCCGATGAACTGGTCTCGCTGCGTGGCCCGGGCTTCTTCGCCAGAATCGGCAAGGCGAGCGGGGCGCTTGAGGCTTACGAGTTCGGCGGGCGGCCGCTCATCACAGGGCCGCTCGTGCCTAACTTCTGGCGCGCGCCGATTGACAACGACCGCGGCAACCAGATGGCGAAGCGCCTCGGCGTCTGGCGCACCGCCGCGCAAGAGCGCAAGGTCACGAAGGTCACGGTCGAGCAGCTCAGCCCGAGTTCGGCGCGCGTGACGACGGAGGCGGCGATGCCGTCCGCGGGCTCTCAGACGCGCACGACGTTCACCGTCTACGGCGACGGCGTGATAGAGGTCGAGAGCGCGCTCACGCCGACGGGCGTCGTGCCCGAGTTGCCGCGCGTCGGGATGCAGGTGCAAATCCCCGGCGAGCTGCGCAACGTGGAGTGGTACGGGCGCGGGCCGCAGGAGACCTACTGGGACCGCAGGACGGGGGCGGCGGTCGGCATCTACAGGTCAACTGTTGACGACCTCTGGACGCCTTACGCCGAGCCGCAGGAGACGGGCAACCGCACGGACGTGCGCTGGGTGACGTTCACGGACAAGTCGGGCGGGGGCTTGCGCGCGGTGGGGCTCCCCGAACTCTACTTCAGCGCCTGGCCCTTCCAGATGTCCGAGCTTGAGCGCGCGAAGCACGCCGCCGAGATTCAAATGTCGAAGGAGATCACGGTCAATCTGGACTACAGGCAGATGGGCGTCGGCGGCGACGACAGCTGGGGCGCAGAGGCGCACGCGGAGTACAGGCTGCCCGCCAAACCCTACCAGTACAAATTCCGCCTGGAGCCCGTGCGCGGGCGACGCGGGAAATAAAAGGCTGTTTGAAAAGTCCCGCCAGGGACGACCGACAATAGCCCAGCACTTCAGTGCTGGGGATGGTGACGGAAAAGAAAACGAGTCCTGTAGGGACGGCCGAACGTCAGGGCCGCGCTTTTTTTCAGCCGTCCCTACGGGACTACAAAAATTCATGACGCTCTTCCCCAGCACTGAAGTGCTGGGCTATTCTCAACAGTCCCTGGCGGGACGAAGAGCACCACTGTCTTCGAGGGAGGCCACCACATGCGGCTCGGCACTCTGGACATCGTCATTCTCGTCGTCTACTTCGTCGCGATGATCGGCGTCGGCGTCTACGTCACGAAGCGCGCGTCGAAGAACCTGGACTCCTACTTCCTCGGCGGCAAGACCATGCCGTGGTGGCTGCTGGGCATCTCGAACGCCTCGGCGATGTGGGACATCACGGGGACGATGTGGTTCGTCTACATCCTCTACGCCTACGGGATGAAGGCCGTCTTCCTGCCCTGGCTCTGGCCCATTTTCAACCAGATCTTCGAGGCGGTCTACCTTTCGAAGTGGACGCGCCGCTCGAACGCGCGCACGGGGGCCGAGTGGATTACGACCCGCTTCGGGACGGGCGGCGGGGCGGAACTCTCGCGCGCCGTCATCGTCTTGTTCGCGCTCATTTCGGTCGTCGGCTTCATCAGCTACGACTTCCAGGGCCTCGGCAAGTTCTGCAAGGTCTTCCTGCCCTGGGACCTCTCGCCCAGCACTTACGCCGTCATCGTCATGTCTGTGACGGCCGTCTACGTCGTGCTCGGCGGGATGCTGAGCGTCGTCCTGACGGACTTCGCGCAGTTCGTCCTGATGGCTATTTCGAGCGTCGTCATAGGCGTCATCGCCATGTCGCACGTCAGCGCGGGCACGCTCGACCAGGTGACGCCGGAGGGCTGGCGCGGCCTCTTCTTCGGCATGGACATCTCGCTCGACTGGTCGGGCCTGCTGCCCGCGATGAACAGTCGAGTCGCAGGCGAGGGCATCGCCTCCATGTTCGGCTTCTTCTTCATGCTGATGGTCTTCAAGGGCATCCTCGTCAGCATGGCCGGCACCGCGCCCAACTACGACATGCAGCGCGTGCTGGCGGCGAAGAACCCGCGCGAGGCCAGCCTGATGAGCGCCATCGTCTCCATCTGCCTCGTCCCGCGCTGGGTCATGATCGGCGGCATCACGCTGCTCGGCCTCGTCTACCTGACGCCCGACTTCCGCGGCATGGGCGATAACATAGACTTCGAGCTGGTGCTGCCCTACGTCATCAACAACTTTCTGCCGGCGGGGCTGATGGGGCTCTTGCTCGCGGGGCTGCTCTCGGCCTTCATGTCCACCTTCAGCGCGACGGTCAACGCGGGGGCCGCTTACCTCGTCAACGACGTTTACAAGCGTTACCTCAACCCGGACGCGAGCAACAAGACTTTAATCCGCGCCAGCTACCTCGGCTCGATTCTGATTCTCGCCGTCGGCATGAGCGTCGGGCTGTTCGTCTCCTCGATCAACGACATTACGCAGTGGATCGTCTCCGGGCTCTACGGCGGCTACACGGCGGCCAACGTCCTGAAGTGGTACTGGTGGCGGCTCAACGGCCACGGCTACTTCTGGGGGATGCTCACGGGGATAGTCTGCGCGCTCGTCGTGCCCGCCGTCCAGAAGTACCTGCTGCCGGGCGTCCAGTCGCTCTACTTCTTCCCCTTCATCCTGCTCTTCTCCGGCGTCGCCAGCGTCGCGGCTTCCTTGCTGACGAAGCCTGTGGACGATGAGACGATCAAGACTTTCTACCGCAACGTGCGGCCGTGGGGGTTCTGGAAGCCCGTCTACGAGATGGTCGCACGCGAAGACCCGGCGATTGAGCCGAACCGCGACGCCCCGCGCGACCTGACGAACTGCGGCGTCGGCATCATCTGGCAACTGATGCTCGTCGTCATCCCGCTCTACGTCATCTTCCGCGACTGGCGCGCGGCGCTCGTCTCGCTCCTGGTCCTGGCCGCGACCACGGCCTTCCTCAAAAAATTCTGGTACGACCGGCTCGAAAAGGGCGAGGGCCGCGCGCAGGGCGCGGGCGAGACCGCGCACCTCGCGCCGCCGCAGATCGCGGAAATGGCACACGATTGAAAAATCCGAAGGGAAGAAAACTGACGATGAGAATAAAGCTCCTGCTCCTGATGCTCTGCCTCTGTGGCCTCAGCGCCTACGGCCAGAAGATAGAATCGCCTTCGGGGAAACTCGCGCTCACTTTCGAGCTGACGAGTGAAGGCGAGCCCACTTATCAACTGTCGTTCGGCGGCCGCGCCGTCATCAAAAAAAGCAAACTCGGGCTGGAACTGAAAGACCAGCCCGCCCTCGTCAAAGGTTTCACCGTGGCGAAGTCGGACACCGCGCAGGCTGACGAGACGTGGGAGCCAGTCTGGGGCGAAGTCCGCCGGATTCGCAACAACTACAGGGAGCTGGCCGTCACGCTCCAACAGGCGGGCGCGGCCGGCGGTCAGGCGGTGGCCGGTACTGAGCCCGGCGCTGGCACTAACCAGCAGACTGCTGCCGTCAGCCGCACGCTGGTCATCAGGTTCCGCCTCTACGACGACGGCCTGGGCTTCCGTTACGAAATTCCCGAGCAGGGCGGCCTGAAGTATTTCATCGTCTCGGACGAGAAGACCGAGTTTCACCTGACGGGCGACCACAAGACCTTCTGGATGCCGGGCGACTACGACACCAACGAGTACACCTATTCCACCACGAAGCTCAGCGAGGTGGACGCCCGCCGGGGCAGGGCCGCCGACGAGATCACCGCCCGGACGATCATCGCCGAGAACGCAGTCCAGACGCCCCTGATGATGAAGACGGCGGACGGGCTCTACGTCAACCTGCACGAGGCGGCGCTCATTAACTACCCTGCCATGAACCTGATGGTTGACCGGCAGGCGTTCCGCCTCACCTCGCAACTCGTGCCCGACGCCTACGGCAACAAGGCGTATCTGCAAACGCCTGCACGCACGCCCTGGCGCACGGTCGTCGTCAGCGACAAGGCCGCGGACATCCTCGCCTCCAAGCTCATCCTGAATTTGAACGAGCCTTCGCGCGTCGCCGACACGAGCTGGATAAAGCCCGTGAAGTACATCGGCATCTGGTGGGAGCTGCACGTCAATAAATCCACCTGGAACTACGCGGACGCCGCGGGGGCCATCAAGTTGGACGAAACGAATTGGGCCAGCATGAAGCCCAACGGCAAGCACGGGGCCACGACCGAGAACACGAAGCGGTATCTCGACTTCGCCGCCCGGCACGGCTTCGACGGCGTGCTCGTGGAGGGCTGGAACGTCGGCTGGGAGGACTGGTTCGGCAACTGGAAGGAGGATGTCTTCGACTTCGTCACCCCCTACCCGGACTACGATGTCACGGAGCTTCAGAAGTACGCCGCCGCGAAGGGTGTCAAGCTCATCATGCACCACGAGACCTCTGCGTCCGCCACGAACTACGAGCGCAGGATGGACGACGCCTACCGCTTCATGAAACAGCACGGCTACGACGCCGTGAAGACGGGCTACGTCGGCCGCATCGTCCCGCGCGGCGAGCACCACGACGGCCAGTGGATGATCAACCACTACGTCCGCGTGGCCGAGAAAACGGCCCGGTATAAAATCATGCTCGACGCCCACGAGCCCGTGCGCCCGACGGGCCTGCACCGCACCTACCCGAACTGGCTCGCCTCCGAGGCCGCGCGCGGCAACGAGTTCAACGCGTGGAGCTCCGGCAACCCGCCCGAGCACGAGACCATACTTCCTTTCACGCGCCTGATGGGCGGGCCGATGGACTACACGCCCGGAATTTTTCAGATCAAGATGAGCCACTACGACCCGGCCAAGAAGGAGCAGGTGCACACAACCTTAGCGAAGCAGTTGGCGCTCTACGTCACGATGTACAGCCCGTTGCAGATGGCCGCGGACCTGCCCGAGAACTACGAGCGGTTCATGGACGCGTTCCAGTTCATCAAGGACGTGGCGGTTGACTGGGACGACACGAAGGTCTTGGAGGCTGAGCCGGGCGACTACTTAACAATCGCGCGCAAGGCCAGGGGTAAAGACGAGTGGTACGTGGGGGCCATCACGGACGAGAACGCGCGCGCCGCGACTGTCCCGCTCGATTACCTCGCGCCGAAGCGCCAGTACGTAGCGACCATTTACGCGGACGCGGACGACGCCGACTGGCAGGCGAACCCGATGGCCTACAGGATTCAAAGCTTCCTCGTCAACAGCGAGACGCCGCTCAGAATCGCGCTCGCCAAAGGCGGCGGCGCGGCCGTCAGCCTCAAGCCCGCGTCCGCCGAAGACATGAAGAAATTGAAGCCGTATAAAAATTGACGTTCAAAACCAAAACTCAACCCTTTGCGCCTTACGTCTTTACTTTGCGCCTTTGCGAGAACGGCTGTTTCGCGCAAAGGCGCTAAGGGAAAACCAAAGGCGCAAAGGCTTGAGTGAATCAGTCTCGGAGAATTTATGCAGCGTATGAAGCGTCTCATAGCGGCCCTTTTCGTCCTGACGTTTCTGGCGGTCGGCGCGGTGGCGCAGGATGATATGAGGCATTTCATCACGCGGGCGGGCGACCGTTTGATGGAGGGCGGCAAGGAGTTTCGCTTCGTCTCGTTCAACGTCCCGAACCTGCACCTGGTCGAGGACAACATGGCGTTCGAGGCGACGAACGAGTGGCGCTTCCCGGACGAGTTCGAAATCGCGGACGCGCTCCTGAGCGTCAGGCAAACGGGCGGGCGCGTCGTGCGCGCTTACGTCCTCTCCGTCTGCAAGCGCCAAGGCCCGAACCCAATCCCCTGCCACGTCAGGCGTCCCGGCGAATTTAACGAGGAGGCATTCCGCGCGCTCGACAAAGTCCTGGAGGTCGCGAACCGTTTAGGCGTGCGCGTGGTCGTCCCCTTCGTTGACAACTGGAAGTGGTGGGGCGGCGTCGAGCAGTACGCGGAGCACCGCGGCAAGCCGGCCGAAGCTTTCTGGACCGACCCGGAAATCATCGCGGACTTCAAGAAGACGGTCAGCTTCCTCATCAACCGGCGCAACACCTACACGGGCAAGCTCTACAAAGACGACAGGGCCATCCTGGCGTGGGAGACTGGCAACGAGCTTTACAGCCCCTACTCCTGGACGAAGGAGATAGCGGCCCACGTCAAGTCGCTCGACCCGAACCACCTCGTCTGGGACGGCTTCTACATAGGCAACCGCGAGATTCAGTCGGAAGCCCTCGACGACCCGAACATAGACATCGTTTCAAGCCACCATTACCCGGACCCGGACCGCTCGATGCTTGCCGACATCGAACGCTTCCACAAGCAGATTGCCGGGAAGAAGGTTTACGTCCTCGGCGAGTTCGGCTTCGTCCCCATCGCCGAGATGCGTAAGATTCTGGACGCGGTGATCACGAAAGGCATCGCGGGCGCGATGGTCTGGAGCCTGCGCTTTCACAACCGCGACGGCGGCTTCTACTGGCACTCCGAGCCCGCGGGCGGCGGCCTCTACAAGGCTTACCACTACCCGGGATTCGCGTCCGGCACGGAGTACGAGGAGCCGCAACTGATGCACCTCATACGCGAGAAGGCGCACGAGATTCGCGGCCTCCGCGCGCCGCCGCTCGAACCGCCCGAGCGGCCGCCCGTCCTGCTCCCGATCAAGTCCCCCGCCGAAATCTCGTGGCGCGGGTCCGCGGGCGCGATGGGCTACGATGTCGAGCGCGCGCCGAAGCCTGGCGGCCCGTGGGCGGTCGTCGGCTCGAAGGTGGATGACGCGAGCGTGCAATACAGGCCGCTGTTCGCGGACCAGACGGCCGAGCCGGGGAAGCAATACTACTACCGCGTGCTGGCCCGGAACGTCGCGGGCGCGAGCGCGCCGTCGAACGTCGTCGGCCCCGTCCGCGCCGAAGGCCGGACGATTGTGGACGAGCTGATAAACTTCGCGCTCACGCACTCGCGCAGCAACGGCCCCGTCTCGCGCGAATCGAAAGACCCGCGCCCGTACAAGGAGGACGCGCACCGCGTCAGGGGCCGCGACGAGGTCTGGGTCGCGTACCGCGTGACGGGGCCGCTGCGTTACGCGAAAGTGCTCGCCTTCATGGAGAGCGAGGGCGCGCGCGACCTGGAGTTTTACCTGTCGCCGGACGGCGTGACCTACACCAGGGCCGAAGTCAGGGCGACCCGCTTCCCGACGGAGGTGAACCCTTACGGCTACAAGCTGCCCGTCCGGTACGAGCTGACGAGCGCCGCGCCCACGAGCCGCTTTCTCAAAATCGTCTTCCGCGCCGAGGCGCAAATCGGCCGCGTCGAGATAAGGCATGACTGACAGCTTGGCCGAGCGGACAGAAAGCGAGTGGCGCGAGAACATCGCGCCGTTCTGGCTCGCACACGCGCCGGACGTGAAGCGCGGCGGCTTCCGCGGCCTCGTCCGCGACGACCTCAGCGCCGACGAGCGCGCTGACAAGGGCGTCATCCTGAACTCGCGCATCCTGTGGACGTTCTCCCGCGCCCACGCGCTCTACCGTGAGCCCTCTTTCCTGACGATGGCCGAGCGCGCTTACCGTTACCTGACGCGCCATTTCCTGGACCGCGAGCACGGCGGCGTCTTCTGGACTGTGGACTGCGAGGGGCGGCCGTCAGACACCAAGAAGCGGCCTTACGCGCAGGCGTTCGCCCTCTACGGCCTGGCCCAATTCTACATGGCGACCGGGGAGCGAGCGGCGCTCGACGAGGCGCTCGGACTTTTCGACCTGCTTGAGTCGCGAGCCCGCGACCGCGCGCACGACGGCTATTTCGAGACCTTCGAGCGCGACTGGGCGTTGGCCGCAGACCAGCGCCTGAGCGAAGTTGACCAGGACGAGAAGAAGTCCATGAACACGCACCTCCACGTCCTTGAGGCTTACGCCACGCTCGCCCGCGCGTGCGATGACGAACGCGTCCGCGAGAGGCTCCGCATCCTCGTGGAGATTTTTCTGACGCGCGTCGTCCACCCCACAGGCTCTTACCTGACGATGTTCTTCGACGAGACGTGGGCTCCTCAATCCGCCCACAGGTCTTTCGGTCACGACATAGAGGCGAGCTGGCTCCTGTGCGAGGCGGCGGAGGTGTTGGGGGACGATGAACTCTCCGCGCGCGTCCGCGACGTCAGTCTGAAAATGGCACAGTCTGTTTACGAGCGCGGGCTGGATGACGACGGCTTCGGCTTACTGTACGAGGCGGACGCGGGCGGTGTGACCGACGCGGACAAGCACTGGTGGGCGCAGGCCGAGGCGGTCGTCGGCTTCGTCAACGCGTATCAGCTCGGCGGCGGCGATCATTTCCTCAAGGCCGCGGCAAACGTCTGGGAGTTCATTGACCGGCATGTCGTTGACAGAGAGAACGGCGAGTGGTTCTGGAAGACTTCGCGCGCGGGCGTGCCCGCAAACGACTTGCCGAAATTGAGCCAGTGGAAGTGCCCCTACCACAACGGGCGAATGTGCTTTGAGGTCGGCCTGAGGCTCGGAGCCGGCGTGGAGAAATCTGCTCATGGATCGGACTGAGTTCGACGCGCGCCTCAGGCGTTTGACGGAGGCGCACGAGGAGTTGGTGACGCGCCGCAACATTATGGCCCAAAATGGCAACGGCGTCTTCGACCGCTACGCGAACCCCGTCCTGACGGCCGCGCACGCGCCGCTGTTCTGGCGCTACGACCTGGACTACGAAACGAACCCGCACCTGATGGAGCGCCTCGGCGTCAACGCCGTCTTCAATTCGGGCGCGCTTGCGCACGAGGGGAAAATACTTTTGGCCGTGCGCGTCGAGGGCGCGGACAGGAAATCTTTCTTCGCCATCGCCGAGAGCGAGAACGGCGTGGACAACTTCCGCTTCTGGGACTACCCCGTCCTGATGCCGGAGACAGACGACCCCGACACGAACGTCTACGACATGCGGCTCGTCCGCCACGAGGACGGATGGATATACGGCCTGTTCTGCACGGAGCGCAAAGACCCTAATGCGCCGCCGGGCGATTTATCTTCGGCCGTCGCGCAGGGCGGCATCGCGCGCACGCGCGACCTGATTACCTGGGAGCGGCTGCCCGACCTCAAGACGCGCTCGCCGCAGCAGCGCAACGTCGTCCTCCATCCCGAGTTCGTCGAGGGCCGTTACGCTTTTTACACGCGCCCGCAGGACGACTTCATTGACGCCGGGAGCGGCGGCGGTATCGGCTGGGGACTGGCCGACAGCATGGAGCGCGCGGTCGTCGCCGAAGAGGTCATCATTGACCCGCGGCTCTACCACACCGTCAAGGAGGCGAAGAACGGCCTCGGCCCCGCGCCGATTAAGACCGAGAGGGGCTGGCTACATTTGGCCCACGGCGTCAGGGGCACGGCCGCGGGCCTGCGCTACGTGCTCTACCTCTTCCTGTGCGACCTCAATGAGCCCTGGCGCGTGACGCACAGCCCCGGCGGCTACTTCCTCGCGCCCGAGGGCGACGAGCGCGTGGGCGACGTTTCCAACGTCGTCTTCAGTTGCGGCTGGGTCGCGCGCGCGGGCAGCGAAGTCTTCATCTACTACGGCTCCTCGGACACGAGGATGCACGTTGCGACGAGCACAATCGAGAAGCTGCTGGACTACGTCACGCGGACGCCCGCGGACCCCTTGCGCTCCTTCGCCTGCGTCGAGCAGCGGCGCGCGCTCATCGAGCGCAACCTGGAGCTTCTGAAAACGCGTGGGTGAATTTATGCTGTGAAGAGTTATAATCCGGCACGGCCGCGTAGGGCTTGCGGCGAAACACACCGACGGAGAGTTCCCATGAAACTTGCAGCGACCTTTTTCGTCTTCCTCTGCGTCCTTCTGCCCGCGGCCGGCCGGCAGGGCGGCGATGCCTACGTGTACGCGGACTTCGAGACGATGCAGGACAACAGGCCGGTCAGTAAGCGCGGCGGCTACGTGCAACTGACCTCTTACGAGGAGACGACGAAGAGTAAGTACAAGGGTGCGCCGAACGTCTCGCCCGCCGCGCCCGAGTTGGTCCGCATCAAGCCGGACGACCCGAACAAGGCCGCCGCCTTCGACTACGAACTCTACTCGCCGAACCAGTGGGCGGGCGTCGCCATGGAGGTGCACGGCCAGCCGGACAAGGACGGCAAGCCGGTCGCCGACGACCTGAGCGCGTACAAGAATCTGTCCATGCAAATCTACGCCACCGGCATCTCTTCGCTGAGGGTCGAGATCATCAGCCGGGGCCAGGGCATCGCCCTGACGGGCGGGTTCCCGCAGATGGCCTTCCTGGTCAAGCCGGGCTTCAACACCTACAAGATTCCGCTCGGCTCACTCAAACAGCCCTCGTGGGTGGACACGAAGGTCGGCCCGAAGGACGTGCTCAAGAAGCTGACGGCCGTGAGCCTGACGGCGTTCTGCGAGCGCTGCACGCCGATGCACGGGACGGTCGTCGTGGACAACATCACTTTTGAGAAGTAGGCCGCCGCGCCCCCAGCGCCTCGACGACGGCCGCGTAGGCGGGCTTGGGCGCGTAGGCGCGGTCGAAGAGCAGCGCGGCCCCCTGCTTGCCCTTCGTGTACTGCGGAATCCAACTGTACTTGTCCGTAAAACCCCAGGTCTGGAAGGCCGTGCAGCGCGGCTCCGCGAAGCAGGCTTCCGCAATCAGGCGGTAGGCTTCCGCCTGCCTTTGCAGGCCCGACTTGTCCGAGAGATTGCCGGCCGAGTCCACGTCGAGCGCGACATCCATCTCCGTGATGTGTATTTGCAGGCCGAGCGCGGCGAGGCGTGCGATGTTGGCCTTGACGGAGGCCAGATCGGCGGCGTCCATCTTGAAGATGTGTGCCTGTATGCCGACGCCGTCAATGGGGACGCCGCGCGCACGGAAGTCCTTGACCATCTCGTAGACGGCGTCCGACTTCGGGTTAATCCCTTCCGTGTCGTAGTCGTTGTAAAAGAGGAGCGCCTTCGGGTCGGCCTCGCGCGCCCAGCGGAACGCCTGCTCGATGTAGGCCGTCCCCTTCCCCTTAAAGCCTATGCCGGGGCCGTCGTACCAGACCGAAGGCTCGACTGAGCCGTCTGCCAGGAACGACTCGTTGACAACGTCCCACGCGAAGACTTTGCCCGCGTAGTGCTTCATCACTTTCGTGATGTGCTCGCGGAGCATGGCGTTCAGTTGCTCGGGTGTGAAGCCGCCTTTCTCCAGCCACGCAGGGTTGTACTCAGACCAGAGCAGCGTGTGGCCGCGCACCATCATCTTGTTCTTGCGCGCGAAGGCCACGACCTCGTCGGCGGGGCCGAAGTTGAACTTGTCTCGACGGGGCCGGAGCACGCCCCACTTCATCGCGTTCTCCGGCTCGATCATGTTGAACTCGCGCGCCAGCGTCGCGGCGTACTCGGGCTCGGACAAGAGCCGTGGCTCGACGGCCGCCCCGACGAGGACGCCGGCCCTGTCGGCCCGCTCGCGCAACGACTGCGCCACGGCTTCCGCCGCCGACGCCGCACAAAATAAAGCGAAGACCAGAGCGAGACGTAAGATTCTGCTTCGGATCATCAGCCCCCCTCGGTGACCTTGATGTACTTGTTGAGCGGCGGGTTCGTGATCTTGTCCACGCGCCCGCTGGGCCATTTTATTTCGACGCTGTCAATCTTGGCCGCGCGCCCTACGCCGAGGATTTCGCGCGGGTCGTGCGACGAGAGGTAGCTGCCGCCGCCCGTCTTCAGGCGCGTGCGCTTGACGCCGCCCGCCTGCCACGTGATGACCGCGCCGACCGCCTCCGGGTTGCTCTTCGTCGCGACCAGTTGAAGCCCGAGCCAGTTGTTGCGGTTCCCGCCCTCGTTTCTCAAGAGCACGGGGGGCGCGCCGTTGTTGACGATGAGGATGTCCAGGTCGCCGTCGTTGTCGTAGTCGCCCGCGGAGAGGCCGCGCGCCGGGAAGTCTTTCTGGAAGACCGTGCCCGACTGCGCCGAGACGTTTTTGAACTTGCCGTTCTCGTTCTCGAACATCAGCAGCGGCTCTTTGTACTTGACCCTTAGCGACTGCAATTCGACCATGTCGTCCGGGTGGCCGTTGGCGAGAATCAGGTCCGGGTCGCCGTCGTTGTCGTAGTCGAAGAACTTGAGGCCCCAGCCTGAAAGCAGCCGCGTCGCCTGCCCTATCTCGCCGGGCTTGTCCACGAAGGTCAGGTCTTTCTGGTTCTGGTAGAGGCTGAAGAGTTCCTGGTCTATGTTGGCGACGAACAAGTCCTGCCAGCCGTCGCCGTCGTAGTCGGCCGCGTCCACGCCCATGCCCGAGCGCGGCGCGCCCGCGTCGCTGAAGGCCACGCCCGCGGGCAGGCCCTCCTCCTCGAACTTGCCCTTGCCGCGGTTGACGAAAAGAAAATTCGGCATCGTGTCGTTGGCGACGAACAGGTCCGTCAGCCCGTCGTTGTTGACGTCGGTCGCCACCGCGCCGAAGGACTTGCCCAGGGACTTGCCGATGCCCGACTCGGCGCTCACGTCCGTAAACGTCCCGTTGCCGTTGTTGCGGAAGAGGCGGCTCGGGCGCGGCTTGAAGACGCGCGGCACGCAGTAGTAGCGGCGGCCGAGCCGGTTGTCACCGCAGAGAATTGTGCCAGTGCCGCTGTACTCGACGAAGCTCGACACGAAGAGGTCTAATTTGCCGTCGCCGTCGTAGTCGAAGAAGGTCGCCTGCGTGGACCAGCCGGGCGCGGCGACGCCGGCCTTGTCGGTCACGTCCGCGAACGTGCCGTCGCCGTTGTTGCGGTAGAGGACGTTGCGCCCGTAGCTCGTCACGTACAAATCCACGCGGCCGTCGCCGTCGTAGTCCGCCGCGGCCGCGCCCATGCCAAAGGTGTTGCCGGCCACGCCGGCCTTGTCCGTCACGTCCGCGAACGTGCCGTCCTGGTTGTTGCGGTAGAGCGCGTTCCTGATGGGCGTCTTCGGCTGGAAGAAGTCGGACGGGCCGCTGTTGACAAGGTAAACGTCGAGCCAGCCGTCGCCGTCGTAGTCGAAGAAAAGGCCGCCGCCGCCGCAGGTCTCCGGCAGGTGGTGCGCCTCGGAGCGCCCGTTGTCGTGCGCCCAGGTGATCTTACTCTGGGCCGGCTCGACCTCCGCGAAGACCACGGGCGCGCTGCCGGCGATGACCGGCGCGCTCGTCTTCGCCGACTCCTTACTGGCAGTTGAGGGCGCGGACGACTCCTGCCCGCGCGACTGCGGCGGGGCGGCGAGCGCCGCGGCCAGAACAATAGCCAAAAAAAAATATCGCATACTTCCGGGGCCTCAATCAGTCGGACGAGGCGAAACTTAGTTCGGGTAGACCTCGTCGGGCTTAACGATGCGGATGAAATGGTCCGTGAATTTGAAGTGCGCCGCCGGCGGCCCGATCTTCGGCATGTGGCAGGTGACGCAGTCCTTCGTGCTCACCTTGCAGACGAGGGTCGAGCCGTGCTGCGCCGCGGCCTGCGCCCTGGCCGCAGCCGCCTTGTCCTTCGTCGCGTGGCAGGCCAGGCACTTGGTGTCGTAGTGTGCGGTTTCTTGCTTGAGCGGCTCGTGCGGGTCGTGGCAGGCCGTGCAGCTGATGCGCTTGTCGTCCGAGTAGCACTTGCTGTGGAAGATGCGGTAGGGCTGGAAGCGCACGTTGTTGATCTCCATCGTCTGGAGGATGCCGAACTCGTCGTTGCCGCGGTGGCAGGAGGCGCAGAAGTCCTGCGTCAACTGGTCGCCGCTCAGGCGCGCGGGGTTGTAAACCAGCTTGCCGCTCGGCTCGCCCTCCTTGGCCGCGGCGGCGTGCGCGCCCCCGGGGCCGTGGCAGCCTTCGCAGCGGATGCCCGGCGTCATCTTTTCCAGATTGAGCTTGCCGGCGACGATGCCGCCGGTCGAGTGGCAGCTGAAGCAGTTGCCCACCTCGTTCTCCGACAGCTTGCGGCCGAGCGCCTTCAGGAGCGACTCAGGCACGGTGCGCGGCGCGCCGATGGTGAAGTCCAGCCCCTGCACCTCGTTGTAATAGCTGACGAGGCTCTCGTAGTAAGCGCCCTCGTGCTGAAGCACGTAGGTCTGCCCGGCCTTGCCCTGCCCGAAGGCGTAGAGGATCGGCAGGCTGAGGCTCTCCTTGCCGTCCGTGACGGTGTAGGTGCTCTCCTTGTCCTTCCTCTTGATCTCGTAAGTGTAGGGGCCTGTGCGGAAGATCATCGCCGGGTTGTCGCTGAGCACCCTGGAATTCGTGACCGGCTCCATCGCCATCGCCATCGCGGTCTGCGCGTGCAGCGAGACCATCTTCTTGTGACACTGCGCGCACGCCTGGTCGCCTATGAACTGCGCGTTCGCCGGAGCCCTCCTCGGATGCCAGCGCACGGGCTTGTTCTGCTGCTGCTGCTGGCCGAAGAGGTTCGAAGTCGCCCAGGAGCCGGCCCAGCCGAGGAGCAGCAGGTACAGCGCGCCGCCCGCCAGACGCAGAACATTCTTCCTGAAATTACGGTCCTTACTTTTCATCGTCCGAATGACACCAACTGTGAGATGGATTATTGCCGGCCCCGTTGAGGACTCAAGGCTGCGGCTTGGGCTGGTCGTTGCCCGTCGCGCCGCCGCTCAACTGCGCGTTGCGGCGGGCGTTGACTTGCTCCTGTAGTTTCTGAAACAGCTCGACCTCGCGCTTGGCCTCCGGCTCGCGCCCGGCCCGGCGGTAGGCCCGCCCGAGCGCGTAGTGCATCTCGGGGCTGCCCGGCGCGAGCCGCGCGCCCTCTTCCAATTCCTTGATGGCGCGCTCCACCTGGCCCAGTTCCAGCAGGACGCGCCCCAGCACGTTGCGCGCGGCATACATCTTCGGGGCGAGCTGCACGCCCTTCTCCGCCAGCGGCAGCGCCTCCTCGTACTCGTCGCGCTTGAGATGCTCGAAGGCCATCTGCACCATCGCCGGGAAGTGCGCGGGCGAGATTTCCAGCTCGCGGCGGAACTCTTTCATCGCCGCGTCGGCGTCCTGGCTGAGCAGGTAGACGCCGAAAGCGTAATGGACGTGCGGCTCGTTCGGGTAACGCGACAGCAACTGGTCGAAGGCGGCGCGCGCCTGATCCATGCGGCGGGCGGCCATGTCGTATCCTGCCCGGCCGGCGAGCATCACCCGCTCGCGCTTGTCGGCCGGAAGCTCCTTGGGCAGGTAAGCCATCCGCATGATCGCCAGCCCGAACGCCTCTATAACTTTCGAGCTTTCGTTGCCGGCCCTCACGAAGTCGGTCAGGATGTCGTAGGCGATTTCGAACTGCTCGAAGCGGATGTAAAGCAGCGCCGCGTGGTAGGTGGCGACGGCCATCAACTCCTGATTGCCGGCGAGGCCGAGCGTGCGCCCGCGCATGAGCGAGCCCCCGGCGCGCTCGTATTCGCCGGTCTGAAACTCGCAGAGCCCGAGCATCGCCCACGCCATGCCGCGGTCGGGTTCGAGCGCCACGACATTGCGGAAGGCGTCGCGGGCCTCCGCATAGCGGTCCTGCTCGTAAAAGATCGCGCCGACGTTCCACCAACCGTCAGTCCACTTCGGCCGAATCTTGAGGGCCTTCGAGTAATGTTCGAGCGCCTCGGCGAGCCGGTTGGCGAGCCGGGCCTCGTCGCCGAGTTTGACGGCCTGGTCGAACCCCGCGTCTTGAGTCTGCGTTTGCGCCTGCGCCTGCGCCGGACGCGGCCTAGACCGCCGCTTTGACTGCGCGCTGACGGATGGCACGGCCGCGGCGAGCAACGCCGCCGCCAGCACGAGCGACCAGACGCGAATATTAAGGATTGAGGGATTCACCAAACCCGTTGACTTTCCTTTCGGCTCTCTCAGACTCACTCTCGCAACCGTCAGGGAGACTTGACGGGGGCGGCCTGGTTGACTCCGTTCTGCGCGCCGGGCTGCTTGGCCTGCTGCTCGCTGTCCAGCTTCTGGACCATCGCCCGCTCGCGGTCGCCGTCCGCCTTCCGGTTGAGCCTGTAGTAGACGGACGCCAGCAGCGCGCGCGCCTCGGAGAAATCCGGGTACTCGCTGACCACGCCTTCGAGCAGGGGCCGCGCCTCGTCCGGCTTGCCCAGAGCGGCGAGGACCGCGCCGAGGTGATAGCGCGCGTACTGCTCCTTCGGGCGCAGTTGCACCGCCCGAGACAGGTAGCCGAAAGCCTCTTCGAACTGCTTGTCCTGGCGGAGCAGTATGCCGTGGTAGAGGTTCGCGTCGAAGTCGTTCGGGTTGTCGGCCAGCTCCTGCTTGAAAGCCTCCTTGGCCTTCTCCGAATCGCCCATCCGCATCATCACCCGCCCGTACCAGGCGCGTAAGGTGGGCAGTTTGGGGTTCAGGGCGAGCGCGCGTTCGAGCTCTTTGATGGCTCCGGGTCCGTCGTCCATCAGCAGCAGGATTGAGCCCATCAGGAGCCGGGCCTCGGCGGAATTCTCGTCGCGGAAGACGCGGTCAATCAGGAGCTGGCCCTTGTCCAGTTGGCCGTCGCCGATGAGGGCGTTGCCGAGCAGGTAGGCGACGGCGCGGCTGTTGGGACCGGACGGGTCCGCCGCCTCGAACGGCGACAGCAACTCGATGGCCTTCTTGTACTCGCCGAGCCGCACCTGGCAGTCGGCCAGGAGCAAGGCGGCGTTGATGCGCTCGGGGAGGTTGGGCGGGGCAGCGGCGAGGAATCGGCCCAATTCTGCGGCGGCCTCGGCGAAGAGCGCGGACTTGTAGTAGGCCAGGGCGAGGTTGAAGCGGATGGCCTGATTCTGGCTCTGGAGCGCGAGCGCCTGCTTGTACTGCGCGACGGCGTCCTCGTAGCGCCCGAGCCGCGAGTAGGCGGCCCCGAGGTTCGACCGCACGTCGGCCCTCTGTGGGTTGGAAGCCAGGATGGAGAGGTAGCCGCGGACGGCCTCGTCGAGGTTCCCCGCCTGGTGCAGTTGGGTAGCCTGCTCGAAGGCGCGATCCGCTTCGCCCTGGCTGCCCTGGCCTCCCTGTCGGCCCTGTCCGCCCTGAGCCAGCGCCTGAACCGACGGCAGGAGTATCCCGCAGGCGAAAAGCGAAAGCAGCACCCTGACAAGCCGTCGGTTCTCGTGTGCCATTTACTACAACTTCCTAAAGCGAAAATCCGGGGAAAGTATACAACCGGGTCTCCAAGAGCCGCGAGGCTCACCGCGCGGAGGAGGTTCACCGCAGAACATCTGTCTCGCTGAGTTGACGGTCAGGAATGATTTTGTCCGCTGCCGCGAAACGCCCGTTCCGGTCTGGTGCTTGCGCGGAACCAAGACTGGCCTTCGCCGGAAAATGTAATTATACTTGGCGCACGATTCTTTGTCGAATCGAACTACTTCCGAAGCAGGCTGAGCCGCACTAGAGAGCCGCTGGTCCTTGGCCCGGTCGTCGGCCCCCTGCGCGGCGCGGCACTTAGCGGCCATCTTCCCCCGTAGAAATCAGGAGAACACGTTATGAGGACATTTGTGGGCCTACTGCTCGCGGCGGCGCTGAGCCTTCCCTTCACCCACCCCGTTCGCGGGCAGACTGCCCCCCAGCAGGGGCCGCAGGGTCAGGACGACGAGGTGCTCCGCATCCGCTCCAACGAGGTGCAGCTCGACGTGGTCGTCAAGGACAAGAAGGGCCGCCCAATCAAGGACCTGAAGAACACGGACTTCGAGATTTACGAAGACGGCAAGCCCCAGCGGATCGAGTCCTTCCGCTTCGTGATGCGCGAGGGGGCCGCGGGCGGCGGCGAGGGTTCGGACGCGAAAGCGAACCGCGGGGAGGGGCAGGCCCCAGGGGCCGCGCCCGCGCGCGCCAGCGCCACGACGCCGGGCATCGTCGCCCTCGTCTTCGACCGGCTCTCGCCGGAGGCGCGCAGCCTCGCGCGCAAGGCCGGGATGGCCTACGCGCAGCAGGGAATGTCGGGCGGCGATTACACGGGCGTCTTCGGGATAGACCAATCCCTGCGGACCATTCAGCCGTTCACAGACAATCCAGAACTGGTCAAGCAGGCCATCGAGCAGGCCACCGGGGCTACCACCTCGACCTACGCGTCCGAGGCCGGCAAAGTCCGCGACATGGCCGACCGCGGCGCGGCCCTGGAGCGGCAGATGGACGCCATGGCGGCCGCCGCGGCCGCCTCCGGGCCAGGCAGCGGTGACCCCGCCACCGGCAACTTCTTCCAGGTCGCCACCGAGCAGAAGTTCATCGAGATGCAGACGAGCATGATCGAGCAGTACCAACTGCTCGAACGAGACCAGCAGGGGTTCGCGACGATCAACAGCCTGTTGGCCGTCATCAACCCGATGCGGAGGCTCCCCGGGCGCAAGACGCTGATCCTCTTCTCGGAGGGACTGGCCCTGCCGCCGGCCGTGCAGGCGAAGTTCCCCTCGGTCATCAGCGCCGCCAACCGCGCCAACGTCAGCATCTACGCGATTGACGCGGCCGGGCTCCGCATCGAGGCCGGCACGGCCGAGGCCGCGCGCGAGATCAACTCGCTCGCTTCCAGGCGCATGCAGCAGGTCGGGCGCGGCAGCGACACCGGCACGAACGGCCCCTACACGAGGGCGCTCGAAAAGAATGAGGACTTGCTGCGGCTCGACCCGCGCGGCGGCCTGGGCGATTTGGCCGAGGAGACCGGCGGCTTCCTGATTCACGACACGAACGACCTGAGCTCCGGCGTGCGCCGCATCACGGACGACATGCGCGGCTACTACATGATTACCTATGTCCCGCAGAACACCGAATACGACGGCCGCTTCCGGCAGATCAGCGTCAAGCTGAGCCAGGCCAACTACGACGTGCAGACGCGCAGGGGCTATTACGCCGTCGAGTCCCTGGGACAGCTCCCCGTGCTCGACTTCGAGGCCCCGGCGCTGGCCGCCGCGCACAACGCGCGCCCGGCCGGCGACTCGTCCCCGTTCCGCGCGGGAGTGCTCTCCTTCCCGGCGACGAACCGGGCCGGCCTCGCGCTGGTGCTCGCCGAAATGCCCCTTTCCGCGTTCACCTTCGCGCAGGGC
Source organism: uncultured Acidobacteriota bacterium (assembly GCA_963774105.1). GTDB lineage: Bacteria > Acidobacteriota > Blastocatellia > Pyrinomonadales > Pyrinomonadaceae > QHXM01. Next base: position 2,266,781 of record CAVZDV010000007.1, on the reverse strand, counting down.
AGCGACAAGAAGAGCTACAAGGCGGACTTTTCGATTGTGGGGTTAATCAGGAACCAGGCGGGGCAGGTCGTCCAGAAACTGAGCCAGCACTACCCGCTGAGCGGCCCCGCGGAGAACCTCGACGCGGCGAAGAAAGGGTCGCTCCTCTTCTACCGCGAGACGCAGCTCCCGCCGGGCAGGTACACGTCCGAGCTGATAGCCTACGACGCGGCGACGGGCCAGGCCAGCGTCCGCACGGGTCCGCTCGAAATCCCCGCCGCCGACGCGGGCAAGCCGCGCCTGAGCAGCCTGGTGGTCATCAAGCGCGGCGAGCGGCTCACGGCCGCGGAGCAGAAGCGCGACCAGCCGCTTCATTTCGGCGAGCTGCTCATCTACCCGAACCTGGGCGAGCCCATCGTCAAGTCCGCGTCCAACCAGCTCGCCTTCTTCTTCACGGCCTGGCCGGCGGCGGGCTCCGCGGCCGCCCCGCAGGTGACCGTGGAAATCATGCAGAACAGACGCCGCCTGGGCCACAGGTCGGGCCAGCTCCCGGCCCCCGACGAGCAGGGTCAGATCAAGTACGCGAGCTCCATCCCGCTCGACAAGTTCGACCCAGGGGTTTACGAGTTGAAGGTGACGGTGGGCGAGGGCGCGAACAGCGTCAGCCGCTCCATGAGCTTCACGGTCGCGCCCTGAAAAGAGCGGCCCGGCCCCGGCGGGCCTCACCGCCGGGGCTAGGGTTTCGCCCCGAGCTGAAGTTTCTCCTGAAGCTTACGGGCGTCCTCCGCGTATTCGCCCTTCGGCGCCGCTTCGAGATAAGTCTGAACTGAGCGGGCCGCCTCGGCCGCGTCCCCGCGCGCGAGGTAGATGCGCGCCAGGTGGTAGTTCGCGGCCACGCACTCGTCCCCGCCCATCACCAGCGCCTTCGTCAACTCCTGCTCCGCGCGCGTCAGGTCGCCAGTCTCCAGCAGCGCGAAGCCGAGCCACAGGCGCGCTACGGGGCGCGCGCTGTCTATGACTATCGCCTGGTTCAACTGGGTGATGGCGTCCAGGTAGTCCTTGCGCTCGACGCGGACGAGCCCGAGGTTGAATTTCGCGTTGAAGTTTTTGGGGTCGCGCGCGAGCACCATCTGGAAATGTTTTTCCGCCTCGTCCAGCCGCTTGAGCTTGAGAAATTGCGCGCCGAGGTCGTTGCGCGCCGCCAGGTACTCTGGGTAAAGGGTGACGGCCTGCTCGAAGTGCGTGGCGGCCTGCCGGAAGTCGCCCTTGCCGACGAACTTCACCCCGAGCTTGTACTCCTTCTTCGCCTCGGGCGGCACCACCTGACGCAGCTCGGCCGCGGAGACCACCCTGTTCGCCATCCGCTCGCCGCGGGGGAGCGTCTTCTCGCGCAGCTCCATAACCAGCTCGGCCACTATGCCGCGGCCGAGCTCGACCCTCGTGACGACCGGGTCAAAGCTTTCGTCCGGGGACTCGACCTGCACGTAGTACGTGCCTTCACTCAGGTTTCTGATCTGGAACTCGCCGCTCCGATTGGTGTAGTGGGTGCCGATCACGCTCTGCATGTTTCTCAGGATAATCCTGAAGTAGCGCTCGGCGGCGAAGCCGGAGGGGAGGGTGACGCGCCCCTGGATGACGGCGTTATTGGTGTCCGGCGTCTTGTACTTGGGCTCAACGTCTTGCGCGCGCGCCGTCGCGGCCAGCGCCCACCAAAAGGCCAATCCCATCCAGACGCGAGCAGTTTTTTTCATCACAGCCGCCTCGGGAAACCGCGCTTGAGTCGAGCCGGGTTGACTCGGGAACTCCGCCCGTATCCTAACACAATCCGGCCCACGGGCGACCCACGCGGCTTTGCTAAAGAGAGCGCGGCGCGAGAAGCGTTGTGTCGCCCCTCGCGCCGCAGTTTGATGTTACCGCCCGGTCGGCGAATTAGAAGTTGAACTTCAGAGCGAACTCCACAATCCGGCGGCCGTGCTTGTTGACGACTTTCCCGAAGTTATGCAGCGTGTCGCTTCTGTCGCCGTTGCGGCCGTCCGTGTAGCGGAAGCCGCCGGTCGGGTCACACGGGCTGGCGATGCTAGTGCCGTTTCCGTTCGGCCTGTCCACCCTCCTGAGACACACGGTGTCGAGCGCCAGGAAGATGTCGCTCCCGGTCGGGGTCACGGAAGTGGTGTTGATCTGCGTCGGATACGCCTGATTGAACACGTTGAAGAGCCCGACCCGGAATTGGATCTTCTTCGACTCGCTGATGTGGAAGTTCTTGAAGAACGAGACGTCGAAGTTGCTCCGGCTCGGAGTCCTGATGTAGAAGGGCGGCTGCGCCGGCCCCGTGTTCGGGAACGACGGGATCGCCAGTTGGTTCAGGTCGAAGGCGAACTCGCCGAGGTCGTTGCTTCCGGTCTGCGGGTTCCCGAGGTAGACGGGCGTGACCGCGCCCAGGCTCGCCCCGGCGTTGGTGCCGTTGAAGGCGTCGGAACCGTACCAGCCCACGGCCTGCCCCGCCGACGCTATGTCGCCGGTGAATTTCAGGCGGATCGGGATGCCGCTCTGCCAGGTCGTGATGCCGGACATCTGCCACCCGTTCAGGATGCCGCGGGTGACGACGTTGTCGAGGCCGCCCCGCGCGAGCCTCGGCAGGCTCCAGTTGTAGGACAGGTTAAAGATGTGGGTCCGGTCGAAGGGCAGGATGCCCCAGCTTCTCCCGCGCGTGTCAATCGGGTCGGCCCAGGCCGAGCCGTCGCTCTCGTTCGTCGCCACGGTTCCGAGGGCCTTGCTGAAGGTGTAGGTGGCGAAGTACTGAAGGTTTTTGCCCTGGTGGCTCAGCGTCGCCTGGAGCGAGTGGTACGTGGAAGTCCCGGTGAACTGGTAGACGCCCACCGAGTTGAACGCCGAGAAGGGCCTGAACTGCCTGAGCACGGAGCCATCGAGGGCGGCGCGCTGCGCCGGGTCCGCCAGGTTAAGCGAGGTGTAGAGCGTGCCCCCATTGAGTTCGCAATCGGGGAGCGACGCGCCGATACAGACCGGGTTAGCCAGCGGGATGGTCCCCTGCGACAATGTCCCCAGCGGAACGATGTTCAGGTTCCGCTGCTGGGGCAGGTGCCGGCCCTGCGTGCCGACGTAGGCGACCGACAGGATGTTGTCCCCCGGCAGCCGCTTTTCAATCGTCAAGCTCATGTTGGCGACGCGCGGAATCTCGTTCGAGTTGACGTCGCGCGAGTTGACGTCCACGTTGGCGAAAGCGAACGGGTCGAGGTTCGGCAGGTCGCCGAACGTGAGCCCGTTGGCCGAGCCCCACGGGAAGTCAACGGTTGACCTGTAGGTGTTGGGCATCTGGCCGCTGGAATAGTAATCGTAGTTGCCCTGGACGCGGTTGTAGAAGAGGCCCGCGCCGGCGCGGACGACCAGGTCGCCCTTGCCGCCGATATCCCAGGCGAAGTTCAGGCGCGGCATCCACTGGATCGGCAGGTTCGGCAGCACGCCCTTGGGAATCTCACCCCTGGACGCCAGCTTGAAGCCGTTCGGCTGGGTCTCGTCGCCGTTGATGAAGACGCCCGCGCCGGGGATGTAAGCCGCCGGGTCGAACAACACGCCGAGGCCATTCTTCTCGTAGTTCTGCGGGAGGTAGGCGCCGCGCACGCCGAACTCGACCGTGATGTTCGGGCGCACCTTCCAACTGTCCTGCGCGTAGAACTCGAAGTTGTAGTAGCGGAAGTTGTCGAGCGGGCGATCCGTGCCCTGCGCGACCTCCAGCGGCCGGCCGGTGTAGAGGTCGCCGAAGTTGAGATTCGTAGCGTTCGACTGGCCCCACTGCCCGACGACGATGTTGACGTCGCTGTTGGACTGCTGCCGCTTGTTCGCCTGCTCGATGAACGCGCCGAACTTCATCGTGTGCGCGCCCTTCACCTTGACCAGGTTGTCGGTGATGGCGAAGCTGTCGTTCCAGGCGGAGATCGGGAAGCCGTAGGCGCTGTGGAAGTCGCCGCCGCCCCACGTCAGCACGCTCAGCGGGATGTAAGGATTGGTGGTCGGGAACAAGTTGAGCCGCTGGACCCCCAGCGCCTCGTAGGAGACTTTCTCGGGCTCAAGGAAGTCGTAGTTCAGCTTCAGCTTGCTGGCGCTGAACAGGATTTCATTGGTCATCGAAGAGTTGATGACGTTGGTCAGGTTGACGACCAGCGAGCGGCCGAGGTTCTTGCTCGTCAGCTTGCCGGGCAGCTCGTAGTTCGAAGAATCCCACCACAGCCCGCGCGGGAAGCCCTGCTCCTCGTACTCGCGCGCGAAGCGCACGTAGAGCTTGGTGTTGTCGCTGATGGAGTAGTCGAAGCGCGAGGTGAACTGCTGCCGGTTGTTCGGCCTGAGCACGCTGTAGACGTAGTTGTTGCCGTTGGGGTCGCCGGTCAGATTCGGCTCGGGGTAAAGATTGAGCAAGGCCGGGCCGAGCCCGGTCGGGTCGGCGCAGGGTCCGAGGTTGCCGCCCGGCGCGAAGTCAGTGTTGCCGCCATCGCCCACCACCCCGCCGGCCGTGCAGCCGACCGGGACCCTCGCCCTGACATCGTCGCCCGTGCCCAAAATCCCATCATTACCGGGACCTAATGTCTCGCTGAAGTTCCCCTGCCGCTCCAGCAGCGACGGGACGCGGAACTTGTTCGAGCCCTCGTCCACCTTCTGGTAGTAGCGCTCGTAGCCGACGAAGAAGAACATCTTGTCGCGGTTCTTGTTGATGCCGGTGCCGGGGATGATGACCGGGCCGCCGATGTTCCCGCCGGGGTAGTTGTACTGGCTCTTCGGGCGCACGACGTTGTTGATGCTGTTCGAGCGGTCGTTGGCCTGGAACCTCCAGTTGCGGATGTAGTCGTAGACGGAGCCGTGGAACTCGCTGCTCCCGCCCTTCGTGGTGGCGCTGATCTGGACGGCGCTCGTGCCGTGCTCGGCCGCGTAGTTGCTCGTCTGGACCTTGACCTCCTGCACCATGTCCGGGTTCGCGGTGATGGTGGTCCCGTTGTTCGAGCCGATATCAATCATGCGCGAGCCGTCAATGGTGACGTTGTTCTGCTCGCCGCGCAGGCCGTTGACGTGGTACTGGGAGTTCGCGTTGGCACCGCCGCCGAACGAGATGCTCTCAAGCGCCGTGTTGTCCGGGGCGACGACGCCCGGCAGGATGCGGAGCAGTTCGAGCGAGCTGCGGCTGATGATTGAAAGGTTCTCAATCTGGCTCGCCGAGATAGTGTTCTCTTTGGCCCCGGTCTCCGTTTCGAGGCGGTTGGCCTCTTCGGTGACCGTGACCGTCTCAGTCGCCTGCCCCACTTCCATGTCAATGTCCACGGCGCGCGTGCTGGCGGTCTCGACCATGACGCTGGTCTGCTCGGCAGTCTTGAAGCCGGGGGCCTCGACCTTGATGGTGTAAGTGCCGGGCGTCAGCGCGGAGAACACGTAGCCGCCCTCCCCGTTGGCCTTGTCCTGGCGCTCTTCCTTGGTCCGCTCGTTAATCAGCGTCACGGTGGCGTCGGGGAGCACCGCGCCCTGCGGGTCTTTGACGGTCCCGCGCAGCGTCGCGGCCCCCGTCGTCTGGGCGAACGACGACGGAGCCCCGGCCACGAAGGCGAGACACATCGCCAGGCCCAGCAAGAGGAAACTCGGATGGATACGCCTGCGACTCGTATTCACCTTTCGGTCTTCCTTGCGAACGGAAAGAATTCTTAGCAGCATGAGCATCCTCCGAATGGACTGATCAGTAAGTGATTGACTGCCGACCTAACGTGCTGTGCGTGCGAACCCCCTGGGCATGGGAAGCGCCGCTCTGAAGCAAGCCTCGTACAGAACTTCCTGACTTCGCGCTCGGCGAATCTAACAGACTCGACTCTGCTTAGAGAGAGAGCGCCGCCCCCTAAGCTTTACGGACTGAAGTTTTAAAGTTTACGGCCGGAAATAGCACTAAGAGTTTGTTGCAAGACTCAACAAAAGCATTACTATTACAACTCGGATTCTTTGTCAAGAACTTTTTGAGCATAGTCGCTGCACTCATTGGGGCTAACGTCTGTTTATTCAGGAACGGCGTTGCTGACACCGAAAGGGCTTTTTGTCACTCGCAACAATTATGCCCCCGGCGGGCGCGCGTCAGGAACCCGCGATTTCCGCGAAAATATTTGTTCCAACACCCAAACCTCCAAAACCATGAATCCGAAAATCAGAAGATAATCCAAAAAGGTGTAGGGGCTAGAGTAGCAGGCGGGCGTCCGGCCGCCCCACCCCGCGCGGAGACACTCTTTTATAAGCACTCCGTTTTCTGGTAAATTGCCTTCTCCCCGTCCGGCGGGTTTCGATGAAGAAATTTGAGATGAAAACATTCGTCCAAGGTGTGGTGTTATTCGCGGCCCTCTGGCTGTGTGCGGGGTACATCGTGAGCGCCTCGCGCGCAGGGGCCGCGTCGCAGAAGCGACAGCAGAGGAAAGAATCACTGTCGCCGGAGGAGTTGACCCGGACGAAGGCGCTCTTCAACGAGAAATGCTCCAGGTGTCACGGCGAGGACGGGCGCGGGGAGACGCACACGGGCGAGATGCTCGGCGTACCCGACTTCACGGACGAGAAGTGGTGGAAGGAAACGAAGGGCGACAACCGCTTCGTCCACTCCGTCACGAACGGGAAGGAGGCGATGCCCGCGTTCGGGAAGAAACTCACGAAACAGGAGATCGCCGCCCTGGTCACTTACGTCCGCCGCTTCAAAACTCAGCCTACGGATTGACTCAACCCTTTGCGCCTTACGTCTTACCTTTGCGCCTTTGCGTGAACCGCTTGTTTCGCGCAAAGGCGCAAAGTAAAAACGTAAGGCGCAAAGGGTTGAGTTTAGACTTTCAGAGGTGAACCCTGATGTCCATGACGAGGCGGACGCTGCTCATGTTGCTGGCGGCGGCGGTCCCCGCCGTGAGAGGCGCGCGCGCTTTCGCCGTTGACGAAGCAGTCCCGCCGATTCAGAAGGGGCCGTTCGAGGGGACGCGCGAATCGCTCAGGGCCTACAGCGTGCCCTCCTGGTTCCGCGACGCCAAGTTCGGCATCTGGGCGCACTGGGGTCCGCAGTCGGCCACGGAGTACGGCGACTGGTACGCGCGCAACATGTACATACAGGGCCAGTGGCAGTACGAGCATCACGTCAAGACCTACGGCCACCCCTCCAAGTTCGGCTTCAAAGACATCATCCCGACGTGGAAGGCTGACAAGTTCGACGCGGACTACCTCGTCGGCCTCTACAAGAAGGCCGGCGCGAAGTATTTCGTCAGCCTCGCCGTCCATCACGACAACTTCGACCTGTGGGACTCCAAGCACACGCGCTGGAACTCCGTGCGTGTGGGGCCGCGTCGCGACATCGTCGGCCTCTTCCGCAAGGCCGCAGAGCGCCACGGTCTGCGCTTCGGCGTGAGCGAGCATTTGGCGATGAGCTACAAGTGGTTCTCCGTGAGTCACGGGAGCGACAAGGAAGGCCCGCTCGCGGGCGTTCCCTACGACGGCGTCAACCCAAGGGACGCGGACCTCTACCATGACATCAAGGAAGTCTACCTGGACCTGCCCTGGAACTTGGACAACACGTCTGAGGCGTTCAAGCGCCACTGGTACTTGCGCATCCGTGACCTCGTGGACAAGTACCAGCCCGACCTGCTCTACACGGACGGCGAGATTCCCTTCGGCGAGTGGGGGCTCAAGCAGGCGGCGAACCTTTACAACCTGAGCGCGAAGCGGCACGGCGGGCGGGTCGAGGCCGTGCAGTTGAGTAAGAAGCGCGAGGACTGCGAGACGGGGACGTGCGTCATGGACGTGGAGCGCGGCGTGGTCGAGAACGTCTGGCCCGCGCCGTGGCAGTCGCACACCTGCGTCGGCAACTGGCACTACCTCAGAGGCGCGCCCTACAAGACGCCGAAGACCGTGATAGACATGCTCGTGGATGTGGTCAGCCGGAACGGGAACCTGCTTCTGAATTTCCCGCTGCCCAACAGCGGGATGCTCGACGCGGAGGAGTTGAAAATTCTGGCGGCGATTACGGAGTGGATGAACGTCAACGGCGAGGCCATCTACGCGACGCGCCCGTGGAAGATTTACGGGACCGGCCCGGCCGCGGACCCACAGGCCGGCGACGCCAAGTTCAACGAGAGCAAGCGGCGCGAGTTGACCTCTGCGGACGTGCGCTTCACGCGCAAAGGGCAAACGCTCTACGCCTTCTTCATGGGCTGGCCGGAGCGTCCCGAGGTGACTATCACGCCGCTCAGTAGCGCGGAAGGCAAGGTCGGTAAAGTGGAACTGCTTGGCTTCCGCGGGCCTCTGCGCTGGTCGCAGGACGCGGCCGGCCTCAAAGTCCAACTACCCGCCGAGCCTCCGGGCGCGCACGCCTTCGCGCTCAAAATCAACGGCCTCGACCTCGGCCGCGTATAAGGTCGCCGTAAAGGATGCCGCGGCCGCCTGTGCCAATATAGACACGGCCGTAGACGCGCGGGTCGCCCGTGATGACGTTGATCTGTCCGAACTGGTGCCGGTAGTCGTTGATACGCACCCAGCTCGCGCCCGCGTCGTCCGAGCGGAAGAGGCCCTGGACGTTCCCGACTTTTCCCGCCACGTAAAGCGCCGGGTAGCCGCGGCCGGGCGCGGCCTTCCCGAAGCCGAGCGCGTAAGCTTCCGCGACGCTCTTCACTTTTATAAAACTCTGTCCCGAATCAGTCGAACGGTAAAGGCCGTCGCCCGCCGCGTGGCGCGAGCCGCTGCCGGTCACGAGCCACAGGTCGCCCTCGGAGCCGGGCGCGGCGTGAAGCCGCCCGAAACCCGCGGGCAGATTTTTGGCGCTCACGCCGAACGTCTCACCATTGTCGGCGCTCGCGTAGACTTCGCCGCGCTGCCCGTCGTAGGCGTAGAACTTTTTCGGGTTGACGCGGTCGGACACGACTCTCAGCCCCGCCTTGATTCCCTCCACGCGCCTCCACGTCGCGCCGCGGTCGCGCGAGAAATGCGCGTTGCCGCCGCGCGGTGTCCAGACAATCGTGCTCGCGTCGGCTGAGACGGCGACCGTGCCCGCGCCGCGCCCCTCCGGCTCCGAGGCGAAGGGCGTCCAGGTCGTCGCGCCGTCCGCCGAGTAAGCGCCGCGGCGCGACGCGACCTCGCGCCCGTGCTGGCTCGTCCCCGTGCGGACGACGAAAGCCGGGCTCTTCTCCGCGAAGTCCAGGCTCTCGACGTTGGCAAAGATCGGGTTGCCGAACATACCCACGGGCGGCGACACGTCCAGGCGGTCGTGGCGGAAGCCTCCGAGGTCGCCCACGCCGCTGACGAGGTGAGCGCCCGCAGGAGGGCTCAAGAGGTCCAGCGCCACCGTCTCCTCTATGCCGCGTGAGTTGAATGCCCAGTGTGTCGGCAGCCCGCGGTCTGCGGCCGTCACATCATTGCTCTCCCAGACGCCCTGCCCTGTGACGTAGAGCGCCCGGCTGGAGTCAAACGGGTCAATCTCCACGTCGCCCATCCAGCCCGTCGCCGAAGGCTCAGTTCTGTGCCAGTGAAGCCAGCGCGCCTCGCCCGCCGTGCGGACAGCCTTCGGGCCTACGGCCGTCCAGTGCTCCCCGCCGTCCGTGCTGCGAAAGATTTCGTCGCCGCGGTCCCAGCGCGCGAACGTCGTGACCATCAGCGTGCGCGGCCGCCGCGCGTCCACGCTCACGCCGCCGTAGCCGAACGGGTCATTCGTGCCGGGCTTGACGGGCGTGATATTGGTCCAGAGATTTTTTCGCGTGTCGTATTTCCAGACCGCGCCGTCGGTCATGGTGTTCGGCCCGGGCTCCTTGCCGTAAGAGATGTAAAGCACGCCGTCCGACGCGAGCGCGGCGTGGTTGGGTCGCAAGCCTTCCGGCTGGCCGTGGACGAAAGACCAACTCCTTCCGCCGTCCGTGCTGCGGTAGAGGCTCGTGTCCGGCGTTGACACTCCGACGTAGATGGTTGAGGTCGGCAGACGAGGCGCTCCGCCGCGCGCGTCGAACTGCACGAAGACTATGCCGACCGCCTGCCTCTCGTAAGGCACGAAGCCGAACTCACCTTCGCCTGTGTCCACGCCGTGCTCGAAGTTGGAAGGAAAGCTCTCGACCTTCTTCCACGTCGCGCCGCGGTCTGCGCTGCGCCACAGGCCGTCGCGGCGCGAGCCGAGGAAAAGAACCCTCCCGTCGTGCGGGTCAACGGCCAGCCGCTCGCCGCCTGCGCGGCCCGCCTCGTTGCCGCCCATCTTGAAAGGCATCTCCGTGCGGAGCCAACTCCGCCCGCGGTCTTCAGAGCGCAGGACCGCACTGTTCGCAACGCGCGGGTTGGTGTAGATGCCCGCGGCCAGATAAACGCGGTCGGGCGCGGACGGGTCAACGGCCAGGCTCTCGATTCCCGTCAGGTGCCAGTCGCTCATGCCTATCATGTCCGTGATGGGAATCCAATCTGAGGCGGGCGAGTCGCGGCGGTAGGCCCCGCCAACGTCGGTGCGCGCGTAAACGAGGCCGCGCTGACGAGGGTGCGTAATAAGACCCGTGACGAAGCCGCCGCCGACAATCACCACGTTCCGCCACCTGTAAGACTCCGCGGCGACTTGCCCCGGCGCGGGGCGAATTAAAACAGGGATGGACAGGATGAACAGGATAAGAAAGATTTGAGATTTGAAATTCGGGATTTCAAATTCTTTCATCCTGACGATCCTGTCCATCCCTGTTAATTTCTTCCTCTGACGCGGACGGGCTTTTCCAGCTTGATGTCCGCGGAGGAACTCCCGACCATGACCGTGACCCGGCCGTCCTCGACCGTGAAGCGGCGGCGCGCGGCGTCCCAGTAGGCGAGTTGTTCTGGCTTGAGGCTTAATTGCACGGTCTTCATCTCGCCCGGACGAAGGGCGACGCGGGTAAAGCCTTTCAGCTCCTTGAGCGGGCGCTCGACCTTCGAGTCGAGATGTCTGACGTAGAGCTGCACGACCTCTTCGCCCGCGCGGCGGCCGGTGTTCTTCACGTCCACGCTGATTGTGACGGGGCTGGTCGGGCTGCGGTGGACGGCGGCCGTGCGCAGGTTCGAGTAACTGAAAGTCGTGTAACTCAGGCCGTGGCCGAAGGGGTAGAGCGGCTCTCCTTTAAAATACATGTAGGTGCGGCCGTGGCGTATGTCGTAGTCCATCATCGGCGGGAGTTGCTCTTCGGATTTGGCCCAGGTCTGCACGAGCCGGCCCGCGGGGTTGTAGTCGCCGAAGAGCACGTCTGCCAGGGCGTTGCCCTCCTCCTGGCTGTTGTTGGCGAGGTGGACTATCGCGGGCACGTTCGCCTGAGTCCAGTTGATCGCGTAAGGGAAACTGGCCCGCAGCACGACGACGGTCTTCGGGTTCGCGGCGTGGACGCGCTTAATCAACTCCTCCTGCTCAAGGTTGATGGAGAGGCGGTCCACGGCCTCCTTGCCGTCGCTCCGCGTGGGGCACTTCTCCCAGCCGGCGTCGCACGTCGGGTGGTTGCCGACGACGACGACGACCACGTCCGCCGCGCGCGCGATTCTTTCAGTCTCTTCGCGGTCGCCGCCCGTCGCGTGTTTGACTTCAACGCCGGGGCCGACCTTGTTCCTGATTCCGGCGAGCGGCGTGACGATGTAGGGCGGCGTGCCGCTGTACCAATCCAGGAGCACCTGGTCAGCGCGCGGGCCTATGACGGCGATTGCTTTGAGCCGGGCGCGGTCGAGCGGCAGAAATTCTCTCGCGTTCTTCAAGAGCACGATTGACTTCTGCGTCACCAGCCGCGCGAGCGACTTGTGCTCTTCGGTCAGCCAGGGGTCGCCAGTGTCTTTGATCTTCGTGTAGGGCACGCGCTCGGGCGGGTCCAGGAGGCCGAGGCGGAGCATCACTCTGAAGGTGTTACGCAGGACAACGTCAACGTCCGCCTCATTCAGCAGGTTGTTCTTGAGCGCGCCGCGGACGGGCTCTCGGTAGTCGTCCAAAAACTGACCGATGCCGGACTTGATGACGGCCGCCGAGGCTTCCTCGAAACTCTTGAAACGCTTGTGGCCCGTGACGAGCAGCTTCATCCCGCCGCCGTCCGTGCAGATGATGCCGTCCTCGCCCCACTCCTTGACCGCGACCTCTTTCAAGATTGGGTTGACGTGCATGGGCGTGCCGTTGACGGCGTTGTAGGAGGCCATGAAGGCGCGCGCGCCGCCCTCGACGATGCCCATGCGAAATGGCACAGAATAGTATTCGCGGAAGAGCCGCTCGTCGAAGTCGGAAGACGAGCTGCCGCGGTTGTTCTCGTTGCTGTTGGCGAGAAAATGTTTGAGGAGCGAGGCCGTCAGCCAGTACTTCGGGTGGTCGCCCTGCAAGCCTTTGACGAAGGCAACGGTCATCGTGCCGTTCAGGTAAGGGTCTTCGCCGTAGCACTCTTCCGTGCGGCCCCAGCGCGGGTCGCGGCCGAGGTCCGCGTTGGGCGAGCGGATGACAAGGCCGCTGCGGCTCGTCTTAAACTTCTCGGTCTGGAAAATGTAGCGCGCCTCGTAGCCTTCGACCGCGGCGGCCCTGCGTAAGAGTTCGGGGTCCCACGTCTCGCCGAGGCCGTACCCTTGCGGGAAGGTCGTGGTCGGCACGGACACTTCCCCTCCCCACTTGCCGGGGCCGCCCACGGAGAGGCCGTGAATGCCCTCCATGTGGTTCGCGCCCTTCACGCCCAGGCGCGGCACGCTCGGCGTCGTCCCCAGACACGCGACCTTCTCTTCGAGCGTCATCAGCGAAAGAAGATTAGTGATCCTCTCCTCGGCCGGCAGGTCCGGGTCTTGAAACGGATATTGATACGCGCCGCCGATGAAATGAGAGGTGGCGCGCGGCGGCGCGGCGGCGAGTATTAGGAAGACAGAGGCCGCGAGGGTCGCTACGAATTTGAAGCGCAGTCTCATCGGCTATCTCCAGACGAGCACGTCCGCGGGCTTGAGCGGCGTCGCGCCGTGCAGGACTTCCGCCCCCTTCGGCAGGGGGATGTCCGCGGGGCGCGAGGAGTAGTTGACCGCGACCCAGAAGCCGTCGCGCCAGTCAACAAAGACGCCCGCCGGGTAGTCGGCGGTCGTCAAACCCGCGCGCCTGTAGACCTCGCGCAAGACCTCTTTCTCAAGGCGGCCGTCCTTCGTCTGCACCCCGATGTAAGTCACGCTCCCTTTCCCTACGCGCCTGTAAGTCACGGCGCTCTGTCCCGCGTAGAACTGGTTGGAATATTGTGCCAAACTCTCCGTCCCCTGAAGCGGCTTCAGCACGTCGCCCCAGACGTTCCACTGATGAGCCTCGCCGCTCATCGTGACTTCGCCCTTGCCGTTCTCTAAAAGCAGGTCGAAGAATGAAACTTCGGCTCCGATGAGTTTGTAAATCGGCTCGGCCCAGCGCGCCTCCCACAACTGGCCGTTGCGTTTCTTCTGCCCCGTGCGCGCCGTCAGGACGAGGTGGCCGCCGGCTTCGGCGTAGCGCGCCCACTTGCGCACCAGTTCCTCGTCAATCAGTTGATAAGCCGGCGCGATCAAAATTTTATATCGCGAAAAATCGTCCGCCTCGCTCACGTAGTCGAGCGGCGCACCGAAAGATTTCGTGATTCCCATGTAGCGGAACAGTGTGGCCCCAGGTGTCCCAGAGGCCAGTCTGCTTCTGCTGGTCTATGTTCCAGAGGTTCTCGTGGTTCCAGAGAATCGCCGTCCGCCGCGCCGCGTAATCCGCAGGGGGCGTGGCCGACGCGTTAAACTTCGCGCGCAGCTCCTTCATCTCGCGCGCGACCTGGCTGTACTGCAAGCCGCCGGGGCTCGGGCTGACGCCGTCGGTCCCGACGATGCCGTAGTGATACTGCTCGCTGCCGTAGAGCGGCTGGCGGTAGCGGTAGGTGCAGGCGAAAGAGCAGCCGCCCGCGAACGCGTGCCAGAGCCACATACGTATGACGCCCGGCATCGGCTGCGGGTTAATCCAGGCCCAGTTGACCTGGCCCGGCTGCAACTCCATCACGCCGGTCACGCCGTTGATGCTCTTGTAGAACGAATTGCCGAAGGCAATGCCGTCCTGCCAGCCGAGGCGGAAGCCGTCTTCGCCGAGGTTCGCGCCGCCGCTCACGGGATACATGGTGTAAGAGATGAAGTCGAGTTCGTTCGAGCGGCGCGGGTCCGCGTTGCCGATGTTCGAGATGTAATTCGTCGTAATCCACTGCGAGGGCTCGGCGTGGCGGCGCAGGAGCGCGGCCTGCCAGTTGAGAAATTTTGCAATCTGGTCGGCGCTGAAGCGGCGGTAGTCGAGCAGGGCGTGCGGGCTCGGCCCGTAGAGCAGCGTCGGGTTCGGGGCGATGACCTGGTCGAAGCTGTTGTACTTCAGGCTCCAGAAGTTCGCGCCCCACTCGCGGTTCAAAACGTCAACGGTCTTGTAGCGCGCCTTCAGCCAGTCGCGGAAAGCACTCTGCGCCGAGGGGCTGTAATCCGCGAAGCCCTGCGGCTCGTTGTCCAACTGCCAACCCCAGACCGCCGGGTTACGCCCGTAACGCTTAGCCATCTCCGTGACGATGCGCTCGGTCAGTCGCACGTAGTCCGGGTCGGCCAGCGCGTTGTTACCGCGCGAGCCGTGCTCCCGTCTTCGCCCGTCCGCGCCGACGAGGTAAGCGTTCGGATACTTCTCGTACATCCACGCGGGCGGCGTCGGCGTCGGCGTGCAGAGGATGACGCGCAGGTTGTGACGCGCGGCCAGCGCGACCGCTTCGTCCAGCCACTTGAAATCGAACTTGCCCTCCTCCGGCTCCATGAACGCCCACGCGAACTCGGCCATGTGGACGAACTCGAAACCCATCTTCTCCATGTTGGCGAAGTCGCGCTCCCACTGCTCCCGCGGCCAGTGTTCCGGGTAGTAGTAAACGCCCACCCTCATCAAATCTTTGACCGGGAAGAACCGCTGTGCCGATTCGGCGGCCGACGAGAAAGCTGCGGAGAAGTTAAGGACGAGGCAGGCGGCGAGCAGGAGCGAGAGCGGCCGCAGAAGGGTTTGCTTCTTCATCTATGCTGTAAGTCTTCTCGTCCCGTAGGGACGCCGTGAAAATAGCCCAGCACTTCAGTGCTGGGTTAGCCGGGGATTGCGTTCGAGTCCCGTAGGGACGGCTGAAATCCTCAGCCGTCCCTACGGGACTCCGAATTTCTATCGCGCTCGTTCCCAGCACTTAAGTGCTGGGCTATTTTCAATCGTCCCCTGCGGGGACTTCCAAACAGTCTCTTAACTTTCCGATGCATTCCTCACTGTGCGGGCGCGCGGACGACTGTCCACTTGACCTTGCCGCGGAGGGGGTCGCTTCTCAACGCGAAGGTGTTCTGGCGCGCGTCGAGGTCGAGCGGTTGCAGCTTGCCGTCGGGGAGGGCAAAGAGGCCGGAGGCCGCCGTGTTGTCGGTCGAGAAGACGCGCAACTCGACGTTGGCCCAGTCCATCTCGGAGGTGCTCTGCGCCACAGCGATGTGTGGGAGCGCCGTGTGGTCTTTGACCAGCAGCACGACGGGAATCTGCCCGGCCGTGATCGCGTGCCACTGAGCGCCGCGGTAGACCTTGCCCGTCTGGTAATCAATCCACGCGCCGGGCGGCAGATAGACCCTGCGCGTGTCGCTCCCCTCCTCCATCAGCGGAGCCACGAGCAGGTTGCTGCCGAACATGTACTCGTCGTCAATCGTCCACGAGGTCGCATCCTGCGGGTACTCGAAGAAGAGCGTGCGCAGCATCGGGTAGCCGCGCGCCGAAGAGTCCTTCGCCTGGGCGATGATGTAGGGCATGAGCGAATACTTGAGACCGAGCGCGCGCCGGAAGTCTTCGGTCAGCGCCTCGTCGTACTCCCACGGCTCGCGCGGCGGCGCTCCGTGCGCGCGTGTGTGCGAGGTCAGCACGCCCCACGCCAGCCAGCGGCGGTAGAGGTCGCGCGGGGCCTTGTTGACGAAGCCGCCTACGTCGTGGCTCCAGTAGGTGAAGCCCGAGAGTCCGAAGGAGAGCCCGCCGCGCAGTTCCGCGGCCATCGCCGAGTCCGTGTTCTCCGCGTCGCCGCCCCAGTGCAGGGGGTAACGCTGGCTCCCCGCCCAGGCGGCCCTGGCCCAAATAATGTTCTCGCCCGTCACCTCTCTGGTGATGTCCGCCACGGCCTTGTTGTAGCGCAAGGGGTAAAGGTTGTGCTCGTAGAGCCCTGTGCGCCCCGAGGCGTAGAGGCCGTTGATGGGCGCGCCCTCGCCGAAGTCCACCTTGATGGCCCCGACGCCCATCTTCAGCAGGTCGGCGAGCTTGCCCTGATACCACTTGACCGTCGCGGGGTTACTCATGTCGAGCACGGCGTCCTCGAAGGGGAGCCCGCCGGACTCGTTCCTGACGGCGTAGCCGTTGGAGATGATGACGGGGAACAGCTCGTTCTTCGGCGTGAAATACGTGTACTGCCAGAGGCTGACGCGGAAGCCCTGCTTCTTCAAATCACTGATCATCTTCGCGGGGTCGCGGAAGCGCGTCTTGGAGAACTCGAAGTTGCTGCGCCAGTCGGTCTCGAACCAGCCCGTGTCGAGGTGAATCACGTCCGAGGGGATGCGGTGCTGTCTGAGCTTGGCGGCCACGTCGCGGACCTCGTCCTCGGCCTTGTAGGTGATGCGGCTCATCCAGAAGCCGAAGGACCAGAGCGGCGGCACGGGGCTGCGGCCCGTCAGGGCCGTGTACTCCGAAAGAATCTCTTTGGGGTCGCCGAGGAAGACGAAGATGTCGAACTGCTCGTCGCCCGTGTAGATGGTGTTGTGCTGGTCGAAGGTCTTGCCGAAGTCGAAGGTGACGGGCGTCGAGGTGTGGACGAACATCCCGTAGCCGCGGCTACTGAGGAAGACCGGGATCGGCTTGTACATGAACTCGTTCTGCACGCCCATCCCGTCGCGCGTCCAGGCGTTCACCTTTTGCCCGCGCTTGTCGAGCCGCGTGAACGACTCGCCTGTGCCAAAAATCTTCTCGTCGTGCGAGAGCTGGAAGGCGGCGGCCGTGCGCCGCGCGAGGTCGGAGGCGCGGCGGATGAAGGAGAACGGCACGGGCGTGAAGTAGGTCGCGGGGTCGCCGGCCGTCTGCGTGCGCGTCAGGAGCTTTCCACGGCTATCGTAGAACTCTACGTGCCAGGGGTCTTTGACGAGGCGGACGCGGCCCGCCGCGCTCGTGTAGGTCACGTCCTTGTCGGTCTGCTCGACGCGCCAGGACTTGTCCTGCGCGACGGGGCCTGCGAGCATGAGCGATTGGCCGTCGCTCAAAGGCACGTCGCGCGTGTTGAAGCGCAGGCGGACGGTGCGCGGGCTGACGAAGGTGATGGAGAACGGGAGCACGGGGTCCTGGTCGTACTCCGTGCCGGGGAACTCAGTGCCCTTGCCCTTGCCGAGTGTCACGTCAATCTTGTTGAAGGAGAGCGTGGTGCTGCGCAGGTATCTGTCCCAGCGGAGCGTGCCCTGGCCCGTGGCCGCGTTGAAGTCCGCGACCTTGCTCCCGACGAAGTAGACCGGCTCCATCTTCTGGAAGTCCTGGCTCACGTCAACGGGGTCGTTGAGCACCTGCGGCTGCTGTGCCAAAACTGACTCGCGGCCCGCGCAGAGAATGAGCAGGATGAGAGCGAAGAGCGGCACGAAGGTTTGTTGCCTTCGCGGACAAAAGGTGCGCCAACACGTCGGCGGCGTCGCGGTCGAAAGCGCGGAAGGTTTCATGCGCGGTCTGCCTTGTCTGAGAAGTCTGGATTGCAGGAGCTTGGGTAGGCGCATTCTCTTCCATTCCCGCCGCCTTTTCAAGTTTTTATTTGAGGCCGATTCAAACCCGAGGCTCACCCCTTCGCGACGGCGGCCTCGACGCCGGCGAGCATTTTGTCCAGCTCCTGCCTGGGAATTAGTCTGCCGCCTATGACCACCGCGCTGATTTTCCTGGTGGCCCCGATCTCGGCCAGCGGGTCGGCATCTAGCAGAACCAGGTCCGCCGCCTTGCCTCTCTCGATGGTCCCCACTGAATCGAGCAGCCCCAGGTACTCGGCCGCGTCGCGCGTCGCCGATTGGAGCGCCTGCATCGGCGTGAAGCCCGCCTCGACCAGCAAAGCCAGCTCCTCGTGCAGGCTGAATCCCGGAAAGACGTAAGGGTTAGCCGTGTCCGTGCCGGCTATGAACCGAACGCCCGCGCGCCTCATCATCCCGACCACCTCAAGCTGCTTTTGATAGACTCTCTTTGCCCTCGCGCTGTCCTCCGGCGTGCGCCCCTCCCAGCCGTAAGCGTCTTTCCAGAATTGCTCCTTCAGGAATTTGGGGACGTATTTCATACGCGGGTCGTTGCGGAAGTCCGCGTCGCCGGCGAGAGTCTGGGCCCGGAGCACGGAGAGCGTGGGGCACATCCACGTCCCGTTCCTGACGAAGCGGGCGAAGAGCGCGGAAGCCTTCTTCTCGTCAAAGCTGTCGAGCGCCGCGGCCTGCTCATTCGTCGCCGTGTCTCTACGAATACCCTCCGCGCGGAGTCGAGCCTCGTTCTCTTTTCTCAGCACTCCCTCTTTCGCAGAGCACGCCACCAGAACTCCTGACAGGTGCTCGACGCTCTTCTGCCCGGCGTCGGAGGCTTCGGCGGCGCTGACGAACTCGGGCACGTGCCCGGCGAAGACCATCTTCTGGCGCTTCGCCTCTTCGGCAATCGCGAAGTAGGCGTCGCGGGGGAGCATGCTGTAAACCTTGACGAAATCCGCCCCCATCTCCTTGACCTTGAGGACGGCTTTCCTCCCCTCGTCGGCGTCGCCGACCGCAATCGTACAGGGCTTGCAGAAGGGGTACGGCCCGTCCACGATGATGCCGGCCGCGACTATGCGCGGCCCCGTGGTCGTCCCCGCCGCGATCTCCGCGCGCCACTGTTTGATTGGGGGCAGCGGCGAGAACATATCGCGGACGCCCGTGACGCCGTTGGCGATGAAGAGGGGGAAGAAGACCTCCTTGTTCCACTCGTGAACGTGCATGTGCCCACAAGCCCGGGATCAGGAACTTGCCGGAGGCGTTCACGACGAGGGCGTCTTTCGGGAGGCGGACACGCGCCGTCCGCCCCACTTCGACGATGCGGCCTCCTCTTATCACCACGCTCATGTCGGGCTTCGCCGCCGCGCCGGTGGCGTCAATCACCGTGACGTGCGTGAAGACGAGAGACCTCTGCCCGCCGGCATGTACGGGCCGGGCGAGGAGCAGTGTGCAGCAAAGCAGGACTGATGACAGTCGGGCTAGTGTTCTCAAAATCGACCCTCCGATTCGTCCGTCAAACTGCCGGACGGATGCCTGAACGGTTGTGGTTTTTCTTTCCCAGTGCCTCTGTAGTGAGTGGCTGTTTCACGCCGTGGGTTGCAAAGAGTTTCGTTATCGCGGCAAAGTTTTCTTCTCATCGCCGCGGGATTTGCTATATTCGGCGCGAGTAAAACCACACGGAGCTTCGGGGACTTTCAGATGAGACGAATCCTGCTCTTGACCGCCTGCCTCGTGGCGGCGGCCGCGTTTTGTGCCAACGCCTACGGCCAGAAGTTCGAGGAGTTGGCGCGGACGCCGCCGATGGGGTGGAACAGTTGGAACAAGTTCGGCTGCAACGTGGACGAGTCGCTCATCCGCCAGACCGCCGACGCGATGGTCTCAACGGGGATGAAGGACGCGGGCTACCTCTACGTCAACATAGACGACTGCTGGCACGGCGAGCGCGACGCGCAAGGCTTCATCCGGCCCGACCCCGCGCGCTTCCCCGGCGGCATGAAGGCCCTGGCCGACTACGTCCACTCGAAGGGCTTGAAGCTGGGCATCTACTCGGACGCCGGCTGGAAGACCTGCGGCGGCAAGCCCGGCAGCCGCGGGCGCGAGTATCAGGACGCGCAGACCTACGCCGAGTGGGGCGTGGATTATTTGAAGCACGACTGGTGCAACACGGAAGGCTTGAAGGCCGAGGGCGCTTACCTGACCATGCGCGAGGCGCTGCGCGCCGCGGGCCGCCCTGTCGTCTTCAGCATCTGCGAGTGGGGCACGGACAAGCCCTGGGAGTGGGGCAAGAAAATGGGCCACCTCTGGCGCACGACGGGCGACATTTACAACTGCTTCGACTGCGTGAAAGACCACGGGACGTGGAAGTCCTGGGGCGTGATGCAGATTCTGGACATGCAGAAGGGCTTGCGCGAGCACGCTGGCCCCGGCCACTGGAACGACCCCGACATGCTCGAAGTCGGCAACGGCATGAGCGTGAGCGAAGACCGCGCGCACTTCTCCATGTGGGCCATGCTGGCGGCCCCGCTCATCGCCGGCAACGACCTGCGGAGCATGTCCGCGGAGACCAGGGCGATCTTGATTAATAAGGAAGTGGTCGCGGTCAATCAGGACGCGCTCGGCGTGCAGGGGTTTCAGTATTCCGCGAAGGACAAGGTCGAGGTCTGGTTCAAGCCGCTGAGCGATAGCGACTGGGCGATGGCCGTCTTGAATCGAAGCGAGTCGCCGCACCAACTCTCATTCGACTGGAAGCGTGAGCAGGTCGGGGACACTTTCTCGAAGCGGGCGGCGCGCTTCGACCTGACCGAGTACGCCGTGCGCGACCTCTGGACGGGACGCGACCTCGGCACGACGCGCCGCACCCTCTCCGCGACCGTCCCCCCGCATGACGTTCTGATGTTACGTCTTAAGAAGATGTAAGAAACTGTTTGAGAAGTCCCGTCAGGGACGTTTGATAATAGCCCAGCACTGATGGTCTTTGACAAATTAATCCGATAATAATATTGATTCAGCTTCAGACCGGAGGTGAATCAAGATGTCACGGCGAAAACGAGCGCTCATCCTGCAAGAGGCCGAGCGGCTGACGCTGGAGCAAGCGCGTGACCATCATCCGCTCCCGTATGTGCGCGAACGAGCTGCGGCTTTACTGCGGATTGCCGCTGGCGAAGCGGCTTACCACGTGGCGCTCAATGGCGTGCTCAAGCCGCATCATCCTGAAACGCTCTACAATTGGCTGACGGGCTTTGAGCAACAGGGGTTGGCCTCTTTACGCCATCGAGCGCGCCGCAAGCGCCCCTTTTCCCCCTCAACAGATTCTCGAAGTCCGTGAGCAGATGGCACACGCACCACCGGCGGCTGAGGGGTCTGATGCGCCGCCGCGTTGGTCGCTGGCGCAGGTCGGGCGAGTCTTCGAGAGCTTGCGCGACTATAGTCTGTCGGGCATCTGGCGACTCTTGGAGAGTTGGGGCCTCCGCTACAAACGTGGCCGTGATTATCTCCACAGTCCTGACCCTGACTACATTGCCAAGCGTGATTATGCACGCGAGTGTGTCAGGCAAGCGAAAGCGTCGGCGGGCCGCATCGTGGCACTCTTCCTGGATGAGTTGACTTATTATCGTCAACCGAGCCTCGCCACTGATTGGTCTCGGCGCGGCGCAGAGCATCAGCCCCGGGCGCACTTCAGTTACGCCACTAATGCCAAGCGGCGCATCGTCGCGGCCTTGAATGCTCTCACTGGAGAGGTGATCTTCGAGCAGGCTTGGAAGATCGGCGTCCGGCGGCTGGTCAGCTTTTACCCGCTCGTCCGAGAGCATTACCCGGAGGCCGAGCGGATCTATGTCATTCAAGACAACTGGCCCATTCACTTCGAAGCGCGAGTCGCAGCCGCGGCACAGCAGTCAGGCATTGAGTTGGTCCGCCTGCCGACCTATGCGCCGTGGCTCAACCCGATTGAGAAGCTGTGGCGCAAGCTCAAACAAGAGGTCTTGCACTTGCACCGCAGCAGTCAGGACTGGCCGAGGTTGCAGCACCGGGTAGCAGCCTTTCTGGAGAGTTTCAAGGCTGGCTCGCAGGCGCTCTTGCGCTACGTCGGATTATTACCGGATTAAGTTGTCAAAGACCATCAGTGCTGGGGAGAGAACGATAAAAACAATCGAGTCCCGTAGGGACGGCTGAAGACGGGGCACGAATTTTCGGCCGTCCCTACGGGACTCAGTTACCCCCTACGCCTTACCCAGCACTGAAGTGCTGGGCTATTTTCGAGATGTCCCTACGGGACACAGGGAGCCGTTAATGATGAAGCGAATAATCACTCTCCTGGCCGCCGCGTCGTTGTTGGCCGCGAGCACTTCGGCGGACGACCGCGCGAAGGCCGAGCGCGTTAAGACTTCGACCGGCGTCGTCGAAGGGTCGGCGGACGCGGGCACGGGCGTCCGCACGTTCAAGGGCGTGCCGTTCGCAGAGCCGCCCGTGGGCGATTTGCGCTGGCGGCCGCCGCAGCCCTTGAAGAAGTGGAAGAGCGTGCGCCAGGCGAAACAGTTCGGCCCGCGCTGCATGCAGGCCGCCGTCTTCGGCGACATGAATTTTCGCTCCGCCTCGATGAGCGAAGACTGCCTCTACCTCAACGTCTGGACGCCGGCCAAGTCCGACAAAGAGCGGCTGCCCGTGCTCGTCTACTTTTACGGCGGCGGCTTCGTCGCTGGCTCCGGCGACGAGCCGCGCTACGACGGCGAGAGCATGGCCCGCAAGGGCGTCGTCTCCGTTACGGTCAACTACCGGCTCGGCGTCTTCGGCTTCTTCGCGCACCCGGAGCTGACGAAGGAATCGCCGCACAAGGCGTCTGGCAATTACGGCCTCTTAGACCAGGCGGCGGCGCTGCGGTGGGTGCGGGAGAACATCGCGGCCTTCGGCGGCGACCCCGGCAAGGTCACGATTGCGGGCGAGTCGGCCGGCTCCGTCTCCGTCAGCGCGCAGATGGTTTCGCCGCTCGCGAAAGATTTAATCGCCGGGGCCATCGGCGAGAGCGGCGCGATCACGGGCACGCTGCGCGCCGTGCCATTGGCCCAGGCCGAGCAGATGGGCTCCAAGTTCGCGGCAGACCTCGGCGCGCCCTCGCTCAAGGCCCTGCGCGCGATGACGACACAGCAGATTTTCGAGCCTGCGACCAAGGGGGGATTCGCGAGCGTCGGCCGCTTCCCCATCACCGTTGACGGCTACTTCTTCACGGAAGAGCCCGCGGCTACTTACGCGGCGGGCCGCCAGGCGCGCGTCCCGCTGCTCGCCGGGTGGAACACGGAGGAGATGAACTGGGGATTCCTGCTGCAAGGCCAGGAGCCCACGCCGGAGAATTACGAGAAGGCCGTGCGCAAGCTCTACAGTGAGCGGGCCGACGAGGCGCTCAAACTCTACCCCGCCTCGACCCGTGAGGAGGTCATACAGTCCGCCACGGACCTTGCCGGCGACCTCTTCATAGCCTACAGCACCTGGAAGTGGTCGGACCTGCACGCGCAAACCGGAGGCAAGCCCGTTTACAGATACCTCTACGCGCGCCCCCGCCCCGAGATGAGGCCCGAGATGGGCAACGCGACCGCGGGGCTCGCCGGCGGCGTCGTGAAGGGACAAGCGGGGCCTGCGCCGCCACCCGCGCGCGGCGCTGTCCACTCGGCCGAGATAGAGTACGCGCTGGGCAATCTTGTCACGAACAAGGTCTACGCCTGGACGCCCGACGACTACAAAGTCTCCGAGGTCATGCAGGCGTACTTCGCCAACTTCATCAAGACGGGGAACCCTAACGGCGCGGGGCTGCCCAATTGGCCCGCGGCCGGCCCCGGCGGCGACGCGCAGGTCATGCGCCTCGACGTAGACTCGCGCGCCGAAGCCGAGAAGCACCGCGCGCGTTACCTGTTCCTAGACCAGTCCTCCGCGAAGCGGCCGAACTGAGTCTCTTTCTCAACTTTTATTTGAAAGGGCGATGCTGATTACGCGTTGGCCTCCGCCCTCGGAGCAGAAGGACTAGCGAATGGCTTCAGCCTCAGATTCGTATCTGTTGTCCGACAGCGCCAGCGAGTTGGAGCGCCTGCGCCTACAGGCGCAAGTCTGGGAGCCCGCGGCCGAGGCGATGCTGGACCAAATCGGCGTCAGGCCCGGCTGGGACTGCGTTGACCTGGGCTGCGGGGCGATGGGGATTCTGGGGCCGCTGAGCCGCAGGGTCGGCCGCGCGGGCAGGGTCGTCGGCGTGGACGTGGACGCCAAACAGCTCGCGGCGGCCCGCGCATACGCGCTGGGCCAGGGGCTTGAGAACGTAAAGATTCTTGAACGGGACGCCTACCGCACAGAGTTGCCGCGCGAGTCTTTCGACTTCACGCACGTCCGCTTCCTCTTCGCGCCGGTCGGGCGCGACGAAGAGCTTCTGGCGGAGCTTCAGGGCCTGACCAAACCCGGAGGGATAATCGCCGTCGAGGAGCCGGACGCCTCGGCCTGGGGATATTACCCGCCGAGCCGCCAGTGGGAGCGATTGAAGGAGGTGATTCTAGCGGCCTTCCGCTCGGGCGGCGGCGACTTCGACGCGGGGCGGCGGACATACTCTATGCTGCGCGGCGTCGGGCTCGAAGACGTTCAAGTCAGGGCCGCGGTCGTCGCGCTTCCCGGCAGCCACCCTTACAAGCGCGTGCCCGTGCAGTTCGCGGCCTCGCTGCGCAGGCGCATCCTGGAGGCTGAGATTCTGAAAGAGGCCGAGCTGGACGAATTAGTCCGAGACTGCGCGCGGCTCGCGGCCGATCCCGAAACCGTGATGATGAGCTTCGTCGTCACACAGGTCTGGGGCCGCAAGCCGAACTAAGACTCAAGCCTTTGCGCCTTAAGTTTTTACTTAGCGCCTTTGCGTGAACGGCTGTTTCGCGCAAAGGCGCAAAGCGAAGACGTAAGGCGCAAAGGCTTGAGTTTTTTAGTCGTCGTTGAGGATTGTCCCGCGGCCCTGCGCGTCAACGATGGTGGCGTTGGTCGCGCCGCTCAGGTTGACGAAGAAGGTCTCGTTGGCTTCCTTTGCCAAATCTCCCTTGACCTGTACGGGGACGAGTTTCGTGGTCTGCCCCGGCGAGAACGTCAGCGTGGTCGTGGCGACCGCGTTGTAGTCCGTACCCGCGGCGGCCGTGCCTCCGCCCGTCGCGAGCTGCACCGTCACGCGCTGCCCGCTCGGGGCCGAAAGCTTGACGGTGAAGACCGCGTTGGCCGTGCCGCTGTCCGGCTCCATCGCCTGCGCGTCCGTGATACTGATGGAAGGCTGAGGGTCGTTGTCCGTGATGGTGCAGGTGCCCGCGGCCGCGGCGACGGTCGCGTTCGTCTGTGACGAGAGCACGACTCGAAAGGTCTCCGCCGCCTCGTCGCGCGTGTCGCCTGCGACCTGGACGGTGATGGTCTTCGTCGTCTCGCCGGGCAGGAAGGTCAAGCCGGTGAGCGAGTGCGCATCGATACCGTTCTCAGTGCCGTGAAAACTTCCCCATGAGGCCGTCTCGGGGACAGGACTCCAGAAGAGCGTAGCCTACCCGTAGCGTAAACCGGCTAACAGTGTGGGTGCGGCGAGATAAATAAATGCTTCCGGGGTGAAAATTATTTCGGGCGGCCCGGCCTGAATTGGTGGGGCCGCGGCTTCTCCGGCGCTTCTGATTGCCCGGGAGAAGTA
Source organism: uncultured Acidobacteriota bacterium (assembly GCA_963774105.1). GTDB lineage: Bacteria > Acidobacteriota > Blastocatellia > Pyrinomonadales > Pyrinomonadaceae > QHXM01. The sequence goes on along the minus strand of CAVZDV010000007.1, from coordinate 2,241,379 downwards.
CTATCCTCATCACATCAGGAGGGTACGCAGTGAAAGACGATTTGAACAATTCTTCGCCCGACGTGACGAGCGCGGGCGAGATGAGCGAGTGCGAGATAGACGCCAACGTGGAAGACTCGTTCCCGGCGAGCGACCCTCCGGGGTGGACGCTCGGCACGGACCATCGCCCCGCCGCCGGCCAGGAACGCGAGAAGGATGACGGGGAGAATGGAGACGAGCCCGAGTCTCGTACTTTGTAAGCGCCTTCGCGCGATGGCGTCAGGCTGGGAATTGCAGCTCGCCGCGGGCGCGCAGCTCCGAAGGCAGCAGGCTGTCGTACACGAACTCGTGGAGCGGAGTCTCGACGCCCGCCTCGCGCCCCAGCCGCACGACCGCGCCGCTCCACGCGTCCAGCTCGGAGCGGCGGCCCGCGACGATGTCTCTTTGCAGGGAGGTGGTCGAGTCCGGGGCCAGCCCGTCCAGCAGCCCGAACGTCTTCAAGACCACGTCCTCCGCCAGCGCGACGCGGCGCGCTCGCGCGACCGCAAGAATCTCCTGCATCCCTCTTTCGAGCAGCCGCCGCGTTCCCGGCAGGCTGCGGACGACGCCTGCCGGCGCGCGCGTCAGAGCGCCGACGCCGCCGTAAGGCACGACGAAGATAAATTTCTCCCAGAGCGCGGCGCGTATGTCGGCCGGATTTTCCGCGCGCACGCCGGCCCGCTCGAACGCGCTCCGCAGCCGCTCGGCCCTCTCGCTGCGGCGGTCGTCCGGCTCGCCGAACTTGACGAAGTTAGTCTCGCCCAGGCTCAGGATGTGACCGGGGCCGGCCAAGCGGCTGACCGTCCCGCACAAGCCCTCCAGGACGCGCTCCGTCCCCAGAACCTGTGCCAATTGCCCGGCCGCCTCGACCCCGTTTTGCAGCGGCACGACGAAAGTCTCCGCGCCCATCATCGGCCGCATGGCCTCTGCCGCTTCCCTCAGTTGCCACGTCTTGACGCCGACGAGCACCGCGTCAACCGTCCCGACCTGCGCCGGGTCAGCGGTCGCCTGCGCCGGGTGTATCAGGAGGTCTTCGTTTGGGGTTTCGAGCCTGAGGCCGCGTCCGCGGATGGCCCGCAGGTGCTCGCCGCGCGCGATGAAGGTAACGTCCTCGCCCGCGAGCGCGAGTTTTGTCCCGAAGTAGCCGCCCGCCCCGCCTGTGCCAAAAATTGCGACGCGCATGGAAAACTCCTTAACAAATATTTTCAAAAAAAAGATACTGCACCTTGTCGAATCGGCCGCCCCTCGTTCGTTGTGTAAGTAGAGGGAGGGTTAAAGCCCCCTTCGGAATACGAAAAATATAAGGAGAAATTACCATGCGATTCATGATTATCGTTAAAGCCAGCGCGGAGTCTGAAGCGGGCGTGCTGCCGGACGAGAAGATTCTGACTGAAATGGGCAAGTTCAACGAGGAGTTGGTCAAGGCCGGCGTGATGCTCGCGGGCGAGGGGCTGCACCCCAGCTCGAAGGGCGCGCGCGTCAAGTTCGAGGGCACGAAGCGGACGGTGACGGACGGCCCCTTCTCCGAGACGAAGGAGCTGGTCGCGGGCTTCTGGCTCTGGCAGGTCAAGTCCAGGGAGGAGGCCATCGAGTGGCTCAAACGCGCCCCCTTCCAGGAGGGCGAGGTCGAGGTCCGACAGGTCTTCGAGACAGAGGACTTCGGCGCGAACCTGACGCCGGAACTGAGGGAGCAGGAGGAGCGCCTGCGCGCGCAGATTGCCGATAAGCAGTGACGACAGCGGACGCACATCGCACGATTGACGCGGTCTGGAGAATCGAGTCCGCGAAGCTCATCGCCGGCCTCGCCCGCTTGGTGCGCGACGTGGGCCTGGCCGAGGAATTGGCACAGGACGCGCTGCTCGCCGCGCTGGAGCGGTGGCCCGAGACGGGTGTGCCCGACAACCCTGGGGCCTGGCTCATGGCCGCCGCCAAGCACAAGGCCATAGACCACCTGCGCCGGAACAGGCTGTTGGAGCGCAAGCACGAAGAGCTCGGCCGCGAGCTGGAGGCCAGGGAGATGACTGTGCCAGATTTCGAAGCGGCCCTGGACGACGATATAGGCGACGACCTCCTGCGCCTGGTCTTCACGGCCTGCCACCCAGTACTCTCCGCGGAGGCGCGCGCGGCGCTCACGCTCCGGCTGCTGGGCGGCCTGACGACCGAAGAGATCGCGCGTGCCTTCCTCGTCTCTGAGCCGACGGTCGCTCAGCGCATCGTGCGCGCCAAGCGGACTCTGTCGGAGGCGCGCGTCCCTTTCGAAGTCCCGCGCGGGGCGGAGAGGGCCGCGCGCCTCGCCTCCGTGCTCGAAGTCATCTACCTCATCTTCAACGAGGGTTACTCGGCGACCCGGGGTGACGACTGGGTCCGGCCCGCGCTCTGCGAGGAGGCGCAACGCCTGGGGCGCATCCTCGCGGAGCTGACGCCGGACGAGCCGGAGGTTCACGGCCTCGTCGCGCTGATGGAGATACAGGCGTCGCGCCTGCGCGCGCGCGTGGGCAGATCGGGCGAGCCCATTCTTTTACTGGATCAGGACCGCGGGCGCTGGGACCACCTCCTCATACGCCGCGGCATGACGGCGCTAGCTCGCGCCGAGAGGCTTGGGGGCGCGCTCGGCCCTTACGCCCTACAGGCCGCCATCGCCGCCTGTCACGCGCGCGCGCGCACGGCCGCGGAGACAGACTGGGCGCGCATCGCCGCGCTCTACGACGCGCTGGCACAACTCGCGCCGTCGCCGGTCGTGGAGCTGAATCGCGCGGTCGCCCTCTCGATGGCCTTCGGCCCGGCCGCCGGCCTCGACATCGTTGACGCATTAATGGAGGAGCCGTCGCTCAAAACCTATCACCTCCTGCCGGCCGTGCGCGGCGACCTCCTCGCAAAGCTCGGCCGCACCGACGAAGCCCGCGCCGAGTTCGAGCGCGCCGCCTCCCTCACGCATAACTCCCGCGAGCGCGACCTGCTCACGGAGCGCGCCCGCGCCTGTCAGACAGACTCCGCGAGCAGTCAGCCGGAAACTGTTTGAGAAGTCCCGTCAGGGACTTTGTGAAAATAGCCCAGCACTTCAGTGCTGGGATTGGGACGATAAAAACAATCGAGTCCCGTAGGGACGGCTGAAACATTCGGCCGTCCCTACGGGACTCAACTATTTTTGGCACATTTACCCAGCACTGAAGTGCTGGGCTATTGTCAGTCGCCCCTGGCGGGGCTATAGGATCAGCTTCTTATTGCTCGCGGCGTCTCCGCTGATGCGGCGGTGCTTGAAGGTTCGTTCGCCGCTGCTGTAGGCGGCGACGGTTTGGCCGTCGCCGACGAGTAGGTATTTGTAGGTCGTAAGTCCTTCGAGGCCGACGGGGCCGCGCGCGTGGAGCTTGCCCGTGCTGATGCCCAGTTCCGCGCCGAGGCCGTAGCGGAAGCCGTCGGCGAAGCGCGTGGAGGCGTTGTGGTAGACGCCCGCCGCGTCAATGCTCTCCAAAAAAAGCGAGGCCGCCTGCTTGTCTTCCGTGACGATGGCTTCGGTGTGGCCCGAGCCGTAGGCGTGTATGTGCGCGACGGCCGCGTCCAGGCTCTCCACAACTTTGACGGCGATAATCAAGTCGGAGTATTCCGTCCGCCAGTCCTCCTCAGTGGCGGGAACGACGCGCGGCGAACCGGCGAGGGCGAGCGTGCGCGTGCAGCCGCGCACTTCGACGCCGGAGTTCAGGAACTGCTCGACCATCGCGGGAAGAAATTGGCCCGCTATCTCTTCGTGCACGAGCAAGGTCTCGGCCGCGTTGCACGCCGCGGGGTACTGCACTTTCGAGTCGAAGGTGATGGCGCGCGCCTTCCCAAGGTCCGCGGCGCGGTCAACGTAGACGTGGCAGACGCCCTCGCCGTGCCCGAGCACTGGGATGCGGCTATGTTCCGCGACGTAGCGCACGAACTCTTTCGAGCCGCGCGGGATGATTAAGTCTATCTCTTCGTCGCGCGACAACATCTCCGCCACGTCGTCGCGCGTGCGCAGCAGGTTGAGCGACGCGGCCGGCACTTCCGCGAATTTATCGAGCGCCTCGTGCCAGACGGAGATTAAAGTCTCGTTGGTGTGCGCCGCCTCGGCACCGCCTTTCAGGAGCAGCGCGTTACCGGACTTGACGGCGAGCGCGGCGACCTGCGGGATAACGTCCGGGCGCGACTCGAAGACGACGCCGACCACACCGAGCGGGCACGTCACCTTGCGGAGCGTCAAAGAATCGTCCAACTCCGTGACGGCCAGCTCGCGCCCCAGAGGGTCCGCGAGCGCGGCCACCTCGCGCACGCCCGTCGCCATCTGCCTGACGCCCTTCTCGCTCGTCCGCAGCCGGTCGAACATGGCGCGCGACATTCTCCCGCGCTCTACGTCTGCGGCCGCCGCCTCGCAGTCCGCTTTGTTGGCGCGCAGTATCTCGGCGCTTCTCGCTTCGATCAAATCGGCCGCGGCCGACAGGACCTCGTCGCGGAGCGCGGACGGCAACGTCGCCAGCACGCGCGCGGCCGCCTTCGCCCTGCGCGCCACGCCCGCAACTTCAGACTCAACCCTTTCGGCAAGACTGCTCATCACTCCTCCATCAGAACTATGTTATCGCGCGTCACGAGCACGCGCGACTCGGCCCGAGCGCCGTGGGCTACGAGTTCCCTCGCCTCGGCGCTCGCGCAGTTGACGATGCCGCGCGCGAACTCGCGCCCCTCCGAGTCCGTGATCGCCACGACCGCCTGCGGCTCGAACTGTTCCTCGACGCGGACGACTCCCGTAGAGAGCAGGCTCGCCTTCCCGCCCAGCAGCGCGTCGCGCGCCCCGTCGTTGACGACCAGGCGGCCCCGCACGCCCGCCGCGTAGGCTATCCAGCGGCGCTTGCCCGCCATGCGCGACGACGACATGAAAGTGGTGCCGACCGCCTCGCCCGCGAAGATTTGTGCCAGGACGCCCGGCCGCGCCCCGTTGGCGATGACGGCCACGCCGCCCGCGCGCATCGCTATGTCGGCCGCCTCAAGCTTCGTCAGCATCCCGCCGCGCCCGCCCGCCGACGCGCCGCCCGCGACCGCCTTCAGCTCGCGCGTGACCTCCTCCACGAGTCGGACGACTTCCGTCTCGTCGCCGACCGTCTGGCCTTTTGGGCCATTTCTAAATAACCCTTCGACGTTCGTCAGCAGGACGAGCGCGCCCGCCTCCAGCCTGCTCATGACGAGCGCGGCCAGGCGGTCGTTGTCCCCAAAAACTCTTTCTGGCCCGCCCGGCAGGTACTCCAACTCGTCCGTCGAGACCGTGTCGTTCTCGTTGACCACGGGCACCACGTTGAGCTTCAGCAGCTTCTCCATCGTCCGCCGCAGGTTGCCGTAGCGCCTGCGGTCTTTGAAGTCGTCCTGCGTCAGCAAGACCTGCGCGATGGGGACGTTGTGCGCGCGGAAGAGCTGCTCGTAGGCGTGCATCAGGAGACTCTGGCCGACGGCGGCCGCGGCCTGCCGCGTCGCCATGTCATTCAGCCGCGAGCGGTGCAGGCCCAGACGCCCAGCCCCCAGGCCGACCGCCCCCGAGGAGACCAGGACGAGCTGCCGGCCCTCCTCTCTCAGCGCGGTCATGGAGCGCACGAGCGGCGCGACGCGCTCGACGCAGACCTCGCCCCCGTCGCCCGTGACCGTGCTCGTGCCGAGCTTGACGACCACGCGCTGCGCGCCGCGCAGCCGCCGCCGGCCCTCATTCTCTAATTCACTTTCGACCATGCCCGGCGTATTATCCCCGATGCGGATGTAAAAAACTATGACACAGACGATTGCCACTTCCAGAAGGACAGCCAACTTTCACTACGCTATCCGCAACCTCGTCAGCGCCGCCGAAGAGGTCGAGCGCGCGGGCCGCGAAGTCCTCTACCTGAACATAGGCGACCCGCAGGCTTACGGCTTCCGCCCGCCCGCGCACATGGTCGAGGCCGTCGCGCGCGCGCTCCGCGACGAGTTCACAGGCTACTCACACTCGGCCGGGTTGATGGAGGCCAGGGAAGCGGTCGCCGCTTACGCGACCGCGCTCGGCGCGCCGACCGCGCCCACGCAGGTGCTGATAACCTCCGGCGCGTCCGAGGCGGCCGACCTCGTTCTGACGGCGCTCGTGAACGAGGGCGACGAGGTCTTGCTCCCTGCGCCGGGCTACCCGCTCTACGACGCGATTCTCAACAAGCTCGGGGCCGTCGCGCGCCACTACCCGCTCGACGGCGAGCGCGGCTGGCAGTTCTCGCCGGAAGAATTGGCACAGTTGATCGGAGAGCGCACGCGCGCAATCGTGCTGATAAACCCGAGCAACCCGACGGGCTCGATTCTCCCGGAGGAGACGATCCGCGGAGTCCTGGAGTTGGCCGCGCGCCACAACCTGCTCGTCATCACGGACGAGGTCTACCGCGAGCTGAGTTTTCATGAACGGCCGCCGGCCGCCTCCGTGATCGCCGCGGGGACCGGCGTGCCGGTCATCACGCTGGAGAGTCTGTCGAAGACGCACCTCGTTCCGGGCTGGCGCGTGGGCTGGATGCGCTACACCAACGAGGAGAAGATGCGCGACCTGACGCGGGCCGTCAACAAGCTGGCGGGCGGGCGGCTCTGCTCGCCCACCCCGGCGCAGTACGGCGTGCGCCCGGCGCTCGAAGGCGACAGGAGTTTTCTGGCCGAATTTTTGGGCGAGATCAGGCGGAGGCGCGACTTCGTCATGGAGGCCGTCGGGAGCACCGAGGGACTCTCGTGCGAAGTCCCCGCCGCGGCCTTCTACGTCATGATTCGCGCCGAAGACCCACAGCACAGAACTGACGAGAGGTTCGTCCTCGACTTTCTCGCGGAGACAGGCATTCTGGTCGTGCACGGCTCTGGGTTCGGCGCGGACCCCGCGGGCGGATTCTTCCGCCTCGTCTACCTCGCGGACGAAAGAACCCTCGCGCACGTCTTCGACGAGCTCGACCGCTTCCTCAAAATTTCGGCTTAGGGCCTGACGCGCGGCGGCGGTGGGCGGCGGCCGTCGGGCGGGGGCGGGCGTCTGTCCCAGGGCGGCGGCGGGTAAGGCGCTCCCGGCGGCGGTCGGTCTGCGTCAGGAGGCGGGCTCGCACTCTGCTCACGCCTGGACTCTTCAGCGCGGCGGGCCTCGTCGGCCGGGTTCGTCGCGGGCGCAGGGTTTTGGATGACGAGCGCGGGCCTCCCGGCCGGCGTCACTGTGGAGCCGTTCGGGCCGGCTGTAGCCGCGCCGCCCTCAGTCGAATTTGGCCCACCCGCCTCGGGCGCGACGGAAGCTGCGGCAACCGGCCGTGCGTCCGGCTCTGATGTCTCACTCCACTCACGCGACGGCGAAGGATTAGAGGAAGCTTCCGGGACGGTCGCCTGTCTCGACTCAGAAGGCACGGCGTCCTGGGCCGGGGCTGGCTGTTGTGTCGCGGGGCTCTGTGCCTGCGCCGCGTCGGCGGCGGCGGGCGCGGTCGTCTCCGAAGGGCGCGCGAGCAGGTAAGCGCCGGCCGCGGCGCAGACGAGCAGCAGGCAGGCGAAGACCAGCTTCGGCCTGGCGGGCCGCGCTTCAACGCGCGTTGCGGTCGTCTCGGAGACGTAAGCTGGCGAAGTGCGGCGTGAATTTTTCAAGGCGGTGTCGCCCGCGGGATGAAGCTTGCGCGAAAGGCTCGACGACAGTGTGGGGTCCTGCGCGGTGTTGTGACCGGGGAGGTTTGGTTCGGCCACGAGGGGCGGCTGCGCTCTTTGGGCCAGAACTTTTGCCGGCGCGGCGTTGTTCGCCGCCAGGCGCAGCGCCTCGCGCAGCTCGCGGGCAGAGGCGTGGCGCAACTCGGAGTTCTGCGACATCGCGCGGTGCAGAATCTGCCCGACGGCGGCGGACACCTGCGGCTGCACCAGGTGCGCGTGGCGCAAAGGGTCCGGCTGATCCTTGATGGCAGCGACGGCGCGCGTCACGGCGTCCGGCGGACGCAGGCCCGTCAGCAGGAAGTAGAGCGTGGCGGCCAGAGAGTAGAGATCCGAGCGCGGGCTCGTGCCGGAGCCCTCCATCTGTTCGAGCGGGGCGAAGTTGTGCGAGAAGCCGTGGACGCTGGACGCGGGGCCGGAGGCCGTCTGCGACGGCGCGCCTTTCGCAAGGCCAAAGTCCAGCAGCACGATCTGACCGTTCGGGGTGAGCTTGATGTTCGGCGGCTTGATGTCGCGGTGAACGACCGCCGGCTCCTGCGCGTGCAGGTATTCGAGCGCGTCGAGCAGTTGGTCTGCCCAACGCAGCACGTCCGTCAGGGGGAAAGGAACCTTGCGCCGTTTCATCAGCTCCGCGAGGTCCGAGCCTTCCATGAACTCCATGACGATGAACTGGCCGCCGCCCTCCTCGAAGTGGTCCGTGACCTTCGGCAGCGCGGGGTGGCGCAGGTGGTTCAGGAGTCGCGCCTCGCGCTTGAAGGCGCGGCTCATCTCCGCGTCGTCGAAGAAGGTACGCTTGATGGCGACCTTGCTCTGGAAGCGTTCGTCCGTGGCGGCGTAGACCTCGCCCATGCCGCCCTTGCCGATCTGTTCGGCCACGCGGTAGCGGTTCTGTAGCAGCGTGCCGGGCTGAATCATAGCGTGCTTAAACGGGACTCCTTCTAGCGGGGTGCGGGCGAAAGCTGCCGGCGGAGGGAGGACCTGTGAGGAGATTCCCTACGAACTCAGACTAACCGATTCGGGCGGCGCTAATCAATAGTTTTCTCAGAACCAACACTCGTCTCCGCCGTCTCTGTTATTATGCGGCCGGAGACTCCTTCGATGCGCCCAGGTAAACTTTTACTTGTCCTGTCCCTTCTTCTTGTCACCCTTTTCCATCCCGTTAATGGCATGGCCCGCGAGTGGCGGTTCTACGGCGGCGACCAGGGCGGCGGCCGGTACTCGACGCTCAGGCAGATCAACCGCCGCAACGTGGCGCGCTTAGAGAGGGCGTGGGTCTATCACACGGGCGAGCTGGACTTCGGGCTTGAGACGGCCTCGTTCCGAGCCTCCTTCTCCGTGACGCCGCTGGTCGTGGACGGCGTGATGTACCTCTCGACCCCTTCGAGCCGCGTCATCGCGCTCGACGCCGAGACGGGCCGTGAGCTTTGGAAGTTCGACCCGCAGGCCAGGACGAAAGAGCGCGAGTTCAACTCGCACCGCGGCGTCGCTTACTGGGAAGGGCCTTCGCGCAACGGGCGCGACCGGCGCATCCTTTTTGGCACAGTCACGGGCTGGCTCGTCGCGCTCGACGCGCGGACGGGCAAGCCTGCCGCGGGCTTCGGCGAAGGTGGCCGCGTCAACCTGCGCGCGGGGCTCGCCGACAGGTGGGCGCAGACGCCGTCGTGGGGCGCGCGCGTCACGTCGCCGCCCGTCGTCTACAAAGATTTAGTCATCATCGGGTGGGGCCTCCCAGAGTTCCCCGCGAAAGGACCGGGCGGCGACGTGCGCGCCTACGACGTGCGCACGGGCAAGCTCGTCTGGACGTTTCACACCGTGCCGCGCCCAGGCGAGCGGGGCAACGAGACCTGGGAGGGAGATTCGTGGCGCGACCGCATGGGGGCCAACGTCTGGTCAACGATGAGCGTGGACGAAGAGCGCGGCCTGGTCTTTCTCCCGACGGGCTCGCCCGCCTACGACTTCTACGGCGGCGACCGCAAGGGCCAGAACCTCTTCGCCAACTCGCTCGTCGCGCTCGACGCACTGAGCGGCCGCCTCGTCTGGTATTACCAGATGGTTCATCACGACCTCTGGGACTACGACCTCCCGGCGCAGCCAGTCCTCATCACCGTCCGGCGCAACGGCCGCCCAGTGCCCGCGGTCGCGCAGGTCACGAAGATGGGCTTCGTCTTCGTCCTCGACAGGCGGACGGGCAAGCCGCTCTTCCCCGTCGAAGAGCGGCCCGTGCCGCAGTCTGACGTGCCCGGCGAGGCGACGTGGCCGACGCAGCCCTTCCCCGTCAAGCCTCCGGCGCTCGCGCGGCAGACGATGACGCGCGACGAGATCAGCCGCGTCACGCCGGAGTCCGAGCGTTACTGCACGGAGCTCTACGACAAGCTCGTCGTCAACAAAGGTCTCTACACGCCGGCCGCGGTCGAGCCGACGCTCATGTTCCCGGGCTTTCACGGCGGCGGAAATTGGTCCGGCGCGTCGTTCGACCCGGGAAGCGCATACCTCTTCGTGAACATGAACGAGGACGGGGCCGTCGGCGCGATGACGAAGCAGCCGGAGGGTGCGCCGATTCCTTACGTGCGCCAGGGCCGGTTCGAGGAGTACGCGTGGTTCCGCGACCAGCACAACTGGCCGTGCCAGCAGCCGCCGTGGGGCACGCTGAGCGCGGTGGATTTGAACAAGGGCGAGATCGTCTGGCGAGTGCCGCTCGGAATCGTCGAAGAGCTTGAGGCGCGCGGCGTGCGCCGGACGGGGACGCAGAATTTGGGCGGCTCAATCGTCACGGCCGGCGGCCTGGTCTTCATCGCCGGGACGACCGACCGCCGCCTCCGCGCCTTCGACGCCAAAACTGGCACAGAGTTGTGGCAGACGCGGCTCGAAGCCAACGGCCACGCCACGCCCATGACCTACCGCGGGCGAAAGAGCGGGCGGCAATACGTCGTCGTCGCGGCCGGCGGCGGCGGCTTCCTCAGAGCCCTCAGCCAGCAACTCTCCGACACGCTCGTCGCCTACGCGCTGCCGCAATAAGCTTCGTCAGGCCAGGCAAGAAATTAACAGGGATGGACAGGATAGACAGGATAAAAAAATCTAAAATTCTTTATCCTGACGATCCTGTCCATCCCTGTTTGAATCCGCTCTCAGTCTAGGCGACGGCGTTGCGGGCGATGACTTCGCGGTAGAAGTCCGCGCTCAGCTTCGGCGTGCGCTTCTGCGTCGAGTAGTCCACGTGGTGCAGACCGAAGCGGTTGGTGTAGCCGTCGGCCCACTCGAAGTTGTCCATCAGGCTCCAGAGGAAGTAGCCGCGCACGGGCACGCCCTCCGAGGTGGCGCGCTGAAGCTGCGTGAGGTAGCTGCGCAGGTAGGTGACGCGGTCGGTGTCGTAGACCTTGCCGTCCTGCGCCGGCTCGTCCGCGGACGAGCAGCCGTTCTCCGTGATGTAAATCTCCTTCGCGCCCCAGAGCTTCGAGACGTGGCGCGGCCCCCAGTAGAGCGCCTCCGGCGCGACGTAGAGCCAGAACGACGGCGCGTGCGGGAAGGACTTCGGGTGCGGGACGTGCGCGAAGCCGACGGGGGAGGACGGGTCCGCGCGCACGAACTGCGGCGTGTAGACGTTGATGCCGACGAAGTCCAGGGGCGACGAGATGGTCTTCAGGTCTGCGGGCGTGAACTTCGGCGCGTCCGCCCCGGCCTCTTTGAGATACCAGTCCGTGTACTTGCCCTCCATGATGACGGTCAGGTACTGCGCGTTCATCTCGCGCGTGGCGCGCTCGGCCGCCGCGACGTGCTCGGGCGTCTCGATGACGGGGGCGGCGATGGTGATGTTCTCGGCCAGACCGATTTTTGTGCCAGGTTTCGCCTTCGCGCGGATGGCCTCGACCGCGAGCCCGTGGCCCAAAACCGCGTGGTGGCGCGTCTGGTTCAGGCGCAGGCCCGTCAGCTTCAGCCCCGGCGCATGGACGCCCCAGCGATAGCCCACCTCCAAGAAGGCCCCGAACTCGTTGATCGTGAAGATGTGCTTGACGCGGTCTGTCAGCCGCTCGGCGACGTGGCCCGCGTAGCGCGCGAACGCCTCCGAAGTCTCGCGCCCCTCCCAGCCACCAAAGCGGTCCTGCAACGACTGCGGCAAGTCCCAGTGGTACAGCGTCGCGTAAGGCTCTATGCCGTTGGCGAGCAACTCGTCCACGAGCCGGTTGTAGAAGTCCAGGCCCTTCGGGTTCGGCGCGCCGTCGCCGTTCGGGAAGACGCGCGGCCACGCGACGGAGAAGCGATAGCCCTTGACGCCGAGCGCCTTCATCAACTGCACGTCCCCCTTGTAGCGGTGGTAGTGGTCTGTTGCCACGTCGCCCGTCGCGCCCTCCACCGTCTTGCCGGGCGTGTGCGAGAAGGTGTCCCAGATCGAGGGGCCGCGTCCGTCCTCCTTGACCGCGCCCTCGACCTGATAGGAGGCGGTCGCCGTGCCCCAGAGGAAGCCCTGCGGGAAGGAGCGCGGCGAGCCGCCCGCGCCCTGTTGCGCAGGTTGCGCAAGCGCGGAGGCCGCCGCCTCGAAGGGATTGGCCGTCGTCGAAGCCAGCGCCGCCGCGCCGGCCAGCTTCGCGAATGTGCGTCTGGATACTTTCCTGCTCATCTAGAGATTCATCCTCCTCAGTTTTGTGCCAGTGGGAAATTGACTCATACGACTCAATCCGTCATCATAAAATCTACGTCAGCGACATGGACAACACTCCTCCGAAATCATTTAAAGAACGGCGCAAGTTCCCGCGCATCAAGTACTCCATCGAAGTTGATTGGGGCGAGACGCCGGCCTGCGTCTACAAGGGCCGGATCACGACGCTCAGCGTCGGCGGCTGCTTCGTGCAGACTCAGCTTGAGGTCACCAAGGCGGACCTCATCTTCATACGCCTCCTGTTAGCGCCCGACAGCCAGCGCGTCATGGAGGGCGTCGTCTGGGGCCGCGTCGCCTACCACATCCCCAACGTGGGCTTCGGCGTCGAATTCAAGAAGCTGCCGCCCGACTACGAAGAGCACATCCGCGATATCGTCGAGTTTCACTTGGAAGCCGGCGACGAAGCCTGAGCCACATCAAAGCGTGCGGGGGCGAGCCCCTCTTCCTGACCTGCAAATTATTTTGACTTGAACCATTCACCCCGCGCCGCCTCGCAGGTCAGGAAGGGCGGTTTACCCCCGCCCTGGCGAGGAATTCTTACGCTTTCAAACCGACCCTCTACTTCTTCAGCACCACGTACCCGTAAGGCTTGAGCGTCAGCGTCGCGGGCGACGGTCGTCCCGCGAGCAGGTCGTAGAAGCCCGCGCCGGGGCTGACCGTCACGCTCGCCTCCGAGTGGTTGAGGACGAAGTAGTAGTTGTCGCGGCCCTTGATCCGGCGCGTGACCTCGACCTCCTTCGGGAAATTCTCGAACAGCGGCGGGAGCCTCAGCTCGGCCGCGTAGCGGCGGACGAGGTGGCGCGCGGCGTCCAGGTTGAAGAAGGAGCCGTAGTAGACGGCCTTGCCCGTCCCCCTTCGATTCTCCGTGGCCGCGGGCTGCCCCTTCATGAAATCCTTCTCCCAGACGGCAATGACTGTCGCGCCGCGCGGCTTGAGCACGTCGGCGAAGACGTTGACCGGCACGCTCGCGGCCACGCGCCTCTCGCCCGCCGTGAAGGTCAGGTTGTTCTTCCCGGCCGAAGGCTGCTGGTAGACCTGGAACGCCTCGACCTCTGCGCCGAACAGGTCCGTCAGCCCCTCAATCGGGATGGTCTGCGCGGTCATCGCGTTGTCGCGGTCCTTGACCGCGCCGTGCGCGCCCATGACGAAAATCCCACCGCGCTGGACGAACTCCTTAATCCTGCCCGCGAGTTCCGCGTCCACCATCAGCAGGTACGGGGCGAAGATGATTTTGTAGCGACTGAAATCGCCCGCCGGGCTGATGAAGTCCACGTTGTATTTCAGCTCCGAGGCTGCGCGCAGCAGGTGGCCCAGGCCCGTGCGCGCGTTGACCTCGCGCGTGAAATATTGATGGTCGTAAGCCCACTCGGTCTCGAAGTCGTAGATGACGGCAATGTCCGAGACTACCCTTGAGTCCAGAATCTCCGCGCCGATGCGGTTAATCTCCGCGCCCTCTTTCCTGAACTCCTCGAAGCGCGCGCGCGGCACGTCGTCGTGATCGAGGACGCCGTACCAGTATTCCTCAGCGCCGCGGCGGGCCGAGCGCCAGCGGAAGTGGACGATGCCGTCCGCGCCGTGGGCTATGCTCTGGAAGGCCCAGAGGTTCATCTGCCCCGGCCTGGGCACGCGCAGCAGATAAGTCTGACCGGCCGGCCCCGTCTGCTGCTCCATAATCATGAAGCGGCCCGTGAAACTCCGGCTGAAGGTCAGGGCGGTCGCAATCGGGTACTGCGGCTCGTCCACGAAGAGCGGGTAGTTGGCCGTGGACTGCAAATCAAGGTTACGGTCCATGCGGAAGTAGTCTATGTTCTTGAAGACGCCGTTCTGCGTGACCCAGTCCGCGGGGCGGGTCCGTCGGATGATGCCGAGCTGATCCTCCATGTAGGAGGTGACGGAGTCGGAGATGAACCGCTTGTAGTCGAGCACGAGCGCAGGGTTGTGAAAGGCGGGTGTCGTCGAGGGCAGGTCAATCTGCTCCCAATCCGTGTAGAGCTGGCTCCAGAAGACTGTGCCCCACCTCCTGTTCAGCTCATTCAGGTTTTTATACTTGTCCTTGAGCCAGCCGCGGAAGGCGACGCGGCAGCTCTGGCTGTAGCACTCAGGGTTCTCGTTATTGAACTCGTTATCAATCTGCCAGCCGACGACCTGCGGGCTGTCCCTGTAGTGCTCGGACATTTTTTCGACGATGCGCTTGGAGAGCCGGCGGTAGACGGGGCTGTTGTAGCAGTAGTGGCGGCGCGACTGGTCGTCGGCCGGCTGCCCGTTGACGTAGACGTGCAGGACTTCCGGGTACTTGTGCGTCAGCCACTTCGGCGGCGTGGCGGTCGGCGTGCCGAGGATGACTTTGATGTCGTGCCGCGCGAGCGTCGCAATCGCGCGGTCGAAGAGCGAGAAGTCGAACTTCCCTTCCTCGGGCTCCATCAGCGCCCAGGCAAACTCGCCCATGCGGACTACATTCACGCCCGCCTCGCGCATCCGGCGCGCGTCCCGTTCCCACATCTCCTCGTCCCAGTGCTCCGGGTAGTAGTCCACGCCGAAGAGAAACTTGTTGTAACGCGCCGGCACGGGCGTCTGCCCGAAGGCCAGGAGCGTCGTTTGAATGACGAGAAAGAGGACGAAGAGAGTTCTTTTCATGTTTTGATCCCGCGGCCTTTGGTCGGTAAACGGCCGAGCATCTTAACCGAGAATCGGGCCGGGGGCGAAATCCCATAAGCATTTCGCATAAAAATGGCACAGTCCCGGCTTCTTGCAAAGTTTTTTTCGGGCGGCGAAAATTTTTCACCCGAACGAGAAACGGGCCGCCCGTCGGCCGCCCGTTTCCCGTTCGATGTTGAAAAATGCCCTGCGCCTCTCAAAAACTCTTGCGGAAAAGGTAGGAGGCTTTGATGAAGAAGGTGCGGCCGTTGCCGCGCAGGCCGCGCTCTAACTCGCCCGTGTAGGGGTTGTAGCCGTTGTAGCTCACGTCGTCGTTGTAGCCGAGGTAGAGCGCCGTGCCGGGGTTCGGCGTCCAGCCCAAGACCAGTTGCGGCCGCAGGTGCCGGCTGATGGTCGAGTAGTCGAGCCGGAGCCGCGCGAAGGTGTTGCGCGAGAACTGGTAGGTCGAGCGCGAGCTGTAGATGTTGTCGTCGAAGGCGATGAGCCCCGTGTCCTTGCGCCGCAGCCGCACCTTTCTGTAGTCGAGCTGGGTCTGGAAGGCGGCCGTCGGCTGATAGCGGAAACTGGAATCAATGAACAACTGCCGGCCCGGCCCGGGGTCGAAGCCGCCTTGCGGGTCGAGCAGCGCCCCGCGGCTGACGCGCGGGAAGTCCGGCCCCGCGCCGTAGTCGTAGTCCATCTGGCCTGAGGTGTAGTCCACGAGGACGAAGGCGAAGAACTGCTTGTTCGGCGTCGTCTCGATGAACAACTGGCCGGCGACGATGTTGGCGGAGCGCTCGGAGTCCGGGCCGAAGAACGCGCCGGGCCGCGTCGCGCTCCGGCGCGCGCCGAACTCGTGCTCGAAGACGCGCTCGTAGCCGTACTGGAAGGTCGCGCCGACGTAAGTATTGCGCTGCAAGGCCAGCATCCCCTGCGTGTCCGTGATCCAGTGCTGCGCGCGCCCGCGCCAGTCGTACTCGATGTTGGTCGCGTTCTGGATGCGCCTGTAGATGATCTTCTTTTTGGCGTCGCGGTCGGTCACGTACTGTATGAACGAGCCGAGGTAGTTGGTGTCGTAGCGTTGGGTGAAGCCCACGTCGGCGCGGTAGTCGCGCGTCCGGCCGATGGCTAGAAAGTTCATGTACAGGTTACGGTCGCCGCGCTCAAGGTAGGCCCTGTAGCCGAAGCCGTTGCCCGTGCGGTACAGGTCTTTGTCCTGGTCGTAGTCGTAGAAGAAGCGGCGCGAGGTCGTGCCGACGACCTGGAACTCGGTCACGGTCTTCGGGTTCAGCCGGAACCGCCCGTCGAAGCCGATCGTGTTGTTGTGGCGCTCGACGAAGTTGTAGCTCGTGGCGAAGAGGCCGAGGTTGTGCTCGCGGCCCACGTCGCGCTTGAGGCGCAGGACGGCGATGTCCGCGTTCTTGTCCACGAAGCGCTCGATGCCGCAGGCGACAGACGGGTCTTTCTGTCGTTCCAGTTGGCACTCGAACAAATCCTGGCGCTCGTCCTTCGTGAAGTTGCCGGGGAAGTTGTCGGAGGCGTAGAGCAGGCCGAAGGTGTTACGCCCGCGCCGGCCCGTGAGCTTGACGGCCACGTCGGGGTCCACGATGGCGCGCGTGTTGACGATGTTGAGGCCGCTCTGGAAGATGTCGAAACGCTCCAGGAAAAGGGGCGCTTCTCGGGGAAGAAGATGGGGAAGCGCTGGTTGGCGGTCGTCACGGGCGCGTCGGCCTCGACCTGCGCGAAGTCGGGGTTGTAGGCGAAGTCGAGCGTGACGGTCGGCGAGAGGCTGAACTTGGCCGTCACGCCGAAGTCGCTCTTGACGCCGTCGTTGACGTAGCGGCCGGCCGGGTCGCCGTCGAAGGTGTAGCGCGTGCGCCGGCCAGCCTCCGAGAGCGTCAAGGAAGGGATGACTTCGAGCTGGCGCGTCGTCTCGATGCCTTCGAGGCCCGTGATGCGGCCCGCCTGCGTGAGCCACCCGCTGACGCTGCGGTTCGTCGGCATCCACGAGTTGTACTCGTTGTTGTTGTACTTGACGCGCCGGTTGATGTGAAAGCCCCACTGCTTGTTCTTGCCCGCCTCGTAGCGCAGCGACTTGAACGGGATGGCGACCTCGATGGTGTAGCCGTCCTCGGTCAGCACGCCCTTCGACTCCATCACGATGTCGAGGCTGTACTCCTCGCCGCGCTCCTCCGAAAAAGTGCCGTCAGCCTGGATGCCGAGCGGGCTGAAGAACAGGAGGTAAGCCTGGCGCTGGTCGTTGAAGGTGTCGAGGTGGACCAGGACGTAGTCGTCGTCGAAGATCGCGTCGCGCCGCGCGATGGTGGCGCGGATTTTGTCGCGGGGCTGCTTGGCGTTGAAGGAGAGGTAGAAGTTCTTCGAGTCGTAGCCGACGCGCACCTCCGTCGGGTGCGTCGGCTTCACGTTGTCGCCCGGCTGCGTTTGCAGGAAGTCGCTGAAGACGGCCGCCGTGCGCCAGACGGCGTCGTCCAGGTGGCCGTCAATCACCGGCGGCGCTTCGAGGCGCGGGATGCGAACGGGCGCGTCCTTCCTCGCGTACCGCGCCGCCGGGCTGTCGGCCGCGGACTTCACCTCTGGGTCTTCGGCTGTGGACGATGGAGCCGAGGTCGTTTGAATCTCCGTCGCGGGTTTGACCTCCGCAGGGTTCCCGACCGGCGAGGCCGCCGGGACGGGCGTCTCGCCCACGGGCGTCTGGGCCAAAGAAGTGTTGACCAGGCACAGCAGAATGAAGCTCAGTGTGATTGCGATTCTCATAAAATTGGCACACGGATATTTTTCGACCCCCGCCTGGGTCGCCTTCTGGCTCGTGATTGTCGCTGACTTATTTAGAGCGTGAGACCGGGAGAGAGTCTCGTGTGTGTAACACCGCCCGGGGGAGGTTTATGGCAACTATTTCCAAAAAAATGTATGTCGCGGGGCCGGGGCGCAAAAGTCCGCTCGCCCCGGCCTTCTTCGGATTCGCAGGTCACTGGATGATGTCGTTATTGCGCAGCCTGATGAGCTGCTCAAGGCTCAGCCCCGTGAAGCCCTTGGCCTTGACGCGGCGGATGTAGTCGCGGTCAACGTCGTGGTTCTTCAGGCGGATGGCCTCCTCCGCGGAGATTTGCGCGTAGCCTTCCTCCTTCAGGCCGTTGACGAACTCGGGCGTGATGTCGTGGTTCTTGAGCCTGATTAGCTCCTCAATCGAAAGATTGTCGAAGCCGATGGAGCGCATCTGGTTGATGAACTCCTGCGTGATGTCGTGGTTGCGCAGGCGAATCAGCTTCTCCAACGGCTGGCGGTCGAAGCCCATCGCTCGCACCTGCCGGACGTACTCGGCGTCAACGTCGTGGTTCCTCGCGCGGACGAGTTCCTCCACCGTCAGGCCCTGGTAGCCGGCCGCCTGCATCTCGCGTATGTACTTCGGCGTCACGTCGTGCGTGATCGCCCGGTTGAGCTGTTCGAAGGAGAGGCGGTCGTAGCCCGCCGCCTTCAACTCGTCCACGAACTTCGTCGTCAGGTTGTGCAGCGCCGCCCTCAGCAAGTCCTCGTCCGAGAGCTTGTCGTAGCCGCGGCTGCGCATCGCCGAGACGAAGTTTTGATTCGGCGCGAGCGTCCAGAAGCCCGCGCCCTTGCCCTCGCGGAAGAAGCCCTCGCACGCGAACGTCCCGGCCTCGCGCACGATGCTGAAGTTGACGTTGGTCCGCGCCGCGGAGGCCACGTCCGCGCCGAGGCCCTGGAACTCGCTCAGGGAGAGCGAGTCGCCCGTCATGTTGACGCCGCCGTGCTCGGAGCGGCGGTGGAAGGTGAAGTGAATCTCGCCGGGCTTGTTGCGCCTGAACTCCGCGACCCACTCGCCGGAGAGCTGAGTCTGCGACTGCGCTAGCGGCGTCGTCTTCGTAAAAAAGAGGCTCGCGTCCACGGCCCCGTCAGCCGTCGCGCAGGCGAGCGCGGAGAAAGCCAGCAGCGCGAGTGCGAGCGCGAAGCGGGCGCGCGGAAGTTGAGAGTTTTTCATCAAAGACACCTCCCCGATAATTATTGCCTACTTGACGACGCCGTGAATGCGCAGCTCGACGAGCTGCTTTAAGGTCACGTCCGGGAAGCCCTTCGCCCGCACGCGGCGGATGAAGTCGCGGTCCACGCCGAAAATCTTCAGCTCGACCGCCTGCTCCGGCGTGATCGGCGAGAAGCCCTCGGCCTTGATTCCGTTGACGAACTCCGGCGTCACGTCGTGGACGCTCAGGTCGCCCAACTCGTCCAGCGAGAGATTGTCGAAGCCCATCGAGCGCATCCGGCCGATGAACTCCGGCGTGATTTCGTGGACGCGCATCTCCACCAGCTTGTCGAACGGCTGGCGGCCGAAGCCCATCGCCTCGACTTCCCTGACGAACTTGCCGTCCACCTCGAAGATGCGCGCCTCGACCAGTTTTTTGAAGCTCAGGTTGTCGAACCCGGCCGCCTTCATCTCGCGTATGAATTCGCCCGTGACTTTGAAGATGCTGGCCTCGACCACTTCGTCATACGTCAGGCGGTCGTAGCCGGCCGCCTTCAAGTCGTCCACGGTCTTAACCCTGACGTCCACCACCGCGGCGGTGAAAAGGTCGTCCTCGCTCAAATTGTCGTAGCCGCGCGCGCGCATGGCCGAGACGAAATTCGGGCTCGTCGTTAAGGTCCACTGGCCCGCGCCCCTGCCCTCCTTGAAGAAGCCCTCGCACTGGAAGGTGCCCGCCTCGCGCGCGATGCGGAAATTAACTTCCGCCCGCGGGCCGAACGCCTGCTCGCGGGTCAGCCCTTGCAACTCGCTGAGCGGGATGCCGTCGCTGGACGTGTGCTGGCCGCGGCGCTCGCCGCGCCGGATGATCGTGAACTGAACCTCATCGGGGTTCTTGCGGCTGAACTCTGCGACCCACTCGCCCGTGATTGAACGTTGCGCCGGGGCGGCGGCGCTGCCGGCGACGATTGTGGAGTTCGCGTCGTTCGCGGCCACCGCGGCGAGCGAGGGGAAGACCAGCAAGGCGGCCAGGAACACGGCCGTCATGGCACAAAACTTGGCAACGGTCGTTTGATAGTTCTTCATCAACGGACTCCTTTTCCTCACTTCTCGTCATCGTCCTCTTCGAGGACGCCCGAGTTCTTCAGGGCGACGAGTTGCTGTAGGCTCAGCTCTCCCAGCTTGCCGCGCGCCTTGCGTATGAATTCGGGCGTGATGTCGTGGACGCGCAGGGCGACGAGGTCACGCGGCGGCAGGTTACTCAAGCCTAGAGCGCGCATCGCGGCGATGAACGCGGGGCTGACCTCGTGGACCGCGAACTGAATCAACTGCTGCGCCGGCAGGTTGGCGTAGCCCGCATCCTTCAGCGCCTTGATGTACTCCGGCGTGACATCGTGAATGCGGAAAGTGAGTAGCTCTTTCAGTGCCAGCTCGCTGTAGCCGGCCGCGCGGATGCTCTTAATGTAATCCGGCGTGACGTCGTTGTTAGCCACCGAGATGAGTTCTCTGTGCGTCAGGTTGTTGAAGCCGAGCGCGCGCAGACCCTTCACGTAGTCCGCGGTCACGCCTGACGACTTCAGTGCTATCAACTCGTCCACGGAGAGGTTCGTCAGACCGACCGAAGCCATCTCGTCTATGAAATCGCCCGACTTGTCCTGGGCAGAGTTTTTACTTTCGTGTCCGAACTGGATACCGACGAAAGGTAAGGGGCGCATTGGGCCAACGGCCAACGGCAGCGGGGAGACCGGCGGGGCCGGCTGCGCGGCGAGTTGCTCCGCATCCGGCTCGACACTCGGCTCCGAAGGCGGCTCGACGCTCTCCTCCGCGTCCACGTCTGTCGGCCCCTCTGCCTGCTCGGGGGCGATGAAGACACCGGCGCTCTCCTGCGCGTCGGCCGCCTCATCCGCCTCCTCGGTTTGACTGATTGCGGCGTGCCACGCCTCGTGCGTGGCCGTGTCCGGCAGAGACTTTCCGGCCGCGGGAGTCTCTTTAGTAGAGCGCGCGTTTTGCGCGTTACTCACCGTCGGGCGCACCACCGCCAGCGAGACGAGCAGCACGCAGACCAACGCGACGAGCCCCGCGGCGGCCGCCCGCGAGACGGCGCGGTGCTCGTTCTCCTTGCTAAGAATAGCCAGGAGCCTGCCTTCCAGTTGCGAGCGGCGCGCGATGGCGACGCTGGCCGTCTGCGACCAACTGAAGACGGAACGCTCCTGCATCGAGCGCGCGATTTCGAGCAGGTGGTGCGCGTAGTCGGACGGCCTCGTGCCGACGCTCAGCACGTAATCGTCGCAGGCGCGCTCGCGCTCGACGCGCAGGCGGCGTGCGGCGGACCAGATGAGCGGATTGAACCAGTAGACGGCGCAAGCCACCTGCGCGATCATCTGCGTCAGACAGTCGCGCCGCGCGACGTGCGTCAACTCGTGCAGCAGCACCAGCCGCCGCTGCTCCTCGGTCCAACCTTCGGCCTCCGCGGGCAGCAGGACGGCGGGCCGCAGAATCCCGCACACGACCGGCATCGAAGTGCGGTCGCTGCGCAACAGGCGGACCCCGCCTTTCAACTTCACCTCGGCCAGGAGGGACGAAAACAATTGGGCCAGCGCAGGGTCTTTGAACTCCACAGCGCGGCGGGCCAAAAGACCCGTGGCGGCGAGCCCGACCAGCAGCCTGATTAGAAGCAGCAACACCCCTGCGGCCCAAACGGCCAGAGCCCAGTTAACCAGCCGCGGTAAAACTGCGGGCGCGGCCTGCGCCTGCGCCGGCCGGTCGAGCGGCCCTGAACCGGGCGCAAGGCTGCTCATCTTCCGCGCAGCGTCGCTCTCCTCCGACGACCGCGCCGAAACAGTCGCCCTCCGCGCCGATTCTGTGCCAGAAAATTGGTCGCCCGCGTTCAATTCCTTCGGGGCGGCAACGTCGGCCACGGACGCGCGCGGGGGGAGAATCGGCATCTCCCACACGTTCATGAAGGACAGGAAGGGCAGCAGGAGCGCCGCGCACAAGGTGGAAGCCCAGAGCAGGTGGCGCGTGGCGGCCGACAGCCGGCGCAGGGTCAGTGTGAGCAGGGCTGCGAAAGCGACCAGCAAAGTCGCCTTCACCGCCGCCACCGCGAGGAGTCCCAAAAATTCGGGGCCGTCGTGCGGCGCTAAAATATTCCAGAAGTTGTCCATCCTCAGCGCCCTTCCTTTCTGGCCTGTTTGATCAACTCCTCCATGCGCTCCAGCTCGCCGTCCGACAGCTTCTCCTGCGAGATGTCCAGCAGGGCCGCGACCGCCTCCTCTGCCGAGTCGTCGAAAAAGGTTTGCAGCACGCGCCTCAGGGCCGAGCGCTTCGCGCGCTCGCGCGCCACCGTGGGCGAGTAGACGTAACGCTGCCCGTCACGCTTGTGCCGCAGGTGGCCTTTCTCTTCGAGCACGCGCAGCAGCGACCGCACGGCCGAGTAGCTCGGCGGGTCGGGCAGGTTCTCCATGACATCCGTCGCGCTCGCCTGCCCGCGGCTGTAGACGATGTCCATGATCTGCTGCTCGCGCCTGGACAGCGTGTTGACTTCCTTCTTGTCCATCACAATTTTTTGCCCTCTGAAAAGATTCGCACCGCGCCCGCAGGTGGTGCTGGTTTTTTAGCACGTGCTGGTTTTTTAGCACACGCTTTTCGGGAAGTCAACCAAAATTATCAACGGAGTTTAGTCTCAAATAACCGAGAAATAGAGGTGAGTTTTCCGGCCTCTTAATAGGTAGGACACCGCCGGGGGCGGGTTCGTGTCAACAAATTTGGGGGAAATAAGCTGAAAAAATCCGGGGAGATTCCGGCCGGGAGGGCAAAACTAATGCGCCGGCGCTGTGTGTGTGCGCCGGCGCGTTAGTTTAGATACGAGTTGTCTTTTTTACGAGCCGCCGGCCGCCCGGGCGCTATTCTCGCCGAGGTGTCTGGTGAGTAACTGCTTCGCGCGATCTGCCCGCCGCTGGTACTCCTCTTTGGTCTCGCGGAAGAACTGGATCAGTTCCTGGTCGCCCTCCTGCTCCGCGTCCGCCACGTACAGGGCGACCGTCTCGGCCCCCTGTAGCAGGTGGTAGGCCGTGCTAATCAGGTCGTAGGTGATGTCTCTCGTGCCGGTGTCTCCCTGGCTGTTGTCGCTCACGTTACTGGACATTGTTTTCCTCCCTTTGAGTCAATTCGGTTTTCCGCCCGGCGGCCGTTCGACAGACGCTCCGCCGCTCGTTCGTCTCGGCGGCGAGGCGCGCGAACGCGTCCGGGTTGCTTCGACGGAGATTAATCAGTCGTTCGTAGAGTTCGATGGGTGTGAATATAACTTATGCGTGGCGAGAAGTCACCCGCGGCCGCTGGCGTCCTTTGAGCCGCCCGTGTCGCCGCCTTGCTTCCTGTAAACTATACACGAAGGGGCGGCGTTGAGAATTCTTAAAAACTTTTGACGCCGTGTTAAAGACTCCGCGCGCCCGCGCGTGGCATCCTAACTCACATGAACAGCCCTCCCGCCGGCAGAAACCTTTGCGAGCTTTACGCCGAGTGCGAGCACGAGCAGGTGGTGCTCTGGTCCGACCCCGCAGGCGCTTACCGCGGGATCATAGCCGTCCACAGCACGGCGCTCGGCCCCGCGGTCGGCGGCACGCGCTTCTGGAACTACGCCAGCGACGAGGAGGCGAGCCTCGACGCCCTGCGCCTCTCGCGCGGGATGACCTACAAGAACGCGCTCGCCGGGCTCCCCTTCGGCGGCGGTAAGGCCGTCATCATCGGCGACAACAGGACACAGGACCGCGAGCGCCTCTTCCGCGTGCACGGCCGCTTCGTGGAGAGCCTGGGCGGGCGCTTCATCACCGCCGAGGACGTGGGCACGTCGCCCGCAGACATGGAGTACGTGAGGATGGAGACGCGGCACGTCGCGGGCCTCGCGGGCGCGTCCGGCGACCCTTCGCCCGTGACGGCCCGTGGCGTCCTGCGCGCGATGCAGGCGGCCGCCAAACACCGCTGGGGGGCAGACGACCTCTACGGCCTGAGGGTCGCCGTCCAGGGCTGCGGCAACACGGGCTACAACCTTGCCAAAGAACTGCGCGCGCGCGGCGCACGAGTAGTCGTCGCTGACGTGGACGAGGCGCGCGTCGGCCGCGTCGTCGGCGAGTTCGGCGCGGAGGCGGTCGAGCCCGACGAGATATTCGGCGTCGAGGCGGACGTTTTCGCCCCGTGCGCGCTCGGCGGCGTCATCAACGACGAGACGCTCGCGCGCCTGAAAGTGGGCGTCGTCGCAGGCTCTGCCAACAATCAGCTCAGCGAGGAGCGGCACGGCGACGCGCTCGAAGAGTTGGGCATCACCTACGCGCCCGACTACGTCGCCAACGCGGGCGGCATCATCAACGGCTGCCGCGAGCTTCTGGGCTGGGACGTTGCGGAGACTATGTCAAAAGTCAACGCCATCTACGACACGATGCTCGCCATCCTCGGGCAGGCGAAAGCCACGGGCACGCCCGCGCACAGGGTCGCAGACCGCCTGGCTGAAGAGCGCCTCGCGGCGGCCGGCGCTGGAAACTTACAAGGCGCTCCGAGTTCGTGAGGGCACTTAATGACTGAGACAGTAAAACGCGTGTGGGTCTTCTTCTACGGCACGGTCATGCACCCCGACGTGCTGGCCGATGAGTTCGGCATCACTCCGGCCGAGGTCGTCTCGGCCCGACTGAGCGGCTTCGAGCTTCGCGTGCGCGGGCGCGCCAATCTCGTCCGCTCGGAACGCTCGTCTGCCTACGGCTCGCTGGCTGCGCTCACGTACCAGGATATCGCCCGGCTTTACGCGCACATCGAGGAGACCTTCGGCCTCAAATATCTGCCTGAGCCGGTGCTCGCCGAAACGCTCGACGGCGCGTACCGCCCGGCGCTTTGCTACATCGTTCCGCACATGGACGACGCGCCCGCCGAGCAGGGCTATGTCACGCAACTCGCCGGGTGTGTCCGCGCGCTCGGCCTGCCCGAATGGTACGCCGCGCACGTCGAGTCGTTCGGCGCGGATTCCAGATGACGCCGAAATTTCTCATGGGTCGTAAGCTATTCACTTGCGGCGGCGGGGACATCCTGCTCCCCGCTGCGGGGGCAGTTCTGGTCGGCCGCGAGGACGGCGGGAATCTCATCGTGAACCCTCCGCGCGAGGTCTGGGAGCGGAACGAGCTGACGCCGGCAGAGTTGACGCTCTGGTCTTTTCTGGTGGCCGCGACCGCGAGGGCCATGCTGGACGTTCTGCCGCAGTTGGACGGCGGCTGCGTTAACTACTGGGAGGCTGGCAACTGGGCGCTCAACGACGCGGCCGAGCCGCAGGGGCCTAAGACGGCGAGGGAGTACAGGAAAGTTCACCTGCACCTGCTGGGCAGGAGTCGCGCGGCCGCGAGTCCTTCGTGGAAGTGGGGCGAAGCGCCCAAGTTCCCTGACTTCGCCGAGCGGCAATCCTGGGCGTCAGGGTTCGAGAGACTGAGCGCCGCGGAATGTCGTGACATAGTGGCGCGGGCCGAAGCCCTCTTGCGAGAGCGTTACGGGATGGAGGCGGGGCTTATCGCACAATGGTCGGCCTGCGCCGCGTGCGGGTATCCGTCTCCCGCGCAGGAGGACGAACTGGCACAGAACCTGTGCGCCGAGTGTCAGCAGGCAGCGTGAGTGGCTCAGAGGACGGAGAGGCAGGGGTCCGGCGTGCCCTTCAGCACGTCGCGGACGACGGCGAGCGCGTCTTCGAGCTGCGCGCGGCTGCGCGGCGTGCCCAGGCAGATGCGGACGGCGTGCGGAGCCTCGTCCCTGCCCGCCACGAAAGCCTCGGATGGTGTGACGAGGACGCCCCGGCGCTTGAGCTGGGCCGTGAATTCGTTGCTGCGCCAAGGCTCCGGCAGGTGCAGCCAGAGGTGAAAGCTGAGCGGGTGCGCGTCCAACCTGAAGCCTTCGAGGTGACGGGCCGCGACCTCCTGCCGCGCCGCGGCCTCCGCGCGCTTCTCCACGACCAGCTTGTCCGCCGTGCCGTCTTTGATCCACTCCGACGCTATCTCCACCATTAGCGGCGCGGCCATCCAGACGGTCGCCCGCAGCGAAGTTGACAGCGGCTCGACCATCCTCTCCGGCGCGACCAGGAACCCGACGCGCATCCCGCCCGCGATGCTCTTCGACGTGCTCATGATGTAGTAGCTGTTCTCCGGCGCGAACGACGAGAGCGGCCGCGGCGGCTTCGGCAGCATGAAGTAGTGCACGTCGTCTTCGACAATCGAGAGGTCGTGCGCGATGGCGATTGATGCGATCTCCCTGCGGCGCTTCTCTGTCATCACTGTGCCCAGAGGGTTCTGCACAGTCGGTATCGTGTAGAGCACGCGCGCCACGCCGCGCTTGCACGCCTCTTCCAAAGCTTCGGGCACCAAGCCCTCGTCGTCCACGGGCAGCCCGTGCAGCCTCAGGTTCAGCAGGTTGGCGAGGTTCTTCATCCCTGGGTAAGTCAGGCTCTCCGTGAAGACCGTCTCGCCGGGCTTGCACAGCGTCGTGAAGACGACCGTCATCGCGTGCAGCGCGCCGTTACACACCAATACCTGCTCGGGCTTCGCCTTGAGCCCGGAGCGCGCCACCCACTCCGCGCCGGCCGCGCGGTGCTGCTCCCTGCCCGCGGCCGCCGTGTGATAAGTCAACAAGGAGGCGGTGCCGCGGCGCGCCGAGAGGTTCGCGAGCGTCCTGGACAGTGCCTGCGCGAGCAGGCCGCCCGGCGAAGGCGGCGGGTGATTCAAACTCAAATCAATTATCGTTTCCTCATCCGACTCCGCGAGCCCCGTGTCCAAAAGGCCGCTCTTGACGAACGTCCCGCGCCCCGTCTCGCCGACTAACAGCCCGCGGCGCGCGGCCTCCGCGTAGGCGCGCGTCACCGTCCCGACCGTGACGCCCAGGTGGCCCGCCAGGTCGCGGTGCGTGGGCATCTGGTCGCCCGGCTTGAGCCGGCCCGTTTCCACGTCTTCGCCTATCGCCTCGACGATGGCCGCGTAACGCGGGCCGCTGCGCCGGCTCAAATCTGGTGTCCACATTGTCATAATAAAATTTCTATTGACAGCCCGATTGTCTCTCCTTATATTAAGCACAATCTCACTTGTTCGTCAAATTGTGTCAATACAATTTGACATTTCAGCGGCTGCGAAGAGCGCATGATAGCAGAAGAAACGGGCTTTCGTGCGGGGAGTTAGGAAGATGGCGAACGCTTTACCTGAAGGCGCGGGCTTGCAGACGAAGGCGCTGCACGGCTCGGACGGACTCAACGAGACGCACGCGGTCACGGCCCCCATCTGGCTGACCTCCACCTTCGGCGCGGACTCTGCCGAGCACATGGCCGCCATCAGCGAGGCCGACCAGCCGGCGGAGTTCTACACGCGCTACGGCAACCCCGCCCACAAACAGGTCGCGGCCACCATCGCCGCGCTCGAAGGCGGCGAGGCCGCGCTGGTCGCGGCCTCCGGGATGGGCGCGATCTACGCGGCCGTGAT
Organism: uncultured Acidobacteriota bacterium; assembly: GCA_963774105.1. Taxonomy (GTDB): domain Bacteria; phylum Acidobacteriota; class Blastocatellia; order Pyrinomonadales; family Pyrinomonadaceae; genus QHXM01. Next base: position 2,213,937 of record CAVZDV010000007.1, on the reverse strand, counting down.
GACGCTCTTGCAGCAGGGCGACCACGTCGTCACGCAACACAACCTCTACTCCGCGACCTCGAAACTCTTCCGCGACTTCGTGCCGCGCTGGGGCGTCGAGCGCACTTTCGTTGACCAGACGAAACCCGAAGAGTTCGCCGCCGCCCTGCGGCCCAACACGAAACTGATCTACGTCGAGTCGCCTTCGAACCCGCTGCTCAGGCTGACCGACCTGCGCGCCGTGGCCGAGCTGGCGCGGGCGCGCGGCATCACGACGATGATTGACAACACGTTCGCCACGCCGGTCAACCAGCGGCCGCTTGAGTTGGGGATTGATGTCGTCCTGCACAGCGCGACCAAGTACCTCGGCGGGCACCACGACCTGACGGCGGGGGCCGTCGTCGCCTCCGCATCTTTCGTCAACCGCGTGTGGGACTTCGCGCTCGTCTCCGGCGCGGTGCTCAGCCCCTTCGACGCCTGGCTGCTACAGCGCGGGCTGAAGACGCTCGGCCTGCGCGTCGAGCGGCAGAACCGCAACGCGCTCGCGCTGGCACAATTTCTCGAAGGACACTCGAAGGTCGCGCGCGTGAACTACCCAGGGTTGGAGTCGCACCCGCAGCACGCGCTCGCGCGCCGCCAGATGAGCGGCTTCACGGGCATGATGAGCGTCGAGCTGAAGGGGGGCGCGCGAGCGGTCAAGAGCTTCGTCGAATCCCTGAAGCTCGCGGAGTGCGCCGTGAGCCTCGGCGGCGTCACGACGCTGGTCGTGCCCGCGGCGGCGATGTGGAGTCACCAGCACACGCCCGAGCAGCGCCGCGACGCAGGCATAGGCGAGGGCCTCGTGCGCGTCTCGGTCGGCGCAGAGGACGAGCGCGACCTGCTCGCGGACTTCGCGCAGGCGCTGGACAAGTAGTAATCGTCTCCCCGAAAACAAACGGCCCGCTTCAAATTTTCCGAAGGCCATGAATGAACCACTGAAAGAGATTTACGAGTTCGAGGGCTTCCGCGTGGACGTGCGGCGGCGGCTCCTGACGCGCGCAGGCTCGGGCGTGCCGCTCACGCCCAAAGCCTTCGAGACGCTGCTCGCGCTCCTGCGCGGCGGAGGGCGCCTGATGACGAAGGGCGAGCTGCTCTCCGAGGTCTGGCCGGACACTTTCGTCGAGGAAGGCAATCTGGCCCAGAACATCTTCCTCCTGCGCCGCGCGCTCGGCGAGGGCAAGGGCGAGCACCGCTTCATCGTCACCGTGCCCGGGGTCGGCTACCTCTTCGTCCCGCGCGTGCGCGGCGCGGACTCTGTGACGAGTCAGTCGGCCGCGGGCGAAGATCGCGCCATCGGCTCGCTGGCCGTGCCGCCCTTCAGGCAGCTCGGCGGCGAGGCTTGCGAGTCGCTGGGCCTCGGCCTGGCCGACGCGCTGACGCGCAGGCTGAGCTGCATACGCGGGCTCAAAGTGCTGCCGACCCCCGCGGCGCTCGGCCTCTGCGATGGGTCGCAAGCCCCCGGCGTCGAGGCGCTGCTCTACGGGCTCTACCAGAGGGACGGCGGCCGGCTGCGCGTCTCCGTGCAGTTGGCGAGGGTCTGCGACGGCGCGACCGTCTGGGCCGCCAAGTTCGACGAGGAGGCCACGGACCTCTTCGCCCTACAGGACTCCGTCTCCGAGCAGGTGGCCCAGGCACTTGCCCCCAGACTCAACGGCCCCGAGCGTCGCCACCTAGCGGTCGTGCGCGACGCCCCGGATGAGCGATTGAGGCGCTCGTCTTGAGATGAAGATAGCCACCATCAACCCCGCGACGGGAGAGTTGCTGCGGAGCTTCGAGCCGCACTCGGGCGCGTTAATCGAGGAGAAGCTGCGGCTGGCCTCGGAAACCTTCCGCGCGTACAGGCGCTCGTCGTTCGCGGCGCGCGGCGCGATGCTCGTGCGCGTGGCCGAGCTGCTCGAAATCCGGCGCGACCGTTACAGCCGACTGATTACGACCGAGATGGGCAAGCCGCTCGCGGCCGCCGGGCGCGAGCTAGACAAGGGCACGCGCGTCTGCCGCCACTACGCGGCGGAGGCCGAGCGTTTTCTGGCACAGGAACGAGTCCCGACCGCGGCGCGAGAGAGCTACGTGCGCTACGAGCCGCTCGGCCCCGTGCTCGCCGTGATGCCCTGGAACTTTCCCTTCTGGCAAGTCCTGCGCGTGGCCGCGCCCGCGCTGATGGCAGGCAACGTCGTGCTCCTCAAACACGCCTCGAACGTGCCGCAGTGCGCGCTCGCGGTCGAGGAGCTTTTCCGGCACGCGGGGTTCCCCGAAGGCGCGTTTCAAACGCTGCTCGTCGGCGCGGAGACTGTCCCGAGACTGATCGCGGACGCGCGCGTCGCCGCGGTCACGCTGACGGGGAGCGACGCCGCGGGCAGCCGCGTCGCGGCCGAGGCGGGCCGCCACATCAAGAAGACCGTGATGGAGCTCGGCGGCAGCGACCCCTTCGTCGTCATGCCGAGCGCGGACATGGGCGAGGCCGTGAAGACCGGCGTGCGCGCGCGCGCGCTCAACAGCGGGCAGTCGTGCATCGCGGCCAAGCGCTTCATCATCGCCGCAGAGATTTACGACGAGTTCGAGCGCCGCTTCGTCGCGGGGATGGAGGCGCTGCGCGTCGGCGACCCGTTCGACGACGCGACGGAGGTCGGCCCGCTTGCGACCGAGCGGACGCTCGCCGAGCTGGACTCGCAGGTGCGAGACGCGCTCGACGCGGGCGCGCGCCTGCTGCTCGGCGGGGGGCGGCTTCAGCGCCCAGGCTTCTACTACGCGCCGAGCGTCCTCGCGGACGTTCCCGTCTCCGCGCGCGCCTACCGCGAAGAGTTGTTCGGCCCCGTCGCGCTCCTCTTCCGCGCGCGCGACGCAGAGGAGGCAATCCGCCTCGCCAACGACACGCCCTACGGCCTCGGCGCGAGCGTGTGGACGAACGACGAGCGCGAGGCGAGGCGCTTCATCGCCGAGATAGAGGCGGGCTCCGTCTTCGTCAACGGGCTGGTGGCCTCAGACCTGCGCCTCCCCTTCGGCGGCGTCAAGCGCTCCGGCTACGGACGCGAACTCGGCTCACACGGCCTGCGCGAATTCGTCAACGTCAAGACCGTCTGGGTACAGGACTGGAACCCGCCGCAACCCTCCCGCGTCGAAAGCCCCGGCGAGCAGGCTGCCCTTTCGCGATAAGAAACTCAAGCCTTTGCGCCTTACGTTTTTACTTAGCGCCTTTGCGAGAAACAGCCGTTCACGCAAAGGCGCAAAGTTAAGACGTAAGGCGCAAAGGGTTGAGTTATTATTTTGAGACGAGTTTAGGCTTTTCAGGCGGGCCAGAGGTCGGGGAGCGCGGCCACGGACTTCAGCAGGTGGGTGTGCGGCGCTTGCTCCAAAAGCTCGCGCCCGTGCGCGCCGGAGAGGACGCCCACGTTCCAGCGGACGCGCGCGTTGTGGCCCGCCTGTAAGTCCAGCACAGTGTCGCCGACGTTAACCACGCGGCTCGCGTCGGTCGCGCCCGCCTCCTCCATCGCGCGGAAGATCAAATCCGGCGCGGGGCGTCCACGCCTCACGTCGTCGCCGCAGATCACTGCGTCCACGACGCCTTCGTCCCACCTCAGCGCCTTCAGGAGCAGCCCCGTCGTGTCGCGGTCGAACCCCGTGTTGAGCGCCACGCGGACGCCCTTCCGCCTCAGCCAGCGAAAGACGGCTTCCGTGCCCTCAACCGGCTCGACGCCTCTCGTCCTGTAGAGCCGCGCGAGGTGCTCGCGGAACGAGTCGTAAACCGTCTCCGCCAAGCCCACTTCCGGGACGAATTGCAACACGGCCTCGCGCTTGGACGAGCCGCGCACGCCGCTCAACTGCTCCGGCGTGACCCTTATGCCGTGCTCGGACAGCGCGGCCGCGAACGCGTCCGTCACCTGCCCCTCGTCCTTCACGGTCGTCCCCGCCACGTCGAAAATGACCAACTCGACCTCGTCCATGTGCGGACTGTAACACGCCGACAGCCGGGCCGCGCGCGTCGTCCCCTGAAATTGAAATTTCTTTAAAAAAATTGATGACGGCCCAAAGACTTCGGGCGTGCCGCCGCACGATGATGCGGATTCAAACAGGGATGGACAGGATAGGCAGGATAAAAAAATCTCAGATTTCAAATCTCAAATCTTTCTTATCCTGTCCATCCTGTCCATCCCTGTTAATTATTCCGCCAGTCTGTCGAGGGCGTCGCCCGTCACGCGGAAGACTGTCCACTCATCCATCGGGGACGCGCCGAGCCGCTTGTAGAAATTGATGGCCGGCTCGTTCCAGTCGAGCACGGCCCATTCGAGCCTGCCGCAGCCGCGCTCCAACGCCAGCCGCGCCAGGTGGCGCAGCATCGCGCGCCCCAGGCCGCGCCCGCGAAACTCCTCCCTGACGTACAGGTCTTCCAGGTAGATGCCAGGCCGGCCCAGGAAGGTCGAGTAGTTATGAAAGTAGAGCGCGAAGGCAGCCGGCGTGTCCGCCAGATAGCCGAGCGACACTTCCGCGTAAGGCCGCGCGCCGAACAGAGTCTCGCCGAGCGACTCTTCGGTCGCCACGACTTCGTGAAGCAGCCGCTCGTAATGGGCCAGTTCCTTGACGAACTGAAGGACGAGCGGCACGTCCGCCTCCGTAGCGGGCCTGATGTGAAGCTCCGACATTCGTTCCTCCTACGGGCGATCCTATCACCTTCCAGACCCTTCCGCAGCCCCTAATTCTTAGCGTTTCTCAGACCATAATAATCTATAAAAATTATTGAATCCGGCCCTAAAGACTTTCCCGCAGGGCGGGCCAATAATAAGATTGAATTCCTGCTGGAAGAAGAAGACTGATTATGAACAACCAAGACTTGAAAGAAGCCTTCGACCAACTGACGACGCCGCTCATCGCAGACGGCTGCATGAGGGCGGGTGTCGCGCTGCGCGTGGCCCCCGCGGGCGTCAGGCCGCTCGCGCCGGGGATGCGCGCCGCGGGCCGCGTCCTGCCGGCCGAACACGCCGGAAGCGTTGACATCTTTATCGAAGTAATGCGGGACGCCGCCCTTGGCGACGTGCTCGTCATAGGCAACCAGGGGAGGTCGGACGAGGGCTGCATCGGCGACCTGACGACGCTCGAAGCGATGACCGTCAGGCTCGCGGGCATTGTCGTCTGGGGCCTGCACCGCGACACGGACGAAATACTTGAGACGCGCTTTCCGGTCTTCACCTACGGCTCCAACCCCGCCGGGCCGCGTCGGCTCGACGCGCGCTCGACGGACGCGCTCTCCCGCGCGCGGTTCGGCGACTTCGAGGTCGGCAAGGAGGACGCGGTCTTCGCGGACGCCGACGGCGTCGTCTTCGCCCCGCTCGACCGCGTCGAGGAGATACTGCGCGCGGCCTTCGCCATACGCGAGACAGAGCGACGGCAGGCTGAGTCTCTGAGGGCCGGCGTGTCGCTGAGAAGGCAGCTCCACTTTGACGAGTTTTTGGAGGAGCGGGCGAAAGACCCCGCGCTCACCTTCCGCGAGTATTTGCGGAAGCGTGGCGGGGCGATAGAGGTTTAGATGGAGACGATCGGCGTCCTCTAAAGGAGACTGAGAATGCTGGAAGTGATACTGAAGAGGTTCGAGACCCCGGACGAGACGCGCGTCTTCGAGAAGGGCAAGCTGGAAGTCGTGCGCGTCGGCGGGATGACGGTCGGGCGCGCCAGCTACGAGCCGGGCTGGAAGTGGTCCGAGCACGTCAGCCCCGTCGCCGGCACGCCGTTCTGCGAAGTAGAGCACGTCGGGATGGTTCTTAAGGGGCGCGCGATGGTGGCGATGCCGGGCGGCGTCGAAATAGAACTTTCGGCCGGCACGCTGTTCTACGTTCCGCCCACGCCGCACGACAGTTGGGTGATAGGCGACGAGCCTTACGTCTCGCTCCACTTCATCGGCGCGGACAGTTATGCCACAGAGGAAGCCAAGTAACTCAACGGCCGGTTAGCCAAGCCGGCGGGGGCAAGCCGCCCTTCCTGACCTGAGAGACTGCGTGGCCTGAATGATTCAGCCGACGCTACCTCGCAGGTCAGGAAGAGGGGCTTGCCCCCGCCGTTCTGTGCCTATTTTGACTTATGTGGACAGTGCTCTCATCAGCGCGGCCTTCGCCAGGAGACGCGTGGAGTCCAGCGTCGGGAGCGGGGCGTCGTCCGGGCGGACTATCAAAGGAATCTCCGTGCAGCCGAGGACGGCCGCATCGCAGCCTCGCTCCCTCAGTCTTCCCATCACCTCGTTGAAGTAGAGGCGCGACTCTTCGGGGAAGATGCCGTTGACGAGCTCTTTGAAGATGATGTCGTTGATTCTCTCGCGCTCTTCCGGCCCGGGAATCTCGCACTCTATGTCGCGCGCGGCCGCCGCTTCAGGGTAGACCGGCGACTCCATCAAATACTTCGTCCCCATGACGCCCAGACGCCGGAAGCCGCGCCGCGCCGCCTCCTCCGTCACCACCTCCGCGATGTGCAGCCAGGGGATGGGCGACTTCGGCAGCAGGTACTTGAACGCCTGGTGGCAGGTGTTGTCCGGGCAGATGGCGAAGTCGGCCCCAGCGGCTTCGACCCTTTCGGCCGAGGCCAGGAGCAAGTTCGCCACCTCGTCCCAGTCGTCGCGCTTGATGAAGCGCATGTGCTCGGCCATCGGGATCGAGTTCAAGGTGATCTGCGGGTGGTTGTGCTCGCCCATCAAGGGCAGGGCTTCCAGGCAGATCGTCCTGTAGCAGAGCGCCGCGCCTTCGGCGCTGCACGCCACGATGCCTATGTGCTGTGCCATTTCTTAAGTCTCCAGCGTGCCCTCGACGCAGGTGACGGCCTGCCCGCCCACCCAGATCGCGCCCGCCTCGCCGAACCTGACCTCCACGCGCCCGTCGCGCCCCACGCAGCGTCCCTGCCTCGCCACGTAAGAGTCTTCGTCGCTCAGCCTCTCGCGCTGGGCCAGAACCGCGACGCAGCCGTTGCCGCTGCCGCACACCGGGTCTTCGTTGATGCCGTGCGCCGGGGCGAACGAGCGCACCTCGAACAGCGCCTCGCCGCCCGCGGAGTCCTTGCCGAAGACAGTCACCCCGGCCGCGCCCCGCGGCGTGATCGCGGCGACGCGCGCCTGGTCCGGCTTCAGGCCGCGCACCACGTCCGCGTCCGTCAACTGCAACGTCAGCCAGACGGCCCCCACGTCTATGAGCGCGCTCGACGCCACTTCGCGCGTTGTGATTCCGAGCGCATCGGCGACCGCCGCCAACTCTTCGGCGGAGAGGTCTCGCACGGCCGGCTCCGGCAACTCGAAAAGCAGCTTCTCGCCGACGATACGCACGGGCACCAGCCCCTTGCCGCACTGCTGCACGAGCGTGCCCGGCATCTTCGGCCGCAAGCCTCCGCGCAGGACGGCGTGCGCGGAGCCGACCGTCGGGTGGCCCGCGAACGGCAGCTCGGCCGCGGGCGTGAAGATGCGCAGCCAGTAGTCGGCGCGCGGGTCCGTCGGCGCGCAGACGAAAGTGGTCTCCGAGAGGTTAGTCCACCTGGCGATGGCCTGCATCTCGTCGGGCGCGAGGCCGTCCGCGTCGTGCACGACGGCGACCGGGTTGCCCTTGAACGGGACATCCGTGAACACGTCCACCTGTCTGAAAGTAAATTTCTTTCCCATCTAATTCTCCTCGCCGGTCGGGCTCACCCGCCGGCAACTTTGCCGAGCAGCATGTAAGTCACCTGTGCGACGGCCACGTGACGGCCACCCGCGTCGAAGAGGTTCACTTCGACGGGGCAGAGCGTGCGGCCGAACTTGATGACACGGGCCTTCGTCGTCAGATCGCTCAGGCACGGCGCGAGGAACCGTATGCTCATGTCCGTCGTGGTCAGCCGCGCCTCCGCGCCCGTCTTCGTCAAAATGGCCCAGCAGGCGGTCGAGTCCGCGACCGTCATCAGGAGCCCGCCGTGGAACGACTCGAAGATGCCGTCGTACCTCAGGTCGCGCGGCGTCCTCGTTTCGCAGTAACCCTCGTCCAGCGCGACCAGCTCCATCCCGAGCGTCGCCGTGATGGGGACGCTCTTGATTCTGTCGTTCAGCGCGTTCACCAACTCCTGTGACAGCATATCCGTTTCAAGCTCCTTCCAGTTTGCACCAACAGCGCGCCCGCAGTCTTTAGGCCGCCACTCATAAATTCTTAATGTTTCTCAGGATGGTATGCCGACGCGCCGCACGAGTTCTTCAAACTCCGCTTCGCCGCGCAGGGAGTCGAACCTGGGGTTGACCTTGAGCCAGAGCAGATTCATGTCGCGCTCGTCGAAAGCTTTTCGGAGCCGGCGGTAGACCTCTTCCCTTTCGCCGAGCCCCGCGTGGACGAGGGCCACGCCGCACGCAGGGATGTAGCGCCGCTCCGCCAGTTGCCCTAGCTCCTTCAGAATCTCGCGCGCTTCATTCGTCTCGCCCGAGACGGCGAGCGCGTGCCCGAGCGCCGGGAGGATGGCCGGGTCGCGCCCGGAAAGCTCCGCCGCCCTGCGCAGCGACGCCACGGCCGAGGCGTGCTCGCCCTTCCGCTCCTGTATCGCGCCCATGACGAGGTGCGCGCGGACGAAGGCGGAATCAACTTCGAGAGCCTTGCGCAGCTCTTCCTCGCCGCGCTCGTAATCGCCCGCGTAGTAGAAGGTCGCCCCCAGGTCTGTGCCGACCGCGAGCGAGAGCGGGTCGAGGGCGAGCGCCTGGCGGAGCGACGCGACCGCCTCCTCGAACCTCCCCGCCGTTGACAGGAACTCGCCGTACCAGTGGTGCGCCGTGGGGTAGTTCGGCCTCAGCTCGATCGCCCTGCGGAAGTGGCCTTCGGCCGTGGGCCAGTCCCAGTCGAAGCAATAGGCGACGAACCCCAGCGAGGCGAAAGCCTCCGCCATCGAGGGGTCAATTTCGAGCGCGCGCTCGGCCGCCGCTCGCGCCCGCGGGAAGGCGTCACCGGGCGGCATCACGCTGTGCTGCGCGCCGAGCAGGTTGTAGGTGTCCGCGATGCCTATGTAGGCGGCGGCGTAAGTCGGGTCGAGCGCGACGGCCTGCTGGGCGTACTCCAATCCCTTCCTGAGCCCTTCGGGCGTCCGGCGGCTCCAGAAGTAGCGCCCCCTGATGTAGGCTCGGAAGGCTTCCGGGTTGTCCGTATAATTTTTCCTGAGGTGGCTGCGCTCGGCCCCGCTCAATTCGATCTCAAGCTCGCGAACGACGTGCTCGGAGACCGAGTCCTGTATGGCGAAGAAGTTGGTAAAACTCTCGTCGAACTTGGCGGCCCAGAGCGTGACGCCGTCGCGGACCCGTATGATCTGCACGGAGACACGTATCTGCTCGCCGTGCCGCTGGTAGTAGCCATCCAGGAGCGCGTCCACGCCCAGCTCGCGCCCGGCGGCCAGCGGGTCGTGGCCCGGCCCCACGTACTTGAGCACGGCCGTCGTCGGACGCACCTTCACGAGGCGCAGGCCGCTCAGCTTCATCACGAGGGCGTCGGCCATCCCGAGGCCGAGGACTTCGTCGCCTTCCGTCGCGTGGATGGTCTTGAAGGGCAGGACGGCGAGCGAGGCGGGCGGGCGTATGTCGGCCATCGCGCCGGGCCTGCCCGCCATCGGCGCGGCTGCCGCCCGCGGCGCTTCCGACACGCCGACCTGTGCCACGAAGCGGTAGCCGACGCCCGGCACGGTGACGATGTAGCGGTGCTCGCTCTTCTCCTCGCCGAGCACTTTTCTGAGCAGGAAGATGTGCTGTGCGAGGTTGCTCTCCTCGACGAAGGTGTCCGGCCAGATGGCCTCCATCAGCTCATTCTTTTTGAGGACGCGGCCGCCGCTGCGCACGAGGGCGAGCAGCGTCTCGAAGACTTTGGGCGCGAGCGGGATGGCCCGGCCGTCGCGCAGCAGGATGTGCCGCTGCGCGTCCACGCGGAATGGGCCAAATTCGTAGAGGCTGCCGGCGGTGTCGTCCATGAGCGTTTCTAAGAAGTCATAAGAAAAAAGAATCGCGCGCCAAAGACTTTACGAAGCCGCCGCCCGTAATGTTTACGCGTCGGAAGAGTCTGGCGGGCATTATAAGCCAGGCCATTTCAAACTGAAGAGAGGGCACGTCATGGGCGTCGAAGTACAGACAGGGCACGTCGGCCTCAACGTCACGGACCTGGCGAGGTCCGTGCGGTTCTACCAGGACATCTTCGGCCTGGAGGTCTTGAAGGAGTCGGACGCCGCCGGCCGGCGCTTCGCCTTCCTCGGCGCAGGCGCGAAGACCGTGCTCACGCTCTGGGAGCAGAGCGAGGGGCGTTTCAACGCGGGCACGCCGGGCCTGCACCACTTGTCATTTCGCGTCGAGGACATCGTCGCGGTAAAAGAGATTGAGAGCAAAGTGCGCGCGGCCGGCGCGCGCCTCATCTACGACGGCGTGGTGCCGCACGCCGAAGGGGCGGACTCCGGCGGGCTCTTTTTCGAAGACCCGGACGGCACGCGCCTCGAAGTTTTCACCCCCGCGCCTGCGTCACGAATTACCGCACGGAGAAACGGGACGCGGACGCGCTCGTCGCCGCGCTCGACGAAGCGCGTCGCGGCGTCCGACCTTAGCGGTTTTTTGAAAGATTTCGTCCAGGAGAGGCCCGTCGTTCGTCACGTGAGAAGCAGGCGGCGCTCGACGACGGATTCGAGGTTTCGGCCGTGATACAGCTCCTCGTAGGGCGAAGCCTTCAGCTCTGGCGGCAGGCACTGGTCAATCGGAATCCGCAGGACCGATTCACCCTCGCTCCCCGAAGCCCAGGCCGCGCGGACGTTGGTCTTCAGGCTGTCGAGGTAGAACATGGCGTTATCGAGCGCCTCGCTGCCGCGCACGCCCTGATGGCTGGATAGCAGGCGACTCCGCCCCCTGCGCTTGAGACGATGAAGCGCGTGGCGTGCCATGTCCGGGGTTGAGTATGAAAAGTAGGCTATGTTGCCGACGACGTTGTCGCCGGCCATGAGCAGGTCGGCTTCGGGCACTTCGATGGAAAGAGTGCTCATCGTGTGGCCCGGGTTGTGGAAGATGTCGAGCGTGTAGCGGCCCCACTTCATCACGAGGGAGTCGGAGACGAGCATCGTCGGCTCGACGAAGTTGGCGGCCTCCTCCTCGGTGCGGAACCTCTCGGTGGAGAAGGTGTGCAAGTAGTTTTGGTGGGCGATGATTTCGGCGCGGGGGAAGAGTTTCAGCGCGGCCAGGTGGTCGCTGAAGTAGTGCGTGGCGATGATGAACCGCACGCGCTTCAGCATCCCGACCTCGATCCTCTCCCGCAAACTTTCGGCGTCCGTGCGGCTCGCCATGCCGTCAACGAGCAGAACGTCGTCGCCCCTGACGAACGCGGTCGAGTTGGAATGGTAGGTCTCGCCTATGAACACGTAGATGTCAGATTCGATTTGCTGCTCTCTCACTGCGACGCCTCCTGTGCCAATTTTGCCCCGTAAGTTTTCAGGTACTTCATCCCCGTGTCACATAAGACGGTGACGACGGTCGCGCCCGGCCCGAGTTGTTCGGCCAGCCGCAGGGCGGCGATGACGTTGCCGCCCGTCGAAGTCCCTGCAAAAAGTCCCTCCTCGCGCGCCAGCCGGAGGGCCATCGCCGCGGCCTCTTCCGTCGAGACCTGCTCGATCTGGTCTGCGACCGCGTCACGCCAGAGCGGCACGACGAAGCCCGCGCCGACGCCGTCAATTTTATGAGCTCCCGTTTTGCCGCCCGAGAGGACCGGGGATTCGGAGGGCTCCACGGCGACGAGCCTGATTTTTTCGTTGCGTCGGCGCAAGGCTTCGCCCGTGCCGCGCAACGACGCCGCCGTGCCGACCATCTGGACGAAGCCGTCAACCTGCCCGCCCGCCTGAGTCCAGATTTCCTCCGCCATTTTGTGGTAGGCCGCGAGCTGGTCCGTGTTGTTGAGTTGGTCCGTCCAGAAGCTCCCGGGCTCTGCGGCAATGACGCGCGCGGCCTCTATCATGTCCCGCGTCAGCTTCTCCGTCATGCGCCCGGCGTCGCTCCGCACGAGGTGCAGGCTCGCGCCGAGGACTCGCATGTGGTCTAGCTTCTCCTGCGAGAAAGCGTCCGAGGTGACGACGTGCAAGGGATAGCCCTTGACGGCGCAGACGAGTGAGAGCGAGACGCCCGTGCTGCCGCCCGTGTACTCGACGACGAAGCCGTCGCGCGCGAGACGCCCGTCCGCTTCGGCCGCCTCTATCATGGCGAGCGCCATGCGGTCCTTCATGCTGCCCGTGGGGTTCTCGCTCTCAAGCTTCAGCAGGACGCGCGCGCCGTTCGCGGGCACGACGCGGCGCAGGGGCAACAAAGAGGTGTTGCCGATGCAGTCCAGAATGTCCCGCGGGGATACTTCCATAAAGCCTCTCACCTTCCCTTTTACTTTGTCCCCTCCTCTGTGCCCCTCTGTGTCCTCTGTGGTGAGGATTAACCACAGAGGACACAGAGGGGCACAGAGGAAAACTTAAATCAGGACGCTGATGGAATCAGCAAGACCTTGCCGGTCGTCGCCCTGCCTTCGAGCTGCCTGTGCGCCTCGGCGGCTTCCGCGAGCGGGAAGGTTTTCTCCACCCTCAGCTTCAGCTCGCCGGAGGCGACCCAGCCGAGCACGTCCTGCGCGCGCCACATCAACTCGTCGCGCGTCGCGCTGTACTGCGCAAGGCTCGGGCGCGTCAGAAAGAGCGAGCCCTTCTGCGCGAGCAGCGCCGGGTCGAAGGCCGGCACGGGGCCGCTCGACTGCCCGAAGAGCGCCAGCAGCCCGCGCGGCGCGAGCGAATCCAGACTCTTCATGTAAGTCGTCTTGCCGACCGAGTCGTAGACGACCTCCACGCCCCTGCCGCCCGTTATCCTCTTCACCTCTTCCAGAAAATCCTGCTCGGTGTAGATGACGACCTCGTCCGCGCCCGCCTCGCGCGCGAGCCTCGCCTTCTCTTCGGTCGAGACTGTGCCAATAACGCGCGCGCCGATGCGCTTCGCCATCTGTATGAGCAGCAGGCCGACGCCGCCGGCCGCAGCGTGGACGAGCGCGGTCTGCCCGGCCTTGAGCGGGTAAGTCGAGGTGACAAGATAGTGCGCTGTCATCCCCTGCAACATGGCGGCCGCGGCGTTGCGCGCCTCCAGGCCGTCGGGCAGCTTCACGAGCTTCCACGCCGGCACGGCCGCGTACTCCGCGTATGAGCCGACCGCCATCGCGTAGGCGACCCTGTCCCCGACTTTCAAATCCTCGACGCCCGGGCCGACTTCTTCAACTGTGCCCGCGCCTTCCGTGCCCGGCGTGAACGGCAGCGGCAGGGGGTAGAGCCCCGTCCGGTGGTAAACGTCTATGAAGTTGAGGCCGATGGCCTCAAGCTTGACCAGGGCCTCGCCCTCCTTCGGACGCGGCCGGTCAACGTCCTGAAAGACCAGTTGGTCTGGGCCGCCGACACTGTCAACCCGGATTGCTTTCATCATCTCTCCTTCTGCTCACACAAAATCGTCGCCCAACGGTTGTTTGAGGACCGGGGCCGTCAGCGCCGAAAGCCGCGTCCTCTGGCGGCCCTGCTCGTCGAAGTTCGAAGGGTCCAGCCAGTGCAGAAACGCCTCCCGGAGTGTGGGCCAATCTTTGTCAATCGCCGCGTACCAGGCCGTGTCGCGGTTGCGCCCCTTGTCCACGCGGGCCTGACGGAAGACGCCCTCGAACGAAAAGCCCAGCCGCCGGGCCGCCGCGCGCGACGGCGCGTTCAGCGCGTTGCACTTCCACTCGTAGCGCCTGTAGCCCAGCTCGAAGGCACGCTTCATCATCAGGAACATCGCCTCGGTCGCGGCCCGACTGCGTTGGAGCAGCGGCGAGAAGTTAATGTGGCCCACTTCTATCGAACCGCTCCCGGGGTCAATCCGCAAGTAGCTGGCGAGGCCCGTCGCACTGTTCGTCGCCGGGTCAACGACCGCGAAGAACATGGGATCGTCGCCGCGGCAAGTCTCGTCCATCCACGCGCGGTAATCCTCCAGCGAGGCGAACGGGCCGTAAGGAAGATAAGTCCAGTTCCTGCCCTCCGCGTCCACGCTGTTGGCCGCATGAAGCTCGGCCGCGTGTCGTTCGGGGTCGAGCGGCTCAAGGCGGCAGAGACGGCCCTCAATCGTTTCGCGCGCGGGAACGCGCGGCGGCTCCCAGTCTGGGACGGGGAAACCTACGGGCTGATTCAAGTGATTCTTTTCATACATGATAATTGATTAACTGGCACAAAAGCCGCGCGCGAGATGAGCCAGCGCGTCGCGGCAGGCAAGGACTTCGTCGCCCAGCACGTACTCCTCCAAACCGTGAAAGCCCTCGCCGCCCGGGCCGAAGACCACAGAGGGGATGCCGGCGCGGCCGAGGATGGCGGCGTCCGTCCAGTAGGGCATCCCGCCGCGCCGCGCCGCGCGCCCCGTGCTCACGACCGAAGAGTCAACGAGCGACGGCAACTCGTGCCCCTCCGGCGTGTCATACGGCGGCCGCTCGAACAGGAGCCGCGCCGCGGCGTCGAACTCCGCGTCCTCCTTCTTCAAAGCGTCGAGTATCTCTTCGACCTCGCGGAGGGCGACCTCGCCCGTCTCGCCCGGCAGCGTGCGCCGCTCCATCCTGAGCACGCATTTGTCGGGGTAAGTGCTCATCTCGCGGCCGCCCTCTATCAGCGAGCCGTGCAGCGAGGCGTTCCCCAGCAGCGGGTGCGGGGCGAGGGCTTGCAGCCTCTGGCCCAATTCTTCAAGGCGCGAGAGGACGCGCCCCATTCTTATAATCGCGTCGCGCCCTTCGGCGGGGAGGCTCCCGTGCGCGGCGCGGCCGCGTGCCACGATCTCGACCCACGAAAACCCTTTGTGACCCGTGGCGACGACCAGCCCCGTCGGCTCCGTGACGACCGCGGCGTCCGCGCTCCAACGCGTGACCAGAGCCTCGGCCCCCATGCTCGCGTACTCCTCGTCGGCCACGGCGGCGACGACGAGGCGGCCCGCTTCAAGTCCGCCGCCCTCCGCGACGGCGCGCGCCGCGCCGAGCATCGCCGCCACCCCGCCCTTCATGTCGCCCGAGCCGCGCCCGTAGATTTTGACGCCGCGCTCCGCGGGGTCGAAGGGCCGCTCCATCCCTTCCACGCCCACGGTGTCCAGGTGCCCGCAGAACATGAGCGACCTGCCGGGGCCGCGCCCCTCAAGCACGCCGACCACGTTGGGACGGCCCGGCGCGGCCTCCTGCACTTCCACGTCGAGCCCGAAGTCTCGCATCTCGTCCGCCACCGCCCGCGCCACCTCGTCCTCGCCCGCGCCGCCTTCCACCAACGAAGGGTTCACGGAGTCAATCGCAATCAACTCGCGCAGCAGCTTTATGGTTTTATCCGCCATCACTCTCCTTCAAAATCTGGGCTCAACCCTTTGCGCCTTAAGTTTTCCCTTAGCGCCTTTGCGCGAAACAGCCGTTCGCGCAAAGGCGCAAAGCTAAGACGTAAGGCGCAAAGGCTTGAGTCATTAAGCGCCGGCTAAACCAGTGCGCGCAGGGCTTCGCAGAATCTTTCGACCTCGTCCTCGGTGTTGTAGTAATGAACGGAGGCGCGCACCAGCGAATCCAGCCCGCGGTCCTCCATGTCCAGGCGCGCGTACTCGGAGAGCGAGACGGTCACGTTGATACCGCCGGCGGCGAGCCGCCGCTGCACCTCTTCCGCGCCGACGCCCTCGACGGCGAACGTGACGATGCCGCAGCGCAACGCGCCCTGGTCGTGGACGGAGACGAACCCTAAACCGTTGAGGCGCTCGCGCAGCACCTCGGCGAGCTTGTGCACGCTCTCCCAAATCACGTCGAGCCCCCAGCCGAGCGCGTAGTCAATGGCGACGCCAAGCCCGACTTTGCCCGCGTAATATTGTTCCCAGTTCTCGAAGCGGCGCGCGCCCGCGCTGACCTCGAAACTCTCCTTCGCCGTCCAGCGCGCCGCGCGCATATCAAGGAACGGCGGCTCAAGCCGCTCGCAGAATTCGCGGCGGACGTAGAGGAAGCCCGTGCCGCGCGGGCCGCGCAGGTACTTGCGCCCCGTGGTCGAGAGCATGTCGCAGCCTATCTCTCTCACGTCTATCGGCATCTGCCCGACCGACTGGCACGCGTCGAGCAAAAATGGCACACCCGCCTCGCGCGCCACGCGCCCGACTTCGGCCGCGGGGTTGACCAGCCCGCCGTGCGTCGGGACGTGCGTGACGCTGATGAGCTTGACGCGGTCGTCAATCAGCTCTTCGAGCGCCGCGACGGAGAGCTGCCCGTGCTCGTCGTCGGGGACGACCTCCACGCGCGCGCCGGTTTTTTGGGCCACTTGCAGGTAGGCTATGTAGTTGCTGATGTACTCGGCCCGCGCCGTCAGGATGCGGTCGCCCGGCTTGAACGGTATCGAGTAGAAGGCCATGTCCCACGCGCGCGTGGCGTTCTCGATGAAGGCTATTTCGTCGGGCGCACAATTAACGAGCCGCGCGGCCGCGTCGTACACGCGCTCGGTCGCCTCCTCCTCGCGGGCTTTGGCCTCGTAGCCGCCGATGGCCGCTTCGAGCAGCAGGTGGCCGACGACCGCGTCGAGGACTGGTTGCGGCATCAGCGCGGCCCCCGCATTGTTGAAGTGCAGGACGCGCTCGCAGCCCGGCGTCTCGCGCCGCGCCCGTGCGAGGTCCAAATCCAAACTCCTGTGAGTCGTCACCCTCATAACCCTCCACGGTCACCCGGCCAGAGTCGCTACGGCTTCGATCTTTAATATAGCGCCGAGCGGCAGTCAGAGCCTATCGCTTCAATTCCGCGAGCAGCGCGCCGACCGTGTTGATGCGCGCGAAGCGGTCGCGCAGCGCGTACTCCGTGCGGCGCACGACCTCGTCCGCCGACAGTTCCTCGCTGCCTTCGGGATGCGCTATCGGGAACGTGAGCGTGGCTTCGGTCACGAAATCAACTTCATACCCTAAGTCCGAGGCGACGCGTGCGGTGGTCTCGCAGCACTGCTCGGTCTTGATGCCGGTCACGACCAGGCGCTTAACGTCGGCGCGGCGCAGGCGGTAGTCGAGGTCCGTGCTCGTGAAACAGTTGCGCGAGGTCTTGACCAGCACGGGCTCGTTCTGCTCCGGCCGGATGAAGTCCATCAGCTTGAAGTAAGGGCTGGCCGGCTGGAACTCCTCGTCGTCGTCGCTGTCGAGGAAGAAGAAGACGGGCAGGCCCGCCGCCCTGTAGCCGGCGATGAGCCGCCCGACGTTCTCTTCGAACGCGGGGTTGTTGCGTCGCCGCCAGCGCGCCCCGGCCTTGAACGAGTCCTGCGCGTCTATGACCAGCAGCGCCGACCTTTCGATCTGTGTCTTGAGTTGCATCCGTAGCGTGCTCCTCCTTCGTTGAAGCGGGCAGATGATACGGCGGCGCGCTCTTTTGAGTCTTGAGGCCGCGCTTATTATTTCTTAGTTTTTCTTATTTCGGGCCTTTTAACCGGCCCGTGTACCGCTCACAGATTTTCCCTGGCCGCTCTTTCCGACTTTCGAGTACTGTTGGAACGATGGGCGCAATCAAATCGTTCGTTAAATTGAAAACCCAGATGAAGGAGCCACGAGATGAGAAAAGCCATAGTTTCGGTCGTCGCCGTTTGTGCCATTTTCGCTTTTTATTTCGGCGCGAAGGCGCTGGCTGACGAGAAGGAGAAGGCGGCCGCGCGCGTGCCGCTCGAAAACTACCTCAAGGGTCACGCGACCGGCGACCCAGAGTACATGAAGAAGGCTTTCCACACCGAAGGCAAGTTGATTTTCATCCGCGACGGCAAATACACTACGCGCACTTTCGAGGAGTACATCGGCGGCATGGCTGGGAAGCCCGCGCCAGACGAGGCACAGCGCAAGCGTTGGATCGAGTCAGTGGACATCGCGGGCGACGCGGCAATCGGGAAAATCATCCTCGACTACCCCGACGGCAAATTCACGGACTACATGACGCTGCTGAAGATTGACGGGGAATGGAAGATCGTCAACAAGAGTTTCCACCGCGAACGCAAGACCGCGCCAGCGGCCGAGTGATGCCGTTGGCGCGCGCAGGGGGGCGGCTGCCCTCGTTCTGGAAAGTGCAGGTCGGCGGCTGGCTCGTCTACTTCGTGGTGATCTACGTCACCTTCCTGAGCGTCGCCGCAGAGGGCAGTTACCTGCGCCTGTTCGTCATCAAGGGCTTCCGCGTGCTGGTCGGCTTCTGCCTGACCTGCCTGCTGCGGCTCGTCTACAGGCGGTTCGGCAGCCGCCTCTCGCTCGAACGAACCGTCTCGCTCGTCCTCTCCGGCGCAATCGTCCTCGGGCTGGCGTGGACGTGGATCGAGATCGGTTTCTCGGCCCTGACGAACCCGACCTTCGACTTCCCTTCGACGCTGGCGCGCTCGCCCCGCATCGCGCTGGACTACGCGATGACGGTCACGGCCTGGGCCGGGCTCTACTTCGGCATCAAGTCGTGGCTCGCGTGGCAGCGCGAGCGTGAGCGCGCGCTCGAATCGGCGGCGCTGGCGAACGCGGCGCAACTCGAAATGCTGCGCTACCAGCTCAACCCGCACTTCCTCTTCAACTCGCTCAACTCGCTGCGGGCCTCGATTGACGAAGACCCGCGACGCGCGCGGCAGATGGTCACGCGGCTCGCGGAGTTCCTCCGCTACTCTCTGCTCGCCGACGGCGCGAAGGAGGTTCCGCTGCACAAGGAGATAGAGGCCGCGCAGAATTATCTGGCGATTGAGAAGGTGCGTTTCGAGGACAAACTGGAGGTCGAGTTCGAGGCCGGGCGCGAGGCGCGCGACTTCCGCGTCCCCTGCTTCCTGCTCAACCCGCTCGTGGAGAACGCCGTCAGGCATGGCTTCGACAACTCGCCCAAGCCGCTCAAGATAACCGTCGCGGCTCGCCTCGAAGACGACGCGCTGGTGCTGGAAGTCTCCAACACGGGGAGCCTCGGCGGCACTGCTAACGGCACGCGCATCGGCCTCAAGAACCTGCGCGAGCGGCTCGCCAAGGCGTTCCCCGGGCGCAGCAGTTTCACGCTGACGGACGGCGGCGGCTGGGTGCGCGCCCGAATCTCGATTCAGAGAATTTGATGCGGCCACGACTCAGGGCACTGATCGTTGACGACGAGCGGCTGGCGCGCAAAGAGCTGCGCTCGATGCTCGCCGAGCACCCGGAGATAAAAGTTGAGGGCGAGGCCGAGAGCGCCGCGGAGGCCGCCGAGCTGATTCGCGCGGCCGAGCCGGACATCGTATTTTTAGACATACACATGCCCGGCGAGTCCGGCTTCGACCTTTTGGAGAAGGTTGACGTTCCGTTCAAGATCATCTTCATCACCGCCTTCGACGCTTACGCCATCCGCGCCTTCGAGGTCAACGCCCTAGACTACCTGCTCAAGCCCGTCAACCCCGAGCGCCTGGCACGCGCCGTCGAGCGCCTGTTTGAGAAGCAGGCCGTACAGGAAGACGCGCCGAGGAAGCTGGACTACAGCGACCGCCTGTTCCTCGTCCTGGACGACGACCGTTCCAGGTTCCTGAAGGTCAACACCATCGAGTTCATCAGCGGGGCCGGCGACTACTCGGACGTTTACACCTCCGACGGCCAGAAGATTCTCGCGCCGAAACCTCTGCGGGAGTGGGAGGAGCGCCTCCCCGAAAAATATTTCTACCGGATACACCGCTCGACCATCGTCAACCTCGAATACGTGGACAGGGTCGAGCGGTGGTTCAACCGCGCCTACCGCGTCCACCTTCACAACTTCGCGGAGCCGCTCGTCATGAGCCGCAGGTACGCGGCGAGGCTCCGATCAAAGTACGGTTAGACGGAACAAATGGCCGCCGCCGACTCGTAATGCAAGGCAGAAAGACCCTGGGAGGAGTCTGCCGACTGCTCCCATCAAATTAAGAATGGTGAGGAAAGCTATGCGCGTCACTTACGTCAAGAAGATTGTCTCACTGGCACTCGTGCTCCTGCTGGCCGGCAGCCTTCTGCACGCCGTCCCCACGGTCGAGAAAGACAAGGCGCACGGCCTAGACCTGGCCGGGATGGACAAGAGCGTCAACCCCGGCGACGACTTCTTCGCCTACGCCAACGGCGACTGGATGAAGGCCACCAAGATTCCCGAAGACCGCTCAAGCTACGGCGTCTTCGACGAGCTGGCCGAGGAGGCCAACCGCCAGACCTCCGACTTGATTAAGGAGGCGAGCAAGTCGCCGGCCGGCTCGGAGGCGCGCATGGTGGGCGACTACTACGACGCCTACATGAACGAGAAGGCGATAGAGGAGAAGGGCCTGAGCCCGCTCAAGGCAGAGCTGGACGAGATTAACTCGATCGCCGACAAGGCGGCACTCGCGCGCGTGCTGGGCAACGAGCTGCGCGCGGACGTTGACCCGCTCAACAGCACGAACTTCTACACGGACAGGCTGTTCGGCATCTGGGTCTCACCGGACTTCAACAACCCCGTCCGCAACGTCCCCTACATACTGCAAGGCGGCCTCGGCCTGCCCGACCGCGAATACTACTTGAGCGACGACGCGGAGAACGTCGAGCTGCAAACCAAGTATCGCGCGCACGTCGCAAAGATTCTGAAACTCGCCAACGTGGCGGACGCCGAAGCGGCCGCCGCGCGCATTTACGACCTTGAGCGCAAGATCGCGGACGCGCACACGAGCCGCACGGACTCCGAGGACGTGCACAAAGCGAACAACCCGTGGAAGCTCCGGGAATTTTCCGCCAAAGCGCCGGGGCTCGACTGGGCCAGTTTCTTCAAGGCCGCCGGCCTCTCCGCCCAGCCGATGATAATCGTCTGGCACCCGAAGGGCGTGAAGGGCATCTCGGCCCTCGTGGCGGGTCAACCGCTCAGCGTCTGGAAGGAGTACCTGACTTTCCGCGCGATTGACGGCGCCTCGGGCCTGCTGCCGAAGGCGTTCGCCGACGAGCGTTTCGACTTCTACGGCCGGACGCTCAGCGGCGTGCCGCAGCAGCGCGAGCGCTGGAAGCGGGCCGTCAGCTCGACCAGCAACGCCCTCGGCGACGCGGTCGGCAAGCTCTACGTGAAACGTTACTTCCCGCCCGAGGCCAAGGCCAAAGTTCAGGAGATGGTCAAGAACATCATCCAGGCTTTCGGCCGCCGCATAGACAAGCTCGACTGGATGTCGCCCGCCACGAAAGCTAAAGCCAAAGCCAAGCTCGACACCCTCTACGTCGGCGTCGGCTACCCCGAGCACTGGCGCGACTACGCGGGGCTCAAGATCGAGCGCGACGACCCCCTCGGCAACGCGCAGCGGTCGGAACTCTTCGACTACCGCTGGAGCCTGTCGAAGCTCGGCAAGCCCGTGGACAGGACCGAGTGGTGGATGACTCCGCAAACGGTCAACGCGGTGAACCTGCCCATCCAGAACGGGATGAACTTCCCGGCCGCCATCCTGCGGCCGCCCTTCTTCGACATGGAGGCGGACCCGGTCCAGAACTACGGCAGCATCGGCGGGACCATCGGCCACGAGATCAGCCACAGCTTCGACGACCAGGGCAGCCAGTTCGACGCGCGCGGGAGACTGCTGAACTGGTGGACGCCGCAGGATTTGGCACATTTCCGCGCCGCGGCCGACAAGCTGGCGACGCAGTACGACGCCTACGAGCCGCTGCCGGGCGTGCACGTCAGCGGCAAATTGACCCTGAGCGAGAACATCGCGGACGTGGCCGGGCTCTCGGCGGCTTTCGACGGCTACCGCAACGCCTACGGCGGCAAGCCCGCGCCCGAGGCACAGGGCTTCACGGGCGACCAGAGGTTCTTCGTGGCCTACGGCCAGAGCTGGCGCGGCAAGCAGCGCCCCGAGTCGCTAAAAATACAGCTGACGACCGACGGCCACGCCCCGGACGAGTTCCGCGCCGACACGGTGCGCAACCTCGACGCCTGGTATCAAGCCTTCGACGTGCAGCCGGGCCGCAAACTCTACCTCGCCCCGGAGGCGCGCGTCCGAGTCTGGTGAGGCAGTGGTTCAACTCAAAAAATATTCAAACAGGGATGGACAGGATAGACAGGATAAAGAGCTTGCCTTTTATTATCCTGTCCATCCTGTCCATCCCTGTTAATTCCTTCCTCGTTTCAATCTGAACTGGTACTCTGCTCTCCCGGCCATTGACATAGGCATTCCGTGGGGCGACGCGTTTAAGTTCGGGGCCGGGGTTGACGCCGTCACCGGGAGCGTGACGGGTTCGGCGGTGAAGCCCTTCACGCCGAAGGAGCCCGGGGCGATGTCCTCCCGCGAGCACTACAGCTTCATCCAGAGCGACAGCGAGTTGAACCGCGAGGTCGAGGCCACGGCCTCCGGCAAGTACAACATCGGGGGCGTGACCCTCAGCGGCTCGACCTCTTACCTGAACAAGATCGAATTTTCAGAACTGACGATTACGCTGCTCGCCAAATTTCAGTCGCAGCACGAGGGGTACGACGAGGCCGACAGCTACGAGCTGACGGAGGAGGCCAAGGGTCTGATCGCCGACCCGCCGAAGTTCCGCAAGGCTTACGGCGACTACTTCATCGCCGGCGGCAGGCGCAGCTCACGCTTCACGGCGGTCTACACCTGCAAATCCACCACCGCGAAAAGTATGGACGAGTTCAAGGCCAGCTTCGGCGGCCAGGCCCCGAACGTGTTCAGCGCCGAAGGCAGCACGCGCTTCCTACAGGCCGCTTCCGAGCACAACATCAAAATCACGGCCGACCTCATCATGGAGGGCCACAAACCGGGGACAGTCCCGAGCGGCCCCTGGACGCCCGAGAAGATCATGGCGGCTCTCACCTGGTTCAAGGAAAACCTGGATGGCCTTCACCTTCAGGCGAAGCTGCAACACTACAGCACGATTGACCCCAGCTACACGCGGACGGTCGAAGTCGAGCCCGACGTGTTCGTCGAACTCCGCCAGCTCTACACCACTGTCTGGGACATACGCTCCGGCTACGCCTCGCTGCCGAGGTTCTATCAGGATCAGTTCAAGAAGGCGTACACCGAAGTGGACTCCGGCGTGACGGCCAACCAGAACATCCTGGCGACGAACGCGGACAAGCGGCTCAACTACCAGCAGAAGGCCGACGAGCTGATGTCCGACATCAGCGACGTTTACGCGCGGATGGATTTTTACTTCAAGGTGGCGAGCCAGGTCGGCACGGAGCCGCAGAAGGACAAAGGCATAGACGAGGGCACGGACCAGCAGACGTGGATGTACGGCTTCAGCACCTACACGAAGAGCGGGGCCGTGGTCATTCAAAGCAACTCGACGCGCTACAGTGAATCGTGGCACGTCGGCCGCCGCGAGCACACGTTCGAGTTCGGGCCGAACGGCGCTCACCTCATCGTCGGCTGGGAAGTGATCTCGAACTGGGGCGACGGCACGAACGGCAGTTGGTGGAAGGCCACCGACCAAATCCTGCTGAAAGATTACGCCGCCGTCCACGTCAAGTCGCAGTACGACCGCGGCTGCGACTGGAGCCTCATCGTCTACTACGTTGACGCGAAGGACTACCAGTTCGAGTCCTGAACTTCAGGCGTCAGCAGAATAGAAGGGGCGAGCTCTCACCGGGCTCGCCCCTTTAAATTACCCCTCGGCCAAAACCGCGCAACGGCGACGCGAAGCACGCTCCGCCTCACCTGCACTTCGGCGTTTACTCCTCCGCGGGGGCCATCAACCCCCTGCCTCTGCTGGCCGACAGGTCTTGAGGCAAGTAATAATCTCTTCATTAAAGGTACGAGTGCGTCAAATATTTTATCGCCATTTTAAGTGCAGCATCTAGCAGAACCGGCGATAAGAATCCCCACATCAAGCATTATAACTTCATGACAAGCCCGGCGTAATGAAATCCCAACTTTACTTTTTGAGATTAGGCTTATGTTCTGGGCCAGTGAAGTAGTTGTCGGCGGCTACTTTCCCCAGTCGTAATCTAATGGTAGCAGCCCGAAGGGTCCACCTACTTCCCTAGCGTTTGCGTGCGGCGCAAGTAGAGTACGAGCGTTCCGAGTAAATACTAGACGAGGGTAGACCCATGATTCCCCTACCGCATCCCTTCTTATCTGCGGGCGGCAGTGTCGCCGCGGCCCGCCATCGAGTAATCCGGTCAGTGCTCGTGGCGGCCGCGACTCTGGGGCAGGATGAGCAGCCGGAGATTTACCGCCACGTCCACCCGCACGGCCACGCGACGGCCACGCTGACGCGCTCCTTCGCCAGGGCGGTCCTGTTCCCGGCCGACCCTCACGACCCCCGGCTCGACGAGATACAACTCGGGGCTCACCTGCACGACTTCGGCAAATACCTCGTCGCGAAATCTATTCTATTAAAACCGGGGCCGCTCACGGACGAGGAGCGAGCCGCCATCTCCGGCCACCCTCTTTACGGGGCTCAGGTGCTGGCGAAACTTCCGTCCGTGACCGAGACTGTTCTTCAGGTAGTTCTTTACCACCACGAGAGGTGGGACGGGTCCGGTTACCCGGAGGGACTGAAGGGCGAGGCCATTCCGCTCGCGGCGCGACTCGTTTCCGTCGTAGACGTTTACACCTCGCTGAGGGCCAGGCGGACTTATAAGCCTTCGCTGGACAGGCGCGAGGCGGCGGACATCATAGAGGAGATGGCCGGGCGCGAGTTGGACCCGTCGCTGGCCGAAGATTTCGTCAGGCTCCTGCACGGCAGAGCCTGGAGATAAAAGAGCGCGCCGAAGAATTCACAAGCCCCACAATACTCCGGCCACGACGACGACAGGTCGGGTCAAAGTAAAGCTCATCACAGGACTGGCCCGATCAGAATAGTCCTCCCACAAGGCGTCCTACCATGCCACCGGCAATCCCGCCGACAATGCCGCCGACCACCGAGCCCGGGCCGGGCAGAATTGCGGAGCCAAGAGCGGCTCCCAAGGCTCCCCCTAACCAACCGCCGACTGCCCCGCCAATAGCGGCCGGGCGCTCTTTACGACCGGCTGTCACTATGTCATGAATATCCAGCGCCACACCAACACCCATCGCACCCCTCCCGATGCCCTTCAAGACGCTGGCCTTCCCGAGCGGGTCCAGCCATTTTGGTGTGGCGTTATGATTGAGGCCCTTCAAAGGCCCTATGTCAGCGTTGAAGTGATACCCATGTTGTTTGCTGTAATCGAGGTGGAAAGTCCGCGCCCGGTTGTGAGGATAATTGGTGTCATACGGGCCGATCACGGCGTGCCCGGACTGTGTCGTCCTGCTGTGGTTGTCGAGCGAGTCCACAATTCCTCTGCCGAGCCCGCCCGAAGCGTCACCCGCATTATCCTCTATCTCAAGCCCGCTCGGGTCTACCCATCGGACGGGCTCATTCCCCACATACGCGTAAAGATTCGTGTCCCCCCCGCCTAAGCCTATCGGGTCTTCGCTAATGAACCTTTGCAGCGTCGGGCTGTAGTACCTCTCCCGGTAGAAATAGAGGCCCGTGCCGTCGTTCTCTCTGCCCGTGTACTGAGAGGGGTTGCCATTCGCCGCGCCGCTACTCGTCGCCTTGCCGAACGGCTCGTAGGTGTATTGCGTCTTGGGCGTGCCGGTCGAGTCAACGAGGGTCAAGGTCGAGCCGAGGGCGTCGGGGAGTACCGTGTGCGTGCCGGCGGCGTCCTTGCGGGTGAAGAGTTCGTCCACCGCGCCCGTCAGCATGTTCGCGGTGGGAGCCCCCGCGACCTTCTCCTGCACCGCGTTGTCGCCATCGTAGAGGTAATCGGTTGACGCGCCGTTGACCGCCTTTTTGATGCGCCTGCCGGAGGCGTCATACGTGAAGCTGGCGGTGAGGCCGGGGCCGCTGACCGAGACGAGATGGTTGCGCGCATCCCAACTATAATTATTGACCCCGTCGTTTATGAGGTTGCCGTTGGCGTCGTAGGTCAGGGTCTTTGCGGCCCGCTTGGTCAGCCGGTTGGCGGCGTTGTAGGGCAGCGAGGCGACGGCCTGCGGCAGGCTCGTGCGGGCGAAGCTCCCGCCGACCTTAATCCGCCGTCCGGCCGCGTCGTACCCGTAAGTTAAATCGCCCAGCGAAATCCCACTCTTCTTGTACTCTATGCTGGTGGCCCGCGAGGCGGCGTCATGGCCGTAGCTGATGACGACTCCGTTCGGGAGGGTCAGGGAGGTGCGCCGGCCCGCGTCGTCGTAGCCGAAAGCGACCACGGATGTCCCTTGAGTGATCCTGGTCAAGCGGCTCGCGTTGTCGTAGGTGTAGTTGACCGCCGTCTGGCCCGCCACCGTCATGCGCGTCCGGCGCGACGCCTTGTCGTAGACGTAACTGACGGTCCCTCGAACGTTGGCGACGGACGTTAAGCGGTCAAGATTGTCGTAGCCGAAGGTTTCGGTCCCGGCGAGCGAGTCTACTGTTTTCTTGAGTCTGTCTGCCGCGTCGTAGGTGTTGCTGATGCTGCTTTCGTAAGTCCCGTCGGCTGCCGCGCCGAAGCCCACCAAGGTTAGCCGGTCAAGGTCGTCGTAGGTGAAAGCCGTGACCTTTCCCCTGCGGTCGGTGAACTTCTTCAAACTACCCGACTCGTTATACTGGTAGCTCTCCACCTTCAGGAGCGGGTCGGTGCGGCTGATCACACGGTCCATGTTGTCGTAGGCGTAGCGAGTGATGTTGCCGCGCGGGTCCTTCACGCTCAGCCGGTTGCCGTTGGCGTCATAGGTGAATGAGATTTCCTCGCCCTGCGGCCCCGTCAGCTTGACCACTTGATTCAAGGCGTCGTATTCGAGCACGGCCAGACGGCCCAGGGGGTCAGTCGCGCTGATCAACCTCCCGGCCCTGTCGGTAATCATGGTTGTCGTGTTCCCCAGCGGGTCCGTCACCGCGGAAAGGTCGCCGAAGTCATACGTGAACCTGATTGTGTTTCCCAGCGGATCGGTCACAGAAACGGGCTGTCCTGCCGCGTTGTACGTGAAGGCGGTTTCGTGGCCGAGGGGGTCTTTGACCGCCGCCAGGTTTCCTGCCTCGTCGTAGGTCAGAGAGGTGGTGTGCCCGAGCGGGTCTGTGACGCTGGCTATCTGGTTGAACGCCGGTTCGTAGGTGAACGTCGTCGTGACCGC
Source organism: uncultured Acidobacteriota bacterium (assembly GCA_963774105.1). Lineage (GTDB taxonomy): Bacteria > Acidobacteriota > Blastocatellia > Pyrinomonadales > Pyrinomonadaceae > QHXM01. The sequence continues at coordinate 2,186,916 of CAVZDV010000007.1, read as the reverse complement.
CGAAGTCGTCCCCGAGAGGCGCGTGATGCTTTTGACGTTTCCCAGGGAGTCATACGTGTAGGCGGTCTTGCGGTTCAAGGCGTCCGTGATGCTCGACGGGAGATTTGTTACCGCCAGCCGCTCGTAAGTGATGATCTGCTGCTCGGGCTTTCCGACGGCGCGAGTGTCTTTCAGGACGTAGCCCTCGGAGTTGAAGGTCACTCGCCGCAGGTTGCCGCGCGGGTCTGTGACATCCGTTTGAACGATCTTGACGCCGACCTCCGTGTAGGCAAATTGATAGGTGGTGGCGTCAGCCTGCGTCTGCTTGACGACCCTTCCTTTGTCGTCATACTCGTTGGTGAGGTAGACGATCCCGCGTGCGTCCTTGATCGTCAGCATCCGGTGGGAGGCGTCATACGTGTATTCGGTCGCGCCGTTCTTGGGGTCAATGACTTTTGAGAGGCGGCCGATGTCGTCGTAGGTATAAGTGACGGTGCGCCCGATGTTGTCCCGCGCCGCGGTGATGCGGTTGCTGACATCATACGTGAACTCGACCCAACGCCCCTGCGCCGACGTTATCCTGGAGATGTTCCTGTTCCCGTCCCGCGTGATGGTGAGTCTGTTGCCGTTGCGGTCAACGATGGCTTCGAGCTTCGGATTGATCGCGCTGAACAGGTAAGCCGACCCGTCTAGTAGCTGAAGCTTCCACTGTTTGATGACCGAATCGTAACTGACCCTGGACTTGAAAAACTGGGTCGGGGTAGACGTGTGCTCGAAGACGGCGTCGTATCCACCCGTCCCAGGGGAGATACGGTCGTAATGAATCCGCCCCCCGTCCGGGAGGATCAACTCCACGTAAGTGAATTGCTGCCCGACCAGGGACATATCGTAGGGATGCGTCGTGCCCAGGCCGAAAGCCCTTGAGACCGTGTCGTTCGGGCGGTAAGTCCGCTGCACACGAATCGGCGTGATGTCCTTGAGGGCGAGGTCTGTTTTTTCGTACACGAAGAGGCCGGTGGATAAATCTACGGGGTCGCCGTCGGTCCCCTCCGGGTTACCGGGTGACGGCCCCTCCGTGGGAGCGCCGCTCGGGTTGCCGAAGGTGAGACAGTGCATGCTCTCAAGTTCCACGCCGGGGTCTGGCACGACCTGCCTGCCGTCCGCCGACACGGTTCCCTGGCCGTAGACGTACCAACCGCCTTTCCCAGCCTCGTAGTTCCAGAAGTCGTAGCGAGAGCCCGCGGGCAGCCGGGCAGAGTTCGGGTAGATAATCTGAAGGCCGGGCCGCTTCTCGCCGTTGGGGCCTTCGGACCTGGCCCCGTGCATCTGTAAGGAGAAGAGCACCCCGTCGGGGCCTCCGCCCGCCGGCAGCGGGAAGGGCGCGCGGTCAACGGGGATAGGTGTAATCGTCAGCACCTCCATCACGGCGCTGGCGTGCTTCATGCCGCCGTGCTGATGCCCGCTGGCGGGAAAACGGAGCACGGTGTCGGCCGCAATGTTGACTTCCAGGCCGGGAATCCTCTGAGTCCTCGCGGCCAGCTTGGACCTCGTCGGAACCGGCAGCCTGGTCGCGTTCCCCGTGTCAATCAACGGGAGCCAGACCGTGTACGGCAGGACGTTGGTTTGACCTTCCCTGACATCCACCAGGACCTCGAACGTCCCGTACAACTTTCCGGGCCGGCTGACGCTCATCCCGTCAATGACCATAGCCTGCCGCCCGGCGGCGAGCGGCGAGAGCAGGAACCGGCCGTAAGCGTCCGTCCGCGTCGCCACGTCGCCTACGTGAAGGACCGTGTTGGGAAGAGGCTGGCCGTTCAGATTCAGCACCTGACCGGCCAGCGCCGTCACGCCCTTCTGCGCCTGAAGCGCGGGGTGTTTCGTCCAGCCCGTGTCTGGGCGGTGTGACGCCCAATCCCCCAGCAGGTTGTCCGCGCCCGGCACCCACTCCTCGTCCTCAACGCGCGGAATGCCGCCGACTTTTACGTCGTCGTCAGCGGTGGTGAAGCTGAGTTCCGTGTACGGAAGTGGAAGAGAGGCCGCGTTCGTCGGGCCGTTCAGCGAGACGGTGTACGCGGTCGCCAAATCTAATGGTTCAACCGGAATGATGAAGGCCAGCCGGCCGCCTTCGGCGGGAGTCACACGCGCCCGCACGTCGCCGCGCGCGCCGGTGAGTCTTACCGTCTCGGAGTTGATGGTGCTGACCGCCAGGGGCTGAGAAAATCGGAGGGCGATTCTGGCTTTACTAGAGACGCCCTGCTCCGCGTCTTTCGGGAGAGACGCGGCCAGCGAAGGCACTCCGCCGTCTTCAAAGTCAACCCAGTCATTCACGGGGCCGAACTTCTGCCGCTCGGGCTCATACTGTTCCCTGCCCGTGACCGGGTTGCCGGTTCGACCGACGCCGCCGACGATGAGCACCGTGCCGTCAGGAAGCAGCCTCGCCGTGTGCTTCTGGCGCGGCTTTGAAAGCTTAGACCGTAGGCTCGCCAATTTTCCTGTGGTCGAGTCCCACAGCTCGACTTCGCCGTTCAGTCGGCTTTTCTCAGAGATGCCGCCGACGATGAGAACGCGGCCGTCCGTCAGAAGTGTCGCCGTGTGGTAAGCGCGCGGGGAGAAGCCCGTGGAACCTTGTGTCTCGAATTTTTGAGTGTCTGTGTGAAAGAGTTCGGCGCTATCGAGGACGGCCCCGCCGGCGTCAACGCCGCCGAGAATCAGGACCGTGCCGTCCGGGAGAAGTGTGGCGGAATGTCCGGCCCTCGGTCTTTGCAAGCCCGTTGACAGTTGAGTCGCAGCACCCGTGCGGTCATCCTTTATCTCCGCGGTCCCGCTGACGCCCGTCCCGCCCTCGCCGCCGAGCAACAGCCAGCGGCCGTCCGGCAGAAGGGTCGCTGACTGACCCGGAATCTGTGGCGCGGGTCGCGTTGCCCCTTGAGGCTCCTGCTGTTTGACACTTTTACCCGGACGGACTTTCCCGTCCTTCGAGGCCGCGGACGAGCGCTCCTTCTCTGTTGACGCGGAGGTCGTCACCAACAGACGCGCCCCGAGCACCAGCCCAACGCACAGGGAAAATATAATTACGGCCTGCTTAAACATACTTCTCCCTTTATTTCGGTGTCAGCAGGGTGTCAATGACGTGGATGACGCCGTTCGAAGCCGCCAAGTCCTGCCGCACGACCGTTGCGCCATCTATCTTGATGAGGCCGCCGCTGCTCTCAATCTTCAACTTGGTGCGCTTCAGAGTCTTGGCCTCGCGAAGCCCGGCCATATCCGACGCCGTCACTTTTTCGGGAAGGATGTGATAGATCAGAATGGCCCTCAGCTTCTCTTTGTTCTCGGGCTTCAACAAGCCCTCAAGCTCGCCCGCCGGCAATTTGGAAAAGGCTTCGTCCGTCGGCGCGAACAGGGTGAACGGCCCGGAGCCTTTAACCGTGTCCACCAGCCCGGCGGCCTGGATCGCCTTGATTAAAGTTTTGAAGTTGCCCGCAGTCTTAAGCGTGAAGAAGATGTTCTCGGGCGGGCGCTCCTGACCCGTCATCAGGCTCGGGGCCGTCAGCAGGAAGGCCAAAACTGTGAAAGCGTAAATGCGAATTCTTCCGGCACTCATTTCTGAAACATCTCCTTCTTGGTTTCGCTCTTGAGCCTCAGTGTTTGACAGCCTTGACAGTGACGCCGCCTATGTTGGCTTCGGCCGGGTCAATCATGATGGTGTAAGTCCCGGTCAGCGGCAGTGTCTGCGTGGCTATCAATCCGGTCTGCCCCTGGTAGACACTCGTAGAGGCCAACTGCGAGCCGTCCGGCCGGTAGATCGTCACACTGGTTGAATCAGGAACCGTCACCTGACTCAAGTTGAAGCTGACTTTCCACCCGGCCGTGCCGCTGAAAGTTAATCTGCCGTTCTGGCCGGGGGTGTTGATGTTGGAACGCACAGCCGCCCCTCCGACCGTGATCGTCCCGGTCACGTCCGGCGAGTTGTAGAGCGTCGCCGTGGCGCTGCCGACGTGGGCATCCTGCGGGTCAACGAGGATGGTGTAAGTCCCCGTCACGGGCAGCGTCTCAGTGTCCATGAAGCCGCTCTGGCCCTGGTAGACACTGATCGTTGAGCCCAAGGACGTGCCGTCCGGCCCGTAGATCACTATTTGAGTGGCATCGGGGATAAACATCGCGCCGAGGCCGAGGCTGACCTTCTGCCCGGCCGTCGCGCTGAAACTGAGCCGCGCGTTCTGCCCCGGCACGGTCGTCGTCACCGTGACGCTCGCCCCCCCGGGCGTGATAGAACGGCTCGCGTCCGCCGGCACCTTGTAGAGCGTCAAAGTCGCGCTCCCTGTCTGCACGTCCGACGGGTCAACGAGGATGGAGTAAGTGCCCGTCACGGGCAGCGTCTCAGTGTCCATGAAGCCGCCGCCGGCTCCCACGAAGACGGAAGCCAGGTTGGTGCCGTCCGGCTTGTTGAGGTTGACGTAAGTGCCGGAGACGGTGACGCCCGTGATCTTGAGACTGACGCGTTGTCCGGCCGTGCCGCTGAAGGTGGCCTTGGCGTTTTGACCGGGAGACGTGGTCGTCAACGTGGCGGGCGGGCCGTCGGGCGTGAGGGTGCCGACAACGTCCGCGGCACTGCTGAGCGCCATCGTCAGGCTCCCGACGCCAGTGTCCAGCGGGTCAACAAGAATGGTGTAGGTTCCTGTCAAAGGCAGCGCCGGCACGTCGTGCAAAGGAGTCTGGTTGCGGGACGCGTACACCCTTATCAACTCCACGCCGTCGGGCCGATAGATGTACACGTAAGCGTCGTTCGGGAATTGCACCTGTGTCAGGCTCAGCAGAATCTTTTGTCCGGCCGTGCCATTGAAGGTTAACGTGTAATTCTGTCCGGGGGTGGTGGTCGTCACATTCACCGGCGGCCCGCCCGGCGCGATGGTGCCCGTCCCGTCCGCCACGTTGTACAGCGTCAACGTCACGCTGCCTGTGTAAGTGCCGTTGGGGTCAACCACGATCGCGTAAGTCCCGGTCGAGGGCACCGTTTGTGTTTCGATAAACCCGCCCTCAGTCGTGACTGTGGTTTCGGCCAGTTGCCCGACCGGCTTACTAATCACCACCCGCGCGTTGGTGGTCGTCACGTTATTTATCTTCAGGAATATTTTCTGTCCGCCGGTGGCGTTGAACGTCAACAGCGCCCTCTGGCCGGGGGAGGTGGTTGTGACCTTGACGGGCGCTCCCCCGGGCGTGATCGTGCCCGTGACATCCACGATGTTGTAGAGGGCGAATGTTGCCCTGCCGGTGCCGCTCCCGTCGGGGTCCAACAGAATCGAGTAAGTCCCGTTCATCGGCAGCGTCTGCGTTTCGATGAAGTAGTTGCCGTTAACGCCAATCGTCGTGGAGGCCAGGGTCAGCCCGTCGGGCCTCTTGAGATAAACGTAGGCGAAGGGAATGGTGACGTTGAAGATGGCTAGGCTGACCCGCTGCCCTGTGGTGCCGTTGAAAGTTAACTTGGCGCTCTGCCCTGGAGTGTTGATGTTGACACTGAGGGCGGCCCCTCCGGGAGTTATCGTCCCGGTAGCCAGAGGCGGATTGTTAATCGTCATGCGCCCGGTGTGAGCGCCCTGCGGGTCAACGAGGATTTTGTAAGCCCCGGTCGCCGGCAGCCTTATCGCATCGAAACTCCCGTCGGAGCCTTGATACATATTGACACCGCCCAACGACGTGTTATTGGGGGCGAAAAGGGTCAGGTACGTGTAATCAGGAAACGTGTTGCCCCACAGGTTGAAACTCACAACCTGCCCGGCCGTGCCGTTGAAGTTGAACCTGGCGTTCTGCCCCGGCACGGTCGTCGCCACGCTGACGGCCGCGCCCCCCGGCGCGATGTTCGCGCTCGCGTCCGCAGGCACCCTGTAAAGCGTCAAAGTCACGCTCCCTGTTTGCACGTCCGACGGGTCAACCAGAATCGTGTAGGTGCCCGTCACGGGCAGCGTCTCAGTGTCCATGAAGCCGCCGTCGGCTCCGACCGAGACGTAATTCAAGTTGGTGCCGTCCGGCTTGTTGAGGTTGACGTTAGTGCCCGGGATAGTGACGCCCGTGATTTTGAGGCTGACGCGCTGCCCGGCCGTGCCGCTGAAGGTGGCGCGCGCGTTCTGACCGGGAGACGTGGTCGCCAAGGTCAGCGAAGCCCCTCCGGCCGTGATGCTCCCCTTGACGTCAGCCACGTTGTACAGCTTCAAAGCCACGCTTCCGACGCTGGAGCCTTGCGGGTCAATGAGAATCGAGTAAGTCCCCGCCACAGGCAGCGCCTGCGTGTCAATGAACGCGTCGCCGCCCTGGTTGACGTACACGGAATAAAGATAAGTGTCGTCCGGTTGATAAAGGGTCACAGGCGTGCCGCCAGGAATGGACGACGCGCCGAGGCCGAGGCTGATCTTCTGCCCGGCCGTCGCGCTGAAACTGAGCCGCGCGTTCTGCCCCGGCACGGTCGCCGCTACCGTGACGGCCGCGCCACCCGGCGTGATGGAGCCGCCCACGTCCGCCGGCACGCTGTAGAGCGTCAAGGTCGCGCTCCCCGTGTAGACATTCGAAGGGTCAACGAGGATGGAGTAAGTGCCCGTCACGGGCAGCGTCTCAGTGTCCATGAAGCCGCCGCCGGTTCCCACGTTGATGTAAGCAAGGTTGGTCCCGTCCGGCTTGTTGAGACTGACGTTGGTGCCAGAAGCAGTCACGTCAGTAATTTTGAGGCTGACGCGTTGGCCGGCCGTCCCGCGGAAGGTGGCGCGCGCGTTCTGCCCCGGGACGGAGGTGTTCACGGTGAGGGGCGGGCCGTTCGCGTTGATGGCGACGGAAACGTCCGAGGCGCTGTTGAGCGTCATCGTCAGGCTTCCGGTGTAATTACTGTCGGGGTCTACCAGGATTGCGTAAGTCCCGTCGGCCGGCAGCACGGGGCTTTCGAGAAATCCTCCGCTCGTGCCCACACCCGTCTCAGCCAGTAACGCCGCGTTGGGGCTATAAATCTTCACCTGGCAGGAGGAGAACCCCACGTTGCTGAATTGTAGGCTCACGCGCTGCCCCGCCGCCCCGTCAAAGAGAATCATCCCCACTTTATTAATTGAAGGGATCGCCACCCCTTTACTTGTCCCGACAGTCATCCGGCCGGTCGCCTGCACCTCAGCGGCCGTGTAAGGCGTCGGCGGGACGAAAAAATCCGCTTTACTGACGGCCTTCCCGTAGGCGGTGACGACCTGTATTCGACCCGACCCGGCGTACGCCGGGACATTTGTCACGAGGGTCGTCGCCGTCCCAGAGGTGGGCTGGCTGTCGGAGACGTTCAACTTCAAAAAATTATCTGAAAGAGGTGACCTGAAGTTAGTGCCTGTGATAGTGATGGCCTTGCCGGGTGTGCCAATCGTCGGGGTGAATCCGCTGATGGTCGGCACTTTCGAGTTGCCCACGACGAAGGACGTACTGCTCGTGGCGGTGCCCGCAGGACTGCCGACACTGATCGGCCCGGTGGTCGCGCCCGAAGGCACTTTCGTGACGAGCTTCGTGCTCGTCGCAGAGCTGACGACCGCCGCGACGCCGTTGAACTTGACAACATTCTGGCCCGCCGTCGTGCTGAACCCGGTCCCGTAAATTGTGACCTCCGTCCCCACGGGTCCGGTGTTCGGGGTAAATTCCAGCACGGAAGCCAGCGCCGGACTCTGGCGCGAAATCGAGAGGAGGTTCCCCGCAGCGTCGTAGGTGTACTTGACGGCGTCGCCTGACGGACTGATGACAACGACCAGTCTTCCCGACTCGTCATAAACGTATGTGATATCGTTCTGGGCTTCGACGCGCGCCTGTGCTAAGAGGATGAGGGTCAGGCAAGCGATGAGTTTCCAGGCGCTGTGAAGCATGTGAGAAACCTCGTGACTAGTGAGACGGCGTAAGAGAATCTGAGAACAGATCGCCCTTACTGAATTGCGCGGGGACGGAAGCGCCGGTGTCCGGGTAAATATTCTTCGGCCTTCGTAATTATCAGTCCACTCACTGAAGAACAGAGCAACTACCTTGAGATCGTCTGGTGGCCTGTGAAGCCTTCGATGGGATCACGTTCTGGCGGTTAATGAGGCCGATGGGAGCGAGGACCCATCAATTCTCAGTAACTAAATCGCGCGCATCATATTCCCGCCGCATGGCAATGTCAACGAGTTTGTAGGCTGTGCGGCAAGAAATATTTTGGCGGGCCACGCGAAAAGGCCGGGAGAGCCCGGCCTTTTCTTGACAGCAATCAAGCTGATTCCTCCTCGGCTGGATGAGTTGTTAGCCCGCGCCTACGTCTGACCCGGCCGCTCATCCACGGCGGCGGCTCCGCGCTCCTTCAATAACTGCGTCAATAATCGTATCTGCTCCTGTTGCAGGCTAATCAACTCCGCCCACTTAGCCTCGCGCAGCTCGTCCATCTTCTCGTGCAGACTGAGAATCTCAAGCTCCGCCTTCAGATTCACTTCGTAATCGTGGGCGGCGTCCAGCCTGTCTTTAGCGGCCTGCCGGTTCTGCGACATCATAATAATCGGAGCCTGGATGGCGGCGAGCATCGAGAGGAAGAGATTCAGCAGGATATACGGATACGGATCAAACGAGTCTCCCCGCCGCGCGAGGATGAAAGAATTGAGTAACACCCAGGAGAGCAAGACGGCGGCAAAAATTATGATGAATGTCCACGAGCCGCCGAAGGACGCGACCTTGTCGGCGAGCCTCTGGCCGAAGGTCAACTTACCTTCGAACTCGTGGTTGATGTTCCGGCTGACGTGCAGGCGCTCGGCAAAATGTCGGATGACTTTTTGTTCCCGCTCGGACAAAGAGTCGAAGCCGATGTGAAAACATTTCTTCGCAAACTCTATCAGATGGTTATTCATGGCGGGGGATTATAGCTTCACCAAAGTCGCGCGTCACGAAGCGGCCTAACGCCCGAATTTGTAGGTTGGCTGGAGACTGATACAATGAACGAGAGGTAACTTAAACATGAGAGCAACTGTTATGTACGCGGCCGGCGACGTTCGGATCGAAAACGTCCCCGACGCTCGTTTAATTGAGCCGACCGATGCGGTCGTCACAGTCACGCGCGCCTGCATCTGCGGCAGCGACCTCTGGCCGTACAAGGCTATGGAACCGAGTGAGACCGGCCGCGTCATGGGGCACGAGGCCATCGGCGTCGTCGAATCGGTCGGAGCGGAGGTCCGCATCGTCAAAACGGGCGACCTCGTCGTCATGCCGTTCGCCTGGTCCGACGGCACCTGCGCCCTCTGCCACGAGGGGCTACAGACGTCGTGCCTCCACGGAGGCTTCTTCGGCACGGAAGAGGTCGCCGGGGCACAGGCCGAGGCGGTGCGCGTCCCCCTGGCAGACGGGACGCTCTTCACCCTGCCGGTGGGCCGCGACGACGCGCTGATGCCGTCGCTCCTCACGCTCTCGGACGTGATGGGCACGGGCCATCATGCTGCCGTCGCAGCCCGTGTCGGCCCCGGAAAGTCTGTGGCCGTCGTCGGCGACGGAGCCGTCGGCCTGTGCGGCGTGATTGCCGCACGCCGCCTCGGCGCAGAGCAGATCATCATCCTCGGCCGCCACCCAGACCGGATCGCACTCGCGCGAGACTTCGGCGCGACGGATGTAGTCAGCGAGCGGGGTGACGAGGCAATCGAGCGCGTGCGCGAACTGACCGGCGGCCTCGGCGCTCACTCCGTCCTCGAATGCGTCGGCTACGAACAGGCGACGCTCACGGCCCTGAGCATCGCGCGCCCGGGCGGCGCTGTCGGCCGCGTCGGCGTCCCGCAGGACGAGGAGATTCCGGCGGCGCAGCCGACCTTCTACAACAACGTCACCATCGCTGGCGGCCCCGCCCCTGTCCGCGCCTACATAGAGGAGCTACTGCCCGACGTGCTCGAAGGCAGGATCGAGCCGGGGCGCGTCTTCGACCGCGTCACGGACCTAGACGGCGTGCCCGACGGCTACCGCGCGATGAACGACCGCGAGTCAATCAAGGTCATGATCGAGTTCTGAGGGGAGTTGCGGCCACGGCAGAGGTTGACAACGAAACGTCACCGACGTGATAGAAGCGTCGGGCCTCGATTACAACTTTCCACTCACCCAGGTAATGACATAAGTGCCGGGCTTCTCTGGCTCTTCCGGGCTCGCCTGGCGATCAAGCTCGATGAGCTTTTCCTTTGACAATCTCTCTAGAATTTCTGCGATTGCCAGTTCCGGCACCTCCACTCCTGCGGCCGTGAGCTTGTTGTAGATTTCAGCGTCGCTGATACGGACTTCGCCCAGCCCGGTATCATTTCTGATGATGCTCTTAATCTTATTTAAGAGGCTGTAATCAGTCTTCTGCTTCATGTTCATAACTCAGCGATGCTTGGCGGTGACGTGGTTCTGGTATTGCCGGAACGCCTGCATTTCCATGGGCTCCGGGCCTTTGGGGTTGAGGCTGATATAAAGAATCCCGCAGCCGTCACACTCCAGGCCGAAGCGTCTTTCTTCTCCCTCGTCGCCCGAAGGATTTTCCCTCAATTTCTTCAATGGCAGATCGGCGTTCGCTATCAGCCTTTTTATTATTTGTAATTGCTGCTCGTGAATACTCATGTTGTTTCCCGTTCATTCGGCCGGCAGCGCCTTGACCGAGTTTAGTTGCTGAAGACAATAGCTGCCAACTCATGCTCGATGTCAGTGACGGGCGCAAAGCTGAAGTTGCCGAGTATGACCAGGAGCACTGTGAGCGAGCCGATAATGACGAGCGTAATTACGACGAGCGCTCTGGCTATCGTGTAAGCTATAGGTCTCATTCGGGCATCTTGCCAGAGCCTCACGTTAGTTACCCTCCTCGGGTGCCAGCGCGACCAGTAAATAATTTCTTCTCGCCCCTTCCGGCTTTCCTAAGAACGCGACGACTAATGCTTGCCGGTCAAACTTCCCTCCCCTGCTCCAACCCGTCATTTCATAGTACCCCTTCTTCCGTGAAAACCTCGGCTCAGTCTGCCAGTCTTTGCCGTTCAGCTGCTCCGTATAAAACTGCGTGATCTTGCTCCAATCCGTCTCGGCCGGCAGGGCGTAGATTTCTATCCGCGGCTTCCCGTAACCCTCTCTCACGGCGTCATGAATATCGCCCTGGGTTAAATCAATCGGCACCTCCTCAGGGCCTTCCAGCTTCGCCACCTCGGCCGCCGGCGGGAGGGGTATCGCCGAGAAGGGGACGCGCGCCGAAAGGCAAGCGAGTGTTAGTAACGAAGCAGCAAGAATGACGACTCGGATTACTCTCATAGTTTTTATCAGTATCTGGTAAGCCGCCCGACGCCCGCGCAGGTGTTAGCTGAAGTACGGAGCGATTAGCGACTTCCATAACCTGTAGCCCTCCTTGTTCATGTGTAATCCATCCGGGCCGAACAACTCCGCGCGAGGACTCCCGTCGCCGCCCAACATCGGGGTGAAAACGTCAATATATATCAGCCTCCTGTCACGCGAGGCATATTCTTTAATCAGCGCGTTGGCGTCTTTCTGGCTTCGCAGTAAAGATGCTCGCGCCGGACTGGGTTTGATCGAGATGAAAGCAATCCTGGTGGCGGGGAGTTTCTGATGAACACGACGGACGAATGCCTTGTAATCTTCGAAGACTTGTCGCGGCGTTTTACCGTTAGCCAGGTCATTATCGCCGGCGTAAAGGACTACTATTTTAGGCCGGTAAGGGACGATGATTCGCTCGACATAAAAAGTCGAGTCGGCAATCTCCGAGCCGCCGAACCCGCGGTTAATGACCTTTGTTCCCGGGAAGTCTTCCGCGAGACTCTGCCACAATCTGATGGAGGAGCTGCCTATGAATAAGACCGCGCCCTCGGCGGGCGGGTTCTGGCGGTCGGACTCTTCGAACTTCCGAATCTCTGCCTCCCAACTGTTTGCCGTGGACTGCTGTGCCCGGCTAACCGCAGAACAGAGTACGGCCAGGCAAATCATCACCACCCAAGGTCTGCTCTTATACATTCGTCACCTCCCGGAGTCTGACCCGTCGGAAATTTCTTGCAACACTACCCAAAGCGCTGCGTATTGGAAAGGAGATATGTACATCAGACCGTGTCTCGCAACGCTCGTCATAGTGCTGGCTTCCCTTCTGCCTCTGCGCGCCGGAATCAACGCTCAGCAGGCGGAGGAGTACCCCTGGCAATACTACTGGCAGGTGTCGGTGGCGGCATACCAGAAAAAAGATTTCGCCGCTTTTCTCGAAAATTCGAAGCGGGCCGTCGCGGCCGCCCCCGCACGTCACCCCCTGCTGCTGCTCAATCTGGCCCGCGCACACAGCCTCGCCGGCGATAAGCTCGAAGCGGTGAAGTTCCTCGAAGAAGTGCTCGACATGGGGTTCGGAGCCACGGCAGCCGCGGCCGCGGACTTCGACACGGTGCGCGACTCCGCCGCGTTCAGGAAGCTCGCCGCAAAGATAGAGGCCGTGCGCGCGCCCGTCGGCAACAGTTCGGCGGCATTCACCATCCCCGAAAAAGATTTGATCCCTGAGGGCATCGCCTTCGACCCTGTGGGCGACAGTTTTTACGTCGGCAGCCTGCACAAGGCGAAAATCATCAGTGTGGACCGCGCTGGGCGCAGCCGCGACTTCAAACGCGAGCATGAGGACGGATTGTTGGGCGTGCTCGGCATGAGGGTGGACGCGCGGCGCAGAATCCTCTGGGTCAACAGCGCCGTCCTGCCCGAGTTGAAAGGCTTCCGCAAGGAGGAGAACGGGACCTCCGCCCTGCACAAGTACGACCTGAGGACCGGCAAGCTTCTCAGGAAATACACCCTCGCCAACAAGCCCTCGCCGCACCTGCTCAACGACATCGCCATCAACGCTGCGGGCGAGCTGTTCATCACGGACAGCCTCTCATCGGTCGTCTATCGCCTGCGCGACGGAAAGGACGAGCTCGATGAGTTCGTCAAGCTCAAGCCGTACTCCTACCCGAACGGGATCACGCTGACCGACGACGGCAGGCGGCTATTCGTGGCCCACGCCGAAGGCATTTCGCTGATAGAAGTCTCGACGGGGAAAGTATCCGCCCTCGCCTCCGCGCCCGGAATCTCTCTGTTCGGCATAGACGGGTTGTACTACTACCGGAACAGCCTGATCGCCGTGCAGAATTTCAGCGGCGACCCGCTCCGCGTCGTGCGCTTTCACCTCGGCCCAGGCGGTCAAAGGGTGGAGACGGCTCGGGTCATCGAGGCCAACAACCCGCTCTTCAACATCCCGACCACGGGCGCCGTCGCCGGCTCCTCTTTTTACTTCATCGCCAACAGCCAGTTGAGGAGTTTCGACGCCCAGGGCAACATCCTCCCGCCCGATAAACTGAGCGACATAATCATCCTCAGGACAAAACTTCGAGATGAGAAGCGGTAGGCCCCCTGCGCCCTGGCAGTAGAGCCCGCGCCGCGTCAAACGACGCTCACCCTCCACCTGCCCCGCTTGAAGACCACCGCGCTCACGACCGCCAGCGACGAGAACGCGATCGTCACCGCCCAGAAGACGCCGTGCGGGCCGAGACCCAGTGTTTTAGCCAGGACGTAACCCAGCGGGACCTCCCACAGCCAGAAGACGAAGAGGTTGATGACGGTTGGCGTCCAGGTGTCGCCCGCGCCGTTGAAGGACTGCGTCAGCACCATCCCGTAGGCGTAGAACAGAAAGCCGAGGGCGACGATGCGGAGGCACGCCGCGGCGTAGCCGTAAACGGCCGGGTCTTTCGTAAACCAGCTCACGATCTGGCCCGGGAAGATGACGAAGGCCAGGCCGATCAGCCCCAGGAAGCACATGTTGTAAAAGCCCGCGAGCCAGACGGCCCTCTCCGCCCTGTCTGGGTTACCTGCGCCGAGCGACTGCCCCATCATCGTCGCCGCGGCGTTCGCCATGCCGAACGAGGGCAGCAGCGCGAAGAGGATGACGCGTATCCCGATGGTGTAGCCGGCGACGGCCTGGCTGCCGAACGTGGAGACGATTCGCACCAGGCCGATCCAGCTCGCCGTGCCGATTAGCACCTGGAACGTCCCCGAAGAGGAGAGCCGGAGCAGACTCTTAATCACCTCTGGCTCGACACGGAAGTGACGCCGGAGGAGGCGCACGCGCGAGCCTGCGCGCAGCAGGTTCGAGAAGGCGAACAGCGCCCCGCACCCGCGCCCGATGGTGGTGGCGACGGCCGCGCCCGTCACGCCCAGCTCTGGGAACGGGCCGAGGCCGAAGATCAGGCAGGGGCCGAGCAGGATGTTGATGGCGTTCGCCAGCCAGAGGACGCGCATCGCAACGGCCGCGTCGCCCGCCCCGCGGAAGACCGCGTTAATCAGGAACAGGAAGATGACGACCCCGCTGCCGCCGAGCATCACGCGCGTGAAGTCGGAGCCCGTCTTGACGACGCCCTCCTTCGCGCCCATCAGTGCGAGCAGGTCCGGCGCGAAGACCATGCCGGTCGCGCCGATTAGCAGCGCGACGGCGGCGCCGATGACGAGGGACTGCGCCGCCGCGCGGGCCGCCCCCTCCGTATTCTTTTCGCCGACGCGCCGGGCCACCGTCGCCGTGACGCCGATGCTCAGGCCGATGGCGCCCGTGTAGACGATCGTCATCATAGACTCCGTCAGGCCGACGACCGCCACGGCGTCCGCGCCGAGTTTCCCGACGAAGAAGACGTCGGCCACGACGAAGATGCTCTCCATCAACATCTCAAGCACCATCGGCACGGAGAGCAGGAAGATCGCCCGGCCGACCGGCCCCTGCGTGAAGTCTCGCCGCGAGCCGCGCACGGCCTCTCGAACCATTGCCCACGCCCCGTCATTCTGCGGCGCTGCTTCACCTTCCGAACTCGACAACGTCTCTTCCGACTCTCGCATACACTCTCCCTCGTCTCGGTCCTTCCGTGCTTCTCAAGAATTTCTCAATCACTCCGGGGAAAATGCACGGAGCGTTAAAAATCAGCCCGGAGGTTATTCGGCATGAGCGACTCCCCGGAATTCAAACCGGACCCGTACATTGATCGCCTGCTGGAATTAAAATACTCGGACCCCGCCCGGTTCGCCACGCTGACGGAGCCGGTGAAGAAATTTCTAGCGGAATATGAGCGGAAAAAGAGGGAGGCGGAGTTAAAAAGGAAGCAGGAAACTCAATAGTGGGTGTCAGATTACGCGGTCAACGTGAGGGGAGGAACCTGGCTAGAATCTCGTCGAGCAGCCCTTCGTCCACGGGCTTAGCCGGGTGAAGGACGTGATGCCGCTTCCCCGTCACACTTCTCCCGTCAGGGTCCCGCCCTTTCGGGCAGGGGTGGCCGGGCGGCGTGCATGAGCCGCACGATCCACTCGCCGGGTGTGAAGACTTCCGGGAGGCGGCCGCCACCACCGCAGCGGAAGACCAGCAGGCCGTCCCGCCTGACTTCGTACTCGTCTTCCCCCGTGCGGGAGACGTTAATTCTCCCCTCCACCATGACGCGACTCGGCCCGGTCCCATCCTCGGGTCCCACCAGACGCCTGGCGGCCTCGTAGACGGCAGGGTATTCCTCCGTCAGCGGCCCCGTTTCATTCATTCTTACGCCTTTCTCGGCCCTGATGACGTTGCCCTGTCCGGCTAAACGGCGGGCGCAGGGGAGTGCTGCATTTTCAGCAGGGCGCGCAGCCTCATCCGCGCCTTGTGGAGCTGTGATTTTGACGTTCCGACGGCGACGCCCAGCATCCGGGCTATCTCCTCGTGCTCGTGCCCCTCTACGTCGTGGAGCACGAAGACCGTGCGGTAACCCGGGGGCAGTTGCGCTATCGCCTTGTCGAGCGCGATGCGGTCAACGACGGGCATCTGGTTGGGGTTCTCCGTCCCCTTCACCGTTTGTTCAGGGGTTTCGCCCTCCTCGGTGGTCTTCTCCATTTTGACGCTGCGCTTACGCAAGTGCATCAAGACCTGGTTGACCGTCAGGCGGTGGAGCCATGTGGTGAAGGCCGAGTCCCCGCGGAAACTCCCTACTTTACGGAAGAGCTGTATAAAGGCTTCCTGCATCAGGTCTTCGGCCTCAGTCTGGTTCTGCGTCATCCGCAGGCACAGCGCGAAGACCCTGCGGTTGTGGCGGCGGTAAAGCTCCTCGAAGGCGGTCATGTCTCCGCCGGCCGCACGTTGCGCCAACTGGTGATCCGATTCCGGCCGCTTCCCCTCTTCGACCCCCGCCTTGCCCCCGGCGATTGACCAGGGCAGCGTTAACGCCTGAGTATTCATCGTCATATCCTCCGGGACGGCCGAATAAGAAAACACAAGGGGACCCCGTCCCCATCCTAAGCAAACCGGGTGCCGCCTTGACCCTAGACATAATTCTTAGTCAATTCCTTCATAGACCTGTAAATAAAGACGTTTCTTCGCCCAAAGAAGTTACATCTTCGACGAAAGCGTGTATTGACACCTCTTCGCGCTCTGAATTGGGGAGATTTATAGTATGCTAGGAAATTAGAGAGGCCATAATTTTTCGTCTCAGGCGCAACGCAAGAGATGAAGGCCGTGCGCGACGATGTGGGACGCCTTTGCCCCCCTAGCCGGCCTAAGGAGATGCATTTAGAATTGAGTGATGAAACCATCTACGTCTTCGGCTCCAACCTGTCGGGCAGGCACGGCAGGGGGACGGCGTTGCGCGCGCGCGAATACTACGGGGCCGTGTCGGGCAAAGGCGTGGGGCTACAGGGCGCGAGCTACGCGATCCCGACCAAGGACCACGCGCTGCGGGGGCTGCCTTTGGATCAGATCGCGCACTACGTCGGCCGGTTCATCGAGTTCGCGAGGGAACACGCCGAGATGACTTTTGAGGTGACGCGAGTCGGCTGCGGGATGGCTGGGTACAGCGACAAGCAGATGGCCCCGCTGTTCGCCGGTGCGCCTGAGAACTGTCAACTGCCTGATGAGTGGAAACCGTTTCTTCAGAAACCAAAGGGAGTTAAGTAAATGAACAAGATCGAAGACCAGACGCGCACCTGCGCCGACTGCGGAGATGAATTTATCTGGACCGCGGGCGAGCAGGAGTTCTTCCACGAGAAGGGTTTTACGGAACCCCCGAAGCGGTGCAAGACGTGCAGGCAGGCGCGTAAAGCGGGGCGCGAGTCGAGACGCGAGTGAGGACAGCCTCAATGATTTCTTAAGAAAAGAGCCCGCGCACGTCTTGGGACTTGCGCGGGCTCTTCTCACGGTTGTACTGGCGGCGGTCGTGCCGGATACCCTTCGGACCACCGACCCTGGCAACGCTTCGCCGAGGTCCCAGACCTGACCGCTTTAGCTATTGGTTCCTGACCGTGGTGGGTAGCAGGCGGTTGAGGATCGTGTCCAGGCGGTCGAACTCTATGGGCTTCGTGATGTAGCCGTCGCAGCCGGCTTCGAGCGCGGCTTCCTTCATGCCGTAAGTGTCGTGAGCCGTGATCGCCAGGATCACCACGTCTTTGCAGATTCCCCTGCACTCGCGGATGCGTTCGGTGGCTTCCAGCCCATCCATCACAGGCATGTTCAAGTCCATCAGGATAAGGTCGGGGCAGCCCCTGCGGACCAGATTAAAAGCCTCCAACCCGTTCGAGGCTTCGACCACGCGGTAGCCGTTCATCTGAAGCGCCCTGCGCAACATGACGCGCGTGTCGTCGAAGTCTTCGGCCACCATGATAGTGTACGGCTTCAGCCTGAGACTCACCCCGGCCCCGCGCCGCGAATAAACTTCCCGCTCTTTTTGCGGGGGCGGGCCGCCGGGTGCGACCTCAAGGCTTCTTGGGATTGGATTCTTGGACGGGCGCATCGGAAATTCCTATCAGAGTCATATTATTTCTCGACCGTGCGCCCGCGGTTTTTTTGCTAAACGCTAAACATCGGGCAAGCGCCGGCAAGAGAAGTGGACCGCCGATGTGCCCGGAAGGCTCCCCCAAGCCCACCAGGGCGCAAACATCGGCGGCCCTGTAAAACCAATCATGCTAGGTCTACAACTCACAGGCAATCCGGTTCTCGCGAAGGACTGCCCAGCTTCGACCCTTATGATTGCGCCCAGGTATACTGCACCTACTGTGCCAACTCAAGGTCTGCGCTCATTCTCCGATAACTTGTGCCGGAGGAGACGTTAAGGACCCGTGTTTGAATTGTAGGAATTAATGAGGGTGTTCGGTTGCGGAACTTTCGTAGCCATTCCCTACGGCCGCCGCGTTAAGTGTTGGCCCCGGTAACTCTCTGCCCGGCGGTCTCTAGTAGCCGCCTGACGGTCGGCACGATCTGGCCGGTTTCCGGCTTGAAGAGGTAGGCGTCAGCGCCCGCGCGCAGCCCCTCGTCCCGGTCCCGCGGGAAGACCTGGCCGGAGAAGATGATAATCGGCGTCTCTTTATCGCGCCTCCTGATCTCCTCGCACATCGTCATGCCCGACACGCCCGGCAGTTGGCTGTCTATGATGTAGAGGCAGAATCGTTCACTCCCCATGAGGGTCTTGGCCGAGGCCACGTCACCCACGCACACCGCCTCTAAGCCTGACAGGCCGAGCATGGTCGTCAGCATCTCACAGGTGTCTTCGTCATCGTCTACGCAGAGAATGCGTTTCGTTTGAAGGTACATTGTCGCCTCCTGACCGCCGCCAACACTGCCGCGACTCTGTGGGAGCCGCCCGGCCCCAAACACACGGGGGAACCTCGGAGACCTTATGACTTTTACTGGATGAGTTTGGTGTTACTCGGTCAGTAGACGCGCTGTAAAGGCGTTGGTGAAGTTAAGGCACCCGGTGCCTCGATCTGGCTACATCGCGAAAAAAGTCTACTGGCTAAAAGAGCAAGCGCGGGCAGTATACTCATTCCCCCTTCGCCGGGCAAGGCGTTATGGGCACTAGTTTGCCCGAATTGTCTCGTCTTAATTTACTGCCGAGAAGCGTAGCGGCCTATCAGCTTGTCCCTCGATTATCTTCCGTGCGCTCAAAGCCGGTGACTACTCTTTCGCCTTCCGCCCGCGGGTGTATTATGTCGGAGGGTTCGGCGATTTGTCGCCGCCCGGGCGTCAGGCCGCAGTCGGGTGCGGAAGGCTGAATGAGTTTTGTTGAAGTCGTCTTGATTCTAAAAGGAGACAAAGACATGAACAGATACCTGGCCGAACTCGTGGGCACCTTCGTGTTGGTCTTTGCCAGTTGTGGGAGCGCTGTTCTGGCGGGAGACAAAATCGGCTTCCTCGGCGTCTCCCTGGCTTTCGGCCTGTCGTTGCTGGCAATGGTTTACGCCATCGGCCCCATCTCGGGCTGCCACATTAACCCAGCCGTGACTGTCGGGATTCTCATCACCAGGAAGATGGACGCGAAGTACGCCGCCGGATACATAGTGGCCCAGGTTGTGGGCGCTATTCTGGCCGCGGCCCTTCTGCTGCTCATCGTCAAGGGCGCGCCCGGCGGTTATGACCCGTCTGTGGCCGGCTTCGCCGCCAACGGTTACGGCGACCACTCTCCGGGGCATTACAACCTGCTCTCAGCCTTGCTTGTCGAAATAGTGCTGACCTTCTTTCTGGTGTTTACCGTGCTGGGGGCCACGGACATCAAGGCCCCTGTCGGCTTTGCCGGTGTGGCTATCGGGCTGGTGCTGACACTTATCCACCTGGTAGGCATTCCCGTGACCAACACGTCGGTCAACCCTGCGCGCAGCATCGGGCCGGCCGTCTTCGTGGGCGGGTGGGCGTTGAGCCAGTTGTGGTTGTTTATTGTCGCCCCACTTATCGGCGCGGCCATCGCGGCGGGAGTCTACATGGTGACGCACAAACCGGCCGCGGTGATTAGTGCCAAAAAAGCCGAGCAGGCCCTGGGGAGCGAACAGGCCGAGAGGCGACCTTAAGGAAGGTCGAAGACTGTGCGTTAGTCTGCCGCCACAAGTTATCGTTTAGTAGCGGTATCCTTCAGGGGTATAAGTTTGATTGACTTCGCGAGGCCCAAAAGCTCTAGCCCGCGGATGCCCCACCAGTTGAAGTCCACCTCGTACCAGGCCAGGCCGTGCTTGGCCGAGGTCGGGTGCGCGTGGTGGTTATTGTGCCAGCCCTCGCCGAAGGTCAGGAGCGCGACCCACCAACTGTTGGTCGAATCATCATTGGTGGCGAAGCGCCGCGTCCCCCACATGTGCGTCGCGGAGTTGACCAGCCACGTCGCGTGCAGGTTAAAGACTATCCGAAAGAAGATGCCCCACATCAACACGGACCAGCCGCCGAAGGCCAGCAGCAACAGCCCGCAGAGCACAACCGGCACGTAGTAAAACTTATTGAGCCAGCGATGGAAGCCGTCCTTCATCATGTCGGGCGCGTAATGCCACAGAACATCATCCTCGTGCACCTGCGCCGTGCCGGTGAGAATCCAGCCCATGTGCGCCCACCACCCGCCGTCGCGCGGCGTGTGCGGGTCTTTGCCCGGCACCTCCGTGTGCGCGTGGTGTATCCGGTGCGTCACGACCCAGTTGATAGGCCCGCCTTCGAAGGAGAGCGTCCCGCAGACGGTCAGCAGGTACTCGACCCATTTCGGCGTCTTGTAACCGCGGTGCGTCAATAGACGGTGGAAGCCCATGCCGACGCCGGGACTCCCGGCCACCCACCACAGCGCCACGGCGGCTATCAAAGCCTGCCAGCTAAACATGAAGAGCGCCGCCACCGCGCCCAGGTGGAAGATCACCATCCAGATGGTGGTGAACCAGTTGATACCCGATGCCTTTTTCTCAACACTTGATTCGCTGCTCATGAAGCCCCTAAAGTTATGATCATAGCCACCCTCACCGGGGGTTTACACGGCAAGAGGCGTCTTCGGCCGCTTACCGCCAATCTGTTTCTACTGGTTAAATGTGTCTTTTTGAGTGTGAAAATAAATGATTTTGATTTGCGCCGGATGAATATTGAGGCTAATCCAGGGATGGTCAGACGCCGCCGATAGTATTTATTGAGCATGAATAAGACCGCCCGACCCGCTTCCGTCATCGCCTAATAGCACGACCCGGCGTAGTCATTCACTTTCCATTCACCCTTGAGCGAAAACGCGCCCCCAGCCTGTTCCGCCACAGGTCAGGCACGAATTAATGTCTGTGCGCCGACCGCTGCCTCCGCATTGACGGCATGGTTCGGCCGGCTCAGCGACCGAGACTCTGCCTTTCCCGCCGCATACCAGGCACGAGATGATGTGGCCCAGCGAGATGGACCTCGTCCCAGCCCCGGCGCACCACGCGCATGTATACACCGCATGACTGGTCTGCAATAGGTTCATCTTTCACTGTCTTTCGAGTGCCGCGGCAACCCTGGCTTATCTTCGTCCATAGACTTAGTCATAACTTTTCTCCTTATATCACCGACGTTCGAGGCGCAGCTCGTGCTCTAAAAGCTGCCTTGTTCTCTGCGCCCCGTCGAGGTCGTGTGAGTCTGGCTCATTCGCCAGCAGATACTTAATCAGCAAATCAAGTGCGAGGGCGTACTCTCGCCTGTGTTCCAGGCAGTCGCGTCGGATTTGCGGCATCCTCCCGTTAGGCCCGGGGTGAGGCATCAAGGCAGTAAAGTATTCCCCGGCCGTCCGGTGATAGTTGGCGGCGGCGCGATACAAACCTGACTTCAGCTCGAACAATTCATCCGTCATTTCACGCCTCTCTACAAGCGGGAGCTTTCTTCCCTGACGGCCATCAGCTTCACCTTCTTCAGCTCCGCCCCCTTCATTCCGAAGAATGCGGCCATCTGGATAATCTGGTTGGGGCTCACAAAATCTTTCGGGTCGGCGCAGAACCTCGCCATGCCCGGGCCAAAACTAGAGCAGCCCATCCCCTTCGGAATCCTCAGGCCGAGCTCGCATTTACCGTCTTGCTGGAAGTGTGTACAGAAATCGCAAACTATCATCGCGCACTTCCTTCCGGTTTACCGGAAACAACAAGTGCATTGTTCGCCGTGGCCGCGGTCTGGGCGATATGTTCCTCGCGTCGAAGCAGGCTTGCCGCGGCGACTGCGTCTTGCACCGTCATCCTCTCGGCGTCAGTTCCGCCATTACGTCTGACCCCGCCCGCTCTCAATTCCCAGTTGTCGTGTCCCCTGAATTTTCCCCTGTTAAGAGTTTCCACCGCGCCGTAACCGCTGACCGCGGTGAACGAGAGAATCAGCCCCTCGGCCCACTCACGCTCGCCGGTGGTCGCCTCAATCGCGGCGCGGACTTCTTTCCTGGTGTCGCTTATCTCCGCCCGTGCTGCCGAAGATTTTGAATGGAGGCTCAGTTGAAGCGTGTCGGGAAGCTTGTAAAGCTCGGCGCGGTACTCGGCGAGTAGCACGAGATATTGTTTGCAGAGCTCGACGATGTTTTCGCTCGTCGCCCCGTCGAGGGCGAGCCTGGCTTCGCGCAATTTCTCTTCCAGTGCTGGGTATAGCATGAGCTCAGTGCCCCAACGGTATCCGCTGAAATCGTGTTTTCCCGTGAACATCCTGCCACGAAATGTCCAGCGTGTAAGGTCTGTTTTCGCCCGCCCTTGCTTTCAGGCGTTCCAACTGATCGCGTGCCTGATCTGCCGGTGTGCCGTCAATCCAGGTTTTGTGCGGCACGACTGCCTTCTCTTTTGGCCCGATGGAATCCAGAGACACAAAACTAATGTGCACTCTCGAAGGGCCGCCGCCCGGAGTATCCTCGTCTTTCAGGAAGACGGTCAGAATCTCGACGGACCTGAGCGTGTGGTCGGTCTCGTTCGTCAGCTCTAAACGAACCTTCGGCCCGTCGTCCCGGAATCTGACGGTAAAGGTCTCTTCTGTCTTGCCGAGGATACTCATAATCTTTGCGAACGAAATGGTCTTGGCGGAATCGGCCTAAGGGCGGCGGCAGCCCGGGATTCCGTCAGACTCAGATGACTTCCCCGATTGCGGGTTGAATATCAACACCGCTTTCTTTCGGGTCCGGGATGATGACCGTGAAGGGGACGAGCCCTCGTTTGACTTCTTCGATGGCGATGCTCGTATTCTTACGCCTCTGCGTGTCCTCTTCGATCCGGGACGCCGCGCCGCGCTGGAGCTGCTTGCTTCTCTGTGCGGCGACGATGATCAGCCGGTATCTCGAATCCACCCCGGGCCACACTTCTTCGTTCGAGATGTGGCTGAAACCGTCGTGCGTGGCTTGATCTGTTCTGGTCATAACCTGCCTGTCCTTCCGTGTTCTGTCCGTCGAAAAGATGATGGTAATACTAAAAGTTCTTGACGAGATAAACGACGGCCGTCGCCGCAACGACAGCGATGACGATCAGGTGCAGCCAATTCATCGCCGACTCGCGGCAGTTGGTGCACTTTATCTTCCACGGCCGCAGTATCGTGCCGCAATACCGGCAATACGAGATCATTCAGGGCCTCCCCGTCATCCTTAACTGGCTGGGCTGCGGGCTTCAGTTAATCCGGGGGATTCCGGAGGAGCTGAGAAGAGAGTAAGCGGACTCGGTTCTGTACTACCCTACGCTAGACAAATGTATATGTCAAGTGTAGAGTATATTCTATAAGCGGTATATTCCATGTATGACGAACAATAACAATTCGGAAAAAGTGAGGCGCACATTGATTGAAGTTCGAGTTGATGACTTACTGGCCGCGCGCGGGCGGACTTTTTACTGGCTGGCGAAGGAGACCGGCATCAGCCACTCGACGCTGTGGCGGCTGAAGAAAGGCAAGTCGGAGGGCATCAATTTCGCCACCCTGGAGCGAATCTGCCTGATGCTAACCTGTCAACCGGGCGACGTGCTGAGACTCGCCGGCGAGAAGAAGACGGATAAGAAGACTCGGGGCGAGAAGTGAGCATGAAAGTTGTTAAGCCCCCTGCGAGAAAATGAGGGCTGGCTTGTGAGGGCCAGCTATGAGCGCCTGCGTGTACCTGAGCAGCGCGAGCTGGAATGCGCCGCCCCGCTTGAGCGTCGCCGCCCATAAAGAGAGCCATGCCGACGAGTCCTTTGTTCCCCACCAGCCCCACCTCTGCGGTCGAGCCGTCAATCATCGTGTAGAGCAAAGAGACGTGATAGTATCAAACTATAGTATGGAGACATTTACTGACCAGAACTTCAAGGAATTATGCGACGTGGTGAAGCGTTTCTACACGGACCCCGAACACGTCGCCGCAATGGGCTGGGACGCAGACACGCCCGCGCATCATATCGAAGGGGCGGTGATAGCCGAGATACATTCCAGGATGGAAGAGTTCATCGGGGAGCGAATAGAGGTCGCGGAGAGGATTCGCGCGGAGCATAAACCGCCCGAATCGGTCGCCGAGTCACACACGCGGCGACGCAGGGAAGAGATCATTAACTTTATGAGGAAGTACCGCAGCGAAGGGCTTTCACACCCGGACGCAATCCTTAACCAAACTGTCCGGGAAGTGATTGAACACAGGCGGCGGCGGCAGGCGTAGCGTCACCAACTCGCGTCCGAGCCGCGTGTAGCGCCTTACACGACATCCTTACAACATTCACGACTCTAGGAGGAAGAAGATCAAGAAATGAGCGCCGCTCAGTACACATACGAGGCTACGTGGTCGGACGAGGACCGAGCTTTCATCGCCCGCGTCAAGGAGTTTCCAGCGTTAGAGGCCCACGGGGACAGCCGCGCAGGCAGCATTCGTGCTCTCCAAAGCGTGATAGCTGCTGTAGTGAAAGACCTGGTCGAAAGCGGCGAAGAGGTCCCTGTGTCGAAGGGGTTTAGTCTAAAGAAGAGCTAAGACAGATTAGCACCTGAAGAGTGGGCTGGCCTGTGCGCGAGCATACATAGTGGAAGACTGTGAAGGAATAAAGAAAGCCGCTATGTGTGCCGGAGCACAGACGGGTGGAATCAGACCGAGTGCATTTGCTTTACCCGTTCTTTCCGAAATTCATCTCTCGACATCAGGACCTGACCGAGCGCGTTCTCATTGTGCCGTCTGCTGGTTTCACCACGGGCCAGAGTCAAGGAACGCGCCAGGTGTCCAATAGATCCAGACCGCCGCCAATTCGGAACCATCTTCTCGCCGCTCTGCCGGGCGGAGATTACAAGCGTCTGCCGGCCCCGAGGGCTGCTTCGTCGTCGCCTATCGGGAGCGTGACGACCACGCGGTTGCCGCGTCTTCCAGAGTTTTCTTCAATCCAGATGCGGCCGCCGTGCGCTTCGACGATGCCCTTGGCGATTGCCAGCCCCATCCCGGAGCCGGAAGGCTGGCGCGTGCTTGAGTCGCCGTCCCTCATCGCGCGGAAGAACTTGTCGAAGACGCGCTCGCGCAGCTCCAAGGGCACGCCCGGCCCTTCGTCCTCCACGCTCAGGCAGACCGTTTGGCCGTCCGCACTCCTCGCCTCGACGTTGATCTCCGTGCCAGGGGGCGAATACTTCGCGGCGTTGTCAACCAGCGTGTACACAACTTCGGCGACGGCCCTGTCGTCCACGCGCACCGTTGGAAGATTGTCGCCGAGCATGACCTGGATTCGGTGATCGCGTGTGAGAGGCGCGGCACGCTCCAGGGCCGTCGTCACGATCTCCTCGACTGAGCCCCAGCGGCGGCGCAGGTGCATCTCGCCCGCCTCTATGCGCGCCAATTCCATCAGCCCCTCGATGAAGCGGTTGAGCCGGTCGGTCTCTTCGTCTATCACTTCGAGCATCTCGCGCCGGCCCTCGGCGTCGAGCGTCCCAGCCTCTTTATCATCTTTCTCAGGGTGCGGCTCGTCGAGCAGCGTGGTGACGGACGCCTTGATGGAAGTCAGTGGAGTCCGCAGGTCGTGCGTGACAGCGTCGAGGAGCGCGGACTTCAGACGCTCGCTCTGTTCGAGGGCCTTGGCCTGGCTCGC
Organism: uncultured Acidobacteriota bacterium; assembly: GCA_963774105.1. Classification (GTDB taxonomy): domain Bacteria; phylum Acidobacteriota; class Blastocatellia; order Pyrinomonadales; family Pyrinomonadaceae; genus QHXM01. The sequence continues at coordinate 2,161,185 of CAVZDV010000007.1, read as the reverse complement.
GCGCTCGAACGCGTCCTGTAGTTCCGTGTAGAGCCGCTCAATTTCGCGCCGGCCCATTTCCGCCTCCTCGGCCTGCCGCTTGGCGCGCGCCCAGAGCTGGCCCGCCGTCGCGGCCGTCACCAGAAAGGCGAAGAGCGCGACCCAGTTCTCCGGCTCCTGGATGCTCAGTCTTCCGACCGGGGGCAGGTAGAAGAAGTTGAAACAGACGACGCCCAGGAGCGACGCGAGCACCGCCGGGCGCGAGCCCCACTGGGCCGCGACCAACAGCACGACGAGGAGCAGGCCGAGCGCGACGGTCGTCGAGTTGATGTGCTCGCCGAACAGCTTGAGCAGACCCGTCGCGGCGGCGACGCCCAGGACCGCCGCCACGTAGCCCGTCCGCCTCTTCTCGTACATCTCTCTCCACACGCGGGCCATTGTATGCCGGATGCCCGCCACTTAACAGACCCGCTAGCGTTCGAGGTGGTACGGGACGCTGACCACGACCACGCACTTTTTGAAGAGGAGCGCGCCCTTGAGCAGCAGAGAACTCTGGTTGTGCAGGAAGTGCTGCCACCAGCGTGCGGGGATGAATTCGGGCAGGATGACGGTGACGAAGTCGTCGCTGCCCTTGCGCCTCAGGCGCTCTATGTAGCGCAGGAGCGGCCGCCGCAGCTCCCGGTACGGCGAGGGCAGCACGACCAGCTCCACGCCCGAGCCCCACTGCTCCCACTTCTCTTGCAGCCTGTGCGTGGCCTCCTCGTCGAAGTCCACGTAGACGGCCTTGACGCCGTTGGCCGAGATTGACTTGGCGTATTGCAGCGCGTTGACGACGCCGCGGTGAATGCCCGAGATCGGCACGACGACGGTGTTACGGATTTCGTGCAGGCGCACGAGGCCCTCGGTCGAGAGTTGCGTCGCCACCTTGACGTAATGCTTGTGAATCGAGCGGAACATCAGGACGAGCAACGGGATGATGACGACGACGATCCACGCGCCGTGCAGGAACTTGGTCGTGACGAAGACGCAGAGCACGACGAAGGTGGCGATTGCGCCGAGGCCGTTGATGACGATGGACTTTTTCCAGTGTGAAGAGTCTGTCACCTCGTCGTTGACGAAAGATGTGGCGCGGGTTTCAGCCGCGGTCAACTGTGCGTCCGGCAACGCCTGACCCGCGTCAGTGTCTTGACCAGTGAAGAGCGGCGCACCACGCGGCCTGTCATGCGCTTGTGCCTGCCTCGCACGCGCCGCGGCGCGCTCCTTGAGCCAGTGGCGCACCATGCCCGCCTGCGAGAGCGTGAACGAGAGGAAGACGCCGACGGCGTAGAGCGGAATCAGGCGCGAGGTGTCTCCACCGAAAGCGGCGACGAGGATGCTTGAGAAAATAGCGAGAATAACGATGCCGTTGGAGAAGACCAGCTTGTCGCCGCGGTTACTGAGCTGGCGCGGGAGAAAGCGGTCGCGCGCGAGAAGCGAGGCGAGCCGCGGGAAGTCCGCGAACGAAGTGTTGGCGGCGAGTACGAGGATGAGGGCCGTCGTAATCTGCACGGCGTAGTAGAACCAACTGAACGCGCCCGTGAAAATGATGCGCCCGAACTGCGAGATGACAGTCTCGTTCTCGTGCGGGTGCACGCCGTAGAGGTAGGCCATCACGCTCGTGCCGATGAACATCGTCGTCAGCAGCGCCGCCATCACGACGAGCGTGGCGGAGGCGTTGCGCGGTTCCGGCTTCTTGAAGGCCGGCACGCCGTTGGAGATGGCCTCGATGCCCGTCAGCGCGGCGCACCCGTTTGAGAACGCACCGAGGATGAGGAAGAGCGTGACGGGTTGAAACCTGTAGCCCTCGGCCACTTTCAACTCGTCCTCGCCGGGGACTGCCGCCTCTCCGCCGACGGTGAAGTAGTGAAGGAGGCCGTAGCCGATCATGAAGAGGAAGCAGACGATGAAGGCGTAAGTCGGGGCGGCGAACAGCGCGCCCGATTCGCGCACGCCGCGCAGGTTCGCCAGCGCGATGAGCGCGATGAAGATGAGACACAGCAGAACCTTGTGCTCGTCGAGCCAACTGAAGCGCGTCCCCTGCGCCATCGAAGTAATCGCCGCCACGCCCGCCGCGATTGAGACGGAGACGGTCAGCACGTAGTCCACGAGCAGCGACGCGCCCGCGACCAGTCCCGGCGTCACGCCCAGATTTTCTTTCGCCACGATGTACGCGCCGCCGCCCGACGGGTACGCGTGAATGGTCTGCCTGTAACTCGTCGCCACGATGACGAGCAGGACGGCGATGCCGACGGAGATGGGGATGACGTAGTTGAAGGCGGTCGTCTGACCGAAGGCCACGGCCGCCGCGAGCACGAGCAGTATCTCTTCGGTGGCGTAGGCGGTCGAAGAAAGCGCGTCGGAGGAGAAGACTGCGAGCGCCGTTTTCTTCGAGAGCCGCTCGTGACCGGCCTGTTCCGTCCTGAGCGGATTGCCGACGAGCAGCCGTTTGAGTGACGTAGCCATGGTCTCAACGGTTCTGCCAGGGGCAATTAGTTTTGGTGGGGGCGATGCGGTCGGAAGCGATGAGGGCTCTCGAAGCCGGCGGGCCGGGAGTCGGCCGGTGAAGGGAGAAAGGGGAATCTCTTCTCTAAGAGGTCAAGGCAGTACGAGGCCAGTGCCAGCAGAGGAATCGGCAGGACGAAGAAGGCTGTTTCCAGGACGTTCAGAAACGAACGCAGCCCGCCCGGGGCCAGAAGCGAGACGACCACCCACAGCAGCGCCCCCAGGACGATTGAGAGCGTCCCGCCTGCGAGGCCGAATGCGGCCCCGATTGTGTCCCAGCCCCCGCGTGTCTCTTTGACAAGCAGGTAGATTCTTCTGTAAAGCCCCTCGCCCAACTCATCTTTCGGCAAAACGTAGATCGTGTTCATCGTGGCTTTGATCTTACGCCGGGGCGTATAAGGATGGCGTAAAGGGTTTATAAAAAGTTCGTAAAGGCGAGAAGCGCGGCGAAGAGAGTCTCTTTACGCCTCGGGGTTGAAGCGGTAACCGACCCAGGGCTCTGTCAGGATGTAGCGCGGGCTCGAAGGGTTCGGCTCGATTTTTTTCCGCAGTTGCCCGACGAAGACGCGCAGGTACTCGCCCTGCTCCGTGTAGTTGCCGCCCCAGACGGCCCCGAGCAGCGTGTGGTGCGTGAGGACTTTGCCCGCGTGGCGCACGAAATGCACGAGCAGGTCATACTCCTTGGGCGTCAGGTGGACTTCCTGTTCGCGCACGAAGACGCTGCGCGATTCGAGGTCTATGCGGAAATCGCCCACTTCCAAAACCGTCGAAGAGACTTCGTCGGGCGGCGGCATCGTCGCGCGCCGCAGTTGCGCGCGCACGCGCGCCAGCAGCTCGTCCATCCCGAACGGCTTGGTCACGTAGTCGTCCGCCCCCGCGTCCAGCGCCTCGACCTTCGTCTTCTCTTCGCCGCGTACCGAAAGCACTATGATCGGGATTTGTGAGATCTCGCGCAGGCGGCGGCAGAGTTCTAGGCCGTCCAAATTCGGCATCGCCAGGTCCGTAACGACGAGGTCGGGCCGCCAGTCGTTGAAGGTCTCCAGGGCCGAGACGCCGTCGGCCGCGACGCGCACGTCGTAGCCGTGTGTCTTGAGCCCCGTGCGCAGGACGCGCGCGATCTGCGGCTCGTCGTCAACCACGAGGATGCGCGGCTGATTCATCACGTCCGTTAAATCTCCACCTGCGAGCCCAGTTCAACCACCCTGTTCGGCGGCAGGCAGAAGTAGGCGGTCGCAGACGACGCGTTGCGCGACATCAGCGCGAAGAGCTTTTCGCGCCAGATCATCATGCCCGGCGTCTTGCTCGCCATCACGGTCTCGCGGCCGAGGAAGTAAGTCGTGTTCATCCGGTCGAAGGTCGGGCCGGGCGGCTTCACCTCGTCCAGGACTTTCGGGATGTCCGGGTCTTCCATGAAACCGTAGTTGATGATGACACGGTAAAACTCGTGCCCGAGCGGCTCGATTGTCACGCGGTCCCCCGGCTCCACGAAAGGCGCCTGCTTCGTCTTAACCGTCAGCAGTACGACGCGCTCGTGGAGTACCTTGTTGTGTTCGAGGTTGTGCATCAGCGCGGGAGGCGTCCCCGCCGCCGTGCCGTTCATAAAGACGGCCGTGCCGGGCACGCGCGCCGGAGGGTTCTTGGAGATGTCGCGCAGGAAGTCTTCGATGGGGTGCGCGCGCGAGAGCAGGCGCGCGGCGAGGATGCGGCGGCCCTTCTTCCACGTCGTCATCAGCAGGAAGATGAGCGCGCCCACGACGAGCGGGAACCAGCCGCCGTGCGGAATCTTGATGACGTTCGCGCCGAAGAACGCCAGGTCAATCACCAGGAAGAAGCCGGAGAGCGCGAGCACCAGCGGCAGACTCCAACCCCACTTCCGGCGCTCCACGACGCCGAGCAGGACGGTCGTAATCACCATCGTCGCCGTGACGGCCACGCCGTAAGCCGCAGCCAGGTTGCTCGACGAGCCGAAGCCGACGACGATGGCGATGCACCCGAGCATCAGCCCCCAGTTCAAAGCCGGGATGTAAATCTGGCCCATTTCGGTCGAGGAGGTGTGCTCAATCTTGAGGCGCGGCATGAAGCCGAGCTGGATGGCCTGCATCGTCAGGGAGTACGCCCCGGAGATCAGTGCCTGCGAGGCGATGATGGCCGCGCCGGTCGCGAGCACGATAAGCGGGTACAAGGCCCACTCGGGCGCGAGGCGGTAGAAAGGATTCTCGGCGGCCGTGGGGTTCTCGATCAGCAACGCGCCCTGGCCGAGGTAGTTCAGCATCAGGGCGGGCAGGACGACCGTGTACCAGACGAGGCGTATGGGGCGCTTCCCGAAATGGCCCATGTCCGCGTAGAGGGCCTCGCCCCCCGTCACCACCAGGAAGACGGTGCCGAGCACGAGGAAGCCCTCCCAGCCCTCCCGCACGAAGAAGTTGATGCCGTGAACGGGGTTGAAAGCGCCGACGACTGACGGGTGGCGCATGACCTGCATGACGCCGAGCGCGGCGATGACGACGAACCACACGAGCATGACCGGGCCGAAAAGGCGTCCGACTTTCGCCGTCCCGCGGCTCTGTATGAGGAACAGCCCGACGATAATCACGACCGTGACGGGGACGACGTAAGCCGCGAAGACGGGCGTCGCCACGTTCAAGCCTTCGACGGCTCCGAGCACGGAGATGGCGGGCGTGATGATGCCGTCGCCGTAGAGCAGCGCCGCGCCGAAGATGCCTATCACGACGAGGAGCCAGCTCTCCTTCCTGCTCACGATCTTGATGGGCGTGGCGAGCGCCGTCAGGGCCAGGATGCCGCCCTCGCCGCGGTTGTCGGCGCGCAGGACGAAGATGCAGTACTTGATCGAGATGATGATAATCAGCGCCCAGAAGATGAGCGAGAGCACGCCGAAGACGTTATCGGGAGTGACCGGGATCGCGTGCGGCCCGTGGAAGCACTCGCGCATGGCGTAAAGCGGGCTCGTCCCTATGTCGCCGTAGACGATGCCCAGAGCCGTCAGCGACAGGATAGCCAGGTAACGGCCGCGCGGCTTGGCCGTGTGTGGATGCCCGTGCTCGTCCGTGAGTGTCGTGTGAATGTCCGCCGATGCTGTTGCTGCCATAACCGTCCCAGGAGAACAGAATTAATTCCCTCATCCAGCATATAACCTGGACAGACGAGCCGCTGAAATAAGGGGAAGTCTAACGGGCACAGGATGGCATAAAAGTTATAAAGATTTTATAAAGATAGCGCCTGACACTTTATCTTTACCGCCGGGGATTAACGAGGCTCATGTTCGGGCGAGGGTGGGCGCGGGGTGAGGGCCGCGCCCGTCTGAATTTGGCACAGAGGATTACGGGAGGATTTTGAGCAGGAAGGCGTCGGTGGCGCCGGCAAAGGTTTGGCTGCCGTCCGGCGTCAGCACTGTTCCGGCCAGGCCCGTTTGACTTGCCGCCGGGGCGGTGACCGTGCCCGCCGGTGTGCCGAGGAACGAGTCAGGCGTCTTGGTCCGCGTGGGTGCCCGGTCGAACACGTAAGGCGGCGCGGAAGCAACGCCCGCAACGTAAACGGCCCCGTCCGCCCCGACCGCGATTGCCTGCCCGCTCTCGTTGTCCGCCCCGCCCCAGGTTGACGCGTGTTTCGCCTTGCCGTTCGGGAGGAACTTCACCACGAACGCGTCGCCGTTGCCCTCCCCGTAGCCCGTGTTGCCCGTGACATGGATGTTGCCGTCGGGGCCGACCGCCACGCCCAGCGCGGCGTCGAGCCTCGCGCCCCACGTTTTCTCCCACACCAGGCCGCCGGCCGAAGTGAACTTGAGGAGGAAAATGTTCTGCCCGACCTGATTGATGCTGGCTAATCCGGTGACGTAGACGCTCCCGTCGGGGCCGGTCGCGACGCCGAGCGCCCCGCTAATGTCTTCAATCGTCCCTTCCCTCCAGTCCCTCTGCCAGACGATATTCCCGTCCGGGGCGTACTTCAGGAGGAAGGCGTCATTCGCGAAGAAGCTGTTCGTGTCCCCGGCCACGTAGACGCTGCCGTCGGTCGCCACGGCGACATCCCTGGCGGCGTCTAAGCCCGCCCCGCCCCACGTCCTGTCCCAGACGACCGTGCCGGCGGGCGAGAATTTCACGAGGAATGCGTCCTGCTCGCCCGCGCCGAAGCTGTTCGTGAAACCCGTGACGTAGATGCTGCCGTCAGGGGCGACGGCCACGGCTTCCGGCAGCTCGAAACCGTCGCCGCCCCAGCCGGTCTGCCAGACGAGGTTACCGAAGGAGTCGAACTTTGTCAGAAACGCATGGCCGGCGGCAGTAAACCCGGACACGTAGACCGCAGCGCCGCCGTCCCCGACCGCGACATCGGTGGCGACCTCGGAGGCCGCGAGGAACGGCTCGCTCCGCCCCACCCCGTAGGTCCGCTGCCAGAGCAGGGTTCCGTCCAGAGCATACTTCAACAAAAAGGCGTCGGAATCGCCCTCCGCCACTCCGGTGCCGAAGCTGTTCGTGCCGCCCACCACGTAGACGCTCCCGTCCGGCGCGACCGCGACGCCTTCGGCGCTCTCGACGCCAGGGCCTCCCCAGGTCTTTTGGTACGAGAGAGTCATTGCTCCCATCGCGGATGCGGGGCCGATGGTGAGAATGAGGGTTAGCAGTGTGGCGACTAGAATAGAGTTGTTCTTCTTCATTTATTCACCTTCCTGAGTTTTAAGATTTGACCAGGGAGTAAAACACGCAGACTAATCTCCGTCTGACACAGTGCCCGCAACGTGCTCTTAAATACATTGAAGGTTTTGGAGTTAAGGATACGGAATTAAAGCGGATGAAAAAGCAGAGGGGAAGGAAGCGGATTCTGGAGGGGACTGTGAACCTTTGATTTCGGGCAGAAAAATGGTAGGCGCGTGAGGATTTGAACCGCAGACCTCTACCGGAGCCTGCTTAATGTGAAATCATCCAGCCAGACGCGTCCGAAGATAGGGCAGGGGTTGGCCGGGCAACTCTGACGCCGGACGCTGATGAGCACAGCTTCGGTCATCCCGGGAGTCGTAAACTCAGTTTCATACTCCTGCCACCCATCTGTGGCTCGCGGGAACGCCTTCGACTGCCCCAGCACGCGCGCTTCATTGTCGCCCGCGTCAGTAACGACCAGCACAGGGGGGCCGCCGGTCACCACCTCCTCCGCGCGCGCGAAGAAGCCGAGTCGGTAACGTGTGTTGGGCTCAACGAGGACAAGCTGAGAGATGACCGTTGATTCGGGTTGAGAGTTGCCGCTCCACTCAATCAACAGGCAACGTGAGCCCGACCCAGGCCCCTTTGTCTCCAGCGATAGCCTGACTCCCTCAAGACTTCGCTCCTGCCGCCAACCGTAACCGACTTCCGAAAGAGTGATAGGTTCTTCGAAACCGGGATTGGCAATGCCCGCCGCCCCGCCTGAGTGGCCGCCCCGGCCGGCGTCCCACACTTCGTATGCCGCTTTGAATTGTTTGGTCTTAATCAACTCGGCGAGAAGATTCCTCTGCTCCTCCCTGGAAACCCCGGCTGAAGCGCGGAAGAGGGAGAGCGCCTCGGTGATCTTTCCCTTTTTCACAAAGAAGCGCGCCAGAGAAAGCCTGAGAGCGTCGGTTTGTGGATTGACGATCTCTTCGACGGCCCTCGCGTCACCCTTGTACGTCCCCCACGCGAGGTCCATGAGCGCGGGAAGCAACGCCGGGTCTGATCGGGCCGCCCGCCTCAACTCGCCAAAGGCTTCGGCGAACCGGCCCGCACGGTAGAGCACATTTCCGTATTGCCAGCGCGGCTCTGAGTAGAACGGGGCGAGTTTGACGGCCGCTTGTAGAGCGAGCAGGGCGCCCTCGTGGTCGCCCGCCTCATCGCGCACGCGCCCGAGTTGAAGCCACAGCAGGTAGTCACGCGGGCGCAGTGACGCGGCGCGCTCCAGTTCCCCGAGCGTCCCGCCGAGGTCGCCCGCGTTGTAGCGCACGGCCGCGAGGACCGAACGCGTTTCCGGGTCGGCCGGGCTGACCCCGACCGCTGCCTCCGCACGCTCTTCGCGCAGCGTGCGGGCCGCGTCCTTCGCACGCAGACGCCCGACGCCGACACGCCAGGCGCTGCTCATCGCGAGCGCGCAAAAAAACAGGAGCGCGAGCGTAGCTAAAATCCGTGTGAGCCGATTATTCACGATCTTTTTTTATTTGGCCCAATCCAAGGCGGCGCGTGGCCGGTCGTGAGCCCGTCGAGATTATTAATGAAAAAAGCCTGGGAGGCGCGTAGGAGACGCGCAATCCCAGGCTCAGCGTTGTGCGGGGATGTCCGCAGATTCGCTTTACGGGGCGCTCGGGCTAGGGTTCTCGCCTCGGCCGGGGAGAGCTAACGCGAGGATCGTGGCCCCCGTGGCCCCCAGCAAGCCGGCCAGGACTCCCAGGTTGGCACCGCTCGCCCCCGGAGTCACTACCGGCGCGCCGCCGCGCGTGGGGTGGCAGACCTCCGCACGCTTGTCGTCTCCGGTCTTGACGGTGCCGCCGTCGGGCTTGATGATTGTGCCCTCGGCATCGCCCATGGTCCGCAGAACCACGCAGCCGCGTTTTAATGTCACGGTCACGGGGCCGCCCGGCGTAAATTCTATTGTCAACTCCGTATCCGGGGACATTTCGAGCACGGCGAAGCCCATCTGGAGGGTGGCCCCGACGCCCGCCGGAGTCTCTATGGATGAACCGGAGAGGACCGTCGTCCCGGGCTTGACGCTGTTGCCGTTGACGATAACGGGCTGGTTGTTCGTTGTCTGAAGCGTCGCGCCCGTCTGCGGACTCGCAGCCGCGCGCGATTCGGTAAGTGTCGGGGAATCGGCCGAACCCGCGAACACATAAATCTGCAAGACGCAGAGTACGGTGAGCAGCCCGACCCACTTTTGAATGTTCCGGTGTCTTGACACCATAGCCTTTTGAATCTCCTTTATCCGCGTCAGGCTGAGGTCACGAACTGCACTGTCAAGCGTTTCGACCGCCCGGAAGTGTACTTCCGGCCTGCGCAAAGGTCAACGTATTTCGCGCTCGCGGCCCTAACCCTTTTCGCTTTGGGCGAGCTGCTAACGGAAGAGGATTTCGCACGCTTCGTAGACGCGCACCGGCGCGGCCTGGAACTTCAGCGTGTCGCCGCTCTGCTTGAACGCCACGGCCTTCGCCTCCCGCCCGTCGGTCGAATAAGCCCTGACCTCCCGCACGCTCTTCCCTTTCGGCAGCTTCAACTGCACGGCAAGGTCGCCGGCCGCCTCGACCTTGCCGCCGTTCGTCAGGCCGATGGGCGTGCGGAAATTGAGCAGGTGTAAAACCATGCGCCGGTCGTCCGCCCAGGCGCAACCTTCCACCAGAGATTTCTGCGGCAAGGTCAGAGCGGGCAGAGCCCCCGCGCGCTCGATGGCGAGGTCGCTCAATTTAGTCCGCCTCAGTTGCGGCAGCTCCCTCGATTTTTGATAGCTCTTTTTTACCGCCCTCACCTCTTCCGGGGTCAGCGGGTCGGGGCCTTGCAACAGGGGAAGCGCCTTCATCCACGGCGGCAGGGCGGGGCGTCCGGGCACGATGACGAGCGCGTACCTGGCGAGTGTCGTCGCCGTCTGCTTGTCGCCGTCCAGCACGTCCACCAGGAGCCCGCGCCAGAGCAGGGCTTCATGCACCTGCTCGGCCTCGACGAGGGCCGCCGCCTCCTGGTCCGGGAAAACGACGATGGCTACGTCGCCCGCCGGCAGGAGCCCCTCGTAAAGCTCGCGGTGCGCGCGCCCGAAAGTGAAGAATCGCTCCCTGGCCCGATGCGCGCCCGCGTCGTTGTCGCTGTGAAAAGGATACTGGCCCACCACCTGCACCGCGACGCCTCCGCCGAAGGCCGCGCCCTCCGCGAGGGCCAGCGTGGCAGAGTCTTCGTTATGAGCGAACTCCGCCCCCTTGCCCGCCGGCGCTCCGGCCAGAAAATGAAGGCCCCTTTCGCCCCGCATCGCGTAGGCCAGTTGCGTCAGCCACAGGTTATTGAAAGAGCGCGCTTCGCTCGTCCCACGCGTCCGGTTGTTGAGGACTTTCTGGTCGGGCATAGCGGGGTAGTAGCCCGTCCAGACGCCGCCGGGCCAGAGGATGCGCGCCGCCCCGAGCCACACCTGTTCGACCATGCACAGGTCGAGCCCGTCGGTCACGGCGCGCTGGAACGGCAGCTCGATGTAGTTGCCTCCGAGGAAGAAACCGCCACGGCGGCGTGAGCCTTCGGCGCGCAGGTCGTCGAAGTAGCGCAGGTAGCTCTCTAACCAGACCCGATCCTGTTCACGAAACAGGTCCGTGCCCATCTCCACAGCCACCGCCTGGCAATACTTGTCGTAGCACCTGTGGACGAGCACGTTGTCCATCCAGACGCCGTCATAGCCGACGCGCGCGATCCAGTCCGCGACGAGCATCTGCCAGCGTCGCCAGCCGGGGTGGTTGACGCACATGCTGTAACGCGTCAACCCGCGGTCGTCCTCGCGCCCGCCGCCGACGCGAAAATATGTCTCCCCTTTCTGGTCCCGCTGCGTCCAGTCAAGCGGATCGCCCGGCGGGCGCGCGCCCAGGTCGAACTCGCGCGCGTACTTCTCCCAGTTATCGGAGAACTGAAAAAATCCCTGGCGACGCTCGGCGTTACCCAGCATCGTCATCGGCGAAATGTACGGGATGACCGTCTTGACGCCCGCCGCGTGAACGTCGCGGACGAACTGCTCTGCGGCTTTAATCCTGAGGCGCAACTCTTCCGGCGAGAGGAGGCGGCGGGCGTCTTCGCCCTGACGGCCGGGCACGGGCGGGAAAGTTCTGTTCTCGCCCCCGAAGGAAAGAGTGGGGCCGAGACTGTGCGTCAGCGGCGCTTCCTTGCCAACGATGAGGATGTCCGGCGGGAAGCGGCGCAGGCGCGCGAGGAACGTCTTATAGCGTTCGTCCGCGGCGTACAGGGGAGCGCCCGCGCCGTTCAGCAGGTGCGCGGCGTTGTAGCTGTAGTCACGAGCAACGTCCGGCGGCAGGCGCGAACGCGAGGGCGGGCGCGTCCGCTGCCCGGCCCGCGCAGCTGAGCTGGGGGCTGGCGTCTCTTTCGCCTTCTTCTGCGCGAAGAGCGAATTGATGCGCCCGCCGAACAAGCCGCAGGCGATTGCCAGCAGACAGCCTGCGGCGGCCAACCTCACGTGCTTAATTTTCGCCGCGCGCGAGCCAGGCATGAGCTAAAGGCCGGTGCCGTTTCAATGATTCGTGTTCGGACGAAGACGAGTAAGGCGGGAGTGGTTGACACTCCCGCCTTACTCGCTCGCCCGTAGGTTATCGTCGTCGGGAACCCTTACGGCGGGCAGACGCCGGAGCCGACGTTGATGGTCAGGTTACGCGAGACGGTGCTCGCGCCGAGCGTCGCGTTGACCAAGCCCACCTGCTTGGTGACGACCGGCGAGGTCGTCACGTTGAAGGCCGGGCTCACCGTCTGGCCCGCCGGGATGAACACCGACGCCGGCACGGTCACGCCCGCCAGGCTCGTCGTTGACAGGTTGACTGTCAGGCCGCCCGCCGGCGCAGGCCCCGTCAGGTAGACGTTGCCGGTCGTGTTCTCGCAGCCGCCGATCAAGACCTGCTTCGCCAGGAGCACCTTCTGCAAGTTGGCGGCGTTGACTGTCGTCGTCGCGCTGTCAGTGTTGTTCGCCGCCACCGGGTCTGACTCGTTGCCGGTGACCGTGGCCGTGTTGGTGATGATGCCCACGGCCGTACTCTTGACCGTCACCGTCACCGTCGCCGTCGCGCCGATGCCGAGCGAGCCGATATTGGCCGTCACGATGCCGGACGAGCCGACCGGCGGCGTGATTAAGCTCCCCTGGCTCGTCGTCGCCGAGACGAACGTCATCGAAGCGGGCAGCGAGTCTGTCAGCACGACGCCGGTCGCGCCCAAGACCGTGCTGTTGTTCTTCACCACCATCGTGTAGGTCACGTTCTGGCTGACGAAGACGGGGTTGGGCGCGGCGGTCTTCTGCACGGACAGGTCTGTCTGCTTGACCGCTGGCAGCCCGTTGACCGACGCGCTGTTATTGTTCGTGTTCGATTCCGCCTCGGTGGTCGTGACGCTGGCGGTGTTGTTCAGCGTTCCTTCCTCGCGCGGCTTGACCGTCAACTGTATGTTGACGGGTGAGCCCGCGTTGACCGTGCCGAGGTTGCAGGTCACGGTGCGCGTGCCGGAGTCGTAAGAGCACGTCCCCTGCGAGGTCGTCGTCGCGGTCAGCGTCACCTGCGAAGGCAGAGTGTCTGTGACGACCGTGTTCAACGCGGGCGAGCCGGTGTTCGTGACCGTGATGTTGTAATTGAAGTTCAACTCGACGGGCGCGGGGTTGCGGTCGGCCGTCTTCGAGATGGCGAGGTCGGGCTGTGCCGGCGTGAAGTTGAAGTAGGCGATGGCCGCATCGTGGTCGGCGAGCCGTTCGGGCCGGTTGGTGTCGGCCGCGTAGTCTACGGAGAAGTCGCCGTTGTAGCGGCCGTAGGCGAAGCGCGTGTTGGACGCGAGCAGAGGGGCACTGACCAGCACGTGGTCGAGCGCCTGTGCGTTGCCCTCGAAGGCGAACGAGTAGCGCTGGTCCGCCGGGAGCGTGTTGCCGAGGTTGGTCAGCGTGTACGTCCAGATGTCTGTGCTCGGCTCGACCACCTGATCGGCCGGCACGGGCGAGCCCTTGAGCGTGCCCACGATGTCGCCGAGGCCGTCGTTGAAGTCGAAGGCGTTGAGGTCGCCGAGGACGACGAGGTTCTCCGCAGCGTGTGTCTGGGTAAGGTTAGCGATGTCCTCGGCCTGGAGCCGCCGCTTCTCGCGGTTGCGCGCGCCCTCAGTCCCCGTCCCGCAAGTGCCGTAGGGCAACTGGCTGTCAGAGGCGATGAGCGACTTGGTGTGGTTGATAATGACCGTGACAGGGACGGCCGGGCCGCTCGTCTGCGGCACGGTGACGTTGAGGACGTATGCCGGGCGGTCGTGAAGCACGGAGGTGATGCCGCAGTAGGTGAAGGTGTTGCCCTGGTGATACTGCGTGGGCGTGCCGACCACACTGACGCGCGCCGTATTGACGAGGTAGCCAACGTCCTGGTCGTCGGCAAAGTCGTTGGGGTCTCCGGGCTTGATGCCCTCCTCAAGGTAGGCCACGTAGTTGACGGCCGACGGGTTGCCCACGTCGTTGTTTACCTTCGTCGCCAACTGCTGGAGCGTCGTCAGGTTGTATATCTCGATCATGCCGAGCACGTCAGGCGTGTGCATCACGTTGCGGATGGCGAGCGACGCCTTGTTGAGGCGGCCCGCGAAGCCCGCGTTCGAGACGCCGAAGTTCTCCAGGTTGGCGTGGCCGACCGTAAACTCCTGCGCCGTCGGCGTCGGCACGGGTATGGCTGCCGTGATGCCGGGCGTGACGCCGGTCGAGGCGGTCGCGTCGAGCACGATGCGGTAGTTGTCGAAGGCGTAGTCGAGCGGCCCGACCAGCCCCGTGACGACCGCGCCCGTCGTCACCATCAGCGCCGAGCGGCGCGTGCCGCCAGAGTTGAGTGACTCGTCGCTGTCAACCATGATGCGCTCGAAGTTGCCGTCGAAGACCGGGACGTTCGGCGGCTGCGTGCCGGCGTATGGGCCTTGGTCGGCCGCAGGGATGGGGTCGCCGGCCTCTATGCCAGGCTCGCGGTACGGGCGCGGCGTGCCCGTCGTGACGCCCCAGAACTCGCCGAAGTTGTTGTTGGTCGGCTCCGAGACGGTGAGCGACGAGACGCTCACGCGCATGAACTCGTACTTCTCAAGCTCCGCGCCGCGGCTCAGGGCGGCCGCGTCGAAGATGGTCTGGTTGACCGGGGTCGGGAGCGGGTTCCCCGTAGAGAGCACGGTGGTCGTGGGGCTCGTCAGTTCCGTCGCGGTCTTCGGGTCGGCCGGGGTCGTTGGCTCGTCGCTCGTCGCAGAGATGAACTCGGCCACGGTGCCCGTGACCCGGACGGAGTCGCCGACGGCGACCCCTGTAGGCGTGCTCGACGTGAAGACGAAGAGCGCGTCGGAGGTGTTCGTGTTGCCGTCGCCGTTCGGGTCCTGGATGAAGTAGCCGTTGTTCTTGCGCCCGGTGACGATCCCGGTCGTCGTCACGCTTTGGCCGGTAATCGGCGAATCCGTGTCGCTGCCCTGAATCACGTAGATAGCAGTAATCGTAGGCGGAGCCTGGACGGTGAGCGAGATGCTCGTGTTGCCGGTGCGCGCCTGCGCGTCCGTGATCGTCACGGGCAGGGATTTCGCGCCGTTTGTAGTGCCGGGGGCGACCGTCGTGCTGAACGAGAAGATGTTGTCACCAGGAGTGGCGTCGCCGTTGGTGCCGTTATCAAAGAATTGCTGCGTGGAAGAGCCGCCGATTGCAGTCAGGTTGCCCGTCACGGCGAGACCCGTGCTCGTCGGGATTGTTCCGGGCGTCACCGTGACTGTGAGAAGCGTCGAATCGCCCGCCGAGAGCGTAGAGGGTGTGGCCGCGCCGGAGCCGGAAGGATTAGTTGACCCACCTCCACCACCGGAGACCGGGGCTAAAGCCACGCCCCGGAAAGCCGTATTCGCTCCTGCGGTCGCAATGGTCGAGAGCGAGCCGCTGATCGTCGCGTTATAGCCGGACGTGTCAGTGAGCTTATAGAGCGAACCACCGCCAGCCCCGCCAGTTCCTCCCGTGGTTCCGTAAAGTGTAACGGTTGTGCCGCTGACGACGCCCGTCAAACCCCGTACCGCAGTTGCAGCGA
The DNA here is from genome assembly GCA_963774105.1 of uncultured Acidobacteriota bacterium. Classification (GTDB taxonomy): domain Bacteria; phylum Acidobacteriota; class Blastocatellia; order Pyrinomonadales; family Pyrinomonadaceae; genus QHXM01. The sequence continues at coordinate 2,145,926 of CAVZDV010000007.1, read as the reverse complement.
CGGTCCCGTTGGCCGTCCACGTGCCGCCGACGAGCGAGTATTTCTGTATCGTACCGCCGTCGTCCGCAATGTAGAGGGTATCCACGCCCCCCACGCCCGCATCAATATCGGCAAAGAAGAATCCATACGGACTCCCCGTGCTAGTGGGAAGGCCGGGCAAGGTGGTAATAGTTTGTCCTGTACCTGTCGGCGTCCCCGTACCGACTTTTCCAATACGGAAGGCGGTTCCCGAAGCAGTTGAGACGTAAAGCTGCCCATCAAAAATATTGACTTGGCGGAGGTTCGTTGCTGTAGTGCTGACGACGGTTGATGTGGTTGAACCTGTGGTGGTGGTGCGAACGCCCTCATTACTGCCATCCGCCCACAAAGCAGTACCATTTGTGCTGGTCGAGCTTCTAATATTACCGCCGCTGAATGCGTCTGAGAGGGCTGTCGTCGTATCAATCGTTCCGCTGGCGTCAACTCGTCCTATCACGCGGTTGTTCGTCGCGGAGGTCGCTGCCGCAGGATTGGCAGCGCCCGTTGTCGCGTTGTAACCGGGCACAATTAGATATTGACCATCAGCAGAGCGGGTCATCAAGCCTTCAGTTGATGCAGTGCCATTAGCTGTCAGAGCACGATTGCCCGAGACGGTGGCCGTCGTTGGCAACGCAATAGACTGCACAAGCGTTCCGGTTGGCGTGTACTCGTCAAGAAAGACGGCCGTGGCGGCGTTGGTGAGCGAGCCCGTGCCTGTGCCGACGCGGTAAACAATCACGTTGCCTGATGTAAAGGCCGCTGCATGAGCGGTCGGGACGATCTGAGAAGATTTACTTAAAGGAAGAATGGAAACGAGTAGAGCGAAGGAGAGAATCAAAATTAACTTGCGACGCACGTAACCAACGGAGGAAGAGAAATTCACAGCGATAGCCTTTCGTAATTAAGTTGAGCAGACGCCCCCGCTCGACTCCGGGAACGTGTTTCTGAGGATTGCACTCTTGCGATTGACCTAATGGACGGAATGGCCGAGTCCGTTAAGAACAGCTTGCGGGCTGTTAGTCCTGTCACACCCCGGCCGAGGTGTGTCCACAAAAATGAGACTTGATTCTTACCAGTGTTAGCGGCACAAATCAAGCCGCGAAAGCCCCTGTTCGCTTGCGGGCGATCACCTCGTCCCGGCCCTCGCCCGGCACGTCTGCCGTCGCGATGACGAGGAGCGCGACGAAGAGGGCGGAGTTGATGGTCAGGTGCAGGCCGAAGTCGAAGAGGCTGTGCACGGCGACGCCGAACAGCCCCGTGAGCGCGCCGAGGCAGGCGGCGCGGCGGAAAGAGTCACCTTGAAGGAGCGCCTTGCGCGCGCGCCTCAGGACGACGACCGCGAGCCAGATGAAGATGGCGCACCCGATGACGCCGCCGCTCGCCAGGATTTCCAGATAGTCGTTATGAGCCTGCTGCGGCGTGTACGCGCCCGAGGCGTCGTGGTACTCGGTGATGGCCGTCCAGTACCCGCCGAAGCCGACGCCCGCCAGCGGGTGGTCTTTAATCATCCCCCACGTCGCGCGCCAGATGTCCAGGCGGCGAGTATTCCACCGCGTCGTTGCGTCCCCCGGCCCCAGCTCCTCGCTGACGGTGCTCAGGTTACTCACGACCCGCTCGCCACCCACACGGACGACCGCCACCGCCGCGAGAGCCACCAGCGACGCGACGATGACGGCGCGTGCGGCGGGCGCGACCAGCCCCCCACGCCACCGCGCTGGGACCGGCACGACCAGCAAAGCGAGCAGCAGCAGTTGGCACATCATCGTGAGGATGCCGCCGCGAGAGTTTGCCAGGATCAGCGCCGCCCCGACGGGCAGCGCCAGCGCGAGGTGGAACAGACGGGCTTCATACCTGCCGCCGCGCCTGAAGACCATTCCGAGCGCCGCCCCGAGCGCCATCTCCATCATGAAGGCGAACTGGTTACGGCTGATGACCTGAGCGTAGCCTACCCCCCGCGGCAGGGCCGGCAGGACGAACCCTAAGTCGGCGTGCTGCATGGACTGGCGCAGAATGCCGAAGACTGCGCTCGCCGCGCCGACCCCGATGACCGTCAGGACGAGCGCGTGCAGGCGCGCGCGGCTCGTCGTAAAGCGCAAGAGGAGCGCGCCGAGGAGAGTCAGCGCGGCCAGTTTGAGGGCGAAATGGTACGTCTCGAATGGGTCGGCGCTGAAGGTCGTCTGAAGGAAAGAAAAAACAATCAGGGAGGCCGCCGGGATCAGCAGCCACAGCCAGCGCCGCCAGTGGAAGCCCCCGCCGACGAGAGCCTCCACGGCCCAGAGGGCCGTCACGGCGAAGACCCCGACCTCAAAGAATGACGCCCACCAAAACTCGGCCGAACCGTAGGGGACGGCCGCGAGCACGATCAGGAGCAGCGCGCCGTAGAAAATGGCCCAGCCCAGCCAGCGCGCGAGCTTCTCCCCGTCCCAGCGGGGCCGCGCAGCCTCGCCCGGCGGAGCCGTCATCTCCTCGCGCCGGATTTTCTGCTCAGATGTGCGCGGCCAGCGGCTCATGCAGCGGGGCTAGAACTTCCTCCTCTTCTACCTGCTCGCCGCGCGCGTCAACGCTGAGGCTGGCTTCGGGCAGAACCCCCCCGAGATATTTTCGTACCATCTGCTCGTCCCCGAGCCTGGTCAGCGTCTCCAGATGTGTGAGAGCCTCGGCGACCCTTTCTTCGGGATAGGTCGCGATCTTACCGATGTAGATTTTCGGGTGAAGCGTCTTGGACAACTGCTCTTCGGTGACCGACAACTCCTCGAACAGCTTCTCGCCGGGGCGGATGCCCGTCATGATGATGTCTATGTCTTCATAAGGCTTCAGCCCCGAGAGGGTGATGGTGTCAATAGCCAGGTCCAGAATCTTGACCGGCTCGCCCATGTCGAGCACGAAAATCTCGCCGCCGTTGCCGATGCCGCCGGCTTGCAAGACCAACTGCGCCGCCTCCGGGATGGTCATGAAATAACGCAGCATCTCTTTATGCGTGATCGTCACGGGGCCGCCCTTGCTGATCTGCTCGCGGAAGATCGGGATGACTGACCCGGTCGAGCCGATCACGTTGCCGAACCGGACGGCGACGTAGCGCGTCGGGAAACGCTCGTCCAGACTCTGCACGACCAGCTCGGCCATCCTCTTCGACGCCCCCATGACCGAAGTCGGGCGCACCGCCTTGTCCGTGGAGATCAGGACGAAGACCTCGGCGGCGAACTCGCCCGCCAGGCTCCCCAGCGTGTGCGTCGCCAGGACGTTGTTCTTGACGGCCTCGGACGAGTTGCTCTCCATCATCGGCACGTGCTTGTGCGCCGCGGCGTGGAGAATGACCTGGGGGCGATAACGGTCCATGATGTGGCGCATCCTGGATTCGTCGCCGATGTCCGCCACGAGCGGGACGACCGGGAAGGAGGGCTCGGCCCCGCGCACCTCGCGGTCTATGTTGAAGAGCGCCGGCTCGGCGCGCTCGACGAGCAGGAGGCAGGACGGCTCGAAGCGCGCGACCTGCCGCGCCAACTCCGACCCGATGGAGCCGCCCGCGCCCGTGACCATGACGACCCTCCCGCCCAGGAAGTGGTTAATGCCGTCGAGGTCGAGCGCCACCGGCTCACGGCCCAGCAGGTCTTCAATCTGTATGTCCCGGATGTGACTCACCTCCACGTGCCCCTGCAACAACTCGCAGAGTCCCGGGATCACCCGAATCTTGATCGAGAGCTGCTCGCAGATGCTGACGATGCGCCGCACGTCGCGGCGCGAGGCCCGCGCGATGGTTAAAATTATGTGGTCTATGTCCAGCTCGCGGACCAGCCGCGGCAGCTCCGCGGTCGTCCCCAGCACCCGCACGCCCTGTACCATCGAGCCGACTTTATCCTTGTCGTCGTCAACGAACCCCCTGATGAGCAGGTTCGTGTCGCCGCGGCCCTTGATCTCCTTGGCGGCCAACATCCCGGCCCGCCCGGCCCCGACCAGCAGCACGGGCTTGCGCGTCTGGAGCGCGTCGCCGGACCCTCTGCGTCTTTTCTGCTGGCCCTCGTAGTAAGCGCGCCGGAGGATGCGCAGGCTGAGCGCCCCGCCGAAGCCGAGCCCGGCGTCCACCAGGATGATCGAGAGGGGCACACGCCAGTCATTCAAGTGAGGAGGCAGCGCCAGCCGCAGCGCCAGAATCGGGAGCAGCGACCACAGCGCGGCATTGACGAACGCCCTGATCTCCGACATCCCGACGTAGCGCCAGATGAAGGTGTAGACGCCCGCGAGGCTCAGGGCGATCATCTGAATCAGGACGACGTAGGGGAGTTGCGTGAACAGGTCTACGTATTGGACACGCGGGATGTGGAAGTCGAACCGCAGGAGATAGGACAGAAGGAAGGCGGCGACCAGGACCAGGAAGTCCAGGGCGTAGTGCATCCTCCTCTTGCTCAGGAAACGCTTCCTCAGCCGGCGCAGCGCGGGCGGGACCGTCTCCCAGTCAGTTTTTAATACTCGTCGCGGGTTCATTGTATCTGGGCCTCGCAGTTTGGGGTTCTAATTTTCCTGACTTCCCCTTGATGATTTCCCGAAATGGCGGCGCTCGCGGTGTCGCCTACCGCCTGAACTTTCTGACCACTTCTCCGACCGCTTCGATCACGTCCGCGACATCGCGGTCGCTCATGCGAGGGTTGAGCGGCAGGGAGATGACGCGCCGGAATTCGCGAGAGGCGACGGCGAAGTCTTCCGGCCGGTAGCCGTATTTGTCCCGGTAGTAAGGGTGCAGGTGCACGGGGATGAAGTGGACGCTCGTACCAATCCGGCGCTCCTTCAATTCTTCTATGAATTGGTCGCGCGTGATGCGCAGCCGCTCAAGGTTCAGCCGGACGACGTACAGGTGCCACGCGTGCTCGACCTCGGGGCGACTGGTCGGCAAAGACAGCTCCTCGAATCCCGAGAAACTTTCGTTGTACTGCCGCACTATCTCTTCGCGCCGGGCTTGAAACTGCCCGAGCTTGCGCAGTTGGTGCAGCCCCAGCGCCGCCTGGATGTCGGTCAGGTTGTACTTGAAGCCGGGCCGGATGACCTCGTAGTACCAGGAGCCCTTCGCCTCGTAACGGTCCCAGGCGTCCCGGCTCATCCCGTGCAAGCTCCAGACGCGCGCCTCGTCTATCAAACCGGGCGGGCCGGTCAACATCCCGCCCTCGGCGGTCGTCAGGTTTTTCGTCGCGTAGAAAGAGAAGCAGGTGAGCACGGGAAGCGGGTACAGTCTGGCGAACGAGCCGACGCGCCGCCCTTCGTGACTGGCCGGCAGGGCGTGCGCCGCGTCCTCGACGACTGCCAATCCATACTCGCCCGCCAGGTCCATCAGCGGATTCATGTCGCAGGGGTGGCCGTAGAGGTGAACCGGCAGCAGGGCTTTCACGCGCAACCCTTCCCGGCGCGCGGCCGTGATTGCCTCTGCCACGCGCGAGGGGGCAATGTTCAAGGTGTCCGGCTGCACGTCTGCGAGCACGGGGCGCGCGCCCACCTGCTCGATGACGTGGACGCTGGAGACGAAGGTCATCGGCGTCGTGACGACGGCGTCGCCGGGGCCGACGCCCAGGGCGGCCAACGCGACGTGCATCGCCGCCGTGCACGAACTCAGGGCGAGGGCCGCCGGAGCGCCGACCGCTTCGGCAAAGTCACTTTCGAAACGCCTGACCTTCGGCCCCGTCGTAATCCAGTCCGAGCGGAGCGTGTCAACGACTTCCGCGATCTCCTCCTCGCCAATCAGCGGCGGCGAAAAGGGGAGAAAGGTGTCTCGCATTATTGTGTCCGGGTTTCGTTACTGGCCCTTGGTCTCGCCCTTGTAGTCTTCCGGGTAGTACACCCCCCGCCGCAGGAGCACCGCGGCGCAGCCCTTCAGGAAAATCTCCGCGTCGAGTCGGAGCGAGCTGTGATCCACGTAATAAACGTCCAGCTCGGCGCGCCTGTGCCAGGAGAGCGAGTTGCGGCCGTGGACGAGCGAGAGGCAGACCATGCCCGGTTTGACTTCGAGCTTGCGCCTCATCAGGTCGTCGTAGAGCTCCAACTGCTCGACGAGGTCCGGGCGCGGCCCGACGACGCTCATCTCGCCCCTGAGCACGTTCAAGAGTTGCGGAATCTCGTCCAGCGTGTAGTCGCGGAGCCAACGGCCGGCGCGCGTCAGGCGGGGGTCGCCCGCGCCGACGAAGGCCGAGCCGTCCGGGTTGCGCACCGCGGGCGCGTTGTGGCGCATCGTGCGAAACTTGTAGAGCGTGAAGGGGACGCCGCCCTTGCCCAGCCTCGCCTGCCGGAACAAAATCGGCCCCGGCGAACTTAACTTGACGGCCGCGCCGATCAACACGACGAGCGGCGACAGCACGACCAGCGCGAGCGAGGCTGCGACTAAATCCACCGCGCGCTTCACGAACAGCGACAGCTTTCCCGACCTTCGAGCCTTTGACACCGCCGCTACCCTTTCCGCACCTCAAGGACAGACTGGAAGACTTCGGCCGCATGGAGCCCCACCATCGCGCCGTTGCGCAAGGCCATGTAACGCAGCGCCTCAAGCGAACGCGGGTGCGGGTAGGCGCGCACCTCCGTCTCGTAAACCTGCATCGCCTTCAGCTTCAGCTCAAGCGTCTCAGTGATGTCCGAGTAAACGTTGAACTGCTGCGCGCCGCGGCCCGCGTGCGTGAGCGTGTCCACCGTGTAACAGAGGAGGCGCTCGAAGGACGGGAGGCTGAACGGGCGAGCCGCCACGGCCGCGGCCTCGTAGGCGACGCGGTGGTCGCTGTTGAGGTCCGCGAAGTGATGCGTGTAGATGACGTGCGGCTCGACTTCGCGCGCCACCCGTTCGACGAAGCGGTTGATTTCCAGTATCGGCGTCACGTCGAGCCGCTGGTCGGGGAAGTCCCCCGAAAAGACTTCCCTCGCCCCCAGGACCTCGGCGGCCTCGCGCGCCTGCCGCTTCTTCAAAGAGATTTTGTCGTCCTCGCCGGGGAACTGCACGCTCGCACCTTCGGTCAGAATGGCGATGAAAACATGGTCGCCCCTGGCCGCGTGCGCGGCTATCGTCCCGCCCGCGCCGATGACCTCGTCGTCCGGGTGCGCGGCGACGACGAGAATGTTTTTGTGAGCCGTCATCTCAACTTGGAAGCGGACGCGCTCGTGCGGGGCCGTCCGCCCGAATGCGCCTCGCGCTCGGGCGCGGGGAGCTTTCGCGCCAACAACTCTGCGTAGCAGGCGCGCAGCCTCTCAATGACCTTCGACACGTCGAAGCTCTCTTCGGCGAGCGCGCGCCCCTCGGCCCCGAGTCTGTGTGCCAATTCCGCGTTATCCAATAAGAGCTCTATCTTCTCGGCCAGCGCGCGGCTGTCCTTGGGCGGGACGAGGTAGCCGTTCAGCCCGTTGACGACCGCCTGCCTGCAACCCGAAACGTCGCTCGCCACCGTCGGCTTCGACATGGCCGAGGCTTCCATCAGGCTGCGCGGGAAGCCTTCGCGGTAAGAGGGCAGCGCCACCACGTCCATCAGCGCGTAGAGTTCGGGCATATCGTCTCTGGACTTGAGGACGAAACTCTTCTCTTCAATCCCGAGGTCGCGCAGGAGGGAGAAGTCAACGGGGTCGCGCTCGCTCTCAAGCGGGACGCCGACGGTCACGAACGAGACGCGAGGGCGTGCGCGGCTGATTTTTTGGGCCGCCTCGAAAAACTCCCGGTAGCCTTTCTCCCAGACGTAGCGCCCGACCATGCCGACTACCTTGTGGTCTTCCGGGATGCCGAGTTCCCTCTTCTTGGCGCGCACCTCTTCGGGCGTGAACCGCCCGGCGTCGAGGTGCGCGAGGTCTATCCCGTTGCCGAGGAAGCCGACCTTCCTTCGCCGGTATATCTTCTGCTCGACGACCGTCTCAACGTCTTCGGCGCTCTGCGAGATGACGCGGTCGGAGAAGAGGCCGGCGGCGCGCGCCGCCGTTTTGAACATGAACTTTTTAAGGCCCGCCTGGCCGAGGAAGATCAGCCCGTGGTTCGTATAGAGTCTGACGGGCGCGCGCGCGAGCCACGCCGCGAGCTGGCCCAGAAGCTCGATCTTCGGCGTGTGCGTGTGGACAATCGTGTAGCGTTCGCGACGCAGGATTCTCACCAACTGCCAGAGGAGCTTGAGGTCGGCCGCGGGGCTTATCTCGCGCGTCACCGCGATGCGGTGCACCTTGATTCCCTCGGCCTCGAACGCCGCGACGAGCGGCCCGTCGGCGCACATCGCGTGCACCTCGAAGCCGTCGGCCTTCAGGGCGCGCAACTGCGGCAGGAGGAAACTGATTCCCAAATCCAGCGACGAAATGTGAACGACTTTGAGTTGCTCGCGCATTTCTCTAATTGTCCCTGACGCGCTCCTCGCAGAAGCGGCCGAGGTCCGCCATCGTCATCACCTGGAGCAGCCCCTCGTCGCGGCGGCGGGCGGCGTGGCTCAGGATGCGTTCGAGGGCGTAGAACATCTTGTCAGTGCGGAAGCACAGGTTTTCGGTCGGGTGAAATGAGAGGTGAAAGAGCGACCTCTGTTTGATCGCGCGCTCGATGCCTCGGACCCCCTTTTTGATCCTCGAACGCACGGGGATGAGGCGGCGCGCGCCGTCCATTGACTGCAAGAACATCGAGACGGGCGCGACCCACAGCCCCGAAGGAGATTTTTCCGGCAGCCCGCACTCGGGCGTCACCGCCAGCACGTCGTCGAGCACGTGGCCGGCGCGGCGCAAGGTCCGGCTGCGGAAGCGCGTGAACCAGAAAGGCATCGCCCCGCGCGTGACGCTGAAGCCGTGCCGCCGCAGCACGTCCAGGTGGCCCAATTCGTTTCTGGGGTAGACGAACGACTCCATCTTCAGGTTGAAGGCGCGCGCCAGCTCCACGCACTTCCCGACCTCCGCTTCGGCCACCTCCGGCGTGCAGCCGGGGTCGCTGAAGATGACGTGCGAGAAAGAGTGGCTGCCCACGTCGTGCCCGGGCTCGGCGGCCAGAATCTTCTCCACCATGTCGCGGCCGTACCAGAGCGGCTCCGCACGGAAATCCTTGCAAGGGTCGTGGGCGTACCAGTCGCCCGCGAACCAGGAGTGCCGCGGGCGCGGCATATCCGGGTGCTTGACCCCGTCGCGCGCCTCGCAGCGGTCCAGGAAGAGGTGGCCGAGCGTCGCCCACGTGACGCTCACGTCGTATTTGCGAAAGAGCGCGAGCAGGCGGTCAACGATGGCGCGCGTCGCGTCGAAAGCCCCCCCCGCGCCGTCGCGCTCGAAATGCGCGGCGAACTTGCGGTGCTTCCCCGAATCGAAAGAACCCCACAGCAGCTCGAAGTCGAGCGAGATGGTGAAGACCGCCTTGTCGAACATTTGCAACTAACCGCTCAGGTCAGTACCGCCTGCGGTAGCGGGCGGGTCGTCCACGTTGAGATACCCGCCCGCTACCGCAGGCGGTACTGACAGGATGTGTGCTCAGAACATCACGTACATGAAGGGCGAAACGTCTTCCGCCTGCTCTTCCCGCTCGGCCATCTCTTCGGCAAGCTCAAGCAGCCGGGGGGCCAGGGCGGCGAGTTCCTCGTGCCCTTCATCGGCCCAGAGCGCGGCCAACTCTTTGACGAAGTCGGCGAGCGATTGGGCGGCGCGCAACTCGAAATCGGGTGCTTCCATCACGCCGCGCGCCGGCTCGACGTAATAACTCTCCGCCCACGGGTCGGCCCCCAGGGGGAAGAACGACTTCGCCGCGTCGCGCTCGCGCGCCGCTAAGGGCGCCAGAAACTCGTCGAAGAACTCGGCCGCAAGGAGTTCTTTATCTTTAGTCGAGCTCATATTCCGTTCTCCAGTCCCGCGCCTCGCGCAACTCCGGCTGCTCGCCCTTCCACAGCAGACAGTCTTCCATGACCAGCAAATCCATCCCGGTCCTCATGAAACACCTGTAGGCGTCCTGCGGGCTGCACACAATCGGCTCGCCGCGCACGTTGAACGAGGTGTTGACGACGACCGGGCAGCCGGTCAGCGCGTCGAACTCCTTGAGCAGTTGATAAAAGTCTGGCTTGTCGTCGGCGCTGACGGTCTGGATGCGCGCGCTGTAGTCAACGTGCGTCACCGCCGGGATGTCGGAGCGGGGCCGGTTGATGACCGCCAGCAGGTCGTCACCGTCGCCGCACTCTGTACCTTCACAGTCACCCTCGCGGCGGCGGCTCTCGCGCACGGGCGCGACCAGGAGCATGTAAGGACTCTCCTTCTCCAACTCGAAATAGTCGCCCGCCCGCTCGGCCAGGACCGCGGGGGCGAAGGGGCGGAACGACTCGCGGTACTTGATCTTGAGGTTCATTGTGGACTGCGTCTCCGGGCGGCGCGGGTCGCCAAGGATGGAGCGCGCGCCGAGCGCACGCGGCCCGAACTCCATCCGCCCGGCCATGTAGCCGACTATTTTGCCATCTGCAATCGCTCGCGCAATCACCCGCGCACGCTCGCGCGCGTCGGCGACTCTCGCGTAGGGGTAGCCGCGGCGGTCCAGAAAGGCGCGCACCTCCGCGCTGCTGTACGCCGGCCCGAGGTAGCTTCCCTTCTGCGAGTCGCGCCCCGAATCATTGAGTTTGCGCGGCCCGCCGAAATATTGATGGTGTGCGAGGAGCGCCGCGCCGACGGCGCTGCCGGCGTCGCCGGCGGCGGGCTGAATCCAGATGTCTTCAAAAATTCCCGCGCGCGAGATTCTGCCGTTCGCCACGCAGTTCAGGGCCACGCCCCCGGCCAGCGTCAGGTTCTTCGAGCCGGTGAGACGCCTTGCGTGGTGTGCCAATTTCAGCACAACGTCTTCGAGCACCGCCTGGACAGAGGCCGCCAGGTCCATCTCGCGCCTCGTGATGCGCGCCTCGGGCCGGCGCGGCGGGCCGCCGAACAGCTCGTCGAAAGCCTCGTTCGTCATGACGTTGCGTTCGAGGAATCCGAAATACTCCGTGTTGAGGCGAAAGGAGCCGTCGTCTTTCACGTCAATCAGTCGCTCCCGGATGCGGCCGGCGTAAACCGGCCGTCCGTAGGGCGCGAGTCCCATCAGCTTGTACTCGCCGGAGTTGACTTTGAAGCCGCAGTAATAGGTCATCGCGCTGTAGAGCAGGCCCAGCGAGTGCGGGTAGCGTATCTCTTTGAGCAGCTCGATGCGACTCCCGCGCCCGTGCCCGAGCGTCAGCGTCGCCCACTCGCCGACGCCGTCCACCGTCAGAATCGCCGCGTCCGCGAAGGGCGAAGGGTAAAAGGCCGCGGCGGCGTGGGCCATGTGGTGGTCGCTGAAAAGGAGCCGCGCGTCTGCGCCGAGGGTGCGGCGCACGTGCTCGCCGACGACCGCCTTGACGCCGAGAAACGATCTCGCGGCTTTGGCCCACTGTTCAAGCCCCCGCGGGGCGACCGTCAGCAGGTTCTTCATCAGCCGGTCGAAGCTGAGCAAGGGATTGTCGTAGAAGACGACGGCGTCCAACTCCGACGCATCAATGTAGGCTTCTTCCAGACAGTAGTTGATCGCGCGCTCCGGGAAACGCGGGTCGTGCTTCTTGCGCGAGAACCGCTCTTCCTGCGCGGCGGCGATGATCTCCCCGTCCCGTATGATGGCCGCCGCCGAGTCGTGGTAGAAGGCCGAGATGCCCAGTATCGTTTTACCCATCAGACTTAACCTTCCGAGTTCTTCCCTTGATCTTGCTCCCGAATAATTCTTTCGACGGCGGGCGCGAGCGACGCGGCCAGCGCGGCGTGGCCGGCGGGCGTCAGGTGCACGTCCTTTTCAAAGCGGAAGGCGCGGCGCTCGGCGGGCGCGTGCCTTCGGAAGTCGGGCAACGGGTCGTGCAACTCGCACCCGGCCGCTTCCGCCACTTCCCGGAAGCGCGCCTGATAGGGCGTCGGGTCACTGCTTCCTTCGATGAAGGGGAAGAGCGGGATCGGCATCAGGATCACCGGCATGGGGCTCCGCTTGACCCACTCCTCGATGATGGCGCGCATGACGAGCCAGTTCGGGTTGTCGGGCGCGCGGTAGTCCGGGACGGGCTGGAAGCGCGTGACTTTTTGGGCCAGGTCGCGGACGCCCAGGCGCTTCGCAAGTTTTCTGAGGCCAGCGAAGGGGAGCCCCCAGTCCACACGCTTCGACTCGTCGGCGCTCATCGCCGACCTCTGGACGGGCTCTTTCGCCACCGGCACGTTTCTCAAAACCAGCCCGCCCGCCTCAAGCTCGTAGTAGGGCTTGGCGTAGATGACCGTCTCGCCGTCCTCGTTGATGTAGGGGCGGAAGTGCGCAGCCACGCGCCCTATGTTTTCGACTGTCACGCCCAGTATCAGGAGATCGTGCTCGATGCCCGCGGCGAACTCCTGGTAAGCCAGGTAATGCTGATCGGTCCCCGTTCCCGGCAGGCCGAAGTTGTAGATTTCGAGGTTCGGAATCAGACGCTCAAGCTGGTCGCCGTACCTCTGGCCGTTCGAGACGCCGTCGCCGGCCGTGAACGAATCGCCGAACAGCAGCGCGCGCGCGACGCCTTCCCGCCTCTCCGTCTCGAACTCGTGGTCGCACCTGAAGCCATGCTCGTTGACCTTGATGAGGTAGCCCACGTTCTCGCTCGGGAGGATGACCCTCGACTTGATGCCGGGGATGAACGTGTAACCGATAGTTGGATGATGCTGAGTCACTGACCGCCACATTCGAATGCCCTGCCCTCTGTCTCCGTCTCTGGTCAGTACCGCCTGCGGTAGCGGGCGGGTCTCAAGCCGCAGAGTACCCGCCCGCTACCGCAGGCGGTACTGACAGCTACTCCTTCAGCCTAGCAGTTCCCTGTAAAGCTCCACCGTCTCGTTAACCATGCGCTCGGTCGTGAACGCCTCGCGGACGCGGCGGGCCGCGCTCTCGCCCATCCGCTGCCTCGTCGCCGTCGGCGCTTCGAGCAGAAGCAGGATGGCCCGCGCCAAAGCCTCCGGGTCTGCCGGGGGAACGAGCAGTCCCGTCTCGCCGTCCAGAATCTGTTCACTCGTGCCCGCCACGGTGGTCGCGACGGTCGGCTTGCCGCAGTACATCGCTTCGAGGACGGAGCGCGGCAGCCCTTCGCCGCCGCGCACGTCAATCATCTCGCCGCCGATTTCCAACTGCTCGCGCTCGACCGTCGGCAGGACGACGAGGTCCGCGAGTCGGTAGTAAGGGAAAGGATTCTGCTGCCAGCCGAGGAAGTGGAAGTTGTCCAAATGGTACTCGGCGACGAGCCCCCGCAAATAGCTGACGTAATTTTTGTCGAACAAATCTCCGACGCACAGAAAAACGGGTTTTTGGCCGGTCGTCTGTCGGCTTACGAGGCGCGCGGCGGCCAGCAGGTGGTGGTAGCCCTTAAACGGCGTCACGGCGGCGATGGTGGTGACGACCGGGCGGCCGGCCTCTTCGACAAAAGGCAGAGACGGCTTCGCGCCGTCGGCTTCGGGGACGGCCTCGTCGTCAATCCCGTTATAGATGGTCCGGCATTTTTTCCGCGACCGCGGCGCGAGCTCTTCCCTGAGCGCCTCGGCCACCAGAATAATTGCCGTCGCCAGAGACTCGGCGGCCCGCCTGACCGCGCCCCCGAAGGGCAACAGTTGGCCGCGCACGTGCCACACGACTTTTTGGCCCAGCAGGCGCGGCACGAAGCCCGCGAACAGAAGCGACCGCACGGAGTTGCAGTGCAGGACGGACGCGCCCGCCCGCTTCATCTCGCGCCTGACCTTGAAGCTGTAGGGCAGCATCTGCGTGAAGAAAATTTTGAGCGCCGAGAGCCTGGACATTCGCAAGAGGTGCTGGCCGTAGCGCGTCAGCATCGGCGGCCCCGGGATGATGCAGACTGCGACGCCTTCGCGCCTGTAGGCTTCGCTGCAACGCCCCTCGGCCGGGAAGCAGACCAGCGGCTCGACGCCGGCCGCGGGCAGACGCCTCACCAGTTGCAGCAGACTCTGCTGCCCGCCGCTGATGCGGTCGTACTCCGCAACCATGAAGAGGACTCGGATGGGTTTCGTCACTTAGTAATTAACGTCAGTACCGCCTGCGGTAGCGGGCGGGTACTCGATGTTGGACACCCGCCCGCTACCGCAGGCGGTACTGACCCGCGCCTACCGCGCCGAGCAGCTCAAGCCCGCGCGCCCCGCAGTTGAAAAGCAAGTCCACTGCGGACAGATTTGGCACAAAGCCGCTCTCCTTCATGAACAGTTGCTCGTAAGTCGGGTGATTGAAGTTCTGGACGACGATCTCGATTCCCGCCCGCCGGAACGCTTCGCTGTCCAGATACGTGCTGCCCGTCCTGCCCGAGTAGTAGCCGCTCGCGCCGAGCGTCTTGCAGATGTCCAAGACGAGTTCCGACTTTTGCCCGCTGACCTTGAGTTCCGAAGCCATGACCCATTTCCGCTCGACGCCGAGGGCGCGCGCGATTAGTTCGATTCCCGCCACGTTAAGCTCCGCGAGTCGCGCCCACGGCCGCCCGTAGAAATCCTCGAACAGCGGGGCGAACTCGTCGAAGTGCGCGGCCCTCGCGTAACACGAACGGAGCGTTTTCCAGTGCTTCGCCTGCCAGCCGTTGCCCGCCACCAAGACCTCGTTGAGCTTCTGCGGGAAGCGGCGCAGCACAGGAACGGTCAGCCACTGCGCCCCGCCCGCCCCCTTCACGCGGTTACGGTTCTGGAAATCCCCCTTCGAGAACTGCACGTCGTCGAGCAGCACGAAGAGGTCCGCGCGCAGCATCTTCTCGAAGAACCCGATCCACGGGAGGTGCTCCGGCTGGTGTATCGCTACGAGCATCAGAGTCTAAACGCCGACGCGGGCGGCCGTCTCCCGCAAAGCCGCGACCACGCTCTTCACGTCCTCTTCGGAGACGGCGGCGTGGACCGGCAGGCAGACTTGCCTGCGGAGCACGGCCTCGGCCTCCGGGAATTGTCCGTCGTAGCAACCCAGCTCCCTCTGAAAGACGGGGTGCAGGTGGCACGGCGGGTCGTAGATGGAGCCCAGCTCGACCTGGTATTCGTCGAGCATGATCTGGCGCAGCTTCCGCTTGTCAATCCTTTCGTCGAGCATCACAGGAAACTTGTAGTAGGCGTGGCGCGAATTCTCCGCGTAAGTTGGCACACTTATCCAGTCAACTTCCTTCAGCTCCCGCCCGTACCACTCGACCACGCGATTCCTGTGCTCGACGCTCTCGTCCAGGCGCTTCAGTTGGTAGACGCCCAGCGCCGCGCTCATCTCGTCCATGCACCAGTCGTTGCCGAGGTTGACGATTGATTCGAGGCTCTCGCCCTGCCCGTGATGGCGCACGGAGCGGGCGTAAGCGGCCAGCTCGGCGGCGTCGGTCGTAATCATTCCGCCGGTGCCCGTCGTCATGATCTTGGTCGGGTAGAAGGAGAAGCAGGCGGCGTCGGCGAGGCTGCCCGCCGGGCGCTCGTCAATCGTCGCGCCGTGGGCGTGCGAGGGGTCTTCGATGAGGAAGAGGCCGCGCTCGCGGCACTCTTCGCGCAGGCGGTCTATCTCCGGGTAAACGAGTCCGGCGATGTGAACGACGATGATGCCCGCCGTCTTCGAGTTGATCCGCTTGATGGCGTCCGACGTGTCGAGGCAGAAGGTCTCGGGGTCCATGTCGGCGAGGACGGGAGTGCCGCCCGCGTACATGACGGCCTTGACGCACGAGGCGAAAGTGTTGGTCGGGACGATCACCTCGCGCCCCTTGACGCCAAAGAAGCGCATGACGATCTCCAACGCCGTCGTGCAGGAGTTGACCGAGACGGCGTGGCGCGTGCCGACGTAGTCGCGGAACGAGTCCTCGAACTCGCGCGTGTTCTCCCCGAAGATCAGACGCCCGCCGCGGATGATGCGTTCGAGGCGGGCGAGCAGTTCGGGCACGTCCTCGTCGTGGAAAAAGGGGCGCGCGCCCGCGACCTTCCGCCGCGCGGCAAGAGCCTGTTCACTCATCTTGAACTTCTCCTCATGCTCCGACTTCCTGCCCGGCCCAGCGGGCGATCATCTCTTTCATCCCGGCCTCGATGGAGACGCGCGGCCGCCATCCCAATTCATTCTCGGCCCGCGCGGTCGAGAGCCAGCGGTCGGGCCAGATTTTGCCGGGCGGCGCGGGCGCGAACTCGACGGCCGTTTCCCTGCCCGTCTCGGCCCAGGCCACGCGGGCGGCCAATTGTGCCAGTTCCCGGACTGAGACAGGGCGGCCGCCGCCGAGGTTGTAAATGAAGTTGCGCTCCGCGGGCGCACAGAGCGCCGACTCGTAGGCGCGACAAACGTCGTCCACGTGGACGTAGTCAATCAACTGCGCGCCGTCCCCGAAGACGCGGAGCGGCTGACCCTGCGCTATCAGCTCGACGAACTTCGCGGCCACGCCGCCCGACAAAGAGAAGAGGCCGCTGCCATAGCCGTAGACGTTCGACAGGCGAAATATCTGGTAGCGGCCCGTGTCCACGATCTCGCTTTCGGCCGTCGCCTTGAGCGCGCCGTAGAACTCGTCCGGCCTCGCTTCCGCACCTTCGGTCAGAGGCATCGGGCGTGCCTGGTAAGTCCCATAGACCGCGATGGTCGAAGTGAAGATAAAACGCGGGACGTTCTGCCTCCGCACCTCGCTGAGAAGTAAGTGAGTCCCGTGGACGTGCGTCAGCAGGGCGCGCGTCGGGTCCGCCAAACAATCCGCCTCGCCGCCCGTCCCCGCCGCGTGGACGACGGCATCCGCCCCGCGCACGGCCTCGCGCAGCAACTCGACATCACAAATGTCACCCGTGACGTACTCGACCTCGCCCCCGATTTTTTCACGCAGCTCTGGAAAGCGCCCGCCGTGGCCGAAGCAGACGCAGCGGTGCTTGGCCGCGAGAGTTTTAAGAAGCGCGCTGCCGAGAAAGCCGCCGCCTCCGACGATTAAGATTCTCATAAAAGCTTCGTCTTCAGCCGGGTGATGACTTCCGACGCGTTCCGCGGCTCGTCGCCTTCGAGCTGCACGCGCTTCAGTCGCAGGATGCCGTCGCCGGTCAGCACGTTGACCCCTGCGCCGGGGATGATGCGCTCGACCTTGCCCGGAATGCTGCCGACGTAGCGGCGCGGCTCGCTCTCAATCTCCGACGACCAGACGGTGAGCCTGCGCCCGTCGAGCGTCGTGTACGCGCCGGGGTACGGGCTCGTCAATCCGCGAATCAAATTGAAGACGGCGCGCGAGGGCTTGGCCCAATCAATGCGCCCGTCTTCGGGGCTCCGCCAGATGGCGTAGGTCGCCTGCGCGTGATCCTGCCGCCTTCTCGGTGCGGTGCCTTCGACCAGGCGCGGAAGATTTTCTTCGAGCATCCGCTCGACAGTGGCGTTGAGCCAGGCGTCTATGGTGGCGGCGTCGTCCGCGTCCGTAATCATTCGTTCGCGCTGGTCAATGATGTCGCCCGAGTCAACCTCCTCGGCGGCGTAGAACATCGTCACGCCCGTCTTCTCCTCGTCGTTGATGAGCGGCCAGTTGACGGGCGCGAACCCGCGATACTTCGGCAAGAGCGAGGCGTGAAAAATAATCACCCCGCGCCGCGCCGCATCAACCACTCGCGGCGGAATAACGGTGCGCCACTTGACGGCGAAAATGTAGTCGAGCCCGAGAGTCTCCCAGAGGTCGGCGAGTTCTCCGCCCGCGACGCTCGCGGCCTCGTAAAACGGCACCCCGCGCCGCTCGCACAACTCGCGTATGCGGTCCAGGTACTCGCCCTGCGGCGGCTCGACGCGGTAGCTGACGACGGCGCAAACCACGCCCGCGTCAGCTTCGAGGGCGCGTTGCAAACAGCGGTAGCCGATTTCGCCCGCGCAGAGGAGCGCCACCCTAGCCTTCCTGACAGTCTTCATTCGCTCGCCGCGGGCGCTCCCTGCTCGCCCTCACGGACGCGCTCGGCGCGCCTGTGGAAAGTGTCCTTCATCTGCTCGTAGATGAACCTCGCCATGGCCTGATTGCCCTCCTTCGTGTAATGGAGGTAATCAATGAAGACGGTCCCCGCGTGAGTCTTCAGCACGTCGAGCGGGTTGAGGAACCGGACGCCCCGCTCCCGGCAGAACTCCGCGAGGCGGTCGCGCGCGTAGAAATTAAAATCTATCTCCTCCCGGTTCTGCCCCCGGTGAATTTGGTCGTACACCTCCTGCTCCTTGTCGCTGAAGGGTCTGATTCCGCCGAGGTGGCGCAGGAAGTATTCCCAGAAGAAGGCCACTTCCTGGTCGTGGCTCCTGGCGGCCGCGACCAGCGCGTCCACATACCCGAGGTATTCCTTAATGTAGAGGTCGCACTCCTCGCGGTCGGCGTAGGTCTTGACGCTTTGCCTCTTCCCGGCGAATGACCACTTCTGGCTGAGCGCGAAGGCGTCGTCAATCAAGCTCGTCAGGCCCTTCTTCGCCAACGCGACGCTGGCGAGGTTGTCTTCCGCAAACAGCAGCGCGTGTTCGGAGAGCGCGAGGAAGGTCCGGCGGTTGGCCGCGCGGTCGAACTCCGATTTCCAGGCGTGGTCGGGCTGGACGCCGTACTCCCGCCTGTAGACCTCGCCGCGCTCCGGCATCGAGACGTTGAAATTGTTGGCGCTGCCGAAGACGATGACCACGTCCGGCCGCCAGTGCGCGTACTCGGCCAGGTAGCCACTGCTGACCTCGACGATGCGGTTGAAGTTGACGGCCGCGTTGATGACTTCGACATTCAGGCCGGCGAGTTCGGGGTCGTTGAGCAACTCGCGTTCGAGAAACTGCGCGACGGTCGCGTCGCTGTCCACGCGCTCCGCGCCTCGGACGTGCGTGCCGGCGATGCCCGAATAGAGGGTCGAACCGCCGAGCATCATCACGCGCAGAGTGTTCTTCGGTTTCGCGCGCGTGAAGTCGTGCACGTTGCGAAAACCGTTCCGGTTGTGATGAAAGCCCGGCAAGGTCAGGTCCGGGTTGTTGCGCACCAGCCCGTAGGGCGACCAGACCTGCTTGTGGAAAGACCGGAACCGCCCGCCCGCCCAGAAGTAGACGTAGACCTGACACGCCAGCTCGACGACGAGCAGGGAGATAATCAGCAGTCCGAAAATACGTCCCCAACGAATCGGCTGAACGGTTGCCGCCTCAGTCATCAGAACCTGCCGTAGATGAACTTCTCCGCCGGGAACTCCACCGCGATGCTCGTGAAGACGAGCAGCAGACCCAAAACTAAAATCCCGACCAGCTTCAAGAAAATGTGCCACTCTCTCGCGGTCAGAAGCGCCTTCAACCGCCGCCGAAAGATGAGCGCGCAGGCGGCGAGACAGACGAACAGCAGCGCCGCCATGACGAGCGACTTGATATCTCTGGACGTGATGACCTGAAGCGCCAGCATCTATCTACTGAAGATCATCCCCGTGGGCAGCGCGAAGAAAATCCACCCGAGCGAGACGAAAGAGAACGTCAGGAGCACACTCAGGCCACGCCCCAATGGCTCACTGTAAGGAAACAGCGGCTCGCCCTTTCTCTTCAGACGCCGCCGGTAAAAGTCGTAGGCGACAATCCCCAGGCCGTGATAAAGCCCCCAGAGCAGAAAGTTCAACGTCGGCCCGTGCCAGTAGCCGCAGAAGAGGAACGTCAGGAGCGACGACGCTATCAAAATCGCGCGGCCCCGCCGGCCCGTGGCCGCTTGCAGTTTTCGCGAGAGGGGGACGAAGACGTAACTCATCAGCACGCGGCTGAAGGTCATGTGCCAACGCTGCCAGAACTCGCGTATGTTGGCCGCCGCATACGGATAATTAAAATTCTCCGGCGTGTGGATTCCCGCCAGCCGCGAGGTCGCAATCGCCAGGTCGCTGTAGCCGGAGAAGTCCGCCCAGATGACGACCGAATAGGCGAAGCTGCCCACGCCGAGCCGGCGCACGCTGACCACCCCCGACTCCCTGACGGCCTCCAGACTGACGGGCAGAAAGAGCGCGGCGATGAGCTTGATCTTGACGAAGCCCAGCAGGACGCGAAAGACCACGTCAACCAGCGCCTCGCCGTCGAGCCCGAGGGGGCGGCGCACGCTGCCTTCAAACTCACTGTAGAGATGCATCGGCCCGGCGATGTACGCGGGGAAGAAGAGAAAGTAGGCCAGCGCCACGAAAGGGTCCAGTTGCTCAATGCGGCCGTCATGATAATCCCGAATCAGCGTCCAGGCTTTAATCAGGTAAAAGGAGAACCCTACGAAATAGAGGACGCTCAGGGGCGGCCAGTCCAGGGCCACCGCCTGTTTCCCCGCTGCCCACGGGACGAGGACAGGCAGAAAGACCAGGAAAGAGGCCAGGTACGAACGCTTCGCGGCCAGCCGTCGAGTCCACCTGAGCCCGACGACAATCCACAGGGAAGTCGCGACGAGAAAGAGAACCCATACCGGATTGAGTTTGACGACGAAGACGAGGGCGATGACGCCGGCGACCGTCAGCACCGCCGCCCTGACTCTGACCTGCCCGTTGGGAGTGATGTGGAAAGCGGCCGCCGTGACGAGTAGTAAGGCCCAAAACAATGGGGTCTCAAACATACGTCGGGTCGGTTCTACTTTCCCTCTTCAGAACAAAACTCAAGCCTTTGCGCCTTAAGTATTAACTTTGCGCCTCCAGCGTGAACGGCTGTTTCGCGCAAAGGCGCCAAGACAAGACGTAAGGCGCAAAGGCTTGAGTGAAGCGGTGGCTTGATGAGTTCCGGTCATCAAATCTTGACCTGATTCTTCCGCGCCCACCAGCGCAGCACGAACAGAATCCAGAGCTTCTCCGAATGGTCGCGCCTGTTCTGGCAGTGCTCGCTGTAGAGCCCCCGGATCATCGCGTCGTTGAGGACGCCGCCGCCCGCGGGCGGGGCGACCGTGTCTAAAAATATTTCCCGCAACTCCCGCTTGAGCCACTCGCTGACGGGTATCTCGAACCCGGTCTTCGGGAGCCCGAGCAGGTGTTTCGGCAGGATGTGCTTGAACGTCTCGCGCAGCAGGTGTTTTTTGCGGAACCAGTTGACCTTCAGGTTGCCCGGGATGCGGAAGGCGCGCTCGACGACCCTGTAGTCCAGGAAGGGCGAGCGCACTTCCAGTCCGACCTTCATGCTCATCATGTCCACTTTGGTCAGGATGTGGTCCGCCAGCTTGATCTTCGAGTCCACGTAGAGCATCGGGTTGATGTGGTCTTTGTAGAGCCGCGGCTCCTCGTAATAGCCGCGGTACATCTGTTCGGCCAGTCGGAGCGAGAGCGCGCGGAAGGCCGGGTCGTAAATGCTCTCGGCCGGCACGTCGTTGAACTTGTTCGTCAGGCGGAAGAAACGCTCCGCCGGCCCGCCGTCGAGCGCGCGCACGAAGCGCTGCGCGCGCCGGATGTTGCGCGCCAGGGGCGAGGCGTCCGAGGTGTGCAGGCTGAAGACGGCCGGCTCGAAGAGGCCCTTCCTGAAGAGCCTGGGGACGCGCATGTAGATGTCCGCCAGCGGCTCCAACAGGTAGGCGCGGTAGCCCGCGAAGATTTCGTCCGGCCCGTCGCCTGAGAGCGCGACGGTGACGCTCGTGCTCGCCAGCTTCGAGATCAGGTATGTCGGCAGGACCGAGGAGGTGGCAAACGGCTCGTCGCAATGATCCAGGACTTCGGGGATGCTGTCCCTGACCAGGTCGGCCGTCGCCAGCAACTCGTGGTGCTCGCTGCCCAGGTACTCGGCCGTCCGGCGCGCGACGGCGGATTCGTCGTAGCCGTGCAGCGCCCCCTTGGCTTCAAGGAAGCCGAGCGTGAAGGTCTTGATGCGCGAGCCCGAGAGCCTGGACATCAGGGTCGCCACCACGCTCGAATCAATCCCGCCGCTCAACAGCACGCCGAGCGGCACGTCCGCGACGAGGCGCTGGCGGACGGCGTCTTCCACGAGGTCGAACAAATCCCGCTTGATTGAGGCCAGGCTCCCGCCGTGCGACGAAGCGCCGCCGTTCGACTCGGGCCGCTCGTCGCCCGCGCCGTTCGGCCGCCCGAACACGTCCCAGTAAACCTGCTCCCGCAACCGCCCGTCCTTCCATCGCAGGTAGTGGCCGGGCGCGAGCTTGCGAATCGCCTTGAAGATGGTGTAGGGGTGCGGGATGACGCGGAACGCCAGGTAAAGGTCGAGCGCCTCCCAGTCCAGCTCGCGCGGCAGGCCGGCGTGTTCGAGCAGCGCTTTGATCTCGGAGGCGAAGCCGAAATGCTTGTCCCACGTCGCGTAGTAGAGCGGCTTGACTCCCAGGCGGTCGCGCGCGACGAAAAGCTCGCGCTCGCGCTCGTCCCAGACGGCGAAGGCGAACATCCCGTTGAAGCGGTGCAGGCATTCCGGCCCCCACCGCGCGTAAGCCTGCAACACGACTTCCGTGTCGGTGTCGGAGCGGAAGACCGAGCCGCTGGCTTCCAGCTCGCGGCGAACTTCCTTGAAGTTGTAGACCTCGCCGTTGTAGGTAATCCGCAGGCGGCCGTCCGCACTCGCCATCGGCATGTGGCCGCGCGCGGAGAGGTCTATGACGGACAGGCGTCGCGCGCCCAGCCCGACTTGAACGTCGCCGCTTCCGCCGAGCCAGACGCCGCCGTCATCCGGCCCGCGGTGGCGCAGGCGCTCGGTCATGGCTTCGAGGACTGCTTGATCTACCGGCTCGCCGCTAGTCGTGACGAGGCCGGATATTCCACACATAAGTTACTGGCGCGCTCCGTAGGTTTCGCTAACTGGTGACCCGCCCGAGCCTGATTAGTGAGCGCTGGAGGAGACTGCCCGGCAATGGGTTGCCGTGAAATTGCTCGCGGCCCGCGTCGCCGCGCGCGGGTTGGGCCGCTTCAGCCTTTTCGCCTTTCAAGTAGACGGTGTAGTGCCAGCGCTTCAGGTTGAGCAGGACGAGCGACAAATTCGGCCGCCCTTCGACCCAGCCGCGGAGGCGGGCCGCGGGCGCGGCGGTCGTCGTGTGCGGCACGAACCAGGGCCGCCACTCGACCTCGTGAAGCCCCGCGCGCCGCATCATCTGGGCGGCCTCGACGAACGCGCACGGGCTGCGAAAGTTCCAATCCAGAATCACCTTCTTGCCGACGAACGGCAGGACCGCCGCCATGAACCTCGCCGGATTTTCCACGTACATGAAGAACGCGCTCATGAAAGAGACGACGCCGTCGTAAGGCTCCGCGACCTCGAAATGGTCCGTGTCGGCGACCTCGAAGCGGACGCCGACCGCTTCCCTGTCGGCACGCCTCTTCGCCTCTTCAATCATCCCCGGCGAGATGTCCACGCCCGTCACCTCAAAGCCCTGGCGCGCGAGCAGGCAGGAGAGCGCACCGTCGCCGCAGCCGAGTTCGAGGAGGCGGTCGCCCGGACGCAAGGGCGTGCCCCAGTCCCGGACGAGGGCCGCGCGCCGCGACATGAACGCGGCCGGGTCGCCGTACTCGTGCTCGGACCAGCCGCGCGCGCGCGCCGTGAACTTCGCGGCCGTCAGCGTCTTATCTTCCATTGCCCTCCCCCAGGCAGAGCTCCGCCAGGTGGCCGACCGTCCTCATCTCTCGTTTGCGCCGGAGTTGCCCCAGGAAGCCGTACCAGACTTTCCAGCGCAGCAGGTCGTAGTCGTGATTCATGACGAGCTGATAAAAACCGCTCTCGGCCGCGAGCCTCGCCTTCCGGTTGCGCCTCAGCGGGTGCAGGAACTGCGTCAGCGTCAGGTACTCCGTGTTCGGCAGCAGCACCAGCCGGCGGCCGTTGAATTCGCGGACCTCGGCACCCTCCAACCAGGGGTGCGGCGCTTCAAAATTATTCCGCTCCCAGGGCAGGCGGGCCGAGCAGTCGTAAACGAACCCGAGTTCCGCCAGCGTCTCAAACGCCGTCTCGGTCATCATGAAGTTGCCCGCGCAAAAACCTTTCGGCCGCGTCCCGCACTCGCCCAGCCACTCGAAGTCGCGTGTGATGCACTCGCGGACGTTTCGGTCGCTGAGGTCGCTGCGCTTGTGCGGCCTCTCGGTGACGCCCCCGGCGTAGAAGTGCGTGTGCTGCCCGACCTCGTGCCCGCGCCCGGCGAGTTCCGCGACGCGCCCGCGGATGTTCCGGCCCGCCGCGACGGAGCGCAACGGGTAGACGAGGAAAGTTATACGCCTCTGTCGCCGGTCCAGCTCGTCCAGCGCCGCTTGCAGGCGACGCCAGACGCGGTCGTCGTGCAGCCGCTCCGTGTGCAGACATAAAGCTTGCAGGGTCATCCGGCCTCCGCGCTTCGTCCGCCGCGCGCCCCGCGGACGCCCGAGCCCGCGACTTGCAGGAACAACTCTTCATACGCCCTCGTGATGGCCTTCGCGTCGAAGTCGTGCGCGCGCGCCCTCCCGCCGCGGGCGAGCCTCTTTTTCAACTCCTCGTCTCGGAGCACGCGCAGGATTCCGTCGGCCAGAGCAATGGCGCTCGCGGGCGCGACCAGGAGCCCGTTCTCGCCGTCCGCAATAATCTCCCCCGGCCCGAAGGGGCAGCGGGTCGCGACCACGGGGACGCCGCACGCCATCGCCTCCACGATCACGTTGCCGAACCCCTCGAAGAGCGACGACAACACGAAGAGGTCTGCCGCCGCCATGTACTTGAAGGGGTTTTGCCGGAAGCCGAGCAGGCGCACGCAGCCTTCGAGCCCGAGCTGCTTGATTTTCTTTTCCAGGAAGGGGCGCTGCTCCCCCTCGCCGACGACCCACAGGTGCGCCGGGACGGACTTGCGCACCAGGACGAGCGCGTCCAGCAAAGTCGAAAACCCTTTCACGGCCCTCAACCTGCCGCACGCCACGATCAGTGGGGCGTCGGGCAATTCGTCCGCGGGGACACTCTCGCGCGCACCCTCCAAAACTTCCGCTTCGACGCCCGCGTTGTAGATCACCGTCAGACGCTCACGCATTCTCGGCGAGAGCGAGGCCAAATCGGCGGCGACCCCTTTCGACAGGGCGACGATCTGGTCCGCCTTCGGGTAGAGGCGTGGGATCAGGCGCAGCATCAACGTGGAGACGGGGTGGCGCGAGTGCCCGTAGGCGATGGAGGGCGGCGTCTGCACGCCGAGCACGATTTTGGGCCGGTCCTCCAGCCCGCGGCCGGCCGTCAGGCTGACGAGGTTGGCGAGGTCCATCACAGAGAAGATCAGGCCCGGCCGCTCCCGCCGAATAACTTGCCGCAGAGGCTTGATTGATTGAAACATGCGGACGGTGGTTGACCCCGCGCCCCGGCGGTTCAGGTGGTGCTTCCTCACGTCCGCCGCCAGGGCGGATTCAAATTCGCCGCACGGCTTGACCACCGCCAGCGAGACCTCAAACTTCTCGCGGTCGAGATGGTTGGCGACCCGCAGCAAGTGTTTTTCGGCCCCGCCGCCCCCGAGCGTCGAAGTGAACAGCAACACGCGGAGCCTGCCCGGCGGGCCGCCGGGAGGCAGCGGCGCGCGCGCTCCTGTGGATTCTGACTCGGAGACTTGAGAGACCATCTCTTCTTAGTTCCAGCTCGAAAGGTCCAGCCCCAGCCCCTCGGCCAGCCTCTGATTGTAGGGCCGGAATTCCCGCTCCAACTCAGTCAGCGCCCGGCGGTCTTCGAAAGTTTTTTCGCTGCCCTGCGGGGCGGACTGTGCCTTCAGATACACGCTTTTCATCAAACCTCTCAGCGGCCCGCGCGGCACCAGCCCGTCGAGCCTCCTGACGCGGCGGTGCAGAGACGTGTGCTTGATGTTGATGGTTTCGTTCCTCACAGGGAAGTCGTAAGAGTCGTAAAACGCCGGGGCGATACCAATGCGCCGGGCGAGGTCTTGCATGAAGGCGCGCGCGCCTCTCTTCAGCTCTTCGAACAGGAGCACGTGGACGCGGCCGCGCCCGAAGCGCGCGGCCCAGGCCGGGAGGTATTCGACGTAGCGGCTGTAGCGAATGTCGTTCCTCAAAACGTAGGCGCTCTCGCCCGCGTACTCGTCTATCAGGGGGCTCGAAGGGTCACGCCTGACCTCGTCAACGAACCTTGCGAACGAGAGGTCGCGCCGGACGTTCGCCAGGTTATTTTTAGAATATTGAAACGAGGAGTAGACCCTCTCGGATGGTTTCCTGAGCACGAAGACGATTTGCGGCGGCCCGGGCAGCGCGGACAACACTTCGAGCGCCGTCCGCTGGTAGAGATAATGAGTGGTCGCCTCGAAGTGAACGCGGCAGCCCCGCGAGCCGTTGCGGCCGAAGTGGGCGCGGTAGCCTTCGAGGCCGTGGCGGTGGAAGTTCGAGTCTTTTCTCAGCAGCGGGTGTCCTTCGTCCATCAGGTAGAAGGTCTCTTTAACGTCGGAGCCGCACGTCTCCGGGTGGTCCGCAAGCCACCTGAAGAGGGAGCTCGTCCCGCACTTGGGCGCGCCGGCGATGACCAGGTTGGGAAGAGTCATTAGCTGTTCCTCCTGGCGAAGGACAAGGCCCCCGTGAGGCGCAGGAGGATGATTAACGGGACGACCAGCATCAGGCAGACGATGAGGGCCGGCGTGCTCGGGTCGAGCGTGAAGAGCACGGTCAGGTAGACGAGGATTGCCGCCGGGTATTGTCCGTATTTGACGAAACTCTGCACCAGCCACTTGTGGAACGTGCCGAAAATAAAGAAGACGATGATGACGCCGGGGATGTGGAAATTCCAGTAAGCCTCGCCGATGGGGCCGGGCGGCGTCCCCGAGGGCGAGTTGAAAAAAGTCTCCCCGACGAGGCCGCCGACCTGTCCGGGCTTGTCCGGCCAGAGGCTGCGCGGGATCGGGATGGTGAAAAAGGCCAGGTAAGAACTGCCGTACAACAGGTCAACGTCGTCGGGGACGCGCGCCAGGACGGGCAGCAGGCCGCTGTTAGTCCAGGCGCGCTCGGCCGACTCGACGGCCCCCTGCTCGAAGTATTCCGTCAGCGACATCTCCTCAGTTTCCGAGGTCAGCGAAAGGTCGCCCTTCCAGATTCTCGTCCTGAAGTTGCCCAGGAAGCTGATGAGCACGACCCCCAGAACGCCGATCATCAGGATTCTGGTCGGGGCGAACTTCTTCTCGCGCAGCATCCAGACCAGCATGGCGATGATGAAGAAAGAGACGGTCGCCCCGCGCGAACCTGTCGCCAGAAAGTTGATGAGGATGGAGACCAGCGCGCAGACCCAGAACAGCGGCTGGTAGACGGCGCGCCGGACGAGCGCGAACCAGAGGAGCGAGGCGAGCGCCGAGCATTTGATTAAGATAATCCAGTAGTATTCGCCGGCCAGGGCCTCGTGCCGCCCATCCTGCCACGACAGCAAGTGGGCCTCCAACCCGCCGTTGTTCTCCACGTAGAGCCAGAACACGACGACGGAGAAGATGACGACGACGAACGCCTTGACGGGCAAGTTCCGCGGGCGGCGGAAATAGTCTCGCGGGACTTTCAAGTTCGGGCCGAACCAGAAGCCGAAATAGTAAGCGAGGGTGCTGACGGCGTGCAGCGTCAGGGCGAACGCGACCAGCAGGACGAAGTCCTCGTTGCTGTATTCGGGCAGCGCCTTGTGGCGGCTGATGCCCTGCACGTAAGTGGCGAAGCTGCGGAACTGAAACAAGAGGTACTGGCAGGTGTAAAAGACGAGGGGGTGGAACCACCCGAACGAGGGCTTGTAGAAGACGATGGGGAACAGGATGACGGCGAAGTTGAAGACCTGCGCCAGGCAGAGCATGACGAAGGCCGGCGACTTCTTGTTGACCTCGACGTTCAAGACGATGGTCAGCAGGATGATGACGTAGACGGCGGTGATCCCCACCCTGTAGAGCAGGTGTACGGGGAGAAACGCGGACTCGGCGCCCTCGGACGCGGGCCGCGCCGCAGCCGCCGCCGCAGCCGCCCCGTAATCCCCTGCCCTGATCTGCCCGACTGCTTCCATCATCATTCCCCGACCAAAGAAAAATAGAGACGCTCGTAGCGACTCACGACCTCTCGCGGGTCGAACAACTCCCTGGCCGCCGCGACGCCGCGGCTTCCGAGTCGCTCGCGCTCGGACGCATCCGTCGCCAGGCGCGCGAGCGCGCCGGCCAGCCCCGCGTGATCCCCGCCCGCGACCACGACGCCGCAGCCACGTTCTTCGAGGACCTCGCGGGCCGAGCAGACATCGAAGGAGACGACCGGAGTCCCGCACGCGACCGCCTCGATCATGCAGCGCGCGAGCCCCTCGTTGCGCGAAGGGACGGCGACCGCGTCGAGCGCCCTGTACCAGTCGTCCACGCGCTCCGTGTAGCCGACGAAGGAGACAGACTTCATCAACCCGGCGCTCTCCGCCTCCTCAAGACAACGCCGGGCGTAATCGCTCCCCTCCGGGTCGAAGTCGCCGACGAAGTAGACGCGTGCGCGCGGGGCCGAGCGCACGAGGCGGCTGGCCGCCTCCCTGATGAAGTCGAGCTGCCCTTTCCGAGGCTCGAACGCGGCCACCACCCCGACGGCGAAACAATTCGCGTCTATCCCCAACTTAACGCGCAGCGCGGCGCGCTCGGCCGAGTCGGCCGGCGAGAATCTCTCCAGATCAACGGCGCTGTAGATGTGCCCGAGGCGCGCGCGCGCCGCGCCCGACTCTTTAATGCCGAGGCGGCGGGCGAGGGCAGCGGACATCTCTTTCGAGAGCACCAGCTGCCGTGAGCTGACGCGCCGCGCGAGCTGCCAGCGCCGGCCGTAAGGGCTCTCCTCGGGCTTGATGTTCCGCACGTTGAAGATGACAGACGCGCCCGCCGCGCGCGCGCCGTAGGCCGTCTGACAGAGCGCGTGTATGTCGTTGCAGTGGACGACGCGGCACCCCTCGGCGCGCACGAGGCGGAGCGCGCGCAGGTTATTCCTCACCAAAGGGGCGACGCCGCGAGCAGACATCGGCCAGACGTGGACGCGCGCGCCCGCGTCGCGCCAGCGGCGGTTGAACGGCGTCTCCGCCTGCGTGACGACGAGCGGGCGCACGCCCCGCAGCCGTTCGACAATCTGCGTGACGCTCTCGACGCCGCCGTTGGCGCGCGCGCCGCTCTGCGTGACGACGAAGAGCACGGGCGGTCGCGCCGCGTCGGCGGCCCGTGCCTGCGCCTCCTGCGCCTCAACGCCCTGCTCAGTTTTGACCGCGGTCGTCAAAGAGTCCTCATCCTGCCTGCGAGACCTGGCCGATTGCCGCCAGCGGCTCGGCCTTGATTTCAACGCGTGCCCGCTCGCCGCGCGACGCGTAGAGCCTCGCCCTGAGCCGCAGGAATGGCCGCTCGACGGCGTGCGAGAGCGCGACGCCCCCGGCGATTGAGAGCGCCCAGAACAGAACCCTGTCGGCCCACACGTTGTCGCGCACGAGCCTCTCCGTGAAGACGGAGACGAACAGGAGCCGACGCACGACCGAGTGCGCGAGGTAGATCGTGTAGCTGTAGACTCCCATCCACGCGAGCGCGCGCGTGAGCTTCCAACGCGAGCCGAAGTCCGGGTGGGTGCCCGCGGCCACCACGAGCCCGCCGTAAGCCAGGTAAAGCAGCGTGAACCCCGCCAGGTAGGAGAAGGCCGATTCCGTCAGCGGGAAGAGCGCGGCCGTACAGACGAGCGGCGCGGCGAAGGCGACGAGCCAGGGCCACGCCCTCCCGACGGCGCGGAACTTTTCGCTTCTGTATCTGTGCGCGTAACCGAGCAGCACGCCGAAGGCGAGCGCGTCCGCCCTCATGTGCGTCGGGTAGTAGAAGCTCTCCCAGTCGCGCGCGCCGCGCCAGTAGGCCCAGAGCCTCAAACAGAGAGCCGCGAGGCAGACCGCGCCCGCAATGATGGGCAGGACGGCGAGCGGCCTCTTCTTCCTGAGCGCGTAGGCCGCGAGGAAGAACAGCGGCAGCGCCAGGTAAAAATGCTCCTCGATGGCGAGCGACCAGCTATGCGGCCAGGCCCCGTCGCGCCCGACGTAGTTCTGCACGAAGAAGATGTTCGGCAGCGCGGCCCTGAGACTCGCGGCGGCCTTCGCGCCGTCGCGCGTTGCGAGGTCAACGACCACCTTGCAGAGCACCCAGCCGCCGTAACAGGCGAAGTAGGCCGGCCATATCTTAAAGCCCCTGCGCAGCCAGAACCTGCCGACGCGGATGCCGCCCGTCGCGTCCGCCTCGGCGTAGAGCAGCCCCGAGATGAGATAACCGGAGAGGACGAAAAAGAGGTCCACGCCCGTCCAGCCTATCTGGTAGAAGAAGGCCGCCGCGCCCGAGGCCGCCGCCCCCTCCGGCATATGCCTGACGAGCACGAGGAGGATTGCGAAGCCACGCAGCACGTCCAGAGAGAAGACGCGCGGGCGCGCACCGCCCTCCCCCTCGCGGGTTCCGACGGCAGGCGCATGACTGTCGAGCGCGACTGGAGTCTCTTGCATCATCCCGAAGCGTCACCCTGCTCAGCCCTGGGCTTGACGGCCACGACCAGATAGCCCGTGGGCATGTGCGTGTGGCCGTTCGTCTTGCCCCTCGCCCCGTTCTGGTAAGACCTCGTGAGCGCCCGCCAGACGCACCACCAGGCGAGCTTCGGGGCCTTCCACGCGAGTCCCTTCTTCTTCAGGAGCCAGTGGTGGAAGAAGGTCGCGAGCGCCGCCCCGTCGGTCGTCGCCTCCGTCAGACTCTCCACCTGCCACTCGCCTAACAGATGCGCCAGCCCGAAGCGCGTGAAGCGGTAGTAGTCGGTCGGCGCGTAGTGAATCGGATAGGCGAAGGGGGTCGTGAGCAGGAGTTTGCCGCCATCCTTCAAGACCCTCCGCATCTCCCGGAGCGCGAGCGCGGGCGTGTGCGTGTGTTCGAGGACTTCGGCGCAGAGCACCACGTCGAACGTCTCGTCGCCGAAGGGCAGACGGTACGCGTCCGCCAGCACGTGAATGTGTTCGTTCGGCCTGATGTTGATCGCCACGCGGTTCGGGAACCAGCGCCCGCAAGTCGAGTCCTCCGCGCCGATCTCCAGCGTCAGCCCCGCGCTCGCGTGGCCGCCGAGGAAGGATTCGAGACTCAACCTCCCCGGCGTCGTTTCAAGACACTTGCGGGACATACGCGGCGTGCGCCCCTCCGCGCGCGAAATCGAGGACGCGCGCGACGCGCTTCTCCCACGAATAGGCGCGGACATCACTGCGCGCGGCGGCGCCCAGCCGCTCGGAGAGCGCCGCGTCGCTCAGCAGTCTCGAAAGGTTTCGGACCAATTCATCAACGCTGCCCGGCTTGGTGAGCAGTCCGTTCTCCCCGTGCCTCAAGACTTCGGGGATGGCCCCGAGGTCGGAGGTGACGATAGGCTTGCCGGCCGCCATGTACTCGAAGAGCTTGAGGGGCGACGCGAACGGGGCGATGACCTTGCCCGCGATGTCGCGGCCCTCTTCCGTGAACGGCGCGATCAGGACATCCGCCGCGAAGAGGTAAGAGGGGATCAACGCGTGCGCGACGTGGCCCGTCAATTCGACGTTGCTCAGGCCGAGTCTTTCGGCCCGCTCTTTCAGCCGCGCCACTTCGAAATCGCGGCCGCCGAGGAGGACGAACTTCGTTTCCCTCAGGCGCGCGGCAGCCAGAAGTATCTGCTCGCCGCCCTTGCCCGCGTAGAGGCTCCCGGCATAGAGGACGACGCGCTGGCCCGGCGCGGCGAGGCGCGCGCGCCCGTTCCCGTTCGCTCTGCGCGCCTCCTCGAACTGCGCGAGGTCAACCCCGCTGTGCGCCGTCACCACCTTGTCTTCCGGCCAGCCCGCGCCCGTCAGCAGACGGCGGTGAGCGTCGGAGATGGCCGCGACGCCGCGGAAGGAGTCGCGCCTCAGCATTCGCTGCGCGACCTTCGCCTGGCGCTCGTTGAAGGGGTGGTGGTGTTCGATGATGGTGTTGAGCCCGAAGGCCGAAGAGTAATGGGCGGCGTAGAACTCCCGGCTCCAGACGAGGTCGAACCCACGGGTCCGCGCCCAGCAGGCGGCCAACAGATCGAAGCTGCGCCTGCCGCGCCCGTTGAAAACCAATCTGGGAATGCGCTTGACCGGAAACCTCTCCGCGATTCCGAAATCGCGGAGGGCGGCTTCGAGCGCGGCCTGTGCCCCGGCCGCGGACATCCCCTCACGCGGGGTAATCAAAACCACCTCGTTGCCGAGCCGGCGGGCGGCGGCGACGTTCTTCAGCATCGAGAGGCGGTTGGCCGTCCTGTGCCGCGGGTCGCCCCTGTAAATGAACCCGATTCTCATGACTACTCCGGCCGGCACACGACACAAATCCTCTTGCCGTCAGATTCGAGCGCATTCAACAGACTACTTTCGTAGCGGCGGTAGAGAGCATTCAGCAGCCGCGGCTCGTTGAGGATGAACAGCCTGTTGTCCAGGAGTTTCCCGAGCAATTTGTCCCACCTCGAAATTCGGTTCAGGAAGTAGTGCTGCGTCACCGTGAAATGTGGCTTGAGCGCCGAGCGCAGTGATTCGAGATTGAAGTGCTGGTAATGCTTGCGGTTCAGTCTCAAGTTCTCGCTCGGGACACTCAATATCAGACGGCCGTCGTCCTTCAGATAGCGCCGCAAGCCCCGGACGAAATCCGGCACCCCCTGCGGCGGGACGTGTTCGAGAGTCTCGATCAGGGTGATAACGTCGAATCGCTCCGCGAAGAGCGCGGGGTCTGTGATGTCGCCGCAGGTAAATTTCACTTGCGGGTTGAGCAGCCGGGCGTATCCGAGCGCGCGGGCGGACGTGTCCGCGCCCGTCAATTTTTTATTCGGAAAGCGCTTTGAGACTTCGGAGAGGAACCTCCCCTCGCCGCACCCCACGTCGAGCAAGGATTCGAACTCGATGGCTTCCAGCCGCGAGAGGATGAAGCGCAGGTAGGATAAATACTCATAGCCCCAGCGCAGCCTTCTCACCTGCGAGAAGTTGCCGCCCTCCAGGCGCGGGATGTAGTGATACGGGAACTCGTACTCGGCTTCCTGAATCGCCCTCTCGCCGCCCGCAGATTTTCCGTTCTCGCCAGACATCATCAACCCGCTATTAACGCCCGCTCCAAATTCTTCTTCCACCGCGCCACCAGCATGAATCTGGCGGGGACGCGCTCGGCAATCCGGCACAAGGCCCACAGCCCGTCTTCCCCCAGCGCCAGCCTCGGGCTCAGGCGCACGATCACGGCGAAGGTGACGAGCGCGACCGAGACGGCCACGAGGAGGAGAAGCGCGGGCGGCGCGGCCGCGCCCCGCAGCGCGGTCGCCACCGCCCAGGTCTCGACTCCAATCACCAGAGTCAGGAAGGCGGCCGGCAGGTGCGCCGCCAGGTAGTCGCGCCACGTAATCGAGGTGAGGTGGACGCTCAACTGCGCCATCAGCAGAAAGAAGACTGCCAGCGCAAGGAGGACGCCGAGCGCCACGCCCGCGACGCCCCAGAACTGGCCCACCAAAGCCCCCGCGATGACGGCCACGGCGTAGACGGCCTGCCGCCAGGCGCTGCGGTAGACCGCGCCCGTGGCGCGGGCTACGCTCGCGCTCACCTTGTAACTCGTGCGGAACAACATCCCGGCGGCCAGTATCTGGAACGGGGCGACCACCCCGGCCCAACGAGGCCCGAGCAGGACGTGAATCAACTCCGGGGCGAGGACGAACGAGACCGCGCTCGTCGGCAAAATCAGGAGCGCGATGAGGGCCGTGCCGCGCCGGAAGGCCAGCGACAGGCGCTCACGCTCGCGCTGGATTTTCGACAGCGACGCGAAGAGCACACGGTCGAAGGCGCTGCCGAAGATGGTCACCGACATGGTCATCAGACCGTAAGCCCGCGTGTAGAGGCCGAGCGCGCCCGCGCCCAGCCAGCGGCCGACGATGGCGTTGTCGCCTTTGAGCGCGATGTAATTGCAAATCTGCGAGGCGCTGAAGCCCGCGCCCATGTAGGTCATCTCTCGTAACGCCCCGCGGTCAAGGAGCGGGCGCTTCGGGTGCGGCTGCACGACGAGCAGCGTCAGGCTGACGATGAGCGTCTGGGCCAGGTACGCGCCGACCAGCGCCCAAACTCCGAACCCGAGCAGGGCGAGAGTCACGCCGACGGCCCCGTAGCCGACGACGTAGGCGACGATGCTGATGCCGGCAAGCCGACGGAATTTCAGCTCGCGCTGCAAGAGGGCAGACGCCACGAGCGAGAGACTGTCAATGGGAAAGACCACGGCCATCGCCCGCAGGATGGTCGTCATGCCTTCCATGCGAAAGACGCCCGCGATTGCCGGCGCGGCGAACCAGATGCCCGCGGCGAACAGGAGGCCGAGAAGAGCCGAGAGGGTGAAGCCCGTGCGGACGTGCTCGCTCGTCAACTCCGGGCGCTGAACGATCACCAGGCCGAGGCCCATGTCCGAGAAGACTTCGACGAAGTCTATGAAGACCAGCGCGCCCGCGACGAGGCCGAAGTCCGCCGGCGCGAGCAGCCGCGCCATGACGACGATGACAATGATGCGCAGCAGCGCCTGGACGCCCGAGCCCGAGAGCAGCCAGAACATCCCCGCCAGCGTCCGGTGCGACACGGACGACGCGGGCGGCTGGCTCTCGGCGCGAGCTGCTCTTTCGGCGTGCCTTGTCATGCCTTCTCTTTGACGGCCAGAATCAGGTAAGTGCTCTTGTAACAGGCGCGGTAAGTTCTGTAGGCGAGGCCGAGCAGGCCGCCGCGTTGCAAGAGCCCCTTCCAGCCCGCCAGCCGCTGCTTTAATTTGAGCTCGCCGGACTCGGCCAGGCTTACCAGGCCGTGCCGGGCGAACAGCTTTTCGAGTTGGCCGTACCTGTAATAGTGCATCTCGCCGAGAGTCTGCCGGTCACTGAAACGCGCGTTATCTTTGGAGCGCCCGACGAGGCGCAGGTAAGGATTGGCGAGCCTGCGCGGCAGCCAGTTGACGAAGCGGACGTGGTAGTGCGGGTCGCGGAAGGCGAAACGATTGATGGCGCTCAACTGGCACAGGCCCCCCGGCTTAAGACAGCGGCTGATTTCGGAGATCAACTTTTCCGGGTCCTGGACGTGTTCCAGCACGTCCATGCAGACTACAAGGTCGAAACGGCCGTCCGCGAAAGGCAAGTGCTCGCCCGCCGCGTTGACGGGCGAGAAGCGAAGGCCGTAGCGCTTGCCGCGCAGCCGCGTGATGCGGCAGTAGTGCGGGTTGAAGTCTAGCGGCTGCACGCTCGCCCCGGCCAGCGCGAGCGCCGTCGTCAAGCCGCCCATCCCGCAGCCGAGGTCCAGAATCAGCCGGCCCGACAACACGTCCGGGGGCTGAGGGCGGGCGTGCCCGTTGCCATTGGACTGCTCGGCGAAGCGTAAGAACGAGCGCAGGTGGCCGAGCGTGTGCTGCTGCTTGTTCTCCTGCCAGAGCCGACCCTCGCGCCACTCTGCGAAGTCCGCGCGCCAGCGCATGTGCTCAAGCCACGGGTCAATCGCCGCCTCAAGCTCGCGGTTGACTTCCCTCTCTCTTTCCCCGACCGGCGACTCAGTCATTTGGTAGTGTCTAATCTTCCTCTGTGTCCTCTGTGTCCTCTGTGGTTAATGAATCTAACCACAGAGGACACAGAGGACACAGAGGGAAGCTGGAACAGGCCACTACTAGTCAATTTACTTGCTGGCGGTGACGACGTAGCCGGTCGTCATCGCGTCGGTCCGCACCAGCTTGCCGAGGAGCAAGACGAGCGGCAGTTTCAGGAAGGCCGTTAAGACGAACAGGGGCGCGACCACGCGCGAGGCCCTGCCCTTGTCCAAGACCAGCCGCGGGGCCAGCACGTTGACGGCCTCGGCCCAGGAATTTCTTTCGCTGATGCGCACGTCCCTGAACTCCCTGAGGAGGAATTCCAGCCCGTAGCGCGTGTACCTGAAATAATCGTGCGGGCGCTCGTGAATCGGGAAGATGAAGGGGACGGTCAGAATCAGCCGCCCGTCCGTTTTCAGAATCCGGTGGATGTTCTCAATCGCCAGGTGCGGCGACTGGACGTGCTCAAGCACTTCGCTCAAAACAATCACGTCGAAACTGGTCGCGCCGAAGTCATGCGTGCAGATGTCGCCCAGGATGTCCGGCCCGTATTTTTCGTCTATGTCGAAAGAGGTCACACTGAACCCTTGCCGGCGCGCGTAATCTCCCAGCAGTTCATTCACCTCGCCGCCCGCGCCGATGGTCAGCACGCTCTCGCCCGGCTTGATGCGCGCGAACTCCCGCCCCAGGAATTCGTAGAGCCCTTTTCTCGAAATCAATTTCGACAGTCGGACGACACTACGCATGACTTCATCCTTGCCGGCCGACGAAACCTTTGGCGGTTGGGGCCGAGCGGCGGCTTGAGTTCGCGGGGTAGTCCCAATTCTCGCGCGCACGCCCGACGTACATGCACGTGGCCGGGAGAAAGAGCGTCCGGTTGAGGATCGAAAACGGCGCGCGGTAGAGGGCCGTCAACTCCACCGTCTCGAAGCCCGCCCGCTCGCAAGTGAAGCGCAGCGTCTTCGTCGTAAAGGCGCTCACGTGGTCGTCGTGCAGGTGGCTCGTGAAGTTCCTCCCGTAGCGCGGGAGAAAGCGCAGCGACTGAACAAGCGGGAAGATGGGCGCGAACAGGAGCAGCAGCCCGCGCGGCTTGAGCAGCAGGTGCAGCTTTCTGAGCAGAATGTGTGGCGAATCAACGTGCTCGACGACGGCGCTGCACCACACGGCGTCCACACGCGGCAGGTCGCCGAGGTCGTCCTCGACGACGTTGCGCTCGTGGACGGTCAGGCCCAACCCTTTGGCGAACCTGACGTAGTCGCCGTTCATTTCAATCCCGTAGGAGCCGGGCCGCGTGAAAAAGAGGTTCGCCCCGTAGCAGCAGCCCACGTCGCACAGCGTCTGCCGTCTGAGGTCGTAGAGCGCGTCGGCCCGGCGGAAGACGACCTTCGGGGCCGGGCGAAACCACTTGTCGAAGATGCGCTCGTTTTCCCGCGCGTCGTAGCAGCCGCGGCCCGTGACGTGTGCCCTCCACGCCTCGCGCGACTCGAAATCCCCTGGCACCCAGCCGCCCGTGTCTACTTCTTTTCTCACTTCCCGCCCCTCGGCCCCTACCTGCGCCCCCGCCGCGAGCGTGCGGCGGCGCTTCTGAAACGGTTCCTCTTAACCACCCGGCTGATGACGAGGAGGAGGAGAAACGCGACGCCGGCAATCAGCAGGAAGCCGACGGTGACGCCGATCATGGTGTCCCAGTCGGCCCCGGCCTGCATCTGTTTGGATTTCGCGAGCAACAGCAGCAGCATCTTCAATCGCGCAGGCGCGCAGGCGGCCGGAAGAATCCCCTGACCAGTTCAATCTCCGCCGCGGAGACGGCGCGCAGCAGCCAGAGCAGCGCGAAGTAGGTGGCGAGCCCGACGGTGATTGGGCCAATAATCGCGTCGGGCCAGGCGCTCGTCATCGCCCGGAGGACGACCCCCATCAGCAGGGCGGCCGCCGCGCACTTCAGCAGGTGAAGCCAGTAAAAGTTGAGCCGCGCGACCCGCCGGCTGAGCAGGTAAAAGACGAAGCAGGCCGCGAGGTAAGAGACGAGCGTGCTGAAGGCCGCGCCGCTTGTGCCCCACGCGGGGACGAGCAGCAGGTTGAGGAGCAGGTTCAGCCCGGCCGCCCCGACCGTCACAAACCCGACCGGGAGCGTGCGGCGCGCGCCGTAAAAGAGTTGGGACATCATGATGCTCACGCCCCACAGCATCACGCCGGCCGCGACCAGCAGCGTCAGGACACCGCCGCCTTTTGTCCCCAGCTCCTCGTTACCGAGCCGCGCCAGCACGCGGCTCGCGACCGCCGACACGCCGACGACGAACGGGATCGCCAGTGTGAGGAAAAGTTTATTGGAGAGGCTGACGTAACGGACGGCCGTCGCGCGATCCGAGTCCCAGAGGGCGGAGACTTTCGGGAAGAGCGTGATTTGCAGTGGCGTCTGGAGCAGCATCAAGAGGGAGGCTAAGGCGTAGCTGGCCGAGTAAACGCCCACGCTGCCGGGGCCTAAGTAATAACCGATGACGAGCCGGTCAGAGCGGTCGAGCGCCCAGATGGAGAGCCCGGCGGGCAGCAGGGGGAGCGCGTAGCGCAGGGCCTTCGACAGGACCCCTTTATCCAGCGGCCCCCACCCGACGAGGCTCACGACGTGCGCCGAGAGCAGCAGCGCGAAGGCTGCCTCCCAGATCGCCATGAAGACGAAGATGCCGAGCAGGTCGTAGCCCCGCCACAGCAAGAGCCCTATCCCGGCGAGCTGGCCGAAGGTCGAGAGCAGTTCGAGCACGGAGCGCTCTTTCAGCCGGCCGACGGCGCGGTACGCGTTCAGGTTGAGCTGCCGGACGTTGTAGCAAAGTATCAGGACTCCCCCGGCGCGGATGCCCCAGGCGTGGGCGGCGTCGCCCAGGATGACGCGGCTGATGTCTCCGGCGGCGACGTAGAAGAGGAGGCCGCCCGCGGCGCTCGTAATGAGCGTGGCGGTCATCAGCGTGCTGTAAACAGATTTCCCGTTGGCCGGCTTCTCGGCCAGAAAACGGACGAGCGGGTGGTACAGGTTCAAGCCCACGAGGCTGCCCGAGAAGTCAACGAGCGCCAGCGTCTGCACCCAGACACCGTACTGAGCCGTGCCGAGGACTTTGACGATCATGGGGATGGCGACCAGCCCGCGCACCTTGAGCAGGAGCTGTGTCGCGGCGACGACCATTGTGTCGAGGACGAACTCGCGCGCCCCCGCCCTCGCGCCCCTCGCCGCCCCGGCGCTCATTTTGAAAACCCGTGCGTCCTCGCTCGAAGCCATCACTTTTAATGCGGAATGCGGATTTCGGATTGCGGACTGAAAAGAAAGCACTCAACCCTTTGCGCCTTACGTCTTAACTTTGCGCCTTTGCGGGAAACAGCCGTTCACGCTGGAGGCGCAAAGTTAAAACTTAAGGCGCAAAGGCTTGAATCTGTCTCCTAATCCGCATTCCGAAATCGGCTCACCCTTCCGCGCCCGAGGGCAACTCCTTGCCGTTCGAGTTGCCGTTGCCGTTCGAGTTGGCGTTGTAGCTCTTATAGTGGCTGTAGTGGTAGTAGTAGTAGTAGTCCGCCGAATGCAGGTCTACTTTATTCAGGACGACGCCGAGGAGTTTCGCGCCCACGTTGCGCAACTGCTGCCGCGCGTGGCGGACCACCGCCCGCGAACTCTTGCCGCCGTGGATGACGAGCAAGGTCCCGTCGGCCATCAGCGAGATCAGGATCCCGTCGGTAAAGGACGCGATGGGCGGAGAGTCAATGATGATGTGCTCGTAATGTAGCTCCAGGAAGGCCAGCAGCTGCTTCATCTGCTGCGAGCCGATCAGCTCGGCCGGGTTCGGCGGGATCGCGCCGGAAGTCAACAGGTTAAGGCCGCTCTCCTCGTCGCGAGTAATCAGGGCTTTGATGTTCGCCTCGTCAAACTTCTTGGAGAGGATCGTGCTCAGCCCCTCGTGGTTGTCGAGACCGAAGATCGAGTGCAGGCGCGGGCGGCGCATGTCGGCGTCAATGACCAACACCTTCGACCCGGTCTGCGCCAGGCTCATGGCGATGTTGACGGCCGTCGTCGTCTTACCTTCGGACGGCAGGCTCGAAGTCACCAGCAGCGTCTGCGGGTACTGCCCCGGCGTTGACAGCAGGACGGAGGTGCGCAACTGCCTGTAGGACTCGGCCAGCCCCGAATTATCCCCGGCGTGGGAGAGCAGTTCCGGGTGCTTGCCGTGGCCGTTCGACTTGGATTTTAACTTGGGGAGGAACCTGCGGCGGACGAGGCTGCCGACCATCGGGATAACGGTCAGCGTCGGCAGGTGCAGCATCTTCTCCACGTCTTCGGTCGAGCGGATCGTGTCGTCCAGGTACTCAAGGAAGAAGGCGAGTCCGACGCCGAAGACGAGCGAGAGGGCGAAGGCCAGCGCGATGCCCCGCAGACGGCGCGGGGCGACGGGCGCGTCCGGCGAGACGGCGTAATCCACGACGTAGATGTTGTTGGGCGTGCCGGCCTGGACGACATCGTTCTCCTTGGAGCGCTGCATCAGGCCGTCGAGCAGCGCCTTGTTGGTTTCGAGTTCCTGCTGGATGAGGCGGTAGTTGATGGACGCCTCGTTCTGCGTGACGGTCTCGCCGCGCTGCTGTTTGAAGGAGGCGGCCAGGGCCTGCTCGCGCGCCCGCGCCTGCTCGAAGCGGGTCTTGAGGTTCGTGACGACGGTCGCGCTCGAACGCGCCCGCGTGTCCGCAATCTCCTTTTCGAGCACCTTGATCTGCGAGTCTATGTTGGCGACTTCGGGCCAATCCTCCGTGTTCTCGACGAGCAGGAAGGCGCGCTGCTGGCGGAGCGCGCCGAGCTTCTGTTCGAGGTCGTTGATCTGATTGACGGAGCCTTCGGCAAGCGCGTTGGCGGCCCCCGGTTGCAGCGCCGCGTAGTAGGCCGCCTGGGCCAGCTCGCGTTCGTTCTCGGCTTCGAGCAGTTGGCGGTTGAGTCCGGCGAGCCGCTCGACCACAGTGTTCTGGCTGGCGTCGAGCGAAAGTATCTGGTGGTTCCTCGCGTAGTTGCTGAGCCTCTCGCCGTCGGCCCTGATCTGCGCCTGAAGTTCCGCGATGCGCTTCTGCAAGTAGTCGCCGGTCGTCGTGTTAGTCGCCGTCTTCTTCTCCAGGTTCGAGAGGGCGAACGTGTCGGCGATGGCGTTGACCACCTTGGCGGCGATGAGCGGGTCGGAGTGGCGGAAGCTGATGTCTATCAGGTGGGTGTCCCTGACGGAGAGGCGCGTCTCCTTCACCGGCTCGACCGTCAAGTTGTCTTGCAGCGCCTTGACGTAGGGGGCTAAACGCTTGGCATCGGTCAGGTCTTCCTTGGCGCTGGCCGGGGCGACCTCGCTCGTCAAAGGCAGTTGGTCCTGCGCCGGGTCCGGGGTCTCCACCCTGGGCGGCTTTCTGAGGCCGAAGGCCCGGAGGATGTTCTGCCAGGTTGATGTGTTGCGCAGGCTGTCCGGGTGGAGGAACGTCTGGTTGTGTTCCAGGTCGAGAGTCTTGGTGACGCGGCGCAGGAGCCCGGGGCCGGTCAGGATTTGCATCTGCGTGCCGAAGAAGGTCGGGTCGTTGTAGGAGTTGACGATCACGGACCCGTTCTTGGAAGTCGTGCCGAGCGCCGGGTTGGGGCTCTCCAGGTTGACCTGGATTCGCGCCTCCGCCTCGTAGATGTCCGGCTTGTTAGCCATGTAGACGGTCGTCAGCGCGGTCACCAGGAGCGTGATGCTGAGGATCAGCCAGATGCGTTTGCGCGCCGCCAGCCAGTAATCGCGCAGGTGAATCTTTTCGTCCGCATCCGCGTCCAGGTTGCGGCTCGGGACGTACCCCAGCGAAGACTTCTCCGTCAGGCTTCTGGACTCCGGGTCTTCGACATTCAGAGAGATTAATTGATTATTCTCTTTCACTGCTCACTTCCAAATTCTGCGCCCCAGGCGCGGAGGATTGCGGAATGCGGATTTCGGATTGCGGATTGAAAGACAAAAACTCAAGCCTTTGCGCCTTTAGTTTTTACTTTGCGCCTCCAGCGTGAACGGCTGTTTCCCGCAAAGGCGCAAAGGGAAGAAGTAAGGCGCAAAGGCTTGAATCTGTCTTCCTAATCCGCAATCCGCATTCCGCAATTATCTAATGACTCGAACCGTGGTCTGGGTCGTGACGGGGACGATGGCCCCGAGCAGGCCGCGAAGGATTTTGCCGCCGGTCGAAGAGGGGACTTCGATGATGTCGCCGGGCTGTAAGACGGGGTCGTCGGCCTGCCGCTTTTTGATGGCGTTGAGGTTGACGACCAGTAGCTCTTTGTTGGGAGCCCCGGCCTTCTGTCGCTCGATGCGTATCTGGTCGCTTTTGGTGGCGTCGAGCGTCCCGCCGGCCATCGCCAGCGCCGTCGTCAGCGTGATCTTCTCCTTGAGCGCAATGCTGCGCGGCTCGCGCACGTTGCCGATGACGAAGATTTGCGGGGCCTCGGAGAGGCTGATGACATCGCCCGGCCGGATGTAAGGGTTGGCCTCTTCCTTGCCGAGCCTGGTGTCCTCCCAGTTGTACGAGGCCGACACCATTGACACTTCATGGGGCTGCGGCTCATCGCCGTTGCAAATCTCGCTCTGCGTGTGCACGACCTCAATGCGTCCGTCCGACTGGGCGTCGGGTCCGCTGGCGTAAAGCGCCAGCAGTTCCAGGAGCCGGATGGGCCGCCGCAGCTCGAACCTGCCGGGGGATTTCACGGCGCCGATGACGGCCACCAGTTGCGACCTGTACTCCTTGACGGTGACGACGACGTTGAGGGGCTCTCTCTTGTACCTCAGGTAGCGCGCCTTGATGACGCCCGCGAACTCTGCGGGCGTCAGGCACAGGGCGCTGACGACGCCGTCGAAAAGCTGTACCTGCCCTCTCTCGTCCACCTGTAAATTCTCGGCCGAGAGTTGCGGGCTCTTGCCGCTGCGCGCGGTCACGATGATGTCTATCACGTCCCCGACCCCTAGCCGCGGGGAGTCAACCGTGTCCGGCGGGTCCACCTGCTCAAGTTTGAACTGCGCGGGCGCGGGTGTGTTCGGGGGCATCTTCGTCTCCACCTCCTGCGCGGCGGCTAACGTCGCGCTGACAAGAACCAACGTCGCGCAGCACACCAGACGCAGCCGCGCCCCGCTCTTTAGCTCTTTCATACGTTTTACCTCTTTACAATAAAATGCAAAGGGGAAAAGTTTCGCCTTACTTTTCCCCTTTGCCTGTTGCCTTTTACTTTTGCCTGACTCTTCCCCGCCCTTTCTCAGAAGCAACCTGCGTTGACGTTCAGTCTCCTGACAAAGCTGGTCGGCCCGAGCGTCGCTTCCATACGCACGGCCCTGTTCGTCGGCACGGCCCCGGTGACCACCGTGAAGTTGGCGGTGTTCTGGCCGGCGGGCACGGTGACAGACGGGCCTGGGTTGGCCGCCAGGGCGTCAACGGTCGAGAGCGTCACCAGCGCGCCGCCCGTCGGGGCCAGGCCCGACAACGTGACGGTCCCGGTAGAGTTCTGACAGCCGCCTATGACGGTCGAAGGCGAGAACGTCATGTTTATGACACCGATGACACGCGTGTAGTCAGTCGCGCTGTTGTTGCTGGTGTTGAGGTCGGATTCCGTCAGCGCGGCGGTGACCGTGTTAGCGAACAGCCCTGTGTTCGAGCCGGGGCTGACCGTGATGCTGAGCGTCGCGGTCGTGTTCGCCGCGAGCGTGCCGATGTTGTTGGTGACGGTGCCCGCGCTCTCGCCCGACGTGCCGTTCGAGGCCGAGTGGCTGACGTAGGCGAGGCCCGCCGGCAGCGTGTCCGTGAGGACGACGTTCGTGGCGTTGCCCGGTCCCTGGTTGGTGACCGAGATGTTGTAGGTGAAGTTGTTTCCCGCGATCACGTTCTCGCCGGGGCCGTCCTTGCTGACTATCAGGTCGGGCCGGGTCAGTTCCGTGAGAGTCGCCGCGTCGAGGGTGCCGCTCGGGTTGAAGCGCGCGACGGCGAAGTTGCGCGTCACGGGGTTGGAGCCCTCAACCGCCGCGAAGCCCGCGGCAACAATCTTGTTGTCGAACTCGTGCGCGACGCCGTAGATGCGCTCGTCGGCGTTCGAGATTGTCAT
Source organism: uncultured Acidobacteriota bacterium (assembly GCA_963774105.1). Lineage (GTDB taxonomy): Bacteria > Acidobacteriota > Blastocatellia > Pyrinomonadales > Pyrinomonadaceae > QHXM01. Next base: position 2,102,483 of record CAVZDV010000007.1, on the reverse strand, counting down.
CGTCAGCTTGCCGTCGGTGTCGAAGGTGGTGTCCAGCGCGCCGCTCGTGTTGTAGCGCGCGAGCGCGAAGTCGTCGCTCGAACTGCTGTAACGCGAGAATCCGCCCGCGACGATGAAGTTGTCCGAACTGCGGATATAGACGGACTGCGCCACGTCCGGGCTGTTCTGGAAGTCCGTCGTCACTATGCCGCCGCCGAATGTCGCGTCGAGCGCGCCTGCGCTGGTGTAGCGAACGAGGGCGAAGTCCTTGTTGCTGCCGTTGTAAGTCGAGCCGGCGAGGACAATCCTCTGTGCCGAATCAATGGCGATGCTGAACGCCTGATCCGCATTGTTATTGCCGAGTTCAAGTGCCGCCTTGCCTTGTCCCCCCACGAACGATGAATCGAGCGCGCCCGCGGTGTCGAAGCGCGCGATGGCGAAGTCGTCGCCGCTGCCGCCGTTGGAGTAGCCGCCGAGGGTGGGCCTGTTGCTGCTGTCTATAGCGACGGCGCGGGCAATGTCGTTGCCGCTGCCGAAGCCCGTCGTGGCGATACCGGGGACTGTGCCGGTCGGGTTGAATGTCGCGTCGAGCAGGCCAAGTGTGTTGTAACGTGCGACCATGAAGTCGTAGGTGCCGGCGACCGTGGCGGCCCCGGCGACGTAGATGTTGGTGCCGGACAGGGCGACCCCGTAGGCGCTGTTATTGCCGAGCAGGTAGTCTGTCGTGACTTTGCCGGTTCCGCCGAAGGTCAGGTCGAGCGCGCCGTCCGGGTTGTAGCGCGCGATGGCTACGTCGTTCAAAGTGGCCGGAGTGGAAGTCTCCCCGACGGCGACGATCTTGTTATCCGATTGGAGCGCGATGCCCCAGATGCGGTCGCTCGTGCCGGTGAAGTCCGTGACGACCTTGCCGGTTCCGCCGAAGGTCGTGTCGAGCGTGCCGTTGTAGTTGTAGCGGACGAGGGCGAACTCCTTGTCGCCGTTCACGGGGTCAACGGCGTAGCCGCCGACCACAATCTTGCCGTCGTTCTGAATCAGCATGGCGAACCCGCCGTCGTCCGTGGCCTGTACGTCCGTCGTCCTCACGCCGTTCGCCCCGATTGAGCCGCCCAGCGGCGTCAGCGAGAAGTCGTCAACGGCGAGGCCGTCGTCAGCGCCCGAGGCGTCAGCGTCCGTCCAGCGAATCCAGAAGGTCGCGCCGTTGGGGATGCTCAGGCCGGTGATGGTCGCAGCCAGGAATTTGCGGTTTGCGGGAGCGTTGCCGTCTAATGAAGCGGCCGAGCCTGCAACGGGAGGGGTAAAGTCCAGCGCATCAAAGTCAGTGTATGTGCCGGTCGTTAGGTTAGTGGCGTTCGTGCTGTACTGAAAGTCCATACGTTCGGGGTTAGGACTGTGAGTCCCGCCGACGCGCCACTGCTCGCCCGTGTAGGAGATACCGAGTGAATTGATAGTGCTGCCCGTATTGTTGGTGAAGCTCGCGCCGAGGATGGTGATGACTGCGCCGCTCCGCAGTTGGCCGAAGGCGCGGTCAGTGCTGGTCGTGGGCGTGCCGAAACTGTAAGTATCACCAGCTGTATCCGAACCCGTTCCAGTCCTATAGAGCGTGTTGGGGCCTGTGCCGCTTTCGCTAAAATCCCATCCGTTAGGGACGGTACTCGAAGTCGTGCCGTTAGTGCCATTGATGAGCGTATTAAAATTTTCCGTGTAGGTCGTGCCGAGGGAAGATAGAGAAACGCTGCCCGCCGCATGAACCGTCTGGCTGAATCTGGGGACGAGGTGCAGCAGTTGAATGACGAGGATTGAAGAGAGCGCGAGGGCTGTGACCATGCGGCGGTAGGCGAGGGCGCTCGTTGAGCGGGGGCCGGATTTTTTCGACATTGCGGTGATCCTTTCTTGATGCATCGGCCTGACTATTTGGAGGACATCCCGTGCTTCCTCGATAGCAGCGCCTCGCGGAGATGATTCGGGTGAGCGAGATTTAAGACCGTGTTGCTCAGCAGCACCATCAACTCTTGATGCTCTCGCTGGAAGGCCCCGGTCAAAGGGCGCTCGCCGGTCTTGACGACGACGCCCTCGCGGACCCACTGCCAAAACTGCGCCTGCGTCGTCCAGAACTGCTTGCGGTCCTTGCAGACGACGAGCGCCGTCTTCTTGCGACTCTTTCTCTTAGCTTTGACAGGCCCCACGGTTTCTTCTCCTTCGGCTCTAACGTCAGACACACTCCGCCCCTCGCATGACCTCGTCCGCAAGCGGAGCAAGCATGCCGGACCCTTTAAGGGAGACCTCATCAGCGAGGTGGCGTCAGGTTGTCAAACTTCTGGCACGCGCCCTTACGGGCCGTACTGCATTAACAGACTTGAAATCAGCTCACCCCTGCGGCGGACTTCGAACTTGATAAAGATGTGGCGCAGGTGAAACTTGACGGTCTGTTCCGAGACGTGCAGGCGCTGGCCGATCTCCGCGTTGGTCAGCCCGCGCATGCACAGCAGGGCGACCTGCGCCTCGCGGCGCGAGAGGCTCTGGTTCTGGACGATTCGTTTGATGGCGAAAGAATTGGACGAGCTTTTCTCGAACCCCTCGGCCTCCTTCGGGAAAGGGGCGAGGCCCGAGCTGAGCCGGCGGTCGAAAATCTCTTCCGGGTGGTAAATGAAGAAGGTCGCGCCCCCGTTTCTCTTCCCGTCCGCGGGGTCCGTCTGGTTCTCGATGCTCAGTTTCGTGACGAGGCCGCGCAGCGCACGCCGCACGGTGCTGTAGCTCGTGAGCCCAGTCATCTCCATCAGGCGGCGGAGACTGAAAGCGGCGGCGCGACGCCCGCCGGCCTGCGTTTCGGCCAGCATGGCCTGGTAAAGCTCGTGCTCGATAGGCGTGTGCGACAGGGCCAGGAGCCCCATCATCCGCTCGTCTTTAGGGGATGAGTGAGACTTACCCAAAGGGTAGTTAAATGAATACCTCTGGGCGGTCCTGAACTTTGATTTAGAGCGGGGGAGCATCCTTTACTTATGATTGAATGCGGAAAGTCTAATACCCGCCGGCACGGCTGAAGGGGTCAACCCGCCGGAATAAAGATAAATTTTGCTAGCTAGAACGAGAGCCCCCGGTAGCTTACAACTTCTCTAACGGCTGTCACCGACCTGCTGGCAGGATGGGAACGTCCCTGGATGTAGGCTCGCGTGCGGCCTAAGATATACTTAAAGCCTGCAAAGCACAACACCAACCGTTCTCCCCGCCCTCGGCCCGGCGGTTTCGTCGTCGAGCCCCGCGGGGCTCGACGACGAAACCGCTACGGCCTCGTGCCCCTCTGTTACGGGGGGCAGACGCCCGAGCCGACGTTGATGGTCAGGTTACGCGAGACGCTGCTCGCGCCGAGCGTCGCGTCAACGGTCCCGACCTGCTTGGTGGCGACAGTCGTGGTCGTCACGTTGAAGGCGGGGCTCACCGTCTGCCCCGCCGGGATGAAGACCGACGCCGGCACGGTCACGCCCGCCAGGCTCGTCGTCGAGAGCGAGACGGTCAGGCCGCCCGCCGGAGCCGGGCCGGTCAGGTAGACATTGCCCGTCGTGTTCTCGCACCCGCCGATCAAGACCTGCTTGGCGAGCAGGACTTTCTGCAAGGTCGCGGTCAGGACGGTCGTCGTCTGGCTGGCCGAGTTGTTGGCCGGGTTCGACTCGTTCTCGTTAGCCGTGGCCGAGGCCGTGTTGGTGATCGCCCCGGCCGCCGTGGCCCTGACAGTCACCGTGATGGTCGCGGTCCCGTTGACGGCCAGCGTCCCGATGTTGGCCGTCACGATGCCGGACGAGTTCACCGGCGGCGTCACGAGACTGCCCTGCGTCGTCGTGGCCGAGACGAACTGCATCGAGGCCGGCAGGCTGTCCGTGAGCACGACGCCGGTGGCGCTGATGGGCGTGTTGTAGTTCTTGACGACCATCGTGTAGGTAGTCGTCTGGCTGACGTAGATCGGGTCGGCCGAGTCCACCTTCGAGACAGACAGGTCAACCTGTGCGATTGCCTGGAGGCCGTTGACCGAGGCCGTGTTGCCGCCGGTCGCGGGATCCCACTGCGAGGCCGAGACGGTCGCAGTGTTATTGAGCGTCCCCGTTTGCAGGGTCTTCGTGGTGAGCTGGATGTTGATGGTCGAGCCAATCCCCAGCGTCCCCAAAGTACAGTTGACCGTGTGCGTCCCAGAGTCGTAGGAGCAGGAGCCCTGCGAGGTCGTCACGGCCGTGAACCTGACCTGGGAGGGCAGCGGGTCTGAGAGCGTCATGCTGGTCGCCGCCGCGTTCCCGTTGTTGGTAATCCCGATCAGGTAGTTGTGGTTGTAGCCGACGAGCGCGGGGTTGCGGTCCACGGTCATCGTCATCGAGAACAGCGCGCTCAGGACGTTAATGGAGACATCCTTCTGCGCGTTGCTGTAGTTGGTCGTGTCTGTCGGCGTGAAATCAACGTGCAGGTTCTGCGCGCTGCCGTAGCCGAGGACCGTTCCGGCGGCCGGCGTGTAGACGAACGAGCCAGGCACGTTGGCCGTCGCGTTCAACTGCGTCCCACTGAGAGCAGTCCCGTAGATGATGTCTGCCGGGTTGTTCCAGGTGATGACGGGCGTCGCCTTCGCGATGGTGTAGTCCTCGCTGTCGCTACTCGGGTTGTAGTTCGAGTCGCCCGCGTAGGAGGCGCTCGCGGTGTAGTCGCCCGCGTCCGTGGGCGGGGTCGTCGAAGGCCCGTAGACCGTCGAGTTGTCGCCCGCGTAGGTCACGGTCAAGCTCTGGTTGAGCCCGGCCGGGCCGGTGACGTTGGCGGTGCCGCCGTGCGGGTTGCCATCATAGGTCGCGTTCGACACGGTCACTGTCGTCACCGTATCGGCCTTGTTGACCGTCAGCGAGTTCGACGCGCTGCTAGCGAGGTAGATGCCCGCGCCCGCGAAGCTCGCGCCGACGCCCGTCGGGTAAGAGCCGGCGTTGATGCCCGCGAGCGAGACGTTTGTCAGCGACGCGACGCCCGAGCCGTTGGTCACGGCGTTGCCGACGCCGTTGCCGTTCAAAGTAAAGTCAATCGTCTGGCCGCTGATGGGGTTCGTGCCGTCCGTCAGCGTCGCGGACAGGTTGACCGTGCCGCCGTAGCTGCCGGTCGCCGGGGCAACGGTCAGCGTCGTGGCGACGGAGGTGGGCGCGACAATCTCGTCCGCGCCGATGTCGGGCGGGTTGTCGCGGCCGTTGCCGTCGAAGTCGTTCGAGATGCCCACGACCGCGATACCCATAGCGAGAACGGGGCTCCCGTTCTGGATGTGTATGTCGCCGGTCGAGGCCGTCCCGTTCGGGTTAACGAAGAGCGGGTCAACCGAGAGGCTGTTGGCGTCCTGACCCACGGCCGTCTGCCAGTTGGCAAGCGTCGTCTGGTCTACCGCGTTGTAGAGGCCGACGAAGCCACCCGTGCCCGTGGCGTACAGGTCGTTGTAGTTCGTCGTCAGCCCCGCGGGGTTGGGCGCTGTGCCCGCGACCGAGATGGCGTAGTGCTTACCCGCGCCGGACGCGTTGCTGCGCGCGTTCCAGAAGATGTTGTCCACGTAATTGCGCGTACTCGTCAGGGCGCTGCCGTTGAAGGCGAAGGTGCTTGACGAGGAGGCGACGCCGGAGCCGCCGATGTACACGCTGTTGAAGTAGTAGTTGACGACCGTGGTGCCCGCGCCCCCGGTCGCGCCCTGTATGTCTCGGATGCCGATGATGCTGAGGCCGCTCGTGTTGGAGTTGCCCGCCGCATCGAGGCCGAGACGAATCATGTTGTTCTGGACTATCGCCCTGACCGGCTGGCCGGCCGTCCCCGAGCCGCGTTGGACGATGCCCCACATCTGGCTGGTGTTGTCGGTCGAGGTGTTCGTGATCGAGTGAATCAGGTTGCGCTCGATGACGTTCGAGTTGACGGCCATGTTGGTGGTCGCCGGCAACGTCAGGTCAATGGCGTAGATCGAAGTCTGCGCCCCGCCCGAAGCGTTCGAGAGCGAGTGGATGGTGTTGCGCGAAATCTGGCTCGTGTTCGTCGCGGCCGTGCTGACGTTGACGGACAATCCGCTCATAACGACCGTCGCAGGGAAGTTGGAATTACCAACCATGTTGCGGATGGTGTTCCCCGTTATCGAGACCGCCGGGAGTTGGGTCTGGATGCCGTACATGACGTAGCTGCCGACCTGCGTGTCAGTGATCGCGCCCGCCGCGGTCGGGCCGCCGATGGTGTTGTTGTTGATGATCTCGGTCGCGGCCGAGGACGTGTTGACCCAGATGCCGCGGAAGCCCGTGGTCGTACCCGTGCTCTGAATCGTAATCGCGCCGATATTGTTGTTCGAGATGTTGCCCGAACTCAGGCTGAAGTCGTAGATGCCTACGACGGGTATGGTGTTCGCCGTCGTTGACGTGGCGTTGATGACGATGGTCGAAGAACCGTCGAGGCTGCCGACGAAGTTGCCCGACAGGTTGCCCACGTCGAAGACGCCGGATGTCGAGCCGAGCAGCATGCCGGCGAACGCCGTGTTGGGAGCCGTCGTCGAGTTGCGGCTCGTCGTCTGGTTGATGCCGGAGATGATGTTCCCCTGCACGCTGGTCGCCGTGCCGCTGCTGGCGGCGGCGAGGTCTAGACCGCGGACTTCGTTCGACGAGCCGGTGATGGTCGTCGTCCCCGTGCCGTTGGCCGCGCCGAAGCCGATGATGTTGTTGCGGATGGTGTGGGCGTTGCCGTTCGCGCCCGTCGTGCCGACCATGTTGATGCCCGTGTAGCGCAGGGCCGTGGTCGTGAACGTGCGCGTGGCCGTCTGGTAAATCCGGTTGTTCTGGATAATCCAGTTGTGGTTGCCCGTGCGGATGTCTATGCCCGCGACGGAGACCCCGCCCGTGCCGAAGAAGTCAAAGATGTTGTTTCCATCAATGACGTTGTCGCGGTTGATGGTGTTGTTGTTGGTCGTGGTGCCGACCGCGGCGATAGCCTTGATCGGCAGGTTCGCGCCCGCCGGGCCGATGTTGTTGTTCAGGATTGTGTTGTTGTTGTTGCCCACGATAGTCGTGCCGGCCGCAGGCGACGTGCTGAAGAGAACAGTGCCGCCGGCGGTCGTGCCGACGGTGACGGTTGACGAACCCTGAATGTTGCAGTTCTTGACCTTGTTGTTTTGTGCGCCGTTGATGAAGCGGATGGTGCTCGTGCCGGCGGTCGTGCCCGTGTTCGTGTTGGAGAACGTCAGCGAGTTGCCGGACGCGTTCAGGCCGTCAATCGTCACGTTGTCCGCGCCGTTCAGGTCAATCAATGGTGTGGCGAGGTTGCCCGAAACGGTCCTCGCGCCGACGGGAATCATCACGGCCGTGGTGTAGCTGGCCGAGCCGCTCCCGCTCGCGTTCAGGACGGCGGCTGCCGTCTCGGTCGTGTTCCCACTGACGTAGATGTTGAGCGCGCCCTGGTGCGTGCCCGCGTTGATGGCGTCGAACGCACCCTTGACCGTCGCGTAGTCTGTTGGGCCGACGGTCCCGGCGGTCGCCGTGACTGTGACCGGCCCCGCGCCACCGCCCGGCCCCGGCGTCGGCGTCGGCGTGGGCGACCCCGACGGCGACGGCGACGGCAGTGCCGAAGGCGTGCAACTGGCGAACTTGAACGCGCCGACTCGCGTGTTCCAGGCGGAGGCGTTCGTCGCCGAGTAGTATTCGTTGGTGTGATAGAAGGAGCAGCCGTCGGACGGGTCAACGTGCATGGAGCTGTAGTCGCCCCAGCGGCCGCTCGTGCTGGTCTGGTGGCCCGTGCCCGCGGCCAGCACGGCCTCGCCCTGCGCCATCGTGTTCGGCGGGTCGCTCGCCAGGCGGCCGGCGACGCGTATGCCCGGGTCAACCGTGGCGCTCGACGCCGTATAGCCGATGGAGACGTTGCCCTCGTGGTCTACGTTGATGCTGGGCATCGCGCGCCACAGGCCGTCGCCGCCGTTATTGAAAGACTGCTGCTGCGCGGGCGTGGCGGGAATCGTGTTCGCGGTGACGTTGAACTGATACCACCGAATCGCCGTCGGCCCCGTCCCGCCCTGATTGTTGTTGACGGTGTGCGAGGCGTAGAGAGACTCCGTCCCGCTCTGATTCTGGTAGACGAGCGGGGTCATTATCTTGTCACCCAAGGTATCGAGGTATTGGGTGGTCGTGCCCGTGCCGTTCGGGACGATGGCCGTCCCCGATACGGCGTCGAACGCGTCAACGAAGCCGTTGACTGTGATGATGCCGTCCGGCGTGTGCCCCGCGCCGACGCCGAAAGTGGAGTTGGCCGGAGTCACGAAGTCGGCGTGGAAGCGGCGGACGAAGACCTGAGTCTCGACTGTGCCCGCCACCGCCGAGCTGTTGATGTTCGCGAACCATTCGGGCTGGCCCGCGGGCGGGGGGTCGCCGTGGCGGAAGGTCGCCGGTTGCAGGCTGTACTGGTCGCCCAAATCTGCGGGCAGAATCGAGAAGGCGATGGTGTTCGCCGGCCCGCCGTTAATCATCGAGGCGCGGTCGAGCGCGTAGACGCGGACGCCGTTGAACGTCGTGTTGTTGGAGAACAGGTTGACTGACATGTAGTAGGCGTCGGGCCACAGTCCGAACTTCGGGTAGTCGCCGATGTAGTTCGGATTCCCTGGGTCAACCTGGATGGCGTAGAGCCAGTAGCCGCCCGAAACGGGGTCGCTGGTCTTGGAGACGCCGATGCACTGGTAAAAAGAGGTGCCGGGGAACGCTGGGAAGGCGAAGTCTGTGATGATCCAGCGATCCGAGATGTGGTCGTAGAAGACTATGCCGTCGCCCCCATTCACGTTGCTGCCGCAGGGCGTGCTGGTGCCCATGGCCGAGAAGAATGAGTTGTAGGTGATGGGACCGGCCAGGACGTTTCCGCTCTTGTCGTGAATGCGGATTGAGGAGTTGACCGACTGGATGTAGTGGTTCGGCCCCACGTCGCCGTCCGTGTCGGGCGGCAGGCAGCCGTTGCACCCCAGGATTGAGTTCATGCCAGCGAAGGTCAGGAACGGGCTGGGCATATTCATGGTCGGCGCGTTCTGCTGAGCCCGACGACGAAGCGGCGTGTTGGCGCGCGCGGCCTTGGCCGTTCTGGACTGCTTCTTAGAACTGTTCCGGGTGCGCTTCCCGGCCGCTCTCTCGGAGGCTCTCTCTGCCGCCTCAGCGCCGCGCATTCTGCGCATCCCGCGCGCGCCGCGGACGGTCCTGTTCCCCTCGCCCTCTTCGCGCTCTTTCGGAGGATGGCGCATCAGGCGCACTTCTTCCTCTTCCTCCACCTTCGGGGCAATGTAAGGCAGGTCGCGGAGGTCGCGGTCCTGCGAGACAGGGCCGACCATCTGAACCACGTCGGGTCGCGGTCCTTTTGGGCCGCCCTGTTGTTGCGCCCTACTTCGCTGCAACAAAAGCACGGCCGGCAGGATCAAGGCAATCAGGAGAATAAGAAACCATCTAACGCGCTTTCCAGAATTTCGCAGACCTTTATTGGGGGTCATTACTTTCCCTCCGTCGCGCGCGGGGGCCGCGCGACCGTGAAGATTGCGGGTTCGACAGCGCTACCGGCCTGAATTTCCGCCGGAACCCACAATGGCCGTGTTCAAGGGCCTCTTCATTCCTGAACGATCCGCCGCAGAGCATGGAAAGCGCGAGGGGGGAACAGTAGTTCGGCTTTTGCGATGAACGGGTCGTCGAGTCACTCTCAAACGCGAAGAGAACCTACAAACCAGATTGCCTAATAGTTACGCCCACGTGTATGCTCTTCTTATCGAACTAACATGACTTTCAGAGAGGACGGCCATGCGAGGAAACGGCATCTGCTACAACTTGTGCGTCTTCTCTCTTATCTTTCTGGCCCCCTTGCAAAACGGCTCTTGCAGGAGGGGTAAAACGGAAACGATGCTCGACCAACAGAATCGCGTGGCGGCCGGAAACTGGGGCGGCCAAAACGTCGGCATGAACGTGACGAATGACGGCGCTCAACTCCGATTCAGCTGCGCCCGCGGGAGCATCGAAGGGCCGCTCGCGCTGGATGCGGAAGGCCGCTTTTCCGCGCAAGGCACGTTCACCAAGGAGACCCCCGGGCCGACCCGCGAGGACAACCCGCCGAAGCCTCAACCAGCCACCTACAGCGGCTCAATCCGTGACCAGCGCATGACGCTCTCCGTCACGCTCACGGAAACCAAAGAAGAGGTCGGCACCTTCGAACTCGAATACGGCAAAACCGGCCGCGTCTTTAGGTGTCACTGAAGCGCCTTCCCTGCTGATAACCTCAGACTGTTTGTGTGGCCGTCAGCGCGCGGGAGTCTTTACGGACTCCCGCGCGCTGACGGCCATTAGTGGCCGCGGCCCCTGCCCCTTTTACGGGGGGCAGACGCCGGAGCCGACGTTGATGGTCAGATTGCGGCTGACCGTCGTCCCGGCCGTCGCGTTGACGAGGCCCACCTGCTTGGTGGCGACCGGCGAGGTCGTCACGTTGAAGGCCGGGCTCACCGTCTGCCCCGCCGGGATGAACACAGACGCGGGCACGGTCACGCCCGCCAGGTTGGTCGTAGACAGATTCACGGTCACGCCTCCGGGACCGGCCGGGCCGGTCAGGTAGACGTTCCCCGTCGTGTTCTCGCACCCGCCGATCAAGACCTGCTTAGCCAACAGCACCTTCTGCAAGGCCGCCGCGTTGACGGTCGTGCTGACGCTGCCCGTGTTGTTGGCCGTGTTGCTGTCGCTCTCGGTAGATGTCGCCGAGGCCGAGTTGGTCACGAGGCCCGGCGTGGTGGACGAGACCGTGATGGTCACGGTCGCGGTCACGCCCGGCGCTATCGAGCCGAGGTTGGCCGTCACCGTCCCGTTAGAGCCTACGGGCGGGGTGATGAGCGAGCCCTGGCTCGTCGTCGCCGAAACGAAGTTCATCGAGGCGGGCAGCACGTCTGTCATCGTGACACCCGTCGCGCCGAACGGCGTGCCGACGTTCTTGACCGTGATCGTGTAGGTCACGTTCTGCCCGGCGAAGATCGGGTTGGCCGAGCCGAGCTTCTGGACGGCAAGGTCAACGAACTTGACCGCGGGCAGGCCGTTGACCGACGCCGAGCTATTGCCCGTCGCCGGGTCCCACTGCGAGGCCGTAATCGTCGCCGTGTTGTTGAGCGTGCCCTCTTCGCGCGGCTTGACCGTGATCTGCACCGTCGCGCTACCCGCGGCCGCTATCGTGCCGAGGTTGCAGGTGACGGTGCGCGTCCCAGAGTTGTACGAGCAGGTGCCCTGCGACGGCGACGACGCCGTGTAGGTCACGCCCGTTGGCAGCACGTCGGTCAGCACCGTGCTGGTCGCCGAGGCGTTGCCCGTGTTGGTGATCGTTATGTTGTAGTTGAGATTCAGCTCGACGGCCGCAGGGTTGCGGTCGGCAACCTTCGAGATGTTCAGAACGGCCGAGAGCACGTTGATTGACACGTCCTTCGAGGTCGGGTCGTAGTTGGTCGTGTCGGTCGGAGCGAAGTCAACGTGCAGGGTGTGTGTTCCCTTACCCAACACGGTGCCCGCCGGGGGCGTGTAGGTGAACGTGCCGGGCGTGTTCGCCGTCGCGTTCAATTGCGTCCCGCTGAGCGCCGTGCCGTAGATGATGTCCGCGGGGTTAGCCCACGTAATTGTGGGGAACGCCCTCTGGAAGATCGTGACGGTCTGGCCCGCGATAGTCAGCGTGCCCGTGCGGGGCGTGCCCGTGTTGTTCGCGTCAATGTTGAGATTGACCGTGCCGGAGCCGCTGCCGCTCGCGCCGCCCGTGACGTGAATCCACGAGTCGTTGCTGACCGCGTTCCACGTGCAGCCGGAGGCCGCGCTCGTCACGCTGACGTTGGTCGCGCCGCCGGCCGCGCCGACGGGGATGGGCGAGCCCGGGACCGACGCGCACGAGGCCGGGATGGCGACCTTGAAGGCACCGCGCCCGTGCGTGAAGGCGTAGATGGTGGAGACGCCGCCGACGTTGAGAATCTGGAGCGACTCGGTGACGGTATTCGAGAACCCTGTCGTCTCCTTCGCCCAGTTCGCGCCGCCGTCGAGGGTGACGAAGACGCCGAGGTCCGTGCCGACGTAGACGCGCTGGTTGTTGCTCGGGTCAACGACGACGCTGTGCGCGGGGATGTCCGGGATCGCTCTCGGATTACTCGGCGTCTGGTTGCCGTCGGCCAGTGTCCAGGTCGCGCCACTGTCGGTGGACTTGAAGACGTGGCCGAAGCCGTTGCCGCTCGAAGCGGAGTTGAAGTTCGAGACCGTGGCCCAGACGATGTTCGTGTTCGTCGGGTCGTACTCGACCCACGAGATGCCGCCGAAGCCGTTGCCGCGCGGCGTGAACGACTGGAGCCAGAACGTGTTCAGGGCGCTCGTCGAAGTCAGAGTCGTCGCCGTCGTGGTGCGGCGAATCTGGCCCGAGGCCGCGCCGTTGATGACCTTGTTGGAGTTGCCGGGCGCAATGGCGATGGCCGTGATCGAGCCGCCGGTCTGCTGCGCGTCGCTCGTCCGCGTCCAGTTGCCGGCCGAGTTGTCCGTGCGCCACATGAAGCGGCCCGCGTACCAGAGACGCGCGGGGGTGTTCGGGTCCATACGGAAGACGGACGTGAACGGGAAGGTGTCGCCCGAGATGCCCGTGCGCGCAGCGGCGAAGTTCACCCCACCGTCCGTTGACTTCTGGAAGGTGTTGCCGGTGTTCTCCGCGTACAGGACGTTCGTGTTCGACGTGTCAACGGCCACGTAGCCGCCGTCGCCGCCGAGTATCCTCTCCCACTGGTTCGGCCCGGCCGCGTCCGTGCCGCGGTTGGTGCCGTTGTCCTGCGTGCCGCCGAAGTAGGTCGTGCCGTTCGGGTAGACGATGCCGCCCCAGAACTGCGTCACCGCGTAGCCGTTGTTCATGGCCGTCCAGTAGACGGGGTTGGGGAAGACGTCGCCCACGCCGGGGGTCGGGCCGCCGCAGATGGGGCTCGCAGGGGTGACGGTCCCGCCCGAGGGCGACGTGCCGTTGACGTAGCCGACGTTACCGCCCTTGGCGTTGTCGGTCTTGAAGACGCCGCCATCGCTGCCGACGAACATCGTCTGGTTGGTCGTGCCGTTGTAGTTCGGGTGGAAGGTGATGTTGTGGTTGTCGGCGTGCGCGTACTGCGGCGTGTCGGCGTTGGCGGGCGGGACCGTGCCGTTGCTCGTGAACCACCAGTAGGACGCGACGCCCCAGTTGACGCCGCCGTTGTCGGAGCGCCAGAGGTCTATGCCGCCCACCCAGACGACGTTCGAGTCGGTCGGGTCAACCGCGATCACGTTGTCGTACCAGCCCTGGGTCAGCGTCATGTTATTGGCCCCGCCGAGGCCGCACTCGACGAGCACGGCGTTGACCGGGTTATGGAGCAGGAGCGTGTCCTGCTTGTTGGCGCTGTTGTTGCGGACCTGCGTCGTCCAGGTGCCGGGGTCGCCGCTCGAAGTCGAGCGGAAGACGCCGAGCAGGCCGAGGAGGTAGTTGCCCGCGCCGATGCTGTCCGACATCGCGTAGATGACGTTCTGGTTCGAGGGAGCGATGGCGAGCGACGTGCGGCCCATGTTGACCTCTGTGTACACGTCCGTGAAGGAACCTGCGGCAGCAGTGTTACCGGTGGCGACGGTAACGGCGTTGGCGGCATCCGTGTTGCGATAGATGTGCGACTGCGGCTCGCCCGTGGCGAAGGCCGTGCCCGCCGCGACGAAGAGGTAGTCGGTCGCCTGGTCCGTGCGCATCACGAGGTCCATCGCGCCGCGAACACCGGTCGCGCTTCCTGCGACGGTCGGGACATTCATGATCATCGCCCACGTCGTGCCGCCGTCGAGCGAGCGCCAGACGCCCGTGCGGGTCGCCGCGTAGACGTGCTGCGTGTTCGTGCCGTTGCCGACGACGATGTCGTTGACGAAGTTGAAGTTGACGTTGTTGGCCGTGGAGGCGAGGCGGTTCCAGGTCGCGCCCGCGTCCGTGGACTTGAAGATGCCCGCGCCCTGGACGGCGTCAATGTTGAAGAAGCCCTCGCCGGTGCCCGCGTAGATGACGCTCGAATTGCCCGGCTCGAACGCCAGGCAGGTGACGCCGATGTTCGCCATGAAGTCGTCGAGCGGCGCCCACGTGGTGCCGCCGTCGGTCGTCTTCCAGACGCCGCCCACGACGCCCGCCGCGTACATCGTGTTGGGGGTGCCGGGGTCAATCAGCAGACCGCGCGTGCGGCCGCCGACGTTACCGGGTCCGATGGACTGCCACGTGCCGAGCACGCCGCTGGTCTCGCCGGCTGAGAAGGGATTGATCATCTGCTGCGCACGCTGGAGCAGCTCTGCGTCAGACTCGCCGGTCTCGGCCTCCGAGGGGAGGAACTCGCCCCGTTCGGTCGAGTAGCGCGGCATCTGCTTGATCTTCTCTTTGGCCTCGAAGTAGCGCTCGGTGGGCAGGGTCGTCGCGCCCTTGGGGAGGCGCTGTTCGAGGTAGTACCTCATCGCCTCGTCGGGCTTGTCCGTGCGCTGCTCCTCCCGGAGTTCTCTGCCTTCCAGGATGGGTTTCAGGCCGCGGCGGGCCAACTGCTGTCTTCTTTGCTTCATCGCCCGGCGCTTAGACAAGCTGCTGGTCGCGACCGCCTTGCGGCGCACCGAGCGTTTCTTCTTTTTAGTGTCCGCCTGAGCGGGAAGAGTGAAAATGAGAAAAGTCAAAAGGAGGAGCGTCGCGTAGAAAGTCGCGCGAGTTCTGGCGCTTGGTAGAAACATGCGGGTTTTCTCCGTTAATAGAATTTGGTCTTCTGCGAGGATTACACCGCTTGTGCCCGCTTGTTCGGTTACTTCTTTGGTCGAAGCCCCTGCTTGTTGACGTAGCTCGGATTTGAAGCTGTACGTGTGGAAGGTCTGGCGTCCGCGAGTCGGGCGGTTCGCCTGGCGCAAGAGATTACGCCAGGCGAACCGCTTTTCTCAACCCCTTACGGGGGACAGACGCCGGAGCCGACGTTGATGGTGATGCCGCGCGAGACGGTGCCGGCCGTAATCAGCCCCACCTGCTTGGTCGCGACCGGCGAGGTCGTGACGTTGAACGCGGGGCTCACCGTCTGGCCCTCGGGGATGAACACGCTCGCGGGCACGGAAGCCCCCGAGACGTTGCTCGACAGCGGGACGGTCACGCCGCCCGGGCCGGCCGGGCCGGTCAGGTAGACGTTCCCCGTCGTGTTCTCGCACCCGCCAATCAAGACCTGCTTCACGAGCAGCACCTTTTGCAAGGCCGCCGAGTTGACGGTCGTGCTCGTGCTGCTTGTGTTGCTGGCCGTGTTGCTGTCGCTCTCGGTAGATGTCGCCGAGGCCGAGTTGGTCACGAGGCCCGCCGCCGTTGACTTGGCCGTGATGGTCACGGTAGCCGTCACGTTGGGAGCAATCGTGCCGAGGTTGGCCGTCACCGTGCCGGTCGAGCCGACAGGCGGGGTGACGAGGCTGCCCTGCGACGTGGTCGCCGAGACGAACGTCATGCTGGCAGGCAGGGTGTCCGTGAGCGCCACGCCCGTAGCGTTGTGCGGCGTGTTGGTGTTCTTGACCGTGATCGTGTAGGTCACGTTCTGGCCGGCGAAGATCGGGTTGGCCGAGCCGAGCTTCTGGACGGCAAGGTCAACGAACTTGACCGCGGGCAGGCCGTTGACGGACGCCGAGTTGTTGCCCGTCGCCGGATCCCATTGCAAGGCCGTAATCGTCGCCGTGTTGTTGAGCGTGCCCTCTTCGCGCGGCTTGACCGTGATGGTCGCCACCACGTTCGAGCCCGTGCCTATCGTCCCGAGGTTGCAGGTCACCGTGCGCGTCGCCGATGCATACGAGCAGGTGCCCTGCGTCGCGGACGCGGCCGTGTAGGTCACGCCCGTTGGCAGCACGTCGGTCAGCACGGTGTTCGTCGCCGAGGCGTTGCCCGTGTTGCTGACCGTCGCCTTGTAGTTGAAGTTCAGCTCGACGGCCGCGGGGTTGCGGTCGGCGATCATTGATATCCCTAGAACGGCCGAGAGCACGTTGATGGACACGTCGTCCGACGCCACGTTGTAGTGGGCCGTGTCCGTGGGCGCGAAGTCAACGTGCAGGTTCTGGCCGTTGCCGGACGGGAGCACGGTGCCCGCCGCCGGGGTGTAGGTGAACGTGCCGGGCGTGTTCGCCGTCGCGTTCAGTTGCGTCCCGCTGAGCGCCGTCCCGTAGGTGATGTCCGCGGGGTTCGCCCACGTGATCGAGGGGGTGACCTTCGAGACGGTCAGCGTGCCGGAGCCGTTGCTGGTTAGATAGCCCGTGTCGCCGGCGAAGGTGGCGACGACCGCGCCCGGATAGCTTCCCGGCTCGATGCCCGTCAGGCTGACGCCCGAGAGCGTCGCCACACCGCTGGCGTCGGTCACGGCGCTGCCCACGCTGTTGCTGTTGAGCGTGAAGTCAACCGTCTTGCCCACCAGCGGGAAGCCGCCTTCGGTCAGCGTGGCGGAGAGCGTGGCCGTGCTGCCGTATTCGCCGCTGCCGGAGACCGCGTCCGTCACGGTCGCGAGCGGCGTAATCGGGGCGAGCGGGAGCGGCCAGGCGAACGCGCCGCGCCCACGCGTCCAGAGCGAGAGCGTCGTGTTGCCGCGGTCTATCTGCATGTCCCAGATCATCACGTTCGGCAGGCCCGCGTTGAAGCGATACCAGACGGGCGACGCCACGCGGATGTCGTCCGTGTAGTAGAGGCCGAAGTCCGTGCCCGCGAAGACCTGCTGCGGGAAGTTCGGGTTGGCGATGATCGAGTCCACGGGGATGTTCGGCAGGTTGCCGGTCTTGTTCTCCCAGGTGAACGAGGCGCAGTTGACAGTGCAGGTGACTTTGAAGACGTGGCCGGGCGTCGAGGGCGTGTTCTGGTCGAAGCCGCCGACGGCCGCGTACCCGATGGGCGCGTTCGTCGTCTTCGGGTCGAAAGCCACGTCGAGGATCGGGCGGTTCGGCAACACGGTGTTGCCGTCCGTCACGTTCGTCCAGACCGCGACGCCGTCAGAGCCGGAGGTGGTGCCACCGAGTTTGCCGGAGCCGTTCATCGTCATGTTCGTGCTCGCCTCGGTGAAGGTGATGTTGTTCCCGGCGGCCCCTGTGCTGGCGGCCGTGACGGTGACGCTCGACCCCGTGCCGGCGGCCGTAACCACACCCACGAGGTCCGCGTTGATGGCGGCGCGGACGTTGGTAGCCGACGTGGTCGAACTCGTGCTGGTCTGCACCTGGCCGGTCCCGCTCCGCGCGGCAGTCTGCCACGTGAAGGTCTGGGAGCCGACGACGAACGTTTCGCCGGCCACCGCGCCGCCCGTCGCCATGGTGATAGTACCGACGGCCCTCAGCGGCCCGGAGCCGGAGCCCATGCCGCGGCCGATCTGGACGTTGCCGTCGTTGGTGCCGACGATGACCACGCTCTGGTCGCTCGGCTCAAACGTCAGTTGGTTGATGAACGAGCGGTTGCCCAGCGTCCCCTTGGTCAGGTTGTCAGGGCTGTTGACGTACCAGGTCACGGTGCCGGCGGTGCCGCTGGACGCGCCCTGGATGGTCTCCCAGACTCTGATGGTGCCGATGATCAGGTGGCCGCAGCCTGTGCCCGCGCCGGCGGGCCCGCAGTCGTTGGCCGGGTTGTTCACGTCGCCGTGGAAGAGGTCGTAAGGCAGGATGAACGACTGCTGGTCGTTCAGGTGGCCGCCGGTGTTCTTGGTCGTCCAGGTGGCTCCGGGGCTGGTGCAGTTGCTGATGCAGCGGCCGAGCGAGCCGCTGTTGTTGCCCTGCCAGAAGCGCAGGCTCGTGCCCGTCCCCACGGGGTCTATGCGCGAGTAGAAGCCGTCGCCGCCGCGGCCCATCTGCCACTGGACGGGGCCGGTCGGGCTGCCTGAGAAGGTGACCGACATGGAGCCGTTGTCCTGCGAGCCGCCGCTGGCCTGCGGGTTCGGCGCGGTGGCGAAGAAGCCGCTGATGTCGCCCGAGTAGAACTCAATCGTGTTGAGGCCCGTGTCCATGTTGACCCAGGTCGGGCGCGCGGTGTTCTCCAGCGCGACGTTGGCGTTGGCGGTCATGAAGATGCCGCCGTCGCTGCCTTCGAGCAACATGCTCGAAGAGCCGGGGACGAAGGCGAGCGCGTGGTGGTCTACGTGGACGACGTGGTTGGCGACCGGCGAGCCGTTGTAGCCGCACGTCACGTTGTAGAACTGTGTGCCCGTGCGCGTGGCGAGCCATGTGTCGTAGGTGTCTATGAAGAGGCGGTCGGGGTTGTTCGGGTCTACCGCGAGCGCCTGGTCGTACCAGTTCTGCGGGTAGTCGCCGCCGCCGGCCGCGCCCGAGGTCACGCCCTGCGTGCCCGTCGAGCCGCACTGGCGGAGCGAGCCGCCGGCCGAGCCGGTCATGAACGTCCACGTGGCCCCGCCGTCAATACTGGCCCAGACGCCGAGCTGGCAGCCCGCCGCACTGCCGCAGCCACTGGCGCTGTTGGCGATGATGGAGCCGACCTGCGCGTAGATGTAGTTGGGGTTCGAGGGGGCGACGGCGATGTCCATGCGGCCGAGCTGGTTGCCGGTCGAGATGTTGCCGCCGTAGGGCGTGCCCGAGCCCGCGTTCAGCAGGTTGCCGGTCGCGTAGGGGCTGCCCGCCACGGCCGTGCCGAAGTTGAAGCCGTTGTCGTTGCGCGAAATCAGGGTGAAGTCCGCCGGGCAGCCGCTCGCGGGCACCGTGCCCTTGTAGAGGCCGTTGGCCCCGTTCTCACCCAGGTTGTACTGGACCGTACTGGAGAAGCCGCGGACGCCGACCGCCGCGAGGATGCGCGTCGTGCCGCCGCCCAGGTTGGTCAGTTCCAGCCCGGTGATGTCCTGCCGCTGAGTGCTGAAGCTGTTCGTCGTGCAGGGGCCAGTCCAGTTCGTGCCGCCGTCGTAGGAGATGTAGAGGCCGCTCTTCGTGCCCGCGACGACCTTGTTGCTGTCGTTGGGGTCAACGCGCACCTTGCCGACCGCCTGGTACTGCGGGAACTGGCCGGCGGGCAGCGGCAGCGCCGCGCCGAAGACATTCCCGCCCAGCACCGCCCAGGTCGCGCCCGCGTCCGTGGACTTGAGGATGCCCTGGCTGCCCATCGAGAAGGAGCCGTAGTTGAGGTCGCCCGTGCCAGCGTAAACCGTGTTGTGGTCGTTCGGGTCTATGACGACGGTGTCCACGCTGAGGGTCGGGATCGAAGAGTCCTCGGTGGTGGCAGTCCAGCTGGTGAGGGCGCTACAGCAGTTCGTCGTCTTCCAGACGCCGCCGCCGACCGTGGCGATGTAGGCGACGATGGAGCCGGGGGTGGTCGTCGTCGGGTCAATGGCGATGGAGTTGACGCGCCCCGCCGTAATGCCGTAGTCGAAGCAGCCGGAGCAGCCGGTCATGAGCAGCGGCGCGGGGCCGAGCGCCGTGAAGCCGCTCGTGCTGAGCACGGATGTCCCCAGAGCGGACCTGGTGTTTCTGACGGTTCCGGCCGGGAGCGCGCGCTCGATGCGCGAGTCCTGCCGGAGCGCCTCCTGCACCCACGCGGGGTCGAACTCGCCCGTCGGGTAGGTCACGCGGTTGGCCCAGTACTCTTCCTGTTCGAGCAGCGCCTCGTATTTTTCGTTGGGCTCTTCCTTGCCCTCCATCTCTTCCCGCTCGTCCTTCTCTCTGCGCGCGACCTCGACCTTCTTCTTCCGCGAGGTCTTCTTCCGCCACGCCGACGTGAAAGAGCCGCCGCGGCGACGGCCGCCGCGCACCTTGGCCGACGCCGTGGATTTGGCGGAAGCTTTAGCCTTGCGCACCTTATCCTTGGCGGACGTGGCGAGTGAGCCCGCCGAGACGGCGACGAGCGCCATGACTGCGATTAAAGCGAACAGCACGGCCAGACGGCCGAGCGATTTCCTGGGGGCGATTGTGCTGGCGATCACGGAAGCGTCCGCTGTCCTTCTTCGCAGCCATCTTCTCTTCATTGGGGATGCTCCTTCAAGTGCTCCGGCTTTTGCCGGGCGGGTGAATTAAGAACCGTCTAATTTTCAGGACTTCAGCAGCACAGGAGTGACGGACCGTCAGCCGCTTGCTTCCCGCTGGGCGCTACCGAAGGATTAACTTGAAAACTTTAAGTTCGGTGTGTGCAGGCCGCCCGCGCTTTTGCCCTCACAGGCGGCCTGCTGCTTCACTTTTACGAGGTCACGAACGGCCCCGCTTACGGGCAGGTGCCGTTGCCGACGTTAATGGTAATGCCGCGGCTCACACTGCTCGACCCGGAGGTCGCCGTAATCAGTCCCACCTGTTTGGCCGTCACAGGCGAAGTCGTCACGTTGAAGGCCGGGCTGACCATTTGCCCGCCGGCGATAAAGACCGAAGCCGGCACGCTCGCCCCCGAGATGTTGCTCGACAGCGAGACCGTCACGCCGCCGGCCGGGGCCGGGGCCGTCAGGTAAACATTGCCGGTCGTGTTCTGGCAGCCGCCCGTCAAGACCTGCGACGCCAGCAGCACCTTCTGCAACGTGACCGTCACCACAGGCTTGACGGTCGTTGACTGCGAAGCCGTGTTGTTCATGGTGGCGGTGTCGGTTTCGTTCTCCGTCACCGTCGCCGTGTTGGTAAAGGTTCCGGCCGCCGCGCCCTTGACCGTGATCGTGATGGTGGCCGTCGCGTTCGGGGCCAGGGTTCCGATGTTCGCCGTCACGATCCCGCTCGAATCAACGGGCGGCGTGACGAGCGTGCCCTGACTTGTGCTGGCCGAGACGAACGTCAGCCCGGCTGGCAGGCTGTCGGTCAGCACGATGCCGGTCGCGTTGATCGGCGTGTTCTGGTTCTTCACCGTCATGGTGTAGATCGTCTGGTCGCCGACGAAAATCGGGTCGGCGGAGTCAACCTTCGACACAGAGACATCAACCTGCGCGACGGACTGGAGCCCGTTGACGGACGCTGACGAGTTGCCCGTCGCCGGGTCCCACTGCGAGGCCGTAATCGTCGCCGTGTCGTCGAGCGTGCCCTCCTCGCGCGGCTTGACCGTGATCTGGACGTTCGCGGTCGAGCCCGCCGGGAGCGTGCCCAGGTTGCAGGTCACAGTGCGCGTCGCAGAGGCGTAAGCGCAAGTGCCTTGCGAGGTCGAGACAGCCGTAAAGCTGACCTTCGTCGGCAGCACGTCTGTCAGCGACAGGTTAGTGGCCGAGGCGTTACCCGTGTTGGCGACGGCGACCTTGTAGTTGTGGTTGTAGCCCACCAGCGCCGGATTGCGGTCGGCAATCATCGTCGTTGAGAGGACCGCGCTGAGGACGTTAATGGAAACGTCACCGGACGCGTTGTTGTAGTTGGCCGTGTCGGTCGGCGCGAACTCGACGTGCAGGTTCTGGCCGTTGCCTGACGAAAGCACCGTCCCGGCCGCCGGCGTGTAGGTGTAAGAGCCCGCGGTCGAGGCGGAGGCGTTAAGCTGCGTGCCGCTTAAGGCCGTGCCATAGACGATGGCCGCCGGGTTGTTCCAGGTGATGACGGGCGTCGCCTTGCTGATGTCAATCGAGACTGAGCCGCTGTCGGAGTTGTAGTTGTTGTTGCCGTCGAAGGTCCAGTTGGCCGTGCCGCCGGGGACGTTCGTGTAGGTCGCGCCGAGGTGCAGCAGGCTCGACAGGTCTTCGCTCTGGGCACCCGTGGCCGAGCCGGTCGCTCCGTGCGCGTTGCCGTCGTATGCGCCAGTGTAGCCCGTGACCGAGATGGTGGCGTCGGCTTTACTGATGACCAGCGTGTCCGTCGCCGACCCCTCGTAGTTCGGGTCGTCAATGGTCGCGGTCACCGTGTAGCTGCCCGCGTCAATCGGCGTCACAGAGGCCACGTTCCGGCGGCGAGCCGACGAGCCCGTGCCGTAGGTGATGACGACGTTCAGGCCGTTGGGGTTCGTCGTGGCCGAGGCCGACTTGGCCGTCCCGTCGTAGGTCTGGCTCAGGTTGCTCAAGGTGACCGTCGCCGAAGCCTTCGCGATGTTGAACGACTGCGGGACGTTCGTCGCCGCGTTGTAGTTCGAGTCGCCGCCTTGCGACGCCGTGATGGTGCAGGAGCCCGCGCCCGTGATGTGAACGGTCGTGCCCGTCACGGAGCAATTTCCCGTGGCCCCGAAGCTGACGGTCAGGCCCGACGAGGCCGAGGCGCTGACGTTGAAGTCTGGGTCGCCGTAAGTCTTGTCGGACAGCGCGCCGAACGTGATCGTCTGGTCGGCCTTACTGATGACGAGCGTGTCGCTCGCGCTGCCCTGGTAGTTGTTATCCGTGATGGTCGCGACCACCGCGTAGCTCCCTGCGCCCGTCGGGGCCGTGGTCGAGCCGTCGTAAGTGACGGTGACGCTCAGGCCGCCCGGCGTCGTGCTGACGCCTGCGGACTTGGGCGAGCCGTCGTAAGTGTGGCTCAGGTTGCTGAGAGTGACGGTGGCCGCGGCCTTCGCGATGTTGAAGGTGCGCGGGACGTTGGGCGCGGCGTTGTAGTTGGAGTCCCCAGCTTGCGACGCCGTGATCGTGCAGGAGCCAGCGCCCGTGATGTGGACGGTCGAGCCGCTGACAGTGCAGTTACCCGACGCCGCAAAGCTGAGGGACAGGCCAGACGAAGCCGACGCGCTGACGCCGAAGTCTGCGTCGCCGTAGGTCTTGTCGGCGAGGGCGCCAAAGGTGATGGTCTGGTCTGCCTTGTTGACCGTGAGCGAGGCGGAGCCGCTGCTCGCGGTGTAGCCGCTGTCGCCCGCGAAGCTCGCGCCGACGCCGGTCGGGTAAGACCCGGCGTTGATGCCCGCGAGCGAGACGTTCGAGAGCGTCGCCACGCCCGAGCCGTTCGTCGTGGCGCTGCCGACGCTGTTGCCGTTGAGCGTGAAAGCGATGCTCTTGCCGCTGACGCCGACGGCGCTCGCCGTCAGCGTCGCAGACAGGTTGACCGTGCCGCCGTAAGTGCCCGTGGCTGCTGAAGCCGCGAGCGACGAAGTGGCGATGCTCGCAACGTCTGTGAAGCAGACGGTCACGTCGCTCAGGGTCGGCGACGCGCTGCTGATCCCCGTCAGCAGCGCCTTGTATTTCAGGTAGCGCTTGCCGTTGAACTGCGCGAGCGAGCCGCCCGAGGTCGTGTAGAAGGTCGAGGCCGTGCCATCGGGGCCGACGAAGCTGAAAGGCCCGCTGGAGTTGTTGCTCGCGGCGGCCTGGAACTTGACGGCCGTGCTCGCGGGCGTGGTGGCGGTCCAGGAGAACGTGCCCCAGTTGGCCGTGTTGCCCGCGGCCGGGTTCGCGTCCTTGAGCGACGAGACCAAGTCGCCGGAAGTCGTGAAGCCCGCATACACGTGCTCCCTGAAGATCAGGTCGCTGTTGGCGTTCGAGCCGGTCGGGTTGGCGCAGGTCGTGGTGGAGCAGGTCTTACGCCTGCCGCCCGCGTAGGTGTCGCCGCTGGTCGCGGCCCATGCCTGGGTTCCTGTCGTGCGGTTCGACACCAGCCTGACGACGATGCCGTACTGAACGGCAGCCGTGACAGTTGCAGGAGTAGTGAAAGTTGCGGTCAGAAAACCACCAGAACCGCTTGAGGTGCCGGCGATGCTTTGCGTCGCAAGAAGCCCGCCAGCGGTCATCACGGGGTTGCCGCCGCTCGTGGTCCTGATTTCGACGGTGATGTTCGGATTCGTCCCCGAGCAAGAGGCGCAGAAGATGTTGATGTCCACCTTACGCAACTCTCCGGTAGTGGCGGGGGTGAAAGTCTGACCTAATATCGCCGTGCTGCTGAAGCCGTAGCCGGAGCCGAAGCCGTTGTCGTCGGCGTGCTGGTCAACGACAACGGGCGCGGACAGTTTCACGTCGCCGGCGCTGGTGGTCAGGTCTGTGTTGGTCGGGACGCCCAACAAGAAGTCGGCCTGCGTCGTGTCGGTCAGACAGCCGCTGGTCGCGGCGGCCGTCAGCGAGAAGTTCCGCGTCGTGATGTTGCCGTCGGCGACGACGACGCTGGTCGCCGAAGCGCCGTTGCGGCCGGGGAAGGTCGCGGTCATCCCGGGGTACGTGCCGGCCGGAACGCTGAAAGAGTAGTTGCCGCTGGCGTCTGTGGTCGTCGAGCGGCTGCCGAGCATGACGGTCGCGCTCTGAAGCGGAGCGCCGCCGGGGTTCGCCGTCACCGTCCCCGAAACGACCCCGCCGCCGCCGACAGGGGTACACTGCGCGAACTTGAACGAGCCGATGCGCGTTTGCCAGTCGCCGCCGGTCACGGCGTAATACTCGGACGTGAGCCAGAAGGTGCAGCCGTCCGGGTCGAGCGTCATCGCGGCGTAATCGCCCCAGCGGTTGCTGGTGTTCTGCGAGCCGGTGCCCTGGAAGAGCGTCTGCTCGGTCTGGCTGATGGTGTTGATGGCGTCGGTCGAAAGGCGTCCGGCGTATTTGATTCCGGGGTGCGTCGTGGAGTTCGACGTGCTGTAGCCGATTGCGAAGTTGCCCGCGCGGTCAACCGCCGAACTGGGCATGTAGCGGTGTATCGTGGCGTCAGGGCTGTACGTGAAATTCTGAACCGTGTTCGCCGCGACAGTGCCGCCCGTGACGTTCACCTGATAATAGCGGACGGCGGCCTGGGCCGACGAGACGTTGGTCGTAGGATTGCCCGCGCCTGCCGTCTGGCTGTTCCAGAGCGACTCGACCCCGCCGATGTTCGAATACTGGTTCTGCATCATCAGCCGCGGGTAGAGCGTGTCGTTAGCCTGAGACGGGGTCGGGACAGTCCCATTCACGTCGCTGTACTGTGCCCACCACGTCGGCGTGACGCTGTCGAAGGGGCCGGTCAGTGTCGAGAGGGAGATGCTGTTCCAGTCAACGTGAAACTTATAGACGCTGACCGTGTTCAGAAAATTCCAGACTTCCGTCAGGTAGTTCGGCGAACCAGCGGGCGGCGTGCCCGTCTGGAGCCTCGCGTTGCTCGGAAGGAGCGCGAACTCCGTGGCCGGAAGGTCAAACTGGACGATCTGGACGGTCGGCGAGCCGGCGTACATCTGCGCCTTGTTGAAGGCATACAGGCGCGGGTTCTGGAACGAGCCGCTGGCCGCGTAGTCGAACATATTGGTTGACATGTAGATGCCGTCCGGCCAAATGCCGTACTTCGGATAGTCGCCCAGGCCCCCCGTCGTGTTGATGGAGTAGAAGTTCCACCCGCCGCTCACGGGGTCGCCCGTCTTGGAGACGGCGAGACACTGCAACGCGATCTGCGGGCTGACATTGTCCGAGGCGTCGAGCTGGAAGGCGAAGTCCGTAATGACCCAGCGGTCCTCGAACGTATCGTACAGAATCACGGGGTCGCCGAAGTTATCCGTGTCGCAGAAGTTGCCGAAGTTGCCCTGACTCATGAAGGTGTCGAGCGTGAAGGCCGCGACGCGGACCCCGTCCGACTTGCGGTAGACGCCGACCGACGAATTGACGGACTGGATGAAGTAGGTCGGGCCGACATCGCCCACCGTGTCGGGCGGACGACCCGCGCCCCAGTTGGCGAAGTCGAGGCCGATGAAGGTGCTGAGCGGGGCCGGGGCCGGGGCCGAGAGTTCCGGGGCCGAGCTTTCCTGGGCCGGACTTGCTGAGGCGGAGTTTTTCGTAGAAGTCGTCGCGGACTGGTTGTAGGGAACGGGGACCACGCGCGGGGGTTCGCGCTCGGGCTTTTCCTTCTTGACCGGCGCAATGTAGGGCAGCCCGCGAAGGTCTCCGTTAAACGGCTTCGCCCTGTTCATCCGCGTCTCTTTGGGTTTCAGGTTGGCGAAGGCGGCCTTGCGCTGACGCTGGTCAACCGGCGCCGCCGTGCGTTCCCTGCCTTCATTCTCCTGCTCGCGCTCGCCCTGCACGGCCCTCTCCGTGCCGCCGCGCTCGATCTTGAAGAGTCGTTCCGCCGGAGTGCGCTTTGAAGAAGTTTGTCGCTTCGCGGAGGAAGTTTGTGCTTTCGCGCGCCCCTTCTTTCTTGATTGCGCCGACGAGATGGTGATGACCGTGCCGGCCGTCGCCAGCAACGCTAAAATAAGAAACGCGGCCAGGCGGCCGCGCCCCTTCGCGAATAATTTTTTAGTGATAATACGAGTCTTGATAGTAGTACGAGGCGTGGGGGATGCAGTCCGGGGCTTTCTCTTCATGTGGGGAAACTTTCTCTTTCTTCGGCTCTCGCCAACTTCGAATTGTCTCGGGTCAGGCTCGCGGCTTACACGTTCTCACGGCCGCAACCCAGGGGGGCTATTTTTGACTGCGAACCTTTTGCTCTAATGTCGCTTCTCCCGCCAGTGAGGAGAAAATCTGATGTCGGGTGATACTGAGGGTCAGCCTGTAAGTGTCGTCCGGCTGCCGCTCGCTCCGCACGACTTCGCCGCGCAGGAGTACGACGGCTTGCGAGACCTGCGTGATGACCAATAGCTTCTCGCCCTCGTCCACGGGGTAGGCCAGCCGTAGCGAGAAGCCGCCCGCGCTCAGGTCTTCAACGATCGTGCGCACGCCGAGGCTCTGCTTGCAGGCCGCCACGTCGAGCGCCACGGCCGGCAGCGGGCCGCTGATGCCGGGCGCGCCGCGGCCCTCTGCTGTAGGTTCTGTCTGCAATGTTAGCTTGGAGCGCAGGGCTTGGGGAGCCTCTCTCTAACGGGATTACCAAGACCAGGGGTCCGGGGTTACTACAAGATGCCTTATAACAGCGTGCGCAAGATATACTCCCATGCCCGAAAGCGCATCTGCCACTTATCACTAAAATAATGGACAAATGTCACTTTGTTCGTACACCCCGGCCGTGACATTCCTCCACAGGCGTCGGGACAAATGTCACGACGCGGGCTGAGAACAAAGCACTTACCAAAGACTCAGCGCGTTTGAGGTGTGAGGCGGACAGAGCGCGAAAAGCGATGGTGCGACCCTAGTGGGCCGCGTGGGAGGACGCAATAAGTCTGTGTTTATAGGCGTAGACGAGCAGGCCCAGACGCCCGCCCTGGATGCCGAGCTTGTCGTAGATGATTGAAAGGTTATTGCGCACCGTGGATTCCGCGACGACGGGGCGCAGGCGTTCGGCGATCTCTTTATTTTCGAGTCCCTCGCCGACGAGCGCAATTATCTCGCGCTCGCGCCCGGTCAGTTTAGCGATCTTGGCGGCCTCCGGGTCGTGCATCGCGTTGGCGCGCGACCGCTGCTTGTCCAACAGTCTTTTGGTGGCCCCGGGCTCAAGCCAGTACTCCCCCGTGCGGTGAACCTTCTCGATGGCGCTCAAAAGCTCCGTCGCGCCCTCGTCTTTCAACACCACGCCCCGCGCCCCGAGTTCAATCGCCCGGTCGCGTTTCTCCGTATCGCGCACGCCCGTCAGGATGATGATGCCCACCTCCTCGTCGGCCCGGCGCAGCTCTGGAATCAGGTCGAGGCCGCTGTCGTCGCCCAGGTCCAGGTCGAGCACGATGATGTCCGGGCGCTCGCGCGCGGCGGCGCTCAGGGCGTCGGCGCGATTGCCGGCGTCGCCGACGACCGTCATCCCCTGGCGGCTTGAGATCAAATCGCGCAGCCCGTCGCGGATGATTTTGTGGTCATCTACAATCAGAACACGAATAGTTTCGGTTCCAGGCTTCATCGTCGCCGGCCCTCCGCTTCTCTCCTCAAAGTGGTATCTCTATTTTCACCACAGTACAGCCGTCAAGGCTTTGCTCGATGCTGACGCGGCCGCCCAACTCTTCCGTCCGCTCTGTGATCGAGCGGGGGACGAAGGCGGCGGGACCGTCGCCGTTCGTCTGCGGGTTATTATTTTCGATGGACAGGAGCAGCGCCGTGTCGGCGCGCTCGACCGTGATTTTACTGAAGGAGGCTTCGGTGTGCTTCCTGACGTTGCTCAGCCCTTCGTGGACGATGCGGATCAACTCGGCGGCGAGCCGGTCGTTGAGCTCGACCCGGCCCCGGCTCTCGACCTGCACGTTCAGGTCGTAGCTCTCGGCGAACTGGGCGGCGAAGCGCCGCACGGCGGACATGAAGCCGGCCCCCGGCTCGTCGCCCTCCTTGAGGCCGCGCACGAAACCGCGCAGGCTCTTGACCTCGTTGGCCGTCATGTCGAGCAGCCGCTCAAGGTCCTCGCTCGTGTCCCTGCCGTCCGCGCTCTTGTTGCGGATGGCGGCCAGCTTGTATTGCAGCCCGATGTAGGGCTGGATGACGCTGTCGTGCAGGTCGCGCGCCAGCCGCTGACGTTCCTGCTCGGCCGCGTTCAGGGCGAGCCGCGCCAGCAGCCTGATGTTGTGAATGACGGGCATGATCTGCTCGCCGACCTGGATCAGGAAACTGACATCCGAGTCGCCGAAGACGCCCGGGCGCGCAATCAGGTAAAGCCGGCCGACCGTCTTGCCGCGGTAGCGCAGCGGCACGGATACGAACGGCCCCAGTTCGAGCTTCTTCGCCAGCGAGTCAATCGTCGCCCGCCACTCGGCCGTGCACTCCCTCTTGCTCGCCAGGGCGAAGACGTATTCATCTGAATCGCGGAAGAGTGGGAGGCGCGGCCGACCCTTGTGAATCACCGCCACGTCGTCGGGCAGAGAGAGCAGCAGTTGCTCCACATTCTCGGGGAGCCGTTCGCTCCGCACGGATTCCGCCGACTGGCCGCGCCCGAGGCGGTACAGTCTGATGTTGTTGTAAACGGGGTCAACCAGCGCGAGCAAGCAGGAGTCGGCGTGATAAAAAGCTTGCAGCGTCTGCAACATCGAGCCGATGGTGTAGCTGGCCCCGAAGCGCGGATTCGACAGCTTGGTGATCTCCCTCAGAAAACTGAGCCGCTGCTTGTGCTTGATCTCGCGCCCGCCCCAGTAAGCCATCATGTAGCCGAGCACGAGCAGGTACACGGGGCGCAGCAGGAAACGGTTCAACTCGAATTCCCTGCCCGCGGGGGCCGTCGCGTAACCGATGACTGTGAAGAGCACGCTCGAAATGACAGCGACGCGGAAACCCGCCGTGAAGCCCTCGCGGAACGAGGCGACCAGGATGGGGAGAAAGAAGAAGTAAAAGAAGATGCTGCTCGTGCCGCTGCTGAGCGCGACGAAGACGAGGAAGCAGGCGATGTCAATCCAGGGCGTAACGCTGTTCGGCAGCAGCGTGTGATGGTAGAGCGACAGGAGGTAGACGGCCGCGCTGTAAATTACGTAGACGACGAGCGAGGCGTAGGTGAGGGCGACGAGCCGGTTCGGCTCGGACGGGTCAATGTAGATGATGCTCAGGGCCGACAAGGCCAGAGTCAGCCTCATCAGACCTATCATCCGGTCGTCCACGGATTCAAGGGCCGAGTATTCCTGGTCAATGGCAACCCGCAGGCTCTGGGTCTTTCCCCCGGCCACTAGACTCTCCAGCAAGCGATGGTTTTCGGTTTAGGTAAAGGCGGTTCGTCGGGGGCCGCCCCTCCACTTCACAAGCACTTCAATAAGGCAGTAGCATCAGAACAGGCGTGAACTAACTAAATAAAGTAGTGGCACGATATTACGAATTTCCTCGCCAGTCAATTTACCGCGTGCGAAGTTAAAAACCGCCCGGAAAGCCCAGGGGCGGCCGGGGCGGGAAACAGTGGTATAGTCGGGCGAGTGAGCGGGCGCGCGGGCCTGAATTCATCAGGGTCTGGAGACGAGCGCCGGCTTCAACGATTGGGACCGGAGGAAGCCCGTGATTAAAATGTATCTGGCGCTCTCGTTTGTGACCGTTTCTCTGCTTTTTTCGACTCTCGGACAGGGCGGTTCCTGCCGCAGCGAAGGGGCCAAGCTGAGGAATGCACCGGCAGTAAAGAATGACGACAGGCTGGCAGCCGGAGTGTGGGGCGGACAACACATCCGCATGGAGGTGACGGACGACGGAGCGCAAATTGAGTACGACTGCGCCCACAGCACGATGGACGAGCCTGTCGTCCTTGACCGTCAGGGCCGATTCGAGGTCAAAGGCAAGTTCACAAGGGAGCATGGCGGTGCGGTCCGGGATAACGAATCACCCAACAGCTCCCCGGTCCGCTACGCCGGTCAGGTAGAAGGCCAAACGATGACACTGACCATCAGGCACGACGAGACAGGGGAAAGTTTCGGCGACTACACCCTGACGCAGGGCAGCCAGGGGCGGCTGATGAAGTGCATGTAGGCTGCGCCCCGTCGTGAGGGCAGAAACATTCGACGGATGAATCAAAAGCCTTGACAGATTCACCGTCATGGAGAATACTCGCCCGCCGTGAAGATTCCGGGATTCACCCTCCGAGGTTTCAAGAGCCCGCGCGAAGCCGTGGCGGCGGACCTGGGCGCGCTTGAGCGCGAGGTGATGATGTTGATGTGGCGCGACGGCGATGCCACCGTCCACGAAGTCCACCGCTCGCTCGGCGGGACCAGGGCGTACACGACCGTCATGACGACCCTCGACCGGCTTTACAAGAAAGGGCTCCTCGTCCGGCGCAAGAGCGGGCGGGCGTTCCTGTACTCACCGCGCGTCACGCGCGAGGAGTTCGAGCAGGGCGTGGCCGGGGACATCTTCACGGCGCTGCTCAGCCGCGCTACCGGGGAGGCGGAGCCGCTGCTGGCCTGCCTCGTCGAAGCCGTCGGCGAGCGCGACCGCGAGTTGTTGGACGAACTTGACCGGCTCGTCAAGCTGAAGAAACAAGAGTTGGGGGAAAAGGAGACGCCGTGACGTACTACCTACTCGTCACCTGCGCCGCCCTCGCGACGTTCCTGTTGCTCAATGCCGTCGGCTCGTATGCGGCCACAGCGCTGTGGCTCGGACTGCGCCGGCGTGCGCGCGGTTGGTCGGCTCCGGCACGCGCCAGGACCCTCTTCTGGCTGCGCGCCCTTCCGCCGGCCGCGGCGCTCGTCTTCGTCGCGACGTTCCAACTCCCGGCTTACTTCGCACACGAGCCCTACCATGCGAACGAGGCCGTCGGCCTGCCTTTACTCGCCCTCGCCCTGTTCTCCGCCTTCGGCGTCACGCTCGCGCTCTACAGGACCGCCGCCGCCTGGTTGACGACCCGGCGGCTGACGGCCTTCTGGCTGAAGCGGGCCGAGCCCGTATGCATCAAGGGCGTTACGGCCCCCGCCTATCGCCTCGATCACCCGACACCCGTGCTCGCCGTCGTCGGGACGCTGCGCCCGCGCCTCTTCATCGCCCGGCAGGTGATGGAATCGCTCAGCCACGAAGAGATGGAAGTGGCGCTGGCCCACGAGCGCGGCCACTTACTGGCGCGCGACACGCTCAAGCGTGCCTTGATGCTGGTCTGCTCGGACTTGCTGCCGATTATCGGCGCGGGCCGCACGCTCGAACAGGCGTGGGCAGAGGAGGCCGAGAGGGCGGCCGACGAGTACGCAGCGCGCTCCGGGGCGGCCGGCGCTCTCGACCTCGCTGCCGCGTTGATTAAGATCGCGCGTCTGATGCCGGCCGGCAGCAAGAAGGTCGCGCCGGCCGGGGCGTTCTTACTCGAAGGGGCCGACGAAGGTCTCGCCGGCAGAGTGCGACGCTTGACCGAAATGGCATCGAGCCGGTGGACGCCGGCGGGCAGAGACTTACAACTTTCAAAAGCCGCTCGTCTAGCCGGGCTCGCTGGCTTCATCGCCGCGTCGGCGATGCTGGCGGCCGACTGGCAAATCCTGGCAACGGTCCACGCCCTCACAGAGAGAATCGTCAAGCTACTGGCCTAACCTCAAATCCCCCGCAGCACAGTTCAAGTAACGCGGCCCCTCCCTTTGCGGCCGCGTATTCTCCATGAACTACGACCACTGGTAGTAGATGGCCGACTGAGGTAATCTCCCCGCTCGCTTTAGTTCTCTTGACCCTCCTCTGAGGTATTGTCCACATGAAAATGAAGAGTTACATGACGTCTCTGGCCTGCGCGCTCGGCTTGATGTTTTTCCTGTCGCTCGTTTCCGGCGGCGTGATGGCGCAGCAATCCCGCGGCGGTGTTTCAGGCGTCGTTAAAGATTCTTCGGGCGGGGTCGTCGGCAGCGCGGACGTATCCCTCGTCAACGCACACCAGGCCGTCTTCGGCACGACCCGGACAGACTCAGAGGGGCGCTTTCAATTCACTGACGTTCCTCCGGGCTCTTACGTCGTCGTCGCCTCCCGCCGCGATTTCCGAACTCAGCGCGAGGCCGTTCAAGTGGCCGACGGCGCGACGACCGAGTCGAGCGTCGTGTTGGAGGTGGGGCAGGTCAGTTGGGAGGTCTCTGTGACGGCCGAGGCCGGGCAGGTCGCCGAGGCGCGCAACACCGCCCAGCCGATTAACGTCATCCCGGAGGAAGAGATCATAGAGCGCGCGCCCGAAGTCGTCGCGCAGGTGGTTGACGAAGAGCCGGGCGTCAACCTGCAACGCACGAGCCCCAGCCTGAGCGCCGTCTTCGTGCGCGGGCTGACGGGAAGAAACGTCGCCGTCTACGTTGACGGCGTGCGCTACACGACGAGCGCGCAGCGCGGCGGCGTCGGCACCTTCTTCAGTCTCATCGAGCCGTCGGCTCTTGAGTCAGTCGAAATCTTGCGCGGGCCGAACAGCTCGCAGTACGGCTCGGACGTGCTCGGCGGCGTCGTCAACTTCATCTCGCACGTCCCCGTCTACGGCGGGCGCGACGGCGAGTGGCACGGCAACACGAACGTCTTCTACACCTCCGTCTCCAACGGCTTCGGCGGCAACACGCTCCTGACCTACGGCACACGCAAATACGGCCTGCTGCTCAACGCGAACGCGCGGCGCATCAACCGGCTGCGTCCCGGCAACGGCCTCGACGGCCACGCGGCCGTGACGCGCTTCCTCGGCATCCCTTCGGACATTCTGGGCGAGCGCCTGCCCGACACGGCCTTTACGCAGTACGGCGGCCTCTTGCGCACCAACTTCATCCTCAACGACACGACCCAGTTGCTCTTCAGCTATTCCCGCAACCAGCAGGACGCGGGCCGCCGCTATGACCAGTTGGCGGGCGGCGACGGCAACCTCATCGCGGACCTGCGCAACCTGATGACCGACCTCTTCTACGCGCGCGTGGTCAAACAGAACCTGGGCTTCTTCGACAACGCCCAGTTCACTTTTTCTTACAACGGCCAGCGCGAGGAGCGCATCAACCAGGGCGGGCAGGGGAACCCGGTCGGGGCCATCACGAACCAGCGCGAGCGGACCAACGTCTTCGGCTTCAATTTCCACCTGGACGAGCGCACCGGCGAGTACAACACGTTCACGCTCGGGGCAGACATCTACCGCGATAAGATTACGGCCCCGGCCTTCACCTTCGACCCTGTGACCAGGGTGACGACGCCCTCGCGCCCGCGCGTCCCGGACGGCGCGCGCTATCTCTCCTACGGATTCTTCGCGCAGGACGTTTACACGGCCATCCCCGGCCGCCTGCGCCTGAGCGGCGCGGTGCGCTACAGCGTCGCGTCTTACAAGTCGGAAGCGGCGAACGCCGAACTGGCCCCCAACGGGCGTCCGCTGTTCCCGGACGACAGCGCGCGCTTCGACGCCTTTTCGGGGCGCATCGGCGCGGTCCTGACCGTCGGCGGCGGCTTCGACATCGCCGCGAAATACACGCGCGGCTTCCGCGCCCCGAACACGACCGACCTGGGCATCATCGGACTCGTCGGCACGGGCTTTGAAGTTGACGCCTCGACGGCCGCGAGCCTCGGCGGCTTCATCGGCACGAGGCGGGCGGCGGACGCCGTCTCAAGCGGTATCGCCGTCACGCGCCTCGAACCTGAAAAAAGTGACAGCTTCGACCTCAGCCTGCGCTACACGCACGCGCGCTTCCGCGCCGAGGTGACGGGCTTCACGAACAAACTCAACGACGTGTACTTCGACCAGGCGCTGGTGCTGCCGCCCGGAGCGGTCGGACAATTCCTGGGCAGCGAGCAGATCGTCAGACAGAACGCCAACGGGCTGGTCTTCGTCGGCATCGCGACGAGCCCCGTGCTCGTCCGCGTCAACTACGACGATGCGCGCTTCAACGGCGTCGAGGCCAGCGCCGAGGCGAGACTGAGCCGCGACTTCAGCGCGCGCGGCAACTTCACCTACGTCCGCGCCCACAGCCTCCTGAACGGGCTCCCGCCGAACGTCGAAGGCGGCGTGCCGCCCGCCACGGGCTTCGTCAGTTTGCGCTATCAGCCGCGCGGGTCGTCGCGCTTCTACATCGAAGGCTATTCGATTCTCACGGGGCGACAGAACCGCCTTTCCTCGCTCGACCTGGCCGACCGCCGAACCGGCGGGGCTCGCTCGCGCGCGCAGATTCAGAACTTTTTCCGCCGCGGAGCCTGCGTGCGCGGCGTGACGACTCCGGGGACGAACGGTCAGTGCGGCTCTGCCGGCGGCACACTCATCTCCACCGGCGAGACGCTGGCCCAGGTGCAGAACCGGCTTCTCCCGATTGGCGCGACCATCAACGGCGTGACCGTCGTCAACAACGACACGGCCGTCCCGCTCTTCGGCTACCTCCCGGGCTACGGGCTGGTCGGCCTGCGCGGGGCATTCCGCTTCGGCGAGCGCTCCGAAATCTTCGTGGACTTCGAGAACATCGGCGACAAATCATACCGCGGCATCAGTTGGGGCATTGACGGCGCGGGCCGCGGCGTGACGTTGCGCTACCGCTACAAGTTCTGACACCAGGCCCGCCACGCTCAGACGGCCCGCACAAGGTGGCTTGTGCGGGCCGTCTTTTTATCACCACTCACTCGCAAGTTTGCTTCACGGCGCTGCCCGCCGTTATGATGCCGGCTTCGATGCTGACGAGGAGCGCCATGAAACGTACTCTCTTATCGCTCGGGCTGGTCTTCACCTTGCTGGCGGCTTCGGCTTGCAAAAGCGGCGGCGGAAATGAAAGGGCGAAGCCAGACGACACGGGCAACATCAAGGTCGGCGTTTACGCGGACCTGTCAGGCCAGACCAACGGCGTCGGACAGTCAACTAAAAACGGCATCGAGTTAGCCAAAGACGAGATTAATAAGGCAGGCGGCATAGGGGGTCGCCAGATAGAGCTAATCATCGAGGACGACAAAGGAATCCCGGAACAATCTGCGGCGGCCGTCGCCAGGTTGATTGATCAGAGTCGGGTTCACGCCGTCGTCGGCGGGGCCGCCGCGCCGAGCAGTCTCATGGCCGCGCCGAAGGCGCAGGAAGCCAAGGCCCCGATGATCACTCTCTCGTCGGCGGACCCGAAAGTGACTGCGGCCGGCGATTACATTTTCCGTGTCGCCTTCTTAGACTCCGTTCAGGGCGAGGAGATGGCGAAGTACGCCGCGAACAATATCAAGGCCAAGACCGCGGCCGTCCTGTCCGAAGAGGGCTCGGATTACAGCCGCGAACTGGCACAGTCCTTCGAGGAGAATTTCAGCCGATTGGGCGGGCAGGTCGTCTCGAAGCAGTCTTACGCGCCGACCGAGCAGGATTTCAAAGGACAGTTAACGGCCGTCCTCTCCGCCAACCCGGACGTGCTTTACATTCCCGGTCGCTACAACCAGGCCGGCGTTATCGCCAAAGAGGCCAAAGAGCTTGGCCTTAAAGCCGTCCTGCTGGGCGCTGACGGCTGGAATGACCCGCAACTATTTCAACTCGGCGGGGACGCCCTCGACGGCGCGTACATCACGAGCCACTATTCGGCCGACGACCCGACACAAATGATTCGAGACTTCACGTCCGCCTATAAAAAACGTTACGGCAATGCGCCAGACCAAACGGCCGCGCGCGCCTACGACGCGATGAAAGTCCTGGCCGACGCGCTCAAACGCGCCGGGACGAGCGACGGCGCGAAACTGCGCGACGCCCTCGCGCAGACCTCCAAATTTTCAGGCGTGACCGGCACGATCACGATCAACGCCGAGCGGAACGCCTCGAAGCCCACGGTCATCTTCAAACTGCAAGGCGGGAAAATCTACCCCGTCTACAGGGCGGAAGCTTAACGGTCAGTCGCAGTCACCATGAACTCGTCGAAATAACTCACGCTGTCAGTCTTCGACCAGAGCCCCACTTTGCCTGAGACGGGTTCGGCCAGCGTGTAATCGAGCAGGTGTTTGCCGTTCAGAGAAGCTTGCAGATTCGTCCCGTGGACCGAAATCTGAAGACTGTGCCACTGGTTCATGGCGAGCGGGACATCCTCCGAACCCTTCTTCACGAAGCTGCGCTTGCCCTGCTTAAACGTCCAGAGGACGACGTTGTTCTCCTTGCCGTTGAAGCGCACCGCGAGGTAGTCGCCGTTCGGCTTCAAGTTGAAGAGGATGCCCGCGCACTGATCCAGCTGGCCGCCCACGAGCTTGAAGCGCACGCTGATCTCCCCGTCGTGAAAGTCGTCAACGTCTTTGGCGACGGCGTAGGGGAAATAGGCGAACGCCTTGACGTTATCAATGAACTCCTCGTGGCGCGCGCCGTAGATCGCACGCGCCTTCTCGGCGAGGCCGCCCGCCGGCTGGCCCTTCTGCCACTGCCGGCCATCCACGGCCTCCACCACTTTCCCGCCGTCGTCAACGACCACCCAGTTGCCGACGACCCCCAGGAACTTAGCAGACTCCCCGCCAACCTGCTCTTTGGACACGTCAACGGCGATGTTCTTTGTCCCCGTTGTGCTCTTCGTGCACTGCGTCGCGGCGCAGGCCGCGAGCGCGACGAGGGCCGCCGTCAGGACCGAACGAACGTGAGTTTTCATAGTCGCTTCCTTTATCAGCGAGTTAGCCACCAGAAGAGAATCGTCGCCAGCGGCCAGAGGCCGTAGAAGATCAGGGCGGCCCAGGCGGGCCGCGCCGCCAGCGGGTAGCCGTCGAATTCATCCCCGCCCGCGGCCTGCGGCGGGCCGACACCCGCCAGCTTGTAAATCTGTGCCAGAACCACCTGCTCGATGGTTGAGCGTTCCATTACCCTGCGGCCGCCCAGCTCGTACCAGATTTCGCCGTAGTGGTCTCCGGCCCCGCTCTCGAACAGGCCGCTCTGGCTCGCCGCGCTGTAATCAACGTTCACGCGCGGCAGGACTCTACGCAGCTTGCCGAGCACGTTTCGCTCCAGGTCCGTCAGCCGCGGGTCTTCGGGCGACAGGAAGACCGCGACTTGCAGCGGCTCGCGAATCTGGCCCAGCGCCGCCTCGTCCGCGGGCGGGAAAGAGTTGCGGCGGTTCTCGCTCGTGTCCCAACTGCCACGCAGGAAGCCCGCAGCCGCCATGACCACGACCGCGAGGGCCGCCAGCACCGCGCCCGACCTGAGCGCGCGCGATTGCAACGTCCGGCCCGTCTCCAGCCAGACCGCCCCCACCGCGAAGCCCGCAAGGCTGACCGCCAGCATCACCGCCACCGTGCTCAGACTCAACAGCCCCTGCTCGAAAGAGCGGAGCGCGGCGGTCGGGGTGTAGGCCGCCAACTGCTGTAGGAGGCCGCCGCGTCCCGCCGCGATGAAATCCAACACCCACGTCCCGACAGTCAGCCCCAGAGTCACTATCGCGGCGCTCGCCGCGCTTTCGGCGAGCGCGGCCGCCGCGAACGCGACGCCGCAGCTCAACGTCGCCCGCAGCAGGTGGCCCAAAAACAGGTTCGCAGTCTCCGGCGCGTAGACGTGGCCGCCGTAAATCCCCCACAGGACGACCGCCAGGAAACCCGCCGACCACGCCAGCAGCCAGCCGCCGAGCATCGCCAGCGCCTTCGCCGTGATCTTCGCGGACAGACTTCCAGGGAGCTGTAGGAGGAGTTTCCACCCCCCGCTCTCCTTCTCGGCCGCGACCGCACGAATGGCGACGAACGGGAAGAGGAACGTGACCGCCAGGTCGTAAGCCCCGAACGTCGGCACGAAGATTCCGTCCAGCGGGGTCAGCCCCTGGGCCAGCGCGGCCGGCCCGCCGCCGATGCCGCTGGCCTCCGCGTACAGGTTGACCGCGGTGATGAAGCCGTGCCCGACCAGCGGCCCCGTCATCAGGAGCAGAAGCCAGAAGGCGCGCGACGCGAACAACTCGCGCCACTCTTTACCGAGGAGCGCGCGGAAACTATGTGAGCGCAAGAAAAATCTCCTCGACCCCGCCCTCGGTCAGATTCGCCCGCGCGCGCAGCTCTGTGACGCTTCCCTCCCCGACCACCTTGCCCGCGCTCAGAAGCACGAGGCGGTCGCAGACTCGCCCCGCGTCCACGAGCTGATGAATCGAGAGCAGCAGCGTCCGCCCGCCGCCCGCGTGACTTCTGAGCAGAGTCATCACGTCGCGCGTCTGCCGCAAATCCAGGCCGTCGAACGGCTCGTCGAGCATGAGCAGCGGGTGCGGGGTGAGCAGCCCCAGGGCCAGCAGGACGCGCTTGCGCTCTCCTTTCGAGAGTGAGCCGACGCGCGACTTCATGACCGCCTCCAATCTGAGCGGCCCGACCAATTCCGCCACGCCCACCCCCGAGCGCGGGTAGAGCTTTTCAAAAAAGCCGAGCGCCCAGCTCACGGGCTGCCGCTCCCAGGGGACTATCGCGTCGGGCAGATAAAAGAGCACTTCCTTGCGCCGTTGAGGCGGCAGCGCTTGCTCTTGATGTGTGACCGTGCCTGCGTCCGCGGCCAGCAGCCCTGCGAGGCATTCGAAGAGCGTCGTCTTGCCCGCGGCGTTCGGCCCGATGAGCCCCAACACTTCGCCGGCGCGCACGGAGAAACGGATGTCCTCCAGCACGCGCCGGTCCCTGAAGCGTTTGCTCAAACCCTCGACTGTCAGAAGCTCATTCTTCACTCAGAAGATGAACCGCGCTTGGAGCTGGAACATCCGCGGCGGGTCTATGTTGGCGAAAGCCGGGATTGCGTTCGTGGACGTGCCGACGCCGCCGACGAACTGGCCGAAGGTGGTCGCCGGGTCAGCGCCGTTGCCGTAGGTCGTGACGCCGCGGCCGAGGAAGTTTCCGTGGTTGAAGATATTGAAGCCCTCAAGCCTGAGCAGGATGGCCTTGGTCTCCGACAGCTTGATGCGATTCTCGACGAAGATTGCAACGTCGGAGGTCGGCGTGCCGCGGAACGCAGACTTGGCTATGATGCTGCCGTTGACGATGGGGCGGTCGTTGTTCGCGCCGTCGCCGTTGTTGTCAACGCCGGTCGTGGAGTTGAACGGGCGGGCGGAGGCGAACATCGAGACCGTGCCGGCCGTGAAGTTGAGCGGGAAGCGGTAGAGGAACGTGACGACAGCGCGGTGGCGCTGGTCAACGACGCTCGGCCCGCGCTCCTCCTCGCCGAGCCGCGCGAGGTTTGCCTCGTTCGGCCCGATGCCGTTGCCGTCAGGCTCAGTCGTGTTGGTCGCCTTCGACAGCGTGTAGCTGACGGAGGCGTACATCTTCCTGTGGCCGCGGTAGGTGACCAGCGTCTGCAACCCGTTGTAGTCGGCGACGCCGAGGTTCATCAGCGCGTTGACCTGACGCACGCCGCCGTTGACCGGCAGGATCGGGCGCGTGAGGTTGGCCGCGGCCACGCTCCTCGTCTGCCCCGGCGCGGTGCGCTCGAAGGGCGCGGGCGCGTT
This sequence comes from uncultured Acidobacteriota bacterium, assembly GCA_963774105.1. GTDB lineage: Bacteria > Acidobacteriota > Blastocatellia > Pyrinomonadales > Pyrinomonadaceae > QHXM01. The sequence continues at coordinate 2,063,129 of CAVZDV010000007.1, read as the reverse complement.
CAAGTCAACCGTGCGGTCTATGTTGGACAGATGTTGGTGGACGTAGTCCGCGCCGACGAACAATCCTTTCACCACCTCGCGCTCCGCGCCGATGGAGAGCACCTGGCTGCGCGGGTTCACCAACTCGTCCGGGTAATTGGGCAGAAGGTCGAAGTTGAGCCCGAACCTGTCGAACTGTTCCTCGTAGAAGGCACGCCGCCCGGCCCTGATCGTGATGTCGCGCGCGGGCAGTTGATTGGCCGGCAGCGTCGCCGGATCAACATTCACAGGGACGCACGTCAGGCAGGTCGGGAAGCCTGTCTGCCCGGCGATTGCGGTGTAGGTCGTCAACCCGTCGAGCCCGTTGACCAGATAACCCGCGACCGCGTTGGAGCGAAGCTGCGTGTAATACATCCCGTAGCCGCCGCGAATCGAAGTGCGCGCGCTGCCGCCCGGGTGCCAGCCGAAGCCGACGCGCGGCGCGAAGTTTGTCGTCGCGTCCGTCAGTGTCTGCCGGTCATAGCGCAGGCCCATGTTCAGCGTGAAATCGGGATGCACTTTCCAGTCATCCTGCACGAAGCCGGTCAGGAGCCACTGCGGCAGCCTGTAGCTGTTGATGCCGAAGTCAATCGGCTGCGTGTAATTCTGCACGTCGGCCAACGTCAACTGGTCGAAGGGCGCGGTCGTCGTGTTCCTGAAGTTGAACGTCCCGAGGATCGCCGTGCCCGGCTCGCTGCCCGTGCCGCCCGAGACGTGATGAATCACGCTGCCGCCGAAGCGCAGGTAGTGTGGGCCGACAGACCAGGAGAGCGTGTCGGCGAACTGCACCTGGCGGCTGTAGATGTTGGAGGAGCGCGACTGCCCTATGGTGAACGGGACGGCCCCGCCGCGCGCGTAGGTGGTCGAGAGCTGCTGCGCTTCCCAGAGCGTGATCGGGTCGCCGTTCAGGAAGGCGAAGCGCGCCTCGTTCAGCAGCGTCGGGCTGATGACCGTCGTGTGATTAACCTGCGCCGTCCAGGAGCGGCGCGAGTAGCGGCGAGCCACACTCGGCGCGTTCGTCCCGCCGACGGCGTCCTGCGGGTTGTCGTCGGAGAAACGGTCCACGTTAAAGCGCACCATCAGCGTCTGCGCCGACGTGAGCTTGTGATCCACCCTCCCGTCGAAGAGGAACTGGCGGTAGTGGCCCTCGTAGTCCAGGTGGCCGTCGGCCGGCAGCAGGAAGGCGGGCAGCGTCGGCGAGAGAAACGCCGTCCGATTCTGCCGCGTGTAGTCGGCCGTGGCGAAGAAGAAGGTCTTGTTTTCAACGATGGGGCCGCCGATTGAGCCGGAGACCTGGCTCAGAAAATCCGGGATGTCCACGGGGTTGATGGCCTCTAACGTGGAGGGCGTGACGCAGCTCGGCACGGACGGCGGGCAGAAGCCGTCGGTCGAGAAGGTCTTGGCCTGCCAACTGCCGCCGGGCCGGAGCAGGTACAGCGCCTCGCCGTGAAACTCGTTCGTGCCCGACTTGGTGACGATGTTCAGGGCGGGGCCGGAGGTCCAGCCGAACTCAGAGGAGAAGGCGTTCGAGAGAATCGTGATCTCCTGGATGGCCCCGAGCGGCACGGTGGCGATTGCCGTCTGGCGGCCCCACCCCTCGTCGTTGTTCGCGCCGTCGAGCGTGAACGTGGTCGCGCGGCGCGAGCCAACGCCGGTGATGAAATACGTCGCGTTGACGAAGAGGTCGCCCGTGCCTTTCCCCTGCCGGAACGCCGAATTGAGCAGCGGCAAGGTCGTCGCCTTGCGGCCGAGGATCGGCGTCTCGTCAATTTGCGTGCTGCGTAGCGGGAGGCCGATCTGCGGGTCCGCGCGGACGCCCTCCGCGGTGCCGTAGACCGTGACCTCGGCCTTCTCGGAGCCGACGAGGAGCGTCACCTTCAGCGTCGCGGTCTCGCCCGCGCGCAGCGTGATGTCCGTGCGCTCTTCGCTGCCGAATCCTTCCTTGGACACGCCGACCGTGTAGGTTCCCGTCAGCGACAGCGCCGGGATGGTGGCGCTGCCGTCGCTCCCCGAAACGGCCTCGCGCGCGGCCCCTGTCTCGGCGTTCACCACCGAAACCCTGGCGTCTGGCACGACGGCGTCGTTCTGGTCAACCACGACGACGATCATCGAAGCCGTGTTGGGTGACTGCGCGGGGGCCGGCACTGCTGCGAAGGCAAGGAGAGCGAGCACAAGCAGAGGCCAGCGCAATCGAGTCTTGATTATCATGTGGATCACCTCGTCGTTAGTGGGTAGGGCGTATGCTCGGTTCTGGGCCAGAGGCTCATCGCTCCGGGTCGGCGCGACAGACTGACCGCTTCGGGCCTGCCGAAGCCGCGGATTGTAATGGCGGGCTGGAACTACTACCAGAGTTCGTAATACTGGTCGAGCTACCGTGGGTGATTCGACGCGGCGAGGCCGTCCATTCAGACGTAAAAAGCAAGAAGGCCGTCAGGGAATAAATATTTTGAGGCTGTGGATGTTTGGCTTGAGCAGAGCTTCCGACGCATCCATTGCTGGAATTGCAAAGTTGGCGAGCCTAGCCATAGCGCGCCCGGGTAGCGTTTACCGCCCGCGGGTAGACATAAAAGGCCGTTAAAAAGCTCATTACTACCCCGACCAATTGCTACGTTGGCTCATCCGTACATCCAGACCCGGACGTGAAAGAGGTAAATTCAGGCACAAAAATGGTAGGCGCGTGCGGATTTGAACCGCAGACCCCTACCGTGTCAATTGGAAGCTTTTAAGGAGATCATACAAAGGCCGTAGCCGGAAGGCAGCAGGTGATAAGCACCGCCGATAATTATCACGAGATGCGCGGACAGGGTGGGCCGCGCCTCTCATGTTGGCACGTTCGCGCCCAGATATGGCGACCTGTGCCGCTAGGCCGCCGTTGTCTAGGGCAGGCGCGGCGGCCTTGCTTTTGTTGCTCGGACTCTATTTGTAAGCCTCTAACTCGTAGGGCACTACTGGCTGACTGACCGCTTATCACTTTTGAGAGAGGAATAATGAATGGCTCACGCTCTGTGGTAGAAGTGTAGTCGCCAAACCACCACTTTCACCGGAGCCAGAGCCATGAACCCACTCAGAAGATACCCCGTCCTCTCCACTTTGTTAAGACCCTTCCGCCTTTCACAGCAGAAGACTTGCGCGGCCGTAGTCGCCGCACTGTGCCAAGCCGCGCAGGCCAGTAGCTTCGCCATCGCCGGTCAGCTCTCCTGCCTGACGGATGTCCAACTCGGCTCGGCTTTGACTCGCCTTTACCGCTTCCTGCGCAACGCGCGATTCGATAACTGGCTCCTGACCGAACAACTCCTGCGGCTGATGGGCAGAGACCAGAGTCGCCTGCTCTTGGCGCTGGACTGGACGTGCTGGCAAGGGCGCTTCAGTGTGCTGACGGCGAGCGCGTGCACGGGGACGCGCTCTATTCCGGTCGCTTCTTCTGCCTGTGTGAGCCGCAATCTGGCGCGTTCGCAGAACCTCTATGAGGAGACCTTCCTGCGGCTGGTGGTAGATCGGTTGCGCGCCGCCCGTGTCGAAGCTGTCTGGCTCTGTGACCGTGGCTTCCATCGGGTGGGATGGCTCAAGAGGCTCGCCGAGATGGAGCAGCACTATGTCGTCCGCCTCAAGCGCGACGTGACTGTGCATCTGCGAGAAGGAGCCTGTTTGCTCAAGACTTTAGAGGTCAAGGAAGGCGAAAGGCTCGACCTTGGCTTCGTCCTCTTGCGCTCGGACGAGGCCGTGCGGGTCCGCCTGATCGGCGTCTGGGCGAAGGGGGCCAAGGAAGTCTGGTGGCTGGCGACCGACCTTCAGAACCGGGTCTCGAAGATTGTCAGCTACTACGACAGAAGGATGGCAATTGAAGAGCAGTTCCGTGATGCTAAAGGCAACCGCTTCGGCCTGAAGTTGAAGTGGACGCAGTTCACCCGCGCGGAGTTCCTCGAAAGGATGTACCTGCTGGTCGGCGTGGCGCTGCTGCTCTGGACGAGCATAGGAAGTGCGGTCGAAGAAGAAGCGCCGAAGGTGCGGCTACCGAGTAAGACCAAGGGGGCGCGGCTATCGTTGGCGCGCATCGGCTCCTACTACTGGCAGCGGATGGCGAAGCGGCTCAGACTGACGGCCAAGTTCGTCAAAGAGCACCTGCCGCCGCCGCGCCTCAGACTCTTCAAGTGGCTGATGGCTCCTCAAAAGTGATAAGCGGTCAGATTGGCTGACTATTGACAATTCCCTTCCAATGGGAATATCGTGCGCTTGTTTCAACCCTCGTATCCCTGCTGACGAGAGCGTAAACTCTGGCCCTCGTTAGCCTCACATCACCGCCGATAGTGGTGAGGTCATCTGTAAAAAGCCATGTCAGAACAACATAAAATCTCGCAACACAACTTAGGGCTACCACGGAGACGATTTATTTTAACTGCGGCGCTAAGTAGTGCGGCACTCATTCCGTCCATTAGCGCGAATGCTTCTGCCATGCCCTCCGAACTTCTTTTATTACCTACACCTGCTGATGCATTAGTTGATATCATGAGCTTCATAAGTGAGATTGAAAGAGGCATTCTCCAGAAGTATTACATAATAGTAGGTAAACTTACTGGCAAGGTGGCTGACAAATACGATGAGTTGAAAAAGATGGTAATTGATTTTGAAAATATGATTCCTGAGTTGAAAGTAAGTACAGACATTTCTTACATGAGAGGAAACGCTGATATAGGACAGACAAGCGCGCTCTATATCAACAATCTAGCGACGGGCGATGTAGCTTCGATCAATACACATCTTGCTCTGATCAACTTAACCTCAAACAACTTGAAAAATTTAGTTGTTAATTACAAAGAGCAGCAAGGCTCGCTTACACTTCCGCCCCAAGCAGTTATAAAATTGCGTGAAATCTTTCAGAAAATACTTGATTTAAACGAGCCGGTAGAAGAAATGAAAAAGGCTTCTACTATGCTCACGAAGGTCAGTAATGACCTTCGCTGTAATATTAGAACAATTGAATCAAGCATTTCAGAGGCAATAAGGCTCCTTGTTGCCGCCGAACTTAAACAAGTCCCGACATCTGGTAATCCGCCTGGCACATCTGCTTTGGATGAAGCAAACCAACTACGGAATCAAGCTATAGAGAAAATTACAGACGCAAAAGATGTGTTAAGCGCCCTCAATAATTACACTCCGCCCAAGGAGTTTCAAGAGTACCTTAAGGAAAACAATCTACAGGCCCAGAATAACGCGCCTCCCCCTTCAAATGACGATGCTATACACCCGGCATTACTCAAAGGTTTATTGGAGGGAGCCGAGAAATGGATTGAAGAGGATAAAAAGGGCTTGCCACAAGGAGGCCACCATAGAGATAGCTCAATTAAATTTGTGGCTGCGAATTTGTCGCTCCCATTAGGCTGGTTTGATCTCTGGTACGCTATCCGTAAAGTACTGGAGGAACTAATACCTGATGCAACTACGGGCCGTACTTGGCAATTGTGGGGGAGAAAAAAGTTGTTGAGTTGGTATACTGAAGATGAGCAATACAACTATTTTTATGCGCTACTGCCCAAGTTAAATCCGCCAAGTAGAAAGGCTTTAGTTAAGGACGAATATAAGAAGGACAGGGGAGATGCGGCGAGGCGGTTGGCTGAATTATAGTAGATTAATATTCTAATTGCACCTTCACAATTCAGCGGTTTAACTACTTCTCAGTACAGGTATTGATATGGCTGCAACTCCCCCTTCGCCTCCCGCTCCTAGCCCGCAAGACGGAGCAGGAGAAAGCAATTGGGTCAGCAGTATTTTTTCCAAAATCAATTTATCATCTAAGTTTTTTATCATGGCAGCTAAAGAGTGGCTGCCATCACTTTTAAAACAGCCGACCCAGCCGCCATTTGAATACGATGCATCGTTTGACAATGAAATTAGTAGAAGTGCGCGCCTGATCGTTATTGTCATTATTATCTCAAGTTTAATTCTAGGAGGGGTGAAGCTAGTCTCCGGTCGTGTAGATGTTACAAATACCGTCAGATACGCTTTCGGCATCATTGTTATAGCAATCTTGATAGCGTTGATTTATAAGCCTGTTGCTTTTGTTTGTGGGATTCGTATCTGTCCGCGAAACTCCGATCAACAAAACAGTTCCGCAAATCCTAAGACTCTTTCCCCACAGCAAATTGCCTTTACGGTTCTGTATATCTTCGTTCCATGGTTGCCAATTTTTGCTTTTATAAGGGCGAGCTTTAGAGCGAACTTTTCAAGACCGGGAGATATATTGAGTGATTTCCTGCTTATTGCTCCGTTGATCTGCTTGATCTATATCATAATCAATTTTGCAAGAGCTGTTAAGTTGATTACCAACTGCTCATGGTCTCGAATTTGGCCTTCACTGATACTTCCATTGATTATTCTCATAGTTTATGACGCGCTTTGAATAAAAGTGAATCGCAATCAACATTATGGCCGTTGGAACAGACGCAGAATTACGACGAACGCAGTCCAATAACTCATTAAACCCGACGCCTCGATAGCAGCTCCATGTTGTTTGAGTAACATTCCCGTCAGGGGGTGTGTCTTGGTCTTCCGAAGCTTTCGCCGGCTGCTTGCTATTTGAGCGGCCCCGGTCTGCTCCGTTAACGGCATTCTTACTCATGGTGTCTCCTTTCATTAACTCAAACAACGCTAACTGCGCCGTAGTCACCTTCACCTGATTGAACAGCGGCCCTATTGTCCACCCTGAGCATCCGGCGGTTCCGCAAGACGATGAGGGCTGTGCCGAACACGCCGGCGACAATGAGACCTGAGTCCTCAGTCATCCCCAGCATCATTACCGCCGTAGCGCCGACCAGGGACCAGCCCAGCGGAATTAGCAGGAGACGGCGAGTGAAGACAGGAACAGGTGCGCCGGCCACACGCCGCGGTTGTAATCGGTGAAGACTCCGAGAAACCGGCCACACGCCGACGCCCGCGCCGCGGATGCCGAGCATCATCGAGGACCGCGGGGTCTTGCCTCGTGGGGTAGGTGAAGTAGAGCGCGGCCCCCGGCAGGAGCCTTTCCGCACCCTCTATCTTCTGCGGCGGGTAAGCGAGGGCGGGGTCGTCCTGTTGCCCCGCGAGGCTTGCTCGACAACAAAAAATCTTTCGACGCGTGCAGTCTCATCTCAATTCCGCCTGACAGACCTCTCAAGCAGTCTTGCGCCCGTAGATGGCGGTCGTCTTGATCCTGTAGACGGCGATGTTGCTGGGGCGGTGCCACGCGCCTATGTCCGTCTTGTTGAGCGCGGGCGTCAAGGTCTGGTTGCGCTCGGCGATGAGCTGCATCGCGCGCTCGACCTCGTCCGGGCGGGTCAGCCTACGGGCGTCGCCTATGACCATCACGCTGCGCCAGTTGGACGAGTCCGTAATCTCCTCGACCTGGAAGCAGACCTCGTGGTTGGCCGCGATGAACTCCGTCTTCGTGCCCTCGGTCGTCAGGAAATACAAGTCCTGCCCGTCGTAGGCGTAGTGCATGGGGACGACGTATGGGTGGCCGTCGCGCGTGCACCCCAGGTGGCCGAAGCCCACGCGCAGCAGCAGCGCCTGCATCTCGCCCGTCGGAATATCTTTTACCTTCAGCATCCTCGCCTCCCCGGTCGTCAGTGGTGTTGCGCCTGCCAGTATTTTTCGTGCGCGCGCTTGGCCCAGCTCCAGAAGCGCCCCTGCCTGACGCTGGCCGGCTCGTCCGCCCACAACGACTTCCGCAGGTACATGGAATCACGGCCGCCCTCGTCAATGACGAGCGTCATCTCGTGGTCGTATTCGGCCGCAGGCGCTCGCCCCTCGATTTCGGCGGCGACGTTCGCGGCCGCGACCTCGCCCTGGCGCACGGCCATGTGGCCCATTTTCGGCCCCCCGAAGCTGACCGCGTCGCCCGCCGCGTACATGCCTTCCACACCGGCGACGCGCATGGTCTTGTCAACCAGCACATAACCGTGAGAGTCCGTAATGCCCAACCCCGTGACCGCGCCCGCCCCGCGAAATGGCGGGATGAGCATCAGCAGGTCATAGCCCAAAGTATGCTCGCCGCTCGTCCTCACGGCGCTTGCCGTAATGTGGCTGATGGGGAAGTCGGGCAGAGACTTGATGTGGTGCTCATTAAGGGCAGCGTGAAGAGTGCTCGCCACCTCCTCGCCGGCCAACGCATTGTTGAAAGGTTCGGGACTGACGAGCGTGATTCTCGCGCGCTCGCGCAACCCGCGGTCCTTCAAATATCTCGAAAGCGCGAAAGCCGTCTCATAAACGGGGACTGTGAGGCGCGCACCCGGACAGGAGCCGATGACGGCGTGGCCTCCGTTGAAGCGGCGCACAGCTTGACCGAACTTCAAAGCCGCCTCGACGCTCAGCAGGTGGTTGGCGTGCTCGAAGAATCCCGGCACGTGCTCCGTCGCAAGGCGGCGACCCAGGGCGTAGATGAGATAATCGTAGCCAAGCTCGCCCTCGACATCGCCGTGCGACAGTGTCACCCGCCGCTCGTGGGGGTCGAGGCGCGCGACCTCCCCCTCGACGAAGCGTATGCGGCGGTCGAGCATCGCGGAACGCAGATCAAAAGAGACATCCTCCGGCGTACAAAATCCGAAGGCCAGGCGGACCAGCGCAGGGTAGAAGACGAATTCTCTATCACGCGAGACGAGAGTGATCTGGTGCTCGCCGCCGAGCGTCTTAGCCAGCCGCTCGGCCGCGACCACGCCGCCGAACCCGCCACCCAAAATGATTATGTTCGCCATCGCTTTTCTACGTACCCCCGTTCTTGAAATCTCTTACGGCCTGACCGCCACCTTGAGCACGCCGTCGAGCCGCTCGCCGAAGAGGTCGTAGGCATCATTGATCCGCTCAAGCGAGAAGGTGTGTGTGATGAGCGGGGTCAGGTCAACGCGCCCGCGCCTGACCACCTCCATCAGCCTCCGCATCCGCTCCTTGCCGCCGGGGCAGAGCGTCGTCACGATGCGGTGATCACCTAACCCTGCACTGAAGGCTTCGTATGGTATTTGCAGCTTGCCCGAATAGACGCCGAGGCTGGAGAGTGTTCCGCCGGGGCGCAAACTTCTGAGCGCGCTCTCGAACGTCTGCTGAGTGCCGAGGGCTTCTATCGCCACGTCTGCGCCGCCCCCCGTTAGTCGCTGCACTTCCGCTACGACATCAACTTCCCGGTAGTCGAGCACCACGTCCGCGCCCATGCGCTTCGCCGTTGCCAATCGGTTCTCGTCGCCGTCAATCCCGATGATGAAAGATGCGCCCATGAGCTTCGCGCCCGCAGTTGCACATAGGCCGATTGGCCCTTGAGCGAAGACGACTACCGCGTCGCCTATCTTGATGTTGCCCGACTCCGCCCCGCTGAACCCCGTCGAGGCGATGTCGGCCAGGAGCACGACCTGCTCGTCCGTCAACTCGTCGGGAATCTTCGCCAGGTTCGCCTGCGCGTGCGGGACTAAGAGATATTCGGCCTGCGCACCGTTAATCGTGTTGCCGAAGCGCCAGCCGCCTAGAGCCTCGTAGCCTCCGCCGTGGCCGCACTGCGAGAGATGACCCGACAGGCACGCGCGGCACTGACCGCAAGGCGTGATAGCGCCGACGAGGACGCGGTCTCCGATTTCGTATCCGGTTACTCCCGGGCCGATTTCTTCGATCACGCCCACAGGCTCGTGGCCTATGACGAGGCCGGGCCGCACCGGATACTCGCCGCGCACGATGTGCAGGTCCGTGCCGCAAACGGTCGTCAGCGTGACGCGTATGACCGCTTCGCCGACACCCGCGCGCGGCCGCTCGACTTCCTCCACACGGATGTCATTCTTCCCGCGGAAAACATTCGCCTTCATCATTTTCATCTCACACCTCTTCCGTTTTCAGAGAGCGCACGAAGAGCGTCAACGCCTTCCGCCGGGAGACCAACCCGCCGTAAATCGTCAAGGGCCGCGTCCGCGCAGGTTGAGCCGTCGTAACCGATCAGAAGTTTCATCGTTTCACTCATACCGTGCCTCTTTCCTTTCTTCTTCCGTCCCGCTCACGAGATTGCGCTATAGGCAGGCTTGAGCGGGCGCGCGACCAGCACCGGACACGGAGCTTGCCTGAGCACGCGGTCCACGTTCGAGCCGAGGAGCGCGTAGACGCCGAAGTTTGAGCCGCGCGCGCCGAGCGAGATGAGGTCAATGTTCTGTTCCGCGGCGTAAGTCAGAATCTCGCGATAAGGTCTCCCCCAGCGCACAGCCGTTGTGACCTTGCACCACATGTAGGCTTCGGCCGGCACGGCGTTCTTCAACGAGAGCGCCGCTTTTTGATAAACACCCTCGACGCTTGACGGCCCCCAGGCCAGTTCCGGCTCAGTCAGCACGGGGGTCGAAAGGACGTGCAGCAGGTGCAGCTCTGCCTGGTACTCCTGCGCGAAGGAGAGCGCGTAACGCAACGCCAGCTCCGAGTAGTCCGAAAAATCATGGGCCACGAGGACGCGCGTCGGCCGGAGGTTGTCCGAGAAGCTCTCGTCCCACTCGCGCTCGTCCGGGTGCATGATGAGGGTCGGACAGGGGGCAGTGCGGTAGACCTCTTCGGCGGTCGAGCCGAGGAGCGCGGCGCGCAGCGGCCTGCGTCGTGAACACATGACGATCATGTCAACGCCGCGCGCTGCGGCCTCGCTCGTGATCGCCTCGGCCGGGTTGCTCCCCTCGACCAGCACGCTCTCCCAGTTGATGACGCCCAGGTCAGCGTCGTCAACGTACTGGCGCAGCAAGCGCTCCATCGTCTGCCTGACTTCGGCGCTCGCTTCGAGGCGGGGGAGCGTGCCGGCAGGCGCGAGCGCTTCCGTGCAAGTCAGGATGTAGAGCTTGGCCTCGTAGGCGCGCGCCAGCCCCGCCGCGTAGTGCAGCGCCTTGTCGGAATTGAGCGTCAATTCGACCGGGCACAGGATAGTTCCAATCTCCATCGCGTTTCTTGAGCCCCGCGCCCCGGCCTGACGGCGGTCGGGCGGCGGACGCTCCTCCTTCACGTGACCTGTGGGGCAATGCCCATGCCGCTTCGAATGCGCGCGTAATCGGCTGTCCCGCGCAGCGGGTTGGGGAAAATGACGAGCGACGTTGCGGAAAATCTCGCAGGGCGCGCGCCCCGCTCGAAGGATATCGCCCTGAATCAAAGGGCCCGGTCACGGCCAATTACGCGAGCGACGCGCTCCAGATGGCGCAAACGGACGACTTTGACCTCTACATCCTCAGCCGCCGCTTCCCGGCAGACTCCGGCGATCGTGTAGCGCGATGGACGAAGAAGCCAAACCGACCGAGGGGACGCAACCCGCCGAAGACCAAGTGATCGCCTTCAGTGGCGCAAGAGCGTGACGAAGATCGCCACGACCAGAATCAGGCCGATGATGTAGGCGGTGAAGCCGAACAGTTTCGCGTAGAGCCGCGTGCGCGGGCTGGGCGGGTCCGTCAGCACTTCGTCGAGCCTGCCTTCCCTCCTCAGCCTTTGATACTCGCGCGGGCGCTCGGCCTTGAAGCGGCGCAACGGCATCTTGCCCGTAAAAATCACCGTGTCGAGCGGGAAATTCTCCGGCCTCATGTGATTGTGGAAGAAGTGGAAGGCGAAGATGAAGCCCGTCGCCAGGAGCGCCTCCTCGCCGTGCACGATCATCGCCACGTTGAGCCACGAGCCAGGCAGGATTTTCGTCACGAGGTTCGGCAGCCAGAGCATCAAGCCCGACAGACCTATGATGGGCACGCCCCAGAAGACCGCGAAGTAGTCGAACTTCTCCCAGTAAGTCCAGCGGTCCAGTTTCGGCGGCTTCTTGTCGAGATACAGGAACCAGCGCAGCATGTGGTAGAGGTCCTGGAAATCTTTCTTGCGCGGAACCATTGAGTCGGGGCCGCTGAGGAGCCTGTCGCCTTTGAAGAACCGCCAGATCAAGTAGCCCAGGTGGTAAAAGGCGTAGCCGAATGTCACGACGGCGAAGATTCTGTGGAGGATGGTGGTGAACCCGACGCCGCCCATAATCTTCGCCAGCCCCTGCCCCCAGCCCGTGTAGTAGTACATCAAAGGCAGCCCCGTGGCGGCGAGCACGAGGAAGCTCGTGACCATCACGACGTGCGTCCAGCGGTGCGACTTGTTGAAGCGCCTGACCCACTGCTTGTCGTCGCGGAAGCGGTGCATCTCGCCGCGCATGGCCCCGACAATCGAGCGCTGCAACCAGAGCAGCGTGTGTATGCCGAAGAAGCCGAAGACGAAGATGAAGAGCCACGTCATGAACTTGTACGACCCGTAGACGAGCATTGAGCGGCCGGGGTCGTGCGGGTTCGGGTGCGGGTCGTAGGTCACGAAGCTCGCGCTGGCGTTCTCGTGACACTTGCCGCAGGTCTCTACGCGGCGCGCGGCGTGGACGGTCGAGCGCGGGTCCGAAGCGGGCAGGTTGCGGTGCGGCGTGTGGCAGTCGGCGCAGGTCGCGGCCGGCTTGTAGCCGAGAGCAGACGCCTGCCCGTGGAACGTGTCGCGGTAGCCGGGCGCCTGTTTTTCATGACACTCGATGCAGCGCTCGGTCACGCCGAGGTTGAACTCTCGAAGCGAGGCGGGCGCGGCGGCGTGCGAGACGGCCGTGTGGCAGGTCGCGCAGTCTGGCGCGCGCCGGTCGCCGCGTTGGAGCGCCGCGTGGTGGGCGCTGGTCTTGAAGTCTTCGAGGATGGTCACGTGACACCTGGCGCACGTCTGCGGCGTGTTCTGCTTGCTCAATTGCGAGCGCGGATCGGCCGGGGGGAAGACGTTGTGCGCGCCGTGGCAGTCCGAGCAGGTGGCGGCGACGTTGATGCCGCGCTCCTGGCCCTGCCCGTGTATGCTGCTGTGAAAAGTGTTGAGCGGCTGCTCGTGACACTTGCCGCAAGTCCGGCTGATGTTGGCGCGGTTGATGGCGGATCGCGGGTCGGCAGACGGCAGAATCGTCTCCTGCCGCCCGTCGGCCGAGTGGCAGTCGAGACAGTTCGCGCCCTTCTTCCCCTCACGTATGGCCTGCGCGTGAACGTTTGAGTCGTAATTGCTGTGCGCTTCCTTGTGGAAGAGCTCGCCGCCCAGATAGGGCTTGCCCGCCGCGTGGCAGCCCTGACAGTTGCGCGGTTCAGCGCCCGCGCTCGTATTACCAAGTTGCCCGGCGACGCTGCCCGCGGGGTTGGGCCGCACGTCCGCGGGCGACGGTTGAGTAGCCGGGCTCGCAGTTTCTTGCGCACGCGCGCGAGGCTCAGGCGCGAAACGCAGGACTGCCCACGAGAGCAGAAAGAGCGGCACTATTACGATCAGGGCGTAACGCTTCATAGGCTCCTTCTCTTCAAGAATCCTGAAGACTAAAAGCCGAAAGTCCGGCCCGTATGACACCTCTTGCAGCTCGCGAAGTCGTAACCGCCGAAGGCACGCTTGCCGTCATGGCAGGTCAGGCAGCTCTGCGCGCGCAAGGTCCGGTTATGCTCCTGCGGAACTGGGGCAGTCACCTGCCGGCGCTGCGGCATCCCGCCCCTGACCTGGTGGCAGCTCTGACAGCTTAGCTTCTCACCCGCGTCATGTTTCGCGTGGCTGAAATTAACGCGATAAGCCTGCGCCGTCTCGGGCGTGCGCGCGTAGCCGCCTACGCGGTGGCACGTGCCGCACGAGGAGATGTCGCGCCCGCCGGATTGCGCGCGCGGCGCGTGGCACTGAAAACAGGTCGCGTGCGCGGTCGTCCCCGCGGGGATAGAGAGCGCCACGCCGCGCCGCTCTGGCCTGTGGCAGGCGGCGCAAGCCCCGCGCGGACGAGCGCCGGCCGTGTTGTGCCGCGCGTGGTCGAAGATCATGTTGAAGGTCTTGAGCGGCGGGAAGCCCTTCAACGCGCCCGACACGGGGTCCGTGTGGCAGATGGTGCAGACGGGGCTCGCGCGGTCGTTGAACTGCTGCGCGTGGCAGCCCGCGCACGGCGCGTGGCCCGGCAGCGCGGGCCGCGCCGAGCTGTCTTCGCGGCGGTGGCACAGCAGACACGGAAGGCGCGAGTGCGACGGAGCCGTGTGCGTGAACTTCGAAAAGTCTCCGCTCTGCGTCAGTGAGGAACCACTCGCACGCAGGCTCTCCGGCTGCGACTCATCGGACAAAATGGCCGCGCGCGAACTGAAGACGACGGCCGAAATGAGAGACGCGCCGCACGCCATCACGATAGCGACCGCGAGCAAGCGCCGCGCGCGCCGTAGGGGCTGCGGGTTGTCGGGCCGTCTATTGTGTGCTCGTGTCTCCTGCATCTCACTTCGGCTTGACGGTCGCGACGGCGCTCGTGTGGGAAGCGGGCACTGGGTCGCGGCCGAAGATGACGTGACACTTCATGCACTGGAATCCCGGGTCGGCCTTCTTCTTCGCCACCGCGACGTTCAGGACGCTGTCGGGCTCGCCTGTGTGGCAGCCCTCCCCTCCCCCGCCGCAGCTCGTCACGGGGACTTTCTTCGTCTTCTCGTCGAGCGTGTTCATCTTCGCGATGTCGTGGCAGGCGTTGCAACTCAACTCCGCGTGGCTGAACCACTCGTGCCTGAAGCGCCCGGACTCGCGTCTGCGCCACTTCTCCAGGAGCGTCTTATCCTTGACGCCCATCGTCGCGGCGAGCTTCGGGTCGAAGTCCGCGCGCGGCGGCGGGGCGGCCGGGAGCCCGTGGCAAATGGCACAGTCCGTCGGCGCGGGGCTGAGGCCGCTCTCCGCGGAGTGGCAGGTGAAGCAGGCGGCGTGGCTCGTCGGCGTGGTCTTGAACGTGCCCTTCTTCAGCCAGAAGCCGTCCTCGGGCAAGTCTTTCGGCGGCGGAGTGACGAACTCGTCTTCACTGTTGCCTTGCGGCAGATAAGTCTGGTGGCAGTTAGAGCAACTGTCGGCGGCCTGTGCGCGCGGCACGCCTCGCCACGAAACGCGCCGGAAGAGTGTGCTCTCCTCACGCTCAAAACCGGGCCAATTTTTTCCGAACACGCCCTCGTGCTTGTCGTGTGGGAAGTAGATTTGAAATTCCGACGACTTTGCCTGACCCTTCGGGGACTTGTCGAAAATCTCGCGCGGGTTCGGGAAGGGGTAGCGCGCGCTGTCGCGCGGGCCGGGGCTCGTGTGACAGATGGTGCAGATGGGGGGCCGCGCGCCGCTGAAGAACTGATTATGGTGACAACCCAGGCACGAAGGGTGTTCGGGGTAATCCGTCACGTCCTCGAACGCGTCGCTGCCGGCGCGCACCTTGTTCCAGTTGGGCGTGGGAAACTCGTGACAGGCGCTGCACGCCTGCTCCTTGTGCCTGGGGACGGCGTGGGAGAATTTCGAGTAGTCGCGGCGCTGGGCTTGAGCCCTCGCCGCGCGTCGGCGCGCGCCCTGCGGCCGGCGCGTACTTCTGCGCTGCTGCTGTGGCTCGGCTGCGGAACTTGGCCCGGCGGCGACCCGTGCGAGGCGGGGACAGACGAAGGCCGCGAAAGCCAAAACGACCAGGATCGTCAACGCCGCTGCACGTAGTTTCATCAACCGTTAGAACCGACCTGTCGAAGCGCCGCCTCAAATCTATTCGTCTGCGCGTCTCATGCCGCTTTCTTGTGGCAGGCGACGCACTGCACGGTCTTCGGGGCCTTGGCGGTCGGCCGCTGCTTGACGACCTCGTCGTGGCACCCGGCGCAGTTGCGGTGGTACGCCTGCTGGTTCGTCAAGCTGATGAGCGCGGCGCTGCCCTCGTGCTTGATTTCGGGAATCGCGGGTAGCAGCTTCGGCTTCTCGTCCTTGCGCGCGTGGCAGCCGCGGCACGTGTTGACGGGCGGCGTCGCGGGGTCCTTGACGGACTCGGCCGTGAGCGTGGTCGTGCGGTCGGCGGGCCAGGCGGTCTTGAGCGGCGGGTGCTTACCGGCCTCCGCCGCGGGCTGCTCCGTGTGGTGGCACTCGATGCAGGCGATTGGCCCCGCGCCGTCTATGCTGTAGTTCTTGGTCGTGTGGTTCGTGTGGCTGAACGTCACGGGGCCGAGCTTGTGTTCGAGCGCGAGCTTGACCACGTCCGGCTGTTTGTGCCCGGCCTGCGCCTCCTGTGCCAATTCTGTCCGAGTCGGGATGGGGAAGACCGAGTTAGCGCCGACGAGCAGCCCCAGCGAGCCGACGGCGGCGACGAGCGCGACGATGAGTTTCATAATCCCCTCCCAATTGTGCCAAAGCTCCCCGGATTCTACTCTGCGCCGCTCTCAGCGTTCACGCTGCCCGAAGTAGAGACGGACAGACGTGTAGGGGAGGTGCGCGCGGTAGTCCTGATTCACGTAGAGGTCCGGGAACAAGTCTCGGAATTTTTCCTTGTAGTCGAAATACTGGTAGCCCACAGTCCAGTCGAGCCGCCTGTTGAGCCTGACGATGAAGCGCGCCTCCGCCGACTGGAAGCGCAGCGGCAGCGAGCGGACGAAGAGGCCCTGCGCGTCGTCCGTCTCGCGGTCGCCCTGGCCGCGGTCGTCGTGGCCGCGGTAGCTTGCGTAGAACGAGACGCGGCGGTGCAGCTCTACGCTCGTGTTGAAGAAGAAGAAGTGGTCGCGCAGGAAATACTGGTCGCGCCCGAGCGCGGCCGTGCCCACGCCGCCCGGGTTGAAGATGATGCCGACATCGCTCGTCAGGTGCTGGTAAGTGTAGCCGCCGTTAATCCAGAATCGGGAGTTGGGCGACCAATCGAGCGACGCGGTAAAGGTGCGGCTGCTGATGTCCACGTCGAACTCGGGCACGCCGAGCAACTCCTCGTCGGCCACGCCGGGGTTGTTGTTGTCGCGCGTGATGAACGACAGGTTGATGTTCAGCCCGCGCCGCGGCTGGATGCGGTTGCGCACGCGGAAGCT
This sequence comes from uncultured Acidobacteriota bacterium, assembly GCA_963774105.1. Classification (GTDB taxonomy): domain Bacteria; phylum Acidobacteriota; class Blastocatellia; order Pyrinomonadales; family Pyrinomonadaceae; genus QHXM01. The sequence continues at coordinate 2,046,321 of CAVZDV010000007.1, read as the reverse complement.
GAGCGTGTCGTAGTTGTCCATGCGCGTGAAGGCGTTGTCGGACTGGCCGCGGTTGGCGTCGAACCAGATGGTCCAAGCCTTGACGGGTCGCGCCTTGAAGCCGCCGAAGAAGCCGTTGGTGCTGTTCTCGGCCTCGGCCGCGTGGAAGAAGGCGCGGGCGTCCGAGGGGAAGCTGCCGGCCGGACCCGTTAAGTTCAAGGGGTAGACGCGCTGGCTGGCGACCTCTTCCTGGCAGCGGTGTATGAAGCGGTGGCCGACGAAGAAGGAGAGGCGCGGGCCGAAGTCGTAATCAAGCTCAAGGTTGTTCTGCCAGCGGCGCAGCTCCAGCTCGCGCGACGGGTTGAGGTCTATGACGACCGGGTACGGGTTGAACTGCGCCCCGTTCGACGTGCGCCGCAGGAACCTCTCGTCGCGGTAGAAGGCGCTCCCGTCAACGCGGAAGGAGTTGTAGCGCGCCGTGTCCGAGATGCGCAGCTTCGGCGTGACGCGCCAGGTGAAGCCCACATCCGCCAGGTGCGTCGGGCGCTCTATGTCGTCGCCCGAAGCGGTCACGCGGTTGAGGACGATGAAGACGCTCGTGTTCTCCAGCGTGCCCCGGCCGGTCGCCAGCTCCGTGAAGGTGAAGCGCGATTTAGAATTCGTGTAGATGTAGCGCGCCGTGATGTCGAACTTCTGCGCGAGCTGCGTGTGCGCGCTCACGCGGCTGTACCAGGCGCGGCCGCGCATGGGCGTGGAGCGGTAGTACGAGGTCAGGAAGGTCTGGTTGCCCGGCGGGCCTGCGTTGCCGATGTTGAAGCCGGAGACGAGGGCAGAGTCGTCGCGGTAGTAGCGGTAGCCCTGCGTGAAGTTGAGGTCGAGGCCGCCGAGCTTGGCCTCGAAGCCGCCGCGCACCTCGTCGGAGCGCGAGCGCCACGGGTCGAGGCCGATCTGAAAGTCGTCGCGCGCGTAAGAGAGCGACGAGCTGCCTGGGCCGCGGTAGCGGTCCATCGTGTAGCCCAGGTTGAAACGAATGTTACGGTTCTGCGGCAGCAGTTTGAGGTCGAAGTCACCGAGCTTGTGCTTGACGCGGGCGGTGTGCTCGCCCTGCCCAAGGTTCTGCGCGTCGGGCAGGCGCACCTGCGCCAGGTTACAGCAGCTGACGAAGTTGTCGTAAGAGTTGCGCCGGAAGTTCATGTCGAACTTGTACCAGCGCGTCTTCTCCGCGTTGACGCGCACCGCGCCGTGCGGGTCCGCGTCGAAGCCCGAGGCAGTCAGGAGGAAGGTGTCGAAGAGGCCGCCCTTGCGCCCCTCCCTGGCCCTCACGAGAAAGCTCACGTCGAAGAGGCGGAAGCCCGCCCTGTAGTTCAAGTCGCTGTAATACTTGTTGCGGTTGCCGTCAATGCCGAGGGCGCGATAGCCCGTCTCGATGCTGGAGATGATCTCGTAGTTCGCGGTCGAGAGGCCCTCGGCGGAAGTGGCGCTGCCCGTCTGCGGCTGCGCCTTCGGCTCACTCGACAGGCTGGAAGTCACGGGCACGTCGCGGACGGTCACCTCGGACACGGGCTGCTGCGCCAGTGACGGTGTCGCCAGCAAGGCCAAAGCCAGTAGATGCAGGATGTGACCTTTCGTCTGTTTCATGGCCGCCCCCTTCGCCTTTGTGCCCCTCTCTAGCGGAAGAAGAAGTTATGAGTGTTCGACCCGTGAATCTGCGTGTGGCACGTCGTGCAGTTGCGGATCCGCTCCTGCGTCAGGTTGTGAAAGCCGGGGGGCGCGGGCGCTCCCTCGCCGTCCTCGCGGAGGATGAGCTGGTGCGCGTTGGTGTGACACTCTATGCAGAGCTGGAAGACTTGGCTGCGCGTCAGCAGTTTCGGGTTACTGGACCCGTGCGGCTGGTGGCAGATGGCGCAGCCCTCGACCTTGACGGGCGAGTGCTCGAAGACGAACGGCCCCTGCTTGTCCGTGTGGCACTTGTTGCAGGCGGCGTCCGTGCCCGTCGTCAGCCGCTGCTGCTTGCTCTCGAAGCCGCCGTGCGGGTTGTGGCAGTCCGAGCAGCGGACGATGCCTTCGAGCACCTTGTGGCGGAAGGGCATCGTGAACTGCGCCTTCACCTCCGTGTGGCACTTGAGGCAGAGCTGCGTCTCGTTGTCTTTCAGAAGTCTCAGGATGGAGGCGTCAACTCTCCTCCCACTGGAGTCTGCGATGAGCGTGTGCGACTCGGGACGGGGGAGCCCCGGCAGGGGGTCGTGCGCCGAGTGGCAGTCTGTGCAGCCGACGTTGTTGCGCCAGTGCTCGCCGCGCCGGAAGTTGTTGTGCTCCTCCTTGCCGGAGTGGCAGGCCAGGCACGCCTCGGAAATCTGTTTGGCCGTTTCGTTTTCCTGTTTGAGCGAGCGGATGGCGCGGTGGCCCGTCGGCTGCGCGGCCTTGCCGTCTGTGGCCTCGGCCATCAACTCGACGTGCTTGCTCCCGGGGCCGTGGCACGCCTCGCAGCCCGTCACGTGCCCCTTCCAGGTTGGGTTATCCCCGAGCTTCGCGTGGATGGTCTTCGAGAAGTGATTGGCCTGGGCTTCGTGGCAGGTCTGGCAGGTCTCGCCGCCCACGTAGTCCGCGCCCTCCTGGCCCGCGGCCAGGTCGCGCGCTTGCGCCTTCTGCGACTGCTCCTGCTTGTCCGACTGCGAGAACGAGCCGGAGGTTGCCCAGAGCAAGAGGCCCAGGACCAAGCCGCTGACGAGAACTGCCTTTGTAGCTTTGAAAGAAGCCATACTACTTCTCTCCGGTGCAGGTGACCCCACTCTTGAGAAAGTTCGCTAGCAGGTCATTTTCAATGTTGAACAATTAAAGAGATGTCATCTCCTCCAACTGTGGTATCAAGGAGAGAGTCGCCGATTCTCGCCGTATACCATGCTATTAATCCAATGGTAATTTAATCCCTCGGAAGGGCAGCCGTATGTGCGCTAACATACATAGCGCCCCCAATCTTTGTTTATTATTGAAAATGACCCACTACCGAAAGTTTCCGAGACCGCTGGCTAGATAACGAGATGGACTTTTCTTATACAAAAATGGCCCGTCTAAATCCATAAGAATCTAGGGCTAGAGTAGTTAAAGCGGTCGGGCGCTCAGGAGCATTAAGAGTTCCCAGTAGGGGTCCGCTTCGCGCAAGTTGTAGCGCCACTCGCACTCTTTCAGGTGCAGGTGGAAGGTGCGGTTCGAGACGCCGTAGAATTTTTCCAGCCGGCCGTGGACGAAGTTCCAGAAGCGCTCGACGTCGCCGTCCAGTGGTTGGAGCGTTCCGGGGCGGTCGCCGCCCGAGGGCCGCGCGACCCTGAAGGGCCTGCCGTAATCCGCGTCAATCAGGCCGTCGAAGCCGTGCCAGCCGTTCAACTCCTGCGCGCCGCCGGGAGTCGCACGGCCGCGGATGAGGGCGCGCAGGGCCGCCTTGCGGCAGTCGTGGGACTATCTCCGTGTAAACCCGCCCATCGTGGCTGAGGAGGGCGAAGACGGGGGTACGGTTCGACTGGGCACAGCCGCAGCCGCAGAGGCAGACCGTGCAGGCGTGACTTTCGTCCAGCTTCAGCTGGCCGGTCCTGAAAGGCGACTGGCGCGAGCACTGCTGCGCGAGGCGGCGACGTATCTTGAGGAAGATGGTGGTCACCGTCTTGCGCGTCAGGCCCGTCAGGCGGGCCGCGTCCGTGGCGGAGATGTCCTGCGAGAAATGCCTGACCAGCAGACGGAATTTCCACTCGGGGATTCTCGAACGCCTGTAGTATTTATTCCCCCGCGTCATGACCACGGTTCAACTCCCTTGCAAGGCCGCTCAATTTCTCCAGAGCACTCGTCTTCGGAGGCAGTCGAGTAAAGCTCTCTGCGACCTTTCACATCGCAAGCCATGTACCGGCAGAGAGAGCGCCTGATTGTGCGGAAAGGCGCGGCGGCCCCGCGTCAAGCTGGGCGGTTTCACACAACGGTCTGAGGAAATTTGCGCAAGCTTCAAGAGCGGGCAGGCCATTTTTCAAGCGACTCCCCCGCGCGGGAGTCCGGCACAATCATTGCCAGTGCTTCGGCAAGTAACGCAGGTCTTGAGGCGAAGGGGACCGCTCCATAGTGAGTTAGTCCTCCTTGAAGAAGAGGAGCGATTGTCATGATGTTAGCGAGCGACATACAGATCAGAGAAGCGGTCTTGCGCGAAATCCGCTGGGACCCGTGCATCACGGTGGCCGTCTGCGGCGGCACGGTCACGCTCTCAGGCAGCGTGGACAACCCTAAACGCTGCCTGGACGCGCACGAGGGCGCGCAGCGGGCAGACGGCGTGTTCAAGATCGTCAACGAGATTCAGGTGACGAAGGCCGGGCCGTCCGAGTTGAGGGCTGAGAGCGTGCAGGAGGCGATTGCCGCGGCGCTCAGGGAGCGCGCGGAGAGTGAGGCGCGGCGCATTCGAGTCTCTTTGAAAGACGGCCGCGTGACGCTCTACGGTCCCGTCCAGTCACGCGACGAGGAGCGGGCCATCATCACGGCCGCCGGCCGCGCGCCCGGCGTCGTCGCCGTCAACGACCTGCTCAGCATTGAAAACTAAATGCGGGATGCGGAGTGATGAATGATGAATCAAAAGGCTTTTTGTCTCTAATTCATCATTCACCACTCCGCCCGCAAAGTTGCTTTCAGTATGAGTGTCTGTAGGCGTCGCCTTCGCAGAGGCCGCTGATTTTGTCCACGCGGATGCGGAAGACGATGGGCGCGGGCGAGTCCGCGTCGCCGGCCAGGTAGGACTCGACGGGCGTCATTTTGGGGAAGCGCGCGAGCAGCCTGCTCATGGCCCGCCCGCGCTCGGCCGCGCCCGTGATCTCTTCGTAAGTTCCAAACGCGAGCACGCTCTTCCAGCCGAACTCGTCCTCTATTTCGTCGGCCTGCAAGCAGACGCGCGGGTTCGCCCGCAGCGCATTAATCTTGCGCCCCGGCAGCGAATGCACCAGCACGCTCTCGCCGTCGAAGACGTAGTTGACGGGCACGACGTAGGGCTCATTGTCGGCGATGCAGGCCAGACGCGCGATGCGCCCACGGCGCAACAACTCGCGTGATTTATCCTGGCTCAAATCTCTAATCATCAAACACCTCCACTAAAGCGAAAGAAGCTACCAACCTAAAATCAGAGCAATGATCGTTCCTCTATGAAACCTGAATGAAAGCCGACTTACCCAGCCTGTTTTTGCGTATTACTTCACCCGCCCTGCGAAATATTTCCCACGCCGTGGGGGTTCCGAATCACTCTCTTCTCTCAAACGCCTTCTAGTTCCGGCGCGTCGCCCCGGCCATAGACGGGGCACAAATTTTGCCGTAGCATCCCTGACAGGACGAACCCGGCCCCACTTGCTTCGGCCCCCTTACTTTGTACTCTCTGGCGGATAAACTATGGGCGAACACGACATTGACCTGAAGCATGACGAGCAGAAATTGCGGGCCTACATGAAGGGGCTCTTGAACGACCTGCGGGCGCTCGAATACATGCTCGAAAACAATCTGCTGGAGTCGGGCGTGCGCAAGATCGGCGCGGAACAGGAGATGTTCCTCGTAGACCAGAACCTGCGCCCGGCCGCGGTCGCCCCGGAAGTCCTCAAACGAGCAGGTGACGCGCGGCTGACGACCGAGATCGCACGCTTCAACCTGGAAGCCAACCTCACGCCCGTGGAGATGGGCGGGCGCTGTCTGCGCCAGATGGAGCGGGAGATCGAAGAGGTCGTACATCTCACGCGCGAGAGCGCGCGAGCAATCGGCGCGGACGTGCTGCTCGCGGGCATCCTGCCGACGCTTCAGATGTCAGACCTCACGCTCGAAAACATCACGCCCAACCCGCGCTACTACGAACTGAACCGCGCGCTCACACATTTGCGCGGCGGCGAGTTCTCCATCCACATCAAAGGTCTCGACGAGCTTCATACCACGCACGACAACGTGATGATGGAGTCGTGCAACACCAGCTTCCAGATTCACCTACAGGTTGACCCCGCGGATTTCGTCCCGCTCTACAACATGGCCCAGGCCATCACCGCCCCCGTGCTCGCGGCGGCCGTCAACTCGCCGCTGCTCTTCGGCCACCGCCTCTGGCAGGAGACGCGCCTCGCCCTCTTTCAGCACTCGACCGACGCGCGCTCGCGCGCCTACCAGGCGCGCAGCCACCCGCCGCGCGTCGGCTTCGGCGAAGGCTGGCTCAAAGACTCCGTGATCGAGCTCTTCCGCGAGCAGATCGCGCGCTTCCGCGTCATCTTCGTCAAAGAGCCGGACGAAGACGCGCTCTCCGTGCTGGCCGCGGGCGGCGTGCCGCAGCTTTCGGCCCTGCGGCTGCACAACGGGACGGTCTGGCCCTGGAACCGCGCCTGTTATGGCGTCGCGGACGGGCGCGCGCACCTGCGCATAGAGAACCGCGCGCTCCCTTCGGGACCGACCGTGCTGGACGAGATGGCGAACGCCGCCTTTTTCTTCGGGCTCATGTCGGCGCTCCCCGCCGAGTACGGCGAGATAGACAAGCTGATGACGTTCGACGACGCCAAGTCAAACTTTTTCGCAGCCGCGCGCCACGGCCTGCAAGCACAGTTGACGTGGGTGGGAGGAAAGAGCTTCTCGGCTTCCGAGCTAATTCTCGACCACTTGCTGCCGCTCGCGCGCCGGGGGCTTCTTGATTCAGCGATTGACGGTGAAGACGTTGACCGCTACCTGGGGACGATAGAGGAGCGCGTGCGCAGCGGGCAGACGGGAGCGCAGTGGATACTGCGCTCCATCACGCCGATGGCCGGCGCGGGCACGCCAGACATGCGCCACCGCACGCTGGCCGCGGCCATCCTCGCGCACCAGCAAACGAACGAGCCCGTCCACCGCTGGCCCGTCATCGAGACGGGCAACGGCTACCAGGACTGGCGGCGCAGCTACCAGACGGTCGGGCAGTTCATGTCAACCGACCTTTTCACCGTGAGGCCGGACGACCTGGTTGACTTGGCGGCCAGCATGATGGATTGGAAGCACGTCCGCCACGTCCCCGTGGAGGACGACGAGGGCCGGCTGGTCGGGCTCGTCTCTCACCGCAGCCTGCTGCGCCTTTTGGCCCACGGCGCGCACGAGAGGTGCGGCGAGTCCGTTTCGGTGCGCAGCATCATGACGACGGACCCAGTGACGGTCGCGCCCGACACGCCGACGCTCGACGCCATCGCGCTCATGCGCAGCCATAATTGCGGCTGTCTCCCAGTCGTGAAAGACGATCACCTCGTCGGCATCGTCACCGCCCACGATTTCCTGGCCGTCTCCGCCAAACTCTTCGAGGAACAGCTCAAGGACTAGAGCGCGCCTTCGACGACGAAGAAGCCCGTCTCGCCGCCGCCGGACGAGACGTTGACAATGGGCGAGTCGGAGAGCCGCACCATCACGCCGTGTGCTCGGCCGCGGAAGAGGAACGGGTTGGTATCTACGAACATGGGTTGCAGTGCCCACCTGCTCTCGTCGAAGACCGGGAACTCTTCCGTGTGCAGCTCGACGGCCTCCTGCACGACGTAGTCGCCCGCGAGCGCCGTTCTCATCGCATCTTCCCACTCGCTCTCGGTCGCGCTCTTGCCGAAAGTGATACCGTGGCCGCCGTAGTCGTCGTTCGGCTTGAGGATGAAGCGGCCGCGGTGTAAGCGTACGTGTTCGAGCAAATCTACCTCGCGCCCTTCGTGCAGCGTCTTTCGCGCGGCGACCCTCCTCGTCCACGGCACGCACCGGCGTATGACCTCGCGCTCCGCGGCTGTGAACGAACCCGCTCGGGCCTCGTCCGTCAACAACTCGAAGGCGGCCTTCTTGTGCAGCATCTTGCAGCGGAAGGAATTGACCAGACAGACACGGCCTCCGGCGTAGGCGCGCATCAGAGGGTGACGCTCGCCGCACTTTTCCAGAAACTCGTGGATGATGACGCGCTTGTAGACCAGGTCAACCCGAAAGTCGTCGCGCCGGAGTTGTCCGCCCGCGTATTCCAGCTCGTCCGGCGCGCAGATGATCGTCGGCACGCCGCACGAGACGAAGAGGTTCCGCAGCAGCGTGAACTCGTGCGCGGTCGGCAGACCGTCCCAATCCACAATAGCCACGTTCGGCGCGCCGCGCCCGCCCCATTCCTGATAAGTCTCAAGCAGCGCGTCGAGCAGTCGCCGGGACGGCGTGAACTGCCGCAGGCGGTAACGCTCCGCCAGGCGGCCGAGCGCGCCGACCTCGAACAGGATTTGGTTGAGGCCCTCCTGGTCGGAAAGGCTCGACGGGTTCTCGGCGTTGTATTCGACGAACTTGATCTCGTCGCCCCGGACGAAGGCGTCGAGGCGCGTGGTCACGGCGGGGTACGCGTAGCCCGGCTCTATGAGGGCGGCCCTGCGCTCGGCGTCGCTGAGGCCCACGACTTCCATCAACTCGGGCCGTGCGAGCAGCGCGGCGGCGACCTTCTCAAACGTGCCCGCCAAAACGTCCGACGCGTGCCTGAGCGCCTCGTACTGTTCCTGTGCCAGAAAGTGCGGGCGGAGCGAGACGCCCACGGGCTGCTCGCCGTAAAGCAGCCCCGCGGCGATCATGCCCGCCCTGAGGCGCGAAAACAGCTCGGGCGTCAGGCTGCGGTCTGCTCCCAGCGTCTCGTGGTACTCGGCAATCACGCGCTCGCGCAGAGTCATCGTAACGCTCATTCTAACTGCAAACGCGGCCGGGCGGGCAAAAAGAAGAGGGAGGAGAGAGACACAGCTCTCTCCTCCCTCTGGGGAGCCGGGCTCCGTTTACGCCCGGCGTGAGACCCTGATCTCATAAAACCCTCTTTCTTTTACTCATCACTCGTTACTTGTCACTCGTCACTGTTTTTGAGTCTCGAAGCGCAGGAGGTTCTTCTCGCCCTGCTCGTCTTCGATTTCGAGGGATTCGTCGCGCCCGTCCGCGGCGCGGTTGGGGGTGACGCGCGTCACGTTGGTGATGGTATAGGTCTTCTGCTGGCGCGGGTGCGTGGCGTTCTGGTCTTCGAGCATGATGTGTATGCGTGGGGAGCCGCCACAGCCCTTTTCGAGGCTGACGCCGACCAGGGGCAAGCCCGGCCCTGCCTCGGCCTCGTCGGACACGGTCAGCCGCGTCGGCCGCCAGCGGTTGCGCCGGTTGAAATCTCTGAGGCACCTGTCCCAACGAATGTACTCGATTCCCTCGGTCATATAATTCTCCCCGCCGTTGAATAAGCAACGGGTGTGCCCTCTTTGAATCGAGCTATTTTTGGCCCGCCGCGCCGACGGGCTTGCGAAAAAGCCCCCACTCGGCTGCGGATAATCGCCAACGGCGGGTAGGTGGGAACTGCGTCACCTACTTTTCTTCGAGGACTTTGGCGAGCGTGAGGAGCAGTTTCTCGGCCGTGTAAGGTTTGGGCAGAAAAGTTTTGACGCCGGCGCTGGCGGCCTCGGCGGCCTTCTCGTTGGCGGCCAGCCCGCTAGCGGCGATGATTTTGACCTGCGGGTCGAGCTTTTGCAGCGCGCGGATCGTGGCCGGACCGTCCATGAAAGGCATCATCATGTCGGTCAGCACGACCTTGACTTCGTCGCGGTTGCCGGCGTAGAGGGCGACCGCCTCCGTGCCGTCCGCGGCCGTCAGGACTTTGTAGCCGAAAGATTCGAGCGTGCCGCGCGTGATCTCGCGGATTGCCTCCTCGTCGTCCACGACGAGAATCAGCTCGCCGTGGCCCAGGGGGAGCGTCGGCTCCTCCTTCTCGCCCTCCGCGGCCGAGGCCATCTCCAGCGCCGGCAGGTAGAAAGAGAACTCCGTCCCCTTGCCCGCCTCGCTGTAGACGTTGATGAAGCCGTTGTGGCTGCGGATGATGGAGAGCGCCGTCGAGAGCCCGAGCCCTGTGCCCTTGCCTATCTCCTTGGTCGTGAAGAAGGGCTCGAAGATTTTGTTGAGCGTCTCGGGCGGGATGCCGTGGCCCGTGTCCACGACGGAGATCATTACGTATTTGCCCGGCTTCGCCTCCAGGTGCATCCGCGCGTAGTTCTCGTCGAGCGTGACGTTCTCGGCCTTGATCGTGAGCTGCCCGCCGTGCGGCATCGAGTCGCGCGCGTTGACACAGAGGTTCATCAGAACCTGGTGGATTTGCGTGGCGTCGGCCGAGACGGGCCAGACCCTGTCGGGCAGGCTGAACTTGGTCGCGATTGACCTGGGCAGCGTCTCCTTCAAAATCTTGACCACGTCCTTGATTAAATACTTCGGGTCAAGCGGAATCCTCTCACCCTGGACGCCGCGCGCGAACGAGAGCACCTGCTTGATCATGTCGGCCCCGCGCTCGGCGCTCGCCTGCAACATCTTCAGGTACTGCTGGCTCTCCGGGTCCTTGAACTTCAGCCGCAGCATGTCTACCGACATCAGGATGGGCGAGAGCACGTTGTTCAGGTCGTGGGCGATGCCGCCGGCAAGGGTTCCGATTGACTCCATGCGCTGCGCGCGCAGGAACTGCGCCTCGATCTTCTTGCGCTCGGTGATGTCCGTATTGATGACGAGCACGCTCTCGGGCTCGCCCGCGTCGTCGCGCACGAGCGTCCAGCGGCTCTCGACCGTGATCTCGCCGCCGGTGCGCGTGGCCTGCTGCAACTCGCCCGCCCACTCGCCGCGCGCGAAGAGGACGCCGCGCGCCTCCTCGAACTGCGCGCGGTTCGCCTTGGAGAGCAGCTCGCGCACGTCGCGGCCGATGGCCTCCTCCTTCGTCCAGCCGTAAATCTTCTCGGCCCCCTTGTTCCAGAAGAGAATCCGGTCGGCCAAGTCGCGCACGAGGATGGCGTCCTGCGCCTCGTCCAGCAGCGCGGCCTGCTCGCGGATGCGCTCCTCGGCGCGCTTCCTCTCCGTGATGTCGTAGCGGATGGCGATGTACTGGTAGGGCTTCCCCTTTGTGTCTAAGAAGGGAACGATTGTCGTGTCAACCCAGTAAATGCTCCCGTCCTTCGCGCGGTTGCGAATCTCGCCGCGCCAGACGCGGCCCCCGGCAATCGTCGTCCACAGCTCGCGGATGAACTCTGTCGGATGATAGCTGCTGTTGATGATGCGGTGATCCTGGCCGAGGAGTTCTTCGCGCGAGTACTTGGAGATTTCGCAGAACTTGTCGTTGACGTAGGTGATGACGCCGCGCTGGTCCGTGATGGCGACGATGGCCGACTCGTCGAGCGCGAACTTGAAGTCGGCCAGCTCCTTGACGAGCCGTTCGAGCCTCTGCTCGTCGCCCGCGCCCGCCTCGTGGTTGGCTACGTCGGCGCTCATCCGTTTCAGACCTCCATGCGTTTCGCCTCTTCCAGCTTCTTCAGGCGGTAGCGCAACTGGTCGCGCGAAATCCCCAGCAGCTCCGCGGCGCGCGTCTGGTTGCCGCCGCTCTGCTCAAGCGCCTGTCTGACCAGCGACATCTCCACGTCGTCGAGCGAGAGGCCGTCGGCCGGGAGTCTGAAGCCGGTGGCGGTTGTTGCCGTTGCCGCCGCATCGGCAGGCGAGTGCGCGCCTCCGCCGGCACCGGCGGCGACATCACGCGGCAGGTACTTCATTGTGATGGTCTCTTCGTCTTCGAGAATCATCGCGCGCTCGATGACGTTGCGCAGCTCTCTCACGTTGCCGGGCCAACTGTAGCGGCGGAACGCCGCCGTGACCTCCGGCACGAGCCCCTCGATCTGCCGGCGCAGCCGCAACTTCTCGTTGAAACTCTCAATATAATGCTCGGCCAGCAGCAGCACGTCGTCGCCGCGCTCGCGCAGTGGCGGGATGTCAATCAGGATGACGGAGAGGCGGTAAAAGAGGTCGAGCCGGAAGCGGCTGGCCTCGCTCTCGGCCTTCAGGTTGCGGTTCGACGCAGCGATGACTCTCACGTCCAGCGGGATGTCCTTGAGGCCGCCGACGCGCCTGAAGGCCCCTTCTTCCAAGACCCGCAGGAGCTTCGCCTGTAAGCTCAACTCCAATTCCCCGATCTCGTCCAAAAAGAGCGTGCCGCCCTCAGCCTGCTCGAAGAGCCCCTCCTTGCGCGCCTTGGCGTCGGTGAACGCCCCCTTCTCGTAGCCGAAGAGCTCCGACTCTATCAGGTTCGCCGGGATGGCGGCGCAGTTGATGGCGACGAAGGGACGGTCTGCGCGGCGCGAGGCGTAGTGCACGGCTTTCGCGACCAGGTCTTTGCCCGTGCCGCTCTCGCCCTGTAAGAGGACTGACGAGACCTCGGACTCGGCCACCTTGCGCGCCAGGTCTAGCATTTCCCGGATGGTGGGCGACTCCCCGATGATCTGCTCGAAGTTCCACTGCCGGGCGCGCTCCTTGCGCACCTGCCCGACCTCGCGGCGCAGCTCGTGCGCTTCGAGCCCGTTGCGAATCGTCACACGCAGTTCTTCGAGATTGACGGGCTTGCCGATGAAATCATACGCGCCGCCGCGCAGGGCCGAGATAGTGTTTTCGATCAGCACGTTGGCCGTGATCATGATGACGACCGCCTCCGCCTGCCGCTCCTTGATCTCGCGCAGGGCGTCCAGGCCCGACCCGTCCGGCAGGTCAATATCGAGCAAGACCGCGGCCGGCCGCTCGGCCTCGAACGAGGTGATCGCGCCGCTCACGGTCCCGGCTTCGAGCGGCACGTACCCCCACGTGCGCAACGCCTCCGAGAGCGACCAGCGGATCATCGGCTCGTCGTCAACTATCAGGATTTTCTCTTTCGTCGGCCTCAACGTCTCTCCCATGCCAGCGGGAAAACAGCTCAGCTCTGACAGGATTGCTCTATGACAAAATCATAGCACAGTCCCAGACCAACTTTGCCATCGCCGCTGGTCACGCCAATTGCACGCTCGTACTGCCAATTCCCCGCTTTTTGTGCCGAGCGGGGTGGGTAAATTTCCCACCCCTTGCGGAATTTTCCGCGGAGCGGAGTGAACGAATAGGCGTGAAAAGTTGCGGGCGTGTCGTGCCTTCAGCTGTTTGCGGCAACGACGCCGGGTGGAAAGCAACTTGCATGACGCACATTGCGAGTCGCAGCACTCGGTGTGCGTTAGCGACTCACATCCGCAATTCATAAGGAGATCAAAAGGCACATGCTTAATGCGAAACAGAGCGTCCGCGAGCTGGCTCTTGAGATACCTGGAGCCACGCGCGTCTTTGAAAAAATGGGGGTTGATTACTGCTGCGGCGGCGCGGCCTCGCTTGAAACGGCCTGCGCTTCCGCCGGAATCGAGACCGCCGAAGTGGTGCGTGCCCTCAGCCAGGCTGACCAGTTGGCAACGCAGGCGGAAGATTTCAGGGACTGGCAGACGGCCCCGCTCTCCGAGTTGATTGACCACATACTGGAGACGCACCACGTTTTCACCAGGCAGGAGCTGACTCGGCTCGACGCGCTGCTGACCAAAGTCTGCGACGCGCACGGCGAGAGGCACCCGGAGCTGGCGAGCCTCCAGAACCTTTTCAAGAGCCTGGCAGAGGAGTTGGCGCCACACATGATGAAGGAGGAGCGCGTGCTCTTCCCATACATCGTGCGGATGGAGGAGGCCGTAGCCACGGTCGAGCAGGTTCCGCCGCCGCCGTTTGTGACGGTGCGCAACCCCGTGCGGATGATGTCGCTGGAGCACGACAACGCGGGCGCGCTGCTCAGCGAGATGCGCCGGACGGCCTCGAATTACGAAGCGCCGGCGGACGGGTGCATGAGCTACCGCACGCTCTACCAGGCCCTCAAAGAGTTCGAGGAGGATTTGCACCGGCACATCTTTCTGGAGAACAGCATCCTCTTCCCGCGCGCCGTGGAGATGGAGGCCAAGCTTCTCTGGTAGGGAGTACAGGGCGCGCGCCGACCGCGCCCCAATTCATGAACGCCCGCCGCGCTTCTCCGGGGCGGCGGGCGTGCGTGTGCTTAACTACTCTAGCCCTATCCACTTTGCCGCGGCCGCGCGAAAGGGTGATATACTTTCAGCCGGAATTTCCCCGGTCATTAAAGTGTCAGACGACTTTTTAATCGGAAGGGGGCAGAGTTGTGCCTGGCCGGCTGGCTAACTGGCGTCGAAAACTTCTGAACGCGCAGACCATCCCCGGCATCATTCTGGGCGCCGCACTCGGCGCGGCCATCGGCATAGGCGCTTACACCTTCATCTATGCCAAGGGCTACTCGTACCTGTCCAACGACCCGGCCGCCTGCGCCAACTGCCACGTCATGCAGGAGCAGTACGACGGCTGGCTCAAGTCGAGCCACCGCGCCGTCGCCGTCTGCAACGACTGCCACACGCCGGCCAGCTTCTTCGGCAAGTACATGACGAAGGCGTCGAACGGCTTCTGGCACTCCTACTACTTCACGCTGGGGAACTTTCACGAGCCGATTCAGATCACGCCGCGCAACCACGAGATTACAGAGCAGGCGTGCCGCAAGTGTCATCAGGAGATAGTCGAAGCTATTGAGGGGCCGCACGCGGACGCGCCCAAGCTGTCCTGCGTGCGCTGCCATAGCACGGTCGGGCACCTGCGCTGAAAGCAGCTATCACGTTGGGAGAGACTTTGTATGGCCGAGAAAGAGGAAGAACCGAAGCAGCCCAGTGAAGAAAAGCCTGCGAAGCGCGGGCGGTCTTTCAAAATAACCCTGCTGGTGGCGGGCCTCGCCGCGCTCTTAGCCGTCGCGGGCGTGGCTCTCCTGCTCAACATCTTCCAGCGCAAGCAGGAGGCGCGCAACCCCTTTTACCGCGTCGTCGAGTTGACGGACGAAACGGACGACCCGGCCGTCTGGGGCAAGAACTTCCCGCTGCAATACGACGGCTACCGCCGCACGGTTGACCAGGTGCGCACGCGCTACGGCGGAAGCGAGGCCGTCCCGCGCACGCCCACGCAGGCCGACCCACGCTCGGTCGTCGCGCAGTCGCGCCTCGAAGAAGACCCGCGCCTGAAAGTGATGTGGGCCGGCTACGCCTTCTCCAAAGACTTCCGCGAGGAGCGCGGTCACGCCTACATGCTCGAAGACCAGACGTTCACGGAGCGCCAGTTGGTGACGCAGCAGCCCGGCACCTGCATACACTGCCACGGCTCCGTCTACGTCCCTTATAAAAAACTTGGCGGCGGCGATCTCATCAAAGGCTTCGAGCTGATGAACCAGATGAAGTTCGGCGAGGCGCGCAAGCTCGTCTCGCACCCGGTCAGTTGCATTGACTGCCACGACCCGCAGACGATGCAGCTCCGCGTCACGCGTCCAGGCTTCATCGAAGGCATCCGCGCCTTGAAAGCCTCGCAGGGCGTGCAGAACTACGACGTGAACACGCAGGCCACACGCCAGGAGATGCGCGCCTACGTCTGCGGTCAGTGCCACGTCGAATACTATTTCAAGGGGCCTGAGAAGCGGCTCACCTACCCCTGGGCGAAGGGCATCAAGGTCGAAGAGATCATGGCCTACTACGACGAGGTGCAGCACAAGGACTGGGAGCACGCGGAATCCGGCGCGCCCGTCCTGAAAGCGCAGCACCCCGAGTTCGAGATGTACAACCAGGGTGTGCACGCGCGCTCGGGCGTGGCGTGCGCCGACTGCCACATGCCTTACATCCGCGAGGGCGCGATGAAGATCAGCGACCACCACGTCAGAAGCCCCTTGCTGATGATTAACCGCGCGTGCCAGACCTGCCACAAGTGGCCCGAGGAGGAGTTGCGCGCGCGCGTCGAGACGAACCAGACGCGCACCTACAACATGCGCAACCTGGCGATGGACGCGCTGGTCGAACTCATCGGCGACATCAAGGCGGCGAAGGAGCAGGGGCGCACGGACGAAGAGCTTAAACAGGCGCGCGATTTTCAGCGCAAGGCGCAGTTCTACCTTGATTTCATAGAGGCCGAAAACTCTATGGGCTTCCACGCCCCGCAGGAGGCCGTGCGGATTCTTGGGGAGTCAATCAACTTCTCGCGCCTCGGCCAAGTAGCTTTGCGCGACGGCCCGCGGCCTTCGGCAAGCCCGACGCCGAAGGCCACCCCCGCGCCGACGCGGACTACCGCGAGGCGATAAACCAATTGACGAAAGGGGTGGATGAAGAAGCATGGATGTCCCTCGCAGCAACCGGCGCGCAGTGCTCCTTGGTTTGGGGGCGGCGGCCGCGCTGACTGCGCTTATCATCATCGGCTCGCGCAACCTTGAGCACTACGACGCCGCGCTCTTCGGCTACACGGTGGCGAGTGTGGTCGCTTTCGGCGCGGTCGTCTATCGTTACGCGCTCTGGGTCAGGCGTCCCGCGACGCGCGTTTACTGGCGGCGCGGCTGGCAGCTTTTCCGCGAGCGTAAAAAATTTCTCGCCAACACGGCGAGCGCCGCGAAGACCATCGCCGGCAATCTCGTCGAGCAGAAGTTCATCTTCAAGCGCGGCTTCACGCGCTGGCTGATGCACTTCCTCATCATGTGGGGCTGCATCGTCTCCGCGCTGATAACATTCCCGCTCGTCTTCGGCTGGGTTCACTTCGAGCTTGAAGGCGAGCGCGGCTACCGCGCCTACCTTTTCGGTTTCCCGTTGAATGTCATGGACGGGCGCGCGATTCTGGCGTGGGTCACATTCCACGCGCTCGACTTCACGGCCATCATGGTGATTGCGGGCTGCGCCATCGCCATTCGCCGCCGCCTGCGTGATCGCGGGGCGATTGCGCTTCAGCAATACATTCTGGATTTCGTCCCGCACCTGCTGCTCATCGCAATCTCCGTCACAGGGCTGATGCTCACCGCTTCGAGCCTCTGGCTGGACGGCTATATGTACTCGTTCATCGCGCTCACGCATCAGGCGGTCGTCATCATGACGCTCTTTTACCTCCCCTTCGGGAAACTCTTTCACGTCGTGCAGCGTCCGGCCTCAATCGGCGTCGAGCTTTATCAGCGGCGCGCGCGCGAGATGCCGCAGGCCGAGTGTGCCCGCTGCGGGGTGGAGTTCGTGGCCGAGATGTGGCTCGGCGATCTCAAGAAGGTGGTCGGTGAGTTGGGTTTCGATTACACGATGCCGGACGGGAAGACGCTGCAAGACTACTGCCCGCGCTGCAAACGCATCATTCGCGGGCTGGCTTACGCCTCGCTGCCCGACCGGCACGAGAAAGTTTTTCAAGGCTCACGCGCAGAGGTGAGACAAGACAGGGATTCCTAATTTCAGATTTGAGATTTCAAATTCAAAACAATGGGTAAAGTTGGAAACTTAGAACAGATCGTCAAGACTTTCGGGCCGCACCTGCACGACGCGCCGCACGACGGTTGGCGCGCAGACCGCGTGATAGACAAAATCGTGCCGACGCACTGTCCTTACTGCGCCGTGCAGTGCGGCATGAATCTTCTGGTCGAGAACAATCACGTCGTGGGCTTCGAGCCGCGCTACGATTTTCCCGTCAACGAGGGCCGCCTCTGCCCGAAAGGCGTCACGGCTTACTTGCAGGTTCACCACCCCGACCGTCTTCTTCATCCGCTTATCAAAAGAAACGGTATGTTCGAGCGCGCATCGTGGGACGCTGCGCTCGACCTCGTTGTCTCGAAGTTCAAAGACCTGCAAGAGAAACATGGCAAGGATTCCATTGGAGTTTATTCCGGCTCGTCCTTGACGACGGAGAAGACTTATCTGATGGGCAAGTTCGCGCGGGCGGGACTCGGCACACGTTATGTTGACTACAACGGGCGTCTTTGCATGGTCTCGGCGGCGGCGGGCAACAACAAGGCTTTTGGCATTGACCGCGCCGCGAATCCCTGGAGCGACATCCCGCTCGCCGAAGTCCTCCTCATCGCGGGCGCGAACTGCGCCGAGACTTTTCCCGTCCTCAACAAGTTCCTCTGGCAGCAGCGCGACCAGGGCGGCCGCTGGATCATCGTTGACCCGCGCGAGACCCCGACGGCGCGACAGGGCGATCTACACTTACAGCTCAAGCCCGGCACGGATGTCGCGCTTAGTAACGGCCTGCTTCATGTCCTGATTGAAGAAGGTTACGTGGATAAAGATTTCATTGCTTCCCGAACGAACGGTTGGGAAGAAACGAAAGCTCTGGCCGCGCGCTATACACCGCAAGTCGCATCCGAGATTTCAGGCGTGCCCGCCGAAAAGATTATTCAGGCTGCGCGTCTTTACGGTCGCGCGAAGACCGGCATGATGATGCACGCACGCGGCATCGAGCATCATACGAACGGCGTCAACAACGTCCTCTCTTATATCAACATCGTTCTAGCGACTGGGAAGATCGGCAAACCGGGCAGCGGCTACGGCACGATCACTGGACAGGGCAACGGTCAGGGCGGGCGCGAGCATGGGCAGAAGGCAGATCAATTGCCGGGACAGCGCTCGATAACGAATCCTGAACACCGTAAGCACGTCTGCCAGGTCTGGGGATTGCCCGAAGCAGAGTTGCCGCAAGCGGGCGTCTCCGTTGTTGAGATGTTCGACAAGATGCGCGCGGGCGAGATTCGCGGCCTGCTCTCCATCTGCAACAACGTGATGGTCAGTTTGCCGGACACGAACATGGTGCGCCGCTCGCTCGAAGGCTTAGATTTTTACGTCTGCATTGATTTTTTCATGTCCGAAAGCTCGCGCTACGCGGATGTTGTTCTGCCTGGCACGACATGGAGCGAAGACGAAGGCGTGACCTGTAATAGCGAGGGCCGCGTCGTCAAGATCAACAAGGCCGCGGACCCGCCGGGCGAGGCTCGCGAAGATTGGTGGATAGTGCAGGAGATTGCGCGCCGGATGGGACGCGGCAAATATTTTAGCTTCCATTCCCCGCGCGAGATTTTTGACGAATTGCGCGTCGCCTCCCGTGGCGGCAACGCAGATTACTACGGCATCTCTTACGAGAAGATTGAGCGGCAGAACGGGGTCTTCTGGCCCTGCCCGACGGAAGACCATCCCGGCACGCCGCGCCTTTTTGAAGAGCGGTTCTCTCACCCGGACGGCAAAGCGAAGTTCCATGCTGTCGAGTACAACCCGCCCGCAGAGGTGCCGGACGAAGAGTATCCGCTGATCTTAACGAGCGGGCGCGTCGTCTACCAGTATCTCTCCGGCAACCAGACCCGGCGCATAGGCTTTCTCGTCGAGCAGTGTCCTGAGCCTTACGTCGAGATTCACCCGGAGACGGCCATGAAACTCAAGGTCAACGACGGCGAGCGCGTCAAGGTAGTTTCGCGGCGGGGCGAGGGCGTCTTTCCGGCACTCGTCGTCAAAACGATTCGCCCCGATACGATATTCATCCCTTATCACTGGGGCGAAGAGTTGGCGGCGAACCAACTGACTAACCCTGCGCTCGACCCCGTCTCGAAGATACCTGAGTTCAAGGCGTGCGCCGCGCGCATCGAGAAGATTCATTCACGACAACTGCCGATTATGGGTGAACGACGCAAAGGGGTTTCGCGCAGCGAAGTGCGATAGAAAGTTTCAGGTTTCAGGTTCCAGGTTTCAAGTTAAAGACAAAGAACCTGAAACCTGAAACCTGAAACTAAATTCCGAAGGAATTACGATGGAAGAGACAATGTTCATAGACCCGCAGCGTTGCATCGGCTGCCGGGCGTGCGTGGCGGCGTGCCGCGAGTGCGCGACGCACAAGGGCTACTCGATGATCTACGTGGACTACCTGGATCGAGCGGAGACGACCGCGACGATGCCGACCGTCTGCATGCACTGCAACGAGCCGACGTGCGCGCTCGTCTGCCCGGCTGACGCCATCAAAGTTTCTGAAGAAGGCGTGGTGATGTCTGCCTTGAAGCCGCGCTGCCTGGATTGCCGCAACTGCGTCAACGCCTGCCCGTTCGGCGTGCCGAAGTACAATACCGAAATGCACCTTCAGATGAAGTGCGATATGTGTTTTGACCGCTCATCAGAGGGGCTGAAGCCGATGTGCGCGAGCGTCTGCCCGACGGGAGCAATCTCGTTCGGACGCTACGAAGAGATTGTCCCTCTTCGCCGCACGAAGCCCGTCAACGCGCACGTCTTCGGCAACCAGCGCGTCGAGACCAAAGTTTATCTGATGCTGCCGACCGACGCGGACACAGTTGAAGTGGACGGCTGCGGCGTCTTCGAGGGGCAGATCAGGACTGATGAGATTCAGATGCCCACTCTTGAATCCTGGATAGACACACAGGTCGAACAATCGGACAAGAGCAATGAATTCTGAAAAACACGCCAAAGTAATCAGAGAGATTCTGTCGGACGAGCGGGACGTGCGAGCCGCGACCGCGCCGCACCAGAACGATTTTCCCTACGACCGCGGCGAAGAGGCGCAGGTCACGCGGCGCGAGTTCTGCAACTTTCTGGCTTTGACCTCGACAGCACTTTTTGTCGGCGCGGCAGGCTTCGCGGGCAAGGCCGCGCTTGACGCGCGGAGTGAACCGAGCTTCACGCCCGCGTTGATTCCGAACGCGGCGAACTTGCCTGTCGGCTCCGCGCTCAATTTCGCCTATCCGACCGAGAAAGATTCGGCGATTCTCGTGCGCGTCTCGGAGACCGAATACTACGCCTACGGCCAGAAATGCACGCACCTGGCCTGCCCAGTCTATTTCGAGAAACAGCACGTCAGGTTGGAATGTCCTTGCCACGAAGGAGCGTTCGACGTGAAGACTGGCAACGTCCTGTACGGGCCGCCGCCAAGACCTCTCGACCGCATCGAGCTTGAGCGCCGTGAGGGCGGCGAAGTGTGGGCGAAGAGTAGAATAGCCGGAGAGACAGAACATGCAAGCTGAAACCACAACACGAGTGTCCGATGAGCGTGTGCGTGTGGGGCGCGGCGTGCACGGTCGGGCGGCCGTTTCGCAGGCGCGGCTCATCCTGCTCGTGATGATTAACGTCGCGCAGCTCTGGATTCTCGCGGCGACGGTCGAGGCCGCGCTCGCGCGTCACTTTAGCGTGCTCATCCCGCTCGTCGTGGCTTCCGGCATCTGCTGGCTCATCACGCTCTCGCTCATCCTCTGGTGGCGTCCCGTCTCGCGCCGCCACACTAGCACGGGCTACATCCGGCCGCAGAAGAAATAGACGATGAAGCGTAAGATTGTCGGCTTCAATCAAGACGACGAGTCCCACTGGAGGGCCGAGCTATCTTGCGGCCACTATCAGCACGTGCGCCACGACCCGCCACTCACCACGCGCCCCTGGGTGTTGACGGAAGAAGGCCGCGCCTCACGCCTCGGCCTCGAACTCGAATGTAAGCGTTGTGACGAGGAAGAGGGCGCGATAGAAATAATTGAAGCCTAATTCTTTCGTTCACGTCGAAAAATTCCCCTCCCTTCAGCTTGAACCGCGTAAGAATCCGCACCTGGCAAACAACACCCCCCAAATTTCCGGGACTTTCTTGAGGCACGCTCGTTGCCATAAGGCTCTTGCGGTTTCCCGTGTCCGCTGAAGGATTAATTCTGGGGGAATATTAATGAAGTCAGAGACGTTCAGACCGGGTGCGGCGCGCGCCCTCTTCCTTTCGACTACGGCTTTCGCGGTCTCGTTCGCCATCTGGGGATTAATTTCGGCGCTCGCTCCGACCTTCACGCAGACCTACGGGCTGTCCGCGAAGATGAAAAGCCTGCTGATTGCTATTCCCGTCCTCTTAGGCTCTCTCGGACGCCTCCCGGCGGGTATGTTGGCCGACCGCTTCGGCGGGCGTAAGGTTTTCGCGGCGCTGCTTTTCCTGTCAGCTATTCCAGCGGCAGCAATCGGATTCACCACGAGCTTCACGCAACTGCTCTGGCTCGGCCTTTTTCTGGGGATAGCCGGGACGACGTTTTCCGTCGGCGTCGGCTTTACGTCCAAATGGTTCGCGCCCGAAAAGCAGGGCACGGCGCTCGGCGTTTACGGCATGGGCAACATAGGCCAATCCATCGCCGTCTTCGGCGCGCCCGTGCTCGCGCTCCAGTGGGGCTCGTGGCGTCCTGTCTTCTTCGCTTTCGCAGCCCTGTCGCTCGTCTGGGGCGTAGTCTTCTACCTGTTCGCGCGTGACGCTGCAACGACCGCCAAGCCGAAGACGATTTCAGAGAACTTGAGCGTCCTGCGCCGTTCGCCTACGGCGTGGATACTCTCGCTCTTCTACTTCGTCACCTTCGGCGGCTTCGTGGCCTTCTCCATCTACCTGCCGACGCTCCTCAGAGACGTGTACGGCCTGACCCCGACGGACGCGGGCGCGCGCACCGCGGGCTTCGTCCTTCTGGCGACGCTCATGCGCCCCGTCGGCGGCCTGCTCGCGGACAGCTGGGGCGGGGCGCGCGTGCTCGTCTTCGTCTTCGCAGGCGTGGCCGGGCTCGGCGTGCTGATGGGCTGCCCGTGGATTTCCACGTTCACCGTCGGCGCTCTCGGGGCGGCTGCTGCGCTGGGCTTAGGCAACGGCGCGGTCTTCAAACTCGTGCCGCAATATTTTCCGAAGGAGACGGGAACGGTAACGGGACTCGTCGGCGCGTTCGGCGGACTGGGCGGCTTCTTCCCGCCGCTCGTGCTCGGCGTCATACGCGACGCGACCGGCGCTTACTGGCCTGGTTTCATCTTGCTCTCGGTCTTCGCCCTGGCGTGTCTGCTCATCAACTACCTCGTCTTCCTGCGCCAGCGGCGTGAGACTGTCAAGGCGTCGGCGCTGACGAGCACGATGATTTAATCAGAAGGGATTTTGTTCTTATGAAGACGAACCGGATATGCAGGCACGCGCGAACTCACTACACACGACATCTCGTCCGGTCGTGTATGCTCATCATCGCTGTAACTTTTGCGTGCCTCAGTGCCGTCGCACAGGCGACCTCGGCGAACGCGCCTGCGCTGGCTGACAACAAGCCGAATTCTGAAACAGTCGAGGAGAAGACGAACGATAGGCCCGCAACCAAAGCGCCTGCTCCGCCCGCCGCGAGGACTCCGAAGCGACTGAAGCTTGGCGGCGTGGATTTCAGCGGCAGCCTGCGCGTGCGTGTCGAGAACTATGGCTGGTTCGAGACGCCCGGCTTCGATGACGATTACACCTTCGGGGCAGCGGTCCTGCGCCTCAGCCTGGGGCAGCAGAAGGAACGGTACGACTGGCAAGTCGAGGGCGAGTTTCCCGTGCTCATCAATCTGCCGGACGGAGCAATCGCTCCCGCTCCGCAGGGGCAGCTGGGTCTGGGCGCGAACTACTTCGCCGCCAACGGTCAAAAGGATGCGAGCGCCATCCTCAAGCAGGCCTACGTGCGCGTCAAAGGGTTGTTCAACGATAAGGCCAGCAGCCTGCGCGTCGGGCGCTTCGAGTTCGTTGACGGCATGGAAACGACACCGGCTGACGCGACGCTCGCCTCTCTTAAGCGCGATCACATCGCTCACCGCCTCATAGGCCACTTCGGCTTCACACACGTCGGCCGCAGCTTCGACGCTGTGCAATATGTCCGCAACACTAAAGCAGGTAACTTCACCTTCGTCGGAGGCCGCCCCACCGAAGGCGTCTTTCAACTGCGCGGCATGAAAGAGTTGGACGTTGACTTCTGGTATGGCGCATACACGAAGCCAATGACAAGCCAAAGAATCGCAAGCGAGTTCCGCGCGCTCGTGCTCCACTACCACGACGGGCGCGGCACGCTCAAAACAGACAACCGCGCGCCGGCTCTGCGCCGAGCAGACGCGGAGAACATTCGATTAACGACTGTCGGCGGAAACTACGTCGCCGCCGTGAAGTCGAAGCGAGGCACAGTTGACGTGCTCGCGTGGGGCGTGGGGCAGTTCGGGAGTTGGGGCAACCAACACCATCGCGCTGGCGCAATCGTGTTCGAGGGCGGCGTCCAGCCCGCAGGCGCGCTCGCCAAAATCAAGGTCTGGCTGCGTGCCGGCTACTCGTACACGACAGGTGACGCGGACGCAGCCGACGACAAGCACACGACCTTCTTTCAGGTCTTGCCGACGCCGCGCTGGTACGCGCGCTTCCCCTTCTACAACATGATGAACAACAGGGACGTGTACGTGCAGTTCAAATTCAAGCCGCACGCGCGCTTGAGCCTCCGCGCCGAAATACACAATCTGCGGCTGAGCAGCAGGAATGATCTGTGGTACTCGGGCGGCGGAGCGTTTCAAGAAGGCACGTTCGGCTACACGGGCCGGGCCAGCGGCGGGCACAAATCTTTGGGCACGCTCTTCGATTTGAGCGCGGACATCAGTATCACGCCGACGACAACACTTACCGTCTACGGCGCGGGCGTGCGCGGCGCAGGTGTTGAGTCCGTGATCTACCCCGCAGGCGGCGCGAACCCGGCGGCGAGATTTCTTTACGCGGAGTTGACCAGGCGGTTCTAGTCAGAAGCTTTCTACAAATCGGGGCATTTGAGATGAGTCAGACGATTCCTTATGGTGGACGGATGCGAGGGGGCGCTGACGGTCGCCGCCGTCGCACTCGGCCACTACTTCGACCTTTAATCCCGACCTATAATCTACGGAGGACTCATCCATTTCCCGCGCGTGCTGGAGACGGAGGAAGCTCTCAATACCGTTTAGGATTTGACGAGATGCAGCGCCCATGTTTCGGTGCGACCCCATGAAGCAGCCTTCCGCCGATAACCTGCTGGAAGAGGACCACGCCTCTGTGGCCGCGCTCATCTCCCAACTCTGCCTCGCCCTGGACGAGCGCGACGTAGAGCGGTCTTTCGCCAAGCTCGACCTCGTTTGGGCGCGGCTGGCCGTTCACATACGCGCGGAGCACCTCTGCCTCTTCCCCGCCGTCCTGGACGCTGCCCGGCAACTACGGAGCCGTGCGGGCGGCGCGGCACGACTTGCTGAGGCGGAGGCGGCGATCAGTCAGCTCAAGCGCGATCACGATTTTTTCATGCGCGAGCTGGCAGGGGCCGTCAACACTATGCGCGAGTTGAGAAGCGCTCAAGCTTCCGCGGCGGCGGAAGAAGCCCTTCGCGGCGTGCGGCAGACAATCACTGCGGTCAAAGCGCGCCTCGAAGAGCACAACCGGCTGGAAGAGGAGCTGGTCTATCGCTGGCCCGCGGCCATGCTCAACTCGGACGAGCAGGCGCGGCTCGCCGAATGCGTGCGGCGCGAGATCGGGAATCAGCCACCACGCTTCGCCGGGCGCGCGCCGGAAGAAGATGACCGCCAGACTGGAGCGCATTCGCTGTAACTAAAAGTCAGTTGCAGGTGAATGAAGGCAGAAAGGTCGGTTAGTTGTGCTGGAAGACTCGCAAGGAATCGAGCAGAAGTCGAGCAAACCAACAGCCCTCAAGCTGAAACCGATCTCATAGAAGTTTCCGTGCCGGGCACGAAGGAGCACATAGCAATTCGCGGGCGTTGCGGGGCTAAAAGCGTTGGGCGCAGAACTCAGCCCGACAAGCAATCGGCTGAGCTGACCTCTGCGCACTGGTAGCGCTCATTTAACGCTGAATGCAGGACATTCCTGATTCCCGGCTCGTCGTCAATGATTAGAATATGCGCTTTATGGTCGCTCGCTCGCATCACTTGTTTTTCCTGCTCAATAATCTTTGTCGGACTTCAGTGTGCCTTTCGGATGTATCATCTGAGGTGGCGTAAGACAAAATGCAGGCTGGCGCGCTCCAACATCTGACGCATGTTTGACTCTCGCCACGGCTTCACGACGAAGAGGTGAATGATACCGCTACTGATCTCTGGCAGGGCTTCACCAACGCTCATACTTCCCGTCAGCATTACGCGGTAACTTTCGGGATATTTCTCGGCGACTTCACGTAAAAACTCTGTCCCCGAAATTTCTGGCACGTTCTGGTCGCTGACAACTATGTCAGCTGGACGCTCTCCGAGCATCCGTCGAGCAGCGGAGAGTGTCATTGCCGTGCGTATCTCATACTCGTCGCCGAACAGACCCTGGAAAACTTCCAGGCACATTGCTTCGTAATCTAAGTATAAAATTGATCGCTTCATCCTCGCGCCTCCTCGTCCAGCAACTCTCTCACTTTACGGGCCAGAGCCTCAGGCTCGAATGGCTTTTGGATGAAGGGGGTATTAGCATCCAGGACTCCATGATGGACGATTGATTCATCCGTATAGCCGGACATGTAGAGCACTTTCGTCTCAGGACGTGACTGCGCCAGTTGGTCTGCCAGCTCGCGCCCACTCAGCTTCGGCATGACGACATCAGTGAGAAGAAGATGGATCAGCCCCTCGTGGCGTTCAGAGACTGAAAGCGCCGCGCCGCCGTCCTCCGCCTCCAGCACTCTGTAGCCGTGGCCCTCCAGGACAGCCCGCACGAGACCGCGCACCCTCTCGTCGTCTTCGGCCAGCAGGATTACCTCGGCGCCGTCGAGGGACTCTTCGACTTCGTGGCTCGGCTTGTATTCCTGTGCGGCCTCGTCAACGCGCGGCAAATAGATTTTGAAGGCCGTGCCCTCGCCGACCTCGCTGTAGACCCAGATGTTGCCGCCCGACTGCTTGACGATGCCGTAGACGGTCGAGAGCCCGAGCCCCGTGCCTTTGCCCACCTCTTTCGTCGTGAAGAAAGGCTCGAAGATGCGCGACTGCGTCTCCTCGCTCATCCCGCAGCCTGTGTCACTCACGGCCAGCATGACGTAAGGGCCTGGCTTGACCGCGATGTGACGCGTCGCGTAGCCCTCGTTGAGATACACGTTCTCAGTCTCGATGAGCAGACTGCCCCCGTGCGGCATCGCATCCCGTGCGTTGACGGCGAGATTCATCAGCATCTGCTCAATCTGCCCCGGGTCTGCCTTCACGCTTCCGAGTTCGGGCACTAGCGCCGTCCGCAGCTCTATGTCTTCGCCGATCAGACGCCGGAGCATTTTCTCCATGTCCGAGACGACGGCGTTGAGGTCCAGCACTTTGGGCTGCAAGACTTGCTTGCGGCTGAAGGCGAGAAGCTGGCGCGTCAGCGAAGCCGCACGGTCGCCGGCCTTCTTGATCTCTTCGATGTTACGGCGCAATGGGCTTTCGGATTGTAATTGCCGCAGGGTGAGATCGCTGTAGCCCGTGATGGCGGTCAGGAGGTTATTGAAGTCGTGCGCGATTCCGCCTGCCAGTCGGCCTATGGCCTCAATCTTCTGCGACTGGCGAAGCTGCTCTTCGAGCTGCCTGCGCTCGGTCACGTCGCGGGCGATGCCCTGCACGCCGACCGCGACGCCGTTCTGATAGACGAGTCTCGTGTTGACTTCGATTGCGACCCGGTGGCCGTCTTTCGCTATGATCTCCAAGTCGTAGGCTGTGACTTCTTCATCGGCGAGCTTGCTGGCAATCATCTGACGTGCCTTCTCAAGATATTCAGGAGCGACCGTCTGAGCGAGGTTGAGCTTGAGAGCTTCTTCGCGCGTGTAGCCGGTGATCCGCTCGCCGGCTTTGTTAATCGAGGTATAGTTGCCCTCCAGGTCGTGCGAGTAAATGATGTCGTGGGCGTTTTCCACCATGTCGCGGTAGCGTTCCTCGCTCTGAATAAGCTCTTGTTGTGCGCGCTTGCGCTCGATAAGCTGGGCGACTTTGGTAATCAACTGCATTGCGTCGTAAGGCGCTTCCAGATAGTCATCTGCCCCGGCCTTGATCCCTTCAACCACACTTTCGCTATCTCTGCGGACGGCGCTCACCAGGAGGACAGGAGTTAAACTGAGGTCCGTGTGCTCGCGTATTAAACGACACATCTCGATGCCGTCCAGGTGCGGCATCGAGACATCACTGACGATGAGATCGGGGCGTTCAGCTTGCGCAACTTCATAGCCTTCGCGCCCGTCGGAGGCGGTTAAGACGCGATAACCGGATTTGCGCAGTAAGACACTGAGCAGCTTCAACGAGTCGGGCGTATCATTCACTGCGAGAACTGTGTGTTCAGCTTTTCTTTCAGTCACTGAGGACTCTCTCTCCATTAGTGAGGCTGAGCAGACTTTCGCCGGCGGCGGCGAAGGGGAGAGGCTGGCAAACGCCCTGCGCCCGTAGTTGGTATCTTCAATTTTAGCGCCTCGCGTAATCATTAAGTCTCACTCCCGACAGCTCCCCGCGCCGCTCCAGCCCCGGTCGAACGTAATCGCTCAAACAGACCTTGAATAATCCCTCGCATCTTTTGGAATTCCGTCGATTTATCTAAAAAAAAGTCCGCCCCCGCCTCCATAAAGCTTTTCCGATATGGAGGAGAGGTACTATTGGTCAGGATGATAACGATAGGAGCCGAACCATCTCGCTTGATCTTCTTCAGCACGTCTATGCCGCCACCCATCAGCTGGAAGTCCAGCGTTACTACATCGGGTTTAAGCTCGCGTATCGCGCGGAAGGTTTCCGGTGCGACTTGCGCCTGGCCGACAATTTCAATTCCCTGCAATTCGGAGAGCAGGTCAATTAATTGTTTACGCAGTATGGCCGAGTTATCGGCTACAAATACTTTCATTGCCGCCCTCCTTACGGGGAACTTCTTGTATCCACCTTCCGCTGTGAAGCATAACGGCAGCAGACCGGGACGAACATCGGCGTAATTCCGATTATTAGGCTCTGCTTAGACTGAAAAAGAGGTTCCGGTTAGTCCGAAAGGCGTGTCGGTGTTTGTCCTACAAGATGGATGCTGTGTGAGATGGGCGGGCGCAATCAGTGAGATAAAGGTCTGAGCAATGAATTACTGCCGGCGAGCGTCGCCTCATTCGGTGGAGGTTCAGTTCGGAGTGGATTCAAACAGGATGGACAGGATAGACAGGATACAGAGAAAAAATCATTGCTTTTTCTTCATCCTGTTTATCCTGTCCATCCCTGTTAATTTCTTCTTCGCTTCATACTGAACCACTACCCTTTATTCGATGAGCTTGTTCTGGATGACGTAATGGGTTATCTCGGCGTTAGTCCGCATCCCCATCTTCTCCAGAATTCTCGCGCGATACGTGCTGATAGTTTTGACGCTGCGCGACAGCAGCTCGGCGATCTCGCTGACCGTCTTGCCTGACGCTATCAGGCACATGATTTCAAACTCCCGGTCGGAGAGTGTCTCGTGTGGCTCTCTATCCACGCCACTATCAATGTTCACGAGCAGCATCTCGGCCAGGGTCGGGCTGACGTACTTCCCGCCGCCTGCCACTTTGCTGATGGCCGCGGCTAGTTCGTCCGGCAAGCTGTCTTTAGTGATGTAGCCAGAGGCCCCGGCTTTGAAAGCACGGCGCGCGAACTGTGCTTCCGAATGCATACTCAGAATCAGGACGGGCAGTTTAGGCCGGATCAACTTCAGTTCTTTCATGACCTCTATGCCGCTTCTATCGCCCAGCGTGATGTCCAGCACCACCACGTCCCAGTCCTGTTCGCGGACGAGTCTGGCCGCTTCCTCGGCGTTGCTGGCCTCCCCGAAAGTGACTGTTTCGAGACGCCCCTCGAAAAGGATTTTCACGCCGTTCCTGACAACGGCATGATCGTCAACAGTGAGGATTCTCATCATGGCTCCTTCTCGCGCAAGCCGAACAGGTCTGAACGGATACTTTTATTAGGCCGGGCGCAATCCTAAGCTGTCGTGTCACCTTTTATGGGAATGCGGACAATTAAGACCGTCCCCTTCCTCGCGATTCCGTTGATTTCGACTTTACCTCCAATGGAACTGGCGCGCTCACGCATCCCCAGCAGGCCAAGAGAGTGTATCCCTAATCGTTCACTCTCCGCGATACCCCTGCCGTTATCCTTGATTTCAAGCACGAACTCACTCTCCTCTTCCTCGATGATGATGTTTACTTTCGTCGCAGAAGCGTGGCGCAGCACGTTCGTCATTGCCTCCTGAAAAATGCGGAAGACGGCGGTCGCCTGCTCTCGATTCAATTCAATATTTTCTATCAGGGCATCGAAGCGACAGACAATTCCCGTATGCTCCTGGAATTGTTGCGCGTGCCACTCGATTGCAGGGATCAAGCCCAGGTCATCCAACACACTCGGCCGCAACTCAGAGGCGATTCGTCTGACCGTGTTAATTGTAGTATCAACCAGCCCTACCATCCCGTCTATTTCTTCCCGTGCGCCCGATTGACTGTCAGAATTCCCGTCGCCGGAATAAACTTTATCGAGCCTCAGGAGACTCCACTTCAGACTGGTTAAGGCGGAGCCCAGCTCGTCGTGAATCTCCCGCGCGATGCGTATCCCTTCGTCCTCTTTCGCCTTTCTGAGGCTTTCGGAAAGAGCGCGTAACTGCCGGCTGGAAGTTTTTAATTGTTCCTCCACCTCCTTGCGCTCGGTGATGTCCTGAACTACGGTCTGGATGCACTTCACGCCGTCTATTTCCATCAACTCCGAGGAGTACAGGCCGACGAGCACCTCGCCCTGCCTCGTGCGAAACTGGTACTCGCGATCCCGCACCGACCCGAGTCTTTCAAGCTCCTCCACGCGGCGCAGGCGGTCATCGGGGTTGGCCCAGACTCCTAACTCGACCGTCGTCCGCCCGATCATCTCTTCGCGGCTGAACCCGAAGAATCGCTGCGCCGTTTCGTTGACCTCTATCAGTCGGCCGTCCTCCAAGCGGGCGAGGACGATGGCGACGGGGCTGGCGTGGAACGCCCTGAAGAATCGCTCCTGCGACTGCCGCAGCTCCTCCTCGGCACGCCTACGCTCGGTGATGTCGTTCGAGGCCCAGAGGTAACAGGGTTCGCCGCCGAGGTCAACCACCTCGGCGGAGATGAGCGTGAAGCGCTGCTCGCCGGTCTTCGTTACGAGCCTGTATTCCACGTCCCGCAGGGGTTTTGCTTCATCAAGAAGGCGCCTGAGTCTGGACTGCTGTTCCTCTCCGAGCCACATTTTCAGCTCAAAGGCGGGGCGGCCAATGATCTCTTCGCGGGCGTATCCCGTCTCCCGCAACCAGCGGTCGTTGACATCCAGAATCGCCCCATCCCGGAGTCGAATGATGCCCATCCTGATGGGGCTGGAATTGAATGCCTTGGAAAATCGCTCTTCCGAAGCGCGCAGCTCCTCTTCGGCCCGCTTGCGCTCGGTGATGTCGTAGTTCATGCCGACCATGCGAAGGGGTCGCCCCTCTTCATCCCGGAACGTCTGCGAGGCCGCTTTGATGAAGTGCACGGAACCGTCCGGCCAGACGATGCGGAATTCGGCGGCGAACTCACGCTCGCCGCGCAGTGCCGCTTGAACTTCGGCGTTCGCCCACTCGAAGTCTTCGGGAGCGAGGGATTTTGCCCAGGCGTCGTAGGCCCCGCTGAAGTCCTCCTTGCGGATGCCGAACAGGCGGTACATCGCGTCGTCCCAGATCAGCTCGTCCTTCACCACGTCCCAGTCCCAGATGCCTATGCCCGCCGCCCTCGTCGCCAGTTGCAGGCGCTCCGAAGTTCGGCGCAGCTCCTCTTCCGCCCGCTTGCGCTCCGTGATGTCTATCATGATGCCGCGCAGCCGCACGGACTCGTCGGCCTCAATCTTGACCGACACGATGTCCTGCAACCAGACCACGCGGCCGTCCGCCGCAATCATGCGGTATTTGAATTCATGGTCCCTGCGCTGTGCGGTCGCGTCCAGGCAATATGCCGCACACCAATCAGCGTCGTCCGGGTGCGTATGATTACGCCAGAAGTTGGGTTCGTTGAGCCACCGCTCGACCGGATAGCCGAGCATACGTTCGGCCTGTGGACTGACGAATGTGAATTGAAAAGTTTTCCCGTCGGCCTCCCACACGATGCCTCCGAGCGAGTTCACCAGCTTCGAATACAGGCTTTCGTTTTGCGCCATCATTTCAGACGCGGTCTCTTTGTCTAATGCGGCGTTCTGATTTTCCTCACTCCGGGGTTGGTCGAAAGTCTGGTGAGGAATGTTCGGCATGGCTAACCTCCGTGACCGGAAACGTATTTTCGGAAGTTTTGTGGAGACCGGAAATCTATCGCTTACGGGGCTGCAAGATTCTACTACCTAAACTATCATCAACTCCACTATTTGCCATGAGCAGTGTAAACGCGATGACTGTTCGCTTGCGTGTTATCTCTTCTCATAATTAATTGTGGCGCTTCTCTTCAGAATAAAATTTCTTCATCAAGCCTTTGTGATATGCCTGCTGCTGCTGCTGCCCCATGTGCAAATAACTGTGGCTAAATGGGCGGTAGAAGCCTAGCCGCCGAAAAGTCCGTTGAACCTGTTTTTAGCGATGTGGTAACAATCGCAGCAGACTTTTTCCAACTCTTGCCGGTTGACGATGGCGATTTTGCCCCGACTGAAGCGGATCAGCCCCCCGTTCTGAAGCTTGCCGACGGCCTTGGTCACGTGCGGGCGGTGCGCCCCCAGCATCTGCGAGATGTATTCCTGAGTGAGGAGAAACTCGTTTGATTGCACACGATCTTGAATTGCTAAGAGCCAGCGGGCCAATCGCTTCTCGACGTTGTGGAAGCGGTTGCAGGCGACCGACAGGGACAGTTGTGTCAGGAGCACGTAGGCGTAAAGCTGCACCAGCTCGCGAAACTTTGATCCGTCCTTTTTGACTGCCTCTTTGAAATCGGAGGCTTTCATCTTCATCGCCTCACCCGGAACCTGAACCACAGCGCGATTGGGCGATGAGTCAACTCCTAAGAAGATGGTGATGCCTGCCACCCCCTCGTTGCCCACCGTGCCCACCTCGATGCTCGCGCGTCCTTCAAGAAAGGTCAGGATGGAGACCACGCCCTGGTAGGGGAAATAGGTGTGCCGGATGGGTTCGTCCGGTTCGTAGAGGATGTCTCCGATAGCCAGAGGCACGCGCTCCAATTTCGGCAGGAGTTGTTTTTGCTCGCTACGGGGCAGAGATGCTAAAAGACGGTTTCCGATCAAGATCAGAGTCACCTCCAGATTATGGGAGAAATCCTTGAGCCAGTCGTGCCGACAGTGTCTGCCGACTCAAGGAGAGGGACGGAAAGTCTATTTCTGCTCTCTAAAGGGGAACCGCAAAGTTTGAGTTGATTTTACCCGCACACAATATTTTTAGTCCACACGATTAGGGCGCAACCCTGAGTACATCCATCATGCCGAAATGTTTCGCATAACCGTCGGGCGGTAGACCTAAGTGTCCTTAGGTCGGCTTGGATCGCTTGAGATAGGACACGAGCGCCGAGATAGCGACGACGAGGGACGAAAAAAGCCCTAACCAGAACCAGCCCGTCAGCCGCATCAACGCCGAGCCTTCCGCATCATGCCGCTCACGATTAAGCAAGTAAGCACTGACGAGTCCGCTCGCCACGCCCACCAGCGCGAAAACTGTAGGCATCTTCGTCCAGACTCGCGTGCGACCTAGCAGAATGACTACGAGCATCAACAAATGTACGTTGCGAAATTCTATGGCCGGCGTCGGGGGTTCGCTCTCGCCCGCTTTAGCGACAACAGATTCGGCATCGGCGTCCGCTGCTTGACCGCCCGCGTGCGTTGAAGAAGGCAACTGCTTGGATTTATCGTTTGTGGAATCCATTTGTCGCAACTAACCGACCTCCGCGCGGGGATTGATTCCGGCACGCTTGTGCGAGCAGCTTCGGGATTGCCGAATCAGCCGCAACAGGAGTCACGCTCGCCCTGTAGATGCGCCAAACTTCCTCTTTCGGAATGTCCGACGGGTTCAGGTTCGATTTGCGCGTCACGTAGCAGCCGGCAAAGATGCGCTCGCTGCCGTCGCGATTGACAGTGACCAGCACCGTCGGCACTTCCGAATAGAGGCTCCCGGCCGCGCCTTCGATGCGCGTCGGCGGCTCGACGATCAGTTGCACGCTCGCCGTCTCCGCGTAGCCCCGCGCGAAGTCTTCAAGTTTGCCGGGCGGGGTTTCCCAGTAACGATAGGCGCGCTCGTATTCTTTGGCGTTCACCGCGCTGTAAAAGGACGCGAGCAGCGCCACGGGGCTATTCAGGTTCTCGTATCGCTGTTCCGCGGATTTGGAGGACGGGTCTGTGACGAAGTTGAGCGCGCTTCGCCCGTCGCCGTAGAAGATCGTCAGGCGATTGTCGGTAAGTTTGAGCTTACTCGCTGACTCCAGCGCGGCGAAGTACCGTTGCTCCTGCTGGTTCGCGCTCTCTTCAAGGCAAGCCCTCTTCGTGCTGATGATTTGGCTGAACGAGAGATTGTCCCCGCGCTCACGATATTCGCCCCCGTAGGAGTTGCAGCCTCCCGACCCTCCGGCCCGGCCGTCCGCGCCGAACTTGAGCGTGATCGTGGTGCCTTCGATGACCAGGGATTCCGCGCCCGTTGCGCCGAAGGATGTGAGCTGCCATTGCGTGTTCGCCAATTTGCTCTCGGCGCGTGATGATTCGGTTAGCGCCGGGGCCGGAGTCCGCGCCGCGAGTAGGACGCAAGCTGAAATCAGCGGGAGGATGGCCGGCAGCAGTTTTGAAAATTTCATTGTTTTTATCTCCCGTCATGCAACCATAGAGAATTAGCTTATCCCTCGCCACAACGGGCAGAAATAATGAAACCAGCTCGGTTAAGCTCAGGCTTCTTCAGCCGGTTTCTTCCGCACGACCTCGACCGAGCATGGCGCATGACTCACAACTGCTTGTGCGGCGCTTCCCAGCAGCCAACGCTTCACCCCCCTGTAGCCGTGCGTGCCGATGACGATCAGGTCAGCCGACCATTTCTCGGCTTCATCTACGATCACCGAACGTGGGTCCCCGTCATGCACTGCCGTCTCCGCACTCAGGCCGCTAGCCCGCAACCTCTCGGCGACGCCGGCGGTCAGTTGTTCGGCTTGTGTCGTCAACTCTTGCCGCGCGCGTTCGAGATTACCGCCCGCGTCGTACCACAACTCCGCGGCGGGCGGGACGACAGGCTCCGTAGCAGTGAGCACGCGCACCACCGTCCCCGGAGGCCACGGGCGTGTCGCGACCTCTTCGACTGCGGCCGCGGAATATTCCGATCCGTCAACGCCTAAAAGTATCTTCATGGCTTGTCCTCAACCACGCGAAGTGGATAGTACGTGTGCATCCAAGCTATCCTCTATTCATGCCACGACCAAAATTCATTTACTGATGCCCCCTCCTCAAACGGTCAGCCCGTCGCGCTTCTCCAGAATGTCGCGCAGCCACCACTCGTGCTTCTCGTGGATTTGCACGTATCGTGAGAAGAGGTCAACCGTGCCGGGGTCGTCCGCCTCGTCGGCGGCGCGAGCGCCCGTGCGCATCTCTTTGATAACGATCAGGAGATTGTCGTCCGCTTCCTGAATCATCTCGCGCATCGTCTGCCCGCGCCCGGCCACCTGGACGCTCGCCGTCGCCAGCATCTCCTGCGGCGCGGCAACAGGGTCTTGTCCGATCATCCTCACGCGCTCGGCGAACTCGTCGGCGGTCGAGAGCACGGCCTCCGCGAACTCGTCGAAGAGCAGGTGCAGGTCGCGGAACATAGGCCCGTAGGTCTGCCAGTGGTAATGCTTGTAATTCAGGTAAAGGACGACGGCGTTGGCGACCTGCCGCTGCAAGTGTTGGACGACCGGATTGTCGGGCGCGTTCTCTTTGGATATTTCTTCCGCGAGCCGTTTGACGGGCGATTCCCTGCGTCTCCGCGCGGCGGCACCGCCATTCTTGGTTGTCTTAGCCATTGCTCTCTCCAGAATTCCATTTACTATTTCGGCTCCACGGGGTAGCCCGCCTGCCGCCAGGCGTCGAAGCCCCCGTAAAGCGGGTGCACGCTCTTCCAGCCGCGGTCCATCAGCTCTTGCGCCACACGGGCGCTCGACCCTTCGTGCGGTCAAGTGCAGTAGATGATGACCGCCCGGTCGCGCGGGATTTCGCCGATGTGCTGTTCCACCTCATCGGCGGGCACGCGAATCGCCCCCGGCAGTTTAGTGTCGGCCTCGCCCCACGCCTGCGGATTACGTGTGTCTAAAAAGGCCAACGGCTCGCCCCTGTCCATCCTCTCTTTCACCTCGTCCACAGTCACTCTGGTCGCTTCCATCCTCAAAAACCTCCTTCCATCTTCTTTCCCCGCCGGATTAATTCCGGGCCATCAATCTTTGAGCAAAACGACGATGGCGGTGTAGCCCTTATCCGCCGCGAGCATCATTCCTCCCGGTTCGCGAAAAATCTTTACTCAGAGACGAAGCCGTCCACCATTTCGGGCAGCACCGGCGACCGGAAGCGCAGGAGCGTCGTCACGCCGCCGCCTGATCTTTCAATGCTCTATTTATCGTTCGCCGCGGCGTTCGCGCGCCCGTGTGTGGCGCGTCCGAGCAGCTCGCGCACCTCTTCGTCCGTCGTCTGCGAGAAGTCCTCGTACCAGCGCCCGACGCCTAGAAACGGCTCCGGCGTCAGGGCGCACACTATCTCGTCCACCTCGTCTCTGAATTCGTCGCAGGTCGCAGCCGCCGAGACGGGGACGCCGACGATGATGCGGGCGGGGGCTTGCAGGCGGAGTGCGGCGGCGGCGGCGCGCATGGTCGAACCCGTCGCCAGGCCGTCGTCAACGAGGATCACCGTCTTACCGCTCACGTCCGGCGCTGGCTGACTGCCCCTGTAAACCTTCTCGCGCCTTTCAAGCTCTCGCTGCTCGTCCGCCGCGACCGCGTCAATCACCTCGTCGGGGATCTTCAGATACCGCACCACGTCTTCGTTGAGCACGCGGACGCCCCCGGTCGCTATTGCGCCCATCGCCAACTCTTCGTGGCCCGGCACGCCCAGCTTTCGCACGAGAAAAATGTCCAGCGGGGCGTCGAGCGCGTTCGCGACTTCATAAGCGACGGGCACGCCGCCGCGCGGCAGCGCCAGCACCAGCACGTCCGGGCGGTTGGCGTACTCCGTGAGTTTCATTGCTAAATGTTTGCCCCCTTCGGTGCGATCCCGGTAAATCATTAGCCTTCTCCTCTGACGGAAGCGCAGCAATCCAGAGACAGAAACCCCCTCCAATCAATTGCCAGTCTTCAACGACGCCCGCTTGTTTTTGCCGAACAGATGTAACGCTATGGGAATTGTGCTCGCGGCCCCGGTCAAGAGGAGCGACCAGCCAAGGGCTTTGCGCCGCTCGCTCTTGAATTTATCCGCGAGCAACAGGCCAGCCCCAAAACCGATGGCCCCACGAGTGACGGCTATCAGCGCGAGTTCCGGGAGCGTTACGTTTCTTGGACGCGAGATATTCATCGCCTTCATTTCCTCCGAAGCCCGCGCACAGGCTCGTCGAGCCTGACTTCCGTCACCTCCGCGGTGTCCATCCTCTTCCTCCTTCGTGTCTACGCTCGTCGGTGTGATCGCGGTAAACCACCGCCCGCTTCAGCTCGCAGCCGACGCCGAACTACTCGCCTCCGACACCTCGCGGACGACTTCGGCGGTCTCGCGTTTCGGGGCGTGCTTGGCGATGTCGGCCAGCGCCACAATGCCGCAGCAAGCGCCGCCCGCGTCCACGACGGGCACGCGCCTGATCTGATTTTCCTCCAGAACGCGGCAGCACTCGTCGAGCGACATATCAGGCGTCACAGTGACGCACGGCGTCGTCATGCAGTCGGAGACCGTCATCGTCAGCGGATTTAGTCCTTTCGCCACCGTCCGGCAGGTGATGTCGCGGTCGGTGATGACGCCGACCGGCCTCATGCTCGCGATGTTCTCGACCACAGGGATTTCCCCGCAGTCGTTCTCAACCATCATTTCGGCGACGCGTTGGAGCGTGGAATCCGGCGTGCAACACGCCGGGTCGGGAGTCATAACGTCTTTCACTTGCATGGGTTCTTTCCTCCTTTTAAGTGACTCTCCACTACGGGAGTGCCGCTGCGCCTTCAGGTAATATTCGGCAGCCTAACTTGCGACGCTTGCTTGTGGCTGCAAGTGCTTCAGTTCTTACCGGCGCTTCAATGAAAAGGGGGACACACACCAGCCGAGTTTCGGCCAGCCTAAGGTAAAACCGGGCTTATCAGAGGGGTTTGTACAAATTGTACTAAAAGAGGAAGGGGATGTCCATGCGGTCGAAAGCAGCGTGCTCAAAGCGCGCCGGAAGACAAGCGCGTTACCGGCGGCGAGCGTGAGAAGGAGCGCCTGGGGCAACCTCATTTTGACAATTCTCCGCGCCGCGCCATTTCAGTGATGCGGTCAGCCGTCCGCGCGGCAATCGCCTCGATGGTCAATGACGGGTTGACCGCCGCCGAGGTGGGGAAACTGAGCCGTCGCAGATGAAAAGATTTGGAACGTCGTGCGCGCGACAATCCCCGTTAACGACAGACCGCTTCGGGTCGCTGCCCATCCGGCAAGTGCCGAGCAGGTGCGCCGTGCGGTCGGCCTCCCAAACATCGTCGCCCCCGGCCGCTTCCAGAATCTCTTTCATCTTTGTGACTGCGTGTCCGATGACCCGCCGGTCGTTGTCGTGATAGCCGAAAATAATATGCGGGATAGGCAGACCGTACTGGTCTCGCTCCGTCTCGGGCAGCTTCACCAGGTTCCGCGCCTGCGGCAATATCTCTCCGACGATGCCGATGCCCGAATAGTAATTGTAATCGAGCATCTTGCGCCGCAGCTCCGCGCCCCAGAGCCCGCGCGCCGTCGCGATGCGTGCGGCGAAGTCAACCGGGTGCGGCCCGACAGTCTCAATTGTGTATCCGCAGACGAATCCTGCCTCCGGCATCGTGCGATTGAAATGCTCGGTGAGCGCGAGTCCGGGAGGAGCTTTGTATTGATTAATCCGGTAAGGAAACTTGGCGAAGACCTGATGGCCGGAGTGCACCATGAAACAACGGCCTACCATTCCAGAAGAGTTGGCAAGGCCGTCAGGAAAGAGCGCGCTTGACGAGTTAAGCAGCAGGCGTGGCGTCTCGACGGCGTAGCCCGCTACGACGACATTCCTGGCGGGTTGACGGAAAAGCTCACGGCTTCCCTTTTGAAAATGGAGCACGCCGGTCACGCGCCCTTTTCGGTCGTGCTCTACTTGCGCGGCCATCGTGTTAGGGCGCACTTCCGCTCCGGCACGAATGGCGCGCGGGATGTAAGTCACAAGAATCGAACTTTTGGCGTTGGTCGTACAGCCGTAGTTGCAGAAGCCTCGATAAACGCACGGCGGACGGTCCTCGTGCGGCGCGCTCAAGGTCGAAACAGGACAAGGCGCTACGGGGATGTCGAGTTTCATACAGCCGCGGACGAGCATGTTGGCCGACGCGTTCAGCTCATGCTCGCGCTGCGGAAACCGTCGGCGGCGTTTGCCCCAGGGATAATTGGTTGGCCCGGCGATCTGAAGCGCCTCTTCGACCTCTTCGTAGTAAGGCTCCAAATCCTCAAACGTGATCGGCCAATCACAAAGCTCCGTCCCCGCGATCTCGCCTTCGAGCGAGAGCCGTCTGAAATCTTCCGCGTGCGCGCGCATCTTGACCATAGAGTAATGGACGGTGCTGCCGCCCACGCCGCGACCCAAATTGTTAGAACCCAACTCCACAGGGTCATCACCGCCCGTGATCCGCTCGTCCGTCCAGTAGAGCCTGTACGAAGCCATCTCGTCCGAGACGAAACCCCTGGCCGGACTCCAGTGCGGGCCGGCGTCAAGGATGACGACCGAGAACCCTGCTTCAGCGAGCTTCGCGCCGAGCACGCCGCCGCCCGCGCCCGCGCCGACGATGCAGAAGTCAACCTCTTCGCTTGACCAGTCACGCATCGGCACACACTCGCCGTGGATGCCCGGCGCAGTGAGAGTCCAGTCACCGTTCGTCGCTGCGCTCATCAAACTTTCTCTTCCTGAGCTTCCCAAGGGTCAACGCCGCCCTCCCATTTGCGCACATGGCCGCGCGGCGACGACGGCCCGTTGTAGCCGATCTCGTTCCAAGCCAGGGGGTGCGCGTAATAAATTTTCGCTATCGTGATGGAGAGCACGCTCGTGAAGAAACGCGCGGCGGGCATTCGTTCCCACGCCTCGCCGGGCGCACGCCCTCGCTCAACGTGGGTGAGCACCACGTCCTGCGAGAGCGGGTCTAGC
This sequence comes from uncultured Acidobacteriota bacterium, assembly GCA_963774105.1. Lineage (GTDB taxonomy): Bacteria > Acidobacteriota > Blastocatellia > Pyrinomonadales > Pyrinomonadaceae > QHXM01. The sequence continues at coordinate 2,006,646 of CAVZDV010000007.1, read as the reverse complement.
TCAACGAACAATTTCCCGCCGAAGAGTGCTTGCGCCGTCTCGTCAATCCCCTTCAACCCCAGCCGCCACGCTTCGCGCTGCGGCGGCAGCTCTTCGTAGCGATAGCCGTTGCGCCTGTCTTCGTAAAGCTTCTCGTCAATCCACGGCACAATCGGCACTTTTTCGTCATCACCCCGGTCAGGCTGCGGGATGATTCGCTCCGCGACTGCCGCGAGAGTATGAGCCTCGTCCTCAGTGAAGAAGCGAATCGGCGGGACTTCTTCAAGACGTTGGCGGACGACACGCCGCGTCTGGTCGTCCCAGTCTGGTGATGACCATTTGTCGAGGACGTTGTAGTTCGGATAGCGCGTGCGAAATGTCTCTTCCATGTTATTTCTGACTTCCTAGCCAGCCGCCGCGAAACCCGGCGCGGCGCAAGCCCTTGACGATGTACGGACACTTCCGCATCAAGCGCCAGAGCAGGCCCGAACGGTAGTTCTCAATCATCAGGATGACAGGCCCCTGATCAATCCCGAAATGGCCGCCCGAAATCCAGCCCGCGTGTCTATTTTCCTGGCTCGGAAAGGTCGGGTTGAAGCTGCACGAGATACCGTATTCGTTCATCATCTCGCCCCACTTCTCTTTGAAGTTTTGCAGCGTCGGCAGCACTATTTCCGGCGCGAACGGGAGCGACGCGGCAGTCGCCCAGGGGGCGAGCGTGCCGTCGTCCGGGCCGAAGGGGGCGCTGCGCGCGTGGTAGTCGTAGAAGCGGCGCTGGACGCCGTTAATCCGTCGTGTGGCCGGGCCGGGGCCGTTGCTCGCCGTGATGCCCCAACAGTATTCGCCGTAGCCGCGAAAGCCGCGCGGGTTGCGAATCGCGTACTGCTGCTGCACGTAGGCGGCGCGGCGGCTGTTCTCGAAATAATCAATCGCGCGCTCGCGCATGAAGTCGTCCTGGATGCCGCGAAAATCTATCCAGATTTGAGAGAGCTGGTGGACGAAGAGCGGCCCGGCGTACAGAAATTCGATGCCGTAAAGTTTCTTCCACCGATAAGTCTTCGTCCACGCCCTGTAGCTCTCTGGCGGCAGAGGGTGTGTGGGCGACCCCAACCCGAGCACGTAAAGAATCAACGCCTCGTTGTAGCCCTCCCAGCGGTACTTCAGAAACCCGCTCTCCGGCTTCCAACCGTGCGAGACCGCCGCCCCGTTGTTCTGTGCCCACTGCCAGTCAACGCGACGGTAGAGTGCGTCGGCCAATTCACGAATTTCGCGCTCACGCTTCTCGTCGCGGTCGAAGTACATCGCGGCGGTCAGCACGCCCGCCAGCAAAATCGTCGTGTCAATCGTCGAAAGCTCGGACTTCCACACGCGCCGCCCTGTCCTGAGGTCGAGGAAGTGATAGTAAAAACCTTTGTAGCCCGTCGCGTCCGTGCCTGTCCCCTGCGGGCTATTCCAGAAAAAGCGTAAGGTTGTGAGCGTCCGCTCAATGGCTTCGTCGCGCGTTACCCACTTGTGTTCGACGCCGACGGCGTATGACGCTATCGCGTGGCCGACCGCCGCGATGCTTGAGGGAACGTCGCCGCTCGTGTTATCGGCCAGCAAACCGTTGTCTGGATTCGTCTCCTTCCAGAAGTAGTTGAACGTGTTGCGTTGAAGCCGAAACAACTCCCTGTCGCTAAACGTCCGTCGCTTCATCCCTGAGAACCTCCGTGTTCGGTCAAGCACTCTACCGTGATTGCCGCCACCGCGTGTGGCGGCAGACTAATGTCCAGATAAAGATCGTCCTTCACGTGCTCGCACGGGTGCGGCTCCTTCCACATCCGTGACGCTTCCTCTAAGAGTTCGACCTCTTGCGCGCTCAGGTACTCGGGCTCGCCCATCCCGCACCACATCGCGCGCGCGTTGGCGTGAGCCTCGTCAATCCGCTCCACGTAGGCGTAGCACGCCCGCGGCGCGTTGCTCAGCCTGACCTCCACCCGTTCGGTTTTGATGGAGTGTCGCGGCAGCGCGTGGTTGGTCAGCAGCACGGTGAACGAACGCTCTTTGCGCACGACCCATGCGTTCACCGTCTCGTGCGAGCCGTCAACGAGCAGTAGTTCGCTGCCAAGACGGTGTAACAACTCGAACGCGCGGTAAGTCGGCTTCGGAATGCCGTGCAGGTTGAGCAGGCCGAAGCCGCCGTGGAACGGCACCGACGGGAAATAGTTTTCCTCGAAGATATCCGAGAACGTCCAGAAGCTGTAGCCTTCAACGAGGCCGTTCGCTTCCATCACGGTCTTCGTGACGAAGGCAGCCGCGTAAGGCTCGTCGTGCAGCGGGTCGCGCGGGTTCGATGACGTGTTCCACTCAGTGTAATAAACAGGTTTCCCACGCGCGCGGCGGCGCACGTCCTGAGCCTGTTCACGAAGAACGCCCCGCCTGCTCTGAGCTAACTGAGTCTTCGTGTCGTCGTCTTCTTCGCCAAACGCATCGGTCGGGTAGTGGTGCGTCGTGACGAAATCGGCGGGAAGGTTGTTCTTCTCGCAGAAGTCCAGGAACTCTTCGATCCATTCGTTCTGTGCGGTCGCAGGGCCGCCGACGCGGAGTTTAGAATCCACTTCTTTGATTGCTTCGGCCGTGTAACGATAAAGCTTGAAGTAATCTTCCTGCGTCCCCGTCCAGAACGCCTTCAGGTTCGGCTCGTTCCACACCTCGAAGAACCACTCGCGCACCTCCGCAGCGCCGTAGCGTTCGACCCAGTGCGAGACGAGCTTGCGGATGAGCGTCGCCCACTGTCTGTAATCACTCGGCGGCGTGACATTCCCACGATAATGGAAAACGGTCTTGCTGCCGGAGGCGAGCGCCGTGGGCATGAAGCTCAGCTCGACGAAAGGCTTCATTCCGATTGACAGAAGGAAGTCAAAAATCTGGTCGGCGTTGAAGAACGAGTAGAGAAATTTGTCCTGGTGATTGATGAGCGTGCCCACGTCGTCCGCGAGCATCGCAACCTGGTTCGGGTTGATGACCTCCTGGTTATAGACGGCCACGTCCTGGAACAGGAGCGTCATGTTGATCTCCTGCTGAAACTTGCTGCCCTTCAGGTCGGAGTAGGTTTGCCCCGTGATGGCTAGGACGGGCGCTTGATCGAGCTTGGCGTCGTAGAGGCCGTTCAAGAGATGAATGCCGCCCGGCCCCGAAGTGGCGAGACAGCAGCCGAGGCGTCCTGTGTATTTGGCGTAGGCACAAGCCATGAAGGCCGCAGCCTCTTCGTGGCGCACCTGTATGAAGCGCACGCGGTCCTGTCTCGTGCGCAAGGCTTCCATGATGCCGTTGATGCCATCGCCGGGAAGGCCGAAGACCGTGTCAACGCCCCAATTAATAATGGACTCGATGAGCACGTCGGCCGCTGTGTCTGCCATCGCTCTTCTCCTGTTCGTCACAAATCCGATACCCCGACAGTGTCGCCTTAAGAGGCGCGCGCTTTGGCCCTCTCTTCTGCTGCGGTGTCGAATTGCGGATTGACCGCCACGCCATGCTTGAAGACCAATTCACCGCCGAGGTAGCCGGAGATCGTTATCAGGACGACGCCGACCACGGAAAGCACGAGAGGGATGGTGTAGCTCCCGCCCACCATCCGCGAACCACTCGTCGTGCGCAGGTAAAAGCTGGCAGCGAAAATTAGCAGCGCGATGACGTTAAGGCGCGCGTGCCAGTTGGCGATCTTTTTCACCTCGCGGTCTTTGATCGAGAGCCAGTCAATGATGCCGAAGACGGCTGCGGCCACTGCGCCGATGATGCCGGCGAGAAGCGCATAGAACGCGATCCAGTCTCTCCAGGCAGGATTACCGCGCCACAGGTAAATCAGGTCCGCGATGAGTGAAAAGAACCACAGGGCAATCGGAAACGGGATGAGCATCGGGTGAATCGGATGCCCGTTGATGCTTGCAGGACTCCCCATAATTATCTCCTTAAAGGGTCAACATAGCTGCTATTCGGGCGTTCGTAGTTGAGTCCAGTGAAGGAGGGGCGCGGCAGTGGTCACGCACATTACAATGTGCATGCGGCATCGCGCCGGCCGCACATTAGCAGATTCACTTTTGGACATGAGCACTAACATTTTGCCGCCCGTCCATGAAGTGTTATGTATATAGGGGGTATCTAAGGTGGTTTTAGGATACGCCCTAAAACTCAACTTGTAAAGGGGTCTCAGATGGGCGTTCCCAGTGATCGTGAAGGGCTACGGTTCCCTTGTGACTGTGTGTCGGGGCGGGGCAGCGGGTACAGCGACCCGTGGGCGGCAATCTCTAAAAACAAGCTCCTGCCTAACGGCACCAAAGAAGAGATTCTGAACCTTGTGGCCCGTGAGCCGAAGACTATTTCCCAACTCGCCGAGGCGCTCAAGCTCTCGCCGCCGAGCGTTTACGCGCACGTCAACGACATGATGAGGAGCGAGCTGCTCAGAGAATCCGTCGAGTGGGAGAAAAAGTACCCGACCGAGCGTTACTACGAGCCTAACTTTCCAGTCTTCAGGGCCGAGGAATGCGCCGAGTTCGAGGGGTTGTGTCAGGAGATGGCTGAGCAGGTAGCCGCCCTGTTTGAGAAAAAGCGCGCCCGAATGGAGCGTGCCTTTGCTAAAACTAACTTTGCAAGTCGGGGGTGGGAACTTTCAGACGTGACACAATGTTTGTACGCCAACATGCAGCGTAGCGCACGCGCGCTTCTTGAGCAGCGCGGACTGCTTTCCCCACCCGAGAAGCACAAGAACGGCGTGGAGTGGGTCTTTTGGGCGGAGGAGCCGAAAGCAGGCGCTGATAAGTGAACCGCGCGGCTGCCAATCTCTTTTGATATTCAGATTACATCCCGCGAACGAGGTAATCGCGTAGCGTCTCGTACATCACCTCAAAAGAATCCGCGCAGAACAGAACCGGCTGATATTTTAGTCGGATCGTATTCTTGACGCGCCGCCGCTTCCAAATCAAGTGGGCGCAACTCCGCATGTCGCATCGCCTCCTAGTGCGGAGGCAGCTTAATTCCGGCGATTTTGAGCGAAATTAGCGTGAATGTGGAAACGAAGTATAGGAATGGAGGAGATATTTCTAAAAGCTTCGTTTTTAGGCACAAAAATGGTAGGCGCGTGCGGGCTTCTCAACCGAAAACGCAATGAAAAAGAGAATCACTTCCAGACCATCTAACAGAAATTCCCTTTCGGGGAAGCGCTCCACGACCCGGCGTAGGAGCTCGATGCCGGAGAGTCCCGTCATCTGCACGTTGGCCATGACGAGGGCGAAGTCTTCGCCGGCCCACTCCCGCTCGCCGCGCAGCGCCGCTTGAACTTCGGCGTTCGCCCACTCGAAGTCTTCGGGAGCGAGGGATTTTGCCCAGGCGTCGCAGGCCCCGCTGAAGTCCTCCTTGCGGATGCCGAACAGGCGGTACATCGAGTCGTCCCAGATCAGCTCGTCCTTCACCACGTCCCAGTCCCAGATGCCTATGCCCGCCGACAAGCAAAGTAAATTTGCGACGACGAGGCCCTGGTGATATGATTCACCCATCACGTCATCAGGGGTCATCTCTCTCCTCCCCCGATTCGAAATGTAAGAAGCTCCCGGCCCGCGCCCGTCGAGGCCGTGGTGATATAAGGCGCGTCCAAAACACGCGCCGGGTGTTGCTGTGAAGTCCGCCCGGCACGGCCTCGCGTTAGAATGTCCTTGATTAGGGGCGGCGCGTGGCCTTATCCGTTTGCGCCGCCCCTTATTCTTTCAGTAAGCCATGGGAACAAAAAAGGAACACTCCGGCTTTTAGATATTTAATGTCATGGCGACGTCGTGTTCGTGTTTGGCTTCGCAAGAAAGCGACGAGGTAAAGAATCATTCAAACGAGCGGACACGGCTGCGAGAACTGCAAGGACAAGGACCAGAGAGTCAGTGTCATTGAGCAAGTCGGGGAGTCGCAACACCGCACTTACCTGGACGGCAGGGCATCTGAAACCGAGTCGCACTTCAGGTGTAAATCCTGCGGGTCACAATGGGTCAATTATGTCGTTGACGGGAGCGGCGGCTACGGTAGCTTCTGGATTCCCGAGTAGAAGACAACGCATCCCGCGGGGCCGCCACAGGCGCGCGTCACCGCCGTTCGAGGTGACAGGCGACGAGGACGCGCCACGACAGCCTACCTGCTAACGCCCCGTCGAAGCCCGCCCCTCACATCTGCATTCAGGCGAACCGTCAAAAAATGCTCACGCAAGGCTCACGACCCGCGCTCCGGCTGATTGAGTCGTGAGATGCCGCGTGCCGTCTGTTATTTAAAATCAGCCTCCGCACCTGTCAATAATGACAGTTACAGACCCGCCTCAGGTTCCAATAAAGTCCTCCATGTGCTGTGACCTTTAGCGCCGTCCCGGCGACCCTTCGCCTGGGTTCAAGAAGAACGATCTATTGTTGACGGCGGGTGCCTACGTTAAGTCGGCAACTGAGCATGGCAAGATTGAAATACCTTGCAGGAGGAATCTGACGATGGGTAAGAAATTAGCGGCGGAATTCCTCGGCACCTTCTGGCTGGTTCTCGGCGGCTGCGGCTGTGCGGTCCTCGCCGCGTCGTATCCCGCCGTCGGCATCGGCCTCCTGGGCGTCTCGCTGGCCTTCGGCCTGACAGTGATGACGATGTCCTACGCCGTGGGCCACATCTCGGGCGGCCACTTCAACCCGGCCGTGACGGTCGGCCTCTACGCGGCCCGCCGCGTCCCCGCCTCGGACGTGATGCCATACGTCGTCGCGCAGGTCGCCGGCGCAATCGCAGCCGCGGGCGTGCTGTACCTGATCGCGAGCGGCCGGGCGGGGTTCGACGCGGCGGCCTCCGGCCACGCCACCAACGGCTTCGCCGCCAACGGCTACGGAGAGCACTCGCCGGGCAAGTACTCGCTCCTGGCCGGCGCAGTCTCCGAGGTCGTGATGACCTTCTTCTTCCTGCTGATCATCCTCGGCTCGACGGACAAGCGCGCGCCGCGGGGGGCGGCCCCGGTCGCCATCGGCCTGGCGCTGACGTTGATTCACCTCGTCAGCATCCTGGTCACCAACACCTCAGTCAACCCGGCGCGCTCGACCGGGCCGGCGCTCTTCGTCGGCGGGTGGGCACTCTCGCAGCTCTGGCTCTTCTGGGTCGCGCCGATCATCGGGGCCACTCTCGCGGGCGTCGCGCACAGGCTGCTGACCGAGGAGCGTGTGGTGTTGAACCCGGCGTTGGCGAGGCCGGTCATTTAACCCACGTCGGGAGCGGCCGAAGGTCAGAACAACCCTTCCAGCTCAATAAAGAGTCCGACCGGGATTTTACCACCCGGTACTTCTTCTGATTGGCGTGCCGGCGCACTATCCCGTCCGTTATCAGGAAGGGGCGCGCCGGTCGGCGTCTGCCGACCTTCCACCTCTATCATGCCGGCGATGATCTGGCGGGCCTGCTCCAGCCACCAGTCAATCTGGTCGCGCAGTCGGAAATAAGCTTGCAGAGCGCAGTCCAATTGTTCCTGGTGCAGCGCCGCCGCCTCCGAGCTTGTGAACCCGAACGCCGCGCGCGAGGACAGCGCCTGGGCGCACTCGTAAGCCTGCATGAGCTGCGACCTGTACCTGGCAAATCCTTCTATCAGGCGCAGGAGCGTGTCCTCAATCCTCTCCATCCTCGCATCAGTGCCGTCTTGCTTCATCGCAGCCACTCCCAATTACACAGCTTGACCGTCGTTCTCTACAGTTAACGCGCCGGGCGCGGCCGACCTCCCACAGCCGGCCGCGCCCGGCGGTTGCGCGCGCGCCGGACGCCGTTACCAAGTGCCGGGAAGCGTCCGGCGCGCGCTGCTGCCGGCGAGCCTCACGACAACGCCAGCAGGTGCATAGTGCAGATTTCTATCAACTCCGTGATCTGGGATTTATCCAGGAAGTAATTGGCCCCGGCCTCCAGACAGGCTTGTTTGATAGCCAGCGACTCCTCCGCCGTGAAGACGACGACGACGGTCGAAGAGTCCGTGGCGCGAATATCTCCGAGCACCTCGATCCCGTTCTTGAGCGGCATCGAGATGTCGAGAATCAGCACGCGCGGGTTAAGCTCCCGCACCATGCTTACAGCCCTGAGTCCGTCCGCGGCCACCCCGACGACGTTGAACCCCTGCACCTTTGAAAGCGTCTGCCTTAACAGGCGGCTCAACATTTCAGAATCTTCGGCGATGACGATCTTTAGTTCTTTCATTCTCCCGACCGCCCTTCCTCCGTAATCGAAGCGGCTAGTATGCCGCCAGGCGCGGGCGTTGAAAATCAGCGGAAGAATGATTTTTCTGTCGTGATGTGTAGGGTCTCTGCCGTCATACAAATCATGACAGCGTCTGATTCAATTTCTGAGGCGAGAGTGAGACCGGGAAGGGCGAAAGTATCGCGTAGATTATCAACTAACCAGGCGGTTCTGGATGGCGTAGCGCACCAGTTCGGAGGTCGTCCGCATCTGCATCTTCTCCAGGATGCGCGTGCGGTAAGTGCTCACGGTGGGCGGGCTCAGGCAAAGTTCCCCGGCAATCTCTTTGACCGTCCTGCCGCGGCCGAAGAGGCACAGGATTTCAAACTCGCGGTCGGAGAGCAGGTCGTGCGGCGGCTCCGCCCCGCGGGCCTTCGGGTCGCAGAGTAGCTGGTCTACGACGCGCTCGCTGAAATATTTACCGCCCCGCAGAATCTTTCTCACAGCCCTGACGAGGTCTTCGGGGGCGGTGTCTTTTGAGAGGAAGCCCGAGGCCCCGGCTTTGAATGTCCGCAGGGCGAACTGCTCTTCGGGGTAGACGCTCAGGATCAGCACCGGCAGGCGCGGTTGCTCGCGCCTCACGTCCTTCAGTAGTTCGAGACCACTCTTGCCGGGCAGGTCTATGTCGAGCACCACGAGGCCCCACTGCTGACCGCGGATCATCCTCAGCGCATCGTGCGGGTCCGCCGTTTCCGACACTTCGAGGTTCCGCTCGTCCGCCAGGATTTCTCTCAAGCCCATACGGACGACGGCGTGATCATCCACGATGAGGACGCGAAACATGACCTTCTTTTACTGCCGGTTAACTTCGTTAATGTCGAAGGGGATGCTCGCCTTGACAACGGTCCCGCCGTAAAAACCCTTCGCCACTTTAAGACTGCCCCCCAAGGCTTCCGCCCTCTCGCGCATTCCGAGCAGGCCGAGTGAGGCGGGCGACGACAGCTCCTCTTCGGCCACGCCTCTGCCATCGTCCCGCACGAGGAGCGTGACGAGTCCGCCCGCGGCGCGAAGACACACCTGCACACTCTTCGCTCCGGCGTGGCGCGCCACGTTCGTCAGCGCCTCCTGAAGGATGCGGAAGAGCGCGGTCGAGTGTTCAGTACTTAAGGAAGGCTCATCCTCGGGGAGGCGACATTGACATGAGAGCCCGGTACGCCGTCCGAACTCTCGGCACTGCCACTCGACGGCCGCCGGGAGTCCGAATTTATCCAGCACCCCCGGCCTCAACTCCGTGGAGAGGTTCCTGACCCCGGCAATCGCCTGCTCCAAACGCTGTGTCATCTCCCCGAGCCTCGCTGCCATTTCAGCGCGGACCCCTTCTGCCCCGGCGTCCGGCAATCTTTTACTGAGCCAGAAGGTGTCAATCTTTAAAGCCGCCAGTTGGTGGCCGAGGCCGTCGTGCAACTCGCGCGCTATGTCCGCCCTCTCCTTCTCGCTCACCGACTGAAGGTGCGCGACCAGAGATTGCATCTGCCGGCGCGAGCCCTCGATCTCCTCTTCAAACCTCTTGCGCTCGGTCTCGTCGCGCTGCGTCCCCCAGATGCGGAGCAGGTATCCGTTAAGGACTATGCCGATGAGGTTGCTGGAGAAGAACCTCCGGCGGCCGTCCGCGTCCGCCCCGACCGATTTAGCGTCGAGGAGCCGGTGGCCGTTTTCGATGAAAGCGCGCGCGTTGGCGCGCGTCGCAGGGTTTATGGCGGAGCGGAGGGCCTCGAAGTCCGCTCCGACCAGGTCGCTTGCCCGCTCGTAGCCGTACATACGAGCCATCGCGTCGTTGCATTCCGCCAGGTAGCCGTGCTCCGCCAACATCGCAAGCTGCTCTTCGGCCGGCAGGCTCGCATCTATGGGGTGCGCCGACTCGAAGCGCCAGATGCCCTCGGAGCTGTTGACGACGAAGGAGCGGTAGCGCTCCTCGCTGGCCCTCAAAGCCTCCTCGGCGCGCTTCCGCTCGGTGATGTCCTCGGCCATCGCCAGCCCGTAGAGCGGGCCGTCCTGATTGTCCCTGATGAGCAGCGCCGTCAGGTCGAGCCACACTTCGCGCCCGTCCCTGGTGAGACAGCGCTTCTCCAGCCGGCAGCTCGGAACCTCGCCGCGAAGAAGTCGGCCGGTCAGCCTCTTCTCTTCTCGCCTGTCGTCCGGGTGCGTGAAGTCGAGCAGGGTGTGATCGAGCAGTTCCCGCTGGGTGTAGCCGAGTACTTCGCAGAGCGCGCTGTTGGCCCTGTGCAGGCGGAGGTCGAGGCCGAAGATCGCCATGCCTATCGGGGCGTTCGCGAAGGTCAGGCTGAACTGCCTCTCGCCCGCGGGCGAAATCTCGTCCCGGTCTTCGTTCGCGCTCCTCTTCTCAGCTTGCATGACGGAGTTTTCCCCAAGAGAACGGGCCGCGTTTCAGTCGGTCCTGGTGAGTGGGCTCAGTGAGGACGAGATGTAGGTGCGGCCGGCCAGCACCTCTTTGACGGCGACGCGGAGGTCCGAGGCCATCCGCGGCTTGACGACGTAACCGGAGGCCCCGGCCTTGAGCGCCGCCACCAGAAAGTCCGTGTCCTCGTGGATCGTCAAAAAGATAATCTTGGCCTTCGACCCGTTCTCTTTGAGTTGTATCGCGGCCTCGATGCCGCTGACGACCGGCATCGAGATATCCATCAGGCAGATGTCGGGCTTCAACCTGGAGGCCGCTTCTAAAAGCTCTTGCCCGTCTCCCACCGGCTCAAGCATCTCGAATTCGCGCTCAAGCATACGCACGACCCTGTCGCGCATTCCCTTATGGTCGTCTGCGAGCAAGATTCGAGCGCGCGTCACCTTCCCTCCTCTCCTCACGCAGAATTTATTTGCCTGGTTGCCGATCTCGCTTCGGGGAGGCGCGGCGCAAGGCGTCTCCGTGACGGAGAAACTTCGCCAGCCATCCTAAGCGTTTTCACCTCAAAAACTACTGGTAAAAATGACAGGACGAATTGAAGGGAAAGCGCTTGGGGTCTGTCGGGCGAGGGCGACGGGGCCGCGCGCTTCGGCGGTCACTTTGGGGCTTCAGCGGTTTGAACCGAATATACTCAGCGGCAGAGCCGTGTCGAAATCGCGTCGCCCGGTATCAGGGACTTAAACTCCGAGTCGAGCCCGAGCAGGGCGCGAATCGTCTGGTCCTGGCTCAAGTGCTCATCGTCAAGAGAGTCGCCGTTGTAGGAGGCGCAGAAGTCTTGCCAGGCGCGGGCCAGCCGCTCGGCGGGCGGCTCGTACCCGAAGACGCGCGAGAAACGCTCGGCCTTCGTCTCCGACGTGGGGTGCAGATTGATGTAGCGCTTGAGGACTTCCGCGCCGGTGAGGTCGCAGGCAAGCTCCTCCTTCTGCTTTTCGGCGAGTTCCAGGTTGGCCGCGTCCCGCGCGACCTTGTTCACGTCCTCTATAAAATTGTTGAGCATCCCGGTGCGCGCCGCGACGTGGGTCAACTCGTGGCCGAGCAGGAGCATGGCTTCGTCGTCCGAGGTAAGAAAAGCCGCGTAATCCGGGCCGACGTAAATGACCGTCAGGTCGTCGTCCAGCACTTCGGCCGAGCCGCCCAGGCCGGGGTCGAGCACGATGTGTCGCACCCCACTGATGAGCCGCTTCTCTCTCGACAGCCTTAAGGGCTTCAGCTTCTCCCTGAGCGATTCGAGCGTGAGAGTCTTAGCCAGCGGCAGCAGTCGTCTGACGTTCCTCATGCCCGCACGCACCTGCCGCAGGTTGCTCCCGGGCCGGCCCGGCAAACTCCAGCCGGCGGCGAATTCCCTGGGAGCCACGGGACCTCCCCTGTCACGCAACGCCGCGAGGGCGTCGAGCGCGAGCGCTTCGAGTTCCGGGGGCGACAGGCGAGCGATGTCTAAAGACATTTGGTGAGGCTTTGGGTCTGAAGGGACGCCCGCCTGCCGGTTGAGCGGGGCCGTCACCAGCAGCCCGGAGAGAATCCCCACCGCCAGCCCCGGCAGCAGCGCGAGCCGCCTTGAGACTTTTGTCCAAAACTCAGGCAACGTCTTCTCTCCCCAGCGGCCTCTCAAGCGGCCGTCACAGAATTCTTCATCGCGTACTGAATCAGCTCTGCGCTGCTCCTCAGATGAAGGTGCTCCATCATCGTGTACTTGTGGAAGGCGACCGTCCGCGGGGAGACGTTGAGGATGAAGGCGGCCTCCTTCATCGAGCGCCCTTCAACGAGCAGTTGCAGCACCTCTTTCTGGCGGAGCGTCAGGTCACGCGGCTCCTTCCTGTGCTTGAAGTTCTGGACGAACGACCCGACCATGTCTTTTGTCATCAGCGGCGTCACGTAGGAGCCGCCGCGCACGACTGCGCGGATCGCCCGGACCAGTTCCGAGGCGGCCGAGTTCTTGACCAGGAAGCCGGAGGCCCCCAGGCGGAACGCCTCCGCGGCCACGTCCGGGTCTTGATTCATCGTGAGATAAATCAGCTTCACGGACGGCATCAACTGCTTGAGCCTCTGGCCGGCGAGCAGGCCGTTCATGTTCGGCATCCCTACGTCGAGGACTACAACGTTCGGGCCGAGCGCGGGAGCCGCCCCGACGAGAGAGAGGCCGTCCGCGAAGACTCCGACGACTTCGAACTCGGGTTCGAGCAGGGTTCTCAGGGCGTCCGTTATCATGGTGTGATCATCCGCCAGGATGACGCGCGTGCGTTTCATGACCCCTCCATTCAATCAAAGCCTAATTGCCATTCATCAATTGCTAGGAGCCCCGCTTGATGAGTTTCACCTTCCCCCGGTCAGTGGCACTGATATCTCGATCCGCGTCCCGCACAGGGGCCGCGACTGAATCCGCATCTCGCCCCCAACGAGGTGCAAACGCTCCCTCATGCTGGTGAAGCCGAGCCCCTTTTGCTGTGCGTCCGACCTCAGATCAAAGCCCCGCCCGTCGTCCGAGACCGAGAGGCGAACGCCCCCTCCAACCTTCTCAAGCACGACCCGGGCCTTGCGCGCGCCGCTATGTTTGAGGCAATTGCGCAACGACTCCTGCGCGATCCTGAAGACGCAGAGGCTGACGTCTTTCGGCAGGATTGCCGGAAAGCCTTCATCGTGAAACTCGACCTTGAGCCTCCCGCTCCCGGAGAACTCCACGCACAGGCTCTCGACGGCCGCGGCCAGCCCCAGGTGGTCTAGCTTCGAGGGGTGCAGCCTGTAAGAGAGGCGGTGAATCTCGGTGGAGATTTCCTGGGCCTTCGTTTGCAGGCTGTGGACGAGCGGGCGCAGGCCGCGCCGCTTATGAACCCTCTCGCCGAGCTGCGCCAGCTCGATGGAGAGGAGCGCCATCCTCTGGTTCAGGTCGTCGTGGAGTTCGCGGGCGATGCGTTTTCGCTCATCCTCCTGCGCGTTGATGAGCCGGCCGCTCAGGTTGACGAGCGTCTCCTCGGCCCGCAGGTGCTCCTCGTCATTGTCCTGTTTATCCGGCGCGATCTCGTCGTGAGTCACCAGAACGCGGAATGCGTCGGGCAGGTCGAACCGCGTCGCGTGAATCAGCGAGCGCCGCCCGGCGCGGGCAGCGCGGCAGGAATATTCCTTTTGAAATTCAAGTTCCCTGCGCAGCAGGATTTGAGTGATGCCCTCCGCCACGGCGGCGGCTTCCTCTGGCGGCGCGCCCGACACCTGCCGGCATATCTCAAGGTAGCTCAGCCCGACCCCGAACAGGTCGTGCGCCAGGCCGCGCCGGGCGGCCAACAGCCGCCACGCCCTGTTCACGTAAAGAATCGTCCCGGACTCGTCGAGCACCGCGACGCCCGACGGGAGGGCGTCCAGCATCGCCGGCAGGTAGATTTCCGGCGCGTTTTTGCAGTGCTCGCTCAACTCGACATCTATGTAGGAGCGGTATCCTGTACATTTGTGCGCAAGATTTTTAGTCATGGGGGAGAAGCTCTTTTCCGAAATCGGGTTTAGCCGTAGCCCTTAATCATCACGCGTGACACTCGATCCTGGTCCTGGTCGTCTCCTCTGCGCCCGCGGCGTGTGACAGCAGTTTGAAATCAATAGGCGACAGGTTGCACAGGAGGCTGATGGAGCCGAGCAGGACCGCGAAGTTGTCCGAGTACAGGTGTTCGTACCAGGCCCCTGCCGTCTCCCACTCGCCTATTAAAACGAATGCGTTCACGTCGTCGGCCTCCTCGTAGAAGCGGTACGCCAGGCAGCCCCTCTCCTTTTTCACAGGATCAATCAGAGACGAGATCGTCTGTAACAGCTCCCTGCGGTGTTCGGGGGTCACAATGATTCTGGTCACGTTGACAATCGAGTCGTCACTCTTAATCTTGTCCATCTCTGACCCTTTTTCTGTGTTGCGCGGCTCTGTTCAGGCAGTGTTAATTTCGGCGTAGGCCGGCGGGCTCTGCCCGCGCGGTGTAAGAAGAATAGATGCCTTGATGCAGAGCAATCGGCGTGCACAAAGGGCTGGGACTGCGGCGTGTTTACTCGAAGTGAGTTAGCCACCGTCAGATAGCTTCTATCACCTTCGACTAATGTTTAAGGCTGCGACGGGCACGAACCCACGGAATTCCGAAGCACCCTCGGTATTCCGTGGTTAAGGGCATGGAGGTGGCTCAAAATCTCAGGCGCGGGCCGCGAGCGCGATTGCGCCCCGATCAATCAAAGCGAGGAGTGGGCTTAGGCTGGGAACTTGCTGAAAGGTCAATAATCATAATTGGCGGGCGGGCGGTTGCCGCTCAGACATGAGTTTGCTGTGTCTTCCTGATGTTCAGTTTAGCCATGCGGGTGCGGAGCGTGCTCGGGTGGAGGCCCAGAATCTCCGCGGCCCCGTGCGGCCCCTCAATTCTCCAGCCCGTGTGGCCGAGGACGGTGATGATGTACTCCCGCTCGACATCTTCAAGAGTCTTATTCGATGTGTCGTGCGCTTTCGTCTGCAAAGCTTCCGAAATGTTTGAGATTTGCAGCACCGGCCCGCCGTTATTGATGACGGCCCGCTCAATGACGTTGGCGAGTTCCCTCACGTTGCCGGGCCACGAGTAGCCGCGCAGGGCGTTCATCGTGGCCGGCGCGACCGACGTTATCTTCTTCCCCATCTTCTGGGAGAAGATGTTGGCGAAATGTTCGACCAGGAGCGGGATGTCTTCCGCGCGCTGGCGCAAGGGCGGCATGGTGATGGGAAAGACGTTGAGGCGGTAGAAGAGGTCTTCGCGGAAGCGGCCGTTCTGTACTTCCTCCCACAGATTCCGGTTGGTCGCGGCGATGATGCGCACGTCCACCTTGATGGTCTTTACGCTGCCCAGGCGCTCCAGTTCCCCTTCCTGGATCACCCTGAGCAGCTTCACCTGCAACTCCTGCGGAAGCTCCCCGATCTCGTCCAGGAAAATAGTGGCCCTGTCGGCCAGCTCGAAGCGCCCGAGCTTTCGGCTCGCGGCTCCGGTGAAAGCGCCCCTCTCGTGCCCGAACAGCTCGCTCTCAATGAGCGAGGCTGCGAGCGCCGCACAGTTGACTTTCACGAGCGGGCGGTTGCGGCGTGGGCTCTCGGCGTGGATGGCGCGGGCGACCAACTCTTTGCCGGTGCCCGTCTCGCCCATGATGAGCACGGTGGAGTCGGTGGGGGCCACCTGTTCGATTTTGTGCAGGACGTACTTGATGGAGTCGCTCTGGCCGACTATCTCGCTGAAGTTGTGCTCCAGCCTGATCTCTTCACGCAGGTAGATGTTCTCCTCCTGGAGTTGCGCCTTCAGTCGGTTCACTTCTTCGAGCACCTGTTGCAGGGCTGCCTCGGCTTCTTTGCGGCCCGTGATGTCTATGCACGAGCCGATGTAGCCGAGGAATTCCCCGCCGGAGGACAGGCGCGGCGTGCCGGTGTCGAACACCCAGCGGTACACGCCGTCGGCCCGCCTCAGCCTGTACTCCATCTTGAAGGGCTCACTGCGGTCGGAAGCCGAGGTGAAGGTTCCGAGGCAGCGGTCGTGGTCGTCCGGGTGAATACTCTCGGTCCAGCCGTTGCCGAGTTCCTCGTCCATGCTCCGCCCAGTGAAATCCAGCCACTGCTTGTTGACGTAGGTGCAGAGCTTGTCCGTATCCGCTATCCAGATCATGACCGGGGCAGTGTCGGCCATGTTTCTGAATCGCGCCTCGCTCTGGCGCAGCGCCTCCTCCGCGGCCTTGCGCTCGGTGATGTCGTGCATGACCAGGACGGCCAGAACCTGTTCGCCCCGCTCGTCACGCACGGGCTCTCCGCTGTAGCTGAGAAACCACTCCCGCCCGATGTCCTTGCGCCGCACCCGCAGCTCCCAGTCGGCCACTGATTCGCCCCTCAACACCTTCGACAGGGGCCACTCCTCGTAAGGGACGAGCCGCCCGTCCGGGTAGAAGAGTTCGTACACCGTGGCGAAATAGGTGAGGTTCCGCTTCATCTCTTCGGGCCTCTCGTATTCGTGGAGTCGGGCCATCGCCTCGTTGACGAGCAGGACGTTGCCTGCCATGTCGGAGACTATGATCCCGTCGGCGACCGTTTGGAAGATGGACTCAAGCTGAGCCCGGTCCCGCTCCGAAACTGCCATCGCGTCGCGCAATGCCAGTTCGGCGTGCTTGCGCTCGGTGATGTCAATGTTGACGCCGAGCATCCGCTCGGGCCGCCCCGCAGCCGAGCGGATGACGCGGCCTTTCGACGACACCCACAGCATGCGCCCGTCTCGCCGGACGAGGCGAAACTCGTCGTAATACTCCTCGCCCTCGGCGATCACCTGATGGACTTTACGCACGGCGCGGTCGCGGTCTTCCGGGTGGATGAACTCTATAAACCTTTCGACCGTCGTCGCGCCGTCGCCCGGCTCAAGCCCGAGCAACTCCCAGATCATCTCCGACCAGACCGACTCGCCCGTCCGCACGTCCCACTCCCAGGTGCCGACGCGGGCCGCCTGCTGCGCCATGCGCAATCGGCTCTCACTACTCTGCAAAGCCGCCTCCGCCGCTTTGCGCTCGGTAATCTCGCGGACGACGCTCAGGACGTTTTCGCCGCTGCGGACGAGGCGCGCTTCGTACCAACGCTCCTGCCCCTCCATCGCCAACTCGTACTCGATGACCTGCGGGTCGTCCGACCCGTTCACGTGTTGGAAGCGGTCCAGGAACCTTTCCGCCAGTTCCGGCGGCAGCACGTCACGCATGTTCTTCCCGATAAACGTTTCGGGCGGGACGTACAGCTTGTCCGGGTCTTTGGCGTGGTAATCCCGAAAGACGCCGTCGCGGGTCTGGAGGAACATCAGGTCCGGGATGGCTTGCAGGATGGCGCGGTTTCTCTCCACGGCCTGACGACGCCGGATGCGCAAAAGGAGCAGCCAGGTGATGAGCAGAGCTTCGAGGATGCACGCCGTGGCGAGGCCGATGACGTACCACTTGTAGAGCTCCCAGAACGACGACTGCCTGAAGCGGACGACGCTGCCCGGCGGGAGTGATTGTTCGCTGATGCCCCACCGCCGAAGCTCGCGCCAGTCGAAAGTCATCACACTGGGCGCCGTCTGCGACGGGATGTCTCCCGGCTTTTCGCCCCTCAGGACGCGCAGACACATTTCACCGAGCAGTTTGCCGGTCTCATCAAAGTTGAGCAGGTTCCCGCCGACGATGCCCTGGCCCATGAAGGTGTCTGAATTTCCGTAGATGGGCGCGCCGGACGTGGGGGCGATCAGCGAAAGCGCCTCCGGGCCGGGATACCTGTTGCCCGCCCTGTCCATGTAGAAGACCAGGTAGAAGACGATGGTGTTTCCAGGCAGGGCAGCCAACTGGCTTTTCAGCTCGTCGAGAGTCAGGTCGGTCAGGTAGGTAAACTCTACCCGGCCTTCGTACTTGCGAAACTCCGTTTTGGCCTCCTCCATGAGGAGTGGTCCTTGCGGGGACCCGCCCGCGATGACGACCACCCTGCGGGCGTCGGGCTGCAAAGTGAGGGCGATGTCCAGCGTCCGGCCGTATTCAAACTTTGCCCAGACCCCGGTGATGTTCGGCCCCAGGTCACGGTAGATGGCCTCGCGCTCTTCGTCAAATTCATAGAAGACTTTGGGCACCCCCGCGAAGAGTTCCGGGTCGCTCTTCATCAGGACTCTGAGGCGGGGCGCTGCCGCCGCGAGAATCAGGTCAATCCCCCCGCCCCCGTACTTACGCTTGAAATAGCTGACCATCTCTTCGTCTTCGCGCGGGGATGGCGGGGGCCGCACCAGGCCATCCTGAAGTTCGTAGACGAACTCGACGCGCTCCGGCGACCCGTCGCGGACGATTGAGCGGACGCGCTGGGTGATGATCGAGAAGCCCGGATGGTTGGGGTCGGACCCGGTGAGAATCAGAATCCTTTTAGTCGCCGGCTGGGCCGCCACGTCCGGCGTCAAGAGCAGCGCGGCGAAGATTAGCAGGAGAAGAAAGGCCGGTACTAATTCCCGGCCGGGCGGGCAGCAGGAGGCTCGAAGGAGCGGCGCGTGGTGAGCGTCGCCGCTGCCGCCGGGGACGGTTGGCGCGTGAGACTGGTCGGGGAGAAGCATGACTGACTAAGACTCGATTACATGGAGTCCCTCCTCTGGTAAGTCGCGGCGCGCTTAGAACGCCAGGTTCATGGCGAACTGTATTTGCCGCGAGGAGCCGGATTCCCCGGTCGGGAACCGCGTGCTCGTGATCCTCCCGAAGAACGGGCTGCCGACCACGTTGCCGGGCTGGCCGAAATTCGGGTGGTTGAAAAGGTCGAAGAACTCGGCCCGCAACTGTAGCCGAAGGGCTTCGCCAAGCCTCACCAACTTGATGACCGACAAATCCGTGTTGTTGAACGCGGGGCCGATGATGACGCTCCGGCCCAGGCTCCCGAAACGCGCGACGGGCGTGAAAGCCGAAGTGTCGAACCAGGCGTCAACGTGCTCCGGTATACCGACGGGGCCGTTCACGTCCGGCCTGAGCGTGCCCGGCACGCCGTTCACGGTGCTGTTCGTGGTGACGATGTTCACAGGGTTGCCGCTCTGCGATTGCGTGATGATGGCGAACTGCCAGCCCTCCACGAGTTGGTTGCCGCGGAACGGCAGTTCGTAGATGGCGCTGACGACGAAGCGGTGGCGCGCGTCGAAGTCGGAGAGTCCGCGGCTCCCGTCGAGGTCGTAGCTGTTCTGGACGACGATGCCCTGGCTGCTCAACGAGTTGTAGTCGAGCGACTTTGACCACATGTAGGAGGCGTCGAACTGCAAGCCGCGCGCGAGCCGCCGCGTCGCCGTCGCCCACAGGGCGTTGTAACTCGAATTGCCGGAGCTTTCGACCTGCGTGATGTTCCCCAGGGGCGTGCCCGGCAGTATGGGGCTTGAGGCTGACAAGGCCGCGAAGGGTCGAGCGCCGCCCGCGGGCTGGTTGATGTTGCGCCGGGTGATGAGGTGCGTGCCCTTGGAGCCCACGTAGGCGACCATCAGCGTGAAAGCCGGGAACTCGTGCTGCACGTTCAGATTCCACGACTGCGTGTAGGCGTTGTCGAAGTCTGGGTCAACTGTCTGGGGAGCCAGGCCGGCCGGGCGTGCCACGTTGAGGGCGTCGTCGAGGCGAACCGTCCCGTTGAAAGTCAGTGGGATTGCCAGGGGCGGGTTGCCGGCGGTGCTGAGCACGACGCTGGTCATGGGCTGATCCACGTAAATCCCGTAGCCCGCGCGCAGCACGGTCTTACCATCCACGAAAGGCGTCCACGCGAAGCCGACGCGCGGCTGAAAGTTCAGGTCGTTCTCGTGGTAGATGGCGTCTAGGTCCGCCCCGACGCGCAGCAAGGACGCGCTCGCCGGGTCGAAGACGATGAAGCGGTCGTAACGCTCGCTCGGCGTCATGTTCCACTCGTAGCGCAGGCCGAGTTCGAGGGTCAGGTTCGGCCGCAGCTTGTAGTTGTCCTGGGCGAAGAAGCCGAGCGCGCCCTGGGCGATGCTGCTCGACTGATTGCCGAGCGTGACGCTGAAGGAGTTCGACGTGCCGGCCACGAAGGCCGCGACGCTCGGGAAGTTGAAGGAGCCCGTCGCGCGGCGGAAATTGTTGTTGAGGAACTGCCTGTATTCGCCGCCGAGCTTGAGCGAGTGCCGGCCGTGGAGCCAGTTCAATGTGTCGGCCATGACGAAAGTGGTGTCGCCGCGCCCCGAAGGCTGGGCCGCCGGGCCGCCAAAGTTAAGTGCTCCGCCGGCGACGTTGAACTGCGGCAGGCCGATGGGGTCGTCAATCCCGTTTAGGATTCCGAACTCCGCTGGATTGAGCTGCGCGTTCGGCGTGCTCCTGGATGAGAAACGGTTGAAGCCGACTCGCGCCTCATTCACGACCGCCGGGCTGAAAGTGTGTATTTCGTTCAGCGTAAAAATCTGTCTGAGCGCGCGGCTCGTGTGGCCGAAGCCCGGGATCGTGTTACCTGTGCGGTTGGGCTCTCGCGTGTCCGCGTCTTGAACCGCGTAGTACCCGTGCAGGGTGTCTCGCTCGCCCAAAGTGTAGTTGATGTCCGTCGTCCACAGGTCTACGTTGACCGGCGCACTCGCAGAGCCGATGAAACGCGGCGTACCTGACGAGTCCACGAAGTTCGCCCGCGGGATGAGCGCCACCAACTTTGCGATGCCCGGGTCCGTCACGGCCGAGCGCTGGGCGTCGCTCAGGACGACGCTGTTAAGGTCGAGTCCCTGGCGCTGGCGCAGGCCCTCGTAGGAGAAGAAGAAAAAGACCTTCTTCCTGCTGACGGGTCCGCCCACGTTCCCGCCGAACTGGTTGCGCTTGAAAGGCGCGGGGCGGCTGGAGTTGAGCTCGAAGAAGTTGCGCGCGTCGAGCGCGTCGTTGCGCAGGAACTCGAACAACTCGCCGTGGAATTCGTTGCCGCCGGAGAGGGTGGCGATGTTGACGACGGCCCCGGAACTTTCGCCGTACTGCGCGCTGAAAGTCGAGTTGTCTACCTTGAACTCGCGTACCGTGTTGATCGGCAACTGGAAGCTGATCGAGCTGAACGTCAGGTTGTTGAGCGTGATGCCGTTGACCAGGTAGTTGACCGTCTCCTCGCGGTTCCCGGCGGTGTTGAACGCCAGAGAGCCGAGGCCGCGCGCCGGTGCCGCCGAGAAAGCGTTCTGCGGCGGCGTGACAGACCCGGGCACGCGCAGCCCCAAATCCAGAAAGTAACGCCCGTTGAGCGGCGTCTCCTGCACCATGCGCTGGTCTACCACGTGACCGACCGCCATGCTCGTTTGCTCGGTCAGGGCTTGGTCAGCCGTGACGGTCACCACTTGGGATACGTCCCCCACCTGGAGTTGAAAATTCTGCGTGACGCTCTTCCCCACTTCGAGTGTGGTGTTCTCGACTATCTGGGTCTGAAAGCCTGGGGCTCTGGCCTCAATCCGGTAAGCGCCGACCGCGAGGGCGGCGATTTGAAACCTCCCGTCGTCGTCCGTGGTGGCCGCGCGCCTGAAGCCCTGCTCGCGACTGACGGCAGTGACCTCAACTCCGGGGACGGTCGCGCCGTGCTGGTCTGTGACCTGCCCCTCTACGGACGCTGTGGATTGGGCATGAACGTGAGAGCAGAATAAGACGGAGGCGAACAATGCCGCCATTCGGATAGAAATAGAGATTACAGTCCGTGAACGATTGGGGAGTCTCACGCCACGTCCTCCGAAGTTTCAACGAGGAACCTTTTCGACCTCTGGACGGCTTGATTTGAAAGGGGCGAACCCCTGGACATGGCGTTACCCGCCAGGGGGATTTGGGAGGGGCTTACCTCGACCCTAACAACTGATAACTGAAGGCTCCCCTTATTACTTGGGGATGAGTAATGCCTCGTCGAGAAGCTACTCAGCAACTAATCAAAGGCGACTGCAAGCCCGTTACTTGAGTCAAGTCTACCACCTTGTACTAACCCGTACAATACAATTTTTCGGATGCACCGAAGCCGAAGTTACCGGCTTATTTTCTCGCCGCTGCAAAAAATTGGGGGTGCTTGATACGCCTTGAGCGCCCCCTTCAAGGCAGAGTAGTGGGCCGGCGCATTCTAGAAGGCCTCTCCCACCCCGATAGAAAGCGTGTGCCCTTCCCTGCCGTATGCAAAGTCAATGCGGTAGTTGATGTGGTTCTTCTTGTCGAGCTTGAACCTGAGGCCCGCGCCCGCGCCCGGCAGCAGACCGTCCGCGCGGAAATCACCCCAGTTCCTGGCGACCCCGCCGACGCCGCCGAACGCCACGAAGCCCAGACGCTTCTTCCACTCAACCCTGTACTCGGCCTGCGCGGCGAACATGCGGCGGTTCTGAAACTCGCCGGTCGTGTACCCGCGAACGTCGCTGTTGAAGCCGTACAGGCAGAGGTCGTAGAAGGGGACGCTGCCGTTGGCCGTGCAGCCCATCGCCCGGTAGGCGAAGACCTGACGAGGTCGCACCTCGTGAAACCCGTTGTACGCGACCTTGTAAGTCTGGTACTCGCGCCGGCTCCCCCACGTCTGGTCGAAGAAGTCGGCCGTGAAGTCGAGGAGCGAACCCTTCGTCGGGTAGAAGGTGCTGTCGCGCCGGTCGCGCTGGACGTGAAAGCCGAGCGCCGCCGAGTTGGATTTCAGGTCAATCTCCGGCACCTCGAAGCCACCCGGCCTCAGCTCGCCGTCAATCCTCGCCGTCAGCTTACGGAACTGGTAGCGCGGCCCGACGAAGACGTTCCCGCCCACGTTGCGCATCAGTTCGCCGAAGAAGATGCTGCCCCCCATGCTGAGCGGCACGGCGACCGCCTCCCTGCCGGGGAAGCGGCCGACGCCGTAGAAATCGAGGTTGGCGCGGCCCTTCGCCACGGCGAAGGTCGTCTGGTACTTGTTCTCCTTCAGGTAGAGCCGGCCGCCGAGGGCCAGAGCGCCGGTGCCGTTGCTGGTAAACTCGCCGGCGAGCCCGAGCCACGACGGCGGGGAGACCGCGTCCTCCTTATCGAGCTTGAAAACGTATCCGACGATTAAGAGCAGGCCCGAGCCGAACGCGGGGCTTGAGATGGGGATGGGCGCGATGACCAGCGAGCCGCGCTTCCCGCCTTCCTGCATTTTCTGATCTACCACCTGCTGCCCCGACGAGGCCGCGGGCTGGTCAGCGATCTGGCTCTTCGAAACAGGGTTTCGACCGGCCGCGTCGCACGCCTCTTCTTCCTCGGCGGTCGGACTCGGGTCTAACTGACCAGTCACCGGAAGCTGCGTCGCCTTCAATTCCCCGGAAGCGGTGCTCTGGCCCGAGGCGGCCGAGCTGCACGCGACGATTGAGACGAGCAAATAAGCCGCGAGCGCGCGACGGCCGGCAGCAAACTTGGGCGAGCCCGCGCTGGCCGCATCAGGGAGTTTTCCTTTGCTGTTCCAGAAACTCATCACGCTCCAATCGCCCGTCCGTGGCGCGCGCCGCAGACGTTAATGAGGCGATACGCGTCACGTCCCTCTCACTAACGTCTGCCGGCCAACGCGCCTCCCCGGAGCCCCCTCGCCACCCGAGGCGACATCCGGCAGGGGAACTCTGCGATTCTTTATCTAACGTCTGCGGCCGCCGCCTCTGAAGCCGCCGCCGCCTCGCCTGCCGCCCCCACCGTAGCCGCCGCCGCGATAGCTCCCGGCGCTGCCCCCGCCGCGACTGCGGTATGAACCGTAATCGCGCGTGCGCTGCGCCCCTTCGCGGCGGGCGGCGCGGTCGCGCTCAAGTGAGCCCATGGTCGAGCGGTCCGACTGACTCGGCCTCGGCGCGGAATCTCCCACGCGGTCGCCCCTCGCCGCGTTGTCCCTCTCCCTCTGTCTCGCACCTTCATTCAGGAAGCTGTCGCGCACAGACTGGTCGGGCCGCGGGACGGAATTCCAACCGCCGTTCTCCCACTTGTTCCACTGGCCGTTCTGGTCGCGCCGGTAAACGTTGCCGTCCCTTCCGGCATACACGTTATCGCCCTTCGCGCCGACGAAGCCGCGGCCGCCCTCCCCGCGGCGGCTAATCATCCCCCCGTCATCGCCGCGGGTCACGCGCGTGGTGTTACCCGTCGCGCGGTTCGTGAAGCGCTTGGTGCTGGCCCAGTCATCCCCGCGCCGCACGTTGGTCGAGCCCCAGCTCCCGTAGACGCCCGAGCCCTGGCGCGTGGCGGCGTAGGTGCCCGTGCGCGAGTTCCAGGCTTCGGCCGCGCCCCGCGCCCCGAACGGCCCGTAGGCGAAAGCGCCGCGCGCGTAAGTGCCCGTCGTCGGGTTGTACCTCGCGCCGAACCCGACGCCACCGTAAGGCCCGTAAAGTCTTCCCGCCGTGCCGTACCTTCCCGTGTAGGGGTTGTACCAGGAGCCGTAGCCGTAGGTCCGCCAGCCGGGGTAATAGATGGGGTAATAGCCGCCGCCCCAGTAGTAGGGCGGGTAGTACCAACCCGTGCCCCAGACGGCGCAGCCCCAGCCGATCATCGTGCCTGTGTAGCCGGCGTAGGACGCGTACGTCACCCAATCGTCTTCGGGGTCGCCGTCCTCCTCGACGGTCACGTAGGTGACGTTATGCGCTTGAGAGCTGGCCGGGATTTCATAGATTTCGCCGGGGACGGAAGTGGCAAGCGTCCACGGCCCCTGCGGGCTGCTCGCCATGAACCAGACGCCCTCGAAGCACATGTAGAACGTGTCGCCGACCTTGATGATGTCCTTGTCCGTGTTGACGGCGCGTTGGAGCTGCGTCCCCTCAATAGACGCGTACTGCGGGTCGCCCTGGTAGACCACGCCGGGAGCCTTCACCTCACGTTTGTTGACGTGCGCGGTCTGCGGCACGCGCGCCAGCAGGACGGCTTCCGCCGCCTGTTGAGTGCCGGGCACGGACGCCAGCACGCGCGAGCGCGGATGCTCAAGCGAGATTTGTTTGAAAGCCTCCGGCAGGGTGGGCGTGGCGAAGGCCCAGGGTCCGTTAAAGTCCGCGGCCTTGAACCACCTGCCCGCGACCAGGTAGTAAACGGGGCCGCTCGTCCCCTCACGGAACAGGTCGCTCTCCGTGTTGCTCACCCAGAGCAGTCCGGTCCCCGGCACAGGCTTGTATCGGGGTTCGCCGTCGAACTGGATGAGTTCGGCCCCCTCCGTGCTGAAGAAGACCGCAGGCACCTGAGCGGCCGGCTTGCCCGGCAGGTTTTCCCTGACGGACTTCCAGTTGTCGTCGGCCGGGAGCTTCGTGAAGCTGTCGGGCAGTTTGCCCGCCGGTGTCCACGGGCCTTTCAAATCGGCGGCCCGGAGCCAGGACGTGTCGTTACGCAGGTAGTAGACGCCGGTCGGCCCGTGCTGGAAGAGGTCCCAGTTGGTGTTGACGGCGAACTTCAGCTCGTTCTCCTTGATGGGGCTCCAGATGGGTTCGCCGTCGAAGCCGAGGAGGACTGCGGGTGTCTTGCTGAAGAAGATTTTCGGCGGGTCGGCCTTGATGCCGGGGACGTTCCTCGGGATGATCTGGCTCTTGTCCACCTGTGTCAGCACGCGGTCGAGCGCGATCATGCGGTCTTCGTCCGGGATGGCTTTGTCAATCTCCGCGATCAATTCCTGAACCTGCTCCTTCGGGAGCGTGGGGAAATTCGTCTCCGCAATCTTGAGCACGGAGAACTTGACCAGCCGTTCTTCCAGCGAGACCTCTGTGTCCGCCTCGATCTTCAGCGTGCCGAGCGCCTGTTTGCGCGTACCGTTGGGCAGGTACGAGGCTGCGGCGAAGGCCACCATGTGTTTCTGGTCCGCCCAACTGGCGACCTGCGGTTGGTAGATCACTATCTGCGCGCCGCTCGGCGTCGCGTAGTCGCGCGGCCAGCCCCTGTCGCCGGGCGGCTGCGCCGGACGGAGCGCCGCGCTCGCCGATTGCGGGTATGCCAGGGAGGGTGGAAGAGGCGGCAAGCCGATCAGGAAGGTAAGTATGAGTGAAGTGACAAGCCGCTTCATGGTAATCCTCGCTTTTCTGGCGTGCGATAAGGGCTAGCGGCGGGCGCAAGGCTTCACGCACGGGATTCGTTCGAGACGAATTTTATGGCCCATCTGTTCGGGCGGTAACTGTCACTTTTGACAGGTGAAGTCTGGAAGATCTGCCAGGCTGACAGGGAGCGTGACGGAAGAGACAGGTCTGCCAGTCTCAGCCGCCGGTGAGCTGACGGTATGTGTTGTAAAGGTCAAAGAGCCTGTCGGCGGAAGCCGGGTCGGCGCGCGCGAGCAGGGTGATGACCTCGTCGCGCTGCGCGAGCAGGGGCTTAATGACTTCCCTTCGCAGCCGCGTGCGAATCGGGGTGCCCTCCCTGTCGGACTCCTCGCGTAAGGCCGCGAAGAACTGGCTGGCGTCCCGGCGCGCGGGCTCGTAATCGCCCTTGCGCGCGTTGATGAGCGCCGAGGCCAAATCGTTCTGCATCCGCGACAGCCTGAGCTGCGTCTCCGCCTCGGCCAGCCCCCCGGCGTATTGACGGGCCTTGAGCCACACGGGGACCAGGCCGAGCATGAAGGCACCGAGCAGCACGGCGACACGAACACTTATTCGGCGCACGCGCGGGCTCAGACCGGCTGATTCAGATCGCACTTTGATGCTGGACATCTCTCGCTCTTTTCACCTCGCAGCTTTGCCCAAGGGGTATTGCTTGAACATCTTCTCCACTGCCCTTCTGACCTTGCCCTCGACCTTCCTGGCGTCTTCGGCCATGGCTTCCACGGGGTTCTGCTTTTTACTTCTACTGTTGAGCCTGGACTTGGACGACCCGCGCCAGAGCAGATTCTTGCCCGAGGCGTCGGAGAGGCAGACGAGGAGCGTCCCCGTTTCGACCTCCCACATCTGGCTTTTGACGCTGATGCCGCTTGCTATAGGGGTCATCCAATTGCCCGTGTTTACCCAGTTGCTGGTGGCGACTTGCACGTCCGTCTCCACGGCGGCGATGTACAGGACACTAAGGTCGCCGCCCTGCTCGACGCGACTGAAGCCCCGCGCCGCCAGTTGCTCCTCGACGCTGGCCCTGATCCGCTGGTCAATGAGGTAGTTCTTCGCGGGGATGCCGTTCGCCCACGTGTAAGTTTTGAACTTTGAAAAGTCCGCGCTCTTATCAAAGTCCACGGTGACGTCCTGCGCCCGCACGGCCGCGACGACCGTCAGAACCAGGAAGCATAATATGGCCGCCCTGAACTTCATCATCCCGCCCTCCATCTTGAAAGCGAACGGACGCGGGCACATCTTCCGGCCGGGCGTCCTCTTTCCCATGTCAATTTTATAGGCGGCTTCTGCCGAAGGTAACTGTCACTTTTGACAGGCAAGGGCGGAAACAAAATGCAGGCCGCGGCGAGACGGCCGGAAGCCTTCGGCCTTCCACTTTCGTCAGCCCTTATCTAGACACGTCAATCACTCTCTCCAGGATCAGCCTGTAAGGGTCGGGCGAGACACTGACGTAGCCGTAGAAGGGCTTGTCGTTGATGATGATCATGAAAAGCACCATCGCCAGAAAGCCGCCCATGAGCGCGACCAGAATGAAGTGCAGCTTCGCGTCGTCTATCTTGTAGAAGTAGGCGACCCCGATACTAATGGCCGCCCCCACCCAGATGACCGCCCACATCACGCCTGAAAGCCCGCTCCCGACGGCATCTATCCGCAGCCGGCGGTACTCCAGCAACTTGTTATAAGCTGCCAGCACCTCGCCGTGCAGTACGCTTTGACCCGCCGTGGAGGGCTCGAACTTATGTAGTTTGAGCTGAAAGTCGTCCAGGATTCTGGTCCCCATATTCAGGGTTTGTCCTTCCCCCCTCCGCTGCGCGGGCCACGCCACTTCGATGACATACACCGTGTACTCGCGCAGCTTCGCGCGCATCTCTTCCCGGAGCGGCGAGGGATAACCGCTCACGTCCCGGTAGAGCGCCGAAATAGAGGAGGCTTCCTTCGAAACCAGGTCGGAGGCGTTCGAGTGCGTGTTCCAGACGCCGACGGCGATCAGGCCGACCGTGATGCCGTAAAAGACGCCGATGGCTTGCACCGTCCCGCTGACGGCGTCGTTGAATCCTTCGCTGTAGTGAAGGTGTGGCGTCACGTAGCGTCTCGTCAGGAGAAGGCCGGCGAGTGAGATGGTTTCGATGAAAAGCACCATCACCAAGGCGACCTGCAACGGCGGGATTTCATAAAGCCAGGTTGGCACCGACTCACCCCTTCCTGAACCGTCCTAACTG
This sequence comes from uncultured Acidobacteriota bacterium, assembly GCA_963774105.1. Lineage (GTDB taxonomy): Bacteria > Acidobacteriota > Blastocatellia > Pyrinomonadales > Pyrinomonadaceae > QHXM01. Next base: position 1,978,354 of record CAVZDV010000007.1, on the reverse strand, counting down.
CCCAGCCAGGTGCGCGCGCTCGCCACGCCGGCCGGGGCCCGCTCGTGCCGGCGGCGATCATCCCGGCTGCCCCCCAGGCCCTGCCGGTCGCCGATCTCCGCCAGCGCCTGGTCGTCTGCGTCCGGGAAGGCGCGCTTGGAGGTTCTCTCAAGCAGGCCCAATTCTTTGTGCAGGAGCGGCGCGCGCCGCTCCGGCAGGGTCTCTATCAGGTTCTCCAGCATGGCCCGCAGACGCCGCGCGACCTGTATGCTGTCGCGCCCGTAGTGGCGAATTTCCGTGACGGCCAAGTGAACGAAGTCACCCCAACTCGGCGTGCGATAGACCAGACGCACGCGGCCCGCCGCGTCTTTTTCCCAACCGTCAGCCAGGTGACGTCCTCCCACGTCGCGCAGGAGGTGGTGTATCTGGTCTATCGCAAGCACGGCCGTGGTCGGGTCGTTGATCGCGGGCGAGAGAGCCCTGGAAGCGATGTCCACCAGAATGCGGAAGGCGAACATGGGGTCTTGCTCAAGGGTGCGTTCCGAACCGAGCGCCACCGAATCGCGCAAAGCGTCCTCGGTGAGCGCCTCGCCGCCTGCGATGACACGGAACAGCGGGTCGCCGGCCGCGACGTAGTCGCCAACCTGCGGGACTAACTCAATGAGACAATCCGCCCTCTCCGCGAGCGAGACCAGCCCTCCGAGGTCAAACGCCAGCAACGCCCCGTCCGCCGCGCAGGGAACGACGCGCGCCGGCCCTCCCTCAAAAGATTTAACCGGCTCGGGCAGCGCGGAATTCTCTCCGTTCAACGGCCGCGGGTAGACAGACCTGACGACCTCACGCCCCGCCAGCGCGACGACTTGCAAGACGGAACTCGGGCGGAGCGTCTTACCCACACCGTCTATGAGGAAGAGAAAGAGGGCCAGATTCAGCAGGAAGCCGTAGGCGGCGACGTAGACCGTCAGCGTCGGCACTGGGCCTTCGAGCCGCGGCAAAACGGCGACCGAGAAAGTGAAGGTGAAAGCGAACACGGAGAGAGCGAGTTTCCGGTAGGGATTCCTGTATACCAGAGTGATGATTCGCGGCGTCAATTGCGCGCTCGCCAGTTGCACGGCGACCAGGACGGCCGAGCAGACCAGAACCAGCAGACTGAACATCGAGGAGGCCACCATCCCCATGACGCCCACGGCGGTCTCACGGCTGACGCTCATCTCCCAGCCGAAGAGCCGGTCGAGACTAAACGTGAGCCTGACCGCCACGAGTCCCGCGACGATGCCCAGCACCGGTAATATCCAGATCGAGTTGCGGACGTACAGCCGAAGGCGATACCGCCGAAGCCAGCTCATTCAAGACTCCTCAACATCAACATCAAGAGGGACAAGAGGAGCGCGGCAATCAATTCCAGCCCCAGAATCCACCAGACGTAGACGCGCACCCGCACCCGCGCTCCTTTTGCTTTAGCCATAATTTAAGACTCCCCTCCGGCCGCGGGCTGTTGCGGCCGGCCTCAAGTTTATGTGTGCCGACGGCGGGCGAGTAACTGTCACTTTTGACAGGCTCGCACTGAAAGAACTGACAGGGGCGGCGGCGTCTCTTGACCAACTATGATTGCGGCTCGCCGCGGGAGACAGACGAAGGGAAGGTTATGTGGAATGGGTCTGCTGACTCCGGTCAAGGTAATCAAGCGCGTGCGGTTGGAGCGAGAGGCCGCCGAGGGCGCGAGCACGGAATTGTCCGCCGCTGAAAAAGCAGGCGTGATGGCGGCGACCGTGAAGGGGTGGATCAGCGAATTCAGGCAGGCGCGTCCGGCACGGTATCGGGTGGACAAACAGCGACTCGGCTGGGCGGAAGCGGGTGTTGACGGTTCGAGAAACCGGGCGGTAAGCCGCCCGGGCCGGCGCGAGGAGTAAGACACCGGCCGGGTCGGCCGTTATATCGGAGCGAAGCGTTTCGATGTTGTCGCGCGTACAGACATTGAGGCCGTTACGACTCGCACGCCGCACCGGCTCGCTCATCCCTAGGCGCTACTCTTTCCGTCCAGCCGCCCGGAAAGCACTCCGCCCGGCGGTAGGGGTTTTGTTCGCCACCGTCCTGATTATTGCAATCCCGTCGTCGAGCTACTCGCAAGCGGGCAATCACTCGGGGAGGAGCGACGCACTTGACCACCCGGTCCCGGCCGGCGGCCTGCGGGAGGTGATACCCGACCGATACCGGGGCAGATACGACAGGTGGAAAGCAACATTCCTTTCGTCCATCGTCGGACGCCGGTTGTGGTTAAAGTACGTCGGCGACCCCGCCTTTCGTCTGACGATAGTTATTTCCAAAAGCCAGGGCCGGGGGGCGGAAGTCACCGACTTTCTATGGGAGGGAGGAAAGCTCGTCGCCGCAACCATCATCCTGGGCCACCGGCTCGACGACGGCTATCCGTGCAGGATTAACTACCCTGCGCTCGGCTCACTCGCATTTTCAAGGGCGAGTGCGGACGAAGGCGCGACTGACGTTCTCGCGGCCGCTAAAATTGCTCACGAGTTCGGACACGTAGAGGACGCGGCGAATTCCGACGCCACCACCTATCAGTTACAGAACGTACTCTCCGAGACCTATAGAATTCACTTTCTCTCGAACGGATACAACGCGGAAGACCCCGTGCTGGTAGAACTGGCGGGGCGGTTGGGCGCGACCCCGGCCGAAATCACAGTACAGCGCGAGCATCGGGCCGAGACCTATGCCCTCCGCTACCTTCTGGACAAACTTTCCTACGAAAGACGCCGCGAACTGTTGAGGCGGGTTCGTGAATCTTTAACGTCGGCGTCGCGTCTCTATTCTTTCCCGTTAGCATCAGCCTGGAAGGCTCTGGCCCCGCCCGGTTGAGGCGCGTTGCCCCCGCGGGGACTTGCGGCCTGAGCCCCCTTGGACGTGCGGCATAGCAAAACGAGGACGGCCGCCTCTGCGCTGCCTGTCGCGCAGAGGCGGCCGAAGCTTCAGGAGAGTTCCCGGCCGCCTGCTTCTGACCTCCCCATACTGTCGGAAGCGTGAAGGCGGCAGGGCCTTACCGCCCGAGACTAATCAATGATAGTGGTTCAGTTTGAAGCAGATGCAAACAGGATGGACAGGATAGGCAGGATTCAGAGAAAGAATCATTGCTTTTTCTTCATCCTGTTTATCCTGTCCATCCCTGTTAATTTCTTCTGCGCTTCATACTGAACCACTACCTAATCAATGAATTACTATGCCGACGCTCAGACGCAGGTTATCCTGCCTGGTGCCCGATATGATGAAGGGTGTCCCCACGGTTTGGAACGGCGTCGGCACCAGGACTATCCCAGTCTCCTGGTCGCCGCGGTTGATGATGTTCCAGTCAATCTGGCCGGCGCGCACGTCTATGCGGTCGTTGAGCCTGATGTCTATCCCGCCGCCGAAGGCCATCGCGAAGCTCGTCTCGTTGACGTGAAAGTCGCTGATGCCGAAGACGGCGGGCAGTTGCTCGCTGTCAACGTCCAGCTTCTGATTGGCGACGCCGAAGAGGGCGTGCGCGAAGGGCTTGAAACGCGGCCCGTCCTCCCTGTTGTCCTTGAACTGGAGGCCGCCGAGGAAATTCTGCACGGTCGTATCCACCGTGCCGCTCCCCGCCGGGCGGGAGAAATTGTCCTCGCGCAGGTGGAGCGAGTAGTCGAACTTGACGCCGACGTACTTGTGGAAGTTGTAGGTGACGGCCAACTCCAGGCCGCGCAGCGTGTTCTTCTCGCCGAGCACGTCGTTGACGTTCGGGTTGTCCGTGTCGCCCCCGAGGTTGTCAAAATTCAGGGCGGAATAGCCCCCGAAGAACTCCCACTTCTTGAACTCGTCGGACTGCTGCGGGGCGGCGGCGTGCGCCGCGCCCGCCCCGCCGAGCACGTCGCTGACTTTCACGCTCTCAACCTCCAAGACGGCATACTCGCCGGACTGCCCCAGAGCGGCGGGCGCGCAGGCCAGGATGAATGCCGCAAGGGTCGCCAATCTTTTCATGAAAAATTTTCTCCTTTCGTGCGGGTCTGTTCCCCATCTGTACTACTCGGAGTGTAAGCACGGCGGGAGGGGAGGATAACTGTCAAATCTGACAGGTGAGAGCGAAACAACTGGCGGCCCGGAGTGAGCGCGCCGTCGGGATAGTCGGCTTGAGGACGCCCAATTTTAACGCCTGGCTTGCTGTTGCATGCGGCTTTGAAACAAGGCGCTCACGATCACGAAAATGAAGGCGCCCGAGAGCCCGCAGAGCAGCACGCCCGACACGCCCTCTATGCCGCCGAGAAGGCGCCACCTCTGCGGAAGCACGACATCGCCGTAGCCAATCGTCGTGTAGCTCCCCAGAGAAAAATAGAGCGACGTTTCATAATCCGGGAAGAGCTCTTGCCACTGATAGAACGCTGCCCAAATCGCCGTCTCTACCAGATGCAGGACGATGATGAATCCAAATGCGTTGAGCAGCAGGAGTATGGAGCGCGCCATGCCGGGCTGCTTTCCGAGCGTCGCGCGCCGCCTCAGCATCCATTCGGCGAGCGTGACCATGCCGGTGATGTGAATCACCAGGCAAACTGCCACGATCCCGAACGCTGTAATCAGCTCCGTCAGCATAAGCTCTTCACACCCCGGAGGCGCTTCACAACTGTGCCCGCCCCGCAGCCACACCCGTCAGACGGTAAGGGCGAACAGCTTTCGGCTGTACTGTCAATTTTGCCAGTATGAGCCGTCTGCCGCCGCCGCTAAAATCGCAGGCAATATCAGTCGGGTTGCTATTTGCCGGCAGCACAGGAGGTGGCTATGAACATTCTGCGAGTGCGCAATTTTTCCGTTTTAGTGGCCGCATCGCTCGCCGCGCTGGTCAACGCAGGATGCGGGGGCAAGGACGCCACACAGGTGCAAGCCGCAGAGGCCCCGCCGCCCGTGGTCATCGTGGCCGACGTGGAACAGCGAACGGTCCCCATCTACAGCGAGTTCGTCGGCCAGACCAAGGCGCACGAGACGGTCGAGCTGCGCGCCCGCATCGAGGGCGTGCTGGAGAAGGTCTACTTCCGGGAAGGCCAGCCGGTGAGGAGGGGGGCGCTTCTCTTCAGCATAGACAAACGCCCGTTCCAGGCGACCCTCCAAAGCGCGAAGGCGCTGCTCGCCAAGGCCGAAGCCGACCTGGCCCAGGCGCGGCAGCGGACGGACGTTCTTCAGGCGCAGGCCGAACTGGCGGACGCACAGGCGGTGCTGAGCAAAGCCGAGTCGGACTTAAACAGGATGGCCCCGCTGGCGAAAGAGAAGGCCGTCACCGAGCTGGAATTAGACGCGGCCGTCGCGGCCGAGAGGTCGGCCAAGGCCCAGGTCGCTTCCAGGCAAGCCAATCTCACCAACCTCGAAGCCTCGGTCAAGTACACCATCGAGCGCGCCGCCGCCGAAGTCTCCGCCGCTAAAGCCCGTGTGACCCAGGCGCAGCTCGACCTGGGCTACTGCGACATCTACTCGCCCATCGGCGGCATCATCGGCTTCAAGAACGTTGACGTCGGCAACCTGGTCGGCCGCGGGGACGCCACCCTGCTCGCCACCGTCTCGTCCTCCGAGCCGCTGCTGGTTGACTTCAGCCTCAGCGAAGTCGAGTTCCTGAACCTGACAGACCCCGACACGGTCGGCAGCCAGCGACAGAGCCGCAGAATCGAGCTGATTCTTTCCGACGACAGCCCGCACCAGTTCGCGGGCCAGCTCAGGGCCGTTGACCGCGTCGTTGACCCGCAGACCGGGACGATGAAGGTCGAGGCCAGTTTCCCGAACCCCGGCAGTTATCTGAGGCCGGGGCAGTTCGCCCGCGTGCGCGCCGTGGTCGCCGAGCGGGAGAACGCCGTCCTCGTCCCGCAGAAGGCCGTTCAGGAGTTACAGGGGGCGAAGACCGTCATGGTCGTAGACGCACAGAACAGGGTCTCTCTACGCACCATCACGGTCGGCGACAAGTCGGACAACTACTTCGTCGTGCCACAGGGGCTCAACCCCGGCGAGCGCGTGATCGTGGAGGGGGTGCAGAAGGTCAGGCCCGGAATCGAGGTCAAGCCGACGACGGGCGAGACTGTCCGGAAGACCGAAGGGAGCTGAGTCAGTGGCGAACTTCTTCATCCGGCGGCCCATCGTAGCCATCGTCATCTCCATCCTGACCGTCCTGCTCGGGGTCGTCGTCATCCGCGGCCTCTCCATCGAGCAGTATCCTTTCCTCGCCCCGCCGAACATCCGCGTGACGGCCACCTACCCCGGCGCGTCTGCCGAAGCCGTCGAACAGTCCGTGGCGACCCCGGTCGAGCAGGAGGTGAACGGCGTTGACCGGATGATTTACCTGAAGTCGTCGAACACCTCGGACGGGCGCATGCTGCTGGACGTTAACTTCGAGGTCGGCACCGACCAGGACACGGCCAACGTGCTCACGCAGAACCGCGTCTCGACCGCGTCCGCGCGCCTCCCGGCCGAGGTCACGCAGCAGGGCGTCACCGTCAAGAAGCAGAGCCCCAGCATCCTGATGGTGATCTCGCTTTACTCGCCCAAGGACGCTTACGACGCCAACTTCCTGGTCAACTACTGCGGCATCAACCTGCGCGACCAGATCCTCCGCATTCCGGGCATCGCGCAGGTTGACCTCTTCGGCGGGACGGACTACGGGATGCGCGTCTGGATACGGCCCGACCGCCTGGCGAAGCTCGGGCTCACCCCGGCCGACGTGATCTCCGCCATCAAGGAGCAGAACCTGCAAGCGCCCGCGGGAAAGGTCGGTGCGCCGCCCACGCCCGAGGGCCAGGAGTTCACACAAACCCTGAGCGCGCCCGGCCGCCTCGTCACGCCCGAAGAGTTCGAGAACATCATCGTCCGTCAGACGGGGACGGGCGCGGTCGTGCGCGTCAAGGACATCGGACGCGCCGAGCTGGGCTCGCAGGATTACAACTCGTTCGGGCGGCTGAACGGCAAGCCGGGCGGCGCGATGGCCGTCTACTTGCTGCCGGGCGCGAACCAGCTCAAGGCCGCCGAGACGATCTACGAGACGATGGAGCACGCCAAGACGATCTTCCCGCCCGACATGGATTACAAGATCGTCTACGACACGACGCCGGCGGTCGAAGCCTCAATCGAGGCGATAGAGCACACGTTCATCGAGGCGCTGGTGCTGGTCATCCTGGTAGTCTTCATCTTCCTGCAAAATATCAGGGCGACGATCATTCCGGTCATCACCATTCCCGTCTCGCTCATCGGCACGTTCATCTTCTTCCCCGCCCTCGGCTTTTCCATCAACACGCTCTCCATGTTCGGCCTCGTGCTCGCCATCGGCATCGTCGTTGACGACGCCATCGTCGTCGTCGAGGCCGTCATACACCACCTCGAACACGGCATGGCCCCGAAGGAGGCCACCTTTCAGGCCATGAAGGAGGTCTCCGGCCCCGTCGTCGGCATCGCGCTCATCCTCTCCGCGGTGTTCGTCCCCGTGGCGCTCCTCGGCGGGCTGGTCGGGAGCATGTACAAGCAGTTCGCGCTCACCATAGCCATCTCGGTTCTGCTGTCCGCCTTCAACGCCCTGTCGCTCACGCCCGCGCTCTGCGCCATGCTGCTCAAGCCGCCGAAGCCGATGCGCGGCCCGCTCGGGGCGTTCTTCCGCGGCTTCAATAAGGTCTTCGACGTGACGACGAACGGCTACGTCAACACCTCGCGCCTGCTCGTGCGCCGCGGCATCCTGACGATACTTCTTATCGGCGTCGTAGTCGTCGGCGCGGGCTTCTTCGCGCGCAGGCTCCCCTCCGGCTTCATCCCCGACGAGGACCAGGGCATCCTCGGCGTCAGCGTCCAGCTCCCGCCGGGCGCGTCGCTCGCGCGCACCAGCGAAGTGCTCAAGCAGGTGGAAGAGATTCTGGCGAAGACAGAGGGCGTCGAATCCTTCCAGACCATCGGCGGCTACGGGGTGGTGACGAACACCTACCAGACGAACTACGGCTCGATGTTCGCGCGCCTGAAGCCGTGGGACGAGCGCCACGGCGAGGCGCTGCACGTCAAGGGCATCATGGCCGGGTTGCAGCGGCAGTTCGCTGCAATCCCCGAGGCCGTCGTCTTCCCCTTCAACATCCCGACGCTGTCGGGGTTCGGCGCGGCCTCGGGCTTTAACTTCCTCATTCAGGACCGCTCTGGCTCGATGACAACCCAGCAGCTCGGCGACGTGACGACCAAGTTCATCGCGGCGGCGCGCGAGCGGCCCGAGCTGGGCACGGTCTTTACCTCGTTCGACCCGAGCTACCCGCAGGTCAAAGTTGACCTCGACCGCGAGAAGGCGCGGACCCTCGGCGTCCCCGTCAACGAGGTCTTCCAGGCGATGTCAACCTCCATGGGCGGTTCGTTCGTCAACGACTTCAACCGCTTCGGGCGGCTCTACCGCGTCTACGTCCAGGCGGATTCGGAGACGCGGCTCAAGGCTTCGGACATAGGCAACATCTACGTCCGGTCGAAGACCACGGGGCAGATGGTCCCGCTCTCCACGCTCGTCACCATCAGGGACATCTCGGGGACGGAGCTGACGACCAGGTTCAACCTCCTGCGCTCGGTGGAGGTTCAGGGCGCGCCCGCCAAGGGCTACACTTCCGGGCAGGCGCTCGCCGCGCTCGAACAAATCTTCGCCGAGACGATGCCTAAGGAGATGGGCTTCGCCTACTCGTCGCTCTCCTACCAGGAAAAGGTCGCGCCCCCCGCCGCGCCGACTTTCATCCTCGCCATTCTGGTTGTTTTCCTGCTGCTGGCCGCGATGTACGAGAGCTGGCGGCTGCCGTGGGCCGTGCTGTTGGGGTCGCCGCTCGTGGCGCTCGGCGCTTTCTTCGGCGTCTGGCTGGCGGGCTACGACAACAACGTCTACGTGCAGATCGGCCTCGTCATGCTCATCGGGCTGGCGGCCAAGAACGCCATCCTGATCGTCGAGTTCGCCAAGGCCAAGCACGAGGAGGGGCTCTCGCTTGAGGACGCGGCGCTGACTTCGGCGCGGCTCCGGTTCCGGCCCATCCTGATGACCGCCTTCGCCTTCATCCTCGGCGTCGTGCCGCTGATGAGGGCGAGCGGCGCGGGCGCGGGCGCGCAGAACGTGATGGGCACGGGCGTCTTCTGGGGCATGCTGGTCGCCACCTTCCTCGGCGTCTTCATCATCCCCGGCAACTTCACCTTCATCGAATCACTCGGCCGCAGGCGGCGCAAGAAGGCGGAGCCGGCAGAGCACGCGCCGCCGCCCGAGGGCGCGCACCTGCCGGTCGAAACCGAGCCCGTGACGGCAGAGCACACGCTGGTCAAGGCCGGGCCTCAGCCCGTCGTGACTTTGCACGCGGGCGGGAAAGGTGAGCACGTATGAAGCGATTAATGGTTCTGCTGTTGGTCGCGTGCGTGGCTAGCACGGCCGCGGTCGGCCAGAAAAAGAAGAAAGAAGACCAGAAGAAGTACGAGCCGCCGAAGGTGCTGGCGCCGGCTGACTACCGCGGCGTTGACGCCGCCGGGCCGCAGCCCGGCACGCAAACGCTCGCCGCCGTGAAGTGGTTCGAGGTCTTCCGGGACGAAAAGCTCCAGGAGCTGATCCGCGAGGCGCTCGCCCACAACTACGACCTGCGCGAAGCGGTCGCCCGGATAGACGCGGCGCGGGCCGCGCTGGGCCTCCAACGCTCCGAGCAGTTTCCCACCATCGGCGCGAGCACGGACATGACGACCCAGCGCATCTCCAGGGACGGCGCGTTCACAGTGCCCGAGCCCATCCAGCGCGACCGCACGTTCGGCAGCGTCCTCGTCAACCTGCTCACCTTCGAGATTGATATCTGGGGGAGGCTCCGCAAGGCGACGGCCGCGGCGCGGGCCGACCTGCTGGCCTCGGAGGAGGCGCGCAGGGCCGTGATGACGACCGTCGTGAGCGATGTCGCGGCCTCCTATTTTAATTTGCGCGAACTCGACTCCGAGCTTGAGATCGCCAGGCGCACGCTTGAGTCCCGCCGGGAGTCTCTCAGAATCATACGGCTGCGGCAGGAGCGCGGCGTCTCGAACATGCTCGAAGTCCGGCAGGCCGAGGAGCTGGTCCTCAACGCGACCGAGGTGATTCCAGACCTGGAGCGGGCCGTCGAGCAGCAGGAGAACTTCATCAGCCTTCTGATCGGCAAGAGCCCGCAGGCCGTCTTACGCGGGCGCTCCCTGACGGAGCAGCAGACGCCGCCCGCGGTGCCCGCCGGCCTGCCGTCGGATTTGATCGAGCGCCGCCCGGACATACGCTCCGCCGAGCAGGACATAGTGGCCGCCAACCTGCGTGTCGAGGTCGCCAAGAAGGCGTACTTTCCGCGCATCTCGCTCACAGGGTTTCTGGGCTTCGAGAGCGCCCAGCTCTCGAACCTGTTCAGCCCGTCGCGCAGCATCTGGGGCCTCCTCCCGCAGATCACGCAGCCCATCTTCACGGGCGGGCGGCTGAAGTCGAACGTGCGGCTCACGCAGGCTGAGCGGGATTTTCTGGTAGTCAATTACGAGCGGACCGTGCAGAACGCCTTCCGCGAAGTGTCGGACTCGCTCGTCGCCTACCGCAAGGTGAGAGAGGTCCGCTCCCAGCGCGAGCTGCTGGTCACGACGCTCCGCGACCGCTCGCGCCTCTCCTACATGCGCTACAACGGCGGGGTCGCCAACCTGCTCGAAGCCCTCGACGCGGACCGCGAGCTGTTCGACGCCGAGCGGAGCCTGGCGCAGGTCCGCCGCGACGAGCTGCTGACGGTCGTCCAGCTCTACAAGGCGCTCGGGGGCGGCTGGCAGCAGTAAGGGGGCTGCACAGATGAAGACGGAAGAGGTCATCGAAAGGGCGAGGAGGTTGACGGGAACGGACGCCGGGGAAACGCAAGAGAGGCCCCTCGCCGTTCCGTGATGATATTGCGTCTCCCCCGACCCGGCTACGCTCCTCGGTCCCGTCGGCCGCGTAGCGGGACTGAGAAGGTAGCCGCGCGTGCTGCGCCCGGGAGGCGGGGCGTCTTTGCTCCCTGCGCCGAACACTCCCGGGCGCAGCACGTCTGTCCAGCCGGGGAACGTTGCTTCCACCCCGGCCTCCCACTGTCAGTTTTGACAGTAGTGGGCGCTCCGCACGCCCGCTATCATCGGCTTGAGTTTGTCTCTTCTCCGTTCGGGCGAAACCGGCATGAGTGTGGAGCGCATAGAATCCGAAGCCTTTCAACGGGCGGCCCTCAAAAGCGAGTCATACAGAATCCTGGGGCTCGTCGGCCTGCTGGGCGCTCTGCTGCTTTACGTCGTCGTGCACGGCCTGGCGGTCCTGCACCTCCGGCTCATGCTGGCGGAGGGCCTGTTCCTCGGCCTCGCCATCGCGTACAAGCTCTTCAAGCTCTCGGTCATCAGGAGGGCGCTCCGCCAGGGCGGGGCCGCCCCGCAGACGACCTGGACGATCCTGGGAATACTCATCGAGACTCAAATTCCCACGACCGCCATCTTCCTGCTGCTGGGAAGCGGTTTGATGAGTCCTTACGAGGCGCTGGTCGCGCCCGCCGTGCTCGTCTACTTCTTCATTATCATCCTTTCCACGTTGCGGCTGAGTCCGGGCCTCTCTTTCCTGACGGGGCTCATGTCGGCGCTGGGCTATCTGGCCGTCGCCTTTTACGCGGGCGTCCGGCACGCGAGCGTGGCGTCGTCGTCGCGGACCCCCTTTTTCATCTACGCGGGCCTGATCCTGGCGGGCGGCGTCGTCGCGGCCTTCGTCGCCCGGCAGATCCGAGCTCACGTTCTCGCCGCGCTCAGGGAAGTCGAGTTGCAGAGCGAACTCGAAAAGATGACTCACGATCTGGACATTGCGCGCTCGATTCAGCAGGGGCTGTTGCCCACGAGCCCGCCCCGTCTGGACGACTTCGAGGTCGCCGGGTGGAACCAGCCCGCCGACCAGACCGGCGGCGACTACTTCGACTGGCAGGCGCTGCCCGACGGGCGGCTCGCCGTCAGCCTCGCCGACGCGACGGGGCACGGCATAGGCCCCGCGCTCGTCAGCGCCTCGTGCCGCGCTTACGCCCGTGCCAGTTTCCTGTCCGGCAACGGGCAGGACGGCGTGCTGGAGCAGCTCAACCGGCTGCTGGCCGAAGACCTGTCCGCGAACCGTTTCGTCACATACGCCGTCGTCTTTCTGGACCCTGTCAGCTCACGCCTGAAAGTGCTCTCGGCCGGGCACGGCCCCATCCTCTGGTACAGGCGCGAGACCGGCAGGGTCGAGAACCTTGAGGCCCAGGGGATTCCCCTCGGTATGTTCGCGGGCGTCCGGTACGGCCGGGCGACGGAAGGGCGGCTCGCCGAGGGAGACTTTCTGGCGCTGGTGACCGACGGCTTTTACGAGTGGGAGAATCCGGGGGGCGAAGAGTTCGGGCTGGCGAGGCTGGAGGCCGTCCTGCGCGAGTCGCGCGACCTTCCGGCCGAAGAGGTGATTGCGAGACTGCGCTCGGCCGTCTCCGACTTCTGCAAGGGCACGGAGCAGAAGGACGACTTGACCGCGGTGATTCTAAGGCGAAAGGCAGGCGCGAGAAGTTAGCCGTCAGGCGGCGCGAGAAGTGAGGAGGTTTCGATTATGTCCAAGGCCAGTTCCGTTCAACAGGAAAGCAGCCCGCAGATCATCTCTCAACTGGTCGAGATAAGTAAGCTCGACACGCTCTACAGGGACATTTACCTGCAAAGGGCTCGCGGGTTGATGTCCGCGGTGCTCTCTCACGTGTCCTACTGCTACCTCAAGGAGAGCATCGCTTCGCTCGGCCTGGCCGAGCGACAACTGAGGGCCACGGTCGAGCGCGGCGACTGGAAGAGGGCCGGCGAGTTGACCGAGCGCGTCCGCACCATCCGCGCGTCCGCCACGTCAGGCGGCCAGTCAATGGCGCTGGCCGAGTCCGTTTACGACGGCCTCGCCGATGTCCCGATTGACCCGTTCTCCCCCGGCTTCCACGCCTTCTTCGGCGACTCGGCAGAGACGCTGCGGGAGTGGCGCAACCGCGCCGTCGGAATCCTTTCCCGGCTCGAACACACCAATTCCTTGAAGCGGGACTTCTACACGCGCCGGCGCGCAGATTTTCAAGCCCTTCAGATTGGCGTGCAGGTCGAGCAGAAGAAGGCTGTGGCCGTGAGCCCCGCTGACCTGCGGCAGGAAGCCCTGAGCGCGCTCGAATCGGGCGACCTCTCGCAGCTTGACCGCCTGGTTCAAAAGCTGGCGAATAAATCCGTGGCGAAGGAAGAGAAGCAGGAATCCGCGGCCGTCGAACTGGCGGAGGCGACCGAGCTGGGCGACGACCTGCTGTTCCCCTTCCCGGAGGCGACGCTCGCGGCGGCCGAGCGGCTCGGCCTCGCCCCCGCGCGGACCCGCTCGCGCCGCCACTTCGCTTACCTCGTCCCCTACGGTTGGCAGCCCTCGTTCCTGAAGTCAGACAGCAAGAAGTGGGCGCGGGAACAGTTGTCGCGCCTGACTCTCCCGTCCGGGAGCGGCGACAAGGCCAGGGACGCCTTAGAGCTTTACCTGCTCAACCCGATCATCAACTCCGGCGGCACGCGATACCAGGTGTGCCTCGTCGAAGAAGACCTGCTCGTCGAGGTCTTCCCGGAGCCGGAGCCGAAAGCAAAGATGCCCGCCACGGGGCTGCTCACCGCGCTCGGTCTTGAGAGCCGCTGGGGGCTCACTCGCATTGACATCGAAAACGCGCTCCTGATGCACGGCCCGCGGATTCTGGAGGAGGAGCTGAAACTCGACCCCGAAGCGTTCCGGCTGGTGGCGATCCCGCCGGACATCTACACGAGCCTCGGCCCGGAGCGCGGGTGGGGCCAGCAGGAGATGTGGACCCACTTCGACGGCTACTGGGTGCGCGAAGGCGGGAAGCTGCAAGCCCTGGCGGGAGGGGACAGGCGCTTCGGCGGAACCCACGACGTGGTGAGCTTCGCCCCCACCTACACCAGCGAGAAGATTCTGGCCCGCTTCGCCGTCGTGCAGCGAAAGCGAATGATGACCTGGCATCAACGGTGAGCCTCGGCCGCTCGTCAGGCATCAACCCGAAGTCCGGCAGCAAACTATTTCGGAACGAGGGAGAGTAAGCGGGAGGATAATCACCCCACTTCCGAGCAATCCCGGCCGGGGCCGAAAGGGGGGTCTCGCTTCCATGAGGCTGTCGTTAGTCATTATCCCTTTAGCGGCCCTGCTGGCGGGTCTGCCTGCGGACGGCCTCCGCGCGCAGACCTCCCCCCGGAGCGCCAAAAGGAAGGCCCCGCAAGCCCCGGTTATAATCTGCAAGGGCGTCACCATACCCGACGGCTACACCGTCGTCGCCGAGGCGAACTCGCCCGCGTGTCCGCGCGGGGCTTACGTCATCAAAAGAGAAGGGGCCGCTTCGGCGTCAGCGCCGCGCGGCATTACGGCGGCGCAACAGCCCGCGCCCCCGGCTTCCCGGCCGCGCCGCGCCACGAACGCGACCGCTATTGACTCAGGCGCGCCGCCTGTGCAGGCCGCCGGCAATCCGCCGGCACTAAAAATAATAACCGCGCCCGCGGCATCACCCTCCGCGTCGCCCGCTCTTCCTCCAACAGACTCCGCGCCGCTGGAGGTCGGCGACGGAGACGTGGTGCGCGTGTACACGGACCTCGTCACCGTCCCCGTCAGCGTCTTCGACCGTCAGGGCAGGGCAATCACGGACCTGCGCCAGCAGGAGTTCCGCATCTTCGAGAACGGCGTCGAGCAGGAGATAGCCTATTTCGAGCCGACCGAGAAGCCCTTCACCGTGGCGCTCCTTCTGGACACTTCGGCCTCGACCAGCTTCCGCCTCTCGGAGATCAAGGAGGCCGCCGTCGCCTTCGCCCGCCGGTTGCAGCCCCAGGACCGTGTGCTCGTGGTGACTTTCGACGACGACGTGCTGCTGCTGACCGAGGCGACCAACGACCAGGACAAGATCAGGGGCGTCATCAACGTCAACGCGCGCACAGGCAACACCACGCGCCTCTACGACGCCCTCGACGTGGTGATTAGAGAGCGCCTGAACAAGCTCCAGGGGCGCAAGGCAATCGTGCTCTTTACCGACGGGGTGGACACTTCGAGTTCCCAGGCCAGCTACGAGAGTACCGTTCGCGAGGTCGAGGAGTTGGACGCCCTGGTCTTCCCCATCCAGTATGACACCTTCGAGGAATTGGACGCGGCCACGGGCGGGGGCGTCACGGTCATGAACGGTCGGCCATACTCCGGCAGCTATCGCCTGCCCCGCCCCACCTACAGCCGCCCGTCCGTGGTGCTGGACCCTCTGGGCATCACCCGCGCCGAGTACGAGCTGGCCGGGCGCTATCTCCGCGCGCTGGCTGAAAAGAGTGGCGGGCAGCTTTACAGGGCCGACGACCCGCAACAACTCGCGTCGGCCTTTTCGCAGATCGCGGAGGAGTTGCGCCGCCAGTACAGTCTCGGCTACTACCCGAAGCAGCCGCTCGCCGGCGCGGGCGAGCGGCGGCAGATCAAGGTGCGTGTGCAGCGGCCCGACCTGGCCGTGCGCGCGCGGGACGGTTACGTCCCCAAGGACGCCGACGGGCCACGTTAAAGCGAGAGCTGTCCCCCGCGAGAAAAGCTGCGAACGTCATCACGGAAGTATCAATGCCGAGCGACGACCTCGGCTTCCAGGGCATCGGCCTGTGGAGCATCGAACTCGGGGGCGTCACGCGGCAACGCCGTGAGCTTCTGCGCGTAGAGTTTCATCCCCGGCAACGCGCTCAACCCGTGCGCGAAAATGCTGCACAGCACGGTCGCCATCACCGCCCGCCGGATGGTGGCCTCACCCGGTTGCCGCGCCTCGTGTTCGAGGTAGACGAGACCGAGGACGATTGACGCGAGGCCGCGCGGGCCGAACCAGCCCACGAAGAGAACGGTCGCGGCGCTCAGCCGAGTGCCGACGAGCGCGAGTGCGACCGGCAACATCCGCACCACCGTGAGGCTGAGCGCCGCGTAAAGCAGATGCCGGGCGTTGAACTGTCGCCAGTCGTGCGCCACGAGCAGGCCGAAGAGAAAGAAGACCGAAAGATTGAACAACTGGCCCGCGTGCTCCGTGAACTCGACGGCGTCGGCGTCGCCGCCTTCCTTAAACCCGGCCTGCGCCGCCATGCCCCCGACGAAAGCGGCGATGAACATGCTCGCGTGGACGGCTTCAGACGCGAGCATGCAGCCGAGCGGCAGCGCGAGTGCGCCGAGTTGGAGCCACATGTGAGCCGTCCAATGCCGGCGGTGTGACTCTCCCAGCAGCCGGCCGCCTATGAGCCCTATGCCGACGCCTATCAACGCCCCGTAACCCAACTGCTCCACTATGTATTGAGTGAGGCTGTTGCCCCCGGTTTCCGCGCCGCCGCCGGCCAGGGCGATGAAAAAGAGCAGGAACGGGACGGACAACCCGTCGTTAAGCCCCGCCTCCACGTTGAGCGCCTGGCGAATCTTCATCGGCACGCGCGGACTGTTGACTATGATCTGGCCGAGCCCCGCGTCGGTCGGCGCGAGGATGGCGGCGAGGATTCCCGCCTCCCAGAGTGACAGGCCCGGCAGGACGGCGAGCGCGGCGAGAAACCCCAGCAGCATGGTCAACAACATTCCGACGCTCAAGAGGCGGACGGGAAGGCTGCGCAAACTCTTCAACACGCGCAGGTCTGTGCGATATGCATCGCTGAACAGCAAGAGGACGAGGCCCAGCTCCGCGATGCCGAGGAAGAATCGCTGACCGCCCTCACGGTCTGGTGATTCCGGCAGGGAAAACAGCGCCAGCGCTCCGGCAACAGTGAAGACTATCGGCGCGGTCACTGGAGTCCGCTCCAGGCGCGAGGAGAACAGACCGTACAGGAAGATCAGGGCTACGAAAATGGCGATTAGCAGCATCGCTCCACCAGTCCGAGTTCAATCACAGAACCACCGGGATCAGATAAAACATGAGCGCGATGATGGCGTAGACCGTGATGAGTTGGACGCCCTTGTACCAGTTGGATTGCCCGTCGTTGCAGACCATCGCGCCGATGAGCACGGCGATGAAGAGCGAGCCGATTTCGGCCCGGCTGAACGCCAATTGGAGCGGCTCGGGCGCGATTGCGTAGCTCGCCAGCACCAGAATCGGCGCGACGAACAGCGCGACCTGGATGCAACTGCCGAGCGCGATGCCGACCGACAAATCCATCTTGTTTTTCCGCGCCATCGAAACGGCCGCCCCGCTCTCGGCCGCGCCCCCCACGACGGCGAGAAACACTATGCCGATGAAGATGTCCGACATCCCGAGCGCCTTGCCCGTGCCCTCGGCAGCGCCGACCAGCATCTCGCCCATCAACGCCGCGATCACGGTTGCGCCGAGCAGGCTGCCGACCGCCCGCGACAATCCCCACGGCTCCTCTTCATGCGTTGCCCCGCCTTCAGTCTCCACGCTGGCGAAAGTGCCGGGATGCGTCTTGAGTGAGAACAGCACGTACAGCCCGTAGGCGACGAGCAGCAGGATGGCTATGCCGACGTTCAGCGATTGCTCCTGCGGGATCACGCCGCGCGGCGCGAAGTCGCGGCTGAAGGCCGAAGGCACGGCGATGCTCGTCGCGGCCAGAAACATCATCGTGCTGTAGGCGCTCGCGGCCGAGGGGTTGAAACACTGGTCGCGATAGCGCAGCCCGCCCAACAGGAAGGCCAGGCCGAGCGCCAGCAGCAGATTGGCGAGAATGGCCCCGACCAGCGTCGCGCGCACCATCCCCAGGTAACCGGCCTTCAACGCCACCAGGGAGATAATCAACTCGGGCGCGTTGCCGAAGGTCGCGTTCAGCAGCCCGCCCGCGGCGTCGCCCGTGCGCATCGCAAGCTGCTCGGTCGCGCGCACGATCAGGGCGGCAGTGGGGACAATCGCCAGTGCCGCCGCAAAAAAGATGACCGGCGCGGGCGCCGACCCGGCGAGTTCCAGGGCCGCCGTGACTGGCACAAAAACCCACAGCCAGTTAATCGGCGCGCGCAGGAACCTGCCCAGCGGCGCGTCAAGCTGTCTTGTCGTTTCATGATTCACGTTATCCCACCGGTGCGAAGACTTTGCTCAGCCAGAGCGCGAGGACGACGGTCGTAACTACCGTGACCAGACCCGGCAGCATGAAGCTGTGATTGAGCAGGTACTTCCCGATCTTCGTCGTCCCGGTCTGGTCGAACGAGACGGCGGCGATCAGGGTCCCGTAAGTCGGCAGGAAGAAGACGCCGTTGGCGGCCGGGTAGGCCGCGATCAGGAGCGGGGCTGGAAGGTTCAACGCCAGGCCGACAGGCATGAGGATGGCGACCGTCGCGGCCTGGCTGAAGAGCATGGTTGACAGGACGAACATGCCGGCGGCGAACGCCCAGGGGTAGAGGCGTATGAGGTCCGAGATGCCGCCGACGATGAGGGGCCGGTTGCCCTCGAAGAAGGACGAGCCGAGCCAGGAGACGCCCACGATGGAGATGACGGCGGTGATGCCGCTGCGCATGATCGTTCCCTTGAGGGCGGCCTCGGGCGAGGCGCGGAAGAGAATCATCGTCAACCCGGCGACGGCGAGCATGAAAATCATAATCGCCATCCCCATCTCCACCTGATCCGTCTCCGGCCCGCCGCCGATGACTTCGTAAGTCGGGCGCAGGTTCGGGAAGATGCCGATCAGCACGACCAGGACGATGCCCGTGAGAAAGAGGGCCGTCGAGCCGCGCGCGTTAGTCAACTCCCTTCCAAGCATCTGCGGCGACGCTTCCGGGGGCTTGAGCGTGCCGCTCCTGAGGCGCTCCTGATACTCCTCGTCGTCGCTCAGCCGCTTACCCCGCCAAGCGACCGCCAGCGCGCCGACGAGGACGCCGAGGAAGGTGGAGGGGATGGTGACCGCCAGGAGGCTCGGGAGCGAGACGCCTTTGGCCGCGAGCAGCCCGATCATCGCCACCGTGGCCGCCGAAATCGGCGAGGCGACCACGCCCTGGAAGCCCGCGATGACGCTGATTGACAGCGGCCGCTCCGGCCGCACGCCGCCTTTCCGAGACACCTCCGCGATGACCGGCAGCAGCGCGTAGATGACGTGCGTCGTGCCCGAGGCGAGGACCAGCACGTAGGTGACGACCGGCGCGACGAAGGTGATGTATTGCGGGCGTCGTCGCATAATCCTTTCCGCGACCGACACCAGGTAGTCCAGGCCGCCCGCGGCCTGCACGGCGGCGAGCGCGGTGATGACCGCGACGATCATCCCGATGACGGTCTGCGGCGGGGCACCCGGCGGCAGCGCGAAGACGAAGACGAAAAGGGCGAGGCCGATGCCCGAGACGGTGCCGAGCGCCATCCCGCCGAGTCGAGCGCCGACGACGATGCAGGCCAGAAGGATGCCGAGTTCGATCCAGATCATCGCTTGAGCGGCTCCCGCACGCTCGGACGGTCAATAGCTGTAGAACATATTTTGGATTTCGCCCGCCGAGCGCTGCTTCAAGAGCGCCAGCGAGAGCAGAATCCGCGCCTTCTGCGGGTTGAGTTCGTCCGAGGCGACGAAGCCCAATTCGTCGTCGTTCACCTCCACGTTCCGCCCGACCGAGCCTGTCGCGACGCGGCTGCTGCGGACGACGACCACACCTTTCCTGACCGCCCTGGCAGCGGCTTCGAGCGAAGCCTTGTTCATGTTGCCGTTGCCCACGCCCGCGATGACGATGCCCTTCGCGCCGCTCGCCACGGAGGCGTCTATCAAGTCTGGGGACATGTCGGCGCAGGCGAAGACGATGTCAACGCGCGGCAGTTTGGTGGCGTTCGCCACGTCGAACTCGCTCGCCGCGGTGTGCTTCCAGGCTGGGCTGTTGTAGAAATCGTTCTTGCCGTAATTGGCTACTCCGACGACGCCGCGCAAAGGAGACATGAAGGTCTGCACGGCCGTCGTGCTCGTCTTGGTCAGAGAGTGCGCTGCGTGTATCCAGTCGTTCATCACGACCAGCACGCCCCTGTCCCTGGCTTTCGGGTCAACAGCCACGCCGACGGCGTTGTACAGGTTCAGCGGCCCGTCCGCGCTGACCGCCGTCGAGGGCCTCATCGAGCCGACCATCACCACCGGCTTGTCGCTTTTCACCACGAGGTTGAGAAAGAAAGCGGTCTCCTCCATCGTGTCCGTGCCGTGCGTGACGACTACGCCGTCCACGTCGTCGCGGGCCAACAGTTCGTTGATGCGCTTGGCGAGGGCGAGCATGATGTCGAACGAGATGTCCTGCGACCCGACGTTGGAGACCTGCTCGCCCTTGACGCCGGCCAAGTCCTTGATGCCGGGGACGGCGGCGAGCATCGCGTCAATCGTCACCGCGCCGGACGTGTAGCCGGCCTGCGTCCCGGTCGCGGCGGCCCCGGCGATGGTCCCGCCCGTGGCAAGAATCACGACGTTCGGCTTCTTCGCCTGCGCGTTCGTAACTTGCGCGCACGCGATGGCGAGAATAAAAAGGAGAATGAATCGAACTTTGTTCGGTCTCATGGTGCGCCTCTCTTTCTAGTACGGGTCAGTACCGCCTGGGGTAGCGGGCGTGCCGATTGCGGATTGAGGAGTGCGGATCAGCAGCCGGTTTTCCAATCCGCAATTGGCAACCTACAAACCGCAATTCCGTGACCCGCCCGCTACCTCAGGCGGTACTGACCCGTACGTTCATCCGCTCCGACTCCCCCATTCGACACTTCAATACGCCTTGAGCCCTTCGGCCCTAAATTGCTCGCAAACGCGCTCGACGTTTGCAAGCGTCGGAGGCTCTACGCCCGCGAGCGCGTAGTCGAGGCCGAGCTTCTTCCATTTGAACCGGCCCATTTGGTGAAAGGGCAGCACGTCCACGCGCTCGACGTTGCCCAGGCCGGCGACGAATCTGGCGAGGTGCGCGATGTCCGCGGGGTCGTCGGTCAAACCGGGCACAAGCACGTAACGCAGCCAGACGGGTCGCCGGCGCTCGGCCAGGCGGCGCGCGAAACCGAGCGTCGGGCCGATCTCCTTCCCCGTCAGGCGGCGGTGGCGCTCGGCATCCCAGCCCTTTATGTCGAGCAGCACGAGGTCTATCCTCTCCAGCTCCTCGTCGGTCAGCCGGTCGCCTAAATACCCGTTAGTGTCGAGCGCCGTGTGGATGCCCATCGCCTGGGCGGCGGCGAACAGGCGGACGGCGAAGCGGTCCTGCATCAGCGGCTCGCCGCCGCTCAGGGTGAACCCGCCCGCCATCACCTTCAGCCCGTGCCGGTACTGGCGCAGCGCCTCGGCCGCCCGCTCTAAACTCACGGGGATGCCGTTCATCACGTTCCACGTGTCCGGGTTGTGGCAGTAGAGGCAGCGGAACTGGCAGCCAGCAGTCCACCCGACGACGCGCACGCCCGGCCCGTCAACGGTCGAGCCCGTCGTGAACGAATGAAGGAAGCCCAGCTCCCCGCTCACGAGCGCCTGCTTCACGACCGACTCCGGCACGTCCCGGCCCTGATTCAGGCGCAGCTCGAAAGGGCTGTGAGCCTCAAGCCGTGCTTTCCGAGAAGTCACCTGCGCGCTCATGTCGTCGCCGCCTCCCCGTGGAAAGTGCGGCTGAGGACATCCATCTGCTGCTCGCGCGTCAGGCGCACGAAGTGGACGGCGTAGCCGGAGACTCGAATCGTCAGGTGCGGGTAATTCTCCGGGTGCTCCATCGCGTCCATCAGCGTCTCCCGGTTGAGCACGTTGACATTCATGTGGAAGCCCGTCGAGCCGAAGAACGCGTCGAGCATGCTCCGCAGGTTGGCGACGCGGTCTTCCGCGACTCTCCCCAGCCCCTCCGGGAGCAGCGAGGCCGTCAGCGAGATGCCGTCGGCCGCGTCGCGGAAAGGAATCTTGGCGACCGACGCGCCCGAAGCGTGTATGCCGCGGCTGTCGCGCCCGTGCATGGGGTTGGCCCCCGGCGCGAACGGCTCACCGAGCCTCCGCCCGTCCGGGGTGTTGCCGGTGCTCTTGCCGTAGACGACGTTCGAGGTGATGGTCAGGATTGACTGCGTGTGCGTGGCGTCCCGGTAAGTCGGGTACTTCCTGAGCTTGCTCATGAAGGTCGAGACGAGCCACGCGGCGAGGTGGTCAACCCGGTTGTCGTTGTTGCCGAACTTCGGGAAGTCGCCTTCCGTTTCGTAGTCCGTGACCAGCCCCGTCTCGTCGCGGACGACTCGCACCTTCGCGTGGCGTATCGCCGAGAGGCTGTCGGCGACGACCGACATGCCCGCCATGCCGAAGGCCATCGTCCTGAGCGGCGCGTAGTCGTGCAGCGCCATCTCGACTCGCTCGTAGGCGTACTTGTCGTGCATGTAGTGGATGACGTTCATGGCGTTGACGTAGACGCCCGCGAGCCATCCCATCATCCTCTCGAACCTGCCCACGACATCGTCGAAGTCCAGATACTCCCCCTCGACCGCGCCGAGGGCCGGGCCGACCTGCGCGCCCGTGATTTCGTCACGCCCCCCGTTGATGGCGTAGAGGAGACACTTGGCGAGGTTGGCCCGCGCGCCGAAGAACTGCATCTGCTTGCCGATGCGCATGGGCGAGACGCAGCAGGCGATGGCCCCGTCGTCGCCCAGAGAGCCGCGCATGATCTCGTCGCTCTCGAACTGGATGGAGCTGGTGTCTATCGCCACACGCGAGGCGAAAGCGCGGAACCCGTCGGGCAGGCGCGGGCTGTACCAGACGGTCAGGTTCGGCTCCGGGGCGGGGCCGAGGTTGTAGAGCGTCTGTAGAAAGCGGAAGCTCGTCCTCGTCACGAGCGGCCGCCCGTCGTCGCCCATGCCGGCGATTGACTCGGTGACCCAGGTCGGGTCGCCCGCGAACAGCTCGTCATACTCCGGCGTCCGCAGGAACCGGACGATGCGCAGCTTGATGACGAAGTCGTCAACGATCTCCTGCGCCTGCGCTTCGGTCATCACCCCGCTTGTCAGGTCGCGCTCGAAGTAGATGTCCAGGAAGGTCGAGGTCCGGCCCAGAGACATCGCCGCGCCGTTCTGCTCTTTGACCGCCGCGAGGTATCCGAAGTAGAGCCACTGCACGGCCTCGCGCGCCGTCCGCGCCGGGGCCGAGATGTCGAACCCGTAAGCCGAGGCCATCAGTTGGAGTTCCTTCAGCGCGCGAATCTGTTCGGCCAGCTCCTCGCGATCGCGGATGATGTCCTCCGTGGACATGGCCGAGTCCAGGCCGCGCTTCTCCTCCTGCTTCCGACTGATGAGCCGCGCCACGCCGTAGAGGGCCACGCGGCGGTAGTCGCCGATGATGCGACCGCGCCCATAAGCGTCCGGGAGTCCCGTGAGAATGTGCGAGCTGCGGCACCGCCTGATGTCCTCCGTGTAGGCGTCGAAGACGGCGTCGTTGTGCGTCCTGCGGTACTTCGTGAACGTCTCCGCCACCCGCGGGTCGGGCTCGAAGCCATAAGCCTTGAGGGCGCTCAAGACCATCCGCAACCCGCCGTTCGGCATGATGGCCCGCTTCAAGGGCGCTTCGGTTTGGAGGCCGACGATGAGTTCCGCTTCCCTGTCAATGTAGCCGGGGCCGTGCGCGGTGATGGAGCTGGGGACCTGCGAAACGTCGAGTACCCCTCGTTTGCGCTCTTCGACGAAGAGTTCACTCAGCCGCCCCCAGAGCTTTTTCGTCCGCTCGGTCGCGGGCGCGAGGAATGAGCCGTCGCCCTCGTAAGGCTCGTAGTTCTGCTGTATGAAGTCGCGGACGTTAATCTCCGTCTGCCAGAGCCCCGGCCGGAAGCCCTCCCACGCCGAGTGCACTTTCTCGCCGGCAGTCTTTTCCGTAATAGTGGTAGCCATCGCGGTCATCCTCTCTTTCGCCCGTTCACGGCCGGCTCATCTCAACCCGAGCAACGCGCCTGTGTGCCGGGCTATCATCAGCTCCTCGTTGGTCGGAATCACCCACGCCGAGACCTTGCTTTGCGGCGCGGAGATTCGCGGGCCTCGACTGTCGTTCGCCTCCGGGTCGAGTTCCACGCCGAGCCAGCGCGAAGCCTCGCAGATTCTGCGGCGTATCTCGGGCGAGTTCTCGCCGATGCCCGCGGTGAAGACCAGCGCGTCAACGCCGCCCAGCACGGCCGTGAGCGCACCTATCTCTTTGGCGGCGCGGTAGACGAAGTAGTCCACGGCCAGGCGCGCTTCCTCTTCGCTCCGGCCAAGCAGGTCGCGCATGTCGTTGCTGATGCCGGAAATGCCGAGCAGCCCCGATTTCTTGTAGAGTATCGTCTCCACATCTCTGAGGGAGAGACAGAGGTTCTGGAAGAGATACAAGACAATACCCGGGTCGAGCGCGCCCGGCCTCGTCCCCATGCAAAGCCCGTCAAGGGCCGTGAAGCCGAGGGTGCTGTCAACGCTTTTGCCTTCTTTCATGGCGCACAAACTCGCGCCGCTCCCGAGATGGGCGACGATGACGCGCCGCCGAGCAATCTCAGGCGCTACCCCCGGCAAGACCGAAGCGACGTATTCGTAAGAGAGCCCGTGGAAACCGTATCGCTGAAGGCCGGATTTACAGATGTCTCGTGGCAGCGGTATCAAGTCTGCCACCGCCTTGTGGCCGCGATGAAAGCTCGTGTCGAAGCAGGCCACCTGCGGCACGTCCGGCAACCGCTCAAAGACCGCTTCGATGGCCGCCAGGTTGTACGGCTGATGCAGAGGGGCCAGCGGAACCAACTCGTGAAGCTCCGCGAGAACCTCCCGGCTCAGGACGGTGGGGCCTGTGAACCGCGCCCCGCCGTGGACGACGCGGTGGCCGACGCCCAGCACTCGCGCCCCGCCGTATTTGGAACGAAGCCAGCGGGCGAGAACGGCGACGGCGTCGCGCCCGTCACGAACCGTCCCCGCGTCCAGCTTCTCGTCGGCGAGGCTTTTGCCGCCGTCGTCTCTGGCTGACAGGCGCGGCGACGTGCCTAAGCCTTCGATCTGGCCCCGCGCTTCCAGCCGCCAGCCCTCTCCCTGCGGCCGCTGGAAGACGCAGAACTTGAGGCTCGACGAGCCGGCGTTGAGTACGAGGGCGTAGTCGTCCATCTCAAGCCATCCCGAGCAGTCTGATGCGTCGCGCGTGCGCCATCAGGACGGCGACCGCGCAACTGGCAATCCGCGACCGCACGCTGTCGGCCCGGCTCGTCAGTATCACGGGCACACGCGCCCCGAGCACCAGCCCCGCGCTGTCTGCGTTGGCGAGGAAAGTGAGCTGCTTGGCGAGGATGTTGCCCGCTTCGAGGTCCGGCGCGAGCAGGATGTCCGGGTGGCCTGCGACCTCCGAAGTGATGCCCTTCGTCGCGGCCGCCTCCCTGCTGATGGCGTTGTCGAAGGCCAGCGGCCCGTCCAGCTCCCCGCCCCTGATCTGCCCCCGCTCGGCCATCTTGCAGAGCGCCGCGGCGTCTATGGTCGCGGGCATGCGCGAGGTGACGGTCTCGACCGCGGCGAGGATGGCGACTTTGGGCTTTTCGAGGCCGAGCGAGATGGCGAGGTCTATGGCGTTCTGGCAGATGTCCACCTTGTCTTCGAGCGTCGGCGCGATGTTGATCGCGCCGTCGGTAACGATGAGCACCTTGTGGTAGGTGGGGACATCCATGACGAAGACGTGGCTGATGCGGCGGCCCGTGCGCAGGCCGTCGCGCGCGACGACCGCCGACATCAGCTCGTCCGTGTGCAGGCTCCCCTTCATCAGGATTTCGGCGCGGCCCTCCCTGACGAGTTCCACCGCCTTGGTGGCCGCCTCATCGCTGTGCCAAACGTCTTCGATCTGCAAATTGCCGAGGTCTATCTCGGCCGACCTGGCGGTCTCGTCAATCTTGTCGGCGGGGCCGATCAGAATCGGCGCGATCAAGCCTTTCTTCGCCGCCTCGACCGCGCCCGCCAGCGCCGTCGCCTCGCAAGGATGTGCGACTGCCGTGGGAATGGGTTCCAGGCTCCCGCACCTTTCCAACAGCCTTTCGTATTTCCCGGTCCCGGTCCCCTGACTCATTTCGAAACCTCCTCTAGCGCTCCCGCTTGCCTCGCGCGAACCGCCGGCCCCGTCTCCTTCAACAGGAGCGCGAGGACGACGGCGGCGGCGACGCCGTACAAGAGCGGGACGAACGCGGCCTGGTAGTGGCCCAATTCCATCTGCGCGGCCCCGCCCGACACGCGCAGGAGAAGCCAGCCGAAGACCGGCCCCAGCAGGGCGCTGAAGGTAAAGTTCAGAAAGTTGATGACGCCCGTCGCTGTGCCGCCGTACTGCGGGGGATTGGCCTCCTTAATCACCGTGTAAGGCAGCATCGCCGCGCCCGACGCCATGCCCGCCAAGAGGCCGAGCGCGTAAGGCGGCAACACGTTCACGGGGCCGTAGAGAATCCAGGCCAGGCAGGCCAGGAGCACGAGCGCGCCCCCGATGATGACGGGCTTGCGCCGGCCCAGGCGGTCGGAGATGAAGCCGAGCAGCGGGCAGCCTATGATCCAGCCGAGGGGGACGGTCGCCGAGCGCATGACGGCCGAGCCGTAGTCGAAGCCGTGCGCCTCCTGCAAGTAACGCACGCCCCAGATCATGTCGAAGATGGTGGTCGGGATGAACAGCAGCCCCGCGATCATTCCGCACAGGATTGACTGCGGATTCCTGAAGACTACTTTGAAAGCGCCGGCCGCGCTCTTCGCCCAGTTGTCGGGCCGCTCTTGTTTCTTCGTCTTCGGCAGGAGAAAAAAGAGAACGACGCCGAGCCCCAGGGCGATGGCTGCCATGCCTACCCAGAAGGAATTCCAGGCCAGGCCGCGACTCATCATCGGCCCGACCGCGAACTGCCCGGCGGCGCCGCCCGCCATCCCGAACATCTGCGTCGCGCCGATCAGGGTGGCGGCGCGTGAGGCTGGAAAGTAGTTGGCGGCGATGTAGAGTGACCCCACCGCCGCGAAGGCCCCGCCGGCCCCCTGCAAAAATCTGCCGACGCTCGCCGCCTCGGGGCTGCCAGCCGCGAACAGGATCGCCCCGAGGAACATCGCCACCGCCGCGACGGGCAACAGCAGCTTCGGCCCCAGCCGATCTATGGCGACCCCCGCCGCGAGACTGAAGAACGAATAGCCGTAGTAGAAGAGGCCGACGATGGAAGCAACGCCGAGGGCGCTCAAGCCGAACGCGTCCGACAACTGTGGCATCATGACGGCCGGGGCCGAGCGCGAGACGTACTGATAGAAATAGAAGACCGCCGCCACGACCCAGGCGACCGCCGCCACGCGGACGTTCACGCGCGAATCGTGTCGGCCTATCATTTCTATTGTTGCCGGCGTTTCCATCGAATCTCAGTCCTTAAAAAGCGATGATCGTCTGAATCATCGGCGCCCAACCGTTCATGCCCGCGGTATACGGAGTAAACGCTCCGCTATAAGGTGCCTTGTTAACCCGCATCAGCTCGGCGTTGAGCCATAAACGCTCGGTCGGGAGGAAATGCCATTTGACGCCGCCGGCGTACTCATACGCGTCGCCAAACTGTCCGAAGACCTGGGAGCTGCGGCCATACACGGCCAGCCTCTTAGGAATGACAAAATAGCTCGCCGACAATTCATAGCCGTGGTCGAACGTCGAGGTGACCGGAAGCGGCCCGTCAGCTTCGAAATTGCTTAGCCAACGCATGAAGTATTGCCCGTTGACCGCGAGCCCGTTGTATTTGACGCCGCCGTCTATCGCCCACATTTTGTAGAGAGCTTTTTCGACGGTCACACCCGGCGCAAACGCTCCGGTGGAGAACGCAAGGACGCCGTCGGAATTGTAGATCGCAGTGTTATCAGGACTTGATTGATCGAGATTTGAAAAACGGTCCTCCGGGGACCTTGTCAACGAGGTGCCGATCCGAATGCGGACCTTTTTCTTGGCAAAATAATCATCGTACATGTTGACCGATTTGCCGGGTTCAGCGTACCCACCCAGCGGTTCCCACCAGACACTACCGGAAAGCAGCAGTTTGGTATCAATCTTGTTTGCCGTGATACTCAGGGTATTGAGACTGTTGCCGACGAACGCGATATAATTGAACCCCTTCCCGATTTCTCCGGTCGCCCAGACGCCCTGTGTGAAGCCGGGGCGGAAGAAGTTGTCCGCCATACTCCTATCCGTCGCGGTATAATATGGGAACGTGTTAACGAGTGACCGGCTCCCCGGAACACCCGTGTAACCTCCCATGAGCGTGAGGTGCTTATTGAATTGCCAGCCAATGTTCCCGGCCACGACAATCGAGGCGGCCCCGGCGGATGTCCAGACGGTGAGGCTATATCGCAACCTCTTGTCGAAGATGTAGCCGCCCAAAATGAACATCGAGCGATTGACCGTAATATCATTGCGATTATGGACCTCGCGGACGTTGCCCAGATGGTCGGTGAAAGTATCGTCGGATGAAAGTGTATTTAGATATCTGATCTGGGTATTGTTGTTGAACCTCAGCAGGAACGGCACCTTAGCGTCGTCGGGAGTTTTCCAAAGAACAATTCCATCCTGGTAACGCTCGACGGAGGCCGGCTGTACGGAAGTATTTGCCGGATTTGTTACCGCTTGCGGGGTGTTCGACGCGTCACTCGCTGCCGGCACCGAGTCCTCTGCCGTTGTCGGCGGTACAGTTGGCTGACCGGCGGTCGCCACATCCGTTGCCGTGCCCCCATCAAGCCGTCGCTGCAAACGGTCGAACTGTTCAAGCAGCGTCTTCTGTTGCTCCTCCATCTTGCGAAGTAGCTCTCGCATAGCGGCGTTCTCCGCCTTTACGGCTGCGACTTCGCTCTCAAGGTCTGTGGGCCGGGGTTCTTCAGCAGCGACTGTGTTCCCGAGCTTGCTGACCTGAGATTCCTGAGCAGCGGCGATTCCCTTATCGGTGCTGTTGGGGCTGGTTGCCGGAGACTGTCCGAAGGCAGAAGTCGTGAACAACGCAACTGAGGTCAACGCCAAGGCGACTGAGAGCTTGATGTATGCGCGGTGTACCGACATATTGGACCTGCCTCCAGAAGCCATCCTGGAATGATCGGAGTAATGGAATTGCGACACCTCGCCAAGCCACGGAAGCTTCCCATGACTTGGCGAGCCATCCCCGCTAAACAATGGAGGCTGCTCGCGGAACGCTCCCCAAGCCGAGTTCCATCGAGGAGCCCAGTTCGCTCAGCAAAGCACTACTGATTGGGCGAGACCGGCCTCGCTCGTCTCCTTGTACTTGCTGTTCATGTCTTTCGCGGTCTGGGCCAGAGCCTGCACGGTTGCATCGAAATCGACGCGGTGCCGGGACGCGATCTCGTTGCTGGCGATGGCGTAGGCCGTCCACGCCTTGACTGCGCCGAACGCGCATCGCTCGATGCACGGAACCTGCACGTAACCGGCGACGGGGTCGCACGTCATCCCGAGGTGGTGTTCCAGAGCCGATTCGGCAGCATTCTCGACCACGCGCGATTCTGCGTCGTACGCGGTAGCGATCAAGGCGGCAGCCATCGAAGACGCCACGCCTATCTCCGCCTGGCAGCCGCCCTCGGCCGCAGACAGAGTCGCATGGTGCTTGCAGAGGTAGCCGACGGCCGCGGCGGCGAGCATCCCGTCACGGACCTTCTGCCTATCGAGCTTACGAACCTCAAGGAGCCCATAGACCAGCGACGGCATGACGCCGGCGGAACCGCCGGTCGGAGCCGTGATAACGAGGTGGCCGCGCCCGTTTTCTTCGGATGCCGCGATCGCGAATGCCGCCAGAGCGCCGATGCCTTTGTCGGACTGATTCGAATCATCCATGGCGCGCTTGTACACGGTCGCCGCCTTGCTGTGCAGTTTGATCGGGCCGGGCAGCACGTCATCCTCCGGCATCGAGAGCCCCGACTTAACGGTCGCGACCATGGCGTTGATGATCTTGTCAACGAAGGCGTAAACCTCCTCTTCCGTCCTGCCCGCGATGGACATCTCGTTGGCAAGCATGACCTTCGCGATTGAGAGCTTGTTACTGTCGGCGTGGGCCCGAAGCTCTTTCATCGTTGCGAACGGGTACTTCGGCGGGTTCTTCTTCGGGGGCGTGTATCCCTTCCACTCGATGAATCCGCCGCCCACCGAGTAGTACTCCTGTTCGAGCAGCACCTCGTCGCCGGCCAAGAGCTTGGCGGTCATCGTGTTCGGGTGCTTGAAGTCGCCCTTCGTCGCGTCGTAGATGATGTCCTTGAGGCTGACATCTATCGCCTTGTCGCCGAACTTGACCTGGAACGTCTGGTCGGGCTTGTCGCGCAGGCTGTCTAGAAACAACGGGTCCACGGTTGCCGGCTCTTTTCCCACCAGTCCAGCCAGTGCGGCCCGTTCCGTCCCGTGCCCCTTGCCGGTGGCGCTGAGGCTCCCGAACAGGTGAACCTTCAGAGCCGTCGCCTTGGCGAGTTTGTCCGCGGCCAGTTTCGTTGCCCTTTGATAAAAATCGTAGGTGATGCGCATCGGGCCAATCGTGTGCGAGCTTGACGGGCCTGGACCCACTTTGTAGAACTCGTCAACGGTCGTCAGCACCGGCCCCTTCTGCTTCTTCACGACATTTAAGTCGGCAGCGAGCGGCGGTGCCGGTCCCGTCTGCTGCTGTGGGAGCGTGGCGAGGGCCTGAGCTGTTCTCTCGTGGGCCGAGAGAGAGCGACCCATCATCACTGCGGCAGCACCGCCGACAGCGCTGCGGATCAGGAAGTCACGGCGGTCCACGCCGGGCGGAACCTCCCGCGAAATCAACTCGCCCGGACCGCCGAGCGGGTCTTCACAGTCTTGTTCAGATGGCCGCTCTATCAAACCGGAGTTGCCGTCGAGTCTCTTGTCTTCTTTAATCATGGTGTCTCTCCTTCTTCATGACTCACTGCTGTCTCTTGTACTTGCTCTTATCAAGCCCGCTCAGCTTGACGGGGTCGAGCAGCTCTTTGATCTGCTCCTCCGTCAGCAGCTTTTTCTCGCGGATGATTTCGAGAATTCCCTTGCCCGTCCTGTAAGCCTCGCCGGCCAGCTCGGTAGCTTTTTCGTAGCCGAGCATGGGGTTGAGCGCGGTGACGATGCCGACGGTGGTTTCCATATAACGCGCGAGCGTCTTCTCGTTGACCGTGATGCCGTCCACGCACTTGGTGCGTAAGGCTATGGAAGTGGTGTAGAGCAGGGCCTGTGATTCGAGCACCGCCAGGCCCGCGAGCGGCTCGTAGGCGTTGAGCTGCAACTGACCACTGTGGGCGGCAAGGCCGACACTGAAGTCGTTGCCCATGACGCGGAAGGCGACGATGTTCACCAACTCCGGGATCACGGGGTTGACCTTGCCAGGCATGATTGACGAGCCCGGCTGCAACGCGGGCAAATTAATTTCTGATAGTCCCGCGCGCGGGCCGGAAGTCAGCAGGATGAGGTCGCTCGCAATCTTCGACAGCTTCACCGCGAGCGTCTTCAGGGCCGAGGAGTAGACGACGAACCCCTGCTGGTCCCAGGTGGCCGCGAGCATGTCCGAGGCCGGGACGATGGGCTTGCCGGTGAGCTTGGCGAGGTGCGCCGCGACTTTTTCGGGATAACCCTTCGGCACGTTGATGCCCGTGCCGATGGCCGTCGCACCCATGTTGACCGCGTAGAGGTATCTCTCCGCGTCGCGCAGCAGGCGGATTTCGTCTTCGAGCGAGGCGGCGAACGCGTGGAACTCCTGGCCGACGGTCATGGGCACGGCGTCCTGCATCTCCGTGCGGCCCATCTTGACGACTTCCAGGAAGGCGTCGCCCTTCGCGCGGAAAGAGGCGACGAGCTTTTTCAGCTCTTCGATCAGCTTGTCGTTGCGCAGGAGGAACGCCACCTTGATCGCCGTCGGGTAGGAGTCGTTCGTGGACTGCGACATGTTCAGGTCGTCGTGCGGCTCTATGAACTGGTACTCGCCCTTCTTGTGCCCCGACAGCTCAAGCGCAACGTTGGCGAGCACCTCGTTGGCGTTCATGTTCGTGGAGGTGCCCGCGCCGCCCTGATACCAGTCAACCTTGAACTGGTCGTGGTGCTTGCCGTCGAGCAGCGCCTGGCAGGCCATCTCGATGGCCGCCAGCTTCTCTTTCTTCATCGCGCCAACGTCCGTGTTGGCCCGCGCGGCGGCGAGCTTGACGATGGCCCAGGCTTCTATAAACCCGGGGTAGTGATTGATGAGGACGCCAGAGATGCGAAAGTTTTCGAGAGCCCGCGCGGTCTGCACGCCGTAGTAAGCTTCGGACGGAATCGCCTTCTCCCCGAGAAGGTCTTTCTCGACCCGCTCCTTCTCCTGCCCGTTGACAGAAGAGGCGAGCAGTAGGCAGACCGTCATCACGTAGGCCGTCAGCTTCTTTTTCATAACCACTCTCCCGAAAACCCGACTGCGTGGACAACACCCGTTCGATAAATTATTGCTGCCCTGGGTTCGGCAGCGGCTCCTCCTCCACGGGACTCCACGTTTTGTCCGGGTTGAAGCGCTCTATTTTCCTGGCAATCTCCAGCGTGTTCGGGCCTAAGTCTTTTTCGTAGACCACCCCGTCGTGGCTCACCATGAAGCTCTTCACGCCGGTGATGCGGTACTGCGCGGGGAAGGCTATGAGCGCGAAGCCGCCGATCATGACGCCCTTCTGGACGAAGTCCAGCTCGCCGAGCGGCGCGGACGGCCCCTGCCCCTTCAGCACCTTGAAGTAGTAGCCGTGGTACGGCTCGCCCTGGGCGTGGCCGCGCTCGATGGCGCGCGCAGCCTTATCGCCGATGGGGCCGCCCCACGTGCCGTCCGGGTTCTGCCACGCGAGGCCGTCCTGCTTGCCGGGCGTGCTGATGATGCGCTGCGCGTACTGATTCACGCCCGAGTCGCCGCGCTTGGCGAGCGCGTACTCGTGCTGGGCCTCTACGAAGCCGCGGCAGATTTCGATGGCGTCCAGCTCGTTCCTGCCGACGCGGCGATAGATCAGTTCCCGGCGGCCCGCCCCGGAGTCGAAAGCCCACTTCCCGCCCCGCTTGACGATGGGCACGGCGAACGGCCAGTCGTCGTCGCCGATGGTGAGCACCGCGCGGCGGCGGTTCATGGGGTCTAGAGCGACGCCCTGCTTGACGCGGGCAAGCCGAGCAAACTCCGCCGCAACTTCCCGGTCGCGCGCAGGCTCGCCCGTGTGGATGATGTCGTAACTGTCCGGCCCGAGGATTTCCGTGAGGGCCGCCTCGTCAAACTTCTCCGCGGAGGCGACGAGCGCCTCCACGGCCTCCTCTGCCGTCGTGAACGTCCTGGCCCTCACGGAGGACGCCGCCGGACTTTGCGCGCCCGCCTGCGACGCGGCGACGAGCAGCAGCAGACAAGAGAAAGCGGCCGCGCCCGCCGCGCCTAAAATTCTTGAGAGCTTCGGATTCAACAGCACTGGTTTCATGGTCGTTCTCCTGTTCATAGTTCTCTACCTCCGACGGCCGCCACCGCCACGGCCGCCACCACCTCCGCCGCGGCCACCGCCACCGCCACCGCCACCGCGACCGCCGCCACTAAAACCGCCGCCGCCGCCGCCGCGCGAGCCTCCCATGCTGGAAGCGCCGCGACTACTGCTTGAGCGCGTGCTCGCGCCGCCGAAGCCGCCGGAGCCTCCGCCCCCGAATCCACCGCGTCCGCCGGAACTGCTCCCGATGCTGCGATTGCCGACGCGGTCGCCGCCGCCGCCGAAACTTCCGCCTCGATTTCCTCCGCCGACAGAACGATCTCCCACACCGGACCCGCCGCGATTTGAAACGCGGTCGCCCGCGCCGGCTCCACCCCGGTCAGAGACACGGCTGCGGTCACTCACCCCTGCGCCGCCGCGATTCGAAACACCGCCCCGGTCGCCCACTCCCCCCCGATTGCCGACGCTTCCGCGGTCGCCAACGCCCCCGCGGTCGCCCACGCCGCCACGGTTTCCGACGCTGCCTCGGTCGCCAACTCCGCCGCGATCACCGACACCGTTGCGGCCGCCCACCCCGTCACGGTTGTTGCTGCGCAGGTTGCCGCCCTGTCGCCCGATGTCGCGCTGCGCGGCCCTCTGGCGGTTGGCGAGCGAGTCGCCGCGCGCGGCGCCGCCGAATCGGTTGGCGGTGGCGCGGTCCCTGTACGGAGCGCCCCCGCGGTGCGCGGGGTTGTGCTGCCACTTGTTCCCGCCTCGGACGTTGGTGTTGCCGACGCGATTGCCGCTGATGTTGTTGATGTTGGTGTTGCGGTTAAAATTGTTATTGTTGTTGATGTTGATGTCGTTACCACCCCAGCCGGCGCCCCAGCCCCAGCCGCCGCCCCAGGCAGCGCCCATCGCCACGCCGAGGCCGAAAGAGATGGCGCTCGCGGCGATGACTCCGCCCGTCGGGTACGGCGGGTAGTAGATCGGCGGGTACGGATAGGCCGGCTCGCCGTAAACGACCGTCGGGTTGTAGGAAGGCACGTACACGACCTCCGGGCTGGCCTGCTCTATGACGATCACCTCCTTGCTCTGTATCACCTGCGTCTCGACCCGCTGCTGCTGGTTCGACTGCAAAGCGCCCGTGCCCTGCGCCTTGCCGCGCATGCGCTGGACGGCGTCCATCACGTCCGCCTGCTGGGCCAGAAAGGCGTTGCCCAAATCGGTCGCCCACTGGATGTCGTCTGACAGTCGCTTGACCACGTCCGGCAGCGCCGCCATCGCCTGAACGCTCGCGTCCCACGGCTGCTTCGAGACCGCCTCCACCAACTTCTTGTCTTTGAGGCCGGGATTTTTCTCCAGCCATTGTTGGAGCTGCATGATCTCCAGCGGGTAGGTCGAGGCCACTAGCGTCTGGCTGAGCAGATCGTCCGGCCAGAGCGCAATCGGCGCGACCAGCGAGTCGAGCTGCTCGGGCGGAATCTTCGCGGACTCCTCCTGTGCCGCTCCCGGCGACGTTTCGGCCGCGCGCGTCAGCGAGGCGTGAAAGCCGTGCAGTAAGAGCGCCGCGCCCGCGACGACGCAGGCGCACCGAACGAGGGGGGTTGAAAACCTCTTGCGTGCTGCTTCCCTTTTCATGCTGAACCTCCGAGCAAAACTCTGATTAGTAAAAGAGCGACACACCAATTCACTGAATCACTTGACGTGCGCCTGCTCCCACGCGCGCACCCTTCGCCGCGCCTCATCGAAGACCCGTTGGTAGTTCCCCTTGCGCACCTTCTCGCTCGTCGCCTTGTCGAGCAACGCCCACAGCGGCGCGTACTGGCTGTAGACCCTGAGATACGCCGCCTGGTCGGGCGGCGCGACCTCATCCGTCCCGAAGATGAAGCGGTCGGGGTAGCGGTTGAGGATGTCGGCCACGGCCCTCGCAGACTCGGGCGTGGCGACGGCGTACTTCGCCACCTCGCTCCACGAAATGTCAAAATTGACGTGATTGAACGCGGGGTCTTTGAGCATCTCCTCGACGAGCGCGCCCTGCGCCTTCGCCGGGCGGACGATGCGGCCGACGCCGATGTGCGCCCAGATGAATGTCGCTTTAGGATGCCGTTTGAAGAGCGCCTTGACCTGCTCGAAGTAAGCGGGCGGCGTGCCCTCTTTCGCGAACGGCGTGTCAATGTCGTTGTGGATTAAGACGACGAGGCCGACTTCCGCCGCAAAGTCTATGAGCCTGTCGAGCGCGGGGTCTTGCAGGCTGGCGACCTCGCCCGCGATCTTCGCCGAGACGAACTCTTTGTGGATGCTGAACTCGCCTATGCCGGAGAAGACGCCCGGGAAGGCCGTGAGCACGCGGCGGATGTGGTCCGCCGCGTACATGTCCGTCGGGTTGAAGCCCGTAATCATAGGGTCGAAGCGAGCCTGCTCTTCCTTCGTGAGAGATTTGTAGGCCGCCGCGATCCAGGCGTCCGTGAACGAGTAGTAGTAGAGCGGGGCGTCGGAGTTGAGGTAGTAGGTCGGCCCCTTGTCGCCATCAACCCTGTACGACCACTGCTGCTGCAAGGGGATGCCGAAGAGCGCGACGCGTCCGGCCTTGTCGCCCATGATCTTCACGAAGTCACGGATGTTGATGCCTTCCTGTATATAGTTCGTCAGGTGAAAATGTGTGTCGTTGAAGAGGTAGTCATCCGGCGGCGGGGCGACTGCTTTCGGTTGAGCGGCGGCTTGAAATGCGTGCGCGAGCAGCGCGGCGCAAAGGGCCGCGGCGCGAGCCAGGCGTAAAGCCACTCTCCGATGTTGTCGCCCGTTCATACTTCCCGCCCTCAGAAGGCCAACTCCAGACTCGAATGGAAAACCCAGCCGTTGCCTCCGACCGCGAAGGGGACGGAGGTGTAGCCGACGGGAGAATCGCGCAGGTACAGCGCCTCCGTGTTCCACCGCAGCACTTTGTTCTTGTACGGGAACCAGTTCGCCCCGGCGCGGAAGTCCCAGGGGTCGCCGTACTGGCCGAAGATTCTCGAATGTCCGGCGTAAGCCTGTAAGGTCTTGGGGACGACCATCGCCGTGCCCTGTAGCTGGAAGCCGCTGTCGAAGATGCGCGCCGGTACTTGCTGCAACTGCGCGGGAGTAGCGGTATTCAGGAGTTTGAAGTTGTCGAGCCAGCGCCAGTAGTACTCGCCTTCGAGCGAGTAGCCCTTGTACTTGAACCCCCCGTCGAGTGAAGTCATGCGCCAGCGCGCGTCAGTAATCGTGATGCCGGGGCCGAAGAGGTCGGACGTGAAAATGACCGTGCCGTCCGAGAGGCGGAGCTGCGTGTTCTCGAACACGTCCGAGCCCGGCTGGCTCTCCTTGTTCTCGTCGCTCCGGCTGAAGTGGAACCCGAGGCGCGTGGAGAAGTCTTCGTGCTCCTCGAAGTCTCCCCACCCCTGGCCCGAAAACCCTTTCTCGAAGTCGCCCGTGGGGAACCAGAGGAGCGCGCCGGAGAACGTGTTCAGGCCGTTGTCGAGTCTTGAGGCGGGCACGCCGAGCGTGCTCATGTTGTTGCCGACCATGGCGGTGTACTTCACCCTCTTCGCCAGGTTCCCCATCGCCCAGAAGCCCGAGGTGTAAGAGGGGCGCATGAACTCGTCGGCGATCATGCGGCTGTCCACATTGGGCCAGAACGGGAAGTTGCCCTCGACGCTGCGCGTCCCCGGCAGCGAGCGGATGCCGCCGCCGAGCGTCAGATACTTGTTGACCGTGTACTGTAGGTTCCCGGCGAGCACCGTCTGCGCGCCCTGCCCCTGGTTGGCGTTGGAAGTCCAGGCGTAGAGGAAGTAGCGCAGCTTCGGATTCAGTATCCAACCGAGGAACTTAAATTGAAGTTTCAGGAGCTGCGCGTCCTGCCGGCGCTGGACGCTCTTGATGTTGCCGAACGCGTCCTCGTAGGTGGAGCTGAGCCCCAGTTGGTTCAGGTAACGGACGTAGGTGTAGATGCTGACGTTGAGGTCGCCCCATTCCGTGTCGGCCAGCTTGTAGCCGAGGTTGGGCGTGTAACTGCCGGAGCCCTTTCGCTCCTCTTTCTGCGGAGAATCGCCGGCGGTCGCAACCGGCGGCGACGGGGCCTCCGTTCCCTCCGTGGCTGCCCCGTCCGCCGCCCTCGACGGCGCAGCGCCCGCTGCCTGCGCCTCAAGTTTCTCCACCCGCTCCTGTAGCTCCTTGATGAGGTCCAACATCTCCCGCTCGCGGTCTGTGCCTGGAGGCTGCGAGGGGTCAACGGC
The DNA here is from genome assembly GCA_963774105.1 of uncultured Acidobacteriota bacterium. Lineage (GTDB taxonomy): Bacteria > Acidobacteriota > Blastocatellia > Pyrinomonadales > Pyrinomonadaceae > QHXM01. The sequence continues at coordinate 1,940,826 of CAVZDV010000007.1, read as the reverse complement.
TGTCGGAGTCGGTGTCGGCGACGGCATTAACGCCGGGGCCGGAGACTGGCCGCTCGCGGCCCCGGCAGTCTGGGCCGTGCAGACGTGCGGTGCAAGCAACAGTCCCAGGGCGAGCGCGGCACGCAGAACAAACTGTCTGCCGCTTGCCGCACCGCTTCCAACTCTCAACAGGTTAGTTGACATGATCGCGCTCTTCGCCGGTCAGACCTGTGTTCGGTGTTTCGGCCCCGGTTAATTCTTTCCTATTTGCGCCCCGGGCTTCAGGCCGACGGAGCCCGGAGAGTACAGGTTGTAGTCGAGCTTTCTCGCGACGTACTCGATCACCTTCCGGGCCTTCACGCTGTTGCCCGCCTCGTCGAGCGGCGGGGCGAAGACTGCGATGGCTCCCTTGCCGGGGACGACCGCGACGATGCCGCCGCCCACGCCGCTTTTCGCCGGCAGGCCGACGTGCCACGACCAACTTCCAGAGCCGTCGTACAAGCCCGCCATCATCATGGTGGAGAGGACGTAGGGTACGTTTTCGGCCTTGATGACCTGCTCGCCGGTCGCAGGATTCTTGCCGTTGTTGGCGAGCGTGGCCCCCATCCGCGCCAGTTGCGCCACGTTCACGCCGACCGAGCATTGCTTGGTGTAGACATCAACTGACTGGAACGGGTCGTCATAGATGCGGTCGTATTTCGCCAGCAGCATCGAGAGCGCTTTGTTGCCGGTGTTGGTCGCCGCCTCCGACTTGTAGACTTCGTCAATGAGCTTGAGCTTCTCGCCGGCGGCTCGACTGTAGAAGCTCAGAATCTTGTCCCACTTCTCGTCCGCGCTCTTGGCGGGAATCAGGCTGACGGTGGCAATCGCTCCCGCGTTGACGAACGGGTTGCCCGTGTGCGTCGGCATATCCGCGACCGCGAAGACTGAATTGAAGGCGCGCCCCGTCGGCTCGGAACCGATCTTCTGGAACACTTTTTCGGGGTCGAACTCTTCCATCGCCAGCGCGAGCGAGTAGACCTTCGAGATGGACTGGATCGAGAATGAGTAGTCAATGTCGCCCATCGTGATGACCTGGTTGTCGGTGGTGACTATCGCGATCCCGAAGAGCTTTGAGTCCACCTGCGCCAGGTACGGGATGTAATCAGCATTCTTCCCGCCGGTGTCCGTCTTGAACTTTTCGTAAGCCTCGCGGACGACCGCCTCCACCCGCTCCTTTCTGGGCGCGACCGGGCTGCTCTGCTGCGCCCGCGCGGGCAGGTTGACGGGGATGATGCTCGTGACCAGCAGTATCGCCGCAATCAGCGGGGCGAAGCGCGTTCTTCTTCTAAGCATATTTTTTCTCCTCAGGTGGCAATGGCCGTTGGCGTATGTGGGTCGAGAGCCCTGCGGCCGCTCGGTCTTTTCTCCTTCGTGGCTAAAATTCCCAGAGCTTCGAGAAGTTGTACTTGAGCGAAATTTGTATGCGGTAGTCGTCCGCCTTGAAGTTGTCGCTGAAGTTCTCCCGCCGCCCCCACTGAAACTCCCCGCCGACCATGACCTTGTCCGCCGGGTAGAAAAGCAGGTTGCCGAGCGCGTAGTGCCCGCGCTTGAAGGCGCTCGGGGCCTGCGCGTCAGAATTCGAGATATTCTCCAGGGAATAGCCTACCGAGCTGCTGAAGCGCTTGTTCCAGTTGTGGTCGAGGAAGGCGACGATGCCCAACACCGGCAGGGGCACGCCCTTGACCGGCCGCCGCGGGTCTCCGAAATTGTTCTTGATGCCAACGTCAACCGGCGCGTCGTTCATGTAGTTCTGGATTCCCTCGCCGTAGACGAGCTGGAACCTGCCGATGTCGTTCTTCGTGAAGTTGATGTTCGAGCTGAGGTTCAGTCCCCAGCCGAAGGCGCTGCCGCCGAGGTCGAACTGGTCGTCGTTGGTGTCCACCCACCTGATTGACCTGAAGATGCCGGCCAGCTCGACGTAGCCCCAGTCCCTGCCGTAGCGCGCCTCCCACGACAGATCGGGCCAGGCGAATTTCGGCTTGATGCCCTGCAACTCGATGCGGTCGGCGTAGACGCCTGAGTCGGCGCTCGCGCCGGGCCGTTCGAGCGCAATGGTCACGCGGCTGCGCCCCTTGATCGGCATCCAGCGCGCCTGCACGTTGCGGAAGAAGACCATGCCGGTCGGCCCCCAGTACTCAAGCGAGTTCGGGAAGACATCTATGTCCATGAACGGGCTCCAGGTCTGTCCCGCGCCGAACTGGCCCAGCTCGCCGTAGGCGTGACGCAGGCGGAAAGTCGTCTGCCCGGCGTCCACGCCCGTGCCGAACAGCTCGAACTCGAACTGCGTCTTCAGCTCGCCGTACTTGGTGGGTGTGGACGACTTCACGCCGAACCTTGATTGGCGGACGCCGAAGTAGGTGTGGCCGTCGGGGCCGAACTCGTCCTTAAAGGCGGGGAGCTTCGTCGGCCTGACCACGTCGAACCAGTCCGGGTGCTGCTGTTTGAACTGGTAGCCCATGTCGAGCATGGCGAAGCCGTAGACCTCGAAGGTGCTCCCGCTCTTGTTGTCGTCCTGGGGCTTGCCCGCGGGCTTATCAGTGGCTACAGGGACGGGCGCGGGTGCGCCGACGGCCTCGCCGACGGGTGCGCCCGTCGGCTGCTTCTGCGCGTCCCCGATGGCGGTAATCTGGCCCTTCAGCTCTTCGACCGTCTGCTCCAGTTGCTTGACCCTGTCCTTGAGTTGCTGCACCTCGGGGGGCTGCTCCTTCGCGTCCGGGGTTTGTGCTCGGATGGATGGCGCGGCGGCCACCAGGAGAACGATTGCGATGAGAGTTACGCCAGCAGCTCTTGCCCATTTCTGGGGATTCATTTTCATGTGGCCTCCGTTTCTGCAAAGGGACCGCCCCTTCACCCTGGCGGTCTACTTCCCTGAGGCGAAGAGTAACGAAGCGGTTCGCGGCAGGTAACTGTCACTTTTGACAGGTGCGTGAGGTAAAGGCTGACAGGCGGTTACTATTTCTTGCCCATCCTTATCTCGTTGACTTACAATCCGGCCGTCCCCTGTCAGAGAACAGAAGCACCCCCGGGACGAACATCTCCCACAGTCAACAAGAAAACTTCGAGGGAGGATTTTGTGATGCCGTACGGGCAGGCTGTTAGACTCAGCGTTGCTGCGAGTCTGCTTCTCGTCGCGCTCTTCTTCTCGCCGGTAGCCAGCGCCCAACAGCAGAGCGATCCTCTGGTGCACCGGGTAGCGCCCGCGACTTCGACGCCGCCGACGAAAACCGCGGGCGCGGACGACGAAGGGGTCGTCGTCAACACGGACCTGATCTCCTTCAACGTCACGGTGACGGACAAATCCGGCCGGCACGTCTCGGGGCTCCCGAAAGCGGCCTTCACTGTTTTCGATGAGAAGAGCCGGCAGGAGATCAGCTTCTTCGGCGAGGACGATTCGCCGGTCTCGGTCGGCGTCGTCTTCGACCTGACGGCCTCGATGACGGGCGGCAAAGTGAAGCGCGCCAGGGAAGCCCTCGCGCGCTTCATCGAGACGAGCCACAAGGACGACGAGTATTACATCGTCGCGTTACATAAAGGGGAAGCCTCCCTCTCCCTGGACAAGACGCGCGACAGCGAGGCCGTCACGGCCGCGCTCACCGGCGTCACCCCGCGCGGCTCCACGGCGCTTTACGACGGCTGCTACCTGGCCCTGAACAAAGTGCTCGGGGGCACGTACCCGCGCCGCGCCATCCTGCTCATCTCGGACGGGCGGGACAACAACTCGCGCCACACGTTCGATGAGCTGCGCAGGGTGGTGAAGGAGTCGGACGTAGTCATCTACACCATAGGGATACCCGACGAGGACAGCGAGCACGCGAGACTGTACGGCGAGGACATACTCGAAGACCTGGCGGACATCTCCGGCGGCAAATTCTTCCAGCCTTATTCGAGCGAGGAGATGTACTCCGCTTTCGAGCGCATCGCCCTGGAGCTGCGCCGCCAGTACGCAATCGGCTACAAGCCTTCGGACTTCACGACGGACGGCAAGTGGAGGCGAATCAAAGTGAAAGTTGACCCGCCGCCCGGCTCGCCCCGCCTGTCTATACGCTACCGCAGCGGCTACTACGCCGCGGCGAAGTCGCGCTAGACTGAGTCACTCAACACCTTCGCGCCTCCGGCGAGAAATGTTTCGGTTTTCTCACCCCGGAGGCGCGTAGGCGCTCAGAAGACCACTCCACTTTCGAACCACCTTCCCACCCGACCTGTAACTTCTGACAGTTACTCGTCAGCGACCCCGAGTCTTAATCTGTGGCTCATGCTGCCCGCCCTGAGGACAACAAGATATCTGCTCGTCCTCCTGCTCCTCCTGCTTTTCGTGCCGCCGCTCTGCCATGCGCAGGACGCGAAAGAATTGGTCAGACAGCGGCGCGTTTTAGCCCAGGGCGAGGAGGTCGGCCCCGGAGACACTGTCCGCATCGAGACAGACCTCGTGCCGGTGGAAGTAACCATTAGGGACGCCGCCGGCCAGGTCGTGCGCGGCTTGCGGGGCAGTGATTTTAAGCTCTTCGAGGACGGAATCGAGCGGCCGGTCAGCTTCTTCAGCGCCGAGACCACGCGCGGCGAAGTTCGGTGCCCGCTCGACCTGGTCTTTGCCCTAGACGTGTCGGGCAGTATGAAGCGTGAAGAGATGGAAACGCTGCGGACGGCGGCCGCGCTTTTCACGGAGCGTTTATCAGGGCCGCGCTCGCGGTTCGCAGTCATCACATTCGGGATGAGGGTCAAGGTCCTTCAGTCACTCACGAACGACCGGGGGAAGCTGGCTAAGGCGTTCGATTCGGCCATTCGGGACGAGATGGGACTGTCCACTCACACCTACGACGCCGTGGACGACGCGGTGCGCCTGCTCGCCCGCCACGGTCGCAAAAAGTCTGGCGAACTGGTGGTCAAACGCTTGGTGGTCGTCATCAGCGACGGCTTCCCGACGGGCGACACTGTCTCGCCGCGGCTCGTCATCGAGCGCGCCAACGCCGCCAGCGTGAGCGTCTACACGGTGACCATGCCCTCATTCTCTTTCAATTTCGCGGCGGCGACGGGGCGGCCGCTGCCGACCATCCTCGACCTGAGCCGCCTGGCCGAAAAGACGGGCGGCGTCAACGTCTACGCCACGGACAGGGACTACACCGCGGCCCTTGAGGCGATCTCCAAAGAAGTCCTGTCCCGGTACGTGCTCGCGTTCTACCCGGACAGAGGGAACCGGCGGGACGGCACTTTTCACAAACTCCACGTCAAAGCGCCCGACGGCATGACCGTGAGCCAGAGCCGCCAGGGGTACACGGGCAAAGGTCTGAACTAATCTTCCTCTCACATTTCACCTGTCAGAAGTGACAGTTTCCGGGCTCTCATCCTGCCGGTACACTTCAATTCAGGACGTGGCAACGGAGGGCTCGGGAGATGAAGCCTAATCTCAAAATTGTCCACCGCGCGGTGGCCGCAGCTCTTCTTCTGACGGCGATTGTCACGTGCGCCCCGGCCCAGAGCGCTGACGACGGGCCGCCAGGATGTGAGAGCGCCGCCGGTCATGAGCAAACGCGGTGCGAGGGCGAGACGGCCGCGCACGATAATGTGGCAGTCGTGATGGAAGCTCTGGGGAGGCCGGCGCAATTCGGCGAGGCCCGGCTCCCCCTGGCGCAGATACGTGAAGACCTCGGCTACTTGCAGGCCGTTACCGACTATCTATCGCAAGCCGCCTCGCAAAGTGGCGAGCTTAACTTCAAGGCCATTGCGAGGTCCGCGTCCGAGATCAGGAAGCGCGCCGTCCGGCTCAAAGGTAGCCTCGCGCTGCCCGACCGGGAGAAGAGCGTGGGGCGCGTGGAGGAAGCGGCCCCGGCCGATTCCGGGCAACTGAGGGCGGCGCTCACCGCACTCTCGGCGCAGATTTCAGACGCCGTGGACAACCCGGCTTTAAGGGGCCACGTACTGGACATCACAGGGTCAGTCAAAGCGAGGAGCGAGCTTGAGAAGATAGTCTTACTAAGCGGGCGCATCAAGACGACTAGCGAGACGCTCGGCAAGGCCCGGCAGTGATTATGAACCAAACGGCAAGCTGTGAACTGATACCGCCTCAGACTTTTTTCCTGGGCGTAGCCGAAAATCCGAAGGACTCGGATTACGCGCTGGCACGGGCGGCCGCGGGTGGGGAGCTGGCGGCCGTCGGCGACCTGTATGACCGCCACAGCCAACGAGTCTACTCACTGTGCCTGCGGATGCTGGGCAACGCCGCGGACGCCGAAGACCTGACGCAGGAAATTTTTATCAAACTCTTTGGAAAGATCGGCTCCTTCCGCGGCGAGAGCCAGTTCACCACCTGGCTGCACCGCCTCGCCGTCAACCAGGTGCTGATGTACTTCCGCCGCGCCAAGGCGCGCAAGGAACAGGTAGCCGAAGACGTCGAAGCCGAAATCCCGTCTTCACAGAGGAGAAAACATGCGGTGCGTTCGCACGTCCTGGATAGGATTGCCCTGGACGCAGCCCTGGCGCAGGTTGGGCCGGGCCGCCGGCTGGTCTTCGTCCTGCATGACGTGGAGGGGTACAGTCACGAGGAGATCGCGGGCATGCTCGGCTTGAAGATCGGCACCTCGAAGTCGCAACTGCACAGGGCCAGGATGCGGCTCAGGCGGCTGCTGAATTCGGCGGGGCCGGAACGACCGTAGCCCCGCCGTCAGCGCGCCGCCCGCGTACTGATTAAATCTATTAGCCGGAAGACCCGTCACAGTTTACGCACCGCCATGAGGCGTATGGGGTCTATGGCGAAGTGCTCTATGTCTAGCTTGTTCCCGTCGAGCACCTTCACCTTGGCCGCGTAGATGAGGACGCCTTCACCTTTCTCCTTGCCTTTCTTGTCCCTCTTCAAGTCCAGCATCAGAATTCCGAACTTGTAGTCCTCAGACCTCGTGCCGGCGTACACCTCCAGGAAGCCTATGGGGCGGTCCCCCACGGCATAAATCCGTCTTCCCGTCGGCGTCGGCCTTGAGCGGACCAGCTTAAGATCGTAGAAGCCGACCCTCCCTGTGAGCGTGATCCGCCCCTTGTCGTCGGCCTTCTCCAGCGCCTTGAGCAGCACTTCGGGGCCGCCGTCCATGAGCGCCCCGGCCATTAACTTCGCCTCCTCGTCGCTCGTGTAGCCCTTGATGTAGAGATCGACGTTAGCCGTAGTGCGGCGGCCGCCGTGAGGCATATAGGCGAGCGCCCCGAACTTCTCGCTCTCAGGCTTCTCCTCCTCCTGCGCCGGGGCCAGCGGCGGAGCAGGCCCCGCCGCTGGCTCTGCCGCCCCCGCAAGGCACAGACACAAGAGACAAAAAGCAATCCCTGTGATTATCTTCATACGAGCCTCCTTTAATAAGCGCCCGGCCGCCGCCCGACTATTTCACGGGCGGCGGATAATTTTTCATTAACTTTGCCATCGCCTTATCCAGATTCTTCTGGAGCTTCCGCGGGTCCTTCTGCGCCTTCACGGTCTTGGTCGCCTCCCCGCGCCAGATTTGCTTCTTCGTCGCCACGTCATAGAGGTCCAGATTCAGCGTGCCGACGTTGATGGTCGAGCTGGTGACCGTGGTAGTCTGCATGCCGCCATAGCCGCCCCAGCCGCGCCAGCCGCCATAGCCCCAGTAGTCGCCGCCCGAGCTATAGGCGTTCCACTGTTTCTCTTTATCAATCGCAAGCTGGTAGGTGACGTAAATGTCCGGGTCATCGCTTTCGACTTTGGTCAACCCCTTCATCGTCAACTGCGAATCAATCGCCTGCTTGATCTGCCCGTCAAGAATCTGGTTGGGATATTGAGCGCCCGGCACTCGAACCCATTTGTAGGTTTTGTACTTCGAGAAATCCGTGCCCTGTAGGTAGTTGAAATGTATATCCTGCGCCGCCGCCGCTACGCAGTACAACAGGAGCACACAGCCCACCAATAGAGTTTGCGCTGCCCTGCCAATTTTTCTCATCTTCCTCACCGCCTTTTTGAATTTCCTGATGCCACGAACAAATTTTATCGGCCTGGAAGGGAGAAGATAACTGTCACTTTTGACAGGCATCGCAGGCTAAAGTCCGCAAGGCGTTTCATCCCCGTCAAAGTAGCGGGTCTCTGACCTGTATTTATTGACAGTGGTTGCGTGAATCAGGAAGCGCTTAACCTGAGGGCACAAATATTTTAAGGAGAATCACCATGCAGAAGTGGGAATATAAAATCCTAAACGAGCGAGGAGTTGACGAGAAGAAGCTAAGTGAACTCGGCAACGATGGGTGGGAGTTGGTTGTCGGTTGGCGCACAGAGGCCAATCCTCCCATGCTCATCTTCAAGCGCCCCAAATCCTAGCAACGCACTAACCGGACACTACCGAACTTTCAGCCGGAGATGTTAATAGCTTGCCGTCGCATAGTTGGCCTGTCGTTAGGGAGGTTGTTTGCCATGATGGGAAATCGGTTTCATTCAAGGCAGTTCCGCTCAATCATCCTTATTCTCTTTATGGTGTTCGGTTGTTCATCGCCCGCTCAGGCCAAACGCACAGACGACGTGGTCATACTGAAGAACGGCGACAGGCTGACCGGGGAGATCAAGGGGCTCCAGCGCGGGGAGCTGAAATTCAAGGCGAGCTACATGGCCGACGCCGTGCGCCTGGATTGGTCAAAGGTAGCGCGACTGGAGAGCAAGGACAGATATCTGATTGTCCTCACGAACGGGCAGCTTTACACGGACTCTCTCAGGCTGGTCCCGCCGAGCGCCGATAATTTCTTAATCGGCGGGGAGCAGGATGCGGTCAGGGTGCGGCAGTTGGAAGTGCTGAGGATTACGCCCGTCGAGGCGGGGTTCTTCCGGCAGTTGACGGGCACTGTGGATTTCGGCTTCAGCTTCACGAGCGGAAACGATCAATACCAGACGCAGTTCTCCGCGTCCGCGACCTATCGCAGGGGGGCTCACGCCTTGACCGCCAGCGTGGACTCTGTCTTCAGCGGCCAGTCCAAGGGGACGAGCAACGCCCGCAATCAATTCACCTTCGATTACCGCAAGCAGTTGTCGCCCAGGTGGTACGCCGGCGGGCTCTTCGACCTGCTGCGCAGCGACCAGCAGAGCCTCACTCTGCGGACTACCGCCGGCGGACTGATCGGCCGCAACCTGCTGCAAACGGAGCGGACCAGAATCTCCGTTTTCGGCGGACTGGCCGGGACGCGTGAGAATTACTCGGCCCAAACGGGCCAGCCCCAGGCGACCAACGCCGACGCTTTGGCCGGCCTAGACTTCAACACCTTCCGCTTCAAGACCACCGACATCAGCTCACGCCTGTCGCTCTACCCGAGTCTCACGACGCCGGGGCGCACGAGGATGCAGTTTAAATCCGACCTGCGTATCCAGCTTTACAAAGACCTCTACTGGGGTTTCCACCTCTACGAAAACTTCGACAGCAAGCCGCCCGTCAGGGCTGATAAGAACGACCTGAGCGTCAGCGCCTCTATAGGTTGGAAGTTCTAACGCGCCGCCGCCTGTAAACGGCCGCGCTGAGCGCCAACACGCCGGCCGTGGCGATTAGGGCCAGAACACCTGCCAGAAGGGAGGTGTTGGTCAGAAACGGCGACGCCAACGTCTGGTTAAACGTGTCCGCCGGGAAACCCTCCGCGCTCTGAGCATAAGCCTCCGCGTCGGCGGCGCTGATGGCGGACTCAAGGCTCACCCGGCTCGCCGACAGTCGTGTGAGCCGTGAGTTTACGTACTCCTTCTCATTGTCGAGCTGGCGGCGGCGGTGCTCACGCAGCTCTTCCGGCCGCGTGGTGCCGGTGGCCGAGTAATAACGCTCGATGTTTTCCGGCCTCGACTCCCAATCCAGCTGCACGGCGCGGGCTCGCAACTCCGCTTCTTCGGCTTCAACGCCCTGTAACTGCGCTCGCAGGCTCTCCGCGGTTTGAGCGGCGCTCGCCGCCTCCTGCGCGTAGATGGCTGAGGCGGACGTGAGTGCTAAAGTGACGAGCAGGATCAAAGTTTTGCTGACTTTCATGGAACGGTCTCCTTCGATGTCTGTGCCGCCTGGAGGCTGGCACCCGGCGGAGTGTACCCCTCACGAAAGCCCTCGGACACTGGTACTTTTGACAGGGTTTCCCACCGAGCCTCTCACGCTATAGTGCCGCCGCGCTTTTCAAGGCACGCGCCCGTGAGGAGGGTTGATTATGTTTCCAGACAGAAGGATGTTTAAGAGGTTAGCGTTGTCCGTTCTGACGGCTGTGGTCGTGACGGCCGCCTTAGCGTCTGCTGTGTCGGGGCAGAAGCGGAAGAAGCCGCCGCAATACGTCGTGCCGGCGAACACCGTCCTCCGCCTGAGGCTGAACGACAAATTGAGTTCGAAGGACGCACGGGTCGGCACCACGTTCACTTCGACCGTGGTGACGCCCGTGTACGTGCGCGGCGTCGAGGTGATCCCGGCGGGCAGCATCGTCGCCGGCAGCGTCACGCACGTCGAGCGCGCCGGCCGCAAGAGCCAGGCGGGGAGTCTCAACGTGACCTTCACGGCAATCGAAATTCCGAACGGGAAGCAGTACGCGCTCAGCGGCTCGCTGACCGCTTCCGACAGCGCCGACAACGAGGGGCAGGTTAAGGGTAAATCCTCGAAGAAGAGTAACGTCAGGTTCATCGCTGGCGGTGCCGTCATCGGCGGGGTCATCAACGGCGCGGCCGGTGCGGCCGCAGGCGGTGCGATAGGCGTCGCCCGCGGCCTGATCAAGAAGGGCAAGGAGGCCGAGGTCAACCCCGGCACGGAGTTCGACATCATTCTGAACCGTGGTGTCTCCCTGCCCGCCTTCCGCTAGTCTCCACCTACTATTCCCGATCTCTTAACCGCTTAAAGCGCGGGTGGGACAGGTCAATGAGAAACCCGTCCCACCCGCGCCCTTTCGGAGGCCAATTTGATGCCGGGGAAGTTGCCCCACTCACCTTCCCCGGCCGCGGCCTCCTTTCCTTCCTGTGCTTACCGACGTTGATCCTACTGCCGTATTACGAGGATTTGTACTGTCAGAATTGACAGGTCAGGTAGAGAAAAGTGGCGCGCCTGGCGCGTGGGATAAGTCTCAATAATTTTTAGACGATACTGTCATTATTGACAGTATCAAGGGCGAGCCGTTGTCATTAGAATCCGCCGCGAGTGAGGCGCGGCAGGGAGTTCCTGCTGCTCGACCATAAGCAGAAACAAAGGAGCAGACCTATGAGCATCAACAAGCGCACATTTCACAGGCTGATCGCCCTCGTCTTCGTCCTCGCCCTGACGGGCGCGGCGCAAGTCTTCGGCCAGGACGCTACGCCCCGCGCCGTCCCGAGCGGCGAGACGGTGAAGAAATTCAAAGGCATCGTCGTCAAACGCGACGCCGACTGGTTCACCATGAGCGACACGATGGGCGGCCCGCAGACGGTCGTCCTCCTGACCTCCGGGACAGATGTCAAGAGCCATAAGAAGGGAGTTTTCCGCGGCTCGAAGGAGTATGGCGCGAGCTTCATCCTGCGCGGCCTACGGCTGGAGGTTGACGGTGTCGGCAACGACCAGGGCCAACTGGTCGCCGACAAAATCCGCTTCGACGAACAGGACCTCAGGGCCGCGCAGGCGCTCAAGTCAACGGTTGATCCCATCGAAACCGAGATGCGGGAAAAATTGAGGCAGCAGCAGCAAGCGCAGGAACTGCTCGCGAGTCAGCTCGTGGAGACGCAGGCCGTCGCCGAGACCGCCAGGGCGGAGGCGGCGACGGCGCAGGAGGCCGCCAACAAGGCGCAGTCCACGGCCGACTACGCCAACAACCGCATCAACGGGCTCGACGACTTCGACCCCATCAAGACCATCACGGTCAATTTCAGGACCGGCAGCTCCGTCCTGAGCCCGCAGGCCAGGGCCGAGATTGACAAGGCCGCCGAGTGGGTGAAGACACAGAACACCAACGGCTGGGTCATGGCTGTCGTCGGGTACGCGGACTCGTCCGGGAGGACCGCGAAGAACCGCAACCTCAGCGAGCGGCGCGCCCAGGCCGTCATCTACTACATCGTGACCAAGTACAGGACGCCGATGCACAGGTTCGTGCAGCCCTTCGGCTACGGGGAGTTGGAGCCGACCGCCGACAACAAGACGCGCTCGGGCCGGGCCAAGAACCGTCGGGTCGAGATCAGGCTGATGGTCAACAAGGGCGTCTCCGGCCAGGTGAGTAGCGGCGAGTAGTCACTTGCTTCCCGGGGTTATGTAGCGGAGGTGCAGTGTGAGAAAGGCGTACCTGATTGCGCTGCTGACGGCGAGCATCCTTTGTAGTCTGCAACCGCGCGTGTCGAGCGCAGGGCAGGAGAAGGCCGGGGTCTCAGCGGTCCCGGCCTCTCAAGGCCCCGTCAAGGTCACGATTGCCACGGGCGGCGGTTTTTACGACCCCCCGAAGAGTCAGTTCAAGGTCGGCGAGGACATCCCCGTAGTCATCTCGATGACCAACACGGAGGACATACCGGCCAGGTACTGCCGCTCCACCTCGCTGCTCCAGAATCGGCCCATTCTCAAAAGAGACGGGCGGATCCTCCCGTATGTCCCCGAACTGACCCGAGTGGCCGACAATAAAGACCTCATAGCGAGATGCGAGCAGAGCGCGGCGAGGCAGTTCTATGAGTTACAGCCTAAACAGACCAGGGTGGTTGACTGGTTCAAACTCAGCCGGACGGGCATCGTCTGGTACGGGCCACTCCCCCCCGGACATTACGAACTGGTTCTCATGCGCAGGATAGAGTGCTGCCAGGGCCCGACGGTGGAATCCAACAAAGTGACCTTTGACATAGTGCCGTAAATTAAGGGGCGAGTGCCTCTCTCTGTGTCGGGCCGTCGAGCCGCAATCCGGCCGGGTGTCATTACTCACCAGCCTCTCGCCGCCCGCTAAGCCCGGCGGGGGACGTTAAAAAGTAGATGGAAATTACGGGGATTTTGCCTGTGTCTATAAGTTATTGATTTTGGGCAGAAAAATGGTAGGCGCGTGCGGATTTGAACCGCAGACCCCTACCGTGTCAAGGCGGGGCGGAAGATTACTTTTCGTACTTATAGTCTGAAACCCTGGCTTTTAACTCTTGAGCGGTCGGAGAAACTTAGCTTAAAGGGTATAAGTAATATAAAGAGTCGAGCAAAAGTCGAGCAAATCAATTTATCTTACGCTCAAATAATTCTCGGCAGAGGATTCTTCCGTGTGAAAATGTCTTCCCTTATCACCTCAACAATTGGAACTCTTCAACGTCGGACGCCGCAGTATCAACCACCTTCGAGGGAGCCTGCTCGGGCGGACTGCATCCGGGAGCCTATTTTCGCGAAAGAACAATCGTGTGCCAATGAAATGGATATGCCTCGCGGTTGTCGCTAGAATTCTTTTCCCTATACTTCCACTGTCTATTTCGAGCAAAATAGTCTTCCCTATATTTCTCATATGCGACCTGATATTGCTCCGATTCGGTCGGTCTATTTAAATCCTCCAGGGCTCGCGCTTTGATGTAGTTCGCCCATTCATGCGTCGGCTCTATCTCCAGGACATTGTCGAGTGCGACTAATGCTCCCGCGGAGTCACCTTTACTCATGAGAGAACGCGCAAGCATATTCCAGCTTTGCCGATCCTCCGGGAGCAGCCTCACTACCCTCTGGAAAGATTCCGCAGATAAATCATATTCCCGGCGCATGAAGTGGGCCTGCCCGAATAACCAAAAAAGCCGCGGATCAGATGCTGTTGTGGAACTCAACTGTTCGAGCGCTTTCAATCCCTCAACTGTATTACCTTCTTCGATCATCGTGCGCGCGTAATTCAAGAACCCCTCGACCTCACCAGGTGCTATCTTCTGTACCCACAGGAAAGCATACTCGGCAGTATTAAAGTCGCGCTGCAAAAGCGCCCCGATCCCCAAGTCATTGAAGCGAGGCCACTGATCGGCTTGGATTTGCGGGAGGTCGGTAGTAGTGTCCGTCTGCTTCTCGGATAATAGTAGCGTAACTTCAGACTTGGCGAGTTCAATGACAGGCAGAGTGATATTCGCCCCTCGATAGCCCTTGCTGTTGGCTTCCGAGAAACGGAGAAATCGTGTGTTAAATTTACGCCACAAGAGACGAGCGCGGAGCGTCAGTGACTTCCCGGCGAGTTGCTTTGGAACGTTGAAGCGATATCTAACTACGTCCGCCTCCCCAAATGGAATTGCGTGACGCCAGACGGGTGTTCGTATATTGACAACGTTATGATGTTCGACAGTTTTACCCTTCCCGTCCAAGAATTTGGCACAATACGCATGAGCCTCTGGGTCGAGGTTACTATCTTTCCTGATGCCGCCGCTGATCGCTAGACGTTCTCCTTGAGGCCCGAGCACAGTTAGCTCTACCCAGGCTTCGTTGAGGTCGAGCGTACCTCCTGGGAAAGTGTGCCCGACACCCCGATTTCGGATCACGACATCTAACTGGAGTTCTTCTCCAGGAATCAATGCCGGCCGAGTCACATCGGGGACCGGAATATACTCCTCGAATCCTTTGCCGCGTTGGATTGCGGCTAAATCAATACTGAGCCGGTTGGAGAGAAATTCTTGAATCCGATTGATTGATTCTCTGTCGCCTCTAATATGCGGCAGAGCGGTATTCACCGCCAAGAATTGATGCGAACGTATCTGCCCGTTCTTGGCGGCCAAATCTCCGAGGGCCGCTTTCTCTAACGGCATGTGGCATTCCTGGCAGCTTTTTCTGTTACCATGAGGAATAAAACTCCGGGAGGAATTCCCTGAAACAGCACTATCGTGCCAGGGGTCGTAATCGTTCTGCGCTCTAAACAATTGATAATTATTTACCTCTGCCGGGATGCTTGCCTTGTGGCAGGACCCACAAAATTCCGGGGTTTGATGCTTGCGAGTCAGAACGTTTCGCTTATGTTGGCTGACGGCAATCGGGTCGCCCACACGTTCTTTGCCATTAGGCTCAAGGAAAGGGTCGCCAGCACCCAACAGGCCGGGGCCCATCACGTAATTTCCATTGCCGGGCCGTCCTGCGACATCGCGAATTCCGTGACATGCGAGACAAGTAAGGCCAGCCTGTGCTTGTGGCGCATTCCGATCAAAGGTCGCATTGAAGTCGCCAGTCAGCAAGAGGGCTGGATCATGACAGCTCGCACACCACCGCGCCCTTGTCTGCCCCTGAGGAGCTTTTCTGAGTTCGTCTATCGAAGCCTCGTAAAAAGGGTTATTAAACGAAGAAAAGCGGTGGGCTGAAACAGACCATTGCTTTACAACGTCTTGGTGACATTCAACACATACCTGTGCGCCAATTAAAACCGTTCGGGAGAATCCATTGTTCTTCGCTTCGTTAAGAACTTGCAGCCGTTCTTCCTCAGTGAGCGAGCCGATGAACTGTGCCGGAGAAAGCCTTGAAGCCCCCCCGCTGATTTTTACCGCGGAAGGGGGAAACGGGAGCGGCGACTGGGCTCCTGCCTTCTGCTGAAGGCGCGCGACAATGGGGGCGAAAGCCAACAGGCAAACGATAATCCACTGCCGTAGTCGCCTGTTTGTAATGCGCACGCGGGGGCTCATTTCATTTACGACCTACACTTCCCTGAGTTTTTCTGGCAGGACGGCTCGTCAGTGAAATAAACAACTTCACTCATAAGCCAGTGAGTATGTCCCCTCTCCTAAAAGGATCCCTCGCTCATTCCTGGCCTCGACCGTCACCCACCCGCTGCCCTTGCCGTCCGTTCTATAATTCGCACGTACGATCCCCGCCTCCGACCGATATATGTCCGGCCTGGCGTAGCTGTGCCGCAGGCTACCCGTCCCGTCACTGATTTTCTCGCGAGGGAGGAAGACTCTCCTGGCGTACTCTGCGGAGCGATGGTCGGCGAGTTTCTCCGCTGTTTCGCTGATGCCCAGTAAGGTGGGGCCTTCGATTAAGGAGACCCTTCTGGAACCTTCGGCGCGACTCAGATCAAAGAATGCGACACAAGTATTGTCGCGATTCGGGGTCGTGACGGGGTAGAAGAAATAATATTCTTCGGGAGAGTAAACTTTCGACTCCGCGAGATTCGTGAATCGTCCATTCTGGGCCATCTCCGTGTTGGTCCAATATACTTCGCTGGCCGTGGCGCGGGAGACCTCGTACCGCCGAACGTACTCGGAGATGGACGCAGAAATAACCTTACCTCCCACGGCGCGGGCGAATTTGGCCGCCGCTAAAAAGATGGGTAAGGACTCCTTAGGTTTCACGAGCCCGGAGGTCAGAGGCGTTAAGCCGAGTGCCACGGCACCGAACACGAAAGCCGTTAGAAATTGACGGCGACTAAAGGGCGCGCCGCTCTCTTGGTCGGGCGAGGTCTGTTGACTAATCATTATCTTTCTCCTCACAGGGCACACGGCGCGGGGAGTCGCCAGCGCGAAATCTTAGTACGCCATCCTGTAAATTAGCTCGTAATCCCCCCCGGCCAGTAATGTGCCTTTCTTATCTTTAGCTTCAACTGTGACAGTACCTCTCCCGGCCCCGTCCGTTCTGTATGTGGCTACGAGGGCCCCCGCCTCCGTGCGATAAATGTCCGGCCGGTCATAACTTCTATTCATTACCCCGCTGGATGCCTTAAGCCCTTCGCGCGGGAGGAAGGTCCTTCTGATGACTGCCCTCGACTGTTTCCTGGAGACCGTGGCCGATAGCGCACTCACACCAAACAGAGTAGGCCCCCCGAGGGAGCAGATGAATTGTTCGCGCTTACGCCGCCTGTCAAAGAACAGTGTGAGCACATCAAAGCCATTCACGTTCTTGACCGGATAAAAGAAATACGTGTTCTCCATTTTAGGAACATAGACTTTAGCCTGTAGTAAGTCCGCGAACCTTCCTGCCGGACTCTGGCCGGCCATAGAATTTACCTTTACCACCTCAAGGGCGGTCTGCTTCGGGATGAATTTGCGCGTGACGTAGTGATTGATGTTCTTATCAACGACGATGGCCCCCACGGCGTTGGCGAACTTGCCCACCGCATCCAGGACAGGTGACGCTTGCGCCGTGCCGGGCGGGAAGAGCGCCCGGCCCGCGACGCACAGCCCTGTGCTGACCAGGAAGGCCCGGCGGTTTAAAGGCGCACTTTCCAGACCTGTGAGCAACTGTCCCGTCTCGTTCATATCCCCTCCTTAGCAGATCTACTGTTGGCCGCCGCGTCCTGTAGCCCGAATCCTAAAGCCAAGACTCATTCGCTGGTATGGTAGGTGAGTTTGTAGTCACCTCCGGCCAAAAGGGTTCCCCTTTCATTCAGGGCCTCCACAGTAACCGTCCCCGTGCCATTACCATGACTCCTATAATCCGCCCTGACCGTCCCCGCGCGTGTGCGGTAAATGTCGGGCTGGTGGTAACTCCTCTGCATAGTTCCGCCGCTCTTCTGGCGAGTTTCGCGCGGGAGTATCACGCGCCCTGCCGTTCTACTGCCATGCCTTTCGGCTACTGTTCTTGAGAGCGACCCGAGGCCGAAGAGCGAGGGCCCTTCGACCAGCGCGACCAGACGAGAGCCTGGGTTGTAGTCACGGTTAAAGAAGGCCGCGCAGACGTTGAACCCGTCAACGTTCACAGCGGGGTAGAAGAAGTAGGCGGGTTCCATGCTCAGAATATAGACTCTGGACCTCGAAAGATCGCTGAAGCCCCCATTCTGGGCCATTTCTCTGTTCGCCCGCAGAACTTCCTGAGCCGTATCCGAGTCGCCGTCCAGCGAATGTATGTAGCGGCGTATGTCGCCGGCTACTTCCGAAGCATCCGTTGAGTTAGCCAGTAGCGTCATAACTCCGAGAATGGGAGACGACGCCTGCGCTGTGTTGAAGGAGGATGAGAGTGCCAGACCCGCGGCCGCCAGCCCGGAACTGAGCATGAATGTCCGGCGGGACATCGAATGATCTTCAGAGTCCGTTAAGGAATATTTTTTGTGTACCATGTTCTGTACTCCGTGGCCTCAGTTATCCCAGCGCTCGATTCCAACCTGCGCCAAATAGGCATCCATCTTATCGCGCCTCCTCAGCGCCCCTGTCGCCGTTCATCTTCGAATATGCGATGGCGATGGCAGACTGCACCTCAGAATCGTTGGGCCGTAGCTCGCTCGCCTTCCGATAATGCTCAAGGGCTTTGGCGTACTGGCGCTGTGCGGTGTACGCATTGCCGATGTTCAGGTAAGCGTCTGCAAAATCAGGCTTGAGGCGAATCGCCTGTCCGAACTGTTCGATCGCTTCTCCGTAGCGTTGCTGAATGGAGTAGACGATTCCCAGATTGTTGTATGATTTGACGAAATCCGGCTGGAGGCTGATTGCCCGCTTAAACTGCACGGCAGCCTCGTCGTAGCGCTTCTGCCCTAGATAGGTCAGGCCCAAACTATTGTAAGCCTCTACGTAGTCGGCTTTCAGGTGAATCGCCTCTTTAAACGCCTGCTCCGCCGCCGGGTAATTTTCCTGGACCTTCAGCAACTTCCCCAATCCCAGGTAGGCCCTGGCTTCGTGAGGGTCAAGAAGCAGCGCCTTTCTGTAGTGCCTCTCCGCGTCGCCGTGGCGCTCGTTTTCTAAAGCCCTATCGCCGCGCTCCAGTGCCTCTTCAATCTCAACTTTAGGAGGGACGCTGACATTGGCGTCTGGAGGAGCTGGTCCAGGCCGCGGGGTGCTGTTTGGTCCAGGGGCTACAACAGCGGCCGGAGGATTAAACAGCCTTTGAAATTGCGGGACCGCTAAGTAGGCAGCAATGGCACTCAGGATTGCGAAGACAAGTTGCAGTGTCGGGACATGCTTGCGAAATCGTATAGACATTCTTGCCCCACTCTTCGTCACGATCTTTACCTCAGTACAAATCCACGTTTTCAGTTGAATGGCCCACAGGTCTAATAATTCCCCCTCCATTCTTCAAACGTCTGAGACGAACTTTTTTTTTCATCAATCCGAAAATATAGAAACGAAGGCGAGGCTCACACGCAAGCCTGCGGGAGAAACGCAGGCTTCCGGGTCGCAGAAGGACAGGAAGGTATTAATTATCGGATAACGAACGCGGAGAGGTGCTATTTTTTCGGAAGCGATCTTTTTCAGTGATTTGGTGGGCTAAAAGACACGGTGCTGATGCCGCTCTTATAACCCGGAGGGACGATTTTCATCGTAAAATTTTCCTTATTCGTAAGCGCAAACCGTTCCTCAATCTTTATTCTTTGTTCCTCGGAACTATTAGGCCTACGGTCTTCTACGATGATCTGCTTCTTCTCAGGAGAGATAGATTTAATATCGAACGCCTCGGACGCAGAACTGACGGCGTTTGCCGTCTTTACGTCTAACAGCGAAGTGTCGTTCGAGTCACTGGATTGGTCTGATATTACCTGACCTTTGTTAGATATTACCTGATCGATGGCGACGTACGCCTTAGTCGCCAGCTTCGATTGATTATTCAGACTGATTTCAGGCGGTTTTGTGTCGTCGCCCGAGGTTTGGCCGCTGGTTTGTCCTGATGCTTGCAAGACCAGCGCGCTTCGATATTGGGCTACCAAAGATGCCACTTTAGCGATCTGCTCGTCATCTAACGACTGCTGCTTCAGTTCATTCAATTTTCCATTCAGTTCATTCGTACGAATCCGTCTCTGCTCAGACGTCAGGTGAGCGGCGCGGAGTTCACCCAAGTACTTCTGGAGAAGCTCAACCGTCTGTGGGTAATTATCCTTATCGAATGAAACGGAAACAATTTGGTCTTCCCCGCTGGCGACCTCGCGCTTGTAGCTCCAGAAGAAGAAACCCACCATTAATACCAGTGCCGCCGACGTAAGGACTACCCACCTGGGTTGCATACCCGAGAGGAAAGCCTTCAAGTAGGTCAGGACAGAAGGCGGCCGCTCCGGGGCGACCTTGAGGGCATTCTCCCTCGCCTTGCTCAGGAATTCATGGAGTCGCCGAGGCGACTTCGGGTCTACGAGAAGCCCCATCACCTCGCTGCATTGCTCGCACGACCGCAAGTGGACAGGCCAGTCGGTTTCGGGCTTTTTGGACCATGCGAGTAATTGGCCGTCTGGAAGACACTCCTTGTCCTGTTCGGGAAGAGGCTTCCATCCGCGAAAAAAATCATCGGAGTTGATGTCGCGAATCAAATCATCAGATGTCATGAGGCAATCCTCTAGGGATAGTTTAGTAAGGCACAGGGCGACTAACGCTGTAAAACAACAGCTCGTAGTCCATCCCTCTTTGAACTAATTTCGCTTTCACCCTATGAACGTTTGACTTCCCCTTTTCTTTTCAAAAAAACTTCCTTCGCCTTCTGTATGCATCTGTACCACCTGGAGTAAAACATAGCGGGGGAAGCGCCAACGCGGTCAGCGATTTCCGCCGGACTAAGGTCTTCAGTCACATACTGCCTGAAGAGCGACCCACACTCCGGCGGGAGCTTCTGTATAATTTCGTCTAAAAATATGGTTTTGTAAAGGCTGCTTTCGTCCTGAAAAGCCTTGCTGAACTTGAGTGCGAGGAAGTCAACGAACTGGTCGGCGTGCCGCTGGTGCCGATATTTGTTGATCAGGAGATTTCTGCAACTAGTCCTCAGGTAGCCGTGGAGCGCTTTCGTTGATCTGATTTCCAGCTTGCCTTTGGTTAAGTGTTCATAGAAAGACAGCAGTACTTGCTGAACAATGTCGTGCGCCGTTTCGCCCGCCGCGACGCGGAAGGTGAGCAACAACGAGGCGACGTAGGCGAGTAACGGTTGATATACGTCCGAGGCAATGGTTTCCCAGGCGTCGGCGTCTCTCGGATTCACACCTAAGGCTGCCAGGGCCTCCTCAATTGTTTGCATAAGCGACCAGTTGTCTTAACTCCCGGTGGATAAATCTGTTCAAGTCCTCCTCACTCTTGAACTTCGTGGAATGTTGGCCGAGGGTGGCACGCAACCGATACCTGAGGAAGTCGAAAAGTTCTTCGGGGCTAACGGAAAGGTGTTCCTTTTCAAGCTCAGAGCGCAGGCCCCGGAACTGCTGCTGTATAACATACCTGTGTCTCCTGAACGCAAGTTCCCAGACCTCGTAGTCGTTTGTCTTCACCGCAAAATTGAACAGCTTATGGATGGGCAGCAGGTTGTGCGGCTTCAACCAAGGCCAGGCAAAAACAAGTCCGAAAAGCACCGCCCCCGCGTAACTGAGGGCGAGTCGCGGGTAATATTTGGCGAATACCCGCCAGGTTGGAGCGCCGAGGTCTTTCGGGTCACTAACCTGAGTTGACTGCTCGGCCACGGCGGAAGAGGTTTTGGTGTTAATCGAATTGAGGGCGTCAGGCCCGTATTGAATGTTCAGGATCGCTGACTCGTTTTGAGCCAGGGAAAAATTGAAGAACAAATTTCTGTTCGGGGACAGATTGGTGCTCGCCGGCATCACTTTTATGCCAGTCGCCTCGCGCCATTTATTACAGGCTGCCACTTGGAAGTTGCGCTTTCTGGATTCCCAATCCCTGAAGACCGCGGCCGTCGGCGCGCACTGTGGGCTGGCCGCCTTCCGCCCATCGCACGTTTGCATCCACAGGGTGTGGTTGCCGCGCTTCTGCCGGATTGCGTCTACGACGGGCGATGGGGCTTTAGAGGTTTGCAGTTTCGTCACGAGGTTCTCGTCGAGTACTTGATCCACCGCGTATAGGGCTCGCGCATTTGAATGCTCGTCCGCAAGTTCTAATATCTTGTCGGAGACGGGGCGCTCTAATTCAGCGAGGACGGCCGGGCTGGTCAGCGTATCCAGAAAGGAGGTTCCTGGGGTCGAAGCGAAAGTCGAATAGTTAAAATCTGAAACGGACTTTCCGGCGTTGGGCGGGATGGCGACTTCGACGAGGATGTTGGACATAGGCCCATCTCCGCCGTTTGACACTATGATCGTCTGACTCCTTTTCGTTTTATCTTGACTGGTATACCACCTCAAGTCTGAACGATTGAGGAATTGGCGTTTTATGGGTTCAACGAACGGCAGGAAGACAGTAGCTGCCAAAGGTATAAAGGCGATGAGGTACTTTAGAAGCTTCCATCTATGCATGGTCGAATTTCACCTTACTCCTAGTTGCGCTTGCGAAGGATTTAGGGATGCCACGCAATTTCTAATTGACGTGAGGCTAACAAGGTAAGACTCTCGTTAGCAGGAACGGGCAAAAAGCACTGTGCACAATATTTAGATTGATTAGAAAAGTCAATGGCAAATTTCGCTGATGTAGCTGCTCAGGGATAATGTCGCAGATAACTGCTCAGCGATAATGTCGCTCATACTTGGAGGTATGAGGACACTTACATTGAGCACACCGCAACAACGTCGCGCCGAGATTCTGACCCACCTCATCGCAGGCAAGCTCTCGACGGCGGACGCTTCAGAACTGCTGAGAGTCAGTCACCGTCAAGTTCAACGCTTGCGCCGCCGCTTCCTCGCTGAAGGCATTGCTATGGTCGTGCACGGCAATCAGGGACGAGCGCCTCGTAACCGCACCGACTCCAACCTCATTGAGCGCCTGCGCTCTCTGTGCGGCCCCCACGGCAAGTATCACGACTTCAACATCTCGCACCTCTGTGACCTGCTCGCCCGTCACGAAGAGATTCGTCTCCCGCGCTCGACCCTCTCGCGCCTCTTGCACTTAGAGGGTCTGCGCAGGCTGCCGCGCTCCCGCCCAGAGGTCAAACGCCTCCGGCGCGAGCGCAAAAGCTGTGAGGGGATGATGCTCCAGATCGATGCCACGCCCTTTGACTGGCTGGAGAGTCGCGCCCCACGCATGAGCCTGGCCGCGGCCATTGATGATGCGACCGGCAAGATCATCTATGGTCGTTTCCGTCCGACCGAAGATCAAGCCGGATACTTGATGATGCTGCGAGGGATTGCCACTTCTTACGGCCTCCCCCATCTGCTCTATCACGACCGCCACACGATCCTGCGCTCGCCCAAAGAGCCATCGCTGGAGGATGAGCTGGCGGGTCGTCCTCCGATGAGCCAGTTCCAGCGGGTGGTCGCCTCGCTCGGGATCACCTCCATCGCCGCCCTCTCACCACAGGCTAAAGGAAGGATCGAGCGGCTCTGGCGCACGCTGCAAGACCGCCTGACCAAAGAGTTGCGCCTCGCAGGCGTCAGCGGGTTGGCGCAAGCTAACGCTTTCTTGCCGGCTTTCATTGAGTCTTACAACGCCCGCTTCGGACATCTTCCACGAGAGGCCGAGAGTGCCTGGCAAAGGCTGCCTGACAAGCTGGACTTGGACTATTACTTCTCGACCTCTGAGAGCCGGCAGGTGCGGCGTGACCACACCATCACGTGGCTGGGACAAGTCTTGCAACTCGTCCCGGAAAAGAATGAGCCGAGCTTAGTCATGAAGAGGGTCGAGGTCCATGTCACGCCCGAAGGTCAGGTCTCGATCTACGACGCAGCGCGCCGGGTGAGCCATCGTCAAGTGGGAGCGAGCGCGCAGCAGCCAGCGGCCAGAGCTATCGCGCGTCATCATGTGGCGTCAAGCACAGAACCGGATCCGCAGTCTGACGCGCGCCGCCGCGGCTGGCTTTATGGTAAGGTGCGGTAATCTTGCCAGGCGACATTATCGCTGAGCAGAGCAGCGACATTATCCCTGAGCAGTAACATAGTATTGAGCGCTGACCGCTTATCACTTTTGAGGAGCGGTCAGCCACTTGAACACCCTGAGGCGCGGCGGCGGTAAGTGTTCTCTGACGAAGCGAGCCGTCAGTCTCAGCCGCTTCGACATCCTCTGCCAGTAATAAGAGCCGATGCGCGCCAATGACAACCGCGCCCCTTTGGTCTTACTTCTTAGTCGGACTTTCGGCGCTTCTTCTTCGACCGCACTTCCGACGCTCGTCCACAGCACGAGTGCCACACCCACCAGTAGGTACATCCGTTCGACGAACTCGGCCTTGGTGAACTGCGTCCACTTCAACTTCACGCCGAAGCGACTGCCCTTCACGTCTCTGAACTGCTCCTCGATGCCCATCCTCCGATCATAGTAGCTGACAATCTTCGAGACGCGGTTGGTCAGGTCAGTCGCCAGCCACCAAGCTTCCTTTGCTCCTGTCGCCCAGACTCCGATGAGGCGGACCCGCACGGCCTCGTCGGCGCGCAACTGGACGAACCCGAAGTCACGCCTTTCGCCTTCGCTGACCTCTAAGCTCTTGAGCAGACAGACTCTATCTGGCAGATGCACTGTCACGTCGCGCTTCAAACGGACGACGAAGTGCTGCTCCATCTCGAGGAACCTGCGGAGCCACTCGACGCGGTGAAAGCCGCGGTCACAGAGCCAGACGGCCGTGGCCCCGGCCGAGCGCAACCGATCCACCACCAAGCGCAGGAAGGTCTCCTCATAAAGGTTCTGCGAGCGAGAGAGATTGCGGCTCACACAGGCCGAGGAGGCGATGGGGATCGAGCGCGTGCCGACGCAGACACTGGCGGTCAGGACACTGAAGCGATCATGCCAGCACGTCCAATCCAGCGCCACGAGCAGCGGGCCGGGACGAGCGCCCAGCAGGCGCAACAGCTGTTCGGTCAAGAGCCAGTTATCGAAGCGTTGGTTGCGGAGAAAGCGATAGAGACGAGTTAAAGCAGAGCCGAGTTGGACATCCGTCAAGCAGGAGAGTTGGCCGGCGATGGCGAAACTCGACGCTTGCGCACACTGGCACAGCGCGGCGATGACAGCCGCGCAAGTCTTCTGCTGGGAGCGGCGAAAGGGTCTTAACAAAGTGGAGAGGATGGGGTAGTGTTTCAAAGGGTTCATGGCTCTGGCTCCGGTAAAAGTGGTGGTTTGGCGACTACACTTCTACCACAGACCTTGAACCCTTCATTATTCTCCTCTCAAAAGTGATAAGCGGTCAGCAAATTTCGCTGTGTTAGCGCAAAGTAGTAATGTCCCCTTTCTGCAAAGTAGAGATGTCCCCTTTTCGTGCTACTGAAGACATGATCTTCAGCACGAAAGGGGCAGCAGGAAGTGACGGACTTACTCTCGATGAGCCAGCAAGAACTCTCCCGCCTGGAAGTCATTCAGCGAGTCAGCAGCAAGCGCCTGACACAGCGCGAGGCGGCCGGCCTGCTGCACCTCTCGGTCAGGCAAGTCAAACGGCTCTTGCGCGCCTACCGCCAGCGAGGCGCTCGCGCACTTCAGTCCAAGCGCAGAGGCCAGCGCTCGAACAACCGCCTGCCCGAAGAGCTGGTCTCTCAAGTCAGCCAACTCCTGCGCTCGCGCTACTACGACTTCGGGCCGACGCTCGCCCAGGAGAAGCTGACGGAAGAGCATGGCCTTCGACTCTCCAGAGAGAGTGTCCGCCACTTGATGATCTCTTCGGGGCTGTGGCGGCCCAGACGTGCGCGGCGCGCGGTCATCCACGGCTTGCGCGAGCGGCGAGCGCGCTACGGGGAACTCGTCCAGATCGACGGCTCACCGCACGACTGGTTCGAGGGGCGCGCCCCGCGCGCGACACTTCTGGTCTTCGTCGACGACGCCACGAGCCGCCTGATGCACCTGTCGTTCGTCGAGTGTGAGACTACCTTCAACTACTTTGCGGCGGTCCGCGCTTATATCCAACAGTATGGCAAGCCGCGCGCCCTCTACTCTGACAAGTTCGGGGTCTTCCGCGTCAATATCCCCAACGCGCTGACGGGGACGGGCCTCACCCAGTTCGGGCGCGCGATGAAAGAACTCTCGATTGAGTTGATCTGCGCGCACTCGCCGCAGGCCAAGGGCCGAGTCGAGCGCGCCAACCAGACTTTGCAAGACCGGCTCGTCAAAGAGCTGCGGCTCCGCTCAATCGGCTCAAGCGAAGAAGCCAAGGCTTACCTCCCGGAGTTCATCACAGACTACAACTCGCGCTTCGCGCTCTCGCCGCGCTCCCGAGAGGACGCGCACCGGCCACTCTCACCCAAGGAAGACCTCGACCGGATACTCTCGCTCGTTGAGCGGCGCACGCTCTCCAAGAACCTGACCGTCTCCTACAACAATCGCGTCTACCAGATCAGCACCAAGCGCCCCCTCTACACGATGCGCGGCGCGGCGGTCGAAGTCAGAGAGACGAGCACGGGAGAGATCACTATCGAATACAAGGGCAAGGCGCTCGCCTATCACGTCTGCTCGGAGCAGGAGAGAAGGCAGGCGCAAGTCACGCCCACGAAGTTGCTCGACCAGCGGCTCGCCGAGACCAAGGCCAAGCCGCGCCGCAAGTATCACCCGCCGATGACGCATCCGTGGAGATACTTCGACTACTCGGAGAACTCGATGGAGGCCAGGGAGCGCAGGGGCGAGCTTTGCATCCTCAGAAGGTGACATCTCTACTTTGCACAAAGAGGGGACATCTCTACTTTGCGTTGACACAGCATTACTGACTGACCGCTTATCACTTTTGAGAGAGGAATAATAAAGGGTTCAAGGTCTGTGGTAGAAGTGTAGTCGCCAAACCACCACTTTTACCGGAGCCAGAGCCATGAACCCTTTGAAACACTACCCCATCCTCTCCACTTTGTTAAGACCCTTTCGCCGCTCCCAGCAGAAGACTTGCGCGGCTGTCATCGCCGCGCTGTGCCAGTGTGCGCAAGCGTCGAGTTTCGCCATCGCCGGCCAACTCTCCTGCCTCTCGGATGTCCAGTTCGGCAGCGCCCTGACGCGCCTCTATCGCTTCCTCCGCAATCGGCGGTTTGATGACTGGTTGCTCACCGAGCAGATGCTGCGACTGCTCGGTGGCTCGCAGCCTCGCCTCCTCCTGGCTCTGGACTGGACGTGCTGGCAAACGCGCTTCAGTGTGCTCACGGCTTCAGTTTGCACGGGCACGCGCTCGATTCCCATAGCCTCCTCAGCTTGTGTGGGCCGTAACCTGGCGCGCTCGCAGAACCTCTATGAAGAGACTTTCCTCCGGCTCATAGTAGAGCGGTTGCGCTCGGCTGGGGTGGCGGCCATCTGGCTCTGTGACCGCGGCTTTCACCGCGTCGGCTGGCTCAAGCGCCTTGTGGCGTTCGAGCAGCACTTCGTCGTCCGCCTCAAGCGCGACGTGACGGTTCATCTTCGGGATAGAGTCTGTTTGCTCAAGAGCTTAGAGGTCAATGAGGGTGAGCGCAGAGACTTCGGGTTCGTCCAGTTGCGCGCCGACGAGGCCGTGAGAGTCCGTCTCATTGGCGTGTGGGCGAAAGGGGCGAAGGAAGTCTGGTGGCTGGCGACTGACCTGACCAACCGCGTCTCGAAGGTGGTCGGCTACTATGACCGAAGGATGGGCATCGAGGAGCAGTTCAGAGACGTGAAGGGCAGTCGCTTCGGCGTGAAGTTGAAGTGGACACAGTTCACCAAGGCCGAGTTCGTCGAACGGATGTACCTACTGGTGGGTGTGGCACTCGTGCTGTGGACGAGCGTCGGAAGTGCGGTCGAAGAAGAAGCGCCGAAGGTCAGGCTGCCGAGTAAGACCAAAGGGGCGCGGCTCTCATTAGCGCGCATCGGCTCTTATTACTGGCAGAGGATGTCGAAGCGGCTGAGACTGACGGCTCGCTTCGTCAGAGAACGCTTACCGCCGCCGCGCCTCAGGGTGTTCAAGTGGCTGACTGCTCCCCAAAAGTGATAAGCGGTCAGCATTACTGACTATTGACATTCACCTCCCGGTGGGAATATCTTGCGTCCGCGTTTGGGCCTCGCACGTTCTGCTAATGAGTGTCTTTCCTTATTAGCCTCACGCTAATCTTTTATGAAGCAGAGGACGGAGGATAATCACAGAAGAGCCTCGGATTGTTGAGGGGAACCGCAAACTCGTGCGCGTTATATTCACTAAAGAGCGTGTTATCACGCCCGCTTCAGCGAATCTATTACTTAGTTATGCGGCTTACATATTCGTAGGGTTAATTCAGTTTTTGATTAACCGTAAGGAGATATAGAGATGGGGAATAATGAGGATATAGAGCCTGACATTGAGCGCAGTTTAAAATGGAAAGAACTTGCGATTCGTATTGAGCATTATAAATATTACCTCAATATAGCTTTGCATGTAACCGCGTTTTTTTATGCGATCACAGGCGGAGTTCTTGGATTCTATTTAAAAAGTCCTGATGAATCGGCGAAATACCATCTGGAATATTTTTTATTACTGCCAATTCTTATAGGCTCAGTCTTGGGAGGCGTTTTTATTTATGGAGCGAGATTACAAGAGAAAGCAATCGATAGCATGGAATACATCAGGCATGAGTTGCTTGAGAGACTTGGGTTGGATGTCAAACAACTCCATGATGCTCATCTCTTGAACATACTGCTGCGGATTTTTGGATATATATTCTTCTTGGTCGGGGCATTACTGGTTTTGTTGCCATTCTTTATATGGTCTCCCTTTTCAAAATATTTAATAGGTTTTTCAGTGACAGCAATAATGATTTTAATTGCGGGAGGATTCTTGCCAATCATTGCCCGTTTGATCGATAACAGACTTAAAAAGCGGAGAAAGAGAAGAGGGGGAGATAAAATTAACGCTTGGCTTAAAATCATCGAGGCAGAGGGCTTTAATGTTTCAACTCTCGAAGATAGTGGTTTCTACTATCAATTGCGCCCTTACCTCAGCAGAAAGACAGTTGAGAGTATTAAGGACGGAACAGTCACAAAAGACTTTCTCGAACAGGACATTAAAAAACTTAAAGAGAAATGGGATGCCAGGGAAACTCGAATAGAAACAGACGGGTTTTGGAACTGGTTAACCGCCGCATAACAACCCATTCAACCCGACGCCTCGATAGCATTCTTTTCATAATGCTTCCTTCGGCGTATCTTGTGTGCTACTCGCTCAGCGCGGGGTAATTAGAGCGTTAGTTTGCTTAAATATTTAAGATCATCATGCTAAGAAAATAATGCTCAATGATAGCAGCCATGATGCCCGCTTACGGGAGTCAAAATGCCGCTCTCATAAGAGGCGGGCAAGGTTCTGGCTATTTCCACTTATCGTGACGAGCGCACTCTTCTATTCCCTTATTTTAGTTATCCCAATCCCAGCAACAATCTTATTATGGTGGATGGTTATAATTACATGGAGAATTAGATCGAGGCACTTATTATTAGCAGAGGGATATGCAAAGCCATTCGCTGAAGAGATAGTTGCTAAGGCGAGAAGCAATGGGCGTAAATTTGCGCTGTTTCTACGTGGTTTCAATTTGGAGGCGCAAAGTTTCAGGATGCCTTCCGGCATAAACATTGAATTTGGTTTTGGAGACTCAAAACTATACGCCCGGCCCGTGGAAGCTCTTTTAGTTGAAATGCTCAGTGAAGACTTACCTTTGGTAGCCCTTACTAACCCTAATGACCCCCGCCCAATCGGTGGAGCTTATCGCTTTAAGTCAATACCAAGTGACTGGAAACAATTTGTTAGCGACCTGCTGCCGGATGCCTTCCCGATAATTATGCATCTTAATACCTCATACAGTTTAGGCGTTCTGGATGAGTTAGAGTTACTCAAACATCCTGATTATTCAAAAAAAGCTGTAATAGTGGCAGGCAAAAACGTAGCTGTTGAAGATGGTGATGATGGAAAGTGGTTTAAAAGAGTTCTTGCTCAGTTCGATTACGTTGTATTCCAACAGACTGCTTCAGGGTGGTCTCAGAAAAGTGAGATAAATTTTCATCATCGTCTGCAAGAATGTTTCAGAACAATAGAGCACGATTCTCAAGAAAAACAGCGGATTATACGAAGAGATCAGGAACACTTTACGTTGGTGACACTACCTTGGTGGAATAAATTGGTAAACTTTATAAGAGGACCCGCTCTGGGAAGTGTTGGCTCAATTATTGGAATTTATTATTTCATCGTTCCGCCTTTTTTAAGCTCAAGTAGATATAATCCCTCAGTACTCATCGGCAAACTTTTACTCATGTGGATTATTTTGGTTATATTGCTAAGTATTCTAAAGGGATTGCTAGTGATTTTAAATTACTATTTATTGAAATAGACATAATCACTTAATCTTTGCAGGGAGCTTTTTCTGACCGCTTATCACTTTTGAGGAGCAGTCAGCCACTTGAACACCCTGAGTCGTGGCGGCGGTAAGTGTTCTTGGACGAAGCGGGCCGTGAGCCGCAGTCGCTTCGACATCCGTTGCCAGTAGTAAGAACCAATACGCGCTAATGAGAGCCGCGCCCCTTTGGTCTTACTCGGCAGCCTGACCTTCGGCGCTTCTTCTTCGACCGCACGCCCGACGCTCGTCCACAGCAGCAGGGCTACGCCGACCAACAGGTACATTCTTTCGACGAACTCCGCTTTGGTGAACTGTGTCCACTTCAACTTCAACCCGAAGTGCACTCCCTTGGCATCCCTGAACTGCTCCTCGATCGCCATCCTCCGGTCGTAGTAGCCGACCACCTTCGAGACTCGATTAGTCAAGTCGGTCGCCAGCCACCAGACCTCTTTGGCCCCCTGAGCCCAGACTCCGATGAGGCGGACTCGCACGGCCTCGTCCGAGCGCAAGGTGACGAACCCAAGGTCGCGCCGCTCACCTTCCTTAACCTCCAAGCTCTTGAGCAAACAGGCCCTATCCCGCAGATGCACCGTCACGTCGCGCTTCAGCCGCACGACGAAGTGCTGCTTGAACTCCACCATCCTGCCGAGCCACGCCACGCGATGAAAGCCGCGGTCGCAGAGCCAGATGGCTGAGACTCCGGCTGAGCGCAACCGATCTACCACCAAGCGCAGGAAGGTCTCCTCATAGAGGTTCTGCGAGCGCGCCAGGTTGCGGCTCACACAGGCCGACGAGGCGATGGGGATCGAGCGCGTGCCAATACAGACCGAAGCCGTCAGCACACTGAAGCGCGATTGCCAGCACGTCCAGTCGAGCGCCAAGAGCAGCGGGCCGCGCCGCCCGCCCAACAGCCGCAACATCTGCTCGGTGAGCAGCCAGTTGTCGAACCGACTGTTCCTGAGGAAGCGGTAGAGCCTGTTCAAAGCACTGCCGAGCCGGACCTCCGTGAGGCAGGAGAGTTGGCCGGCGATGGCGAAACTGCTGGCCTGAGCGGCCTGGCACAGTGCGGCGACCAGTGCGGCGCAGGTCTTCTGCTGCGAGAGGCGGAAGGGTCTTAACAAAGAACTGAGAATAGGGTAGTGTCTCAGAGGGTTCATAGCTCTGTCTCCGGTAGTAAATTGGGTCTAGACACCTCAACTTCTACCACAGAGTGGTGAACCCTTTCTTTATTCTCCCCTCAAAAGTGATAAGCGGTCAGGAGCTTTTTACATTGACATCAAAGCCAAGCTCATAAATAAGCTGACCCATGAACGCAATCTGACAACTCATTCAACCCGACACCTCGATAACTACAAAACATTCAGGCTTCATGCCTCACCTTCTTGCTCCACTCCAACTTCGCCTTTGATTACCTTTCGCGTGAGCGCATTGATCCTTCTCGTCTCAGCCTTGATTTTCTTCAGTTTTAGCTTGACCATCCGGTGAGCGTTAAGCTGGCGTAGAGTCTTCTGGTAGAGCGACGAGAACAACGCCACCATGTTCGCCGCATTCTCCACACACTGTAGCTCCGAAGCATAAGGAATCTCCCAATAACCCGAATGCTCCCACTGAACGGCTTTTGCCGCGTGCCTCTTATACTCCTGCCACTTCGCATACTCGTAAGATTCGCGGCGCGGGTCCGTCCTGGTGCGCTTCACGGTCTGCTCCATCCAATACTGTTGCATGAAGTAACACTGCACCAGCATATCCACGAGGGAGAATTCGATCCCGCCTTCCGGCATGAACTCGACTATGTAAGTATCCCGGACGGCGAGAAACTGCGCCCGGTTCCAAACGGTGCTCATCCAGTCAACAGGCTCGAAGACCTTGGCCGCCATGTGGCCGCTTGAGAACTCGCGTTGCGCCTCATTCTTGACCCGCCCGAAATACTTCTCGGCCATGCCCGAGTCGGCAATCCACAGCCGCATGAGTTGATTGAAACTGACACTCTCCGTCGAGTAGTTCAGTAACTCCTGCAACCGCTGTTCGGGCGTGAACTCCCTGTACTCGGCGTTAGCCATCGTGCAGGCGTCTTCGAGTGAAAGGTTCCCGCCCTCCGGCGACATATGATAGTTAATCATCCCGCGCCACCGCTCGCGGAAGATGCGGAGCAACGCGCCGCGTTCATGCTCGGCTATGGTGATCGAATCGTAATCAACCGTGAGACGGTCAACGGATGTGGCCCGCGCCTCTTCAATCAACTGCTGCAAGGCCCGCTCCCTCTCGGCCTCGTCGTCAGCAGGGGCTTCCACGGAAGGCTGCGGGAATTCCACGACCTCGCCCGACTGTTGCACCGCTTCAGGCGCAGACTTTTCTTCGCGCTTCTTCAATCTGGCACTCATAGCTCATACTCCTTCAACTGGCTCTTGAGTGTGGCGAGCATCTGGTTAAAGCGACGCCGCCCCGCCAGCAGTTGGGCCTGCAAAGCCCGGTAGTTGTCACACGCCTTCCGTGTCTCCTCGACGCGGTCGAGCCTCACGTACTCTTTAACCATGCGCCCGCCGTACCACTGGAAGCGGTAGAAGTACGGGCCATGTAACTTCCCGCGCGTGCATCTACAATTCCCTTTCCCACATCGCTTGTACTGAGCGCACACGGCCCCGTTGAGTATGGCCGAAATCTTGGGTAATGGTTTTGAGAATTTACGACTCGGCATCCTCCCACCCCTCTACGACAAGGTAATGATTCTTTTTCGATTACCACTTTCCCTGTGATCCCTGGAAGCTGTATATCGAGACAACGGTACGGATTGATTGCTGTATGTGATCGGACGGTTGGATAGACATTATAAAGCCCCTCCTTAACTAAAACAGGAAGGGCCACGATGCCGCGTTAGACCGCACGCGGAGCGGGTAGGCTGCATAAAGGAAACGGCAACAAGCCCACAAATGAATCGAACATCGTGGCCGTTTCCTTGCACGGAATTATAACATCAAGGGAGTAATCTAAGGTTGTGAATTATTGGAGGCTAACTATTTTCTTCAGATAAAGGGAAGGCTACCGAGGCGTCGGTTGAATGAGTTGTTAGACAGCGCGCCACGGTTCGAAGAAACAGGTTAATCAAACACAACTTTCCTCTTCGTAATCAGCTCTCTGTACTTTTCGTTTAGCAACTCATCAAATGTGGATTGCCCATAAACCATCGCCTTAATATTGCCGGCGCCAAAAAGAAGAATAATGTGCTGTCCTGTATAATCTTCGACTTGCTTGATTGAGCCCTCTGTGAAACCCGACATGGATGCAACAATACCGCGCACATCAATACGATTACCTAGTTTGCCAAACAACTCCCGGATTACAGGCGCTTCAATAGGCTCTTTCTCCCATTTAGAATGAATTTCGCCGCAGCAAGCTGCGGAGTATCAGAATAGCTTGAGTTGTTCCTTGTGTAGCTGAATATATTCTGCACCTTGATCTTGAATGTACTTCCTAATTGACGTTTCGTTGCCATGCTGCCCGACTGTACTGATGAAATAGCCATTGCTCCAGAACTCTCCGCCCCACAGTTGCTTCTTGACCTCTGGACAGGCGCGGAAGATTTCTTTGGCCGTCAGGCTCTTGATGATCTGCACAATCCTTTTTGGACTCAGCATTGGCACTGATTGCACGAGAAAATGGACATGATCTTGATCTGTTCCAATCTCAAGGAAAGTGATCTCATAGCGTTTGCTGATTTCCAGGCAGATGTCTTTGAGCTTTTCATCCACATCGGCAGTGAAAACCACTCTCCGATACTTGGCCGGGCAAACGATATGGTAGAGAAGAACTGAGACATTGTGCCTTTTATGAATAAACTTGCTCACTCGCCAAGTATAGCGCAGCAAGCTTGCGAGGAATGTACCCGCTGAGATTCAAGCAGATAATATTCTCTTTCTCGGAATAGGATTACATCCATCTCTTCGTTAGATGTCCGCACACCTTCATCTTGTCCCCAGCCATGATGCCCAATGATTTTCGCTAACAATTTCTGTAACGACCGCCCTCTAGGCTGCGGAAGCAAATTTGAGATTCTTTCAAATTCTTCAGTTATTTCAGCCTTAAGCCTAAACCTCTCAACGGTCTTAAGTCCGTTGTACGTTATTTTAAATCTAGCGTTCCCCATGAACTCTACTTGACCCACGTCTATTAGCACATGGAGATTATCAACCACTGGCTTTTGATCCAAACCGATTTGTTGAGAAATTTCATCAATGCTAGCAGTATAAAGATTTCCTTTCTCCTCATACACTTTTGCTAAGGCGTTAAGTATGAGAGCGCGAGCACGTAGATTTTCGCTCTTTAGCTCCTCAGGAGCAATGTCATTATTTT
Source organism: uncultured Acidobacteriota bacterium (assembly GCA_963774105.1). Lineage (GTDB taxonomy): Bacteria > Acidobacteriota > Blastocatellia > Pyrinomonadales > Pyrinomonadaceae > QHXM01. The sequence continues at coordinate 1,906,596 of CAVZDV010000007.1, read as the reverse complement.
CCGCATAATAAGCTCCTAGTGGAGTAATGCCACCTCTCCATCCAAAAATCATACGATCATGAATCAATTGATTTATTAGGTTGGAAATTGGTGTGGCATTCCAAATTTCTGGCACAAGAAGATTCTTAATATCAACGTCAATGTTAGGTAAAAAGTATGCTTCATATAGGTGTCGTAGGATTAACTTTTCAGCATCAGATGGTTTCATTTGTTATTTAACATTCCAACACTTTAGTTCAATTATAAATTGTCTAACGCCCAAATTAACCGCACCTTCTACGTTCAGGTATTCATCTGGCAGATGAACTGGTAAATCTGCTGCACCACGGCCTGTGTAGATTCGGGTAAAGTTTCATAATGAATCTTCCCGATGGCTCTTTCGCAAAATTCTACCTTGCTGTTGATGGTTCCCGAAGAGGCTGAATACGCCCCCCTGCGCTGTTTTTGGCCCTTTAACATCTCGTCCTCGATGAAGCGGCCTAGATACTTGTCCTGATAATCCTTCGGTTCAAAATCTGGAAGGTTTCTTTCCGGTGTCTTTTCGAACTCTAGAACAACATCCTTGATAATCTCGTAAGGCAGCGTGTTCTCTATTTCGCGGCAGGGCAGGGTGATGAGACGATCACCTAGATTATTTTTTAAGTCTTCTTTGCGTTGAAGTTTGCTTTCACCATCTTGGTCGACCACCAGCACTGCTCGTGCGCAAAGACGATCCACTTCAATCGGATGGTCTTCGTAGTCGAGGAACGACCAGTGAGTAATGTTGCCACCACCATACTCTACAAAGCAGTAATGAACATCTTCTTCGATCCTTAAGGGCAAGTCGCTATTCGCGGCAAGATGGTCCATGTACGAGTTCAGCATGGACCGGAGATACCAACGGTCAGTGATGCCTTCAACCCAAATTGTGGCATTCACCAAGAAAACAGAGGAATTTCGCACGCCCAGAAGCTCTAACGAACTCCGATGCGTTGCGTCTACATTCTCAACCGTAAAAGTGGGCGACTGTTCGTCGTCCTCTGAGCTGAGGTCAAGGTGCTTGCGAAAGGTAAATACCGAGAGGTCTTTGATGTCAATGGTGACATCTAACAGGTGATTTGAGTGGACAGTTAGGAAAAATTTGTGTTCCGGCACCTTAGAGAAGAAGTCAAGTATTTTTCTTTGAAGTCCAGGATGCAAGTGGGACTCTGGTTCTTCAATAAAGAAAAACGTCTGTTCTTTCATTACGAAAGGCAAAAAAGAAAGAATGATCGCCGATTGAATTCCATCCCCTAATTCATAGATGGGACGATCACTCTCTCTCCCAATTTTAACAGTTACCACCTTGTTTTTTGGACTCGGTATAAGAGTGATGGAGCGTCCCTCGAACAGGACTTCCGATATAAATTCTTGATATTGTGCAATGATTCTTCGCTCTGGATTACTTCCAAGTAGTAAATCAGTCAACCGTCCATACAGCTTCAAACCGGAGAAGACTTCCGGTTTCGCCGTCTCAGTAGTATCCCGAAAATAATCTCGCTTGGTTCGCTCCTCGTAGAAATCAGTGTGTTCGTCATCAAGAGGACGTAGACCGCGCAATATCGGCATGTAAACTCTTTTCGGGTTGTTTTCTGGCGTGGGCGCGGGGATATCTTTAAGAATCTCCAACCCCTCTTGGCATAGCCTCCTGATTCCCGCAGGAAATTCTGGCGAATGCATCGCGTCATAGACTCCACGACTAACACCACTGGTAGTGCTACCAATTCGCGTAGTGCCTGACCAGTCTTGCAGAGATTGCCGTAACTGGGCATAGTTGTCCGTTGTAGTGCTCAGCGAAACAGGCAAATTCTTCAACTGCTGGATTGTGCCAACGCTGATTTGGTTGGCCTTAGATACCCCGTACCTCTCCATCAAAGATTCCAGCTCATCTAGAACACCTTTGAGTCCGACGTTAGCATCTCTTAGATGAAGGCCAGATACACCTATCTGATACGACCCTTGTGTCGAAAGCAGGCGCATGAACCGGCTTTTGCCGGAGTTGTTGGAGCCAACAAAAATGTTGACCTTTGCCAACGGCTCCAGATTCTGAAGCGAACTTTTGTTTGCGCCCCTATAAATCCCAAACTCTTCAGGCAATGTCAGCGAAATAATATTTGCCATTGTAATATTCTGGACGAGAAAAAGTAGTATTTCATTTTACACAATTAGAACGCAGTTATGGGATGAAATCACAACGCACAGTTCAATGAAATAAAAGTATATCTTACTTTTTCAGGTTCCCTCGACCTTCCAATCTTCCCCAAGAACACGCCTCAACATAACGTCCAGAGATGGCCCTAGCTTAAGCATATCGGCTCTAGAGTGATTCTGGCGCAAATCCATTTTGCGAGAGGGGTAGAAAAATTTTCGCCGCTCGTGGCTTCCTTTTTGCAAGGCCGAATAAAAGTCTAAGGCTTAACATCAGGGCCGCGGCTTCTTTCGGGGTGGTGTATTAAGGGGTAACACAGAAGCAAAACACCCATATGGGCGGACTGGGCTGCACCAGAGATCGCAACATCAGCGCCTCCCCCGGCCGTCCTACCGCACAAGACCACCTTTCACGAACTCGGGCACGTCATCCTCGGACACGCCGCCAAAGCCGACTGCTCGGACGGGGAGGATTTACCGCGCGACCTCCGAGAAGTCGAGCCGAGTGCGTGGCGCTCATCTGTTGTGAATCGTTAGGACTCTCAGGGCAGGGTACAGCAGAGAGTACATCCAGCATTGGATGAGCGACCGGCAGGAGATACCCGAACGGAGCGCACAACGAATCTTCAGCGCAGCCGACTCTATCCTTAAAGCAGGAGCGCTAACCGCTAACTAACCAACTCGCGCGGCCTCACCCCGCGCCCTTTCATCTTCCGCCCGCCCTAGCATTCAACGCCCCCATAATCTCGCCCGTTAACGCTTGCAAAATCTTTTGCGGCTGGTCCAAAGAATTCAGATGTTAAAATTGAAAATCGCGCGGTATCTTAAAACACCTTTTCATAGGGGGCGTTATGATACTAGGTGCACAATCGAGGAAGGTACTCGCACAAGAGATACTTAATGAGGCTTTGGCGCAGAGAAAAGTAGCTGGTGAGGACTCTGGAATCGTCCAAATGCCTGACGGGGCGCTCGGCGTTCTTCACGAAGTGGGGGCAGAAGAGCCGAGGCTTGGATTTATATACTGCAATTATTTACCTATCGGTGCCGTTGAGGAATTACTTGTAGCGTGTGAGCACATTATTGAGGGCTCTGGCGTTCCTGATGTGGGCGATGATGGCTCAGTTACGAAAATATCCTTGGCTAGTCTTGCAAAAGACCCTAGCGAACTATTTGGACATATACGAGCCATGGCGTTATTTGCTACACGATTCATACTCGATAATCTTGAGGACCGAGTTCACGGTGCTCTGCGAGAGAATTTTGAGGATTCTTTAGAGTTTGTAGCGGCGGCTCTTATGAGTAACTTTGTCAACCACTTCGGCGGGCCGGTAGTGTCCTGATTTCAGTTTTTCTTTGTCCACCTCTGTGTTCCTCTGTGTCCTCGGTGGTGAGTATTCCTTCAGGATTCATTCACCACGGAGGTCACAGAGGGACACAGAGGAAATGTAATTAGGACACTACCGGCGGGCCGGCGGAATTCCATAAACTTGACGCGAGGGGGAGAATAGAAGGCTTGGCTAAAAACTCGGCCGAGAAAAGGAGGCAGAGATTGAATGCCGCGCTTAAACAATTACCAGGGTTGCAAATTTTAAATGAAGGTGGGGGAAGGCCACGAAAAGACGAATGGGATAAAGCCGCCGAGAGCGCAAGGGTTAAGGGACAGATTTTAGAGGCTGTGCGCTCCCTTAGTCGCGCGCGCGAAAGAATCACCAAGGCAAACGTAGCTAGAAGATTAAGGTTAGGTAGTGAGAAAACCAGGACTCAAGCATTGAATAATAAACTCTTACAGGCAAACATTAGCTGGGAAGAATTGTTGAAACTGGCTAACGAACATGCCGCACAAAATCAAAGTTCAACTAATTAACACCCGCCGTTTTTTATTAATTTTAGGGTGATATAAGAGATGCTCACGGTAACGAAAGTTATCGTGGGCACTTTTACTTTGAAGATACTTGCCGCGTCCCAAAAATAAACGGCACTATCAGGCTTGAAAAGAGATTTAGGACTTGCTGGCTTTAAGCCTGAGCTAGCAAGAAACATCAAGAAGCTTGTTGGTTTGGAAGGGACGCCAGATCAACAGGCTTTTTGATTTTAGGCAAACGAAGCCCCGCGAGGTAGCAACTCGCAAGGCTTCAGGTTTTGGCGATTGACTTCTAACAGGTGATTGACTGTTGCAAATATAAATCATTCCTACGCTCCGAGCAAGGAGCATAAGCCCTACTTATCGGCCTCAAGAGACAGGACACGCTTTCCACAGCGGCGACCATTCTGGCCTACCCGCCGAACCTCACGGCCTCCTTACCCAAGGAGGTTCCAATGACAAAAGCCACCTGTAACCGATGCCGCCGGCCTGCGCCGAGGCGAGGGAGGATGTCTGCGTCCGCCGTCCACCGCGGAAGGCGTGTGAGAAAATTCCTCTGTCGAGTTTGCGTCTTTGACCTGGGAGGCCAGCTGTGAGTAATAAGCCAAACCTTTCAGACGAGCATTACACCGAACTGTATGTCGAGTCTGGCATCAGCGATGCGGTGATAGAGGCGCGAGGCTACCGCACCATCACGGACCCGCGCGAGTTGGCCGATTTGGGCTTCGCCCCGAAGCAGCAGCTCACCCCCGGACTCTTCATGCCCGGATTTGCGCTGGACGGCTCCAGCGGCTTCTGCACCTTCAAGCCTAACTTCCCGCGCCAAGCTCGGAACAGCAAAGGCGACTTAACAGATAAGGTCGTTAAGTACGAAATGCCGAAGGGCGCGAGTATGCGGCTTGATGTGCCGCCCGTGTGCCGCCCTCAACTAGCCGACCCGTCAATACCGATTTGGATAACCGAAGGCGTCAAGAAGGCTGATGCTCTGGCCTCGCACGGCCTCTGCGCGCTCTGTCTTTACGGCGTCTGGAATTTCAAAGGCGGGAACGCCTTCGGCGGCGTGACTGTCCTCGCCGACTTCGATTTTATAGCGTGGAGCGGGCGCGATGTGCGGATAGTCTTCGACTCCGACGTGATGCAGAAGCCGGAAGTCCGCAAGGCCCTCGAACGCCTGACGGAAATTCTCCAGCGCAAGGGAGCGCACGTCTCGGCGGTTTATCTTCCAGGCGGACGAGATAACAAAGTCGGCGTTGACGACTACCTGCGCGAGCACACGGTCGAAGAATTGGAAACACTTGTTGACGCGCCTCGCCCGCAGGCACAGCCCGCCCCGCCAGTGATCGAACTCTTGGAGGACGAGCCTTTAATCCTTCGCCGTCCGCTCACACTCATCGAGGGACGCGCTTACGCCGCGACCTGGCTTTACGTGAAGAGGACTGAAACGGAGTCGCAGGACAAGGCGGGAAACATCGTCAAGCTGAACCCTCCTGTCGAAAGCATGGCACGCCGCCTCTTCATCGTCCGGGACGACGGCCTAATCTTCGGCGACGGCGGCAGCCGCCGGATGGATGAGTTAGGACTAGAAACTCGTCTTAATGAAATTCCGGCGGTCGAAAGGCTCTGGTCTGCGCGAGCTGTCAAAGCCTACAAGACGGGCCAACGTCCGCAGCCCGCCGAGGTCTTCAACAGAATAGTCGAGTGCGTCAGCCGCTTTATTGACTTTAACAAGAGTCTCGCGGACCAGCAGACGATGGCTGAGATGGTCGCCTGCTACATCCTAGCGACGTGGTTTCTGGATGCCTTTAACGTAGCAGGGAACCTCTGGCCGAACGGGGAGAAAGGGAGTGGTAAGACTCAGCTTTTAATCACCGCCGCAAAGCTCAGCTACTTGGGCCAAGTCATTCTCGCCAGCGCCTCATTCGCGGCGCTCCGTGATATGGCGAACTACGGCGCATTCCTCGCCTTCGATGACGCCGAGAATTTGTCAGACCCGAAGAAAACCGACCCGGACAAGCGCACGCTCTTACTGGCCGGAAACCGCCGCGGCAACACTGTAGCCATGAAGGTGCAGGGGCCGGACAAGGCATGGGTGACGGAGTACGTTGACACCTACAGCCCGCGCGCATTCTCTGCAATCAGATTGCCGGACTCCACACTCGCCAGCCGCACCATCATTGTTCCCCTGATTCGTACCCCTGACCGTTACCGGGCGAACGCCGACCCTTCGGATGATGAGGCGTGGCCGCACGACCAGCGCCAACTCATTGACGATCTTTGGGCGCTCTCGCTGGCGAATCTGGCTTACCTGCCGGCCTACGAGAAGCGCGTCAATGAATCTGCAACTCTCACGGGCCGTAATCTTGAGCCGTGGCGCTCGCTCCTGGCCGTCGCCCTTTGGCTTGATGAAACCGGGGTGCCGGGCCTCTGGGAGCGGTTAGAGCGGCTTTCCGTGGACTACCAGCAGGAGCGCGGGGAGATGGAGAGCGGCGACCAAACGAGCCTCGTCATCCGGGCTCTGTGCAGGTGTGCCATTAGTGCCATTAACGCCAAGAGTGCCATTAACCCCGACAGGTGGGTTTTCACAACTGAAGAAATCAAAGACGCGGCCGTAGCGTGCGCTAACGACGCCGAGGCCGACATAGACGTGGAAAAGATTACGTCCAAACGAGTCGGCCGGACTCTGGGAGCGATGCGCCTCTCGCAAGAACCCCGTCCGGGCGGACGCGGTAGCCGGCGCTGGAAGGTGTCTATAAACGATCTGGGGCGCTGGACGACCAGCTACGGGATGAATCTGGCGTCATTCGCGGCTTACGACGGCTCAACCCTGGCAGACCTCTGCCTTAATGGCCCTAATGGCACTGATGGCACTAATGGCACAGAGGACGTGCCTTTCGGTGACTTCGCGCCTCAACCGGCCTGCCCGCCCGATATTGACCCTGACGAGTTCCGCGAACGCTGCGCGGTGATTGCCGAGAGTCACCACGTCAGCGAGCAGGAGGCCGCCCGGATAGCGGCTGCCGAGTACGAAGCCATGAATACGATGTAGGAGTTTGATAAGGCTATGAGCGCCGGCGCAAAAGAAAACAACACTAATCCGATAGGTGACTTCTTCGAGATTCTTTTCGAGAAGGTGCTTGATCGTGCCCTGGACAAGCGCAACGCACTCTTTCCGAAAGTGGATGAAGAAACGGCCCGGATTATCGCTAGGATTAACGCTAAGCCCCGCCTCACCATCGCGGAAGCGGCGCTACTCTTAGGCTGCTCGACTTCGCATCTCTACACCAAGATCACAGCAGCCAGGAAGAATAAATCCAAGCACCCTGTTCCCTTCCTTGACCTCGACGGTGTGTACGTACTACCTCGTGAGGAGCTGCTAACTCGGGCACAAATTGAGAAAGAGCGGGTGGTCCAAAAGCGTAAACGCAAACAGGAATAAATGTTGTAATCGGAGATGTGCAGAGTTAAAATCTACCCATTCTCCGACCGCTCCCGAACTGTAAGGAGCAGTCACCAATGACAATTTCCAAACGAGGCAAGGAAGGTATCTGCTCGACCGTGTTCCATCTCGAAAATCAGGTCTACGCTTTTTCGTTCAACGGCAAGAAGGGTATGCCGCTGATTACGGACAAGCGCAAGGCCAGAGAGTACGAGATCGAATTAAAGAAGCAGATACGTAGTGGGACGTTCATGCAGGAGAGCCCCGTGGAGAATTTCGGCAGGTTCTATGACGAAATATTCATGGACAACTCCCGCAAGTACAAATCCGACTTGAGCATTGAATTTGATGATTACTACGGCAAACGATTAAAGGAAGAGTTCGGTCAGCTCAAGCTTTGCCAGATTACTCCGGGCATGATTGAGCGATTCCTTTTGAAACTTGCACAGACGAAAACAAAGTACGACCGCCCGTTTTCGCCCGTCACAATCAGGATGCACTACGAGCGGATAAATCGAGTTTTTACTTCCGCCCGCCGTGAAAGGGTCTTCACGGGAGAAAGCCCGTGCAGGCTCGTCAATCCTGAGATACTGAAAAACTTTCCCACTTGGCAGCCGCGCGAGCGTTGGCTTAACCAGCACGACGAAGAGGAAGAGACTCGCCTTTTCAAAGAGCTAAGCCCGACAATCGCGGCCGTCGGCCACATCTTGTTAAATACAGGACTTCGCCCGCCCAAAGAAATCCTGATAATGGAAAAGGAGCACGTCAACCTCACAGACCGTGTGAAGCGGTTTAAGGCCGACAAGATTTACGTGATCCCGCCGCACTCTGTCTTTGTCGCCAACGGCAAGGATGGCACTACAAGGATGGTTCCGCTGAATTCTGCGGCTGAAGCTGTCTTTGAAGTGCTGTGCGGCGACGAGACGACGGGCCGCTGGCTGTTCGCTAAGGACGGCCAGCGTATCAAGTCTATTAAAAAAGGCTGGCAGGCGGCCTGCGCGCGGGCCGAGATTGATGATTTACGCCCTTACGACCTGCGCCATACCTTTGCTACCCGCCTAGTTGAGAGAAACGTCCACATCCTCATTATCTCGGAACTGCTCGGCCACGCACAGCCCGCCCAGGGTTTCGGCTTCGCTTCAAGGATTACGCCCGGCTACGCACACGCTACTTGGGACGGGATGAGAAAGGCCGTAGATTCTCTTCAATTCCCGCCTGTGGAGCACGTATTCGAGCAGAAGTCGAGCAAAAGTCGAGCAAATCAGGCTGAGAATGAGGCGGAGATCAAGGAAGTGAAGGCGGGCTAAATGTTGCAACCACAAGGCACAAAAATGGTAGGCGCGTGCGGATTTGAACCGCAGACCCCTACCGTGTCAAGGTAGTGCTCTACCCCTGAGCTACGCGCCTACAATCGTTGTAAAAAAGCTCTCGCTTCGCGTTCATCTTGAAGCGAGGTCGTAAGGTAGCAAAGGCTTTTCGCTCTTGTCAAGCAGCCGCTTCTGGCACGAAGCGTCCCTATTCTTCATCACATTAACGCTGAAGATGAGAAGGCGCCCGGCTTTCCGGCCGGGCGCCTCGATGGGGCCGCTGAGGGCGTTTTTAGGCGGTCACTTTCACCACTTTCAATTCATCCGTATATGTCTTTATTTCCGTGCCCTTTTTGATCTTCGCGTTCTTCCCCTTCTTGAGCAGGCCGAAGAGGCCGAAGAACACGGACAGCGCGATTACGGTTCCGACCTTGTCGCCGCCTTCCCCGCCTTTCGAGGCGCGGAGACGAACCTTCTGACCGTTGACCGCGATAGTGGATTCAACCCGGATGCCGAGTTTGCCGCCCTTGCCCATGCGCCCGGCCTTCTGCGCGTTCGCGATGGTTCCTTTGATGAGCGTGTCCCTGGCGATAACCACTTTTCCGTTAACCACGAGGTCATCTTTGAGCTTGAAATTGACCGGGTCACCCTCGGTCGCTGAGCCGCTGGAAATCTCTTCTTCGAGCACGGCCATTAATTCAGTTCCGTCCGGGATGGTCACTTCGACGCCGCCGGTGGAGGGGGCCTCCTGCGCGTTGACCTGCTTCGGGGTCGGGTAGCAGAAAACAGTCAACACGAGGAGCAGGGCAATACCTCTTGCCAGATGAGTCTTCATTTCATATTCCTTTCGTCAGTGTGAGTTTAGGGGAACGAGGAGATGAACGGAGAGGGAGCATTGCGGCTCGTGACCAAACATCTTTCGTTGCAACACCGGCCGCACGTCCGGCGGCCGACTCATGAGTGTTCTACCAGGTCAGCACAAGGGAGTCCTGAGAGAATTATAAAATTCCTGCCGGGGGTTCTGAGGAGTCAAACCTGTAACTGCTAACGCCAGGCTAATGCGGAGGGTTTACTCTTCATCGTGCCTTGTGAGCGTTGCGCAATATAATCGGGGTGGCCGCAAAGGTCAAGCCGCCGCGGCCGGGGACAGGGGCACGCTCAAGCGCTCGTCGCCTCGGCGGCCGCGCGCTCCCAGTCGTCATAGAGTTGGCGCAGGCGCTCGTCCGTGCGGCGGTACTCCTCGTTGAGGAGTCGCAGGCGATCCGGGTCGCGCGCGACTTCGGGTTGGCCGAGTTGTTCGGATAACTCGGAAAGCCGCTTCTCGGCCTCGCCGACCTCGGCCTCGATTGACTGCGAATCGCGCGCGGGCTGTTGTTTGCCCTTCTTACCCTGCGGAGCCTTCGCCTTGGGCTTCGACGGCGGCGGGGGTGGCTGCTGCTGCTGCTCGCGCGCGCCGACGCGTTTTCGCGCCGCGCGCCAGTCGTGGTATTCGGTGTAATCGCCGTCGTAATGCTCTGCGCCGCCCGCGCCGTCGAGCGCGAGGACCTGCGTGGCGACGCGGTCCAGGAAGTAGCGGTCGTGGCTGATGGTGATGATCGTGCCCTGGTAGGCGTCGAGCGCCTCTTCGAGCGCCTCGCGCGAAGGGATGTCGAGGTGGTTCGTCGGCTCGTCCAGGATAAGCACGTTGACGCGCGAGTAGATTAACTTGGCGAGGGCGAGGCGGCCCTTCTCGCCGCCCGAGAGGTCGCGGACGTGCTTGTAGACATCGTCGCCCGTGAACAGGAACTTGGCGAGGAAGGAGCGCAGCTCGCCGGCCGTCGCAGTTGAGGGCGCGACCCGCCGCAGCTCCATGATGATCTCGTTGCGGTCGTCGAGGTCGTCCAGCTGCTGCGCGTAGTAGCCGACCTGCACTTTCGTGCCCCAACGGATTTCGCCGTCGAGCGGCGGCAGCTTGCCGAGTACGGTCTTGACGAAAGTGGTCTTGCCCGAGCCGTTCGGCCCTATGACGCCGAGGCACTCGCCGCGCTTGAGCGTAAACGTGATGCCGCGCGCGAGCATCTTGCCGGGGTAGCCGACCTCGGCGTCAACGACCGTCAGAACTTGCGTGCCGGCGCGCTCGATCTGTTGCAGGCGGAAGTCGCCGGAGGATTGGTCCGGGCGGACGGCCTCGACGCGATCAAGCTTTTCGAGCATCTTGCGGCGCGACTTGGCCTGCTTGGTCTTCTGGCCGGCGAGGTTGCGGCGGATGAACTCCTCGGTCTTGCTGATTAAGTGCTGCTGGTTCTCGTAGGCGCGCTGCTGCGCCTCGCGCCGGACCTCGCGCTCGACGAGGTAGGCGGAGTAGTTGCCCGTGTAGCTCGCCGCCCGCCCGCTCTCAAGCTCGACGATGCGCGCGGACGTGCGGTCCAGAAAGTAGCGGTCGTGGCTGATGATGACGTAGGCAGAGTTGTACGTGCTGAGGAACTCTTCGAGCCACTCGACGGAGTTGACGTCGAGGTGGTTGGTCGGCTCGTCCAGCAGCAGCACGTCCGGCTCGGCGAGCAGGAGGCGCGCGAGGCCCAGACGATTCTGCTGCCCGCCGGAGAGTTTCTCCGTCTCAAGCGCCCAGCTCTCGCGCTCGAAGCCCAGGCCCTGGAGGATGGCCTCGGCGCGGGCCGCGTACTCGAAGCCGCCCTCGCGCTCGAACTGGTGTTGCAGCTCGCTGTAGCGTTCGAGCACCGCGTCGAGGTCCGCGTCCGCCTCGGCCATGCGGTGTTCCAGCTCGTGCATCTCGTGCTCGATCTGTTGCAGGTGGCCGAAGGCCGCGAGCGCAGACTCGTGGACAGTCGAGCCCGGCTCGAAGTGTACGTGCTGTGCCAAAAGTCCGAGGCGCAGGCCGCGGGCGCGCACCACGTCGCCGCGGTCGGGCGCTTCCTCGCCGCTGATCAGGCGGAAGACGGTGGTCTTCCCGGCCCCGTTGCGCCCGACCAGCCCGACGTGCTCGCCCGGGTTGATCTGCACGGACGCGCCGCGCAAGACCTCCTGCGAGCCGTAGGATTTGTGCACGTCAGAGAGACGAAAGAGCATGAAGGTAGTGATGAGCGATGAGTGACGAGTGATGAGTAGGAGCCGTTAGCTCGTTACTCATCACTCGTCACTCATGACTATTTCTTCGGCGTGGCCGTGGTTGTCGCCGCGGGGCTGGCCGCAGGGCTGGCGGACGCCTGGGGCGAGGGCGAGCCGGCGGCGGAGGCGGCCGGGCTGGCGGCCGGGGACGCGCCCGGGCCGGGGGTGACAGCCGGGCGCAGCCCGCTCATCTTGTCCGGGCTGTTGACGATGTCGGCCGCGAGCTTGTTGTCTATCTTCGCCTCGCTCATCGCCACCTGAAGCAGCGCCTCGGTCAGGATTTGCTTGCGCTGGCCGACCAGGCCGTCCGTGATGTCCTTGCGCACGGTCGGGTTGTCGAGCGTCAGGTTCTCGTTCTGCAACCGCTTGTCCGTCAGCTTGAGGATGTACCACTGGCCGTTCGTCATGCGCTGCGGCGGAGTGATGTCGCCGTTCTGCATCGAGCCGAAGAACTGCGAGACCAACTCCTGCGGGAGCCCCATGCGCGAGAGCTGCTCCTCGGAGAAGAAGCCTATGTCGCCGCCACGCAGGTTGCTCTGGTCTTCGCTCCGCTCGCGCGCGACCGTGGCGAAGTCCGCGCCGCCCTTGAGACGCTGGTAGATGATGTCTATCTTCTGCTTGGCCTCGGCCTCGCCCTTGGCGTCGTCGGTCGCGCCGTTGTCAGCCGGGTCCACCATGATGGCGGCCAGCCCGACGCCGCGCGTGGCGACGTAGCGCTGCTTGTTGTTGTTGTAAAAGTCCTCGACCTCTTTCTCGCTCGGCGTGCTCACGCGGCTTCCCACCCGGTCGAGCAGCCGCTTGACGGCGATCTGCCTGCGCGCGATGTCGCGCAGCTGCTGCTCGGTCTGGTTGCTGTCCTTGAGCATCTTCTGGTACTGCTCTTCGGTCATCCCGTTCTGCTGCTTCTGCTCGTTGATGACCTGCGTGATCTCCTCCTCTTTCGGCAGGAGCCCCTCCTTATCGGCGCGCTGGAAGAGGACCTCCTGCTTGATCAGCTCGTCGAGCACTTGCAGACGCGCCGCCGCCAGTTCGAGCGAGGAGAGCTGAGCCTGCTGGCCGCGGACCTGCTGGTTGAGCATGGTGTCAACCTCGCTCATCCTGATCTCTTTGCCGTTGACGCTGGCGGCCACGTTCTCCGCGGTCGTCGCGCTCCCGCTGCCGGTCGTGCCGCAGGCGGCGAAGGCGAGGGCCGCCGCGGCGGCGGCGACGATAGTGATAACTGCCTGTTTGATTACTCTGGACACTTTCTGCTCCTTCAAAGTTGACGATAAATGGCCGGCGGTTCGGTGGTCGCCGCCCTGGCCGCTCTCTACCTGCTTGACGTTTCGGAAAGCCGTTTGCTATAAATTTTCGTTTCGAATCTCTCTCTCGGATTAGCACGGACCCGACTGAGAGGGTGAACTTTTCCGTCTTTCTATTTATTCGGAGGTACTTAAATCATCATGGCTAAACGATGCGAAGTCTGCGGCAAAGGCCCGCAGTTCGGCAACAACGTCTCCCACGCGAACAACCGCACGCGCCGCCGCTTCGACCCAAACCTGCAATCCATACGCGTCCAGCGTCCGCAGGGCGGCGTCGAGCGCAAGAAGGTCTGCACCAGCTGCATCAAGGCCGGCAAGGTCGCCAAGGCGGCCTGAGACGCGGGTTTTCTACCACAGCTTTTCAAACACTTAGCTACCGTTCAAGACTGCGATGACAAAGAGGTCCGAGCAGTTTGCCGGTAGCTATTCTTTTCCCGTCAGGGCGACGACCTCAATCTCGACGCGCGCGTCTTTGGGCAGCCGCGCCGCCTGCACGGTGGCGCGGGCCGGCGGGTCCGCCGCGAAGAATTGTGCGTAAACCTCGTTCATCGCCGCGAAATCGTCCATATCGGCCAGGAACACGGTCGTCTTGACCACGCGGTCGAGGCCCGTCCCGGCCGCCTCCAACACTGCCGCGAGGTTGCGCAAGACCTGTCCGGTCTGCTCGCGCACGCCGCCCTCGACGAACTGGCCCGTCGCGGGGTCCAGCGGAATCTGGCCCGAGGCGAAGACGAACCCGCCCGCGCGCACGGCCTGAGAATACGGCCCGATGGCCGCCGGCGCGCCCTCTGTCTTGACGATCTCTCTCACTGTACGGACACCCTCTTTTCGACGTTCCGAAACAAACTGCGCATTTTAACAGAAGGCCGGAGGGTAAGGCAAAAGCGGGCGTCCGCTGTTTCGTTTGAGGCGGGGTCGGGAGGGAAACGCGCGGGAGGCGCGGAGGCTGTGAGCTTAATGCCTCCGCGCCTCCCGCGTGCGTGTGCGGTTTACTGCTTTTCGCCGGCCGCGGCTTTCGTGACGGCGCGCTCTAAGGCGTCGAGCCGCGCCTTGAAGGCTTCGTTCTCCGCCCGCAGCGCCTCGGCCTCAGACTTCTTCTCACGCTCCAACTGCTCCACCTGCGCGCGCAGCTCCGCGATGCGCGCGTCGCGGCTTTCAAGCTCCGCCTGCTGCTCCTGGACGGCCTTGACGATGACGGGCAGCAGGCCCATGTAGTTCAGGCCGAGCGGCTTCGACGCGTCCGCGTCGCGCATGACGAGCGCCGGCATGACCGGCTCGACCTCCTGCGCGACGAGGCCGAGTTGGAGCGGCCCCGCAGGCTCCTCCTTCCACTTCCAGGTGACCGGGCGCAGTTGCAGCAGGTGGCGCAGGCCGTAATTGAGGCCGGCGATTCCCACCTTGAGGCGCGCGTCCGAGTTGCAAGGGTGGTTGCTGGCGCAGACGTTCCCGTTGACGGTGAGCGTGCCGCTGACCTGCACCTTGCCGCTGAAATAACCGGCGAAGGCGGACGAGCTGCCCGTCGTGCCGTAGATGGCGGAGCCGTACACGCTGTAGCCGGACACGCCGTTGCCGTAGGTGCCGAAGGAGGAGATGCCCACGCCTTCGCTCTGGACGAGCAGTCCGGTTCCATTGACGACGGTAGTCTTGATGTTCAGCTTGGCGGCGGTGTTGGGCGTGCTCGTGCCGATGCCGACCGCGCCCCACTGATCCGCGATCACCACTCTGCCGAACTTGCCCTGCACGCCCCCGCCCGAGCCGGGCACGCCCGGCCGCAAAAAGAGTGACCCGCCCTCCCCGGTCGTGCTGCCCGAGGGGGCGTCGCCGCCGTTGCCTGCCGTGAGCACGATGCTCGCCCCGCGGCCCGCCGTCCAGCCGCCCCCGCTGGTCGTCGCGCCGCCCCTGCCCCCGGTCGTGTGTATCAGGTTCGGGGCCGCTAGCCCGTGGGTGGCCGACGACGGCTGCGGCGCTTCGTACATGTGCAGCAGGGCGAACGGGTTGGTGTTGTTAATGCCCAGGAGGCCCTTGTCGTTCTCTGTGATGACGGAGTTCTTGAGGATGTACGTGTCCGAAAATTTCGGGATGCGGCCGGCGGTTCCCTCACCTTTCAGTGTGGCGGGGGCCTGCGGCTCGGGCGACGGGGGGGCGGCCGGCTCGGCCGACTGCGCCAGGGCGTAACTGAACGAGGCCAGAACCAGCGCCAGGAGGAGGGTCAACGAAAAGCGTCCGTGGGTCATGGGTAGATAGGCTCCTTTGCGAAAGGGTTAATAGCGAGGCCGCACTGTCCAGGGAAGCGGCAGCCTGTGGAAGCGGCGGTAAAAGGCAAGCGCGCGCGATCGAAAGCAGTTTTAGTGGTCCAGAAGATAGACTAATCGCCGCCGCCGGTCAACAATTTCTCGGCCCGCTGTAGGTAGCAGATTAGATGTCCGGTCAAGTAGCACGGTAGATGTCCGCTTTCAGGCGGCGAGGAGTAAAAGCTTTTTGGCTGGAGGGTACAGTCATGAAGCACTACTCGGAGGCCGCCGTGGAGCGGGCCATGAAAGTTCAAGACGTGATGTTACGCGCCCTGGCGAAGAAGATCACTTGGTTTCAGGCAGCCGAGATTCTCGGCGTCAGTGACCGTCACTTGCGGCGCTGGCGTGAGAAGTATGAGCAGTTCGGCTTCCATGCTCTCTTTGATGGGCGGCGCGGACGCAAGAGTCCCAGGAGTGTGCCGGTCGCCATCGTCGAAGAGGTCTTACGGCTCTACCAGGAGCGCTACTTCGACTTCAACGTCTCGCACTTCCACGAGAAGCTCAAGAGTGAGCATGGTATTGAACTCTCGTATACCTGGACGAAAGGCATCCTCCAGGGGGCAGGGCTGGTCAAGCGTGCCCCCAAGCGCGGCACTCATCACCGGCGCAGGCCGCGCCGTCCACTGCCAGGGATGCTCCTGCACATTGATGGCAGTCAGCATCAGTGGTTCGGTGATGAGCGCTGGCATGACCTGATCGTCATTCTCGATGATGCGACATCGCGCATCTACTACGCGCAACTGGTCGAGGAGGAGTCCACCCGGACGGTCATGCGCGCGCTCAGGCAAGTGGTTGAGACGGAAGGTCTCTTCTGCTCGCTCTACAGTGACCGGGCGAGCCACTTCTGGCTCACGCCGAAGGCCGGAGAGCCAGTGGACCGCCAGGCGCTGACGCAAGTCGGACGGGCGCTCAGAGAGCTGGGCATTCAGTTGATTCCGGCTTACTCGCCGCAGGCCAGGGGGCGCAGTGAGCGCTCATTCCGCACCTGGCAGGGCCGCTTGCCGCAGGAGTTGAGGCTGGCCGACGTGACGACGCTCGAAGAGGCGAACCGCTTCCTCCGCCGGCAGTACGTCGCCGAGTTCAATGCGCGGTTCAGCGTCGGAGCCGCGCAAGAGGGGACGGCCTTCGTGACCTGCGCGCGCACGGACTTGGAGCGCGTCTTCTGCCTGCAACACGAGCGAGTCGTGGCAAGGGATAACACGGTCAGCTTCGCCCGGCTCAGCTTGCAGATCGAGCGGCAGCAGTGGCGCTCGACCCTGGCCGGCTGCCGGGTAATCGTCTATGAGCATCTGGACGGGACGCTCAGCTTAGGCTACGGCGCGCATGAGGTCGGGCGCTACAGCTCGGAGGGCACGCCCATCAGCACACAGGCACGCAAAGACATAGTGAAACAGGCGGTCAAGAAACGCGCGGCTTAAAAATGCAACCCGGACATCTCATGTGCTATGAAAGGCGGACATCTTCACGGGCTACCAACACAATTTCTCGGCCCGCGTGAGGGAGTCAGAGTTGGTTTCGGGGTTCGCGCGGGGCTCTTCAGGCCGCGCCCTGCATGCGCTCGACGTCGAGGACGCCGGGGACGCTCTTGATGGAGTTGATGACTTTGTCGAGGTGCTTGACGTCGAAGACTTCGACGGTGACTTCGATGCGGCCGCGCTCGTCGGGCGCGACCGAGGCGCGCGCGTCGCGGATGCCCGTCTTCATGTCGGAGATGGCTCCCGTGATGCCGGCGATCATGCCCGTGCGGTTCTCCGTGATCGCCAGGAGCTTGACGGCGTAAGACTCCTTGTCGGACTTGCCGGCCCACTCGACCTCCACGATCCGCTCGGGGTTGACCATCAGCTGCTTGACGTTCTTGCAGCGGCGGGTGTGCACCGCCACGCCCTTGCCGCGCGTGACGTAGCCGACGATGTCCTCGCCGCGGAGCGGGTTGCAGCAGCGCGCGCGCGTCACCATCAGGTCGTCCACGCCGCGCACGACGATGGCGTCGTCGCCAAGGCGGATGAGCCGGCGCACAGCCCGCATCCCGCTCCTCAGCTTCGACTCCTTCTGCGTGTCCAGCTCCGCGAATTTCTCGGGGCCGAGGTACTTGGCGATGACGTTGCGCGGGATGAGCTTGCCGTAGCCGATGGCCGCGAGCAAATCGTCCACGCGCCCGTAGCCGTACTCGCCCGCGACGCGCTTGAACGCGCCGTCGCCGTCCGTCAGCAGCTTCTTGGCCGAGAGCTGGAAGCGCGTGGCCTCCTTCTCGAAAAGTTTCCTCCCGATCTCAATGCTTTCGGCGCGCTGCTGCTCGGCGACCCAATGGCGCACGCGGTTCTTGGCGCGCGAGGTGACGACGAAGTTGAGCCAGTCGCGCGACGGGTGCTGGTTCGGCGTGGTCAGAATCTCTATCACGTCGCCGTTCTGAATCGGCGTGCGCAAGGGGACCATCCGGCCGTTGATGCGCGCGCCCGTGCAGGTGTTGCCGACCTCCGAGTGAATCGCGTAGGCGAAGTCCACGGGCGTCGCGCCGCGCGGCAATTGAATCACCTTCCCCATCGGCGTGAAGGCGTAAACGTCCTTCGGGTAGAGGTCTAATTTGAGGGAGTCCAGGAAGTCGCGCGAGTCCTTGACCTCCTGCGTCCACTCGACCAGAGAGCGCAGGGCCTGAAGCGCGCCGTCGTCGTCGCGCGCCCCGCGCTTGGCGTCCTTGTACTTCCAGTGCGCCGCCACGCCTTCCTCGGCGATGCGGTGCATCTCCTCCGTGCGGATTTGGACTTCGAAGGGTTGTCCCTTCGGGCCGATGACGGAGGTGTGGAGCGACTGGTAGAGGTTGTCGCGCGGGGTCGCAATCCAGTCCTTGATGCGGCCGGGCACGGGCCGCCAGGTGTTGTGTATGACGCCGAGCGCGGCGTAGCAGTGGCGCACCTCGTTCGGCGTGACCACGCGCGCGGCCACGAGGTCGTAGACCTGATCCAAGTCAATCTTCTGCCGGTGCAGCTTCTTCCAGATCGAGTAGAGCCGCTTGATGCGCCCCTCTATGCGGACGTAGGGGACTTCCGCCTCGTGCATCTTGCCCTCGATCTCGGCGGTGATCTCGCGGAGGAACGCCTCGTTGACGGGGCGGCGCTTTTCGAGCTGGGCCGTCAGCGAGTGGTAGTCCTCCGGGTGCAGGTGCTGGAAGGCCAAGTCCTCAAGCTCGCCCCTGAGCTTACCCATGCCGAGGCGGTGCGCGATGGGCGCGTAGATGTCCATCGTCTCCTGCGCGATGCGCTTGCGCTTCTCGGGCTTGAGGTACTGAAGCGTGCGCATGTTGTGGAGGCGGTCGGCGAGTTTGACCAGCACGACGCGCACGTCGTTGACCATCGCCAGGAGCATCTTGCGGACGTTTTCGGCCTGCTGCTCCTCGTGCGAGACGTTGCTGATCTGCGAGATTTTCGTCAGCCCGTCAACGAGCAGCGTGACCTCGTCGCCGAAATATTTCCGAATAGTTTCGAGGTCAACGAGCGTGTCCTCCACGACATCGTGGAGCAGCCCCGTCGAGACGGAGACTTCGTCGAGCCGCATGTCGGCCAGGATGTTGGCGACTTCCAGGGGGTGCACGAGGTACGGCTCGCCCGAGGCGCGCGTCTGCCCTTTGTGCTCGCGCGCGGAGAAGAAGTAGGCGCGGCGCAGCATATCCAGGTCGGCCTGCGGGTGGTTGCGGCCGACCTTGCTGACGATGTCCTCGATGCGAATCATAAAACAGTGGTCAGCAGTCAGTGGTCAGTGGTCAGTTAAGACGAGCGGTTTTTAACTGACCACTGACCACTGACTGCTGACCACTGATTATAAAAGAGGTGATGCCCGACCCGAAAGTCGAGCATCACCTGCTAAAGTGTGCGGCCCTTTCGACTCGGGGTTCACCCGGCGGCGGGCGACTGGGCGGGCTGCGCCGCCTTCTTGCGCTCGTAGAGCTCCTGGGTGCGCTTGAGAGCCTCCTCGGCCTGCTTGGCGAGCTGCTCGGCCTTGCCCGTGTTCTCCTCCATCTGGGCCAGTTTCTTCGCTTCGAGCAGGAGGTTGTACTTCTGGCTCCAAGCCTTCTCGTTGTCGTTGTCGTAGCTGATGGCCTTCTCGGCCTTTTCCAGCCCGCCGGTCATGCAGCGCACGGCCTTGTCGTAGTCGGCGGCGTCCTTCGGCTTGACGTACTGGATGACGACCTTGCCGTCGCCCTTGTCCACGTTCTGCTGGTTGGCCTTGTTGTCGGTCACCTGGTTGGAGCACTCCCAGTCCTTGCTGGCGAGGAAGGCCAGGGCGTCGGCGCGCTTGCCGGGGCTGACGGCCGCGTTGTCGGCGCGCTGCTGGACCCAGGCGGTCTGCTCGTCGGGCTTGCCGAGGCTGCCCAGAAGCACGGTCACGGCCGTGAACGCCTCGTCGTTGTTCGGGTCTTTGGCCGCGATCTGCTTGTAGGCTTCGATGGCCTGGTTCGCCTTGGCGAGATTCTCCGGCGTGTCCACGCCCTTGCGGTACTGCGCGTGGATGGTGCGCGCGACGAAGATGGGCGCGTTCTCGTTACTGGGGTCGAGTTCCATCGCCCGCTTGGCGTGCGCCTCGGCCTCGGCGAACTTCTTCTCCTTGTAACTCTGCGCGACCTTGTTCAGTTCGTTCTTGGCGCGGAGGCTGTTGATATAGCCGCAGCCCGACGTGGCGGCCGCGAGCGCGACGAGAGCCAAGAGTCCCAGTCTGGCTTGAGAGAGTTTCATCGGTTTCATTACTCCCACTAAGAAAGTGATGAGTGATGAGTGATGAGTGATGAGTGAGAGCGTTGTTCTCATCACTCATCACTCATCACTCATCACTAGTTCTTACGGCTCCAGGGCGTCCACCTGCAACCCGACGGGCGTGGCGCCCGCGCCCTTGACGGCGTCTATCACCTTGACGACCTCGCCGTACTTGAACGACTCGGGGGCCTTAATGAAGACCGTCTTCTCGATGATGTCGGTGCCGAACTTCGTGACGCGCTGCTCCTCGCGCTGGTGCATGATGTCCGCGAGCCTGGCGCTCAGCCGCCGGGTGTCATCTATCGTCCCGATGTCCTCGTCGTTGAGTTGGAGCTTGGAGTCCTTCTCGATGTCCACGCGCAGCGTGAGCTTGCTCGGCGTGGCGTCGGCCGGCGTGTTCTGCTGCTGCTCCGGGATCAGCGTCTTGAAGCGCTTCGGCTTCAAGGGCGTGACCACCATGAAGATAATCAGGAGCACGAGCAGCACGTCAATCAGCGGCGTGACGTTGATGTACGGGACGGCCTTCGAGCCGCCGCCGCCTGAACTCATTCCCATAATTTAATTCCCCTTCAATGAACCTCAGACTTAAGACGGGTTGACCGGCTTGACCCCCTTGCGGCGGTCGGCCACCAGGCCGATCTGCGTGACGCCGCCGGCTTCCGGGTCGCGGACCACGTCAATGATGCCGACCAACTGCCCGTAGCTGACGTTGATGCCGCTCTTGATGTAGACGATCCGCTCCTCGTCCGACTTCTTCTTGTCTATTTCCTTCTTGAGGTCGTCAATGAGCCGCTTGCGCTCGCCGTCGTTCTTGTTCTTGAGGTCAATGTTGTACTTGACCTTGCCGAGGTAGAACTCGCCGTCGTTCGGGATGGAGATGACGAGCGAGTCCTGCGACGAGATGGCCTTGTCGTCGTCGGCGTTCGAAGTCTCCTTCGGGATGTCAACGGTGATGCCCTGTTGCAGCTGGGGCGTGACCAGCATGAAGATGATCAGCAGCACCAGCATGATGTCCACCATCGGCGTGACGTTAATTTCAGAGTTGAGGCCGCCCCCGCCTCCGCTTGCCATTCCCATAACAGAATCTCCTTGCCTTTACACTCCGCACGGGCGGGCGCGCCCGCGCCGCCGAAATTTCTCACGACCTGTCAGATGCGCGCCCGCCGCCTCTCGTTCCTTACGGGTTCAGCTGCCGCGTGCGATTCTTCAGGAAGTAGTCAATCAACTCGGAGGCCGAGTTGTCCATCTCGACGACGAAGCTATCAACCTTGCCCGTGAAGTAGTTGAAGAGCCACACGGCGGGCACGGCCACGACGAGGCCGAGGGCGGTCGTAATCAGCGCCTCAGAAATACCGCCGGCAACAGCCGCGATACCTGCGGACTCGGCGTTCTTCATGCTCTGGAAGGCGTGGAGAATGCCGTACACCGTGCCGAACAATCCGACGAACGGGGCGGTCGAGCCGATGGTCGCGAGCCCCGAGAGGCCGCGCCGGAACTCGGCCGTCTTAATCGCGATGGCGCGTTGCAGCGCGCGCTTACTCGCCTCGATCTCCTCGCCGGAGATTTCACTCGACTGCTCGTGGGCGCGGAACTCCTGTAGGCCGGAGTTGACAACCATCGCGAGGTGCGAGCGGCGGTGCTTGTCGCTGATGTTGATGGCCTCCTCGATGCGGTCGTTCTTCAGCGCCTGGGCGACGCGCGGCGCGAACTCGCGCGACTGCTTCTTGGCCTGCGAGTAGGTCAGGTAGCGCTCGACCATGATCGCGATTGAGTAGACGGACATGAGCAGGAGGATGCCGACCACCGTGTAGGCGACGGCGTCCAGGTTTTTGAAGATCTCGTACATCGAGAACTTCGTCTCGTCGCCGCCGGCGGCGGGCGCGGCAGCGGGGCTGGCCGCCGGTGCGGTCTCCTGCAAGAACATGTAGAAGCCGTAGGCTTTCGCGCCGAGAAGGCTTGTTAGAATAGTCACGGTAAACCCTCCAATAAGGTTTCGATTAGGATTGATGCCGATCACGCTGCGGCGTCGAAGAGCGGGCCGGCCTCTGTCGAAGGTGGCCGGCCCGCTCCCGCGGCTCGCGCCGTGCTATTGAGCAACGAAGTTATAGGTGATGACGCCCGTCACTTTCACGGGCTGCCCTGATAGCTGGGTCGGCGAGAACCGCGCCCCGTAAGCGGCCTGCACCGCGGCCTGCTGAAGCAGCGGGTGCCCGCCAACGGCCTTCGCCGAGATCACCTTGCCCGACTCGTCAATCGTCACCTGGACGGTGACGGTGCCGGAGGCGCGCGCGGCCTTGGCGATGGCCGGGTACGGCGGCTTCGGCAGACTGATGGCCTTGCCGTTCAAGACGCCGCCCGAGATGGGCGCGCGCCTGGGCGTCGGCGTCGGTTTGGGCGGCGGCGGCGGCGGCTCGTCTATGGACGGTGCCGGCGGCGGCGCAGCTGCCGTCCCGGTGCCCGTGGACGTGCCGAACGGGTTGCCGCCGGCCGGCGGGACGTAGTCAACCTTGCCCTTGACGGCCCCCGGGACCGGCGGCGACTGCCCCTCGCGGGTGACGGAAGTGCCCTTCTGCACCACCTCGGGGCGGTCAGTGACGAACTCCCTGACGGTGGCGACCTGCTGCTCCACCTTGACCTGCTGCTGCTTGGCCGGCTCCTGCTTCTGCTGCGGCTGCGGCGGGGCCGCCTCCTCGACCATTATCGGCGTGACCAGCTTCAGGTCGGCCAGCATCTGCGTATCCATGTAGATGTCCGCGCCCTTAATCGCCACCACGACGAGGACCGAGAAGATCACGAGGTACACGCCGAGTGTGACGGCGAAGAACACGCCTTTCCTCGAACTGTCATCGTGATGGCGTTCGGACTCGACCAGATGATCGAACATTTTGTTTTCCTCCCACTTTCCGGTGCCAAAGGGTCAGGGGTGCGAAAATCAAGAACCTATTAGTGCAAACTCAAACGACACTCTCCGAACTCGGCCGCGTGAGAATTCAAGTCAACAAAGAGTTGAAGGGGAAGCGGCAGTCGCCCGACGCTTTTGATGCGCCGCATAAGTTTGCCCAGACCGCCGCGCAGGCTTGACACAAAACTTACCAGCCACCTCAAGCATAGACAACCGCGCCTCCGGTCCGTTCACATGCATGAAACGCGGGCGCGATTTCGAGAATATTTAATTGGCCAGCAACGCGGGCAGTCTATGCCGCAACCGACACGAAAGTCAAGCGGAAAAGCAGAAGGCGGAAAGCGGAAAGCGGAAAGCGGAAAGCGGAAGGCAAAAGGCGGAAGGCAGCAAAGGATTGAGTCTTTTGCTGCCTTCCGCCTACTGCCTGCTGCCTTCTGCTCTTAAGTTCGTCCCGCGCCCTGCGGCTGGTTGACGACGCCGCCGCCTCCGGCCTTGGCCTTGCGCGCCAGCGGGCGGCCGCCCCCGCCGCCGGGCGTCTGCCCCTTCGCCCCTCGCCGCTCGCGGCTGGCCTTGGCGGCATCAATCCGCTGCTGCCACCAGACCATGATCGGGCTGGCGATGGCGATGGTCGAGTAAGTCCCGACGATGATGCCTATGAAGAGCGCGAGCGAGAAGCCGCGCAGGA
Organism: uncultured Acidobacteriota bacterium; assembly: GCA_963774105.1. Classification (GTDB taxonomy): domain Bacteria; phylum Acidobacteriota; class Blastocatellia; order Pyrinomonadales; family Pyrinomonadaceae; genus QHXM01. The sequence continues at coordinate 1,882,800 of CAVZDV010000007.1, read as the reverse complement.
CTTCGCCGCCGAAGAGGACGAGCGCCAGCACCGAGAGGAAGACGAGCCCGCCCGTGATGACGGTTCGCGAGAGCGTCTCGTTGATGGCGTCGTTCGTGATCTTGTAGAGCGACTCGCGGCGGTGGAGCCTCAGATTCTCGCGGACGCGGTCGAAGGTGACGATGGTGTCGTTGACCGAGAAGCCGACCAGGGTCAGGAGCGCCGCGATGACCGTCAGGCTGACCTCCCACTGGAAGATGGAGAAGAAGCCGAGCGTGACCAGCACGTCGTGGAAGACCGTGATGGCCGCGGCCGCGCCGTAAGTCCACTCGTAGCGGGCCGCGATGTAAAGCAGCATCCCGAGGAGCGCGAGCAGCGTCACCGAGATGGCCTGGATGCGCAACTGCTGGCCGGCGACCTCGCCGACGGCCTCCTTACTCAGAATCTGATAGGCGTCGCCCTCCGGGCCGAAAGTGTCTAATGCCTTTTTGACGAGCACGCTGCCGGCGTCCACCTGCGCGGCCTCCTCCTCGGCGGTGACGGTCTGGCCCGCGCTCTGGCGCGGCACCTTGACCAGCACCTCGTCCGGCTTGTCCGTCGGCTGGATGATGGCCTCGCCGAGCCCCTGCTGTGCGAACTGCGCGCGCAACTGGTCGTCCCCGGGCCGCTGCTTGAGGAACTTGACGGTCACGACCGTCCCGCCCTTGAAGTCCACGCCGAGGTTGAAGGCGTCGGTCCCGCCCGGCACGGCCTGGCGGATGATGGCGGAGCCCAGGCCGGAGAGCATCAGCAGAATCGAAAGGGCCATGAAATACCGGCGGTATTTCAGCCAGTCGAAATTAACTTTATGAAAGAGTTGAAACATAATATTCAAGTGATGAGTCGTGAGTGATGAGTGACAGGCTCTTGACTCGTCACTCACCACACACCACTGTAGTTAAATGCTGAGCGTTTCCGCCTTCCTCCCCTTGCGGTTCAGGACCCACATGAAGAGCGTCTTCGAGACGTAGACGGCCGAGAACAGGTTGATGAGCAGGCCGAGCACGAGCGTGACGGCGAAGCCGCGAATCGGCCCCGTGCCGAAGACGAAGAGGAAGAGCGCCGCGACGACCGTCGTGACGTGCGTGTCAATGATCGTGACGAAGGCGCGGTTGAACCCCTGCTCGACCGCCGAGATCACGGTCTTGCCCGTCAACAGCTCCTCACGTATGCGCTCGAAGATGAGCACGTTGGAGTCCACGGCCATGCCGATGGTCAGAATCAGCCCGGCGATGCCGGGCAGCGTCAGCGTCGCCTTGAAGATGACCAGCGCCGCGACCGTCAGAATCAGGTTCAGGAGCAGCGCGACCACGGCGTTGATGCCCGCGCCGCGGTAGTAAATGAGCATGAAGATGATGACCAGGACGAGGCCGACGACCGAGGCCGTCACGCCGGAGCGGATGGAGTCGGCTCCGAGGCTCGGCCCGACAGTGCGCTCCTCCTGGTACTGAATCGGCGCGAGCAGCGAGCCCGACCGCAGCGTCCGCGCCAGGTCTTCGGCCGACTCCTGCGTGAAGCGGCCCGAAATCTGGCCCGAGTCGAAAATCTGCGACTTGATGAAGGCGATGGACTTGACCTTGCCGTCGAGGACCGCGCCCATGTACTGGCCGACGTTCTGGCCCGTCCACTCGCCGAACTTCTGCGCGCCCGACGGCTTCAGGCTGAAATTAATCATGAAGTCGTTGGCCCCGCGGTCCTGCACGGCGTCCGCGCGGCTCAACTCCTTGCCGTCAATGATGGAGGGCTTCTCCACGACGACCCACTTTTCGGGCGCGGGCGCGTTCGGGTCCGCGGTCCCGGCGGTCGTCGGCTCGTCCTTGTCCGTGTAGGGCAGGACTTCGCGGGTGGCCGAGCTGGCTCCGCCGAGCGAGGCGATGGCCTCTTCCTTCGTGGCGTAAGTCTGCACGGGCGTCGGGCTGGGCGGGCTGATGACGTGAACCAGTTCCAGCTTGGACTCGCCGGTCAACTGCCGCTTCACGCGCTCCGGGTCTTTCTCGCCCGGCATCTGAAGCAGAATCTGGTGCGAGCCCTGCGCGCCGTGATACTGGAGCGTCGGCTCCGCGACGCCGAACTCGTTGATGCGCCGGTCAATCGTGTTGTAAGCCTGCTCGGTCGCCTGCTGGCTGAGGAGACGCGCCGACGAGTTGGTCAGCGTCCAGGTGACGGTGTTGCCCGAAACGGCGGGCGTCCACTCGTCCGTGCTGATTTTCTTGGCGACTTCGTCACGTATCTCGTTGAGCTTCTGCCCGTCCTCCGTCCTGACGAAGAAGCGGTAGGAGCCGCCCGAGGCGTCGAAGCCGGCGTCCGAGTCCTTGACCTTAGCGCCGACCTGCTTGGCGGCCGCCAGGGCGGTCGTGGAGTTGTTCTCGGCCAGCTTCTTGAGATACTCCTCGACCTTGACGCGCATCACGAGGTGCGCGCCGCCCTTGAGGTCCAGGCCGAGGCGTATGTTCTCCTGAAGCGAGCGCTTGATGCCGGCGACCGAGAAGTCGCTGAGTTTCGGCCGGCGGTGCGGGCCAAGGACGACGTACAGGCCGGCGACGGTGACGACCACGATGATGATGAAGCGCTGAAGTAAATTCTTTTTCTTCATAAAAATTAACTGATGAGTGCTAGGTGAGAGCTGTTAACTCATCACTCATCACTTCTTTTCTTCCTCATCGCCCGCGAGGCCGGCGATGGCCGCGCGCGAGATTTCGAGGATGGATTTTTCGCCGCTCCTGATGAGGAACGTCGTGTCGCGCACCGCCGTGATGGTGCCGACGATGCCGCCGTTGGTGACGACCTTGTCGCCCGCCTTCAAGTTTTCAATCGTCTCCTGCAACGCGCGCTGGCGCTTGCGCTGCGGCACGATGAGCAGGAAGTAGAAGACGCCGAAGATGAGAATCCAGGGCAGCAGCGCGACGAGAAAATTACCGCCCCCGCCTTGCTGCTGGAAGATGAATAAGATTGGCATTTGAATAAAAGGTTGAGCCGAAATTGTAATTGTTAACGCGCGAGCGACCGGGCGCGACGAACCCACAGGGGAGCGTTCCAGCCCTCGCGCTCATGCCACGCCGGAGTTGACTCCCTCTAGGAACTCCCGCCGAAATCGCGTGAAATCGCCAGACCGGATAGCTTGCCTCACGCGCCGCATGGTGTCAAGGAAGAACGCAAGGTTGTGGTGCGTCAGCAGGATGCTCGCCAGCATCTCGCCCGTCATATAAAGGTGACGCAGGTAGGCGCGCGAGTGGCGGCGGCAGACCTGGCACGAGCAAGCCTCGTCGAGCGGCCGGGTGTCGCGCGCCCACTGCGCGTTCTTAATGTTCAGCTTCCCGCGCGAGGTGAAAGCCTGGCCGGTGCGCCCGTTTCTGGTCGGCAGCACGCAGTCGAACATATCCACGCCGCGCGCCACGCATTCGATCAAGTCCTCCGGCGTCCCGACGCCCATCAGGTAGCGCGGGCTCTCACGCGGCATCATCGGCGCGATCTCCTCGACCACGCCGTACATCACAGACTTCTCTTCCCCGACGCTCAGCCCCCCTATGGCGTAGCCGTCGAAGCCTATCTCGGCGGTGCGCGACAGACTCTCGCGCCGCAAGTCCATGTGTGACGCGCCCTGGACGATGCCGAAGAGCGCCTGCGCCCCGCTCAATTTTGTGCCAGCGGCCGAGTCAACGCGCCCCGCGTCCGCCCCCTCGCCTTGCAGGCGGTCGAACTCCTTGCGCGAGCGCAGAGCCCAGCGCGCCGTCAGGAGCATACTCTCGCGCGCCGCCTCGTGCGCGGCCTCGCCCGGCGCGCACTCGTCGAACGCCATCACGATCTCCGAGCCGAGCGCCGCCTGCACCTGCATGGAGACTTCCGGCGAGAGGAAGCACGCGCGGCCGTCAACGTGCGAGCGGAACTCGGTCCCCTCTTCGGTAATCTTCCTGAGCGCGCCCAGACTCCAGACCTGGAAGCCGCCCGAGTCCGTCAAGAGAGCGCGCTCCCAGCCCATGAAGCGGTGCAACCCGCCGCACGCGCTGATAATCTCCGCTCCCGGGCGCAGCCACAGGTGATAGGTGTTGCCGAGAATGATTCGCGCGTCCGTGTCCGCCGCTTCGAGCGCCTCGAAGCGCGTGCCCTTGACCGTGCCGAGCGTGCCCACGGGCATGAAGACCGGCGTCTCGATGATTCCCCGCCGCGTCGTCAACACGCCCGAGCGCGCCTCGCCGTCCTGCGCGACGATGTCGTATCCGATTGCTCTTTTACTCATCCGCCGGGAATGATAACGGCTGAGGCGCGGAATGGAAAATGAGGCACGGCGACGGCCGTCAGGTCGCCGCGGCCGTGGCCTCGGCGTTCATTAATGGCAGCCGCACGGTGAAGACGGAGCCGCCGCCCTCGCTGCGGGCGGAGACCTGGCCGCCGTGCGCCTCGACCAGTTCTTTGACGAGGGCGAGGCCGATGCCGAGGCCGCCGTGGCGGCGCGTGGAGGAGCTGTCGGCCTGGCGGAAGCGGTCCCAGACGTAAGGCAGAAACTCCTCGGGGATGCCCTCGCCGGTGTCCTCGACCTCGACGGCGACCCAGCGCACGGGCTCCGTCTCGTCGTCGTCGAGCATGATGCCCGCGGAGTCTATGAGGCGCGTGCGGGCCGTGATGCGCCCGCCCTCGGGCGTGAACTTGACGGCGTTGTTGAGCAGGTTCCAGACGACCTGCTGCACGCGGTGCGGGTCAATCACGGCCTGTGGCAAGCTCTCGTCCAACTCCAGGCGCAAGTCGAGCCGTCGTGCGGCCGCCGACGGGCGCACGACCTGCGCGGCGTCCAGCACGACGAGGTTCACGTCCGAGGGCTTGCGGTCGAGCCGCAGGACGCGACGCTGTATGCGCGAGAGGTCCAGCAAGTCGGAGATCAACTGGGTCAGCGACGACGCGGAGTTTCTGATGACCTCTATGCCGTCGGCCAACTCTTCGTCGAACTGGAGCGCGTCGTTCTCGCTCAGTAAATCAACCCAGCCCTTGATGGCCGTCAAAGGCGTCCGCAGCTCATGGCTTAGGGTGGCGAGGAACTCGTCCTTGAGGCGGTTGGCCTCGCGCAGCTCCGAGATGAGCCGCGCGTTCTCCAAGGTCGAGCCGATCTGCGTGGCGACGGCCGTCAGCAAGTCCACGTCGTCTTCGGCCCAGCGCCGCGTCCGCGCCGTCTGGTGACCGCTCAGAGAGCCTATGACGCGGCCCTGGTGCATGATGGGGACGACGGTCAGGCTCTGAAGATTCATCCGCTCGACCAGGTCTTCGACCCCTTCGGCCAGCTTGTTCCCGCGCAAGTCGTGTATGACCAGCGGCTGCCTGTGATCCTTGAGCCACTGCTCGACGGGCGAGCGGTCCAGGATTTCGGGGTCGCCGGAGATGGGCGAGACGCCCTGCTCGCACCACTCGCCGTAGATGTCCGCTCCCTCGCCCTCGCCGAAGAGGACGGCGACGCAGCGGTCCAGGCCGAGCACCTGTCCGACGCGCTCGACCACCATCTCGACGCCGCGCCTCGGCTCCTTGGCCTGTTGCAGCGCGAGCACCAGGCGGTTGACGACCGCCTCGCGCTCGGCCTGGGCCTGGATGGTGGCGAAGAGGCGCGCGTTGGCGATGGTCTCGGCCGCCTGTCCGGCGAAGATTTCCAGAAGCTGCACGTCGCGCGGCCGGAAGCCGCCGGGGCGGTTCGCCACGTAGACGAAGCCGATCAACTCGCGCTTGAGCATGAGCGGCACGATCAGCGCCGAGCGAATTTGGTAGCGCGCGACGAACTCCTGGTTGAAACGCTCGTCCCCGCCGGGCTCGTTCGAGAAGAAGGGCTCGCCGATGTGGTAGGCGTAGGCCGTGTCGCGCGTGCGGTAGACGAAGTCGCTCGCGCCCTCGGGGCTGAGCGCGAAGCGGTACTCGCGGATCATCTCGGGCGGCGTGTTGTAGCCGGGGGCCTCCGCGCGCACGACGCCCTGCCGCCGGTCGTAAGTCGCGAGCAGACACTTCTCGCCGCCGACTAATTCGGCGATGGCGTTCGTCAGCCGCCCGTAAATCTCCGACGCGTCGGTCAAGGTCGAGAAGGTGCGCGAGATTTGGTAGAGCCCTTCAAGCTCGCGGCTGCGGCGGCGGCTCGCCTCGTAGAGCCGCGCGTTGGCGAGCGCGACGGAGACCTGCGCCGCGACCGCGCCCAAAAGCTTCGCGTCGTCCTCCGCCCACTCGCGCGGGTCGCAGTTCATGTGCAGCTCAAGCAACCCGCGGTGCATCCCGCGCACGACGACCGGCGCGGCCAGCACGGCGCACACGTCCAGGCGGGCGTAGAGCTTGATTAACTCGTCGTCCTCGATCTCGCGTATGTCGTTGTGGGCCACGGGCGCGTCCGCGGCGGCCACGCGCTGCGCGTAGGCGCTCGTGCGCAGCGGGATGCGGTGGCCGCGAAGACTTGAGACCTCGCGCCGGGCCAGGTACTCGTAGCCGACAAGCGCGTAGTCCTCCTCGCCGTCTTGCAGCGTGACGTGGCAGCGGTCGGCCCCGAGCGCCGCGCCGAGCGCGTCCACAGTCTCTTGCAGGACGGCCGACGGGTCGAGCGAGCTTGAGAGCTGGCGGCCGATGCGCCCGGCCAGCTCTTCGCGCCTCGCGGTCGCCTCCAACTCGCGCGAGCGCCGCTCGGCCTGTTCGAGCAGCAAGACTTTCTCAATCGCGATGGCGAGCGGCGGCGCGAGACGTTCGAGCGCGAGCAGGTGCTTGCGCCCGTAGGCCGCGGGCGTGCGCGACGTGAGGTTGAGGCTGCCGATGGCGCGGCGGTTGGAGAAGAGCGGGCAGCAGAGCGCCGAATGAAAACCCTCGCGCTGCAAGTCCTCGTAGACGTTGAAGCGCGTCTCGGCGGACAGCTCGGGGATGAAGATCGTCTCGCGGTGCGTGAGCGCGTACTCGGTGACGGAGCCGCGCATGGGGCCGCTCGCGCCGACGGCGAGCGAGCCGGCGTGCTCGCCCGAGAGCGCGAAGACGCGCAGCGTCTCGCCCTCCTCTTCACAGAGCGCGATTGATGCGCGGTCGAACGGGATGAGCGCGTGCATCTGCCGGCTCGCCAGGTTGAAGACCTCCTCAATCGTGCGGCTGGAGTTGACGGCGGCGACGACCCGGTTGATGACTTCGAGCTGCTCCGTGGCCTCGCGCAGGTACGAGAAGAGCGCGCTCATCTCGTCGCTCGTCACGACCGCTTCGGCCTCGTCCGCCTCCGCGTCCGGCTGCTTGAAGAGGTAGAGCGCGGCCTCGCGCTCCTGCCAGTGGCATTCCAGCCGCTCGACGCTCACGCGCAGAGGGTGCTCGCCGTTGACGAGCACGGTCGCGTGTCCGCCCCCATTCTCGAACTTCAGAATCGAGGCCACGTCCGCGCCCGCGACCGTGTCGCACGGGCGCAACGCGAGCGCGGCGAACGCTTCGTTGCAGGCGTGCACACGCCCCGCGGCCTCGTCAACCACCAGGGCCGGGTCGCTGATGTGTCCGAAAAGTTCCGCGAACTCTGTCATAAACAGTGGTCAGTGGTCAGTGGTCAGTGGTCAGTAGGAATCAGTTTTTTAACTGACCACCGACCACTGACCACTGACTACTATTTCCGCTTGTGCCTTTCGATGATGCGGATCGGCGTGGCGAAGAAGTCGAACTCTTCGCGCAGGCGGTTCTGCAAGTAACGCTCGTAGGAGAAGTGCAGGCCGGGCCGCCCGCCCGCCGTGAAGACGACGAAGCGCGGCGGGCGCACACCGATCTGCGTCATGTACTGCACGTGCAGGCGCGAGACGCCGCCCTTGACGGGTGCGGGCGCGCTGCCGCCGCGCGGCTGTGACACCGCGCGCTCGAAGAAGGCGTTCAGCTGCGAGGTCGGGATGCGGCGGTGGCGCGCCTCGTTGGCGCGCAGCGCGAGCGGCAGAATCCTTTCCACGCGCTGCCCCGTCAGCGCCGAGATGGTCACGACCGGAGCCCATTCCAGAAACTTCATCTTGTCGCGCAGGTCGCGCTCGAACGCAGAGACCGTCCCGGTCTCCTTGTCCGGCACTGCGTCCCACTTGTTGACGGCGATGATGATGGAGCAGCCCGCGTCGTAGGCGTAGCCCGCGATGTTGGCGTCCAGGGCGGCGACGCCTTCCGCGGCGTCTACGACCACGATAGCCACGTCCGCGCGCTCCAAACTCCGGCGGGCCATCATCACGGAGAGCTTCTCGGCCACCTCCTCCGTCTTACCCTTCCGGCGTATGCCGGCCGTGTCTATGACGCGGAAGCTCTGGCCCTCGACTTCGAGCAGCGTGTCCACGGCGTCGCGCGTCGTGCCGGCGACGGGCGAGACGATGACGCGCTCCTCGCCCAGCAGGCGGTTCAGCAGCGAAGACTTTCCGACGTTCGGCCGCCCCACAATCGCCAGCCGCAGCTCACTCCGTCGAGCCCCGCTTTCATCATCCTCCGCCTCGGCCTCGGCTGGCTGAAAATTCTCGACCACGGCGTCGAGCAGATCGCCCACACCGTTGCCCGTCTCGGCCGAGACCGGGATGACCTCGTCGAAGCCGAAGCGGTAGAACTCGCCCGCCTCCGATTCGAGCCGCTGGGCGTCCGCCTTGTTCGCCGCGACGTACACGCGCTTGCCGGTCGAGCGCAGCAGCCGTGCCAACTCTTCGTCCAGGGGCGTGATGCCCTTGCGCACGTCCACGACCCAGACCAGCGCCTGCGCCTCCTCGATCGCCGCCCCCGCCTGCTTGAGAATGTTGGCGGGAATCACCGCGTCGTCGTCTGGCACAATTCCGCCGGTGTCCACGACGGCGAAGCGCCGCCCGTTCCAGGAGGCTTCGCCGTAGATGCGGTCGCGCGTGATGCCGGGCTCGTCGCCCGTGATGGCGCGGCGCTCGCCCGTGATGCGGTTAAAGAGCGTGGACTTGCCGACGTTCGGCCGCCCGACGATTGCCACGAGCGGCAGCGGCGCGGCGGCTGCCGCCTCCCTCTCTTCCGCCGGGCTTGAAAATTCTTCGACCTGCTCGCTGTCGGGCTGCATAGAGATTCCAGGGAGTCTGACGTAAAGACTCTCGACGAGTGGGAGATGAGATTGATAAAGCTTTTCGGGGCGCACGTGAAGTGTAACGCGCGACCGGAACGCCCCGCAAGGTTACACGAGAAGCCTGCGCGCCTTGCCTTACGGCCGAAAGGCGAGATAGTCTCTCCGCCCTGAAAGGACGAAACCTCTTGCGCTGGTCTGCACTCAACCCTCGCAGGCTGAAGACGTGGATGACGCGAGCTGCATCATCGGCGGCCGAGCCGGCAGTGGAGGTCGCCCCTCACCTACTGCTCGGGCGGCGCGGCGAGCGGCTCGCGGCGGAGCACCTGGAGCGGCTGGGCTACGCGCTCGTCGCCTCAAACTTCATGCTCCCTGTCGGGCGCAACTCACGCGGCGCGCTGGTGCGCGCTGAAATTGATCTCGTCGCATACGAGGGCGAAACGCTCTGTTTCGTGGAGGTCAAGACGCGCGCCTCGGACTGGTTCGCCGCGCCCGTGGCCAACGTAGACCTGCGCAAGCAGCGGCAGATCGCCCGCGCCGCGCGCGTCTACCGGCGCACGTTCGGCCTCACGAGCGAGCCCTACCGTTACGACGTGATCAGCGTCGTTCTGCCGCCCGCGGAGGCGCGCGGCGAGGCTGCGCGCCCGCGCCTGGAAGTGCTGCGCAACTTCTGGACGGACGAGAAATTCCGCAAGCGCCGGTGGGCTGACGCGCCCGGGGACTACTGACGCGGAGCCTCGGGTGGAGGGGACTTGACAAGGAGACCCGAATCTGTAGAATTATCCTCCCGCAAGCGGGAGTAACTCAGTGGTAGAGTGCGACCTTGCCAAGGTCGAAGTCGCGAGTTCAAATCTCGTCTCCCGCTCCAAGATTCAGCAGCAAGGCGAAGGGCGAAAGGAGAAAAACCTCTCTTAACTTTCGCCTTTCGCCTTTTTAATAGGCGGCGTAGCCAAGTGGTAAGGCAGAGGTCTGCAAAACCTTTATTCATCGGTTCGATTCCGATCGCCGCCTCCATAAAATCAATAGTTTACGGGCAGCTAACGGGCTGCCCGTTTTTATTTGTGTGCCTAGAGTGTGCCAACTTCAAGCCGGGGCGGGGGATGATGCTTTTATCTGCGGGTCTGACGAGTAGGGTTCGGGTTGCTGCTTCCCGGCCATTTTAGAGGTGATAGGTCAAGGGCAAGCTTGCAGGCTGCCTGTGCTTGCAAAGACTACTTATTTTCAATAGGCTGAATGAGTCCCTCTTTAGCGGAGCCCCTGCCTGTCAGGTCGGCACTATGATCTGTCCCAAATGTCAACATACTTTGAGAGAGACCGCGCGATTCTGTGACGGCTGTGGTGTGTCCCTTAATGACTTCGACACACCTACTGAAAGACTCGACCGCCGCCGGGATTCACATGGGCCTGTAGCTGATCCGCTGATCGGACGCATTCTCGATTCTAAGTATCAACTCGTCTCTCGCCTGGGTGAGGGAGGAATGGGCGCGGTATATCTTGCGCGCCGTCTGCACATCGGCGACGAGGTGGTGGTCAAAATCCTGCTCAAACAATTCGTCGCCGACGCCGCGGCCATCGAGCGATTTCGCCGCGAAGCACGCGCCGCCGCCCTGCTGCGTCATCCCAACGTCGTCGGGATTTACGACTTCGGCGATGCGCGCGGCGAAGACGCACCAGCTTACATAGTCATGGAGCTGGTCGAAGGAATATCCCTGCGCGACCTCATCCGGCATGAAGGCAGTCTTGCGCCCGCGCGCGTCATCTCCTTAATGCGGGACATCTGCGCGGGGGTCGGAGCCGCGCACAGGCGTAACATAGTGCATCGTGATCTTAAGCCGGACAATATTATAGTCCTGCCGCCGCCGGACGCGGGTGAGCGGGAGACGGTGAAAGTCCTGGACTTCGGAATCGCCAAGCTGCGCGACGTTCAGACCGCACTGAGCCTGACGGAAGCGGGGTCGGTGATGGGCACGCCCTATTACATGTCGCCTGAGCAATGTCGCGGCGAGCTATTAGACTCACGCTCGGATGTCTACAGCCTCGGCGTCATGTTATACGAGATGTTGACAGGCGTTCCGCCTTTTAATGGACCAAACATCGCCAGCTTAATCACCAAACATCTCACCGAAGCCCCGCCCTCCATCTCTTTCCAACCCGGGGTCTCAACAGCCCTTGACGCCGTTTACAAACGCGCTCTCGCCAAGGACAAAGACCTGCGGCCGACGGATGCGACGGCGTTATCCCGCGAGCTTCAAACAGCGCAAGAGGAGACAAGGTCAGCCTTCTCAGCCCCTCAGACGCCCGCCCCGCGCCCGCCCCACACCGCGCAGGTCCTGGGAACGACGCTGGGCTCAGCCCCAACCCTCACACAGCGGGAACAGCCGCCACGAGAGTCACGCCGGGCGTGGTGGGTCGTGGGCGGCCTGATGGTTTTAATCGTCTGCGTCGTCCTGATTGGTTTTGCCCTGAGACTTTTCCCCGGCAACAATACCCCCGGGACGAACGTCTCAACTGGCGGCGACTCAACTGCCGAAGCCCGCCAATCGTCTACGGAAACAGGCCCTGTCAGCTCGAATGCAGACGGGTCGAGCGATATCCGTTCGGATGAGTTGAAGATGAAGGGGAAGTGGGTGGGGACGACCGGGCCATCGAACCAGGCCGCCGTTCTAATGATAAACTCAAGCCACGGCAGCACCTTTGAAGGCGTACTGGAACAGGGGGATTTCCGTATCTCTGTGAACGGGTCCGTCAATACCGAGACGCGGCAGGTGACGATTCAGGAGACACGCGTGTTAAAGGGCGAGGGGTGGTCGTTAGGGAAAGGCACAGGGGAAATCTCCACGGATTGGCGAACAATGTCAGGAACAGGAAGCGACGAAATGGGCAGGCAGTTCGGGATAACTTACAACTGGTCTTTCTCTAAGCAATAGAATCACACCAGCCATGCTTCAGAGAAATTCTAAATTGACGCTGAACATGCATATCGAAGGGCGCACTCTTTTGATGAAGGCGGCATTCGAAGGAGACCTCCAGTTGGTCATCAGTCTGCTCCGGGAAGGTTCCGACGTGAATGCCAGGGACAAGGATGGAGACACGGCCTTGATGTTTGCGGCATACAGGGGGCACTATCTGATTGTCAAGACGTTGCTGGCCCACGGCGCTGACGTCTTCGCTTTGGCGAACAACGGGTGGACAGCCAAAAGGGCCGGGAGAGAGGGCCAGCATGGAGACGTGACGCAGTTGCTGGAGCGCGCGGAGAAAAAATTGCTGGAGCTAGAGTAATGCTGAAGTTTGTATTAACGGCCTCGGAGAGGAGGGCAGCAAGAAGTGAGTAAAGAATCGGAGCCTCTGATCCTGGTAGTCGAAGATGACGCGGATAATCGCCAGTTGCTTTGTTCCCTGCTCCGCAAGAAGGGCTACAGCGTGATCGAGGCTGAAAATGGTAAGGATGCCGTCGCCGAAGCAGCCCATCATAACCCGGATTTGGTCTTGATGGATTTAGCGATGCCCGAGATGGACGGCGTAGAGGCCGTGCGTCGTATTCACCAGATACCCGAGCTGGCCGAAACTCCGATTCTCGCTATCACTGGCTTCGCCATCGGCGATGTCAAGGCAGACGCCCTCGCTGCCGGGTGCAGCGAGGTGCTGGAAAAGCCGATTGACATAGACATTCTGGTGAAAAAGATCAAACGCAATTTGAGCCTCAGCGCCCTGCCTGAAAGACAACGCAGAAAGTTACAGCGCGTGGCGGTCACTATCCCGGTGAATTGGGGCATGACCCGCGCGTGCCTAAACCACGGAACCCTTACCAGCCTGAGCAGCAGAGGGTGTTTAATCAAAACTGATTCGCCGGAAGCACTTTCCGTACAATTAATCTATCTACGTTTCCAGTTGCCCGGCGGAAGTCAGATGATGCTGCAAGGCCGAGTGCTCTACTATCTAAAACAATTAATCTTTGGGGTAGAGTTTAGCGCATTGACAGAGCAGGATCGGTCAAGGCTTGACCAGTTTGTAACACATCATAGTAGAGCACGGGTATAACAATTAGAATCAACTTTCTTCCAGCGCCTTCTTCGCGATGGTTGCTTGCAGCGGGTCAAACTGCGGGTTGAGCGTTAGCGCTCGCTGCAAGTAGTCGCGCGCCGCTTCCTTCTCTCCGGCCGCGCGCGCGATCATCCCCGCGTGGTAGAACAGCTTCGCGTCTCGCGTCCCCATCCTGAGGGCGTCTTTGATGGCGGCCTGCGCCTCAGTCACTTTCCCGGCTTTCAGCGCCGTCCACGCCAACGCGTCCGCCCCGTAGATGTCGCGCCGCTCTTCATACTCATGCACTGCGCTCGCATACGCTTCTTCGGCTTTCATGTCGTGGTCTGCATAAAACAGTGCCAACTGCCGGCGGTGGTGATGCTCCCCGCCGGCCGCCTCTGTCCGTTCTATCTGCTCGACCCTCTCATACTGCGCGGCCGCGTCTTTCTCCCGCCCCGCTAACCTGTAGAGATCGCCGAGCGCGGCGACGAACGCCGGGTCCGGGAGGACTTGAATCGCGCGCTGGTAGATTTCGATGGCGCCCGGCAGGTCGCCTTGCGCGGCGCGGACGCGGCCGAGTGACGCCAGGGCGCTGTGGTAATCGGGGAAAGTGATGAGCGAATCCCGATAGTGTTGTTCTGCGGTCTGATAGTCGCCGACGGAGAAAGCGACTTCGCCAAGCTGCCAGCGGCACCACGCTACAGTTTCGCGCGGAGGGTAGGCGTTATCGAGGGCGACTGTGAGTGCGTTGATGAAATGGCGGCGCGCGGCATCCGTCTCGCCCCGGAGCAGGGCAAGCCGGGCGAGCCTGGTTTCCACCGTCGTTTTACTTGAGTCGCTGTCGTCGCTTCGATCCACCAACTGTTGATAGACCGCGGCCGCCCCGTCGTAATCGCCCAACTCAAGCAGCGAGTCGCCCAGCAGCAGGTACGGATAAGACTTTCGCGGCTCGCGCTGCATCAACTGTTTGGCGTGGTCGCGGGAGGCGGCGAAGTGGTGCGACGCGGACTCTACCTGTGCGAGCGCGGCGAGGCCGCCAAGGTTCTGCTCGGCGGGTATGGCGGCGAGCGAAGCCTTTGCCGACCGCGACGCGAGCCCGAGGTAGGTCGTGCGGCCTGTCTCGCGCAGTCTTTGCAGGTAATAGCCTGCGAGCTTGTTGTGCGCGATGAAGTCAGCGGGGTCGCGCTTCACGCGATCTTCCAGGAAGCGAATCGCGCCTTCAGTCACTTCGTTATCAGCCGGCAGGAACGTGGCCGCGGGCAAAGGCGGCGGGGGCGGAGGCGGCGGCGCAGATGACGTCGGCGCGGCCCCGCACGCAGTCAGCAGCAACGCGGCCAGCCCCGCCACCACAAGGGCGCGAAGACTAGTTGCGTGTCCTGTCATCTATCACACCCGCCGCGAACGGCTGCGCAGGCTGCGCGAAGAATGGGAAGACGTTACGCATCCCGACATCATTGTCGTTGACATTGTCCTTTAAGGCGACGCCGTTATTGATGAGGGTGACGATAGTGTCTATGACATCGTCGTTGGGGCGGCGTCCATTCGGGAAACGTGCCGGGAGATTTTTGCCACCTTCAGTGCCCGTGTTAGGGATTGAAAGGTTGAGGCGCAGCATGTCTCCCTTCGTCACCGCCAGGTTCTCAAGCATACTGATGTACGTGGAGTTCGTGTGAAGCTCCATCAGCGTTTGGACTATGTCGGCCCGAAACCTGGCTCGGGAGTCGCTGTAAGTCGAGGCGCCGTTATACTCATCCTTGCGCGAGTACGGGACGAGAAGCATGTTGACGAGGGGAACCCCCATGCGGTCGAACTGCTTGGCCCGCCACGTCTGACCAGTCAGGCCGACGATGTCGCCCGCCGGGCCGCGCAGGCGCTCCGCCGGGATTCTGAGCACGATCGCCAGCGTGTTGTAACCCGCGTGGCTGTCGCGCGCGCGCTCCAAGAGTGCGGGGTTGGGGCTGTTGTTCCTCAGCGTATTGATGTATGCAAGCTCGGCCCCCAGGTCGAAGAAGAACGGGTCATCAATCAGCCCGCCGAAGGCCCTGATGCCAGTTGTCGGGTCGGTCGTGATGACGGGCGGGGGCGCGAGTCTCGCCGTTGACGACGCGAGGGTCGTGGGTGCTGTGAAGAGCGTTACGCCGTTCTCCTTGATGGTGGCGACTTGCGGAGTGGTGCGAGAGGTCTGCTTCGAGAAGCTGACCTCATAGATCAGGTCTCCCGTGGCGTCGCCCGTGTTTTCGAACGCGAACCTGAAGCGCACGGTTTCGTTGAAGAAACCGGCGTGGGCATTCTCCGCGGGCACGATGAAGCTGCGGACGGTCATGGCGGCGACCACTTGCGAGTTGTCGTTCGGGTCGAGGAAGAAAAAAACGTCGGCTATATCGGCACCCAAGTCCTGCGCCACTATCGGCGCTTCCAGGTGGTCGGCGGCGTCAATGCGCGGCGCTGGCGCCAACAGAAGCGTGATGGTGAGCGTCAAAGCGAGGGCGATCAAGGCGACCTTCTTGCTGCTTGTGCGAGTCATGAACTTTCTCCTTTGATAAGCGACCCGTGACGAGCCTGCGAATAGCTGGAATCAGCCGTCCTGCTCGAAGGTCAAAGGCTTTTCAGCCGTTCGCTGAGACAACTTCCGCGAGGTGTGTGAGTGGGGCTCTGCCGTCTAAGTAAGAGAAGCGGTTCAAAAAATATTTTGCCCAGGCTTGGAGAACGAACTTGTATCACATCTTGCCTGATTACTCTACTCACAGGTGTCGAGGTTTTGCGGTTAACGTGTATTATAAAGGGAGGAGCAAAAGGGGAATGAACAAGAATTTTATCTACGCAGCCATTATTTGCAGCCTCGTGGCTTTGCTCGTCCTGACGCAGTTGGTCAAGCGGGGAGTTGACGCCGACGCCTTCTCCTCGATAGCCCAGAACCGAACGTGCAATGCCAGCGGCGTGCCCGGCGCTGACATCGGCGCTAAGGTGAACGAGTGCGACAAACGGCTGGGGGCGGGCGCGGGGACGATCAATTTGAGCGGCGGCGGCGAGATTACGCAGCAGATTGTGATTTCCCCGAACCACACTCTGTACATCTCGGGCGAGGGAGAGTACCGGGCCAAAACCTCCGGGCCGGTCATCCTGTTGGACGACGACGCTTCGCTTCAGTGCGAGTCTTGGAAGCCCGTGCTGTTGGAGTCCACGTTCGAGCGCGACCGGCGCGACCGGAATACATGGAGCACGGTCTTCATCATCGCGACGACCAAAAAGGGCAAGACCAAGGAGTTCCCCAACGGCTCCCCGACCAGGAATATCAAGATTCGCGGCTGTCACTTCCGCGGCGCGCGGCCGGAGTTCAATAGCATCAGCGCGACCGTCTCCGTGGCGAATGCGGACGGCGGCGAGATCAGCAACAACTGGCTCGAAGACACTCGCTCCATAGGCATCCAGGCCGGGGGCGGCTCGAATCTGGGGCACTACGCGCGCAACGTGGTCATCAGCGACAATCTGTTGACGCGCGTCTCGTCGCAAAATATCGCGGTCACTAACGCGGACGGCGTCAAAGTCCTGCGCAACACCATGAAGGCCCCGGGCCAGCCCGGCAGCCCCAGCATCGCCGTCATAGACGTGGAGCCCAATTTCCGCGACCGGACGACTAACGTGGAGATCGCCTTCAACACGATTGACGCCTCCGAGAACGAGCACTTCCGCGTGACGCACGGGATCGTCGTGCAGAACGGCATCAAGGCCACGCCTTTCGGGAACATTAACGTCCACGACAACACCGTCATCGGCGCGGCTCACTCCGAGCGGCGTAATCACATCGCCCTCGCGGGGGTGTTGGTGCGCCACGCCACCGGGGTGACGATCAGCAACAACACCCTGCGCAGGGTCAGCAGGTGTATCGTCCTGGATAAAGGCTCGGAGAACAACACGTTCGAGGGCAACAAACTTTACGACTGCGGCTCAGGCTCCACCGACCCGATAATGGTGTTTGACTCAAGCCGTAATCGGTTCGTCCGCAACATACTGGACACTCAACCCGGCGACGCCTTCCGCTTCCCCAAGAAAACTTACGGGCGCATCCGCGAGTACGGCACCTCCGACTACAACACGTTTGAGAAGAACGCGGGTGAAGTGACGTTACTCGGTCCTAATTCGAAGGTGATTCCTTAGCTTCCGCGCGAGCAGGCCAGAATTTCCACGAACGGCTTACCCGAGCCTGCAATGAACGTACAAGATTAGTGCAAGGATAGTATAACTCTTATACATCCGCGGGCCGGTCGTGCCTCACGCCCGAACCACTAAGACTATCAACCAAGCCAGCTTAACTTCCCGTCCCGAAGAGGCACGGGCTTTGCCATCGCCTCGTGGCGTGTGAGTGATGAGGTTACCCCCACCCGACGGAGAGTAACCATGAACCATAGAGTGAAGAGTGTCATCGCCTTGATGAAAGTGCACCTTCATCAAGGCTGGCCGGCGAGCAGGTGGGCGCAGTTCGTCAACCTCTCCCCCTCACGCCTCCACCAACTTTTCAAAGACGAGACGGGGCTGCCCCCGGCCAGGTATTTGCGCGTGCTGCGGATGGAGCGTGCCAGGGAGCTTTTGGAGACCACTTACCTGAGCGTCAAGGAGGTGATGGCGCGGGTCGGGCTGGCGGATGAGAGTCACTTCGTCCGCGACTTCAAAAAGAGCTACGGGTTCACGCCGGCCAAATACCGGGAGCGTTCCCGTCAAGATAAGCAACACAACGCCGGCACAGCGGCCTCTTCAGTTTCGAACGCTTCGACCCATCCGCCCTCGCCGCTGCTACTCAGACGCCCCTCGCACCCGCGCCACCTGACACAAGACGAGCCCCCTCTCCTGCGGGCCAGAAAGAAACGAGAGCTTCTGTCGCTGGTTCGCCAGCGCCACCTGGCCTTCGCGGATTTGACGGCCAGGATTACGGACAATCTGGCGCGCACGCTCTCGAAGAAGCGCGCCATCTCTTACCAGCCGCGCCGGAGTACAGTTCCGCGGCGGCCGCCGCCCTCGCTCCCGCACATTTCACCTGCAAACGCACGGCGCAGTCCCGGCCCGCGCGCCCCTCGCAGGCGGCCGGTGAAATCGGCCAACGAATTGTAAAAATCGCCATCTTGTCAGGACCGCGCCCGCCGCAGTAGTCTTCCGCTCACCTGTCAAACCCCTGTTGAAAGTCATCGCCCTACTCCTCTCGAAGCGCCGAGGTCTGCCCTCATGCCTCTACAGCTTTTGTGGCCGAACTTTTCGCCCCCCGACATCAACCTCTGACACCTGGGAATCAAAGGAGACTTCGAGATGCAAACACGACAGAAAACGCTCGCCCTGCTGATGGGCGTCATCCTTCTTTCGCTGATGCCGCTGACGGTTTCGGCCGCCGCGCGCGCGACCGCGCCGCCGGCTCGTTCCGCTTCGCTTCTAGTTCAGGCCGGCGGCGTGACCATCCCCGTGGCGGGGACCACGAGCAGGGGCGGAAAATTTACGGGCAGCTTCAACGTCAAGCAATTCAGCGTGGTCAACAACCAGATCGTCGCCGTCGGCACGCTCACCGGCACGATACAGAACGCAATCGGCAACGTCATCGGCACCGTCCTGAAGACCATCGGCCTGATAGTCACCTTCAACGGGGCGTCGTGTGACATCCTGCACTTAGAGTTGGGACCGCTCGACTTAAACCTGCTGGGGCTTCAAGTCCACCTGGACAAGATCGTGCTCGACATTGACGCGGACCCGACCGGCGGGCTCCTGGGCTCCCTGCTCTGCGCGGTCGCGAACCTGCTCAACGGAGGCGGGGCTCTGGCCGACATAGTCGGCCTGCTGAACCAGATACTGGCCTTGCTGTAGGAGGTCTGTGGCTGGCAGAGTCCTGCGCGGGGAGGGAGCCCGACACTCCCTTCCCGCCCTTATCTCACGCCTCGAAAGCCTTCCTCTCATCATCGCATTGCCGCGTCTGCTAGAATGCTCCGTGCTCGTCCACCCGTTAGCGAAGGGACTTGAGCCATGCTCTACATCGCGGTCGCCGGTTTATTAGCCCTGCTGCTAGCCTTCGTCGTCTGGCATCACATTCACTCCGGGAAGCGCGCCCGCATGGAGGACGTAGCCGAGATAGTGTCGGGGCGAAACCTTCTGGCGCAGTGGCCCTACACGCCGGAGGAGTGGCGGCAGGCGGCCGCGGACGAGTTCGACTGGGTGAGGAACAAGGGCGGCGCGGGCCGCGTCTACGTCTCGCCCACCGCCGTTTACATCCTGGGCGACTCGGACGAGCGTTACATCGCCCTCGCCGCTGACGGCAGGGTCGTCACACACGCCTCGTGCAGGGCTTCGCACATGAGCCCGCTCAAGCTCCGCGTCCGCTGGAAGGTCGTCGAGCACGACGAGCACGGCCACACGAAAGTTAAATACCACAAGCAGGACTTGCGCATCCCCGTGCCGCTCGCGCACCACGAGGAGGCCAAGCGCGTCGCGGAATTCTTCACGGCCCGGATAGAGAGTAACCTTGAGGCGTACACGGCCCTCGTGCCCGACGACGAGCCCATCAGCCTCTTCGGCAAGGACTCTTTTTGATTCGGCGCGTGTTATAAATATGGGCCATGCACGAGAGCGAAAGCTTATCCGCGGAACAGGCCGCGCCGCTCCTGCCCCAGCTCGTGGCGCTCTTGCAGGACGCCGTTCACCACGGCTCCTCCGTGGGCTTCCTGCCGCCCCTCGCGCCCGCGACTGCCGAAGCGTACTGGCTCGAAACGCTGGACGAAGTGGGGCAAGGAAAGCGCGTCCTGCTCGTTTCGAGTGAAGCCGGCGAGGTGAAGGGCTCCGTCCAGCTCGCGCTCGCCACCAAGCAGAACGGCCTGCACCGCGCCGAAGTCCAGAAGCTGCTCGTCCACACGCGCTTCCGCAACCGCGGCGTGGCGCGCGCGCTGATGGCCGCGGCCGAGGAAGCCGCGCGCGCCGCCGGGCGCACGCTCCTCGTGCTCGACACGGAGCAAGGCAGCGCGGCCGAGAGGCTCTACGAAAAGTGCGGCTACACGCGCTCGGGCGTCATCCCTCGGTTCGCGCTCGGCGCAGACGGCTCGTTGATTACCACGGTCGTCTTCTATAAATTATTGTGAAGCCTTCGGTCGGGAATACGGAGACAAGCTATGAGAAATCTCTTCCTCTTACCGTTGCTGCTCTCGCTCGCGCTACTGGCCCAGGAGGGAGCGCCCGCCAACGACAATTCTTCCGTGGCCGTGCTAGGCTTCAAGTGGACGAAAACGCGCCAGACGGTCGCGTCGGCGCAGGACACGGCCGCCAACGTCTCCCCCGCCCCCACGATGACGCCCTCTGTCAGAAACCCGCACCGCAACGTCAGGCCCGACGACCCGCTCGGGACCAGAGACCCGAACGCCGGCACGACGGACGCGCGTGCCGCGGCGATAGAGAAGAACGTGCAGGAGTCGCGCAAGGCCCCGCCCAAACAACTGGACGGCTTCGCCTACAAGGTCAAAGTCCAGAACTCCGGCACGAAGGTGGCCGAGGTCGTCTTCTTCGAGTATCAGTTCACGGAGTCGGCCGCCCCCGCGAACACGACGCGCAGGCAGTTCCTCTGCGGCGTCAACATCAAGCCGGGCAAGGAGAAGGAACTGACGGCCTTCAGCCTCTCCGGCCCGAGCGACGTGGTCAGCGTCAGGAGCCTCTCGAACAAGGACGGCAACCTTTTTCAGGAGAAGGTAGTCATCAACCGCGTGGAATACTCGGACGGCTCGATCTGGCAGCGCAGGGGCTGGAACTTCGCGGAGATCAAGGCCGCCTACCACCGCGCCGTCGGGACGCCCTGGTCGCCGACCGAGATGTGCCGGGGCTTGTAAATCCGATTCAAAAATTTAGGCCCAAAATCTTGTGCGCCTCCGACGCGAGAACAAGTCTCACGCCGGAGGCGCAATGGCGTTGAGTCGCTGCTGCGCGGCCTAGCCTTTGAGGACCGTCCGCATGGCGACCTGAGAGATGAGGGTTTCGAGGTAGGTGGTGAACCGGCGCAGGACGCGCACGCAGCCGTCGGCGTCCTCGTGCGTGGCGACGATCTCGGCGATGAAGCCCTCGAACTCAGCCCAGTCCTGGTACATCAGGAAGGGCAGCGTGTCCTCTCGGAATTGGCCCAGGGTGTTGGCGAGCGAGATGCTTTGCAGGAGCCCGTAGTCGCTCTGCGCCTTGCGCACCTTGGCGAGCAGCCCGACCAGCTCGCCGTAGAGCGTGATGGACTGCTCCCGCTTGATTTTGAACTCCTCGAAGATAGCGTTGCCGTCGAGCCCCGGGTCGAGGGCTCGTAGCAGGGTGACGATGAGTTGCTGGAAGCAGTTCTCTAAAAGCCCGTGCGCGCGCACGGCCCGGCCGCGGGGCAGCGGCGCGTCGTCCGGCCCGACGAGGCTCGCCCCGCCGTCCTCGTAAACCCTGTGGAGTTCGTGCCTGAGCCCGAAACTAATTCCCTTCAGGGCGTCGTATAGAGGTTGGTCGCCTTCGCCGACCGCGGCCGCCGTGACGTTGACGAATTTGGTGAGGACGTTGGCGCGCTCGTGGATGGCGCGGAAGATGACGACGACCTTCCGGGGCGGCGTCTCCAAAGAGACTTGCTCCTCGATGAGCTCTAAATATTTTATCAGCCGACTCAGTTCAGTTAAGATGTGCTGGAGCCTTTTCCCCAGCGGGGGCTGGATGCGCTCGGTCAGGGCGCTGATGTGCGACTCCAGCGGCCCGGGCGGCTCGGGTTCAACCGGGATCGGGGCCGGCAAAGGAGCTTCGACTGGATGAACCACAACTGAAGGAGCTTCGACTGTGGGAGCGGCCGGGCGGACGACCAGTTCCGTCAAGTCAATCTCTTCTTCGTGGGCGCTGGGATTCATACGACGCTGGCTCTGGCTTCTCTGCGACACTCAAGGACGACGGACAACTACATGCCCGAGAACACGCGACGAATAGCGGAACGGGTGAAAACCCAAATCCAATGCACCTGGGGGACGACCAGGGAGTGCCCGCGCAACGGCCAGATTACCAGCCTGAGCGGGCGCGGCTGCTTCATCCTGACGAAGGCCGTGGTCAGTGTGGGCCAAAACCTCTTCGTCAGAATCTGGCTCCCCAGCGAGCGGTGGCTGGCCATCCGCGGGCGCGTGCTCTACCAACTGGCCGAGGTCGGCTTCGGCATCTCCTTCGTCGAGCTGACCGACGACGAAGCCTCACAGATCGAAGCCCTGATAGAGCACTACCGCTAACCGACAGCGCCCTTCTCCCGTAATTTTCGGAAAGCGGCCCCGCCGGCCGGGCTGATCAGGCCCGGCCGCCGAGACCGCCCCCGATTTTCGCCGAAGGAGAAGGGCGAAACCTAGTCAAGACCTTTAGGCTTTTATCTCCGACATCGCGGCGACGTAGCAGCCCTGGGCCGTCGCGGTGAGCGGGTCTTTCGCCATCCGAATTTCCGCCACCTGAATCGGGAAGTTGTCCTCGGCCTTCAACATCTTCTCGAACTTTTGCAGGAAGCCGGCCGGCTTGGCCGTCCCGCCCGCCAGCACGACGGTCAGCGGCCGGTCAACCTTCGGCAGCTGGCTCGAATGCACGAACTCCGAGCGGAGCCGCGAGATCAGGCTCTGCAACAACTCCTCGTAGAAGATGTGCAGCGCGCGCGAGAGGTCGTCGTTCGGGTTGCGCGACAGGTCGAGGTTCTCTTCCTTGTGGATGCGCACCTTGGTCGTGTTGCTCTCGCCCATGACTTCGGCGACCGAGCGGTCAATGTAGTCGCCGCCCTTCGGGATGCTGAAGCTGATCATCGGCATGGACATCAAGGAGACCGAGACGTTGCACATCCCGCCGCCGAAAGAGATGCCGATGCCGGTGAAGTTCTCGTCCGCCAGCTCGGAGAAGACCACGGCCTGCCCCTCGTTGACGGACTTCGCGTTGTAGCCCAAAGACTGTAAGAAGCTCTTCAGGACGGCCTCGTGGTAGACGAGGTTCCCTTGAGCGTTCTCGCCGCGGCCGGGCACGCTGAAGCAGAGCGTCTCATTCTTGCGCGTCTGCGGGATGACGCGCTTGATGATGAGCTGCATGATCTTGTGGCTCATCTCCTCGCGCGGGTTCAGCAGGCCGGACTGCATCGGACGGCGGGCATCCGTGTCTAGGAAGCTGGCGAAGAAGTCCGAGTCGTTGCCGTAGACGTAGAGGTTCTTGCAGTTGCGCTCGTAGACCATGTTGCGCTGGCGCAGCACGTTCTCGGCCATCTCGGAGCTGGGGACGGCGACAAACGCGTTCAGCTCGGAGCGGGTCTGGGTGGAGCCGTTCGACACGACGATGCGGCTGGTGCCAACGTCCAGGCCGAGGGCGTTCGGTTTCTGGGGCGCGGAATCGTTCTTGGCTTCCGCGGGGTTCTGAGTCTTGTTTTCCATCATCTTCTCCTTCTGCGTTGTTGGTGATTGGGGCAATTCCTATCGCACCCTCTATTAAGGTTTACGTCGGGTTCGTGTCCGCGGCCTTGGATTCCGCGGTGGCGGGTTCTTCGGTGTCGGAGCCGGCCGCTTTGCGGGCGGCCTTCTGCTGGGCCATTTGCGTGCGGAAGAGCTCCATCCTCGCGCGGCGCATGGCGGAGGGGTCCGCGTTGGCGCGCTCGGCCAGCTTCTTAAAATCCTCCTCGGCGACTTTGGCCCCGGCCCAAATCTCGCCGCCCGCGTTGCGGACGACCTCGTCCGTGTAGACGAAGCCGTAGACGCCTATGCTCGCCGTCGCCACCTTGTACTTGTCCGAGAGGCCCATCGCCTCGAACGGGAAGTTGCGCACCCAGTCGTGGTGATAGGCGACGTACATCTTGGCCGGGTTGACGGAGACGAGCCCGTGCGTGACGCAGTCGGCGTCGTCCAGGCTGTAACGGCTGCGAAGCACCTGCGTCAGGAGGCGGCCCGCCAGGAGCTGCGCCTCGGTCAACTGCTCGTCGCCGAGGTCGCCCGAGACGGTCGTCTCGAAGCAGACGCCGAGGAAGCTTTCGTTGAGGCCGACGTAGACGCCCTTGGCATCGGCCCAGACGGAGTTGCCGGCGTGGTTGGCCGCCTGGTCGTCGCGCACGATGCGGTGGACTTGCCCGTAGCGGTCAATGACGTAGTGGTAAGACTTGTGCTCCTGCACGTACCTCAGGAGACCGCGGCTGCGCGACTCTATCGAGTCGCTGTTCTCGACGTTGAACGGCAGGATGTCGCTCTCGGAGGTGTGGTAGACGATGCCGACCGGGTCCGCGTGAAGCTCCGTGCTGACGGCCCCGCCCTCGGGCCTGTAGACGTAATAGCCGCGCCTGCGGTTCGCCGTCTCGTACTCCCTGATGACGCGCAGGCCGTTGCTGTAGCGCTCGAACTCGTCCTTCTGCTCGACCAGCCACACCTTCTCGGGCTTGTAGTCGGGCAGGTAGTTGGCATCTTGCAGGCCGCCACGCGACCGCGCGGCCGAAGCGGTCAACTGCTCCTGCTCGCGCGCGTGCGCGGCCCGCGCCTCATCCGTCGTCCTGACGACGCGGGAGAAGAGGCCGCCCGTTGATAAGACCAGCGCCACGGCGCAGATGACGCCGTAGACGTGGCGGAGCCTGTAGGCGTGAAAGAGCACGCGCGCGCCGTGGGGCACGTTGCTGCGCCAGAAGCGGCGCGTGTGCTCGGGCCTGGACTCCGAGAAGCCTTTGATCTCCCGGAAAATCAGGACGTAGAGCCACCAGGTGAGGACGACGGGGTAGAACTTGGAGCGCTCGACGAACTTGTAGCGGCCGAGACTCGCGTCCAGCTTTTCGTGGTTGGCGGCCTGACGGGCGAGCGTGTTGTTGAGGAAACGCAGACGGACTTCCGGCCGCTCGAACAGGTGAGCGTACTTGTTAACGATTCGTAAGTAAGTTTGCGTCGTCTCGGGAGTCATGTTCTCAGGCTTGACCCGGGCGTGGTTCGGAAGGGTGACGGGGCTCGATTACAATTCGCCGATGACGAAATCCTGTGCGGCCCCTTTGGCGCGCAGTTGCGCTCCGAAGCGGTTGGCCTCGGCGCGGTCATCGAAGCTCCCGACCATCACGCGATACCAGGTGCCGCGCTTGGGCAGCTCGACGCTCACGACGCGCGGGTCGTAGCCGGCGGCCCTCAATTTTTCGGCGCGCTCGTTGGCCTGTCCGGCCTCGTTGTACGAGCCGACCTGGACGGCGTAGCGCCCCGCGGCCGCGCTGTGCTGGGCCTCGGCGGGCGGCGCGGGCGTCTCGGCCTGCTTCGTCTCGGGCGCGGGAGTCGGGGCCTGTGTCGGCTCGGGCGTGGGGGCCTGCGTGGGCGAAGGCTGAGGCGCGGGCGTGGCTTCCGTCGCCGCCGCCAGCTTCTTCGTTTCCGGGACAATTTCCTTGGCCGGACGCGGGGCGGCGGTGACCTGTGTGATGTCGCCGGACGACTTGAGGAACGTGTCGCCCAGGAAGATGAAGGCCAGGAAGACGGTCAGCCCGGCGGCCAGGCTCGCGGTCGAAAACTTGAGCAGCTTCACTTTCCCGGGCGCTGCGGCCTCTACGACGGGCGGGGCGGCGACCTCAATAAACTGTACGGGCGCGGGCTCCTCGCGCGGCGTCGAACCGTCTACGAGCCCCAGGTCAATCGGCGGCGGCTCGGTGTTGTCTTCAACCTGCGAGAAGAAGAGCACGTCAGGCTGCTCTTCGACCTGTTCGGCAAGCGGCTCTTCGACGGCGGGCGCAACCTCCGGCTCATATAAGATAAAGTCTTCGGTTTCAGCCCGCTCGGGGTTGTAGAGTTCCAGCGACTTCTCCGGGATTTCCAGCACGTCCGCCTCGGCGGCCTGCGGTTCGAGAATCTCGAAGGCGTAATCCGCCGCCGGGGCAGAGCTTTTAGGCTCCTCGAATCGGGGCGTCGCGCTCCAGTCGTCCAGACTCCCGGCCGGCGTCGCCAGCGAGTTCTCCTCGCAGCGCGCGCAGGTCATCTTCTTATTGTCCTTCAACATCTCGACTTCCAGATGTGTCTCGTTGTGGCAATCCATGCAGATGATTTTCATTGTCGGCCTTCCAGGTGTGTTGGGGGCAAATGCGGAGGCTGTTCAACGTGTCCTGCCAAAGCTCACGGCTCAACTTTTGAAGGGGTACGCAGGTAAAAGACGCCTCGTCGGGCTTCGAAGGGGTTCAAGAAAACCCTGTCATTGACGCGCGCGGGTCGCGTCCGAGAGCAACAATAATCTATAAACTATGTTTTTTCAAGCAAAATCTTTTAAAAAGGTGTTGATTTTTGTGACCTTATCCTGTAAAACACAGTTGGATAGTTTAGCTATCTAAAATTGAACGAAACTGCCTCCCGCCCACCCCGACGAACGCCCGCAAAAGCAGCAGAAATCTTGGGACAGCAGACATTTCCCCAATGAAAACTACGGCCCAGTCATATTTTCTCAAGCCCTTCATGGCGTTAACGGTGTTGGCCTGTCTTTACGTGCTTGGCGTTTCGGGGCTGCAAATCGGCCTCGGGCAGCTGGACACTTCCTTCTGGCTGCTGGCTCTGGCGGCGCTCGGAGTGGGCGCGCGCGTAGGCGTCAAGATCGCGGACGAAGGGGGACACGTCCCGTTTTTCTACCTGCCGGTTTTCCTCAGCCTGCTGATTTTCGACTGGCCCGCGGCGATTCCCATGACGGCGGCGGCCGCGCTCTGCGCCTCGCTGATGGAAAAGAGGCGGCCCGCCCTGACCCTTTTGGACACTGCCGTTTCCACCCTTGCGGTCTACGCCAGTTACAGCGCCCTGCACTTCCTGTTCGATTCCACTGCGAATCTCACGACCCCTTACAACCTCGTCGTCAGCGTCTTCATTATTTCTCTGCTGCAAGCCGTCTCCCATTCGGTCGTGGCGGCCGCTGGCGAAAGCTTCGGCGGCATCCGCGCCGTTCTGCGCGCCGCCCTGACGTACCTGACGCTGGCGGGAGCCGCGGGCGCGGTCGTGAAAGTCGCGGCCGGCTTCGAGCTTCCGCTGCCGACCGTCATCGTCTTCTTCTTCGCGGGCACGGTCTTACTTTTCCTCTTTCTGCTCGTCAGGGATAGGGGCAAGAGGCCGGTCGTGAAGCGGGCCGAGATGCCTGCGCGTGAGGAGATTGTCGAGGCGGTCGCGGCCCCTCCTGTTGTCTTCGAAGCGCCTCGGACTGTCGAGAAAGTCGAAGCGCGCGCGGACGAGGGGGACGATCTTTACAGGGACTTGTTCGACCACTCGGCCAACGGCATCGCGCTGGTCTCGCGGGCCGGCGAGTTGACGCTCGTCAACCGCTCAATGTGCGGGCTGTTGGGTTATTCGGAAGAGGCCCTCAGAGCTAAAGGGGTCGAGAACCTGATTCACCCGGACGATTTTAAGGTCGTCCAGGCCGCGCTCACGCGGCTGCTCTCCGGCGAGGAGGTGAGCTACCAGGGCGAGAAGCGTCTCCTTCACAGCAACGGGCACGAGGTCTGGGCACTCTGCAACATCTCCGGCTTCCGGCACGGGACGGGCGACGCGCCTTACCTGGTCATTCACGTCCAGGACCTCACCGACCGCAAGCGGACTGAGGAGACCCTCCTGCACAACGCCTTCCACGACGCGCTGACTGGTCTGCCCAACAGGGCGCTCTTCATAGACCACCTACAGATGACCATCAACCGCACGCGTCGCCACGAGGACCAAATCTACGCCGTCCTCTTCCTCGACCTAGACCGCTTCAAGATCATCAACGACTCTTTAGGCCACCTCATCGGCGACCAGTTGCTCGTCGGCATCGCGCGCCGGTTGGAGAACTGCCTGCGGCCCGGCGACACGATAGCGCGCGTCGGCGGCGACGAGTTCACGGTGCTGCTCGAAGAACTGGTTGACGAGACCGAGGCCATCTCCATCGCGCACAGAATCCAGCGCGACCTCTCCATCCCGTTCAACTTCGACGGCCACGAAGTCTACACGACCGCGAGCATAGGGATCGCGCCGAGCACGACTGGCTACGACAACCCGGCGGACATCATGCGCGACGCCGACACGGCCATGTACCGCGCGAAGACTCTGGGCAAGAATCGCTACGAGGTCTTCGACAAGGCCATGCACGAGGTGGCGATCAACCTCTTGCAGATGGAGACGGACCTGCGCCATGCCCTTGAGCGCGAGGAGTTCTTCATCCAGTACCAGCCGATAGTCTCGCTCCACAATTTCAGCCTGCGCGGCTTCGAGGCGCTGTTGCGCTGGCGGCACCGCGACCGCGGGCTCATCTCCCCGTTGGACTTCATCCCCATCGCCGAGGACACGGGCCAGATCATCCACATAGGCCACTGGGTCTTGAAGGAGGCGTGCCGGCAGATGCAGCGCTGGCAGAGGGAGTACGGCGACGAGAACCCGCTCTTCATCAGCGTGAATCTGTCCGGCAAGCAGTTCGCGCAGCCGGACCTGATTGACCAGGTCAAGCACATCATCCGCGAGACGCGGCTCAGCCCGCGCGGCCTGAAACTGGAAATCACGGAGAGCGTCGTCATGGAGAACATCGAGACGGCGACCGAGATGCTCCAACAGCTGCGCGACCTCGGCGTCCAGCTCAGCATTGACGACTTCGGGACAGGCTACTCTTCGTTGAGCTATCTGCACCGCTTCCCGATTGACACGCTGAAGATTGACCGCTCGTTCGTCATCCGCATGATTGACAACAACGAGAATTTGGAGATCGTCCGCACCATCGTCATGCTGGCACAAAACCTGGGCATGGATGTCATCGCCGAGGGCGTCGAGACCAAGGAACAGCTCGCGCTCCTCAGGAAGCTGAAGTGCGAGAACGGCCAGGGCTACTACTTCTCCAAGCCGCTCGACGTGAAGGCGGCCGAGACCCTGCTCGCGGACACCTGCACCGAAGGCCAGCTCGCCAAGAAGGCGCCGAAGACCAAGGCCGAGCCCGTGGTCAACACGCGCGTCAAAGGCATCAAGCTCGCGGCGGCCCAGGACGCAGTCCTCTAAAGGGGCCTTTTCCGCAGCTAAATCAGCAATTAAGCCCCCGCGGCTTGCAACTATGCCCCCACTTAAGGCATCATAGTCGCCAGCTAATCCTTCTCTCTGGCATCAACGGTGATGCGCTGCCCGCTGGATAGTTAATGCGACGGCGTCTTGGATAGTTCGAGAGTAGGCTGATTTCAACTTAGAAGCCGCTCATCTTGAGCACACGAACACGAGCCTTCGCTGCCTACCGTTACATCGAAGCCCATTTCGATTCGACAGCTTCTTTTATTCCTCCTATCAGAGGAGAGGTACAACTACATCTATGTCCATGAAACTATACGTCGGGAATCTGTCGTTCCAGACTTCGAGTGAAGATTTGCAGCAACTGTTCTCGCAGGCCGGCACGGTCGAGTCCGCTTCCGTGGTCGAGGACCGCGAGACGGGCCGCTCGCGCGGCTTCGGCTTCGTCGAGATGGCGACCAACGAGGAGGGCCAGGCGGCCATCGCGCAGTTCAACGGGAAGGAAGTCAACGGCCGCTCGTTGACCGTCAACGAGGCTCGCCCGCGCGAAGACCGCGGTAATCGCGGCGGCGGTGGCGGCGGTCGCGGCGGCTACGGCGGCGGCGGCGGTGGCCGCGGTGGCGGTGGCGGTCGCGGCGGCTACGGCGGCGGCGGCGGCGGTAATCGCGGTGGCGGTGGCGGCGGCGGTGGCCGCGGCGGCTACGAGCCGCGCTGGTAAGCCCCGCAGGCTTAACCCGCGTCGGAAAGATGAAGCGCCTCCGACGAGTATGTTTGCCGCCGGAGGCGCTTTCTAAATTTTCAGTCAAAGGAGCCGCTCCCGCCTCGGAAGGCGGTCGAGCGGCCAGTTAAAGGATTTTCATGAATTTCTCTGAGCTGGGACTCAAGCCGGCGCTCGCGCGCGTGTGCCAGTCCCTCGGATACACCGAACCAACACCAATTCAGAAGCGGGCGATCCCCGTAGTCCTCGCGGGCTCGGACTTGATCGGCTGCGCGGAGACGGGAACGGGCAAGACTGCCGCGTTCCTGCTCCCGATTATTCAACGCTTACAGGAGCAGGCGCGGCCCGGCGTGCGCGTGCTCGTGCTTGCGCCGACGCGCGAGCTGGCGTCACAGACCGAAGCCTTTTTTCGCTCGTTCGCTCCCGCAAAGGGCTTGAGGGCCGCGACGCTCATCGGCGGCACGGGCCTCGGCAAACAGACTACGGAGCTGCGCGGCCGCCCGGCGATTGTCATCGCCACTCCCGGCCGCCTGCTCGATCACGTCGAGCGCGGCGCGCTCGACTTCGCCCAGATCGAGACGCTCGTCCTGGACGAGGCGGACAGGATGCTCGACATGGGCTTCTGGCCCGCGATTCGTCGCGTGCTCGCGATGCTTCCCACGAAGCGGCAGACGCTGCTCTTCTCGGCCACGATGTCGCCGGAGATTGAGCAGCTGGCGCGCACGAACATGAAGGAACCGAAGCTCGTCGAGGTCAGCCCGCGCGGAACGGCGGCCGCGACCGTCGAGCAGAAGGCTTACCCCGTGGCGCTCGAATCGAAGACGGCGCTGCTGCTCGACCTGCTTGAGCGCGAGCGGTTCGACCGCGTCCTGGTCTTCACGCGCACGAGGCGCGGGGCCGAGCGGCTCTCGCACATCCTTCAGGCGCGCGAGCACCAGGTGAACCGCATCCACGCCGACCGCACGCAGCCTCAGCGCGAGGCCGCCCTGCGCGGCTTCAAAGACGGCCGTCACCGAGTGCTGGTCGCCACGGACATCGCCGCGCGCGGGATTGACGTTGACTCTATCTCGCACGTCATCAACTACGACGTGCCCTCCGCGCCGGAAGACTACGTGCACCGCATCGGTCGCACGGGCCGCGCCGGCAACGTGGGCCAGGCGATCACGCTGGTCTCGCCCGTGGACGAGTTGTCCATGCGCGCCATCGAGCGGCTGACCGGGCAGAAGGTCGAGCGCGTCGTGCTGCCGGGTTTCGGCGGACGCAGCGAGGCAGCCCCCGCGTGGAAAGCACCCGTCAGCGCCTTAAGCGGGCGCGGCGGCAGCAGCATGGGGCGGCGCTCCTTCAGGCCGCGGCGCGGCAGGTAAACTATTTTTCAAGGGCCGCGCCTGCGCCATAGGTCCGGCCCAAACTTTCATTCCCTATCGAGGAGACTTTGCTTGGCTAAAGATGACTTGATCCCGGCTGAAGGTGTTGTGATTGACAAGCTGCCGAACGCATTCTTCAAGGTGCGACTTGACGGCAGCGACCATGTGGTGCTGGCGGGCGTCTCCGGCAAGATGCGGAAGAATTTCATACGCATCCTGGCCGGCGACCGCGTCAGCGTCGAGATGTCACCTTATGACCTGAGCAGGGGACGCATCACCTATAGGTACAAATAAAGCCTTAGGAGGGTCCGGTGGAAAAGCAGATACACACGGTCGGCGAGCGGGTCGAGAAGGTTTGCGCCGACTGCGGCGAAGAGCGCGGCCACGTCGTAGTGTCGGTCACCAAGCGCGGGCAAATCTCGCGCGTGAGTTGCCCGAAATGCGGCACGCGCAGTTCCTTCAAATTCAGCGCGGGCGCGGCCGACTCTTCTCAGGCCAAAACCGGAGCGCCATACGACCGCGCGCGCACCTACCGGGCGGGCCAGTCCATGACGCACCCCGTCTTCGGCCCCGGCGAAGTGACGGCCGTGATCGAGCCGCAGAAGATAGACGTGCTCTTCTCGGACAGGCTGCGGCGGCTCGTTCATGCGTCTGCCGGAAAATAGATTCGGGCAGCGGGGCGCTAAGACTACGAAGCGACCGGCGGCACGGTCGAAGGGGCGCGACTGATTTTCCGCGCGGAACTGATGCCGTGCCGTGACGCCGCTGAGCGCACGCTCACGGTGGCGCGCGTTTTGGCACACGCGCTGACCGAGTTCGAGCCGGTACACTGAAGAAGGCCCGCAATGCTTGAGCCCGCGGGGACGGAAGAATCTCTTTCGTCCCCGCGGGCTCTAGTTTTGTGACTTCGCCTCAGCCCGCTTTCGTCTCTCGAAACTCACTTGGCGGCGAAGTGCTTGAGCAGGGCGAAGAGCGCCGGCAGATTTTCCTGGACCAGATCGCTCGGGTTCTTCGCGCGCAGCTCTATGGTCACGGTCGGGACTTGTTTATCAATCCCCACCAGGAGCCCGAGTGAGCCCGGCGTCTCGTAGCCGAGCGAGCCGCAGAGCGGGTAGCCGTTGACGTCGGCCATGACCTGCGCGAAGGGGCCGCCCGGCCCGTCCCAGTTCATGCACCCGAGCGCCGCGTGCAGGGTCACGACCAGGTGCGGCGGGTAGCGTTCGAGCAGGGCCAGGACGGCGCGCGTCTCCGGCTCGGAGGAGGGCTGCGCGCCGGGGTAACGCTTCTGCTCGGTGTAGTCCGAGCGCCAGGTCTTCGACGGGAAGTTGCGGTTGATGTCCACGCCGTTGGCGTTGACGCGCGTGGCGGCCATCAGGCCGTCCGGGTTAACGTCCGGCACGATGACGAGCGTCAGGCCGGGCGGCAGAGTCTCCTGGTTGATACGGACGGACAGGGCGCGCGCCAGCACCGTCGTGTGCGGCTCGTCGCCATGAATCCCGCCGAAGATGAGCACGCGCTTGGGGCCGGAGCCGTAGACGACCGCCGTGATGTCGCGCCCCTTCACGGTCTTGCCGAAGCTGAGGTACTGTGGCGTGATGAATTTCGGGGGGCTTGTGGGGGGGACGACCACGGTCGGCGCGGCCGCCGACGCCGCGCTTTGAGCGGGGTGCGGGGCCTGCGCCGAGGCGCTCGGACTCAAACACAAGACGGCAAGCAGGGCTGCGGAGAGCGCCCCTGCGAATGTTCTCGAAACCGAAACTACTGCGGCGGCCGGCCTGGTCATAATTGACCACCATCCTCCCAAGAATCGCTTACAAAGCCCGCGCGGGAAATCACCCGCTGCCATTATAAAACAGGAAGACCTTCCGGGCCTCAAGTTTTTGCGCCTTTGCGTGAGAAATTAATCTGACGCAAAGGCGCTAAGAAAAGGCTTGGCGCTCTCGTCACTTGCCGCGGCCGGCGACAAACTGTGCGGTGATTTCCGCGACGCGCTTGCCTTGAAAACGTGCGGCGGCCGTCGCCACCTCGTCCGGCTTGAGCGCGCCGTTGTTGCTGGTAAAGGAGACGCCGTAAGGGTTCCCGGACTGGAACTGTATGGGGTCGGCGTAGCCAGGCCCGACGATGAGACAGCCCCAGTGGTAGAAGGTCGTGTTGAGCGCGAGGATGGTCGCCTCCTGTCCACCGTGCGAGGTCGCCGCGCTCGTGAACGACGAGGCGACCTTGTTCGTCAGCTCGCCCTTCGCCCAGAGCCCGCCCGTCGTGTCTATGAACTGCTTGAGCTGCGCGGTCGGCAGCCCGTAGCGCGTCGGCGTGCCGAAGATGATGGCGTCGGCCCAGCGCAGGTCGTCGAGTGTGGCCTCGGCCACGTCCTGCGTCTCAAGCCTGTGCGCCGCCCAACCTTCGTTGGAGGCGATGGCCGCCTCCGGGGCCAGCTCGTGAACTTTCCTCAGGCGCACCTCCGCCCCTGCCCCGCGCGCGCCCTCCTCGATGGCGCGCGCCAGTTGGTAGGTCGTCCCCGTCGCGCTGTAATAGATGATTGCAACTTTGACTGACATCGAATTTTTCCTCTTCTGTTGACTCAGCCGATTTTGACCGAGAGCATGGAGACGGAGCCGCCGTCGAAACCTTCGGCCGGGAAGCTGACCCGCTCGCCTTCCCTGCGCTGCGCCATGACGTAGAGCAGCGGCAGGAAGTGTTCGGGCGTGGGGGCCGAGAGTTGAGCGTCGCGGCCGAGCGCCTCGTAGTTGACGAGCCGCCGGTCGTCGCCCGCGGTCAACAGCTCGCGCGCCAGCGCCTCGAAACGCACGGCCCAGTCGAAAGGCTCTACCTCGTGCCTGCCCCAGGCATAAGTGTGCAGGTTGTGGACGACGTTGCCGCTGCCAATGATTAGCACACCCTCGTCTCGAAGCGGTGCCAAACGCCTCCCTATTTCGTAATGAAAGGAGGCCGGCTCGGTCTCGTCCATGCTGAGCTGCACGACCGGCACGTCCGCTTCTGGGAAGACGTGGCAGAGCACGGACCATGTCCCGTGATCCAGGCCCCATCGCTCGT
Source organism: uncultured Acidobacteriota bacterium (assembly GCA_963774105.1). GTDB lineage: Bacteria > Acidobacteriota > Blastocatellia > Pyrinomonadales > Pyrinomonadaceae > QHXM01. The sequence continues at coordinate 1,848,672 of CAVZDV010000007.1, read as the reverse complement.
CGAGCGCGACCGGCACAGGCGCGAGCAGGTCGCGCACGCGGCGCGCGAGCGCGGGGTCGCCGGGCGCTGGATACTTGACCTCGTACAACTCGCGCGGGAAGCCGCCGAAGTCGTGAATCGTCCGCGGGCGCGCGGTCGCCGTCACGGCCGTCCCAGGCAGATACCAGTGGGCCGAGACGCAGAGGACTGCGCGCGGGCGCGGGATTTCGGCACCGACGGCCGCCCACGCCCGCGTGTAATCATTCTCGGCCAGCGCGTTCAGCGGGTTGCCGTGCCCGAAAAAAATCGCCGGCATCGTCTCAGACATAACAAACTCCGGTTTCAAGTTTAAAGTTTCAGGTTTCAGGTTCTCTGAAGGAACTTGAAACCTGAAACTTATATTTTATTCGCCTGCCGGCTTGGGCGCGGGCTTGAGGGCTTCGAGTTGCAGGTTGATGGTGACCTCGTTGCCGATGTCGAGTCCGCCGCCGTCGAGCGGCTTGCCCCAGGTGATGCCGAAGTCGCGGCGGTTGATGACGGTCCTGGCGTTGACGCCGAAGCGCGTGTTGCCCCAGGGGTCTTTGACCGCGCCCGTGATGGTGAACGGCAGGGAGACCTGCTTGGTCACGCCCTTGAGCGTGAAGTCGCCGTGGAGCACGCCGCCCTGCTTCCCCTTGCGCTCGACGCGCGTGCTCTTGAAGGTCATCTCCGGGTACTTCTCCACCTCGAAAAAGTCTGCCGTGCGCAGGTGCTTGTCGCGCGGCTCGACGCCCGTGTCAATGCTCTCGACCTTGGCCGTGAACTCGACCGCAGACTTGGTGATGTCCGCGTCGTCGTAGCGGATCGTGCCCGTGAAGTCCTTGAAGCGCCCCTCGACCCAGTTAATCTCCAGGTGGCGAATGGCGAAGCCGACGATGCTGTGCGCCGGGTCAACCTTGTACTCGCCCGCCGGGATTGGCACATAATTGACCTTGGCGGCCTTCTCCTGCGCGGCGGCCACCCAACTGGAAGCGCCGCCGACGCCCGCGAGCGGGAGTGCGACCAGCGCCGCCAGGGCCGTGACCAGAACCGCGTTCCTCAAAACTCTCATTTCTCTCTCCTTAATTTTTCGGTGATTGTTAATTTTCATTGCGTAACGAGTCCAGGTCTTACCTGTACGAGCGCCTGTCGCGGCGCAGCAAATTGTCCAGACTCCACACGCCGCCGCCGGCCGCGGCCAGGTAGAGGAAGACGAAGCAGTAGATCACAGCCAGCTCGCCCTTGTTCAGGATGGGCCAGAAACCATTGGGGGCGTGGCCCATGAAGTAGGCGGAGGCCATCAGCCCGGAGAGGATGAAGGCCACGGGGCGCGTGAACAGCCCCACGAGCAGGAACAGCGGGCCGACGAACTCAAGGATGCCGGCCAGCCCCATCAGCGAGAAAAGCTGGAACGTCCCGTGCGACTGCGGCGCGCCGGGCTCCGCTGGGGGCACAAGCACGCCGAAGACTTTTTGCAGGCCGTGCTGCAACAACAAAAACGCGGCGATGATGCGCAACACACTCAGCGCGCGCGGCCCCCACGTCGAGCCCAACGAATCCGTATTAGCCATCTGTACCTCCGCAAAGAAGTGATGAGTGATGAGTGATGAGTGATGAGTTAAAGGCTCATCACTCGTCACTCGTCGCTATGTTTAGTCCGTCGCGCGCGGCGTCGAGTAGCCGGCTCAGCGTGGCGAGCTGTTTTTCCCCGAGGTGCCCGAGCTGGCGGCGGTGACACTCGACAATCGGCCCGTCCAGTCGCTTGAGGATGCGCAGGCCGTCGCCTGTGATGCGCGTCGTGATGCGCCGGCGGTCTTTCGCCTCGCGCCCGCGCGAGATGAGCCCGCGCGCCTCCAGGCGGTCAAGCAATCGCGTGATGTCCGAGTCCTTCGTCACCAGCCGCTCGCTGATTTCGCCGCAGCTCGCGCCCTCTTCACCTGCGCCCCGCAGGATGCGGAGCACGTTGTACTGCGTCGGCGTCAGCTCCACGCGCTTCAAGGTCTCGTTGACGCCCCACCAGAGCGCCTCGGCCGTGTGCTGTAGGTTGAGGTAGACCTCCTCCTCGCGGCTGGCGAAGGGCTTCGTCTGCTTCAACTCCTCTTGCAGCTTCGGAACCATGCCGGGCAATATAGTCGTTATAACGACAATTGTCAAGAGGAGATTCCAGGCGGGGGATGTGGGTTTGAAGTCGGGTCGGAAGAGAGGCGGGACGCGGGCGTTCAGGCCATGAACCCCAGGTCGCGGGCCGCGAAGTTCCGCAGCGTCGGGAATAGGGCGTCCAAATCCGTGTCGCTTGCGCCGAACCAGCTCGCTAGCGTCGCGCCGTACTGCGAGAGCGACGTGTTAGGCAGCATCACGCCGCGGTCGTCTGCGTAATCATTATTGGTCGAGTTGAAGTTGGCGTAGTTGGTCATCAGCGGGAACGTGCCGTACATCCGCCCACCTGTGACCGCGCCGCCCAGGATGAGGTGATGGTTGCCCCAGCCGTGATCCGAGCCGTTCCCACTCCAATTTAACGTGCGCCCGAAGTCGGAGAGCGTGAAGGCCGTCACCTGCCGGTCCAGTTGTAGCTGAACCGTCGCCGCGTAAAAAGCGTCCAGAGCCTGACTGACCTGTGCCAGTAATTCTCCCTGGTCGTACATCTGCCCGCTGTGTGTGTCGAAGCTGCCCAGGCCGCAGAAGAAGACCTGACGGCCGACGCCGAGCTGTGCGTTCAGACTGATGATGCGCGCGATCTCCTTCAGTTGCTCCCCGAGGTGCGTTTGCGGGAACGGCTTGGTGAAGGTGACCGCGTTGGCGGCCGACTTGAGCAGCGGGTTGAGCGCCCGCGCGTTGCCCAACACTTTATTCGCCGCGTCTATGATCGAGTAGCCGCTCGCCGCCGAGACGATTTGCTGCTGCGCCGTGGAGCGCGCCTGCGCGGCGGCGTCCGGGTAGGCGTCCATCCCAGACTGGTCAAGGTAGTTGCCCGGCTGCAAGCTCGTCCCGGGCACGATTGATCCGGCACAAAAGAGCGACTGGCCGTTCATCGAGATGGAGACGGGGAAATTGGTCCCGGCGTTGTGAGGCTGAAGCAGGTCGAGCGTGCGCCCGCCCCAGCCCGTGCTGCCGCCCGCGCCGGGGTAGCCCGTCTGCATCGTGACGATCTGGTCCGCGTGCGAGCGCAGGTTGAGCGGCAGCGGGAAGCTTGGGTTCGAGAGGTCGGCGTACCCTGTCGGCTGGACGAGGACGCCGACGTTCGCCAGGATAGCCATTCTCCCCTGGTTGTAGAGTGCCCTCAGTTCCGGCATCCGGTGGTGCAGGCCGAACGCGCCCCGCGCCGGGTCGTTGACGGCGAGGAGCTGATTCGTCTGTAAAGCCAGAGCGCCGCGGGCCGTCTTGTAGGCGCTGTACTGCTGGCTGGCGAGCGGCACGACCATGTTGTGGCCGTCGTTGCCGCCGAACATGAAGAGGCAGACCAGGGCTTTATAATCCTGCGCCTGCGGCGCGGCCGTAGTCTGTTTGAATTGTCCGAGCCCGGCGAGCATCCCGAACGCCGCGCCGAGTTTGATAAAGTCCCGCCGTGAAATCTCGTTTTCTGTCTTCATCTCGTCCCTCGTCAATGCTGCACCAGGTACTCGCCGGACATCAGAGTCAGGTAGAGCGCGGCCAGGGCGCGCGCGTTGTTGTCGTACTGCGTGGGCATCGCCTTCAAAATCGCCGCGCGTAGCCCGGGCGACATCCGGCCGTAGAGCAACGTCTTGTCCACGGCGTTGAGCAGGTTGGTGGGATAGCTCGCGGCGCTGACGAAAGGTTGCAGCGCGGGGTCAATCGGCCACGGGTCCGCCATCAGCCAGTAGAAGAAGTTGCCGCGGTTGACCGCCTCGCTGGCCGAGTAAATCTGAAACTCGGGACCGTAGAGGGCCGACTTCGGGACGCGGTAATAGGGCGAGTAGTGGCCGAAGACCGAGGGCGCGTCGAGCAGCCCTTCGTTCATGTCGTAGAAGAGCCACGCGAACTGCGAGGCGGGGCCGGGGTCCAGGTTCAGCGCGCGGGAGAGCGCGATGGTGTGCTGCATGGGGGTGCGCAACCGCCCGAAGTTGGCCGGCGGGGTGTCGTTGCGCGCCTCGGGGTCCATGATGACGGCGCGGACGACCGACTGCATGTCGCCGCGCACGCCCAGCCCGTTGTCGTTAAATTTGGCGGCGACGCGGGCGATGTAAGCCGGGCTCGGGTTGCTCGTCACCAGCGCCCGAATCAGCCGCGTGGCGACGAACGGCCCCACGTTGGGGTGGTTGAAGATGATGTCTATCGCGCCGTCCAGGTCCAGGCGGGCGTTCCGGCCGGAGGGAAGCGTCTGCCCGAGGATTTTCTTCAAGGTGGTGTTGTGCTTGCCGGGGACCGGAATCATGGGACCGGGGTAGTAGTCCCAGTTGCCGCCGTCCGTCGTCCCCGCGGCGTTGCTGTACGTCCAGCCCGTCAGCGCCCGCGCCAGTTGCTTCACGTCCGTCTCCGTGTAAGTCGGGATGGGCTGCTTGGCCGCGTCGAGTTGGAGCGAGCCGTCCGGGTTGAGCTTGTAGACGCCGAGTGAGAACAACTGCATCAGCTCGCGCGGGTAGTTCTCGTTGGCCGCGCCGCCGTCCACGCCGCTGTTCACCAAGTCCAGGTACTTGCCCATCGAGGCGTCAATGGTCAGTTCCTTGAGGAGCGTGCGGTAGTTGCCGAAGGCGTTGCGGCTGAGGAGCTGGAGCCACGGGATGATCTCGTTGGGCTCTGTGTTCTTGTTCATCGCCACGACGATGTACTCGCTGAGGGCGAAGATCACGCGCTGTCTCAGTTGATCCTGCCCCTTGAAGGCGTTGGCGAAGAAAGCGTCTATAGCTTCCGCCCTGTCGGCCGTGGAAGACGGCCACGGCGATTCGGGCATGGCGAACTGCTCGTCCAGGAAGGCTTTCATTCCGACCTGCTTCAGGTGCGCCGTAGTCTCGGCGGTCGGCCCGAAGCTGGTCTGTTCGAGAAACCTGCCGTAAGTCACCTCCACCGGATTCTTGACGTAAGCGGGCACGGACCCCTGCGTCACCCCGTTCGCGTTGCTGGTGGCGCTGACGGTGACAGAGCCGCCCGGCGGGCTGACCTTCGGTGCGGTGTACAGGCCGCTGCTGTTGATCGTGCCGACGGTCGTGTTGCCCCCGGCGATTTTATTCACCTTCCAGGTCACGGCCTGATTAGTCGTGCCCGTGACGGTCGCCTGATACTGTTGCTTGGCGAGCGCCTGTATCCTGGCCCCGCGGGGCGCGACGGAAACTGCGATGCTTGAGTTCACCGTCACGTTCACGGCCGTCGAAACCGCGGCCGCTCCGGGGTTCGAGACTTTGACGGTGTTGGTTCCCGTTTTCGTGGCCGTCCCGGTCGCCGTCAACTGGCCGGCGTTGACGAACTTCGTCGTCAGCGCCGCCCCGTTCCAGAGCACCTGTGCGCCGCTCACGAATTTGCTCCCGCTGACCGTCAAACTGAAAGGCCCCAGCTCAGCAACGGGGCTGGGAGAAACTGAAGTGATTAAGGGAACCTGATTCCGCACCGTCACAGTGGCGGAGGCGGAGGCGGTCGTGTTGGCGTTGCTGACCGCCTTGACGGTCACCACTCCGCCCGCGGGAGCCGCGGCCGGCGCGGTGTACTTACCCTGGCTGTCAATCGTGCCCACAGAGGCATTCCCGCCGGCGATGTCGTTGACTTTCCAGGTCACGGCGGTGTTCGCGTCGCCCGTCACCTGCGCCGTGAACTGCTTTTGAGTGCCGGTCGTGAGCGTGACCGCGGTCGGACTGATGGTGACACTGACGGCCATCAAGGGTCTGGGGAAGGCCGGGAACGAGACCATCAGACAGACCAGCAGACCGGCCATTGATCTGTGTAGGAATCTTGTGCGCACGCTTATCCTCCTCGGCGACGACGCCGGGCGCGAGGGCATTAAAAGTCTAGAGCTTGATGACTAACTGGTGAGAGAGGGGCGGTTTTAGAACAATATTGAGATTAGCGGTTCCGGGCTGCGGCGTCAATAACTTTTTACGCCTGAAGAAAACAGCTCACGCAAAGACGCAAAGGCGCTAAGAAAACGAAAATCTTTCTTAGCGCCTTTGCGTCTTTGCGTGAGACCTGGCAACCGGCTAGAGGTTGCTGCCGGCGGACTTCAAAGCCAGGTCGAAGTAAGGTACGAGCGCGAGCCGCTGGGAAGCGTCCGCCTTCTCCACTTTGCTGACGAGCCACAGGGCCGGGTCCGTGAAGCTCTCGTCGAGCGATGACGCCGCGGCCGTTGTCCCCGAAGTGACCGTGATGGTGATGGGGGCGGAGGTCGTGCGTAGGCCGCCGTTGTCCGTCGCCACGGCCACTATCTCATAAGTGCCGGGGGTCGAGATGCCCCAGTTTAGCGAGTAGGGCGCGACCGTGTCCGTCCCAAGGGTAAAGCTGCTGGTAGCGGTACGGCGGTAGAACTGGACGCGCGTGATGGTGCCGTCCTTGTCCGAGGCGGTCGCGCTGAGCGCGATGGTCGCGGGCGACGCGACGCTCTTGCCCGCGGACGGACTCGTCACCGTGACGGTCGGCGCGCTGTTGAAGGACGTGGTGTTGAAGTCCACGTCAATTTCATCAGCGGTCAGGTTGGTGTAGGTGCGGCCCGCGGGCGTCCAGGTGTAAGACGCGGGCGGAGTGACCGTGTAGTTCCCGCCGATGGTCAGCCCGCCGAAGGCGTAATAGCCGTAGAGGTTGGTGACGGCCGTGGCGTTCTTCGAGCCGGAGAGCGTGACCTTGATGCCGCTCATCCCCGTGCCGCCGCCGTCCGTGACCTGGCCGTGGAGGGCGACGGTCGCGGGCGCGGGGTCGATCAGGATGAAGTTGGACTCGGAAGTCTTGGTGCCGCCCGTGCTGTCGGTCGCGACGGCGAAGACGCCATGACTGCCCGCCGGGGCGTTGCGCCAGACGAAGCTGTAAGGCGCGGTCGTGTCCGTGCCGACGAGAGTCTTGCCGACTTTCTCGACTTCGGCGTAGAACTCGACCTTCGTAATCGTCCCGGCCGTGCTCGAAGCCGCGGCCTCAATCGTGACGGTGGCCGGCGCGGTGTAGCGCGCGCCCCAAGAGGGGCTCGTGACCATCACGGACACGGCGCTGCTCTTGACGGCCGTGAAGTGTTCCGCGCGGTCGTAGTAGCCCAGGAAGTCCGTGCTGAAGGACTCGGGATTGAAGGTGTAGCCGGCCTTCGACGGCGTGACCGTGTAGCCGCCCTCGGCCGGGAGGTTCGCGAACGAATATTTGCCGTCCGCCCCCGTCGTCACCGTGCCAGTCTTCGCGCCGGAGAGCGTCACCGTGACGCCGCTCAGGGGCGCGGTGCCCTCGCTGATTAAGCCCTGGAGAGTGCTGACGGTGTCGTTGACCGTGATGGTGCGGGCGGGGCTGGTGCCGACGGCCTTGCCCAGGTCAACGGCCTTCGCCGTGAGCGAGAAATCGCCCGCCGTGGTCGGCCGCCAGACGATGCCGTAGGGGCTGGTGGTGTCGCGGCCGATGAGCGTCGTGCCGGCGTAGAAGTCCACGTAGTCAATCACGGCCGCGCCGTCCCCGCTCACGCTCGCGTTGACGTTGACGCTGTCGCCCGTCTTGTAGACCGCGCCGTTCGTCGGGCTGGTCAGAGCGACCGTCGCCGGGACCGTGCTGGCGACGGAGATGGCGATGCCCTCGGAGTCGGTCACCGCGCCCAGGTCGTCTTTGGCAATCGCGCCGAGGACGTATTCGCCGCCGGCCACGTTCGTCCAGGTCACGGAGTAGGGCGCGGTCGTGTCCGTGCCGATGATGACGGTCGTGCCCTGTAGCGTGTTGGCGTAGAACTGCACCTCCGCGACCGCGCCGTCCGTGTCGGCGGCCGCGGCCGTGACCGTGATGCTGGCCGGGGCCGTGAAGCTAGAGCTCTGGGCCGGGCTCGTGATGGCTACGGTCGGGGCGTCGTTCGGCAGGACCGTGAAGTCCGCGACCTGGTTGGCCGCGAGGCTCGTGAAGGTCTGGCTCGCGGGCGTGAGCTTGAAGCCGGGCTTGGATGCCGTAACGGTGTAAGTGCCCGCGGGCAGCGCGCCGAAAGAGTAAGTGCCCGTCGCCGTCAGGTAGGTCGTGCGGCTCTGCGAGCCGCTCAGCGTGACCGTGACGAGGCCGGGCGAGGCGGAGCCGAAGTAGGTCGTGTCAACAATCTTGCCGCCGATGCTGTAGACGGGCGTCGTCTCGTTCGTCGAGCGGACGCGCATGACGAAGGCGTCGTGGACACTGGCTTCCGAGCCGGTGTCTTCCCTCGTCTGAAAAGCGCCGCCCGTCACGGGAATCTGCGTCGCCTGACCCGTCAGGAAAGCGCCGTAAGTCTCCGAGTAGATCACGTCGCGGCCGTCGCCCGTGCCGAGGTAGGTGGAGTAGACGAGTGCCGAGCCGGCCGTGTTGAGCTTCGTCAGAAAGACTTCCGCGCCCGAAGTTTTCGGCTGAATGGAATTCTTGACCGGGAAGTTGAGGGACTTGGTCTGGCCCGTGACGTAGACGTTGAGGGCCTTGTCGAGCGCGATGGCGCGTCCGATGTCCTCCGCCGTGCCGCCGAGGAAAGTGGCGTAGAGCACGTCGGAGCCGTCCGCGTTGAACTTGGCGACGAAGGCGTCCGAGCCCCCGTTGTAAGTCACGTCGAAAGCGCCGGGCGTGACGGGGAAGGCTGCGTTCTGCGTCTGGCCGGTGACGTAGGCGTTGCCGGCCGGGTCCACGGCGATGCCGAAGGCGCGATCCGACCCCGGGCCGCCGCCGAGGAAGGTCGAGTAGACGAGCGCGGAGCCTTGCGGGTTCAATTTGGTGACGAAGGAGTCGTTGCCGCCGTTCGCCGTCTGGTGCGCGCCGGGCGTCACGGGAAAGAGAGAGGTGTAGACCCCGCCCGCGAGGGGGTTATTAGTCGCTCCGCCCGTGAGGTAGCTGTTGCCGGCCGCGTCAATCGCGATGTCGTAGGCCGTGCCGGGGCCGACGAGCGTGGCCCAATCAACCGCGCCGGAGGCAGTGAACTTCGCCACGTAAGCAAACGTCGGCTCGTTGAAGCAGTTGCTGCTGACGCAACCGGGCGCAGGCTTGTAGGCCCCGGGCGTCGTCGGGAAGGTCCCGGCGCTCGCGCCGCCCGTGATGTAAGACTCGCCGGTCGCGGCGTTGACGGCGATCCTCTCGCCCGTGTCCGTGCCGTTGCCGCCCAGGTAAGTCGAGAAGATGAGGTCCGAGCCCGTCGGGTTGAGCTTGACGACGAAGATGTCGTCCGTGCCGCCGAAAGTGGTCTGCGCGGCGTTGACGAGCGGGAAGTCGTTAGTGCCCTTCGCGGTCACGCTGCCGCCGCCCGTCACGCCCGTGACGTAGGCGTTGCCGAGCGAGTCAACGGCTATTCCCTTGCCCGTCTCGCCGCCTATCCCGCCGCCGATGTAGGTCGAGTAGACGGCGGCCGTCCCCGCGCCGTTGAGCTTGGTGACGAAAGCGTCTGTGTAGAGCGCGTTCGCGCGGCCGGGGTAGGCGGCGCGCTTCAACTGCTCGCCGGTCGCAGAGACCGGGAAATTATCCGAGGCGGTCGTGCCGGTGATGAAAGCCTGGCCGCTGGCGTTGACGGCGATGCCGTAGCCGCTGTCGCTGTTGATGCCGCCGAGGTAGGTCGAGTAAACCAGCACGGGGTCAATCACGAGCGGCCGGCTCGTGTCGTAGTCGCCCAGTTGGAACGCGACCTCGCGCCCGCCTTTGAGCACGTAGTCGGCCGCGACCTCTTGCCGCGCGCCGTCCGTCTCCTGGTAGGCCACGGGTTTGCGCTGCCGGACCTCGCCGCCCGCGGTGTGCAGCACCAACTCGCCCGCCGCGTCAACTTCCAATTGGTCCACGCCCTCGAAGCCGAGCGCGATGGCGCGCGGGTCCGAGCCGGGCGCGACGACGAAGTCATATTCGAGCTGCCGCTGGTTGCCGTAGTAAACGAGGTCAACGCCTGGGTAGACGCCGCCGAACTGAACGCGCGCGTAAGCAGGAACGCCCGTGCGCCACTTCGCGGGGTCGTCGCCGATAAAATAGTTGTTGCTGCCCGCGAGCTGCTCGCGGCCCTCTGCCGACCGCGCGCCGTTGGACCGCAGGAGCTTCATCCTGACGGCCGCGCGCTCGACGCCTTTCGCTGAGGGCTTTTGGAGCGCCAGGACGGCTTCGTCGGCGGTCAGGAACAGGCCGTAGCCGGCCCCGCGCGCCAGAAACTTGACGCCCGAGTCGGCCTGGCCCACATTTTCGACGAAGCTGAGCGGCAGCTTGCCGTAAGCCTCGCCGGCCGCCTGTACGCCGGGCGCGGAAGTGAGCGACGCACGCACGCCCGAGTGACTGTAGGGGAAAAGGGCAACGGCCGTCAGGGCCGCGACAATGAGGGCTGAGAATAAGAGATAAACACGGTACGAGGGACGAGGACTGCGGGACATTTCGGAATTCTCCTGAGTAACGTTCGTTTAATTTTCGCTCAGTCCACAGGGGCGCGCGCACACGCCACCCTGACGCACGTCAACGGCGGCGGCCTGAGCCGTCACCCGCGAACGGGAAATAGTTGTTACGGAATTAATAGAGGATTTGTGAGTATTAAAACCCCAGGTTCCCCTCTTGCCGGGCTAACAGTGCACGTCTCTGAGCGAAAAATACATAGGCGAAAACGGCTTTTGAGAAAACCACGTCGGGGGAGGAATCAGATGCGCCTTGGGCCGCGCGAGTTGTCACCCATCCGCAGGCAGGAAGTGGAAGCCAGAGTCAGGTGCGCGGCGCTGAACCGGATGACGGAGTTGGGGATGCCTCGGAGTTATCCGGTCTGAACGTACTGTTGTCACGTTACCTTAGTGATTAATCAGCGAATCTCTAAGACCACCAAGGTCTGACCTTGTACACTGAGATTTACTAATGTCCGCTTTACTAGAATGGCAAAGGGATATTGACCTCTGCTCCAGGGAAGGTTATGCAGAGTCACTTCAAATTTATAAACCCCCGGCACTCTTGAGTCATTAAGCCCTCGGAACTCCACAATCGCGCGGGTCGTGGGTTTAGAGATTGTAAAGTCAGGTGCCTTGAGTCCCTCTACCGGTTCATTCTTCTCATTCGTCACAGAAACCAAGAGGAGGGCGGGGGCACTATTGCCTGAAGCTGCAAGGCCAGCCTGGTCGGAGCCGACTGCCATGACGTTGAATGGCATAAGCTTAATCGTTCCTTTCTCAAATTGAGATATTCAATTTATAGTCCGCCGTCACTACCATGCAAGCGCCTAACGCTCAAATTAACCGGGCGCGACGAACCGCAATAACAACATAGCCGTGCGCATGAAGGCAACGCTATTCGCGCTCCGTTTGAATGAGTTGTTAGGCGCGGCTTAATTAGAACCGAACACCTCTTGATGGTTTATCTTCATGAAGTGAGATCAGACTCAGGTAGTGAGGGTAACATATCATCAGTTATGGGCTTTGTAGTGCTTTTCCAATCCAAGTAATTAAAATAATCAAGGAAATGCGCAATGATTTCGTTTTGTGGGTCGTGAATAATAAAGACTCCATGTAACAATAGTACTTCCTTGAATTTTTCTTCCTTCTTCTCAAATTTGACCTCATTTATCTGCCAAATCAAATGCTTTTTATCTACGATAACGAACGTTGTAAGTCGTCTGGCATCTGCTCTCTTAAGTGTGATATGTCTATTTCCCTTCTTTATTTCTTCAGACATTTCCCAATAGTGTCTGAGGTGATCTTTATCATCAATTAAATCTTTTAGAGTACTATCGTCTGGTTTAACTTGTAGTATTCGTCTGTAGTCTATACCTTTTCTAGACTTGTCTATTAAAATTTTATAATAATCATCACGTGCATCGGTTTCCTCACTTTTTTGTAAATCGCCTTCAACCAAGTACGAATTAACAACCAAGATGCATTCTGCTGCCGAGTTAATGATATCGTTTACCTTTTTATATACATCCATGTGTTTGCTTTCTTCCGTTCCCCTTTCTACATAGGTTATTTTTACTCCGACTCTACTTCGTATTTCATCGATAGCACCCGTTATCTTTTCGATGTTTTTAACTTTTGCCCTAACATCATCACCAGTCTCAACTAAATCTTGGGTTTGTTTGGTAATAAAATGGCTGTGTTCAAGAAAATCCTTCTTAGATTTATCAAGAGCTGTCAATAGTCCCATATTTGTAAAGAGTATAGCGGCCAAACAGAGAAACACTAGAGTTAGCATTATTAAGGCGGTTAAAGATATAGGGGTATCACGCGTATAAATAGCTGAGGCTACTGCTCCAATAACAGCACTAATACCCATAAGTAAGATTTGTACAAATACTTTGATTTTCACATCTACTCTCCTGTCATCGATTGTGGGAGCGCAATGAAACAGTAATGCAGGGAACCTTCAATCAAATTGATTCACGCTAACTACATGAGGTCAAGGTAAAGCTAACGAGTTAAGGCTCTCATCAGCAGGAAAGTGCAAGTAGCGCAGAAAAACGATATTATCAGCGATAGCTGATGTCAACACTTTCGAGACACCTTTACCTTACAATGAGCGCATAACTACATAATAGTTTCCCTAATGCGCGTGTTATAACACGCCTTTTAGAGATGAGAATACGCAAGACCCACGATTTCTTTGAGTGGTTCGACAGGTTTCGTTTGATTGTCAAATCTAAAAAGGATGATTGTGCCCGTAGCGAAAATTTTTTGTGTGGACGTTACTAATCGGTGGCATAATGCGCGCGGATTCCTCGCCGCCCGCTGAATTGAAGTTGAAGCCGGTTCGTCCTTGTTGTGAGGGCGTCGTGTTTTCCTTCGGGCCGGTTTAAATTTCAAGCGCACGGGCTGTAAAAACTGTCCCGGCGGACGGATTTTTAGACCGCGCGGATTAACTTTTAGGCAGCGCGGCCGAAAACTCTAACCGGGCTGTTTCAAATCTCAACGCCCCGGCCGAAACTCTCAGCCGGTCTGCTTAAATTTCAAACCCGGAGGCTGAAAGCTTCACCACCCCGGATTGAACTTTAAGCCCCTTTCTAACCTTTACCCTCAAGAAGGAGAGAAAACCCATGCCAACTAAACATCCATTCGACAAGGTTGTCCCTGAAAGCGAGCAGATCGCGCGCGTCTGGGCGGAAAACCCCAGCTTCTCACTCGGAGAGGTCACACTGGCAAACCTGCAAACCAAAATCACTGAACTGCGGCAGAAGCGTGACCAGATCGAAAGCCTGCGCACGCAGTTGACTGCACACAACAACGACTTCAAGCAACGCTCGGCCGAGTTGGCGAGCATCAACACGCGCGCGCGCAGCGGCTTCCGCGCCATGTTCGGCCCGGACTCCACGCAGTACGAACAGGCGGGGGGCACGCGCTCGTCTGAGCGCAAGCGCCCGAAGGCCAAAAAGACCACCACCCCCACCACCTGACATCTCGATTGCGGATTGAGAGACAGATTCAAGCCTTTGCGCCTTAAGTTTTAACTTTGCGCCTCCAGCGTGAACGGCTGTTTCTCGCAAAGGCGCTAAGGGAAAACGTAAGGCGCAAAGGCTTGAGTGCTTTCTTTCAATCCGCACTCCGAAATCCGCATTCCGCAATGGCCCAAGGGGCGGATTTCTGCTCTAATACGGGCCTGATGAAACGTAAAGTTAAATTCGTGGGGCTGGTCCTGTTAGTCCTCTGTTTGGCGGCCGGCGGCTTTCTCTTCTGGGGCTACAGGGAACTGAACTCTCCGGTCGCGCACGCGAAGGCCGACACGTACATAGAGATTCCGCGCGGGCTGTCGCCGTCGCAGATCGTCCACAAGCTCGCGGGCGAGGGCGTGCTGGCGCGCGAGTGGCCGCTCCTGGTCTACATGAAGCTGACGGGCGCGGGCTCGCGCCTCAAGGCCGGCGAGTACCGCTTCCCCTCCCCCATCTCGCCGCTCGGCGTCCTCAGGAAGTTGGAGGAGGGCGAGAGCCGCTTGAGCCGCTTCACAGTCATAGAGGGCTGGTCACGCTTCGAGATCGCCGCCGCGATGGCCCGCGTCCCCGAGCTGAAACTCGAAACCGCCGACCAGGCCCTCGCGCTGATGAACGACACCACCGCCATCCGCGACCTCGACCCCGAGGCGCAGAACCTCGAAGGCTACCTCTACCCGGACACCTACAACTTCCCGCCCGACGCGACGCCCACTTCCATGATCGCCGCGATGGTCAAACGCTTCCGCCAGCAGTGGAAGCCGGAATGGACGGACGCGGCGCGCAGGCTAGGCTTCTCGCCGCGTGAGGTCCTGACCGTCGCCTCGCTCGTCGAGACGGAGTCGAAGCTGATGGAGGAGCGCCCGGTCGTCGCCTCCGTCATCTACAACCGGCTGAAGAAGCGCATGGCGCTCGGCGTAGACTCGTCCGTCATCTACGCTGCGAAGCTCGCCGGGAAGTGGAAGAACGACGGGAAGGTTTACCGTAGCGACCTGGATCGCCAGTCGCCTTACAACACGCGGCTCAACGCGGGGCTCCCGCCCGGTCCCATCGCCTCGCCCAGCCTCAGCTCAATACAAGCCGCGCTCAACCCCGCCGAGACGGACTACCTCTACTACGTGAGGGAGCCCGCGCGCGACGACGGCGCGCACAATTTCTACAACAACGCGGCCGACTTCGAGCGCGGCGTGCAGGCCCTGCGCGAGTGGGAGCGCCAGCGCGACGCGCGCGAGCAGGCGCAATGAGTTAAAGGTAGGGAAAAATTAACAGGGATGGACAGGATGAACAGGATAAGAATTAAAAATCTCAAATTTCAAAACTCAGACTTTTTATCCTGTCTATCCTGTCCATCCCTGTTTTGAATCCGCCTCACCCGACTGGCCCGTTACCTTTCATCACTCGTGCTTGAATTTGACAGTTGGTTGATTTATGCTCCGAAGCGTCTCCGAGATTTGAGGCGGGAAGCAAAGGCGGCAGCAAGTGAAAAGAATCATCGGCATCATGTTTGTTTTGGCCCTGTCCTCGGCGGGCGCGCTCGCTCAGCAGGAGAAGGGCATAGACAGTCAGAACGAGCGCGTGCGCGACTCCGGCAACAATCGCACCCCGGCAGACAACGGCACGAAGCAGGACAACGGCGCGGGCCGCGGGATGGACTTCGGCAAGGGGCGCACGCCCGTGCCCCCGCCCGTCCCCAACCCCTACCGCTTCTCCGTCCGCCGCGACGCCGTCGTCAAGGCCGTCGAAGACGCCATCCGCGAACGCAAGCTCGTCCTGGACACGGCCGCCTCCAAGCCCGACGAGGGCATCCTGATTAGCCAGCCCTACACCTTCGCCAAGGGCGCGGTCATCGCCACGTCCGAGATCGGCCGCTACGCGCAGCTCACCGAGGCGCAGTCGCGCGGGTGGACGCGCGGCCGCTACACGCTGATCGTGGAAGTCCAGCCGATTGACGGCAACAACACGAACGTCGCCGTCAACGTCAAGGTCGAGGGCCGGAGCGACGGCGCTTCCGGCGCGGAGTGGGTGACGATGCGCAGCACGGGCGTCGCCGAGGAAGAGTTCATGAGCAAACTCGTAGAGGACTTGACGGGAGCGCCCCCGCCCGGACACCTGCCCTCGACGGAGCCCTGAGGGCTTAGCTTTCGTCAACCGTTAAGCCACGCTTTCGAGACTTATCTCCCCGCGCCTCACTGTGTACCCCCGAGGATTTTTTAAGATGATTACTCCAGACCGTACTGGCGACAACTTCGCGGAAGCGGACGACTCGGACATCAAGCGGGACCGCTCGCCCGTCATCAAGATCGTCTCGATTCTGCTGGCCGTCGCCGTGACTGTCTCGCTGCTCGTAGGCTTCCTCTTCTGGCGCAAGCGCCACGAGGAGAGCGTCGGCGTTCAGGCCCCTGCGCAGCCCAGGCAGGCGAAGGCGGCGCTGCCGACCAAAGTGCAAATCTACATTGACGAGGCCGTGCGCAAAGGCCCGCAGGCTTTAATCGGCGGCACCGTCCACAACGTCTCCAACGAAAATTTGACCAACCTCTCGGTCGAGATAGAGCTGAGCCACCGCAAGGACGCCGGCACGGAGGTGCGCGTCCTGGACGTGGAGCCGAAGGAGCTGGCCCCGGACCAGAAGGGGCGCTACTCGCTGACCATCACGGGCGACTACCGCAGCTTCAAGCTGCTGCGCATCAAGTCCGGCCCAGACTCCGAGGAGATAGGCTTCAAGCCCGCGCAGGGCAAAGAGCGTCCGAGGGAGAGCCCGCCCGAGACCAAGACCATCATCGTCAACCGCCCGTCCTCTCCCAAACAGGGCGAGGAGTTCATCAACACGCCGGACAACCCCTCGAAGGTTCCTTAAGCGGGCAAGACCGTCCCGACCCGCAATCTCAAGACCTGTCCGGGCAACCAATGTTTGGGCCTTGACCGTCACAGGTCTGTTCAGATGACAGGCTTGATGCGTTTGGAGCGTTTCCGTTACAATCCGGCCGTAACGGCCCGAGTTTTCCCGAACGACTCTTCCAAGGTGAATTGATGCTCATCCTTCGCACGCTTCTTTTCGTGGCCCTCTTGGCGGGCACGGCCCTGGCGGCCCGTGCGCAACAGCCGCGGCCGCTCGACACCTCCAACGCCGACGTTGGCGCGGACAAGGCTCGCCCAGACCGCTCCCGCTCCCGAATCATGATCGGCACGCCCGAGGACGAGATGATCACGCGCCAGGACATCAAGGCCGCCGAGAAGGATTACCAGGAGAACATCGAGCGGGCGCGCGAGGCCGCGCAGCTGAGCACCGAAATCCGCGACTCTTACCTGCACAACAAAGCCTTCGGCCGCACCGAGCAGAAGAAGCTTGAGCGGTTGGAGAAGCTCGCGCGCAAGATTCGCAGCGAGGCCGGCGGCTCCGACGGCGACGTGACGCTTGAGGACGTGCCCTCGCAGATCGAGCCCGCGCTCTCGCGCCTCGCGGAGGTCTCCGACAAGGTGCGCAAAGGGGTCGAGAAGACGCCGCGCCAGGTCGTCTCGGCCTCCGTCATCGAGCAGGCCAACGAGCTGCTCGAAATCATCCGCTACGTCCGCGGCTTCACGCGCTAGGCGACCCCCACATGAGTCCAACCCGCAGACCTTCCCTTTACGGATTCGCCGCGCTGCTGACCCTTCTGCTCGTCCTCTCAACCCCGGCGCTCGCGCAGGACGCTGATGACGACGAAGTGGTACGCGTCAACACGGACTTAGTCATCGTCAACGTCACGGTGACGGACGACAACGGCAAGTACGTCCGCAAGCTCAAGCGCGAAGATTTCAAGCTCATGGAGGACGGGCGCGAGCAGACGATTTCGAGTTTCGGCGCGGAGGAGACGCCGTTCGCGGCGGCCGTGCTCCTGGATTTCTCGGGGAGCATGGAGAGGCGCGTCTCGCTGGCGCGCGCGGCGGCCATCCGTTTCCTGGACGGGCTGCGCGAGGAGGACGTGGCGGCCGTCTACCGCTTCGACTCGGAGATTGAGCAGCTACAGGACTACTCCGCGAGCCGCGACCTGGCCCCGCTCGCCTTCGGAATGCGCGCCAAGGGCATGACCGTCCTCAACGACGCCATCATGCGCGCGGCCGAAGACCTCGCGCTGCGCCCAGAGAAGCGGCGCGCGATCGTGGTGCTCTCGGACGGTTTTGACACGAAAAGCTCCGCCTCGATGGAGAAAGCTCTGGCGGCGGCGGCCGCGGCGGGCGTGACGATTTACACGGTGGACATGATGCCGGAGAACGCGCAGGCGCAGGCGCGCGTGCAGGCCGCGGGCGTGCTACGCAACTTCGCGGGCAAGAGCGGCGGCCGCTACATACGGACGCCGGGCGGGCAGGCGCTGCGCGAAGCTTTCGAGAGCATCATAGAAGAACTCGGCAACCAGTACACGCTCGCCTACCGTCCGACGAACCGCGCGCGCGACGGGCGCTGGCGCGAAATCAACGTCAAACTGAGCGGCCCGCAGATGAACGCCCGCTCCCGCCAGGGCTACCGCGCGCCCAAAGGCTGACCGGATTGCGGATTTCGAGAAGGACTCCGGCGACAGAACCACTCAAGCCTTTGCGCCTTACGTTTTTACTTTGCGCCTCCAGCGTGAACGGCCGTTTCTCGCAAAGGCGCAAAGTTAATACGTAAGGCGCAAAGGCTTGAGTGCTTTCTTTTCAATCCGCAATCGTTCAGATGCTCGTTTCGTTGCGCGCCTTCTCGCGGTGGCGGTCCAGGGCGAGTTCGATGAGGCGGTCGAGGACGCGCCGGAAGGGCAGGCCCGAAGCCTCCCACATCTTCGGGAAGCCGGAAACGTCCGTCAGCCCCGGGATGGTGTTCAATTCGTTGACCAGCAACTCGCGCGTGTCGCGGCGCAGGAAGAAGTCCACGCGCGCCAGCCCGGCGCAGTCGAGCGCCTGGTAGGCGCTGACGGCCAGGCGGCGGACGCGCTCGGTCAAAGCTTTGGGGAGCGGGGCCGGGACGACGAACTCGACGTGCCCCGTGCCCGAATACTTCTCCGTGTAATCCAGGAAGGCCGCGGCCGGGTCTTTCACGACGTACTCGCCCGGCAGGCTCGCCTCGGGCTTCTCGTTGCCGATGACGGCACACTCTATCTCGCGCGCGTCCAAGCCCTCCTCGACGATGATTTTCCGGTCGTACCGCGCGGCCAAATCTATCGCCCGTTCGAGAGAGCTTTTGTCTGTGGCCTTCGAGATGCCGACGGACGAGCCTAGGTTGGCGGGCTTGACGAACGCGGGGAAGCCTATCTCGCGCGCGACGCGGCGCAGGACGCCCGCGCGGTCGGCGTCCCAGTCCTTGCGCACTAACCAGGTGTGGCGGCAGATGGGCAGCCCCGCCTCCTTGAACAGCGCCTTCATCGCCACCTTGTCCATCCCGCAGGAGGAGGCCAGCACGCCGCAACCGACGTAAGGCATCCCGACCATCTCCAACCAGCCCTGAATCGTGCCGTCCTCGCCGAAGGTGCCGTGCAGCACGGGGAAGACCACGTCGAGCGGCCGCGCCACGCGTTCATCTTTGCCCTGCGCGACGAGACCGTTCGATGACGGGTCGCCGATGAGCGCGGAGGGCTGGCGCTCTTCAGACGCCACCTTCTCGTTGACAAGCTTCTTGGTCTCCTCCGGCAGCAACTTTGTCGCCTGCGCGGGCGAGAGCCACTTCCCTTCCTTCGTGATCGCAATCGGCACGACCTCGTACTTGCGCGCGTCCAGCGCGTCAATCACAGCCCGCGCGGAACGCACAGAGACCTCGTGCTCCCCCGAACGCCCCCCGAAGATAACCCCGACACGTAGCTTCTTCATAAACAGGTTTACAGAATCGTTTTCCCCAGAGCCGACAGAATGAGTTCGACGCCGACCTCGGCGGTGCGGTTGTTGACGTCGAGCGCGGTGTTGATCTCGACAATTTCGAGCGAGCGCATCCCGCCGGCCTCCGCGATCTTCTCCATCGCCAGGTGCGACTCGCGGTAGGTCAGGCCGCCGCGCACGAGCGTCCCCGAGCCGGGCGCGTCGCCGGGGTCGAGCGCGTCAACGTCGAAGGTCACAGCGTAGCCGGCCGGGGCGCGCGAGGCGATTGAGATGGCCTCGTCCATGCAGGCGCTGATGCCGCGCTCGTCAATCTCGCGCATCGTGAAGAAGCGAAGCCCGAGCCGCCGGATTAACTCGCGCTCGCCCTGGTCTATGTCGCGCGCGCCGAGGTGCGCGCAGAAGCGCGGGTCTAGCTTGGGCGCGAAGCCCGCGACGTGCGTCAGCTCCGGCGCGCCGAAGCCGAGGACCGCCGAGAGTGGCATCCCGTGGATGTTGCCCGACGGGCTGGTCTCGGGCGTGTTCATGTCGGCGTGGGCGTCGAACCAGATGAGGCCGAGCGACTGCCCGCGCTCGCGGTAGAAGGCGGCCGCGCCGGAGATGGAGCCGACGGCGATGGAGTGGTCGCCGCCGAGGACGAGCGGCAGCTCGCCGCCCTCAAGGATGTTCCGCACCTCCAGGGCCAATTCCTCACACGCGGCGCTGATCTCCGGCAGATACTTCACCCTCGCGGCCGGGTCGGGCGGGTCTTGCGGGCGCGTCAATCTCATGTCGCCGAGGTCGCGCACCTCGTAGCCGAGCTGCGCGATGCGCTGGTTGAGCCGCGCCACGCGCAGCGCCGCCGGCCCTATGTCCACGCCGGCCAGGCTCGACCCGTAGCCGAGCGGGACGCCCAGGATGCTCACGCGCCGCCCGGCCCCCGGCCTGTCCGAGGCGACAGATTCTGGTTGTCGTGTTGTTAAGACTTCACTCATAAAATCAGAATCCAGGAGTCAGGAGTCAGGAGTCAGGAGTCAGAATAAAAGAAAAGCAGAAGAACAGTCGAGAGCCTTTCATTCTGACTTCTGACTTCTGACTTCTGACTTCTGACGTCTGCCCCTCGTCAGTTCGACTGCGTCGGGAAGAAAGGCTTCATCAGTCCGGCGAAGGCTTCCAGGTTGCGCGTCTGAATCAGGAGCTCGCCGGGGCCGACGAACTCCGAGACGATGCCCTCGCCGCTCATCATGCTGCGCCAGAAGCCGGCGGCCGCCTTGCGCAGAGTGTACTGCGTCGTCGCCTCCCACGCGACCAGGTGGCCCGTGTCCACGACGTAACGCTCGCCCGGCCCAAGCTTCTTCCGGTGAATCGCGCCGAAGGACGAGAGCAGCAGCAGGCCGCTCCCGCTCACCTGCATTACGAACAGCCCCTCGCCGCCGAAGAAGTTTTTCGCCCCGCCCCAGCGCGTGTCCACCGTCAGGCCGGCGTCGCCCGCTAGGTACGAGCTTGACTGCACGAAGAACGACTGGTTAGCCAGCTCAAGCGCCGCAATGTCGCCCGGCGAGCCCGGCGCGAAGCAGACCTCGCCGGGGCCTCCGCGCGCCGTAAAGGTCGAGACGAACGCGGACTCGCCGCCGGCCGCCCGCTTGAGCGCGCCGAAGAAGCCGCCCTTCATCTCCGATTGCAGCTCGACGTTGGCCGACATAGAGACCATCGCCCCGGCCTCGGCCAGGATGGACTGCTCTGGCTGTAGCTGCACGATGGCGAGCGAGAACGACGGCTGGTGCTGAATCTCGTATGTGAAGCCGTGCCCCTGCCCCGTCGCGTCCGCGTCCAGGTGAATGCCCCGGCCTTGCTGCTGCGGCGGCGGCGGCGGTTGCTGATAGCCGTAGGGCGCGCCCGCTGCGCCGGGATACCCGGGCGGAGGCGGTGGGTAGACCGCTTGTGGCGGAGGCGGCGGGTAGCCCGGCGGCATGGGAGGCTGCGGCGGCTGCGGCGGGGGCGTCATGTAACCTCCGGGCTGGTAATTCGGGGGCGGCGGCGGCATGGCGCTCAGGCTTGAGCCGCACGTGCTGCAAAACTTGACGCCCGGCGCCGCCTGCGCGCCGCACTGTGGACAAGTCATAGGGAAACTCCTTTTGCCTTTTCGTTGATGATAGCAACAGCCTGTTCCGGCGTCTCGGCGAAGTCGAGCACGCTCACGTCCGTCTCGCTGACGACGAGGTGCTTGCGCCAAGCCTCGACAATCGGCGGCCAGCACTCGCCCAGCAGCACGAGCGGGCGCGGCCCTATGACGCGCGTCTGCACCTTGTTCCAGACGAGCGAGACTTCCGTCACCGTCCCCATCCCGCCGCGCAGCGCGATGAAGCCGACCGAGCGCGTGATGAGGTGTTGGAGGCGCTCGTAAAAGTGCGCGGTCGCCACCTTGTCTGTCAGGAAGCGGTTGGGCTCGGCCTTGAACTGGTTCATCACGATGCCGAGCACGCGGCCGCCGCGCTCGCGCGCCCCGCGGCTCGCCGCCTCCATGATGCCGAGGTAGCCGCCCGTGCAGATCATGTAGCCGGCCTCGGCCAGCAGCTCGCCGACGCGGTGCGCCTGCTCGTACTCCGGGTCCTTCTCCGTGCAGCGCGACCCGCCGAAGATGGTGACGATGCGTTCGTGAGTGTCAGTCATAACTAAATAAGCGTAGTCTAGGGCTTGAGGCGGTACAACATTCTCGGGAACGGGATGGTCTCGCGGATGTGCTCGATGCCGCACATCCAGGCCGTGCAGCGCTCGATGCCCATGCCGAAGCCGGCGTGCGGGACCGAGCCGTAGCGGCGCAAGTCCAGATACCACTCGAAAGCCTCTTGCGGCAACTGGTGCTCGGCTATCTGCGCCTGCAAGAACTCAAGCGAGGTCGCGCGCTCGCCGCCGCCTATGACCTCGCCATAGCCCTCGGGCGCGAGCACGTCAACGCCGAGCGCCAGTTCCGGCCGCTCGGGGTCGCGCGCCATGTAGAAGGCTTTGACCGCCGCGGGGTAATGATGAACCATGACGGGCCGGTCGAACTTGCTCGAAATGTAAGCCTCGTCGGGCGCGCCGAAATCCCCGCCCCATTCGAAGCGCGCCTCCAACTCGCCGCGCTCGTGGCCTTCCTCCAACACGCGGACGGCCTCGTCGTAATGCAGGCGCGGGAACGGCGGAACGATGGCTTCGAGTTTGGACGTGTCGCGCTCCAGCACCTTCAACTCCTCGGCGCGGTCTTCGAGGACGCGCGCGGCGATGTAGGAGAGGAAACGCTCGGCCAGCGTCATCACGTCTTCGAGCGTCGCGTAAGCCATCTCGGGCTCGACCATCCAGAACTCTGTCAGGTGGCGGCGCGTCTTGGACTTTTCGGCGCGGAAGGTCGGCCCGAAGCAGTAGACCTTGCCGAAGGCCGCGGCCGTCGCCTCGTTGTAGAGCTGGCCCGACTGTGTCAGGTAAGCCTTCTCGTCGCCGAAGTAGTCCACCTCGAAGAGCGTCGTCGTGCCCTCGCACGCGGCGGGCGTGAAGATGGGCGCGTCCAGCAGGGTGAAATTGTCCGAGTCCAAGAAGTCGCGCACGGCCTTGACGACCGTGTGGCGCACCTTGAGGATCGCGTGCTGGCGGCGCGAGCGCAGCCACAGGTGGCGGCGGTCCAGCAGGAACTCCGGCCCGTGCTCCTTCGGCGTAATCGGGTAGTCGTGCGCGGGGCTCACGACCTCGGCCGCGGACACGTCAAGCTCGTAGCCGCCCGGCGCGCGCTCGTCCGCCCGCACGGTCCCGCGCAGCACGAGCGCCGATTCCTGGCCCAGATTCTTGAGCGCGTCCCAGGTCTCCTCCGGCACGGCCTTCTTGAAGACCACGCACTGCACGATGCCCGTCCCGTCCCTGAGCTGCGGGAACAGGAGCTTCCCGCTCGAACGCAAGTTGTAGAGCCACCCCTTGAGCGTGACCTCCTCGCCCACGTGTTCCGATAGTTGGTTGATGTATGTCTGCATAAAAAATCGCTTATCACTCGTCGCTGTCGTTTAATCTTTCCGTGATCGCCTTTCTTAAAGCCGGGAAGCGGCCGAGCCATTCGGCCGCCTGGAGCACAATCTGAAACGTCGGCTTGATGAATTGCGCGTAAGTCTCCCCGCGCCCGCAGACGGCCGTCTGGTAGGAGAACGTCCCGACGGCCTTGAGGCCGCGCTGCACCGTCATCAGGCGGAACTCGCGCGCGAAGTCGTCCGGGTCGAGCGCCTCCAACCCGTGCCGCCGCCGCTCGTCAATCAGGAAGAGGCGGTGCGCGCGCACCTCGGCCAGCGACGGCGGCGCTGCCTGGCGGTCGAGCAGCAGCGAAACCAGGTCGTAGCTCGCCGGCCCCATCCGCGCGTCCTGATGGTCAACGATGCGGAGCTTCCCCTTCCTGTCCACCATCAAGTTCGACGGGTGATAATCCCTGTGGCACAAAACGCGCGGCCGGGCCGAGAGCTCCGCGGCCACGTCGTTCATCTCCGCCTTCAGCTCCGCGGCCTCGCCGTGAGAGAGCTGCTCGCGCCGCAGGCTCCCAAAGTAATGTTCGAAGAAGAAGCCCAGCTCCCAGGCGAGCTTGGCCTCGTCGAAGGCCAGGCGGCTGGCGATTGACTTGCGCTCGGAGGCCAGGGGCGTCGCCGCCTGTATCCGCGCGATCAGCGTGATGGCCTGCTCCGTAAAAGCCTCCACCTGCTCCTCGGAGGCCGAATCGTAAACCAGACGGAGCTGGCGGTCGCCCAAATCCTCCTGCACGATGATGCCCTGCGCGGCTTCAACCTCGTAGATTTCTGGCACAGGCAGTTTGGCTTCGAGGAAGAGGCGCGTGACATCCAGGTAAGGGTGAAAGTTGGGGTCGAAGGGCTCTGGGTAGACGGCGGCGACGGCGGTCGTCTTCTTCTTCCAGGGGAAGCGGAAATACTCGCGCGTCGAGGCGTCTGGCGTGAGCGCCAGGACGGCGTCGTCGGTCGCCCCGTTACGCGCGGCGAGGAAGCGCAGCAGCCGCTCGCGCGCAGGGGTGTCAAAGCCGCTCGTCGTCGCCGTAGGAGATTGACTCATGAACTAAGAGGGCCGAGCGCCCGACGGTCCCGGCCTTTCCAGGCGTTTTCCTTGTCCTAAAGAGTCCTGGGATTGTATCACTCAGACAACCGCACGACAAAGTTTTCCCCACGGAACTCGCCCTTCAGCGCCTTCGGCGGCGGCTCTTCATTGCGCACCAGCTCGGCGCGCACGACGGCCGCATCTTCAAGGACTTCGCCCGCGCGGAGCCTGACGCCGTCGCCCAGGACGGCGCGGCGCACGCGCGCCCCCTCTTCGATGGTTACGTCGTCCCACAGCACGGACTCGGTCACGCTCGCGCCGGGGTGGATGGCACAGTCGCGCCCCGCCTGCACGTCGCGCCCCTCGTCTTTCATCAGCGCGAGGCTGATGTCCAGGTAGCGCGGGATGGTCGAAAGCTCGTACCAACGTCCCTCGGCGACGTGCGCCACGACGCGCTCGCCGCGCGCGATGGCCTGCGGGTAAACGTCCGTGGTCGAGTGCGAGAAGCAGCCGCGCGGGATGTAATCGAAGACGCGCGGCTCCAGAATCTGAATCCCCGTGAACATCAGCGGCACGTTCGTCTCATCGTCGCCGCCCGGCTCGGGCATCCCGCAGAAACGCGTGACGAGGCGGTCGCGCGTCTCGACCACGCTGAAGCGTTCGCGCCTCGCGTTCGGCAGCAGGACGAGCGTGGCGAGGGCGTCCGTCCTCCGGTGCGTTTCGAGCGCCGCCGTCAGGTCAATGTCCGTGACGATCTTGCCGTTGACCACGAAGAAGGTGTCTTCTTCAAGAAGATGACGCGCGTTGTCGAGCGCGCCGCTCGTCCCGAGGATAGTCTCCTCTTCGACGTAGTCCAGCCGGACGCCGAAGCGGCTGCCGTCGCCCAGGGCCGCGCGGACGGAGTCCGGCCGGTGGTGCAAATTGACGACGACCTCGCGGCAGCCGTGGCGGCCGAGGTATTCGGCGACGTAGCCGACCAGAGGTTTTCCGAGGAAAGGGATGGCGGGTTTCGTGCGGTCAACGGTCAGCGGCCACAGCCGCGTCCCGTAACCGGCAGCAAGAATCATGGCTCGCATCTTTTGTAAAAAACCCTGGCTCGTTAAGAGGCTTGAGAAGCGTCGCGCATCACGAGGTCGAATGTCCCTGGGGCGACTTTGCGGAAGCGGCCGTTGCGGTTGAGCGAGACGGCGATGCTGATAGTGGGGTTGTGGCCCGTGAAGTTGAAGCCGCCTTCGAGCAGGCGGTTGTAAATCTCGTTGACGTGCAGGGGCTCGCCCGCTTCACGGAGAATCATGGTCGTCGCCTGCGGAATCGTCCGGTCGAAGAAGCGGTCGCTCTTGACTTCTACTTCAGGGTGCACGGGGGGAATGTGGTGGCGCGGGATGACCGTGCGCGGCGTGAAGCCGCGCGAGGCCCCATCCCTGTGCATCGCGGCTTCGAGTTCCGAATCGGAGGGCGCGTGGCTCGGCGCGGGCTGATGCTGCGGCGCGGGCGTCAGGACGGACGAGAGCAGGCGCACGACGGCCGCCTCCGTCTGGCTCGTGAGCGTGTCCATCTCGGCCAGCTCCGCGCGCAGCGTCTCGGCCTCCGCCTCCAACTCGGCCAGCCGCGCCGCCAGTCGCGTCCGCGCCGCGCGCGTCTGCCGCAAGCTCTGCTCCAGCGTCGAAATCAGATTCTCTGTAGCCATAATCTAAAAGCCGGAGTCAGAATACAGGAGTCAGGAGTCAGAAGAAAAGCGTTTGGCTTTCATTCTGACTCCTGACTCCTGACTTCTGTATTCTGCATTTCACCTGTCTCTTTCGATAATATAACTCGGGATGGCTTGCAGCGCGTCCGCGTAGTTGGAGGCGGGCAGCGCGGCGATGGCGTCGCGGGCGGCCTCGGCGTAGCGCGCCGCCTCGTTGCGCGCGCGTTCGAGCGCGCCGGTGCGCTCGACCATCTCCAGGAGGTCTTCGCGCGCGGCCTGATGATAACTCCCCTCGCGCATTACGGCCTGCACGAGCTGGCGAGCCGCGGAGCCTTCGCCCTCCCCCTCCAACAGATAAATCAGAGGCAGCGTCAGCTTGCCTTCGAGCAAGTCAACGCCCGCCGGCTTGCCCAGGACTTCGTCCGTCGCCGTGAAGTCCAACAAATCGTCAACGAGCTGGAAGGCCGTGCCCAGGTTCATCCCGTAGTCCCTGAACGCCGCCTGTCGCGCCGAGTCGGCCCCGGCCAGGATGGCCCCAATCTCGCAGCAGGCGCTGAACAGGTAAGCCGTCTTGCGCTGCAAGATGTCGAGGTACTCTTCTTCGGTGATGTCCGTGCGGCCGAGGAGCGTGAGCTGCAACAGCTCGCCCTCCGTCATCTTCCGCGTCGCGGCCGTCAGCACGTCCAGGATGGGGAGCTTGCGCTCGGCGAGGCTCGTCTCGAAGGCGGACATGTAGAGCCAGTCGCCCATCAGGACGGCCGTCTGGTTGCCGAAGCGCGAGTTGACGGAGGGGCGGTTGCGGCGCGTCTCCGCGTTGTCAATGATGTCGTCGTGGACGAGCGTGGCCGTGTGCAGAAATTCCATCACGGCCGCCATGCGGATCGAGCTCGCGTCGGAGCCGTCGCCGCCCGCCGCGTAGTTCGACAGGATGGTCAGCGCCGGGCGCACGCGCTTGCCGCCCGAGGCGCGCAGGTAGTCGCTGATGTAGGCTATGACCTGGACGTTGGACTGCGCCTGCCGCTCGAACTCCGTCTCGACCTCGGCCATCTCCGAGGCGATGAGACTGAAGACGCGCCGCGCCGTGACCTGCGGCTCTTCGACTTCGGCAATGGGGCCGGATGTTTGCATAAGAATCAGTGGTCAGTGGTCAGTGGTCAGTGGTCAGTAGGAGCCAGTTTTTAACTGACCACTGACCACTGACTTCTGACCACTGCTTTTTCAGTTCGTTCGATAGTTCGTAAACTGCATGTCTATGCCGAAATCTTTGGCTTTTAATTTACTGATGACATCTTGGAGCGTGTCGCGGTCGCGCCCGGTGACGCGGACTGTGTCGGCCTGGATGGCGGCCTGCACCTTGGCTTTGCTGTCCTTGATGAACTTGACGATCTCCTTGGCCTTCTCCTGCGGGATGCCCTGCTGAATCTCGACGCGCTGGCGCACCGTGGAGCCCGCGGCCGGCTCGACCTTGCCGTAGGAGAGCGCCTTCAGGGGGACGCCGCGGCGGACGAGCTTCTGTTGCAGGATGTCGTTCATGTTCCGCAGCTTCGTCTCGTCCTCGGCCGCCAGGACGAGCTCCTTCTCTTCGAGCGTGACGGAAGCACTGCTGCCTTTGAAGTCGAAACGCTGGCTGACTTCCTTGGAGGTCTGATTGATGGCGTTGGTGATTTCAGCCCTGTCAACTTTGGAGACGATGTCGAATGAATTTTGCTGAGCCATAAAGGTTGATTAGCCCGCCGGGGCGGCACGCGCGTGAGCATAACATCAAATCTCGGCGCGGCGAAAGTTCTCCGACAAAGTTTTATGACAATCCGGGGGCGGCGGCGGCCAAGTCCAGGGCGAAGAAGCGGGCGAAGTTACGGGCCGTCAGACGCCCCATCTCCTCGACGGTCGTGCCGTGAAGCTCGGCCAGGCAGCGCGCGACCTCCACGACGCGCGCGGGCTCGTTGCGCCGCCCGCGGAAAGGCACGGGCGTCAGAAAGGGGCAATCCGTCTCTATGAACAAACGGTCGAGCGGGACGCGCCGCGCGGCTTCCCTCAAATCCTCCGCCTTCTTGAAGGTGACGTTGCCGGCGAACGAAATCATGAAGCCGAGCTCCAAAACCTGTTCCAACATCGGCAGGCCGCCGCCGAAGCAGTGCATCACGCCGCCGCGCGCCGACCCGTTCCATTCTGTCCGCAGGACGTTGACGGTGTCCTCGTCAGCCTCGCGCGAGTGGATGATGACGGGGAGGCTCTTTGAGCGCGCCAGCCGCAACTGCCGCGCGAAGACCTCGCGCTGCACCTCGCGCGGCGAGTGGTCGTAATGATAATCGAGCCCTATCTCGCCCCACGCGACGACGCGCCGGCTTTCTTCAACCAAGCGCACGATGCGCCGCTCGGCCTCGTCGTCGAACAGCTTCGCGTCGTGCGGGTGAACGCCGACGGCCGCGTACACGCCCTCGTACTTTTCCGCGACGGCGACGGCGCGCTCAAGCTGACCGCTATGCGGGTCGCCCGTGCCGACGTTCAAGATAGCGACGACGCCCGCCTCCCGCGCGCGCGCCACCACCCCGTCGCGATCCGCGTCGTACTCCTCGCCGTCAATGTGCGCGTGGGAATCAACGAACATAAGGCAGTGGTCAGAAGTCAGAAGTCAGTGGTCAGTGGTCAGTAAGAATCAGTTTTTTAACTGACCACCGACCACTGACCACTGACCACTGTTACTTGAGTCTCGCGCCGTTGGGCACGTCTTCGGTGAAGGTGGCGACGACGGGGCGGCCCTCGTCGCCGACCGAGGCGGCGAGGATCATGCCCTGCGACTCGAAGCCGCGGAGTTTGCGCGGCTTGAGGTTGGCGACGACGATCACCTTGCGCCCGATCATCTTCTCGGGCTCGTAGTGCTCGGCGATGCCCGCGAGAATCTGGCGCGGCTCCGCCTCGCCCAGATCAACCGTGAAGCGGAGCAGCTTGTCGGACTTCGGCACGCGCTCGGCCGTCAGAATCTCGCCGACGCGCATCTCGACTTTGGCGAAATCCGTTATCTCGATGAAACTCGCTTCCGCCGGCACGGCGTCCGCCTCGGTCGCGCCACGCATCGGCGGCGCGGGCTGCGTCTCCTCGGCAGTCGGACTGCCCTTGACGGCGTCCGCCTCGGTCGCGTGCGCGCCCGAAGTCTCGGCGGCTGTCTCTTTCTCTATCTCGGCCATCGTTCTCCCTTTGTCTATGCGCGGGAAGAGCGGCTTGACCTCTCCCACGCGCGTCCCTTCGGCCAGGCCGCCCCACGCGAGTTTCGTGGGGTCCGCGCTTCCCAGACTGTCCGTCAGTCCCAACTGCTCGTAAATCTTGGCGGTCGCCTCCGGCATCACCGGGTGGAGCAGCACGGAGAGCCAGCGCAGGGTTTCGGCGGCCCTGTAGAGGACCGCGCCCAGCGTCTCGCGCTGGCCCTCGTTCTTCGCCAGCTCCCACGGCTTGGCGTCGGAAATCATCTTGTCCACGCGCGCGATAATGGCCCAGGCGGTTTCGAGCGCGCGGCTGATGGCGTAGTCCTCGAAGAGCAGGACGAACTGGTCGCGCGCGTGCTCCAGGGCGGACGCGAGCGCCTGCGCGTCCGGGTCAACGCCCGCGCGCTTGGCGGACAGATAATTCTCCTCGCCGATTCTCCCTGCGGGGACGACGCCGTCGCAGTAGCGTTGAATC
This sequence comes from uncultured Acidobacteriota bacterium, assembly GCA_963774105.1. GTDB lineage: Bacteria > Acidobacteriota > Blastocatellia > Pyrinomonadales > Pyrinomonadaceae > QHXM01. Next base: position 1,818,994 of record CAVZDV010000007.1, on the reverse strand, counting down.
ATCGTCAGCGTCCGGCTGGACAGATTGCCGAGGCCGCTCGCCAAGTCCGAGTTCGTGCGGTCAATCAGCGTTTCGTAGCCGAAGCGGCCGTCCTGGCCGAAGACCATCTCGCGCAGGCAGTAGTAGCGCACGGCGTCCGTCGAGAAGTGTCTGAGCAGGATGCCGAGGTCAATCGCGTTGCCGAGCGTCTTGGACATCCTGCGCCCGGTCGGGTCCAGCCACATCCCGTGCGCGAAGACCATCCGCGGCGGCTCCAGGCCCGCGGCGAGCAGGAACGACGGCCAGTAGACCGCGTGGAAGCGGAGGATGTCTTTGCCCACCAGGTTCACGCCGGGCCAGAATTTCTCGAAGCCGACAGCGCGCTCGCGCTCCTCGTTGCCGAAGCCTATGGCCGTGATGTAGTTGGTGAGCGCGTCGAACCAGACGTAGATCGTGTGCGAGGGATCGTCTGGCACGGGGATGCCCCAGCTGACGGAACTCTTCTGCCGGCTGACGGACAAGTCCTGAAGTCCGCCGCGCACGAAGCTGATGACCTCGTTGCGGCGCGTCTCCGGGCGGACGAAATTCGGCTGCGTCTCGTAGAGCGCGAGCAAAGTCTCCGCGTAGTCCGAGAGGCGGAAGAAGTAGCTCTCCTCCGCGACGTGGTCGAGCGGCTTCAGGTGCTCAAGGCAGATTGGCGGGTCGCCTGGGCGCTGCGGGGGCGCGTACTCCTCCTCGGACTTGTAGGCCGCGCAGGAGGCGCAGAACCAGCCCTCGTAGTGCCCCTTGTAAATCGCCTCGCGCCCTTTCGGCGTCTTCGACCGCGCCACGCGCCGCCACAACTCGCTGACGCCTTCGTAATGAAAGGGCTCGGTCGTGCGCATGAAGATGTCGTAGCCGCCGTGCTCCGCGTCGAGGCCGAACGCGCCGAAAGTCTTCTTGAACTGCTCCACCACCCTGTCCGTGAACTCCCTGGGCGTCACCCCCTCGCGCTCCGCGAGGCGCTGGATGTTGATGCCGTGCTCGTCCGTGCCCGTCAGGAAGTAAGTCTCAAACCCGCGCTGCCTGTAATGGCGGCGCAAGGTGTCGGCGACGACAGTCGGGTAAAGACTCCCCAAATGCGGGAAGCTGTTGGCGTAAAAAATCGGGGTCGTGACGTAAAAAGTTTTCATCTGAGTATCAATAACTACTGCTTCTATAAGTCTTCAGGTCTGAGCCCTGTATGCTTGGCAATGCGGGCTAGCATCCTGGGGCCGATTTCTTCTTTATCGTGGAAGGCGAAGACCACGTCGGGCCAGCCGGGGCGCGCGAGGATTTTGTGGGAACCGGACTCGCGCTTGACGCTCCAGCCGAGGCGCAGCAGCGCCGCGAGCACACGCCTGGCCTTGGCCGATGACCACTGGCTCATGCCGCGGCGAAAGAGATGCTCATCAGTTCGGGAGCACCCTCTCCGTGTTCGAGGCGATCCGCGAGCACGCGCAAGGCCAGGGCCTGGGCTTTGGCGAGGGCTTCTTCGGTCGTCCGGCCGTAGGCCAGCACGCCCGGCAGTTCGAGCACCTCGGCGAGCCAGCGGCCGTCCTCCTCCTGCTCATACTCGATTGTAAAAGTCACAGACACGAAACCGATCCTAACATAAGAGACGGGGGCCGGGCAGCCGATGCGCCGGGCTTACCTTTTCTGCGCTTTCGCGAACTCGTCGTCGGGGTTGAAGCGCGGGAGTTCGGGGGCGTCGGCGATGCGGCGGCCGATGGCGAGCGCGAGTTCGGCCGACTGAATCATCCCCTCGAAGTTCCACGAGTCGCTGTACTCGTCAGACGGCTGGTGGTAGTTGGCCGTGTTGTAGGCACGGAACTGCTCCTCGCCCCAGCCGGCGGGGCGGCCGACGAAGTCCTTCCCCTCCTTGAGGCTGATCGAAGGCACGCCCACTTTGGCGAACGGGAAATGGTCCGAGCGGTAGAAGGAGCCCTGCTCGGGGCGCGGGTCCGGCACGACCACGAGGCTGCGCTCGCGCGCGACCGCCTCGACCACGGCGCGCAAGGAAGAGCGCTCCGCGCCGAGCGGGACGAAGTCGCGCGTGCGCCCCAGTATGTTCATCGAGTCAAGGTTGACGACGGCCGCCGTTTTGTTCACAGGCACGAGCGGGTGCGTCGCGTACCACTCCGCGCCGTAGAGGCCCTGTTCCTCGGCGGTCGGGAAGAGGAAGAGCACGGAGCGGCGCGGCCGCTCGCCAGCCGGCAGCTTCGTCAGCGCCTGCGCGACGCCGAGCACGGCCGCCACGCCCGAGGCGTTGTCCACCGCGCCGTTGTAGATGCGGTCGCCCTGCTTGTTCGGCTCGCCTATTCCCAGATGGTCCCAGTGCGCGGAGAAGATGACGTACTCGTCGCGCAACTGCGGGTCGCGGCCCGGCAGGACGCCCGCGACGTTCGGCGCGTTGACGCGCTTCAGCTCGCTCTTGAGGTCAATCGAGGCCGTGAGGTTGAGCTTCACGGGCTGAAAGTCGCGCGACGCGGCGCGCTTCCTCAGCTCGCCCAAGTCCTGCCCCGCGAGCCGCATGATGCGCTCCGCCGCGTCGTTCGTCACCCACGAGCGCAGCTTGAGGAATGGCACAGAACTGTTCTCGCCGCGCGCGAGGTCGAAGCGCCACGCGCTGTTCGAGGTCCGCACGACGCTCCACGGATAGCCGGCCGACTCGTCCGTGTGCAGGAGGATTGCGCCCGCGGCCCCGCGCCGCGCGGCCTCCTCGAACTTGTACGTCCAGCGGCCGTAGTAGGTGAGAGCGCGGCCGCCGAAGAGGGTCGGCTCCGCGGCCGGGGCCGGCGGGTCGTTGACGAGCATGACGAGAATCTTGCCGCGGTAGTCATCGGGGCTGCCCTTGTAATCGTTCCAGCGCTGCTCCGGCGCTTCCACGCCGTAGCCCACGAAGACCAGCTCGGCGCTGACGGACACGTCCGCACTTTGCGCGCCCGTGAAGGCGACAAACTCGTCCGCGAACTTGAACGTCTCTTTCTTGTCTCCCGCGCTGACGGTCAGCACACTCGCCGGGTCCGCCTTGACGCCGACGAGCGAGACCGGCTGGAAGAAACTGCCGCCCGGCCCGGCCCCCTTGAGGCCCAAAGCTTCAAGCTGCGCGGCGATGTACTTGGCCGCCAGCTCACCGCCCGGCGCGCCCGTCCCGCGACCCTCCAACTGGTCGTCCGACAGAAACTTGATGTGCGCGCGCAGGAACTCTTCGCTGACGGGGCTATCGGCGGCCGCACGATTCTGTGCCAATGTGCCAGGCGCGAGCGCGGCCAGGAGCAGCGCGGCGATTACGAAATTCAATCTTCTCATCGTTCTTCCACCGTTCTCACTTCCCTTTGATTAACGCCATCGCCTCGGCGCGCGTGCGCGGGTCTTTGCGGAAGCCGCCGAGCACGGTCGAGGTGATCGTCAGCGCGCCGGGCTTCTTCACCCCGCGCAAGGTCATGCAGGTGTGCTCGGCCTCTATGACGACCATCACGCCGAGCGGTTTTAACCCTTCGTAGAGCGTGTTGGCGATCTCGCTGGTCAAACGTTCCTGCACTTGCAGGCGGCGCGCGAAGACCTCCGCCAGCCGCGCCAGCTTCGAGAGCCCGACGATGCGCCCGCCCTTCGGGATGTAGGCGATGTGGCAGCGGCCGACGAACGGCGCGAGGTGGTGCTCGCAGATGGAGGCCAGCGTGATGTCTTTGACGATCACCATCTCGTCGTGCTTGTCGCCCGGCAGCGGCACGACGTGCTGCTGCGGGTCCTCGCGCATCCCGGCCGTCAACTCGGCGTACATCTCCGCCACGCGCCGCGGCGTGTCCAGCAGCCCCGGCCGCGCCGGGTCTTCGCCGATGCCCTCCAAAATCAGCCGCACGCCGCGCGCGATCAACTCTAAATCAACCTCGGGCCGCGCAGGGTTCACCAGGTCGTCCTCGGCCTCTGACAGTTTCGTGCTCATGCCCTTACCCCGATAATAAAAAGGCTCACTTAATCAGCTCCGTAGGAGCGACCGAAAATAGCCCAGCACTTCAGTGCTGGGAGACCGCAGGAAAGTGTTTGCGGAGTCCCTACGGGACTGGATTGTTTTTCGCCGTCGTTACCCAGCACTGAAGTGCTGGGCTATTTTCAACTGTCCCTGCCGGGACATACTATCAACCGCCAGCCCGAGATTTCAGAAAAGCGGCCAGCGCGGCCCGCTCGACTTCGAGGAGCGGCACGCCTGCCCGCTCGGCCGCCGCACGGCACTCTTCGTACTCCGGCATCCCTTTAATGACCTTCCCGTCGAGTCGTGCCACTTTAACACTAATCGCGCCGAACGCTGTTTCGACTTTCACCGTCTCGCGCGCGAGGGCGCGACGCCAGACCTCGTAAAAGCGGACGCCGAGCGTCGTCGTCTCCGCGAGTAATAATTGGCACATAACGTCACGCAGCGCGGGCCGGCAGAGGATGGAGACGAGCGTGCCCGGCCTGTTCTTCTTCATCTGCACGGGCGCGAGATAGCAGTCGAGCGCGCCGAGTCTCAACGCTTCTTCCATCAAGTGGCCGTAGACCTGCGGCGACATGTCGTCAATGTTCGTCTCGACGACGACCAGCCGCTCGTCCGTAGAGCTTGCGGCCCCCTCGCTCTCGCCGAGCATCAGCCGCAGCACGTTCGGAAAGTTCTCGTACTCGCGCCCGCCAGCGCCGTAGCCCGTCCGCTCGATCTTCATCAAGGGCAGCGGCCCGAACTCGCGGCAGACGGTGCTGATGACGGCCGCGCCCGTCGGCGTCACCAGCTCGCCCTTGATGTCCGTGGAGTAAACGGGCGCGTCTTTCAGAAGCTCCGCGACGGCCGGCGGCGGCACGGGGAAGCGCCCGTGTGCCATTTCCACAGTGCCGCTCCCGACGTGCAGCTCGGAGCAGACGAAGCGCTCGACGCCCAGCAGCTCGAAGCCCACGCACGCGCCGACCACGTCCACAATCGCGTCGAGCGCGCCGACCTCGTGGAAGTGTATGCGCTCGACCGGGACGTTATGAATCTTCGCCTCGGCCTCGGCCAGGCGCGTGAAGATTTGTGTCGCGCGCTCCTTGACGGAGTCCGAGAGGCGCGAGTCGCGTATGATCTTCAGGATGTGGCTGAGGTGTCGGTGCGCGCGCTCCTCTTCCGTGCGGACGACGGCGCGCGTGGCGCTGATGCCCGAGCGGTCAACCGTCTCGAAGCTGACCTCGTAGCCGGGAACGTCCAGGAGCGAAAGCTGTTCCTTGAGCAGGCGCGGCTCGACTCCGACGCCGACCAGTGCGCCCAGAATCATGTCGCCGCTCGCGCCGGCGAAGCAGTCGAAGAAGAGAGTCCTCATCAATCCTCGAAGAGCGGCAGGACAACGCCCGCCGGCCCCTCCACGCGCGCGTGGCACAAATCCGAGAGCGGCGTCCGCTCCGGGTTGACCTCGACGGTGTACGCGCCGGCCGCCCCCGCTATCTCCGGCAACGCCGCCGCAGGGTATACGAGCGCCGAAGTCCCCACCACTAAACAGAGGTCACACCGGGAGGCCGCGTCGGCCGCGCGCTCGAACGCTCCCACCGGCAGCATCTCGCCGAAGAGCACCACGCCCGGCCGCAGGTGGTCGCCGCACTCGACGCAGGTGCGGCCCCGCACGGCCTCCGCCTCGCTGTCGTGCAAGTCATACTCCGCGCGGCACGACAGACACCGCGCGCGCCACAGGTTGCCGTGCAGTTCTATCACGTCTCTTGAGCCCGCGGCCTGGTGCAACCCGTCCACGTTCTGCGTGACGAGCGTAAAATCCTCGAACCTGCCTTGCCAGCGCGCGAGCGCCCCGTGCGCGGCGTTCGGCTCTAACTTTTCGATGACGCCCCGGCGGTAATCGAACCACTCCCAGACCTCCGGCAGGCTCCTCTCCAACATCGCGGCCGACGAAATCTGATCGAACGGCAGCCCCTTCCACACGGCGGAGCGCCCTCCGCCGCGAAAAGTCGGCACGCCCGACTCAGCCGACACGCCCGCCCCCGTCAGCACCACGACGCGCCGCGCCCCCGCGAACCGCTCCCGCAACTCCACCGGGACTGAAACACTCTGATTCGTCGTCATTCAGTAACCAAGGATGGTAACAGAGCCGACGCCGAACGTGTCAAGCAACCCCGCCCCGCCGCGGTCACGTCCGCTTACAAGTTGAAATTCGCGGCGGGCGGCGTTAAAAGATTGCCATAAAATGCTCAGGGCCGGCGGCGGCCCAATAATTCTATAGGGGCGTGAATGAGTAGTCTGTGGCTACCGTTATTGATCGGGGTGCTGCTTACCGCGGTGCTGTACTACTTCGGCATCATTTATGGCAAAAGCGGCGGCCTGACTTTCTCCTTCATATTCTTCCCCTACACGTCTGTCCTGGATGTTGTCTTCCCGGGTAAGCCGAGCGGTTGGGGCGTCGCTCTAGGGTACGGCTGTTTTTTCCTCCAATACCCGCTCTACGGCATTATTCTCGGCGCCGGCTACGGCAGAGGCACACTCGCCGGCTGGCTGCTCTTGCTTTTAGGCTCGCACATCTTGCTCTCACTTGTTTGTTTCGCCCTTCACCGTCGGAGGCGATTAAACCGCAAAGCGTGAGGAATCCTGTGCTGACACGTCGGGCGAAACGCGCCGCCTAACAAGTCAGTGTCATCTACAGCGCGAGGTTGCTTTATGCGTGCGGCGGCCATCCAACTTCAAACCGTTATCGGCGACGTTGACGCGAACCTGGCGGCGTGCGAGCGGCTGGCGGGTGAGGCTGCGAGGGAAGGCGCGGAGTGGATTGTGCTGCCGGAGTTCTTCACCACGGGCGCGGGGTTTTTCCCGGAATTGGCACACCGCTCTCTGCCGCCGGACGGGGCCGCCACGGCTCTGCTGTCGAGTCTCGCAAGAAGACACGGGGCTGTGGTCGGGGGCTCGTTCCTGTGCCGGGACGCGGACGGACACGTCCGCAACGCCTTCTTCCTCGCCACGCCCGAGGGCATCGCGGGCAGGCACGACAAGGACATCCCTACGATGTGGGAGAACTGCTTTTACGTCGGCGGCGCGGACGACGGTTTGATAGAGGTGGGCAAACTGACGGCGGGCGTCGTCCTGTGTTTGGAGTTCAATCGGACGCGGACGGTGGAACGTCTGAGGGGGAAGGCAGACATGGTGGTGGGCGGGTCGTTCAAGTGGGGCGCGCCGGAGGGGATGCCTTTCAGTCGTTACTTACAGACTTCGATTGACCGCTACACGGACTGGGCGCGGCCTTTCGCCAGGCTCGTCGGCTGTCCGGTCGTGGAGGCCGCGCACTGCGGGCGCATACGCTGCAAGACGCCGCTGCTGCCCGTGCCGTATGTCACGGAGCTGGGCGGCGGCGCGATTATCTGTGACGCGGCGGGCAACGTCCTCGCGCGCCGCGCCGCCAGCGAGGGCGAGGGCGTCGTCGTGGCCGACGTGGAGGTCGGGCGCGTCGAGATTACTGAGCCCGGGCCGGCGGGTTTCTGGATTCAGGAGTTAGACCCCTTATCGAAGGCCGGCTGGCACGTCCAGGGCTGGCACGGCCGCAGGTGGTACAGGCGGCACGTCGCGCCGCCGGGCAAACGTGAGTCGGAACAGTAATGGCGCAGCCGTCATCTGGCGACGTGCATATTTGAAACGTGGATAATAGAGTATGCTGCTTGCCAACGCATGAGAGGATGAGGACAGCTAGATGAAGCGAAGGAGTTCGTGGAACGAAAGTCTCAAGGTGGGCGTTGTGGTCGCGGCGGTCGCGCTGCTCGCTCTGGCTCTGGGGGCCGCGTGCTCACGGCCCTCGACGCAGGGCGCGCCGACCAGCTCGAAGCTACAGGGCAGCATCCCCAATAACCAACTGCTGCCGAACCCCGGCGGCGAGGCGGCGACGATCAGCACGCGCGGCTCGGTTGACCTCGCGGGCGAGTTCTTCCAGGCGCAAGGCAAGAACGGCCAGAGCTGCGCCTCCTGCCACGTCCCCGAAGAGGCTTGGAGCATCACGCCCGCCACGCTGCGCCGCCTCTTCGACGAGACGGACGGCACGCACCCTGTCTTCAGTCAGCTCGACGCCAACAACCCGGACATGGACGTTTCCACGGTCGAGGCGCGCCGCGCGGCCTACAGCATGATGCTGACGCGCGGCGTCTTCCGCAGGGGCGGCCCGCCGAAGGCCGACGCCGAGTGGGAGTTGGTCGCGGTGGAAGACCCGCACGGCCTGGCGAGCGTTAACCGCCTGGTGCACTGGCGGCGCTCGATGCCCACAATGAACTTCCCGGTCGGCAGCGTGACGGTCAACTGGGACGCCGCCGCCAACATCGGCAAGGGTCAGCGCGCCGCGCTCGTCAACCTCACGAACCGCCTCGTGACGGGAGCCCTGCAAGGCCCGCCCGCCACGCCCGAAGTGGTTGACGACATCGTGGACTTCGAGACCGCTCTCTTCACGGCGCAGGTCACCGTGCCCGGCGTCGGCCGCCTGGACGCGGACGGCGCGCGCGGCGGCCCCGAAGCGTTGTCGAAGATGCAGAAGGCGCAGGGCGGCTTCGACCTCTTCGACGGCTGGGCCAACGACCCTAACCCTCAGCGCGCCCAGATCGCGCGCGGCCAGGCGGTCTTCAACAGCATGAACGTCAGCCACAAGAGCTGCATCGCCTGCCACGACTCCGTCAACAACGGCACCAGCTTCAAAAACACCATGTTCGACGTCAACACCGCGTCTGCCGCGGCGCGCACCCCAGACCTGCCTCTCTATACTTTCCGCAACAAAAAGACCGGCGAGACGCGCCAACTGACAGACGCCGGCTTCGGCAACATCACGGGAGCCTGGGACGACCTCGGCCTCTTCAAGACGCCGACCCTGCGCGGCCTCGCCGCCCGCGCCCCCTACTTCCACAACGGCATCGCCGCCACCCTCGAAGACGCGGTGCGCCACTACGAAAAACACTTCGGCTTCCGCTTCACGGACCAGGAGCGCGCAGACCTCGTCGCCTTCCTGAATGCGCTCTGACGGCGAGAGGACTGCCATGCTGAACATTAAAGCTCTGACAGATTTGTACAGGCACATGGAATGGGCAGACGCCGCGGTGTGGACGGCGGTCCTGGCCTCAGAGGGCGGACAGGCGGACGCGAAACTCCGGGGCTACCTCTACCACCTGCACGTCGTCCAGCGTGCCTTCCTGCGCGCCTGGCGCGGCGAGCCGCGCGAGACCCCCTACCCAACCTTCGACGACGCGCCCTCGCTCATGGAATGGGCTCGCACTTACTACTCAGAAGCTCTCGCCTACCTCGGCACACTGAGCGACGAGCAGGCGTCGGAGCCCATGCCCGTGCCTTGGGCCGCGATGGTTGAACGGATACTCGGGCGCGCGGCCGACGTGACGACCGTCGGCGAGACCGTGTTCCAAGTCGCCCTACACACCCTCTACCACCGCGGCCAAGTCAACGCCCGCCTCCGCGAAGTCGGCGGCGACCCGCCCCTCGTAGATTACATCGCCTGGGTCTGGCAGGGCAGGCCCGCCCCCGCCTGGCCGTCCGCGCACGCCTGAGCTTGAGCCCTGAATCCATCTAAACGTCTATCAAAATCGCCCCATCCTCCTTATTTACCTGCCGGCGCTGGTTGGCAAGGCGCGGGAGCGGTGGGCTATACTGCGGGCTTTGCTGTTGGGTGAGAATTTTGTGGCTGTGGGTTGAGGATTATGGGTGGATTGAGACTGGTTGAGTTGCAGGATGGTTTGCGGGAGCGGGTGCGGGGGGCGGCCGGTGAGTTGTTCTCTGTCGAGCTTGAGCAGGTGGCGGCGGAGGTGCCGCCGCGGACGGAGTTGGGGGATTTGGCGTTCCCGGTCGCGTTCGAGCTGGCGAAGCGCGTGAAGCAGGCGACGGGGGAGAAGCGCGCGCCGCGTGTGATTGCGGAGCAGTTGGCGAAGGCGCTCGCAGAGGTTGAGGGCGTGGCGCGCGTGGAGGTCGCGGGCGCGGGTTACCTCAACGTCTTCTTCGACCGCGCGCGGCTGCTGGCGAGTTTTTCGGCGGCGGGGCAGGAGGTTTCTGAGACGACTGAAGCGCCGGACGCGCGGCCGAAGCGGATGGTGGAGCACACGAGTATTAATCCGAACAAGGCGGCGCACATAGGGCACGTGCGCAACGCCGTGCTCGGCGACACGTTCGTCCGCATCCTGCAAGCGGCCGGCGAGCGCGTCGAGGTGCAGAATTATATAGACAACACGGGCGTGCAGGTCGCGGACGTGGTCGTCGGCTTCGTGCACCTTGAGCGGATGACGCTTGACGACATCAAGGCTCTGGACCGAACGCTTCCTCCCGACCGCCCGTTCGATTATTACTGCTGGGACTTGTACGCGCGCGTCGGCCTCTTCTACCGCAACGACGACGCGAACGGCGCGACCGACCCCGAGCGCCTGAAGCTGCGCGCCGAGACGCTTCACTTGATCGAGGCGGGCGATAACCCGACCGCGGAGCTGGCGGACTACGTCGCGACGCGCAACGTCGAGTGCATCCTGGACACGATGGAGCGACTGGGGATTCGCTACGACGTGCTGCCGCGCGAGTCGGAAATCCTGAGGCTCAAATTCTGGGACCACGCCTTCGAGCGGATGAAGCAGACGGGCGCGATTCACTTCGAGGCCGAAGGCAAGAACAAGGGCTGCTGGGTCATGCCGTTCGAGTCGCACACGGGCACGGACGAGCACGAGGCCGACAAGGTCATCGTCCGCTCGAATGGCACCGTCACCTACACGGGCAAAGACATAGCCTACCAGCTCTGGAAACTGGGCCAACTCGATCTGGACTTCTTCTACAAGCCGTTCCGCGGCTACACGGACGGCCACCTGACCTGGATCACGACCTACGAGCCGCAGCCCGCGGAGACGTGCGAGCCGGGCGGGAACGTGCGGCCGCGCTTCGGCGAGGGCGCGACCGTCTACAACGTCATAGACTCGCGCCAGTCCTACACGCAGGACGTGGTCAAGCGCGGCGTGGCGGCGGTCGCCCCCGAAGCCGGCGAGGAGGCAAGCGTCCACCTCGGCTACGAGATGGTCGCGCTCTCGATTGCCGCCTGCGAAGAGTTGGGCATCAAGTTGTCAGACGAGGACCGCGCCCGCCCCTTCGTCGAGATGAGCGGGCGAAAGGGTCTGGGCGTCAAGGCCGACGACCTCATCAACCGTTTGGAGGCGGACGCGCTGCGCGAAGTCGAGACGCGCCACCCTGACGTTTCCGACGCAGAAAGGCGCGAGACGGCGCACGCCATCGCCGTCGGCGCGCTGCGCTACTTCTTACTAAAATTCACGCGAAATTCTGTCATCGCCTTCGACTTCAAAGAGGCGCTCTCGTTCGAAGGCGAGACGGGGCCTTACTGCCAGTATTCTGCCGTGCGTGCTAACTCCATCTTCCGCAAGCTGGACGCGGGCGCGCAGGCCGAAGCGGTCGAGAAGATTCGCGCGGCCGGGACTGACGACGAGGCGGCGCGCGTCCTGACCGGCGAGAGCGGCGACGAAATCTGGGCTCTCGTCACGACGGCGATGAGGCTCGACGAGGCCATCGCGCAGGCGGTCGCGGCCGCCGAGCCCGCGCACCTCGCCAAGTACACGTTCAACCTGGCGCGCGCCTTCAACCTCTTCTACCACCGCCACCGCATCATCAGCGAAGAGGACGCCGCGCGCCGCGCCGTGCTCGTCGCCGCCTGCGACATCACGCGCCGCCAGTTAACGAGCGCGCTCGCCACGCTCGGCATCAGCGTCCCGGAGCGTATGTAGCTTGTGGAGGGTAAATCTGGTAAATAGTTGATGGAGAAAAGCGGCGGGCCATTTACCATTTGGAGAAAGTAATGCTCATCGTCATGAAGACGGACGCGACCGAGGCCGACGTAGAGCGGGTCGTTGCCGTCGTTAACGAACTGGGTTTCCGCGCGCACCCCATGCCTGGGGCGACGCGCACGGCCATAGGCATCACGGGCAACCAGGGCGCGGTTGACGTCTCGCGCTTCGAGAGCCTGCCGGGCGTGGCCGAGGCCATCCGCGTCAGCAAGCCTTACAAGCTCATCTCGCTCGACCTCAGGCCGGAGAAGACTATCGTCCGCGTCGGCGACGCAGCAATCGGCGGCGACGAGCTGGCGATCATCGCCGGGCCGTGCGCCGTCGAGAGCCGCGCGCAGGTCTTCAGCATCGCCGAGGCCGTGCGCCGCAGCGGCGCGCGCTTCTTCCGCGGCGGCGCGTTCAAGCCGCGCACCTCGCCCTACGCCTTCCAGGGCCTCGGCGAAGAGGGTCTTAAAATGCTGGCCGAGGTCCGCGAGACCTACGGCCTCAAGATCGTCACCGAAGCACTGGACGAGGCGGGCCTGGACATGGTCGAGCGTTACGGCGACGTGATACAGATCGGCGCGCGCAATATGCAGAATTTTTCGCTGCTCAGGCGCGCGGGCCGCTCGCACCTCCCAGTGCTTTTGAAGCGCGGCCTGGCCGCGACGCTGGACGAGTGGCTGCTGGCGGCCGAGTACGTCATGGCCGAGGGCAACTACAACGTCGTGCTCTGCGAGCGCGGCATACGCACCTTCGCGCAGCACACGCGCAACACGCTCGACCTGGCCGCCATCCCGGCCGTGCGCCGCGTCTCGCACCTGCCGGTCCTCGTAGACCCTTCGCACGGGACCGGCAAGAATCACATGGTCATCCCGCTCGCCCGCGCCGGCACGGCCGTCGGCGCAGACGGCCTCATCGTCGAAGTCCACGACCAGCCCGAGCGCGCCCTGTCCGACGGCGCGCAGGCGCTCAACCTCGCGCAGTACGAGCAACTCGTACAGGAAGTCCGCGCTATCCATGAAGTCATCACGCCGGCCGCTGTAGGCTGAAGAGCAGTGGTCAGAAGTCAGTGGTCAGAAGTCAGTGGTCAGTGGTCAGTTAAAGACATCAGTTTTTACTGACCACTGACCACTGACTTCTGACCACTGCTCACTTGACAGACTCCTAATTTAGACTTATTCTAAACACACATTGACGACAGACATCAGGACACAGATTGAGGGGCGGATGCGCGAGGTGGGGTTGAAGTTGACGCCGCAGCGCTTCGCCGTGCTCGACTTTCTGGTGCGCAGCGCCGAGCACCCGACGGCCGACAAGATCAGCGCGGCGCTGAACCGCCGCTTCCCACGCGCCTCGCGGGCGACCATCTACAACACGCTGAACGCGCTGCGCGACGCCGGCCTCGTCCACGAAATCTACATGGACGACGCCGTCGCGCGCTTCGACGCCAACCTAGACCGGCACCACCACTTCGTCTGCCGCGTCTGCGACCGGCTGGAGGACGTGCCCTTCGAGGCCGTCGGCGAGCTGCCCGCGCCGCGCCTGCGTACCGGGCACAAGGTTGAGAATTACGAGATAGTGATGCGCGGCGTCTGCGCGGCGTGTCAACGCAAATAGACCATTCATCAGAAGGAAGGCAGAGGAGGTTATAGAATGACGAACAAAACGGGAACCGAAGTGACGGCCATGCCCATCAACATCGGCATCGAGGAGAACGATCGCAAGCAGATCGCCGACGGACTTTCGAGGCTGCTGGCCGACACTTTCACGCTCTACCTGAAGACGCACAACTTTCACTGGAACGTCACGGGGCCTATGTTCCGCACGCTGCACATCATGTTCGAGGAGCAGTACAACGAGCTGTGGACGGCGAGTGACGAGCTGGCCGAGCGCATCCGCGCCCTCGGCGTCTACGCCCCGGCGACCTACAAAGAGTTCACGCGGCTGACCTCCATCAAGGAAGAGGACAGCATCCCCGCGGCCACGGACATGATCCGCCAGTTGGTCGAGGGGCACGAGACGGCCGCGCGCACCGCCCGCACCGTCTTCGAGACGGCCGAGAACGCTTCGGACGCGCCGACCGCGGACCTGCTAACAGAGCGCATGCAGGTTCACGAGAAGACGGCCTGGATGCTCCGCAGCCTCCTGGCCGAAGAGGGCACGGCCGCCGCGAAGTCGGCGTAAGCAAAGCAACGCGGAACGATGAACTTTGCGGGATGAATTAAAGGCTATTAATTCATCCCGCAAAGTTCATCATTCATCATTTATTACGATGAGTAGCACTGGGACGGAAATAGCGGCGGGCGCTGAGAAGCGCGTTGACTTGCCGATTACGGGGATGACTTGCGCCGCGTGCGCGCGGAGAATCGAGCGGCGGCTCGGCAAGGTTCCGGGCGTGAGCCGCGCCGGGGTGAACTTCGCCACCGCGCGCGCCACCGTCGAGTTCAGCCCGCAGGCGACGAGCGTCGGGCAGTTAATCGAGGCCGTCGAGGACGCGGGCTACGGCGTCAGCGAAGCGTCCGCGGGCAGCACCGCCGACGCCGACGCCGAGTACACTGAACTGCGGCGCAAGTTCTTCGTGGCGGCGGCGCTCTCGCTCCCTGTGCTCGTCCTCGCCATGTCGCACGGGCGCGTCCCTGCCCTGGACTTCGCGGGCTCCAACTGGCTCCAACTCATCTTGACGACCCCCGTCGTCTTCTACTCCGGCCGGCAATTCTACAGCGGCGCGTGGGCCGCCCTTCGTCACCGCGCGGCCGACATGAACACCCTCATCGCCGTCGGCACGGGCGCGGCTTATCTATACTCGGCAGCGGCCACGATTGTGCCAAATTTTTTCCGCGCACATGGCGCGGCTCATCAGATGCCGCCCGTCTATTTCGAGGCGGCGGGCGTCATCATCGCGCTCATCCTGCTCGGAAAACTTCTTGAGTCGCGCGCCAGGCGGAGGACCGGCGACGCTATCACGCGCCTGATAGGCTTGCAGCCGAAGACCGCGCGCGTCCTGCGCGGCGGGGTGGAAATTGACTTGCCGGTCGAACAGGTCGCGCCGGGCGACACGGTCGTCGTGCGGCCGGGTGAGAAAATCCCCGTGGACGGCCGCGTCGTCGCGGGCGATTCGGCCGTGGACGAGTCCATGCTGACGGGCGAGAGCCTGCCCGTCTGGAAGAAGGCTGGTGACGTGGTCTTCGGCGCGACGCTGAACAAGACGGGCTCGTTCAAGTTCGAGGCGACGAAGGTCGGCCGCGACACTGCGCTTCAACAGATAGTCAGGCTCGTCGAGGAAGCGCAAGGCTCCAGGGCACCCATCGCCCGCATGGCCGACCGCGTCAGCGGCGTCTTCACCCCCGCGGTCATCCTTATCGCCGCTCTGACCTTCGTCGTCTGGTTCCTGGCCGCGCCCGAGGGCTTTCGGTTCACGACGGCGCTCGTTAACGCCGTCTCCGTTCTCATCATCGCGTGCCCCTGCGCGCTGGGTCTGGCGACGCCGACGGCCATCATGGTCGGGACGGGCAAGGGCGCGGAGCACGGCGTCCTCATCAAAGGCGGCGAGTCTTTGGAGACGGCGCACAGGCTTCAGAGTATTGTGCTCGACAAGACCGGGACGATCACGCGCGGCGAGCCCGTCTTGACCAACGTCATCGCGGCCGACGGCGTCTCGGAGGAAGAGTTGCTGCGGCTGGCGGCGTCGGCCGAACTAGGGAGCGAGCACCCGCTCGGCGAGGCTGTCGTCCGCGCGGCGCGCGAGCGCGGCCTCACCTTCTCTGAAGCCTACGGCTTCAAGGCCGTCGCGGGGCACGGCGTCCAGGCGACGGTTGACGGGCGTCGCTTGCTCCTGGGGAACCTCAAGTTGATGCGCGAGCGCGGCGTAGCGCTGGACGGGTTGACGGCGCGCGCGGAGGCGCTGGCTTCCGGGGGCGAGACGCCCATGTACGTGGCGATTGACGGGCGGCCTGCGGGAGTCCTGTCGGTCGCGGACCCCGTCAAGCCGGAGTCAAAAGAGGCCGTCGCGATGATGCGGCGCATGAACCTGGAAGTCTTGATGATTACGGGCGACAACCGCCGCACGGCCGAGGCCGTGGCGAAAGAGGTCGGCGTGGAGCGCGTGCTCGCCGAAGTCCTCCCTGAAGGCAAGGCCGGCGAGGTCCGTCGGCTTCAGCTTGAGGAGAAGAAAGTGGTCTGCATGGTCGGCGACGGCATCAACGACGCGCCGGCCCTGGCCCAGGCGGACGTCGGGATAGCTATTGGCACAGGAACGGACGTGGCGATGGAGGCCGCCGACGTGACGCTCATCAGGGGCGACCTGCGCGGCGTGGTGACGGCCGTCGCGCTCTCGCGCGCGACCATCCGCACGATCAAGCAGAATCTCTTCTGGGCCTTCGCCTACAACGTCGTGGGCATCCCCGTCGCCGCCGGCCTGCTCTACCCCTTCACGGGCTGGCTGCTCTCGCCCGTCATCGCCAGCGCGGCCATGTCCCTGTCGAGCGTCTCCGTCCTCGCCAACAGCCTGCGCCTGCGCCGCTTCCGACCTCCTTTCAAAATAAGGTAAACTTTCCGGCATGAGCAGAGAAGAGATTGAATCCGCCATTGCTCAGTTGCCGGCTTCCGAAGTGGCAAAGCTGGCGAAATGGTTTGAGGAATTTCAGGGGCGCGTCTGGGATGAGCAGCTTGCGCAGGACGCCGAGGCGGGCCGCCTCGATGGGCTGCTGGAGCAGGCGGAGAAGGATTTCGAGCAGGGGCGCTGTGAGCCGCTGTGAAACACTTCGCGTCCCCGCAATTCTGGCAACACTACCGCCAGCTTCCAACCGAAGTGCGCGCCCTCGCGGACAAAAACTTCCAGCTACTCAAAGCCGACCCCAGGCACCCGTCGCTGCACTTCAAAAGAATCGGGAGATTGTGGTCTGCGCGTGTCGGCGCTCACCACCGCGCGCTTGGTCTGGACAGGCCGGAAGGGGTCGTCTGGTTTTGGATCGGCTCGCACGCGGATTACGACAAGCTGCTGCCGTAACAATTTGAGTAAGGGGAATCATTTGATGCAGTACGCACGACTTGGCAACACGGGCTTGATAGTTTCGCGGCTCTCGCTGGGGACGATGACGTTCGGCAGCGACCCCTCCATGCCGAACATTTACAAGGTCTCGATGGAGGACGCGGGGCGGATGGTCGAGACGGCGCTCGACGCGGGCGTCAATTTCGTGGACACCGCCAACGGCTATTCCAAAGGGCAGTCGGAGGAGATGCTGGGCGAGTTGCTCGGCGCGCGGCGCAGGGACTTGGTGCTGGCGTCGAAGGTCGGCTTTCGCGCGGGCGACGCCGTCACCGCGGCGGGGCTCTCAAGGAGGCACGTCCTCGAAGCCTGCGACGCGAGCCTCGCGCGGCTCAGGACGGACTACATAGACCTCTACGTCGTCCACAAGGAAGACCCTTTCACGCCGCTCGAAGAGACTTTGGAGGCGCTCGACTCTCTGGTGCGCGCGGGCAAGGTCCGTTATCTGGGCTTCTCCAACTGGGCCGCGTGGAAGGCCGCCGCCGCGGTCGAGATGCAGAAGGCGCGGGGCTGGGCCAAATTCACGAGCGGGCAGATGTACTACTCGCTGGTCGGCCGCGACGTGGAGCACGAGGTCGTGCCGTTCATGCGTCACGCTGGCCTCAGCATGAACGTGTGGAGCCCGCTCGCGGGCGGCTTTCTGAGCGGCAAATACACGCGGGAGAATCTGAAGGAGAGCGACAACAGGCTGTCGGGTTTCGACTTCCTGCCGACGGACAAGGAGCTGGGCTTCCGCGTCGTCGAGAGGATGCGCGACGTGGCCGACGCGCACGGCGCGAGCGTGGCGCAGGTGGCGCTCGCCTGGCTGCTGGCGAAGCCTTTCGTCTCAAGCATCATCGTCGGCGCGACCAAGCTTCATCAGCTCGAAGACAATTTGAAGGCCGTCGAAGTGAAGCTCAACGAAGAAGAGTTGAGCGAACTCGACTCGATGACCGCGCCCGCGCCGCTCTACCCGCACTGGTTCAACAACAACCTCGTGGACGCCAGGCACAAAGAGGTTTTGGGCTGATTGCGGGTCGGAAGACAGATTCAACCCTTTGCGCCTTACGTCTTACCTTAGCGCCTTTGCGAGAAACAGCCGTTCACGCAAAGGCGCAAAGTTAATACTTAAGGCGCAAAGGCTTGAGTGCTTTCTTTCAACCCGCGCTCTGTAGAATTTCAGGGAGGTTTTTGCTGAAGGCGGAGCGCGGCAGGACGCGGTCGAAGCCGGCTTCGGTGGCCTGCTTTTGTAAGGCTGTCTCGACGTGTGAGAAGAAGCCTATGAGCGTGACGGCGCGCAGGGTCTCGTCGGCTTTTAACATTTCTGCCAGGGCGAACGGGTCGCACTTGCGCGAGTGCAGGTCCGCGACGACGACCGAAGGCCGCTCCTCTTTGGCGGCGGCGATTGCCTCGGCCGCGCTCCGCACGAAGCGCACTTCCAACCCCAGGTGCTCCGCGACGGCGCGAATCTTCGAGGCGAAGAACATGTCGTCCACGGCGGCTATCACCGGCTTGCCCATCAGTAATCCTCTCCCCAACCTCTTACGCCTTTACACCGCCGCGCCCCGCGTATAAAGATGAACCTCCATGACGACCGCGACCACGCGCACGCACGCTCCCGAGACTCCGCCGGACGGGGTCGAGTTTGACGACTTCACCCCGCGCGTGGCCGAACACCCTCGACAGCATCGGCCGCTCGTCGTGGCCTCTTTCAACATACGCTACGCGGTCGGCTCTTTCCTCATCACGGGCAGCGTCGGCCGCCGCCTCGGGCTGACGTGGCCCGCGCGCCGCCCGCGCCTCGTCGCGCGCCACCTCACTGCTGCCGCGCGAGCCCTCTCGGACGGGAGGCTCCTGCCGCCGGCCGACATTGTAGCATTGCAGGAGGCGGACAAACTGACGGCGCGCGCCGGCCGCCACGACGTTGCGCGCGAATTGGCACAGGAGCTTCGGATGCGCTACGCGCGCGCGGCCGGCGAGAAGCCGGGCGGCGAGGAGCCCAAGTCTAAACAGTGGTATCTGGATTTCGAGGAGCGCATCGGCCGCCGTGAAGCGGGCGACATGGGGCTCGCGGTTTTAAGTCGCCTGCCGCTCCGAAACGTGTCGCGCCTGGAGCTGCCTTGGGACGAGTGCGCGTGGCGGCCCAGGCTCGCGCTCGCGGCGACGGTTGAGCACGGGTCCGGCCGCCTGCACCTCTTCAACTCGCACATAGACCCGCACGCCTCCGTGGAGGGGCAGCTCAAGCAGCACGCCGCTATTCTTGAGAGGGCGGCGGGTCTTTCCGGCGCGGTCGTCCTGCTCGGCGACTTCAACACGCTCTCGAAACGCTCGTGCGTGGAGACGCGCCGCCTGCTCGAATCCCACGGCTTCGAGACGCCGTTTCGGACGGGCACGGCGACCTGGCGCGCAGGGCTCGTGCGGCTGCACACGGACTGGATTTTCGTCCGCGGCGCGCGCGTCGGAAAGTACGGCGTGGCTAAACCCCTGGGAGTTTCGGACCACTGGCCCGTCTGGGCGGAGATCGAACTGGAAGAGGACGGCCGATGAGCGAGCACGTCATCACCAGCCGGGACAACGCGCTCGTCAAGCGCGCCCGCGCCGTGCGCGATGGCCGTGTCCGCGAGCAAATCTTCCTGGAAGGACTGAGGCTCTGCGAAGAAGCGTTGCAGGCTCTCGGTGTGGACGGCATCACGGAGGTCGTCTACACCGAGAGAATCGCGCGGGACGAGCGCGGCGCGCGGCTGCTGGACGCTTTGAGGGACACCGGCAAGCGTCCGGCGCTCGTCAACGAAGCCGTCTTCTCTTCGCTGTCCGACACGAGGACGCCGCAGGGCGTAGTCCTCCTGGCCGCGCGGCCCGCGACGGGGCCGGACGCGCTGGACGAGAGCGCCGGGGAGACTCCCTTGGTCGTCATCCTGCACCGCATCAACAACCCCGCGAACGCGGGTGCCGTCCTGCGCGCGGCAGAGGCCGCGGGCGCGACCGCCGCCGTCCTGACCGAAGGCTCCGCGGACATCTTCTCCCCGAAGGCGCTGCGCGGCGCGATGGGCTCCTCCTTGCGCCTGCCGCTCTGGACGGGCGCGCGGTTTCAAGAGGCCGTCGAGTGGTGCAGGGCGCGCGGCGTCAGGACGGTCTGCACGGACCTGCGCGCACAGAAAGCACACACCGAAATTGACTGGACAGTTTCCTCGGCGCTGATTCTCGGCGAAGAGGCCGCGGGGCTCACGCCCGAGGAGGCGTCGGCCGCCGACCTCGCCCTCAGAATCCCCATGCGCCCGCCCGTCGAGAGTCTCAACGTCGCCGTCGCGGCGGCCGTCGTCCTCTACGAGGCCGCGCGGCAAAGAGCAGTGGTCAGTGGTCAGTGGTCGGTGGTCAGTTAAAAACAAAAGCATTTTCTTTTAACTGACCACTGACCACTGACCACTGACCACTTTTTCTGCTAGAATGGCGCGGATTCAGTTAATCAATTTCGATTCTCCCCAACGAGTTATGGCGTGGACGCACCCCGGCGGCGGCCGGTAAGCCGTCTTGAGCGAGCCTTTATGAAAAAAGAGCCCGAGCAGAAACCAGATCACAAGCGCGAGGAGGCGCTGCCCGAGCGACTCATCAAGCGCGTCTTCGAGGGCTTCGGCGCGGCCGTGGACCGCGGCCTGGGGCGCGGCGCGACGACCTCGCAGGGCGGGCTGACGACGACCGCGCTCATCGAGCGCATGAAGCGCCTCCTGGACGAGCGAGCGCGCACAGACGACCGCGGCGTGCGCATCGCACCGCATCTCCTGAAACTCAAGGTCGAGTGGGGCCGCCACGCGGAGGCCCCGCCCGAAATCATTCAGGAGCTGGAACACGAAGTCCTGGCCGCCGCCATTGACTACATCAACGACAGCCGCTACTCCACGCTCGCGCCCGTCCGCATCGAGACCGAGGTGGACATCTTCACCTCGGGCGTCTCGGTGGACCCGACCTACGGCGAGTTCGAGCAGCAGCTGCGCGAGCAGGACGAGGCCAAGCGCCGCGAGCGGGAGCTGGGCTCGCCCTTCATCCCGCGGAACCAGACGCTGGACGTGCGTATCGTCGCGCGCGTCACGACCACGGACGGCGCTAAAGAGACCGAGCTCGTCTTCAAGCCGGGCGGCCCG
The DNA here is from genome assembly GCA_963774105.1 of uncultured Acidobacteriota bacterium. Lineage (GTDB taxonomy): Bacteria > Acidobacteriota > Blastocatellia > Pyrinomonadales > Pyrinomonadaceae > QHXM01. Next base: position 1,798,054 of record CAVZDV010000007.1, on the reverse strand, counting down.
CGCATGGGCGTCGGGCGCGGCACGGACAACGACCTGTACCTCAACGACCGCAGCGTCTCGAAGATTCACGCCGCGCTCCGCATGAACAAGGAGGGGACGCTCCTGGTCGCCGACACGGGTTCGACCAACGGGACTTTCATCAACGGCCGCCGGATAGCCTACGGCGAGGCGCGCGAGATACAAGAGGGCGACGTTGTCGGCTTCGGCGACGTTGAAGTCCGCTTCCGCAAAGTTTAGAAGTCATGTCACTCATACTGCTTTTACAAACCGCCGCCGCGAACGCGAACAAGACCGTGGCCGCCGCCGCAGAGCCGCTCGAAAAGCGGCCCGCGCTCCTGAGCCTCGTCTACATGGGCGGCCTCGTGCTGATGGTGCTCTGGCTCGTCGTGGCGCTGATCCGCTTCCGCCGCCAGCGCTCGGCGCTCGCGGCCGTCGCGCCCGAGGACTTGCCCGACGAGGTGCGCCAGCGCCTCGGCTCGACCTCGACCAACCGCGGCCTGCGTTTCCTGCGCGTGCTCTACATCGCGCTCGCCCTGACGGTCTTCGGCTTCCACGTCTACTGGGCCGTCTACGCCGCCAGGAACAACGAGCGGTTCCAGACGCTCAGCTACAAGGACCTGCGCAACCGCCGGATTAGCGAGTCCACGCTGCGCGGCTGGATTCTGGACCGCACGGGCAAGCTGGAGAACGCGCTCGCGCTCTACCGCGTGCAGGGGAACGGGAGCATCATCCGCGACTACCAGATGGACACGCAGTTCGCGCACCTCTTCGGCTCAGACCGCGGCGACCCCGGCCTTGAACGCTCGCTCTTCGGCATCCAGAGCGGCGAAGTGCCCGAGGCGTTGCAGGTCGTCCTCGGCGAAAACATCCAGCAGCGCGCCACCAGGGACGTGCAGCTTACGATTCACCACGAGTTGCAGCAGGCCGCGGTCGAGCAGCTCAAGGGCAAGCACGGCGCGGTCGTCGTGCTCAACCCGCAGACGGGCGAGGTGCTGGCGATGTACAGCAACCCTTCGTACAGCCTGAAGGAGGTTCAGGACGAGGCCCGCTGGATTCAATTGGACGCCGACGAGCGCGACCGCCCGCTCGTCAACCGCGCGCTCAACTCCTACTACATCCCCGGCTCGACCTTTAAGACCTTCATGATGATCGCCGCGCACCGCGCCGGGCTACAGGACTCGGAGTTCGTGTGCAGCGGCGGCGGCTACTACGCGCTGCCCGGCGCGAAGCCCATCTTCGACGACGGCGGCCCGGGCGAAGTCCACGGCCTCATCGGCATTGACCGCGCGTATGAGGTTTCGTGCAACCAGTACTTCGCGCAGATGGCCGTCAAGCTCGGCCCGGAAAAAATCAAGGAGACGTCGCGGTTCCTGGGCGTCGGCGCTTACGACACGCCGGAGGCGCTGCGGGCCTCTGCGCGCAGGCTGCCCGAAATCTGGAACGCCAGTTCCGACGCCGTCAAGCGCGCGCTCGCGCCGCGCGAGTCCAAGCTGGTCGCCGGCCCCTTGGGCCGCGCGTTCAACAAGTTCGACCTGGCGCTCGAAGGCTACGGGCAGGGCTACGCCGGGCAGATGACGCCGTTCCAGATGGCGCTCTTCGCCGCGTCCATCGGAAACATGGAAGGCAAGCTGATGAAGACCCGCCTCGAAATGGACCGCCCGAACGAAGTCTTTAATCAGGTCGTCACGCCTCAGGTCGCCGCCAAGATGCGCGAGATCATGAGCCGCGTGACGCAGGGCTCCGAAGGCACGGCGCGCGGCGTCTTCGGACCCGTCAAGGCCGCCGGCATCACTTCGGGCGGCAAGACCGGCACGGCGCAGAAGGACGTGCCCGTCTATGATAAGAAGACGGGCGAGCCGCTGCGGAGGAAGAAGTACGAGAAGGACCCGAAGGGCAACATCATCCGCGAGTACGAGACGATAGTGTTAGACCCCAAGCCGCGCATAGACGGCTGGTTCCTCTGCATCGCGCCGCTTGAGAACCCGCAGGTGGCGATGGCCGTCATCGTCGAGGGCGGCGGCTACGGCTCGCGCTCGGCCGCGCCCATCGCCGCGCAGATGGTCTTGAAGGCGAAGGCCCTTGGCCTCCTCGGCGGCGGCCCGCAGAAGCCGACCGCGGCCCCGACGCCGAACAAGCCGCGCCAGCCGCGCAGGCAGGTGGCGCAGAGGACCGGGCAGTAAAGGTTACACCGAGGGTTTGGACAGTCAGAGAATTCGGCGGCCGACTTTTATTCCGCTCTAAAATTTTTTATGAAGAATCGCGCATCGTCACACCTGCTCGCACTGCTCCTGATTATCGGGTTCGAGGTCGTCGGCTACTTGGCCGTCTACCGCTCGGGGCTGATTCGCGGCTACGAGCCGTCGTGGATCGCGGCCGTCCGCGACCTCCTGATGTACGTGCCCGTCGTCTTTCTGGTCTTCTGGCTGACGCGCGCCCACAAGTACGCTGGCAACTGGACGCTCTACACGACGGCCATCCTGCTCTTCTCCGTCGGGATGCTCGTCCAGTACCGCCTCTACTCGGACCCCGAGTACAACGCCAGGAACAAGGCCGAGGCCCGCGCGCAGAAGACCGACACGCTCCGTATGCGCTACATCAACGAGAACTACGACGAGGCGAAGAAGCGCATGATGGGGCTGCCGGAGACGCCGCCCAAGCCGACGGACATCGAGAACGCGCCGACCATCCGCAGCGAGTACACCGTCAGCAACGCGATCACTTCGGGCTCGACCTGGATTCCCATCATGGCGTTCATCGCCTTCGCCCTCGCGTTCAGTTTCTGCATACGCGACAGCTTCCTCGAATGGGTCCAGCGCCACAGCTTCATGATCGTCGTGCTGACGCTGATACCACTCGGCATCGCGGTCGCCACCTCGCGCTTCGGCAAGGCCGGCGGCAACATGACGCCTTGGGAGCCGTCGAAGATTCCCTTCCTCCTAGGCTTCGCGGGCATCCTGACGGCGCGCTACAAGGAACTGGCGCGGACCTACTGGGGCATTCCGCGCGCGCGCGACGTTGTGCCATTAATCGCGATGGCGGCCATGCCGTTCATCCCGTTCTTCGTGCTTAAAGATTTCGGGCAGATGCTCGTCTTCAGCGGGGCTTACGCCACGCTCTACCTCGTCGCCGTGCGCCGCTGGCCGCAGTTGCTGCTCTTCGTCGGCTCGGTGCTTCTGGTCGTGAGCGTCCTCGTCGTCGGGGCGCTGCCCATAGACGTGCAGGAGAAGATTCCCTTCCTCCCGACCATCGCCCGCCCCGTCAAGGCCGCGCTCCCAGACCGCATCCAGCAGCGCTTCCACCTCTGGCTCGACGGCTTCGACCCGCCCTCGCCCGAGGTCAAGTGGTGGAAGAAGGACTACGAGGACGCGCTCTCGCAGAACCAGAAGATGAAGGAGCTGGCGGCCGAGAGCTCCGCGATGCAGAGAACCGTCAACGTGGACGTGTGGTTCGACCGCGCCGCGTTCCAGCCCGCGCAGGCCACCTTCGGCATCGCCGCCGGGCGCTACACCGGGCGCGGCCTCGGGCTGGGTTTTGCCGAAGTCATCCCCGTCGCAGACTCGGACTACATCTACGCGGCCATCGGCGAGGAGATGGGGCTCGCCGGGGGGGCCATCATCATCCTCGCGCTCATCATCTTCGTCTGGGCCGGGGTGCGCACGGCGATTGACGCGCGCGATATGTTCACCAAGCTCTGCGCCGCTGGGCTGACCGCCTTCATAGGCTTTCAGGCGCTGGTCAACATCGGCGGCGTCACGCGCGCCTTGCCGATGACGGGCATCACGCTCCCCTTCGTCAGCCACGGCGGCTTCAGCCTGATTACCAGCTTTGCCATGCTCGGGATGCTGATGGCCTTCTCGCACCGCAACGCGCGCGACGCCAAGGCGGTCGTGCGCAAGGGCAGGCGTGCCAGCCCCGACGATCCCGCTCTCCCGGAGGCAGTCCAATAATGAAGCACCCCGAAACAGTAACCCTCCACTCGGCGGTCGTCTCCGACCGCGGCCTGAGCGAGAAGCGGCCGCTCAACGAAGACTCGTACCTCTTGGACCTTGAGCGCCGCATCTTCGCCGTGGCGGACGGCGTGGGCGGCGCGCAGGCCGGCGAGGTCGCCTCGAAGACGGCGATGGAAGTCTTAGACGAAGCTTTCCGCCACCAAGTCGAGGGGGCCGACATAGAGGACTTGATGGAGGTCGCCATCCAGCGCGCCAACAACTCCATCTTCCAGATGGCGCACGACCACCCGAAGCTCTCCGCGATGGCGACGACCGTCGTCGCGCTCCACCTCGACGGCCACGTCGCCACCATCGGCCACGTCGGCGACTCGCGCCTCTACCGCGTCAGCCCAGACGGCGGGCTCTACCGTGAGACGGCCGACCACTCCGTCGTCGAGGAGGAGGTGCGCGCCGGTCGCATGACGCCCGAGCAGGCGGCGCACCACCCCTCGCGCAACGTCATCAGCCGCGCGCTCGGCGCGGAGTCAACGGTCGAAGTTGACATGAAGACGATAGAGGTCGAGGACGGGACGGCCTTCCTGCTCTGCTCCGACGGCATCACGCGCCACATCCCCGACAGCGAAATCCGCGACCTGATCTTTTCCACGCCCGACCTTGAAGCGGTCGTCGCGGAGATGAAGCGGCGCTGCTACGAGCGCGGCGCGGAGGATAACCTGACGGCCGTCGTCGTGCGCGTCGGCCAGTTCGCGCAGCCGGCCGAGTACGCCGACGAGCGCACGGTCCTCGCCGCCCGGCCCGACCTGGCGACGACAGCCCCCACGCTCGGCGTGGCCGAAGCGCCGGCCGCACCACCAGTGCAGGCGGTCGCAGCCCCGCCAACGGCCGCGACGCCGCAGCCCGTGGCGACGCCCGCGCCCGCTGCCACCGCCGCCCCGCCGACGGCCGCCGACGGGAACAACGCGAACGCGCACGCGACCAACCCCGTGCTTGAGCTGGCTTCGGCGTCGAAGGCGACTAAGAGCAAAGGCGGCGGCGGGGGGAAAGCACTACTTTTGATACTACTGCTCGCGGCCATCGGCGCGGCCGCCTTCTACGGCGGGACGTACTGGCAGCGCCAGCAGGGCGACGCGAACGCGGCCGCCAGCGGCTCGCCGACGCCCGCAGCGACGCCGACGCCCACCGCGGACCCCGTCGCCGAGTTCGAGAGGAAGCGGCAGCAGGTGGATCACGACCCGGCCAACATGTCGAAGACCCTGCGCGAGGAGGCCGCGGCCAAGGGCACGCAGAACCCGCTCGACTCGGCCGACCCCGAATTCCTTTACCTCTACGGGCGCTCGCTGATGCTGATGGGCGACAACATGGGCGCGATGCCGGCCTTCGAGCGCGCCATCAGTAACCTCAAGGAGAACACGTCGCCGCTCCATGACAAGCTGCGCGTGGACTCCAGAATTGCCCTCATGGCCGTCGCGCTCCGCCTCAGGCGTTTGCAGCCCCTGGCCGAGCAGAAGGCCATCGCCGCCTTCGACGAGCTGATGCAGAGAGGCCCCGGCCGGCTGGACGTTTCGCAGTAAGGATTAGCAAGATGTTTTCAGCTCCGTCAGGAGCGATTGAAAATAGCCCAGCACTTCAGTGCTGGGTGCTGTGTTGGGAAATTGAACCGAGTCCCGTAGGGACGGCTGAACATTTCAGTCGTCCCTACGGGACTCTAAAGGCGTTGCCACTCTAACCCCAGCACTTCAACGCTTGGTGTGAATTAGCTAAGTCCTTACAAGTCAATGGCCGATTTCCTGAATCGGAGCGCCATCGAGGTAGCGACCCTGAGCTAAGTCCTTTGCTTTCAACGGAGGCTCAAAATTAATTCACACCAAGCGTTTCAGTGCTGGGCTATTTTCAGATGTCCCTACGGGACAGTCTGACGACGGGCTAGACGATTCGGTCTGAGAGTTTGGAGAGTTTCGATGCTTGCCCCGCACGAACGTTTGCAGAACCGTCGCTCTCCCTCGCTTCGCAACAGTCGCCGCCCGCGCGGCATCTAACGGCCGTGCGTGCGCCGCCGGCCTTGGAGAGCGCGAGAGAGAATGACGGAACTCAAACTTCAACAGTCCCTGCTCGACGGTCGCTACGAGATACTGGACTGTCTCGGGCGCGGCAGCTACGCCGAAATCTACGTCGCGCGCGACCTGGCCGCCGCCGAGGGGCAGCCCCAGACGGTCGTCATCAAGGCTCTGAACGTCCTCCTCCAGGGCGTGCCCGACGCCGACCTCGAACGCACGCTCATCGAAAACTTTCAGAACGAGGCCGTCGCGCTCGACCGCGTCCGCCACCCGCACATCATCAACCGCCTCGGCCACGGCACGGCCCTCGACCTCGGGGGCACGGCCTTCCACTACCTCGTGCTCGAATACATGGCCGGCGGCGAGCTGGGTGCGCGCGTGCGCGAGCGCCCGTTCTCGCTCGACCGCGCCCTCTTCTACCTTGAGCAGGTCTGCTCCGGCCTTCAGCACGCGCACGACTGCGGCGTCATCCACCGCGACATCAAGCCGCAGAACCTGCTGCTCACGGCCGACTCTCAGAGCGTCAAGATAGCCGACTTCGGCGTCGCCAAAATCGAGGCCACCGAGGGCGCGATCACGCGCGTCGGCACCAACGTCTACGCCGCGCCCGAGCACAACCCGCTCGTCCAGACCGGCCCGCTCGACACCGACGCGCTCTCGCAGCAGCCGCACCTGACGCCGGCCGCCGACATCTACTCGCTCGCCAAGACCACCTACACGCTGCTCGCGGGCGAGGCCCCGCGCCGCTTCTCGCATCGCCAGATCACGGAGCTGCCCGAGTCTGTGGCACAAAAATCCTGGGCCGGCGACGTGCTGCGCGTCCTGCGCCGCGCGACCGAGGAGAGGCCCGAGCGACGCCACCAGACCGTGCGCGAGTTCTGGGAGGAACTGTCGGACGCTTCCTTGCCGCCGACGCAGCCCTTGAAGCCGCAGGACGGCGAGGGCGGGCGCGAGCGGCCGCCCTCGAAGCAGTTGACGGGCGTGGACGAGTCGGTCGGCGAAGCGCCGCCGCGGCCGCGCTTCGACTCGCGCGACCGCATACGGGAGTCGCAGCTTCGCAGCGGCAACGGGGCCGCGCGCCCGCGCATCGTCGTCCCCGTCGCGGGCGGGCACGCCCAGGCCAGAGTCAACGTGACGCCGCTGCCCTCGCAGCCCGCGCGCCACCCGGCGCGGCCCAACGCGGCCCCGCTCCCCGTCAGCACACGGCGCGCGGACGACCCGAACGACTTCACGCCGGCCGAGGAGGCGGAGGCCCGCAAGCGCTGGGTCCGCGCGCTCGTCGCGCTCTTCATCATAGTGGCCTTCGCGGGCGTCCTGCTCGCCACGCATTTTTACGTCAGCCGCAGGCGCGCGCAGCAGCAGCAAACCGGCACGACCGTGGGCAACACGGCCTCGCCGGAGGTCGGGCGCGAGGGCTCGGTCAAGATGCCCGCGAACCTGCGCCGCGAGCCCGACCGCGCGAGCAACCCGCCGCTGAGGACGTTGCAGCGCGGCGCGCGTGTGCGAATTTTGAGCGTTAGTGATAATAATAACTGGTACGAAGTCGAAGTCTTGACCGAGGAAGGCACGGAGCAGGACGCCTTCAGGCGCGGCTGGATGGGCAAGAGCACGATAGACGTGGACTGAGAGCGACTACCAAATTAAAGCCCGCCTCTTTGCGCCTTTGCGTCTTTGCGTGATAAAACCAAACCCACTCACGCTGAAGACGCTGGAGGCGCTAAGTGGGTTGAGCGGGCGGGCAGCTTGAGTTTGAGTTCGGAGAGGAGCGAGCGGCACAGTGGGGCTAATTGAATCCATTCGGCGGTGGATTGACGGCGAGGGCGCGGAAGACCCTCTGCTCGACGCGGACGAGCAGGCGCGGCCGCGCCGCGTCTGGGAGGAGTTCCTGGTCAAGGTGGCGCGCGAGGTCGAGGCCGCGATGCAGCGCGAGATGTTCACGCCGCCCGGCGGCCCCACCTTCATCCCGCGCGAGTACATCGTCTATCTGTCGAACGACGACGACCGCGAGTGGCAGGGCGAGAAGCGGCGCGGCCTTGAACAGGGCCTCTTCCACGTTCTCTCGGAGCGCGCCCGCGAGCTTTCGGGGATAACGCAGCTCGCCACCAAATCTTTCGCCGTCGAGCTAAGAGTTGACGGCACGCTCAACAAGGGCGAGTTCCGCGTCCAGCCCGTCTGGGACGAGACCGAGGCCGGCCACACGATGGTCACGGCCCGCCCCAACGACCAACTCCTGAAAACCTCCATGCCCGGCGTCGCGCCCGGCACGCAATCGGACGCCGTGACGGGGCCGCTCGGACTGCCCTCGGAGGAGGACTCGACGGTCGTGCGCCCGCGCGTCACAGTCCTCTACAACGTGGAGGTCTGGCGCGCGGGAGTGCGCCAGTCGGTTGTGCCAATTTCCAAGCCGGAGATCACCATCGGGCGCGGCTCGCGCTCCGTCTCCGTTGACCTGCCAATCAAGGGCGACCCCGAAGTGAGCCGCATCCACGCGATGCTGGAGCGCGACGAGGCGGGCCAATTCTGGTTCACGCCGAAGGGAAGAAACCCGACGCTCATCAACGGCCAGGAAGTCCCGCGCGAGCAGCGCACCCCCGTCTCGCCCGACAACCGGATCGAGGTTTGCAGCTTCACACTGCGCATCCAGCCACAGTGAAGAGGGCCGGACTCCGCCTCTGTCTACCAAAGCGCACACGCGGCGGGCGCGGGCGTTGCCACACGGGACGATAGCCGCGCCCAGCTCAAAGTCCGCGCCGGGGAAGAAAGCGTTGGAGGGTCAGAAAGTGGGGGGCCAACAGCAGCGGCCCGCGCCGGTGCTCCACCCTGCGCAATTCCTCTCCCTACTCGCCGACGGCGAGCCCGTCCGCGGCCAGAAGATCAGACACGCCGGATGACAGCCTGATGAACGAAGTTATAGTTGATGAATAAAGATTGACAAATCTCGATCTCAGATAATATCTTGCGCCTGCCTTGGCTAATTGCTAATGAGAGCTTTATTTCGTTAGCCTCACATTAGCTTCAACCTGATTCTTTATTAGGAGGCTGGATGTCATACCCAAGAAATCTCGCCCTATTGTCTCAAAGGTTAAATGAACTTTACACGAAGGTTGAAAGGCAGAAAAATGTCGTCGTTCCGGTTAATGTGCGGTATTTCGCCGAGTCATTTATTACCGAGTCACTTGTCATGAGAAATATGGAGTGGCTCAACAAACAGAACCTTGATCTCTCTAGTCCAACTCAAATGCGTACGGCGGTCGAATCTACAATCGTCATCGTTTCTGATATTCTGGCGGCATCGGCAGTCGAAAATGTCAGAGGCGTTGACTACATAACTTTAATAGGGGTATTAGAACAAATTCATAAGAACTGGTGTAGAATTTTCCCATTCTGCCGTTAACGGAAGACGCGTAATGAAAGCTCAGGCTAGTACGGATGATGCTGATAAGAAGGAAATGCGTATTAAGGCGGTAGAGTCTGCTCTGGAATGGAGCAAGCAGATTACGACGCTCGCGACAGGCACTCTAGTTCTGAGTGGAACTTTCATCAAAGATTTATTTTCAGGTCAGATTGTTTGGAAGGGGTTTATTTTAGCTTGTTGGATTGGTATGGGTATCTCGGTGCTATTCGGCATTCTTTATCTTGGGTCTTTATGCTATCTACTTTCGAGCAGTAAAAAGGCCGAACAACTCGACATCTACGGATCAGGAAGGATTATAGGAGTCATCCATGTCCTCACCTTTTTTTTAGGGCTTGCTGCATTCATTGTTTTCCTTACGAAGAATTTGTTCATGCGATTGTAGAATCCGCAAACGACTCCTAACAACTTATACAACCCGACGCCTCAGCAGCATCCCTTTTCATCTTTTTCTTGTCCCTTACGACTTAAACGCTTTGTGTTCGCCGCGGGTTAATTGCAGCCTTAGGCGTTGCCGGCGGTCGTGATGAGCGTGCCGGATTCGATGTCTTCGATGAGGGCTTGCAGCAGGGGCGCGACTTTCTCGCGCTCGACGTAGTCGCGGCCGAGCGTGCGGAGGATGCGCGCGTGGCGCGTCTCGCCTGTGACCTCTTTGAGGAGCGCGCGGCAGAAGCAGGCGACGACTTCGGGCGCGAACTGCTTGCCGGAGTTGCGGCGCAGGTCGTCTATGACGGACTCGAAGTCGCGCCGCCGCTTGTAGGGCCGGTCGGTCGTCATCGCGTCGAAGGAGTCCGCCACAGAGACGATCTTGGCGGAGAGCGGAATCTCGTCCCCCTTCAGTCCTTCAGGGTAGCCGCGCCCGTCAATCCGCTCGTGGTGGTAACGCGCCGAGAGTGGGATGTCGGCGTAAGGGTGGTTAATCGGCGCGAGGATTTCGTAGCCGGCGGCCGGGTGGCGGTTCAGCTCGGAGGACTGCTTGGCGTCAATCCTGTAAGGCGCGTTGATGATGTCGCGCTCGACGACGAGCTTGCCGACATCGTGCAGGTAGCCGGCGACCGCTATGCCCTCGACCTCGTCGTCGCTCCACCCCATCTCGCGCGCGATGATCTCGCTGTAGCGCCCGACGCGCTCCGAGTGCCCCTGCGTGTACTTGTCCTTGCAATCAATCGCGGCGGCGAACGCCCGCACGGTGTCGTGGTAGATGACGCGCATCTCGTCGTAGAGCTGGCGGTTCTCCTCGGCCCGGCGCGACAGCTCGACGAAGAGGTTGTGTTCCTGCATCCCGACGGCGATGTGGCGCGCCATCGTGCAAACCACCTCGCGGTCCTCCGCGCTGAAGCCCTCGCCCGTCGCTTTGCCGCCCAGAAGCATCAGGCCGACCAGCTTCTCGCGCACCACGAGCGGCACGACCATGTCCGCGCGCAGCGCGTCGAGCAACTCTTCGTGGCGTTTGATGAAACGCGCGGCCGCGGGGTTCTCGTCCGTCCGGGTCAGCCCACAGGTGCCTAAAGACAGGAGGTCCGAGACTTCTTCCTCCGAGAGCGCGAGCGGCTCCGGGGCTTGCGCGCCGGCGGCGCGCGCGGCGACGAAGACGAGAGCACGGCTCTCCTGGTCGAACTCGGCGAGCGCGCCGCGCATCAGCCCGAGCGAGCCCTGAACGAGATGCAGGGCCGTGCGCATCTTTTCGTGGAAGTCTGCGGTATCGGCTATCTCCTGGCCGAGGTCGGCCAGGGCGGCGAAGCTGTGCAGCAGTTTCTGAAGAGGCACTCCCTGCTCCATCCCCGAATCAATGACCCGCGGCCCTCTGCACGGGCGCGAACTCTGCGAGCGTCTCCAACGCCTCGTCCTCGTCCGTGGCGAGCGCGACGTGGCGCGTCAGGCCGAGCATCTCGAAAAGTTGGACGGTCTGGTGGTTGACATCGGCGAAGATCAGTTGCGCGCCGGTGTTTTCGGCGGCGTCAATGACGCCGAGGAGGATCGAGACGCCGATGGAGTTGACCAGCTCCGTCTCGCGGAAGTTGATGACCAGCGCGCGGCAGCCCTCGTCAAGGCGGCGGCGGCACTCGCGCTCGATGCGCTCGCCGCTCAGCTTGTTCAGGTAGTCGCCCGCGTATATCACGGCCAGGTCGCCCACGGAGCGCGAGCGCACAACTGTGCCGGTTGCCTGTTCGGCCATTTAAGTCGAGTCTCCCCTCTAACCCTACTTATAAAGGCAATCAGCCCGGAATCGCAAATTGTGTTTGGCTTACAATGAAACGGCAAAGTGGCTGCAAGAATTGAGTCGGGATTCAGCTCTTGCGCAGGTATTTCGTCATCCGCAGGCGCGTGCCGTCGTCTACGCGCTCAAACTCGACCTCGTCCATCAGGCTGCGGATTAGCTTCAGCCCCCAGCCACGCCGTCCACGATTCTCGGCAGCCTCGCCGTTGTTATTTTCGCCGTTCTGGCTGCCGAGTCCTGGGGGGACGACCCCCCGGCTGGAAACTGTGACCACTAATCTATCACTTTCTACGCGAAAACGCTGATAAATTTTTCGGTCGGGGCTCAGGCTGTGCTCCGAGGCGTTGATGCACGCCTCTATGAGGGCGGTCTTAATCTGGTTGATGGCCTCGGGCGGGAAGCTGACGCGGCGCGCGATCTGCTCGACGGTGTGGGCGGCGATCAGCTCCGTGTCGTCGCCCATAGGAATGACCATCTCGAACTCGTCGGGCGCAACCTCCTGACGTGCCATCGCCGCCGAGGCCGCGCTGATTCTGGCCGTCAAGAGTTCCAACTGCTGCCGGCTTGAGCCGTATACCTCGCGCTCGTTCAGGAGTTCGCTCGCCTCCGCCGTGAAGCCTTCGGGCGCGACGAGCCAGAGGCGGACGCGCTGAAAATTGCAGACGCGCGCGACCTGCGCGAGGCGGTCGCACCAGACCTCCGTGATGCCGCGGCCGGCTTCGAGCTTCGACTCTATCTCGGCGGCGAGCCAGACCACTTCGCTCGCGTCCGCGTACTGCCCGGCGTCGAAGCCGTGGGCGACGGCCGCGCGCTCCTCGTCCGCGACCTGCTCAATCGGCGGGTAGAAGGCCGCGCAGCTCGCCGCGTGGACGACCTGCGGCAGTCGGACCAAATCCGTCTCGGCATCGAGCGCCGCCGTCAGCTCGTCCGGCTCCATCCCCTTGTGCGTCCGGCTGAAGCGGTCGTAGTGGAAGAGGCTCGCCGGCATCCGCTGGCAGTTGAAGCGTTCCAACAATTCGCGCAACCCCAACGCGGCCTCGCGCCTGTAGTGACGCGCCATCGTCTGTGGCGCGCGCTTCAAAGTCTCCGACAGAGTCTCGGCGACGACCAGGGCGCGCGGCTCGGCGGCGACTTCCAGGCGGTAGCGCGTCCGCAGGTAGTCGGACCAGACGAGCGAATCCGTGCTGGCGTCCACGAAGTTCGCGTTCACGCTCGCCAGCTCGTGAACGTGGAGCCGGCGGGCGATTGACTGGAACTCGGCGGGCTCAAGGTTGAGACGCTTGCGCCAGGCTTCGACGGGCGCGCGCGCCTGCTCGTTCTGCGCAGACTCGTAGAGCACGCGGACGAGCGAGCGGCGCAAGGCCGTGGCGGGCGCGATCCCTTCGAGGACGGAGCTGAAGTGGCGGTGTATGCGCCCGCCGAGTAGCTCGTCAACGTAGAGTTGCTGGCAGTTGCGGAAGCTGGTGAGCGCGACGTGGCGCTCGCGGGCGGCGCGGAGGATTGACGTGATGAAGAAAGGGTTGCCGCCGGTCTGCTGGACGATGAGGTCGCGCGTCTGGTCGTTGACCGTCACCTCTTCGCGGCGCGCCAGTCGCTCGACCATCGAGCGCGCGTCCTCGTCCGGCAGACTCTCCAGGCGCAGCGCGCCCGCGATCTCCGCGCCGTTGCGCGCGCCGTGCACGGCGTCGAGCAGGTGGCGGCGCAGGCCGGCCAGGACGTATGGCGCGCCCGAGTGCATCAGGGCGCCCGCGACTTCGGTTTCGAGCGGGACTTCGACGCCGTTCAGTTGCGCCGCCGTCTCCAACCCGTCGAGCAGCACCAGAGGGCGCGTGCCGTTCGCGGCGGCGCGGCGCGGCGCGCTCAGGCAGAGCCGGACGAGGCTCTGCGCGTCCGCCGTATCGCGCGCTCGCTCCATCGCCGTGACCAGCCGCTCGGCCCACTCGTAATCGCCCGGCGCGACCATCTCAAGCAGGTCGCCGAGGGGGACGGCGGCGTCGGCGAGCGCGGGGTCGCGGCGGCGGAAGGCGGCCAGTTGGAGCAGGAAGGTTTGCAGGAAGTGTCGGGCCGCGCCGACCGCCGTCTTGTCGGCGCGCGTCAGCGCGAAGTAGATCGGGACGGCGTCGCCCTGCCGGCGGAACAGTTCGTCGTAAGCCTGGCGCAATAGTTCCGAGGCTCCCGACGAAGGGGCCGCCAGGAGCAGCAGGCCGCGCTCGGGCGTGGCGGCTTGCGAGAGGCGCAAGACCTGTTCGAGCGCGCCCTCGCGGCCGACGAACTCTTCGGGCGCGACGCGGCCGAGGATGGCCCCGCCGCTCAAGCCCTTATGTGGCTTCCCCTGCGGCATCGGTCTCCTCGGCTTCGGTTGGGGGCGGCTCGAACGTCTCGACGCGATTCTTGCCGCGGTGCTTGGCCAGGTAGAGGGCGCGGTCGGCGGCCTCTATGATCTTCTCGGGCGTGTCCACCTCGTCTGGGACGAAGGAGGAGACGCCGATGCTGACGGTGACGCTCCCAAGGGGCTGCGACTTGCCGTGCGGGAAGCGGACGCGCGTGATGCGGCGGCGGATGCGCTCGGCTATCTGGACGCCCTCGGCGAGCGCGGTCTGCGGTAGCAGGATACAAAACTCCTCGCCGCCGTAGCGCGAGGCCACGTCGGCCGCGCGCAGCGCCGACTTCAGGCACTGCGCCGACATCTCCAAAGCGAGGTCGCCGCCCTGGTGGCCGTTGCGGTCGTTGTAGAGCTTGAAGTCGTCTATGTCAATCATCATGAAGCTCATGGGGTAGTCGTGCCGCTTCGAGCGCTTCAGCTCCTCGTCCAGGCGCTCGACGAGGTAGCGGCGGTTGAGCATCCCCGTCAGGGGGTCCGTGATTGACATCAGTTGAAATTGATTCGCCTTCTCGCGCCACTCGGCGCGGTCGAGCGCCATCGCCACCTGCGGCGCGATGGACTCTATCAGGCTCAAATCAATGTCGTCGTAAGAGCCGCCGCCGGCCTTGTCCGTGACGTTGAGCACCCCGACCTTGCGGCCGCCGATGGAGATCGGGTAGCTGATGAACGAGTTGGTCTTGTAGCTGCGCTCGGCGTTGGCGGGCGCGTGCAGCCCGCCGGCCTCCACGTCGCGGACGATGAGCGGGCGGCCATCGCTCATGACGGAGCCGGCGACGCCCTCGCCCATGCGGACGCGCGTGTTCTTGGCGGCGTCCGCGCGCGGGCCGACCGCGGCCTTGACGGCCAGCTCGTTCGAAGCCTCGTCGAACAGCAGGAGCGAGCAGCGTTCGGCGCGCAAGAGGTCTGCCGACATCCGCAGCACGGCGTCGTAAGTGTCGCTCGCCTCGGCCGTGTTGATGCGCTCGCCGAAGCTCTGCAAGTGTTCCGCGAAGCGGGCGCGCTGCTCAAGCTCGTGCCTGAGCCGCAGGACTTCGAGCGGCAGCGCGATCTCACGGCAGTAGATCGAAATCGCGCGACGCTTCTCGTCCGTCAAACCGGCGTCGCCGACCAGGAGCGCGGCCTTGACTTCGTCGCCGACGATGAGCGGGAAAAGCTCTGCCGTCTTCTCCGGCGCAGCCTGTTTGCGAATTGTGCCAGCGGGCCTGAAGCCTTCGGCTGTCTCGCGGAAGAGGAGCGAGGTTCCGGCCCTGGCGCTCGTGAAGAGCCGCGCGTCCTTCGAGCCTATTTCGAGACGCAGCCGCGCCTGCTCGAAGCGGCCCGTGGCGCAGGCCGTGACGAAGACGCCCTGCTCGCGCAGCAGCAGCGCGAGCGCCGTCAACTCGTGCTTGCCCGAGAGGACTTTGAGCGCCGACTCGCAGGCTTCCTTGAACTCGCCCTCGGCGTGAAAGTAGTGGTCGCGCAAGACCGCGCCCGGCGCTTCGTCCTCGCGCGCCGCCGGCTCTTCCACCGCGACCGGGGCCGCTTCCTCTTCCTCCCTGCTCTCATGCTCGGCGGCGCGCGGGCGTGGCTGTGCCGGGCGCGCGCCCAGCTCCGCGGCCGTCTGCTCGACGCGCCGCGCCAGGTCGTCCAAATCCTCGCGTCCGGCGAAGATGAGGTTGCGGAAAATCTCTTCGGAGAGCAGCTCTTGCAGGTCGCCCGTGCGGAAACGCTCGGCCAGCGCGCGGTAGTCCGCGCTCGTCAGGAAGGCGCGGCCGCCGATGACGGCCAGTTGGCTTTTTGTGCCAATCTCGACGGGCGCGGTGAAGCAGTGGAGGCCGGCGTGGCAGCGGTAATGGACGGGCGTGCCCGCCGAGAGTGCGCGCTCGTAGGCCACGCCGCAGTAGGGGTCGCAGAGGCGGACGTGTTCGGGCGAGGACTGGAAGGCGCGGCAGATGGAGTTGTTGTTCGAGACGTGGAGCGCGGGCGGCTGGGGGCCGGAGACCAGGAGCACGGAGAGGCCCGAGGCCGCCGCCAGAGAGTCCTGCGCGTCGGCCCACAGGTCGGGCGTCTCTTCCGAGTTAATCTGGGCTCGGTCGCGCGCGGGCGCGACAGTCTTATCCATTGTCCGCAGGGTCACTACAGTTTACGTCCGAAGTGGTGTTGGAGGGCTGAGTCTGCGCGCGAGGCTCGGGGGCGCTTCCACGCGCACTGGGCTCATCAGGATGGGACGGCGGCTTTCGGTGAAAAAGTTTTCGTCCCGCTCGAAAGTATAAGTGACGGCACGCCTCCTAGACAAGCGGTTTCGCAGGGAAACCGGCCCGAAAGCGTACAGTCACCGACGCGAGAATCAGCTCTCCCTTCAACTAAACGGCGAATAACGGCCCTATTTCACGTTGCGATGACGCGTTGGGGGTCTCTCAAACCGGGCGCGTCGCCGGGCGCGACCTCTTCGATGTGGGGCTCCTCGGGGCTGATGCGTATGCAGGCGGCGAAGTGATTGGGCTTAATCTCCGCCAGCGGGGGGACCACTTCCTTGCAGGCGTCTATGGCATAGGGGCAGCGCGTGTGGAAGCGGCAGCCCTGAGGAGGATTAATCGGCGAGGGCACGTCGCCTTCGAGCACGATGCGCTGGCGCGTCGCCTCTATCTCGGGGTCGGGCACGGGGACGGCCGAGATGAGCGCCTTCGTGTAGGGCATCAGCGGCTCGTCGTAAATCACGCGCGCGTCGGCTATCTCGACGAGCTTGCCGAGGTACATGACGGCCACGCGGTCGGAGACGTGGCGGATGGCGCGCAGGTCGTGCGAGATGAAGAGGTAGGTCAGGTTCTTCTCCCTTTGCAGCCGCTCCATCAGATTCATGATCTGCGCCTGGATGGAAACGTCCAGGGCCGAGATGGGCTCGTCCGCGACGATGAAGTCCGGGTTGACGGCGAGCGCGCGGGCGATGCCTATGCGCTGTCGCTGCCCGCCGGAGAATTCGTGCGGGTAGCGCTTGACGAAGCGCGGGCTGAGGCCCACGGTCTCCATCAACTCGCGCACGCGCTCGTCGCGCGCCTTCCCGGAGGCCAGGCGGAAGGTCTCTATCGGCTCGCCGATGATCTGGCCCGACAGTCATGCGCGGGTTGAGCGACGCGTAAGGGTCTTGAAAAATCATTTGCAGGTGCTTGCGGTGCTCGCGCATCTCGCGCTGCGAGAGGTTCGCCAGGTCCGCGCCGCGGAAGAGCACCTGGCCGCCCGTCGGCTCCGTCAGCCGCAGGATGGCGCGGCCCAGCGTGGACTTGCCGCAGCCGGACTCGCCGACCAGCCCCAGCGTCTCGCCGGGGTAGATGTCTATGCGTGACGCCGTCCACGGCCTTGACGACGCGGCGGACGGGCTTGCCGCCGACGAGTTTGTCGAAGAAGCCGCCGCCGCCCAGGTCGAAATGGACTTTGAGGTCGCGGATGGCGAGAATCTCGTCGCCCTTGCCGCGCTCCAAAGGGGGCGGCATCGCGGGCGTCTGCTCGGCGGCGCTGTTACTGGGCTGCTGGCTCATCAGACTTGTTCGTCCTGCTCCACGGTTGATTGAGTGTGCTCCCGGCCGTCCCGCTCGCGGCGCGACGCCTCGTAAACCTCCTCGGCGAAGTGGCAGAGCGAGCGGTGCTCCGCGTTCAACTGGACGAAGGGCGGGAACTCCTGTCGGCAAATCTCCTCCGCGCGCTCGCAGCGCGGCGCGAAGGGGCAGCCGGGCGGCAGGTGCGCCACGTCGGGCGGCAAGCCCGGAATCTGGTAGAGCGCCTGCCCGTGCTCGTGCGCCGGGTCGGGCACGGAGCGCAGCAGGCCCTTCGTGTAAGGGTTGCCGGGGTACTTGAAAAGCTCGCGCGTCGGGGCCTGCTCGAAAACCTTGCCCGCGTACATGACGATGATGTGGTCGGTCATCCCGGCCACCACGCCGAGGTCGTGCGTGATGAGGATGACGCTCGTCCCCGTCTCCTGCTTGAGGCTCTTGATCAGCTCAAGAATCTGCGCCTGGATGGTCACGTCGAGCGCGGTCGTCGGCTCGTCCGCAATCAAAAGCTCCGGCTCGCACGAGAGCGCCATCGCGATCATCACGCGCTGGCGCATCCCGCCTGAGAACTCGTGCGGGTAGCTGTCAACGCGCGAGCGCGCGTCCGGGATGCCGACCATCTCAAGCATCTTGACGGCGTGCTCGTAAGCCTGGTCGTTCGTGTGTAGCCCAGGTGCAGCTCGCGTCATCTCCATCAACTGCTTCGAGATTCGCATGAAGGGGTTGAGCGAGGTCATCGGGTCCTGAAAGATCATGGCGATGCGCTTGCCGCGAATCGCGCCGCAGCTCGTCGATCGGAAGCGCGCGGATGTCCTCGCCGTCGAAGATTATCTCGCCCGAGACGATTTGCCCGGCGGCTCCGGGATGAGCCGGATGATGGAGAGGTTGGTGACGGACTTGCCCGAGCCTGACTCGCCGACGATCCCCAAGGTCTCGCCGCGCTCCAGCTCGAAGCTGATGCCGTCCACGGCCTTGACCACGCCGTCCTCCGTCTCGAAGTACGTCTTCAGGTCCCTGACCGAAAGAATGGTTCCGTTACGACTCATCACTCATCACTGCTTTATGTCTTTCTCATCTGCGGGTCGAGGGCGTCGCGCAGGCCGTCGCCCAGGAAATTGAGGGAGAAGAGCGTCAGCGCCATCGTCACGCCGGGGAAGATCAGTTGCCACGGGAAGATGGCTATGTTCTGTATGCCCTCGGAGGCGAGGCTCCCCCAGGACGCGAGCGGGGCCTGCACGCCGAGGCCCAGGAAGGAGAGGAAAGCCTCCTGCAACATCACCTGCGGGATGGTCAGGGTCGCGTAGACGATGACGGGGCCGAGCGTGTTCGGGACGAGGTGGCGGAAAATGATCCTGCTGCGTCGAGCACGCCCGTCGCCCGCGCCGCCAGCACGAACTCCTGGTTCTTGAGCGACATCACCTGCCCGCGCACGATGCGCGCCATCGTCAGCCACGAGACCGCGCCCAGCGCGATGAAGAGCAGGAAGAATTGGCCGAGAGGCGAGCTGGCCGCCGAAGAAGGCCAGCAGCACGATGACGATCATCATGTAGGGGAGCGAGTAGAGCACGTCCACGATGCGCATCATCACGTTGTCCACGCGGCCGCCGAGATAGCCGGCCGTCGCGCCGAACGTGATCCCGATCAGGAGCGAGACGAATGTCGAGATGATGCCGACCATCAGCGAGATGCGCCCGCCGATGAGGACGCGCGCCAGGAGGTCGCGCCCCAGGATGTCCGTGCCCATCGGGTGCTGCCCCGAGAACTGGCCGTTCACGTCGCGGAAGGGCGGCATCGCCTTGCTCAGCTCCATCTCGGAGGGGACGGTCGAGTAGCTGAAGCCGGTCACGCGCTCGATGATGAATGGGCCGATAATCGAGGCGACCAAAATGACGCCGACGACGATCATCCCGAAGACCGCGAGCTTGTTCTTGAGGAGCCTGCGCCACGCGTCCTTCCAGAGCGAAGTCCCCGCCAAAGGCTCGCGCACGCCAGCCTCGGCCGAGCGCACGTCCGCCTCGCCGACCGCCAGCTCCGGCGAGGTGTGTATGATGTCGCCCTCGCGGCTGCGCACGGGCGGGGCGGGCGGCGTGCCCAGTGGCGTCAACGCGGGCTCCGTCCCCTGCTCCCAGTCCGTCTGCCTGTCCTTGTGCTCGTCCTTCATCTCTCCTAGTACCGTATGCGCGGGTCAATGATGCCGTAGGCGATGTCAACCAGCAGGTTGAAGACCAGAATCAGAATCGCCAGGAAGGCCACGATGCCTATGATCAGCGGCTCGTCGCGCGAGAAGTTGGCGTTGAGAAAGTAGTTCCCCAGGCCCGGCAGCGCGAAGATTTGTTCGACGACGACTGTGCCAGTAATCAAGTAAGCGAGCGCCGGGCCGCTGAAGGAGATGACCGGCAAGAGCCCGCCGCGCATGACGTGGCGAAAAATCACCTGCTTCTCGCTCAACCCCTTCGCCCGCGCTGTGCGGACGTAGTCGGCCCGCAGGACTTCGAGCATCCCGGAGCGCGTGAGCCGCGCGATGTAGGCCATGTAGAGCGCCGAGAGCGTGACGACGGGCATGACGAGGCTCCAACTGGGGAAGCCGCCGTAGCGCGCAGGCGGCAGCCAGAAGAGCGTGAGCGAGAAGACGAGGACGAGCAGCGGGCCGAGGACGAAATTTGGCACACTAATGCCGAGCATCGCCACCGCCATCGAGGCGTAGTCGAGTTTCGAGTTCTGCCGGAGCGCGGCGAGCGTGCCCATCGCCAGGCCGACGGCGAGCGCCAGCAGGTAAGCGAGGACGCCGAGCGTGGCCGAGACGGGGAGCGAGCGGCGCAGGATTTGGTTGACGGACTGGCCCGGGTAGGTCAGCGAGTCTCCGAAGTCTAACGTCAGGATGCCGCCCATCATCTTGCCGTACTGCACGTACCAGGGCTTGTCGAGGCCGTACTTCTCGCGGATGTTCTTCTCGATGGCCGGCGGGATGCGCTTCTCGCCCGTGTAGAAGTTGCCGGGCGCGAGCCGAATCAGCCCCCACGTCAGCGTGACGATGATGAGCACCATCGGGATCGTGATCAGCAGGCGGCGAACGATGAAGCGCAGCATCTAGGTGTCGGCCCTCCCCCTCTCTACTCGGCCATGCTCGGCGTGCCCTGGTCCCACTTGCCCTGGTCGTACTCGATGTAGACGAACTTCCAGGCGTGCAGCGTCAGGGGGTTCGGATACATCCCCTTGACGTAAGGCTTCTTCATCCAGTTGACCGAGGGCGTGTCGAGCGGGATGATCGGCTGCTCTTCGAGCATGTAGGCTTCGGCCTTGGCGAACAACTCGAAACGCTTCGCCGGGTCGGTCGTCCGGTTGGCTTCGTCGAGCATCGCGTCGTACTTCGGGTCGTGCCAGCCCGAGCCGTTCTCCGCGCCCGCGTAGAAGAGGTTGAGGAACGTGAACGGGTCCATGTAGTCGCCGCCCCAAGCGTCGCGCGCGATGCCCTTGTAGTCGCCCTTGGCGCGGACGTTCAGGAACGTGCGGAACTCCATAGACTTGAGCGTGATGGTGACGCCCAGGTTCTGCTTCCACTGCGCCTGTAGGAACTCGGCAATCGGCGTGTTCATCCCGTCCGGGTTGTAGAGTATCTCCACTTGGTCAATCGGGAAGTTACGGCAGACCCACTTGCCGTCCGCGCCCTTCGTCACGGGGTAGCCGGCCTCGGCCATGTACTGCCGCGCGCGCTCCGGGTTGAAGTCGTCGCCCTTCGGGTTCGGGTAGCCGGGGAAGATACCTAAAGGGACGAAGCCCGTCAGCGGCTTGACGGTCTTGCGCCAGTTGGCGAAGGCCACCTTGTCAATCGCCATGTTGAAGGCTTTCCTCAGCCGCTTGTCGGTGAAGGGGCCGCGCCGGACGTTGAAGTCGTAGTAGTCGTTCCCGTTCTCGGTCGCGTCCATGTAGTCCCTGAGCGGGCGGATGTGGTCCATCCAGGAGGCGGGGACCGTGTGGTTGAGGAACCCGTCAATCTCGCCCGCCTTGTAGAGGTTCATGATGGTCGCGTTGTCCTTGACCGGGTAAAAGACGATCTGGTTGAGCCTGACGGTCGCGGCGTCCCAGTAGCCCGGGTCTTTCTCGACGACGAGCCGGTCGTAAGGAATCCACTCCCTGAGGCGGAACGAGCCGCTGCTCATGATGTGGCCGGCCTGCGTCCAGGCTTCGCCGTACTGCTCTATGGCCTTCTGCGGGACGGCGCGGAAGAACTGGTGCGCCATCAGTCCGAGGAAGAAGGGCGCGGGCTGGCGCAGCGTGACGCGGAACGTGTAGTCGTCAACGGCCTCGACGCCCAACTCATTGGCCGTGACGGGGACGAGTTCCTTGCCCTCTATGGCCGGAGCGATTTTAGGGTTGGCTTCCAGTTGGCCCTTGCGCTCCGTCTCGTCGCCCGAGAGGACGAGGCGCGTCGGCTCGTGTATGAACTTGTGGAACTCAGTGTCGTGGGCCGCGTTCTCATTTTCGGGCGCGCGGCTGGTCGCGGCCTCGCCGCCCTTAATCACCTCTTCGAGCACGTCGCGCTCCAGGACGAACTTGCCCGTCGCGGGGTCGCGGACGAAGGAGCCGCTCGTGTTGTAGCCCTGGCTGTACTTGATGTAGTAGGCGAGGTAGGCGTTGCGCGAGGCGAGTTCGGGCGAGAGCCCGCGCTTGAAGGTGTAGACGAAATCCTTGGCCGTGATGGGATCGCCGTTCGACCAGCGCGCGTTCTTCCTCAGGTGGAAGACGAACTCGGAGGAGTCGGAGTTGACTTCCCAACGCTCGGCCACGCCCGGGATGGGCAGCGTGTTCTTCGGGCCGTACTCGACGAGCCCCTCGTAAAGCGCCTGGTAGACGCGCGCGTCGGGCTGGCCCGTGCCGACCTGCGGGTCGAGCGACTCAATCTCGGAGCCGGTCACGTAGCGCATCACCTGCCCCTGCGGCGGGATGACGCGGCCGAAGTAGACGCTGCCGCTCGACGCGACCGCGCAGCCCGCGGCCAAAGACGCGAGTGCCAGAAGCGCCACCGCGAGGCGAAACTCTGCGGAACGGAGGTAGGGCATGGGATGTAACTCCTTACTGGCCGAGGGAGAGCCTGACAGTTATCCTGGCACGATGCTTTTGGGTGAGCGCCACGTTATCACGCGCACGCCGCCACAGGCAAGATACTCAGGCACACCGGCGATAACTTACCGATGCCCGAAACGCGGCGGCGCGTTGCTCCGAACGTTCTGGTCAGTACCGCCTGCGGTAGCGGGCGGGTCTGCAACGTCGAGCACCCGCCCGCTACCGCAGGCGGTACTGACTCTCGCTCCCGCGCACTACTTGAACCACGCGAGGCCGGCCGTCTTGGGCGGCTGCCAGGAGGTGTCAAGCCGGACGTGCTTCAGTGACGGCGCGTCGAGCAGGTTGGCCTCGAAGCCGACGACGTAGGGCTTGACCAGCGCGTAAGACCGTGCGAAGTAGATCGGCATCGCCGGCATCTCCCTGAGGGCCTGCGCCTCCGAGAGGATGAGCAGCGGCGCGGGCACCGAAGGCTCGGCCGGCGCGACGCTTTCACCGCCCACGTCCGCGCCGCCTTCCCTGCCCGCCTCTGCCTTCGGCTGCGGCGGCTGCTCGACGATGCCCTGCGGCGTGAGCATGATGACGGGCGGCGTCTCCGGCTCGAACATCCCGCGCAGCGAAGCCGACTCGTCGGCCGCCTGCATCACGTAGCTGCGCCGCGCCACGTCGTAGTCGCCCTCGCGGAAAGCGATCTCGTACTCGGCCCAGTCCTTCTGAATAATCTCCGTCTCCACATTGAGGGCGTTGCGCCACATCTCGGCGATGGCCGCGGCCACCTGCCGCTGCTGTGCGTTGCGGTTCACGAGCAGCCTGATCTTCGGGAAATTCTGGCCCAGCGGGTAGCCGGCCTCGGCCAGCAGCGAGCGAGCGCGCTCCACGTCGCGCTCGACCGGCGAGACTTGCGCCTGCCCGCCCATGCCAGCCGCGGCCAGTTGCGCGGGCAGGAATCTTTTCGCGGGCTCGGTCGCGCCGCCCAGCTCGTCCTGGCTGATGCGGTCGCGGTCAATCGCTATCGAGAGCGCCTCGCGCACGCGCACGTCATCGAAGGGGGGCCGCGCCGTGTTGAAGCTGTAGTAGGTGAGCGCGCCGAAAGTGGCGCGGCGGAAGTCCCTGTAGGGCGCGAGCAGCTTGAGCGCCAGCGGCTCGAAGCCCGCGTTGGTGACGGCGTCAACCTCGCCCGCGTGGTAGGCCGCGAGCGCCGCCTCCGCGTCCTTGGCCGGGACGAACTCGACGCGCTGAAGCGAGACGGCGCTCGCGTCCCAGTAGCTCTTCGCGCGCTCCAGGACCACGCCGTCGTTGCCCACCTTCGTCAACTGGAAAGCGCCGTTCGAGACGGGCCGCACGGGCGCGGGGCCGGGCTCTGCCGAAAGGCTGTCGAGTTTGTGCACGGGGCGGAAGACAGGGTGCGAGGCGAGCGCCGGAAACCCCGGGTCCGGCCGTTGCAGGTGGACGCGCAGCGTGTAATCGTCAACCACCTCCGCGCCGAACGGCTGCGGCCGGGCATCATCCTTCGTCTCCTTCTTCGGCTCTTCGCTACGCCCCGTGCCGCCCGCGGCCGCCTGCGGCTGTTCGGGCGCTGCCGGCGGCGTAGGCTCCGGCGAGGGGTAGACGACGGCCGGCGCGACGCCCTCTATGTTCCTCAGCAGGCGCGCGTGCGGCGCGCGGTCGCCAAGCTCAAGCGTGCGCCGCCACGAGCGCACGAAGTCCTGCGCCGTGACGGGGTCGTTGTTCGACCAGCGCGCGTCGCGCCGCAGGTGGAAGGTCCAGACGCGCGCGTCAGGGGAAGACTCCCAGAGCGCGGCCACGCCCGGCACGGGCGCGAGCGTCTTCGGGTCGTACTCGGTCAGCCCCTCGTAGAGCGCGCGCACGGCGTCCGTGTCGGGCGGGGCCGCGGCGAGCGCGGGGTCGAAGACCTGCGGCAGCCCGCCGTCGCTCCAGCGAAACTCCTGCGCGCGCGGCGTGGCGGCGAGCCCGTAAAACTGCTCAACGTCGTGATCCAGGAAGCAGCCGCCCGTCAGAGCCATCACCGTGACGAGCGCCGCCGCGACGCGGACGCGCCAGCGTTCGATCCTGCCCCTCAGCTTAGCCTTATTCCTTCTCGTCATAGCCGGAATTTAGCCGCCCGCCAGTTTTCTCAGCTCCGCGTAAACTTCCGCCGCGCGCCGCCGCGTGTCGTCGAAGCCGTGGGAGCTGTCTATCAGAAAGTCAGCGTAACGCATCTTCTCTTCCTGCGGCATCTGCGCCCTGATGCGGCGCTCGGCCTCCTCGCGCGAGACGGCGTTGCGCGCCATCAGCCGCTCGACCTGAATCTCCGGGCGGCAGTGAACGACGATCAACTTGTCGAAACGCTTGTAGCCGCCCGACTCGATCATCAGCGCGGCATCCACGACCGCGATGCCTTCGGGGTCTTCCGCCTCCCACTCACGCAGCCGCTCGTCCTGGGCGGCGATTATAAACGGGTGGAGGATGGAATTTAAGAGGAGCCGCTTTTTTTCGTCCGCGAAGACGATCGCGCCCAGTCGCGCGCGGTCGAGCGTGCCGTCCTCCCGCAGGATTTCTGTGCCAAAAGCTTCCGCCACCGCGCGCAGGCCCGGGCTCCCCGCCGCCACCACCTCGCGCGCCGTCTGGTCCGCGTCCAGCACGCGGCAGCCCAGCTCCGCGAGGACGGACGTGACGAACGACTTGCCCACGGCAATCGAACCCGTCAGGCCGACCCTCAGCATTTAACTCACGAAATCCCGCGCCGCCACTTCGCGGCCTTAATCGTGTTCCGCATCAGGGCGGCGACCGTCAGCAGGCCGACGCCGCCGGGGACCGGGGTGCGGTAACCCGCGACGCGATCCGCCTCCGCGGGGTGCACGTCGCCGACGAGCGTGGAGCCGCGCTCGCGGATAATCTTCACGCGCCGCTCGGCGTCGTCGCCGAAGAGGTCGCGCGCCTCGTCCTCGTCCGCCACCCTGTTCATGCCAACGTCTATGACGACCGCGCCCGGCTTGATGTGCTCGCCGCGGATGAAGCCCGCGCGCCCGATGGCGGCGACGAGGATGTCTGCGCGGCTCGTGACTGAGGCCAGCTCCGTCGTGCGCGAGTGGCAGATGGTCACGGTCGCGTCGCGCTGTAGGAGGAGCTGCGCGACGGGGCGGCCGACGATCTGGCTGCGCCCGACGACGCAGGCGCTCGCGCCGCGGAGGGGAATCTCGTTGCGTTCGAGCAGCTCAAGGATGCCGACGGGCGTGCAGGGCGCGAGCGTCTCCTGGCCGAGCGAGAGCCGCCCGATGTTGACGGGGTGGAATCCGTCCACGTCCTTCGCAGGGTCAACCGCCTCGACGACGCGCCGCTCCGTCATGTGCGCCGGCAGCGGCAACTGCACCAGCAGGCCGTCAACGTCGTCGCGCGCGTTGAGCTCGCCGACCAAGTCCAGCAACCCCTGCTCGCTCGTCTCCTCTGGGAGCGCGTGGTGCTCGGAGCGCAGGCCGAGCGCCTGCGAGGTGCGAACCTTGCTCCCGACGTACACGGCAGAGGCGGGGTCTTCGCCGACGCGCACGACCGCCAGGCACGGGACGACGCCGTACTCGCGCTTGAGCCGCTCGGCCTCGGCCGCCGCCTCGCGCTTGATCTCTTCGGCGACGCGCGTGCCGTCAAGCAACACCGCACGCCGCTCCTCTTTTCTCGTCTGCGTGGGATTCATTAATTTTCATCCTAGCACAGATTCGGCGCGGGCGGATTCACCACAGAGGGCACAGAGGGACACAGAGGGAAGAAAGGGATTTGAAATCTCAAATCTGAAATCTGGATTTCTTAATTTCGTCCTCCTCTGTGTTCCTCTGTGTCCTCTGTGGTTAATTCCTGATTTGAATTCTTGAATCGCCCTGGACGATAATTCAAGCCATGCCGAAACAGCACACGCGTTATCGCCTCGCGGCGGCCGCACTCTTTCTGCTCGTGGCTCTTTGCCCGGCGGGCGCGCAGACTCCGCGCGAGCGGCACGAGCGCGTCCGCGCCGCGGTCGAGGGCGGCGACTACGCCGCGGCCGTCGCGGAGTTGCAGGCGCTGCAATCTTCGGACCCGCGCGCCTTCGCGCTGAACAACTACGACTACCTGCTCGCGCGCCTCTCCGAGCGCACGGGCAACGCCGCCGTGGCCCAGTCGCAATACCAGCGCGTCGTCGCGCGCAACTCGCCGCTCGCGGAGTACGCCCTCTGGCACCTCTCGGAGATGGCGCGCTCGACAGGCGACCTCGCGCTCGAACGCGAAAAGCTGCGCCAGCTTTTAGCCACCGCGCCCCAGAGCCTGCTCGGCGACGCGGCCGGGGCTCGCCTCGGCGAGAGCTTTTTCGAGAGCCGCGATTATCAGAGCGCGATACGCGCCCTGCGCCCGCGCGCCTCCGCCACAGGCAAACCCGCTCAGCGCGAGGCGCTCTCGCTCGTCGCCCAGGCCCACCTGCTCAGCAACCAGAAGGAGGCCGCGCGCGAGGCTTTCGGCAGTTTAGTCAACGAGGTGCCCGACGCCTCGCAGCCGGACGACTTCGCGCTCGCGGGCGCGCGGGGCCTCGACACGCTCGACGGCGGGAGCGAGACGGCCGCGCCGCAACTCTCTGAGAGCGAGCACCTGCGCCGTGCCAAAATCTACAACTTCAACCGCGACTTCGCGGGCGCGCGCCGCCACTACACGGCGATTGTCGAGCGCTACAACACGGGCGCGAACGTCCCCGAAGCCCTTTACATGACGGGGCGCGGCTTCTACCAGGAGCGCAATTTCGCGGAGGCCGTCAAATACTTCCAGCGCGTCGTGAAGGAGTTCCCGGAGAGCGCGAACGCGCGCGACGCGCTCGGCTTCACGGCCGCCTCCTACGCGCGCACGAAGCAGTACGACGAGGCTATCAGTGCCTACAAGTCCGTCATAGAGCGCTACGGCACGGGCTCTACCTTGGAGCGCGCCTACCTCAACATCGTTGACGTGCTGCGCGACGCGGGCCGCGACGACGAGGCGCTCTCCTGGGTCGAGCAGACGCGCGCGCGCTTCAAGGGGCAGACCGCCGCGCTCGCTCTCTTCTCGCAGGCGCGGATTCATTTGGCACAAAATGATTGGGGGAAGGCGCTCGCCGACTTCGACGCCCTCTCGAAAGAGCCGGACACGGGCGGCGCGAGCACCTCGGGCAGCACCAACCCGACCGAGATAGCCTTCATGCGCGCCTACGCGCTCGAACAACTCGGCCGCACGGACGAATCGGTCGCCGCTTACCTGGCGATACCCGAAGGGCGCGGCCAGTATTACGGCGGTCGCGCGACGCGCCGCCTGCGCGCGCTCGCCGCCAACGAGAAGACGCGCGACGCGCTGCGCTCTCGCGCCGACTCGCTCCGCGCGGAGGCGCAGAAGGCCATAGCATCACGCCAGTTCGACGCCGCGCGACGCGCCGCCCAGGCTGCGCTGCGACTCACCGAAGACGAGGCGCTGAGAAACGAGCTGCTCGACCTTGCGCGCCGTGCGTACAGCGAGTTGCCCGACTACAGCAGCCCGCCGTCGGGCCGGCTCGTCGCGGCCGGACGGCAAACAGTTCTGGCACAGGGACAGTCGAACCCGAACGCGCACCCGTCGCGCCGCGCGCTGGCCGACGAGCTGCTCTTCCTTGGGCTCTACGACGAGGGCGCGGCAGAGTTGGCCGCCGCCGGCAGTGCTTCCGGCGCGGCGGACGAGAAGCCGCAGGGCGAAGCGCCCGCCGCCGGCAATGATTCGGCCTACACGCTCGCGGTCCTCTACAGGCGCGGCGACAACGCGAGCCACGCCGTCCGCTACAGCGAGCCGCTCTGGAAGCGCGTGCCCGCGGATTATCTTTTGGAATTGGCCCCGCGCGAGGCGGTCGAGCTGCTCTACCCCGCGCCCTACAGGGAGGCGCTCCTTGAGTACGCGCCGCCGCGCGGCGTGGACCCGCGCTTCGTGCTCGCCATCATGCGGCAGGAGTCGCGCTTCAAGCCCGAGGCCAAGTCGAACGCGGCGGCGCGCGGCCTGCTGCAATTCATCCCCTCGACCGCGGACCAGATGGCCGGGCAGCTCGGCCTCTCAGACTTCCGGCAGGACGAGCTTTACAGCCCGCGCGTCGCCGTCCTCTTCGGCTCCGAGTACATGGGCCAACTTTTCCGCCAGTTCCCCGAGATGCCGCAGGCGGTCGCCGCCTCCTACAACGGCGGCGAGGACAACGTCGCGCGCTGGGTCGCCCGCGCGCGCTCCAACGACCCAGACCGCTACGTCCTCGAAATCGGCTTCGCCCAGTCGAAGGAGTACGTCTACAAAGTCCTGCCCAACTACTGGGTCTACCAGACGCTCTACACAGACCAGCTCAAACGCCGCTGAACATGATGAAACGAAACTTACCCGCCCTCTTCTTCCCGCTTCTCTGTCTCCTCCTGGCCTCCTGCCAGTCGCAGCCGTCCGCGCCGGAGCCGCAGGGCAGGCGCTTCGAGCTGACGGGCAGGGTCCTCTCCGTGGACAAGGCGCAGCAGACGGCCACGATCAAGCATGAGGAGGTCAAGGGCTTCATGGACGCGATGACGATGACGTTCAAGCTCAAGGACGCCTGGCCGCTCGACGTGATGAGGTCCGGCGACGGGGTGCAGGCCACGCTCGTCGTCACGGACACCTCCGCCTGGCTCGAAGAAGTCGTCGTCGTGCAGAAGCCCTACACGCACGAGGACGTGCCCGGATTCGACGAGACGGTTCTGCTCCAACCCGGCTCCGCGGTCCCGGACTTCAAGCTGATTAATCAGGACGGCAAGCGCGTCAGCCTGTCGCAGTACCGCGGCAAGGCCCTGCTCATCACCTTCATCTACACGCGCTGCCCCGTGCCAGAGTATTGCACCCTGATGAGCAACAACTTCGCCGCCATCGAGCAGGAGCTGAGCAAAGACCCCGCGCTCTACGAGCGGACGCACCTCTTGAGCGTCAGCTTCGACCCGGAACACGACACGCCGAAAGTCCTGCGCAGCTACGGGGCCGCGCACACGGGCCGCTACGACAAGGAGACCTTCTCGCACTGGGAGTTCGCGGCGGGCGAGAAGCCGGAGATTTTCCACATGGCCCAGACCTTCAACTTCAGCTACGTGCCCGAGAAGGATCAGATAGCGCACTCGCTCAACACCGTGCTCCTGAGGCCGGACGGCAAGTTCGCCAAGTCCTACCGCGGCAACGACTGGAAGCCCGAGGAGGTGCTGCGCGACATGCGCGGGCTGCTGCCTGATAGTGATAGACAATAAAACGCGAGTCTGGTAGAACTGGCCCAGCAACTTCGCGCCGCGACCGATAGTTAAGCACCAGCCGGCCTGATTAATCTTCCACGAAGGAGTCTAAGTTCGGTGAAAAGAATCTTCCCTCTCGCGCTCGTGGCGGCCGTGGTCGCGGGCGTCGGTTTTGCCTGCAAGAAGTCCGACGAGCCCGCCTTCGGGCCGGACTCGGGCGGCCAGGCGGCGTCGTCGCCGCAGGCGGCCGCCGAGAGCAAGGACAAGATGCTGAGCGAGCTGACGGGGCTCATCAAGCAATACTTCGCGGCCATCAACCGCGGCGACAAGGCGACGCTCGACCGCCTCCTGGCCCCAGAGTTCAGCAGCCGCTGGCGCGGCAAGGACTACGACAAGGACGACTGGGTGAGCCCGCAGGCGGGCGAGCCCAACGTCGCCGGGGACGAAATCTATAACGCGCAATTGGCCGGGAGTTCGGCCGACGAGGCCACGGTCCACTTCGAGCGCAGGACGACGTACAAAGACAACTCGCCCGCCTACAAGGAGCGCAACAGCGCGACCTTCGTCAGGAAGGACGGGCGCTGGCAGATCAAGACGCTCATCTACGGCCACTGAGGACGCGCACACAGCGAGCGGGGGCAAGCCCCTCTTCCCGACCTGCGAGGCGGCGTGAGTTGAATGACTCCACGCAGACCAATTAGCAGGTCAGGAAGGGAGGTTTACCCCCGCCGACTTCTTTTTTAACCTTTGAGCTTCTTAATCTCTTCGGTGAGGACGGGGACGGCCTCGAAGAGGTCGCCGACGATGCCGTAGTCCGCGATGTCGAAGATGGGGGCCTCAGGGTCTTTGTTGATGGCGACGATGGTGCCCGAGTTCTTCATGCCGACGAGGTGCTGGATCGCGCCCGAGATGCCGAGCGCGACGTAGAGCTTGGGCGCGACCGTCTGGCCCGAGGAGCCTATCTGGCGGTCAATCGGGAGCCACTCGGCGTCGCAGATGGGGCGCGAGGCTGCTATGTCGCCCCCCAAAGCCTGTGCCAATTGTTCGGCGAGCGCGATGTTCTCCTTGCTCTTGATGCCGCGCCCGATGGCGACGATCACGTCCGCCTTCGTCAGGTCCACGGCCTGCTTGACCTCCTGGAACGGGGCCTCCGGCTTCATGCGTATGTCGCCGACCTCGACGCTCATCTTCTCGACCTGCGCGCCGCCGCCTTTCTTCGCCTGGTCGCCGCGATACGCGCCCGACTGGAAGGTGGCGAACACGGGCGGCTCGCCGTCCGAGGTCACGTCCGCGTCAATCTTGCCGAGGAAGATGCGGCGCGAGAACGTCACGCGCCCTTCCGCGACCTGCGCGCGGACACAGTCGCTGATGAGCCCTTTCTGGAAGCGCGCCGCGAGCTTCGGCGCGAAGTCGCGCACGAGGTAAGTGTGCGGCAGGATGACGTACTGCGGGTCGGCGTTGCGCACGACCTGCTCCATCGCGTCCGTGTAGCCGTCCGGCGTGTACTGGGCCAACTTCTCGTTCTCGGCGTAGAGGACGCGCGTCACCTCGTAGCCCGCGACCTCCTGCGCCAAGCCCTCCGCGCCCGAGCCGACCAGGACGGCCGTCACACCTTGTCCCAACTCCGCCGCCAGACTCTGCGCCGCCGCAATCGCCTCGAACGAAGTCTTGTTCAGAACACCGTCCCTGTGCTCCGCGAAAACTAAAATGCCGTTGCTCATCTTTTAAATAACCCTCGCCTCGGTTCGCAGTTTCTCGGCGAGCTCGGCCGCGCCCTTCTTGGCGTCGCCGCCGCCGAGGAATTGCGTCTGCTTGGTCTTCTGCGGGAAGTAGATTTTTTCGATGCGCTGGTGGGAGGGGCGCTGAGTGGCTTCGGCCGCGGGCGTGACTTCCCTGATCTCTTTCTTCTTCGCCGCCATGATGCCTTTCAGGGTGGCGTAGCGAATCTGGCTGATGCCGGACTGAATCGTCAGCAGGGCGGGCCGCTGCATCTCGTACCACTGATACCAGCCGCTCTCCAACTCGCGCTTGACGCGCAAGCGTTCGGCCGTCGCATCCACCTCGATGACAATCGTCGCGTGCGGCAGGCCCAACAACTCGGCCAGGATGACGCCCGTCTGCGCGTAGCCGTAGTCGTCTGACTGCAAGCCGGTCAGGATGAGGTCGGCCTGCTCGCCGCGCACGGCCTCGGCCAGGACGGCAGCCGCGGCGTAGGGCGAGAGGTGTTGCAGGTCGTCGCCCGTGACGTGGATGGCGCGGTCTGCTCCGCGCGCGAGCGCGTCCTTGATGACGGTCTTGACGCGCTGCGGCCCCATCGAGCAGACGACGACCTCGCCGCCCAGCTTCTCCTTCAGGCGCAGGGCCTCTTCGAGCGCGTAGCCGTCCGACTCGTTGACCTCGTAAGAGAGGTCGCCCTCTTCGATCCAGGTCGCGTCCTTGTTAATCCTCAGGATCGCGTCCTTGTTGGCGACCTGCTTCATCAGAACAATCGTTTTCATAATCAGTGGTCAGTGGTCGGTGGTCAGTGGTCAGTTTAAGGCCAGTTGTTTTAACTGACCACTGACCACCGACCACTGACCACTATTCCTCAAACTTCTTGAACAGCAGCGCGGCGTTCGTGCCGCCGAAGCCGAAGCTGTTGGAGAGTGCGTAGTTGACTTCGAGTTCGCGCGGCTCGTTGGGCACGTAGTCCAGGTCGCACTCCGGGTCAGGGTTGAAGTAGTTGGTCGTCGGCGGCACGGTCTTGTGGTGAATCGCCAGCACGGAGAAGACGCCCTCGATGCCGCCGGCCGCGCCGAGCAGGTGGCCCGTCATGGACTTCGTGGAGCTGACGGCGAGCCGGTAGGCGTGCTCGCCGAAGACCTTCTTGATGGCGGCCGTCTCGAACTTGTCGTTGTACGGCGTCGAGGTCCCGTGCGCGTTGATGTATTCCACGGCATCGGTCTCGACGCCCCCGTCCTTCAAAGCCTTCTGCATGACGCGAATCGCGCCCGAGCCGGTCTCGTCAGGCATCGTGATGTGAAAAGCGTCTGAGGTCATGCCGTAGCCGACAATCTCCGCGTAAATCTTCGCGCCGCGCCGGCGAGCCGTCTCCAACTCTTCGAGGATGACGATGCCTGCGCCCTCGCCTATGACGAAGCCGTTGCGGTCGCGCTCGAAAGGACGCGAGGCGTGCTGCGGGTCGTCGTTGCGAGTCGAAAGCGCGCGCATCGCGGCGAAGCCCGCGACCGACATGGGCGTGATGGCGGATTCCGCGCCGCCGCAGATCATCGCGTCCGCGTCGCCCCGCTGGATGAGTCTGAAGCTATCGCCGATGGCGTGAGCGCCCGCCGCGCAAGCGGTCGCGGTGGCCGAGTTCGGCCCCTTCGCCCGGTGGCGGATGGAGACCTGGCCGGCGGCCAGATTGACGATGGCCGACGGGATGAAGAAGGGCGAGACCCTACCGGGGCCTTCGTCCAAAAGTTTCGAGTGCTCGCGCTCGATGGCCCAGAAATCGCCGATGCCGCTGCTGATGTACGTCCCGACCTGCTCCGCGTTCTCGTCCGTAATCTGGAGGCCGCTGTCCTTGATGGCCTCGTCCGCGGCGGCGATGGCGTAGTGTATGAAGGCGCCCATCTTGCGCGCCTCTTTCTTCTCGACGTAGTCGAGCGGGTTGAAGTCCTTGACCTCGGCGGCGAACTTGACGGGGAACTTTTCGACGTCGAACTTCTTGATGTAGTCCACGCCGCTGCGCCCCTGCATCAGCGCGGACCAGGTGGCCTCCACCGAATTGCCCACCGGCGTAATCAGGCCGACACCCGTAACCACGACGCGACGTTGCAAGATGAGTACTCCTTTGAAAACAGTGACAGGTGACAGGTGACAGGTGACAAGAAGAAGCGTGCTCTCCTGTCACCTGTCACCTGTCACTTGTCACGGCTCTTATTTCGCCTTGTGCTGCTCGATGTAGTTGTAGGCATCGCGCACGCTCTGAATTTTCTCGGCGTCCTCGTCGGGGATTTCGATGCCGAACTCCTCCTCGAAGCGCATGACGAGTTCGACCGTGTCGAGCGAGTCCGCGCCCAGGTCGTCTATGAAGCGGGCGTTGGGGGTGACCTCGTTCTCGTCCACCCCTAACTCGTCCACGATGATCTGCTTCACTTTAGTTTCAATCTCTTGTGTATCGGGCATGACCGATTTGCTCCTTATGATTGATGGAAAACCTTTGGAAATCTTTTAAACGCCGGCGAGCGCCTCTTTCGCCGCCACGAGGCCGTCGGCGTCGCCCGCGTTCACGCAAGTAGCGCCGCGCTCTATCTGGCGCACCAGCCCGCACAGAACCTTGCCCGGGCCGACCTCGACGAAGGTCTGGACGCCCTCGCCGATTAACAGTCGCACGGACTCCAGCCAGCGGACGGGCGAAGAGACTTGCCTGACGAGCGCGTCACGCGCCTCGGCCCCGCCCCGAATGAGGCCCGCATCCACGTTGGTGACGAGCGGTAAACGTAAATCATTGAACGACAGTTTTTCAAGCTCCGCGGCGAGCCTTTCCTGCGCCGGCATCATCAGCCGGCAGTGAAAAGGGGCGCTCACGTTGAGCTTGATGGCACGCTTGCCCCACCGCTCCTTGAGCACGCCCACGCAGCGGTCAACCGCCCCGGCGTGCCCCGCGATGACGACCTGGTTCGGCGAGTTGATGTTCGCCGGCGAGCAGACTTCATCCTGCCGCGCCTCCGCACAGGCTGCCTCAACCGTCTCCGCGTCCGCGCCCATCACGGCGGCCATCGCGCCCGTGCCGACGGGGACGGCCTCCTGCATGAAGCGCCCGCGCAAGCGCACAGTCCGCACGGCGTCCGCCAAAGAGAGCGCGCCCGCGGCGACCAGCGCCGAGTATTCGCCGAGGCTGTGGCCCGCGACGTAAGCGGGCGCTGGCGCTCCTTCGGCTTCGAGCGCGCGAAGCGCCGCGACGGAGGTCGTCAAGATGGCGGGCTGCGTGTTCTCCGTCAGTTGCAGCTCCTCGGCCGTGCCCTCGAAGCAGAGGCGCGAGACGGAGAAGCCGAGCGCGTCGTCTGCCTCCTGAAAGACCTGCCGCGCGGCCGGGTACAACGCCGCGAGGTCCTTCCCCATCCCGGAGAACTGCGAGCCCTGTCCGGGGAAAATGTACGCCAGACTTGCCATCGTCAATTCGCGCGTGGTCGCAGGGTGAAGGCGACCGTCTCACCGCCCGCGCCGACCGTGACTTCCTTTCCCTGCAACTCGTACCCGTCGCTCTTGGCCGTGACCCTGTAGCGGCCCGCCGCCGGCTTCTTAAACCTGACGCGCCCGCGCTTGTCTGTGTTGAGCAAAACAGTCTCGCCCTTCTTGGGAACGAGCACCACACAGGCGCTCTTCAAAGGCTGCCCCTGCTCGTCCGTCACCTCGACCGACAGCCAGCGCCGGCTGCTGTCCTCATCTTTTTGTGCCAGCGCGCCGCCGCCTCCCACGCAAAGGAGCAGCGCGAGCAGGGCGGCGATAAAGAATCTCGTTTGCATCGTCTTCAAAACTTCTACCAGCGCACCAGCACGCCGCCCCACGTGACGCCGCCGCCGAACGACGCCATCAAGACCAAATCGCCCTCGTTGATGCGCCCCGCCTCCACGCACTCGTCGAGCGCAATCGGAATCGAGGCCGAGGAGGTGTTGCCGTGCATGGAGATGTTCGAGTAGACCCTCGACTCGTCAACTTCGAGCTTGCTGGCAACCGCGTCCGTGATTCTCTGGTTCGCCTGGTGCGGGATGAAGAGGTTAACGTCGTCGGCCTTCTTCCCCGCCTCTTCCAACACCTCGCGCGAAACGTCCGTCATCGAGCGCACGGCGACTTTGAAAAGCTCGTTGCCCTTCATCTTGAAAAAATGCTCGCCGGACGCAATCGTCTCCGCGGACGAGCCGAGGCGCGTGCCGCCGCCCGGCGCGTACAGGTGCTCGGCGTAGCGCCCGTCGGACCTGATGCGCGCGGCCAGGATGCCGCGGTCTGCCTCGACGGGGCCGAGGACGGCCGCGCCCGCGCCGTCGCCGAAGATGACGCAGGTGGAGCGGTCTGTGTAGTCAACGTACTGCGTCAGGACTTCCGCGCCGACGACGAGCGCGCGGCGCGACTGGCCCGTCCGAATCAACCCGTTCGCCAGCGTCAGCCCATAGAGGAAACCGGAGCAGGCGGCGGCGAGGTCGAAGGCCGCGGCGTTGTTGGCTCCCAGCTCGGCCTGAATCAGGCAGCCCGTGGAGGGCAGAATCTGGTCCGGCGTGACGGTGGCGCAGATGAGCGTGTCTATCTCCGAAGGGTCAATCCGCGCGCGCTCAATGGCCTCGCGCGCGGCGCGGACGGCGAAGAGCGACGTGTACTCGCCCTTCGCGGCCTTGCGGCGCTGCTTGATGCCGACGCGCTTGGTGATCCACTCGTCGGAGGTGTCCACCATCTTCTCCAGGTCGGCGTTCGTCAGAATGCCTTCGGGGTAAGCGTGGCCCGTCCCCAGGATGCCAGCGTTGATTTTTGCCATCTCTTTCCTCTGGGTGAATGGTGAATAGTAAATAGAAAATGGTGAAAAGACAAAGTCAAAGCCGTGGCCGCCCGTCCATTCACCATTTACTATTTACTATTTACTGCCGCTTCGGCGTACTCGCGCGCGTTGGTCTCGCTGATGCCGCGCTCGATGCGCTGGCTGGCGCGGTGCTCGGAAAACTCCTTGACGTTGCGGATGGCGTTGCGGATGGCGCGCGCGTTCGAGCGGCCGTGGCCGATCATCACGATCTGCCGGACGCCCAGCAAGGGAGCCCCGCCGTACTCCGCGTAGTCCAGACGCTTTTTGATGTTGCGGAACGCGGGCCTGGCGAGCATCGCCCCGGCGCGCGTCATCGCCGACGCGATCAGCTCGCGCTTAATCATCGAGAGCATCGCTTCCGTCAGCCCCTCGGAGAGTTTGAGCATGACGTTGCCCGTGAAGCCGTCTGTGACGATCACGTCCACCGCGCCGGTGAAGACATCGCGCCCCTCGACGTTGCCGACGAAGTTGAGACTGCTCAAGTCCCGCAGGAGCGGGAACGCCTCCTTCGTCAGGTCGTTGCCCTTGGCCTCCTCCTCGCCGATGCTCATCAGGCCGACCGAGGGCTTCTCGGTCCCCAGCACCGCGCGGCAGTAGGCGTCGCCCATGATGGCGAATTGTGCCAGGTGGTGCGCCTTGCACTCGGCGTTCGCGCCCACGTCCAGAAGCAGCACCGGCTTGGACCCCTTCGTCGGGATCATGGCGGCGAGCGCGGGCCGGTCCACGCCGGGCAGCATCCCTATGACCATCTTCGCGGTCGCCATCGCCGCGCCCGTGTTGCCGGCCGAGACGAAGCCGTCGGCGCGACCCTCGGTGACGAGTTTCGACCCGACCCTCAAAGAGCTTTTCTTCTTGCGGCGGACGGCGGTCGCCACGGGCTCGTCCATGCCGATGACTTCCTCGGCCTCGACCAGCTCGATGCCGCGGTCGCCCTGCTTGCGCCAGCCGCAGCGGCGCAACTCGGGCTCGACCCGCTCAAGCTGGCCGACGAGGATGACGCCCAGCCCCAGGTCGCGCGTGGCCGCCAGAGCGCCGTCAATCTCCGCGTGCGGCGCGTTGTCCGAGCCCATCGCGTCCACGACGACCTTGCCGGTCAATGGATTTTGCCCGTGCTTCATTAAGAGCAGTAATGAGCGACGAGTGACGAGTGACGAGTAAGAGCCGTTGACTCATTACTCAGCACTCGTCACTCATCACTGGCTTTACGCTGACTCTTCGACGTGCACTACTTCGCGGCCTTTGTAGTAGCCGCACTTCGGGCACACGCGGTGCGGCATGCGCGGCTCCTGGCAGTTCGGACAGGTGGAGGTCTGCGGCTGGCGCAGCGCGTCGTGCGCCCGGCGCTTGCGCGTCCGGGCCTTGGAATGGCGTCGTTTCGGATTAGGCATAATTATGACTCCAGTAAGTAGGTGACGGGTGACAGGTGACAGGTAAAGACAAGCTCTTATCTTGTCACCTGTCACCCGTCACCTTTCACGGCTTTTAATAGTCCCGCCCAGCGCGGGTCAACTTCTTTGGTCTCGCAGCCGCACGAGGCGTCGGCGTTTCTGTCCGCGCCGCAGGTCGGGCAGAGGCCCTTGCACTCTTCGGTGCAGAGGGCGCGCGACGGCAGCGCCAGGAGCAGTTGCTCGCGCACCAGCTCGTCCACGTCAATCGTCGCGCCGTCGAAGACGGAGAGGCCCAGGTCATCTTCCTGTAGCTCGGCGGCCTCGCTCGCCCTGTAGTCTTCCTCGGGGACGTAGCTCACGTCGAACTCCGCCTCCACGGGGGTCTCGACCGATTTCAGGCAGCGGTCGCAGTCAACCTCGGCGCGGGCCGTAATTTTCCCCCGCAGGCGGACCTCGTGCCCGCTGCGGCTGACGCGCCCCGAAACCTCGGGCGGCTCCGTCAGGCGCGCGTGCTCCTCGTCCAGCACCAACTCTTCGGGCTCGTAGCGGTGGGCGAATCGGTCGCCCGTCTCTTCCAGCCTGTCAAGCTCGATTCTCATCACTCACCCACCCTGTACGGACACGTCGCTTTCGCTGAGGCGCGCGCAAAAGGCGTTATTATAACCGCTCGGGGGCGAGAGTCAACGCGCCGCGGGCCGTGCGGGCGGGCCGCCGTCCTCGAAGGCGGCCAGAGCCTCGCGGCGCAGGGCCTCGGCCAGCCGCCTGTCGCCGCCCGTAATCAGGGCCTTCGGCTCGCCCTCTTCGGGGCCGAAAAGCATCAAAGCGGGCGGGGCCTCGCCCGTGCGCAGGATGCGGCGCGCGGACGAGCGGAAGCGGGGCTCCTTCAGCTCGGCCTCGCTGACGACCTGGAAGGCGTTGCGCGCCTGCTCCGCCTTGCCCAGTCGCCAGAGCACCAGTCCGAGGACGTAGAAAACTTCCGTGTAAAAGCGGTCCTCCTCGACGGCCTTGCGCAGATGGCGCTCGGCCGGGCGGTCGCGCCGCAGGTGGTAGTAAACTCCGCCGACGACGTAATGCGCCTCGGCCGAGGGACTGGCGGCGAGCGCGCGCTTGAACTCTTTCAGCGCCTCGGCCCACTTCTCCTCGGCGGCGAGCAGCCGGCCCAGGCCATAATGCGCGGCGAAGGTCGCGCCCGCGCGGCGCACCGAATCCCGCAAGAGCCTCTTGGCGCGCCCCACTTCACCTTTGTCGCCGCAGGCCAGGCCGAGCAGCAGACGCACCTTCTCGTTCTTCGGGTCGGCGTCCACGGCCCGCACCAGGTAATCTATCGCGAGCGCGTTCTTGCCCGCCCCGAAGTAGTGCTCGCCGAGGAAGGCGTGCAGCGGCGCGTTCGTCGGGTGGAGCGCGGCGGCGCGCTCCAACTTGCGCGCGCCCTGTGTCGTCTTCTTGAGGGCCAGCAGGCCGAAGCCCTCCTGGACTTCGCTCTCGAAGGCGACCGCCTGGGTCCCCTTGTACGCCGCCAGGACTTTCGCCCGCAGCCGCTCGCGCCGCGCGGCCGTCTCCTGCTCCTCCGTGTCCTTCTGGCAGCGCTCGCGCCACAGTTTGTTGAGGCGCGCGGCGTCCAGAACGTTCGTCTCCGCGAGGACCGTGATGAGCGTGTCAATCAGGGCGTGGTCGAAGTAAGCGTTCTTCGCCTGCCGGAGCAGGAGGTCTAAGGTCTGCTCCAACTTGTCCGTCAGGCGCATGAGCCTGTTTTCGAGCGCCGAGATGCGCTCCAGGAGGTGCTCCTCGTGCGTGGCCCCGAGCGCGCCCTCCTCGAAGCGCGCCGCCGGCGGCTCCACCACCAGCATCAGGCGCGTCCCGCACCGCCCACACAACTCCTGCCCCAGCGGGTTCGCCGCCAGGCATTTTTGGCAGTAGTGCGAAACGGTCCTCATCACTTTTAATATTCGTAAAACCCGCGGCCCGTCTTGCGGCCGAGCCAGCCGGCGTCAACGTAGCGTTTGAGCAGCGGGCAGGCGCGGTACTTCGGATCGCCCAGGCCGTCGTGCAGGACGTTGAGGATCGCCAGG
Organism: uncultured Acidobacteriota bacterium; assembly: GCA_963774105.1. Lineage (GTDB taxonomy): Bacteria > Acidobacteriota > Blastocatellia > Pyrinomonadales > Pyrinomonadaceae > QHXM01. Next base: position 1,758,216 of record CAVZDV010000007.1, on the reverse strand, counting down.
CAAACGTCCAGGCCGATGAAGTCCGCGAGCGTCAGCGGCCCCATCGGGTGGTTCATGCCCAGTTTCATAATCCCGTCAATGCTCTCGCGCGTGGCTACATTCTCGTAGAGCACGAAGATGGCCTCGTTAATCATGGGCATCAGCACGCGGTTCGAGACGAAGCCGGGCATGTCGTTGCATTCGAGCGGCGTCTTGTCGAGCTTGAGCGTCAGGTCGTGAACGATTCTGTAAGTCTCGTCCGACGTGGCGATGCCCCGGATGATCTCGACGAGCTTCATCACGGGCACGGGGTTCATGAAGTGCATCCCTATCACTTTGTCCGGCCGGCGCGTGGCCGCGCCGAGCTTCGTGATGGAGATGCTCGAAGTGTTCGACGCGAGAATCGCGCCGGCCCCGGTGATTTCGTCCAGCGCGCGGAAGACTTCCGCTTTGACCTTCACGTCCTCGGTCACGGCCTCGACCACGAGGTCCGCGTCGCGCAACTCTTCAAGCGCGGTCGCCGTCCGTATGCGGCCGACGATTGTTAGCTTCTCTTCCTCGGTCAGCCGCTGCTTGTCCACGTCGCGTTGCAGGCTCTTGTCAACCGCGGCCATCCCACGCTCCAAGAATTCGTCCTTAACGTCGCGCAGGACGACTTGCAGGCCCGCGCGCGCCGCCACCTGCGCGATGCCGTTGCCCATCGTGCCCGCGCCGACCACGCCCACCGTCTCGACTGTGAAATTCTCCGCCAACTCTTTTTACCTTTCGACGGCCAGCGCCACGGCGTTGCCGCCGCCGAGGCAGAGCGCGGCCAAGCCTCTGTGCACGTTGCGCCGCTTCATCTCGTAGAGCATCGTCGTCAGCAGACGCGAGCCCGACTGTCCTATGGCGTGGCCGAGCGCGACCGCGCCGCCGTTGACGTTCACCTTGTCCGGGTCCAAACCTAACTCCCTGATGATGGCGACGGCCTGGACGGAGAAAGCCTCGTTCAGCTCTATCAAGTCAACCTCGCTCAGCGACCAGCCAGCCTTCTTCAAGACTTTGCGAATCGCCTCGACGGGGGCCATCATCACCAGTTCCGGCTCTATCCCCGACGTGGCCTGCGCCACGATGCGCGCCATCGGCTCGACGCCCAGCGCGCGTGCCCTCTCTTCCGACGTGACGACCAGCGCGGAAGCCCCGTCGTTGACGCCCGGCGCGTTGCCGGCCGTCACCGACCCGCCCTCTTTTTTAAAGGCGGGCTTGAGCTTCGCCAGGACTTCGAGCGACGTGTCCTCGCGCACGGTCTCGTCAACTTCGAGCGTGACGGGCGCTCCCTTCTTCTGCGGAATCTCGACCGCCAGGATTTCGTCCTTGAACTTCCCGGCGCGAGTAGCGGCGGCCGCCTTGCGGTGCGAGTTCAGGGCGTACTCGTCCTGCTCCTCGCGCGTGACGTTGTAGCGCGAGGCCACGACCTCGCCCGTGTTGCCCATGTGGTAATTCTCGAACGCGCACCACAGGCCGTCGTTAATCATCGCGTCCACCAGCACGCCGTTGCCCAATCGGTAGCCCTCGCGCGCCTTCGGAATCAAATAGGGCGCGTTCGACATGGACTCCATCCCGCCCGCGACGACGATTTCGGAGTCCCCGAGCTGAATCCCCTGCGCCGCCATCATCACGGACTTGAGGCCCGAGCCGCAGACTTTATTAATCGTCACGGCCGAGACGCCGAACGGGATGCCGCCCTTGAGCGCCGCCTGCCGCGCGGGGTTTTGGCCCAGGCCCGCCTGTATGACGCACCCCATGATGACCTCGTCCACCTCTTCGACCGGAACATTAGCGCGCCTGACGCTCTCGCGCACGACCAGCGCGCCCAGGTCCGTCGCCGCAAAATCCTTCAGCGAGCCCTGGAACTTCCCCGTCGGCGTCCGCACGGCGCTGACGATGACTGCCTCTCTTCGGTTCATAACGCTTGCACCTCAAATTCGCTATTTGCCATTAACTATTTACCATTCACCAAGAGGTGTCAAGCAAACTCTTCGCGCCGGAAATCGTGATTTGATAAGCCCCGCCGCCGGGTGTTAGACTCGCCCGCGCTATTTCATAAACAAAGCACGATTGACGGCCGACTTTTTTCCCGACGACTCATCATGCAAGCACTCATTCTCGCGGGCGGCAAAGGCACTAGGCTCCGGCCGCTGACCGTTTACACGCCGAAGCCCGTCGTCCCCATCTGCAACCGCCCGTTCCTGCTCTACCAGATAGACACGCTCCGCCGCGCCGGCATCAAGGACATCACGCTCTCGCTCTCCTACCAGCCGCAGAAGATTGAGCAGCAGCTCGGCGACGGCTCAGCTTTCGGCGTCAACCTCCGCTACACGGTCGAGCCGCAGCCGATGGGCACGGCCGGGGCCTACAAGTACGCCGAAGACTTAATCCGCGAGCCGACCGTCGTCTTCAACGGTGACATCCTGACCGACCTGGATTTGAAGGCCGTCATCCGCGAGCACACGGAGCGCAAGGCGACGGCGACCATCGTCCTGACGCCGGTCGAGAACCCCAGCGCCTACGGCCTGGTCGAGACGCGCGAGGACGGCCACGTCGCGCGCTTCCTCGAAAAGCCCAAGCCCGAAGAGATCACGACCAACAACATCAACGCCGGGACTTACATTTTGGAGCCGCGCGTCCTGGACTACATCCCGGCGGGCGAGAACCACTCGTTTGAGTACGGCCTCTTCCCCAGCTTGCTCGAACGCGGCGAGCCGTTCTACGCGCACGTGCCCCAGCGCACCTACTGGATAGACATAGGGACGCCCGAGCGTTACCTGCAAGCGCACCTGGACTTGCTGGCCGACCGCGTCGGGCGGATTCACGTCAAGGAGCGGCGGGGCAACTTCGACGCGGCGACCGTCGCGGAGATTGACGACCTCTCAATGCTCGGCGACGACTGCGTCATCAAGCCCGGCGCGCAGATCGTCAACTCCGTGCTCGGCCCCGGCTGCTACGTCGAAGAGAAGGCGCGCGTCGAGAACGCGGTCGTCTGGGCGCACACGCGCATCGGCGGCGGCGCGCAGCTCCGGGGCGCGATTGTCGGGCGCGGCTGCCACATAGGGCGGGCCGTGACGCTCGGCGCGGGCGCGGTCCTCGGCGACAAGACCTCGCTGACGGACTACTCACAGACCGGGGGCGCGGCGTCGTGAGCGGACCCGCGGGGTTGCCACCCATACGCTTCGGCACGGACGGCTGGCGCGCGGTCATCGCAGACCAGTTCACCTTCGCCAACCTGGAGCGCGTCGCGCAAGCCTACGCCGATTACCTCCTTCAGCATCACCGGCCCGTGACCGAGCAGTCGCTCACGCAACAACTCATCGAAGTCGGGCAGATTAGCGAGCACGAGGTCGCGGACGGTCTCTTCAGAAACGTCATTAGACAAACGGCCGAGCACTTTCAGCCTCCTCTCGTCGTCGTCGGCTACGACCGCCGCTTCCTCTCCGAAAAGTTTGCCGAGCGAGCGGCGGAAGTCCTCGCGGGCAACGACCTGAGCGTCGCCCTCTTCACGGAGGCCGTGCCGACGCCCGTCGTCTCGTGGGCGGTGAAGGCGAACGCGGCGGCGGGCGGCGTCGTCATCACGGCCTCGCACAATCCGGGCGAGTTTAACGGCTTCAAGATTAAGGCCCCGTGGGGCGGGAGCGCGTCGCCGGAGATTACGTCCGCCGTCGAATCGCTCCTGGATAAGCAGCCCGCGCGCCGCGGTGTGCTCGTGGTGTCAAACTCAAGCGAGCTTCTCGAAACGTCCGTCGTCAGTTATCGCGCGCAGCTCGCCTCCTACGTTGATCTGGAACGCCTGAAGGCGGCGCGCATGAAGACGGTCGTTGACTCGATGCACGGCTCGGGCGGGCGCTGGGTCGAGAGTTTTTTAGAAAATGGCACAATCGAAGTCGAGACCGTCCGGGCGGAGCGCGACACGCTCTTCGGCGGCGTCAACCCGGAGCCGATTGACCGCAACCTCGGCGCGCTCAAAAGTCGGGTCAGCGAGACGAGCGCCAGCCTGGGGCTCGCGACCGACGGCGACGCAGACCGCCTCGGCGCGGTCAACGAGCTGGGCGAGACGATGACGATGCACGAGGTCGTGCCTCTCATCCTCCTGCACCTGGCGCGCGTGCGCGGGATGGCGGGCGGCGTCGTCCGCACCTTCTCCCAGTCAATCCTCACCAAGCGCATCGCGGAGGCGCACAACCTAAAACTCTACGACACGCCCATCGGCTTCAAGTACATCGCGGACCTGATGCTCAAAGACGACATTCTCATCGGCGCGGAAGAGTCCGGCGGCATAGGCGTCAAAGGGCACATCCCCGAGCGTGACGGCATACTCAACTGCTTGCTCCTCCTCGAAGCCGTCATCGCCGCGGGCCAGCCCCCCTCCGAGATGGTCAAAGCCATGCACCGCGAGTTCGGCGAGTTCTACTTCGACCGGCGCGACTTTCATTGCGAGGTCGCGCGCGGACAGGACTTGGTGACAAAGCTCGCCGCGCGTCCGCCCGCCGAAGTCGCCGGCCACGCTGTCAGCGGCGTCGAGACGCTGGACGGCACGAAGCTCGTCTTCGCGGACGAGTCGTGGCTCCTGTTCCGCCAGTCCGGCACGGAGCCCGTCCTGCGCGTCTACTCCGAGGCGACTTCCCGCGCGAAGGTGGGCGAGCTTTTGACGGCGGGCGAGGCCCTGGCCGCCTCCTAGCCCGCCACTATTGACCCGCCGCCGAATCCGGCTTAATGTTCTCCGGCGTAACTGGCCCAAAACCCCGACCAATATCTATCGCTTCGTCGTTCGACCTTTACCGCAAGGAGCAAACGCCCATGACCACGCCCAGAAAAATGGTCTTCACTCTCTGTCTGATCCTCTCCTTCGCGCTCCTCTGCAACGCGCAGGAGCAGAACGCCCAAACTCAGCCGGCCGCCGCCGCGCCCACGGAGCCCTCGGCGGCGACCACCGGCAGCGGCACCCCCGGCAAGATCGCCAAGTTCACCGCCGCGACCGTCCTCGGCGACTCCGTCATGACCGAGTCCGCCAAGAAGATCGGCGTCAACGTCTCGCCCGCGGCGACGCTGCACGTCAACGGGCCGCAGCCGCCCACGCAGGCGACCATCAGCGGAACCCCCGCGGCGTTCATGCTCATTACGACCGGCGGCAAGGGCGGCAACACCAACGGGGCGGGCAAGACCGGCGGCAAGGGCGCGAGCATCTCGCTGGCGGCCGGCGCGGGCGGCGACGCGCCGGCGAGCGGCATCAATGGCAAGGGCGGCTCGATCACCTTGGAGCCGGGCTCCGCGGGGACGGGGGGCACGGGCGGCGCGGCCGGGAATGTTCTGATGGCAACGCAACTCGGGGCCGTGGGCATCGGGACTGCCACCCCGGACACGGAGTCGAAGCTGCACGTCTATAGCTCGACGAGTGACCTGGCCGGCGTCGTCCTCGGCGAGAACAAGAACTCTCTCGGTGATTTCAATATCGGGGTGCGCGGCCTGAGCCACTACGGCACGGGACTGTGGGGCAACGGCGGAGACGTTGGCGCGCAGGCATACGGGGGGCGTCATGGCATCATCGGTGTCAGCACCAGCGGCAACGGCAACGGCGTCAGAGGCAGCAGTAGTAATAGCGACGGCGTCTACGGCGAGACCAACGGCACGAGCGTCAGCGGCGTCTTCGGCAAGAACAACGGCACGGGCGGCGTCGGAGTCTCCGGCATCGCCAGCGGTGGCAAAGGCGTTTACGGGCAGAGCAACACCAGTTCCGGCGTCTTCGGCTTCAGCGGCTCCGGCGACGGCGTCACGGGCCAGAGCGGCACGGGCTACGCCGGACACTTCTACGGGAAGACCAAATTCACCCACAACCTGGAGATCGACGGCAGCGAGTTCTACGGCGCGGTGACGCGCCAGATGCTCAACCTTTACAACACCACCTACGGCATCGGCGTGCAGCCCTTCACCTTCTACTTCCGCACCGACAGCGCCTTCAACTGGTACAAGGGCGGCGTGCACTCGAACACGGCGGGCGCGGCCGGCGCGGGCGGCACGCGCCTGATGAATCTGACGGCCGCGGGCGAACTCTTCGTCACGGGGCCGGTGCACGCGCCCGGCTTCCTCAACAACAGCGACCGCAACCTGAAGGCCAACTTCTCGACGGTCAACCCGCGAACGGTGCTCGACAAGCTGGCCGCCGTCCCCGTGCAGACCTGGAACTACAGGAGCGAGGGCGACGCTGTCCGCCACATGGGGCCGATGGCACAGGACTTCAAGGCCGCCTTCGACCTCGGCGCGGACGACAAGGGCATTAACACCGTGGACGCGGCCGGCGTGACGATGGCCGCCGTGCAGGGGCTCTACCAGCTCTCGCTGGAGAAGGACAGGAAGATCGAGCAGCTCACGGCGGAGGTTGACGAGCTGAAGGCCAGGCTGCAACGCCTGGAAGAGGCCGTGAGCGGCCGGCAGAAGTAAGCACTACGGAGAGGCCGAAGAGTTCATGCCCGAATTGCCCGAGGTCGAGCTGGTCGCGCGCTCGCTCGAACGACTGGTCGCGGGCCGCCGCATCATGGCGGCCCGCCTGCTGCGCGCGGGGCTCGCACCCGACACAACGCCACGCTCGTTCGCCCGCAGTTTGCGCGGCGCGCTGATAGAAGCAATCAGCCGGCGCGGCAAGCACATCCTCTTCCGGCTCGACAACGGGCGCGTGCTCATCACGCACCTGCGCATGACGGGCCGCTTCCTCTACCTGCCCACGCAGGCTCCGCTCCCCAAACACACGCACGCGCTGTTCGAGCTGGACGATGGACGGCGGCTCGTCTTCACAGACCAGCGCCATTTCGGGATGATGAAAGTCGTGGCGGCCGACGGACTAGAGCAGACGAAAGAGCTGCGCTCACTCGCTCCCGAGCCGTTCTCGGACGAGTTCACGCCCTCGTACCTGCGCGCGGCGCTCGCGCGCACGCGCCGGACGCTGAAGGAGACGCTGCTCGACCAGAGGCGCGTCGTGGGGCTGGGCAACATCTACGCGGCGGAGGTCATGTTCCTGGCCCGCGTCAACCCTTTCCGGTCGGCCGCGGAGTTGTCGGTGGCCCGCCTCGCGCGACTCCACCGCGCCATCCTCGACGTGCTCGGCGAGTCTCTGGCGCACGGCTCGACGATGAACGTAGACCCGGAGAATATTGACGGCAGCTACTACGGCGGCGGCTACGAGGGCCGCTGGCGCGTCTACGACCGCGAGGGCGAGCCGTGCCCCGCGTGCCGCGCGACTATCCGCCGCGTCGCGCACGCAGGCCGCTCGACCTTCTACTGCCCGCGCTGCCAGCGGCGTTGAGATGTTTCGAGGCTCACGGAGTCGCCGGGCCGGAGATGGTGAAGTTGTCCCAGCGATTCGTCAGGCCGAGGCTCGGCCCGTTGTTGTAGAGGCCCGCGCCGGTGGCGTTCACCAGCACTGCGCTCGTGGTCGAGTAGGCCAGTTGCTGGCTCAGGTAGATTTTGATCTTGCCGTCCGCGCGGGTCTCCACGCGCAGCGTCATCCAGTCGTTAGGCAGTTGCAGGTTCGTCGCCAAATCCGTCCGCACGCCGTCCAGGTAATAGCCCACGGTCAGCTTCTTCGGGTCCGCCTGCGTTGTGCCCTCGCTCGTGTACGCGAAGAAGTAGTTGGAGGCGTCCAGGACGCGGAAGCTCAGCCCTGTGTTCTGCCCCGTGCCGAGCGTCTTGGGGCGGCGGTTGACGCTCACGTCCAGGCCCGCCGAAGCCCCGACGGGGTTGACCCAGGCGACGCTCGCCGCGTTCGCCAGCAGCACCGCCCGCCCGTTGAGGATGCCGAACGGCTGCGGCGATGCCGCGCCCACGTTCGTCTGCCAGGAGAGCGGCGAGAGCGGCCCGCTTTCGGTCGCGCCCAGCCCGCCCTGCCCGCCCAGGATGTAAGTCGAGTTCGCCCGCGTGAAAGAATCGAAGACGAGCGCGTCCGGTGGCGCGGGCGTCGGGGGCTGTTGCTGCGTGACGGACTGGCCCGGGTCGTCCGGGTTCGAGAAGTCCGGCGCGGTCGGGTCTACGACGAACTGCGGCACGGGGCACCCGTCGCAGCCCTGTAGCATACCGTTCTTCGTGCCGCGCCTGACGCCCGTGTGCGGCTTCCCTTCGTGCCCGTTGGGGGAGAGGTCTGTGATGGGGTCGCCGGGGCGGAAGTAGTAGCTGAGGAGACTGCCCTCGCGGTCGAAGACCGTCTGCGGCCTGAAGGCCGCGAAGGGGAGCGTCGCGTCCGAGCCGTCGCCCTCGCGCGGGTTCGTCTCTTCGTAGCCGCGCACCTGCGCGATGCGCCCTGTGAAGTTGCTGTGGTCCGAGCCGCCGACGAGCAGGCGGCTCGCGCCCCCGCCAGGGCCGGGGGTGCGCCGCGGGCCGACGAAAGCCTTCTTCCCCACGGGCACGCCGTCAAAATAAGTGATGACGTGCTGGCCGTCCCAGCCGACCGCGAAGTGGCCCCACTCGAAGGGCTCCGGGCCTTCGTCGCTGGCGAACGTGTTGAGCTGCGTCCCGTCCCAGATGTTCCCGCTCAACTGGTAGTGATTCAGCTCCTGCCCGCCAAGGTAGGCGAAGCCGAAGAGGAGCGCGTGCCCGCCGCCGTAGCCGTCGGCGATCATGTAGCCGCCGCTGCTCTTTTCGTCCGGCATCGCCCACAGCTCCCAGAAGAAGTGGCCCAGTTCCCGTTTGTGATTCCAGAAGTAACCGTAGTCAACGGTCATCGGCACGCCGCCGAATTCGAGGACGTTGGAGGGCCTGAAGGGCGGCCTCAGCGCGGCCGAGAAGTTCGTGGTTCGGGACTTCACCCCGCCGAGGCTCGCGCTGCCCGGCGTGAACTTGTAATAGCCCTGCTCGGGGGCGGGCGTCAGCGTGTGGATGCCGACCGTGCGGACGAGGAACGAGTAGTTGCCGTCCGCGTCGGTGACGGCGCTGCCGGTTTCGCCGCCCGAGAGGCCCACGCGGATGCCGAAAATCCCGTTGCCGTTCAGGTCCGTCACGCGCCCGCCCAGCGTGAAATAAGGCAGCGCCTGGAAATTCAGTTCCGTGTTGGCGTCGAGCGAGTTGACCGTCAGGCGCTCGGGCTGGAACTTGTAATCCTGTACCGCGGGCGTCAGCGTGTAGGGCAGCCCCGCTTCCAGGTAGCCCAGGGCGTAATTGCCAGAGGTGTTCGTGACGGCCTTCTTATCGGACAACTCCTGGACGGAGATGACCACGCCGGACACAGGCCCGGCGCCGTCCCCGACGTGACCCGTGATCGTGTAGACCCGCCGCTTGGCCGTGATGTCCAGCGCCAGCGCCTCGGTGAGCGGCGCGAACGAGCGCGGGGCGAAACTGGCGACCGCGTTACTGACCTGCGCGACAGTGAAGCTGAAGCCGGCCGGGGCGTCCGGGAATAAGAAGTGCCCCGCGTCGTCGGTGGTGGCGAGTCGCCGCAGGGCAGTTCCGGCGGCCGTGAGCTGAACCTTGTAATCGCTGACGGGCCGCCCCGCGGCGTCGTGAATCAGCCCCTGAATGTCATAGGTGCGCCGCCTGGCGCTGAAGTCAACGCCGCTCTGGTCGCCCTTCAAGGTGGCGAGCGAGAGCGAGGGCGTGTCGAAGTCGTAGAACTCTTTGGCCGCCGAGAGGGTGTACTCGAACCCGGCGCTCACTTTGTCGAACTTGTAGTAACCGTAAGTGTTCGCGGTCGTCTGCCTCCCGGACCCGTCGAGCGACACGGTCGCCGCGCCGACGCCCGCGCCTTTGTCGTCCACGATGCGGCCGTTGATGCTGTAAAGGTTACGCCTGCCCTGAAGCGTGAGCTTCGCGTACGTGGTGAGCGGGTTAACGTCCACGGCGTCGAAGGAGAAGACGGCTGTGCCCACGGCCTCGACCCTGTAAGCGAAGCCGACGGGCAGGCCCAGAAAACCGTAAGCGCCGGAGCTGGTGGTCACATCCGTTTTGATGGTCGCCCCGGCGGCGTCCAGGAGTTTGACCTTAACCCCGAGGAGGGGCTGCCCCGCATCGTCCGCCACGACGCCCGTGATGCTCCGCAGTTGCCGCTGGGCGGCGAAGTCCAGGCCCGAAACGTCGGCCTGTAATCCGCTAATCCCGCGGGCGTAAGGCTTGAAATCGAAGAACTGCGCGTGCGGCGACACGGCGAGGTTGCTGCGGGCCGGGGCGGTGAAGGAGAAAGAGCCGTCGGCGGCGGTCTTGACCGTCGTGTTGATTGTCCCGCGGACCTGGATCGTCACGTCCCCGAAGCCTGCGCCGTTCAACGTCGCCCGGCCGCTGATGAGGAAAGTCTGTGCCTGCGCGGGCATGAAGGCGCGCAGCCAGGCCGCCTGGGCTGGAGGAGCATGGCGGGGCGTTTGGGCTCCGGCCGGCAGCGCCGCGAAGAGGCAGAGGAGCGCGCCGGACAGGAGAGCGCGGCGGCCGAAGAAGCAGGGCCGCCGAACGCGGGAGAACGCCGGGGTTGTGAAAATGAGATGCATTCCGTTACTCAGAAGTCCGCAAGGAGTACGCTGAAAAGTCGCGCGGAGAGTAGGCTGTAAAATCGCGCAGAAGAGACGCGCGGGTCGGGCGCCCGTCCGGCCGTTGACGCCGGAGTATAAGAAATAAATTCGGAAGACACAAGCGAAACCTGAGGTAAGAAAAAGCATCACGCAAAGGCGCAAAGTAAAAACGTAAGGCGCAAAGAGCGGATGCCATTCAACCCTTTGCGCCTTCGGTCTTACCTTTGCGCCTTTGCGTGACGCTTTTCCATTTAACTTCCGACTTGACACCACCGAGCGGGCGGCGTATAAGCGTTTTCGGAAAGCGTGGTGAGTTAAGGCGACTTGCGGCCACGTAAAATAACCCGCTAAACAGCTCGGACGCGTTCGGTAGCGAACGACCCCGCAAACTTCAAGCTCTTCCGAAGTCCCGCGTTGTTTGGCGCGGGATTTTTGTTTGAGACCACTATGGAAAACTTCAGAAGCCTCCTTGAATCGGACGACGTGCACGTCTTCGACGGCGCGATGGGCACGATGCTCTACGCCAAGGGCGTCTACATCAACCGCTCCTACGACGAGCTGAACCTGACGAACGCCGACCTCGTGCGCGAGGTGCACGAGGAGTACGTGCGGGCCGGAGCCGACATCATCGAGACCAACACGTTCGGCGCGACCGCACACAAGCTGCAACAGTACGGCCTCGAAGGGAGCCTCCGTCTCATCAACATCGCCGCCGCACGCATCGCGCGCGAAGCCGCCGGTGACCGCGCGCTTGTGGCCGGCGCGGTCGGGCCGCTGGGTCTACGCATCGAGCCCTACGGCCCGACCTCTTTCGACGAGGCCAAGGAGATGTTCAAGAGCCAGATCGCGGCGCTCCTCGAAGGCGGCGTTGACCTCTTCGTCCTCGAAACCTTCTCGGACATCTCCGAGATGCGGCAGGCCATTTCGGCCGTGCGCGAGCTGTGCGACCTGGCGGTCGTCGCCCAGATGACCATCATGCCCGACGGCAACACGACTTTTGGCACAACGCCGGAAGTCTTCACCAAAAGGCTCGACGAGTGGGGCGCGGACGTTATCGGCCTCAACTGCGGCGTCGGCCCGGCGATTGTGCTGGGCGGCATCGAGAAGATGCGCGAGGTGACGGACAAGAAGCTCTCGGCGCAGCCGAACGCGGGGCTGCCGCGCGACGTGCAGGGCCGCCAGTTCTACATGTGCTCGCCCGAGTACATGGCGAAGTTCGCCAAGCGGCTGATTCAATCCGGCGCGAAATTCATCGGCGGCTGCTGCGGCACCACGCCCACGCACATCCGCCTCATCTCCGACGCCGTCCGCGCCGCGAGCCCGCGCAAGCAGCGCTTCGTCCTCAAGTCGGCGGAGGCCGCGAGCGTCGAGGAGTTGACGCCCACAGACATTCAGGTCGTGCCGCCCGAGGAACGCTCGCTCTGGTCGCGCAAGATTGTCGAGGGCAGCTTTGTCACCTCGGTCGAGGTGCTCCCGCCGAAGGGCTGCGACCCAAAGAAGACGCTCGACTCGATTAAGCTCCTCAAGGACGCGGGCGTGGACGGCGTCAACATCCCCGACGGGCCGCGCGCGCAGACGCGCATGAGTGCCCAGGCCACGGCCGTGCTGGTCGAGCGCGAGATAGGCATAGAGGCCGTCCTACATTACTGCTGCCGCGACCGCAACCTGCTCGGCATGATGTCGGACCTCCTGGGCGCGGCCGCGCTCGGGCTTCGCAATCTGCTCCTGATTACCGGTGACCCGCCGAAGATGGGGCCGTACCCGGACGCCACGGCCGTCTTCGACATAGACTCCATCGGCCTGACCAACATGGTCAACAAGCTCAACCACGGCCTCGACCTCGGCAACAACCCCATCGGCCAGCCCACCGCCTTCTGCATCGGCGTCGGCGTCAACCCCGGCGCGCTCAACATGGACGAGGAGATCAAGCGGTTCGAGTGGAAGGTCGAGGCCGGCGCGCAGTACGCCATCACGCAGCCCGTCTTCGACACGGAGCAACTGGTCGAGTTCCTCCACCGGATAGAGCACGTCCGCATCCCCGTCGTCGCCGGCATCTGGCCGCTCGTCTCCTTCCGCAACGCGGAGTTCCTGCACAACGAGGTGCCGGGCGTTCGCGTCACGCCCTCCATCATGGAGCGCATGAGGACCGCGTCGGAGAAGAGCAAGGAGGCGGCGCGCGACGAGGGCTTGAAGATCGCGCGCGAGTCCCTGCTCGAAGTCAGGGACTTGATTCAGGGCGTGCAGGTCTCCGCGCCCTTCGGCAACGTCCGCTACGCGCTCGAAGTCTTCGACGCGCTCGAAGAGTTCAGTTCGCGCAAGGAAGTCAACGTGACGGCATGACGGAGCTGCGAGACGGCTACGACCGCGTGGCCGCCGATTACGCCGCGGAGTTCGCGGGCGAGTTGGAGCGGAAGCCCTTCGACCGCAAGATGCTGGACTGGCTGGCGGAGAAGGTCGCGGGGCTGGGCGCGATCTGCGACATGGGCTGCGGCCCCGGACAGGTCGCGCGCTACCTGCACGACCGCGGCGTCGAAGCTTGCGGCGTTGACTTATCGGCGGAGATGGTCCGCCACGCGCGCCGGCTCAACCCCGCGATTCACTTCGAGCAGGGCGACATGCTCTCGCTCTCCGAGGTCGCGGACGAGACTTACGGCGGCGTCGCCGCTTTCTATTCGCTGATACACGTCCCCCGCCCGCGTGTGGTAGACGCCCTGCGCGAGTTGAGGCGCGTGCTGCGCCGCGGCGGCACACTCCTCGTCACCTTCCACATAGGGCGCGAGACCGTCCACAGAGACGAGTTCTTCGGCCAGGAGGTCTCGCTGGATTTTCACTTCTTCGAGTCCGCCGAGATGAAAGCACACCTCACGGCCGCGGGCTTCGATTTGGAGGAAGCCATCGAGCGCGACCCCTACCCGCCCGCAGTCGAATACCAGAGCCGCCGCGCCTACATCTTCGCCCGAAAACTGTAACCGTAGATTCAAACAGGGATGGACAGGATAGACAGGATATAAAGCAGGCTCTTTATATCCTGTCTATCCTGTCCATCCCTGTTAATTCTTATTTCAAAACGTGCCTGAGCGCGCCTTCGATTTCAGGGTACTTGAAGACGAAGCCGGACTCTGTGAGGCGGGCGGGCTCTGCGCGCTGGCTCGACAGGAGTGTCGCGTCGGCCATCTCGCCGAAGGCCAGGCGCGCGGCGAAGGCGGGCACGGAGAAGAAGGTGGGGCGAGAGAGCGCGCTGCCCAGCGCCTTCGTGAACTCCTTGTTGGTCACGGGCCGCGGCGCGACGGCGTTGACGGGGCCGCTCAGAGACTTGTCTGAGAGCGCGTGCTCGATTGCGCCGACGGCGTCGTCCAGCGTGACCCAGCTGATGTACTGCTCGCCGCTCCCCAGCTTTCCGCCCACGCCCAGCTTAAACGGCGTGAGCATCTTTTTGAGCGCGCCGCCCTCGCCGCTCAGGATGACGCCGAAGCGCAGGTGCACGACGCGGAGCCCCGCGCCCTCGGCGGCCGCCGTCGCCTCTTCCCACTCGCGGCACACCTGGGCCAGAAAGTCATCGCCCGCGCTGCTCCGCTCCGTCAGGACTTCGTCGCCGCGACTCCCGTAGAAGCCGACGGCCGAGGCCGAGACCAGGACTTCCGGCTTGCGCGCGAGCCCGGCCAGCGTCTCGCTGATTAACCTCGTGCCCTTGACGCGGCTCTCGCGAATCCGGCGCTTCTTCTCGTCCGTCCAGCGCCCCTCGGCCAGATTCTCCCCAGCCAGGTGCACGGCCGCCTCCACCCCTTCAAGCGCGGCCGCGTCAATGGTCCCCTTCGACGGGTCCCAGCGGACTTCCCGCCCACCTGCCGGCGCATTGCGAACCAGTCGCAAGACCTCGTGCCCCTTCGATTCGAGGAGGGGCACCAGCGCTGAGCCGACCAGCCCGCTCGCTCCCGTGACGAGAATTTTCATCAGTGATTCTCCTGCGCGACGAGTTATTAACCACAGAGGACACAGAGGACACAGAGGGAAGAAAGGGATTTGAAAGAGCAGATTTGAAATCTCGAATCTCAAATCTGAAATTATCTTTATCTCCCTCTGTGTCCTCTGTGTCCTCTGTGGTTAATCTTCCGCCCCGTACCTTAACTCATTTCCTTGTCTTTCGCGGCGAAAAATGTAGAATGCCTCTGCCGAAACAGGAAACTTGCGCCCCCGGCTGCTGTCCAACCAGCGCCGTTGGTTTCCAACTCGCCAGGCCATCTTAACTCGATTTATTGGACGCGACCCCGTCAGACTTCCCAGGTCGCGCGTGTCTCTTCTCTTTCTCGCTGTGTAACGGAGCAAGACCTCTGTGCTTCGACTGAGACCGCTAGCCGTTCTGCTCAGCCTCGCGCTCGGGCTCTGCCTGCTTGGGCTCTGGGGCGCGCGCTCGCAGACGACCACGCCCCGCCGCGTGACCAACACGTCGGCCGAAGGTCTCAACCTCAATCCCTCTTTGAGCGGCGACGGCCGTCGCGTCGCTTTCGAGTCCACTGAGGACGTGGCGGGCGCGGGCGGCGGGGCTTTCTTCCGCGCCATCCGCGCGGACCTTTCAAGAACCCCGGCCGCCTTCGTCCAGCTCGCGGGCGCACGCGCCCCCGCCCCCGGCATCTCGCAGGACGGCTCAATCATCGCCTTCGCCGCCAAGGACAACCCGCTCGGCACGAACGCCGACGGCAACTCCGAAATCTTCCTCCACAACGGCGCGAGCCTGCGGCAAATCACCAACACGACGCCGAACGACATGACGCGGCGCGCGACCGACGGCAACTTCCAGCCCTCACTCTCCGACGACGGCCGTTTTATCGCCTTCTCCTCGAACCGCAATCTAACGGCCCAGAACTCTGACGGCAACTTCGAAATCTTCGTCTACGACGCCGCGGCGGGCAGCTTCTCGCAGTTGACGAGCACGGCCGGCGGCTACGGCTCGACCGACGCCAAGATCAGCGGCGACGGCTCGCGCGTCGCTTATATCAAAGATTCGAGCACGCTCCCCGCCGTGCAGCGCGACCTGATGTTGCAGGACCGCACGGGCGGAGTGACGCGCCTCGCCGCCGACAACGTCACGAACCTCTCTCTGACTTACGGCCGCGCCATCTCCGACGACGGCGCGCGCGTCGTCTTCGCGGGCGACACGGCGGCCAATTCGAGCCAGGTCTTCCTCTACGACGCGCGGACGAACAGCGCACGCGCCGTCACCGCGCTCGAAGCGCGCGAGACCGAAGTCCCGCTCCACCCGACCATCAGCGGCGACGGCACGCGCATAGCCTTCGCCGCGCGCCGCACGGTGCCGCAGCTCGGCGGCAACGGCGACCACAGCATAGAGCTTTATACCCTGGACCTCCCCACGGGCCAGTTCGCGGCCGTCACGGACGCGCCCTCGGACGCAGATGGATTCCAGGGCAGCACGCGCGTCGCCGAGGTCGTCTCGTCGCTCTCTGACGACGGCTCGACGGTCGCCTTCAACTTCCCGCGCTCGCTTTCGGGCGAGGTGGACACGGGGCTTGAGAACAACTCCGAGATTTACGTTTCCGGCACGACCGCGCGCCCGACCACAGGCACGCTCGAAGTCCTGAACGGCGCGTCGTTCGGCCACGAGCCTTCGACCGAAGAGGCCGTCGCGCCCGAGAGCTACGCCGTCGCCACGGGCGGCGCGCTCGCCTTCGAGACCGTGGAGGCCGAGAGGCAGCCGGACGGGACTTACCCGACCACTCTCGCCGGCACGACCGTCACCGTCCAGGGCCGCCGCGCGCAGCTCGTCTCCGTCTCGCCCACGCGCGTTGACTTCCTCGTCCCGGCCGACACGCCGCTCGGCGACGCGACGGTCGTCGTCACCAACGAAGAGGGCTTCCGCTCGATCGGGACTATAGAAGTCAAGACAGGCGCGCCCGGCATTTTCACGAAGAGCGGCGACGGCACGGGCGAGGGCGAGATCGTCAACGCACAGACGGGTGCGTCCGGCCCCTTCGACCCGACCGGCGGCGAGCTGCGCCTCCTCATCTACACGACCGGCGTGCGCAACGCCTCCGAAGTCACGGCCCGCGCGGGCGGCCACACGCTGACGGTCGAGTCCGTGACAGAGTCTGCGACGAGGCCGGGCACGGACGAGGTGCGCGTGAAAGTTCCGGCGGAGCTGCGCGGCGCAGGCCCCGTTGACCTCTTCGTGCGCGCGGACGACCGTGACAGCAACCCCGTCACGCTCACTTTCCTGGGCGTCGCGCCCCGCCCAGACATAGTCATCAACGAACTCCTCGCAGACCCGCCGGCGGACGACGAGACGACCACTGTCGTTGAAGGCGACGCCAACCGCGACGGCGTGCGCGACACTTCCGACGACGAGTTCGTGGAGCTGGTCAACGCGAGCGGGCGCGACCTCAACATAAGCGGCTACCAACTCTTCTCCCGCAGCACGACCGGCGCGGAAGACAACCTGCGCCACACGTTCGCGCCCGGCACAATTTTCCCGGCGGGCACGGCCGTCGTCGTCTTCGGCGGCGGCAATTTTAACCCTAGGAACCAGGCGTTCGGCGGCGCGCAGGTCTTCAAAGCCTCCGAGGGCGAGCTCTCGCTCGTCAACGGCGGCGGCACGGTCACGCTGCGCGACGCGAGCGCCAGGCTCGTCACCAACTTCTCCTGGGGCGGCTCCACCGGCTTCGAAGCCGACGATAACCAATCGCTGACGCGCTCGCCCGACGTGACTGGCGCGTACACGCAGCACACGACCGCGAGCGGCAGCAACGGCAAGCCGTACAGCCCCGGCACGCGCGTCAACGGCCAGCCCTTCACCGCGCCCGCCGTCGCGCGCATAGAGGTCACACCGGCGAGCGCCTCCATCGCCATCGGGCAGACGCAGCAGTTCACCGCGCGCGCCTTCAACGCCTCCGGCAACGAGATGTCCGGCGTCATCTTCACGTGGGAGTCGAGCGCGCCCGCCGTCGCCAGCGTTGACGAGAACGGGCTGGCGACGGGCAAGTCCGAAGGCACGACCGAGATCAGGGCCAGGGCGCGCGGCTCCGTCTCCGCGCCCGCGCCGGTCAGCGTGCGCTTCGTCCCGCGCGAGCTGACCAGCGTAGAAGTCTCGCCTACGGCCTCTACCATCCCCGTCGGCGGGCAGCAGCAGTTCACCGCGCGCGGCCTGGATCAGTTCGGGAACGAGATGACCGGCCTCACCTTCACCTGGGAGTCAACTAACCCTAGCGTCGCCACCGTGGACTCGAACGGCCTGGCAACCGGCCTCGGAATTGGCACAACGACCATCAGGGCTTCGGCGGGCGGTAAGACGGGCACGGCCACGCTCAACGTGACGGCCCGCAAAATCGTCATCAACGAGGCGCTCGCGGACCCGCCCGGCAGCGACGACACGGACCTCGCGGGCGACGCCAACCGCGACGGCGTGCGCGACGCCAGCCAGGATGAGTTCGTCGAGCTGGTCAACTCTTCGAGCGCTCCCGTGGACATCTCCGGCTGGACGATTCGCACGCGCACGCTCGACGGCGCGACGGAGACCTTGCGCCACACGTTCGCGCCCGGCACGAGTGTCCCCGCGGGGAGCGCCGTCGTCGTCTTCGGCGGCGGCACAGAAGCGTTCGACCCCGCCGCCTCTGCCTTCGGCTGCGCGCAGGTGGTCAAAGCCTCTTCGGGCCGCCTCTCGCTCTTGAACAGCGGCGAGACCATCGTCGTCACGGACGCGAGCGGCAACCTGACGGCTCAGCTCACCTACGGCAGCGCCGCGGGCCTGAACGGCGGCGCGGATCAGTCCATGACGCGCTCGCCGGACGTGACGGGCGACTTCACGCTGCACACCACGGCCCCAGGCTCCGGCGGCCGCGCCTTCTCGCCAGGGCTGAGAGTTGACGGCACGCCCTTCGGCAACTGCCCCGCGCGATTGACGAGCGTCACCATCCAGCCTGCCTCGCAGAGCGTCATCGTCGGGCGCACCACGCAGTTCACGGCGCAGGCGCGCGACCAGTTCGGCCGCCCCATGAAGGGCGTGGCGATTACTTTCGTCTCTGACAACACGAGCGTCGCCACGGTTGATTCCGTCACGACGGACCCGGCCACGGGCGTCGCCACGGCGACGGTGCGCGGGCGCACCGTCGGCACGGCGCACATCACTGCGCGCGCGACTACCAATGGGACGACCGTCGCCAGCGACCCGGCCACGCTCAGCGTCACGCCCCCGCCGCCGCGCGTCACGCGCGTGGAGGTCACGCCCGCGATTGCGGCCATCAACCGCGGCGGCACGCAGAAGTTCACGGCCAGGGCTTTCAACGGGACGACGCAGGTCACTGCGGGCGTCACCTACACCTGGACTTCGAGCGACCCGAACGTCGCCACGGTTGACCAGAACGGACTGGCGAAGGGCGTCGGCGTCGGCACTGTGACGATTACTGCGACCGCGCCCGACGGCCTCGGCGGCACAGTCTCCGACACGGCGCAGTTGACGGTGCGCGTGCCGCTCGTCATCAACGAGATTCTGGCGGACGTGCCCACGGACAACACGGCGACGCGGGCCGTGGAGGGCGACGCCAACCGCGATGGCGTCAGAAGCTCCGGCGACGACGAGTTTCTTGAGCTGCTCAACAACACGAACGCGCCCGTGGACATCTCTGGCGTCCTCATCGCGGACGGGACGAGCAACCGCTTCACCATTCCGGCCGGCACAATTCTGGCGGCGGGGCGCGCGCTCGTCATCTTCGGCGGCGGCGAGCCTCCCGCGGACGACCCCAATTTCGGCGGCGCGCTCGTCATCAAGATTCCCGGCTCGCTCAGCCTCAACGACACTGGCGACACGGTTTTCGTCAAGCTCCCCGTGGGCGGGACGGAGGTCGTCATCGCGTCGGAGAGCTACGGCGAGGCGGGCGGCGCGGCCAAGGCCAGCGACCAGTCGCTCGCGCGCTCGCCCGACGCGTCCGTGGGGACCGCGGGCGGCGCTCTGGTCCCGCACACGACGGTCACAAACGCGGACGGCCGCGTCTTCTCGCCGGGCACGAGGACCGACGGCACGCCCTTCGGCTCGCCAGCCATCACGCGCATGGAGGTCACGCCCGCGTCCGCGACCGTGGGCGTCGGCGGGAGTCAGGCTTTCACGGCGCGCGCCTTCGCTAACGCAGGCGGCACGGAAGTCGAAGTCCAGAACGTCTCGTTCATCTGGGACGCGAGCGACCCGTCGAAGGCGGAGGTCGCGCCGACGACGGGGCAGGCAACCACGGCCACGGCCCTCGCGGGCGGCAGCACTTTGATTCGCGCGCGCGCCGGCAGCAGGCAGGCGGCCGGGACGCTTAACATCAACTTCCCTCCGGTCGCGCGCGTAGAGGTCACGCCCGCGACGGCCACCATCCCGGTCGGCGGCACAATTCAGTTCACCGCCCGCGCCTTCGACGCGAGTAATCAAGAGATCGCCGGCGCACCTTTCACCTGGTCGTCGAGCAATACGAGCGTTGCGACGATTGACGGCAGCGGCGTGGCGACCGGCGTCAGCACCGGCGCGACCACTATCAAGGCGACCGCTGGAGGCAAGAACGACACGGCGGCGCTGACGGTCGTCGCCCGCACGATTACCATTAACGAAGTCCTGGCCGACCCGCCGGCGGACGACGAAACGACCTCGGCCGTCGAAGGCGACGCCAACCGCGACGGCGTGCGCGACACTTCCGACGACGAGTTCGTGGAGCTCGTCAACGCGCTGAACAGGTCCGTCAACCTCTCCGGCTGGTCTCTGCGCACGCGCTCCGAGACGGCTGAGGCCGAGACCGTCCGCCACACCTTCGCCGACGGCACGACGCTCCCGGCAGGCCGTGGCGTCGTCATCTTCGGCGGCGGCGAGCCCAACCAGGCCGACCCCGCGTTCGGCGGCTCGCAGGTGCTAACGGCCTCGACGGGCAGACTCTCGCTGACGAACAACGGCTTGACGGTTATCCTCCGCGACGCGGCGGGCAACCTCGTCGCGCGGTTCACTTACGGCGGCTCGACTGAGCTGAGCGGCGACAAGGATCAGTCACTGACGCGCTCGCCGGACGTGACCGGCGACTTCGTGCTCCACGCGGGCGCGGCCAACGCCGTCGGGCGCACGTTCTCCCCCGGCACGAGGACCGACGGCACGCCCTTCGGCTCGCCCGCCGTCACGCGCATGGAGGTCAGTCCTGCGTCGGCGACTGTCAACGCCGGGGCGACCCAGTCTTTCATCGGGCGCGCTTTCGGCAACGCGGGCGGCACGGAAGTGGAGATTCAAAACGTCTCGTTCGTCTGGGACGCGAGCGACCCGACGAAGGCCGAGGTCGCGCCGACGACGGGCCAGGCGACCACGGCCAAGGCCCTGGCCGGCGGCAGCACTTCGATTCGCGCGCGCGCGGGCGGCAAGCAAGGTGCTGCGACACTGACCATCAACTTCCCGCCCGTCTCACGTATAGAGGTCACTCCCGCGACGGCCACGATTCCCGTTGAAGGCGCGCAGCAGTTCACGGCCCACGCCTTCGACGCCGGCAACAACGAGATTCCGGGCTTCACCTTCACCTGGACTTCCAGCAACACCAACGTCGCGACGGTTGATTCGAGCGGCGTCGCGACCGGCGTCGGCATCGGCACGACGACCATCAAGGCGAGCGCCGGAGGCAAGAGTGGCACGGCGACCTTGAATGTGGTGGCACGCACCGTCGCCATCAACGAAGTCCTCGCCGACCCGCCGGAAGGTCTCGCGGGGGACGCCAACCGCGACGGCGTCAGGGATTCGAGTGATGACGAATTCGTGGAACTCGTCAACGCGCTTGGCACGTCCATTAATCTCTCCGGCTGGACCCTGCGCACGCGCACGCTCGAAGGGACGACCGAGACCGTGCGCCACACCTTCGCCGACGGCGCGACGCTCGCCGCGGGCCGTGGCGTCGTCGTCTTCGGCGGCGGCTCGCCCAACGCTGCCGACCCCGCCTTTGGTGGCGCGCAGGTCGTCACGGCTTCGACGGGCAGACTCTCGCTGACCAACTCGGGCTTGCACATTGTCGTCCGCGATGCTTCCGGCAACCTCGTCGCGCAATTCACCTACGGCGGCTCGACGAGTCTGAACGCGGACAAAAACCAATCGCTGACGCGCTCGCCCGACGTGACTGGCGACTTCGTCCTCCACGCGCAAGCCCCCGGCTCGGACGCTCGCGTCTTCTCGCCGGGCACGCGCGCCGACGGCACGCCCTTCGGCTCCCCGCCGATTACGCGCATACAGATCGTGCCCGCAACAGCCACCGTCAACGCCGGCACATCGAGAGTCTTCACCGCCCGCGCCTTCAGCAACGCGAGCGGCACCGAAGTCGAGGTCTTGAACGTCTCCTTCGTCTGGGATTCGAGCAACCCGAACGTGGCGACTGTCTCGCCTTCGACCGGCAAGTCCACCAACGCGACGGCCCTGTCTGGCGGAACCACCAACATTCGCGCGCGTGCAGGGGGACAGGCCGGCGCGGGCACGCTCAACGTCAACTTCCCGCCCGTCGAACGCATAGAGGTGACGCCCGCCACGGCGACCATCCCCGTCGGCGGCACGCAGCAGTTCACCGCGCACGCTTTCGACGCCGGCAACAACGAGATCACCGGGCTGACGTTTACGTGGACTTCGAGCAACACGAGCGTCGCGACGATTGACAGCAGCGGCGTGGCGACCGGCGTCAGCACCGGCGCGACCACCATCACCGCCAGCGCGAAGGGCAAGAGCGGCACGGCCGCGTTGAACGTCGTCGCCCGCACCGTGACGATTAACGAAATCCTCGCCGACCCGCCTGAGGGTCTCGCCGGCGACGCCAACCGTGACGGCGTGCGTGACTCGGCCGACGACGAGTTCGTGGAACTCGTCAACGCGCTCAACTCTTCTATCAACATCGCGGGCTGGACTCTGCGCACGCGCTCGCTCTCAGGCACGACCGAGACCCTGCGCCACACGTTCGACGCCGGCACGACGCTCGCCGCCGGTAAAGCGATTGTCGTCTTCGGCGGCGGAACGATTAACGCCGCCGACCCGGCTTTCGGCGGCTCGCAGGTCGTCACTACCTCCACGAGCGGCCTCTCGCTGACCAACAGCGGCCTAACAATCCTCCTCCGCGACGCGTCGGGCAATTTGGTCGCACAGTTCACCTACGGCGGCTCCACCGGCCTGAGCGGCGACAAAGACCAGTCGCTCACGCGCTCTCCCGACATCACAGGCGACTTCGCGCCCCACACGACCGCGACCAATTCAGACGGCCGCCGCTTCTCTCCCGGCACGCGCGCCGACGGCACGCCCTTCGGCTCCCCGCCCATCACGCGCATACAGATCGTGCCCGCGTCGGCGACGCTGAGCGTCGGCGGGTCGCGCGTCTTCACCGCCCGCGCCTTCAGCAACACGAGCGGCACGGAGGTCGAAGTCACCAACGTCTCCTTCGTCTGGGATTCCAGCGACCCGTCGAAGGCAACTGTCTCGCCTGCGACCGGCAAGTCCACGACCGCGACGGCCCACGCCGGCGGCAGCACGGCCATCCGCGCCCGCGCAGGGGGCCAGGCCGGCGCCGCGACTCTGACCATCAACTTCCCGCCCGTCTCGCGCATAGAGGTCACGCCCGCGACGGCCACGATTCCCGTTGAAGGCGCGCAGCAGTTCACGGCCCACGCCTTCGACGCGAGCAACAACGAGATTCCGGGCTTCACCTTCACCTGGTCGTCGAGCAACACGAACGTTGCCACCGTTGACGCGAACGGCGTGGCGACCGGCGTCGGCACTGGCACGACGACGATTAAGGCTACGGCCGGCGGCAAGAGCGGCACGGCGACTCTCACGGTCGTTGCCCGCACGATTACTATCAACGAAGTCTTGGCCGACCCGCCCGAGGGTCTCGCGGGAGACGCCAACCGCGACGGCGTGCGCGATTCCAGCGACGACGAGTTCGTGGAGTTGGTCAACGCGCTCAACTCCTCAGTTAACATCGCGGGGTGGACGATTCGGACGCGCTCCCTGACGGGCTCTACGGAAACGCTGCGCCACACCTTCGCCGACGGCGCGACGCTCGCCGCGGGCCGTGGCGTCGTCGTCTTCGGCGGCGGAACGATTAACGCTGCCGACCCTGCTTTCGGTGGCGCGCAGGTCGTCACGGCTTCGGCGGGCAGGCTCTCGCTGACCAATTCGGGCTTGCACATTGTCGTCCGCGATGCTTCCGGCAACCTCGTCGCGCAATTAACCTACGGCGGCTCGACGGGTCTGAACGCCGACGCGAATCAATCTCTCACCCGCTCGCCGGACGTGACGGGCGACTTCGCGCTCCACACGGCGGCCGCAAACGCAGCCGGCCGCGTCTTCTCGCCCGGCACGCGCGCCGACGGCACGCCCTTCGGCTCCCCGGCCATCACGCGCATCGAAGTCTTGCCCGCCTCCGCGACCGTCAACGTCGGCGGGAAGAAGACCTACACGGCGCGCGCTTACAGCAACGCGAGCGGCACCGAAGTCGAGGTCTTGAACGTCTCGTTCATCTGGGATTCGAGCAACCCGAACGTGGCGACTGTGTTCCCGGCCACGGGCAAGTCCACGACCGCCACGGCTCTCTCGGGCGGGAACACCACCATTCGCGCGCAGGCCGGCGGGCAACAGGACCTTGCGGCGCTCAACGTCAACTTCCCGCCTGTCGCGCGCATTGAAGTCAGCCCCGCGACGGCGACCATCCCCGTCGGCGGCACGCAACAGTTCACCGCGCACGCCTTCGACGCCGGCAACAACGAGATCACCGGGCTGACTTTCACCTGGACTTCGAGCAACACGAGCGTCGCGACCATTGACAGCAGCGGCGTGGCGACGGGCGTCGGCGTGGGCTCGACGACCATCACCGCCAGCGCGAAGGGTAAGAGCGGCACGGCCGCGTTGAACATCGTCGCCCGCACCGTGACGATTAACGAAGTCCTCGCAGACCCGCCCGAGGGTCTCGCGGGGGATGCGAACCGCGACGGCGTGAGAGATTCCTCGGACGACGAGTTGGTGGAACTCGTCAACGCGCTGGGCGATCCCGTCAATATCTCCGGCTGGACGATTCGGACGCGCTCCCTGACGGGCTCTACGGAAACGCTGCGCCACACCTTCGCCGACGGCGCGACGCTCCCGGCAGGCAAGGCCGTCGTCGTCTTCGGCGGCGGCTCGCCCAACTCTGCCGACCCCGCCTTCGGCGGCGCGCAAGTCGTCACGGCCTCGACCGGCAGGCTGTCTCTGACCAACTCGGGCCTCCACGTCATCGTCCGCGATGCTTCCGGCAACCTCGTCGCCCAACTGACATACGGCGGCTCTTCCGGCCTCAACGCCGACGCGAATCAATCGCTGACGCGCTCGCCCGACATCACCGGCGATTTCGTGCTGCACACCGCCGCGGCCAACGCCGACGGGCGCGTCTTCTCTCCCGGAACCAGAACCGACGGCACGCCCTTCGGCTCGCCGGCCGTCACGCGCATCGAAGTGACGCCCGCGTCTGCCACGGTCAGCATCGGCGGGACGAAGACCTACACGGCGCGCGCCTTCAGCAACGCGTCCGGGACGGAAGTCGAAGTCACCAACGTCTCCTTCATTTGGGACGCGAGCGACCCGTCGAAGGCCGCCGTCTCGCCCACGACCGGCCGGACAACTACCGCCACGGCGCTCGCGGGCGGCAGCACCACCATTCGCGCCCGCGCCGGAGGCCAGGCAGGCGCGGGCACGCTCAACGTCAGCTTCCCGCCCGTCGCTCGCGTGGAGGTCACGCCGGAAACCGCCACCATCCCGGTCGGCGGCACAATTCAGTTCACGGCCCGCGCCTTCGACGCGAGCAACAACGAGATTCCGGGCGTCACTTTCACATGGACTTCCGGCAACAAGAGCGCCGCCACGATTGACAGCAGCGGCGTGGCGACGGGCGTCGGCGTGGGCGCGACCACCATCAAGGCTACGGCCGGCGGCAAGAACGACACGGCGGCGCTGACAGTCGTCGCCCGCACGGTCACCATCAACGAAATCCTCGCCGACCCGCCCGACGGGCTGGCGGGAGACGCCAACCGCGACGGCGTGCGCGACTCCGCCGACGACGAGTTCGTGGAACTCGTCAACGCCCTGAACACGTCCGTCAACATCTCCGGCTGGACGATCCGCACGCGCTCCCTCTCAGGCACGACCGAGTCCCTGCGCCACACTTTCGACGCCGGCACGACGTTGCCCTCGGGCCGTGCCATCGTCGTCTTCGGCGGCGGAACGATTAACGCGGCCGACCCGGCTTTCGGCGGCGCGCAGGTCGTCACCACCTCCACGAGCGGCCTGTCGCTCACCAATAGCGGCCTGCACATCGTCGTCCGCGACTCGTCAGGCAACCTGGTCGCGCAGCTCACCTACGGCAGCGCCGCGAGTCTCAACGGCGACTCCAACCAATCACTCACGCGCTCGCCCGACATCACCGGCGGCTTCGCCCTGCACACCACGGCCACCAACGCAGCCGGCCGCGTCTTCTCTCCCGGCACGCGCGCCGACGGCACGCCGTTCGGCTCGCCCGCCATCACGCGCATCGAAGTGACGCCCGCCTCCGCGACCGTCAACACCGGCGGGACGCAGCAGTTCACCGCCCGCGCCTTCAGCAACGCGAGCGGCCCCGAAGTCGAAGTCACCAACGTCTCCTTCATCTGGGATTCGAGTAACCCGAGCGTGGCGACCGTCTCGCCCGCGACGGGGCAGTCCACGACCGCGACGGCCCACACCGGCGGCAGCGCGACCATCCGCGCGCGCGCAGGAGGCCAGGCCAGCGCGGGCACGCTCAACGTCAACTTCCCGCCCGTCGCCCGCGTGGAGGTCACGCCCGAGACCGAGTCCGTCAACGAAGGCGGCACAATTCAGTTCACCGCCCGCGCCTTCGACGCCGGCAACAACGAGATTCCCGGTATCACTTTCACCTGGACTTCCACCAACACGAGCGTCGCGACGGTTGACCAGAACGGCCTGGCGACGGGCGTCGGCGCGGGCACGACGACCATCACCGCTAGCGCAGGCGGCCACAGCGACACCGCCACGCTCAACGTCCTGGAGCCCAACGTCGTCATCAACGAGCTGTTGGCCGACCCGCAGGCCGACAACGCCGGGACGGCCGAAATCGAGGGCGACGCCAACCACGACGGCGTGCGCGACACTTCCGACGACGAGTTCGTGGAGCTGGTCAACCGCACGAGCGCCGCCGTCAACATCTCTGGCTGGACGATTCGCACGCGCTCGCTTTCAGGCACGACCGAGACCCTGCGCCACACCTTCGCGGACAATACGACGCTGCCGGCGAATGATGCGATTGTCGTCTTCGGCGGCGGCGCGTTCGACCCCTTCAACCCTGCCTTCGGCGGCGCGCAGGTCGTCGCGGCCTCGACCGGCGGCCTGTCGCTGACGAACACGGGCCTCCACGTCGTCGTCCGCGACGCCGCGGGCGAGTTCGTCACAGAGTTCACTTACGGCAGCGCCGTGAGCCTCAACGGCGACGCAGACCAGTCGCTCACGCGCTCGCCGGACGTGACGGGCGACTTCGTGCTCCACACGCAGGCCGCAGGGGCGAGCGGCCGCAGGTTCTCGCCCGGCAGGAAGGTTGACGGGTCGTTCTTCGTGCCGCGCACGGGGACGCTGACGAGCGTCACCATCTCGCCGGCTTCGGCCTCCGTGATCGAAGGCCAGACGACGCAGTTCACCGCGCAAGCCTTCGACCATTACGGCCAGCCCATGACCGGCGTCACCATCACCTTCGAGTCCAGCAACACGAGCGTGGCGACCGTAGAGTCCGTTACGACCGCCGCGAACGGCGTCGCCACGGCCACCGTGCGCGGGCAGAACGCCGGCTCGGCCGACATCAAGGCCAAGGCCACGGACGGCACGCACAACGTCGAGAGCAGCCCGGCCGCCCTCACCGTCACCCCCGCCCCGCCGCGAGTCACGAGCGTCGAAGTGAGCCCCGCGAGCGCCACCATCAACCGCGGGGGGACGCAGCAGTTCACCGCGACAGCCTTCGACGGCAGCACGCCCGTCAGCGGCGTGACCTTCACCTGGACTTCGAGCGACACCAACGTCGCCACCGTTGACTCGACCGGCTTGGCGACCGGCGTCGGCATCGGCACTGTGACCATCACCGCGACCGCGCCCGACGGCACGGGCGGGACCGTCTCCGACACGGCGACCCTGGACGTTCAAGTTCCTCTCATCATCAACGAGATTCTCGCGGACCCGCCGGCGGGCGCTACGGGCGACGCCAACCGCGACGGCACGACGAACACAGACGACGACGAATTCGTCGAAGTGGTCAACAACTCGAACGCGCCCGTGGACGTGTCGGGTGTTGTCCTCTCCGACTCCGTCAGCAACCGCTTCACCTTCCCCGCAGGCACAACTCTGGCGGCCAACCAGGCTGCGGTCATTTTCGGCGGTGGTACGCCCAGCGCTTCCGACCCCAACTTCGGCGGGGCTTTGATCTTCACCACCAGCTCGCTCGGCCTGAACAATACGGGCGACACGGTCACACTTAAACTGGCAGTCGGCGGCACGGACCTCGTGGTCGCCACAGAGACATACGGCTCCAACGCAGGCAACGACCAGTCGCTGACGCGCTCGCCCGATTTGACAGGGGCGTTCGAGCACCACACGACCGCGACCAACTCTAACGGCCGCCTCTTCTCGCCGGGCACGCGGCTGGACGGCACGCCCTTCGGCTCGCCCGCCATCACGCGTATTGAAGTGACCCCCGCAACCGCCTCTCTCTATCCGGGCGAGACGCAGCAGTTCACGGCCAAGGCTTTCAGCAACGCGGGCGGCCCGGAAATCGAAGTGCCCAACGTCTCCTTCTATTGGAAGTCGAGCAACGAGCCTGTAGCGACCGTCGCGCCGACCGTCGGACAGTCAACGACCGCCACGGGCGTGGCCGCCGGAACCGCCACGATCAGCGCGCTCGCCGGCGGCCAGGCGGGCACGGCCACGCTGACGGTCAATCCGGTCGTCGCCTCCATAGAGCTTGCGCCCGCGACCGCTTCGGTCGCCGCCGGTAGTTCTCAACTCTTCACGGCGACGGCCCGCGACTCTGGAGGAAACGTCATCACGGGTCTGACCTTCAGCTTCTCGCTGCGCGACGCTTCGCCCGCGAACGCGGCGACGATTACGGGCACGACCGCCAACACCGTCACCGTCCGCGGCGACCAGATAGGCTCCGTGACCGTCGTGGTCAATTACACGCGCCCCAACGACAACGTCACGCTCGAAGACACTTCCGCCCTGACCATCACGGCTGCCGCGCCGCTGGTAGATCATGTGGAGGTGAGCCCGGCGACCGCCACGATCAACCGCGGGGGGACGCAGCAGTTCACCGCGACGGCCTTCGACAGCAGCAATCAGCCCGTTCCCGGCGCGACCTTCACCTGGACTTCAAGCAACACGAACGTCGCCACCGTTGACTCGACGGGGCTGGCGACCGGCGTCGGAATTGGCACAACAACCATCACCGCCGAAACCTCCGACGGCCAGGGCGGGACGGTTTCCGACACGGCCACCTTGAACGTACAGGTTCCTCTCGTCATCAACGAGATTTTGGCTGACCCGCCGGCCGGGGCGACCGGCAACGCCAATCGTGATGGTGCAACTAGCACAGATGATGATGAGTTCGTCGAACTACTGAACAACTCGAACGCGCCCGTGGACATTTCGGGCGTTGTGATAACTGATTTAGCCAATGCTGCTACTTCCCGCTTCACTTTCCCGGCAGGAACCATTCTGGCAGCAGGCCGTGCGGTCGTCGTCTTCGGCGGAGGCACGCCACCCTCTTCCGATCCGGCGTTCGGCGGCGCGCTTGTTTTGACCGTGGCTGATTCTGCTACTTCTTCCAGCACACTGAATCTGAATAACACGGACGAAACAGTGACCGTCAAGCTCAACGTCGGCGGCTCGGACGTGCAGATTGACCAGGTCGCCTACGGCGGCGCGAACCCCGCGCCCGCGCCGAGCGATCAGTCGCTGACGCGCTCGCCCGACGCTGAGGTCGGCACGACGGGCGGCAGCTTTGTCGCACACAGCGCGGCGACCAACGCACACAACCGCATCTTCTCGCCGGGCACGCGCGCGGACGGCACGCCTTTCGGCTCGCCGGCCGTCACGCGCATCGAAGTCACGCCCGCCGTCCCCGCGATTGACATTGGCGACACGCAGCAGTTCACGGGCAAAGCCTTCAGCAACGCGGGCGGCCCCGAAATCGTCGTGCCGAACGTCTCGTTCTTCTGGACTTCGAGCAACACGCCTGTGGCGACGGTTGCGCCGTTGACCGGGCAGACGACGACCGCGACCGCACACGCTTCGGGCAGCTCGACCATCACAGCCTTTGCCGGAGGACAGAACGGCACGGCCGCGCTCACGGTCAACGCGCCGCCACCGTCGCTCTCCATCGCCGATGTCTCGCTCACGGAAGGCGACGCCGGAACCAAGAACTTCACCTTCACAGTCCAATTGTCCGGGCCGGCCCCGGCCGGCGGCGTCACCTTCGACATTGAAACGGCGGACAACACGGCCACGGATGCTGGCAACGACTACGAGCCGAACTCCGCGACGGCTGTGACCATCCCCGCAACGCAGTCGAGCACGCAGTTCACCGTCCTCGTCAACGGAGACTTGACCATCGAGCCCAACGAGACGTTTTTCGTCAACGTGACGAACGTCACGGGCGCGACCGTTTCAGACGCACAGGGCGTCGGTACTATCCAGAACGACGACAGCCCGTCGCTCTCAATCAACGATGTCACCATGAGCGAGGGCGACGCTGGCGCAACCGTCTTCACCTTCACAGTCCACTCGTCACTCCCAGCCCCCGCCGGAGGTATAACGTTCAACATCGCCACCGCGGACGGCACGGCGCACGACGACGACCCGGCCACCGAAGATAATGACTATGTGGCGAAGAGTCTCACCAGTCAGACGATTGCTGAGGGCACGCAGGACTACACCTTCGAGGTCACGGTCAACGGCGATACGAAGGTCGAGCCCGACGAGACTTTCTTCGTCAATCTGAGCGGCGCGACCGGCGCTACCATCTCCGACGGCCAGGGCCTCGGCACCATCCAGAATGACGACGCGGCCGATTTGGTTATCAGCCAGGTCTACCCCGGCGGCGGCAACGCTGGCGCGACCTACACCAACGACTTCATCGAACTCTTCAACCAGGGCACGACGACCGTAGACTTCTCCGTGACCAACTACTCGGTGCAGTACGCAGGGGCGACCGCTAATTTCGGCTCGACGGCCGCCGCTAACAAGACGGACATCACTTCCGGCACAATCGCCCCCGGCCAGTATTTCTTAATACAGGGAGCTTCAGGTGGCGCTAACGGCGTCGCGCTGCCGATAGCGGACGCCACCGGCGTCATCGCCATGTCCGTCAACGGAGGCAAGGTCGCGCTCGTATCCGGCACGGCTGCCGTCGCCGCCACGTCCTGCCCTGGAGACGACGGGACGCCGCCGCTCAATCCGAGTGGCAGCAACATCGTTGACTTCGTCGGCTACGGAACCACCGCCGCCTGCTATGAGGGCTCCGGCCCCGCGCCCTTCTCGACCAGCACGGCCGGCGGTCTAGACCCGGACGCTCGCTCCACCGTCAGGAAATCCGGCGGTTGCCAGGACACCAACGACAACGCGGCAGACTTCCTCAACCCCGTCAGCGCCCCCATCGCGCGTAACACGGCTTCTCCGACTAATAGTTGTGTCGCGGGCGCGGCTCCGAACCTGACGATTAACAACGTGACGGCCGCAGAGGGCAATTCGGGGACGACCATCTTTACCTTCACTGTGAGCCTGTCTGCGCCCGCGCCTTCGACCGATGTCTTTTTCGACATCAGTACGCAGAACAACACGGCTACCACCGCCAACAGTGACTACGTCTCACGCACCCTCACCAATCAGCTCATCCCGGCCGGGCAGCAGACTTACACCTTCAGCGTCACGGTCAACGGCGACGCGGCGGTCGAACCCGACGAGACTTTCTTCGTCAACGTGACGAACGTCACGGGCGCGACCCTTTCGGACGGTCAGGGCGTCGGCACGATTCAGAACGACGAGGTTCCGTCCCTCTCGATTAATGATGTTTCGATGAGCGAGGGCGGCACAGGCGGGACGACCGTCTACACCTTCACAGTCCACCTGTCGTCACCCGCCATCGCGGGAGGCGTCCAGTTCGACATCAGTACCGCGGACGACACCGCCACGGACGCCGACAACGACTACGAGCCGAAGAGTCTGACCAACCAGACGATTGCGGCAGGGAATCAGGACTACACGTTCGACGTTACTGTCAACGGAGACACAGCGATCGAGCCTAACGAGACCTTCTTCGTCAACGTGACGAACGTCACCGGCGCGAGTCTTTCGGACGGCCAGGGACTGGGCACCATCCAGAACGACGACGACGCGACGCTCGTCGTCACCAAGACGGCGGACACGGACGACCAGGTCTGCGACGCGGATTGCAGCCTGCGCGAGGCCACTTTCGAGGCGAACTCGAACCCAGACGCCAACATCATCAACTTCCAAATCCCGACCACTGATCCGGGCTACAATTCCATGACGGGCGTCTATACCATCACGCTGACGAGCGCCATCCTCATCAGCCAGGACCTGACGATGAACGGACTGGGCGCAAATGTGTTGACCATTTCGGGCAATCAGGCGACCCGTATCTTCTCGACACAAACCGGCGTGACGGTCATGCTCGACGGGCTCACCATCCGTGACGGTGCAGCCGGCCCCTCAGCCGGTGCCATTGACAACAGCGGCGTCATGACGGTCAGCAACAGCATACTCACTCAGAATGCTGCCGCCGGCGGCGGCCCCACCGCCCAGGGCGGCGCCATCAACAACGTCGGCACCTTGACGATCATCCACAGCACGCTCTCTAACAATTCTGCCACCAGCTCCGTCGGCAGGGGTGGCGCCATCAGCAACTCCGGCACTCTGACGATCACCGACAGCACGCTCTCCGGTAATTCTACCCACAGCACTGCCTCCGGCAACGGCAGCGCCAGCCACGGCGGCGCCATTTTCAACAGTGGCAGCAATGCCGTCGTCAATCTCATCAACAGCACGCTCTCCGGCAATTCTGCCGTTGGCGGCAGCTCCACCCCCTTCGGCGGCGCCCAGGCCTTCGGCGGCGCTATTTACAACGCCGCAGGCGGCCAAGGCGTCGTGAGACTCACCAACTGCACGCTCTCCGGCAATAACGTCCTCGGTGCCGACCTCAACGGTGGCGGCGGTATTTACAACAACGGCGGCGTGGTGTCAGGCCGGAACACGATCATCGCCCAGAACGATGGCGGGAGCAGCCCTGATCTCTTTGGCGCGTTCGAATCACAGGGGCACAACATCATCGGCAACACCAGCGGCGCAACTATCACCAACTCCGACCCGTACCCCGGCGGTGACAAGTTCGACGCCGCCGCCTCGCCCCTGAACCTCGGCGCGCTACAGAACAACGGCGGGGCGACCGAGACTCGCGCGCTCGGCGCGGGCAGCGTCGCCATTGATGCCGGCGACGACTGCGTGGCGGACGCGGCGCACTGCGGCGACGCCAATATCTCCCAACTCACCTTTGACCAGCGCGGCACGGGCTTCCCGCGCAAAATGGACGGCAACGGCGACAGCACCGCCACCGTGGACATCGGCGCATACGAAGTGCAGACGCCGTACCCGTCCCTCTCGATTAACGACGTGACGCACGCGGAAGGCAACAGTGGCACGACGAGCTATACCTTCACCGTCACCAAGACGGGTGCGACCAGTCAGACCGTGACGGTTGATTACGCGACCGCTGACGGGACCGCCACAGAGCCTTCGGACTACACGGCGATTACGACCACGCAGTTGACGTTCGCGCCGAACGAGACGACGAAGCAGGTTACGGTGCTCGTCAATGGCGACACGACGTATGAGCCGAGCGAGACGTTCACCGTTCACCTGTCTAACGCGGTGAACGCGACCATCTCTGACGCAGACGGCACGGGCACGATTCAGAACGACGACAGCCCGGCTCTGAGCATTGACGATGTCTCCACGACCGAAGGCAACGCGGGCACCAAGACCTACACCTTCACCGTGCATCTCTCGCAGCCTGCGCCCGCGGGCGGCGTCTCCTTCGACATCAGTACGCAGAACAACACGGCGGTCGTTGACGACGGCAACCCCGCGACCATCAGCGACAACGACTACGTCGGCAAGAGTCTGACAGGGCAGACCATTCCCGAGACGGCACAGGACTACCAGTTCACCGTCACCGTCAACGGCGACACGGTCGTCGAGCCCAACGAAAGCTTCTTCGTCAACGTCACCAACGTCACCGGCGCGACCGTCGCGGACGGCCAGGGCCTCGGCACCATCCAGAACGACGACACGCCCGACCTCGTCATCAGCCAAATCTACCCCGGCGGCGGCAACACCGGCGCGACCTACACCAACGACTTCATCGAAATCTTCAACCAGGGCACGACGACCATTGATTTCTCCGTGACGCCTTACTCTGTGCAGTACGCCGGCGCGGCCGCCAACTTCGGAGCGGCGAATACGAAGACAGACCTCGTTACTGGCACAATCGGCCCCGGTCAATATTTCTTAATTCAAGAAGCAGCGGGCGCGAATGCCGGAACGAGCACCATGCCGACGCCGGATTTGACGGGAGGAGTTATCAATCTGTCGGCTACCGCCGGCAAGGTCGCGCTCGTGCTCGGCACGACCGCCTTCACCGGCACGGCCTGTCCGGGAGACGACGGCACGCCGCCACCCAACCCGAGCAACGTCAATATTGTTGATTTCGTCGGCTACGGCTCTACCGCCAATTGCTTCGAGGGCTCCGGTCCCGCGCCGTTCTCGTCTACCAATTCCGCCGCCCGCTCGACCATCAGGACATCAAGTTGTACGGACTCAAACAACAATTCATCAGACTTCAGCAATCCCTTGACCGCGCCCACGGCGCGCAACAAGGCCACGACGCCCGCCCCGTGTCCATAGTCCTGACGGCAAAACCCTCGATTTCCGGCCTTAAATGAGGAATTTCCGTTCTCGGTAACGCAAAACCGGGCTTTGGTTACGCGCATCCCGGGCCGGGATGTGCACATCCCGGGCTTAGTTGTGCGCATCCCGACTCGGGATTTGCGATTCCCTGCTCGGGATGCGCGCATCCCGAGCAGGGATTTGCGTAACCAAGCCTCGGTTGCGCAAATCCCAGGCAGGGATGCGCGCATCCCTGCCTGGGATTCGTAATTCCGAAGGCTGAAATCGGGATTCCCGGGCTTTAGCGAACGACTCCCGTGAGCGGGCTTGAGGCGCTGGCGTACAAACGCTTAGGCATCCGGCCTGCGAGGTAGGCAAGGCGGCCGGCTTCGATGGCGAGGCGCATGGCGGTCGCCATCTTTTCGGCGTCCAGGGCTTCGGCGATGGCGGTGTTCATCAGGACGGCGTCCGCGCCGAGTTCCATAGCGATGGCCGCGTCACTCGCCGTGCCGACGCCCGCGTCAACGATGATGGTGGCGTCGGGCAGTTGCTCGCGCATGATGCGCAGGTTGGCTGGGTTCTGCACGCCGAGGCCGGAGCCTATCGGCGCGGCCAGCGGCATCACGGCCGCGCAGCCCGCGTCCAAAAGCTTCTTCGCCATAATCAGGTCGTCCGTGAAATAGGGCAGCACGACGAAGCCCTCGGCGACGAGCACGCGCGCGGCTGCGAGCGTCTGCTCGTTGTCCGGGAAGAGCGTGGTCTGGTCGCCTATGACTTCGAGCTTGACGAGGTCCGTGCCCAGTGCCTCGCGCGCGAGCCGCGCCGTGCGGATGGCCTCCTCGGCCGTGTAGCAGCCGGCCGTGTTCGGCAGGATGGCTAGAGACGGGTCCAGGTGATCCAGGAAAGACTCGGAGCTGCGGTCTAAGGGCACGCGGCGGACGGCGACCGTCACCATCTCCGCGCCCGAAGCCCTGTGGGCCGCCTTCATCTCGTCGAACGAGCGATACTTCCCGGTCCCTATAATCAGGCGCGAGCCGAACTCGCGTCCCGCTATACTCAGCCTCTCCCTCTGCGACTCGACTGCCGTGGACATAACCGATGCACGACCTTTCAGCGAAATTTTTCCCCGCGCCTAACTTTACAATAAAACGCCCTCTGTGTCCCTCTGTGACCTCTGTGGTGATATTCATTAACCACAGAGGTCACAGAGGGACACAGAGGCTCCGCCGCCGACGAAGTGGACGATCTCGATGCGGTCGCCTTCGTTGAGGGTGGTCGCGGGCCAGTCGGCGCGGCGGACGACTCTTTGATTCAGCTCGATGGCGAGGCGCTCGGGGGCCAGCGCCAGGTGCGTGACGAGCCCGTCCAGCGTGACCGCGTCGGGCACGTCGCGCCGCTCGCCGTTGACCTCTATCAGCACGGGTGTCTCCTCGCTTCCCTGTTCAAGCCTGGTGTATGACGCGGCGCAGCTCCGCGCGGTGGTCGTCGGCCGTGGCGCTGACGAGGATGGCCGCGCGGCCCGACGTGAAGTAGGGCAGCATGGTGTAGAAGGTCGCCACGCCGTCCGCCCCCGTTTTCTCCGTGAAGATGAGCGGGCGGAAGCTGGAGCCCAGGACTTTGAGCGTGACGGCCGCGCCCCGCACGACTCCCGCCGGGTCGCCGCCGCGCCCGACGTAGACGTGTATCTTGACGAACTCGCCCGCGACGAACTTCTTCTCGTCTACCAGACTGAGCTGTAGCTCCTCGATCTCGCTGATCGAGCCGTAGTAATCCACCACGCGGCTGTAATCAACGTGCTCCGTGGCGGCGGGCACCTGCTGCTGCTGCGGCGGCGGCGCGACTTCTTCGTAAGTCGGTGGCGGCGGCGGTGGCGGCGGCGGCTCTTTCGGCCTGAAGATGGGGGCCGGCTCGTCCTCCGCGTTGCTGACGAGAATCATGTCCGGCGGGGGGGCCGCGGGCGCGGGAGGAGCAGGCGGTGGCGACGGAGGAAGAGGCGGCGGCGGCTCGGCCTGCGCCGCGGGCTCGGGCTCGGGCGGCTGCTCCTGCTGAATCGGCTCGGGCTGTGACGGCTCGGCCGCGGGCCTGGCGCGCGCGCCCGCGTCGCGCTCGGTCTGGCGCTTGAGGTCTTCGATGCGGCCGGCGTGTATGGCCGCGCAGATCAGCTTGTGCTGGCGGTTGAGGCGCTCGGCCAGCACCTTCTCGTCGTAGCCCGCCTTGACCAGGTCTTCGTAGGGCGTGCGCTTGCTGGCGAGAATCGTCCCGCCGACGTAGACGAGCGAGAGAATCAGGGGCGACTTTAAGCCCTTGTCCTCGGTCTGCACATGGTAGACGACGCCCTCGTGCTCAACGTCGGTATTGAAGCCCGTAATCACTGTCGTCTGTTGCCCGCGGTTTGGAAGACTGAAAGCTCTCGAAATTCAGCTCGGAAGGGGCGGCAAAGATGACAGTAGCACAGTAATTTTCGGGCGGTCAATCACCTTGTTCCCGCAGCCTTTCCGCCTTCAAGAGCATGCTTGACACGCACCCGCCCATGAACTACGATGCACTTTGTACCATGATTCTCAATCTCCGTCCGGGCGACTAGCCCGCGCGCGCGAGCCTTACGGGGGAAGCGCGCCGGCGCGGCTTTTTGCGAGAGGTGTAGGACTCAGAGGGTGAGGGCCTGATGAAGTTCAACCTGAAAGACTACCTGCCGATCCTGCTGATGTTCGTCGTCGCCGCGGGCTTCGCCGTCGGCAACGTCCTGCTCTCGCAGCTCGTCGGCCAGCGCAAGCAGACCCGCACGAAGCTGATGCCCTACGAGTGCGGCAAAGACCCCGTGGGCTCGGCCCGCGAGCGCTTCTCGGTCAAGTTCTACCTGATCGCGATGATCTTCATCCTCTTCGACATTGAAGTCATCTTCCTGATTCCCTGGGCCGTGGTCTTCAAGGAGTTCGCCGCGTTCGCGCCGTGGGCCAGGACGCTCATCTACGTCGAGATGATGCTCTTCGTCGTGCTGCTCCTGATCGGCTACGTCTACGTCGTCAAGAAGGGGGCCTTCGACTGGGGCGAGCGCGCGCGGCGCGAGGCCGAGGCCGAGGCGCGGGCGCTGCGCGTAGTGCAAGCGCGTCACGCGGACGCGGGCACGAAACAGGCCGCCTGAGCAGCCAGGAGTTCGGAGGATTTTTCGCTATGGGACTCGAACAGAAGATAGCCGAGGCGCTGCCCGAGGTGCTGACGACGCGGCTGGACTCATTAATTAACTGGGCGCGTAAGTCCAGCCTCTGGCCGGCGACGTTCGGGCTCGCCTGCTGCGCCATAGAGATGATGAACGCGACCTCTTCGCGCAACGATCTGGCGCGCTTCGGCTCGGAGGTCTTCCGCGCCAGCCCGCGCCAGGCCGACGTGATGATCGTCTCGGGCCGCGTCTCGCGCAAGATGGCCCCCGTGCTCAGGCGCATCTACGACCAGATGCCAGAGCCCAAGTGGGTCATCTCGATGGGCGCTTGCGCGACCTCGGGCGGCGTCTTCGACAACTACGCGATAGTTCAGGGCGTGGACAAGGTCGTCCCCGTGGACGTTTACATTCCGGGCTGCCCGCCGCGCCCCGAGATGCTGATTCACGCCGTCATGATGCTTCAGGACAAGGTCATGAAAGAGTCCGTGCGCGACCGCAGGGACATCCCCGCCGAGGAGGCCCGCGAGGCCGTCCCGCCGGGGACGCTGCCCGGCTCCGGCATCTCCGCCTTAAACGAGGCGGCCGCGATGAAAGAGCCCGAGCGCTCGCGCCCCTACACGATCCCCTCGCGCCACGAGCGACGGAGGTCGAACTGAAGAAGTGGTCAGTGGTCAGTGGTCAGTAGTCAGTTAAGACGACTGGCTTTTAACTGACCACTGACCACTGACCACTGACCACTGATTCTTATGTCTAAGGAAATCGAGCAGGGGAACACGAGCGCGGAGGTCGAGGGCACGCCATCGTCCAGCGTAACGCCGTCGCCGCTGGTGACGGCGTTGCAGCAAGTGAACACAGCCTGGGTCGGCGAAGTCCGCGAGGCTTTCGGCGAGGTCACGGTCGTCGTGCCGCGCGAGCACATTGCGGAGATTTGCTCGTTCCTGAAGACCGCGCCGGGTCTGGAGTTCAACTTCCTCTCGGACATCTGCGGCGCTGACCGCGGCCCCGAAGAGGAGCCGCGCTTCGAAGTCAACTATCACCTCTTCTCGACGACGCGTTACCACCGACTGCGCCTGAAAGTTCTCCTGAACGACGACGACACGCACGTCCAGACGGTGACGAATGTGTGGCGCACGGCCAACTGGCACGAGCGCGAGACCTACGACCTTTTCGGCGTGGTCTTCGACGGCCACCCGGACCTGCGCCGCATCCTCCTGCCCGACGACTGGGAGGGCCACGCGCTCCGCAAGGACTTCCCGCTGCGCGGCTACGAGCCGTACAGCTTAACTTAGTTTCAAGTTTCAGGTTTCAGGTTTCAAGTTAAACGCTCGGAACCTGAAACCTTAAACCTTAAACCTGAAACTCATGAGCACCACGCTTCCGCCGCAATTCGAGATAGTTGATCGCCCTCTGGACACGCAGATGACGATCTCGATGGGGCCGCAGCACCCTTCGACGCACGGCGTGCTGCGCCTCGAACTGGTGCTCGACGGCGAGATGGTCGTCAAGGCCACGCCCGATATAGGCTACCTCCACACGGGCATGGAGAAGCTCTTCGAGTACAAGAAGTATCAGCAGGGCATCGTCATCACTGACCGCATGGATTACCTGAATCCGCTCGGCAATAACCTCGCTTACGTGATGGCGGCGGAGAAGCTGTTGGAGCTTGAGATACCGGAGCGGGCGCAGGTCATCCGCGTCCTGATGTGCGAGTTGCAGCGCATCGCGTCTCACCTGGTCTGGTTGGGGACGCACGCGCTCGACATCGGCGCGATGACCGTCTTCTTCTACTGCTTCCGCGAGCGCGAGAAGATTCTGAATTTGATTGAAGCCGCGTCCGGGGGACGGCTGACGCCCTCCTACTTCCGCATCGGCGGGCTGATGATGGACTTGCCCGCGGGGTTCGAGCGCCGCTGCAAGCAGTTCCTGGACGGCTTCCCCAAGGCGGTTGACGAGTTCCACACGCTCCTGACGGGCAACAAGATTTTCCAGCGTCGCACGCAGGGCGTCGGCTACATCTCCGCGGAGGACGCGATTGACTGGGGGCTCTCGGGGCCGTGCCTGCGCGGCAGCGGCGTCCAATTAGACATCCGCCGCGCCAACCCGTACACGGGTTACGAGAAGTACGACTTCGAGGTGCCGGTCGAGCAGGACTGCGACGTGTGGGCGCGCTACATGGTGCGTATGCGCGAGATGAAGGAGTCGCACAAGATCGCCGTGCAGGCTCTCTCGCGGCTGAAGCCGGGGCCGACCAAGGCCGACGCGCCGAAGGTCGTGCTGCCCGAGCGCGAGGCCATGAAGACGCACATGGACGCGCTGATTCACCACTTCCTGATTGTCGCGGAAGGCTTCAACGTGCCCGAGGGCGAGGTCTACCACGCGATTGAGGCGTCGAAGGGCGAGCTCGGCGTCTACATGAAATCCAACGGCGGCCCGAAGCCCGCGCGCGTGCATTTCCGCGGCCCGAGCTTCGTCAACCTCTCGGCGCTCCCCCAGATGGCCGAGGGCGAGATGATCGCCGACATCGTCGCCATCATCGGCTCGCTCGACATCGTGCTCGGAGAAATAGACAGATAGTGGTCGGTGGTCAGTGGTCAGTGGTCAGTCAAAGACGACTGATTTCACTGACCACTGACCACTGACCACTGACCACTGATTATGTCGCAGCAATTCACACCGAACAATCCTCTGCCGCAGGAGGCGAAAGTGCCTGCGGAGATTGCCGTGTTTTCGCCGGAGGTCGAGGCGGAGATTGACAAGCATCTGGCGAAGTACCCCGTGAAGCGCTCGGCCATCCTGCCGCTGATGTTCATCGTGCAGCGCGAGCGCGGCGGCCACCTCGACCCGCCGGGCGTGGCTTATTTGGCCGACCGCCTCGGCGTCAGGATTACGGACATCTGGGAGGTGGCGACCTTCTACTCGATGATTAACACCGAGCCGGTCGGCCGCCACCACATACAGATTTGCAAGACGCTCTCGTGCAAGATCATGGGCGAGCCCGAAATCACCGAGCACGTCTGCAACCGCTTGGGCATCAGGCCCGGCGAGACGACGCCCGACGGCCGCTTCACCGTTAGCCTGGTTGAGTGCCTGGGCTCCTGCGGCACCGCGCCGATGTTCCAGATCGGGTTCGACTATCACGAGAATCTGACGACCGCGAAGGTGGACGAGATTCTGGACGCGCTGCCCTGAAAAAGTAAGCATGAGAAAAGTCTGCCCCATCTTCTTCCTCCTGCTCCTCTCCGCGCTGGCCGCCTTCGGCCAGGAGAGCGGCAACCGCGGCGTCTACGGCCAGCGGGCCGGGAGGACGACGCCGAACAACGGCGTCATCTCCGCGACCGAGAGCAAAGACCTCGTCCCCGTGCAGTTCATAGAGGCTTACGTCCTCATGAACAGCGCGCCCGACGAGTTCGTCGCCGTCTTCGGCGCGTCGCAGACGGGGCCGACGGCCGCCGAGAGCAACCAGAAAGTTAACGCGCAGATTGAGCAGTTCCTAACGACCGCCGCCGCTTCGAGCGTCAAGCGCACGGACACTTACGTGGACTTCATCACGCAGAACCGCGTCTACAATTTCATCCCTGCGAGCGACGGCACGATCCGCGAGAAGCTGGAAGGCTTTGAGACGAAGAAGACCATCGCCGTCCGCTACACAGACCGCGCCGTCCTCGAAAAGCTCGTGGCGGCGGCAACCCAGGCTTCCATCTTCGACCTCATCAAGGTGGACTACGTCATCAACGACATGGGCAAGATTCGCGCCCGCCTGTTCGAGGAGGCGAGCCGCATCATCAAGCAGAAAGAGCAGAGCTACGTGCGCGCGCTCGACCTGGGATTCAAGCGCCAGGCCATCTCCCAGGAGACTTACGACACTTACTACCCGGCCGAGCTGTACCAGACTTA
Source organism: uncultured Acidobacteriota bacterium (assembly GCA_963774105.1). GTDB lineage: Bacteria > Acidobacteriota > Blastocatellia > Pyrinomonadales > Pyrinomonadaceae > QHXM01. Next base: position 1,716,680 of record CAVZDV010000007.1, on the reverse strand, counting down.
CACGGCCTACGAGGCGGGCACGGTCGAGCAGAGCTACGATTCACGCCTGCGCGTCGTGCGCGAGCGCAAGAGCAGCACGTCGTATCTGGAACCGCTGGACAGAAGCGCGTTCGACGCGGTCATCAACGCGACGGGCCTGGAGCCGGTCGTGCAGAACACTTTGTATTTGAGGGTCAGGTATCATTTGACGCCCCAGTAGCCATATATGCGGATAGAAGCCATAGGATGCGAGCCGCTCTTGCTGGCCCGCTTCAAATCCGAGAACTCGCACACGCTCGAAGTCGCGCGCACACACGGCGCTTACGACGCGCTCAAGAAGGTGCTCGACTCGATGACGCCCGAAGCCGTCATCGAGGAGGTCAAGAAGTCTGCCTTGCGCGGGCGCGGCGGCGCGGGGTTCCCGACGGGCATGAAGTGGAGTTTCGTGCCGAAGGACTCGCCGAAGCCGAAGTACGTCGTCTGCAACGCGGACGAGTCGGAGCCGGGGACGTTCAAGGACCGCTACCTGATGGAGCGCGACCCGCACATGCTGATCGAGGGCATGTTGATCGCGGCCTACGCGCTCGGCTCGAAGGCGACCTACATCTACACGCGCGGCGAGTATCGTTACCTGATAGACATCATGGACCGCGCGATTGAAGAGGCGCGGGAGGCGGGTTTTGTCGGGAAGAACATCCTGGGCTCGGACTTCTCGTGCGAGGTCTACACGCACACGGGCGCGGGCGCGTACATCTGCGGCGAGGAGACGGCGCTCCTCAACTCGCTCGAAGGCTTGCGCGGCCACCCGCGCATGAAGCCGCCTTTTCCGGCGGTCGCGGGGCTTTATCAATCGCCGACGGTCGTCAACAACGTCGAGACGCTCTCGGCCGTGCCCCCCATCATCACGATGGGCGGCGAGGCTTACAAGGCACTGGGGACGGAGAAGAGCGGCGGGACGAAATTGTGGTCGGTGTCGGGCCACGTCAATCTGCCGGGCGTCTATGAGCTGCCGATGGGCTACGACGACATGGAGAAGTTCATCATGGAAGACTGCGGCGGCATCCGGGGCGGCAAGAAGTTGAAGGCCGTGATTCCCGGAGGGTCGAGCGTCTACATCATGCCGGCCGAGGACATCATCGGCAAGGACGTGCGGATGGACTACGAGGGGCTGGTCGTGGGCGGCTCGATGGTCGGCTCCGGCGGCTTCATCGTGATGGACGAGACGGTGGACGTGTTCGAGTCCACGAAGAACCTGATCGAGTTCTACAAGCACGAGTCTTGCGGCTGGTGCACGCCCTGCCGCGAGGGCACGGACTGGCTCGTCAAAATCTTCAAGCGCATCGCCCGCGGCGAGGGCCGCCCTGAAGACGCGCAGTTGATTCTCGACTTGTGCGACAACATCGAGGGGAAATCCTTCTGCCCGCTCGGCGACGCCGCCGCGTGGCCCATCCAGTCGGCCATTAAAAAGTTCCCCGAAGATTTCAAGCGGCACTTAGCGCCGCTGGCCGCGCGCGCCGAAGAAGAGGCGGGCGTCGCGGCGGATTGAAAAGGTATTACCATAAATGTCAGCAGAGCAAATTAAAGTCACCATCAACGGACAGGACTTTCAGGTCGCGAAGGGCGCGCGCCTCATTGACGTGTGCCGCGAGAAGGGCTTCTCGATTCCGTCGTTCTGCTACTACGCGGACCTGGCGCTTCAGGCGTCGTGCCGGATGTGCCTGGTGCGGATCGAGAAGATGCCGAAGCTGCAAACGTCCTGCACCATCACCTGCACGGACGGGATGGTCGTCACCACCGCGAGCGAGGAGATCGAGAAGGCGCAACGCGCGATGGTCGAGTTTCTGCTCGCCAATCACCCGCTGGACTGCCCCGTCTGCGATCGCGGCGGCGAGTGCGAGTTGCAGGAGATGGTCTTCGACTGGGGCAACCTCGAAGAGCGGTTCACGGAGCCGAAGAACGCCGCCCCCGAAAAGTACCTCTCGCCGATTGTCGCCAACGACCCGCAGCGCTGCATCCTCTGCAAGCGTTGCACGCGAGTCTGCGACGAGTGGATGGGCGAGGACGCGATCGAGGCGGGCGGGCGCGGCGCGCACACCGTCATCGGAACCTACGGCGGCTGGCTCAACTGCTCGCAGTGCGGCAACTGCATAGAGGTCTGCCCGACGGGCACGCTGCTCGACGCGACCTACCGCCATCAGGCGCGGCCCTGGGAGTTGGAGCAGACGGTCTCGACCTGCTCGTTCTGCTCCGACGGCTGCCAGATGTCTCTCGGCTCGCGCGCGGGCGTGTTGATGCGGTCGGTCGCGCGCGACCGCTACGTTAACGGCCACAACGGCGAGTTCCTCTGCATCAAGGGGCGCTTCGGCCATCCCTTCGTCAACCACGAGGAGCGCTTGCGCACGCCCATGATTCGCTACCGCAAGGGCGGCAAGCTCATCCCCGCGACCTGGGACGAGGCGCTGGCGTTCGCGGCCAAGCGGCTCGAAGAGATAGCTAACGAGCACGGCGCTTCGGCGATTGCAGTCGTCGGCAGTCCACGGATTACGAACGAGGCCAACTACGCGCTCCACAAGTTCGCCACCGAAGTCGTCGGCACGGAGAACTACGCGGCGACCGAAGCCTTCAGCCTCGTGCCCTTCTTCGAGAACCTGGGCGGCGCGCTCGCCACGCACCGCGACATACGCCGCGCCAAGACCATCCTGCTCATCGGCGGCGAGCCCGAAGAGTTGCAGCCCCTGACGGGCAGGCAAATTCGTCAGGCCGTGCGCAACGGCGGCGCGAAGCTAATCATCGTCAACAGCCGCGAAATCCGTTTGAAGGAGAGCGCCGCGCAGTTCCTGCACGTCCGGCCCGGCTCGGAGGACGCGGCCGTCCTGGCGCTGGCCGACCCGGCGCAGAACGCGCTGGCCGCGCGCAAGCTCGGCGTCGAGGCCACTGAGCTTGAGACCCTGCGCAAGACCCTGAACGAGACCGAGGGCGACATCGTCGTCATGTTCGGCGGCGAGCTGAGCCAGGCAGGGCAGGCCGTTCTGGCACAAATTCCCTTCGCGTTCAGTACCGACGCGCGCCGCGTGCTTCTGCACCCGCTGCCGCTCTACAACAACAGCGTCGGTGCACACGACATCGGCCTGATGAACGGGGCGCTGAGCGCCGGGCAGATTCTCGACGCGGCCGGCGCGGAAGTGCGCGCCCTTTACATCGCCGGCAGCTTCCTGCCCGCGCACCTGAGCGGGCGCGAGGACGCGCTCGCGAAGCTGGACTTCGTGGTCGTCCAGGAGCTTTTCGAGACGGAGACGACGCGCCACGCCGACGTGGTCTTCCCCGCCGCATCTTTCGCCGAGACGGACGGGACTTTCACGAACAGCGGCGGGCTGGTGCAGCGCGTGCGCCAATCAATCCCGCCCGTCCACCAGTCCAGGCAGGACTGGGTGATTACGGCGCAACTGGCGCGCACGCTCGGCATGGACTTCGGTTTCCAGATGTCCGCGAGCAACGTCTTCCGCGAGCTGGCGTCGAAGGTCGCTGCCTACGAGGGCCTGCGCTACCCGCTCCTGAAGGACGAGACCGAGCCCGTGCAGGCCAAGCACAAGACGGCCGAGCGCAAAGACCTCTTGAAGGAGGCCGAGGGCCTGCGCCTCGGCGTCGAGGGGATGAATGAAGAGGTCGAGAAGCAGACGGGCACGCCGCCCGTCGGCCACGAGCTTTTCAAGCCCGGCGTGCTGACGGGCAAAGTCCCGCAGTTTCACCTGCTCGCCGCCGGCAACCCCGAGCCCCCCTCGGTGCTGATTTCGCCCCTTTACCAGATCACCATTGACTCGGGCCTGCGCCAGACGGAGGCGGCCGTCGGAGACTGAAACGATTGCGGATTGCGGATTAAAAGAATGACTCAACCGCTTTCCAATCCGCCCGCATTCATCCGCAATCCGAAATTGATATCATGGACTGGAATGTCATAACAGATATCGTGCTCAGGCTGGGGGCGATTACGGTCGCGTTCACGGGCATCCTGATGATCGTGGCGTACACGGTGCTGGCCGAGCGGCGCGTGCTGGCGTTCATACAGGGGCGTTTGGGTCCGAACCGCGTCGGGCCGGGCGGCCTGCTTCAACCGTTCGCGGACCTCCTCAAGTTCATCCTCAAAGAGGACATCGTCCCGGACAAGTCAACGCGCTTCGTCTACTTCCTGGCCCCCGTGATCGCCATCGTCACGGCGCTGATGACGATGATCGTCTACCCGTTCGGGCCGACGATCACGCTGCCGTGGTTCGGCCCGACGCCGCTCGTCATCGCGCGCTTCGACGTGGCGCTGCTCTACGTCCTCGGCATCACTTCGGTCGGCGTCTACGGCATCGCGCTCGCCGGCTGGTCTTCCAATAACAAGTACAGCCTGATGGGCGGCCTGCGCTCCTCGGCCCAGCTCATCTCCTACGAGTTGAGCCTCGGGCTCTCGCTCGTCGGCGTCGTCCTGATGAGCGGGACGCTCGACATCTACAACATCGTCGAGCAGCAGAGCGGCTACTGGCTGGGCTTCATCCCGAAGTGGAACATCATCCCGCAGATTCTCGGCTTCATCATCTATCTCATCTCGGCCATCGCGGAGACCAACCGCGTCCCGTTCGATTTGCCCGAGGCGGAGACGGAGCTGGTCGCCGGGTTCCACACGGAATACTCCGCGATGAAGTTCGCGCTCTTCTTCATGGCCGAGTACGTCAACATGCTGACGGTCTCGATGCTGGCGACGACGCTCTTCCTGGGCGGGTGGAACGGGCCGGGCGTCAGCGCGTTCCCCATCCTCGGCGTCTTCTACTTTTTGATTAAGGTCTTCTTCTTCCTGTTCCTGTACATCTGGCTGCGCGGGACGCTGCCGCGCTTCAGGTTCGACCAACTGATGAACTTCGGCTGGAAGTTTCTGTTGCCCGTCGCCATCCTGAACATCATCATCACGGCGACGGTCGGCTACTTCTACTACGCCCCCTGAGCGGGGCCGGCTGTTAATTGATGCTTGCGATTCTCTTCATTCTGTTCGCGGGGCTGGCGGTCGGGTGCGCCGTCGCGATGGTGGCGCAGCGCAACCCGCTCTACAGCGCCATCTCGCTCGTCGGCGTCTTCATCTCGCTGGCGGCGCTCTACGTGATGCTGGCCGCGCCGTTCATCGCGGCCGTGCAGGTCATCGTCTACGCGGGCGCGATCATGGTGCTGGTCGTCTTCGTCATCATGCTCCTGAACGTCGAGGAGGAGGCACGCCGCCGCCTGCGGCTGCGCTTCCTGATTCCGGCGGCGGTGCTGATGGCCGCCGTGCTCGTCGCGCAGGCTGCCTTCGTCATCTACTTCGTCCAGACGGCCCCGGTCACGAAGACGCTGCAAGACCCGAGCGCCTCCGACGTGGGGCTGACGGCTTCCATCGGCAGGGGGCTCTTTACGACTTACCTCCTGCCGTTCGAGATCACGTCCGTTCTGCTGCTGATGGCGATTGTCGGCGCGATGACGCTCGCGCGGCGCGCGACGCTCCCGCCGGACGCGCTCGCCGTGCCCGGCTCGGCCGTGCTGGCTAAAAGTATTGTTGACCCCGACGCGGTCGGCGACGCCACCCCCGTCGTCGCGCGCTCGACCACAGAGGCGGAAGAACTTTTACGAAATGAGGAATGATGAACTTTGCGGGATGAATTAAAGACGACTGCCTTTTAATTCATCACTCATCATTCATCACTTCACTTAATCTTATGGATGCTGTGCCGCAACTTTCCTGGTATCTGGCGCTCTCGGCCGTGCTGTTCACGATCGGCGTGGTCGGGGTCATCATCAAGCGCAACGTGATTAGTATGTTCATGTGCATCGAGCTGATGCTCAACGCCGTGAACCTGACGTTCGTCGCGTTCTCCTCCTACTTCCGCGACGTGACCGGGCAGCTCTTCGTCTTCATCGTGATGACGGTGGCGGCCGCCGAGGCGGCGGTGGGCCTTGGCATCATCATCGCCATCTTCCGCAACCGCGAGTCGTTGGACGTGGACGACGCGAACATTTTGAAGCTGTAGCCGGAGCCTGAGAGTTCGTTCCATGCAGGAAAACAATCTTCTGAGTCTCATCGTCTTCGCGCCGCTCGCAGGGGCCGCGGTCAACTGGTTCCTCGGCCGCCGCGTCCGCGACGAGAGGTTCATAGGCTTAGTCGCCTGCCTCGCCGTCGGCGTCTCGACCGTCATCGCCTTTTACCTCGCCTTCACATCGGGCGGGGCGCTGACGGCCGAAGTCCCGGCGGGCGTCGCACCCGTCCGCGACCACCTCTGGACGTGGCTCGACGTGGGCGGCTTCCGCGCCGACTTCGCGTTCGCGATGGACCGCTTGAGCGGCATCTACGCGCTCTTCGTCACCTTCGTAGGCTTCCTGATTCACGTCTTCGCCACGGGCTACATGCACGGGGACAAGGGGTTCTACCGCTTCTTCGCTTACCTCAACCTCTTCATGTTCTCGATGCTGACGCTGGTGCTGGCCGACAACCTGCTCCTGATGTTCGTCGGGTGGGAGGGCGTCGGGCTCTGTTCGTACCTGCTCATCGGCTACTACGTTGACCGCAAGGAGGCGGGCGACGCGGCGAAGAAGGCTTTCGTCGCCAACCGCATCGGCGACTGGGGCGTCGTCCTCGGCATCATGCTCGTCTTCTTCCTCGTCGGCTCGATCAGCTTCTTCGACAAGCCGGACCTCGGCGTCACGAGCGCCATGACGAAGATCGCCGCCATGCCGGTAGAATCTTTCGGCTGGGGCACGCTCTTCGCCGGGGGCATCACGTCCGCCGCGATACTGCTCTTCATCGGCGCGACGGGAAAGAGCGCGCAGATTCCGCTGTTCGTGTGGCTGCCGGACGCGATGGCGGGGCCGACGCCGGTGTCGGCGCTGATTCACGCGGCGACGATGGTGACGGCGGGCGTCTACATGGTCGTCCGCTGCAACGCCATCTACACGCACGCGCCCACCGCCATGTTCATCATCGCGGTGGTCGGCGCGGCCACGGCCATCTTCGCCGCGACCATCGGCATCGCGCAGAACGACATCAAGAAAGTGCTGGCCTACTCGACCGTCTCGCAGTTGGGCTACATGTTCCTCGCGTGCGGCGTCGGCGCGTTCGTCGCCGCCATCTTCCACGTCATGACGCACGCCTTCTTCAAGGCGCTGCTCTTCCTCGGCTCAGGCTCCGTCATACACGGGATGCACCACGAGCAGGATATGCGGCGGATGGGCGGCCTGAAGAAGTACATGCCCGTGACGTTCATCTCGATGATGGCGGGGTGGCTCGCCATCTGCGGCGTCCCCATCTTCGCCGGCTTCTTCTCGAAGGACGAGATTCTGTGGAAGACGTGGAGCACGGAGTTGTTCCCCGGCGCTGGAAAATTCCTGTGGGCGATTGGCGCTGTGACGGCGCTGCTGACGGCCGTCTACATGACGCGCCTGATGGTCATGACCTTCTGGGGCGAGGAGCGGTTCGCAGAGGGCCACGCCGGAGGCCAGGCCGACGAGGCGCACGCGCACGCCTACGACGAGGACGAGAAGCCGCACGACGCCGCGCTCGCCTCAGCGGGCGACCGCCCGCACCACGAGCCCGGCGAGAAGGTCGAGGACGAGCACGACGAGGAGCACGCCCTTCATCCCGCGCCCGCAGGCGCGCACGACGCGCACCACCACGGCCCGTTCAAGCCGCACGAGTCGCCGTGGGTGATGACGATGCCGCTCGTCGTCCTGGCGATTCTCTCGACCTTCGGCGGGCTGGTCGGCGTGCCTTACGCTCTCAGCTCTATCGTCGGCCTCAAAGACGTGAACGCCTTCGAGCACGTTTTGGAGCCCGTCATCCTGCACCCGCGCGAGGCGGCCACAGGAGCGGAAGCCACGCACGGCGCGCCCGCAACGGCGGAGAATCGCGGCGCGGAGGCCGGGCCGCACGGCGAGGGCGGGGCCTCGCCCGAGTCCGTCGGCGAAGGCTCTGTGAATGAGCCCGCGGCCGAGCGCGCGCACTCGGCCGAAGAGGTCAGCAAGGAGAGATTATTCACGGGCATCTCCGTCCTGATTGCCGCCGCGGGCATCGCTCTCGGCTGGTTCGCGTTCAGGAGTCGCCCGCTGCGCCAGATGCCGCGGCTGCTAGAGAACAAGTATTACGTGGACGAGGTCTACGACGCGGCGCTGATTAATCCAATTAAGTCGGGCTCGCGCGAGGGGCTGTGGAAGCTCTTCGACGTGGGCGTGATTGACGGCATCGTCAACGGGCTCGGCCGGGCGGTGCGCGAGCTGGGGCGCGTCGTGCGCTACCTTCAGGCAGGGTTCGTCCGCAGCTACGCGGCCATCATCCTGCTCGGCGCGCTCGCCGTCATAGGCTATTTCATCATCTTCCACTGAGCCTGAAAGCATGCAAGCATACTTGCTCACCATCCTGATCCTGCTCCCGACGGTCGGCGCGGTCGCGCTCATAGGGCACGGCCTCGTCTACAAAAAGGAGTCGCATTACCGCTGGATCGCGCTCCTCTTCTCGGTCGCCACGTTCGCGCTCTCGCTCCTGCTCCTCGGCGGCGGCGGCCGCGAGGCCGCGGGCTTCCGCTTCGTCCAGGACGTGTCCTGGATTTCTTCCATCAACGCGCGCTACCACGTCGGCGTGGACGGCATCAGCCTGTGGCTCGTGCTGCTGACGACCCTGCTTGTGCCAATTTCGATTCTGTCGAGCTGGACTTCGGTGACGAAAAGGCAGCTCTCCTACTACGTCTTCCTGCTCATCCTGGAGAGCGCGATGATCGGCGTCTTCGTCTCGCTCGACCTGCTCGTCTTCTACCTCTTCTTCGAGGCGTCGCTCGTGCCGATGTTCTTCCTGATAGGCGTCTGGGGAGGCAAGGAGCGGGTCTACGCGGCGACCAAGTTTTTCATCTACACGGCCATCGGCAGTCTCCTGATGCTGGCCGGCATCATCTCGCTCTATTTTATTTTCAACTCGTGGGACTACGTCGCGATTGTCGAGGCGCTCCGGGGAGGCACCAGGGGCTACACGGGCGACGCGGAGTTCTGGCTCTTCCTGGCCTTCGCCTTCGCCTTCTGCATCAAGGTCCCGCTCTTCCCCTTCCACACGTGGCTGCCGGACGCGCACACGGAGGCCCCGACCGCGGGCAGCGTCATCCTGGCGGGCGTGCTCCTGAAGATGGGGACTTACGGGCTCCTGCGCTTCAACCTCGCGCTCTTCCCCGCGGCGTCGAAATACTTCGCGCCGCTGATTATCACGCTCGCCGTCATCGGCATCATCTACGGCGCGCTCGTGGCGATGGTGCAGCCGGACGTGAAGCGGCTGGTGGCCTACTCGTCTGTCAGCCACATGGGCTTCGTCGTCCTCGGCATCTTCTCGTTTACGGAGCAGGGCATGCAGGGCGCGCTCTACCAGATGCTCAATCACGGCGTCTCGACCGGCGCGCTCTTCCTCTTCGTCGGGATGATCTACGAGCGGCGGCACACGCGCATGATCTCGGACTTCGGCGGATTGGCACACTCCATGCCGTGGTTCTCGGCGCTGTTCGTCATCGCGTCGCTCTCAAGCGTGGGACTGCCGCTTTTGAACGGCTTCGTCGGCGAGTTCTTAATCTTGCTGGGGACTTGGACATCGAGCGCCGTCTCGCGCCCGTGGGCGGTGACGATGCTGGCGGCGACGGGCGTCATCTGGGCGGCCGTCTACATGCTCTGGATGTTGCAGCGCGTCGTCTTCGGGCGCGTCCACAACCCTGAGAACGCGAGGCTGAAGGACTTGAACGCGCGCGAGGTCGGGCTGCTGCTACCGCTGCTCGTCCTGATGCTCTTGATGGGCGTTTACCCGCGCCCGTTCCTGGAGCGGTCTAAGGCCGCGGTCGTCGAGGTCCGCGACCGCGTCACACAGCCGAGGCGCGGCGTGACCATCGCCGAGATTAGTAAATAGTAAATGGTCAATGGTAAATTGGCACACCGCTCTCCCGTTCACCATTTACCATTTACCGTCAGCCAGCTTATGAAAAGAATTTTCTCGTTGACATTGCTTAGCATTGCGCTCCTCGCGGCCGCCGTCTCTTCGCGCGCGCAGGGCGCGTCCGCCCCGCTCGTCCCGCCGCCCGACTCCTCCGACCTCAAGCTGCGCGGCGCGGACGGCAAGACTTACGACGTGGCGAGTATGCGCGGCCAGGTCGTGCTCGTCTCCTTCGGCGCGACGTGGTGCGCGCCGTGCAAGGAGGAGCTGAAGGCGCTCGAACAGTTGAAGAAGGAGTACAAGGACAAGCCCGTCCAGTTCGTCTGGATCAGCATCGAGAGCGAGGAGGAGGTCTCGGACGGCGGCCTGCGCGACTACGCCAAGGAGCTCAAGCTCTCGTTCCCCGTCCTGCGCGACCCCGACAGGACCGTCTTCGCGCGTTACTCGCCGCGGCTGCGGATGCCGACCGTGCTCTTCTTCGGGCGCGACGGCAAGCTCTCGCTGCCGAACCACGTCGGGATGGCCGACGCGCCCCTCTACATGGCGACGATGCGCAAGCGCCTGGACAAGCTCTTGACCGAGGAGGCCGCGACGAGGCCGCGGCGCGCGGGCGGCTGAACATCTACCCGGGGAAAACTTTGTGACGATGGAAACTCTACTCGCCCTGCAACTGCCGAGCCCGGACATTAACTTCCGGCTGATCCTGCCGGAGCTGATCGTCTGCGCCGTCGCCTCGGTCGTCATGCTGATTGACGCGTTCGCGCGGCCGCGGCAGCGCTGGACGACGGGCGGGCTGGCGCTGGCGGGGCTCGTGGCGGCGGGCGCGGCCTCCGTCTGGTTGTGGACGAACTCGGCGGCGGTCGGCGCGGGCGGCAGCTTCAACGGCATGATCGTGCTCGACGAGCTGCGCTTAAGCTTCACGCTCATCTTCCTGTTCGTCTCGGCGCTGACTGTGCTGATCTCTATGGTCTGGGTGGAGAACGAGCGGCTCCCGGCGGGCGAGTTCCACTCGCTGCTCCTGTTCGCCACCGCGGGGATGATGCTGATGGCCTCGGGCAACGACCTGGTCATCATCTTCCTGGGCCTCGAAATTCTTTCAATCGCGACTTACGTGATGGCTGGATTCCGCCGCACGGACCTGCGCTCGAACGAGTCGTCTCTGAAATATTTCATCCTCGGCTCGTTCTCCTCGGCCTTCCTGCTCTACGGCATCGCGCTCATCTACGGCGGCACGGGCACGACCAACATCACGCTTCTCGCCGCCAGCCTGGACAACGCGCGCTACGCGCCGCTCGTCTTCGCGGGCGCGGCGATGATGCTCGTCGGCTTCGGTTTCAAGGTGGCGACCGCGCCGTTCCACATCTGGACGCCGGACGTTTACGAGGGAGCGCCCACGCCCGTCACGGCCTTCATGGCGGCCGGGCCGAAGGCCGCGGGCTTCGCCTCCTTCCTGCGCGTCTTCATCTTCGGATTCCCGTTTGTCGCCGCCGCCGCCGGGCAGACGACCGCCGCCCAGGCGAACTCGGCGTGGGTCAGCGCCCTGGCCCTGATGGCGATCATCACGATGACGGTCGGCAACGTCGTCGCCATCGTCCAGAACAACGTCAAGCGGATGCTCGCCTACTCGTCCATCGCGCACGCGGGCTATGCGCTCGTCGGCTTCGTCGCCGCGGGCGCGGCCACGGACGCGGCGCAGAGGGACGCGGCCACGGCGTCCGTCGCCTTCTATATGCTGACTTACGCGGTGATGAATCTAGGCGCGTTCGCCGTCGTCACGTTAATCGCGCGCAACAACGACCGGCGCACGGAGGTCGAGGACTACGCCGGCATAGGCTTCCGCGCGCCCGCGCTGGCCTTCACGCTCTCCATCTTCCTCCTGAGCCTGCTCGGGCTCCCGCTGACGGCCGGGTTCATCGGCAAGGTGATGGTCTTCAACGCGGCGATCAAGGCGGGCTTTTACACGCTGGTCGTCATCGCCGTGCTCAACACGGCCGTCTCGGCCTACTACTACCTGCGCCTCATCATCGTGATGTTCTTCCGCGAGCGCACGGTCGAGTGGAGCGCCCCGCGTGTGCCCGCGAGCGTGGCCGCGGCCATCGTCATCACGGTCCTCGGCGTCTTCTACCTGGGGCTCTTCCCCAACAAGGTGTTGGACGCGTTCCAGCGCAAGCCCGCGCCGCCGGTGGCGCAGCAGCAGGCCGTGCGTTGAGGGCGCGAATTTCCCCATGACAGCCGCCGCCAAGACGAAGACCGGCGAAGGCGCGTCCCGCCTCGCCGCCGTGGCCGCAGAGGTCAAAGAGAGTCTGGGCGAGACCTGGCTCCCCACAATCTACCGCGAGCGCATCCTGCCCATGCGGACGCGCTCGCACCACCTGAGCCTGTACGCGAACCGCTCGGCCGCGGTCGAGATACAGCACACGCTGCTCGGGGTGGAGGTGAAGGTCGGCCGCCGCCGCATGAGCTGCCCGGATTTGGCGACGGCGCGCTACCTGGCCGTCTTCGCCCGCGCCAACTGCCCGGACGTGGCCGTGCCCTACGACATCAGCCGGATATCTGGGCTCGCCGACGAACTCGAATCGGCGTGGCATCGCATGCTATTATTGGCGGAGGGCGCGGCACCCGAAGGCAGCGCCTCGTTCCGCTCGCGGCTGCGCAACTTTCTCATCCAGGAGGTGAGGCGCGAGGTGGCGGCGGCCGGGGCCGGGACGGCCATCCCGCAGTTTAACCAGAACACGAAGCAGCGACCGACTCAGAACAAGTAACAAGGGGACAAAAACTATTGATGACGACGGAAGAGACTTTGCTTAACGAAAACATCCCTATAGACAAGCCGGAGCCGCTCCCATTTCCTTTCAACATGCGCACCTTCTGCCGCTACGTACCCATCGAGAAGCGCATCGCAGAGGCGCGCGTTTTGGTGGTTGACGACCTCCTGCGCGACGAGGGCGACCTCTCGGAGCTGGCCGTCAGGGAGTGGGGCAAGACTGTTAAGACGCAGCTCAAGCGCGAGCGCGAGATCGCGGGGATGGCGCTCGGCAACATCAAGAACAACGTCGCGCGCCTCGTGCGCAGCCCGCAGATTTGCCTGACGCACTTCACGGACGTGGCCGAGGCCGAGCGGGACTCGAAGCCTGACGCGATTGTCCTGAGCGGGACGCTGAGGGACTTTGATTACTACAACCCGCGCCACCTCGAAAAGTTCGGCGAGTTCATACGCTCGACGCAGACGCCCGTGCTCGGCATCTGCGGCGGCCACCAGATGGTCGGAATGAGCTTCGGCGCGCGCATCGTCACCCTCGACCACATGGAGCAGCACGAGCGGCGCGAGGGCCGCCCCTTCGAGTACCAGTACCGCTTCATCCGCATCACGGATTTAGACGACCCCATCTTCAAGGGGATTCAGGACGAGGAGACCGGCCTCTGGCAGGACTACACGACCGAGGCCAGCATTCTGCGCGTCTGGCAGAACCACGGGCTGCAACTGGACCGCGTGCCCGAGGGCTTCAAGCTGCTGGCGACGGCCTACCTCTGCCGCAACCAGATGATGGTCAAGCGCGCCGACGGGCAGTTGATTTACACCGTCCAGTTCCACCTCGAAAAATCCTTCGAGGACTGGGACAAGCGCCGCGCCACCCGCTGGGAACACCCCAACGAGTCGCGCGACGGCCGCATCATCTTCGAGAACTTTTTGCTCGAAGCCCTCAAAGCCAGCCGCCAGTAGAAAGGCGAGGGGGGAGCCGCGCAGGCGGACCCGCCGTCCAGTCGAAGACCCGCCGCACGTTTGAAGCGTGCGGCGGGTCTTTTTGTGTCGGCGTTGGCGTTGGCGTCGGCGTCGGCGCCGACAGTAGCTAGTTGGCGAAGGTTCTCGTTGCGCGCGTAGTGCTCCTCGTGTCTGACGCCCTGGCGGAGACGTTGGGCGGTAGTAAGGCGGGCGCGCCGCCGTTACTGAAGCCAGACCTCACGCGGCCGGGGACGTACCTCTGTGTTCCGCGCCAGCCGCCAGGACCCGCCAGGAGGTCGTTCTCCCCACGGTATCTCATGCCGTAGGTGGCGGTGGCGGATTCGGCGGCCGGGCGGTTTCTCCACGGGCGATGGCGCATTAAGAAACGCCCCCCCTTCGTCAAGAGGTCGTCGCAAGCGCGCGCGGAGTCGAGGACGACGACGACGCCCGCTCTCCGCCCTGACCGCACGAACTCTTCGGGGTTGACGGCCGCGACGGTGGCCGCGGACGTGTCTTGCCCGTCGGAGTCCGGCTTCAGGCCGGGGGCTGGCCTGTCGGGGGCCGGCGCCGGGCTGGGCGCGCCGCCGTGGGCCTTCGCCAAGATCGCACGCCTCAGGGCCTGGACTTTGGCGGCGCGCGTGCGGACGACCGTGCCCCCGGCCGCGAGGCCGCCAGCGCGCGGCTGGTCCGCGTCGTCCCCGGCATCGCTCATCGCGGAGACATGCGGACCCTCGGCGCTGCCGGGGAGGAAAGCGGGCGCGCGACCGCCTTGCTCCGTGACGACGGGCGCGACGCCCTTCGAGTCAAAGTCGCCGCCCGCCGCGTTCAGCAGCAGCAGCAAGCAAGCGGCCGTCGTGATCATGACGCCGGCGGCGAAGGCGGCGCCGGGCCTCAGCGCCCAGCGCGGCCTGTACGGCGGCCGCGGCTTGAACAAGAAAGAAGACAACCTTGAAAGCGCCATGACGGCCGGCGCGAGCAGCGGCAGCCAGCCGCGGAGTTTGCGGGACGGCGATGCCGCTTGCTGTTTCGCGGCGCAATCCACGCTGATGTGGAACTGGCCGTCGGCGCAGCGCTCGACTTTCAGCGACAGCGTCTGCCCGTTCTTGTAAGTCCGCTTGCAACTGTAGCCGCCAGCCCGCACGTCGCGGAGCGCGAGGCTGAGCAACTGGACTTCGCCGAACTCCTCGTCCGCCTTCTTCCAGACGTGGAGCACGGCGTCGGGCGGGAAGAGTTCCCGAAAGTGAAAGCCGCAGAGACTCGCGGCTTTGGACTGATCCATGGCAATTTCCTGACCGTCGGGGAGGCGCACCACAATGTCCTTGAGGGGCGCCCCGCTCTGCTCCCAGAGTGTGTAGGTCGCGGCTAACTCTCTCGCGCGAGCAATGGCCTGGCGGAGAGAGAGAGGGTTGTTCTCGTCGTTGAGTAAACGCAACGTCTCGAGCGCCCTCAAGACTCGGGCCTCCGCTTGGTCAAAGCCCTGCGGCTCGGGCTGACGTTTCGTCGCATTAGAGTTGTTAGGCATCGTAATCCACCTCGTTAACGTTAAATGTCGTTGCCTGGCCGAGCGCGTGCTCAGTCGGTCGCAACGATTGGGTCCGGCAATGGGCCGTTGGCCTGTCTGTTGAGGTGCTGTAAGGCGCGGCGATAGCGAGAGCGGACTGTGTTACTGGGCTTGTCTAACAGCACCGCAATCTCGTCGAAAGTCAGGCCCTGGAACCTCAAGTCGATAATCTTCTCGTCAACCGGGTCGAGCAAGGCTAGTAACTCTTCGATCAGTCTCGATTGTTCATAGCCGGATGACGGGTCCTGCGCGTAGAGCGTGAAGGACGGGACCGCCCCTTCGTCAATCTCCTGGGGAGCTTCGCGGCGGCATTTGCGGGCATGGTCGCTGGCGGCGTTTTTCGTAATCCGATAGACCATGGCTTCCGGGGAGCGGAAGGTGTTCCAGGCTTCCTTGGCGTTCACGTAAACCTCGTGGGCGACGTCCTCGGCGTGCGTCTCCGAGTCGCTACAGTTCCCTTGCCAGAGCTTTGATTTCGCCAGCCTTTTTATTTGCGCCAACCGACTCTCTGTAAAAAATTCATCACAGGCGGTAAGACGATTATCGTCAGATGGCATCTGCTTAACCTCCACTTTTGCCATACGTCAGCCCTCTTGCTCGTCCGAACCTTTTATCCTGTACCTCCCCAGTACTTTGCTTTAATAAACGGCCGAAAATCTCGGCTCCCGCTTTGTCAGACCCGCGGCGCGGCGGTTTTGTTGCGCGGGGGCCGATTTTTTTGCCGCGCCGCTCAGTGGCCGCCGAGGCTCGATTCATGCCGGCCGCTGAAATACTCGCCCAAAGATCGGACCTCGGGGGCTACCACCTTCAACAGGCCGACGGCCAGCAAAATTATCAGTGCCACGCGTAAGAGAATGCGTTCGATTTTTCCGAATTTATCTTTTCCGTCTTCCATGACCAGCGTCTCCTCGAAAGTCCTTGCGCCTCTCCTCCGAAGTTTGGGGAGGCCACTGGTAAGACTCACGACGAGCCCATTTCGTGGCACGACAAAGTGCGGTCGAAGATATTTGGGATGAGCCGCGCGCGGGCCGTGAGCCGCGGGCCTTCGGGTGCGTGTTCGTTGCGAGGCTTCGAGTTTGACGCCGGCGTGAATACCGGGAAGCGGCGAGGAGGAAGGCGGAGCACTTACCGGCGTGAGAGCGCCCCGCCGTTGCTGTTGCCTTTTTACTTCGAGACCCTGGTCTCGATGGCGGGCATGGGCCGGCTCAGGTCAACGTCGCGCGGGACGTTCTCCATCGTGCGGGTGATGAGCACGTCCACGACCGCCTTGAGGTCGTTGGTCTCGCGGTAGACCTGTAGCTGCTCGTCGGCCGAGGTGCCGCGCTCAAGGATGGTGTGGATGTGCTCGACCTCCTTGCGCGAGCCCAGGTCGTCGAGCACGTCGTCAACGAATTCCAGCAGCTCAAGAATCAACTCGCGCACGGGCACTTCCTTCTGCTTCCCGAAGTCTATCAGCTTGCCCTCTAGCCCGTAGCGCACGGCCCGCCACTTGTTCTCCTGAATCAGCATCCGGCGGTAGAGGCGGAAGCCCAGGTTCTTATTGATTAGCTGGGTGAGCTTGGCGACGATGGCCTGGAAGAGCGCGGCAATCGCGATGGTGTCGTCCACGCGCGTCGGGATGTCGCAGACGCGGAACTCTAAGGTCGGGAAGTTCGGGTGCGGGCGGATGTCCCACCAAATCTTCTTCGGGTTCTGGATGCACTTGGTCTCAAGCAGCAGGCTGACGTAGCGCTGGAACGACTGATACGAGTCGAAGTGGTCTGGGATGTCCGTCCGGGGGAACTTTTTGAAGACCTCCGAGCGGTAAGACTTGAGCCCCGTGTTGATGCCCATCCAGAAGGGCGACGAGGTCGTGAGCGCCAGGACGTGCGGCAGGAAGTAGCGCGAGGCGTTCATGATGTGTATCTGGCGCTCGCGGTCTGGGACGCCGACGTGGACGTGCAGCCCGAAGATGAGCAGCGAGCGAGCGACCATCTGTAGCTCCTCGACGAGCACGTTGTAGTGCGTGTCGTCGAAAATCTGCTGATCCTGCCAGCGCGAGATGGGGTGCGTGGAGGCGGCGACGATTTCCAGGCCCTTCTGCCGGGCGAGCGCCGAGATGACGCCGCGCAGGCGCGAGATGTCCGCGCGCGCCTCCTGTATGTTGTTGCAGATGCCGGTGCCGACCTCGATCATGGACTGGATCATCTCGGGCTTGATCTGCTCGCCGAGCAGCATCTTGCCCTCGTCCAGGAACTCCGTGACGTGCGAGCGCAGCTCGCGCGTCTGCGGGTCAACGATCTGAAACTCTTCCTCTATGCCGAGTGTGAATTGGTCGAACATGGCCGCCTGTTTCCTCCAGACTCCTCAGGCAAGGATGATAACCTCGAACTCACTCTTCCGAATAACCGAGCGCGGCCCCGATGCCGCGCCAGTCTGGCACTTCCCGGCGAATCTTCTCGTGCAGGAGGTGCCGCCAGGCGTTGGCCGGCGAGGCCCAAGGGTTATACAGGTCGAAGTGCGCCTCCCAGCGGCAGCCCTCTATGTAGAGGACGTGCAGCGAGCCGAGCCGCCGGCCGCGCTCTATGAAGCCCAGGCTCGTGTTGCGATGCGTGGCGAACCAGGTCGAGAAGGCCGCGCGCCCGCGGAGCCTGCTCCGCAGGAAGGGCCAGGCCAGAAAGTGCATCCCGACCCCGCCCTCGCCGTACAGGTTTTCCACGCGCCTGACGGCGTCCCACAATCTCAACTCCAGGAGCCGCCGGGTCAGAATCAAAAGCGCCCGCTGCTTGTCCGGGACTAGCGCGTCGAAGACCTCCGCGTCGTTTGCTCCGCCGTACAGTCCTTCGAGGCGGCGTGCGAGCGCCATGCGCGTCCGCTCGGGCAACTCAGTCCAGCGCAGGGCGCGCTTCAGGTCGGCCGGGCCGGTCATAACTTCGGCAGCTCGCTCTCCATCAGCTGGCGGTCCTCGGCCGACAGCCCCTGGAAGCGCACGCCGACGCCGCGCCCAGGGTTGCTGTACATCACCTCGCCGTTGACCACTATCTGCCGCTCATTGCCCAAGGGGATGCGCAGCGTCAGGAGCGCGCCTTCGGGCAGGCTCGCCTGCGTGTTCATGTAGAGGCCGCCGAGGCTGATGTCCTTCGTACTCGCCACGCCGGTCGCGTCCTCGCCGTTGAAAAAAACGTCAACGATGAGGCGCGAGCGGTCGTGCAGCCGCCGCTCCTCCTGTGACGACCCAGCCCCGCCGTCAAACTCTTCAACCAAAGCGTGCCACCTCGCTGTCTAGGAGTCAGAAGTCAGAAGTCAGAATACAGGAGTCAGGAGCCGGAATAAAAGAAAATCTGTCGAAGCGGTCGCCGCCTTATTCCTTCTGACTCCTGACTTCTGACTTCTGTATTCTGGCTTCTACCCCTTGCGCTCGATGATGAAAGTCGGGACCATGCCGCCGCCGGAGGAGACGTTGGCGAGCTCGGTGGACGAGAGCCGCGTGAAGGCCGAGCCGACCTTGCCGTAGAAGAGCAGGGGGTCCAGGTCCACGAGCTGCTCGGCGAACTCCACCGTGCCGTCGTCCTTCAAGGCCGGGAAGACTTCGCGCGCCGTCGGCACGCGCTCCTGCACGAGGTAGTCGCCGTTGGCGAGCGCGCCGCGCATGGCCTCCTCCCAGGCGATCTGGTCCGTGTTCCAGCCGATGTAGATGCCGTGCCCGCCGTAGTCGTCGTTCGGCTTCAAGACCAGCCGCTCGCCCGTCTGCTGTATGAAGTCGAGCAGGTCTATCTCACCGCCCTTGTACTCGGTCTTGCCTGCGCGGACGTGGCGCGTCCAGGGGACGTGCGCGCTGATGGCCTCGCGCTCTTCCGGGGTGAAGAGGCGACTGTAGCGCTCGTCGGTCAGGACGGCGAAGAGCGCCTTCTTGTGCACGAGCTTGGAGCGGAAACTGTTGACCATGCAGACAGCGCCCGCGCGGTAGGCGTCCAGCAGGGCCGGCGCTTCCTCGATGACGGGGATGTACTCGTTGACGAGGAGCCGCTTGTAGACGATGTCAATCTCGAAGTCGCCCACGCGCAGGCGGCCGCCACTGAACTCCAACTCGTCCGGCGAGCAGATGATCGCAGGGTAGCCTTCTGTCTCGAAGAAGTCTTTGAACAGCTCGAACTCTTTCACCGTCGGCCGGTCGCGCAGGTCAACGATGGCGATACTCGGCGGGGCGTCCGGCTTGCGGCCCAGGTATTCGCCGTGGGCGCGCAGGAGAACGTCGAGCATCATGCGCCGGCCGTTGAGCTGGCGCACGTTGTAGGTTTCCGCGAAGCGGCGCATGACGGGAAGCGCGGAGAAGATGTCGTAGGCTGCGTCGGCGTAGGCTATGCCGGCGGGGCTCTCGCCGTTCAACTCGACGAAGCTGTAGGCCGTGTCGGTCAGGAAGGAGTCGAGCCGCGCCGTCGGCGAGACCTCGCGGTAGCCTGGGTCAATGGCGACCAGCTCTTTCTCCTTCTCCGTGAGCCCCAGCTCCGTGATGAGCGCGTCGTCTTTGACGGCGGCGTCTTTGACTTTCTGGATGGCGCTCCAGATGGTCTCGCAGACGCGCGTGACGCGAGCCCAGTCCGTTTCGGTGACGAAGTGCGGGCGCAGGTAAGGCGAGAGGCGGCGGCCGCCGAAGATGAGCCGCGCCCGCTCCAGACCCTCGTCCAGCATACGCCGGGAGGACTCGGCCAGGTCGCCTTGCGTCAGCAGCTCGTGGTAATGAGAGACGGCGTCGTGCAACATAACTTCGGGCGCAATCCTCCCCCCTCAGGGAGACCGGAATCAACGAGCTTTCGGGTGCGCCTAGAGTATCACAGATTGCCGCGCCGCGACCAAGACCGGCGGGCCTGTGCGGGGGCCTTTGACACGCGGCCCCGCGCTCGCATATTTTCCCTGAATCAAGACACAGGCGGGGTGAAGTAACTAACGATGAAGACAAAAGCGATTGCGCTCTCTCTGCTTATCCTCTGCGCGCCCGGCAGGCTTCTCGCCCAGGAGAAGCCGGAGCTGTTTTCCAGAATCGAGCGGGTTTTTCGGGAGCAAGAGCCCGCGTGGAAAGTCGAGCGGAGTAACCTACGCAACACCATCAACCCGCACCACCAGGTGATCGTGTATCGCTCGGCGCGGGGGCAGGCGTTGGTGGACGTGATGATCTGGGAAAAAGAGAAGGACGCGAGCGACGTTTTCACAGCCCACTCCATCTCCTACGACGACACGGCGGGCAAGAAGCGAGTTAAGCGCAGCCTGCCGGGCCTGGGCGACGAGAATCACATCTGGACGGACCCGGGCAGCACGGCCTGGCCGACCATCAAATTCCGCAAGGGGAGCATCATCGTCACGATCTTCGCCCCCTCGGTAGCCATCGCCAAAAGGTTCGCGCGACACGTTTACTCACAAATCGTCGCGCTCGCGCCGCCGGTCTAATCCTTCCGCTGGACGGTGACGGCGATTTTGCGGCGGTCGCGGACGACGCCGAGCGTGACCTGGCGCGGGACGCCTACGAGGACCGAGCTCAGGCCGGCGACCTTGTTGAGCGGCTTGCCGTTGATTGTCTCTATCACGTCGAAGACGCGGAGGCCGGCGCGGGCGGCGTTGCTCTCGGGCTCCACGAAGACTACGAGCAGGCCGCCACGCGCGCCCAGGTGCGCGGCCGCTTTGGTCGAGAGCGTGACGGCCTCGATGCCCAGAGAGAAGGCCGGCGGCGCGGGCGTGGGCCGCCCGTTCGCGACGGCCGCCGCGTCCGCGTCCGATACCCTCTTGGCCTCGGCCTCGGCCAGTCTCATCGCCCTGACGGGACTCATGGCCTCGCCCAGCTTGATGGAGACTTCCTGAAGCTGCGTCTCAAGCGCGCGCACCTGCGGGGCCAGCGGCGACAGCGGGGCCGGCTGAGGGGTGCGCGCGGGGGCCTGCGGGGCCGGCCGCGGCTCGAAGCCCGGGGGTGGGACCGGGGACGGCCCACGCAAATAGGTGAAGCTGACGTTTGCGCCGCTGCCCGCTTCGTTCAAGTAGAAGGAGAAGTCCTCCGCGCTTTTGACCTCGAATTCGTTGACGCGCAGGATCACGTCGCCGGGGCGCAAGTTCGCGAGCGCGGCCGGCGTGCCCGGCGCGACCGTCGTCAGGACGATTCCCTGGTGGAACGCCTTGAGCTGCTCGGCGTCAACTTTGGCCCAGCCGACGGAGGGGAACTTTTCGAGCGGGAAGCCGGCGACCGGCTCGCCGCGCACGCCGAGCCAGGGGCGCGGCACGCTCGCCTGTTTGGTCAGCACGCGCGCGGCCGCACGCCGCACGGCCGCGGTCGGAATCAGACGCGCCCGCCCGGCCTCGCTCGCCTCCACAATCCCCACAGTCTCGCCCGCCTCGTTGAGCGCGACGCCGCCGACAATCGCCGGCGAGAGGTCATGCGCGCTCACCGTCAGGCTCATCACCTTGCCCGCGGAGGTCCGCGTGATGTTCGTGATGCGCCCTTCGATCTCGCCGACGCGCAGGGCGACGGTCACGCCCGTGGCCGCGCCCGCGGGGACGGGGGCGAAGAGGCGGATAGCCTGCCCCACGGCCAGTTGCTCTTCGGCCGCGTCGCGCGCCGCCGGGCTGACCTTGAGCCCGCGGATTCTCAGGAGCGAGAGGCCGCTCCCGCCGTCGAGGCCGACGTAACTGGCAGGGAGTTGGCGGCCGTTACTCTGCACGACGATCAGCTCCGCGCTCTCCGGCGCTGGGGGCGCGAGCGTTCTGGCGGGCGTGGCTCCCGGCTGCGGCGGCGGCTTGAAGCCTTCGGGCGTCGTCACGAAGGCCCAGGACATTGAGCCCGGCTGGAAGACGGCGAGGGCTTCGGCCTGCGGCAGGCGCGCGACGACGCTCTCGCCGTCGCCGAGCGCGAGCCCGGCCGTGATGCTCGTCACGGCGTCCGAGGCGGTCAGTAACTCGTCGTCCACGGTGGAGACGGCCTCGCCGCTGCGCCGCAGGAGGTAGAGCGCCTTGAGCCCGTCGAGCCTGTGGACGATGGTCAGCACCTGCGGGGCCTGTCGGCGTGCCGCCTCGATCCTGATCGTGTCGGGCGGCGGCGCGGCGGGTTTCGGCGGCGGCGTCCCCGCGACTTGAGAGAGCGCGGACGCGGCCGCCGCCCCGACCAGCGCGAGCGCGAGACTCAGCTTTTTGATACTCCTGTAAAGCAAGGCGACCTCAACTCCTCTACGGCTGATTCTACCAGATGTCCTGCGGCGCGCTGGCGCGCGAGAAAATGCGGCCTGCTAAATCCTGCGAGCCGAAGACGACAGGCTCCAAAGTGACCGTGCGCCGTGCGCCGCTTCTGCCGTCGAGCGAGACGCGCACGGGCTGCGACGCCGAGCGCACAGGGAGTTCCACGACCTCGCCGAGAGGCTGGCCGCGCTCGGGCGCTGTAGTCTCCTGAGCGGCCCTGACGGCCGAGTCGTTCGAAACTATCTGCGGCGGGGCCTTCGCCACGCTCTGCTGCGTCACGCCCCGGCGCGGGTTGTTGTTCTTGACTGTCACGCGCGGAGGATTCACGTCCTCAATCACGGGCGGATTCTCATGCTTCGCCGTCTCCGGCGTGACGGCGGGTGTGACTTCGCCGGGCTGCGTTGAATCCTTGACCGCGGGTCCCTGCTCCGCCTGCCGCGCGGCCGTTTCGTTGGCGGGCTGGCGCGTCTGCATCTGTTTATAAATGACGAAGCCCGCGACCAGCAGCGCGAAGGCGGCGGCCAGGCTGATGGCCGGCACGCTCGCCAGGAAAGTGCGCCACGGGGCCTGTTGGCTCTCGCTCGCTTTGGCCGCGGCCAGGCGCGCGCGCAGGCGGAAGTCGAAGTCCGGCGGCGCACCGACCGGCCCCAGGCTCCCGACCAGACGCCTGAGCGCCTGCCGCTCGTCATGGAAGGCCCAGCACTCCGGGCAGACGCGGACGTGCGCGCCCGCGCGCTCGCTCAAGGGAGCGCCCGCCTCCAACTCCTCAATCTCGGCCCGACACGTTTGACAGTTCATGGTGACTTAAAACCCCCGACTCACAAATAAGCCCTCAGCTTGTCGCGCAGGAACCCGCGCGCGCGGCTGATGCGCGACTTGACGGTCCCCTCGCTCGTCTCAAGGATGCGCGCGATCTCGTCGTAAGACTTGCCCTCCACGTCGCGCAGGACGAGCGGCGCGCGGTACTTCTCCGGCAGCGTCGAGATGGCCCGCGCCACGGCCGCGCGGCGCTCGGTGTCCACCAGCACGGCGTCCTGCAAAGGCCCCCCGTCCGGCGGGTTGAACTCGCGCGCCTCGCCCCCTTCCGTCTCCTGAAAAAACCCGGTCAGCGAAACCAGCCGCCTGCGCTTGCGCTTCCTCAGCTCGCTGATGGCGAGGTTGGTCGCGATGCGGTAGATGTAGGTCGAGAAGGCGTAAGTCGTCTGGTAACGCTCGGCCGCCTGGTAGACGCGGACGAAAGTTTCCTGGGCCATGTCCACCGCGCCGTCGTAGTCGTTCGTCATGCGGTAGATGTAGCTCGTGATCTGGTTGCGGTAGCGCCCCACCAGCTGAGCGAACGCCGTCTCGTCGCCGCCGCGCGTGGCCTCCAAAAGAGCGTGATCTGTGAGCGATTCTTCGGCCACGACCGTCTGCGGCACAGGCGTGCCGAAACGCAGCTCATCCACTGAAGTCAGCGTGCTCATTCGGGTAGGAAAGCTCCAGGCGTTCACGGTTCCGTAAATCTCTTGCGGCGCGGCTAGGGGCAACCTCCCGCGCCGGGTCGGCCTCTCCGGCCGGAAATTATACACCCTGAGAGGCCCCGACCGCCCGCACCAGACCTACACGCGCAGCGCCCGGCGTAGTTCCCGAAACTGGCACAGCCGGAAATCAACCGCCCGCGCAATCTGATTTTTCCCCTCATCCCGTAGATGAACTAGCATCGCCCGAACTTTGATTATGCGTCGGCTACTGTTTCTACTCTGCTCTCTGGCTCTCATCTTCCCGCCGGCCCGCGCGGCGCAGGAGGCGCGCACGCTCTCTGGCATCGTCGTCACGCAGCAGGGCGAGGCGCTGCCGGGCGTCGAGATTCGCATCGGCTCGGGGGCGGGCGCGGTGGCGGCAATCAGCGACGGCGAGGGGAGGTTCAGCCTGAGCGTTCCAGGCGGGGCGCTGACGCTCAATTTTCAGGGGAAAGGCATCGCCGCGCTGACGAGAACTTTCTCCCCCGAAGAGCAGGCCGAAGAACTCGTCATCGAGGTCGAGCTGCTCGTCCCCGTCGTCCACGAGAGCGTGGTCATCACGGCCTCCTCGTTAGACCCCGGCATCGAGCGGCGCAGCGATGAGGTCTACAGGGGCACGCTCTTTTCGCGCGACGACCAGGTCTTTCAGACGCTCAACGCGGGCATCAACGCGGGGCAGCACGAGGGCGGCGGCAAGTCGCTTGAGATTCGCCGCTTCGGCTTCAACCTGGATCACGGCGGGACGGGCGGCGGCCTCAAGGTGCTCGTGGACGACGTGCAGCAGAACCAAAGCACGCAGGGGCACGGGCAAGGATATTTGGGCCAGCTCAAGAGCCTGACGCCCGAGCTGGTCGCGGAGGCGGACATCCTCAACGGCCCGTTCAGCGCGCAGTACGGCGACTTCTCCGGCCTCGGCGTCGTCCACATACGGCTCAAAGAAAGTCTGCCCGACCAGCTCACGCTGCGCCTTCAGGCCGGCTCGTTCGACACCTTCCGCACCTTCGTCGCCTACAGCCCCGAGCTGAAGGACGCGGACTCGTTCGTCGCCTACGAAGGCACGCGCACGGACGGCCCATTCCTGAGCCCGCTGCGCTACAAGAGGGACAACCTGACGGCCAACTACACGCGCCGCCTCGGCACGGGCCGCGCGCTCGGCTTCAAGCTCAACGCCGGGCGCAACGACTTCTTCTCTTCTGGACAAATCCCGCTCGACGAAGTGGCCGCCGGCCGCCTCGACCGCTTCGGCTTCGTGGACCCTGATAACGGCGGGCGCGTCAGGAGCGGCACGCTCGCGGCCTACTACCGCCACGAGCGCGCGGACGCGAGCGTCTTCAAAGTTGACGCCTTCCTCTCGCGCTCGCTCTTCGACCTCTTCTCCAATTTTACTTTCTTCCTCAACGACGAGACGCGCGGCGACGAGATACAGCAGCACGACTCGCGCTTGCAGGAGGGCGTGAACGCCCAATACTTACGTCCTCATAAACTCTTCGGCGGCCAGGCGCTCTTGACCGCGGGCGCGAACTTCCACGCCAGCCAGATCAACGTCGGACTCTACCGCGCCGAGGGCCGCATCCCGTTCGAGACCGCGACGAGCGCACGCGCCAGAGTCACCAACGCCGCGGGCTACGTCCAACAAGCGATGACCTTTTTGGACGGCCACCTCAATGTCGAGGCCGGCTTGCGTTACGACTACTTCCGCTTCAGCGTGGACGACCGCGTCGAGCCGACTCTCTCCGGCGCTCAAGCGGCCGCGCGCTTCCAGCCGAAGTTAGGCGTCGCTTACACGCCTTCCGACCGTTTCCCTGCGACCTTCCACTTCAACTACGGGCGCGGCATCAACAGCCAGGACGCGCGCGGCGTGGTGCGCGACCCCAGTGGGCCAAAAATCGCGACGACCGATTTCTACCAGTTCGGCACCTCGCACAAGCTGAAGCGATTCTCGTTGAGCACGGACGCGTTTCTGATTGACCGCTCGAACGAGCAGGTCTACATCCCGGACGACGGGAGCATAGAGTTCGCCGGCCCGAGCCGGTCTTACGGGTACGAGGTGAAGGCGTCCGTCCAGTTGACGCGCTTCCTCGCGGCGGAGGGCGGCCTGACGCAGGTGCTGAACGCCTTTTACCGCGGGACGCGGCCCAGGATTTACGTTGACAGCGCGCCGCACACAGTGGCGAACGCCGCCCTGACGCTCACGGGCTGGCGCGGCTTCTCCGGCTCGCTGCGCTACAGGCACACAGGCAACTACCGCCTAGACGGCGAGGACGCCGCGATTCGCGCCGCGGGGCTCGACGTGCTCGACCTCAGCCTGACGAAGCGCGTCAGGCGGTGGCTCGACTTCAACCTGTCCGTGGACAACCTGACGAACAAGCGCTACTACGAGACGCAGAACTACTTCGAGTCGCGCCTGGGGCCGGGGCAGCCCGCCGTCTCACGCATACACGGCACGCCGGGCTACCCCCTCAGCGTAACCGCCGGCCTGACCTTCCGCTTCTTCGAGAAATGAAGGAATAGAGAACACTCAAGCCTTTGCGCCTTACGTCTTACCTTGGCGCCTTTGCGCGAAACAGCCGTTCTCGCAAAGGCGCAAAGTTAAAACGTAAGGCGCAAAGGCTTGAGTGAATCGGTGGCTTGAGTTTGGGAAATCTTACGGCGTGGTAGACGAGGCTTGGGCTTCGGGGTTCTTGAAGAGCGTGTCGTCCATCTTGATGCCGTAGGTGACGCTCAGCACGCGCAGCTCCTGCTTCTGCTTGCCGTCCTCGAAGAAGACCGTGCGCTTCGGCACGAGCGTGCCCTGGATGTACTGGTAGTCGTAAAACTTGCGCATATACTTGGCGGTCTTGCCGCTGCCGTCGCTGGCCGGGGCCTCGTATTCGAGCCACAGGACGCGGAAGAATTTCTGGCTGATGTAGTAGCGCGTCTTCCGGTTCTGCTTGTCCGCCACCTCGACCACGTAGAGGTCCACGTTCTGCTGCTTGTCCTTGCCGACGAGCGTGGTGGTCGAGCCGTTCTCCTTGTAGCGCAGGAGCGCGTCCAGCCCGTGCCACATCTGCGCGAGGAAGCCATTGGCCGCCTCCTCGCGGGGCGTGAAGGTCGTGCCGTTAAGGTAGCCCCACGTCTTCCCCTCGCCGTAGACGAGCGAGTATTCGAGGTTCGGCATCTTCTGGTCGAGCCGCACCTTGTCCTTGTCCAGGCTCTCGCCGCGGATGAAGCGCCGCTCGTAGGTGCCGTCCTCCGTGCGCCCGTCGTCGGCGATGCTCGTCATGCGGCCGCGCTCCCAGCCGTTGCGCCGGACCTGTGTGAGTCCGGGGCGCGTGCCGTAGACGTTGATGCTGGTCTCGACGATCTGCTCGATGGTGTAATCCTTCTGGGCCGCGGCTGGGCGCGCCGCCAGGGCGAAGACCAGGAGCGCCAGGATGAGGGCAAAGTTCGTGGTGCGTCGCAACACTGAAAATCTATTCTCCTTTGAGTTTAATCGGGAATCCTGGAACGGCTGCTCTCGGGGAATCTGCGGGCCATCCGGTGGAGCCGATTCTAACACAGGCCGATGAAAAGTACGCCGCCCGGGCCGCCAAGGTCAACCGGGCGAATGCTTGGGATGCGCGGGCCGCCCCGCGCAGATGCCCGCCGCCACCGATTGACAAGCGCCCGTGTGGGCTTGTAGAGTTCACGGTTTTCCAGATGAGCGAGGAAGTCAACAGGGGCGGACGGTCATCAAATCATCCTATTTTTCCGCACACGGCCCGCGCTCGTAATTTGAAAGGACGCATCTGTCTTATGAAAAAAGTTGGAATCCTGGTGGGCCGCGAGGTGACTTTCCCCGACGCCCTGATCCGCAGCATCAACGAGCGCGGCCAGGGCGAGGTCGTGGCCGAATACATCAAGCTCGACGGCGTGCGCTACGACCAGGGGCTCGGGTACGACCTGATCGTTGACCGCATCTCGCACGAAGTTCCCTTCTACCGCGCCACGCTCAAGCGGGCCGCGCTCGAAGGCACCTACGTCATCAACAACCCCTTCTGGTGGTCTGCCGACGACAAGTTCTTCAACTTCTCGCTCGCGCTCAAGCTCGGCGTCGCCATACCGAAAACCGTGCTCCTGCCGCAGAAGGACTACATCCCGGGCATCACGAACGAGAGTTTGCGCAACCTGAATTTCCCGCTCGACTGGGAGGGCATCGTCGAGTACACGGGCCTGCCCGCCATCCTGAAACCCTTCGACGGCGGCGGCTGGAAGAACGTCTCGCGCGTCAACACGCTCGAAGAGCTGTGGGCCGAGTACGACCAGACGGGCACGCTCTGCATGACCTTGCAGGAGTTCATACACTTCGACCAGTTCGTCCGCTGCTACTGCATAGGGCAGGAAGAAGTGATGATCATGCCCTACGACCCAACCAAGTCGTACCTGTCGGGCGAGCAGTATATCAACGACCCGAACTACCTGACGGCGGAACTGGCCGAGCGCATCGTCAACGACGTGCGCACGCTCTGCCGCGCGCTCGGCTACGACATCAACACGGTCGAGTTCGCCATCAAGGACGGCGTGCCATACGCGATTGACTTCATGAACCCCGCGCCGGACGCCGAGCTGGTTTCGGTCGGCGAGTTCTATCACAACTGGGTGACGCGCGCCGTCACGGACCTGGTCTTCAGGCGGCTGAGTGAGGAGCGCACGGAGCCGCGCTACCGCTGGGACGCGCTCCTGAACCCCGCGCCGAGCGGTGAGCAGCCGCGCGCCGCCGCGGCCGCGGCCGGCGCGTCTTCCGAGAGCATCCTCCCCGAGATCGTCTCAGGCGTCGGCGAGGTGGTCAGCGACGCGGCCGCCGCGGTCTCCGAGTTCGTCGAATCAGTCGTCTCGCCCAAGCCGAAAGCGGCCAAGGGCGCGAAGAAAGAGAACGGCGAGGCCGCTACTCGTAAAGCAACGACCAAGAAAGCCGCGACGCCGCGGGCGAAGAAGACCGAAGAGTAATACCAAGTTGCAGTAAAAAGAGAGGACGTGAGATAGCGCAGTCAGTACCGCCTGCGGTAGCGGGCGGGTCTTCAACGCTGAGCACCCGCCCGCTACCGCAGGCGGTACTGACCTCTCTTTGTATTGCATCTTGGTATAAGTAAGGCCAAAGGAAAAAGTAACGAAGGCGGAGAGCAACTTTTTATTAGCTGCTCTCCGCCTTCCTTTTTATTACCCTTTTCCTTTTCCTTTTACTCTTCCGGTTTCCGTCTCGCCGCGAGGTAACGCGAGGCGAGGGCGACGAGGAGCCAGGCGACGAGCGAGGAGGAGGCCAGCGACCAGCCGATGCTTTCGATTGACTCGTCGAGGGAGGGGCCGAGGAGCGCCAGGAGCAGGCTGACGAGCGTCATCCGCGCGGCCAGGCGGCGCGCGCGCTGCAACTGCTGTAGCCAGCCTATGCGCCGCAGCTCCGTCGCCAGGTAATCGTCGTCGCTGTTGAGCCGGCCGTAGTAGTCTGCCTCGCGCCGCGCGCGTCTTGCCAGCGACTCGTCGGGCGCGACGCGGGCGGCCGCGCCGTAGTGGTGTATGACGTGTGCCAGTTTGCCATTGCGCAGGGCGACTTCGGCCAAACCCATCTCGGCGCGGAAGGCGCGCGGGTTCGTGTCGAGCGCGCCGGTGAAGGCGCGCGCGGCCTGCTCCAACTCGCCGTACTCGTAGAAACTCTCGCCGATGCGCGAGAGCAGCGCGGCGTCGCCGTCGGCGCGACGCAAGGCCAGGCGCAGGCAGGCGCGCGACCGCTGCAAGAGGCGCGCGTCGCGCGTGGCCCCGGCCTGCGAGCGCAGGAAGCGCGCGAACTCGTAGACGAGCCAGCCGTCGTGCGGGATGACTAGGAACGCGCGGCGGAAAGCCTCGGCCGCCTCGCGCAGCCTCCCTGCGGCGCGCAACTCGTTGGCGGCCAGGCGCAGCAGGCGTCCGCGCTCGACGTCAATCGCGCTGGGCTTTTGGCCCACAATGCGCTGGTGGCGAATCTCCTTCTTGGCCCCGCGGTCCAGCGCGTCGGTCGCGCCCTCCAAAACCTCCGGCGGCGCGATGCGCAAGAGCCCCGCGTTCATCTTCAAAGTCTGCGCGTCGGTCAGGTAGTCGCGCAGCTCCGACGAGCGCGCGTCAACCTTGTCGTAGCCGAGCAGCGGGAAGAGGGTGCGCACCATCTGCCTGTAAGAGTTCCCGCCCGAGGCGAAGACGAAAGTGCTGCCCTTGCCGTAGACCTCGCTGCGGTAGCGGTAGCGCACGCGGCCGTTGCGCCGGAGCGTGCGGACGGCGCTCGTCTCGACGCGCTCTATCTCTTCGACGCCGAGGCGCAGCTTGTGCCCGGCGGCGAGTCGTATGAGGAGCGGCACGAGGCCGCGGCGCGCGAGCGTGCGGCCGTCGAAACTGATGCGATCTGTGAAGGCCAGGAGCGGCGTGACTACCCAGGCGAGTAGGACGGCGGCGAGCGCGGCCATGTCGTACTGCGCGCGCAGGAGCAGGGCTGCCGCGAAGGTCAGGATGCAGGAGACGGCCAGGTAGCCGCCGGGCGAGACGCGCACGCTGGCGAGACGCGCGCGGCGAGCGGGCCGCCCCGCGATGCGCTCCTGCGCGGCGTCGGCCACGGCCCCTGGAATTGCCGTCGGTGTCGTATCGCTCACTCGTTAATCCTCAACCGCCGAGTCGCACGCCACGGGCACTTCCAGCGAGAAAGTTCCGCCGCGCGGCGTGCCTGGCTCAGTGTAGCGTATGTCCGCGAATTGTACGAGCAGCTCGCTCAAACAATCCCCCGCGACGCGCTCCGCCGGGAAGCGCGCGAAGTCCAGGAAGATTTGCGCGCGCGGGTCCGCCGAGGCGCGGGCCGCGGCGACGGCTTCTCTGCCCTGCGGCTTTTCGAAGCGGGCCACGTCGCCCGCCGCGCCGCTCACGACGGAGACGAAGAAGCGGTAGGTGGCGCGCTCGGTCTCCGCCACGCAGAGCCAGCGCGTGGGGTCCGCGAGGGTCGGCATGGCGGCCACGCGGCCAAGCGTCTCGCCCTCGCCCGACGACAATTTTTGCGCGACCGCTTGCGCCTCCGAGAGCGCGCGCCGGTGAACGATTGCCAGTCCGCCCCAGTAGAGGACGACGAAGGCGAGCGCGGCCAGCGCGACCCTGCTTCCCCAGCGTTCGACTAGTCGCGTCAGGCGGACGGCGGCCAGGCCGGCGACGCCCGCGACCCACACGGCGCGGAAAAGGTTCGGGTGCGCGAGCCCGTTGCTTTCGAGGGGCACGCGGAAGACGAGAAACGTCAGGACGAGCGCGAGCGTGGCCCAAAAAATAATGTGCCACTTTTTAACGGACGTGAGCACGAAGGCCGCGCCGCCGACCACCAGCCAGAGCCAGGGGTCAACGATGAAGACCAGGTCGCCGTAGTACCACCGGCCGTCCCACGGCAGGAACGGGCGGACGCCGTAATTGTTCGTCCAGTCCATCAAGGGGTGGCTCGCGCTCACGACGAGCGAGACGACGAGCAGGCCGAGGAAGCGCACGCGGCGCGGCCGCTTGCGGACTCGGCTGACGAGTAAGTCAACGGCGTAAAAGAGGCTTGGGATGAGAAGCGCGAGGGCGAGCGTGCCGACGAGTGAGTGCGTGATGCCGCGGTGGTGATGCAGGTAGAACCACTTGCCGCCGAGCGCCGCCAGGATGTCTATGTCCGGCCCGTTGGCGGCGAGCACGGCGACGGCGGTCGCCCCCGGCGAGAGACGCTCAAGCCCGGCTTTGGCGGCGGCTAATCCGACCAGCGAGTGCGTCAGGTTATCCATGAAAAGCAGAATACAGGAGTCAGGAGTCAGGAGTCAGGAGAAAAGCAAACCCGTTAAGCCTTCCGTTCTGACTTCTGACTTCTGACTCCTGACTCCTGCTTTTACATCGCCAGGTTGCCAGGCAGGACGGGCGTGAGTTGCGCGTGGCGCGCAGGGTCGAGCCTTTCCAGCTCGCCCGCGGCCATGCGCGCGGCGGCCGATTGGGGAGCGGGCTTGCCGTCCTTGCCTTTGGCCGTGCGCCCGGCCTCGGCGATCTTGAAGAGAATCTCGACGGCCTCCTGTCTCTTGCCGAGCTTTTCGTAGGCCATCGCCAAGCGCAGGTTGGCCGTGTCGGGCGTGATGATCGTGCCGTTCTGTTTCGCGAGGTCGCTGTAGAGCGCCGCGGCCTCGTCGTACTTGCCGTCGCCCTCGCGCGCCTGGGCGAGCGCGAACTTGGCGAGGGCGGAGACGTCCGTGTCGCCGCTCCTGGTCAGGGCTTCTAGCTCGCTCGCCCCCTTGGCG
The DNA here is from genome assembly GCA_963774105.1 of uncultured Acidobacteriota bacterium. GTDB lineage: Bacteria > Acidobacteriota > Blastocatellia > Pyrinomonadales > Pyrinomonadaceae > QHXM01. Next base: position 1,684,510 of record CAVZDV010000007.1, on the reverse strand, counting down.
CGGTCGAGCAGGAGGAGCTGCGTGGCGGCGAAGTAGCGCGCGCGCTCGCCGGTCGAGCCGCCGTAATTCTGTGCCACTTTCTGAAACTCCTCGACGGCCTTCTGCGCGCGCTCCTTCTCGGTGCGGAAGGAGGGGGCCGTCGAGCCTGGGACGGGCTCGGCGACGACGGGCGTCTCGACGATCTTGATGGCACGGCCCAAAGCCTGGCTGGCCTCGGCGGCCTTGCTCCTGCGCCAAGATGTCACGCCCCAGACGAGCAGGCCGGCGACCGCGAGCGCGGCCAGCGCGTAAAGAACCTTCCGACCCTTGCCCTCCATACGGTGCGAGGCGCGGTCAACCAGGCCCATCGTCGCGTCACGAAACTTGTCGTGTTTCAGCTCGCGGGCGCGCTTCTTCTTATACTTTGCCACAGCATTTTCCTCTCGCAAGAACGCACGGTGAGATGCGTTCATTTTCTGGCGGTTAAACCGAATGGGACACTCTAGCGGCCGCCCCAATGGCTTGTCAAGCAAGCCACTTGAGAGCCTGATTGACGGTTGACTGGGCGCGTGTTACGCTCGCGCGCAAACGGCCATGCCCCCGCGCGAACCGATTCGCCAGTCACCTACATCTAACGTGTCGGGGATTCTAAATTTGTTGGGCAGAAGAAATATTTTCCCGCGTCCCGTAATCGTGGAACAAAGGGCGAACAAGCGGTGTCTAAGGTTGCGACTGTCCGGGAAGCGACAGTGTTCTTCAGGGACGCTTCCCGCCGCTGGAGGACACGCGTGAGCTACGGAGAGCCTATCGCCCTCCGCGGGCAGGAGTTGGAGCAGGTTGCCGCGGCGACCCCTCCCGACGCGCGCCTCGGCGGCGGCGGCGAGACTCAGTTCATTGAGAGGCTGCGGGCCGGCGAGACGGCGGCCTTCGACCGGCTGGTGCACGAGCGCTCGGGCGAAGTCTACGCCCTGCTCTACCGCCTGACGGAAGACCCGGAGGAGGCGCGCGACCTGACGCAGGAGACTTTCCTGCGAGTCTTCCAGAACATTGACCGCTTCCGCGGCGACGCGGACTTGAAAACCTGGATTTACCGGATCGCGCTCAACCAGGCGCGCAACCGCTGGCGCTGGTGGCGCAGGAGGCGGCGCGACGTGACCGTCTCGCTCGACGACAGCCCCGCCGGCTCGGACGGGCCGCCGCTCGACGCGCGGCTGCGCGACGCGGGCGCTGGCCCGGAGCAGGAGACCCTGAGGCGCGAGCGCGAGGCCGCCCTGCGCCGCGCGCTCCGCGCGCTGGGACGCACTTACCGCGAGGTCGTCGTCCTGCGCGACGTAGAGGGGCTCACTTACGAGGAGATCGCCGCGACGCTCGAAATCAGCGTCGGGACGGTCAAGTCCAGACTCTCGCGCGGCCGGCAGGAGCTGCGCCGCAAGCTCGGTAGCTCTTTGTAAATCAGTGGTCAGTAGTCAGCGGTCAGTAGTCAGTTAAAAGCAGATGTCTTTAACTGACCACTGACCACCGGCCACTGACCACTACTATAGCGGATGGCTGACCCGCCCCGGCTTCACTAAACTAACCCGGTGCCAAAAGGGTCGAAGTGACGAAGACGGTCTTCGGATGCGGTCAGCGAGCCATCACGGCCCGTGGCGTGGGCGTTGATTGAAAACGAGGCCAGCAACACCCGTTTTGAAGCACAACACCTCGCGCGACGGCCTTGAGGCCAGTGCCCGCTCCGGGAGGTCGCGACAGTTGCTTCCTTATTCCAAAGGGAGCAGCCGGGGTCGGCCAGCCATCCGACGAAACCACAGTGGTCAGTGGCCGGCGGTCGGTGGTCAGTTAAAAACTGATTTCACTGACCACCGACCACTGACTACTGACCACTGATTATGTCTTGTCAGGAGACGCAACAATCGCTCTCGCTCTACGTTGACGACGCGCTGCCGCAGTCGGCGCGCGAGGCGTGCGACGAGCACCTGCGCGAGTGCCCCGTGTGCCGCGCGGAGTTGGCCGAGATGCGAGCCGTCAGCCGCGCGCTCGGCGCGCTGACGCCCCCGCTCCCGCCGACAGACCTGGCTTCCTCCATCAACGACGCGCTTGAGATAGAGGCGGGGGCGCGTGTGCGCCAGCCCGTCCTGCCGCTCGCGGTCAGGCTGGCCCGCTGGCTACGGCCGCGCCTGATGCCCTACACCGTCGGCTCGTTCGCCTCCGTGCTGCTCTTCACGGTGATGTTCAGCGCGCTCAGGCCGCACATGAAGGCGCTGGCCGAAGCCTCGCTCGCCGCGCGCGAGGCCGAGACGGCCTCCTATAGAATCATCTACATCGGCGCGCCGGGGCCTGACATTTCTGAGCCAATTACGCCGGAGCTTTTCGCCGCGGGGCGCGCGCCCGTCGGCGTCGAATCGCCCAGCCTCAACCCGCGCGGCGCGCTCGCGGCGCTGACGCGAGCGCAAACGCACGGCCATGACGAAGGCGAGGACGACATGATCGTCGTCGCCGACGTTTTCAGTAACGGCCGGGCCTCGCTCGCCGACGTCGTCCACCCGCCGCGCGACCGCCGGATGCTAGACGAGTTCAAGGACGCCCTGCGCAAGAACCCGGCCTTCGTCCCGGCCTACTACGACCGCCGCCCCGAAACCATTCGCGTCGTCTTCGTCGTCCAGAAAGTGGACGTCCCGGAACAGAATTTCTAAAAAAAGTGGTCAGTGGTCAGTGGTCGGTGGTCAGTTAGAAACAAAAGAAAGAGGCAGCCAAGTTAGTCTTCACTCGGCTGCCTTTTGCTTTCTTTTATCTGACCACCGACCACTGACCACTGACCACTGCTCCTGCTTGACGCTCCCCTCGCGGGCGTGCTAGTTTGCCGTTTCATTCACGTTAGTCCGAAGTTCCCAAGTTTCACTCTCGCCGAGAGGTGTGTAGGAGACAAGCTTTGTCCGCTGAAGCGCCCGCCCTCAAACAGACGCCCCTGAACGCCGCGCACCGCCGGATGGGCGGAAGGATGGTTGATTTCGGCGGGTGGGATATGCCCGTCCAGTACCCCGCCGGCACGGTCGAGGAGCACCTCCGCACGCGCACGCACGCCGGCCTCTTCGACGTCTCGCACATGGGCGAGATTCTGGTGCGCGGCCCCGAGGCGATTCCCTTCGTCAATCGGCTCGTCTCCAACGACGCCGCGAAACTCGTTGACGGCCAGGCGCAGTATTCCGCGCTCACCACGCCCGAGGGCACTGTCATTGACGACCTGCTCGTCTACCGCTTCGCCGAAGACCACCTGCTGCTCGTCGTCAACGCCTCCACGACCGAGAAGGACTGGGACTGGATCAAGTCGCACCACGTCCACGAGATGATCGAGCTGAAGAACGTCAGCCAGGACTACTGCCAGATCGCCCTGCAAGGCCCCGACGCGATAGGCATCTTGCAGACCTTGACGGAGACTCCGCTCGACGAAATCAAGTATTACCACTTCCGCGAGGGCGCGGTTGACAATGTGCCGGCCATCATCTCGCGCACGGGCTACACGGGCGAGGACGGCTTCGAGGTCTACGCCGCCGCGGACAGGGCCGAGCAGTTGTGGGCCAAAATCTTAGAGGCGGGCCGCCACGGCGAGCCGGACGGGGTGCTGCCGTGCGGGCTCGCGGCGCGAAACACCTTGCGGCTCGAAGCGGCGATGGCGCTCTACGGCCACGAGATTACGGAGGAGACGACGCTCCTCGAAGCCAACCTCGGCTGGATTTGCAAACTGAACAAGGGCGACTTCACGGGGCGCGAGGCGCTCGCCAAGCAGAAAGAGGAGGGCGTCCGCCGCCGCCTCGTCGGCTTCGAGATGACCGAGCGCGGCATCGCGCGCGACGACCAGGAAGTCCTGATTGACGGCGAGCGCCGAGGCCGCGTCACCTCCGGCAGCCCCGCGCCTTACCTGAAGAAGAACATCGGCCTGGCCTACGTCCCAACGGAGTTCGCGGACGAGGGCCGCGCCATTCAGATTGACGTTCGCGGCCGCCCCGTCGCCGCCCAGATAGTCAAAACGCCTTTCTACAAGAGGGAAAAGAAGCAGTAGTCAGTGGTCAGCGGTCGGTGGTCAGTTAAAAAACTGATCTCACTGACCACTGACCACCGGCCACTGACCACTGAGGAGACAACATGGCGAACGTTCCAGATGACTTGCACTACAGCAAAGATCACGAGTGGATCAGGGTCGAGGGCGACACCGGCACCATAGGCATCACGGACCACGCGCAGAACTCGCTCGGCGACGTGGTCTACGTCGAGCTGCCGAAGACGGGCGACAGGTTCTCGGCGCACGAGCCCTTCGGCTCGGTCGAGTCGGTCAAGGCCGTCTCGGAGATTTTCTCCCCGATCGGCGGTGAGGTCGTCGGTGTCAACGAGGCGTTGCAGGACGAGCCCGAGCAAGTCAACACGGACCCTTACGGCGAGGGCTGGATGATTCGCGTCCGCATGACGAACCCCGGCGAGGTGGACAGCCTGCTGTCGGCCGCCGAGTACGAAGACTTTACGAAAGCCGAGGCCGAATAGAAGTTGCGCTACATCCCTAACTCGCCGGAAGAGCGCGCCGAGATGCTCAAGGGCCTCGGCCTCGACTCGGCGGACGCCCTCTTCGACTCGATCCCGGCCGACCTGCAACTGCGCCGCCCCCTGAAGACGCCCGCCGCCATCTCCGAGATGGAGTTGCTGGCCGGCTTTGAAGCGATGGCGGCGCGCAACGCGGCCGCGCGCCGGCCCAGTTTCCTCGGCGCGGGCGCTTACTCGCACTACTCGCCGACGGTCGTTGACCATCTCATCTCGCGCTCGGAATTCTTCACGGCCTACACGCCCTACCAGCCGGAGATTTCGCAGGGCACGCTGCAAGCCATCTTCGAGTTCCAGACGCTCGTCTGCCAGTTGACCGGCATGGACGTGGCGAACGCCTCCATGTATGACGGCTCGACCGGCCTGGCCGAGGCCGTCCTGATGGCCGAGCGCGTCACGCGCCGCAAGAAGGTCATCACCTCGTCCGCCGTTCACCCTGAATACCTCGAAGTCGTGGACACCTACGTCCAGCACTACGGGATAGATTTTCACCGCGTTGACACGGACGAGCAGACCGGGCTGATTTCGGCCGCAGGCTTGGACTCGCTAGACGACCAGACGGCCGCGCTCGTCGTCCAGTCGCCGAACTTCTTCGGCTGCGTCGAAGACCTCAACGCCCTCGCGGAACGCGCGCACGCCGTCGGCGCACTCTTGATCGTCGCCGTCACCGAAGCCATCTCTTTCGGCTTCCTGCGCTCGCCGGGCGCGTGCGGCGCGGACATCGTCGTCGCCGAGGGGCAGTCCCTCGGCGTGCCGCTCTCTTTCGGCGGCCCGCTCGTCGGCCTGTTCGCCACGCGCGACAAGTACGCGCGGCAGATTCCCGGCCGCCTCGTCGGCGAGGCTTACGACAAACAGGGCCGCCGCGGCTTCGTCCTGACGCTCGCCACGCGCGAGCAGCACATTCGCCGCGAGAAGGCCACGTCCAACATCTGCACCAACGAGGGCCTCATCGCGCTGGCCGCCACCATCTACATGGAGACGATGGGCAAGAGCGGCCTACAGGAGGTCGCCGCGCAGTGCGCGCAGAAGGCAGCCTACGCCGCGCGCCGCGTCGCGGAACTCCCAGGCTTCTCGCTCCCCTTCTCCGCGCCGCGCTTCAACGAGTTCGTCGTCCGCGCTCCCGCCGAGGCCAAGGGGCTGCTCGCGCGCCTGGCCTCCGAGAAGAGCATCACGGGCGGGCTCGCGCTCTCGCGCTACTACCAGGACCGCGCAAACGACTTCCTCGTCTGCGTGACGGAGACCAACCCGCGCGCGGAGATTGACGCGCTCGTCGCGGGGCTTGAGAGTGTTGCCCGATAGGATTTTGAACCACAGAGGGCACAGAGGCACACAGAGGTTAAGAGGGATTTAGAAAGCTGGCTAGAATTTGAATTCTCAAATCTCAAATCTGAATTTTTATCTCCCTCTGTGCTCCTCTGTGCCCTCTGTGGTGAATTAAACGACCTGACATGACTCAATCAACCGACATCACCAAGGCCGCGCCGCACGTCACGCAGAACGAGGCTCTCATCTTCGAGCGCTCGCAGCCCGGCCGCAAAGGCTACCGGCTCCCGCCGCTCGACGTGGACGAAACGCCGCTCGACGAAATTGTGCCAACCGCGCTCCGGCGCGACGACGACCTCGAAGGCGTGCCAGAGGTGAGCGAGGTGGATGTCGTCCGCCACTTCACGCGCATCTCGACCTGGAACTACTCGATTGACCTCGGGATGTATCCGCTCGGCTCCTGCACGATGAAGTACAACTCGCGCCTCAACGAGAAGGTGGCGCGCATCCCAGGCTTCGCGGGACTTCACCCGCTCGCGCCCGAGGAGGACGCGCAGGGCGCGCTCCAACTGATTTACGAGTTGCAGGAGTCCCTATCGGAGATAACAGGATTGGCCGGCGTGTCCTTGCAGCCGGCCGCGGGCGCGCACGGCGAGATGACGGGCGTTATGATTATCCGCGCCTTCATAGACGCGCGCGACGGCGAGGGCGCGTCCGCCAACCGCCGCGTGATGCTCATCCCGGACTCCGCGCACGGCACGAACCCCGCGTCGGCTCACCTTTCGGGCTTCACTGTGAAGACCATCCGCTCGACGGCCGAGGGCTTCACAGACCTCGAACACCTGCGCGAGTTGTGCGCGCACGGCGACGTGGCTGGCTTGATGCTGACGAACCCGAACACGCTCGGCCTCTTCGAGAAGAACATCACGGAGATTTGCCGTATCGTCCACGAGGCGGGCGGGCTGGTCTACATGGACGGCGCGAACATGAACGCGCTCGTCGGCGTCGCGCGCCCCGGCGACATGGGCGTGGACGTGATTCACCTGAACCTGCACAAAACTTTCTCGACCCCGCACGGCGGCGGCGGCCCCGGCTGCGGCCCCTGCTGCTGCACGAAAGAATTAGAGCCGTTCCTGCCCGTGCCGCGCGTCGTCCGTGATGGAGACGACTATCGCTTAGACTTCAACCGCCCGCAGTCCATCGGCCGCGTCAAAGCCTTCTTCGGGAACTTCGGGATGATGGTGCGCGCGCTCGCCTACATACAGACGCACGGGCCGGACGGCTTGCGCGAGGCGACCGAGGCCGCGGTCTTGAACGCGCGCTACGTCGCCGCGGGGCTCGCCTCCGACTACGACAAGCCGTTCGGGGCAGACCCCATGCACGAGGTCGTCTTCACCGACAAGCGACAGTCGCGCAAGGGCGTCCACACGCTTGACATCGCCAAGCGCCTGATTGATTACGGCTTCCACCCCATGACCATCTACTTCCCGCTCATCGTCCAGGGCGCGATGCTGATCGAGCCGACCGAGTCGGTCGGCCACCAGGAGCTTGACCAGTTCGTCGCCGCCATGCGCTCCATCGCGCGCGAGGCCCTCGAAGACCCCGAGACGGTCATCAACGCGCCGCACTCCACGCGCATAGGCCGACTGGACGAGGCCGCCGCCGCGCGCAAACCCGTCCTCCGCTGGAAGCCCAAACAGGCCGCGAGCGCCGCGTGAAAAATTAAAACGCGAGCGCCGGGTCGAACGAGTTGTTGCGCGCGCGCTTCACGCGTTCAGATTTTTCCTTTGATACGACTGGTCGCGCACCACAGCCGTCTCCGGCTCGAAGCGTATGAAGATGTAATCCGCGTCGGGCAGTATCTCCACGAACCGCGGGTCCCACGCCTCCGCCTCTCCCATGTAGCGTCTCAGCAACCGCTTCATTCTCTCCCCGTCGTGCGGCCACAGCGAGGCGCGCCCGCGAAACCCTACGTGCCGGACGAGCCCCGTCGCCACGTCGTAGTCCACGACCCCCACGGCGCAGCGCGGGTCCCGCTCGATCCGCTTCGGGAAAGAATCAGTCTGATAGTTCCCTATAATCCACAACGCGCCTTCCTCCCACAGAAACCACACAGGCGACTCGCGAGGCCCCTCTTCGGAAGACGTGGCGAGGTGCGCGAACAGAGGGCGCGAGAGCACCTCATCCATCAGCGAACGAGCCGCCCCTTCGTCGAGGTCAAAGTGGCTTCCCGTCTGAGCTATTATTTTCATCGTGACAACCATATCAGGCATCTTCGTTTGGTGAAATGTCCCGCCCATTATGCCTATACCTGTGAGTACAGAGGAAGGTGTAAAGATTATGAACTCCCCCAACAGGGCGGCGGCGGGCCGTCTGTTTTTAAGCATCGTCCTCGCGGCTCTCGCGTGCGGCTCGGCTCACGCGGGCGACCAGACGCTGCGCGAGCAGGACGTGAGGAAGGGCGAGGAGATAGTCGCCGCGTTGCGCCGCATGGAGCGGGCGACGAATGTCCAAAGCTATAGGGCTGCGGCGGACAAGCTGTACCCGGGCCTGTTCGCCAAAGTGTCCGGGCTGCGCGAGGGCGACCTGAAGACGGACCTGACGACCGCCGTCTTCCTTTACGAGCAGGCACGGCACGAGTCCGAGACTCAGCCGGCCGAGGCGTTCGACTGCGCGGGCGAGTTGCGCGAGGTCTACGCGAAGGTCTGCGCTGAAGAGCAGAGCACGACGGTCGTCGGATTCCTGCGAGCCAAGGCGCGGCTGCACACCCTTTGGGCCGACGCGCTGATTAGCTTTCACAGGGGCGCGACCGACCCCGCCACCGTCGCCGCCCTCGCGGAGATGCGCGCCGAGCGCAGCCGCGACCTCGCGCTGGCGGAAGAAGCTTTGGTCGCGCTCAAGGCGTTGGCGCGGGAAGTTCACGTCTACCCGTCGCTGGCACAATTTCAGGAGCGCGCGGCCCTCGCCAGAGTCCCCTTCGAGCGCCTCTCGGAAGACGTGGCCTCAACGCTTCAGAAGGTGGACAGGATTCTGCAATCGCTGCCGCGCGGCCCCGTGTTTTACCCGCTCTACCACGCGCGCAATTTTTACAGCGACGGCCTCTTCTGGTGGCAGAAGACTCACCACCGCAAGGCGATGGTCGTCGAGGTCAACTCGTTCAATGAGCCGGACGAGGCGCGGTCAATCAACATGGACCCGGAGGCGATTGACTACGCGGTCGCAATCAACTGGCGCAACGCCGCTGGGCGCACGCGCCGCGCAGAACAGTTAATTGTGGAAGCGAAGACGAGATGAGAGGTAAGAGAGCTTAGCTCTCATCTTCCCTCGGAGGGGACTTTCAAAAGCGCGAGGCGCTGGACGACGCGCCCGTTCAGGAGGTGTTCTTCTATAATCTCCGGCACGTCTGCGGCGCGGACCTGCGCGTACCAGATGCCGTCCGGGTAGACTATGACGGCCGCGCCGACGGCGCAGAAACCGACCGAGCTGCAATCCGTCAGGATGATGCGGCCCTTCGGGTTCTTCCCCTTCTTCTCCTTGCCGAACAGCAGCCCGCGCTCCGTCAACTCCGTCTCGAACGCGGCCTTCACTTCGGCGCTGCCCACGGCCGAGCAAGACGTGCCGTTGCAGACGAACACGTGGTACTGAATCGGCGCGTAAGCCACAGGGGCCAGCGCGCAGACCTTCTCTTTATCTTCGTTAAATGAAATCCTGCTCATCACTTCGCACATGCTAACACGGCCGCAGTTTGCCGGGAAATCGCGTGCCAATTCCTTTGCCCGCGCCGCGAGTCTTATTGTAATATGACGAATCAGGGGGCGACCGCTTGGACTAGGACCGCGCGCGTGTCAGACGCGGTCGTCGAGCGGTCGCCTGAATTATTGCCCGGAAGAAGTCTCTTGAAGTTCGTTGTATGGCAAGCAGTTTAGTCATTCACATCGCGGCCGGTGAAGATAAGCACACCGAAGTTCTTTCGCAAGAACGCATCCGCATAGGCGCTGGCGAGGACTGCGACTTGCGCCTGCGGGCCTCGTCCTTCGGCCAGGCTGCGGACGACGAAGGCCCCGCCCTCGTGCTGGAGCTGGCGCGCTCGAACGGCCACTACCGCGTCAAGGACTTCGACCAGTCGCTGGACCTCACGCACAACGGCAAGCCGCTCGCTACGGGAACGAAAATTAAGGACGGCGACGAGGTGCGCTACGAGCCCGCGGGCCTCGCCCTCTCCTTCTTCCCCGTCCGCGATTTGCCGGCCGTCGTCGCGGGCCGCCAGCAGACGCAGGTCGCTCCCTTCATCGAGACGGCCGCCATCGAGTCGCGCGCCACCGCCCGCCGCGACGACGCCAAAGTCTTCCTCCGCGAGTTCACGCGCGAGCTGGTGCGCGAGATCAGGCCGACGACCAAAATCCTGACGCTGCTCATCTCGCTGGCCCTCGTCGGCGGCGTCCTCTACCTGGGCTTCGGCCTCTACACCGAGCTGAAGACGAGCCGCCGCGTCAGCGACGACCTGCGCGGCCAGGTCTCGCAGTTGAAGGATCAAATCTCCAAGACCAACTCCGAGATCAAGAACCTGGACAAGTCGAACCAGAACATCGTCGCCAGCCTCTCGCTCGCGCCGAAGCTGAGGAGCGACTACGGCGGCGGCGTCTGCATGATTCTGAGCAGCTACGACTTCGTCGAAACTGGCACAGGCCGCCCGCTGCGCTACCCGGAGGTCCAGACCAACGAGGACGGCACGGTCATACAGGGCGGCGACGAGCAGACGCAGCTGACGCCGGAGGGCGCGGGCGTCGTCGCGGAGTTCCAGTCGGTCGGCTCCGGCTTCCACGTCGGCTCGGGCTATGTCCTGACCAACCGCCACGTCGCGCAGCCCTGGCTCGCCGACGAGCGCGCCCAGATTCTCAATAGCAGCGTGCGAGGTCAGCCGCGCCTCAAGAAGCTCGTCGCTTACTTCCCGGACCACACGCAGCCCGTCGCGCTCAAGTTCAAGCTGGCCGCGCAGCGTGAGGATTTGGCCGTCTGCATCTTCGACTCCGCGGAAGCGCCGACGGACTTGCCCGTGCTGCCGCTCGACGAGGACGCGGCGGCCGCGGCTGTCGGCAAGACGGTCGTGCTGATGGGCTACCCGAACGGGCCTGACCGCCTGCTCGCCTTGCGCGACGACGCGGAGGCTTACATGATTCGCGCGCGCTGCGGCGCGTCGCTCGAATCGCTCCTCGGCTGCCTGTCGGACAAGAACCGCATACAGCCCCTGACCACGCAGGGCAACATCACGGACCTCGACGTGCACCGCGTCGTCTACGACGCGCGCACGGCCGAGGGCGGCTCCGGCGCTCCGCTCTTCGGCCAGTCGGGGCGCGTCATCGGCGTCAACTTCGCCATCTTCACGGAGAACACGGCGTCGAACTTCGCCGTGCCGATTCGCTACGCCTTCAAGCTGCTGGAGCGCGCCGGTTGGGCCGCGCCGGAGTCGCCCGCGGAAGATGACGCGGAGGCGGGCGAGAACTCGAACCAGGCGGCGCGCGCCGGGGGCGGTCAGCCCCCCGCCAACCCGCCGCGGCCTGACCGCTAAGCGGCGAGCCCGGCCGCAGTTTTTTATTGCAAAGCTATTTTCACGGTGATAAGTTGTCGCCCGTCTTAATACGTGGCCGACGGGCTCCCTATTCTCAAGGTCATCGCTTTTCTCCTCTGTCTTTATATTCCTCGCGAATGCCGGTTCAGTGCTGATCTAAAAGACGCCGTGAAGTGATAACTCACGCCTCGTTGCGGGCTCTATCGCAGCCCTCTCAGAAAAGACTTTTGAGCTTATTTCTGCTAAGATATGAGCGAAAGTTTGAACAATTTAATCCACCCCGACAGTGAAGTCAGCGACAGGGTACTTAAGCATTGGTTGAAGGTTAATGGTTTTACGCACACAGCCGATACCAAGGAAAAACTGTACGAACTGTTGGGTAAACTTATCGCCGGCGGCGAATTGACGAGAGAGAGGCTGGCCGGCGCGGTTCGCGAAATCGAGGAGATTGGCGGCAAGAGGATTTTCTTACGTCACTTGTTTGACAAGCGAGCGGTTCGCTCGCAGGAGGCTTTCGAGGCCCATCTCAAGTCCAAAAGTCTGCGCCTGTCCGAAACGCCCACGGCCACAATCTATAAGCCGGACAAGCCGGTGATTAATTACATCGGCTGGGAGCAGAAGGAGAAGGACAAGGACGAGGGAGGGCCGAAGCCGAAGAAAAAGCGGGGGGACCGGATTCGGGTTAAGTTTTCGGAGTCCCATTTGAAGGCCGTCAGCACGGATTTAGCGGCGGGGACCGTCGAGGTCGAGAAGAAGACGAAGTTCATCATCGCCTCGGTGGAGCTGGGGACCGGCTTCGCGTGCATCTTTTTTGATTACCCGGGCGAGGGGCACCCGCACAAGGACAACAAGGGGAGAAGCAGGCGCGAGCTTTACGAGAAGTTTTATTTAGACTGGATCACCGATCTTTTCGACTGCCAGTCTTTAATCCCGTTCGAACTGGAGCCGGCCGCCGACCGGCTCATGAACGGCCCCCGCCGTATCTTCCGCATCCCGTTTGAGACGGTGATCACGGGGGGGAAGTCTCGCCAGACTTATAGCAGCGTCGCTGACGTGATGAATGATCCGGCGCGCATGGGCGCGGAGCGGGCCGACGGCAGCAACTGGGTATTTGAAGAACTCTCGGGCTACTGGGTGCCTGGCATGTCCGGCGGGCGAATTCAGCGTGAGTTGTTCACGCAAATAGTCCGTGCCAATAGCGTGATCCGTGTTCTGGCGGACTGCCTGGCGAGCGAGGTGGAATATGTCATATCAAAACTTAGATAACTCTCAGCCGCAGGGGCGCGACATCTCCGACAAGCTGAAGGGGCTGTTGCCGCATTTAGACAAGTATTTTGAAACGGAATTAAGTAACAAGCGGGCCGCCAGGGTGGCGCGCTCGAAGGATTATTTGCCTGTAACTTTAGCGAAGCGGTTGAAGGTCAGCGAGTCGGTCGCGCTCGCGCTGCTGATGGTGTACCAGAATGCCGGGCTCGTGACGCCGGAGTATCACGTGCTGTGCCCGGACACTTATAACGTCGTGGGCGTCTTCAAATCTCCCGCCGAGCTTCCCGAGACAGTGACTTGCCCCTACCACGACAGCGAGCAGGAACACGACCGGCTCGAATACTACATGGACATAGTCTTTCACCTGACGCCTCAGGCGATAGAAACTTACGTCGGCCAGAGTAAGCACTGAGGGGCCGGTCCCCACTGGTTTTTAGGCGGGCGCTTGGTTATGTCGCACAGGACAACAGAGGAGCAGATCGAGAAGCTGTTGGAAGAAATAAGGCGGGAGACGGACCCCGACCTTAAGCTGGATTTGAGATACGCATTGCGTCTCTTCTACGGGAAACTCGCCGGCGAGATCACGAACGGGGACCCGGCGGCACCCGACATTTTCATCAGCCACAGCAGCACGGACGCCGAAACCGCCGAAGCCTTAGTCGAATTAATAATCTTCGCCCTGGACATTCGCGTCGAGAAAATCAGATGCACCAGCCTGGCGGGTTTCGGGCTTGTCGCGGGCGCTCACGTCTACACGCGGCTCCGTAACGAGGTCTATACGGCGAAGTCTTTTATCGTCCTGCTTACTCAGGACAGTCTCAAATCCACCTACGTCAGCTTCGAGTGGGGCGCTCGCCTGGGCGCTGGTCTGAGCCTCATCCCCGTGATGCTGTCAGCGGCAGATAGGAGCCTTCTGCAAGACCCGCTCAAGAGCTACAATGCCGTGTGTTGCGATAGCGACGAGGAGCTTCATCAACTGATGGAGGACCTGGCGGCAGCACTTAAAGTATCTTGTCGCAGCCCGGCCGTCTACCAGAAGAAGGTGGACGCACTTATCGCGAAAGCCGCGTTAAACTAAGTCCTTGCCGTCGGGATAATTTCGGCCACCGGCAAGGGCCTTTCCCCCTTCTCCCCTGAGCGTCGAAGTCGGATTAACGCCTCGGCAAAGAGTCGAGGCGCAACTCGCGTGCTGCGCTCTGAAGTGAGCGGCGCATCGTTGCCCCGCCGCCGGCCGCGCGCGGTTTTTGACAGAACGCTTTCAGTCAGTATAACCTTGCGCCTTTTGTTGCACGCTTGGGGTCGGCGGCCCCGGCGGGCGTTACTTTCATCTTTTGGAGCAATCATCAAACTCGTGTCCGCATCGGCAGCAACGGTCGTCACGGCGAAAATCAACCCGGAGCTTTTCGTGGACCGCGGCGTGCGCTCCGTGAGCCGCGCGCTCATCGTCTCGGCGCTCGCCCTGATCGTGCTCGTCGGCTTCGGCTTCCGCGCCGCCCAGTTGGGCGCGGAGGGCTTGAGCGAGGACGAGCTGAACAAGCTGAACGCCGTCCAGGACTACCGCGCCAACGGCCTGACGGCCGCCAACGGCGAGCACCCGATGCTGATGAAGGCGCTCCTGACGGCGAGCGTCGTCGCCGTCGAGCGGTGGAACGCTTCCTCAATCGTCGAGAGCTACCCGTCCCTGAGCGTCTCGACCGAGGCTTCCTTGCGCCTGCCGGGCGCGATTCTCGGCGCGCTCACGGCGCTCCTCATCTTCCTCGTCGTCTCGGAACTCTTCGGCATAGAGGTCGCGCTCATCGCGGCCGCGCTGTGGGCGCTCGACCCCGCTGGGATAGCCTTCAACCGCATCGCCAAGGAGGACAGCTTCTTCCTCTTCTTCTTCCTGCTCGCCAACGTCTTCTGGCTGCGCGGGCAGCGCGTCGCCGAGAGCGGCGAGGGCAAGCCGGAGCCTTACTACTGGGCCACGGCCGCGGCCTTCGGCGCGATGATGGCGTCGAAGTACCTGCCGCATTTCTTAGCCATCAGCGTCAGCTATTACTACATCTTCCAGGGCATCCCGGCGACGCGGTGGCGAATGGGCAAGAAGAAGTGGCTCATCTTCTTCGCGGTCATGGGCGCGGCCTTCGTCATCTTCAACCCGACCATTCTGCTGCCCGGGACGTGGCACGAGATGCGCGTCTTCGCGGGCGAGAAGAGAATCGGCCACGACTCCTACGAGTTCATGGGGGCGCTCTACCGCAACCAGATGACGCTCTGGCTCAAGGGCTCGCCCTGGTACTTCTACTATGTCTTCATGGGCGTGAAATTGGCCCTGCCCGTCATCATCGGCTTCCTCATAGGGCTGCCGCTCCTGTTCACCAAGAGGCTCGGCGACGGCAGGTTCTTCATCCTCTTCTGGCTGATGTACTGGTTCATGCCCTTCACCGTGCTCGGCGGAAAGTTCACGCGCTACTTCACGATGGCGCTCCCCGTGGTGCTCATCACGGCGGCCATCGGCATCCACTTCGTGGCCCAATTTCTAGCGCGCCGCGCGCAGCGTTTCGCCGCGGGCGACCAGGCGCAGGCGTTCGTCCGCGCGGGCGTGGCCGCGGTCGCCGTCGCCTTCCCGCTCGCCGCGTCCGCGACCGCGCTGCCGTACTACCGCCTCTACACGAACGCGCTCGGCGGCGGCTGGGAGCGCGCCGGGAGCTACTTCCCGCACGACGAGTTTTACGACGCGCGCCTGCGCGAGGCCGCCTACGAGGTCGCGGCGCGCGCGCGGCCGGGCGCTCGCGTGGCGAGCGAGACGCCGGGGCTGACGGCGCACTACGCGCGGCTGGCGGGCCGGGACGACCTGGTCTCCGTCTCGCTGACGGACAAGGAGGCGATGCGGCAGTTCACTGCCGGCGACGTGGTGATCGTGGCGCGCGGCCGCCGCTACTTCAGCAACGAGGCTTACGTCGCGCGGCTCGAAGCGTCGGGCGAGCCCGTGGCCGCGCTCTCGCTCGGTCGCGTGCCCGCCGTGAGAATCTTCGTCCTGGACGAGAAATCGCTGGCCGCCGTCTCGGAAACGCTGAAGTGAGTGGGCGGACGGCAACTGTTATTCGTCTAACCTGCATCGGAGACGGGTATGTCATTCAGGACTGTGACAGTTAAGAAACTATCATAAATTGACAGTAGCCAGCGGGCGTCGAGGTGGTATTAAATTGATTCGGACGCCCTGGGCCTGAAAGAGATGTTAGAATCGGGGCGCGGCACGGTGCTTGCCGACGTTTCGGGTTAACGCGGCTTCGGGTTGAAACGTCCTTGAAGTGCTGCATTTTCCGGGCAGGGAGGCGCAGCCGATACGCTCCACGTGGAACTTTCATGAGGGGTCTGGAAACGCGATAAAGATGAGAATCGTTTACTCTTTGAAGAGAGCACAACGAGCGGCCTGCGTCTTTTTCATTCTCCTCCTGGCTCTCTCGCCCGTGCTGGCGCAAGAGACGCCCGCGCCCGCCGCCGCCGCTCTGACCGAGCCCGCGCGCCCCGTCTTCCGCATGGAGCGCACGCCGGTCGCGGGCGGCGCTGAGCTCCTGACCATCTTCGGCGAGCTGGACGGATTGGCCCACGACAAAGGCCAGTCTTCCGAAGTCCCGCTCGTCAGCGTCCTGCGCGACACGCTCGGCGACGAGAACCCCGATAACGACCGCCTGCGCTACGTCTGGATGCTGACCTACACGAGCCCTACGTTCGGGCAGCGCCTGGCCTCCGCGGTCCCCTTCCTCTACACGCGGGTCGGCAACAAGAAGAGCGCGAGGAAAGGTGCGCCGCCGCCGATCATGGACCTCGCCGCGGCCGACCGCGAAGTCTGGGAGAGATTTTTCTGGACCGCTTTGCAAGGCATCCTGCTGGACTCTTACGGCACGCCCTTGAAGGCCGCCACGCGCAACTTCCGCCGCAACCTGAGCGACTACCGCAAGGCGCACCTGATGCGCGCGCTCGCCGTCCTCTCGCTCTACGAGTCCGAGACGGGGGCCGCGCCCGTCTTCACGCCCGACGAGATGCACGAGATACAGGCCCGCCTGATTCTTTCGGAGAAGACTTTC
Source organism: uncultured Acidobacteriota bacterium (assembly GCA_963774105.1). Lineage (GTDB taxonomy): Bacteria > Acidobacteriota > Blastocatellia > Pyrinomonadales > Pyrinomonadaceae > QHXM01. The sequence continues at coordinate 1,667,785 of CAVZDV010000007.1, read as the reverse complement.
GGCGGCATCGTTGACGACCTCTACTTGCAGCGCGTCTACGAGAAGCAGAACACTACGACGCGCGACTTCCGCGGCCACAACTGGGAGCTCCTGCGCCAGCGCGCAGAGGCCGAGGCGCTCTACTTCGACCCGCTCGAAATGCCCGACGGCAGCGCGACGCACGCCATGCTCTGGGTCGCGCGCCCCGACCTGGCGACGAACAGCTCGCGCCGCTACGACGCGCGGTTCCTCAACGTCAAGAGCCCGTGGACCGACCGGCGGCTCGAAAACTGGAAGGGCTACACGGAAACGTGGTACTTCGACGCGGACAACCGCGTGGTCGCGCCCGGCACAGAGGGCGCGCGCGCCGTCGAGATGATTCCGCTCGCGCTCTACGGGTTAGACTTCCCCAAAATCCCCGTGCTCCTCGTTGACTTCCGCGACGGCTCGAACCCGAAGAAGCGCGAGATGTCGCGCCGCGCGCTCGAAGACGTAGCGCGCAACGTGCTCTCGCTGTCGAGCTACGCCAACATCCCTTACTTTCTGGGCCGCACCCTCTACGACTTCGTCACCAGCAAGCGCGGGATGGACTTGAACCAGCCGACGCGCCTGCGCGCCTACTCGCAGCTCAAACTGCTGCTCTCGCTGAGCGCGTCGCTCGACCCAGAGCTGCGCGACGAGATTGGTAAACGCTTGGAGCGCGTCTCGCTCAACCCGCTCGAAAACGACATGGAGGCGGAGGCCCGGCTCGCGCGCGAGCAGTACGCGGCGCTGCTCGATTACGCGAAGCGCGCCGACGGCCTGGCCGCGCGGCTCGACCGCGACCGCCGCCAGGAGATGATGCCGCTCAAGCACGGGCGCGTCGAGCAGACGCTCTTCCGCCTCGCCAACGTCCTGAGCCTCGGCCTCTACACGCACAGGGAGAAGGCCACGCCCGAGATGCAGGCTCGCCTCGACCTCAAGCGTCAGCTCGCCTTCCACGAGCGCTTCCTGCGGCGCGTCTCCAAGTCTAGCCCGCAGGTCGAAGTCGTCTGGAACATAGAGGACGTGCGCCGCAGCTTGCGCTTCGTCGCGGAGCACGGCGAACTGGCCGGGGGCCGCGCCGCGTCGGCCGCCGCGCGCATCTTCACGCAGACCGCCGACGAGGAGACGCGCAGCCTCTGTCTGAACGGCCTCTACCGTATCAACAACGAGACGGCCAAGAAGGCGCTGCTCGTCATCTACCGCGACCAGAAGCTGGAGGCCCGCTGGCGCGCGCAGAGCGCGGAGTACCTGCGCCTCGCCATCAAGGAAGAGCAGCGCATCGCCCCCGCGGACGCGAAGGCAATTTTGAGCGTGGTCAATGAGAACCAATAAATACGAAGAAGGCGGAAGGCGGAAGGCGGAAGGCAGAGGGCGGAAAGCAGAGGGCGGAAAGCAGACTGTCCTTCGTTCGTTACTGCTTTCAGCCTTCCGCCTTCTGCCTACTGTTCTTTTCGTCCTGCTCGCGCACGTCTCTGCGCTGGCCCAGGCGAAGCGTTTGGTGGTGATCAAGGTTGACGGGTTGCAGCCGGACATCCTGGAGCGCTTCGTGCGCGAGCGCAGCCCCACGACGGGCAAGAGCCTGCTCCCGTGGGTCGAGCACGTCTTCTACGAGCGCGGCTCGCGGCTCAAGAATTTTTACGTGCGCGGGATGAGCCTGTCCGGGCCTTCGTGGTCAATGATTGACACGGGCCAGCACTTGCAGATTAAGGGCAACGTCGAGTACGACCGCCTGACGCTGCACACCTATGACTACCTCAACTTCCTCCCCTTCTACATCAGCAACATAGGGCGGCGGCGCGTGGATATGCCCGGCCCGGAGACCCTGGACGAGGTAGGGATTCCGCTCCTCGTGGACGCCTACGCGCAGGACGAGCGTTTCATGAGCTTCCAGCTCTACCAGCGCGGGATGCGTTGGAGCACGCTCCAGCGCGGCGCGCAGAACCGCTTCCTAAAAAACCCGCGCGAGCTCATAGACGAGTGGACGATGGGCTTCGAGACGCGCAACACGATCTTCGACCAGTTGGAGCGCGAGCTGATCGAGCGGCTCGCCAACCCGCGGTTCCGCTACCTCGACCTGTACCTCTCGGACTTCGACCACGCGGCGCACCACAACCGCGACCGCGAGGCGCACCTCTACGCGCTGCAAGCCCTGGACGCGGTCGTCGGGCGCGTCTGGACGGCGATCCAGAAGTCGCCCGAGGCCGCCGACACCGCGCTCGTCATGGTCTCCGACCACGGCGTCAACACGGACGAGCGCGTCTACAGCCAAGGCTACAACCTCGTCAAACTTTTGGGGAGCCGCGAGGGCGGCGGCCACCACGTCATCACCAAGCGGCGGCTCCTCTTGGATTACTCGATCAAAGGATTCTACCCGCTCGTCCCGCTGGTCACGACGACCACGTCCGACACCTATTACCTGAAGGGCCAGAGCACGGCCTACCCGACGGCGCTCCTGGACTTCGACGGCAACGAGCGCGCCTCGATTCACCTGCGCGCGAGCGACCTCAACGTCCTGCACATCCTCTTGCAGCAGCTTCAGGGCAAGGACCTGCCCGACCCGCAGCGGCGCGCTTTGACTGACGCCTTCTTCAAGACGCTCGACCGCAGGCGCGAGGAGTGGAGCCGCCAGCTCGCGGAGATAAAAGAAGAGGTGGGCGCGCTCGGCCGCGTCAACGCCAAGCAGCGCGCGCTGCTGGACGAATGGAAGAGACTCGACGAGGAGCGGAAGAAGCGTGAGAAGAAGGAGAAGAAAGGCGACAAGCCGCAGCCCGCGCCGGCCGACGAGGCCGACACGCCGCGCGGCGAGGAGAAGCTGCGCGCCTTCGCGCGGCTGGACTCTTCGACCGCCGACGAGCGCGACTACACAGAGTACGCGCGCACGCTCACGAACCTCCTCTCCCTCTCGCGCGAGAGCTTCGACCCGCGCCGCCTCAAGATCGAAGACTTCATCGCCAAGGGCGCGATGGGCACCCCGAACAGCATCCACGACCTGCAAAACTACGTCGTCGGCTTAGCAGGGGGCGGCCCCGTTCTGGCACAGGACGGCTCGCTCGATTTCGAGAAGAGTTTCCTGCGCGTCAACTACTTCCGGCTGCTGCACGAGGTTAGCTTGCGCAACAACGTCCAGCCGGGCGTGGACTCGCGCCCCGTGGACTTCGTCGCCGTGCGTCTGACGGCCGAGCAAGTCGCCCCGGCGCTCGCCCCAGAGCTGCGCCCCAATGATGATGTCGTCTGGATTTACGACGGGCCGGAGAAACAGGCGCTCATTCTCTCGCGCACGGACTCGTCGGGCCGCCTGAGCCTGCGCTACCTGCCCGTCTCGAATCTGACCGAGGACTCTGCGGGCGCGATTCATTTCACGCGCGCGGAGTGGCGCGAGGGACTCCCGCTCAAGATGTGGGAAGACGCGCGCCTGGACGTGCCCGCGGGCGCGCGCAACGCCTGGCTCGAAAATTGGCACACGGACCTCGAATGGTTGCGCGCGCTGCACAAAACCACATACTCTAATGCGCTCATCGGCCTGCACGAGCAGATGGCGCGCCACTGGAACGAGGCGTTCGACGCGGACGCGCCGGGCCTGAGCGCGGACGAGCGGCTCCTGCGCCGCTTCCGCCGCAAGCAGCGCGAGCTGGTCGAGGCGGACCTTCTGGTTTTAGCCAACGACCACTGGAATTTCGACGTGCGCGGCTTCAACCCGGGCGGCAACCACGGCTCGTTCTTCCGCAACTCGACGCACTCGACGCTGATGCTCTGGGGCGGCGAGCGGACTAATGTGCCAAAAGGCGCGGTCGTCGAGGAGCCCTACGACAGCCTGAGCTTTATGCCGACCGTGCTGGCGCTGACCGGGCAGCTGAACGAGGGACAGAGGCCCGTGCCGGTGCTCTGGGACCGCGGCTTCCGCCGCTTCCCCGGGCGCGTCATCAAAGAAGTTTTGGGCGGGACGGACGGCGAGCGTCAGCGTCCGGCTGCTGCGGAAGGAGTGGCGCTCACGCCTTGAAGACGGTGGACGAGCAGTTAAGCGGGGTCGAAGAGTTCGGGCGCGAAGAGGCGCTGGCGGCGGCGGACGACGGTGAGGAGCCCGGCCGCGGCGGCCTGCGCCGCGGCATCATCTGGCTCCAGGCCATCGCCTTCCTCCTGGGCCTGGCGCTGCTGGTCTACGTCATCAACCGCGTTGGCGTCCAGCCCATCTTCGACGCGCTCCTCAAGATAGGCTTCGGCTTCATCTTCCTGCTCACGATCAGCGGCTCGCGCCACGCCCTGCGCACGCTCGCCATGCGCACCTCGATCGCGCCCGAGCACCGCACCTTCAGCTTCCGCCACGCCTTCGCCGTTCGACTCGGCGGCGAGGCCATCAGCTTTCTCACCTTCACGGGACCGCTGCTCGGCGAGGCGACGAAAGTCGCGCTGCTGCGCAAACGCGTGCCGCTCGTCTACGGCCTCTCGGCGCTCGTCGTTGACAACATCCTCTACAACCTCTCGGTCGCGCTCTTCATCCTGAGCGGCGCGGTCGTCATGCTCCTGGCCTACGACCTGCCGTCGGTCGTGCGTATCATTCTCTACAGCATCGCGGGCGTGGCGACCATCGGCATCGCCGTCGCCGTCTGGGCCGCTCGCCGCCGCGTGATGCTGCTGACGCGGATTATTGACCTGCTCGGCCGCATCGGCATTCACCCGAAGGTCCTGACCTCGCGGCGCAACCACATCTCTGATCTGGAGTCGCACGTCTACGACTTCTACTCGCACCGCCCGCGCGCGTTCTTCGCCATGATCGGGCTCAACCTGCTCTCGCACGCGTCGAGCGTCTTCGAGGTCTACGTCACGCTCCGCATGCTCGGCTACACGCCGGCCGTCCACGCGGCCTACGTGATCGAGTCGCTGACGAAGGTCATCAACTTCGCGTTCGGGTTCGTCCCCGCCACCATCGGCGTCTACGAGGGCGGCACCGAAATCATTTTGCAGACGCTGGGCTTCGCGGCGGCGACCGGCGTGACGCTCGCGCTCGTGCGCAAGGCCGGCACACTTTTCTGGACCGTCATAGGGCTCTTCGTCCTGGCCTGGCGCACCGTGCCCGACGCCATGCGCCGGCTGACGAACAGGAGCCCGCGCCTGAGGAAGATTATGGACAGCCTGGTTCTCTCAAACATGTCGCACAGGCCGGCACGCACCCTCGTCAGCGTGCTCGGCATAGCGGTCGGCGTCCTGCTGATCGTCTTCACGGTGGGGCTCGCGCACGGGGTGCTCCGCGAGCGCGCGCGCCGCGAGGGCAACATCAACGCCGAGATCATGGTGCGCGCTTCTGGCACATTTTCGATGAGCGGGACGGAGCCCTTTCGCCTGCCCGTCTCGCGCGCCGCGGAGCTGCGCGGGATCGAGGGCGTGCGCGCCGCCGTGCCCATCGGCCAGAACATCCTGTCGAGCGACCGCGGCTTCGGCAGCCGCCTCGTGGACGGCATCCCGTTCGAGGAATATTCCGCGCTGACGGGCCTGACGATTAAGGAGGGGACGGGCTTCACGCCGTGCCCGGAGAACGCGCCGCCCGCGTGCCGCGACCAGGCCATCGTGGACACCGTCTGGCAGAAGGACCGCGAGGCGGCGGTCGGCTCGACCGTCCAGCTCTACGACCGCCCGTTCCGCATCGTCGGCGTCTACGAGCCGCCCGGCGGCGGCCGCATCAAGATTCCGCTCGCAACGATGCAGGAGCAGCTCGGGGCCGAGGGCAACGCGACGGCCATCCTCGTCGCGGCCGAGAATCCGGCCGAGCAGGAACAGCTTGCCGCGCGCATACGCGCGAAATTCCCCGAAGACCAGATCATCTTCACGCGCGACCTGCCGGAGCTTTACGCCGCGGCCGTCCCCGCGCTCAACATCTTCATCAAGGTGGTCGTCGCCATCGCCTCCGCCATCAGCATGCTCGTCATCCTGCTCGCCATGTACACGACCGTCACGGAGCGCACGCGCCAGATAGGCATCCTTAAAGCCCTCGGCATGTCGAAGGGGACGATCGCGTGGGTGATCGAGAAGGAGGCGATTGTGGTGAGCCTGCTCGGCGTCCTGACCGGCGTCCTGCTGACGCTGCTCGTGCGCTTCGCCGTCATGCGTACCACCTCGCTCATCGTCGAGATCGAGCCGCAGTGGATTCTCGTCGCCCTCGCCGTCGGGTTAGTGGGCGGCACCATCGGCGCGCTCTACCCCGCGCTGCGCGCCGCCCGGCAGGACGCCGTCGAGGCGCTGGGTTACGAATAGCCCCGACCCCTTCGGGGATGGTGTGCTTACCTGTGAGCATGACGCCGGACGGACAACGCCCGCGGGGCGTTGAGCGCCAGGGTCATGAAGGGGACGGCCTCTACTTCGCGCCGGAAGATTTCGGCGGCGGTCGCGCGCAGGTCTTTCGGGGCGCGGGCCATGAAGGCTTCGATGTCACTGATGGAGCGCGGCAGCGCTTTCGTCATCCACTCCGCGCTGCCGGCCGTGACGAGCATGTCGTCTTCGATGCGGACGCCTATGTTCTTGTACTTCTCGAAGGCGGGGCGGACGGCCGCGATGAACTTCTCGTTCTCGGGCGTCTTCGGGAGCACGTCGAGCGCGTCCTCGCGGATGTAGATGCCGGGCTCGTTCGTGAACGTCATGCCCGGCTCAAGGGCCACGCCGCGCCCGCCCACGTCGTGGACGTTCATCCCCAGCCAGTGCGAGGTCCCGTGCATGAACCAGACGCGGTACTGCGGCTGCGGCGGCAGGTTCTTGTTAATGATAAAAGTGTCGTCGCGGCCCGTAATCAGGCCGAGCTTGACGAGCCCATCCTTGACCTTCTCGACGGCGGCGTTGTGCACGTCCGTAGGGAAGATCGCGCCGGGGCGGGTGGCGCTCGCCGTCGCCTCCTGCGCGTCGTAGACGATCTGGTAAATCTCCGCCTGCTCTTTCGTGAACTTGCCGCCGACGGGGAAGGTGCGCGTCACGTCCGCAGTGTAGTGGCCGTACTCCGCGCCCACGTCCATCAGGAGCAGGTCCGTCGGCTTAATCTTGCCCTGCGACTCGACGTAGTGGAGCGTGGTCGCGTTCGGCCCACAGCCGACGATTCCAGGGTAGCCCCAATGGTCCGCGTTGCGGCGCTTGAAGGTGTAGAGGACTTCGGCGTCCACTTCGTACTCCCACTGCGAGCGCCCGGCAATCGCCATCGAGCGCCCTATGGCCTCGGTCGTGATGTCTATGGCGTGCTGCAAGAGCTTTAGCTCCATGGGCGACTTCCTCAGCCGCAACTGCGTGAAGATGGGCGCGGCGTTGCGGACGTTGAGGCCGCTCGCGGATTTGGCCCACTGCGTCGCGAAAGTCTGCTCCGGCCTGTACTCGCGGCTGTCGTCCTCGCGCGGGAGCAGCAGGAAGAGTTGTGCTTCGTCTTTGCCCATCGCCGCGAAGAGCGTCTCGTAGCCGGTCGGGGCCGCGGCCGAAGCGGAGGCGGCGGTCGCGCCCGCTGGCGCTGAGACGGGCTGGGCCACGGGCTGCGTCGCGGCGGGCGTGTTCGTCGTCGTGACGCTCGTGCGGGCCGAGCCCGTCGCGGCGGGCTGCACGGGAGTTCCGCCCGCGGTCAGTTGCGAAGTCTGCGGGACGGGCGGGACGACCGCCTGCGCTGTAGCTGCTGTGGCCGTCATCAGCAGTCCCTCTTCCTTGGGCCGGTACGCCTGGCGCAGCCTGAGCGAGCGCATGAACGGCTCGAACTCCTTGGCCTCCCAAATCTCGCCGACGCCGGAAAGCGAGCGCGCCTCCTCGGGGCTGTACATGTGGCCCGTCCAGGTCTCGGCGGCCGGGTCGCGCCGCGGCAGGAAGAGGATTTCGCGCAACTGCGGGTTGCCGGGCATGAGGACGAGAGTCGCGCCCTTCTGGTTCAGGTTCGTCAGGTAGTAAAGGTTGTTCTCCTGCCTGTAGTGGTAGTCCACGTCGTTGGTGTAGACGCGCGGCTCCGTGCTGAAGAGGACGAGGATGCCGCCGGGGCCGACCTTCTCAGCGACGCGCTGGCGGCGCGAGGCCAGCTCATTCAGGCGCGCGGTCTGGTCGAAGACGGGCGCGGGCGGCGCGACGCGGATTACCGAAGACGCTTTCTCCTTCTCGTTGTCGGGCGTCGCCGTGGACGTGAACGTCACGGCGGCGACGAGCGAGACGAGGGCGGCGACGGCTATCAGTTGGCGGCGTGTGCGGTTGCTGTTCACGGGCTTCATCTCCAAATTTTTTCGGCAGGGAGCGTAGATTAAAAGGGACGTTTTGCGCCGACTAATATAACGCTTCCCGCGGGTTTTGAAAAACCTGAAAGCCGGCCGTCTGACTCGCGATTTGGCTCGCGGTTCGCGACGCGCACGACCATGTAGTGCGTCGCGCGGTTGCCGAAGAAGTCTTCGGCGAAGACTTTCAAGGTGTAGACGCCGTCGGGCAGCTCGGAAGTGTGCCAGTAATCCTCGCGCGCCGCGCGGTCGCGCACGGTGTTGGTGACGACGTAGGCGAAGACGGTCTCGCCGGTCGCGCCCGACTTGCTCCCCTCCGCGTAGGCCAGCGGCGCGGCCCGCGCGTCGTCCGGCAAGGTCTCGAAAGAGATGGTCACGCGCGGTTCATTGAAACCCGGCGCGGGGCTGGCGTTGTCCGCCTTGACCACCTGGTAGCCGAGGCGGTAGAGCCCGAGGCGGCGGCGCGCGGCGTTGCCGTCCATCTGGTCATAGGCGCGCATCACTATCCGCACGTCGCCGCGCACTGTGTAGAGCGCGTTCTCGTCCCCGGGCGGCGCTACGAATTCCCTGCCGCCGCTGTCGAAGAGGCGCACGCCGTCTTTCTCTATGACGGGCTCGACTGTGTCCTCGACGCCGGGCAGTTCGAGCGCGGCCAGCGCGTTGAACTCCGCGCCGACCGGCCCCGCTATCAGGTGAACGTGGTTCTGGTTGTTGAGCGTGCCGACCGCCTCGCCGGCCTGAAAGCGCGCGCCGCGGCGCACGCGCACGCCCGTGACTCGTCCGTCGTCGCCGTCGCGCCTGAGTACAAAGCGTTCGTCCTCGAAGGCGCGGTCGTCGCGGTCGCGGCCGACGCGCAGGTGTATGTAGCCGAGCGCGGGGAAGCGTATGCGCTCGCGCGGGCCGCCGACGCCTTCGACCGAGAGCGGGCGCAACATCTTTTCCGCGCGCACGAGCCGCGCCGTCTCGCCGTAAGCGCCGGGGATGTCCAGTCCGTTATGGAACCAGGCGTCCTCGCCGTTGCCGACCTCGCCGCGAATCTCGCCGAAGGTGGCGGCTATCTCGCGCGTCCTTTCCGGCGGGTCGTAGGGCCAGCGCGGCGGAGACTGCGCGCGAAACTCCGCGGCCTTCGGGCGCAGCGCGTCAACCTCCTCGCGCGTCAACTCCACGCCGAGCCCGCCGCCCTCTCTCGTCACCGCGCGGACCAATTTGTTGCCCGAGTCCGCGACGACGAGCGTCCCTTCGCCCGTGACCGCCACACCCGCCGGGCGGCTCAGCCGCGCGCCGTCGAGCGCGCCGTCCGCGAGGCCGTGGTAACGGCCGCCCGCGAGCGTGTAGATTTCGGGCCAGAATCCCCTGTGGAAGACGCGCACGGCGGCCCCCCCTGCGTCCACGACGTAAATCGTCCCGTCCGCGTCAACCGCGACGCCGGTCGGCTCGTTGAACGAAGCGGCCTCGGGTTTCCCGTCCGCGCCGTCGGGCTCGCCCGTCCCGGCGATGGTGGTCACGACGCCTTCGCGCGTGACGCGGCGCAAGCGATGATTGCCCGTGTCGGCCACGACGAGCGCGCCGTCCGCGTCCACGGCGACTCCGCAAGGCGTGTCGAAGCGCGCGTCCGTGCCCGCGCCCGCGTCCCTGTATCCGGGCTCGCCGCCCCCGGCCAGCGTCCGCACACTTCCGGCGGCGTCAATCGCGCGGATGCGGTCGTTGTAGGTGTCAGCGACGAAGACTGTGCCATCGGCCCCGACGGCCACGCCCACGGGGCCGTTGAACCTGGCCTCGGCCCCGCTCCCGTCCGCGAAGCCCGCGCTCTTTTCTGTGCCAGCGACGAGTTTGACCTGCCCGCTCGCAAGCTCAACGCGCTTGATGGTGTGCGAGCCTGTGTCGGCGACGACGAGCGTGCCGTCCGGGGCGAGGGCGAGCGCGGAAGGCGTGTTGAGATTTGCGGCGACGGTCGAGACGGCCCCGTCCGGCGCGATTCGCCAGATGCGATTCGTCTCGCCGTCAGCGACGTAAAGATTGCCGTCGGGCGCGGCGGCGACCCCGAACGTGTCGCCGAACCACGCGCCATCAGGCCGCGCCCCCGCCAGCGTGCGGACGGAGGCGAAAGGCTTCCGCGGCTCGGGCGCGCGCGCGCACGACGCCAGGAGGAGACACAGGGCGAAGAGTGTGGAAGTATGCGCCACTCGCAGCGCCAAAGGAATTAACAGGGATGGACAGGATAGACAGGATGAAAAAATTTGAGATTTCGAATTTGAGATTTTTAATCTTATCCTGTCTATCCTGTCCATCCCTGTTTGAATCCTCATACGTCAGGCTATTGTTAGCAGGCTGATTCTGCCTTCCCTCGCGTGCGGAAGGCAAACGCTCTTGAGTGTGGCGCGCGGTTGGGCGTATGCTGTGCGCCATGAGCACACCCTTTGCCCCCGACCCCGACGACGACAGTAACGTCATAGACATAGAGCCGCCGAAGCCGAAGCGCCGCCGCACGCTGGTCTGGATCGCGGTGGCCGCGCTCCTGCTCCTCTTCGTCCTGTTCCGCGCGGCTTCCGTTTACATCTCCGCGCTCTGGTTCGACTCGCTCGGCTACGCCAGCGTCTACTGGTACATCTTCCGCACGAAGCTCTTCACGTTTCTCGTCTTCGCCGTCGTGACGGCCGCCATCCTGCGCGCGGCCTTCTGGCTGATAGAGCGCACGTTCGCGGCGACCGCGCTCGAACGCCGCACGATTGTCGTCAACAACCAGTCTGTGACGGTCAACCCGTCCAAGTTCTTCCGGCCCGCGGCGTGGGCGCTCTCCGTAGTCATCGGGCTCGTCTTCGGTTTGGGCATGAAAGACGGCTGGCGCGAGTTCGCGCTCTACCTGAACCAGCCGTCGGTCCCCACGGCCGACCCGATTTTCGGCAAGCCGCTGGGCTTCTACCTCTTCTCGCTGCCCGTGCACCAGATGCTGAGCCGCTGGCTCATCATGCTCTCGCTCGTCATCCTCGTCGCGACGGCGGTCTTCGCCATCCTGTCGGCGACGCAGAAACAGAAGACCAAGGCGGCCGCCGACGCCGCGCGTGCCACGGCCTACGCCGCCGTCTCCTTCGCGCTCGCCGGCTTCCTCGTGCTCCTGGCCTGGCGCGTCTACCTCTCGCGCTACCCGTATCTCTGGGAGGATCACCAGTCCTTCTCTGGCGTCACTTACACGGAGGCCAACTGGTTCCTGCCCGGCTTAACCATCGTCGCCATCACGCTCGTCGTCGCCGCGGCGATCATCGTCGTCAACGCATTCACCAAGCGTAAGCTGCGCTTCATCGTCGCGGCCCTCATTCTTCCGGTGGCCGTCTTCGTCGTCGCCGGGATGCTGATTCCGGCTTACATCCAGAGCTTCTCCGTCAAGCCGAACGAGCTGGGGAAAGAGTCGCCCTACATCGAGCACAACATCAACTGGACGCGCAAGGGCTTCGGCCTCGACCGCATAGAGACGCGCGACTATGAGGCCGAGCCCTCTGTCGCAAGCCTGGACGTAGAGGGCAACCGCTCGACGCTCGACAACATACGCCTCTGGGACTGGTCGGCGCTCCTGGACACGCTGCGCCAGATTCAGGAGATACGCACTTACTACGTCTTCGATGACGTGGACGTGGATCGCTACAAGATCGGCGGGCAGACGCGCCAGATGATGCTCGCCACGCGCGAGCTGGACGTGAACAAACTCCCCACGCAGTCGCGCACCTGGATTAACGAGAAGCTCATCTACACGCACGGCTACGGCGTGACGATGAACACGGCCAACGAGTTCACGCCCGAGGGGATGCCGCGCTTCACCCTCTCGAATATGCCGGTCGAATCCTCCGCGCCGCAGGAGATCAAGGTGACGCGGCCCGAAATCTACTTCGGCCTCAAGACGGACACGGACGTTTACGTCAAGACCAACCAGCAGGAGTTCAACTACCCGCAGGGCGAGTCGAGTACCTCGAACGTCTACGAGGGCACGGGCGGCATTCCGCTCGGCGGCTTCTTCCGCCGCACGCTCCTGGCGTGGACGCTGGGCGACCTCTCGAAGCTCCCCTTCTCCGACGCCATCACGCCCGAGAGCCGCGTGCTCATGCGCCGCAACATCGTCCAGCGGATTAACGCGCTCGCGCCCTACCTCGTCTACGACGACGACCCCTACATCGTCGTCACAGACGACGGCCGCCTCTTCTGGATGATGGACGCCTTCACGGAGTCCACGACCTATCCTTACTCGACCCACTACCAGGCTGGCGACAAGCGCGTCAACTACATCCGCAACAGCGTCAAGGTGACGGTGGACGCCTACAACGGGAGCGTGGACTTCTACGTCTTCGACGCCGAAGACCCGATCGTCCAAGCCTACCGCGCCGTCTTCCCCGCGCTCTTCAAGGACGCGGCCCAGATGCCGGCGGACTTGCGCGCGCACGTCCGCTACCCGGAGACGCTGATCCAGACGCAGGGCGAGGTCTTCGGCCTCTACCACACGACGAACCCGAGCGTCTTCTTCCAGCGCGAGGACGTGTGGAGCATGGCGACGCGGTCGAGCGTCAACAAGGACAACCAGAAGACGGAGACGACGCTCGAACCCTACTTCGTGCTGATGCAGTTGCCGGGCGAGCAGGTCCAGAACGAGTTCGTCGAGATCGTCCCGTTCACCCCCGGCGGCCGCAAGAACATGATCGGCTGGATGGCCGGCCGCTCGGACGGCGCGGCCTACGGCTCGCTTTTGGCCTACAGCTTCCCGCGCTCCAGGCTCGTTGACGGGCCGATGCAGATCGAGGCCCGCATTGACCAGGACCCGCAGCTTTCGGGCCAGTTCTCGCTCTGGAACCAGCAGGGTTCGAGCGTCCGGCGCGGCCAACTGCTCGTCATCCCGATGGGCCGGTCGCTCCTCTACGTCGAGCCGATTTACCTGCAAGCCGCGCAGAGCCCCATGCCCGAGCTGCGCCTCGTCGTGCTCGCCACGCACGAGCGCCTGGTCTTCGGCGCGAACTTCCAGGAGGCCATGACCAAACTCTTCGGCGAGCAACCACCGAAGGACGGCCAGCCGCCGAAGCCCGAGGAGACAGCCCAGCAGAAGCAGCCCGAGGGACAGCAGACGGGGCAGCCGCAAACGACCCCGGTCTCGGCCGGCGCGCAGCAGCTCATTGACCGCGCCGCCGCGGACCTCGCCGACTACCAGCGCCTGATGTCCGAAGGCAAGTTCGCCGACGCGGGCCAAAAACTAGAATCCCTCAAGCGCAACCTGGAAGAGCTGAAGAAGACGACGGGCAAGCCGTAGGTCAAAACGTCCCGTCAGGGACGATTGATAATAGCCCAGCACTTCAGTGCTGGATATAGCGCGAAACAAAAGTCGAGTCCCGTAGGGACGACAGAAGATTTCGGCCGTCCCTACGGGACTCGATAAAATTTCTCACGCGATTCCCAGCACTGAAGTGCTGGGCTATTTTCACTCCGTCCCTAATGGGACTCATAAATCTCGATGGGCGTTAATCCTCTGCGGCGCGTGCTGCTGGTCGAAGACGACGAGACGCGGTGCGCCTGGTTCCGGCGCAAGTTCGCGCCGCACGTGCTGGACGTGACGTGCGACGCGGGTCAGGCCGTCCGCTGGCTCGCCGAGCGCGAGTACGCGACCATCCTCTTAGACCACGACCTGATTGACGAGCACTACTTCTCGGACGAGCCGGACGACGAGCGCACCGGCTACGCGGTCGCCGCCTGGCTCGCCGCCCACCCAGACCGCCAGCGCGACGCCACCATCGTCATCCACTCGCTCAACTACGCCGGCGCGGGCCGTATGCTCGACGCCCTCACCGACGCCGGCCGCGACGCCGAACACATCCCCTTTCACTACCTGGAACTGGAACTGTAAAGACGTGAATCGCGGCTCACGTCTCTAGAGCTTGAGCGACTCGATTCTGTACCAGACCATCCAATCCGGCAGCTTTTCCGGGTCGGCCGGGGCGGCTTCATCGCCGGGACGGTATGTTCCGACCCACGTCTCGGGCGGCCTCGCGAAGCGGCGCTTGAACAGCGTCAGCCTGTCGTCCGGGTCGAGCCAGTCGTCTTCCGTGGGCAGGATGAAGAGCGTCATGTCGTCCGTCTCGGCCACGTACCCGTCGAAGACGCAGACGTTAATCTCCTGCTCGTTGCGGCCGGGCTCGTCGCTGATTTTGAAGTTCCCACGCAGAGGGACTCTGACGCGGTGGTCGCGGCAGGCGTCGCCGTTGAAGGAGACGAACGACGTAAAACTGAATTCGCCGCGGCCCTTGAACCAGGGCTCACGGTCTTTGAGAATTCGCACCTTCTCCAGCGTCACGCGGATGCGAGAAACAGGATGCAAGCCCTTGGCGCGCTTGAGCCGCATCTCGTAGGTGCTCCCGCCGACGATCTCGCCGCCCTGGCGCTGCATGACGGCGAACCTCTGCGTCTGCCCGTAGGGCGCTTTCCTGTAACCCGAGCAGACGATGACGGCCTGTATCGTCTGCTTCGCGCCGAGCTTGATGCCGCGCAGCTCGGACGTGTTCGTCGTGTCGAACTCGTAGATACGTGACAGGTCTAGCTTCTTCCAGAGCTGGCCGCGGTCAATGTCACCCTTGTCGTACCACTCGCCTATCTCCTCGCCCTCGCGCAGCGTGTACACCTCGACGCCGTGCAGGTTTTCCCTCGAAGCGTCGAATTCGACGCGCTCCAGGAGCAGGCCGATAATCCCGCCCGAAAAATCGTTCGGGTTGATGACGATGTCAATCACGTCGTCAACCTCCAGCGGGTTGTGAAACTTGATCGTCACCATCTGCGGGGCCGCCCCGGGCGCGGCACTGCCGTCAACGACGTGCAGGTTCTTGAGGCAGACGCGCTTCTCCGCTTTGATGAGCTTATCCACGTTCGTCTCGGTCGTCGTAATCGGGTCGTCGGGCGAAGAGACGACGCCGATCAGGCAGCTGTGCGTGTCGGCCGCCTCGGGCACGGCCCAGTCCCAGGAGACGACCACGGGGCGGTTCGGCTCAAGCAGCGGGATAGTCTTGGCCGGGCCGATGGGCGTCCAGTCGTCCGTGTTGTCGAGGTCGAAATCCGGCGGCACGAGCGGGTTGGGGAGCGAGGGCAGGCCGGCGTGCGCGTTGGCGAAGAAGGCGCGCACGCGGACGTTGGTCGTGGACTGCCAGCCGCGGTTGTGCACTTGCAGGTAGAAGCGGTTGACTTCCTCGCGTTGCGGGTCGTCGTGCGTCAACTCCTCGTCGAACTCCACGCCGTCGAAGAGCGCGTCCGGCGTGTAGTACGGAGAGGTGTTGACCTTGATATCGGCGCTCTCCCACTTCCTCACGGTGTCGTTCGGGTCTACGGGGTTGGGCAGGCCCGACGGCGTGGGGAACCGCTCGCCCGTGTCCAGCACGCTGTCGCGCAGGTACAGGTCAACCTCGGGCTCGTCCGCCGCCGACGGGGCGATGCTGATTTTGTACATCCCGCGCCCCATCGTCGCGGCGTACATCAAATTGTCCTCGGGGTCAACGTGCAGGTCCGTGATCATGACGTTGGGGATGCCGTTGTCGAAGGCGTGCCAGCCCTGCCCCAGATCTGTCGTGCGGTAGACGCCGACATCCGTCCCGGCGTAGAGCGTGTCGGCGTCATTCGGGTCGAAGGCCACGGCGCTGATCGGGACGTTCGGCAAGTCCCCGCTGATGTCAGTCCAGTCGCCGTCGCCGCCGCTCGTGCTGAGGAAGACGCTGTTGGCGTCGTTGCCCCCCGAATTCGTCCCCCCGTGGCAGACCATGACGCGGTCGGCGTCACTCTGATCAACGACCACGTCCTTAATCGTCCGGCTGGGCAGCCCCGCCGTCTTCTCCGCCCAGGGTTCGGTCGCGCCGCCGTCGTCGCTGCGGAAAATCTTCGAGCTCGCCGCCACGTAGACGCGGTTGGAGTCCGAGGGCGCGATGGTAATCGAAGTGACGCTGCCGCCCAGAAGCTGGCTGCACGGCACCCAGTCGGTGTCGCACCCGTCGAGGGTGCGAAAGACTTTGGTCGTCCCGACGAAGAGCTTCTGCGGGTCGTTGGGGTCCATCGCCAGCACCGTGATGAACGGCGTGCCGTCGGTCAGGCCGTCCTTTTTTTTCACCCAGGTATTGCCCCCGTCAATGCTCTTCCGAATGTCCGACTTCTGTCCTTCGGCGTAGATCGTGCGCGGGTCCGTCGGGTGGATGATGAAGTAGCCTCCGTCCTTGCCGAGGATGTGATGCCAGGTGAGCCCGCCCGTCGAGAGGTTGCTCCCGTTGTCCTGCGCGCCGCCGCCGACCACCGTGCTGATGTTAGACCACGCGCCAACGTCGTAGAACTGCGTGATGACGAGGCCGTGGCTGGCCTTCTTCCAGGTCGCCCCTTTGTTGTCCGAGCGGTAGACGCCCCCGTCATTGCACGCGTAGACGACGTTTGGATTCGAGGGGGCGAAGACGGCGACGTGGTGATCGGAGTGCAGGCCGGACGGGCCGTTCCAGGGGTCCGTCGCGCCGCCGTCATCCGTTCTTTCTATATCCACTCCGCCCGCCAGAATAATGTCCTCGTCGTCCGGCGCGACCGCGATCATAGAGCACCAGGGATGATAGGAGGCGTCGCCGTGGAGGCCGGCCAGAGTATCCCAGTCCGCGCCGCCGTTCGTGCTGCGGTAGATGGTCCCGGCCTGCTTCGCCAGCAGAAGGTCGCTCCCGTTGGCACCGTCCTTACCGATAGCGAGCCGAATCCAGGAGGCGTCGCCTCCCGTCGGGCCGTCGGGCAGCGGGTCCCAGTCGTCGCCGCCGTTGACGCTTTTATAGAGGCCGTCGTTACGCACGTTGATGTAGAGGATGCTTGAGTCGTTCGGGTCAATCACGGCGTCCGAGACCCCCCCGGTCATGATGGTGCTCCAATCGTCGCCGCCGTTCGTCGAACGCTCGAAACCGTTCGCGCCCGCGACGTAGACGGTATTGGGGTCGTCCTGCGAGACGCGCACGCGCGCAATCCGTCTTGAGACGACGGACGCGTGCAGCGTCCAGTCCGCCCCACCATTCGTGGAGACGTACACGCCCACGCCCGGATAGCTCGGCGAATAACCCGGCGTCCACTCGCCCGTCCCGACGTAAATCGTGTCCGGGTCGCTCGGCGCGACGGCCAGCGCGCCGACGGCCAGCGACGCCTGCTGATCCCAGAGGGGACGCCAGGACTGCCCGCCGTCCGTGCTCTTCCAGACGCCGCCGCTCGCCGCCCCCGCGTAGATAACGTCCTCGTCGGTCGGATGCACCGCAATTGACTTGACGCGGCCGTTGACGTTGCGCGGCCCGATGGAGAACCACGGGGTCCCTTCGCCGGCCGGCGCGTAGCCCCCTCTGTGATTCACTATGTCACGCTTACGCTCAATCAGCCTGCGCTTGTGAGTGAGCCCCTGGTCGAGGATGCGGAGCAGTTCGCGGTCGTCGCTGCTCCGGGTCAACTGAAACCATTGAGTGCGCCATTCCAGGTTACGGCCGCGCCGCCTGTAATCGGGCCTGTCTTGAGCCTGAGGTCTTTGCTCGTCCCCCTTCTTGAGAGTCATGACTTTGTCCTCCAAAGTTGTTAAGCGGGCACGGTGAGCGCGTGCATTACCTGAGGGAAGCTGACCCGATAAAAACGCCTCTTAATTTCTGTTGTTTGTCTTCGAGATGATTTCTTCGGGGCCGGGGTTTCTCCTATCCTCGAAAATCAGCAAGAGATATGCCAGCGGCGCGCGTAGGTCTTGGCTGCGATAATTGCCTCGTGAATCTATCGAGTTCCTCTCGTCACTCAGGCCGCGAAGTGTCCACCGCAGTTCACACCTCGTCCAGGATTGTGTACACGCACAGGAGTCGGTTCCTGAAAGAGCGAGGATGAGGGCGGAGGAACAGCGCCGTTAATCAGAACGCTCTGCCCTCGCAGCTCCCTTGAGCTTCAGCAAAGACGGGCGCGTGCCCGCGCTTTTGATTTCGGGCTCGCGCTTTTCCCATTCAATCCCGCAGACGCGGCAGCGGTAGCGATTCTTTGCCTGCTGTTCCAGGAAGGCCGCGATGTAGGCGGGCACGCTCGCGCCTTCCAGCCTCTCGAACGACGCGCATGAGCATTTTGGTTCGGCCATTTTGCTAAAGAAAACCGCCACTTCGCGCCGCCCGTTACCCAAATCGCGCTAATTAGGGTAAGATTCCTGCCTCTGTAATCCATATTCCCGGACGAATCCCGGCGCGGGCCAGTCGAAACGTAAGCGCACGCGCTTTTCTGGAGGGCAATGTGGCAGCGGCTGCATTTTACGACCTAGAAGGAACTCTAGTCAGCACTAATCTTGTCCACACGCTCGGCTTCTACGCGAGAAACCAGCAGGGACTATTCCGCACGTTCAGGAAGAGCGCCTCGACGCTCCTCAGCATTCCCATCTTCGCCGCCACCGACCAGTACAGCCGGAAAGTCTTCAACGACCTCTTCTTCAAGCGCTACAAGGGCGAGTCCGAAGACCGCCTCCGCTTCTTCGCCGAAGAGTTGTTCGAGGACGTGTTGAAGCCCGCGGTCTTCCCCGGCACGTTCGAGCTGATTGAAAAATCCCGCAGCCTCGGCCTGCGCCAGGTCGTCGTCACGGGCGCGCTCGACTTGTCCGTGACGCCGCTGATGAAGTACCTGGGGATTGTAGACTACGTGGCGAACCGCCTTGAGTTCGTCAACGGCGTGGCGACGGGGAGACTGCTGCCGCCCGTCCTCGCCGCCGCGACCAAGGCGTCCTGGATTCGCACTTTCGCCGAGCGCGAGGGGCTGAGCCTCAGCGACTCCTACGCCTACACCGACAGCATGTCCGATCTGCCCATGCTTTCAGTCGTCGGCCACCCCGCGGCCGTCAACCCGGACATGAGACTTAAGCAAACAGCACTACATCACGACTGGCCGATTTTGAACTTAAAGTAATCAGTGGTCAGTGGTCGGTGGTCAGTTAAAAACTGATTCCTGACTGACCACCGACCACTGACCACTGACCACTGATTATGAGCCTTCAGCTAAGAAGAAAAACACACGAGTCCGTCGTCTACATTGACCGCGACAGCGCGCCGCGCGTGATGCCCTCGGGCGAGGATTTCATCCTCGAAGACTTGCCGATTGGCACAAGAGTCATCTACCCGAAGCCGCCGATCAAGGGGTTGCCGAACCGCGAGGCCGCGATTCGCTACGCGCTCAACCACCCGCACGACTGCGACCCGCTCTTCGCGCAGCTCTACCCGGGCATGAAGGTGACGATTGCGGTTGACGACATCAGCTTGCCGCTGCCGCCGATGGCGACGCCCGACATCCGGCAGACCGTCATCGAAATCCTGGCCGAGATGCTCGCGGGGCACGGCGTTGACGACGTGCACATCATCATCGCCAACTCGCTCCACCGCAAGATGACCGAGTGGGAGATGAAGCGGATGGTGGGCCAAAAGATTTTCGACGAGTTCCACCCCGACCGCTACTACAACCACGACGCCGAGTGGCCCGAGGGCCTGATTACGCTCGGCCACACGAAGCACAAGGAGCCGCTGAGGATTAACCGCCGCTGCGCCGAATCGGACCTCGTCATCTACGTCAACATCAACCTCGTCCCGATGGACGGCGGCCACAAGTCCGTCGCCGTCGGCCTCTGCGACTACGAAAGCTTACGCGCGCACCACGAGCCGCAGACGATACGCGACTCGGACAGCTACATGGACCCGGCGCGCTCGGAGCTGAACCACAAGGTCGGGCGTCTCGGGAAACTGGTTGACGAGCACATGAACGTCTTCCATATCGAGACGGCGATTAATAATCGGATGTACACGGGCGCGCTCGACTTCCTCTTCAAGAACGAGGACGACTTCACGGCCTTCGACCGCTTAAAATTCGAGGGCATCCGCCGGACGATGAGCAAGCTGCCGCGCGCCGCGCGCCGCAAGATGCTCCACGCGATGCCCGCGCAGTACGAGATGATCGCCTGCCACGCCGGCCGCACAGAGCCCGTCCACGAGAAGATTATCGAGAAAGGTTTCGACCAGTACGCCATCCCGATTAAGGGCCAGTGCGACATCCTGGTCACGGGCATCCCGGACATCTCGCCCTACAACGTTTACTCGATTCTGAACCCGCTCCTCGTGCAGGTAATGGCGCTCGGCTACCATTTCAATTTTTATCGCAACAAGCCGCTCTTGAAGAAAGGCGGCGTGCTGATTCTTCATCACCCCTGCTACGACGAGTTCGACCACAATTTCCACCCGAGCTACATAGAGTTCTTTAACCGGCTGTTGCCGGAGACGCGCGACGCGTTCACCCTGCGCGAGAAGTACGAGCGCGAGTTCGCCAACAACCCCTCTTACGTGGAGATGTACCGGCGCGGCAACGCCTACCACGGCGCGCACCCCTTCTTCATGTGGTACTGGGGCGAGAACGGCCGCCAGCACGTCGGCAAGGTCATCGCCGCGGGCGCGGAGAACGCGCACGTCCCCGCCATGCTCGGCTGGGACCGCGCCGACAATCTGACCGAAGCGATTGCGATGGCCCGCAGCTACATGGGCCGCTCCGCCGAGATCACCATGCTGCACCAGCCGATGATCGGGATCGCGGACATGGAGTAGTTGAGAGATGAAACTGTCTCCGACAGAAATTTACAACGACCGTAAGATTTTCATCATCGGCGCGACCGGCTTCCTGGGCAAGGTGACGCTCTCGATGCTGCTGCACCGCTTCCCGAACGTCGGGCGCGTGTACGTGACGGTGCGCGCGCGCTCCAAGGAAGAGTCTGAGACGCGCTTCTGGAACAACGTCATCACCGCGCCGCCGTTCGACCCCCTGCGCGAGCGCTACGGCGACGCCTTCGAGGGCTTCATCCGCGACAAGGTGGCAATCGTCGGCGGCGACATAGGCGAGACCAACCTCGGCTACACCGAAGAGGAGGCGCAGCGCATCGCCGACGACGTGGACGTAGTTCTCAACAGCGCGGGCAACGTCACCTTTAACCCGACGCTGGAGAGCGCGCTCCGCACGAACGTCGTCGGGACCGAGAACGTCATCAAGTTCGCCAAGCGCATGAAGCGCCCGGCGCTCGTCCACGTCTCGACCTGCTTCGTCGCCGGCAACCGCTCGGGCGCTGTCTGGGAGAGTGACCCCGTCATCGGCTACTTCCCGCGCCGCGACGAGGAGGACATGCGCGGCGTCGAGTTCAACGTCGAGCAGGAGATTCGGGACTGTGCCAAATTGGCCGACCGCGTCCGCGACGAGGCGCGCGACGCGATGATGGCCGCGCGCTTCCGCGAGCAGGCGCGCAAGCGGCTCATCGAAGAGGGGCGAGACCCCGACGATCTGGACGCGATGGGCCTCGCCGTCGCGCGCGAGCGCAAGGTCTGGACGCGCACGCGCCTCACGGACCTCGGCATCGAGCGCGCCGCGTGGTGGGGCTGGCCGAACATTTACACGTACACCAAGAGCCTCGGCGAGCAGCTCGTCGCCGCCGAGGACGGTATCGTCCGCACCATCGTCCGCCCGTCAATCGTCGAGTCCGCGCTGGCTTACCCGTTCCCCGGCTGGAACGAGGGTTTCACCACGACAGCGCCGCTCATCTTCATCGCGCTCAAGGGCCAATCATTAATCCCCGTCAACGAGAAATTGATTCTGGACATCACGCCCGTAGACCAGGTGGCGGCCGTCATGTTGGCCGTCGCCGCGCAGGCGTGCGTCGAGGAGCCGCGCCTCGTGCACCAGGCCGCCACGGGCGACTCGAACCCGAACGACATGCGCCGCATCGTCGGCTTGTTGGGGCTCTACAAGCGAAAGTATTTCGAGGAGAAGGAGACCGGCTTCAAGATCGTCAACAAGATCGCGGCGCGCATGGAGACCAAGCCCGTCACGCCCGCGCACTTCGAGCGCACCTCGACGCCGATGATTAACGCGGCGGCCAGGAAGGTCTCGAACCTGCTGGACCGCGTGCGCCCGCGCTGGGGCGGCGGCCGCGTCTCCGAAGTCATTGACCAGGTCAAGCAGAAGGTTGACCGCTTCGAGGAGCTGACGCACGAGACGGAAGAGGCTTTCGATATGTTCCGGCCCTTCACGGTCGAGAACGCCTACGTCTTCCGCGCCGACAACGTGCGCTCGCTGATGGCGCGCATACGCAAGGACGAACAATGGCTCCTCGCGTGGCACCCGGAGCAGTTCGACTGGTACGACTACTGGATGAACGTCCACTTCCCCGGCCTCAAGAAGTGGGTCTTCCCCACGCTCGAAGAGGACATGCGCGCGCAGCCCAAGCGCGTCTACACGTACCGCGACCTGCTTGAGCTGTTCGAGACGACGACCAAGCGCCACGCCACGCGCGTCGCCATGCGCATCGAGCGCGACGGGCGCAAGGAGCAGTACACCTACGCCGACATGAGGGAGCTGGCGACGCGCGCCGCAGCCTTCCTCGTAAGCGAAGGCGTCAGGCCCGGCGCGCGCGTCATGCTCCTGAGCCACAACGCGCCCGAGTGGGGCATGACTTACTTCGGCATCCTCAAGGTGGGGGCGAGCTGCATCCCGCTCGACCCCGAGCTGTCCACGGAGAAAGTTGTTCAGTTCGCGCAGGCCGGCGACGCCGCAGGGCTAGTCATCAGCCAGGAGCTTTACGAAAAGCACGACGACCTTCAGGAGAGACTGAAAGAGGCGGGCCTCGCGGAGGCGCGCATCTGGCGCTTCGAGGAAGTCTTCGCGATGCCGGACGAGCCGACAGAGGACGAGCGGATTGCGATGCTGCCCGCGCGCGTCCAGGCGCAGACGGTCGCCTCGCTCATCTTTACTTCCGGCACGACGGGCCAGCCCAAGGCCGTCATGCTCTCGCACAGGAATTTGACGAGCATGACTTCCATGCTCACCTCCATCATTGACATGACGACGAGCGACGGCGTGCTCTCCGTGCTGCCGCTCCACCACACGTTCGAGTTCTCGGCGGGCTTCCTCGCCCCCTTGAGCCGCGGCGCGCAGATCACATATCTCGAAGAGCTGTCGAGCGAGGCGCTGACGAGCGCGATTAAGAACGGCCACGTCACGGGGATGGTCGGCGTGCCGGCCGTCTGGGAGCTCCTCCACCGCCGCATCAAGAACAAGTTCAGCGAGCGGAGCAAGCTCATCGGCGAAGCGGCGGACCTCCTGATGCGCGTCAACTCGTGGCTCCGCGACACGACGCCGCTCAATTTGGGCCATTTAATCTTCTACCCGATTCACGAGGGGATGGGCGGGCGCATACGCTACTTCATCAGCGGCGGCTCGGCCCTGAGCGAGGACGTGCAGAAGGACTTTCACGGCCTCGGCTTCACCATCCTCGAAGGCTACGGGCTGACGGAAGCCTCGCCCGTGCTGACCGTGACGCGCCCGCAGAACAAGCTCGCGGCCGGGACGGTCGGCAAGCCTTTGCCCGGCGTCGAAGTCAAAATATTAGAGGCCGACGCGTTCGGCGTCGGCGAAGTCATCGCGCGCGGGCCGAACGTGATGGTCGGCTATTACGAGAACGAGGACGCGACGCGCCGCACGCTCGTCAACCGCTGGCTCCACACGGGCGACATAGGCCGCCTCGACGACGAGGGCAACCTGTACCTCGTCGGCCGCTCGAAAGACATCATCCTCGACGCCTCTGGCAAGAATGTCTACCCGGACGAGGTCGAGGAAGCTTACGACACCTCAGTCTTCATCAAGGAGCTGAGCGTCGTAGGATTGCCGGACGGGCTCGGCGAAAAGGTCGCGTGCATGGTTGTGCCAAATTACGAGCACGACGCGACCCTCACGCGCGAGGACGTGCGCAAGCGCATCGAAGAACACTTCCGCGACGTGTCCTCCACGCTCCCCTTCGCCAAACGGATCAAGGTCTTTCATTTCTGGGACGCGGACTTGCCGCGCACCGCCACGCGCAAGGTCAAGCGCGGCGAGGTACTCGACACGCTCGAAGTTTTGGAGAAGAGCGCGAAGGCCACCTCGCGCGTCGCCTCGCGCGACGAGAAGGAGGGCGACGCCACCTGGCTCATTAACATCGTTGCGGCCGTCTCCAGCCGGCAGCGCTCCGAAATCAGGCTCGACTCGCGCCTCTCGGACCTGGGGTTTGACAGTTTGATGTACGTCGAGCTGGCGACCGCGATTGAGAACGCGGGCGGCGCGCTCAAGTCGCCGAACACGCTGACGGAAGTCCTCGACCTGCGCGAGCTCGCCAGCGTCGTCACGCGCAACGCGCCCGCCGCGGCGCGCAAGGAGACGGAGACGCGCGCGGAGGTCGAGCCGCCGGACGAGATTCACGTTCCGGCCTTCGTCCGCGACGTGGGCAACAAGGGATTGGACGCCTTGCAGCGCGTCTTCTACGACAAGTTCCTGCACACGAAGTACGAGGGGCGCGTCAACATTCCCGTCCACACTAACTTCATCGTCGCGCCGAACCACACGTCGCACCTCGACATGGGCCTCGTCAAAATGGCCCTGGGCGACTCCGGCAAAGACATGGTCGCGCTCGCGGCCGCGGACTACTTCTTCGACAACAAGTACAAGCGCGCCTACATGGAGAACTTCACGAACCTCGTGCCGATTGAGCGCAGCGGGAGCTTGCGCCAATCCCTGCGCCACGCGCGCTCGTTCCTCGAACGCGGCTACAACGCGCTCATCTTCCCCGAAGGCACGCGCTCGCTCTCCGGCGAGATAGCGGAGTTCAAGCCGGTCATAGGCTACCTCGCGCTGGCCTGCCGCATCGGCATCCTGCCCGTCTTCGTCCACGGCACTTACGAGGCGATGCCCAAGGGCTCGACCCTCATCCGCAGCCGCGACATAGGCGCGCGCATCGGGCGCTATCTTTCATACGAAGAGCTGGAGGAGCTGACGAAAGGCATGGCGCGCGCGGAGGCTTACCGTTTGATCGCCGCGCTGACGCAGCACTCGGTCGAGAATATGCGCGACGGCACGCGCCACGCTTTCGACGCCCGCGCCCTGCGCAAACGCTGGCGCGACGAGCGGCGCGCGGCCCGCGCGGGCGGCGCGGCGACGACGGACGAGCAGACTGAGCACTTGACGGTCACGGGCGATTAATGGTCACGACGACGAAAACCAAGAAGCGCGCGGCGCGCAAGACGGCGGCGAAGGCTGGCACAAAAAAGAGCACGGCGCTTGAGCGGCGTCCGCAACCGAAAACTCTGGTCACGGGCGGGACCGGCTTTCTGGGCTCGCACCTCGTCAGGCTCCTCGTCGAGTCGGGCGCGAAGAATTTGCGCGTGCTGACGACCGGCGCGCCCGCGTGGCTCGGCGAGTTGGGCGTCGAGGCAATCGAGGGCTCCATTACGGACGCGGACGACGTGCGGCGCGCGGTTGAGGGCGTGGCGGAGATTTATCACCTGGCGGGGCGCGTCTCGCGCGACGACGGCGACGCGCGCGAGATGTACGCGGTCCACGTGGACGGGACGCGCATCCTGTGCGACGCGGCGTGCGCGGAAGGCGTCGGCGCAATCGTGATGGCCTCGACGAGCGGCACGATTGCCGTGCGCGAGAAGGGCGAGGAGACGCCGGACGAGCGCGGCTCCGTGCCCCTTGACATCATAGGCCGCTGGCCCTACTACGCCAGCAAACTCTACCAGGAACGCACCGCCCTCGAACGCTTCGACGGCGAGGGCCGCCGCCTCGTCATCCTCAACCCGAGTTTGCTGCTCGGCCCGGGCGACGAGCGCCTCAGCTCGACGAAAGTGGTGCTGGATTTTCTGGCCCGAAAAATCAGCGCCGTCCCCACGGGCGGCCTGAGCTTCGTTGACGTGCGCGACGCGGCCGCCGCCTTCCCCGCCGCCATGAAAACGGGCCGCCACGGCGAGCGTTACCTCTTGGGCGGCGCCAACTGGACTTTCGAAAGATTCTTCGGCCGGCTCGAAAGGCTGACGGGCGTGCGCGCCCCGCGCCTCTCGCTCCCCTCGAAACTGGCCGTCACGGGCTCGCAACTCATCCACGCCTTCTACAAACAGTGGGACAAGGCCCCGCCGGTCGAGCCCGCCGCCGTCGAGATGGCCGAATACTTCTGGTATCTGGACTCGTCGAAGGCCGAGCGCGAGCTGGGCTTCTCGCCGCGCGACCCAGGCGAGACGCTCCTCGACACCGTCAAATACCTGCGCGAGAACTTCCTCGGCGGGTCCTTGAATTAAGCGCGCGCTCCCAAAACATAACTCAAGCCTTTGCGCCTTACGTCTTCCCTTAGCGCCTTTGCGTGAACGGCCGTTCACGCAAAGGCGCAAACTAAACCACTATGCACTGAAAGTGCATAGATTTGACTGAGGACTGAAAGTCCCGCTATTCCAGGATGAAGGATTGGGTCTCTTGATTGGAGCCGTCCCGGTGATGCTCAAGGTACTCTTGCACCATCTCTTCCGTGATGTTGCCTGTGCTCCATGCGCCGTACCCGATGGCCCAGAAGTGACGCCCCCAGTATCTTTTTTGCAACTCCGGGTATTCTTGTTGCAGGATGCGAGACGTCCGCCCTTTGAATCTTTTGACCAGATCTGAGAGTGCCTTCGACGGTGGATATTCGATGTGCATGTGGACATGATCTTTGCTCACTACTCCTTTGAGTATCTGCACATCCTCGGCGTCACAGATTTGAACGAGCAGGTCGCGGCATCGCGCCTTGATGTCACCAGTCAGCACGTGGTAGCGGTACTTGGTTGCCCAAATCAGATGTGCCGTCAACCTGGTGACTGTATGGCTGCCGTATCTGTTCTCTTTCATGCTCCGGCACTTCTAGCATTTCTAGAAGTGTGTAGCAACTGAAAGTCTTGCACTGAAAGTGCATAGCTTTAACTAGCGGCTTGGGACAGTAAAAACTAAAGGCGCAAAGGGTTGAGTCTGGGAGTTACTTGAGCGCTTAAAGGTTCTTCATAGTGTCGGGGTATCTCACGCGCAAAGCCTTCGGCAGTATCTCGAACGTCGCGGGCAGGCGGCCCGGCAACTCGCCGTCAATCTCAATCATTACTTTCTGATTGTTGTGAGCGGGCTGCACGATGACGACTTTGGCTCGCGCCGTGTTGACTTCGTCCATGTCGAGGTGCGTGCCCCTGTAGAGCTTGTGCGCGTTCGCCAGAATCTTGAGCGCGGAGAGGTCGCCGATTGAGACGACATCGAAGCGGCCGTCGTCGAGCAACGCGTCGGGCGCGACCTTCATCCCGCCGCCGAAGTAGCGCGCGTTGGCGACGCAGAAGTTGGCGACCGTCAGGCGGCGCGGCGGCCCCCCGTCCAGTTGCACGACCACTTCCGTCTTCGGCAGCGCGATGGTCGTCCGCGCGCCGGCCGCCGCGAACGACAGCCGGCCCTTCAGCCGCCCCGCCTCCTTCACACGCCTTATGATGTCCGTGCTCATGCCCACGGAGGCGACGCCGAGCAGGTATCTATTCTCCTCCGCGCCCACGCGGTTAAGGTAGGTAACGCGGCCCACGTCTATGCGGCGCGCGCGGCCGAGCCTGAGGATGCGCGCGGCGTCGGCGGCGCGCGCGGGGATAGCAAGCGTGCGGCGGAAGTCGCCGCCCGTGCCGCTCGGCAGAATCCCCAACTCAGCGTCCTTGCCCGATTCAAGAATCCCGTTGGCGACTTCCGAAATTGTGCCATCGCCGCCGCACGCGATGATTAAGCGCCGCCCCTCGGCCGCCCCGCGCGCGGCCAGCACGCGCCCGTCGCCCGGCGCGGCCGTGAACGCGCAGTTGAACGCGCCGAAGTGCGTCGCCAAATCCGACGCCATCGCGGGCCACGACCCTTGCGTCGAGCTTCCGGCGGAAGCGGGGTTAACTATGACGAGCGGTAATAAAGACATAAGTGATGAGTGATGAGTAAGAGCGTTTTCAGTCAACACTCATCACTGTTTTGCGAACATCTTTCTGTCCGCCTCGCCGAGTTCCGCGACCTTGCTCATCAGGAAGTCTGCGATCTCCTTGTAGGTGCGGACGCGGTCGGGGCGCGCGAGGTAGTCCGACAAGTCTAGCTGCGGGCCGAAGTGTATGCGGATGGGCTCGCCGCCGCGCCAGTTGCCCATGATCTGCCGCAGGGGCTTGTTGCCCAGGCCGACGATGAAGACGGGGACGACCTGCGGCCGCGACTCCTTAATCAGCTTGCCCACGCCCGGCTGCGCGCGCAGGTACGAGTAGGGGTCCGAGTTCAGGTTGCGCGTCCCCTCCGGGTGAAAGCCTATGACGTGCGCGTGGCCCCGGCCGCACAGCTCCGTCAGGCGGCGGATCGAGAACTTGTCGAAGGCGCGCTTCTCCGGCGCTTCCTCCGCGAAGATGGGCGGGTACATGGACCACCAGCCGGCCAGGAAGTTGATCGCGACGCCCAGGAGCGACTCGTAGAAGAAGCGCGCGCGCACCGGGAAGAAGAGCTTCATGGGCCGGCGCGTCCGCCGGAAGAGCACTGAGGAGACGGCGTACATGTCGAAGAACGAGCGGTGGTTGGCGACGAGCAGGAGCGGGCGCTCGGCGTCCGTAGCCTCGACGTGTTCGAGGCCGTAGACGTGCATCAGGTTGTAGGTCGCCACCTGAATCCAGCGCGAGCCGATGTGCCGCTGGCACCACGTCCAGAAATTCTTCCAGCGCCCCTGGTTCATCTCGTGCGCCTGGAAGAACGCGAACCGCTCGATGCGCGAAAGGACGCCGACCTCCTCCGGCGTCGGGTCTGATGCCTTCTCAGTGTCCACTCGTTTTCAGTCTATCGAAAAATACTTCGCTTCCTCGTGGTGCACGATGATCGCCGAGGTAGACTGCTCCGGGTCCAGCTGAAATTCTTCCGTCAACTCCACACCGATGCGCGACGGCTCCAGCAGCTCGAACAGTTTCGTCTGGTCTTCCAGGCTCGGGCACGCCGGGTAGCCGAAGCTGAAGCGCGAGCCCTGGTAGCCCTGGTGGAAGAGCTTGGGCAGCTCGGCGGCGTCGCGGCCGGCTAGCCCCAGCTCCTCGCGGACGCGCTTGTGCCATAGTTCGGCGAGCGCCTCGGCCGCCTCGACGCTCAGGCCGTGGAAGAAGAGGTAGTCCGTGTAGTTGTCCGACTCGAACAGCTCGCGCGCGTACTCGCTCGCGCGTCGCCCCACCGTCACTAGATGAAACGGGGCCACGTCCATCCGGCCCGACTCCTTCGAGGCGAAATAGTCGGCGAGGCAGAGGCGCTTGCCCTCGGGCTGGCGCGGGAAGGTGAAGCGCAGGCGCTCCGTCTTTTCGTCGTCGTGGTAGATGACGAGGTCGTTGCCCTCGGACTGCGCCGGGAAGTAGCCGTAGACGACGCGCGGGGTCAAGAGCCCCTCGCGCTTCGAACGCTCCTTCAGAGCCTCGTAAGCGGGGCGGACGTGCTCCGCGACCAACTGCCTGTACTCCTCCGCGCTCCTCTTCCCCTGCTTGAACTGCCACTGCCCCTTGAAGAGCGCCGTCTCGTTGACGAAGGCGAACACGTCGTCGAGCGGGATGTCCTCGACGACGCGCGAGCCGTAGAAGGGCGCGCGCGGAATTGGCACATTCCGGCTCACGTCCGAGCGCCGCGTGTGCGTCGTGTCGCCGGAGACTTTGGTCACGGCCCGCGGCCTCAGTTGCTTGCGGATGCCGAGCTTGGCGTCCTCGCCGACCAGGTCCTCCGCGTCGTCCGCCGCGGGCTTTCCGTTGCCGGCCGCCGCCGAAGGCTGCGCTTTGTCTTCTGAGCGCGCCGCTCCCGCGCCGCCGCCCATCAATTCGTCCATCGTGTGCAGGCCGTCGAAGGCGTCGCGGGCGTAGAAGAGAGCGCCGCTGTAAAGCGTTTTCAGGTCGTCCTCGACGTAGCGCCGCGTGAGCGCCGCGCCGCCGAGGACGACGGGGACGGTGATGCCGCGCTCGCTCATCAGCTCCAAATTGTCGCGCATGATGAGCGTGGACTTGACGAGCAGGCCGCTCATGCCTATGGCGTCCGCACGGTGCTCGTCGGCCGCGCGCAGGATGTCTTCGATCTGCTGCTTGATGCCGAGGTTGACGACCTTGTAGCCGTTGTTGGTCAGGATGATGTCCACTAGGTTCTTGCCTATGTCGTGCACGTCGCCCTTGACGGTGGCGAGCACCATCGTCCCTTTGGCGGTCGCCCCGCCCTTCTTCTCCATGTGCGGTTCGAGGAAGCGCACGGCCGCCTTCATCACCTCGGCCGACTGTAGGACGAAGGGCAGTTGCATCTGTCCGCTGCCGAAGAGGTCGCCGACCACCTTCATCCCGTCGAGCAGGATGTTGTTGATGATGTCGAGCGCCGAGTAGTTTTCGAGCGCGAGTTTGAGATTGTCTTCGAGGCCGATCTTCTCGCCGTCTATGATGTGGCGCTTGAGCCTTTCTTCGACGGGCAGCTCGGACAAGTCCTTCTTCGTGATCTTGCTCTTCGCGCCCTCGAAGAGTTTCGTGAACTCGGTCAGCGGGTCGTAAGTGCAGATGTCCCCCTCGAACTTCCTCTTGTCGTAAATCAAGTCGCGCGCGACTTCAATCTCGCGCTCCTCGAAACGGTTGAGCGGGAGAATCTTGCTCGCGTTGACAATCGCCGCGTCGAGCCCCGCTTCGACGGCGTCGTGCAGGAAGACCGAGTTGAGCACGACGCGCGACGCTGGATTGAGTCCGAACGAAACGTTCGAGACGCCGAGGATTGTGTGACAACCGGGCAGTTCCGCCTTGATGCGCCGGATACCCTCGATGGTTTCGAGCGCGTTGCGGCGGTCTTCCTCAATGCCCGTCGAGATGGGGAGCGCCAGCGGGTCGAAGAAGATGTCGTGCGCCGGGATGTCGTATTTTTCGGTGGCCTGCTCGTAAGCGCGCTTCGCTATCGCGAACTTGCCTTCGGCCGCGCGCGCCATGCCCTGCTCGTCAATCGTGCCGATGACGACGCCCGCGCCGTAGCGCCTGCACAGCTCTAAAACTTTGGCGAAGCGCGGCTCGCCGTCCTCGTAGTTGGTCGAGTTCAGGATTGACTTGCCGCCCGCGTGCTGCAAGCCCGCCTCCATCTTCTGCCACTCGGTAGAGTCGAACATCAGAGGAATCTTGACGTTCGTCACGAGCCGCGAGGCCAGCTCGTGCATGTCGCGCTCGCCGTCCCGGCCGACGTAGTCCACGTTCACGTCCAGGACGTGCGCGCCCTCGCGCTCCTGCTCGCGGGCCAGAGAGACGAGCCCGTCCCAGTCCTCCGCGTTCAGGAGGTCGCGCATCTTCTTTGAGCCCGAAGCGTTGACGCGCTCGCCGACGATGAGGAACGAGGCATCCTGCACGTAAGGCTGCTGTACGTAGATGGACGAGACTGACGGGACTAACTTCGCGTCGCGCGCCTTCGGCGTGAAGCCCTGCATCGCCTCGACGACCGCCTTCAAGTGAGCGGGCGTCGTGCCGCAGCAGCCGCCGACGACGTTGACGCCGAAGTCGCGCGCGAAGTGAGTGATCTGCGCGGTGAAAGTTTCGGGCGTCTCGTTGTAGTGCTGCGCGCCGTCCTTGACCTCCGGGAGCCCCGCGTTCGGCAGCACAGAGACGGGCAGCGGCGCGTTCTCGCAGAGGTAGCGTATGTGCTCGGTCATGTTCTTCGGACCCGTGCCGCAGTTCATGCCGATGACGTCAATCGGGAAGGGTTCGAGCGCGGTCAGCGCGGCGCTGATCTCCGTGCCGTTGAGCATCGTCCCGAAGAGCTCGATGGTCACCTGCGCGATGACGGGCAGCTTCTTCTTAGCCTGCTCGAAGTGCTCGAAGATGGCGGCGAGCGCTGCCTTCGTCTGCAACAAGTCCTGGCAGGTCTCGACTATGAAGAGGTCAACGCCGCCGTCGTAGAGGCCGCGCACCTGTTCCGCGTAAGCCGCCTTACAGTCACTGTAAGAGATGTGGCCGAGCGTCGGGAGTTTTGTGCCAGGCCCCATAGAGCCAGCGACCCAGCGCGGCTTTTCTTTCGTGGAGTAGTCCGAGGCGATCTTGCGCGCGAGCTGTGCGGCCTTGAGGTTCAGCTCGTAGGCCATGTGTGGAATCTGGTACTCGGCGAGGACGACCGCAGTGCCGCCGAACGAGTTGGTCTCGATGACGTCGCAGCCAACGTCGAGGAAGGCCGTGTGGACTTTCTCAATCGCCTCGGGCTTGCTGATCAGGAGGTACTCCGGGCAGCCCTCGAACTGCAACCCGCCGTAGTCCTCCACGGTCAGGTTCTGCGCCTGTAGGTTCGTGCCCATCGCGCCGTCGAAGACGACGACGCGCTCTTTCAACGCGTCAAGGAATGTGCTCATCTCGTGTTCTGTTCGTCCTTCCGCGGCGGCAAACTGAAAGCCCCGCGCCGAAACAACGCGGGGCTTCCCGTCACAAAGCCTATTCGATTAATCTTCCGCGGGAAAGACTCGCCGAGCTGTTTAGCAGTTTATTTTACGTGGCCGCAAGTTGCCTTAACTCACCACGCTTGTTTGACTCCATATTGAACCATTCAAGGATTCTCATGTCAAGAGAGAGCGCCATCACAGGCGATCAGTAATGATAACGCGCCTGGAGAAAGTCAATGCGATCACGACTAACGAGATACACGATTCGATGTTCTTGTGTTAAGCGGCGCGACCACGCCCCGGAGGCAAGGTACTTCAAGGGTTCGGGCTTGCCGATTCCTGTAAACGGATCACGCAAGATGGCCTCGATTAAATCAAAGGCGCGAAGGGCGACTTTACGATCTGCTTCCACCCAGTACCGCAAATCTTCTCGGAATTCCGGGTGAAAGACGGCGTCACGCGCCGACCCTTTCTGGCCCCTGTCTTTATTCTTTTGCGTCAAACCCCATCTCCCGACGTAATTGGGCAACGGCTTTGGGTTTGCCCGTTCGAGATTTGGCACGCTTTAAAGCGGATAACAATCGCTGCGCATTTTTCGGTGATCGGAGTAGATGAGCAGTTTCCAACAAGCTGGCAAGCTCCGAAGCTGCGACTAAAGCTACGTCTTCAGCGCCACGCCGATTGATGACTATCACCTCTCGGTTGGCCGTCACCTGGTTGCAGAGCTTAGCCAGGTTGGCACGCGCCTTCGTGTAAGTGGTCTGGCTCGGCATTAGCGAAAACCTCTACCATCAGAATATGTACAGAATTACTGTACGGCAGGCGCTGGCCTCGGTCAAGCCAAGGCATAAGTCATCTGTCTCCATCAATCGCTCGCGGTTAGAATTTGGCATTGTGCAGGGCTGACGTTTTGTCAGCCGCGCTGACAAAACGTCCGGCCGCCGTGTCAGCGCGCGGCCGGCGGCCCTCCCGCCTGTCAGCCCCCGCTTCCGGGCAAGCCCTAACATTTCAGCAGTTAACTCCCTGCGGAGGCTCGTGGCACGCCGGTTGTTTTGTGTGGGGCGCGGCCGGGTCTTTTTCCGGCCGGAAGATTCAGGGAATGAAGGATGGTGGCGGATGGCACGCGTGATGATTTGTGATGACGACAAGGCACTGGCTGAGGAACTGCTCGCTGCACTGCGCGCCGCGGGCCACGAGGCCACGACCTGCCGCCACACGATGGACGTGCTGCGCGAGGCGGCCGAGGGGCTCTTCGACCTCGTCGTTTTCGGGCTCGACATGCCCGGCTTCGGCGGCGCCCGCGCCACCGAGGCCGTCAAGGAACTCGCGCCCCACGTGCCGCTCATAGGCTTGCACAAGCGCCCCTCCGAGATCATGCGCACGCCCGCTCACTCGCGCCTCGCCGCCATCCTCCCACGCCCCGTCTCGGTCGAGACTTTCATGTACGCCGTCGCCCGCGCCCTCGAAGTGCGCGGCCGCCTGCGCCACACGCAGGCCGTGCCGACGGCCCGCTAAGGCCGCCTGAGCCCCCTAAGTTTTTTCGCCCCGCCCGAACGGGGACATCTTGAAGGAGAAGACGATGACTAAGTTAAGAAACAACCTGCGCGCGCTCCCCCTGGCCGCCCTCTGCCTGCTCCTGCTCGGCGGGGCCGCCGCCCTCGCGCAAAGGCAACTCCGCACCACTGAGCACGGCCGCCCCGAAGTCAAGGTGAGCCTCTCCGGCTCGGTCGCCCGCGGCGACGAGCGCCTGTCTCTCGAAAAGGCTGCGACCGTCAACCCCGGCGAGGTCCTGGACTGGACGATCACCTCCGAGAACGAGGGCACCGCGTCCGCACACAACTACAAGACCGTGGGCCAGATTCCGAAGGGCACCGTGCTCGTCGCGGGCTCGACCTCGGCCGACGGCTCCGCCAGCGTCTCCTACAGCATTGACAACGGCAAGACCTTCGCGGCCGAGCCCTTGATCGAGGAGCGCCAGGCGGACGGCACCGTCAAGCAGGTGCCCGCGCCCGTCTCCATGTACACGCAGCTCCGCTACGAGTGGTCGGACCCGCTCGCCGCGAACGGCGGCAAGCTCCAGGCTTCTTACAAGGTGCGCGTCAAGTAGGCGCGCCAGGCCCCCAAGGTTTCTAAGGCCGGACACTCACGCGCGCGCTCACTTCGGACGCCTGACACGGAGCCGCCGCCCGTCAAACCTCCTGCCTGTCCCCTGCCTACCTTTTAATGATGAGGAACGAAATGAAAACGATAGCTACGACGCGCACCATCACTTCTGCGCTGGCTCGCCTGATCGCCGTCCTGGCGATCTCTTGCGCCGTTTACACGCAGGCACTGGCGCAGAACACGCCGGCCGACACCCCCATCGAGAACACCGCCACGGCGACTTACGGCGACGGCAGCGGCGGCAACTACACCGCCACCTCTAACAAAGTCACCGTCACCGTCTCGAAGGTCTCCGGGCTGACCATCTCGCCCGACGTGACCGACGGCACGAGTGACCCGACGGTCGTCCCCGGACAGACCGGCGTGACCTTCACCTTCACCGCCACCAACACGGGTAACTTCACCGATCAGGTGCGCTTCCTCGCCAATGGTGCGAGCATCCAGATCGCAAGCGGCATGGCGTCCGTCTCGGCCGCCTACGTTGACATGAACCTCGTCGCAGGCTACCAGGCCGGCACGGACGTGGACATCAACGACGGCGTCGCTGACCTCGTCAGCTTCACGCAGGGCCAGTCGCGCCCCGTCGTCGTCGTGGTCAGCATCAACGCGGCCGCGCCCGCCGGCAGCATCATCAACGTCCGCCTCGGCGACGCGCTCGGCGACAACGTGGCCGTTGACGGGATCACCGCCAACGAGGTCCGCACAGAGTCGAACGCCTCCGTCAACGGGCGGCGCGAGGCTCGCGGCGACCGCAGCGCCACCGTCGAGAACGACGCGCAGCTCACGCTCTCGCTGACCGCGCCGGCAGGCCCCGTCGCGCTCGGCTCCGACATCACTTACGTCTGGCAGCTCTGCAACACGGGCTCGCGCGCGGCCAACGCGGTCACGCTGACCAACGCGCCGGCCGGCTCGCAGACGGGCGTCTTCGTCTTCGCGCCCGTCCCCGCAGGCACGACGCTCAAGTCGCCGCAGGTCTTCCCGGCGGGCACGCTCTACTCCGCCTCGCCCGTCACCGACAACCCCATCACGACGGCGACGTGGGTGGCCGTGCCGCCGCCCAACACGACGCGCGTCGCCTTCAACGTCGGCGCGACGCTCAACCCCGGCGCCCCGAATTGCAGCGCCAACCTCAACATGGTCGTGACCATCACGACCACCGACGCGACCAACCCCGTCACCGAGCAGGGCAACGCCTACGCGAACAACTCCGTCAGCGCGCAGATTACGGCCACCTCGCCGCTGCGCACGACGCTGCTCCAAATCCTCGGCAGCGTGCTCAACGGCCCGCAGGGCGCTCCCGGCGCAATCAACACCACGACCAACGACGACTTCACCAACAAGAGCGTCTCGGCCGGCATCGCCGGCATCGGGCCCGGCGGCAGCACCACCGCGCCGGACACCCTGACCTTCACCAACACGGTCCAGAACACGGGTAACGCCAACGACAGCTTCACGCTGACCGTGCAGTCGTTCCCCGCGGGCGCGACCATCAAGGTGACGGTCAACGCCGTCGAGACGACGGTCGTCAACAACGGGGTCGCCACGGGCAACGCCATCCCGGCGCTGGCCGTCAACTTCGGCTCCACGGCCAACTACACGGTCGCGGTCACGCTGCCCTCCGGCAAGACCGTGCTCACCGGCTACGACACGGTCCTCCGTGCCACGTCCGGCAACACCAACACCGAGTACAACGAGACGATTGACCGCGTGTACACGGGCTTCGTCCAGCTGACCAAGACCGTCACCGTCTTCAACGAGACGGTCGTCGGCAACGGCTCGGACGACCCCGGCGCGGACGACCCCGTCCCCGGCGCGCAGCTCATCTTCTCGATCGCGTACCAGAACGTGTCGAGCGCGTCCGGCGGGGCCGGCAACGTCACACTCTCGGCCTTCAACATCGTCATCAGCGAAGACGGCACGCCCGGCCCCGGCAACACGAACAACTGGGCTGGGACGACGACGATGGTGCTCGGCCCGCCGGCGCTCTGGAATCCGGCGGACACCTTCGGCGGCAACATCACTGACGGAAGCACGAATGGCGCTGTCACGGCCATCACGAACTTCCTGAAGGACACCGTCGCCGGCCCGCTCGGCCCGCAGCAGTCAGGCACCTTCACTTTCAGGCGCTTGATTAACTAGCGAGCCGTAACAAACGGACGCGGCCGGGCCGGCCGCAGGCGGCGGGCACTTGCCCCGCCCGCCGCCCTGAGCCGGCCGGGCCGCGAACCGAAAAACAGGAGTCAGAAGTCAGGAGTCAGAAGTCAGAATAAAAGAAAGATTGCCCCTCCTGATTCCTGGCTTCCGTCTTCCGCTCTTCTCCTGACTCCTGACTCCTGACTTCTGACTCCTGAGTCCCAGCCCATGTCCAGTATCCTTCACAGGATCGCCGCCGCCGCAATTCTCGCCGCTCTCGCCATCGCGTGGGCGGCCGGGGGAGCGGCGGCGCGCGCCTTTGATGGCGACGGCGGCGGCTCCGCCGGGGTCGTCATCACCAACCGCGCCGAGGCGACTTACGACGACGCCGACGGCGCGACGTTCTCCACCGTCTCCCCGACCGTCTCCGTCACCATCAAGTCCGTCTCGTCGCTCAAGGTCACGCCGGACGAGAGCGCGCCTTCGGCGAGCGTCGGCCCGCGCGAGACCGTGACGCGCGTCTTCCGCGTCTGCAACCTGGGCAACACGCCCGACCTCTACACCATCACGCGCGCCGAGGTGAACGACCCGGCGCATATCACGCGCCTCTACTTCGACGTGGACGCGAGCGGCACCGTCACCTCTGCGGACACCGTGGTCAACGTCGGCGCGTCGCTCTCGCCGCGCATCGGGCCGGGCCTGTGTCTGAACGTGCTCGTCCTCCTGGAGACCAACGACGTGCCGGCGCACAGCAGCCTGACCATACGGCTCGGCGCGCGCTCGAACGTCGTCGGCGCGGTCAACGGCCGCGGCGAGGACGAGGGGGCGATCATCAACGCCGTCGGCGAAGGCCCGCGCGTCTCCTCGCCCGAGGACTCCAGCCTGCCGCCGACGAAGCTCGTCAACGACAACCCGCAGGCCATCGTCAGCCCCGGGCTACAGTTCACCTACACCATCAGGTTCCGCAACAGCGGCGACGTGACGGCGCGCGACGTGGTCGTCTCGGACGACCTGCCCGCCGAGATCAGCTACGTCGCGGACTCGCTGCGCCTCGAAGAGCGCGCTCTGACGGACGCGGAGGACGCCGACGAAGGCTCCCTGCGCAACGGCAACCGCCGCCTCGAAGTCAGACTCAGCGAGGTTGCGCCGGACCAGGTCGTCCGCATCTCTTTCAAGGCGCGGCTGACGGGTAACGCGCCCGCGGGCGTCGGCGTCATCAACGGCGCTGTGGTCACCGGCCAGAACCTCGTGCCGACCGAGAGCACGACGGCCGTCGTCGTCGTGGACCCCTTCGGCGTGGTCTTCTCGGGACGCGGCGGTGCCGCCTCGCCCATCGCGGGCGCGAACGTGGCGGTCCTGCTCGACCAGGGGGGCGCGAACCCCTTGCAGATTCCCGCAGGGTTAGGCTTCGCGCCCAACACGGAGAACGTCAACCCCTACCCGGCGGACGGCCAGGGCCACTTCAGCTTCGCGCTCAGGCCCGACCAGTTGGGCACGCCCGACACGGCCGCGCGCTACTTCATGAAGGTCACGGCCAATGGGTACATCACGCGGATGCTGGAACTCTCGATGCGTCCGGGCGCGTTCGGCCTCTTCCAGATGTCCGTGCGCGCGCTCGACGGCCAGCCCCTCGCGCGCCCCGGCGGCTTCGACCTCGTCAACGAAGAGATTCTGATTAACAACATCGCGGCCGTCGCGCTCAACATCCCCATGTTCGAGCAGCGCGGGCTCGAAATTAACAAGAACGTGGACAAGCCGCGCGCCGAGATCGGCGACGCGCTCAGCTACCGCGTCGAGGTCAACAACCCCACGGCCTCGCCCGTGCGCGACGTTCTCGTCCGCGACGTGCTGCCGGAGTCCTTCCACTACGCCGAAGGCACCGCGCGCCTGACCTTGGGCTCGGCGCAGGCCGTGGCGATTGAGCCGGAGATTCGCGGCAACGAATTGATTTTCCGCCTGGGCGAATTGGCCCCTGGCAAGACCGCGCGCATCATCTACCGCGTCCGCATCGGCGCGAACGCGCGCGAAGGCCGCCAGGAGAATCGCGCGTCTGCCTCCGGCCTCTTCCTCTCGGGCGAGCGCACGGAGACGACGCCCGCGACGGCCGGCGTGATGGTCGGCGGCGGGGCCTTCTCCACGCGCCAGATACTTCTCGGCCGGGTCTACGAGGACGTGAACCGCAACGGCGAGTTCGACAAGGAAGACGAGCCGCTCGCGGGCGTGCGCCTCTACCTCAACTCGGGCCAGTCCGTCGTCACAGACTCGCAAGGACTTTACAACTTCCCCTCCCTCGGCGACGGCCCGCAGGTCATCTCGCTCGACCCGGTCAGCCTCCCGACCGGCTACAGTCTGACCGACGGCGGCTCAATCGCCGGCCGGAGTTGGACGCGCCTCCTGCGCACGCCGCTCGGCGGCGGCTCCCTGCTCCGCCAGAACTTCGCGCTCGTCCGCACAGACGGCGGGCTCCGCCCGTCCGCCGCCGCGCAGGTGAAGGAGACGGACAGGCTGGAAGAGGGCAAAGCGAAAGATAACGTCAAGGCGAAGTATGAGACGCCCGCGGGCGCGAGCGCCGTCAAGAGCGCCGCGGAGGGTTTGACGGAGGCCGCGGAGCCCACGGCCGCGGGCCAGTACGAGTTGACGACGACCGAGACGCTTGAGCCCGTCGCGCCCGGCGCGGTGCGCATCCTGTCGCCGAAGGCGGACGCGGTCGTCATGTCGCCTGCGATGCAGGTGGACGCGCGCGTCGCGCTGAACTGGACGGTCAAGCTCGAAGTCAACGGCTCACAGATTTCCGGCCAGAACATAGGCACGAGCCGGCTCGACCAGAAGAACAACGTCTCGACCTTCACCTTCGTCGGCCTCAGCCTCAAGCCCGGCCCGAACCGCGTGCGCGCCGTCGCCGTCAGCCCCGAAGGCGTCGAGCGCCAGTCCGAAGAGATCACGGTCATGGGCCGCGGCCCCCTCAAGCGGCTCGAAATTGTGCCAGAAGCGAAAGAGCTACAGGCGGGCGGCCGCGCGGCCGTAGTGGTCCGCGTCCGCGCCCTCGACGAGTGGAACAACCCCGCGATAGACGATCAGGTCGCCGTGGAGACTTCGGCCGGACACCTCCTGCGCGAGGGCGGGGCGCATGACGAGAAGCCGCGCGATGACCAAGCGCGCGACGCGGCCATCGAAGAGAACACACAGACGCAGAGCCAGGTCGTGCAGCTCGAAAACGGCGAGGCCGTCCTCAAGCTCGTCGGCTCCGGCGCTCCGGGCGACGCGCAGCTTCACGCCATCGCGGGCAAGTCCGAGGCGCGCTCATCGGTGCGCATCACGCCGGAGCTTCGCCCGACCATCATGGTTGGACTGGCGGAAATTTCGGTCGGCAAGGCCGTGCCGGAAATCTCGCTGCGCGGCGAAGAGGGGAACGTCCGCAGCCGCCTGAGCTTCTTCTACAACGGCCGGCTCTGGGGCGACAACATGCTGACGCTCGCCTACGACAGCCAGCGCCCGATTAACCGCACCGCGGGCCGCGACCGCCTCTTCCAATTAGACCCGCTCGACCGCGTCTACCCGCTCTTCGGCGATTCCTCGACGCGCTACGAGGCCGCGCAATCGAACTCGAAGCTCTACGCGCGGATTGACCGCGGGCGCAACTACGTGATGTTCGGCGACCACGACGCGGACATGACAGACCTGACGCTCGCGGGCTACGCGCGCAAGCTGACGGGCGTCAAGCTCCACCTCGAAAACTCCGACGGCGACTTCCTGACCTTAACTGGCGCGCGCCCCGACACGGCGTTCGCGCGCGACGTTTTCCCCGCCGGCTCCTTGAGCCTCCTGCGCCTGACGCACGCCGAATTGCTGCCGGGCTCCGAGACCGTCACGCTCGAAGTGCGCGACCGCCGCAACCCCGAAATCATCATCAGCCGCGAGACGCTCGTCCGCTCGCTCGACTACAACCTGAACCCCGCGACCGGCGAGCTGTTCCTGATGCGCTACGTCTCCACGTTCGACTACGCGCTCAACCTCGTGCAGATCGTCGTCACCTACGAGCACCGCGCCGAGGGCTTCTCGACCTCCGTCTACACGGGCCGCGCGCGGAAGAACTTCGCGGGCCTCGGCCTGCGCCTCGGCGTCTCGGCCGTCATGCAGCGCGACGCCGACTTCGGCAACTTCCTGCTCGCGGGCTTCGACGGCGAGAAGAGACTCCCGAACCGCGGCAGGCTCACTTTCGCCTACGCGCGCAGCCAGGGCGAGTACGGCGGCGCAGGCACGAGCGCCTTCTCGCTCGCCGCGGACGGCCACGACGGCAGCGCCTACCAGTTCGAGCTGACGCAGCCCGTGGACTTTTACGAGATGTCCATCGTCGCGCGCCACTCCTACTCGTCGCCCGGCTTCTTCAACCCGTTCGGCGCGACCGTCACGCCGGGCTCGCGCCGCAGCGAGGTTAACGTCCAGCTCAAGCCCTTCGCGAAGTCCACGCTCAAGCTCGGCTTCACGAACGAGCGCAACCGGACGGCCAACGTGGACAACGCGCGCAACACCTACTCGGCCCGCTGGGACCAGCTCGTCAGCGACCGCCTGCGCTTCCACGTCGGCTACGACCGCCGCAGCTTCACCGACGCCGACTCCGCGCGCAACGTGGACTCGCAGCTCGTGACCGTGGGCGCGGAAGTGAAGCTGACGGACAAGCTCGAAGTCTCCGTCAAGCGCGAGCAGAATCTGGGCGAGGCCGACCCGACCTACCCGAACCAGACGACGCTGGCCGCGACCTACCAGTACAACCCGACGACCCGCTTCTTCCTGACGCAGCGCCTCGCCTCGGCCGCGATTCGCCCCATCGGCGATGTCGCCGAGACGGGCTTCGCCTTCTCGGGCGCGCGCCGCGAGACGGCCATCGGCGTCGAGTCGCGCTTCGGCAAGTACACGAACCTGACGGGCCGCTACCAGCTTGAGAACGGCGTCAACGGGACGGACAGCTTCGCCGTCATCGGCCTGCAAAACCGCCTCCCCATCAACAAAGAATTCTCTCTCGAACTGGGCTTCGAGCGCGGCTTCCACCTGGCGGGCGAGGGCGAGAGCTTCAACAGCGCGACCGTCGGCTTCGGCTGGCAGCCGACCGCCGACTTCCGCGCCAACGCGCGCTACGAGTTCCGCGACCGCGTGGGCGCGGGCCAGCTCTTCGGCGTCGGCGCGGCCGGCCGCCTGGGCGACGGCGTCACGACGATGGCCCGCCTACAGTTCACGCGCTCAAGCTTCGAGGGCCGCAGCACCACTTCACTCGAAGGCACGGCCGCCCTCGCCCTGCGCCCGCTCGAATCCGATCGCGCCGGGCTGCTCTTCAGCTACACGCACCGCTCCATCTCGCAGGAGGGCCTGACGGGCATCGGCTCCATCGAGGACCGCGTGGACTCGCTGGCCGCCGACGGCTACTACCAGGTGAACCCGGACCTTGAGCTTTACGGCCGCTTCGCGCTCCGCTTGAACGCCAACAGCCAGGCCGACCTGCCCTACGTTTCGACGCTGACCTACCTGACGCAGGGGCGCGTCCAGTACCGCCTGACCAGCCGCTTCGACTGGGCCGGCGAGGCGCGCTTCCTGATGCAGCCCTCGTCCGCGACTTACCGCTCGGTTTATGGCACAGAACTGGGCTTCTGGGCCGTGCCCGACTTGCGCCTCGGCGTCGGCTACAACTTCACGATGGCGGGCGAGCCCGGCGACGCGAGCCTCGTCCCCGGCCGCCGCGGCTTCTACTTCACGCTCTCGTCCAAGCTCTCCAACCTCTTCGACCTCTTCGGCACGAACAAAGCCGGCCTGCAATCGCGGGGCGGGGCGAGCGACCGGGACGACAAGGAGGAGAAGCGTTGAGGCTCAAGGCCACAATCAGGCTCCCCCTGCTCGCCCTGGCCCTCCTGCTTATCGGCTCCGCCACGGCGCAAGCCTTTACTATTAC
Organism: uncultured Acidobacteriota bacterium; assembly: GCA_963774105.1. Classification (GTDB taxonomy): domain Bacteria; phylum Acidobacteriota; class Blastocatellia; order Pyrinomonadales; family Pyrinomonadaceae; genus QHXM01. Next base: position 1,625,094 of record CAVZDV010000007.1, on the reverse strand, counting down.
CCGCACCTCGTCGCCGAAGTTCTACACGGACATCGGCAAGAACATGCAAGGCATGTACGTGTCCTATCAGATTACGAACAACGGCGGGACGAGTTACACGGACGTGTGGGTGGGGGCAGATACTTTCACGGGCGGGTTCGTCTCGCTGGCCCCCGGCGAGGACGGCCTCATCCAGCTCGGCGCGATGGCCCCCGGGCAGACGAAAACCGCCTTCTTCTATTTGCAGACGAGCGGGAACACGGCCATTGACCAGTCACACACAATCCGCGTCTACAACGGGAAGCCCCCGACCGGGAGCCAGGTGGACAGTGCGTCCTTCACCTTCACGGATGTCGAGGACACGATTCAGGCCAACGCTAACAAGATCACGACGACCGTGTCTGGGCCGAACCCGCCGGGCCTCGGCGGCATCGTGACCGTCCAGGTCACAGGCCATTCGGGCACCATCGGGAGTCAGAACCTTTTATCATTCACCCCGGCGTGCGAATTGGACTGGGTCGCCGACAACTACCAACTAATTTCGACGAGCGTCGTGCTCACGGGCGGCAACACGGGCACTTATAACGACCGGCTCTTCATCAGCGGCCTGGCTTCTTCTTCGGACACGGACTACATCGTAACTTATAGTTTTCGCGCGACGGGCGTCAGCAGCGCGCCGCAGCGGATCACGCCGATGGTCTTCATCGCCAGCGGCACGCAGATCAAGCACACGGAGGGCGACCCCGCGACCATCTCGTCGCCCGTCAACTCGATCACGATGACGAAGCTCGCCAGCGCGTCGCAGGTCTACGTCGGCGGGACCGTCACCTACACCCTGCGCCTCAACAACACCGGCGGCCCGTATGATGTGACGGTGGACGACCTCGTAGACACGTTGCCGACGAGTCCGGGCAGCGCGACTTACGTGAACAACTCTTCGACGTACAACGGCGCGGCGATTGGCAACCCGACCATCTCAGGCTCGACCCTGACGTGGGCCAGGACTTTCACCGTCCCGGCCGGCACGACCCGCGACCTGACTTTCCAGGCCACCTTCCCCAACACGGCCGGGACTTACACCAACCGCGCCGTGGCCCACATCGGCAGCATCCAGATTGACTCGACGCTGAGCACGAGCGACAACTCGCCAGCCAGCGTGAACGTGGCGGTCGTCGGCTACCCCGACCTGACAATCTCGAAGACCCACACGGGCAACTTCACGCAGGGGCAGTCGAACGCCAGCTACACGATCACCGTCACCAACTCGGGCGGCAGCTCGACCGCCGGCACGGTGACGGTCACGGACACCTTGCCCGCCGCCTTCAGCAGCATCAACGCGAGCGGGACCGGCTGGACTTGCGGCGTCTCCGGCCAAACAGTCACCTGCACCAGCACTACGGTCGTGGCCGCGGGCAGCAGTTTCGCCGCGATTACGATCACGGCCAACGTCTCTGCGACCGCGCCCGCGAGCGTCACCAACACGGCCTCTGTCTCCGGCGGCGGCGAGACCAACACGGGCAACAACTCCTCGTCGGACGCGACCACGATCAACCAGATCGCGGACATGACGGTTGCCAAGACGCACACGGGCAACTTCACGCGCGGCTCGACCGGCACTTACTCCATCACCGCCACGAACAGCGGCACGGGGGCGACCTCCGGCGCGGTCACCGTCACGGACACGCTGCCCGCGGGGCTCACGCCGACGGGCTGGTCCAGCGCGGTCGGCTCCGGCTGGTCTTGCATCATCGCCGCGCAGGTCGTCACCTGCACCAACTCGAACGTGCGCAACGCGGGCGCGAGCTACCCGGCCATCAGCATCACGGTCTCGGTCGCGCAGAACGCGGCTTCGAGCCTGACCAACACGGCCACGGTCTCCGGCGGCGGCCAGGCCGTCACCTCGAACGACTCGTCCAGCGACGCGACGACCATCGTCTCCCGCTCCGACCTGAGCCTGACCAAAGTGACCACGAGCCCTGGCTCCGGCGTCGGCACGAACGCGACGTTTACAATCACCGTGTCGAACGCCGGGCCGACCAACGCCACGGGCGTCGCCGTCCGCGACCAGCTCCCCGCCGGTCTGACTTACGTCTCCTCGACGCCGAGCGTCGGGTCGTACAACAGCGGGACGGGCGTGTGGACGGTCGGCAACCTGGCAAGCGGCTCGTCGGCCACGCTCCAACTCGTCGCGCGCGTGGACGCGCTCGGCGCGATCACGAACACGGCGCAGGTCTCGGCGGCGAACGAGCCGGACCCGGACTCGACGCCGAACAACAGCAACGCTTCGGAGGACGACCAGGCCAGCTCCTCGCTCTCGACCTCGCCGCCGAGCGTCTCGCTCTGCAAGACCATTTTGGGCCAGGCGTGCCCGCCGCCCGCCATCACCGGACTGCCCGGCGCGGACCTCGTCTACGTCATCACGTTCACCAACGCGGGCGGCTCCTCGGCCTCCAGCTTCGTCATCACGGACCCCATCCCGTCCAACACGGACTTCAAGATCGGCTCCGTCACCAGCAGCCTCGGCACGACGGGCCTGACCGTCACGGTCGCCTACTCGAACAACGGCGGGACGACCTGGGTCTACCTCCCTGCGAGCGGCGGCGGCGGCGCGCCCGCCGGCTACGACCGCAACGTCACGCACGTCCGCTGGAGCTTCGGCGGCAACCTCTCCCAGACCGCCCCCAACAACACCGGCAACGTCGGCTTCACCGTCCGAATACGCTGACGAAAATCTACTAATCACGAAGCGACATGAAGCGGCACGAAAAGGGTTATTCCCGGTTCGTGCCGCTTCTTCACGTTGCAGGCAAACTTGGAGGCCCAATTATCTTGACCGCCGCCAGCGGGTAGTGATAGGACTCACGCATTCAAGGCAACTCAGGGGCACCTTCTCCTCGAATCTCTCCCGACAGATTCCGGTTAAAAATCGTCCTCCCATCGAGCTAGCGGGTTTCTCGATCACGGGCCGTTTCTCCCACATCCCCTCTCAAACAAGGGCTCAGTCTCACAATAGAGGTGTCTATGAACATGAGCTTCCAGTCCAAGCGTCTCCTCGCGGTGTGTCTACTGGTCCTCGCAACGGGGCTCGTCGCAAGCTTTCTCTTCAAGAGTGTGAGCAGCACGAGTGCCAACAAGCGCAAAGTCCCTCTCATCACCCTGGTCTCCTCTGAGCAAGTCCTGGAAAATGTGCGATACGGGAGCGCGCTGACTTCCGCCTCTCTGACTGATGACAAGCAAATCTACCTGCTCCGCCAGGACACGGCCAACGTCGCCGTTTTCGACTCGGAGCGCAAGCAGTCTAAAAAAGATTTAGTCTCGTTCTCCCCGACAGCCAAGCAGGCTCAAGCCACCCCGCCCCCCGGGTTCTGTCTCGGGATAGCGTAGCGGACTGGCTCAATTTCCCCTCCTCCGGGTGCATCACCGGACTGTTCTTCCAAGGCCCCTGCACTCGCAGCACGGCATTCCGCCAGCCAGGATAGACGTTCAGGACGCGATCTTCTCGCAGTTGAGGCTGTGGCGGGACATTAACCACAACGGCATCTCCGAGCCTTCGGAGCTACAGCCGGTGTCGGGGTTGCTCAGCGCCATTGACCTCGACTACAAGCTGTCTAAGAAAACGGACCAATACGGTAACGAGTTCCGTTACCGGGCTAAAGTCTACGACGTGCGCGGCACGCACGCCGGCAGGTGGGCGTGGGACGTGTTCTTAACTTACAAATAATCTTCGCGTGACTTGAGGTAAAGGCGGAATCCAGAAGCCGGAATGAAAGGCCCGAGCAGCTTTTCTTCCGGCTTCCGGGTTCTGGATTCTGGATTCCGCTTTGCTATAGTAGTCGCACCATGTCAAGCGGGGATTCAAGGCGGCTGAGTGACCTCACGCTGGGCGAGGCCAAGCGTGTGGTGGTTTACGGCGCGGCGCTCGTGCTCGCCGTCGTGCTCTTTTTCGTGCTCGTCGGCAAGGTGCTGGTCGCGCTGCTGCTCGGCATCGTCGCGGGCGTCTACCTCCTGCCCGTCCAGGAGTGGCTCGAAGTCCACCTCCGGCGGCGCGCGGGCAGCGCGCTCATCACCATCGCGCTCATCGTCGTCCCGCTCGTCGGGCTCACGGCCTTCGCCTGGCACGAGCTGTCCGCCTACTCGAACCACGTCTTCGAGCGCAGGGACGAGATCATCAACTCCATCAGCGACGCCTTCTCGCGCTACCTGCCGGTCGAGCGCGAGGGCACGCGCGCCGGCCTCCAGGCCGCGTTCGCCGAGGGCGTGACGCGCTCGGCCGAGCTGATTAAATCTTTGCGCGAACGCGCGCCGCTCCTCCTGGCTTCCTTCACGCTCTTCTTCTTCACCATCTACTACGTCCTGACGCACCGCGTCCGCATCGCCTCTTACTTGAAGGTGCGCGTGCCGGGCGAGTACCTGCCGTTCTACGAGAAGCTGACGGCCAACATAGGCGGCGCTCTGCGCGGCGCTCTGCGCGCAGTCTTCATAGACCAGTCGCTCAAGGCGCTCGTCATCATCGTGCTCAACCTGATCTTCGGCGTCCCGCTGGCGGTCGTCCTCGGGCTCATGACTTTCCTGACGGGCTTCTTCCCGCTGCTGGGCGAGTGGGCCGTCTACATCCCCATCTCGATTTACCTCTTCGTCTTCCGCGCGGACCCCGTGGCCGCGGGCATCTACCTCGCCATCGGCCTCGGCATGACGCTCGGCTCAAGCTTGCTCCTGCGGCCGAAGCTGGCGAGCGAGGGCGCGCGGCGCTTCAATTTTTACTGGATGCTGGTGGCGCTCGTGGCGGGCGTCTACGTCTTCGGCGTCGCGGGCGTCGTCCTTGGCCCGGCCATCCTCGGCTTCGTCAAGGCGGTGGCGGACACACTGTTCGGCGACGTGCGCTACGAGACTTCGCTCTTGAAGGAGGAGGTCGCGCAGCAGCGGGAGGAGGCGGACGCGGGCGAGCGCGACGGGGCGGCCAGCGCCGCCGACTAAAAAACATTGACTCGCCGCCCGCCCCTGGAATATTGTCAGAGCAATCACGCCCTCGCAGGCTGGACGGTTATTTCCCAGGACACAGGCTAAGGGCCGGCTCGAAGCAACTGCCTCGAACTCTTTACTCGGAAGGCGGTCAAGATGGGCACAAAACCGATGGTGTTTCCCCTGGACGCCTACGGACGCGTTTACGTTCTGCACGACGAAGCGGACGAGCCCGTCTGCACCGGCTCGCGCGAGACCTGCTACCGCCTGCTCGAACTGATGCTCGAAGCCAAAAGACGCGCCGACGAAGTCGAACACAAGCTCGCCCAATCCTCAGAGCCCGCGGCCCGAGCGGCCGCCGTCTCCGCCTCTTTATAAATCAATTTACCATTCACCAATATTCAGTTCAGTAGGCCGTTCCGGCGTTCGCCCGAGTGTCAGACTAACCTCTTACTAATGGGGGTTGGCCTGAAGTGGTAATTTGGTAGTGGTGCAGTTTGAAGCGAAGAAGAAATTAACAGGGATGGACAGGATAAACAGGATGAAGAAAAAGCAATGATTCTTTCTCTGTATCCTGTCTATCCTGTCCATCCTGTTTGAATCTGCTTCAAACTGAACCACTACCGGTAATTTGAAAATCTTGACAATCATCCCTGACGTGCATATCTTGCTCGCGCCTTATTGCTCACAACCCTGCCGAAGAATGTATTGCTCTCTTCGACCTTAACCGACCAAGGCTCATGCGCATCCTCTTCAAAGATTTCTTCGCCGAATTCACCAGGCTGAAGTTATTTCTCCTCATTTTCATTTTCGCGATCTGCGCCATCCTGCTCTCCTTATGGCTGGGGGGCTTCACGGCGACCGCTGTGATCGTGGTCCCGGCAATGCTTTCGATACTACATCTCACGAAGGAGGTCTGGACGCCCGAAGGCGGGGGGAAGTCTAAGGTCGGCTTGGCCTCACTCGGCGTGGCGGTCCTGGCTGTCGTCCTGAGCAACAAGTGGCGACCGTACGTTGATTCACTATTGGCCCCCCTTTTTGACAAGTATCCATCCCTGAAAGACAAACTCCCCGCGGACTCACCTTCCATCGCCGTCCTTGTGTTTCTGGTCATAGTAATTCTGATCGTGAATTACTTCGCGCGGGACAAAACCGCGATGAAGGAACACCCGACGCCGATTGATAAAGAGTTTCCCGAAAAGGGCTACAAGCACCACCTCAAATCATACGCTGGCATCCTGCTCGATGACCTCAACAAGATTGACCGCGAAACGAATTGGAGCGCCGAGGCTTTCACGCCCCTGGACGCCGAGGTCGAAGTTCAGTCAGGGTCTAGGAGGCTGAGAAAGCTCACAGACCTTCTGACCGCGATTCGCTCGGATCACAAGAGCCGCGCTTTTCTAGTCCTGGGCGATCCCGGCTCAGGTAAGAGCGTGGCGCTCAGGAAACTGTGCCGCGATTTGCTCGGAGAGGTGGAGGTGACCGGCAAGCTGCCGATTTACCTCAACCTGCGAGAGTGGGAGACACAGTCGCCGTGGACTGAGAACAACCCGCCGACGGCCGAGGCGCTTTACGACTTCGTCTTAAATAACCTCAGGGGGCGCGGGGATGTCTTCGCCAACGAGTTTCTGGACAAGTATTTTAAGAAGATGTTCGAGAACGGCAGACTATTCATCGTCCTCGACTCCTTCGACGAGATTCCCGCCGTCCTCGACGTGTCGGAGGGCTCCTGGCTGATCGAAGCGCTGTCGGACGTGATCTACAAGTTTCTCGCCGGCGCTCACGAGTCGAGAGGCATTTTGGCTTCTAGGATTTTCAGGAGACCCACCGATGCGTTTGCGGCTAAGACGACCCTGGAGATTCGCCCTTTTACCGAGGCCAAGATCGTTGAGACTCTCAGGAAGTCGCTGTTTTTTGACGAGTCCCTGTTAAACCTCCTCTTCAACGAACGGCTCGAATTCGTCCCCATCGCCAGGAACCCCTTCACGGCCGCTCTGATCTCAAGCTACGCCAAGGAGCACAACAACACGCTCCCGCCGAACCAGGCGGAACTCTATTCGAGCTACATTCAGCGCCGGCTCGTCCTCTGCGCCGAGAAGATTAAGTCTAAGGGCCTCACCGAGCAGGATGTCCTCGACTGCGCGACCGAGATCGCCGACGTGATGCTGACCACCGAGACATACGGCCTCGAAGCCCCGGTCTATGATCTGTCCGCAAAGCTCCCGAAATACGCGGTGTGGGAAGTGATTGACATTCTGAAATACGCCCGCCTGGGCCGGCTGGGCGGAGGCGACAATCAAAGGTTCAGCTTCGTGCACCGCCGCTTCAACGAATACTTCGTCGTCAAGAAGCTGAAGGCGTTCCCGGACAGGGTCCCGAAAGGCGCCATCCCCGCCGACTCCAGGTGGCGCGATGCCCTCGTCCTGTATTGCGAGATAGCCGAGGAAGGCCAGGCTCGCGAGATCGCAGAGTACTGCTGGTCCGAAGTCCGAAAGATCAGGCGCAAGGATGTCGGGGTGAATGACCCGCAGTATCTGCGCTCGGTTCACTGCCTGCGTTTTCTCAACGACGCCTTCAGGACTCGCCTAGAAGTTGTTAGTAGTTTCCGTACAAAACTGGCAGCCTACATTAGAAAGCAGGTCGTCCAAGAAGGGAACTTAATCTCTAAGAAGATAGCCGTTGAAGCTGTAGGGCTCCTGAAGGAGAAGGCTATAGACTCAACACTCGTTGAAGCTTTGGACATCGGAAACCCCTGGATTACAGAAAGCGCTTTGAAGTCTTGCCGCTACCTCCCAAGGTTGAGCGCCAATCTGGAGAGAAGGATTAAAACGCACGTCGAGAGAATTGACCCTTGGAGCTTTATCAAGCATCCCAAGGGAATCATTTTCTCATTCAGTCTTTCGAACGCATTCCAGAACGTAAAACGAATCTGCATCTGGAGGGCAATTACTACATACAGCACTCTCGTTGCTTCTTTAATAATCGGTTTGTCTGCCCCCTTCATGTTTTTGGTTTTCCTGGCCGCATACTTGATTACCAAGTTATACCCGCTTCTCTTCAAGCGAGGAACCTTCACTGCTTTAATGTTGTCCCCCAAATTTTTTCTTCCAGTTACTCTAATATGGGGTTTAGGTTTCCTTGCGGACGTAGGTAAATACGAAGAACTAGCACTTGATGACAAGCCCATAATTTATGTAGGCCTGTTACCTCATAGCCAGCTCGCAGGCAAAGCTCTCTTTTTGTTCGTGGTCATATTTACCATTCCCTGGTATAGCATGCGCCTGTCTGGACTGACTGGACTGAAGGACTGGAAATTTTTGAAGAAATTGGTGAAGGCCATAGTTGGGGCTCTTTTGCTTGCCCTCACGATCGGTATATTCTATCTCCTTGGTGTCATCATGGGTTCCGAATTTACGGATACCTTGATAGGCATTGCGGGCTTCTTGATAGGCAGTACTATAACAATCTACTGGCTCTACAACGTTGTCAAATTCATTAAGAACTGGCTGATGGATTATAAGAGGTATAGGTCTCTTGTTAAGAAACCCTTTCCCGAGCGGAGACATATCAGTGAAGCCTTCCGCGAATTTCGAACTGTTTTTTGGAGATTAAGGTTCGTCAGGTTTTTGGAGAGCCTGAGGCTTAAACCTACAGGCGCGTGGCCCGACGACAAGATTCCTAATACTGGGAATGACAAGGCCAGCACCTTGCTCGCGATGCTGGAGGAAGGGTGGCTCGGCCTGGACAGGTAAGCTAAGACTTTACGCGCCCTCGTCTAATCCCACCTTTTCCTACCCCGGAGGCCACGTCAACCCACGCCCGCCGATGACGTGCAGGTGCAGGTGGAGGACCGACTGGCCCGCGCCCGCGCCCGTGTTGATGACGGTGCGGTAGCCGCTCTCCGAAAGGCCCTGCTCGTTGGCGACGCGCGCGGCGACTCTCAGGAGGTGGCCGAGCAGCGCCTCATCCCTCCGCCCTGCATCGTCCAGAGACTCTATGTGGTCGCGCGGGACGACGAGGACGTGCACGGGGGCCTGCGGGTTGATGTCGCGGAACGCGACGGCGCGTTCGTCCTGGTGGACGATGTCTGCGGGAATCTCGCCCGCCACGATGCGGCAGAAAAGGCAGTCCATAAGTCAGTGACGTTGTGACAAGTGACGAGTGACAAGCAAGAACGAAAGAACAATAGCTCTTTACTCGTCACTTGTCACTGCTTTTCTCAGCGGCCCTGTGACGGACTCGCGCAGGCGCTCTATGTCCGCCCCGACGGCGTTGAGCTTGTCCTCTATCTTCTCGTAGCCGCGGTCAATGTGGTAGACGCGGTCTATGATGGTCTCGCCCTCGGCGGCGAGCGCGGCGAGGACGAGCGAGGCAGAGGCGCGCAGGTCAGAAGCCTGGACGCGCGCGCCCGCGAGCTGCGTCGCGCCCTCGACCGTGGCCGTGTTGCCCTCCATGTGTATGCGCGCGCCCATGCGCTGCATCTCGGAGGCGTGCATGAAGCGGTTCTCGAAGATGGTCTCGGTGATGACGGAGCGGCCCTCGGCCTGCGTCACCAGGGCCATGTACTGCGCCTGCATGTCTGTGGGAAAGCGCGGGTGCGGCTCGGTCGTCACGTCGCTCGCCCGCAAGCCCTTGTCGCAGCAGCGCACGCGCAAGGTGCTCTGGTTCACCTCCTCTATCTCGACGCCGACCTCGCGCAGCTTGCTGACGACAATCGCGGAGTCCACAGGGCGGCAGCCTTTTATTTCCAGCTCGCCGCCCGTGATGGCGGCGGCGACCATGAAGGTGCCGGTCTCTATGCGGTCTGGGATGATGGTGTGCTCCGCGCCGCCGAGGGATTCGACGCCGACGATGCGTATGGTCGGCGTGCCCGCGCCGCGCACGCGCGCGCCCATCTTGTTCAGAAGCTCCGCGAGGTCGCAAATCTCCGGCTCGCGCGCCGCGTTGTGCAGGACGGTCTCGCCCTCCGCGAGCGTGGCGGCCATCATCAAATTCTCCGTGCCCGTCACCGTCACCTTCTCGAAGTGGACTTCCGCGCCGCGCAAGCGCCCACGCTCGGGGGCGCGCGCCACCACGTCACCCGCTTCGAGGCTGACGGTCGCGCCCAGGTGCTCGAAGCCGGCCAGGTGCAGGTCAATCGGGCGCGTGCCGATGGCGCAGCCGCCCGGCAGCGAGACGCGCGCCTTGCCGAAGCGCGCCAGCAGCGGCCCGAGCGCGAGGACTGAGGCGCGCATCGTCTTGACCAGCTCGTAAGGGGCCTCGAACAGCTCGACGTGGTCGGCCGTAATCTTGTGCGTGCGCAGCTCGGGCGTGAGCACGGTCGCGCCTATGTCTTCGAGGAGCCGCCGCTGCGTGATGATGTCGCGCGCGTAGGGCAGGTTGTGGAGCGTGACGGTCTCGTTCGTCAGAAGCGCCGCGGCCATGCACGGCAGCGCCGAGTTTTTCGCGCCGCTCACCTTGACGCGCCCGCGCAAAGGGCGTCCGCCCGTAATTCTGAATTTATCCATAGTCGAGAGAGAATAGATGAAAACCGCCAAACGTGGAAGGCCCGAAGGCGGCCGAGCGAGTGTGCGGGGGCCGGCGGGCAGGAAATCCCTTTCTCTGGCTTCTTCACCTCGGATGCATTATGCTCGGCCCGAACCGAATCAGGCTTTTCCCGCTCTGCCCACGCCGGGGGAAAGCGCCTTTGAACTTAGCAACGCGCAACGTCGTAATGGCCCTCAGGAGGTAACTTCGGATGTATTGTTCGTCATGCGGCGCGGCCGTGGTGCCCGGCCTGAGTTACTGCAATCATTGCGGGACGAGATTGAGCGGGGGGAAGGCGGACGTGGCCGCCAGGCAGTCGGAGACGCTGCCGGAGTCGCTCATCTGGGCCATCGTCGCCGTCTTCGTCGTCGGCATGGGGACGATCATCGGCCTGATGGCGATGCTGAAGCAGTTGCTGGGCCTCGACCAGGGGATTGTCATCGCCTTCGGCCTCCTGGGCTTCGGGCTGATGATCGCGGTCGAGTGCGTCTTCATCTACCTGCTGCTGAGCCGCGGGAGGGCGGACGCGAAAGAGGCCGGCGGGGGCGAGCGCCCGGACGCGCGCGCGACGAAGGAGCTGGACGCGGCGCGCGCTGCTCTACCCGAGCCCGTGCCGAGCGTGACCGAGCAGACCACGCGCACCTTCGAGCCGGCCTACAGCGAGCGGAAACCGAAATAGGGCAACGCAAATGAAGCAAGTCAGTACCGCCTGCGGTAGCGGGCGGGTCTTAGTTAAGCTAGAGACCCGCCCGCTACCGCAGGCGGTACTGACAAGGGTAGATACTTATGGGGTCTCTCAGAGTAGCTCTGTTGCAGATGGCAGGCTGCGGCGCAGACCTTGACGCGAACCGCGCCAAGGGCGAGACCTTCTGCCGCCGCGCCCGCGCGGAGGGAGCGGACATCGCGCTCTTCCCCGAAATGTGGAGCGTCGGCATGACGTTCTTCGACGCGAAACTTGATGGCGACCGCGCGCGCTGGCAGGCGCTGGCCGTCACGCGCGACGACCCGTTCGTCACACACTTCCGCGACCTGGCCCGCGAGCTGAACATGGCGATTGCGCTCACCTACCTTGAGAAATGGGAAGGTGCGCCGCGCAACTCCGTCTCGCTGATTGACCGCCGCGGCCGAATCCTGCTGACCTACGCGAAAGTCCACACCTGCGAGTTCGACGTGGAGGCCGCGCTCACGCCCGGCGACGACTTCCCCGTCTGCGAGTTGGACACGGGGCGCGACTCCGTCAAAATCGGCTTCATGATCTGTTACGACCGCGAGTTCCCCGAAAGCGCGCGGCTCCTGATGCTCAGAGGGGCCGAGCTGATCTTAACGCCGAACGCCTGCACGCTCGACGAGCACCGTTTGGGCCAATTTAAGGCGCGCGCCTTCGAGAACATGACGGGCGTCGCCATGACGAACTACGCGCGCCCACAGAACAACGGACACTCCGTGGCCTTCGACGCCGTGGCCTACCCCGTGCCGGACGGCGAGGCGCGCGACACGCTCGTCATCGAAGCCGGCGAGGAAGAGGGCGTCTTCCTGGCCTCCTTCGACCTCGACAGCATACGCTCCTACCGCGAGCGCGAGACCTGGGGCAACGCCTACCGCCGGCCGCGCCTCTACCGCGCGCTCGCCGCCGACGACGAAGTACTGCCGCCCTTTGTCCGCCGCGACGCGACGCGGTAACATTCGACTTAACCGGACAACTGGCTGACTGAAGACAGGCGCGCGCGTTACGGAAGCGCGGCGCGCATTCTCAGTGCGTGCAAGGGGAGGCGTCAGTGGGCAGAGAATCAGGCGGGAAGGAATCGAAGCTCCCGTCGGCGCTGCGTGCGCTCAGGCACAGGAACTACAGGCTCTTCTTCGGCGGGCAGCTCGTCTCGCTGACGGGGACGTGGATGCAGTCCGTCGCGCAGAGCTGGCTCGTCTACAGGCTGACGGGGTCTGCCGTGCTGCTCGGCTTCGTCGGCTTCTCATCCCAGATTCCCGTCTTCCTGCTCGCCACTCTCGGCGGCACCCTCGCCGACAGGGTCAACCGCCACCGGATTCTCATCACGACGCAGACCTTGGCGATGCTCGGGGCCTCCACGCTCGCCGCGCTGACGCTCACGGGACACGTTCGCGTGTGGCACGTCTTCATGTTGGCGGCCATGCTCGGCGTCGTCAACGCCTTCGACATGCCCGCGCGGCAGGCGTTCGTCGTGGACATGGTCGGCAGAGACGACCTGGTTAACGCCATCGCCCTGAACTCTTCCATGTTCAACGGCGCGCGGCTTATCGGGCCGGCCGTCGCGGGCGTCCTCGTCTCAAGCATCGGCGAGGGCTGGTGCTTCTTCGCCAACGCGGTGAGCTACGTCGCGGTCCTCACGGGGCTGTTGCTGATGAGGATTGAGCGGCGTGCGCGCGTGCCGCTGCCGGGCTCGGCGCTCGCCAGCATCGTCGAGGGGTACAAGTTCGTCGGCAAGACCGCGCCCGTGCGCGCGCTCCTGCTCCTGCTCGGGCTGGTCAGCCTGATGGGGATGCCCTACGCCGTGCTGATGCCGATTTTCGCGGACCAGATTCTGCACGGGGGCGCGAGCGGGCTCGGGCTCCTGATGGGCGCTTCCGGCGCGGGCGCGCTCGCCGGGGCGCTGAGTCTGGCGATGCGCAAGGGCGTGCGCGGCCTCGGGCGCTGGGTGGCTTTCGCGTCCGCGGGCTTCGGCATGAGCCTGATACTCTTCTCGCAGTCGCGCACGTTCTGGCTGTCGGCCGCGCTGCTCGTGCCCGTCGGGTTCTCGATGATGATTCAGATGGCCTCGTCGAACACGCTCGTGCAGGCGATGGTGCCGGACAGCTTGCGCGGGCGCGTGATGGCCGTCTACTCGATGATGTTCATGGGGATGGCCCCCATCGGCGCGCTCCTGGCGGGCACGCTCGCGGGCCGCATCGGCGCGCCCACGACTGTCGCCATCGGCGGCGCCGTGTGCATAGTGGGCGCGGTCGTCTTCGGCCTGCGCCTGCCGGCCCTGAGGGACGAGGCGCGGCAGATCATCGTCGCACAGCAACCGTCCGGCGGCTGCCCGACCGAGGAGACGACGGGGGAGGCGGCCGCCTCCATTCCCCGGCGTGAGCTTGAGGCTGTCACCAGAGGATGAGAAATCGCCCACCCATTATTGGCACACTTTTGCGCGCGCTGCGCCTGCGGTGCCCCGTCTGCGCGGAGTCGTCAATCGTGGAGCGGCCGTTCAAGGTGAGGCACCACTGCCCTTCGTGTGACGCGCTCTTCCAGCGCGAGGCGGGCTTTTTCGTCGGGGCGATTCTCGCCAACGTGGTCACGACCGAAGCCTTCATCCTGATGGTCTACGTCGCCTGCCTGCTCGCGGGATTTCACTATCAGTTGATCCTCCCGCTCCTCTTCGCGGCCGCGCTCCTCTTCCCCGTCGCCTTCTACCACCACAGTTGGAGCCTCTGGCTCGCCTTCGACCACCTCATCGAAGGGCTGCCGCAGAACGCCGGGCCGCCGGGCCGCCGATTGTGATACTATTGCCCGCACCGCTTATCACGGCCTCTGAAACCCAGAGCCGCTCTTTGCGCCTTACGTTTTCCCTTAGCGCCTTTGCGCGAAACAGCCGTTCACGCTGGAGGCGCAAAGTTAAGGCGTAAGGCGCAAAGGCTTGAGTGAATAATTTTTGGAGCATGAGTTATGAGCAATCGTCTTGTCGAAGTAATGAGACTCGGCCAGTCAATCTGGTATGACAACATCCGGCGCGCGATGCTGGACACGGGCGACCTGCAAAAGAAGATTGAGGAGGACGACCTGCGCGGCGTCACCTCGAACCCGACCATCTTCGAGAAGGCGATTACGGGCTCGACAGACTACGACGAGCAGATGCGCGCGCTCGTCCAACAGGGCGCGGGCGTCAACGACATTTACGAGGCGCTCGTCCTCGACGACATCGGCCGCGGCGCGGACATCCTCCGCCCCGTCTACGACAAGACGGACGGCCTCGACGGCTACATCAGTCTCGAAGTCAATCCGCGCCTGGCCTACGACACGCGGGGCACGATTGAGGAGGCCGACCGCCTCTTCAACCGCCTCGGCCGCAGGAACGTGATGATTAAGATTCCGGCGGCGCAGGAGGGCCTGCCCGCCATCGAGGAGTCCATCTACCGCGGCATCAACATCAACGTCACGATGATCTTCTCGCTCGAAAATTACGAGCAGGTCGCCGAGGCTTTCATAAGAGGGTTGGAGCGGCGCGACGCCGAAGGCAAGCCGGTTGACCACATCGCGTCGGTCGCCAGCTTCTTCGTCTCGCGCGTGGACACGGCCATAGACTCGGATTTGGAATACCGCGCGCGCCACGCGCAGAGCGAAGACGAGAGGGCGGCTCTCGAAGCGTTGACCGGCAAGGCGGCGATTGCGAACACGAAGCTCGCTTACCAGAAGTTCAAGGAGATTTTTTACGGCGAGCGGTTCAGTAAGTTGAAAGCCAAGGGCGCGCAGGTGCAGCGCTGCCTGTGGGCCTCCACGGGGACGAAGAACCCCAAGTACCCGGACACGTATTACGTGGACACCCTCATCGGCCCCGAGACCGTCAACACCGTCCCGCCGCAGACCTACACGGCCTTCCGCGACCACGGCACGGCCGCCCAGACGCTCGAAGCGGACCTAGACGAGTCGCGCGACGCGCTCGGGAAACTCGCCGACCTAGGCATCAGTCTCGAAGAGGTGACGGAGAAGTTGCAGCGCGACGGCCTGACCGCCTTCGTCGGCTCGTTCGACACGCTCGTCGAATCCATAGAGGCCAAGCGCGACGCGCTCATCTCCGGCATACACGGGCGGCTCACGGCCTCGCTCGGCAAGTATGGAGATGCCGTCTCGGCGGCCATCAAGGAGGCTGAGAAGGGCGACGTGCTGCGCCACATCTGGCGCAAGGACGCGGCGCTGTGGAAGGATGACGAGGCGCACCAGAAGATTATTAAAAACTCGCTCGGCTGGCTCACAGTGCCGGACGTGATGATCGGCGTCGAGGACGACCTCATCGCGTTTGCCGACCGCATCCGCGGCGCGCGCCACTTCAAGCACGTCATGCTCTGCGGCATGGGCGGCTCCTCCCTGTGTCCCGAAGTCTTCCGCCAGACGTTCGGCCCGCAGGAGAACTACCCCGAGCTGCTCGTGCTGGACTCGACGGACCCGGACGTGCTCGCAGACTTCCAAGGGCGGATAGATTTGGCACAGACTCTTTTCATCATCGCCTCCAAGTCGGGCACGACGACCGAGCCGCTGGCTTTTTACAAGTACTGGTACGACCAGGTGGGCCGCGTGAAGGAGAACCCGGGCGAGAACTTCGTCGCCATCACGGACCCGGGCACGCTGATGGAGCAGATGGCGACGCGCGACCACTTCAAGCGCGTCTTCCTCAACCCGGCCGACATAGGCGGGCGCTACAGCGCGCTCTCCTACTTCGGCGTCGTCCCGGCCGCGCTGATGGGCCTCGACATCGAGAAACTGCTCGACCGCGCCGAGCGCGTCATGCACGCGTGCTCGCAGGTCGTCCCGGCGGGCGACAACCCTGGCGCGCGCCTCGGCGCGATTTTGGGCGAATGTGCCAAATCTGGGCGCGACAAGCTGACCATCGTCGCCGACCCGAAAGTCTCCGCGCTCGGCCTCTGGATTGAGCAGCTGATTGCCGAGAGCACGGGCAAGGAGGGCAAAGGGATTGTGCCAATCGCGGGAGAGCCGCTCGCCGCGCCTTCGGCTTACGGCGACGACCGCCTCTTCGTCTCCATCGCCGTGGGCAAGCTCGACGGCGACACGGAAGTTAAGCTGAAGGCGCTCGAAGCGGCGGGCCATCCGGTCGTCTACCGCACTCTGACGGACCTCTACGACCTGGGCGAGGAGTTTTTCCTGTGGGAGATTGCGACGGCGTTCGCGGGCTGGCGGCTCGGTATCAACCCGTTCGACCAGCCCAACGTGCAGGAGTCTAAGGACGCGACGCGCGAGCTGCTGGACAAGTTCGAGAAGGAGGGCAAGCTACAGGAGCAGACGCCGGTTGTCAGCGACGGCACGCTGACGGTCTACGCGGACGACTCGCGTCACGAGCACCTGCCGCCCGCTTCGGTCGCGGACGCCCTGCGCGCGCACCTCTCGCAGGTCAAGGCGGGCGACTACATCGCGCTCTTGTGCTACGTCGAAGAGACGCCGGACATAGAGGCCGCGCTTCAGACGAGTCGCACGTCTCTGCGCGACGCGACGCGGTGCGCGACGACGACTGGCTACGGCCCGCGCTTCCTGCACTCCACGGGCCAACTGCACAAGGGCGGCCCCGACACGGGCGTCTTCCTACAGCTCACCGCGCCGGACAAAACGGACTTGCCGATTCCGGGCCACACCTACACGTTCAGCGTGCTGAAGCAGGCGCAGGCGCGCGGCGACTTCCGCTCGCTCGCCACGCGCAACCGCCGCGCCGTCCGCGTTGACCTCGGCTCGGACACCCTCGCGGGCCTGCGCCGCCTGCAAGAACTCGTCGGCGAGGTCGTCCCACGCGCGGACGCCAAAGGGACACAATGAAAGGAAGGAGTCAGAAGTCAGAAGACAGGAGTCAGAAGAAAAGAGAATCTGTTGAAGCGGTTCTCCGCCTTATCCATTCTGACTCCTGACTCCTGACTCCTGTATTCTGTTTTTCGTGATGAAAGCTAAGCTCTCAATCGTTATCGCGCTGTCGCTCGTCCTGGGCCTTGAGGGAGTTGTCTTGGCCGGGGCCGTGAGTGGCGGCCCGGCTTTCAAGGCGGACGGGGTGGGCCAGACTCAGCGGCGCAGGAAGAAGAAGCGTGTCAGGAGGACTCGTACTTACTCCATCAAGGTCGCGACTGAGCCGCTACCTCCGCCTCCGCCACCCGCGCAGACAGCCGTGGAGCCGCAGCCCGAGCCCGAAGCCGGTGCGCCGCCGCCAGAGGAAGCCCCGACCACAGCGCCTGCGCCGCCCGCCGCGTCGGACCCGCAGGACGCGCCCGGTGCTGGCCGCGGCGCGCCCGCGCCGAAGAAGGGCGCGCCGCGCATCAAACCGCCGACCGTGCAGATTAAACCGCCGACCCGATAGCCATGCAGGAAACAGCCCTCCTCGAAAACCCTCTGCGCGCAGGCATCCGCCTTGAGCGCACGGCCTCCCCCTGTGCCGTCGTCATCTTCGGCGCGAGCGGTGACCTGGCCAAGCGCAAGCTGCTGCCCGCGCTCTACCGCCTCGTGCAGGAGCGCCTGCTGCCCGCCGAGTTCGCCATCGTCGGCCTCGCCCGCACGGAGATGACGACCGAAGAGTTCCGCGCGCGGATGAAGGAGGCCGTCCAGGAGTTCTCCGAGGCCAAGCAGGTTGACGAGGAGGTCTGGAACTCTTTCGCGCAGGGGCTGCACTACCTGACGGCCGACATCAACAACCCCTCGGACTACGACAAGCTCGCCGAAATTTTGGCACAGGTTGACCGCGAGCGCGGGACGCAGGGGAACCGCCTCTTCTACCTCTCCGTCGCGCCCAAGTTTTACGGCGAGGCCGTCAAGCAGCTCGGCGAGCACAATCTTGCCAGGCCGCAGGGCCAGAGCTGGGTGCGCGTCATCGTCGAGAAACCTTTTGGCACAGATTTGGAGAGCGCGCGCCGGCTCAACCGCGAGCTGCTGGCCTACCTGGACGAGTCGCAGATTTTCCGCATAGACCACTACCTCGGCAAAGAGACGGTCCAGAACCTGCTCGTCTTCCGCTTCGCCAACGGCATCTTCGAGCCCCTCTGGAACCGGCAGTACATTGACCACGTCCAGTTGACGAACGCCGAGACGGTCGGCGTGGAGGGGCGCGGCGGCTACTACGAGACGGCCGGCGTCGTGCGCGACATGATTCAGAACCACGTCTTCCAGGTGCTCTCGCTCGTGGCGATGGAGCCGCCCGTCAGCCTGGAGTCCGAGGCCGTGCGCGACGAGAAGTTCAAGGCGATGCGCGCGGCGCGCGAGTTCACGCCGGAGCGCGTGCGGATTGAGTGCGTGCGCGGCCAGTACGGCGCGGGCTCAATCGCGGGCAAATCCGTCCCGGGCTACCGCCAGGAGCCTGACGTCGCGCCCGACTCCGCGACCGAGACATTCGCCGCGCTCAGGATGTACTTCGACAACTGGCGCTGGGCCGGCGTGCCCTTCTACATCCGCTCGGGCAAGCGGCTGCCGAAGCGCGTCACGGAGATCGCCATCCACTTCAAGGAAGCGCCGCTTCACCTCTTCGGCTCGGCGAGCGCGCAGGTGACGCCGAACCAGCTCATCATACGCATCCAGCCGGACGAGGGCATCACCTTGCGCTTCGCCGCCAAAGTCCCCGGGCAGATGACCAACATCCGCGAGGTCAACATGGACTTCCGCTACGGGGCGTCGTTCGGCGTGCAACTGGCCGAAGCCTACGAGCGCCTGCTCCTCGACTGCATCCTCGGCGACTCGACTCTCTACGCCCGCGCCGACATGACCGAGCGCGGCTGGGAGATGGTCATGCCCATCCTGAACGAGTGGGCCGCCGACAAGAACGTCAACTTCCCCAACTACGAGGCGGGCACCTGGGGGCCGAAAGAGGCGCACGAGCTGATCGAACGCGACGGCCGGCGCTGGCGCAGACCGTGAGCGAGGTGGTGGGCGGTAATGCAAATTCAGACTAACGAAAGCCCGATCCCTGTTTCGCCGACTAAGGGGATTGATGTCGGGAAGATCGAGAAGGAGTTGGCTTCGATGTGGAAGCCGGCTTCGACGGGCGAGGGCGTCAACGCGGAGTCGGGCGTGACGCGCGCGTGCGCGTTGAACCTGGTGGTCTACGCGACCGCTGAGGACGACCGCGAGAAGATTGACGATATGTTGGACGTGGTCAACGAGCAGCACCCGGGCCGGACGCTGGTGCTGATGGCCGACCGCGAGGCCGCCGCGCCTGCGCTGGAGGCTTACGTCTCGACGCGCTGCCGGCGGTTGGGCGGGAGCGGCCGGCAGGTCTGCGGCGAGCAGGTGACGATCGAGGCGGCCGGCGCTGCCGTGGAGACCGTGGCGAGCGCCATCGCGCCGCTGCTCGTGCCCGACGTGCCCGTCTTCCTCTGGTGGAAAGACATCCCGCACTACGGCGACACGCTGTTCAGCCGCCTGACGGCGATGGCCGACCGCGTCGTCATTGACTCCTCCTGCTTCGACCGACCGCACGAAGACCTGCTGCACCTCGCCGAGGTCATCAAGGCGCACCCGCAGTTCATGTCTGCCTCGGATTTGAACTGGGGGCGGCTGACCTCGTGGCGCACGCTCGTCGCGAGCTTCTGGGACGTGCCGGACTACAGGCCGTTCCTGGACCGTATTGACCGCGTGCGCGTGGAGTACGACCCGCCGGACGTAGCGCCCGAAGAGGTCGCGCCCAAGGCGCTGCTCGCCGTGGGGTGGCTCGCCTCAAGGCTCGGGTGGAAACTCGAAGGGCTCGGCGCGCGCGAAGACAACTCGACTCAGTTTCTGCTGAGCGCGGGCGGGCGCGAGATCACGGCCGAGATGTTAGCCACCGAGCGCATAGACCAGTGCGACGGGATGCTCGTCTCGCTCGTGCTTTCGGCCGAAGCCGCGGGCGCGGAGTTCAGCGTCGCCATCACGGACGACCGGAAGAGACTTGAGACGGAGGCGACGATTGACGGCCGGCGCACGATTGGCCGCGTGCTCAGCTACGAGCAGAAGTCGGAAGGCCAGCGCCTCAGCCGCGAGCTGACGCTGCTCCAGCGCGACGTCATCTACGAGCAGGCGCTTCAGTCGGCCGCCCAGCTTATCCGTGTGATGAAGTAAGAAGATGGAGGCCCCGAAGGTTACGGTTTTGGAGGATGCGGAGGCGGTCGCGCGCACGGCGGCCGAGCGTTTCGTCGAATTGGCACAGCGGGCCATAGGCGAGCGCGGGCGGTTCGCGGTCGCGCTCTCGGGCGGCTCGACGCCGCGGCGGGCTTACGAGCTGCTGGCGGGCTCCGATTACGAGGGCCGGATTGACTGGCCCAAAGTTCACGTCTTCTTCGGGGACGAGCGGATGGTGCCGGCAGACTCCGCGGAGAGCAACTACCGCATGGCGAGCGAGGCGCTGCTCTCGCGCGTCCCCGTCCCGCCGGAGAACATTCACCGCATCAACGGTCTCGGCGACGCCCTCGCCAACGCGCGCCTTTACGAGGACGAGCTGCGCACCTTCTTCAACGACGCGTTGTGGCCCAGTTTTGACCTCGTCCTGCTCGGCATGGGGGACGACGGCCACACGGCTTCCCTCTTCCCCGGAACCCTCGCGCTGGACGAGCAGCAATCCTGGGTCGCCGCCAACTGGATCGAGAAGCTCAACGCTTACCGCGTCACGCTGACCGCGCCCGCCATCAACCGCGCCGCGCACGTCGTCTTCCTCGTCACCGGCGCGAACAAGGCTGGGCCGCTGGCCGAAGTCCTCAAGGGCGAGCCTGACCCCGGGCGGCTGCCTTCGCAGTTAATCAAGCCGACCGACGGCTCGCTCGAATGGCTCGTTGACAAGGCGGCGGCGGCGCGTCTTTAGAGGCTGGATAATTCTTATGAGCAGCAAGCAGTTTTTCAACGAGGTGGCCGGCGAGTGGGACTCCATGCGCGCGAACTTCTACTCGGAGGGCGTGCGCGAGAAGGCTTTCGACCGCGCGGGCGTGCGGGCCGGGCAAGTGGCCGCGGACCTCGGGGCCGGCACGGGCTTCATCACGGAGGGACTGCTCCGCAGGGGCCTGAGCGTCGTCGCCGTTGACCAGTCCGAGGCCATGCTGGCGAAGATGAAGACGAAATTCCGTGTGGCCGGCGACCTCGTTGACTACCGCGCGGGAGAGGCGGAGAGCCTGCCGCTGGCGGACGAGTCGGTCGAGCACGTTTTCGCGAATATGTACCTGCACCACGTTGAAGACCCCGCCCGCGCGATTGCGGAGATGACAAGAGTCCTCAAGCCCGGCGGGCGAGTCACCATCACGGACGTGTTCGAGCACCCGTTCGAGTTTCTCAAGACGGAGCACCACGACCGCTGGCTGGGCTTCAGGCGCGAGGCGCTGGAAGAGTGGCTGACGGCCGCCGGGCTCGGCGATGTCGGCGTAGACGACCTGGGCGAAGAGTGCCGCGTCACGCCGGCCGACGGCGGCGATGAGGCGCTGATGAGTATCTTCGTGGCTTCGGGCCGGAAGTGAGGCGCAGATGGAAGACCTGCAAAGCGTCGTCGAGTTTCTCGAACAGACGCCCGTGTTCCTTCGGAGTCAGGCGCAGGGCTACGCCGACGGGGACTTGAGGTGGAAGCCTTCGGCCGAGCAGTTCTCTTTCGTCGAAAACGCGTGCCACCTGCGCGACATAGAGGTGGAAGGCTACGGCGCGCGCATCCGCAAGCTGCTGGCCGAGAATCACCCGGAGCTGCCGGACGTTGACGGCGCACGCCTCGCCCGCGAGCGCGACTACAACAGCCAGGACTTCGCCACTGCCCTCGCAGACTTCACGCGCGCCCGCGCCGAAAACCTCCGCGCCGTCCGCGAACTCTCCTCCGAGCAACTGGGCCGCGCCGGCACGCTCGAAGGCGTAGGCCAAATCACGCTCGGGAAACTCCTCCACTTGATGCGCGAGCACGACGCAGCGCACCGCAAAGAGCTGGTCGAGTTGCGCGCGCAACTGATGGATCCTCTCAACTGGCCCTCGCGTCGGTAAGCCCGCGCCGTTTTAGTTGACTTTATCCTCTCTGTATCTTTAAATCCGAGACATCCACCCGCCACCGCCACCCGATTTGCGCTTGTCTGAAAACTCAGCAGGCACGATAATCTCATACGGGAGTAGCCATGAACGAAGAACCCACACAGAACATCGGCGGCGCGGACGGACGCTCTTTCGAGGAACGGGTGTTCGCCCGCTTTGACGCGCTGGACGGCCGGCTTCAGAGGCTCGAAGCGCGTTCCTACGACACCAAGCCTATCTGGGAGCAGGCGCTTAAGGAGATCGTGGACACGAGGCGGGAGCTTGTGGACATGAAGCGTCAAGTGACGAAGCGCCTAGACCGCTTCGAGGCCGTCGTGTTCCAGACACGCTCAGACTTGGGCGACCTTGAGGACCGCGTCGAAAAGCTCGAAGCCAAGCCGACTCAGTGAGCGTCGCGCGCTCGGAGCTGACGATTCATTCCCACCCGTCCCACGAAAAAATCAGCTTACCGTTTTCTTTCTGCCTCAAGCCGCCGCGCCTGTGATAGGCTTATGACCGATGCGGGCTGAGAAGACAACGGAGCAGGGGGGCACGCTCGGCCGCCGCCTCTGGTGGCTCATCATCGGGCGCGTTGCGGCTGCCTCCGTCCTCTTCCTGCTCGCCGTCACCCTCTTCTCCGACGCCCCCGCGGGCCGTTCGGAACGCGGCCTCCTTTTCATCTTCGCCGCCTCCGTCATGGTCTCGCTCGTCTCGGCCGCCGCGCTCAGACTGAGCAGACGCTGGCGGCTCCAGGCGTGCCTGCAACTCTTCGCGGACTTGCTGATCGTGACCTGGCTCGTCTGGGCCACGGGCGACGTGCGCTCGCCCTTCGCAGCGTTCTATATAGTCATCATTTCGGTCGCCAGCATCCTCCTCGGCGCGCGCGCGGCCCTCATCTCCGCGGTCGGGTGCGCCGCCGTCTTCACCGGCCTCTCGATGGCCGTCGTCACGGGCGTCATCCCGTCGAACGTGCCGCCTGCGCCCGACGCCTCGCTCCTGAAGGCCGTGCAGGCGGTCGGCCTCAACGACGTGGCTTTCCTCTTCGTCGGGCTGCTGGCGGCCCGCCTCGCGCAGCGCCAGTCGCACTACGACGTGCAGCTGACGGAGGCGACGCAGACGCTCGCCAACCTGCGCGCGCTGCACGAGCGCATCGTCGAGTCCATCCGCTCCGGCGTCATCACGACAGACCTGCTGGGCCACATCTACATCTTCAACGCCGCGGCCGAAGAGATCACGGGCTACCGCGCGGAGGACGTGCGCGGACAGAACGTCTCCATCTTCCTCGGCGAGATCGAGGAGCACATACGAGAGTCCATGAGCGCGGCCGAGGCGAGCCGGCCGAGCCCGCGCTTCGAAGCCAACTGTCTGACGGCCGACGGGCTCCGCCTGCGCCTCGGCTTCAGCATCTTCCCGCTCTTCGCGGAGTCGGGCGAGACGACGGGGTTGGTTATCACCTTCCAGGACTTGACGCAGGTGCGCGCGCTCGAAGAGACCTCGCGCCGCCAGGACCGCCTCGCGGCCGTGGGGCGCGTCGCCGCCTCCATCGCGCACGAAATCCGCAACCCGCTCGCGGCCATGCGCGGCTCGATTCAGGTGCTCCGCTCCGAGATGGACGGCAACTCGCAGCAGGCCGAGCTGATGGAGATCATCCTGCGCGAGTCTGACCGCCTGAACCGCATCATCACGGACTACCTGACCTACGCGCGGCCGCGCTCGCGCGCGCACGAGAGCGTGGACGTGCGCGAGCTTCTGGCGGAGACCTTCACGCTCCTGCGCCACAGCCCCGAGCTGCGCCCCGAGCACGCGCTCGAAGAGGACTACCCCGCGGAGGCCGTGATGACGGACGCGGACGCCTCGCAGCTCAAACAGGTCTTCTGGAACATCGCGCGCAACGCGCTCCAGGCGATGCCCGGCGGCGGGGCTCTGCGCGCCGAGCTGAAGCCGGCCGCCGGCCGCCGCCTGCGAATCACCTTCACGGACACGGGGCAAGGAATGTCGCCCGAGCAGGTCGAGCACCTCTTCGAGCCTTTCTCGTCGCGCACGGGCGGCACCGGCCTCGGCCTCTCAATCGTCTATCAAATCATCCGCGACCATGGCGGCACCATCAACGTCCGCAGCCTCGAAGGCCAGGGCACGACCATCGCGATAGAGCTGCCGGGAGTCAGAAGCCAGGAGTCAGAAGCCAGGAGTCAGAATGGATAGGACACCGGCGACAAGTTTCCAAGACTTGCTGGTCTGGCAGAAGGCGCACAAATTCGTCCTGGCGGTTTACAATTACAGCGATTATTTTCCCCAAAAGGAAGTATACGGATTAACCTCTCAATTCAGGCGAGCGGCCATATCCATCCCGGCCAATATCGCAGAAGGGTTCAAGAAAAAGAGTAGGGCGGACAAGGCACGCTTTATGAACATCGCGCAAGGCTCCCTCGAAGAGTGCCGCTATTATTTGATTTTGGCGAGAGACCTTGGTTATGGTGATAATCCTGAGTTGATGCCGCTGCTCGAAGAAATCAGTAAGATGCTAGTGGAATATATAGCGGCTCTTTCGACTTCTGACTCCTGACTTCTGACTCCTGACTTCTGCCTTATGGCTAAACTACTAATCGTTGACGATGAACAGGGGATGCGGCAGCTCCTCTCGATTGTGTTCGGGCGCGAGGGCCACGCGGTACGAGTGGCCGAGAACGGGCGGCGCGCGCTGGAACTGTTGCGCGAGGAGCCGGCGGACCTCATCGTCTCGGACGTGAAGATGCCGGACATGGGCGGCATCGAACTCTTGCGCGCCGCGCGCGAGTTCCTGCCCGAAGTCGCCGTCGTGATGATGACGGCCTTCGCCACCGTTGACACGGCGCGCGAGGCGTTCAAGCTCGGGGCCGACGACTTCATCACCAAGCCCTTCGACATAGACGAACTAAAACTCATCGTCGCCAAGGCGCTCGAACGCCTGACGCTCAAGAAAGAGGTCGAGGCTCTCAAGATCGAGAAGGACGCGCTCATCAAGGAGCAGCGCGAGCGCGGGAGCCTCGGCAACATCATCGGTCGCTCCGAAAGGATGCAGGCCGTCTACCAGATGATCGAGACCGTGGCCGAGGTGCAGTCCACCGTCCTCGTCACCGGCGAGAGCGGCACGGGCAAGGAGCTGGTCGCGCGCGCCATACACGACCTCAGCCCGCGCGCCGAGCGCCCCTTCGTCTCGATCAACTGCGGCGCGTTCACGGAGACGCTGCTCGAAAGTGAACTCTTCGGCTACGTCCGCGGCGCGTTCACGGGCGCGAACACGAACCGCAAGGGGCTGTTCGAGGCCGCCAACCGCGGGACCATTTTCCTCGACGAGATAGGCGAGATGTCGCCCGCCATGCAGGTCAAGCTCCTGCGCGTCCTGCAAGAGCGCAAGGTCCGCCCCGTCGGCGCGCACGAGGAACTCGACATAGACACGCGCGTCATCGCCGCCACCAACCGCGACCTCTCCGCGATGGTCCGCGACGGGCAGTTCCGCGAAGACCTCTATTACCGCGTCTCCGTCATCCCGATAGAACTCCCGGCGCTGCGCGACCGCGCCGAAGACATAGTGGAGCTGACCGAACACTTCATCAAAAAGTTCTGCGCGCAGACGGGCCGCCAGGTCACCATCAGCGAGAAGGGGCTCAGGCTCCTGGAAGCCTACTCGTGGCCCGGCAACGTCCGCGAATTAGAGCACACCATCGAGCGCGCCGTGGCGTTGGAGCGCACGGACACGATTCAGGCCGAGCGCTTCCCCGAACAGATTACCAACTACAACCCCGCGCGCGTCGCTTCCGCCTTCGCGCTGCCCGAGGAGGGCATCAACATCGTCGCCTACTTAGAGCAGTTGGAGAAGACCTACGTGCTCGAAGCCCTGCGCCGCACGGGCGGCAACCAGACGCGCGCCGCGGACCTCCTGCACCTCTCCGTGCGCTCGCTGCGCCACCTCCTGGACAAACATCAAATCCGCGGCCTGACCGCCCAACTGCGCGACTCCGCCACGCGGGGATAAGTAAAAGGTAAAAGTAAAAAGGCGAGAGGGAGGATGAGAGCGCGGCTCTCATCCTCCCTCTCGCCTCATCTGCGGCACGCTCATTGCTGTGCGGCGGGGGTATGCCCGACGCCTCTTGGGCATCCGACCTCCCAGAAAGGCAGCCCGGCCGCACCTCCGATGAGAAAATCTACTACGACACAACAAGGGTTCTCGCTGATCGAATTGCTGATCGTCGTCGCCATCATCAGCATCATCACCGCGATTGCCATGCCCTACCTCGAACAGGCCAGGCAGGCGACACGCTCCGCCTCGGCCGTCGCCTCCATGCGCACCATCAACTCCGCGGAGTCTTCCTACCGCGCGACCCACGGCCGCTACGGCACTCTGCCCGAACTGGGGACCGCGCGGCTAATCATTGACCCGAGCCTCAACGCCGGGTTGAAGAGCGGCTACACGTTCGACGTGACGGCCGCGACGGCGCTCGACTACGAGGCGAACGCCGCCCCCGTACTCGACCCGACGAACGCCTTCCAGCACTACTTCGTTGACGGCTCCGGCATCATCCGGGTCGAAGTCGGGGCGGTCGCCACCGTGGCGAGCAACCCCGTGGACTAACAAACCCACGCCCGACTTAACGAAAACCGTCACAGACGGGCTGCCGTTATTTGTCAGTCAGCAAAGTCCGTCCCCACGCGGCGCGGCCGCGTGAGACTAAAGCGCCTCAGTTTTCTTTGAATTTTCAAGGCTTCGACCGGCCGCGAGCTTGCGGCACGGCGTTTGTAAAGACCCGCTGTGACCGCAACGCGCGCCGAGCGCGGCACTACTGCCTGAGAAAGCCGATGGCGCGATAAATTTCGACAAAATTCACCTTACTCTTCAAGGAGCACCCGAAAGAAATGCAACAGAAAAAAGGCCAGTCTGGCTTCTCTCTCATCGAGCTTTTGATCGTCGTCGCGATCATCGGCATCATTGCCGCTATCGCTATCCCCAACCTTCTCGCTTCCCGCCGCGCCGCCAACGAGGGCTCGGCCCAGTCCAGCCTCCGCACCATTCACTCGGCCGAAGCCACCTACCAGGCGACGACCGGCAACGGCGCGTTCGGCACCCTCGCCAACTTGGACACGGCTGACCTCGTGGACCCCGTCCTCGGCACCGGCACCAAGAGCGGTTACATCTTCACGGTCCGCGCGGCGGACATCATCGCCCCGGCCGTCGGCACGCTCGCGCAGTTCATGGCGCAGGGCAGCCCGCAGGTCACCAGCGGCGTCTCGCAGTCCGGCACCCGCCAGTTCTGCCTTGAGGAAGACGGCGTCATGCGTGGCGCGGTCAGCACCGCCCCGGTCGCCAACAGGGCCGCTTGCTGGGACGACGCTGCCGGCACCGGCCTGGCCGCTCTCGGCAACCAGTAATAACCTTTAGTCCAATTGGAAAATGCGGGGGCCGAAGTTCAAACTTCTTCCCCCGCATTTCTTTAACGAAGAACCCACAGCGAATCAATCACCGAGGCCGCTCAACGATGCCGCGCTAGAGACCTCGCGGCCGCCGGCCGCGAGGCTCTTCGCATTTCAGTTTCAATCGGGTAAAGTACCAAGATAGCGTGGGGTCTCTGTTCTCTCAACTTCAAGGCAAAAAGCTCTCGTGCTTTGTCGTCGCGCAATGGCAAAAGAAATAAAAGAAGCATCCAACCTCAGCACTTTCGCGCCAGACATTCACACAGACAGGAGCGCCGCGGCCGCCGCCCGCCGCTCGACGATGCCGGGCCGCGTCGCGGCCATCGCGCGCAACGCCTTCCGCGAGGCCGTGCGCGACCGCGTGCTCTACAACCTCGTCCTCTTCGTCCTGCTCCTCATCGTCGGCGCGGTCTTCCTCGGCGAGCTATCGGCGGCGCAGGAGTCGAAGATCATCATAGACATGGGGCTGAGCGCGATGCTGCTCTTCGGCGCGTTCATCTCCATCTTCGTCGGCGTCGGGCTCGTCTACAAGGAGATCGAGCGGCGCACCATCTATGCCATCTTCTCAAAGCCGGTCGGCCGCGGTGAGTTCCTCGTCGGCAAGTACCTGGGCCTCTGCCTGACGCTGCTGGTCAACGTCCTCGTGATGGGCGTCGGCCTCTCGCTCGCGCTGCTCTACGTGCGTAGGGCCTGGGACGTGCCCATCCTCAACATCTGGCCGGCAATCGCGCTCATCTACGTCGAGCTGATGATCCTGACGGGCGTGGCGATTCTCTTCTCCTCGTTCTCGTCGCCTGCGCTCTCGGCGCTGCTGACCTTCTTCGTCTTCATCATCGGCCACTTCAGCGCGGACCTGAAGACCTTCGCCTCCGCGATGGGGACGGCGGGCGCGCGCTATTTCTTCGGCGCGCTCTTCTACCTGCTGCCGAACCTCTCGAACTACAGCTACATCACGCCGACGGCGCACGGGCAGACGCCCGCGCCCGCGATGTTCTTCGCCTCGCTGGCCTACGCCGCCGCCTACATCGCCGTGCTGCTGGCCGCCGCCACGCTCATCTTCAACCGCCGCAACTTCAAATGAGTACTCCGACGATTGATGACAGCGAGGCTCGCGGGGCGCGGCGGCGTGAGACCGTCTGGCTGCTCCTGCTGGTCGTCGTCGGCCTCGGCTCGGCCGCGGCGCTGAACCGCTGGCTGGAAGTGCGACGCCCGCCCGTTGACCCGGCGGTCGAGGAGGAGAGGCTTTACGTGACGGGCGGCGCGGCGCGGCGCATGAGCCTCAGTTTTAACGGGCTGGTTGCAGACTGGTACTGGATGCGCTCGCTGCAATACGTCGGGCGCAAGGTCATCGGCGCGGGCGGCAAGTTCAGCGGCAGCAACCTCGGCGACCTGGACCTGCGGCTGCTCTACCCGCTCCTGGACACTGCGACCACGCTCGACCCGCAGTTCATCCCCGTCTACGAGTACGGGGCCGTCGTGCTCCCCGCCGTCAGCGACGAGCACGCCATCAAGCTCCTTGAGAAGGGCATCGAGCACAACCCCTCGGAGTGGCGCTTGTTTCATCACCTGGGCTACATCTACTGGCAGCGCGGTGACTACCAGGCAGCCGCCGAGAAGTACGCGGCGGGCGCGGGGCTGGCGGGCGCTCCGCCCTGGCTGCGCGCGATGAGCGCCCGGATGCTGGCCGAGGGCGGCAGCCGTGGGACTGCGCGCGAGATTTACCAGCGCATGAAGGAGGAAGCCGAGGACGAGACGATTAAGCGCATGGCCGAACTCCGGCTGGCGCAGATCACCTCGTTCGAGGAGCGCGATGCAGTTCGCAAAGTCCTGAAAGAGTACCAGACGCGCCAGGGCCGTTGCGCCTCCGAGTGGCGCGAGGTGTCTGGGGCCTTGCGCGCGGCGGGCCTCACAGTTGACGCGGGCACGGGCGCGCCGCTCGACCCGGCAAACACGCCCTACGTCCTCATGAAAGACGAATGCGACGTTGACCTGGACCCCAAATCGGTGGTCCCTTACAAGTGACTAGCCATGCCTGTTGTAGAGATTGAGAACCTGACGAAGGATTACGAGGTCGGCTTCTGGCGCAAGAAGAAGGTACGCGCGCTCGACGGCCTGACCCTGACGGTCGAGGGCGGCCAAATCTTCGGCTTCCTCGGCGCGAACGGCGCGGGGAAGACGACGACGCTCAAGCTCCTGATGCGCCTCATCTACCCGACGGCGGGACGCGCGCGCATCCTCGGGCGCGACATCAGCGACGTGCAGATGCACGCCCGCATAGGCTACCTGCCCGAGAACCCTTACTTCTACGACTACCTGACGGCGCGCGAGCTTCTGAACTACTGCGGCGAGCTGTTCGGCTACCGCAAACGCGACCGCGAGCGGCGCACGGAAGAGTTGCTCGCGCGCGTGCGCTTAGACGAGAAGAGCTGGGACAAGCAGCTTCGCAAATATTCTAAAGGTATGTTGCAGCGCGTCGGGCTGGCGCAGGCGCTCGTCAACGACCCCGAGATTGTTTTCCTGGACGAGCCGATGAGCGGGCTTGACCCCATCGGCCGGCGCGAGGTGCGCGACCTCATCGCGTCGCTCAGGTCCGCGGGCACGACCGTCTTCATGTGTTCGCACATCCTGTCTGACATAGAGGTGCTCTGCGATCGCGTGGCGATTTTGAACCGCGGCCGCTTGAGCGAGACGGGCCGCCTGGAGGAGCTGCGCGAGCGCGCCGGCCAGGGCGGGCACCGCATAGAGATCACGGTCGCGGGCGCGGACGCGGACCAGCTTTCGAGCCTCCCCGCGGGCGCGCAGGTCACGCCGACGGCCGTCGGCGCGCGCGTCGAGGTGGCAGACGAGAGTGACGTGGACGCCGTGCTGGCGGCCCTGCGCCGCGCGGGCGGCCGCCTCGTCTCCGTCCAGCCCGTCCGCCAGTCGCTGGAAGAACTGTTCGTCCGCGGGGTAGACTTTACGAAGGACCGCTGATGCAAGAAGTCGTCAACCTGCAATTCAGGTACACGGAGGAGGAGTACGTCGCGGCGACGCGCCTTTACATGAGGCGCTCGAAGAAGTTTCTCTTCCGGCTCGCGGTCTGCTCACTCTACATAGTCGCGTGCATCTTCCTGCTGTCGTGGCTGGAGGTCGCGTCCGACTTCCTGATTCTCTTCGTCGTCGCCTCCTTCATTCCGCCCATCCTGTTCGTCCTCGGCTTCTTCGTCCTGCCGCGCCAGAGGTTCCGCCGCGACCCTAAGTTCCGCGACGAGTATTTCCTGCAATTCTCCGACGACGGCATACAGTTCAAGACCGCGCAGATTGATTCCGTGCTTCAGTGGAGCCTGTACAATCAGGTCTGGGAGGACGAGAGGTTCTACATACTGGTCTACGGCGAGCACATGATCTCCGTGATTCCGAAGCGCGCCTTCGCAGGCCCCGCACAGGAGGCGGCCTTCCGCCAACTCCTCGGCCGTCACCTCCCGTCATACTTTGGCACAAAACAACTGGCGGCTAACGCCTACGTGCCGCCCGCGGAGCCACCCGACTGGCGTTAGAATTTCATCGTCAATGAGCCGCGGTACAATCCTCATTTGCGGGCTTCTCTTCTTCGTCCTCGCGCCCGCCGCGGCGCGGGCACAGAAGGATTCGGGGAGCGAGGCCGACCAGTTAATCCGCCAGCTCGAATCGCGCTACGGGCGGATGCGCGGGCTGGCCGCGGAGTTCGAGCAGACCTACAGCGCGCCGGGCTTCCAGCGCGTGCGGCGCGAGCGCGGGCGGCTGGTCTTGCAGCGGCCGCGGCGTATGCGCTGGGAGTACGACCCCAAGCCGGGCAAGCTCTTCATCGTCAACGGGCGCGACGTGTGGCTCTACGTCCCGGCAGACCGCGAGGCGACGCACGCCGATCTGAACAACGTCTCGGACGCGCGCTTCCCCTTCCTCTTCCTCCTCGGCCAGACCAACCTCCGGCGCGAGTTCAGCTCGATCACGCTCACGGGGACGAGCGCCGAGACGCGCACCCTGCGCCTCGTCCCGCGCGGTGCGGCGACCGGCCTGCGCGAGATTTTCCTCGAAGTCTACCCGGACGGCAGGATCATGAAAGTGAGGCTCTTGGAGATGTCCGGCGCGGTCTCGGAAGTGACGCTGACGAACGTCCGCGAAAACTTCACCGCCCCGCCCGACGCCTTCGAGTTCCGCCCCCCGCCCGGCGTGACAGTGAGAAGGCAGAAGTAAGCGCAAGTCCGTTTGTCCCGTCCGGGACACCCGAAAATAGCCCAGCACTTCAGTGCTGGGAACAGTGCGAGAAATATTTTGAGTCCCGTAGGGACGGCTGAAAGATTCAATCGTCCCTACGGGACTCGGTTCGTTTTTGCGCGTGATTCCCAGCACTGAAGTGCTGGGCTATTGTCAGTCGCCCCTGACGGGGCTTGTTGATTAACGGCCCGATTCCTGCGCCTTTTTCGTCTTTACTTTTATCGTCCCCTGCGCGTTTCGCCTCCGGGAAAATTCGGGTTATCATGTGAGTTTGCCGCCGCCCTGAAATCCCCCGCTGTGTGCTGTGGCAATCTTTAAGGGACATGATAGAAGAAGCCATAGAGGTGCGCGGCGCGCGCGTCAACAACCTCAAGAACATCTCTTTTTCCATCCCCGTCGGGAGGCTGACGGTCGTCACGGGCGTCTCCGGCTCGGGCAAGTCCTCGCTCGCCTTCGACACCATCTACGCAGAGGGGCAGCGCCGCTACGTCGAGTCGCTCTCGGCCTACGCGCGCCAGTTTTTGGAGCGGATGGACAAGCCGGACGTGGACGAGGTGCGCGGCATCGCGCCGGCCATCGCCATCCGGCAGAAAAACTCGACGCGCAACCCGCGCTCGACCGTCGGCACGCAGACCGAAGTCTACGACTACCTGCGCCTCTTGTACGCGCGCGTCGGCACGACCTTCTGCCGCGTCTGCGGCCGCGAAGTCCACAGGGACTCGCCCGAGTCCGCCGCGCACGAAACTTTAGAGACGCTCAACGAGGGCACGCGCTTTTACGTCCTCTTCCCTGCGGAAGCCGGCCTGCGCACGGAGACGAACAACGGCGGCGGCAAGAAGAAGACCGGCGCGGCGCGCAAGCGGAAGGCGGCCGCGGAAGCGCCCGCGATGACGCGCCAGACCGTGACGGCCCACGTCATGAGTCTGATGCAGCGCGGCTTCACGCGCCTCTACGACGCGGCCTCGCGCCAGACCATTGACCTGCGCTCGCCGGACGACTTCGCCCGGGCCAATTTCGACGACGTTTACGTCCTGATTGACCGCCTCGCCGCGCGCGCCGACGTGCGCGAGCGGCTGGTGGATTCCTTGGAGACCTGCTTCCAGGAGGGCCACGGCACGGCCCTCATAGAGACGGTCGAAGAGAACTCACGTCGCCTGCGCTTCTCGGAGCGGTTCGAGTGCAAGTACGACGGGAGCGTCTACGCGCAGCCGGAGCCGCGCCTCTTCAGCTTCAACAACCCCTTCGGCGCGTGCCCGACGTGCCAGGGCTTCGGCAACACCATCGGCCTCGATCTGGATTTGGTGATTCCCAATCCCTTGTTGACGCTCGGGGAGGGCGCGATTGAGCCTTGGACGAAGCCGCAGTTCGAGTGGGCGCGCACGGAACTGCGCCGCTTCTGCAAACAGGAGCGCATCCCCCTGGACGTGCCGTTCGGGGAGATGGCGCGCGAGCATCAGCTCGCCGTCGTAGAGGGCAAGGGCCACTGGGGCGGCGTGCGCGGCTTCTTCGAGTGGCTGGAAACCAAGAAGTACAAGCTGCACATCCGCGTCTTCCTCTCCAAATATCGCGGCTATACTTTGTGCCCGGATTGTCAGGGCGGTCGTCTGCGGCAGGAGGCGCGCGTCGTGCGCGTCGGCGACCGCACGCTGCCGGACATCTGCGCGCTCTCGATTAAAGACGCCGCGGCCTTCTTCGACGCGCTCGAACTCTCCACGGAGCAGGCGGCCATCGCCGAGCGCGTGCTGTACGAAGTCCGCCGCCGCCTGCGCTTCCTCGTTGACGTAGGACTCGACTACCTGACGCTTGACCGCCTGGCCTCCACGCTCTCCGGCGGCGAGGCGCAGCGCATACAGCTCGCCACCAACCTCGGCTCCTCGCTCGTCGGCGCGCTCTACGTTCTCGACGAGCCCTCCATCGGTTTGCACCCGCGCGACAGCGAGCGATTGATTCGTCTGCTCCACAGCCTGCGCGACATAGGCAACACGGTGCTCGTCGTCGAGCACGACCCAGAGATGATGCGCGCCTCCGACCACATCTTAGACATCGGCCCGGCCGCCGGTGAACTCGGCGGACAGGTCATCTACGAAGGCGACTTCCCGAACTTGCTGACGGACAAGAACTCACTGACGGCGCGCTACCTGCGCGGCGAGGCGGAGATCAAAGCGCCTAAGCAGCGGCGCGTGCCGCACAAGCGGCGGCTCGTCGTGCGCGGCGCGTCGGAGCATAACCTGAAAGACATCGCCGTGGACCTACCGCTCGATATGCTCGTCTGCGTGACGGGCGTCTCCGGCTCCGGCAAGTCCACGCTGATTCACGACTGCGTCTACGCGGGCCTCAAGAAGCAGCGCGGCGACTGGCAGGGGCACGTCGGCGCGTTCCAGAAACTAGAGGGCGGGCAATTCGTTGACGACGTGATTCTCGTTGACCAGTCGCCCATCGGCCGCACGCCGCGCTCGAACCCCGTGACCTACATCAAGGTCTACGACGCCATCCGCGAGGCGTTCAGCCAGACGCGCGAGGCGCAGTCGCACGGCTTCGACCCCTCCTTCTTCTCCTTCAACGTTCCGGGCGGGCGCTGCGAAGTGTGCCAGGGCGACGGGACCGTCACCGTCGAGATGCAGTTCCTGGCCGACGTGGAGCTGGTCTGCGAGGAGTGCAAGGGGACACGCTTCAAGCCGCAGATTCTGGACGTGCGTTACCGCGGCCGGAACATCAACGACGTGCTCAGCATGACCGTCCGCGAGGCCATGACCTTCTTCCGCGACGTGCCGAAGATAACGAACCGCCTGCGCGTCCTCGACGACGTAGGCTTGGGCTATTTACGTCTGGGCCAATCCGCCACCACGCTCTCCGGCGGCGAAGCCCAGCGCGTCAAGCTCGCCGCGCATCTTTCAAAACGCACCGGCGCGAAGACGCTCTACATCTTCGACGAGCCGACCACCGGCCTCCACTTCGACGACATCAACAAACTGCTCGCCGCCTTCCGCGCCCTGATAGAGGCCGGCGGCTCACTCCTCGTCATCGAGCACAACCTGGATGTCATCAAGACCGCCGACTACGTCATAGACCTCGGCCCCGAGGGCGGCGACGCCGGCGGCCGCGTCATCGCCACCGGCACGCCCGAAGAGTTGATGAAGGCGAAAGATTCTCACACTGGCCGCTACCTCAAGGAACACCTCGCGCGCGCGAACGGGCACACTTAGGCTCGCGCGCGTCTCTTCGTAGCTGCCTATTTTTTTCGAGGCTGGAGCGAGGCTTTGCGTGGCTCGGGCGCGTCTTCGGTTTTACTCAGACCGTCCATCACGCCAGCCTGCACTTTAGGGTCAGTTGTCTTCGTGAGAAATTTCTGGGCAGCGTTGTACTCTTTCCTCGCCGACCCGGTATCTCCCAGCTCGTTCCGGGCGTTACCCAGATTAAGATGGTATTGGGCCTTATAATTTTTCACTTTGTCCGTGTCCCCGCCGCCCTGCTTGTTAATAAGCTCCAACGCCCGGGTGTGATGGGACACCGCTTCGTTCAACTTGGCCCGCGCCTCTTCTCTCAGCTTGGCCCGCACCTCTGCTTTTGCTTTCTCCGCTTTCTTTCCTAGCCTGTACCCTTGCTTATACAGGACGTAGCCCAGGTCATTGTGATAATGAGAATTGTTCGGAGCCAATTCCTTGGCGGTGCGGTATTCCTTTTCCGCGTCCTCATCCTTATTCTGTCCGCGTAAGACGTCGCCCAGGTTATCGTGATACATGGCCAGCTTCTCGTGATGATTCGCCTTTGTCCCGTACAATTCAGGTTTTTTTTCCGCAAGCTCGATGGCACGACGATAGTGGACCTCCGCTTTCGCGTGCTGCAACTGAAGAAATAGGGCGTTTGCCAGGTTAGAGTGATACTTGGGATTTTCCGGCTCTTCGTTAACGGCAATGAGATACTGCTTCGCCGCCTCGGGATAGTCCTCCTCAATGTAAAAAAGAGTATTACCGTCGCGAGTGGCCGATGCTGCCGTGCCTTCCTCCCGGACGTCCGTCGTCATGTCCTCCGGGATAATCTCCTTTTCACCCGGCTGTGGCGGCGGGTTGTCAACAATCGGCGTCGTTGACTCAGTCGTATCAGCCGATGTCGTTGACCCCGTCTCACTGCCCTGTGGCGGAGACTGCGTGGGGGTCACTGTTGCTTCCGCTTCGGGTCCGCCGACACGGACGCCAGGTGTTTGTGACCGCCAGACTATAATCAGCAGTACGATTACCGCTACGGAGGCCGCGGCACCGATGACCCATCTGTTATTGAAGGGCGCGATCAGCTCCCGCCACGCAGCCGCGCCCGCGCGCGGCGGCTTGGGGACTTGTTCGACGGGTGGCTGGTCGGGGGGCTCCACAGGGGCCGGCTCAGGGAGAGGGCTCAGGGGGAGTGGCCCGGTCACCTTGTCCTCATCCTCTTCGGTCACACCCGTGCCCGCGGGGATTTTTTCGTTCGGCGTCGGCGGCGGCGCCTCATCCCACATCAAGACGGTGCTGTCGGACTGCTTTCTCAGCCGTCCGCGCGTCTGCTCCTGCTCTGTTTTTTCCAGGAGCTTTCGGACAGACTCGATGAGATGTTGGTAGTGGGACTCCAAAGGTGGCGTCCAGGCGTTGACCCAGTGCCTCCTGTGAAGATGAAGTTCCAGGTCTTCGCCGGGCTCCACGTTCTCTATTCGCAGCGGGAGGATGGGCTTCTCTTTTCTGACAGCGCAATCGCACTCGCTCGCGACGTAATTAGACTCGTTGGCGTGTGACGACAAAATCACCAACATCAGCCGGCAGTCAGAGATGGCCTTGACAATTTCCCGGCCGAATGTTTCGCCTCCGTACAGGTTGCGTTCCGAATACCAGCAAGGCAGGTCGTCGGCCTCAAGAGCCCGGCACACTTTTTCGGCGGCCGTCTCGTCCTCCTTGGCATAGCTGATGAATATGTGTGCGTCGTGAGACATTGGGGGGCTCCTGGCTGAACGACTCGGATGAGGCGTTATGACTTCGGGGCGCGAGGTAGAGTACGCGAACGGACGCGGCCATCTTAGCGGATTTTTTTCCGGCACGCCAGAGTGAGCGGCGCGCGGTAGTGGTTCAGTATGAAGCGCAGAAGGAATTAACAGGGATGGACAGGATGAACAGGATGAAGAAAAAGCAATGATTCTTTCTCTCTATCCTGCCTATCCTGTCCATCCTGTTTGAATCCGCTCCAAACTGAACCTCTACCCGGCACGCGGATTCAATCACGGCCCCGTCTCTTTGCTCCTTACTTTACTTCTCGACTCGTATAATAATGACGGGGAAAGGAGCGCACATGGAACTATTCAAAGAGCTAATCGAGCTGAGCCACAAAGAGAAGCGCGGCCTGACCATCTTCATCAAAGGCCAGACCATCGCCGGCATCGTCACCCAAATCATCGGCCTCGAAGCTATCGAAGTCCGCAACCAGACCTTCAGCCGCGTCATCATCCGCCTCGACGCCGTCGAAGCGATGGCGATTGGATAAGCAAATCCCTTCAGCTTCCTTTGTTGGCGGCGGCGCGAACTTAGTTAGACGTGCGTCTTCCTTAGTTCGACGCCGCGCTTCCTTTGTTGGACGGTCGTCGCGGCTTGTTCGACGGGGAGATTCCTTAGTTCGACGGGTGTCTTCCTTAGTTGTCACGCGCGCGAAGTCTCTTCGACGTGGTGCGAGCTTAGTTAGACGGGTGGCGAACTAAGCTCGCGGCGCGTCCAAATCACCTCGCGCCTAAGAAATAAGAGTTCGCCGCCTGTAGCACTCGGGTTCAGTCCCGAAAATAGTTATTGCCTGCGTGACAATTTGCCGCGTAAGATGCGCGAGGTCTCACGCGCACCCGTCTCTTTGGACTCACTAAGGAGATTCCTTCGATGGCAAGAAACGAAACCAAACCCATCAGCCCGGCGGTCCTGGGCGCGGATGAAGATGCCTTCGCCGCGCTGAAAACCCTAA
Organism: uncultured Acidobacteriota bacterium; assembly: GCA_963774105.1. Classification (GTDB taxonomy): domain Bacteria; phylum Acidobacteriota; class Blastocatellia; order Pyrinomonadales; family Pyrinomonadaceae; genus QHXM01. The sequence goes on along the minus strand of CAVZDV010000007.1, from coordinate 1,587,284 downwards.
CGGGCTACAATCCCAACAACCCTACTTACACGCTGGCGAACGTCGAGACGGCGCACGCCGCGCTCTTAGCCAGGCAGCAAGCCGCCGTGCAGGCCGAGGCGGCGTCCGCCGCGGCGCGCGACGAGGCAGTGGCCGAAGCCTGGCGCTTCCACGACACCATCCTCGGCGTCAAAGACCAGGTCCGCGCCCAATTCGGCAAGGACTCAAGCGAACTGCAAGCCCTCGGCCTCAAGCGCAAGTCCGAGTACAAAACGGCCCGGCGCAAACCCAACACCGGCGGCACGACTTAACCCTCAACTCACCTTCAAGCGGGAAACCTCCGGCGGGCGCGTAAAGACACCAGGGCGCGGTGGCGTGGACGGCGACAAACAATCGCACACCCACGCCGCCGCGTCTCTGCGATACCCGAAACTAGGGTCGGAGCCTGAGGCGGTAGAGGATGAACTTGCCGTGCTGTTGGCCGGCGTCGCGGTCGTACCAGCGGTCTAGGTTTTTGAAGTCGGAGTTGCTGTCGGCGTCGGTGACGAGGTAGGAGAGTTGGGGGGTGGCGGCGCGGTCGCGTGTGAAGGTGGAGATGTAGGTGGAGTAGCGGTCAACTTCGGCGGCGATCTCTTCGGGGGAGAGCGGGCGGGAGTCGGCGGTGAGGCGCGCGTGGTGGCGGCCCCAGCCGAAGAGGGCTATGACGATGATGTAGTTGTTGTTCTTGAGCTCGCGTTCGAGCCAGTGCGCGTCGAGGCCCTGGTAGTAGGCGTGGCTGTAGAAGCGCTCCTTGTTCTCGTCCCAGGTCGTGTCGGCGAAGACGTGGAGGTGGCGTGCCCAGAGTACGCCCTGCGGCGCGAGCGTGGGCAGGTCGTCGCCCTGTATCAGGTTCGGCGTGAAGACGACGCCCTCGCGCTCCCCACGCGCCCGCGCCTCCTGTGCCAATTCCCGCAGGCGGCGGCCGACCAGCAGCGCCTCGTCGCGGACGAGGTTCTGGTCGTCTACGACGTGCGTGGTGATGTCCGCCTCGACGACGCCCCAGCCGAACGTGAGAACGGCCGCGAAGAGGAGGACGCTGCTCGACAGTCTACGCTTCGCGCCCCACAGCAGGGCGACGGCGAGTACGAGCGCGAAGGCGGCGACGTAGTTGACGATGAAGACTTCGTAGTGGATGGGCTGCAAGGAGCGGCCCGTCAAGACCTGCTGGTTGAAGACCGCGAGCGGCGTCAGCGCGAAGGCCGCCGCGAGGAGCACCGCACGGTTCCTCCATTCGAGGCGGCCGCGCCACACGCCGTAAGCGAGCAGGGCCAGGACGAACATCGCTATCAGCGAGGGCGGGCGCAGGAGGTCCGGCGCGCGCGTGTAGGTCAGGAGTTGAACTTTGTCCATCGTCTCTGCGCGGCGCGAGAGCAGGAGGGCGTAAGGCACGAGCGAGGCGAGCGCGACCGCACCCGTGACGCCCAGTGACTTCAAATCGCGGCCCCAGCCCTCGGGCCGCGCCAGCCACAAGAGCAGGGCGAAGCAAGCGAGCCACGCGGCCGCGGTCGTCCAGAGGTAGAAGTAGGAGTAGACGAGCGCGGCGAAGGCCAGGCCCGCGCCGACGGCGTAAGCGTAGAAGGCGCGCGGGCTCTCGTGCCTGATTGAGCGCCAGACGAGGCCGCAGAAGAGGAAGAAGACGGGGAAGGCTAGCGCCGGCAGGTAGCGCCTGAGGAACGGCAGGTAGGGGTAGGCCCAGCCCAAATCGAAGAGTTGCAGGATGGCTCCCTGCGCGCACGCCAGCGTGCCCAGGCACAGCACCATCAGCGCGCCCGTGGCGGCCAGTCGGTCGTCCTGCGTCACCAGGCCGAAGAGCCAGAAGAGGACAAGTGCGGTCAGGAAAGCCGAGAGCCCGCCAGTGAGTATCATGGCCCAGCGCGCGTCCAGGCCGAAGGTGCGCGCCGCGAGCGCAATCGCGTAAGGCGGGAGGAACTGTATGGAGAAGAGCGACTCGGGCTGCGGCGCTGCTGCGGAGTCGTCGCGCCCCGTGAAGGGGTCGTTGCGGCGCGGGCGGCCGTCAATCAACGCCTGCAAGTAGGAGGCGTAGGCCACCTCGTCTATGTCGTTGTAGGCGTATGCGCCGTTCCAGTCCGCGCCGCGCAGGGCGCACAGGTTAATCTGCGGGTAGACGCCCAGCACCGCCATCGCCAGGCCAGCCAGGACGCCCAGACGCCAGCGCAGCCTCGTCCCCGTACTCTGCTTGTCAGTTGTCATCAGGACCGGAAAGTTTTTTTCGACGGCTGTCGGAGCGCGTCAATCCTAACGATTCTGTGTCGCACTTGTAAACCGCGTGCCTTTCGGCTTACAAATGGAGACGAAAGGAAGTTGGATTATGAGTCTCAAGCAACGAATTGTCTCGGACATGACGGCCGCGATGAAGGCGAAGGAGGCCGAGCGCCTCTCCGCGCTCCGCATGGTCAAGGCCGCGTTGATGAACCGCGAGAAGGAACACAACACGGAGTTGACGGACGCCGAGGTGGAGAAGGTCTTGCAGTCGCTCGTCAAGCAGCGGCGCGACGCCGCGGAGCAGTACGAGCAGGCGGGCCGCGAGGAGTTGGCCGCCAAGGAGCGCGCCGAGCTAGGCGTCATCGAAGAGTACCTGCCGCAGGCGGCCACGCGCGAGGAGATAGAGCGCGCCGTGGAAGAAGCGATTAAGGAGACGGGCGCTTCTTCCATGCGCGAGATGGGCGCGGTCATGAAAGCCGCGCAGGCCCGCCTCGCCGGCCGCAGCGCCGACGGCCGCACCGTCAGCGAAATCGTCAAGGCGAGATTGAGTTGAGCCGGCCTTTGCGCCTTAAGTATTAACTTTGCGCCTTTGCGTGAACGGCTGTTTCGCGCAAAGGCGCAAAGCGAAGACGTAAGGCGCAAAGGGTTGAGTCGGACTTTTATACGTGTATGGGGGGTTGGGTTGATGAAGACAGAAAGGCAGTTGTTTCTCAACTTGATTAGCTTCGCCCTGAAAGACCTGTTCGCAGAGGTGTCTCTTTCCGGGCCGGAATGTACCTTAACGCTTTCAAGAGAGGACTAATCGCTCATGGCTACCCGGTCGAAGAAAAAGGTAGTGTCAACTGAAGGGCGCGCGCCGGAAGTAACGGACGCGCCAGCGCCGCGCGACACGAAGGTCGTGCGGGCAGCCATCCACCCGGCAATCGGCGTCGCCCGCGTCGGAGACAGTCAGAACGAGTTCTTCATAGGCCCCGAGGTGACGGAGCCGACGCCCGAACCCGTTGGCTTTTACAAAGACACGAAGGGCGCGCTCAAGCGCCAGGCCGCGCTCTTCCACGTCTACGGCTACAACGCGGCCGGCGAGGTGGTCGCGGAGTTGACGGCCGCGAACGCGGAAATCAGTTGGACGGTCCACGTGGCTAACACGAAGGCCGCGTGGTATCAGTTTCAGCTCGCGCTGGACGTGCCGGAGGCCAACGCCCCCGACCTGGAGGCGACGGAGCTTCGCAACCAGGACGTGAAGGGGGCCGACCGCCAGAAGCTCGTCATCGCCCCCGGCCCGCGCACCGTCAGCGGACGCAACCAATCGGGCAAGGAGTACGAGTTCGACAGCGGCAAATTCTTCGGGAAGAAAGTCTACCTCGGCGAGCTTCGGACGGACGACGACGGCCGCCTCATCTTCCTCGGCGGGCGCGGCGTCTCCGCCTCCTACAAAGGGCCGAAGGCCAAGCCGACCACTTTCGCCAACAACGACACCTGGCACGACGACGTGTCGGACGGCCCCGTCACGGCGGCCGTCAGCGTCGGCGGCCTCCCCGTCCCCGTGGACCCCGCGTGGGTGGTCGTGGCCCCGCCCAACTACGCGCCCGACGTGATCGGCGTGCGGACGATGCACGACCTGATGTTCGACGTGTGCGTCCAGACGGGCCGCCTGCCGTTCCCCGCGGAGATTTCATTCACGCGCGACATCTACCCCGTCCTGCGCCGCCTGAGCGACCACCAGTGGGTCAACCAGGGCTTCTCCGTGCAGTACGGGCCGCAGGGGCCGCAGAACTTTTTGGACGCGGACTACGTCGCCCGGCTCAGTAGCGCCAGCAACGAGTACCGCGAGCTGCGCCGTCAGGTCTGCAATATGTTCCGAGACTTCGACCGCGACGGCCAGTCGCCCGTGCCGTGGCCCTGGCTCTACGGCGACGCGATGAACGTCCCGCCGGCCGACACGCCGCGCCAGCACGTCGCGCTCTCGCCGACGCAGTACCGTATGCTACAGCTCTGGGTGGACGGAAAGTTCGCGGCCGACTGGAACCCGGCTGCCGTGCCCCCCGGAAACTTGGCACAGGTAGACCTCGCCGAGCAGCCCGCGATGCTCGACCGCGCCGCGCTGGACTTCTGCCTCGCGGACGCCTTCCACCCGGGTTGCGAGATGACGTGGCCGATGCGCCACGCCTCGATGTACATGTCGCCTTTCCGCATCCGCCACCGCCGGCCCGAGGAAGGGCCGGAGCCGGACTACGGCACGCAGTTGACTCCGCAGACGGCGATGCAGACAAACGGCGTCCTCTACGGCCAGAGCCCCGGTACGATCTCGCGCTGGATGGCCGTGCCGTGGCAGACGGACACGGCGAGCTGCCGCTCGGGCTACTACGCCGGCTACGGGCCGCGCTACGACCCGTACGTCCCGACCTTCTGGCCCGCGCGCGTCCCGAACCACGTATTGACGGAGCCCGATTACGAGCTGGCGACCGATGCGACGAAGCCGCGCGACGAACGGCTGCGCGCCTTCAACCGGCGCGCGACGTGGCTGCGCGTGCTGAGCCAGAATTATCTCGAAGCCATTGACGAGATGATTCACAAGTTCGGCAAGCTGGGCGTGGTCGAGACTCGGCCGGGCGTCACGGGCGACCCGGAGTTGCCGGCGGTCATGCTCGTCGAGTCGAAGCCGGGCTTCCCGAAAGTCGAGGCCATCCCGCCGCGCCGCAACCTGATGGCGCTGCACGTCCACGATGTCGAGATGGAGGACGTGGAGGCCATTGACGCGGCGGTCGCGGCCGCGGCCGAGGCCACAGACCGGCCCGAAGAGGAGTTCATGTCCGGCGTCATTGACAAGGTCAAGCGCTTCAGAAACACTCGATGACGACCGTCGGCGCGGGCCGCGAGGATTACGACGTGGGTGTCATCGGCGGCGGGCCGGCTGGGGCGGCCGCCGCCCTCACGTTGGCGCGCGGCCGCCGGCGGGTGCTGCTGGTGGAAGCGAACGATTCCCGCGCGTTCAAGATCGGCGAGGCGCTCCCGCCCGCCGTCCGGCCGCTGCTCACAGACCTGGGAGTCTGGGACGGCTTCGCGGCGGACGGGCACCTGCCCAGCTACGGCAACCTCTCCGCCTGGGGCGAGCCGCGGCTGAGCGAAACCGCCTTCATCTTCGACCCGAACGGGCACGGCTGGCATTTAGACCGCGCGCGCTTCGACTGGCGGCTGCGCGAGGCGGCGCGCCTCGCCGGGAGCGAGGTGTATGAGGCCACGGCCCTCAAGCGTCTGCTGCGCCTACCGCAGGGAAATTGGCACATAAGTCTGGCCGGGCCGGGCGGCGAGCGGGACGCGCGCTGCCGCTGGCTGGTGGACGCGACCGGGCGTCGCGGCGCGCTGGCGCGCAGGCAGGGCGCTCAGCTTCGTCAGGACGACAGGCTCATCGCCTTCTTCGCGTTATTCTCTCAACCCGACAACGCCGCCGCCCCTGACGAGGATTCGCGGACTTTGATCGAGGCGACCCGGGACGGCTGGTGGTACACGGCGCTCCTCCCCTCGAAGCGGCGCGTGATGGTCTACCTCACGGACGCGGACCTGGTCTCGCCGCGCGCCCTCTGCGAAAAAGAGAGCTTCCTCTCGCTGCTCGACCAGACGGAGCACGTCCGCGCCCGCCTCGCGGCGCACGACTACCGCATGGAGGGCGCGCCGCGCGGCGCCGCCGCCCACAGCGCCCGGCTGGAACACTTCCACGGGGCGGGGTGGCTGGCCGTGGGCGACGCCGCGCTCGCCTTCGACCCCCTCTCCTCTCAGGGGCTGCTGACGGCCCTGTTCACGGGGATGGAAGCCGGCAACGCGCTCGACGCGCACCTCTCTGGGGACGCGGGGGCCGTCGGGCGTTACGGGCTCAGGCTGGCGACCATCCACGAAGCGTACCTGCGAAACCTCGCCGCCTATTACTCGTACGAGGCGCGCTGGCCGGGCCGACCCTTCTGGCAGCGCCGGCATACCGGGGCCGCGCCCGCGGGCCGCCGCAGTCCCCCGGCCCCGTAATTTCGAAGGTATTTTCAGCCCGCCCGCTTGCTTCTGTCAGACCCTTTCCGTATAATCCTTCGCTTGCTCTGAGCGCGGCTTTCTCTCCTGTGGGTTCGCGCCCACTTTTTCTTTTGCGCTCAGGGGCTACGGACACAGTCGTCTAGGAGCGTGCCGGTGGGTCAGGGTTCGATTGAAGAGCGTGTGCAGCAGATAGCCGAGCGCGTGGCGCTGGAACACGGATTGGAGCTGGTGCACGCGGAGGTCGCGGGGCCGGAAGGCAAGCCCATCATCCGCCTCTTCATTGACAAGCCGGAGGGCGTGACCCACGAGGACTGCTCCGCGGTCAGCCTCCACATCGGGACCGTGCTGGACGTGGAAGACTTCATCCACTCGGCCTACACGCTGGAGGTTTCGAGTCCGGGGCTGGAGCGCGGCCTTTACAAGCGCCAGGACTATGAGCGCTTCAGTGGGCGCGAGGCGAAGATGAAGTCGCGCGCGGCCATCAACGGCCAGCGCAACTTCCGCGGCCGCATCGTCCGCGTAGAGGGCGACGAGGTCGTGTTTGACGACAAGACGAGCGGGCAAGTCCGCGTGCCCTTCGAGGCAATCGTCAAAGCGAATCTTGAGATTGACGTGGAAGAAGAGTTTCGCCGCGCGAAAGAGCGCGAGATGGCGGCCGAGGCCGCGGCCAAAGCGGACGGTCGAAAACACAACTGAATAACAATTGAATAGGCTCGACAGGGCGGGAAGGTTTTCTCAGCCCTGAGCCAGAGGGAGCCAGGTAAGTCGAATGAGCACATCCATCGCGCAGAACATTGACGCCCTTTGCCAGGAGAAGGGCGTGGACCGTGAAATCGTCATCGAGGCGATGAAGGAGGCCGTGCGCGCCGCCGCCCGCAAGCAGTTCCGCTCGGGCGAGGACATACAGGTTGACTGGAACCCAGAGACCGGGATTGAGCTTTCGGCCTCGAAGGTGGTCGTGGACGAGGTCGCGGACCCCGCCACCGAGCTGTCAATCGAGGAGGCGCGCGAGATGGCGGGCGACGACGTGGAGATCGGCGACGCCCTGCTCCTGCCGCTGCCGATGGAGGAGTTGGGCCGCATCGCCGCCCAGACCGCCAAGCAGATTCTTTTCCAGAAGGTGCGAGACGCCGAACGCTCCAACATCTACGACCAGTACATAGACAAGATCGGCGACCTGGTCAACGGCTTCACCAAGCGCTTCGAGCGCGGCAACATCATCGTTGACCTCGGCAACATGGAAGCCATCCTGCCCCGCTCGCAGCAGTCGCGCGGCGAGCAGTGGAACCAGGGCGAGCGCATCCGCGTCGTCATCAACAACGTCTCGAAGGAGTCCAAAGGCCCGCAGGTCGAAGTCTCGCGCACCTCTCCCGAACTCCTGCGCCGGCTGTTCGAGATGGAAGTGCCGGAGATTTACGACGAGACGGTGGTCATCAAGTCCGCCGTCAGGGAGCCGGGCGAGCGCGCCAAGATCGCCGTCACCAGTAACGAGCGTGACGTGGACCCCGTCGGCGCGTGCGTCGGCATGAAGGGCTCGCGCGTGCAGGCCATCATACGGGAGCTGCGCGGCGAGAAGATTGACATCATAGAGTGGTCGGACGAGCCTTCGGTCTTCGCGGCGAACGCCTTGTCGCCCGCGAAAGTGAATCAGGTCCGCATCACCGACATCGAGAATCGCCAGATGGAGGTCATCGTCAACGAGGATCAGTTGAGCCTCGCCATCGGCAAGCGCGGACAGAACGTGCGGCTCGCGACGAAACTCGTCGGCTGGAACATAGACATCCGCAGCGAGGAAGAGTTGAAGAAAGAGGTCGCCGAACAGATGGGCGCGCTCATCGCTTCCGGCGGCTCTGTCCCGCTCTCGGCAATTGAAGGCGTCACGGCATCGCAGGCCGAGGCGCTCGCCGAGCACGGCATCGAGGACATTGACGCGCTGGCCGCCACAACCGTGGACGACCTGGTCGAATACCTCGACGTGAGTTTGGACGAGGCCGAGTCAATGCTGACGGCGGCGCAGGCCGTCATCGCCGCGCGCGACGCGAGCAAGCAGGACGGCGAGGCCGAAGCCTCTGGCGACGAAGAAGGACAGGCCGGCGGCGAGGGTGAAGCCGAAGCCGCGGGCGGGACGGAGGCGAGCGACGTGTCAGACGAGACGACCGAGGCGGAAGAGACAGCCGCGCCCGTGCAGGTGGAAAACATAGAGGAGCAGCACGCCGTCTCCGCAGAGTTTGACCCCGAAGCCCCGGCGGGCGAGGTCGAGCCTTCGGACGCGATGATCGCCGAGGGTTATGACGAGGCCGTCGAGCGCGGCGAGCCGTTCCGCGCCGAGGAGACGATTCTGGCCCAGAACTCCGCGGACCCGGTGGCCGTCACGGAGGCGGAGTCAATCTCGGCCGACGAGCTGCTGTTGCAAGAGGCCGGGCGCGACCTGCGCGCCGACACCATCACGCCCGCCCCGGACATCACTTCCTCGGGCGCGGCGATGATTGAGGCCGCGTCGAAGGTCGGCGAGGGCGAGCCGCCCGTCGAAGACGATTCGCCCATCTCCCCGCGAGGGGATTTCGCCACGGAGGCTTCGGCCCCCGAGGTTCAAGTTACTTCCGCACCCGAACCGTCATACAGCGAGGCCGCGACGGTCGGGGACGAACCGGACGAGAAGCAGGATGCTTCCGACGAAGACAATGCGGCCCGGTAACCGCGGCGTGCGCGCTCGCGTCAAAAGCGCGCATCGCCCCTTGCCTCCCATAATCCCACGCGCGCGGGCGCGCTCCTTCTAAAAGGCGCGCTTCAAGCCTGGGGTTGAGGAGGCAGGAGTTCTCAACCCTTTACTTGAAGCGCGCGGCGCCGTTTTACCTGAAGCGTCGAAGAAGGAGTGCATGACCGTTACTTCCAAGGTTCGTCTGTACGATCTAGCCAAAGAATTGAAGCAGGACACTAAGCGCCTCATAGAGGAAGTGCGCCGCGAGGGCGTGGACGTGAGCGTCCCGTCGAACTCCATCTCGAAAGAGCTGGCCGACAAGATTCGCAACCGCTACTTCCCGAAGAAAGAGGCGTCGGCCCCGCGCAAAGTAGTCATCGTCAAGAAGGCCCGCCCGGTCGCGGAAGAAGCGCCGTCCGCCGAAGAGGCCGGCGGCGTGATTGAAGCGCCCGCCGAGGTTGACTCCCCCGCGGAGTCGCCCGCCCCTACAGAGCCGCACGGCGCGCCCGCCCCCGCGGTCGTCGTTCGCCAGGTCCGAAAGCTCTCGCCCGCCGTGCGGGCCGAGCATCCGGGCTCTGTAGGCACTGGCACTTCGCCCGCGCCCGCGGTGGCCGAGCCGTCCCCTGAAGATCAACCCGCTTCACACGCGCCGGAAGAAATGGCCCAGCCCGCCGCGGAGGCCGTAGCCCCCGTGGTCGCGCCGCCCGCGCCCGAGCCGTCGCCCGAGGCGCAGCCCGCCGCCGCCGCGGCTGCGCCACCCGCGGCCCAGCCGCAGCCGCAGTCGCAGTCGCAACCGCAGCTCGCGCAGCCCCCGGTGCCTTCCAGACAGGTGAGAGTCCTGAGGCCGACGGCCGCCGCGCTCAACGCCGGCGTCCGCCACGGCGAGCGCGCGCCCGCGCCCACGCCTCCGCCGCCACCGCCCGTCAGCCCGCGCGAGCGGCGCGAGCGTCAGGAGCGCGGCGCAGACCGCGGCGCGTCTCGCGCGCCCGTGGCCCGCACGGCCGAACGCGCGGGGACTCCCGGCGAGACCGCGACGCCCCAGATCACATACATCCCCTCGCCTTCTGATGGGCGCGGACGCGCACGCGGGCGCGGCGGCCGCCACACGACCGCGCGCGGCGGCAACGAGCGCGGGGGCGGACGCGGCGGGCGCTTCGACCGCGACTACATCCCGCCGCCGAAGGCCCTCTCGCTCGAAGACCGCATCGCCGGCCGCCTGAGCGGCGACGTGGCGACCGTGGCCGGCGAGCTGAAGCCCGTGCGCCTGGTCGAGGGCTCGACCGTTAAGGAGTTCGCGGAAAAGCTCGGCATCAAGCCGAAGGACGTGGTGACGTTGCTGCTTCAGCGCGGCGTCTTCGCCACCATTAATCAGCCTTTGAACGACGACGTGGCCGTCGAGCTGGGCAAACGCTTCGGCTACGACGTGACCTTCGTCCAGTTCGAGGAGATGGTCGCCGAGGAAGAGTTCGAAGAATTGATCGCGGCCGACGCGGACGACGTGGAGTTGCCGCGCGCGCCCGTCGTCACCGTCATGGGCCACGTTGACCACGGCAAGACTTCCTTGCTCGACGGCATTCGCGCCACGGATGTCGCCGCGGGCGAGGCCGGCGGCATCACGCAGCACATCGGAGCCTACAGCGTGCAGGTGACCAGTCCCGATAACCCGGAAGAGATGCGCCGCGTCGTCTTCCTGGACACGCCGGGCCACGAGGCATTCACGATGATGCGCGCGCGCGGCGCGAAGGCGACTGACGTGGTCGTCCTGGTCGTCGCGGCGGACGACGGCGTCATGCCGCAGACCGTCGAGGCCATAGATCACTCGCGCGCCGCGGGCGTGCCGATTGTCGTCGCCATCAACAAGATTGACCGACCCGATGCCAACCCCGACCGCGTCAAGCAGGAGCTGGCGACCCACGGCTTGCAACCCGTCGAGTGGGGCGGCGAGACAGAGATGGTTCAGGTCTCCGCCAAGCGGCGCGAGAATTTGGACAACCTGCTCGAAACCATCCTGCTGACGGCCGACATCCTGAACCTGAAGGCGAGCCCGACGCGCCTCGCCTCGGGCGTCGTGCTCGAAGCCAAGCTCGACCGCGGCCGCGGCTCCGTCGCCACGGTCCTCGTCCAGCAGGGCACGCTCCGCGTCCACGACCCGTTCATCGTGGGCCAAATTTTCGGCAAGGTGCGCGCCATGTTCGACGACCGCGGCCAGGCCATCACGGAAGCCGGCCCGGCCACGCCGGTCGAAGTCCTCGGGCTTCAGGGCGTGCCGCAGGCGGGCGAGAGCTTCCAGGTCGTCGCGGACATCACGCGCGCCCAGCAGATTTCGCACCACCGCCAGATGCTGACGCGCCAGAACACGCTGCTTCAAACTACGAAGCGCGGCATAGAGGCGCTCGGCCAGACCGAGGTCAAGGAGCTGCTGGTCGTCATCAAGGCCGACGTGCAGGGCTCTGTCGAAGTCTTGAAGAGTACGTTGCAGAAGCTCTCGACCGAGCAGGTCAAGGTCAAGGTCGTGCGCTCGGGCGCGGGCGCGATCACGGAGTCGGACGTGCTGCTGGCCTCGGCCACGCAGACGGAGGCCACAGGCCGTGCCGTCGTCATCATAGGCTTCAACGTCCGCCCCGAGACGCGCGCCGCTGAGCTGGCGAAGCAGGAGGGCGTGGACATACGGCTCCACTCGATCATCTACAAGGTCGAGGAGGAGATTCGCGCCGCGATGATCGGGATGCTCGAAGCGGTCGAGAAGGAGAAGATTCTCGGTAAGGCCGACATCCGCGAAGTCTTCCGCGTGCCCCGCGCCGGCACTATCGCGGGTTGCATGGTCGTTGACGGGGTGATTCGCCGCAACGCCCGCGCGCGCCTGATCCGCGACGGCGTCGTCTCCTGGGAGGGCGGCATCGCATCTTTGCGCCGCTTCAAGGATGACGCCGCCGAGGTCCGCGAGGGCTTCGAGTGCGGCATCGGCCTGGAGAACTTCAACGACATCAAGGTCGGCGACCAGATCGAGGCATACGTCATCGAGAAGGTCGCGGCGACGGAACTGTAAGTTTCAAGTTTCAGGTTTCAGGTTTCAAGTTAAAAGCCTTGAACCTGAAACCTGGGACTTGAGACGTGAAACATTTTGTCATGCGTCGTCCCGAGAGAATCGCCGACATGCTGCGCGAGGAGATCACGCAGATCGTCGGCTATGAGCTGGAAGACCCGCGGGTGCAGTCCGTGACGGTGACGGACGTGCGGGTGTCGGATGACCTGCGCGACGCGAGCGTGTACGTGCTGGTCGAGGGGGCCGAGGATGAAATTCTGGCCGCGCTCACGGCGCTCAGGCACGCCGCCCCCTACGTTCGCAAGCAGGTCGGCTTCGCCCTGAACCTCCGGCACACGCCCGAGATTCACTTCATCCGCGACACCGCCGAGGAGCGCGGGGCGCGCGTGGACCGGCTGCTCGAACAGCTCGGGCAGGAACAAGGAAAGAACACGGCGGGAGAGTTCCCCGAAGAAAGGACGAGTGATGAGTGATGAGTGATGAGTGATGAGTAAGGGCGGTCTCTCTTTTACTCATCACTCATCACTCATCACTCATCACTTTTTTGAAAAACGATGCTTAGTCAAGTCGTCGAGCTGATCGAGCAGAAGCGGCGCTTCGCGATCACCTCACACGTCCGACCCGACGGTGACAGTCTGGGGTCGAGCCTCGGTCTCTACTGGCTTCTGCGGGCGCTGGACAAGGAGGTCGAGGTCATCATGCGCGACGCGGTCCCCCACTCTTACGAGAAGCTGCCCGGCGCGCGCGAGGTCAGGGTGACGCCCGGCGTGGACCGCGCCTACGACGCCGTCTTCGTCATCGAGTGCTCGGACATCACGCGCCCCGGCCTCCTCGATCTGGACAAACAGTTCGTCGTCAACATAGACCACCACTCGACCACCGCACTTTTTGGCACAATCAACTGGATAGACTCCACCGCCTCGGCCGTCGGCGAGATGATTTACAACCTCTGCAAGGCCACGGGCGTGCGCGTCACGCGCGAGATCGCCGAGTGCGTCTACACGGCGCTCATCACCGACACCGGCTCCTTCCACTACTCCAACACCAGCGAGCGCACCTTCAAGGTCGCGTCCGAGCTGGTCCGAGCCGGCGTCAAGCCCGCGAAAATCTCGCAGGCCGTCTTCAGCAATTATCCCTGGTCGAAGATCGAGTTGCTGGGCGAAGTCCTGGCGACGGCGCGGCGCGACGAGACGGGCCGCGTCGCGTGGATGCACCAGACTTTGGAGATGCAGGCGCGCGCCGGGGCGTCCGAGGAGGACGCCGACGGCTTCGTCAACTACCCCTTAACCTGCGGCTCGGTCGAGGCGGTCGCGCTCCTGAAAGAGTGCTCGCCCGGCGTCTACCGCACGAGCCTCCGGTCTAAGGGCGACGTGAACGTCGCGCGCATCGCCGAAAAGTTCGGCGGCGGCGGCCACCGCAACGCCGCCGGCTGCACGCTCTCGGGCGACCTCGAAGAGGCCGAGCAGACCATCGTGCGCCTCTTGCAGGACGCGGTCGAGTACCGCAACGGCGGCGGCGGCCGCGACGACTCGCCCGTCCCGGCCCAGCACGGCCGGCAGCCGGAAGCGGCCGCCTGATGAGTGCTAAGGAGAAGAAGTACAAGTGGCGGCGCGCGGACTACCAGGAGAAGACGCGCGGGCTGCTGATGGTTCACACGGGGGACGGTAAGGGCAAGACGACGTGCGCGCTCGGGCTAATGATGCGCGCGGCCGGAAGGGGCTTGAACTGCTGCATGGTGCAGTTCATGAAGTCGAGGAACGACCGCTACGGCGAGCACGAGTCGGCGGAAAAGCTCGGCATCGAAGTCCACACGATGGGCGACGGGTTCACCTGGGACACGAAAGACCCGGAGCAGGACCGCCGCACGGCGCGCGAGACGTGGGCGCTCTGCGTCGAGAAGCTGCGGAGCAAGGACTACGATCTGCTGGTCTTCGACGAGCTGGTCTACGTCCTGAGCTACGGGATGCTCCCGACCGAAGAGGTGCTGGCCGAGTTCGCGGCCGCGCGCGCCGAGCAGCCCGCGCTGCACATCGTCGTCACGGGCCGCGACGCGCCCGCCTCGCTCGTCGAGGCCGCTGACCTCGTCACGGAGATGCGCGAGGTCAAGCACCCCTTCAACGCCGGCATCCGCGCCCAGCAGGGGATAGAATTCTAATGATGACTGAGGAATGATGAATGATGAATTGGAGACAACTGTCTTTTAATTCATCATTCCTCGTTCCGCATTCATCATTATTTATGCTACTCTCTGCCCCGTTCCTTTATTGCAACACCGATTTATCCAACTAAGAGGCCAGAAGGTGCGAAGCGTGAAGGGTGCGGTTTTCATTCCGCATTCATCATTCAGCATTCATCATTTCCGTTATGCCTTGGTTCCGTAAGAAGGATCAGAAGATCGAGAGCGTGCCGGCCGAGGAGCGCGTCGTCAAGACCGAAGGCATCTTCGTCAAGTGCGACGAGTGCGACCAGCCGCTCTTCAAGCCCGACCTCGAAGAGCAGCTACAGGTCTGCCAGCACTGCGGCTATCACTTCCGCCTCGACGCGCGCTCGCGCCTCTCCATGCTCTTCGACGACGGCCGCTACGAGGAGCTGGACGCGGAAGTCGTCTCGGCCGACCCGCTGGATTTCGTGGACAGCAAGCCTTACCCCGAGCGCATCCGGCGGGCGCAGGAGATGACGGGGCTGCCCGAGGCCATCATCACCGGGCGCGGCACGGTCCACGGCCACGCGGTCTTCGCCGGCGCGATGGATATGCTCTTCATCGGCGGCTCGATGGGCTCGGCCGTGGGCGAGAAGATCACGCGCCTGATCCGCCGCGCGATAGAGGCCAAAGGCGCGGTCATCATCTTCGCGGCCTCCGGCGGCGCGCGGATGCAGGAGGGCACGCTCTCGCTCATGCAGATGGCGAAAATCTCCTCCGCGCTGGCCCAGTTGGACGAGGCGCGGCTGCCCTTCATCTCCGTGCTGACAGACCCGACGACCGGGGGCGTGACGGCGAGCTTCGCCATGCTGGGCGATTTCATCATCGCCGAGCCGAAGGCGCTCATAGGCTTCGCCGGCCCGCGCGTCATAGAGCAGACGATCCGCCAGAAGCTGCCCAAGAACTTCCAGCGCTCGGAGTTCCTCTTAGAGCACGGGATGCTCGACGCCATCGTGGACCGCCGCGAGCTGCGCGAGTTCTTCCGCAAGACCCTCGACTTCATGATGAACGCCGAACTCGCTCGCGAAGAGCCCGCCTAATCGTTCGGAGAAGTTTTTATGTTCGACGGTGAGAGCTGCTTCCGCTGCGGGAAGTGGCACAAATTCGAGGAACTGACGGCCGACGCGCGCGGCCTCTCCTTCTGCGGGCGCTGCGCGGCCAAGTTCAGCACTGAGGGCAAGGAGAAGCGGCGATGCCCCGATGACAATCGGGAGATGGTTAAAAGGGGATACGGACGCTTTGTCGTTGATCAGTGCGAAGCCTGCGGCGGCGTCTGGCTCGACGCGGATGAGTTGCAGGCTCTGACCGAATTCATTAAGCGCACGCCCGGGATAAGGGGGCTTCTCACGGAACCCTTTTTCCCGTAGTAGCGGGCTCGCCTGCGATGCGATTCGACGAAGCTTTAAGTTACCTACTGAGTCTCGGCCACGAGACGCTCGCCATCAAGCTCGGCCTCACGAACACGGAGCGGCTGCTCGCGGCGCTGGGCGACCCCCAAAAATCTTTCCCCTCGGTCCAGCTCGCAGGGACGAACGGCAAGGGCTCCGCGGCCGTCATGCTGGAATCGGTCGCGCGCGCCGCCGGCACGAGGACGGGGCTCTACACCTCGCCGCACCTTGTGAGCATCACTGAGCGCGTGCGCGCTGATAACCGGGAGATAAGCCGCGAGGAGTTCGCGCGCCTGACGACTCGCGTGCGCGCGGCGGCCGAAGGATTGTTGGCAGAGGGCACACTGCCCGCGCTCCCGACTTTCTTCGAGCAAGTCACGGCCGTCGCCCTCGCGGCGTTTCAAGAGGCGCGGGTCGAGCTGGCGATTCTTGAGACGGGCCTCGGCGGGCGTCTGGACGCGACGACGACGGCGCTCGCGGGCGTCGTCGCCATCACCCCCGTCGCCTTAGACCACCAGGAATACCTGGGCGAGACGCTCTCCGAAATCGCCTCGGAGAAGGCCGCGATCATCCGCCCCGGCGTGGAGGCCATCGTCGCGCCGCAAGCCGCGGAAGCCCTCGGGGTGATTCTCAAACGCTGCGCAGACTGCGGCGTCACGCCGCGCATGGCCGCGGGCGCGTTCGAAGTGTTGGGCGCGGACGAGACGGGCCGGCTGCGCGTCACCTTCGAGACGGCGGAAGACCGCTACGAGAAGGTCCGCCTGGCCCTGCGCGGCCGCCACCAAATAGTCAACGCGCAGGTCGTAATCGCTCTCGCCGAAACTTTGCGCGCGCGCGGCTTCCCTCTCACGCGCGCGGCAATCGTCGAAGGTCTCGAAACCGCGTCGCACGCGGGGCGGCTCGAACTCCGCCGCTCCGGCGAAAACGATTTCCTCTTCGACGGCGCGCACAACGCGACCGGCGCGCGCGCCCTCCGCGACTTCCTCGACGAGTTCGTCCACTCGCCCGTCACCCTCGTCTTCGGCGCGATGCGCGACAAAGACTTGACGGAAATCGCCGCCGCTCTCTTCCCCGCCGCCAGCCACCTGATTCTCACAGCTCCGTCGAACCCCCGCGCCGCCACGCCCGAAGCTCTCGCCCGCCTCGTGCCCCGCGACCTCGATTCGAGTAGAATCACGCTCGTGCCCTCCGCCGCCGAAGCCGTCAGCGCCGCCCGCGCCCGAACGCCGCCCGCAGGCATCATCTGCGTCACCGGCTCGCTTTACCTGGTGGGCGAAGTGCAAAGCATTTTGGGGTGACTTTCGGAGACGCCGCGGTTGCGGCGCGGCCTACGAAAACATAAACTGGCGTGCGGGAAAATCATCTTATGGCGACATCTGACATGGAAGCCCCGGAGATTCTGGGGACGGAGGAGGTTTATCACGGGAAGGTGATAGACGTGGCGCTTTACACCGTGCGCGAGGGCGAGGTGACGTATAAGCGCGAGGTGGTGCATCACCCGGGCGGGGCGGGGGTGGTGGCGGTGTTTGAGGACGGGACCGTTCCGCTGGTGAGGCAGTACAGGCAGCCCGTGGTGCGTTACACGTTGGAGTTGCCGGCGGGGAGGCTCGACCCGCCGGAGCGGCCCGAAGAGTGCGCCGCGCGTGAGTTGGAAGAGGAAATAGGCGTGCGCGCCGGGAGGATGGAGAAGCTGGCGGAGTTCTTCTCGACGCCGGGTTTTTGTGAGGAGAAGCTGTGGGTGTATCTCGCGACGGAGTTGACGCCGACACAGCAGAGCCTGGAAGGCGACGAGATGATTGAGATTGTGCGCGTCACGTTCGCGCGCGCCTTCGAG
Organism: uncultured Acidobacteriota bacterium; assembly: GCA_963774105.1. Classification (GTDB taxonomy): domain Bacteria; phylum Acidobacteriota; class Blastocatellia; order Pyrinomonadales; family Pyrinomonadaceae; genus QHXM01. The sequence goes on along the minus strand of CAVZDV010000007.1, from coordinate 1,569,863 downwards.
ATGATCGCCGACGGCGAGATAGAGGACTCGAAGACGATCATCGGGCTGCTGCTGGCCGCGCCGCGCCTGGGCGTGAGGCCGCCCGACGCGGAGTACCCAGCGGTTTGAGAGAGAGAAAAGAAGATGGCGACCTGCATTCATCTGGCACAAATTCACGAGGTCACGCCGAGCGCGCGCGGGTGCGAAGACTGTTTGAAGACGGGCGACGCCTGGGTTCACCTGCGGCTCTGCATGACGTGCGGGCACGTCGGCTGCTGCGACTCGTCGCCGAACAGGCACGCGACCGTGCACTTCCATCAAACAACGCACCCCGTCATCAAGTCGTTGGAGCCGGGCGAGGAGTGGGGCTACTGCTACGTTGACGATGCATTCTTTGAATCAATCTGAGAAGGGCTCGGCGGCGCGCGCCGCACTGAGAGAAGACCCCGAGGCGCGCACGCCCGAGCCGCGCCGCCCCTCTTTCGTCAACTACCTGCACTCGGCGGTCACCATCCCACTCATCTACCTCTACACGGTCGTGATGGGCAGCCTCTCGCTCATCTCCTCGCTCTTCGACCGCGCGGGCCGCAAGCAGCACTGGTGCGCGCAGGTCTGGTGCCGCATGATCGCGCGCACGGCTGGCGCGCGCGTGCTCGTCCACGGCGCGGAGCACATACAGCCGAACACTTCCTACGTCTTCCTCTCGACGCACCAGAGCTACATGGACATCCCGGCGATGCTCGGCTACTTGCCGGCGCAGTTGCGCATCGCGGCCAAGAAATCTCTCTTCCGCATCCCGTTCATGGGCTGGCACCTGACACGCGCGGGCCACATCCCCATTGACCGCGGCTCGACCGAGAGGGCCGTCGCCAGCATGCAGCGCGCCGCCGACTACTTGCGGCAAGGCATCTGCGCCTTCGTCTTCCCGGAAGGCACGCGCTCGCGCGACGGCCGCCTGCACGGCTTCAAGAAGGGCGGCTTCAAGCTCGCCATGCAGGCCCGCGTCCCCGTCATCCCCGTCACCATCGTCGGCTCGCGCCAGGTCTTGCCCCCCGACGAAATCATCTTCCGCCCAGGCCCCATCGTCATGTACCTGGACGCCCCCATCCCCACCGCGGACCTCACGGACGAAGACCTGGGGCCACTGATGCAGACCGTCTACGACACGATGGCGGAACACTTTAAGGAAAAAGGTAAACGGCAAAAGTGAAGACGCCCCCTCCGGGGTCTGCGCTTTTGCCTTTTTACTTTTACCTTTTGCCTTTTCTTTATTACACTCGTTTTCATCGTGAGCACACCGAACGAACCAGCGCCGCCCGCCGAGCAGCAGCAGCCGGCCGGCGGGCACTTCGCCTACGCGCCGTGGCCGCCGCCGCCGCCGGGCCAGTTGCAGCCGGCCGGCGCGCCCGGCGTGATTGACCCGAACAACCCGCCCTGGGGGCTCGTCGCCGCCTTCCTGGTCTGGCTGGCGAGCGTCGCCCTGCTCATCCTGATGGCGCTCGTCTTCCTCATTCCACTGGCGATGAGCAAAGCACAGGGCATGACGAGTGATGAGCTGAGGCAATACCTGGCGACGGACAAGACGGCCATCCTGCTGGCACTGCTCTCCGGCATCCCGGCCCACCTGCTCACGCTGGGCATCGTCTGGGCCGTCGTCACGCGCTTCGGCAAACGCCCCTTCTGGCGCACCATCGGCTGGACGCGGGGACGCGGCTTCGGCTTCTGGACGAGCGCCGGGCTCGCCGCCCTGCTCTACGTCTTCAGCCTCGCGATGATCTACGTCTTCGGCCAGGACCAGACCGAGACGGCGCTCTCGCGCGTCATCCAGAGCTCGCGCGAGGCGGCACTCGCCATAGCCTTCATGGCCTTCGTCACAGCGCCCCTGGTCGAGGAGGTAGTCTACCGCGGCGTGCTCTACTCGGCGCTGCACAAGGCGGCGGGGCGCGGCTGGGCAATCGTCGGCGTCCTGGTGCTCTTCACGCTGATACACGTCCCGCAATATTGGCCCAACTACGGCGTCATCGCCGCCATCGGCGTGCTCAGCGTCTCGCTGACGCTGGTGCGCGCCTACACTGGGCGGCTGCTCCCCTGCTTCATCATGCACGTGGTCTTCAACGGCATCCAGGCCGCGATCATCATCTTCGAGCCTTACATACGCCGCTGGGTGGAGAAGCCCGACCAGAGCGCCATGCTCTTCTTCCCCCCGGAACTCTTCAAGACCTTCTTCTGAGGAATGGCGCACGAGGTCATCGTCGTCGGCGGCGGCATCGGCGGGCTGACGGCCGCGGCGCTCCTGGCCGCGCGCGGGGTGAATGTCTGCCTGCTCGAAAAAGAGTCGCGCGGCGGCGGCTGCGCCGTCACCTTCGAGCGCTTCGGCTACACGTTCGAGGCCGGCGCGTCGCTCTACGCCTCCTGGCAACCCGGCGAAATCCACGAGCGCGTCTTCGAGGAGCTGCCCGTCGGGCCGCCCGAAGTCCGACTGGCCCAACCTGCCTACGTCGTGCGCCTGCCTGACGGGCGCGATGTCGTGGTGGGGACGGAGGCGGATGAGTTCGAGGAAAGCTTGCGCGCGGCCTTTCCCGAATGCGCGGACGCGGCCGTCCGGTTCTACCGCGAGCTTGCGCCCGTCGGCGAGGCTCTGAGACGCGTGGCACAACGCGTCCCAGACCTGCGCACGGCCTCCCGCTGGCGGCGCGCGCGGGCGGCGCTCCCCGAAATCCGCGTCGCGAGCCGCGTACTCGCAGGCTTGCGCGAGACCGCCGCGGCTCACCTCGCGCAATGCTCACACAGGTTCAGGCGCTTCGTGGACGTTCAGCTCCAAATCTTCGGCCAGCGCCCGAGCGACGAGTGCGCCTACCTCTACGCGACGGTCGCCCTGATGATGCCGCGTTGGGGGATGTACGCCATCCGCGGCGGGGCCTCGGGGCTGGCCGAACGTTTGACCGAGTCAATCAAAAAAAGCGGCGGCACGGTGCGCTTCGACTCGACGGTCCTGCGCCTGGCTTACGACGAAGCGGGCCGCGCCGTCGGCGTGGACTTGCTGAGCGGCGAGCGCGTTGAGGCGACGCGCGCCGTCGTCAGCAACCTCACCGTGTGGGACACCTACGGCAAGCTGGTCGGGACGAGCCGCACGCCCGACGCGGTGCGCCGCCGCCTGAAGGAGCTGCGCGGGTGGGGCGCTTACCTGCTCTATTTGGGGATGGACGAAGAGGCCGCGCTCCGTCTTCCGGCCGAGCACGTGCTGGCGCTCACGGACTGGCAGGAGGGCAGAGAGTATGACCCGGAGGGCGCGCAGTTCATGTTCGGCTCCGCGCCCGAGTGGGACCGGCGCGCGCCCGAAGGCAAGCGCGCCGTCACCGTCTCGACCTTCACGGAAGCGTCGCAGTGGTTCTCCTACCACGAGGACGAGACGGAGCACGAGGAGCAGGATCAGCGCGCGCTCGAAGCCTGGTGGGAGCGCATCCACAAGGCTATGCCGGAGCTGGGCGCGGGCGTCGAGGTGATAGAGACGGCGAGCCCGCGCACCTTCCACGGCTACACGCGCCGCCGGCTGGGGATGGTCGGCGGCGTCGGCCAGTCGCTCGACGTTTTCGGCACGCGCGCGCTCTCGCACAGGACCGCGCTCCCCAACCTCTACATGGTCGGCGACACGGTCTTCCCGGGCCAGGGCGTCGCCGGCGTCACCCAATCCGCCCTCATCGTCGCAGACGAAATCGCCCCACCAGGCTAATCGCAGAAATGGCACAAACTCTGAGCGCCTCCAGCGTCTTTGTGTGAAAATTTATCTCACGCAAAGACGCTGGAGGCGCTAAGAGCGTGTTGAAAAAGTGGAACGACCCCCGGTGAATCAGTTAGGAAAAGGGTATGAGACAAACATACCCAACAGATTTGAGTGATGCAGAGTGGCATCTGCTCGCTCGACTGATTCCTGAACCAAAGCCCGGAGGTCGCCCCGCCAAGTATTCACGACGCGAGATTGTAAATGCAATCCTCTACGTCGTGCGCTCAGGCGGGGCGTGGCGGCTCGTGCCGCACGACCTGCCCGCGTGGGCGACCACCTATCATTACTTCCGCCGCTGGCGGCGCGACGGCACCTGGCAGAGCATCCATGACCGCTTGCGTCGGCGGGTGCGCCGCGCCGCAGGGCGCAAGCCGACCCCGTCAGCCGCCATTCTCGACACGCAGTCGGTGAAGACGACCGACCGCGGCGGGCCGCACGGCTATGACGCGGCAAAGAAAGTAGTTGGGCGCAAGCGGCATCTGCTAGTTGACACTTTAGGGCTACTGCTCTTGACGGTCGTGCATGCCGCTTCGGAGCAGGACCGGACCGCGGCAAGACGGGTGCTCGCCCCCTTGGAGAGCGGCTTTCACCGCCTGCGCCTGGTGTGGGCCGACGGCGGATACCGCGGCAGTCTGGCCGACTGGCTCTGGGGCTTACGGCGCTGGCGTAAGGTGCGCCTTGAGTTGGTTGCGCGCACCGAGGAGCACCGCTTCGCGGTGCTGCCCAAGCGGTGGATTGTCGAGCGCACGTTTGCATGGTTAAGTCGCTGCCGGCGGCTGAGCAAAGACTACGAATACTTGACCGAGACGAGCGAAGCGATGATTCAAGTCGCCATGATCGGCTTGATGCTGCGGCGTCTCGCTCGATGACTTTTTCAACACGCTCTAAGAAGAGTTTGATGCTTTTTTACTGTTCGCTTATTGAATGTTCTTCCCGCGGGGCGAGCCTCCGCCACGGGGCAAGCCTCCTCCGCTGGGCGCGTGCGTGACGGGCTGGGGCACGCGGCCGGGCGACGAGCCGCCAATCGCCGCGCGGCTTACACCCCTCACCTCCTGTGGGGCGTTGCTGTGGCGACGCTGGTCGCTGCTGGTGCCCCGCCGGTAATCGTCGAACTGCACGCCGTAGAGGTTTCCGTACCCGTAGCCATACGGCGACGACGCCGCGCCGCGCCAGCCGGACGGGACGTAGCAGTAAGTCCGCGCGCCCAGATCGTAGACCCAGACGCCCAGGCTGTCGGCGGGCCTGCGCCCGCGCGAGGTCAGGGCGTACCAGCCGAAACTATGAAAGGCCGTCTGCAAGGGGCGCGGTTTCAACCGGCGGTTGGCGCGCGCCAGCTCCTCCGCGCGCTCCTTGCTCCACAGGTCCAGCTCGTCCTGCTGCTTCTTGTCGAGCTTCGCCACTTCCGTCTGCCCGCCCTTAATCAAGACCTTCCGGTCGCCCTTAATCTCTTCCTGGCCCAATAGCACGCGCCCCTTTCGGACGATGACTTCGGTCGCCCCGTCCGGCAGGGCGTTGAAGCGGTAAATCCCGCCCTTGATGATGACGGCCTCGGCCTGAGGCGTCTTGACGCCTATCGCCAGCTTCACGCCGTCGCCCCCGGTCGCTTCGACGACGACGCTGCCGCTCGCGAGGCGCACGAGCAAACTATCGAGCGAGGCGTCAGCGAGCTCGACCGACGCGTTCTCGCCGACGCGCATGTACGAGCCGGGGTTGAGCAGCACCTCGGCCCTGCCGCCCGGCCCGGTCAGCACGCTGTCCCCGGCCGCGAGGTCGTCTGACGTAGTCAGCTCGCGCGGGGTGTCCGTGCCTTTGCGCAGCACACGCGCGTCGCCCGAAACCGAATTGATCCCGCCGGCCTTCGCGTGGATGACGTATTTTTCTCTGTCCTGTGCCAGTGCCGCCGGCGCGAAGCAGAAGAGCGCGACTAACGACAGGCCGGCGAGTTTCAGTGTGAGTCTGGACGCGTACTTCATCTGAAGAACTCCTTTTTTGAGGGGCTGTCTTTGGACGAATCCGGGAGAGATCGCGCCCATTCTAGCACGAGAGGCGGATAAAAAAGGAAGAAGAAATTGACACGGGGAGCCACCTCTTATTTAAAACTGGCTCCCCGCCCCATTGCGCATCTTTAATTGTTAATTCTGAACTGATCTCACGTCCTGCTCAGCGCCGCGGACGATGAGGACCGCGTCGCCCGTGCGGCGGACTAAGGTGACTCGCCCGGACTCCTGCCAGACGGCGCGCGTGGCGTCGCCGGTGGCCGGGCTCTCGATGGCCTTCGCGCCGCCGCGCGCGCGCAGCCGGTTGTAGGCCGCGAAAAATTCTTCCGCGTCCGAGGGTCTGTCCCAGACCGTCTGCCAGACGAAGAGCGGGGCGCTGCCCGCCTTCTCAAAGAGGTAGGCCCGGTCGCCGCCCCAGCCGGCGGCGGCACGCGCGGCCTCGGCCAGCGGCACGCCGGCCATCAGCAGGCCGCGCACGCCTATCTCGCCGAGCGGCGTCGAGGCGTTCATGCTCCACCCGCCCGCGGCGAGACGCGACTCGTCGAACGCGACCTCGCGCGGCGCTTCGTTCGCCTCGTACTTCTCCGGGTGAAGAATCTGCTCGGTCGAGGCGGGCGGGCGGCGGAACAACTCGTTGACGCCGCGCTCGCCCGCGCCGCGCCGCACGGACTCTACGAAGCGCGCGCCGTCGCGGTAGCGGAAGATGAAAGTCTCCGTCAAAAGCGGCGGGAAGAAGCGGCCGACCTCCTGGCGGTAGTCGCCGAAGCGGTCGTTTTCTTGTCTCAGGATTTCGTCCAGCGGGCGGCGGCCGTAAGATTCGCCCTGCTCCAATCGCCGCTGCACGTTCATCGCGTCGCCCTCTACGACGGCGAACGCGGCCTCTGCGCGGTCGAAGTTGTAGGGCCTGGCGACCAGCAGCTTCATCAAGTCGAAGTGCTGATCTTGAAGAGCGTGCGTGAACTCGTGCGTCAGGAGCGAGTCGTTCCTGAACTTGTCAACGATGAGGACTTGCTTGTCGAGCGGCGAGTAGACCGCGCCGGCCGAGACGGCCGCGAAGCTCGCGGCGAGCGAAGTCAGGTCCGTGCCTTCGGGCAGGACGCCGCCGGCTGCGGCCAAATGGCCGAGCGCGCGCAACTCTTCCCCGCCGAGCACGTGTGCCATTTCGCTGGCGCGCGTGCCGTACTCCCAGCCGGAGAGTTCCGCCATCCCGACCTCCTCGCGGAACGGCAGCTCGCGCAGCTCCGAGGCCGCGCGCACGGCCCGCGCGCGCAGCTCTTTCAGTTTCGGCGTCAGCGGGCGCGGCGGCAAAGGCGGGAGCGTCCGCGCCACCGGAGCGGCCGTGGCCGCCGCCGGGGCGACGCGCGCCGGCCCGCCGCGCTGATTCCCGCACGCGGTGGCGAGCGAAAGGCTCAGGACGATGGCGAAACAGATGACGATTCCCCTTGCACGCATGGCGAGTCTTAGACGCCGGAACCGGGCCGGGCGATGCACGAAAAGGCAAAAGGTAAAAGGCAATCGGGTGGCGCTCAAAGCCGGCGGGGGTAAACCGCCCTTCCCGACCTGCGAGGCGGCGGCGGTTGAATCATTCAAGCCGAAGTAATTGGCAGGTCGGGAAGAGGGGCTTGCCCCCGCCTCCTCGGGTTGCCATGATAAGATATGAACCTGTCGTATCAATCCTAATGCAAAAAGGTCAGGGGAAGTCATGCCGTTTGGAATCAAATGTGCCAAAAGCGTCTTCCTGTGTGTCGTAGTGCTTGCCGCGGCGAACGTGGCGTTCGCGCAGTCGCTCTTCGAGATGCCGGAGGGCGTGGAGACGCGCTGGGCCAGCGGGGAGAACCCCACGGGCGAGAAGGGCAAGGCGGGCCAGGCGAACGGCGGCCGCAAGGGCGCGCCGACCGTGGCGATTCCCGCGGGCCAGAGCCGCGTGCTGGCCGAAGCCACGGGCACGAGCGGCACGGTCAGAAGAATCTGGATGACCTTCCCCGACCGCAGCCCGCGTATGCTCCGCAGCCTGCGGATAGACATGTACTGGGACGGCGCGAAGACGCCCGCGGTGAGCGCCCCGCTCGGAGACTTCTTCGGCATCGGCCTCGGGCAGACGGTCCCCTTCCAGTCCGCGCTCTTCTCCAACCCAGAGGGCCGCAGCTTCAACTGCGTCATCCCCATGCCATTCAAGACCGGCATGAAGATCATCATGACCAACGAGAGCGCGGCGAATTTGGACGAGCTTTTTTACGACGTGGACTACACGCTCGGCGACAAGCACGGCGCGGGCGCGCTCTACTTCCACGCGCACTACCGGCGCGAGAACCCGACTAAGCTCAAAGAGGATTACGAGCTGCTGCCGCGCGTCGCGGGGCGCGGGCGCTACCTCGGCACTAACATCGGCGTCATCGTCAACCAGCAGGCGTACTTCAACACGTGGTGGGGCGAGGGCGAGGTCAAGATTTACCTGGACGGCGACCGCGAGTTTCCCACGCTGAGCGGGACGGGCTCGGAGGACTACATCGGCACGGCCTGGGGTCAGGGCCAGTTCGCGCACTGGTATCAGGGCAGCCCCGTCGCCGACGAGAAGAACAGGCGCTGGTGCTTCTACCGCTACCACGTCCCGGACCCCGTCTACTTCTACAAAGACATCCGCGTCACCATCCAGCAGATAGGCTACCTCGCGCCCCACAGCCGCGAGCAGCTCGTCAAACAGAACCGCAAGCTCTACCGCACCGGCCCCGGCCTCGTCGAGATGGACACCTCCAAGGACGGCAAGTTCGAGCGCGACGACGACTATTCGAGCTGCACCTACTTCTACCTCGACCGCCCAGAGAACAACCTCCCCCCGCTCGACCCGGTCGCCAAAAGGGTGGAAGGTTTGTGAGAAGAGGGATTCAAGAGGCTGACTTAACTTAACGGGAGCGTGACGGGAGAGCGCCCGCGGGCGGGGACTTCGCCGGCGATGACGCGGACGGCGGACGCCTCGGACTCGACGGCGGACTCGAAGGTCAGGAGCGTCGTCGCGCGCTCGGGCATGTGTGGCAGGACGTAAGGGTTGCCGAAGACGGCGGCGATTGTCGGGATGCGCGCCTGGTCCAGCGCGCGCAGGATTTCGGCGTGGGCCTCGCCAAGCGCCACGCTCCCCTTGTAGGCCGCCACGCGCGCGCAGACGGCCGCCATCACCACGTCGCAATCACGCACTTCCTCCAACACCTGCCCGATGTCTGCCGCGTCCGCGCTCAACTCCACGCGCTTGCCGCGCCAGCGCGCCTGCACCTCTTTGGAGAACTGTGACCCCGCCGGCTCGCGCAGCGCGTGCGCCCAAACTGGCACAGCGTCTTTGAGGATGACGGCCGCGACGCGCTCGTGTTTCTTCGACACGGGGAGCAGCCCCGCGGGGTCGCGCACCAGCGTGACGGCGCGTTCGAAGAGCGAGCGCGCCGTGGAGGTGTGCGCCGGGCTCCCCACCTCGTCCCAGACGTTGTCGAGCGAGACCATGCGCTCCTCGTGCAAACCACACCAGGCTTTGGCCTCCAGGACGCGGCGTGCCGAAAGGTCAATGCGCTCGCGCGTGATGCGCCCCTGGGCCACGGCGTCGCACAGGGCCGCGTGCGCGCGCGCCACGTCCGGCATGTAGAGCAGTACGTCGCAGCCTGCCAAGACGGCGCGCACGGCCGCCTCGCCCGGCTCGTAGCGGTCCACGACGGCCCCCATGTTGAGCGCGTCGGAGAAGATCAAACCCTCGAAGCCGAAGTCGCGGCGCAGAATCCCGTTCACGATTGCGGGCGAGAGCGTGGCGGGCCGCTTTTCGTCCGTGCCTTCGTCCAAGGCGGGCACGGCTATGTGCGCCGTCATCACGGCGCGCACGCCCCTCTGCACGGCGGTGCGGAAGGGCGGCAGCTCGACGCGCTCCAGGCGCTCGCGCGTGGCGTCGAGCGTCGGCAGCAGGATGTGCGAGTCGAGCGAGGTGTCGCCGTGGCCCGGGAAATGTTTGGCCGTACTGATCTGGCCCGCGTCCTGCGCCGCGCGGATGAAGGCCGCGCCCCAGTTGGCGACCATTTCGGGGTCGTCCGAGAAGGCGCGCGTGTTGATGATGGGATTGGCCGGGTTGTTGTTAACGTCGAGCACGGGGTAGAAGTTGACGTGGACGCCTATGGCGCGGCCCTCGCGCGCGGTGATGCGCGCGGCCTCTGCGGCGGACTCCGTGTCGCCGGTCGCGGCGAGAGCCATCGCGCGCGGCAGGCGAGTGCCGCCACGTAGTTGCATCCCGACGCCGCCCTCGAAGTCCGAGGCGAACAGGAGCGGCAATGGCGCGAGCGCCTGCAAGCGGTTCGTCAGGGCGGCCGTCGTCAGCGCGTCGCCGTTGTAGATGATGAAGCCGCCGACGCCGAGCTTCTCTATCGCGTGCAGGAGGCGTGCGAACTCCTCGCTCCGCTCGTGAACGAGCACGCCCGACGTGTCCGGCATCAGGAGCTGGCCGACGCGCTCCTCCAAACTCATCTCGCGCAGAGTCGCCTCGACCCATTCGGCGCGCGCGGCTTCCGTCTCTGTTTGCAAACCCTCTTGCCCCTTCCCGAACGATGTCGCAACATCTTAGCTGGTGAATGGTGAATGGACAAACGGCTCTCACCACTGACCATTCACCATTCACCATTGACCGGCCAGGTGGTAAACTACAGAGGCCGTCCGGGCATCTGACGGCATCAACTTTTATGCGGCGGCTCACTTCACAGTTCGGAATCACACTGCTCGCGCTGCTCCTGTGCGGCTGGGGCGAGGCGATGGCCTCCGTCCTCTGCCCGCACGCCGCGGGCCTGGACCACGCCTGCTGCCCCGAGAAGACTGAGAGCGCCCCGGCGCAAATGCATCATTCGGCCTCGCACCATCGCCCGTCGCGCGGCTCGGAGTCTGAACTCCGAGAGCACTCCTCTCATCATCGCGCGGCCCGCAACGTCGCCGGCCGGGCCGCCGGGTTTGCTTGCGCACACTGCGTCGGCCGCGGAGACTTGCCCGCCGCGCCCGCGGGCGTCCGCGAGTTGACCGCACAGAAAAGCGGCGCGGGCAAAGCGGCCGCGCACGCGACGAAGATTTTGGCACAGCCGGCAGCAGCCATCCCCGTCTCCCGATTCGCGCCCACGCAGCACGCGCCGCCCGGCCCCGCGGGTCGCACGCACCTCCTCCTGAGCGTCTTTCTGATCTAGCTTCCCTCGAAATCGTTCCCGGTTCCCGGCGGGTCGCGGGCGCACGCGTGCGTCCACGATCACCACGCGTTGACCACGCACCGAACAATTTTTTGAGGGGAAGTAATGAAACTTTTGTTCTCGCACTTAAAACTCTACGCGCTCGTCCTCGCCGCGCTGCTCTTCGTCGTCCAGACTGCCGCGCCCGCCCGCGCGCAGCACGAGGGGCACGACATGAGCAAGATGCCCGGCGCGAGCAAACCCAAGCCGAAAGCCAAACCGCGGCCGAAGCCTGCGGCGGCCAGGAAGAGGCGGCCGGCACAGGCGGCCCCCAAACCAGAGGAAGCCGACGAAACACCCGAGCCGGTGAACGCTCCCACAACCACAACAGCGCCCGCCGCGCCAACAGAGTCGCAGCCGTCGCCGTCGCCCGACGTTCATAAACACGACGCGGCAACGCCTGCCGCTGAAACTCCGTCGGACGAGACAGAGATAAACAGTGATGGGCCAGCGGCGTTGCCCGTCGCAGCCCCCGCGCCGCACAAGCACGAGATGAGTCCGGCCGGCGCGGACAATCAGCCTTCGGGCGGGTCGAACGTGTTGATGGTCATGGCGGACGGGATGATGGACATACGCGTCGGCCTCAGGAAGAACAACACCCTCGCGATGGGCCGCATGGGCTCCGGCACGTCCTGGCAGCCCGCGACGACGCCGATGTACATGTGGAGCAAGGTGACTGACACCTGGCTCTACTTCGTCCACGGCGATTTGAAGATGGGCGTCAACTCTCAGGGCGGCCCGCGCGGCGTGACCAAGTTCGAGTCGCAGAACTGGGTCATGCCGATGGCGTTCCGCCGCCTGGGGCGCGGCACGCTCCAACTGCGCGGGATGTTCAGCGCGGAGCCCTTCACCTTCTCGCCCGGCGGCTCGCCGCAGCTCTTCCAGACGGGCGAGACTTACCAAGGCCGCCCGCTCGTGGACAGGCAACACCCGCACGACCTCTTCATGGAGTTGTCTGCGACTTACACGCTGCCCGTGGGCGAGCGCGGGCAGTGGTTCGCCTACGTGGGCCTGCCGGGCGAGCCCTCGCTCGGGCCGACGGCCTTCATGCACCGCATCTCGGCTTCCGAAAACCCTGCGGCCCCGCTCGGCCATCACCTGCAAGACTCTTCGCACATCTCCTTCGGCGTCGTCTCGACGGGTTTCAGTTACCGCGGGCTCAAGCTCGAAGCCTCGCTCTTCAACGGGCGCGAGCCGGGCGAGAATCGCTACGACATAGAGTTCAACCCTTGGAACTCGCGCTCCGTGCGCGTCTCCTTCGCGCCGAATAAGAATTGGGCCATGCAGTGGAGCTACGGCCTGCTGAAGAACCCGGAGGCGTTGCAGCCGGGCGACGTGCGCCGCATGACCGCGTCCGTGAGCTACAACCGGCGGCTCAAGCACGGAAACTGGGCCACGACGCTCATCTGGGGCCGCAACGCAGAGGGTCACACGGCCGACGTGGTGCCCCTGAACGGCTACCTTGCCGAGTCAACCTTGAATTTCATGGAGAAGAACTACGCCTACACGCGGCTCGAACTGGTGGACAAGGTCGGCCTGGTGAATCACGACGAGGCAGACCGCCTCGGCATCCATGACCACCACGCCACCTTCCGCATAGGGGCCTACACCTTCGGCGCGGCGCGCGACATCTGGGAAACGGATAAGATTTCGCTCGCCGTCGGCGGCGACCTCACGCTCTACTCCAAGCCCGCCGCGCTCGACCCCGTCTACGGCAACAACCCCGTCTCCTACAAATTCTTCCTCCGCCTACGCCCCCGCAAGATGACCGAGACAGGGCACGTCGGACATTAAAAGGAATACGGATCAGGAGACAGATTCAACCCTTTGCGCCTTACGTCTTAACTTTGCGCCTTTGCGAGAACGGCTGTTTCCCGCAAAGGCGCTAAGGGAAGACGTAAGGCGCAAAGGCTTGAGTGCTTTCTTTCAAATCCGCATTCCGTTAGGGTCGGCAGGGTCGCGCGGTCTCGTAGCGGTTGAGTTCGGATTTCAGTTTTTCGGCGAGGCCGGGGTTCTTCTCTTCGGCGGCGCGGGCGAGCATCTTGCGCGCCCAGTCGGCGGCCTCGTCGCAGCGCCCCAGCTCGGCCAGCGCCAGCGCGACGAGAGCGCCGTGTTGGGCCAGGCCCGTCGCGTCCCAGGCCGCGCGCGCCAGCGCCAGCGCCCGCCGCCCGTCGCGCAACTCTTTCTGCGGCGCGGCCGCGAGCAGGTAGGCGAGCGTCGCCGTCGTCAACCCCTTCTGCGGGAACTGCGCGTGCCCGCGCTCCAGGGCCTCAAGCGCCCGCCCGTACTCTTTCTTCGCCAGCAGAATTTCCACGCCCGCGAGCAGCGCCTGCTCGTTGTCAGGGTCAGTCTCCGCGACGCGCGCCAGCTCCGCCTGCGCCTCTTCCGCGCGGCCCAACTTGACGAGCGACTGCGCGAGCAAAAGCCTTGCGCCCGTGTCCCCGGGCGACGCCTTGACGGCCTCTCGCAGGTGCTTGACGGCCCTCTCGTGCTGATTCTGCTGTGCCAGCAGGAGGCCCAGGTTGTAGTGCGCGTTGGCGTGCGCGGGGTCTAACAGGAGGGTCTTTTCAAACTGTGCGACGGCCCCGCCCAGGTCGCCCAACTGGCTCAGCGCCGCGCCCAGATTGAAGTGCGCCGGGACGCTCTCGGGCTCCGCGGCGATGGCCTTGCGGAACTCGTCGGCCGCGTCCGCGAACCTGCGCGCGTCGAGCGCGGCACGGCCGCGAATCAGGTGCAGCCGCGCCCCCTTGACCAACTCGCGCAATCCGTCCACGAGCGGGTCCGCCGCGCGCACCCCGACCGTCCCGCTCAGTTCCAACTCGGCGCGCGCCTTCTCCGTCTGGCCCAGCCCGCGGTAAGCCATCGCCAGCGCGTAGTGCAGGCGGTTGGCCTCGGGCGCGAGCACCAGCGCCTTTTCAAAATAGCGCGCGGCCGTCTCGTAGCTCCTTCTGGACAGCGCCGCCTGGCCCAGCCCGTACAGCGCCGCGGCGTTCTTCTCGTTTGCGGCGAGCGCGGCCGTGTAACTGGCCTCGGCCTCGTCCAGCCGGTTCAGTTGCAGGTAAACGTCCCCCAGGCTGACGAAGACTGGCACATAATCCGGGCGCAACTTGCGCGCGGCACTGTAACGCGCGAGCGCCTCCTCCGCGCTCCCCTCCTGCTGTAACAACTTGCCGAGCAGGTAAGCCCAGCGGAAATCCTCCGGCCCTAACCGCGAAGCATTCAGGTAACACTCCTTCGCGGGCGCGCTCAATGCATAAGCGTGATAGACGCCGCCCGCCGCACCGTAAGCCCCCGCGAGTTCGGCGGCCGGCCTCGCATCCGCGCCTCTTACCGCGGCGGCCAGCGCCCCCTGCGCCGCCCCGACGTGCTCACGCGCTTCCGCCTCCATCCCGCCCGTGTCCGGCAGGTGAACGGCCACGAGCCCCCGCCCGGGCGGCGGCTCCAGGACGGCCTCACCTTCGGACTGTGCCAAAATTCGCGCCGCGACGAAGACCAGGCAAACCGCGGTCTTAAGGAATGTCTGGAAAATCCGCATCGGCTCTTCTTTTCCGTTCAGCCTGCCTTTTCAGTCGCCAACTTTCGTATCTTGCGATCAATCAGCATGCCTATCTTCGCGGCCTTCTCGCGCACCTCGCTTATCTTTTCATTCTGGAACAAAATCAATTTTTGCGCGGCCTCGATCTGTTCCTCGGCCGGCGAGGGGTCTGTCTTCCTCGGCAACTGACAATCAATAGCCAGTAAACACGCGTTACATTCCGCCGCCAGGATTTTGAGTTCGGCCGCCGTGTTATCGGGCCTGAAAGTCGCCGAGATACTCCCGACCACCGTGATCGCCAACCCTAACAGGGTGTAAATCACGATGACCGAGTGATGGCTGCTGTTGGAGCCTGTCTCGTATAACCTGTCGGCGGCCTCCCTGGTCGCTGCAAACGCGCCCAGGAAGATAACTGCTATTCTCAAATATTTTGCGATGTTCGCGGATTTGCGGGCTTCCGCCTCCAAAGCAGCCTGGATGGAATGCAACTCTTCCTGCCGCTCATTAATATCTTCCTTGAGTTCGTCGAGTAGGGCTGTAGACATTTCCCATCCTCCCGTATGAGGCGACCTTCACTTCTTTGCGGTTGATGTCCCTTCCTTCAGCGTCAGGTAGCGGTCGGCTGGCAAGTCCTTCCACTCTTCGGTGACGCC
Organism: uncultured Acidobacteriota bacterium; assembly: GCA_963774105.1. Taxonomy (GTDB): domain Bacteria; phylum Acidobacteriota; class Blastocatellia; order Pyrinomonadales; family Pyrinomonadaceae; genus QHXM01. Next base: position 1,554,690 of record CAVZDV010000007.1, on the reverse strand, counting down.
GTCGGGCCAGCGGACGCGGACGGCCTGGACGCGTGCGGCCGTGCCGAGGCCGACGAGGACGCGCGGGTCTTGGGACGAAAGGTAGCTGCCGTCCGTGCGCGCGCGGCGCAGCAGCACTTGCTTCGGCGCGACGACGACCTCGACGCGCGCCCCGAGCATGTCGCGGTTCGTTTTCTTGCCGACGAGGCGCAGCCCGAGCCAGTGGTTCCGATTCCCTGTGCGGTTGACGTAGAGCCGGGCGGGGCCGTTGTTGTTCGTGACGAGGACGTCCGTGTCGCCGTCGTTGTCCACGTCGCCGAAGGCCGCGCCGCGGCTGACTTCAGTCAGGCGAAAAGTCGCGCCGCCCTGCCCGGAGACTTCCAGGAATTTTTGCCCGCCCTCGTTGTGAAAGAGCTGGTTGGGCTGGCCCAGTGGGTAAGGGTCGCCTTTGCGCGCCAGCTCGCGCAGGATGCGGACGGCCCCGTTGACCACGAGCAGGTCCAGCCGCCCGTCGTTGTCGTAGTCGAAGAACAGCGTGCCGAAGCCCGTCAGCCGGCTGCCCGGCAAGCCCAAGCCCAGCTCGCGCGTCCGGTCCTCGAAAGCGCCGCCGCCCAGGTTGACGTAGAGCGTGTTGGTTTCCTCCATCAGGTGCGTGATGAAAATGTCTTCCGTGCCGTCGCCGTTAAAATCCCCGGCGTCCACGCCCATGCCCGCCTCGGCCTGGCCGTCGCGGTTGACGGCCGCGCCCGCGAGCAGCGCCTCGTTCTTGAACGTGCCGTTCTTCTGGTTGACCCAGAGCTGGTTCGGGTCGCCGTCGTTGGCGACGTAGATGTCTGCCCAGCCGTCCGCGTCGAAGTCCGCGGTGACGACGCCGAGCGCGTGGCCGAACTCTCGTGCGACCCCGGCCCGCTCGGTCACGTCCTCGAAAGTGCCGTCGCCTTTGTTGCGGAGCAGGCGGTTGCCGGGCGCGCGGAAAGAGCGCGGGCCGCAGTAGTCTCTCACGGTCGTCTCGGCGTAGCAGGCAGGACTCGTCGCGGGCGCGAACTCCGCGTAGTTCGCCACCATCAGGTCGAGCCACCCGTCGCGGTCGTAGTCCACGAAGGCCGCGCTCGTGCTCCAACGCCGGTCGTCGGCCCCGGCCGCGGCCGTCGCGTCCTTGAACGTGCCGTCGCCTTTGTTGAGGTAGAGCTGATTCTGGCCCAGATTGCAGAGGTAGAGGTCGGTCCAGCCGTCGTTGTTCACGTCGCCGGCGATGACGCCCATGCCGTAGCGGTCGGCCGCGATGCCGCTCTGCGCCGTCACGTCCGTGAACTTCAGCGCCGGGCGGCCGTCACGGCCTGCGGCCAGGTCGTTGCGGAAAAGTAGCCCGCGCGGCGCGGCCGTCTCGCGCCAGGGGAAGAGCGTGCGCGCGGGGTTGTCGCCGGGCTCCAGGACGGAGCCCTGCACGAGGAAGGCGTCGAGGTCGCCGTCGTTGTCGAAATCGAAGAGGGCCGCGCCGGAGCCCATCACCTCCGGCAGGAAAAGCTTGCCCGTCGCGCCGTTGTAGTGGCGAAACTTTAGTCCCGTCTCCTCGGCCACCTCGTCGAAAATCTGTGGCGCGTCCGCGCGCGCGGCCGTGCGCCCGCCCGGCGCGAACGGCGCAACGCAAAAGGCGGCCGCGGCGACCGTCACACAGAGCTTTAAGACCACAGGTGCGTAGTTCATGCCGACGCCTTCCGGGCGAGTATCTCAGAAGCGGGCGGCCCGTGTGAAGTGGCACAAAATCCCGGCGGGGTTGCGCCCCTCGGGTCCAGCAATATTGTGCCAAAATACCAAAATCACTTGACAGGCCGGGCGAGTAGTTGTATACCACTCGACACTTGCCTGCTCTATGCCTCGTTAGACGCTTTCCTCCCGACCGGAAGGTCACGGCTTTGTCCACTCTTGAAAGTTACCCAGTAGTAAGCTGACCCAAAAGTGAGGTACCTTATGAAAAATCTAAGACCATTGCCGTCGCTGACGGCCGCAGCATTCCTCCTCGTCTGCCTTCACGTTTCCGCGCTCGGACAATCGGGTGATATCGCGAAGGTCTCCGCCAGCGGGGACACCATCAGGTGGGATGTAGCCGTCCCCTACTCCGCCGCGACCCTGACAGTCTCGGGGCCTAGCTGCGGGGTCATCCGCAAAGAGTTCAAGGAGGGCGCGACGCCCACCTTCACGGCTTACGATAATAACGGCAACAAGCTGCCCGACGGCCAGTACCAATACGAGCTGCGCCTGACCCCCGTCCTGTCGGCCGAGACGGTCAAGGAGTTGGCGGTGGCCCGCGTGAAGGGCGGCGGGCAGGAGGCAGACCCTGATTGCCGCCTCCGCGCGTCCCAGCCCTCCCACCCGCTCGTCCAGTCCGCTGGCTTCTCCATCATGAGGGGGGCGGTCGTCGTCGCCGGCGGCACAGAGCCCGACGGCCGGCAGGCCGCGGCCCCTGCGCCGCGCCGCTCCGCCGTGCCTGAAGGTGCCTCGGCTTTCATGCCCGCCCGCTACACGGAAGCGTTCGCGCCGCGCCGCGTCGCGCGGATGACGGGGCAGCCCTTCGCGCACCCCGCCTTCCCGGACCAGGTGATCCCGGACGACCTGATCGTGCAGGCGAGCCTCTGCGTCGGCTTCGACTGCGTCAACAACGAGAGCTTCGGCTTCGACACCATCAGGCTCAAGGAGAACAACACGCGCATCAAGTTCGACGACACTTCCACCTCGGCCGGCTTCCCCGCCAACGACTGGCAGTTGACCGCCAACGATTCGGCCAGCGGCGGCTCAAGTAAGTTCTCCATAGAGGACATCACGGGCTCGAAGGTCCCGTTCACGATTACGGCTGGCGCGAGTACCAATTCCATCTTCGTAGACTCGACCGGGCGCGTCGGTTTCCGCACGAGCACGCCTGTCCTCGACCTGCACACCAACACCAGTAACACGCCCGCCATCAGGCTCGAACAGAACAACTCCGGCGGCTTCACGGGCCAGACCTGGGACATAGGGGCCAACGAGGCGAACTTCTTCGTCCGCGACGTGACCGGCGGCTCGAAACTGTCCTTCCGCATCCGTCCCGGCGCGCCCACCAGCTCGCTCGACATCAGCGCCGACGGCGACGTCGGCATAGGGACGGCAAGCCCCCACGCCAAACTCGAAGTCAAGCAGGCTACCTCCGACTTCCTCGGCGGCATACACCTGCGCCGCGACACGACGAACGACACGTGGGCGCTGGTCACGGGCAGTGACAACAACTTCTACATGGGCTACGCGACAGACGCCTCGCTGGCCGACACTGACGCAGACTTCACGGTCTTCCCGCTCATCCTGACGACGAGCAACAGGGTCGGCATTGGGACGGCCGCGCCCGACCAGAAGCTCTCCGTCAACGGTAACGCCAGCAAGACCGGCGGCACCACCTGGCTGGCTTTCTCGGACGAGCGTTTGAAGAACATCAAGGGCAACTTCACGAGCGGGCTGAAGGCCGTCATGCAGTTGCAGCCGATCCGCTACGAGTACAAGGCGGACAACGCCCTCGGCCTCGCGTCTGAGGGCGAGCACATCGGCTTCGGCGCGCAGGCGGTCCAGAAGGTCATCCCCGAGGCCGTGACCAAGACCGGCAGCGGCTACCTGATGGTCAACGGCGACCCGATCCTCTGGACGATGCTCAACGCGATCAAAGAGCAGCAGAAGGAGATCGAGCAGCTGAAAGCGCAAATCCAGAAGTTGCAGCCGCGCAGCAGGGCGCGCCGCAGCCGCAGATAAACGCCGAATCAATCACTCGGCCGCATACGTGGAGGCCGCCCCGATGGCGGGGCGGCCTCCACGCTTTTCATCATCAGCAAAAACGCTCGCGTGCCCACTTCTAAATGCGGCGACTTTCGCTATAATGGGGGCCGAGAGGGCAAGAATTTGATGAGGACAAAAGTCACACTCGCAACGTTACTGCTGACCGGCGCGGCGCTCATGGCTGCCTGCGGCCAGGAGGCTCCGACTGAGAAGCGCACCTCGCGCACGACCTCGACGCCAAGCACGCGCGCCGCGCGCGTCCCCGCTTTCCAGGACGCACAGAGCGCGAAGAGCCTGCGCCCGACGCTCGCGGCCGAGCAGTTCTTCGGCCCGACGCGCGACGCCTACCGCGTGGTCAAGGAAATCCCGGAGACGATTGCGCAGCTCCCCTGCTACTGCCACTGCGACATGAGCTTCGGCCACAAGAGCCTCTACACCTGCTTCGAGGACACGCACGCCTCGCAGTGCGCCGTCTGCGTCAACGAGACCCTCATCGCCTACAACCTGCACAAGGGCGGCATGGCCCCCGCGCAGATACGCGAGTACATCATCCAGCAATATTCGAGACAGCAGTAAAGGAAGGCAAAGAGGAAGACCCCTTCGGGGTCTTTACTTTTTTACTTACCCGTCCAGCATCGTCACTTCGCCGTCAACGACGCGGGCCAGGTAGCGGCCGTCGCGCAGCACCCAGGCGACGCGGCGTCCCGCGCGGGCCAGCTCAGCCCACTCGCTGCGCTTCTTCGGGTTCTGCTCGACGAGTACCGCGCCGCCCGGCAGCTCCGCGTAGCGCAGGCCCGAGCGCGCGTACCGTTTGACCCCGCGCCCGCCGCCGAACAGCTTCTCGAACGCGACGAGGATCACGCCGGCACCCAACTCGCCGGACTCCTCACCCTCTTGACGCTTCCGGGCCAATTCGTCTTTTTCATCCGGCCTTCGCGAGCAGCCGCTCGACCGTTTCGAGCAGCTCCGCCCGGCGGAAGGGTTTCGGCAGGTACGCGTCGAAGCCCTGCTCCAGGGCGCGGTCGCGCTCGCCGTCGGCGAAGGCCGTGACCGCCGCGCAGGGGACGTGGCGCGTGCGCTCGTCGGCGCGCAGCTCGTCCAGGACTTGCCAGCCGTCGAGGCCCGGCATCGAAAGGTCTACGAGCACCAGGTCCGGGGCCTCCGTGAGCGCCATCTGAACGCCGGCGCGGCCGTCGCCCGCCTCGCGGACGCGGTAGCCCGCCACCTCCAGCATCAGGCGCAACAACTCCCGGTTGTCTTCGTAGTCGTCAACGATGAGAATATTGGCCGGCATCAGGATTTCAACGGAGGTCGGCCCACGCGCCGCGGCTCGAAAGGCTGGTGTCTCCGAGTCGAAAATTTACATGGGGCGCGGGCGGGTGTCAATCCGCTCGGCGGGCCTTGCGAAACCCTTTCTTGACACCCTTCCACGCGCACGTCCATAATTCGGGAACAGACGGCGCGCGCTGTTACCGGCGTCTCTCGACAGTCCAAATTCATTTCAACTCAGAGGCGGCTTCCCCAGCCTGACCGGAGGGGGTGCGGCACCCGAAACGGAGGGCGATAACGGTGGTCAGCGGAGAACTGGAACAGAGCCTGCGCGGCGCGGTGGACGAGTACATCAACACGCGCCTGAGCGGCTTGCAGGAAGAGATCACGCGGCTTCAGGGCCAGGTCAACGAAGCCTTCGCGCAACTGGCGGCACGGGCCGGCGGCGAGGGGGACGCGGACACCTCGGTCGCCGCCTCCATCTCCGAGCACATCCGCGCCGCGCACGCGCGCGGCATCGAAGAGGCCGTGGCCGAGTCGGCGCGCACGCGCGCGTCCTCCGACATGGCGATCCTCAAGGCCGGCATCGAAGACCTCAGCGAGCAGCACTCGCAGGCCGAGATTCTGAGCACGCTCGTCAACCGCGCGGCCTCGTTCGCCCCGCGCGTCGCCTTCTTCGTCATCAAGAACGAGCAGGCCATCGGCTGGCGCGCGCGCGGCCTCGAAGGCTCCGTCGGCGACGACTCCGTCCGTGAGATCGTCCTGCCGCTCACGGCCGACACGCCCTTGAGCGACGTTGTCCGCTCGCGCCTGCCCTGGAGCGGCGCGCCCGGCAGCAACGCCGAAGACTACATGCTGCTGAACCGCCTCGGCTCGGACCCGCCGCAGCGCATGGTCGCCATCCCGCTCATCGCGCGCGGCCGCGCGGCCGCCGTGCTCTACGCGGACTCGGCCGCGCTCGACGCGGACGCCATCAACCTCGAAGCACTCGAAACGCTCGTCCGCGTCGGCGGCATGGCCGTCGAGCTGCTGGTCGGCGGCGCGCGCGCCGCGGCCCCCGCGCAGCAGCGCACGGCCGCCTCCGCGCAGCCCGCCCCGGCGCAGCCCGAGCCCGCGCCGGAAGCAGCACCGCCGCCCCCGCAGGAACAGCCCGCAGCGCAAGCACAACCCGAAGCCGCGCCGCCTACGCCGCAGGCCGAGCAGACCTGGGCCACAGGCGAAGGTGAAGAGACACCGAGCGTGGCCGTCGAAGCGCCGCAGGCCGAAGAGGCACAGGCACAGCCCTCTTACAGTGCGCCCGCCGAATACACGAGCGAGGAGACTCTCGTCCGCGAGGCCCCGCCGGCCGCGGACGACTACTCCGGCCTCGGCGCGACCGTGACGGACGAAACGACCGCCGGCTTCGAGCAGCCGCCGCAGCCCGCGCCCGAACAGCCCCCGGCTCCGGCCGCGTCCGGCGGCACCGCGGCCCGCGGCTGGCGCTCGGCCGACGCCGCCGAGCTGCCTGTCGAAGTCAGCAGCGACGAGGAGCGACAGCAGCACAACTACGCGCGCCGCTTCGCGCGCCTCCTGGTCTCGGAGATTAAGCTCTACAACGAGCAGAAGGTGCGCGAGGGCCGCCTCGAAGGCGACATCTACCAGCGGCTGCGCGAGGACATAGACCGCTCGCGCCAGATGTACGACCAGCGCATCTCCCCGGCCGTGGCCGCGCGCTACGACTACTTCCAACAGGAACTGGTCAACACGCTCGCCGAGGGCGACCCGAAAAAACTCGGGCTCAATTAGCCGCGCGCGGCCGTGTAAAGACAGTGACGGGTGACGAGTGACGGGTGACAAGTGGCGAGCAAAAGTAAGGTTTTTAACTCGTCACTTGTCACTCCTCACTCGTTACTTTTTTTTTGGAGATGAAACGCTTTGGCTATTGATTTTCGCAAGCACCGCCTGACTCTTATCATCACGGGCCTCGTCGTCGTCATCGGGGCGTCCGTCTGGCCGCTGATGAGCGCGAGTTGTGGCGCGCGCCCGCAGCAGCGACAGGTGCCGGGCGAGGTGAAGGCGCTCGACCAGTTGCGCGCGATGACGCGCGGCGGCGTGCTGCCCGCGGAGGACGCGGTCGCGCGCGTCGAGTCTGAGTTCCCGAACACGAAGGCCGCGGGGTTGGCGCGAATCTTACGCGCCAGAATCAAGATCAAGCAGGGCGACTTCGCGGGCGGCGTCACGCTCCTCGACTCAAGCGTCATGCGCGACCGCACGGCGCTCGGCGACTACGCGCTGCTGATGCGCGCGCGCGCCCTCGAACAACTGGGTCGCCGCGCCGAGGCCCGCGCCGACTACGAAAAGCTGGGCCGCGACTTCCCCTCCTCGCTGCAAGCCGCGCACGCAGTCCGCCGCGACGCCGAGATGCTGATTGAGGATAATCAGGCCGCGGCCGTGCCCGTCATGCTCAAGGACTTGAACGAGCGCAACGACGCGGCCTCGCTGCTGCTGACCGGCAAAGCCCACGAGAGCGCGGGCGACACGGCGAAGGCGCTCGCCTCCTACCGCCGCATCTACTTCTACGCGCCCGCCTCCGCCCAGAGCGTCGAGGCCGAGGCGCTGATTACAAAACTCAACTCGACCACGGCAGCCGCCTCGGCCGACGAGGCTGTCGCACGCGCCGACCGACTCTACGACGCCAAACGCTACGGCGACGCGACCACCGCTTACAACGACGCGTTCACGCGCTTCCCTGCGACGGCGCGGCCCGAGGCCCAGTTGCGCCGCGGCATCGCCGCCGTGAACTCGAAGCGCACGGGCGACGCTACGGCCGCCCTCAACAGCATCCCGTCGTCGGCCGCCGAGCTGCGCGCCGAAGCCCTCTTCTATCTGGCCCAGGCTTACGCCACCGCGCGCCAGTGGGAGCAGGTGCGCTCGACAATCGAAGAGCTGCGCCGCTCCTTCCCTGCGAGCCCGTTCGCGCCGCGCGCGATGGTGCGCGCGGGCGAGATCGCGCGCGACGCGAAGAACGCGGCCGACTCCAACTACTTCTTCCGCTCCGCGGTCAGCTCCTTCCCCGGCGCGGTCGAGGTCGCGCAGGCGCAGTTCGAGATCGCCTGGGAGGCGCACGAGGCGAAGAACTATCAGGAGTCCTCGCGCCTGCTGACCGAGCACCTCGCGCTCTACGCCGGCAAGAACACGGACAACCGCGGGCGCGCTGGCTACTGGGCCGGGCGCGACTCGGAGCGCGCGGGCAAGCTCAGCGAGGCGCGCGCCATCTACGAGGCCATGCAGGCGCGCTACGGGGCCAACTGGTACGGCCACCTCTCGCGCGAGCGCCTGACCTCCCTGAAGAACTCGGGCCAGGCTCAGCAGGGCAACTTCCCGCCCGATTCAATGGTGGCCCGCGCCGTCGCCAACCTGAAGACCGTGACGGTCGCGGAGGAGACCGCGGGCCGAGACGAGAACGAGCGCGTCGTCAAGGCTGACCAGTTGACCAACGTCGGCCTCGATGATTGGGCGCTGGACGAATTGACGCGCGCGTCCGAGACGCAGCCTTCGAGCCCGCGCGTCAACCTCGCGCTCGCGCGCATCTACCGCACGCGCGACGAGAACGTCCGCGCGCTGACCCTTCTGAGGAAGAGTTACCCAGACTACTCGCAGATGAAGCCTGAGGAGATGACGCGCGAGGAGTGGGATGTCTTCTATCCACTGGCCTACTGGGACATCATCGAACAAGAGGCGCGCGCCAAACGGCTCGACCCGCACCAGGTCGCGGGCCTCATCCGCCAGGAATCAGTCTTCAACCCGCGCGCGAAATCCCCGGCCAACGCCTTCGGCCTGATGCAGCTGCTCATCCCGACGGGCGCGTCCGTCGCCCGCAAGTACGGCATCGAGCGCACAGTCACGGCCGAGAGTCTGTACGAGCCGCGGCTCAACATACAGCTCGGCACGGGCTATATGCGCGACCAGTTCGACAAGTTCGGCCGCATAGAGTTTGTCGCCATCGCCTACAACGCGGGGCCGGGCCGCGTCCCGCAGTGGCGCGCGACGCTCCCGCTTGAGATAGACGAGTTCGCCGAGGCCATTCCCTTCAAGGAGACGCGCGCCTACGTCCAGGGCGTCGTCCGTAACACGTACCAGTACGAGCGACTCTACGACGACAAGGGCCAGTTTCGTCCCGAGGTCGGCTCGCGCCCCGTCCACCCGCCTTTAGACGTGGCGCAGGCGGGCGAGCAGGGACAGCCGCAGCATGAGGACGTGATTCAAGTCCGCTTCACGGGCAGCGAGCACGGGGAGTAAATTGTAGGAGCAGGGCTCGTCCCTGCCCGTTTTTCGGCAGAAGAAATTAACAGGGATGGACAGGATGAACAGGATGAAGGATTTGAGATTTCAGAGTTGAGATTTTTAATCTTATCCTGCCCATCCTGTCCATCCTGTTTGAATCCGCTATGAAAGCCAGGCTCTCAACATTCGGCCGCTTCCCTGCTTTCGTCATGCTGGCGACGCTGCTGCTCTGCGCGCAGGACACGCTGGCGCAGAGAAGAAGCAGGAAACCCGCCGCCGCTTCGGCCAGCGCCCCGATCAAGTCCCTCACCGTCAAGACCGAGCCGAACGCCATCGTCTGGCTCGACGATGTCAGGCGCGGGGTGACGAACGCGGACGGCAGGCTCACGCTGGAGAAGGTTTCGGCGGGCCGTCACAACCTGCGCGTGCGCGCGGCGGGCTTCAAAGAACGCACGCTCCCGCTCGCGCTCGCGCCCGTCCAGAGCGGCGAGTATGAGGTGCGCCTGACGGAGACCACGGACGAGGCCGAGCTGACTTTCCAGCGCGCGGAAGAGGCGCGCGAGAAGGCCAGGGATGAGGAGTCGAAGCGCGCGGCCGCCGAGCTTTACCGCCGCGCGCTTGAGCTGCGGCCCAATTTCTCGGCGGCGCACGTCGGGCTGGCCCGCCTGCTGCTCGACTTGAACGAGTACAAGCAGGCGCTCGCCGAGATTGACGAGGCGCGCAGGGACCGCCCCGTCTACCCTGAGGCGTCCGCGGTCGAGGGGCGCATCCTGCGCTACGCCGCCTTCTGGGACGACGCCATCGCCGCCTTCAAGCGCGCCATCCGCGAGGGGCGCGGCTTCCAGCCAGAGGCGCACACGGGGCTCGGCCTGCTCTACGAGGAGAAAGGGAAGGACGAGGAGGCGGCCGCCGAGTTCCGCGCCGCCATCAACCAACTCTCCGACTCCGAGCCGGTCGTCTACCAGTTGCTCGGCGCGGCCTACGAGAAGATGGAGAAGTACAAGGAGGCCGTCGAGGCTTACGAGAACTACTTGCGGCTCGCCCCGGAGGGGAGCATGGCCGAGGCGATTCGCTCGGTCATAGACCAACTGCGGCGGCAGTCGGATGAAGGACAGTCAAACCCACCTTACTGAGGACACGCAGGAGAACATGCGAAGCCTGACCAACCTGATCGAGCGCAACCGCGCCTGGGCCGAGAACATCAAGGCCCGGACGCCCGACTTTTTCGAGAAACTGTCCGAGCAGCAGTCGCCCGAATATTTGTGGATCGGCTGCTCGGACAGCCGCGTCCCCGCCAACGAGATCGTCGCCATGTCGCCCGGCGAAATCTTCGTCCACCGCAACGTGGCGAACGTCGTCGTCCACACGGACCTCAACTGCCTCTCGGCCGTCCAGTACGCGGTGGAGGCGCTCCAGGTCAAGCACATCATCGTCTGCGGCCACTACGGCTGCGGCGGCGTGCGCGCGGCCCTGCTCAACCTGAAGCTCGGGCTGATTGACAACTGGCTGCGCCACATACAGGACGTGGTGCAGAAGCACGAGGGACTGCTCGCGCGCGTAGCGGACGAGTCCGAGCGCGTGGACAAGCTGTGCGAGCTGAACATCATCGAGCAGGTCTCGAACGTGTGCCAGACGACCATCGTGCAGACCGCCTGGGAGCGCGGCCAGGAGTTGACCGTCCACGGCTGGGTCTACGGCCTGAGCGACGGCCTCATACGCGACCTGAACATACACGTCACCAGCCAGGAAGAGATGGCCCCGCTCTACCGCGCCGCCGTGTTGAACGCGGCCGGCGGACTGTCGGAGCAGACCGCGCGCTGAGAGCTTGATGACTCAACCGGCGACGATGTCAACCGACGTTCCGGCGCTCGCGCTCTCGGCCCTCCCGCTGCTCATCTCCATTCCTTTCATCCTCGCGGCGCTCTTCGTCGCGCTGTGGCTCGTCAGGCAGAAGCGGGCGGCGCGGCGCGTCGGCGTCCGTGGCAGCGTCGCGGACGCCATCCTCGGCGGACTCCGCGCGGAGGTGCAGAGCACGCTGCTCGCGCGCGAGCAGGTCTACGAGCGGCTGCGCCGGACGGGCGACGAGGCGCGGGCGCGCGTCCTGACCGTAATGGACACCAGCATACGCATCGGCGACCAAGCTTCGATGCTGCGCTTCAGCCTCGAAGTCTTCCCCGCCCGCGGCCCTGCCTTCCGCGCCGAGACGCAGCAGGCCATCTCGGACGCGACCCGCAAGAAGTTCATGCCCGGCTCGTTCGTCTACGTGCGCTTTGACCCGCGCGACACGACTGAGGTCGCACTCGCGGGACCGGCCGAGGACGCGCCGCAGGCCGCGAGCGCCGTTGATTGCCCGTCGTGCGGCGCGGCGCAGCGCGTGGCGGGAGAGCGGCCCGACTGCCTCTACTGCGGCAGGCCGCTGGCGTCTTGAAATAAGGAGTAAGAAAAATGCGAAAACTTCTCATCGCCCTGGTCGTCCTCAGCTTCCTGCCCGCGGCCGCTTACGCCACGGCGCAGGTGCCCGACATCATCACCTACGAGGGCAAGAAGCGCCCGCTCATGACCAACCCGCTGGAGTCTTTTTTCAAGGAGGGCGAGCGGCCGGAGTTTCAGACGAGCCCGGGCGTCAGGGTCACCAGCAACTGGCGCGGCTACGTCGCGAACTGGGAAATCGAGGACGACACGCTGTACCTCGTCGGTCTGGACTCCTGGATTTGCAAAGACCTCGGCCCGGAGAACTGCAAGCGCGCAGACCTCAAGGAACTCTTCGGCGAAAAATTCCGCGACGGGAAAGTGAAGGCCGACTGGTTCACGGGCGACCTGCGAATGTCGGACGGCGAGCTGCTACAGTACGTCCACATGGGCTACGGCTCCGTCTTCGAGCGTGACATCATCCTCAGCGTCGCCGCCGGGAAAATCACCGGCAAGGAAGTCATTGACAACACCAAGATGAAGCCGCAGGAGAAGGGCGAGAACTAAACCGCCTTTCAGTCAATCGTCCCGTCCGAGCAGCGGGGCCGCGACACGCGCGCGGCTCCGCTTTTCCTTGACATACCCCGGACGCGCTCCTATCCTCGGCCTCGTCACGCTTCCGCAAAGTGTAAACGCGCGTCCTCGTCATCCAACCTCCGTCAGAAAAAGTATAGCCTCAGCAAAAGGAGTGGTTAGATGTTCACCTCACCGAAGCCCCAACAACTTGCCATCGCCTGCTTCTTAACCTGCGCGCTGTTCGTCTCAGGCTTAATCACCACCACAACCGACGTGCGCCGCGTCCGTTTCAATCATCTCCCGCTCCCTGTGAATGCGCCCCCCGAACGGCAAACTGCGCCGCGGGCCGAGCCGGTTGACGAAGAGACGCGCGGGCGCGTCAGCGAAGCCTACGCCAAGCTGCCTCTGAGCTTTGAAGAGAACCGCGGGCAGGTGGACGCGCAAGTTCGTTACGTCTCGCGCGGCGCGGGCTACACACTTTTCCTCACGCCGGGCGAAGCCGTGCTCTCGCTGCGGAGCGGCGGCGGCGAAGCGCGGGTTGAGAAAGAGAGGCCGCGGCCCCGGCAGCCGCGCGCCGCGAGACGCGGGACGCAGTCGGCCGTGCTGCGCATGAAGCTGAAGAACGCGAACCCCGCGGCCGCCGTCACGGGCGAGAGCGAGATGGGCGCGCGGGCGAACTACTTCATCGGCAATGACCCGAAGAATTGGCACACGGACGTGGCGAGTTACGAGCGAGTCAGGTACTCGCAGGTCTACCCCGGCGTAGACGTTATCTACTACGGGCGGCAAGAGCAGTTGGAGTATGACTTCGAGGTCGCGCCGGGAGTTGACTCAAGCCAGATAGCTTTGGAGTTCGCGGGCGTCGGGCGGATGAGAGTCGAGCGCGCGACGGGCGACCTGGTGTTGACGACCGCCGCCGGGGAGGTCCGCCAGCGCAGGCCCGTGTCCTACCAGCAAGAGGGCGGCGTGAGGCGGGAGGTCGCGAGCCGTTACGTGATGAAGGGCGAGCGCGAGGTGGGCATGGAGGTCGGGGAGTATGACCGCACAAAACCGCTGGTGATTGACCCGGTGTTGAGTTATTCGACTTACCTGGCGGCACTATTTATGAGAACGCGGCCGGCATCGCCGCGGATTCGGCGGGCAACGTCTACGTGTCCGGCTACACCTGGTCATCCGATTTCCCGACGCTCAGACGGTTGCATGGGGAAAAGGGCACCAGCGAATACTCTGATGCCTTTATCACGAAACTCGCCGACACCTACAGCATCAGCGGGCGTGTGACGAGCGACGGCACGGCCGGGATCGGCGGCGTGACCGTGACGCTCAGCGGTTCCAGGAATGGCACGGTCATGACCAACAGCGCCGGCGATTACTCCTTCGGGCTTCGGGCGGGCGGCAACTACACGATCACCCCGTCGAAGGACGGCCTGACCTTCATCCCAGCCAGACGAAGTTTCACCGATCTCCAGACCAATCAGACGAACGTCAATTTCAGGACGCGCCCCGCCGCCGTCAGCGGCCGCGTCACCGTCGGCACGACCGACGGCGCAGCTTTGGCCGGCGTTACCATGAAGCTGACGGGCGGGGTGAACTTCACGCCGCGCACGGTGCAGACGACGAGCGCCGGCACTTACTCGTTCGGCAACCTGCCGACGCCCGGCAGCTACAAGCTGACGCCCTCGAAGACCAACTACACCTTCAGCCCCGCGCAAGTCGCCCTGGTTAACCTGACGACGAGCCAGACGGGGGTGGACTTCACGGCCACGCTCAAGACTTACGCCGTCAGCGGCGTAGTCAAATTGGGCTCGACCGGATTGAGCGGCGTGACGGTGAGGCTCGCAAGTCCGACCCCGGCCGGCTTCGCCGAACGAACGACGACGACGACCAGCAACGGGACGTATTCATTCCTGAATGTCCCCGCCGGCCGCAGCTACACGGTGATGCCAGTGAAGAGCGGATACCAGTTCACGCCGGCCAGCAAGTCGCTCCTCGACCTGAGCGCGCACCAGACGGCCGTCAACTTCCTAGTGACGGTCTACTCGGTCAGCGGGCGCGTGGTGCGGGCCGGCACGACGACGGGCATCGGCGCGGTGACGTTGACATTGGCGAGCGCGACGCCCGCCGGATTTCCGGCCCGCACGGCGCAGACCGGCAGCGCGGGCTATTACAAGTTCACGAACTTGCCGGCGGGGCGCAACTACACGTTGAAGCCCGCGAAGAGCGCCTTCACCTTCAGCCCGACATCAAGAACGATTCTGAGCTTGTCCGGCAACATTCCCGCGGGAACGTCCACGAGCTTCACGGGTACGGAGCCGTAAAGCCGCCCTCGGCTCGACTCGACACCTCCCGCGCCTCCGTCGTGAGAAAACCAGTCTCACGACGGAGGCGCAAAGTATTGCTCAAGGGTTTGAAATGAAGCTCTAGCTCAAGCGACGCAAAGGCCAGCGCCCCAGGTGAAGCCCGCGCCGAAGGCTGGGAGCAGGAGGCGGTCGCCGGGTTGGATGCGGTTGGAGCGGCGCAGCACGTCGAGCGCGATTCCCATGGAGGCCGACGACGTGTTGCCGTAATCTTCGAGCACGGAGACGACGCCGCCCTCCGCGGTCTGGAACTTGAGCCCGCGCGCGACCTGTGCCAGAAGGTTCGCGTTCGCCTGGTGCGGGACCATCCAGCGCACGTCCGCCGCCTGTAGGTTGTTGCGCTCCAAAACGGTCTGGCACGCCGCGACGATCTTGCGCGACGCCTGCAAGATCACGGACTGCCCCACCATCCGCGCCGCGAAGTCTTCCGCGTGTTCCGCAGGCGAGTACGTGCGCGCCGTCCCGAATTCTGTGCCAGGACAGCGCATCCCGAGGTCGTCAACGTAAGTGCCGTCCGTCGCCAGGTGAATGTCCAGAATTTCCAGCGCGCCCTCGGTCTTCTCGTTCGAGACGACCAGCGCCGAGGCCCCGTCGCCGAAGAGCATGGAGGTGGTCCCCGAAGCGGGCGAGAGGTCAAGGAAGGCCGACTGGACTTCGGCGAGGCAGAGGGCGACGCGCCGCGCCGCACCCGACTCGACCAGCGCGCGCGCGACCTGCAAGCCGTAGAGCGCGTTGCAGCAGGCGGCTCGTATGTCCAGGCACGGGACTTCGCGCAGGCCCAGAGCCTTCTGCACGGCCGGCGAGCTGCCAGGGATGAAGCGGTCGGGCGTCATCGTGCCGAAGAGCACGTAGTCAACGTCCTCGGCCTTGAGCCCCGCGTCGTCGAGCGCGAGCCTGAGGGCCTCGGCGGCGAGCGAGCTCGTCGTCGTGCCCTGCGCGGCCCAGCGGCGGCGTCGTATGCCGGAGGACTTGAAAATCTGCTCGGCTTCGAGGCCGAGCCTTTCCGCTATCTCTTCGTTGCTGACTGACTGCTCGGGCGCGTAGAGCCCCGAGCCGACGATGTAGGCTGTCACGGCGGGTTAACCTCTGCGCGACTCGACGTAGCGCTCGATGGCTTCGAGCGTCTGGAAGTTGACGGCCTTGACGTCGGCGTCCGGCACCTTGATGCCCGTCTCAGTTTCGAGCACGCCGATGAAGTCCACGAGGGCGAAGCTGTCGAGCACGCCCGCCTTGAAGAGGTCGTCGCCTGCTCCGGGTGGCTGCGCCCCGTTGTTCTGCGCGTTCTCGTTGAGGTAATCCGTCACACCTTGCGGCAATGCCATGAGTTTTCCCGTCCTTCGGTTAAAATTTTATGAGTCCAGATAGCCTGCCGAGTCTAGCGAGTCCGCAATGGACTCGTCAAACTCGGGCGGGCTGTCTGGACTCAATAGACTGCCGACTCCGAATTTATTTGCCTTTGCCGGCCCGCGCCTTGTACTTGGCGTAGCCGTCTGCGATGGCTTCGTAGATGAGGCGGCCGACGATCTCCGCGCCCTCGGCGGTTGGGTGCGTCAGGTCGCCGCCGACCAGGTGGTTCTTGCCCTTGCCCGCGGCCCACTTCGCCATCGTGCCCTCGCCGCCCATCGCCCGAAACGTGTTGAAGAAGGCCACGTTCTCTTCGAGCGCGACGCGGCGCTGCATCTCCACGATCTTCGGAATCGAAGGCAGCGTGACGATCTTGCCGCCGGGGGCGCGCTTGCCGCGGTCCATCGGCGAGATGACCAGGATGGAGACCGACGGGAGCGCGACGCGCACGCGGCGGATGACCTCGCGCAGGTCTTTCTCGTAGCGCACCATCTGGTCGTCCGAGGCGTACTGGCTCTCGTTCGTGCCGTAGTTGATGACGACGAGGTTCGGGTTGCGGTGGCGCAACTGCTCGGCCCAGTGGCTCTCGCTCATCGCGGTCGCGAGCAGACCGGCGTAAGCGCCGTTGACGCCGAGGCTGTCGTAGACGACGCCGGGGCCTTCGTTCTCTATGACCGCGCCGAAGAGGCGGACGCTGCCGCCCGCGGACTTGACTTCGAAAGTGTTCTCGCCGGGGCGCTCGGCCTTGATTTCGTAGAAGCCGGAAGTGTCGGCGGGTCCGTCTGTGGAGATCGTCTGCGTGTCACGGCCGTTGACGCTGACGCTGAACTGGCCGCCGCCGGGCAAGAGCAGATAGTAGACTTCCATCCGCGAGAAGTTCTTGCCCGTCGCACCCTCACTCGCGGGGGCGAAGCGCGCGTACTTGCCGGGGCCGCTCGCGGTAAACGAGACGCCGCCGAGGCCGAACTCGCCGCCCGCGTTGCTGCCCGGCCCCATCGGGTTACTGTCCCAGCCGCCGCCCGAGGTGAACGTGATCGCCTGGTGGCCGTACCAGGCCCACGGCCTGTCCATCAGGATGAAGCCGTGGCCGGCGTCGCCGAAGTTCTCCTGTAGGATGCGGCGCACGGTGCTGGTGATGCCGTCGTTGGTGATGGGCGAGTCGCCGTAGTGCGTGACGCGCGTGACCGCATTGGGCTGCCTGGCGGCCGTCAGCGCGAGCGAGGCGTAGAAGTTGTCCATCGCCTTCGCGGGGTCTTCGACGGGGTTCTTCGAGCCGACGATGACGGGGTCGTCCGCGCCGGTCGCGGCGGCGGTCGTCTCTTCGGTCGTGACTGTGCCGCCACCGCCTATCCCTGCGTCGGCGTTCGAGCCGCCGCTGCTCTTGAAGGTGACGAGCTCGCGCGGGTCCGGCAGCAGGTCCGAGTAGGGAGTGTCCTTCAGGCCGAGCATGGGGCCGAGGCTCGGGATGAAGAGGGGCAGCGCGGCGAAGATGAAGACGAAGAGGATGGTCCGCGTGGGCTTGCCGAGCAGTATGTGGCGCGGCCCGCGGCCTTGCAGCACGGGCGAGTCAACGGTCTGGACGGCCGCGGGCGGGGCGGGCGGCGCGGCGACGGGCGGAGCAAACTTCTGTGCCAGAACCGGGGGCACGACGGGGGCGGGGGGCTGCTGCGAGACGGGCGGCGCGGGTTGCGGCTGCGGCGTCGGGGCGGGCGGGCGGCCCGCCACGTCAACGGTCGGAGCGAGGGCCGGGTCTACGGTCGGGGCCAGGCGCGGCGAGTCAACCGTCGGCACGTCGTCGTCTTCGGGCGGGCGCGCGCCGCCGCCAACGACCGTCATCTCGCTCCTGGAGCCGGCGAGCTTCGCGCCGAAGCGTTCGATCAGCGAGAGCGGCACGCCGCACTTGTTGCAGAACTTCGCCCCCGCACGAAGTTGAGTCCCGCAGACTTTGCAAGCCATGTTCATAACTTCCCCAACACTTCCCCTACGATCAGAAATTGCCGTAAACGAACTGCGCCTCAGTGCCCGAGACGTAGTAGAGGCCGAGCGCGACTCCCAGAATCAACGCCGCCTGCGCCGGCGAAGGCAGCCACGAGAAGCCGCCGCGCACCTTGTCGAGCGCGTTCTTCGGGAACCAGTGTGCGAGGTAGCTCAGGACGAGCACCATCAGCACCGAGACGGGCAGCGAGCCTTCAGCGCCGAACGGGATGCTGAAGACGGGCGTCAGGAGGTTCGTCGCCTCGAAGTTCATCGCGCCCAGGCGCGCGAGCACCTCCCAAGCCTGGCCCACGCTCTCGGCGCGGAAGAAGACCCACGCCAGGCAGACGAAATGGAAGGTGGCGAAGACGCAGAGCGCCTTGACCCACCACTGCTGCCGCGGCTTGCGCTTCAGGCGGCGGCGGCGCTGATCCCACCACTGGTTGAACGCCACGCCGAAGCCGTGCAGCGCGCCCCAGATGATGAAAGTCCAGCCCGCGCCGTGCCAGAGGCCGCCGATGAGCATCGTCACGACCGCCTTCCAGTAGAGGTTGTAAGTCTTCCGCGGCGAGCCCGGCAGCGACGAGAAGACGTAGTCGCGCAGCCACTCGGAAAGTGTAATGTGCCAGCGCCGCCAGAAGTCGGGGACGTTTTTGGCCCTGTAGGGCGAGTTGAAGTTGACGGGCAGGCGGAAGCCCAGGAGCAGCGCGGAGGCGAGCGCGATGTCAATGTAGCCCGAGAAGTTCAGGTAAATCTGAAGCGCGTAGCCGTAGATGGCCCCGAGCGATTCGGTCGAGGAGTAGAGCGCCGGCTGGTCGAAGACGCGGTTGACCAGATTTGTGCCAATAAAAGTGGCGGCGGCGATCTTGATGGCCCCGACGACGATCATGAAAATCGCGCTCGTCGCCTCATCGCTCGAAAGTTGTGGCTGCTGCCGCAGCTGCGGTATCAACTGGTGAGCGCGCGCGAGCGGCCCGGTCTCGATGGTCGGGAAGAAGGAGACGAAGGCCAGGTAGTCGAGGTAATTCGTCGCGGGCCGCGCGGGCTTCTCCTTCGTCTCGCGGTAGACATCAATGACGTAGCTCAGCGAGCGGAAGGCCAAGAACGACATGCCGACGGGCCAGACGAGGTGGAGCACGGCCGGCGGGACTTCCCAGCCGAACCTGGCGAAGAGGTTCGAGAGCGGCTCGCTGAAGAAGTTGAAATACTTGAAGGCGGCGAGCGTGCCGATGTCGGCGGCGATGCTCACGCCCAGCAGCAGCTTGCGGCGCTTGGGGTCGGCGCTCGCGCCGATGGCGCGGGCCGTCAGGAAGTCTATCGTCGAGATGAGGAAGACGAGCGCCAGGAATTTCCAGTTGAGCAGGGCGTAGAAGTAGTAGCTCGCGCCGAGGATGAAGGTCACGCGCAGGACGGCCGGGACGCTCCGCCAGGAGAGCACGAGCCAGTAGGCGAAAAAGACGATGGCGAGAAACACCATGTACTTGCCGGTAAAAAACATCTCAGGTCTACTCCGTCGAACCGTACTCTGCGCGCGCGCGTTAAGGCTGCGCGGGGCGCAATGAATTTTCGCCTAAGGTTGCCGGTGCTGGTAACGCGTGCATCAACGTCGTGGGATTGTGGGCAGCCACATTAACCGCGGGCCGGAGGATAATTTTAATGCGGAAAAATCGAAAACAGCTTTTGTGTTAATGGTCGCGCCGCTTGAGAGTCGGGGGACGGGCCGAAAAGCGCGATTTCCAGCACCGGCCGAGAATATACAGAAGGCGGAAGGCAAAAGCAATGCGGAACGCGGAATGATGAACGATGAATAAAAGACAACTACTTTAATTCATCATTCCTCATTCCTCATTCCTCATTATTTCTTCCGCGGCGGGTTGCGCGGGGCGCGCGCCTGATACTTCTTGTAGGCGTCGTAAACGTCCTCGTAAAACATCGAGCCCATGCGGATGTAGCCGTCCTTGGTCAGGTGTACGCGGTCGCCCTGGCCGAGCCCCATAGAGGCCCAAACGTCCATCGAGCCGGGGCCGCCCATCGCGCCGTAGGAACTCCAAAAGGCCGCCCCGACCTCCAAAGCCGCGCGGCGCTGCGCCTCGATCATCGCGGACATCTTGCCGCCGAGCGCGATGTCGGCGCGGTCGGGCGGGCCGTAGACCAGAATCGAAGCCTGCGGCGCGGCGCGGCGGAAGCGGCGCAGGATGGCCGCGAACATACGCTGGTAAGACTCTATCGTCCAGTCGTCGTCCGAGACCTCGTTCGTGCCGTAGGCGACGATAATCAGGTCTGGCTTGCGCTGGACGATGTTGTCCACGAACGCCGTGTCGTTCCAGCTGATGAGGCGCTTGGCGCGCGCGCCGTTGATGCCGAGCACGTCGTAAGAGACGCCCGGCGCGATGTGTTCCGTGACGATGCCGAGGAGGCGGACCTTGCCCGTGCCGACGGTGCGGACCTCTATGCGGTGCGTGCGGTCGGACGGCAGCGGCGCGGTGAAATAGTCCGGCAGCGGCGCGTCAGAGGCGAGCGACATGGGCTGCTCCAACACGCTCATGCCGTCAATCGTGATGTCAATGGTTCCGCCGCCGGGCTGGCGCAGGAAGTAGACCTCAAAGTGGTTGCACTGCGCCTCGATCCAGGCGCGCTCGTCCGACTGCGTGGTGCTCAGGCCGATGCCCGCCAGCCCGTAGATGCCGTTGACCTCGACCCGGCCGCCGATGCCGTCCACGGCCCAGCCGGAGGTCGCGCCCGACAGCACCCCGCGGCGCGGCGTGCTCATGGGGTTGCGCGGGACCATGTAGCCCGCGCCGCCGTCGCCGAACTCGCGCTGGAAGTTCCTGCGAATCTCCGCGGTCAGGATGTCGGCGGCCGTGTGCGAGTCGCCGAAGTGCATGATGCGGACGGGCTCGATGCGGCGCTTGACGGTGGAGAGCGAGCGGAAGAATTTTTCCAGGCCGGCGGGGTTCTCGACACCCCGGACGACTTTCAGGGCTGGCCTCGGCGGGGTGGGCGTAGACTGCGGAGTGCCTTCCTGCTGTTGCTGCTGCGCCCTGATGCTGAACGCCGTCAGGACGCCGACGCAGACCACCAGGCCGAGCGAAACCGTCATTAACTGCCTATTCACGTTGCCAATCATCCCCACTCGAACGACCTCCTGCTGCTCAACCCACTTCCGTGCCGAGGAAAATTTTAAGAGGCGTGGCTAAGAAGCGCGCCGTGCGCGCCGAAAAGAGATGCGGGCGGGCGGGCGGCGGTTGCCACGCCCGCGCCCTCTGTGAGAGCATCATACCGCTTTTGCCTCGAAATTTCCTCTGTTTTCTGACGAGTGAGAACGAACGCCATGACAACGCCCGCCGCCAAGCTGCACCGACACGTCTCGGAAAAGGCCAGCCGTTTCACCGAGTCCGTCATCCGCGAGATGACGCGCGAGGCCCTGAAGTACGGCGCGGTCAACCTCTCGCAAGGCTTCCCGGACTTCCCGGCCCCCGAAGACATCAAGGAGAGGGCCAGGCAAGCCATCACGGACGACATTAATCAGTACGCGATCACCTGGGGCGCGCGCGACTTCCGCGAGGCGATTGCCCGGAAAACCGAGTGGTATCTGGGCCTCTCGATTGACCCCGAGACTGAGGTGACCGTGACCTGCGGCTCGACCGAGGGCATGATCGCCGCGATGATGGCGACGGTTGACCCTGGCGACGAGGTCATCGTCTTCGAGCCTTTTTACGAGAACTACGGCCCGGACGCCATCCTCTCGGACGCGCGGCCGCGCTACGTCCCCTTGCGCGCGCCCGACTGGACGTTCGACCGCGAGGAGTTGCGCGCGGCCTTCAACGAGCGCACCAAAGCCGTCATCATCTGCAACCCGAACAACCCGACCGGCAAAGTCTTCACGCGCGACGAGCTGGAATACGTCGCCGCGCTCTGCCGCGAGTTCGACGCCCTCTGCTTCACGGACGAAATCTACGAGCACATCCTCTACCCGCGCGAGGGTGCGGAGATTGCGCACATCTCGATGGCGCAGCTCGAAGGGATGCGCGAGCGGACGGTCATCGTCAACTCGATGTCGAAGACTTACTCCGTGACGGGCTGGCGCGTGGGCTACTGTATCGCGCCGCCGGAAATCACCGGCGCGATTCGCAAGGTCCATGATTTTCTGACGGTCGGCGCGGCGGCCCCCTTGCAGTCTGCTGGCGCTTACGCGCTCTCGTTGCCCGCCGAGTATTACGACAAGTTGCAGAGTGATTACGAGGCGCGGCGCGACCTGCTCCTGCCCGCGCTCGAAGCGGCCGGCTTCCGCACCTACAGGCCGGACGGCGCTTACTACATCATGACGGACATCTCGGGCTTCGGCTTCAAGACGGACGTGGAGTTCACGCGCCACCTCATACGCGAGGTCGGCGTCGCCTGCGTCCCCGGCTCATCTTTTTATAGCCGGCCGGAACTCGGCGCGCAGCAGGTGCGCTTCTGCTTCTGCAAGAAGGACGAGACGCTGCTCAAGGCGGCCGAGCGGCTAGAGAAGCTGCGGTGACGAAGGCTTCGCATCAGTCGTCCCATCAGGGACGACGTGACAATAGCCCAGCACTTCAGTGCTGGGAATTGAGCCAAAAAATATTTGAGTCCCGTAGGGACGGCTGAACTTTCCTCTCAGCCGTCCCTACGGGACTCAACGTGATTTCCCGTCCGTTACCCTGAAGTGCTGGGCTATTATCAAACGTCCCTGGCGGGACGACCGTGATTTGTCTTCCGCTCATTCTCCGCGGCGGGCCTTGTCTTCGTCGAGCAGGCGGGTCGTGTGTTCTGTGACGCTGGGTGGCGGGACGAGTTCGGCGGTGTTGACGCGGCGCGGGACGAAGTTTGGGGCGGGGACGCTCTGCTGCGGGGGCAGGGCCGAGACGCGCGCACGGGCGCTCAGGTGTGCCGGCACGGGCGGCGCGTCCGACTCCAGCTCCGGCGTGTCGTCTTCGTAGAGTTTCGCGTAGATGATGCGCAGCAGGCCGCCGACGAAAGTTATCAGCGCGGCGAGCGGGATGATGAGCCCCTGCCAGCCGAAGATGTGGTGGCTGAGGATGGCGACGACGGGCACGACCAGCATCCCGCTCAGCATCTGCATCAGGCCCGCCCGCGTGCCCTTCTGGCGCGGCGACAGCCCTGGCACCTGCGGCCCAGTCTTGCCGGGCTGCGACTCCATCGCCCCGCCGCCGCCCCGCTCCAGCAGCCGCGCGACGCGCCCCAGCGGGAATCCGCAGCGCGAGCAGAAGCGCATCTCACTCGAAGCCTGTTCCTGTCCGCATTGCGGGCAATACATTCTGCGAAAATCCTCTTTCGACGTAGTGAATGGGGCGTGCCCTCAACCTGCGCCGGTAAGTGTGTCATAATCGGGCCGCGGAGGGAAGAGGGATAGACTGTTATGTGGGACGCCAAACGCCAGGCCATCTGGCTCACGACCGCGCTCGCTCTGGCCACCTTCGTCGTCTACCGCGAGGCGCGCGACGAGGCCGGACGCTTCGACCTGCTCTACTTCGCCCAACTGGAAATCATCTTCCTCATCGTCATCGTCATCATGTTCTACATCTACTCAAGAAAAAAGTGATGAGTGATGAGCGTTTAACTCATCACTCATCACTCGTCACTCGTCACTTTTTAGTAGCTCGCGGGTTGGAGCGTCTTGGAGCGGACCTGTATGCCGGAGTCTGCGACGATGAGCAGGCGGCGCGCGTCGCTGTAGGAGACGTTGACGGGGGCGTAGGAGAGTAGGTAGCGGTTCTTGCGCAGCTCGTCGCAGATGGCCTTGGCGGCCGCGCGCGCCTCCTTCATCGGGAAGACGCGCCCGCCCGTGCCTTCCGCCAGTTTCTCGATCACCTGCACGGGCTTCGGCCGGTCGCGGCGGAGCGCGCCGCCCGTGCGGTCGGGGGCCTGCACGGCGTAGACGGTGATGTCCTGCGCCTGTAGCTCGGCCAGAATCTTCTCGAACTTCGTCTTGCTGCCGCGGTCCAGGCCGTCGCTGATGACGACGACGATGCGCTTCTGGTTCGACGCCTTGAAGGGGAGCAGCGCGTCCTGCACGACCGCGTGCAGCGCGTCGAACAGATGCGGGTCGCCCTTCTTGCGAAAGTTCGCGAGCGACGACTCGATCTGCTTGGCGTCGTCCGTCCAGTCCGAGACGATCTCGGCCTCGTTGTCGTAGCCGACGACGAGCAGCTGGTCGCCCTCGTAAATCTCGTAGGCGAACTCGCGCGTGGCCTCTTCGAGCTTCTCCACGTCGGCGCGGATGGTCAGCGAGTTGTCCACCAGGAGCACGATGCGCGCCGGGCTCGGGTCCGGCGTTAAGCTCTTGATGCTCTGCTCAATGCCGCCGTCGTAGAGCGAGAGCTGCTTGCTGGTGATGGGGCCGCTCTGGCCGCCCTCGCGCGTGGCGACGACGTTCAGGAGGACCGAAGCTTGGTCGTCCGCGGGGCGCGGCCGTCGCCCGGCCTGGGCGAAGGCTGCCGCGGCGCAGGCCAGGGCCAGAAGTGTGGCGGTTAAGATTTTCACGGGCGCGCGCATCGGAGTCACTTACTTTTTCAGTCGCCGCTCGAAGGGGTCGGTTTAGACTTGCCAGACTTTTTAGAGGGGGCCGCGTCCTTCGGCGTTGCCTTGTCCCCGTCCGAAGCCTTCTCCGGCGCGTCTTTTTTCTCCTCCTTGCCGTCCGCCTGCTTGCCCTCCCCCTTTTTTCCGGCGTAATCGGTCACGTACCAGCCGGAGCCCTTGAACTGTATGGCCGAGGCCGAGAACAATTTTTCGAGGCGTCCGCCGCACTCCTTGCACTTCGAGAGCGGCTTGTCCGCCACCTTCTGCATCACTTCTGTGCGCGCTCCGCACTTGCGGCATTCGTACTCATAAATGGGCACTAGGTAATCAACTCCAATCACTTCTCTGCTGAAATTTTCGGCACAAAAAATTATACGGGCCGCCCGCGCCCGGGCGCAAACCGGGCCGCCCGCGCTACTGCTTCTTGTCTGACTTCTCGTCCTTGAAGAGGATGTTGAAGACGAGGAAGAGGCCGGCGACGCCCGACAGGAGGAAGAAGATGGCGGCGATGCCGGGCAGGCCGACGATGGTGAACGAGGTCTCGACGCGCATCATCAGCGCGGCCCCGACGATGAGCGCGGCCAGCACGAGTCCCATCGTGATCCGGTTGGCGATCTTCTGGAAGCCCTCCATCAGCTTCGTCTCGTCAATCGCGTCCACCTTGATCTTCATCTCGTTGTTGGCGACGGCGTCGAGCAGCCGGTTGATGCGCGCCGGCAGCTTCTCGACCAAGCTCTTGGCTTCGAGGAACGTGTTGTAGAAGTTGCCGGGCGAGAGGCTCTGCCGGAGGCGCTCGCTCATGATCTGGTTCGCGTTCTGGCGGATCGAGGCGTTCGGGTCGAAGTCCGGGTCGAGCGTGTGGACGATCTGGTCTAGGTTGAGCAGCGTCTTGGCGATGAGCGTGAACTCTGGCGGCAGGCGGAAGCCCGTCTCGCCCGAGATGCGCGTGATTTCGAGGACGACGCGGCCCGCGTCTATCTCCTGCACGTTGCTGCCTTGGTGCTGCGTCACGAGGTCCGCGACCTGGCGCGAGAACTTCTCCTGCTCGAAGCTCTCCTTGGGCTCGCCGAGCTTGATGGTCAGCAGCGCGGCCTCGTCGCCGCGCCCCTCGCTGATGGCAAGGAGCATCTGTAGGATGTTCTCCTGCGCCTGCGGCGTGACGCGCCCGACCATCCCCAAATCAATCAGCGCGACGTGGCCGTCGTCCGTCAGGAAGATGTTGCCGGGGTGCGGGTCCGCGTGGAAGATGCCGTCCACCAGAATCTGCTTGAGGTAGGCGTGGAATAAATCCTCGGCCAGCGCGTGCCCGTCCACGTCCATTAGCGCGAGCGGGCTCAGCGCCGTGATCTTTTTCCCCGTGACGTAGTCCATCGTCAGCACGCGCGAGGTGCTGTAGTCCTCGACCGGCATCGGGACGACGAGGCGGCGGAACTCCGCGAAGTTGCGGTTGAAGGTGATGAGGTTGCGCATCTCCTGCCGGTAGTCCAACTCGCGCAGCAGGCTCTTGCGCAGCTCGGCGAGGATTTGGCCGAACTCGTAGCGGCGGCCCGTCTCCGTGTGCGCGTCCAGAAACTCCGCGAGCCCTTCGAGGATTTCGAGGTCCTTGAGGACGACCTCGCGTATGCCGGGGCGCTGCACCTTGACGACGACCTGGCGGCCGTCGCGCAGCTCGGCGCGGTGGACCTGGCCGAGCGAGGCCGCCGCCACGGGCTCCGCCTCGAAGTGCGCGAACGCCTTCGAGAGACGCACGCCCAGCTCCTCCGTCACGATCTCCTCGACTTCACGGAAGGAGAAGGGCTCGACGTCGTCCTGCAAGCGCGAGAGGGCTTCGAGGTAGGGGGCGGGCAACAGGTCCGCGCGGGTCGAGAGCAGTTGCGCGAGCTTGATGAAGGTCGGCCCCATCTTTTCGAGGTCTTTGGACAGCTCGGCCGCCTCGGGCGCGGCCGCCTGCGACTCGACCGCCTCGTCCGAGAGCGCGTCTTCGAGGCCCGCCTGCTTGACCAGGTCCGAGCGCCCGTACTTCATCATCAGCCAGGCGATGTCCCTGTAGCGTTTCAGGTGTTCGGGTTTGAGCGAGATTCCCATCGGGTTACCCCTTGCGGCCGGAGAGTTGTCGTCGGTGGAACTAAGCTCAGATTATGCCATTTTAATTCGGGAGAGAAAAACAGAGTCCGCGGGCACAACGAAGCGCGCGGGCGTCGTGGAGAAACCTCTCCCCGACGCCCGCGCGATTTTTCAGGAGCGGTCGCGTCCGCCCCGCGATGATGACAGGATGCTGTAAACCCGTCGCGACTTCTTCAGACTATAGCTCGCAGCCGAAACTCTTCAGGGACGCTCGGCTCTGCTCGGCAGCCATCTTGCACCCCTGCGCCAGAGCGGCCTTGCCCTGCGGCGTGGAAGCGGCCTGCCGCCACGAATCGCGCCACATCTTCAGAGAGGCGTTATACTGCGCACGGGCCGCCTCCGGGACCTTGCCCGTGACGCACGCCTCGTACTTCGTCAGGAATTCGTCGCACTCGGGGACGCCGATGTCGCCGCCGGCCCCGGTCGTGGTCGTCGCAGGGGTCGAGGTGGTGGTGGTCGTCGTCGAGGTAGTCGCCGGGGTACTCGTGGTCGTCGTCGTCGTGGTCGTCTTATTCGCCGCGGTCTGGTTCGAGCCGTTGGTCGTCGTCTCGGACCCGCCGCAGCCGATTAATAGCAGCGCGCAAGCGACTGAGAGCGCCAGCGGAACGAAAAATCTTTTGCACATCTAGAGTTCTCCTTACAGTCCTGGCCCGCGAGGATGGTTAGACTACACAAGGGATTGGAAAAGCGCGGGAATAATATGAGAAGGCGCGTGATTTGACAACCCGCCTGGGCCACGCACGCTTCGTTCTCGCCTGTGCCGTGCGGGATTGTAACGGACACGGTCTATTTCAAACCGTTAGCTTGCTTATACGCCGCGACGAATCTTTTGCCGAAGTTCTTCGCCGGCTTCTTCTCCCAGATGTGCGTTTCCACACCCTCGTATGACATCACGAGTCTGCGTTTACCATCGCGTACAACGTAAACGTGCCCATCGCCAACGTTGACCGTGCGGATTAAGCCGGGGAACAGGATTGAACCGAATGAACCGCCGTCTAACTCATCCTTGCCTCCCCCGAATTTCAGGACGACCTCGGCGCCTTCAACGGAGTCCAGAAGCTCGACGCCGATTCTGGACTTTCGAATCTCATTCTCGATGCGCCCGCGGTCCTTCATGTTCAAGCCCGTGTCAACGAAGACTTTCGTCAGGCCCTTCAGTTCTTCAAGATTGCCGTACTCGGTTTGAGGTATGTGAGATGTCAGGAGCAGGGCGAGCAGCAGGGTGAACATGGGAGCCTCCTTGGCGAAAGACTAACATTCCAACACCGCCCCGGTTTCATAGCTGTGACACTTTTAAAACTGACACAGCTAATCGCCTGACGCCCGCTCATCGGATGAGTGGCGGTTGGTCAGCCGCCGCGTCGTGCCCTCCGTCACGCCCGACGGTTTAACCATCTCTGACGTATCCACATTAAGGCCGCCTGCAATCGGAATGGTCGCGCCCTGCGCAGGCGGCAGGCTTCTCTGCTGCACACTCGTTTCGGCTTCGGCGAGTTCCGCAGTTTTCTCTCGGCGCTGACCCGTGACGTACTTCGCCGGCTTATCCACGACCCAGTTACCCATAAACCAGATGCCGAAGATAAAACCGACGATCAAGATCAGCCAAAAATCCCCGCCCCAGAGAGAGCGCCACGGTATCAAGCCGAAATACTGAACCCAGAACAAAGTGAGGAGGAGCACATAACTCAGATTAGTATATTTATAGCCTTCACGCTTGACCTGCGTATAACCGTGCAGGGTGTCCTTCGTGTCGCTCAGCGCGAGGCCGCAGTAGCGACAAAACCGCACGTCGCTCTCCAGTTCTTGTTCTCGGCCGCACTGTGGACAATACATCTTAGACATCAGTCACACCTCATCAGGTAGGCCGCCACCCCGTCAGCGGCATAACGGCCGAAATTACCGCTCCCGTCGGTATATCACATCAGTTGAGACAACTGTAAATCCCGGCGACGCCTCAAAATTTGGCAGCTTTGACTTTTTGTGGATGTGTAATACATTCAAGGCTGTCCCCCTCGCAGGCGGGCGCTTAACTGATGACTATCCCGGCAGGCACTAACTTCGGGCGCTACGAGGTTCGTTCCCAGCTCGGCGCGGGCGGCATGGGCGAGGTCTACCTGGCCCACGACACGCAGCTCGACCGCAGCGTGGCCCTCAAGCTCCTGCCGGCCAACGTCACCGAAGACGAGGACCGCCTCCGGCGCTTCCAGCAGGAGGCGCGCGCCACCTCCGCGCTCAACCACCCCAACATTCTCACCATCTTCGAGATCGGGCAGTCGGGCGGCACGCACTTCATCGCCACGGAGTTCATAGACGGCGAGACGCTGCGCTCCAAGCTCATGCGCGGCCGCATGAAGCTCGACGAAATCCTGGACGTGAGCATCCAGGTCGCCTCGGCCCTCGGCGCGGCGCACGAGGCCGGCATCGTCCACCGCGACGTTAAGCCCGAGAACATCATGATCCGCCGCGACGGCTACGTGAAGGTGCTGGACTTCGGGCTCGCCAAGCTGACGGAGCAGCGCGCGGCTTCGAGCCCGGGCGCGCTCGCCCTCGCGGAGACCGGGCCGGGCATAGTTATTGGCACAGTTACCTACATGTCGCCCGAGCAGGCGCGCGGCCTGCGCGTGGACGAGCGCACGGACATCTTCAGTTTCGGCGTCGTGCTCTACGAGATGCTGGCGGGCCGCGCGCCGTTCGGCGGGCCGACCCCGAGCGACGTGATCGTCGCCATCCTCGACCGCGAGCCGCAGCCGCTCAACCTCGCGCTCACGAACGTCTCGCCCGAGATGCAGCGCGTCGTCTCCAAGTCGCTCGCCAAGGAGCGCGAGGCGCGTTACCAGACTTTCCAGGAGCTGCTCGCGGACCTGCGCGGGTTGCGCCGCCGGCTGGAATTCGAGTCGGCGAATCTGAACGTCACCGCGCCGCGCGAGGCGCAGCCCTCGGGCGAAGCGATGACGACGGCGCGGGCCGACGCCCAGACCGTCATGATGCGCGCGGCCGGGCGCGAGACGGACGACACGCGGGCGGGGGCCGAGACACTGATGCTCGACTCGAACCAGCCCTCCACGCCGGAGATCGCGCACGTCCTCTTCATGGACCTCGTGGGCTTCTCCAAACAGAGCATCAACCAGCAGTTCACGCTTCAGCGCAAGTTGAACGAGATCGTCAGCCAGACGGACGAGTTCCGCCGCGCGCAGGCCAACGGCCAGATGATCTGCAAGTCCACGGGCGACGGCATGGCGCTCGTCTTCTTCGTTGATCCCGAGGCCCCCGTGCGCTGCGCCCTGCAAATCAGCCGCGCGCTCCTGAGCAACCGGGACGTGCAACTGCGGATGGGCATCCACAGCGGCCCCGTGCTGAGGACCGTGGACGCCAACCGCCAGCGCGACGTGGCCGGCAGCGGGATAAATTTGGCCCAGCGCGTGATGGACTGCGGCGACGCCGGACACATCCTGCTCTCGAAGGCGATGGCCGACGTGCTCAGCGAGATCGGCGACCGCAGCGAGCGCGTCGAGTACGTCGGGCAGGCGAAGGTCAAGCACGGCGTCGAAGTCCAGCTCTATAACCTGTACACGGACGAGCTGGGCAATCCGATCCCGCCGTCCGTCATCTCGCTACAAAACATAGAGCCCCGCGGCGAGCAGCTGAGCGGCGCGCGGCGCGGCCCGATTGATTCGCTCGCCGTCCTGCCCCTGGCGAACGCCAGCGCGGACCCCGGCACGGAGTATCTTTCAGACGGCATCACGGAGAGCATCATCAACACGCTCTCGCAGCTGCCGGGGCTCAAGGTCATGGCTCGCGCCACGGTCTTCCGCTACAAGGGGCGCGAGGTGGACGCATCGGAGGTCAGGCGCGACCTGAACGTGCGCGCCGTGATGATGGGGCGCGTGCTGCAAATCGGCGACAACCTCGTCATCAAGACCGAGCTGGTGGACACCGCCGACGGCTCGCAGCTCTGGGGCGAGCAGTACCGCCGCAAGGCCGCGGACATCTTCGAGGTGCAGGAGGAAATCTCGAAGGAGATTTCCGAGAAGCTGCGCATCAAGCTGACGGGCGAAGAGAAGAAGCTCCTGGTCAAACGCTACACGGACAACACGGAGGCTTACCGCCTCTACCTCAAGGGGCGCTACTGCCTGAGCAAGGCGACGCACGACGCGCTCAACAACGCGCTCAAACATTTCCGGCAGGCGATTGACGTGGACCCTGATTACGCGCTCGCCTACGCAGGTGTGGCCGACGCCTACTACGCGCTCTCGTCGAACCACCTGCCGGCCAACGAGGCCATGCCGAAGGCGCGCGCCGCCGCCGAGCAGGCCCTGAGAATTGACGACGGGCTGGCCGAGGCCCACGCCTCGCTCGGGCTGGTGAAGGCGTTCTACGAGTGGGACTGGGCCGGGGCCGAGGGCGAGTACAGGCGCGCGATTGAGCTGAATCCGGGCTACGCCTCGGCGCACCACTGGTACGGCTGGTATCTGGCGCTCACGGGCCGCCTGAGCGAGGCCATCGCGGAGGTCAGGCAGGCGAGCGAGCTCGACCCGCTCTCGCTGGAAATCAACTCCGACCTCGGGCTCTCCTTCTTCTTCGCGCGCCAGTACGAGCGCGCGATAGAGCAGTTCGAGAAGGCGCTTGAGATGGACCCGAACAACGTCTGGACGCGCTTCTTCATAGGCTGGGCGCGCGAGCAGAAGGGCGACTACGCGGAGGCGCTGGCCGAGTACGAGCGGGCCGCGCGGCTCGACGACTCGCCGCTCATCATGGCCGCGGTCGGCCACACGCACGTCATGGCGGGCCGCCGCGACGAGGCGCTGGCGGTGCTCGCGGAGATGACGGAGCTGGCCTCGCGCCGCCACGTCTCGTCCTACCACTTCGCCATCCTCAACGCGGCCCTGGGCCGCCGCGACGAGGCTTTCGAGTGGCTCGAAAAATCCTACGCCGCGCGCGAGGAGGCCCTCGTCTGGCTCAAAGTTGACCCGCGCCTCGACGGCCTGCGCACCGACCCGCGCTTCATCGCCCTCCAACGCCGCGTCGGCCTCCTACTCTGAAACAGCGAACGAAGTAAAGACGCGAGCTTTATTTCGTCCCTGCTCTGTCATTGACTCACCGCCGGATTTAGCTTAGAACCTAACGAAGCTTTAACAACACTTATAAGGAAGTCATCAGATGAGTAAGGTTTCAAACCGGAGCAGACTAAGTGTCATCATGCTCCTGGCCGTCGCGTTCGTGTTCTCGGCGGCGTGCAAGAAGAACGCGAACACGGGCAACACGGCGACATCGAACACTGGCGGGACGACGACGACCACCACCACCACGGGCGGCGGCGCGACGACCGGCGGCGCGGGCACGCCGGCCACGAGCCCGACGGCGGCCCTGCGCGCCTACTACGAGGCGGGCATGAAGAAGGATGTCGCCGGGGCGAAGAGGCATCTGTCGGCGGGCTCGATCAAGGTGCTGGAAGAGGGCGCGCAGAAGATGGGCATGACGCTCGACGAGGCCATGAATCAGAACGCGCAGCAGCAGGCCGCCACGCCCATGCCGGAATTCGCCAACGAGAGGATCAGCGGCGACACCGCGACCGTTGACATCAAGGCACAGGGCCAGACGCTGACGATGCACTTCGTCAAAGAGGGCGGCGAGTGGAAGCTGGCGATGGACAAGGTGCTCGAAGACTTGAAAAAGGGAGCGGGCGGCGCGACCACCACGCAGTCGCAGCCCGAAGGCGGCGGCGACGACGAGGACGAGCACGGCGGCCACGAGGACAAGTAAGGCGCGGCCGATTGAAAAAGAGAGCGGGGGCAAGCGCCTCTTCCCGACCTGCGAGGCAGCGCGAGTTGAATGATTCAAGCCACGCAGCCTCACAGGTCAGGAAGGCGGGCTTGCCCCCGCTCTTTATCTTGGGCCGCTACCTCTTGACCAGCCGAATCTCGTAGACGCTCGGCCAGCGCTTGCCGGTGACGAAGAGGCGGTCGTGCTCGGCGTCGTAGGCGATGCCGTTCAGGCAGTTCTCCAGGTTATCGTCCGCGCCCTGGTGGTGCAGCCCCCTCATGTCCACCCACGCGTTAATCTTCCCCGTCGTCGGGTCTATGCGGACGATGCGGTCAGTCTTCCAGATGTTCGCGTAGATTTCGCCGTTGACGTATTCCAACTCGTTGAGCTGCGTCAGCGGCTGCCCCTGGTCGGAGACGCTGATGGTGCGCTGCACCTGAAAACTCACGGGGTCGAGGAAGCGTATGCGGTTCGTGCCGTCGCTCATGATGAGCGAGTGGCCGTCGTGGGCGAGCCCCCAGCCCTCGCCCTCGTAACTGAACTCGCCCTCCTGCTTGAACTTCTTCAGGTCGTAGACGAAGCCCTTCTTCGACTGCCACGTCAGTTGAAAAATCTTGTCGCGGAAGATCGTCATGCCCTCGGCGAAAAACTCGCGCGCGACCTCGATCTTCTTCTTCACCTTGCCCGTCTTCAGCTCGACGCGGCGCAGGCTGCTCTGGCCCCGCAGGCCCGTGCTCTCGAAGAGCTGGCCGTCGTAAAAGGCCAGGCCCTGCGTGTAAGCCTCCTCGTCGTGCGGCCAGGTGTTGACGACCTCGTAGGAGTAGACGGGCGGGGAGTCGGCGGCCGGCGCTTCATTGCTCTGCGCCGCCTGGCCTCCCGTCGAAGGCTCCGAGCAGGCGAGCGCCGCCGCGAAGATGACGGGGAGCAACAGGGCTGTAAACAATCCACGCCGCATAGGGGGCTCTTATCTCGCCGCGGTCTTCTGCGCGAGCGCGCGGTCTAGGGCGGCGCGCAGACCCTCTGGGGTCAGGTTCGTGAGCTGCACGCCGTTGATGAAGATGGTCGGCGTGGCCGTCACGCCGTAGGTTTCGCCGTCGGCGATGTCGTTGCTCACCTCGGCCGCGTACTGCCCCGAGTCGAGCGCCGCGTCGAAGCGCGCGCGGTCGAGCCCCACCTCGGTCGCGTACTTCTTCAGCGAGTCCACGTCGAGCGCCGACTGGTTCCTGAAGAGGATAGAGATGTACTCGAAGTATTTGCCCTGCGCGTTGGCGGCGTTGGCGGCCTCTGCGGCCTTGCGCGCCTGCGCGTGCATCGCCAGCGGGAAGTCGCGCACGACGAGGCGCACGCGGTTGCCGTAACCCTTCAGCGTCTCGTCAACGACGGGGTGCATCGCCGCGCACGAGGGGCACTGATAGTCCGTGAAGACGACGACCGTCACGGGCGCGCTCTTTTCGCCGCGCGCGGGGTCGTCGTCGGCGCTGATGTTCTGGACGGGCGGCTCCGGCTGCCTCAGGAGAATCTGCACGGGCACGCCCGAGCGCAGGCGCTGGGCGAACTCCGACTCGACGCGGTTCTGCTGCTGATCCCTGAGCAGGCTGGCGATGTCCGCGCGCACGCTCGCGAGGTCGGCCTTGATGCGCGCCTTGTTGGTTTCGTAGAACTGGGTCACTTCGGCGTCGGTCGGCTCGCGCAGCTTGTCCGTGACCTCCGCCTTGAAGATGGCGTCCGGGGTCTGGTTACGCTTTTTGGCCTCGGCCTCAAGGAGTATCTGGTTGATCTTCATGTCGAGGGCGCGGGCCTCTGCGTCGAAAATCTCCCGGCGCAGTTTATAGAGGAAGGGCTTGAGCCGCTCCTCGAAGTCGGCGGCGGTGATGGCGCGGCCGCCGACGGTCGTGACCACGGTCGCGGGCGCGAGTTTCGGCGTGTTAACGTCCGCGCCCGGCGTGATGGTCGTCGCGGCGCGCATACTTTTGATGAACCCTTCGACGAGTCTCTGCCGGGCCTGCTCGCGCAGGTAGTTCGCGATCTGCGGACGGACGGCGCTGATGTCGGCGTCGCCTATCTGCTGCTTGTTCGCGTCATAGACGGCTTTGATCTCGGCCTCGGTCGGCTCCGTGACGCGGTTGTTGACCTCGGCGTCCATCAACTGCTCGCGCGAGACCTTGCGCTTCTGCGCCTCCGCGTCCAGGAGTAGCTGGTTGATGCGCGCGTCGAGCGCGTCGCGGCGCAGGTTCGGCAGGTTCTGCTCGAAGTCCTCGACGACCTTGCGGACTTGCGGGTCCAGGTCGGCCAGCGTCAGGGTCTGCCCGTTGACGACGGCGAGCGCGCCCGGCGGCGCGGGCGTCTGCTGCGGCTGCGGCGCGGGCGTGGCGGCAGGCGTCTGCTTCGGCGTGGCCCTCGGCGTGGCCTTCGGCGTGGCCTTCGGCACGACCTTCGGCCTGGGCGTCTGCGCCGACGCGATTGCTGACAGGAAGAACAGGCCGAGCAAGGCGGCGCAGACGAAATTTCGATACCTCATCAAAGCTCTCTTTCCTGAATAAATCGGCGTTCCCCGAGCGAAGAACGATGATATGGGATTAGTGCGGTTAGAGCAAACTACGGTTGTCCGAAGAGCAGAAGGCAGAAAGCAGCAGGCGGAAGGCGGAAAGAAAAGCGCGCGGCTGCCTGCTGCCTTCCGCCTACTGCCTTCCGCTTTCTACGGCGAGCCGGCGCACGGCTTCGAGCGTGTCTATCTCGGCGGGCGTCTTGTCGTCGCGCACGCGCAGGATGCGCGGGAAGCGGAGCGCGTAGCCGCTCT
This sequence comes from uncultured Acidobacteriota bacterium, assembly GCA_963774105.1. Classification (GTDB taxonomy): domain Bacteria; phylum Acidobacteriota; class Blastocatellia; order Pyrinomonadales; family Pyrinomonadaceae; genus QHXM01. The sequence continues at coordinate 1,519,485 of CAVZDV010000007.1, read as the reverse complement.
TGTGCCTCCTGGACTCCTGCACGAGGTCGAAAGTCACTTCGAGCACGACGAGCGGCTCGACGACGCGCACCTTGCCGTGCGCGAACTCTTGCAAGGTGTGCGCGCGGAACCACTCGGTCAGCTCCGCGAGTTCCGCGTCCGTCAGCCCCGAGTAAGCCTTGCCGACGTTCAGCAGCTCGGGGTCTCCTTCGGAGCGGCGGACGGCGAACGTGTAGTCCGAGAGCAGGTGGCGGCGCTTCCCGTGCCCGACCTCGACGGCCGTGACGACCACGTCGAGCGTCGAGAGCGCGCGCTTCAGCTTGAGCCACTCGCGCCCGCGCCTCCCGGGCTTGTACGACGAGCGCGGGTCTTTAATCATCAGCCCCTCGTTGCCGCGCGCGCGCGCCGCGTCGAACTCTGCGTCGAGCGCCGCAACATCGCTCATGCGCTTCGCCGCGGACAGCCGCACCGTGCCAGAAGCAGGGACCAGCTCTTCGAGAATCCGGCGGCGCTCTTCCAGGGGCTCGTCAATCAGCACGCGGCCCGCGCCGGACGTAGCGCGGGCGCAAATTCTCGACGCTCAGGCCCGTGGCCTCTGCGAGCGCGTCGCGCAGCACGCCGGTCCCTACGTTGGTCGTGCGCGCGTCGTTCATGGCGAACTGGTGGCCCGCGAAGTAGCGCGCGGCGCGCGCCAGGTCCTCGTCCGTCAGCTCGTCCAGGTACGCGCCGACGAGCGCGGCCTTTTCCAGCTTCTTCGTCGTCGCCGCCACGGCTTCGGCCGTCAGCGCGAAACTTTCGAGCAGCCCGCTCGCGGCTTCCGTGACCGATTTTTTTTGTGCCACCCCGGTTCCCCTCAACTTGCTTTCATCAACCCGGCGGGGACGCGCACGGCCTCGCTCTCCTCCGGCACGCCGAAGATTTCCGGGTGCAGGATGCGCGCCAGAATCTCCGCGCCGGCGATTACGCGCGGCCCGGGCCGGCTGAAGTACGAAGTGGCGTCCACGGCCCAGACCTCGCCTGCGCGCACGGCCGGCAGCTCGTCCCAGCCCGAAGGCAGGCGTGATTGAGGGAGCTGACGCAGGATGTCTTCCTTGTAATAGCCGCAGGGGATGAGCACGACGACCTCGGGCGCGTAGGCGGTGATTTCGTCGGCGGTCGTCGTCACTGATGGGCGGCCCGCGCGCCCGAAGGCGTGGTCGCCGCCCGCGATCATGACCTGCTCCGGGACCCAGTGGCCGGGGGCGAACGCGGGCTCCAACCATTCGAGCATCAGCGTGCGCGGGCGGCGCGGAACATTACGAAGCGCGGCCGCGACTCGGTCCAGGCGCGAGCGAAGATGAGAGACGAGCTCTTCGGCTTGGTCCGTCCTGCCCGCGAGCCGGCCGACCGTCCTGATGTTCTCGAAGATGTCGTCAATCGTGTTCGGCTCAAGGGAGACGACGCGCACGTCCGTCTCGAACATCCGCGCGGCGCGCTCGACCTCCTTGTAGCTGACGGCGCAGACCTCGCACAGCTCCTGCGTCAGAATCAGGTCGGGGCGGAGTGCGCGCATCCTCTCCTCGTCCAGTTCGTAGATGGAGCCGTGGCCGTCTAGCTGCGAGCGGACGGCGTGGTCTATCTCGGCGCTCGTCATCGTCTCGTGCGAGATGCGGCTCGCCGTCAGGCGCGGGAGCCGCGCGACTTCTGACGGAAAGTCGCACTCGTGCGTGACGCCGACGAGCGCGTCACCGAGCCCGAGCGCGCAGACGATCTCGGTCGCCGAAGGCAACAGCGACACCATGCGCAGCGTTTCTTTACCCATGCGAATCAGGTTGACGCGGGAGGGCGTTACCTGTCAAGAACAGTGGTCAGTGGTCGGTGGTCAGTAGTCAGTTAAAAGAAAAACGACTTTGTCTTTAACTGACCACCGACCACTGACCACTGACCACTGTTTTTGTTACAATCGGCACAAAATTCATGGAGGGTCAGCGATGCAGGACAGGCCGACGAATTTTCCGACGGCGCAACCCGACGGCGAGCCCTTGAAGCCCATCACGCGCGTCCTCCTGGAGCGCCGCGCGACGGTGCACTTCACTGACGAGGAAGTCCCGGAAGAATATTTGAACGCGATTCTGGAGTTGGGCTGCCAGGCCCCGTCCGGCTACAACATGCAGCCGTGGCGCTTCGTCGTCGTGCGCGACGCTGAGAATCGCGAGCGGCTGCGCCGCGTCGCCTTCAACCAGCCGAAAGTCTCCGAAGCGCCCGTCGTCATCATCGCGCTCGGGATGAAAGAGGAGTGGAAGGAGCGCGCGGGCGAGGTCTTCCGCGAGGGCGCTGAGCGCGGCGCGGGAAGCCTTGAGAACTGGGAGCAGGCGAAGGACAAGGCCGTCAAGGCTCTTTCGTCTGTGCCCATGCAGATGTGGGTCAACCGCCACACGATGATCGCCGTGACGACGATGATGCTCGTCGCGGAGGCTTACGGCTTCGACACCGCGCCGATGGAGGGCTTCGATGCCGCGGGCGTCCGCCGCGAGTTCGGCATCCCCGAAGAGGCGGAGGTCTGTGCCCTGCTCGCCATCGGCCGCGCCGCCCCGCCCGACAAACCTTACACGGGGCGCTTCGAGTTAAATCGCGTCGTCTACCACGAACGCTACACAGGCTAAGGAGGAGAGATGCAGGAAGAGAACGAGTTGCGTTTCACGGGCGTGATGGATCACATCGCGGTCAAGTCCGAGGATTTAGACCGGGACGTGCGCGAGTACGAGCGCATGGGATTCCATTTGGAGACTAAGTATCACGACTGGGCCATGCTGCGCGACACGCGCGGCTTCGGCATCGCGCTCCTGCCGCCCAACTCCAAGCACCCGCCCCACCTCGGCCTCCGCGTCGAAACCCGCGAAGCCCTCGAAGCCGCCGCCCAACGCGAAGGCCGCCCCGTCAAAGAACACCGCGACCGCTCCGTCTCCTTCTACACCCGCGGCACCTCCGGCCAATCCGTCGAACTCATCTACTACCCCCCCGACTACACCGGATACCAGGAGACCGAGAGCTAGAAAGCGAGCACTCACAATGAGCAAAGCTGTAGAGAAGCCCACCGTCTTTATCAGCTACAGCCATAAAGACGAGGAATGGAAAGACCGACTGCGGCCTCACCTCGGGGCGTTGGAGCAGGCCGGTCGCGTGGTTGTTTGGGACGACCGCAAAATTGACCCCGGCGGCGAGTGGTTCAACGAAATCAAAGTCATCATGGACAGGGCGGCGGTTACCGTCTGTCTGATTTCGCCGCACTACCTGGCTTCAAACTTCTGCGTCAAGATAGAGATTCCCTACCTGCTTGAGCGTCAAAAGAGCGCGGGGATGTTCCTCATCCCTATTTTGATTCTGCCCTGCGATTGGGAAGCCTTTGATTGGCTGGAGGCCAGACAGATGGTTCCGCGTGACGGCAAGTCCGTGGCGGAGGATTACGTCGGCAAAGAGCACGGAGTGTTCGCCGGAGTAGCACGTCATATTCGGAAAATCCTTGATGACCCCTCTTATAAACCTCCGCCGCCTCCGCCGCCCGCCTGGTCTCCGCCCGAGAAAGTTGACATCGAACGCCTGCCTCAGACCGGCGCAGAGCTTTTCGGCCGCCAGAAGGAACTGTTGATGCTCGACGAAGCCTGGGCTTCGGGCGGCACACACGTCGTCAGCTTGGTCGCCTGGGGCGGAGTCGGGAAATCAACTCTAGTCAAGAAGTGGGCAGAACGCCTCGCCGCCGACAACTATCGTGGTGCGCGCCGCGTCTACGGCTGGTCTTTCTACAGCCAGGGCACGAGCGAGCGTGTCACATCCGCAGACCTTTTCATTAGTAGCGCACTCAGATGGTTTGGCGATGCTGACCCGACACTCGGCTCACCCTGGGACAAAGGCGAACGGCTCGCCAAACTCGTGCGAGAAGAGAAGACGCTGCTGCTCCTGGACGGGATGGAGCCGCTTCAGTCGAGCCTGGCTTACGAGCAAGGCAAGATCAAAGACCCAGCTCTCTCCACGCTGCTTACGGAGCTGGCGCGCAGCAACCCAGGGTTGTGCGTCATCACCACGCGCGAGGCTGTGACAGACCTGGCGGAGTTTCCCGACACAGTTCTGCACAAAGACCTGGAGCAAATTTCGGACGAAGCGGGGAGGGCGCTGCTGCGCGTCGGCGGCGTTCAGGGCACGGACGCGGAATTGGAGCAGGCCACGCGAGACTTCGGCAACCACGCCCTCGCCATCAACCTCCTCGCGGTCTACCTGCACGGTATTCCCGGCCACCATATCTCGCACGCGTCTGAGATTCCAGACCTCGACCTAACTGAAGCTGAAGGCAAACACCCGCGCCGCCTGATGGCCGCCTTCGAGCGTCGCTTCGGCCCTGGCCCTGAGGTTGAGCTACTAAGAATGCTCGGACTCTTTAACCGCCCGGCAGACAAACCTTCACTCGACGCCCTACGCGCGGGGCCGCCCATCCCAGATCTAACCGAGTACATTCAAAAACTGACCGAGGCTGACTGGCTGAAACTTATCGAGAAGTTACGCCGCACGAAACTCATCGCCCGCGCGAGCGGGCATCGCCCTGATGATCTCGACACCCACCCGCTCGTGCGCGAGCACTTCGGCCAGCAACTCAAGCACGACCATCCCGACGCCTGGCGCGAAGGAAACGACCGTCTCTACGAGTACCTCAAGAATACGACTAAAGAATTTCCAGTCACGGTTGAGGAGATGGCCCCTCTTTACGCGGCAGTGGCTCACGGCTGCGCGGCAGGCAGACATCAGGAAGCCCTGCATGAGGTGTACTATGGGCGGATTTATAGGGGGGAAGAATTTTTCAGTATCCTTAAGCTCGGCGCGCATGGTGCTGACCTGGCGGCCCTGACCAGCTTTTTCGACCCGCCCTGGCTGAATCCCGTCACGAATCTATTTGATGATTGGAAGGCGTTCATCTTGAATCTTGCAGGAAGTTGCCTGCGCGCACTCGGGCGGTTGACCGAGGCAGCTCAGCCATTGCTGGCCGGATTGGAAGCTCATATTTCGCTGGAAGACTGGGAAAATGCTGCCACCTCTGCCGGCAATCTCAGTGAACTCTACCTTGCCTTCGGCGACCTGCCGCGGGCCGTCTTCTACGCGGAACAATGCCGCGAGCTGGCTGACCAAAGTGGTGATAGCTCTGAACGAATCGCCGGTGAAACGAGGCTGGCCGACGCGCTCCACCAAGCCGGCCGCTTGCCGGAGGCGGAGGCGGCCTTCCGCGAGGCCGAACGGATGCAGCGAGACTATCGGCCTCAATATCCGCTGCTCTTCTCACTTCACGGCTATCAGTATTGCAACCTGCTGCTGGGGCGGGGGGAGTACGAGGAAGTAGAAAGCCGCGCCTCACAGACCTTCCAATGGGCAAAGCCGGACGGAAGTCTTCTCAGTATCGCCCTTGACCTTCTCTCGCTGGGGCGGGCCTGTCTGCTGCGGGCGCGGGAGGGGAAGCCTAGTGATTACGCACGGGCGGCGGATTATTTGGTTCAGGCGGTGGACGGCCTGCGGCTGGCAGGTGATGTGGAATTTATATCACGCGGGCTGCTGGCGCGCGCGGAGTTGTACCGAGTGATGAGTGATTTCGGCAAAGCGCAGGCCGATTTGGGGGAGGCGATGAGCATCGCCGCGCGCGGCAGCATGGGGCTGGAACAGGCCAACTGTCTCTTGGAATACGCGCGGCTCCACTTGGCGCAAAACGACAAAGAGAAGGCGCGGGAGAGTTGGGTGAAGGCTAGGGAGATGATTGAGCGGATGGGTTATGGCCGGAGGGATAAGGACGTGGCGGAGATTGGGCGGGAGTTGGGAGAGGTGGCTGGAGAATGATGCGAAGGAGTTTGTTGGTGCGGTGATGAGCCGGCTATTGCTATAGGGCCGTGGGGCGTGTAATATCGCGGGCGATTCGCTTTACCCATTTGTGGCCGTTTGAGAAAGGAAGTTGAAGTTGATGAAGAGAAATCTAGTCTCCCGCCTTGCCATTATCGCCGGCGTGTTGTTCGCGTTCGGGGCGCTGGCGCTGCCGGTGCCGTCGAAGGCTGAGCCGCAGCGGGCCGAGTTCATGGTCAACAACAAGTCGAGCTTCGATATTTACCACATGTTCCTGTCGCCGGAGGACAAGGACACCTGGGGGCCGGACCAGCTCGGCGAGAAGGTCATACACTCCGGCGAGTCCTTCACCCTGAACGACATCCCCTGCGGCGAGTACGACATCAAGATCGTGGACGAGGACGGCGACGCCTGCATCGTCGAGGGCATCGTGATGTGCAAAGACCACACGCACTGGGACCTGACCAACAGCGAACTCGCCAGGTGCGAGGGCTGGGGCAGCGAATAACGCAGCCCGCACCCCAGACACGAGACACAACAACCTCCGCCCGGCCCGCGGCCACTCCCGCCGTCGGCCGGGCGAAGTTGTTTCCGGCCCGAGCCTTCGGCCTGCGCCCTGCTTGACCCTTTGGAGAAGCGGCGCGTAGAATTTTTCGCGGAACCCCATTTGAAGCGGCCACACACACATTAGAGCAGGTTAAGAAGAGTGTTTCTGTTTATTTTCGAAGGCTTGGGGACGAGCGAGCTGCTGCTGATTCTGGTCGTCGCGCTCGTCCTCTTCGGCCCGCGCAAGCTCCCGCAGCTCAGCCGCTCGCTCGGCAAGAGCCTCGCTAACTTCAAACGCGCCTCCGAGGACTTCAAGCAGACCTGGGAGAAAGAGGTCGCGAGAGAGAGCGCCATCAAAGAGGCCCTCATCGGCGAGGCCATGCTCCCCGAAGACCGCTCCATCATGAATGACCCGCGCGACCGCAGCCAGGCAATCTTAGAAGCCGGCGAAAATGGCCCAGCGGACGCAGCCCCCGACACACAGGCCGGCGGCGGCGGCGCGACGGTCGCCAGGGGCGCGGCCCTCCCCGCCGAGGAGCCCGAAGACGCGCCGGCGCGCAAGCGCGACTGGCTATAGGCGATGAGGCTCTCAGGGCCGTAAGTTTTCGAGTCCCCGGATGGCTACCCTCTTAGGTTCACGCTCCAAACCCAACGCACGCGAGGAAGAGCTCGGCGGCCAGATGTCCTTTCTGGAACACCTGGACGAGCTGCGCTCGCGCATCATCCGCTCGCTCGCCTTCGTCTTCGTCGTCTTCATAGGCTGCTGGTTCGTCTCCGACCACATCTACAACTTCCTGGCCGTGCCCGTGCAGCGCGCGCTGGCCGAGGCGCAGCGCAGGGAGCTGCCCATGGGCGGCCTGACCGGCGGCGAAACCATCCTGCCCAACAGCGCGCTCAAGGAGAACGACACGGGCCGCTACGTCTTCGAGAACACGACCAAGATCGGCGCGAGCGTCATCCCGCCGGGCGCGAGCGTCACGGCGAGGGTCCACAAGCTGCCGGACGGGAGACTCGGCCTCTACACGGACGAGGCGCTCTACGCGGGCAGCGTCGTCATCCCCAAAGGCGTCCTGCTCCCGTTCGACTTTCAGGCGCGGCCCAAGGCGCTCGCGGGCATTGACGACAAGCTGATCGTGACGACGGCGATGGAGCCCTTCTCGCTCTACGTCAAGGTCTCCATCTACACGGCCGTCGCGCTCGCCGTCCCCTTCCTCCTCTGGCAAATCTGGGCCTTCGTCTCGCCCGGCCTCTACCCGCACGAGCGACGCTACGCGCTGCCCTTCGTCTTCCTCTCGTCGGTCGCCTTCCTGCTGGGCGCGGCCTTCGCCTACAAGATCATCTTTCCGCCCGCGGCCAAGTACCTGCTGGGACTGGGCCAGGACTTCCGGCTCCTGCTCAAGGCCAACGACTACTTCGACTTCATCATCCTCCTGATGATGGCGATGGGCGCTGTGTTCCAGATGCCCGCCATCACCTACGTGCTGGCGCGCATCGGCATCGTCTCGGCCCGCCTGCTGCTGCGCGTCTGGAAGACCGCGCTAATCGTCATCCTGATCGCCGCGGCCGTCCTCTCGCCGACCAACGACGTGCCCAACATGATGCTCTTCGCCGCGCCGATGATTCTGCTCTACATCATCTCCATCTTCATCGCGTGGCTCTTCGGAAGGAAGAGACAGAGAAGCAGTGGTCAGTAATCAGTGGTCAGTAGTCAGTTAAAGACAAAGACGTTTTTCTTTTAACTGACCACTGACCACTGATTACTGACCACTGCCATTGCCTTTTTCCCATTGCCTTCGGATAATGGGGTCATTGTGAGAAAAGCCAAGATTCTTGCCACGCTGGGGCCGGCGTCGCGCGAGCCCGTGTTGTTGGAGGCGCTGCTGGCGGCGGGCGTCAACGGCGTGCGCATCAACATGTCGCACGGGACGCAGGACGAACACGCCGAATCAATCGCGCGCGCGCGCGCCGCCGCCGACCGCATGCGCCGACCCATCGCCGTGCTCGTAGACCTCTCTGGGCCGAAGATCAGGACGGGCGTACTCAAGAACGGCCAGCCCGTCCAGCTCGAAGCCAACTCGCTCTTCACCATCACGACCCGCTCGGTCGCGGGCGACGCGCGCGAAGTCTCGACGAACTACACGGGCATGGCGCGCGACGTGAAGCCCGGCGCGCGCCTCCTCTTGGACGACGGCCTCATTGAGCTGCACGCCGAGCGGACGACCGACACGGACGTTGTCTGCCGCGTCATCAACGGCGGGCCGCTCGGCGAGCGCAAGGGCATCAACCTGCCGGGCGTCATCCTCCCCATCCCGTCGCTGACGGACAAGGACCGGCGCGACTTGCAGTGGGCCGTCCGCCAGCACGCAGACTACATCGCGCTCTCGTTCGTCCGCCGCGCGCAGGATTGCACGGAGGCCAAGTCTTTAATCGCGGCCGCGGGAGGCCGCCAGCCGCTCGTCGCCAAGATCGAGAAGGCCGAGGCGATTGATAATCTGGACGAGATCGTGGCCGCCGCCGACGGCCTGATGGTGGCGCGCGGCGACCTGGGCGTGGAGACGAGCGTCGAGCTGGTCCCCGTCTACCAGAAGCGCATCATCGAGAAGGCCATCGAGGCGAACAAGTTCGTCATCACGGCGACGCAGATGCTGCAATCAATGGTCACGAACCCCAGACCGACGCGCGCTGAGGCGTCCGACGTGGCGAACGCCGTCTGGGACGGCTCCGACTGCTTGATGCTCTCGAACGAGACGGCGATGGGCCAAAACCCCGTGGCCGCCGTGGCGACGATGGCGCGCATCATCGAGACGGCCGAGGCGGGGCGCAAGACGGGGTCGAGCGCCGCCAGCAAGTGGGCCGGCCGCCAGTCGGGCAAGTTCAGCCGCGCGCTCTGCGAGGCCGCGGCCTCGGCCGCCGAAGAGTTGAGCATCAAGACCATCGCCGTCTTCACGGAGTCCGGGCTGATGGCGCGCCGCCTCTCGTCCCTGAGGCCCGACCAGCGCATCGTCGCGCTGACCAACACGCGCGACGTGCAGAACGAGCTGGCGCTCATCTGGGGCGCGGAGCCGCTGGTGCACTCGCCCTGCGAGAGCACGGAGCAGATGGTCAAGACGGGCGAGCGGGCGCTCCTCGAAGCGGGCATCTCGCAGCCGGGCGAGATGATCGTCCTGATGGCGGGCAAGCTCTCGGGCCTCGGCCTCTCCCGCTCCGTCAAGCTCCACGAGATCGGCGACTCGGACGCGCAGCAGTAGCTTCCGCGGTTATTGTTTTTTGAGCGCGGGAGGATTCCGGGCGGCGTAATAACCGGCGCGGGTCCGCACGTCGGCGATCTTCAGGCCGGGCGGTCCCGCGCCAGGGGGCAGCGTGACCCGGACTTTGATTTTGTGCCACTTCCCGTCGCGGCCTTCGTCCGCCGGCCTGAAGCCGAGCTGGTACTGGTGGCGCAGCTCGTAGGCGAGCCGCCCGAAATGGATGTCGAATTCCTTGAACGTGTACGGGAAATAGGCCGAGCCGCCGGTGATTTCCGCGAACTCGTTGAGGACGGACTGCCCCTCTATTCCCAGGCTGCTGCCGGGGTCGCTGACGACGTAAAGCCCCACCGCGTACAGCGTCACGTCGGACTCCTGCAATAACTTCGTCAGCTCCTTGAAGCTGTAATCCGAGAAGGTGTCCACGCCGTCGCTGATGAGCAGGAGCACGCGCCTGGGGTGTCGGCCGCGCATGACTTTTTCGACTCCGAGGTAGCAGGCGTCGTAAAACGCCGTGCCGCCCTGCGGCTTGACGGTAGTAATCCTGGATAAAATTTCCTGACTGTCGCGCGTCCAATCGGCCAGGAGCTGCGGCCGCTCGTTGAAGCCGATCAGAAAATAATCGTTCTCCCGGTGGCTCTCCCGTATGAAGCGCCCCACCGCGGCCCCGATCCTTTCGCCCTTGCTGCCTTGCATTGACCCCGACGCATCCAGGATGATTCCGACGCTCGCGGGCGCGTCCTCCTGCCCCTTGAAGAAAGTGATTTCCTGCGGCGTCTTGCCGTCGAGGACGGAGAAATAATTTTTCGGCAGCCCGTCAACGTGAGCGCCCTTCTTGTCGAGCACGATCACGTTCAGGACGACCGTGTCCGGGCTCGGGCGCGTGGGCGGTGCTTCTTGCCGGGCGCGCGCCGCGGGCGACGGGTTGAGCGAGATTAAGGCGAGGGGCAGGCAGGCTATGATGAAAGGGATGGATGTTCGGTAAAGACGCTTCATGCTCGAAGCCCCTTGTGACGGCCGCGCGGGGCTAATCGGCCCCGACCATCTGGCCGACCGTTTTTTTGCCGCCGTCGGCCGTCTGCGGGTGACGCCAGTTGTCCAGGATGCCGACCTGATGCACGCACTGTAGGGTGCAGGTGGGGGCGCACCACTTCTCCGTGTTGTACGCGCGGTCGAAATCCTTCATCGTGTAGTCTTCGAGCGGGATGCCCGGCACGCCGCGCTGCTGCGAGCACCAGTGAACCAGGCCGTCCTCGCAGATGTAGAGGTAACGCGCCCCGGCGCGGCAGCGCCACTCGTAGGGCTTGCCCTCCGCGATGGAGTCCTGGAACCAGTTGAGGCGCGCGTGGTCGCGGTTGCCGAGTTTCTTGACCTGCTGGAAAATCTCCCGCTCGCGCTCGGTCAGGGGCTTCAGCGTCCCGTCGTTGTCGTGTATGACGCCGACGGTGGAGGAGAACCCAAGCTCGACGGCGCGGCTGGCGATGACGAGCGCGTCCTCGGGCGTCTTGATGCCGCCGCCGATGACCGAGTTGATGTTGACGTGGAACTCGGCGTGCTCGGCCAGATGCTGCAACTTCTTGTCGAGGTTCTTGAGGCTCTTCTTCGAGACGGCGTCGGGCTCGACGTTGTCTATGCTGATTTGCAGGTATTCGAGGCCGGCGTCGTTCAGGCGCTTGATCCGTTCGGGCGTGAAGAAGTAGCCGTTGGAGATGAGGCTCGCGATCATCTTGTGCTTGCGGATGCGGCGGATGATTTCGTCCAGCTCCGGGTGGAGCAGGGGCTCGCCGCCCGAGATGGTGATGATGGAGGTTCCCAGCTCGGCCAGCTTGTCGAGCCGCCTGTGCATCAAGTCGAGCGGCACGGGCTCCGAGACCTTGTCGAACTCGTTGCAGTAGCCGCAGGCCAGGTTGCAGCGGCGCATGGGGATGATGTGCGCCAGCACTGGGTGCCTGGTCGAGAGGAGCGCGCGCGAGATGAAGCTCGCCTCGCGCATTTTTAACCTGAGAAATTTGCTTCTCTTCATCAAGCCTTGTCAGACCGCTTTCGAGTGTGGGCCTTAGCAGAATAACGAGGCCGCACGCCTTTGGCAAGCGGGTTGTCCTAAAAGCGAAAGGCTCCGGTCTTTCAACCCCGAAGCCTTTTGCTTCTAAACTCTCTCGGCCCGTCTTAGGCCGGGACGATCTTGATCGTCGAGTCGAGCTTCAGGAAGAACTCGTCCATCGAGATGCCGGCGTTGCGCTGCATGTTGGTCAGGCGCACGGTGGTCGAGTCGTCGTTGCGCTCGATGACTTTGGTCTGCACCGGCATACCGCCCGCATCAATCCAAGCCTCGGCCCACTTGAAGTTGGCCCCGGCCTTCGGCACGAGCTTGACGTGCGTGGCGGCGACGCCGCCCCACAGGGTCTCCTCGCCCATGTACTCAAGGTTGTAACGCGCGGCCAACTGCTGGCGCGACATGTTCATGAACTCGAAGGCCGCGCTCTGTTTACCTTTGGTGCCCTGCCCGGCCTTGCCCTTGTAGGCCATTTTCAGGCGCGGGCGGAAGAGGACGAACTGCCCGTCGGCGACGGCCAGGGTCTCTTTCTGCGGGTAGCTCCAATCAACGCGCACGTAGGCGTTCTTGCCCGGCGCGGGCACGTAGAGCACGGTGCCTTTATACTTCTCTTCGTCGCGAATCTGCGCGTTGTACTTGACCATGTCAACGCTGGCGCGCAGCGACTTGAGGCTCTGCCGGTTGCGCTCCATGCGGCCGAGCAAAGAGCTGACGAAGCCAGGCCCTTGCGCCTTCACTTCCGTCGGGGAGCTGACGGCCACCGCGGCCACAAGCATAGCAATCACGAGGCCGAGGGGAACAAGTTTCTTCATACAAACTCCTTTATGAAATGCCAGTCTCCGGGGGAGGAAACTGAAAATCCCGCCGATTATCTGTGGATGATTACCGTATGTCAACCTCAAGGGCGACGATTTTGCCGCCCGCGTCGCGCCTCGGCTCGACTTTCAAAACCTCTAAATCGGCGCGGCCGGTAACAGTACGCAAATGATTTTCGAGCTCGGGCCGTGCCATTTGAGCCTGGGAACTGTCCGCGACCGTCAAAATGACCTTCGAGGCGAACGGGCTTTGATGCCCCGCGGCTGCGGCCGGTTCGCCGCCAATCCTGTTACTTTTCAGCGATGAACCCACGTCAAACCAGCTCTGCGGGGTCAGGAAAATAAAGGCTAGGATTAAGGCGCACAACACGTCATACTGCCACGTATTCCGGGCGTAACCCCAGAAAAAGAGCTTCTTGACGGTGCGGAAAAGATAGTTCATTTCGACCGATTCAGTTAGGAGCGGCGGCGGCTCTTCTAACCCTACGTTTATCGTCCACCTGTCGGATTCCTCCGACGCCTGCAATAGTCTACAGGATTATGATGGCGGCTGAAACCGGCTTTTTCAACTTCCCGCCGGTTACATTTGCACGTTCTGTGCCGGCTCGACGATCTGGCCGTCGCGCATCTGCACGATGCGGCGGCACATGGCGGCGGCCTCCGGGTTGTGCGTGATCATGATGATGGTCTGGTTGAAGCGGTAATTCAGCTCCTGAAACATATTGAGCACGATGGCCGAGTTCTCCGAGTCGAGGTTCCCGGTCGGCTCGTCTGCGAGGATGATGGCGGGGCGGGTGACGACGGCACGCGCCAGGGCCACGCGCTGCTGCTCGCCGCCCGAAAGCTCAAGCGGCTTGTGATGCATCTTGTCTTCGAGGCGGAGCAGGCGCAGGACTTCGCGGCGTCGCTCGGGGTCGTCCTTGCCGTTGCTCTGTATGCTCTCGGCCAGGCGCAAATTGCCCTCGGCCGTCAGCGTCGGGAAGAGGTTGAAGCGCTGGAAGACGAAGCCTATCTTGCGGCGGCGGATGTCGGTGCGCCTGGCGTCGGAGGCGGCCGTCAAATCTTCGTCGTCAATGATGATGCGCCCGCTCGTCGGCGTCAGCAGTCCCCCCAGCAGGTGCAGCATGGTGGACTTGCCGCAGCCCGACGGCCCCATAATCGCCAGGAACTCGCCCTCCTGCACGTCCAGCGACACGCCGCGCAGGGCGGGCACGTCAACGCGGCCCACGCGGTAAACTTTTTCCAGATTCTCGGCCTGTAGGATTGTTCTCATGAAACAGTGGTCGGTGGTCAGTGGTCAGTGGTCAGTGGTCAGTGAAATCAGTTTTTTAACTGACTTCTGACCACCGACCACTGACCACTTACTCATATGATAACGCGCTGACGGCGTCCAGGTTCGCGGCGCGCACGGCGGGGTAGAGCGCGCCGACGGCTCCGCCAAGCAGTCCGATTAAGGCGGCCGCGACGGCCCAGCCCCAGCCGTACTCGAAGACCAGCCCGTAGGTGCGGCTGATTATGGAGCCGGCGACGAGCGCGACCGTAAAGCCGAGGACGAGGCCGAGCGCGCTAATCAGGATGGCCTCCTTCTCTATTGTGCCAATAATGAAGCCGCGCGACGCGCCCATCGCCTTCAGAATCCCTATCTCGCGCGTGCGCTCCGTGATCGTCGTGTACATCGCCAGCATGACGACGAGCGCGCTGACGACGGCCGCCAGGCCCACTAGGACTTTCAGGAAGAGCCCGAGGTACGGGATGCTCTTCTCTATGCTCGTGAACACGTCGCGCGTGAACTGAATCTTGTTGCCGGATGTTCCGGGGTTGGCGCTGATGCGCTCGGCCAGCGCGCGCTCGTCCACGCCCGACCTGGCCTTGACGAGGATGTACGTGGCCTTGCCAGGGGCCTCGACCCTGTACTGCATGTCGGAGAGCGCCATCTTGACGCGCGCGCCGGACTCGGGCGCGTAAATGCCGACGACCTTGTGCGGGATGTCGCCGAAGAGTTTGAGGACGCCGCCGACGCCCACATTGCTATTGCGGGCCTTCGTCTCGTCAACGATGACCTCGACGGGCTCGTCCCGCTCCTGCGCCTCCGGGCTGCGCGGCACGGGCGCGCGCCCCTCCACGACGCGCAGGTTGTTCATCTCTGCGAAGGGCTCCCAGTCAACGCCCTCGACCTGCTCGAAGCCGAAGCCCGCGCCGCCCTGGAAGACGTAGCGAATCACCGGCACGGCCGCCTCCACGCCGTCCACCGCGCGCAAGTTCTCGACGTACTTCGTGCTCAGGTTGGCGGGCGAGCTGGTCATGTTGTCCATCGTCCCCGGCCGCGTGAAGATGATCTCGGCGCGTAGATTCTGCGAGCGGCGCTGCAAGTCGTTGGACATCCCGCGCGCCAGCCCCGTGAACAGCATCACGAGGGCGACGCCCAACGCGACCCCGACCACGCTCACAAGCGAGCGGATCGGGCGCTGGCGGATGTTGGCCGTGATGAGATTGTCCATAAGCAGTGGTCAGTGGTCGGTGGTCAGTGGTCAGTGAAATCAGTTTTTTAACTGACCACTGACCACCGACCACTGACCACCTTTATTGCCTTCCGTTGTTGGCCCGCGGCTGCTCGCGCGAGTCGAGGTCGAATTCGGGCAGTTGCCACTTGTTTTCGAGGACGAAGACCTGCGGCTCGTACTCGCGGTCGAAAACGACGGCCTCGGGCGACTGGTAGCTGACGCTCAGCTTGTAGCGGTCGTGCGGGCGCGTCAGCTCGACGCGCGAAGGCAGCACGAGGCGGCCGTCCTCGCCGAAGTTCTTCGGCTCCTTGTAAGACACGTCCGAGTCCAGCATCCCGGCGCGGTCGAAGGTCTGCATCCGCGCGAGCCGTATGCCGCTGACGCGGTCGAACCAGAAGCGGCGCACGAGGCGCGCGCCCGTCTCGCCGCCCGGCGCGAGCTCGTCCAGCAGGAAGTAGCCGCGGACGACGCGCCCGCCCTTCTTGTTACCCTGGCGCGCGTCGTCCTCCTCCTGGTAAAACTCGCTGCGCGCGTAGACCAGGCCGGAGTCCGTGCGGGGCTGGACGGGGTTAATCAAAAGCACGTCCGTGAAGTGCTGCGGGCGCAGATTCGAGAGCGCGCTCACGGTGCGGTCGCCGTTCTTGCCTTTGCCACGCTTCTCGCCGGGCCGCTGCGTTTCCATTTCCAGCTTCGGGTAGACGGCGTTGTTCGTGCCCTTGACGAAGCGCTTGTATTTTTCGTCGCCCTGGAGGACGGCGACGCGGAAGTGCTCGCCGTCGGAAGTCATCTCGGCGATGTTCGTGCCGACGAAGGGCGCTTGAATCTTGAGATAAATCTGGCCCGGCCGCTGCAAGTAGACGGTCCCGTCGGCCGTGCGGTACTTCTCGGCGAGGCCGCTCTCGGCGAACGAGGTGTCCTCGATCTGTATGTCAATCTTGCCGCGGATGGAGCGGACGGAGGCGTAGCGGTTGACCTCCGCGATCAAGGCGCTGGTCGTCGCGTCGGAGAGCGGGCCGAGCAGCGGCGTCGTCGCCACCTGGCGCTTGACGCCGAACAGGCTGGAGCACCCGCTCAGGCCGGCGACGGCGAGCGCGAGCAGGAGGAGCAGGCACGCCGGGCGCGCACGCAAACTTTTCCGCAGAGAAATCAAACTAACCATCAACAAACTTGTGACTACTCGAAGTCATGATTAAATGAAGCAACCTAGCAAACAGGTCCGGCGTTGTCAACGAACCCGGAGACACGCCCTCTCATCCGAACGCGATTGAATATTATGACACAGCGAGCGGGGTTTTACGGCGCGCGCGCGCGCGGCTGGCGGCGATGCGCTTGACGAAGGCTTCCAGGCCGTGCAGGCCGAAGCTCGTGGTGAGACTCGCGATGCGTTCGTGGTCGTTCTCGCCGAGCGCGCCGTCGAGCGCGCCCGTCGAATGGAACTCGGTCATGACCAGCTCGCCGCAGGCGTTGCGCGCGCCAAGCCGAGCCAGCCAGTGGCACACGGCGCGGTAGACGACCCAGTAGCCTATGACGTTCGGCCCCGGTAGCGGCGTGAAGACGAGCGTCAGCGGCGCGGTCAGCGTGTTGGCTATGGCCCAGAAAGCGTGACGCCCGCGCCGCGACTTGAGGTACTCGCGCCAGAGCTGGCGCGCCTCTTCCTCCGTGTAGGCCGGCGGGTGGTGCAGCGCGACCGCGCTCGTCCCGCGCAGCCCGCGCAGCATCGGCTCGTCCGGCGCTGTCCGCTTCTGCAACCACTCCCAGACGCGCCGCACGCGCAGCCCGATGCCCTGCTCCGACTCGGTCAGAATAATCTGCAAGCTCCTGAACTTCCGCTCGACCCAGCCGCGCAGTCCCCGGCGCGGCTCGGCCGCAGCCGATTCCGACTCGGCGGCCGCCTCCGGCCCCTCCGAATAGAAGACGCACCGCCCGCCGTCCAGACTGAGCAAATAAACTTTCACGCAATTACTCCCGAAGACCCTGACGTGGCCGCGCACGCGCCGGCCGGACTTATACAGAGACGCTAAAGCCTGGTTTCGTTGCCTGCCTTCTTCACGCTACGAGGCCAGGACGCGGCGGCGCTCCTCGACTAGCTGGCGCAGGACTTCCGCGACGACCTCGCCCGCGACGCCTTCGAGGCCGAGGCCGCGCCCGGCGATGCCTTCCCAGAATTCGTCCAGCCCGCGCACGCCCGCGCGCTCGAACGAGAGCGTCTGCACCAGCAGGTCAATCACGTCCGCGGCCTTGACCAGCCGTGACTCAAGGCTCTCGCGCTCCTCGTACTCGTCGTGGAGCGCGCCGTACTCTTCGGCCTGGCCGCCCGCCTTGAGCGGCGCGACCATGTCGGCGAAGGCCGCGCGCTCGGCCCGCTTCCTGGCTTCTGTGCCAAAATACTCCGTCGCCGTGCGCGGCATATCGCCGACGCGCGCCTCCGCCCAGTCGTGCAGCACGGCCATCCGCAACACGCGCTCAGCGTCCACGCTGACGCCGCGCGCCGCGACCTCGTCCGCCAGCAACATCGCCGCGACCACCACCCCGTAAGAATGGTCCGCCACGGACTCCGCGCCCTGCGCGATCCCGCGCAACATCCAGCCCGTGCGCTCCAAACCCTTCAGCCGTTGCAGCTCTATCAGTGTCGCGATCATAGTTGCGGGCCGGGGGCCGGGAACATTTTCCCCGGGTTGAGAATGCCGTTGGGGTCCAGGGCGCGCTTGATGCGGCGCATCGCTTCGACGGTCGGCGAGTCAATCGCCATGCCCAGGTAGGGCGCTTTGACGTAGCCTATGCCGTGCTCGCCGCTGATGGTGCCGCCGAGTTCGACCGCCGCCGAGAAGGTGTCGCGCACGGCGGCGCGCGCGCGCCGGACGGCGTCCGCGTCCTCGCGGTCGCACATGAAGTTGACGTGTATGTTGCCGTCGCCCGCGTGGCCGAAGTTGACGACGAAGGTCGCGTGGCGGCGGCCAATCTCTTCGACGCGCTCGATTAATTCCGGCACGCGCGAGCGCGGCACGACCACGTCCTCGTTAAACTTCAGCGTCCCGAATTTTTTGAGCGCGGGCGAAATCGCGCGCCGCACGTCCCACAGACGGTCCTCCTCCTCGCGGCTCTCGGCGCGCATGAGCTGGTAGCCCCCGCCCGCCTGCAAAATCTCCTCGACCACGCGCGACGCCCGCTCCACCTCCGCTTCGGGGCCGTCAACCGAGACGAGCATGAGCGCGCCCGCGTCCTGTGCCAATCCGAAGGCGTACTGCGACTCGACGCACGCGATTGAGTTTCTGTCCAGCACCTCAATCGCCACGGGCGTCACACGCGCCCGCGAGAAGCGCGCCACGCAAGCGCAGGCTTCTCGCATCGTCCTGAAAGTGGCGCGCACGGTGCGCGTCGCCTCCGGCAGCGGCAGCAACTTGAGCGTGGCCTCCGTGATGATGCCGAGCATCCCTTCCGAGCCGCACATCAGCCCCGTCAGGTCGAAGCCGACGACGTTCTTGCTCGTGCGGCCGCCAGCGCGTATCACCTCGCCGGTCGGCGTCACGACCTCCAGGCCCAGGACGTAGTGCTTCGTCACGCCGTACTTGGCGGAGCGTATGCCGCCCGCGTTCTCGGCGATGTTGCCGCCGATGAAAGAGTCTTTGTAAGAAGCAGGGTCGGGCGGGTAGAAGAGCCCTTCGGCTTCGACGGCCTGCTGCAAGCTGTAAGTCGTCACGCCCGGCTCCGTGACGGCGTAGAGGTCGTCGGCGTTAATCTCCCTGATGCGGTTCATGCGGTTTGTGCCAATAACGACGCCGCCCTCGATTGGCACAGCGCCGCCCGTGTAGCCGACGCCGCCGCCGCGCGCCGTCACGGGGAAGCGCGCCTCGTTGGCGAGCCTGAGGATGGCCGCGACTTCCGCGGCCGTTTGCGGGAACAGGACGGCCTCCGGCGGGAACTTCTCCTTGACGGCGTCCTGCGCATAGGGCTCCACCTTCTCGGGGTCCACGACGACGTGCTCCGCGCCGACGATCTCGCGCAGCCGCGCCAGCACCGCCGCCTCCGACGCGGCCGTGCGCGCCCGCGCCCCTCTCGAAATGATTCCCACAGACCGGCTCATAATCACCTGCTCTTACTTTAACGTGCGGCAGGTCAACGCAGCAACACTGACGATTGCGGAATGCGAATTAGGAAGACAGATTCAAGCCTTTGCGCCTTAAGTTTTCCCTTAGCGCCTTTGCGGGAAACAGCCGTTCACGCAAAGGCGCTAAGGGAAAACTTAAGGCGCAAAGGCTTGAGGGCTTTCAATCCGCATTCCGCAATCCGAAATCCGCAATTGAAAAGGCGGCGCGAGTCGCCTCACGCCGCCGCACTAAGTTAGTTATGATTTGGTGAGCTACGAGCAGCCCGCGTGCTCGCAGCCGCAGGCGATCTCGGTGATGTCGCCCGCGTCGCGGCAGTACTCGCTGCAATAATCGTCGTCGCCGGACACGCGGCAGTTACAGCTCTCGTGCTCGCACTTGTTGTCGTCTTGCTCGTCCGCCATCTCTGTCACCCTTCCTTCCTTCTCTCACGGCCAGCTTCGTTAACGGGGGAAATAGTCACCATGCTAGCCCCGCCGCGTCGGGCGGTCAAGAATCCGTCTTCACTGAGCCGCGCGCACAGTGATGCGGACGCGTCTGCGCCGGACGGAGACTTCGAGCGTGCTGCCGATGGGCGCGTTGTAGACCTTGTCGTCCACCGTGATTTCGAGCGGCAGGAGGGCAGGCGTTTCGGCCGGCGTCGGCGCGAGGCTTTGTGCAGGCTCCTCGCGGGCCGGCAAAGAGATTCGCTCGGTCGAGCGCGGCAGCAGGTCTTTCGCCACGATGCGCCACGAACGCGGCGCGCACGTCAGGCGCAGGCCCGGCGCGTCCGTCTCCGCGCGTTCGCCCGCCGCCAGCGCGTTCAGCGTGAACTGCCCCTCGCCGCAGCGCACGCCACGCTCGTCGTAAAAAGTGACGCTGCCCGAGACGTAAACTAAAAACACAGCGCCGCGATTTTCGATGATGAAGCGCGCGTTACGCACGGGCGCGTCCACCGTCCCGACGAGCGCCTGCGTCAGGAGCTGCCCCGCGAGCGCCGTGCGCCCCTGCGCGTCCAGCGCCGTCGCCTGCGCCTCAAGCCCCACGCGCTGCTCGACCGCGTCCGCCGCCTCCTGCGCGTCCTGCGCGCGGACGACCGCGCCGCCGAGAGTTAACAAGAAGGCCGCACACGCCGCCATGATTTTTAATCTCACGCCGAAATCTCCTTCACCAGATTTTGAGCCTGACCGCTATGTCCTGAATTGTAGTTCCGACCGGCGTGACGGGCAATAGCCAGCCTCTCATCCTCCATCAACCGGCGACGACCGGCAGGAGCGCCTGTGCGCGCGGCATTAGATACCCCTCGGCATTTTGGCCCACACGCGCCAGCGCCTCGTCCAGGTTGCGCGCGGGCGTCATGCCCATCCGCCGCACTTCCTCGTCGGCGAGTTCTGAGACCAGGTGCACGCGGTACTTCTCTGCCTTGACGAGCAGCGACCACGCGGTCTGGCCGTTCACTTCGTAGCCCTCGCGCAACCTCGCTTCGAGGGCGCGGGAGCCGGCCCCGTCAAACCACTTGAGGAAGTCCGCGCGCCCGAGGCCGTCGGCGCACTCCGCGACGAGGACGATGTCGCCGCCCTCGCGGCAGGCGTGCGCGGCCATCTCAAGCGACTTGTGCGCCTGAATCAAATTGATGTCCCACGGCCACCCGCCGCAGCTCGCCACGACGAGGGCACGCCTTTCGTCAATCCCCACTGAATGCTCTTCCAGATATTCGGCGCAGCCGCGGCGGTGCGCCTCGCGCCAGTGGCCTGCGTAGACGCGGACGGCGCGGCCGCGCTCGTCCGTGACCGCGTTGACGAGGAAGGACGGATTGATCTCGCCCGCGATGCGCTCGCACTCTTCGTGGACGGCGTTGCCTTCGAGCAGGCCCGTGCCGACGCCCGCGCGCCGGCCGCCGCGCTCGAAGTCCATCGCCAGCACGTGCGTCGCACGGATGGTGCGCGCCGACGCCAGCCCAGGGCAGACGCTCTTGCGCCCGCCCGTGAAGCCCGCGAAGTAGTGAAAGTTAATCCCGCCCGTCAGGATGATGCGGTCGTGCTCGCGCAGGGCGCGGTTGACCTCGGCGGTCGAGTCGAGCTGAATCATACCGGCCGCGTCGTAGGCATCGTGGTCGAGCGTGCGGATTCTCTGCGCGATGAAGGGCGTCAGCAGCTCGCGCCTCTCGTCCGGCGTGACGGCGCGGTGGATGCCCGTGGCGAAGATGACGCGGATGTCGCCAGGCGAGACGCCCGCCTCTATCAAACGCCGCACGAGCAAGTTGACTATCTGCCCGCTCGCCGACGCGCGAGTCGCGTCCGAGACGACGACGAGGACGCTCTCGCCCGCGGAGACCACGTCGCCGAGCGGCGGCGAGCCGACGGGCGCGTCCAGCGCCTCGCCTATCTCCGCGTCCGTCAGCGGCCGCGATGCTTGCGACTCCGCCCCGAGGACGCGAAAGCGCGCGTCGTCGTAAGCGAAAGGAAGAGACCCGCGGCCGTAGCCGAGCTTGATGTCCATTAAACTCCGAAGCGTATGAGCGCGCGCTCGATGGAGTTGAGCGAGATGAAATCGGTCTGCCCGGCGGCGCGCGCGTCGGCCAGCCAGCGGCGCAGCTTGCGCGCCTCGTCGAGCGTACTGATGCGGCACGCGCCCGTCAGCGCCAGCGTGACCAGGCAGTCCGGCGCGCCGTGCGTCACCAGCGCCGCCTGGAGCGCGGCCTGTTCGCGCAAGTCGAGCGTCAGTAGAAGACTGATTTCCATAATCAGTGGTCAGTGGTCAGTGGTCAGTGGTCAGCAGGAATCAGTTTTTTAACTGACCACCGGCCACTGACCACTGACCACTGTTTCTCATTCCCTGGCCGAGCGGAAGCAGGCCGTGCCCGCGTGGCAGAAGTGGAACGTCTCGTCCTCGAAGTCGGGAGTCTCCATCTGAATCGTCAGGTGGTCGAGGCCGAAGCGGTCGGAGAGTTTTGCACGCAGCTCCTTCAGGAGTTCCGCCTGCGAGATGGCCTCGACGTGTATGACGTGCGCGCTCAGCGCCTCGCGCCCGGAGGTGATCGTCCAGACGTGCAGGTCGTGCACGTCCTCCACGCCTTCGGTCTCAAGGATCACGTCCTCGACGGCCGCGAGGTTGATGTGCGCGGGCGTGCCTTCCAGGAGCACGTTCGTGGACTCGCGTATCAGGTGCCACGAGCTCCAGATGATGAGTACGCCGATGAGACAGCTGAAGAGCGGGTCGGCCTGATACCAGCCGTAGGCGGACATGAGCGCGCCGGCGGCGATGGCCCCGACGGAGCCGAGCGCGTCGCCCATGATGTGCAGCCACGCGCCGCGCATGTTCAGGTCGTCCTCGTGGTCGCCGTGCAGTATCCACGCGCAGGCGAGGTTGATGGCGAGGCCGCCCGCGGCTACCCATATCATGAGGCCGCTCCTGACCGGCGGGGGCTCGGCCCAACGCTGGTAGGCTTCGTAGAAGATGAGGAGCGAGATGAGTATCAGCGCGACGCCGTTAATGAGCGCGGCGAGGATTTCGAGGCGGTGATAGCCGAACGTCTTGCTCCGCGTCGCCGGGCGCGAGCCGAACCAGACGGCGATAAGCGCCAGGGCCAGCCCCGCCACGTCCGTCAGCATGTGGCCCGCGTCGGCCAGCAGCGCGAGCGAGCCCGTCGCCCACCCGCCCACGGCCTCTGCCACCATGTAGACGGCCGTCAGCACGAGCACGATGCTCAGCCTGCGGCGGCTGCGCGACGCGCGCCCGTGCCCGTGCGAGTGCGCGTGGCGAGCGCCGCCGTGGTCGTGCCCGTGCGACAAATCGTGCCCGCCGTTGTTGCTCGCCGTGACCGCCATAATTTAATAAGCCCCGTAGGGGCGATTGATAATAGCCCAGCACTTCAGTGCTGGGTTAAGTGTGCCAAAAATATTCGAGTCCCGTAGGGACGGCCGAAATCTTCAATCGTCCCTACGGGACTCGATAAGATTCCGCCTGCTTCCCCAGCACTGAAGTGCTGGGCTATTTTCGACTGTCCCTCCGGGACATCAATGCGTCATCAGATTTTGTCCAACGCCTGCTCCACGTCCGCGATGATGTCCGCGGCCGCCTCGATGCCGACGGCGAAGCGGACGGTCGCCGCCGAGACGCCCGCGGCGCTGAGCTGCTCCTCGGAGAAGCCGACGTGCGAGGAGTAGAGCGGGTAGCTCACCATGGTTTCCACGCCGCCCAGGCTCGGGGCGTTCTTGACCATCCTGAGCGCGTCGAAGAAACGCTCGGCCTCCGGCTCGCCGCCCTTGAGGTCAACGGCGACGACCCCGCCGCCGAGACCACCCATCTGCTCGCGCGCGAGCCTGTAGTCCGGGTCGTCTTCGAGGCCCGGGTAGTAAACTCGCGCGACCATTTTATTCCGACTCAGGGCGCGCGCCAACGCGAGAGCGTTCTCGCACGAGGCGCGCACGCGCAGGTCGAGCGTCTTGAGGCCGCGGCCCAGGAGGTAGGCCGCCGCAGGGTCCGGCGTCGCGCCCGTCAGGAGCGCGAGGTGGCGCGCGTGCTCGATGAAATCCCGCGTCCCGACCAGCACGCCCACCGTCAGGTCCGAGTGGCCGCCGAGGTACTTCGTCGCGCTGTGCATGACGGCGTCAACGCCGTGGGAGATGGGGCGCTGGAGGACGGGCGTGGCGAACGTGCTGTCTATGACGGAGAAGAGCCCCGCGTCGCGCGCCGACGCCGCGGCCTGGCCCAAATCCACGAGACGGTTGATGGGGTTGGCAGGGGACTCGAACCAGAAGAGGCGCGTCCGCTCGCCGCGCAACTCCGCGAGGCGCGCGATCTCTTTGATGGGGATGAGGCGCGACCGGACTCCGAAGTGGCCGAGGACTTCGGTCATGATTTTGACCGTGCCGCCGTAGATGGAGTCGCAGCAGATGATCTCGTCGCCCGCCCGGCACAGCGCCGCGAGCGCGCAGAAGGTGGCCGCCGAGCCCGACGAGGTCAGGAGCGCCGCCTCGCCACCTTCGAGGGCGGCGATGGTGCGCTCGACCTCCGCAACCGTGGGGTTACTGTAACGCGAATAGAAGTAACTTTCGGGCAGCTCGCCGCGCGCGTAGCGGCGCATCTCGTCGAAAGTCTCGAAGCCGTAAGTCGAGGAATGGAAGACCGGCGAGACGACCGCGCCGAACGGCTGAGGCCGGCGCTGCCCGCCGTGCAGGGCGGCAGTCGCCCGCGAGCCGTGACCATCCCTGCCCTGCTCATCTGAAGCCATGCGGGACCTCCACGGCCTAAGATTAGCAGATTACGAAAGCGGCTGACAGCCCGGCTCGCGGGCCTAGTTTTCATCCTCAGCAGGACTTGCCGCCGCCGTCGCGTCGTTGTCCGTGATCGTCGCTGTGCCCTGTGTGACGGCGAGGGTGGCGTTGATCGGGTCGGACAGCACGAGTTTGAAAGTCTCGTTCGGCTCGTCCAGCAGATCGCCTTTCACCGCCACGGCCACAGTCTTACTCGTCTGCCCGGGCAGGAACGTCAGCGTCGTCAGCGTCCTGGCCGTGTAGTCGGCCGCGGCCGTGGCCGTGCCGTCAACGGTCTGGTACTTGACCGTCACGCGCTGCCCGCTCGGGGCCGAGAGCTTGACGTTGAAGACGGCGTTAACCGCGCCCGTGTTGCGCTCTGTCACGGTCACGTTGCTGACCGTGAGAGTCGGGGTGGGGTCGTTGTCCGTGATGGTCCCCGTGCCACGGCCGACCGCGATGGCGGCGTTAGTGGGACTCGACAAGACCAGCCTGAAAGTCTCGTTCGCCTCGTCCAACAAGTCGCCGTTGACTGCCACCGTCACGAGCCGACTGGTTTGCCCCGGAGTAAAGGTCAGGGTCGTCAGCGCCTTCGCCGTGTAATCCGCGGGGGCGACGGCCGTGCTGTTGGCCGTTTGATAATTGACCGTGACGGTGCGGCCGCTCGGGGCCGAGAGTTTGACGGTGAAAGTGGCATTGACCGCGCCCGTGTTCCCTTCGCTCACGCTCACGCTGTTGACCGAGAGCGAAGGGGTGGGGTCGTTGTCCGTGATTGTTCCCGTGCCCTGGCCGGCGGCCAGCGTGGCGTTGGTCGGGCTGGACAAGATTAGCTTGAAAGTCTCGTTCGCCTCGTCCAGCAGATCGCCCTTCACAGCCACGGTCACGGGGAGGCTGGTTTGCCCCGGCCCAAAAGTCAGCGTCGTCAGCGGCAGGGCCGTGTAGTCCGCGGGGGCCGTGGCCGTCGCGTTCATCGTCCGGTACTTGACGGTGATCGTCTGTCCGCTCGCCGCAGAGAGACTGACCTTAAAGACCGCACTCGTCGTGCCGGCGTTCCCCTCGACGACAGTTACGTTATTGACTGAAATCGTCGGCCTCGCGGGTGGAGACACGGTGATGTTGGCGACGGCAGAAGTGGTCTGAGCGCCCGCACTGTCGGTCGCGACGGCCGCCAGCGCGTAGCTCCCCTCCGGCACGTCGGCCCAGGTGATGGTGTAAGGGCTCGTGTCGTCTGTGCCAATTAAGTTGGCCCCGGCGTAGAAGTCCACGCGGGCGACCGTGCCGTCCTGGTCCGAAGCGTTCGCGCTGAGGACGAGGGTGGCAGGCGCGCTGAAAGTCGCGCCGTCGGCCGGGGCGGTCAGACTCGCCGAGGGCTCGCGGTTGGGACTGACTAGCAGCGTGTTGGAGAGCGCGCCGCCCGGATGAGTGGCAGTGATTTTGGCGTAAAGCTCGCTCGCGGCCGCCGCGGTGTTGACGCTGAAGATGGCCTCGCGCGCGCCTTCGGGGACAGTAACGGACGGCGGCGGCGACGCGACAGAGTAATTGCTGCTCGTCAGCGTGACCTGAACGCCGCCGGCCGGGGCGGGCGCGGCGAGCCTCAGAGTCGCCGAGGACGGGCCGCCGCCTCCGACCTCGACCGGGTTCAAGGAGAGCGAGGCTTCCGCCACGTCCGGCACGTTAAAGGGCACGCGCCCCCCCGGGAACGGGCGGTAGAGCGGGTCGCCGAGGTTGACGATTCTCCACTTGAGCCATTCGGTGTTGCGCAAGAGGGCGTCGCCGACGTTGGCCCCCTCGAAGAGGTTGCGAAAAACTCCGTCCGAGTGCGCGATGCCTTCAAGGTACGGCTCTTCGATAGCGCCGCTCGTGACGGTGATCCCTTTGATGATGGCGTTGGCGGACCAGTTCGCGCCGCCGCGCACGTCGTAGGCTGACGCGCTGTCCGTGTGAAAGCCTATCGCGCCCGGCCGCCACGTAAAAGCGTCGTTGTAGTTGTTGTAGCTGTACCAGCCCGCGTAGAGCGCCGCGTCGTCGCACCGCAGCGGCGCGGGCGCTGTGCCAAATTCGGCCTCGTTAGTGTCTTCGACGACTTCCAGACCGGCGCGGCGCGCGTGCTCTGCGCCCTGGTGTATGTCCCAATCACCCGCGCTGTAGCTGTAATCGTAGGCGTCGCCGGCGCGGCCGCGCGTGTCGAAGCACCCGCGCCCCGAGAGGCCGCTCGCCTCGGCCAGCAGTGCCTTGTCAACGAGTCCCTTCGCCAGCGCCGCGTTCGCCGCGTCGAGCCGCCAAACGGAGTAGAGCTTCTGAGACGCGGGCTGCTCCCTGTAATCGGCCAGCGAGACAAACGGGCGGTAGTAGTTGCCCTGGCTCTGCGCGGGGGCGTAGTAGCCGTGCGCCCCGGACCCTGTTCTGTCGTCGTCGTACTCGTCCCAGATGTCCGCGATCTGCTGGTCAATGGACCGCACGGGCTCTCCGGCCTTGTAGGGAGTTTGATACGAGAAGACTATGTAGAGAATCTTGTCGCGGCCGACCGCGTCGAGACAATTTTTGATGGGCGTCCTGACGCCCGCGTCGAATGCGTTCCAGTCGGAGATGTAGTAAGGCTCGGCCGTCGTCAGCGCGCACCGGTTGGCCGCGGGAATCCCGCGCCGGGCAATGTAGTAATCCGCGACCTCAAGCGACTCCGGCACGCCGGGGTTGTAGATGACGAGAACCCTTTCGTTGAGCGCGAGAGCTTGCGGCGGAGGCGCGGACTGGCGACTCGAAGCGAAGCCCGCGACCGCGACCAGGGCCAAGAGGCACGCCGGGACAAACCACGGCGCGGCCCAGGTTTTTAAAGATAATTTTCGACGCTGTCTGCGACACATCGGCATTGCGAGCGCCGCCGCGGGGGCGGGCGGCGACAGAGGGTAGAACCCTTTCGCCCGACGTGTCAACGTGTGGGACTAAATGGCGGCGACGTTGATTGCGGCGTTGAAGTCGCGGTAGAGGTCGTTGAAGTCGCGCATCGTGCGTTCGAGCACCTGCGGCAGGTTCTCTATGTCGGCGGTGTTGACGATCAGGTTGACGTTCTGGACGAAGGCGGCGTGGCTGTCGAGCGTGCGGGCCGACGGCGAGAGGTGGACGAAGACGAGGCGGCGGCGCTTGGCCGGGCTGAGCACGTTGATCTCGCTGGTGACGAAGGCCGCGCCCTGCTCGACGGGGTCGAAGTCGGCTTCGAGAACAACCACGTCCATCTGGTCCTCGCGCATCCGCTCGATGGCCTGCGACGTGTCCTCCGCGATGTAGACCTGGTAGTCCGCGTCAACCAGCGCGCGCCCGATGGCCTCGCGGCGCGGCGGCGAGACGCAGACCAGCGCGCGGCGTCGCTCCCACTTCAGGCGCGAGGCGCTGGGCGTCTTGGCGGGCGCGGCGGCCCCGCCCTTCTGCAACAGTTCCAGCAGCGCGGCGGCCAGGTCGGTCGGCGCGGCCTGCCCCTGATTGCCATAGCCCTGCACGTCTTCCGCGGCGGCGGCGGCGGCCGCCTTCTCGGGCATGAAGGCAGGGGCCGCGGCCTGCGGCTTGTAGCGGCGGTTCTCCAGCGACGGCGTCTCGCCGAGCGAGAGCGCGCTCGGCTCGGCCGGGGCCGTGGGCGGCTGCGCCTGAATGATGTTCTGGCACTTCGGGCAGCGCACGGTGAAGGGCCGCGTCGGAATCTTCGTGTCGTCCAGTTGCAGGCGCGTCGTACAGTTGGAGCAGAGGACAATCATCTTTTTTAAGGTCCGGGGTGTCGGTCTGTTTTTCGTGCCTTACTCGATGGCGTGGAGCATCGAGCCGTAGTCCTTGAGGGAGCCCGCGGGGACTTTGTTGGTTTCGTCGCGGATGTAATCCTCGGACGAGGAGAGCCCCTTGAGTTCCAGCAGCAGGTTGTTCTGGTTGGTGGCGAAGGCGAGGCCGTCTTCGAGCGTCACGACGTTGCGCTGGATCATGTCCTTGATGACGCCGTCGAAGTTCTGCATTCCGTCTATCTTCCCGTCGCGCATCGCGTCCAGGAGCGACTTGCCCTCGCTCTCGCCCTCCTCTATGTACTCGCGCGTGCGCGGGCTCGACTTGAGAATCTCCACGGCGGCGACGCGGCCCCGCCCGTCGGCGCGCGGAATCAACCGCTGCGAGACGATGTAGCGGAACGTCTGCGCCAGCCGCGTGCGAATCACCTTCTCCTCGTTCTTCGGGTAGAGGCCGATGATGCGGTCAATTGATTTGCTGGCGTCAATCGTGTGCAGCGTGGAGAGAACGAGGTGGCCCGTCTCGGCGGCTTCGAGCGCGATCTCGGTCGTCTCGAAGTCGCGCATCTCGCCGATGAGAATCACCTTCGGGGCCTGGCGCAGGGCCGCGCGCAGCGCCGACGGAAAATCTTTCGTGTCCGAGCCGACCTCGCGCTGGTTGATGGTCGAGTTCTTGTGGATGTGCAGGAACTCTATCGGGTCTTCGATGGTGACGACGTGGTAGTGCTTCGTCTCGTTGATGATGTCTATGACGGCGGCGAGCGTCGAGCTCTTGCCGGAGCCGGTCGGGCCGGTCAGGAGCACAATGCCGTTGCGCAGCTCGGCTATGTCGGCGAGCTGCGTCGGCAGCCCCAGAGACGTGAGGCTCGGGATGTCCGTCGGGATGACGCGCATGACGATGGAGTAGGAGCCGCGCTGCTGGAAGATGTTGACGCGGAAGCGGACGCGCGAGGGCAGGGAGTAGCTGAGGTCGGCCGTGCCCGAGTGTGCCAATCTATCGGCCGCCTCGGGGTTGCCCTGCATCAGGGTCATCGCGATGATCTCGGTCTGGTACGGCATCAGCTTTTGCAGGCCGAGCGGCTGGACGGGCGTTAGCTTGCCGTTAATCTCGACCTGCGGGGGCTGGCCGACGCTGAAGTTCAGGTCGCTGATCTTGTCCGAGACGAGCAGCATGCGCTCGATGATGGGCGGCAGGTCAAAGAAGCTCATTGATGATGGGCACTCCGCTAGAGTTGAAACGACCGGGAAAGGGTCAAAAGGATAGGCGACTGTCTTCAGGGAGTATGGAGCGAGGCCAAAGAGGCCGCTCCGACGACGCGTTGATTGTCGCGTAAAACGATGACAAAACGCAAGTAAAAAGTGTTGGCCGCAGCCTTTTACTGCGGAAAATTAGGATTCGGGAGGGAGGGAGGTCAGGATTGCCCGCGTGCGGGTCTCTATTTCCGAGGGGCCGCGGGCCAGTAGGAGGCTGATGACGGCGACCCCGGCGGCCCCGGCGCGGAGGACTTCCAGCAGGTTTTCGGGGCGGACGCCGCCGATGGCGACGAGCGGAATTTGGCCCACGACCTCGCGGACGCGGCGCAAGCCTTCAAGGCCGACCACGGGGTCCGGGTTCTCTTTGGACGAAGTCTCGAAGATGGGACCGATGGCTATGTAATTGACGGGCAGGCGCGCGGCTTCCCTCGCCTGCTCCACGTTGTGCGTCGAGAAGCCTATGACGGCACGCTCGCCCAGCAGCTCACGCGCCGCCGTGGGCGGCAGATCATCCTGGCCCAGGTGCACGCCGTCCGCCCCGAGCGCGAGCGCGATGTCCGCGCGGTCGTTGACGATGAGGCGCACGCCCAACTCGCGCGCGACGCGCAAAGCCTCCACGGCTTCCCCGTAAAACTCGCGCGGCGACCAATGTTTTTCCCGCAGTTGAATAAACGTCGCCCCGCCCGCCGCCAACCGCCTGACCTGCTCTGCGTGCGAGAGGCCCGAGAGCCGCGTGTCCGTGATCGGATAAATTTTCGGGAGGATGATCCGCAAAGTTATTACTAGCGCGTCTGGCCGCTCATGGTTTGCGTTTGGGTGGAGCGGGCGGCTTCCTCTTCGGGCGTGGGCTCGCGGTCGCCGAGGACGACGCGGACCTGGTGGGCCTTGCCGTCGTCGGCCAGGGCGATTTCGCGCGCCGTTTGCTGGACTTCGTCGAGCCAGACTTCGGCGACGCCGCGGCTGACGCCGAAGGGGTTTTCGACCTTGATGGTGTAGAGCGTAAGCCCGCGGCGGTAGCTGATTTCGTAGGAGCGCCAGCTGCGCGGGATGCACGGCTCGATGCGAAGTTTGTTCGCGCGCAGCTCGAAGCCGAGGATGGATTCGAGGCCCGCGCGGTACATCCAGCTCGAAGAGCCCGTGTACCACGTCCACCCGCCGCGCCCGGTGTGCGGCCAGACGGCGTACACGTCTCCGGCGGCGACGTAGGGCTCCGTCTTGTACTTGTGAAGCCCCGCGCGCGTCGAAGCGTGGCTGATGGGATTGAGAAGCGTGAACAACTCGCCCGCGCGGTCGCCGTCGCCGAGCCGTGCGTAGGCGATTAAAGTCCAGAGCGCCGCGTGCGTGTACTGGCCGCCGTTCTCGCGCACGCCCGGCACGTAGCCTTTGATGTAGCCCGGGTCGAGCGCGCTCTTATCAAACGGCGGCGTGAAGAGGATGACGAGGCCGTCGCCGCGACGTATCAAATACTCTTCGACCGCGGACATGGCGCGGTGGGCGCGCACGGGGTCGGCCGCGCCGGAGATGACGCCCCATGACTGCACGATGGAATCAATCCGGCACTCCTCGTTCTGCGCAGAGCCCAGGGGCGTGCCGTCGTCGAAGTAGGCGCGGCGATACCAGTCGCCGTCCCACGCCTGCTCTTCGAGCGCCTTCTTCAACGTCGCCATGTGCTCGCGGTAGGCCGCGGCGCGCTTCGTCTCCCGGCGCGCGTCGCAGAAGGGGGCGAACCCGTCGAGCGTCGTGTGCAGGAACCAGCCCACCCAGACGCTCTCGCCTTTGCCCAGGTGGCCGACGCGGTTCATCCCGTCGTTCCAGTCGCCGGAGCCCATCAGGGGGAGTCCGTGCTCGCCCGTCTTCAGACTCCTGTCGAGCGCGCGGGCGCAATGCTCGTACACGCTCGCCTTCTCGGCCGAGACGGTGGGCTGCGTGTAAGACTCGCTCTCTTCGGGGCCGAGCTGCGCCCCTTCGATAAATGGCACAATTTCGTCGAGCACCGAACGGTCGCCCGTCACGCCGACGTAAAAGTTGGTGACGAAGGGGAGCCACAGCAAGTCGTCCGAGAAGCGCGTGCGCACGCCGCGGCCCGTGGGTGGGTGCCACCAGTGCTGCACGTCGCCCTCCTTGAACTGGCGCGAGGCTGCGCGCACGATCTGCTCGCGGGCGATTTGTGGCTCGGAGTAGACGAGCGCCATCACGTCTTGCAACTGGTCGCGGAAGCCGTAAGCCCCGCCCGACTGATAGAAGGCCGAGCGCGACCAGACGCGGCAGGCAAGGGTTTGATAAAGCAGCCAGCGGTTCAAAATCGTGTCCATCGCCGGGTCCGGCGTGCTGACGACGACTGTGCCCAGAAGCTCGTCCCAGTGTGAGACGACGCGCTCGAACTCCTGGTTGACCTGCGAGATTTTCCTGAAGCGCACGGAGAGGGCGCTCGCTTCCTCCGCGCTCTCGGCCTCGCCCGACAGGATGACGACCTGGCGCGACTCGCCGGGCGCGAGTTCCACGACGCACTGGAGCGCGGCGCAGGGGTCGAGGCCCGCGCCCGCGCGCCCCGAAAGGCCCACGCGCCTGAGCGCCGCCGGGTCGTCGAGCGAGCCGTTGCGCCCTATGAACTCCTTGCGGTCGCAGGTCACGGTGCGCTCCTGCCCGACCAGCTCGAAGAAGGCGACGCGGTGGGCGAACTCGTTGTTATAGGGGTTGCGCGCGAAGACCGCGCCGTCGCGCTCGTCCGCTTCGGTGATGATGAAGGGGGCCGACACGCTGCGCTGCACGCCGAGGACAAGCTCGTTGTAGCTCGTCACGGAGAGCCTCCGCCTGCGCTCCGTCTGGTTGCGCAGGCGCAGGACGGAAATCTTGACCGGCGCGTCGAGCGGCACGAATTGCAGCAGCTCCTGCGTGACGCCGTGGCTCGTGCGCTCGAAGACCGTGTAACCCTGGCCGTGGCGTATGACGTATGGGCCGGTTTCGCGGACGGGCAGAGGGGTCGTCGTCCAGACTGTGCCAGTTTCTTCGTCGCGCAGGTAGACAATCTCGCCGGGCGGGTCCGAGACGGCGTCGTTCGACCAGGGCGTCAGGCGGTTCTCGCGGCTGTTGGCCGCCCAGGTGAAGCCCGCGCCCGTCTCCGTCACCTGAAAGCCGAAGTCCTGCCCGTTCGAGACGACGTTGAGCCAGGGCGCGGGCGTCCACTGCCCCTCGCCGAGGGTGATGACGTACTCGCGCCCTTCGGGGCTGAAGCCGCCGAGGCCGTTGAAGAAGGAGAGGCCGGGGGTCTCGACCGTGGGCTCCGGGTAGGTGCGCGACGGGCGGCGCGGGACGAAGGTCGGGGGCAGCTCGCTCTCTATGGGGCGGCGCACGAGCTGCTCGTCGAGCGAGCCGCGGTCTGTGACGATGACGACGCGCGCGACCGCGTGGAGCAGGATGCGGTCGGCCTCGGGCATGATGTCCGTGCGGCGGACGAAGACGCCGCCGGGCTTGTCCAGGAGCGCGTGCGAGCCGCTCTTGCGAATCAGCGACTGTATCTCCTCCTGAAGCTCCTGCACGTAGCTCAAGGGCTTGTCATTCAAAATCACCAGGTCGAAGATCAAGCCTTTCAGGCGCAGGTACTCGTGCGCCCTGAGCATCTGGCGCACCATGTCCAGCTCTTCCGCCTGCCCGATGCGGACGAGGACAATCGGCAAATCGCCGCTGATGCCGTAAGGCCAGAGCGAGGACTGCGCTTTCGTGTTGAGCGAGAGGACGTGCGCGCTCGGCCGGAGCGACGGGTCGGAGTAGAGGACGCGCCCCGCGAGGCGCTGGAAGAGGTGCGCCTCTTCAGGGTCCATGTTGAGGTGGAGCATCTCGACCTTGGACTTCGTCCAGGCGAGTCGCGCCTCGCGCTCGAACGTGGAGGTGTCGTGGTACTTGTCGGCGAGCCTCAGCGCCTCCTCGCGCGAGCGCGCGACCATCGTGGCGAACGAGACGCGCGCCGTCTCGCCCGGCTTCAGCCTGACGCGCTGCCGCAGGCAGAAGACGGGGTCCAGAACTGTGCCAACCGTGTTCGAGAGCGGGCGATCTTCCATGACGGCGACGGGCGCATTCGGCGAGTGGCCGCGCCCGAGGAAGCGCGAGCGGTCGGTCTCGTACTGGACGGGACCGACGGCCTCGCCCTCTGTGACGACCGTGTGCACGCCCCAGACGACCTCGTCTTTTTCGGAGCGCGGGCGGCGGCGCGCGAGCAGAGAGTTTTCGGCCGCGATGAATTCCGTCTCGACGAAGAGGTTGCTGAAGGCGGGGTGCGCCGCGTCGGCCGCGAATGGTGCGAGCACGACTTCCATGTAGCTCGTCAGCTCTATCTCGCGCGTGCGCGACGACTGGTTCTTGACGGAGACGCGGCGCACCTCTGCGTCGTCCTCCGGCGAGACGATGATCTCGGTGTGCGTCAGCACGCCCGCGTCCATTCGCCAGAACTCCGCCTTGTCCTCCGAGAAGCTGACCTCGTAAGAGGACGCCTCGCGCCCGACGGGCTGGAAGCCGGCGGACCAGACCATCCCGGTCCGCACGTCGCGCAGGTAGCAGAAGGAGCCCCAGTTGTCGCGCGTCACGTCCTCGCGCCAGCGCGTGACGGCGAGCGGCCCGCAGGCGGAGTAGCCCGCGCCCGCGGTCGTGACCATCACGGAGTAAGTCCCGTTCGAGAGCAACTGGACGCGCGGCGTCGGCAGGTCGGCCGTGTCGAAGCGGCGCGCGACGGGCGGAAGCGCGCCGCGCACCACGCGGCTCGTCAACACCTCCTCGGCGCGCGGCCTCGTGACGGGCACGCGCACGGGGATGCGCTCCTGCAAGAGCAGCTCCGTGGCCTGAACCATCGGGTCCGTGTGGAAGCGCTCCTGCATGACGCCCCCGTTCAGCACGTTGTCAATCGAGACGAGGCTCATGCCCTGGTGGTGAGCCATGTAGGAATGTATGAGGACGCTCCTCTGGCCCTGCGGCACGCGCTCCGGCGTGTAGTCAATCGCCTCGTAGTAGCCGTAGCGCCCGAGCGCCCCCTCGCGCGCGAGCCTATCAAGATTCTCCTTCGCCGCCAGTGGGTCAATCATTCCGGCGAGCATCGTCGAGTAGGGCGAGACGACGAGGTCTTGACTCAGGCCGCGCTTGAGCCCGAGGCCGGGCACGCCGAACGGCCCGTACTGGTAAGTCATGTGCAGGTCGCGCCCGTTGTAGGCAGACTCCGAAATGCCCCACGGAACGCCGCGCTCGCGGCCGTACTCAATCTGTCGCGCGACCACGGCGCGGTAAGTCTCACCCAGTAGCGTCTCAGGGTAGTCGCGCATCACGAGGAGCGGCATCAGATACTCGAACATCGTCGCCGTCCAGGAGACGAGGGCGCGGCGGCCGTCAACGGGCGTGAGCTGGCGGCCGAGGCGGAACCAGTGTTCCTGCACGACCTCGCCTTTGGCGATGGCGATGAAGCTCGTCAGCCTCGACTCCGAAGCGAGCAGGTCGTAGAAGGAGTCGTCCGCGCGCCCGTCCGTCACGTTGTAGCCTATGCGGAAGACCTTGCGCTCCGGGTCAATCAGGAAACTGAAGTCCATCTCGCCCATCATCTCGTCGCACTGTTTGACGAGCGCGCTCATACGTGCGAGCGCCGTGCGCGCGGCGGCGGCCGCCTCTTCGACGGCGAGCGTCAGCAGCGCCAGCCCGTTGAGCGCCGCCTCGCGCTCGGGCATCACGTCCAACCGGCACGCCTCGATCTTCGCCTTGAGGGCGTCAACTCGCGCGAGGGCGTCGTCGCACACTTCGGGGATGCTCGCCAGCGCGGGCACGCCTTCGAGCGCCGCTGCCAACTCACGCCACTCGGCGTCCACTTCCGGCGAACATTTGGAGACGAGCGGGGCGAAGTGCTCCGTCAGCTTCCCGGCCCAGGGCGTGAGCGTGTTCAAGTCGCGGCGCGCGGCGCGCGTCTGGTGAAGGAGCGAGCGGACCCAGTAGCCCAACTCCTCGAAGCCGCTCGCCCCGTGCTCCTGCGAGAGCGCGGCGACCATGTCTTCGACGACCGCCCCGCGCTCGGAGAGCCTCTCGAACAATTCGGCCCATGCGCCGAGCGCCTGCGGCACGCCGCCCTCGACCAGCGAGGCGCAGGCTTCAATCTCGCGCCGCAACTCCTTGAGCGTGACGACCTGCGTGCGCTGCTGGACGGGGTCTAGGCGGTTGGCCTCATGCCTGAGGAGGTCAATCGTGTCCGCGAACCCCTTGACCGTGCGCGGGCCAAAGAGGGAGCGGTCGCCAATATCCAGGCAGCCCTGCTTGACGCAGACGAGGTGGCCCGCGAGGTTGCCGCTGTCCACGGTCGAGATGTACTGCGGGTGCAGCGGCTCAAGGTTGCGCGTGTCGTACCAGTTGAAGAAGTGGCCGCGGAACTTGCGCAGCTTGCCGAGCGTGGTCAGCGTGAGACTCAGGCGCTCGCCGACTTCGAGCGTGCCCGTGTAGCCGAAGTCGTAGGCGGCGACCGTCGAGAGCAGCAGGAGCGCGATGTTGGTCGGCGACGTGCGGTGCGCGACCACGGGCTGCGGGTCTTCCTGAAAATTGTCCGGCGGCAGCCAGTTGTCTTCCTCGCCCGCGAAAGTCTCGAAGTAGCGCCAGGTGCGCCGCGCCACGAGCCGCGCCTCGCGCACGTCCTTCGGCGTCAGCGGCAGGCCGACGGCGGGCGGCGAGCGGCGGCTGACCCAGTGCGCGACGAGCGGCGAGAGCGCCCACGCGGCGAGGAACGGCGCAGCGACCATCAGGGCCGAGGGGTTGAGCCAGAGGATGAGCGAGAGGAGCTCGCCCACGAGCAACAGGATGGGCCACATCAGGCGCAGGTAAGCCTTGCGGTCGTGGCTGCTCGCGCTCTCCGCCTGCGCCGCCGTCACCCATTCGAGCAGGTGACGGCGCGAGACGAGCTTGCGGTAGGCCGTGCGCGCTATCGCGTCAATCATCAGGGAAGACTGATGGGCCAAAAACGTGAGCGTCAGCGCGACCTGCGCCGTGTTGGTGCGCACGTCGCCCCAGACAGACCAGAAGTGGCTCGTCCAGGGGATGCCGCGCGGGTGAATCAGGAGGCTCGTCGTGACGTGCGCGTAAACCGGGAACGCGAGCACGAGCAGCGCCAGGAGCGTCCAGACGAGCGCAGAGCCCGGCAGGACCGTCCAAGAGGCCGCGAGCCAGAGCAAGAGAGTGGGCGCGAGGAGGCTGCGCCTGAGGTTGTCGAAAATCTTCCAGCGCGCGATTGCCGGCAACTGGTTTCGCACCTTGTGCCCCTGCCCGTCCGGGACTGTCGGGAAGAGCCAGCGCGCGATCTGCCAGTCGCCGCGCGTCCAGCGGTGCTGGCGCTTGGCGTAGGTGTCGTAGTAGGCCGGGTAGTCGTCTAAGAGCTCTATGTCCGTGACGAGCGCCGCGCGCGCGTAAAGACTCTCGAAGAGGTCGTGACTCAGGAGCGCGTTCTCCGGCACGCGGCCCTGTAGCGCCGCCTCGAAGGCGTCCACGTCGTAAAGCCCCTTGCCCGTGTAGCTGCCCTCGCCGAAGAGGTCTTGATAAACGTCGGAGACGGCCGTCGTGTAAGGGTCTATGCCGGTGTTGCCGGAGAAGACGCGCGCGAAGCGCGAGCGCGAGGCACTCGGCAGCGAGATGCTGACGCGCGGTTGCAGGATGGCGTAGCCCTTCACGACGCGGCCCGTGGCGTGGTCGAGCACGGGGCGGTTCAGTGGGTGCGTGATCGTGCCGACCAGCCGGCGCGCGGCGTCGCGCGGCAACTGCGTGTCGGAGTCGAGCGTGATGACGTAGCGCACGCCGGCCAGAGTTTTCTGGTCCGCGGTCGCGACGATGAAGGTCGTTTCGCGCGCGCCGCGCAAGAGGCGGTTGAACTCTTGCAGCTTGCCGCGCTTGCGCTCCCAGCCGAGCCACTTGCCCTCGCCCTCGTTCCACAGCCGGCGGCGGTGGAAGAGGAAGAAGCGTTTCGTCTCGCCCTCCGCGTAACGCGCGTTCAACTCTTCGATTCCGCGGAGCGCGACATCCAGCAGCGCGTCGTCTTCGGGCATCTCCTCCGAAGGCGCGTCCGCGAAGTCGCCGAGGAGCGCGAAGAGAAGACGCTCGTCCTGGTTCGCCAGGTAATGCACTTCGAGTTTTTCGAGCAGCTCGCGCACCACGTCCTCGCTCGTGAAGAGCGTCGGGATGACGACGAACGTGCGCGCGTCCTCTGGGATGCCCTTCGTCACGTCCATCTTCGGCAGCACGCGCGGGCTGAAGACGCGCGTCGCGTCCCAGTTCAGGATGCCCAGCGCCAGATCGCTCGCGGGAATGAGGACGAGCAGCGCGATTGCTCCGAGCACGGCCGTGCTCGCGCCCGAGTAGAAGGCGTAGACGACGAAGGCCGTGGTGATGAGCGCCGTCAGGACGGCGAGCGTGCCCAGGTAGACGGGCGTCGGGTGGCGGAAAATCGCGCGGGCAATCTTCTCATCAAGCCGCGGGCGGTAATTGAAAACCTTTTCAAGCTCGGGCAGGCCGTCGTCAATCAGGTAGTAGCCGACGTGCGCGCGCCGCGCGTCCTGTCCTGAATCCTGTGCCAATTCGACGGCCTTGCCGGCGACTTCCAGCTCGTCCGAGCGCGTGCGCCTGGCTATGTGCTCGACGACGTGGCGGTAGCGGTCGCGCGAGGCGAACTCCATGCGCGAGTACGCGCCCGCCGGGTCCGCGCCGAGGACGGGGTCAACGAGGCTCACGTCCTCGAAGAAGTCGCGCCAGTCGAGCGTCGAGAGCAGGCGCATGCTCGTGATGATGTTGCCGACGGTGACCTGCGCCATGGCCTGTCGCTGGTGCTCCAGGTGCACGAGCTGTTCGACGCTGCTCCCGCGCTCGGTCAGCTGTTTTTCGAGCGTGTCGAGCACGACCGAGACGGCCGGGTCCTGGTCGCGCAGCCGCTGGACAAGGTGGACGATGAAGGCGCGGCCCAACTGCTCGCGCCTCTTCCAGCGGTCGTTGATGACGGCGATCAATTCTTCGGTGGGCCGCCGCGTCATGCCGAGCAGCTTGTCCGCGAGCGCGTCCGCCTCCTCGCGCTCCTCGCGCGAGCGGGCGACGCGCGTCGTCAGGCGGCGCAGGTTCTCCACGAGCGCGAGCCGCAGGCTGATGGCAAGCGCCCACAGCTCGCCGATTGAAAGTGGCGAGACGCGCTGGTAGGCGCGGACGAAGCGGCGCAGGGTCTCGCCGTCGAGCCGGCTGTCAGTGTGCGCGACGATGGCGAGCGCGATGGCGTAGATGCGCGGGTAGCCTGAGAGATCACCGGCGGTCAGCTTCGGCAGCTCGTAGTAATAACTTTTCGGCAGGTCTTCGCGGATTTCGCGCAGCTGCTCTTCGACGATGTGGAAGTTGTCAACGAGCCACTCGGCGGCGGGCGAGATGGTGCGCTCGTTGCTGATGGCGCGGCCGAGCGAGCGGTAGGCGGCGACGAGCTTGCGGCCGTTCTCTTCGAGGCGTGGCAGGAGCTGGCGGCCGCGCTCGGGCTCCCGCGAGACCTTATGCTCTGTCGCCAGGAAGGCGGCGAACTGCTCTAATCGCTCGATGCTGTAAAGCTCGCCGCGAATCGGCTCCTCGTCGCCGTCGCCCGACGCGCGCCGTTTGCCGAACAGTGACTCGAAGAATTTAATCATGCTAAAAAGGCAGGGACGTTGATTCCCTGCCTTGGAATGTTTAACTCGCCCGTGGGGTCACACAATCATAGCAGATGTGGCCGTCATCCGCCGCCCATCCTGTAGGCGAGCAGGCGGTCGCCTTTCGAGGTGAAGAGCTGGCGCGTCGTCTCGTCCGTGATGAAGCGCTCGTCCGGGTCGCTGAGGCGCAGGCGCACATCGGTCTGCCCGCTGTGTATGTTAACGCCGGCCAGCCCGTTACCCATCCCCTTCAGGTCCGTGTAGAAGTACATGTGCGTCCCGCGCAGTGCGGCCAGCCGCTCGCGCCGCCAGAAGAAGCGCGCCAGCTTGTCCAACTGGCTCGCAGGGTCGAGCCGGTCGAGCAGACGCTCGCCCACGTCGTCCGTGTTGACCGAAGGGCGCGGGATTCTTGGCCCAGAAGGCATGGAGATGCGCGGGCGCGTCGTCGCTGTTGTCGCCAAGCCCCGCAGCCGCGAGGCCAAGCCGTAGGAAGAGAAGCGCTGCGAGACGTAATCGCGCGCACGCTCCGTGGCGAACGTCGTCAGATTCGGCGTCGCCACGCGCGAGGCCAGGCCCGACCAGCGCAGCGAGGCCAGAGACGACGCGGTGCGCGCCAGTTGCACGCCGCGGAAGACGGTCGTCACGGTGCCGCCATAGCGGAAGTAGAGCGACGCCGCGCGCGCGGCAATGCCCGCGACCGTGCGCAGGAAGCCGCGCCCCGGCGGCGTGTAGCGCGCCCGCCAGACGCCCTCCTTATATTCGCCGCGCGAATCGAAGGCGGCGATCTCGTTACGCCCGCCGACGACCAGCTCGCCGCGCTCGTTGACCAGCACGAACGCGGCCCGCTCAATCTTGTGCTCGATGCGCGCGCGCCGCTTGCCCGTCTCGGCGTCTATGAACAGCAGGTC
The DNA here is from genome assembly GCA_963774105.1 of uncultured Acidobacteriota bacterium. Taxonomy (GTDB): domain Bacteria; phylum Acidobacteriota; class Blastocatellia; order Pyrinomonadales; family Pyrinomonadaceae; genus QHXM01. The sequence continues at coordinate 1,479,589 of CAVZDV010000007.1, read as the reverse complement.
GTCCTCGTCGGCGGCGACGATGGTCGCGGCGTCCGGCAGCGCGAGGTTCGTCAACCCCTTGTCCGCGCCCTTGTAGCGCCAGATGGTTTTCCCCGTCCGCGCGTCAATGGCGCTCACGCCGTAGGGGCCGCGCGAGACAGCCTCGCCGTCTTCGAGACGCGTGAACTGCCCGCCCGTGCGGACGTAGAGCACACCATTTCTCGTGAGCAGCATCTCGGGCGTGAGGCCGAGGTCCTTCGCCTCCCAGACCTCCTTGCCGCTCGCGCGCGAGACGGCGCGGACGTGGCCGCGGCCCGACGTGTAGATGAACTCTTCGTCGAAGATCGCGTCGGCTTCCGTCAGCGCCAAACCTTCTTCGTTAACGCGGAAGCGCTCGCGCCGGCGCTCCTTCCCGTCGCGCGCGTCGAGCGAGGAGACGCCCTCGTAGAAGAGGTAGAGCCGACCGTCGAGGAAGAACGGCGGGTGGTAGTTGTCCAGCGTATACTCGACTTCCGCGCCGCGGTCCTCGCTCCAGCGCGCGGGCATCATCTCGACCTCGCTCTCCATTTTGTAGTCCCACAGCTCGTCGCCCGACGCTAAATCGAAGACGTGGACTACGGGGCGGCGCTTGAAGCCGTCGCGCGCGCGGTCTTTCGCGTCGCGGACGAAGACGGCGGCGAGCAGGTTCTGGTCCGTGTCCACGGCCATCTGCATCACGCCGCCCTTGACCTTGTCGCTCTGCCAGAGGCGGTCTCCCGTGAAGAGGTCAACGGCCTCGACGCGCGTGCGGTCGTCCTTCTCGAAACTGAGGAGCAGCACGTCCGTCCCGGGCACGGGCGCGACATCCGTCTCGTCCAGGCGCGCGTTCTTGCGCCGCCACAGAACCTCGCCCGTCTCGCCGCTCACGGCGTAGAGGGATTTCTCAGTCCCCGCGACGAGCACGCCCAGCTCCGTCATCTGGTAAAAGCGCACCTCGCCGTCGAGCTTCGCAGACCAGTCGGCCCCGGCCGCGCGCGCCCCGCCCGACAGGAAAACGAGGCACAGGCAGAGGACGAACGCGGTTCTCTTCAAGCCGTATGACATATAATTCACACCTCGAAAAACTTCGTTTCGTCAGGGGAGAGTGAGATGAGCAAGCAGAGAGATGATACACCGGAAGAGATTGATCCGTCAGGCGAGCAAGAGCCGCCGGGACAGCAGCGCGGCAGTTATTATTACGACGACTCGACCGGCTACGAGGTTTACGACCCCGAAAAAGAGAATGAAGATGAGGAAGAGGAAGAGGAAGAAGGATCGTAAACCCTACGCAGTTTCAGCCCCGTCAGTGGCGTCGTGAAAATAGCCCAGCACTTCAATGCTGGGAATTGAGCCAAAAATATTTGAGTCCCGTAGGGACGACTGAATGTTTCAGCCGTCCCTACGGGACTCAGTCTCTTTGCCATCGTTTCCCCAGCACTGAAGTGCTGGGCTATTACCGATCGTCCCTTGCGGGACTCACTGCACTTCCTTGCGCTTCGGACGTTCATTCGGCTTGAGCACGCGCTTGCGCAGGCGTATGGTCTGCGGCGTCACCTCGACCAACTCGTCGTCGGCGATGAACTCCAACGCCTGTTCGAGCGAGAGGTCTTTGACGGGGACGAGCCGCAGCGCCTCGTCCGCGGACGCGGCGCGCATGTTCGTCAGCTTCTTCTCCTTGACCGCGTTGACATCCAAATCAACGGCGCGCGCGTTCTCGCCGATAATCATCCCCTCATAAACTTTTGTGCCGGGCCGGGCGAACAGCGTCCCGCGCTCCTGTAGGTTGTAGAGCGCGTATGTCGTCGTCTCGCCCGTGCGGTCGGCCACGAGCGAGCCCGTCGAGCGCCCGCGCATCTCGCCCGCCCACTCGCCCCAGCGCAGGAAGAGCGTGTTGAGCAGGCCCGTCCCCTTCGTCTCCGTCAGGAACTCGTTGCGGAAACCGATGAGGCCGCGCGACGGCGTCTCGAACTCCAAACGCACGCGCCCCGTGCCGTGGTTGACCATCTTCGTCATCTGCCCCTTGCGCCGGCCCATCGCCTCCGTGACGACGCCTATGAACTCGTCCGGGCAGTCAACGACGACCTGCTCGATGGGCTCAAGCGTCTTCCCCGCTTCCTTGCGCGTCATCACCTCCGGCTTCGAGACCTGAAGCTCGTAGCCCTCGCGCCGCATCATCTCGATGAGGATGGCGAGTTGCAGCTCGCCGCGGCCCGAGACCTTGAACTGGTCGGGCGAGTCCGTCTGCTCGACGCGGATGGCGACGTTGCTCAGGAGCTCCTTGTCGAGCCGCTCGTTAATCTGGCGCGACGTGACGAACTTGCCCTCGCGCCCGGCAAACGGCGAGTTGTTGACGCCGAAGATCATGGAGATGGTCGGCTCGTCCACGGCGATCACGGGCAGCGGCTGCGGGTTGTCCGCGCTCGTGATGGTCTCGCCGATCTCTATGCCCTCCATCCCGGCGAGCGCGACGATGTCGCCCAGCCCCGCGCGCTCGACCGCCTCGCGCTTTAATCCCTCGAAGACGTAGAGCTGCGAGACGCGCGTCTTCTGCACGGAGCGGTCGCGCTTGATGATCGAGACTGTTTCGCCCACTTTGATCTCGCCCGAGAAGATACGCCCGATGGCGAGGCGGCCGACGTAGTCGCTGTAGTCAAGATTCGCCACCAGTAGTTGCAGCGAGTCGTCGCGCTGCGCGACGGGCGCGGGGATGGTCTCGACTATCTGGTCGAAGAGCGGGCGCAGGTTCTTCGACTCCTCCGCCAAATCCTTCTTCGCCACGCCGTCGCGCGAGACGGCGTAGAGAATCGGAAACTCTATCTGCTCGTCGGTCGCGTCGAGGTCCAGGAACAGCTCGTAGATTTCGTCAACGACCTCGGCGGGCCGCGCGTCGTGGCGGTCAATCTTGTTGACGACGGCGATGGCGGGCAGGCGCGCTTCGAGCGCCTTGCGCAGAACGAAGCGCGTCTGCGGCAGGCAGCCCTCGGCCGCGTCCACCAGGAGCATCACGCCGTCCACCATCTTCAGCACGCGCTCGACCTCGCCGCCGAAGTCGGCGTGGCCCGGCGTGTCCACGATGTTGATCTTCACGTCGCCGTAGCGGACGGCCGTGTTCTTCGCCATGATGGTGATGCCGCGCTCGCGCTCCAAATCCATCGAATCCATCACGCGGTCGCGGACCTGCTCGTTATCACGGAAGGTGCCGGACTGCCTGAGCATCGCGTCCACGAGCGTCGTCTTGCCGTGGTCAACGTGCGCGATGATGGCTATGTTGCGTATGTCTTTCCTCTCTTCTCTCATAACTCCCCTACACGGATAAAAATCTCGTTTTCATTAGTCAGCCGCGAAACCAAGCATCATAACACGCGGGAAGCGGTTTCACGCAAAGACGCGAAGGCGCGAAGAAGGACAGCCGTTTCTTCTTCGCGCCTTCGCGCCTTTGCGTGAAATATTTTTTAGGGCGCTACGAACCCGCCCGTCTGCCTCAAGGCTTCGTAGAGCACGATGGCGACCGACGTTGCCAGGTTGAGGCTGCGGACGCGCGGGTTGGGCATCGGGATGGTCAGGCACCTCTCCCAGTTCGCGCGCAGCACCTCCTCGGGCAGGCCGCGCGTCTCGCGCCCGAAGACCAGGCACTCGTCGCCCGCGAACTCCCAGTCCGTGTACCGCCGCTCGGCCTTCGTCGTCAGGTAAACGAACCTTGCGCCGGGCAGCGCCTCGGCGAGCGCGGCGAGGTCGCGGTGTCTGTGAAGCTCCACCTCCGGCCAGTAGTCCAGCCCGGCGCGGCGCACAGCGCGGTCGTCCAGGCGGAAGCCCGCCACCCCGACGATGTGCAGCGGCACGCGCGTCGCCGCGCACAGGCGCGCGATGTTGCCCGTGTTCGGCGGAATCTCCGGCTCGACCAGCGCCACGCGAAGCATAATAAACAGTGGTCAGTGGCCGGTGGTCAGTGGTCAGTTAAGAACTACAGCCTTTCTGTTAACTGACCACTGACCACTGACTACTGACCACTCCTCTTGTAGTCGTCCTCCAATCGGACGATGTCGTCCTCGCCGAGGTAGTCACCGAGTTGGACTTCGATGAGAGTCAGGGGGCCGTCCGCCGAATTGCCCAGGCGGTGATTCGTCTCGGGTGGAATGTGTATGTGCTCGCCGGCCCCGAGCCGCAGCTCGCTTTCGCCGCGGACCACGTCGGCCGTGCCCTCGACGACGACCCAGTGCTCGCCGCGCCGCGAGTGGCGCTGGAGACTCAGGCGCGCGCCCGGCTTGACTTCGAGCCTCTTAACTTTGTAGCCCGCGCCCTCTTCCAGGACTTCGTAACTCCCCCACGGCCTCTCGTCCTTTTCGCCCCTCATCGCCTACCGCCTCCCCAATTCCAGATTCGAGTCTCTTGAGCATAATGAAGACACCGCGCGCGGCGCAAGAAAAAGGAACGGCGCGCTTCGTTGAAGCATTCGCCGTTCCTTTATGTTGCGTGCGCCTATGGAAGGTTGTTGCTGTTGGTTGTTCGCTCGGACTACTTGCCCTTCTTTGAGCCCTTCGAGCCCTTCGAACCCTTCGAGCCGCCCTTGGAACCGCCCTTCGAGCCGCCCTTCGAGCCGCCCTTGGAACCGCCCTTGGATCCGCCTTTGGATCCGCCCTTTGAACCGCCCTTACCACCTTTCTTAGTTGCCATAGGTTGTTGCTGCTCCTTTTCAGTTTGTAGTTACGACCACAAGATACTGTGTCGAATTTCTTCTTGTGGCCTAGAGTAAGCGGCGCACAACATGTTGGTATATAAACTTAAAGCGAATGGATGTCAATAACTTTTACTTGTAATTGAATTTTTTTTTGAACGCGAGAAAAAATTTTATCATCGTCAACGCGCGCTCACTCATCGAGCGACGCGCGCACAAGTCGCTTCGATGTTCGTCAGGATGAAATCGAAGCTCTTCCGACTTCACTCTCGACAGCGCGAGTGCGAGGTGTGATGACGATGACGCGTGATGAGTTGATCGCGTGATGCGAGCTGCGCGCGACGCGCGTTAGCGGAAGTATGGAGTGAAGATCCAGCGGTCGTGCCGCTCGATGCCGTAGTAGCTGATGACGGAGTTGCGGCGGCTGCGGCTGGCGACGCCGATGAACGGACCCGAGGTGTCATCCGAATCGTCCTCGCCGCCCGGCGCTTCCTCTTCGGTCCCGGTGTCGAGGACGCTGGTGACGACCGGGAGCGGCCCGGCAACGGACATGAACGCCTGGTCGCTCGTGTTGACGGCCTTCCCGGCGTAGGCCGTCACCTTGGCCTGGAACTCGACGAAGGCGCGGTCATTCTTCCTGATGAGTTTCCACTCGCCGCTCGTCGAGAGCGGGTCGCGCGCGGCCGCGGCGCGCAGGATTTGGATCTTCTTCGTCCCGCGCGGGAGACCTTCGAGCAGTTGTTCGATGGAGGTCGGCAGGGCTCTCTTCTCGCGCGCGTAGAGGCGGATGGCTTCGGCGACCTGTTCGCCGCGCGTGATCGCTTCCTCTTCTAATTCGCGCTGCGCCATGCGGCGGTAGTTCGGGACCGCGTTGACGAGCAGCAGCGCCATGATCGTCATCATGGCGAGCAGCGAGATGAGCGCGTAGCCGCGCTCGCCCGCCCGCGCCGGGCCGACTTTTTCGGGCCGATTGTCGCGTTTCCCGGCGCTCATCTTACGGGTCCGTCGGCTCCTCTTCCTCAGGCACTTCTATGGGCTCCGCGGGCGGCTCGACGGGCTGCGGCTGGGGCTGCGGTTGCTGCTGCGGGTAGCGCGGCTGGCCGCCGACGTTCGGGTTGGAGTTGTCGCCGACGAGCGGGAGTTTGTGCTTGATGTTGAGACTCGTGTCCGTCAGCGTCAGCTCCTTGACGGAGATGCCAGTGATGCGGAAGCGCCCGCCGAGGATGTCGCCGCGCTGAACGTTCAGAAGATCGCGCCCGTTCTTCTCCTTGACGATGGCAACGTCGTTGCCGCGGGGCTTGATGCTGACCCCGATGAAAGTGTAGTTCGGCACGGGGGCCGGCATGACGTTGAGGGTCGCCTTGTTGGAGAAGAGCTGGCCGTCGGCGGAGCGCACCTGCACCTCGCGCCCGCCTTCGAAGGAGATGAGCTGGGCCGGGACTTTCGTGGAGAGCTGCTGCGGGCTGACGAAGCGCGTCTCCATCTCCGCGCCGCCGATGTAGATGCGCGTCTCGGGCGTGAACTGGTCGCCGGTCACGTCGAGCGTGAAGTCGCCCGTGTGCGCGTAGACGTTGACGGGCGAGATGCCGCCGAGGATCACGTTCGGCTGCGGCTCCGGCACGGGCGTCGGCTCGACCGTGGCGTTGGGGTCGGGCGTGGGCTTCGGCGGCGGCACGTAGAAGGCGAAGATGTTGCGCCCGGCCTCCGGCACGGCCGGCGGGTTTTCGGGGAGGAAGATGGGCCGCAACAAATCGTTAGGGTCACGAACTGATTCAGGTTCCGGCACGTTGAGGCGCGACGACGACGGCGTGGCCGTCGCGCCCGCCCTGTTATTGTTATTCGTCGGCGGCCTCCTCGGCCCCGACGAGCCGGAGCCGAGGAACATGTAGGCCAGCGCGATGAGGGCGATTGAGCCGAGGACGATGGCCGCGATCTTCTTGTTGCGCTCCGACTGGTTCGTGCCTTCAACTACTGCCATGAGATTTCAGGACCTGCCCTTCAGCGAGTCTCGCCCGCGGGTTGCTCCGTCAAAACTTCGCCGCCGCCGGTATCGCGCCGGAAGTAGGCCGCCATGTCCAGGCGCAGGCTGACGAGCGTGTTGCGCGGCCCCGCAGTCTCGCCCTCGGCGACCACCAGCCCGGCGTCGCTCGCGCGTTCCAGCTCGACCGCATTGATAATGATGAATTGATTACTCGATTCGATGTCCCGGACGAAGTGGCGCAAGGAAGCGTACTGGCCCTCGACCGTGACGGTGACGGCGATGCCGGGGTAGAGGCTCTGCCACCTGCTGCTGACGGTGCGTGCCGAGGCGGCTTGCTGCGCGCCGGCCGTCTTCGATTCGAGGTAGTTGTAGACGGGGCCGGACGTGTTGCGCAGGTTGTTGCTGCGAATTAGCTGGATGAGCGTGGTGTAGAGGCTGATGCGCCCCTCGGCGCGCGTGGTCAGCCGCCCGCTCTCGAAGTCGTCGAGGCTCTGGTTGATTTTGGCGACGTCGTCACGCGCGCTCCCGCGAACCTCTACGGTCTTCTGCAACTCGGCGAGCCGGTCGCGCTGCCGGTTGCGGTCTATCTGCGCCGCGTTGAGGCGCGCGCCCGCGGGAATGTAGAAGTAGAAGTAGAAGACGATGACGGCGAGCAGCATGACGGCGCTCGCCGCGAGGCCCGCGATTTCGGCGACGCCGAGGACGCTGCGCTGGCGCGACTGGCGCAGGCGCTCCACGCGGGCGCGAATCTGCACGCGGCGCGTCCGGGCGGTCTGCTGTGTCGGTCTGTCTTCGCTCATCGCACCTCCGCGACGCTGCTCGCGGGTCCGCTCGCGGGGTAGACCCCGCGCGGCAGGTAGAGGACGCGCAGCGTTGATTCCGTGCCGGCCTCGCCGCGCTCCTTCTGTAAGTTCTGCTCGATCAGCTCGGCGCTGAAGATTCCGCCGCGATCCATCTCCATAATCATCGTCGTCGCGTCCGCGGGGTTCTTGCTGACGACCACCAACTCCAGCTCGGCCACAGTCCGCTCGCCGCGCAGGGCCACGTCGCGGACGGTGATGCGCTTGACGCGGACGCTGCCGGGCAGCGCCCCTTCGAGGTCCGCGAACAGCCGCGCCCAGGAGAAGCGTTTGCGCTCGACGAGCGCCTGCGCGGCCTTGAGCGTCTCCTGCTGCTCGGGCGTCAGCGACTGCTTGATCTCGTCAATCCTACGCTCCAGCGCCGCTACTTCCTGGCGCTGGCCCTCCGTCTCGCGCTCGACTTCGGCCGTGCGCCGGTTCGTCTTGCTGCTCTCGCTGATGAGCAGCACGAGCACGAGCAGGGACGCGACCGCGATGACGCCCGCGATTGACCACGGCAGGGCGCGATTGCGAAATGGCTGGCTGGCGAGATTGAGGTTGGCGCTCACGACAGAATTCTCCAACAGACCACGAAAGCATACCAGCGCGCATGAAAGCGGCGCAACCGCCCGCGCCTGAGCAGCCAACTCTTCGCCCGCCTGCCGACACTTGAACGCCCCAGCCGGGGCCGAGTTGCGAAAAAAGGTAATCACAAAGAGTAAAGACCCTGAAAGGGTCGCACATGATAGCCGGGGGCGGCGCGGCGCGCGCACTCGCTTGCCCCCGGCTATCTTGTGCGACCCCTTCGGGGTCTTCCCTTTTGCCTTACCTGTTTCCTGTCGCCTGGCTGACGACGCGCGAGTTGATGATTTTGCCGGCGGCGTCGAGCGTCAATTCGATGACCGCGCCGGAGGTATCGCGGACGCGGCGGACGACCTGGCCCGCGGTGTTCGTCGTCTCGTTGAGCACCGTCGCGCCGAGGTCCGTGACGTTGCCGAGCGTGCGCTCGTTCAAGACCTTGCCCGTGTTGTCGAGCGTGCGTTCGAGGATAGAGCCCGTTGTGCCAATTGTGCGCTGGACGGTCTGGCCCAGTTGATTGACGGTCTGGCTGAGCAGTCCGTTCGGCGCGGTCAGGTTGCCGAGCGTCTGTGAGACCGCCCCGCCCGGGCCGAGCGCCTGGCCCGCCACGCCGCCGACCGTGCCGACCGTGTTGTCAACGGTCTGCAAGAGGCGTTCGAGAATCTGCGGGTTGCGGTCTATGGTCGTCAGCGTGCGGTCAATGATCGCGGCGACGTTGTCGAGGCGCACCTTCAGGAGCACCTCGGCGCGCACGCCCTTGATCGTCAGCTTGACCTTGTCAATGCCGACGTCGGCCCCGGCCGTGAGTTGGAGCAGGTTGGCGAGCCGCGCGTCGAGCGCGACGTGCGCGCGCAGGTTGTCCACCTCCAACGTAATCTCTTCGACCGAAAGGTTCGGCACGTCGAGCAGCACGTCCGGGTCGCCGCTCGCGGCCTCCTGCTGGCGGCGCGCGCTGGCCGCACGCTGCCGCTCTATGTCCTCCTGCGAAAGCGGGCGGACGGGCGTGACCGGCGGCGGCGTCTGCCGCGGCGTCGGGCGCGGGCGCGCCGGGTCTTGCTGCGTCTGCGTGGTCGTGCTGCCTGTTATCGAGGCGTCGTTGTTGCCGCTCGTCGTGGTGTTCTGCGCCGCGACGGTGTAGGCGCTCGCCGCGAAGAGGGCGAGCAAGGTTACTACTCCGAAACGCGAGAGCCTGTTCACTGGTGGTCTCCTCCTGAATAGTTTTGATGACAACAAAGCTTTCCGTCGAAAGGTCGGGGGCTCAGTTTTAAGAGATCGTTCGTCTATCGAAGAGGGGCTTGCGATCTTCATGGCTCGACTGCGGGGAGGCGGCGCGCGTTGAGTCGTTCGAGCACGGGAGCGAGCGTGGCGCGGAAGCTGACGCGCCCGCGCACGTTCCTCAGAAGCACGTTAATCTCTGCGGCTCCGACGGAGACGCCGACGCGCAGCCGCAATCCGCGCGCGGTCTCGTCTCCGGCTTCGACCGTCGTCGAGGCCGCGAAGTCGTGCTCGGTGATGCGCCGCTCCGTGATGTTCAGCTCGAAAGTCTCGTCGGCGGTCGTGCGATTCGCCTGCGGCGCGGGAGCAGTCTCAGCCGCGCCCTCATTTTGTGCCAGCGCGAGCGCGGACGAAGCGGCCACGAAGAGAAAGACGAGCGCGACGTGGAGAAGAATCTTTGTCACCGTGGCGGCCCCCCGTTCGGTTGCGGCGTCGGCGCGGGAGGCGTCGGGCTGCGGCTTCGCCTCGTCGGGCGGCACGACCTGATCCGTCACGGGGACTTCGCCGAGCGCCTCGGCGACGATGCGCTCGATGTCGGCGAAGCGGCTGGTGATTTTGAGTCGAATGCCTATGTCGCGGTAGGTGACGCCGGGCTGGACGGCGGGCGGCAGGTTCTCGCGCACGGCGTCCCAGACGGTGTCGCGCTTGTGTCTTCCGGGGAACTCGACCGTCGGGTTCGGGACGACCTCGAAAGTCAATTCCCTCGCCCTCACCGTCGCCGTGATCGAAACGTCGGCAGACTCGACGGAGGCGTCGGGAGTTCTCTTAATCTCCTGCGGCATCTCGACGCGACGAGCGGGCGCGGGCGGCGCGGGCGGCGTCCTCCTGGCTCCCGCCCTGCGCTGCGCGGAAATTGGCACAGCGCAGGCGAGGAGGGCGAGGGACACGGCCGCCGCTCGTAAAGTTACCTTGCTGCTCACACAGACACCTCGCGGGCCGGCGGAACCACGGCTCAAGCCTCAGAACTAACAGGGGAAATTTTTATAGGGGGTTTCGTCGCTGACTATACTAGCAGACATCGCGCGCCGCCGGAAGAGTTTCATTCCGGCCGCGCGGGGAGCGCCGCCTGCTCGCCGCTCTCCTCGGCCGCGGCGCTGTAGGCGCAGACGCGGTTGCGCCCCTCGCGCTTGGCGCGGTAGAGGGCCGTGTCGGCCAGCTCGACGAGCTCTATGGGGTCGCGCGCGTCGTCCGGGTAGGCGGCCACGCCGATGCTGATGGTGATGTAGTGCTTCTGCGGCTCAAGGTCGGCAGAGCCGTGCCGCGTGACGGGGAAGGCGTGCTCCTCGACGCCCGCGCGCACGCGCTCGGCGGCGACTAATCCTTGCGCGTACTGCGCGTCCAGGAGGAAGGCCGCGAACTCTTCGCCGCCGAAGCGCGCGGCCACGTCGCCCGCGCGTAAGGAACGCATGATGACCGCGCCCACCTCTTCGAGCGTCTGGTTGCCGACGAGGTGGCCGTAGGTGTCGTTGACGTTCTTGAAATGATCTATGTCCATCATCAGCACGCAGAAGGGGCGCGACTCGGCCGCGGCGCGCGCGGCCTCGCGGCGCAGCTCCGAGAAGAAGGACTTGCCCGTCAGCAGCCCCGTCAGCTCGTCGTGCGCGAGCAGGCGGTGAATCTGGCGCTGGAACTCGCGGTCAATCTCGTCGAGCATGTCGAAGCGCAGGAGGTGCTCGCCGATGACTATCTTGTCGCCGTCTTGCAGGAGCGCGTCCGTGATGAGCTGCCCGTTGACGACCGTGCCGTTGGTCGAGCCCAGGTCCGTGATGCGGTAGAGCGTGAGGCCGGTCTCGCCGTCGTGCTCGGTCGTGATGCGCGCGTGCAGGCGCGAGGCGCGGGCGTCGTTGACGCGCACGTCAGCTTCGAGCGCGCGGCCCAGGATGACTTCGTCGCGTTCGAGCGGGATGGGGACGGCCAGCAGCTCGCCGCGCAGGAAGACGAGCGCCGGGCGGCGCTCGCGCCCCCGCCCCGGCATCTCCAGAGTGTCGCTGTTAAAGTGTTCGCTCACAGGCCGTCATCTTAGCGTGAGAAGGGCGCGGCGGCAATAACAATGAGAGTGAAGGGCGGGGTTGCTTGTCGAGTGGGCCGGGCGTTTCATATAATCATCACACTTAATGTAAATGCCCGGTAAGCGTTGAAAGTGTGAAAGCAGTTTCCGAGGGTTAATCGAATTGAAAGAAGAAGCAAGCACAGCGGCGTGCACGTGGGCCGCACAGGAGTTGTCGGTCGTGCGCGTGGCCGAGGCGCGGCTGCCGACGGAGACGGGCGAATTCAAAATCGCCGGCTACCGCTCGCGCACGAGCGACGAAGAGTACGTCGTCCTCTATAAAGGAGAGCTGCGGCCCGAAATCCCCACGCTCGTCCGCATCCACTCGCAGTGCCTGACGGGCGACGTGTTCGGCTCGACCAAGTGCGACTGCGGCCGCCAGCTCCGCCGCGCGATGGAGTTGATCGAAGAGGAGGGCCGCGGGGCCATCGTCTACCAGCAGCAGGAGGGCCGCGGCATCGGCATCCTCAACAAGATTCGCGCCTACGCGCTGCAAGACGAGGGCGCGGACACCGTCGAGGCCAACGAGCGGCTCGGCTTCGCCGTGGACTTGCGCGAGTACAGGCAGTGCGCCGAAGTCCTCTTCGACATGGGGCTGTGCCAGGTGCGCGTGATGTCGAACAACCCACTCAAGCTGCGCGCGGTCGAAGAGGCCGGCCTCAAGGTGGTCGAGCGCGTCTCGATAGAGGTCGAGCCGCCCAAGTGCGCCGGGCACTACCTGAGGACTAAGAAAGAGAAGATGGGACACCTGCTCGACTTCGACGTTTAGGGCGAACGTCAGTCAAAGACAAGAGGAGGCCGCGAACTCAAAACGGGTTCGCGGCCTCCTCAATTTTCGTCCGGCGTTAAGTTACTGCTTGCTGCGCAGCTCCTTGATTGCCTCGCGGGTGCGGTCGGCGTCCGGCGCTTTCGGCATGAGCTTGAGGTAAGTCTCAAGCTCGTCGGCCGCGCGCTTGTAGTCGCGCTTGCCCCAGTAGATGCCACCCAGGTAGCGGTGCGCTGAAGCCACCTCGGAGCTGTTGGAGCTGACGGCGCGCTGGAACTCCGCCTCCGCGTCTTCCAGCTTCTTCACGCTCATCAGCGTGATGCCCAGGTAGAGGTGCGCCGTCGGCAGCGCGTCGTTCTTCTTCAAGACCTCGCGCAGCTCGGCCTCGGCCTCCGGGAACTTTTTCAAGCTCATCAGGGCGAAGCCGTAATTGAGTCGCGCCATGATGTCGTCGGGCTTGAGCTTGAGCGCGGCCGCCAGCGACTCCGCGGCCTTGTCCGCCTGGCCCACTTTCAAATACTGCGCGCCCAGCTCGCTCAATGCCTGCTGGAACTCGGGGTAGGCCGCGACCGCGCCGCTCAGGTGCTCGACGGCCTTCTTGCTATCGTTCTTCTGCGCCGCCTCCATCCCCTTCGCGTAGAGGTCGCGCGCCTGCTTGGGTATCTTACTGTAAGCCTCGGCCGTCCCCTTCGGCTTGAGGCTGAGGCTCAGGTTGACGATGCGCCCGCCGGTGCTCGCAGCGCGGTCTATCCCGGCGTATTCGGTGGCGTTGTCGAATTCCTTCCCGCCGTCAACGGTGACTGTGTAATTGCCCGCCCGAACGCGGTTGAAGGCGAATGAGCCGTCCTCGTCCGTACTTGTGGACTGGTCGGGCGCGTCCGTGCTGCTGAGCGTGACCTTGAAGCGTTTCTGAGAGCCGGGCTCGGCGGGGAAATAGACGCGCCCCTTGATGGTGTGGATGCCGGCGTTGGTTCCGGGCAGCCCGCGCGAGCTGCCGACGCCGCCCTGCGCGAAAGCCGCCGCGGAGACCAGGAGGAAGAGACAAGGGAGCACTAACAGAGAGAAGCAGCGCCGGAGAGCGGACGCCAAGCCGGGTGCGAGAGCCATTTCGAGGTACTCCTTTTCAAACACTTCAGATTACCGAACGGCGGAGATTATAAAAGCTTCCCCGCCCCCCGACAACTTTCCCAGGGGCTCACACGCACGCGGCAGCGGCTCAACCGGAGTTGGACTTGCCGCGAAGCTCCTTGATCGTCGCGCGGATGCGCTCGGCCTCCGGGGCCTTCGGCGAAAGCCGCAGGTATTTCTCCAGCTCGTCGGCCGCGCGCTTCCGCTCGCCCTTGCGCCAGTAGATGCCGCCCAGGTAGTAGTGCGGCAGGCTCAGGTTGTCTCCGCCGACGGCGAGCGCGCGCAGCAACTCCTTCTCGGCCTCGTCGAAATTCCGCTGGCTGATGAGCGTGATGCCCAGGTACAGGTGCGCCGCCCACAGGCCGTCGTTCTTCTTCAGGACCTCGCGCAGTTGCGCCTCCGCGTCGGCGTCCTGCCTCGTCTCGTGGAGGGCGATGGCGTAGTTGAGGCGCGTCGTCAGGTTGTCGGGCTTGATCCTGAGGGCCGAGCGGAATGCCTCGACGGCCTTGTCCGCCTGCCCGAGCTTCAGATACTGCACGCCGAGTTCGTTGAGCGCGAGGGCGAATTCCGGGTAGTAGCTGATGGCGGCTTTCAACTGTTCGACGGCCTTTTTGGGGTCGCCCGCGCGGACCGCCTCAAGCGCCTTCTCGTAAAGCTCGACGGCCGGCTTGGGCAGGTTGGTCAGGTTGGCGTCGAGCACGCCGGGCTTGGCGGCGGAGCCGCGCTTGGGCCGCAGGCTGACCATGACGTTGAAGGTGCGCGGGACGTTGGCGCGCGACAGCTCGGACGCCGGGATGCTCCGGCTGCGGATGCCGAAGCCTTCGATGAGGACGGTCTCTCGCGCCAGCTCGTAATCGTTGCCGGCGTCCACGGTCAAGGTGTAATTGCCGGGGGCCAGAGACTGGAAGCTGAAGTTGCCGTTGAGGTCGGCGATGAGGAACAGCCTCTCGGAGCTGGAACTTTCGAGGGTCACTTTGACCGAGGTCGCGTCCGAGCGGCGGCCCGAGGGAAAGTAGATGCGCCCCTGAATCTTGTGCTTGCCGCCCGTGCCCGTGGACTCCACCCCGCCCTGCGCGTAAAGCGGGAGCGCCGAGGCCAGCAGCAGGATGATGACGGGGACGAACTTTAGAGCGCGAGGATGAGCGCGCCGGGCGGCGGGCTGACCTGTGTGGAGAAACATTTCCGACGACTCCTTTCGCGAACGGCCCTCAGGTTGTGTCGAACTCAACGGTGTGTTTTGTAGCAGGGGTGCGCGGGCATCATAGCACTAAAAAACAAGGGGGAGAAGCGCCTGTTTCGGCACCCCTCCCCAAAACTTTCGCGTGACCGCGCGTCAGTGGCGCGCGGTCACGTGAAAGCAGAGCCAGTTTAGAACTGGAATTTGACGCCCAACCGCAGCGACGACGGGAACTGGAAGATCGTGCCCGCGCCATAGAACGGATTGGGGAAGCGGTTGGCCGGAATGTTCGGAACATTCGGGATACCGCTGTTGATAGAGAACGTCTCATCCAGGCGGATGGCCCGCTGGTTGTTGAAGACGTTGAACCAGTCAACCTGGAAGCGCAGCTGCCGGTTCTCGCCGAACTGGATCGGGTAGTAAGCGTTCAGATCCAGGTTCCAGGTCGTCGGCGTCCGGGTGTCGCCGATTGCAGTCAACCGTGTTCGGGAAGGCCGGGTCCGCGACGTTGACGATCGGGACAATGGCCGTGCCGCGCGGCACGCCGAACCCTTCGTTGTTGCCGTAGACCGGGTGCGGGACCAGCTGGTTGAACGGGATGCCCGACTGGGCACGGAACGAGCCGCCGATCAGCAGCTTGAACGGCGTCCGGTAGCTGCCGTCAAACTTGAACTGGTGCGGGCGGTCGTTCGGCAGCCGTCCGTAAAGATTTTGGAGCAGGCTGACGAGGTCGAACAAGCTGGTGATGTTCGGGTCAGACTGGCCGTTGTCGTTGCGGAACAGGCCTTCGTAGTTGCCGATGAGCGAGGAGTGGACGTAAGAAGCGATGAACTGGTAGTTGTTCGTGAACCTCTTGGTCGCCGTGAACTCCATCGCGCGGTAGTAGCGGCGCGCGCGGCCGAAGCAGCCGATGGCCGGGTTTTCACAGGCCAACTTCTCCGTGGTGCTCTCGCCGGGGTTGAAGATGAAGTAGTGGTCGCCGTCGTCGAACGAGCCGTCCTCGATGACCGAGCCCTGCGCGCGGTAGATGCCGCGGACGCCAATCGCCAGATCGTTGACGATTTCGTACTCGAAGCCGGCCGTCACTTCGTTGACGGTCTGCGGCTTGAGGTCCGAGTCAATCGGGGTCGAGGTCGCGCCCAGGTTGCCGATGTCGGCCGTGACGGTTGAGCCGACGGGCGCGTTCAGCGTGTTGACGTTCAGGTTGATGTCAGTCTGGGTGGTGTCGCTGCCCGCGCGGACGTTGATGTCGAGCGGGAGCGGCGTTTCGAGGAAGCGGGCGAAGTTGACGAACAGCTTGCCCTTGCCCCTGTCCGGTGAAGTCCCAGATCAGGCCGACGCGCGGCTGCAAGTTGTCCTTGAAGTTGTTGAGCTTCAGGTAGGACTGGTCGCCGCTGCCGTAAGCCTGCTGGTAGTCCCAGCGCAGGCCGAAGTTGAACTGGACGTTCTTCGCCAGCTTGTAGTCGTCCTGAATGTAGAAGCTCTCGACGTTCGTGTAGGTGTCGCCTTCGGTAGTGACCAGGCGGAAGTCACGGACGCGGGTGCTGGTGCGAATCAGGAACGGGTTGGAGCTGAGCGAGCTGATGACGGCGGGGTTGAGGGTCACGGCGTTGATCGCCGCGCCGTTGGTGCCGTTGCCGAGGCCGACCCCGTTGTTCAGCAGAGCCTGGATGCGGCTCACCGCCTGGGACGTCGGGCAGACGATGGTCTGACCCTGGATCGAGCAGACGGCGAAGTTGTTGGTCACGCGGAAGCCCTGCACCGCGATGTCCGGAGTGTGCAGCACGGCGTTCCCGGGGAACGTCACGCTCTGGCCGGTCGAGCGGGTGTTGATCGCGTAGATGTTCTTGTTGTACTCGAAGCCGTACTTCAAGGTGTGACGGCCGACGATGTTCTGGAAGCGGGCCTGGAACTCCCAGCGGTTGCGCGTCTGCTCGGAGAAGAGGCCGAAGCCCGGGCCCTGAAGGAAGTTGCGCTCCAGGGAGCCGCCGACGCCGTTGACGAAGTCGCCGCCGCCGGTGCCGGCGTTGACGATCACGTTGCTGTGCGTCGGTTCCACGCGCGTGCCGTTGCGGACGACCGCGAAGTTGTTAAGCAGGAGCGGCACGTCGAGCGAAGACGCCGGGAGCGTGTTGGCCCTCTGCAAGTGGAGGCCGAAGGCGAACTCGCCGATCCAGGTCGGCGTGATGGTCGAGTTCAGGCGCGCCGTGTAGTTGTGGCCGCCCGTCTGAATCTCGCCCTGGAAGGCTGTCGGGTCGTCGCCGAAGCCCGAACCGCCGAACAAGAAACCTTCCTGCTTCGTGAAATCGCCGAAGGTCGAGAAGGTGAAAGTGTTGATCTGGTTGATGCCCCAGGTCAGCTTGCCCGAGTAGAACGGGGTCGTGATCTTGTTTTCGACTTCCTGGCGGAAGGTCTGCGTCAGGAAGTTGTTCTCGCGCCGCTGCGGGTTGATCGCGCCGAAGAACCAGAGTTTGTCCTTGATGATCGGGCCGCCGATGTCGAAGCCGGCGTCGATCTCGGAGAACCCGTTCGGGGCCGAGCCCGTGAACGGGAAGTTCTTGGTCTCGCGGACCAAGCCCTTGGTCGTGAAGTAGGCGAAGGCGTCGCCGCGGAACTCGTTGCCGCCACTCTTGGTGATGACGTTGAAGATGCCGCCCGTTGACTTGCCGTACTCGGCGCCGTAAGCGCCCGTCTTGATCTCGACTTCCTGGACGAACTCGAACGGCAGGTTCGCGCCCGAGCCGCCAAACGCCGGGTCGGTCGTGTTGACGCCGTCGAGGATGTAGTTGTTCTCAGGACCCGACGAGCCGGCGACACTGGGGTCGCGGTCGCGACCCGAGGCGTCGCGCAGACCCGAGCGGCTCACCGTCGGAGCAATCGTGTAGAGCGACTGCACGGTGCGCTGCGTCGGGAAGTTCGAGAACTGCTCGGTCGAGACGTTAACACCGCTGGTGTTGCCCGTCACATCCACGGCCGCGCCCGAGGTGTCGGTGATGGTCACCGAGGCCGTCTGGCCGGCGATCTGAACTTGAACGTCAGCGGAAGTGGTCCTCGAAAGATTGACTTCGACGTCGCTCTTCGAGGACTCGCCGAAGCCGGCCGTCGCGCCAACCACCACGCTGTATCTTCCCGGAGGAAGATTCAAAATTCTGTAACGCCCCTCGTCATCCGTCGTAGCTGTCTGCGGGCTGATAAGGTTCGACCCGGAGACGGTGACAGTGGCATTGGGCACGGCGCCGCCCTGCGGGTCGGTCACCGTTCCTTCGATTGAACCCGTCGTTGATGACTGTGCCAACGCGGCGCCCGCAGTAAAGAGCGCCAGGCACAGGGCCAGCAACGACATGGTAAAGATTCGCATTTTCATGCTCACGATTCCTTTCTTGTTGTGCATTTCACTTATGCTATGCATGCTGCTTCCTCATCAGAGTGCCGCGGCGTTCAAGCTCAGGCGAGGGGACTGCGACTCTGGGACGGCCCGGCAGCATGAGTTTGGATTGTTAACCTTAGAGATTACTGAAATCCACATCACTTCCAGATTTTTGCAACTCTTATGCCTTGCCCCCTGGCGGGGGTCAATCCACGGGGAATCTTACAGTTAGCCCGTCAAGGCGCGGCCCAAATGCATTTCCGGCATCCAAAAAAATGGTCAGAATCCAGAAATCACAACTCTGAGGCGGGGTGCGGCGGCGCGGTTAAGGCGGGTCTCAATTTTGTCCGGCGGGCTCGCGCAGCTTCTTGATGGCTTCGCGGATGGCGTCGGCGTTCTTCGCGCCGGGGGTCTTGCGCAGATACTGTTCGAGCTCGTCGGCGGCGCGCGCGCGGTCCCCCTTCTTCTCGTAGAGGCGTGCCAGTTGGCGATGGACCTCGCCCGACTTTTTGTTGCCCAGCGTGGCCGCTCGGTTCAGCGCCTTCTCAGCCTCGTCGAGGGCGAAGGTGCGCTCGCTCTTCGCCGCGGGCGAACTGCCGGGGTCAATCGCGGCCGCCTGCTCGATGAGGGCCGCGCCCTGCGAGAGCGGGTACTGCGGGTCCGCCGGGTTGAGCCGCGCCGCCTCCGCGAAGATGCGCGCCGCGACGGCGTACTTCCGCTGCCCCATCATGATGCGCGCGAAGAGGTCGTAGACGCGGTCGTCCTTCGGGTTGACGCGGCGCGCCTCGTCGAGGTGCTTGATCGCCTCGTCGAAGCGGCCGGTGCGCGCGAGCTCGCTGGCGAGCACGAAGTGCGCGTCGAAGTAGTCGGGGAAAATCTTGATCGCGTTCTCGTAGGCGGCGACCGACTCGGCGGCGCGGCTCTCGCGCCCGAGCTTGATGCCCGCCTCGAAGGCGTCGCGCGCCGGGCGCGGGACATCCTGCACGAAGTTGAGGCCGGCGCGCGGTGGGCGCACGCCGCCCTTGGCCGCCATCATGATTTCGACCGTGCGCGTCTCGCCCATCGCGTTCCCGCTCGGCACCGTCATGAACTGGACGCTCTCGCTCGCAGGGTTGTAGTCGGAGGCGGAGACGATGACGGTGTAGCTGGTCTCCATCAGCCCCGAGAAGGAGAAGTCGCCCTCGTTGTTGCTGACGGTCTGATCTATCATCGCGCCGTTCTGTTCGAGCGAGACGGAGGCGCGCGGGACGTTCATGCCGGCCGTGTTGCGGACCTTGCCGCGGATGACGTTCCCCTGGGCCAGCGCGTCCGCGCCGGAGCAGCAGAAGAGCAAAAGCAAAAGCGGGAGGACGAGAGAGGCGGTGCGGCGTGGAGTCATGTCGCTTAAACCCTCGGAGTCTGGGAAGAGCGTGATGAGAAAAATAAGGTGGGACCCATCAGACTGCGAGGGTCCCACCTCTCAAGCACCCAGGACGGAACCTGAAGCCACTGGCTAGAACCTGAGCTTCAGGCCGAACTGGAAGGCGCGGGGGCCGCCCGTGCCGAACACGCTGGTCGTGCGCTCGGACGGGGCGATGGGATTGCTGGTATCGCCCTCCGCGTTCAAGGTAAAGGCGGACACGCCGCCGGTCGAAAGGTTGGCGACGTTGAAGAGGTTGAAGACCTCTGCGATAAAGTCGAGCTTGACGTTCTCGCTGAAGCTGAACGTCTTGGTGACGCGGAAGTCCTGCGAGATGAGCGAGTCGCTGCCGATGAGCGCGTCGTCGGGGACGTGGTTCAGCCGCAGGAGCGGGTCGTGGAAGAAGAAGTTCGGGTCCGAGGCGTCGCCGGCGTCGCAGCGCTCGGTCGGGTCAGCCTCGCACGGCTCGCCCAGGGTCGGGATGCTCGCGTTGTAGGCGTCAATGATCGCGTTCAAGTCCGCCGCGCTCCTGATGTCGCGCCCCAGCGAGCCCTCGCCAGTGCCGGGCAGGTAAGACTGGAACGTGCCCGTCCTGGAGAGGTCTGCGAAGGCCGGCAGGAAGACGCTGAAGGGCTGACCGCTGAAGGCCGTCGAGATCATCGAGACCTGCCAGCCGCCGAGCACGTTGCGCTTGAACGAGTCACTGCTCTTGCGGAAGAACGGCAGCTCGTAGATGGCGCTGACGACGAAGCGGTGCGTGCGGTCGAGCCCCGCGGGGCCGAACTCCTTGCGCAGGTTGTTCAGGTCGGTGACGGTCGCGCCGAGGCCGAGCGCGTCACCGCCGAACGCCTTGAAGCGGGAGAGCGCGTAGCTGGCCGTCATCTGGAAGCCGTTCGAGAAGCGGCGGTCCAGACGCATGAGCAGCGCCTTGTAGGTCGAGAAGCCGGACGAGTCGGCGTAGGGCACAGAGTTCCCGAAGGCCGTCTTCGGCCCGCCGACGAGTGAGAAGAAGTGGTTGGCGTCGTAGGTCAGAACCTCGTGCACGCCCTTGCGGTAGTTGAAGTCGGCCTGCAAGAGCATCTTCCAGGGCAGTTCGCGCTGGACGCCGAGGCTGTACTGGATCGAGTAGGGGACCTGGAACTCGGTCGAGAAGATCGGCCCCGAGGGGGCGAGCCCGAGGTCGGCCTCGCACTCGATGCCGGTCGGCAGCGTGCAGGTCGCGATGCTGGCCTCGACGTCGGCGCGCACGGCCGGGTAGATCGCCAGCGCCTGCGCGAGCGTCAACTGCCCGACGGTGAAGCGGCCGTCGCCGCCCGGCAGCAAGGGGCTGCGCAGGTCGGCCCCGATGAGAAACAGCTCCGCCCCCGGCGCTCCGAGGTCGGCGCGCTCGAAGAGGCGCAGGTTGTCAATCGTGTTGTCGTAGTACATCCCGACGCCGCCGCGCACGACCGTCTTGCCGTTGCCGGCGACGTCCCACGCGAAGCCGACGCGCGGCGCGATGTTGTTAGTGTCCTTCGGGCTCGGGGCCGTGCCCTTGCCGAAGAGCGGGGCGATGACTTCCGGGTGGCCGAGGTCGTGGTTCCAGAGGTTCGAGTCGACGCGGTACGAGACGCCGTAGTTGAACGTGAAGTTGCTCTTAATCTTCCACGAGTCGTTGAAGTAGACCTGGATGCGGTTGTTGCGCGTGTCGTCGCCGCCGTTGAACGGCAGGATGTCCGTCCCGATGCCCATCGAGATGTCGCGCACCGGGTAGGCCAGGAACTCGGCCTCGGTGGTGGGCAGCGTCAGCCCCGGCGTCGCGGGGTCGAAGAGGCGGATGCGCGCCGGCTTGGCGAAGGCGAACTGGCCGTTGATGGAGGTCAGCTCGTAGTTGCCGCCGAAGCGGAAGGTGTGGTCGCCCCAGACCTTCGTCAGGTCGTCGCGCAGTTGGAAGCGCTCCTGGAAGGTGGTCTGCGGCGTGATGTAGTTGGTCCCGGACTTCCAGAGCTGCGAGCCGAGGATGCGGATTTCGGGGATGCCCTCGGTCGCGGGCAGGATGACGTTGGAGAAGTCCACGAAGCTGAAGACGAAGTTGTTCGAGGTCGTCGGGTTGAAGGCGTGCGTCATGCCCGCGACGAAGCTGTGCGAGCGGTTCGTCACGATCTGGTCGTTCGACTGGAAGATGCCCGAGGCACTTTCGCGCGGCAGGATGCCGGAGCCGGGGGCGAACGGCACCTGCTGGGCGTTGTCGTCGAACGAGTAGCGGAAGTTGAAGTTGGTGCTGCTGCTGTAGACCCAGTCTATCTTGCCCGTGACCAGCTTCTCGTCGAACGGGTTCGGCGTGAAGCCGGCGAACGACGGACCCTCGGGCGGGTTGTGCAGCGCCGAGCCGTCCTGGTTGTTCTGCTCGTAGTTGAAAAAGAAGAAGAGCTTGTCGCGCTTGATGGGGCCACCGATGGTGCCGCCGAACTGCTGGCGGTCGAACGGAATCTTGTCGGACTGCGCGGCCGCCGGGATGCCGTTGGCCGCGTCGAGGCGGGAGAGCCCGGGGAACGCCGCCCACTTGTCGTCGCGCGCGTAGATGTAGCCGTTGCCGTGGAACTGGTTCGAGCCAGAGCGCGAGATGATGTTGACGGAGCCGGTGGCCGAAGCGCCGGTCGAAAGATCGAAGTTGGAGATGCCGAGCTGGAACTCCTGCACGATCTCCTGGGAGAAGTTCTGGACGGTCGTGCCGACGACGTTGTCCACGACGGAGCCGCCGTCAACGGCGATCTGCGCGGAGCGGCCCGCCTGGCCAGCGACCGAGACGCCCGTGTAGTTGGCCTTCGTCGGGTCGAAGCTGCCGCCCTCGACCTTCTCGACGCCGGGCTGAAGTTGTGCCAGGTCCAGGAAGTTGCGCCCGTTCAAGGGGAGGTTCTGAATCTGGACGGTGTTGACCACGCCCGCGACCGTGTTGTCGGTGCGGTCAATCTGGGCCTCGCCGCCGCCCGTCACGGTGACCGTCTCGCTGGCGACGCCGATTTCGAGGCTCACGTCCTGCGGCGTGGTGCGGCCGACCTCGACCCTCACGTCGGAGACGACCGTCTGCTTGAAGTTGGTGCCGGCGACGCGAATCTCGTAGGTGCCCGGCGGGAGTTGCGTCATGCGGTACTGCCCGTCATCGTTCGTCGTGGCGGTGCGGGTCATATTGGTGGCGGTGTTGACGGCCGTCACCTCCGCGCCCTGAACGATGGCCTGCTGCGGGTCGCGGACTGTGCCCTCAATCGAGCCGGTCGGCTCCTGGGCGAAAGCGACGAGGGAAAGACTGAGGACGAGGAGCACTTGCGAGGAGAAGCTCAGCAGCCACCTCCAGTGGCCGCCTCTCACATGAACCTTCATGAGAACGTTCCTTTCTGCTAACTGTTTTAGTTAGTCTGGCGTCATCCTACAAAGACCTGAATCTCTTGGAGAGACATCTTGCGAAAGGCTGGAACCCCGTGTTGCACTCGAAGGCAGCAACTCCCATGCCCGCCTGCGAGAATTAAAAAATTCCTTTTATTTACGGCCCGGAATGTTTCCCCGCGCGCCGGCCGGCGCTCGCCCGCAATCCGAAAAAATGAATTACATCCAGAAACCCAAAGGCCCGCGGCTCCCAAGGTCAACTGTGCTAGACTCAGGCGAACCGGCGGTCGCGCCTTCAGTCGGAGCGCGCCGGGGTCGTTCATCAAACTCGCAAGAAAGTTGAGCCGGCCAGGTGTCCGAACGCATCTACCGCGACCCCGTGCACAACATCATCCGCCTCAGGACGGACACGGACGAGGGCCGGCTGCTGGTCAGCCTGATAGACGCGCCGGAGTTCCAGCGCCTGCGCCGCATCAAGCAACTGGGCCTCGCGCTCTTCACCTACCAGGGCGCGGAGCACTCGCGCTTCACGCACTCTCTGGGCGTGCTCCACCTGATGACGCGCGTCCTCAACCGCCTCGGCGAGAAGTACGAGATCGCGCCGGAGGACAGCGCGGCGGCCTGCGCGGCGGCGCTCCTGCACGACGTCGGCCACGGCTCCTTCTCGCACGTCATGGAGAAGGTCCTCGACTTTCACCACGAGGCGTGGACCGTGCGCGTCGTCATGAGCGAAGAGACGGAGGTCGGGCAACTCCTGCGCTCCTTCTCGCCGGAGTTCCCCGCGCGCGTGGCGAGCATCATCGAAGGAAAGTTTCAGCCGGCCGCGCTCGCGCAGCTGGTCTCCTCGCAATTGGACGTTGACCGCATGGATTATCTCTTGCGCGACTCGCTGATGACGGGCGCGAAGTACGGCATCTATGATTTGGAGTGGGTCATCAACGCGCTTCAGATTGACGAGGAGAACGACCGCATCTTCGTCGCCGCGCGCGGCCTCTACGCCGTCGAAGAATATTTGCAGGCGCGCTATTACATGTTCCGCCAGGTCTACTTCCACCGCACCTTGCGCTCGGCCGAGGCCGTGCTGCGCTCGGTCCTGCGCCGCGCGCTCGCGCTCCTCGAAGAAGGGCGCGAGGTCTGGTGCGCGCCGGGCACGGCCTTCGAGAAGGTCTTGCGACGCCGGCCGCTCTCGCTCGACGAGCACCTGGAGATGGACGACTCGGACGTGCTCTTTCACATCAAGCAGTGGCAGCGAAGCCGTGACCCCGTGCTGAGCGACCTGAGCCGCCGCTTCACCGGCCGCAAGCTCTTCAAGGCGATTGACCTCGACATGCCGGAGGGCGAGCGAGCGGGCTTCCTCGCGGCGGCGCGCGACGAGGTGGCCCGCGCGGGCTACGAGCCCGAGTATTATTTCATAGAGGACCACGCGGGCGACGTGCCTTACTACAACTACTACACGGCGGCCGGCGCTGAGCCGAAGGCGCGCATCTACGTCGAGGACGGCTACGCGCACCCGGTCGTGCGCGAGATCAGCGAAGTCAGCGAAGCCGTGCGCGGCTTACAGCGCTACCAACTCAACCGCGTCTGCTTCCCGCCCGAAGTCAAAGAGCAGGTCTACAGGCTCTACCACGCAGAGCGTCAGGCCGCGGGCGGAAGGCAGTAGGCAGAAGGCGGAAGGCAGAAGTCACCAGCTTCAGGCGCAGGTCATGTCCCACAGGGACATTTGAAAATAGCCCAGCACTTCAGTGCTGGGAACAACGCGATAAAAATTGTGGAGTCCCGTAGGGACGGCTGAAGACTTCAATCGTCCCTACGGGACTCGGATCAAACTTCACATCCACTTCCCAGCACTGAAGTGCTGGGCTATTGTCGTCCGCCCCTGACGGGGCTGCGCTCGGATTAATGCTTAGCCCCCTCTTCGTCCTTCTAGCCTTCATCGCGTGCGCGGTTCTTCCGTTGAGCGCCGCGGCGCAGGCCAGGGCGCGAGTGGCCGTGCTCGATTTCGGGGGGACGGAGACGGGGGCGCGCGCGTCCGAGAAATTGGCGCGCGCCCTGGCGTCCGAAAAAGACTTGATGCTGGCCGACCGCGAAGAGAGTCGGGCCGCCGCGCGGGGCGCGGGCTACAGTGGCTCACTCAACATGACGCTCGACGAGGCGCGCGACCTGGGCGGCGCGCTCGGCGCGGACTTCTACGTGACGGGCGACGCGCAGACCCTGCGCCGCTCGCCCTCCACGGGGCCGCACTACTTCGAGGCTTACGCTTCCGTCTTCGTCGTCAGCTCGCGCACGGGACGCCTGGCGCTCTGGGACCGCCCGAGCTTCGAGGCGGCCTCGCCCGAGGCGGCCGAGAAAACTCTGCTCGAAGAATTGGGCCACAGGGCCGCGCGCTACGCCGAAAGGATTCGCCGCGCGCGCGAGTCGGAGTCGAGCGAGCGCGCGCAGGTCATCGAACGGGCCGGCGCTCCCCTGCCCGTCATCGAAGACGCGCCGGACGACGAGGCGGCGGCCGCGCGCGCGGGCCTGCGCCTGCCGCAGCCCTACCGCCGCCTGCGGCCCGCCTACACGGACGAGGCCGCGCGCGCCGAGGCCGAGGCGACCGTGGACGTGAAGCTGTTGATTGACGAGGGCGGCGAAGTCGCGAGCGTGGAGATCGTGCGCTGGGCCGGCTTCGGCCTGGACGAGGCGACCGTGGCGACCGTGCGCCAGCTACACTTCGCGCCGGCCCGGCTGAACGGCGCGCCCGTTCCCGTGCGCGTCCTCCTGCGCTATAATTTCCGCAAGCCAGCCAAAGAAGGTAAACGGTAAAAGTAAAAAGGCAAAAGGAAGGAGGGAGATTTTTAATGAAGCGTCTGCGTTGCGTCTTTCTGCTTTTTATACTTCTGCCTTCTGCCTTTTGCCTTCCGCCTTCCGCGCAATCGGCGCGCGGCGACGACAGCGCGGCCCCGCTCGCCGTCTTCGACGACGTGTGGGAGACGATTCGCGACCGCTACTACGACCCGGAATTCCACGGCGTTGACTGGGAGGCGGCGCGCGAGAAGTTCCGCCCGCTGGCCGCGCGCGCAGCGAGCACGCGCGAGCTGTACGGCGTGCTGCGCAAGATGCTCGGCTCGCTGCGCGACCCGCACACGCGCGTCTTCGCGCCCGACGAAAAGTTCGACTGGCGGCGGCCGCGCTTCATAGGCGTCGGCCTCAGCGTGCGCGAGGTCGGCGGCCTGCCCGTCGTCGTCGCAGTCGAGCGCGCGTCCGAGGCGGAGCGCGCGGGCCTGCGCGCGGGCGACATCGTCGCGGCCGTTGACGACGAGCCGGCCCTTGAGCTGTTCGCGCGTCGCCTGAAGGAGCAGACGGCTTCGCCCGATACGGCCTCCACACGCTTCCAGGTGATGGCGAGACTGTTCGAGGGGCCGCACGATTCGACGGTCAGCGTCCGCTGGCTCGGCGCGGACGGGCGCGAGCGGGCGACGAAACTCCGCCGCGAGTGGCGCGAGCGCGACTCAAGCCTCCGCGTGCGGCGCGTGCGCGGCGGCGAGATAGGCGTCGTCGAGTTTGACATCTTCACGGAAGAGGTCGCGGCCGCGCTGGTGCGCGCGCTCGACCGCGAGCTGCGCGGCGTGCGCGGCCTGGTCGTGGACCTGCGCTACAACGGCGGCGGCGAGACGGAGGCGATGACGGAGGTCGCGTCGGCCTTCCTGCCTGCGGGCCGCAGCCTCGGCCGCTTCACGGATCGCCGCGGCCGCTTGCAGTTCGAGCCGCACACGCGCGCCGCCCTGCTCTTCGCCCCCGACCGCATCAAGACCTTTCGCGGCCCCGTCATCATCCTCACCTCCGAGCGCACGTCGAGCGCGGCGGAAATCTTCGTCGCGGCCTTGAAGGAGGCGGGCCGCGCGACCACCGTCGGCCAGAGCACCTGCGGCTGCGTCCTAGCCATCCGCCGCCAGCACGCCTTGCCCGACGGCGGCGAGCTGTCTGTGAGCGAGATGGACTACCAGACGGCCTCCGGCGCGCGCCTCGAAGGCTCCGGCCTCGTCCCCGACGAGCTGGTCACACTCGACCGCCAGGACCTGCGCGCCCGCCGCGATCGCGCCTTCGAGCGCGCCGTCGAGCGCCTGCGGCCCGACCAGCCGTGAGCCGCGCAAGAATCGCCCGGCCCGTTCATTCTTTTGGGTGTCGGTTAAATTTCTGGAACCAGCCCGGCCCCGCGGGCGTCTCTAGCAAAAGAGCGTGCGGGCGCTCGTCCGCCGCAGAAGAGCAGCTTTCATAAAGGAGACTTCGATGCGATTTCAAAAGCACGTTCTGGGCTTCATCGTCTTCGTCATCATCCTGACCTGCATCCTCTCCGTCTACGAATACCTCTACGGGCCGGTCGGTTACGGGCCGTTCGTTAGAGAACGTCGCGTCGAGCCGCCCGCCACAGTCACAGAGCCCCTGGCCGAGCCGCCGGCCGCGGTCTACAACGTGCGGCTGGTCTCGCTGGACTTCATCAACGGCCAGAGCTACACGACGCTGTCGCTCAAGCTCCAGCCGGGCCAGCCCGCCCCGGAAAAGCTCCTGGTCCGCACTCGTTTCTACGTGCCGGGCGGGGCGGAAAACCAGAGCTGGACGACCACGGCCGGGGTCACCAGACCGCGCGCCGAGGGCGACCGCGTCGAGGTGACGATTGCTTCGGAGTGCTACTGGTGCGACCGGCCGGACGCGCCCAGGGACGGATATTTCGCAGACGTTCACGTCTCGGCCCAGTATGAAGGGGAAACTTTCCCGCTGGAGCGGGACGGCTATCCAGTCGAGGCAGCGGTCCCCGTCGTCGTTCAGGCCGGACGGGGCAGGCGCTGAGACGCCGCGCAAGTTCTGCCGCCCTTCCGCATTCAAGACGGCGTGAAGATTGAACAGCCACCCGGCCAGACACCGCCGCTCGCCGGCCCAAACGGGGCCGCCGGGCGGTGTCCGGCCGGGTTAATTTTCGTCTGCGCCGATTAGTGCGCCGGAGGACATTGCGATGCGGAATACTCTCTCTCTATTAAAAGGACTGCGCCGGGGCGGCACGAGCCAGCTGCTCGTGGCTCTCCTGGTCGTGGCCGCGCTCTTTCTCTCGTCCTGCGTCAAGGAGCGGGCGGGCAGCGGCGGCGAGGTCGCTCAAGACAAACGGGCCACGGGCTACGCGAGCAATAGAGCGGACGGGACGGTCACCACTACGACGGTCGCGCCGCAGCCGATGGGCTCGCCCGTGTACGACGGCGAGGAGCAGGTTGGCAACACCGAGCAGTACAGCCACATTGACGAGAACCCTTTTCTGGAAGTCGCGCGCGCGCCGCTCTCGACCTTCTCGATTGACGTGGACACGGCCTCCTACAGCAACACGCGCCGCTTCCTCAAGGAAGGTCAGCTCCCGCCGAAGGACGCCGTCCGCATAGAGGAACTCGTCAACTACTTCGCCTACGACTACCCGCAGCCCGTCGGCGAGGCCCCCTTCTCCGTCACGGCCGAAATCTCCGAAGCGCCCTGGAACCCACAGCACCGCCTCGTCCACATCGGCCTCCAGGGCAAGCGCATCCAGACGGCCGACCTGCCGCCCGCGAACCTCGTCTTCCTGCTGGATGTCTCGGGCTCGATGAACGACCCGCGCAAGCTCCCGCTCGTCAAGTCGGCGATGAAGACTTTGGCCGAGCAGCTCACGGCGCGCGACCGCGTGGCGATGGTGGTCTACGCTGGCTCAAGCGGCCTCGTGCTGCCCTCGACTCCGGGCGACCGCAAGGGCGAGATTCTCTCTGCGATTAACAACCTCGAAGCGGGCGGCTCGACCAACGGCGGCCAGGGCATCGAGCTGGCCTACCGTGTCGCGCAGGAGAACTTCATCCGCGACGGCGTCAACCGCGTCATCCTCGCCACGGACGGCGACTTCAACGTCGGCGTCACCAGCGAGGGCGACCTCGTCCGCCTCATCGAAGAGAAGCGCCAGGGCGGCGTCTTCCTCTCGGTCCTCGGTTTTGGCACAGGCAACGTCAAGGACTCGACGATGGAGAAGCTCGCCGACAAGGGCAACGGCAACTACGCCTACATTGACTCGCTCAGCGAGGCGCGCAAAGTCCTCGGTGAGCAGGTCGGCGGCACGCTTTTTACCATCGCCAAGGACGTGAAGATTCAGGTCGAGTTCAACCCGAAGCAGGCCGCGGCCTACCGCCTGATAGGCTACGAGAACCGCTTGCTGCGCGACCGCGACTTTAACGACGACACGAAGGACGCGGGCGAGATCGGCGCGGGCCACACCGTCACGGCGCTCTACGAAGTCGTCCCCTACGGGCAGAAGTACGAGAACCCGGGCGTTGACCCGCTGAAATACCAGGAGCCCGCGGGGCCTTCCGAGATGGCGAACAGCAACGAGCTGATGACGGTCAAGCTGCGCTACAAGGAGCCGGCGCAGGATCAGAGCAAGCTCCTGAGCGTCAGCCTCGCGGACTCCAGGGCCAGGCTCGGCGCGGCGTCCGAGAACTTCAAGTTCGCCTCGGCGGTCGCGGCCTTCGGGATGCTCTTGAGGGATTCGAAATACAAGTCGGACGCCAGCTACAACGAAGTCCTGAAGCTCGCGCGCTCATCCGTCGGCGCGGACCCGCAGGGCTACAGGTCCGAGTTCATCGGGCTGGTCGAGACGGCCCGCGACCTCTCCTCCCGCCGCGCGGCGAGAGACTAGCGGATTGCGGATTGAAGAGAAAGCACTCAAGCCTTTGCGCCTTTAGTTTTTACTTTGCGCCTCCAGCGTGAAACGTTGCGGTTTCGCGCAAAGGCGCAAAGGGAAGACGTAAGGCGCAAAGGCTTGAATCTGTCTTCCACGCCGCAATCATTCGCGCGCGCCCTGGGCGACGAGGGCCGCGACGATTTCCCAATACTCGTATTCCCTGGCTAGCTTCAAGGCCGTCTCGCCTTCCTTGCTCCTGTGGTTCGGGTCCGCGCCCGCCGCGATGAGCGCCTTGACGTTGTCCAGGGAGCCTTCCTCGGCCGCGACCATCAAGGGGGTCTTGCCCTCCTTGTTGCTCGCGTTGACTTTCGCCCCGGCTTCGATGAGCGCGCTCAGGACTTCGGCCTTCTCGAATTCCGCCGCGACGTGCAGCGCCGTGTTCCCTTCCTCGTCCTTGAGGTTGACTTTCGCGCCGGCCGCGATTAGCGCGCGCACCATGCCCGCGTCCGCGTCTTCGTTGTCGAGCATCATCAGGGCCGTGCGCCCGCCGCTGCTCCTCCCGTTCGGGTCCGCGCCCGCGTCGAGTATCGTCCGCAACAGCTCCGGCTCGCCGGAGCGCGCCGCCTCGCCAAGCGGCAGGGTCTCCGTGCTCTCGTCCAGAAAGTTGACATCCTCGCCCGCGGCCAGAAGTCTCCTGACTTCGCCCACGTTCTCGTCCCAGATGGCCCTGACAAGGAGCGTGTCCGGCGCGGCGATCATCGCGCCCATCGTTATGCCCAAGTCCAGCGTCGGGGCGATGCGCCGCTCCACGCCGGGCTTCAGGACGAGCCGCTCGCGCTCGAAGGGGCGAAAGTGTTCCGCCTCGATTTTTATCTTGTACGTCCCGGCCTTGAGGTCATCGAAACGGAACCCGCCCGACTCGTCCGTCTCCGCGCTCCACTGGCGTCCCCCTTCGCCCGTCAGCGTGACCTTCGCGCCGGGGAAGACCTCGTCGTTCGGGTCGCGGACGGTCCCGACGAGCGACGACTTCTGCCCCGGGTCCGCGGCGGCGAGCCGCTCCTTACTTTTCGCGGCCGGCTGGATGGCGACGAGCATCCGTCCGAGCGTGGGCTCCGGGTTCTGCGCCGCCGCGTTCGAGGCCAGGCTCAGGGTGGCCGAGAACGCCCCGGCGGCGAGCCGTGACAGGCGTCGCCTGACGTTGCCGAGCGGCGCGGCGCGCTCGTCCGTGCGGAGCCTCCCGTCCGGGCGCTTGTAATACCTGACGCAGAGCTGGCCCTGCGAGGCCGCGACAAGCGCCAGCGCGTCCTTCCTCGTCACCCTGGAGAGGTCGTGCACGTAAAGGCTGCACTCGCGGCAGAAGCGCACCTGCTCGTTACCGACCATCTCATCCCAGTCGGCCGAGCAGGGCGAGGCGACCTGGATGCGGTCGAGCACGTCAATTCGTTTAGGCATGGCGGTCTCCTTCTTAACAGGTAGGTAGTATTGGAGGGGAGACGAGAACGCCGGAAGGCCCAAGGGCCTTGCCATCATCAACCGCGGCCCGCCCCAGCGAGGGCCGGTGTAGCTGGCGCGGAGTGCGGTTGGGCCTGAGACGAAAGCCGAGCGTGTGAGGGTTGTCTCGGGCGTTTAAAAATTTCCGCGGCGGCCGTGCTATGATTCCGCGCCGGAAGTCAAAAGAAGCGTCATGCTCTATCTCTCTCAAGTCTTGAACCGCCCGATACGCGACCTGGACGGCGAGCGCGTGGCGACCATCAAGGACGTGATCGTCCGCCTGGGCGAGGAAGACCACCCGCCCGTGACGGGCTTCGTCGCGCGCTACCGCCGCCGCGATTTTTTCCTCCCGCGCTGGCGCATGGCCGAGTTCGGCGATTCGGGCGCGCGCCTCAACTCAGACATCCTCGACCTCAGGCCCTTCGCGCGACGCGAGGGCGAAGTGCTGCTGGCGCGCGACGTGCTCGACAAGCAGTTGATTGACGTGGACGGCAAGCGCGTCGTGCGCGTCAACGACGTGCAGTTGATCGAGGCCGGCGGCGAGTTCCGCGTGACGGGCGCGGACGTGAGCCTGCAAGGCTTGTGGCGGCGGCTGATGCCCGCGGGCTTCGTGGGCTCCGGCCGCCCAGTGGAGGTCATAGACTGGGCCGACGTGGGCTACCTGGCGACGGACGCCGCGACCGTGCAGCTCAAGTCGTCGAGCGACAAGCTGGCGCGGCTCCACCCGGTCGAAATCGCGCGTCTCGCCGAGGCGCTCTCCTACCACCACGGCTCGGAGATTGTGGAGTCGCTCGACGACGAGACGGCCGCCGAGACGCTCGAAGAGATGTCGGCCGAAGACCAGGCGCGCATCATCGGCGAGATGGACGAGGAGCGCGCGGCGGACATTCTCGAATGGATGTCGCCGGACGAGGCGGCGGACGTTTTGGGCGACCTGCCGGAGGAGAAGGCCGAAGACCTGCTCAACCGCATGGAGGGCGAGGAGCAGGCCGACGTGGCGGAGCTGCTGCCCTACGAGGACGACACGGCCGGCGGGTTGATGACGACCGAGTTCGTCACGCTGCCGCGCGCGCTGACGGTCGGCGAGGCGCTGGCGCGGCTACGTGAGATGGCCGAGACGCCGAACATGATCTACTACCTCTACGTCGTGGAGGAGGAGAACTCGTGGAAGCTCTGCGGCGTGATCGCGCTGCGCAGTCTGATTCTGGCCCCGCAGGACTACCCGCTCGAAGCGGTGATGCGCGACGAGTTCCAGACCGCCCACGCGGACGACTCGGCGCGCGAAGTGGCCGAGAAGATTGCAGAGTACAACCTGCTCGCCCTGCCCGTCGTTGACGAGGTCGGCGACATCCTCGGCATCATCACCGTGGACGACGCGATGGAGATGCTCCTCCCGAAGGGCTGGCGTCAGCGCCTGCCCAGATTGTTCGGTTAATAAATAGCGCAGGCTTTCAGCGGTGGTGTCCTAATTTCGGCGTTCCTCTGTGCCCCTCTGTGTCCTCTGTGGTGAATGAATCTCAAGAAATATTAACCACAGAGGACACAGAGGGGCACAGAGGCGGCATCAAGATAATTTGAAATTAGGACACTACTCTTTCAGCCCCTGGCGGGGCTTGGTGTGCGTCCTTCTCTTATTATTTAGAGTTGCTAATCATGACGGCGTCGCGGATGAGGAGGCCGCGGGCGACGGCGAGTTGGCGGCCGTCGCGCGACCAGTCGAAGGCCGTGATGATGTGCTCTTTGAAGTCCGTCACCTGGGCGGGCTTTCCGCCCGCGACGGGCTGGCTCCAGATGTTGCTGACGTTGTTCGTGATGACCGTGTAGAGGAGCGAGCGCCCGTCGCGCGACCATTGGAGAATGGTGCGCGCGCCGCCGAGCCCCGGCGGAATCTCGAACGTCCTGACGGGCTCGCCGCCCTCGAACGGGATGATGCCGATCCGGTTGGGCGGCGCGTCGGGCGCGCTCGCCTCCGTGAACAGGTAGGCTATCTGCCGGCCGTCGGGCGAGACGGTGGGGTTGACGCCTTCCCTGTTCAACTCCACGGGCGTGCCGCCGCCGATGGGCACTCTGCGGAGCACGAGGCGGCCGGAGTCCAGTGACGAGTAGACGACCCACTGGCCGTCGGGCGTGACGGAGGGGAGAAACTCCGCCTGCCCGTCGGTCAACTGCCGTGCGTCGCTCCCGTCAATGTTCATGCGCCAGACGTTGCGCGTGCCCGCGCGCCCCGAAGTGAAGATGACGTGGCGGCCGTCCGGCGTCACCACGGGGTTGTGGTTGAGGCCCGTGCTGGTGGCGGTCAGTTGCCTGCGGTTGCTCCCGTCCGCGTTCATAATCCAGATGTCGCTCTCCTTGCCGTCGGCCGTGATGAAAACTATGCGCCCGTCCGGCACCCACGAAACGCCCTCGTTGCCCCCCAGATAGCCGACGTTGCCGATGGGCAGTTGGACCGCGTCGCCGCCCGCCACAATCCAGAAGTTAATGATGCCGCCCGTCTGCACTGTCATCAGCCGGCTCGCGTCGGCAGAGAGGCTGATGGCGCGGTAAAAGCTGAGGTCGTTGGTGACCCTATGCGTCTCGCCGTCCGGGTAAGAGATGTGCCAGATTTGCGGCACGGTGGACTTACGGTCGCGCGCGTTCATCAGCAGCCCCGTCATGTCCGGGAGCCACTCGACGCGCGCGAGCAGCGGCCACGTCTCTTTGGTCAAGACCTGCTCGCGCCCGTCCGACACGTCGAAGAGATGGACGCGCCCTTCGTTCTTGATGTTCGTCACGGCGCAGGCGATGAGCCGCCCGTCGGGCGACCACGAAGGCCCCGTGAAGAAGATGGGGAAGAAGAATTCGGGCAGCTTGCGCGTGGCGAGCTGGCGCACGTTGCCGCCGTCCGCGTCTGCGACGAAGAGGCCGCTCTCGCCGCGACTAGGGTACTCGCCGCGGACGTAAGCGAACTGCTTCCCGTCGGGCGAGAAGCTGACGGGGCAGTCTATCCCGGTCAGCACCTTGACGGGCGTGCCGCCGAGCACGGGGATGCGGTAGAGCGTGCCGGCGTCGTTGGCCTTGACGACGTAGTACAGCTCGCTCCCGTCGCGCGAGAAGGTGACGCCGAAGAAGCCCACGGGCGCGGGCGCGACGATCTGCGTGTCGTTGGCGGCGCTCGTCTGCCTGAGCCAGAGGCTCTGCCGGCCGGCGTCGCTCAAGACGTAGACGAAATATTTTCCGTCGGGCGAGATGGCCGCCTGCGTCGCCTTGCCGTGGTTGGTCAGGCGCGTGATGCTCACGTCACGGAAGGGCACGACCCGTTTCTCGTCCCGCGGGAAGAACCTGTAAAGCGCGACTCCTGCCAGCGCCAGGCCGAGCACCCCGAGCGCCGCGTAGACGAGCGCGCGACGCGGCCGCCCCTTCACGACCGCGGGCGCTGCGGACGGAGCCTGCGCCTCTTTGATTTCACCTGTCTCGACGACGGCCGACTCGTGAGTCGTGATGCTCGGCTGCGGGGGCACGCTCCTGCCGGACGTTGTCACGGGCGCGCGCCCGAGCTTGGCCTCGAATTCTAAATCCTGTTTGATGGCGCGCAGGTCGCCGAGCATCTCGCGGGCCGTCTGGTAACGCTCGTCGCGGTCCTTGCGGAGCGCCTTCCTCACGACCCAGTCCAGCTCGGCCGGGAACTCTCCGGCGGGCGGGCCGAGCGCCTCCGGCTCCCTCTCCAAAATGGAGACGGTCACGTCCGCGGTCGTCGCCCCCTCGAAGGGCGCGCGCCCCGCAAGCATCTCGTAGAGGACAACTCCCAGACTCCAGATGTCCGTCCGCGCGTCCGTCTCAAGACCGCGCGCCTGCTCGGGCGACATGTAATGCGCCGTGCCCATCACGACGCCGGGCGACGTGTTGCCGAGCATGGCGGTCGTCGCTTCCGGGTCCGAGACGCGCCCGCCCTTCGGCCCCGTCAGCTTGGCGAGTCCGAAGTCGAGGAGCTTGACGTAGCCATCGCGGCGCAGCATGACGTTCTCGGGCTTAACGTCGCGGTGGACTATCCCTGCCTCGTGCGCGGCGGCGAGCGCGGAGGCAGCCTGAAGCGCGATGTCGAGGGCTTCGCCCAAGTCGAGCGGGCCGCCGTCGAGCCGCTGGCGCAAGGTCTGGCCCTCTATTAACTCGGTGGCGATGAAGCGGCGGCCCGCCTGCTCGCCGATCTCGTGTATGGTGATGATGTTCGGGTGGTTGAGCGCGGAAGCGTTGCGCGCCTCCTGCTGGAAGCGGCGCAGGCGGTCTGCGTCGTTCGTGAAAGAGCGGGGCAGCAGCTTGAGCGCGATCCTGCGCCCGAGCGTGGTGTCTTCGGCGAGGTAAACTTCCCCCATGCCGCCCGCGCCGAGTTCCGCCAGGATTTTGTAGCGGCCGATTTTTTGGCCCACGAGCTGAGGGGCCGCCGCCCCCGCGCCCGCGAGCCACTCGGCCGCGACCTCGTAGGCCGGCGAGTCTATAAAACTGCCCTCGCTCTCGTGCGCCGCGATTAAGGTTTCGACCTCTCCCCGGAGCGCGTCGTCGCCCGCGCAAGCCTGTGCCAGAAATGCGCGCCGCTCGCCCGGCTCGCGCTCAAGCGCCGCGTGGAAAATCTCCTTAATCTGTTGCCACCGCTCAACCGTCATCACATTAATTAACGCGCGAGGCGCGGGCGGCGTCCCTCAGGCCAGTCGGCTGCGGAGCCAGGCGCGGGCCATCTTCCAGTCGCGCTCGACCGTCGCGTGCCCCACGCCCAGGACTTCCGCCGTCTCCTCTATCGAGAGGCCGCCGAAGAATTTTAACTCCACGATGCGCGCCTGCTGCGGGTCCAGCTCGGCCAGCTCGTTCAGCGCCTCGTGCAGCGCCAACAAGTCCACGTCCGGCTTGTCGGAGGCGCGCTCCACGTCGGCCAGCGAGAGCCGCTGCTGGTCAGAGCCGCCGCGCTTCTGGGCTTGGTGGACGCGCGCGTGGTCAACCAGGACGCGGCGCATCAGTTGCGCCGCCACGCCGAAGAACTGCGCGCGGTTCTGCCACCTGGCCTTTTGGCCCACCAGCCGCAGGTAAGCCTCGTTGACGAGCGCCGTCGGCTGCAAGGTGTGGTTGGCGCGCTCGCGGCGCAGGTAGCTCGCTGCCAGCCGCCGCAGCTCGTCCAGCACGAGCGGCATCAGCTTTTCGAGCGCCGACTCGGCGCCCTCGTTCCAAGCCTTCAGCAGTTGGGTCACGCCACCTTGCGGCTTCATCCACGTCTTCTCCACCGAGACACTTTACCCCAAAATTTTTCCGGGCCGTGAGGGAATTTGCCGCGCGCCTGCGCGTTACCAGATAGAAGGCGGCCGAAGGCAAAGCCGCCCGGCAGCAATTCGGCAGGCACAACGAAGGAGGCCCGTATGAGAAAAGCTTACTTGAGAATCTTCTTAACCTTAGGTCTATTCGCAATCCTCGCGGCCGTCCCGACGGCCCGCGCGCAATCCGCCCACGAACAGACGGCGAGCGTCCCTTTCTCGTTCCACGTCGGCGACAAGTCTTTCCCGGCCGGCGTCTACACGGTCAGGCAGTTGAACCCCTCGTCCGACCGCGTGGCGCTGGAAATTAAGAGCGCAGACGGGCGCGGCCGCAAAGTCACGCTGACGAGCTTCGTCCACGGCGGCAAGGCTGACGAAGGCGCTCGGCTCGTCTTCACGCGCTACGGCGAGCAGTATTTTTTGGCCCAAGTCTGGGCCGGGGCGCGGGGTGACGGCCTCGCCCTCCCGACATCTCGCAGCGAACGCACGCTGGCGCGCAAAGCTGGGGAACGCGCGCCCGAGCGCACGGCCGTCGCCCTCGACGCGCGGCCCAGGTAGACGCCCCGGAAGACGTTGACCCTCGGGCCGCGCGAGAGCGAGAGCGCGGACACGCTGCGAGCAAAACCTAAGGGGACGGGAGTCACATGAGACTCTCGTCCCCTTAGGCGTTTGTGTGGGCCGAAAACTGTTGATTCGCCATCACGGCGCGCGGCGGTTTATGATAGTATCGGTTTTCGTCATCGTCCCAACGCAAGTCGCCCCGATTCTCGCGTCAACAGGCCGAGCCCTGCGCGGCCCGGAAATTATTCGCAAAGGATTTTAGAAGAGAGATGTTCCCCAGAGCTTACACGAAAATCTTCACCCTTCTGCTTCTCCTCCTGGCTTCGGCCGCTTACGCGCGGGCGCAGGAGCAATGCCTGTCATACGACCCCGCGGAGGTGCAGGTCTCAGGCACACTCAGCAAGATGGTCGTTCCGGGGCCGCCCAATTATCAGGACGTCAAAAAGGGCGACACGCCGGAGACCATCTGGATACTGACGCTGGACAAGGCCGTCTGCGTGACCGGCAACACGGACGACGTCAACGAGCCCGAGCAGAACGTCACCGACCTCCAACTCGTCCTTCAGCCGAGCCACTTCGCGCAGCTCCGCAGGATGGGCGGCGGGAAAGTCCAGGTCGTGAGCCTGGGCAAACTCTTTCACGCGCACACGGCGCACCACCGCACGAAGGTGCTGCTCGACGTCAAAGAGATAAAGCAGAAGTCAGGAGTCAGGAGTCAGGAGTCAGAATGACGGGCCGTGCCTGTCTTTCTTTTCTTCTGACTTCTGACCCCTGACTTCTGTATTCTGACTCCTGCTTTTCGTTATGGACGGAGACCCTCCGAATGGCCGAGACCCGCACAGCCGTCGGCGCTGCCGGCCGCCGCTTACTGCGGCGCGGCGCTCGCGGTGTGCGGCGCACGTTCTCCAAGCGCAAGCGGCTCTTCGCCTACCTGGCGGTCTTAGGCCCCGGCGTCATCGCGGCCAACGCCGGCAATGACGCGGGCGGCATCGCCACCTACGCCTCCGTCGGCGCGGACCACGGCTACAGGCTCCTCTGGGTTCTCATCCCCATCACACTCTGCCTCGGACTCGTGCAGGAGATGTGCGCGCGCATGGGCGCGGCCACGGGCAAGGGCCTGGCCGACCTGATCCGCGAGCGCTTCGGCGTGCGCTGGACGATGCTGGTCATGCTGGCGCTGCTGGTCGCCAACGGCGGCATCACCGTCTCGGAGTTCCTGGGCATCGCCGCGGCCTCCGAAATCTTCGGCATCCCGCGCTTCGTCACCGTCCCGCTCGCCGCCGCGACCGTCTGGTGGCTCGTCGTCAAGGGCTCCTACAAGCGCGTCGAGCGCGTCTTCCTCGTCATGGCCCTCGTCTTTTTGGGCTACATCGTCTCGGCCTTCTTAGCCAAGCCCCACTGGGGCGAGGTCGCGCGCGCTCTCGTCACGCCCTACTTCGATTTGCACCCGGCCTTCCTCTTCACCTTCGTCGCCGTCATCGGCACGACCATCTCCCCTTACATGCAGGTCTTCGTCCAGTCTTCGGTCGTCGAGAAGGGCGTCACGATGGAGGACTACAAGCTGACGCGCGCAGACGTTTGGGTCGGCACGACCTTCGCGATGACCATCGTCTTCTTCATCATCGTCTCGACGGCAGCCGCGCTGCACACGCAGACGCCGCCGGCCCACATCGAGACGGCCGCGGACGCCGCGCGCGCGCTTGAGCCGCTCGCGGGCCGCTACGCCGGGGTACTCTTCGCCGTCGGCCTCTTCGGCGCTTCGATGCTCGCGGCAGGCGTCTTGCCGCTGGCGACGGCCTACTCCATCACCGAGGCCCTCGGCTTCGAGAAGGGCGTCTCGCGCAGCTTCCGCGAGGCACCCATCTTCCTCGGCATCTTCACCTCGCTCGTCGCCGTCGGCGCAATCGTGGCGATGCTGCCCGGGCTGCCGCTGATTGACGCCCTGCTCAACATGCAGGTCATCAACGGACTGCTCCTGCCCGTCATCCTCATCGCCGTCCTGCGCCTCGCCAACGACCGCGAAGTCATGGGCGAGTACACCAACGGCCCCCTCTACAACGTCGCCGCCTGGCTCACGACCATCGTCGTCTCGGCCCTCTCGCTGCTCTTCATCGTGACGAAGTTGTTCAGATAATTGGCTACTGTCTTTTTGTGCCCGATAGTGGTAAAAAGAGGTGCAAAGTCGCTCGGGCTTACCTGACTTATTTTCAGAGGAATCAACGCCGTCGTGGCTCGCTCCCGCTCGAAAAATCGAATCCTCCTCTTCTTCCTGGTCACGGCCCTCGTCGTCCTGGCACTCTACGCCTTGCACTTCTTTGAGCCGCGGCTGAAGGCCACCTTCGTGCACCCGAATGACCCGGCGGCCGAAGTTCACAGGCAGGAAGAGAATTTTGTGATGGTGATGAGGATCATCGGCCTCGTGCTGTGGATGATTCTCGCCATCCTCATCACCCGAGCCCTGAGCGCCATCCTCTTCGGCATCTTCTTCAGGCAGCGGAAGGGCTACGAAGCGCCGGTCCTGATTCGCAACACCTTCTCCGTCGTCGCCTACATCGCCGGGTTCATCATCATCTTCAAGGCGTTCTACCCGGAGATCGGCCTCGGCGCGCTCTTCACGACCTCGGCCGTGCTCGGCGCGATCATCGGCCTCGCCTTGCAGGACACGCTCGGTAACTTCTTCGCCGGCATCTCCGTCCACGCCGACAAGCCTTTCCAGGTCGGCGACGTAATCGCCCTCGGCCCCTGGACGGGCGTGGTCGAGAGCATCACCTGGCGCGCCGTCAAGATCAGGACTTTTACGAACCACATAGTGCTCGCCAGCCACACGAGCATCTCCAAGGAGTCCATAGACATCGCCCCGCGCGACAACCTGAACGCGCGCATCGTCCCCTTCAACACGCTCTACACGGACTCGCCCGCCAAGACCATCCACATCGTCCGCGAGGCCGTCCGCGAGGCCGACAACGTCTCGCCCAAAATCACCCCCATCGTCCGCATACGGAGCCTCGGCGACAGCGCCGTTGACTGGGAAGTCAAGTACTGGCTCGTGGACTACGCTAAATATAATGACACGGACGCGCTCGTGCGCCAGCGCATCTGGTACGCCTTCCGCCGCGCCGGCATCCACTTCGCCTTCCCCACGCGAACACTCCACATCACCCGCCAGCCCAAGGTGGACGGCGCGGCCACGGACGGCAGCGGCTTCATCGAAAGGCTCTCGGCCGTGGACATCTTCGCCCCGCTTTCGACGGAGGAGACGGCGCGGCTCGCCGCGGCCTCCGTCAGCCACGTCTTCGCCCCCGGCGAAAGTGTCATCCGTGCCGGCGACGAGGGCTCCAGTATGTTCGTCGTCCACAGCGGCCGCGTCAGCGTGCAGATCACAGACAACGGCAAGCCGCGCACGGTCGCCGTGCTTCAGGAAGGCGACTTTTTCGGCGAAATGGCCCTCTTTACGGGCGAGCCGCGCACGGCCAACGTCGTCGCCCTCGAAGAGACGGAAGTCCTGGAAATAGGCAAACAGGCCATGAAACACCTCTTCGACACCAACCCGGACCTCGTAGACTCCCTGAGCCACATCATCGCCGAGCGCCGCGTGGGCCTGACGGCCAAAACCGTAGAGTCGGGCGACGGCGAAAAGGAGTCCGAAGGCATCATCGCCTCCATCAAACGCTTCTTCGGCTTCGACTGAGGCTCCCGCTCCCGCCCGGCTTAACTCCAACTATTTTTCAACTTAACTCTCCAAACCCGCCGGCCTAAAATTTTTCCGGGCGAGACTTGACAAAAAGGGACTCAACATTTATCATGCCGCCATGCTCACAAGCCGGATTCCCGCTCTGCTGCAAGAGTCTTCGGCTGCCGAGCAACAGCTTTACCGTTAAGGAAAGGAGAAGTTCGTCATGAGCATTGTTCGTTACGACCCATTCCGCGACCTGCGCAGCCTTCAGGATGAGGTCAACCGCCTGTTTTCCACCAACTTGTCTCGCGTTTTCGGCGACGAGGGCATCGCCCGCGGGGCCTGGAACCCGAACGTGGACATCTACGAGAACAAGGATCAGATCGTCATAGAGGCTGAGCTGCCCGGCATGAACCGCGAGGACTTCGATCTTTCGTTCGAGAACAACGTGATCACGCTTCGCGGCGAGCGCCGCTTCGAGAAGAAGGACGAGTCGGACAACTACCACCGCGTCGAGCGCTCTTACGGCTCTTTCACGCGCTCGTTCACGCTGCCGCCGACCGTCTCCGGCGAGGGCATCGCGGCCGAGTACCGCAATGGGGTGCTGCGCATCACGCTCCCCAAACGCGAGGAAGTCAAGGCCCGTCGCATAGAGATTGGCGGCGAGTCCGCCGAGGGCAAAACGCCCCGCACCATCGAGGCCAGGGCCGAGTCGTCCACGGGCGATGATAAGTCTGAAAAGACTCTGAAAGCGTCCGGCAAGTAATTTTTAAGTGACGGGTGAACAGTGACAGGTGATAAGAGGAAACCTCTTACCCTGTCACCTATCACCCGTCGCCTGTCATTGATTTTATGCGTTTAGATAAATTCACACTGCGCGGCCAGGAGGCCATCCAGTCGGCCATAGAGGTGGCCGAGCGCAACCAGAACCAGGAAGTCCAGCCCGAGCACGTGCTCTACGCGATGTTGGAGCAGCCCGAGGGCATCGTGCGCCCCGTGCTGGGCAAGCTCGGCGCGAACGTGCAGGTCGTCTTGAACGACGTGCAGGCGGCCGTCGCACGCTTCCCGCGCGTGCAGGGCGGACAGCAGTACTTCAGCCCGCGCCTGAGCCAGGTCTTCATCGCCGCCGAGAAGCAGGCGCAGGCGATGCAGGACGAGTACATCTCGACCGAGCACCTCCTGCTCGCCATCAGTGACGAGAAGGACGGGCAGGCCGGCAAAATCCTGCGCCAGCACGGCGTCAACCGCGACGACCTGCTCAAGGTGATAGAGCAGACTCGCGGCGGCGTCCGCATCACGGACCAGAACGCGGAGGCCAACTACCAGGCGCTCTCCAAGTACGCGAAAGACCTGACGGAGCTGGCTCGCCAGGGCAAGCTAGACCCCGTCATCGGCCGCGACGACGAGATTCGCCGCACCATTCAAGTCCTCTCGCGCCGCACGAAGAACAACCCCGTGCTCATCGGCGAGCCCGGCGTCGGCAAGACCGCCATCGTCGAAGGATTGGCACAGCGCATCGTTTCGGGCGACGTGCCTGAGACTCTGAGGAACAAGCGGCTGGTCGGCCTGGACCTCGGCTCCATGCTGGCGGGCGCGAAGTATCGCGGCGAGTTCGAGGACCGCTTGAAGGCCGTCCTCAAAGAGATCGAGAACGCGCAGGGGCAGATCGTGCTTTTCATAGACGAGCTGCACACGCTCGTCGGCGCGGGCGCGGCGGAGGGCGCGATTGATGCGTCGAATATGTTGAAGCCTGCGCTGGCGCGCGGCGAGTTGCGCTGCGTGGGCGCGACGACGCTCAACGAGTACAAGAAGTATATCGAGAAGGACGCGGCGCTTGAGCGGCGCTTCCAGCAGGTCTACGTCGGCGAGCCGACTGTCGAGGACACGATTGCCATCTTGCGGGGCCTCAAAGAACGCTACGAGGTGCACCACGGCGTTCGCATCAAGGACTCTGCGATTGTCGCCGCGGCCACGCTCTCGAACCGCTACATCACAGACCGCTTCCTGCCGGACAAGGCGATTGACCTGATTGACGAGGCCGCCTCGCGCCTGCGCATAGAGATTGATTCCCTGCCCCAGGAGATAGACCAGCTTGAGCGCGAGATTCTTCAGCTCGAAATCGAGCGCCAGGCGCTCGGCCGCGAGGAGGACGAGAAATCCAAGGCTCGCCTCAAAGACATAGAGCAGCGCATCGCGGACCTCAGGGAAAAATCCGGGGGGATGAAGGCCAAGTGGCAGTCCGAGAAGGAAGAGATCGAGCGCATGCGCGAGGCCAAGAATGAGCTTGAGCAGTTGCGTCTCCAACTAGACCAGGCGCGCAACGCGGGCGATCTGGCGAAGGCCGCCGAGCTTCAGTACGGCAAGATTCCAGAGCTTGAACAAAAGCTCGCGACCGAGCAGCAGAAGCTGGCCGAGTTGCAGCGCGACGGCGTCATGCTCAAGGAAGAGGTTGACGAAGAGGACGTGGCCGAGGTCGTCGCCAAGTGGACGGGCGTGCCAGTTTCGAAGATGCTCGAAGGCGAGATGCAGAAGCTCATCACGATGGAGGACCGCCTGCGCCTGCGCGTCATCGGGCAGGACGAGGCTCTGACGGCCGTCGCCAACGCCGTGCGCCGCGCGCGAGCCGGGCTGCAAGACCCGAACCGCCCAGTCGGCTCTTTCATCTTCCTCGGCCCCACGGGCGTCGGCAAGACGGAGACGGCGCGGGCGCTCGCCGAGTTCCTCTTCGACGACGAACGCGCGATGGTGCGGCTCGACATGTCCGAATACATGGAGAAGCACGCGGTCGCGCGCATGATCGGCGCTCCGCCCGGATACGTCGGCTTCGAGGAGGGCGGGCAGTTGACGGAAGCTGTGCGCCGTCGGCCTTACGCCGTG
Source organism: uncultured Acidobacteriota bacterium (assembly GCA_963774105.1). Classification (GTDB taxonomy): domain Bacteria; phylum Acidobacteriota; class Blastocatellia; order Pyrinomonadales; family Pyrinomonadaceae; genus QHXM01. The sequence goes on along the minus strand of CAVZDV010000007.1, from coordinate 1,436,469 downwards.
ATTCTCTTCGACGAGATCGAGAAGGCGCACCCGGATGTCTTCAACGTCCTGTTGCAGATTCTGGACGACGGGCGGTTGACGGACTCGAAGGGCCGGACGGTGGACTTTAAGAACACCGTTCTGATTATGACCTCGAACCTCGGCTCGCGCGAGATACAGGCGGCGGGCGACGACGAGAAGCAGGTGCGCGAGGCCGTCACGCAGGAGCTGCGCGAGAACTTCAAGCCGGAGTTCCTGAACCGCATTGACGACATCGTCATCTTCCATCAGCTCACGCGCGAGCAGATCGTGGAGATTATTGACGTGCAGTTGGAGCGCCTGCGCTCGATGCTCGCGGAGCGCAACATCGCGCTCGTGCTGGACGAGTCGGCGAGGGGTTTGCTGGCGCGCGAGGGCTACGACCCGCAGTACGGCGCGCGGCCGCTGAAGCGCGCGATTCAGACGCTCATCCAGAACCCGCTCGCGGTCAAGCTGCTGCGCGGCGAGATCGCGCCGGGGCAGACCGTCGCGGCCACGGCCGACGGCGACCAGATGAGGTTCACGACCGAAGTCGCTGCCGCGGCAGCGTAAGATAAGGACAAAGTATGAGAGCGGAACGATGCGGTAAGAATGTTCCGGCGAAAGTCATCATTCCGTGCTCTTCGTTTGGAGGAGTTATGGCTCGACATTGGGACCCGTTAAGAGATTTGGTGACGTTGCAGGATCGCATGAACCGACTGTTTCAGGACGCGGCCGAGAAGCGCTCGCACGGCGCGGAAGGTGACGAGCAGGAGATCGAGCGCGCCGACTGGTTCCCGCCCGCGGACGTTTACGAGACCGAGAAGGATTTCACCATCGCGGTTGACCTGCCCGGCATCGAGCGCGCCGCGCTGGAAATCAACCTGGACAACGACAAGCTCGTGATCCGCGGCGAGCGCGCGGCGGAAGAGGCCGAGGGGCAGCGCCGCACGGAGCGCCCACACGGCCGCTTCCTCAGGAGATTCGGCGTGCCCCCGAGCGTGGATCAAACAAGCATCGCCGCCGAATACAAGGACGGCGTCCTGCGCGTTCATCTACCCAAACGCGAAGAGCCGAAGACGCGCCGCGTGGAAATCAAAGTTTCGTAAATGGTCAACGGTAAGTGATGAATAGAAGCCGGGACTGCGGCCCGCTTGACCATTTACCATTTACTATTCACCATTGACTATTATGGTCTCTTTTCGCAGGGAGAAAAAGAAGCGTCGTATGGAAGAGGACAAGGTGTCTGAGGACGCACGGGCGGAGGCGTCCGCGCCGTCTTCACCAGAGGAGATACGCGTGACGGATCGTCGCCGCATCAATGTGGACCGCGGGGAGGGCGACGAAGCTGCCGGCGAAGAAGCTCCGAGCCTGAAGCCGACTTACGTCGAGCAGTTGGAGGCGCGCACGCGCGAGGCCGAGCAGAAGGTCGCCGACGTGCAATCGCGCTTCGAGCAGCTGCGCTCGCAGTTGCAGCGCGAGACGGACGAGACCCGCCAGCGGCTGAACCGCGCGGCCGACGAGCGCGCGCGGCGCGACAAGGGCGAGTTCGTCGCCACGCTGTTGCCCGTCGCGGACAACCTTCAGCGCGCGATTGCCGCGGCCGAGCAGGGCGGCACAGTGGAGACTCTGCTCGACGGCGTGCGCGGGACGCTGAGCAGTTTCGAGGGCGCGCTCGCGGCCGCCGGCCTTGAGCCTGTCGAGTCAGTGGGCGCGCAGTTCGACCCCGAGCTGCACGAGGCCGTGGACACCACGGAGGTCGAGCCCGAGCGCGACGGCGTTGTGACGGCCGAGTACGGCCGCGGCTACAAGCTCGGCGACAGGCTCTTGCGGCCGGCGCGCGTGCAGGTCGGCCGCGCGCAGGGCGAGGCGAAGACGGCGGCGGAATGAAGCAATTATTTCAAGGAGAAAACTAAGTGGCAGCGAAAGAGTTGAAGTTCAGGGAGGAGGCGCGCAGCGCCATGCTCCGGGGCGTGAACACCTTGGCGAACGCCGTGCGCGTGACCTTGGGGCCGAAGGGCCGCAACGTCGTGCTGGCGAAAAAATTCGGCTCGCCCGTCATCACCAAGGACGGCGTCACGGTGGCGAAGGAGATCGAGCTCAAGGACAAGTACGAGAACATGGGCGCGCAGATGGTGCGCGAGGTGGCGACCAAGACCAACGACACGGCCGGCGACGGGACGACCACCGCGACCGTTTTGGCCCAGGCCATCTACCGCGAGGGCGTCAAGAACGTGACGGCCGGCGCGAACCCCATGGCCTTGCAGCGCGGCATACAGCTCGCCACCGAGCGCGCCGTCGCCGAGCTTGAGCGGATGTCGAAGAAGGTCAAGGGCAAGGAGGAGCTGGCGAACGTCGCGACCGTCTCCGCCAACAACGATCGCCAGATCGGCCAGCTGATTTCCGAGGCGATGGAGCAGGTCGGCCGTGACGGCGTCGTCACCGTCGAGGAGTCTCGCACGCTCCAGACCGAGCTGGAAATCGTCGAGGGGATGCAGTTCGACCGCGGCTACCTTTCGCCCTACTTCGTGACCAACCCAGACAGGATGGAGTGCGTGCTCGACGAGCCGCTGATTCTGCTCCACGAGAAGAAGATCGCGGCGATGCGCGACCTCCTGCCCGTGCTCGAACAGGTCGCGCAGCAGGGCCGCTCGTTCCTCATCATCGCGGAAGACGTTGAGGGCGACGCGCTCGCCACGCTCGTCGTCAACCGCCTGCGCGGCACCATCAAGGTTTGCGCCGTCAAGGCCCCCGCCTTCGGCGACCGCCGCAAGGCCATCCTCGAAGACCTCGCCATCCTGACGGGCGGAAACGTCATCACCGAAGACCTCGGCATCAAGCTTGAGAACGTGACGCTCGGGGACCTCGGCTCGGCCAAGCGCGTCATCGTCGGCAAGGACGACACGACCGTCGTCGAGGGCGCGGGCGAGGCCAAGGCGATTCAGGGTCGCGTGGCGACCGTCCGCGCGCAGATAGAGGAGACCACGTCCGACTACGACCGCGAGAAGTTGCAGGAGCGCCTCGCGAAGCTCGCGGGCGGCGTCGCGGTGATACGCGTCGGCGCGGCCACTGAGACCGCGATGAAAGAGATCAAGATGCGGGTCGAGGACGCCCTGAACGCGACGAAGGCCGCGTCCCAGGAGGGCATCGTGCCCGGTGGCGGCGTGGCGCTCTTGCGCGCGGCCAGGGTGCTCGACAAGATTGAGGACGCGGACGGCGACGTGCTGACGGGCGTTCAAATCGTGAAGCGCGCACTCGAAGAGCCCCTGCGCCGCATCGCGGAGAACGCGGGCGTGGAGGGCGCGATTGTCGTCGGCCGCGTCGAAGATTCGAAGGGGGCCGTGGGCTACAACGCCGCGACCGGCGCTTACGAAGACCTGGTCGCCGCGGGCATCATTGACCCGACGAAAGTGGTCCGCACGGCGCTGCAAAACGCCGCGTCCATCGCGGGGCTCTTGCTGACGACCGACGCCGCCATCACCGATGCGCCAGAGCCCAGGAAGGCCGCGTCTTCGATGCAGGGCGGCGAGGATTACGACTACTGAAGAAAGCAATAGGCAAAAGGTAAAAGGCAAAAGGGAAACGAAAGACTCGTGGGCTTTGTCTTCCCTTTTGCCTTTTTACTTTTTCCTTTTGCCTTCAAGAAATTGGCTTGCCAATTGCAGGTGCGAGGTGTGGTATAGTGGCCTTGCACGGAAACGCAACGGCGTTTCCGCCCCTCGCATCTAAAGGAAGGCTTGAAGGGGCCGCCCTCGCTTTTTTGTGCGGCTCATGTTTGAAGTACTAAGACGACACTTCGCCGCCAAACTTTCGCCACACTCGTAGCGTTTGATTGAGAGCGTCGCATCGCCTTCTAATTTAGTCGAGAAACACAGAATGATAGACCTAGGGGCTTACAAAGATAAATTTAGCGACAGCGGCCAGCGCATTCTTGAGTACGCGCTCAACGAATCGCGCCGCCGCGACCAGAATTACGTGGCCGTCGAGCACATCCTGAAGGCGCTGGCCGACGAGGAGGCGGACCTCTTCAACGCCACGATGCGCGACCTCGCGGTTGACCCGCGTGCGGTCCGCTTGCAGATCGAGAAGCGTCTCGAAATGAGTCGGCAGCATGTCGGTAAAGGCTTCAGGATCGCGCCCGACACGACCGACCTCTTCAAGCGCGCCATGGAGCGCGCGCGCGCGCAGGGTCGCAAGACCATCGAGGCGACTGACATTTTCACGGCCCTCTCGCAGGACGAGCGCGGCCTGTTCGTCGAAGTTTTGCGCGACCTGGGCGCGTCGCCTGAGGCCGTGGTCGAGAACGTGCGCTCGCGCGTCCACCTGCGCGAGCAGGAGGAGGAGCAGTACAAGAAGAAGTTCGAGCTGCCGCCCTACCTCAAGCACTTCGGCGTAAGCTTGAACCGCCTGGCGCGGATGGACAAGATTCCGCCGACCATCGGGCGCGAGATGGAGATTCAGCAGATGGTGGAGATTTTGTGCCACCGCGAGCGCGCCAACAGCCCCATGCTCGTCGGCGAGCCCGGCGTCGGCAAGACGGCCGTGGTCGAGGGGCTGGCCCGGTTAATTGAATTAGAGCCGGAGAAAGTCCCGGCCCGCCTGCGCGGCTCGCACATCGTGCAGCTACAGATGGGCGGCCTCGTCGCCGGCACGATGCTGCGCGGGATGTTCGAGGAGCGCATCAAGGGCATCATTGACGAAGTCAAAGAGCGCGACAACCTGATCCTCTTCATTGACGAGGCGCACACCATCATCGGCGCGGGCGCGGCGCTCGGCACGTCCAGTGACGCGGCCAACATGTTCAAGTCTTCTCTGGCACGCGGCGAGATGCGCATCATCGGCGCGACCACGATCACCGAATACAAGGAGTACATCGCGGAAGACGAAGCCTTGGCCCGCCGCTTTCGTCAGGTCAAAGTTGACGAGCCGACGCTGGACGAGACGCGCGAGATTCTGCTGGGCCTCAGGCCGCGGCTTGAGAAGAACTACTCCGTGACCATCTCGGACGACGCCATCAACACGGCGTTGGAAATGTCGCCGAAGTACATACGCAACCTGCACCTCCCCGACAAGGCCATCGGCTGGCTCGACACCGCGGCCGTCAAGGTGGAGATCAACGAGCCGCAGACTTTAATCGTCAAGCCGGAACACGTCATTGATGTCATCTCGCAGGAATCGCGCATCCCGCGCGACATGATCTTCCGCGACACCAACGACCGCTTCTCGACGATGGAGCAGGACATCGGCAAGCGAGTCATCGGTCAGAAGGAAGCCATTGAGGGCGTCGCGCGACGCCTGCGCCTGAACAAAGGGCCGCTCAAGGAGAGCCATTACAAGCCTGACGGCGTGCTCCTCTTCCTCGGGCCGACGGGCGTCGGCAAGACCGAGTTGGCGAAGGCCGTCGCCGAGTTCATGTTCGGCGACGAGGAGAAGATGGTCCGCATAGACATGAGCGAGTACGGCGACGGGACCGTCGGCATAGAGAAGCTGATCGGGATGCCGCGCGGCATCGTCGGCTCCGAGCGCGGCGGCATTCTCACGGAGCAACTGCGCGAGAACCCGTACACCGTGCTCCTGCTCGACGAGGTCGAGAAGGCTTCGCCCTACCTGATGAACCTGTTCCTGCAAGCCTTCGACGAGGGCTGGATGACGGACGGGCGCGGCAAGAAAGTCTATCTTTCGGACGCCATCGTCATCATGACTTCCAACCTCGGGAGCGAGAGTTTTAAGAAGTACGAGAAGCCGCTGGGCTTCGGCCAGAAGACGCTGGGCGACGTGCGCGCGATTAAGAACGAGGTGATGAAGGCCGCCGAGCATCGCTTCTCGCCCGAGTTCCGCAACCGCATAGACGAGATCGTCGTCTTCTCGCCGCTGATGATGGACGAGGTCCGGCAGATCGCCGAGCTGTACCTCTCGAAGATGCGTCGCCAGATGGAGCGGCAGGGCAAGGAGGTCGAGGTGACGCCCGCGGCCGTTGCCTTGCTGACCGAGAAGGGCTTCAGCCCGGCCTACGGCGCGCGCTTCCTCAAGCGCCACATTGACGAGAAGGTCAAGTTGCCGATCACGACCATGTGGAAGGGCGCGACGCGCTTCCTGGTGGACGTGGAGGAGGACGAAGTCCGTATCAAGTCTCTGGACGGCGCACCCGAAATGAACTGAGTGGACGCGACAGCAGCGTCTCCCGGGAGGAAGGGTTTCAGTGATACAATTTCATTGAAGCCCTTTTTCTTTGGCCTCCGCTCTCCCTCGGTCGAAAGCAATGCGAAAGCGAATCGTCAAATCCTTCGTCCTCCTGCCGGCCGTGCTTGTGTGCCTTCACCTCGCGGCCGCGGTGCCGCACGCGCAGGAGGCGTATAAAATTGACGAGGTGAAGAATCCTCGGTGTGATTTATCGGAAGTGCCGCAGATTGATCCTCCGCCGTGGGGTCAATTCGCCGGCGCTTTAAAGGACAACCCTGAGTTCCGCGGTGCCATCGTGATATACGGCCTCGAAGGCTATGCCAGGACATATGCCGAGCAAGTCAGAGACAGATTTAATAATTTCGCCGGAGTCGCCGCCGAGCGCCTTGTGACAATTTACGGCGGGCATACCGAAGACTTACGGATGGAATTGTGGGTTATCCCCACAGGAGCGGCCGAACCGAAGACGAATTATGTCGAAGACACGAAGAGCGCACGTCAGTTCGCCGTCTACGCCTATTGGGGAGAGGTCTGTGACGGCGGACGGGACTCCGCTTTAGTCGTGTTCGCAGAGGCACTGAAACTGCGGCCGGACTGGCGCGGCCACATCGTCGCGCGCCCGCACAGAAATCATCGCAGATTAAAGCCAGGGGACGAGGGGTGGGACCCGGATGGGTATGTTTCCCGCAAACAGGCGTTGCGGCGTGCAGTTAAAGATAAACGCAGTCTCGTTAAAAAATTCGGCATTGCTCCGGTGCGGGTCAAAGCCGTGCTCGGAGGTAACGATACGTGGACACACGCGGAGTTGTGGCTTATTCCGCCGGGCGTCGAGCCACCGGCAACGGAAGCCGCGAGATCAAAGAAGTGAAGGTGGGTTGTTAGGAAATATGTTGAAGACTAATCGTTCCGGGTTCGCAGGCATTGGCGTTTTAGGGATGACCCTCGCTTTCATGGCTTGCTTCGGAAGTACCGTCAAAGGGCAGGCGAAACCCGCCGCAGCCGCCGACGATGAAAAGGCCGAGCAGGTCGTGCGGCAGGCGGTCGAGGCGATGGGCGGGAGCGCCTACCTGAATGTCCGCTCGGCCGTCGGGCGCGGGCTGTACACGCAGTACAAGGACGGGCAGTCCGGCATCCCGAGCACGTTCGTGGACTACATCGTCTTCCCAGACCGCGAGCGCACGGAGTTCAAGGGCCAGGCCGGCAGGATTATTCAGACCAACGACAGGGAGACGGGCTGGCTTTACGACGGCGCGGCCAAGTCGCTCAAGGACATGACGAAGGAGCAGGTCGCGGACTTCAAGCGGGCCATGCGCGCCAGCGTTGACAACCTGCTGCGCGGCTACTGGCGCAAGGAGGGCGCGACCCTTTCCTACGTAGGGCGGCGCGAGGCGGGCCTGGCGAAGCGCAACGAGGCCGTGCGCCTCACCTACCCGGACGGCTTCGCGGTCGAGTTCGAGTTCGGCGCGAAAGACTTCCTGCCGATGAAGATACTTTACAAGAAGACGGACGCCGACGGCGCGGAGTCGGACGAGGAAGACCGCCTGGCGCAGCACGTCACGGTCCAGGGCATCATCACGCCCTTCGTCATAGACCACTACACCGCTGGCTCGCAAACGAGCCGCATCAACTACCAGTCCATCGAGTTCAACTCGCCCCTCGCCGACACACTCTTCGCGCGCCCCGCCAACGCGAAAGCAGTTAAATAAGTAATGAGTGATGAGTGCAAGCCGGGCCTTCATCGTCCCGCCAGGGACGAAGTGACAATAGCCCAGCACTTCAGTGCTGGGAAAGCGCGGTAAAAACAATTGAGTCCCGGAGGGACGATTGAAGGTTCAGCCGTCCCTCCGGGACTCAATTGTTTTTGGCACACTCACCCAGCACTGAAGTGCTGGGCTATTGTCGGCCGTCCCCTGCGGGGACTTCTCGCGCGGCGGCTCCTTAACTCATCACTCATCCCTTCTTTTTCTTCTGCCTGCGCTTGAAGGCGATCTCGCCGCCGGTCTCGCCGACGTGGCCGCCGCCGATTTGCGCGGGGATGGAGGGCTGGTTCGACTTGGGCTTGGTGGCGTCCGAGGCCGTGTGCTGGCTGGACTTGTCCGCGAACATCTTGTTGGCGGCTTTGCGCCGGCCGCGCAGCGCGGGCGTCCCCTCCTCCTTCTCGACGCGCGCCTTGTCCGGGTTGCCCTCGAATCCTGTCTGCTGCCCCCGCGGCTTTTCGGGAATGCCCGCCTTCCGCTGCCGCTCCTTCTTGCTGCTCATCACGTCGAATCCTCCCTCTTTTCGATCAAGAAATTTCCCACACTCAACCCTTTGCGCCTTACGCCTTACCTTTGCGCCTCCAGCGTGAACGGCTGTTTCTCGCAAAGGCGCTAAGACGAGACGTAAGGCGCAAAGGCTTGAGTGAATCATTGCGCCGTGCGGTTGATGGCGTCTTCGGCGACTTCGCGGAGCGCGTCGCCCGGCTCGTCTTCGTCGGCGACGGTTGTGCGCGCGAGCGCACGCTTGAGCGCGGGCGGCGTCACGAGCGTCGTCACGATGACCATGATGACGATGACGCCGAACGTGCCCGAGTCTATCACCGGCGCCGGCGTGCCGCGCGCGTCCGGCAGCACGAGCGTCGTCCCCATCCCCGCGAAGATGAGCCCCACCTCGCCGCGCGGAATCATCCCGAGCCCTATGGCCGCGCGGTTTAACCCGCGCTCCACGACGGCGAGCGCGCAGACCTGCTTGCCTATGATGGCGGCCACCGTCAACGCCGCGGCGAACCCCAGCAGCTCGACGCGCGCGAAGGCGCGCAAGTCAACCCTCATCCCCATCAGGACGAAAAAAATTGGCACAAGCACCGCGCCGACCGGCGCGACCAGTTGCTGCAAGTCGTGCTTGCCTCGCTCCTCGAAAGTCTCGAAGTGAACTTCGTCCAGCACGAGGCCCGCGGCGAAAGCTCCTATGATGGGGGCCAGCCCGACGAGCGCCGCGGCCCACGCCAGCAGGAAACAGAAGGCTATCGAGAGGGCCAGCAGCACTCCGCCCACTTCGAGCCGGCCCGCGCGCCAGAAGAGGTGCGGCGTCAGGTAACGCCCGACGGCTATCGCGCCGAAAAGGAAGGCGACCGACTTGCCGGCGATGACGGCCACCTCGTAGAGCGAGAGCACCGCGCCCGCCGCCGCCGCGCGGATCGCGCCCGCCACGACCGCCAGGATGACCAGCCCCAGCACGTCGTCAATCACCGCCGCGCCGAGGATGATTCTGGACTCGCGCGTCTTGAGCCGGTTCATGTCCCTGAGCACGCGCGCCGTGATGCCGACGCTCGTCGCGCACAAGGTCGCGCCGACGAAGAAATGGCCCAGCCGCGACTCGTCCGGCAGGAAGTAGGCGGCCACGCCCCAGCCCAGCAGGAAGGGCGCGACCACGCCCGCCACCGCCACGAAGAGCGAAGACCAGCCGACCTCCAACATCTCGCCCAGATTCGACTCCAGCCCGACTTCGAAGAGCAGGATGATGACGCCGACCTCCGCCAGCGCGGCGATGATCGCGTTCGCCTTCAGGGGCTCGGCCGCCGCCCACCCCGTTAGTGCCAGGTTGCCGATGACGATGCCGACGACCAGCTCGCCGAGCACCGCCGGCTGCCTCATCCGCTCGAACAGCTCGCCGCCGAGCTTCGCCGCGATGAGGATGACGGCGACGCCCAGGAGCACGACCGGGTCCAGGCCGTGCGCGGCTTCGCCCCCGGCCGCCTCCGCGCCCGCGGATTGAGTCGCCAGCATCAGAGCCCCGCCCGCGACCACGCTGACGATGACACGCCGCCTCATCGAGCCCCTTTTAACTGAATGTTCTAACGGCCCCGCCATTCTAACTTAAAACGACTGGTTTTGCCGTCATGCTGTTGACAGGGCACGGAGCGTTCCCGTAAAACTGAGCCTGCTTTGCACCCGAACCCAAGCTCTACATTACGCCCGCGGACCCGTTGAAGAGAGGTTTACTCGAATGCCATTATTTTTCCCCGGCAGCTCTCAACTGGCGGCCCCGCCAGCGCCGCCGCCCGAGCCCGCTCCCGCGGCCGCGGACAGGCTGGCGGAGCTGTCGGCCGACGAGCCGCTCCCGGAGACTTACGCCGCCAACCGCATACGCCTGCTGCCGCAGTCGCCGCGCCGGCTCTACCTTTACTGGGAGTTCGAACGAGACCCCTTCGAGACTGTGGAGCGCGCCTTCGGGGCGCAGGGCGCACGCTACGAGCTGGCCGTCCGCCTCGTTGACTTGGAGACAGGCGCGGAGAGCTTGCACGCGGCATCGGGCGGGCGTACGCAGTGGTTCGACGCGGGGCCGGGCCGCGCCTACCGCGCCGACGTTGGCCTCTACGCGCGCGGGCTGCCTTTCATACGCCTGCTCTCGTCCGCGCAGGCGCACACGCCGCGCGCCTCTGTGTCGCGCTCGGCCGACTACGCGCCGGAGTTTCAGGTCTCGGCGAATGATTTCGCGCGCGTGCTGGACGACGCGGGCTACGCGGGCGACGCGCTCGAAGTCTCGCTCGAAGCGGCCGACCTGGAGACGGGCAACGCCGCGACGCTGGAAGTCGCGCGCCGCCTCGGCGGCACGGAACTGCCGCCGCTCGGCGCGGAAGATTTGGCCGAGCTGCGCGGGCTGCTCGCGGCGCTCGCGCTGGGCCTGAGGCCGGACGAGTTGCGGCTGATGATTTCGGCGGGGCTGGGCGGCTGGCTCGACCGCGTCGCGCGGCTGGGCGGCGGAGGGATTGACGCCGCGCGCCTGCTCGGAGTCCTGCGCGCCGTGCTCGGCTTCGATCTTGACAGCGCGGCCCTCGCCGCGTTCGACCGCGAGGCCGCGCGCCGCGCCCCGCGCTCCGTCGTAGGGGCCAGCGAAGTCAACTTGCCCCGCAACCCCTTCCACCTCTGGATGCCCAGCATGGACTGGGCGAGATGATGAACGCGGAACTTTGCGGGATGAATTAAAGACAACCGCTTTTTAATTCATCATTCATCATTATTTTTTCCCGTGTCTTCTGGATACTTCAGCCTGATACTCCACGCGCACCTGCCCTTCGTGCGCCACCCGGAGCACCCCGAGTTCCTCGAAGAGGACTGGCTCTACGAGGCCATCACGGAAGTCTACCTGCCGCTCATCTTCGTCTTCCAGAATCTGCACGAGAGCGGCATGAAGCCTAGGCTCGCGATGAACGTCTCGCCGCCGCTCTGCGAGATGCTCTCGGACCCGCTCCTACAGGAGCGCTACACGCGCCACCTCGAAAACCTGCTCGCGCTGGCACAAAAAGAGGTCGAGCGCACCGGCCGCGAGGCGCAAGAGTTCCTCCCCGCCGCGCAGATGTACGTCGAGAATCTGACGGCCGCGCTCTCGCTCTGGGACAAGCACTACGCGCGCAATCTGGTTCGCGCCTTCCGCGAGCTGCAAGACGAGGGCGTGCTCGAAATCATCACCTGCGGCGCGACCCACGGCTTCCTGCCGCTCATCTCCACGCCGGAAGCCAAGCGCGCGCAGGTCACGGCCGCAGTCGCCAACTACCGGAAACACTTCGGCCGCAATCCGCGCGGCATTTGGCTCCCCGAATGCGCCTACGAGCCCGGCGTCGAGGAGGTCTTGAAGGACGCCGGCATCGAATACTTCATCGCGGACACGCACGCCCTCCTCTACGGCGAGCCGCGCCCGCGCTTCGGCGTCTACTCGCCCGCGCGCTGCCCGAACGGCGTGGCCGTCTTCGCGCGCGACCTTGAGACGAGCCAGCAGGTATGGAGCTCAGTCATAGGCTACCCGGGCGATCCCGCCTACAGGGAGTTCTACCGCGACCTCGGCTGGGACGCGCCGCACGATTACCTGCTCCCGCACCTGCACGCGGGCGGCGAGCGCCGCCACCTCGGCCTGAAGTACCACCGCATCACGGGACAGGACGTGCCGCAGCAGCACAAGCTGCCTTACGACCCCGCGGCCGCGCGCCAACGCGCCGCCGAACACGCAGGCCACTTCGTCTCGGAGCGCATCCGCCAGGCCAGGCATTTGCGGCAGGCGTTCGGGGGGCGGCCGCCGCTCGTCACCTCGCCCTACGACGCGGAGCTGTTCGGCCACTGGTGGTTCGAGGGGCCGCAGTTCATCGCCTTCGTCTTCCGCGAGTTTCACAGCGTGCGCGACGAGGTCGAGCCGATTGCGCCCGGCGACTTTCTCGACTCGGGCTGGGCCTTACAGACGCAGCGGCCCTCGCAATCCTCCTGGGGCGAGGACGGCTACTTCAAGGTCTGGCTCAACGAGCGCAACAGCTGGATGTACCCGCACCAGCAGGCGGCCGAGGAGCGCATGACGGCGCTCGCCAACCTGCACGGCGAGCCGGACGAGTTGACGCGGCGCGCGCTCAACCAGGCGGCGCGCGAACTCCTGCTCGCGCAGTCGAGCGACTGGGCCTTCCAGATTTACCAGGGCACGACCGTCGAGTACGCCACGCGCCGCTTCCGCTCGCACATCCGCCGCTTCGACGCGCTGGCCTCCGACATCGAGCGCGGCCAGATAGACTCAGAGCGCCTTGCCGAAATCGAGTCCCGCGACAACATCTTCGCCGAGCTGGACTACGGCCACTACAAAAGTGGTCAGTAGTCAGTGGTCAGTGGTCAGTTAAAAACGGCGCAGAATATTGGCCCATAATTTTTACGCTTCAAGGTTGCCGATGCCCGACAAACTGACCACTGACCACCGGCCACTGACCACTGTCCTCATCATCGGCCACAGGGGCGCGGCGGCGGTCGCGCCGGAGAACACGCTCGTCTCTTTCGAGCGCGCGCTCGCCGACGGCGCGGACGGCGTCGAGTTCGACGTGAGACTGGCGCGCGACGGCGTGCCCGTCGTCATCCATGACGCCACGCTCAGGCGCACGGCGCTGAGGCGCGGAACGGTGGCGAGCTTTCCGTCAACCGAGCTGGCCCGGATGGACGCGGGCGCGTGGTTCAACCTGCGGCGGCCGCGGCGCGCGCGGCCCGAGTACGCGGGCGCGACCATCCCCACGCTCGCCTCCGTCTTCGAGTTGATGAAGCGGCGCGACGCGCTGCTCTACGTCGAGATGAAGTGCGGCCCGCGCGACCGCGCCCCGCTCGCCGCGGAGGTCGCGCGGCTCGTCCGCGCACACTCGCTCGCCCGGCGCGTCGTCGTCGAGAGCTTCGACCTGCCTTCGATTGCGGAGCTTAAGCGGCTCGACGCGGGCCTGCGCACGGCTGCACTCTTCGACCGCAGGCTCTCGCGCCCGGCCCCCTTGGCGCGCGGGATGATTACGCGTGCCCTCGCGTGCGGGGCCGAGGAGATCGCCCTGCATCACAGCCTCGCCACGCGCCGCACCGTCCGCGAGGCGGCGCTCCGCGGACTCGAAACAATCGTCTGGACGGCGGACAATCCCGCGTGGGTCGCGCGCGCCCTGCGCAACGGCGTGCGCGCCGTCATCACGAACGACCCGGCGCGGCTCTGCGCGCGGCGTGCTGAGTTAGCCGCGGGCGGGTGATAAACTATCGCCTCCGATGGACCGCGCGAAAACCCAACTCGACCGCGTCTTCGTCCGCCCGCAGTACGCGCTCCACTACAGGCGGGCGGCGCGCGCCTCCTGGGCGAGCGAGGCGCGCGCGGACTACGCCGCGCTCTTCCTGCTCGAAGGAAGTCTGCCCGTGCGCGTCGAGGAGGCCGCAGGGGATTTTGAGATCGGCGCGGGCGGCGCGCTGCTCCTGGACCCGGGCGTGGCGGCGGCGGCCGCGCGCGCGCGCCGCGCCGAATACCTGTCGCTGACGCTCGCCTCCTCTTTCGTGCTCGACGCGGCCGCGCGCACAGGGCTCGTCGGCGCGGGCGCGAGCGTCCAGTTCCGCTCGCGCGTCGTCGAGGGAGACGGGCGGCTCTCGCGCCTGGCGCGCGACCTGGCGGGAGAATTGGCCCAGGCGGAGGCCGGGCAGGAGGTGGTCGTCGCGGCGCTGATGGAGCAATTGGTCGTGCACCTCCTGCGCCACCATTCGAACGTCCGCCGCTCCGAAGAGCTTGAACTGTCGCGCGTCGGCCTCGTGGACCGGCGCGTCCGCCGCGCCATAGAGTTGATGCACGCGCACCTGCACCGCGAGCTGCCGCTCGAAGAGATCGCGGCCGCCGCCTTCCTCTCGCCCTTCCACTTCGCGCGCCTCTTCAAGAAACTGACGGGCGCGAGCCCCCATGCGTACCTCGCGGCCCTGCGCGTCACGCGCGCCCGCGCGCTCCTGGCCGAGACGGACCTCTCCGTCTCCGAAGTCAGCGACCGCGTCGGCTACGGCACGCCGAGTCACTTCGCCAAAGCCTTCCGCCAGGCCACGGGGCTGACGCCTCGCGCCTACCGCGCCGCGCTCGTGGGGCGCTGAACGCGGCCGCGCCGGTCTGTGTTATCATCCGTGCCCGGAAAGCGAGGGAGCATGTCAGTCCAAGTCGCCAAACGTTGGTTCACGGTCGCCGAATACAACCGCATGGGCGCAGCCGGCATTTTCACGGAGGACGACCGCGTCGAGTTGATCGAAGGGGAGATCATCGAGATGTCACCGATTGGCAGGCGTCACGCCGCGTGTGTCGGCAGGCTGACGAATCTCTTTAGCAAGTTGCTGGCAGACCGAGCCATCGTCTGGATACAAAATCCAATCGTGCTGAACGACTACGCCGAGCCGCAGCCGGACGTGGCGCTGCTCCGGCGGCGCGACGACTTCTACGAGCGGTCGCTGCCCGCGCCCGGCGACGTGCTGCTCGTCGTCGAGGTCGCGGACACCACGCTCGAATACGACCGGCAGATCAAAGTCCCGCTCTACGCGCGCGCCGGAACCCCTGAGGTCTGGGTCGTCAACCTGCCGGACGAGCAAATCGAAGTTTACACGCGGCCCAACGGCGGCGCGTACCAGGACGTGCGCCGGCACGCGCGCGGCGAGGCCATCAACTCCGCCGCCGCGCCCGGTCTGACTGTCACTACTGACGAGATACTCGGATGAAGAATGCGCCCGCCCGGCAGGAGGAGAACGCAGTCGCGCTGCGCCCCGTCGCGGCCGAAGACGAGCCGCTGCTGCTTGAGATTTACGCCAGCACGCGCGCCGACGAATTGGCCCAAATCCACTGGGCCGACGCGCAGCGCGAGGCGTTCCTCAGGATGCAGCTCGCCGCGCGTGACCGCTCTTACAGGATGTACTACGAGGGACTCGAAGACCGCGTCATCCTCTTCGAGAATCGTCCGGCCGGCCGGCTCCTGGTCGTCCGCGGCGAGGACGAATTCCGACTCGCAGACATCGCGCTGCTGCCCGAATACCGCCACGCAGGGCTGGGGACCGCGCTCGTCCAAGAGTTGATGTCGGAGGCCGGCCGGCGCGGCCTGCCGCTGCGGCTTCAGGTCGAGAAGTCGAACGCACAGGCGCGTCGCCTCTACAAGCGCCTGGGCTTCGCGACCACCGGGGAGAACGACACGCACTTTCAGATGGAATATTGGCCCACCGAAGAGGGATGAGTCAGGAGGTATTGTGCCAGAATTTTTCACCAAAGAAGGTTTCGCCGAACACGTCAACACGAAGTTCCGCATCCCGCTGCAACCGTCCGGCGCGGTCGAGCTGGAACTGGTCGAGGTCGTCAGCACGCTCTCGACGCCGAGGCAGGAACAGTTCTCCGTCTTCTTCCGCGGCCCCGCGGACATTTACCTCCAGCAGATGACCTACCACATGGAGCACGACACGCTCGGTGAGATAGACCTGTTCATCGTCCCCGTCGGCCGCGGCCCCGAAGGGTTCCAGTACGAGGCCGTCTTCAACCGCCCGCTCGAACCACAGGACTGAGCCGCGCGCGAACCCCATATGAAGCAGGAAGAGATTTCGGGCCGCGTCAGCTTGCGCCCGGTCGCGGCCGGCGACGAAGAGTTCCTCGTCAGTGTGTACGCCAGCACGCGTGCGGACGAGTTGGCGCGCGTGCCCTGGAGCGAGGCGCAGCGCGCGGCCTTCGTCCGCATGCAGTTCGACGCGCAGCAGCTTCACTACCGGACGCACAACCCCGCGGCCACGCACGACGTCATTCTCCTGGGCGAGTTCCCGATCGGCCGCCTTTACGTCGCCCGCCGCCGCGACGAGATTCGCATCCTGGACATCACCCTCCTGCCCGAGCACCGCGGCCACGGCGTGGGGACCGCGCTCCTCAAAGACCTGATGAGTGAGGCCGAGCGCGCCGGGCTCCCGCTCAACATCTACGTCGAGAGCTACAACCGCTCGCGCGGCCTCTTCGAGCGCCTCGGCTTTCGGAAAGTGGACCGGCCGGAGGACGACGGCGTCAATTACCTGATGGAATGGCGGGCCAGTGGTCAGTAGTCAGTGGTCAGTTAACGAAAAGCAGAAGGCAGCCGATTCGTTCACACGCGGCTGCCTTCTTGTCTTTTGTTTTTAACTGACCACCGACCACTGACTACTGACTACTGCGTTCTGCGGTTGATGACGGCTTCGTAGTATTCGGGGCTGGTGCGCGTGCGGCGGCCGACGGGGACTAGGAAGAGGGAGAACTTGCCGAGCGCGGCGTGGCGCACGGTGTAGATCTTCTGCTCGATCTTCTGGCCGCGCGCGGCAATGAAGCTGAGCGAGAAGCACTCGTTCAGGTTGCTGGCCGGCGCGTTGGTCGCCGCGGGGCAGAGGTTTTTGACCTCCACGAGCTTCATGTGCTTCCAGAGGCGGCCGACCTGGAACTGGAACCCGCTCTTGATGTAGGGCACGAAGGTCGCCATCGTGTAGTAGCTGGTCGGGTCGTCCTGGACCTCTGCGGGGATGGGGAAGTAACCGCCACGCTGGGCGCTCCCGTCCTGCGCGGTGGCCGGGCCGAGCAGCGTCAGGGGGACGCCACCGCAGGCAGCCGCAATAATGCTGGCCTTGATAAATGTACGACGGGGGATTTTCATTGGCACACTTCGTTCCTGGTCTTTAAGCTTCTGTTGGTAGGCTTGACAGCGAGGGCTAGTACTTTCGCGTCCGCGGGATGCTGTTTTGATAGGAGATGTCTCCTGCCCGGCCAAGCACTCTACCAATAAATTGTGCCAGAAGCAATAAATTTGTCTTGTGTTGGCGGCGGCTACGGTTTACAATCCCCGCGCCTCGTCAGTGAAACTCGTCAGTGAAATAGCAATACCCTTGAGAGCCGATACTTTATTGGGCCGTGCAAAATCTGCATCGAAAGTAGAGGCTTCACCCGAACATCACGCTCGCGGTTAATTTTCTTCCAGAGGGGCGCTCTTTACCCGATAAAACTGTCTCCACATCCACCTGGCAACCAGAGCCAAGAGGAGAAATCTATGGCCGAACCATTCTTGTCTGAAATCAGAATCATGAGTTTCGTGTTCGCGCCGAAGGGCTGGGCCTTGTGCAACGGCCAGCTGCTGCCGATCAACCAGAACCAGGCGCTCTTCAGCCTGCTCGGCACGACCTTCGGCGGCGACGGACGCGTCAACTTCGCGCTCCCCGATTTGCGCGGACGCACCCCCATTCACGTCGGCTCCGGGCACACTTTAGGCGAGCGCGGCGGCGAGCAGGCGCACACGCTCTCCATCTCGGAGCTGCCGACGCACACGCACGTCTTTAACGCCTCGACGAATGCAGCGGCGGCCGGCATCGGCCCCGGGGGGAGCTTCCTCGGGCAGTCGTCCGGCGTCTTTCTCTACGGCGCGGCGAGCAACCTGACGGCGATGGCCCCGGCCTCGATTGCCAACGTCGGCGGGTCGCAGGCGCACCTGAACATGCAGCCCTTCCTGACGCTGAACTTCTGTATCGCGCTGCAAGGCATCTTCCCTTCACCCAACTAAGGAGGAAACCGATGGCACAACCATACGTTGGCGAAATCAGAATGTTCGCCGGCAACTTCGCTCCTGCGGGGTGGATGTTTTGTGAGGGTCAGTTACTGCCGATCTCCGAGAACGAGACGCTGTTCCAGTTGATCGGGACGACCTACGGGGGCGACGGCGAGAGCACGTTTGCGCTCCCAGACCTGCGCGGACGCATCCCCATCCACCAGGGCAACGGCTTCATCCTGGCGGAGACGGGCGGGGCCGAGGAGATCACGCTGACGGTCAGCCAGATTCCGGCGCACTCGCACCCGCTGCTCGCCACGCTCAACCAGGGGACGCAGAACCAGCCGAACAGCCAGTTGCTGGCCCAGTCGCCGACCCAGAACGCCTTCCCCTACGGCTCAGACATCCCGCCGGCGACTCTGAACCCCGGCACCGTTTCGCCTGTAGGCGGGAGCCAGCCGCACACCAACTTCCAGCCGTACCTGTGCGTGGATTTCATCATTTCGCTGTTCGGGATTTTCCCGTCCCCAACTTAAGGAGATCATTAATGGCAGACCCATTTGTCGCTGAAATTCGCATCTTCCCTTTCAACTTCGCGCCGAGGGGGTGGGCCTGGTGTGACGGCCAGTTACTGCCGCTCTCCCAGAACACCGCGCTCTTCTCCCTGCTCGGCACGACCTACGGGGGCAACGGCAAATCGAACTTTGCGCTCCCAGACTTGCAGGGCCGCGCGCCCATGCACCCGGGGCAGGGGCCTGGGCTCTCGCTGCACGACCTGGGCGAGACGGGCGGCTCCGAGACCGTGACGCTGCTCGAATCCGAGATTCCGTCGCACAGCCACGGCGTCAGCGCCTCGGGGGCCGACGGCAACGTCACTTCGCCCGTCACACAGAAGATGGCTGTCGGGGTCGGCGTCAACATGTACACCGGGACTCTGGCCCCGGCCACGACTTTGAACGACCAGGCTCTCGCCCCGGCCGGCGGCGACCAGCCGCACAACAACCTACAGCCCTACCTGACCTTCTACTTCTGCATCGCCCTCCAGGGCGTCTTCCCGCCCAGAGGGTAAGGCAGAAGGAAAAAGGTAAAAGTGAGGCGGAGAGCCACTTCTGATTGAAAGTGGCTCTCCGCCTTATTTACGGTAGTGGGTCAGTTTGGATAACTGATTTTTGAAGTTTACATATCCGCTATTGACGGCTTAAACCGAAGTTCTACGCACAGGCGGGGGAGCCTGGCGGCGTCTGGTCAAGGCCCTGTTCTTATCATCCAGGCGTTCACGTTGCTGTCGGCGGACGGTTTATTGAGTGCTTAGTCTTCGAGCGTCGCAAAGGTAATCAGGAGCACAGCAAGTAAGGCTCCAGCGCCGATCCCGACGCCAATGAGGACATTTCTCAGGGTGGAGTGGCCTCGATTGTCTTCAACTTTGATAACGTCGCGGTAAGACACTGTTGTCGGCTCGCCGCTATTTCTGTCCCGCATAGTGAAGTCGTCCTGCCCCGCCTGCGAGATGAAGCCTTTAATCTTCGTGCCGTTTTTCATCTTGACGGTGGCGCGCGCCTTCGCTCCCACACCGATTTTCGCCACCTTTAATCTGACCTTCTCAATCGCCTGCGCGTCATTATTGCCTTGCGCGGCGAGCACGGGTGCGGCATTCACGCCATGCACCAACAGCCCGACCAGCATGAGAGACAAAAGAGTCTTGAACATTAAGCTTCACTCCTCAAGTTAGATTAGCCAACTCGGGAAGCGTAATCTGCAATAGCCGCGCCACGCAGTCAGGTGGCTGAAATCTTGTTGCATTTGAACTTTAAAAGCGGGGAGGAGCTGCCCCGGTCGGTTTACCGCCGCCGTAAACATCCGACAACAGATGGATTTTTACGGCGAGCGGCCAAGGCCGCTAGTGCCGCTGCGGGAGGTAGTGGGGCGATGGTGTGTTGCTGGCCTCACGGAATGGCACAGGATTTAACGGCGGGAGCGGGAACTCTGCCGCGGCGCTGGAGAAGCGCGGGTGGGCGGGAAAGGGTGGGATTTGGGCCTTTTTCAATTCGGGGCGCTTCGGATGGGCGGTTTTTTCACAGAAACCGTACAAAACTCTTTGTGTAATTGGCCCTTTTGTGCTAATTTCTTCACTCCGTTCGCGGAGGGCGCTGCCGCGCTTTGCTCACGGTCACTCCATTTATATTAGACTGAAACTTACTTGGCTATTATCCCTGGTTCAAGAGGCGGCAGTTGCCGGACAGTTTGTCAGTCTCACACGTAACTTAACCAATCCCTTGCTTAGTTGATTAAGGCACGTTCTTTCCCGACGGTAGTTTTGCCCGGTTGTCCGAAGTTGCAAATAAGCTCGAACCCATCTGCACTCCCATCCCCTTGCGGCCGAACTCTGTTACCGGGCGCTTAGCACCTGTCTGAAGGAGAAGTCATGAGAAGAATCCCCCGCACGTCGTCCCCCAGCAACCTGAGTGTCTTTACCTCATGCCTGCTCTCCTTCCTGATGCTGCTGTCGCCCGTGGCGGCGCTGGCTGCCTCCGTCAAGTCGGCCGAGGCCGCCGCGACCAACGCCGAAGCCCAGCGCAAGCTGACGGTGGACCAGAAGACGGAAGCCTTCCTCTTCAACGCGCCGCTGCCCGCCGCGACCCCGGACATGTCGGCCACGATGACCGACGCCTTCACTGACGGCGACGGCGACCTCAAGGCCGAGTTCGGCGAGACCATCACCTACACGGCCGACATCTCGAACGACGGCCCCGTGGACGCCACCGGCGTCAAGTTCGACGCCACGCTCGACCCGAACACGGAGTTCGTCACAGGCTCCGCCAAGTTCTCGCCCGTGGCCCTGAACGACAGTTACCTGGCGACGAAGAACACCGTGCTCAACGCCGGGACCAGCGTCATCGCCAACGACTCGGGTCAGCCCGCGCCGACCGTCTCGGCCATCGTCGGCTGCGGGGACGTGACGGCCCCCTTCGACAACTGCGCCACGACGGGCGGCGGCGAGGTGGACATGAACGCCGACGGGACGTTCACCTATACGCCCAACCCCACCTTCGAGGGCACGGACACTTTCAAGTACACGCTCTCCAACGGCCAGGCCGCGCCGAACCCCGGCGTGGACGACACGGCGACCGTGACGATTGTCGTGGACGCCGCCCCGACCGTCACCACGACGACGCCGGCCAACGGCGCGATCAACGTCGCCCTCGCCTCGAACATTACGGTCAACTTCAGCGAGAACGTCAACGTCACGGCCAGCGCCTTCACTTTAGAGTGCCCGACCAGCACGCCCATCGCTTTCACGCTCTCGCCGGCCGCCCCCGGCGGGACCAACAGCTTCACGCTCGACCCGACGAGCAATCTGCCGGTCAACACGCTCTGCACGGTGACGGTCGTCGCCACCGAGGTGACGGACGTGGACTCGAACGACCCGCCGGATCAGATGGCAGCCAACTACGTCTTCAGCTTCACGACGCTGGACCTGGCCCCGGAGGTGACGACCACCACCCCGACCAACGGCGCGACCAATCTACCGACTAACACAACTATCACAGTCAACTTTAGCGAGAGCGTTAACGCCACGACCAACTCTTTCAAGATCGAGTGCCCCGCCCCCGGCAGCTTGCAGACCTACACGCTCTCGGCCAGCCCGAGCAACACCTTCACGCTGACGCCGACGGTGAACCTGCCCGGCGGCGTGACCTGCACGGTGACGGTCATCGCCCTACAGATTACGGACGCGGACTCGGGCGACCCGCCCGACAACATGGCGGCCGATTACGTCTTCAGTTTCACGACCGACGCCGCGCCGAGCGTGACTTCGACCGTCCCGACCAACACCGCGACGAACGTCGCCTCGAACGCCAACATCACGGTCAACTTCAGCGAGACCGTTAACGTGACGGCCAACGCCTTCTCGATCTCCTGCGCCACGAGCGGCGCGCACACCTACGTGCCCACGCCGGCCGTGCCCGGCGGGGTCAACAGCTTCTCGCTCAACCCGAACACGGACTTTACGTTCGGCGAGCTGTGCACGGTGACGGTTGACAAGGACGAGGTCTCAGACACTGACGCGAACGACCCGCCCAACAACATGGTGGCCGACTACGTCTTCTCGTTCACGGTTGACTCCCCGCCGGCCGTCACCACGACGACGCCGACCAACGGCGCGACGGGGGTGCTCCCCGGCGTCAACATCGTCGTCAACTTCAACGAGAGCGTTAACGCCACGACCAACTCCTTCTCGATAGAGTGCCCCACGCCCGGCAACACGCAGGCTTTCGCGCTCTCGGCCAGCCCCTCCAACACCTTCACGCTCAACCCGACCGCGGACCTGCCCATCGGCGTCGAGTGCACGGTGACGGTCAAGGCCGCCGAGATTACGGACGTGGACTCGGGCGACCCGCCCGACAACATGACGGCCGATTACGTCTTCACGTTCAAGATTCCGCCCGTCGCCAACGACGACACGCACCCGCAGACTGTCATCGGCAACGTCAACGTCAACTCCGCGAACATCCCGTTCAGCGTGACGAGCAACAACGACCAGTTCTCCAACGCCGACCCCGTCGTGATTGATAACGTGCAGGGTCAGACGACCGTCAGCAGCAACACCATCACGGCGACCACCGCGCAGGGCGGCACGGTCGTCATGACCGTCTCCGGCGCGGACTTGGGCAAGTACCTCTACAACCCGCCGGTCGGCTACGAGGGCAGCGACACCTTCACCTACCAGATCACCAACGACGGCGGCAGCGACTCGGCGACCGTCACCCTGCCGATCAGCGGCATGGTCTGGTTCATCAACAACGCCGCCTCGACGTGCACGACCACCGCGGCCGGCTGCGGCCGCCTGAGCAGCCCGTTTAGCGACCTCGCCTCGTTCGAAGCCGCCAACGGCGACCCCGATGTCGGCTTCGCCCGCAATCCGGCCGCGAACGACAACATCTTCATCTACCAGAGCGGCACCGACTACGTCGGCCCCGTCACGCTCCTCTCCGGCCAGGATTTGTTCGGTCAGGACTCGACTTCGACCCTGGCGGCCCTGACGGGCTTCAACCCGCCGAGCGGGAGCGCGCCGTTCCCTGGGACGAACTCCGGCGACGCGACGATTGTCAAGATCACGAGCGCGGCCAACGGCATCAACCTGAACAGCGCGAATACAAGCAACACGATTAACGGCCTGACCGTCGGCAACACTACCGGCTCCGGCATCAACGGCACGACCTTCGGCACGCTCACGGTCGGCGACCTCCGCATTGACGAGCCGAGCGGCACGCGCACGGGCCAGGCGCTCAACCTGAGCGGCGGCGCGAACCCGAACACCGACATCGTCAACGGCACCTTCGCCTTCGTCGAGGCGAGCGGGGGCACAGGCCCCGGCATCGTCCTGACCAACATAGACAGCACGACCGGGATAACTATTACCGCCGGCTCGCTCTCCGGCCTCGCCACCACGGACTTCGACGTGGACGGCGGCAACGCGAGCATCACCTACGGCGGCACCATCACCAACACCGCCGGCCGCCCCGTGGACATCACGAACAAGACGGGCGGGACCGTGGACTTCAACGGCCTCATCACGGACAACGGCGGCACGGGCGTCAATCTCCAGAGCAACGCCACCTCGACGATCCGCTTCGACGGCGGCCTCCAGCTCACGACCCCGAGCCACTCGTTCGTGGCGACCCAAAGCGGCACGCTCGCCATCACGGACCCGAACGGCGTGGGCACGGCCCCCGACAACACGCTTTCGAGCACGTCGGGCACCGCGCTCAACGTCTCGTTCACGAACATCCACTCCAACGGGCTGAACTTCACGAGCATCTCGGCGGGCAACACCACCGCGGCCGCGGACCCGACGAGCGGCATCGTCCTGAACACCACCGGCACCACGGCGAGCGACGGCGCGCTGGTCGTCAGCGGCAACGGCGGCACCTGCACTACGGCCGCGAACTGCACCGGCGGCGCCATTCAGAACATCGTCACCAGCGGCCACGGCATCTCGCTGACCTCGACCAGGGGCGCGTCGTTCAACCGGATGTTCATAGAGAACACCAGCGGCAGCGGCGTGCGCGGGACGGCCGGGGTCGTGAACTTCACGTTCACGAACGGCTTCATCAACAACTCGGGCACGGGCGGCGGCAACCAGGAGTCGAACATCGCCTTCAACGACCCGTCCGGCTCGGCCACCAACGCCAAGATCACGGGCACGGTGACCATCACCAACAACACGCTGAACAACGCCCGCTGGCACGGCGTCTCGATCCTACAGTTCGACGGACTGCTCGACGACGTTAACATCTCGAACAACACGCTCCTCAGCGGCACGACGACCGGCGGCGGTGGCAACTCGCTCGGCTCCGGCATCCAGCTCGTCCCCGGCGGCACCGCCTCCACGTCATCGAACGTGACCCGTGCGGAACTCAACAACAACTCGATCACCAACTTCCCCGGCGGCGTGCTTATCGCCGTCCAGTGCGGCACCTCGGCCAACAGCCCCGCGCCGACTGCCAACTGCGGCACGCCCGGCAGCGCCAGCAACGACATCGAGATCAAGAACAATATTCTCAACGGCGGCGGCGCCACCGTTAAGCCGAATCAATTAGTGCTCATCACCGTCAACGGCAGGGGGCAGGGCCAGTTTACGGTTCAGGATAACGGGACCATCGCCGACCCGATGTCCGGCAGCGCCGGCAACATCATTGACATCTCGGCGGGCGGCGACGTGACGGTGCAGGCCACCGTGACCGGCAACCGGATAGACGCCTCCGGGCAGACCGTCGGCGGCACCAGCGGCATCGCCGCCGGCGTCGGCAAGTTCGACGTGACCGGCCCCGTGACGTTGAACAACTCCACGCTCTACGCGACCATCAATAGCAACGTCATCGCCAACTCGATCGGCTCCGGCATCCGCCTCAACATCAACGAGGGCTCCCCGGACCTGCACGCCATCGTCAAGAACAACAACGTCGCCGCCCCGCTATCGGGAACCTACGGCATACAGGTGCAGCAGGGGCCGACCACCCCCGGCACGATTCAAAAGATCACGAACCTTGAGATCAGCGGCAACGTGTCCGCCGGCGGCACCAGCGCCGGCAACGTTTTCGCCGGCATCGGCCTGCGCAAGATGGACACGACCGTCGGCCAGTATGCCATCGTCGGCCTGTCGCCGAGCCCGGCGACCAATGCCCAGATGGAATCGAACGTTTCCGGCCAGAACCCCGGCAGCGTGGGCGGTAACTTCGACTGCGACTCCAGCCCTCCGTTCCTGGGCGTGATAGCGATCAACTGCTCTTCCAGCAACTGGACCTCCGTCGCCTCCGTGCCTCAGCCCCCGGCCTTGCCCTTGCAGGCAGCGCAGGGCGGCGTCGAGGCGTACTCGACTCTGCCGCTGATTAATGCTCTGCTCGGCCACGACATCTCCGCGGCAAGCGTCAGCGAGGATTCGCTGACCGAGGCCCAACTGAACTCCGTCAAGGAGGCCGCGATTGCGCGCTGGGCCGCGATGGGCTTGTCCGCCGAACAGGTGGCGGCGATGCGCAGGGTCAAGTTCGAGGCCGCGGAACTGCCGGGTGCGTACCTGGCGGAGGCCGCTGGCGACCGCATCCTGGTTGACAGGGACGCGAGCAGCTACGGCTGGTTCGTTGACGCCACCCCGATGGACGACTTGGAGTTCGGTAACGCCGCTCTCGGCTCGGCGCACTTTACCAACCCCGTGGGCGTCCCGGCCGGGCGCATAGACCTGCTCACCGTGCTCATGCACGAGCTCGGCCACTACCTGAACCTCGGCGACTCGTATCTGGCGCAGTCGCGCGACGACCTGATGTACGGCTACCTGACCAGGGGCGAGCGCAGGCTCCCGCTCGTGGGCCAGGCCAGCAACGCGACGCCGGGCTTGCTCGGCGGGACGCATCACCTCTCCGTCGGGCCGAGCGTCGAAACGCCTTCGCGCAAGGCTCAGGCGCAGCCCGCGGCCAAGACGCTGACGCCTCAGCCAGCCGCGCCCGCCGTTGGCGACCTCCCGGTCACCATCGGGACGCTCCCGGCCGGCAAGAAGGTCCGCGTGACCTTCGAGGTGACGGTCAAGTCTGCCGCCACCTACACGGGCACCAACGCCTTCGTCTCGGCGCAAGGCACGGTCACCTTCGACGACCCGAACAACCCGCCGACGGGGACGCTCACCGTCCAGACGGACGACACGGGCATTGGGGCCAACACGGGCGAGACCGACCCGACCCAGACGCAAGTTGACTCGCAGCCCGACCTCTTCCTGAGCAAGTCGGACGGCGGCGCGACGGCCGTGCCGGGCGGCACGATTGCCTACACGCTCACTTACAACAACACCAACGGCAAGCGGGAGGCCGCCGGTGTCGTCATCACCGAAACCGTGCCCGCCAACACCACCTTCAACGCGGGCGCAAGCACAGGAACCTGGAACTGCACGCCGAACAACAACGCGGGCAGCACCTGCACGCAAACCATCGGCAACCTGCCCGCGGGCGACGCCGGCAGCATGACGACGTTCGCCGTGACGGTCACCGCCACGATCCCGGCGGGCGTCACGGCCATCAGCAACTCCGCGACCATCGCCGACGACGGCGCGAAGGGCGTGGACGGCAACCCGACCGACAACGCGGCCAACGACACGACGCCCGTCACGGCCGCTCCGAACCTGAAGATCGTGAAGACGGCTGACAGCCCCGGCGTCAAGGCCGGCGAGGTCGCCAGCTACACGCTCGCCTACTCGAACATCGGCAACAAGGGCGCGACCGGCGTGGTCATCACCGACACCATCCCGGCCGACTCGACCTTCAACGCGGGCGCGAGCACCGTCGGCTGGAACTGCCCGAACAACAACGCGGGCACCGCTTGCACGTTCACCATCGGTGCCCTCGCCGCAGGCGGCTCCGGCTCGGTGACGTTCGCGGTCACCACCATCGTGGCGCCCGCGGGCACGCAGGTGGACAACACGGCCTCCATCGCCGACGACGGCACGAACGGGGCCGACGCGGACAACGCCGACAACTCGGACAGCGCCTTTACGCTGTTCGACGACCCGCCGACGCTCGGCAACTACAGTGACGACAGTGTTCTCATCACGCAGAACAAGGACGTCACTCCGAGCGCCGCGCCGAATGACGACAACCCGGGCTTCGACGTGACGGTCACGGTCTCTGCCGGCTACACCGGCGGGGCCACTGTCAACGACTTGACCGGCGTGGTCTCGTTCACCAACGCCGGCCCGGCAGGCGTCTACACCGTCACGGTCAAGAACACCGACAACATCAACCAGGAGACGACCAAGCAGTTCCAACTGACGGTTGACAAGTCCACGACCGACACGACGCTCACTTCATCGAAGAACCCGTCGTTCAACAACCAGAACGTGACCTTCACGGCGACGGTCAGCTCCACCACCGTCGTCACGGGGCCGCCGACCGGCACTGTTGACTTCTTCGACGGCGCGACGCTGATCTCGGGCTGCGACGACAGGCCGCTCGACGGCACGGGCAAGGCTACTTGCTCGACCTCGACGCTCGCGCCGAACGTGACGCCGCACGACATCACGGCCACCTACAACGGCGACGCCAAGTTCCTGACCAGCACGTCTGCGATTCTCCAGCAGACGGTCAACACGTCGCTCAACATAGAGGTCAACACGCTCGGCGACGCGGCCGACAACAACGTCGCGGACGAAATCTGCGACACTAACGTCGCCGCGGGCGAGCAGTGCACGCTGCGCGCCGCCATCGAGACGGCCAACTACGTCCCGAGCAGCGACGTGATTACGTTCAACTCGTCACTCAACAACCAGACCATCAACCTCGACACGGCGCTGCCCGACCTCGGCGACAACCCCAGCAGCGGCGACCTTGAGATCACCGGCCCCGGTGCCACGCTCCTCAAGGTCAAGCGCGACGACAGCGCCGCGACGCAGTTCCGCGTCTTCACCGTGCCCTCCGGCAAGACGGCCACCATCTCCGGCCTGACCATCTCCGGCGGCGACTCCGCCCAGGACGGCGGCGCGGTCCTCAACCAGGGCACGATGACGCTCGAAGAGGTCGTCGTCTCTGGCAACAGGACAGACACGCTCGGCGGCGGCGTTCACAACGACGGCACGATGACCATCACCGGCAGCACCGTCAACGACAACAACGCCAACATCGGCGGCGGCATCTCCAACAAGGGCACGATGACCGTCACCGAGAGCACCATCAACGACAACGACGCGGCCAACGGCGGCGGCATTGCCACCGACGTTACCACGCCCAAGACGCTGACCATCACCAACAGCACCATCAGCGACAACAGGGCCAACGGCTCCGGCGGCGGCCTGCGCAACGTGGGCACGCCGACTACCCTGACCAACGTCACCATAAAGGACAACCGCGCCGACAACGATGGCAATGGCTCCGGCGCGGGCGGCGGTATCTTCCGCAGCTCCGGCACCGTCACGCTGCGGAACACGATAGTCGCCGAAAACTACAACGACCCGGCCCCGTCCACGACCCCCGATGACATCAGCGGCGTGGTCGTCGCGGCGAGTTCCTTCAACCTCATTGGCACGGGCGGCGCGGGCGGCCTGACCAACGGGGTCAACAACAACCAGGTCGGCGTCTCGAACCCGCGGCTCGGCCCGCTCGCGAACAACGGCGGCCCGACGAGGACGCACGCGCTGAGGAACAACAGCACGGCTCTGGACGCTGGCAGCAACGCGCTCGCCACGGGTGCCGGACTGACCAACGACCAGCGCGGCCCGGCCTTCAACCGCATCGTTGATTCGGCCGATCCGGGCACGGTCGCGACCGTGGACATAGGGGCCTTCGAGGCCCAGGTCTCCATCGCGAACATCGCCAACCAGGGTTCGGCCGAAGACACGCCGCTCGCGGCCTTCGACTTCGAGGTCCAGGAAGACCCGGGCATCAGCGGCTTCACCGTGACGGCCACGTCCAGCGACCAGGCGCTCGTGCCCGACGCCAACCTGACGCTAGGCGGCGCTGGCACGACGCGTAACCTCTCGATCACTCCGGCCCCGGACAAGTTCGGGACGGTGACCATCACGGTCACCGTCTCCGGGCTGGCCTCCGGCGTCTTCCCCGTCGAGATGACCGACACCTTCGACTTCGCGGTCTCGCCGGTGGCCGACACGCCGGACGCGGCCGACATCTCGACCAACGAGGACACCGTGTCCGGGCCGATAGCGGTCGTGAAGAACCCGGTTGACGGCGCGGAGGTCTCGCACTTCCGCGTCACGGCCATCGCCGGCGGCAAGCTCTTCATGCCCGACGGCACGACCCAGATCAACGCTGGCGACTTCATCGCCTTCACGGACGCCCTGCCGGGCCTCCGCTTCCAGCCGGTAGCCAATTCGGTCCTGACCGGCCACTTCACCGTCAGGGGCGCGACGGGCAACATCCTGCCGGCCCTCGGCACGGGGACCGACACCTCGACCATCACGGTCGGGGATGTCAACGACACGCCGACTCTGGGCCTCATCACCGGCGTCAACATTCTGGAAGACTCGGGCGCGACCACGGTCAACTTCCAGAACGTCACGGCCGGGATCAACGAGTCGCAGACGCTACAGGTGACGGCCACGTCCAGCAATCCCGCGCTCATCCCGAACCCGAGCGTCACCTACACGAGCCCTGACTCCACGGGGAGCCTGAGCATCACGCCCGCGGCCGACGGCTTCGGCACGGCGGACATCACCGTGACCGTGAAGGACAACGGCGGCGGCGGCAACGACAGCATCTCGCGCACCTTCACCGTCATCGTCGCAAACGTTAACGACGCGCCGACCTTCACCAAGGGGGCGGACCAGACGGTCGGCGAGGACTCTGGGGCGCAGACCGTGCCGAACTGGGCGACCAGCGTCTCCCCGGGTCCGAACGAGCCGCCCGAGCCGCTCGGGTTCGTCATCACGGGCAACACCAACTCGGCGCTCTTCTCCGTCCAGCCCGAGGTGGCTCCCGACGGCACGCTCACTTACACGCCCGCGACCGACGCCGTCGGCACGGCCCAAATCACGCTGGTGCTGAAAGACTTCCGCACCACGGAGAACAGCGGCGCGAATACTTCCGCGCCGCAGACCTTCAACATCACCGTCAACGCGGTCAACGACCCGCCGACGCTCGACGCGGTCACCGACCGTGTCATCAACGAGGACTCCGGCCTCCAGACGGTCAACCTCACCGGCATCACGGCCGGGGCGAGCGAGACCGGCCAGACGCTTACGGTGACGGCCGCCTCCAGCGACACTGCCGTGATACCCAACCCGAGCGTCACTTACACGAGCCCGAACGCCACGGGGAGTTTGAGCTTCACGCCGGTCACCAATGCCAACGGGCCGGTCACCATCACCGTCACGGTCCAGGACAACGCCGGCGGCACGAACTCCTTCCAGCGTACCTTCCTCGTGACGGTCAGGGAGGTCAACGACGCTCCCACGGGCGTCAACGACGCGCTGGCGCTCAGCCTGGAGGACACGCCGCGGACGATTCCGTTCTCGGCGCTGACGGGCAACGACACGAAGGGGCCGGCCAACGAGAATGGGCAAGCCTTGACGATTACCAACGTCAACGCGCCCACGGGCGGCAAGGTGGCGATCAGCGGCACGGACGTGATCTTCACCCCGACGCTCGACTACAACGGGCCTGCCTCGTTCACCTACACCCTGCGTGACGACGGGACGACGGCCGGGGCCAACGCGTTCAAGACCTCGACGGCGCAGGTCAGCTTCACTCTCAAGGCGGTCAACGACGCGCCGGTCAACAAGGTGCCGGGCGCGCAGACGGTCGCCAAGAACGGCAAGCTCATCTTCGCGTCGTACAACTTCAAACGCATCACGGTGTCTGACGTGGACGCCGGGACGAGCAACGTCAGGGTGACGCTCACGGCCACGAAGGGGACGATCACGCTGCCGAGCATCGCCGGCCTGACCTTCGTCACGGGCGACGGCACCGACGACGCGAGCATGTCCTTCGCGGGCACGCTCGCGGACGTTAACACGGACATGAACGGGATGTTCTTCAAGCCCACGACGGACTACACGGGGGCGGCCTCCGTGAAGATAATGTCCAGCGACATGGGCCACACGCCCGGACCCGCCCTGACGGACACGGACACCGTCGCCATCACGGTCGGGAGCGGAGGCTCTCAGCCCGTGGAAGCCGCGAAGGCAGAGGGCTCCACCTTCCAGTTCTCCGCGCCGACCTACACGGTCAGCGAGGGTGCGCTGAGGGCGAAGGTCACGGTCAAGCGCACGGGCGACATCGCGTCCCCGGCGGCGGTCAGCTACACGACCTCCGACCTGTCCGCGGTCGCGCCGTGCGCCCTGGCGAACGGCAACGCCTCCGCCAGGTGCGACTACGCGGTCGGCGCGGGCAAGCTGCGCTTCGCCGCGGGCCAGTCGAGCCTGGCTCTGACCATCCCGCTCGTCAACGACGCCTACAAGGAAGGGCCGGAGAACTTCACTCTGACCCTGGCCGTGAAGAAGGGCGACGGCGGGAAGCTGGGCGCGGCGCGCTCGGCGACCGTCACCATCGCGGACGACGACGAGGCAGACGCCAAGGCGTCCCCGCTCGCGTCGGACGAGTTCTTCGTCCGCCAGCTCTACCTCGACTACCTGGGCAGGGAGCCCGACGAGGCAGGCTACGCTAGCTGGCTCGGCGTGCTGAAGGACTGCGCCGGGAAGGACTGCGGGCGCGAAGCCGTGGCCGCCGCCTTCTTCAAGAGCGGCGAGTTCACGGAGCGGACCCGCTTCACCTTCAACCTCTATCGCGCGGCGCTCGGCCGCGGGGCGCGCTACGACGAATTGGCCCCGGACGCCGCACGTCTCAACAGCGCCAGGACCGACGCGGAGTTGCTTGAGGACAAGGCCGACTACGTCGCAGACTTCATGAAGCGCGAGGAGTTCAGGGCGCGCTACGAGTCTGTGGCCGACGCGGACTACGTGGACGCCCTGCTGGTGGCAGCGGCGCTGCCGAGCCACCCGCAGAGGGCCGCCTGGGCGGCGGGGCTGGCTGACGGCTCGCTGACCAGGGGCGACGTGCTCAGGCAGTTCGCCGAGAGCGAAGATGTCTCAGCCAAGTTCGCGGACGAGGCAGAGGTCTCCATGCAATACCTGCTGCTCCTGCGGCGCTCGCCCGACGCGTCCGCTGGCGACTGGGGCGTCTACATGAAGACGCACGACCTGCGGCAGACCTTCGCCGGCTTCCTCAACTCCGAGGAGTACCGGAAGCGCGTCGGCCCGTGACCCCTTAACCCCGGGCCGCCCCCGGCGGCGAGCCCCTCAACGACAGAAAGCCCCCGGACGCCACTCGCGTCCGGGGGTTTTCTTTTCCGATTCCTTGACAGCGCGGCTGACGCGGCGGCAGAATTCAGCCCCCGGCTAAATCTTGCCCCACGGCTTTACGACTCCTCGCCATCTCCGTCTGGACTCTGTTCCCGAAAAGGTAAAGCACATGAACCCGCGCCTTCCCAATCAACTGCTGAGCCTCGCGCTCGCCGCGCTCGTCGCGCTCGCGCCGGCCGCCGCGGCTGCGGCCCGCCCAGCCACGGCGGCCGCGCCGCGCGCGCAGATCATCGGCTACCTGTTCACAGTCAACACGACGGGCGACGCCGACAGGGTGGCGAGCGGGCCGAACTGCGACTCGGACGCCTCGACGCCCGGCGACCAGTGTACGCTCCGGTCAGCCATCGAGGCGGCCAACGCCAACCCGGGCGATGACGGCATCGAGTTCAGTATCCCGCCGACCGACCCCGGCTGCGACGCCGCGACCGGGCGCTGCACGATTGCGGTCGCGGACTCGCTTAACATGACCAGCAACGTCGGTATCTTCGGCCCCGGCGCGGACAAGCTGACGGTGCGGCTCGCGCACGGCCAGTCGGATGTCGTCTTCGACTTGTCGGCGGCGACAGCGACCCTCCACGGCATGACCGTCAGCGACGCTTTCGTCCTCGGCGGGGCGGTCTCCGTCCGCAACGGCGGCACGCTCACAGTCTCCGCCTGCGCGATCACCGACAACCTGGCTGTAGGTATCATCAACTACAACAGCACGCTCAACGTCATCAACAGCACGATCAGCCGCAACCGCACCAAGAATCATGGCGGGATTGCCAATCTCGGAGGCACCGCTAACATCACCAACAGCACGATTGTTAATAATGACGGTTCGCTGGGCGGCGGAATCGCGAACACCACATATAACGACATCGCCTCCACACTCAACGTCACCAACTGCACCATCGCCGACAACTTCGCCACGGATTTCGGCAGCGGCATTTATAACGCCATCTCTAACGTCGTGAACGTCAAGAGCACCCTCCTCGCGCTGAACGGGAGAGAGGATGTTTACGGCACCTTTGTTTCGCACGGGTATAACGTGGTCGGCGTCGCACACCCGACGACGGGCTTCACGCAGCCGACGGACCAGGCCGGCACGTTCTCCTCCCCGCTCGACGCGAAGCTCGACCCCGCCGGACTCCTTGACCACGGCGGCACGACCAAGACCATCGCGCTCCTGCCCGGCAGCCCCGCCATGGACAATGGCACAGCCGACGGCCTGACGGGCTCGCTCTCCACGGACCAGCGCGGCGCGGGCTTCCCGCGCGCCGTTGACGACCCGACGGCCGGCAACGCCGCGGACGGCACGGATGTCGGGGCCTTCGAGTCGCGCCCGACCTCCGTCCTGCAATTCTCCGCCGCCGCTTACTCCGTCGGCGAGGGCTCGGCTTCGGCCACCGTCACCGTCAAGCGCACGGGCAGCCTCGCCGGAACCGTCACCGTCAACTACTTCACCTCAGACGGCACGGCCAAGGCCCCCGGCGACTACACGGCCCCCTGCGGCTCGCTCACGTTCGCCGCCAACCAGGCGAGCAAGACGTTCTCAGTCCCGATAACCGGCGACGCGCTCGACGAGCCCGACGAGACGCTCAACCTCGGGCTCGGCAACCCGACCGGCCCGAGTGCGCTCGGCGCGCTGAGCGCGGCCGTCCTGACCATCACGGACGACGACGCGCCGCCCAAGCTCTCCATCAACAACGCGACCGCCGCGGAAGGCGACTCGGGCGCGCTCAACGCCGCCTTCACCGTCACCCTCTCGGCGGCCAGCAGCCAGACCGTCACGGTCAACTACGCGACCGCGGACGGCACGGCCAAGACTCCGGGCGACTACGCGACGAGGACGGGGACGCTGACTTTCCTCGCGGGGCAGACGAGCAAGACCCTCACAATCGGCGTGCGCGGCGACGTGCTCGACGAGGCCGACGAGACCTTCTTCGTCAACCTCAGCGCGCCAGTCAACGCGACCCTCGCGGACGCGCAGGGCCTCTGCACGATCACGGACGACGACCCCGCGCCGGGCCTCACCATCAACAACGTCTCCGTGACGGAGCCGGATTCCGGCACAGTCAACGTCACGCTCACGGTGACGCTCTCGGCCGCGAGTGGGCGCACCGTCTCAGTCAACTACGCGACGGCCAACGGGACGGCCAGCTCTTCTACAGACTATGTCTCGAAGACCGGCACACTCTCCTTCACCGCCGGGCAGACGACGCGGACCATCGTCGTGCAGGTGCGCGGCGACACGCTGGGTGAGGCCGACGAGACCTTCTTCGTGAATCTGAGCGGCGCGGTCAACGCGACCATCGCCGACGCGCAGGGGCGGGTGACGATTCTCAACGACGACTAGGACGCCCCAAACGAAACCGGAGGCTGAGGGTCTTCTCCTCAGCCTCCGGCAATCAAAACAACTCTGATTCGAAAACGGCCTAAGCCGGGCGCACCCTCACCACCTCGCCTTCCGCCTGCTTCTGCCCGGCCTCGGCCGCGGCGGGCGGGGGTGGCGGCGGGTTGGCGACGAGCCTTTCGAGCGCGGCCTCCAGGACATCGCCGATGCGCGTGGCGAGGACGATCTCAAGCTCGCGGCGCACGTCCTCGGGGATGTCTTCGAGGTCGCCCTCGTTGCGCGCCGGCAGGATGATGCGGCGGATGCCCGCGCGGTGCGCAGACAAGACCTTCTCCTTGATGCCGCCGACCGGGAAGACCAGCCCCGACAGAGTTATCTCGCCCGTCATCGCCGTGTCGGGCCGCACCCTGCGGCCGGTGTAGAGCGAGGCCAGCGCAGACGTGATGGTCACGCCCGCGGACGGCCCGTCCTTCGGGATCGCGCCGGCCGGGACGTGCAGGTGCACGCCGTAGCCCTTGAACATCTCCGGTTCGATGCCGAACTCGGCGGCGTGCGACCAGAGGAACGAGCGCGCGGCCCGCGCCGACTCCTGCATCACCTCGCCCAACTGGCCCGTGATGGTCAGCCCAGACCCGCCCGGCAAAAGCGTCGCCTCTATGAAGAGGACTTCGCCGCCCATCTCCGTCCAGGCCATCCCCGTCGCCACGCCCGCCGGCAACTCCTTGCGCGCCTCCTCCGGGTAGAACTTCGGCGAGCCCAGGGTCTCCTTGAGGTCGTCCCTGTCAACCACCACGTGCTCGGCCTCGCCCCGCGCCACCTTGAGCGCCGCCTTGCGCACGATGCTGCCGATGGTGCGCTCAAGCTGGCGCACGCCGGCCTCGCGCGTGTAACGCTCGGCGATGAGCTTGAGCGCCGCGTC
Source organism: uncultured Acidobacteriota bacterium (assembly GCA_963774105.1). GTDB lineage: Bacteria > Acidobacteriota > Blastocatellia > Pyrinomonadales > Pyrinomonadaceae > QHXM01. The sequence continues at coordinate 1,400,891 of CAVZDV010000007.1, read as the reverse complement.
CGTGATTTCGAACTTCTCGGCGTCGAGCCCGTTCTCCTGCACCTGGCGCGGGACGAGGTAGCGCCGCGCGATGTGCATCTTCTCCTGGTCGGAGTAGCCCGTCAGCCTGATGATCTCCATGCGGTCGCGCAAAGGGGCCGGAATTGGCCCAAGCTGGTTCGCCGTCGCGATGAAGAAGACCTTCGAGAGGTCGAAGGGCAAGTCGAGGTAGTGGTCGCGGAAAGAGTTGTTCTGCTGCGGGTCGAGAATCTCAAGGAGCGCCGCCGCCGGGTCGCCGCGGTAGTCCGCGCCGAGCTTGTCAATCTCGTCGAGCATCATCACGGGGTTGTTCACGCCCGCGCGCCGTATGGACTGGACGATGCGGCCGGGCATCGCGCCGATGTACGTGCGGCGGTGGCCGCGCAACTCCGCCTCGTCGCGCACGCCGCCCAGGCTCATGCGCTCGAAGTGGCGGCCCATCGCGCGCGCAATCGAGCGCCCGAGGGAAGTTTTGCCCACGCCCGGCGGCCCCTGAAAGCAGAGAATCGGGCTCTTGGCATCGGGCTTCAGCTTGATGACGGCCAGGAATTCGAGGATGCGCTCCTTAATCTCTTCGAGCCCGTAGTGGTCTTCGTCCAGAATGCGCCGCGCCTCGTTGAGGTCGAGCTTGTCCTCCGTTGATTTCTTCCAAGGGAGTTCGAGCACGTATTCGAGGTAGGTGCGTATGACGTGGTAGTCGGGCGCGGCCGCGGGCAGCCGCTCCATCCGCTTCAACTCGCGCTCGGCCTCCTTGCGCACTTCTTCGGGCAGGTCCGCCTGCTCAAGCCGCTCGCGGAGCTGTTCGGCCTCGGCGCGCTCGCCGCCCTCGTCGTCGCCCAGCTCCTTCTGGATGGCCTTCATCTGCTGGCGCAGGATGTAGTCGCGCTGCGCCTTGTTCATCTCCGTCTGCGCCTCGGTCGCGATCTTCGACCGGAGCTGCATGATCTCGACCTCGCGCGCGAGCAGGCCGTGGGCCAAGCGCAGCAGCTCGTCCGCCGTGTCGGCTTCGAGCATCCTCTGCTCCTGCTCGACGCCGAGGTTGAGCACGGAGGCGAGGAAGTAGGCCAGCCGCACGGGGTCTTCCGAAGACATCACGGCCATGCGCACCTCTGGCGGCACCTGCGGCAGCATGGCGAGCGCCTGCTGAATCAGCCCCTGCATGTTGCGCTTGAGGGCCTCGACCTCGTCGGCGTCAACGACCTTGAGGTGCGGCAGGATTTGGACGCGCGCGCGCAAGAAGGGCTGTTCCTGCTTCCACTCCAGAATCTTGATGCGCTCGGTCCCCTGGACGATGAGCTGCATCGTCTCCTCGTCGCGCATCATGCGCTTGATCATGACGAGCGTGCCCACGTCGTAGAGGTCGGAGGGCGCGGCGTCCTGGCCCGTCACCCCTTCGGTGCGCAGCGTGACGCAGGCGAGCAGTTTTTCCTCGGTGGCGAGCGCCGCCTCGACCGCAGCCATGGAGCGCGGGCGGCCGACCGACAGCGGGACGACCGTTTCGGGGAAGAGCGTCGTCTGCTGTAACGGCAGCACGCTGATCTCGAACGGCACGGGCTGCGGCGTCGCCGCCGCCGCCTCCTGCGTTTGCGTTTGCTTGTTCTCTATCGTCTCAGACATAAATAAATCAGGAGTCAGAAGACAGAAGTCAGGAGTTAGAAGAAGGGCACGCCTTTCATTCTGACTCCTGACTTCTGTCTTCTGACTTCTGCCCTTCCTCACATTTCTCTTCCCCGCGCAGGTGCAGGATCAGGAGGCCGTCGCGGTAGTCGCGCAAGAGCGAAGCGCCCTCGATGGAGCAGGGGAAGCGGAGCGTCTTCTCGAAGCGACTGTAGGTGATTTCGAGCTGGTGGTAGACGACGCCCTCGCCGAAGAAGGTGTCGCGGCGGCAGCCGCGTATGACGAGGTTGCGGCCGCCGATCTCTATCTCGATGTCGTCGGCGCTCACGCCCGCCAGGTCAACCTTGACGATCCAGCCGTCCGCGGTCCTGTAAACGTCCGCGTCAGGCCGCCACGCGCGCCCGCCCGGCCGCAGCCGCCTCCCCACAGGGATCATCCGAAAATACTTCTCGACCGATTCAGCCATAAAACTCAGGAGTCAGAATACAGAAGTCAGGAGTCAGGAGAAAAGATGATTAGAAGAACAGCCCGAGGCTTTTATTCTGTCTTCTGACTTCTGACTCCTGACTTCTGCTTTAGCCAAAGATTTTACTCCAGAAGGAGGAGCCGCTCGAAATCTCTTCGAGGGCCTCGGCCAGTTCGCGGTCCTCTTCGGTTTCGAGCGCTATGTCGGCCATCGAGATGATGCCGAGCAGGTTGTTATTGTCGTCTGTGACGGGGATGCGGCGGACCTGTTTGTCGCCCATCTTCCGAATCACGTCAATCACGCGGTCGTTGGGCCGCGCCGAGTAGATGTCGGTCGTCATGATCTCCTCGGCGCGCGTCGTGCGCGCGTCCTTCCCTTCGGCGACGGCGCGGATCACTATGTCGCGGTCGGTGATGAGGCCGATGAGCGTGCCGTTCCCCCGCGCGCGCGAGTTGCCAGGGCCGTTGCCGCCCTCGATGTTGTTCTGGTGCTCGACGACGGGGATGACGCCCGTGTCCTCGTCGCGCATCATCGCGCCGACATCCATCAGGCTGGTGTCGCGCGTGGCGACCGTCACGTCGCGCGTCATGATGTCGCGGCAGCGGACGTGCGAGCGCGAGGCCCCGCGGCCGCGCTCCTCGCGGCGTCCGCGGTAGTAGTCGCGCGCGTCCTCGTACCGCGGGCGGTCGTCGTCGTCCCCGCCGCGCCCGCGCCGCCGCCCCTCGCCCTCGTAGCCGCCGTAGCGACGCTCGTCCGCGCGGTAGTCTGCGCGCTCGCCGTAAGCGCCGCGGCCGTAGTCGTCGCGTGGCGGGCCGGGCCGCCCACCGCCCTCATAACCGCTGCGCCGCGGCCCGTAAGAGTCGTCGTAACCAGAGTCCCTGTCGGGCGTGCCGCCGTAGGCCCGCTCGGGCCTCGCGCCCTGGCGCTCGCCCCCGCCGTAATAATCGTCGTCCCTGTCGTAACGATTTCTAGACATGATCTTCAGCCTCCCTAATTTGCCGATGCGGACGCCTGCCGCCGCGGGCGGCCGCGGTCACCTGAATCCAAAAATTGCGAAGGGGACAAGTAAGGCGATTATAGAAGGTAAAAGGTAAAAGTAAAGAAGGCGGAAAACCAAAACTAATAAGAAGTGGTTCTCCGCTTCCCTTTTGCTTCAACCTTCTTCCTTTTGCTACGATTCCGCGCGTGCAACCTTACAATCCGAGGTTTGGGAATCTTAAAAGGCCGCGGCGCGAGGGGCAGGTCGTCACGGTCGGGCGCGTGGAGCAGGTGCCGGAGGGGCGCGGCGCGACCGTCGAGCTGTTGAACGGGACGGAGCTGGCGCTCTACAACGTGGGCGGCGAGTTCTACGCGATAGAGAATTTTTGCCCGCACAAGGGAGCGCCGCTCGCCGACGGCCGCCTCTGCGGCCAGACGGTCGAGTGCGACTGGCACGGCTGGCGCTTCGACCTGCGCACGGGCGCGTGCCTCAACCGCCCGGCCGACGCGGTCGAGACCTACGAAGTCATCATCGAAGACGGGTGGATTAAAGTCAGAGTCTGAAGTGAAAAAGTGGTCAGTGGTCAGTGGTCGGTGGTCAGTTAAAGCCAAAAGAAAGAGGCAGCCGGTTGAAATTAACTCGGCTGCCTTTTGCTCTCTCTTAACTGACTTCTGACCACCGACCACTGACCACTGCTTTTTAGCCGTCGTTGCCGATGGCCTCTACGGGGCAGGCGGCCATCGCCTCTTCGCAGAGCACGCGCTCGTCTTCCGTCTCGGGCTGTTTGTAGACGAAGGAGTAGCCGTTCTCGTCGGAGCGGGTGAAGTTGTCCGGCGCGGTGTCACGGCAAACGTCGCAGTCTATGCAAGTCGTGTCCACGTAATACGTGCCGGAGACGTTCTCCTCGACGCGGTCGTTCGGGTCAGCCATAAGAGCAGTGTTGAAGGAAGGGTGACGAGCGTGGGGGATTTTATCTCACAGCCCCTCGGCTTGTCACACCGTCACTTTATTTTCAGCATTCGGTCGAGCGCCACGCGGGCCAGGCGCGCTGTCTCTTCCGGCACAATTATCTGGTTAACCACCTCGCCCGCCAGGAGCGATTCGAGCGCCCACGCCACGTTCTGCGGCGCGATGCGGTACATCGTCGCGCACATGCAGAGGTCGGGCGCGAGCAGCCGGATGTGCTTGTCCGGGTGTTGGGCGATGAGGCGGTTGACGAGGTTAACTTCCGTGCCGACGGCCCACTTCGAGCCGGCCGGCGCACCCGCCAGCGTCTTGATGATGAACTCGGTCGAGCCGTTCAAATCGGCCTTCTGCACGACCTCGTAAACGCACTCCGGGTGGACGAGCACCTGTATGCCCGGCACCTCCTGCCTGACCTGATCCACGTGCCACGCCCTGAAGCGCCCGTGCACGGAGCAGTGACCTTTCCAGAGGATTAAGCGCGCCTGACGCAAAGCTTCTTCGGTGTTCCCGCCCAGTTCCTTGAACGGGTCCCAGACGACCATCTCGTCGAGCGTGATGCCGAACTTAGCGCCGGTGTTGCGCCCGAGGTGCTGGTCTGGGAAGAAGAAGAGCTTGTCGGCCTCCTTCAAACTCTTGTCGAAGAGCGGCACGGCGTTAGACGAGGTGCAGACTACGCCGCCGTGCGCGCCGCAGAAAGCTTTAATCGCGGCCGTCGAGTTCATGTACGTGATCGGCATCACGCGGAACTCGTCGTGGATGCCGAGAGCAGTTAACTGCTCCCAGGCGTCCTCGACCTGCTCGGCCGAAGCCATGTCGGCCATGGAGCAGCCCGCGCCGAGGTCCGGCAGAATCACTTTCTGGTTGCCGGGCTTGAGGATGTCGGCCGACTCGGCCATGAAGTGAACGCCGCAGAAGACCACGAACTCGGCCTCGGGCCGGGAGGCCGCCAGCTGCGCCAGCTTGAAGGAATCGCCCGTGAAATCGGCGTGCGCGATAACGTCGTCACGCTGGTAGTGGTGACCGAGGATGACCAGCCGCTTGCCCAGCTCGCGCCGCGCGGCTTCTATCCGCTCGTTCAGCTCCGCGTCCGACATCCCGAAGTAATCTTCGAGCGCCGGGGCCTTTTTCACGTCTAGAATAGCCGTCATTTTCATCCCCTCCCGCGCCGAACGGGCAACTATACGGCCCGCCGGAAAGAAGCGCAAGCGCGCGGCCCGCGCCCCCGCCCCCACAAAAATCGAGCAGGCCGGCTGGCGGTTCCCGTCCCCAGCGCCTGCACCGATTTAGATGCACGAAAGGGGGCGGCAGATGGGCAGCCACGGGGCGCGCGGCCAGCGGCCCCGGTAAAAAAGAACTTGGAAGAATGGACCTAAGAGGTATATAAATCATGGGCAGGCACACCCTCTCAAAAAAAAATCCCCCCGCGTGGCCCGCGCACGGCAAACTGAGCGGGCCTTCGCGCTCTTACCTCATCCCGACAACTAGTTTGGTGGAGAGTTGGTCTGACTCACGGAAGGGTTAACAACGCCCGACACGGCGCACAAAGGGGAGACGTGTCGGCCGTGGCTCTTTAACTCCCCTGAATTGACTGAGGAGAACGACACAAATGAGAAACGCGCACAGGAAGCCGGCGGGCCGCTCCCTCCGGCTGATGGTGTTTTCGCTCGCTGCGGCCGCCGCGCTGCTCCTACTGCCCGGCCCCTGGGCTGGCACAAAAGTCGAGGCCAACCACCCCGTCTATGTCGAGGGCAACTGCGACAGCCCCGTTCCGGGTTCGGCGCTCGTCGCCCCCGGCACGTGCGGCGACTACGACGGCGACGGGCTCATCGGCACGGCCGAAGACACCGACGGGGCCGACCGCATCTTCGGCACGCTCAACGCGGCGCTCGGGGGCGTGGACCTCGGCGCGGCCATCAACCCCACGACCGCCCGGTTCAACGGCAAAATCATCATCGTCACTTCGGGGCGCTTCGCCGAACTCCTGTACATCGGGAACAACTACCCGGACCCGAACCTGGGCTCCGGCAACCCCGGCAACGTGACGATCGAGGCCGCGCCCGGCGTCTACGCAGACATTGACGCCGTGCTGCAAGGCGACCCCGCGGGCGGCAACGCCACGCGCCAGGGCAGGCCGGGCATATATATCAACTACCTGCCGGCCTACGCCGCCGGCCGCGTCGTCACGCTGCGCAACCTCGCGATCCGCAACTACGAGATTGGCGTCCACATCGTCGGGAGTTCGCGGGTCATCGTAGACAACTGCCGCCTGGAGAATAATCTCAGGAGCAACCTCAGGGCCGGCGTCAGCGCGGACGTGGTCATCACCAACTCGCAGATTCAGTCCGCCGGCTTTCGCATGGGGACCGTCACCGCCACGGGCAAGGGCAACGGCGTCGAGATAGCGAACGAGGCGAAGGTGAGGCTGATGGAGACGACCATCTCCAACAACAAGGGGCCTGGGATTAACAACACCGCGCCGGCCGCCAACGTCGTGCTCTTCAAGGTTTCGACCTACTTCAACAAGCCGAACGTCTTCGGGGCCGTGACCACCGCGCCCGACCCCAACCGTTCGTTCTGAGAAGCACCTGACAGCCGCGACACGAGAGAGATTAACCAAGAGGAGAGAGCTTCATGAGGAATTTAAGACCGAGGCCGGCGGGCCGCTCCGCCCGCTTGACCATCTTTTCGCTGCTGGCCGCCCTGCTCATGGCCGGCACGGCCTTCTGGGGCGAGACGAACGTCGAGGCCAATCACTCCGTCTACGTCGAGGGCAACTGTGACAGCCCAGCCGTCGGGACGACGATTCTCAGCGAGTTCGGCACCTGCGGCGACTACGACGGCGACGGCCGCATCGGCACGGCCGAGGACACGGACGGGGCCGACCGCATCTTCGGCACGATCAAAGCGGCCCTCGGCCCCGGCACGGGCGCGGCCGCCGGCACGGGTGCCAATCACAACGGCAAAATCATTATCGTCACTTCGGGGCGCTTCGCCGAATACTTCGTCATAGGCAACCCGCTGTTTAGCGGCGGCCAGGGTTCCACCAACCCGGGCCACGTCACGATTGAGGCCGCGCCCGGCGTCGAGGCCAACATTGACGCCGTGCTGGACGGCGACACGGCGGGCGCGAACAATAACCGGCAGAGCAGGATTGCCATCGTCGTCAACTACACGCCGTCCTTCCCCAACCGCGTCGTCACGCTGCGCAACCTCGTCATCCGCAACTTCGTTATCGGCGTGGACGTGCAGGGCAATTCCCGCGTCAACATAGACAACTGCCGGTTCGAAAATAACACCCGGACTAACATCCGTGTGAAGACCAACTCGACGCTCGTCATCACCAACTCGCAGATTCAGTCTGCGGGGTTCCGCATAGGCTCCGTCAGCTCGACGGGCGAGCCCGGCGACGGCATACAGGTGCTGAGCGGCGCGAGGCTGAGGGTCGCGGACACGACCATCGCGCACAACAGAGGGGCCGGAATCAACAACGCCGCGACTGCCGCGGACGTGGTGCTCTTCAAAGTCGGAACCTACTTCAACAAGCCGGACATACTGGGGTCGGTCACTATCGCGCCCAACCCCAACCACTCGTTCTGACGCAGGAGGACGGACATGGAAAACTTACGACGACACTTCCCACGGCTCTCGTTTCTCCTGCTCATGGCCTCCCTGCTCCTGTACGGCACTGCCTTCTGGGGCACGAGGGTCGAGGCTAACCACCCTGTCCTTGTCGAGGGTAACTGCGACAGCCCCGTTCCGGGGACGACGATTGTCGCCGCCGGCACCTGCGGCGACTATGACGGCGATGGCCGCGTCGGCACGGCCGAGGACACCGACGGGGCCGACCGCATCTTCGGCACACTGAACGCGGCGCTCGGCCCCGGCACGGGCGCGGCCGCCGGCACGGGTGCCAATCACAACGGCCTCATCCTGATCGTCACTTCGGGGCGCTTCCCCGAAACCTTGTACATAGGGGAGGCGGCTGCGACCGGCGGCGGCGGCGTGGCGAGCCCCGGCAACGTGACGCTTGAGGCCGCGCCGGGCGTGGAAGCGAACCTTGACGCCGTGCAGCAAGGCGACCCCGCGGGCGGCAACAACACGCGGCAAACGCAGACCGGGATAATCATCAGCTACGGGGCAACCTTCCAGGAACGCACGGTCACTCTGCGGAACCTGCGGATACGCAACTACGCCGAAGGCGTCGTGGCCCTCGGCTTCTCAAGAGTCAACGTGGACAACTGCATCTTCGAGAACAATCTGGAAGACGGCCTGCTGGCCGCGGAGTCCGCGCGCGTCTCCATCAGCAACTCGCAGTTCAACGCCAACGGCCTGCGCATCAGCCCCGCTGTCAACAACGCGACCGCCAACGGCCACGGCGTCAGGGCGATTCAGAATTCCCTGCTGAGAGTCCGCAACACGACCATCTCCTACAGTCTCCGCGCGGGCATCTTCCAGGCCGACGCCGCCAACGTCGCCATCTACAGGGTCAAGACCTACTTCAACGCCCCGGACATCCTCGGCGGTATCTTCGTCGCCACAGACCCCAACTTCTCACAGTAAATGATGAATGCGGAAGGCGGAATGATGAATAAAAGACGATTGCCTTTTATTCATCATTCCGCCTTCTGCCTTCTGCCTTCCGCCTTCTGCCTTCCGCCTTCCGCATTGCTTTTCTACGGGTGCGTCATCTCCTCCGGCTTGACGTACTCGTCGAACTGCTCGCCGGTCAGAAGCCCCAGCCCGATAGCCGACTCGCGCAAGGAGATGCCCTTCTTGTGCGCGTTCTTAGCGATCTTCGCGGCGTTGTCGTAGCCTATGTGTGGGTTCAGGGCTGTCACCAGCATGAGCGAGTTTCTGAGGTGCTCGTCAATCTTCTCGCGGTTCAGCTCGATGCCTCGGACGCAGTAGTCCACGAAGCCGTGGCAGGCGTCCTTGATGAGGCGAATCGAGTGGAGCAGGTTGTGAATCATGACGGGGTTGAAGACGTTCAACTCGAAGTTGCCCTGCGAGCCCGCGAAGCCTATGGCGGCGTCGTTGCCGAAGACCTGCACGGCGACCATCGTCATCGCCTCACTTTGCGTCGGGTTGACCTTGCCCGGCATGATGGACGAGCCGGGCTCGTTCTCCGGCAGGATTAACTCACAAAAGCCCGCGCGCGGCCCGGAGGCTAGCCAGCGTATGTCGTTCGCAATCTTCATCAGCGAGGCCGCGAGCGTCTTCAGCGCGCCGCTCGCGAAGACCATCTCGTCGTGTGCCGAGAGCGCCGCGAACTTGTTCGGGTGGGACTTGAAAGGCAAGCCCGTCAGCTCCGCAATCTTGGCGGCCGCGCGCTCGCCGAACTCCGGGTGCGAGTTGAGCCCCGTGCCGACGGCCGTGCCGCCTATGGCGAGGTCGTAGAGCCCGGGCAGGGCGAGGCGCAGCCGCTCTATGTCGCGCTCTATCAAACTGGCCCAGCCGGACATCTCCTGCCCGACCGTGATGGGCGTCGCGTCCTGCAAGTGCGTGCGGCCGATCTTGACGACGCCCGCGAACTCTTTGGCCTTCGCGTCAATCGCGTCGTGCAGGCGCTGGACTTCCGCGATGAGCTTGTTCATCTCCTCCGCGGCCGCGATGTGCATGGCCGTGGGGAAGGTGTCGTTCGAGGACTGCGACATGTTGACGTGGTCGTTCGGGTGGACGGGCGCTTTGCTCCCCATCACGCCGCCGCCCAGCTCTATCGCGCGGTTCGAGATGACCTCGTTGGCGTTCATGTTCGTCTGCGTCCCAGACCCCGTCTGCCACACGCGCAACGGGAAATGCGCGTCCAGCTTCCCTTCTATCACCTCGTCGGCCGCGCGGGAGATGAGGTCCGCCTTGTCCTTCGGCAGCTTCCCCAAATCCTGATTGACGAGCGCCGCCGCCTTCTTCAACACGCCGAGCGCGCGAATCATCTCGCGCGGCATCACGTCGTCACCTATGTCGAAGTGAATCAGCGACCGCTGCGTCTGCGCCCCGTAATACTTGTCGTTCGGGACTTCTATCTCGCCCATCGAATCGGTCTCGACGCGCACGTCCGCGCCGCGCTCTGCTCTCTGCTTACTCGCTTCCTGTGACATAGAATGGTTCATCCTCGTCCTGCAACTGGGAATCGCTTTACACCTTTAATTGTACACCACGGACGAGGGCGTTGCGTAAAAGCCGCGCCGTCAAAAAGCTTGTAGTCGCGGACGAAATTTTCCATAATTCGCCGGCCCAATTTCTTCAGGAGTCATGGAGCCTAAGAAACGTTGAGGCCCGGAACGACTGTTCGCTTGAAATCAAATGTCCAGATATTTAGATGTTGAAAATTGGCGACGCCGGCAGCAGTTCGAGTTCTTCAAGGACTATCACAACCCGTTCTTCAATATCTGCACCAGCGTTGATGTCGCGCCGCTGCTTGAATGGACGCGCGCGATGGAGGACGTATCTTTCTTCGTCGCCTATCACTTCTGCTCTATGAAGGCGGCCAACGAGGTCGAGCCGTTCCGCTACAGGCTGCGCGGCGACCGCGTCCTCGTCCACGACCGCATCCACGCGGGGACGACCATCCTGCTCGACGATGAAAACTTCACCTTCGCCTTCTTCGACTATGACGACGACTTCCAGGTCTTTCACGCCCGCGCCCGGGAGAGCATCGAGCGCGCCAGGGCCGAAGGGGTCCAGCTATCCGGGCGCGCGGAGCGGGACGACCTCATTCACCACTCCGTCATCCCCTGGGCCACGTTTACCAGCATCTCCCACGCCCGCAGAGGGGCGCGCGAGGAATCCGTTCCTAAAATCGCGTTCGGCAAGTATCGCGCCGACGGCGGCCGCTTAATGATGCCCATCTCGGTCGAGGCGCATCATGCCCTCATGGACGGCCTGCACGTCGGCCGCTACTTCGAACGGCTCGAAAGCTACTTCTCCGACCCGCACTCCGCGCTGGGCTGACATCACCTTAACAAAACTTGAGCCCCGGCAGTGGCGGCAGCATCTGTCACCACTCCGGGGCTCCGGCCCGACTATCTTTCCCGGTCCTTCTATGCGGGCGTGCTCTCCTTCTTCGCGCGCGGCCTCGGCCGACTGTACTCCGACTTCCTCTTCAACCCCACCGCCTGCACCTCGTTCGAGTCCTTCCCGAACTGCGCGATGATCTGGTCCTTCGCCCCCAGCATCAGATTATGAAACTCCCACTCACTCGCCACCGCACTGTCACGCGCCGCAGCCGCAGCCGCAGCCGTCTGCGTCTCCGCCTGCTGCGCACCATCAAGACTCGCCCGCGCCGCCACAATCGCCGCCAACGCATAAGCCGCATTAGCCGGCGCATACCCCGCAATCGCCTGCAACGCCGCAAACGCATCCCTATCCGCCTGAATCAGAGAAGGCTTCAATCTTGTAGTTTGATTCGCCATTTGTGAGTCTCCTTCGTGAGAAAAGGTTTGAGATCACGCGAGGACGCGCCGAATCTTACGCCCACTCCAACGCCCATGCAACAACAAAATTAACCTGCCCGGCACAAGCCTTCACCCCCTCAGAATCCTCTTCCCACCCACCGGAACGCCATTCCCACCCGCCGGAACGTTCTTCCCATCACAAGGAACGTCGTTCTGGTAGATAAGAATAATGTTCCCGAGCAGCAGAACGATGTTCCCTCATCCCGGAACATCGTTCCCAGACGACGGAACGCCATCCCCGCGACAGCGAACACCTTACTCGTAGTTAAGAATAAATCTTCATTCTGAGGTAATGCCTAGCTCTAGTGTTGGCGAGCAAGTATTTTGTTAGCTGACCGGGAATCTTGGTAGTGTCCTGATTTCAGTTTTTCTTTGTCCACCTCTGTGTTCCTCTGTGTCCTCCGTGGTGAGTATTCCTTCAGGATTCATTCACCACGGAGGACACAGAGGGACACAGAGGAAATGTAATTAGGACACTACCGCTGATTGGATACATCGTGCTCGAACAGAGCCAGGCGGGCGTTGACATGCTCGGCCACAGATTAGTCCCCATCAAACACATGGATTTGAAGTAGTCGCGTCCAATACAAGATCATGCCAGCGGACTCACCAGCCAGAGATTCATTATTAATCCTTATCACCTTCAACGGGAGCGCCCGCCTCTTGCCAGGCTTTCCAGCCGCCGGCCATTGAAGACACGTCGTAGTAGCCCATGCGTTGGAGGACTTCGGCGGCGAGGGCGGAGCGGTAGCCGCCGCCGCAGTAGAGGATGAGTTCGGTGCTCTTGTCGGGGACGAGGCGTTCGATGTCGCGCTCGATGATGCCTTTGCCGAGGTGCTCGGCTCCGGCGGCGTGGCTGGCCTCCCACTCGTGGTCTTCGCGCACGTCTATCAGGCGCGCGCCCTCGCCCGCCTCCATGCGTTCGCGCGTCTCCTCGACGGTGATTTCGCGTATGCGGCGGCGGGCTTCCTCGACCAGTTTCAAGAATCCTTCGGAGTGTTCCATCGGCTGACAAACCTCGCTTCGGGCTGATTTTGATGAATCTCGCGTCCGGGATTATAATGCCGCGCTTTTGTAAAAGCACTGACAACGTGTCTATACTATTGCCTAAGACTTAACACCTAAGAGAAATGGAGGCCGCCGGGCCACGCCTCGCGCCCGGCCGGGCGATAAGACCGCGATGAAGAGGACCGAATTGCAGGAGCGCGTGCGCGAATCTCACGGGGGGCTCGTTGCCGCCCTCGAAGGCTTGTCCGAGGAAGACGCGACGCGCGTCGGCCTCACCGAGCAGTGGTCTATCAAAGACGCGCTCTCACACATCGCCGCCTGGGAGATAGAGGTGGCGCGCATCGTCAAAGAGATTCAGGACGGGACGTGGAAGCCGCAGCGGATGAACCAGGAGATGATTGACGAGTTCAACCGGCGCGCGGTCGAGGACCGCCACGGGCGCTCCTTCCCGCAGATGCGCGAGGAGTTCGACGCCGCGCACGCCGAGATGGAACGCATCATCGCTTCGCTCCCCGAAGAGGTGGACGAAGCCTCACCCGCCTACAAGTACATCGAGGCGGTGACCTTCAAACACTTCGCACACCACGGGGCACAGATTCAGAAATTCAGAGACGGTAACAGGTAAAAGAGAGCGTTTTTACTCATCGTCTGTCACCTAAGGAGAGGACATTGGCTACTGAACAATTCGACGTGACGGTTATCGGCAGCGGACCCGGCGGGTACGTGGCGGCGATTCGCGGCGCGCAGCTCGGCCTCAAGGTCGCGCTCGTGGAGAAGGACAAGCGGCTGGGCGGGACTTGCACGCTGCGCGGCTGCATCCCGACGAAGCAACTCTTGATGTCGGCGCACTACTACGAGAAGGCGCAGCACGGGCTGGCGGACTTCGGCGTGCAGGTCACGGGCGTGCAGCTCGCCTTCGCGGACGTGCAGAAGCGCAAGGACAAGGTCGTGACGAAGAACTCTAAGGGCATAGAGTTTCTGATGAAGAAGAACAAGATCACGACGTTCAAGGGCGCGGGGCGGCTCAGTCTGCCGGGCAAAGTCATCGTCAAAGGCGAGGACGGCCAGGAGCAGACCATCAACACGCGCAACATCATCATCGCCACGGGCTCCGTCGTGCGCCCCATCCCGGGCTTCGAGACCGACGGCTCGAAGGTCGTCAACTCCGACCACATCCTGGAATTGAAAGAGATTCCGAAGTCCCTGATCGTCATGGGCGCGGGCGCGGTCGGCGTCGAGTTCGCCTCCGTTTACTCGCGCTTCGGCTGCGAGACGACGATTGTCGAGTTGATGCCGCGGCTCCTCCCGCTTGAAGACGAGGAGGTTTCGAAGGAGCTTGAGAGGGCGTTCCGCAAGCGCGGCATCAAGTCGCAGTTGGACACCAAGCTCGAAAAGATGGAGAAGACGGGCGCGGGCGTCGTGCTGACGGGCAAGACCTCAAAAGGCGAGGAGGTCAAGCTCGAAGCCGAGATGCTGCTGGTCGCCGTGGGGCGTATGCCGTTCATAGAGGGCCTGGGGCTCGAAGGCACGAAGATCAAGGTCGAGCGCGGGGCGATTCAGGTGGACGAGTTCTGCCGCACGGATGAGCCGAATGTTTACGCCATCGGCGACGTGATCCCGACGCCGTGGCTCGCGCACCTCGCCTCGAAGGAGGGCATCCTGGCGGTCGAGCAGATCGCGGGACACGAGGACGCGCGGCCGATCAACTTGCGCCACGTCCCGTGTTGTACTTACTGCGACCCCGAAGTGGCGAGCGTCGGGCTGACGGAGAAGAAGGCACGCGACGAGGGCTACGACGTGAAGGTGGCTAAGTTTCTCTTCTCCGCGTCGGGCAAGGCGCGCATCCTCGGCGAGGAGGAGGGCTTCGTCAAGGTCATCTCCGAGACGAAGTACGACGAGCTTTTGGGCGTGCACATCATCGGCCCGCACGCGACCGAGCTGATCGCCGAAGCCTGCGTCGCCATGCAGCTCGAATCAACCGCGGACGAGCTGGGCCGCACCATGCACGCTCACCCGACCATCTCCGAGGCCGTCATGGAGGCTGCCGAAGGCATCCACGGCTTAACCATTCACATGTAAAGACAGGAGTCAGGAGTCAGAAGTCAGAAGTCAGAATAAAAAGCCTTCCGTTCTTCTGCCTTTCTTTCCTTCTGACTCCTGACTTCTGTATTCTGACTCCTAAACTATGAACGGCGAAGATAAAACGGAAGCTCAAGCGCCCTTGTCCTGCACGGCGGAGACGACGCTCGGGGCTGAGCAGATGCTGGAGCTTTACCGCTACCTGAAGATGACGCGGCTGGTCGAGGAGCGGCTCGTCAACCTGTACCGGCAGACGAAGGTGGTCGGCGGCGTGTTCCGCTCGCTCGGGCAGGAGGCGACGGCCGTGGGCACGGCCTACGCGCTTGAACCCCGCGACTTCATCACCCCCTTGATACGCGACCTCGGCGCGGTGCTCGTCAAGGGCATCCGGCCGCGCGAGATTTTCGCGCAGTACATGGCGAAGGCGTGGGGGCCTTCGGGCGGACGCGACCTCAATATACACTTCGGCGACATGAGCAAAGGCTTCATCGGGCCAATTTCGCACCTCGGCGACATGATCCCCGTGATGACGGGCGTGCTCCTCGGCGCACGGATGCAGCAGAAGGAGCTTGTCGCCGTCGCTTACATAGGCGACGGCGGGATGAGCACGGGCGCGTTCCACGAGGGGCTGAACTTCGCCGCCGTCCAGCGCCTGCCCCTGATCGTCGTCGCCGAGTACAACCACTATGCTTATTCGACGCCGACCTCGAAGCAGACGGCCGTCAAGGACCTCGCGGAGAAGGCCGCGGGCTATGGCATCCCCGGCCACATCGTTGACGGCAACGACATCGTCGCCTGCTACGAGGTGACGAAGAAGGCGGCCGAGTACGCGCGCGGAGGCGGAGGCGCTGTGTTAATCGAAGCCAAGACCTACAGGCGCAAGGGCCACGCCGAGCACGACGACCAGCGGTACATCCCTGAGGGCGAGATCGAGTGGTGGGAGAAGAACAACGACCCCGTTGACCGCTACGAGAGATACTTGACTGAACGGAACGTCGCCACGAGAGAGAGGCTCGAAGCCATAACGGCTGGCATCAACCGCGAAATAGACGAGGACGTGGCGTGGGCCGAATCCTCGCCGATGCCCGAGCCGGAGCAGGCGGCTTACAGAGTCTACGATAACAACATTGTGCCACCGGCTTTTCGTCCGAAAGTTTTGGAAAACTAAAATTCATGTCAGCAACAGTCAGGAAAGACCACAAATCTAATAAGCCGGCGCGCGGCGGCGTGGCGACTTTTGTCGAGGCCATACGCCAGGGCATCTGGGAGGAGATGGAGCGCGACCCTACGGTCTTCTGCATAGGCGAGGACGTGGGCGAGTACGGCGGCGCGTTCAAGGTGACGGACGGCCTCCTGGACGAGTTCGGCGAGGGGCGCGTGATTGACACGCCGATCTCGGAGGCGGCGATTGTCGGAGCGGCGTGCGGCGCGGCGCTGATGGGGATGCGGCCCGTCGCCGAGTTCCAGTTCATAGACTTCATCTCCGCGGGCTTCGACATGCTGACCAACTACGCCGCGAAGTGCCGCTACCGCTGGGGCGCAGGAATCGCGGCCGTCTTCCGCGGCCCGTGCGGCTCGGGCGTCCACGCCGGCCCGTTCCACTCGATCAACGCCGAGGCGTTCTTCCTCAACACGGCCGGGCTGAAGATAGTGGAGCCCTCGACGGCCTACGACGCGAAGGGTTTAATCAAGGCCGCCATCCGCGATCCCGATCCGGTGCTCTTCTTCGAGCACAAGAAGCTCTACCGCCTGCCGCGGCTGCGCGAGGAGTTGCCCGAGGAGGACTACGTCGTGGAGATAGGCAAGGCACGCGTGGCGCGCGAGGGGCGCGACCTCTCCATCATTACGTTCGGCGCGCAAGTGCTGAACGCGCTCGACGCGGCGACCGAGTTGGAGAAGGAGGGCCTGGACGTGGAGGTGATAGACCTCAGGACGCTCGCGCCGATGGACAAGGCGGCGATCCTGGCGTCCGTGAAGAAGACGAGCAAGGTCATGGTGCTGCACGAGGCGTCGCGCACGGGCGGCATCGGCGGCGAGATTGCCGCCACCATCGCGGAGGAGGCTTTCGAGTGGCTCGACGCGCCCGTGGTGCGCGTCGCCTCGCTCGACACGCCCGTGCCTTACTCGCCGCCGCTCGAAGAGTATTACCTGCCGCAGACCAAGGACGTGCTCGACGCGGCGCGGCGGCTGGCGGCGTATTAGCAGTGGTCAGTGGTCAGTGGCCGGTGGTCAGTTAAAAGCAATAAGCTCTATGCTGACGACCGCGCCTGTCTTTAACTGACCACTGACCACCGACCACTGACCACTGATTCACGAGAGGAGCGCAAAGTCATGCCGAAGTTTGTCATCGAGCGGGAGATTCCGGGGGCTGGCGATTTGACGGCCGAGGAGCTGCGGGGCATCTCGCAGAAGTCGTGCGGCGTCTTGCAGAACATGGGGCCGCAGATTCAGTGGGTGCAGAGTTACGTCACGGGCGACAAGGTCTACTGCGTCTACATCGCGCCGAACGCAGAGATGGTGCGCGAGCACGCAGCGCAGGGCGGCTTCCCCGCCAACAGCGTTTCCGAAGTCAAGTCGGTCATTGACCCGACCACAGCAGAAGGGTAAAGAAAAGTGGTCAGTGGTCAGTGGTCGGTGGTCAGTTAAAAACTGATTTCTCACTGACCACCGGCCACTGACCACTGACCACTGGAGAGAATATGAGTACAGAAGTTGTCATGCCGCAGATGGGCGAGTCCATCGCCGAGGGGACGATCACGCGGTGGCTGAAGAAGGTCGGCGACCGCGTGGAGCGCGACGAGCCGCTGTTCGAAATCTCGACCGACAAGGTGGACGCGGAGATTCCGAGCCCGGCCGCGGGCGTCCTCACGGAGATTAAGTTCCAGGAGGGCGAGACGGTCGAGGTCAACAAGGTGGTCGCCGTTCTGGACGGCGGCGAGGGCGCGTCCGGCGCGAACGGCGGCGCGAGCCCCGCCGAAGTCTCCGCGGCCCCGGCCCCCGCGTCACAGGCGGCCGTGTCGCCAGAGCCTCCGCCCCAGCCGCCGCCGACGGCGCAGGCCGAGCAGCCCGCGCCCCCCGCCCCGAAGGCGGACGAGGGCCAGAAGGCCGCCGAGCCTCCGGCACAACAGCCGCAGCAGCCGGCCGAAGCCGCGGGCGGGAACGGCCGCGAGCAGACGGCCGAAGAGTTGCGCCGCACGAAGTCGAGCCCGCTCGTGCGCAACATCGCGCGCGAGCACGGCATAGACATCACGCGCCTCGAAGGCACGGGCATGAGCGGCCGCGTCACCAAGAACGACATCCTGAGCTTCATAGAGTCGGGCGCGATGATGACGCCGCAGGAGGCCATGCAAGGTGGCGGCGCACCCACGCCCCAGCCGTCCGCGCCCTCTCAAGCGCCGCCCGTGCAGGCACCGCCCGTCGCGCCGCCCGCTGCCGAAGACCGCGTCGAGCAGATGAGCGTCATGCGCAAGAAGATCGCCGAGCACATGATCATGTCTCGGCGCACCTCGGCGCACGTCACGACCGTCTACGAGATTGACATGACGCGTATCGCGCGGCTGCGCGACCGCTTCAAGCGCGAGTTCCAGGAGCGCACGGGCACGAAGCTCACCTTCATGCCTTTCATCTTCCAGGCCGTAACATCCGCCATACGCAAGTTCCCCGTCTTCAACGCGCAGGTCTCCGGCGACCAGATCGTCTACAAGCGCGACATCAACTTAGGGATGGCCGTGGCGCTCGACTGGGGCTTGATTGTGCCGGTCATCAAGCGCGCCGAAGACCTCTCGATTTCGGGGCTCGCGCGGGCCGCGAACGACCTGGCCGACCGCGCGCGCGCCAAGCAGTTGAAGCCGGACGAGGTGGCGGGCGGCACGTTCACCATCACCAACCCGGGCGTCTTCGGCGGCCTCTTCGGCACGCCCATCATCAACCAGCCGCAGGTCGCCATCCTCGGCGTCGGGGCCATCGAGAAGCGCGCGAAGGTCGTCACCTCCGAGGACGGCGACGACCACATCGCCATCCGCCAGATGGCCTACTTCGCACTGACCTTCGACCACCGCATCATTGACGGCTCCGACGCGGAGAAGTTCCTCGGCTACGTCAAGGAGATTCTGGAGCGGGCCGAGTTCCAGGTCTGAAAAAGCGGAAGGCAGAAGGCAGAAGGCGGAAGGCGGGAAGAACGAAAAACAGGTTTTCTCTTCCTGCCTTCCGCCTTCTGCCTTCTGCCTTCCTTTCGTTGCATTCCGGTGGCAATTCTCTAATTTAGCGCTTGCGGGGCGGCCCCTTTGGCTCTTTTCGTCCGAGGGGTGCTTGACTTCCCCCCATTGTTGATTAATATTCGGCCTCAGACGATCAGGCTAATCGTTAACAGGTTCGACACCTCGCAATTGTTCGGGTTCGCGGCCGTCCATTCACTCGGGCGCGAACTCTTAGTGTGCGAATCAAATTTAACCTGCGGCTTGCGGCTCACGGTGGCCCCCGACCGTCCGGCATTGTCGCCTTAACCTTGCGGGCAGCCCGACCAACTAAGGCCCCGCTGATATGGAGTTAAAAAGATTATGAGTGCTGACAATTCCCGACCCTTCGGCAAACTGTTTCTCGCTTTCGCCCTCGTCGTGACGGCCGCCGGTGCCGCGCTGGCGCAGGCCGGCCCGGATTCCAGCGTCAACCAGACGCCCGCCTCGATTAAGCCTCCGACCAGCGTGGCCCAGCAGGGCAACATGCGCACCGTCTCCTCAGGGGAGAAGATGAAGGTCGAGGGCGTGGTCGTGCGCCGCGACGCCGACACCTTCGTCGTCCGCGACATGAACGGCGTGGACACGACCGTCCGCCTGACGGACACGACCAGCGTCAAGTCCAAGGGTGGCTTCTTCGGCGGCGGCACGCGCTACGGCGTGACCAGCATCCTCCGCGGCTTGAACGTGGAAGTCGAAGGGCGCGGCGGCTCCTCCGGCGAGCTGGTCGCCAACAAAATCCGCTTCTCGAACTCGGACCTCCGCGTGGCGCGCACGGTCGAGTCCCGCGTTGACCCCGTCGAGACTCGCGTCGGCTCCGCCGAGGGCCGCATCGAGCAGGTCGAGCAGAACGCGCAGCGCCTCTCCGGCCAGATAGACGAACTGGCGGCGGTCTCGAACGCGGCACGCGGCGGCGCGAAGGCGGCGCAGGAGACTGCGGACGCGGCGGTCGCAGGCGTCAACGCGACGAATGAGCGCATCTCGGCCTTGGACGACTACGTCCCGCAGGAGTCCATCGCCATCACCTTCCGCTCGGGCAGTTCCATTCTTTCGCGCGACGCCAAGGCGCAGCTCGACGAGATCGCGACCAAGGCCCTGAACGCGAAGGGCTACGTGATTGAAGTCTCCGGCTACGCCGACTCGACCGGCAGCGTCGCACGCAACCGGATGCTGAGCACGCAGCGCGCCGACGCCGTCGTGCGCTACCTGGCCGAGAATCACAGGATACCGCTCCGCCGCATCGTCACGCCCTTCGGCTACGGCGAGTCGAACTCGGTGGCGGACAACACGACCCGCGAGGGCCGCCAGCAGAACCGCCGCGTCGAGGTCAAAATCCTCGTCAACCGCGGCCTACAGCAGGGAGCGCCGACCATGACGACCCCCAGCGGCTCGGCCAGCACGTCAACGCCTGAATAGCGGTGACAAGCAACAGGTGACAGGTGACAGGAGTAAACGTCCTTCCTGTCACCTGTCACTTTTCACCTGTCACTGGCCTGGGGGTTGACCTGATGATTTTTAGTCGAAAGCAGATGACGAGACGCTCGACGCTGGCGCTCACCGCGGCGCTGGCTTTTCTTTTTTTATCGGCCGCCGGTGTGGTCCGCGCGCAGGAGCCGACGCTGCCGAGTGAGCCGCCGCCCGTGATGCCGCGGCCGACGCCGACGCCGCCACCGCCGCCGAAGGATGAAGACTACGAGGTGGTGCGCGTCACGTCGAACCTGGTCGTCGTGCCCGTCTCCGTGACGAGCAGTACGGGCCAGCCCGTCCTCGGCCTCAAGGTCCCAGACTTCCGCCTCGAAGAAGAAGGGCGCGCGCAGGAGATCACGGCGATCGGCGACCCCGAGCAGGTTCCGCTCGAAATCGCACTCCTGCTCGACGTGTCGGGCAGCGTCTACGAGCGCCTGGATTTTGAGAAGCAGGCCGCGGCCCAGTTCCTCAAGCAGGTGCTCAGGCGCGAGGACCGCGCGACCGTCTTCGCGGTGCAGCAGGAGCCCCGGCTGGAGCAAGCGCGCGACACCGCCGAGCGCGCGGCGGGCAGGCTGCTGACGATCCTGCCCACGAAAGGCGCGACCGCCTTCTACGACGCCCTCATCATGGCGGCGAAGTATCTGGAGGACAACACGCCGGCGCAGCACCGCCGCGTGATCGTCGTCATCTCCGACGGCGAAGACAACTTCAGCACCAAGACGCGTGAGATTGAGAAGGCGGCGTTCCTCGCGATGAAGGACTCGCCGGACGGCAAGCTCGACCAGCCGACGAAAACCCAGCTCGTCCGCCAGCGCAACGACATCCACGCGCAGGCGCTGCTCGAAGTGCAGCGCGAGTTGCAGCGCGCCGAGGTCACCTTCTATTCGCTCAACCCGAGCGGCGAGGGCCTGCGCCTCAACTTGCCCGGGATGCGCGCGCAGGAGGGCATGGCACGACTGGCCGAGGCGACCGGCGGCAACTCTTTCGTCCCCGGCAGGATCGAAGAGCTGACCTTGTTGTTCGACCGCATCGCCTCGGAGCTGCGCTCGCAGTACCTGCTCCAGTACTACTCGAACAACGAGAGCCCGGCTAACAAATTCTTGCGCATCAAGGTCGCGCTCCCCGCGCAGCCCGCGCTCCGCGTCCGCGCGCGCCAGGGCTACTACCCAAAAGGCAAAAAGTAAGAGTTAAGACTCCTTCGGGGTCTTGCCTTCTTCAGCGCATTTCGAGGAGCACGTCGGTCAGGCGGTTGACGACGTTGAGGAGCGAGCGGCCGGCCTGGTCTAACTGGTTGGCGGCGGCCTGGTCCTCTGCCGTCGCCGCGCCGGCGGCCACGCCTGCGAGGCTCGTGTAGAAGCGCTGCAACTCCGGCTTCGTGCGGAAATCAATCTCCAACTGATCCAGCCCCTCGCGGACGTTTTGCAGGCTGTTCTTGACAGTCGCCTTGCTCCGCTCGGTCTGCTGCACCTGCGTGGGCGTCGCCTCGCCGGCGCGCGCCGCCACGTCCGCAGCCTCTATCCCCTTCGCCACCCCGCCGAGCAGGTACAGGAAGCGGGTCAGCACCTTGATCTGGTCGGCCACGAGCTTGGCCCCCGCGTTGCGCTCGGCCGCGGCGGCGTAGTCGCCGGTGGCGCGGCCCGTCCGCGGCGTGCTTCGGCCGGAAGAAGTTCTGCGTTGGCGATTCTGTGCCAGAAGCGGCGCGGGCAAGAGGAGCAGGCCGATGGTCATCGTGATAATAGCGCGTCTCAAGTTACTCTCATCCTCCATTCGTTGTCTTCACTGCGCGGGGACTTTGATTAGACTATTCTGCCAAATGGTTGCGCGAGTCAAGCCCCGGCGGCCGCCGTTGGTCACGGCCGCGCCCGTCCTGCTAGAATGGGCCTTACTTTCGTCATGAGACTACGCGCACTTAGAGTCCGCCGGCTGGGCCGCCTCGAATACGGTGCGGCGCTCGCCGCGCAGAAGGAGACGGAGCGACGAGTGCTCGCGCGCGAGCAGCCGGACACGCTGCTCTTGGTCGAGCACCCGCACACGCTCACGCTCGGGCGCGGCGCGACCGCCGCGGGCATTCTCGCCCCGCAGGAGATTCTGGACGCGCGCGGCGTCGCCGTCTTCGAGACCAACCGCGGCGGCAAGGTCACGTACCACGGGCTCGGGCAGGTGGTCGGCTATCCCATCGTCAACCTGAGCCCGGAGCGCGAGGACGTGCACCGCTACGTGCGCGACCTGGAAGAAGTCCTGCTGCGCGCGCTCGCGGATTTCGGCATAGAGGGCTTCCGCATCAAGGGGCTGACCGGCGTGCACACGGCGCGCGGCAAGGTGGCCGCCATCGGCGTGCACATCGCGCGCTGGGTGACGACGCACGGCTTCGCGCTGAACGTCAACACGGACCTCAGCTTCTTCGACCTGATCATCGCCTGCGAGGGCGAGCCCGTCACCTCCATGCGCGAGCTGCTCGGGCGCGACGTGGACATGACTGAGGTCGAAGACCGCCTCGTCGCGCGCTTCGCCGAGGTCTTCGAGATGCCGCTTGAGGAAGCCATGCAGGAGCAACAGGAGCAACCGGAAACCGTTACATCCTGAACTCCAATTAACACTCAACCCTTTGCGCCTTACGTTTTCCCTTAGCGCCTTTGCGCGAAACAGCCGTTCACGCTGGAGGCGCAAAGAGAAGACGTAAGGCGCAAAGAAAAAAGTCATCCGATGCTGACACTCGAATTAATCAAAGAGGCGCACGAGCGCATCCGGCCGCACGTCCACCGCACGCCCGTCTTAACTTCCCGCGCGTTCGACGCGGCCGCGTCGCAAGGCGGCTCGCGCGACGTGCGCGTCTATTTCAAGTGCGAGAACATGCAGCGCGTCGGGGCGTTCAAGTTTCGCGGCGCGACCAACAAGCTTCGCTCGCTGTCGAAAGAGGAACTGGCGCGCGGCGTCGTCGCGCACTCCTCCGGCAACCACGCGCAGGCCGTGGCGCTCGCGGCGCGCGAGGCCGGCGCGCGCGCCCGTATAGTCATGCCGTCGGACGCGCCGCAGGCCAAGCTCGCGGCGACGCGCGGCTACGGGGCCGAGCTAGTCCTCTTCGACCGCCTGCGCGAGGACCGCGAACAGATCGCGCGCGAGATAGCCGAGCGCGACGGTCTCGTCATGGTTCCCCCATACGACGATTACCTGATCATGGCCGGACAGGGCACTTGCGCGCTGGAACTGTTGGAGGAGGCACCCGATCTGGATGGCCTCGTCACGCCTTGCAGCGGCGGCGGCCTCTTCGCGGGCGCGAGCACCGCGGCCAAGGGCGTCAATCCAGAGATTCGCTGTTTCGCCACGGAGCCGGAGCTGGCGGACGACACGCGCCGCTCGTTCCTCGCGGGCGAGCGCGTCAGGATTCCGCCGTCCGCGACGATTGCGGACGGGCTCCGCGTGCAGAGCCCCGGCGCGCTCACCTTCCCCGTCACGCGCGCGAACGCCGAGGACGTGCTGACCGTCTCCGAAGAGGAGCTGATCGCCGCGCTCAAGTTCCTGCTCTTCCGCATGAAGATTCTGGTCGAGCCGAGCGGGGCGGCCGCGGCCGCGGCCGTCCTCCACGGGAAAATCCCGCCGGACGTGCGCCGCGTCGGCGTCGTCCTCTCCGGCGGCAACATTGACCCCGAAGCCCTGGCGCGACTGCTCTGAGCCGCGCTTCAATGGTAAGATAGAGCCATCATGGGACGCGAACTCAGAGTCATCAGTAACAAGCCGCGCCAGCCGAAGCCCGAGTGGCTGAAGATTCGGCTGGGCGACCCGACGAACCAGAATCACGTACTCAAGCTGATCGAGGGACTGAACCTGCACACGGTCTGCCAGGAGGCCAAGTGCCCTAACATCTTCGAGTGCTGGTCTGACCGGACGGCGACCTTCATGCTCGCCGGCGACATCTGCACGCGTCACTGCGGCTTCTGCGCCGTCGGCAAGGGCAAGCCGGGGAGCCTCGACCCTGAAGAGCCGCGCCACGTTGCGGAGGCCGTGCACCACCTGAATTTGGCCCACGCCGTCATCACCTCCGTCAACCGCGACGACCTCGCGGACGGCGGCGCGGCCCACTGGGCCGAGACCATACGCGAGGTGCGCCGGCTCAACCCGGCGTGCAAGATAGAAGTCTTAATCCCGGACTTCAACGGCGACCGTGAAGCGCTCGACGCCGTGCTCGACGCGCAACCGGACGTGCTCAACCACAACACCGAGACCATCGCGCGTCTCTACCGCCGCGTCCGCCCGGACGCCGACTACCAGCAGACGCTGACGCTCCTCGAACGCGCCGCGCGCCGCCGCGACATGGAGGCGCGCGGGATGCTCACCAAGAGCGGCATCATGGTGGGCCTCGGCGAGACTTTCGACGAGGTGGTCGAGTTGATGAAAGACCTGCGCTCGGTCTCGTGCGACATCATGACCATAGGCCAGTACCTGCAACCCTACGAGCGGCGGCTGCCGGTCGAGCGCTACGTCACGCCCGAAGAGTTCGCGCGCTGGCGCGAGGCCGGCATGGCTTTGGGCTTCCGCCACGTCGAGTCCAGCCCGTTGACGCGCTCCTCTTACCACGCGCGCCAGCAGGCCGCCGAGCCATCGGCAGAGACTACCGAAGCGAGCTTCGCGTCCGCGCGCTGAGTCAGTACCGCCTGCGGTAGCGGGCGGGTCTCAAGCATCGCCGTCACCCGCCCGCTACCGCAGGCGGTACTGACCTTCAACCAGACAAAGCGGGAAAGGAGCTTTTTATGAGAAAGCCTTTGCTTTTCATTCTCGTCTGCCTGCTGCTGGTTTCTGGCTTTAATGGCGCGCGGGCGCAGGAGATTCACTTCCTGGTTGACGCCAGGCAGGGTGAGTTGTTCGGGAGTTACGACGGCAAGAAGGCTGCGGAGGCCGTCGAGGCGGGTCCGCTCTTGAAAGAGGGCGAGAAGTTTCGCCTCTACACGCTGACGGGGACCGCCGGGACCGGGACCGTCACCGCCAAGCCGGAGCCGGAATACCCTTGCGAAGACGTGATCCCGGTCACAATCTCACCTCTCCCCGCGGGCGAAGGCGACGTGCTCGGCGTCAATGGCTCCTGGGACGCACAGCCGAGGCTGCCGAAAGTTCAGGGCACGAACCAGCCTGAGTACCGTAACGTCGTCACGAGCTACCTGCGTAGCGTCGGCGTCGCCCGGCCGAAGGTGACGATTCTCCAACTCCTGCGCGTTGACCTGGACGGCGACGGAACCGAAGAGGTCTTAATCTCCGCGAACAGCACCGACACGCCGGGGAATTTTATGAGCAAGGGAGATTTTTCGGTATTGCTGCTCAGGAAAGTGGTACGCGGGAGAGCGCAGACGATTCCCCTCGTCTCGGAGGTGGAGCTGAAGAATCACAGGGACCCTGTGCAGACGGGCCAGTGGCACCACAAGGAGACTGTCACGGCGCTGCTCGACGTGGACGGCGACGGCGTGATGGAAGTCATCACGAGCTATCGGTCAATCTGGGACGCAGGCAAATCCGTCTACGAGGTCAAGGGGCCGAAGCCGAAGATAGTGCTCGGGACGGGTTGCAGCGGGGGGCACTAGAGCAGCCTGCCGAAGAGCGTTTTATAGTGGCGATACCAGTCGCTCTGAAAAGTCTCGGCCGGGTCGTGGCGTCGCTTCAGGCGCAGGAACTCCGGGAACTGCGGGTAGCAGGCGAGAACCTGCTCGCGCGTCGCCCAGCGGTGATAAGTCAGATAGTAGCTCCCGCCGAAGTCTACGGCGCGGTCAATCAGCCGCCGGAAATCGGCCCGCGCTTTTTCGATTCCCGCCCGCGTGTGCGCGACGTGCAGGTTGAAGACGACGCACGCGTAACTCTGCCCAGCCCAAGCCAGAAAGCTCTCGTCGTCCCGCTCGATGAGCCTGACCGTCCCGTAAATCAACTCCGTCCCGCGCGCCCGAAAGTCCGCGCGCGTCTCTTCCATGAATCGGGCCAATTCCGCGCGCGGCACGTAGACCTCAGTAATCATTTCGCTCCCGCGGTGGGCCGCGCCCAGACGCCCGTCCAGCTCGCGGTGGTAGTCGTCCAGGTAGACGCTCAACTGGTGCGTGTCGGACCAGTAAAGCTGCCCGTCCGTCGAGAGGTAGTGCGCCGCGTAAGACTCGAAGGCGCGGCGGCGGTCGGCGTGCGCCAGATAAAGCAGTTGCCCCCACTCGCCGGGCGAGAGTTCTTTGTGGCGTGGCGGCTCGGCCGCGTCGTCCGCGACGGGCTCGTAGCAAGAGAAGACGCCGCGGCACAGGTAGCCGTCTGAGTCCGGGTCCGTCATGAACTGGAAGTCGCCGTAGAGGAAGCCCGCCGCGACGCGCCCGTCGAACGACTGCATCAACACCGACGTGTCGAGCAGCCGCACGACGCGCCTCAGTTTGCGGCGCGGCGCGAGCCGGAGCGTGACGCGCGCGACGACGCCGAACAGCCCGTAGCCGCCCACCGCCAGCCCGAACAGTTCACGATTCTCGCGCCGGCTGCACCTGACGACCTCGCCCCGCGCGTCCACCAGGTCGAAGGATTCGACGTCGTTGATGATGGGTTTGAGCGCCAGCCCGCGGCCGTGTATGTTCGCGGCCAGCGCTCCGCCGACGCTCAGGCGGTCGGCCCCCGTCTGCTTCTGAATGATTCCGAATTGCCGAGCGCGGCCCTGCTGCGCCGCTATGAGGTGGCTGACGAGTTCGGGCCACTGAATCCCCGCCTCGACTTCGATTTCGCGCCGCGCCGGGTCGAAGCGGAGGACGCGGTTCAGGCTCGACGTGTCCACCAGCACTTCGTCGCGGGCGAACTGCTGTCCGCCCATCGCGTGCCTGCCGCCCGCGACCGAGACGGCGCGGCCCGCGGCCCTCGCCTCCGCGATGACGGCCCGCAGGGCGACGATTGAGTCGGGCCGTCGGATTGACGGCACGCGCGTGCGATTCAGGCCGGAGTGAACGTCGTTAACGACGCGGCCCCGGACGCGACGCGAGGCGCCGCCCGTGGGGTGCGGCCTCGCCGTCTTCGCGCGAATTGTGCCAATCTCAGTCACGGTCTCACTCTTCAGCCCGGCTCGCAGACGCAGAGGCACTCGCCGTCCGCCAGGCGCTCGTGTCTCAGGCCGTCGGCCGTGAGGTATTTGTTCCTCAAGGTCTCGGAGGTGATGACCTCGCGGACGGCGAAGCCCCGCGCCGCGAGGAACTCGCGGGCCTCCGCGCGCGGCAGGCCCCAACGAAAACTCTCGCCTCGCAATCGCAGCCAGGCGCTGACCAGCGGGCTCGATTGGCGGAAGCCTATGCGCCCGCCCTCCTGCACCTCCATGAAAGTGAACGCGAGGCGGCTCGCGCGGCCGCTGTGCCGGCGGACGAAGTTCAGCACGAGGTCCACTTCCGCCAGCGCCAGATACATCAGGAGGCCCTCGGCGACGAAGAGCGTGTCCGCCTCCGAGTCATAATCCGGGTGCGCGAGCAACGCCCCCTCCAGGCTCCCGCGCGCCAGGTCGAGCGAGATGAATCGAGGGTTACGGCCCGCCGCTTCGTCGCCGAGGGCGCGAATCTTGGCGCGCTGCGTCGCCGGGTGGTCTACCTCGAAGAACTGTGTTTCGGGCGACGCGTCGCGCAGGCGCAGGGCCAGCGTGTCGAACCCGGCCCCCAGGACGACCACCTGGCGGAGCCCGTCCGCGAGCGCGGCGCGCGCGACCTCTTCCAGACAACGCTTGCGCAGCGCGTAATGCAGCTTAATCCCGGGGACCGTGAGGCGTTCCAGCAGGGAGTGGAGCGGGCGCGCAAGTCTTGAGCCGCCGGCCGCGTCCGCCAGGCGCGCGAACCTTGAGCGGGCGCGGACGAACCGCTCGCTCAGCTCAGTCGAGCGACGCGGGACGAGCGCGCCCAGGACGGGATGACGCGCGACGGCGAGCGTGCTCCTCGCAATCAGGTAAGCCGTCGCGCTGGGTCTGTCTTCTCTCATTCGTCGCAGAGCATACGGCCCGGCAGCGCCTTTCACGCTGCGGGCTATGTCACTTTTTCAACTGCCATATTCGGGTGCGGAAGTGCGGATTCAGGGAGAGAACCAAAATCTTCGCGCCTTTTCGCGAAAACTCAGTTCGCGTTATGATTGCTGACGTGAGCTCGTATCGAATTTGCGCCGGTGGACTTGAGATTAACCCTTTATGAAAGCTGTCATTTTTGAAGAGCATGGCGGGCCGGAGGTGTTGCAGCACCGCGAGGTCGCGGAGCCGAGCATCAGGGCCAACGAGGTGCTGGTCGAGGTGCGCGCGTGCGCGCTCAATCACCTGGACGTGTGGGCGCGGCGCGGCCTGCCCGGCATGGAGATTAAGCTGCCGCACATCCTGGGCAACGACATCGCGGGCGTGGTGCGCGAGGCAGGGGAGCTGGTGACGTGGGTGCGCGCGGGCGACGAGGTGATGTTGCACCCGGGCGTGTCGTGCGGCCATTGCATAGAGTGCCTGCGCGGGCAGGACAATCTCTGCCCGGAGTACGACATGCTCGGCTACCGGCGCGACGGGGGCTACGCGGAGCTGGTCGCCGCGCCCGGCGTCAACGTCATCCCGAAGCCGCAGGGGTTGAAGTGGGAGGAGGCCGCGGCGCTGCCCCTCGTGACCGTGACGGCCTGGCACATGCTCGTCACGCGCGCGAACGTCCAGCCGGGCGAGGACGTTCTTGTTCACGCCGCGGGCTCCGGCGTCGGCTCGATAGGCATACAGGTGGCGAAGCTGTGGGGCGCGCGCGTCATCGCGACGGCCGGCTCGGACGAGAAGCTGGCTAAGGCGAAGGAGCTGGGCGCGGACGAGGTGGTCAACTACACGCGGGAGGATTGGCCCAAAGAGGTGCGACGGCTGACGGGCAAGCGCGGCGTGGACGTGGTCTTCGAGCACACTGGGGCGGAGACGTGGCCCGGCTCGATTCTGACGCTGGCGAAGAACGGGCGGCTCGTCACCTGCGGCGCGACCAGCGGCTACGACGCGCGCACGGATTTGCGCCAGGTCTTCTACCGCCACCTCACGCTCCTGGGCTCGTTCATGGGCTCCAAGGCGGAGCTGCTCGACGCGATGAAGTTCGTCGAGCGCGGCCTGATTCGCGCCGTCGTGGACCGCGTGCTCCCGCTCGCCGAGGCACGCCGCGCGCACGAGCTGATGGAAGACCGCGCCCAGTTCGGCAAGCTCATCCTCGTGCCGTGAGGAAGCAGCCGTCGTAATACAGGGCTTTGATGTCAGGGCCTCAAAGCGTTACTATTCGTCCAAGGAGGTGAGGTCATGACTGAAGACCCAACACAAAAACTGCCGGACTCGCGCCCGTTCGAGGAGCGCGTTCTGGCCGAACTCGCCGCAATTCGTTCAGAGCAAGCGGCGACCCGTCGGGACATAGCGGCGCTCAGCGAGCGCACGGCGGCGCTCGCCGATTGGATGACCATTCTGGAAACGCGGCTGACGGCGCTCGAAGAGAAAGTTGACGCGCGGCTGCGTGAGACCCGGCCCATCTGGGAGAGCATGCAGCAGCAGTTGACTGGGCTGGATACGCGTATGGCAGCGATGGAGACGCGGATGGCGGCGGTGGAGAAGACGCTCAACCTCATACGGGTGGGGCTGGGCGAGCTTTACGGCGATTCCGTTGAGGTGCGAGCACGCATCGCCCTACTAGAGCGCGAGCGCACGCCGGCAGGTTAAGCGCGCCTTGAGCCCGCGTTCCTACCACCCTTTTGCGGGCTTCACTGATTTTCCGGCTGCTCATCTCCACCCTCGGCAGTCCCTTCTTCATCATCATCGCCGGTGTCTTCGGGCACTTCTTCGGGAGGCGAGCCTTTCTGGTCGCGCAGGCGGAGCACTGTCGAGTCCGTGTCCTTGTTGACGGCGAAGCGGTCGCAGAGGTTGTTGATGTCGGCGCAGACGAAGTCCTTCGTCGAGCCTGTGACGATGATGCGGCCGTTGCCCGTGACCGCCCAGTTGTCCAGCTCGGGCGGCGCGTTGCGCTTGATGTCTTCCAACTCTGCCGGCATGAGCGGCCGCCCGTCCTTGCGCTCGAAGGTGTAGACGTGAATCTGGTCGAACCAGCCGCTCCCCATCGCCTTGGCGTAGAAGTTGTCGTGGATGTCGTCCTGGTCCGAGAAGACGTAGCGCGCGCCGAACTTGTCGCGGATGAGCGGCCCCGGGTCGTCCTCCTGCCCGAGCGTGATCTTCTTGTACAGCTCCGAGAGACTCGGCTCGCGCCCGAGCTTCCTGTCCATGTTGAGCAGGTAGGTCGGGTCGAGGCCCGAGACGTAGGCGTGCCGCGTGTCGTAGTAGAACATCTTCGGGAAGTCGTCCCAGTCCGTGTTGAAGACTCTCTCGCCGGCCGGGACGTTCTCGCGCAGCCACGTCATTGACGCCTCGTAGCGCTCCGGCGGCGCGTCGCCCTCGATTGACTTGCGCGTCTCGCGCACGTTGAAGTTGATGGTGATGACGATGGCTCCGACCAGCAACACCGCGAAGGTCTTGAGCACGCTGCGCCGCCAGAAGATGTAGGCCATCAGCGCGAGCAGCCCCAGCGAGACGGCCGCGATGACCTTGACGTAGTCTGCGGTGTGGAATTCGGGCGGCGGGTAGACGATCTGTTTCAAGAAGAAGTAGCCCGCGAGCCCGAGGAAGATGCCGACGCCGGCTATCTCGACCTCCTGCAAAACATCTCTGCGCCGCTCGCCCTCGGCCACGCCGGGCAGCTCGTGGCGGTCGAGGAACGGTTCCAGCTCCTGCATCAAGTCGCCCGGCAGCCGCCCGACGGCCGCGCGCGCGCCCTCCAATAGCGGCCGCAGGCTGAAGGCCGCAAACAGCACGGCGAAGGGCGGCCAGTATTCGACCCAGCGGCGCGAGCGGAAGCTGACGACCATCAGGATTGTCGAGAAGATTAGCAGGAAGAGCGGTCGCGCCGCGCGCTTGCGGTCAGACCAGTCGTAGGCCGCGTAGCCGACGACCATCGCCGCGAAGGCGACGATGCAGCTCCCCAGCAAGTACCAGCTCTCATACGGATACCACTCCTGCCCGACCTCGGTCGAGAAACTGAGGAGCGTGGCCTTGATGCGGACGTGCTCCACGAAGAGCATGACGTTCTTCGGGAAGTAGGGATTGATGACGAGCCCCGCGGTCATCCCCACGCCTGCCCAGGTGAAGGCCCGCCACTCGAACCGCCGCTCGCTCCACGCGATGACGCACGTCCAGATGACGGCCATCCCCGTCAGGATGATGAAGAGGCTGTAAGCCCAGGTGAACAGGAACGCGAGCGGCAGGAGCAGCAGGTATCTACGCTCGAAGAGCAGGTAGATGCCCAGCACCGTGAAGATGATGGCGACGGGCGGGGCCTTCGCCATGTTCAGCCTGTAGAGGAAGGGCGCGGAGCAGGCCAGCAGCGCCACGAGCCAGACGAGCGTGTGGCGGATGCGGTAGCGGACGACGAGCCAGTAGCAGGAGAAGACGGCCAGCGACGCGTAGACCACCGAGGAGACTTTCGCGCCCGCGCGCAGGTCGCCGAACCAGGTGAAAGGAATCTGAAGGAAGTGGAAGAAGAGGTGGTGGTCAACGTAGTCGCGCGGGTTGAGCGTCGTCAGCGGCAGCCACTGGAAGGAGGGCGGGAAGTGGCCCTCCTTCATGCTCTCCCAGAGCAGGCGGCTCCAACGTATGTGGTAGTAGCCGTCGAAGTCGCCGCAGCAGACACTTTGCGTCGCGTATTGCAGCTTGCGGAAGACGAGCGCGATGACCGCCGCGCCCAAAAGCAGCAAGGCGACGCGAACGGCCCGCTCGGACCCGAAGAACCTGCCCAGCCTGCCCCCCCGCCCCGCCTCAAGGTTATCTGCCGCCATTCTCCTTCAGTCTCTCAGGCTTTTAATCAGGTCGAGCAGGGTCATGGGGTTGATGGGTTTGGTCAGGTGTGCGTCGAAGCCGGAGGCGAGCGCGCGGCCCCGGTCGTCGTACATCGAGAAGCCCGTGACGGCGATGAGCGGCACGTCCTTGTACTCGGGCAGCGCGCGCAGCGCGACCGCGAGGTCGTAGCCGTTCATCCCCGGCATCCCTATGTCGGAGACGATGACCTCGAACTGCTCGGACTTGGCGGCCGCCAGCGCCTCGGCGGCCGAGAAGGTCATGACGGCGTCGTAGCCCGCGTGCTGAAGGAACATCGCGATCATCTCGGTGACATCGGGCGCGTCGTCCACGACGAGGGCGCGCGGCCTCCCTTCGTGCTTCTTCTCGTCTGAGCCGCTCTCAGGCATGGTCCGACCCCCTTGGGTGTGCTGCGCAGGCGGCATCCAGTACGCGGCGGTCAGGGAGTCAACGGGCTGAGAAGTCGGGGACGAACGCATAATCAAATCCTCTCCGCTTTACTGCCAGCGAGGGCCGGGCCGTCTCTGAGTAGTGAACGTGTGGTGCCGCCTAATGTATCTCAAAACCCGCCCGTTCGGCAATCACGAAGCGGCCGCCCCCGCGCGCGTACTTTTTTCTTTTCAACGCGCCGAGAGTCTGGTAGCTTGTTAGTAACGAGCAGTTTGATCAATGGGAAGGAGATTTCAGCACATGGTAGCTAAAAAATCCGGCAAGAAGTCCGGCAAGAAGGCGGGCAAGTCCTCTTCCGGCAAGTCTGCTAAATCGTCCGGCAAGAAGAAGTCGGCGGCCAAGAAGTCCGGCGCGAAGAAGAGCGCCGCGGCCGGCAAGAAGGGCGGCGGCGGTAAGAAGGCGGCCGCGAAGAAAGGCGGCGGAGGCAAGAAGGCCGGCGGCAAGAAAGGCAGCAGCAAGAAGAGCGGCGGCAAGAAGAGCGCCGCGAAGAAGAGTGGCGGTAAAAAGAGTGGCGGCAAACGCGCGCAGCCTTCGGCCGGGACGAAGCTGAAGAAGCTGGCCGGTAATGTGGTCTCGGCGGCGCTGGCCGGGGCGGTCAAGGGCGCGGTCGAAGAGGTCGTCCCCGTCGTCGAAGAGGCGGCTGGCGTGACGGAAGATGACAAGGCGAAGCAGGGGTCCGGCGGCAAAAAGTAGGCCCGCTCGCTTTCACGAAAAACTGAGGGCGCGTGAGGGAGTCTCGAAGACTCCCTCACGCGCCTTCCTTTTTGGCCGAGGCCCGCGTTTTGATTTTAGCCCGGCGGCTCAAGCGGTATCTCGGGCCTGGCGGTGGTCTCCACGCCGTAGGCATTCACGTCGTCCTTGCTCATCGGCTTGGCGCCCGTCTTCGGCGTGCCGAGGCCGCGGCCTCTTCCGGCTCCACCCTTAGAAGAGCCTTTCTTGCCGCCCTTCTTACCGCCGCCTTTCTTACCGCCACTCTTCTTAGCGGCGCCCTTCTTGCCGGCGCTCTTCTTAGCGGCGCTCTTCTTAGCGGCGCTCTTCTTCTTGGCCCCGCCTCCCTTAGCCACCTTCCCGGCTGACTTCTTCGTTGACTTCTTGGCCTTGGCCGCTTTCTTACCGCCCTTCTTGGCGGACTTCTTTGTTCCCTTGCTTTTCTTTGTTGCCATGTGGGTCGCTCCTTTTGAGGTTGGGGTTTATGTCACTTGCTCGAACCTAACTCCTCTTCGAGCTGCTTGCGTGCGTACTGAATGTCCGGTCGCGTGAGGTAGCTGCCGTAGGCGGCGGCCCCCCACCTGCCTTCCAGGCCGGAGAGCACCTGGGCGGCGCGCGAAGCGTAGTCGTGGGCCGCCACGCGGTCGTTAAGTCGGTGGGCGGCGCGCGAGGCCGCGACGAGTGCGCGCCACTCGGACGCCTGCTGCCCCAGTCGCGCGAAGCTCGTCTGCGCCGCCAGGGCGTTCGCCAGCGCGCCGCGGCCGTCGCCGTCCGCGAGCTGCGCTTCGGCCAGGGCCAGTTGTGCCCTCGAAATCAGCCACGGATTTTTCGTGCGGGCCGCGGCCTCAAGCGCCTCCTCGCACGACTTCCTCCCCTCGCGCGCAGAGCCAGAGAGCGCGAGGGCGAGGCCCAAGGCGCGCCGCGCCTCGACCGCCGCGTCCGTCTGCGCGGCTTCGAGGCCGAGCGCGTGGCGGCTCTCCTCCGCGGCGGCCGCGAGGAGCCGCCGGCTCAGGGCCAGCTCCGCCTTGCCCTGATGAATCATTGCCAGCAGAGCCTTGCTCCCGCCTTCGGGGGGCGACGCCAGGGCGAGCGCCTCGTCCAGCAGCGACCGGGCCTCACCGTCTCGCCCCAGCTCGGCGAGGACGCCCGCGCGCTCGACCAAGCCGTAGGTCATCTCCACGGGGCCGCCCAGCGACTTGCTGACGGCGTACTCCTTCTCGAAATAATCCAGCGCCTCCGGGAATCGCTCCTGGTAGAGGAGGACCGTGCCCGTGCCTTCGAGCGCGAGCAGCTTCTGACGCCGGTCGCCGGACTGCTCGGCCACTTCGAGCTGCTGCCGGTAGGCTTCGAGCGCCGCCTCGTAATTGCCCTTGAGGCGGTTGATGCGACCGAGCAGGATCAGCGCCTGCGTGACCTCGGCCCGGTAGCCGCCCTGCTGGTAAAAGGGCAGGGCTTGCTCGATGTAGGGCAGCGCCTCCTCTGCGTTGCCCTGCTGGACGCGGAGGCTTCCCAGGAGCAGCAGGGCGCGGGCCTCCGCGCGCGCGGCCTTGTGCCGCCGTGCAACCTCAAGCCCCTGCCTGAAATATTTCTCGGCCTCCACGTACTCGCCGCGCAGGAAGAAGATACTGCCAAGGTCTGTCAGGGCGCGCGCGACCACCGTCTCCATGTCGGCGGCCTGGGCCAATTCGACGCCCTCGGCGACGAACCGCTCGGAGCGTGCCCAGTCGCCCTGGTGGCGCAGGACGTAGGCGAGCTGCAACATCGTCTTGATTTGCAGCGGTTGATTGTTGATGGCGCGGGCGAGGTCCAGGGCCAGCTCGGACTGTAGGCGGGCCTCCTCGATTCGACCCGCGCGGATGTGCAGGTCGGCGCGCTGGTAGGCGACTTCCGCGCGCCCCTCCATCTTGCCGAGCGCCTGGTAAATCTGCTCGGCCCGGTCGAAGGCCGTGGCCGCGCTCGCCGCCTCGCGCTGCCTCGCGTAAAGGACGCCCGCGCGCAGGTAAGCGGTCGCGTACTGTGGGTCTAGGGCCGTCGCCCTGACGTAACTCTCGACAGCCTTCTTCGGCTCGCCGCTGTTCTCGTAGGCGCGGCCGAGGTCAACGTAGACGTGCGGCTCGGCGGGCTTGAGGCGCGCGATGTGGCCGTAAGCCTCTATGGCCGCGGCGAAGTCGCGGCGGACTGTGGCCGTGACGGCGTCCAGGTAAAGCGCGTCGAGCTCTGGAAGCGCGGCACGGTCGGGGGCCAGCGCGCCGACCTTGAGCAACTCGTCTCGCGCGCGGTCCACGTTGTCCAGCTCCGTCAGCGCCTCGCCGTAGCGCGCGTGCGCCAGCGCGAAGTTCTCGTCGGCCGCAATCGCCTGCTCGAACGCCTTGCTCGCCTGGTGGTAGAGCCCGTCGCGCAGCGCCTCCGTGCCCGTGTCGTACCAGCGCCGCGCGTCCACGGAAGGCTGGTAAGGCTTGGGGCCGCGCCACATCGTCAAGGCCAGGATGACGAGGACGGCGGCGGCGGCCACGAGCAGCACGCCCCGGAGCGAGAGCCTGGGACGCTTGAGCGCGTCGGTCAGCGTGGTCAGCGTGCTCGCGTGTCGCGTGGCGGGGGCCGCCAGCCGCTCCGTGCGGTGCGCGTCGCTCTCGTCCAGCATCTCGTCTACGGCACGCAGGTCGGCCAGCATCTCGTCCGCAGACTGGTAGCGCGCCTCCAATCTTTTCGAGAGCGCCTTCATCACCACCCGGTCCAGCTCTTTCGGCACGCGCGGGTTAAAGTGCGAGGGCGGCGGCGGGTTGACGTGCAACACCTGCGCGGCGATTTCCAGCGCGCCCGCCCCACTGAACGCGGGCTGGCCCGTGACGCACTCGTAGAGCACAGCTCCGAGCGCGAAGAGGTCAGAGCGCCCGTCCACCGCGCCGCCCCTGGCCTGCTCAGGCGAGAGGTAGAGCGGAGTTCCGACGACTGCGCCGGTGCGCGTCTGCGCCGCCTGCGCCGCGGGCTCCTCGCCAAGCTGCTTGGCGAGCCCGAAGTCCAGCACCTTAACGTCGCCGCGCTCGTTGATGAGCACGTTCGAGGGCTTGATGTCGCGGTGGACGACGCCGTGGTGGTGGGCCTCACTGAGCGCCTCGGCCACGTCTGCGGCGATGCCGACGGCGCGCTTCAGGGTGAGGTCGCCCTCGTGCATCAGGTCCGTGAGCCGCGAGCCCTTGACGAGCTCCATCACGATGAAAGGACGGCCCGCGCCGTTGCCGCCGGCCGTGGTCTCGCCGTAGTCGTAGACGGCCGCGATGTGGTGGTGCGTCAGCGTGGAGACGGCGCGCGCCTCGCGCAGGAAGCGGGCGCGGAAGTTGCGCCCGCCCGCGGCGGCGGCCGGGAACTTGATGGCGACTCGGCGGCCGAGGTGCGTGTCCTCGGCGGCGTAGACCACGCCCATCCCGCCCTCGCCGAGTTTTTCCAGGATGCGATAATGTGAGACCGTTTGACCCAGCATTGGTTCGGATGGCATCAGGGGCCGGGCACGAGGAATAAGAAAAGGTAAAAACAGCGGACAGAACCTGGGCGGAGCGGCCTGAAGAGGTTTCTGATGGTCGGTATACTACGCCTAAGGCGGGCTCATATCAATACCAAAGTGGGCGGCGAAGGCGGCCTACTTTCGCTCCCTGCGCCACACGCGCACGAAGATGACGACCGCGATGATGGCGAAGACGAGCAGCGCCGCCATCACCAACAGCACGAAGACGAGTTCCCTGCCGCCCGAGCCCATTAGCCACCGCCCTCCGTTTCTGCTAGTTTACCTCTGACAGTGGTCAGTAGTCAGTGGTCAGCGGTCAGTTATTAAGACTGATTTCGCATCCTGATTTAACCCTCGGGACTCAAGCCCGCCGACACTCAACCACTGACCACTGACTACTGACCACTGACCACTGCTTTATGTATCCGGCAGGCAATCTTTTCATAGAGGTCGGGCACGGCCGCCTCGAAGCCATCCTGAAGGAGCCGCGCGAGGGGGGCGAAGCGGCGCGCGGCGTCGCGCTCGTCCTGCACCCGCACCCTCTGGGCGGCGGAACGATGCACAACAAGGTGGTCTTCCGCGCGGCCGCGGCGCTCAATGACGCGGGGCTCGTCACCTTGCGCGTCAACTTTCGCGGCGTGGGCGGGAGCACGGGCGAGCACGACGAGGGGCGCGGCGAGCTTGATGACGCCCGCGCGGCGCTGGACTATCTCGTCGGCCAGTATCCCGGCAAGGAAGTCACGCTCGCGGGCTTCTCCTTCGGCGCGCGCGTCGGCATGGAGGTCGGAATCGCGGACGAGCGCGTCGCACGCCTCGTCAGCATCGGCACGCCCGTCGAGAAGTACGACTTCTCTTTCCTGCGCGCCTGCCGCAAGCCGATTCTCTTCGTCCACGGCGACCGCGACGAGTTCGGCGGCGTCGAAAAATTGCGCGCCCTCGTCGGCTCGCTGCCCCCGGAGGCGCACGCGAGCCTCGTCGTCATCAAGAACGCGGACCACTTCTTCGAGGGCCGCCTGGACGAGCTGAAGCGCGTCATTACTGATTGGGTGAATAGCGAACAGGCGAGCACATGAACTCCTACACAGACCCGGCCATACGCATCACGCTCCTGCCGCGCGACACCAACCCGCAGGGCACTATCTTCGGCGGCATCATCCTGAGTTACATTGACATGGCCGGCGCCATCGAGGCGCACCGCCGCACCGCCATGCCGCGCTTCGTCACGGTCGCCATGCGCGAAGTCATCTTCCACCAGCCGGTCTACGTCGGCGACCTCGTCAGCTTCTACGCCGAGACCATCCGCATCGGCACGACCTCCATCACCGTCCGCGTCGTCGTCGAGACCGAGCGCCACGGCGGCACCTCCCGCGACCGCGTCCGCGTCACCGAGGCCGAAGTCGTCTACGTCGCCGTGGACGAGAAACGGAAGAAAACAAAAATAGTGATGAGTGCTGAGCGATGAGTTAAGAAGCCGCCGCCCGAAGGCCGCGCGAGAAGTCCCCGCAGGGGACGACTGACAATAGCCCAGCACTTCAGGGAAACGATGACGAAAACAGATTGAGTCCCGTAGGGACGGCTGAATGTTTCAGCCGTCCCTACGGGACTGCGAATTTCAATTACGCGCTATTCCCTGAAGTGCTGGGCTATTTTCGTATCGTCCCTGGCGGGACGATGAAGGCCCGGCTTTTACTCATCACTCATCACTCATCACTTTTAATTCAGTCGTGCTTGCACTCGACGGAGGGCTGTGGCGGCCTGAGCGTAAGCGGGCTCTTCTTCGAGGGCGAGGCCGTAGTGGCGGGCGGCTTCGAGCAGATGGTTGCGTCGTTCGTAGACGCGGCCGAGGTTCATGTGCGGGTAGGCGCGCGCCTCGTAGCGTGAGGCCGAGAGCGCCAGCTTGAACCACTTGACCGAATCGTAATAGTTCCCCTTCGCCACCAGGTAGCTGCCGATGTCGTTGTAGGGGTTGCCGAGCGTGGGGTCAACGCGGATGGCTTCGAGACACTCGTTAATCGCCTCGTCGTAGCGCCCCTGGAAACTGTAGACCCAGCCGAGGAAGGTGTGCGCCTCGGCCGTCGGGTACGCGGCGATGGAGCGCTGGTACAGCTCAATGGCCTCCGCGTAGTCCTCCACCTGCTGCGCCTCGAACGCGCGCCTGAACAACTCTATCGCCTCGCCCCTCGGGCCGGTTGGAAATTCGTCGGCGAACATATCACTGGTCCAGCCTCTTTATCCTGCCGTCCTCCTTCGGCGCGATCTCCTTCTCGGCGCTGATGGCTTCCATCAGGACGACGGGCTCGACAGGGCCGTTCTCCGGGTTAATCAGAAACTTCGGGTCGGGGAACATCGTGTAGCC
Organism: uncultured Acidobacteriota bacterium; assembly: GCA_963774105.1. Taxonomy (GTDB): domain Bacteria; phylum Acidobacteriota; class Blastocatellia; order Pyrinomonadales; family Pyrinomonadaceae; genus QHXM01. The sequence continues at coordinate 1,361,747 of CAVZDV010000007.1, read as the reverse complement.
GTCGCCGCCCTTGAGGACGATGAAGGTGTTGGTCGCAAGCGTGTAGATTTTCTTGTCGTCGAGCGGCTGACCGCCCACCTCGACGCTCGTGACGCGCTGGCCGGCGGGCTTGCGCGCGTCGAAAATAAAGCGCACGCCGGAGACCTGCGGGAAGCGGCCGGGCTCCTTCTCCTCCGCGCTCCGGCTGACGCCGTGTTCGAGCGCGGCGCGCAGGGTCGCGCCCGTCACCTCTATCTTCACAATCGGGTTCTCGTAAGGGAGAATCGCCATCACGTCGCGCTTGGTCAGCGGGCCGGGACTGAAGACGCGGCCCGCGCGGATGGAGCCGCCGTTGTAGAGCGCCACGTCCGCGCCCGTGGCCTTGCGGTAGGCGTCGGCGATGTAGCTGCCGAGGTTCGTCTCGCGCGAGCGGCTCGCCCCGCTGGTCGCGTCGAGCGCGACCTTCGTACTCCCGATTGCTTTGTCCACGTCCGCCGAGACTTTCTGCTCGAAGTCCGCGATGAGCGCGGCAGACTGAGGCTCGTCCGCCACCTTGTCGTCCACGGGCACGGCCGTCCAGTCAATGCTCTCCACTTCGCCGGAGGGGAGTTTGACGTAGAGGTCTATGCGGCCGAGGTCGCGCGCGTCCGCGCCCCACTTGAAGATCGGCGTGCGGCCCGAGAGCGACTCAAGCATCTCGTGCTCGTGGCCGCCGATGATAACGTCTATCGGCGCGCAGCGCGCGACCTTTTTGTCCTCGGGCATCGCCAGGTGCGTCAGCGCGACGATGACCTGCGCGCCCTTCGCCTTCAGCTCCGCGGCAGTCTTCTTCGCCGTCTCGCAAGGGTCCAGGAACTGCACGTCCGGCCCGACGCTCGAAAACTGCGCCGTCTCGGGCGTGAGCAGCCCGAAGAAGCCGAGCTTGACGCCGCCGACTTCGCGCACGACGTAAGCGGGCGTGTCCGCGAAAGGCTTGCCCGTCTTCTTGTCAATCACGTTGGTCGCCAGCCAGGTGAAGCGCGACTCCTTGATGCGGTCGCGCAAAATTTCCGGGCCAAAATCGAACTCGTGGTTGCCGAGCACGGCGAAGTCCAGCCCGATCATGTTCCAGACGGCGATCATCTGCTGCCCCTTGAAAATGTTGGACGCGACCGAGGGCGCGATGGTGTCGCCGCCCAGGAGGAAGAGCGTGTTGGGCGACTCCACCATGATCTGCTTGCGGAGCGTCGCCACGCGCGCCAGCCCGCCGCGCGTCCCCTTGTCCACGGCCGAAATCTGGTAAACGTCGTTCAGTTGCAGCAGCGTGACGCGGACGGTGCGCTCTGTGTTGGGCGTCGTCTGCGCCAGCGCCGGGAGCGAGACGAGAAGCGCGAGCGCGAGTACGCGCCTTGCGCGGCGCGCGAACATTCGGAGCTGTGCCATCAAAATTCCTCCGTGAAGGGATGAGAAAGTTGCCGCGGCTAGGACGAATTCGAGAGGCTGCATTATACTCAGCCGTCCCCGTTCAAGCCAATTCAGCAGGAGACAGAATGACTCAAGCCTTTGCGCCTTAAGTTTTCCCTTAGAGCGTGTTGAAAAAGTGGAACGACCTCCGGTGAATCGGTTAGGAAAGGGGTATGAGACAAACATACCCAACAGATTTGAGCGACGCCGAGTGGAGTCGGCTCGCTCCTCTGATTCCGCCACCGAAGCCCGGAGGTCGCCCCTGTAAGTATTCACGACGCGAGATTGTAAATGCAATCCTCTACGTCGTGCGCTCAGGCGGGGCGTGGCGACTCGTCCCACACGACCTGCCCAGGTGGGCGACCACGTACCATTACTTCCGTCTGTGGCGGCGCGACGGGACATGGCGGAGCATCCATGACCGTTTGCGCCGGCGGGTGCGCCAGGCCGAGGGGCGGTTGCCCACAGCGTCGGCCGCCATTCTCGACACGCAGTCGGTGAAGACCACAGACCGAGGCGGAGTCCGGGGCTATGATGCGGCAAAGAAAGTAGTTGGGCGCAAACGTCACCTGCTGGTTGACACTTTAGGGTTACTGCTGCTGACGGTCGTGCATGCTGCTTCAGAGCAAGACCGCACGGCCGCGCGGAGGGTGCTCGCTCCATTGTCGAGCGGCTTTCACCGTCTGCGGAAGGTGTGGGCCGACGGCGGGTACCGCGGCAGTCTCGGCGATTGGCTCTGGGGCTTACGCCAGCGGCGCAAGGTGCGCCTTGAGTTGGTCGCACGCACCGAGGAGCACCGATTCGCGGTGCTGCCGAAGCGGTGGATTGTCGAGCGGACCTTCGCATGGTTAAGTCGCTGCCGCCGGTTGAGCAAAGACTACGAATACTTGACTGAGACGAGCGAAGCGATGATTCATGTCGCTATGATTGGCTTAATGCTGCGTCGTCTCGCCAGATGACTTTTTCAACACGCTCTTAGCGCCTTTGCGAGAAACAGCCGTTCACGCAAAGGCGCAAAGTTAAAACGTAAGGCGCAAAGGCTTGAGTAAAGGGTTTGAGGTGAGCTTTAGAACATGACGGACGAAAATTTTCTCGCGATAGAACTGAGCGCAAAGCTGCCGCCGGACGCCGCGGACGTAGCCGTCTGCGTCTTCGAGGACGAGCCCGCTGCGGCGGGCGTGCCCGACGACGAACTGAGAGAGCTAATCGCCGGTCTCATGCGCGACGGCGAGTTCAAGGGCGAAGAGGAGACCTCGCTGCTCCTGCACACCGCCGGGACAAACGGCGCGCGCCGCCTGCTCGTCGTCGGCCTCGGCGAGCGCGGTGATTTCGACGCGGCCGGGATGAGCCGCGCTACGGCCGCGGCCGTGCGACGCGCGAGCGCGGGCCGCATCAAGCAACTGAACTTCTTTCTGCCGACTGCGGCGGACGCACGGCGCTTGACCCGCGCCGCCTCGGAAGGCGCTGTGCTGGGGCTTTACGACAACTCGTTTTACCAGAAGCGCAAAGACGATGCGCGGCTCGAAACGCTTAACCTGGTTACGGCGGAGGCCGACGCCGGACAGAGTGATGAGCTGCTCAAGGAGATCAGGCGCGGGTCTGTCGTCGCCGATTCGGTCAACTGGGCGCGTACTCTGGCGGACGAGCCGGGCGGCTCACTCCCGCCGGAGGAGTTCGCGCGCCGCGCAGCCGACATGGCCGCGGAGTTCGGCCTGCGCGTCGAGAGTCTGGAAGCGGACGAAATCCGAGCGCGCGGCATGGGCGGGCTCTGGGGGGTCGGCAAGGGCTCGGACAACCCGCCCGCGCTGATCGTGGTGCGCTACGAGCCGGAGGGCGCGGCGGACGACGACGAGCTATGGGGCTTCGTCGGCAAGGGCATTTCGTTCGACACGGGCGGCATCTCGATCAAGCACGGCCTGGATATGTACGAGATGAAGACCGACATGGCGGGCGGCGCGGCCGTCCTCGGCGCGCTGCGGGCCGTGGCTCAGCTCAAGCCGCGCCGTCGCCTCGTCGGCGTCGTGCCTTCGGCCGAGAACATGCCTTCGGGCAGAGCCATTAAGCCCGGCGACGTAATCAACACACTCGCGGGCTACACCATAGAGGTCGTAGACACGGACGCCGAGGGCCGCCTCGTGCTGGCCGACGGAATCGCTTACGCCAAGCAGCTCGGGGCGACGCGCCTCGTTGACCTGGCGACGCTGACCGGCTCCATCATCGTCGCGCTCGGCGACCACCGCGCCGGCCTCTTCGGCAACGACGACGAGTGGGCCAATGCGGTCGAGCGCGCGGCCGAGCGCGCGGGCGAGCCCGCCTGGCGGATGCCCGTCAGCGACGACTACAAGAAGCGCATAGAGAGTCCCATCGCAGACTTCAAGAACTACGGCGGGCGGCCAGACGCCACGGCGGCCGCGCTCCTCCTGAGCAAGTTCGCGGGAGACACGCCCTGGGTACACCTGGACATCGCCGGCACGAGCTGGCTCGACACCCCGCGGCCGCACGCGCCCAAAGGCTCCACGGGCGCGGGCGTGCGCACGCTCGTCGAGCTGGTGTGTGCTGAAAGTTAGGCCCGGCCGACGGGGTCGCACATGGCTCTGAACGAAACAATCTTTCTCACCGGCTTTCCCGGCTTCATCGCCGGCCGCCTCGTCAGGCGCTTGGCCGAAGAAGGCGCGCGCTTCCTGCTCCTCGTGCAACCCGCCTTCATGGAGCGCGCGCGCGAAGACGCCGCGCGCCTCGCGTCGGAGATGAATCTTTCGGCCGACGATTTCCTCCTGATTGAAGGCGACATCACGCAACCGGGTTTGGGCGTCGCGCAAGCGGAGCTTGAAAGAGCGCGCCGGGAGACGACCGTGCTCTTCCACCTCGCGGCCATCTACGACCTGGCGGTGCGCCGCGACCTGGCCTTGCGCGTCAACGTCGAGGGCACGCGCAACGTCAACGAGTTCGCGCTCGGCCTGCCCAATTTGCGCCGCTACCATTACGTCTCGACCTGCTACGTCGCGGGCCGGCGCACGGGGCGGATTCTGGAGACGGAGCTGAGGCACGAGGCTGGCTTCCGCAACTTCTACGAGGAGACGAAGTACCTGGCCGAGCTGGAAGTGGACGCGCTCAAAGGAAGGCTGCCCGTCACGATTCATCGGCCGGCGGTCGTCTGCGGCGACTCGCGCACGGGCGAGACGGCCAAGTACGACGGCATCTACTACCTGATTCACTACCTGCGCAAGCGCCCCTCGCTGCTCACGCTCGCCAACATAGGCAACCGCCGCGTCTCGCTCAACCTCGTGCCCGTAGACTTCGTCGTCGAGGCGATGGCGGCGCTCGCCAAAGACGAGCGGGCCGCGGGCGCGACCGTGCAGCTCGCGGACCCCAACCCGCTCACCACGCACGAGCTGTTCGAATCAATCGCCGAAGCCCTCGCCGGCCGCGGCTCGCGCGTCACCATCCCCGCCGCCCTCGTGCGCACGAGCCTCGCGTTTCCCTTCTCGCCCGCCGTCACGGGCCTCCCACACTCCGGCGTCCCCTACTTCTTCCTCGACCAGACCTACGACACCACGCGCGCCACCGAACTCCTTTCGCCCCACGGCGTCCGCTGCCCCCCCTTCCGCGACTACGTCGGCGCGCTCGTCAACTTCGTCGCAAAACACCCGAAACTCTGAGCGCAAAGCGGGCGGGGGCAAGCCCCTCTTCCCGACCTGCCAATTACTTCGCCTTGAGTCATTCAAGACATCAAGCCTCTCAGGTCAGGAAGGGCGGTTTACCCCCGCCCGCTTTGCGTGCTTGACAAACTCCTGATTTAGAATTATTCTAATTCTACCCTTAACGATTATGAGATCAGGTGACACAGAACAGGGTGGCGGGGCGCGCGTGCTGACGAAACAGCGCGAGGCCGTGCTCCAGGTGATCCGCGAGAGCGAGAACCATTTGACGGCCAGCGAGATTTACGAGGCCGCGCGCAAGCGCCTGCCCTCCATCTCCTACGCGACCGTCTACAACTCGCTCAAGTACCTGAGGGAGGCCGGGCTGGTGCACGAGATCAGCTTCGGCGTGGCGGGCGCGAACCGCTACGACCGCGAGACGGCGCGGCACGACCACGCCATCTGCACTTGCTGCGGCAAGCTGGTGGACTTCGACCTGACGGTCGGCAGCGACGTGGTGCGCGCGGCCGTGCGCAAGACGCGCTTCAAGCCCGAGTCGCTTCACCTGACGCTGCGGGGTCTGTGCCCGGATTGTCGTGAGGAGCAGCAATCATGAGTTTTCGGAACTAAACGGGCGCGCGGCGCAAGCTCTAGGATTCCGCGCGCGAAATTAACTTTCTGTACGAAGGGACGAAGAAATAATGCAAGCGACAGCAACAGCAGTTGAAAAAGCGATGGTCGGACAGCCCGCGCCGGATTTCGACATGGCTTCGACCAAGAACGTCGAGTCTCTGAAGGAGAACGTCAAGCTCTCGGACTACAAGGGCCAGTGGCTCGTGCTCCTCTTCTACCCGCTGGACTTCACTTTCGTCTGCCCGACGGAGCTGACCACCTTTTCGGATCGCTACGAGGACTTCCAGGCCATCGGCGCGGACATCATAGGCGTCTCGACCGACTCGGTCTACTCGCACCGCGCCTGGCTCAACACGCCGCGCGACAAGTCGGGCGTTGAAGGACTCAAGTACCCCTTGGCGGCGGACGCGACCAAGCAGGTGGCGCGCGACTACGGCGTGCTGGTCGAGGACAAGGGCATCGCCCTGCGCGGCCTGTTCGTGATTGACCCGGAGGGCGTCCTGCGCTACAAGGTGATTCACGACCTCAACGTCGGCCGCTCGGCCGAGGAGACCTTGCGCGTCATACAGGCTTTGCAGACCGGCGGCCTCTGCCAGGCCGAGTGGAAGCCGGGGCAGGAAACGTTAAAACCGTAAATGATGAATGATGAATGCGGAATGATGAATTGAAGAAAGCGTTTTTCATTCATCATTCCGCATTGAGGTTTTGCCATGCCAATGAGAATCGGGACGGAGATGCCGAAGCTGGACGGCGCGACCGAGTGGTTCGGGGCGACGCAGGCGCACGCCGAGGCGGAGGCTGAGGGGCGTCCGACGCTGGTTCACTTCTGGTCCGTGAGCTGCGGCATCTGCAAAGAGAATATGCCGCGGGTGGCGGAGTGGCGCGACCGGCGGCGCGAGGAGGGACTGCGCGTCATCGCCGTCCACATGCCGCGCTACGAGGCGGACACGGACGTGGAGGCCGTGCGCGAGGCCATCAGTCGGCACAACATCACGGAGCCGTGCGCCGTGGACAACCAGCACGCACTGCGCGACGCGTTCCAGAACGAGCACGGGTACGTCCCGGCCTACTACCTCTTCGACGCGCAGGGCAAGCTCAAGAGCTTCGCGGCCGGCGAGCGCGGCCTCGACATGCTCACCTCCGCCGTCGAACGCCTCCTCGCCGCCACCGCGCAGCAGCAGGCGACGGCACAGGGCTGAAGACAGACGGGACTGTCAGGGAAACATTCAACCCTTTGCGCCTTAAGTATTAACTTTGCGCCTCCAGCGTGAACGGCTGTTTCTCGCAAAGGCGCTAAGGGAAAACTTAAGGCGCAAAGGGTTGAATTGTTTTTTGAAGTCTGCTTTTAGACTTCAGTAAAAAATCTTGTTGATGAGCCAGGTCAGCACCCAGAGGCCGACGACGATGGTGCCGATGAGCAGGAGGACTAGGGCGAGGATGATACAGCCTACGAAAATCCAGTCGCTCTTCCTCCCGGCCTTGGCCTCCGTCGCAGAGACGGTGGCGCGCTGCCGGATGAGCTCCATGTTCTTCTCGTTCGACTTCCACACGAAGTCGAAGAGGTCGCCGAGGAACGGGACCACGCCGACCACGTAATCAATCCCGATGTTGATTCCCATCCTGAGCAGCGTGACCTTCGGGACGCGGTAGCGCACGCCCGCCGCCAGGATGTAGAAGGAGGCGAGCGAAGTCAGCGTGTCGCCCACGCCGGGAATCAGGCCGACGATGGCGTCCAGGCCGAAGCGCCAGCCCGTCCCCGGAATGCGGAACAGCCCGTCGAGCAAGTGACTCAATCGGTCCAGGCTCCGCTCGACCTCCACCGTCTCTGGCTTGCGTGCCGCGCGCGCGGCAAGCGTCCCTATCTTGTCCTTCAGCTCTTTCATCTCAATTCATCTTAACCCGGCTAGCCCACCAACGTCACCACCGTCTTCGCGGGCACGGTGATCGTGAATGTGCCCGAAGAGGAGTTGACAGGGCCGAGCTGCGCCTGGTTCTCAGTGGCCGACGTGCGGTACGGCGTCACGCTCGCGGGCGGGCCGCTCAGGCCCGTCAGGTTGACGGTGACCGTGTGCGAGTTCCTGCCGGTGTTGGCGAGGACGACCGTGACGTTGCCGCTCATTGGCCGAACGGCGGTCACTTGCAGCGTCGAGTCGCTCGAAGTGGACGCGAGCACGACGGAGCCTGGGCGTATGAAGCGGCTGAATTGGCCCACGACGTAGAGCCGCTTCGGGGCCTGAACCGAGTCGGTCGTCGGGTTCACGTTGAGGAGTCCCTCGTTGTTGTTATTCAACGTCATCACCCACCAGTAAAACCACGCGCTGAACCGACCGCCGTTCAGCGCCTTGGAAATCTCCGCCGCCCACGTCACGCCGTCGTCTATGCTGCCGTTGTACTTCCCGTCCAGGTTCGAGTCCTCGGTCTGCCAGATGGGCTTGCCGTACTGCGCGCAACTGTTGCACGGCTTGCTGAAGTCGTCCGTGCGCCCGTACCCGTGCGTGGCTACGATGTTAACGGCCGCGCGCACGTTCGCGTCGTTGAGGAGCGGGAAGCCCCAGCTGTTGTCGAAGTTCGAGTAGTAGGCGGGCTCCGGGACCATGATCCTTGAGGTCAGCCCGTTCGTCGTCAGGGCGGAGCGCAGGTGGTTCGTGACGAAGGTGGTCAGCTCCGCGTTTGTCCACTCGCAACTGTCGTAAGTGGTCCTCATGTTCGGCTCGTTCTGCACGCTCTCGACGCTGGCCTCGAAGCCCAGTTGCGTCCTGGCGTTCTTCAGCCACAGCACCTTGAGCGCCGCCAGGTCCGGGTAGAACTGCGGGCGGACGTGGCCGCCGTTGGTGCAAGAGTTGTTGTCCTTCATCCACCCCGGCGGGCTCCAGGTGGAGACCATGTACCTGTTGATGCCGTAAGCCGCGTTGACCCTTTGAATCCAGCGCATCCCGCTCTGAATCCCCCAGTGGTTCCAGTCGTAAACTCCCGGGGACGGGTTGAAGTCGCACAGGAAGGAGCCGGCGCGAATCCAGCTCAAGCCCGCGCCGGGCTTCGAGGCGTCGTACAGCAGCTCAAGTATCTGGGCCTGCTTCCCGGCTGAGAACTTGTCGAGGTCGTTGGCGACCCACGTAATCGAGGCCCCGAACCCTTCGACCGCTTGCCTGGGGTTGTTGTAGTCCACGTTGACGCTCACGTTCGCGGCGCTCGACGTGCTCGGCGAGCCGGCGAAACTACAGAGGGCCACCGCCAGAATCAGCAGCCGGCCGGTGAGACGCCGCGCGAAGCACGGGCGCGTGTGAAATAGTCTTCCCATCTTCCGCTCCTTCTCTAAAGGGATTAAGGAAATATTCCGAAAGACTCTTATTGTCGTGGGGGCGATAGACTAGCCGACTCCCTATTCAGAACTTCTTCAGCGAACTTTCAGACGGTCCTAAAGATTGCCGGGCCGCCCTCACCTATGATACTAACAGCGAGCGGCCTCGCTATCACTTTTCATCAGGAGTTTACGCCATGCCCAGATTCAGACAGTGCCTCCTGGCTTCCGTCTTCGCGCTCGCCGCGAGCGCCACGTCGCTGGCCCAGACCAGCGACGTTAAGGTAGTCAACACGTCCTCCAGCCCCGTGCAGACGAAGATCGTCAACCCCGTGTCGGCCCCCGTGCAGACCAGGATCGTCAACCCGACGGCCGCCCCCGTGCCCGTCAGGGTCGTGGCCGAGGACGCGCGCGAGCCGTTCCAGAAGTCGCTCAGCTTTACCACCTCGGCCAACAACACAACTTACACGGTGCCCGCGGGCAAGCGCCTGGTCATCGAGTTCGCCTCGGCCCACTTCAAGATGCCCTCGGACGTTAAGGTCACGAACGTCACGCTGACGACGCAGCTTGGCCCCAGCTCCGGCCCGATCGCTCACTACCTGGTCGCCCACTTCCAGGGCACCAAGCAGCCCGTAGGGCTCGGGAGTCAGCAGCCCACGGACGAGTTCACGGCCAGCCAGCAGGTGCGTGTCCTCGCGGGGCCGGGGACGCAGGTGAAGTTCGGCTTCGAGTTCAGCACGTTCGTCTCGCAAGCCAGCGCGAGCATGACCATCTCCGGCTACCTGTTGCCCGTGCCGGCCGCGGCCGCGGCCGCGGAGGCCGCCGGCGTCGAAGCGGGCGAGGAGAGCCAGAACGAGTAGCCCTAGCGCAGCCTCGTCATCTGCTGCCAGAAGAAGCGGCCGAGGCGCGAGAAGGCGTTGCGGTCGTTCTTCTCAAAGTTGGGGTTGAGGCCGAGCGCGACGGCCAGGCGCGGGTCGGGCGGCGCGATGTCTTCGTCGCCGCGCTTGCTCGCGAGCCACCGCGCGAAGGTGCGCGTCACCGCCCGGCGCTGCGCCCGCGGGGCCTCCGCGACGAACGCGCCGCGCAGGTCGTCCAGCTCGGCCACCTCGTAGACGTTCGTCTCGTAGTAACTCCTCAGCGCCGCGAAGAATTTCTCGTCCCCCATCAGCCGGCGCAAACTCACGAACATCAGCGCGCCCTTGCTCGCCACAATCGCCGCGTACTGGAAGAAGTTTCGGTACTCGCGCGCCGGCCGCGTGGCGACCATGTCCTCGCCGCCGAAGGTGCGATAGACCTTGTAGACGCCGCGCAGCTGGTCGTCGAGCGCGGCCGCCGCGCGCTCCTCGCCGTGCACCTCCCTGTAGTAGAGGAGCGCGGACCAGTTCGCCAGCGCCTCGTCGAGCACGGGGTCGCGCTCGGGGTTGTTCCCGACGCCGACGCCCCACCACTGCTGCGCGACGACGTGGGCCACGGTGAACTCCAAACTGTCTTCGAGCGAGGCGCGCTGCTCGCGCACGATCTCCGGCAGTTTGCTCATCGCGGGCGAGTCGAAGTCCACGTAGAAGGCGCTGGCGATGACGGCGAGGCCCGAGAACTCCGTGCTGCCGAGGCCCGCGACGAGCGGCGCGTCCACGATGCTGACGAGCTTGTGCGGGGCGGGGCCGAAGCGCGCGCCGTAAACGCGCACGGCCTCTGCGGCCGAGTTGAGGACGCGGCGGGCCGTCGTCTCGTGCTCGGGCAGGAAGACTGTGCGCACGGTAACATTGCCCACGGCGCGCTCGGCCGAGCGCAGGTTGCGCCCGCCGACCAGCGCGAAGTCGCGCAAATTCTCGCCCGCGAACTCGCGCACGAGATTGCCGGCGCGCTCGCTCTTCCCAGTGGCCTCGCGCGCCGGGGCGGAGGCGAAGAGGGCCACGTCCGCGGGCGCGTCAACCGCGACCTCGTAGTCTGCGGCCTCGGCGAAGATCACGTCGCCGATGGTCGGCTCGACCTTGCGCTGCCACTCGTCGCCCTCGCGCGCGGCGAGCACGGGGTAGAAAGTCCCCAGCAGCATCACGCCGCGGCAGAGGTAGTTGATGTCGCGCGCGCGCCGCACCTCGCGCTCGCTGCGGAGCGCCGCGCCGACCTGCTGCAAGACGTGCACGAGGAGCCCCGTCTCCTCCGGGTCAATTTCTGGCACAGTTCCCTTGAACTTGACCAGGACTTCCGCGGACGAGTTGGGCAGGACCGGCTCGCGCAGGTTGACGCGCAGGATCGTCCCCTGCTCGTCGAGCGAGAACGGGAGCGCGGCCCCGCTCGCGGCCGAGCGCACTTCCGTGATTTCCAGGCGCGGCTCGTCCGGCGCGGGCTGCTGCCCCTGCCCGCCGCGCTGGGCGGGCGCGCGCAGGTTCGAGTAGAGGTGAAAGTAGAGGACGGAGGCCGCGCGGTCGTCGCGGTTGACGAAGCTGACGTGCTCCGTGCCCGAGTAGGCGCGCTTGTCGAAGTCCAGCGAGAGGCTGATGCGGTAGCGCGTGCGCGCGAGCCGCGTTTCAGTCTGCGACTGTTGCGCGTTCGCCGCGGACCCCGCGAGGACGAGCGCGATTAGAAAGGCCGCGACTGCCGCCCGTTCGCGGGCTCCGTCCTTCTGTCCCCGGATTGTGTTCACGGTTGCCCCTTGCGTTTCTTCCTGCCGTTTTGTGCTGGGGAGGTTTTGTCTGCCCTGGACGAATCGCGCGCCATCTCGGTCACGGTGACGCTCAGGATGCGGTCGCCGCGCGTTATTCGGTCAATCACGTCCATGCCGTTTGTCACGCGGCCGAAGACCGTGTAGCCGCCGTCCAGGTGCGGCTGCGGGCTGTGCGTGACGAACCACTGCGAGCCGCCCGTGTCCTTGCCCGAGAGCGCCATGCCGACCGCGCCGCGCTCGTAAGGCACTTCGTTGATCTCGCAGCGAATCTGGTAGCCGGGACCGCCGTTGCCGTCGCCGCGCGGGTCGCCGCCCTGGACGACGAAGTTCGGCACGACGCGGTGGAACGTGACGTTGTTGAAGTAGTTGCTCTGGGCCAGCCGGACGAAGTTGTCCACGTTGAGCGGCGCGTCGTCGGCCAGCAGCTCGACGGTGAAAGGCCCCTTCTCCGTGTTGACCACGGCGCGCACGTTGCGGCCCTGGCGCGAGAGAGCACGCCCGTAGTCGGCGTCCGTGTTGCGCGTGCGCTCGACGGCCGCGGCGCGCTGCGAGAAGTCGCCCGCGCCGTTCGCCTTCAGGAGCGCGGCGGCGCGCTTGCGGACGAGCGGGTCGGGCGAGTCGAGCATCGTCTTAATCGCCTCGTTGGCCGCGGGTGTCTTCTGCCTGGCGAGCGAGTCCAGGATGGAGAGCGCCGCGTCGTTCAGCTCGTCGCGCGCGGCCACAGGCAAAGCATCCGCGAGCAGGCGCGCGTTCGACTCGTCCGGGTCGGTCTCGCCCAGCAGCTCGGCGGCCGTGGCGCGCACGATGACATCTCTCGCGCCGAGCTGGCGGCGCAAGACCTGGGCCAAATCCTGAGCCTTGAAGGCGGCGAGCGCGCGCAGCACGTCGGGCGCGGCCATCTGATTCAGCTCGGGCGCGTCAATCCAGGAGCGCAGGATGATCTGCGCGTCGGCTTGCAGGCTGACGATGCCGCTGCCGGCCGCCTCGGCCTTGACGGCCGCGACCTCCGCGAGCGCCTGCGAGAGAGCCGAGACGCGCCGCCAGTCCTTCAACGTCTCGGCGCGGGCGCGCTCGTCCGAAAGTTTATTAAAAGGAGCTTCGCGCAGGTAGGTGAAGGGCGCGACGCGCGCGAAGGCCGTCTCGACCTCGGGCGCGGCCGGCTCCATCTCGCGCAACGTGCGGAGCCACGCGACGGCGCGCTCGTCGTTCGTGTTGGCGAGCAGGCGGCCCAGGCTGGTCGCGATTTCCAGCAGCTCGTTGGTCTCGGCCGGGTGCGTGTTGCCGCCCGCTTTCGCCGCGCGGTGCGCGGGCGTCAGTGTGGCCGCGCGCTCAAGGAGCGCCGCGGCCCCGCGCGCGTCTTTCAGAGAGCCGAGCGAGCGGATGGCGCTCACGCGCACGCGCTCGTCCGAGTCGTTCAGGGCGCGCGCCGCGAGCTGGTCGAGCGCGCCAGCGTCTTCGGCCGTACCGAGGGCGCGCGCCGCGTTGGCGCGCACGACTGGGTCCGGGTCACTCACGACGAGCGAGCGGAGCTGTGCCAGTCCGTCCTTTGAGCGCAGGCGCGCGAGCGTGTTCGCGGTGTCGGCGCGGGCGCGCTCGTCCGCCGAGTTGAGAAAACGCGCAACAACGGGGCCGGCGTTGGGGGGCTTGGCGCGCAGGGCCGCCGTCAGCCCGAGGAGGACCAGGGCGCGGTTCGGCTTCGCAACGCGACGCTCGTCTTCGAGCACTTTGAGGATGACATCGCCAATCTCTTTGGCGCGGGCCTCGTCCGCCTTGGGCAGCGCGGCGGCGATTTTGCCGAGCGCCTCGACGGCGCGCGCGCGCACGTCCGTAGTTTCTTTCGCCTTTTGCGCCGCTTCCAAAAGAGGGGCCGCGCCCGCCGCGGACTCGACCTCGCCGAGCGCGAAGGCGGCGCGGGCGCGGACGGTCGCCTCCCTGTCGGTCTGAAGCAGCGCGACGAGCGAGGCGACGGCGCGCTCGTCGCCTATGCGGCCCGCGGCCAGCGCCGCGCGATCGCGCACCGTCGCTTCCTTGTCGAAGAGGAGCACGCCCAGGTCGTTGTCCCAGCGGCGCTCGTCCTCCGCGCGCACTATCTTGAGCATCACGTCGGCGGGGACGGGCTTGGCGGGCGCGGGCCTGGGCTGGCGCTGCTGAGCGGACTTCTTCTGCTGCGCGGCGGCCGGCGCGCACCACGACCAAAGAATCAGGGCGCAGCCGAGGAAGGCATGGGCCGGCAAGCGGCGGCCCACACTGACGGCTCCTCTGTGACGATTCTCCATTTCGCGTTCCCGGCACATTTCCAATTTTTTGAACGGGCTTACCGGCGGGGAGAAACAATATACCACAGTGAGCGGCGGGCTATCGGTAAACTCTCAGCCCCGTCAGGGGCGGTTGATAATAGCCCAGCACTTCAGTGCTGGGAAGCGAGCCAAAAAAAAGTTGAGTCCCGTAGGGACGGCTGAAAGTTTCTGCTCAGCCGTCCCTACGGGACTCGATAAAATTTCCGCACTCTTCCCAGCACTGATGGTCTTTGACAATTCAATTGGGTAATAAGCCGACGTAGTGCAACAACTGTGTCGAGCCAGCAGCGAAACCGTCAAGGAAGCTGGTGACGTGCTGTTGTAGTTCGTGCCAGTCATCCTTCAAGCGATGCAGGTGCAGGATCTCTTGCTTGAGCTTGCGCCAGAGCTTCTCGATGGGGTTGAGCCACGGCGCATAGGTCGGCAAGCGCACCAACTCGATGCCTGCGCCCTCGGCGGCCTGCGCCACTTCGGGCCAGAAGTGAATCGGCCAGTTGTCCTGCACCACGTAGATCTCTTTCGCCTCCCGGTACTGTCGGCGCAGGCGCGTGTAGAAGGCCGCCAGGCGATGAGCGCCGATCTTCCAGGCTTGCTCATAGAGCACCCTCCCCGTGACCACATCGAGTGTCGCCACCACGCGGCGGCGTTTGTTACTCGAATAACCGCAGTCCGCTCGTGGCTGATGCCGCGTCCCACGTGGCTCCCAATCACAGGCCAGGCTCGGTTGCCGATAATAGGTCAACTCATCCAGGTAGAGCGTCACCACGCGCGGGTAAGCGGCGCGGGCCTCTGCAACACAGCGCCAGGCATAATCGCGCTTGGCCTGATATTGCGGGTCGGGACTATGCAGGTAGTGCCGCCCGCGCTTGTAGCTCAGGCCCCAGCGGTGAAGCAGCCGCCAGACCCCGCTCAGGCTATAGGCGGTGAGCCACTGGCAGACAGCGCACAGGTGAGGCAGCGACCAGCGCGCCGGGGCTAATGGTTGAGTCGGTGTCGGCGGCGGTGCTTGATGCAACAGCTCCGAGACTTCAGCCTTCTGCTCAGGGGGAAAAGCGCCGCCCTGCTCGGCGTGGCAGCCGCAGCGCGGCGATCCCCTGCTGCTCATAGAGGTTGAGCCAGTGGTACAGCGTGTCTGGCGCACGTGGCTTGAGCAGCCCCGTGATGGCGACGTGGTAAGCGGCCTCCCCGGCGCTGATGCGCAAGAGCGCGGCGGCTCGCTCCCGCACATAAGCCAGCGGATGGTGGTCGCGCGCTTGTTCCAGCGTCTGGCGTTCAGCTTCAGTCAAGGCCAATGGCCGTTTGCGTCTCGACATGGCAGTTCTCCAAGACTTGAGATGATGCCACTATTATTACCTAATCGAATTGTCAAAGACCATCAGTGCTGGGCTATTTTCACGTCGTCCCTGACGGGGCTTAACGCCTTATTAACCGCCCACTGTCTTTTCAATCTCCACGAGCGCGTCATAGAAGGTCGCGCCGCCGCCCATGTCTGTGAGGGCCTGGGAGGTCAGCTGGTTGATGTTGGTGTGGCCCGGCGAGAGCTTGTTCCACCAGACGGAGGGGGAGACGACGACGCCGGGGCGGGAGCGCGGCGTCACGACGGCGTGAAGCTCGCACGAGCCGCGCTCGTTGAAGGCGCGCACGGCGTCGCCGTCACGAATGCCGCGCGCTTCGGCGTCCCGTGGGTGAATCTCCACGAACGGTCGCAGCTCCTGCCTGAGCTGCTTGGGCAGGTTGGCGAAGGTCGAGTTGAGAAACGCGTGCGCCGCCGGGCTGACGAGCGCGAGCGGGTAGCGGCGGGCCACGTCCGGCGCGCTGCGCGCGGACTCGTTCGGCGGGATGAACTCGGGCACGGGGGGCAGCCCCTGCGCTTCGAGCGCGGCCGAGTACAACTCACACTTGCCGGACGCGGTCGGGAAGTTCCCTTCGGCGAACGGCGCGAAAGTCTCCGGCAGGTTGAGGCGCACCCAGCCGCGCTCGCGCAAGGCTTCGAGCGTGATGCCGCTCAGCGCCGCGTGGTCGGTTGAGATAGCCTGCCGCGCGATCTCCTCGTCCGTGTCTTTGAAACACTCTTCCTCGAAACCCATGCGCGCGGCGAGCTGACGGAAGACCTCCGAGTTCGAGCGCGACTCGTGCAGCGGCTCGATGGCGCGCTCGTTGACGACGAGGTAGAAGTGGCCGTAAGCCTTGTGCAAATCGAAGTGTTCGAGCTGCGTGGTGGCTGGAAGCACAATGTCCGCGTAGTCGGCCGTGTCCGTCATGAACTGCTCGTGGACGACCGTGAACAAATCCTCGCGGCGTAAGCCTTCGAGCACGCTCCGCTGGTCTGGCGCGACCGCCGCTGGGTTGGAGTTGTAGACGTAGAGGGCACGCACGGGCGGGTCGTCCCGCCTGGTCAACAGGTTGCCCAGCTCCGACATATTGAGCGTGCGGGGCCGCGGGCTCGGCATCAAATCGGGCCGTTCGAGCGCGGCGTAGTCGAGCGGGAACGTCCCGCTCGTCGAGAGCAGCACGCCGCCCGCGGGGTCGCGCCACGCGCCCGTGACGGCCGGCAGGCAGCTCACAGTGCGCACGGCCATCCCGCCGCCCGCGTGGCGCTGGAGGCCGTAGTTGATGCGAATCACGGAGGGCTTCGTCGTCGCGTACAGGCGAGCGAGGCGCGCAATCGTCTCGGCTTCGAGGCCGCAGATTTCGGCGACGCGCGCGGGCGAGTATTCACGCGCTCGCGCGCGCAACTCTTCTGCGCCGACCGTGTAGCGTTCGAGGTAGTCGCGGTCTTCCAGACCTTCGGCGAAGATGACGTGCATCAGGCCGAGGGCGAGCGCGGCGTCCGTGCCGGGCAGCGGGGCCACGTGCTCGTCACACTGGTCGGCGGTGCGCGTGCGCCGCGGGTCTATGCAGACGAGGCGAGCGCCCGCGGCCTTGGCCTCCAACACCTGCGGCCAGAGATGCACGTTCGCGCTGATGGTGTTCGTGCCCCAGAGGATTATCAGGCGGGCCTCGGAGAAGCGCTCGGGGTCCGTGCCGATGCTCGCGCCGACGGTCGCCCTGTAGCCGGCCGCCCCCGCCGAGGCGCAGATGGTGCGGTCGAGCTGCGACGCGCCGAGACGGTGGAAGAAGCGGCGGTCCATTGACTGCGACTGCACGAGCCCCATCGTGCCGCAGTAGCTGTAGGGCAGGATGGTCTCCGCACCCTCGGGGGATTCGGCCAGCGCCTTGAAGCGCGCCGCGATTTCGTCCAGCGCCTCGTCCCAGCTAATCGCCTCGAAGCGCCCCTCGCCCTTCGCGCCCGCGCGCCTGAGGCAGGTCCGCACGCGGTCTGGGCTGTGCGTGCGCTGCTCGTAGTTGGCGACCTTGGTGCAAAGGAAGCCGCGCGTGAAAGGGTGTGCGGGGTCGCCCGCGACCTTGACAGCACGCCCGCCCTCGACCGTCACCAGCATCGCGCAAGTGTCCGGGCAGTCATGCGGGCACGCGGCCCTGACGATTGTCAGCCCGCGCCCGCCATTTCCGTTGTCGCCGTCTGGTCGAGTCATGGCAGGTCAAATAGTAAATGGTAAATGGTGTGTGGACAAAGCCGTCCACACACCATTTACCATTTATTATTTATCAGTTTTTCTTTGGTCAGCTCGCGGCCGCTTCGGAGGTTTCCGTGTAGGCGGGCGTGTCGGCCGCCGCCGTGTCCGTGCCCGCGGACGCGCTGCTGCTGCTGCCGCCGTTGGCGTCCGCCACGCTCGACGCGCCGGAGTAGCGCGACTTGCCCTCTTCGCGCTGCTTGTCGGCGGCTGCCTTCTGCTGCTGAACCATGCGGCAGCTCCCCTCGAAGACCGCGCCCTGCTCAATGACCAGGCTGGGAGTCTGGATGTTGCCGTTGACCTTGGCGGCGCGGCCCAGCTCCAGGCGCTGGCTGGCGATGATGTCGCCGTTGACGGACCCGTGGATGGTGGCGACGGCCACGTCTATGTCGGCGTCAACCTGCCCGTTGTTGCCGACGATTAAAGTCCCGCCCTCGGACTTGACCTGGCCCGAGAGGTGCCCGTCCACGCGCAGCATCCCTTTGAAGTTGGCCTCGCCTGTCAGCGTCGTCCCGTTGCCGACGAAGCCGCTCAGGAGTCCCTCCTTGATGTCGCGGGCCAGCGACTCGCTCTCGGTGACGGCGCGCGACGAGGAGGCCGACTCCTGGGGGCGGTACTGCGTGTCGCTCGCCTGGTTCGACTGGTAGGACGAGCCGCCGCCGTAGCTGCTCGTCGAGCGCGACGAGTTGAACTGGGTGGTCTGGCTGTCCGTGGTCTGTTCGCTTTCCGTCTGGTCTTTTGTGGTTTTTCCCATTCTGAGCATAACAAGAAACCTCCGCTAAAGTGGTCGCCTGTAGACCGCCTACAGGGGACGGTGGTGCCGGAAGAGGCCGCCGAAAGATGTTGATGTCGAGGACGATTCAGTTAAAGGCTAGCTTGCTAAAGGCTAGACCGGAAGCGTGACTTACCTCGATAAAGAGCAGACATCCGGTGAAAATGCCCGCACATAATAATGAAACCGGGCGGGGCTGGCAAGGAAAAAAGCAGTGGTCAGTAGTCAGTGGTCGGTGGTCAGTTAAAAGCCAAAAGAAAGAGGCAGCCGGTTGAAATTAACTCGGCTGCCTTTTGCTTTCTCTTAACTGACCACTGACCACTGACCACTGACCACTGCTTTTACCGCTTGTTGACCTGGATGTCCGTGGCGAGCACGTCCCTGAGGGCGGCGAGCGTCAGGCGCTTGGGGGCCTGCGGCAACTCTATGTTGCTCAGGTCCACGGACGAGCTGCCCTTCAGCGTGGCCGCGCCGAGCCGCACCCAGCCCTTGCCGAAGTCCGCGTAGATGGGGACGGGCATGGCGAAGTCCTTCGAGACGTTCGACTGCGTGATCTTCGCGTTGAGGATGGCTTTGCCAGCCTCGCCCGTGGAGACGGAGTAGTCCAGCCGGTAGGCGGGGACTTCCGCGCCGTAGACCCACGAGTCGAAGAACCAGTCCATCGTGCCGTTCTTGGACACGTCCATCTGCGGCGTCATGTGCTTCTCGACCGCCCGCTTGAAGTCTTCGGTCGTCACGTCCTGGTTGAAGTGTGACTGGATGAAGTCGGCCATCATCGCGCGGAACTTCGTGTCGCCGCCCCCGCGGTGGTCGTACATCATCATCCTGAGCATGTGCAGGATGTAGGCTCCCTTGGAGTAGACGAGGTGCTGGTAGGCGGCCTGCGTCTTGCTGTTGCTGAGGCGGATGCCCTGCGTGACGGGGCCGACCGTGTAAGGCTTGATGTTCCTGGTCGCCTCAGAGGCGTCCACGATCTGGTGGCGCTTGTGGTCCCAGAAGTCCGTGAACTTGTTCATGTCCTTGCGGACGAACTGGACGTAGAGCGAGGTCGAGAACTCCGCGAACCCCTCGCTCATCCACTGGTCGTGATAGCTGCGCCACCCGACGATGTGACCCCACCACTGGTGCGCGACCTCGTGCGGCCCGACGTACTTCCAGAAATTGTCCGTCCCGCCGCGCGCGCCGAAGAGCTGCATGCGGATCGTGCCGTCGAGGAAAGCGATGTACGGCATGAAGACCAGCGTCGGCCACGCCTGGCCGAAGAACCCGTTCGGCTGCTGCGTCATGGCGATGCGCGTGTAAGGCAGCTTGCCGAAGTAGGCCGTGTAGATGCGCGTCGCGTTCTGCGTGTCGTTCAGGGCCAGCCCGCCCATGCTCGAAGTCGAAGGAATCGCGCCGAGCGTCGTGCCCGTCACTACGCCCTGACTCTGGATGCTGTCAATGTACAGCTGCAATTCCTTCAGCTCGTCCGGCAACTCCTCGTTGGCGTAGAACTCAAGGCCGAGGCCCGTCTCCGGGTCGGCCAGTTCCTTCTTCTTGAACCTGCCGTAATTGAACCCGGCGACGGCCAGCTCCGTTTTGCCGCTCGTCCACCTGGCGACCTTCACGTCGCCCTCCACCGTCTCCGACCCGGCCGGCGCGCCGACGCCGACCAGCATGTTGCCCTTCGGGTAGCGGAACGTGACATCGAAAGTCGCGCGGTCGCCGGACTGCGTGCCGCTGGTATTCGGATACCACGAGCCGCGCGCGCTCGGGTCGAGGATGTAGTTGCCCGCGCCCGAGTCGTGGATGGCCCCGTCGCCCTCGTACTGCACGGTGATTTTGTAGTCCTTCCCCTTCTCCAATGCCTGCGGGAAGATGACGGCGAAGTCCGCGTCGTCGTCCTTCGCCTCCTGTATGAAATCGAGCGCGCGGCCCTGCTCGTCCTGCACGGCCTTGACGCGCAGCGTGGGGAAGAGGTCGAAGGGCAGGACGCGGCCGCCGGGCACGAGCGCCCGGAAGGTGAGTCGGTCTGTGGCGATGAGTTTCGTGCCGCGTATCTCGCTCGTAAGCTCGTGGTGCGTCAGGTCGAAGAGCCGCGTCTCCTGCGAGCTGGTCGCGAGCCCCTGCCTGTACTCGTCCGCGAGGTGGAAGGCGGCCCAGATGCCCGCGTCGGATTCGCCGTAGCTGAAGAGCATCACCTCCTCGGGCGAAACGTCCGGGATGCCGAGCGGGTCGAGGACGTAGATCAGCTTCCCGAAACGCTTGCCGCCGATGAAGGAGATGAAGAAGCCTGGGCGCGGCGTCGAGTAGAGGTCTATCAGCGTGCGCACGTCGAGATTGGTGTCGAGGTCTTTGCGCACCAGAGATTCTTTGTCGCGGTAGAGTTCGCGTGCGCGGCCCGCCTGCGCGCCGCCGGTCGAGAGTTTCGCCTGCGGCGACTTCTTAATCTCGTCGAACGTCCCGTCCGTGAACCTGAGGACGAGGTACGTGAACTGCTCGCGCAGGCTCTCCCCCTTCGTGAAGATGGAGAGGCTGTGCCTTTCAACGTCGGTCGGCGGCTGCAAGTAAAGCTCGCCCTCGCCGATGAAGACGGCCCCGATGGTGCGCCCCTCGACCGGCGACATGAAGTAGAGCTCGCCGCTCGTGAGCGTGAAGACGGCCGCGTCGCGCTTGAGCACGAGGTTGTTAACGGTGGCGACCTCGCCGCCGAAGGAGTCCGCGGCCGCAGACTTCTGCCGGAGCTGCGTGTAGAGGGGGTCTGCCCCGCCCTGCTGCGCGGACGCCCAGGAAAGCGGCGCGGCCAGCAGCAGCAGAAGCGCGAGGAGCAGGGGGAACTGTTTTCGATAATTCATCACTCAAACCTCTTTGTGAGAGACACGCGTCGGGGTCGTTAAGGCCCGGCGGGCCGGGAATCCAGGGGATTCTAAATTGTGTCGGGGCGGTAAGCGCGCTTCATCCAGGGCAGTCTTTTAATCGCTAGCAGTTGACGGATGGTTTTGTTGTACCGGCGAGACAGCAGCGGACGGCGACTGGGCGCGGGGCCGATTTTCCGCGACCGCGGCCGCGCGTGTCAAGCCCGCACGAGGGGCTCACGGACTCATTAATTTTGTTTCATCCGTGAAAAATTGTTCCATCTGCGTGTTAAATGTGTTAGACTCCCGGGTGTCGCTACGGGAAGGCGGGCCGGCAAAGGCTCGGATTGAGTTTCTCGGTGTTCCCCCTTGGAGAGAACGGTTTGTCACCTGCTACAGAGGAGTTTGAGAGATGAGCACACAGACGAGACCCAAAGTTAACCCGCTCAGCCGTCGGCCGCGCCAGCAGCGGCTGGTGATGGCCGTGCGCGGCGGAGCCGGGGTGGGCAAGAGCCATTTCCTGCGCAGCATGGCCGAGGCCGGTTTGGGCCGCCTCTGCATCTTCGATGTTGAGCGCAAGGCGCGGCTCCTGAAGGGCGTCGGCACCAAGTTCGACGCGTTCGAAATCGAGCACGCCGACGAATTGCCAGAGTTCATAGACTGGGCGCTCTCGGGCGAGGGGCGCGAGCAGAATTACGGCTGCTACGCGCTCGACTCGTGGGCCGGC
Organism: uncultured Acidobacteriota bacterium; assembly: GCA_963774105.1. Taxonomy (GTDB): domain Bacteria; phylum Acidobacteriota; class Blastocatellia; order Pyrinomonadales; family Pyrinomonadaceae; genus QHXM01. The sequence continues at coordinate 1,339,889 of CAVZDV010000007.1, read as the reverse complement.
TACTTCAGCGCCAAGCACAGCGAGATGGTGGCGGCCGTGCGCGAAAGAACGGGCGACTCGCTGGCGCAGCCTTCGGCCGAAGAGCTGGCCGCAGACCAGATGATTCTACAGGGCGTCCTGCGCCGCCTCTGCATGGAGAGCGGCAAGTCCGTCGTCATCGCGGACCAGATTCCGGCCAAGGGCAAGGAGGCCAAGGAGGACAACGAGATCGGGCGCGTGCTGCCGATGACGACGAGCGGGCTGGAATACTTCGTGGACATCATGGTCGAAGTCTCCGTGCAGGAGCGCGACGGCGAGGTGACGCGCGTCTTCCAGGTGGTCAAGTCCAACAGCCCCGCCTTCGAGGTCGGCTTCGAGCTGACGGGCAACGTGACCTTCAAGGATTTCCTCGACCACATGAAGCGCGAGCACGGCGAGGACTTGCCGATGGAAGCGCCCAGGCCCGTGGCCGTGCCCGAGGTACTCGAAGAGAAGCCGCAGCCCGTCAGCATCGTCCCGCCGCAGATGACGATTCAGGAGTTGATCGCCAAGGCCGAAGGCTTCGGCTTCAAGCAGGCCGACATCGTGACGGGAGCGAAGGTCTACCACAACCAGACCAACATCTATCGCCTGACGCCCGAGCAGATCGCCGACCTCGACCGCCGCATCACCGCCCGCGTCGAGAAGATGAGGGCCGCCGAGGGCGACACCAAAGCTCAGGCCGCGCGCAACCTCAAGCGCGCCTAACTACAAATAACCACAGAGGACACAGAGGGCCACAGAGGAAATAAGAGAATAAGCTTTCTCTTTCTTCCTCTGTGGCCCTCTGTGTCCTCTGTGGTGAAAACTCCTTGGGCGCTACCTACCCAAAGCTTTTCCTTCCGCGTCGAGAATCACGACATCGCCGACTTTCAACTCTTTGACGCCGGCCTCGATTTTCGAGCGGTCGCCGACGAGGAGCATCATGGTCTGGGCGGGGACGGCGTATTTCTTGGCCGCGGCGTTGACGGACGTGAGCGTGGCGCGCTCAAGCTCGGTCGTCTCCTGCTGCAAGGCCGACATCGGCAGGCCGTAGGCCCACAGCTCGGCGATCTCGTCGGCGACGCGGCCGACGGACTCGAACTGCTGCGCGTAGCCGCGGATGCGGTTGGCCTTGGCGTTCGCCAGCTCCTTCTCCGTGATCGGCTTTTCGCCCGCCAGGAATTTCAACTCCTTGACGAACTCCGTCACCGACTCCGAAGTCTTGTTCGTCTGCACGCCCCCGGACGACTGCCAGGCCCCGTACTCGGAGTAGAACACGGGGAAGGAGAAGACGCCGTAGGAGTAGCCCTTGTCTTCGCGCAGATTCAGGTTGAGGCGCGTGCCGAAGCCGCCGCCCCAGACCGCGTCGGCGAGCTGGATGGCGTAGTAGTCATCAGTCTTCCTGGGAGCGCCGGGCAGGATTTGCATGACGACCGTTTGCGCCGCGTCCTGCCGGTCAACGAGGTAGACCTTGCCCGGGCCAACGGGTTTCGGCGGCGGGATGGAGACCGTGGGAGCAGAGCCCGCGGGCCAGTCGCCGAAACTCTGACGGGCCATCGCGGTCGCCTCCTCCAGCGTGACATCGCCGACGAAGATGAGGGCCGAGCTTCCGGGCTTCCAGGCGGTTTCGTGGAAGCGCGCGAAGTCTTCGCGCGTCAGCGACTGGACGGTGGAGGGAAAGCCGCTCTCGGGCCTGCCGTAAGGGTGGTCGGGTCCGAAGGCCAGCATCTTGCCGACGCGCTGCGCGATGGCGTTCGGGTCTTCCGCCTCCTGTGCCAACGCGTCCAGGCGCTTCTTCTTCTCGCGGTCAACCTCTTCGGCCGGGAACGCGGGGTTGCGTATCACGTCCGCGAAAATCGTCATCGCCGGGGAGAGGTTTCTCTTCAAGACCTCGAAAGAGACGGCCGAAGACTCGGCCCCGGCCCCGCCGAAGACACCCGTGCCGAGGTCGCCGAGCGCGTCCTCAATCTGAAGGGCGTTCCTGGTCTTCGTGCCACGCTTCATCGTCTCGACCAGGAGGTCCGCCAGGCCGTCCTTGCCGGCGGGGTTGTGTATGCTGCCCGCCTTGGTCACGAACCTGACGGCGACTTTCGGCAAGTCGGCGCGCTCCACGACGAAGAGGTCCATGCCGTTTTCGAGCCTGGCGGTCTTGACCGGCGGGACCATGAACGGGCGGTCGCCGCCGAGCGGCGGCTGCTTCGCGCGGTCTAACGCGATCTGCGACTCGCGGCCCGCGGGCTCCGGGTGGAAGCGCACGAGCAGGCGGTTGCGCGTGTTGAGCCAGCGGGCCACCACGTCGCGCACGCTCTCGGGCGTGGCGTTGCGGTAGCGCGCGAAGTCGGCCTCGAACTTGTTCGGGTCGCCGAGGAAAGTGTTGTACTGGTTGAGGCGGTCGGCCTTGCCGCCGAAGCCGCCGATGCGCTCCAACCCCGTGATGAAGCCGAACTCCCATTTCGTCTTGGCGCGACTGAGCTCCGCCGCGGTCGGCCCCGTCTGCGCCAGCCGCGCGATCTCGTCCGTCACGATCTGCTCAATCTGCTGAAGCGACGCGCCGGGCCGGGCCGTGGCCCAGACGACGAACGTGCCCGTGAGCTGGCGCGACCACTGGAAGGAGACCACGTCCGAGGCGAGCTGCTTGTCGTAGACGAGCACCTTGTTGAGCCGCGCCGAGAGGCCGTCCGACAAGATGGTGGCGACTAAATCAAGCTCGGCGTCGCCGGGGTCGAAGAAGGCGGGCGCGTGCCAGGCGAAGTAGGTCCGCTCCTGCGGCACGCGGTCGTTGACCTCGACGATTTTTTCGCCGTCCAGTTTTGGCACACCCTTGACGGGGCGGTCGAGCGCCGGGCCGGCCGGGATAGTGCCGAAATATTTTTCGACGAGCCGCTTGGCCTCGGCCGGGTCGAAGTCGCCGGCGATGACGAGCGACATATTGTTCGGCGTGTAGTAAGTCTTGAAGAAGTCCTTCACGTCGTCCAGGCTCGCGGCCGTCAGGTCTTCGTGGACGCCTATCACGTCGTTGGCGTAGGGGTGGCGGTTCGGGTAGATGTTCTCCATGACGAGCTTGAACCAGCGGCCGTAGGGCTGATTTTCGAGTCCCTGCCGGCGCTCGTTCTTGACCACGTCGCGCTGGTTGTTGAGCTTCTCCGGGGTCAGCGCGTCCGTCAGCGTCGCCAGCCGGTCGGATTCGAGCCAGAGAATCTGTTCGAGGTTCCCAGAGGGCACGGTCGCGAAGTAGTTCGTGCGGTCCTGGTTGGTCGTGCCGTTGACGCCGCCCTCGAAGAGGTTCGCGCCCGCGGCCTCGACGTACTCGAAATATTCCTTGTTGGCGTTCTTCGAGCCCTGAAACATCATGTGCTCGAAGAGGTGCGCGAAGCCGGAGCGGCCCACGCGCTCGTTCTTCGAGCCGACGTGGAACCACTGGTTGACGTGGACGACCGGCAGCTTGCGGTCAACGTGCAGGATGACTTGCAGGCCGTTCGGCAGCGTGTACTTCTCAAAACTGATTTTCGGGACCGTGCCTGCGTTGCGCGCCTGCTGTGCGGCGGCGGGCAGCACCTGAGACAAGAGCAGAAGCAAGACGAGCGGCAGAGAGAGATTCCTGTGCCTGTGCATTTTGCGAAGGACTCCTTTCGGGCGTTAGAAAGAAAGCTGTGCGGATGGGCGCATTATAGCAAAGGCAGTGGTCAGTGGTCAGTGGCCGGTGGTCAGTTAAAACCTCCGTCGCGGAATATTGACGACTCATCTTGCGTGCTTCAAGATTGCCGACGCTCAACCAACTGACCACCGGCCACTGACCACTGACCACTGCCTTGTTGACTCTTCGCCGGAAGCGGTTTAGAAACGTACTGACAATCTTGATTCGGAGAAGAGAGAATAATGAGAACGAAAAGCACACGGCTAAAGTTCTGCTCGCTGGCGCTCGTTTCCGTCCTGGTCGCGGGCCTGGGCGGCCAGCTCGCGGGTAAGGAGAAGGGGCGGAAGATGAGTCGTCAGGGCACGCTCGCGGCCAAGATCAAGCGATTCGCGCCGACCGTCATCACGGCCGACACGTCGCGCCTTTCGCCCGGCGACCGCAAGGCTCTCACGAAGATCATGGAGGCCGCGAAAATTCTGGACCCGCTCTTCCTGCGCCAGGTGTGGAGCGGGAACGCGGCGCTTCAGGCGAAGCTCGAAAGCGACAAGACGCCCGCGGGCCGCGAGCGGCTCCACTACTTCCGCATCAACAACGGCCCCTGGTCGCGCCTCGACGGCGACGAGCCTTTCATCGAAGGCGTGCCGAAGGAGAAACCGCTCGGGGCCAACTTCTACCCCGAAGACATGATGAAGGAGGAGTTCGAGACGTGGGCGCAGGGGCTCCCGCTCGAAGCCCGCGAGCGCGCCCTCGGCTTCTTCTACATTATCCGCCGCGACGCCGACCGCAAGCTCAAGGTCGTGCCCTACAGCCAGGAGTACAAAGAGTTCCTCGACCCGGCCGCGAAACTCTTGCGCGAGGCCGCGGCGCTCACGACCAACGAGACGCTCAGGAATTTTCTGACGAAGCGCGCCGACGCCTTCGCGTCGAACGACTACTACGCGTCGGACGTAGCCTGGATGGACTTGGACGCGCCGATTGACGTGACCATCGGGCCTTACGAGACTTACGAGGACAGGCTCTTCAGCTATAAAGCTGCGTTCGAGGCTTACGTCACCTTGCGCGACGAGGCGGAGACGGCGAAGCTCGCCATGTTCTCGCACCACCTGCAAGACCTCGAAAACAACCTGCCGATTGAGGCGCGCTACCGCAACCCGAAGCTCGGCGCGGCCTCGCCCATCCGCGTCGTCAACGAGGTCTTCGCCTCCGGCGAGGGCAACAGCGGCGTGCAGACGGCGGCCTACAATCTGCCGAACGACGAGCGCGTCGTCCAGGAGAAGGGCTCCAAGCGCGTCATGCTCAAGAACGTGCAGGAGGCCAAGTTCAAGCAGACGCTGGTCCCCATCTCGAAGGTCGTGCTCGCGCCCGCGGACCAGCGCGACGTGGCCTTCGAGCCCTTCTTCACGCACATTCTGGCACACGAGCTGATGCACGGCCTCGGGCCGCACAACATCACGGTCGGCGGCGCGGAGACGACCGTGCGCAAGCAGCTCAAGGAACTCTCCTCGGCCTTCGAGGAGGCGAAGGCGGACATCACAGGGCTGTGGGCCTTGCAGTATTTGATGGACAAGAATGTCCTCGACAAGAAGACGGAGCGCGCGCTCTACACGACGTTTCTGGCGAGCGCGTTCCGCTCCGTGCGCTTCGGCATAGAGGAGGCGCACGGGCGCGGCATAGCCTTGCAGTTCAACTACCTTCTGGACGAGGGCGGCTTCAGGTACGACGAGGCGACGGGCCTCTTCAGCGTCAACCCTGCGAAGATCAAGGATGCCGTGAGGAAGCTGGCCGGCGAGATCATGACCGTCCAGGCCGAGGGCTCTTACGAGAAGGCCAAGGCGATGCTCGACAAGTACGGCGTCATCCGCCCGCAGATGCAGAAGGCGCTCGACCGCATGAGCAACGTCCCCGTGGACATCGAGCCCATCTTCCCGCTGGCACAGAAACGGTAGAGGTGCGCACACATGGACGAGCGAGCGATCAACGGGGCGGCGGTTGAGGCCATACGTGACCTGGACGTGGACTGCGAGATCAAGGAGGTCTGCAAGGGTTCCGGCGCGGGCGAATGGTGCGTGCAGTTTTCGGGCAAGTACGGGCGGTTCTGCGACAACTTCCAGAGCCAGTTCGGGCAGGAGAACAGCCCCGAAGTCATGCGCGAGAAGATCAAGGCTTTCCTCATCAAGCAGGTCGCCAGAATCCGCAGCAGCACCGGGCGCAAAAGAAGGCCCGTCGCCGCCGCGGCACGCGAAAGCCAGGACGCGGGCGGCGGCATCCTGACCGGGCCGCTCAAGGTGGTGGGCGAAGCATTGGGCCGCGCGACGGGGCTGGCGAGTCAGGTTATCGGCCGCGCCTCGGATGTCGCCGAGACGGCCCGCGCCACACTGTCCGCGGCCGACCTCGACACGAACCCTCCCGCATCTTCAGTCACTCAGAGCGCGACGGGCGAGGAGACGGCCGAAGCGCCTCCGAAGATGCCCGGCCGGACTGTCATCAAAGCGGCCCCGGCCAAGCCTAAAAAGTCTGCGAAGAAGGCGGGCGCGAAGAAGTCCGCTAAGAAGGCGGCTCGGAAAAGTTCTGCGGCCAAGAAAAAAGCGACCGCGAGGAAGTAAAGAAGTCGAAGGGCGGCGCGCGTCACTCTAAATTAGAGTGACGCGCGCCGCCCTTCGTTCTTCTCGCGGGGACTTTAGAAGTTGCCGGTGCACTCGGCGTGGCCGCAGTCGCAGTCAATCTCTATGGTGTCGCCCGTGCCCTGGCAAGAGGGTCCGCAGTACTTGCTGCCTTCGGTCGCGGGGCAGCCGCAGGGTGGGTTCTTACAGATTTTTTTATCCTTATCGTCCGCCATCTCTCAGGTCTCCTCCGAATGAATTGAATTGCCGGCTGTGTGGCTCAGCACCTTATCACACCCCGCCGCAGGATTAGAAGGCTTCGCCGCGCCTTTCTGCGGATTGCATAAATTCCCGTCTTCGTCCAAGCTACCTGCCCATGACGGCTGAGACTGCGGAAGTCGTAATCGTCGGCGGCGGGATCGTCGGCTCCAGCATCGCCTACCACCTGACGGAGGCCGGCTGCCGCGACGTTCTCGTCCTCGAACGCGAGGCGCACCAGGGCCAGGGCTCCACTGGGAAGAGCATGGGCGGCGTCCGCGCGCAGTTCGCGACCGATGTCAACATACGGATGTCGCTCTACTCGATTGACTTCTTCGCCGCCTTCGACGAGCGGGTCGGCCACCCCGCAGACTACCGCCCGCACGGCTACCTCTTCGTCGCCACCTCTGAGCGCCACCTGTCCTACCTCAAAGCGAACCGCGAGCGGCAGGAGGGGTTGGGGCTGAAGAACGTCTCGTTGGTGACGAGGGAAGAGATTCTTGAGATGGTCCCGCAGCTGCGCGGCGACGACATCCTGGGCGGGACGTTCTGCCCGACCGACGGCTTCGTAGACCCGCACAGCGTGATGATGGGCTTCATGCTCAGCGCGCGCGAGCGCGGCGCGCGGCTCTGGCTGGGCACGGAGGTCACGGGCATTGACCTGGAAGGCGGGCGCGTGACGGGAGTCCGCACCACGCGCGGGCGCGTGCAAACTGGCACAGTCGTCAACGCCGCCGGGCCGTGGGCCGCAAGTGTCGCGCGGCTGGCCGGCGAGGAGTTGCCCGTCGAGCCCCTGCGGCGTCAGCTCGTGCCGACCGAGCCGTTCACTGACTTGCCCGCGCGCTTCCCGATGGTGATAGACATGTCCACGGGCTTTCACTTCCGCCGCGAGGGCGCGCGAATCCTGCTGGCGTGGAACGACCCCGAAGAGACGCCCGGCTTCAAAAGCGACTTTGACCCGGCGTTCGTCGAAAAGATTCTGACGCGCGCCGCCTCGCGCGTGCCGTGCCTGGCCGAGGCGCAGGTCAACGCCGGGCGGGCCTGGGCTGGCCTCTACGAAATGACGCCTGACCACCACGCTGTCATCGGCCGCGCCCCGACTGTGGGCGGCCTCTTCCTCGCCAACGGCTTCAGCGGCCACGGCGTCATGCACTCGCCCGCCACGGGCCGCATCCTTTCCGACCTCATCCTCCACGGCGAGACGCGCCTCTTCGACGTCACCCCGCTCCGCGCCGAAAGATTTGCCGAAGGCCAACTCCTCGAAGAGACTTCGGTTCTCTGAGGCCAGGCTGTAAAATTCAATATCCAGATTGAGGGGAGGTTCGAGCAATGGGAAGTAGCAAAGCGGCGCGCGGGCTCTCGGAGGGGGCAAGGCGCTGCCGGGAGAAGTTTCTGCGGTTCTTCCCGGGCGGGTTCCGCGACGAGACGTACATAGCTTGGGAGCGCGGGTACAAGTGGGAGACGCACGAGCGTTGGGAGGAGTCGCTCGGGCGCGACGAGTTCCGCCGCCTGCTCAAGCAGGGCGAGTTCGCGGAAGTGGCCGCGCGCGCCGTGCGCGTCGAGCAGCGCTCGCGCCACAGCATGATCTTCTCCTTCGAGAAGATGGCGCTGCGCGACGCCGTCAAAGTCCCGGAGGGCGCGCGCGCGTTCAGCGAGGGGCTCTACGAGTTACTGCACGGCCGCGGCCCTTTGGAGCGCAGGTTCGACCGCTGGTGCGAGACGGTGGCGAATTTGCCGCGCAAGCAGACGCGCGTGCTGACGTGGCCGCTCGTCACCGTCTTCGGCTTCATAGCCCAGCCCGAGACGCACGTCTTCCTCAAGCCCAACGTCTCGCGCATCGCGGCGCGCGAGTACGGCTTCGAGTTCCGTTACCAGTCCAGGCCGTCCTGGGAGATTTACGCGGGCTACCTGGAATTCGCCGAGACCATCCGGCGCGACCAGCGCGACCTGAAGCCCCGCGACATGATAGACCTGCAATCCTTCATGTGGGTCCAGGGCTCGGACGAGTATGCGGAGTGAGATGGAAGTCAGGCCGGTCGAGCCCGAAGAGCACGAGGCCGTGCGCCAGTTCCTGGCGGCGGAGGGCTGGCCGCACCGCGTCTCCGACCCGGTTAAATTTCGGGAGATGATGAAGGCCACCACGAGAACAGTGGCCGCCTGGGAAGACGCGCGCGTCGTGGGTTTCGCCCGCGCCCTGTGCGACGGGGTCTCGAACGGCTACATCTCGATGGTCGCCGTCGCCGCCGACCGGCGCGGCCGCGGGCTGGGGCGCAGGCTCGTAGAGCAGCTTGTGGGCGACGACCCCGGCATCACCTGGGTCCTGCGCGCAGGCCGCGGCAGCCGCGGCTTCTGGGAGAAGATGGGCTTCAACGTGTCGGAAGTTGCGATGGAGAGAACAAGGAGATGAGTAGTAAGTGATAAACGGTGAACTGGAAGTCCGCCAGTCTATTCACCATTTACCGCTTACTATTCACCGGCTTTTGCCTTTGCCTTTTGCCCTGTGATGATGTAAGACATAGCTTACTCCTCTTGCCCCATGTCGAGTTTGAAAGTTGCGCGGGGGTTTTTCGCTCCTTGCGCTGGCCTTAATATTTTGTCACTATGGGAACCAGCATGTCACCAATACAGAGGACGCGAGCCGAGGCCGAAACCGAGACTGCGGCGGAGCGTCTGACCTCGCAAATCGAAAGCGCGCGCTCGGCCGTGGCCGTGCGCTCAACGTCCGACATTGATGAGCTCGAAGCGTGCGCCGACCGCCTGGAGCGGGCCGCGCGCGACCTCGCCGTCGCCCTGCGCGAGCTGGCGCGCGAGCGCCACGCCGCCGCCGACGAGTCCTGAACGGGGCGCGCGGCGGCCTTTTTTTGTGCGGCCGCTGCCCCCAGACTCTTGCGGACGTCATCCACACCATTTCATCGGAGTATCTATGACATCACTGCGCACGCAGAAAATAACTGTGGACAAGGGGAGAAAGCGAACCGGTCACGGGCTGGACAACTACGGCATCAGGAACCCCTCGGCCGTCTACTGGAACCTGACTGCCCCCGAGCTCTACGAAGAGGTCGCGCGCCGCAACGAGGGCCTCTTCTCGGATCACGGCGCGCTCATCGTGGACACGGGCGAGCACACGGGCCGCGCCGCCAAGGACAAGGCCATCGTGCGCGAGCCGTCGAGCGAGGACAAAGTCTTCTGGGGCGAAGTCAACAAGGAATTCCCGCAGGAAAAATTCAACGCGCTCAAGGAGCGCATGATGGCGCACGCGGACGGGCGCGACCTCTTCGTGCAGGACACTTTCGCGGGCGCGGACCCGCGCTATCGCCTCTCCGTGCGCGTCGTCACGGAGCTGGCCTGGCACTCGCTCTTCGCGCGCACGATGTTCATCAACGACCCGGCGGCCGCGGAGCACGAGCCAGAGTTCACGATCATCAACTTCCCTTCCTTCCGCGCCGAGCCCGCGCGCGACGGGACGCGCTCGCCGACCTTCATCCTGATGGACTTCAGCCAGCGCCTAGTCTTCATCGGCGGGACTTCCTACGCGGGCGAGACGAAGAAGAGCGTCTTCACCATCCTCAACTACCTGCTCCCGCAGCGCGGCGTGATGAGCATGCACTGCTCTGCGAACATGGGCGACCGGAATGACGTGGCCATCTTCTTCGGCCTCTCGGGCACGGGCAAGACCACGCTCTCGGCAGACCCCGAGCGCAGGCTCATCGGCGACGACGAGCACGGCTGGTCCGACGACGGCGTCTTCAACTTCGAGGGCGGCTGCTATGCCAAAGTCATCAAGCTCTCCGCCGAGGCCGAGCCGGACATCTACCGCACGACGCGCATGTTCGGGACCGTCCTGGAGAACGTCGTCTACGACCCCGAGACGCGCGCCCTGGATTTGGACGACGCATCGAAGACGGAGAACACGCGCGCGGCCTATCCGCTGACCAGCATCCCGAACATCATGCCGGAGGGCTACGCGGGCCACCCGCAGAACATCATCATGCTGACGGCCGACGCCTTCGGCGTGCTGCCGCCCGTCTCGCGTCTCAGTCCAGAGCAGGCCATGTACCACTTCCTCTCCGGCTACACGGCGAAGGTCGCGGGCACGGAGCGCGGCGTGACCGAGCCGCAGGCGACCTTCTCGACCTGCTTCGGCGCGCCCTTCATGGTGCTGCACCCGGGCGTCTACGCGGACCTTCTGGGGAAGAAGATGGCCGAGCACAAGGCCAACTGCTGGCTCGTCAACACGGGCTGGTCGGGCGGCCCCTACGGCACGGGCCAGCGCATGAAGATCAAGTACACGCGCGCCATGATCCGCGCGATTTTGAACGGCACGCTCGCCAACATCGAGACTAACCCGGACCCCGTCTTCGGCCTCAACATCCCGGCCTCGTGCCCGGACGTTCCCGCGGAGGTTCTAGTCCCGCGCAACACCTGGCAGGACAAAGAGGCTTACGACCTGAAGGCCCGCGAGCTGGCCGCGCGCTTCAACGAGAATTTCAAGAAGTACGCCGACGGAGTTTCCGAGGCCGTCAGGGCAGTCGCGCCGAAGAACAATTAGCGCGGAAGGTAAAAGGTAAAAGGGAGGACGAGGGCCGCGCTCTTCGTCCTCCCTTTTTGCCTTTGGCCTTGACTGTCCGGCGTCTTTCCGCGTAGAAGATGTGCAAAGGCCGCGCCGGGTCGCACTCTCCGGGCGCAGCTCAAGAGCTGTCTAAACCCCGACTCTCAAGAACTCGCCGTCCGTTCGGCGGGAGGCGTTCTCTCGCGAACCTGCGAGACAATCAGGGCTCCTGTCTCAAGATGTGTAGATGAATTTCGAAGAGGCAACTCAGACGAAGTCGGCGACGACGCTGCGGACCATCACCGATACGGTGCGGCGGGTCATGCGCGCCGGCACGGCGAGCGTCGCCAGCTTCTCGCCGGACGAGAAGAAGGTGACCTGGAAAGCCCGCAGCGGCTTCAAGTCGCGCGGCGACGAAGAGCTGGACCTAGTCACGCCGCTCGGGGGGAAGTTCCTGGAGCTGGTGGCGATCACCGACGCCCCCATGATTATCAAAGGCATCGGCGAGCGCGCCGACATCTCGGCCGCCGACTTCCCGCTCCACGGCCCCGAGGGCGTGCGCGACCTCGCGGTCGTGCCGCTGTACGCGCGCGGCGAGACTCTGGGCGCGCTCGTCGTCGGCTACCGCTCCGAGCACAGCTTCACGAGCGAGGAGCAGACGATGCTCGAAGGCTTGGCCGAGCTGGCGGCGATGGCGCTCGACCACGCGCGCCTCTTCGAGACGGTCGAGTCGGCCAAGAGAATCTGGGAAAGGACTTTCGACGCCATCCCGGACGGCATCATCGTCCACGACCAGCAGATGCAGATCGTGCGCTGCAACGCGCACGCCGCGCTGATGATGGACATGCAGCCCGCGGAGGCCATCGGCATGTCCTGCGCCGACGCCTTCGCGCGCCTCTTCGGCGAGCGCGCCGCCGCCTACCACATGGGCGAGAGCCGCGGCACGGCCTCGTCCTTCGAGTTGCAGGCCGAGGACGGCCGCCGCTATCTGGTCGCCGTCGCCCCGCTCGACGAGCGCGAGGCGCAAGGCGGGAGCGTCATTACGTGGAGCGACGTGACGGAGCTGTCGGAGATGCAGGAGCAGCTGGCGCGCTCGCGCCGCCTAGCCACCGTGGGCCAGCTCGCCGCGGGCGTGGCGCACGAGATCAACAACCCGCTCGCCACCATTACGACCTGCGCCGAGGCCACACTCCGCAACATGCGCAAGAGCGCCGCCGCGGCCGGCACGGCAGCGCCGGGCGGCGAGAGCCGCGACACTTTTTACTTGGAAGAGATCGTGCGCCAGGCGCTCAGGTGCAAGGAGATCACGCGCGGGCTGCTGGACCTCTCGCGCCAGCGCCGCCCGCACCGCCAGGCGTGCGACATCAACGAGATGGCCGCGCAGTGCGCGCGACTGGCCGAGGACCGCGTGCAGTCGGACGCCGTCAGGGTGGAAGTCAGCCTCGACCCGGAGGCCGGCGAGGTGGCGACCGACGCCGTGATGGTCAGGCAGATACTGGACAACCTGGTCAGCAACGCGCTCGACGCGGTGGGCGGCGAGGGTTTGATTACGGTCTCGACGCACCGCGTCGGCGAGCGCATCGCGATAGAGGTCGCGGACACTGGGCACGGCATCGCGCCGGAGATGCTCGTGCGCATCTTCGACCCGTTCTTCACGACCAAGGATCAGGGCAAGGGGTCCGGCCTTGGCCTCGCCATCTCGTACACGCTGGCCGAGGCCCTGGGCGGCGCGCTCACGGTCGAGTCCAAGCAGAACGCGGGCAGCCGCTTCCGCCTCTGGCTCCCGCGCCGCGTGCCGGAAACAGAAGGCAGGAGTCAGGAGTCAGAATCCAGAATCCAGAATCCAGAATGAAAAGCACTCGCCGGTCTTTCTTTTATTCTGGATTCTGACTCCTGACTCCTGACTCCTGCTTTGAGGAGTGAAGCATGAGCCGTAAGATTCGTGTGCTGGTCGTGGACGACAACAAGATGTTTCGCGACGTGGTGGCCGACCAGCTCAACGACTCGAACATAGAGGCGACGGCGGTGGGGAGCGGCGAGGAGGCTTTGCGGTCGCTCGGCACGACCGACTGCGACGTGGTGCTGCTGGACATCAATATGCCCGGGCTCTCGGGCCTCGAAGCGCTGCGCCAGATCAGGCTGATGGAGGACGCGCCCGAAGTCATCATGCTCACCGCCGACACCTCGCTCTCGACGGGGTTCGAGGCGATGCGGCTCGGCGCTTACGACTACCTGACGAAGCCCGCCACGCTCGACGAGATGGAGGCCGTCATCCGCAAGGCCGACGAGAAGCGCCGCCTCATACGCCAGAACGCAAGTTTACGCTCGGTCGTGCGCCAGCCCGCGGCCTCTGACGACGAGCAGCCCGCCTTCGTCTACGAGAGCGAGCAGATGCGCGGCGTCGTCGAGCTGGCCGAAAGCGCCGCGCGGCTGGACTCGACCGTCATCATCACAGGCGAGAGCGGCACGGGCAAGGACGTGCTCGCGCGCTTCATACACGCACGCAGCGCGCGCCGCGATTCGCCGCTCATCACCGTCAACTGCGGCGCGATGCCCGAGACGCTCTTCGAGTCGGAGTTCTTCGGCCACGAGAAGGGCGCTTTCACGGGCGCGAGCGCGCTCAAGCGCGGCCTGATAGAGGCGGCCGACGGCTCGTCACTTTTTCTGGATGAAGTGGGCGACCTGCCGCTTCCCGTCCAGGTCAAGCTCCTGCACTTTCTCGAACAGGGCCGCTTCCGCCGCGTCGGCTCCACGCGCGACCAGTCTGTGGACGTGCGCGTCATCGCCGCCACCAACCGTCACCTCCCGCAGGACGTGCGCGACGGACGCTTCCGCGCGGACCTCTTCTACCGCCTCAACGTCGTCTCGCTCCACATCCTCCCCCTGCGCGAGCGCCCGGCGGACGTGCCCGCGTTGATAGACTACTACCTGACGCTCTACCGCCAGCGCTTCAACCGCCCCGCGCTCTCGCTGACAGACGAGGCGCGCAGGCGGCTGGAAAACTACGCGTGGCCCGGCAACGTGCGCGAGTTGCGCAACTGCCTGGAGCGCGCCATCGCGCTCTCCGCGAGCGACACGATTGAGGCCGGGCAGTTGATGTTACAGGGAGCCGAAAGCGAGGCGGCGGCCGGGGGCGAGAAGGGCCAGCCGCAAGCAACCGGCGCGCAGCCCTCGACGCTTTACGAATTGGAGCGCCAGCACATCCTGCGCGTGCTCTCGGAGGCGGGCGGCAACCGCGAGCGCGCCGCGGCCATTCTGGGCATCTCCGCGCGCACGCTCTACCGCAAGCTGCGCGAGTACGAGACGAGCAACGTCCCGGCCGACTTCAACGCCGGGTAATCAGTCCTGTGCCAAATTCTCAAAGAGGGGGAAGAACACTCATGCCTTACCAAAGATCACTCCGGTCGTTAACTCACCTGTGTCTCGCGGCCTTTTTCCTTCTGGCGGCGAGCGGCAGTTCGGTCGTCGCGCAAACGACGTGGACGCTCGCGTGGAGCGACGAGTTCAACGGCGCGGCGGGCACGCCCGTTGACTCTACGAAGTGGGTCGCGGAGGTCGGCAACGGCTCGAACGGCTGGGGCAACCACCAGCTTGAGTACAACACCAACACGACGAAGAACGCGGCGATGGACGGCGCGGGCAACCTCGTCATCACGTCCATCAAGGAGAAGCTCGGGAACAAGTACCGCTGCTGGTACGGGGTGTGCCAGTACACCTCCGCGCGCCTGAAGACGCAGGGCAAGTTCGAGCAGGCTTACGGCCGCTTCGAGGCGCGCATCAGGGTGCCTTACGGCCAGGGCATCTGGCCCGCCTTCTGGATGCTGGGCAACAACATACAGCGCGCGGGCTGGCCCACCTGCGGCGAGATAGACATCATGGAGAACATCGGCCGCGAGCCCTCAATCGTCCACGGCACGATTCACGGGCCGGGCTATTCGGGCGCGAATGGCATCGGCGCGGCATACAGCCTGTCGAGCGGGGCGTTCGCGGACGCCTTCCACGTCTTCGCCGTCGAGTGGGAGCCGAACGTCATACGCTGGTACGTGGACGGCAACCTCTACCAGACGCGGACGCCCGCGGACCTGCCGGCCGGCTCCGCCTGGGTCTTCGACCACCCGCACTTCATGCTCCTCAACGCCGCCGTCGGCGGCTACTGGCCCGGCGACCCGGACGCGACGACCGTCTTCCCGCAGAAGATGTACGTGGACTACGTCCGCGTCTACCGCAGGTAACAGCAACGCGGAATGATGGACGAAAGGCCAGAGCTTTTGATTCCTCATTCCGCGTTGAGAAATTTCTTGTCTTGCCCGCCCAGCTTGTGATATAGAGCCGCGCAACTCACCTTGAGGGGTCTTCGCATGGCGCTCTACACACGAATCTGGGCCGGGGGGCAGCCGAGCCGGCAGACGACTGTCCGGCAGCAGATGAGCTTCCTGTCCCTTCAGGCCGCACTCGAAGTCATTCAAGCCTCGCGCACGCCCACGCACACGGAGATCAAGCTCGCCTACTCCCTCTGGGAGAAAGAAGTGCTCGACAAGAGCGCGGCTTCGCCTTCTCACACGGGCCGCCGCGCCGGGGCTTAACTCCTTTTTCAACTCATGCTGACTGTGAGCTGGCGGACCCGGTCGCGGTCAGGCTGATGGAGCCGTTCGCGATCTCCGTCTGTTCCGCGCCCAGGATGCTGATAGACCACTCCGGCCCCTGGGCGGTGAACTGGTACTGAACGCCGGCCCCTGGGAAGAGGGCGACGTAGTTGATCCCGGCGAATTGCCCCGCGTCGAACTGTATGAGAGGCCACCCGGGGCTGCCGCTGGTGTCCCCGTCCGGCGACAGGTTCAACCCACCGATGGTGATTGCGACGGACCCGTTCTGGCCCAGATTAGTCTCCCAGGCGTACTCGCCTTGTTGCTCCACCTCCGAAATGTCGTAGACGCAAGTCACCTGCACGGGTGTGCCGTAGGTGATTGCGAACGCCTCCGCCTCGCTCGAAGCCCACTCGGTCGTGCCGTCATAAACGTAAGTCTGCATTGCCATGTTGAGTCTCCTTTTTTTCGGGTGAGTAACTCTGCGAGGAAAGAAGTGGCACAGAGCCCGCTGGTATTCCCGAGGGTTCTTTATCTAGGACTGCGAGGCGTGGGAAAGTTTGATGAGCGTGACAGTCGCCTTTTGAGCACGTGCAAAATAATCCCGGCCCGCTCGATTGTCAAGATTGTTTTCGGCCGTCAGACGAGGTCTCGGAGGACGAGGACGACTTCGCGCCGTTGGCCGTCGCGGCTGAGGACGAGGCGCACGCGCTTCTTTGGAGGGTCGTTCTTGAAACGCAACCTGACGGCGGGCAGGTCGAGGCGGCCGACCTCACGGCCGTCAATCTCTAAAATTCGGTCGCCGACGCGCAAACCCGCCTCGGCCGCGGGGCCGCCCGCGACGACATCAATCACCTCGAAGTGGTCGCCGGCCAGCCCGAACCACATCCCCGAGCGGTCGTAAGAGTCCGGCTTACCGTACTGGCCGTTCTTCTCGAAGATCATACGGCTGCGGCTGTAGTCGTAGATGGTCGTGAACTGCTTGAGCACGTCGGGGCCGACGAGGGCCGCGCGCCGGGCGTCTGTCAGAGCGCCGCCCTTCTGTAGCGAGAGGCGCGCGACGAGGTCGCGGACTTCGACGCCGCCGAGCTTGAGCGTCTTGACCCTCACGATCTGCGACCGCACGGGGCCGCCGATGCCCCAGCCCGTAATGCCCTCGAACCGCGCGCCGTATTTTGTCCTAAGATCGTTCCGCTCGACGAATGGCCCGTAGAGAATCAGCGCCGAGCGCGCGCCCGTGTCGAAGATGAAGCGGAACGGCCCCTTCCCGTTGAGCCGGACGTCAACGATGATGCGGTTGTCTATCAGGTCGAAAGGCAGGACTGTCCTGGAAATCTCGCCCCGCAGAGACGAGGCGGCCAATTGAGCGAGCGCGCAATTAACTGCCAGCAGGATCAGCAGACACAGCGCCCAAACTTTTCGGCTCATCTTGATGTCGAGTTACCGAGCGTAGTAGCCGCGGCGGGTGCGCGCGGCGAGGTCGGGGCGGTTGACGAGGCGGACGGAGATGGTGCGCCACGCGCCGTCGCGCCGCCGGTTCTTCGGCTGGTAGCCGATGCTGTAGACGGTGCCGAGGTCGCGTATCACCTGCTCGTAGACGCCGTCCAGGTCTTCCACCTTGCGCGCGCTGTAGAGCAGGCTCCCGCTCTCGCCGGCTAGTTCCTGTAGCTGCTGGCGGGCTAGCTGGTAAGCCTCCACGGTCGCCTTGCGCTCCTTGATCATCTCGCGCTCCGTGTCGAGGTAGATGGGGATGACGATGGTGTCCGTGGCTTTGACCGTTTCGAGCAGGTCTTCGTACTCGACCTCCGAGCCGGGGCCGGGGACGCCCGGCAGCCCGTTGTCCACGCCGTCCGACATGACGACGACGGCCTGGCGGCGCGACCCGTCGCGCGCACCGAAGCCGGTCTTCAGGACGAACGAGAGCGCGTCCCAGAAATTGGTCCCGCCCCGCGGCTTCTCTATCTTCCTGATGCGCTCGTAGAGCTGCTGGCGGTCGAGCGTCGGTGGCGAGACGATTGTGGCCGTGTCGGTGAAGGTGACGACGCCGATGCGGTCTGTGGGCCGCGCAGCCTCGACGAAGCGGGCGGCGGACCTGCGTATCAGGTTGAGCTTGTCCACGGTCGAGCCGGACAGGTCGAGCAGGAGCACCAGGTCGAACGGCGTCGAGGCCGAGGCGAAGAAACTGATCTCCTCGGGCGTGCCGTTCTCCATCACCATGAAGTCCTGCTTGCCCAGCTCGCCGACCGCAGCCTGCCCGTCGCCGCGCCTGAAGACGCTGACGTTGAGGTCAACCAGCTCCGTGTCAACCCGAATCGTCTCGACATCCCCGCCGTCCCTCTCCTGGGCAAGCGGCGGCGGTGGCGGCGGCTCCTCGTCTTCGATCTGCGCCCGGACGGACGAAACGGAGAAGGCAGAAAGCAGAAGGCAGAAGGCAGAAAGCAACGAGCGGCGAGTAATAGTTCTTGCCGCCTTCCGCCTGCCGCCTACTGCCTGCTGCTCTTCAGTTCGCATAGTAGCCGCGTTTGCCGCGCGCGACGGCGTTCGGGCGGGCGATCTGGACGCGGATCGCGCGCCATTTCCCGTCGCGCAATTTGTTCGTCGGCCGGTAAGAGAGGCTGTAGACCGTGCCCAGGTCCGCGACGACGCGCTCGTAGGCCCCCGCCAAATCTTCCAGCCTGTCAACCTCGTAAAAGACGCCGCCGCCCGCGTCCGACAACTCCTCCATCTGGTCGTGCGCCAGATCGAAAGTCTCGCCCTGCACGTCGAGCGGGCTCAGTGAACTGTACTCGGTCTCCGTGTTGACCCAGAGCGCGTAGAGCACGCCGTCGAACTCGCGCACGCGCCGCACGATCTCCTGGTAACTCGTCAGGGAGCCCTCGCCCGTGACGTTCGGGAGCGTGCTGTCCAGGCCGTCGCTCATCAGGATGATGGCGTTGCGGCGCGACTTCGAGTCCTTCAAGACCTCGTCCATCGCGAAGGCGAGCGAGTCGTAAACCTTCGTGCTGCCGCGCGGCTGTATGCCGTCGGTGATGCGCTGGCGCAGGGCCTCGCGGTCGTCCGTCAGGGGCGAGACGACGACGGGGTTCTTGGCGAAGGTGATGACGCCGATGCGGTCTGCGGGGCGCGCGGCCGAGACGAAGTGCAGCGCCGCCTCGCGGATCAGGCCGATCTTCGCTTCCGTGGAGAACGAAACGTCTATCAGCAAGATCAAATTGAAGGGTGCGGCGGCCGACTCGAAGTGTGCCAGTTGCTGCTCCGCGCCGTCCTCGAACATTTTGAAGTCGCTCTCGGCCAAGCCCCGCAGTCCGCGGTTCGTCCCGCGGTCAATGACGCTGACGTTGAGCGTGACCAGCTCCGTGTCCACGCGCACGACATCGCCCTCGTCAACCTCCTCCGGCCCTTCGAGCGGCGTCGAAGGCGTGCCGGCCCCTGGCCCATTTCTTTCGGCACCGATGAGGACTGGCCGGGCGCTCGTCTCCGCGGGCCGCGTCTCCGCGACGGGCGCGGAAGGCACTTCCGGCTCGTCGTAGGAGGCGAGCGTGACCGTGCCGCGCTTGGCGACGAGGCGGAGGCTGCGGCCGCCCGCGCCGAGCCGCGCCCGCAGGACGTTGCCGCCGTCGAACGCGCCCGCCGGGAGCCTGAGCGTCGAGACGACTCTTTTGCTGACCGACTCGGCCACGATGTCTGCGTCGGCGGAGGCGGGCAGCTCGGCGCGGATGTCGCCGTAGCCGCTCTCGACCGAAAGCTCTGCGGGCAGGCCGCGCACGACGACTGTGCCAGTTTCGGAGACGACCCGTGCGCGCGCGCGTTCGGGGACGCGCACCACCAGGTCAACGCGCGTGAGCATCCCGACCTCGCGCGGCGAGACGCTGACGGTCAGCAGTTGCTCCGTCCGGCTGATTTGGACGGGCGTGCGGCGCGGCTTCTCGCCGCGGACAGTGTACGCGACCGCGACGTGGCGCTCGGCCCAGACCTCCACGCGCACGCCGCCGCGCGAATTGCTAATCATCACCTCCCCGCCCGCCGGCAGGTCGGCGCGCACGCCCTCGTCCTCAGCCGCCGCGGGGAAAGAGGCGCACAGCAGCAACAGGGCAAACAGGGGAGAGATAAGTCTTCGCGAATAAAACATGACTCGATCTCGTCGTAAATCGTGAATTTCACTTCCGCGGCGCGGAAGCGGGGAGATGGCGGCTTCCTGACGACAGGATAAACGACCGCGGTCTCTTCATCAAACCGGCCGCTGGCAAGACGTTGACGAAGCCCGCCCTTGCGCTGAGGCGCGCGCACCCTTTATTCACAAAATTCCGCGCCCGGCTCTTCGCCGGACTGTGCCAGTAACGTTTCCATGTGCTGGCGGGCTTTCCACGCGCCGGTGCGTGTGGCGACGGCCACGCCTTCCGTCCAGGCGCGGCGCGCCTCCTCGGGCTCGCCCTGGTTCGCGAGCGCCGTGCCGAGCAGTTGGTACGCGGCCGTGTAGTCCGGGTTGACGCGCACGACGTTGCGGAGCGCGTCGGCAGCCTCCGCCCACCTCTCGGCCTTCATGTACTCGCTGGCGAGCCCGTACCAGATCATCGCGTCGTCCGGCTGCTGACGCGCCATCTCCGCGAAGATGTCCAACCTGGATTGTGCCATTTTCGGTGTCTCCCCGGCCTAGCGTTCAATCGCGTCGAGCAGCGGGTCCTGCGGCGCGGGGTGCTCCGATTCGTCCAAGTCCGCGAGGCGCAGGAGCAGGTTGTTCATGTTCGAGGCGTAGGGCAGCGCGTCCTCCTTGGTCACGACGCGCTGGCGGATCAACTCTTCGAGCACGCCGTCGAAGCTCTGCATCCCCTCCTGCTCGCCCTGCTCCATCGCGTCGAGCAGGGACTTGCCCTCCGACTCGCCCTTCTCTATGTAATCCTTGGTGCGCGCCGTGGATTTGAGGATTTCGATGGCGGCCACGCGGCCGCGCCCGTCCGCGCGCGGGATCAACCGCTGCGAGACGATGTAGCGGAACGACTGCGCGATGCGGCCGCGGATGACGTGCTCCTCGTTTTTGGGGAAGACGCCGATGATGCGGTCAACCGTTTTGCTGGCGTCAATCGTATGTAGAGTAGAGAGGACGAGGTGGCCCGTCTCGGCGGCTTCGAGCGCGACCTCTATGGTCTCGCGGTCGCGCATCTCGCCGACGAGGATGACCTTCGGGGCCTGGCGGAGCGCGGCGCGCAGGGCGCGCGAGAAGTCGGACGTGTCGGAGTAAAGCTCGCGCTGGTGAATCGTGGAGTTCTTGTGGACGTGGAGGAACTCTATCGGGTCCTCGATGGTGACGACGTGGTAATACTTCGTCTGGTTGATTAAATCAATGATGGCGGCGAGCGTCGAGCTTTTGCCGGAGCCGGTCGGGCCTGTGACGAGGACGATGCCGTTCTTCAGCTCGGCGATGTTTTTGAGCTGCGACGGCAGGTTCAGGTCCGCGAAGGAGGGGACGCGCGACGGGACGACGCGCATGACGATGGCGTGCGTGCCGCGCTGCATGAAGATGTTGACGCGGAAGCGCGAGAGGCCGGGCGCGCTGAACGAGAGGTCTGTGGAGCCGTACTGCTCAAGGTTCTGCGCGGCCGCGGCGTTGTGCCCGGCCCTGAGGTGGCTGCCGATGATGAGCTTGGAGATGGCGGCCGTGTGCGCGGGCGTCAGCCTTTCCAGGCCCGGCACGCGGACGGGCTGGAGCTTGCCGACCAGCTCGACCTGCGGCGGGCGGCCCGGCGAGAAGATGAGGTCGCTGATTTTATCCGAGACCGCCAGCATCTGCTTGAGCACTTCGATGAAGTTCGGCAGCTGCGGGGCGGCGGGGGCAGCGGGTGCGGCCGGGGCCTGTGGCGCTTGCGGTTGCGGAGTCGTAGGTTGTTCTGGTGTGCTCATTTGTTCGCAAATCGTGGGTCATGAGTCGTCAGTCGTTACGGTTAAGCCGGCGCGGGCGGCCGTCCACTATTTGTGGCCCCCGCCCCAGCGCCAACGTTTCAGCAGAGCGGCGTGACAGAAAATAAATCTCTGCGGCGAACAACTACCCTATAATGGGCGTACATCCAAAAGGGTGCAAGGGGGGACGGCCTATCAGGCTTTTGAGGCGACCCCGAATTTACGAAAGAGAGGCGCTAAGAAGTCATGGCAACTTACAGAGACCCTGTCAGATGCTTTGCTCCACTGGAAGTCATTGAGCGCCTGCTGGAAATTCGTGCCGAAGCGGGTTTCTCTCCCGTTGTTTATCTCGTCTCGAACGATGATTTGGCAGCGTGTTTGGACGCATACGGATTTGATGTTTACGCTTTTTCCGACGCCGACGCCGAGTTCCACTTCGGCGACTACCGCGCCCCGCTCGCGCCGGGCGGCGACCGCGCACACGGCTCTTTGACGGCGCACTAAAGTAAGTTAAAAAGGTAAAAGGCAAAAAGGGAAGACGGAAGGCAAGCTCCTCGTCTTCCCTTTTGCCTTTTCCTTCATTCAGAGCGCTTTGACGATGAAAAACGTCATGTCGTCGGTCGCGCCGCGGCCCTCGGTCCAGACGAGCACGTCCTTTTGAATCGCCGTAATCAGGTCGCGCGCGCTCAAACTCCGGTTCGCCCGCACGGCCTCCTCAAGGCGGTCGCGCCCGTACTCCTCGCTATTTTGGCTCATCGCCTCGGTCACGCCGTCCGTGTAGAGCACCAGAATCTGCCCCGGCTCAATCGCCTGGTAATACTCGTAATAACGCGTGTTGCGGAACATCCCCAGCGGGAGCCCGCCGCGCTCTATGAAGCGCGCCGTGCCATCCGCGTCCATCAGGAGCGGCGGGTTGTGCCCGGCGTTCGTGTAGGCCAGCGTCCGGTTCGAGGCGTCGAGCACGCCGTAGAAGGCCGTGACGAACTGGTGGCGCTCGATTGACTCCCAGAGCAGGTAGTTGACCTTCGCCATCGAGATGTGCGGGGCGTAGCCGATATGAATCGCGGCGCGGAGGCTGGCGCGCAGGAAGGCCATCAGGAGCGCCGCCGGGACGCCTTTGCCTGAAACGTCCGCGATGACCATGCCGATCTGGTCTTCGTAGATGCTGACCCAGTCGTAGTAATCGCCCGAGACCTCCTCGGTCGAGAAGTTCCAGGCGCAGATGTCGAAGCCTTCGAGCTTCGGGTCGCGCGGCGGCAGCAGCTCCAACTGCACCTGGCGCGCGACTTCGAGCTGGCCTTCGAGCCGCTTCTTCTCGATCATCTGCTGGTGCAGCATCACCTTTTCGATGATGATGGCGACCTGCGAGGCCAGGAGCAGGAGGACTTGCAGGTCGTCCTCGTCGTAGGCGTTCAATTGGTCGCTTTCGAGGTCGAAGACGCCTATTACTTCGTCATTCGAGATGATGGGCGCGACCATCTCCGAGCGCGTCTCGGAGCGCGCGTTAATGTAGCGCGGGTCGGTGCGAACGTCGGGCGAGATGACTGGCTCGCCCGAGAGTCCGACGTGGCCGATGATTCCCTCGCCCATCTTGAGCTTCAACTCTCTGAGGTCTTCTATGTCGTAGCCGCGCACGGCCTCCGTGTGGAAGACGCAAGCCTGCGCCGGCGCGCCGTCCGGGGTCTTCACGCACTTGAGGACGTAAATCCCCGCCGCGTCGTAGGGGATCAGCGAGCCGAGCGTGTCCATCACGAGGTTGAGCACCTCTTGCAGGTCGAGCGAGCGGCTAATCTTCTTGGTGATGTCCAGGAGCAGGCGCAGCTTGTCCGTGACGGTCAGTTCCGCCGCCGTAGTCGTCATCGCCAGAACTCCTTTTCCTTGTTCCGTCATAGCCGCCTCAGATTATATCAGACAAAATTAACCACAGAGGGCACAGAGGAGCACGGAGGAAAATAAAAATAATTTCAAATCTGAAATCTCAAATCCCTCTTAATCTCTGTGTCCCTCTGTGCCCTCTGTGGTGATAATCCCCTCTCCCGCCGCCCGTTCGAGCGCGGCTTCCGTCAGCAGCTCAAATTCCAGCGCGGCCGCAGCCTTGTGCTGGAAGAAGTCGTTAACGTCCGAGGGCAGGTTGAGCTGGGCCATTTTCATCCCGCGCGCGGCGAACATCTCCTGGTAGCGGATGGATGCGCGGCGGCCCGCCTCGTCGCCGTCGAGCGCGGCCACGACGCGGAAACGCGCGAGCGGCGCGAGCCACTCCTCGCGGAAGCCGCCCGCGCCGACCAGCCCGACGGCAGTAAATTCGTGCGTCAGGAGCGTCAGCGTGTCCGTGAAGCCCTCGACCAGGTAGACGACCCGCTCGCTCGGCAGCTCGCCGAGCGCGTCCACGTTGTAGAGCGAGGGCACGCCGCCGCGCATATTGTGCCAGCGCGGCTCGACGCCCGAGGCCGTCGTGCGCGCCTGCAAGTAGACGGCACGCCCCTCTACGTGAAAGGGGAAGAGCAGCCGGTGGCGGTAGAAGGTGAGGTGCGCTTGCGCGTTGAAGAGGCCGCTCTGCTGCAACTCGTCGAGGGCGAACTGGTCCATCATGCGGCGCATCACGCGGCGGTAGGCTCGGCGCGGGAAGTAGGTGACGCCCGCGCGCCGGATGGTCTTCGAGTCAATTCCGCGTCGCTGCAAGTAGTTCACGCCTTCGGTCTGCTCCTCGCGGCGGCACACGTCCAGGAATTTTTCGCAGACAGCGGTCAGGCGCGCGGGCGCGAGCGGCTCCGACTCGGGCGGCGCTTCGCGGTCGGGCGCGGCGCGGAAGGCGAGCGGCGGCTGGCGGCCGTCCGCACTGATGCCCAACTGGCCTGCCAGCTCGCGCACGGCGCGCGAGAACGGCACGTTGCGCATCAGCTCGTAGAACCGTATGGCGTCGCCGCCCTCGTCGCGCGAGAAGCAGTGGAAGAGCCCGCGCTGGAGGTCTATGGAAAGGCTCGGGTGCCCGCGGCCGCTGTGCCCGTGCGCGGGTATCGGGCAGAGCGTCTGCATACGGGAGCCGGACGTGCGGGCGTCGGGACAGAAGCCCAGGTAGAAGGAGCGGTAGTCCAGGCGCGACTTGAGCTCCTCGCTCAACTGGCGCAGCCGTCTCAGGTTTCGACCAGCCTGTTCCATGCTTCTTCAGGGGGAGGATGAGAGACTCAACACGGATTCAAACAGGGATGGACAGGATAGACAGGATAAAGAACGACAACTGGATTTACTTAAATTTTCTTATCCTGTTCATCCTGTCCATCCCTGTTAAATCTTTGTCTGCCGTTGCCGGCCCATTGCTCGCGCAGGCGCATCTCCTCGGGGTGTAGTTTTTTGTACTCGGCCCAGAGGCGCGAGACCTTGATGCGGTACTCGACGAGGTCGCGGCTGACGTTGAAGTGCTGCGCGATCTCGCGTGAAGTCCTGCCGCGGGCGACGAAGCGCTTGAGCGCGGCGTAGGGGACGAGCGCGGCCGCGCCGACGGCGTAAGCCGCCTCCTCGTCCTCCTCGTTGTAGTCGCGTGAGACGGTCTTGCCGTTGCGGTCCTCGGCGACGATGTGCAGGCGGTTGGCCTTGTGGCCCAGAAAGACGTGGCAGACCTCTTCCATCAGCGTCGCGTTGTTGCGCGCCGCGCCGTGCTTCGGGTTGAGGATGACGAGCCGCCAGCCGTTCGGCAGCGGGCGCGACGCCGTCCCGCCCGACCACGAGTTCGCGCCCTCGCCCAGCAGGTGCTCGCGCGTCTCCGCCGAGAGCCCCTTGATCTCGTCGAAGTTGATGACCATCAGCTTCGCGAAGTGTGCCAGCGCGAAAGGGTCCAGGGGCTCGTCGCCGTGCACGCGCGCGAAGTCCCGCAGCCCGAGCGCACGCAACTCATACTGCTTTCCTTTGTAGGTCGGCGGGAAAACCTGTTCGTCCACGGGCCTGATTATACCTTCACACGCCCCGGACTGACACGCCCTCCGGTTACGCTCACCCCTTTGCGCCTTAAGTCTTAACTTTGCGCCTTTGCGTGAACGGCTGTTTCTCGCAAAGGCGCTAAGGGAAAACTTAAGGCGCAAAGGCTTGAGTGTCCCAGTCCGCGGCTGAGATGTTTAGTAACCCACAGACGGGAGGTAGCAGCCGCGCGGCTCGTGGTACTCGCCCATGGTCATCAGCGTCATGGGCTTGAGGACGCGCATCCCGTTCCTTAGGCACCAGCGGAAGAGGGCGGTCTGGCGCGTCGGCAGGAGCAAAGAAAGGGGCTGCTCGCCGCTCAAGTTGCCCACGCCCGTCAGCAGCGCGCGCATGTCCTCTTCGCTTTCGGCGACCGCGTAATTCAGCGCCCAGAAGTGGGGCGCGGACGCGTAGGCCGTGACGCGCCCGCCGCGCACGGCAACGAAAGATGTCAGGAAGGGCGGCGTGTTCTTCAACTCGTTCGTGCGCTCGAAGCCGTGCACGCGGCGGCACAATTCGGCGCACTCGTCCAAGTCCTCTTCCCTGATGGCGCGGACCTCCGTCCCCGCCGGCAGTTCACCTTTGAGCGCGCCTTCGATGAGCGCGAGCGGCTCTTTCACGTCGAACCCTAAGCTCGCGTAGAGCGAGAGCGAGGCCGCGTTGAACGCGTCCTGCACGAGCCGCACGCCGCGGCCGCTTTGGCCGCGCTCGACGACGGCCTCCATCAGCCGTCTGCCCGTGCCCTTCGCCTGCGCGTTCAGGTCAATCGTTATCGGCCCGACGGCGCGAATCTCGTCGTACTCCCAAAGGTGGTTCGAGCCGACGACGCGGCCGTCCGCTTCGGCGGCGACGCTGTAGACCTGTGGGCTACTGAAGAGCGCCTGAGTCAACTGTGTGGCGGCCTCGACCGACGGAAAATCCTTGCGGAAGCCGTGGCGCTCATTAATCTCTTTGAAAGCCTCGTAACAGATGCGGCCGCAAGTCTCCACGTCCTCCGGCCGCATCGCGCGAATCTCTACGCTCACGTCTCTCTACTCCTCACTTAATCCCGACGACCATCGAATCCGGCCCCGCGAGGTGCTCGACGCGCGTCCGGCTGAAGCCCGCCTCGCGCATCCACGCGGAGCAGTCCGCGCCCGTGTAGTCGAAGCCGCCGGGCGTCTCGATCAGCATGTTCAGACTCATCAGCAGGCCGAACGTGTTCTCGCGCCGGTCGTCGTCAATCAGCGCCTCGAACACTATCAGCGCGCCGCCCGCGGGAAGCGCGTCGTAAGCTTTCTTCAGCAGCATGCGCTTCTCCGACAAGTCCCAGTCGTGCAGGATGTGGCCCATCACGATCACGTCCGCCGTAGGCAGCTTGTCCTTGAAGAAGTCGCCCGGGTAAAAGCGCAGCCGGTCGGAGAGGCCGTGGCGCGCGACGTACTGCTCGAAGACCGGGCCGACGCCCGGCAAGTCGAAAATCCCGCCCGTCAGGTGCGTGTGCGCCAGCGCGATCTGCACGGGCGTGCCGCCCTGCGCGCCGCCGACATCAATGAAAGTCTGATAGTCGCTCCAAGGAAACTTTTGCGCAATGGCGCGCGCCGCGCCGAGGCTGAGGCCCGTCATGGCCGAGAGGAAATTCTCCAGCCGCGCCGGGTCCGCGTAGAGCGCCTCGAAGAAGTTGCCGCCGCTTCGGACCTCGTTCTGCGGCCGCCCCGTTTTTAAACCTTCCGTCAGCGAGCCCCAGAAGCCGTACAGCCGCGCGTTCGCCATCTCAAGCATCCCGCCGAGGTACGTGGGCTTCGCTTTATCAAGAAACGTGTCCGTCTCCGGCGTGTTGCCGTAGAGCCCCGCGGCGTCGCGCTCAAGCAGACGCAACGAGACCAGCGCGTCCAGAAAGTCGCGCAGCGAGCGCGGGTGCAGACTGAGGCGCTCGCCAACATCCTCGGCCGTCATGGGGCCTTTGGCGAATTCCGTAAAAAGTCCAAGCTCGACGGCGCTCAGAAGCGTCTTCGAGGCCCAGAAGCCCAAACCCACCTGCATGATTGTGTCGGGTGCGACCGCGGTACTGTTCATCTCTTCCCTCCTCTACCAGTAACGCGAAAAATCTCGCCGGGAAGGCTCACGCCGCGCGCCCGCCCTAAACGACTTTTATCCGTTAATAAATAAAATCACTTTGATTTTAGACTTGGGGTAAACTACGCTCGATTAACCGATGCCCAGCGACACGCTCAACGCGACCGCCCAGGTCGCCGCGCCCTACGACGAGATGTTCGGCGCGGACGGTCGCTGCCGCCCGCACTACGAGGCGCTCTACCAGCGGCTCGACGCCATCCCCCCCGAAGAGCTGCAACGCCGGCAGAAGGCCGCGGACCTCTCGTTCCTGCACCAGGGCATCACCTTCGCCGTCTACGGGCGCGAGGAAGGCACCGAGCGCATCTTCCCTTACGACCTGCTGCCGCGCGTCATCACGGGCGCGGAGTGGGCCACTTTGGAGCGCGGCCTCAAGCAGCGCATCACGGCGCTCAACCTGTTTCTCAAAGACATCTACCACGACGGGCGCATCCTCAAGGACGGCGTCGTGCCGTCGGAGCTGGTCTACACCTGCCGTCATTTCCGCCGCGAGATGCGCGGCGTGAAAGTTCCGCGCGACATCTACGTCTCCGTGGTCGGCACGGACCTCGTGCGCCTTGAGGACGGCCGCTTCGTCGTGCTCGAAGATAACTTGCGCGTCCCGTCCGGCGTCTCCTACATGCTCGCGAACCGGATGGTGATGAAGCGCATCTTCCCGCGGATGTTCGGCAACTACGGCGTCCGCCCCATAGACCACTACGGGACGGCGCTCCTACAGACCCTGCGCGCGCTCGCCCCCTCGCGCCGCGCGGACCCGACCATCGTGCTCCTGACGCCCGGCGTCTACAACTCGGCCTACTACGAGCACGCCTTCCTCGCGCGGCAGATGGGGGTGGAGCTGGTCGAGGGGCGCGACCTGCTCGTGCACGACAACGTCGTCTACATGCGGACTACGGCCGGGCCGCGCCGCGTGGATGTCATCTACCGCCGGATTGACGACGACTTCCTGGACCCGCTCGCCTTTCGCGCCGACTCCGCGCTCGGCGTCGCCGGCCTCTTCAACGCCTACCGCTCCGGCAACGTCGCGCTCGCCAACGCCGTCGGCACGGGCGTCGCAGACGACAAGGCCGTCTACGCCTACGTGCCCGCCATCATCCGCTACTACCTGAGCGAGGAGCCCGTCATTGACAACGTAGAGACCTACCTGCTGGGCGATGACTCGCAGCGGAGATACGTTTTGGAGAATCTGGACAAGCTGGTGGTCAAGGCCGTCGGCGAGTCGGGCGGCTACGGGATGCTGATAGGCCCGCAGAGTACCGCGGCCGGGCGCGAGGAGTTTGCGCGCCGCATAGAGGCCGAGCCGCGCAACTACATCGCGCAGCCCGTGCTCGCGCTCTCGCAGGCCCCCTGCCTCATCGAAGGCAAGGTCGAGTCGCGCCACGTAGACCTGCGTCCCTACATCCTCTACGGCGACGACATCACAATTATCCCCGGCGGCCTGACCCGCGTCGCCCTCCGCCGCGGCTCCCTCGTCGTCAACTCCTCGCAGGGCGGCGGCAGTAAAGATACGTGGGTACTAAACGAATAAGTGGTCAGTGGTCGGTGGTCAGTAGTCAGTTAAAAAACTGATTCCTACTGACCACTGACCACTGACCACTGACCACTGATTTATGCTTTCGAGAGTCGCTGACAGCCTCTATTGGATGAGCCGCTACCTGGAGCGTGCCGAGCACACGTCGCGGCTGATTGACGTCGGGCTGAACCTGATGCTGGATCAGACGGCGGCGGCGGCCGAGCGGCGTTGGGGGCGGCTGCTGGGGAGCCTGCACGCGCCGCCGCAGCTCGTGGGCTCGGGCGACGCCTATTACATCACGCAAGCGATGACGTTCGACGGCGAGAACGAGACTTCTATCGTCTCGTGCGTGGCCTCGGCGCGCGAGAACCTGCGCCAGGTGCGCGAGCAGATTAGCTCGGAGATGTGGGAGCAGCTCAACCGGCTCTACCTGCAAGTCAGGGAGACGCGCCTGGACGACATCTGGAACGTCTCGACGCACGAGTTCTTCCGCTCGGTCAAGGAGGGCGCGCACCTCTTCCAGGGCATCACGGACGCGACGATGAATCACGGTGAGGGCTGGCAGTTCATGCAGGTCGGCCGCTACATGGAGCGCGCCGGGGCGACCGCGACGCTGCTCGACGTGTACGCGAGCGAGTTCATGGCCCCGGGCGGCGCGGACGCGGGTGGGCCAAAAACTTACCTGGACTGGGTCGGCCTGCTCAAAGCCTGTACGGCGTTCGAGGCGTACTGTAAAGTCTACACGGCGGACCTGCGGCCCGAGCGCATCGCGGAGTTTCTGCTCTTGAACGCAGACTGCCCGCGCTCCGTGCGCTTCGCGGCGGACGTGATGCAGGCGGCGTTTCAGTCAATCGCGGAGGCGACCGGCACCCGCAAGTCCGGCCGCGTCAACCGCCTCGCCGGCCGCCTGCGCGCCTCGCTCGGCTTCGGGCAGATTGACGAGATCATAGAGACGGGCTTGCACGCCTACCTGAACGACGTGCGCCGCCAGTGCGCGCAGATTCACGAGGTGATCGTGCAGACCTACGTCGCCTATCAGGTCGAGACGGCGCTGGCGACTTAAGCTCATTTTTCAAGGGGGAGCGTTTCCGAAGGCTCATGCACCTGTCCATCAATCACGTCACCAAGTTCCGCTACAGCGCGCCGATCACCGAGAGCGTCATGGAGCTGCGGATGCAGCCCTTGAGCGAAGGCCCGCAGCGTTGTTTGAAGTTCGAGGTCAGCTTGCGCCCGCAGGCGCGCGTCTCGTCCTACCGCGATCACCTGGGAAACCAGGTTCACCACTTCGACATCCCGGGCCGCCACACGCAGCTCGTCATCAACACGAAGTCGCTCGTCGAGTCGCTCCCGCGCGAGGAGTCGCCCGCCTCGCTCGACGCCTCGGCCTGGGACGAGCTGGACGCTCTGGCGGCCGGGGGCGACTACTGGGACATGCTGATGCCGAGCCACTTCGCGCGCCCGACCGACAAGCTGCGAGAGTTCGCGCGCGAGCTGGACGTGCGGCGGCGCGACGACCCCTTGACGGTGCTGCGCGAATTGAACACGGCTATCTACAACGCCTTCGACTACGTGCCCGAGAGCACGAGCGTTGACTCGCCCATCGCCGAGGCGCTCGGCACGCGCAAAGGGGTGTGCCAGGACTACGCGAACATCATGATCGCGCTGGCGCGCACGTTGAAGATTCCGTGCCGGTACGTGAGCGGCTACCTCTTCCACCGCGTCGAGTACAACGACCGCTCGGCGCAGGACGCGACGCACGCGTGGGTCGAGGCGCTGCTGCCCGAGCTCGGCTGGGTCGGCTTCGACCCGACCAACAACCTGCTCGCGGGCGAGCGCCACATACGCGTCGCGGTGGGCCGAGACTACGCGGACGTGCCGCCGACGCGCGGCGTCTTCAAGGGTACGGCCGAGAGCGAGCTAAGCGTCGCCGTGCAGGTCAAGCTCGCTGACGAGCCCGACTCCGAAGAGGCGCTGCGCCTGATCGCCGCGATCTCGCAGCCGCCCGACGCGGAGCAAGCGGCGCAGCAACAGCAGCAGCAGCAACAGTGACACGCCCCCCGCCACCGCCGGCAATCCTGCTCGCCGTCGTCGCGCTCGCGGCGTTCACGACGACGATTCTGGCCCAGACCCCGCCCGGCACTTTTACCAACCCGCTCGTCACTTCGCGGGACGCGGCCGACCCGTGGCTGGTCTACCACGAGGGCCATTACTACTTCACGGCGACGCTAGACCCGCAGGGCGGCATCTGGGTCTGGAAGTCGCGCACGCTCGCGGGCCTCGACGCTGGCACAAAAATCAAAGTCCACACGCCCGAAGCCAAAGAACGCTCGCAACAGATTTGGGCTCCCGAGCTGCACTTCATCAACAATCGCTGGTACATCTACTACACGGCCTCGGACGGCGTGGACGAAAATCACCGGCTCTACGTTTTGGAGAGCAGGGGGCGCGACCCGCTCGGCCCTTACACGTTCAAGGCGCGCGTCTACGATTCCAAACACGACGGCTGGGCTCTTGACCCCAGCGTCTTCCGCGCGCCGACGGGCCGCCTCTACCTGCTCTGGGTCGCGCACGTCCCCCGAAACGGCAACGGCATACGCATCGCGCCGCTGAGCAACCCGTGGACTGTGGCAGGCCGAAGCGCGCTCATAGCGCAGGCCGATTACGACTGGGAGCGCGTGCGTTACCCCATCAACGAAGGCCCCGTCGTGCTCCGGCGCGCGGGCAAGCTCTTCCTCATCTATTCGGCGAGCGACACGGGCACGCCCGACTACGCGCTCGGGATGCTGACTCACACGGGCGGCGACGTGATGGAGGTGAAGAACTGGAAGAAGTCGCCGTCGCCGGTCTTCAGCCGCTACTCGGGCGCGGACGGCAACGTCTACGGCCCCGGCCACAACGGCTTCTTCAAGTCGCCGGACGGCACGGAGGATTGGATCGTCTATCACGGCAAGGAGACGAGCGAATACACCTACCGCGGGAGGACGACGCGCGCGCAGAAGTTCACCTGGCGCGCGGACGGCACGCCGGACTTCGGCCGTCCCGTCCCGCGCGGCGTCCCTCTACGCGTGCCCTCCGGCGAGGGCAGACGCGCCCGCAAGAGACGGCTTTAATCCTTACTTCAAATCGGGAATGCGATTCAGCGCGGCCTCGTCAACTTTTTTGAGCGACAGCCTCTCGGCCAGCCAGCGTGCGCGCTCCAGGCGCGCAGCCTTGTCGAGCGCGTGGCCCGCGTCGTAGAGGCCGAGCTTCTTGGGCTCCGCGAACAATTCGTAGAAGCGGCGCGCCCACTTCTCCGGCAGCGGCTTGTCCTGGCGGCCGAACTGTAGGAAGACTGCGGCCGGGGCGCTGTGGCCGACGAAGTAGGCCGCGTCGCCGTAGGCGTACTTGCGGAGGAAGGCGCGCAGGGTCTCGTCGCCGATTCTCTTGCGGACCTCAAGCATCGCCGGGTTGTCCGGGTCGAAGAGGTACTCCTCGTCGCTGAAGCCGCCGGCCATGAGGACGAAAGATTTGATGCGCTTCTCGACGCCGGTCAGGATGCCGCCGACGTGCGCGTCGAAGCTGTGGCCGACGTAGGCCATGCGCTTCGGGTCCACGTCCGCGCGCGCGACGAGCAAGTCAATCCCGCGGCGGAAGTCAATCACCTGCTGGCGCGCGGCCTCCGTGCCCTGTGCCTGCCCGCGCAGCTCGTCCTTTTCTGGCACAAATCCGGGGCGGACGAGCGGGGCGTCAATCAAGAGTGAGACCGCGCCGGCGCGGGCCAGCACGACCGCCTCGTCCAGAAACTCGCGCCGGTTGGCAAGAGGCGAGCCGGGCATCATCCAGTGGCCGAAGAGGACGGCCGCGAAGGGTCCGCGCCCGTCAGGGACGACCAGGTAAGCGGGCACGCGCCCGCCACGCGGGCTCGCGTAAGTAAGGTCAACGACGGTCACGCCGTCCTGCGACTTGCGGCCGACCTTGCGCACGTCCAGCGGGGCCTTGTCGTCGTAATCGAACTCGCGGACTAACTCTTCATACCGCGGCCGGCTCTCCTGTCCGGGGGCCACGCCGCAGAACAAGAGCAGCAGGCAGCAGCAAAGCAGGGCAAGTCTCATAAAGTCCTCCGGGGCCGGATTACTCGCAGTAGGATTGAATTATCTGAGGCTTCCAGACGACCGTCTGATGAGATTAAACCCTCGCCGGTTGGCAGCGTTCCGATTTGTCGTGAGCCGCGGCGTCTCACTTGATAAGAGCGACGCTGAAGGGGAAGAGCTGCGCGGTCATTATCTTCTCCTTCACCGCGTCGTCTTCCTCCATCATCTTTCGCGCCTCGGCCTCGGACTCCGCCACAATAATCACTACCCCGAACTGGCTCGGTTCCGATTCGTTCAAAGTCCTCCCGGCCAGAATAACCCTGCCCTCTTTATGTAACTGTTGCAGCCTGCGGAAGTGCCGCCCGACAATCTCGCCATCCTCTTTCGTCCAATTCTTCTCCTCCCGCAACCTCGGGATTAACTTCAGCACATAGATGAACTGCTTCTTTTCATCTTTCTCCCGCGACTCCTGCGAGACAACCGCGCCGCACCAGAAAAGCACCACGAGCAGGACGGCAATAAGTTTTTTCATGTTCGCCTCCACAGATAGATTGGTTGAGTTGACAGCCTCGCCTGCATTAATGCTCTAAAGGGAATCAAGAAAACCGTCAAAGATACTTTCTATATCTCGTGAGCCATGCAACACGCGAAGAATCTCAATACCGTCATCGAATGGTTGATAGAAGATGAAATAATCCCTAACGACGAAACTGCGTAGATTAACCAGCAATCTCGATTGGTCTCGCCCCATGTGTGGGTGCTCGCGCAGGAGGGCAAACTTGCCTGTTATATCTTTGATGAGTTTATTCGCCGCTTCCCAATTGTGCTCAGCGACGTATGCCCAAATCTTTCGCAAGTCTTCTTCGGCAGCAGCAGCGACTTTGACCGTAGGCATCATTGTTTCCTTGAAGCACCTTGTCTTCCCTGCCCCTGCCTGATGATCTCGTCAGAGAAGGCTTCAAGTTCGGCATCTGTCTCGTATGCCTTAAAGCGCCCCTGTTGTATGTCATCAACCCCACGCATGATCTCCCTGCGCAGAACTTCCATTCCCTTCTCCTGTGCTTTGAGCAGGCGCAGACTCGCCATGATTACCTCATCGGCAGACTTATACTCCCCGCTCTTGACCTTTTCATTTATCAACTCTTCAAGATCGTCAGTTAGCGTAATGGTCATTGATTCACCTCAGTGGTGGATTTTACGGAATGAATACTATCGCACAACGACATACAAATAGTATGGCGGGTTCCCGTAGCTACCGCCCCCGCCCGCAATAATGTTATCAGCGAGCTCTCTATTATGTTCTATCATCAGCCACTCTAACTGTGAGACATTCTCGATTGATGAGGATTGGTAGACGACGGCCATTTTGCGATACGCATGCGCGTATGCTTCACGAAACCTCCGTTCTGGATCGCAAGTAATTCCAATTTTGAATCCGCGAACTCTATCCCGTCTCGTGTATGCGCCAACACTCCGTAGAACGTCGGAAACTACTTCTTCAGGCCATCCAGTTAAGTAGTTGTAGCTAACCCGATCATTCATTGTTGTGGTACCTCCAATCAACAACATGGCAAAGGCTGATAAAACATAAAGGCGCTCAACCCACTATGAGTCGAGCGCCTAACGAACTGTCAGAGCCTAGGAAACTTTGCTTCGCTTACTTACGCCTGCGCCCGCGCGTGTCTTCGCCGGGGTGGCTGAACTGGGCGTAGGCGACGCGGAAGAGTTCCGAGAGGGCTTTGGCCGTCTCGGGAGTGAGGCTGCGGTCGGCGCGCAGGTGCGCCTCGACGATCTCGGGCGTGGACTCCTGCGGGAAGTAGACGACCGCGCGCTCCTCGTTGCTCTCCGTGTCGCGGCCGCTCATGATGCGCTCGACGGGGACGTTGAGCCAGGCCGTCAGCCGCGCGATGTTGTCCGCGTCGGGCTTGCCCGTGCCGTTCTCGATGCGCGAGAGCGTCGAGGCCGACACGCCTGTTTCATCGGCCACGTCGCGCAGGCTCAAGCCCGTCTCCTCGCGCTTGCGGCGGATTGCGCGCCCCAACTCGACCGTGTTCACCAAACTTTTTCCACCAGATTGCGCCATTTTTGGCCTCCTTCCGGCGCGTTTCCCTGCTTCCGGGCAGTCGCCCGCGCCCTATCACGCCTAGAACATAGCACAGGAAAATTTTAGTTGCAAGACTTTGTTTTATACTTGCAACAACCGCGGAACAATGGTACACTGTTTCACGTATGAAACAGCAGGTGACAACAACCTGTGAGAGAAGAGGGACGAGGGTCGTGAGTCAAGAGTACATCTGGGAGACGTTTGACAGCCTGTTCAAGACCGTGCACCGGCAGGGGAGGCGCGTGGAGGAGTTGGAAGCGCGCATCGAGAGCCTTGAGCGCAGGCTGAACGAGAAGGCTGCCGAGCAGCAATCAAAGACCCCCTATGAGATGCCCGCCGAGCGCGCGGCCTAAAGGATTTTTGGAGGGAGTAAGAGCAATGTCAAACACGGCAGTGGCGACCGACCGGAAAGCGATCATGCGCGACAAGCGCGCGCAGGGCATCGCCGCGATGGGCCTCGTGACGCGCGAGGGCGACCGTTTTCGCGTGGCGACACCGACCCTGCGCGGGCGCACCTCTAAGTACGAGGTCTGGCGCGACGACGCGGGCCGCGTGCGCTGCTCTTGCCTCGAATTCGAGGAGGCGGCCTCCGCAGACCCGCAGTTCCGCTGCGAGCACATTCTCGCGGTCAAGCATTCGCTTCTGGCTAAAAACACGGAAGCGGTAACCAAGCAGCAGCCGTCGCAACCCGCCACGGTGGCGGAAGCGCCGGCCGCCGAGCCCAACACTGAAGCAAACGCATCCGAGGAGTCCGGCATCGCCCGCAAAGTCGCGAAAGCGCGCGTGGTCGAGCCCGCCCACTCCGAACGGGAGCAGAACGAGGCCGAGGAGAAAGTGGCACAGGAAGCGCCCGTCTCCAACGTCCGTTCGCTTGCGAAACACACACACACTGAGGAGCAAGAGATGAACAAGAAGCAAGACAAAATCGCTATCAGAGAGGCAGTGGAGAACGAGGAGCTGGCGCTCGCGGCAGAGCCGGTCGCGCCGGTCGTCCCCCTGGCCTTCACCAACACCCTGCGCGCGCTCAAGCAGCAGGTTGACCCGAACGTCATCAAGACCCGCGAGGGCTGGAAGGACCGCCAGGGCAACATGCACATGGTCGAGTACGTCGAGTGGCACACGGTCGCGGACATCCTGGACCGCGTCGCCCCGACCTGGCAGCACGCCGTCCGCAACGTCGTCCAGATCGGCGAGATGGTCGCAGTCACCTGTGCCATCACGATTGACGGCGTGACGCGCGAAGGCGTCGGGACCGGCACGGCCGACACAGAGATGGGCATCAAGAAGGCCGAGCACGACGCACTGAAGCGCGCGGCCGTCAAGTTCGGCATCGCGCGCGAACTGTACCAGCGCGAGAGCGAGGTCATCGAGAAGGAAGGCGCGGCCGAGCCGCAGGCTTTCCCGCGCGACCCGCTCGCCAAGTCCATGGCCGACCTGGTCACGCCGAAGCAGCTCGGCATGATCCGCGCGCTCGCACGCGAGGCCGGCGTGGACGTTGAGGAAGAGTGCCAGTCGGTGCTCCGCTGCAAGACCGATGAGCTGTCGAAGCGCGCCGCGAGCAGCTTCATAGACCACCTCAAAGGCTTGCAGCAGGAGGCCGCCGGCGGAATGCGCCGCGCGAGCTAGGAACAGTAGTCAGTGGTCAGTGGTCGGTGGTCAGTTAAAAGCTGATTCCCAACTGACCACTGACCACCGAATACTGACCACTGTTTCTCGGAGGTACAAGGGAAATGACGACGGAAGAGATGATTAAAGAGCACGCGCGGCCTTTGACTTTGGAGCTGGACTTTGCGGACGAGCCGCAGACGACCCGCACGGAGCCGGGCGACGGCGCGACGACGACGACTGAAGAGCCTCGCTCCAAGAAGGAGCAGATCCTCGCGCTCTACGAGGGCGGGGTGACGGACATCGCGCAGATCGTGCGCCACGTGGCGGCGCGGCCGTCCTACGTCGCGCAGGTTCTACAGGGCGCGGGGCTCATCACGGGTTACTTCGACCTTTACACGACGACGGCGCGCGAGCAGAACGTCTACACGCGCTTCTTCCGCAACGTGCTGTCGTTCAAAACCGTCGAGGCGGCGCGGGAGTCCGTCCGCAGGATTGACCGCCTCTACAACTACTTCGAGCGCCTCGGCGACCGCGCCGGACAGCACCAGGCGATGGTCTTGGCGTTGACGGGCAAGAACCGCGCCCGCTGGAGCGGCAAGCAGGAAGAGTCCGAGATTTTTAACGAATGGCTCGCCACGCACTAAGAGCCGAGTGATTTATCAAAGGGTAACACATTAGTCCCTCGCAACAAGTACGAGCCGGGGAGGGTTGAAAAGGTGAGTTAGTCAGAGGGACTACGACTCACCTTTTCGTTTTCCGGCTGTAGTCCTCGCCTTCGAAACTTACCTCGCAACGGCGCGGCCCCGCTTCGGGGGCCGCGGCCCGGAACCGAAAGCTTTCTGTCGTAATAGGCTTTTCAACTTCAACCTTTTCAGAGGAGAAAACTATGTCAGAACAGACCGCAACGGCGAGCGCAGAGGCGCAGGAGCAGCAGAACCCCTACCCGCACGGCATGATCTGCTGGACGGAACTGGCGACCAAGGACGCGGAGGCCGCGAAGAAGTTTTACGGCGAGCTTCTGGGCTGGAAGCTCGAAACGAGCCAGGCGGCCGGCATGAACTACACGGAGATCGTCGTCGGCGACAAGCACCTCGGCGGCATCTACCAGCTGGACCCGGAGTGCGAGCAGCAGGCGAACGCGCCCTCGCGCTGGATGACTTACGTCGCGGTTGACGACGTGGACTCGGCGGCCGGCCGCGTCGAAGAATTGGGGGGCAAGGTCGTCATGCCGCCGATGGACATTCCGAACGTCGGCCGCTTCTGCATCATCAACGACCCGACGGGCGCGACCATCGCCCTCATCAAGCTCGGCGGCCGAGAGCAGTAACGCCCACGAGTCAATGAACCCCGCCCCGAGATAAGGAAGGCGGAAGGCGGAAAGCGGAAGGCAGCAAAAACTCTCTCGTCTTTGCTGCCTTCCGCTTTCCGCCTTCTGCTTTCTGCCTTCCGCACTTTGCCCGCGCGAGCCTGTTGTGATATTTGTTGACGCGCACAGTTCACGACGAGGGGAAGTCAAGGGGATGCCAGCCAAGAACGAAGACCTGCACGGCAACGTGCCGGACAAGGCGGAAGTCGCGCTGCTGCTGATTGACGTCATCAACGATTTGGAGTTCGACAGCGGCGCTCAGCTTTTGGAGCACGCGCTCCCGATGGCCGAAAAGATTGCCGCCCTCAAGCGACGCGCCAAGCAGGCCCGGATTCCAGTCATCTACGTCAACGACAACTTCGGCAAGTGGCAGTCCGACTTCCAGAAAATCCTCAACCACTGCCTCGAAGACGACGTGCGCGGTAAGCCCGTCGTCGAACTGCTCAAGCCCGACGAGGACGACTACTTCGTCCTCAAGCCCAAGCACTCCGGCTTCTTCTCCACCACGCTCGACACGCTGCTCGAATACCTGCGTGCGAAGACGCTCATCCTGACGGGCGTGGCCGCCAACATCTGCGTGCTGTTCACGGCCAACGACGCCTATATGCGAGACTTCAACCTCGTCATCCCCCGCGACTGCGTCGCCTCCAACACGGCCGAGGAGAACGAGCACGCGCTCAAGCTGATGGAGCAGGTGCTCAAGGCTGACACGACCCCTTCGGAAGAACTGGACTTGGAAGAGTTGAAGCGCGCGCCGGCGGCTGAGTCTGGAGCCAAAGACCCGCAGCCCGAGACGGCGCAGTTCGCAAAAAAAGATTAGCCCCCCGCAGAGAAGTTTCACCGACGCGAGACATCTTGGGTTGTCAGCCCGCAATAAAATCCCGAGCAGGAGGGCCTCATGCGACGCATACTTCGTGAAAACGGCCTCTCGATTGTCATGTTCACGTTCTTTTTGATCTTCCTCGTCGGCCAGAGCCTCACGGGGCACAAGGAGTACAACGACGATCAGCAGGAGCACGGGCGGCCGACCGTCACGTTCGGCCAGTACCTAGGGACCGGCCACTTCCTTGAGGCCACGATGGAGAACTGGGAGTCGGAATTTTTGCAGATGGCGGCCTACGTCATGCTGACCGTCTTCCTCTATCAGAAGGGGTCGTCGGAGTCGAAGAAGCTGGACGAGAAGGAGCCCGTGGACCGCGACCCGCGAAAGTCGAAGAACAAAAAGGACGCCCCGTGGCCGGTGCGCAAGGGCGGCTTCGTCCTGACGCTCTACGAGAACTCCCTCTTCCTGGCCTTCATGCTGCTTTTTCTTACCTCGCTCTGGCTACACGCCGTCGGCGGCGTCAGAGTCTACAACGAGGAGCAGGCCGAGCACGGCGGGCAGCTGCTCTCTTCCGCCTTGCAGTACATAGGCACGTCGCGCTTCTGGTTCGAGTCCTTCCAGAACTGGCAGAGCGAGTTCCTGGCGATGTTCTCGATGGTTGTCCTCTCCATCTTCCTCCGCCAGAGAGGCTCGCCCGAATCGAAACCCGTGGACGCGCCCCACAGCGAGACGGAAGAATAAGGCAAAAGTAAAAAGCAAGAGGGAGGACGAGAGCCGCGCTCTCCATCCTCCCTTTTGCCTTTTTACTTTTACCTTTTGCCTTACTCGGGCTGGCTCTTGCGGCTCATGGCGGCCATCGCCAGCTCGCGGGCCTTGGGCATCACGTCAATGGCCTTGGCGACCTGCGGGTCGTCGGAGACGAGCACCTGGTCGGCCGTCACGCGGCCGTAAGCGGCGGTGACGATGTTGTAGCGCAGCTCAAGCTCTATGAACTGCTTGTTGCGGTCCAACTGCTGCGCCGTCACCTTCCACGCCGGGTCTTTGGTGACGAACTCCTTGAAGGCTTTGAAGAGGTCATCCGTGACCTTGTAGTCCGTGGGCTCCAGTCTCTTCTCGAAGTCAATCCCGCGTTGCACCTTGAAGTTGTCGAAGCCGTTGATGCGGCCGTTCACCAACTCGCGCGTGAAGGCGAAGATCGGGTTGCGGATGCGCGCCTGCGCGGGCTGGATGGTGCGGGCCTTGATGGCTTCGTCGGGCTGGATGCCGCCGCCGCCGTAAACCTCGCGCCCCGTGTCGGTCTTGCTCGCGGGGCCGGAGGGCTTGGCCTGCTCACTCTCCGGCTGCTCGTTCGCTAACGTGCCGCCGCGCGTGTAGTAATCGTAGAAGCCGCCGTTCGAGTAGTCGCGCTGAATCAGGCGGCCCGAGGGCGTGTAGTATTTCGCGGTCGTCAGGGTCAGCCCCGTGCCGTACTCCATCGGGAAGATGCCCTGCACCAGCCCCTTGCCGAAGCTGGTCTGGCCGACGATGAGCGCGCGGTCGTGATCCTGCATCGCGCCGGCGACGATCTCGGAGGCAGAGGCCGTGTTGCCGTTCACGAGGATGACGAGCGGGACGGGGTCCGGGTTGCGGTTGCTGGACTCGTAAGACTTGTCGCCGAGCCCGTTGCGGCCCTTCTGCGTCAGGATGGTCTGGCCGCGCTGCAAGAACTTCTCGGAGACGCGGATCGCCTGATCCAGGAACCCGCCGGGGTTGTTCCTCAAATCGAGCACGAGGAACTGCATCCCCTGCCCGTGCAGGTCGTCGAGCGAGGCCTGAAGCTCGTCGGCCGTCGTGTAGTTGAAGCCCTGCGTCATGCCTATGTAGCCGACGCCGGGGCGCAGCATGTAGGCGTCCGGGATGGAGGGCTGCGGGACGGCGTCGCGCGTAATCTCGACCGTCTCGTCCTTGAGCGTGGCGGCGCGCTGGACCGTGATCTTGACGGTCGAGCCGCGCGGGCCGCGAATCTTGTCGCGCACGTCCGAGGAGAACTTCCCGGCCATGCTCTCGCCGTCCACGGCCACGATCTTGTCGCCGTAGCGCAGGCCCGCGCGCGCGGCAGGGCTACGGTCGAAGGTCGCCATGATGTAGGTGTCGGTCTTCTCCCCGACGGTCTGGTTCTGGATCGAGGCCCCTATGCCGTAATACTCGGAGCGCTGGTCGGTCTTCAGCTCGTCGAACTCCTCGCGGTCGTAGTAGTTCGAGTGCGGGTCTAAGGAGCGCAGCATCCCGATGATCGAGGACTTGAAGACGGTGTTGTATTCGAGCTTGTTGCCGTCTATGTAGTTCTCCTGGATGATGGTCAGGGCTTCGGAGAAGTCCTGCTCCACGCCGGTGGCGGCCTCAGACATGACGCGCGGCGCGCGCAGCCCCCGCCGCGGCGAGGTCCGCGTCGTCGTGGCGGGCTCGCCCCCCTGCGTCTGGCGCTGCTGCTGCGCGGAGACGAAGACCGGGACGATTAAGGCGATGATGAGTAACGCGACCAGGGCGAGAGAAAATCTGTTCTTCACTGCTTGCAAAGCCTCTCGTTAAGAATCCAGGTAGTCCGGGCGCTCGAAAGGAACCCGAGCACCAATGTCATACGTGCGACCGGCCGAGCGTGTTCGGCTTTTTGCATAGTACACGGATGCGCGCGGCGCGGGCAAGGTTGCGCGCGGCGCGGGGCGTCCCTCTTTTCCGTTCCTGGCCCACAGTGGGCGGCCGGGCGGGATTTTCTTCGTGCGAAAGGAGGGGCGCGCGTCGTACAATAGCGCGCCCTGAAATTCCCGAAAACGCGCGATCCCGAGCCGGTTGAAGCCGCATGGCGAAGTCCAAACTCAGACAGAACCTGAACGGCGCGCTCCTGAATTTGTGGGAGCCGATCACGCCCGACGCCGTCTGGCAGGGCCGCACGGGGAAAGGTGTGCGCGTCGGCGTGGTGGACAGCGGGATTGACACAGCGCACCCGGCCCTGAAGGGCAAGGTGAAAGGCGCTGTGGAGGCGGCGGTCGAGGGGGGCCGCATCACGTTCCGCGCGTCATCCTCGGGCGACGCCGCGGGGCACGGCACGGCCTGCGCCGGCATCATCACCTCGGTCGCGCCCGACGCGGAGCTTTACAGCATCAAGGTCCTGGGCGCGAACGCCTCCGGCTCGGGCGAGATGTTTCTCGCGGGGCTCGACTACGCCATCCGGCAGCGGATGCAGGTCATCAATCTCTCTTTGGGGACGACCAAGCCGCAGTACCACGGGCCGCTGCACGATCTGCTGGATAAGGCTTACCACGCCGGCTCCATCGTCGTCGCGGCCGCCAACAACCTGCCGCAGCCGAGCTTCCCCTCCGTCTTCTCCTCCTCGCTCGTCTCCGTCGTCAAGGACGAGCGCCA
Source organism: uncultured Acidobacteriota bacterium (assembly GCA_963774105.1). Classification (GTDB taxonomy): domain Bacteria; phylum Acidobacteriota; class Blastocatellia; order Pyrinomonadales; family Pyrinomonadaceae; genus QHXM01. Next base: position 1,297,430 of record CAVZDV010000007.1, on the reverse strand, counting down.
GGACCCTTTCGACTTCGGCTACCACTACGGCGAGGTGATAGAGATTGTCGCGCCGGGCGTGCAGGTCAGAACCACTTGGCCCGGCGGCGGCTACCGCCAACTGACCGGCAACAGCTTCGCCTGCCCGCACGTCGTCGGCATCATCGCCCGCATCATCGAAGCCCACCCAGACCTGACGCCCTTCCAGGTCAAGACCATCCTCTACGCAATCGCGAAACAGAATTCAGAAGTCAGGAGTCAGAAGTCAGAATAGAAGGCAGAATCCAGAAGGAAAGGCTCTCGACCTTCTTTCTTTTATTCTGACTTCTGACTCCTGACTCCTGACTCCTGCTTGACCGCTTCTTCTTCCGTCTCGAAGACCTCGAAGGCTTTGAGCAGGTTGGTCATCTTCATCAGGCCGCGGATGGGTTGGGGGACGGCGGCGAGGCGGAGCGCGGCGTCGTGGCGGGCGGCCGTGACGAGGCAGGTCACCAGCTCGCCCAGGCCGGCGCTGTCCGCGCGCCTGCACTGCGAGAGGTTGACGACGATGAGGCGGCGGCCCGCGTCCAACTGCCCGCGAACCTTTTCCAGCAGAAGCTCGTGGCCCCCGCCGACCGTCAGCTCGCCGGCCACGTCCAGGGCCGCGCCGCCTTCCAGCTCGCGCTCGCGGATTTCGAGTTTACCGTTGGGCATGGAATGATTCTCCGTAAGTTTTCGGTGCCGTGCGCGAGGAAAGCTATCATCTGATTTACGCAGAAACGCGCCGAAGAGATTTCCGCCGGGCCGCAATCCTTGACTGGCGGTTGCGCCGCTCCCTAGAATGCCCACAGTTTAGCCAAAGGAGTTCAAGAGACGATGAGCAATTACGACGACGCCCCCGGGCGCAACCCGCAGGCGCTGGAGCCCATAGACGACCTGATGGCCCCCGAGGACGAGCCCGAAGGGCAGCACCAGACGGGACGCCACACCTCCTCCGTGCGCGAGATCGCCTCGCGCATCCCCGAATCCTTAAGCGCCATCGGCCGCGACATCAGCCGCACGATAGAGCGCGCCATCTCGGCCAAGGACGACTACGTCGTCGCCGTCAAAGTCTCGCACGAGGCGCAGGACAAGCTGGAACAACTCGTGCAGGCCGGCGTCTTCCGCAACCGCGCGGAGGCCGCGGCCTACCTGATTGACGAGGGCATCAAGACGCAGACGGCCCTGTTCGACCGAGTGCAGCAGAAGCTGGCCGAGATCGAGCGCCTGCGCGCGGAGCTGCGCGGGATGATTATCGAAAAGCCGGGGCAGGAATAAAAAAAACCGCCCGGCGTGAGGCTTTTTCACGCCGGGCGGAAACACAGGAGGAATCGAACGCTACCCCGCCGCTTTTCCCTCTGCGGCTCTCTTCAGGGGTAACCTTGCCAAACTCTCAGATGCCAGAGGCCGCGCGGCCGGTTGCTTTCGCCAAATAGCCCCGTCAGGGGCGCGTGAAAATAGCCCAGCACTGAAGTGAGTCCCGTAGGGACGCGTGAAAATAGCCCAGCACTTCAGTGCTGGGTAAGTGTGCCAAAAATATTTGAGTCCCGTAGGGACGACCGAAAGCTTCAGTCGTCCCTACGGGACTCAACATTTATTTCGCCTGATACCTGAAGTGCTGGGCTATTACCAATCGTCCCTACGGGACTATTAACGGTCATACTGCAAAATAATCCCGCCGCCGCCGACGGCCCAGCCCTTCTTCTTGTCAATGAAAAGTGCGAAAAGGTGGTCCTTCCGACGGGTCTCTTGCTGAAGCCAGGTGTTGCCGCCGTCGTCCGAGCGCAGGATGACGCCGCCGCGCCCGACGATCCAGCCCGCGCTCTCGTCCGGGAACTCGATGCTCAGGAACGTGGCGCGCACGGGCGCTTCGATAGCAGTCCACGTCAGCCCGCCGTCCGTCGTCCGCAGGATGGTCGAGCGGTCGCCGACGGCCCAGCCCACCCGCTCGTCGCGGAAGTCAACGTGGTAGAGCGTCGCCTTCGTGTTCGAGGCTTGCGCCGTCCAGCTCTCGCCGCCGTCTTCGGTGTGCAGGATGGTGCCGCCGACGCCGACGATCCAGCCGCGCTTCTCGCCGGAGAAGTCCAGGTGAATCAACTCCTGCTTGGTCGGGACGCGCAGGCGCTGCCACGACTTGCCGCCGTCGTTGGTGTAGATGACCAGGCTGTCAACGACCACGCCGTCGTCGTTGCTGACGGAGCCGACGACCCAGCCGCGCTTCTTGCCGGAGAAGCGGACGCTGTAGAGTTCCGGCGTCGCGCCGCCGAAGTCCGTGGCGAAGTAGCGGCGGATTTCACGCCAGGACTGCCCGCCGTCCTCGGACTGGAAGATGCTGTTGCCGGCCAGCAGGTAACCGTCCTCCTTGTTGCGGAAGTAGATGTCGTTGACGGCGTCCTTCGTCTCGATGTTCTGCCGCGTCCAGGTCGCGCCGCCGTCCGTGGTGCTGCTGACGAAGCCCCCGTCGCCGGCCACCCAGCCGCGCTTCTGGTCCGCGAAGTAGACGGCGTTCAAGTCGGTCGTGCCGGGGCTGCCGCCGACCGCCCTCCAACCCTCTTGTGCCAGCGCGGGCGAACCGAGAAGCAGCAGCAGCGCGAGCGCCAAGCCTGCCTTCCGCAACAAAAAACTTTCCGTGGGGGCGTGTCTCATCAATTCGAAAAAACTCCACTTACGGGACTTGTCGCCTCACGCATTTTGCGCCTTTGCGCCTCCGGCGCGAGACTAAATCAATATCTCACGCGAAGACGCAAAGGCGCAAAAGAAAAGTGGTCAGTGGCCGGTGGTCAGTGGTCAGTTAACAGAAAGACTTTTGTTCTTAACTGACCACTGACTACTGACTACTGACCACTGACCACTGACCACTGCCTCAGTTGACGCGGTAGACGCGCCCGTCGTAGACGACGACGACGCGCTCGCCGAGGGCGAAGAACTCCGCCAGGCGCGGCAGCTGCTTGAGCACGGCGAAATACTCGTCGCTGCCGAAGGTGAGCTTCGTCTCGGGCTTGCCCGCCTCCGGCTTGAACTCCGCGTCCGTCCAGACGCCGTCGCGCAGGTAGAAGGTCTTGTTGCCCACGTTGCGCACGACTGTCGAAGACATGTCCTTGTCGGCGCCGGTGATGGTGACTGTCTCCTGCTGCGCGCGCGCGCGCTTGCTCTGCTGGACGGCCGCCTCGCCCGTGCTGGCCTTGGCCGCCTCCCTCTCCATCGGCGCGGCCAACCCGCCGCCGCCGAAAGAGCCCGCCGGTGCGCGATTCGCGGTCGGCCGGCTGCGCCCCTCGTCGCGCCGCGCCCCGCCAGTGACGGGCTGCGCGTTGGTCCCGTCCGTGACGACTGCGCCCGGTTCGAGCGCGAGGTAGGAGGTGTAGGGCGTGACGATGCCGTAGCGCGTGCCGAGGTCAACGATCTCGTCGCGCAGCTCCTTCTGCTCGCCGTTGGTGCGAATCTGCTCCATCAGCCAGCCGACGCGCCGCGTCGCCCACAGCCGCGGCAGGAAGTCGTTGTTCTCCTCGCGCAGCGGGAAATTGAGATTGACGAAGTCGTAACTCCGGGCAGTCGTCCCGGTCTTGCCGCGCAGGTTGACCGTCACGCGGCGCAGGTCCGCCTCGTTGCGGTAGCGGCCGATGAGCGTGACCTGCGTTCCCTTGAAGAGGTCCGGCAGGCCGCGCGGGTAAACCAGATCAGTCTCGACGCCGCCCATGATGAGCGCGAGGTCCGTCAGCACGGGGTAGTTAATCTTGGCGAAGAAGTTGGAGACCTTAATCTCCAAATTCTCCTTGGGCTCGACGTAGTCCGCGACGCCGCCGTTCTCCGCGGCGAGCTTGTCCAGGAGCGATGTGTTCACGTCGTAGCCGACGCCGAAGGTGAAGAGGCGTATGCCCGCGACGCGCGCGCCGCGCGTGTTCTCGATGATGCGGTTGACGTTGGTCTCGCCGACGGTCGGCAAGCCGTCCGTCATGAAGACGAGCAGCTTCGGGCGCTCGCTCGTTCTGAACTGCCTGAGTGCGGCGAGGAGCGAGTCGTTAATGTTAGTGCCGCCCGTGGCCTTGAGCTTGCCGACGAAGGCCGCGCCGCGCTGCCGCCCGGCGGCGTCCGCCTGAATCATCTCGCGCTCCATCAAATGCTCGTCGCCCGCGAACGAGATGACGTTGAAGCGGTCAGTGTCGCGCAGACTCTTGACGCCGAAGAGCAGCGCCGAGCGCGCCTTCTCCATCTTCCCCTCGTCGTTCATGGAGCCCGACGTGTCGAGGACGAAGACGATGTCCTTGGCCGCGTACTCCGTCTCCGTCCACTCGTCTTTCGGCGAGAGCATCATCAGGAAGTAGCCGTCCTTGCCCGGCTCGCGGTGCGTCAGGAGCGAGAGCCCGAAGTCTTCGCGCGAGATGGTGTAGAAGAGCTGGAAGTCCTGCGGCTCGCGGCCCGGCCGCGACTCGAACGAGAGGCGCGCGGTGCGCGCGCTGTGGTGCGCCAGGTCAATCTCGTGGCTCGGGCTGTAGACGTTGCGCACGGGCTCCTTGCCGTCAATCTCGACGCGGCCCGAAACCAGCCCGATCTCCGCGAGGTTGCGGCCCGTGCCGAGCGGGTAGCGGTACGAAACTGTGCCAGATTCGGCCTTGAGCACCTGCGTGTAGGTTAGCTCAAGCTTCTTGTCCGAGTGCGCCGGGATGGGGAAGATGCTCGCCTGGAAGAGGTCTTTGCCCGCGTACTCTAACAAACCGGGGTCGCGCTGGCGGCGGACGATTTCGTCGTAAATCCTGCGCGCCTCCTCGCGCGAGCGGACCTCGCCGACCAGTTTGCGGTCGCCGTCCCAGATGGCGAACTCGACGATGGAGGCCGTCTCCGGGATGGGGAACAGGTACGTGCCTTCGAGGACCGCGTTTGTATCGTTGCGGAAGATCTGCTCGACGTGCGTGGTGGCGATTTGGCCCGAAATTTTAGTGTCAATCTTGATGGACTTGACGGGCAGGGCGCGTGGGAGGGTAACGGGCTGCGGCGGGACGGGGCAGCGCCGGCACGGACCCGGCACGATCACGCCCTGAGCCGAAGCGATGGCGGCCCCCGCCACGAGCAAGAGAACAAAGCCGAGGCAGGCGAAAACTTTTCTGTGACGCATAACACTCTCCTTCTGAAGGCTCCAGATGCGCGGGCGAGGCTCGCGCGTTTGCCTGAAGAACGCCCGGGCGGGCTTTTCTTGCAGAGATTATAGCTGCTCAGGCGTGGCGAGTCAGTACCGCCTGCCGCAAGCGGGCGGGTTGCTCAACGCCCGAGACCCGCCCGCTACCGCAGGCGGTACTGACCGAGAAGGCTAACTAAGCTCGCGCAGGCGCTTGTAGCGGAGCGTGACGAAGATGATGAAGGCGGCGATGACGAGGCCGCCGGTGGCGAGCGTGTGCGGGGCTCCGAAGCGCTCGGCGGCCGCGCCCGCGACGAGGTTGCCGATGGGCATTGTGCCAATAAACGAGAAGATGAACATGCTCATCACGCGCCCGCGCATCTCGTCCGTGACCAGCTTCTGCAAGAGCGTGTTGATGACCGCCACGCAGCTCACAATCGCGAAGCCCATCAGGAAGAGGAAGACGAGCGAGACCGTGAGCCGCGTCGAATAGGCGAACGCGACGACGCAGGCCGCGAACGCGAACGAGCCGCACAGGACCGACCAGCCCTTGTGCCTGAAGTCGCCCAGGTAGGCCAGCACAAGCGCGCCGACGAACGCGCCCGCGCCCGAGAAGCCCATCAACAGGGCGTTGCCGCTCTCGTCCAGGTGGAAAACGTCGCGCGCGTAGACCGGAATCATAGAGAAGTAGGGCGCGCCGAAAAGGCTCGTCATCCCCGAAATCAGAAGCAGCATGAAGACTCGCCGCCGTCGGCGGACGTAGCGCAGCCCCTCGACCAGATCGCGCAGGACGGCCCTCGCGTCCTTCACAGAGTGGGCCGGCGCGTTCACCCTCTCCTCACCGTAGCGCACCATCATCAGCGCGACGATGACGGCGACGAACGAGAGCGCGTTGGCGAAGAAGCAGCCGGCGAGCCCCAGCACCGTCAGCGCGATGCCCGCGAGACTCGGCCCGACGACGCGCGAGAATTGAAACTGCGTGGAGTTGAGCGCGATGGCGTTCGCCAAGTCCTCGCGGCCCACGAGGTCAATCGTAATCGCCTGGTAGGACGGGCCGGCGATGGCGAAGCAGCAGCCCGTGACGAACGAGAGCACCAGGATCATCCAGACGTGTACGACGCCCGTCACGATCAGCACGGCGAGCACGAATGCTGAGAGCCCAGCCCCGATTTGAGTGAAGAGCAGGAGCCTGCGGCGGTCAACGAGGTCTGCGAAGACGCCGGCCAGGAGTGTCAGGCCGAGGCCGGGCGCGGTGGACATGAAGGCGTCCACGCCGAGCCAGAACGGAGACTTGGTCAGGTCGTAGACGAGCCAGCTCTGCGCCACGGCCTGCATCCACGTCCCAGTGTTCGAGAGGAACGCGCCGGCCCAGAATAGTCTGAAGTTGCGGTGCGAGAGCGCGCGGAACATTCCGCCAGCCGCCCCGACCTTTTCCGCCCGTGCCGCCATGCCTGAGTTATGAGCCGCCGAGCCGCGCCCGGCGCCCCTCGGAAAAAACTCTTGCCAAGATGCCCATTTTCACTTCTAATTCGCCCTCACGTTAGCACATCCCGTTCAGCCGTGACGAACCGGCGGGAGACGTTGAATGATTCGGGAGAAGTTAATCGAAAAAGGCGTCGGCCTCGACAAAGATTTTCGGATGCGCGACACGGGCGAGGTCTCGCGCCTCGAAGCCCTCAGCGACGCCGTCTTCGGCTTCGCCATCACGCTCCTGGTCGTCTCGCTCGAAGTGCCGCAGACCTTTAACGAGCTGATGGTCGTGATGCGCGGCCTGGTCGCTCGCCATCAGCTTCGTCCTGCTGTTCGTCGTCTGGCTCACGCAGTACAAGTTCTTCCGCCGCGACGGCCTCAACGACAACTTCACCATCTGGATCAACGCCCTGCTACTCCATCGTCGTCGCGCTCGTCTTGAAGACCGGGCTCGCGGGGTTGATCTACTGGCTGATAGGCCCCGTTCAATTCGTCAACGGCATGGTGATGAGCAAGCGCCGGAAGAGAATCGTGGAGCGCATGGAGGCCGAGGCGCGCGCCGACGCCCCCGCGTGAAGCCGTCCGAGCCTACTCGCGCCGCCAGGCTGAGAGCGGCTTGCCCGTGCCGCCGCGGCGCTGCATGACGATTTCGGCGAGGACGCTGAGGGCGACCTCCTGCGGCGAGACCGCGCCGATGTCGAGGCCGATGGGCGCGCGCACCTGTCGCAGGAGCCGCTCGTCCACGCCCGCCTCGCGCAGCCGTTCGAGGACGATGTTCGTCCGCCGCTTGCTCCCGATGAGCCCGACGTAATCCGGCCCGGCCGCCATCACGGCCCTCATGCACTCCTCGTCCTCGTTGTGCCCGCGCGTGACGACCGCGACGGCGACGCCTCGGCCCGAGCGGACGTGGGCGCGCACGGCCTCGGCCCAGTCTTCGGCCGCCACCAGCTCGACATCCTCTTCCTGCGCGAAACGCTCGCGCGAGACGAAGGCGGCGCGGTCGTCAATCAGCGTGGCCCTGTAGCCTATGAGGTGCGCCAGGCGCGCGAGCGCCGCGCCGACGTGGCCCGCGCCGCAGATGATTAGGCGCGGCTCGGGCTCTATGCGCTCGAACATGACGCGCGCGCCCGCGAGAGAGTCGGGAGCGCCCGGCAATTCTACGGCGTTGAGAGTGCGCGCCTCGGCGCGCGAGTCGAGAAAGGTTTTGGCGTATGTGGCGACCGCGTCGTCTAGCTGCGCGTCGCCGAGGCCGCCTGTGCGCGCGCCCGCCTCTCCGACGAGCAATTTGAGGCCGACGCCCGCGGGCGCGGCGACGAGCGTCGCGAGCGCGGCGATTGAGTTAACTTCGAGGGTGCGCGCGATTGCGCGCGCGATGGTTGCAGACTGTGTGGAGGGCTCTTGCATCCGCTCGCGGCAGGACTTACTTCACCTCCCGCTCTTTGTGCGCGGGCGACTTGCCGAGTCCGAGCGCGCGGCGCAGGAGCCACAGGGGGCCGACGACGAGGTAGGCAGGGTTCTTGAAGAAGGCCGGCTGGTTGCCCTCTATGGCGTGGCCGACGAACTGGAAAATCCAGCCGACGACGAAGAGCGCGAGCGCCCACTTCCAGCTGAAGAAGAAGAGCGGGAGGCTCACCACGATCATCGGGATGCCGATGCTGTGCGAGAGCTTGTTCAAAGGGTGACGATGCTTCTCCTTGTAATTCTCCATGAAAGATGTCGGCATGACTCACCTCCTAACGGCCTCGGCCACCTCGGCGGCAGCCAGCATTTCTGTCATCCGGGCTTTTGTCAGCAGTTAACCACTGGCGGTCCCTGCCCAAACTCATTATGACAAGCGCGCACTCACTCTCCCTTTATGCTGTCTCTCGGCGAGGGCCAGGGCGAAAAGACAATTGACGGCCCGGGCCACTTTCTCAGCCCCGCCGGGCTGAAAGTAAATCTCACCGCAGCGAGAGCAGACCCATGCTTTGAGGCCGGACAATTTTACCTTGACGCCTTCTTTCTCGAACTCCTGAGAAATCGTCTTCCTCTTCACCTGCCCTTTGCACTCAGAGCACGGCGCCCTCATCATCTTTCTCATAACATTCGGCCTCTTTTTGTCGGGGTAAGCCACCACGGCTTTTGAGGAATGTACGCCGTAACGATGTCAACCACTTCGTCGCTAGAGTAATCACAAACCATGTGCAACGGGGACCGGACCTTTTCACTCATTTTGAAGTAACCGAGGAGTAAGCAACGTAGCTCATCCGGGTAATCTTCCAGAACCCTGCTTCTCACCGCCAGGGCTTCAATTAAGTCATCTTCGCCGAAACCTTCTTCGACCATGTGCCGAACGGCATGAATGCGGACACGATATTTCTTCGCCTCTATCAGTCCCTTAATTTTCGTCAACAACTCTGGTTGACCGGACATGATTTTACGACCGGGCGTTCCTCTCCGAAGCCCCCCACACGTCTATGAAAATCTCCATCGTGCCGCCGCAGACCATGCCCTCTTCGCTGGCCTCGTCGGCCGTCAGGCTGAATTGGTGGAGGCCGGAGGTGCCGCCGCGCAGGGCCTCGCGCGCCTCGGCCCAGACCTCGGCCTCTATGCAGCCGCCGCCGACCGTGCCCGCCACCTCGCCGTTCTCGAAGAAGAGCATCTTCGCGCCGCGCCGCTGCGGGGTGGAGCCGCGCGTGTGCGCCACGGTCGCCACCACCACGCGCTCGCCGCGCGCCGCCGCCTCGCCAATCAAACGATAGACTTCGGGCTGAGCGATCGTACCCATAATTTTAGAATGCGGAATGCGGAATGATAAATCAAAAGCCCTTTGTCTTTAATTCATCATTCATCATTGCGGTTCCGTCGTGGTCGTAGTGGTGTCGGTGGCGTCCGTGCCGCCGTTGGCGGCGTCGGCGGCGGCCTCGTCGGGGTTCGGCTCGGTCGCGTCGTCTATCCGCTTGCGCAGGCGGTCCACTTCCGCGTCGGCCGAGGCGATGGCTGATTCCAGGCGCTGCCGGCCCGCGCGGATGGTGTCGAGCTGGGTGCGCACCAAGTTCGTCTCGGTCTCCAGGCCGCGGCGGCGCGCCGCGCGCGCGTCTTCGGGGTGCAACGAGCCGTAGGGCGCGGCGACGCGCTCTATGTTCTCCGGCCTGAGGTCGAACTCTAGCTGCTCCAGCCGCGTAGTCAAATTCGTCTCCTTCTCCTGCGTGCCGATCAACTGAGCGCGCAGCCCTTCGGCGCGCTGCTCGGCGCGCGACAGGCGTTCGAGGTCAACGAGCGTGCGCTGCTGCTGCTCCATCTGGCTCAATTTTTCCGTAAGCTTCGTGACCTGCATGGAGAGGTCTGTGACCGTGCGGCGCACGGCGTCATGGTCTTCCTCCAGCGTGTCCGCGGTGCGGCGTGTTGACCGGCGCGCGGGCGCTGTGGCCCGGCCTGCGGCCTCCGCCTCGATGGCCTGCTGCTCGGCCGTGCTGATAATCTGCGGGTCGGCGGACGGCGTCGGCGTGACGACGGGCTGCGTGGTGACGACGACGGGGTTGGTGGCGCGGCGCGAGCGGCGCGTGCGCCTGCGCTGCGCGCTCACCTCGTCGAAACAGAGCCCCACGGCCAGCAGTATCGCGAGCGCGAACGTCAAACGGCGAGCGAACTGGGAACGCATTGCTGAAACCTCCAACGCGATTTTCTGTGCCTCAAGACTACCACTAATGATGCGGCGGCGCACCCCTTGGTTTACACGCCGCCGCCCCGCCTCAAGTTCCGCCATTTAGCCTTTTTTCTTTTCTCCTCACTTACCCCGCCTGAATCTTGAAGCTGATGTCCATCGCGCGGGCGGAGTGTGTGAGCGCGCCGACGCTGATGAGGTCAACGCCGGCCTCCGCGTAGGCGCGGACGTTCTCGATGGTGATGCCGCCGGAGGATTCGAGCGTCACGAGCGGGGCCAGCTCGCGCGCGACCCCGACCATCCGCGCCGTCTCCTCCGGGCTCAGGTTGTCCAGGAGCAGGATGTCCGCGCCGGCGCGCACGGCCTCGCGCAAATCTTTTTCGGTGGAGACCTCGACCTCTATCTTGTGCAGGTGGCCGACCGTTTCGCGCGCGCGCTCGACGGCCGCGCCGACGCCGCCGGCGAGCGCGACGTGGTTGTCCTTGATGAGCACGCCGTCGTCCAGGCCGAAGCGATGGTTGCGCGCCCCGCCCGACAGCACGGCGTACTTCTCCAACATCCTCAGCCCCGGCGTCGTCTTGCGCGTGTCCACGATCTGCGCGCCTGTCCCCTCCACGGCGCGGACGTAACGGCGGGTCATGGTGGCGATTCCAGACAGGCGCTGAAGCAGGTTGAGCGCGACGCGCTCGCCCGCCAAGAGCACGTCCGCGAACCCGCTCGTGCGCGCGATGACTTTGCCGGCCTCGACCTCTTCGCCGTCCGAGGCGAAGGCTTCGAGCTGCTGCTGCGAGTCTAATGTGGAGAAGACTGCCTCGGCGGCTTCGAGGCCGGCGACGGTCATGGGCTCTTTGGCGAGGAAGCGCCCGCGCGCCCGCGCGTTGCGCGCGACCGTGGCCTGCGTGGTGATGTCGCCGCGCCCCAGGTCTTCGCTGAGGAACGAGCCGATCTGCGAAAAGAGCGCGCCTTCGTCGAGCCAGTTCATTGTTTCAGGGCCTCCGCCATCTGCTGTAGCGCCGCCGAGCGCCCGGCGATGTCACGAAGGCGCTCCCGCACCTCCGCGACCTTCTCGGCCGGCGCGCGCTCCGCGAACTGCGGGTTGGCGAGCTGCGCTTCGAGCTTCGCCGCCTCCTTCTGCAACTTCTCGCGCTCGCGCGCGAGTCGGCCGCGCTCCTGCTCGAAATCAATCAAGCCTTCGAGCGGCACGGCCACCTCCGCGCCCCCCGCGAGTACCGCCCGCGCCGAAGCGCGCGGCGCTTCCAGCCGCTCGCGGACGCTGATTTCAGAGGCGCGGGCGAGGCGCGCGATCTGCTCACGGTTCGCCTCGAAGACCTCGCGCACACGCTCGTCGGCCGCGCCCAGAGCCACGCGCACGCGGTCGGACGGCTTGACGTTCAGCTCCGAGCGTATGTTGCGCACGCGCGAGATTAAGTCAATCACCGCCGCCATCTCGGCCTCTGCCTGATTGTCAATCAAGCTCTCATCGCTCTGCGGATAGGCCGCGAGCATCACGGTCGGGCGCGTCCCTTTGTAAGCCGGATGCAGCAGCTTTTCGTCAACACCCGGCAGACGCTGCCACAGTTCTTCAGTGATGTAGGGCATGAACGGGTGCAGGAGTCTTAAAGCTTGTTCGAGGACGGTGACGAGGCGCGTGCGGGCCGCGTCGCGCGCGGGCAACGCGGCTTCGGCCGTCACGTCCTGCTTCGTCAACTCTATGTACCAGTCGCAGAAGTCGTCCCAGAAGAAGTGGTAGAGCGTCTGCACGGCCTCGTGAAACTGATAGCCGGCGATGGCGTCCGCGACTTCGCCGGCCGTTCGGTTGAGCCGCGAGAGTATCCAGCGATCATGAAGCGGAAGCTCTGTGCCATTTTCCGCCTTGAACGCTTCTGAGTTGACGCGCGCGCCCTCGGAGTTCATCAGGCAGAAGCGCGCGGCGTTCCAGATTTTGTTGGCGAAGTTGCGGTAGGACTCGACCTGGTTGTCATTCCAGCGCGTGTCGGTGCTGCCGATGGAGGCGAGCACGAGGCGCGTGGCGTCCACGCCGTACTTGTCGAACACGTCCAGCGGGTCCACGCCGTTCATCTTCGTCTTCGACATGCGCTGCCCCTGCTTGTCCAAAACTGTGCCAGTGACGAAAACGTCGTGGAACGGAGTCTCGCCCATGAACTTCATCCCCATCATCACCATCCGCGAGACCCACAGGAAGATGATGTCGCGCGCCGTGACGAGCACGGAGGTCGGGTAGAAAGTCTTCAAGTCTTCCGTCTCGTCCGGCCAGCCCAAAGTCGAGAACGGCCAGAGCGCCGACGAAAACCACGTGTCCAGCACGTCCTGGTCTTGCGTCAACTCGTCCGTCCCGGCGGCCGCGCGCGCCTCTTCTTCAGAGCGCGCGACGTAGACGTTACCCTGTGCGTCGTACCAGGCGGGAATCTGGTGGCCCCACCAGAGCTGGCGCGAGATCGTCCAGTCCCTCAAATTTTCGAGCCAGTCCGTGTAGACCTTCGAGTAAGGCACATCGGGCGTGAAACTCGGCTCCGACTTGTCGCGCTTCAATTCGAGCGCGAGGTCGCGCAACTCATCCATCCGGCAAAACCACTGCGTCGAGATCAGCGGCTCGACCACCGTCTTGCACCGCTCGCACTTGGAGATGGAGAACTCGTAGTCCACGACCTTCTCCAACAAACCCAGCTCCTCGAACTTCTGCACGACCAACTCGCGCGCCTTGTAGCGGTCGAGCCCCGCGAACTCCGCGCCCGCCTCCTCGGTCATGCGCGCGTGCTGGTCTATGACGACGACCTGCGGCAGGTTGTGGCGCACGCCCATCTCGTAATCGTTCGGGTCGTGCGCGGGCGTGACCTTCACAGCGCCTGTGCCAAATTCGGCGTCCACGTACTCGTCCGCGAAGAGCGGAATCTCGCGCCCTGTGAGCGGCAGGTCGAGGGTCGCGCCGACCAGCTCGCGGTAGCGTTCGTCCGACGGGTTGACGGCGACGCCCGTGTCGCCGAGCATCGTCTCGGGGCGCGTCGTCGCAACGGTCACGCGCCGCTCCGAGCCGTCCGCGGTCTTGACGGGGTATTGCAGGTAGTAGAGCTTCCCAGCCTGCGGCGTCTTGTCCACTTCCAGGTCCGAGAGCACGGTCTGGTCAGTCGGGCACCAGTTGACGATGCGGTCGCCCCTGTAGATGAGCCCCTCCTCGTAGAGCCGGACGAAGACCTCGCGGACGGCGCGCGACAGACCCTCGTCCATCGTGAAGCGCTCGCGCGACCAGTCCACGCTCGCGCCCTCGCGGCGCATCTGGCTCAGAATCTGCCCGCCCGACTCGTGCTTCCACTGCCAGACGCGCTCGACGAATTTTTCACGGCCTAGGTCGTGGCGCGTGAGCCCCTCCTTCTTCAACTCGCGGTTGACCATGAGCTGCGTCGAGATGCCAGCGTGATCCATGCCCGGCAGCCAGAGCGTGCGGAAGCCGCACATACGCTTGTGGCGCGTCATCACGTCCATCAGCGTGTGCTGTAGGGCGTGGCCCATGTGGAGCGAGCCCGTCACGTTCGGCGGCGGGATGGCGATTGAGAAGACAGGGGCCGAAGGGTCGCGGTTAATCTCCGGGGCGAAGTAGCCCTCGGCCTCCCACCGCGCGTAATGCTCCCGCTCGGCCTGCTTGGGGTCGTAAGTTTTCGGAATCTCCATAGAACAGTCTTCAGCCGTCAGCTTTCAGTTTTCAGTAAAAGGGCATTGTAAAGCAATCGGGTTTCAGTATGGAAACTGAGGGCGCAACTTTAGGCCGCGGCCGATTATGCAGCGGTCGCCTTTGCCGACGGCCGCCGCCAGCTAACACTCATTCAAACGGGGCGCGAATCAGCTCACCTCTCATCGAGAACCCGGACGGGTTCGATGTCGTTGCCGCGCCCGGTCAGTTCGGGCGTCTGGCGGCGTGATTGTTCCGGGGCGGCGCGCGCTGTGGTATCATTCCCCGGTTTTGCGACCCAGTGAATCATTGACAAGCAGAGGGATTTGTTGAGCGAGTCTTTATGCCTGTGCGTGTGGACTTTTCTGCCGACCTGATACTCGTCTGTAACAGCCTTGACGCGGGCGGCATCGAGCGGGTCGTCTCCACGCTCGCCAACGAATGGAGCAGGCGCGGGCGCAGGGTCTGCGTCATCACGCTGCACGACCGGCGCAGGTTCTACGAACTCGACACGGCCGTCCACCACGTCGTCATAGACCGCGCCGGGCTGAACCGCGTGGCCGACCTGCTGCGCTGGGTCGCGGCCCGACTGGACGGCGGGGAGCCTCCGAAGTGGTGGCTGCTCGGCGGCCTCGCCGCGGCCCTCTACCGCGTCTCTTACAAACGCCTCTACAGGAATTACCACGCCTTCATCTACGCCTTCGAGTCCGTCCTCCTGCGCCGCGCGCTCGGGCGCGTCGAGTCGCCCCTGGTCGTGGCCCTCGGCACGCCCATCAACATCGTCGCGCTAAGGGCCTGCGCGGGGCTCGGGAGGCGGCTCGTCATCTCCGAGCGCAACGACCCGAAGCGGCTCTCGCGTTACAAGCAGTGGGACGTGATGGCGCGCAGGCTCTACAACCGCGCGGACCTCGTGACGGCGAACACGCGCGGGGCGTTGCGCGACATGGGCGAGTACGTTGACGAGGGGAAGCTGGCCTTCGTCCCCAACCCGCTCGCGTTCTCGCACGGCGGAAACAGCCACGCCGCCCAGGCGCGAGTGCCCTTCATCCTCAACGTCGGCCGCATGGTCGCGGACAAGGCGCACGACGTTCTGCTCGAAGCCTTCGCGCAGCTCGGCGACGAGTTCAGGGCGTGGCGGCTGGCGCTCGTCGGCGACGGGCGGCTCGAAGGAGACCTGCGCGTGCGCGCCTCTGGCCTCGGGCTGGAGGGGCGCATCGAGTGGCACGGCGTCGTGCGCGACCCGTATGTCTTCTACCGCTCGGCGGCGATCTTCGCGCTGCCCTCGCGCGTCGAGGGGACGCCCAACGCGCTGCTTGAAGCGATGAGCTGCGGGCTCCCCGTGGTCGTGAGCGACGGCGCGCCGGGGCCGCTGGAGTTGGTGGAGGACGGCGTGACCGGGCTGGTCGTTCCCGTCAACGACGCGACGGCGCTGGCCCAGGCGCTGCGCCGGCTGGCGCGCGACGTAGAACTCCGCCACCGCCTGGGCGAGGCCGCGCGCGAGCGCGTCTCCGAGTACGACCTGCCGCGCGCGCTGGCCGCCTGGGAGACGGCACTTGGCCTGACGTGCTGAGGCGCGCCCGAAGACCCTTCTGATGCCGAGCGAGAAAACATCCGGGCGGCCGGAGTCGCCGACCCTGCGCCAGAGGCTCGCGGTGCTGCGCAACGTCCCGCCGTTCGTCCGCCTCGTGTGGCAGACGCACAGGGGGCTCACCGCCGCGATGGTCGCGCTCCGCCTCGTGCGCGCGTTCGTCCCCGTCGCAATCCTCTGGGTCGGGAAGCTCATCATAGACGCTGTGGTGGCCGCGCGCGGCGGCGCGAGCGACACGCGCCAGCTCTGGCGACTGGTCGCGCTCGAACTCGCACTCGCGCTCCTCGGCGAGACGCTCTCGCGGGCCTCCGCGGTCGTCGAGAGCCTGCTCGGCGACCTCTTCTCGAACCGCACCAGCGTCCTCCTGATGGAGCACGCCGCCACGCTCGACCTCTACCAGTTCGAGGATCCAGCCTTCTACGACCAGCTAGACCGCGCGCGCCGCCAGACCACAGGCCGCATCGGGCTGCTCGCGCTGCTGCTCTCTTTGGGCCAGGACGCGCTGACGCTCGCCGGCCTCAGCGTCGCCCTCCTGGCCTACAGCCCCTGGCTCCTGCTGCTCCTGGCGCTCGCCATCGTGCCCGGCTTCCTGGGCGAAGCGCACTACGCGTCGCTCGAATACTCCATGCTGTATCGCAGGACGCCGGAGCGCCGGCAGCTAGACTACCTGCGCTACCTCGGCGCGAGCGACCGGCCGGCCAAGGAGGTCCAGATGTTCGGCCTCGCGCCGTGGCTGGTCGGGCGCTACCGCGCGCTCTCGGACAGCTTCTACGAGGAGAACCGCCGGCTCTCGATTCGCAAGGGCGTGGTGGCCACGCTGCTCGCGCTGGTCGGGCTCGCAGGCTACTACGGCGCTTACGTCGTCATCCTCCTGCGCGCGGTCGGCGGCGCGATCACGCTCGGCACGCTCACCTTCCTGGCCGCCTCCTTCCTCCGCGGCCGCGACATCATCCAGCGGCTCCTCTCCGGCGCGGGCGAAATCTACACCCAGTGCCTCTACCTCGAAGACCTCTTCGACTTCTTCGACACCGCCCCGACAATCAGTTCGCGCCCGGACGCCGTGCCCGTGCCCCGGCCGCTCCGCGAGGGGTTCGTCTTCGAGGGCGTGGGCTACCGTTACCCTGGGAGCGAGACGTGGGCGCTGCGCGGCGTGAACCTGCGGCTGGGGCCGGGCGAGCGCCTGGCGCTGGTTGGCGGCAACGGCGCGGGCAAGACGACGCTCGTCAAACTGCTCGCGCGGCTCTACGACCCGACCGAGGGGCGCATCCTGCTCGACGGGCGCGACCTGCGCGACTACGACCTGGCCTCGCTGCGCCGCAGCGTCGGCGTCATCTTCCAGGACTTCTACCGCTACGACCTGCGCTTCGACGAGAACGTCGGCGTCGGCGAGATAGAGAGCACGCGCTCCCACCTGGACGCGTCCGACGGCGCTGATGAGACGCCGCCCATGATTGTTTCCGCGGCGGAGAAGTCGCTCGCGGCCACGATCCTCGCGCGGCTCCCGGAGCGTTACAGGCAGATGCTGGGGCGGCGCTTCGAGGGCGGCGTGGACTTGTCCGGGGGCGAGTGGCAGAAGATCGCGCTCGCCCGCGCCTACATGCGCGCCGCGCAGGTGCTCATCCTGGACGAGCCGACCGCGGCGCTCGACGCGCGCGCCGAGTACGAGGTCTTCCGAAGGTTCGCGGAGTTGATGCGCGGGCGCATGGCCGTCATCATCTCGCACCGCTTCTCGACCGTGCGCATGGCCGACCGCATCGTAGTCTTAGACGAGGGCCGCGTCGTCGAGGAAGGCTCGCACGCCGAGCTGGTCGCGCGCGGCGGGCTCTACAGCGAACTCTTCGCGCTCCAGGCCGAGGGCTACCGCTGAGAGCTTGCCTTTCATCATCGTTTGCTGGTTTCATTCAAACCGTCTATGGCAAAAGTCCTGGCAGCCGTGATACCGAAGCCGCACGCGCCCGTCGAGGTGCGCGAAGTTCCCGAGCCCGAGTTAGAGATGAATTCGGCTCTGCTTGAGGTCGAGTTGAGCGAGGTCTGCGGGACGGACGTTCATCTGCATCAAGGGCGGCTGGCGGGCGTGCCTTATCCTCTCATTCCGGGGCACGTTTCGGTGGGCCGCCTGGGCAAGATACGCGGTCGAATGTTGGACGTTGCGGGACAAAAGTTCGCGGAGGGCGACCGCGTGACTTTCCTGGACGTTCACCGCACCTGCAACGCGTGCTGGCACTGTCTCGTGGCGAAGGCCACGACGCGCTGCCCGCACCGCAAGGTTTACGGCATCACTTACGGGCTGGCGGACGGGCTGACCGGCGGCTGGGCGCAGAAGCTCTACCTCAAGCCGGAGACGCGCTGCATCAGGCTCGGGGAAACTGACTTCGAAAAGTTCATGGCCGGGGGCTGCGCGCTGCCGACGGCCCTGCACGCGGTCGAGCGCGCGGGAGTCGAGTTGGGCGACACGGTGCTCGTACTCGGCAGCGGGCCGGTCGGGCTCTCCGTCATCATCTTCGCGCTGATGCGCGGGGCGCTGCGGGTCTTATGCATAGGCGCGCCGGAGCACAGGCTTGAGGCGGCGCGGAAGTTAGGGGCCGCCGCGGTTCTCAACGTCGAGGCGAGTGATGAAGAGGCGCGCGCGCGGTGGGTGCTCGAACACACGGAGGGCCGCGGGGCCGACGTGACCATCGAAGCCACGGGCGCGCCGGTCGCCGTCGTGCAAGCGATGCGCTACACGCGCGACGCGGGCCGCGTCTGCATCGTCGGTCAGTACACGGACCACGGCGAGGTCTCTTTCAACCCGCACCTAGAGTTGAACAAGAAGCACCTTACGTTGCGCGGCTGCTGGGGCTCGGACTTCTCTCATTTTTACAGGGGCGTTCAGATCATGGCCGACCCCGCGCGCTCCGCCGCCTGGTCGCTCTTAAAACTCGACCGTTACAAACTGGGCCAGGCTAACGAGGCGCTGGCCGACGTGGCGGCTGGCAAAGTGACGAAGGCGCTGATCGCGCCGAATTAACATCTCACGCTGGAGACGCAAAGGCGCGAAGAAAAGCTCAACGGTTTTCTTCGCGCCTTTGCGTCTCCAGCGTGAGACTGAAGTTATGTCTGCGACTTCTCCTCTTCAAGGCGGCGCTTGATGAGGCGCTCGGCCAGGTCGGGGACGACCTCCCAGGCGATCTGCTCGACCACGCGCTCGGAGAGCAGTTCGGCGGCGCGGCGCGCGATGGCCTCAATCGCTTCGGGAGACAATTGCTCAAGCGTGATCTGTCCCGCGGGAGCGGAGGCAGCGGCAGGAGCCGGGCTCTCATCCTCGGCCGCGGGGGCAGCCGGCGCGGCGAACTGGAAGCCTTCGGGCAGGCGCTCGGTCGGGGCGATCTGCTCGTCCGTGTAAAAATCCTCGCGCGGCGCTGCTTCGACGGCGGGCTGGTACACAGAAGCCTGTGCCGCCTCTTCCGCCACGGGGGCGAACTCGCCCGTCTGCTCGTCCGCGTCAGCCTGCGGCGCGGCCTGCGCCGCCTCCGACTCGTAGCCCATGTCTGACACGCCGGCCGCGGAGGGCTGCTCGTCCTCCGTCTCGAACACGGGCGTCTCGAAGAACGGCGTGGCGCTCGACTGCGGCTGTTGGGCCGTCTCGTCCTGTAAGTCCAGTATGAAGTCGTCGGCCTCTACGAGCGCGGGCGGCGTGTCCAGGTCGCCCAGGTCGAGCAGCGCGTCGTCCGAGGAGGCGAGGGCGCTCGCGCGGCTGACCGCGGCCGGCTGTACGGCGCGAGCGGCCGGGGCGGGCGCGTGCTCACTCATCCGCGTCGTGGCGTAGCCGTCAAAGACTTCTTCCTGTTGCTCAGCGGCGGCGGGCGCGGGCTCGTCTTGCGGGGGGCTGATGCCTGCCTCCGCGAAATCCGCGGCCGAGTACCGGGCCGTCATGCGCGGGTCTTGCGCGTCTGTCCCCACGGGGCCGCCGCCCGGATAGCCGTAGCCGGGCATCGTTTCTATCAGTTCGTCGTCCATACTCAAATCGTTATATGCGACCTCACGCTCGCGCTGCTCCCGCTCGTGCTGCGGGAGTGGGGCCGTGTCGGCCGTCGAGCGTTCCAGGAAGTCCGTCTCGGGGCGGTTCTCTTTCTCTGCCGCGGGCGGCGGGGCCAGTTTGCGCGTGGTCGCCTCCTGGCTCGCTCCGCCACCGCTCAGGAGGCCGCCCACCTTGCCGATCAGCGTGCGTATTGATTGAAAGGGTTTCGTCAAGTAGTCGTCCGCGCCGACACGGCGGGCCTCCGCTTCATCGAACGGCTCAAACGAGCCGACGAGAAGCATCACGGGGATGTGACTGAAACGCTCGGTCCTCTTGATGTACTCGCAGAGCTGGTAGCCGCTCAAGCCGGGCATGAAGACGTCAGCGAGCACTATGTCCGGGACGACCTCGTCCAGCTTTTCCAGCGCCTGCTGGCCGTCGCCCACCGTGATGACTTCCATGCCCTCGTCCGAGAAAGTCAGGTCAACGACTTTCTGGATGGTGGCGGAATCGTCCGCGAGCAACAGCTTGCGTCCCGTGACCAAGACCGGACTCCTTCATTTGAGGTGAGCGCCTGCGAGCGGGACTTTGTGTTCTGCGATACGCATGGCGCGGGGCATGTGGCGCGCGGCCGCCCGCCAAGCCTTTCTCCCACACGGGGGGCCACCCTTTGAACCTAACACCCGCGAGGATGGAGCGTCAAGAAAAAAGGTAGGCGGAAGGCGGAAAGCAGAAGGCAGTAGGCAGTAGGCAGAAAACATTAAGTGCTTTTGCTGCCTTCCGCTTTCTGCCTTCTGCCTTCCGCCTTCCGCCTTCTGCCTACTGCTTTCTGACGATGTCGTCCGGGGTGTTCTCTTCGCCGTCGGGGCCGGCCGAGCGCAGCGTGTAGGAGTCGCGCGCGCCGTCGTAGAGGTAGGGCTTGTGCCAGGGGTCCACGCGGAGGATGCGCGCCAGGTAGCGCGGATTAAGATGGTCTTCGAGCGCGCGCTCGTCCTCGGCGACCACGTAGAAGCCGCGCTCGCGCCGGTAGGCTTCGAGCGCCGTGGCGAGCGTCTCCAACTCGGCGCGCGCCCGCTCGGCCTTCTCGGCGTTGACGGCGCGCTCAATCGCGCCCAAGTCCTCCCAGCGGTCGTCGCCCGTGCGGATTTCGGCCACGCGCCACTTGCCGTCATTGCCCTTCTCGAAGCGGAACGCCGTCTCGACCTGCGCCACGACCACGGCCGACGACCCCGTCACAGAGACCTCGCGCACGCGCACGGCGCTCGTCGGCAATTTCGCGCCCGCCATGTTCGCGATTAACTTGCGCGCCTGGCTCGCGTTCAACTCGTCGGCCGCCCGCGCGTAAGCCAGCGCCAGCAGGAGGCAGACGGCGGCCAGTCCCATGACCGACAACACTCGTTGCGTTCGTTTATTCATCGCCCTCAGCCCTCTAATGGTTTTAGAGAGACGCGCGCCGGCTCACGATGCGCCTTTGGCTATCAGCATCCGCAGCATGATCTGGAGCTGCGCCGTGGTGAAAGGTTTGGGCAGGAAGACGACCGCGCCGGCCGAGAAGCTGTCGGAGGAGAGCTTGGGGTTCTGCTCGGCCGTCATCATCATGACGGGAATCTTCATCAGCCGCTTCTCGGTCTTCATGTAGCGGACCAGCTCCGGCCCCTGTATGTGCGGCATCACCACGTCGAAGATGCCGGCGACGAAGTCGGCGTCGCCTTGCAGAATCTTGTACGCCTCGCGCCCGTCGCGCGCCGGGACGACCGCGTAGCCCTCCTTCTCGACGATGGCCGTCACGAGGCGGAGGATGGCCGGGTCGTCGTCCGCCACGAGGATGCGGCGTGAGGTCGGCTGAGAGTTTGGTGTGGGAGGTTTTGACGCCACAGTCTTTCTCCTTCGTGAGTTTAAGCCTCGACGGCGCGGCTCGACTCGTCCGCGCGCGCAGACAACTCGGCGGCCAGGGTGATCGCCGCCACCATGCTCGAATGTTCCGCCAGCCCCTTGCCCGCGATGTCAAACGCCGTCCCGTGATCCACGGAGGTGCGGATGAACGGGAGGCCGAGTGTGACGTTGACCGCCTCGCCGAACGACAGGCACTTGACGGGGATCATCGCCTGGTCATGATAGCACGCCACGACGGCGTCGAACTCGCCGCGCGAGGCGCGCAGGAAGATCGTGTCGGCCGAGAACGGCCCGCGCACGTCCAGCCCGCCGTCCGACTGGCACACCTCGACGGCCGGGGCTATCTCCGAAGCCTCCTCGACGCCGAAGAGGCCGCCCTCGGCCCCGTGCGGGTTGAGCGCCGCGACCGCGATGCGCGGCCGCTCGATGCCCCAGCGGCGCAACTCCCTGTGCGTCAGGCGCGCGACGCGGACGATGCGGTCGCGCTCGACCAGGCGGATGGCTTCGGCCAGGGGGACGTGCGTCGAGATGAGCACGACCCGCAGGTTCGAGGCGACGAAGGCCATCGCGTACTCCTCGGTTCCCGTGAGCTGTGCCAGAAACTCCGTGTGGCCCGGGAAGCTGTAGCCGCCCAGGAAGAGGGCACGCTTGTTGATCGGCGCGGTCGCGATGGCGTCCACCGCGCCCGCGGCGCAGAGGCGCACGGCGGCCTCTATGTAGCCGGCCGCCGCCTTGCCCGCCGTCCCCGACTCGATGCCGGGCTCGACGTGGCCGCTGACGTTGTCCAGGTGGAAGATGACTGGCTCTGAGATGTCTTCGGGCAGCCGCTCGTCGTAGCGGACGATGTCGTAGCCGCACTGTAGGTCCAGGGTGCGGGCCGTGTGCGCGAGTAGTTGCGCGTCGCCGATGATGACGGGGACGCAGGCGCGGCGGACCTCCTCCTCGGCGACGGCCTTGAGGACGACCTCGGGGCCGATGCCTGCGGGGTCGCCCATCGTGATGCCGACGCGCGGGAGTCGCGGCTTCTGACGACGCGAGGCTTCGCGCGATGAGTTGTGCAACATCTCTGTCATAGCCGGACGCCACTTTAGTGAGGGGGGCGCTCGAATTGTCAGCCGGGAACGGGTGGCTGGCTCAAGGGGCCGCGCGGGCCGGAAGGCGAGCGCGCTTACTCGCCCTCGCGCTCGTCGGCCTTGTACATGTACTTGATGTTGTGCTTCAGGAGGAGCAGGTTCGGGGCGGACTTGCGGTTGACCTTGAGCGCGCCCTTGTCGTACCACTCGATGGTTCCCTCGATCTCCTCGCCGTCCATGAGCACGATAATCATCGGCGTGTGCGCGTCAATCTGCTTCTTGTAGTAGAAGATTTCCGCGTTGGTCTCGATGGGGGGCGGCGTGCGCTTGCGCACCTGCACGGCGGCCGAGGCGGCGGCCGCGGACTGCGCCGGGCGCGAGGGGGCGTGCCCGCCCTCGCTCTGGCGCGGTGCGCCGCCGTTGTTGACGCGCTCCTTCGGCTGCGGCAAGGCTCGGTCCTTGTTCTTGATTTCTGCCAAAGTCGTTCGGATGAGTTTGCGGTTCACTGTGACTTTCTAGACCTCCAACATTAAGAAGGGGAATAAGTGTGGCGGCCGCGCCCCGTGCCCCGACGCCGTCTGAGAAGGCGCGTCTGGACCGGCGCGACCCGTCAATCACATCTCTACTCAGGCTGCGGCCGCACGAGAAGAGACGTAGAAATTACCCGAATAGAATTTCCATCAAGGAATTGCCCGACATACTACACTAAAGAGGGCAAAAGGAAAAGCACAGAAGGCGGAAGGCAGAAAGCAGAAGGCAGAAAAAACGCTTGCCGCCTTCTGCTTTCTGCTTTCCGCCTTCTGCCTTCCGCTGTTCAGTCCGCTTTCTTGCGGATGAAGGTCGGCACGTCCAGGTCGTCCGGGCGGCCCGGGTTGACGGTCGGGCGTTGCAGGTCGTCGCCCGGCGTGCGCGTGTAGCGCGGCGGCGAAGAGGGCACGCCCGCAGACGCGGCCGTCGTGCCCAAGTCGGCAATCTCCTTGTCGAAGCCCGTGGCGATGACCGTGATCTTCATCTCGTCGCGCAGCGTCTCGTCAATGACCGCGCCGAAGATAATGTTGGCGTTCTCGTCCGCGGCCTCGCGGATGATCGAGGAAGCCTCGTTGACTTCGTAGAGCGTCAGGTCTGACCCGCCCGTGATGTTGATGAGCACGCCCTTCGCGCCCTCAATCGTCGCCTCTTCCAGAAGCGGCGAGGAGATGGCCTGTTGCGTGGCCTCCATCGCGCGGTGTTCGCCAGAGGCGCGGCCCGCGCCCATCAGCGCCAAGCCCATGCCCTGCATGATGGCCTTCACGTCCGCGAAGTCCAGGTTGATGAGCCCCGGCACCGTGATTAAGTCCGAGATGCCCTGCACGGCCTGCCGGAGCACGTCGTCCGCGACCTTGAACGAGTCGGCGAGCGAGACGCCGCGGTCAACCGTGTGCAGCAGCCGCTCGTTCGGGATCGTGATCACGGTGTCCACGCACTCGCGCAGCTCCCTCAAGCCCTGGTCGGCCTGCTGCATCCGGCGCTTGCCCTCGAAGTGGAAGGGCTTCGTGACGACCGCGACCGTCAGGGCGTTCAACTCCGTCGCCAGACTCGCGATGATGGGAGCCGCGCCCGTGCCCGTGCCGCCGCCGAGGCCCGTCGTGACGAAGACCATGTCGGCCCCTTCGAGGACTTCGATGATCTTCTCTGTGTCTTCGAGCGCGGCGTTGCGCCCGATGATCGGGTCTGCGCCCGCGCCGAGGCCCTTCGTGAGCTTGCCGCCCAGTTGAATCTTGATCGGCGCGCGCGAGCGTTTCAAAGCTTGCAAATCTGTGTTGGCGACGAGGAACTCTATGCCCTCGATGCCTGCCTCGATCATGCGGTTGACGGCGTTGCCGCCGCCGCCCCCGACGCCGATCACTTTGATCCGCGCGCCGGTGATTGGTGGGTCGTCATCTATGAAAATATTAATGCCGTTGCCCGGTTGACGGCCGTCCGGTGTCATCATTCGCATTCCTCTCTCTCGGCAGCCCAGTGAGGCTCCCGAAACCCAACTTACGGTTATCTTGGGCTGTGCGCGCCGGGGGCAACTAAATATTGCGGACTACATCTTGTGCCGGCTGGCGCGGCAGCATACAACAACTTGTCAGAAAATGCCACTAAAACGATCACGAAATTTCGAGACTAAATTAGTCAGGCGGCCTGTCGCCCCGCGGCGGCCCGCGCCCGAGCGTGCGTCGGCCGTTTGCGCCCGCTGCGTCACCAGGGAAAGCCCCGCGGCCGCCGCCCAAACAGGACTCTGGATGTCCTCGACGAGGCCGCCGAAACGGTCCCTTTCCGGGTAACCTATGCGCACGGGCGCGTCGAACACCTGCTCGGCTATCTCCGTCATCCCCGTCAGCAGCGCGCCGCCGCCCGTCAGCACCACGCCGCTCGACAACTGGCGCTCCCAGCCTGATTCCCTGATCTCGTCGGCCACCTGCATCAAGACTTCCTCGGCGCGCGGCTGAAGGATGTCGCAGAGAATCTGGCGCGAGAGCTGGCGCGGCGCGCGCCCGCCGACCGAGGGGACTTCGACCAGCTCGCCGCGCGCCATCTCGTTGAGCGAGGCGCTGTAGGCGCAGCCGACTGTGCGCTTGATCTTCTCGGCCTCGGGAATCGGCGTGCGCAGGCCGAAGGCTATGTCGTTCGTGAAGTGCGAGCCGCCGAGCGCGAACACCGCCGTGTGCTGCACGGCCCCGCGCTGGTAGATAATCAGGCCCGTGGTCTCCGCGCCGATGTCTACGAGGGCCGAGCCGAACTCCTTGTCGTCCTCCGTCAGGGAGCCTTCGGCGGCGGCCAACTGTTCGAGCACCATGTCTGCGACGACGAGGCCCGAGCGGTTGACGGCGTTAATCGCGTTCTGCCGCGCCGTGACGGGGCTCGTGACGATGTGGACTTTGACGGCGAGGCGCGCGCCGATCATGCCGACGGGGTCGTTGATGCCGTCCTGATCGTCAACGATGAACTCCTGCGGCAGGCGGTCAACGATCTCGCGGCCCGCCGGAAGCTGAATCGCGCAGGCCGAGTCTATGGCGCGGCGCACGTCGTCGGGCGTGATCTCGCGGTCGCGGCCCGAGACGGCGACGATGGCTTGACCGTTGAAGCCCATGATGTGCGAGCCGGCGAGGTTGATGGTGACCTCCTCTGCTTCCAGGCCGCTCATGCGCTCGGCGTCCTCGACGGCGCGCTTGATGGCCTCGACGGCGGCGTCCGGGTTGACGATGACGCCCTTGCGCAGGCCGCGCGCCTCGGCCTCGCCGATGCCGACGATGTCCAGGAGCCCGCCGTCGCCAGGCTCGCCGACGATACACGTCACCTTGCTCGTGCCGATGTCGAGTCCGACCGTGTGTGACGCGCGTTTAGCCATAAGTTCTTTCGGGTTTCAAGTTTCAAGTTTCAGGTTCTTAAGTCTTTAACTTGAAACCTGAAACTTGAAACTTTATTCAGTCGCTCGGCGCGGGCGGCTCTCAGTGCGTGCCCGCTCAGGCTCTTTGTCCTTCTTGTCTTTCTTGGTTTTCTTGTCGGCCTCTTTCTTGCGGTCCCGCGCGTCGTCCTTGCGCGCGACCGTCTCTTTCTCTTTGGGCTTTCGGCCTTCGGCCTTCGGCTTGGGCGCGGGCTTCGGGTGCTCCACTTTCGCGCTCAAGACTTCGGGGCCTGTGCCGTCGCCGTCTGCGCCCGCTTTGAAGTTGGGGGCGTCTGGGCTGACGCCGATTGATATGTGGTCTTTCCCTTTTTCTATCCCCTGCGCGACGTTGATGTAGAGGATGAAGGGGCCGATGGGCGTGTTGCGGCGCGCGTCCAACTCGTCCAGGGCGAACTTGAGCCGGTTGCCGAAGTCCTCGCGGCCGAGCTGTACTTCGATCAGCGAGTCGTCGCCCGTGAGCTGCGCGCGCACGTCGCCGAGGTCGTAAAGGCTGACTTCGCTGACGCGGCGGCTGATGCCTCTGGCCTCCCAGTCGCGCGTCATTTCCAGAAACTTCTCGACGCGCGCGCGGTTCTCGACGAGCGCGCCTTCGCCCCCGTCCTCGTCCCACCCGCGCATGAAAATCTGGTCGGCGGGCGAGGCCGCGCCGAGCGTGACCGCGTCCTCGTCAACCCAGACGAACTTGCCCGCGCCCGTCCTCACGACGGCGCGCGGCACTCTCTCCGAGATGCGGACGCGCAGCCCATCGGGCAGGACTCGCGAGACGACGGCCTCGCGGACCCAGGGAATCTTTCTCAGGTCGCGGCTGATGCCGTCGAGGTCCGCGCGCCAGACGCCCGTCTGCGCCGCGCGCTCGCGCACGACCGCCCTGATCTCGTCCGCGGAGGCGCGCGACGCGCCGCTCACGTCCACCGTGCGCGCCTGGAAGAAGGCGGCCGAGGCCGCCGCGCGGTAGCCTGCGAAGAGCAGGACGCCCGCGACGACGGCCAGCGTGATCTTCCCTGCGAGCGGGAGGTAGACGAGGACTTTGCGCCAGCCGGCGGCCTTCGCGCGCGACGAAGAAGCCGCGCCGCGCTTCGCGGGCCGCTGCACGATCTCGCCCGCGCGAGCCTTGTTCGCGCCGGCCGCGCCGCGCCCGGCCCTCGGTGTGATGACCTGCTCCCTCATAAGTCTTTCGGGTCCGCCGTGTCGTCCGCCTTCTCGGTTTCAGAGTCGGCCGCCTCTTCCTGAACACCTGCGCGCCAGAGTTCGACTTCGTACTCCAGCTCGATTCCCTTCTCGCGCCTGAAGCGCTCCCTGATCTCCTCTGCGAGCGCGAGCGCGTCCGACGCCTTCGCGTCCTCGCCTTCGGTGACGATGAAGTTGGCGTGGATGGGCGAGACGACCGCGCCGCCGCGCTTCGCGCCCTTCATCCCCATCTCGTCAATCATCTTGCCGGTGCCGACCGCGCTCCCCGGCGGGTTCTTGAAAAAACAGCCGGCCGAGCGCGCGCCGTGCGGCTGCGTGCTCAGGCGCTTGTTCTTCGCTTCGAGCATCCGCGCGCCGATCTTTTCGGGGTCGTCGCGCGTCAGCAGCAGCGTCGCGCCCAGCAACAACTCGCCCTCGCGGAAAGAGGTGTGGCGATAGTCCCACCTCACTTCGCCGCCCGGCACTTCCACCACGCGCCCGCCGCGCGCCACCCGCACGACCTCCGTCACGCGCCCGATCTCTTGTCCGTAAGCGCCCGCGTTCATCCAGAGCGCGCCGCCGACTGTGCCAGGAATCCCGCCCAAGCCTTCTATCCCCGCGAGCCCGCGGCGTCCTGCGTCAATGCAGAGGCGCGGCAGCGAGTAGCCCGCGCTCACCGAGACGCGCTCGCCGTCGAAGCGGACTTCGCCCTTCAACTCCTTGAGGCTGACGACGACGTAGTGGTGCTCGGCGTCGTCCGCCAGCACGTTGCTGCCCGAGCCGAGCGCGCGCCACGGGACGCCCGCCTCGTCCAACTCAAAGACCACGCGGGCCGCCTGCTCCTCGGTGACGGGCGAGATGACCCAGTCAATCGCGCCGCCGACGCGCAAAGAGGTCAGCTCCGCGAAGCGCCGCCCGCGCTCCGCGCGCACGCCGAGCCGCGCCGCGATCTCTTCAATCGCAGCGTCGCGCTCACGCAAGCTCAACTCTTTTTTCATCTCGCCAACGGCCATCGAAATATATGATTCGCCCGCCGACATCCGTTTCAAACTGAAACTCGTCTGGATTCTCAAATCTTTTTTAGCCCGCGCGCGCCCCGCCGCGCTCACGTAGCAGCCCTAAGACCTGTTCGCCCGCGCGGTAGACCGAGCCCGCGCCGAGCGTGATGAGCATATCGCCCTCGTGCAGATGCTCGCGCAACGCCTCGGCCGCGCCTTCGAGCGGGCCGATGTACTCGGCGTTCTTGTGGCCGTAGCGCTTGATGGCGTCCGTCAGCGTCTCGGCCGTCACTCCCTCAATCGGGTCTTCGCTCGCCGCGTAGATGTCCGTGACGAAGAGCACGTCGGCGTTGTTGAAGGAGCGCGCGAACTCGTCCATCTGATCCTGCGTCCGCGAGTAGCGGTGCGGCTGGAAGAGGACGACGATGCGGCGGCCGGCCGAGCCTATCTTCGCCGCGGCGAGCGTCGCCTTGATCTCCGTCGGGTGGTGGCCGTAGTCGTCAACCACGAGCACGCCCGCCTCCTCGCCCTTGAACTGGAAGCGGCGGTCTGCGTTCGTAAACTCCGCGAGCGCCTTCGCAATCTGCGTGAACGGGACTTTCAGCTCGAAGCCGACGGCGATGGCCGCGAGCGCGTTGTAGACGTTGTGCAGGCCCGGCGCGCGCAACACCACGTCGCCGACCGCTTCGGTCCCGCGCCAGACCGTGAAGCTTGAGCCGTAACCCTGGTTGAAGCGAATCCCGTGGGCCGAAACGTCCGCCTGCGCGCTCAGGCCGTAAGTGATTCTGCGCCGCTTGATGTGCGGGATGACCGCCTGGACGTGCGGGTCGTCCAGACAGAGGACCGCCGTGCCGTAGAACGGAACCTTGTTGACGAACTTGACGAAGCAGTCGCGCACGTCGTCCATGTCGTCGTAGTAGTCCATGTGCTCGCGGTCTATGTTGGTCACAATCGCGATGGTCGGCGTCAGCATCAGGAACGAGCGGTCGCTCTCGTCCGCCTCGACCACCATCAAATCACTCTGGCCGATGCGCGCGGTCGAGCCGAACGACTTGACCACGCCGCCGACGACGACCGTCGGGTCTAGCTGCGCGTGGCCCAAAACGGTCGCCACCATAGAGGTCGTCGTCGTCTTGCCGTGCGAGCCGGCGACGGCCACCGAGTAGGGTTTCAGGCGCATCAGCTCCGCGAGCATCTCCGCGCGCGGGATGACGGGCACGCCCCGCCGCTTGGCCTCGACGATTTCGGGGTTATCCTCGCGCACGGCGGTCGAGCGAACCACCACGTCCGCCTCCCCGACATTCTCCGCCTGATGGCCTTCCTTGAACTCCACGCCGAGCCCTTCGAGTCGCTTCGTCACCTCCGAGCCCTTCAAGTCCGACCCCGAGACTTTAAAGCCGGAGTTAATCAAGACCTCGGCGATGCCCGACATGCCTATGCCGCCGATGCCCACGAAATGAATGTGCTGAATGCTGCGAAACATATTCAACTACAGGAGTCAGGAGTCAGGAGTCAGGAGTCAGAAGAAAAGAAAATCTGTTGAAGTGGCTCTCCGCCTTATTCATTCTGACTCCTGACTTCTGACTCCTGACTCCTACCGATCAGCTCTTCCATCAAATCCACCGCCGCCGCGGCCGCGTCGCCGCGTGCGAGCTTGCGGCCGGCTTCTTCCATCTTCGTTATCTCTTCGGGCGCGTTCACGAGTGCGCCGATTTCCTGTGCCAATCTCTCGCCCGTCAGCTCGTGCTGCAAGATCATGCGGGCCGCGCCGGCCGCTGCGAGCGCCTCCGCGTTCTTGCGCTGGTGGTCGTCCGCGGCCTGCGGGAAAGGGACCATGACGGCCGCCTTGCCGGCCGCGACCAGCTCCGCGCTCGTCGTCGCCCCCGCGCGGCAGACGATTAAATCGGCGGCGGCGAACTCCGCGACCATGTCGTCAATGTAGCGCCTCACGTCCGCCTGCTCGCCCCAGCCCGCATCCGTGTAGCCGGCGCTCACCTTCTCGAAATCCGCCTCGCCCGTCTGGTGCGTGATGCGGAGCACGTCGCGCCGTGCTTCTAAGTGCGGGAGCGCCGCGACCACCGCCTCGTTGATGGCGCGCGCGCCCTGCGAGCCGCCGAAGACGAGCACGCAAAAGCGGGTAGCATCGCGCGACTTCGGCGGAATGTCAAAGAACTCGCGCCGAACGGGGTTGCCCGTGACGACGCCCTTGCCGCGGAAGTACGGCAGCGCCGCCTCGAACGTCACCGCCGCGCGGTCCACGAAGCGCGCGAGGCTGCGGTTCGTAAAACCGGGCAGCGCGTTCGACTCCATCACGAGCGTCGGGACTTTCAACAACGCGGCCGTCAAAAGAACTGGCCCGGAAACGTAGCCGCCCGCGCCGACGACCACGTCCGGCCGGAACTCGCGAATCAGCCGCCGCGCCGCGAAGAAGCTTTTCGGCAACAAGATCATCCCGCGCACGCGCGCCGCTACTCCGACGTTCTTCAGCCCCGCGCTTTCAATGAGCGACAACTCGAAGCCAGCTTTTGGCACAAGCTTCGTTTCCAACCCCCGCGCCGTCCCGACGAACCTGACCTGGGACTCGGGCCAGCGGCGCATCACCTCTTTCGCCACGGCGATGCCCGGGTAAATGTGCCCGCCAGTCCCCCCTGCCGCAATCAACACGCGCATAAGCACTCATCCCCTGCGCGTCGAAAGGCTCACGGGAGAGCGCGGCGACAAAGTGGGCGCGGGTGCCGCCCGCCCGCCCGTCTCACTCTCCGGCCCCGGCGTCAGGTCAAACATCTTCGGCCCGGAGTCACCCGACGAGTGCTGCGAGATGTTCAAGAGAATGCCCATCGCCACGAGCGTCGGCACCAGCGACGAGCCGCCGTAGGAGATGAACGGCAGCGGAATCCCCTTGGTCGGCACGAGCGACAGCACCACGCTGATGTTGAAGAGCGCCTGCACGACCACGCCCGCGACGAGACCCAAACCGAGCAGCATCCCGAAGCGGTCGGGCGCGCGCAGCGCCACGCGCACCCCGCGCCACAGCAGAATCCCGAACACCGTCAGGACCATCAGCGCCCCGAACAGCCCCAGCTCTTCGCCGATCACTGCGAAGATGAAATCCGAGTGAGCGAAGGGCAGGAAGAACATCTTCTGCTTCCCCTGCGCGAACCCGAGGCCGCTCGTCCCGCCCGAGCCGATGGCGATTAAAGACTGCACGACCTGAAACCCTGAGTTCTGCGGGTCGGCCCACGGGTTCGCGAAAGTCACTAATCGCTGGAAGCGCCACGGCACGAAGATCAGCATCATAGCGCCTACGACCAGCCCCGGCGCGGCGGCCATCCCCAGATGCAGGAGGCGCGCGCCAGCCGTGAAACACATCACGACGCAGATGACGGCGAGCATCATCGCCGTCCCCAGGTCCGGCTCTTTCAGGATGAGCGCGGCGAGCGCCCCCGTCACGGCCACGCACGGGACGAAGGTCCGCCACAGCGAGCCCTCCTCGCCGGCGCGCTTTTCGAGAAAGTAGGCGAGGAAGATGGCGAGCGTCAGCTTCGACAACTCGGACGGCTGAAGCGAGAAGCCCGCGAGCCTGATCCAGCGATGCGCGCCGTTGATGCGCGGGAAGGCGAAGACGGCCAGGAGCAGGAACACCGTCACGCCGAGCAGCGC
Organism: uncultured Acidobacteriota bacterium; assembly: GCA_963774105.1. Lineage (GTDB taxonomy): Bacteria > Acidobacteriota > Blastocatellia > Pyrinomonadales > Pyrinomonadaceae > QHXM01. Next base: position 1,265,725 of record CAVZDV010000007.1, on the reverse strand, counting down.
GTAAACTATTCGGCGGTCGCGAAGCCTTTGATAATCGAACTGCATCATCAGCAGCATCGCGCCGAAGCCGATGGCCGTCCACACGCCCTGCTTGATGACGTAGTGATACTGGTTGCCGTTCTCTTCGAGCGCCATCACGGCCGACGCGCTGTAGACCATGACGATGCCGAACAGCGCCAGCCCCGCCGTCGCCGCGAACAACCACTTGTCGGCCTGTAGCTTCCTCGCCATAAAAAAATCGTTTCAGGTTTCAGGTTTAAGGTTTCAAGTTAGGAAGAACCTGAAACTTGAGACCTTAAACTTGAAACCTCGCTTTTGAAGACTTCCCCACGATGCTCGAAGCTCTTGAACATATCGAAGCTGGCGCAGGCTGGCGCGAGCAGGACGATGTCTCCCGGTTCGGCCGCTTCAAAGGCTTTGCGGACGGCGTCCGCCATCGAGTCTGCGCGCTCCATCTCCGCGTCGCCTTTCAACTCTTTTTCAATCGTCGGCGCGTCCTCGCCGATTAAGACCAGCTTGCGCGCTCGCTCCCTGATGAGCGGGCTGAGCGGCGCGTAAGGCGCTTGCTTGCCGAGCCCGCCGAGAATCAAAACCACCTTGCCCTCTTCGTCCGCGAACGCTTCGAGCGCCTTCAAGGTCGCGTCAACGCTCGTCGCCTTCGAGTCGTTGTAGAACTTCACCCCATCAACCTCCGCGACGAACTCCAAACGATGCTCGACCGGCTTGAACCGCCTGACGGTCTCGCGCATCGAGTCGGGCGGAGCGCCGCAGGCCAACCCGGCGGCCAACGCCGCGAGCACGTTCTCGACGTTGTGCAAGCCCCTGAGCTGCATCTCTTCGCGCGTCATCAGCACCCGCTCTGCCGCGAGCGTGCGCGAGACTATCTCGCGCCCGTTCCTCAGAAAGAGCCCTTCGTCCAACTCGCGCCGCACGCTGAAGGGAACGACGTGTGCCCTCAGCCCCCGCGTCCAAGACGAGACGATTTCGTCGTCCGCGTTCAGCACCGCCACGTCTTCCGGCGTCTGGTTGCGGAAGACGCGGTGCTTGGCCGCCGCGTAATCGTTGAGCGTCTCGTAGCGGTCCATGTGGTTCGGCGTCACGTTCAAGACCATCGCCACCGCCGGGTGAAAGTCCTTAATCGTTTCGAGCTGAAAACTCGAAACCTCCACGACCGTCCAGCCGTCGTCGCGCGAAGTCTCGACCATAGAGATGAGTGCCGTGCCGATGTTGCCCCCGACCTGAACGCTGAGGCCCGCGTCCTTCAGAATTTGGCCCACGAGCGTCGTCGTCGTCGTCTTGCCGTTGCTCCCCGTAATCGCCACCACGCGGCCGCGCAAAAATCTCGAAGCCAGCTCGACCTCGCCGATGACCTCCGCGCCCGCCCTCTCGGCGTACCTCGCCGGGATGATCTTGCTCGGCACGCCCGGGCTCATCACGACCAACTCGATCTGGTCGAGCAGCCACATGGGAACGTCGCCCGGCACGAGCCCTACGCCCTCCGCCTTGAGCGTGACCGCTTCAGCCGACCACTCCTCAACCGGCTTGCGGTCGTTGAGCGCGACGACCGCGCCGCGCCGCGCCAGGAACCTCGCGCACGCGATGCCGCTGCGGGCCGCGCCCATAATCAAAACTTTCTTGCCCGCTACTTCCAAACTTTTCTCACTCGCTTTTCAAAGATCATCTCTACCGCAGCTTGAGCGTCGAGAGGCTCAGGAGCGCGAAGAGGATTGCCAGAATCAGAAAGCGGAAGACGACTTTCGTCTCGACCGTGCGCTGGCCGAACCTGCGCTCCCACTGCAACTCGAAGTGGTGGTGCAGCGGCGACATCTTGAAGATGCGCCGCTTCGTCATCTTGAACGACGCGACCTGGAGCATCACCGACAAAATCTCAAGGACGAAGACGCCGCCGACCATCAGGAGCATGAACTCCTGCTTCGTCAGCACCGCGATTGTGCCAATCGCGCCGCCGATGGCGAGGCTCCCCACGTCGCCCATGAAGACTTCGGCGGGCGGCGCGTTGTACCACAAAAACCCGAGGCTCGCCCCCGCCATCGCGCCGCAGAAGACCGTCAACTCGGCCGCCTCCGGCCGGTGCATGAGCCCCAGGTAACTCGCAAACCGAAAGTCGCTCGTGATGTAAACGAAGGCCGTCATCGCGGCCATCGCGATGAAGGTCACGCCGATGGCTAAGCCGTCGAGCCCGTCCGTCAAGTTCACCGCGTTCGAGGAGCCCAAAAGCACGATGACGATGAAGACCAGGTAGAGCCACGGGCCGACGTAGGAGACGCTCGTCAGAGGGTTCTGGTCCTCGGTCGTCTTGAAGAACGGGATGTTGACGTTCCACGAATACTTCGTGCTCCTGGCTATCTCGGTCGGGTAAGCCTCCTCCATAAGCTCGCGGTTGAGCCGAATGACGTTCTCGCCCTGCGGGTTGAGCGCGATTAATTTTCTAGTCTCGTCGGCCAGCTTGAGCTGGCTGAACCGCTGCTCGTCGTAAAGCGAGTGCCCGGTCATCAGCGCGTTGAGCGCGTCCGCGAGTTTCCGCTGCTCATCCTCCGCCATGCGCCCCGCGGTCGCGTCGTAACTCTTCAGCATCTCCTGCGTTTCGGGCAGCAGTTGCGACCAGAGGTAGACCGAAACTGGGTCGCGCGCCTCGCGCAGCTTGACGGCCAGGCCGCCCGGGTCTCTGAGGTCCGAGGCGCGCAGGACGGGCGGGCCGCCGACCGAGACGGAGGAGAAGTAGAGCGCGGCCCAGACGCCTATGGCGATGATGAGCTGGCCCAAAAGCTTCTGCTTCCCGGTCAGGCCGAGGCTGCGGCGCTTCGCCATCTTCTGGTAGTCGTCGAGGAAGCCGATGAGCCCGAAGAAGAGGAAGGCGAGCATCACGATCCAGACGTAGAGGCTGGAGAGCTTGGCCCAGAGCAGCGTCGAGATAAGCACGGAGGCGATGATGAGCACGCCGCCCATCGTCGGCGTGCCGCGCTTCGCCATGTGCGCCTGCGGCCCCTCCTCGCGAATCTGCTGGCCGACGTTCCAGTTCCTCAAAGCCTGTATGACGCGGCCGCCGAAGACGAGCGAGATCAGGAGCGCCGTCACGGACGCGTAGGCCGTGCGGAACGTGACGTACTGGAAGACGTTCAGCGCCTTGACGAGGTAAGACCCGCCGCCCTCGTAAGAGCTGTAAAGCCACTCGTAGAAAATCCAATGAATCATAAGAAGCAGAATTCAGGAGTCAGGAGTCAGGAGTCAGAAGGAAAGGCTGTCTGCTTTCCTTCGCCTTCTGCACGCTGCCTTCTGCCTACTGTTTTTCCTCGTCTCCGCCGAGCGCCGGGAAGTGCTCGCGCAGCGCCTTCACGACCTTGTCCGTCTCCACCCCGCGCGAGCCCTTGACCAGAATGAGGTCGCCCTCGCGCGCTTCATTGCAGATGGCTGCGGCCGCTTCCTCCGAGGAGTCGAAGTAGCGCGCGGCCTCATGGCTCATCCCTTCGGCCCGCGCCCCCTCGACTATCGCCTGGGCCAAACCGCGCACGCCCCACAGGAGGTCAACGCCGGAGCGCGCTATCTCCGCGCCCGCCTCGCGGTGCATGCGCTCGCCTTCCGGCCCCAGCTCAAGCATCTCGCCCGCGACGACGATGCGCCGGCGCGTGCCCTTCGCGCTCGCCTCCGTGATCGTCCGCACGATGCTCAGCAGCGAGCGCGGGTTGGAGTTGTAGGAGTCGTCCACGACCGTGAACCCCGCGGCGAAATCAATCACTTCGCCTCGCATCTTTGCCGGGGCGACACTCGCGAAAGCACGCGCGATCACTTCCGGCTCAATCTCGAAACAGCTTGCGACCGCGGCGGCCGCGAGCGCGTTCATCAAATTGTGCCGGCCGGGCATCGGCAGCACGGCTTCCGCTGAGCCTTTCGGCGTCCGCAACTGGAACCGGCTCCGGCCGAAGCGGCTCGTGTCAATCTCCGCGGCCGTCACGTCCGCGGCCGCTTCGATGCCGAAGGTGACGACCGGCCCGTTGTGCAGCCTGCGCATCGCGATGACGCGCTCGTCGTCCGCGTTCAAGACCGCTATACCATTCGGCTTGAGTCCTTCAATCAGCTCTGCCTTGGCCGCCGCGATGTTCTCAATCGTGCCCAGGTGTTCGAGGTGAACGGGCGCGACCAGAAGCTCGACGCCGATGTCCGGCGGCGTAATCCTGCACAGGCGCTCGATCTCGTGCGTCGGCGAAGACATCCCCATCTCCAAAACCGCGAGGTCAAACTCGTCCGGCTTATGTCCATCGGTCACCATCTGCAAGACGGCGAGCGGGAGGCCGAGCCCGTTGTTGTAGTTTCGCTCGCTCTTGAGGACGCGCCGGCCCGAATGGGAGAGCAGGTGCGCCGTCAACTCCTTGGCCGTCGTCTTGCCGGCGCTGCCCGTGATGGCGACGACGGGGCGGCCCCAGGCCGTGTAGACTTTATGGGCCAATATCTGAAGCGCGGCGATGGCGTCTTCGACCAGTAGCAGGCGGTCGCTGATCGCCCGGAGCGCGGCGTCCGACTCGACGCGGTCGCGGCGCGCGACGGCCGCCAGCGCCCCTCTTTCGAGAGACTGGGGGATAAAACGATGTGCATCGGCAAACGTGCCGTTAAAACCGGCGCGGGCGTAATCCGCTTGCGACAGCGCGAAGAAGAGTTCGCCCGCGCCGGTCGTCCGCGAGTCAATCGAGAATCCGACTATTTCTTTGTCAAACAACTCGGCGCTCAAATGACTTGCCTGAGCGCCCATCAAATCCGCCGCCGTCCGTATGTCCACGCCGCCTCCGAGACCTCTGTGTTCGCAAGATTGCTGCTTCGCATATCATCTTGCGCGGAGTCTCGGGCGACGGTCAACCTCAGGCGCAAACCGGCGGGCCGCACTCGCCAGTTCGGGCGTGTCCGCCCTTTCAAAATCGCTTTCGGGGTCGCCCAAATCTGCGACTGCCAGCAACTCGCGCGCGGCCACGACCGCCTCGTCCCGCTCCAGGTCAAGCGCCCTACGCATGGCGCGCGTCCGGCGGAGGCGCTTGCGGCAGGCGCTGATTCTCTGCCTGGTCCCCGCGGCCCCGTGCCCCGGGTTGCTGCCCCGTTGCCCTGTCATAGGTTCCTTGGATGAACGATGAAGGGGAAGGGCCGAAGCGACTGACCGCCTACGACCCGTCGTCCTTCACCCCCGGCTCATCTGCTTCTCCCGAAGTCAACCCGGACTGTCTGCCCCGCCTCCACCTCCGCGCCCGCCGCGGGACTCTGGCTGAGCGCGCGGCCCTCGCCGCGGGCCTCAAGTTGCAGACCCAACTGCTCGCAGACTCGCGCGGCGTCGCGCACGCTCCGGCCGCGCAGGTCCGGCATCAGCGCGCCCCGCCGGGTCGCAGCCGCGTAGACGACCCGCGTCGTCCCCAGACTCCCGCGCTCCTCGACGATTCGCGGCAGCGTCGCGTCGCGCACGGCCCGCTCGCGCTCCTGCTCGCCGCGCAAGTGTGCCAATTCCTCGTCGCTCAGCGAGAGGCGCGCGAGCAGCCCCGGCTCGGCCGAGGGCTTCGGCTCCGTGTCGGGCACGATGCTCAGGGCGGGCAGGACTTGCTCTGCGATCTCGCGGAAGATGGGCGCGGCCACGTCGCCGCCGTGGTAAGCCCCTGCCGGCTCGTCAATCACCACGATGATGACGACCGCGGGGTTCTCCGCTGGCGCGAAGCCCACGAACGAGGCGATGTGCTTTGTCTTCGAGTAGGCGCGCGTCTTCGGGTCAATCTTCTGCGCCGTGCCGGTCTTGCCGGCGGCCGTGTAGCCGTCGAGCTGTGCCAATTTCGCCGTGCCGTTTAAGGTCACCTGTTCGAGCATCCCGCGCAGGGTGCGTGCCGTCTCCGCGCTGACGACGCGGCGCTCTTCGGGCGCGGCGCTGTAAAGGGTCGTCCCGTCCTCCGCGCGGACTTCGCGCACCAGATGCGGGCTGACGCGCAGGCCGTCGTTGGCGAGCGTGGCGAAGGCCGCGGCCATCTGCAAAGGCGTGACGCCGATCTCCTGCCCGATGGCGAGCGAGCCCATCGAGGAGGGCTGCCACCGGCTCACTTTCCTGAGCAGGCCGTCGGTCTCGCCCGGCAGCTCGACGCCCGTCTTGCGGCCGAAGCCGAAGCGGGTCATGTAGTCGTACATCGAGTCGTCGCCGACTTTCAGGCCGAGCTTGATGGCGGCCACGTTGCTCGACTTGGCGAGCGCCTCCGTCATCGTCAGCGAGCCGAATGCGTGGTGGTCGCGCACGACGCGGCCCGCGACCGTGATGGAGCCCATCTGACAGTCAATCCGGTCGTCCGGCTTAATCAACCTTCGCTCGACGGCGGCCGAGAAGGCCACGATCTTGAAAGTCGAGCCCGGCTCGTAGATGTTTTGCAGCGCCTCGTTGACGCGCGCTCTCTCGTCCGCCGCGCGCGGGTCGTTCGGGTCGAAGGTCGGCGCGTTGGCGAGCGCGAGAATCTCGCCCGTGCGCGGGTCGAGCACGATGGCCGAGCCGGACTTGGCGTGGTTGCGCTCGACGGCGGTCGCGAGCGCCTCCTCGGTCTTGTACTGGACCAGACGGTCGAGAGTCAGCACGACCGTCTCGCCGCGCCGCGCCTCCGCCTCGAAGCTGCCGTAGGCGCGGCCGTGCGCGTCCGTCTCGACGGTGACCCGGCCCGCCTCGCCGCGAATCTCCTTGTCGTAAGCCTGCTCGATGCCGGCCAGCCCCGTCTCGTCAAGGCCGACGAAGCCGAGGACGTGCGCCGCCAACTGCCCGTTCGGGTACTGGCGCTTCGGTTCCTTGAGCGAGTAAACGCCCGCGACGCCCAGCGCGCGGACTTTCGCCGCGCTTTCCTCGTCGAGCTTGCGCGCGATCCAGGCGAACTTGCGGCCGGCCGTCTGCGCCTCCTTCAACTTCGCGGCCAGCGCTGTGGCGTCCGCGCCGACGAGCGGCGCGAGCCGGGCCGCGGCCTCCTCTACGTTCCTGATCTCGCGCGGGACGGCCCAGAAAGATTCCGTGCTGATGCTGCGGGCCAGCTCGTTGCCGTGGCGGTCGAGGACGAGGCCGCGGACGGGGCTCGTCTCGATGGCCTCCTGCTGCTGCGTGCGCGCGCGGGTGGTGAGCCAGTCGTGCTGGGCGGTTTGCAGGTAGATGAGCCGCGCGCCGATGACGAGCATCCAGACGCCTAGAAAGCAGGCCACGCCGACGGCCCGCCTGCGTGAGCTGTCGGGGCGTGCTTTCGTTGAAGCGGCGAGACGTCCGCGCATATCTACTGCTTATCTTCTTTCTGATTGGTGCGCCCCGGCTTTACGGCCCCGGCGCGCTTGCTTGCGAGAGAGTGCCCAAAAGTTTCGGCCGGCCGTCGCGAGGGGGAAAGGCGCGCGAGCTGGCCCAGTTTTTTCGGTCGGGTGTCGAGTCTCAACGGCCGAGCGACGCCGACGGGCTGACGAAGGCCGGGGCCGTGCGCGCCCGCGGGGCGTCCACGCCCCTGGCGGGGGTTATCTGCACGGGCCGGACGGGCTGCATCCCGATTTCGCGCGCCGCCGCGCCGAGGTGCTCCGGGGCCGTGGCCCGCTCGCGCTCCACCAGGAGACGCCGCTGCTCCTCCAACAACTCCTCCTGCTCGCGGCGCAGCGTCTCGCTACGGTAGCCGTACTGGACGGCCGCGAAGTGCTGGCCCGCGGCGAAGACGAAGCCGCCCGCAAGGACGAGCCCGCAACCGAGCAGCAACGCCAGGCGCGTGAGCGCGCGCACGTCGCGCTCGCGCCGCACCGTGAAGTTCTTTCGGTTCGAGGGTAATCTTCTCATCGCGGGTCCGGGCCTCTCGCAGTCGGAACAGTCGGAGCTGAAAGGGTACTCAAGTTTTAAAGTCGGCCGCGCCCTTTTCAGAGCTTGCGGCAGGCCCGCAGTTTGGCGCTACGGGCGCGCGGGTTTTCCGAGACTTCTTCCTCGCCGGCCATGACCGCGCGTCGCGTCAGGATTTCAACCGCGCGGCGCGCGCCGCACGAGCAGGCGGGGGCGCGCGGGTCGCACTCGCAACGCCCGGAGAGACGCCTGAGCGTCTGTTTCATGATCCGGTCTTCGAGCGAGTGGAAGCTGATGGCCGCGAAACGCCCGCCCGGTGCTAAAAGATCAATGGCCTCGCCGACGAATTCGGCGAGCCCTTCAAGCTCGCGGTTGACCGCGATGCGCAGGGCCTGGAAGGTGCGCGTCGCGGGGTGAATCTTGTCCCCCCTGCGGTGGCCCGCGGCGCGCGCGACCAGGTCTGCAAGCTGCCTGGTCGTCTCTATCGGCTCGCCCCGCTCGCGCCTTTCAACGATCCACCTGGCGATGCGGCGCGACCGCCGCTCCTCCCCGTACTCGAAAATGACGCGGGCGATCTCTTCCTCCGGCAGGCGGGCCAGCAACTCCGCGGCCGTCTCCTCGTCGCCCGTTGCGTCCATACGCATGTCGAGCGGCGCGTCCTCGCGGAAACTGAAGCCGCGGCTCCCCGTGTCGAATTGGAGCGACGAGACGCCCAGGTCAACCAGGACTCCGCACAACTCCTTCTCGCCGGCCTCCGCGACCACGCGCGCGATGTTGCGGAAGTCCGCGTGAAAGGCCCGGAACCGCGAGCCGAAACGGGCGAGCCTTTCTTGCGCCAGCCCGAGTGCCTCCGTGTCGCGGTCAATGCCCACCACGCGCGTCTCCGGGGACGCTTCGAGAATCGCCTCGCTGTGGCCGCCGAGTCCCAGCGTGCCGTCAACGAAGAGCCCGCCGCCCGCGGCGTCGAGCAACTCGATTGTCTCCCGGAGCAGCACGGGGCGATGGGGCGCGCCCATGCCCCCCACAAGCGCAGCCATCACCACCGCCCCGTGATCTCAAAGAACCGTTTCAAGTGATGAGTGAAAACCGAAAGCTCGTTCTGACCACTTATCACTTCTATTCAAATCCCCAGACGCGCGATCGCCGCCTCGTCTTCTTCCGTGTAAGGGTCCGAGAGCAGCCGTTGCTGGAATCTCTCTAGCTCCCAGACCTCCAGGTAAGTCAGGTAACCCAGGACCGCCACGTCGCCGATGACGCCTGCGCTCTTGCGGAGGAGCGGGTGAATCAGCACGCGGCCCTGCGCGTCAACGGCCGCCTGCTGGCCGTAGTAGTTGGTTCTATCAAGGAACTTGCGCCTCGCGGGGTCCATGGAGGGCAGCAGCGCCAGCCGCTGCTCTATGGCCTCCCATTCGGGGAGCGGGTAAAGCCTGACGCTCTCGCCCGTCAGGCTCGTGACGTAAACCTCCGCCGCGCCGTGCTTCTCCTCAATCAGGCGGCGGAAGGGAGTCGGTATTTTCAACCGCCCCTTGGAATCAATCCGCGCCGTGTAATTTCCTCGCAGCATAAGGTTTCGGCGGACGGGGCCGGGCGGGAGGTGCTTAAACCCTTAAGTAAAACTTTAATCATCTGGCACAAGCTGCTCAGAAAAGCCCACTTCTGACCACTTTTCTCCACCCGCGGCGCATAGTACGCCCCTTAAGCGCAGGCTGTCAAGAATAAAAAATCCTGTTTGTCAGAGATTTTTAAGCACGATATGGTGTATTCGAGCCCGGTCTTCCCCCTCCGGCTCCTGAGCTTAAGGGCCGCCCCCCAGACCAAGAGCATCGTAGCCAAGCACCGTTTCATCATGTATAGTTCCGAACCAGAGCCACACGACTCCAGACGACAGGCAGACCGATCTTGATTAGCTTTGGCGGACTTCTGGTTTTCGGAATACTGGCGGCGCTCGGCAACCTGATCGGCGGACTGATGCTGGCCTCGTCCGGCGCGCTGCGCCTTAACGAGCGCCTGCTACAGCACCTCGTCGCGCTCGGCGCGGGCTTCATGCTCGCGGCGATTTTCATAGAAATCGTCCCGGAAACGGTCGCCATCTGGACGGACGGGCTGACGGGCGAGATGGCGGCGGAATCCATCCTCGGCGCGATGACGCTGCTCCTGGCGGGCTACCTCCTGCTACAGCTTTTCGAGCACACGATTGCGCCCCACTTCCACTTCGGGGCCGAAACGCACCCCGAGCACGTCATACGCCCCTCGGCGGCCTACACGGCGCTCGGCGGACTCCTGATACACACTTTCTTCGACGGCGTCTCCATCGCCACGGCCTTCCTCGTCAGCCGCAAAGTCGGGCTCCTGGTCTTCATCGCCATCCTTCTGCACAAGGTGCCGGAAGGCTTTACCGTCGCCTCGATCATGCTGGCCTCTGGGCGCTCGGCGCGTAAGGCGCGGATTGCCTCGCTGGCGATTGGCGCGGCGACGATTGCGGGCGTCATCGCCGTCGCCCTGCTCCGCACGAGCATGACTTCGGCCGTCAAGTACGCGCTCCCCTTCTCGGCCGGCGTGACCCTCTACGTCGCGGCCAGCGATTTAATCCCCGAAGTCAACCGCAAGGAGGAGAAGAACCCCCTTGTCTCCGTCGTCGTCTTCGTCGGCGTAGCCCTCTTTTACCTCCTCCACCGCCTGATTGACCTCTGAGCCGCCGCCGGTTTGACTCGCGCCCGCCAGTTGGTATGATTGAGTCATTGGGAAACCGTAACAACAGATTGGTTCGGCCCGCGCTTCTACTCCTCGTCTGCCTGTTCTTGGGCAGCGCGGCCGCGCACGCGCAGTCCCCGATTCCGCAGCCCAACCCGCCCACGCCGGTCGTGGACTACGCGGACGTGATTGACCCCGCGACCGAGCAGCGGCTCAATAACATCCTGAAGAACCTGAGCGAGAACGCGCAGGCGAACACGGAGATGGCCGTCGTCACCGTCAAGACGACCGGCGGCCAGGACATCTTCGACTACTCGCTGGCGGTCATGCGCGGCTGGGGCATAGGCTCCGGCGAAGAGATAGGCTCGAAGGTCAAGGGCGGGCTGCTGCTGCTCGTCGCCGTTGACGACCGCAAGGCTTACGTGCAGGTGAGCCGCCACCTCGAAGGCGAATTGCCGGACGGCGTGGTAGGCCAGATACAGCGCGACCGCCTCGTGCCCGAGTTCAAAAAGGGCAACTACAGTAAAGGCATCAGCGACACCGTTGACGCGCTCCTAGCCACCTTGGCCGAGAAGCGCGGCTTCAGCCTCGAAGGCATTGACCAGAGGAACGCGTACCGCGCGCCGGCCCCCGCGCAAGGCGGCGGGCGCACCTCGCGCGGCCTCTTTTCCAGCGGCACGCTCATCATCATCGGCATCGCCGTGCTCTTCCTCATCCTTTCCAGCCGCGGGGGCGGAGGAGGCGGGCGCGGCGGGTGCGGCGGCGGCGGCTGCCTGAACTTCCTTCTGCTAAACTCTCTGCTCAACAGCGGCAGAGGCGGGTGGGGTGGTTCGAGCGGCTGGGGCGGCGGAGGCTTCGGCGGAGGCGGAGGCTGGGGCGGCGGCGGTGGTGGCGGCGGCAGCGATTGGGGCGGCTTCAGCGGCGGAGGCGGCGACGCGGGCGGCGGCGGCGCGGGGAGCAGTTGGTAAGGTTAGGCGTCCGCGCCCGCGTTGAATTAGAATTGGTGAAAACAGATGGCTGACAGAATCGTCCAGAGCTCGCTCGACAACTTGGTCGAAGACCTGCGCTCGACGCACGGCGACAACTTGGCGTCGGTCGTGCTTTACGGCTCGGCCGCGTCCGGCGACTACGTGGAGCTGCGCTCGGACTACAACCTGCTCATCGCGCTCCACAGGATCACGCCCGCCGACCTGCGGCTCGCGCAGGCCCCGATGCGCAACTGGCAGCGCCTGGGCCACCCGCTGCCCGTCTACTTCACGGCCGGCGAGCTCTCGGACGCGGCCGACGTGTTCCCGATAGAGTTTCACCAGATGGAGCGGGCGCGCGTCGTGCTCTACGGCCGAGACCCCTTCGAGGGACTGCGCTTTTCGGACGCGAACCTGCGCCACCAGACCGAGTACGAGCTGCGCAGCCGCTTGATTCAGCTCCGCCGCCTGTACATCCCCGCGTCGGTCTCGGTCGAGCGGCTGACGGCGCTGTTGGCCGACAGCCTGGCGAGCTTCGCCGCGCTCTTCCGGCCCGTGCTGATGCTGCACGGCCAGGAGCCGCCCGTCGCGAAGCCCGAGTGCGTGCGCGCGACCGTCAAGCTGCTGGGATTGGACGGCGAACCCTTCGAGCAGATTTTTGCCCTGCGCGCGAGCGAGGACGTGCTCCTCACGGAGGTCGAGGCGAATGACCTGTTCGCCTCCTACATGGAGCAGATAGACCGCGTGATTGAGGCGGTAGACAATTTGGAGAAGAGGAAGTCGGATTAAGAGAAAGATTTTTCGGGACGAGGTTCAGGATTCACCGAATCGGAGGAGAGTGGAGATGAATAGAAAAAGGATGTTGCTCGTGGCGCTCGTCGTGCTGGCGAGTGTCGCAGGGGCAGGATGCGGCTACAACACGCTGAACGCCAAGCAGCAGAACGTCAGGGGCAAGTGGGCCAACGTCGAGAGCCAGCTTCAGCGCCGCGCGGACCTCATCAACAATCTGGTAGAGGTCGCGAAGATGGCGGCCATACAGGAACAAGAGGTCTTCGGCCAGATCGCGGAGGCGCGCTCCCGACTGCTGAACGCCGTCCAGCAGCCGCCGCAAGGGTCCGGCGGCGACAAGACGCCGGAGCAGAAGCAGGCCGTCATAGACGCCAACAACAGTTTCGGCGGGACCATCGGCCGGCTCCTCTCTTTGACCGAGAACTACCCGGAGCTGAGGTCTAACCAGAACTTCCTGAAGGTGCAGGACGAGCTGGCCGGCACCGAGAACCGCATCGCGACGGCCCGCAACGACTACAACGGGGCCGTCCAGGACTACAACACGACGCGCGGGAGCTTTCCCACGGTCATCGGCGCGAAGATTTACGGCTTCAAGGAGGAGCCTTACTTCAAGGCCGACCCGGCCGCGACGCAAGCGCCCAAGATTGACGCCAACACAATCCGCAGAGACGCGGGCAAATGAGCTCGTAAGCAGGCGAGACAATGAAGGAAGCGCGCCTGATTATCTCGTAATCAGGCGCGCTTCCTTCATAAGACGGCGAGCGTATGGCGTAACCGGGCGAGGATATCCTATATCCTCGCCCGGTTACGCCATACGCTCGCCTGATTACGTTATATCCTCGTGTCGCTACGCCATACGCTCGACCGGATACGCTATATCCTCACGTGATTACGCCATACGCACGCCCGGTTATGCCATACGCTCGACTGATCATGCTATACGCTCGCGTGGTTACGTCATACGCACGGCTGATTACGCCATAATCAGCCGTGATTACGCCATAATCACCCGAGCGTATGACGTAATCTCGCCCGCGAAGCTCAAAAACCGCGCGTGCTGCACATGGCGCAGTGGTCGCAGGGCTTGCCGCCCGGCTCAAGCTCGCACTTCTTCTCGCCCTCGAAGAAATCAACCAGCTCGGCGACCGCGGCCTCTTCCACGCCGAAACGCTCCTGGCTGGGGTGCGCTGTCGCGGGGACATACATCCCGCTCAGCCACGGCGAGCGCGTCGCGGGGGGCTGCGGCTGGGGGCGCGCATTTACCTGCCCTCCGCCGTCGTCCTCGCGCGTGACGTGCGACTCTATGCGCGCGAGCCGCTGCTGTAGCTCGGCGAGGCTGGCGCGCATCACGGCCAACTCCTCGCCGACTCCCGCCCCTGCTTCGGCACGCGGAGTCGTGCGCGCGTCACCGCCGCCGCCGCCGGCCATGCGGCGCGCGATGCGTTCGGCCAGCAGCCGGGCCTGATCCTGCTCATCGCTCATCGCGCCCTTCCTTTCGGCTCGTCGCCGAGCAAATCAATCCTGTCAACCACGCCGACGATTGCGGAGTCAATGGCCGCGCCCGCCTCCTTCGTCGCCGCGGTGGACGCGCCCCACCCCTCCTGGACGATGAGCACCACGTCGCCCTCGCCCGCGTCCACGGAGTCGAGCGCGAGCAGGGTCATGCCCGTCTCAGCGCCCTCGGGCGTGATCTGCTGGCACAGCATGACGCGCGCGCCCGCGTAGCGCGGGTTCTTCTGCGTCGCCACGATGTTGCCCACGACGCGCGCCAGGATCATCGCCTCCCCTTCCCGTTCGTGACGTGCGCTTCCGAGTCCACGATGGCGACGATGGTGCAATCCGTCGGCGTGTCTTCGCGCTTGAAGGGGAAGCTAGCCTCTTTGCCCCTGCACCAGAAGACCAGCTCGCCCGTGCCCGCCCCTATGGCGTCGAGCGCCACCAGTGGCTTGCCCTGCGGCCGCAGGTCCGCGTCGAGCGACTGCACGACGAGCAGCTTGCGCCCCTCCAGCGAATCGTTCTTCACCGTCGCCACCACGGTCCCTATGACGCGAGCCAGTTGCATATCACGAACTAATCGCTGACCACGTCCACCGTGTCTATGATGCCGATGATGGCCGCGTCCACGGGCGTGTCCTTCATGCCCTGCGCGAGGCGTGCGCTGGAGCCGGCGACGACGAGCACGCGCTCGTGGTAGCCCGCGCCGACCGTGTCCACGGCGACGACGTAGCCGGTCGTGTCCGTCCCGTCCACGTTGACCGGGCGCACGATGAGCAGCTTCTTCCCCATCAACCGCTCGTCCTTCTGCGTCGAGACGACGGTTCCCAGGATGCGCGCGATAATCATTTATCCGTTGTTCCCGATTGGCAGCGCGTCGTCAACGCTGCCGTGCGGGCGCGGGATGACGTGGACGCTGACGAGTTCGCCGACTCTGCGGGCCGCGGCCGCGCCAGCGTCCGTCGCGGCCTTCACCGCCGCCACGTCGCCGCGGACAATCGCGGTCACGAATCCCGCGCCGATCTTCTCGTAGCCGATGAGCGTGACGTTGGCGGCCTTGACCATCGCGTCCGCCGCCTCGATCATCGCCACCAAGCCTTTCGTCTCGACCATTCCCAGTGCTTCCTGAGCCATCGTTAATCTCCGTTTCAGTCGCTGTGTGCTAAAGATTGCCGCGAACAGATTCGTACTTGAAATCTGGAAGAAAATCAACCGCCGACGCCCGCGCGTATGTTCACGGCGATGTACGTGTAGAGCTCGTGCTCCGGCCGCATTCCCTCCTCGTACCACTTCTCCACCATGCTGGCCTGCTGCTCGACGTTGTAGCTGTCCCACCGGCAGCCGGCCGTAAAGTCGTAGGCGCGGTTGCGGTCGCGGTGGACGATGAGCGCGCGCCCCTGCGAGAACATCGAGTTGACCATGTAAGACCACGAGAAGGTGCTGTGGTAGCCCTGCCAGACGTGCGTCAGCTCGTGTATGAAAGTGTTCCTGGTCCGCTCGGAGTGGGCGTGCGCGCCGTCGCGGAAGACTTCGGGGCCGAAGTAGATCGTGTACTCGGTCAGCGCCTTGATAGGGATAAACTCCGTCCCGGAGGCGACCGTCACCGGCACGCGTTCGCGTTCGTTGCCCGGCAGGTAAAAGTTAGCGATGTAGATTTTGTCGTAGGGCAACTGGTCTTGGAAGACCTGACGGGCCAGGGCCACCTCGTCCTCATTAATCGGGCGCTTGACCAGCTCCTTCCTGCGGAGCTTCAAGAGGTACAGAACTTTCAGCCAGAGGCTCATGATTTATTAACCGCCGGCCCGCGCCGCCTCGCAGAGCAGCTCGACCAGTTCCTCGCGCGTCAACGAAATCTTGCCCGCGCCGTTAGCCTGCGCCTTCGCGTGATTGTCAACCACGGTACGCTCGCCCGTCGGGCACGTCAACTTCGTCTCGTGCAGGTAGCCGCACGCCTGGCAGCGCGCGCTCTCGCCGAGGTAGCCCGCGGCCTCGCGCACGTTAATCAACTTCTCTATGGCGTCGGTCGGCAGGTTGCGCGAGCCGCCGAGCAGGCGCGAGAGGATCGCGATCTTCGCCGTGTGCTCCAGGGTTTCGAGGCGGTCGAAAGCCTGCCAGATGTCGGCTCCGTAGGCGACCGCGCCGTGGTTCGCCATCAGGAGCGCGTTGTGATGCTTTACCAGCGGGCGCATCGCGTCGGTTAATTCCGCCGTCGAAGGCGTGCCGTAATCCGCGAGCGGGACGCAGCCCAGAGTCAATATCACTTCGGAGAGAATCGGCTGGTCAATGGCGAGCCCCGCGACGGCGAAGGCCGTGCCGTGCGGCGGGTGCGCGTGGCAGACGGCCCGCACGTCGGCGCGCTCCTTATAGATGAGCAGGTGCATGGCGAGCTCTGACGAAGCCTTGCGGTCGTTGAGCGGCTTGCCTTCCAGGTCCGTGACGGCGAGCGAGTCTTCCGTCATCCTCCCCTTGGAGGTCATCGTCGGCGTGGCGACGACGCGCCCGTCGTCCAGGCGCACGCTGACGTTGCCGTCCGAAGAGACGACGTAACTGCGCTCGTACATCAACTGGCCGACGCGCACTATCTCGCGCCGTGCGGTCTGCTCATCCATCGAAAGTTTCCAAATTACGGCTCAACCCGTCGGCTGGTTGTCTTCCAGCCTCTCGACGCGCGCGCGCAGTTCGGATAAATCCTGAAGAAACGCCTTGAACTGGCGGCTGAGGATGTCGAGCCGATTGTCAATCCCCTTCAACTGGGCTTGCACGCTCTCCCAAATCGGGCGCGTCTCGCGCAACCGCGCGTCAACCTTTTCTTCCAACGAAGTGAGCCGGGCCTCCATGGAATCCAGCCGCTTCTCCATGGAATCCATCCGCTTCTCCATGGAGTCCATACGATTCTCCATTGAGATCATACGAGTCTCCATAGAACTCATACGATTCTCCAGAGAGATCATACGACTCTCCAAAGAACTCAGGCGGGCATTCTGTTGCGTGACTTCCTGCCTGATGGCTGCCAATTCACTCAAAACCTTCTCTTCAAATGATGAGGGTAGATTTCTGGTAGTGTCTTCGCTCATGGGGTCTCCTTTCGTCTGGCCTTGTCAGGCTCAGTTTTAACCTCTCTGGGTTCGTCGAAAGGGTGGGCGCTCCTCGTCTTCGTCACGGCCGCGGATTGCGGGCGCGCGAGGAAGTAGGAGAGCGATTCGAGCGAGATAGTCAAATCCACGGTCTTCAGTTTGACGCCGAGGCGCACGCGCAGTCGCGCCGGGGCGAAATTGAGGACGGCCTTGACGCCCGCGGCCGTCAGTTGGTTAAGGACTGCCTGCGCCGCGCGCGCCGGGACGGCGATGACGGCCACGTCAATCCCCTCTTCGCGCACGACGCGCTCGACCTTCCGCACGTCGTGCACCACGATCTGCGCGTCGCCGACGCGCCGCCCGATCTTCTCGCGGTCGTTGTCGAAGAGGGCGACGACCTCGAAGTTCGATTCGAGGAAGCCGTTGTAGTTGGCGAGCGCCGTGCCCAGGTTCCCGGCCCCGACAATGCCGACGCGGCGCGTCGTGTTGAGGCCCAGGATGTTCGTCAGGTGCTGGCGCAGCTCCTTGACGAAGTAGCCGACGCCGCGCACGCCGAACTCGCCGAAGTAAGCCAGGTCTTTCCTGATCTGCGCCGAGTTGAGATTGAATTGGTCCGCGAGCGCCTGCGAGGAAACCGTCTTAATCCCGGCCGCCGCCAGCGTGTTCAGGCATCGCAGGTAAACGCTCAGGCGGTTGGTCGTCAGTTCTGAGATTTTCTCCGATTTCATCCTGTCAAGCCTTTTCCCTGCCGCCCAGTATAGCAAAGACAATGCGGAATGATGAATGATGAATGCGGAATGAAAAGGCTTTTGTCTTTCATTCATCATCATCCCGCGAAGTTCATCATTTCTTTTCCCCCTTGTTGCCGAAGCCGCCCTCATCAACTACAATCCGAGGTGAAAGAAGACGAAGACGCTCCCGAAATTCCTGCTTCGGACAACTCTATTTCAAAGGCTAATGATCGCACATTTATCAGGCACCCTACTCAGCAAACAGGCGAATAACGTCATCGTTGATGTCGGCGGCATCGGCTACGAAGTGACCATCCCGCTCTCGACCTTTTACGACCTCGAAGAGGCGGGCGCGAGCGTGGCTCTGCGCATCTACACGCACGTCCGCGAGGACGCGCTTCAGCTTTTCGGCTTCAAGACGGCGCGCGAGCGCGAGCTCTTCCTGAAGCTCATCACGGTCAGCGGCATAGGCCCCAAGCTCGGCATCACGATGCTCTCGGGGATGAGCGCCGACGAAATCATCGCCTCTATCAGGACGAACAATCTGGCCCGGCTGACTTCGATTCCGGGCGTCGGGCGCAAGACGGCCGAGCGGCTCGTGATAGAGCTGCGAGACAAGATCGCCGCGCTCTCCTCGCCCGCCCTCGAAGAGGAGTTCGGCGCGAAGACCGGCGGGGCCACGCCGAGCACGCAGGACGCCGTCCGCGACGACGCGCTCTCGGCGCTCATCAACCTCGAATACCCGAAGGCGGCCGCCGAGAAGGCCATCGCCGCGGCGATTCAGGAGGGCGGCGACATCTCCGTCGAACTGATTTTAAGACGCGCCCTGCGCCTGTTAGCTAAAGGATAAAAGCAGGAGTCAGAATACAGGAGTCAGGAGTCAGAAGGGATAAGGCGGAGAACCGCTGTCACAGATTCTCTTTTCTCCTGACTTCTGACTCCTGACTCCTGTATTCTGTAAGTATGACCGAAGAACCGTTCGACCCGCGCGACGGGAGGCCGCAGGACGACGAGCGGCAGTTCGAGCTGTCGCTGCGGCCGACGCACCTCGCCGAGTACATCGGGCAGCGCCACGCGACGACGAACCTGCGCATCTTCATCAAGGCCGCGCAGCAGCGGCGCGAGGCGCTCGACCACGTCCTCCTGACAGGCCCGCCGGGCTTAGGCAAGACCACGCTCGCCAACATTATCGCCAACGAGATGAAGGCCGAGCTGCGCTCCACGGCCGGCCCCGTCATCGAAAAGAGCGGCGACCTCGCCGCGCTGCTCACCAACTTGCAGGAGGGCGACGTTCTTTTCATAGACGAGATTCACCGCCTCAACCCGGCCATCGAAGAGGTGCTCTACCCCGCGATGGAGGATTACCAGCTTGATTTGATGATCGGCCAGGGGACGGCCGCGCGCTCCATCAAGCTTGACCTGCCGAAGTTCACGCTCGTCGGCGCGACGACCCGCCAGGGACTCATCACAGCGCCTCTGCGCGGCCGCTTCGGCATAGTCTTTCACCTGGACTTCTACAACCACGACGATCTCGAAGTGATCGTCAAGCGCTCGGCGGACATCCTCGGCGTCGCGGTGGACGACGGCGGCGCGCGCGAGATCGCGCAGCGGGCGCGCGGCACGCCGCGCATCGTCAATCGCTTGCTCAGGCGCGTGCGCGACTACGCGGAGGTTGAGCACGACGGGCGCATCACGCAGGCGGTCGCGTCGGACGCGCTCAACCGGATGGAGGTGGACACCTACGGCCTGGACGAGATTGACCGCAAGCTGCTCCTGACGATCATCGAAAAATTCGGCGGCGGGCCGGTCGGCCTGGGCACCATCTCGGCCTCGATTAACGAGGAGAAGGACTCCATCGAAGAGATCATCGAGCCGTACCTGATTCAGATAGGCTTCCTCAACCGCACGCCGCGCGGGCGCATGGCGACGCGCCTCGCCTACGAGCACTTCGGCCTCAACCCGCCCCGCAGGACGAACGGCCCCGGCCTCTTCGACAACGAGCAGTAGTCTGAGTTTTTCATAAGACCATGAGATTAAGACCTCGCACACTCGCTTCACTCGCGCTCGCGTTGGCGCTTCTGCCGTCGCTCGTTTTGGCACAGCAGCGGCGCGGCGGGCGCGCGCCTGCTGCCGCGCAGGGCAAGGCGGCGGAGCGCGCAAGACGCGCGGAGGCAGTCGCCTTGCTCGTCGAGACTGCGGACAAGGCGCGCTCGTTTGACGACCTCTTCTACCGCGCGCGCGTCCAGGCGCTCGCGGCCGACGCCCTCTGGCCCGTGGACGAGCGCCAGGCCCGCGCCGTCTTCCGCCGCGCGTGGGAGGCGGCCGAAGCCTCGGACAAGGCCGACCGCGAGCAGGCCGCGAGCGAGGCGGGCGCGCTCCCCGGCGCTGTGCCAAAAGTGACGGAAGCGCGCGACGAGGTGCTGCGCAAGGCCGCGGCCCGCGATTCACGCCTGGGCGAACTTTTCCTCCGCGCGCTCGCGAGCGATAAGGATGAGAGCGCGGCTCAAGGGACTGAGCCGCCGCGCCAGACCGCGTGGCGCGAGCTGAGCCCGGCCGGCGCGCGCCGCCTCGCGCTCGCCTACGAGGTGCTGGAAGCGGGTGAGGTGCGCCGCGCCGCGGAAGTAGCCGCGCCGCTCGTCAGCGAAGGCGTGAGCGCGAACTTGATAGCCTTCATCCTGCGCCTGCGCGACCGCAGCATCACGGAGGCTGACACGCTCTACCTGAGCCTGCTTGAGCGCGCCGCCGCCAACTCTCAAACAGATTTCAACGACGTGCTGCTGCTTTCGTCGCCCGTCATCTCGCCGGAATTAATGGTCGTCGTTGATAATTTCGGCTCGCTACAGTTCCGCGCCCTGCCGCCCGCCGCCGCGAACGCAGCCACAATGCAGGCAGTGACTCACAAAGCCTGGACAGCTTTCTATAATCTGGCGGCGCGCGTCCTCTCGCGCCCGCTGATTTCCGACGATGGCACGTACATGGTGCCGGAACTGGTCGGGCGCTTCTACGCCACGGGGCGGCTGCTCCCTTTTTTCGAGAACACGTCGGCGGCTTATGGCGCTTACGCCCCGACCTTGCGCCTGCGCCACAGCGAACTCTTCAACGAGATCGAAGCGGCGCGGCGCGAGCAACTCTCTTCGCAGTTCGGTCTGAACAGCATGACGCAGACCAAGTATGTTGACCCGCTCCGCTCGCAGGCGGACGAATTGGCACATTCCACGGACCCGCAGGAGCGCGCGTCAATCGCGCTCGGGATGGCGAGGGCGGCCGTGCGCCACCGGCTCTGGGACCGCGCGCGTCGCGCCGCCGTGGAGATCGAGGACGAAGCGGTGCGCGCTCGCGTGCTCACTTTCATACAGGTGCACCAGATTAAAGACATCACGCGTGCCTACGAGGACGACAAGGAGGACGACTCCGAGGGCGTCGCGAAGTTCGCGCGCGGGGCCGACGTGCCGCCCTTCGCCAAAGCGTGGGGGTTGGCGCAGGCGGCCGTCATCGCCGCGCGCAGGAAGGGGCCGGACGCGCGGGCCGGGCAGGCGTTCGCGGAGCTGATTAACGAGGCCGAGGGCTTCGCCTCGCGCGTCGAGCAGGGCACGCGCGAGCGCGTCGCGGCCTACGGCGTCGTGACGATGGCTGCCGCGCGCGCCGACGCCGAGCGCGCCTGGGGCTTGCTCAGGGAGACGGTCAAGGCCGCCAACGCGGTCGAAGACTTCACGGGCGACGAGTCGTCTTTCGAGTTGGGCGAGGGGGCCGACGAGTTCAACGTCGAAGCGGAAGTATTCCGTCTTGACCAAATTTTTGCGACAATGGCCCACCTGGATTTTGACAAGACCCTAACGGAGGCCCGCGCCCTCGAAGGCGGCGAGCCCGAAGCCTTTGCCACGATTGCGGTAGCAAAGAGCAGAATACAGAAGTCGGAAGTCAGGAGTCGGGAGGAATAAGACTGCGAGCGCCAGCGCGGATTCTCTTTTATTCTGACTTCTGACTTCTGACTCCTGACAACTGCTTTACCTTATGCGTCGCCAACCGTCCTTCTCGCGTGAGTCCTTCTTCGTGCGCAACACAGCGCCGTGGCGCACGATGCTGTCGCACTCCTTCCACCAGTTTCACGACAACGACCTGTTCACGTCGGCCGCGGCGATGAGCTACTTCGGCCTGCTGACGCTCTTCCCCGGGCTGATCCTGCTGCTCTCACTCGGCAAGCGCCTGACCGCGGGCTCCGACGTGCTCAACGATATGCTCAGGCGCGTGGCGCAGGCTTACCCAGGCTCGGGCGAGTTCCTGGACACGACGATTCGCTCGCTCTCGGACCTGGGCACGGGCGTCATCATCTCGTGCGTCGTCGTCGTACTCTGGGCCGGCTCGTGGGTCTTCGCCGTCGTCGAGCGCGCGCTCAACCGCATCTGGCACACGACCTCGCGCACGTTCCTGCACGGGCGCGCGCTGACGCTCGCGATGGTCGGCTCCGTCGGCCTGCTGCTGACCGTCTCGGTGCTGATTACGTCGCTCCTGGTCGCCATCCAGCAGCTCGCCGGGCGGCTCTCGCCGCGCCAGCTCGAACGCTGGGCCTGGGTCGCCACCCTGGGCGGCGTCTTCTGGCAGGTGGTCTTCCTGCTCCTCAGCATCCTCGTCACCGTCACCCTCTTCGTCATCATCTATCGCTTCATGCCGAACGCGCGCGTGAGCGTGCGCGACACCATCCCGGGCGCGGTCATCGCGGGCGTCTCGTGGGAGGCCGCCAAGTACATCTTCGCCTGGAGCCTGCACTACTTCCACTACGACCAGCTTTACGGCTCGGTCGGCGCGGTCGTCGCCGTCCTGACCTGGGGCTACGTGTCCAGCCTGATACTGCTCTACGGCGCGCAACTGACGGCCGTCTTCCACCGCGAGCACCCGGCCGAGCCGCCGAAGCCGACGCCCGCCGACGCCGCCATCGCTCCCATGCCCTGAAAAGCAGGAGTCAGAAGTCAGAAGTCAGGAGTCAGAAGAAATGAACATCTGTTAATGCGGCTCTCGGCCTTATTCATTCTGACTCCTGACTTCTGTATTCTGTATTCTGCTTTATGTTCCTCTCGGATTTTGATTACGAGCTGCCGGATGAGTTGATCGCCCAGGAGCCGCTCGCGGAGCGCGACGCGGCGCGGATGCTGGTCTTGGACCGCGCGTGCGGGCGCTGGCACGACAGCCGTTTCGCGGAGTTGCCGTCTTATGTCGGCGCGGGCGACGCCGTCGTCCTCAACAACACGCGCGTCTTCCCGGCGCGGCTCGTCGGACGCCGCGAGCCCACGGGCGGGCGCGTCGAGCTGTTCCTGGTGCGCGAGCTTGAGCCTCTGGTCTGGGAGGCGCTGGCAAGGCCGGCGCGCAGGCTGCACGAGGGGGCGCGAGTCTCGTTCGGCGACGGCCGGCTCACGGCCGTTGTCGAGGGGCTGCTGGGGGAGGGCCGGCGCGTCGTGCGCTTCAGTTGCGCGGGCACGCTCGAAGAGGCAATCGAAGAGTTGGGGCGCACGCCCCTGCCGCCCTACATCAAGCGCGGCGCGGAAGGGCTGGACGAGGACCGCGAGCGTTACCAGACAGTCTACGCGCGCGAGCGCGGCGCGATTGCCGCGCCGACCGCCGGGCTACACTTCACGCCCCGCGTCATAGAGGAGCTGCGCGCGCGCGGGGCCGAGCCGGTGGAAATCACGCTCCACGTCGGCTACGGCACGTTCGAGCCCGTGCGCGAGGAGGACTTGAGCCGGCACGCGGTCGCGCCCGAGCGTTGCGAGATCAGCGAGGAGGCCGCGCAGAGCATCAACGCGGCGCGCGAGCGTGGCGCGCGCGTCGTCGCTATTGGCACAACGACGACGCGCGCTTTAGAATCTTCCGCGGGAGACGAAGGCCGCGTCACGCCCGGCGCGCGACTGGCGCAACTGACGATCACGCCGGGCTACAGGTTTCGCGCCGTTGACGCCCTGCTGACCAACTTCCACTTGCCGCGCTCCTCGCTCCTCGTGCTGGTCGCGGCCTTCGCCGGGCGCGAGCTGACGCTCGCCGCCTACCGCCACGCGGTCGAGGCGCGTTACCGCTTTTACAGCTACGGCGATTGCATGTTAATAATTTAAGTGGTCGGTGGTCAGTTAAAAACCGCTCGTCTTAACTGACCACCGACCACTGACTACTGACCACTTGTTTTATGGCTGTCCTTAAGAAAATTCGTTCGCGGTGGTGGCCGCAGGAGGACGCGGAGGCGGCCGAGCCCGCGGCCCCGCTCGGCGCGGCGGAGCAGCGCGTGGCCGAGGTGCGCTACGACGTGCGGCCGCTGACCGTCACGCAGCTGGACGAGTGCTGGCGGCTCGACCAGCGCTGCTTCGTGGACGGCGAAGCCTACAGCCGCGACACCTTCGAGTACCTGCTGACCGCGCCCGAGTCCGTCTCCTACCGCGCCGTCACGCACGGCGGGGCGATGGTCGGCTTCATCATCGGCCTCGTCGAGCCGGACCACACGGGGCACGTCACAACCGTCGGCGTCGCGCCGGAGCACCGCCGCCGCGGCCTGGCCTACCGCCTGATGGAGAAAGTCGAGGACGGCTTCCGCCGCCGCGACGTGCGGATGGTGCGCCTCGAAGTCCGCTCCGTCAACACGGGCGCGCAGCAGCTCTACAGCAACCTCGGCTACATCGTCACCCAGCGCCTCCCGCGCTACTACTCCAACGGCGGCGACGGCCTCCTGATGGTCAAGTCACTTTAAGTTCGAGTCCAAAGCACGAGGGCCGAAGTCAGGAAGCTGAGTTTCTGACTTCGGCCCTCTGGCTTTGGACTTTAGACTTTTTTAACTCTTACGCAGCTCGGTCAGGACTTGCTTCGCCACGGCCTTGAGCGTGTCGAAGACGCCGACGCCCGTGGCGGCGACGGCCTCTATGACGGGCTCGTCCTTGCGCTGGAGTTCCATCTTGATGTCCGGGACGGGGATCACGTTGGGGAGGTCGCGCTTGTTGAGTTGCAGGACGTAAGGCAGGTTCATCAGCTCGTAGCCCTGCGACTGTAGGTTCTCTTCCAGGTTGGAGAGCGACTCGATGTTGGCGTCCATGCGCTCTTCCTGCGAGTCCGCGACGAAGACGACGCCGTCCACGCCCTTCAGAATCAGCTTGCGCGAGGCGTCGTAGAAGACCTGTCCGGGAACCGTGTAGAGGTGAAAGCGCGTCTTGAAGCCGCGCACGGTGCCCAGCTCCAGCGGCATGAAGTCGAAGAAGAGCGTGCGGTCGGTCTCAGTCGCCAGGCTGATGAGCTTGCCCTTGGACTGCGGGGCCGTCGAATCGAAGATGTATTGCAGGTTCGTCGTCTTGCCGCACAGCCCCGGCCCGTAATAGACGATTTTGCAATTGATCTCGCGCGAAGCGTAGTTAATAAACGTCATACCACCCGCCACCAGTTACTTAACTGAATAGACTGTCAATGTCCTCGTCCGTGATCTCTGCGAAGAGCGAGGTCTCGCTGGTCTCTTTCTTGGACTCGCGGACAATCTCTTCGAAAATCGCCGCCATCTCGGCCGACGCCTGCCTGACGCGCAGTTTGACGAGGCCGAGGCTCGAACGCTCGTCGAAGACGACGACCAGCAAAATTCTCCCTATGACCGAGATGTAGATGCTCTCGCGCTCGCCCTCGTGCGAGAGCGTCGGGAACTCCTTCTCGCCTATCAGATGCGCCATCCCGGTCGTGGCAGCCACGTTGCCGGCCGCCAGCGAGGCCAGGCTCGTTGTGTCAAGATTGCCCACGTCGCCGTGCACGGCTATCTGCTGGCCGTCTTTGTCCACCAGAAAAGCCACGCGCGCCGAGGAGTCCAGACGCAATTTGGCTAGCACAGCCTTGATCTGGTGGTACTGCTGCTCACGCATTACTATGGGAGTGTCTGCCATCAGTACAGCTTTCTATATTAATGGAGGCGGGCAAGGCGGGAGGCCCGCGTCGCGGGGCTGCCCGAAGTCGGCGGCGTCTGGAACTTAAACCAAACTGTTAGAAGGTTTTCGCGTGCCCGCACACACGCCGCGGCGGCCGCCTCTCCGTCGTGGGCACGAGCGCAGCGACCCCACCAAGCACTCTAACATGGCGCGTGAAATGTCATCAAGTGTTTTTCTATGTTAGCCATTCAGCCCGCACAATTTAACGCCGCTTGCCGGTAATTTCCGCTAAACCTTGCACTATCGTTGATTTAGCGTGCAAGCTGTGTTAAGCTGCGTTACAGTTTTTGCGGCCGCGCCGGGCTCCTCCGGGCGGCCCTTTGGAAATCAGGTGCTTCGCATGAGCGATCCTATCGTCAAGGGCGTGAAAGGGTCACCCTCCCGCCCGGCCTCGCGTCAAAATTCCCCGTCGTCTTCTGCCAAAAATCGCACGCTGGCGGGTAAAAGTGCGCGCCCGAAGCCGATAGTCAAGCGCTCGTCGTCCGAAAAAGCCCCTGCCCGCAAAGCCCCCAAGACCAACGCCAAAGCTGGCTCAAGCGCCGGCGCGAAAGGTAAAGCGGCCAAGGCCGCGCCCGCGCGCAAGGCCCCGCCGGCCAAAAAGGCGGCTGCCTCCTCCGCGAAGGCTAAAGCGCCCGCGCGCGGCAAGCCCGCACCACCGGCCAAAAAGAAGGCCGCGCCGGTCAAAACGGCCAAGGCCGCCGCGCCCGCACGCAAAACCGCTCCCGCGCCTAAGAAGGGTGCCGCGCCGCCCGTGCGCAGGCCCGCGCCGCCGCCCCCGCCGCCGCGCCAGCCCACGGCCGACGAAGCGGCCGCCCTGCGCGCCTTCGAGCGCGCGCACAAGGAGTTCGTGCGCGGCCGCTTCGGCGAGGCCCGTGCACAGTTCCGCGCCCTGATTGAGAAATACGCGAGCGTGGCCGAGGTGACGGCCCGCGCCCGCACCTATCTGAACATCGCCGAGTCGCGCCTGCGAACGGAAAGCTCCCTGCCGCGCGACGCCGACTCGCTTTACGACCGCGGCGTGATTGAGCTGAACCGCGGCGACTACGTGGCCGCGCAGGAGATGTTCGAGCGTGCGCTCAAGCGCGAGCCCGATGCGGCGCACATTTTCTACGGGCTGGCGGCGACGCGCTCGCGCCTGGGCTCCGTCGAGACCGCCCTGCAAGCCCTCCAGCGCGCGCTGGAGCTTCAGCCGAAACTGCGCCTGCGCGCGCAGCACGACCTGGACTTAGTCCTGCTCAGGAACGACCCGGAGTTCGAGCGCCTGGTCTTCGCCTCCCGTTTCTGACGCCGTAACGCCAACCTGCCGACAGCCACTCCTCAATAACGCACCTATGCAAGCCTCTGCCTTTCGAGATATGATTTCATAAGATAAGGGGGCCGTTCGCCCTCTCCCGGAGGAATCGCAACTTGGCAGTCGCGGAATTTGATCACGGCCTCAATCTCGTCGCCATCGGCGGCGGGACCGGGCTTTCGACGCTGCTGGCCGGGCTCAAAGAGCTGGTCGGCGCAGGCGACGGCGACCGCGCCGTGTGGCTCGAATCGCTCTCGGCCATCGTCACGGTCTCGGACGACGGCGGCAGTTCCGGCCGCCTGCGCGAAGAGTTGCAGATGCTCCCGCCGGGCGACATACGCAACTGCATGGTCGCGCTCTCGGAAGACTCCACGCTCCTGTCGCGCCTCTTCCGCCACCGCTTCCGCGGCTCGGGCGAGCTCGGCGGCCACAGCTTCGGCAATCTCTTTCTGGCCGCGCTGACGGAAGTGACGGGCGACTTCGTCGAGGCCGTCCGCCTCTCGTCCGAAGTCCTGGCGAGCAAGGGGCGCATCTACCCCGCGACGATTAACGACGTGCGCCTCGTCGCAGAGCTTGAGAACGGCGAGGAGGTGCGCGGCGAGACGCAGATCACGGCCTCGCGCGTGCCCATCCGCCACCTGCGGCTTGAGCCCGAGCAGTGCCTGCCGCTGCCCGAGGCGCTGGCCGCCATCCGCACGGCCGACGTGATTACGGTCGGCCCTGGCTCGCTCTACACGAGCATCCTGCCGAACCTCCTGGTCGCGCGCGTGGCCGACGCCATCGGCGGCGCGAGCGCCACGAAAATTTTCATCTGCAACCTGATGACCCAGCCCGGCGAGACGGACGGCTACACGGCCCGGCAGCACCTGGAAGCGGTCAGGGAGTACGCGCCGCAAATCAATTTCGACTACGTCATCCTCAACGACCGGCGCATCACGGACGAGCAGGCTGCTCTGTACGCGGCCGACGGCGCTCACCAGATAGGGATGCAGGATCACCTCTTCGAGAAGCGCTTCGGCGCGGAGACAGAGGTCGTGCGCGCGGACCTTCTGGACGACGGCGAGAAAGTCCGGCACAATCCGCATAAGGTGGCGCGCGTCGTGCTGGCCTGCTGCGAGCAGGCGCGGCGCGGCCGCGAGAGCGTCATGGGGCTCTGAAATTTTTTATGGAGAAGCAAACGCAGTTCAGCACGCAGGACGCGGCCGCGCAGCCGGGGCCGCTCGACGTGCTGATTCTGGCCGCGGGGCTCGGCACGCGGATGCGCTCGCGCACGGCGAAGGTGCTGCACGAGTTGGGCGGCCATCCGCTGATCGCGCACGTCGCGCGCGCGGCCGCGGCGCTCACGTCGCGCCCCGTGCACGTCGTCGTCGGCCACCAGGCGGACTTGGTGGAAAAGGCCGTGCGCGAAGAGTTGGGCGAGCACGGCGCGGCCTTCGTCGTGCAGGCCGAGCAGCGCGGCACGGGCGACGCCGTCATGGCCGCGCGCGAAGCCTTCGCCGATTCAAGCTCGACGCTTCTAGTTCTTTCGGGCGACGTGCCGCTCGTGCGCGCCGAAACCCTGGGCGCGCTCATACAGCAGCACCGCACGCACCGCGGGCGCGGCGCGGCCTGCACGATGTTGACAGTCAGGCTCGAAGACCCCACGGGCTACGGGCGCATCGTCCGCGACGAGGACGGCCGCTTTCTCAAGATCGTGGAACAAAAGGACGCCACGCCCGAGGAGCGGCAGATAAAAGAGATTAACGCCGGTATCTACTGTTTCGAGACGCGCGCGCTCTTTGGCGCTCTCGAACGCGTCCGGCCCGCCAACGCGCAGGGCGAGTATTACCTGACGGACGTGCCCGGCATCCTGCGCGCGGACGGCGAGGACGTGAGCATCTTCCTGCACGCGGACGCGCGCGAAGTCTCCGGCATCAACACGCGCGTCGAGCTGGCCGAGTTCGAGCGCATCGTGCGTCAGCGCACCTTGCGCCGCCTGATGCTGGACAGCGGCGTGACCTTCATAGACCCCGCGCACACCTACGTCAGCGCCGAGGCCCAGCTCGGCCGCGACTGCGTCGTCTACCCCGGCGTCCAAATCGAAGGCAACACCATCATCGGCGACGACTGCGAGATTCGCTCCGGCGCGCGCATCACCAACTCGCGCGTCGGCAACGGCGTCCGCATCCTCGACCACTGCGTCATCGTGGACAGCGAAATCGCCGACGGGTGCTCTGTCGGCCCGTCTGCGCACCTGCGCATGAACGCGAAGGTGGAAGAGGGCGCGGCCGTCGGCAACTTCGTCGAGATGAAGAAGTCGCGTCTGGGGCGCAAGTCGAAGGCGATGCATTTGACTTACCTCGGCGACGCGACCATAGGCGAGCGCACGAACATCGGCGCGGGCACGATCACCTGCAACTACGACGGCAAGAACAAGCACGAGACGGTCATCGAGGACGAGGTCAAGATCGGCTCCGACACGATGCTCGTCGCGCCCGTCCGCGTCGGTCGCAACTCCGTCACGGGCGCGGGCTCGGTCGTCACCCGGGACGTGCCGCCCGACACGCTCGTCGCGGGCGTCCCGGCGACCATCAAGAAACGGTTTGTAGAATCTAAGGAGGAACCAGTGGATGCTGGTGAGACGGTGAAGGATGAAAGCCTCGTGACTCAACCCGAGTAGTCACGCGAAGCTCATCACTCATCACTCATCACTCATCACTGCTTTTATCATGTGCGGCATCGTTGGATACGTCGGCAACAAGCAGGTCGTGCCCGTCATCATTGACGGCCTGAGGAAACTTGAGTACCGCGGCTACGACTCGGCCGGCATCGCCGTCGTGGACGAGGGCCACGACCTCGAAATCCGCCGCGCCGAAGGCAAGCTCCGCAATCTCGAAGAGGCGATTCGCTTACAGCCCCTCGACGGCACTTACGGCATCGGCCACACGCGCTGGGCCACGCACGGCCGGCCCACAGAGGAGAACGCGCACCCGCACCGCGACTGCACGGGCCGCGTCGTCGTCGTCCACAACGGCATCATCGAAAACTACCTCAAGCTCAAAGACCGCCTGCGCAAAAGCGACCACCGCTTCGTCACCGAAACCGACACCGAGATCGTCGCGCACTTAATCGAAGAGTATTTGAAGAAGGGCGAGTCTTTCGAGCAGGCCGTGCGCAGCAGCGTCGCGGAGCTTCACGGCATCTTCGCGCTCTCGATCATCAACGCCGACGAGCCGGACACGATCATCGCCGTGCGCCAGGGGCCGCCCGTCGTCATCGGCCTTGGCGACGGCGAGTACTTCGTCGCCTCCGACATCCCGCCCATCCTCCAGCACACGCGCGACATCTTCTTCCTCGGCGACGGCGAGATAGCCGTGCTCACGAAAGACGCCGTGCGCGTCACGGACTTCGAGGGCAACTCGGTCGAGCCCGTCCAGCAGCGCATCACGTGGGACCCGATCATGGCGGAGAAGGGCGGCTTCAAGCACTTCATGCTCAAGGAAATTTACGAGCAGCCGCGCGCCGTCCGCGACACCGTCCAGGGCCGCGTCTCGCTCGACACCGGCCGCGTCTTCCTAGACGAGATGAAGAACATCGCCGAGAGCGACTTCAAGCGTTTCACCTCCATCAAGATCGCCGCCTGCGGCACCTCCTGGCACGCCGGTCTGGCCGGCAAGTACATGATCGAGCAGCTGGCGCGCGTCACCGTGGACGTTGACTACGCCTCCGAGTTCCGCTACCGCGACCCCGTGATGACCGAAGACACGTTGCTTCTAGTCATCTCGCAGTCGGGCGAGACGGCCGACACCATCGCCGCGCTGCGCGAGGCCAAGGAGCGCGGCTCGAAGGTGCTCGCCATCTGCAACGTCCAGGGCTCCATGATCATGCGCGAGGCCGACGGCACGATCCTGACGCACGCCGGCCCCGAAATCGGCGTCGCCTCGACCAAGGCTTTTACCTCGCAGATGATCGCGCTCTACCTCTTCGGCCTCTATTTGGGCCAATTGCGCGGCGTGCTCTCTGAGGACGAGGCCCGCCATCACGCGCAGCAGCTCGCCGAGCTTCCCGTCAAGATCGAGCACCTCTTAAACGAGTCGGACGAGATAGAGGAGTTGTCGCGGGAGTTCTTCCGCTCGACGGATTTTCTCTACCTCGGGCGCGGCATCAACTTCCCCGTGGCGCTCGAAGGCGCGCTCAAGCTGAAGGAGATTTCCTACATCCACGCCGAGGGCTACCCGGCCGGCGAGATGAAGCACGGCCCCAACGCGCTGATTGACGAGCGCCTGCCCGTCGTCTTCATCAACACGCGCGAGGAGGGCAACCGCGCCTCCGAGGTTCGCTACGAGAAGACGCACTCGAACATCGTCGAAGTCAAGGCGCGCGAGGGCGTCGTCCTCTCGATCCTCAACGAGGACGACACCATGTCCTCCGTCGTCTCCGACCACGTCATAGAGATTCCGCAAGCGAGCGATCTACTCTCGCCCATCCTCGCCGTCATCCCACTCCAACTCCTGGCCTACCACATCGCCGTCCGCCGCGGCTGCGACGTTGACCAGCCCAGGAACCTCGCGAAGTCGGTCACGGTCGAATAACCCAAAAGACACTTAGCGCCTCCAGCGTCTTTGCGTGAAATTAATATTTCACGCAAAGACGCTGGAGGCGCTAAGACAAATGATTGACGAGCTATTTAGTGCCCGCCGCGCCCGGTTCCCTGTCGGTCAGGTTGGATTGAGCCTTCGCCTGTTGGGGTGCGGTGGCTCCCTGCTTGCGCGGGTTCTTCTCGCCCTCGCGGGTGGCCTGGTTCTTCTTGTTCTTGTCGCGGCCGTCCTTCTTCTGCCTGTCCTTATCCGACATTGTCCCCTCCCGCTGTGTCCGTGATGTGATAGCGTATGAGCGCGCCGACGCCGCCGGCGCTCACCAGTAGCGACTCGTCCTCGATGAAGGTAACGCCGGCCGAGGACATCGTCTCGGCGCGGCGGACCAGTTCGTCGGCCACCGTGCGCGGCTCGCTCGCGTCGGCCGTCGGCCCCGTCGCCGGAGCGTAGGCCGCCATCACCTTCTCCACCTCCTGCTCGTCGTAGCGTATCCCACGCATGGAGGCGCTGATGAACAACTCCTCCACCTGTCCGTTCGAGAGCGCGGCCAAGGTCGCCGCGACGCCGACCACGGCCAGGCCGTCCGCGCGGTATTCGTCCAGGAGCCGCTTGACCTTCTCCGCGTCGCTCGTCGCGTTCTCGACGCGCATCAACTGTTCGGTCGCTTCGAGGATTTCGTGCTCGGGCGTCTTGACGCCGAGGTTGATGGTGTCAACGACCTTCTCCGCGAGGTGCTTCGGCAGTTGCTCGCGCAGGACGGGGATGATCGTCGTCTGGTCGCCCGAGAGGATGATCTTCTCTATGTTGTCCTCGCGCACCACGCGGTCGAGCGCCTCGACGACCTCCTTGGCGTGGTGCAGGTGGTAGTTCTCGACGTGCCGCTGGTAGCGCATCTGCGACCAGCCGCCGACCTGCGAGCGGTTGGTCTTAACATTCTGTATCTCGTCGTGGTCTATCAGCCGGCCGTAGCCGAAGACGAAGATTTGCGCCGAGTTCGTGTCGGTCACGAGCACGGCATAGCGCTCGTACTGCTCTATCAGCCGCGCGAGTGGGTAAAGATGCGGGTGGTCGAAGACGAAGAGGCGGTTGCGCTCAATCGGCGCGTCGAGTTGCGCTGCCTCGAAGAAGTCGTCCGAGCCCGCGCACGCGAAGATGACGATGCCGTTGGCCGACGGGCGCACCTCTTGTTCGAGGTAGTCCTTAATGCGCTCGACATCGCGATCGTAGCTCTCGCGCTCGGGCGTGTGCGGCTCGAACGTCTTGGCGCGGGCGTCCAGTTCCTGCCGCACGAAGAGGTCGAAGTCGTCGCGCCCGCGGTCGTTCGCCTGCGCGTTCAGGTAGAGACTGATGAACGGGTACTGGGTCGGCTCGAAGGCGGCCAACCGCTCCAACAAGTTTTTGAGTGACATGATAAGACTTTTTCCTTCCCCCTGTTTTTTACTCGCCGCCGCGCGACGGCGAGGCAGACCGATGCGCGGAAGGGGTTTTCGTTCAAGGGGAATCAGGGAATCGGGTGTGAAAACAGGATAGCACGCGCGCCGGTGAGGCTCAAGACGGTCGCGGACCTCTGCCCCGGCCATTTACAACGCGCTCCCGACGGGGCTATAGAGTACGGGGCGCGCGCCGCAGGTCGCTGCGTTGAGGGAGGAGAGAGATGACGACGACCGCCGATGAGAAGGTCAAGGCCGAGCGACTGAAGGAGCGCAAGGAGGTCCGCCAGGCGCTCCAGCAGACCGCGACCGCGAAGCCGGAGGTCAGGCCCGCGGTCGCGACCCGCGGCAAAGTCTGGCTTCTGACCTACGTGCTCCTGCTCCTCTCGTTCGCCGGCATCTACTACCTGCTCCGCCTGGGCGCTTTCGACTTCGCGGGCAAGTACGTGGCGCTCTCGCAGAGGCTCGTGCTCGGCGCGATGGCCGTCGTGCTCGTGCTCGGGGTGGCGAAGGCCATAGACCTCTACGTCCTCGGGCGGCTCTACGACGCCGCCACGCGCTACAACCTGCGCCGCATCCTGCGCCTGCTCGTCGGCCTCGTGCTCGTCCTCATCGTCATCTCCATCATCTTCGCCAACTGGTACACGACCGTCGTCTCGCTCGGGCTGATTTCGCTCATCCTAGGCTTCGCGCTCCAGACGCCCATCACCAGCTTCATCGGCTGGATTTACATACTGGTCCGCGCGCCTTACCGCGTCGGCGACCGCATCAGGATCGGCGAGGCGACCGGCGACGTGATTGACGTCAGCTACCTGGACACGACGCTCTGGGAGTTCGGCGGGCAATACCTTTCCACGGATCACCCGAGCGGCCGCATCATCAAGTTCCCCAACTCCAGCGTCCTCGGCACGGCCGTCTACAACTACTCCTGGCCGCTCTTCCCTTACATCTGGAACGAGATCAGTTTCCAGGTCGCCTACCAGAGCGACCTGGAGTTCGTGGCGAAGATCATGCAGGAGACGGCCGAGGAGGAATTGGGCCAGGCGATGATCGAGCGCGTCAGGACGTTCCGCGAGCTGCTCTCGAACACGCCCGTTGACCAGCTCGAAGTCAGGGAACACCCGGCGGTCTTCTTCCGCATCAGCCAGAGCACCTGGGTCGAGGCGATTGTCCGCTACGTGGTCGAGCCGAAGCGGGCGGGGCGCGTCAAGACCATCCTCATCAAAAAGATGCTCGAAAGGTTGAACGCGGAGCCCGACCGCGTCCTCTTCCCGAAGAGCAACCTGCGCTAGAGTTTCTTCAGCTCGCGCTTGAGCAGCGCGAAATCTTCCTTGACCTTCTCGCCCAGGTCTTCGCGATAAAACCTGACGGCCGGGTGGTAGCCGACGAGGTACTTTCTCCCGTCGCGCTCGTGGACGCGCCCGCGCGCCTCGTTGATGCTCTTGACGCCCAGCACCGTCTTAGCTGCCACCGCGCCGAGCATCATAATCAGCTTCGGGTTAATCAGCTCGATCTGCTCGAACAGGTAGTTCGACGTGCAGGTCTTGACCTCAAGACTCTTCGGCGTGCGGTTCTTGGGAGGGCGGCACTTGACCGTGTTCGTGATGAAGAGGTGGCTGCGATCAATGCCGGTCCCTTCGAGGACGTGGTCTAGGTAACGGCCGGCGGAGCCGACGAAGGGGTGGCCGGACTCGTCCTCTTCGCGGCCGGGCGCTTCGCCTATGATCATCACTTTGGAGGAAAACTTGCCGTCGCCGGGCACCGCCAGCGTGCGCGACTCCCAGAGCGGGCACTTCGTACAGACGCGAATCTGCGCGGCCAGCTCTTCGAGCCGCGCGGCCCTTTTCGACTTCGGCATTGCTACCTCCCCGTCTCGCCTGGCTTGCAATTTGCACCCTACTGTATTTCTATCAACTCGACTGTGTCCATTTGAATCAAGGGGGGTCGGCGATGAAATTTTCCGAACTGGCACAAATTTACGACGAGCTTCAGCGGACGAAGGGTGAGCCTCAAAGAGTCCGCGCCCTCGCGGAGCTTTTCCGCGGCCTGGACAGCAAGACGCTCGGGGCGGTGGCGCATTTAACGGTCGGCGAACTCGTCCCGCCGCAATTCTCGGACAAGCTCGGCATAGGCCCCGGCACAATCCGCGCCGCGCTCGCCGCGCGCTCGGGCCGCACGCCGGACGAGATAGACGACGAGGTGAAGCGCACGGGCGACATGAGCGAGGTCGTCGCGCGCCTGACTTCCGGCGCGGACGTTTTGACCGTGGATAAGTTGTGGCAGAGAGTTAACCGCGCCGTCACGCGCGATGAAGACCGCCTGAAGCTCGTCGAAGAAATCTTCAAGGGCACGACCGCCGCAGGCGCGAAATATTTCACGCGAATGGCCCTCAACCAGATGCGCATAGGCGTCGGCTTCGGCACGCTGACGCGCGCCTTGGCCTCGGCCTTCGACGTGGAGGCCGCGAGCGTCGAGCACCTCTACGCGATGACCAACGACATAGGGCTCACGGCGGCGAGCGCGAAGAAGGGCCGAAAGAGTTTGGAGCGCACGGGCCTCGCGCTCTTCCGGCCCTACCAGTTCATGAACGCGCACAAGATGGACGACCACTCGGAGATTTTCCGCCGGCTCAAGGGCAAGCAGATTATCTTCGAGGTGAAGTACGACGGCGCGCGCCTGCAAATCCACCTCAAGCGCGGCGACCCCGCGGAAATCAAATTCTACTCGCGCCGCCTGAACGACGACAGCGCAGCCCTGCCCGACGTGGCCGCGGCGCTGCGCAAGGCTTGGCGCGGCGGCGACGCCGTCATGGAGGGCGAGGCCGTCGCCTTCGATTCCTCGCTCAAAGAGAAGCAGCCGTTCCAGGCCGTCCTGATGCGCCTCGGGCGCGTGCACAACATCGAAGAGAAGGCGCGCGAGATTCCGCTCGTGCTCTACCTCTTCGACCTCGTCTACCACGAAGGCTGTGATTTGATGGACAGGCCGCAGAGCGAGCGGCGCGCGCGGCTGAAGAAACTCTTCCGCACGACCGCGCGCGTGAAGATGACGGAGGCGGTCGTCTCGGACAAGATCGTGGACGAGGAGAAGTTTTTCCGGCAGGCGCTCGCGGCGAAGCACGAGGGCGTGATGGCGAAAGACCCGGACGCGCCTTACGTGCCGGGCCAGCGCACGGAGCATTGGATGAAGATCAAGCCCGCGTTCGAGACGCTGGACGTGGTAGTGACGGGCGGCATCTGGGGCTCTGGCCGCCGGCGCGGCCTGCTCTCCAGCCTCGTCGTCTCCATCCGCGACAGGGACCGCTTCAAAACCGTCGGCAAAGTTGGCACAGGTTTTTCGGAAGCCTTGTTGAAGGAGCTGACGGCCAGGCTCGAACCGAAGATCGTCGCCGCGCGCGGGCGCAACGTCGAGATCGAGCCCGAGATGGTCCTCGAAGTTGACTTCCAGGACATACAGAAAACGAATCGCTACGAGGCCGGCTACGTCCTCCGCATCCCGCGCTTCAAGCGCGAGCGCACCGACAAGAGCACCCGCGAGGCGGACACGTTAGAGAGATTGAAAAGGCTTTACAAACAGTCACACTGAAAAGCAGCCGACGGTTGAAGCCCCACTCAAGCGCCCAGCCCCGTCAGGGGCTGTTGATAATAGCCCAGCACTTCAGTGCTGGGTAAGAAGCGAGAAAAGAGTTGAGTCCCGTAGGGACGGCTGAAATGTTCGGCCGTCCCTACGGGACTCAACATTTCTACCCATCTGTTACCCAGCACTGAAGTGCTGGGCTATTTTCGCGCCGCCCCTGACGGGGCTTAAATCTTACGGCCAGCCGTTTACTGCTGGTCTTCGATGAAGGGCTTGAGGAGGCGTGCGCGCGAGGGGTGGCGCAGCTTTCTCAGGGCCTTGGCTTCGATCTGGCGGATGCGCTCGCGGGTGACGGAGAAGTCCTCGCCGACCTCTTCGAGCGTGTGTTCCTCGCCGTGGAGGCCGAGGCCGAAGCGCATCTTGATGACCTTCTCCTCGCGCGGGCTCAAGGTCGCCAGCACCTCGTCCGTGATCTCCCTCAGGTTCGAGGCGACGACGGACTCGGCCGGGTTGCTGCCGGACTTGTCCTCGATGAAGTCGCCGAGGTGCGAGTCTTCCTCCTCGCCGATGGGCGTTTCGAGCGAGACGGGCTGCTGTGCCATTTTGAAAACGGCGCGCACCTTCGCCACGGACATGTCAACCCGATCGGCGATCTCCTCGTTCGTCGGCTCGCGGCCCAACTCCTGCACCAGCGCCCGCGAGGTCTTGACCAGCTTGTTGATGGTCTCGATCATGTGGACGGGGATGCGGATCGTCCGCGCCTGGTCGGCGATGGCGCGCGTGATGGCCTGACGAATCCACCACGTCGCGTAGGTCGAGAACTTGTAGCCGCGCCGCCACTCGAACTTGTCCACGGCCTTCATCAACCCGATGTTGCCCTCCTGAATCAAGTCCAGGAATTGCAAGCCGCGGTTGACGTACTTCTTGGCGATGGAGACGACGAGGCGCAGGTTGGCCTCCGTCATCTCGCGCTTGGCCTCCGTGGTCTGCGCCTCGCTGACGGCAATCGCCTGGTGCGAGCGCTTGACCTCCACGGGCGAGAGGAACGTGTCCGTCTCGACCTGCTTGAGCCTGCGCCTGGCGACTGTAATCAGCCGCTTGTACTCCTTCTCGTCCTCGGGCTTGATGCGCTTGCGGTTGAGCTTCTCGGTCAGCTTGTCAATCTCGCGCTCGGCCGAGCGGACCTCCTTGTGGACGGCCGCGATTGAAGCGATCAGGCGCTGGCGCGTGTCCTCTTTGAGGTTCAGTTCCTTGATGGCGCGTGCGATGTCGAGGCGCGCGCGCACGGCCTTGCGCTTGATGCGCAGCAGCTTCTTGGACTTCTTGCCGCGCGTCACCTTCAGCTCGGCGCGCAGCTTGTCCCACTCCTTCTGCCCCTGGCGCGAGAGCGCGCGGATGCGCTCGATGCCTTCAAGGGTCAGGCGCAGATACTCGTCGCCGCGGTCCTCCTGCTCGTCTATCTCGGCCTGCTCGGAGAAGGCCACGACGTCGCGTATGCTGAGCGCGCTGGCTTCGAGCTCGTCGCCGATTTTAATCAGCTCGCTGATGGCGATGGGCGAGCGCGAGATGACGCGGTTGGCGCGGATTTGCCCGTTCTCGATCCGCTTGGCGATGGAGACTTCCTGCTCGCGCGTCAAGAGCGGGACGCGCCCCATCTGGCGGAGGTACATGCGGACGGGGTCCGTCGCCTTGTCTTCCTCGCCGGCCGACAGGTCTAGCTCGTCCTCGTCGAAAGCCTCGCCGCTCTCCTCGGTCGTGCCTGAGGAAACGTCTTCGAGCAGCAGCGCCGCCGGGTCGGCCTCGGCCAAGGAAGCCTCGTCCAGCTTTTGCAGAACGTCTTCGAGCTTGTCCGTGGCGACCGTCTCGCCCTCCTGCTCTTGATTGAGGCCGTCGAACGGTCTGTATCTTTCGTCGCCCAGCACGAGCGAGCGGAACCCTTCCTTGTTCACGTTTTTCTCCAACATGCTCACAATTTCACCTCTCGCGCGAGTCCCCATAATCACTCTCCCGACGGCAGCCTCGAAAGCAAATATCCCATGATGCACCCGCCCGACAATTAGTTTGATTTCAAGAGCCTGTTATCTTCATAGAAAAAGTTTGTCGGAAACGGGCCGCCCCGGCGGGACGAGGGCCGCCGGGCAGTCCGTTTCCTCACTTTAATTCAATCCAGGCCCGCCCATTAGTAAGCCCTGGCCTCCCTGTCCGTGCGCAGGTTGTTCGTCACGGAGAAGACGCCCGAGACCCCGTTCGCCGTGATGTAAGCCAGCCGGCGGTCGCCTTCGTTGGCGACGACGCCTTCCAGCGTCAGGTGGCCGCGGTTGACGACGATGTGCACCGACGGATTTGCCCCCAGCAGGTAGCGGTAGAGCCCGCCCGTGCGGGCCAGCGCGCGGTACGCCCGCACCCTGGTCGTATTGTCGAAAGACGAGAGCGGCAGCACCTCTATCTGGTTGACGACGCGCTCCACGCCCTTGATTTTCGCCACGCGGCGCTCCGCGTCACTCCGCGTCGAGGGCTGAACGACCTGCCCGAAAAGGGTCACGGTCGAGCCTTCGACTTTGTAAGCCAGGTTGTCAAACACGCCGTAATAGGGCAAAGTGACCAGCTCTTTACGGACTTTTTTCATAACCTGCTGCTCGTCCAGCCCCTGCGCGTTGGCCGCGACGGGGCTTGTGACGGCAGCCGCGGTCGCAAAAGTCAGCAGAGCCGCGACCGCGAGTACGAATTTCTTAAATTTTCTCATTTCTCTCATTCCCCTTGTTTCCACGAAACCTTCTGTTTCTTTCCCGTTGAATCGTTCGCGTGGCCTAAACTTGCGCCCGAGTCGTAATTTTCGAGCGCCTTGACCACCTTCTCAAGCACCTCGAAAGCCTGCCTGCGCTCCGTTTCGGTCAACTCCGCGAGCGCCTCGTCGAAGATTTCCCGTCTCCGCTCGCGGAACCTGTCCACGAGCTGCCGCCCCTGCGCGGAGAGGGCGACGATGACGCACCGGCGGTCGTCTGCGGCCGCGTGTCGCTCGATTAATCCTTTACGGATCAGCCTGTCGGTTAGTTGCGTCACGGCCGGGGCCGAAATCCTCATCTCGGCCGCCAACTGGCCCGTTTGCAAAGGGCCGCGCCTGAGCACCCTCAAGACCTGCGCTTGGGGCAGCGTCAGTTCCAGCTCCGTGAGCTGTTTCTGATACTGATCAATCATCAGCCCGGACATCATCTCCGTAAAACTGCTCAAAACTTCCTCCACTCTTCTCGCCGGCGACGACCCAGACATCAGGCCCCTCCATACTTAACTTTTTCGAAAATTTAAGATGCCTTAAATATAAAGCCAGTTGCCCTCAAGGGTCAACCGGATACGGGGTGTGTGAGGTCAGTACCGCCTGCGGTAGCGGGCGGGTCTCAAGGCCGCCAGCACCCGCCCGCTACCGCAGGCGGTACTCACTTAAGACGTTTAAACAGGCTTTTTGCCGGCGGCCAGCTCGGTGACGGCCTTCTCTATGCGGCGGGCGCGGGTTTCGGGCCTTTTGGCCTCTGCGACGGCCGCGGCGTACTCCTTCTGGCGCGTGTAGCTGAGCTTTTCCCAGGCGGCCCGTGCGGTTTTGTTGGCTTTGAGGGCGCGCGCAAGGTCTGCGGGCGGCTCGATGGTGCGGGATTCGTCGTCGCGCTCCATGTGGACGGTGACGGTGTCGCCGCCTTTAACCTTAGCCCCGGCGCGGACTTCCTTGTTGACGACCATGTAGTGGCGGCCGTCGCCCTTGGGGAAGATGGAGCTGCGGAAAGCGAAGCCGTTGATCGTCCCGCGGACGGGGACGCGGGCGCGCGTGCCGAAGACTTTCTGAACGTCAAACGGCAGGGTCATCAGAGCGGCCTCGCTGTGCTCGTGCTTTTCGAGCGTGATGCGGAATCTCTTCATGGCTTTTCTTCTCCGGTTGGCGAAATATAATAACGCAAAAATGGCCTGGCCCGGTGGTCGAAATTTGTTGCCGCCCCCCTTGAGGCTTTATACTTCCCCGACTTTCCATCCGAAGACGATTTCAAGCGGGAGAAAAGACTGATGACCGAAGCTGACGAGGCGCAGATCAGGCTGGTGGTGCAGAACGAGCTGCTGGCGATTATCACGGACGCGCAGGAGTTTTTGGGGACGAAGAAGGACCCGACGGGGATGGGCCGCCGCGCGCTCGAAGGCTTGGCCGACCTGATCCGGCACAGGCAATCAACTCAGGCGGAAGAGTAAGTGAGGAGCCTTCCGCCCAAAACTTTCCACCCATGAGCATACCTTTCAAATGTACGTCGTGCGGCGGGCCGCTCGAATACGAGGCGGGCGGCGCGCTGACCGTCCGCTGCCCCTTCTGCGGAAACTCCATCATCGTGCCCGAAGAGCTGCGGCCCCGCGCGGCCGCCCAGCCCCACGGCGGCGGCGGCTTCTTCGACGGCCTCTTCAGGCTGCAAGAGCGCGCGGCCAACTTGCAGGAGATCGCGCGCCTCGCGCGCGCCGGCAACAAGCTTGAGGCCATCAAGCTCTACCGCGAGATGTTCGGCGTGGGGCTCGCCGAGGCGAAGCTCGCCGTCGAGCGCATGGCCGCGGGCGAGCAGCCCGGCCAAGTCTCCGTCTCGATGCACGACGTGCAGGCGCACCCCGCCGTGCAGCAGATTACTCACAAGGCCAAGCGCACCGCCAGCTGGATAGCGCTCACCGTAGTCATCCTCATCTTCGCGGGCGTCGGCGCAGGAATCTGGGGCCTCGTCGCCGGCCTCAAACACGCCAGCTCGCCGGTTGTCGTCGCGCCCGGCACGGGCTTTCCCACCGGCCCGAACACCCCACACTCGCACGACGTGGCCGCCGCGCCCGGCTTCGCCTCCGTCGGCCTCAAATTCGGGGCCGAGGGAATTGGGCCGGGAATGTTCAAGGACGCGCGCAGCATCGGCGTGGACGGCGAGGGGAGAATCTACGTCGGCGAGTATCTGAACGGCGGGCGCATACAGGCTTTCGACGCCGGAGGCAAATTCATCACGCAGTGGACTGTTGACCCGAAGATGCCCGTCAGGCAGTTGACGGCCGACCGCAGGGGCACGGTCTACGTCGTCCAGCGCGGCGAAATCCTGCGCTTCGAGGGCACGACCGGCAACCCGCTCGGCAAGATAGAGTACAGCAGCGCGACCGACCACGGCCGCGCCTACTTTGACCAGGTGCGCGCCACGCCCGACGGCGGACTGGTCGCGGTGGTCAACAACGACGACATCGTGCGCTTCAACGCGGGCGGCCGGGTCGTGCGCACCATCACCAAGGCGCTCCAGACGCAGACCGGCGACCCCGAGAGAATAGCGAGCGTGGCCGTGGACGGGTTGGGGAATATCTATGCGCTCTCTGACCACCGCGGGTCGGTCTTCAAGTTCTCTTCGGACGGCCGCTTCGTCAACAGGTTCGGCAGCTCCGGCGAGGAGTCCGGGCAGTTCCGCGCGGCGGACGCCATCGCCGTGGACGGGAAGGGCCGCGTCTTCGTCAGCGACATCAAAGGCGTACAGGTCTTCGACTCGGAGGGCCGCTACCTGGACACCTTCAAGGTGGACGGCAACATGTCCGACGGCCTGGCCTTCAACGACCAGAACGAACTGCTCGTCGCCGGCCGCACGCAGGTCCTCAAGTACGTGTTGAATAAGTAACATCGAATCGGGGCGCGCAGGTCATTGACCATTTGTCGGACAGGAACTATTGTTGGGCAGTGAAAGTCAGAGACCTCGTCAGACTGATTGAAAAAGACGGCTGGTACTGGGTCAGGACGAAAGGTAGCCATCATCAGTATAAGCATCAAACGAAACCGGGCTTAGTTACCATCCCGGGTAATCGGGGTGACGAAGTGGCCCCCGGCACGCTGAACAATATTCTCAAGCAGGCAGGGCTCAAGCCATGAAGAAATATTTAATCATCGTAGAGAAGACGGACACAGGATATTCGGCCTATTCTCCTGACGTGCCGGGCTGCGGTTCCACCGGAAAGACCAAAGAAGAGGTTGAGCGGAATATTCAGGAGGCCATCGAATTTCACATAGAGGGGTTGCGCCAGGAAGGCTATGAGGTGCCGGAGCCGAACAGTTATTTCTCTTACGTCGAAGTTGCCGCCTGAGGACTGCGCCGCACAACTCAATCTATCCGACCGTTCAGCCGGATTGTCATCGCCCCGCGCCGGGAATCAGAATCATTAGCTAGTCGCCTGGAATAATCGAATTGGAACTCACGGGCTTAACCTCCGAACAAGTCAGGGACCGGGTGGCGCGCGGCCTGCGCAACGTCGCCTCCGAGACGCGCACGAAGCGGACGCAGCAGATCATCTTCGAGAACCTCTTCTCGGTCTTCAACTTCGTCGTCCTCGTCGTCGTCTGCTTCCTCCTCTTCTTCTACTTCAGGACGGGCCACTCCACGCTCATCCTGGACTCCATCGGCGTTGGGGCCGTCGCCCTGATTAACACCGTCCTCGCCATCTCGCAGGAGATCAAGGCCAAGCGCGCGCTCGACAAGGTCAACCTCCTCTTGGAGCGCAAGGTCACGGTCCTGCGCGACGGCGGCGAGGTCTCGATTGACCAGAAGGAGATAGTCACGGACGACCTCGTCATGCTCGGCCGCGGCGACCAGGTCGTCGTTGACGGGCGCGTGCACAGTTCCAACCACCTGGAGGTTGACGAGTCGCTCCTGACGGGCGAGTCTGTGCCAGTTTTCAAGAACCCCGGCGACGAGATTCTGTCGGGCAGCTTCTGCGTCTCGGGCAACGGCGCTTACGTCGCGGAGAAGGTCGGCGACGCCTGCTACGCCAACAAGGTCACCGACAT
This sequence comes from uncultured Acidobacteriota bacterium, assembly GCA_963774105.1. GTDB lineage: Bacteria > Acidobacteriota > Blastocatellia > Pyrinomonadales > Pyrinomonadaceae > QHXM01. The sequence continues at coordinate 1,222,561 of CAVZDV010000007.1, read as the reverse complement.
CGCCAAGAAGCTCAAGCACACGCTGACGCCGCTTCAGAAGAAGCTGAATCACATCGTCGAGACGTTGCTCCTCATCTCGGTCGCGCTCGTCGGCCTGGAACTCCTCTTCGACCCGCACGCCAACGTAGACAACCTGGACTTCATCCGCAGGCTCTCGACCATCGTCATCTCGCTCATCCCGCAGGGGCTCGTCCTGATGGCCTCCATCACGTTCGCCCTCGGCGTCTATCGCATCAGCCGTATCGGCGCGATCATCGAGCGCCTCAACGCCATCGAGTCCTTCTCCAACGTCCAGATCGTCTGCATGGACAAGACGGGGACGCTGACGCAGAACAAGCTCTCGGTCAACCGCATCACGCTCCTCGACTCGGCGCTAGACCGCGCGCAGGCCGAGAGTCTGCTGGGGACTTACGGGAAACTCTCCTCGGACAAGAACGCGACGCTGAGGACGCTCGCGCCCTTCCCGGCCGACGACGCGGTGAAGCTTCTGGACGAAGTCCCGTTCAGCTCCGAGAAGAAGATGAGCCTGATCCGCGCCCGCTCGAACGGCGCTGATAGCAGCTTCATCTTCGGCGCGTTCGACCTCCTGTTGCCGAGCGTCGCGCCCGGGGCGCGCGAGCGCGCCGAAGCCCTCTTCGCCGAGCACCGCCTGGGCGTCTACCGCAACGTGCTCTTCGGGCGGCTCGCGCCCGGCGTGTCGCTCGCGGACGCGCGCGAGGACGCGGGCAAAATCTTAATCGAGCCCATCTGCATCGTCTCCATCACGGACCAAATCCGCGACGACGTGATGGAGGCCATCAGCCTTTTCCAGTCGCACGACATCAACCTCAAGATTCTCTCGGGCGACGCGCCCGACGCGATTCAGGCCGTCGTGCGCGAGATAGGCTGGGACATCCCCGACGACCAGCTCATCTCGGGACAACAGCTCGACTCGATTGCGGACGCGGAATTACTCGACGTGGTCCGCGAGCACGTCATCTTCGCCCGCCTCCGGCCCGACCACAAGCTGCGCATCATCGAGGCGCTGAAAAAGGAGAAGATTTACACGGCGATGATCGGCGACGGCGTCAACGACCTGCCCGCCATCAAGGCCGCGGACATGGGCATCGCGATGGAGGAGGGGAGCAAGATTACGAAAGAGGTCGCGGACATCGTGCTGCTCAAGAACCGCTTCTCGCTCCTGCCGACGATCTTCGACGAGGGCAACAAGATCGTCAACACGGTCAGCTCCACGGCCAAGCTCTTCCTCAGTAAAAATTTTCTGGTCATCTGCCTGGCGCTCTTGCACATCTTCTTTCTCTTCGACTTCCCGCTGACGCCGCGCCGCGTCTCGCTGATTAACATCTTCACGATCGTGCTCCCGGCCTTCTTCATCGCGCTCAGGAACAACAACGCGAGCAAGAACCAGCACTTCACGCGCGACCTCTACTCGTTCGTCGTCGTCTCGGCGCTCTTCATGGCCGCGGCGGCCTACCTGGGCGAGTACGTGACCCGCCGCTACTACGGCCTCAGCGGCGAAGACCTACAGATGACGATGCTGAGCATCATGGTCATCACTTCCGTCGCCAACTTCTTCGCCGTCGCGCTCCACAAGGGCGAGAAGAACGTCCGCATCTACCTGCTCTACGGGGTGGGCATCCTGGCCGTCTACTTCGTCCTGGCCGCCAGCCGGAGCGACTTCTTCCTCCTCCGCTGGCTGAAGCTCTTCTACGAAATCAACTACCTGGACTTCCGCTACTGGCCCGCGGTCGCCCTCGTCGGCCTGACCAGCGCCGCGCTCCTCTTCGTCGCCCAGAGGCTGCGGGAGAGAATCATCCTTGGCCGTTCTAATGATAGTTGAATATAATCGGCGTCAAATGAGAGAGGCGGATGAAGTCGTGAAAGCGTTTCGAACCTACCTGACGATTAAAGACCCGAAGCAGGTCGTGATCTCCGACCTTCCTTTCCGCGAGGGCGAGCGCGTCGAGATCGTCGTCCTCGCGAGGGATGAGACTGACTCCGACCGGACCCAGGAATTGAAAGACTTATTTAAGGCCACCCAATCCCTTCCCCAGGCACAGGCACTCAGCGAAGAGGACATCGCCAGCGAAATTGAAGCTTACCGGAGCGGCCTGTGAGGGTCGTAATTCCCGACACCCGGCGCACACGAATCAAGGCCCGCGCCCGGGGATAAACTTTTCTGTCCCGCAAAAATGAAACCGGCTATAATCCCGCGCGTGTCTCCCAGCGCAGGCTTTTTCCGCCGCCTTGAAGAAGGAGTCCCCTCATGCGTTCTCGCGCGCGCGCAGCTTCCCTACTGGTCTCGCTGGCGGCAATAGCTCTCCACGCCGCGGCGCAGGAAGTGCCCAAGGGCCAGGGCTCGGCCGTCATCACGGGCCACGTCACCATCAGCGGCAAGCCCGCTCAGGGCGTCTCCGTGGCGCTCTACCGCCTGGAAAGCCCCTTCGCACGCGCAGCCTCCTCGCGCGTCATGACTGACGACGAGGGCAACTACAGGATGACGGGTCTGCCGGCCGGGCGCTACACCCTTCTGGCCCTCGCGCCCGCTTACGTCGGGCAGAGCGAGGGTATGTTCGGCGGCACGAGCAAGACGGTCACGGTCGCAGAAGGCGAGACCGTCGAGAAGATTGACTTCAGGCTCCTGCGCGGCGGCGTCGTCACGGGCCGCGTCCGCCAGGAGGACGGCACGCCGGCCATCGGCGAGCGCGTCCAGCTCAACCCCGTCGGCGGTCAGGGCGACTGGCGTCGCTACTTCGACAACCCCTTCATGTACGAGACGGACGACCGCGGCGTCTACCGCCTCTACGGCATCGCGCCCGGCAAGTACACCGTCAGCGTCGGCGAGGCGGGCGGCGAGGGCGAGGTCAGGTTCGGCTTCGGCGGCCGCGGCTACTACCAGCGCACCTACCACCCGGACACGACCGACGCGGCGAAGGCCATCGTCATCGAAATCGGCGAAGGCACGGAGGTCACGAACGCGGACATCACCCTCGGGCGCAGGTCGCGTTCCTACGTGGCGACGGGCCGCGTCGTTGACGAGGCGGGCAAGCCCGTGGCGGGCGTCCAGGTGGGCCACGGCGCGCTCAGGAGCGGGGGCGAGGGCGAGGAGATGGGTGCGACCGGGTGGGGCACGCTCTCCGACTCGGAGGGGCGCTTCCGCCTGGACGGACTGCTGCCCGGGCGCTACGCGGCCTTCGTCTGGACGGAGGGCAACGCCGCAGGCTACAGCGACCCCGTCAAGTTCGAGGTCACGGACGACAACGTCACTGGGCTGACGGTGACTTTCCGCCGCGGCGCTACCTTGAGCGGCGTGGTGGTCATAGAGGGGACGAGCGACCCCGCGGTCCTCGCCAGACTCCGGCAACTCTCCATCGGCGTCTACGTCCAGACGCGCGGCCCCGGCGTGCCCAGCTACGGGGGCGTCAAGCTCGCGCCCGACGGGACGTTCCACATGACGGGACTGCGCCCGGGCAAGGCGATGATGTACCTGGCCTCCTACCCGCCGCCGCCCGACCTGACGCTGGCGCGCGTCGAGCGCGACGGGGTGCCGCAGCAGGAGATAGAGGTCGCGCCGGGCGCGCACGTCACCGGCCTGCGAGTCGTCCTTGAGTACAGCAGCGGCCGCGTCCGCGGCACGGTCACCATCGTCAACGGCCCTATCCCCGAGGGGGTGCGGCTGAACGTCTCTGCGCGCCGCCGCGGCGACTCCGATGCGAACGTGTTCAGCGGCCACGGCGTAGAGATTGACGCCCGCGGGCGATTCGTCATCGAAAACCTGCCGCCCGGCGAGTACGTGGTGGGCGTCCAGCCTTATTATTACGCCACCCCACAGCCCCGCCAGCTCCCCATCGTCACGCAGACGGTCACGATCAACAACGGCGTCACCGCCGAAGTCAACCTCATCCTCGACTTCAACGCCAAGCCCGCCGGGGGCCAGCCATGAGTAGCACTTCAACAGGCCCCATGACTCAACCCTTTGCGCCTTACGTCTTACCTTCGCGCCTTTGCGCGAAACAGCAACGTCTCACGCAAAGGCGCAAAGTAAAAACCAAAGGCGCTAAGAAGAGCTTGACGCTTGTCGTCTTGCTGCTCCTGATGCCGTGCGCGGCGCGCGGGCAGCAAGCGGCCGCGGCGGACAAGGGGCGGGCGGGCTCGTCCCGCGGCGGCGCGATTACGGGGCGCGTGGTCGGCGAGGACGGGCGGCCTCTGGCGGAAGCCGTCGTGCAGGTCATCAAAGCGTACGCGCGCGTCCCCGGCCCGCCGCTGGCGACGAGCACGGACGGCGACGGCAAGTTCCGCATGCCGGACTTAGAGCCGGGCCTCTACGCCGTCGCGGCGACGATGCCCGGGTACGTCAGTTCGCAGGAGGCGCAGCAGGGCGCGGGCGACGAGGCCAGGTACTACAGGCCGGGCGACAACGTGAACGTCACGCTCGCGAAGGGCGGGGTGATTACGGGGACCGTGCGCGACGAGCGCGGCGAGCCCATAGTCGCCATCTCTGTCCGCGCCGTCCGCGTGCGCGACGAGGCCGGACGCGCCACCAACACCTCGCGCTTCAACCACGGCTTCATACCCGAGAGGCTGACGGACGACCGCGGCATCTACCGCCTCTTCGGCCTGCCGCCCGGAACTTACATCGTCGTCGCGGGCGGGGGCCAGAGACTCTACGGCGCGTTCAATGCTTACCTCGGCGACGCCCCGACTTACTTCCCTTCCTCCACGCGCGATGCGGCGGGCGAAGTCAACGTCCGCGGCGGCGGCGAGGAAGTCTCCGGCGTGGACATACGCTTCCGCAACGAGCGCGCCTACACCGTCAGCGGCACGCTCTCGGGCGCGCTGGCCGACAAGGAGCGCTACGGCATCTCGGTCGTAATGAGGAGACTCGGCGGCGCTGAAACTGAGTGGGCGTCCTACCCGGGCCATGAGCCCAGGCAGGCTTTCTCTTTCGGAGGCGTGGCCGACGGCGAGTACGAGGTGACGGCGCAGCAGTGGGGCGGCAGTGACCGCAGCGGCCTCTCGTCAATCCCGCGGCGCGTGACCGTCAGGGGCGCGGACGTGACGGGCCTCGCGCTCACGCTCGCCCCGCTCGCCTCGATCGAGGGGCGCGTCCAGTTGGAGCCCGCGCCCGCCGAGCCGTGCGCGAAACCCACGCGCGCCGCGACCGTGCTAGAGACGGCCGTCAACGCCCGCCCCGACGAGAAGGCCGCGGCCAAAGAGCCTTCCTCTCATCCTTTCGCCATGCTCGGCGCGACCCCGAACGAGCGCGGCGAGTTCACCATCCGCAACCTGCTCGAAGGGAGCTATCGCCTGACCGTCAGGCTGCCCGCGGAGCAGTGGTACACGCGCTCGCTCGTCCTGCCCGGCGCGGCCCCTAAGCCGCCCGCGCCCACGAACGCCGTCGCGCTCAAAATGGGCCAAACACTCGCGGGCGTGGCCGTCCAGGTGGCGCAGGACGGCGCGACCTTGAGCGGGCGCGTCCGCCCCGCCGCCGAAGGGCTTGCGCTGCCTGCCAATCTCAAACTTCACCTCGTCCCCACCGAGCGCGAGCGCGCCGAAGACTTCCTGCGCTACGCGGAAGTTTCAGTCAGCGACGGCGGCGCGTTCAGCCTGACGAACCTCGCGCCCGGGCGCTACAAGCTCCTGCTGCGCCCCGTCCCCGAGGACGAGTCGGCAGCCGCGCGCCCGCTGGCCTGGGACGCGCAGGGCCGCGCCAAACTCCGCCGCGACGCCGAGGCCGCAACCACCCTCGAACTGAAACCGTGCCAGCGCGCCGCGGACCACGAGCTGCGCTACAAGTAGAGGCGGGGGCAAGCCCCTCTTCCTGACCTCAGAGGCGCGGAAGCCTGAGTGATTCAACTGACGCCGATTCGCAGGTCAGGAAGGGCGGCTTGCCCCCGCCGACTCTATTTTCTCAAGCTGCTTTTGCCCACCGCCGACGCCGTGTGCTTAAATGTCGCCTTCGAGGAAAAATCATGCGGCACAAACACACGCTCGACCCGGCGCACACGGCGCTCGCCATCGTAGACATGCAGGAGAGCTTCCGCCCGCACATCTCGGACTTCGCCGAGACGGCGGCGCGCATCGCGCTCGTCGCGCACGCGGCCCAACTCCTGAACGTCCCCGTCATCGTCACAGAGCAGTACCCGAAAGGGCTCGGCCACACGGCCACCGAAATCCAGGCCGTCCTGCCGCCCGGGACGCACGTCATCGAGAAGACCGCCTTCAGCTCGTGCGGCGCGCAGGCGTTCGAGGCCGAGCTGGAAAGCGCGCACGCCGTTCACGTCCTCGTCTGCGGCATAGAGGCGCACATCTGCGTCAACCAGACGACGCACGACCTCTTGGCGCGCGGCTACCAGGCGCATCTCCTGACAGACTGCATCACGGCGCGCACCCAGCAGAACAAGCAGGTCGCGCTCGCCAAGATGCAGCAGAGCGGCGCGATTCCCTCCTCCACCGAGATGGCCCTCTTCGAGCTGATGCGCGACGCAAAGCACGAGCAGTTCAAGGCGATTCAAAAGTTAATCAAATGAAGAATACAGGAGTCAGGGGTCAGGAGTCAGAAGGAAAGAAAATCTGCGAAAGCGGTTCTCGGCCGATTCCCCTCCTGACTCCTGACTCCTGACTCCTGACTCCTGCTTTTATGGACTTCCTTTCAACACTCAACGCGCAGCAGCGCGAGGCGGTCACGGAGACTGACGGGCCGCTGCTCATCCTGGCGGGCGCGGGCTCAGGCAAGACGCGCGCGATCACCTACCGCATCGCGTATTTGATTGCGGAGCGCGATGTGCCCCCGCACAACATTCTCGCCGTCACGTTCACGAACAAGGCGGCCGAGGAGATGCGCGAGCGCGTCCGCAGGCTCATCAGTGACCAGCCGCTCGCGAGCGCGCCGCTCATCTCGACCTTCCACAGCCTCTGCGTCCGCATCCTGCGCCAGCACATAGAGGCGTTGAATGCCGGCTACACGCGCTCGTTCACCATCTACGACCAGGACGACTCCGTCCGCCTCGTCAAGGCTTGCATCCGCGACCTCGGCTACGACGACAAGCAACTCGGGCCGCGCGTCACGCAGGGCGCGATCTCCGGCGCGAAGAACCGCCACGGCGACGACTCCGAGAGTTACGCGGCGCGCGTCGAGTACAACGACGAGAAGCGCACGGCCATCGCCCGCGTCTTCAAGCTCTACGAGGAGCGCCTCGTCAACAATAACGCCCTGGACTTCGACGACCTGCTCATCAAGACCGTCCAACTCCTGCGCCGCGTCCCCGAAGTCCGCGAGCACTACAACAACCGCTTCCGCTACATCCTCGTTGACGAGTACCAGGACACGAACATGCTCCAGTTCGCCCTGATCCGCTTCCTCACCGAGAAGCACCAGAACATCTGCGTCGTCGGCGACGAAGATCAATCGGTGTACAAATGGCGAGGAGCAGACATCACGAACATTCTGAACTTCGAGCAGCACTACCCAGAGGCGAAAGTCATCCGCCTGGAGCAGAACTACCGCTCGACGCAGACGATCCTCGACGTGGCGGGCGCGGTCGTCAAAAACAACACCGAGCGCAAGGGCAAGACTCTGTGGACGGCCAATCCTTCGGGCGAGCGGATACGTTATTACCAGGCTTTCGACTCTGACGCGGAGGCCCGCTTCGTCGCCGCCAAAATCGAAGAGCACAGACGCCGGGACCCGGACATTCGCGCCGCCGTGCTCTACCGCACCAACGCCCAGTCGCGCGTCTTCGAGGAGGCGTTAAGAAGAGTCGGCATCAATTACAACATCGTCGGCGGCTTTTCGTTTTACGAGCGGATGGAGGTGCGCGACATCATCAGCTACCTGAAGCTCGCGCTCAACCCGCACGACTCCGTGGCGCTGATGCGCGTCATCAACAGCCCCGCGCGCGGCCTCGGCAAGCAGACGCTCGACGAGATCGAGCGCCGCGCCAAAGACTACGGCGTCTCGCACTGGGAGACCATCAGCATCCTCACCGAGCAGGACGCGAAGGTCCTGAGCCCGCGCGCCACGGCCGCGCTCAAAAATTTCAAGGAGATTATTACTAACCTCGTCACGGCGGCGAACAACGCTGGCGCGAGCGAGTCGCCCGTCTCGGACGTGGTCAAGGCGGCTATCTTGGACACGGGCTACGCCAACGCGCTCAAGACGGAGAACTCGGACGAGGCCGAGGCGCGGCTGGAGAACTTGCAGGAGTTGGTCAACGCCGCCGTTGATTACGACAAGCAGGAGGGCGAGGGGCTCAGGGACTTCATAGATCACGCCGCGCTCGTCTCCGACACTGACCAGTACAAGCGCGACGCGCCAGTCACCTTGATGACGATGCACGCGGCCAAGGGCCTTGAGTTTCCGCTCGTCTTCATCGTCGGCCTGGAGGACGGCCTGTTCCCGCACTCGCGCTCGGCCACGGACCCGGCGGAGTTGGAGGAGGAGCGCCGCCTCTGCTACGTCGCCATCACGCGCGCGGAAAGGTTCCTCTACGTCACGCACGCGATGAAGCGGCGCGTCTACGGCGAGGAGTTGGCGAGCGAGCCGTCGCAGTTTCTGAACGAGATGCCGCTCGACCTGATGGAAGACCTCTCGCGCGGCAACTCGTGGCTCTCGTTCGCGCGCTCGTCCTCCACGCTCGAAAACAAACGCGCCGCGACCGCACTCCGCGGCGACGCGCGCGAGCGCACCAAGTACGCGGGCAAGACTTACGACTCGGCCGACTCCATCGCCGAATTTTTCCGCAAGCGCGGCCAGCAGCTCGGCGGCTCCGCGCCTTCTAAACCTCAGCCCGAGCCGACCATCAAGCGCCGCGCCGCGAGCGCCGGGGCCGGCTCCTCTCCGACCTCGTCCTCCGGCGGCGACTTCGCCCCCGGCTCGCACGTCCGCCACCCCAAGTACGGCCGCGGCCTAGTGCTCCGCCGCGAAGGCACGGGCGACTCCGCCAAACTCACCGTCAGCTTCCCCGGCTTCGGCCAGAAGAAGCTGATTGAAAAGTACGCCGGGTTGGAGAAAGCTTAAGAACACCTATTCACCACAGAGGACACAGAGGGGCACAGAGGAAGATAAAAAAAATTTAGATTTGAAACCTCAAATCCTTTTCTTCCCTCCGTGTACCTCTGTGTCCTCTGTGGTGAAATTAATCCCCTAACAGTTTGCCGCGGACGAGTGGCTGGCCGCCGAGTGAGGTGTAGAAGCCGAAGAGGGTCAGGGCCACCAGCGCGACCAGGTCGAGGACGTAGCCCGTCGCGTACCAGGCGGAGAGTTCCGTGGTGACGGGGAAGAAGATTATCTGGTGCTGGAAGATCAGGGCGACGAGCGCGACCACGAGGCTGAAGCGCGTGACGGCGACGACGAGCAGCGTAAACATGACGACGTGAAACGCCCACGTCACGGGCGACTTCCACGAGGCCACCAGGACGGCCACCCCGCCGATCAGGAGCCAGCCCGTGACGATGCCGAGCCACTCGCGGCGCAGCAGCATCGAGAGGAAGAGCAGGACGAAGGCGATGACGAAGGTGAACGCCAGCGACGCGCCGACCTGGCTCATCAGCAGCGGCAGGAAGAAGCGCGCCCCGTAGCCCGCCTCCGCGATGGGGTCCGGGATGTTCGGCAACAACCCGGCCCAGCGTGGCACTAGCTCGCCCAGATACCAGTTCGCCATGACTCCGATGCCGAAGGCGGCCCCGATCAGTATGTCCCGCCCGACCAGCGTGTCGCGCCAGTCGCCGGCCAGCAGGCGGCTCCACGAGATGACGCGCTCCGGCCAGCGCCGCCTCAGGAAAGGCTCAAGCGCGAGGTACATCAGCCCCATGAAGACGGACCAGAAGAGAGCGGACTGAAGCCCCCCGGTGAACAGGTTCGTGGCCTCCCCGACCGTCGGCACGTGATGCGTGCCGGCGACCCAGGAGATCATCCGCGTAATGAAGAGGAAGAGCGCCAACCGGAACGCGCCGCGCCTGTCGCCGCGCCCGAGGCGCAGGTTCCTCCAGGCCAGATACGCCCCGACGAAGAGCGCGACGAAGAACAGGGCGGCGACAAAAGCGAAGCCCACCCGCTCGCCGCCCTCGATGGCGCTCGCGACCTGCTCGGCAGATTTCTTCCAGGGGTTGACCAGCTCGAAATAGACGGGCCTGCCGCGGTAGGCGGCCGCCTCGATTCTGAGCGGCAGTTCCGCCGCGCCGGGGTACGTGCCCTCCCACGCGGCGCGCACGTCATAAGCGTGCGGCGGAGTCCACTTCGAGTCGGCCTGCTTAAACGCCGCCTGGTCGAGCCCGGCTTCGCGGAATAGTGATGACCAGTCCGGCGGCTCACTGGCGCGCTGGCCGTCGTCCGACTGCGGCGGGACGGCCTCGAAGTAAGACAGATTTCCCCCCGTGTCGAGCGTCAGGAACACCATGCCCGGGAGGTTGTTCGGCGGATCGTTGACCCAGACATCGGGGCCGTAGGGCTCCATGTAGCTCGGGCTCTGCCTGTGCCAAAAGCGAATCGCCGGCGGCCGCGCGGCCGCCAACTTGTCCCAACGATTCAACGAATGGTCCTGGTCGCGGACGTAGATCAAATAGTCCGCGTCGTAGAAGAAGCTGTACTCCGTGTCGGCCGGGGCGGCGTAGCCCAGCCGCCTCGTTATCTCAGAGGCGCGCTCCCTGAGCACGTCGGGCGATTTTTCGAGCGGGACGTGGCGATGCAGGAAGACCTTCTTCGAGAGCAGCGCGAAAGCGGCCAGCCCGACCAGCACGCAGGCCAGGAGCGCGAAGGCCACTGCCGGCCGCAACACGCCCTCCTTCGGCGCGGCCGCGACCATCTCGGGCGAGGGTGTCTCGCCCGCGGCGAGCGCCGCCTGCAAGGGGTCGCCGCCCGGAAGCGCGGCTGCAATCTGGAGCGCGGAGGCGGGGCGGTTCTTAGGGTCTTTTTCCAGGCAGCGCAGGATGACGCGCTCGACGAGCGGGTCAATCTCCTTGACGAGCGAGGACGGCGTGGCCGGCGTCGCGTCGCTCCGGCGCAGGCGGAGGAACTCGTCGAGCGTGCCGGCCTCGAAGGCGCGCTTGCCGGTGAAGACTTCGTAGAGCACCAGGCCGAGGCTGTAGATGTCGCTCTTGACGCTGACCTCTGAGCCTTCGAGCTGTTCGGGGGCCATGTAGGCGGGCGTGCCGGCGCGCACGTCGTCGCGGTGAATCTCCTCGGCTAGCCCTGCGAGGCCGAAGTCCGTGATGCGGACGTTGCCGTCCGAGTCGAGCATCACGTTGGCGGGCTTGAGGTCGCGGTGCAAGACCTTGTTGTCGTGCGCGGCGGCCAGGCCCGCGCAGAGCTGGCGCGCGATCTCGACGGCCTTGTCCGCGGGCAGCCGCCCTATGCGGCGGATGAGCGAGGCCAGTTCCTCGCCCCTGATGAACTCCATCGAGAGGAAGTGCTGGCCGTCCACCTCGGCTATGTCGTAAACGCGGCAGACGTTGCGGTGCGAGACCTGGCGCGCGACTCTGACCTCGCGGTGGAAGCGGGCGAGCGCCGCGCCGTCGGCCGAGAGCATTTCGGGCAAAAACTTGAGCGCGACCGGCTGGCCCAGTTTGAGGTCGTCCGCGCGGTAGACTTCGCCCATGCCGCCGCGCCCCAGGAGGCTGACGATGCGGTAGCGGCCGGCGAGCGTCGTGCCCGGCGTGAAGCGCGCGTCATCTATCGAGTCGAACGAGACTGGGGATTGCGAGACTCCGGCGCGGGGCTTCGGGCGCGTCGGGGCCTCCTTGGTCCGGGCGCGGCTCTTCTCTTCCGGGAACAACTCGGTCACCGCTGCCTCGTCGCCGAAGGCGGTCCCGCAGAACGGGCATGAACTTCTGTCGTCGGGAATCTCCCTGAGGCAATGCGGGCACTTGGTCATGGGCGGCGGATTGTACCATTTTCCGGCGTGGCGAGAAAAAGCATCACGCTGGAGGCGCAAAGGTAAGACCGAAGGCGCAAAGGGTCGAATGGCATTCGCTCTTTGCGCCTTACGTTTTTACTTTGCGCCTTTGCGTGAACCGCTTTTTATTGACGCTCTCCTGAGCCTATGTTAGCTTTTGCGCACTAAAGCACTCTCGCTCTTAGAAGCCCCGCGCGACGGCAGACCGTTCGGAAACCAAAGTGTGAAACCATGAGCGCAACAGAAACACAAAAGGCGGCGTCGGAGATGTCAGGCGATTCGCTCGGCGCGGACGGCGCGGCCCTGACGGAGACGAACAACATAGACAAGATCAGGGAGATTCTCTTCGGCGTGCAGATGCGCGACTACGAGAAGAGGTTCTCGCGCCTCGAAGAGCGCCTCCTGAAAGAGTCCTCGGACCTGCGCGACGACACGCGCAAGCGCTTCGACGCGCTGGAGGCGTTCGTCCGCAGCGAGTTCGAGGCCCTGTCGGAACGATTGCTCGCCGAGCAGCGGAACCGCGACGAGGCCGTGCAGGGTGTGTCGCGCGAGCTGCAAGACACGGGCAAGACGCTGGAACGCAAGCTCGCGCAGTTCGACGAGCAGACCACGCGCGCGCAAGCTGCGCTGCGCCAGCAGATTCTTGACCAGTCGAAGAGCCTCTCCGACGACATACGGCAGAAGGCGGACGAGCTCTCCGCGCTGCTCGACCGTCAGGTGGAAGAACTCGGCAACGCCAAGACTGACCGCGCGGCTCTCTCGGCACTCTTCTCCGAGGTCGCGCTCCGGCTCAACAACGAGTTCAGAATCCCCGGCAACGACTGAACGATATTGCGGGCGGATTGCGGATTGAAAAGAAAGCACTCAAGCCTTCGCGCCTTTAGTTTTTACTTTGCGCCTTTGCGGGAAACAGCCGTTCGCGCAAAGGCGCAAAGCTAAGACGTAAGGCGCAAAGGCTTGAATCTGTCTCCCAATCCGCAATCTTAAGTGACGATGATCGAGCCTCAATCACACGACGTGCTCGCCGAGGCCCCGCGCAAGGACGCGCCGGCCGACGACGCCGCGGAGATGCGCGAGTTGCGTAGCCTGCTCTTAGGCCCCGCCGAGCAGCAGATTGCGGAGATTCACGAGCGCCTCAAAGACCCGCGCCGGCAGCTTGAGGAAGTCAGCCGCGTGCTGCCCGCGGCCGTCTCCGCGCGCACGCGCCAGGACGGAGAGCTGGGCGAGGCCCTCGGCCCGACCGTCACGAGGGCCATAGAGCGTTCCGTCCGCCGCAACCCGCAACCGCTGGTGGACGCCATCTTCCCCGTCATGGGTCCCGCCATCCGCAAGGCCATCTCCGTCGCACTCTCCAGCATGATTCAGTCGCTCAACCAGACGATGGCCCACAGCTTCTCCGCGCGCGGCCTCAAGTGGCGCGTCGAAGCCTGGCGCACGGGCAAGCCCTTCGCCGAAGTCGTGCTGCTGCACACGCTCCTCTACAGGGTCGAGCAGGTCTTCCTGATACACAAGGAGACGGGCCTGCTCTTGCAGCACGTCGTCGCGGGCGGCGCGGCCGTGCAGGACGCCGACATGGTCTCGGGGATGCTGACGGCCATACAGGACTTCGTCCACGACTCTTTCCAGTCGCCGGAGGGCGAGCAGTTGGAGACGATGGAAGTCGGCGACCTCACGGTCTGGGTCGAGCAGGGTCCGCTGGCGCTGCTGGCCGGCGTCATACGCGGCACGGCCCCGCAGGAGTTGCGGCCCGTCTTCCAGGGGACTTTGGAGCGGATTCACCTTGAGTTCCACGACCGGCTGGTCAATTTCTCCGGCGACGCCACGGAGTTCGACGCCGCGCGCCCGCTCCTCGAAGACTGCCTGCAATCGCAGGTTGACCAGGAGAAGAAGACAACCTCGCGCGGCCTCCCCATCCCCGTCATCGCCGTCTTGAGCCTCGTCGTCATCGCGCTGCTGGTCTGGGCCTTTTTCGCGCTGCGCGCGCGCCAGCGTTGGAACAACTACGTCGAGAGGGTGAGGAGCGAGCCGGGCGTGGTCGTCACGGAGACGGGCAGCCGCGGCGGGAAGTATTTCATCGCGGGCCTGCGCGACCCGCTCGCGCGCGACCCCGCTGGCTTTCTGCCCGAGACAGGCGTCGCGCCCGACACGGTCGCCAGCCGCTGGGAGCCGTTCCAGGCCATGAGCCCCGAGTTCGTGCTCGCGCGCGCGAACAAACTGGTCGAGCCGCCCGACACCGTCAGCCTCAAGCTGAACGACGGCGTCCTCGAAGCGGAGGGCTTCGCCAAGCGCGAGTGGGTCGAGGAGACGCGCCGCGCCGCGCGCTTCATCCCCGGCGTCAGCCGGCTCAACGACGAAAACCTGCTCGACGTTGACCGCATCCTCAAGCCGTCACTTCTGTTCGTCGTGGACGAGACGACGCTCGTGCCAGGCCAGGAGGAGAAGTTCCGGCAGTTGATAACAGACATAGAGCATTTGCAGTCGCTGGCCGGGTCGCTCAGGAAGAACGTGCGGCTGGAAATCACGGGCCACGCCGACGGGAGCGGCACAGAGGAGCGCAACGAAGAGTTGCGCCGCGGCCGCGCCGAAATGATCGTCGGGGAGTTGAAGAAGAGGCTGCCGCCGCAGGAGAATCTGACCATCGCGGCGGCCGGGTCGAAGGAGCGGCTGCGCGACGAGGTCACGGATGACGACCGCGCCGCCAACCGCTGCGTGACTTTCAAGATCATACTCACAGAGGCTGTTTCGCCATGATGGCCGAGCGCAACATCGTACAGAAAAAAATCTGCATGCTGGGAACTTTCGCCGTCGGCAAGACGAGCCTCGTGCAGCGCTTCGTCGAGAGCATCTACTCGGACAAGTATCACACGACCGTCGGCGTCAAGATTGACAAGAAGGTCCTGGACATCGGCGGCGGCCGGAAGATGATGATGATGCTCTGGGACATAGAGGGCGCGGAGCAGGCGCACGACCTGCGCAAGTCTTACCTGCGCGGCGCGGCCGGTTATCTACTGGTCGCCGACGGCACGCGCCGCGACTCGCTCTACCTGGCCCTGGAGATTCAGGCGCGCGCCGAGGAGGCCGTCGGCTCCGTGCCCCGCGTCTTCCTCGTCAACAAGTCGGACTTGATTGACGAGTGGGAGGTGGAGGAGCGCGAGCTTGAGGCGCTGGCACAGAAAGGGTGGCAGGTGATTAAGACGAGCGCCAAGACGGGCGCGGGCGTCGAGGAGGCTTTCATGGAGCTGGCCCGGAAGATGACGGAGGCACGCGATGAGTGACCTGCCCGCGCCCGTGCGCGACTTCATCCTGGAGCTGACGGAGGACACGCGCTCGCCCGCCTATATGCTGGTCGGGGAGGACAACCTGCTGACCGCGTGGGGCGGCGACTGGTCCGCGCACGACGTGACGGGCCTCGACGAGAGGATGGACGTTTCGGAACACATTACCTTCCTGCACGGCCTGCTCCCCTTGGAGACGCCCAACGTCTTCCTGCCCAACGTCCAGACGCACGAGGGACTCTACGCAGACGTTTATCTCTTCCATAGAAAGGAAGGGACGTGGGTCCTGCTCCTGGACGCCACGGCGGACGCCACCGCGCGCCAGCGCATGCAGCAGAAGTCGAACACCCTGCGCCTACAGGTGGCCGAGTTGGAGCGCGAAGAAGAGACGCTCTACGAAGAGCAGGGCCTGCTGGAAGAGAAAGTCCGCGAGCGCACGGCCGCGCTGGCGCAGACGAACCAGCGGCTCAAGAAAGAGCTGGCCGAGCGCGAGCGCATGGAGAAGGAGCTGCGCGAGAGCGAGTCGCGCTTCCGCCGCCTCTTCGAGTCGAACATGATCGGCATCATGTTCTGGGACCTGAAGGGCGCGATCACGGCCGCCAACGACGCCTTCCTGGAGACGCTCGGCTACACGCAGGACGACCTGCGGCTCGGCCAGCTCGACTGGGACCAGATCACGCGGCCCGAGAGCCTGACCCTCGACGAGAACGCCTTCACCGAGATGCGCGCCACCGGGGCCTGCTCGCCCTTCCTGCGCGAGTTCATCCGCAAGGACGGCACGCCCGTCACCCTCCTCTTCGGCGCGGCCTTGCTCGAAGGCAGCCAGACCAAAGTCGTCTGCTTCACGCTCGACGTAAACCGCTACAAATAACGAGCCGTTCACGCAAAGGCGCAAAGTAAAAACGTAAGGCGCAAAGGGTCGAATGCCATTCAAGCCTTTGCGCCTTACGTCTTACCTTTGCGCCTTTGCGCGAACCGTTCTTTTTTTTACAGTCAACCACTTCACCCCGGCCTGCATCAATTGGGAGACTCCAAAAGCCGGCACACGGGCTTTCCGCCGGCCTCTACGGTCAGGAATCTCCCCGCATTCCTTCTTCCTCTTCTTCCTTCGGAGGCTACCTATGAAACCCAAAGTGTGGTTGACGACCACTATCCTCGTCCTCTCCCTCAACGCCGCAACCGTGAGCGCGCAGCCCCGGCGTCATCCCAGGCGCGCGGCCCACGTCGGGCAACTGGGCACGCCAGCGCCCGCCCCGGCCCGCACCTCGACGCTCCCCATCCGTCGCGTGATTCTCTACAGCAACGGCGTCGCCTACATCGAAAGGCGCGGCGTCGTCACGGGCCACGCCGAGATTGACCTCTCGTTCAAGCAGTCGCAGGTGGACGACGTGCTCAAGTCCATGGTCGTCCTCGACCTCGGCGAGGGCCGCATCGGCGCGGTCAGCTACAACTCGTCTGCCCCGCCGTCGGCGCGGATGGCGGACATCCCCTTCTCCATTGCCGCGGAGTCCGAGGACGGCCGACAGGGCGGCCTCGCAGGCGTGCTCAGCCAGTTACAGGGCGCGCGCGTCGTCGTCTCCACAATGAACCGCACCGCGGCCGGCTCGATCCTGACGGTCGAGGAGCGCACCTCGCAGCCGGACGAGAAGAAGCCGCCGGTCAAGACGCACGCGCTCGTCATCGCCTCGGAGGGGGGCGAGCTGGCGAGCTTCGATTTGTCTGAGGTGCGCTCGGTCAAACTCGTGGACGAGGGCGCGCGGCGCGACATCTCGGAGTTCGCGCACGCGTCGGCCTCCGCGCGCCGCCGCGACGCCAAGACCATCGCCGTCACTTCCGACGGCACGGGCGCGCGCGAGATGGTCGTCAGCTACACCATCGCCGCGCCGATCTGGAAGACGACTTACAGGGTAGTCCTGGACTCCTCGGGCCGGCCCTTCTTCCAGGGCTGGGCCATCGTGGACAACGTCAGCGAAGAGGATTGGGAGAACGTCTCGCTCTCGCTCGTCTCCGGCAAGCCCGTCTCCTTCATCCAGCCGATTCAGGCACCCTTCTACCGCTACCGCCCGGTCGTCCCCATCCCGGACGACTTGAAGTTGGACCCGCAGGTCTACGACCAGGAAGGGTTAACTATGGGCGGCGGGGGCGCGGGCGGCGGGGTCGGGAGGGCCGCGGCCACGGTGGAGGTGACGGATTCTTCCGGGAGCCAGCTAACACAGACGCAGATTCAGCAGCTCCCGACCGTCGCCAGAAACAACGTCAGTAACCTCTATCTGGCCGACGGGACGAGCGGGGCCGTTGCGACCACGACGCTGAGCGACGCCATCACCAGCCAGCGGGTCGGGGTCGAGGCCGCGGCCACGGGCAGCGAAGTGGGCGACCTCTTCGAGTACCGCATAGACCAGCCGGTGACGGTCAGGCGCGACCGCTCCGCCTTGATTCCCATCCTGCAAACGAAGATGGAGGGCGAGCGCGTCTCCATCTTCAACGAGGCTGCGCGCGCGGATCGCCCCATGGGCGGGATGCTTTTGGAGAACACTTCGGCGCTCACGCTCGAAGACGGCTCGATGACCGTGCTGGACGGCGACGCCTACGCGGGCGAGGCGCTGATGGAGAGATTGAAGCCGGGCGAGAAGCGTCTCATCTCGTTTGCGCTCGACCTGGGCACGCTCGCCACCGTGCGCATCAAAGAGGACCGCGCGCCGACGTTCCTCATCAAGATCGTCGGCGGCGTCTTCCAGGCCCACTACCACCTCAGGAGTGAGAAAATCTACAGGCTCACCAACCAGACAGACCGCCCGCGCGTCGTCTACGTCGAGCACCCCGTCCGCCAGGGCTGGGAGCTGACCGACCAGACCCGCAAGCCAGACGGCAAGAGCACGCGCTTCTACCGCTTCCGCGTCCCGCTGGATGCACGCCAGACAGTCGAGCTGCCCGTCGCCGAGCGCCAGGCGCTGATGGACTCCTACGTCCTGATGAACTTCACCCGCGCCGACCTGGAGCTCTTCATCGCCCGCAACTACGTTGACGCGCAGACCCGCGCCGCCCTCGAACGGCTCATCGAAATCAAGACCCGCATCGCCGCCGTGGACGCCCGCCTCACCGCCATCAACGCCGAGGCCGAAGAAATCTCCCAGGATCAGGAACGCCTCCGCGAGAACATCAAGGCCCTGACCGCCACCGCCGAGGCCAAACAACTCATCACCCGCTACGTCGCCAAAGCCGACCAACAAGAGTCGCGCATCGAGCAACTAACCAAAGACCGCAAAGCCGCCGCGGAAGAACGAGCCCGCCTCCAATCCGAACTCGACACCGCCATCCGCAACCTCGACATCAACCGCAACCTGACGGAATAAAGAAGGAGGAGTTCGCTCTACCAACGAAGGAGGGCGGCTGAGGAAAATTCCTCAGCCGCCCTTCACTACCCCTCGACTTCACCACTCCCCTGCCCGCGCCACTCCGCCAGTTTTTTGCGCACCTTAGTAACGCTTGGATGTTCGAGTTGCTCAAAAATTCCGAGCGCAGATTCGGCAGTAGTAATAGCCTTGTCACGCTCATCGAGTTGGTCGAGTGTCAGGCTCATATTCCATAATGCAGAACCTTCGCCTTGGAGGTCGCCGATTTCGCGGGCTATGGTGAGGCGTTTCCTGTGCAGCTCCATCGCGCGTTGCGTCTCGCCCAAATTGTGATAAACGACTCCCAGATTACCGAGCGTTACGCTTTCGCCGAGCTTATCGCCAATTCGCTGCGCAATAGCGAGGCGCTGTTCGTAAAGCTCTATAGCGCGTTGCGTCTCGCCCAAACTGGAATAAGCGACGCCCAAATTACCCAGTGCTGTGCCCTCTCCGCGGAGATAGTTGGCTTCGCGAGCAGTCACCAGGGCTTGTTCGAATAACTCAATGGCGCGCCGCGTCTCGCCCAGACGGGCATAGGCCATGCCTAAATGATTTAAGTCCTTGTATTCTCCAATTCTATCCCCGAACTCGCGCGCGATTTCCATATGTTGTTCGAATAACTCGATTGCACGGCGCAACTCGCCTAAGTCGGCATAGGCGAGGCCCAGGTTACCCAGACATTCTGCTTCCATTTTGCGATCTTTTAATCGTCGTGCAGCAGCTAACGCGACTTCTAACCGGTTGAGACGCTCGCGCGGGAGTTGTCGCAAGTCTAGTAGGTATGCCCCGGCCACGGAATAATTGCTGCACAACTTGGCCGCCTCATCGTCCTCGCCAGAATGCTCCTCCGCCCACGCCCGCCCGACTTGTATGTTCGGCCACTCGAGATCAAACAGGACAAGGCCACGCTTTAGTGCCTCATCCCCTTTCAGGTAAAGGTTATCGGCATCTCCCAATACTTTTAAATAATGTGAGGCGTGACGCATCCGCCCCGCGTGTCGTTCGACCTCACCCAAATGGGCGTCGGCAAATAAACGCGCAAGATCGTGCAGCCGATACCGTGCTGTCGTCTCATCCCACTCCAGCAGGCTGTACTTGATTAACTCGCCGAGCGCATCCTGCGCCGCATCAGACTTCAGCCCCCACAGGGCTCCGGCCGCCTCTGATTCGAACGTGCCTGGGAAAACTGCGAGGATGCGCCAACGCTCCTGTATCTTCGGGGGGAGTAGTTCGTAGCTCAGGCTGAGCGACGCGTCTATAAGTCTGAGCCGCTGCTGCGCGTCTGCCAAGCGCCGCACGTAATCGGCCACAGGGAGGTTAACGCGTTCAGCCAACGCGCTGCCGGCGAGGCGCAAGGCTAACGGGAGATAGCCGCAGAGTCTGGCGATCTCGCCTGCCTGCTCGCCGATGCGCGATGCGATTTTCAGGAGGAGCTTTTGAGCATCTTCAACGGGTAGCGCATCAAGGTTTTTGGCAAATAGTCCGGGCAACGTGAAATGCTGGCGCGAGGTGACCAACATGACGCAACTCTCAGGCGGGATGAGCGGCTCTACCTGATTGCGGTCAGACGCATTATCCATCAGCAGAAGCGCACGCTGGTTGTGAAGCAAAGACCTGTAGATCGCGCCCAACTCCGCTTCGCTTTCGGGAAGTTTGGCCGTAGGCTGGTAGGCGCGGACGATGTGAGCCATCGCATCGGCCGGAGAGAGGGGCGTTTTGCTCGTGCCCTTCAGGTCTATGTAGAACTGTGCGTCCGGGTAACGCTGGGTGAGTGGCTGTGCCAGTTTTAGCGCCAGCGTCGTCTTGCCTACTCCTCCCAAGCCTTGCAGGCCGGAGATGGTGACGCCGCCTCCCTCAAGTGCACGCATCAACTCATCAAGCTCTTTTTCGCGGCCAGTGAAATCAGCGGGCGGGGTAGGAAGTTGATGCAACGCGCTGCCTGTGGGGGCGGGAGCATTGTAAACGTGAATTATCTGATCAGGCTTTGCCGTCTTATTCTTGTCTGTAGAGGAATGATGTTCGCCTCTATCAACGTTCACGCTTGGATGTTGCGATGTATCTTCGCGTAGGGCCTCCCTAATCGCAATGGTTACCGCGATAATCAAGGCAGTGCCGAAGAAGACCCAGACCCACAAACGGTACGGTCGGAGTACTGCGTCAAGATCAGCCGCAATCAGATTGCCCGCAACATTGCCGATGAAGAGAATGACGGCAAAGAGGCCAAGCACTACAGCCCAGATGAGGCGAGACTTGCGTGGTGAGACACTTGAACTCGGCACTATCGTCTCCGTCCATGTCGGGAGCGTAATACGTATTCAATCGGTGTCCTTTGATGGCAGCCATCGCTGGGACAGTCTCCGTCATAATACTTCTAAACAATCACCCCAACAACAAAACAAAAAGAGGGGTAGTGGTGCAGTATGAAGCGCAGAAGGAATTAACAGGGATGGACAGGATAAACAGGATGAAGAAAAAGCAATGATTCTTTCTCTGAATCCTGTCTATCCTGTCCATCCTGTTTGAATCCGCTTCAAACTGAACCACTACCAAAAGAGGGGCTGGCTACTAACCGGCCCCTCTACTTATTACGGCTGTCGTTTTATAGACGGCCTTTGCTTAGCCTTTGGTCAGTTCGTCAGCGATTTCTTTGGCGTCGAAGACCTTGCGGAGGATTTCGAGGATGCCGCGGGAGTCTACGGAGATGGAGCGGTTGACCGCTTCGTCGTAGTAGAAGTTGCCGACGAGTGATTGGATGTTGCCGTCGAAGATCAGGCCGACCAGCTCACCGTTCTTGTTGATGGTGGGTGAACCACTATTGCCGCCGATGATGTCGTTGGTCGAGACGAAGTTGTAGGGCGTCTTCAAATCAACTTTCGCCTTCCTCTCCGTCCAGCGCGGCGGGAGGTTGTACGGGAATTTTTGTTGGAACTTCGTCGAGCGGTCGTAGAGCCCGCCGATGGTCGTGAAGGGTTCGAGCTTCGCGCCGTTCTCCGTGTAGCCCTTGACCGCGCCGTAGGAGAGCCGCAGCGTGAAGGTCGCGTCCGGGTAGAGCTTCGTCCCTTCGGTCTCGAAGAGAGCGCGCGCGATCTTGCCGTAGCCCGTGCGCTCGACTCCGACGACCTCGCTCTCGTAACGCTTGCGCACCTCGCGCGACTCCTTGTCAATGTCGCGGGCCAGCACGATCAGCGGGTCTGTTGACTCCTCGACCGCCTTGAGGCCGCCGGCCGCGAGCTGCTTGCGGTAGTCCACGTCCTTGAGCTTCGTCCCGTCAATCAACTCGGCGGCGCGCGCCTCGGGCGTCTTGCCCGCGAGCACGCGCTTAACGAGCGCGTTCTCAGCGCCCAGGACTTCGGCCATGAAGGCGAGCGAGTCCGCCAGCTTCAACTTCTCGAAGTCCGTGTAGATCGGCGCGGGCGCGTAGAGCGCCGTCTCAAGCTGGGCGCGGCGCGCGTCCGTGTACTCGGGCAGGCGCTCGGCGTTCGGCCTCTCGTTCTCGGCGGCGAGGCGCACGAGGGAACGCGCGATGTTGAAGAGCGTCGTGTTGAAGCCCGAAGCCTGATCCAGAATCCTGCGCTCGCGCGCGTAAGAGGCGAACCCCTTGTGCGCCGTCGCAATCGTTTCCCACGCGTCGCCGTAATCCTTCTGCCGCCGCGCGTCGCCCGCGATGGCCTTGCGCAAAGCCTCCTCGGACTGGCGCTTCTGCGCGAGCAGGTTCTTGTCCTGCAAGCCGGCGATCTGGCCGCGGTAAACTTTAAGACTGTTCTGCACGCTGTTCAATTCGTTCTGCGCGCGGCGCGTCTGCTCCTCGCCCATCTCCATGTACTTCTTCAGCATGGCCTCGCGCCGCTCAAGCATCCGTATGACGAGCGGGATGCTCACGTCGCGCAACTGTTCGAGGTGCGCGACCGTGTTGAGGCGCTGGGTCGTCCCCGGGTGGCCGACGACGAAAACCAGCTCATTCTCCTTCGCGCCCTTGTCCGACCACTTCAAATAATTCTCGACGCGCACGGGCTTGTCGTTCTCGTAGGCGCGCACGAGCGCCGCGTCTATGTTGAAGCGCGGGTAATTAAAATTGTCCGGGTCGCCGCCGAAGAAGGCGGCCTGGAACTCGGGCACCCAGACGAGCCGCACGTCCGTGTACTTTTTGTAGCGATACAGGTTGTACTGGCCGCCCTGGTAGAGCGTGACCACGTCGGAGCGCAGGCCCGTCGCCTTGAGCGAGTCGGCCTCTAGTTGGCTGATGGCGGCGCGGCGCGCGCCGAAGGCGTCGGCCGCGGACATGTCGGCCTTGACCGCGCCGTTGACCTTGTCGGTCACGTCCTCGATGCCGACGAGCATGTTCAATTCGAGGCTCGGAATCTTCAGCTCCTCGGCGCGCGTGTGCGCGACGAAGCCCTCCTTGGCGTAGTCCTTCTGCGCCGTCGAGAGCTCGCCGACGAAATCCTCGACGATGTGGTAGTTGGTCAGCACCAGCCCCTCTGGCGAGACGAAGGAGCCGGAGCCGTTGGGGAAGCGGACGGCCGCCATCTGCACTTTCTTGAGCCACTCGTCCGTCACCTCGAAGCCGTACTTGCGTTTGATCTCGGCCTTCGGCACGTTGTTAATCGGCCACATGCCTTCGTCCGCGAAGGCCGTCGGCAGCAGGGTCTGGGCGGTGAAGAGCGCCACCGCCAGCGCGCACAGAAATTTTCTCAGTCTCATATTAAGTCCTCTTAAAAAAAGCTTGCTTGAGCGGAGGAGAAGTCTACTGTTTAGAATCCGGGTCATCACCAAGGGATGCCTGAATTGATAACCGCGGGCGACACGTCATGTCAAGCCGCAACGGAGAACCGCCCGGAAAGTCTCCTCTGACTTTCCGGGCGGTTCGGCCGTTCGGTTGCCTGTCTGGCTGCCGATTAGTCGCGGCCGCCTTCCTCTTTGCTCTGCGTCTTCGCGTTCTGTTCGAGGGCGGCCAGGCGGTCGGCGAAGGCGGCGTTCATGGCGCGCAGCCCTTCGACTTCCGTGCGGAGCTTCTCGACCTCTGCGGTCTTCTTCTCAAGCTCAAGGGTCCGCTCGTCGAGCGCCTTGACGGCCGCGATGCTGACGCCCGCGAGGTCCTGCACGCCGATCGAGGTGTTGCCCGTGCCGAGCTTGAACTGCTCGAAGAAGTCCTCGGCCATCGGGCCGATGTGGCGGACGTTCCGGCCCTCGGAGATGTAGTTCCAGCTGCTGACGGGAATCGCGCGCAGCTTGGAGAGCACGTCCAGGCCGCTGACCGCCAGGAAGTTCTCCTTGGTCGTGCGGCTCGACGTGCAGTTGAAGACGCCGGAGCCGGCGGGCAGGTTGCAGCCCGTCGTGCCGCCCAGGTTCGTGCGGAAGCGGACGCCGCCCGTGGCGCGAATTGCGAACTCGTTGTTCGCCGTGTTGCGGAACGTGTCGGCGCTCGCGACGGCCGAGCCGTCCGACCAGACGAACGTGCCAGTGAAGCCGTTGTTCGAGGCGAATTTGCCCATCGCGGTCGTGTGGTCCTGGTCGGCCGTCACGTTGTAGCCGATGGCGACCGCCGCGAGGCCGCGGAGGTTGAAGGTGTCGGGGTCGCACTTGCCGTTGATGAGCGGGCCGCCCGACTTGGCGTTGTTGCCGAGCGCGACGCCGTAGGTGTCGCAGACGCGGTTGCCCGCGCCAGCCGAGAACCCGGCCGCGCCCTTCACCTGGTTGCCGCTGCCGAAGACGATGGAAGACGTGCTCTCGGCCGAGTTGGTGTCGCCGAAGGCGAGCGCGTAGAGGCCGATGGCGGTCGAGTTCGAGCCGCCCGCCCACGAGAAGAAGCCGACGTTGGCGTCGTCCCACTCGTTATCGGCGTAGCCGGAGCGGAACGCGCCCTTGTAAGAGTCCCAGGAGGTGCGGTAGCCCTTGCCCTGCATGGGTGAGACGCCGATGCCGAGGTTGCCGGTGGCGACCATGCTGCCGTTCTGGAAGACCTTGAAGAAGGCGGGCGTGTGGCCGCCGGGGCCGGAGCAGCAGGTCGAGCCGCCGCGCAGGTTAATCATCGGGGCCGTGCCGTTGGCGTCGCCGACAGAGAGCTGCTCCGCGCCGGGGACGAAACGGACGGTGTTCGCGTCAACGTACATCTTGGTGGTGGCGTCCGTCGCGCTGACGGGGTTGGCGAGGTTGACGATGTTCGTGCCGTTCATCGACAGGCCGTTGAAGGTGTTCTGGCCCGTCCAGTTGTTCTGAGCGCCGAGGCGCGCGATGTTCGGCGAGATGCGGCCGTCGCTGATGGTCGTGTTCGTCGAAGCGTCGTTGATGGCGCCCACGATGCTGTTGCCGCTCGGGATGCCGTTTCCGGCGGTGGCGGTCGTCATGCTCGTCCCGTCCGGGAAGAAGATGGCGTTGCCCGCGCCGCTGATCTTGATGCTGCCGCCGACTTCGAGTCTCTGCGACGGGTTGATCGTCCCGATGCCGACCCTGCCGACCGGCGCGAGCACCAGCGGGTAGGTGGTGAAGTCCGTGGCCGCGTCCGCGCCCGAGGCGCTGTTCGCGTAGCCCATGTAGAGCTTGTTGTCGGAGCCCGTGACCATAGCCCATGTGTCGTTCGTCGTGTTGCGGCGCAGGTGCAGGCCGCCCATGAATCCGTCGGCGGACTGCTTCACGTCGAGCCTGCCCTTGGGGTCAACCGTTCCGACGCCCATGTTGCCGCCCAGTTCCGAGAGGACAGAGTCGCCGGCCACGCCGTTCGGGCCGTCCGTCCACTTCGTCAGCGTGCCGGTCGTGCCGGTGCCGACGAAGCCCGGCCGCCCGCCCCCGCCGCTGCCGACAACGACGCCGCCCGCGGGGGCCGTCTTCAGCACCGTGCCGTCTTCGAAGCGCACGCCGCCGCGGGCTAGAATTTCGCCGTTCACGTCGAGCGTGCTCTTCGGGTCGTTGGTCCCTATGCCGACACGGCCCTCCGGCGTGACGCGCATCTGCTCTCTTTCGGTGCCAGCGAAGAAGTCGCCCGTGCGAATCGTGACTGCGCCCGTGGTGCTCGTCACCTGTCCGTCGCGGCCGTCGTGCGCCGTCACGACGGTCGCGCGGTCGCGCCCCTCGCGCAGCACGGTCAGTGACTCGTCGTTGCCCGTGGCCTCAATCTTCTGCGCCTTGCGGCGCGAGGCTAAAGTCTGCGACTGCGCAGGGGTCAGCGCCGAATGGTCGAAGCTGTTCAACGAGGGTTGCCCGGCCGTGATCGAGATGATGCCGAGCCGCTGCCGGAAGTTGGCGTTAAAATCTCTGACCGTCACCACCGAAAGGTACGAGCCGTCGGTCATAGGCACGGCGGCTTGCGTCACCTGCCAGTCCAGCACGCTGCCGGAACGCTGGCCTGAATCGAACGCCAGCTCGCCCGCGGGGTTATAAATTTCGAGCCGGATTTGCAAGGTCTGCCCCGGGGCCGCGAAGCGAATGTTGCCGCCGTAGATAGAGGCGGTGACGGCGGGCGACTGCTGAGCCTGGGCACCCTTCTCGCCCTGAGCCAGCGCGCCGCCGGTAAAAAGGATTAAAGATAGCGAGGCGATTAAGATTCTGGATGACTTGAACAGCATGGCTTTCACTTTAAAACTCCCTAACTTCAAATTCGGCCCGGTTCCCCTCTGGCCCCGAGCCATTTGTTTCGACAGGAGTTTTCCCCTCCACCTTGCTAACGCGTTTTTTTTCGGGATAAGGATCACGGGGTTTAAAAAATTTATGGGCGGGCGCATTAGTTATCGAATGCGCGAGCGCCGCGGCCGCTCGGAATACTTGCGCGAATTTTCCGCAGGGGTTAAAAAGTTGGCGGAGCGATTCCCGATGGATAACGAAGCGATTGCCGTGCGGTTTGCGCGGCTGGCGAACTTGATGGAGATTCGCGGCGACGACCAGTTCCGCGTGCGCTCGTACCGCAACGCGGCCGAGGTGATAGAGACTTGGCCGACGCCGCTCAGGCAAATCGCGGCTGAGGACGGCGTCAAGGGCTTGCAGGCGCTGCCCGGCGTCGGCAAGGCCATCAGCGGCAAGATCGTCGAGCTGCTTGAGAAGGGGACGTTCGAGGCGTGGGAGAAGCTGACGGCCGAGACGCCGGAGACGACGCTCGACCTGCTCAAGGTGGGCGGCATCGGGCTGAAGACGGCCGCCGCCCTGCACCAGCAGTTCAAGATCAGCTCGCTCGACGACCTGAAAAAATTTGTCGCGGGCGGCGGGCTCGAAATGGTTGACGGCGTCGGCGAACGCAGCGCCGAGAGGATCAAAGAGAGCTTGAGACGTTTGTAGCTTGAAAGCCCGAAGGGGAGGAAAATTTTTAATGAGACGAACAAGCCTGGCCGCGCTCGCGCTGCTCATCATCGTTTGCGGAGGCGTGGCCGCCTCGGCGCAGCACCTCGATGGATTACGGAGCTGGGCGGGCAAGTACCCGACGGAGAGGAAGGGCCGCGTCACCAGAAACTTCTTCCAACTGCCTGCGGTGCAGGCCCCGCTGGCCCGGACGCTGAGCCGCAAAGACCTCAACCTGCTGACGCGCGTCTACAAAGTCGAGACTCCAATCAAGGAGCTGGGCGACTATTTGGCAGTCAAGGTCTGTATGCCGCACGACTGCGACACGTCACAGGCGGGCTTCGCCATCAACCTGCACACGGGCACCGTCTACGTCAGGATGAAGGAAGGCGACGAGGTGCGCTGGTTCGCCTCGAAGGGCAACTCCACAGACCTCCCGCAGGAAGTCCAGGATTACCTCAACGACTTCTCGGCGACATAAAAATTAACCACGGAGGACACAGAGGGCACAGAGGGAAGAAAAGGACTTGAGATTTCAAAGCTGAAATTTTTCCAGCTTCCTCTGTGCCCCTCTGTGACCTCTGTGGTTCAAAATCTCCTGTCCTTAAATCCTAGTGTCCTCTCTCCATCGAGAGTTTAGTGAAGCGGATGGCGCCGGTGTGCTCTTTGGTCTTGAAGAGTCTGAGCAGGGCCTCGCGGCGACGATGCTCGTGCTCGTCGTCGCCGGCCGCCGCGATGAGTTGGCGCAAGTCGTCTTCGACTTCCGCGCGCTCGTCGTTCTTGAGCATCAGGAGCGTGAGCCCGGTCAGCGGGTAGCGGTCGAAGCTCTCGAACAGGAAGGAGCGCAGCACGGGGCTCTGGCGCAGGTGGAACATGATGATGCGGTCTATGCCGTTGACGGGGTACTGCGGGAACGCGGCCGCGTGCATCAGGGCCGAGGCGAAGTTCGTCAGCATCAGCTCGGCCATCGCCTTGACCTCGTCGCCGCTCACGGGGTCGCCCTCGCGCCAGGGTTTGTTCTCGTAAAAGTAGGGGCGCAGGTAAGGCTTTTCGACCAGCACGCGGACGTGGTCTGTCGTCTCCGTAATCGCGCGCTGGATGAGCTGAATCTCAGGCTGCTTGCGCGAGATTTCGAGTTGCGTGATGGCCGTCTCGATCTGCTCGCGCGCCAGCCGCAGCTGCTTGCGAAAGACGGAGAAGTTGAGCAAGCCCACCGTGACCAGCAACAGTGTGCCGCCGAAACCTAATAGCGAGATGATGATTTCCGCGCCCATCTGAAACCCTCCTCACGGGGCGAAATTCTAAAGAAGGTTTTCGATTAGGGCGAGCCGCAGGAGAGGATTTTTTGTGAAGGGCGCGTTACTGGTCTGCATCGGCCGTTTTCCTAATCAACTAAGACGGAGCCTCAAAACAGAAACCACCCACTCAACCCTTTGCGCCTTACGTCTTGTCTTTGCGCCTTTGCGAGAAACAGCCGTTCACGCAAAGGCGCTAAGGGAAAACGTAAGGCGCAAAGGGTTGAGCTTAACCGGCGTCCCTCCTTCTTTCCAGCCGCGAGGCGGCGTGTCTGTACGCAACTGCACCGAGTTGAGAGATATTTAATGAAAATGGCCGCGGGGCAGATGTGTCCCGCGGCCTGAAGGGCTATTGAGGTGTTAGAAACTTTGCGGCGCGGCCCGCGCTTACCGCCTGCCGCCTTTACCGCCCCCTTTTTTGCTGCCGCCGCTCTTCTTCGCGGCCCCCTTCTTCGCAGCGCCTTTCTTGGCGGCTCCCTTTTTAACGCCGGCCGCTTTGCGCGCCCCGCTGGCCGCGGCCTTCGTCGCCCGCTTGGCAGCCCCCGCGGCGCGGCTCGTCACCTTCTGCGCGGCCTTGGCCTGCTTCTTGACCAGCTTCTTGTTCTCGCGTGCGGCGCTCGAAGCCACGCGGTTGACGGCCCCGCTCGCGCGGCGCGCCGTGCTGCGGCCGTCCGACCTCGTCATCCCGGCAACGGCCGAAGCCACCTCGCCGGCCATGTTGGCCGCCGTGTCAATCGCGGTCCCGGCCACGTCCGTCGCCTGGTTGATGACCTCTCCGGTGACCGAGCTGGCCTGGTCAATAGCCGCGCCTGCGACGCGCGTCACGCCCGCGCCGGCACGGCCGCCCCCCCGTTTACGTTTCTCCGCCATACGGCTCCCCTTTCCGCTTCTAAAGTTTGGTAAAACTCTCTTCGCAGTCAGTAAAGCGTGTGGCCGCTACTTTACCACAGATTGCGGCTCAGTGGATTTTCGGGTCGGCGAGCCTCATGCGTCGCCAGATGTCGTCCTCGTCCGGGAAATCAATCGAGGGGTTCTGGTTGAGCCTGACCGAGACGTTGACGATCTCGCTCAGCTCGCTGAAGACGTTCGAGCAGGGCGGGCAGCCGTCCAGGTGTGATTTGACCTGCGTCTCCACGGGGTCGTCCAGCAGGTGGTCGTGCAAGTCGCTTAGTAAATTCAGGCTTTCCGTACAATCCATCGTTTGCAATTCCTCCGGGCGGAAGATGAGAACTCCCTTTGGTGCTAATTCTTCTCGGCCTGTTGCCTGATGAGGCTGCGAAGTTTGAGCCGCGCCTTGTGCAGTTGCGATTTCGAAGTCCCCTCCGAGATGCCCAGCATCTCCGCGACCTCGTTGTGCTCGTAGCCCTCAACGTCGTGCAGGACGAAGACCGAGCGGTAGCCGGGCGGCAGCTTGGCGATGGCGTCTTCGAGGACGATGCGGTCCACGACCGGCATGCGGTTCTGGTTCTCCGTGCCCTTCACGATCTGGTCGGGAGTCTCGCCCTCCTCGGAGGTGTACTCCGGCCGGCTCTTGCGGCGGCGGAAGTGCATCAAGACCTGGTTGACCGTCATGCGATGGAGCCAGGTGGTGAAGGCGGACTCGCCGCGGAACATACCGATCTTTTTGAAGAGCTGGATGAAGGTCTCCTGCGCGAGGTCTTCGGCCTCCTCGGGGTTGGCCGTCATGCGCAGGGCGAGCGCGTAGACGCGGCGGAAGTGGCGGCGGTAGAGTTCCTCGAACGCGGCCAAATCGCCGCCCGCGGCCTTTTGTGCCAACTCGTAATCGCTCGGCCCGGTTTTTTCGATCTCTGCCACACTCACGACCGCTCTGTCCCCCTTTGGCTCAGTTTTTTTCCGGCGACTCTATGACGAGCGGCTCGCGCCTGCGCGCCGCCTTCACCATCGCGTCCAACCCCCCTGGCACAGTGACGATTCTGGCCGAGAGCGCGCGCCGCACGCGCTTCGGCAGCAGGCGCGGCGCGAGTCCGACGACCGCCTCGGCCAACTGCACCACGTCGCCGCCGCCGCGCCAGTGCTCGCGCACCACGTCGGCGTTCGTCCGCTGGATGAGCCGCAGCAGCGTCAGCGAGATCAAGTAGGCGTCGTCAATCTGCCCCACGAACGGGATCAGGTCCGGGACGAAATCGAGCGGCATCACCGCGTACAGCACGGCCCCCGCGAACAAGACCTTCTCGGCCGCGGGCACGCGCCTGTCCGTCAGCAGCCGCCCGCAGAGCGCGATCATGTTCGGCAGGAACATCAACAGATTCTTCATCCGGCGTTTCAGCTCGACGCGCGCCATGCTCTTCACTCTCCGTCCAGGGTTAAGTTTGGTTTTATAAGATAACCGTTTTGCGGGGCGTTAACAAACCCGCACGACATTGACCTCTCCTCCCAACTGTCATATCGTTCCCACACCGTTGGGAATTTTTCCGGGAGTCTCCTTATGTGGAAGTGTGCGAATTGCGGTGAAGACGAGAACGAGGATTCCTACAAGTTCTGCTCGACCTGCGGCACGCCGAAGGTAGCGGCCGGCACGGCCCCGGCCGCGCGCATGGAGATGGACGTGGAGTCAGCCTTCACGGCCTTCTCGGGCGACTCGCCCGCGCCGAACGGCGAGCCGCCCGCGGGCGGCGACCTCGCGCCCGCCGCGAAGTCGTGGCACGGGGGCCATCCCCTGCGCGCCATCGGGCAGAAGTTCAAGGACGCGCTCCCGCTCTACAACGGCCACCTGAACCACGTCAAAGTCTCCGACGAAACGCAGGACAAGCTGACGACGCTCGTGCAGGCCGGCGTCTTCAGGAGCAAGGCCGAGGCGGCGGCCTACCTGATCGAGCGCGGCATCAGCGCCGAGTCCAAACTCTTCGACATCGTCCGCCAGAAGCTGACCGAAATCGAGCGCATCGAACTGGAACTGCGCCACCTCGTCAACCACGATTGAAAGCGGATTCGAACAGGGATGGACAGGATCGTCAGGATAAAGAATTTGAAATATCAAATCTGAGATTTTTAATTCTTATCCTGACGATCCTGTCCATCCCTGTTAATTTCTTGCCGACTACTATGAGCATACTCGAACGATTGCGCCAGCGCGCCGCGGCCGACCCGCAACACATCGTCCTGCCCGAAGGCGACGACCCGCGCACCGTCGCCGCCGCCGCCATCTGCGCGCAGCAGAGAATCGCGCGCATCACGCTGCTCGGCAGCGAGGAGAAGATTCGCGCCGCCGCCGCTTCGTCGGGTGCTAACCTCGGCGGCGTCGAAGTGATAGACCACCGCCGGGCCGCCGACTTCGAGAAGATGGCCGCCCTGTATTACGAGCTGCGCCGCGCCAAAGGCATGATGCCCGACGAGGCGCGCTTGAGCATCGCGGACCCGCTCTACTACGGCAACCTGATGGTGCGCTCGGGCCGCGCTGACGGCTCTGTCGCCGGAGCGACCAACACGACCGCGCACACCGTCCGCGCCGCGCTCCACTGCATAGGCGTGCGCCAGGGCTTCAAGCTCGTCTCAAGCTTCTTCGTGATGGCCTTGCGTGACGCGGGGTTCGGTCACGAGGGCGCGCTCATCTACGCAGACTGCGGCGTCGTCATAGAGCCCTCGGCCGCCGAGCTGGCCGAGATCGCCATCGCGTCGGCGGAGTCCTGCCGCGCGCTGCTGGACACGACCCCGCGCGTCGCCATGCTCTCCTTCTCGACCAAGGGCAGCGCCACGCACAAGCTCGTGGACAAGGTCGTCGAGGCGACGAAGACCGTGCGCGCGCGCGCCCCCGAGCTTGAGGTTGACGGCGAGTTGCAGGTTGACGCCGCGCTGATTCCGTCGGTCGCGCAGTCCAAGGCTCCCGGCTCTGCGGTCGCCGGCCGCGCCAACGTCCTCATCTTCCCAGACCTGCAAGCCGGCAACATTGCCTACAAGCTGACCGAGCGACTCGCCGGCGCTTCCGCCATCGGCCCCGTTCTGCAAGGTCTGGACAAGCCCGCCAACGACCTCTCGCGCGGTTGCAGCGCCGAAGACATCGTTGACGCCGTCGCCATCACCGCCGTCCAGGCGCAGGCGCGGAAAAAGCAATGATGAGTAAAAGGCGGGGCATTCATCGTCCCGACAGGGACGACGTGAAAATAGCCCAGCACTTCAGTGCTGGGTAAGAAGCGATAAAAGAATCGAGTCCCGTAGGGACGGCCGAAACGTTCAATCGTCCCTACGGGACTCGAATATTTTTGGCACATTTACCCAGCACTGAAGTGCTGGGCTATTGTCGGTCGTCCCCTGCGGGGACTTCTCGGACGTGTGTCGTGTGGCGGCTTCTTTACTCATCACTCATCACTTTTTTTTGGCAGGCAACTCGCGGCACGCTCGGGCGGCATCAAACGTGAGCCACAGGTAATTTCGCCCTCTTTATAATTGGAGGTTCGCAAGTCATGGCTCCGCGCCGTCTCTTTTTGCTGTTCATCGCTCTCACGTTCCTGTCCGCGCCGGGCGTTCTGGCACAGTCGGGCCGCCCGACTCCGACGCCGCCGGCAAAGCCCGCAGACGACCAGGACCCCCTCAAAGTCTTCACCGAAGAGGTGCGGCTGCCGCTCGTGGCTTTCGACGACTACGGCTACTTCGACCCGACGCTGGAACTCGACGACGTGCTCGTCATAGAGGACGGCGTCCAGCAGCAGGTCCGCAGCGTCCGGCGCACGCCCGCGAGCATCCTCCTCGTCCTAGACGTGGACAACCAGATCACCGTCGGCAAGCGCACCGAGGCGACGAAGGCCATCGCCAAGCGCCTGCTGACGCGCGTGCGCGAGGGCGACGAGGTGGCCGTCATACAGTACGGCAACGGCGTTCAAGTCATGCAGGACTGGACGACCGCCGCGGAGCCTGTCCGCCAGGTCATACAGACCAAGCTCCTCGGGGGCAAGCGCGGGCGTCTGTCCGAGGCGGTCGTGGCCGCCGCGCTCATGCTCAAGGACAAGCCCGCGGGCAACCGCCACGTCGTCTTCATCACGGACGGGATTGAGACGCCCGGCGGCAAGGTCTCTTACACGGACGCGGTCAAACAGTTGCTCGCGGCGCAGGCCACCGTCCACGTCATCAGCTACACGGAGCTGGTCCGCGACGCCATCGCCGGCCGTTACAAGAAGGGGGCGGTCACGGGCGGCGACGGCCGGCAGCGCGACCCGCGCATCGGCGCTCCCGACCCGACCATGCCCGACGGGAGCATCAACCGCACCTCCCCGACTTTCAACATCATGACGATTGACACCGACCGCGCCATGCGCCGCTGGTACAAGAAGTATGCGGACGAGACGAAGGCCAACGAGCGCCGCCTGACGCAGCTCGCCGATGAGACGGGCGGGCAACTGCTGCTGCCCCAGTCCGCGGACGAGCTGCTGGCCCAGGCCGACGCGGTCGCGCGCGACATAGGCGCGCAGTACGTCGTCACCTACACCCCTAAGCGCCCGCTCGCGCAGGCCGCCCCCGGCGAGTACCGCCGCATCGAAGTCGCCCCGCGCCGCACCGGCGTGAGATTGCGCACACGCCGCGGCTACATCGCGAAATAAGGGAAAAGGGAAGACGACCCCTTCGGGGTCTTGCCTTACGACACGGCCGCGCTCATGTCGTAGTCGGGCACGCTGGGGAGCAGTTGGCGCAGGGTGAGTTTCTCCTGTTTCTTCATGACGGAGAGGCGGCGCAGCTCCTCCCAGTCTTCGGGTGGGACGCGGTGGAAGGCTTCGACGACCGACGGGTCGAACTGGCGGCCAGCCCACTCGTCCAACTCCGCGGCGACCGCCTCGTAAGGGCGCGCGCGGCGGTAGACGCGATCCGAGGTCATGGCGTCGAAGGCGTCCGCCACGGCGAAGATGCGCGCGTTCAAGTCAATCTCGTGCGCTTTCAGCCCCAAGGGATAGCCCGAGCCGTCCCACTTCTCGTGGTGCTGCGCGACGACGCGCGCCGCGCCTTCCAGAAACTCTATCCCGCGCAGGATGCTCTGCCCGTGCGACGGGTGCAGGCGCATCTTCTCCCACTCTGCTTCGTCCAGCTTTGCGGGCTTCCTGAGGATCGCGTCAGGCACGCCGATCTTCCCTATGTCGTGCAGGAGCGAGCCGAACTCAAGGGCCGTCATCTCCGTCTTGTTCAACCCCAGCTCGCGCCCGAGCCTGAGGCTGAAGGTGACGACGCGCTCCGAGTGGCCGTGCGTCTCCGCGTCGCGCGTTTCGAGCGCGGCCGTCAGCGCCTTGAGCGTCGAGCGGTAGGCGTCTTCGAGCGACGAGAGCGCGCGGTCCAGTTCCGCCGTGCGCTGCTCGACCAACTCTTCGAGATGATTCTCGTAGCGGCGCTTGGCCTCGCGCAGTCCGTGGTGTTCGAGCGCGCGGCGGACGGCCGCCTCGACCTGCCTGAGGTCGAAGGGCTTCATGATGTAATCGAACGCGCCAAGCCGCAGCGCCTCGATGGCACTCTCGATGGTCTGCATCCCGCTGATCATGACGACGACCGTCTCGGGCGAGAGCGCGAGGACGTGCGGGATCATTTCGAGGCCGCTCATCCCGCCCATCGTGATGTCGCTGATGACGAGGTCGCGTCTCTCCGCGCGGAGGTGCGCGAGCGCCTCCTCGGCCGAAGCGGCGGCGGCGCACTCGTAATCGAAGCCGAGCAGGTCGCAGAGGATTTCCCTGATCTCCGGCTCGTCGTCAACCACGAGCACGCGCGCGCGGGCGCAGCTTTCTTCCATCATAAAGTCTCTTCCACCTGTGTTATGTAGAATTTGTTTGTGGCGGCTCTCGCCCGGATGAGGGCGCGCCCACCGGAGGGCGCGAACATTTTACAATCACCGCGACCCGGCTGGCAATCAACAATTTATGGTGTGCAACGCGGCCCGGCAAATGTTGACCCGCCGCGCCGTCTGGCGTATTGTCTTGGCCCAAGTTTATTAACCGGCTCAGCATCCCCGACTTCAGTTTTCTTCCAAGAAACCCGCGATAAAGGAGCACGTCCCATGTCCACAGCCAAACGTTTCGCCTCAATTCTCGCAGTCCTTCTCTTCTCGCTCGTCGCGGGCGCGCGGGCGCAGACGACTTCGGTCGAGGCCGCCGGTCCCGCGAACGCACCCAACCCCACGCCCCAGGCCCCCGCCGACCTCACGGGCGAAGGCACGACCGGCAAGATTCCCAAGTTCACTGGCACTTACCAGCTCGGCAACTCCGTCATCGCAGAGAGCGCGGGGAAAGTGGGAGTCGGCACGAGCGCCGCCCCGACTGCCGTCCTGCAAGTCAACGGGCCGCAGCCCGCGGCGAACCCTGCCGACGGCACGAACGCGACCCGCCTTCTGGAGACGACGGGCGGCAAAGGCGGCAACACCACCACGGCCGGACAGGTGGCCGGCACGGGGGCCGCCATCATTCTGCGCGGGGGCAACGGCGGCAACGCAGTCGCCGACAGTACGAACGGCAGCGGCGGCTCGATAACTCTGCAAGGCGGCCTCAAGGGCACCGGCGGCACGGGCGGCGTGAGCGGCCACGTCCTGCTCGCCCCCTCGGGGGGCAACGTCGGCATCGGCCTCGGCACGGGGAATCCGACGGCGCGGCTCACGGTCAAAGGCGTGTCGTTCCCCCACCTGGTCTCGGCCGAGAATACTTCCGGCAGCGTGGGCGGCGTCGCCGTCTTCGCCAAGAACCTTAAAGGGTACGGCGTCTACGGCGTCGGCGGTTCAGGCTTCGCAGGCGTGTACGGGGAACCCGGCAATATAGGTTATGGCGTGTGGGGTAAAGCTTCCGGCATTAGCATTGGCGTGGTCGGAGAAAGCACAAGCGGGTACGGTGTCTATGGTAAGAGCGAGTTCAATCCGGGCGTGTTTGGTGAAAGCGTTGGCTTCCCCGGCGTGGAAGGCCGGAGCACCGACGGCACAGGTGTGGTCGGCCGCGGCAAGCTGACGGGGGTGTTCGGCTCTAGCACTACGGGCAATGGCGTGCACGGCAGAAGCACCGGCGGGTACGCCGGCTTCTTTGAAGGGTCTATCAAGACGACGGGCACGATAGAGCTTGCCGGGACCATCTTTTTCGGCTCCGATACGCGCCAGATGGTACACCTCTGGAGCACGACCTACGGCATCGGCGTGCAAAACTCGACCCAATATTTCCGCACCGACGGTGGCTTCGGCTGGTACAGAGGCGGCAGTCACAACGACACGGCATTCAGCCCGGGCACGGGCGGCACGCGGCTGATGAAGCTCGACTCGGCCGGCAACCTGACGGCCACGAGCTTCAACCCGACGAGCGACCGCAACGCCAAGGCGAACTTCGTGCCCGTCAACCCGCGCGCCATCCTGGACAAGCTGCGCTCGCTCCCCATCCAGACCTGGAGCTACAAAGCGGACGACACGGCCGTCCGGCACATCGGCCCTGTCGCGCAGGACTTCAAGGCGGCCTTCGACCTGGGCTCCGACGACAAGACCATCTCGACCGTTGACGCGGACGGCGTGGCGCTCGCCGCCATCCAGGCCCTGTCCCAGCAGAACCAGGAACTGGCACAGAAAATCGAGCGGCTTCAGGCACAGCTCGACCGCGTGACGCGCACGCTCAGGCGCAGGCGGGCCGGGAAGCGGTAACTCACTGCTGTCAACAGACGACGACGGCGAGCGGGTCAACCCTCTCTCGCCGTCGTCGTCTGTTTGCGTGCTGCTTTTCTTAACCTTCAGTTCGTGCCCGTGAAGTTGGTCAGGGAGCCTGCGGCCTTGTTGGCGCTCAGGTTCGTGAGGCTCCGCGAGGTCGGCGTGAAGGCGTAGCCGGTCTTGCGCGGCGTGATGACGTAGCTGCGGCCGGCAGGGAGCCCCGTGATTCTGTAGACGCCTGTGCTCGAAGTGTTGACCGTGCGCGCCGTGAAGCCCGCGGTCGGGCTGGTGAAGGTGACCGCGACCTGGTAGATGCCGGCGGTCGTCCCCGCCACGGTGATCTGCCCGACGACGGTGTAAGTCTTCCCGGTCGCGCTGAAGGTCTGCGCCTGGCTCGCCGTCAGGTTCGTGTAGACCTTCGAGGCGGGCGAGTAGCTCCAGAGGGTGCTCGTCGCGGGCTTGACCGTGTAGTTGCCGCCCGCGGGCAGGCCGGCGAAGCTGAAGTTACCGTTCGCGTCAGTCGTCGCGCTGGCCGCGCGCGACCCGGTCAGGCCGATCGCGAGGCCCGCGACGCCGGTCGTCGTCCCCGTCCTGACGACCCTGCCGCTGAGCGTGTAGTTCTGCGCGCGCGCGACGAAGTTGATGCCGGTCAGGCTTGAGACCAAATTCGTGACGGTGCTGCTCACGTTCGTGAAGGCGTAGCCGAGCTTCCAGGGCGTGACCGTGTAGGTGCCGCCGGGGGTGAGCCCCGTGAACGTGTACTCGCCCAGGCTGTTGGTCTTCACGCTCGTGGTCTTAGAGCCCGTGAGCTTCATCGTCACCCCCGCGAGGTTGGCCGCGCCCAGAGTGACCTTGCCCTTGATGGAGAGCGTGGTGACGGCCGCGCCCGACTGCGTGACGGTGTGCTTCTCGCCGTTGACGTTGATGACGGCCGTGCGGCTGGTTGTGCCCGTGTTGGCCGCGACGTTGTAGACGACGGTCTCATTCGTCGTCCCGCTCGTGCTCCCGGCCGCGAGCGTGAGCCACGGCTGGTCGCTCGTCGCCGTCCAGGCGCACCCGGCCGTCAGCGCGAAGTTATACTGCCCGGCCGTGGCGGCGACCGTCCTCGTGGTCGGCGACGCGGAGATGGAGCAGGACGCCGCGAGGCACGAGGAGTTGGCTTCAACGTAGGGCAGGATTTCGTTGTCTATCGTGTAGTTACAGAAGTTAAAGTTCGTCCCGATGAACGAGTTCATGATGGTGCCGGCGCACCCGGTCTTACCGTCGGAGTGGCTCGCGCCGAAGTTGTGGCCGATCTCGTGCGCCGTCACGATGTACTTGCCGGGGAGCGAGGTGAGGCGCTGCGAGAAGCCGTAAGCGAAGCTCTGGTTCTGGCAGACGACGCCGATCCAGGCGAGGCCGACCGTGTTGCCGACCACGTCCTTGCCCGTCCACAGGTGCGTCAGGTCGCGCTGGACGTTTGACTTGTTCGCGTTCCACCACTCGCCCAGCTCGTTAATCAGCCCCTTCGGGTCCAGCTCGTCATTGAGGCCGAGGCCGCACATGGCCCGCGTGTAACAGCCGCCCGCCTCGTTGGTCGTGTAGGGGTCGGTCGCCGCGTTTGTGTGAGCGTTCTGGTGGACGATGGTGAACGAGATGCCGAGCTGAGTCTGGTAGACGCCCTCGACCTGGTTCATGATGGCCTGGATTTCGGCGTTCGCGGCGGCCGCGGTGCCGCCGGATGCCGCGACGAACTCGGCGTCGGCGTCGGTCGCCAACTGCACGTCGCGGACGGTCGTCGCGGGCAGGACGCCGAGGCTCGCCGTCTCAAGGTTTTCGACTTTCGATGAGAGCGCCTCGGCCTGCTGCCGGAGTTCGCGGTCGAGCGTGCCGCCGACGCCGGCCGCGTCCGCGTTCACGTCCGAGGACTTGTAGAAGACGAACTCGGATTCGGCCGCCTCGGCCTTGTACTTTTTCTTCGGCTCTATGAAGTAGCGCTCCGAGGGGGTGACGATGACGCCCTCAAAGGTGTCGTCATCCACCGTGAAGCGCGCGTCCGCGCCGGGCATCCCGCGCACCTTCCCCTTGAAGGTACGGACGGGGCCGTGATCCAAGACCTGGCGCTCGACGCCGTCCGCGCCGATCTCGACAGCGTAGTAGTTGTCGGCGCGCATGTCGTTCGGCTCAAGCTCAAGCTCGTAAGCCCCTGCGGGAGTTTCGAACTTGAGTTCGCCCATAGCGCGCACGCGCCAGACCGCCTCGGCCCTGTCCAGGTTCACGCGCTCGTAACGGCGCACGAGGCGGTCCAGGTCCGCGTCCTGCGGGAGTTCCGGCGTGGCCGGGCGCGGGCCACGGAGCTGTGCCCTGACGAAGACGTGGGGGAGCGCGACCGTGTAGAGGGCCGCGACGAGGACGAAGGCGATCAATCTTTTCATGTCTCGGTAGTTCCTAAGGCGCGCTCGGGCAAAATTTCGCCTGGCGCGGGCGATTCCTGTTTTCGCACGGGAGTGAGGTTCTGTTTTCGTCGAATCGTGCCGGCGCGCAGGGCGCTCGACAAGTCCATTGCACGGAGGGGGCAAAACGGGCCGCGCGCGTGCCACGCGCAACCAGCAGCTTTAGACTTCAGACACCAGCCTGAAGGTTGCCTTAATCAATATGCCCGAACGCCCTTCCCCGCGTCAATAACTTAGTTTTGCCAGGAATTAGGGCGGTGCGGTTGACGCTCTCACGGGCAATTCGTATTATGGCCCTCACCGCGCCGGAGTGGCGAAATTGGTATACGCACTAGACTCAAAATCTAGCGAGGTTCACTCCTCATGTCGGTTCGAGTCCGACCTCCGGCAAATCAACTCACTTAAAATTATTCGGCCTTGAAGAATCGGGGCGGCGCTCATAAAATAGAGGCCCCGGCAGGCAAATTTTTCCGCGCGGCCCGATCCTTTTACCTCGCGACTCACGCGTTACTTAATGGCGGCGCTCATCACAGGACAGAAAGTTTCTTCTTGCGCGGCACACAAGCAGACGGGACGCAACCTTTGAAGGAGGATTCAACCCCCATGTTCTCGCCAACCAGATTCCGCACAGCGTTCGTTCTTTCAATCGTTTTAGCGGCCGGCTTCTCTTCCCTGGCCTACGCGCAGAAGTCGAAGGGCACGACGCCGCAGCAGACCGGCAAGCCCGTCGCCTGGCGCGACCCCGGCGACATCTCCGCGCTCAACCTGATTCACGGCCCCGGCTCCCCAGAGATGGCCCCGCAGGCCCCTTTCACCTTCATCTCGGAGAGCAAGCTCGGCGCTTCGCCCAAGTTCAAGGTCAGGGACGCCAAGGGCGTCGTCTGGTCCGTCAAGATGGGGCCGGAGGCGAAGGCCGAGACGGTCGCCACGCGCCTCGTCTGGGCGATGGGCTACTTCGCTGACGAGGCTTACCACTACGACCAGATTGAAGTCCAGAACCTGCCGCGCCTGGCGCGCGGCGCAGAGTTCCAGTCGGGCAGGACCGTGCGCGACGTGCGCCTGGAGCCGCGCCGCACGGAGGTCAAGCGCGGCGCGATCTGGGACTGGCTGCAAAACCCGTTCGTCGGCCAGCGCGAGTTCGACGGCCTCAAAGTCCTGATGGTGCTCGTCGCCAACTACGACACGCGGCTCGACAACAACCAGATTTACATGGTCAAGAATCCAGAGACGGGCGAGCTTGAAGCGCGCTACGTCGTCGCCGACATCGGCGCGACCCTCGGCAAGGTGGGCGGCATGGGCGGGGGCCGCTCCAAGAGTTCGCTGCCCGACTTCCAGTCCAGCAAGTTCGTCATCGGCGTCGAGAACGGGCTCGTCACCTTCGACTACAACACGAAGCCGAAGGGCGCGGGCGGCGCTTTCGCCTCGATCTTCGGCGGCGGCTACGCCAAGCGCCAGGCCAACAAAGAGAAGGCCATGAAGACCATCCCCGTGGACAGCGCCCGCTGGATCGGCGAGCGGCTCGCCATGCTCTCGGACGAGCAACTGCGCGACGCCTTCCGCGCCGCCCACTACGACAACGCGACGATGGAAGGATACGTTTCAGTCTTGCGCGCACGCATCAACGAGCTGAAGCGCCTGCCGGCCTTCACGCCGGTCGCCACCGGACAGAACCGTTAACAAGGAAGTGACCGATGAAGAAGAGCAGCCCGGTTCGTTACTACAGCCGCCTGCTTTCGCTCGCCCTGGCCGCCGCGCTCGCGCTCGTCGCGGGCGTGGCCGCTTCAGGCGCGCGCGAAGGCAACAACAAGAAGGCGGCGGGCGCACCGGCCGAGAACTTCGGCAAGGTGAATGAGAACTACTACCGCGGCGGCCAGCCCGACGCCGAAGGCTTCGCGCGGCTCAAGCAGCTGGGCGTCAAGACCGTGATTGACCTGCGCAGGGACAGCATCGCGGCCGCGCCCGAGCAGGTGCGCGCGCAGGGGATGCAGTACTTCAACATCCCCATGAAGCCCAGCCGCCCGGCCACGCCCGAGCAGGTTGCCGAGTTCCTCAAGCTGGTCAACGACCCTGCGAACTGGCCCGTCTACGTCCACTGCAAAGGCGGCCGCCACCGCACCGGCGCGCTGACGGCCGTTTACAGGATTACGCACGACGGCTGGACGGCCGACCAGGCTTACGACGAGATGAAGAAGTACGACTTCAACGACGGCTTCTTCGGCGGTCCCCCCGCCCAGAAAAACTTCGTCTACGCCTTCTACGAACAGCGCCGGGCCGCGGGTTTAAAGTAAGAAGTCAGAAGGCTGGAACGACTCAACCCTTTGCGCCTTCGGTTTTTCTTTTCTTAGCGCCTTTGCGAGAAATACGAACGTTTCACGCAAAGACGCTAAGAGAAAACCGAAGGCGCAAAGGGTTGAGCTTTTTCTCAATCCAAAATCAAACCGCGACGGGCGCGCTGATGTGCGGGTGCGCCTGGTAGTCCAGGAGTTCGAAGTCCTCGAACCTGTAGTCGAAGATTGAGTCAGGCTTGCGCTTGATGACGAGGCGCGGCGGCGGGTATGGCTCGCGCGTGAGCTGCGTGCGGACCTGCTCGACGTGGTTCGAGTAGATGTGGCAGTCGCCGCCCGTCCAGACGAACTCGCCGGGCGTGAGCCCGCACTGCTCAGCGACCATCGCCGTCAACAGCGAGTAGCTCGTGATGTTGTAAGGCACGCCGAGGAAGCTGTCCGCCGAGCGTTGATATAACTGGCAGGACAATTTCCCGCGCGCCACGTAGAACTGAAAGAGCAGGTGGCAGGGGGCTAGCGCCATCTGTTCCAGTTCTCCGACGTTCCACGCCGAGACGATCAGGCGGCGCGAGTCAGGGTTTGTCTTAATCTGCTCAATGACGTTGCTCAACTGGTCTATCACGCGCCCGTCGCCCGCCTCCCACCGCCGCCACTGCTTGCCGTAAATCGGCCCCAGCTCACCCTCCTCGTCGGCCCACTCGTCCCAGATGCTGACGCCGTTCCGCTTCAAATACTCCGTGTTCGTCTCGCCGCGTATGAACCAGAGCAGCTCGTGTATGATGGAGCGCAGGTGCAGCTTCTTGGTGGTGACGACGGGGAAGCCTTCCGCGAGGTCGAAGCGCATCTGGTAGCCGAAGACGCTGAGCGTGCCCGTCCCCGTCCGGTCCTCCTTGCGGACGCCGTGCTGCAAAATGTGGTTGAGGTAGTCCAGGTATTGTCTCATTCTTCGCTTCCCCGCCGGGCCTGATTGGAAAAAGAGCCGCCGCGATGTTATATAGAACTTACGCGAGAAAGAAAAGTTTCGGACGAAGATGAGCTGGCCCGTAGGCATAGAGGTGGATCAACAGGCCCCGGACTTCGCGCTCAAGGACGAGCGCGGCGAAGACTGGCGTCTGTCAGAGAGGCGCGGCCGCGTGGTCGTCCTGCTCTTTTACCCCGGCGACGAGACGCCCGTCTGCACCAAACAGATGTGCTCTGTGCGCGACCGCTGGGCCGATTATTTGGCGACCGGCGCGGAGGTCGTCGGCGTCTCGACCGACACGGTCGAGTCGCACCGCAAGTTCAGCGAGCACCACGGGCTCCCCTTCCGCCTGCTCGCGGACCCGGAGAGCAAGGTGACGAGCCTCTACGGGGTGCGCTCGTGGCTGCCCGGCCGCTCGGCCCGCGCCGTGGTCGTGATAGACGCCCGCGGCGTCGTGCGCCACCGCCAGGTGCAGCCGCTCTCGCTCTTCCGCCCGAAAGACCATCAGGTCTTAGAGGCCATCCGCACGGCGCAGTCGGGCCAGCCGGCGCAGGGCTCGGGCGCGGCGCTTTAGTTTTCAGAGTCAGGAGGATTTTTGTATGTCAGACAAGATCAAGTGCGCGCGCTGCGGGCAGAAGCGGCCGGCGCTCGGCTACGCGCCCGTCCCGACGGAACTGGGCCAGAAAATCGGGGCCGAAATCTGCCAGCCCTGCTGGGCCGAGTGGCTTCAGAAGCAGTCGCAGATCATCAACCACTACGGCCTGGACCTCTCCAACCCGGACACGCACGGCTTCCTCTTCGACAACATGAAAGCCTTCTTCTACGGCCAGAGCGATCTGGCCCAGATAGACACGTCCAAAGAGGGCAGCATCAAGTGGTGAGGTGAAAGGCGAAAGGGGGGGACGAGAGCCGCGCTCTTATCTTCCCTTTTGCCTTTATTTAATGCTTGCGCGGCTGGCGCGTTCCGATGTATCATCCGCCAGCCTAAGGGATTACTCAGTCCGGTTTCATCGCCTTTCACATCTTTCCTGAAAGGCGCGCAGTTCAAGGTCGTTCCTTTATCATTACCCCCGGACTGGATGTGACGCCATTATGGACTCAGGGCAAACCGCCGCCGCCCGCTGCTGGCCGGACGGGCCGCGGAGGTTTCACAAATTTTGTACGGCTCAAGACAACAGGAGAACAATCCGATGAAGATGAAACTGGCGGCGTTTCTTGCGGCGACCATGCTCGCGCTCGCGGGCTGCGGTGAGGCCAGCAACACCGGGAATTCCACCAACGCGAACGCGACCAACCGGACGGGCAACACGACCTCCTCGACCTCCGCGACGCCTGACCCGAACATGGTCAAGGCCAACGCCAACGCGTCCGACGAGACCGGCGGCACGAAGGAAGGCTGCAAGTGCTCCGCGGCCGGGATGAAGTGCTCGACCGAGCCGGGCGAGAAGGGCTGCTGCGGCGCGAAAGACGGCGCGTGCTCGACGATGGTTGACGGCAAGTCCTCCTGCTGCTCCGGCAAGGGCGGCGAAGGCGGCGCGTGCTGCTCGGCCGCCGGCAAGATGGCCGCCGAAGGCTCCGAGGCCAAGCCCGCCGCGACGGCTACCAAGAAGTCATAAGGCCGCGGCCGCGCGAACATAAATTT
Source organism: uncultured Acidobacteriota bacterium (assembly GCA_963774105.1). Taxonomy (GTDB): domain Bacteria; phylum Acidobacteriota; class Blastocatellia; order Pyrinomonadales; family Pyrinomonadaceae; genus QHXM01. Next base: position 1,178,533 of record CAVZDV010000007.1, on the reverse strand, counting down.
TCGAACTCACCCGAGACGGGCGACTCTCTCTCTTTGCGCGCGAGAGGGTCGCCCGTCTTTCTTGCGCCCCGCCGAACAACTGATTTAAGATAGCCGCGCTTTAGTTCCCCTTATAAAACTCGCGTCGCCCGACGAGACGGCTGCCTTAGTGGCGCGCAAAAGCCACGCGCGCCGCGGCCCGCGCCCGTCGTGCAGCCGGGCTCAGCTCAAAGACACAACGTAACCGCACGGAGGAGAGATTAAAGCGATGAAGAGATTCAGCATCCTGCTCGCCGCCCTGGCGCTCGCCGCGCTCGGCGCGGCCTGCGGCGGCGAGACCACCACCGAAAACCGGACCACAAACACGACGATGACGACGAACGCGTCTAACGGCAACACCACCACGACGACGACGACGAACACCACCGTCACAGCCAACCGCGGCGACTACAACGCCAACATCAGCCAGGAAGATTACGAAAAATCGAAAGAGACTTTCTCCCAGAAGGCCAAGGACGCCGGCGAGAAGATCGGCGCGGGCCTGACGGACGGCTGGCTCTGGGTGAAGACGCGCGGCGCGCTGCTCGCGGCGGATGACCTCGAAGAGAGCGGCATCAGCGTTGACGTCAACAACGGCGTCATCACGCTGCGCGGGACCGTTCCCAACAGCGACCAGGTCAAGAAGGCCGACGCGGCGGCCAAAGGCGTCGGCGGCAGCAAGGGCGTCCAGAACCAGCTCAAAGTCGGTGACGCCAACGCCAACCGCACCACCACAACTAACAAGAAGTAACCAGACCCGGTGAGACCCTTCTTCCTTCTTAGAGCGTGTTGAAAAAGTGGAACGACCTCCGGTGAATCGGTTAGGAAAGGGGTATGAGACAAACATACCCAACAGATTTGAGCGACGCCGAGTGGAGTCGGCTCGCTCCTCTGATTCCGCCACCGAAGCCCGGAGGTCGCCCCTGTAAGTATTCACGACGCGAGATTGTAAATGCAATCCTCTACGTCGTGCGCTCAGGCGGGGCGTGGCGACTCGTCCCACACGACCTGCCCAGGTGGGCGACCACGTACCATTACTTCCGTCTGTGGCGGCGCGACGGGACATGGCGGAGCATCCATGACCGTTTGCGCCGGCGGGTGCGCCAGGCCGAGGGGCGGTTGCCCACAGCGTCGGCCGCCATTCTCGACACGCAGTCGGTGAAGACCACAGACCGAGGCGGAGTCCGGGGCTATGATGCGGCAAAGAAAGTAGTTGGGCGCAAACGTCACCTGCTGGTTGACACTTTAGGGTTACTGCTGCTGACGGTCGTGCATGCTGCTTCAGAGCAAGACCGCACGGCCGCGCGGAGGGTGCTCGCTCCATTGTCGAGCGGCTTTCACCGTCTGCGGAAGGTGTGGGCCGACGGCGGGTACCGCGGCAGTCTCGGCGATTGGCTCTGGGGCTTACGCCAGCGGCGCAAGGTGCGCCTTGAGTTGGTCGCACGCACCGAGGAGCACCGATTCGCGGTGCTGCCGAAGCGGTGGATTGTCGAGCGGACCTTCGCATGGTTAAGTCGCTGCCGCCGGTTGAGCAAAGACTACGAATACTTGACTGAGACGAGCGAAGCGATGATTCATGTCGCTATGATTGGCTTAATGCTGCGTCGTCTCGCCAGATGACTTTTTCAACACGCTCTTAGCGCCTTTGCGTCTTTGCGTGAGAATTAGTTTCACGCAAAGGCGCAAAAGGGTCGGGCCGTGTTACCAGCCTCTTGAGTCCCGAGACCGTTATGCCCACACGCCACGCGCGAGTCGCCTGCGTGCTCGTCGCCCTCTTCGCCCTCGCCCACGCGGCCGCGCCTTCACGGCAGCGGGCGCTGGAAACTTACGCCATCACGAACGCGCGCATCTTCCCCGTCTCCGGCCCCGTCATAGAGCGGGGCACAGTCGTCATCCGCGACGGGCTCATCGCGGCGGTCGGCGCTGACGTGACCGCGCCGGCCGACGCGCGCGTCATTGACGGCACCGGCCTGAACGTCTACCCCGGCCTGATTGACGCCAGCACAACGCTCGGCATCCCGCAGACCACGCCTTCCGCCGGAGGGAGCAGCGCCGCCCAGCCCGCGCCGTCGTTAGCCGCGGCGGCGTTCGACACGGCTTCGGCAAGGCCCCCCGGCTTGCGGCCTGAGACACTGGCCGCGGACCTCATACAGCCAGGCGACGCGCAGATCGAGGCGACCCGAAACGCAGGCATCACCTCCGCGCTCGTCCTGCCGCGCGAGGGCGTGCTGATGGGCCAGTCCGTCTTCGTCAACCTGGCGGGCGACACTCCGAGGCAGATGATCGTGCGCTCGCCCGTAGCCCTGCACCTGGGCTTCACGCCCCTGCGCGGCGGCGCTTACCCGGCCAGCCTGATGGGCGTCTTCTCGGCCGTCAGGCAGATGCTGCTCGACGCCTCCCGCCTGCGCGAGGCCAACCAGATTTACGCACGCTCGCCCCGCGGCCTGCGACGCCCGGAGCAGGACCGCTCGCTCCTGGCCTTGCAGCCCGCGCTCGCGCGCGAGATGCCCGTCGTCATGCACGTCAACACGGAGCGCGAGATTCGTCGCGCGCTCGATTTGGCACAGGAGTTCAACCTGCGCGTCATCATCAGCGGCGGCGCGGAGAGCTGGAAGGTCACGGAGCGGCTGAAGGACGTGCCCGTGCTGCTCTCGCTCAACTTCCCCAAACGCACGACCGCCCAGTCGCCGGACGCGGACCCGGACCCGATTCGAGTCCTGCGCGAGCGCGTGGACGCGCCCAAGACCGCCGGCCGCTTGAGCGCCGCGCGCGTCCGCTTCGCCTTCCAGTCCGGCGCGATGGAGAACGCCTCGGACTACCTCGCGAACGCCGCCAAGGCCGTCGAGAACGGCCTGCCGCGCGACGAGGCGCTGCGCGCCCTGACTCTCAACGCCGCAGAAATCTTCGGCATCGCAGACCGCCTCGGCACCATAGAGGTCGGCAAGATCGCGAACCTGACCGTCACGCGCGGCGGCCTCTTCGACAAGGGCGCGCGCGTCGCCCACGTCTTCATTGACGGGCGGCCGGTCGAGCTGAAGCCCGTCACGCCCGCGGGTGCGCCGGCGCTCGCTACGGGGACGTGGACGCTCAACGTCCAGCTGGGCGAGGGCGAGCAGTCCGTGACGCTCGTCCTGCAACAGGAGGGCGAGACCTTGCGCGGCTCGATTCAGGGCGCGCTCGGCTCGGCCCAGATCGCCAACGCGTCCGTCTCGCCCTCCGGCGAGATACGCTTCACAGTCCGCGTCACCGTGGGAGGCCAGACGACCGAGGCCACCTTCGCGGGCACGATCACGGGCAACGAGATGCGCGGCACAGTCCAGGCCGTGGGCCAATCGCCCGGCACGTTCACAGGCACGCGCCCCGGCGCGACCCTGCCGCCTGTGCCCACGCCTTCGCCCACGCCCGCGCCTTCACCCACACCCGCGCCTACGCCCGCGCGCACGCCGCCCCCGGCTGGCACAAATCTTTCGGGCACTTGGACGCTCGCGGTCGCCGTCGGAGCGAACACCATTCCGGGGACGCTCACGCTGCGGCAGGAGGGCGCGCGTCTTTCGGGGACTCTGGAGAGCGCCTTCGGCAAGACCGAGCTGACCGACGGCTCGACGAACGCCGACGGCTTCCGCTTCACGGCGTCGGCGGTCGTAGAGGGACGCACGGTGGAGATAAACGTCGCCGGGGCCGTCTCTGGAAATCAAATCAACGGCACGGTGACTTCCGAGATCGGCGCGACGACGTTCACGGGGACGAGGCCACAAGAACAGTGATGATGAAAAGTGTGCTGACATTCGTGCTCGCGCTCTTGTTGATGGGAGCAGCACAGACTCCCGCGCAGCGGCGTGAGGTGAGTCCGCAGGAGACCTTGATTCGCAACGCGACTGTTCTGACCGTGTCGCATGGGACGCTGCCGAATACAGACGTGCTGCTGCGCGGCGGGAAGATCGCGGCCGTCGGGCAGAACTTGAAGGCCGCCGCGGGCGCGCGCGTGATTGACGCGACCGGCAAGTTCGTCATGCCGGGCATCGTTGACTGTCACTCGCACTCCATGCTCGACGCCGTCAACGAGCTGACGCTCTCCGTCACCTCAATGGTCCGCACGCGCGACGTGCTCAACCCCACGGACGAGAATCTTTACCGCGAGTTGGCTGGCGGCGTGACGACGATGAACCTGCTGCACGGCTCGGGCAACGCCATCGGCGGCCTGAACACCGTGGTCAAGAACAAGTACGGCCGACCCGCCGCAGAGTTCGTCTTCGAGGGCGCGCCGCCCGGCATCAAGTTCGCGCTCGGCGAGAACCCCAAGCGCAGCAACTTCGTCATCCCCACGCAGCCGCGCCGCTACCCTGCCACGCGCATGGGCGTCGCCGAGGTCATCCGCGAGGCGTTCATGCGCGCGCGCGACTACAAGGCCGCGTGGGACGAGTACCGCGCCGCCCAGAAGCGCGGCGAGAAGAATTTGATCCCGCCGCGCCGCGACCTGCAACTCGAACCGCTCGTCGAAGTCCTCGAAGGCAAACGTTTCGTCCACGCACACTGCTACCGCGCGGACGAGATCGTGGCGCTCATCAACGTGGCCGACGAGTTCGGCTTTAAGATCAGGACTTTTCAGCACGTCCTCGAAGGCTACAAAGTCGCGCGCGAGATCGCGCGGCACGGCGCGGGCGCTTCGACCTTCTCCGACTGGTGGGGCTACAAGATCGAAGCCTACGACGCCATCCCCTACAACGCCGCCGTCATGCACCGCGCAGGCGTCCTCGTCTCCTTAAACTCCGACTCGGACGAATTGGCCCGCCGCTTGAACATCGAAGCGGCGAAGGCGATGAAGTACGGCGACTTGCCGGAGGACGAGGCCCTGAAGATGATCACGCTCAACCCGGCGCGACAGCTCGGCATAGAGTCGCGCGTCGGCTCGATTGACGTGGGCAAGGACGCGGACGTTGTGGTCTGGAACGGCCACCCGCTGAGCACGCTCTCGCGCGTCGAGACCACTTTCGTTGACGGCGAGATTTTCTTCGACCGCCAGCAGGACCTCGCGCGCCGCCCGCAGCTCGAAGCCGAGCGTAGGCGGCTCGAACAGGCCGAGCCCAACCGCGCCCCCGCGCAAAGCACGCTCCCTGCTCCGCCGCCCAAGCCCGCGCAGACGGAAGACGACGGAGGTGACCACCGCCGATGAGCACACGTTTCATCATCGCGGCCGCGCTCTGCCTCTCGACTCTCCTCGACGCCGCGGCGCAGACGAGCGCCACGGCGCAGCAGGGCGTGCTCGCGCCGCAGGGCACCTACGTCATACGCGGCGCGCGCGTCGTGACCGTGAGTGGGCCAGAAATAGAGGACGGAACTGTCGTCGTCCGCGACGGGAAGATTGAGGCCGTCGGGACGACTGTCACGGCCCCGGCTGGCGCGGAGGAGATTAATGCGCGGGGCCTGACAGTCTACCCGGGCATGATTGACCTCGGGACTTCAATCGGCCTGGTCGAGATCAGCAGCGGCGCGCCCGGCGGCGTGGACGCGAGCGAGGTCGGCGACATCAACCCGAACGCGCGGGCCATCGCGGCCGTCAACCCGCACAGCGCCTTCGTCAACGTCGCGCGCGTCGGGGGCGTGACGACCGTCGCCACGCTCCCCGTCGGCGGCCTCATCTCTGGGCAGGCCGCCTTCATCAACCTGGACGGCACGACCGCCCCCGAGATGGCCGTCGTCCCAGACGCCGCGCTCGTCATCAACTATCCGCGCGTCACCACGACGAGCTTCGACGCCCTCTTCAACCCGCAGGAGCGCAACCTCAACGAGGCGATTACGACGCGCGACCGCCAGCTCGAACAACTGCGCAAAGTCCTGCGCGACGCCGAAGCCTACGGCCGCGCGCAGGACGCCTACGCGCGCGACCCGCGCCTCCCGCGGCCCGACCGCGACATCGTCCTGGCCTCGCTCGTCCCTTACGTCCGGGGCGAGCGCCCGGTCTTCTTCCGCGCCAACCGCGAGACGGAGATACGCGGGGCCGTGCGCTTCGCCGAAGAGCTGCGCCTCAAGCCCGTCATCCTCGGCGGCGGCGAGGCGTGGAAGGCCGCCGGCTTCCTGCGCGAGAAAAATGTGCCAGTAATTTTAACCAGCGTGCTCGACCTGCCTTCGCGCGAGGACGACCCTTACGACACCAACTACGCCGCGGCCGCGAAGCTGCAACAGGCCGGCGTGCGCTTCTGCATCGCGACGGGCAGCGCCGGGCAGTTCGTCCGCAACCTCCCGCTCTACGCGGGCATGGCCGCCGCGTTCGACTTGCCGCGCGCCGAGGCCGTCAAGGCCGTCACGCTCTACCCGGCCGAGATCATGGGCCTCGCAGACCGCCTGGGCTCCATCGCGCCGGGCAAGCTCGCCAATCTGGTCATCACGGACGGCGACATCCTGGACGCGCGCACGCACGTGCGCTATCTTTTCATAGCGGGCCGCAAGCTCCCGCTCACCAGCCGCCACACGGAGCTGTACGACCAGTTCAAGGACAGGCGCTAAAAAGGATTTAAGAGATGAAGACGGCAAGAACTATTTTCGTCACGCTCCTCGTGCTCGCCTTTACCTTGTCCGTCCCTGCGGGGCGCGCGCACTCGCCGGCCGGCGGCGAGCGGAAGAGTCGCATCGTCGGCGTCGTGCTCGACCCGAACGGCGCGCGCATCGCGTCCGCCACCGTCAGAATCGAGAACGCAGACGCGCAGCGCGAGGCGTACACGAGCGACGAAGGCTCCTTCGAGGTCGAGCTGCCCGCCGGCACCTACAGGATTACAGTCGAGGCCCAGGGCTTCCGCAAGGTCGAGATAGTCTCCTTCCGCGCGAGGGCCGACAGGCGCGAGTCGTTGGAGGTCCGCATGAAAGTTAAGCCCCCGGAGTCCACGCTGAAGATCAGGTGAGCCGCCGTCCGTGGTCACCAAAGATCGGCCGCCGTCACATCACAGTCACACGCACCCTCTTCTCAATCTCCACTGACTACTCTCTTTTCCGGCGAGATGATGGCGGGCATCCCTTTGTGCTGCCAGCAGCGGCCTGTGCCGCGGATGCGGCGCTGGCAAGGGGTGCCTTTCTGTGTGCGCGCGCCGCAGATGGAGACGACTTCGTCGGGTTCGGTCGGCCGTTCTGTGGCCGTCCCGTCTGGGCCGTAGCGCGGCTCCGCGTTCTTCGTCGCGCCCGCGGCACGCTGGCCGTCGTCCGCGGGCGGGGCCGCGACTTCCGCGAATTGTGCGCGCTCGACGATCAAAGGGGGCGGCGCGGGCCTGGCCGCACGACCCAGGACGAGGCCGACGAGGAAGAGGGTCGCGCCCGCGGCCGCGGGCCGCAGGATTTGTGTCTTGCGAAAGCGTGGCGCGCAGTCCGCACAGAAGCGGCGACTCGTCCAGACGCGCCAGCGCGGGCGCTCGATTCGTGAGCCGCAGTCAGAGCAGAAGTTGGGCTTATACACGGCGGGGCTAACCTCCTTCGAGAGTGGGGCGTGACGAAGACTCTTCAAGGGTGGTGTGAAGACGCCTGCTGCGCCCGGGATTATACGCCAAGGCGGCTTGCGATACAGCCCCGCCCCTGTGTTGCGCGCGCGGGCGCGAGTTGCAGCCGTGAGACAAGCGTGTTATAGTCCCAAGCCTCCCGGATTTTAAGTGGCGAAAGTCTGGCTCGATTCCGATGCGCCTGAAACTCTATTGCAACCGCTACGCGCATTTCAAAGACGCCATCGTGTGCTCGGTCAGCTGTCCCTACCGCACGCGCTGCCAGGACTTCGCGATCTTTTATGACGAGAACCGCGCGGGCGTGGACGCGCTCGTCGAGGACTACTTCGCTGTGCACACAAACGCGCAGCAGCAGCGCAGGCCCGCGCCGCGGCTCAGCGCCGCTGTCGGCCTGCGCGAGCTCATACGTTTAGAGGTGAAGAGAGAGATGCAGGAAGCCGTATACATCTGGATCGGGAAAGACGACCAGGCAGAGCTGCTTGAGTTGGACGAGATCATACGCCGCGCCGAGCGCGGGGCCAAGGCCAAGAACATTTACAAAGTGGCACAGGAGATGGAGCTGCGCTACCAGCTCGTGCCGCGCAAGCGTATCGAGAAGGCCAAGCGCGCCGTCGCGGCCGAGGCCGAGCGCGCCGCCGCCCGCAGCCGCCGCGGCCCGCGCCCGGTCCCCGCCGCGGAGCCGCAGCCAGCAGCCCCCCTGAGCGCCGTCGCGCCCGCGGAAGCAGTCACGCCCCTCCCCACGCGCCGGCGGAAAACAGTAGGCCGGTAACAGTGGTCAGCGGTCAGTGGCCGGTGGTCAGTTAACAGAAAACCGCTTTTCGTCTTTAACTGACCACCGGCCACTGACCGCTGACCACTGCCTTTCGGAGCAACTCTCGGCGGGCGAAAAGCGTCGGAGAGGGGCGTGTTTTGTGCTGCCCGGCGGGTTGCTTGCCAAACGGAGCGCGCGCCGGGCATACTCGTGCCATCTCTGTTTTCGCGACGGTTGTTTCGAGCAATGACTAACATTCGCCCCTGCCAAGCCCCGCACGCCCTGAAATCCTTCTGCGCCGGTCTCGTCATCGTCCTGGCTTGCGTCCTTCTGACGCCCGCCCAGGTCTCTGCGCAGGACGGCCCGGACGAAGTGTTGAAGGTCAACACCTCGCTCGTGCAGCTCAATGTCGGCGTCGTGGACAAACAGGGGCGCGCCATCACGAACCTCTCGCGCGGCGATTTCTCCGTCTACGAAGACGGCGTGCTTCAGCCGATTACGGACTTCGAGCCGAGCGCCGCGCCCTTCAGCCTCGTGCTGCTGCTCGACATGTCCGGCTCGACGCAGAGCTTCCGCCCGACCCTCAAGATGTCGGCCTACCGCTTCCTCGACGCGCTCTCGCCCAACGACCGCGTCGCCGTCGTCACCTTCAACGAGAAGGTCGAGACGCGCGTCAAATTCACGACCGACTTTCAGAAGGCCGCCAAGGCCATAGAGTACGCGGAGGGCAAGGGCGAGACGCATCTCTACAGGGCGCTCGACTACGCGCTGGAGATGCTGGCCCAGGAGGGGAGCCGCCGCAAGGCGATAGTGGTCTTGACCGACGGCGTGGACACGCAACTGAGGGTACAGGACCGCAGCTTCGCGGCGAGCGCGCGCACCAACGAGGAGGCCACAGCCTCCGTTAAGCCTGACGAGAGCAGCGCGCTCAGGGCCGTGCTCGCGGCCGCGGATCGCCAGGGCGTGACCATCTACCCGCTCGCCCTGCCCTCCGGCGACCCCAAGCGCCTGCCCTTCCCCGTGCCCGTGCAGATCGCCGTCTACACGGCCGCGCGCGCCCGGATACAGGCCCTGGCCGACCGCACGGGCGGCCGCCTCAACGAAATCCGCCGCCTCGAAGACATGGGCCGCATCTACGCCGAGGTCGCCGCCGACCTGCGCACGCTCTACACGGTCGTCTACCGCCCGACCAACAGGGACGCGCCCTCCGGCCGCTGGCGCGCCATCCGCATCGAAGTCTCCCGCCCCGAGCTGATCGCCCGCACCAAGCCCGGCTACTACGGGCGTTAATTTGACGGCGACAGATGCGCTCCGTTACTCAAAACGCCCCCGCTTGACACCCAAAGTACCGACCCGTATATTCTTCCTTCCGCTTTAAGCGAGCGCCCGTAGCTCAGTTGGATAGAGCGTTTGGCTACGAACCAAAAGGCCGCAAGTTCGAGTCTTGCCGGGCGCACCACTTCTTGAATGAGGCTGTGCCACAGCCTCTTTTATTTTTTTCTTATATTCGGCACAGCGATACAGAAATCGCTCTCTTGACCTGAGCGCCGAACGAATTTATAGTCAATTATGTCGCCTCACTCGGCGGCTCAAGTTAATCTTAGTTCCCGCCCGAATTTTCGCGAAAAGTGTAGTTGAAGTGGAGAAGACGCTTTTCGTCTGCGCGCGACGCCGTGCGCGGGCGGGGATTTCCTTTCACCTTTTAACCATTATTCTCAAGGACTCATCAATGAAACGGACCCTCGTGCTCTTTATACTGACTTTTATTTGCGGAGCCGTGTCCGCCGGCGCTTCGGTCTTGCAGGGGCGGGTCGTAGAGGTTCACGACGGCCGGACTGTGACGGTGGAAAACACCGGGCGGCGCATCAAGGTCGCGCTGAAGGCCGCCGACGCGCCCGAAAGAGATCAGCCCTACGGCGACATCGCGCGCCAGCACCTCGCGGCGCTCGTTCTGGGCCGCCACGTCAGTATCGAATACACTGGGCTCGGCCCCGAAGCCATCCTCATCGGCAAGGTTTTCTGCGAAGACAGGGACATCGGCCTGCAAATGATTCGCGACGGCGTCGCGTGGTTCGACAGGAGTTACGAGACGAACCTCAACGCGCAGGAGAGCCGCCTCTACGCGGAGTCGGAGCGGGCGGCGCGCAACGAGCGCCGCGGCCTCTGGCAGGACGCTTCGCCGACGCCCCCCTGGGAATGGAGAAGCGCGCGGGCGTCCGGGACGAACAGCCGGCGTCACTTGCAGGCTTCCGCGACCCGCGGGACGGCGGCGAGTGGCGTGGTTTCGGCCGGCGCGACGCCGAAGAGCGCGTCGCCGCCCGCCCGCGCCGCGTCGCCCCGCGTCAAGGCGGAGGACGCGCAGTGGCCCGTCTTTGCGCCCTCGAACGCCCCGTTCTCGGTCCGCATCCCCGCCGCCGGCCTCCGATACACGAAGGAAGTTCAAAAGCCCGACGGCGGGAAGCTCAACGCGGACCTTTACGCGGTCAGGCACTTGAAGAACGGTTACCTGGCCGTGTGGACGAGCGGCACTTACAAGGAACAGGGCGTGGACCTCTCGCTCATGTTCGACCTGACGGTCGAGGTGCTCAACAAAATGTTCGAGGCCGAGTCGCTCCCGTGCGAGTTTTATCAGGTGAAGGACGCGCCGCTCAGCGGCTACGTCGGGCGGCGCTACATGGTGCGCGGGTGCTATTTAAAGGGCGGCCTCCGCCACTACTACAAGGCCGAGGGCGGGAAGCTGACGATCATCCTGGTCGGCGTGCTGAGCGAAATCCCCGACGACCCCGAGATCGGCCGGTTCTTAGACTCTTTCGCGATTAGCCGGGGCACGAACCGATAGCATTCAAGCCGGTTAAGAATGAGGCGACACGAAACGGGAATGACCCTTTTCGTGTCGCTTCGTGTTCTCACGCGCCTGCCTTCCCTTTCACCCCCTGATCTGTTAATTCTTATCGCAGTCGTAAGCGTGCCCCCCGTTCGGGTCGTCCCCTTCAGACAAGTATGCTCGAAGAACTGGATCGCGAGGAGTATCTGGGCCGGAGTGCTGAGCTTTACCGCCTGCTCCTGGATCACGTCCGCAACGCCGTCATCGCGACCGACCCCGAGGGCCGAATCATCTTCTGGAACAAGTACGCCGAGCGGCTCTACCAGTGGACGGCCCGCGAGGTCATGGGCGAGAGCATCTTCAGCGTCACCGTCCCAGAGTCTTCAGGCGAATTGGCCCAGGAGATCATGGAAGGCATCAGCCGCGACGGCTTCTGGGAGGGCGAATTTACAGTCCGCCGGAAAGACGGCACGACCTTCTGCGCGCACGTGCGCGACGCCGTCATTGCGGACGCTGACGGCCGCGTCAGAGGCTACGTCGGCGTCAGCACGGACGTTACCGCGCGGAAGAGCATCGAGGCGAAACTGCGCGAGCAGACGGAAGTCATAGAGACCGTCAACCGCATGGGGCAACTGCTCGCCGCCGAACTCGACGAGCACAAGCTGGTGCAGGCCGTCACGGACGCCGCCACAGAAATCACGGGCGCACACTTCGGCTCCTTCTTCTACAACGTCCTGGACGAGCGCGGCGCTTCCTACATGCTCTACACGCTCTCGGGCGTCCCGCGTGAAGCCTTCGCCCACTTCCCGATGCCGCGGGCCACCGACCTCTTCGGCCCGACCTTCCGCGGCGAGGGCACGGTGCTGATCGCGGACGTGAAGCTGGACCCGCGCTACGGGAAGAACTCGCCGTACTACGGGATGCCGGAGGGACACTTGCCGGTGACGAGCTACCTGGCCGTGCCGGTCGTCTCAAGGACGGGCGAGGTGCTGGGCGGGCTCTTCTTCGGTCACCCCGAGCCGGGCGTCTTCACAGAGCGGGCCGAGCGCATCGTCGAAGGTTTGGCCGCGCACGCCGCCGTCTCGATAGACAACGCGCGGTTAGTCGAGTCGGCGCAGCGCGCACGCTCGCGCGCCGAGGCGGCCGAGCGTAGGTCCGCGTTTCTGGCACAGGCGAGCGCCATCCTGGCCTCGTCGCTCGACTACGAGACGACGCTGGAGAGCGTCTCCAAGCTGGTCGTCCCAGAGGTCGCGGACTGGTGCGCCGTCCACGTCATAGAGAAGGACGGCTCGATTCAGCCGCTGGCCGTGGCCCACGTGGACCCCTCGAAGGTCGCCATGGCGCACGAGCTACAGCGCCGCTACCCGCTCGACCCGAACGAGAACCGCGGCGTGACGAAGGCCATCCGCACGGGCCAGTCGGAACTCTTCAGCGACATCCCGGACGAGCTGCTGGTCGCCGTCGCGCGCGACGAAGAGCAGTTGCGCGTGATGCGCGAGCTGGGGATGAGGTCGGCGATGGTCGTCCCGATGGTCGTGCAGGGCCATGCCCTCGGCGCGATCACCTTCATCGCGGCCGAGTCGGGCCGGCGCTACGGCCCCGAAGACCTCTCGCTGGCCGAAGACCTGGCGCACAGGGCCGCGCTCGCCGTGGACAACGCGCGCCTCTACCAGGACGCGCAGGAGGCGAACCGCGTCAAGGACGAGTTCCTCGCCACGCTCTCTCACGAGCTGCGCACGCCCCTGACGGCCGTCATCGGCTGGACGCAGCTCCTCAGCGCGGGCCAGCTGGACGAGGACGGCCGCGCGCGCGCCCTACAGACCATCCAGCGCAACGCCCACGCGCAGTCGCAGATCATCGAAGACATACTGGACGTGTCGCGCATCATCAGCGGCAAGCTGCGCATCGAGCCGCGCCCGGTCGAAATTGTGCCAGTTATCGAGGCGGCGATGGACGCCGTCCGCCCGGCCGCCACCGCCAAGGCGATTCAGCTTCAGCCCTCGTTCGCCCCCGAAGTGAACCTCGTGCCCTGCGACCCGCACCGCTTGCAGCAGGTGGTCTGGAACCTGATCTCGAACGCCGTCAAGTTCACGCCGCCGGGCGGGCGCGTCTCGGTTCAGTTGAGCCGCGACCAGGGCGCAGCGCGGCTCAGAGTCTCCGACACGGGGCCGGGCATCTCGGCGGAGTTTCTGCCCTACGTCTTCGACCGCTTCCGGCAGGCCGACGGCTCGACGACGCGCATGCACGGCGGGCTCGGGCTGGGCTTAGCCATTGTCCGCCACCTCGTCGAGCTGCACGGCGGGACCGTCCGCGCCGAGAGCCAGGGCACGGGGCACGGGGCCAGCTTCACGGTCAACCTGCCTTTGTCGCCGAAGGCGCAAGGCCCCTCGGTCGAGGCCGAGGCCGGCGCGGCGCAGGCGAGCGCCGGCGTGCGCGAAGAGAGCGGAGCGCCGAGCCTGAGTGGCTTGCGCGTGCTCGTGGTGGACGACGAGACGGACACGCTCGATTACGTGACGGCGCTGCTCAGGGAGCGAGGCGCGGAGGTGACGGCTGCCTCTTCGGCCGCCGAAGCGATGGGCGTGCTTGAGCGCCAGAGGCCGGACGTGCTGGTCGCGGACATAGCGATGCCGGGCGAGGACGGCTACGCGTTAATCCGGCGCGTGCGCGCGCTGGAGCCGGCGCGCGGCGGCAACACGCCCGCGGCCGCCCTGACGGCCTACGCCACGGCCGAAGACCGCATGCGCGTCCTGCTCAACGGCTTTCAAATACACATCCCCAAGCCCGTCGAGCCGGCCGAGCTCGCGGCCGTCGTCGCCAGCCTTGCCGGGCGGACGGTCAAAAGTCAGATTTAAAATCTCAGATCTGAAATCTCAGATTTTTTAGAATCCGTTTACTCTTCGTCGCCGCGCGGCAGGTCTTCGGTCGTGCGGGCGCGCGGGTGGTGGCGGTCGTAGGTGGCGCGCATGTGGCGGTCTGTGATGTGCGTGTAGATTTGTGTGGTGGAGATGTCGCTGTGGCCCAGAAGCGCCTGGACGGAGCGCGAGTCCGCGCCGCGCTGTAGGAGGTGCGTGGCGAAGCTGTGGCGCAAGGTGTGCGGCGAGACGTTTTTCAAGCCGGCCCTGGCGGAGTGGCGCTTGATCATCGCCCAGACGATGTTGCGCGAGAGGCCCGCGCCGAGGCTGTTGACGAAGAGGTGCTGGCTGTGTGCGCGGTCGGAGCGTGCGCGGATGCGCGCGTACTGCTGCAACCAGTGCGTCGCGCTCTTGCCGATGGGCACGCGCCGCTCCTTGCTCCCCTTCCCGTGGCAGACGACGAGGCCCGCGTCCAGGTTCAGGTCCGCGCGCTTCAGGCCGACCAGCTCGGAGACGCGCAGCCCCGCCGCGTAGAGCAGCTCAAGCATGGCGCGGTCGCGCACGCCCTCGTCAATCGTCGTGTCGGGCACGTTGAGCAGCCGCTCCATCTCCGACTCGCTCAGGAACCTGGGCAAGTGCGCGCTGAGTTGCGGCGTGTTTAAGTCTTCGGCCGGGTGTTTCTTGATGTGGCCGTCGAGCATGAGGAAGCGGAAGAGGCCGCGAGCGGCGCTGACGGCGCGCGAGACGGAGGCCGGCGACAGCCCCTCGCGCGAGAGGTCCGCGATCCAGTTGCGCAGGTCCGCGCGCTCTAACTCTTCTGCGCGCCGGCCGCGCGCCTCGGCCCAAGCCTTCAGCCGCGCCAGGTCGCGCCCGTAACTTTCCAGGGAGTTGCGCGAGAGCCCCTTCTCCACCTGCATGTAGGTGAGAAACTCCCGCACGAGGTCGCGTGACATACGGAGGGCAGAATACAGGAGTCAGGAGTCAGAAGCCAGAATAAAAGAGAGACCGTTCGTGCCTTTCATTCCGACTCCTGACTCCTGACTTCCGACTCCCGCCTTACTTCTTCTCGACGATGTCGGGCTTGAGTGTGCCGACGATTTTGAAGAGATCGTCCTGCTCCGGCTTCGGCACTTTGAACTTGTTGAGGGTGTCCGTGAGATGCTTGACGGACAGGTTCCAGTCCTCTTCGGTGATGCCAAGTCCCGTGTGCACGGTCTTCATGCTGCGGCCGATGTAGAGGCAGGGGCCGCCGGTGGCCGCGCACAATTGGTCCACGACGAGTTGGCGGATGCGCTTCTTCGAGTCGTCGCTCGCGCCGCTGAAGAAGCGCCCGAGCGACTTGTCCGTCACCAGCCGCCCTATGAATTCGTCCGTCACGGCCGCCAGCGCGTCGTAACCGCCGAGCCTTTTATAAAGACTCTGCGCCCCGCCCTGCGCCGGCATCGCCGCGGCGTCCTGCGCGCGCGCCTCTATCCCGCACCCCACGAGAAGCAGCAAAACGACCAGACCCAGTGAACGATGGAAGCTCTTTCTCATAACTTCTCCTTTCTGAATCTAGGTGGCAACCTGCCGGCCCCGCCGGTAGATGGTCAAGCCGAACCAGAGCCCGTAGAAGAACAGAAGAGATACGAGGGCGGCCTCCACGGCGGATGTCGTGGACTCCGTAATTTGTCTTTCAGTTTAGCCACGCCCCCCTTGTTAGCGCGCGCCCATTCTCTACACCTGCGCGCCGCGGCGCAAGCTAATTCTGGCGCGCGGCTCGCGCCCGCCCCGCGCCTTTGCGTCCTGGCGTGAGTCTCTTCGCTCCGCCCGCCGAAGACTTATCCGGCGTCGCGGCCCCGCCGCCGCCACAGTCAGCCGGGGCGACCGAGACGGGCGGGGCGAGCCTGTTGTCAAAGCGCCACTCCGTGTCCAGCGCGTTGAGCTCGCCCCAACTCTCGCGCACGGCCCGGCGGCTCTGCGCGCGCGACCAGTTCCAGGTGCGCCAGTCCACGCCCGCGTCCTCCGGCGTCCACGTCTCCAAAAGTTGGACGGCGATGTAGCGCCGGTCCTGCGCGTCCTTCAGTTCCGGCAGGGATTCGATGAGCGCGGGGACGGCGTCGTCGCTCAGGTCCAGCGCGTACAGCGCGTCGAAGTCGCGGCCCGCGCGCGCGTGCGCGACGTTCGTGCGGACGATCAGCGCGTCCGGGTTGACGACGTGCAGCGCGGCGACGACGAGGAAGCTCGCGACGAGCGCGCCGAAGGCGAAGTGCTCGCGCCGCCCGCGCAGCACCGTCAGGATGAACCAGACGAAGACCAGGCCGAGCCACGCGATGAAGGCGGTCGTGTAGAGCCTCAACTCCGTCAGGCCGTACTCGCTCTGGTAGAGCAGCATGCGTCGCACGGCCGAGGCCATGATGACGAACAGCAGGACGACGAGCGCGCCGGCCAGCGCGCGGAAGACGCGCTCGTGCGCCGGGTTCTCTTTGCGCATCAGCTTGTGCGCCGCGAGTAGCACGGGCAGGACGAACACGGCCACCGCGACCAGCTCGAAGAAGCCGCGCCGGTAGTACTGCGCGTAAGTCAACGCGCCCTCGCCCTCGACCAGCGCCGCGCCGCCGAAGAGGTAGCGCAGTTGCGTCAGGACGAACGCGAGGAAGAGCAGGTTGAGCAGGCCGAGCGCCACGCCGACCTCTATGACGCCGAGCGAAATTGGCACAGGAGGGGCGGCGGGCGGCGCGGCGACGACGGCGTAAGGGGCCGTGGCCTCCGTCGCGCCGCCCGCCGTCTGCGGAGGGGCCGCGAAAGTCTCGCCCGGCTGCGGCCGCGGCTTCGGCTCGCCGCCGAACAGCGCCCCGCGCAGGAGCCCGCCGCTCAGCCACGCGAGGACGAAGGCCAGCACGACGTGGCCCAGCGCGTCGTGATCGCCCATGAAGAAGTCCCTGAACAACCGCTCGAAGCCCGCGTCGGCCGCCATGAAGAGGCAGAAGAACAGCACGAGCGGCGGCAGGGCTATGACCAGCCCGCGCGCGACGGGCCTCCAGTAACGCGACCACCCGCCGGCCGAAACCTCCTTCCAGTTCACGTCGCCGAACAGCAGCAGAGGGAAGCCGTAGCAGAAGGAGCCGAAGCCGGCCGCAAAGATTCCGCGCAGGTAATCCGTGACGCCCGCGACCCACAAACTCCCGCCGCGCGCGCGCCACACGAGCAGCGCGAGCGCCAGGAGCATCCCCGCCCCGGCCAGGAAATTGAGCGTCGCGGAGTCGCGCCAAGCGAAGGCCGCCGCGCACAAGAGCGCCGCGAGCAGCAGCCAGTGGCCGCCGCCCGCGAGCGCGCGCCGCCGCCAACGCCCCAGCGAAAACAGGAGTGCCGCGGCGAGCGCGCCCGCCCACAGCAACACGTTCAGGCCCCACGGGCTCGCGCGCAGCAACCCGTCGCCCAGCACGCCCAGCAGCACCGCCACCTCTAACGTCTTAATCCCGCGCCTGGTCTTCTCACACATCTTCCTTCGCCTCTCCGATTTAAGCAAAGAGCTTTGTCTTGCAAAGCCCCAACACAAAAAAAAGCGCCGTCGCCTTTTCAGGGCGACGGGCGCATGGTCTTAATCAGGGCCTCCATGTGGTTGAGGTATTGTTCGAGCGCGTTGCGCCCCTGCCTGGTCAGTTGGTACTCGGTCTTCGGCGTGCGGCCCTCGAAGGACTTCGTGCAGCTGATGTAGCCGGCGTCTTCCAGCTTGCGCGCGTGGACGCTCAGGTTGCCGTCGGTCGTCTTGACGAGGCGCTTGAGGTCATTGAAGGTCAGCCGGTCGTTGACGGCCAGCGCGCTGATGATGCCGAGGCGCGAGCGCTCGTGAATGAGGCGCTCGAACTTCTGGTGCGTAGGGCTCTCGTCCGACTCGCGGGCGACGCTCTTGAGCTTGCCCTCGGCGGCGCGGCCACGCCGCTGCGGTTCTTTCTTCAATGCGTTCTGTCTAGCCACCGTGCCTCCTGGCGATGATGATGCCGAAGATGACGTGCAGGCCGCCGAAGCCGGCCGCCATCAGGTAATCGCCCCACGCCGCGGGCGCGTAGAGCGCGACCGCGCCGAGCAGCATGAAACACATCCCCATCACGGGGACGATCTTGACGGAGAAGGCCCCGCCCGCCACGACCGCCGTGCCGTAGAGCAGCAGCCAGGTTCCCGGCAGCGCGCCCGCCATGTGGCCGCGCCAGAGCACCACCGTCAGCATCATGCCGGCCAGGATGGGCGGCGCGTAAGCGAGCGCGAACTTGCGCCCGGGGCCGGAGAGCACGGGCGTCCCCGCGTGGCGGGCCTTGCGCGCGAGCGCCAGGACGCCTATGACGAGCGCGAGCAGCGCCTCCGCGACCCACACGGCCAGCCACCTGCCGCGCGTCGGCTGCCACGCGGCGACGAGTGAAGCCCCGAACGCGCTCGCGCCCATCAGCGCCCCGCCCCAGCCCGGCACGGCCGTGAACGACGAGGCGCGCTCCATCGTCTCGCGTATGAACCTGAGATTGTCCATCGCGCGGTCGTGAAGCGCCGGAGGCCGAGCCTCCTCCTCTTGCTCCGCGACGCGCGACGGGAACTGTCGAATCAGGGCCATGCGCCTGATGATACGCCGAACCGTTAGTTTGTCAAGTGCTTTATTTGATAAAGCCCAGGCGGGATTTTTTAGAAAAGCGGCCACTCAGGGTTTGAAATTCGCGCGGCGGAGCAGGTCGTCGTAGCGCGGGTCGTCGCGCAGGCCGTCGAAGATGGGGTTCACTTTGAGACTGACCGCCGTCCCGAGGGCGTGGTCGTCAAATGCCTTCTCGAAATACCTGAACGCCTGGTCTTTCTCCCCCAGCCCCGTGTGGGCGACGGCCATCCAGAAGGGCGAGACGTAGGTCCGCTTCGAGAGGGCTTGCAGTTGGCCGAACGCGCTGCGCGCCTCTTCGCTCCTTCCGGCCTTCCCGTAAACGTAGACCAGCCACCACAGGTACGTCTGGCTGTCTTCCGAATCTTTGATCTGACGAAGCTCGCGCACGGCCTCCTCGTGCCTTCCCGTCATGGAATAGGTCAACCCCAGCAGGCCGTGCGCCTCCGGGAAGTCCGCGTCCATCTCAAGGACTCTCTGGTATTGCGCTATAGCCTCGTCGTAGCGGCGCGCCAGGGTGTAGACTTTTGCCACGTCCGTACTGATGATGAGCGAGAGCGGGTCCAACTCCTGTGCGCGTTTGATCTCGGCCACGCCCTCGTCGAAGCGCCCCATGTAGGTCAGGAACTCGCCGTACCACTGGTGCGCCGTCGCGTAGTTCGGGTTGAGCTCGATGGCCCGTTTGAACTCCTTTTCCGCCTCGGCCCAGTCCCAGTCAATGTTCATGCTGATTAAGCCGAGCGAGGCGTGCGCCTCGCTGAGCGTCTCGTCCAATTCCAGCGCGCGTTTGGTCGCGGCTTTTTGCCTCGCGATGGCCTCGGCCTGCGAGACGGGGTCGCTGCCGCCCAGGAACCCGTAGGCGTCGCTCAGCCCCGCGTAGGCGCGCGCGTAGGTCGGGTCTGTCTCAATCGCCTTTTGAAAGTATTCGACGGCCTTCCTGTACCCGTCCTTCGTCCGCTTGTTCCAGAAGTAGCGGCCCTTCATGTAGGCGTGGTAGGCGTCTACGTTTGGGTTCTCCCTCCCGCGCAGCCGCTCGCGCTCCTCGTCGCTGAGGGTGAGCGACAGCCCCGCGACGACCTGCCGCGAGATGGAGTCCTGGACGGCAAAGATGTCCGTCCGCCGCTCGTCGAACTGGCCGGACCAGAGCGACGCGCCGTCGCTCACGCGCAGGAGCCGCACGATGACGCGAATCCTGTCCCCAGACTGCTGCACGGTCCCGTCGAGCACGGCGTCCACGCCCTGCTCGCGCCCCGCCGCCAGTGGGTCCTGCGCGGGGTCCGCGTACTTGCGCACGGCGCTGGTCGGGCGGACGATGATCCGCTGCGTGTCGCCCAGCCTGGCGATTAAAGTGTCGCTCAGCCCGAGCCCCAGATAGTCACCGTCAGCGCCCTCCGCGCCGATGGTCTTGAACGGCAGCACGGCGATTGACTTCGGCGCTGCGCTCACAGCGTCCGCCGCCTCCGTTTTCCCAGCCCGCCGCGTCCCGTAATACAGGGCCAGGCCGCCCGCGCACACGAGGGTCAGCAGTCCGAGCGCGACCGGCAGCTTCCACCTTGCGCGCACGCGACCTTCATTCTTCGCCACGGGCAGCGCCCGGCCCGGCAACTCCGGCAGTTCCTCTTCCAGCGTGACGACGCGCGCGAGCGTGTGCTTTTCCACTACCAGTTGGTCGCCCGCGTTGGTCAACTCTCTGACGCCCGCGGCGAAGCGGTAGCCGTGCCTGGGGACCGTCTCTATGTAGCGGGAGCCGTTCGAGCCTTCGCCGAGCGCCTTCCTCAGCGCCCAAACATGGTGGTTCAGGTTGGCTTCCTCGACGGAGGTGTCCGGCCAGACGACCTGCATCAGCTCATCTTTTTCGACGAGGCGGCCGCCGCGCTCGACCAGCGCGAGGAGCATATCGAAAGTCTTCGAAGGGAGCGGGACGGGCGTGCCGTCGCGCAGGAGCCGGCGCTCGGCCGCGTCCAGGACGAAGGGGCCGAACTCGAATAAGCGCCGTGACTGCTCGCTCATAAACGCCGCCGCCGGATGAATAGAGAAATTATAGAGAGTCGGTACAGGACTTTTTCGACGCCGCCGCTGTAACGTCCGCGGCGCTGTCGGGGAGACTCTGGGCTTACAGGACCAAAAAAGTCGCGCACATTGTAGCCCCCGGCGGCGGCCACAGACAACCCCTTGAAAGGCTGCGCCCGGCACGGATGAAAAGGACAGAGACCATCATTGAGACGCACGAGGTCTGGGTCGTCAGGAGACCCGCCGGGCCGCCCACGGCCTGGTGCAGGGACTGCGCGGGCCACCCCGCGATGCTCACCCCGGAAGAGGCCGCGGGGCTCTCCGGCCTGAGCTTGCGCGCCATCTTCCGCCTCATAGAAGCCGGGCGCGTCCACTTCCTTGAGACCGCGGGCGATCGCCTCCTCGTCTGCCCCGCGTCGCTCGCGCCGCTGTCGGCAGAGGCCGCGCGACTCTTGATTTCCGAAGGAGTATGACCGATGTCGAAGCTCAAACTTACCGCCCGGATAATCACCTACACGCTCGTCTCGGCGCTGCTCGCCAGCGCGCAGCAGGCGCAGAAGCCGCAGGTCTCGACCGTTAACGTGACGCCCGAGGAGGGGCGCGTCCGCGTCAGCGCGGTCGGCGAAGTCTTCGGCCTCAGAATCGAAGTCGTGGACGAGGCGGGCAACACACTCTTCGAGGGCACACAGACCTCTGACCAGGCGCTCGACTGGCCCATGACGGACGCGCGCGGCCGGCGCGTCGCGCCCGGCACTTACACCGTGACCGTCAGTTACACAACTCAGTCGGGCAAAGCACGCAAGCGCATCGAGCAGGTCTTGGTCACCGATGAGGTGAAGGGCGCGGGCGAGGCGGAGAAAGCGGTCTCTCAGAAGGCTGCGGCCTCTGCGCCCAACCCGACGCCTCTGGTGGACGGTGGCGGCACGACCAACCGTGTGCCGAAGTTCACCGACACTGACACGCTGACCAGTTCCGTCATCACGGACGTTGGCGGGCGCATAGGCATCGGGACGACGGCCCCGGCCGCCGGGCTGCGCTCGGCATCGGGCTCGCTGCCCCAACCATCGGCAGGCTGCACGTACTGGGCTCCGCCAACGTGCCGGCGGTTTACGGCGAGAGCGCGAACCGCGGCGTCTGGGGCAAGAGCACTGGCTCAAGCTACGGCGTTTACGGCGAGAGCGGGAGCGGGATGGGCGTGCAGGGCGTTAGTTCCTCGAACGTCGGCGTCACGGGCGCGACCGCCGGGCCGTGCTGCAACGTCGCGGGCGTCCTCGGCTACTCGACGCACGGCGCGGGCGTCGGCGTCAAGGGCGAGTCCGCCACGGGCGTCTACGGGCGCGACTCCGTCACGGGCGGCATCGGCGTCAAGGGCGAGGGGACGACCGGCGTCTACGGCGTGGGCGGCGGCGGCACGGCCCTTATCAGGGTCTCCGGCAACACGCTGACCAGCGGCATAGATTTTACAATCATTATCCTCTGACCAGTACGGCGACGGACAAGCCGGCGACGCTCACGGCGCGGTGATCGTCCCGTCTGCCGCCACGTTGACCGCCGTGGGGCCGAAGTCTTCTTTCGAGAGCTGGCGGACGACGTTGACGACGGTGTTGTTCTTGTCTGGGCGCGGGCCGTCCTGCCCCTGCTGCATGAGCGGGTGAATCTTCGCGCTCAGGAATTCGCCGTCGGGGCCGATGCTCGTCTCCAAAATCAGCGAGAGCCCGGTCGGCCCGGCGAACGGGAAGCGGTAGAAGACGAAGTTGCCGAGCGAGTAGACGATGAGGCGGTCCTTGTAGACTTCCATCCCGCGGACGACGTGCGGCCCGTGGCCCAAAACTAAATCCGCGCCCGCGTCCACGACGGCGCGCGTGAACCTGCGCAGGTCGCCGCGCGCGTTGCCCAGGTAAGTCTCCGAGCCGTAGGGGACGTGCTGCGCGGAGGAGCCTTCGGCCCCGCCGTGGAACGAGACGACGACGATGTCCGCCCTGCGCGCCACGTCCGCGACCACGCGCCGCGAGTTCTCCACGTCAATCAAGTTCAAAGAGATCGGGTTGGTGGCGAACGCGACGAAGGCAATCTTCCTGCCTTTGACGTTCATGACGGGGATGTCCTGCGTGTCCGCGCCCGCGTGGATGATACCCAGGGAGTCCATCGTCTTGCGCGTGGTGGCTCGCCCCTCCGCGCCGAAGTCCGACGAGTGGTTATTCGCCAGGCTCACAATGTCGAAGCCCGCGTCCTTGAGGTACTTCCCGTAGCGCGTCGGCATGGCGAACGTGTAACAGAACTTCGAGTTCGGCCCGCACTTGGTCTGCGTCCCGCCATCAATCATGGCCCCTTCGAGATTGGCGAAGGCGATGTCAGCCGCGGAGATGGTGGGCGTCAGGCCCGAGATCATCTGCGCGCCGTCGGAAGGCGGGAGCCCGCGTCCCTGCGCGGTCGAGCCGAGCATCGTGTCGCCGACCGCCGCAATCGTAATCGAGTCCGGCGGCGTCGGCGAGACCTGAACCACGGGCGCGGCTGCCGCGGACTCCGTGCGCTCCGCCTTGGCCTTGCCGTTCGTGCAGCCCCCGGCCGCCATGACCACAGACGAGATGAGGGCGAAGAGGGGGAACAAAAATTTTCGAGGGAACATAGTTGAGACTTCCAGGCTCTGCGAGAAGAAGGAGACTAACGAAGCCGCGTTGCGGCGGAATGTTTATAGCACGAGCCACCAAACTCTGGCTATAAACATCTCGCTCCGACGGAGCTTTGAGGGCGGAATGCTTTCGACGCCGTGTTAAGAATCCGCTTGCCCGGCGTAGCGGTCTGTGCTCGCGCCGGAGATGAATTCTGCATCTTCCGTGAGCGCCTGGTCAACCAGCCGGCGCTGCTCAAGCTCGTGGACCGTGTAGGAGCCGGTCGCGGGGCTGGCCGAGGCGGAGCGCCCGACGTAGTACGGGCGCTCGCACGCGGGCAGCATGCTCGTCAGCCGCGGCTCGACGAAAGTCCACCCGCCCATGTTCTTCGGCTCCTCCTGCGCCCAGACCAACTGCGCGGCGTTCGGGTAGCTCTCGAAGATTTCGCGCAGCCGCTTTTCCGGGAACGGGTAGAACTGCTCAAGCCTGAGGATGGCTACTTTTTCATCGCCAGACTTCTTACGCGCGGCGCTCAGATCGTAAAAGACCTTGCCGCTGCACACGACGATGCGCCGCACCTTGTCGCGGTCCTTCACCTCCCCGTCGTTAATCACGGGTAGGAACCCTCCGGTCGTCAACTCGTCCACGCCCGAAGTGGCCGCGGGCAGACGCAGCAGGCTCTTCGGCGTGATGACGACGAGCGGGCGCACGGTCTGTTGCAACACCTGGCGGCGCAAGAGGTGGAAGTATTGCGCCGGGGTGGTCGGGTAGCAGACCTGCAAGTTGTTCTCGGCGCAGAGTTGCAGGTAACGCTCAAGCCGCGCGCTCGAATGCTCCGGCCCCTGCCCCTCGTAGCCGTGCGGCAAGAGGAGCCCGAGCCGCGAGCGCTGCTGCCACTTGTCCTCCGAGGCGGCGATGTACTGGTCTATGATGACCTGCGCGCCGTTGCCGAAGTCGCCGAACTGCGCCTCCCACAAAACGAGCGCGTCCCGCGCGACGACCGAGTAGCCGTAGTCGAAGCCGAGCACGCCCTGCTCCGAGAGCGAGCTGTCGTACACGTCAAACTCAGCCTTCGGGTTCTTTTCACTCCGCAACTCCGCGAGCGGAGCCCACGGCCTGCCGGTCTGCGTGTCGTACATGACGGCGTGGCGCTGGCTGAAGGTTCCGCGCCCCGAGTCCTGGCCGCTGAGGCGCACGCGCGTGCCTTCGAGGACGAGCGAGCCGAAGGCCATCGCCTCCGCGAACGCCCAGTCCATGGGAACCTCGCCCTCGCCCATCTTCGCGCGGCGCGCGAGCTGCCCGACCATCTTCGGGTTGATGTTGAAGCCCTCCGGCACGATGGAGATTTTCCGCGAGACTTCGCGGATAACATCGCGCGACACGCCCGACTCTTCGACGTTTGATCCGTCCTCCTCCTTCTCTGGCGGCGGCAGCTCCGTGACCGCGGGCTTGTTGGCGACGATCTCCTTGGCGCGAGCGAGCGCGGCCTCGTAGTGAGCGACGCGCTCCTTAATCATCTCTTCGACGCCCGCCTCGTCAATCACGCCCTCGCGCATGAGGCGCTGCGCGTAGACGGAGCGCACGCCCGGGTGCGCCTTCACGCGCTGGTACATCAAGGGCTGCGTGTAGCTCGGCTCGTCCGACTCGTTGTGGCCGAAGCGCCGGAAGCCGACGACATCCAGCACCACGTCCTTGTTGAACTCCTGCCGGAAATCTAGAGCGATTTGCAGCACGCGCCAGGCGGCTTCGGGGTCGTCGCCGTTGATGTGGAAGATGGGCAGCTGCGTCATCCGCGCCACGTCCGTCGAGTAGATGGTCGAGCGTCCCTTCTCCGGCGAGGTCGTGAACCCGATCTGGTTGTTGATGATGATGTGAATGGTGCCGCCCGTGCGGTAGCCGTGCAGCTCCGCGAGGTTCAAGGTCTCCATCACGATGCCCTGGCCGGCGAAGGCGGCGTCGCCGTGGAGCAGGACGGGCAGCGCGAGGTCGAACGCCTCCTCGCGCGTCACGTCCATCGCGTCCTGCTTGGCGCGCACCATGCCCTCGACCACGGGGTCTACGAACTCCAGGTGGCTCGGGTTGGGCGAGAGTGTGATTCTCACTTTCTTCCCGTCACTGGTCTCGCGCTCGCCCGCCGCGCCCTGATGATATTTAACGTCGCCCTCGTCCGCAGGGAAGTTCGGGTGGACGCTCCCCTCGAAGGCCGTAAAAATCCGTTCGGCGAAATTGCCGACGACGTTGGCGAGCACGTTGATGCGGCCGCGGTGCGCCATGCCGAGCGTGATGTCGTCTACGCCTCGCCGCCCCGCGCCTTCGAGCAGTTGGTCGAAAAGCGGAATGATCGTCTCGCAGCCTTCGAGCGAGAATCTTTTCTGGCCCAGATACTTCGTGTGCAGGAACCGCTCGAACTGCTCGGCGGCGACCAGTTTTTCGAGCAGCTTCTTTTTAAGCTCGGGCGCGAGCGGCTCCGGCTTGACGAAGTGGACTAGAATCTGCTCGCGCAGCCAGACCTTCTGCTCCTTGCTCTGTATGTGGCGGTACTCTATGCCGACCTTGCCGCAGTAAGCGCGGCGGAGGATGTCCAGGATGTCGCGCAGGGTCGAGCTCTCGCGGCCAGCCAGGCCGCCCGTGATGAACTCGCGGTCGAGGTCCCAGATCGTCAGCCCGTAGGTCTCTATGTCCAGCTCCGGGTGGTGGTGCAGCGGCATCGCGTGCAGCGGGTCGATGTCCGCGATGAGGTGGCCGCGCACGCGGTAGGCGTTGATGAGTTCCAGCACGCGCGCCTGCTTGATGGTCTGGGCGCGTGTCTGGTCGCCGCCGAGCAGGGCCGGGTTGCGGTCCACGGCCCAGCGCACGGGTGGGTAAGCGATTTCGAGGTCGCGGAAAACTTCGTCGTAAAAATCGTGCTCGCCGACGAGCAGCTCGTGGACGCGCGCGAGGAACGCGCCCGACTCCGCGCCCTGTATGATGCGGTGGTCGTAGGTCGAGGAGATGGTCATCGCCTTGCTGATGCCGAGCTGCGAGAGCGCCTCGGGCGTCATCGCCTGGTACTCCGCCGGGTACTCGATAGCGCCCGTGGCGATGATGACGGACTGGCCCGCCATCAGCCGCGGCGTCGAGGCGACTGTGCCGATTGTGCCGGGGTTGGTCAGAGAGATGGTCGTGCCCTGGAAGTCAGGGATTTGCAGCTTGCCCTCGCGCGCGCGCTTGACCACGTCGTCGTAGGCGGCGAGGAACTGCGAGAAGGTCATCCGCCCGGCGTTCTTGATGTTCGGCACGAGCAGCGTGCGCGAGCCGTCCTTCTTGGCGATGTCGATGGCGACGCCGAGGTTGATGGCCTCGCGGCGCAGGCGCGACGGCGTGCCCCCGACGACCTCGAAGCCGTCGTTGAGCTGCGGGAAATCTTTGAGCGCGCGGATAATGGCCCAGGCGATGAGGTGCGTGTACGAGGCTTTGCCGCGCCCGTTCTCCTGCAAGTGCTTGTTGATGACGCGGCGGTTCTCGTCCAGGACTTTGACGGGGATGCGCCGGTTCGAGGTCGCCGTCGGCACGCCGAGGCTCGCCTCCATGTTCTCGACAATCTTGAGCGCGGCGCCGCGAATCGGCGCGGCGTTCTCGGGTGCCTCGGCGGGCGCGGCGGGGCGCGTTGGAGCCGGGGCCGCGGCTGTCGTGGCGGCCGTGGGCGCGGGAGCCGTCGCTGTCGCCCCGCCGCCGTCGCCGCCCGGCTGCGGCTGGGCCGAGGCCGCGCGCCCGTTCTCCTGCGCCTGCGCGGGCGCGACCGAAGCGCCGCCGAGCAGCTCGGAGAAGTATGCGCGCCAGGACTCGTCCACGAGCGCGGGGTCGTTGCGGTAGCGGTTCAAGAGGCCCTCGACGTAGGTGGCGTTGGCCCCGAAATTCTCCGCGATGAAGCGCGACAAATCCGTCTGATTCTGCTGTTGGCTCAAGGTCTCATCACCTCCGGCCGAAGCGCCGCGGCCACATGCGCCCGGCCCGGCTCTCAGCGCACTTTCTGCATTAAGGCTTGACCCAATAGACTATCACCTTCCGCATTCGATTGCATCCGGCGTGGGCAGACACGAGAGGGCGCAGAGTCTACGCGGAGGAGTCGGAGGACAGCCAAACTCTCTGCGCAAACTGTGCGCCCTCTGTGCTGCTTCTGTGGTAAGGGTCTCGACTCCCTCACCACTGGATTTCATACGGATCCAGTTCATCCTCCTTTCCAGTGTATTCAGAATTTTCCGCGCGAGCTGGCTCACGGCCGCGGCTCGCTTCGATGTGGCGCGGATGATAACGGCGCGGGGCGGCGCGAGTCTTGAAGAACCGCTGAGATTGTTTTGAAAGATTTCTGAGAGCGCCCGGGCGAAGTGATATACTGCCGGCTAAAGACGACGAAAAAGGAAGTTATTGAAGATGAGACACAGGCCATTTCTCTCGCCGGTGGCGGGTTCCCTGCTCCTGTTTTTTCTTCTCCCGGCATTCATCCCGAACGCACAGCGCACAGCCAGTGCCTCGGACCCGCGGGCCGAGGCGCAGAAGTTCATCGCCGAGTTCACGGCCGAGTGGCTTCAGTTGACCTACGCCGACAATCTGGCCTCCTGGAATTCCAACACGAAGATCGTCGAGGGCGACGAGACGAACGCGAAGGCCGAGAACGCGGCGCGCGAAAAGCTGACTGCCTTCACAGGGAGCAAAGCGAACATAGAGCGCGCGACCGTCCTGCTGAAGCAGCAGGACAAGCTCACGCCGCTCCAGGTCAAACAGCTCAAGGGCATCCTCTACCTGGCCGCGGAGTACCCGGAAACCGCCAGGGACTTAGTCAAGCAGCGCATCGCGGCCGAGACCGCGCAGACCGAAAAGCTCTACGGCTTCGACTTCAAGATTGACGGCAAGAGCGTCACGCCGAACCAGATTGACGAAATCCTGCGCGCCTCCAAAGACCCGGCCGAGAGGCGCAAGGCGTGGGAGGCTTCCAAAGAGGTCGGCAAGGTCTTGAAGGACGGGCTCGCTAACCTGCAACGGCTGCGCAACGCGACGGTGCGCCCGCTCGGCTACAGCTCTTATGTCAACTACCAAATCTCCGAGTACGGGTTGACCGGCCCGGAGATGCTTGAGCTGCTGGACAAGTTTAACCGCGAGCTGCGCCCGCTCTACCGCGAGCTGCACACCTACGCGCGATACGAGCTGGCGAAGCGATACAACCAGCCCGTGCCGGACCAGCTCCCGGCCGACTGGCTCCCGAACCGCTGGGCGCAGGACTGGAGCGCGCTCGTGCAGGTCGAGGGGATGAGCGTAGACGACGCGCTCAAGTCGAAGACGCCGCAGTGGGTCGTCGAGCAGGCCGAGCAGTTCTACGTCTCGCTGGGCTTCCCGCCGCTCCCGAAAAGTTTTTACGAGAAGTCTTCGCTCTACCCGCTGCCCGCCGGGGCCGCCTACAAGAAGAACACGCACGCCAGCGCGTGGCACCTCGACCGCCAGGCGGACATACGCTCGCTGATGAGCGTCGAGCCGAACGCCGAGTGGTACGAGACGGCGCACCACGAATTGGGCCACATTTACTATTACGTCAGCTACACGAACCCGCAGGTCCCGCCGCTCCTGCGCGAGGGCGCGAACCGCGGCTACCACGAGGCCATCGGCACGCTCGCCGGGCTGGCCGCGACGCAAAGGCCCTTCCTCGAAGCGCGCGGCCTCGCGCCGAAGGGGGCGAAGGTGGACGAGATGCAGTTGCTCCTGCGGGAGGCGCTCAACTACGTCGCCTACATGCCGTTCGCCACCGGCACGATGACGCGCTTCGAGTACGACCTTTATGAGAACAACCTGCCGAAGGAGCAGTACAACAGGCGCTGGTGGGAGCTGGCGCTGAAGTACCAGGGCGTCGTCCCGCCGTCCGCGCGCGGCGAGGAGTTCTGCGACGCGTGCACGAAGACGCACATCAACGACGACGCGGCGCAGTACTATGACTACGCCATCGCCAACGTCCTGCTCTTTCAACTGCACGACCACATCGCGCGCAAGATTCTGAAACAGGACCCGCACGCGACCAACTATTATGGGAGCAAGGCGGTCGGCGACTTCCTGCGTAAGATCATGGCCCCCGGCAGCTCGCGCGACTGGCGCGCGGTCCTCAGGGAGACGACCGGCGAAGACCTGAGCGCGCGCGCCATGCTCCGTTACTTCGAGCCGCTGACGAGCTATTTGAAGAAGGTCAACGCCGGCCGCAAGTACACGCTGCCCGAGATTTGATGACGATGAAATCGAAGCCCGTCCCAATCTCTAAAGAGATAATCCGACCGAAACAAGAGGCCCTTTCTTTGCGCTTTTGCGTGAGACAGCTTTGCTTGACGGAACAAATCTGACCTTGTTCTGTTAGGCAGGTTATTTCGAGCGGCGTTTCGGAGTGGCGGGCAACTTCGCGGGCAAGTCTATCTCGTCGTCAACCAAAGCCTCCATACTCACACCCGCGACGCGCGCGTAGCGCAGGAGAATCATCAGCGTCGGCTCGGCTTTGTCTAACTCATACTCAGAGATTCTTGTGTACGCAATCTCGTCTTCGACGCCCAGCAACCTGTGCAACTCGGTTTGAGACACCCCCAGGGCGAGCCGAATCTGTAGGAGTTTTTCAGCGAGGCGTTTCGGCCTCCGGCGCGCGTGCCCCATCAGGAACGACCTCCTGATGGGGTGGCAATCAAATAAAACAGCTCGCGTCTATACGGTACACCGTATAGAATATGCCTGCTCAAGTTGTCCGCCGTGAGAATCCTTTTCTCCTCAACGGCGGCGCTCATCACTCAGCTTTTGAGGTTGAGGCTTGAGACGACGCATTTTAGCCGTTGCCAGTTTTCAAACAGACCGCGCGCCATCTTACCAAAGCGCGCCACTTCTTCACATGAGAAAAAGAGACGAGTATCAATCGAAAGTCACGGCTGACACGGGCCTAACTCGCGGCTGTGTCCCCGCACCGCTTCTCAAAGATATGGGTGCGCGGCCCGGCGACCGCTTGATCTTTCGTGTGAGTGAATCCGGGATGGTGGCCGTGCGCCTCGCGCGTGTGAGAAGGAAGACGACCAAACGAAGTAAGCGCCGTTAATAATCTCGTCCTTGCACGTCCGCTGACAGGGTGGGAGGCGGGCTGTGCGGAGAGGCCGCCGCGTGAGTCGCTGGCCTGAGAGCGCGCGGCGGCCTTGCTTTGCCGCAGGAAGTGGAATTATCGGGCAAGTTCCCCCGGCGGGAAACAAGAACTGAAGGCGTTGAGGGTTGAAAGACTCCACCTGCCGGATTTTTCCTGCGCCGGCGCTGGGCGCTGCCGTGCCCGCGGGCGCGATTTTTCTTTCATTATCTCGCGGCACCGGCTTTGCTTCAGGGCGCGCGGGCCGCAACCGGCCCGGATAAAATTTGCTGAGGAGAGATGATGATTAAAAAGGCACTGACATTCGTTCTTATTCTGCTCACGGCCGCGGCCTCCCAGACCGCGCTGGCACAATCTGGCAAGGGCTCCTGGGACGCCGTGAAGGCCGTTTACACGGACACGAAACTGGAAGTGAAGTTGACGAGCGGGGAGACAGTTAAAGGGAAGATGCTCGACGCGACGGACTCGACGCTCGCGCTCTTGCAGGACGGGAGAAGAGTTGACCTCCCGCGCGACCAGGTGCTCAGGGTTTACGTCCAGGGCAAGCGTTCGGTTAAAAGGAGCGCGCTGATAGGGGCGGCCGTCGGCGGTGGCGGCGGGCTGGGCTTAGGCTTCGGGGCCTTCGGCAACAGCGATTTCACGAGGACCGCCATCCCCGCGGCCGGAATCGTCGGGGCCGGAATCGGCGCGGGCGTCGGCGCGCTCATCGGCCTGCGCAGCAGCAGCCCCTCCGCGCTTGTTTACGAAAAATGAGTGCTCAGCTTTTACTGCGGAGCGGGTTGCGGAACGAGAGGGCGAGCTCGACGGGGACGACGCGCTTGAACGTGAAGAAGAATTTTTTGAAGCGGCCGAAGACGTAGACGCGGCCCGTGACGGGCCAAACCTCCTTCGGCTGGCTCCACTCGCCGAGCGCGCCGAAGAGCGCACGCGGCGTGCTGATGTAGATCGTCACGGGGTCCGGTAAGGTCACCGGGCGGTCGTTCGGCAGCTCGAACGCGTGCTGGTACTCGTTGATGGTGACGGGCGTGCCGTTGACCACCATGTCCTCGAAGGTGAGGAAGTCAACGCGGCCGCCCTGCTTGACGGCGGCCACCGTGACGGGCACTTCCAGGTACACGCCCAGGGGCGAGATGCTCGTCACCTTCGGCTCGCCGAGCGTGATGAGCGAGGGCTCCCGCGCCGAGCCGTCGGCCCTGTCTTCACTTTCGGCGCGCGGCTTCTTCAGCTCGACCTCGGCGCGCTCGACCTTGTAGCCGCGAATCTCCTTCGGGTAAGTGCGCGCGTGCGACGAGCTGTGCTGCGCGAAGGCGAGCGACGAGATGAGCAGCGCTGCGCACACGGCCAGCACGCCCGCCGGCCTCCTGCGCCTTCCCTCACCTCTCGTCCCGCTTCCGCTCATTTCGTCAGTCCCCTCAAAACCCGTGCGTTGACGGCGCGGCCCCGTGCCGTTTGCCTTACTTCCGGCGCTCAACTCCCAACGGCCATGAGGCGTGGGAGGTCCAGGACGAGGGCGACCGTGCCGTCCGGCAGCTCGGTCGCGCCGCTGATGCCGCGCCAGCGCGCCGCGTACCTCCCGAGTCCGCGCACGAGCGCCTCCGTGCGCTCGCCGAAAGCGTCCACGGCCAGCGCCGCGTGACTCACTTCGCCGGCCGCATCCACGCCGCCGGCTCGCACGATGATGACAGCGAGGCTCTGTCCGTTCGCCTCCGGCGGGCTCGGGGGCTGTGCCAATAATTGGCGCGCGCGCAGGAGCGGCAACATGGCCCCGCGCCAGTGCAGCCACTCGCCGCCGCCGTTGCGGCTGACATCGCCGGTCGTCGCGAAGCCCGTCTCGCTGATGTGCCGCTCGTCAACGCAGTAGCTCTGGCCCGCAGAGGTGACGACGAGCGCGGGCGTGAGCGCGAGCGTCGTCGGCAGGCTCACGACGAAGGTCATGCCCGCGGCCTCTTCGCTCGCGACGCGCAGCTCGCCGCCGGCCAGTTCCACGGCCCGCTCGACCACGTCGAGGCCGACGCCGCGCCCCGAGACGCTGGAGACGCTTCCTGCCGTCGAGAAGCCCGGCCTGAAGATAAGACGCATGGCCTGCTCTTTTGTTAGCACGGTGCCCGTCTCTATGATGCCGCGCTCGGCGGCCGCGCGCGTCACGCGCAGGGGGTCCAGGCCGCGCCCGTCGTCCGCGACCTTGAGGACGACGCGGCTCCCTTCGGCCGCCGCCTCCAGGCGCACGACGGCGCGTTCATTCTTGCCCGCGGCGCGGCGCTCGGCCGGCGTCTCGACTCCGTGATCCACGGCGTTGCGCAGGATGTGGAGCAGGGGGTCGGCCATCGCGTCCGCGAGCGACTTGTCGAGCCGCACGTCGCCGCCGCGCACCTCGAAGTCAATCTGCTTGCCCGTGAGCCGCGCCGCGATGCGGCCCGCTCGCGCCGCGCGCTCCAACATCTGCGCCACGGGCACCATGCGCAGGCCGATCAGCCTCTCTTCGAGCTCGGCCAAGCGGCCGCGCACGTCCATCAGCCCTTCGGTCAACTCGGGGCGGGCCATTCCCTGCTGGTTTGCCACGCCGAGCACGGCGGTCGTCCTGGCCCGCGCCTCGTGCGCCGCGGCGATGACCTCGTCCAGCTCGCCCAGCTCTATGCGCACGCGCGACGAGAACGGCGCGGCGGGTCTGAGAGGCCCCGCCTCCGCCTCGGCCGCCGCGCCCTCTTCGGGAGCGACGCCGCCCTCGTCGGCCCGCGGCGTGACGAGCTCCGTGAGCATGAGCTGGCCGAACGCGCCGACGCGCGAGGCCAGCTCCTCGCGGCTGGCTTCGGCCGCGTAGACGATGCGGAAGCTGATCTGGTCTGGCGACGCGCCTTCGAGCCCCGGCAGCGTCGAGATGATCTCGCCGTCCTCGGCCAGGGCGTCGCTCAGGTTGCGGAAGCGTTCGTCGAAAGTTGCCAGCTCGAAGTGGACTGTGACGACGTAGGCGCGCGCGCCCTCTTCGATGGACTCTTGCAGGCGGTGGGCCTCGTGCTCGTTGAGCGAGCGCGCGATCTCTTCGGGCAGCGCCGCGAGCGCGCGCCGGACGGCGGGGCTGCGGCGCTCGCCCGCGTCAGTCTTCGCCAGCGAGCGCAGCCGCTCGACGAGCGCCTGATCCTGCGCCTCCGTCTCGCCGCGCGCGGCACGCTCAAGGCTCTGCGAGAGCGCGGCGGCCGCGTCGTCCAGGGCGTCGAGCACGGGGTCTTCGAGCCCGACGCGCCCCAGGCGCACGCCGTCGAGCAGGCTCTCGAACTCGTGCGCGATTCTCGTCATGGAGTTCAGCTCGACGGTGGCGGAGGAGCCCTTGACGGTGTGGACGTGGCGGAAGATGCGGCCGACCAGCTCGCGGCGGGCGCGGCCTTCGGCACGCCGGACGCGCAACGCCTGTAGGTCGCCGAACAGGACTTCGAGCAAATCTTCGGTCTCGGCCAGAAATTCGCTCAGAATCTGATCGCTCATGGCAAGATTGTAACAAGTGACGGGCGGAGGGTGGTAGGAGAGTGATGAGTGATGAGTTAAGGAGCCGCCTTTCGAGAAGTCCCCGTCAGGGACGATGAAAGCCCCGCCTTTCACTCATCACTCATCACTTGTTCTTTCCCGTCGTCTTCGTGCTCGGCTTCTTCGGTCGCGGTGTGTTCCTGTGGGTGTTGCTCGTCCAGGTCGCGCTTGATGGCGTCGAGGATGCCGTTGATGAACTGCGTGGCCTCGTAGGTCGAGAAGCGGCGGGCGATCTCCAACGCCTCGTTGATGGCGACGGTGCGCGGCGTCGGCTCGAACAGGAACTCGTAGACGGCCAGCCGCAGGATGTTGCGGTCCACCACCGCCATGCGCGAGATGCGCCAGTGCTCGGCGCGCGAGCGGATGCGCTCGTCCAGCTCCTGCAAGCGCGCGAGCGTGCCCGAGACGAGGCGCGTGGCGAACTCGCGCGCCGGCGGTTCCACGTCGGCGTCGCCCAGCTCGTCCCAATAGGTGCGCACCAACTCGTCGGCACGCGTCTTGGAAACATCTGCCGCAAAGAGCATTTGCAAGGCGCACTCACGCGCCTTACGCCTTGAACCCATAACAACTCAAGTAATAAGTGATGAGTGACGAGTGATGAGTGATGAGTTAAAAGCCTGCCTTCTTTTACTCATCACTCATCACTCATCGCTCATCACTTTTTGAAAGCTTCCCTGTATAAATTAACCAATTCGACGGCCGACATGGCGGCCTCGAACCCCTTGTTGCCCGCCTTCACGCCGGCGCGGTCAATCGCCTGCTCCAGCGTGTCGGCCGTGACGATGCCGTAGACGACGGGCACGTCCGTCTCCATCGCCGCCTGCGCGATGCCCTTGGTCACCTCCGCGGCGATGTACTCGAAGTGCGGCGTCTGCCCGCGGATGACGGTGCCGACGCAGACGACGGCGTCCCACTTGCCGGAGCCGGCGAGCCTCCTCGCCAGCAACGGAATCTCGAACGAGCCGGGGACGCGGAACACCTCCACGCTCCCCTCGTCCGCGCCGAGGCGTTCGAGCGCGTCGAGCGCGCCCTCGACCAGCCGCGAGGTCAGGAAATCGTTCCAGCGGCTGGCGACGACGGCGAAGCGAAAGCCCTCGGCGTTGAGTCGTCCCTGATGAGTCTTCGGCTGCAAGACCTATTTCGCGTTACGCGGCGCTCCCGTCAGATTAAAGAATGAATGCACTGGCAGTATAAAGAAGGCGCTGGTGGGTGACAAGTGAAGCGCGACGCGGGCGCTCAAATTGATTTTCAAGACGACGTGCTCCTTCAATTTTTCGGGCGGGGCCAGGCGGCCTTCCTCGTCAATCGCGCCCCACTGGCTGTTGGCCACCAAGTAGAAGTTGTCACCGACCAGCACGCCCAAGGTCGGCTCGTCGAACAGGGGGTTGTTCGCCTCTATGACCTCAAGGCGCTCGATGCGGCTCAAGTCCCTGCTCGGGAAGAGGCGGACGAGCCGCGCCGGGTTGACCCCGTTCTGCACGGCGAGCAGGCTGCCCCTGTGCGAGTAGATGCCGTCCACGCCGAGCAGCGTGACGTTCGGCGCGGGCGCGAGGCTCGTGAGCTTCCTCGTCCGCAGGTTGATGACGAAGAGGCCCTTCGAGTAGTCGGCCACGAAGAGCTGTTGTTCGTCGCTTGTTAAGGCGAGGCCCTGCGGGCTCGTGAAGGGCTCGCCCTCCACGAGCGGCACGAGTTCGTCACGGCCGCGCGTGACGACGTAAACGGCCGGCGTGCGGCTGTCGCTCGCGAACACGTCGCCGCGCGAGTTGATGACCAGGTCGCCCAGGAGGTGCGGCTTCGGCTTATTGGGCAGGAGATACTTCTTGAGGAGCTTGCCCGTCCGCAGGTCGAACTTGAAAAGGCCCGAAGCCCCGTTCTCATCTTCCTTAAAGTTCGACATCTGCCTGTGCGCGGCCGTCGTCACCCAGAGCAGACGGCGCGCGGCGTCCACCCTCATCCCGAGCACGCTCCACAGTCCGTCTCGCTCGGAGGCGAAATCTTTGGCCTCGCCTCCCGGGCCGACGCTCACGATTTTCCGCCTGTAGACGCTGCTCAGGTAGAACGTCCCCGTCGCGGGGTCGTAAGCGATGCCTTCCGGGATGAACCCCTTCTCGCGCAGGGTGAAGGCCGTCGCGCCGTCTCCGACGCGCGCCTTGTTGCGCTCGACTCTTTTAAGAATCGTCTTGAACTCGTCGGAGTTCTTTATCGAGACAAAATCGTCGTCCGCGGCGGCCTGGAAGACGAGCCCCATGTCGGCCAAACGCGCGAGCCAGTTTAAAGCCTCGCCGCCCCGGCCGTTCAGCGAGTAGGCCGCGGCCAGGTTGAACATCAGCCGCGGGTGGTTGGGCCGCAACTCGGCGGCCGCCTTCATGTTCTCCAAAAACGAAGCGTAATCTTTTTCCTGATACGCCTTCCGGGCCAGCGTCTCGTAATACCTGCCGTCCTTCGGCTGCTGCTCCTGTGCCAGAACGGCCGTGAAGCCAGCCAGCGCGCAAAGGCAAAGGCCGACGGCGGCCGCCGTCACGCGCCGTCCGAAAAAATGAAAGAAGCGCACACGCTCGTGCATCAAAGTTCCCCCGGTCGGTGGATTCGTCTCGTCAAATACTTTTAAGTGAAACGTCTGGCGGGTGTGAAATTGTTCCGGGACTCTGTGTTAAGCAATCACTCGCCTCTGAACGCGGGCGCGCGTTTTTCGAGGAAGGCGCGCGTGCCCTCGCGCACGTCTGCGGTGGCGAAGAGGCGTGCGAAGAGTTCCCGTTCCAGCTTCAGGCCCTCTTCGAGCGGGAGCGCGAGGCCGCGCGTGACGGCCGCGAGGCAGGCGCGCACGGCGAGCGGCGCGAGGCCCGCGATTTTTTGGGCCAGGGCTTCCGCCTCCGACAAAAGCTCCGCGGGCGCGACGACGCGGTTGACGAGGCCGACGCGCAGGGCTTCCTCCGCCGAAAGCTCCGCGCCGGTCAACATCATTTCGAGGGCGCGCCCGCTGCCCGTCACGCGCGCCAGCCGCTGCGTCCCGCCGTAGCCCGGAATGACGCCGAGCTTTAACTCCGGCAGACTGAAGCGCGCACTGGCCGAGGCGACGCGGAGGTGACACGCCAGCGCGAGTTCGCAGCCGCCGCCGGCCGCCACGCCGCCCACGGCCGCGATAACCGGCACAGAGCAGCTTTCAATCAACTCGCAGACTTCCTGCCCGCGCTCCGCGACGCCGCGCCCTTCGTCCGCGCCCGTCGCGGCCAGCTCATTGATGTCCGTGCCCGCGCTGAAGGCCCTCTCGCCCGCGCCCGTCAGGATGACCGCGCGCAAGCTCGCGTCACGCCCCAGGCGCTCGAACGTCTCGCCCAGCCCGGAGAGCATCTCGCGCGTCAACGCGTTCAGCTTCTCGGGCCGGTCTAGACGGACGACGGCAATCGTCTCGCGCTGCTCGAAAGAAAGCATAAGAACGTTGACGAGTGATGAGAGCCGGGCTCTCATCACTCGTCATTTTTTCAGACGAGGTTCATCGGCGTCGGGTTCTTCGGGTCTTTGGTGTAGTCGTAGAAGCCGCGGCCCGACTTGCGGCCGTAGAGGCCGGCGAGCACCATCCGCTTGAGGAGCGGCGGCGGGGCGAAGCGCTTCTCGCGGTACTCGTTGAACATGATCTCGGCGATGTAGTAGGTCGTGTCCAGCCCGACGAAGTCCCCGAGCGTGAACGGCCCCATCGGGTAATTCAGCCCGAGCTTCATCGCGTTGTCTATGTCCACGATGGAGCCGACGCCCTCTTCGAGCGCGCGGACGGCGTCGAGCATGTAGGGGACGAGCAGGCGGTTGACGATGAAGCCCGAGCGGTCGGTCGCGCGCACCGTCACCTTGCCCAATTGCCGGCCGAACTCTATCGCCTGCTCGTAGACCTCCTCGTCGGTCAGCACCGTGCGGACGACCTCCACCAGTTTCATGATCGGCACCGGGTTGAAGAAGTGAAGGCCGATGAAGCGGCGCTGGCGCTCGGCAGAGGTCGCCGTCATCATCTCCGTGATCGAGATGCTTGAGGTGTTCGAGGCGAAGATCGTCTCGGGCTTGCAAATCCGGTCAAGCTCGGCGTAGGTCTCGCGCTTCTGCTCCAAATTCTCGATGATGGCCTCGATGATGACGTCGCAGTCCGCGAGGTCTTCGAGCGAGGTCGTGCCCTTGAGCCGGCCGCGAATCTCCTGCTGCTGGTCGGCCGTGATCGTCCCCTTCTCCGCGAACTTGGCGAGCGACTTCTCGATGCCGCCGAAGCCCCGCTGGCACAATTCGTCCGAGACCTCGCGGACGACAGTTTCGAATCCGGCCGCGGCCGCCGTCTGCGCGATGCCGGACCCCATCAGGCCGCAGCCGAGCACGCCGACTTTTTTGATATTCATCGCTTCTCTCCTTAAATAATTGTTTTTTGTCTAAGTAGTGCGGTTTTGAAAACTACTTCTCGGGCGGCGCGTCTCGCGGCGGGGGCGGGAAGTAGACGCCGTAATTATCGCCCTCGGTCCTGACCCAACGGTCGCGCTTATTAAGCCACGCCTCGAAGTCGGACGCCAGCTCGCGCCCAGCCCCGATGCGCCGCTGCTGCTCGGCCCGCCCGCCCGCCGGCATCGCGGCGTACTCTTTGGCGCGCGCGAGCAGTGACTTCAATTCGTCGCGCACTTCGCCCGCCTTCTTGTCGAGCGCCGGGGCCTTCTCCAGCGCCTTGACGGCTTCGTCAACGCCGCCCACGTCACCCTTGTCGAACGCGGCGACGAACGCGTCGCGCCCCAGGTTAATCGCGTTGACGAACTCGCCCGCCTCCGCCTCGCCCAACGACGCGGGCGGGACCAGGGCGGCCGGGTCGCTGTACGACATGTTGAAGTTGCGCGCGACCATCACGAAGCTGACGGCGACGAGCGCGAGCGCGGCGACTTGCAAAATGTGCCAGAAGACGGCGACGCCCGCGCGCTCGCCCGGCCGCTTGTAGCCGATGACCAGCCCGAAGAGCGCCCCGCTGAGCAGGCCGCCCAGGTGCGCGGCGTTATCAATGAAGCCGCTGCCCAGGTAGCCTATGAAGAGGTTGAGCACGATGACCGGCAGCAGTCCCGTGCCGAAGGCGCGCTTGAAGCCTTCGGGCAGCTCGCGGCGGAACTTGATGCCGAAGACGAAGAGCACGCCGACCAGGCCGAAGAGCGCGCCCGAGGCCCCGGCCGACGGCCCGTCCCCCGCGCTGAAGAGGAAGCGCCCGAGCGGGCCGACGGCCATCCCTGGCCGGACGCTCAGGTAACTCGCCACGACGCCCGCGATGCCCGTGCAGACCCACAGCACGACGAACTTCGCAGAGCCGTAAAGCTGCTCGACGTAGGGGCCGATCATCCAGAGGCCGTACATGTTGACGAGCAGGTGGGCCAGCCCGATGTGGATGAAGACAGGCGTCACGAAGCGCCACCACTGTCCCGCGTTTATCAGGAAATTGAGCTTCGCGCCGTAAGCCAACAGCACGGCCGGGTGCGGCTCCCAGAGGGCGTCGCCGTCGAGGCCGCTCGAAGACCACATCAGGAGGAAGACGCAGACGTTGGCGGCGAGGAAGACGACGGTGAAGATGTAGGGGCGGCTCAGGACGGCGCGCGCGAACCTGATGGTCTCGCGGTCGTGCGCGGGCGCGGGGTAGGGCGACTGCGGGGCGGCGGCCGCGGCCGAAATCTTCGGCGCTCCGCACGCGGAGCAACTGAGTTCGGTGGCCCCCACGAGCGCGCCGCAGTTGCGGCACATGCTCGGACGCCCGGCGTAGCTCGCTTTATTCAACTGACCTTCAGACAAAACCTTCCACCGAACTCTCGTCAGACACGCCGGCCGCGCGCCGCCTTACCTGGTGCTAGAAAATTTGTGCGGTGAAGATTCTACACTGAAGCGACGGAAAGCAGAAAAGGGTGAAGCGCGTTCATCGTAGCCGTCTACAAAGACGGACACCTGTCTTTGATAGTGGACAACGGCACACGTCTGTCCGGGAACGAAAGCAGTAATTTCCCGGAGGAATCACGTTAATCATCACACCAGGATGGCGGCATGGGCTTTGCTTGTACGTGGTCGCCACATTCCCTCGTTGACGAGAGCCGTCATCCAGAGTCCTCACGTCACCTTTGAAAAGCCTGGCCGCTAGATTTTTGAGCGTGCTACGCCCTACGCCAAAAGCAACCTCCTTGTCCTGATTGCTTCACCTGACTTGAGCAGGAGAGGAGATTCCATGTCAGCCCAACTGGCAGCGCCCTCACCGCGGAGCAAGTCAGTTCTTAGCCATCCCCGGCCTTGACGCTGCATCAACTTACTACCTGTCACGGTGGTAAAGGAGAACCATGCAAACCCAACTCAAACGAGGCTTGAGGATTGTCCCCCTGCTTGTCTGCCTCTTGATAACGGCTCACAGCGCAATCGCCCAGTTAGCTCACGAACCCTTTAATTATCCCGCCGGCGGCGCACCGGGCAACGGCGGCACAGGCTGGGCCGCCGCGTGGTCTCCCGGCAGCAGTCAGGTCATCTCCCCCGGGCTGACCTTCGCCGGGGTGACACCCGCCCCTACTGCAAACGCCCTCGGCCCCTCGGGCGCGTTCGCCAGCCGCGCACTGCAAACGCCCGTGGCGGGGGCGGCCGGGACTTCGTTAATCCTGCGAGCACTGATGAGGTCCGACGTTAACGGCACGCCCGCGACGCAGGCGACGCTCGGCAACTCTCCGGGCGGGCCGGGTAAGAATTTTATCATCGGCGACCTGCCGATGCCGGACGCGAACGCGGGCAACTGGGGTTTACAAAATGATTGTGGCAGGTTTTATTCCAACGTGCCGGTGGTCGCCAACCAGACGGTCTACCTGGTCGCCCAGATTGATTTTAACGTCAGCGGGACGAATGACCGTATGAGGCTGTGGGTGCAGACGACGCCTCCCGCCGCCGCGTACCTCACACTGACGCCCGACGTGGACGTGATGTGCAACGTCACGACGTTCGGGGGCGTCTTCTGGCAGACGCAACAAGGTCAGGCCGTGGACGAAATCAGGATTGACACGAACCAGACGGCGTGTGCCCCCCCGCCGAACACCACGATGGTCGGGTGGTATCCTTTCGACGAAGCCAGCGGAACCTTCGCGGCTAACCTTGCCACGGGAAACACAGGCAAGCTCATCAACTCTCCCACTCACGTCACCGGCATGGTCGCGCGGGCCTTGAGCTTCGACGGCGTGGACGATTACGTCCAGTCTCCCTCGACCATCGTGACGAACTTCGGCCCGGCCCCCTGGCCCATTCCTGCGAATTGCAATAGCGGCAATTACTCGACGTGCCGGGGCGATTTCTCGATAGACGCGTGGGTCAAAGTTGATCCGGGGGCTTCCAGCGCCGCCATCGTGATCGTGGACAAGAGAAGCGGCTCTCCCCCGGCGATAAAGGGATACAGCCTTGCGGTCTACCAGTTGAACAGGTTGGTGCTTCAATTAGCCGACGGCATCGGGACGGGTTATTCCAACTACCTTTCCCCTGCGCTGAGCCCTTCTTTGACCGACGGTCAGTGGCATCACGTCGCCGTGACTGTCTTGAGGCGCAGCGGTGGCGGGAACGGGGTCATCCGTTGGTATCACAACGGAGCCAACGTCTTCCCGAACACTGCGACAAATCGCTGGGGCTCGCTGGCTAATAACAGCCCCCTGCGCATCGGCACCCGCACGGCGGCCAGCCCGCTCACAGGTTGGTTCAAAGGAGAGATTGACGAGCTGGAAATCTTCAACCGCGTGTTGACCGCGACCGAGGTAGCGGACATCTACAATGCGGGTCCGTTCGGCAAATGCAAGTAGCACCCTGATGAGATGGGTGTGAGTTCAACGTAAGCGGAACTCCGTTCAATAGTCCCGGCAGCGGCGGCAGGTTCTTTCGCCCTTGCCGGGACTATTGCGCTTCGACTTTGCCTTGAACCCTGATTTCGCGCGGCGCGTCGGCGTCCGTGGTGACGACGACGGGCGCGCGCCAGACGAGCGTCTTGATCTGGCACGTCCCCGTGTTGTCCTCGCGGCAGTAGAAGAGCGTGAGCTGGACGCGGAGCCCGCCTGGGCCTTCGCCGAGCGCGCGTATGGGGATGCGCAGCGGGAGCTGTAGGTCTCTGGCGACGCGGGCCGCCGGATGTTTCGCGTCGTCGCCGAGCGCCAGGTGCTTCGTCCCGCCCTCGGCCGTGACGCTGTAACGCTGCGGCGCGCTCGGGTTGAGGTGATAGCCCGCGGGCAGCGCCACGTCCACGACGAGCGTGCCTTCGGCCCCGGCCCGCAGGCGTTGCGGCGCGAGCTTGATCTCTTCGCTGTTCGGCGCGGAGTCGGGCGTTGCGACCACTTCCGCGGCCGGCGGCCGCAAGCCTTTGAGCATGAGTGTCGCCGCCTGTTTCGTCTTCAAATCCACGACGCGCACGGCATGGTTGTTCGTGTCCGCGACGTAGAGTTTCCCACCTGCGACGCTCAGGCCGCCCGGCTCGTAGAAGGAAGGCCGCGGGCCGTCGGCCTGCCCGGGCTTGCCCGTCCCGAAGAGCGTCTTGACGGAGCCGTCCTGCGGGTCGAGTTGCTTGATCTTGTGATTGTAGGTGTCGGCGATGAGGATTTTTCCGTCGAGCGCGGTCAGGCCGAGCGGGTGCTGCAAGCGCACGTCGTCGCCGCGGCCGTCCTCGTCGCCGAACTCGAAGAGGTCGCCGCCGGCGAGCGTGTTGACCCGCGGCGCGGGCGACGTGAAGTCAATCTCACGGATGATGTTCGATTCACTGTCGGCGACGAAAAGCGTCCCGCCCTCAATCGCCAGCCCCGAAGGCTGCGCGAAGCCGGCCTTCGCCAGTTCGCCGTCCATGCGCGCCTCGCGGCCCGAGCCGGCGTAGGTCGAAACCTCACCTTTATCCAAATCGAGTTTCCAGATTTGGTGCGGCCCGGCCATCGCCATGTAGAGCGTGCGCCCGATGAGCTGCAAGTCCCACGGCGAGTTCAGGGGGACGGTGCGCGCCGGGCCTGACAGGCCGTACTCCTGCATCTGCCGGCCAGTGCCCGCGATTGTTTCGACCCTGCGCGCCTTCAAGTCCACGCGGCGGACGAGGTGGTTCTCCGTGTCGGCCACGTAGAGCGAATCATTGTCGAGCGCGAGGCCCTGCGGGCGGTAAAAGCTGCTCGCGTCGAACGCGCCGTCCGCGGCCCCGCGCTCGCCCGTGCCAATTGTTTCGATGACCGTGCCGTCGAGCTTGGCGACGACGACGCGGTTGTGGTTCGAGTCCGCGATGAAGAGCCGGCCGCCTCGCTCGTCGGCCAGGACTTTGCCGGGGAAGGCGAGCGGCAGGTCGGCCGTCTTCGCGCGTTCGAGGACGAGGCTCAGGGGCTGCTCGTTCAACTCGCCGCGCTTGCGGAACTCTTCCACGAGGCTCGCGATTGCGCCGTCGAGCACGTCGTAGTGGCCCTCGCCGGAGACGGAGCCGATGACGTAGCCCGCCGGGTCAATCAGCACCTGCGTGGGCCAGGCGCGCACGCCGTAGCGCGTCCAGATGTCGAACTCCGCGTCGTTGGCGACCGGGTGCTCTATCTCGTAGCGGAGGATGATGCGGCGTATGTTCTCCGTCTCCTTCTCGTTCTCGAACTTGGCGGAGTGGACGCCGATGACGACGAGCTGGTTGGCGTATTTTGTTTCGAGCTTCTTCAGGTCGGGGATGATGTGGACGCAGTTGATGCAGCCGTAAGTCCAGAAGTCCAGGAGGACGACTTTGCCTTTGAGCGCGGCGAGCGAGAGCGGCCGCTCCGTGTTGAGCCAGCCGCGCGCGCCCGTCAACTCCGGCGCGCGCACGCGCCCCTGCTGCGGGAGTGCCATGGCGTTTGCGCCTTTCGCGCCGAGCAGCGCCGCGATGATGAGAACGAGGCTCAGAATAATGACGCGCCGCGCGCCGCCGTGCCGTCTGCTGTTCATCTCGAATAATCCTTCGGGCGATATTGTAAACCAGTTACGCGCGGCGTGGCGAAACGGATTTGGAATCACAAATTTGTGATTTGAGTTTCTTTATGTTAGAACCGCTCTTGCCCCCTGAACGCGCCATGAAGCTCTGCCAGAAGTGTTACAGCATCACGGGCGACGAGCCGAACTACTGCGCCCACGACGGCGAGCCGCTCGACCCGGACCCGCTCGCCACGGCCTTGCAGGAATCGCTCGCCGCGAAGTACACCCTCACGCGGCTCATCGGCAAGGGCTCGATGGGCGCGGTCTACCGCGCGCAGCACCACGCGCTCGACGACGTGGCGATCAAGGTCATGCTCGGCCCGCCCGAAAACCACAAGCTCTCGCAACGCTTCCTGCGCGAGGCGCGCGCGTTACGCAAGCTCCGCCACCCGCACGCCGTCCTCGTCTACGACCTCGAACGCTCGCCCGCCGGCATCACCTACATGGTGATGGAGATGGTCGAGGGCCGCAGCCTGCGCGACGAGATCAAGACGCGCGGGCCGCTCAGCCTGCCCGAGATGATTGAGCTGGCCGAGGCCGTCTGCGACGCGCTCGAAGCGGCGCACGAGCACGGCATCATCCACCGCGACCTCAAGCCCGACAACATCCTGCTCGCGGAGGACCGCGCGGCGGACGGCGACGTGACGCGCGTCGTCAAGATCGTGGACTTCGGCATCGCCAAGGTGCGCGGCACGCAGCAGGGCGGCGAGGAAGCCTCCATGCAGTTGACGAAGCAGGGCGCGCCCATCGGCACTCCCTTCTACATGTCGCCC
Organism: uncultured Acidobacteriota bacterium; assembly: GCA_963774105.1. Classification (GTDB taxonomy): domain Bacteria; phylum Acidobacteriota; class Blastocatellia; order Pyrinomonadales; family Pyrinomonadaceae; genus QHXM01. The sequence goes on along the minus strand of CAVZDV010000007.1, from coordinate 1,134,007 downwards.
GAGCAGTGGTTCGGCGACGGACCCGGCGGCTTCACCGCGCTCGACGGGCGCACGGACATCTACGCCCTGGGCTGCACGCTCTACGAGGCGCTCGCGGGCTACCCGCCGTTCCTGGCGAAGACGAAAGATGAGTTGCGCGACAAGCACCTGAACGAGCCGCCGCGCCCGCTCGACGAGATTGACCCGCGCGTCCCCGCGGGGCTCAGCCGCGCCATCCTGCGCGCGCTCGAAAAGGACAGGGACTTCCGGCAGGCGACGGCCGCCGAGTTCGCCGCCGACCTGCGCCGCGCCTACGAAGAGAGCCTCGCGGCGGAAAAGAAGCCCGAGGAGGACGCGCGGCCGAGCCCCGACGAGATAGCGCGGATGCAAACGACCGAGGAGGCGGATCCGATCATCAGGAACTGGGCCGCGGAAGAGGCGCTGCCAGCCATCGAGCAGGTGCGCGCCGCCCCGCCCGTCGTCCAGCAGCCCGCCGAGCAGCCGAGCCCGCCCGTCCCCGAAAACGGCCAGCCAGTCAGCGCGCCCGCGCCCGCGGCCGAAGAGTTTGAGGATACGCTCGTCCCCACGGACGAGCCGGACGCGGCGACTCCTTCCGCAGAGCCAGAGGGAGAAGCGAGCGCGCCGGGGCGCGAGCTGGTTTTGGCCCAGGTCGGCGTGTGGAACATAGGCGTCTTCGCGGACGAGGTCGAGCGAGTCAGCTCGTGGCGCACGCCCGTGCCGCTGCCGCACGCGCCGCCGGCCGTGCTCGGCGTGGTCAGCGTGCGCGGCCGCATGTTGACCGTACTCGACCCGGCGACGCTGCTCGGCACGGAGCGCGCGGGGCGCGCGTTCCGCTCGGCCAGCTCCATCATCGTCCTGCGCGGCGACGAGCAGCTGGCGCTCGCCGTCAACCACGTGGACCGGACCATAGAAGTTCACCCGGACGAGATCGCGCCGCCCGCGGACGACGCTTCCACGTCGGTCGTCTGCGGCGTCTTCCGCGACGAGCACAGGCACACGGTCGTCCTAGACTCGCGCGAACTCTTCGCCGCCGCCACGCGCGGCGAGGAGCGACGGCGGCAACGGACGTGAAAGGCAGGAGTCAGGAGTCAGAAGTCAGAAGTCAGAATGAAACGCACGAGCCGTTCTTCATCTTCTGCCTTTCTTTCCTTCTGACTCCTGACTTCTGACTCCTGACTCCTGAGTTATGAACGAACAGGCATTCGCCACACTCGAATACGACCGCGCGCTCGCGCTTCTTCAGCGCGGGGCGCAGACGCCCATGGGCCGCGCGCGCGTCGAGGCGCTGTCGCCGATTGACGACCTCGCCCGGCTGCGACGCGAGCTCCGCGCGCTTGCAGAGTGCGTCGAGCTGAGGCGGCGCGGCGTCTCCTGGTCGTTCACGGAGACGGCCGACCCCGCGGAGGCTGTCGCGCGCCTCAGGATAGAGGGCGCGACGCTTGAGCCCTTGAAGATTCTTGAGCTGGCGCGGCTGTGCGAGCAGGCTCTGGCGGGGCGCGCCGTCCTGCTCGCGGAGCGCGAGGCCGCGCCCGTCCTGTGGCAGGCGGTCGAGAATCTGCCGCGCGAGCTGCACAGCCTGGCCGCGCGCGTCGCCAACAAGATTCTGCCCTCGGGCGAGCTGGACGACCGCGCGAGCCCGGAGCTGGCGCGCATCCGTCACGAGATCACGAGCTTGCGCTCGCGCATCACGCGCTCGCTCGAAGGCTTGATGCGGCGCACGGAGGACGCGATTCAGGACGAGCTGGTGACGGTGCGCAACGACCGCTTCGTCATCCCGGTCAAGTCAGACCACCGCGGCCGCGTCCAGGGCGTCGCGCACGGCTTCTCCTCCTCGGGCGCGACCGTCTTCGTCGAGCCCTTGGAGACGATTGAAGCGAACAACGAGTTGCAGGCGCTGCGCGAGACGGAGGAGCGCGAGATTTTCAGAATCCTCTCGACGCTGACCGAGGAGCTGCGCCGAGAGCTGCCCGCCATCGAGCAGGCCGCGAGCGCCGTGGCCGAGCTGGACTTCGTCAACGCCAAGCGAGTCCTCTTCGAGAGGTTCGACTGCGCCGTCCCAGAGATTGACGAGAGCGAGGCTCTCGTGCTCGAAGCCGCGCGCCACCCGCTGCTCGAAGAGAACCTGCGTGCGTCGGGCGGCTCGGTTGTGCCAGTTTCTTTCTCGCTCGACGCTTCGCATCCCGTGATGGTGATTTCGGGCGCGAACGCGGGCGGCAAGACGGTCGTGCTGAAGACGGCGGGCCTGCTCGCGCTGATGGCGCTCTCGGGGCTGCCCGTGCCCGCGCGCGCGCGCGCGCGTCCCCTTCTACGCCTCCGTGCTCGCCGACATTGGCGACCACCAGTCGCTCGCCGCCAACCTCTCGACCTTCACCTCGCACGTCGCCAACATCAGCCGCATGATCGAGCTGTGCCAGTCGCCCGCGCTCGTGCTGCTCGACGAAGTCGGCACGGGCACGGACCCGGAGGAGGGCTCTGCGCTCGGCGTCGCCGTCGTGGACCATTTCCGCCGCCGCTGCGCCGCGCACGTCCTGGCGACGACGCACTACGGCGGTCTCAAGATGTACGCGGCGAACGAGGAGGCCGTCATCAACGCGAGCGTCGAGTTCGACGAGAAGACCCTGCGGCCGACTTACAGGCTGCTCGTCGGCGTGGCCGGCGCGTCGTCGGGGATTGAGATCGCGCGCCGCTTCGGCTTCCCCGAAGAGATCGTGCGCGCGGCGTCCTCCCACGTCGGCGAGGCGGCGCGCGACGCCGCAGACTACCTGCGGCGCATCAAGCGCGAGGCCGAAGAGGCGGAGAGTTTGCGCCGCGCACTCGAAGAGGAGCGCGCGGCCGTCGCCGAGAAGTATTCCTCGCTCGACGCCGAGGCGCGTCGCCGCGAGCGCGAACGCCAGGCAGCCTTCGAGCGCGAGTTTCAGAAGGCCGTGGCCGACTTCGAGCGCCGCTCGCGCGAGCTGGTGTCGAAGATAGAGGACCGCGCCGAGCGTGCGCGCGTCGAGCGCGAGGCGCAGAAGCGCGCCGCGGAGCTCAAGCACGAGGCGCAGCGCGCGGCGCGCGCCGCCACGGCGACCCCATCGAGCCAGCAACAACAGCCCGCGCGCCCCGTCCGCGTCGTCCGCGACGGGAAAGTCCTGCACGAGGAGCAGCCCGTCGCCGCCCCCGCAGAGGCCGCGGAGGAAGAGTACAGGGCTCCGGCGGCCGCGCGCGCCATCATTGTCGGCGACCAGGTTCGAATGCGCTCGTTCGGCTCGGTCGGCATCGTGGACAAGCTGAGCGGCGACGAGGCGGAGGTGCGCGTCAAGGCCCTGCGCTTCCGCGAGAAGCTCGCCAACCTTGAGTTGGTCGAGGCGGTCAAGCCGAAGGCCGAGACGAGCCGCGCGGGCGTGCTGCGCGCGATGCAGGCGCGCGCGCCGGAAGTCAAACTGCGCGCCCCGGCGGAAGGCGCGCGCGCGGAACTGAACCTCATCGGCCGCACGACCGACGAGGCCGTAGACGAGGCGGACAAGTTTCTGGACGAGGCGTTTCTGAACGGCCTGCAAACGGTGCGCATCGTCCACGGCCACGGCACGGGCGCGTTGCGCCGCGCCATCGGCGACTTCCTCAAGGGCCACCCGCACGTCGCGCGCTACGGCCCGGCCCCGCAAGACCAGGGCGGCGCGGGCGCGACCGTCGTCGAGCTGAAGCAGTAAGCGCACACGAGCTACCCCTTCGCGCCTTTGCCTCGCCCCCGAATTGAGTAGAATAAGACAGGGAGGACGGCCCATGACACACGAAGAGCTGATCAAAGAAATCTTGCAGCTCCCCCCCGAAGAGCGGGCGGAGTTGCTGGAGGCGATTAAGCGCAGCTTGCAGGAAGGAATACGCACGCCGGGGCAGAATTCATTAGGGCAGGACGGGCTCTCACTCTCTCAAAGCTTATACGGGATACTCAAGTTTGACGGCGACCCGCCGACCGACGAGGAGTTGAAGGATCATTATGCCGATTACGTGACGGAGAAATACTCCTAATAAGTGTTTCCTCCACCATCGGACTTGACCTCAAGAATAGACGATGCGCTTCCCACAGACATTCATTGACGACCTCAGGCGGCAGGCGGACATCGTGCGTGTCATACAGGACTACGTGTCGCTCAAGAAGAAGGGCGCGAATTGGATGGCGTGCTGCCCGTTCCACCAGGAGAAGACGCCGTCGTTCTCGGTCAACCCGTCGAAGGATATTTTCTACTGTTTTGGATGTGCGAAGGGAGGCAGCGTCTTCAATTTCGTGATGGAGATTGAGCGCGTTACGTTCCCGGAGGCCGTGCGCATCGTCGCGGAGAAGGCGAACGTGGCGCTGCCGGCGATGGTCGAGGACAAGAAGTTCGAGGCGCGCAAGAAGGAGTCGGACGAGGTCATAGAGTTGAACTCGTGGGCGCTCGCGTGGTGGGAGGCGCAGCTTGGCGAGAACAGCAAGGAGGCGGGCGCGGCGCGCGAGTATCTTGAGGGGCGCGGGATAATGGACGAGACGCGCAAGGCTTTCCGCCTGGGCTACGCGCCGGACAGTTGGGACGCGCTCTCGTCGCACCTGAAGCAGCGCGGGGCCACGTCGGCGCAGATTGAGAAGAGCGGCCTCGTCGTCAAGAAGGACGCGGGCGGGTTTTACGACCGCTTCCGCGGCCGCCTCATCTTCCCCGTGATGGACGCGCAGGGCCGCGCCGTCGCCTTCGGCGGCCGCACGCTCGACCCCCAGGGCGAGCCGAAGTATCTCAACTCGCCGGAGACTTCGGCCTACACGAAGGGCCGCCACCTGTTCGGCCTCAATGTCACGCGGGATGAAATAAGAAGGCGCAAGTTTGTCATATTGGTTGAAGGCTATCTGGATTTAATCATCCCTTATCAGGCGGGCGTGCGGAACTGTGTGGCCTCACTGGGGACGGCGCTGACGCCGGAGCAGGCGAAGCTCATGGGGCGGTTTGCGCGGCGGGTGGTTGTCAACTATGATGGTGACAGTGCGGGCGTCAAGGCGGCCAAGCGCGCCATTGAGACGCTGCTGGCGGAAGACTTCGAGATTAAGGTGCTGGTTCTGCCGGACGGCGCCGACCCAGACGAATTCATCCGAACCCACGGCGCAGAGGCGTACCACGAGCGGCGGGGCAAGGCGCTCCCACACATCCAATTCGTGCTCGACCAGGCGGTGCGGGACCGCAACCTTCATCTCCCCGAGCATAAGCGAGTAGCAGTTGACGAGACTCTCCCGTTCATTCGCGCCATCCGCAACGGGCTCCAAAAGCGCGAATACTTTGACATTGCGATGGACATGCTCCGCGTCAACCCAGAGAGTCGTAGAGAATATTGGCAGAGCATCAAAACGGGCGTCATCCCCGACCAAAAGCCCACGCCACCTAAGACTGTGCAACTGACCATCGCTGAGCAGCAGCTTTTGGAGTTGCTGACTTACGATGCAGAACTGCGCCGTCAAATTCTACCGCTCATGGAAGCAGCCGATTATGAAGGGCTGCCGAGTGCGAGCATCTTCCGGGCGCTGATGGAGTTGGACGAGGCGGGTCAACCTGTTGACTTCGATTCCCTGATCGCGAAAGTGGGAGAAGACGAGGAGCTTAACAGACTCGTCACTCTCCTGTGGTGGAGCGAGCCTCAGCGCGCCGAAGGCGAGGCGGTTGACGACTCGCTGGCGGTCGCGCAAAGCTGCGTCAACGCCCTGCGGTTGATGAAGGTGGAGCGGCGGATTGAGGAACTCGGAGTCGAGCTTGCGACGGCCGAGCGCGCCGGCGACACCGAGCGGCAGGACAAACTGGCTTCAGAGTACATGGAATGGGCAAGGCGAAAAAAACAGATGCAGGAAGTTAACGGTTAACCTCCGCCCCTGACCTCAACGCCGAGGTGAATAGAGACCGTGAGCATGGAAGAGAAAGACCGCGACGACGTGATGCAGCGCCTGCTGGAATTGGGCGGCGACAAGAAGTACCTCACGTTCGACGACCTCAACCGCGAGTTGCCCGACAACGTCGTCTCCCCCGAGGACATAGAGGACGTGCTGCAAAAGCTCGAAGGCTCGAACATCCCTGTCGCGGACTCCGACGAGCGCCTCATAGAGCAGGCCGCGACCCTCGTCGCGGACGAGGACGACGACGAGGCCGTTGACGAAGACATAGAGTTAGACCTCTCAGCCGGCGCGCTCGAAAAGACCAACGACCCCGTGCGCCTCTACCTGCGCGAGATGGGCGTCGTCCCTCTCTTAACACGCGAGGGCGAGGTCGCCATCGCCAAGCGCATCGAGCGCGGGCAGCTCAAGACGCAGAAGGCCATCGCCCGCTCGCCCATCGCCGTCGAGGAGCTTTTGAAGATGGGCGACGAGCTGGAACGTGACGCGACCAACATCCGCGATGTCGTCACCTTCTCCGAGCAGGCCGAGCTGACCGGCGACGAGGACAAGGCCGACGAGTATCTTAAATGGACCGTCGAGGGCATCCAGAACATACGCAAGCTCTACAAGGCCGGCCTCAAGGAGTGGGAGCGCCTGCGCGCCGAGCAGAAATTGACGCGCGGCAAGAAGTCGAAGAAGCTCCTGCGCCTGAGGCGCAAGGTGGCGCGGATGCGCCTCGAAGTCGCGCAGGAGATCGGGCGGCTCAACCTGACGGAGCGCGCGCGCCAGCGCCTCATCAACTCGATTCGCGCCGTCCACAAAGAGATTCGCTCCGCCGAGCGCGAGGTGGACAGCTTCACGGACAAGCTCTCGAAGCGCCGCATCAAGGCCGAGGACGAAAAGGAGTACAAGCGCCGCCTGAGCGCCGCGAAGAAGCAGCTCCAGCAGATCGAGGCCCGCTTCAACGTCGCGCCCGTCGAGATCAAGCGCGCCTACCAGTCCATCATCACGGGCGAGCACCAGACGGGCCAGGCCAAGCGCGAGCTGGTCGAGGCCAACCTGCGCCTCGTCGTCTCCATCGCCAAGAAGTACACGAACCGCGGCCTACAGTTTTTAGACCTCATCCAGGAGGGCAACATCGGGTTGATGAAGGCCGTGGACAAGTTCGAGTGGCGGCGCGGCTACAAGTTCTCGACCTACGCGACGTGGTGGATCCGTCAGGCGATTACGAGGGCGATTGCCGACCAGGCGCGGACGATCCGCATCCCCGTCCACATGATCGAGACCATCAACAAGCTCATCAGGACTTCGCGCTCGCTCGTGCAGGAGTTGGGCCGCGAGCCGACGAGCGAGGAGATCGCGCGCAAGATGGACATCCCCGTCTCGAAGGTCCGCAAGGTTCTGAAGATCGCGCAGGAGCCCATCTCGCTCGAAACGCCCATCGGCGAGGAGGAAGACTCGCACCTCGGCGACTTCATCGAGGACAAGTCCATCCTGAACCCGGCGGACGCGGTCGTCGCCTCGAACCTCAGGGAGATTACGGATGAGGTGCTGGCGACGCTGACGCCCCGCGAGGAGAAGGTCATCAAGATGCGCTTCGGCCTCGGCACCTCCGGCTCCGAGCACACGCTCGAAGAGGTCGGCCAGCACTTCGCCGTCACGCGCGAGCGCATCCGCCAGATAGAAGCCAAGGCGCTCCGCAAACTGCGCCACCCCTCGCGCTCGCGCAAGCTGAAAGCGTTCCTGGAGAGCACGCAGCGCTAAAGCCCACCCGGTCGCGCGCCCACGCCTGGCGCGCGACTTTCGTCTGCGCTACACTTAACCGCCACCCCTGACGCCAAATCTCGTCAGTAATCCTTGAACAGACTGAGGCTGTAAGGCGATGACCCCGGAAGAAAGAATATTACGCTTAGAGAACGCGTTCTCTACATTGGCAGAGCTGGCGAGGGCACAGAGCGACCGGAGCGACGGCTTGGCCGAAGTAGTCGGAACCCAGCGCGAGCGCACGGACGGCTTAGTAGAATTAGCCAGGGCTCTGGGCGAGCGCACAGACGAATACAAGCGGCGCACCGACGAACTGGCCGAGTTAGCCAAAACGCAAAGCGAGCGCACGGACGGCTTAGTAGAATTAACCAGGGCTCTGGGCGAGCGTACTGACGAGTACAGGCTGCGCACCGAGGAGCTGGCCGAGTTGAACAGGATGCAGAATCAGCGCCTGGGCCAGACTGAGCGCTTGACCACGGAACTGGCGGAGTTAGTCAAGGAGGACCGCAGGCGTCTGGCCGAGTCCGAGCGCAAGACTGAGATATTAATAGAGCTCGCCAGAGTGCAGAGCGAGCGGATGGACGAGTACGAAGGGCGGACGGAAGACCAGGAGCGGCGGGCGGAAGAACACGAGCGGCGGATGGCGGAAATCGCCGAGTGGCGGAAACAGAGCGAGGCGCACCTGGCTGTTCTTAATTCAATCGTAGAAGACCTTGGCCGCGCCCAGAAGCGCACCGAGGAGAAGCTGGCGCAGACGGACGAGCAGTTGCGCGCGTTGGCCGCGACTGTTGATCGCTATATTGAGAATAAGGGCGGGCAGCAGTAGCCAGTCGGTCATAAAGAACCATCTTTACGAGCGACTAATGCGGGTCATCGGGCATCTAACCCGCTTGCTTCATGTTTTATGAAAATCACTGAGATTTACAAACAAAAACTGGCTGCCGAGGAGGGGTGGACGTTGAAGCGCGGCGCGCGGCTGCGCATCGCCCTGTGCTACCCGAACGTCTACGAGATAGGGATGGCGAACCTCGGCTTCCAGGCGATGTACGAGCTGTTCAACCGCATCCCCGAAGTCTCCTGCGAGCGCGTCTTTCTCCCGGACGAGCGCGAGGCGCGCGAGTACGAGAGGTCGCGCCAGCCGCTGCTCTCGCTGGAATCGCAGACGCCCGTGCGCGACTTCGACGTGGTGGCGTTCTCCATCTCGTTCGAGACGGATTACCTGAACATGGCGCGGATGCTGCGCCTGAGCGGCGTGCCGGTTTGGTCTGAGGACAGGACGCGCCACGACCCGCTCGTCGTGATGGGCGGCGCGGCGTCGTTCCTGAACCCCGAGCCGATTGCCGATTTCACGGACGTGATCGGCGTCGGCGAAGGCGAGATTCTGGGCCACCAACTCGTTGACGCCATCTTCGAGCACGAGACGAAAGACGAAATCCTCTTGGCCCTGGCGCGCATCGGTCGCGGCTTTTACGTCCCGTCGCTCTACGACGTGACTTACAACGCGGACGGGACCGTCGAAGACTACAGCCCGCGCGAGGCGGGCGTGCCCGAGCGCGTGGGCCGCGCCGTCGCTGCGGAGAACCCTAAGGAGGGGAGCCTGCGCCGCGCGATGCGCCTGGGCAAGACGGAAGTCGCCGCGCAGTTGCGAGGCGAAGAGGTGTTCGCCCCTTCGACCGTCATCTACGCGCCCGCGGCCGAGATGGGCGAGCGCTTTCTGGTCGAAATTTCGCGCGGCTGCTCGCAGGGCTGCCGCTTCTGCTGGGCCGGCTACAACTACTGGCCGCCGCGCGTCGTGCCGGCGCGCGACATCCTGGCGAAGGCGGGTGAGTGGCGCGCGAAGACGGACAAGATCGGTCTCGTGTCCACGGCCGTCTGCGACCACCCGGAGATCAGCGAAATCCTACAGGGCCTGCGCGCGATGGATTACAGGATTTCAGTTTCGAGCCTCCGCCTCGATCAAATCTCCGACGAGTTGCTGGACGCGCTCGTCGAGTCGCGCGACCAGCAGATCGCCGTCGCGCCCGAGACGGGCTCCGACCGCCTGCGCAAAGTCATCAACAAGAATCTGACCAACGACGAGATCGTGGACATCTGCGGCGCGGTCTTCGATCGCGGGATGCTGACGGTCAAGCTCTACCTGATGGTCGGGCTGCCGACCGAGACCGACGAGGACCTGGAAGAGATGCTCGTCCTCGTCGAGCGCATCAAGGACCGCATGCTCGAAGCAGGCCGTCGCTTCGGCCGCGCCGGGAAGATCATCCCCTCGCTTAACGGTTTTGTGCCAAAGCCGAACACGCCCTTGCAGTGGGACGCCATCTGCGGCGAGAAGGAATTGAAGCGGCGGCTGAAGTGGGTCGCCAAGAATCTGGCCCGGATTCCGAACGTCGAGGTGCGGACGATGTCCGCGCGCATCGCGCACGAGCAGGCGCTCTTCTCCTCGGGCGACCGCACGGTCGCGCGCGTCATAGAGGCCGCCGCCCGGCTGGGCGGAGACCTTCACGCGGCGCTGCGCGAGACGGGGGTTGACCCCGCGTTTCACACGAGCCGCGACCGCGGCTACGACGAGCGGCTGCCCTGGGAGATCGTGGACGCCGGGCTCGGGCGCGAGTTCATGCAGAAGGAGCACGAGCGCGCGCACGTGGCGCTCTCGACGGCACCGTGCCCGTCGGTTGACCAGTGCACGCGCTGCGGCGTCTGCCCCACGACGTGGCTCGCGTCTGCTCCCGCCGGATTCGTGCAGTTGCAGAGCGCCACGGTCAAGCGCGTGCTGGCCGCCGCCGGCTGAAGACTGAGCGGGGAATGACTAGAGGGATTGGAGACCTCCGCCGGAGAACGACTCTCCGGCGGAGGTTTTTACTTGACGGTCAGGAGGTCCGCGCTCTTGGCCGTGTGGTTGAAGTCGTAGTTGTAGGTGTAGCCCGGCAGCAGGTTGACGGGGCGCGTGAACTGCACTGTCACCGTCACCCGCCCCTCCTGCACCATTGGCACAATCTTGGCGTCCTTCGGGACGCCGTTGTCTGCGGCGCTGGCCTCCAGCTGGCTCTTCACCCACTCGGTCCCCTTGCCGGCCGCGGCGGCCTCCGTGACCACGTCCTGCATGCGGGTTTTATAGCGCGAGGACTGGTAAGCCACGGGGACATACTGGAAGCCCATGTAGCCCAGGGCCGCGACGACGACCAGGACGATGATAAATTTCAGGCGCGCCGACCCACGCTCTCTCTTCATCACTTCTTCACCCTCACTCTCTGTTCGCTGAAACTCCCTCGGAGGCCCGCGCGGAGCGAGGCGCGCAGGACTCTCTGTGTGATTTCGCCGCCGTCAACCACGCGGGCACGCCCGAGGTGTTCGAGCAGCACCCACTTGACGCGGCCGCCGACCACCTTCTTGTCGCGGGAGAGGCGACCTATGATTTCCGACTCGTCCAGGTCGTCCGCCGGCGGGAGCCGCCCGCAGAGGCGGACGGCGTCGCGCAGTAATTCTAACTCCGAAGCGTCGAGCAAGCCTAGCCTTTTGGAAATTTCCCCGGCGACCAGCATTCCGTGGCCGACCGCCTCGCCGTGGCGGAAGCGGCGGTAGCGCGTCAAGGCTTCGATGGCGTGTGCCGTCGTGTGGCCGAAGTTGAGGATGCGGCGCGAGAGGCCGTCCGTGCGCGAAACGTCCTCGCGCTCGTCGCCTGCGACGACCCGCGCCTTGAAGGCGACCTGCGCCGCGATGAGTTGTGCCAGTTTTTGAGCGGGCTGCACCGGCCCGGCGCGTAAGTATTCGCAGGTCCGGTCGAAGAGCGCGCGGTCGCCGGCCGCGCCCTGCTTGACGCTCTCGCACCAGCCGGCCGTCAGCTCGCGCCGCGGCAGAGTGAGCAGCGTGTCCGTGTCCACCAGGACGGCGCGCGGGTGGTGGAAGGCACCGACGAGGTTCTTGCCCGCGCCCGTGTTGACGGCCACTTTGCCGCCGACCGAGGCGTCAACCTGTGCCAATAACGTGGTGGGGACTTGCAGGAACGCGACGCCGCGCAGGTAGACGGCCGCGGCGAAGCCCGCGAGGTCGCCGACCACGCCGCCGCCGAGCGCCACGACGGCATCGCCGCGCTCCAGGCCGGCGACGCCGAAAGCGTCGAGCGCGCGGCTGAGTGTCGAGAGCGATTTGTGGCGCTCGCCGTCGCCTATGAGTAGCACGTCCGCGGCGAAGCCGGCCGCGAGAAGAGACTCAAGGGCTCGGCCGCCGTAGAGGTCGAAGACTTTCCGATTGGAGACGAGGAAGGCGCGGCGAGCCTGCGGGCCGAGGACACTCCGGGCCACCTCGCCCAGGAGCGCGAGCGTCCCGCGCCCGATTCGGATTTCGTACTCCTCCCGCCGCGCCCGCAGGCGCACGCGCACGCGCCGCACTTTGTCTTCAGCCCTCTTTCATCGCCGCGATGAGCCCTTCGGCCAGCAGCTCGAAGCTGATCTCGCCGAAGCCCACGTGGCGGGCGAGTTCTTCGACAGTATAGCGCGAGGAGGTGTTCCAGAGGTCAATCAATTCGTCGCCCGCCGCGCGCGACGCCCACCAGCGGCGGCCGTGGCGCACGCGCAGGTACTCGCGCAAAGAGACCTCGAAGGCCCAGGCGCGCAGGTACGCGGCCGAGTAGAAGCCGTCGTCCACGTCCGTCAGGTAGAGGGCGGGGCTGCGCCGGAAGCCCGTGGCCTCGGTTAGCCTGTCGGAATAATTTTGGGCCAACTGCTCGCGGCGCACGCCCGCGCCCCCGTGCAGCTCTATTTCGTAGGCGAGCGAGGCGCAGCGGCGGCGGACGTTGGCGCAGGTCTGCAAGGAGAGGTCGCGCACAACCTCGCGCGCCTGCGCGGGCGTGACGCGCCTGTGCTCGACGAGCCACCCTTCGTCCTGGAAGAGGAGGCTGAAGAGGAAGGCGTAGCCCTCGGAGGTCGCGTGGTCGGGCGCGTAGAGGAACTCCGGGTGGCGGCCGACGAGGTCGCGCGAAGACCAGCCGAAGTGCTGCGCGTGGCCCGCCTCGTGGAAGAGCACCGTGTAGTCGTGAGCGCCGCCGACGGGCGCGATGAGCAGGCGCACGTCGTCGGGCGGGTTGATGCGGAAGCAGGCGGCGCGCGGGTTCTTGAAGGCGCGCGGCTCGGCGTCAACGTGTATGTTCCGCTGCCGCTCGACGCGAATGCCGAGGCCCGCCACGCCGGCGGCGTAGGTCGCCATCAACTCGCCGGCGGGGAAGAAAGGGTCCAGGCGCGGCGCGCGCTGAAAGTAGAGCTGGTCCGCGTGCTGTAGGTCGTCGAAGGCCACGCCCGGCAGGTCGCGCGCCGCGGCCCTGCTGAGCGCCGCCGCGTAGGGGCCGTCGGTCCTTTCCAGGAAACGGTCGGCCTCGGCGGTCAAACGCTCGAAGTCCGTCGCCATGATGTCTGCGAAGAGCGCGCGGTAAGAGTCGAAGCCGAGCGCGAGCGCCGACTCGTGATAAGACTCCATCAACGCCGCGCGCAGGTCGTTGCAGGAGCGCTGGGCGTCAACCCAGCGCGCGGCCAGCTCGCGGCGGCGCGCGGCCACGGGCTCGTTTGAAATTAGCTTGGGGACGTTGTTGATGGGCACGCGCTCGCCGGCCCACTCGACGCCGGCCGCGGCCTCGCAGCGCGAGATTTCGCCCGTCAGCTCCCTGGCTTCGGCCTCCAGGAAGCCGGCGCGCGCAGAGCCCAGGAGCAGGACGAGGCCGGCGCGCTCAGTCTCCAGGTGCGCGGGCGTCTCAGCAAGCGCGCGGCCGAGAGACTCTATCGCGGCGCGCGTGAAGAGGTCGCCGTAGCGTTCGTAAATGGGTTCGAGGTGGAGTTCTCTTTCGAATCCGGCGCGGCATTGATAATGTGCCAGTTCGACGGCCGAGCAATACGCGGCGAAGTCGCGTCGGTAGTCGCTAATGTTCATCGTGAGGCTAGGCTCCGCTTTCGCTGTCCGGGTCAAAGTCGAAAGTTATGGGAGATTAACCGGCCGGGGCGGATTGTAGCACGATGGTGCGGGCGCGGGAGAGAGCTTTTGTTCCGGGAAAGTTGAAAAAGTGGCACAAAATCGAACGGGCGCGGCAACGTGGGAGTGTGCCGCGCCCGTTCATATTCGTGGTTACTGTCCTCACCCCAGCAACCACTTGAGACGGAGGATCCACCAACCGTCTCTCTTGCCCCGCAATATACACCGCAACGCTCGTGCCATGCAAGTAGATATTTCCCCGCCCTGTGGCCGCCGCGCTTTTGCTCGGCTTTTCCGCGAAAGGGGTGCGCCACCGCCTTCAGTCGGGGTGTAAACCGGGGTCGAGCGTGTAAGACTTACACCGGCAGTCGCGTAGAATTTTCCTAGCCGAGGGCCGCTTTAATGACCGCGGCCAGGTCGTCTGCCTCTCGTTCGATGACCTCCTGCCGCTCGCCCTCGATCATGACGCGCGCCAGGGGCTCCGTGCCGGAATATCTGAGGAGCAGCCGCCCGCTCTCGCCCAGCCGCTCGCCCAACTCGCGGGCCGCGCGCGCCACCAACGGGACCTCGTCGAACGAGCGCTTCTCGCGCACGCGCACGTTGACGAGCACCTGCGGGTAGCGCGTGAAGCCGGCTGTCAGCTCGTCGAGCGGCGCGCCCTGCTCGGTCATCGCGCGCAGCAGGCAGAGCGTTGTCATCATCCCGTCGCCCGCCAGGCTCAGCCGCGGGAAGATGATGTGGCCCGACTGCTCGCCGCCGAGCGCGCCGTCCGTCCTCAACAACTCTTCGAGCACGTACTTGTCGCCCACGTCGGCGCGCAGGAGCGTGATGCCCTTCGAGAGCAAGGCCCTCTCCAGGCCGATGTTGCTCATGACGGTGGCGACGACCACGCGGCCGTCGAGCCGCCCGCGCGCGTCCAGATATTGTGCCAACGCCCAGAGCGTCGCGTCGCCGTCAACGAACTGGCCGCGCGCGTCAACGAACAGGGCGCGGTCGGCGTCGCCGTCGAACGCGACGCCCAGGTCCGCGCCTTCGCTCAAAACTTTTTGCCGCAGGCCGTCCGTGTGCAGCGAGCCGCAGTCGCGGTTGATGTTGCGCCCGTCGGGCGAGTCGTTGATGCTCGTCAGGCGCGCGCCCAGGCGTGTGAAGAGCGCGGGCGCGAGTTCGGAGGCCGCGCCGTTGGCGCAGTCAACGACGAGGCGCAGCCCCGCGAGCGAGAGGCCGCGCCCGATCTCGCCGGCCAGGAAATCCAGGTAGCGCGCCCTCAAGTCGGCGGCGCGCGTCCCGTCCGGCTCGCCCGCGGCCTCGACCGCTTCACTCACCGCGCTTCCCTTCCAAGCCTCGATGTCGGCCTCCATGAGCCGCTCGGTCGCGTCGTCAAGCTTGCGGCCCGAGGAAGCGAAAATCTTGATGCCGTTGTCCTGATACGGATTGTGCGAGGCGCTGATGACGACGCCCGCGTCCGCGGGCAGCGTGCGGGCGAGATATGCCACGCCCGGCGTCGTGATGACGCCGGCCGACTCGGCCTCGGCCCCGGCGGCAATCGCCCCCGCCAGGAACGCAGCCTCAATCCACGCGCCGGACTCGCGCGTGTCGCGCCCAGTCACGATGCGGCGGGTCGCGCCTCGCCGCCGTCGCCGAGTCGCCCTGCGAGATGTTGGGCCAGGGAGCGGCCCGCGGCGCTGACGGTCGCCGCGTCGAGCGGGAAGCGCCCGGCCTCGCCGCGCATCCCGTCTGTGCCAAAAAGTTTAGCCATCTTAGAAGAACGATCTCCTGGTGAAGACTGCCGGGCTGGTGGCGCGCAGCTCGACGCGGCCCTGCAAGTCCGCGGGCAGCTCAAGCCGCGGCCTGTACGAGCCGTCCTCGGCCACGTCCAGCACGAGTCTCATTTTGTCCGCGGTTAACTGGTTGAAGGCCGAGCGCGGGCCGTAGACGGTGACGCTGGCCGTCTCGGGCCGGATGCCCGCGCCGTCGCCTGTGACGACCGCGACGCTCGTGAAAGTCTTCTCCGCGCGCTGCTCGCCGATCTCGAAGGTGACGGCGACGGCCGCGTCGAGCGGGTCAACTTTGCGGTCGGGAATCTGTATGGCCGCCTGCGCGAGCGTGAACGTCTCGCGGCGGCCGTCGAGCGAGACGACTTCGGTCGGCGCTTTCTGCAACGCGCCGACGTGGCTGGCAGGCCCGCGCACTTTGACGTGGTCCGGCGCGGCCGTGACGCGTTGCAGCTCGAAGCCTTCGGCCGGCTGGCCCGAGTGTCGGACTTCCACCTCGACCTCGCGCTCGACGCGCGGCTCAAGCCTGAGCATCAGGCTCGCGGGCTGCATGTCGCCGAAGCGCACGCCGTCGGGCAGGCCCATCGTGACGCGGTCGGCCGAGAGCGGCACCGTGTGCTCACCCGGCCTCAAGTCGCTCACGTCCACGTTGGCGACGAGGTCGCGCACGTTGAAGGCGTCGAGCGCACGCTTGCTGCCCGTCAGCGTAATCTCCACGTCCGTGCGCGGCTCGTTGCTAATCTCCGTGTCGGCCGGCAGCCGAAAATTGAGCGGCACGTGCGGCACGCGCACGGTCGTCGGCTTGCGCTGCCCCGTCACGCCGTACCACAGCCCGAGCGCGATGGCGAGCGCCAGCAGCTTCAGGCCCCAGTCCTCGACGAAGACGACGCGCAGCCAGCGCCGCGCCCAGTGCGGCCTGTGCGGCTGGCGTTTCACGTCCTCGTTTACTTCGCGGAAAGACATAGTCAGTGGTCAGTGGTCAGTCGTCTGTGGTCAGTTGAAGACATCAGTTGTTTTAACTGACCACCGACCACTGACCACTGACCACTGCTTTACATTGTTATCGCTTCCTCGGCTTCCGCCTCCGCGGGCTTGCCGCCTTTCTCGCGCGCGGAGCGGGCGGCAGGGGCTTCGAGGGCGTGGAAGATGGCGGCGCGCAGCTTGGTCGCGTCGAGCCCGCGCTTGATCTGGCCGCCCTCGACGAAGGAGATGAGCCCGGTCTCCTCGGAGATGACGACGGCGACGGCGTCCGAGTCCTCCGTGATGCCGATGGCCGCGCGGTGGCGCGTGCCGAGGTCTTTCGAGAGGCGCGGGTTCAGCGTGAGCGGCAGGAAGCAGGCCGCGGCCGCGATGCGGTGGCGGCGGACGACGACCGCGCCGTCGTGCAGCGGCGTCGTCGGGTTGAAGATGGTGACCAGCAGGTCGTAAGAGAGCTCGGCCTCTAATTTAACGCCGCCGTCGGTGACGTTCTTCAAACCGACGTTGCGCTCGATGACGATGAGCGCGCCCGTCTTCGTGGAGGCGAGCGTGGTCGCGGCCAGCACGATCTCGTCGTAGACGCCCTCGCCGAACTGCCCGCGGTGGCGGCGCGTGAACGGCATCCGCACGCTGTTGCCGAAGGAGATGAGCGCCTGGCGGATTTCGCTCTGGAAGAGCACGATGATGGCGACGCCGATGTAGATGAGCCCGCCGCGGAGGATGAATTCGAGCGTCGCCAAATCCTGACTGACGGCCAGCCCGTAGAGCAGGAGGATGATGACCAGCCCCGCGGCCATCGGCGTCGCGCGCGTGCCCCTGACCAGCTTGAGGACGGCGTACACGATGAGAAAGACCAGCACGATGTCCGCGATGTTACGCGGCTCGCGCAGCCTCCCAAGGTACTCGCTCGCTGGCAGCAGCAGTAAAAGCATTTCCGTCTAAAGGGGGAGTCAGAAGCCCCGGGCCGGGTAATTAGACCCCTAGCGACGAGTGCTTCGGAGCACCCCCACGTTGATGAGTCACCTCCTGGCTGGGAACGGGGACGCCTTCTGAATTATGGGGGAAAAATAAGTATAAGGCAAAAGTTAAAAGTTAAAAGGGAAAAGTGACGACGAGGAGCCCGTCTGTCGTCTTCAGTTTTCCCTTTTAACTTTTTCTTTTACCTTTCTGAGCCTGCCCTGTTGGAGGTAGCCGACGAGGCGGCCGGCGTGGTCTATGACGGCGAGCTCGCCGAGGCCGTTCTGCCGCATCAGCTCGTCGGCGCGGGCCATCGTTGCAGACGACTGGACGAAGAGCGTGGCGTCCACGGGCCGCATCACGTCGCGCGCGCGCGTCTCGCGCCAACGCTCGCGCGGGAGCTTTTTTAAGTCTTCGAGCGCGAGGATGCCGTGCAGCTTGCCGCTCAGCGCCACGGGGAAACTGGTCCGGCGGTGCAGCGGCAGCACGGCGTCCACGAAATGCGAGATTGTCACGTCGGGCTCGACGGCCACCGGCGCGCTCATCGTGTCGGCCGCGGTCGCCTGCTTCATGTGGCCCGCGTGGCGCACGACGGTCGCCGCCGCGTCGAAGAGGAAGAGGCCGACCAGCACGGACCAGAGCCCCGAGAGTGTCCCCTGCCACTTCGGCGAGAACGCCATGTAGAGGCCCGTGATGATGAGCGTCACGGCGATGAGGATGCCGCAGAGGCCGGCGATGCGCGTGGCCTCCGTGATGTTGCCGCGCCTGCGCCAGAGCAGCGCGCGCAGGACGCGCCCGCCGTCGAGCGGGTAGCCCGGGAAGAGGTTGAAGACGGCCAGGAGGAGATTGCCCGCGCCGATGAAGAAGAGGATGGCGGCGGCCGTGCGGTAGCCCCCGACGAGCGCGACCTGGTAGACGCCGAAGCTCAGGACGGCGAAGAGGAAGCTGGCCGCGGGGCCGGCGACGGCGATGCGAAACTCCGCGCCCGGCGTGTCCGGCTCGCGCTTCATACGGGCCAGCCCGCCGAACGGGTGGAGCACTATCTCCTCGATCTCGATCCCCTCCATGCGCGCGACGAGCGCGTGCGACAACTCGTGGCCGAAGACCGAGAGGAAGAGCGCGAGCGTCGTGATGACGCCGAGCAGCCACGCCACCAGCGGCTCGACCGGCGGCAAGCCCCGTATGCCGCGCTGCAAATTCAGGGAGACCAGCCACACGCTGACGCCGAAGACCAGGAACCAGCGGTAGTCTATCCGCACGGGGATGCCGTAGACCTTCGCCACGGAAATCTGCCGGTGAATTAACTTGCCTATGTTCATAAATCGCCCGCCGTGCTCTTTGATGCTTTAACTCTCGAACGCGCCGGCCTCGCTGTCTATTAACAGCGGCGGCTCGTTGCGCGTGACGCGGCGCAGGAGCAGCGGCTCGTCGAAGAGGCGCATCAGGCCGTGAACGGTGCTGAAGCGCGGCTCGTCGGCGACGCGCACGGGGAGTTTTGTTTCGGCCCCGAGGTATTCGTCAAGACCCTTGAGCAAGGATCCGCCGCCGGTCAGGATGAGGCCGCGGTCGTGCAGGTCGGCGGCCACTTCGGCCGGGAGGTCCGCGAGCGTCTCGCGCACCGCGTCGGCGATCTTGCGCAGGACGCTCTGCGTCACGCCGTAGACCTCTTCGGCCGTCACCTCTATCGCGCCGGGGCTGCCCGTCTGCACGTCGCGCCCCTTGACCGTCAGACTCAGCGCGGGGTCGGCCGGGGCCGTGGCCGAGGCCAACTCCTTCTTCAGGCGCTCGGCCGTCGGGACGCCGACCGACAGGCCGCGGTAGCGGCGCAAGCGGTCTGTGATGGCGGCCTCGATGTCGGAGCTGCCGATGCGCTCGGCGTTGGCGTGAACGATGGTGCCGCCCGCGACGACGGCGACGTTCGTCGTGCTGCCGCCCACGTCCACGACGGCCGAGGCGCGCTCGTCCGTGACGGGCACGCCCGCGCCGATGGCGGCGGCCAGGCCCTCCTCGACCATGAAGACGCGGCGGATGTGCGCGTGCTCGGCCGCGCCCAGGAGCGCGCGCTGCTCGACCTGCGTGACGCCGGAGAGGACGCCCATCACGGCGCGGCGGCTGAAGTGCGAGATGCCGCTGCGGGCCATGCGGACGAAGCGGTCGAGCATCGCCTGCGTCCGCTCGAAGTCGGCCACCACGCCGTCCACGAGCGGCGCGATGACCGCCACGTCGCGCGCCTCGCGCCCCTGCATCTGGCGGGCCTCGCGCCCGACGGCCACGACCTCGCCCGTCACCTTGTTGACGGCGACGACAGAGGGCTCGTCAACGACGATGCCGCGCCCGCGCACGCTGATGATCGTCCCCGCCGACCCCATGTCTATCGCCATCGAGTCCGAGACCAGATTCCTGAGGGCGTCCCAGCCCATGTTCATGAAAGAAGACATAGATGAAAATGATGAGCTTTGCGGGCTGAATGATGAATTAAAGACGACTGCCTTTTAAATCATCATCCATCCCGCAAAGCTCATCATTGCTCATTATAGGAGGCGATGAGGGGGTCGCCCTGCGATTTGCCCGTCTCCCACTCGACCTCAAAGAGTGGGACGGGTTGCGCGCGGTTCTTGACGTAAATGGGGTCGCGCTGCTTGAGGGGGTAGCGGCTCGTGGCGGCCCGCGCCGTCGCGTCGCTGAGGAGAATCTGCCCGCCCTTCGAGTTCGACTCCAGCCGCGAGGCCGTGTTGACCGTGTCGCCGATGGCCGTGTACTCGGAGCGCCGCTCGGACCCGATGTAGCCGACCACGGCCTCGCCCGTGTGCATCCCGATGCCGACGCCGATCTCGCCCAGACCCTCGGCGCGCAACTCCTGGTTGATGCTGATGACGCGCCGCTGCATGGCGACGGCCGCGTTGAGCGCGTTGGTCGCGTCCTGCGGCGTGGCGGTCGGCGCGCCGAAGAGCGCCATCAACCCGTCGCCGAGGTACTTGTCGAGCGTCCCGCCGTGCGCGAAGATGATGTCCGTCATCGCCGAGAAATACTTGTTCAAAAGCTGCACGACCTTTTCGGGGTTCGCGTGCTCCGAGAGGCGCGTGAAGCCGCGTATGTCCGCGAAGAGGACCGTGATGGTCTGGCTCGCGCCGCCGAGCTTGAAGCTCTCAGGGTTTTCGAGCATCTGCTTGACGACGTACTCGGGGAGGAAGCGGCCGTAGTTGGCGCGCGCCACCTCCTCGCGCGCGAGCCGCTCGTGCGCGCGCGCGTTCTCGACCGCGACGGCCGTCTGCGCGGCGACGGCCGTAATCAATTCCAGGTCATCCGGCTTGAAGGCGGCGAAGGGGTCTAGGCGGTCTGCGTAGAGCGCGCCGTGGACGCCGGATTCGGCGACGAGCGGAGCGCAGATGGTCGAGCGCACGCCCTGCGAGACGATGGACTCCACCCCGGCGAACATGGCCTCGGCCGCCGCGTCCTGCGACAGGAGAGCCACGCGGTCCTTCATCACCTTGCGCGTGATGGTGCGGCCGATGGTCAGCTTCTTGGCGTGCGCCTCTAATTTCTCGTCGCGCGCGCGCGTGGCAACCGGGACCAATTCCACGTCGCCGTCGTCGGTCGTGCCTTCGGCCAGGAGCGCGACGACGCGGTCGGCGGGCGTCGAGCGGAAGATGATGTCCGTGGCCTTGGCGAAGATGGCGTTGAGGTCGAAGACGGAGCCGAGCGTCTTGCTCATCTCGTACATCTCGGCGAGGATGTTGGCCTTGCGCTGCAAAGCCTCTATCTCTTTCTCGCGCGCCGAAGGGCTGGCCGCGGTCGCGGGCGCGGCGGAGGTCGGCGGCTTGCTCGTGCGGAGCACGGTCGTCATCACGTCGTTGGCCGAGATGAGGAGCTGCGTGTGGCCGAGCGGCTTGTCGTCGTAGCGCACGTCGGTCGTGCGCTCTGCCTGCGGCTGCTCGAAGCGGATGGTGCTCGCGCCGATGGTGACGCGGTCGCCGTCCTTGAGCGGGTGCTCGTAGGCGGCCTCGCCGTTGACGAAGACCTTGTTGGCGCTGCGCTTCACCTGGCCGCTGATTACGACGCCGTCAACGATGGTGTAGCCCGGGTCGTCGAAGCGTATGTGCGCGTGGTGGCGCGAGGCGCGCGGGTCGTCCAGCACGATGCAGTTGTCCGGCGCGCGTCCGACCGTGCACGGGACTTGCGACAGGTTGTACTGCCATTGGCGGCCGCTCGCGTCTGTGATTTTCAGCAAAGCCATAAAGATTACCGTTGAAGCTCCTCGCTCGCGGAGTGACGTTTGATTTTACAGTCAAACGGAGGAATTAGAAAAGCAGAAGTCAGGAGTCAGGAGTCAGAATAAAAGAAAGAGGGTTTCGGCCCTTCCTCCTGACTTCTGACTCCTGACTCCTGTATTCTGCCTTTCCGTAACACCGACGTAATACCGGATTCATAGAATCTTCAGCCTTACGACAGCGAACGTCCGCCCGCGCTCTCAAGTTAGTTTAAAAATTTCTACGGAGAGGGATTCCCTTATGTCACGACTCACAATCCGGCGCGCGCTCGTGGCCTGCGCCGTCTCTATCGGCCTGGGCCTTTCGGCCAGCGCGCAATCGAGCCTCAAGAGCCCGGCCGGCGACGGCCCCGCCCCCGCCCCAGCCGCCACGCCCGGCAACGCGGACCTCGAAGAGGTGCGGCGCGCGCTCCTTGAGCAGCAGGAGGAGATTAAGCGGATGCGCGCCGTCATTGACGAGCAGTCGCACGTCATAGGCGAGCTGCGCCAGCGCGTCGAGGAGACGGCCCAGAAGGCGGCGGCCGTCAACACCGCCGCCATTCCCGTCAGCGACACCGCGCCGCCGCAAACTCCCCCGCCGCAGGACGACACGAACGTGCGGCTCGGCAAGGTCGAGGAGCAGGCGAAGAGGACGAATGATGCCCTCATGAGGCAGCTCGGCACGATCAGCTTCAGCGGCGATTTGCGGCTGCGCTACGAGTCAATCTACGGACAGTTGAACGCGCTGGCGAACGCCGAGAACCCGGCCGTCCTCGGCAACGAGCTTTCGGCGCGGCAGCGTTTCCGCATCCGCGTGCGCCTGAACATCCGCGGCCAGCTCAGTAAAAAATTCGAGTGGGGCCTGCGCCTGGGCTCGGGCAGCTACGCCGACGCCATCTCGAACAACCAGACGCTGACGGACTTCTACAACCGCAAGCCCTTCAGCCTGGACAACGCCTACGTTGCGTGGAAGCCGAAGCAGGAGCGGGCTTGCCGTGAAGGCGACGAGCGCGGGCTGCGTTTACAGGGCGGCAAGTTCGAAGTGCCCTGGGCGCGCACGGAGCTGACGATTGACAACGACATCTACCCCGAAGGCTTCAGCGAGACCTACTCGCACGACTTCGGCTGCGTCGAAGACCCGAAGAAGTTCGGCTTCAAGGGGAAGTCCGGCTTGAGGAACGTGACCTTCGTCGCGTGGCAGCTGCCCATGTTGGAGCGCAACTCCGGCTTCGTGCGCAACAGTAACGGCACGGTCAACGTGGACGAGTCGCGCCGTGCGGGCCGCGACCTCGCGCTCTACGGCGCGCAACTGCAAACGCGCCTCGACTTCTCGCCCGACGTGAGGCTCACGCTCTCGGCGGCTGACCTTTACTTCAACGGCACGCAGTTCATCTCGCCCATACAGGTCTTCGGCCCCAACCTGCAACTCCCGGTCACGATCACCATCCCGGCGACGGCCACCACCCCGGCGCAGACCCTGACCACGCAGGTCTCCATCCCGCGCGACCAACTCGTCTCGGGCAACGCCAACCTCGGCCTCTCGGTCGCCAGCAACAACGCCACGGGCCGCGACGGCCGTCTCGCCTCCGGCTACAACCTGGTTGACCTCATCGGCCGCCTGGATTTGACGCACAGCAAGCGCGTCCCCGTCATGCTGCTCTTCAACTTCGTCACCAACACGCAGACGCATGACGTGTCCGTCGCGGGGCCGGGCGGCACGACGCTCTTTCTGCCCAACAACGAGAACAACGGCTACTGGGCCGAGATACAGCTTGGCAAGGGCGTGGACAGCCGCGACCGCGTAAGCGGCGACATGAACTTCGACTACACTTTCATGCGCATCGAGAAGGACGCCGTGCTGACGCCGTTCAACGCCTCCGACATAGGCCAGCCGTCCGACGTGCGCGTCCACCGCCTGACCTTCGACTACATGGCCTTCGGCGAGCGCAACCGGCAACACAACCGCACCGTCCGGCTGACGATGACTGCCTTCTTCACGCAGCGCGCCAACGGGTTTCTCGGCCCCTTCGGCACGACGCCCGCGGGCTCTTTGAACCGCCCGACGACGCGCTTGCAGTTCGACACGTCTTTCCGCTTCTAATCAGTGGCGGGTGAGTGTGAAGTTGACTCTTCAACTATTCGATTGGCGGGACGCCTAAGACTTTTGCGACTGACCTGACGGCCCGCGCGATGTCCTCATCCGAGGTCTGCCAGTTACAGACGCTCACGCGCATGACGCGCCTCCCGCGCCATGTGGTGCCCCCGAAGAATGCCTCGCCGGCCGCCACGATTAATGTCGCCCGCTTGCAAAAGCAGAATCGTCGGGGACGAAGGCTCCGCCCTCAGCGCCAGCTCCAGCGCGGTCGGGTCGAGACGCTCCCGGGAGTCTGAGGGGAGAAAGACTAACTGCTCCAGCCCGAGGCCGAGCAGGCGAGCCGCGCGCTCGATTGAGCCGTGCCGCTGCCCGCTCGACAGGATGCGTATGGGCGGCGCGCTGTAAAGCCCTCGCCGCTCGACATCCCAGCCGCAGTCGGCCAGCAGCGCGTGGCGCGCGGAGGCCAAGCAGGTCACGTGCGCCATCTGGCAGCCGCTGACGAACGCGAAGCTCGCGTGCGACGGGAGCCCAAGCAGCTCCTTCAGCCAGCCCCCGGCGACCTCTTCGACGACGGCCGCCGCCGGGCCGCAGGCATACAGCGCGGCATTCTGGTCCCACGCCGCCGTCAGCCAATCGGCGGCGAGGGCCGCGGGTAAAGACCCGCCGATGACCCAGCCGAAGAAACGGCCGCCGGCCGAGCCGAGCAACCCGCCTTCCACGTCCCTGACCAGTTCGGCCACGACCTGTTCGGGCGGCTCGCCCGCGTCCGAGAGCGGCTTGCCCAATCGCGCCCTCAGCGTCCACACATCAACTGTCGCAGCCGCGCCGCCCTCAAGGTTTTCCAGAAACGACAGCGCGTGGTGCTGAGCCGCTTCAAGTGCCTTTCGTAATGGCAAGACCCTTTTTTGCACGACCCCAGCTTACGGCAGTCGCTGTCGGCGTTCTATCCGAATCTTGCGGTCAAACTATGTCGCGCCGGGAGAAATAGTTTGACCGCAAGATTCGGATAGATGAAGCTCACCGAGCGCGGGTAGAATGCTCGCAATGGGGGTGAGCGTGATGGAACAGAGCGAGGCAGTACTCGACGAATTGCGGGCGCTGGACGAAGAGACGCGGTGGCGGGCGGTCGAGGGCCGGGACGCCGACTTCGACGGCGTGATCTTCTACGGCGTGCGCTCGACCGGCGTCTATTGTAAGCCGTCGTGCGCGTCGAGGCGGCCGCGCCGCGAGCAGGTCACCTTCTTCGGCACTCAAAATGAGGCCGAGTCGGCGGGGTTCCGCCCCTGCCGCCGCTGCCGCCCGCGCCTCATGCGCGGCCGCGACCCGAATCTCGAAACGGTCGAGCGGGCTTGCCGTCTGATCGAGGCGTCCGGGGCGGACGCGCCCCGACTGGCCGAACTCGGCGCCGAGTTGGGCGTCAGTCAGTATCACCTTCAGCGAATGTTCAAAAAGGTCGTCGGTTTGACGCCGCGCCAGTACGCCCTGGCTCACAGGGTCAATCAGTTTAAGGCGCGGCTGAGGGGAGGAGAAACGGTGACGGGCGCGATGTACGACGCCGGCTACGGTTCGAGCAGCCGGCTCTATGAGAAGGCGGACGCGGAACTCGGCATGACGCCGGCGTCCTACGCGCGCGGCGGCGCGGGGGCGCGGATAACCTACACGGTGGCGGGATGTGAGTTGGGCCTCATGCTCGTGGCGGCCACCGGGCGGGGCTTGTGTGCCGTGCGCCTCGGCGAATCCGAAGCTCAACTCGAAGGCACGCTCCGCGAAGAGTTCCCGGAGGCGGAAATCACCCAAGAGTCGTCGGGAGCGCTCGGCGAATATCTTGAAGTCATCCTGCGACATCTGGCGGGGGAGCCGTCCAGACTCGACCTGCCACTGGACGTGCGGGCGACGGCCTTCCAGCGGCGGGTGTGGAGCTACTTGCAGTCCATCCCTTACGGCGAGATTCAGTCTTACGGCGAAGTCGCCGCCCGAATAGGTCAACCCACCGCAGTCAGGGCGGTGGCGCGCGCGTGCGCCGCTAACGCGGTTGCCGTCGTCATTCCTTGTCACCGCGTGATACGCGGTAACGGGGAGTTGGGAGGGTACAGGTGGGGGCTCGCAAGAAAACGCGCGCTACTCGAACGGGAGCGATTGACTAAGCCCTCCTAGCCCGCCTCCCGGCCGAGGGGCTTGACAACTGGCGTATAACTGGCATTCTCCTAAGGAGTTTTTCGAGACCTCATGAGCCTTGGGGGCACGCCGAGTGATAAACCGCGACTATTTTCTGGTCCCGCCGGGGGAGAAAATCCGGCTCAAGGATTACGACACGGGCCACACAGGTGAGTTCGAGAACAAGGAGCAGGCCGAGGCGAAGCTGTTCGGCGACGTAGGGCGACTGGCACAATTCCAGGACGTGCTCTACGCGCAGAACACCTACGCCCTGCTCATCATCTTCCAGGCGATGGACGCCTCGGGCAAGGACAGCACGATCAAGCACGTCATGTCGGGCGTGGACCCGCAGGGCTGCCAGGTCTTCAGCTTCAAGTCGCCGTCGCACGAGGAGCTGGATCACGACTATCTCTGGCGCAGCATGAAGGCGCTCCCGGAGCGCGGCCGCATAGGCATCTTCAACCGCTCCTACTACGAGGAGGTCTTGGTCGTGCGCGTCCACCCGGAAATCCTGCAAGCGCAGCAGCTCCCGCCCGAGTCGAAGGGGCCGGACATCTGGCAGCGCCGCTTCGAGGAGATCAACGACTTCGAGCGTTACCTGACCCGCAACGGCATCAGCATCATCAAATTCTTCCTCAACGTCTCGAAGGAGGAGCAGCGCAAGCGGTTTCTGAAACGCATCAACACGCCCGAGAAGAACTGGAAGTTTTCCCTCAACGACGTCAAGGAGCGTCGCTTCTGGGACGACTACATGGCGGCCTACGAGGACTGCTTCAACCACACGAGCACGGAGGAAGCGCCCTGGCACATCATCCCGGCCGACCACAAGTGGTTCATGCGCGCGGCCGTGGCCGACGTCATCATCAACAAGCTGGAATCCATGAACCTGAGCTACCCGACCGTCAGCGACGAGCACCGGCAGAACCTGCTCAAGGCCAAGGAACTCCTCGAACAGGAGGGCGGGGGCGGCGTCGAAGGCGGCGAAGACCCGAACGATTAGGGCGCGGCGCATCTTCACTAAGATTTAACCCGGCCTTAACTCTTTCTTAGCAGCCGGCCCTTATCTTGAAGCTGCCCCCCACCGATACCCGGCGCGCTTTGGCCCGAAGGGCTACCAGAAGACGCGCCGCGGCTGCTCCGAACCCCGCCACGGCTCTGAAGCGACGCCCCGGCAGATGCGGACCTGCCGGGGCTTTTTTTCCCGGCCGCCGTAAAAAAAGTTCGGCAAAAATCCGGCGCGCGGGCCGTCGCCCCTGACGACTCCGGGCAGGGTCGTATTTCGCCCCCATAAGGTACGTCAAGTTTAGTACGTTAAGCGAACGGTCAACTTTCCTCTTTTCGAAGAGGCGGAGACTGCAACCGCGGCGCTCGTTTAGGAATCTTAATTTCTGCGTCGGTTGAGGCGCTCAAAAACGAGACAGTTGAATCGGCGCGATGCAGTCACATTGACAACCCGGATGCTTGCCAGGGCGGGCCTAAATTCATTAAGATGAGAGCCCCTCGCGCGTAAACTTTTTGAGTTTAGCGAACGTATCTGGCGTCCCGGGTGCGGGTGCTGCTGAACCCCCAAGCTTTCCCTAAAATTTAATCGAATCCCCCGGGCGGATTCCCTTTGTGTGCTGACTTCTGGAGGTTTTTAGAATGACTTTGAATCGGAACGGCTTTCGTCAGGTCTTGGGTGCTTTCGCCTCACTCCTCCTCTTCGCCGTCATGGCCGCCGCGCAATCCTCCGCGCCGCAGGCAGACACTTCTAACGTCAAGATCAAAAATTTCGGGCAGATGGACGAGCGGTTCTACCGCGGCGCGCAGCCCAAGGAGAAGGATTACGAGTCGCTGAAGGCTATCGGCATCACCACGGTGGTTGACCTGCAATCCGAGCCGAAGGATTACGAGAAGCGGATCGTCGAGTCGCTCGGGATGCGCTACGTCAACATCCCGATGGTCGGCAAAACGTACCCGACCGAGGAGGCCGTGCAGGCGTTCCTCAAACTCGTGGACGACCCCGAGACCGGCAAGTTCTACGTGCACTGCGCTGGCGGGCGTCACCGCACGGGCGCGATGGGCGCGGTCTACCGCTTCACCAAGTACAACTGGAACTTCGACCAGGTCTACGCCGAGATGAAGAAGTTCGACTTCTACACCTCCTGGGGCCACGGCGATTTCAAGACGTTCGTCGAGGACTACTGGGCCAGGACGCAGGCCGCCAACGCCAAAGCCAACTCGGCCGCCGGCCGCTAACCTCGCCGCTCCTGAAAAGTAAGAAAGGCCGCTCTCGTGTGAGAGCGGCCTTTTCATGTTTCGGGCTGGCGATAACCGCCTCCCCTCGTTAATAGTAAGACGAGTCCTTCTTCTGCGCCCACTCGATGGAGTCAACGTTCTGCGGGTCGAGCGAGCGTATCTCGTCGCTGATCTGGTCGGTGCTCGCCGTCGGGGGCATGCTGACGTAAAACATGATGCACCCTAAGGGATCGTCATCGTCCGGCGAGTCGAGCTGCCGCAGCTCCGTCTCAAGCTTGTAGCGCTGGAAGACGCCCTTCAGGATGTTCTGCATCTTCTCCGTGTCCTTCGTCTTGACCGTCAGCTCCATCGCGCGGTACAGCTCCGCCTCCTCCCTGGACTCCAGGAGCCAGAGCAGCGGCAGGACAAACAGGCAGAGGACAAGTGCCAAATCCCAGCGGCCCACGCCCGTCGCCAGCCCGAGCGAGAGGCTGAGCAGGAGGACAGTGATCTCCTTCGGGTCTTTGATGTTGGTGCGGAAGCGGACGAGCGAGACGGCGGCGAAGATGCCGAAGGCGCGCGCCGCGTTGTCGCCGACAATCATCATCAGCGCGCTGGCGACGACCGCCAGCAGGATTTGCGTCTGCGCCACGTAGAGGTTGCGCTGGCGGAGCGGCAAGTCCTTGCGCGGGCGGAAGGCCAGGAGCGCGGCCAGGAACGCCGCGAGCGCCAGCCTGACGATGATGCGCGGGATGATGGTCGTCCACCGCTCGACCCTCGGCTCGCCGGGGATGTCCTGCTGCGCGCCGAAGATTTCCATGACGGTGGGCTGCTGCCCGCCGGGCGAGGGCGCGGCTTGCGTGTTACTGTTCTGGCCTTCGGAGGCGGGCGCGGTCTGCGCCGTGGCCTCAATCCGCTGGACCGTCTCGGGTGGCCGGTCGGCCAGGAAGTACGTGACCAGCGCGAAGCCGAAGAGGCCCGCCAGGAGGCAGACCACCAGAATCGTGTTCCAATCTCTTCTCTTCATCGGCTAGAGCCCTGAGCGCCCGCCGTAGCGCCGCCGGGCAGGTTGACGAGCTGGTTGATGCGCGCGCGCGCCGCGCCGGCCAGCATCTCGATCTCCGCTGGCGTGAAGTTGGCCGCGCGGAAGGCGTCCGTCAGTTGCTGGTCCGTGAGCTTCGAGAGCAGCGAGCCGACCCAGCGCGCGTCCTCGACCGTGATGTCCTTAAAGAGCGCCGAGTTCTTCCCGCTGTAGGCGAACTTGACGCGCCCGCCCTCGACGCCCTCTATGAACTTGCTCTTGACGTAGTCTTCGGGGTCGTTGCGGCTGCGCGACATGAAGCCGCCCGTCTTGCCGAAGGTCGCGCCGAGGTCGCTCAGGATGTAGTGAAGCTCTGCCTCCGCGCCGTCAGTGCCGGGAACGTAGACCAACTTGTTGTTGTCGTCCTTCAAGTCCCAGTTGTTGAGGAAGGCCATCATGACGATGAGGCCCTTCAGCTCTCTCGTTCCGGCGAAAGGATTATTCGTCCAGCTCCAGATGGTGCCCTGCCGCTTGTAAGCCTTGGGCCGCGCCTCGAAGCGGACGTTAGCGAAGCCCTTGCCCTCGCACCGCTCGACGTTCTTGTCGGGCGCTCCCTGTATCTGGATGCACGGGAAGAGGTAGTGAATCTCTGTGACGTAGCCGGCGGCCCAGACGAAGCGGGAGGCCGCCGTCTCGGGCTGCGCCTCTTTGCCGAGCTTGGCGACCCAGACGTTGCCCTTGGCGTCGCGCACGCGGAAGCCAGCGGAGTAGCCGCCGACCTCGTCCTTGAGGAAGGTGACGGTGCTGATGTCGGGCTTCATGGCCTCGCCGCCCGGCCCGAGGAAGAGGTCGCGCGACGAGACATCGCCGGGGTCTTTCCAGAGGACGGGGGTGCCCTGCAAGGGCTCCTTCTTCTTCTTTTTCTCCTTGTCCTGGCCGAAGGCAGACGCTTGAAAAGTTAGGAGGAGAGCAACTATCAACGTCGCAAACTTAAAGGCTCTTCGCTGTCTCAACACGGCTATATTCATTCCTCTCTAATAGGTCAGTACCGCCTGCGGTAGCGGACGGGTCCGCAACGTCGAGTACCCGCCCGCTACCGCAGGCGGTACTGACTGTCGGACCTAGAACCCTGTCCCGATGCTGTCCTGAAAGTGCATCTGGCTGTCGAAACTCTCTTCGCCGGGCGCGGGCCGCACGCGCTCGTAGCTGCCGTCGGCCAAGAGCCTCCGCGCCTTGACGTTGTCCTTCAGGTAGGAGGCCAGCACCACGTCCTTCAAATACCTCTTCAGGCCGGGGTCGTAGACGGGCACGATGACTTCGACGCGGCGGTCAAAGTTGCGCGACATCCAATCGGCGCTGCCCGTGTACAACTCCTCCTCATTGCCGTTCTGGAAGTAGTAGACGCGGCTGTGCTCAAGCAAGCGCCCGACGATGCTGCGCACCGTGATCGTCTCGGAGAGGCCGGGGACGCCTGGGCGGAGGATGCAGACGCCGCGGACGATCAGGTCAATGGGCACGCCGGCCTGCGACGCCTCGTAAAGGGCGCGCACCGTCGTCTCGTCGGCCAGGCGGTTAATCTTGACCTTGATGCGCGCGGGCCTTCCGGCGCGGGCGTTCTCCGTCTCGCGCTTAATCAGACTGATCATGCGCTCGCGCAGGTTGACGGGCGCGACCAGGAGCTGGCGGTACTCCTTCTGCCGCGAGTAGCCGGTCAGGAAGTTGAACAACTCCGTGGCGTCCGCGCCGATTTCTTCATTGGCGGTCAGCAGCCCGAGGTCCGTGTAGAAGTTGGCGGTGACGGGGTTGTAGTTGCCCGTGGCGATGTGGACGTAGCGGCGCAGGTCGTCGGCCTCGCGGCGGATGACGAGCGCGACCTTGGAGTGGACTTTGAGGCCGACGACGCCGTAGACGACGTGGACGCCCGCCTCTTCGAGCCTTTTGGCCCACTCGATGTTGTGCTCCTCGTCGAAGCGCGCCTTGATCTCGACAATCGCCGTCACCTGCTTGCCGGCCTCGGCCGCCTCTATCAGCGACTGCGGGATGGGCGAGTTCGCGCCCGTGCGGTAGAGGCACATCTTGATGGCGAGCACGTCCGGGTCTTTGGCCGCCGCGTCAATGAATTTGACGACCGTCGAGTAAGACGTGTAAGGGTGATGAAGCAGCACGTCGCGCCGGCGGACTACGTCGAAGATGGAGTCCTCGTTCTTGATGAAATCTGGCACAGTTATCTTGACCGGATTGTCTTTCAGGTCGGGCCGGTCCTGGCCGTAGAGCTTCATCAGGTCGTCAACGCGCATCGGCCCGTCCACGACGTAAACGTCCCCGGCGTCCAGCTCAAGCTCCTTCGTCAGGGTGCGGACCATGAAGTCCGGCATCCCCTCGGAGACTTCGAGGCGCACGGCCGAGCCGAAGCGCCGCTTGCGAAGCGTCTGCTCGATGGCTTTGAGGAGGTCCGCGGCCTTGTCCTCGCGGACCTCTATGTCTGCGTCGCGCGTGACGCGGAAGACGTGGCTCTGGCTGACCTGCATACGGGGGAAGAGCTTGTAGGCGTTGGCCGCGATCAACTCTTCGAGCAGCACGAAGCGCGTTCCCGAGTTGGCGACCTTGACGAGGCGCGGCATGAGCGGCGGAACCTTGATGCGCGCGAACCTGGCCTCCACGCCGCCCGTCAGCGAGCGCGTGATGCCGTGCTCGGGCACGGGCTCGACCATCAGGCCGAGATTGAGGCTGAGGCCGGAGATGTACGGGAACGGGTGCGCGGAGTCAACGGCCTGCGGCGTCAGCACCGGGAAAACGTCTTCGGTGAAATAGTCGTCGGCGCGCTCGCGCTCGGCTTCCGAGAGCGAGTCGTAGGACACGACCTCTATGCCCTCGGCCTTGAGCCGCGGCAGCACGTCCTCGCGCAGGCAGCGCATCTGCTCGTCGAACATCGGCAGCAGCCGCTCGCGGATGGCGCTGAGCTGCTCCGTGATGGTCATGCCGTCGGGCGAGAGTTCGGTGACTTCCTCTTCGAGCGCCTCCTTGAGGCCGGAGACGCGGATCATGAAGAGCTCGTCCAGGTTGGTCGAGAAGATGGAGAGGAATTTGAGCCGTTCGAGGAGCGGCTGGTCGGCGTCGAGCGCCTCTTCGAGCACGCGGCGGTGGAATTCGAGCAAACTCAGCTCGCGGTTAATAAGGAACTCCGGCCCCGACAGCTTCGGCGGCAGTTCGGTCTGCGGGGCTTCGCCGCGCGGCTCGTCTGTCAGAGATTGCTTGCTCTCGCCTATAGTCATTCAGTTGCGAACTAAACCTTTGGCCTTAAATTTACTTGAGAGAGTTATGCTTCAAGACACATTGTAGTTTAGCAAACACTATTCCCCAAATGGAATTTCGCCTGGGAGGGGCCGAACCGGACTTTTCAGTCGGCATTCACTCTATCGGACAGGCGCGCGAGGAAGCCCGATTCCTCCCACTCGCGCCAGCGGGCGAGGGCGTTCTGGAAGTGGTGTGTGCGCTCGCGGACGAAGTAATCGAGTAGCCAGAAGGCCGCGCGTCGCATCTCGGCGGCGTCGGCGTCCTCTTCCTGCTCCGTCCGGCCGAGGTGGCCGCCGAGTTCGTCAATCCACACGTCGCAGTCGTGAAGCTCGCCGAGCGAGCCCTGTATTTTGGCGATCTCCCGGGCGGAGGGGGCGAGCGCGCCCTCGCCCCAGCAGGCCGCGAAAAGCTCGACGGCGTAGCGCAGCCCCTTGGCCGTGATGCGCAGGCGGTGCAGCGGCTCCGACTTCAATGGGTTGTACAGGCTGGCGCTCAGCTCGCGGAACTCCGCGACGCCCGCGCGGATAATCTTACTCCCGGCCCGGCGGAAGCTCACGACGCTCGCGCCGCCTTCCACGGGCTTGCGCTGGGCTTTCACCCCGCTGGCGAGCGCGTCCTCGAAATCCTCGCTCAACTCCCGGAGCGCCTCTTCCGTCAAAGCCCTTTCGAGCCGGGCGCGAGCGCGGTCGCGCCTCCTCACGCGCTCGGTTACGAATTGGCCCACGCCCGCCGCGACTCCCGGCGGCGCTCCAACCTCCAGCTTCTCCAGCGCCATCAGCGCCACGTCATCGTCGCGGACGAGGCCGAGGGCCGCGGCCAGATTTTTCAAGCCGTCCTTGGCGCGGCGGAACTGGCGCTTGCGCAGGTAGGGCGAGAAGTCGCGGACGGCGCTCCGCAGGCGGCGCGAGGCAACGCGCATGTCGTGGACGCCCTCCGGGTCGCTCCAGTCGAGCGCCGCCGCGCGCCACGCGCACATCTCCTCAAGGCGCGTCCGCAAGACCAGCCGCGCACCAGCGCCCGCCTCCGCCCCGCAATCGAGGCCCTCAATCTCTTTCGCTTTAGCCATAAGAGCAGGAGTCAGGAGTCAGGAGCCAGGAGTCAGAATGAAAGGCGCGAAAGCTTTCCTTCCGCTTTTCTTTTCTTCTGACTCCTGACTCCTGACTCCTGACTTCTAGTTTCCTCCCTCCTCACGGCTGAAGGTCAGTTTGCAGTCGAAGGCTTGCTCGAACATGTCGCGCTTCTTCTCGGCGGCCCAGATTTCCTTGTCGCAGGCGTTGGCGCTCGCGAGCCGGACGCGGACTTCGCGGCCCGCGCGCTCGATGTCGAAGCCGCCGACGCTGCCGTCGTAGCCGCAGTGGAGCGCATCCGCCACGCGCAGGATGCCGCCGAGCTGCCAGACGGTCTGGCGGTCCTGCTCGGAGAGCGCGGCGTAGTCCTCGTGCCGCTCCTTCGGGAGCGCGCCGCGGTGGTAGCGGGCCACGTTGGCAATCACCTCGCGCTCGGCCTCGGAGAAGCCGGTCAGCTCCGAGTGCTTGATGAGATAGAGCGAGTGCTTGTGGTGCGACTCGTGCGCGATGTGGTAGCCGATGTCGTGAAGCAGGGCCGCGGCCGAGAGCAGCGTCCGGTGGTGGCGGCTGAGCTTGTGGCTCCCGGCCATGAAGTCGAAGATTTTCTCGGCGGAGGCCGCGACCTGGTGCGCGTGCGCCTCCTCGTAGCCGAAGCGGCGACCGACGGCGCGCACGCCGCGCAGGAGCGGGTCTTCCGTGTCCGGCACGGGCGGGCGGGCCTCCGCCTCAAGCTCGCGCAGGCGGTCTATAATCACGCCCTCGCGCAAGGCCCAGTCGCAGGAGCGCAGGCTGCTGATTTTCATGGCGCGCATGGAGCCTTCGAGAATCTGCCCGCCGGCGATGATGATTTCGGCGCGCTGCGCGCTGATGCCCGGGACGTTGCGCCGCTTCTCGAAGTCCAGTCCGGCCATGCGCTCGTTGAAGCGCGTCAATTCCTCCAAAGTGATTTCGGCCCCGGCCGGCTGCGCCCCCTGCTCCTCGGCCGTGGGGTCGCGCTTGAGGCGGCGCAGGCGCAAGGCTTCGCCGACGGCGATGATGGTCCCGGAAGTGCCCGTTGCCGTCTGCCACAGCCTCCCGCGCAACTGGCGCGAGGGGCGCTCCAGGGCGGCGCGTATCTCCTCGACGACCGCGCGCAGCTCCTTCGGCTTGACGGGGTCCGTCGAGATGAGACGCTCGGTCAGGCCCACCGCGCCGAGCTTGACCGAGTAAAGCTCCGAAGGCGTGCCGTCCATGACGAGCGAGAACTCTGTGGAGCCGCCGCCGATGTCTATGTTGAGGAGGCTCGGGCTCCCGGCGGCGCAGCCCTGCGCGGCGGCGAGCCCTATGAGCCGCGCTTCTTCTAACCCGGAGAGGACTTCGACGCGGACGCCCGTGCGCTTCTGGACTTCTTCGATGAACTCCGCGGCGTTGTCGGCCTCGCGCACGGAGGCCGTGGCGATGGCGACCAGGTGCTGCGCGCCGCGCGCCTCCGCGATGGAGCGGAAGCGGCCGATGCAGGCGGCGGCGCGCTCTATGGCCTCGGGCGCGAGGCGGCCTTCGCGCAAGGTGTCGTGGCCCAGGCGGACGACCTCCTTCTCGCGCGCGATGACGGCGAAGGAGTCCGAGGAGGCCGCCTCGACCACCGCCAGCTTGATAGAGTTGGAGCCGATGTCTATGGCCGCGAGTTTCAACGCCTTCCGGTCCCTTCCAGCCTCTCGGCGCTGCGGGCCTCCGCCTCGCCTTTGCGTGA
This sequence comes from uncultured Acidobacteriota bacterium, assembly GCA_963774105.1. Taxonomy (GTDB): domain Bacteria; phylum Acidobacteriota; class Blastocatellia; order Pyrinomonadales; family Pyrinomonadaceae; genus QHXM01. The sequence goes on along the minus strand of CAVZDV010000007.1, from coordinate 1,098,901 downwards.
GCGGCCGGCCTGGCGCTTCGCCGCCGCCTGAAAGCTCTTGACCGAGTCGGAGGCGTCCAGAATCTTCCCCTCGTCAATCACGCGGGCGACCGCCCGGCGCAAGTCTGCGGCCACGCGGTTGATCGAGCGCGAGGCGTCCAACACGCGGAAGCCGTACTCGCCCTTCATCCGGTCGAACTCGCGCAGCATGCGCGTCTGGTAGGCGACGAAGCTGTCATAAAAATCCTCGCCGAGATACATGTCCATGCCCGACTCCCAGTAGTCGAAGCCGCGCCCGGAAGCCAGGATGCGCTCGACCAACTCTTCGGCCGAATGAATGTTGAGGTAAAAAATCGCGTCGGGCACGAGCGCGATGCCGTAGACGGCGCGCATCCATTCGGGGTCCGCGCCGCGCACCACGGCGCGCGCAATCGCGGAGTAGATGTAGCGGTCGGTCAGGACGATGAAGCCCGCGCGCAGGGCCGGCAGCATCTGGTTCTCCAAACGGTCTGCGAAGTCGGTCGCGTAAAAGAGCTGCATCGTGATGCGGCCCAGCGTCGGCCCCTTCTTCGCCTCCTTGATGCCGCGGCCCGCCAGCACTGAGCGCGTCATGCCCGTGTCGAGCACGGCGTGGCCGCGCGCTTCGAGCCAGGTCCGCAGCAGCGCCGTGTGCGTCGAGCGCCCGACGCCGTCCGCGCCCTCAATCACGATCAGCTTGCCGGGGTAGGGCTCCCGCCCCACGCCCGGCAGCGGCGTCCCGTAAAATCTCGTCTCCTTCATTTCGCGGCCCTGGCCTCTTCCCTGCCGAGATATGTATTGACGATGGCGCGCATCTCGCGCTGCTGCTTCTCGATCGAGCGCGTCGCGTCAATCACCGTCAGCCCGAACTCGTCCACCATGCGGTCGTACTCTTCCAGAATCCGGCCCTGGAAGAGCTTGAAACTCTCCTCCTCGTCGTCGGCCCACTCCATGTCCATCCCCGCCTCGTAATACTTGAGCATCGGTCGCGCGCTCATGATGCGCTCGACGGCCACGTCCAAGGGGGCGCGGAAGAAGAAGGCGGCCGTCGGCTTGACGGCGAAGCTGTAAATCTTGCGCACCCAGGCGCGGTCGCACCCGCGCGCCACGTCGCGCGCAAACGCCGTGTAGATGTAGCGGTCGGCGAGCACAATCGCGCCCGCCTTCAACGGCGGGAAGATGTCGTGCTCCGTGCGGTCTGCGAAGTCCGTGGCGTGCAAGAGGGAGAACGTGGCGGGCGTAAAGAGCCTGCGCTTCTTGGCGCGCTTGGTCGTGTCCTTGACGAGCGGCGACGAGTTCCACTCGGAGAAGAAGACGGGGTAGCCCTCGGCCTTGAGCCACTGGTAGAGGAGCGAGAGCTGCGTTGATTTCCCGCTCCCGTCCGTGCCCTCCACGACGAACAGCTTGCCGGGAAAGTGGTGGTGTCCGTAAGTAATCATGAGTCGCCGACTCTAGCCCCTTCGTGTTACGCCGCTGTGACGGAATCAATAAACCACAGAGAGACGCAGACGGGGAAGGATTTTTTCTTAATCTTTTCAGGCCACGCGCCGCTTCGGCTCCTCGTAGGCGCGGCGGGCCTGGACGCTCAGGAACTCGCCCGTCTCGATGACGTAGGCCGTCAACTGGAAGCCGTAGACGCAGCCCGTGTCGAGGCCGAGGGCGCAGGGGCCGCGCCGCGGCTCGGGCGCGGGCCAGTGGCCGAAGAGGACTGTTTGCTCGCCGCGATAGACCTCATACCAGGGCACGCCGTCGCGGCTCGTGCGGTCGCCGCCGAGCGTGCGCAGCTCCGTCAAGTCCTCGACCGACTGCGCCGCGAGCGCCACGCCCGGCCGCACCCCCGCGTGCACGACCAGGTGCGAGCCCAGGTCCACGGTCAGTGGCAGCGACTGGATGTAGGCCGAGTAGCGCGCCTCGTCCGCGGCGGCCAGCTCGTTCAGCGCGCGCTCCTGAGACTCCTTCAAAGAGACGCCCTCGCCGCGCCAGTAGCGGCGCAGCGCGCGGTCGTGATTGCCGAGCACGGCCGAGAACCTCTCGTCCTCAATGAAGAGGTCTAAAACCTCGCGGTTCTTTTCGCCCTTGACGACGAGGTCGCCCACGGAGACGACGCGGTCCTCCGCCCCGAGCGCGGCCTTTTCCAACAAATCCCGTAGCTCGTCGTAGCAGCCGTGTATGTCGCCGACGACTATGGTGCGCCCGCTCACTTTTCGGCCTCCACCGCGTCGCGCATGTCGCGCAGCACTTTCGCTTCGACGGCGCGGCCCTCGGCCAAATGCTCGGCCACGATGCGGCGCGCGGCCTCTTCGTCCACGCCGCCGTACCAGACGCCGTCCGGGTAGACGACCATCACGGGGCCGCGCCCGCACTGATCCAGACACTTGACCTTCGTGACCATCACGCGCCCCGACAGGTCGTGCTCGCGGAGCGCACGTTTGAGCGCGTGGGCCGACGCCTTGCCGCCCTGGCGCAGGCAGGTCTTGTGCTTGCAGACGAGCACGTGCGCGCCGATTTTCTTGAGCTTGGACACCTCTTGAATCCCTGTTCCGGCTGGCGCGATTACAACACGAAAACCGGGCGCGGGCAACCGAACCCTTTGGCGCGGCGGCCCGTAGTTGTGCTAAAACACTTCAGAAGTTTTTAAGACACGAGGTAACTCAACCCTTTGCGCCTTACGTCTTACCTTTGCGCCTTTGCGTGAACCGTCGTTTTCTCGCAAAGGCGCAAAGTAAAAACCGAAGGCGCAAAGGAAGAACTCTTTAAGGAGACGCTGTGATGAAAGTGCAGGACATTATGACCGCCGACGTGGAGGCTTGCGGCCCCGAAAGTGACCTGGCCCAGGCCGCCATGATTATGTGGAGAAGAGACTGCGGCTCGGTCCCCGTGGTGGACGCCGGCCGCCGCATCGTCGGCATGATTACGGATCGCGACATCTGCATGGCCGTCTGCACCCGGAACAAACTGGCGACCGAGATGAAGGTCTCGGAAGTCATCTCCGGGAAGGTCTACGCCTGCGCGCCGGACGACAACATCCGCGACGCGCTGGAGACGATGCAAAGCTCGCAGCTACGCCGCCTGCCCGTCGTTGACGCAGACGGGAGCTTGCGCGGCATCCTTTCCGTCAACGACGTGGTGCTCCACGCGCGCCGCGGCCAGAGCAAGAAGCACGTCTCGCACCGCGACGCGATGGAAACGCTCAAGGCCCTCTCCGAGCACCGCCAACCGGACGAGGGCGACGAAGGCGACGAGGGCGCGCTCTCGGCCGCGCTCGTCTGAAAGATTTTTCCTTTCGTCATGAAAAAGCTTCTGCTCCTCAGACACGCCAAGTCCAGTTGGGACGACGCCGGCCTGGCCGACTTCGACCGCCCGCTGAACGGGCGCGGCCGCCGCGCCGCGCCGCTGATGGGCAATTTCATCCGCGAGCGGCGGCTGCGGCCCGACCTCATCATCTCTTCGCCCGCCCAGAGGGCCAGGGAGACCACCGCGCTCGTCATCGAAGCCTCGGGCCTGGACGCGGAGCTGCGCTACGACGAGCGCATCTACGAGGCGACCGCCGGGCGTCTCCTCGAAGTCCTCGAAGGCGTCGAGGACGACAAGCAGGAAGTCATGCTCGTCGGCCACAACCCGGGCTTCGAGAACTTGCTCGCACACCTGACGGGCGAGAGCCGCCGCGTGCCGACGGCCGCGCTCGCGCGGATTCTTCTGGACGCTGAAAAGTGGGTCGAGGCGGGCGCGCGCGGCGGACGCCTGGAGTGGCTCGTCAAGCCGAAGGAGCTGCCCGTGGGCTGAGGCGTTCGGCGGTGAAAGGCGTGCGCGGATTTTCAGTGGCTGCCGGACGCCGCCTGCGGCGCCGTAGAGTCCGCCGCCGACAACTGCGCGACGCGGTGGCGGCGCTCTTCGGACACCAGGTCGCGCATCGCCGAATGAAAGTCACGGACGATCTCGACCAGCTCTTGAGTCTCCGCGCGGGCCGTCTCCGGCCTGCGCTCGAAGACGGCCGCCGCCACCTCACTGCTCAATTCATTGGCAATGCCCATAAGCTCTCGGACTCCTTAATGAAGACCAGCAGCATAAGCGCCGCGTGTTACCGGGATGTTACAAGGCCGCGGATTCCCGACGATGATTTGTCTGCCTCGGTAAGACAACCCGCTGCTCTGGATTTTGCCTCCGGCTAAGTTCACAAACATTTAAGGCCGCCTTCACGTCTATTTAATCCCGCGCCTTTACATTACCTCCCGGATTCATCGAACTCTGCACGCGGTCTGGAAGATTCAAAATCGCTTCGCAACACGCACTTCTCATCAACCTTCTTTCGTGGCGGGCGCGGGCCAGGCGTCCGCACGAACTACTCGACTAAATTCCACAGGAGGCTTTATGACTAAGCGGCAACTCCCGCGGCTCCCCCGATTCATTCAGCTCGCGCTCGTGGCGCTGCTCTTCAGTTCGTCTGCCGCCCTCGCGCAGACGGACCAGGGCCGCATCGTCGGCTTCGTGGCCGACGCGAACGGCGCGCTCGTCAGCGGCGCGACCGTCGTCGTCAAGAACGAGCGGACGGGTGAGGAGCGCACGGCGACCACGACCGACGAAGGGACGTTCACCGTCCCGGCGCTCAAGGCGTCGAACTACATGGTGACGGCGACCGCGCCCAACTTCGCCCCCGCGAAAGTCACGGACGTTCAGGTGGCCGTCGGGCAGGAGCGAAACTTGAGCATCACGCTCGGGACGACGGAGGTCACGGCGTCGGTCAACATCGTCGCGGGCGCGGAGGCCGTGACCGACACCAGCTCGGCGAGCATGAGCGCGACCGTCAACCAGCGCGAGGTCGAGGGGCTGCCGATTAACGGCCGCCAGCTCTCGCAGCTCTACCTGCAAGCGCCCGGCTCGGTCAACAGCGGGTCTGGCACCTTCGGCGACATACGCTTCTCGGGCCGCGCCGTCCAGCAGAACATCATCCGCTTCGACGGCATAGAGGGCTCGGCCATCATTGACGCCTCGCCCGGCAACCTCAACGGCGAAGTCCCCTCGCCCTTCCGCCTGCAATCGAGCTTGGAGAACGTGCAGGAGTTTCGCGTTGACTCGAACAACTTCCCGGCCGAGTACGGCACGGGCACGGGCGGGCAGATTAACGTCGTCACCAAGTCGGGCGGCAACCAGTTCCACGGCTCCGTCTTCGAGTTCCTGCGCAACGACGCGCTCGACGCCGCCAACTTCTTCGACAACGTCATAGGCAAGAAGAGCCCGCTCAGGCTCAACCAGTTCGGCGGCTCCGTCGGCGGCCCCATCATCAAAGACAAGCTCTTCTTCTTCGTCTCCTACGAGGGCTACCGCCTGCGCGCGGGCGTCAACTCCATCGAGGCCGTGCCGGGGACGGCCGCGCGCATCTGCGCCCCGCCGTTCGGAACTGGCACAGCGAATTGCAACGCGGCCATCGTGCCGCTGCTCCCCGCCTTCCGCACGCCGAACGCGGCCATCATCCAGCAGGGCACGGGCTCGAACCTCTTCGACGTGGCCCAGCTCCAGGCGAACTCCGTCGTTGACGAGAACGCCATCGCCGCGCGCTTCGACTACAAGCTCAACGCACGCCACTCGGTTTACCTGCGCTACTTCCGCGACCAGGGGACGAACGACCAGCCTGAGGGCGTGACGGGCCGCCGCGTGCTGATTAACGCTAACCCGCAGAACGGCGTCGTCGCCCTGCAATCCATCCTGCGGCCGACGCTTTTGAACGAATTCAAGTTCGGCTTCAACGGGGCCTACACGCGCATCAACGGCTTCGCGCCCACCGTCAACGGCATAGACCTCTCGGCCATCGCCATCAACATCTCCGGCAACACGGCCAACTTCGGCATCGCCGGGCAGGGGACTTCCGCCGGCACGGCCGTCCCCGGCGGCTTGGTGCGCGCCAACTCTGCCACGAACGGGCGCGGCCAGCCTTACACGCCTTACTCGCTCTCCTTCGTTGACAACCTGAACTGGACGAAGGGCAACCACAATTTCAAGTTCGGCGGCGAGGTCCGCGCGATTCGCCTCTACACTGACCGCCTCGGCGGCACTACCTACACCTACTCGAACATCGCGAGCTTCCTGGCGAACACGCCGCAGTCGGTCCAGTTCCTCGGCGACGTGAGCGCGCCGAGCCCCTTCAACGGCGGCGCGACCGGGCAGCGGTACGCCAAGCAGGAGTACTACATCGGCTACGCGCAGGACGAGTGGAAGATTCGGCCGAACCTGACCTTGAACTACGGGCTGCGCTACGAGTACTACACGCCGCTGCGCGAGGATAGAAATCTGCAAGTCCTCTTCGACATAGAGACCGGCCAACTCCGCCCGCCGACCGAGGCCGCGTTCAAGGCGTCGAAGACGAACTTCGGCCCGCGCGTCGCGCTGACTTGGTCGCCCGACCAAAATGGCACAGGATTCTTCGGCGGCGGCCGCACTGTCCTGCGCGGCGGCTTCGGCATCTACTACGGGCCGGGCCAGACCGAAGACCAGATTCAGCCGATTGAAAGCGACCGCATCAGCTCGACCTTCACGAGCGGCCCGCTCAACGTCTTCCCGCTCGACACGGAGGCGGCCGTCGCCTTCTTCAACTCCAACCCGAACACGCGCTCGTACCAGCCGCGCGCCTACGCCAACGAGTACGAGATACCGGAGAAGGTCTACCAGTACAGCGTCTCCTGGCAGCAGGAGTTGTTCTACAACACCGTCGGCACCGTCGCCTACGTCGGGAGCCAGGGCCGCAATCTCTTCCTCCGCAGCGTCGCCAATAAAATCCTCCCGGGTCAGACCTCAATCGTCAACGGGACGAACATCCCCGCGAATGTGGGCGTCGTCAACCGCACGGACCCCGCCACCGGCCGCGTCATAGGCGTGACGACCGTGCGCGAGTTCTCCATCCTGAACGGCGCGTCTGTCCAGAACCCTTTCGCGGAGGTTGACTACAAGACGACGGGTGGAAGCGACAGCTACAACGCGCTTCAGGCGACGCTCTCGCGCCGCTTCGACACGGGGCTGACGCTCAACGCGCAGTACACCTTCGCGCGCTCCTACGGCAACACGGCCGGGTCGAACGAGGCCCGGACCTTAGCCACTAACTTCGACTTCGAGGACGACCGCGGCTACAACAACTTCGACGTGCGCCACACCTTCAACCTGAGCGCCATCTACGGCCTGCCCTTCGGCCCGGGCAAGCGTTACGACCTGGGCCGCGTCGGCAACGCCGTCCTCGGCAACTGGGAGATCGGCGGCATCGTCAACGCGCGTTCGGGGCTGCCCATCGAAGTGCTCGTCACGCGCCCGGACGTGGTCATCATGTGTACGAACGCGGCCGCCGGCTGCACGGCGGGCGAAGTGCGCGCGCTCCCCGGCACGATCAACGCCACGAGCCCGCTGCCCGCGGGCTTCACGGCCGTCGTCAACACGCCCGGCGGCGGGGCCTCGCGCAACGTGCGCCGGCCCGATTTGATTCCCGGCGTCAACCCGTATCTCAACGACGACCGCAGCCTGCTCAACCCCGCGGCGTTCAGTATTCCCGCGCCCGGCACGTTCGGCAATCTCCCGCGCAACGCCCTGCGCGGGCCGAACTTCACGCAGTTCGACCTGATTCTGAGCAAGAGGTTCCGCCTGACCGAAACCAGTAACATAGAGTTTCGCACGGAGGTCTTCAACATCTTCAACACCACGAACTTCTCTAACCCCTCTTCGACCCTGAACAACGCGCTCGGCACGGGGGCCAACCAGATTCAGCCCGGTCAGCCCTTCACGCAATCGGCCGCCGGTTCGACCTTCGGCCTGCTCCGCCAAACCGTCGAGCGCACCGTCGGCCTCGGCACGAATCGCCAGATTCAGTTCGCCCTCCGGCTCAACTTTTAAAGACAGTGATGAGTGATGAGTGATGAGTTAACGGCTTTTACTCATCACTCATCACTCATCACTATTTCTTATGTCTCTCGCGCAATCTAAAATCCCGCGGGGCGGCGACGAGGAGGAGGACGTTTACGACGACGGCCACCTGCGCGTCGAGCACGACAACTATTACGTGGCGTGCGGCGGCCACCCGCTCAACCTCCCGCTCAAGGAGTTTTTGATAGTCTCGCGCCTCGCGCGCAACGTCGGGCGGCTCGTCCTCTCGGAAGAAATCTGGCGCTCGGCCTGGGGCGCACACGCGCCCTTCAACGCGCAGAGCCTGCACGTGCACATCTACCGCCTGCGCCAGCGCCTGGCCCCCCACGGCCTCCACATCGAGACCAAAGTCTGCGTCGGTTACTGCCTCCAAAATATGCGGAACTTTGCGGGATGAATGATGAATTTAAGAAGTTTTCATCTTAAAAATTCATCATTCTTCATTCATCACCCATCACCGTCTTATACTCCTTGACGCCTCACAAGACGGCTTGTTACACTTTCGTGAGAATTAAGCGTAACCCGACGCTACCTCTGCGTCGCCCTCGCCCGGACAGGCGAGTAACACCCCGCGCGTGCGGCGCAGTCTGATTTTTTGTAATTCGATGGAGGTGCTATGGTGGGCTTTAAAGTCGGCCAGAAAGTCGTTTACCCCAATCACGGAATCGGGACCATCGAGCAGATCGAGCAGAAGCAAATTGGCACAAACTCACTTCCCTTCTACACGCTTCGCCTGGCTGCCACCAACTCCCTGGTTCTCGTCCCCGTCGCCAACGCTACGGAAGTTGGCCTCCGCCCCCCAATCTCATCCGGCGAATGCGAGATGCTTTTGAAGAATCTCTCAGACGACTTCTCGTCCCCCGCCCACGATTGGAAAGACCGCTTCAAAGACTTCTCCGAGAAGATGCGCACCGGCGACATTTTCGAGGTCGCCGACGTGCTCAAGAATCTGACGTTTTTGAGCCACCTCAAGCCCTTGAGCTTCCGCGAGCAGCGGATGCTGGAGCGCGCCCGTTACCTGGTCATCTCCGAACTGGCGGCCGTCTGCCGTCAGCCCGAGTGCAACGTCGAGCCGCGCGTCGAGCAGGCGCTCACCCGCGCCTGCGCCAAGCACGAACGCCGCCCGACGCGCGCACGCGCCGTGGGCGCCGCCGTAGGCCACTAATTGGCACAATAATAAATCACTGAAATGGCCCCGGCCCCCACCGGGGAGGCTACTCGACTGCCCGCCGGGAGCCGCGCCGCCTTTCGTCAGGCGCACGGGCTCTTTCGGCGTCCGCCTCGCGGCGTGCTATAATCCCCCGCGCTCAAAATTCAATTTCAAACGCGAGTTGGTTCCCCCGCCATTACTGAGATGGACGAACCTCCGAGTTACCTACTGACGCTCATTCAAGACGCGGCGGCCCTGCCGCACGGGCCTGCTTCCCGCACCGGGGCCATCATCAAGCTCGCGGCCGTGCTCGTGCTCGTCCTGGCGAACGGGTTCTTCGTGGCCGCCGAGTTCGCGCTCGTCGGCGTGCGCCGCTCGCGCATAGAGGCGCTGGCCGCGGCCGGCAACAAGCGGGCCAAGCGGCTGATGGGGCTGCTCCACAACCTCAACGCTTATCTTTCGGCCTCGCAGCTCGGCATCACGCTCGCCTCGCTCGGCCTCGGCTGGCTCGGCGAGCCTGCGATTGCGCAACTCCTGGAAGGCCCGCTCGCGAACCTCTCGGACGCCTGGCGGCACGCCATCGCCTTCGGCATAGCCTTCTCGGTCATCACAACCTTGCACATCGTCATCGGCGAGCAGGCCCCGAAGCTCTTCGGCCTGGCCCGCGCCGAGAAGGTGGCGCTGACGACCGCGTGGCCGATGGAGCTGTTCTACAAGGTATTCCAGTGGCCCATCCGCGTGCTCGACTGGGCGAGCGCCCGCGTCGTCCGCCCCTTCGGCATCCACGCGACCTCCGAGCACGCCTCCATCTACACGGAGGCGGAGCTGCGGCAACTCGTGGACGTTTCGCGCGCGAGCGGCCACCTGCGCGCCTCCGAGCAGCGCCTGATTCACCGCGTCTTCGAGTTCTCGGACACCCTGGTGCGCGAGGCGATGGTTCCGCGCACGGCGATGGCGGCCCTCTCCAGCGACTGCGCGCTCGAAGAGATCGCCAAGGCGTTCAGCAAGCACGGCTACTCGCGCCTGCCCGTCTACCGCGAGTCCCTGGACGACATGATCGGCTTCATCCACAGCAAGGACGTGATGCCCTACCTGCTCCGCCCCGAGAGCTTCCGGCTTGAGCACGTCTTGCAGTCGCCGCTCTACGTCGTGGACACCGCGCGGCTCGAAGACGTGCTCAAGCAGATGCAGAAGGCCAAATCACACTTCGGCTTCGTGATTGACGAGCACGGCGGCGTCGAGGGCATCATCACGCTCGAAGACCTTTTGGAAGAGATCGTCGGCGAAATCTCGGACGAGCACGACGAGGAGGTCAACGAGCAGATCAGCGAGGAGAAGGACGGGACTTACGTGCTGGACGGCGGGCTCGCGGTGCGCGACCTCAACCGCCGCCTCAAGCTACAGCTCCCGGAGTCGGAAGCCTACACGACCATCGCCGGCTTTCTGATGACGGAGGCCGGCCACGTCCTACAGCCCGGCGAGGTCGTCAAGCACGACGGCCTCCTCTTCCACATCGAGCGCGTCGAGCGCCGCCGCGTCATCCGCGTCCGCCTCGAAAATACCGAGGAGGCGACGGCGGGGGCGGCCGAAGGCGCGGAGGCGAAAGCCGCCGACGGAAAGGCTTAGAAGATGATGAAAAGATTCCTGACCCCGCGCCAGTGGAGAGTAGTCCTCTTCATGGCCGCCTCATTCGCGGTCTACGAAGTTATCGCCATCTTTGTCAAAAGGGCCAACGGCTGGAACCCGTCGCTCCTTAACATCTCGAACAGCCTGGCCCTCGACATCGCTTTCTCGGTCATCGTCTACACCCTGTCCTTCGCCGCCTTAATCGCCGTGTTCACGCACTACATGTACGGGCCGAAGGACGAAAAGGGCCGGGAGTGAGCGTCCGGCCCGCCGGTCACGATTTACGAACCGCGCTTCCGCCTGCTAAAGTTACTCCTTAGAAATTTCAAAATCACATGGCTGCCAGGAGCGGATTGACTGATGAGCTTGATTGAGCAGATCAGCGCGCGCGAGATTCTGGACTCGCGCGGCAACCCGACGGTCGAGGCCGAGGTGACTCTCGTCGGCGGCGAGACGGGCCGCGCGGCCGTGCCGAGCGGCGCGAGCACGGGCGAGCACGAGGCCGTGGAATTGCGCGACGGCGACAAGAAACGGTTCCAGGGCAAGGGCGTGCTCAAGGCCGTCCAGAACATTAACGAGGTCATCGCGCGCGAGCTCGAAGGCTTCGACGCGCTCGACCAGGTCGAGGTTGACGAGGCGCTCATCGCGCTCGACGGCACGCCGACGAAAGCCAAGCTCGGCGCGAACGCCCTGCTCGCCGTCTCGCTCGCCACGGCGCGCGCCGCCGCCACCTATCTCGAAATCCCGCTCTACAGATACCTGGGCGGCCCGGCGGCGCGGCTGCTCCCCGTGCCCCTGATGAACATCCTGAACGGCGGCGCGCACGCGGACAACAACGTGGACTTCCAGGAGTTCATGGTCGCGCCCGTCGGGGCCACGGAGTTCCACGAGGCGCTCAGGATGGGCGCGGAGATTTTCCACACGCTCAAGGGCGTGTTGAAGAAACGCGGCTACAGTACGGGCGTCGGCGACGAGGGCGGCTTCGCCCCGAACCTGAAGTCCAACGAGGAAGCAATCGAGACGATTCTCGAAGCCATCAACCAGGCCGGCTACAAGGCGGGCCGCGATGTCATGCTCGCCCTCGACCCGGCGGCGAGCGAGTTCTACGACGCGGGCTCCTACGTCTTCAAAAAATCTGACAAGCGCCGCCTCTCAAGCGACGAGATGGTCGCCTTCTGGAAGAATTGGGCCGAAAATTACCCGATCATCTCCATCGAGGACGGCATGGCCGAGAACGATTGGGACGGCTGGAAGACCTTGACGGACGAGATCGGCCGCACGGTGCAGCTCGTCGGCGACGACCTCTTCGTCACCAACACGGAGTTCCTGCGGAAAGGCATCGAGCGCGGCGTGGCGAACTCGATTCTGATTAAGGTCAACCAGATTGGCACACTGACGGAGACGCTGGACTGCATCGAGCTGGCGAAGACGCACGGCCGCACGGCCATCATCTCGCACCGCTCGGGCGAGACCGAAGACTCCTTCATCGCGGACCTCGCGGTCGCCACCAACGCGGGGCAGATCAAGACGGGCTCGGCGTCGCGCTCCGACCGAACGGCGAAGTACAACCAGCTGCTCCGCATCGAAGAGGACTTGCGCGGGGCGGCGCGTTATCCGGGGCGCAGCGCGTTCTACCAGATCGAGCAGGCGAGTGCGAACGACGCGGCGGGCGGCCGCCAGAAGAGGGCACGCGCGGCGAAGAAGTGACCGCGCGCGGCGGCGGGGGGAGTTTCGATGGGCCTGGCTTTCATCATCATCGGCGTGGACTTTCTGACGTGGGGCTCGGAGACCGCGCCGCAGGCGATGCAGTGCACCAACTGCGGCACCATCGCGCACTTCACCGAGAAGAAGGGGATGCGCTTCGTCACCATCTTCTTCGTCATCCCCATCTTCCCCGTCAGCGGCGTCCAGAAACTTTTGGAGTGCCCCAACTGCAAGACGCGCTACCAGCAGGAATCATAACTCAACCCTTTGCGCCTTACGTCTTACCTTTGCGCCTTTGCGAGAACGGCTGTTTCACGCTGGAGGCGCAAAGTTAAAACTAAAGGCGCAAAGGGTTGAGCTTAGGTTTTGAAATGAATTTGTTTCAGGGGGGATGAATCGTGACCGTGAAACGAGGGCCGCTCGCGCTCATCATCATTGACGGCTGGGGGCACAGTCCCGAGCGCGAGGGCAACGCCATCGCCCTCGCCGCGAAGCCTTTCTACGACGAGCTGGTCGAGAAATACCCGCACACGCTGCTGGAAGCCTCGGGCTCGCGCGTCGGCCTGCCTGCGGGCGTGATGGGCAACTCCGAGGTCGGCCACCTCAACATGGGCTCGGGCCGCGTCGTCCGCATGGATGTCTCGCGCATAGACTACGCCATCGAGACCGGCGAGTTCTTCGCGAACCCCGCGCTCACGGGCGCAATGGACGCGGCGCAGTCCTCCGGCAAGTCGCTCCACCTGATGGGCCTCCTCTCCGACGGCCAGGTCCACTCCTCGCAGGAGCACCTCTACGCGCTCCTGCGCATGGCGAAGCAGCGCGGCCTACAGCGCGTCTACGTCCACTGCTTCCTCGACGGGCGCGACACGCCGCCCGCTTCGGCTTACGGCTACGTCGAGGCGCTTCAGGTCAAGTGCGGCGAGATCGGGGCCGGGCGCATCGCGTCGGTCATCGGCCGCTACTACGCGATGGACCGCGACAAGCGATGGGAGCGCACCGAGCGCGCCTACAAGCTTCTCGTCCACGCCGAGGGCGAGCGCGCCATTGACCCTGTCGAGGCGATTAAGCGCTCCTACGAGCGCGGCGTGACGGACGAGTTCGTCGAGCCCGTCGTCGTCGAGCGCGAGACGGGCGAGCCCGCGGCCGTGATAGAGGACGGCGACTCCGTCATCTTCTTCAACTTCCGACCCGACCGCGCGCGCCAGATTACGCGCGGCCTGACCGAGCCAGGCTTCGGCGGCTTCCCCATCCCGCAGCGGCCCAATACGCACTTCGTCTGCTTCACGCAGTACGACGCCACCTTCAACCTGCCGGTGGCCTTCGCCCCGCAGTCGCACCGCAACGTGCTGGCCGAAGTCTTCGGCAACCTCGGCGTGCGCAACTTCCGCCTCGCCGAGACGGAGAAGTACGCGCACGTTACCTACTTCTTCAACGGCGGCGTCGAGCAGGAGTACCCGTGCGAGCGCCGGCTGCTCGTGCCCAGCCCGAAGGTCGCGACTTACGACCTTGAGCCGGCGATGTCCGCCTTCAAAGTCACGGACAAAGTCTTGCGGGCGATTGACGAGGGCGAGACGGACGTTTTCATCGTCAACTTCGCCAACCCTGACATGGTCGGGCACACGGGCAAGCTCGACAAGACCATAGAGGCTTGCCAGTACGTTGACACCTGCCTCGGCTGGATTACGAAAGCCATCCGCCAGCGGCGCGGCATCACGCTGATTACGGCCGACCACGGCAACGCCGAGCAGATGGTTGACCCGCAAACGGGCCACCCGCACACGGCGCACACGAACAACCTCGTCCCCTTCCACCTGATAGACGAGGCGAGCGTCGGCCTGCAACTCCGCGACGGCGCGGCCCTCGAAGACGTGGCCCCCACCATGCTCGGCCTGCTCGGCCTGGAGAAATCCGCCGAGATGACCGGGCGCGACCTGCGGGAGCTTTGATGATAGAGAGTGGCGTCTGTGCCTTCCCGGAACTGCGCGCGGATTTTCTCAAGAGTCCGCGGCAACCCCGGCGCGGCTTTCAACCTCTATAGACCAATCTGCGACAGGCACGCGCCGGCCCGCAAGCGCGCGAGGCACCACCGAGACTGCGCCGGCGACACTCCCCTGGCTTGCCTGGCACCGAGAGACTTTTAACTAAAAGGAGCTCGCCCATGCCTTCCGCGCGTCTTCTCGCCCGAACCGCGTCACGCCGCGTCGTCCTGCTCGCCCTGACAAGCGCGCTCGCCGCTGTCCTAATCTCGCTCGCCGCCACCGAAACCGGCTCGGCCTGCGGCGGGCCGCCGCCGAAACCCTTGCGCGCGCTCTACGCTGAGAGCGACCTCGTCGTCGTCGCCCGCGTCGGCCAGACCGTGCCAATCGAGATGGCCCCGTTGGACGATCAGCCCCTCAAAGTCTACCTGATGAAGACGAGCCTGCTCGTCAGCTCCACCGTGAAAGGCCAGGGCAATCACGGGGTCGTCCCCCTCTACCACTTGAGATGGCAGTCGAAGGACGAGGCCGAAACGCTTAACCCGTTCGGCGAATACGGCGACAGCGCCAAGCTCCTCTTCTTTCTCAAGCGGCGGGCCGACGGCGAGGGCTACGAGGAGGCCGACAGCTCCTACGCCGTGAAGCAACTCTCGGACGCGGACCTGCGAGTCTACGTCGAGCGCATGAACGAGCTGGCCCTCATCCTACAGCAGGAGAAGCCGGACCCCGCGCGCATCACTGAATGGCTCGTCCGCTGCGCCGAGGAGCCCGCGACGCGCTGGGAGGGGCTGTACGAGTTGACGAGCAGCAAGTACGCCGCGGACGCGGTCGAGGCTGAAGAGAAAGAGAAAGCAGCCGCCGCCGAAGAAGAGGCCGTAGAAGAGGGCGGCGAGGAGGCCGGGGGCGCGGCCGACGACGCGAGCTTGAATCATGGCGGGCCTGCGGCGGAAGGCGCGGCCGAGGCGGAGGCCGAGGCGGCAAACACCGACCCGCGGCTCGCCAGGATGCTCAACACGAGCGAGACTTATTACACGCCCGACCCGGAACTCGTAGGGCTCCTGACGGCCGAGCAGAAGAAGCGCCTGGCCGACGCGCTCTTCAACGCCGAGCAACTGACCGACGATGCGACGATGCTCATCGGGCTGGTCAAGGAATGGCACGACCCGCGCTTCGTCCCCTTCGCTCTGGCCCAGCTACGCAGTTGCGGCGACGAGCCGCCGCCCGTCGCCGAAAACCTGATGACGGCCCTGGCCGAGAGCCTGGGCGACGAGGGGCTGATGAGGCTCGCCGCGAGCTACGCCGAGAAGAGCAGCTACTACGACGAGGATGCGGAAGACGCCGAGGCGACGGCCGACGCCGCGACTGAAGTGGCGTCCGCGGAAGAGAAGGCCGAGGAAGACCCCGCGGAGAAAGCCTTCGAGGAGTCGCTGGTCGGCAACAGCGCGCAGAAGCGCAGGCTGAGGCTGCAAAGATTCATCGCCCGCGCCGAAGTCGCCCTGGCGAACTGAGAGTTATCCGCCTGTGGAAAATCACGTCCCATCACCGCGAGAGGAGTCTTCACATGATGGCCCATAGCCTGGCCCGCCTGTTAACGAGCGCCGCCTTCCTGCTGGCACTCTGCGCGCAGGCGGCGGCGCAGGATGCGCCCGTGGATTACAGGATTACGGGCCGCGTCGTTGACGAAAAGGGCAGGCCCGTCGCCCGGGCGCTGGTCGGCCTGCGCGTCCCGGACCCGCAATCGCCGGATATGTTTGTCAACATGATCACGGACAAAGACGGGCGCTTTACCACGGCGGACTCCGCGCGCCGCCCCGTGGACGAGGCGACCTTCTACGTCAGCGCGCCCCCCGCGGACGCGCACGTCCCAGTGGACTTCATGTTCGGCAGGCTCAGTCACCTGGGCGCTCCCTTCGTGGGACAGACCGTGCGCTTCGACGGCAAGCGGCGGGTTGACTTGGGTGACGTTCGCGTCCAGGCCAACTACCACAAAGTCTCGATTCGTCTGCTGGACTCGAAGGGCGAGCCCTTAGCGGCGGACGCGGACGCCTGGCGCAACATCATGCTCCGCGTGCGCGACGCGCGCGGCGACGTAATGGAAGAGGGCGGCGTCATAGAGAACGCCCGGCGCAAGGACGAGTCATCAATCGTCGTCGCGCTCCCGCCGGGCACCTGGGAGTTGGCCGTCACGGTCTTCGGCGACTCCTACAGCTGGTCGCCGCTCGACGCGCCCCTCACGTTGCCCGGCGCGGCGGGCGAGACTGTCCGCGCGAGCGTTAAGCTGTCCGAACATGACTGCCAGGCTTACGCCCCCAACCCCGGCGCGGCCCCCGCGCAGGAAGAGGCCCGCCGCGAGCTTGAGAAGCAGAAAGTCCCCTTCACCGAAGAAGAGTTCATAGAGCGCGCGCGCCGCGGGAACGCCGCGGTCGTCCGCCTGTTCCTGGCCGCGGGCATGAACGTGGACGCCAGGGACAGTAACGGCCAGACCGCCCTGATGGCCGCCTCCGGTCCCTGGCCCGGCCACGCGGATATCATCTGCAAGCTGCTCGCCGCGGGCGCTGCCGTCAACGCCAGGGACTTTGACGGAAAGACGGCGCTCGTCAACGCGTCGAGCATGGTCAACGCGCACATCATGCGTATGCTGCTGGACGGCGGCGCGAACCCGAACGTCGAGACCAACAACGGGTGGACGCCCCTGATGCTCGCGGCGCAGTCGGGCCAGGCCAACACCGTCCGCGTCCTCCTGGACGCGGGCGCGGACGTGAACTTCAAGAACGCAGAGGGGAAGACGGCCCTGACGGTCGCCTTCCGCAAAGAGGGCAATCAGGTCGTCTCGCTCCTGGAGAAAGCCGGTCAACCGAAACAATAGAAGCCCGGCCGCCGTAAATCCGTGCAGGCTGACAACCCCGCACCGAAGCAGGTAAACTGTCAGCCTGAATTTACGACGGCGGCGCTTCTGAAGTGAGTTTCGACCCGCAGAACATTCTCGTCATAGACTTCGGCCAGTTGGGCGACGTGGTCTTGAGCCTGCCTGCGCTGCGCGCCGTCCGCGAGAGGTTCCCGCACGCGCGCATCACGGTCGCCGTCGGCAAGCCCGGCGCACCCATTGTCGAGCTGTCCGGCTACGCCGACGCCGTCATCACCGTGGACCGCGTCGCGCTGCGCGACGGCTCGAAGCTCCTGGCGCTCTTCCGCATCGGCCGCATCGTCAAGCAGGTCAGGCGCGAACACTTCGACTTCGTCATAGACCTGCACAGCCTCTCGGAGACCAACCTGCTCGGCTTCCTCTCCGGCGCGAAGACCAGGCTCTACGCCCGGCGGCCCGGCCGCTCGCTCGACTTACTCTCTAACTTTCACCCGAAGCCGCCCGTCGAGGACAACCGTCCCGAGAAGCACGCCATAGACCGTTACCTGGACGTGCTCGTCCCGCTCGGCGTGCGCGACGCGCCGCGCGTCCCGCGCCTGCGGACGCGGCCCGAGGACGACGCCGCCGTCGAGCAGCTGTTGAAGAAGGAGAAGGCCGCGGCCGGTGCCCCGCTCGTGGGACTCTTCCCGGGCGCGGGCCACCCCGGGAGGCGCTGGCCGCTCGAACGCTTCGCGGAGCTGGCCGAGCGGCTCGCGCGCAACGACTCCGTCCGCATAGTCATCTTCGCCGGGCCTGAGGAGCGCGAGATGGTCAAGCAGATGCGCGCCAGCTTCCCGCGCTCGACCGTTATCTTCGACCGGCTCACGGTGCCGCAGCTCGCCGCCGCGCTCGCGCGCCTCTCCGTCTTCGTCTCCAACGACACAGGCCCCATGCACGTCGCCACGGCCGTCGGCACCTCCGTCGTCGCCCTCTTAGACCGCCCCACGCCCAACAGCTTCATCCCCATAGAGGACCGCCACAGGGTCATTTACAGCCGCCGCATCTCGGAAATGACGACCGACGAAGTCTACGATGCCGCCCGCGAACTCCTCGCCGCCGGCCGCGTCGAGAGCCTCTTCTCAAGCTGACCTCCGAAAAACCGCCCTTATTTCGCCTATTTTCCCCTCACTTTTTGCCGTGTTGCCTATAGACAAACTTTGTTAATCAAGTTAATATGGATGCGCTGCCTGAGGGGTCTCGCGAGGGCGGCGTCTGTGGTGGCACATTCCTTTCCTACGAGTTTTGCCCGCATTCCCGCGATTCTTTGACCACTCACAAATATGATTCCCGGAGCTAAGCCGATGAACAGACGAACTGGCTTGACGTTGCCCCTGGCCTTACTGTTGGCCGCCGCGGCCGGAGCCCAGGCGGCCCCCGCGCCTACACATCCCTCACTAATGACCGTTCACAGGCCCGAGTCTGTGACAGCCCCGCGCCCGCAGACGGACACGGACCGCGACCGCGACGGGCTCGCCGGCCCCGTGCGCCGCGTCCGCACCGAGACGGTCAAGCTGTCGAACAAGGGCGGCAAGCCCGTCGAGGGGCAGCGCGCCGTTTTGGAGTCCGTCGCCTACGACATCAAGGGCAACAAGACCGAGAACGCCTACTTCCCGGTCCCCGGCGCGGCCCTGACGGGTAAGGAAGTCTACAAGTACGACGACAAGGGCAACATCGTGGAGATGACCTTGCTCAACGCGGACGGCTCGCTCCTGAGCAAAGAGGTCTACGGCTACGAGTTCGACCAATTCGGCAACTGGACGAAGATGACGACCTCCGTGGCGGTCATCGAAGGCGGCAAGCTCTCTTACGAGCCGACGGAAGTCACCTACCGCTGGATCAGCTACTACCTGGACGAGGCGACGCTCGCCAAAATGAGCCAGCCTGCCGCGGCGACCGGAGCCCCGGCGGCCACGACCGCCGCGACACAGGCCCCCGCCCAGCAGAATCCCTCCGGCGCGCAAGCCGCGCCCAAGCCCGCGCAGACTAGCGCGGTCGCCAAACCGGGCGTCCCGCTGCCGAGCGGCGGTTCGCTCGTGAAGACGAACATGGCGGGCGCGGCCGACTCGACCGCGGCGGCGCTGCGCCAGGCGGGCGGCGTCCAGACCACGTCGGCCGTGAAGATTGACGGCGAGCCGCCTCCCGCGGCCCCGCCGGTCGCGCGCGTCCCCCGGCCACTGCTCAAGCCCGTCTCGGGCGGCGTGCTCAACGGCAAGGCGCTGGACTTACCCAAGCCGGCCTACCCGGCGCAGGCCAAAAGCTCGCGCGCCTCGGGCGTGGTGATCGTGGAAGTGGTGATTGACGAGAAGGGCAAAGTCATCTCGGCCAAGGCCACGAGCGGCCACATGATGCTCAAGCAGGCCGCCGAGCAGGCCGCGCGCGGCGCGCGCTTCTCGCCGACGCTGCTCTCGGGCCAGCCCGTCAAGGTCACGGGCGAGATCAACTACAACTTCGCCGTCGGCCAGTAAGCTGCGGCCCCTAATTTTTCGGACTGAGGATAGACATGGCACTGAGCGGACAACTGAGCGACCTCTCGCTAGCGGAGCTGATAGAGTTCTTCTGCAACCAGCGCAAGACCGGCCGGCTGAAGGTCGCCTACGAAGTCACCCCCGGCTACTTCTATTTCGACCGCGGCGACCTGGTGGACGCGCGCGTCGGCTCCCTGAACGGCATCGAGGCCATCTACTACGCGCTGACCCTGGCGAACGCCTCCTTCAAGTTCAGCCCGGCGTTCGAGGCCACGCGCCGCACGATTCACCAGCCCTGGACGCAGGTGACGCTCGAAGGCTTGCGGCGGTTGGACGAAGGCATCAAGCCGAAGGCCCCCACGCCCGTCGTGGGCATCGTGAAGGACGAAGACCCTGACGAAAGCAGGAAGGGCGACGAATCGGTCGAGTACGACAGCGAGGCCGGGACGCCGCTCTCCATGATGGTTGACGGCGCGGCGGCCGGCGGCCGCAGCAAGCTGGTTTACGCGGCGGTGGCCCTGGCCGTCCTGGCGCTCGTCGCCGTCGCTGGCATCCCCGCCGGCTGGTACAGCAAGAGCAAGCCCGTCGCGGCGGCCCCCGCCGCAGCCCCGGCCGAGGCTCCGGCAGAGGCGCAGCCGCAGGCCGAAAACGCCGGGGCCGCGACCGAGCCCGAGCAACAGGGCGAAGCCGCGGAGCCCGCGGCCTCTTCGGCGGACGCGGGCGCGCTCGCCGCGAAGCGCGCGCGCGAAGCCAGAGAGCGCACGAGACAGATGGAAGCGGCCAGGCAGGCCGCGGCAGGCGGCCAACCCGCCGAAGCCCCGAAGAAACCCGAAGCCGCCAAGCCCGGCCCGCGCATGGTCTCCGTCCAGGTGACCTACGACGAGGCAGGCCGCGTCACCCAAACCTCCGGCGGCGACGGCACGGCCCAGCGCATCGCCCGCCAGAAACGCTTCCCCGCCGGCAAGCCCGGCTCGACGACCGTCACCATCCCGATCAACTAAAAGGCCATAAATCATAAATCGTGAATCGCAAATCGAAGGCACGCCCGACGATTTACGATTCACGATTTACGATTTACGGCTCTTACTTTATCCCGACCATCCCGAGGATGACGAGGAGGGCGCGTTTGAGGCCGACCTCGCGGCCGCGCGGGTCGTACCATTCGTCGAGGGTGTGCGAGTTGCCGCTCGCGCCGCCGGTGCCGAGCGTGACGGCGGGGATGCCGAGCGAGATGGCTATGTTCGAGTCGGTCGAGGAGCGGTCGAGCCGCGTGCGGCAGCCGAGGTAACGCGTCGCCTCCTCCGAGACGCGGACGAGCAGGGCGTCTCTGGGCGTCTCGCCGCTCGGGCGGTCGCCTATCAGTTTCAAGTCGAGTTCGAGCGGCGGCGCGCCAGCCCTGCGGGCCGCGTTCTCGTCGTCGGCCGCCTCGCGCACGGCGCGGCGGAAGAAGGCGTCCAGGCGTTGCAGCTCCTCGGCCGACTCCGAGCGCAGGTCAACGTCCATCAGGGCTTCGCGCGGGATGACGTTGACGCTCGCGCCGCCCTCTATGCGCCCGACGTTGAAGGTCGTGCGCGGGTCCGCGGGCGCGGGGTAGGAGCTGAGCCGGGCTATGGCGCGCCCCACTGCGTGAACGGGGTTGGCCGCGCCGAAGTCGCCCCAGGAGTGGCCGCCGCGGCCCGTCAGGCGGACGCGGTAGCGGCGCGAGCCGAGCGCGGCGTGCGTGATGCGCTCCACGCCGGGGCCGTCGAAGCTGATGAAGGCGTCCACGCGATTGGCCCATTCTCCCTCGGTCAGAAGGTGACGCGCCCCGCGCAGGTTCCCCTCGCCCTCCTCGCCCACCGTGCCGACGAAGAGGAGCGAGCCCTCTGTCTCTATCCGGTTCTCTTCGAGCGCGCCGAGGAGCGCGACGAGCGCGGCCAGCCCGCAGCCGTCGTCGGCGATGCCGGGGGCGAGCAGTCTGCTCTGCTCGCGCCGGACGGTGAAGTCCGTGCTCGGCGGGAAGACCGTGTCCAGGTGCGCGCTGACGACCAGCAGCGGCGAGAGCGAGCGCCCCTGGCGCAGCGCCACGCAGTTGCCCTCGGCGTCCACCTGCGCTCCGGTCAACCCGAGCGCGCGGAACTTCTCGCACAGGTAAGCGGCGCGCGGCCCCTCGCCGAACGGCGGCGACGGGATGGAACAAATCCTGACGTGCTCCTCGGTAATCTCCGCAGCCCTACTCTCGAAGAACGCGAGCGCCGCCCGCGCCCTCACCGAGTCGAGCACCTCTTTCAGGATTTGTTCCGGCGCGAGCGCGGTAGAAGAAAGCATAAGACAAGTGGCGAGTTCGGTTCTAAACCAACTGCATGACCTCGTCTTCTTCGAGGACGGACGAAGACTGCTTGGCGTGCTCGTAGATGCGTGAGACGCGCTCCTCGGTGGCTTCGAGGCCGCGCGTTTCGAGCCAGAAGATGACGTTCGACTTGCCGCTCATCGGGCCGATCTCAATCTTCTGCTTGAGGCCGAAGAGGCTGGCGGGGACGCCCGAGTAGACCAGGTCGGCCAACTCGGGGTCGTTCTTCCGGTAACTCTTGATGACGGCCGCCGCGTGCACGCCCGTCGCCGTGCGGAAGGCGTCGCGCCCGAAGACGGGGTAGTTGTAGGGAATCGTCCAGCCGCACGCCTCGGCCGCCTTCTCGCAGTAATCGCCCAGCCGCGACAGGTCGTTATCAATCCAGCCCATCAACTTCAGGTTGACGAGCAGTTGATCCATCGGCGCGTTGCCGACGCGCTCGCCGACGCCGAGGGCCGAGCCGTGCACCTGGTCGGCCCCGCCCTCAATCGCCGCGATGGAGTTGATGACGCCGAGGCCGCGGTCCTGGTGGCCGTGCCAGTCTAGGCGGACGCGCTCGCCCTGCTCCTCGATGATGCTCTTGACGAAGCGCACGACCGAGCGCGCCCCGTCGGGCGTAGAGTGGCCCACTGTGTCGCAGACGCAGACGGCGCGCGCGCCCGCGCGGATGGCCGTCGTGTAGAGCGCGCGGATGGTTTCGGGCGCGGCGCGCGTCGTGTCCTCCGTGACGTACATCACGGGCAGGCCCTCTTTGACGGCGAAGGTGACGGCGTCCTCCGTGAGTTTGAGAAGTTTGTCGAGCGTCCAGTCTTCGGCGTAGAAGCGGACGGGCGAGGAGCCTATGAAGGTGCAGGCTTCGATTGCGATGCCGGCGCGCTGCGAGATTTCGGCGATGGGCTTGATGTCGGCGGCGTGCGTGCGCGCGGCGCAGTTGGGCCGAATCTTCAGCTTCTTGTCGGCGATCTCGCGCGCCAGGCGCTCGACGCTCGCGGCGTGTGCCCCGCCCGCGCCGGGCAAGCCGATGTCGGCCGTGTCTATGCCGAGCGCCTCCATCAGGTGTATCAGCTCGATCTTCTTCTCGACCGGCGGCTCGCAGACCGACGGCGATTGCAGCCCGTCGCGCAGCGTCTCGTCGTCAAAGCTGATACGGCGGCCGGGCGCTTTCGTCGCCGGCTCGACCTTGTTCCAGTCGTAAACCAGTTCTTCGGCAGGCACGTTCGGACACCTCTCGCGGCTTCACGATTTCTCTCACGGTGCGGGAAGAGATTGGATTACAGCAAGCCGCGCGGGTGAATGTCAAGCAGGCCCTTCGCCGCAGCCTCCGTTCGGTATAATTGCCGCCATCATGTCTGTGACTTTCCTACGGCTCAACACTATCACCAGACGCAACCGGCACGAGATGAGGGGCGGGGGAACAACTGTCGGCGGAGGAGGGCGCATCAGAGGTCACAGGCACGCTTGAGATCACGTTCATACACGACGAGCCGGATTTGAGGATTGCGGTTCCGCCGATTCCGGGATAAAAAGGTGGAAGTAGAGGAGAACTCATGAAGATTTTACGCTCGCTCGCAGTGGTGGCAATCGCGCTGGCGGCTTGTGCCGCGTCATCGTTCGCACAAAAGAAGACGCAGCCGCCCGCGTGCCCGCTCAAGGAGGCTCCGGCGTTTGGCGGGTTCCAGTTGGGCATGACGCTGGCGGACGTGAAGGACATGCTCGCGGACACTTCGCTGTACGAGGCCAAGATATCTTCGAACAAGATCGGCGCGCAGGCCGTGCGGTTGTCGGGCGCGGAGTTGAAGGACGAGTTCGCGGAGGGCGTGGACGACGTGAACCTGACTTTCGTGGACAAGCGGCTGGCCGTCGTCCGCGTGTCCTACCACAGCGGCGTCTGGTTCGGCGCGAAAGATTTCTTCAAACAGAACTCCGAGAAGCTGGGCATCCCCGAGCCGTCGTCCACGAGCACTTCGCGCGAGCGCGGCGGCGAAAGGTACAGGGTTGACTGCCTGGGCTTCAGCGCCACGCTGGCCTACTCGTTCGGCGTCTCGCCGAACGTCACCATCGCCGACGCCGAGGCGCAGAGGCTCGTCGAGGAGCGCCGCGAGAAGAACCCCGACGGCGAAGTCAAAAACATCACCATCACCCCGCCCACCTCGCGCCGCCCGCGTGGGAACCCGCCTAGATAAAGCAGTGACGAGTGACAAGTGACGAGTGACGAGTTAGAATCCGTCCCGCTCGTCACTGGTCACTGGTCACAACGTCACTCGTCTATGATTATCGCACTCGGCTCCGACCGCGCCGCCAAGATCATGGCCGTCCGCGCCGCCGCCGCGCGCATCAGTACAGTGGACGCGCGCTGGGCCGAGACGGTCGTCACCGCCCGCGCCGTCGAGACGGACGCCCCGGCCATGCCCCTGACCGACTGGCAGCTCATGCACGGCGCGCGCGCACGCGCCGAGGCCGTCCGCGCCGAGCTTGAGAAGGAGGGCGCGGCCGCCTCGCTCTACGTCGGCCTCGAAGGCGGCTTTCATTCGCTCTCGGTTGACGACGAGTGGCACACTTTCCTGCGCGGCTGGGCCTACGCGACGGACGGCACTTACGGCTACTTCGGCGCGGGGCCATCGGTTGCGGTCCCGCACCTCATCGCCGACATGGTGATTGACGGCAAGCGCGAGCTGGGCGTGGTGATTGACGAGGTGGCCGGCGAGCGTGACGTGCGCAGCCGGCAGGGCGCGTGGGGCGTGCTCTCGCGCGACTTGCTGACGCGCGCGATGAGCTTCGAGGCGGCGCTGCTGGCGGCCTTCGCGCCGTTTTATAACCCCAAGCTTTACAGGTAAAATAGGGAGGCGAGAGGCACCAGAGAAAGATGGAAGAACTGACAGCGCAAGGCAACGACGAACACCTCATACGCCTCAGGACCGCGCCCGGCTGGATCGAAGTCATCGCCGGCTCCATGTTCTCCGGCAAGTCCGAAGAGCTCATCCGGCGACTGCGCCGCGCGAGGATCGCGCGCCAGAAGGTGCAGGTCTTCAAGCCGCTGATTGACGACCGCTTCTCGCGCGACCACATCGTCTCGCACTCCGAGATGCGCCACGAGTCCTCGACCATCAGTACGGCCGCGGAGATTCTGGAGCGCGTCGAGCGCGGCACGGAGGTCGTCGGCATAGACGAGGGCCAGTTCTTCGACAACGAGCTGGTCGCCGTGGCGAACGAGCTGGCGCGGCGCGGCGTGCGCGTCATCATCGCGGGGCTCGATCAGGACTACACCGGGAAACCTTTCGAGCCGATGCCGCAGCTTTTGGCCGTCGCCGAGTACATCACCAAGACGCACGCCATCTGCGTCCGCTGCGGCCAGCCTGCCAACTACTCGCAGCGCACCTTCGACTCCGAGGAGCGCGTCGCCGTCGGGGCCGGCGGCATGCTACGAGGCCCGCTGCCGCCGCTGCTTCGTCCCCCACGCCGACGCGCCCACTTCTTACGTCACGGAAGCGGCCGATTGATGAATTAACAGGGATGGACAGGATAGACAGGATAAGAGAAGGCAAGTTTTTTAATCATGTCTATCCTGTCCATCCCTGTTTGAATCCTCTTCCCGCATAACCCTGCTCGAATTATAGCTGCTGCTGGCAACGCTCCCGCCCGAAGTCTGCAACCAAGCAGGAAATCTTCCCTCGCCGCTTCGCGCAAGAAGACCTCCGTCTCCCGTTCTGTGGGTGAAGCGCCACGGCCCTTGCCAATTTTTTTCGCTTCTCTAAGGAGGTAGAGTATGAAGTTCCGCCTGCTCTCCGCCGGGATCGCAGTCGTCCTGGTGGTCGTCGCCCTCCCGCTGGCGATGTTCGTTACTGCGAAGATGCTCCCCGCCCAAAAGTCCGAGCCGCCCCAATCCAACGGCTACAGAATCTCCGGCCCTTACACGCACGAGAACCTCTCCGTCTTCCTCGTGCACGGCAAAGACACCCTGCCCGGCAAAAATTTCCTGACGCTACAGGAGGCGCTGGCGAGCAAGGTCGTCATCGTCCACGAGACGAAGGACGTTAACGAGCTGGCCATCGAGAACGTCTCGAAGGACCAGGAGGTCTACGTCCAGTCCGGCGACATCGTCAAGGGCGGGCAGCAGGACCGCGTGCTGGCCGTTGACCTGATCGTCCCGCCGCGCTCGGGGCGGATTCCGATTGCCGCCTTCTGCGTCGAGCAGGGGCGCTGGCGGCAGCGCGGGAAGGAGGAGTCCGGCAAGTTCGAGTCGTCGAACGAGGTGGTCGTGACCAACGCTCAGCGGATCGCCGTGAACAAGTCCAAGTCGCAGGGCGAAGTCTGGGCCAAAGTCTCCGAGGCGCAGGCGAAGCTGAGCGAGAACGTCGGGGTGAGCGTCAACTCGACCGTCTCTGAGTCGAGCCTCCAGTTGAGCCTGGAGAATAAGAAGGTGCAGGAGGTGACGGACGACTACGTCAAGAAGCTCGCGAACATCATCAACGGCAAGTCGGACGTGATCGGCTACGCCGTCGCCGTCAACGGCAAGATGAACAACGCGGACGTTTACGGTTCGAGTGCGCTCTTCCGCAAGCTCTGGCCGAAACTCCTCAAGGCGAGCGCGGTCGAGGCCGTCGCCGAGCTGCAAGGGGGCGCGAAGTTCGAGACCGTGCAGTCCGAATCCGTCGAGGGCTTCTTCGCCGAGGCCGAAGACGGCAAGGCCGCCGAGGACCAGGTCTCCGACCGCGTCCGCCGCGTCACGCGCGAGACAAACGAAAACATCCTCTTCGAGACCCGCGACCAGAAGCAGGACGCCACCCTGCACAGGAGCTACATCAAGAAACAGTAAAAGTAAAAAGGCAAAAGGTAGAAGGTAAAAGTAAGTAAGGCGGAGAGCCACTTTTTAATAAATGTGGCTCTCCGCCTCCCTTTTACCTTTTGCCTTTTGCCTTCTTCAGTGGACTAGCTTCGTCGAGTACAAGATGCCGTAGAGCGCGTCCTGCCACTTGTCGAAGCTGCGGCCGGTCGAGGAGAGCGTGAAGATGAGCATCTGCGTCTGGCCGGCGTACTTGCGGTAGGTGATCCACTGTATGCGGCGCGGGTCCTCCTTGTTCTCGGGCGGCGCTTCGCGCAGCGCCACGCCCTTGACCCCGTCGAGTTCGAGCCAGCGCACGTCCTCCACCTGCCCGTTCTTCTTCCGCTCGACCGTCTGGTCGTACATCGCCTTGAGCGAGATGTCCGTCGGGAAGCTCTCGCCCATCGGCGAGATGTTGGCGATGAGGAACCCGAAGTCGCCGCCGCCCGGCGAGCGCCAATTGTACATCGTCGTCTCGGCCCTGTCCTTGACCCAGCCTTTTGGCACAGTCCAGGTGATGCCCTGCTGGTCCCACTTGGCCTCCTGCCCGCCCTCCACGGCGGCCAGTTGCGCCGCCGTCGGCTGCGGGCGCTCGACCGTCTGACCCGCGCTCGCGTCCGCGGAGGACGTGGAGCCCGCGCCGGTCGCGCCGCCGCCGCCCGAAGAGGACCCGCCCTGGCCGGTCGAGGCCGCGCCCGGCGACCCCGTGTTCTGCTGGTCGAACTTTTTCCCGACCTTGCTGCACGAGGCCAGCAGCAGGGCCAGCCCGACGATCACAAGAATTCGTTTCATCATGTAACTCACTCGTTAGGGGAACTGGAAAAGCAAGCCGCTTCTACGCGAAATCCCGCGGCGAGTCAAGAGCAGTGGTCAGTGGTCAGTGGTCGGTGGTCAGTTAAAGACATCAATGTCGAAGCTTGACTCTTAACCATTAGGACTCAAGGCATCCGACATTCAATCACTGACCACCGACCACTGACCACTGACAACTGCTCTCACGCGTGTTATTCTTAGCCCACTAGCCCCTTCTCGACAGCTTTACTAACCCGGCGGACCGAGGACACTCGCCCGGCCGCTCTATTTGAGGAGAGTCTTCTCATGCACATTTTTGCCTTGAAGCCGTCCGCTAAATTTTTGACGGCCGTCGCCGCGCTCGCGCTCGCGCTCGCAGGGAGCGCGTGCCAGCAGCAGGCCGCCAACAACTCCACGACGACGACCACGAACACGACGACCGACGCCAACGTCTCGAACACGTCGAACGCGAACTCGACGACGACCACCACCACGACCGCCGCGAACGCCATAGAGGCGCGCGAGCCGGACCAGTACAGCGCGACCATCACCATGAAGGTCGAGGTCACCGGCACGCAGAGCATCACGTCGCCGCCGCTCACGGCCAACTTCGCGCGCAACGGCGGCGACCGCCGCGTGGCCTTCAAGGTCGCCAGCGACGAGATCGTCTACCTCGACCGCGCCGACAAGCACTACGTCATTCTCCCTAACCGGAAGCAGTACGCGGAGGTTGACGCACAATCCACAGGCTTCAACGTGCCGACGCTGATGACGCCCGGGCAGATCATCAAGCAGGTGCAGAGCGTGAGCGGCTGCGAGAAGGTTGGCGACGAGCAGTTCGGCGGGCGGAGCGCCGTCAAGTACCGCTGCGCGGGCGCTGCCAAAACTGGCACACAGGCCGGCGACGTGAAGGCCGAGTCTTTCGTCTACGTGGACAAGGACACGGGGCTGCCGCTGCGCTCCGAGACGCTCATCAGCTCGCAGGCCCCGGTCGCGGGCGCGAGCGCCGCCAAGATCGTCACCGAGCTGAGCAACATTCAGACGACCGTCGCGCCGGGCACGTTCGACGAGCCCACGGGGCTGAGCAAGATTGACCCGGCGCAGGTGCGCTCGCAGGTCGAGGCCGTCGGCCGCGCCGCGCTCTTCTTCATGCAGAACATGATGAACGCGAGCAGCTCACCGCCGGCCCCCGCGCCGACCGCATCGCCCGCAGGCTCACCGGCAGCGTCGCCCACGGCGTCGCCCGCGCACTGAGAGGACTTGCGATGAAATATATTCTAGCGGTCATCACAGGCGTCGTCGGCCTGGTACTCGGCGCGGTGCTGGTACTCTTACTGGTCGGCGCGGCCAAGCCCAAGGCGCTGCCGGGACAGCCCGTGCAGGCCCCCGCGCCCGGCGGCGACCCGCCGGGCACGGCCGTCATCACGCTCGACGAAAAATTCTTCGACCCTCTCCTGGGCACGCTCTTCCGCGACCTCGGCCCGCCCTCCTTCCCGTTGGACTTGGCGCTGATGAACGACGCCCCGGAGGTCGGGCTGACTCCGGCGGCCCAGTTGCTCCCGGCGGCGTTTCAGGGAGACTGCGCGGACACGGTCGTCATCAAGACCGAGGGCAGCAACGTCAAGACGGGCGTGCGCTTCGCCGGCGGGAAGATCGGCGCGGCGCTCGCCTTCGACGGCAGCAAGAACATCTTCGGCGCGTGCGCGCGCTTCCAGGGCTGGGCGCAGGCGAGCATAGACTTGCGCTTCGACCAGGAGAGGCAGACCGTCTACGGCCAGATCAACGTCGAGGGTGTCAACCTCGAAGGTGCGCCGGCCATGGTCGGCGGCCTCGCCACGCTGCTGGTCCAGCGTTCAATTAACCAGCGCATCAACCCGCTCGAAATCCTGCGCGCCCAGCAGCTCGCGGTCGCCATGCCCGTGCAGTCCGCCAACGGGACGCTCAAGGCGCAGGTCAAGGACGTGCGCGCCGAAGTCACGGACGGCAAGCTCATCATGCACGTCACCTACGACTTCTCGGGCCTGCGCGGCGGAGCACCGGGCGGCGCGCACTGAAGGAAACACGTAAAAGTTAGGCCCGTTTCAGAACCCAGACTCAAGCCTTTGCGCCTTAAGTTTTTACTTAGCGCCTTCGCGAGAACGGCTGTTTCCCGCAAAGGCGCTAAGGGAAAACCAAAGGCGCAAAGGCTTGAGTTTGATTTCTGAAAATTGTGAAGGCGCTGGGGGAGGTATTCCCCAGCGCCTTCGTGGTTTGTCCGTCGAGCTTTCGGGCTCGCGGGAATTAGTGTATGGCGACGCCGAAGCCGACGGTGAAGTTGTGCTGGGTCCGACCCTGGAAGACTTCGTCGTCGAGCGTGATGTCACCGCGGAAGATCTGGTTCAGGGGAGAATACTTTCGTGAAGATTTTCTCCCCATCTTTTTATGAAGGCCCAAAGCGAATGGAACCCCCTTGTTCTCGTCGTCGAGACGCAATGAGACACCTTTGAAGCGTCACGGGTTGCCTCGCGACTCACCGTAAACATCGCGCCCGACCTTCGAGCTCCTCAAGATTCAATAGCAAGCCCGATGCCGTCGAAAACTTATAATAATTCCCGCAGCGGCGGTATCCACCCCCGCACGAAAAGCCCGACAGTTGGAGTTTCATTGATTCTGTTCATACGTCTGATTCGGGACTTTGATGTCCGCCACCGAACATTAGGGAAAGATGATAAAGGCGTAGCGTGCGCTGACGCACAGTGCGGTGTGGCACTTTTGGAATTGGCACACGTGAAGTTTGCGACCCTGAAGCTGAGGTTTCAAATCTGAGATTTCAAATCCTCTTTTTCCGTGTCCTCTTGCTCGGCGGGTATCTTCTCGCGCCTGACGCCGTGAGGGTTCGAGGAGCGCTCGCCGCGCTTGCGCGTTGACTTGCGGCGCGCGCGCACGCCCCCCTCCTGATCCACGGAGCGTATGGGCTGCAAGTCCGCGGCGTCGCCTTCGGGGTCGTCCAGGCGTGTCTCTATGTTCTCGGGCTCGACGATGGAAGCGATCACCTCGGCAGAGATGCCTGGACTCGCAGCGTCTTGAGTCTCCTGCGAGCCTCCGGCCAGAGCGCGCTGGCGCGCGAAGTGCTCGACAATCTCTTCGGCCGTCTTGCGCCCGACGAAGGGCGAGAGCTCTTCGACGGACGCGGAGGCGACGCGCTGAATCGAGCCCAGGTTCCTCAGCAGCCGGGTCTTGCGCTTCTCGCCGACGCCCGGAATCGCCGTCAGCTCCGAGGTGAAGTCGCGCAGCTCCCTGCGCTTGCGGTGGTACTGCACGGCCGTGCGGTGCGTCTCGTCGCGGATCAGCTGAATCAGCCGCAGCACAGGCGAGTGCGAGTCCAGGAAGACCGGCTCGTGCTCGCGCCCTTTGACCAATAGGTGCGAGACCTCGTTATGGCGACGCGGCGGTTTGACCACGCCGATCATCGGAATCGCTTCCAGATCCAGCTCGCGCATCGCGGCGGCGGCCGCGTTCAACTGGGCCTTGCCGCCGTCAATCATCACCAAATCGGGCAGCGGTTTCCCCTCGTCAAGCTGGCGGCGATAACGGCGAAACACGACCTCGTGCATCGAGGCCGGGTCGTTCGCGCCCTCGACGCTTTTGATCTTGAACTTGCGGTACTCGGCGCGGTTCATCTTGCCGTTCTCGCAGACGACGATGCCGCCGACGTTCTCCGCGCCCTGTATGTGCGAGATGTCGAACGACTCTATCCGCGCGGGGAAGCGCGGCAGCTCCAACATCTCCTGCAACTCTTCGAGCACGCGCTCCATGTCTGGCTTCAAGACGCGGAAGCGTTGCTCGAAGGCGAGCTTGGCGTTGCTTCTCGACCAGATCAATCAGATCGCGCTTCTCGCCGCGCTTCGGGTCCAGGATGCGGACGCGCCGCCCGCGCCGCTCGCTCAGAGCCTTTTCCAGCAGCTCGCGGTCCTCGAAATCCACCGGCACGTGAATCTCGCGCGGCACGTAGTCGGTCGAGTAATACTGCGTCATCACGTCGCTCAAAAACGCCGACGCGTCGAAGTCCTCTTCCGGCAAGTCCTCCCAGTAAAACTCGCGGCGGCCGACGATCTTGCCCTCGCGCATGGTGAAGAGTTGCAGGGCGAGGCGCGCGCCCTCGCGGTAGTAGCCGAAGATGTCCACGTCGCGCTCCGGCGAGGTCGCCATCTTCTGCTGCTCGGCAATCGCCATCACGGTCTTGCGCAGGTCGCGGTACTTCGCCGCCATCTCGTAGCGCATCTCTTCGGACGCCTGCGTCATGCGCGCTTCGAGCGTGTCGGCCAGCTCCCTGTTCTTCCCTTCCAGGAGCAGGCGCACGTCCCTGCACGGCCTCCGTGTACTCGTCCGGCGTGCACAG
Organism: uncultured Acidobacteriota bacterium; assembly: GCA_963774105.1. Lineage (GTDB taxonomy): Bacteria > Acidobacteriota > Blastocatellia > Pyrinomonadales > Pyrinomonadaceae > QHXM01. The sequence continues at coordinate 1,066,867 of CAVZDV010000007.1, read as the reverse complement.
GCCCTTGACGCACGGCCCCAGGCAGCGCTTGATGTGATATTCGAGGCAGGGGCGCGGCAGCCGCCCGTCAATCTCTATGTCGCAGGTGCGGAGCTGGAACGTGCGGTTGATGAGGTCTATGGTGCGGCGCGCGAGCGAGGCCGGCAGGAATGGCCCGAAATAGAGCGCGCCGTCGCGCTGAATCCGGCGCGTAATCATCACGCGCGGGAACGGCTCGTTGACCGTCAGCTTCAAATGCGGGTACTGCTTGTCGTCTTTGAGCAGGATGTTGTAGCGCGGCTTGTGCTGCTTGATGAGGTTGGATTCCAGGACGAGCGCCTCGACCTCGTTGTCCGTGACGATGAACTCCAAATCGCGTATCCGCCGGACGAGCTCCCGCGTCTTGCGGTCGTGCCCGCGGCCCGACTGGAAGTAGGAGCGCACGCGGTTGCGCAGATTCTTCGCCTTGCCGACGTACAGAATCTTGCCCGCCTCGTCCTTGTGCAGGTAGACTCCCGGCGAGACGGGGAGGTTCTTCAGCTTTTCGTCCAACACCGCGCTCATCTGGTTTTTTCTGGCACAGTCAGTTTTAATGTTTATGATAGCCCAGAAACCCGCAGAGCGATAACACCGCCGGAGATTCGATGCGCTTCCCTTTCGACTTAGACCGCAGCAAAGAGTTCGACGCCGTGGGCTTCGGCCTGAACGCCGTTGACCACCTGATAGTCGTGCCGGCGTACCCGGCCTTCGACACGAAGGTGCGGCTCAGCGAGCACGTGCCGGCGGCCGGCGGCCAGACCGCGACCGCGATGGCCGGGCTGAGCCGCCTCGGGATGAGGACGGCCTACGCGGGGCGCTTCGGGTCGGACGAGGCGGGGCAGTTCGGCCTGGCGGAGCTGGTGGCCGACGGCGTCAACACGGACTTCGCAGAGGTCGTCGAGGGCGCGAAGAATCAGATTGCCTTCATCATCATTGACGGGCCGAGCGGCGAGCGCACGGTCATCTGGGACCGTGACGAGAGGCTGGCTTACACGCCTGAAGAAGCCCCCGTCGAGATAGCCGCGCGCGGCCGCGTGCTACACCTGGACGCACACGACCCGCCGGCTTGTGTGCCTTTGGCACGGGAGGCGCGGGCCGGCGGCACAATCGTCTCCGCGGACATAGACAACATCTACGGCGGCCTGCCGGAGCTTCTGCCGCTGATAGACGTGCTCGTCTCCTCGAAGGAGTTCCCGCATCGCCTGACGGGTATCGCGGACGAGCGCGCGTCGCTAATCGAGGTCAAGGCGCGATACGGCTGCGCGCTGGTGGGGATGACGCTCGGCGCGCGCGGCGCGCTCATCTACCATGATGGCGTCTTTCTGGAATCGCCCGCCTACGCCGTGCCAGGGGGCTGCCGCGACACGACCGGCGCGGGCGACGCCTTCCACACCGGCTTCATCTACGGGATGCTCCGCGGCGAAAAGGTGGAAGACTGCCTCAGACTCGCCAACGCGACGGCCACCCTCAAGTGCCGCGCGTTGGGCGCGCGCACGGCCCTGCCGACGGAACAGGAATTGAAGGAATTTCTCGGCAGCAATCCGGCCGCGCTCGGTTAAGTAAGAGCGGGGGCAAGCCACTCTTCCCGACCTGCGAGGCCGCGCGAGTTGAATCACTCAAGGCACGCCGCCTCACAGGTCAGGAAGGCGGGCTTGCCCCCGCTCTTCATGTCAACGCGCTACTTTTGCTCCTCTATTCTTTTCAGCGCGTCCACGGCGTTCGTGTTCTGCGGGTTCAGCTCCAAAGATTTCTTGTAATTCTTAATCGCCAGCTCGCGCTCGCCCGCGGCCAGGTAAGCCTCGCCGAGGCTGTCGTAGGTGTTGAAGCCTTCGGGGTAGGCGGCCACGTTCAGTTTGAAAATCTCTACCGCCTCCTTGACGCGCTGGTCTCTCAGAAGAAGGTAGCCGAGCGTGTTCAGTTCCGGCTCGCCGAAGTCGTACACGTCCGGCTTGGTCCTCTTTAGCTCGTAATATTGTTTGACGGCGGCCTCCGCGCCCTGCTCGCGAACTGTCCGCCCGACCGCCTGTGCGATTGACATGGTGCGGACGTTCTTGAACCAGTCCACGGTCCTCCTGAGCCTGTCCTCGGCGTTGAGGAAGACGCCGTGGTTGTCCTTGGCGTAGACGACGAGTTCGTAAGTCTTGCCCTGCTCCTCCAGCTTCTGTGCCAGATTGATCGCGTGCGTGGCCGGCGTGCCGGGGTCCGCGCCGCCGTGCATGATGAGCAGCGGCACGTCAATCTTATCAGCCCAGAGGATTGCCGAACGATTCTTCAGGTGCTCGTCGCGGCGCGCGTCGAAGTCCGGGTAAACCCTGCGCGCGAACTGTACGAAGCCCGGGTTGTTGACGTTTGCCGTCAAGTCCGTGGGCGCGCCGACGACGGCCACGGCCCGGACGGGAGCGCCGCGCTTGAGCGCCTGCAAGGTCATCATCGCGCCGCGCGAGTAGCCCCACATGAAGAGCTTGCCCGTGTCCACGTAGCCGAGCGAGCGGGCGAGCGGGAAGAGGCTCATCACGTCGTTCGTGTCCGCGCCCGCCGCCTCATCTTTGCCCTCGCTCCCGTCCGCGCCGCGGTACTGCGAGGCGATGACGACGAAGCCCTCGGACGCGTAGCGGTGCATCTCGTAAAGGTAGTTGAAATTTTGCGGCCCGATGGCCCCGTCGGCCAGCCCGCCGCGGCTGAAGATGATCGCCGGGAGCTTCTGTCCTTCCGTCCGCTTCGGCTTGTAGATGAAGCCCACGATCTTGAGGCCGTCGCTCAGGTACTTGATCTTCAGCAGCTCAAGGTCCGCCGAGCCGCGCATCCGCTCGACGGCCTCCTTCGAGTAAGCCTCCTTGAAATTGTCCGGCAACTGCTCGTGCGCGGGGAGCGTGTAGGGCGCGCTCTCTATGATCGTGCCGTCGGCCTGGGCTGTTGTGCCAGTTTGGGCGAGCGCCTGAGCGCCGCAGGCGCAGAGCAGAAGCGGGAGGAGCGCCGCCAGGGCGCGCAGGGGCTTGAGCTTTCCCGTCGTCATCTCAGCTCGACTCACTTTCTGAGCAGGCCGTCGAAGAAGTTGAGGACGCGCCGCCAGGCGTCGGCGGCGGCCTCCGGGTTGTAAACGTCGGGCCTCGTGTCGTTGAAGAAGGCGTGGTCGGCGTCGTAGGTGACGGCCTCCACGGGCAGGTTGTGCCTGTGCGCGGACTCCTTCAGCTCGTTGACCTTCTCGGGCGTGATCCAGTTGTCGCGCGCGCCCGCGAAGAAGAGCGTCGGGACGGTCAACTGTGCCAGAATTTTGTCTTCGGGGATGTCGCCGTAGAAGGGGGCCGCGGCCGCCAGCTCGTGCAGCTCGCAGGCGGCGCGCAGGGCGAAAGTCCCGCCCATGCAGTAGCCCGTGATGCCGACCCTCTCGGCGTTGTAGCGGCCGCGCACCTCGGAGAGCGCGGCGCTGATGGTCGCCATCCCGTCTTCGAGCTTGAGCTCGTGCATCAGGCGCGAGGCTTCCTCGGGGTCTGTGGTGATCCGGCCGCGGTAGAGGTCGGGCGCGACCGTCGTGTAGCCCTCCCCGGCGTAGCGCGCGCAGAGGTCGCGTATGTGGTCGTTGATGCCCCACCATTCCTGTATGAGAATGACGACGGCGCGGCTCCCGGCGTCGGGGAGCGCGACGTGCGCGGTCGTCGCGCCGTTCGGGGTCTGTAGGTCGAGTGTCTCTGTCTTCATCTTCGGCCGGTTCCTTTGCTGGGGAAGAATTTTTGTTGGACGATTATAGCGATTTTCGGCTGAGTTGAAAGAAGGGTGAGGTCAGTTTCGCGCAAAGGCGCAAAGGTAAGACGTAAGGCGCAAAGGCTTGAGTCAACCCTTTGCGCCTTACGTTTTCACTTTGCGCCTTGGCGCGAAACTTCCACTGTGTAAACCGGGCCTTTCGGTGATATAACTGTCCGCGCTAACCTATCTTTTCTGCCGCGACTTCAAAAAGATGCGACGCACCCTTTCAATCTCGCTGGTCATTCTCGCGCTCGTCTGCAACTCTCTGCCTTCGGGCGCGCAGGCGCGGCGCACGGTCACGCTCGTGCTGACGAACGGCAAGGTCTTCACGGCGGACGCGCGCGGGACGATTGCCCAAGCGGTCGCCGTGGACAATGATCGCATCGTGGCCGTCGGCACGGACGCCGAGATCAAGGCGCGCTACACGGGCGCGCGCACCGTTGACCTGAAGGGCAGGCTCGTCACGCCCGGCTTCAACGACGCGCACCTGCACTTCCTGGGCGGCGGGCTCTCGCTCCTGCGCGTTGACCTGATCGGCGCGAAGACGCTCGACGAGGCCAAGCGGCGCATCGCGGCCAAGGTGAAGGAACTCCCGCCCGGCTCCTGGGTTACGGGGCGCGGCTGGGATCACACCTTGTGGGGCGGCCAGTGGCCCACGCGCAAGGATTTGGACGAGGTCGCGCCGAGCAACCCGGTCTTCGTCCAGCGCGTTGACGGGCACGTCAGTTGGGCCAATTCGCTGGCGTTGGAGAAGGCCGGCTTGACGCGCGAGACGCGCGCGCCAGAGGGCGGCGAGATTCTGCACGACGAGAAAGGTGAGCCCACAGGGATTCTCAAAGAGACCGCGGCGCAGTTGGTCGGCCGCGTCGTCCCGCAGCCGACGCCCGCCGAGCTGTTGCAGGCGCTCGGGCGCGCGCTCGAAGAAGCCCGCCGCTACGGGCTGACTTCGATTCAGGACAACTCCGGCTACAGGACGACTCTGCTCTACCGCGAGCTGCTGAAGCAGGGCAAGCTCACGGTGCGCGTCGCCGAGTGGCAGGACTTCGAGGACTCGGTCGAAGAGTTGAAGCGCCAGCGCGCCGAGTTCGAGACGTTCAAGGACGACCCGCGGCGGCTCCGGCTGACCGCGCTCAAAGGTTACGTTGACGGCACGTTGGGGTCGCGCACGGCCGCGATGCTCGCGCCGTTCGCGGACGACCCCGCGAACAGCGGCATCCCGCGCCGCCCGCCGGAAGAGTTAACGAGGATGATAGTCGAGCGCGACGCGGCCGGATTCCAAATCGCGCTCCACGCCATCGGCGACCGCGCGAACCGCATGGCGCTTGACGGCTACGCGGCGGCCTTTACCGAGTCGTCAAAAAGAGTTCAGCCCCCGGATAAAAATTCGTCTTCATCAATCATCCATCTGCCTTCACCCAGGCGCCACCGCGTCGAGCACGCTCAAGTCGTTGCGCCCTCTGACTTCGCGCGCTTCCGCGACCTCGGCGTCATCGCCTCGATGCAGCCGTCGCACGCCATCTCGGACAAGCGTTGGGCGCAGGACCGTTTGGGCGAGTACAGGGTCCAGGGCGCGTACAGTTGGCACATGATGCGGTCCTTCGGTGTTCACGTCCCCTTCGGCACGGACTGGCCCGTCGAGCCGATTAATCCGTACCTCGGCCTTTACGCCGCCGTCACGCGCCAGAACACGGAGGGCGACCCCGCGGGCGGCTGGTGGCCGCAGGAGCGCCTCTCAATCGAAGACGCCATCCGCTGCTACACGGCCGAGAGCGCCTACGCCTCGTCTGAAGAGGTAGAGAAGGGCCAGATTGCGACCGGGATGCTCGCGGATTTGGTCGTCCACTCGCGCGACCTGCTGACCATCCCGCCGCCGGAGATTTTGCAGACGGAAGTCGTCATGACCGTCCTCGGCGGTCAGGTGATTTACGAGAACCCCAAGCTATGAAACTCATCCTCAAGTGCGCTTCGTTGTTTCTGGCTTCGCTCTGGCTCCCGCTCTGCGCCCTCGCGCAAGGCGGCACGCCCGAGCAGAGGGTGCTGCTGAACGTCCGCGTCACGGACGAGAAGGGGCACGCCGCCGCCGTCACGCGCGTCGGGTACGTCGCCGGGCCGCGCCCGAATCGTTAAGCCGTGGCAGCCATGAGGGACATCAAAGACTTCCTCCCATCGGCCGGCAAGGGCGTCGGCCTCGCGGCGCTTTCAGACGCGGCGGTCGCCTCGTCGCTGGACGAGATACGCGCGGCCGCGCAAGGGGTCGCCCACCTGACGCCCGAGGAGGCCGCCGCGGACGAGGATTTCTGGGCCACAATCCAAAACTCTTTCTCCGTCACGCGCCGCCTCGTCAACCTCAACAACGGCGGCGTCAGCCCCAGCCCGCGCGTCGTCACGGAGGCGCTCGTGCGTTACAGTTGGGAGCAGGAGGACGCCACGGCCTACACCATGTGGCAAATCCTGGAGCCGCAGTCGGAGGCGATTCGCACGGGGCTGGCTGGACTCTTCGGCTGCGACCGCGAGGAGGTGGCGATTACGCGCAACGCCTCCGAATCGCTCGAAGCCCTGCTCCTCGGGATAGACTTGCAGCCGGGCGACGAAATCCTGACGACGACGCAGGACTACCCGCGGATGCTGACCACGCTCCGCCAGCGCGTGCGGCGCGAGGGCGTGGTGCTGAAACTCGTCAAGATTCCAATCGCGCCCGCAAGCCTCTCTGAGATTACCGACGCTTACGAGCGCGGCATCACGCCGCGCACGCGACTCCTGCTCGTCTCGCACATGGTCAACATCACCGGGCAGGTCACGCCCGTGCGCGAGGTCTGCCGGCTGGCCCGAGCCCACGGCATCGAAACGGTCGTTGACGGCGCGCACTCGTTCGCTCAGTTAGACTTCAAGCAAGCGGACCTCGAATGCGACTACTTCGGGACCTCGCTCCACAAGTGGCTCTACGCGCCGAAGGGCTCTGGGATGCTCTACGTCCGCCGCGACAAGATCGAAAAGGTCTGGCCGCTCTTCGCCGCCGAAGAAAGGCAGGCCGCGGACATACGCAAGTTCGAGGAGGTCGGCACACACTCCGCGGCCCCGCGCCTCGCCATCGGCGAAGCCCTGCTCTTCCACGACGCGCTCGGGGCCGCGCGCAAGGAAGCGCGGCTGCGGTATCTCGCGCGCCGCTGGATGAACCGCCTCAAGGACGTGCCGCACGTGACCTTCAACACCTCGTTCGCCGCAGAGCAGTCGTGCGCCATCGCCAACGTGCAGGTAGAGGGGACGAACCCAGCGGATGTCGCCAACCACCTGATGTCCGCGCACAAGATTTTCACCACTCCCATCATCCACGAAGAGTTCCGCGGCCTGCGCATCACGCCCAACGTCTACACCACGCTCGCGGAACTGGACCGCTTCTGCGACGCGATGGAACTGGTCGCGCGCAAAGGCGTCCCGAAATAACTGTGGCTTCACTTCCCTGCGCTCACACCAACTGGACGTAATCGTACTCGCCGATCCCCTGTAGGACGAGGAACGTGGCCGAGGCGTCCCCGCCGTTGCGCACCATGTGCGGGCGGCGCGGCCCGACGGCATAAGTCTCGCCGGGGCCGAGCCACACCTCCTCCGCGGGCTCGCGCAGGAGGAGCCTGAGCCGCCCCTCGATCACGTAAAACGTGTCCTGGACATTGGTGTGGTAGTGCCAGGGCACTTGCTGCGTGGGCGAAATCTGTAGCTCGCTGATACGGAAGCCGGGCCGCTCGGCGTGAACGGCCCGGCGCTCGACCTCGTAGAGATGACTCGCGTCCTTAACCGGCTCCATAGTTTCCTCCATGTCGCGCGCCCGCCTCCCAAACGCGCACGCGAACGATACTTCACTTTGTCGCTGTGGGCATATTTAATGGCAGGGCGGTTAGAAGTTCGGGGAGCCGGTTAGAATTTGTAGAGGGGCGGTTAGAATTTGTGGGAGGCTGGTTAGAAGTTCGGGGAGCTGGTTAGAGTTTCTAACCAGCTCCCCGAACTTCTAACCACGTTCCCCGATTTTCGGGACGGTCAGTTAGAATTTTCAACCGGGCGGTTAGAAACTCTAACCGCCTCCCCGAACTTCTAACGGCGCCGTTAGAATTTCAGGAGGCCCGCCCTAATCTTTAACCGCCGGGCAGAATCTTTACATTTCTTTCCGACTCCTCGTGTAAATGCCATTTAGCGCCTAACGCCCGGCATCACCCGCCGCCCCTAGCCTCTGGAAGTAGATGACAAGCTGCGTGTCGGCGGTCGGGTGCATGCCGTTGTTAGATGCGCCGTCGTTGAGTAGATTCAGCGGCCCTTCTTAACTTTGGAATAAAGCACGTCCCGTGCATGATTGAACTCTTGCATTCTTCTATTCAGAATCTCTTGAAGTAGACTGTCCATATTCTGATTTACGTCTGTATGATACGCTTGTGCCAACTTCCTACGAGCATTCTTAATGTCTTTTTCAGTATAGTCGGGTCTCAATGAAAGCATATCTTCTTCGCTAGCCTGCATTCGATAGCCATAAACTTCATTATTTGGTATTTCTCTGTGCCCACTTTTAATTCTTTTATTTCGCTTCGGTGGATTGATGTTGACGGAGAATCTATGCCTCACTGAAAACCCTGTTTCCACCATCTCTCCATTTAATGCCCTCCAACTGAGTCTACGAGATGTAGCATCATATTTGAGATCGGTGTCTCCAATTAAACATTCAAGAAAGTGCCTGCTTAGAAAAGCCCCTAAGGAAACCCCTTGGGAAGCTTGCAATCGCGAACCTCCCGCTCTAATCACATCATCAATAAAGAAAGCCTCATAATCAGTGGGGGTATAATTCAAAATGAATGCCGCCTCTCTCCATGTAGAAAGCTTTATACACTGCTCAAGAAGAGATTTGTCTGAGTTATGCCACTGGTTTTTTGCCTGAAAGAGTAAGCACTTCTTTTCAATGTTACCCACATTCCAATTTACACTTAACTCAAAAATTCCGTCAGCGCCCAGAAGATTCTCAGTTGCTTTATTCCCGCGCCCCCGAAATTTGTAATAGGTAATTGACCATGTCCAAGGGCCACTGACTTCTTGACCGGCTGGAACATCAACTTTCTGACTGCTAATGCGCAGAGACGCACCTAAATCGCCGGTCAATGTATCTTCATCTTCATTACCAGAAAGGTATCCCCCAATTGCCTTGGCTGTGGAAGCATAGAGGTGGGACGAGATTGAGTCTTTGACTTCGTCTGGGATGAAGAGTCGTCGTCTCAAAGGTTCTCCTTCACGTTCAATTCAAGTATTTGGTCACTCCAATAGCTAGCATCTAACGCTCGAATTAACCCGCGCCGAGCGCAGGCATTCAATTTACAACGAAGAAAGCAGCATGAAAAGAATGCTATCGAGGCGTCGGGTTGAATGAGTTGTTAGGCGCGTTCTTTGGCATTATTACGTACTGTTTTAATCACTTGTTCAGCTATCTTTTTACTTAAGACTTTTTTAAGCATCCCGATTGAGCAAGCGCCACTGATATTAAAGTCTGTTTCGCCAGCAACAGTGCCGGTATAGACAATGGAATTAGCTCCCACAGCTCTAACACGCAATCAATATTTACAATAACCGCTTTTGTAAAGAGGCAGCCAGTATAGTCCATTGATGTCAACCTCATCTACGTATGCTGAAAACTGCTGGTTGCCCTGCAAATCTGCTTGTAACTGTTCCTTAAGATCACTAAATATATTTGATTCACCAGAGAGATTGAAAGAGACGCCATACGATTTATCTGCGGACGATCCAGTGTAGTTAGTGTCTTTGTCTGCTTCAGTATAATTAACCTTGTCTCCTTGATAGATATAATAACTACTATCGAGATGTAGAAGCATCTTGCTATTAGAGTCAAAGGCATAGAAATACCAGTTGATAAAACCGCCTTCCCGAGCAGCAAGCATAACTACAACGAGAGAAACGATAATCCAAAGCTTCTTTCTGCTTTTAGTTTGTCGCTTAGTCAATGCTCCAAAAGATGCGGAATGATGAGCGGCATGTTGGTTTTCCTTCGACTCACCTTCAGTTAACGAAGCGGGAGCACTTCTTTTAGTCAAGCATCTCCAACACAACTCATCTCCGTCACCCAGTCGCTGATTACATTTTGGACAAATCCACATAATCTTATCCTTGGGAGAGATTATACAATACCATATAGCGCCTAACGCCCGAATTAACCCGACCGCGGAAGCATTGTATCCAGCCTTCAAGCTTGCGAATGAAAGGCAGGCTATTCGCGGTCGGGTTTAATGAGTTGTTAGATTTCGGCCTGCCATTCAACCTGCGTAATTATAACTTGTCGTCAACACTAGATTTAACTTTCATTCGAGGTCTCATCATGAGGTCGCTTTACCATCGCCTGTATATAGAGACAATGTTCTAGAAGAGGGCCAACTTGACCAAGTACACATAAACTGCCATGAGGCTCATATCCTTTTTGTATTAACCCGTTAACAAGATTGACTAAAGATTGAGGATCATTAGCCTGGGCTACTGTGTAGAGCATAAGTGTCTCCTTGCTAAATAATTGTACTAGCTGGCTCTAATATTTTAGTCCAGAGAGCTTCCATCTCGGAAGAAATCTAACGCTCGAATTGACCCGCCGGGAATAATCTACGAGCGGCATCCAAGTTCTCGATGAAAGGTACGCTCATTCCGGTCGGGTCGAATGAGTTGTTCGGCGGCCCTTGCGACGTGACCATTCACCGCTGATTATGTCTTTGCTCTCGCCCTCGACTCAACGTCACCCCCGTGTGAAGGCGAAGCCGCCGAACGCCCGAATTCAGCGGGCGCGCACACAATGCCGCGACCATTCAAGTTCTCGATGAAAGGCCGCTGATTCGCGCTCCGCTGCAATGAGTTGTTCGGCGGCGCTTCCGACGTAATCACACAACGCCGATTATGCTTTTACTCTCACCTATAACTCAATACTACTTCCGTTTGGAGGCGGAGCCGCCGAACGCCCGAATTTGTATGTTGACTGAAGTGGGCAGAAGCGGCAAGCTTTTGCCGACTACGGGGCACCGGAGAAGCTGTGCTCGAATTCTGACCACAGAGTCAGTCGGTTAGTCTAGCTCCCGGTGCCCATCCGCGGCGAGCGCACCGAGGTCGGACAGTATCCGAAGCCGCTCACACGCTTGAGCAGAGCTTGTATCCGCAAGTTTGACCCGCGCCGCATCCGATTCGAAACGAGGAGTGCAGCGCCATGACTGAATCTGTCCTTGGCATTGACATCGCGAAACTGAAGTTCAACGTCTGTCTCATCAACGCGCAAGATAAGCTCCGGCACAAACTCTTCCCCAACACCTCGACTGGCTTTGCACAATTGGCTGAGTGGCTCTCCAAGCGAGGCGTCCAGAGAGTCCATGCCTGCTTAGAAGCCACTGGTACGTATGGCGAAGCACTGGCGCTTTTTCTGCACCAGGCGGGTCACACCGTCAGCGTCGTTAACCCGGCAGCCGTCAAAGCCTTCGCTCAAAGTCGGCTCTCACGGACTAAAACAGATAAGGTGGATGCCGAACTGATTGCCCGCTTCACACAGGCGCAAGCACCGCCCGCCTGGACGCCCTTGCCTCAAGAAGTGCGAGAACTACAGGCACTTGTCCGCCGTCTGGAATCCCTTATCGAGATGCGCGTCATGGAAGAGAACCGACTCTCGTCTGGGATCACGGTCGAGGCCGTGCGCGCGAGTGTCCAAGAGCATCTCGCTTATCTTAATGAGCAGATCAAACGGACAGAAGAGTTGATCCGCCAACACATCAACAATCATCCCGGACTGAAGCGACAGAGCGCGTTGCTCGACTCCATTCCGGGCATCGCAGAGACGACAGCCGCCCTGCTGCTCTCTGAGATGACAGACATCAAACAGTACCGCAGTGCGCGCCAAGTGGCGGCTTATGCTGGCTTGGTGCCGCGTGAGCGCCAATCGGGCAGCAGTTTACGTGGGCGCGCGAGGCTCTCAAAGATCGGTAATGCTCGCCTGCGCAAGGCGCTCTACTTCCCGGCCATCACGGCTCTACGGTGCAGCCCCTTCTTCCAATCCTGGGCCGAGGGTTTGCAAGCGCGCGGCAAGTGCAAGATGACGGTGATCTGTGCTGTGATGCGGAAACTCCTTCATCTCGCTTATGGTGTCTTGAAGTCAGAGCAGCCATTTGATCCCGAATGGGCAAAATCTGCTTGACAGAGAACACAGTATCTAACCGGGCGGGAAATATCTGCGAGCAGCATCCAAGTTGACGATAAGAGACAAGCTCCATCCGCTCCGGTTGAATGAGTTGTTATGCCGCCCATTGGTTTGAACCATTCAACTGTCGCGGTAGACTTCCTTCTCCGATTCACTCAATTCAGCTTTCTTTTTGATGCGGAGCGGCATAACGCTGGAATTGACCGGGCCGAAGATATCATCGAACGGCATCCAAGTTCTCGATGACATCCGAGCTTATTCGGCTCCGGTCGAATGACTTGTTATGCCGCCCGTTGATTCTATCATTCAACTGTTGCCGTAGACTTCCCGCTCCGGTTCATTCAAGTCAACTTCTGTTTTTTATGCGGAGCGGCATAACGCCCGAATTCAGCCGCCCGAAGCCAGCGCAATAGCGACAATCTAGCCGAAACCAAGCAACTTGATGATGAAAGACTCGCTGGCGAGGGTCGGCTGGAATGAGTTGTTCGGCGGCGCGTGGCATGTACCATTTATGGCGTTTCATTAGAGCCTTGCGCCACTTAAACGACAGCCTTTTTTCTATGGAAAAATAGAAGCACTAATAGCAGCACTGTACCAACGGCAAATGACCCAACACTACCTAGAGAAAATAGGATCGAGAGTCCTTCATAGCGCCTCGCACGCGGAAGCAACTCCCGCCATTCTCTAATATCCTTCGCTAGCGACTCCTCCAACTCAGCCCTTCTATTAGCGTCCAAGTCCTTGACAAAGTATTCAGGCCGCGGGCCGAAAGCGGGATTGTTGCTAAGAATTTCGACTGCATTAAACGCCAACATCACCCGTGAAAACTTTTCCCATTCCAAGTTGCGGGCTTGGATATAGTAGTTCGTAGACAGTCCCGCAGATACAATTCCCATAATCAGAACCGCGATGGCAGCGATTTTCATGGTTTTATCCTTTCATTTCACTCGCCGTGCTACAACTTCCGCCGCGAAAGGTTTGCTTTGCTCTGAAACATTGCCTTCAATGTTCAATCGGATTGCATCATCATCAATCATCCCTTCAAGCCGAGTGCCTTTGGCAAGCGAGTGTGCGAAAACAAGACTACCGAGATTTGGTCGTCCCGGCACAATTTCCTTGATCGCATTAAGGTGATTCGGGAGGGCTGCTCCTTCTGCCGTATGGTTATCGGTGAGCGTGCCTGAAAGCTCATTACCATCAAGCTCTAGCTTCCAATACTGCAATACGACTGACACTTTATCTCTAACGTCCGTGTATGCCTCCGCAGAGCCGACAGAGAGTTGCCCTTCGGCGGACTGACTTGTATTAGACCCAAAAGTTAGGCTGATGGGATTGCTATCAACCATGCTGCCTGCCCTACGTGGAGGGCCTACAAAAACTTTTACGTCATTATGTTGAAAACTATTCTTTCGCTGAAAGTTGCCCTCTGGATCAAGGTAGGTGATGGTGATGGTCATCTTTCCCGCATATTCTCGGCTTGCTGTTACTCGGCTCCCTGATCGCGAGCCGCTTGAGCCATCGTTGCTACTACCGCACTTGAAGGCAAGACTAAACCACAGAAGAAAAACTAAGGCGAGGTTAATGAATGAGGTATGTCGTTTCATCTTTCTTCTCCTTCGGGTTAGATATTGTATCAAATAAGAGAAGACGCCGAACGCCCGAATTAACCCGACCGCGGAAGCATTGTATCAAGCATTCGAGTCTCGCGGATGAGAACCGCGCTCTTCGCGGTCGGGTTCAATGAGTTGTTCGGCGGCGCTTACGACGTGACCACGCAACGTTGGTTCTGCCTTTGCTCTCATCTCTGACTCAACGTCACCTCTGTTTGAAGGCGTAGCCGCCGAACGCCCGAATTTGTATGTTGACTGAAGTCTGCTGAAGCGGCAAGCTTCAGCGATCACAGGGCACCGGAGAAGCTGTGCTCGAATTCTGACCACGGAGTCAGTCGGTTAGTCTAGCTCCCGGTGCCCATTGCGTGCAGCGCACCGAGGTCGGACAGTATCCGAAGCCGCTCACACGCTTGAGCTGAGCTTGCATCTGCAAGTTTGACCCGCGCCGCATTCTCTTCTCTTCGGGAGGAGTTCACCCAATGACGGAACCAGCACTCGGCATTGACATCGCGAAACTCAAGTTCAACGTCTGCCTCATCAGCTCCCAAGGTAAGCTCCGCCACAAAGTCTTTCCCAACAACGGAGCCGGCTTTGAGCAGCTCCGTCAGTGGCTCGCAAAGCACGGCGGCCAGCGAGTCCACGCCTGCCTGGAAGCCACCGGCACTTACGGCGAAGCTCTCGCCCTCTATCTTCATCAAGCGGGTCACACCGTCAGCGTCATCAATCCGGCGGCCGTCAAAGCCTTCGCTCAAAGTCGGCTTTCACGCACGAAAACAGACCGCGTGGATGCCGAACTGATCGCCCGCTTTTGCCAAGCTCAAGAGCCCCCGGCATGGACACCTCTGCCGGTCGAAGTCCGAGAACTACAGGCACTTGTGCGCCGCCTGGAGTCGCTCATCGAGATGCGTGTCGCCGAAGAGAATCGCCTCTCTTCAGGGATCACGGTTGAGGTCGTGCGCCGAAGTGTTGAAGAACTGCTCAATCACCTCAACGAGCAGATCAAGCGGACAGAGGAGTTGATCCGCCAGCACATCAACAATCATCCCGGACTCAAGCGACAAAGCGAGTTGCTCGACTCCATCCCGGGCATCGCGGAGACCACGGCCGCTCTGCTGCTCTCCGAGATCACGGACATCAAGCAGTACAGGAGCGCGCGACAAGTGGCGGCCTACGCGGGGCTGGTGCCGAGAGAGCGCCAATCGGGGAGTTCTCTGAAGGGGCGTGCCAGGCTCTCAAAGATCGGTAATGCTCGACTGCGCAAGGCGCTCTACTTCCCGGCCATCACGGCGCTGCGGTGCAGCCCGTTCTTCCAACAGTGGGCCGAGGGGCTGCGCCAGAGAGGCAAGTGCAAGAAGAGCGTCATCTGCGCCGTGATGCGTAAGCTCCTACATCTCGCTTACGGTGTGTTGAAGCACGGCAAGCAGTTCGACCCGCAGTGGGTGAAATCTGCTTGACATCCAACACAGTATCTAACCGGGCGGGAAGGATTGCCGAGCAGCATTCAAGTTCACGATGACATCCGGGCTGATTCCGCTCCGGTTGAATGAGTTGTTAGATTCGCCCGTGAGTTGAATCATTCAACTGTGGAGTTCTGTCTTTGAGTACATTCAACTCTCGTTTCTCTTCCGTCAGCGAATCTAACGCAGAATTGACCGGGCGCGGAGACTCCGAACCAAGCATTCAAGTTAGCGGATGAAAGCCGCGCTCTTCGCGCTCCGGTCGAATGACTTGATATGCCGCCCTGTGATTCTACCATTCAAGGTTCGATTTGATTTGCTCCACGATTTGATTCAACTTTGCTTCCGGTTTTATGCGGAGCGGCATAACTACAATTAGACCGCCTAGGGCGGTATTTTTCGACTATAGGCGACTCTTACCGCCAGCGGCGGTCTAATACCCGAAAAGGCTGACGATTGCCGCCCGGGGCGGTCTAACACCCCGGAGGCTGGCCTTCGCCGCTCGGCGTGCGTGAGGCCAATGAGGGGAGACGCTCATTAGCAGGATGCGCGTGGAGCGGGCGCGGGGGACGATATTCCCTGTAAGGGATGGATGTCAATGTCGGGCCTCTGATTTAGTCAGAATTGGCCCAGCGCCCGGTAAGGCTTGACTTATCGGCGGACGCGGATAAGATGGTCGCCCCTGAGTTTTCTGCTTTCCACACAAATTCGGTCCTTACCATAAAGAGGAGGTTGCAACATGAGTCTACCCTTCCGGCCTCAGCTTCTACGGAGTTTGTTCGCCTGCCTGCTGGTGTGCTGCGCCGCCGGCACGGCCCTCGCCGGCTGGAGCACGAGCGGGAGCAAGATCGTCGCCCCGAACGGCAGCGAGTTCAGAATCACGGGCATCAACTGGTACGGCTTCGAGACCAGCACCGGCGTCGCCCACGGCTTCTACGCCAAGGACTACACCTACATCGTTGACCGGATCACGCAGTACGGCTACAACACCATACGGATTCCCTTCTCCAACGCGATGTGGGAATTGAACCCCGCCCCGAACGCCAACACTATCAGCGCCTGCGCGAGTTGCAAGGGCAAACGCGCGCGCGACATCCTGGCGCTGATAGTCAACTACGCCGGCTCCCGCGGCCTGCACGTCATCCTCGACAACCACCGCTCCGAGGCCGGCAACTCGGCCGAGGGCAACGGGCTCTGGTACTTCGTCTCCGGCAAGAACAACTACACGGAACAGAAGTGGATTAGCGACTGGGTGAGCATCCAGCGTTGGGCGCACGGCATACGGCAGACGCTTGGGACGACCGACACCGTGACGGTCAACTACCTGGCCTCCGACGGCTTCCCCGTCATCATCGGCTACGACCTGCGCAACGAGCCGCACACGCCGTCGCGGACTGCTTATCTCGCGGGCGCGGCCTGGGGCAACGGCGACGGCATAGACCCGCAAGTCAACCCGAACCCGAACCCGTTCGCGCCCGCCTGCGTGGCGACCTCGACCTGCAAGGACTGGCGGCTCGCGGCCGAGCGCGCCGGCGACACGATTCTCGGCGACGCGCTCGCTAACGGCTGGGACTATCCCTTGATCTTCGTCGAAGGAATCAGCACGTACCCGACCGCCACGGGCACGATGGCAAACGGGCCTTACGACTGGTACTGGTGGGGCGGCAACCTGCTCGGCGTCAACGGCAACGCCGCGAACCCAGGCGCGCCCGTCGTCCTCAACGCGGGCGGCAACGCCACGAGTCTAGGCCCCGCCGTCAACAACCAGCTCGTCTACTCCGGCCACGATTATGGCCCAGTGGAATACCAGCAAGCCTGGTTCAACGCGCAGACCTGCTACCGCAGCGGGTGCTCCGCTTCGAGCCTCGCGGACATCTGGAAGAAGTTCTGGGCGTTCCCGAACCTGGCGGGCGGCGTCAACCCCGTCTGGCCCGGCCACAGCTCGTACCCTTGGGGCAATACGGGCCACACAGGCTATACGCAGGCCCCCGTCTTCATAGGCGAGGTCGGGACGGGGAAGACCGACGCGGACATGTTCTCTTCCGGCGCGGGCTCGCAGGGCCAGTGGTTCACGGACATGGTCAACTTCATACAGAGCAGCTACACGCGCACGGCCGCTAACGATTCCGGGCTGGCCGTCAGCTCGCTGCACTGGGCTTACTGGTCGCTCAACGGGAACGACGCCTACGGCCTGCTCGACTCGAACTTCACGGCGCTGGCGAGCGCGAAGAAGGAGTATTCCTTCCTCTGCTTCATCCAGCAGGGGCCGCTCGCCGTCCCGCCGGGCACGGGCGCGGGCCAGTGCGGCTCGACGGGGCCGCTCCCAAGTCCACAGTGATATGGGAAGGGAGTTCGGCAGGGAGTGAGCGGCGGAGCCGCTCACTCCCTACTCCACGCTAACCCACCATCATTAATCGCTGGGCTTGCGCCTTCTGTTCTTCGCGGAACTCGGCTAGAATCTTGCGCGGCGCGTGAGGTTAATTTTGGCCCTGTTTGCCAGCCTACCGAAGTTTCGCCCAGGATGTCAGGAGCGTTCCCCCCAGGCACACGTTTCGGCCGTTACGAAATCCGCTCGCTGATCGGCTCCGGCGGAATGGGTGAGGTTTACCTGGCCGCCGACACCAAGCTCGGCCGCACCGTCGCCCTCAAATTCCTCCCGGCGGAAGTTGCCGCAGACCAGAAGCGCATGCAGCGCTTCACCCGCGAGGCGCACGCCGCCTCCTCGCTCAACCACCCGAACATCATCACGATTCACGAGATCGAGCAGGAGGGCGGGGTCACCTTCATCGCCACGGAGTTTATAGAGGGCGTCACCCTGCGCGAGCGCATGAAGGGCGGGCCGCTCGGCATCGGGGAGGCGCTCGACGTGGCGATTCAGACGGCCTCCGCTCTCGCCGCCGCCCACGCCAAAGAGATCGTCCACCGCGACGTTAAGCCCGAGAACGTCATGCTGCGCGAGGACGGCTACGTCAAAGTCCTGGACTTCGGCCTCGCCAAGCTGGCCGAGACGCGCTCGACTACGCCCGAGGCCGCCACGCAGATCCACACGGACGCCGGGGCCGTCATCGGCACGGCGCGCTACATGTCGCCGGAGCAGGCCCGCGGCATCGAAGTTGACGGCCGCACGGACATCTTCTCGCTCGGCATACTGCTCTACGAGATGCTGGCCGGGCGCTCGCCGTTCGAGGGCGCGACCAACCACGAGGTCGTCGCCGCGATCCTAAAGGAGGAGCCGCGCCCGCTCTCGGACCACGTCGCAGCCGTCCCGCCAAGACTTCAAGAGATCGTCAGCCGCGCGCTCATGAAAGACCGCGACTTGCGCTACCAGACGGCCCGCGAGCTGCTCGAAGACCTACGGACGTTCAAGCAGGATTTGGAGTTCGAGCTGAAGCTGGCGCGCGCCGCAGGGAGCGGCCGGGACGACTCCTCGGGCGCGGCCGCGCGCCTGACGGGCACGGACCAGTTCCCCATGCAGACCGCGCGCGAGCCCCTGGCGCGCGCGACCATGAGCGGCATCCTGCACTCGACGGAGCACAGACGCCGCGGGAGCGTCCTGCTCATCGGCCTGGCCGCGCTCGCCGTGGCCGGCGCGCTCTTCGCTTACTGGTACTTTTCGCGCCCGACCCGCGCCATAGACTCCGTCGCCGTGCTCCCCTTCGTCAACGCGGGCGGCGACGCCAACACCGAGTACCTCTCCGACGGGCTGACCGAGAGCCTCATCAACAGCCTCTCGGAGCTGCCGAACCTGAAGGTCATCGCGCGCAGCTCCGTCTTCCGCTACAAGGGCAAGGAGGTTGACCCGCAGACGGTCGGCCGCGAGCTGGGCGTCCACGCCGTCCTGACCGGCCGCGTCGTCCGCCTGAACGACGACCTCTTCATAGAGACGGAGCTGGTGGACGTGGACACGCAGACGCGGCTCTGGGGCGAACGCTACAGCCGCAAGCTCTCTGACATCATCGCGCTTCAGGACGACATCTCGCGCGAGATTACCGAGAAGCTGCGCCTCAAACTCTCCGGCCAGGAGCGCAAGCAACTCGCCAAGCGTTACACGGAGAACTCCGAGGCTTATCAGCTCTACTGGAAGGGCCGCTACTACTGGAACAAGCGCCGGCCCGAAGACATACGCGAGGCGATTCGCTACTTCCAGCAGGCGATTGAGCTGGACCCCAACTACGCGCTCGCCTACACGGGCCTCGCCGACTGCTACGTCCTCGGCAACCTCCTACAGCTCTCGCCGAAGGAGGCCATGCCCATCGCCATCGAGAAGACCAACCGCGCGCTCCAGATTGACCCGGAGCTCCCGGAGGCGCACACCTCGCTCGCCAAGATCAAGCTCTCCTACGAGTGGGACTGGGCCGGCGCGGAGAGCGAGTTCCGCCGCGCGCTGGAACTGAAGCCCGGCTACGCGACGGCGCACCAGTGGTACGGCGTCTACCTCTCGGAGATGGGCCGCCACGACGAGTCGCTCGAACAGCGCAAGCGCGCGCTTGAGCTTGACCCGCTCTCGCTCTCGATCAGCACGGGCGTCGGCCGCGCCTATTTCTGGGCCAGGCGCTACGACGAGGCGCTTGCCCACTTGCAGCAGACCCTGGAGCGCGACCCGCGTTACGCCGACACGCACTGGAGCTTCGGGCTGGCCTACGAGCAGAAGCGCCTGTACGACGAGGCCATCAGCGCCTACCAGCGCGCCATCAGCCTCTCGAAGACCGCGGAGTTCCCCGAAGGCAAGCCCGAGATGATCGCCGCGCTCGGCCACGCCTACGCCGCAGCAAACCGCCGCGACGAGGCGCTCAGAATCATCGAACAGTTGAAGGAGGTGGTCGGCCGCCAGGACTACGTCTCGCCCTACTCCATCGCCCTCATCCACGTCGCGCTCGGCGACGAGGGTTCCGCCTTCGAGTGGCTTGAGCGCGCCTACCGCGAGCGCGACGAATCCTTCATCCACCTCAAAGTTGACCCGCGCCTGGATAAGCTCCGCGCTGACCCGCGCTTCGACGAGATGCTCCGCCTGATAAAACTCGCCCCCTGAGCGGCCCGCGTGATAAAGTAGCCTTCAAATTCAGATTAAATGAAGGCTCGTGGTTCAGTTCGCCCTCTCTTTTTATTACAATTCGGGATTGCTTCTCGCTTCGCCTCGCGGTCCTCGCTGGCCGCTCTTCCAACAAAGGAGGATGATTCAAGATGACGACCAAGGGCGCACATTTAAGGGATTTCTCCGAGTACCTTAAAGGCTTGTCGGTGAGCGACGATCCGACCAAACCGGAAGTCGTGTTGCTCACTTGCATGGACTTTCGTTTTTTTGGGCTGGTCGTAAAGTACATGGAAGAGGCCGGGCTCACCGGTAAGTATTACCACTTGATTCTCGCGGGCGCGTCCCTCGGCGCGGTCGTGGAGGGGAAGCCAGCCTGGCATGAGACGTTTTTTGACCACCTGAAACTCGCCAGAGGACTTGACCCGACGATCACGAGAGTGATTGTGCTGGAACACAGGGGCTGCAAGGCTTATGAGAAATTCGGCGTGCTGGTTCCACCCTACACAGACGACGAGGAGCGGGATGCCCACGACGAAAAGGTCCAAGTGCTTCGCACCATCATTGAACGGCAATACGGGTTGCCCGTCGAAAGTTTTCTCTTGAGTCTTGAGAAGGGTGCGGCAGATGATGAAGGCACTCTAACGTTTGACCAACTGCCTTAACTCGTCCCGGATAGATTTGAAGCCCTGGGAGTGATGAATGATCTGGCCTCGCAAGCCACAGGACTGCCGGCGCATTGCCTGTTCTCCTCTCGCCGCTCTTTGTCTTCTGCTCTTTGTCGGCTCGGCGGCGGCGCAGGAGTTCCGCGGCTCGATCACGGGGCGCGTGACGGACGCGTCGGGCGGGGCGGTCGCGGGCGCGCAGGTCTCCGCCACCAACGCGGCGACGAACAACGCGGTCTGGGCCACTGCGGACGAGTCCGGCGACTACACCATCCTCTTCCTGACGCCGGGCCGCTACAGCCTCGCGGCCGAGGCCCCCGGCTTCAAGAAACTCCTGCGCCCCGAAGTGGAGGTGCGCGTCGGCGACAAGCTGACGTTAGACCTCGCGCTCGAAGTCGGCGAGCTGGTCGAGACCGTGAACGTCGTGACGGAGACGCCGCTCCTCGAAGCCGCGACCGCATCAAGCGGCCAGGTGATTGACCGCAAGCGCATCGCGGAGCTGCCGCTCTCGGACGGCAACCCGTTCGTCCTCTCGCGCCTCGCGCCCGGCATCACCTACACCGGCGACCTCAAATTCTCGCGCCCCTTCGACAACCTGGGCACCTCTTCCATCGTCTCGAACGGCGCACCCGGCGGCAACGAGTTCACGCTCGACGGCTCGCCGAACACGGCCAACCGCGACTCGCGCGTCGCCTTCGTGCCCCCGGCCGACGCCGTGCAGGAGTTCAAGGTCGTGACCACCAGCTTCGACGCGCAGCAGGGCCACACGGCGGGCGCGAACGTTGACGTGACCCTGCGCTCCGGGACGAACGACTTTCACGGCACGCTCTACGAGTTCGTCCGCAACGACGTGTTCTCGGCCAACGACTTTTTTCTGAACCGCGCGGGCCGCCCGCGCGACGCGCTCCGCTACAACCGCTACGGCGGCACGCTCGGCGGCCCCGTCCTGCTGCCGCGCACAGGCTCCGGTGGGCCAAAAATTTGGAACGGCCGCGGCCGCCTCTTCTTCTTCTTCTCCTACGAGGGCCTGAAAGACGTTTTCCCCGAGCCGGGCCAGTTCACCGTCCCGACGCTCGACGAGCGACGCGGCGACTTCTCCGCGCTCCTGCCGCTCGGCATACGCATCTACGACCCGCTCTCGGCAGTTCGAGTGGGCTCGCGCGTCGAGCGCACGCCCTTCCCGGGGAACGTCATCCCAGAGGAGCGCATCAGCGCCGTGGCGCGCACCTACCTACAGTTTTACCCGCTCCCGAACCAGCCGGGCGACGCGCAGGGGCGCAACAACTTCATCAGCGCCAACCGCCGCACGGACACTTTCAACTCCGAGACGCTGCGCCTGGACTTCAACTTCGCCCCGCGCCACACCTCGTTCTTCCGCTACACGCGCAACAACCGCTTGGAGGAGCGCGGAAACTGGACCGGAATCGTGAACGGCATCCGCCCAACCGGCACGCTGCTTTACAGGAACAACAACGCCGCGACCTACGACCACGTCTACACCGCGTCCGCGAAGGCGGTCGTCAACCTGCGCGCAGGCTTCACGCACTTCGACTCGCCCACGCTGCGCCCCAGCGAAGGCTTCTTCTCGCCCGCCTCGCTCGGCTTCTCGCCGCGAACGGCCGCGCTCTTCGACGGCCTCTCGTACTTCCCGCGCTTCGAGACCGGCGAGTTCTCGCCGCTCGGCGACGCCCTCGGCGCGGGCTTCTCGCACGCCATCTACTCTTTGCAGCCGACCGTGACGCGCATCGCCGGCCACCACACCCTGCGCGCCGGCTACGACTTCCGCGTCTACCGCGAGGACGCCTCGGGCCTGGGCCACGCCGCCGGGCGCTACGACTTCCGCACGGATTTTACGCGCGGACCGTTCGACAACTCGCCCGCCGCGCCCATCGGCCAGGACCTCGCCGCGCTCCTGCTCGGCCAGCCCACGGGCGGGCTCCTGGAGCGCAACACTTCCCGCTCGAACCAGACCGTCTACCACGGCCTCTTCTTCCAGGACGACTGGAAGACAAGCGCGCGCCTGACGCTGAACCTGGGGCTCCGCTACGAGTACGAGGGGCCAACGACCGAGCGCTTCGACCGCAACGTGCGCGGCTTCGACGAGACCAGCCCGAGCCCGATTGAGGCGGCCGCGCGCGCCGCCTACGCCGCCAACCCCATTCCCGAAATTGTGCCAGCGGACTTCCGCGTGCGCGGCGGGCTGCTCTTCGCTGGCGCGGGCGGGCGCGGCTTCTGGGAGGCGGACAAGAACAACTTTCAGCCGCGCCTAGGCTTCGCTTACAGGTTCGGCGAGCGCACGGTGCTGCGCGGCGGCTGGGCCATTTACACAGTCCCTTTCATCATTGACGGCGTGCAGCAGGCGGGCTTCTCGCAGTCCACGAACCTGGTCCCGACGCTCGACAACGGCCTGACTTTCCGTGCCAATCTCGACGATCCTTTCCCCGAAGGTCTCCCGCCCGCGCCCGGTGCGAGCCAGGGCCTCGCCACCTTCGTCGGCCGCGACCTCGATTTCGTCCCCGTCGAGCGGAGCAACGGGCAGGCGCAGCGCTGGCAGTTGAGCCTTGAGCACGAGTTCAAAGGCTCCTGGCTTGTCGAGGCCGCCTACATCGGCAACCGCGGCTACGACCTGACGACCGAGAGGGACGCGCTCAACGCCCTGCCGCGCGGCTACCTCTCGACCGCGCCTGCGCGCGACCAGAGCCGGATTGATTTTCTGACGGCGTCCGTCCCGAACCCGTTTCGCGGCCTCGCGCCTGGGACGGGCCTCGACGGCTCGACCGTCCAGCGCCAGCAACTGCTCCGCCCCTTCCCGCAGTTCGGGAACCTTCGCACGCGCCGCCACGACGGCTCCTCCATCTACCACGCCGCACAACTGCGCGTCGAGAAACGCTTCTCGCGCGGCTACACCGTGCTCGCCAGTTACACCTGGTCGAAGCTGCTCGAAGAGGTTTCCTTGCTCAACCCGACCGACGCGGAGTACGAGCGGCGCTTGTCCGTAAACGACACGCCGCACCGCGCTGTCGTGAGCGGCATCTGGGAACTCCCTTTCGGGCGCGGCCGCAAGTGGGGCACGAACTGGGGCGGCGTCCGCGAAGCAATCCTCGGCGGCTGGCAGGTGCAGGGCATCTGGCAGGCCCAGAGCGGGCGGCCGCTCGACATCGGCAATCTCTATTTTGACGGCGACCCTTCGGAGCTGAGGACCAGGATTGACGGCGGCACGGTTGACGCCGTCTTCGACACGAGCGGCTTCTACTTTACGGACGCGCCGGTGCGAGCGAACGGCGTCGTTGTCCCGGCGTTGCAGCGCAACGACCCGCGCATCCGCCTCCTCTTCAACGTCCGGCGGCTGCCGTCGCGGCTGCCTTCCTTGCGCAGCCAGCCCCTGAACCTGTGGGACCTCGCGGTCAGCAAAAATTTTCTCTTCACGGAGCGGACGCGCCTGCAACTGCGCGGCGAATTCCTGAACGCCTTCAACCACCCGCAGTTCAACAACCCAGTCCTCGACCCGACCAATTCAAACTTCGGCAAAGTCACGAGCCAGGCTAACCTGCCCCGTAACATTCAGCTCGGCGTCAAGCTACTCTTCTGAGTGCGTCTTTGCGTGAGACGTTTTCTTTAGGCTACACTCAACCGCGAACCGACATAAGGAGAACCCAGATGCCGACAGAGACTCCCCCGCCCTATTTCCCGCAGAGCCAGCTCTCGCCGCCGGACGAGGGCCGGGCCAAGAAGACGAAGCTGGTGCTCTTCGGCTGCCTCGCGCTGCTCCTGCTCTTCATCGGCGGCACCGTCGTCGGCCTCTACTACTTAATCCGCTGGATCTTCTTCTAACAGCCTCTTCATCGTGACGAGCACGCCCAGGTGATAGGCGTTGTGGTCCGCGACCACCAGCACCTCGCGTAAAATCGTCTGCCCGTCGCCGTGCGGGATGCGCGCGAAGAGGTCCGTCCGCGGGTCCGCGGCCAGGGCCTTCATCTCTTCCAGGCCAGCGCGGAACTGCTCTACGCTCTCGCCCCACGCGCCCGCGCCCGGCTCGACATCTTTCGCGGGCCAATACCCCTCAGGCCACTTCGGCGAGACGTGGGCCGCGTCGCGGCTGAACTCCAGTATGTCCCAATTCGCGATCCGCATGTGCTCCAACACCTCCCACGCCGTGTACGGTAGGTGATTTATCTTGCGGTGAGCCTTCTCCGCGGGGAAGTCCGCGAGCGCCGACTCGAAATCCGCGTGTGCCCCGCCGCCGCTGAGCAGGTGGAGCAGGTGTTCACGAAGGGCCTGGTCTTGACTCATAATCTCTCTTCTCCTTGCATTGAAACGTGCGCTGGCGGATTATTCAATAGCATGTCAAGCGCAAGATTACTGCTGCTCAGCAATTCGACCAACCACGGCGGGGAGTTTTTGGCCCACGCGGCGGGCGACATACGCGACTTCCTCGGCGCGTCCGTCCGGCGAGTCCTGTTCGTGCCGTTCGCGGGCGTGACCCGTTCTTACGACGAGTACGCCGCAACGGTGCGCGCGCGGTTCGCGGAGCTGGGCTACGAGCTGGATTCCGTCCACGAGGCGGCCGACCCGGTCGCGGCGGTCGAAACGGCCGAGGCGATTGCCGTCGGCGGTGGCAACACTTTTCACCTGCTGCGCGGGATGTACGAGGTGGGGCTGGTCGAGGCCGTCAGGGCGCGCGTCCGAATTGGCACACCCTACGTTGGGTGGAGCGCGGGCTCGAACGTCGCGTGCCCGACGATTAGGACGACGAACGACATGCCGATTGTCGAGCCCCCCAGCTTCGACGCGCTCGGCCTCATTCCCTTCCAGATCAACCCGCACTACACGGACGAGGTGCTGGCGAACCACGCGGGCGAGACGCGCGCCGAGCGCATCGCGGAGTTCCTCAAGGCCAACCCGGGCTCGCGCGTCGTCGGCCTCAGGGAGGGCAGCATCCTGCGAGTCGAGGGGCACGAGGTCAGCTTGCTCGGCGAGAAGACTGCGCGCGTCTTCAAAGGCGGCGCAGACGCGGCGGAATACGGCCCCGGTGACTCGCTGCGATTCCTGCTGGACTCTTAGTTAGCCCGCGCGCCGACCGCGCTTCCAGCTCTCTTTGAGGTTGACCTTCTTCTCCTCGCGCGCCAGACACGACCAGCAGACGTAATGCGGCGAGTTGTCCGGCCCGACGAACTTGATGAGGCGCTCGGTCTCCTGGTCGCACCTCTCGCAACGGTTCACAATCTCTTCCGCCATCGCCTCTCTCCTTTCCCGCGAGTATAGCAAAACCTCCGTCGTCTTTTCCCAATTCGCGCGGAATGAGCTATCATCGCGCGTCTTTCGTCAATTCGGGCGAGGAGAAACGAGAGCTTGCACGAGACAGAGCGGCGGCCCGGTTGGCGGCTCGGCATCTTCGCCGCGATCAGTGTCACGCTGCTGGCCCTCTACCCGCAGTTCCGCCTCGTCTCTGAGCGCGGGCGGGACTGGAACGGCTCCTACGCCATCTTCTCGCAAGACGAGGTCGCCTACAGCGCCTACGTCAACGCCCTCATCGCCGCCCGCCCGCGCCGCAACGACCCTTACACGGGCCGCGACCATTCTCTTGAAACGCCGCAGCACGAATCACTCTTCTCCATTCAATTCGTCCCGGCCTACATGATCGCGCTGCCCGCGCGCGCCCTCGGCGTCTCCGCCCCGACAGCCTTCATCATTCTCACCGCGGCGGTCGCCTTCCTCTCGACGCTCGCCCTCTTCTGGCTCATACTTCTGGTGACGCGGGACGAAAGACTCGCGGCCGCG
Organism: uncultured Acidobacteriota bacterium; assembly: GCA_963774105.1. Classification (GTDB taxonomy): domain Bacteria; phylum Acidobacteriota; class Blastocatellia; order Pyrinomonadales; family Pyrinomonadaceae; genus QHXM01. The sequence continues at coordinate 1,040,366 of CAVZDV010000007.1, read as the reverse complement.
GGCGCGCTCGTCGTCATCTGCCTCGGCACTTACGCCGTCCTTTACGCGCCGCTGCGCACGCTCGCGGGCCTCGACACGACCTACACCTACGAGTATTTTCCCTTCCTCCGTCGCTACGTGCCGGCGCTGCCCTTCCCCTTCTTCTTCGTCTTCTGCGCGCTGGTCTGGCGCGCTACAGAGAAACGCGCGTCGCGCGCGGCGGGCGTCCTGGCCGGCGTGACTTTCGGCCTGCTCGTCTTCTCCTACTTTTACCTCTGGACGGCCGCCGCGGCGTGGCTCGCCTGCTTTATTCTGCTCTCGCTGGCCGCGCGCCGCGAGGGCCGTTGGAAAACTCTCGCGCCGTTCGTTCCCGTCGTGCTGACGGCGCTCGCCGCGCTCGTGCCGTACGCCGTGCTGCTCTCGCGCCGCTCGCCGACGATGGACACGGTTCAGCTTTTGGCCCAGACGCACGCGCCGGACTTCTCCCGCTCGTCAATCAAGCTCGGCCTGATAGTTTGCGCGGCGCTCGGGCTGGCGGCGTGGCGCGGCCGCGTGGAGTGGCGGGACCGCGCCGTGCTGCTCGCAGCCTCTTTCGCGCTCACGCCGCTTGTCGTCTTCAACCAGCAAGTTCTGACCGGCCGGTCGCTCCAACCGCTCCACTACGAGCTTTACATCGCGAAATACCTGGCGCTCCTCGCGCTCGTCCTGGCAATCGCGCTCATAAGGCGCGGGCGCGCTGGCGTGTGGCGGCCCTTCAGGACGCCCGCCCTCGCGTGCGCCGCGCTCGTGGCGCTGGGCTGGGGTATGTTCGAGACGGCAGTCGAGACGAAGAGGCACGCGTGGGCGAGCAATGATCGAGACCAGTCGCTGCCCGTGGCGAGACGTTTGGCGGAGCTGGCGCGCGCGGAGCCGTCGCCGTCCGGCGGTCAATCGGTCGTGCTTTACGCCAACCTGGATCACGCGGACTTCTCCCCGGTCGTCGCGCCGCAGCCAGTCCTCTGGTCGCCGCACGTCCCGGCCTTCTCCGGCGTCACGCTCGAAGAGAACCGCGAGCGCCTCTACCAGTATCTCTACTACGTCAACGAAGATCTGAGCGCGGCGGACGCGGGGCAGTTGGAGGCGCTCGATTACAGGAAGAAATTTCTGGTCCGCTCGCTGATGGAGTGGGGCCACAACGACCCCGCGTGGACGGTCAACTGGAAGCCGCTGACCGTGGAGGACGCGCTCTCGGCGCTTCGCGGCTACAGGGACTACGCGGCGGCGTTCGGCCGCGACCGCGCCGCGCGCCCCCTGCTCTCTCACCTCGTCGTCGTGACGGACGCGCCGCCAGACCTCTCGAACCTCGACCGCTGGTACGAGCGCGACGCCGGCGAGCGCGTCGGCCCCTTCACGATCTACCGCGTCAGACTTCGCTGAGGGCTACGCCTCAGCCCCGTCAGGGGCGACTGAAAATAGCCCAGCACTTCAGTGCTGGGAACAGGGCGATAAATAGAGTTGAGTCCCGTAGGGACGACTGAACATTGGCTCTCAGTCGTCCCTACGGGACTCAACTCTTTTCTCGCTACTTACCACCCAGCACTGAAGTGCTGGGCTATTTTCAACTGTCCCTCGCGGGCACATGTCGGTAATTCTGCCCCTACCTGCTTTTGGCTCCCGCCATTATCCGTTCGATCTCCGCGGGGTCCGAGGGAATCTTGCCGGAGAGTTTGCGGAGCGTGCCTTCCGGGGTGACGAGGTAGTCGTCTTCGATGCGGACGCCGAGTTTTTCGGTCTGGATGTAGACGCCGGGCTCTATGGTGAAGACTTCGCCGGGTTGCAGCCGGTGCAGGTCGTCGGCCACGTCGTGCACGTCCATGCCAAGCGCGTGGCCCAGACCGTGTATGAAGAAGTGATCCATGGTGTACTCGCGCCCGTCCGTGTCCTTGGCGCGCAGCGGGCTCTGGCGCAGGTACTGGGCGGCGAAGACGTGCAGGTCGCCGTTCGTTATGCCGGGCTTGAAGTGCGCGGCGGCCGCGGCCTGCGCGTCGAGCACGAGCTGGTAGATGGCGCGCTGGCGCTCCGTGAACTTGCCGTTGGCCGGGTAGGTGCGCGTGATATCAGCCGTGTAGAGCGAATACTCCGCGCCGATGTCGCAGACCACCAGGTCGCCGTCGTCAATGCGCTTCCGATTCTCGCTGTAGTGGAGGATGGTCGAGTAGAGGCCGCTCCCGACGATGGAGGGGAAGCCGGGGCGCTCAGCGCCGTTGCGCGTGAACGCGGCTTCGAGCAGCGCCTGCACCTCGTACTCGTACACGCCGGGCCGCAGGTTGAGCGCGATGTCGCGGTGGGCCTCGCCCGTGATGTCAATCGCCTTCTGGAGCAGCGCGACCTCGGAAGCGGACTTGATGCGGCGCATATCGCCGATGGCGTTGGCCGCGGAAACGACCTGCACGCCGGGCAGCTCTGCACGCGCGCGCTCGGCGAACTGGAACTCGCGCACGCGGCCGTTCGAGACCTGGCGCGGCGCGATGGTGTAGAGCTTCATCGCGCCCTGGAAGGCGGGGAGCGCCGCGGCCTCCTTCAATTTGGCCCACAATTCGTCGTTCGGCAGCACCCTTTCCGCGCCGAAGACTTTGGCGGTCTCTGGGCCGGGCGCGAGCTGCACGCCCGTCCAGCGCTCCATCTCAAGGTTGCGCGGCGGGATGAAGACGATCTCGCGCGCGCCTTCCGCCGATGGGAGCCCTTGCGGCACGAGCAGCACGGCGGCGTCCGGCGTGCGCACGCCCGTCAGGTACGCGAACCAGTTGTTCTGCCGGTAGCGCATCTCGACGCCCATGTCCTCCTCCACGTTGCCGAGGATGACGACGACGCCGTCCTTAATCTCGCCGAGCAACCTCTGACGGCGCGCGCGGTACTCCGAGACGGGCTGGTTCAAGAGGCGCACGCCGGGCTCGTCGTAAAAGTCCGCGCCCCCTGCGGCCGAAGAAGTGAAAGGGAGAAGTGTCGAGAGCAGTAGCAGCGCGAGCAGAGCGGAGGTCAGTTTTTTCATAATCTGTGTCTCAAAGTTTGTTCGGGAGAAAGCGAGAGCGCGCCCTCAATCGTACAATCTGGAACGATTGAGGGCGCGCTTTTGTTTCAACCCCGCGGCTCCGGCTCACGGCCGCCCGGCGAGCGGCCGCCAGAGCGACTGTAGGCGGCTGCCGGCCCAGGACTGCAAGAGGCTCATCAGGCCCATGTAGCCGTAGCCGAAGAAGAAGAGGGACAGGAAAGGGATCGTGCCCCAGAGCTGCATCTGCACGGCGTAGAGGATGGCGAGCAGGAAGTAGGACGAGAAGCCCAATTCCAGCAGCGGCAGCCAGCCGCGCTTGCGCTTGTACTTCTTGCGCTTCCACGTCTCGTCCTTCTGCTCTTCGACGCGGTACTTCGGCGTGCGCACGAACTCCGTCCGGTAGCCCACGAGCGCCTCCACGACGGCGCGCGCGTTCGAGAACGCGAGCCCGATGCCCAAGCCCATGACGAGCGGGAGATGAAGCAGGCGCGGGGCCTTCCGCTTGTCCAGATACCAGACGCCCGTGCCGTAGAAGAGGAGCACAGAGAGCGTGGAGAAGAACAGGAGCGGCACGTCGAACATCATCAGGTGATAGAAGCCCTGGTTGTAGCGCACGAGCAGCAAGGGGAATTGCAGGAGGCTGACGAAGATCATCAAGGGGTAACTGATGTTGCCCGTCAGCCGGAAGAACATTTCGAGCTTGACGCGCAGCGGCAGTTTCGCGGCCCAGATGCGGCGGAACAGTTTCAGCCCGACCTGCATCACGCCCTTCGCCCAGCGGCGCTGCTGCGCCTTGAAGGCGTTAATCTCGACGGGAATCTCGGAGGGCGCGTCCTCGTCCAGCAAGTAGACGAAGCGCCAGCCCATGAGCTGCGCGCGGAAACTGAGGTCTGTGTCTTCGGTGAGCGTGTCGTGCTGCCAGCCGCCGCTCATCTCTATGGCCTTGCGCCGCCAGATGCCGGCCGTGCCGTTGAAGTTGAAGAAGCCGCCCGTCCGGTTGCGCACCGTCTGCTCGACGACGAAGTGGCCGTCGAGCATGATGGTCTGGATGCGCGTCAGCAGGTTGTAGTCGCCGTTGATGTGCGACCAGCGCATCTGCGCGCAGCCCACGAGCGGGTCCGTGAAGAAGTCAACCAGCTTGCGCAGGCAATCAGGTTTTGGCACAAAGTCGGCGTCGAAGATGGCGAGCAGCTCGCCCTTCGCCGTCTTCAACCCGTTCTCCAGCGCGCCCGCCTTGTAGCCCGTGCGATCCGTGCGGTGTATGTAGTGTATGTCGAAGCCGGCCCGCTTGTAGCTCTCGACGGTGGCCGAGGCGAGCTTGACGGTCTCGTCGGTCGAGTCGTCCAGGACTTGAATCTCCAGGAGGTCGCGCGGGTAGTCAATCTCCGTGACGGCCTTGAGCAGGCGCTCGACGACGTACATCTCGTTGAAGAGCGGGAGCTGCACGGTGATGCGCGGCAGCTCAGTCTCGCCGAAGCGCGCGGCCGGCTGCGGCGTGAGCTTGCGGTAGCGCCAGAAGTCCACGACCTGCTTGATGCGGTAAGCGCCGTAAACGGCGAGGACGGTCAGGATTGAGAAGTAAAGAATCAGGACCGTCCAGTCGAACGTGTCGAGGCGGTAGAGCGGGCTGATGTTGCCGGCGGTCTTGTCAACGATCTCGCAGAAGTTCGGGAACTTCTGGCACAAATCGTCCGGGGCGGCGAGCAGGGCGAGTGAATACAAAGGCATCTCTAATTCCAAAGACTGCGGGAGCGGCGTTGACCTCCCGGGCCGACAGGCGGGGCGAGCGCCAAAGGGTTTCCGTCGCCGCACATAAAACTAGCAGCGCGCTTGCCCACAGGCATCCCGCGCTGCCGGTCACATAAGACGCTGATTTTACCCTATCGGATGTCTGAGACAAAGGCGAAATGAAGACCCCGAAGGGGTCTACCCTTTGCCTGTTCACGTTTCTGGCCCGTAATCGCCGGGCGGCGGCGGTGGCGGCGCGTAGGTGGGGCCGGGCGTGCCGCCGTAGTAGGGCGGGGCCGGCGGGGGCGGGGGGCCTGAGCCTTCCTCGCCGCGGCGCTCGAAGAGGGCGATGCCGATGATGCCGCCGACGAGCGCCTGTATGACCTGAAGGATGAAAGCCAGGACGGCAATCAGCCAGATGACCGAACTGTAAGTGACGCTGAGCCCCGCGCGCGAGATTTGCTCTTCGGCCAGCGTCCTGTCGGTGACGTAAAGGCTGACGAGCAGGAAGGCCACCAGCGAGATGACCGAGCCGATCGCGCCGGCGATGACGCCCACGGCCACGCCGTCGCCGATGCGCGCGGGCGTGGGCGACTTTTTGGCGTAGAGGTAGGCCGCGAGCACGCCGCCCAGAATGGCCCAGATGCAGCAGATGAACCTGAGGAAAGGGACTTGCGGCACGACCGTCACGGCCGAGAGCACTCCCATCAAGAGCCCGCCCATGAGCCCCGCGCGCAGCTTGCTGTTCATCTCAACGCACCCCCTGAAGAAGCCGTGTTCGGCCGGCGCTCGCGAAACATCTGGCCCAAATCCATCACCCCCGGCACGACGTAGAACGAGGCGGCCAGCCCCAGGAGCGCGCCCGTCAGCGCGCGCGAGAGGTGCGTGTTCTCCCAGACGCCGGTGAGCCCGAGCGCGAAGTCCAGCGCGGCCGGCGCGGCGGCCACGAGCAGCCACTTGCGCGCGGGCGCGTCCGTCCGGTTGAGCGAGCGCACGAGCGGGTAAAGGAGGACGCCCGCCGCGAAGCCGAAGTAGATTCCGGTGCAGCGCGCGCAGACGGCTAAGGGGTGGCCCGCCAGGTAAAACGAGCGCTCCTGAATCTGATGGCACACGCGGCCGAACATCTCGTACAGGAAGAACGAGGAGAGAGCGTGCCCGCCGGCGCGCGCCGCGGGCGCGACCACGACCAAGCTCACGAAGCCGAGCACGAAGACGGCGGCCGTCGCCCAGACGAAGTAAGAGAAGGCGGAAGGCGGAAGGCGGAAAGCAGAAGGCGGAAAGCGGAAGGCGGAAGGCAGGGAGAACGAAAAGCAGGTTTTCTTTTCCTGCGTTCTGCCTTCTGCGTTCTGCCTTCTGCCTTCCGCCTTCTGCCTTCCGCCAGCCTTCATTCTCAGAACCTGATGACGGCGTCGGGGCCGCCTTCGACGTGGACTGTGTCTACGAAGCGTATGTGTTTGGACTCGGTGGTCATGACGAGCGAGTGCGTGCGCTTGCCCGCGCCGAAGAAGCGGACGCCGCGCAGCAGTGCGCCGTCCGTCACGCCCGTCGCCGCGAAGATGATGCGCTTGCCCGGCGCGAGGTCGTCCGTGTCGTAGACCTTGTCCGGGTCCGAGATGCCCATCTCCTTGAGGCGCGCGAGCACCTCGTCGCGCTCGGGCACTTTGCTCTTGTCCACGCCGAGGCGGTCGTGGTCGAAGACCAGCCGCGCCTGAATCTCGCCGTTCAGACACTTCATCGCGGCGGCCGTCAGGACGCCCTCGGGCGCGCCGCCGATGCCCATCAGCGCGTGTATGTTCGTGCCGGCCACGGCCGCCGAGATGCCCGCAGACAAGTCGCCGTCCGAGATGAGCCGGATGCGCGCGCCCGCCTCGCGCACGTCGTTAATCAGCTTCTTGTGGCGCGAGCGGTCGAGCACGATGACGGTCAGGTCGTCTATGTCGCGACCCAAACGGCGCGCGATGTTCTTGAGGTTATCCTTGACGGGCGCGTCTATGTCCACGGAGCCGCGGCACGAGGGGCCGACGACGATCTTGTCCATGTAGATGTCGGGCGCGTTGAGGAGGCCGCCGCGCTCTGACGCCGCCAGCACGGCGATGGCGTTGTTCGCGCCGAGCGCGCAGAGGTTGGTGCCTTCGAGCGGGTCCACGGCGATGTCAACTTCGGGGAAGCTCTGGCGCACCTCCTCATTCGCCGCGCGGTCCCCCAGCTCCTCGCCGATGTAGAGCATGGGGGCCTCGTCGCGCTCGCCCTCGCCTATGACGATGCGCCCGCGCATGGGCACGGTGTCCATCACCTCGCGCATGGCCTCGACCGCCACCTGGTCCGAATACTTGCGGTCGCCTTGCCCCATCGTCCGCGCCGCCGCGATCGCCGCCGCCTCGCAGACGCGCAGGAAGTCCAGCGACAACTCGCGCTCCATTCTCAACTCGTGTCCCATCGCGCCTCAATTCTCCTGAAGGTGAAGTCTGGCCGCCCGCGCTCGTCGCGCCACAACTGCTTTGCGAGATGAAAGATTTCGACGCGTATAGTAGCAGAGCCGAAGCGGAATTTGTAGGACGGGGAACGAGCGACTAAACCGCCAACCCTTGCCAATCTCGTAATCCGGTATATCATCAGCCGGCAGTGACTCAGTCAGGGATTAACGGCGCTCAGCCGTATCTCTACTCCTGCAAAGATGAAAGGTGTCGGCTATGGCACGAGATGAAGCTTATCGAGAAGCCGAACAGAAGATTGACGCCGCTCGACAGTCTGGGGCAAGTGAACTCGATCTCAGCGGGCGGCATGGGAAAAAGCTGACGGAACTGCCGGAGTCGCTGAGTCAGCTCACACGATTGCAGTCGTTGCGTCTCTTCAACAACGAACTGACGGCGCTACCGGAATCAATGAGTGCGCTCACTGATCTCAGGTGGCTTGATTTGTCTGGTAACAAGTTGACTTTTTTGCCGCGCTTCCTTGGGAATTTGAGGAATTTGCGGCGTCTGAACTTGTTTTCCAATCAGTTAACGTTGATTCCAGCTTGGCTCGGTGAGCTAACCGAGTTGGAGGACCTGGCTACCGGAAATAACCCCATAAGTAGCTTGCCGGATTCATTAGCGGGTTGTAGAAAATTAATGCGTCTTGACCTTGGCGATCTGGCAGGCGGGAGTCCTCTCTATCAGCTTCCAACAGTCATTCGAAGTTTTAACGTATTGGAAGACCTCATTGCCCACTCGTGCGAACTCAGCACCCTTCCCGAATGGTTGAGTGTACTGGTGAATCTTAAGTCGCTGAAAATCGCCGACAACCGAATAACGGAACTGCCGGAATGGCTGGGGCGGCTCAGGCAACTGGAGTCGCTGGAACTGTCGGGAAACCAACTTTCGGTGTTGCCGGAGTGGTTGGGTCGGCTCACGCGATTGGAATTTCTGAATCTGTCGGGAAACCAACTTTCGGTGTTGCCGGAGTCCCTTGGTCAGCTTAATTCACTGAGCTGGCTAAATCTTTCTCATAACAAATTCATCTCGCTGCCGAAGTCATTAGATCAGCTTAAGACATTACGGTCGTTGCACCTCTCCAATAATGAATTGTCGGAACTGCCGGAGTCGCTCGTGCAGCTTGAGCATCTAGAAAACCTCACCCTCGACGGAAACCCACTCGCCCCCGAGTTGGCTGCTGCCTACCAAGAGGGCCTCGACGCCGTCAAGCGTTACCTGCGTGCAAAGGCAGGGGCGCAGGTGGTGCTGAACGAGGCGAAGTTGATTCTTATAGGCGAAGGGGAGGTGGGAAAGAGTTGCTTACTCGGCGCGATGCGCGGCGACCCGTGGGAGGAGGGGCGTCCCACCACGCACGGGATTGAGATTAAGCCGGTGAAAGTGAAAGACCCGGAGAGCGGGACAGAGATTACGCTGAATGGATGGGACTTCGGTGGGCAGCGGGTGTACAGGCCGACGCACCAGTTGTTCTTCAGCGCGCCGGCCGTTTACCTAGTGGTGTGGAAGCCGCGCGAAGGTCCGCAGCAGGGTTTCGTGAAGGACTGGATTAAGCTGGTGAAGCACCGCGAGCCAGAGGCGAAGATTCTGGTCGTGGCGACGCACGGCGGGCCGAAGGAGCGCCAGCCTGACATTGACCGTCAGGAAGTCTGGGATTTGTTCGGCAGGGATATGGTGCTCGACTTCTTCTTGGTCGAGAGTAAACCCGACGAGCAGACGCAGGAGCGGGAAGGTATTGACGATCTCAAACAGGCCATTGCCCGCGCGGCCGCCAGCCTTCCTGAAATGGGGCGGACGGTTCCGCAGCGTTGGGATGAGGCGCGCAGGGCATTGAAGGAGACCGACGCGGCCTATCTGCCGTTGGAGGAGGTACTGAATCTTTGCCGAGAGCGCAAGATGGACGAAGAGGAGGCGAAGGATTTCGTCCGCGTTTCCCACCGGCTCGGCCATCTCATACACTACGAGCACGACCCCGCGCTGAGGGACATAGTAGTCCTTAAACCGGACTGGCTCGCCACAGCCATCAGCTTTGTGCTCGACGACAAGCAGACGCGCGAGGCGCACGGGCTGGTAGAGTTCTCACGCCTGTCTCAACTCTGGAACGACCCGGCGAGGCCGGAGGAATTCCGTTATGATCCCAAGCTGCATCCGCTCTTCCTGCGGCTGATGGAGCGGTTCGACCTGTCGTATAAAGTTGCAATCCCTTCGGAGCCGGAAGACGCCATCGGCTTCTGGCAGCGAGTCGGGAGCGTTTTCAGGACCGCGAAGAGGCCGACAGAGAAGCTGGCAGACCTTCATTACACGAGCCTGATTGCGCAATTAGTCCCGGACATACGCCCCGAACTGCTTCCCGTCTGGCCCGCCGACGCGGCAACAGGAGACGAAGAGCAATCTCAAATCTGCCGGACCACGGAGACGAAGAGCGGGCAGTCGGCAGCCGCCGAAGGGTTGTTCTTCCAGTTGATCGTGCGCCTGCACAAATACTCGCTGGGACGCTTGGACTACGCGAACAGTGTTCACTGGCAGCGCGGGTTGATGCTTGAGGACGACTACGGGGCGCGGGCTCTGCTTGAGCACGTCGGCAACGACGTGCGCATCACGGTGCGCTCTCCGTACCCCGAGCGGTTCCTGGCCGCGCTGACTTACGAGGTCAAATGGCTGGTCGAGAACTTCTGGGCCGGCCTGCGCTGCGACGTGATGGTTCCCTGTTTGAATCCGACCCCGTGCATGGGCTTGTTCGAGGTACGGAAGCTAATCGAGAACAAGAAGCGAAACCGACCTGAGCAACCGTGCGCCGTCTGCAACGAGTGGCAGAGCATCGAACTGTTGCTCCACAACGCCCCAGCCGACCGGCCCAACCCGCTAGAAGAATTGCTGAAAAACTTTGCAGGGGTGCGAACAGAGTTGTCGGAAATGCGCTTGCAGTTGAGCGGGCAGTTGCGCGGGCAGCAGGCAGAGATCATGGGGCGCTTCGACCGCCTGGACGCGAGCGGTAAGGAACTGGTGAGCAAGGTCGAGGCCGCTTACACTGGCTTGATGCGAACGCTGATTGACGAGGCCAAAGAGGGGCCGCGACTGTTCAGCTTCGCGCCGGTCGAACCAGGCTTCTTTGACCGGCCCAGGTGGATGAGCGAGAAATTCCGCTTCACCCTGTGGTGCGAGCATTCGCGCCTGCCTCTGCCAGCGTTGAACGGCAAAGGCGACAAACGCGGGATCTATGAACTGATGCTGCCGCGCGATTGGATGGTGAAGGCCGCGCCGTGGCTGAAGCTGCTCACCGGCGCGCTCAGCCTGATAGTGCCCGTGGCGGCCTCTGCGACGAAGCTGGTGCTGGACGAGGCTTCCTACAAGGGCATCGAGAAGCAGCTAGACCTCGGCCAAAAGAGTCTCGACTCGATGCTCAAGGGCGGCGAAAAGATTGGAGGCTGGCTGGCGCGGGATGACGCGCCCGATATCGAACAGGGCGAAGCCATCCGGGGGCAGGGCGCAATTCTGCGCCAACTACACGTATGGCTGAAGGAGAAGGACCCCAGCTTTGGCGGGCTGGTTCGTGTGCAGAACAAGCGGCAGGAATTTCTGTGGGTGCACCCGCAGTTTGAGAAGGAATACTAGGTCAGGCGCGCGCCACTGCCCTGTCCAGATGTGATTAAATTTTCTTCCGCTCGCAATCTTTCGGAGGTGACGATGAGCCGCTTGAAAACGTCCGCGCTGACGCTGGCCCTGCTGCTCGCGCTGGTTCCGTCGTCGAGCGCACAGAGGCGGCAGCGGCCCGCGAGGAAGGACATCCAGATCACGTGGCTCGGGCACGCGGCCTTTGGCAAGGACCGCCGCGTCCAATTCATGAAGCCCGGAGAGACGCGGAATTTTTGAAAGAGTCCCGTAGGGACGCTTGAAAATAGCCCAGCACTTCAGTGCTGGGAATTGAGCCCAAAAAAAATATTTGAGTCCCGTAGGGACGGCTGAACAGAAACTTCAGCTGTCCCTACGGGACTCAAACTTTTTCACCATCTTATCCCCAGCACTGAAGTGCTGGGCTATTTTCAGTCGCCCCTGGCGGGGCTTTAAATCAGTTATGGCCCGGCATGGCCGCGGCCGGTTTCACGCCGCCGCGGGGCTTGTTGAAGGGCGAGGTCTGCAACCAGACGGGCATCTGTTCGGCGTCGGCCACGCGCATCCCCGTGACGAGGCCGATGACGGCGACGGTGCGCGCGCCGTCCCAGTGCCAGTCGGGGCCGATGACGTCACCCGGCTGGTGATAGTCCGTCTCCATCCACTTGCGCGCGCGGGCCAGCCACGGCGCGACCTCGCCTTCGGGGCCGCCGAGCAGCATCAGCGCGGGCACGCCCTTCTTGACGAAGGCGTAATGGTCCGAGCGGTAAAAGACCTTCTCCTCGGGCAGCGGGTCGGGCGCGATCTGGCCGCCGTTGGCCGCAACGACCGCCTCCAACACGGGACCCAGGTCCGAGTGCTCCGCGCCGAAGCCGACCACGCGCTTGACCGGCGCGTAGACTTCTGTGCCAATTCCGTCGAAGTTCAGGTTCGCGGCCACCTTGTCCAGCGGCCACGTCGGGTGCGCGACCCAGTATTCAGCGCCGAGCAGGCCGTGCTCCTCGCCCGTGACGGCGAGGAAGATGACCGAGCGCTTCGGCTTCGTCGTGGACTTGGTGAACGCCTCGGCAATCGAGACGATCTCCGCGACGCCGAGCGCGTTGTCGGCCGCGCCGGGGAAGATGCGCCCCTGCGAGTCTATCCCGTAGGCGTCGTAGTGGGCCGTGTAGACCACCGCCTGATCCTTCAGCTTCGGGTCGGAGCCTTCGAGCAGGCCGACGACGTTGCTGCCCGTGGCCGTCTCCTTCTTGATGCGGATGGAGATGGCGGCCTGCTTGTTCAAGTCCTTCGAGACGGCCTCGCCGGCCTCGGCCTTCGCCAGGGTCTCGGCGTAGGTCGCGCCCGTCCCCGCGAATATCTTTTCCAGCCCGGCGTCGCCCGCGAGGATGATGGGCGGCAGCTTGAAGGGCGGCTCGGGCGTGTCCGCGAGCGCGGCGCGGCGGCGCGTCAGGTAAGTGCCGAGCAGCGCGAACGGCTGCTCCTTCGTCCCGACGTTGCCGAGGATGATGGCGGCCGCGCCTTTGCCCATCAGGCTCATGACGGCCGCCTGCGTGCTGCCGGCCTGCTTCCACGCGGCCTCGTCCACGTTCTTCGGCCGGCCGACGATGACGACGACGACCTTGCCTTTCACGTCCAGGCCCGCGAGGTCGTCGCGCTTCAGCTCGGGCGAGGTCACGCCGTAGCCCACGAAGACCAGCCCGCCCGTCGCCTCGGACAGCTCGGACGTGTAGGGCGGGGCCGGGATGAACTCGGTCCCGAAGGCGAGCGCGGCGTCGCCCGCCTTGACCGTGGACTCGGAGAGCGGCTGCGTGCCCTTGAAGCTGATGGCTTGCAGGTAGGAGCCCGCGTCGCCCAAAGGCTTGAGGCCGAGCTTAGCGAAGCGGTCGGCGATGTACTTGGCCGCGCGCTCGCCGCCGGGCTGGGCCGTGCCGCGCCCCTCCATCTCCTTGGCGGTGAGGGCGGCGGTCACTTCGCGTATGGTCTCAACTTTGACGAGCGCGGCGGCCTTCTGCTCGGCGGGCGTGAGCGCGGCCGCGGGCTTCGCGGCGACGGCCGTCGCCTGCCCGAACGCGCTCGGTGCGACGAGCGAGACGGCCAGCACGAGCGCGAACAACCTGCGCCCCGCGAGGTTTGCGAAAGGATTTGACTTCATTGACGGATTCTCCAGACTGAACGGAATTGCCAAGAGGGCGACTTTTTATACGCTGCCGGGGAGGAATTTGTTACATCGAAAATAGTGCCCAGGGCTCAAGCGGATTTGAACAGGGATGGACAGGATGGACAGGATGAACGAATAAGAGCGATGCTAATTTCACGCTCCTTCTTATCCTGTCTATCCTGTCCATCCCTGTTAATTTCTACCGCCCCTAATCTCAGCCGGCGGCCACGCCCTCGCGCGCCTCGGCGGGGCGCCACGGCGGGAGGGTGAGGCGCGCGGGCTTCTCCTTCTTCAACCCCAAGGCCCAGTCGGCCTGCATCAAGGTGTGTATGTCGCGCGTGCCCTCGTAGATGACGGCCGCCTTGCAGTTGCGGAGGTAACGCTCTACGGGGTAGTCGTTCGAGTAGCCGTTCGCGCCGTGCACCTCAATCGCCATCGAGGCCGCCTTCTCGCTCAAAATGGTCGCCTGCCACTTCGCCAGAGAAGTCTCGCGCCCGTTCATCTTCCCCTCGTTCTTCAGGTAGCCTGCGCGCAGCCAGAGCAGGTGGCACATCTGGTAATCGGCCTCCATCAGCGCGATCTTCTGCTTGACGAGCTGGTGGTTCGCTATCTTCGTGCCGAAGGTCTCGCGCTCCAGGGCGTAGGCCACCGAAGCGTCGCGCGACGCGCGGATGATGCCGGTCGCGCCCGAAGCCACGGTGTAGCGCCCCTGCTCCAGTGCGAACATGGCGATCTTGAAGCCCTCGCCCTCCTGGCCCACCATGTTCTCGGCGGGCACGCGCACGTCCTGCAAGGAGAAGTAGCCCGTGTTGCCCGCGCGGATGCCCATCTTGCCGTGAATCGTGCCGGAGGAAAATCCTTTCATCCCGCGCTCGACGATGAAGCAGGACATCCCGGAGTGGTCGCGCTTGCGGCGCTTCTCCTCGTCCGTCCAGCAGAAGAAGAGGAAGTTGTCGGCCACGTCGCCCAGACTGATCCACATCTTCTCGCCGTTCAAGACCCACTCGTCGCCCTCGCGCCTGGCGGTCGAGCGCGAGCCGACCACGTCGGAGCCAGCGCCCGGCTCGGTCAGCCCGTAGGTCGCGAGCTTCTCGCCTTTCGCCTGCGGCACGAGGTACTTCTGCTTCTGCTCTTCCGTTCCCCAAGCGTAGAGCGTTAAACTGTTGAGGCCGGTGTGAACAGACATGATGACGCGCATGAAAGTGTCCACGGCTTCGAGTTCCTCGCAGACTAAGCCGAGCGAGATGTAGTCGAAGCCCGCGCCGCCGTACTCCTCTGGGATGCAGACGCCGAGCAGGTTGAGCTCGGCCATCTTGTCCACAATCGAGCGGTCGAACTGCTGCTTCTCGTCTAACTCTTTAATGCGTGGGGCGACCTCCTTCGTGGCGAAATCGCGCACGGTCTGGCGGATGGCCTTGTGGTCTTCGGTCAATTCAAACTCGATCATTTTCACTCTTCCTTAAAGATTTAGGTTGGCACAGAAATATTTGCGCGAGGCTGAAAAAATTCGGCATCTTGTCCCGAAAAGGGATGAAAATTAAACCACATCTTACACCGTGCGCGTCTTCCGCACAAAGTTGCGGCCGTATCGTCTACCCGAAAGCAAACCCCGACACCGTGGAGCGGCCGCGAGATTTGCGCCGGCCGAAGAAGGCAGAAGGGCTGCCGTTCCGCCTTAAATCACTTATCGGAAAGAAGGAGATTCGCAATGAACAGGTTTCGTTTCGCACTGAATCTTTTGGCCCTCGTCATTCTCACTCTCGCCGCCTCCGCGGCCGCGCAGGCGCAGACCCGCACCTGGGTCGCCGGGCTCGGCAACGACGCCGACCCGTGCAGCTTCACCGCTCCGTGCAAGACCTTCGCCGGGGCGCTCAACAAGACGAGCATGAACGGCGAGATCAGCGTCAAGGACTCCGGCGCTTACAGCACGGTGAGCATCGGCAAGTCCATCACCATTGACGGCCACGACAACTTCGCCTCGATCCTCGGCACTGGCACGACCGGCATCATCATCAACCTCACGGACCCGGCGGATACGAAGAAGACCGTGCGCCTGCGCAACCTTAACCTTCAGGGCTCAGGCGGCGCGACGGCAGGCCCCGGCAACATCGGCATCAGAATCATCGCCGCCAACAAGGTCTACATCGAGGACTGCCTGATCGAGGGCTTTGAGGGCACGAGCGGTGCGACTTCCGGGCGCGGCATCAGCGACGAGCGCACAGGGGCCAACCTGTTGTTCGTGACGAACACGACCACCCGAAACAACAGGTTGAACGGCATCGCCATCGCCCCGAGCAGCGGCACGCCCGCGCTGACCGCCGTCCTGGACAACGTCCGCGTCTACGGCAACGGAGACTCCGGCATCCTGGCTAACGCGAAAGTCACCATCATGAACTCCAACATCTCCGGGAACGGCAACGCGGGAGTTCATGCCAACACCGGGAACGCCGACGTGGCGATAGAACGCACGGTCATCGCGGGCAACACCAACCACGGCGTCTACGCCGGGCCTAACGCGGCGGCCGTGCGTATGTCCGAAACGATGATTACACGGAACGGCAGCGGGATTACCATGGCCGGCGGCACGATTGATACTTTCGGCAACTGCCGCATCGCCGATAACACCGCGGGCAACGGGCCGCCGTCAAACGACCTCGGCCAGCAATAAATTTTACCCCCCGGCGGAGACAATAATCTCCCGCGCGGCCGCCTTCGCCTCGTCGAGCGAGGTCACGCGCCCGTCGAGCTGCATCTCGTAAACGGCGCGCGTGATTTCGCCGACCCGCGGCCCAGGCTGAAGCCCCATTTCGAGCAGGTGGCGGCCCATCAGGATCGGCGCAGGCGGGCGCGCGTCAACTTCCAGCTCGCGCGCCCGCGCGATGAACCACTCCTGCGCCTCGGCCGTGAACCAGCACTCGCGCGGGACCCAGTCTGCGTTGCGCCCCAGAGAGTCCGCGCGCGCCACGCGGTAAAGCAATTCAAGCTCGCAGCGCCGCGCCAATCTTCTGAACGCGCCGTCGCCGACCTCGTCGCGCTTCTTGTAGAACTCGCCCGGCTTCAGGTGGTCGCGCACCAGCGCCACGACCTGCGAGCGCACGTCGTAGCCGTCGAGCGTGTGCACGTTCAGCCGTTCGAGAAAACTCTCGGTCGGCTCGACGCCCGCCTCCTCGTGCCCGCGCGACCGCCACCGCCCCTCCTCGAACTTCGTCGTCGCCGGCTTCCCGAAATCGTGGCACAGCGCCGCCAGCATCACCGTCACCTGCTTCGCGTATGGCAGGTCGTCAATCAACTCGCGCGCGCAGTCAACGACCAGCCAGGAATGGATATCTACAGAGCCCTCTGGATGCCATTCTGATTCTTGCGGGACGCCGACGAGGGCTTTGAGCTCGGGGAAGAGTTGGTCGAAGGCCCCGAGCTTGTGCAGCCAGCGGAAGCCGATTGACGGCTGGCGCGCGCGGAGCAGGAGCTTTTCCATCTCGCCCCAGACGCGCTCGCGCGGGAGGTCCGTGAGGTCTATCGAGCGGCAGAGTTGGACGGTCTCTTCTTCTATCTCGAACTCGAAGCGCGCGGCGAACTGCGCGGCGCGCAACACGCGCAGGCTGTCCTCCGCGAAAGTCTCGCGCGAGACGGCGCGCAGAACTTTATTCTCCAAGTCCTCGCGGCCGTTGTAGGGGTCCAGGATTTCGCCCGTCAGCGGGTCTTCGAGAATCGCGTTGACGGTGAAGTCGCGCCGCCGCGCGGCCTCCTCGACGCTCATCGCGGGGTCGCCCTCGACGACGAAGGCGCGGTGGCCGCGGCCGGACTTGCGCTCGCGCCGCGGCAGCGAAACGTCTAAATCATGGCCGACTTTGTAGACCGTGAACGCCTCGCCGACGGCGTCTACGCGCCCGAGCTCTCCGAGTAGCTCGCGCAGGCGCGCGGGCTCCACCCCGTAGACCTCCACGTCCCAGTCCTTCGGCCGCCCGCCCATCAGCGCGTCGCGCACGCACCCGCCCACGAGCAGCGCGCGCCCACCTTCCTCGCGCACGGCGCGCGCCAGCTTCAGGACTTTTTCGGGCGGGCGTGAAGAACTCATCGGGGGTCCAGGCGGGGGGCGAAGACTCTCTCAGGCGTCTCGCGTCTCCGGCTCGTCATCGCCTTCGTCGTCTTCGTCTTCAAAATCTTCGTCGGCGTAGTCGTCGTCTTCTTCGGAGTCGCCGATGACGATCTGGACGCCGCGCGTGGAGGGCAGGCAGCTGATGACCTGCGCGCGCTCTATGCGCGTCAGGTCGGAGCCGGCCGCGTGCCAGAGCTTGACCCAGAAGGTGCGCGTCTCGCCGTGCACGCTGAAGGTCGAGCCGTCGTTCATCACCAGGACGGGCTCGGCCAGGGTGCCGGCGCGCAGGGTTTCGAGCAGCTCCGGGATGTGCGGCCGGTAGCTGTCGAACTGCGCGATCACCGCCGACTCCTCGATCTCGGCCGGCGGCAGCTCCACAGGCTCGTCATCTTCGAGCAGGAGCCTCGACTCCGTCTGCTGGTTTCTCTTCTTTACGACTGGCATATCACTCTTTGCTCTTCTGCAAGAGGTAAAGGCCGGCGGTGGCCTCGATGGCGGAGACGACGACGGCCGCCAGGTAGTTGCCGCCCGCGCGGTACAGGATGAACGAGAAGACGACGAACATGGCGCACACTGCGAACGACGTGGCGGCCAGGAACTTGTACAGGCTCTTGTTGAGGGCCATGCTCGCTCTCTCAGGCCGCGGGCGATTGCAGGCGGCGCTCCAAATGCTCGCGCAGGTCCGAGACCTTGACGCGCTCCTGCTCCCAGGTATCGCGGTCGCGCACGGTGACCGCCTCGTCTTCGAGCGACTGGTGGTCAACGGTGACGCAGAAGGGTGTGCCAATTTCGTCCTGCCGCGCGTAGAGCTTGCCGATGCCGCCCGTGTCGTCGTAGACGGCGCGCATGACGGGCTGCAAGCTCCGCTTGACGGCCTTCGCCATCCCGACAATCTCCGGCTTGTTCTTCGCGAGCGGCAGGATCGCCGCCTTAATCGGGGCGAGCCGCGGGTGCAGCTTCAGGATGACGCGCTTCTCGCCCTTGTCGTTGACCTTCTCCGAGTAGGCGTCCATCAGGACGGCGAGCACGGTGCGGTTGACGCCGGCCGCGGGCTCTATGACGTAGGGGTAGAAGCGCTCCTTCGTCGCCTCGTCGAAATAGGAGAGGTCTTCGGTTGAATCTGTGTTGATACGCTCTCCATCCTGCTCAGGCTTTTTCGAGTGGGCCTTGAGGTCGAAGTCCGTGCGGTTGGCGATGCCCATCAGCTCGTCCCACTGCCGCGCCTCGTCCTCGCGCTCGGGGAAGAAGCGGTAGTGTATGTCCACGGTGCGCTTGGCGTAGTGTGCCAATTCCTCTTTGGGCTGCTCGTAGAGTTGCAGGTTGGAGGCGCTGATGCCGAGCGTCGTGAACCACTCGTAGCAGTAGTCAATCCACTCCTGATGGACGCGCTCGTCCTCGCCGGGGCGGACGAAGTATTCCATCTCCATCTGCTCGAACTCGCGCGTGCGGAAGATGAAGTTGCCGGGCGTGACCTCGTTGCGGAACGACTTCCCGATTTGCGCGATGCCGAACGGGATTTTCCGGCGCATCGTCGTCATCACGTTCAGGAAGTTGATGAAGATGCCCTGCGCCGTCTCAGGCCGAAGATATGCGAGCGCGTTGGGGTCGTCCTCCACGGCCGCCGCGCCGATGGTCGTGCGGAACATCAGGTTGAAGGGTCTGGGCTCGGTCAGGTCAAAAGAGCCGCAGTTGGGGCAGGCGGGCCGCGGCTCGCCCTGCTTGTCCGGGCGCGTTTCGAGTTTGTCGGCGCGCAGGCGCGTCTTGCACTCGCGGCAGTCAACGAGCGGGTCGCTGAACGTGTCCTCGTGGCCGGAGTATTTCCAGACGAGGCGGTTGAGGACGATGCTTGAGTCTATGCCCTCCATGTCGTCGCGCTCGTGAACCATCCAGCGCCACCAGGCCTGCTTGACGTTGTTGGAGAGTTCGACGCCGAGCGGGCCGTAGTCCCAGGCGCTGCCCAGGCCGCCGTAAATCTCCGACGAGGGGAAGACGAAGCCGCGCCGCTTGGCCAGGCTGACGATGGTTTCGATGTTCGGTGCTGACAAGATTTGCCTCGATTGACGATTGACGATTGACGATTCACGAGTCTAGCAGTCCGGGGCGGGAAATGAAAAGAAGAGGGGGACGGCTCGGTCCCCTCTCTTCTTCGGACAGCTCTGTTCTGATTTACCGAATCCTATTTGGTCTGGATGTTGACATCAACCTTGTTCGGCGTGGAGGAGCCCCCGCGGCCCCCGAACACCCCGAAGAAATAGAGTGCGATCAGAACCACGATCACGAAAATCACGAGCACGGCGACCACGCCCGCGTTGCCGCCGCCATCACCTTCAGCCATAAAAAACAGTCCTCCTTCGAAAGTTTATTGCCGTAATGCGACCGGGGGACCGGAAGTCAGTACCGCCTGCGGTAGCGGGCGGGTGTTCGACGTTGGAGACCCGCCCGCTACCGCAGGCGGTACTGACACCTCGTATTTAAGGGGAATCTAGCGGGGATTGTTCCACAGGCTTCGCACGAGTGACAAGTAAAAAGTGACGGGCGGCGAGAAATTTCTTTCTTTCGCCGCCCGTCACTCTTCACTTCACTCGACCGCCCGCTTACTCGCGGCGCGAGCGGCGGCGGCGCGGGGCCGCTGACGCGGGCTGGGCCTCGCCGGCCGAGACGCTCGGCGTCGCCGTCGGGGCCTCGGCCCCCTGCGGCACGAGCCACAGCTCGAAGTAGTCCGTCTCGCGGTAGCCGCCGTTCATGAAGACCAAGCGGCTGCTGTCAATGCCGCGCTCGGTCGTCAAGTACTGACGGGCGCGCTCGGCGAGTTTGTCGGCCTGGCCTGCGCGGCTGCGGCGTCCGGCGTAGACGATGACGTAGCCTTGAGCGGTCGGCGCGTTCTGCAACTCGATAGCCAGGTTGTCGAGGCGGGCCTTGACGTCGTCGAAGGCGGGCGGCTCGAACTGGTCGTAGAGGCGCGACTTGACGGGCGGCGGCGGAATCGCCGTCACGTTCGTGATGGCCTGCGCCGTCTGCCGGCAGGCGCGCTCGCCCGAGCCGTCGTCAACTACGAGGATGGCCGTGACGGGCTGGTTGCCGACGCCCGTGGAGTCAACCATGATGGTCGGCGTGCCCGCGCCGCTCAGGACGCGCGCGCCGGCCGGGCTGATCGTCCAGGTGTAGTTGAGCGCGGACGAGCCCGAGTAGGAGACGTTCGACGCGAAGGTGATGACCTCGCCGTCTGCGACCTGCGCGGGCGCGGAGACGTTGACCGGGTACGGGCAGGGCAGCGCGGCCGGCAGCGGGATCGAGCGCGGCGCGTAGGCCAGCCCGATGCAGTAGATGCGCCCGGCCGAGACGACGAACTCGCGCGTCCAGCGCTCCTGCGGGAAGAGGATTTCGATGGTGTGCGGCCCCGGCGCGAGGTCAATCAGGCGCTCGCTCTCGGTCGTCGAGCCCGCGGGCTGGCCGTCAATCAGGATGGGGAAGCCGGCCGGGTTGGTCGAGAGCTTGACGCGGCCGTAGTTGGGCCTCTTCTTGTCGGGCGAGGCGTGCGCCTCAGACTGCAACGACTGGACGAAGAGGAGCGAGAGCGCGGCCAGAGCGATAAAGGCGAACCTCGCCGGGGCAGTTGAACGAGTTTGCAGACTTTTCGCCATGATTAGACCTCAGTGGTTTCCTGGGAGTTTCGCTCCGCCCCGCGCTGTTTGTAGCGCCGCCGCGCGGCCGCGCCCAGCGCCGAGAGGCCCGTGCCGAGCAGGAAGATGGAAGCGGGCTCGGGGACGACAGTACAAGTACCAGTACACTCGCAGGTCGTGCACGGGTTGCAATCCGGGCCTTCGCACTCTTTGTCCGTGGTGCACAGATCGGGGACGAGGCAGATGGCCGCGGGGATGAAGGCGAGGGGCCACTTGGGCCAGCCGCCCGGGATGAAGATTTCGCCGCAATCGCAGACCGTGCCGGTCACGTCGCCCTCTTCGATGACTTCGACGTTGCCCTGTTGCCCCTCCTGCGGGGCGGCTACGGTCGAGATGAGCGAGCCGGACGACGAGCCGACCGCGCCGGCATCTTCGCCCGAGGAGGACTTGCCGGCCGGGGAGACGAGGCCGCCGCTGACGGGCGCGCCGCCCTCCTGCGTGACGCTGCGCAGGCGCAGCTCCTGGCTCTGGCCGCCCGACTGCAAGTTGCTCATGACGTGGACGACATCGGAATAGGCAACCTGTCCGGCCTGGGCGGGCGGCGCGGCGGCGATTGCCAAAAGTAGGAGGCCGAGTATCGTGGCTACGGGGCTGACGGCTCGATTCCTCATCGTAGGGAATCTCCTTCTAGGCTCTTTGCGGTCGGGGCGGCCGAAGTAAGCGGGGCAGCTTCTTCGGTGCCCAAACCTCAGGGCGACTCAAGCTTGCGAAAACTTGGATTAAAGACGGCGATGCCGTTGCGAAAACAGGGCCGGATGGGCCGCGTCGCAAGCTCGCCTTTCAAAATAACTAGTTTCAATATGGAAACCGCTGTGCGGGCTTTCCTTATTTGCTAAAGAAAGAAGCTTAATGCTGTGGGTCTTCCAGTTTTGCGGTTGCGATTAAACCCGCCTTTTGGCTGGCTGTCAAGGAAAAAAGGCGAAAGGAAAAGGGTAAAAGGCAAAAGGGATGGAAAACCATGTTGGCCCCATCCCTTTTACCTTTTTACTTTCCCCTTTTCCCTTTATTTTCAGTCGCCTTCGCCGCCCCCGGCGGCCTCTGCGCGCTGCTTCTCGTCGCGGAGCACGGCCTTCCTGGAGAGCTTAATCTTGTTGCCCTCCTTGCCGATGCACTTGACCATGATCTGCTGGCCTTCCTTCAGCTCGTCGCGCACGTCCTTGACCCTGCGGTCGGCTATCTCCGAGATGTGCAGGAGGCCGTCCGTGCCGGGGAAGATTTCGACGAAAGCGCCGAAGTCCACGATGCGGGAGACGGTGCCGAGGTAGGTCTGGCCGATTTCAGCTTCAGCCGTCAGGCCGCGAATCTTGTCAATCGCCGCCTGGGCGGCAGCGCCGTCGGCCGAGGCGATGGAGACCGTGCCGTCGTCCTCCACGTCAATCTTCGCGCCCGTCTCCTCGACGATGGAGCGAATCATCTTGCCGCCGGGTCCGATGACGTCGCGGATTTTGTCCGGGTTGATCTTGATCTGGATGATTCTGGGCGCGTAAGGCGCTATGTCCTCGCGCGGCTCGGCTATCGTCTTCTCCATCACGTCGAGGATGTGGAGCCGCCCCTTCTTGGCCTGCTCCAGGGCTTCGACCATGATCTGGGCGTTGATGCCCGTGGTCTTGATGTCCATCTGAAGCGACGTAATGCCCTCGCGCGTGCCGGCGACCTTGAAGTCCATGTCGCCGTAGTGGTCTTCGGCCCCGGCGATGTCCGAGAGAATCGCGTACTTGTTGCCCTCCATGACGAGGCCCATCGCCACGCCCGCGACCGGCTTCTTGAGCGGGACGCCCGCGTCCATTAACGAGAGAATGCCGCCGCAAATCGAAGCCATCGAAGAGGAGCCGTTCGATTCCGTGATGTCCGAGACGATGCGGATGGTGTAAGGGAAATCGGACTCTTCCGGCAGGACGGGCTCTATCGAGCGGCGCGCGAGAGCACCGTGCCCAATCTCGCGGCGACTGCTTGAGCCGAAGCGCCCGACCTCGCCGACCGAGTAGTGCGGGAAGTTGTAGTGCAGGAGGAAGCGGCGCTTGATCTCGCCCTTCTCCAAATCGTCTATGAACTGCTCGTCGTCCTTCGTCCCCAAAGTCGTGGTGACGAGCGCCTGCGTCTCGCCGCGTGTAAAGAGCGCGGAGCCGTGGGCGCGCGGCAGCCAGCCGACCTCGCACGTAATCGGGCGAATCTCCGAGAAGCGGCGGCCGTCCGGCCGGCGGCGCTTGTTGAGGATGTCGTCGCGGAAAATGGTCTCCTTGAGGTGGTCGAAAATCTTCTTCGCCGTCTGGCGCTTCTCCGGCAAGTCCTCCGGGTAAGACTCGACGACCTCTTTCTTCAAGGCGTCCACGGCCGCGTAAGAGGTGCGCTTGTCCTGCCCCGACGTGTCGAGCGACGAGCGCAGGCGCTCTGCGTAATTGCGCTCGATTTCGCCGAGCATCTCTTCGTCGAGCGCGGGGGCCTCGACCGGGCGCTTCTGAATGTCGAGCGCCTTGTAAAGCTCCTTCTGCCAGCGGCAGAGGCGGTTAATCTCCTTGTGCGCGAGCATCAGCGCCTCGACCATGATCTCCTCGGAGACCTCTTCCGCGCCCGCCTCGACCATCACGATTGCCTCTTCCGTGCCGGCCACGATCAGGTTCAGGCGCGACTCGCGGCGCTCGTCGTAGGTCGGGTTAATGACGTAGCGCCCCTCTATGAGCCCGATGCGGACGCCCGCGATGGGTGTCGGGAAAGGGATGTCTGAGAGGTAGAGCGCGCAGGATGCGCCCGTGATGGCGATAACGTCGGGGTCGTTGTCCGGGTCGGCCGAGATGACGGTGGCGATGATCTGGGTTTCGTTCCTAAAACCTTCGGTGAAGAGCGGGCGGCAGGGGCGGTCAATGAGGCGACAGGTTAAAGTCTCCTTCTCGTTGGGGCGGCCCTCGCGCCGGAAGTAGTTGCCGGGGATGCGCCCGGCGGCGTAGTTGGACTCGCGGTACTCGACCGTGAGCGGGAAAAAGTCTATGCCCTCGCGCGGGCTGTTGGCGGCGACCGCGGCGACGAGCACCATCGTGTCGCCGTAGCGGACGACGACCGAGCCGTCGGCCTGTTTGGCGACTCTTCCGGCCTCGACCGTCAACTCCTGGTCGCCCAGCTTGATTGATTCTTTGAGATATTTCCTGACTGGCATGTTCGTTGGTCTCCTAAGGCCGGGGCGGGCGGGCCGTAAATCGTGAATCGTAAATCGTCAATCGTAGATAGAAATGCGGGTTCGTCTATACACGATTGGCGGTTTACGATTTACGGCATTTTCTCCCGTCAAGGCTTTATCAAAATCGAAAGGCGGCGATAGTCTCTCCTGTGCGTGAGACCATCGCCGCCTTTTGCTGTATATGCTCAGGGCTACTCGCGTCCGCTTGAATCCCGATCAGCGCACCGTCACGTTCGGCACTTTCGGTAAGCTCTTCGATTGACGCGGGCTTTGTATTTTTGAGACTCGAAGAATTCTCGTTCGTCAACTATTTCACGCCGCCATTCGGCCCTAACGACGCAGGCCGAGACGGCTGACCACCTCGTGATAGCGCTCGATGTCCGTGCGCTTGAGGTAATCGAGCAGACTCCTGCGCTGCGAGACCATCTTGAGCAGCCCGCGCCGCGAGTGGTTGTCCTTCTTGTGCGTCTTGAAATGCTCGGTCAGCTCGTTAATGCGCTGGCTGAGCAGCGCAATCTGCACCTGCGGCGACCCCGTGTCCGCTTCGTGCGTGCGGAAATCCGTCACAATCTTCTCTTTCGCTTCTTTTGCTAATGCCACTGCTCTCGATGGCCCTCCCAGACCGCAGTAGTCCCGCCCTCGTTCGAGGCGCGGCAACCGCTAAGATTTAAAGACGGTGCAATTTAACACGCCGTTTACGGCGATGTCCAGCAGGCAGGCGGAGCGCTTCAAGCAGGGATGGGCAGGATGGACAGGATGAAAGGCAAGCTCTTCATCCTGTCCATCCTGCCCATCCCTGTTAATTTCTCCGGCCGTGCGCCCTAGTATTTTCTGGGGGCCGGCGAGGAGGAGGAAGATTTGTCCGTGAAGCCGCCGGCGTAGGTGAGGACGCATTTCGGGCCGTTCGGGGGCGAAGTGTTGACGTTGATTCCGGCGACGCGGTGGTTGGCGTCAAAGAGGTTGCGGCGGTGGCCGCGGTTCGCCACGCCGTCGTCAATAATCATCCCGATGACTATGTGCCGGGCCGTGGTGACTTCGTAGACGATGCTCTCGCCGTTGACGCTATCCCACCTGCCGTAGCGGTCCATGCGCGTGTTCGGGAGGCTCCCGTCGCTCCCCTTGTGCCCGGTCGTCCCCTTGACGGCGAGGTCTTGCGCGTGGTCTCTCGCGGCCAGGCACAGGCCCCGCGCGAGTTCGAGCGGCGGCAGCGGCTTGGCCGCGCGCAGGAAGTTGACGGCCTCGTCCACGGCCGCGACGCCCTCGGCCGTCGTCAGCCCTTGCCGCGACCAGGGGGGCTGAAACACGTTCCCCCTGTAATACTTCTTATACTCCTCGACGAACGCGGCGTACTTCTGCGGCTCCATCCGGGCCAGATTCATCTCGTCAATGATCTCGGCTTCGACCGACGAGAGGAGGGCTCGCGCCGGGCCGGACGCGCTTTTCGGGGCGACCGTCACGGCGGGCGCGGCCGCCGTGCTCGAAAGGGTTTTTTCCGCCTGCGGATTCTTCTTCTCGTTCCGGGCGGGCTTGCTTTGTGCCAGCGCCGGAACCTGTAGGGCGACGGCGAGCAGGAAGAGGCACACGGCCGCCGGCCAGGGGAGCGTGCTGGGGGATACTCTTTTCACGACTCTGACTCCTTGACAATAAACAGGTGGCGTCCCACGTCGGGAAGGAACCGATGGCGGCCCGGAAGGAGTCCGGGCGCGGGCGAACGGCCGGACAATATAACTAAACGGCCGGCAGTGTCAAACCCGTGCGCGCCTGACCGCTTATCACTTTTGGGGGAGCCGTGAGCCACGTTAAGACGAGACGCAGCCGTAGCAGATGCTCGCGGGTGAACTTAGCCATGGACTTGAGCCGGGCATTATGCCCAGGCTGAAAATTTCTTGACAGCCAAGAGCGACGGGTGTATATAGCGCGCGTACTTTGCAACTGTGAGCAAGAGCCTCACTCCTCAACGAGTCCCGCTCCTGCTTAATCCACGTCTATCGCTCAAACCTACAATTTATTTGGGAGGATTCTATGAGACAGAGGTTTTTGACTCTACGAGAGACTCTCATCTCAACCGTAGGAAACCGAAAAATCACTACGGCGCTAATCATAGCGAATATCTGCCTAGTCACTTTGTATACAAGTAGCTGGTCTCATGGTAAGCGGCGAGTTGCACCGCAAAAAGAGAAAGCCGTCTTGAAGCATCCCGGGCCGAAGAAGGAGCCGTTTGAAATAACTGAAATCAGAGTCAAGACGAAAGCTCTCAAACTCGGAGAAATCTTTGAAGATGAATCTGACTGGCTCAAACATGTAACTTTTAAGGTCAAAAACAGATCCGATAAAGCAATCACTTTCCTTCAGATTGATCTGGACTTTCCCGAAACAGAAGCCACGGCGGGCGCGATCATGATGCACCAGCTGTTCTTCGGGCAGCGCCCGGATTTCAGATCAACGCTTAACAACCAGCCTCTCTACATCAAGCCGAATGAGGCGATAGAAATCTCCCTGGAGAGAGAATACGATGACATCAAAACGCTCATCGAGCTCAAGCACCCGACAGTAGGAGTCATCAATAAACTCACCATCAGGACGAGTAGCATAATCTTTGAAGATGACATCCTCTATTCCGCCGGGATGTTTTCTAGGCGCAATCCTGACCCCGACAGTCCTCAAAAGTGGATTCCGATAGATGCTAACGCCCAAGACGTTCTTAAAATCAATGAGAGGTGAAAACCATGCGATTAAACATAGTCCTTGCCGCTGTGTTCGTAACCGGTTTAGCCCTGTTCATAGCTGATGCCAGCAAATATTCTCCTACGACCAAAGCGCTTGGTTTCACACCGCCGCAAGGCAGCCAATGTCAGCGGTTTCAAGACCTCCAAGATGAATGCGGCGACTCTATCTGCGGGTTTACAACTTACTCTTATGCAGGTAACCCTACCGGGAGTGGAACCTCTTCATTATCTACAAGGCTTACTACGTGTAGATACGAGAGTGTTCCACAAGGCCCATGTGAAAGTCGGGTTCAAACAAGTTATGTCTCCGTCTTTGATACTAACTGTTGTGACATGGACGGCGACAATTACTACAAGACGGGGGCACCCTGTCAGGGTAATGATTGCCGTGACGATATTTTCGAGGTTCATCCGGGCGCGACTGAAATATGCGGTGATGATCTCGACAATGATTGTGTGGGCGGAGACGCAGTGTGTCAGGAATGTACCTTTGAAGGTGGGCAATACGTCCCTGGAGGCGGGAATTACTGCGACAATTGTCTTGATGGGATAGATAACGATTGCGACGGTGATATAGACCAGAACGATCCGGATTGCCTGTCCACTTGCGGCTATAGCCCCATCGTAATTGACACCGTGGGCAACGGGTTCAATCTCACTGGCGTTGAAGATGGCGTCGTTTTTGATGTAGCCGCGACTGGCCGTCCGTATCGTATCGCGTGGATTCGAGAAGACGACGTGTGGCTCGCGTTAGACCGTAACGGAAATGGAAGAATCGATAACGGCGCAGAGCTATTCGGCAACTTCACGCCGCAGCCTGCAACAACAAATCCCAACGGCTTCCTGGCACTGGCCGAGTACGACAAGCCAGCGAACGGCGGCGATGGCGACGGGTTGATAACCAAGAAGGATAGCATCTTCGCCAGCCTACGGTTGTGGCAGGACACGAATCACAACGGCGTCTCCGAAGCTAGCGAGTTGCGTACCATGCAAGACCTCGGCTTGAAGTCCGTTGACCTCGACTACCATGAGTCTAAACGGACGGACGAGAATGGCAACCAATTTCGCTACCGGGCGAAGGTCAAGGATACGCACGACGCGCACGCCGGGCGTTGGGCATGGGATGTCTTTCTTGTAACTGGTCAATAGCCGGGGCAGCGCCGACTTGATTTTGAGACCGCTCGGAGGCTTGCGTCCGACGTAGGGTCGCGCGTTGCTTATGCTTTAGACAGGTGCGGAAGAGTTCTATCTCCGATTAGTGAATCGTGACTGGATGGCTCACCTTCTACCACAGACTATGAACCTTTCTCCATTCCTCTTTCAAAAGTGATAAGCGGTCAGCGTGCGCGCTCAGCCTCTTGTCTGCTACTATCTGCCCTGAACGAATCTCCCGAGAAGAGGACGCGCATGGCTCAGAAACAGGCTCGCATCTTGATTATCGGCGGCGGCTTCGGCGGTCTGTTCACGGCGCTCGACCTGACGGGCGCGGGCGAGGTCACGCTCGTCAGCTCGGAAGACCATTTCCTCTTCACGCCGATGCTCTACGAATACCTGAGCGGCGAGGTCGAGGCGTGGCACATCGCGCCGCAGTACAAGGAGCTGCTCGACGAGCGCGTGCGCGTCGTCCGCGGCGAGGTCACGGACATAGACTTCGGCGCGCGCACGGCCGGCGTCGAGGGGCGGGCCGCGCGCCTCCCCTACGACGTACTCGTGCTCGCGGCCGGCGGCGTCTCACACTACTGGGACGTGGAGGGCGCTGAGGAGTACACCGTGCCCTTCCGCAAATTGGCCCACGCGGACGACCTGCGCCGGCGCATGAGCGTGGCGCTCGACCGCATCCCGCCCGACGCCACGCCCGAGGACGCGCGCCGCGCCGCCACCTTCGCCGTCGTCGGCGCGGGCGCGAGCGGTGTGGAGCTGGCGACCAAGATGGGGGACTTGCTGCGCGACGCCTTCGCGCGCCGCGCGCTGCCGGGCGAGCCGCGCGTGATGGTCGTCGAGATGGGCAAAGAGATCGTCCCCGGCATGGGCGACGAGATTCGCGCCATCGTCCAGGACGCGCTCAAAAAGTCCGGCGTCGAGGTTCACACGGAGACGCGCGTCCGCCGCGTGACGGAAGACGGCTTCACCATCGAGCGCGAGGGCCAGCAGACGGACGTGGAGGCGGCGGCCGTGGTCTGGACGGCGGGCGTGCGCGTCAACCCGCTCGTGGAGGCTCTGGACGTGGAGAAGACCGAGCGCGGGCTGATACTGGTCGAGCCGACGCTACAGGTGCGCGGCCACAAGAACGTCCTCGCGCTCGGCGACATAGCTTTCTACAAAGACGCGACGCCGACGCTCGCCGGCACGGCGCAGCTCGCGCAGCAGGAGGCCAGTTTGTGTGCCAGTAACGTCAAGGCGCTGCTGGACGGGCGCAGGCTGCACGCGCGTCACTTCGTCGAACTCGGCGAGGCCATGAGCCTCGGCACGGAGAACGCGGCCGTGCTGGCCGGCGGCAAAGCCTTCGGCGGCGCGCTGGCGAGGCAGGCCCGCTTCACGCTCTACACGGCGCGGCTCCCGACCTGGCACCACCGCCTCAAGGTCGGCGCGAGCTGGTTCTTCGAAGGCACCGACCCGCGCCCGCTCAAGCCCCTCGGCTACAGCCGGTGAAAAACAGGTGACGAGTGAATCCGAAAAGGCGGCGGGGGCGAGCCCCTCTTCCCGACTGCCAATTATCTTGCCTTGAACCCTTCAGCCCGCGCCGCCTCTCAGGTCGGGAAGGGCGGTTCACCCCCGCCCGCTTCGCTCAGATTCAGTTATGGCGAATCGCGCACGCATTAGATTACTGATTGCCATCGTCGCGGTGCTCGGCGCGGTGGGCGGGTTCGTCTGGGCCATGAGCAAGAGGTCGCGGACAGTGCAGGTCTTGACCGTCACGCCGCCCGCCTCCTCAAACAACGCGGCCGTGCCCCCGGTCGCGGAGCCGACGCTGGCAGTCCCCTCCCCGCTCCCGAGTGTCGAATCAACCATCGCGCCCACGCCGACGCCTGAAACGGAGAGCACGCCGCCGGCAGCAGAGACTACGTCCGCCGCGCTCCTGATTCCGGTCGCTGGCGTTCGGCCCGAAGAGTTGAGCGACACCTTCGAGGCCGCGCGCTCCGAGGGGCGCAGTCACGACGCGATAGACATCCCGGCCCCGCGCGGCACGCCCGTCCTGGCCGCCGCAGACGGCCGCGTCGTCAAGCTCTGGCAGAGCGTGCCCGGCGGCACGACCCTTTACCAACTAGACCCGGACAACCGCACCGTCTACTACTACGCGCACCTGGACCGCTACGCCGACGGCCTGGCCGAGGGCCACTTCGCCCGCCGCGGCGAAGTCATCGCCTACGTCGGCGACACCGGCAACGCCGGCGCGGGCAACTACCACCTACACTTCTCCGTCCTCATCGTCGCGGACCCCAAACACTACTGGGACGGGACGAACGTCAACCCCTACCCGCTGCTGCGAGGCAATAGGTAAAAGGAAGTTGAGAGCCGGGCTCTCATCCTCCTTTTGCCTTTCTTACGGACGATTTAAGCCGCCGGCCCGTCCGTTAATGATTCAGCTTTTCTTAAAATTCCCCGCAATTTCCTTTAAAAACAATGGGAACGCCTGTTGCTACCGACAGGACAAGAGCGCCCGTGCGCGAACTTGAAAAGTCGAAGAGGAGTTGTAACCCGGCATGAGTTCTTTCTTGAAAGTAATCGTCACGAGCCTCTCCCTGATCTTCATTCTAAGCGGCTGCGTCACACAGCAGTCGTCGAACACCACGAGCAACAGTCCGGCGAGCAACACGACGACCACGCCGACGCCGCAGACCGTTAAGGCGAGCGCCAGCGCGGACGACCCAGGCTTGCCCGTCACGTTCCCGGTGCTCGACGCCTTCTTCGCGGACGAGGCGTTCGCGCCCGCGCTCAAGGCGAAGCTACAGTTGACGGACGAGCAGGTGGAGCGCCTGCGCTCGATGGCGCGCGAGGAGACGGCGAAGCTGCGCGAGTCGGACGCGGACGACTACGAGGGGACGACCGCCGCCGCGCGCACGCTCGCCTCCGACCGCATCAAGTCCGTCATCGGCGAGGAGAAGACGCAGCAGCTGGGCTCTTTCCTGCGCGAGCGGTGGAGCGGCGCGGACGGCGAGGGCGGTGGTGAGCAGGACAAGACGGCGGCCCACGGCACGCCCGCGAAGTTCAATTCTGTGCCAACTGACACGCGCGTCGTCGTCAACGCGCCGGCCTACCGCATGGACGTGTTCGAGGGCGGCCAGTTGGTCAAGTCTTACAAGGTCGGCATAGGCTACCCGGAGTTCCCGCTGCCGACTGGCAACCGCAAGGCCAGCAACATCATTTTCAACCCGACGTGGACGCCGCCGGACGAGCCTTGGGTCGAGGCGTCAACCAAAGCCAAGCCGGGCGAGACGGTGCAGGCCGGCGACAAGCTCAACCCGCTCGGCCCGATCAAGATTCCGATAGGCTTGCCTTCTTTGATTCACGGCGGCAAGTCGCCCGCCAAGCTCGGCACGTTCGCCTCCCACGGCTGCGTCGGGCTGACGACGCCGCAGGTGCAAGACTTCACGC
The DNA here is from genome assembly GCA_963774105.1 of uncultured Acidobacteriota bacterium. Classification (GTDB taxonomy): domain Bacteria; phylum Acidobacteriota; class Blastocatellia; order Pyrinomonadales; family Pyrinomonadaceae; genus QHXM01. The sequence goes on along the minus strand of CAVZDV010000007.1, from coordinate 1,009,132 downwards.
GCCTGCTCGCGCGCCTGAGCGGGACGGAGCTGACCGAAGAGCAGATCACCGGCTACGCCAAGAACCCGAAGGAGACGAAGGAGGTCAGGCTCAGCCGGCCCGTCACGGTCGAGCTGCGCTACGAGACCATCGTCGTCGAGGACGGCAAGCTGCACGTCTACCGAGACGTTTACGACCGCGACACCAACACGGAAGAGAACCTGCGCGCCGTGCTCAGTACTTACGGCGTGACGCTCGAACAATTGAGCGAGCAGGAGCGCGCCGCCGTCACGAAGGCGCTGCAAGAGATGTCGCGCGACGCGCAGGGCCGCAGCGACGACGTGAAGCCGGACAACAGCAACAACTCCAACGCGTCGAGCGCGAACGATAACAAGAAGGCCGAGGCCAAAGTGACGCGCGCCGTCAAAGGCCGGAAAGAGGTCGTCGTGGAGATCGCCGCGCTCAAAGGCAAAGGCTACCCCGCGGCGGCCAGCCTGGATACCGGCAGCGGCGCGACGAAGGGCGCGGCCTCCTCTAAGGGGAAGCGGTCGTAACCGAAACGCTGATGCGAAGGCTCATCAAAATTCTCTTCCTCGTCACGCTGCTCGCCTGGGGCGCGCTCGGCCTGCACCACGCACAGGGGCAGCGCGGCCCGGACATCGTGCGGCAGGAGGCGGACGAGATTTTCGACTCGGGTGACAAGACCGCCCCGGCGTCGTCCCGTATAGCCTGGGTCGCCGAACAGACGGTGACGTGGGTTAACGATTCTGAGGTCGAAGAGTAAGTCCTAAACTCAAGGCGGATTCAAACAGGGATGGACAAGATGGGCAGGATAAAGAATTAGTTTTCTTATCCTGCCCATCTTGTCCATCCCTGTTAAGTTCTTGCCCCGCGGAACGAGCAGGAAAGAATTAAGCGGTCGCGGCTTCGCAGGAGTCCAGGACGGGCGCTTCTTCTTCGACGGGCGCGCCGGCCTCGCCGTAGTAGGGGCGGCCGGACTGCATGGCCTCGAAGTATTCTGTGATGCGGTCCAGAATCTCCGTGACCGAGTGCGAGTGGTAGATGGTGGTGCGGAAGAGCGCGCCGCCGTGCAGGCCGCGCGTGAACTGCCCTGCGAGCTGCTTCATCTTGCCGATGGCCGCCATCTCCGGCATATCCTCGCGTAGCATCTCGAAGTATTCCAGCAGCACCGCGCTCTTGTCTTCGAGCGTCGGCTGGAAGACTTCGCGCCCACGGAGCGCGTCCTCGACCTGCCGGAAAATCCACGGGTTCGCCATCGCGCCGCGCCCGATTAAAATCCCGTCACACTTCGTCTCGCTCCAACGCGCCAGTGCGTCTTCGACCGTCACAACGTCGCCGCTCCCCGAGACAGGCACGCTCACAGTCTCTTTAATCTGCCGGACCAAATCCCAGTTGGCTCGCCCCTTGTAGCCCTGCTCCTTCGTCCGCCCGTGCAGCGCTATGTGCTCGACGCCGCAGGCTTCGGCCAGCCGCGCCGTCTCGACCGCGTTGATCGTGTGGTCGTAAAAGCCCGCGCGGATTTTGATGGTCAGCGGAATCTTGATCGCCTTCTTGATCTCCTTGAGAATCGTTTCCAGGCGCGAGTAGTCGCGCAAGAGGCCCGAGCCGCCGCCGTGCTTGACGACCTTCGGCGCGGGGCAGCCGCAGTTGATGTCCAGGATGTCCGCGCCGACCTCCTCGGCCATCTCGGCGGCCATCCGCATCCGCTCCGGCTGCCCGCCGAAAATCTGCACGGCGAACGGGCGCTCCTCCTCGAAGAAGCGCATCTGCCGTTTCGATTTCGGGTTGTCGCGCGTCAGGCCCTCGACCGAGATGAACTCGGAGACGGTCAGGCCGATGCCGCCGCGCCGCTTGAGCAGCCGGCGGAAGGAGATGTCCGTCACGCCCGCCATCGGCGACAGCACGAGCGGCGGGTTAATCTCTACGTCTCGAATCTTGAAAGGCTTCACGAATTGAACCCCTGCCACCTGAGTCAATACAGGTTGAAGTTATACTCGATCTGGATGTACTGCGAAACAATCCTGCCGTCCTTCACGGCCGGGAAGAACCTGATGCTGCGCGCCGCCTCGACTGCGTTCTCCGCGAGCCCGTCGTCCGGGCCGGAGACCACACGGACGTTCGTCACCTGGCCCGAGGACGAGAAGACGGCCCTTATGACGACCGTGCCTGTGACCTCATTCTTGCGCGCCGTTTCGGTGTAGATGGGCTCCGGCCTCCAGATGATCTTCGCCTTGCGGGTCACGTCCTTGGGGCTGAACGTCTTTTCCTGCTCGGCTGCCGCGGCGCCGGACGTTTGAGCCGCGGGGGCGGGGCTTGAGCCGCGCTCCGCCGCGGCGCTTCCCTTCCCGCCGCCGAGTCGCATGGCCGAGAAGAAACGAGCGGGCGACGGGTCGGCTTTATCCAGCGCCGCCAGCGTGACGACGTAGACGTGGTTCGCCGCGGTCAGGTAATAGACCTTCCACTGATTAAACTCGTCGCCCGTCTCGTACTGCTTGACCGCGTAGCCGTCGAGCTTGATGTCCCGCTCGAAGCGCCGGTGCGACGGCATATTTTCAAGCAAGTCTTCCAACAGCCTCCGGGGCTCCTCGACCTTGTAAGAGTCTACGGCGTAGATGAAGCCGTTGGAGTAAGCACTGTATTTGCGCTCTTCCAGAATCTTCGTGTGACTCCAGGGGTAGAAAATACGAGGCCCCGGCTGCACGATGACGGTCGGCGCGACCGGGGCCAGGATGGAAAGCTCCTCCTGCTCCAGATTGATCCTGCGCCACTGGGCCTCGCCCGCAGCCTGCCCGCCCTGGGCGAGCAGAGGCAGCGCCGAGGCCATCAGCCCGAGCCAGACGTGTAAGATTGCCCGCGAAGTCTGCTTCATACGGCTTTACCGTCTCTCCACAACCAGCGTCGCCACGTAGTCCCTTTTCCTGATGCGGCGCTTCTCCTTCGGGTACGGTTCAAGCTTCACCAGCCTGACCTCGTAGCCGCGGTAAGACGCCTCCTTGGGGTCCGTGCCCGTGTTGAGGGACATCGTGGAGGAGCGCCTGCGGCTCTTGCTCAGCCGCAGCACGACCTTGGCGTTGCCTGCCCAGACGCACTGGACGCCTTCGGGGCAGCGCGAGTCTTCGGCGACGCGGTCGAAGGTGACGCGCAGGCGCTCGCCCTCGACTGTCACCCAACGCCCGACGCGCACGTCGAACTCCTGGCCCAGTGTGGCATCCTGCGGCGGCACGAGCGCGCTCGTCAGGATGAAAAGAAACGGAAGGAACACGGTCGTCATCACTTATCTCCTCAAACTTGCGCGCCTTCGGGTTGTCCGTCGTGCGGCGCGACCTGTTTCTCGCCGCTCTCCAACTGCTGCACGATGCGCGCGTACTGCGCCGCCTGGCGCGAGGCCGTGCGCGCCAGCCCCACGTCGCCGCGCGTCATGGCGTCGAGCGCCGCGTCGCCGAACGACTGCGCGCTCGCGCGGTAAGTGTTAATCTGCTCCACCAAGTCTTCGTCCATAAAAACTCAGGCCCTGATTTTTACTCAATGCCTTCGCGCAACTTCGGCGCGCGCGCCCCGTCCATTGACAGGGGGCGGAAAGTTCCTCTAGCTTCTCCTACAGAGAGAGCTGCGAGATTATAGCAATGCAACACAGGCTCATCCAATCGGTCGGCATCGCGTGGACGCTTCTCTTCAGCGCGTTCATCGTCTGGATTTACGCCACCGAGCCGCGCAACCTCAAGGAGGTCACGGCCGGCGCGCAGGCCGCCGCCGGCACTTACGACATTGACCACGCGCGCTTCAACGCCGCGCTAGACCTCTTCCAGAAGGAGCAGTTCCGCGCCGCGCGCGACGAGTGGGGCCGCGCCGACCCCGGCCGCCGCGACGCGCGCACGCAGTTCTACATCGCCTACAGTTTCTACCGCGAGGGCTGGGGCCGGCTCTACCACGACAACAGCCTCTTCGAGCAGGGCCTCGAAGCCGTCAAGTTCGCCATCGAATTGTCGCCCGACCACACGCTCGTCGTCGAAGACCCTGGCCTTCAGATGCACACGGCCGCCGAGCTGAAGGCGGAATTGGAGCAGGGTTTGGAGCGCAGCATCGGCGACCTGAACCCGTTCAAGGTCTTCCGCACACGCAAATGACTGGGACGCACCGCTCAAGGAATCGCGCCCTCGTGCGCTACGTCCTGCTGCCGATGATCTTCCTGACGGTGGCGCTCCTGGGCGGGCTGCGCATTGACGTGGAGACCAAGGCTTTCCTCTTCTACCCGCCGCCGCTGATTACGCTCATCCTCTCCGTCATGCTGATGGTGCTCTTCGTGCGCGGCCACGCCATAGAGATACGCGAGTGGCTCAAGAGCGACCAGCCGGCGCTGACCAACGTCTCGCACGCGCTCACGCTGCTCACGCTCTACTTCGCCTCGGCGCAGGCGTTCAACGCGGTGCTCCCCGAGCGCGGCCTGCTCAACTGGCTCTTCAGCTTCTTCTTCCTCTGGACGCTCTGGAACAACCAGTTCTCGAACTTCGACGCGCGCCGGCTGCTCAGGAGTCTCGCCGTCCTCTTCGGCACGGCCTTCTTCCTCAAGCACATGTTCCTGGCGAGCCTGTTCGCGCCTGGCGGCGGCTGGGCCAAAAGAATCGCGGGCTTCTTCATAGAGGTGGGCACGCTCGGCACGATTGACTCCGAGACGTTCGCGCCCGCCACGGGCTACATCGCCTTCTTCACGCTCGCGCTCTACGTCCTCGGCCTCGTGCTGCTGACCCCGCGGCCCGACCCCGAGGACGCGCACGCGCTCATCCGCTCTTACAGAAACCTCCCGCCGCTCGAACAGATGGCCGTGCGCGAGGCCATCGCCGGCCCCAGCCCCGGCGCGATGCTCGAACCCGGCCCGCCCCAACGCAGCCTAGACACCGTCGAGGTCACCGGCGAACTCGTCCCCGACCGCCCGACCGAAGAGACGCAAATCAGGCAAAAGTAAAGACCCCGAAGGGGTCAGAGTGAGAAGGCCGCGCGAGCTAAACACTCGTGCGGCCTTCTGTCGCTACCCAAGTGGGCGGCGTGGGGTGAGGAAAACTGTCACCAGTTGACGATCAATTCTTCGGACATCTGCCAGGCCGGCACGTCCGAAGGGATGGCTGCGCGCTGCAAACGCTCTGGCTCGGCCAGCAGCCGGCCGGCTCCGGTTGCGACCGCCGCCAGCGGCTCGTCGGCCGTGACGACGTGCAGGCGCAACTCCTTTTGAAGCCGCTCGGCCATGCCGTCCATGAGCGCGCCGCCGCCTGTCAGGATGACGCCCGTGCGGTAGATGTCCGCGGTCACGTCCGGCGCGGCGTCCTCCACGGCGCGGCGCACGCCGACGATGATTTCTGCGAGCACCGGCTCTATCGCCTCGCGGACCTCGTCCGCGCCAAGCTCCACAGCCTTCGCGGAGCCGTCAACCAAATCCTTGCCGACGACCTCCATGCGCCGCTCGGCGGCCTCGCCCTCTTCGCGCGCGCGCGCCGTGCCCAGCTCCTTCTTGATCTCTTCACTCGTGCGCTCGCCGACCAGCATCGAATACTTCGAGCGGACGTAATCGTGCACGGCCGCGTCCATCGCGTTGCCGGCCGAGCGCAGGCTGTTGGAAGAGATGACGGCCGAAGAGGATATGACCGCCACGTTGGTCGTGCCGCCGCCGATGTCCACGACGAGGTGGGCGCGCTCGTCGTCGTAGTCGAGGCCCGCGCCGAGCGCTGCGGCCAGCCCCTCGTCCACCAAATCAACGCGCGTCGCCTTCGCCGTGCGGGCCGCGTCGCGCACCGAACGCTGTTCGAGCTCTGTTGAAGAGCCGGGCACGCCGATGACGAGGTGGCTGCGCCTCTGGTGGCCGCCGTAGACGCGGCTGACGAACGCCTTGAGCATCTTCTCGGCCACCTCGAAGTTCTCAATCGTGCCGTTGCGTATCGGCCGGTAGACTTCGGTGTCGCGCGGCTCGCGCCCTAAAAGTTTGAAAGCCTCCGAGCCGACCGCGAAGACTTCGTTCGTGTACTTGTGAATCGCGACCGCCGACGGCTCGCACAAAACAACGCCCCGGTTCGGCGCGTAAATGAGCGTGTTCACCGTCCCGAGGTCAATCGCCAAATCGTCGGCGAAGAAATTACTGAGAATGCCCATGATTTTTATTGCCCCCCTGGAGAACGCACGCCACTGGGAGAGTGCCTGCGCAAGGCCAGGGAGCAACTCGTATGCCAGCAAGGGCCGGGCGATTCGGCTGGAATTTTCTCGCCCCCTCAGTCCGCTTCTAAGACAGCCGGCACGGGCGCGCGCGGCCGCCGCGGTCTAAAAGCGGACGCAGGGTGGCGGGGCGGAACGTAACGTTTCAGAGTCTACGAATCGAGCAGTTCGTCGGGCGCGGCCGTTTCGCTCAGGATTTCGTAGAGGCCGGAGGCTTCGCTGCGGGCGACCTGGCGCGTGGCCGGGAGCGCGAGGACGCGTATGAGTAGAATTTTTTGACGGCGGCGCAACTCGATCTCGTCGCCGACACGCACGGCCCTGGCGGACTTGGCCTGCGCGCCGCCCACGAACACCCGCCCCGCGTCGCACAACGCCTGCGCCACCGCGCGCCGCGGGACTAACCGGCTCGCCTTCAAAAAAAGGTCTAAACGCATAAAAAAAAGTGATGAGTGATGGGTGATGAGTAATTGGCTTTTACTCATCACTCATCACTCATTACTCATTACTCATCGCTGCTTTTAAGGTTTGTTTTCCGGCGCGGCGGTCGTCGAGCTGGTGGAGGACGCGCCGGTCTTGAGCAGGGGCTCGACGATCGCCTTGTAGTCGTCGGCGACCTTGATGTAAGCCTCCTTGCGCAGGGTGTTCATGTACTCGGCGCGCTCTTTGTCGCGGCGCTCGATGGTGTAAGCCTGGCGCGTCTGCTCCTCGTCGAAGCCTTTGGGGTCAACGGCCGCGGTGCGCTCGTCCACGCGCAGGATTTGGAAGCCCTCGTCCGAGCGGATCAGCTCCGTCACGCCGCCGGCCTGCACGCTCTTGATCGAGGCGGCGAAGTCCGCCTTGAGGTCAGTGGTCTTGAACGTGCCGACCTTGCCCCCGGTCTGGACGGCCAGCCGGTTGCCCTGCTGATCCTGCCGCTCGGAGTTGGCGGCCGCGAGCGTCTTGAAGTCCGCGCCCGCCCTCAACTGCCTGATAATCTCCTGCCCCCTGGCACGCACCTCGGCCTCGGACTTGCCGGCGAAGCTGAGGAAGATTTCCGAGAGCGTGACGACCTCGGGCTGGCGGAATTTGTCGCGGTTCTGCTCGTAATACTTCTTCAGCTCGTCCACGCTGGGCCGGAAGTAAATCTTCGCGTCAACCTCGCGGCTCAGCACGGCGTTCTTCATGTACTGCGTGCGAATCGTGCCGCGGATGGCGGCCGGGTCGAGGTTCTCGCGGCGCATGGCCTCCTCCATCTCCGAGACGGACTTGAAGCCCTGCTCCTTCATCACGCGCGCCATCTCGCGGTTGACCTCTGTCTCGACCTCCTCGGTCATGTTCAGCTCCTTGCCCTTCTGGACGAGCAGCAGCTCGTTAATCAGGCTGGCGATCAACTCGGGGCGGCGGCGGTTCACTTCCTCCGCCGCCTTGGCCTCGTCCACGCCCTGCTGCCTGAAGGCGTCAATGGCCTCCTTGACCTCGCGCTTGAGCGTCGAGAGCATGACCACGTCGCCGTTGACCTGCGCGATGACAGAGTCAATCACCTGCGGCTCGCCCTCCTGCGCCACGACCGCCGGGCCGGAGAAGGTGAGCAGCGCCGCGAAGCCCGCGGCCGCCCAGATGAGCGTCAATAATTTCGATTTCACAGTCTTATTACTCCTTATAATCAGTGGTCAGTGGTCGGTGGTCAGTGGTCAGTTAAAGACAAAAGCGTTTTTCCTTTAACTGACCACTGACCACCGACCACTGACTACTGCGATTCTAATCTTCCGCCCTGATTTCCAGCAACACGCCGCGGGCGGTTTCGAGGACGTTGTCCGCCTCTTTTTCGTCGAGGTCTATGCGCAAAACGCCGCTCGGCGTGAAGCCCGCGCCCGCGCGGCGGCCGACCAATGCCATCAACTTGTCGGGCGCGACGCGCGCTTTCTCGCTCAGCTTGATGGCGAGGCCCGTCGGCGTGCGGTCAATCGAGATGACGCCCACTTCCTCGGCCACCCGCCGGAGCCGCGCATAATCGAAGAGCCTTTCGACCGGCTCGGGCAGCCGCCCGTAGCGGTCCTGCGTCTCGGCCAGGACGGCCCGCAAGCTGCCCTCGTCGCGCGCCGAGGAGACGCGCTTGTAAGTCCTGAGCCGCTGCCCCATGTCCGAGATGTAGTCCTCTGGAATCGCCACGTCCACGCCGAGGTTGATGGAGACGCTCGTCTCGTCCTCGACCGCCTCGCCGCGCAGCTCCGCGACCGTGCGCTCCAACATCTGCGTGTAAAGATCGAAGCCGAGCGCGTCCATGTGGCCCGACTGCTGCCCGCCGAGGAGGTTGCCGGCCCCGCGCAGCTCCAAATCCAGCGCCGCGATGCGGAAGCCCGCGCCCAGGTCTGAAAACTCGCGGATGGCGGCAAGGCGGCGGCGCGCTATCGGAGACAACCCCTGCTCGGACGGAATCAAAAGGTAAGCGTAAGCGCGGCGGTTCGAGCGCCCGACCCGCCCGCGCAACTGGTAGAGCTGCGAGAGCCCGTAAGCGTCGGCGCGGTTTATGATGATGGTATTGGCGCGCGGGATGTCTATCCCGTTCTCGATGATGGTCGTCGCCACCAGCACGTCGTACTTGTAGTCCACGAAGTCGAGCATCACCTGCTCCATCTCGTGCTCGTTCATCTGCCCGTGCGCGACGCCCAAACGGGCCTGCGGCACGAGCCTCTGGACGAGCGCCGCGATGGTCTCTATGGACTCGACGCGGTTGTGTATGAAGAAGACCTGACCGCGGCGCCCCAGCTCCAACTCTATCGCCGACTTGATGACGCTCTCGGAGAACTGCACGACCTGCGTCTGAATCGCCAGCCTGTCGCGCGGCGGCGTCTCGATCAAAGACATATCGCGCAAGCCCATCAGAGACATATTGAGCGTGCGCGGGATGGGCGTGGCCGAAAGCGTCAGCACGTCCACGCGCTTCTTCAACTGCTTGAGCCGCTCCTTGTGCGCCACGCCGAAACGCTGCTCCTCGTCCACGACGACGAGCCCCAGGTCGCGGAACGTGATGTCCTTGGAGAGGACGCGGTGCGTGCCGATGACAACATCCACCTCGCCGGCCTCGACGCGGCGGACTACGTCCTTCTGCTCCTTCGGCGAACGGAAGCGCGAGAGCAGCTCGACCTTGACGGGGAAGGCCGCGAAGCGCGTGCGGAAGGTCTCGAAGTGCTGGTAGGCGAGCACGGTCGTCGGCGTCAGCACGGCCACCTGCTTGCCTTCCATCACGGCCTTGAAGGCCGCGCGCATGGCGACTTCCGTCTTGCCGTAGCCCACGTCGCCGCACAGCAGCCGGTCCATCGGCACGGCCTCCTCCATGTCGCGCTTCACGTCATCAATCGCCGTCTCCTGGTCGGGCGTCAGGACGTACTCGAAGCCCTCCTCGAACTCGCCCTGCCAGGGCGAATCTGAGGCGTAGGCGAAGCCGCCGACCAGTTTCCGCTCGGCGTAGAGGCGCAGCAGCTCGTCCGCCATGTCGCGCATCGCGCGCTTGGCCTTGGCCTTCGTCTTCTGCCAGCCGAGGCCGCCCAGACGGTCGAGCGTCGGCTGGTTCCCCTCCGCGCTCGAATACCTCTGCACGAGGTCGAGCCGCTCGACCGGCACGTACAGCTTCGCGTCGTCGGCGTAGTAGAGCAGCATGAACTCGCCGCGCCGATTTGGGCCAAGCTCCAAAGTCTGCAACCCGCCGAACCGCGCGATGCCGTGGTCAACGTGGACGACGTAATCGCCCACTTTCAAATCCCGAAAGTCAGACAGGAACGCGGCGGTCTTGGATTTTCGTTTGCCGCCTTCCGCCTTCTGCTTTCTGCCTTCCGCCCTGAGCGCCGTGTCGCTCGCCTCGTCGAACAGGTCTTGCTCGACGTGGACGACGAGCCCCGCGCCCGGCAACTCGAAGCCGCCGGACAGGCGGCCCACCGTCACCGTGACCCCGCCCGCCGCTGAAGGCGCGCTCAGACTCTCGCCGCTCAACGCCACGCGCGCCTCGACCTTGTACTCGGCCAGAATCTCCGCCACGCGCTCGGCCACGCCCAGGCTGTGCATGACGAAGAGCACGTCGCCCTCGCGCCGCCTCAGCTCGTCTGCCAACTCCGGCAGCCGGCCGTGGTAGCGCCTCACGCTCGTCGCGCGCCACTCGACCTCCTCCGCCGCCTCGGCCGCCGGGAACAGGAAGAGCGGGCGGTTGGCCCCGCGCGCGCGGCCCAAAGAGATTTCCGGCCGCTCCGCGTCGAGGGCGATTGTTTCGTCAACGACCGCGGCCGCGCGCCCCAGCGTGCGCAGCTCCACGCGGCTCGCCTGTGCCAATTTCTCGCGTAGCTCTTCTGCCGTCAGATACAGCTCTTGCGGACTCAAGCCCAGCTCGTCCGCCTCCTCCGTCTCCGCGTAACGCGCGGAGAGCGTCTCGTAGACGCCGCCCAGGTAGGACTCGACGCCCGCCGGCTCGTCAACCACCAGCACCGCGTCGCGCAGGTACTCGAAGACGCTCGACTGCCGCTCCTGGACGAGCGAGATGAGCCACTCCCAGCCGGCGAACGTCTCGCCCTCGTCCGCGTAAACGGTGCGGTCACGAAGAGCGCGTGCGTAACGCTCATCATTCCAACGCTCCTTCGCCAGCTCTGACCACAACCGAAAATCTTCCGCCGTCACGGCCAGCTCGCGCATCGGCGCGATCTCAGTCTCCTTGACCTGCACGGTCGAGAGCTGCGTCTCGGGGTCGAACTCGCGTATGGAGTCCACGGTGTCGCCGAAGAACTCGACGCGGACGGGCCTGCTCCTTCCCGGCGACCACACGTCCAGGATGCCGCCGCGCATGGAGAACTCGCCGACCGCGCCCACAGGGTCCTCGCGCACGTAGCCGGACGCCAGGAGCTTTTCGACCAACTCTTCGGGCGCGTGGTCCTCGTCGCGCCTGAGCCGTGCGCCGCGGCGCGCGACCTCTTCGGGCGGGGGCGCGCGGCGGGCCAGCGCGCGCGCCGTCAGCAGGACGAAATCCTGCTCGCTGTGCGCCAGCCGCCACAAGGTCAGCGCGCGCTGCTCCAAGGTCTCCGCGTGCGGCGACGCGCCCGCGTAGGGGTCCGTCTCCGACGCCGGCAGCGTGAGCACTGTCTCGTCACACTCCTCAGCGCCGCGCAGGGCGCAGTACCAGAAGCGCATGTCGCGCTCCCACACTTCGAGGTCGCGGTTGGCCTCAAGGACGACGGCGAAGCGGCGGCCGACCTCCTGCTGCAACGCGGCCAGCGCCAGCGCGCGAGCCTGCGGCCCGGCCGCCAGCCCGCTGACCGAGACGACGCGCGCCCCGCCGCGAATCAGCCCCGCCAGCCGGCGGAACTCCTCGCCCTCCGTCACGCGCCTCAAAACATTCTGCACCGCGCTCGTAGATGGAACCGTGCGACTCATAAGAACTACAGTGACGAGTGAAAGACAGAAGCTCTTAACTCATCACTCATCACTCATCACTTTTTTTACTCTCTCAATAACCGAAGTAGTCGAAGCGCCTTCGATGAAGGGGAGCGAGAGGACGCGGCCGCCCGCGGCTTCCACCTCCTCGCGCCCGTGGATTTCGTCCAGTTGATAGTCGCCGCCTTTGACGAGCACGTCCGGCAGCACTTCGGCTATCAGCCGGCGCGGGCTCTCGTCGTCAAAGACCGTGACGTAGTCCACGCTCGCCAGCGCGGCCAGCAGCTCGGCGCGCTCCTCCGCGCTCATCACGGGGCGGCCCGCGCCCTTCAGCTCGCGCACCGAGCGGTCGCTGTTGACGGCGACCACGAGCGCGTCGCCGAGAGCGCGCGCCTGTGCCAAATATCTGACGTGGCCGACGTGCAGGATGTCGAAGCAGCCGTTGGTAAAGACCAGCGACTTCCCCACGGCGCGCATCCGCTCGCGCTCCCCACGCAACTCAGCAATCGAAACCACTTTCCCGCTCATGTTTAGATGCGTCATGCTACCATGCCCCCCCTCGCATCAGTAAACGCGAACGGGAGAAAGCAGTCTCGCTTTACCAATCATCGTTTACCCTTTACCATTCACCGAATGGACATCCCTTTCATAGAGGAGAACGACCAGACGGAGGCGCGCCGCGCGCACCTGGAGGAGCTGCGCCGGCTGGTCGGCAACCCGTACCCGAACAGGTTCGAGCGCAGCCGCGTGACCAATGGTGAGGACACGATCACGGCCGTCGTCCAGAGTTTCAAACGGCACGAGCCGCAGTTTGCCGAGGGCGAGCGCCCCTCCGCCGAGGAGCTGGAACGCGCTAACGTCGAACTGAACAAAGTGGCGGTACGCGTCAGCGGCCGCATCAGCAGCCCGCCGCGCGTGATGGGCAAGGCCGCCTTCGTGCACCTTTCGGACGGCGTCTCGCGCCTACAGATTTACGTCAAGAAGGCGGACGTTAAGGGCGTCCACAACGACGACGGCGCGCTCGTCGAGGAAGGCTGGGAGCTCTTCAATCTACTGGACCACGGCGACTTCGTCGGCGTCGAGGGCTTCCTCTTCATCACCAAGACGGGCGAGCTCTCCGTCCACGTCCGCGAGTTGCAGTTCCTCTCGAAAGCGCGGCTTCCGATGCCGGACAAAATGCACGGCATCGCGGACCCTGAGATACGGCAGCGCCAGCGCTACGCGGACCTGATTGCGGGGAGCCTGAAGGTCGAGCACGAGCCGGGTGCGCTGACCACGCGCGAAGTCTTCGAGCGCCGCTCGGCCGTCATCCGCGAGATGCGCCGCTTCCTGGACGAGCACGGCTACGTCGAGGTCGAGACGCCCATGCTCACGTCGAAGGCGACCGGCGCGGCCGCGCGCCCCTTCAAGACGCACCACAACGCGCTCGGCATAGACCTCTACGCGCGCATCGCGCCCGAGCTCTATCTCAAAAGATTAGTCGTCGGCGGCTTCGAGAAGGTCTACGAGATCAACCGCAACTTCCGCAACGAGGGGATAGACCGCACGCACAACCCCGAGTTCACGATGCTTGAGTTCTACTGCGCCTACATGGACGTGAACGGCATGATGGACTTCTGCGAGGCGCTGCTGGAGACGGTCGCGCTCCAGGCGACGGGCAACGTCTATCACGAGTACGGCGGGATGCCCATCACGTTTCGTCACTTCGAGCGGTTGACCATCAAGCAGGCGATTGCGCGGACGTGGAGGGAGTCTGCCTACGCTGGCGTCCTGGACCTTGAGGTTGACGAGGACTGGCTGGACGAGCCCTTCAACGTCCACACGCTCGCGGGCTTCGTGCGCAGGCTGCTCGCGGCCGAAGCGGAGGCCGGGACGGCCGGCGAAGAGGAGTCGGGCTTTGAAGACAACTCGGCGGACCTGCACGAGATGTGGGCCAGCGCCGAGGAAGAGGCGGAGCGCGCCGTGGACTCGGTCGAAGATTTGGAGACGAAGACGGCGCTCGATTTGATGGAGGTCTTCGGTGAGTTGGTCGAGCCGGGGTTAATCGAGCCGACCTTCATCACGGACTTCCCGAAGCCCGTCTCGCCGCTCTCCAAGGCTTCGCCCGCGGACACGTCTGTCGCCGAGCGCTTCGAGCTGTTCATCGCCGGGATGGAGTGCGCCAACGGCTTCTCGGAATTGAACGACCCCGTGGAGCAGTACCAGCGATTCATGGAGCAGGCCGCGCAGCGCGAGCGCGGCGACGAGGAGGCGATGGTCCTGGACGAGGACTACATCCGCGCGCTCTCTTACGGGATGCCGCCCGCGGCCGGCATAGGCATCGGCGTGGACCGCCTCGTCATGCTCCTCACCAACCGCCACTCGATCCGCGACGTGATCCTCTTCCCGCACATGCGCCCTGAACGAAAAGCGGAAGAGACAAAAGATGCCGATCAGTAACGTAAGGCCAAGATGGTAGTATAGTGATTCGTCTAATTTCAGGAGTTTGACATCAGGGGCGCGAGACTTATGAAAAAGAGAGCTACCCTTTACCTGCTTTGTTTATTGCTTGCCGCGAGTGCGCACGCTGCGGTGCGCCAACCGCGGCGCGACATTCTGGGGATTCGTCTCAACATGAGCAAGAACGCCGCACACATTCGGTTAGAGAAAATCGGCCATTTGCAGCGGGAAGAGAAAAAGCGGCAGGAGGTGTGGGAGGTGCGCGACAAGTATTTCTCGCACGTCATCGTCGGTTTCGACGAAGAATGGCGTGTCCGCTTCGTGACAGCCGTGGCCCACGACTCCGGTCAGCAGCGCATGCGCTACAGCGACGTGGCCGCTCTCAAAAGAGCGCGGCAAGAGGGCGACGTTAAAATCAATAACTACCATTACGTCTGGGAACTGGAGGCGCGCGGCAGGAGCCCTAAAACCATTGTGACGGCGCGCGGACGCGATCCCGAATATCTTTCGACTTACACGATCAAAAAGGAAGGCCAACCGTTCGAGGACGATTAGCCCGCCGCGAGAGGTGACGGAAGACGTGTCAGTGCGCCCCGCGAGGTGAAACTTAACCTTGCGGTTTTGTTGCGCGTCTGTTATTTATTTCCCGGCCCGAATAATCCCAGACACTCCTCCATCAAGTTTTACGGCTTTACTGTTCTCTTAGATTGCCGCGTCGGCGCGACCGTAAGAGCATGTAAAGTGCGTAAGTTATGCGTGCCTGATCCGCAGTTATCTGGATGAGTGCGCTGATTCCTCAAGTTTTTCTCAACCACCTGATGAGAGCATCTCTTCATTTCAGAAGAGTGCTTCGCTGTCATAAAGCAATGGACTGACAGATTTTGAGGCCGGGAGGCATCGACTGTTCAGCCTCGATTAAAGATACAACCTTGAGCTGAGGACACGGCCCTCATGAGCATTGGCCCCAACTCTTCACAAAGGAGAATCCTAATGTCACAGCATTACAAAAGATTTTTCGGGGCGGCCGTGCGAATAAGCCTGCGCCTGAGAATCATTTTGGCGGCCGTTGTATGCATGACCGCCGCCTTACTCATGACAATGGGGGGGGCGGCCGCCGACCCGTCGAGCGGGACGCTTTCGGTAGCCAACCCGAACCTAACCTACACGTCCGGGCCTTTCGTCGTCTCGAATCCGTCTGCACAGGCGGCTGGTGAACCCGTCTGTACTACTCAGCAAGTTTGTGACGACTTCACCCTGACGGTCAGTGTTCCGGCCAGCCTGGCAAACACCCACAACATCGAGGTGAGAACCTTTTGGGACAACGGCACCGAAGATTACGACATTTACCTCTACGAGGGCGGTACACAGGTTAAAGATTCAGCCTCGTCGTCCGACCCGGAGGTGATGATCGTGGACGCTAAACCGGGCATTTACACGGTGAGGATCGTTCCTTTCGCCGTCGCTGGCAGCACCACTACGACCACGATTGCGCTAGTCAAGAAGCCGACCGTAGTGACCCCGACGCCTCCGGGGCCGGGGACTCCGCGCTACAAAAATTACGCCGCGCCCCCAACGCTGGGGAACAGCGCGGGCGAGCCGACTGTCGGCGTGGGCAAGCCTATCGCTGGACACGCGGACGGCCGCACGATGTACATTGCCGGCCTGGAGACGCTGCGCGTCACCTGGGACGATTGTTCGTCCCCGGCGAAGCCGCTGTGGGAAGACGTGAGTTTCCCGACGACCTCTACGGTCACGCTCGACCCGATTCTGTTCACCGACTTCGTCACCGGCCGCACCATCGTCTCACAGCTATCAGCCAAGTGCAGCAATATGGCTTACACCGACAACGATGGCGGCGTTAACGGCCAGGCCGTCGGCGACTGGACGCCGAGCCAGGGCTGCGGCGAAAACTCAGGCGTTGACCACCAGACAGTAGGCGGCGGCCCGTTCGTCCCGGGTCTGCCCGATGGCGTTGGCTACGACCACGCCGTCTACTACGCCTCGCAGGACGTGGCGGTGGCGCAGATGGCGATCAGCCGCGACGGCGGGCAGACGTTTGGCCCCGCGGTGCCGATGTACAATCTGACGCAATGCGGCGGGTTGCACGGGCACATTAAGGTCACGCCCGACACGCCGCAGACGCAAGCGAACGGCCATGTCGGCACACTTTACGTCCCGAACAAGGGTTGCAGCAGCGCGTCGGGCAGCGGGCAGGGCGTCGTGGTCTCGGATGACGAAGCCACGACGTTCAGCGTGCACATAGTGCCGGGCAGTACCCCCGGCGACACAGACCCGTCGGTCGGCATTGATGCGGCCGGCAAGATTTACTTCGCTTACGCTAACGGCGATGGGCACGCGATGGTCGCGACATCGAGCGACAAGGGCGTGACATGGTCAACCCCGATTGATGTTGGGGCCGCGTTCGGCATCAAGAACACAGTCTTCCCGGCGGCGGTCGCCGGGGACGCCGGCCGCGCCGCGGTGATGTATCTCGCCACCGACACGGGCGGCAACTACGAGGCGTTAGGCGTCTTCACAGGCGTCTGGCACATCTACGCCGCACACACCTTCGACGGCGGGCAGACGTGGACGACCGTGCGTGTGACGCCCGAAAACGACCCCGTCCAGCGCGGCTCGATTTGCACGAGCGGCACGACCTGCGGCGAGGATCGCAACCTTCTGGACTTTAACGACATGACGGTTGACCACGAGGGGCGCACCATCATCGCTTATGCCGATGGGTGCATCGGCTGCATCGATCCAACGGGGTCCGATTCCCGCTTCGACAAGGCGACGATTGCGCGGCAGTCGGGCGGCAAGCGTCTGTTTGCGGCCTTCGACCCGCCCACGGAGCCTAATCCTCCGGCGGCACCTCAGGTGACGAGCGTCTTCAAAGATCCCGCGGGAGATGTGCATATCGTCTGGTTGGAGCCGGATAACGGCGGAGCGCCGATCACGGGCTACAACATTTACCGCAAGGTGGGGGCAGCCGGAACGTATGGCGCACCGCTGGCGATGGTGCCGCCCGATAAGACGAGCTACATTGACACGACGGCTGCCGCAAACACCCTATACTTTTACAAGGTGACGGCGGTCAACAGCGAAGGCCAGGGGCCGAGCTGCGGCCAGTTCCAGGTCGGCTTAGCGCCTCCGGTGGAATCTCCGTGCATCTTGCCGGGCCTTACCATCCTGACCGACGCTACAGGCGACGCGCTGGACGCGCAGCCAAGTCACGACGTTCAGTTCCTCGCCATCTCTGAGATATTCGGCCTCGGAGGGGCTGACAAGATAATCATCACACTGAAGGTGGATAGCCTCGCCACAGTGCCGCCGGACACCCAGTGGCCGGTGCAGTTCAACGTCGGCGCAACGACTTACACCGCGCGGATGAGTACTGTTCCGCCCGGCACAACCGTAGCCCCGCGCTTTGAATACTACCAGGGCGCGCTCAACGATCTGGCTCCGGTGACGACAGCGGCGGATCCGGCCAGTACCTTTACCGCGGACGGCACAATCAGGATCATCATCCCGAGAAGCGGCATTGGTAATCCCGCCATCGGGTCAAACTTGACGATGTTCCTGACGAGGATTCAGGTCTTTGCCGGGGCTGTCACCCTGACGCCTGACAATATGCCTGACAGCCTGACGCCGACAGGGAGCTACACCATCAAAGGCAACGCCTTCTGCCGCCCGAACGCCGCGCCTATCCCGGTGCTCTCCGCGTCGCCGAAGCAGGGTAAGGAGCCGTTGACGGTCAACTTCAACGCTTCCGCATCGCACGACCCCGACACGGACGCACCAGCGGACACCATCGCCTCCTACGAGTTCGATTTCGGCGACGGCTCGCCTTCGGTCACGCAGGCAAGCCCGACGATCTCGCACACGTACAACGAGGGGACTTACCGGGCGACGGTGCGCGTCACCGACTCGCGCGGCAAAGAGAGCGTTGACGCCGCGGGGGTCAATATAGAGGTGTTCGCATCTCTGGCCCTTCCGTTGCCACCGACCGCCATGACGGCCACGGCAGTGTCCGAGACTAGCGTCCGCATAGAGTGGGATGACAACGCGAACAACGAGGCTGGGTTCAAGCTTGAGCGATGTCAGGGCGACGGCTGCCAGAACTTCCAGCAGATCATGACTCGCTTCGCCAACATCACGAGCTTCACGGACACGGGGCTGACGCCGCACACTGCCTACCGCTATCGTGCGCGCGCCTACAACAATGCAGGCAACTCCAGTTACGCCTACCCGGCAAGCGTCGTCACCATCATTAAGCCGCTGGCACCGGGTAATCTGAAAGCCACGGCGTCCACTGGCGGCAAAGTCAGTTTATCGTGGCTGGACAAGTCGCACAACGAGGCTGGGTTCAAGATCGAGCGATGTCAGGGTGCGGGTTGCACGAACTTCCAGGTCGTTGGGTCTCGCTACATCAACATCACGACCTTCACGGACACGGGACGCACGCCGAACGTGACGTACCGTTACCGCGTGCAAGCTTATAACAGGGCGGGAAGCACCCCATCCAGTGTGGCTACGGTAATCGCGAAGTGACGCGGTTACTGGAAGGATACGGCCAACAAAAAAGGAGCGGGCAGCCACCAGGGCTGCCCGCTCCTTTTTTAACAAAACCGAAACCACTTTTTATTTACTTCTGCCCCGCCTTCTCGCGTAGTTCCGCGAGGCGCGATTGTGACCACTCGGGGAGGCGGCCCTGGCTGCGCGTGACGCGGACGAACGCCTCCATCGCGTCGAGCGCGCCCGCGGCGTCGCCCTGCTTGTCGCGCACGCGGCTGAGGTCCAGGAGGAATTGCGGGTTCGCGTCGCCGTAGGCCGCGGCCGCCTGCTCGTAGGCTTTGGCCGCCTGGTCGAACTGCCCCAGTTGCTCGTACTGCCGCCCGAGGTGGAAGTAGGCAATCGGGTAGCGCCCGCCCTCGCGGCTCGCCACCTGCGCGAGCGCCGCTGCGGCCTCGTCGTAACGCTTGAGCGCGCCCAGTGAGAAAGCGATTTCGAGGTTCGCCGGCGGGAAGAAGCCGCCGCTGCGCATGAGCACGCGGCGGTAGAGCTTGACGGCCTCCTCGTTGTCACCCTTCTCGCGCGCCGCGCGCGCCATCTGCAACATGTCGTAAGTCTCGCGGTCAACCGAGAGCGTCCGCAAGCCGGCCCCTGCCTTCGCGCCCGCCGCCTCTCGCTTCGGCGCTTCGACGCTTTCGCGCTCACGCTCGTGCTCGGCCGCGGGGGCCGCGGCGGCCGAGGCCGCGGGCACGACCTCTACCTCCGGCGACTCTGCCGAGAGGATTTCGCGCCGGGCCTGTGCCAATTCGTCGCTCGCGCCGTTGCGCGTACTGAAGCGTTCGAGGACACTGAGGCCGCGCTCGGGGCTGCCGTCCTCGGCGTAGGCGCGCGCGAGCGCGACGGCCGCGTCCATGTGGTCGGGCGCGATGACGAGCGTGCGGTTCCACTCCTTGATCGCCTGGTCGGCCTCGCCGCGCGCCGAGTAGACGCGGCCCAGGTTGAAGCTCGCCTCGCCGTAGCGGGAGTTCTCCAGCCTGAGCGCGGTCGCGAACGACTCCTGCGCCTTGTCCCAGTCGCCCTGCCTGAGGAGCAGGACGCCGAGGTTGTTCAGCGCGCGCGCGTAGTTGCCATGCCGCTGCTCTATGGCCTTGCGGTACGCCTCCATCGCGTCGTCAATCGCGCCGAGCCGCGCCAGCGCGTTGCCGGTGTTGTAGAAGTAGATGGGGTCTAACTTTTCGGTGCGCGCCATCGCGCGCAGCTCGGCAATGGCCTCGGGCTTCTTGCCGAGCGCGACGAGGTAGTCAACGAGCGTGCGCTGGAGCCGCCAGCGCTCCGCGTCCGTCTTGGCCTCCGCGATCTGCGCGCGCAGCGAGCCCAGCCGGTCGCCGCCCCGCGCGGCGGTCTTCGTCTCGGCGGGCGTCGTGTTGGCCTCGACGACCGCACTCTTCTCCGCCGGGGCGGTCTGCGCCAGCGCCGCCGCCGTGGAGAGGCAGAAGACGAGCACGAAAACCGCGCTCAACACAGAGCCGGTCGCGCGGCGCTCGAACATCGCTGTCTCAACTCGCATCTCTTCCTCCACTTTACTTTTGACTCTTCAGCCCCGGCCGCGAGGGCGGCGCGGACTGCGGCGAGTAACTGAGAATCGTGCCGCCGAAGCCGACGGCCCAGCCGCGCGTGCGCCCCGCGAAGCAGAGGCGTTCGAGCGCGTGGGTCGTGCCGCTCGGCACGACGGCCCAGCGCGCGCCCCCGTCGGTCGTGTGCAGCAGCGTGCCTTTCGCGCCCGCGGCCCAGCCTTCCGAAGCGTCCAGGAATTTCACGTCGAAGAGGTCTGCCGTCGTGTTCGACGTTTGCGGCGTCCAGGTCCGCCCGCCGTTGCGCGTGACGAAGACCTGGCCCTCGGCCCCGACTGCCCACCCGCGGCTGCGGTCTACGAAAGAGGTGGCCGTGAAGCGCACGCGCCGCGCGTCCTCCTTCGCGCCCGCGGCGGGCGGCACCAGCCCGAGCAGCACGCCCTCGTTCCACGTCTCGCCGCCGTCGGAAGTCTGCAAGAGGGTCGAGCCCGCGCCGACGAGCCAGCCC
The DNA here is from genome assembly GCA_963774105.1 of uncultured Acidobacteriota bacterium. Lineage (GTDB taxonomy): Bacteria > Acidobacteriota > Blastocatellia > Pyrinomonadales > Pyrinomonadaceae > QHXM01. The sequence continues at coordinate 988,516 of CAVZDV010000007.1, read as the reverse complement.
TGCCCGCCGTCCATGAAGAGGCCGCCCAAGAGCAGGTGGCGCGTCGGGACGCGCTGCCGCTCCCAGGTCGTGCCGCCGTCGCGCGTCGTGTAGAGCGCGCCCGCCTCGCCGAAGGCCCAGCCGCGACCATTGTGCGTGAAGAGCGCGCGCACCAGCCGCGCGTCCGCGTCCTTGCCGAGCACGTTCACCCGGTCCCAGGACGCGCCGCCGTCCGTCGTGCGCAGCAGGTAGGTGCGCGCCTCGTCCAGCTCCTTGAGGTCGTAAATGCTCCGCTCGCAGACCAGCCAGCCGTTCTGCTCGTCCGCAAAGAAAACGTCGTGCAGCGTGTCCTCGGTCGGGCGCGGGCGCGCGCGCCAGGTCGCGCCGCCGTCCTCGGTCCAGAGCAGGACGCCGCTGCCGCCCGCGGCCCACCCGCGCCGCTCGTCCAGAAAGAAGACCGAGTGCAGCCACGCCAGAGAGCCCGAGCGCTGCCGCGTCCACGCGCCGCCCGCCGCGCTCGCCTGCGGCTCGGCGGCAAGAAAGCAGAAGGCGGAAAGCAGAAGGCAGAGAGCGGAAAGCAGAAGGCGGAAGGCAGAAGGCGGCAAAGGAAAAACAGCTTTTCTTTCTTTCTGCCTTCCGCCTTCCGCCTTCTGCCTTCTGTCATCTGCCTTCATTTTTTTAAGAGTGGCCGCCGCGCGCGTTGCGCTCGGTCGTGGCGTCCGCCGAAGGGCGGCGGGCCGTCGCCAGGTGTTTGAGCATGACGAGGACGGGTGTCATGTCGCGGCCCATCGTGAACGCCTGGCGCGCGGCGATGGTGATGGACTCGACGGGCTCGGGCGCGACCGCCTCCTCGGCGCACTGGGCGCAGACGTTGTTGCCGTAAAGTTTTTGGAGCAGCCGGTGCGCGTCCTCCTTGCCGAGGAGCGAAAGCACGTCGCCGGGCGCGACCTTCAGCCCGTCGGCCAGCCGCAGCGCGCTCTCCAGGTTGATGGTCGTGATGACGGAGGATTGCAGCTTCGAGAGCAGACCCTGGTCGAAGCCTGTCTGCCGGCAGAAGTCCACCTGCTTGAGGCCCAACTGGCGCAGGCGATCCGTGATGAACCGCGCCAGCGGCGTCGCCGGCGGCACAGGTTTTCTACTCATGGGGGAATTCTCCTGAAAGAAGGCAGTAGGCGGAAGGCAGTAGGCGGGGAACCTTTCAGCGGCTATTCGCTTTCTGCTTTCTGCCTACTGCCTACGGCCTTCTTTTCTTTACCATCCTCCGGTGAAGACGCGCGCGAAGCTGAGGACCGGGAGCAGGTTCATCAGCTCCCTCCACTTCTTGAGGCGGTTGCCGGGGACTAGAACCTGATCGCCGGGGACGAGGAAGGCCATCTCCCTGGCCTTGCCCCGCTCGATGTCTTTGACGTTGACGATGATCGGCTTGACCATGCCGTCCGCCTGCTGGCGCAGGATAACGATCTTCGCCTTGTCGCCCGTGTCGAGGACGCCGCCGGCCATCGCCAGCGCCTCCGTGATGCTGTAGCGGCGCGTCATCACGCGCACGCCGGGCTGCGCCACGTCGCCGACCACCGAGTAGATGGCGGAGACGGCCTTGTCGAGCTGCACGTCAACCTGCGGGTCAATGATGTACTCGTCGAGCCGCTTCCTGATCTCCTCGGCGATCTGCTCGGTCGTCTTCCCGGCAACGAAGATGCCTTCGGGGATGAGCGGGTAGCTGATTCTCCCGTGGGGCGGGATGGTAATGCCCGCGCGCGAGTAACGCTCCTGGCCGAAGATCGAGATGGAGATGATGTCTTCGGGGCCGAGCCGGTAGGTCGTCAGGAAGCTGTTGTAGTAGGGCAGCACGGCGGCCTCCTCTTCCGAGAGCTGGCCGCGGCGTCCGGCCTGCGTCTCGGCCGGCACGTCCTCGGGCAGCGCCGGCACGTCGTCCGACTCAAGGCGGTCAGCGCCCGGCGCGGATGGCTGCTGCGTGGAAGTCTGCGTCGCGGGAGACGGCGTCGCGGAAGTCTGCGTCGGCGTCGCGGCTTCCTGCTGCTCGCCTTCGCCCTTCTGCGGCTCTTTCTCTTCCTGCGCCGCAGGCTGCTGAGCCTCTGGCTGCGCTTCAGGCTGGGCCTGTTGCTGCTGCTCCTGCTTGGGCTCTTCCTGCTTCGGCTCGTCCTGCGCGGCGGCCGGGGCGACGAGTGTCAGGCCGAGCGCGAGCGCCAGTGCCGTGCGTTTGAGCGTTGCCGTCATCTTCATTTCTTCAAACCTCCGAATTAACCACAGAGGACACAGAGGGACACAGAGGGCAGAAAGAAATTTAAAACCTCAAATTTCTTTACCTTTCTCTGTGTCCCTCTGTGTCCTCTGTGGTTCATAAAATCCCTTCCTAGCGCGCGCCGCGGCCGAACAAGATGGTCTTGACGGTCTCGAAGAGGATGGCCGCGTCGAGCGTCAGGCTCTGGTTCTTGATGTAGTACAGGTCGTATTGCAGCTTCTGCCGCGCGTCCTCAATCGAGGAGCCGTAGGGGTACTTGATCTGCGCCCAGCCGGTCAGGCCCGGCGCGATCAGGTGGCGCTGCTCGTAGTAGGGAATCTCCTCGGCGAGCTGCGCGACGAAGTGCGGGCGCTCGGGGCGCGGGCCGACGAAGTTCATCTCGCCCTTGAGGATGTTCCAGAACTGGGGTATCTCGTCCACGCGAATCTTGCGGATGACGCGCCCGACGCGCGTCACGCGGTCGTCCTCCTTGAGAGCCCAGACGGGGCCGTTCTTCTCGGCGTCCACGCGCATCGAGCGGAACTTCATCACCGTGAAGGGGCGGCCGTTTCTCCCGACGCGCTCCTGCCTGTAAAGCACTGGGCCGCGCGAGTCGAGCTTGATGAGAATGGCCGTCAGGATGACGACCGGGAGCGAGAGAATTGCGCCGACGAGCGCCACCATTCGGTGCATCAGGATGCGGGCCGCGGCGCTCAGTCGCGCCTGTCTTCCCCGCCCGGAGAAGATGAGCCACGAGGGGCGCATCATGTCCAGGTGGACGCGGCCCGTCAGCCGCTCGTAAAAGGACGCGCCCTCCTCGATGGAGACGTTGCCCGAGAGGGAGAGGTGCAGGAGCTGGTCCGTGGGGAACTGGCCGCGCCGCTCGCCCATCGCCACGACGATGCGGTCCACGTTCTCGCGCGGCACGATCTGCTCAAGCTCGTTGCTGAGGCCGATGACGCGCGGGTTAATCAGACTCTTGCCCAGGAGCGACGGGTCGTTGTCCGTGAAGCCGACGATGCGAAAGCCCGCGTCGGGTCTTTCAAGCGCCTCGCGCGCCAACTCCACGGCGAGCGGCCCCGAGCCGACAATCAGGATGCGCTCGCCGAACTGCGGGTGGCCGAGGAGCCAGTGAATCGCCAGCCGCCACGTGACCATGATGAGCAGCGCGAGCGGGAGCGCGATGAGGCTCACGCTGCGGCCGAGCATCAGCCAGGGGAAGAGGTAGAAGCAGATCGCCAGCGCGACCCAGGCCAGCCCGAGCGCCTGAATCATCCGCCAGACCAGCTCGCGCCGGTCGTGCATGATGATGAAGTCGTAGAGGTCGTAGAGGTAGAAGGCCCCGAGGCAGAAGAAGGCGACCAGCGCCGCTTTGTAGAAGCCGTGGCGCTCGATCAATTCGTACTCGGCGTCGGCCGCATTGAAGCGCAGGTAGACGGCGACGACCAGCCCGCCGAAGAGCAGGCACGCTTCGGCCAGCAGCAGAAGCACGGTCCTCGCGTTGTGGCGGCGCGTCTTCACGGAGCGGCGGTGGCGACCTCCCCTTCTTCCTTCATCGCGGCCTGCGCCTTCGGTGGCGCGGGCGTCTTGTCCTCGCGCCGGTAGTAGCGGCGCTGGTAGTAGTAAGAACTCTCGTCCAACTGCTCGTCCGTGCGGTTGAGCACGACGCCCAGCAGACGCTCGCGCGGGAGCTGCTCGACGATGCGGTCCAGCGCCGCGTAGCGCGTCTTGCCGGAGCGGACGACCAGCAGCGCCGCGTCGGCGCGGTTAATCAGCACGGTCGCGTCCGTGAAGATGCCGAGCGGCGGCGCGTCAATGATGATGTAGTCGAACATGCGGCGCAAGGAGGCGAGGATTTGGCCGAAGCGCGGCCCGGAGAGCAGCTCGGCCACGTCGTCGCGCGCCGCGCCGCCCGGCAGGAGGTAGAGCCCGGCCGGCTCCAAGCGGATGATGGCCTCTTCGAGCGTGGCCTCGCCCGACAGGACTTCGGAGAGCCCGATGGGCGCGTCCACGCCCAGGTACTCGGCGGCGCAGGGCTGGCGCAGGTCGCTGTCAATGACGAGCGCGCGGACGCCGTCGGTCTGGGCCAAAAGCCAGGAGAGGTTGAGCGCCGTCAGGGTCTTGCCCTCGGCCACGCCCGCGCTCGTGACGACGAATGCCTGCATTTTCTTGCGCTCGCCGGCCTGTAGGAGTCGCGTCCTTAAAGAACGGAACTGCTCGCAGTAGGCCGAGCGCGGTTGCGTCACCGCGATGAGATGAGGTTCGACGCGCGCGGCGGAGATGTCCAGAGACATGAACTCCGCTGCGCGCGTCGCCCCGGCAGCGTCCAAAGTTGCCCCAGCAGCACGCGAAGCCGTAACGCCGGAGAGTGCCGACCCGGCGCGTTCCTCGGTGTGCGCAGTGGACGCTGAATCGTGCGCCGCGCGGCTAAACAGCGGCGAGCTATCCCAGGGATGCTCGTCGCCGTTCGCCTCAGACGCGGGCGGCGCGACCGGAACACTCCGGCCCGCTCCCGCCCCGTTGCGGCGCTTTTCGTTCTCGTTCTTCTTCGGTTTAGCGCCGCCCGTCTTGGCGTCGCTCGCACGCTTGAGTGCGTCGTAAACTCTGCCCATTATCTTTCTCCCATCAGGCCCGAGCGCCGGAACGCCGCGCCGACCTCGTCAACTTCGGGCGACGCCGCGACGCCGCGCGCAGAGTCGCGCTCTTCGCGCCCCTCCCGCATGGCTAAAGGCGACGAGCCCTCCCCTTGAACGTGACCGCCCCCGCTGCCGGTGCCGGCGGCCCACAACTCCGCGCGTCCCGCGGCGGTGAAAATCCGCGCCGGGGCCTCGCGCTCCTCGCCCATCTGACGGCCGCGATCCGTGCGCGGCAGCATGTCAAACTGGTCCGCGACCTCTTCGATAATCGCCCGGCCGATGACTTCCTCGCCCGCGCTGAAGCCCGTCAGGAGCGAGTTATCGCAGAGGTTGTTAATCTGGCGCGGGATGCCCTCGGAGCAGCGGAAGATGTAGTCAATCGCGCCGGGGCTGAAGATGTCCGTCCGCTCCGCGCCCGCGACCAAAAGGCGCGACGCGATGTAACGCTCCGTCTCCTCGACGTTCGGCAAAGGCTTAATCTCGCAGCGCAGGGCCACGCGCTGTTTCAACTGTCGGAGGTCCGGGTTGTTGAGCACGTCGCGCAACTCGGGCTGTCCCGTCAGGATGATTTGCAGCTGCTTGGCCGTGTCCGACTCGAAGTTAGAGAGCAGCCGAATCTCTTCCAGAACGTAGGGTGAGAGCCCCTGCGCCTCGTCAATGATGAGCACGGTGCGCAGGCCCCGCCCGTGGCGCGACTCCAAAGTCTTCCCCAAAGCGATCAGAAGCTCCGACTTCGTCTCCCAGTCCTTCACGTCGAAGAGGGTGGTGATGTGCTGGTAGAACTCGGGCACGGTGAGGCGCGGGTTGAAGACGTAGGCGACGAGCACGGTGCGGTCGAGCCGCTGCATCATCCAGCGCAGGATGGTCGTCTTGCCCGTGCCGACCTCGCCCGTGACGACGACCAGCCCCTTGCCGCTCTCGATGCCGTAGTGCAGGTTCGCCATCACCTCCGTGTGCGACGGGGTGAAGTAGATGAAGCGCGGGTCGGGCGTCAGCGCGAAGGGCAGCTCTTTCAGGCCGTAGAATTCTCTGTACACACTCGGTCTCCGAAAAGCAGGAGTCAGGAGTCAGGAGTCAGGAGTCAGAAGGTAAGGCACGAACGGCTTTTCTTTTCTTCTGACTTCTGACTTCTGTCTTCTGACTCCTGCGTCATGAAACGAACCTGTCAAAGATGTGCGTCAGCCTGAGGGCGTAGTAGAGCGCCGGGACGCTGACGATGGCCGCCACGATGCCGGCGGCGAGCAGTAGCCACCGGCGCGTCCCACGCCCGCGCGCCTCCTGCGGCGTCAACAGCTCCGGGACGGCGACCAGGACGGGCAGCCCCGTGTAGTGCTCGGCGTCGTCGGTCGTCTGGATGGTGAGCAGGCGCGGGACTTCGAAGGCCGCCGCCAGCCCGAGGCCGACGCAGAGGCCGAGCACGAGCCCCATCAGGATGAGCACCGGGCGCTTGGGCGCGACGGGCCGCTCCGGCAGGTTCGCCGCGTCCACCACCGCGATTGACTCGCCCTGCTGGCTCGAAGTGATGTCGGAGATGACGCCCGCCTTCATCTGCTGTTCGAGCAGCGCGTCGTATGTCTCCTGCTTGGTCTTGTACTCGCGGTCGAGGGCTTCAAGACCGACCTGCACGCCGGGGATGGCGTTGATGCGCGATTGGAGGCCGCCGATCTGGGAGTTCGTGTCGTCGAGCATCCGCTGCTGGCGGCCGATCTCGCCCTTGGCGAATTCGAGGTCGTACTTGACGGAGTTGATGCGCGGGTCTATCTGCGACTCGTAGCGCTTGCGCTTCTCGTCGGCGCGCTGCTTGCCCTCCTCGACGGCCCTCCGCATCTGCTCGCGGACGGCGTCAATCTCCTGCTGCTTCTTCATCAGGTCGGGGTTCTTCTCGCGGAGCCCCGGCTTCATCTGGTTGTACTCGGCGAGGAGCGCCGTCTCGCGGTCGGCCAGCTTGGTGTACTCGGGGGCCTTCTTCGGGTCGTTGCCCTCCTCGATGATGTTGTCAATCTCCTGCTGGCGCTGCTTCTCCAAATCGCCGAGGCGCTGGTTGAGCAGGTTCTGCTGGTCGCGCAGCCGCCCGATGTCGGCGATGAGCGCCTTCTGCTGCTCGTAGAGGCCGGTCAACTGGCGGCTCAGGGGCTCGCCGACCATCGGCAGGTTCGACAGGTTGCTCTGCATGAAGTCGAGCCGCTTCTGGGCGATGGCGTCCAGCTCCTGCTTGACCTTCGTGATCTGCTGCTCGAAGAAGACTTTCGTCAGCTTGCCCTGGTCCGTGGCGTTCTTGGCCTGCGCGTCAATGTACTTGCCGGCCAGCTCGGCCGTCACGACCTGCGTGGCGCGCGGGTTGCGCCCGCGGTAGGAGATGTTGAAGCCGTTGGTGATGTCGTTGCGCGTCGTGTTGAGCTCGACCTTGATGTCCTTGCGCATCCGGTCAACGACCGACTCCATCGGCTCGCCGGCGGCGAGCTCGGACTCGTAGAGGCGGTATTTTTCGACGAGCGGCTGGAGCGAGCTGCGGGAGGTGACGACCTGGCTGATGCTGGTCAGCTGGCGCGTCAGCATGTCCTCATCCATCGTCGGCACGACGGCCGACGAGATGGTCGAGGGCTTGACGACGATCAGCGTCGAGGACTCGTAAACGTCCGGCAGGCGCAGGACAACCCAGGTGACGGCGGACGCGATGGCGAGCGCGGGCAGCAGGATCAGCCACTTGCGCTTCCAGACGATGCGCGCGTACTCGCCGGGAGTTCTCTGGCGGAACTGGACACTCATGTTCGGCACTCCTTGTCTGACTCTGTAAACCCCGCTCAAGCGCCTTTCAGTGGGCGGCCCGCCGGGCAATGGCGGGAGCCGACGCTTCGAGCGAAGTCTGTCCCGCCTGCGGTGGCGGGCGGGTATCTTAACCCGGACTGATTGCTAAAGCGACGCCAGGGTGCGGCGCGCTTCCTCTGCGTCCGTGAAGTTGGGCTGCTTCTCGCCCAGTTTGAGGGCTTGCTCCAACTCGCGCCGCGCGGCGGCCTTGTCGCCTTTGCCGGCGAGCGCCATGCCGAGGTGGAAGCGGTAGCCCGCGCTGTCGCCGGCCTTCTCGACGACCTTCTGCAACTGCTCGACGGCCGGGCCGTGCAAGCCCTTCTTGTAATAGACCCAGCCGAGCGTGTCGGCGAAGCCGGGCACTTCCGGGTATCTCTGGACGACGCCCTGCGCCAGCGCCACGGCCTCGTCCAGATTCCCCTTGCCGTGGACGGCGTAGGCCCAGGCCAGGTTGTTCGCCGCAATCGCGGAGTTCGGGTCGCGCTCCAGCGCCTTGCGGTAGTTCTCGACGGCCGCGTCCGTGTTCTGGCGGCTGTCTTCGAGCATCCCGATGAGCGTGTAGGTCGCGGCGTCGTCCGGCCGGCGCGCGATGACCTGACGGTACTCGGCGATGGCGCGGTCCTGCTGCCTCGTGTTGACGAACAGCGCCGCCAAATCGAAGTAGGCCGCCAAATAATTCGGGTCTATCTCCAGCGCGCGCCTGAGTTCGCCCTCCGCGCCCTGCGCGTTCTGCTCGAAGCCGTAGATGTGCGCCTTCAGGTAGTGGAGCGCCGGGCTGTTGGGCTTGGCGGCGAGCGCCTGGTCAACGCGCGCGTGCGCCTGGTCTAACTTCTGCTGCTTGGAGTAGACATTGTTGATGAGACCATTTAGCGCGTCGAAGTTCGTGTTGTCAATCGCCAGCGCCCGATCGTAAAGCCCCGCAGCCTCGTCCATCTTCTTCTCGAAGAGCGCGACGAGCGCGAGGTTGTTGTAGGAGGATGGCGAGTCGGGCGCAACGTCGCGGGCGGCCGTCAGGTCGGCGCGCGCCTCACGGGTCTTGCCCAGTTGCAATTGGGCCACGCCGCGCGCCGTCAGCGTCTTCTGCCGCAGCTCGGCGAGCATCTGCGGCGAGATGTCGGCCGACGGGCCTTCCTTCGAGAGGCGGTCCATCAGCTCGTTGGCGACGACCACGGCCGCGACCGCGTCCTTCGTCGCCAAATTGATCTGCACCTGCATCAGCTTGGCCGGCAGATAGTCCGGGTAGTATTTGACGAGGTCGCCGGCGAAGACGCGCGCCTGGTCAACGCGGCCCGCGCGGAAGTTGGCCTCGGCCATGAAGTAGAGCCCGGCGCGCGAGTTCGGCTCCTGCTTGAGGACTTCCTTGAGGTCCTCGATGGCCTTCTTCGCGCCGTCTGGGTCGCTGCCCTGCAAGTTGATGCGCGAGCGGAGCAGGAGCGCCTGCATGTCGCGCGGGTTGGCCTTCAAGACCTGCTCGACCTGATCCGACGCCCCGCGCGCGTCGCCGCGCTGAAGCATGATCTCGGTCAGCCGGTAGCGGCCCCGCGTGTAGTCCGGGGACTTGCCCACGATCTCTTGATAGATTTGGACGGCCTCGTCGTAGCGCCCGACCGACGAGTAGAAGTCGGCGAGGATGGAGCGGCCCTCGGGCTTGTCCTTGTCCAGTTCGGCCAGCGCCTTGTAAGCCGCCTCGGCCTTGTCCACCTGCTTGTTGACGAGGTAGAAGCTGGCGAGGACGAAGCGCGCGTCGCGGTTCTGTGGCTCGACCTCGACGGCGCGGCGGAACTCCGCCTCGGCCTGGTCGCGGCGGCCCGCCTGGACGAGGAACTTGGCGTACTCTATGTGCCCGAGCGCGCTCGCCTCGTTGACCGAGACGGCGCGGCGGAAGACCTCCTCGGCCTTCGCGATGTCGTTCGTGCGGATGTAGTACTTGGCGAGCGCGATGACGCTCTCGACGCGTTTCGGGTCGAGCTCGATGGCGCGGTTGAGTTCGGCGAGCGCCTCCTGGCGCTTCTCCTGCGCGAAGAGCACGTCGGCCAGCAGGACGTGGCCGGCGACGTGGTTCGGGTCTTTCTGGAGCACGTCCTTGACGAGCCGCTCGGCCTCGGCCACCAGCTCCGGGTTATTGCGGATGGCGTTGGCCCCAACGTAGTAGGTGCCGAGCTTGACCCGAGCGTCCAGGTTGTTCCCGTCCAGCTCAATCGCCAGCTTCAGCTCGTCAATCATCTCGGCGAAGCGCTGCAAGCCCTCGTAGGCGCGCGCCAGCCCCCAGTGGGCCGAGGCCAGCCGCTCGTCAATCTGGACGGCGTTGCGGAACTCGATGGTGGCTTCCTGATACTTCTTCTCTTTGAGGAAAGCCTCGCCGCGCTCGATGTGCTCGGCCTTGGAGGTCTCGGCGCTCTTGCAGCCGATGAGGCCGAGCGCGGCGACAAGGATGATGATGTAACGGGCTAAGACGAAGGTTCGGCGGGTGCACTCTTGTTGATTCATTTGTACTGACACTCCTGGCGCGGCTCCGGCCGCGTTGGGCGCGAAAGCCGGGGCAAACGGCTTTCGCACTGGAAACGGGCGCGCGCTTCGTTGAAAACCCGAAACGCACTTGGGAACACGCGCGGCGGGCAATGCCGCGCGCCTCCCGGCGCTTCGGAACAAAAAGTTGTCAAAAGACCTCAGAACTGTTCGGTTCGGGCTAAATCAGTCTTAAAAAACGACCAATCGCCCCCCGCTTCCCGAAAAGTATGAAAACTTCATCCGGCCGCGTTTTCAGTCCGGGACGAACTCCCTGAGCGCCGGGGCGATTTGCGCGGCGAGGTCCGTGGCAGACTTCAGGGTCGCCTCCTCGCTGCGCCCGACGGGCATCATGACGCGCACCATCGCGCCGTCGGAGCGGCGCAAGCGTATGCTGTCAACCACCGTGTAGAACTTGCCCCAGTATTCGCTCGCCACCTTGCGCCCGCGCCCCTGATACCAGTAGACGAGCAGCTGACGGTCGTCGCCGTTCTCGACGATGTAGCGGTTGGCCTCGAAGGCGGGCGAGCCGTCGGCAGGCTGAATGCTCACGCGCGCCGCCTCGTTCATCTCCCAGCCGGAGCCGGGCAGGCAGTTGAGCGGGCTGTGGTAAGTGGCCCCCGTGCGCTGCGTCGCGTAGTAGCCGACGTAGAAGGAGGCCGCGCGCCCTTCGGCGCTCGTGTAGGTGCGCGAGAGGTAATCGTCGGCGCGCAGGACGCTCTCGGTCTGCGCGTCGAAGCGCTGGTCCGCGCCCGCCTGCCGCCACGAGCCGACCTGGGCTGGCATCTCGGCCAACGCGCGCCGCGAGACCTTCGCCTCGCCGACCCACTCCCAGGCGTTGATGACGCCGCCGCCCAGCACGAGCACGCCGAGCAGCAGCCAGAAGCGCGTGGAGTCTTTGAGTTTTGTTCTCATCCTCACTCGACCCCTTTCGCCGTAATCACGCCCGCGGGCGCGGCCGGCTTCGCTTCCGGCTTGACGACTTTCGGCACCTCGGCCGTGGCCTTGGCGCGTCCGCTGCCGCCGTCCCCATCATTCTTGCCGCGGCGGCCGACGCGGTCCAAGAGCCAGCCGACGGCGAACAGGAGCAGGAAGGCGACGATGTAGACGACCCAGCCCGAGAAGGTGTGGAAGAACCCGTCGGCCACCTCCGTGCCGTAGTAATGCGAGAGGACGCCCGTGCCGCTGACGCGCAGGGCGTTGGTCAGGATGGCGATGGGCACGGCCGAGCCGACCAGGATGATCGCGCGCCAGAAGCCGTAGCTCTTGAGCCTCTGCGCCCACCCGCCCGAATCATCCCCGCCGTCGCCGCTGCGCGGGCGCGTGAAGTAGGCGAAGACGACGGCCAGGGTCAGCAGCGTCATCAGCGAGCGAATGCCGCTGCAAGCCTCCACGACCTCAAGGCGCTTGGTCTCGCGCGCGCCCTTCGGCATCAGCTCGATGACGTTCCCCTGCCTGAGCACGGGGATGTCGAAGAGCCGCATCACCCAGACGGCGCACTTCGAGGCGAAGATTTGGAGCGGGAAGGCGATCTTGTTGAAGATGATGGCCGGAATCGGAATCGCCAGAACGAGCAGGGCGAGCGGGACCATCAGCAGCTTCAAGAGCCGCCAGCCCCAGAAGTAGACTGTGACGCCGACCAGCATCAAGACAAGCGACATTCGCTGGACGTAAAGCTCGGCCCCGGCGGTCCCGACCCAGAGGCCCAGGATGGCGAAGACGACCAGGAGCCCGCCCCACAGCCCGTCGGGCCGGCCGGCGGCGCGGGACAGCCGCTCGCGCTCAAGCCACAGGATGTAGCCTATGACTACGGGAATCAGCAGTCCGTGCGAATAGTTTTCGTCCGTCCACCAATCGTAGCCGAGTTTGGCGAGCACGCTGTAATAAACGAAGGCGAGCGCGGCGGCGACGGCCAACGGCTTCCAGAGATTCTGTCTGGCTGGGGCACTCATAGGTATTCTTTGCGGGTAGCGTTTCGGCTTCAGAAGGGCAAATTCCTGAGCGAAATCGTAGACCGGCGTGTTGGCGGGGTACAGGGTGTGCCTATACCTGTCCTTAGCTTATCTCAAACATCGCCCCGGCGACAATCAAAAAGTTCAGAAGGCAAAAAGAAATAAGGCGGGGAGCCACTGTGATAAAACCTGCTCCCCGCCTGAGTTTTCCTTTTTCCTTGCGCCTTACTTGATGCGAACCGTGGCGGCGTTGCTGCGCAGCGTGCCTGTGACGACGGTCAACTCGACCGCGCCGGCCCCCTTCAACTCGCCCGGCAGGACGACGGTGACCTGCTCCAGGCCGGGATACTCGCCCCACGCGCCCGCGTACTCGACCGCCAGATTGAAGACCCGGCCGTCTGTGGTGCGCGCCTCGACCTTGACGCCTTCGGCCAGGTTGGCGGCCGCGCCGGGCAGCAGGGGGTCGTTCGACGTGTCGAAGTTAGTCAGGCTGTTGCAGACGCCCGTCCCGAAGAGGATGAGCCGGGTCCGCTTGTCCTGGCCGAGGACGTTGGCCGTGACCTCGAACGGGCCGACGGCGAGGTTGTTGGCGGCCACGGCTATCGCCTCGCCCGCGCCGTTCTCACCCCTGGTGAAGATGCCGGGCGCGGCCGCCGCGACCGTCACGGTCCCGCGCGACACGTAGCCCTCCTGCAAAGTCACAATCACTTCCGCGTCGCCGGCCGCGAGGCCCGCGGGGACGACGAAACTGACCCGCGCAGGCGAGACCGAGAGGACCTGCGCCGCGCGCCCGTTAACCATCACGCTGACGCCTGCGAGTTCGTAAGGCAGCTTGCCGCCGACCGTGGCCGCGGCCGCGGCTGTCTGCGTCGAGAGCGGGCTCTGGGCCGGGTCGCCTATGATCGTGCCCAGGCTCTCCGGGGCCAGCACGGCGGCGAAGGTGGCGCTCGACCGCGTATCGGCCGGGCCGATGACAGGCGCGGCGGCCGCCGCCGAGCCGTGCGCGGTGAGGGCCGCGCTCTCCGCGGTCACACCGGCCGGGACGAGCAGCGCCTTGGCCTGTTCCAGGTAAGACGCGGCCACCTGCAAACGCGCGAGCACCGTCGAGGAGGAGTCCTCGACCGCGTCGAGCGCGTAGGCGGCGCGCGAGAAGTAGAGCGCCGCGCGCAGTCCCTTGTCCACGCTGTCCGACGACGGCACGTAAGCGGCCTCGGAAAGGAACGCCGCGTGGGCCTGCTCGATCTTCGTCGCCAGCGCCGCGATCTGCGAGGCCGTCAGGCTCGAACTGGCCGTCAGCGACGAGGCGGCGGTCAGCGCGTCCGAGACCAGTTCGGTAGTGCGGAGCGTCGGCGTAACGACGAGCGCGTCAAAATCCGCGACCACCGTGTCGGCCCCGTTAGAGTCCAGCGACAGCCGCAGGACGTGTACGCCCTGCGACAACCGCACGCCCTTTTTCGTGACGGCCTGGAAGGTCTGCCACGCGCCCGTGGCGGGGACTTGCATCGCCCCGGTCACGTCCCTGCCGTCCAGGAGGACGTGGAACGTGCCGCCCGCGTTGCGCGACGCGACCCTCACGCTCAAGTCGTAGTCGCCAGCGGCCGCGACGCTGACGGTGTAATTCATCCACTCGCCCGCGACGGCGTTGAAGACGGCGAAGCCGTTGCCGGCGGCCGCCGCCCTCACGTCAACCCCGGTCGTGCGGTACTGGCCGCCGTTGTTGGTCGGGTCGGAGTCGTGGTAAGCGGCCCCTTCATTCCCGTTGTCGAAGTCTTCGGCCTCGACCGTGCCGGGGAGCGCAATGGGTGCGCCCTTGAAAGGCCCGGGCGTCGGCGTCGGGTCGGGATCCGGGTCGGGATCGGAACCAGACTTGGCCGCGGCTTCGAGCGCCTCGTGGTCAAAGCCTACGTCCTTGCCGTCCGTCGCCTGAGCCTTGTAGGGGGAGCTGGGCGCGAGGCTGTAGTCCTCGGCGGACGGATTATTGAAGATTACCTGGTCCAGGAGCGACGGGTAGAAATTATCCGTGGGGTAGTAGTTCGGGTAGCCTTCGCTGCCCCCCGCGATCACGTTGCGGCGGATGACGCTTCCGGGGAAATAGGCGCTGATGGTCGAGCTGCCGGAGCCTTGATCCTGGCCGATGATGCCGTAGGTGTTATGGCGGACGATGTTGTTGGTGAAGACGAAGTTGGAGACCTGCGCGCCGTAGACGATGACGGCGCTGCCCGTCTGCAAGACCGTGTTGTGGTCAACCGTCACGTCCTGCATGTAGCCGACCTTGACGAACTCGCCGCCGCCGTCGCCCCAGCGCGGGCCGTCAACGTCTACAAAGAGGTTGTTCTCGATCTTTAAGCCGTGCCCCTGCTGCGAGGGCATGACGGTGTCCTTGCCGAGGATGTTGAAGCCGTTGCCCGTGTGCCTGACGACGTTGTGCCTGACCGTCACGTCTTCCAAAGTCGCCTGCGGCCCGCTGTCGCCACGCACCGTCAGGTTGATCGCACCGTAGCCCATGTAGGCCCCCCAGCAGTTCTCCAGGACGTTGCCCTCCAGGAGCACCCGGCGAGCGCTCTTCAACTCGAACAGATTCTTGACCACCCACTTCGTCCCCGCGTACTCCGGCTCCCCCGGCTTCCAACTCAGCGGCTTGTAGAGGTGATTCCTCCTGACCGTGATGTCTGACGGCACCAACCCGCTGATGGCCGGGGCCGCGCCCCCGAACAGGATGTTCTCCCCACTCGCTTCCAGGTAGTTGTTCTCAATCACGAAGGGGCCGGGGCCGTTCCACCCGCAGATGGCCTGCGCGTCCTGGTCTTGGCTCTTGAAGCCGGCGATGTAAGAGTTCCTGATCTCTGTGTCCCGGCTGTGCAGGGCGACGCCGCGCTTTAATGTCTGGGTGGGGAAGGCGGTGATCAGGCAGCGATCCAATACCAAGTGGTGCGGCACCTCTTCCAGCGTGTCCTGCTCGGCAGAGGCGTCGCCGAGTTTCACCAGGTCGTAGACCATCGAGGCGGCCTCGACGGTGCGAATCTCGATGCCGACGAGGCGGTAGTGGTGCGCGCCGGCCGCCGTTCGCAGGGCCGGCTCGCCAAGACCCGGCGAGACTATCTTCGGCAGGAGCGGCGAGTCGGCAGGCGAGATGCGAGATGTGGCAGAAGGCAGCGAAGAGTCAGGCGTGGAGGTGCGGATTGTAATCCACTCCGTTGAAGTCGTCCCTTTGTTCGGCAGGGTGATGGGGCCGAGGAATTGTGCGCCGGCTTCTAAAAGAATCGTGTCGCCGGGCTGGGCCGCGTTCAGGGCCGCTTGCAGGTCTCCGCCCGCGGGGACCGTGATCGTCTCGGCGCTGGCCGTGCTGGCGCTGCCGGCGAGGAGTGCGGCCGAGAGGATCGAGAAGAAGAGGAGTGAAGAGGCTAGACGAATAAAACGCTGACGGCGAGAGGCGGCAATAGGAAGGATAAGCATTAATGACCCCACTTCGGTAACCGGACGATCTCAGCGCGCTGAGACTCCTGGCTTTGCGAACCCGCATCGCTGCGGGAGTGCCTTTAATCGGTGATGGTTAAGCGGCGTGCCCGGAGGAAAAGTGTCTGCCACTAAGACTGGCGACAGGGCGCGGCCCGTCTACGGTTGCGAAGACACGAACGCCGGCCGGCTCTCTCTCGCACGGACGCGGGACGTGAGCCCCTCTGAGAGAGCCTGGCCGTGATTCGTTGCTGAAGGGATTTGGTGTGAGAGCGGAGGGTAGAGCCACGTTGCGAGCGTCAGTGTGGCTGCGGCTCGCGTGGTTCGGACGCGCGTTTCAAGGCGACGATTGAACGGGGGCGGCTTGCCTCTCTGCTGGAACGCTGTAAGCGAAGAGCCCGATTCCAACCGGCGAGCCACGGGAGTCGCTCGCGGGCCTTTGAAACGTGGTTTTCTCCGATCGCCTTCGGCAACCTGACAATCTCCGCTAACGGAGACTCACGGCTTTGCGTCCCTACCTCGCGATAGGTTTGCCATTATCGTGTGCAATCGCCTGACAAAAGAGCTTTCAACGCTTCCGGGCCGTCTCCCGGCCGGTCGCGGTGACCAAAAGGATTAAAACAGTTGTCCCGCTTGTTTGTCAACAGCCAATTTCGTTGGCCGCAGAAGGGTTTAACGAAGGTCCGCCGTCAGCGTGATTCGGCTTCCGCGCGGCACTTGTAGATGGCGTAGGCAGTGGTCGGGTAGAAGGGTTTGTAGCTAATCCTTTCCAGCCAATCCTGCCCGCCGAACATCGTTTCGAATTTGCCGGGGCTCCCGAAAACGATGGTCAACTCCCTCGGACGGCGGCGCAGCGATTCCCGTATATTGGCAACGGCTCGCGCCAGCGTCTCGCCAGAGAACGGGTTGTTGAAATGGATGACCGTAACGTCTTCGGGGACGGCGTAAGTCTGCGCGTCGGCGACCTCGGCGCTGACTTCACACTTGAGCCGCTTGGCGGCCCGTATGTTCTCCTCAGCCTTGACGATTAGCGGCGGTGAGATGTCTATGCCGAGGACGCGCTTGTAAGGCTTGGTGCCCGCGAGGACGATGACGCGGCCGAGGCCGCACCCGTAATCGAGGAACACGTCCTCGCCGGGCCGGACGGGAATCCGGGCCAGGCTCTTGCGCAGGGCGTGATACGGGGCCGGCGTGTACTCGAAGAACTCGGAGCTTTCGTAGCCCAGTTCCCCAGGCGTCACGAGCCCCGTGGTCCGTATCCCCAGCCTGCGCTCCTGCGCCTCTTCGTAGAGCCTGTAGGAGACGAACTTCAGCGCCTCGCCCAGGCCGCGTGACCTGACGGTCGAGACGACGCTCGAAAGTTTAGACGAAATTGTCATGATGAGTCCCAAAGTATGCCGCGTCAGACGGCATCTCAGTTCGGCCTTTAATCCCGCGCGCCTGATGCCGCAGACGCGCCGCGCTCATTTCCGGTCGAGCCGCTTGCGCAGGCGGCTCTTGACGGAATCCGGCATGGAGTGGAAGGCGCGGCGTGCGAGTTCGCGCGCGCCCTCCTTCAGCTCGTGGCGGCGCAGCAGCGTGCGGTCCAGGCGATACCTGTAGCTCGGCAGAATCCGGCCGCCGAACTTGCGCAGAAAGGGATGCGTCGCGCCGAGGCTGTAGCGGCTCAGGCCCTCTGCGCAGGCCCACTCGATAGCGCGCCATTGCAGCAACTCGTTCGGCCTGAGGTTCTGGCTCTCGGCGTAAGAGCAGTTGGCGGCGAACTCCATGATGCCGCCGCGCGTGAAGCGCACCACGGTGCCGGCGATGAGGCGGCCTTCGTGGCGCGCGAGGAAGAGGCGGCGGCTGTCGCGCTGCGCCAGGGCCGGCACGAGCTGCGCGGCGGGCGTCGGGGTGAAGCCCTTCTGGCGGCTCCAATCGCGGTGAAGCTCGTTGAAGGCTTCGAAGTCCTCGGCGGCCGTGGCCTCGTAGACTTCGACGCCGCTCTTGATGGCCTTGCGGATGTTCCGGCGGCGCGTCTCCTCGAACTGCTTGAAGAGCGCGTCGGCCCCCGCGGTCAAGTCGAGCATCACGGCGGCCTCCTGCTCAAGCTCCGTGAACCCGCGCGCGCGCCACGCGGGCATCCGGCCCCATGCGTGGGCCTCTATCAGTTTGGCCGGGCCGGCTTCACTCGTCAGCCCTTCCAGCAGGCCGCGGCCGAGACGCTCCTGGTCCGCCGCCGGGTCGCAGGCGATTTGCGGCCGCCACCGTATCCCGCACTCGACCTTCCCGGCCCCGTGCGTGCCGCTCACCGCGCCGACGACCTCGTCGCCTTCCAGCGCCAGGACGACGAACGGATTGAGGTCCGCGAAGAACGGCTCGCGGAAATACTCCGGCGACGTGTAGTGCGTGGGGAAGTCGGCGCGGGTTAAAAACTCGCGCCACTTCTGTTCCAACTCGGGGCCGGGGAAATCGTGTAGGATTGTCCAGTTCATGTTTAGCTATACGAGTCGAAGTCTAAGACGGCCTGGAGCGCCAACTCCAATTCTAAAAGTGACTGCGGCAGGCCGCTCCGCTTGAGAATTGTGCCATTCGTGTGCGGCCCCGAGTTCACGCCTCCGAACGCCGAAAAAACGTGCGAGTAAGATTGTAACGCGATCTGTCGCGCCGGCTCGGACATGTTCTGCGGATATCCCTTGGGGAACGCGAAGTAGAGCACGTCGCGCCCCAGCTCCCGGCGCAAGTCCTCAAGCGAGCCGGCTATCTCTTCGCGCAGCCTGTCCTCGTCTGTGCTGCCGCAATCGTAGTGAGTGCGCGTGTGGCTGCCGATGCAGACGCCGTGCTTGTCGAGGTAGCGGACCTCGTCCCAACTGAGCGCCGGGAAGCCGTGCTCGTTGCGGTCCACGTCGTGCTGGAATTCGGAGCGCTCGGCGACGTGCTCTGTGCAGACGAAAAGGGTGACGGGGACATTCTCCATCTCGGCGACGGCGCGCAGCCCGAGAAAGTTGTCGGCGTACCCGTCGTCGAACGTGAGCACGACCGTCGGGGCGTCAACCGTCCCCGTCTTCAGCATGCTCATCGCCTCGGGAAGAGAGACGATGCGGTAGTGCTCCTTGAGAAATCGAACCTGCCGCAGAAAGCAGTCCGTGGGCATTCCCAGGAAACTCTTCCTGTCGGTGATGACGTGATGGAACAGGACGATGACGGGGAAGCTCTTCTCGCGCGCGCGGCGGCGATTCTTGAGGTATAAGCCGGGGTAAAAGAGCAGGCGCGCGGCAAGTTTAGTAAAGGAGCGTCCCTTCTGCGGCCGAAAGGCGGGCCGCTTCCTGCGTATGCTTCGCTCGATGGCCCATACCTGATGCGGCTGATAGCCTTTATACAGATTCCCGGACGCGGGCTGCGCAAGCTCGCTCGTTTCGCCGCGGCTCTCGGCGCGGATGACCTCGACTAGACAGTCAACGCCCAACAGGTCTGCTTTCAGCCCGACGCTCGCCAACGTGTCCAACGGGTGAATAGGAAAGCTCCGCTCGCCGAGCACCGCCCCGGCGTCCACGTCCTTCGTCACGCGATGCACGGAGACGGCCTGCTCCGTCCTGTCGTCGCGCAACTCCCAGAGGCCGGGCGCGCCCGCCCCGCGGTAGTCTGGCAATTTGTGTTTGTGAATATTGATGGAACCCAGGCGCGGGATGGAGAAAAGCTCGGGCTTGAGGATGCGCGTGCCGTAAACGACGCCCAGGTCCGCTTTGAGTCCCGCCACGAATTTCTGGCTGGCCTCGTTATTGATGTCGTCGGTGACGTGAACCGCGATAGAACTCTCTTCACAGAACTGGGCCAACTCGGAGAGTGAAAGGCCCGGGGGGTTCGGGCTTTGCCCGGTCGCGTGAGCCAGGTGAAGCAGGCGCGTCAGCATTTTGCCGGCACTCGTGTTGACGCGCGCGGCCCCCTTGCTCGCCGTGAAGCGTATGAAGTCGCCGTCGCCCAGATATTTCTTCGCGCGCTTGAGCCTCTTCTTGAGCGGCAGCCGCGGGCGGCCCGTTTCGTAGAGGACGCCGGCCACTATGACTTCGGGCAGGTCTGTCCGCAAGCGCCAGAGGAGATGGCGCACCTTCTGAGGCTCGGTGCTGGTGAAGATGACAATGCGGAAAGTATCCATCGTTATCTCGCGTCCGTCTCAACCGAGCGGCAGCAGGTAAGCTTGCAGGCTTTCATACTCGCTTTCAAATTCCTTGTAGATGCCCTGTTGTGCGTAACGCAGGTTCGGCGCGTTCTTCTTCGCCACGATGTCGGTCGTCCAGGGAAGACCGCGCCGCGCCGCCGACTCGCGCAGGGCTTCGCCGACGATTCTGGTCGCGTTCAAGTAGCCTATGTTCTCAAGCGCCCAGCCGCGCGGGTCGAACGATTCCGGGTGATCCACGATTTTCGCGATGGCACCAGCCAGTTCATCGTCGTCGGCCAGCAGCCCCGTCCGCCCGTTGACGTGCTCAAGGTTGATGCCGCGGTGGTGGCGGTAGACGATGACGGGCGTGCCGCAGAACATGCTTTCGTAGACTGAGCGGTTGGAGCCCTCCTGGCGCGAGAGGAGCAGCGAAACGCGCGAGTCGGCGACGATGCGCGCCACCTCAGCGTGCGGAATCTTCTCGAAGATGGTGCAGTCGCCTTCGAGGCCGTAGCGCGCGAGGAGTTCCTCTATGCGGCGGCGCGGCCAGCCCATCGCGTAGCCTATGAGCGCCAGTCGCAGGCCGCGCCCGCGCTCGCGCTTCAGTTGCGCGAGGGCGCGGAAGAGCAGCTCGTGCCGCTTGAGCGGGTCCCAGGAGGCGACCATGACGAGATCGAACTCGGGCTCTTTCCCGGCCGGGCGCGGCTGGAAGATTGACGGGTCAACCCACTCGCCGCTGCCGACGCGGACGGGGACGAGGTTCGAGTCCAGCCGGCCGATGAAATCGTAGTCCTCGCGGCGCGGCGACTGCACCAGCACGTCCAGGTCCGAGCCGAGGTAGAGGAAGAAGCGCACGTCCTGGTAGCCCCAGCCGCTCGTTTCGAGGACGAGCGTGTAGCGCGAGGCGAGTTGGGCGAGGTCGTAGACGGCGGCCAGGGCCAGGATGCCTTCGCTGTACATCACCATCAGGACGCCGCGCTCGCCGGTCTGTGGGTCGTAAGGCTTGAGGACGATCAAGTCACCCTGCCGCTCGGGGTCCGCGTCCGCGCGCGGGTGGCGCAGCCGCACGCGATGCTCAAGGGGGAAAGCGCCGTACAGCTTTCTCACTTCCCTCGCCTTGTCCGAGCGTATGAAGTCGAGGCGTAGACGGTTCTCGGCGGCGGGCAGCAGTTGGCCGTCGTCGCCGTAGCAGTTCTCGCGCACGACGCGCATCAGGCGGTCAACGCGCCTGCGGCCGATGCCTTCGGTCCCGAGGTGTCGCCACACGCGCAGCATCCGGCGCGAAGCCTCGTAAGGCTGGCCGCGCAAGAGCGCGAGCCTGGACTGAAGATCAATCCAGGAGGCGTAGAGACTCTGGAGCGGGCGCGACTCGTAGACGCGCTGCTTGAACCACAGGCGGCGCGCGTCGCGGACGTGGCGCGGGTCTAGTTGCTGGCGGGTCTGGTCGTTCGCGGTGCTCACAGGTTAACTCTGATCTGTCAGGCGGCGAGCGCCGGCTTAATCAGCCGCAGGCGGTAGTCGCGGTAGTCGCCCGGGTTTCCGTCGCGCCCGTCGCACGCGGCGAGAATGATGTTAGCCATCTCGCGCGCGGTGACGAAGTGCGGCCGGTAGTTCGAGCCGGCCCGCCACTCTTCCATGAGTTCTCGCAGGAAGCTCTGAATCTGTCCACCGAGCATGGCCTCTTTGTCCGTCGGGTCCATGCCGTGACAGTGGAGCTTGATGAAGACCCAGTCGGGGCGGCCCTCGACGGTGATGGCCGCCTGCCGCCAGACGCGCAGCCGGTCGAGCGTAGGGGGATAGGCTGAGGTCACGGCGCTGTTCTCGATCTTCGGGACGGGCAGGCCGCCCGCGGCCCGCTGCGCGAAATTGAGGCCGAGCGGCCCTTGAATCATCAGCGGGAAAGTCTTGGGCTCGTGGCCGACGCGCAGGTTGCGCCCGCGGCGGTGCGGGGCGCGGCGGTCGAGCGGCGGCGCGACTTCGTAAAGCGAGTTTATCTTGGAGACCTGCGTGGGGGTCGGGGCCGAAGGGAGCGTCATGTCCGCGTAACAGCCCGTCTCGGCCAAGACTTTCATCTCGTCGTCCACGCCGCAGTAGCGCCCGCCCCACGAATTGGCGAGAGCCCAGTTGCCGTGGACGAAGGCGTAGCGCGGCTCGCCTTTATCGTCCCAACGCGAGAGGCAGCCGTGCGCTTCGAGCGTCGCGCGGAACTCAAGGAGGACGCGGCGCGTGTTCTCGGCCGTGTCGGGGCCGTCGAGGCCGTGGTGCAGGTGAATCTCTATCTCGCCCCAGCCGTCGTGGCAGTGCTCTGCGAGGCGATCTATCAGCGGCTTGTGGTACTGCTCGGCCGGGGAGAAGTAGGTGTGGCGGAAGGGGAAGCCGTCGGCGTCGCGCCAGGCGTCGAAGACGCGCGGGTAGGTGCGGCACCACTCTTCGAGCCGCCTTTCCTGTTCGTCCAGAGGGGCAAACTCGCGCGGCGCTTCTGGCACAATCGCGGGCTCGAAGTGGTCCGCCAGCGCGATGACGAGATGACGCAGGCCGGGCCGGCGCTCACTCGCGCGCCCCTTGAGCCGCCCGTAGCCGTAGGCGGGCAGCCAACGCAGGCACCCCAATGCTTTAACAGCTTGCTCTCTAAACATTATCCGTGTGAATATTCTTTGGAGTTCTTTCGAATCAGGAAGGCCGGCCTGGCGCAAGCGATCTAGGGCGAGAGGTTCACTCCCCTGGATTGATTCTAGCACGGATTGAAGCAAAACATCACCGCTCAATTTTTAGGGTAGTGGTTCAATTCAAAAAATATTCGAACAGGGATGGACAGGATAGACAGGATATAAAGAGCCTGCTTTTTATCCTGTCCATCCTGTCTATCCCTGTTAATTCCTTCTTCGTTTCAACCTGACCCCCACATGGCCGATTCGCCGCCGCCCGAACTGCTCGCCGTCTCGTTCGCCTTCCCCCCGCTCGCCTACCCCAGGTCGGGGCAGGTCGCGCGCCTCCTCAAACACCTGCGATTCCAGACTGCGCTCGTCTGCGCCGACGAGAAGGGCGCGCGCCGCGACGAGACTTTAGAGCCGGACGCGGAGGAGCGCCTTTACGCCTGCCTGCGAATCCCCTTCTCGCTGGACGGCTGGCGAGGCCAGGCCGAAAGAATAGCCGGGCGCTTGAAGCTCCCACTCTGGAACAAGCTCCCCGATCAATACGCCTCCTGGAAGCGTTCGGTCCTCAAGGCCGTCAAAGATTTCTCGCGGGACAGTTGGTTCGAGCCCCGGGTGCTCGCGACGTTCGGCCAGCCCATGAGCGACCACCTCATCGGGTTGGAGTTGAAGAAGCTGTACCGCGCGCCGTGGGCGGCGCATTTCAGCGACCCGTGGGTGGACAACCCCTTCGGCCGCCACGACGCGCTGACACGCAGCTTCAACCGCCGGCTTGAGCGCAAGGTCGTCGCGGCCGCAGACCTGCTGATCTTCACCTCGCAGGAGACGGTCGAGATGATGATGGCTAAATACCCGGCCGAATGGAGGGCCAAGGCGCGCGTCCTCCCGCACAGCTTCGAGCCCTCCGCCTATCCGCGGGCGGCGGGGCCGGACGACGCGGCCCTGACGGTGCGCTATACGGGAGAGTTTTACGGCGGGCGCACGCCGAAGCCTCTGGTCGAGACCGTGCGCTCGATTCTGGAGACGGACCCGCAGTTGCTGAAAGGCGTCCGCTTCGAGCTGGTCGGGCCGATCAGCACGGACGCGCTCGCCGTGTCGGGGCTGGACACTCTGCCCGAAGGTCTCGTCGTCACCAGGCCCTCAGTCAACTACCGGGAGAGTCTCTCGCTGGTGAGCGCGGCCGACGGGCTGCTCATCATAGACGCCCCGGCGGCGAAGAGCGTCTTTCTGCCCTCGAAGCTCATTGATTACATAGGCGCGGGCCGTCCCATCCTGGGGCTCACTCCCCCTGGCGCGGCCGCAGACCTCATCACACGGCTGGGCGGCTGGGTGGCGGACCCGACGGACGTGCCGGCCATGCGGCGGGCGATGACGGCCTTTCTCTCCTTCCTCAGTGAATACAGGAGGGATGGGCGGGCGGACTGGGGCGAGCCGGAGATTCGCAGGAGTTTTGAGGCCCCGGCCGTGGCGCAAATGTTCGAGGGGATGCTGCGGGAGCTACTGGCCTGACGGCTGCCTGACGACGCCGGCCGTCGCGGCGTGGAGCGCGTCGAAATCACAGCCGACGTTGGTGCCGTCGGTCGCCTTGGCTTTGTAAGGGCTGTCGGCCCTCAGCCTGTAGCCCGCGTCGAGGCCCACTTTCTCAAGCTTCGTGGGGTAAAAATTGTCCGGGGGGTAGGCGGAGAAATCTGCGCCGACGATGATGTTGCGGCGGACGACGGCACCAGGGAAGAAGTCTTTCAAAGTGGGCGTGCCGGAGCCGTGGTCCTGGCCGATGATGCCGTAGGAGTTGTGCCGGACGAGGTTGTTGGTGAAGACGAAGCCCGTGAGCGCCGGCCCGTAGACGATGATCGTGCTGCCCGTGTTCAAGACCGTGTTGTGATTCACGGAGAGGTCCGGCAGGTCGCTGAGCTTGATGAACTCGCCGCCCCCGCCCCAACGCTTGCCGCCCACGTCCTCAAACAGGTTATTAAAAATCACCAGCCCCCTGCCGCGCCGCGACGGCTGCATGGTGTCCTTGCCAAGAATATTGAAGACGTTGGCCGTGTGCCTGACGACGTTGTGCCTGACCGTCACGTCTTCCAAAGTCGCCTGCGGCCCGCTGTCGCCACGCACCGTCAGGTTGATCGCACCGTACCCGGTGTCGCCCCAGCAATGTTCCAGCACGTTCCCCTCGAACATCACCCTCCGCGCGCTCTTCAACTCGAACAGATTCTTGACCACCCACTTCGTCCCCGCGTACTCCGGCTCCCCCGGCTTCCAACTCAGCGGCTTGTAGAGGTGATTCCTCCTGACCACTATGTCCGACGGCACCAGCCCGCTGATGGCCGGGGCCGCGCCCCCGAACAGGATGTTCTCCCCACTCGCTTCCAGGTAGTTGTTCTCAATCACGAAGGGGCCGGGGCCATTCCACCCGCAGATGGCCTGCGCGTCCTGGTCTTGAGACTTGAAGCCCGCGATGTAAGAGTTCCTGATCTCGGTCTCGCGGCTGTGCAGGGCGACGCCGCGCTTTAATGTCTGGGTGGGGAAGGCGGTAATCAAACAGCGGTCGAGTATGAGGTGGTGCGGCACTTCGTCCAGACTGTCCTGCGCCGAGGAGCTATCGCCCAATTTGACGAGGTCGTAGACCATCGAGGAGGGCTCAGTAGTGCGAATCTCGACGCCCAGCAGCCGGTAGTGGTGCGCGCCGGGCGCGGTCTGTAGCGCCGGCTCGCCGCCGCCGGGCGAGACTATCTTCGGTAGCAGCGGGGAGTCCGAGGGCGAGATGCGCGTGGTCGCAGAAGGCAACGAAGAGTCGGGCGTGGAAGTGCGCAGCGTGATCCACTCGGCGGACGCGCCCTTGTTCGGCAGCGTGATGGGGCCGAGGAATTGTGCGCCGGCCTCCAACTGTATCGTGTCGCCGGGGCGCGCGGCGTCGAGTGCTTTCTGTAGGTTGCCGCCGGCCCTGACTTCAATCGTCCTCGCCGCCGGGGCCGCGACGCGCCGCCGCGTCTGCGCGAGCGCGAAGACGAGACAGAGGCCCACCAGGAGTCCAGATAACACCAGCCCTAGAGTTTTTTTGAATTTACGCGATTCCATCAGCAGGCCCTGGACGCGCGCCCGTCTCCCTGACGAAGACGAACTCGTTGCAGCCGAGGCCGACGCCGCCGCACTTCAGCCGCGTGAGCGCGAACCCGCGCTCGCGGTAGAAGTCGAAAATCTCTTCCGGCCGCGCGCACTCGTAAGGGTAGCCGCCGACCCAGTCAACTATGTCGCGCCAGCGGCTCATGCCGCGGTTGTTCTCCTCGTACCGCGTCCACAGGCGTATGTACTCGCCCGGGCGCAAGGTCACGACCGCGCGGAGGATGGACTTGGCCTCGTTCGGCGCGCTCACCGCGGCGGCGAAGGGGGCGCGCAACACGCGCGGCAGTTGGTTGTAAGTCCGCTTGATCCACTTCCAGCGCGCGCTGCGGCTGCCCAGGTCGTTGTAGATGGCTACGAAGAGCCGCCCGCCCGGCGCGACGAGCGGGTGCACGTTCTCCAGCGCGCGCCACATCTCGCCCGTGTGGTGCAGCACGCCCCACGAATAGACCACGTCGAAAGTCCCCAAAGACTTCAGGTAGTCCGCATCCAGCACCGAAGCCTCTTCGACCTTCCAGTCCGGGTCGTCCTTGAAGTAGCGCCGCCTCAACTCCTGCGTGCAGGCCACGGACTGCGGGTCGTAATCGAAGGAGTGGACGCGCGCGCCGAGGCTGCGCGCCGCGAGGCTGAAGAGGCCGCTGCCCGAGCCCGCGTCCAGAAAGCTCTTGCCTTCGAGCGTCTCGACCCCGAGCATCTTCTTCAAAGACTCGGCTGCCTCGCGGACGCGCTCCTCGCTCAAAAGCGAGAGGAAGCGCGACCAGTTCTCGCCGAACTTGAACCTCTCTCCGCGGTCAATCTCCAGTGCGTGCGCGCTCATGCTATTTCTGCCTTTCGTATCATAAAAGTTCCCGGCGCGGCCCTCAGTACCGCAGCCGGTAGTAAATCAGCTTGACGTACTCGCCGGCGACCACCCGCCAGCCCTGCGCGTGCAGCCACCAGGTTGCAGGCTCCGGCGTCTCGTCGCCCGGCGGGACGCTCACGAGGCCGACCTGGACGCCGCTCCCCTCGAAGACCTTGCGGAAGGTCCAGAGGGCGCGGCGCGTGTGGTAGGCGGACGTGACGACGAGGAGCGAGCGCAAGCCCTGCGCCTCCGCGTGCTCGCGCATGACGAGCGCCTCGTCGTGCGTGCTCGTGACGGCCCGCGGCAGCGTCTCAATTCCTTCGTCCGGCACGCCCGCCCGCCTTAACTCGGCGGCCGCGCGCTCGACGAAGTAAGGGTTGCGCTGCAACTCGTTCGACCAGCCGCCCCGCAGGTCGTCGTTCGTCAGCGTGACCTTCGGCGCGCGCCCCTCGCGGAAGAGCGCGGCCGCCAGCCGCGTCCGCTCCCTGTAGGTGCTTGAGCCCGCGAGCACGACGATCCTGTCCGCGCGCGGCAACTCGTCGGCGACGACGACGAGCGCCCTCGCCGCGACCCACGCCGCGAGCGACCACGCCGCCAGGGCGACCCCCGCGACGACGAGGACGCGCCGCACGCGCCGGTTGTGAAAGAGCTGTGTGAGCGTCGGAGCCATCGGGCGAAAGCGAGTTACCAGCAGATTCCCTGGTACGTGTCGTCGGAGGTGCGCCCCTCGAAGAGCCGCACGAGGTCAATGAGCGTCTGGTCGCTTCTCAGCTTCCCTGCGACCTCGCGGAACTCTTCCGCCTTGTTGCCGATGACCAGCACCTCCGCGTGCTCCAAGACCTCCTCAATCCTCTCGCGCATCAACTGCGAGACGTGCGGAATCTCGCGCTCGATGTACTCCTTGTTCGCGCCGAAGAGTCGCGCCAGCTGCACGTCGCGGTCGTAGATGGCGAGCTGCATCCCCTTGCCGATGAGCGTCTCGATGAGCGCGACCATGGGGGATTCGCGCAGGTCGTCCGTCCCGGCCTTGAAGCTGAAGCCGAGCACGCCGATGCGCTTGCGGCCCGTGCTCAAGACCATCTCGGCGGCGCGCTCTATCTGCCGGCGGTTGGTCTGCAAGACGGCCGCCAGGAGCGGCGTCTCCACGTCTAATTCTTTGGCCTTGTAGGTGACGGCCCGCAGGTCTTTCGGCAGACAGGAGCCGCCGAAGGCGAAGCCGGGCTTCAGGTAGTAGGGCGAGAGGTTCAACTTCGCGTCCCGGCAGAAGATGTCCATTACCTCGTGGCTGTCAATGCCGAGCCCCTTGCAGACGTTCCCGATTTCGTTGGCGAAGCTGACCTTGAGCGCGTGGAAGCAGTTGCAGGCGTACTTGACCATCTCTGCGGCCTTGACGTTCGTCACCAAACACGGCGCGTCCACGGTGTTGTAGAGGCGGCGCACGAGGACGGCCGTGTCCTCGTCGTCCGCGCCGATGAGCGTGAAGGGCGGCGCGTAGAAGTCTTTCAGCGAAGTTCCCTCGCGCAGGAACTCCGGGTTGACGCAGACGCCGAAGTCACGCCCGGCCTTCTTGCCCGAGTAGACTTCGAGCGCCGGGATGACGACGCCTTCGATAGTGCCCGGCAGCATCGTGCTGCGCATGACGACCGTGTGCCGCCCGCGCTTCGTTTCGAGCGCCGCGCCTATCTCCTGGCAGACGCGCTTGACGTAAGTCAGATCTAGACTCCCGTTGGCGTTGCTCGGCGTGCCGACGCAGACGAGCGAGATGTCCGTGTCGCGGACTGCGTCGGCCGAGGTGGTGGTGGCGCGCAGCCGCCCTGAGCGCACGGCCTCGCCTATCAAATCATTGATGCCGGCTTCGACAATCGGACTCTTGCCGCCGTTGATGATCTCCACCTTGACCTGGTTCACGTCCACGCCGACGACCTCGTGCCCCTCTTTGGCGAAGCAGGCCGCCGAAACGCACCCGACGTATCCAAGACCGAAAACGCTCAGTTTCATCTACCTCATCTCCTGGCTGACAAGCTCTTCTTGAATCACGAGTGGCTCGGCCTCGCCGCCGCGGGCCGCCCGCCCGCAGATTTCCGCGAAACGGGCTGCGACTCTCTCCCACCCGAAATTGGCCCTGACGGTTTCGGCCGCGCGCCGCCCGAGTCCCTGTGCCAATTTTTCGTCCGTCAGGACGCTCACGACCGCCGCGGCGAACGCCTCGGGCGTGTCCGCGAGCAGCAACTCGCGACCGTCGCCGACGGGCAGGCCCTCCGCGCCGACGGTCGTCGAGACGATGGGCTTCTCCATCGCCATCGCCTCGTAAATCTTCAGCCGCGTCCCGCCGCCGATGCGTATCGGCACGACGTAAGCGGCCGCCCTCTCCATGTACGGCCGCACGTCCTCGACCCTCCCCGTGACGACGACCGAAGAATCGCGGCGGCTCAGCTCGACGAGCGCGGGGAAGGGGTTCCGGCCCACCACGGTCAGCGTGACATTGGGCACGCTCCGCCTGACGAGCGGCATGACCTCTCTGGTGAAAAACTGTATCGCGTCCTCGTTCGGCAGCCAGTCCATAGAGCCCGTGAAGACGAGGTTGTGGGGCTCCGCCGGCTCCATCCCGCGCGGCCGGAAGTATTCCGTGTCCACGCCGGTCGGCACGTCGCTGACGGCCTCCACATTGTACTCGCGGCGCATCGTCTCGGCGTCCTCGCGCGAGACGGCGACGACGTGGTCAAAGCGGCGGCAGGCCGCGCGCTCGTAAGCGACGGCCTTGCGCCACTGGCCGTAGAGGTAAGCCTTCTTGACGGGGTTCGCCTGCACCTCGTAGTGCCGCTTCCAGATCATCGCCTCGACGTTGTGCTGGAAGAGCACGATTGGCGTGCGCAGATCGTCCGGCACGTTGACGCTCGGCGACAGGAAGTCGCAGACGACAACGTCGAACTCCCCGCGCGCCGTCCGCTCCTGGATTTCGCGCCGCATCCCCTCGGACCTGTATTTCGTCATGAAGTAGGGGAGGCTCGACACGAGGTTGAGCGCCAGCTCCGCGTAGAAGCGGGCCGAGAACTTCGGGCGGGTCTGGTGCGGCACGCGGATGAGTTCGTGACAGTATTCCGACGCCAGCTCGGCCGCGTCCTCCGAGGCCGTGCCGTCGTCAAGGGTCAGATACGTGACGTGATGCTCGCGCCGCAGACACTTGAGCATCTGGTAAGTGCGAATCTTCCCGCCCTTGTCAACGGGGTGAAGCAGTTCTGTTTTGAGCCAGAGTATACGCACGTTCGCCCTTCTCACGCCGGGGTCGCCAGCACTTCCTCACGCGCCTCTTTCGGCGCAGCCACGTCTTCACCGTCCACGAACCTCCGCAGCCACATCTCGAAGTTGACGAGCGCCCACAGCCTCTCCGCGTGGTCCTCGCCCGCGTCATGCCGCGCGACGAGGCGGCGGACGTAATCGCGGTCGAAGATGCCGCGGGCCGTGGCGCGCTCGCCCAAGACGTACTCGTCAACCACGTTGCGATAGGCCCCGCGGAACCACGCGCCGACCGGCACGGGAAAGCCCATCTTGCCGCGCGAGAGGATTTCGGGCGGCAGCACGTCCTTCATCGCGCGCCGCAGGACGTACTTCGTCGTCAGCCCGCGCAGCTTCATGCGCTCCGGCATCCGCGCGGTGTATTCCACCAGCTTGTGATCGAGGAACGGCACGCGGCTCTCGATTGACGCCGCCATGCTCATCTGATCCTGCTTCATCAAAAGCTCGTGCAGGTAAGTCTTGATGTCCGCGTAGAGCAGCCGGTCGAGCAGCGAGCGCGCGTCCGTCTGTGCCAGATAATTGCCGACCTCGCGGTAAGGGTCGAATGACCCCGCACGCTCCCTGGCCTCCGGCGTCAGCAATTCGCGTTGCGCGGCGCGCGGGAAGACCGCGAAGTTGTCGAAGTAGATGCTTTCCACGTCGGGCGCGACGCAGAGGAAAGTGCGCTGAAGTTTTCGCCGGACGCTCGCCGCGGGCAGGAGACGGACGCCGCCCTCGACGGCGCGGCGCAGACGCGGCCCCGTCCAGTTGTGATAGCGCGCGCCGAGCGCGAGGTTGTAAACCGTCTTGCGGTAGCGGCCGTAGCCGGCCAGCAATTCGTCGCTCCCCTCGCCCGTCAGCACGACCTTGACGTGGCGTGCGGCGAGGCGCGAGACGAAGTTGAGCGCGACGCTCGAAGGGTGCGCGATGGGCTCGTCCTCGTGCCAGACCAACTCAGGCAGCGCCGCGAAGAATTCTTCGGGGCTGACCACGATCTCGTGGTGGTCGGTCTTGAATTTCGTGGCGACGAGGCGCGCGTACTCAAGCTCGTTGGCCTCGCGCTCCTTGAAGGCGACGGAGAAAGTCTTGATGGGCTCGCTGACCATCCCGCTCATCACGGCGGCGATGGCCGAGGAGTCTATCCCGCCCGAGAGGAACATTCCGAGCGGCACGTCCGCCATCAGCCGCAGCCGGACTGAGGTGCGGAAAAGCTCGGCCCACTCAGCCACGTAATCCTCATCAGTGCGGCGGGCCGCGCCGTCGTCCTCCGCCTTCGAGAAATGTACGTCCCAATATTTCTCGATTCGCACGCGCCCGCCCTGCCAGCTGAGCGTGTGGCCCGGCAGCAGTCGCTTCACGTCGCGGAAGAGAGTCTCCTCGCCGCTCGGGGCGTGGTTCGCCAGATAATCGGGCAGCGCCGCGTAGTTGAGCTCAGGCCGGACGGCGCGCGCCGCCAGCAAGGATTTAATCTCGGAGGCGAAGTAGAGCGAGCCGTCGTCCGTGTGGACGTAGTAGAGCGGCTTGACGCCGAGGCGGTCGCGCGCGATGAAGAGCTCGCGCCGGTTGGCGTCCCAGATGGCGAAGGCGAACATCCCGCGCAGGCGCTCGACGCACGCGGCCCCGTACTCCTCGTACAAATGAATGATGGTTTCTGTGTCGCAGTGCGTGCGGTAGACGTGGCCGCGCGCCTCTAGCTCTTCGCGGAAGTCCGCGTGGTTGTAGATTTCGCCGTTGTAGGTGATGTGGACAGAGCCGTCCTCGTTGCTCATCGGCTGGTGCCCTGCGGCCACGTCCACGATGCTCAGGCGGCGGTGGCCGAGGCCGACGTTGCCGTCCAGATAGAGGCCGCTCTCGTCCGGGCCGCGGTGCGTAATCACGTCGCGCATGCGTTCCAGCACGCGCGCGTCCAGGCGCGAGCGCGAGCCGTCCGACAAAGCTATCCCGTTAATCCCACACATAAGATTCCGCGCTCAGGGGCGAGCCTCTCGCGCCTCCCTTCCGTCGGCCACCTCGCGGTAGAACGCGAGCCACTCGTCGCGCACCGCGCTCCACTTGTACTTCTCGCACTCGGCGCGCGCTCTCTCCGCGATTCGGGCCGCCAGCGCCTCGTCTTCCAGGAGCCTGAGCGCCGCCGCGGCCATCGCCTCGTGGTCGTTCATCCCGACCAGCAGCCCCGTCTTCCCATCGGCGACCATGTAGGGGATGCCGCCCGCGTCCGTGGTCACTACGGCCAGCCCCGCGCTGAACGCCTCTATGATCGAGAGCGGCATGTTGTCCACGTTCGAGGCGTTCAAATAGATGTCGGCCGCGTCGCACAAGCTCGGCATCCTCTCCGGCTCGACCCGCCCCGTGAACTCCACGTTGCGCAGGCCGAGGTCGCGCGCCAGCCGCTCGACCTCGCCGCGCTGCGGCCCGTCGCCCGCGACCGTCAAGCCAGCTTCGGGGAAGCGCCTCTGCACAATGGCGAAGGCGCGGAGGACGCAGGGCACGTTGTAGATCGAATCCAGGTTGCGGTTCGAGAGGAAGGCCGGGCGCAGAGGCTTGCGCGGGCGGAAGCGGAAGTTGTCCAGCTCGACGTGGTTGAAGATGGCGCGCGCGCCGAGGTTGTGGCGCGCGAAAACGTCCACGAGCCAGTTCGAGGGGACGACGACGGCGTCCGCGCGCCGGATGGTCGGCAGCGCCGTCCGCCGCCAGTCGCGCAAGTGCTCCTCGGCCTGACCCGCGTGGTAGTTGAGGACGACTTTCCGGCCCAGGAGCTTGCCGACGAAGACGGGCGGCATCGTCGAGATGATGAACCCGGTCTGGGCCGCGCAGGAGACGTGGATGATGTCGTAGCGCGGGACGCGCCAGAGCAGCTTCGTTAAGTAGACGAGCGTGGTGACGAGCGTGCGGACGTACTTGATCTTTTGCAGGAGCCGGAGCGGCCCCGGCGCGCGCGGCGTGATCGGCAGAAAGCCCACGTCGAGCGCGGGCTCTTTGCCGAACTCTCGGAGGAGCTGCGCGGCGTGGACGGACTGGCCGCCGAGGATGTCGTGCGAGGGCGCGACGATCAGGACGCGCAGGCGCGCGCTTGCGGCCGCGGCGGCTGCCGCTGTAGCCCCGTCGCGTCCGCGCACGGCCCTCTCCTGCGTCTGCTCCATCATTCGGCCACCAGTCTCCTTTGCGGCGCGCGCGCGAGCAGCTCGTCGTAAAGATTCAAAGTGTTCCTGAGCTGCGCCTCGCACGAGAACTTGCGCTCGACCGTCTGCCTCGCGCGCTCGCCCATCGCCCGCGCACGCACGGGCTCCTGAAGCAGCGAGACGATGCGCGCGGCCATCGTTTCGTCATCGCCCGAAGCCACGAGGTATCCCGTCTCGCCTTCCGTTACGGCCTCGCGCGCGCCGCCCACGTCGGTTACGACGACCGCGCGCCCGGCCGCCATGTATTCGAGAATCGAGTTGGAAAAGCCCTCCGCCTTCGAACTCAAGACGCACACGTCCGAGACCGCGAGCAGCTCCGCGACGCGCGTGCAGCGCCCCGTGAAGAAAGTCTCGCGCCCGACGCCCAACTCTTCCGCCTGACGGCGCAGGGCGTCCGTCAACTTTCCTTCGCCCGCCAGCACGAAGGCCGCGTCCGCCACGCTCTCGCGCACGCGGCGGGCCGCGCGCAGGAAAGTCGG
The DNA here is from genome assembly GCA_963774105.1 of uncultured Acidobacteriota bacterium. Taxonomy (GTDB): domain Bacteria; phylum Acidobacteriota; class Blastocatellia; order Pyrinomonadales; family Pyrinomonadaceae; genus QHXM01. Next base: position 955,269 of record CAVZDV010000007.1, on the reverse strand, counting down.
GTGGTCTTTCACGTCGTGTTCGAGGTTGGCGACGATGGTGACGAAGCGGCGCGGCAAGTCATTCGGCAGGCCGAGCGCGGCCAGCATGTCATTGCGACTCACGCCCTCTGGCGGCGCGACGCGCGCCGTGTCGAGCCCGTTGTAAACGGTCACGATTTTGGACCGAGGCACGCCGCCAGACTCAAGGTGGCGCGCGACGGCCTCAGAATTGACGACGACTTTGTGCGCGAGCCTGTAAGCCTGTCGCTCGACCGTCTTCTGCGCGCGCGTGCGCATCCCGTGCGTCTCGCGCTTGGAGGCCAGCCGCGCGGGCACGCGCGCCAGCGCCGCGCCCGCCATGCCGAAAATGTTGGTGTAAAAGTCGTGCGTCTGCACCACGGCGATCTCGCGCTCGCCGAGCAGGGCGCGGAAGCGCCGGAGCTGACGCGCGGCGTTGCCGTCGTAAAAACTGCTCAGCGGGAACTCAGGCACGGGGCCGAGGCCCAGGCGCTCGACCTCACCTGCGAGCACGCCTCCATCTTTCAGGCAGGCGACGTGGACGCGCGCGAGCCCGGACTCGTGGAGCAGCCGGACGAGCTGCACGGCCTGTCGCTCCGAGCCGCCCTGGTCGAAGCTGGGGATGAGTTGTAAGACGTTCGGTCTCAAAACCTCTCGAAAACTCCTTGGCGGTCAGAGGGCGTGGGCGAGCTGCCGCGCCGGTTGTTCCTCGAAGACCTCTTCGAGCACGCGCCCGCGCATCACGGCGGGCACGGGCAGGCCGAGCAGGGTCAGCAGCGTCGGCGCGATGTCCAGGTTCGTGCAGTCGTTGACGCGAGCGCCCGGCGCGATGCCGGGGCCGTAAAAGAGGGCCATGCCCCGCGGGTCGTGGCAGCCGGACTTGACGAGCCCAGTGCCGTGAACCAAATCCTCGAAGCGGAAAGAGTCATCGCCTTCGGCGCGGTGCGGGAAGACGCAGCGCGAGTCCTCCGTGGCCTCGTCGTAGTGGCGCAGCGTGACGGTGATGCTGTCCTCGACCGTGTCCACGGAGAACATCGGCCGCTCGGGCGAGCCGATGTAGGCGGCGCGCAGGCGGCCGACCACCATCTCCCCTGTCTCGCGCGTGTCCGGGTAGAGGTTGAACTGGTCGGACATGGTCGTGAGCGCGCGCACGCGCCCCTCCGCGCCCAGGATTTCCACGAGCCGGTCGAGCGAGCGCAGCTGGCCGATGCGCTTGCCCTTCTTGAGCGGGCTGATGAAAGGTTTCTGGCCCATGCTGGAAGCGACCACGAGCACGGTCTCGCCGTCGAGCAGTGTCATCACGCGGCGCAACAGCTCGTCAGCCGTCTCGTAGCCGTGCTCGATGGCGCGGCCGTAGTTCTTCCGCTCCTCAGGTGTCGTCGGCTGCGGGAAGATTTCGGGCCGCATGGCCTTCCAGTAGGTGTGCTGGTAGTGGGCCACGTGGTTGGTGTGGAAGGAGGCGAACTCGGGCCGGTGGCGCTTGTAGAGGCGGCGGAAGAAGTCGTAGTTGACGAAGGGCTGGAGGGCCACGCGCCGCCAGCGCGTCGCGGGCGCGAGGCGCTCGCGCGCGAGCTGGCGAGCGACGCGCGCCATCGTCAGCGGGCTGAGGCCGAGCCTCATCAGCTTCGCCCCCAAGCGCGCTTTGAACATGAGCCCGTCCTGGTCCGAGGGAAGGCGGACGGAGCGCGTGTAAGTCAGGTTCAAGACCTGAATCGCGCTCAAGTCTTCGGGGTGTGTCGCGGGGTCGGGCGCAAACGTGTCGGGCACGTAAAAGCCGTTGACGCTTTGCGGCGGCCAGGAGCAGAGGCTGCCGAAGACGCCGACGCGCAGGCCGGCCTCGTGGCAGATTTCCCAGATGCGCCGCGCGTGAATCGTCTCCGGCGGCTGCTGTAGGAAGAAGACGTTGTGGTCGTCCTGCGCGCGCCCCGTGTAGACGGTCGTCCACGTTATCCACGGGTCGAGCTGCGGCGGCAAGTCCACGCTCAAGGGCGCGGCCTGCGCGCCCTCACGCTTGAGGCGTGCGAAGGTCGGGAGCCTTCCCTGCTCGATAAGCGGTTCGATCAGGTCCCAGGTGATTTCGTTAATCTCGACCAGCAGAACTTTCATCCGAATCACTCCCCTTGACGCGCGTCAGCCGACGACGGCGAGGTCGCGCTGCTCACTTGCTGCGGCCTGCGGCGACGGCTCCTCCATAAATTTTCTGTGCCAGAGTTCGAGCATGAAGAGCGTCCAGAGCGGCCCGGTCTGGTCGCGCCGCCCGCGGTCGTGCTCCGCGAAGAGCCGCGCGACGTAACTCTGGTCGAAGTAGCCGCGCTCGCGCGTCCGCCGGTCGAGCAGGGTGTCGCGAATCTGCCCGCGCAGCTCCTGGTTAATCCACTTCTGGACGGGGAGCCCGAAGCCCTGCTTCGGCCGGTCCAGTATCTCGTCGGGCACGAGCCCGCGCACGGCCCGCTTGAAGATGTGCTTGGTCTCAGACCCCTTCATCTTCAGGGAGCTGGGGATGCGCCCCACGAATTCTATCAGCTCGTGGTCGAGCAGGGGCACGCGCGCCTCAAGCGAGACGGCCATGCTCATCCTGTCAACCTTCGTCAGGATGTCGCCCGGCAGGTAGGTCTTGCTGTCGAGGTAGAGCAGCGTCTCCAAGGGGTCGGCCGCGCCCGCGCGCCCGGCGTGCTCGGCGAAGATGGCGGCCGCGCGGTCAGTGCCGCCGCCCTCGCGCAGCCGCGCGCGGAAGTCCACAGAGTAGAGCGAGCGTTTGGCGAGGCTCGTGAAGAAGGAGACGCTGTCGAGGTAGCGGTCGAGCGGGTCGAGAGCTACGTTGTGCAGGTAGTTGCGCCCCCAGGCCCCGTGCGGCAGGCCGCGGCTCAAGGGCTGCATCAGCCCGCGGCGCACGACGCGGGGCAGGCGCGCGAAGCCGCTCCGCCCGCGATCTATGCCGTAGCGCGTGTAGCCCGCGAACAGCTCGTCGCCGCCGTCGCCCGAGAGCACCACCTTGACGTGCTCGCGCGCGAGCTTCGAGACGGCGTAGGTCGGGATGGCCGAGGAGTCGGCGAACGGCTCGTCCAGGTGCCACGCGAGTTCCTCGACGATGTGGCAGATGTCGGGCGTGACGATGAACTCGTGGTGCTCGGTGCCGAAGCGCTCGGCCGCGATGCGCGCGTACTTCAACTCGTCGTAGCTGTCCTCGCGGAAGCCTATTGAGAAGGTCTTGACGGGGCGGCCCGTGTGGCGCGCCATCAGGCCGACGACCGCGCTCGAATCAACGCCGCCGGAAAGAAACGCGCCGAGCGGCACGTCCGCCACGAGCCGCAGGCGAACCGCTTCGTCGAGCAGCGCGCGCAACTCTTCGAGGTAGTCCTCGGCGCGGCGCGACGCGTCGGCGGCCGCGTCGAATTGGAAGTCCCAGTAGGGGCGGACCTGCGGCGCGCGGCCACAGCTAAAGGTCAGGTGGTGGCCCGGCGGGAGTTTGTGCACGCCGCTGAAAATCGAGAGCGGGTCGGGCACGTAGCCGAGCGAGAGGTAGGCGTCGAGCGCCTCCAGGCTCAGCTCGCGCCGCACCCCGGGGTGTTCGAGAAGCGACTTCAGCTCCGAGCCGAAGACGAGCGTGCCGCGCGGGGTCACAGTGTAGTAAAGCGGCTTTTTGCCCGCCCGGTCGCGCGCGACGAAAAGCTCCTGCTTCTTCTCATCCCAGACGGCGAAGGCGAACATCCCGCGCAGGCGCTTGACACAGTCTGCGCCGTACTCCTCGTAGGCGTGGACGATGGTTTCCGTGTCCGACTGGGTCTGGAAGCGGTGGCCGCGGGCTTCCAGCTCGCGCTGCAAGTCGCGGTAGTTGTAAATCTCTCCGTTGAAGACGAGCGTCACCGAGCCGTCCTCGCCCGACATGGGCTGGTGGCCGCCCGCCAGGTCTATGATCGAGAGGCGGCGCATCCCGAGGCCCGCGCCGCCGATGACCGCGGTGCCCTGATCGTCCGGCCCGCGGTGGCGGATGGCGCGGCACATGCGGTCGAGGACTTCCGGGCGCTGCCCCGGAGTCGTCTCGCCCGCACGCTCACTTACGAATCCTGCGATTCCACACATAACTTCTGAGTCACCCCGCCACGTGGGTCGGCGGGAGCGAGAAGCGCCCGCCGCACAGCGTCCAGCACTTGTAATAGGTCTGCGCGGCCTCGAAGACGTAGGCGTAGTCGCGCGCGCCCGTCCGGTGGACGAGCGTGGCGAGCCGGAGCCGCCCCTTCTTGAAAAGCTCCGCGGGGAAGTCCGGCGCGACGAGCAGCCGCTCGGCGCGTTCCAGCGCGTTGCGCTTCTTCTCGGCCGCGGGGCGCGCGCCGTCGCCCCACTGGTAAGACAACTCGCGCGGGGCCGGCAGCGGGCACGGCTCGTGCCCCGGGTAAGTCTGCCAGGGCACGCTGGTCACGACCGGCGGGAAGCACGCCAGGAACTTCATGTAGAACCTGTGGGCCAAACACAGCTCGACGGGGACCGAGAGGACGAGGCTCAGGAAGTCGCTGTCGTAGAACGGCAGCAGCAGTTCCAGGCGGTGCCGGTCAATGTTCTCCAAATGCCTGGAGAGGTGGCGGCGCTGGTCGTTGAGCATCAGGAAGAGGTGGAAGGCGCGGCCGGGGTCGGCGCAGCGGATGTTGTCCAGCTCCTCGCGCATCCCGCGCGCGACCGCGCCGGACAGCTCGGCGGCCACCTCCTCGCGCAGGAACTTCTTGAAGAAACTCTCGGGGACGTTGACGCCCTCGCGCCGTAGGTAGGACTCGACGGCCTCGTCCGCCCTGCCCGCGCGCATCAGGTCTACGATCTCTTGCGTCACGTAGACGTAGCCGAGCCCCACGCTCCCGCCGTCGCCCGACCAGGCGAGGGCCGGGCGCTCGGCGGGCCACTCGCGGCGCGCGCTGGAAGCGTCCCAGGCGTCGGCCAGCATCTGCATCCAGTCCGGCCCGCCCTCGTCTTTGCGCGGCGACTCCGTGTGAACGGTCCCCAGCGTCCGGGCGAACTCCGCGCCGAAGATTTGATCCTGCGACCCGGCCGGGGAGAAGTTGAACGTGTGCACGCGCAGGCCGCGCTGCCAGAGGGCGCTCACCACGGAGCGCGAGTCGAGGCCGCCGCTGAGGAAGGCGAAGGTCGTCTCGTCGCGGCCGAGGCGGCGCGCGACCGCCGCCGTGAAGCGCTCGTAAGCCTCGCGCGCGAGTTCCTCTTCGGGGCGCGTCGAAGGCTCTATCTCTTCCCAGTTCCAGTACCGCTCGAAGGTCGTCCCGCGCTCGGAGAAGTGTGCCACTTCGCCCGCGCGCAGGAGCGAGATGTTGACGTAGGGAGTGCGCGTGCCGAGCGGGATGTTGAGGCTCACCATCTCTGTGACGGCGCGCAAGTCCATCTCCTTGCGCACCACGTCCAGGCTTTCGAGGACGCGCAGGGCGGTGGCGAAGACCACGTAGCCGTCGCCCACCCAGTAGTAGAGCGGGCGCAGGCAGAGCTTGTCCGCGACGAGACTCAGCTCGCCCGTCTCGGGGCTGTAGTGCGCCGCGCAGAACATTCCGCGCGCGCGCTTCATGACGGACCAATCATTCTTGAGCCAGGAATCGTGCAGCACGTCCAGGTCACGCGCGCGGCTCGGCCGCCCGGCCCCGTCGCCCTCGTCCAACAAGGGCTCGCCCGCCAGCATGGAGACCGCGCCGCTTTCGTCAACGCGCCACGCGGGCTCGCTGAAAGCGCCTACGTCCACCTTGACGAAGCAGCAGCGCTCGTCGCTGTAGACGGCGGGCTCGTCCCGCGGGTCGCGCGAGACGACGCGCCTGAGCGAGTCGCACGCCGCCTCGGGAAGCCGACGCGACGGGCTCAAACTGAAGATGCCTGCGAAGAGTGACATAAATCTTTCCCGTGTTAACCAACCCAATCAAGCCGCCGGAGCCTTCCTTTTCAGAATCAGGGGGAGCACGCTCCTAACGTCTCTTAGAGCCCTGCGCCCGGCCGGCAAGGTGTAGAGGACGAGGAAGGCGACGGCGGCCGCAATCGCGCAGCTCGCCAGGAGCCCCATCACGGGTCTAGTGCCCTCGGCCCAGCGGCGGAAGGCGACGACCGCGCCGAAGACGAACAGCGCCGCGCACGCCGGGGCGAGGATGGCGCGGTAAAAGTCTGCCAGGCGGACAGGCCCCGTCCGGCAGGCGAACCAGAAGAGCAGCGGCTTGCGGACGCAGAAGCCGACGAGCGAGTAGGAGGTCGCCACGCCGAGCGCGCCCCACGGCAGCCCCGCCACTATCGAAACGAGCGAGAGCGCGCTGTCTATCATGCCCCACTGGAACACGCGCCGCGCCCGCCCCTGCGAGATGAGCAGCCAGCCGACGCTCATCGAGATGGGTTCGAGCAGCCCGACGACGCCCAGCACCGCGAAGATGCGTCCGGTCTCGGCCCACTGCGGCCCCAGCATCACGCGCACCAGCCAGTCGGACGTGCCGATCATCAAAGCCACGCCCGGCATCGTCACCATCGCCACCTTCTCTAAGATACGCAGGTACGCCTGCCGGTAACGCTCGGGCTCGCCCGCCAGCCGGCTGAGCGCCGTCACGGCCACGCCGTCGAGCGGGGCGCAGACCTGGTCGAGCGGCAGGAGCAGCAGTTGGTAGGCGCGCGAGTAGAGGCCCAGATGCTGCGCGCCCCAGAAGCGCCCGATGAGCAGGTTGTCCGTGTTCCTCGAAAAGTAGTTGAGGAAGTTGTAGCCGGTGAGGTTGCCGCCGAAGGCGATCATCTCGCGGACGCCGGCATTCCTGGCGGGCCGGCCGGGCCGCCAGTCGCACGCCATCCAGATGCCTGCCGCGTAAGAGGCCCCGATAGCCAGCTGGCTGCCGACGAGCGCCCAGTAGCCGAACCCGTACCAGGCCATCGTGACGCCGACCCCGAGCCCAACCAGCATCGAGCCCACGTCAATCGCCCCCAGGGCGGTGAAGCACATCTGGCGTTTGAGCAGCGCCTCGTGCTGGACCGTGAGCCCGCTGAAGATGAAGCCGACGACGATGCCCAGTGTCACCCAGACGAGCCGCGGCTCGCCGTAAAAGGCGGCGATGAGCGGCGCGCAGGCGGCCGTCACCATCATGGTCGCCACGCTCAAGCCCATGTTCACCCAGAAGAGCGTGCTGACCTGCCGGTGGTTAATCTCGGGCTTCTGCATCGTGGCCGCCGAGAGGCCGAGGTTGCGGAAGAGGTAGGTGAAGTTGGTGAAGACGGCGACCATCGCGATCAGCCCGTAGTCCTGCGGCGTGAGCAGGCGCGCGAGGATGACGGCCGAGGCCATGTTGATGACGAACTTCGTCCCCTGCGCCGCGACCATGACGCTGGCGCTGCGCGCCGTCCGCCCCGCGAGGTCCGTCTTCAGGTGCTCCGTGCGGAAGAACCTGTTCGCGGTCCCGGCCGGGACAATCTCAGTTTCGACGGCCTGGTTCATCTTTCACCTGCCCTCCGCCTTGGCCTCCGCCCCGCGAATCGGCTCCCAGCGCGCGTAGCGCTCGCCGCGCAGGAACTTGTAGAAGGCGACGAGCGAGGCGAGGTTGGCGAGGACGAAATACTGCGGCAGCGCAAGCAAACGGTGGTGCCGGCCCGCGCGCTCCAAAAGCCAGGAGACGCCGGCCGCCGCGTAGAAGCCGACCTGTGCCAGAAACGCCAGCGCGTAGAAGACGGAGCGCGGCGCGAGCGCCGCCGCGGAGACGAACATCAGGAAGAGGAAGACGGGCACGAGGTAGCGGAAGACCTTGTGCGAGACGAGCTGCACGCCGTAAAAGCCGCTCCGCAGCGGGCTCATCATCGCGCGGTGACGCCACAGGTCCGTGAAGGTCTGCGTGATGACGCGGACGCGCATCCGCAGCTCCTTGTCGGAGCGCTCGTTGGTCTCCTCCGTGCAGACGGCCTCGGGCTCGTAGACGGCGCGCAAACCCTGCTCGACCATCTTCGTCGCAATCAAAAAGTCGCTGCACGCCTCCGGGTACATGGGGACGTAGGCCGAGCGACGCACGGCGTAGAGGCAGCCGGAGACGCCTATCAGCGAGAAGACGCGGCTCTCGTGGCGCTTGAGGAAAGTTTCATAGCCCCAGTAGGAGCGGGCTCCTTTGCCCGTGCCCGTGTCCTTCGGGTCCACGTAAATCAGCCGCCCGGCGACGCAGCCGACCGTCGGGTCCGCGAAGCTCGGCGTGATGACGCGCAGCACGTCCGGGCTGTAGACGGTCGTCGCGTCGGAAAAAAGGATGACCTCGCCGCGCGCCGCCTCGACCGCAGCGTTCTGCGCGGCCGTCTTGCCGAGCCGCTCCTCCTGGCGGTGCAGGCGCACGCCGCGCGCACTGTAGCTGCGGACGATCTCGTCCGTGCGGTCTGAGGAGCAGTCGGAGGCGACGATGATTTCGAGCTTGGCGGCCGGGTAGTCGAGCGCCAGCGTGTTGTCGAGCTTGGCCGCGATGTCGCGCTCCTCGTTGTAGGCCGTGATGACGACGCTGACGGCGGGCTCGCACGGCGCACGGCGCACGGGCCGGGCGCGCAGGCGGCTGACGAGGGCCAGCAGCAGCGGGTAGCCGATGTATGTATAGAGGATGAGCGCGACGCCCGACCAGAAGGAGACACGCATGGCGAGTTCGAAATTCATTGAAGCTCCGCGCCCGTGACGGCGTCGCTGACCTGCGGCCCGGCGGCTGCGGCCGGCCTCCTGCCCGCGGGGGCGCGGCCGAAGGCTCCTTCGGGTCCGGCCGCCTCGTAAAGGCGGTGCAGGCACAGCGCATAGCCCGCCAGATAGTAGATGTACCACAGGTAAGCGACCGAAGCGAAGAAACTGCTGACCATGAACCCGACCAGGCTGGCTTGCAGCGCGATGGCGAGGTAATAGACGCGCGCGCTCCGGCGCTCGTCGCGCGTGGCGCGCTCGACCGCCAGCATCCGCTTGAGCGACGACCAGAGGAACATGACGTAGATGACGAGCGCCGCCAAGCCCATCTCCGCGCTGATCTGCGTGTAGGCGTTGTGGCTCACCTGCTCGCGGATGGAGACGATGTGGAAGTTGTTCATCCCTATCCCGAGCAAGGGGTGTCTGATCGTCACCTGGAGCGACCGCCAGAGGAGTCCCTGGCGCGCGGAGGCCGAGCCGCCGTCCGCGTCGCCGCCGAAAGAAGTGAGCAGGCGGCCCACGTAATCCGACGGCACGAAGGCGAAGAAGAGCGCGCCGGCCGCGGCGAAGAGGAGCAGGACGCGCAGGCGCTTGCCGCGGCCGAGCTTCCACGCCAGCACGAACAGCGCGCACGCCAGCCCCAGGAAGCCGCCGCGCGAGAAGGTGACGACCGTCGCGGCCACCATCAGGAGGGCACACAGCCCGTAAATGAGCTTCGGCGCGGGGCCGCGCGCGACGAACAGCAGGCCGAGCGCCAGCGGAATCATCGTCACGAGGTGGAGCGCCAGGTCGTTCGGGTTGTCGAAGAGGCCGCCGATGACCCCAATGATGCGGACCCCGTTCATCGCCAGGTTGCCCGCGACGTAATCGGCCACGGCGTTCGCGCTCAGGATCACGCTGACCACGAGCGCCAGCCAGACCATCAAACGCCAGCGCCACTCCGTGCGGACGACGTTGACCATCACGACGAACATCGTGATGACCTTGGCGAAATCGAGGAACGCCCACCACGCCTCTGCCGGCTCAATCGCCAGCGGGACGGAGAGCAGCCCGGTCAGTAGGAGCAGCAACGCGAGGTTGACTTCGCGCGGCCGCGCGGAGAGCGTGCCCTCGACGGAGAGCTGCGTCGGGACGAAGACGAGGAGCGTGGCGACCGCCAGCCAGAACGCCATCGAGGTGAAGCCGGAGAGCGCCGGGACCAGCTCGTAGGGTCGGAAATAGACGACCGCCGTGAACAGCAGCAGCCCCGCGAAGCTCGCGCCGTGCCCGCGCCTGAGCGCGGGCCAACGCTTCGCGGGCCGCGGCTGCGCCTTCACCCGCGCGGGCTTCGCCGCCGCGAGCGCGAGAGCCTCGCCCTCGTCCGCGGCCTCGGGCGCGTCCCCTTCATCCGGCGGCGTGACGCCTCTTTTCTCAGGCCAGGGCTCGTCCTCCCACAAGGGGGCGCGCCGCGAGCGTGTCACCGGCTCATCGTCAAAGGTTTGAGACTTATACGACATCTGCTACGCGCGCGCCTTCGGTTGGGACCAGACTTCGGCCGAGCGATTTGAGAACAAAACCCTCTTCGGAGACCCCGGACGCTAAAAGAATTTTGAGCGCAACCTGCGCCCAAAATCCAAGCCGCCAGCAGCGGGTATCAAAATGTAAGCGCCGCGCGGCCCCAGTTACGCCTAGACCGTCACGCCCTCTTCGTCGCCGATCAAGACCAGGGTGCGGACGCGCTCGCGGAGCGCCATCTCGAACCGGCGCGCTTCCTCTATCTCCGAGAAGGAGAGGGCGCGCAGCTCCTGCTCTATGCGGCGGCGATAGTCGGAGACCAGCGAGTCGGAGACGCCGAGCGTGGCGGCGACTTCGAGCTGGGTCGCGTGGTCGGGGCTCAGGTAGCAGTGCCAGAGCACGCCGAGCATGCGGTTGTACTGCTTGACCTTGCCGCGCACGGTCTCGTGCAGGCTCTTCAAAAATCCGTCCACGAAGTTCGCGGCCTCGCGCTCGCTCTCGCGGCGCAGGAGGCCCTGCTCCGGGTTCTCGCACCCGTCCACGGGCTCGAACTGGTTGCCGCCCTCGTCGGGGTCGTCCCCGCCGAGCGGGACGAGGTAAATGTCCATCACGGGCAGGCGCGACATGACGAGGCTGCGCAGCGCCCTCACGTCGGCCGGCGAGTCAGCCGCCTCTAAGACGGAGATGATGAGGTCTTCGAGGTCGGCGTTGCCGATGACTATCTGCGAGTCGCCCGTGCAGCCGACCATGCGCGTGTCGCGCTGGCGCACCGGGATCATCTGTATGCGCTGCTCCAACTGGTGCGACTCGCGCCGCGGCTTGTCGGCCGGCCACTCGCTCAGCCCGTAGACGCGGTCTGCGAGGCGGCGGTGCGGCTCGTCGTCTATGCCGGAGGTGTCGAAGCGGCGGAAGTTGGCGCTCGACTGAATCAGGGTAGAGATGCGGCGGGCCAGGCGGTAGGACTCGGGGTGGCGCTTCCGCAGCTCGGCCGTCAGGAGGTTCGTCAGTTCGATCTGGGAGATTTCGCCCTCGACCTCGGCGTCCGTCATTTCGGTGTCGAGGTAGTGCTGGAAGCGGCCCTTGCTGAGGAGCTGGACGAAAAGCTCTTGCGTCAGGTCCGTGTAGGCGTTGTGCGAGCCCTCTTCGACAAGCAGGCCGGCGCTTCTGGAGGCGCGCACGAGCGGGTGGTGGCAGACGATACGGTGGAGCTCCGCCCAGAGGCGCGAGACGTCCGACGAGCGCAGGCTCTCGACCCACGGCCCGCTCCGGGATTGCCGGTCGGGGTGGGCGGCGCGGCTGGCGCGCGGCGGCTGTTCCCTGATGGCGCTCATCGTAGAACCTTTCGGCTGGTTGTCGCTGGTTGATTTCACGGCAGTATGGTTATGGCAGTCGCGCAATGTGTAGCTTGGCACGAGCGAATCTTTTTCTCAACACCCCGGCTTGCTTTGTAAGGAGAATTCGCCGTCTGTGTCGCCCTTGGCTGGTCTAGTCGGGTTGGAGAGTTTTTCTAGGATCGGACGAGTCGTGACGACGGACTTAAGAGGAACCACAAGCGTGTATTTGGCGGTGACTTTTCGGGTCAAACTCTCACCTGGGGAAGGTGGCGCTTCCAGACTCGCTCTGCCTCATTCTGTTTGTGACTTCGCCTGTCGGGCCGAGCCGCCGATGACCGCACGAAGGGGAAGTGGCGCGACCATCCAGGATGGGGCCGGGGAGAACTAATTCGCCCTCCCCGACTACAGAAAAGATGTTATCAGCAATCTCAGAATTGAGCAACATCTTTTTACAAACGGGCCAAAACATTGAAATTGCAGATAAAAATGCTCCGCGGGTGCCGCACAACTTTGGAAGCCGGAGGGGATTAGCGTTTTATTAAACTTGACAAAGCGAAGTGCCCTGACAGGGCAGAACAGTTGTCCGACAAAATTTATCTTGCCCCCTCTGCCACCTTCACAGTGGGCGCTTCGAGCCTGGCGGATTGAAAAGTCCGAACGAGCGGTGACGACTCGGCATGACAGTAGTGGACTTCGAAGGGGGTTTTACAAAGACCATGATACTCAGCGCAATCGCATTTTGTAAAAGAGCCAGCTGCCCCTCCTCAGAGACGCTGCTCATGTACCGCACGCACAATCTGGCGGCGGGACGGAGGGTCTGGGTGGCTTCACACCTGGACGAATGCGACTTCTGCGGCGCGGAGCTTCACCTGTTGACGGACCACGCGCCGGCCGAGCAGGAGGAATTCGTCGCGACGGCCATGCCCGCCAACCTGCGCTGGCTGGCCGAAAAGCTGCTCGGCGCGGTCCCGCTCAACCTTGAATCTCTGATTGAGCCGGCCTACGAAAAGGAGCGCCTGACGCTGACGGACGCCTGATCCCGGGCCGAACGCACAGACTTCCCACAGACTTCCTCGACTAACTACGACCGCGCCTGCGCCCACGCGCCCTGGCCTTGATCTCAGGGCAGGGAGAGCCGGACGCGAATTTCGCCGCCGGGTCGCTCTGTTGCAGCTCCTCGTCCGGCCAGACCTCGGGCCAGGTGTAGCCTGGGTCCGTGAAGCTGCGAATCTCCCAGATTCTCTTCCCCTCCGCGTCGAAGTAAATCCTGTGCTCCACCTTGGAGCCGTTGACCGCGCCGCCCGTGATGAGGACGAAGCGCAGCCGCCCCGCCTCGTCGTAATAATGCTCGAACGTGAGCGCGGAGTCATCCGACCCGCCCTCCCGCTGGTAGAAGCGCACGCGCCCGCGCGCGTCCGTGCCGACGATGCGCACCGTGTCCGCGTAAGGCTCGCAATACTCGAAGGTGCGCTTCTTCATCACCAGCTTCTTCCGGCCCCCGTTGACTGCCTGATAGATGTTTCGGACTTCGACGACCTTCGGGTGCTCCCGCCAGTTCTCCTTCGTCACCTCGCCCCCGTCCTGCGCCCCGCCCGCGATGTCTTGCGCTCGCACGTCCCCGTGGGCGAAAAACGCGACCGAGCCCAACAGGAGAGCGAACAGTAAAACCTTCGATGTCTTCAGCAACGCAGTGACCCTCCTCAGCTTTAATCGAACCAGATTTCTGTCGTCAAATCCGTATGCCGCGAATCTTCTCGGACTTCTTCTCGGGTTTGACGAGGACGGCGTTGTCCTGGGCGCGGTGTTCGCGCTCGCGGGCGGAGTGCCAGTTAGCCCACTCTTCGGGGGCGTCGAAGGTCTCGCCGCCGTGGCGTGTGATGCGCTCGCGGACGCGGCACATGACGGGCGTGTTGACGCCGACGCCAGAGATGACGGCCTGGCCTTTGGTCAGCGCGGGGAGTTCGTCTAATAACTGCCGGCCTGCGCCCTCGACAGACTTCGCCACGGTGTCCTGGTCAATTGGGTTGACGATGCGCATGATGACCTGCGTCATGCACTGCGAGAGCACGTCCTGATCCAGCTTGCCGGGCCTTTGCGTGATGAGCCCTATGCCGACGCCGAACTTGCGCCCCTCGGAGAGAATCTGCTTGAGGATGTTAGTGGAGACGACCGTCTGCCCGGCGGGCGCGAAGCGGTGCGCCTCTTCGAGGAGCGTGAAGACGGGGTATGGCAGGTGGCTGTCCGTGTTCTCGATGCCCTCGCCGCGCACGGTCGCCATGCGCGCCTTGTTGACGCGCCGGAGGAGCGTGGCGACGACGACCTGCTGCTCGTGCTGCTCTATGTCGGAGAGCTGGAGCACGGTGCAGCGGCCGGGCCTGAAGAGGTCGGCGAGCGGGATGTGCTCGTTGTCCGAGAAGATGGAGTCAGGGCGGTCGAAGCGGTTGTCGAGCCGCCAGAGCAGCGCGTCAATCGAAGAGACGTTGCCGCCAGAGCCTCGGCCATCCTCCTCGCCGTACTTCTCGGCCGTCACGGCATCGCGCAAGTCCTGATAGCCCCACTGCTCACGCTCGCCGCGCACGCCCGCCGTCAGCTTGCGGTAAGCCTGCGACAGGTAGTGCAGCATCTTGTCCGACGTGCCCTCGGGCAGCAGGTACTTGATATCGGCCTCGGTCAGGGTCGAGACGCGGACCTTGATGCGGTCGTGCGTGAAGATTTTGACCTCGGGCTGGTAGCCGTCGGCCGCGTCACCGAAGTTGCGGTCGCCCTCAATCGAGCGCAGCGTGTCGTACTCGCCGTGCGGGTCAACGACGAGGACGGCGGCGCGGTTGTAGGGGCGCATCAACTCCTCGACGAGCACGCCCGCCGTGTAGCTCTTGCCCGCGCCGGTCGAGGCCAGGATGGCGAGGTGCGTGGAGACGACATCTTTAATAGAGAGCACGACGGGGACTTCGCCCGCGCTGCGCGTCAGCAGGCTCCCGACGTGGGCTGAGCCCTGGTCGCCCGTGCGCCGCGGCGAGAGCACGCCCGCGAGAGTCTCCGACGAGGCCAGGAAGACTGGGTCGCCAGGGTTGGGCGGGATGCGCGGGTTGACGAAGTCGCCGAGCGCGCGGCTGAAGTAGCCGACCGTCTCGACGGTAATCTCGTACAGCTCGCCGCAGTCGGAGCTGAGGCCGATTAAAGAAGAGACGACCGCGGGCGGAATCTCGGGGTCGGAGAGGAAAACGTCCGGCAGGTTGCGCACCAGGCGGCGCGACGTGATGTTGCCGATGATGTGGCGCTCCTCGCTCCCGTCGCGCGCCGCGTAGTAGACGAACTCGCCGACGCGCGTGCGCCGGTTGTCGGCCGTGATGAAGAGGTACTCGTGCGGCAGCTCGCCGGGGCCTTTGACCGTGCCCGTGAGTACGTCCGAAGTGCCTTGCTCTGAGCGCATGGTCGGCACTCTATCTCATTTGACCTTTTCAATCCAGACGGGAATCGGGCGCGTACGCCGCCGACGCCGCGGCGACGACGACGCCCGAGCGCGAGTGCCCGGCCGGGCCGTACATCGGCGGCAGGCTCTTCGAGCCCTCGAAATCGTAACCGAAGAACTCCACGTCCTCTTTGAAAGCCTCGGCGACGAGGGCGGCCGTCTCCGGCGTGTAGTGGTCCGTGTAGCTCTTGCGTGGCGTCTTGTTCAGGTGCGGGAGGCGTGAGCTGACCCCGACCCGCTCGCAGACCTCGTTGAAATCTCTCACCAGCGTCTCGTACCTGCCGACGAAGTCCACGAGCAGCTCGCCCCGCTCGTCCACGACGAAATCTTTCTGGAGGCGCATCTCCTTGTTGACGCGCCAGTCGAGGTAGTTCTCGAAGCCGCCGAGCGACTTCATCAGCTCGTGCTGGTGGTGCGTCGGGTCTTTGAGCGCGAAGTTGTAGAGCGAGACCTGCCAGTCCCAGGGGTTGCGCGCGAAGGCGAACTTGTAGAACTCGTTGAAAATTTTGGCGGGCAGGCCGTCCCTGACCTCGGTGGCGTGCGCGTGGCCGCCCAACCTTTGCAGCCGGTGGTGGCTCACGACCTTGTGCGCGCCCAACATCCTGAGCAGGCGCGTCGGGAGGAAGGTGTTGGGGTTGAACGAGTAGGGCTTGAGCGCGTCCCTGATGCTCGTGCCCGCGACCTTGTAGATGTGGATGAAGATGAAGCGGTGGCTGTAGGAGATTAGCATGAGACTGGCCCTACCTTCGGATGAAGACGGCGTCAACCTGCATGATGGTGCCGTCCACGGGGCTGAGCAACTGGTACGAGTTGCCCGCGTAGCTGAAGTTGCGCGCGCGGAGCAGCTGATAGATGTCGTCGAAGAGGGGCTGGCCTTCGTAGAGCGTCTCGAAGCTGGTCTCGACGACCATCAGGCGGGCCTGCGAGATGATCTCGCCGCCGCCGAGGATCACCTTGTCTTCGTACCCCTGCGTGTCCAGCTTGACGAGGATTTCGGGCTTGAGCGTCACGCCGCGCAGCACGTCATCGAGCCGCCTGATTTCAATCTCCTCGCTGGTCTCGTTCCTGGTGTTCGTGAAGACCTGCTTGTGCAGCTCGGCCATCGGGAGCAGGGAGGAGCTTTGCGTCCACTCGTTCTTGTGCATCTCGACGCGGCCGTCCCTTTCGCCGAGCGCGAAGTTGAACGCCTTGAAGTTGGCGTCCGTCTTCATCGAGGACTCAAGCTCTTGGTAAGCCTCGGCGAGCGGCTCGAACGAGATGATTTGCGCGCCGGGCAGGGCCTTGCGCATCATGCGCGCGAACTCGCCCTTGTGAGCGCCAACGTCAATGACGGTGTTGATGTCGTAGGCCCCGAGCGGGATGAAGTCGCCCAGCTTGTAGCGCGGGTTGTAGCGGACGATGTCGAGGCCGAGTGCATTTAAGGGTTTCTTGATAATCTTCCTAGCGAGACTGGGCACACCCATCCGTGTCGGTTCCTCCTAAGTTCTGACAAACGTCAGGAGTCAGCCGGCTAGGTCCCCTTGAAGACGGCCTCCATCAGCTTCTCTATGTTGCCGAACAGGGGTGCGTGCTCGCGCAGCCAATCCAGGTCGCGTTCCCACCACCTGAGGTCTTCGAGAAAGGCCACCTGTTCGTCGCTGAACCTCCGGCGAATCACCTTCGCAGGAACTCCGCCGGCCAGCGTGTAAGGAGGGATGTCGCGGGTGACGACCGCGCCCGCGCCGATTATAACCCCATTGCCGACCGTAACGCCATCCAGGACCAGGCAGTGAGCCCCGACCCACACGTCGTTGCCGATGGTCACGGGCGTGTGGTCCTCGAACTCGACGTTCATCCCGAAGTCGGCCTTGCTGTAGTCGTGAGGCCGGTAGAAGGACGGGTAGGTGGAGACGTAGTTCGTGGGGTGGCGGCCGAAGCCGACCTTGATGTTCGGGCCGATGGAGCAGAAGGAGCCGACGCGGCAGTTGACGATCCGGCTCTCCGCGGCGAAGTAGGTGTAGCGCCCGACCTCGCACGCCTTGAGTATTGTGTCGGGGCCGACGACCACGCCCTCGCCGAAACGGCAGTCGAAAGCCCTGGCCCCCTCGCGGAACTCCACGCCGGGGTACTCGGCGGCCGAAGGGTTGTGCGCCCTGCGCCAACGCTGCGCGACTCCCCCGAAAAGAACGCGGGCCACCTGGCGGAACATCTCTGAAACTGTCTCCTCCGACGAAAGGGATCGAATCAAGGCGCGCGGGTTTTTTACTTGGCGGCCGTCGCGCTCTGCCTTTGCGCCGCGCCGCCGGCCGCGAAGGCCGCCTTGATAATCTCGTCCAACTGGGCGGCCCGTTGTTTGAACGTGTGCTCGCCGAGCGTGCGCCGCTGCCCCGCGGCGGCGATGGCGCGGCGCTCCGCGTCGTGCGCGAGCAGGTAGCGCACCTTCTCTATGCACTCGTCGGCGTCGCGGTAAGTCACGACCTCCGTGTCGGGCTCGAAGAGCTGGCGGATGTTCTCCTTCCAGTCCGTCAGCAGACAGGTGCCGACGCCCGTGGCCTCGAAGAGCCGCAGGTTCGAGGCGCTCACGGGCGAGATGTCTATGTGCGTGTTGAGGGCGACCTTCGTGTCGTGCAACTGCTGGAACATTTCCAGGCCGTAGAGCGGCGGGCGCGCTCGCGCGACGAGTTTCGGGCTCACGTTCTTGGGCTGCAAGGGGCGCTCCTTCCAGCGCGCGACCCTGCCGGCGACCGGCACGGCCCCAAGGACTTTGCGCGGGATGCCGGCGCGCTCGGCCGCGCGCACCACGTCGTAGGCGCGCGCGCTCGCCGCCGTCCGCAGCCTGCGCGAGAGCGGGAAGAAGGGCACGTCGGTCGCCAGTTGCAGGTCGGTCGCGGCGACGAGCTTGACCAGGAGCTTCTCGCGCGCCTCGTGGAACTGCGTGCGCTTGTTGATGGAGCCGACGAAGGCGAAGTCAACCGAAGGGGCGGCCTCCGTGTCTATCTTCTCAAGCACGCGCGGCTCGAAGGCGTGGTTGACGTGGTAGCAGGTGTGGCCCTCGGCGCGGAAGTGCTCGACCAGTTCCGGGATGCAGGAGAGGACTACGTCGTACTCGTGGAAGATCGAGCCGTCCCTGTAGGGCGCGCCGCACCAGCCGGGCGTCAGCTTAATCGAAGGGCACTCGGCCTTGAGCTGGCGGATGAACTCGGCGGTGAAGACGGCGTAGTCGGTGACGAAAAGCACGTCCGGCTTGAAAGCCTTGACCTGCGCGGCGACCACGTCGAAGAGCCAGCTCGACTCGCCGTAAGCGACATCGTTCTCGGCGGCCCAGCGCTTCTGCAAGGGCTCCGCGTTGGCGATTATCTCCTCGGCCTCGTAGCCGATTTTCCCGAGGGCGACCGACCAGAAATCGGACCAGAGGTAACAGTCATCGAGCAGCGCCCGGCGCTGCTCCTCGTAAGACTTCTCGGCCAGCCCCGCCCGGCGGCCGTAGAACTGGCGCAGGTAAGAGGGGTAATAGATGTTGAGCCGCAGCAAGCGCATATCAGGACTTCGGGCGGATGTCCGCGATCAGGCTCGTGTAAGTCCGCGGGCGCTCACGGTTGCGCGGGTCGTTCAGCTCCGAGCGGCGGACGTAGCCGTCGGCCGGCTCCCACGGCTTCGCATGGAATTCCCCGCTCTCGTCGAAGTATTCCAGCAGGTCGTACTCCCACCCGGCCTCCGTCAGGACACGCGCCAGCCGCTCGTGTGTGTAGAGAATTTTGTGGTCGTCGGAGCCGCGGCCGAAGCCGCCGGGCTTGACCTCCTCGATGTAGGACGGGTCCGGGTGGAAGCCATCCGGCATGGCGATCCTGACGTTGGCGCGCGCGGAGAGGAAGGGCCGCACCGTCTTCAGGAAAGTGTGGAACTGCTCCTCGGTCCAGTGCTCTACGACGTGCTCGGCCAGGAGGCGGTCAATGCTGCCTTCGGTAAAGAGGGCACGCCACTCGGCCGCGTCCAGAGCGTTAAGCTCGCTGACGTCCGTCAGAATCCACCCCTCGTAGGGCGTGACGGGAGCGCCGACGACCGAAGGGCTCGGCCCCGCGCCGACGACGAGCTTGATGCCCTCGCGCCGCGCGACCCTTTCCTGGGCGGCGGCGAGAATCATGCGCCGCTTCCGGCGCGACGCGCGCTTTTCGCGCAGGCGGCGCAGGAAAGGGGCCGCTCCTCGGGTTGTTGTTGGTTGAGACATAAAGTTATGAGCGTAGGGGGCCGCAGCCCCTTGGGTCAGGGGCGCGAGGCGAGAGGCTTTGCGGCCCTGACGCCGCGAACCCGGCGGTTGATGGCGGCCGGCAGGTAACGCCTCAGGAAAAAGCCGGGCAGCCGCACGCCGAAGCGCTTCTCGAAGCAGCGCAGCGTCTTGATTCTCGCGCGGGTCTTCTCGGCGAAGCTCAGGTCCGACTCGCTGATGACTCGCAGGTGCGCGTCACGGCTCGCGCGGCAGAGGTCTTCGACCGACGCCGCCCGGGCCTCGGCGACCGTCGCCGGGTCGAGCGTTTCCAGGTAACGCTTCTTCCACGCCTCGAAGTTTTTCGCCTCTTCGGGCCTCACCCGGCGCGGGAAGTAGAGCGTCTCGTCCACGACGGCGAACGCGCCCGCGAGCGCGAGCTTCGCCAGCAGCAGGATGTCCGGCCCCCAACTGATGTTCGGCATCTCGCCAGCACGGCGCAGCGCGTCCGAGCGGAAGACGCCGTGGATCATGTGGCACGAGCGGATTTTGCTGATGACGGCCGCGTAACGCTCGACGGGCGGCAGGCCGCGCGTGTCTATGTAGACCATGCTCAGCTCGCACGGCTGGCCCTCGCGGTCTATGCCGGCCACCTTCGGGTAGGCCAGCACCACCTCCGCGTCGTCTTCGAGGGCCGCGATGCAGCGCGAGAGCATGGAGGGGTGGCGCAGGTCGTGCGCGCCGGCCCACATGAAATAGGTGCTGTTCGAGAGGGCGAAGGCGCGGTTGAAGTTCCCGACCGCGCCGATGTTCGTCTCGTTGCGTGAGTAGCGGACGCGCGGGTCGCGCGCCGCGTACTGGCGCGCGATCTCGGCGGTCGCGTCGGTCGAGGCGTTGTCCGAGATGATGAGCTCGAAGTCCTCGTAGTCCTGGGCCAGAATCGCGTCCAGCGCCGGCGCGAGAAAATCTTCGCCGTTGTAGACTGGCAACCCGACGCTCGCCGCCGGCCTCTTGTCCATACCGCTCTTGCCCCTCCCCTTGTGATTGCGACCGCTGAACTTAACTCATTCTCAAACCGAATTCAACCGCGCGGACGAGCGCCGCCGGGCTCTGACTTAATCCGACTCGCGCGTCGGATTAAGTCTAACCCGTAAGAGAAACCCGCGCCCGGCTCACCTTCAGGCGGCGTTCGACCGGGCCGCGTCCTTCTTCCGCAACTCGCCCTCGATCCAGCGGTAGGTGCGCTTAAGCCCCTCTTCGAGCGAGATGCTCGGCTCCCACTTGAGGACTTCGCGCAAGCGCGTGTTGTCGCTGTTGCGCCCGCGCACGCCCTGCGGCTTCGTCGTGTCGTAAGCCTTGCCGATCCGCTTGCCCGCGATCTTCGAGACGATGTCCACCAGCTCGTTGATCGAGATCATGCGGTCCTGGCCGAGGTTGATCGGGTCGCGGTGCTCACTCCGCATCAGGCGGTAGATGCCCTCCACGCAGTCGTCAATGTGACAGTAGGAGCGCGTTTGCTCGCCGTCGCCCCAGACCTCTATGTCGTCGCCGTCGTTGGCCAGGGCGACCTTGCGGCAGATGGCCGCCGGGGACTTTTCGCGCCCCCCGTCGTAGGTGCCCAGCTCGCCGAAGATGTTGTGGAAGCGCACGACGCGCGTCTCCAAACCGTAGTCCTCGCGGTAGTGGCGGCAGACCCTCTCCATGTAGAGCTTCTCCCAGCCGTAGCCGTCCTCGGCGTCGGCCGGGTAGGCGTCCTCTTCCTTGAGCGGGGTGACGTTAGCGTCCTTTTGCAGGTAGCCGGGGTAGATGCACGCGCTCGAAGTGAAGAGGTAGCGCTTGACGCCGTTCTGCCGCGCCGCCTCTATCGTGTGGATGTTGATGAGCGTGCTGTCGCGGACGATCTCCGCCTTGTGCGTCTCGATGAAGCCGATGCCGCCCATGTTGGCGGCGAGCCCGTAGACTTCCTCGACGCCCTCAGTCGCTTCCAGACAGTTCTCCCAGTTCACGAGGTCGAGCAGCTTGAATTCGTGCGCCGCCGACGGCTCGTACTCCGGCTCCTTGATGTCCACGCCGCGCACCCAGTAGCCACGCTCGACCAGATATTTAACGAGATGGTGCCCGATGAACCCGCCCGCGCCGGTCACCAGCACCCTGGTTTGTTCAGCCATTGAATTCTGCCTCCTGTCAGTTAATTGCGTATTATGAAGACTAAAACATCAGCCGACCCGCTGGCGCAGAGACGAGCGCCGTTGGGGCGCTTCCTGATGGCGACGCCCGGCGCGCACGCGCACGTCTCACGGCCGCGCCAGCCCCTCGGCGGCTGACGAGTCCATGCCGCCGCCGTAAGTGTCGGGCTCGACCTTCGCGCGTCGCTTGTACTTGAACGATGAAGACCAACGCTGCGAGGGCCGCTCGACGAGGACGTAGAGCAAATAGGCCGCGCCGATGGCCGCCGCGAGACCGATGAGGGGGAGCGCAATCCTTGCCGGGCCATACGTGGTGAACTTGCGACCGAGCGTGTAGACCACCTTCTTGACGGGCGGATGTATGAGGTAGAGCGAGTAAGAGATGCTGCCCAAAAACGCGAACGCCCAATGCCGCACCGACAGGAAGCTGATCGCGCAAACCGTGGCAACCCCGGCGAGCGTCGGCCCCGTGCCGAGCAGCAGGTACGAGCCGCAGGTGAAAAGCGGGAGCAGGATGAGCAGCTCCGCCCGGCCGATGAGCTTCGCCTTGTACTGGAAGAGCGCCATGCCCATGAAGAACAGAAAGATGAAAACGAAGATGTAGCCGCCGAACCTGATCCGCCAGGAGAGCAGGGCGAGCGCGACGAAGAACAGCATTCTGTGCCAGCGCTTGGGGCTGCTGACGAGCGGGAACGCCAGCCCAATCAGCAGGTAGTATTGAAACTCGATGGCGAGCGTCCAGTAGACGGGGCTGAGCCACTCGTAGCCGAAGAGCACGTTCAGGTAGCCGAGGTGCAAGAGCAGCCCGACGGGGTCCACGCGGAACGGCTCCCCCTGGTAGTTCGGCGCGAGCGTGAGCGTGAAGCCGACGACGAGCGCGAGCACGATGCTGACCAGGTAGGGGGGGTCGAGCCGCGTCACGCGCTTGGCTAAGAAGACGTGGAATTTTTTGAGGGTGTAGCCGCCGCGTTGGAGCGCGTAGGGGATGATGAAGCCGGAGATGACGAAGAAGATTTCGACCCCCAGCCCGCCGTACCTGCCCGTGAAGTCGAAGAGCCCCGGGCCGACGAACGTGTTCGCCTGCGTGAGGTGGAACCAGCAAACCCACAGCGCGGCGAACCCGCGCAGGAAGTCTATCGTCTCGATCCGCTGCTCGACATCGGGCATTGCTCAAATCCAATCGCGAAGACTGACTGACGAAGCGCGCCGCGCGCGACGGCCCTGGCTAGCGCGCCGTGCCGTCCGGCTTCGCCCCATTATTCGACACTAAATGACGCAGGCAGCCCCAGAATGGGCGCGCCGCGAGTAACTCGGGGTGCGTGAGCGCGGCGCGCGCGAGCAAGCGCGCGCCCTTGCGCCGGTCGCCCGTCCCGCTCGCCTCGTAGGAGCGGCGCAGGTACTGCGTCGCGCGGACCCAGCGCCGCGCCGCGCCGCGCAGGCGGTCCTCGTAGAATTCCGCGCTGCGGTCGTGCTCCTCGTCCTGCTTATGGTGCTCCGTCACCGTGATGCTGACCTGGTGCAGGCGGTAGCCGGCGACGGGCACGGGGAGGTGCTCGCAGGTGTGACCGTCGAGCAGCAGCCGGACGTAAAGATCGTGATCGAAGACGTAGCGCCACGCCTCGTCGAAGCCCGCGCCGAGGAGCTCTCTCTTCCAGAACATTCCGGGCTGCGCCGCGCGGTAGGCCCACGAGAGCGCCTGCGCGGCCGACCTGGGAACCCGCGCGGGCACGAACTCCGTCGGGAACCCCACGCCGAACAGCGTCGTGTCGCCGCACAGCCACTCGCACTCGGGGTGTTGCTCGAAGTAAGAGATAACGGCCTCGAACGCGCCCGGGAGGTATAGGTCGTCGCTGTTGATGAAGGCGAAGATGTCGCCCGTGGCCCTCTCAAGCCCCTTGTTGATGGCGTGCACGTGCCCGCGATCCTTCTCGCTCACCCAGTAGGCCAGCCTGTCCTCGTAGCGGCGGATGACCTCGACGCTTTCGTCCGTGCTGCCGCCGTCAATGACCATGTATTCGAGCGGCTCGTAGCCCTGATTGAGCACGGAGAGGATGGTTTCTTCGAGAAACCTGCCCTGGTTGAATGATGGCGTGACGATGGTAAGTTTCGGTTGCATGTAGGAGTTAACTTAGTTAACGAAAGGCCCGAGCGTCCAGAGGCTGTCAAGCTCCGACATCGCTCCGTACCGCCACGGACCCAAAAGAACGAGATTATGGGTCGGGCTCATCAGACTGTCAAGCGGGCTCATCCGGCTGTCAAAGACGTTTTCTCAGGATTTGCGCCTGATGAAGCCGCCCGGCCAGTAGGTCACGCGCTCCTTGACGGCCCCCTCGTTGAAGAGGAAGGGGGGCTCTTCGAGGACGAAGTCGTCGCGGCCCTCGACGAACTCAAGCGCCGCGCGGCGCGGGTTGTTCCACTCCCAGTCGGGCTGCGTGCGCGGCGCGCCCACGACCTGCTCCATGATGCCGTCCATCGCGACGATGTAAGAGCCCTCCGAGACGAGCGGCGCGTAAAGGCTCAACTCCGCCAGCACGTGCTCCTTCGTGTGATTCGAGTCCAACAGCACGAGCGTCCTCTCGCCGGGGCGGATTTGGGCCTTGACCTGCTCGACGGTGGCCTCGTCCACGGAGCTGCCCTCGATGAGCGTGATGTAGGGGTAGAGCGGGTGCGCCTCTATGGCCGCGCGGTTGTGCGGCCGGATTTCGATGTCCACGCCGACGACGCGCCCCCTGTCCAGCGCCTTGCAGAGGCTCGCGTAGAAGATGAGCGAGCCGCCGTGCGCCACGCCCGTCTCGACGATAACGTCAGGCTGGACTGAGAAGATGACCTCCTGGATGCGGATCATGTCTTCGGGCAACTGAATGATGGGGCGGCCGAGCCAGGTGAAGCCGTAGACGTACTTGGTGTCCCAGCCGGCCCGCAGCCAGACCCGCGAAACCAGCTCGAAAGCCTCCGGCGTGTCCAGGCCGTGCCGCACAGTCTCCGCGCCGTCCTCGACCTCGACGAACCCCTGCTCCAGATCAATGTGAATCATCTTTCCCTCATGCCTTCCGTGTACAAGTTGACTAGCCGCCCCATCTGGCCCAAAACGCTTGCCGGCTCGAAGCCGAAGTCCTCGCGCATCCGCTCGATGCTGACGCGCGGGAAGGCGACCCTCGGCGCGCCGGGCTCGAACTCCACGCGACAATTCGTCAGCGCGCTGATGCTCGCCAGCAGCTCGCCGTTCGAGACGTTGACGCCGCCCGCCACGTTGTAGATTCGCTGGCGGCCTCCGATAGCAATGCTGATGAGTCCCTCGACCACGTCGTCAATCGAGACGTAGTCCTTGGCCGAGTCGGGCGAAGTTCTCAGGACGACTTTACCATTCGTGATGGCGTCTCGCAGGACTTCCGAGAGGAAGTTGTCGGAGTTGAAGTCGCCGCCGTAGACGTTCGAGAGCCGCGCGACGCGCGCGTTTGCGCCGCCGCAGTTGAGCGTCGCCGACTCGCCCATCACCTTCGAGATGTTGTAGAGGTCGCCCGCAGCGAGCGGCCTCACGCGCAGCACGTCGTCTTCCACGGCCACGTCCGCCTCGCCCGAACTGTAAACGCGCGTCGAGGACAGGTACAGGAAGGAGTCGTACCGCGAGCCGCGCAGGACTTCGAGGAGCCGGCAGACGTGGGCCTCCACCGTGTCGAAGGGCCGCGAGCGGAAGTCGGCGGTCAGCCCAATCGAGTAGATGACGTGGCCCAATTCCCTGCCCGCCAAATCCTCGTCGCGCCCGGGCAGGAAGCAGTCCGAGCCGGCCGCGCGCAATTTTTTAGCCAGGTGCGACCCGATGAAGCCGGACGAACCCAGCACCGTAATCTTACTCATGCGCTAAAAAAAATTTCGGCCGCCGGCTCAAGACACCCAGCCGCCGAGCGGGTGGTGCAGCGCCGGGTCTTTCTCCGGCAGCAGCTTGGGGCTCACGTCCCTGACGACGCGCAAGTTGAGCCGCCCGACTAGCTCAGGGTCTTTACTCGCCAGCATATTGAAGCCGTGCGGCGGGCCTTCCACGTAGACGCGGTCAACGGGAATCACCTCTATCGGCTGCCCCTCCATCGAGTGGTTGCCGTGCAGGTCGCGGACAGCGAAAACCTCGTAGCCGCTCTCGGTCATCAGCCTGACGACGGAAGTGTTTTCGAGACCATTCGTCCAGTCAACGAAGTTGCGGTGGACCTCGAAGACGACGTGCGGGGCCGCGCCCGCGGGCCGCGACAGAAGCTCGCGCGCGCCGACGAGCGCACGCTCCTCGCCCCCTTCGGTGTCCAGCATGATGAGGCCGACCGACGAGAGTTCGTTCGCCTGGGCGTACTCGTCTATCGAGACGGACTCGATAGCACCGCCAGCGCCGTCCGTCCCTTCGAGCGACGAGGCGAGAGCGGCCGCGCCCGAAAGGCTCAGCGAGGCGCGGCGGTCCCAGAGGCCGAGCCTGTGCGGCCTCACGTTCGCGGCATCGTTCAATTCAATGTTGCGCACGAGGCGGTTGAACGTGTGCGTCATCGGCTCGAAGGCGTGAACGACGCCGGGAGGCTGACGCTTCGCCAGCTCGCGCGCGATGAAGAGGACGTGGTCGCCTATGTAAGCCCCGCCGACGATGACGTGCTCCGCGCCCGCCGACAGAGCCACGAGCAGCCTCGTCGTCTGCGGCTCCCAGACGTGGTCGGGCTCGGCCGAGAGACTTAAAAGCAGCGACTGCTCGATGCGGCTGTCCGGGCCGACCTCGAAGACGAGCCCGTTCTTCATCCTGACCCTGTGCGTGCCGCCCTCGCCCAAAAGCGACATGACGAGCGGCCAGCGCACCCCCTCGCGGAACGCGGCGGGGTCGTCGGCCTCAGTCTCGGCCTGCCTCAGCGCCTCGAAAATCGTCTCGCGCAACCGGGCGTCAGCGCCGGCCCGCGCCAGCGCCCGCGCCAACTCGGCCGGGTCGCTAGTAATCTCTGTGGTGAATAGTGTCTCAGACAACGTTAAGAAACTTCCTTCAGGACAAGTAGTCCGGGTAAGTCGCGTCCCGGTCGGCGATGACCGTCACCTCGCGCGGCCACTCTATACGGAACGCCGGGTCGTTCCAGCGCACGCCCCGCGCGTAACCGGGCGCGTAGACCTCTGACATCTGGTACAAGACTTCCGTCTCGTCCGACAGGGTCTGGAAACCGTGTGCGAAGCCCCCGGGGATGAAGAGCGAGCGGCCGTCGGCGGCACTCAACTCGACGCCCAGCCACTCCTTGTGCGTGGGCGAGTCCGGGCGCAAGTCCACAATAACGTCGTAGAGCGCGCCCGCCGTGCAGCGCACCAGCTTGGGCTGCGCGTAAGGCTCGGTCTGGTAGTGCATCCCGCGCAGCGTCCCCGCGCGCTTGTTGAAGGAGACGTTGCATTCGACGAGGCGCGCGTCGAGCCCCTGCGCGGCCCACTCCTGCTGCGACCAGGTGCGCGCGAAGAAGCCGCGCTCGTCCTCCATGCGCTCGGGCTCGACCAGAAAAGCGCCCTTTAATTTTGTCTCGACGAATCTCAACTCAGACGACTCTCACCTCGGGAATCGGCACGATGAAGCGCCCGCCGCGCCGCCTGTACTCCGCCTGCTGCTCCATGATCTCTTCCTCGAAATTCCACGTCAGCAGGAGCACGTAGTCTGGCATCTCTGCGAGCAGCTTTTCTGGGCCATAAATCGGCAGGTGCGTGCCCGGCGTGTAGTAGCCCTGCTTGACCGTGCTGCGGTCTACGACGAAATCCAGGGTCTCGCGGCCTATCCCTAAGTAGTTGAGCAGCGTGCTGCCCTTCGCCGACGCGCCGTAGGCGGCGACGCGCTTCCCCTGCGCCTTCAAGTCGGAGAGCGCGCCGAGCAGGTCGCGGCGCAGGCGCTTGACACGCTCGCCGAACGTCTCGTAAAAGCCTGCGCTCCCCACCCGCCACTCTTCCTCTTCGGCCAGGAGGCGGCGGACGCTCTCCGCCACCCCGGCCCCCTCCCTGCGGGCGAAGACGCGGAGCGAGCCGCCGTGAATCGGGAGCCTCTCAACGTCCACGATGGCGAGCCCGTGCCGGCCGAAAAGGTGGTAGAGCGCCGTCAGCGAAAAATAACAAAGGTGCTCGTGATAGATCGTGTCGAACTCGCAGCGGTCAATCATGTCCTTGACGTAAGGCACCTCTATGACGGCGAGGCCCGTGTCCTGTAGGACGAGCGCGAGGCCGCGCACGAACCCGTTGAGGTCCGCGACGTGTGCCAAGACGTTGTTGCCGTGAATAACGTCGGCGCGCTTCCCCTCGTCGCGGAGCTTGCGCGCGAGCGGCTCGCCGAAGAACTCGCAGAGAGTAGGGACGCCGCGCTCTTCGCGTGCGACGCGCGCGACGTTCGCCGCCGGCTCGATGCCGAGCACGGGCACGCCCGCGCGCTTGTAGTTTTGCAGGAGATAGCCGTCGTTGCTTGCGACCTCCACGACGAGGTGACTCCCGCCCAGCCCCTGCGACTCTATCAAGCGCTCGGCCAGCCGCCGCGCGTGCGCCAGCATCGTGTCGGAGAAGGACGAGAAGTAGAGGTACTGACTGAACAGTTTTTCGGGCGGCACGGTCTCCGTGATCTGCACCAGCGTACAGTCGCGGCAGAAAGCGAGGTCGAGCGGGTAGACCGGCTCCGGCCCGTCCAACTGCTCGGCCGTGAGCAGCGAGTTGGCGAGCGGCGTGCTCCCCAGAGAAAGGACCGGGGTCAACGCTGGCGCGCCGCACGACCGGCACGCGACCGTTCGGCCCACGCTTGTCTGTGGCTCGTTCATGAAGATGCCCGGAAGAAGTCCCTGTACCAGTTGATTGTCCGCCTCAGGCCCTCGTCCAGGGTGAAGAGCGGCTGCCACTCAAGAACCTGCCGGGCCTGCGCCGCGCTCAGGTACTGGTGGCGGATTTCGTTCGTCGCCTCGTTGCGCACGTCCGGCTCAAGCCCCGACTCCATCAATTCCAGAATCCTCTTCGTCAGGTCGAGGACCGTCACCTGTAGCTCGTTCGAGAAGTTGAAGGCGCGGCCCCGTAGCTGCGGGTCCGCGGCGAGCTTCTCCGCGAGGAGCGTGTAGGCGGCCGCGCCGTCCTCGACGTAGAAGTAGTCGCGGACGTACTGGCCGTCGGAGCGAATGACGGGGCGCTGGCCGCGCAGCACCGAGCGAATCGTTCCTGGCACAATTCTGTTCCAGTTCAGATCGCCGCCGCCGTAGAAATTCCCGCAGCGCGTGATGGCGACCGGCAGGCCGTAAGTGTGCGCGTAAGACTGCGCGATGAGGTCCGAGCAGGACTTGCTCACGTCGTAGGGGTGGCGGCCCTTGAGCGGCGCGTCCTCGACGTAAGGGAGAACCTCCTGGTCGCCGTAAGCCTTGTCGGACGAGGCCATGATGACCTGCTTGACGGTGGGGCTGCGGCGGCACGCCTCCATCAGCGCCCACGTTCCCGCGATGTTGGTCTCGAAGGTGGAGACGGGGTTGCGGTTGGCAACGCCGACGATGGTCTGCGCCGCGAGGTGGATGACCGTGTTGACTTCGTACTCGCCGAGCACGCGCTCCATCAACTCCTGGTCGCAGACCTCGCCGCGGACGACCTTAACTCGCTCAATCAACTCGCCGCGCACCAACTCGCTCTGCGGCACCCAGTCGCGCACGAGGCAGACCACGTCCGCGCCCGCCTCAAGCAGACGGCGGACGAGCCACCCGCCGACGAGCCCTGTCCCGCCCGTGATGAACGTGGGGCGGTCTAGCCAAAAATTACTCATAAGACAATCTAAAAAGTCAGTACCGCCTGCGGTAGCGGGCGGGTCGTCAACGTCGAGCACCCGCCCGCTTGCGGCAGGCGGTACTGACGTGGACGCTTCAGTCCCAGACCTTCCAGGGGGCGCGCCCCTCCTGCCATAAACTTTCGAGAAAACGCTTGTCGCGCAGCGTGTCCATGCACTGCCAGAAGCGCTCGTGCCTGTAGGCCGCGAGCTCTCCGGCGCGCGCCAACTGTTCCAGCGCGTCCGCCTCAAGGCTGTCCTCGTCGCCCCTGAGGTAGTCGAAGACGGAGGGCTCGAAGACCATGAAGCCGCCGTTAATCCAGCCCTCGCCGATCTGCGGCTTCTCGGTGAACTCCTTGACGAGGTCGCCGTCGAAGACGAGGCCGCCGAAGCGCGACGGCGGCCTGACGGCCGTGATGGTCGCCACGCGCCCGTGCGAGCGGTGAAACTTCAGGAGGTCGTTCACGTCCAGGTCGCACACGCCGTCGCCGTAGGTGAGCATGAAAGGCTCTTCCTTCAGCCACGGCTCAAGGCGCTTGACGCGGCCGCCCGTGTTGGTCTCCATGCCGGTGTCCATCAGGTGCACGGTCCAGCCCTCGCAGTCGCGGCTGTGCACGTTGACGCGCCCGTCCGCGAGGTCAATCGTCATGCTCCCGCTCAGGCTCTGGTAGTCGAGGAAGAACCTCTTGATGGCCTCGCCCTTGTAGCCGAGCGCGACGAAGAACTCCTTGTGCCCGAAGCTGGCGTAGTGCTTCGTGATGTGCCAGAGGATGGGGCGGCCCCCGATCTCGACCATCGGCTTCGGCTTGAGTTCCGTCTCCTCGGAGAGCCGCGTGCCCAGGCCCCCTGCGAGAATCACGACCTTCACGGGGCGACCTCCTCGATGACAGAAATCTCGGGCCGGCGGCGCTCAGCCGTCGCCCAACGCAGCATGGGCCTGACGACGCCTGGGAAGTGGCCGGCGAACTCGCCGCGCGCCGAATCGCCCTCCATGCTGTCAACCACCTGGAAGGCCACCGCGTCGCGCTCGAAGAAGTGAATCCTGACGGGGTCCATCGTACTAATTGCCGCGCCGACAATCAAAGTGCCCTCGGCGAGCAGGTTGCCCGGAATCCAGGCCGTGCTCGTGAAGCGTCCCGCGGGCCGCTCGCGCCGCCGCCACGCCGGGTCGTTGTCCGCGGCGATAAAGACGCAGACGCCCTCCTCGTTATAAAAATGGTAATTCGGCACGAGGACGTGGCCCGGCGCGACGACCTCGTACTCCATCTCCACGCCGACGGCGCGGCGCACGTCCACGGCCTCAATCGTCTCGCCGTCCTCGCCCAAGACACGCACGCCGCGCAGCCGCACGACCTCGTTGCCCGGCGCTTTCGTCAAGTCTTCCCACTCGCGATGCGCCGTCGTGCCCAGCCCGGACTTGAGGTAAGTCCCGACGACCAGGTGCGAGGGGCCGTCCTTCAGAATCTTCCCCTCGTCGAGCAGGATGGTGCGGTCGCAGAGCCGCGTGATGGCCGGCATATTGTGCGAGACGAAGAGCACGGTGCGCCCGTGCCGGCCCACGTCCTTCATCTTGTCTAGGCACTTGCGCTGGAAGCTGGCGTCGCCGACGGCCAGGACTTCGTCCACGAGCAGGATTTCCGGCTCCAGGTGCGCGGCGACGGCGAAGGCGAGGCGCACGTACATCCCCGAAGAGTATCGCTTGACGGGCGTGTCCAGGAACTTGCCGATCTCCGAGAAGGCCACAATCTGGTCGAACTTACTCTCGATCTCCTTGCGGCTCATGCCCAAAATCGAGCCGTTGAGGTAGATGTTCTCTCGGCCCGTCAGCTCCTGGTGAAAGCCGGTGCCGACTTCGAGGAGGCTGCCGACGCGCCCGTAGACTTCGACGCGGCCGTCGGTCGGCTCCGTGATGCGCGAGAGGATTTTCAAAAGCGTGGACTTGCCCGCGCCGTTGCGCCCGATGATGCCCACGACCTCGCCGGGGTTGATCTCGAAGCCCACGCCCTTGAGCGCCCAGAAGGTCTCCTCGGTCGGGCCGCGCCGCCGGCCGAACGTCGAGCGCAGCCTTTCGGTGAACGCCTCGCGCAGCGTGCCGTAGCGCACCTTCCCGACGCCGAGGCGATACTGCTTCTTGAGATTTTCCGCCCGGATGATCGGCTTCATAACAACTCAAACGATGTCGGCGAAACTCTTCTCCATGCGCCGGAACGAGTAGGCGGCGTAGACGAGCAGGGCCACGGTGATGGCGGCCGAGATGCCGAGCGCCTTCCAGTCGAGCGGCAGGCCGAGCAGCGCGCCGCGGTAGCCTTCAATAATTCCCGTCAGCGGGTTCAGCTTGAGCAGCCACCTGAAACGCTCCGGGACGAACGTCGTCGGGTAAATAATCGGGGAGACGAACATCCACAACTGGATGAGAAAGGGCAGCGCGAAGCGCACGTCCCTGTACTTGACGTTGATGGCCGACAGGTACATCCCCATGCCGACGGCCAGCAGCGTCGTCAGCAGCACGAGCAGCGGCAGCACCAGCACGTTCGTCGTCAGCGCGATGCCGTAATAGATCATCATGGCGACGAGTAGCGGGAACGCGATGGCGAAGTCCACGAGGCCCGCCGCCACGACCGCCGTCGGGATAATCATTCGCGGGAAATAGACTTTCGTGACGAGGTGCGCGCTCGTGACGAGGCTGTTGCCGCTGTTGGTGACGGCATTCGAGAAGAACGTCCAGGGCAGCAGGCCGGCGTAGGCGAAGATTGGATAGGGCACGGCCGTCTGACGGCCGATGCCGGCGAGCTTCCCGAAGAAGAAGGTGAAGATGAGCATGGCGAAGAGCGGCTGGATAATGGCCCAGGCCGCGCCGAGCGCCGTCTGCTTGTAGCGGACTTTGATGTCGCGCCAGGTCAGGAAGTAGAACAGCTCGCGGTAGCGCCAGAGGCTACTAAAATCCGGCGGAGCCCAGGACTTACTCGGCTCGATGACAAATAAAGGGCGGTCTGGCAAGGAAGTCATTTGAGGGCTGTGGCGGCCGCCGACCGCCGAGGCTGTCACGGTGCGCTGATCTTTTAAAGCAGTCTCTCGATAGAGGTCTTAACGAACTCGCTTTCCTAATGGGTCAGTAAGTCTAGTCGGCGGCCATACCACTGTCAAGCAAGCCTCAGTTCGGCAGCGCCCTATTTTTCTGATTCAGGCCACTCTGTCGGGTCGTCGGGGTCGCGGGGAAATTCCCAATTGTTGAAACGCGAGCTGGCTATAACGACGAGCAGAAGTATCAGGAGTGCTGACACCAGCAGTATGGCCGGCCAAAAATCCAGCCGGCCCTCCCCGCGAATCTACTTGTTTCGGGCTCACCCCTCATTCCGGTTGCTCCGCGTCGCCGGCCTAATCGTCCATCCTGAAAACCGTCCCGGGGTCGTCCTCGTGGCGGATTTCGTCCACGGGCTCGCGGCGGCCCTCGCCCATGTAGAGGCGGTTGGGGCAGTTGACGACGAGGCCCGGCGTGTCGCCGACGTTGCGGTAGGCGTGAACCACGCCCTTCGGGACGATGACGGCCTTCGGCTCACCCTCGCCCGCGCGCACCGTCATCACGTTCCAGTAGGTCTCCGAGTCCCGGCGGTTGTCCCACATCCTCAGCTCGAAGGTGGACGGGCCGAAGAAGACGAAGAGGTCCGCCTGCTCGACGTGCTCGTGCGGCCCGCGCGTGTGGCCCGGCTCGGTCGTAGAGACGTAAGCCATCGCCGGATAAAACTCTTCGTCCAGCTCGTCGTGCCGGAAGATTTCGGCGAGCCAGCCGCGCCCGTCCGTGAACTTGCGCAGCGCGCGCACGACGACGCCGCCGATCTCGCCCTCCGTGAAGGGCCTACCTCCCGGCGTTGGCTTCGGCAACATGTCGCAGCTCCATTTTGTTCGCGCCCGTCTCGGCCACGAGGTTCGACGCGCGCAGCAGGCTCTCGAAAGTGCCGGCGTCCGTCCACCAGCCCTCAAGCTCGTCCCACGTCAGGTCTTCGCGCGCGATGTAGGCGTTGTTCACGTCCGTGATTTCCAGCTCGCCGCGCCCAGAAGGTTTCAAGGTGCGGATGATGTCGAACACGTCCGAGTCGTAGAGGTAGATGCCTATGACGGCGTACTCGCTCTTGGGCTCTTTGGGCTTCTCCTCGATGCGGAGCACGCGGCGGCCGTCCAACTCTGGGACGCCGAAGCGTTGCGGGTCGGGGACTTTCTTCAAAAGAATCTTCGCGCCGCCTCCCTGGTGGCGGTAGGCGCGCACGGCCGCGCGGATGTTGCCCTCGATGATGTTGTCGCCGAGGACGACGCAGATGGGTTGGTCGGCGGCGAAGTGCTCGACCAGCGAGAGCGCGTCGGCGATGCCGCCCTCGCCCTCCTGGTAGGTGTAGTTGAGGTGCTTGAGGCCGAACGCCTTGCCGTTGCCCAGGAGCTTCAGGAAGTCGCCCGCGTTGTTGCCGCCCGTGACGATCATGATGTCCGTGATCCCGGCGTTGACGAGCGCCTGAATCGGGTAGTAAATCATCGGCTGGTTGTAGACCGGCAGCAAGTGCTTGTTCGTCACAACCGTCAGCGGCCGCAGCCGCGTCCCCAGGCCCCCGGCCAACACGACACCTTTCATCCCACACACCTCAATCATCAGAAATTAATTCGAGCCCTTATCCAGCTCGCGGTCGAAGAACTCGTAGAGCGCCTGCGCGACGAGCGCGTGGCCGTGCGCGTTCAGGTGGCCCGTCCACGGCAGCGTGTTGTAGAAGCCGTAGGGCGGCTCTTTAGTCTGCGCGAAGTCCTGGTTGATTCTATCGCGCATCATGATTAACGGCACGCCGTAGCGCCCGCACGATTTTACCAGCAAATCCTCCACGGGCTGCTTCGGCCCGAGCCCCTTGACGGTCGCCCCGGTCGGGACGTGGACGACCACGAGCTTCGGGTAGAGCTTGCGCATCTGCTCCACCGTCCAGTCAATAGCCTTCTCCAGCCGGGCCGCGGGGAATTTCTCGCCCGCGCGACCCTCGGCCTGCGCAGTGGCCGCAGGCGGAGCCGCCTCGTTGTTCGCGGCCTTCGCGCGCACGGCCTGCATCGTCCCGAACCGAGCGTAGGCGTACTGGAAGATGGCGAGGTCGCGCACGCGCCAGCGCATCAGCCGTTTCATGAGCGGCGACATGGTGTCCCACTTCCAGCGCGCTTCGAGTTTGAGCGCGTCGCCCGCCGGCTTGAGGTAAATCTCCTTGGAGGAATCGTAGATGTTAACCCAGTTGCCGTCGTTCGTGAGCAGCACGACCCAGTCGGGCTGGAATATTTTCTTGTACTCCTCGGCGAGGCGGACGCAGTAGGCCGGCGAGCTGGCGCTCCGGCCCCCGTTCAAGACCCTGACACCCTGCGCGCCCTCCACACCCCTCGCGCCGAGCAGTTGTTCGAGCCGCGCCGGGTAGGTCTGCTCGATGTCCATCTGCTGCGCCTCCGTGTAGGAGTCGCCGAGGGCGACGATGCGTAGCTCGCCGGGCTGCTTTAAGCCGACGGGGCCGCCGCGGAACCCGTACTCGTTGTAGGCGCAGACGCCCCTGCCTTCGAGCGTGTAGAGGCCGCGGCTGTTCGGCACGGGCATCCAGCCCAAGGCCGGGTCGTGGCGGTAAGGAATCGGCACGACGACGAAAATCCTGAGCAGGATTTCCCACACGACGAGGCTCACAACGAGGGCGACGACGACTTTTCCGGCCAGCTTAACCATGCTTCAGAACTGAAAGTAGATGAACGGCGTGGACTCGACCTCGGCCAAAAAGAAAATACCAATAACCCAAAAAAAAAGGAACGCGACGTGCGCGAATCTGTGCGACACCAGAACTGGCACAGAATCCTCTCTCTTCGACCAGAGCCCCATAACGTGCGCGAGCACGACCAGCGGCGCGATGACCAGCAGCGGCTCGTGTACCCACATCACGCCGCCGGGGATCGCGCCGAACATCTTCCCGAAGACGGCCGCCGCGTGCCCGAACGACGGCGCGCGGAAGAAGACCCAGCAGAGGGTGACGAAGGAGAAAGTCGCAAGCCAGCCGAGCGCCTTGCCCCACCAAAGCCCCTGCGCCAGCCCCTTTCTCTTTTTGAAGCCCTCCCACCAGTGGTTGACGGCCAGCCCCAGGCCGTGCAGCCCTCCCCACAGCGCGAAGTTCCACCCGGCCCCGTGCCACAGCCCGCCGAGCAGCATCGTGATGATGACGTTGCGATACCTGTTGAACCAGTGCTTGCGCAGGCCCCCGATTGACAAGTAGAGGTAGTCCCGCAGCCAGGTCGAGAGCGAAATGTGCCAGCGCCGCCAGAAGTCAACCAGGCTGGTCGCAACATACGGCATATTGAAATTCTCGGGCAGCTCGAACCCCATCATCCGCGCGAGCCCGATAGCCATGTCCGAGTAGCCGGAGAAGTCGCAGTAAATCTGAATCGAGTAGGCGATGACGGCCTGCCAGACGGAGCCGGACGAGTAGGCGGCAGGGTCCGCGAAGACTGCGTCCACGAAGCCTGCCATGCGGTCTGCGACGACCAGTTTCTTCGTCAGGCCGAGCAGGAAGAGCTGCCCGCCGCGTTGCAGGTTCGGGAGCGTGACGCGGATGTCGCGCCTGAGCTGCGGCAGGAACTGCTGGGCGCGGATGATGGGGCCGGCAATCATCCGCGGGAAGAAGAAGATGAAGAGCGCGAAGTCCCGCAGGCTCTCGTAGGGCTTCAGGTCGCCGCGGTACACGTCCACGCAGTAGCTAATGACCTCGAAGACGAAGAACGAGATGCCTATGGGCAGGATGATGTTGAGCGTGCCGAGGTGAATGCCGAGCGGGGCGAGCGCCGCGTCGAGGCTACTGATGAAAAAATTGAGGTACTTGAAGACGACCAGGATGGAGAGGTTGACGACGACGTTGAGGACGAAGAGTCGCTTGCGCCGCTTCCCTTCGGCCGCGTAAATGAGGCGGCCCATGTAGAAGTCGAAGACGCAGATGAAGAGGAGCAGGCCGAGGAAGCGCCAGTCCCAGTAGCCGTAAAAGAAGGCCCCGCCCGCGAGCAGCCAGTAAATCTTGTGCGAGTTTCTGCGAAGCACGCATAAGCCCGCCAGGATGACGACCATGAAGACCGCGAAATCTATGCTCGTGAATAGCAAGGTGAGTTGTCAGGGGGGCGCGCGCGTGCCCTTGGAGGGTTGCGTGGAGATTCAGTCGCGCCAGCAGCCCAGGTCGCGGCCGAGAATCTCTTCGAGCCGGGCCACGTCGTCCTTGTAGTAACGGACAAAGAATTCCTTCCGCAGATTGGGGTCGAGCTTGTACTTGCGGGGCACCCTGTTCATCTCCAAAACCTTGTGGCGGAGGCGGTCGCGCAGGACCGTCGAGCGGACGAGCGCCTTGGCGGCCCGCTTGACCGGCGAGGCGTCGTTGAAAATGATCCGGTTGATGGCCTTGATTTTCGGCACGCCCGCCGGGT
Source organism: uncultured Acidobacteriota bacterium (assembly GCA_963774105.1). GTDB lineage: Bacteria > Acidobacteriota > Blastocatellia > Pyrinomonadales > Pyrinomonadaceae > QHXM01. The sequence goes on along the minus strand of CAVZDV010000007.1, from coordinate 918,751 downwards.
TGCGCTCGACGCCCGTGTCGAAGCGGTGCGGCCGAATCTGTAAAAACCGGCACACCTTGTCGAGCGCCGCGTCCGCGTCGCCCCGCACGTCCTCCTCGAAGATGAGCACCAGCGTGTTCTCGCGCGGGAACAAATCGTAGAACCGTTTCATCTGCGCCGCGTAGAGCCCGGAGGGGCCGTAGCCCGCCTCCGCGCCGTTAGAGAACGAGTGCTCAAGGACGCGCGGGAAGTCCGCGTCCGTCAGGTTCTCGTGCACGGACTCGCCCGAGAGCGACATGATGAACTGGGAGAAGGCGCGCTCGACCGGGTGGCGGAGGATGAAAATCAGCTTGAGGTCGGGGCCGAGCGCCTCGCGTATGCGGCCGGCGACGTGCGGGAACATCAGGTAATTGGGGGTCGCCTCGCCGACGGCCGGCCGGTTGTCGCGGTTGTCGAAGAAGGTGGCGTAGTAGTCTAGCCCGCGCGCGAAATGCTCTTCGATGTCGAAGAAGTGAACCTCCTTGACGGTGGAGAGGCTGACCTCCGGGTGCTGCTTGAGCACGTTGTAGAGGAAAGTGGTCCCGCCCTTCTGCGCGCCGGGGATGATGAAGTTAGGGAGCGTGCGTTTCGCCATGTTCTCAGGATTATTGAGCCAAAAAGTCGCACTTCATTAGCAGATGGCGCTTCGGCAAGTCAAGCCGGCCGCTAGTCTATGAACCGCTTGAACCACAGCTCAAGCATCATGAGCGTCCAGAGTTGGTGCGCGAAGTCCTGGCGGCCGCCGGTGTGCTCCTCGACCATGTGGCGGACGCGCTCGGGTTTGAAGAGGCCGCGCTTGCTGGCCGCGTCCGACAGCAGCACTTCGCGCAGGAAGCCCTGCATCTCGTGGCGGAACCAGTGGCCGACGGGGACGCCGAAGCCCATCTTGGGCCGCTCCAAATTCTCCGCCGGCAGCAGCCGCTTGAGCACACGCTTCAGGAGGTACTTGGTCGTCAGGCCGCGCAGCTTGTACTTCTCCGGCAGGCTCGCGGCGAACTCTATGACGTGGTGGTCTAGGAAGGGCGAGCGCGCCTCAAGGCTGACGGCCATCGAGGCGATGTCAACTTTGACGAGGAGGTCGTTGGGCAGGTAGGTCATCGTGTCGGCCAGGAGCGTGGCATCCACAATGCCAGCGCCGTTGGCCCTGGCAAACCACGGCGCGAGGATGGAAGCGTCGCTCAACGACTGCGTCTCGCGGCGGAACTCCTCGCTGTACAACTCCTGCTTCGTGGTCTCGTTGAAGGTGCTGACCCAGTGCAGGTAGCGCTCGACCTTCGGCAGCGAGGCGGCGCGCATGAAGCGCTTGATGCGCGCCGGGCGCGTGCGCTCTCTCTCGGAGCCGGGCAGCAGCTCGACCGCCTGCTCGACAAGCCCGCGGCGCAGGAGGCCGGGCAGCTTGTGATAACGCTCCGCCAGCCGCATCGCCGCGTAACGCTCGTAGCCCGCGAAGCACTCGTCGCCGCCGTCGCCGTTGAGCGCGACCGTGACGTGGCGGCGCGTCTCGCGCGCGACGTAGTAGGTCGGGATGGCCGAGGAGTCCGCGTAGGGCTCGCCGTAGTGCTCGACCAGCGTCGGCAGGACTTCGAGCGCGTCGGGCCGCACGACGAACTCGTGGTGGTCCGCGCCGACGTGCTCGGCCACCCGGCGCGCGTGGTGCAGCTCTGAAAAATCCTGTTCCTCGAAGCCTATCGAGAAGGTCTTGACTGGCTCGGACATCTCCTGGCTCATCAGGGCGACGACGGCCGAAGAGTCTATGCCGCCCGAGAGGAAAGCGCCCAGGGGGACTTCCGACATGAGGCGCACGCGCACGGCCTCGCGCAGGATTTCGACCGCGCGCTCGCCGGCCTCCTCCTCGCTCACCTTCAGCTTCTTGTTAAAGTCCGGCTCCCAGTAACGCTCCGTCCTGACCTCGCCCGCCTTCCAGCGCAGGGTGTGCCCCGGCTCCAATTTCCTGATGGCGCGGTAGGCCGTCAGCGGCGCGGGCACGCACATGAAGGAGAGGTAGTAGTGGAGCGCGTCCGGCTCTATGTCGCGGCCCACGTCGGGGTGGAGCAGAAGAGCCTGGAACTCCGAGCCGAAGATGAGCTGGCCGTTCACCTCGGCGTAGAGCAGCGGCTTCTTGCCGACGCGGTCGCGCGCCAGGAACAGCTCCTCGGTGCGCTCGTCCCAGATGGCGAAGGCGAACATCCCGCGCAGGTGTTTGGGGCAGTCCGCGCCGTACTGGTCGTAGGCGAGGATGACAGCCTCCGTGTCTGAGTTGGTGCGGAACTCGTGGCCCAGTTTTTCGAGCTGCGCGCGCAGCTCCTTGTAGTTGTAGATTTCGCCGTTGAAGACGATCCAGGCCGTGCGGTCGCGGTTGGGGATGGGCTGCTGGCCGGAGGCTAAGTCAATGATGGCGAGCCGCCGCATGGCGAGGCCGACCGCGCCGTTGAAGTAGAAGCCGTCCTCGTCCGGCCCGCGGTGCCGGATAGCCTCGCACATCCTCCCGACCAGATCCCGGTCAACGGGCGGCCCGCTCTGGGGGCGCACAATTCCTACGATTCCACACACGTTCGGATACTCCGGGCGGCCGACGCTACCGCAGCCGCCTCATCAATTTTCTGTTCTCGCTCCGCTCTTTGAAGAGCACGTAGCCGACGGCGGCGAAGATGAAGTAGAAGACCAGCAGCTGCGCGCGCTGGCGGTAGGCCGTGCCGACGTTGCCCTGGAAGACGGAGTAGGCGATGGTCAGCATCGTCGTGAAAATCAGGATGGGCAAGACCTGGCGCAGCCGGTGCTTGATGGAGTACCAGACCCCGAGCACCAGCGCCGGGAAGGAGGCCCACCAGATGATCATCTCCGGCATGGTGATGGACGAGCGCAGCGAGGTCAGTTGCCACGGGAAGGGCGCGAACAGCAGGTAGGCCGTCCCGATGGGGATGGCGCTCAGCGCGCCCTCCGTCGTCGAAACGTCCACGCCCTCTGCGAAGCCGGACTCGGCCGTCAGCGCCGCGTCGGCGCGGCTGCGCTGGATGCGCTTGAGGTCCGTGTATTTTTCGAGCTGCCCGCCGGCGAAGCGGTTGACGCCGAAGGCGGTCAGGACGAGGACGAGCGAGCAGACGACCATCACCTGGCGCATCAGGCTCTGCGCCGTCAGCGCGCGCATCCCGATGACGAACGAGATGCCGATGGCCGCCAGCGCGATGTAGAAGACGTAGAACCTCAGGCTCAGCAGCCCGAAGAGCGCGCAACTCAGGACGATCAGGTACTTGACGTTGAACTTCTCGCCGAGCTTGAGCGTCGAGAGCATCGCGACGGCGAGCAGGAAGATAATCGGGCCGTCCTTGAGGCCCTGCGAAGACCAGAGCACGAGCGACGGGAAGAAGGCCGCGAAGATGGCGGCCAGGCGCGCGACCCTCATGTTCTGGAAGATGTGGCGCGCGCAGAGGAAGATGACAGGGGCCGTGGCCGCGCCCACCACCGCGTTGACGAACTGGATGGCGAGCATGTTGCGGCCCGTGATGCTGTAGACGCCGGCCACGAGGTAGACCATCCCCCAGCCGCTGTCGCCGGCGAAGCCCCTGACCATCGTGGAGTAGTAGCTGCCGGAGCCCTCCCAGGCCGCGACCTGGAGCGAGCCCAGCGCGTCGTAGGTCATCGCGTCGCCGCCGAAGAAGCCTTGCAGGTTGAAGGTGAAGATGACGAGGCCGATGATCATCCTGAGCAGCAGCCCGCCGACGAAGAGGCGCAGCAGGAAAATCTTGTCGGTCTTGGCCTGCGAGATAGCCAGCCCGGCGATGCCGGCCAGCACGCCGCACAGAATCACGGCCGACGCGCCGTAGGCCGCGGTCGGCGAAACCTGTATGACCACCGCGCTCAGAATCAGCGCCAGGATTGCCAGTAGAGCGTTCATAACTTACTTCAGAGCGGCCGCGCGCGCGCCCATTGTACATCCTCTATAAGTCGTCGGGTAAATCGGGGCGCGTCTTGTACTCGATCAGGAACTGGTCTTCCGGGCTCAGCGGCTTGACGGCCTCGGCCGGGACGCCCGCGATCAGGTGCAGCTCCTCTGTCAGCGGCTTCGTAATCACGGACCCGATGCCGACGATGCAGCGCGAGGGGATGGCCCCGCCGGGCGCGATCCGAATCTCCGAGCCGACGTAGGCGAACGAGCCGATCGTGATGGGGCGCGTCCGCTGGCGGTTGTGCGTCCAGAGGCTCGAATTGCGCCCGCCCAGGATGGAGCGTCGCCCGATCTCGACCGCGTCCGTGAAATCTATCTTGTGCCCGGTCGTGACCACGCTCCCGTCGCCGAGGACGAAGCGCGGGCTGACGGGGTTGACCACGTCCGGGTCCGGGATCGAGTTGATTTCGTTCATCCGTATGATCTCGACGTAGCGCCCGAGCCGTATCTCGTCGCCGCCGCGCAGGACGTTCAGGTGGCCGATGCGCGCGTGGTCGCCGACGCTCAGGCGCTTGACGCCGACGACGAGATTAAAGTGGCCTATCGAGACGTCGTCCGCGATGTCGCACTCGTCGGCGTCAATGATGCTCAGGCCGATGCGGACGCGGCGGCCGATGCGGTAGCCGTAGAAGAGGCGGTAGAACGCGCGCTTCAAGAATGAGGGCAGCAGCGCGATGAGCATCAGGTCGAGCAGCCGCAGCTTGCCCCTGAGTCCGGCGGAGCGCCCGCCTCGGCGCGCGGCGACGGCCGCAGCCCGCGAGGCGGCCGCCGCGGCGGCGAACGCCTTGACCTCGTCGTGTCGCTCTTCCATCTCTCTACTACTTGCCGGCCGCCTCGCGTAGCGCCTGGGCCAGTTTGTCTGCCTGAATCGGCACCGTGTAGTGCTCGACGGCGTGACGCCGCCCGGCCGAGCCCATGCGACGCCGCCCCTCCTCGTCTGCCAGCAGCCGCGAGAGGGCGGCCGTCCACTCCGCGGGGCTCGTGGCCTCAAGGTGCGTCACCCCGGCCTCGCCCAACTCGGCGCAGGTGCCGACCGGCGAAACCACGTAAGGGATGCCGACGGCCATGTACTGCACGGCCTTGAAGCCGGACTTGCCCTGCGACCACTCGTCGGCCACGATCGGGTAGAGCCCTATGTCGAAGGACTGGAAGTCGGCTATCTCGCGCTCCAAACTCCAATCCAGGCTCTCGACCTCGACGCCCGGGAGGTCAATCTCGCGCGTGCCCGCGCCGACGACCTTCAGGCGGAAGCTGTGCGAGCGCGCCAACTCCTGCAACGCCGGGAAGATCGCTTTCAGGTATTGGAAGGTCGAGTGCGTGCCGATCCAGCCGAGCACCGGGATGTCTCGCCCCTCGGCTGGCGGGGCCGGGCGAAATTTCTCCGTATCAACGACCGTGGGGATGACGCGCGCCCGCGAGCCCTTGCCCTCGACGTACTCGGCAATGTAGCGGTTCCCGCAGGTGACGACCCGCGCCCAGCGGATCAGGTCGTCCGTCTTGCTGAACCATTTCAAGGAACTCGCGAGCCGCCCATACGTGGGGCTAGTATAGGAGACGTAAGTCGCGTCGTCCAAGTCCAGAACCATCGGGCGGCGGCCCACGCGGGTCGTGAGCCACTCGAACAGCGGCGGCCCGAACATCATCGCCTCGCGCTGGACGAGGATCACGTCGGCGCGGCGGGCGCGCGCCACGTCGCCGAAGCGGCGAAAGGCGGAGGCCACGAGCCCCGCGGCCGTGCGCGGCAACTGGTCGCGCCGGTAGAGCGAGCCGAACTGGCGCGAGCTGAGAAACGGGCGCACCTCCAGCTCGATGCCGCGCTCGCCGAGCGGCCCGACGAACTGCTCCAGGCGGTAGCGCGTCGCGGCGGCTTCCACCGGATACGAGGCTAAAGCGAGAACACGCATAATAAGAAGCGATGAGTGATGAGTGATGAGTTAAGAACCCAGCACGCGCGAGCCGTGCGATCAGTCCCCGCAGGGGACGGCTGACAATAGCCCAGCACTTCAGTGCTGGGTAAGAGGCGAGAAATATTTGAGTCCCGTAGGGACGGCCGAAACATTCAATCGTCCCTACGGGACTCAAATATTTTCCCATTCGCTTTCCCAGCACTGAAGTGCTGGGCTATTTTCACTCGTCCCTGGCGGGACGATGAAGGCACGGCTTTTATTCATCATTCATCATTCCGCATTCATCATTTGTTTTCCGGCGGCAGGCCGCGGAGGCGGCGGGAGAGGCGGCGGGCCAAGTCTTTGCTGAGGCGGCCGACGCCCTGGCCGCCGATGCGCTCGGCCGCGGCCTCGGTAGCAGACCTGACGGTCTTGACGTAACCCTTGATGCCGGTCGTCTGCCTGTAGAGCGTGTTGTGCTCCGGCGCAACCGCCGCGTCGTCGCGCTCCTTCGTGTAGTAGTAGATGGCGAGCGACTTGCGCGTCACGTCCGGCGGGGGGTTCAGAGGCTTCGGGTGGCCGTGATAAGAGACTTCGTTGGTCTCGAAGATGACGGCGCGGTTAAAAACCGGCGCTACCTTCTCAAGCTGGACATCAGCGTCCAAATCCCACAGTTCGAGATAACCTTCGTACTCCTCGCGCCACTCCTTGTTCAGATAAAGCAGCAGGTTCAGGCGGCGGTGCAGCTTCGTCTTCGGGTGGAAGTTGTAGTCAACGTGCACGTCCAAAAAGCCGCCGCGCAGGATTTGGTGGAGGCCGCCGCCGACCAGCTCTGGGTCGTCAATCAAGTCCTTGATGCCGGTGATCTCGCTGACGAGGTCGCGGAACTCCGGCGCGGCCGTGAGCTGGAAGAAGCGTCCGATGGGCTCGGCGAAGCCTTGTGTCTGCGTCAGCTTGTTCCGCTGGTGTATGTAGGTCGTCTTGTCCCACTCGTCTGTCCCCGGCCGCGGGTAGGCCGCGAGGATGTCCTCGGCGAACTCGGCCGGGAGAAAGTCTTCGATGACCAGGTAGCGGAAGGGCTTCTTCGACGCCCAACTCTGCCGCAACTCGTCCTTGCGCTCGCCGAGCGCCTTGAGCGTTAGCTGCTCGTAGTCCACTTTATACGTTCCCTCCCTTTCAAGATGAAAGCCGCGCGCCGTCGCCGACCTCGCGCCCGCGCAGGCAGACATCCTCGTACAGCCGAGTATAACGGTCGAGGCCGACGCCTTGCACGTCGAAGAGGCGCTGCGCTACCTCGCGCGTCCGGCGGCGCAAGCCTTCGGAGTCCTCTAATAAACGCTCCACGTCCCTCGCGGCCCGACCGTAATCTTCGGCCGTGAACTCACCCACGAGCGCGCCGACCCCCTCGTCCGTGACGAGCGCGTCCGAGTCGCCTATCCCAGCGTTGATGATTAAGGGGAGCCCGCAGGCCAGATACTCCGCGTTCTTCGTCGGCGACGAGGCGAGCTTCGAGAAGCACGGCTTGATGAATGCCAGCCCCGCGTCCGCCGCCGACAGGTACGAGGCGACCTCCGCCGGCCGCGCCGCGAGCACCGTGTACCTGTCCTCGTTGATGCCGCGCTCGCGCATGATGTTTCTCACTACGTCGTGCGCGGACGGCGTCAGCCACAAGAAGTGCGCGTCCCCGCGCGCCTTCGAGAGCGCCGCGAAGAAGTCCGCCATCTCTTCGGTCAGATACCAGCCGCCGACCGAGCCGCTGTAGACGACGACGAAGCGCCCGCCCAGGTTCAACTCCGCGCGCCTCGCCTCGCGCGCAGCCGGGTCGTAGTTGAATCTTTCGAGGTCAACGCAGCACGGGATGACCTCGTGCGCGACGCTGCGTCCGCGCAGGCCGTCCCACTCTTTGATGACGGGCCAGATGCGCTCGGTCAGCGTGACCACGCCGTCCGAGGCCGCGAGGCAGCGCCGCTCCATCGCCTTCGTCAGCCTGTAATTGACGCTCCCCGCGCGCCAGTGGCCCGCGTCCACGTACTCGTCCGCGAGCAGGCCGCGCACGTCGAAGATCATCTTGATGCCGAAGCGCCGCTTGAGCGCCAGCGCGATGGTCGCCATGATGGGGTTGCGCCCGTGCGCCACCTCTATGCGGTTGCGTTTGACGAGCCCGCCCGCGTAGCGTATGGCCGCCGCCACGTCGTAGAAGGTCGCGGGCAGCGACGGCCGCTGGTGGTAACGCAGGCGGTGCCACTCTATGCCGCGCCCCTCAAGCACGCGCTCGACCTCGCGGACGCGCTCACGGCCCTCGGGGGTGTAAGCTCCGGCGCGCTCGAAGCTCAGGAGCGTGAAGCGCATCCCGGCCGTCGCGCTCAGAGCAGACAGGTACGGGATGACCTGGCTCTGGCCGAGCGGGTCCAGCATCCCGTTATACGAGATGAAAAGAGCATTCTTCCCCTTCAGCGTCGGCAACCCTTTGTCCATCAGTACGACTTCAGCTTCCCCCCTTGAGCTTCTGCACGAGCCTGCGGCCGACCAGAGACTTCGCCAGCAGCAGGCCGAGCGCGACGTTCACGCCGCCCCTTTTGGCCGAGTTAAAAACGTAACGCACGGCGTCCGAGCGCCGCGCGTCCAGGTAGCTGTGAATGGCACAAAAATAATAAGTGTGGCTTTCCAGCACCTTGACCTGGCTCTCGCTCAGCGGCACGTTGCGTATGATCCAGTCCTTGGCGAGGAGCTTCCGCTTGATGACCTCCTGGTTGTCGCTCCGCATGGAGCGCTGGTCGTGGTCGTTGACGAGCATGGTCGCCTTGTCCCGTATGAAAATCTTGTCGGAGACGAGATTCTGCATCAGGAACATCCAGTCCTCGGAGGTGGCGTAACGCCTGTCCTCCTCGAACAATTTTAATCCTGGGTTGCCCTTCCTGACGCAGAAGACTGAGCCGATGGGGTCGCCCTTGAGGAAGAACTCCGCGCCGTACTCGCCCTCGCGCACGCTTTCGAGCCCGGCGGAAGAGACGCGCCCGTCGCGGACGAACTCGAACTTGGTCGCCAGGTAGTTCATGCCGGGCCGCGCCTCTATGACCTCGCGCAGGGCACTCAAATGATTCGGGCGCATCAGGTCGTCCGAGTCGAGGAAGATGACGTACTCGCCGCGCGCCTCTTTGATTCCGCGGTTGCGCGCCGCGCCGCGCTCGGCGTTCTCCTGGCGGACGTACCTGACCTTGTCCACGCGGCCGAAGGCGCGCGCGACCACGTCCTCCGTGCCGTCCGTGCTCCCGTCGTCCACGACGACGACCTCGAAGTCGGGGTCGTCCTGGGCCAAAACGGATTTGATCGTCTCCGTGATGAAGCCCGCGCGGTTGTAGGTCGGGATGACGACGGTGAAAAGTGGCATTAATTCAGAAGGAAAGGCTGAGACCTGTTTTTTATTCTGGGTTCTGCTCTTCGTACCAACTGATGGTCCGCCGGAGGCCGTCTTCGAGTGAGGTCCGGGCGCGGAAGCCGAACTTGTCGAGCGCGCGCGTCACGTCGAGGCAGCGGCGCGGCTGCCCGTCGGGCCGGCTCGGCTGCCAGCGGATTTCGCCGCGGAAGCCCGTCAGCTCGGCGATCAGCTCGACCACTTCGCGGATCATCACCTCGCGCCCGCTGCCGAGGTTGACCGGCGCGCTCTCGTCGTAACTCCTGGCCGCGAGGAAGAGGCCCTCGGCGCAGTCCTCCACGTAGAGGAACTCGCGCGACACGCCGCCCGAGCCCCACGCCTCGACGAACGGCGCTCCCGCCCGCCGCGCCTCCACACACTTGCGGACCAGCGCCGGGATGACGTGCGACGTTTCAAGGTCGAAATTATCAAACGGGCCGAAGAGATTCGCCGGGAGCAGGAAGATGGAGTTGAAGCCGTACTGCTCGCGGTAGCTCTGTGACTGCACGAGCATCATCTTCTTCGCCAAGCCATAAGGCGCGTTGGTCTCTTCGGGGTAGCCGTTCCAGATGTCGTCCTCCTTGAACGGCACGGGCGTGAACTTCGGGTACGCGCAGACCGTGCCGGTGGCGACGAATTTTTTCACGTCGTGCAGGCGCGACTGCTCTATGAGCTGCGCGCCCATCATCAGGTTGTCGTAGAAGAAGCGGCCGGGGTTCTTCTGGTTGTGGCCGATGCCGCCGACTACGGCCGCGAGGTGTATGACCATCTCCGGGCGCGCGTCTTCGAGGAGGCGCTTAACGTCCGCACCCTCGACCAGATTGTAGTCGCGGCTGCGCGGGACGAAGACCTCCGCCCCGGCGTCCCTCAGCCGCTGCACGAGGAAGCGGCCGAGGAAGCCCGCCCCGCCCGTGACCACGATCTTCTTGTAAGGGAAGTTCTGCTCAGATGCGCTCATGAAAATTTTGCCCGGCCCGTTTAAAGAACGGTCATGGTATCAAAATAAGCCGATTCTGCGAAACGGCGGCGGCCCGCAGAAATGTTTGACGATTCGAGCGTGGATGTGACACCATCCCGCGCCACGTTCACTTCGGCCGCCTGTCGGCGCAAGTTAATAGAGTCGTCATGGTCTTTAACTCACTGGGCTTTATTCTCTTCTTCGCCATCGTCCTGCTCGTCCATCACCTTCCGCTGCCCTGGACCGTCAGGAAGGTCAACCTGCTGGCCGCGAGCTACGTCTTCTACGCGGCCTGGAGCCCGGCCTTCCTGCTGCTCCTGCTCTTCTCGACGCTCTTCAACTTTTACATGGGCAGGATGATTGACGCGGCCGACGACCAGCGGGCACGAAAGCTCAGGCTCATCATGGCGCTCGTCGTCAACCTCGGCCTGCTGGCCTTCTTCAAGTACACCAACTTCTTTCTCTCCAACTTCACCTTGCTACTGAACGCGTTCGGCCTCGGCCTCAGGCCCGCGACGTTGAGCATCGCGCTGCCGCTCGGCATCTCTTTCTACACGTTCCAGATCATCTCGTACCTTCTGGACATTTATTACAGGCACATCAAGCCGACGCCGTCCGCGCTGGACTTCGGACTCTACGTGGCCTTCTTCCCGAAAGTGATCGCCGGGCCGATTGTGCGCGCTAAGGAGTTCCTGCCGCAGTGCGAAGAGCCGCGCCAAGCCACGAGCGCGGAGTTGTCCTGGGGCCTGACGCTCATCCTCGTCGGCCTCTTCGAGAAGACCGTGGTCGCGGACATTCTGTTCGCGCCCATAGCCGACCTGATCTACTCGTCGCCCGCGCGGCCGGACTTCGTCAGCGCGTGGTGCGGAACGCTCGCCGCCGCCGGGCAAATCTTTTACGACTTCGCCGGTTACTCGACCTGCGCCCGCGGCGCGGCGCTCTGTCTGGGGTTCAAGCTGCCGGAAAATTTTTACTACCCTTACGCGGCCGTGGGCTTCGCAGACTTCTGGAGGAGGTGGCACATCACGCTCTCGACGTGGCTGCGTGATTACCTCTTCTTCTCGCTCGGCGGCATACGCAAAGGGCCGGGCCGCATCTACCTCAACCTCTTCATCACGATGCTCCTGGCGGGCCTGTGGCACGGGCCGACCTGGTCGTTCGTCGCGTGGGGCGGCCTGCACGGGCTCTTCCTCGCGGGCGAGCGCAGCCTACAGCGGAGGCGCGTACCCGGCGGCAAAGCCTGGCGCAAGCCCGCGGTCCAATTCGCGCTCGCGCTGGGCACGTTCGTGCTGGTCAGCCTCACCTGGGTCTTTTTCAACGCCCGCGAGCTGGGCCGCGCCCTGGAGATCGTCGTGAGCATGTTCGGCCTGGGGCGCGGGGTGCACGTGGTCAACGCGGCCCGCATCCTGAGTGTGCTCGTCGCGGCCGCCGTCATGCTCGTCCTACACTGGCTGATGCGCGACTCGTCGCTGGAGCGAGTCGCGCGCCGCACGCCCTGGTGGCTCAGGTCTGCGGCGATGGCCTTGATGCTCGTCTTGATTGTCCTCGCGCAGGGAGAAGACCGTGCCTTCATCTACTTCCAATTCTGACGCCACTTCTGACGCCGTCCCGACCGATCACTTGGGGCGGGACTGGCTGCTGGCAGTCATGCTCGCGGCCCTGCTCCTGACCTCGATGGAATTGTTCTGGCGCGGCCGCGGGCACGAGCCGTCCGTCGTGGACGACGCGGACCTGTGGAGCGACTGGCGCGAAGCGGCCTCCGCCGCCGGGCCGCCCGTGCTCGTCCTGGTCGGCGACTCGCAGATCAAGTTGGACTTCAATCCTCGCGCCTTCACCGAGAAGTACCCGGCCTATCGTGTGATTAACCTGGCGGTCAACGGGAAGGGGCCTGTGGCGGTTCTGGACGACCTGGCGAAAGACCCTGCCTTCAAGGGCGTGGTCGTCTGCCAGGTGACCGAGCCCAAGATGCTCTCGGAGCACAGGGCGGACCTGGACGACTGGATCGGCTATTATCATCGGGAGTGGGGGCCGGTCAGTAAGCTGAGGAGCCGCGCGAACACTTTTCTACAGAGCCGCCTCGTCATCATCAACCCCTACTTCGGCGTGCGGGGGCTTCTCTACAACCTCTTGAACGGGAAGCTGTCTCAGTTGCGCCCCGTCATCACGCGCCCAGACCGTTCGATCAAAGCCGATCACACCAGGATAGACATCAGGCAGCATTACAATTCGATGGTCAAACGTGTGGACGAGACCGGCAGGAGTCTGGCGCTCACGGCCGAAGCGGAGTGGCCGAGCGTGGCCCGTGAGATTCGCGGGATGGTCGCGGCGCTCCAGGCGAGGGGGGCGAGCGTGGTCTTCGTGCGCTACCCGACCAGCGGCGAGGTCCGCGTGCTCGAAGACAAATATTTTCCGAGAGAAAAGTTCTGGGACGTCTTCGTCGAGACGGTCAAGGCCCCCGCGATACACTTCGAGGACGTGCCCTCGCTCTCAGGCTTCACCTGCCCGGACGGCGTGCACTTAGACTACCGCGATGCGGATGCTTTTACTTTAGCTCTGGGTGGGGAGCTGGAAAGGGTGGGAATAATCAAACCGCGCTAACGCGGCTAAGCCTTCGAAGCAGGCAGGTGCTCGCCGAGCGCTTGCCTTAGCTCTCTGAAGTCAGCGCGGAGCGTCAGGAATTCTGCGCGCGTACCGCTAACAATGCTCTCAATCCGGTCAAAACCGACCTGCATATTAGTCTGCATTTTCTGCATGTCAACGCGCACTGCCTGTATCTCAGAGTGCATTGCCTGCATAATGTCAGAGCGCATTGCCTCCATTCGCTCCAAGACTGTTTCGATGGTCGGCTTGGTGTCGTACTTCTGCGGTATGTCTTTCGTTGGGTCTTCGCTCATTTTTTACCTCCCTTCATGCTTGACAAATATACGCCCCGTAAAAATCCTTTTCAAGACCCGCCTACTTGCCGAAACGCACCCTATTAGTTATCGTACCGAATTCCAAGATTCCCTGTCTAAAGAATCAACATGACCAAACGCGCGCTCATCACAGGCATCACGGGGCAGGACGGCTCCTTTCTGACCGAGCTGCTGCTCGACAAGGGCTACGAGGTTTACGGCATCATCCGCCGCTCGTCCTCCTTCAACACCGACCGCATAGACCACCTCTACCAGGACCCGCACGAGCCGGGCACGCGCCTGCGGATGTTCTACGGCGACCTGAACGACTCCAGCTCGCTCAACACCATCCTCCGCCAAGTCCAGCCCGAGGAGATTTACAACCTCGGCGCGCAGTCGCACGTCCGCGTCAGCTTCGACGTGCCCGAGTACACGGCGGAAGTGACCGGCCTCGGCACCATCCGCATCCTCGAAGCCATCCGCGAGACCGGCATCCGCCCGAAGTTCTACCAGGCGTCCTCCTCCGAACTCTTCGGCAAAGTCCTGGAGACGCCGCAGACCGAGCGGACCCCCTTCTACCCGCGCTCGCCCTACGGCTGCGCCAAGGCTTACGCCTACTACATCACCGTCAACTACCGCGAGTCCTACGACCTCTTCGCCTGCAACGGCATATTGTTCAATCACGAATGTCTGTCGGCAAACACTCCCTTAATAGTTCGGCGGGGCGGGGTGATGGATATTTGCACGCCGGTTGATCTGGTCGCGCTGCGCCGGAAGGGAACGAGTGTTCAGACTTTCGACCCAACCGGGCTGGAAGTCTGGGACGGCGAGCGATGGACGCGCGTCAACGCGATTACGGCGACCAAGCGCCGCCCCCATGACAAAGACCACGAGATGCTCTCGATTCAGGCCCGCGCCGGGGTGGTTGACGTGACGGCTCACCACGGGATGTTGGACGGCCGCGCCGAGCGGGTCCGCGCAGACCGGCTGCGCGAAGGCGGCGAGGTCGCGCTCGCCAAAACCTTTCCAGAGCCTTCCGGCTGGACTGCCCTGACCGCGGAGATGGCCGAATTCCTCGGGCACATGACCGCCGACGGCTACGCCCCCGCCGGCGGCATCACGATGCAGTACACGAACAACAATGCCGAGTTGCGCGGGCGTGTGGCGGAGTTGTGGTCGCGCCTCTTTCTGGGCACGTCTCTCTCCTGGCACAGCAGATCCGGCTTCGCGCCGGATCACCTTGTCGGCCAGCTCAACCTTAACGGCAGCCGCGCCCTGACCGCTTGGGTGCGCGCCCAACTCTACACGCGCGACGGCCTGAAAAAAGTCCCGGCGTTGATACTCAACGCGTCGCCCGAAATACAGCGCGCCTACTTGGATGGTTATTACGCCGGCGACGGGCTCAAGGCCGGCAAGGGCGACAGCGTCAAGACGAACAGTCCCGTGCTGGCGCAGGGCCTGTGCTGGCTCTATTTCGTGCAAGGCCGAACGTGTTCGGTTTACGCGGAGCGGCGCGGCGAGCGAGTCTATTACCAGCTCAACATCGCGTCGGGCGAAAACGAGGGACTCAAAGGTCAGCATCTCCGCAAAGAGCCCGCGGAGATCCGCCGCGTCGAACCCGCCGTCGTCTTCGACGACTGGGTCTTCGACATCGAGACGGAAAGCCAGGTGCTATGCGCGGGCGTCGGACGCGTCGTCGTGCATAACTCGGAGAGGCGCGGGGAGACTTTCGTGTCGCGCAAGATTACGCGGGCGGCGACGAAAATTAAGCTGGGGTTGCAGGAGAAGCTCTACATGGGCAACCTGGACGCGCGGCGCGACTGGGGGTACGCGAAGGACTACGTCAGGGCGATGTGGCTGATGCTGCACGCGGAGGAGCCGGACGATTACGTCATCGCCACGGGCGAGACGCACTCGGTCAGGGAATTTCTGGACGAGGCTTTCGGGCTGCTGGATTTGGATTGGAAGAAGTACGTCGAGAAGGACCCGCGCTACTACCGCCCGGCCGAAGTTGATCTGCTGCTCGGCGACGCGACGAAGGCGCGCGAGCGGCTGGGCTGGGAGCCGGAAGTCAACTTCAAGCAGCTCGTCCGCCTGATGGTCGAGCACGACATGGAACTCGCGCGCCACGAACTCGCCGCCCACGAGGCCCGCGGCAGCGCCGCGCCCAACAAAATCCGCTGGGGCACCGTCTGAACCATTGCGGATTTAAAGCCACCCACTCAACCCTTTGCGCCTTAAGTATTAACTTAGCGCCTTTGCGAGAACGGCTGTTTCGCGCAAAGGCGCTAAGGGAAAACCAAAGGCGCAAAGGCTTGAGTGCTTTCTTTTCAATCCGCAATCAGAAGAATTCCCGAATCATTTCGACGACGTAACGCTGCTGGTCGGCCGTCAGCTCGGGGTAGATGGGGAGGGCGAGCGTCTCGCGCGCGGCCCGCTCGGCCTCGGGGAAGTCGCCTTCCTTGTGGCCGAGGTAGGCGAAGCAGGCTTGGAGGTGGAGCGGCACGGGGTAGTAGATGTCCGTGCCGACGCCGCGATGCTTGAGGTGCTCAGCGAGCGCGTCGCGCCGGCCGCCGCGCACGCGTATCACGTACTGGTTGAAGATGTGGCGCGCGCCCTCGCGCACGAACGGCAAGCCGACCTCCTCCGCCAGCCCCGCGTCCTCGAACAACTGGTCGTAGCGAGAGGCGTTCGCGCGCCGCGCGTCTGACCAACGGTCCAGGTGCGGCAGCTTGACGCGCAGCACGGCCGCCTGGAGCGAGTCCAAACGGCTGTTGACGCCCAGCAGCTCGTGGTAATACTTCGTGCAGCTCCCGTGCACGCGCAGCGAGCGCAGCCGCGCGGCCAGCGCGTCATCATTGGTCGTCATCATCCCCGCGTCGCCGGCCGCGCCCAGGTTCTTCGACGGGTAAAAACTGAAGCAGCCGACGAGGCCCACGACACCCGCCTGACCCGCGTCGTCCGCGGCCCCTATGGCCTGCGCCGCGTCCTCTATGACGGGGAGGTCGTGGCGGCCGCACGCTTTCGCGAGAGCATTCATCTCGGCGCACTGGCCGTAGAGGTGCACGGGCAACACGGCGCGCGTCCGCTCCGTAATCGCGGCTTCGATTTTCGAGACATCAATGTTGTAGGTCGCGGGCTCTATGTCCACGAAGACGGGGCGCGCGCCGAGGCGTGCGATTGCTGAGGCGGTGGCGAAGAAGCTGTAGGGCGTGGTGATGACCTCGTCGCCGCCGGTCACTTCGAGCGCCATCAGGGCCAGGAGCAGGGCGTCCGTGCCCGAGGCGCAGGCGACGGCGTGGCGCGCGCCCGTGTAACGCGCGATCTCGTCTTCGAGCGCCGCCACGTCCGGCCCCATGATGAACTGCTGCGACTCCATCACGCGCCGAACGGCCTCGTTCAGCTCGTCACGTAGCGGCGCGTACTGCGCCTGCAAGTCCAGGAGCGGCACTCTCATCTTCGGCCCAGCCTGTTTCTCAACCACACTCATCGAAAATCCTCAAAGAAAAAATTTAAAGCTCTATGACGCGCCCGCCCTGGCTGATGGAGGCTTGCGCCGCTTCGAGCAGGCGCACGACGCGCAGGCCCGAGTGACCGTCGGTCAGCGGGCGGCGACGCTCCGCAATCGCGCTCAGGAACTCGTCGCAGACGTAGTGCAGCGCCTCGGTCGAGTCGAGCTTAGGGACCCACACGTCGCCCGTGCGGTAGCTGACGAGCGTTCGGTACGCGGCCTCTTTGTCCTCCGCCTCCTCGGCGCGCGTGATGAGCACGCCCTTGTCGTAGACGCGCACCTTCTCGGTCGGCTCGATGTCGTCGTAGACGACCATCTTCCTGCTCCCGGCGATGAGCGTGCGGCGAATCTTGACGGGCGAGAGCCAGTTGAAGTGGAAGTGCGCGATGAACTCCTCTGGGAAGCGGAGCATGACGTAGGCTATGTTCTCTATGCCGCGCTCGACGTGGCAACTGCCCGTGGCTGTCAGGCTCAAGGGGCGGCGGTCGAGGATGTAGTCCATAATCGCCAGGTCGTGCGGCGCGAGGTCCCAGACGACGTTGATGTCGCGCTGGAAGAGACCGAGGTTGATGCGCGTCGAGTCGAAGTAGAGCAGCTCGCCCAGCTCGCCCGACGCGACCATCTCCTTAATCTTGCGGACAGCGCCCGTGTAGATGAACGTGTGATCTACCATCAGGACGAGGCTCTGACGCTCAGCCAACTCAATCAACTCCTCGGCCTCGCGGACGCTCGCCGTGAAGGGCTTTTCGACCAGGACGTGCTTGCCTGCTTGCAAGGCTTGTCTGGCGAACTCGAAGTGCGTGCTGACGGGCGTGGCGATGACGACGGCCGATAGTTCGGGGTCACTGAAGAGCCGCGCAGGGTCGGTCGCCGTGCGTGCCGCAGGGTAGCGCCGCCCGACGGACTCCAAACGCGCGGCGTCCACGTCGCACGCCCACCGCAGGGCGGCCCGCTCGTTCTCCGCGAAGTTGCGCAGCAGGTTCGGCCCCCAGTAGCCGCAGCCGATGACGCCGATGGTGATAGCAGCCATTTAGTCCGCCAGTTTTAGCCGCCTATTTCAGGTACAGACAGGTTGCGACAAATCTTTCGAGCAAGTTGATTGGAGATTTCCGTGTGACGCGGCACGGCTTCCACCGCGCCAGTGTTAGGATTGCACCACAAAGAGTGCGCCCGTCCTTCACGCTTGAGATAGCACCCGTGCCTGCGCAGGTGACGCAATAAAGACTCGCGCTTCATTCTACTACGACTACGTCTCTGACGGCGTCGTCTGGGAGCCCGCGCAAGGCGTCGTCTCGACGGTCTTCGAGAATTAGGGCGATGGCTTCGGCGAGGCTCTCCCGGCACTCCTCAACTGTCCGCCCTTGCCCGTTAGCACCGGGAATCTCCGGGCAATAAGCTATGTACCACTCTCCATCGCGTTCGATGATAGACGTGAACTCGTTATGCATCAGGCCCCTCCTTAAACTCCCGAATCGTTTCCGCGACGTGCATTATCTGCTTTTCCGTCAATTCTGGGAACATGGGGAGCGAGAGCACGCGCGCCGCCTGGCGCTCGGCTTCGGGGAAGTCGCTCGGCTTGTGCCCGAGCGAGGAGTAGGCCGGTTGCAGGTGAATTGGCACAGGATAGTGTATGCCCGTCTGCACGCCCGCCTCGGCCAGTTGCTTTTGCAGCGCGTCGCGCTCGTCCGCCTGCACGACGTAGAGGTGGTAGACGTGCTCGGCGCATGGCAGCTCGCGCGGCAGGGTGAGACGGCTTCCGCTCAACAACTCGCCGTAGCGCGCGGCGTGTTCGCGCCGCAACGCGTTCCACTTATCGAGATGGCGGAGCTTGACACCCAGCACCGCGCCCTGGATGCCTTCGAGGCGGAAGTTGTAGCCGACTATCTCGTGGCGGTACTTGCGCTCGGAGCCGTGGTCGCGCAGGAGGCGCAAGGTGCGCGCGACCTCCGGGTCGTCGGTGACGACGGCCCCGCCCTCGCCGTAAGCGCCGAGGTTCTTGCCGGGGTAGAAGCTGAAGCAGCCGGCGCGCGAGAGCGCCCCGACGCGCCGGCCCTTGTAGCGCGCGCCGTGAGCCTGCGCGGCGTCCTCAATCACGATCAGATTATGCCGCTCGGCGATCTCGAAGACGGGGTCCAGGTCGGCCGCCTGCCCGTAAAGATGGACGGGCAGGATGGCGCGCGTCCGCTCGGTGACGGCGGCTTCGATTTTCGAGGCGTCAATGTTGTAGGAGACGGGGTCCGCGTCCACGAAGACGGGCGTGGCGTTGGAGGTCGAGACGGCCTCGGCCGAGGCGAAGAAGGTGTTGGCGGGCACTATGACTTCGTCGCCCGCGCCCACGCCGCAGGCCATCAGGGCGAGCTGCACGGCGGCGGTCCCGTTGCTCACGCCGACGCAGAAGCGCGCGCCCACGTACTCCGCGAACGCCGCCTCGAATGCCTCGACCTCGCGCCCGAGGATGAAAGCGGCGCTCTCCAGAACGCGCGCGACGGCCGCGTCAATCTCCTCTTTGATCGCGCGGTACTGCGCCTGCAAGTCAACGAATGGGACGTTCATGAGTGAACGGTTTTTATAATTTTTGCGGGGTTGCCGGCGACGATACAGCCTGGGGGAACGTCGCGCGTGACGACCGCGCCTGCGCCGACGACGGCGCGCTCGCCGATCTCGACGCCGCCGAGGATGGTCGCGCCCGTGCCGACGCTCGCGCCGCGGCGCACGACCGTCGGCACGACCGTCCAGTCCTCGTCGGTCTGGAGCCGGCCGTCAGCGGCGGTCGCGCGCGGGTACTTGTCGTTAATGAACTGGACGCCGTGGCCTATGAAGACTTCGTCCTCGATGGTCACGCCTTCGCAGACGAAGGTGTGGCTGGAGATTTTGCAGTCGCTCCCGACGCGCGCGTTCTTCTGAATCTCGACGAAGGAGCCGATTTTGGTCCGGTCGCCGATCTCGCAGCCGTAGAGGTTGACGAAGTTGTAGATGGAAACGTCGCGCCCGAGCCGAACGTCGGGCGCGATCACGCAGAACTGTCCGGGCATTACCTGGCCGCCCCGCCCGCCGCGGATGCGTCGGCCGGGCCGCCGTCGTCGTCGGTCGTGTAGTAGCTCGAATAGTAGCCGGCGTAGTAGTAGTAGTTGGTGGCTTCGAGTTTGACGTTGTTCAGGACGACGCCGAAGATGTTGGCCCCAACGTCGAGCAGTTGCTGCTTGGCGCGGCGGACGACGGCGCGCGAGCTGCGCCCGCCGTGGACGACCAGCACCACGCCGTCCACCATCGTCGAGAGGATGGAGGCGTCCGTGAACGAGATGGCCGGCGGCGAGTCCACGACGACGTGCGTGAAACGCTCGGAAGCCTGGCTCAAGAGCTTGCGCATCTCGTCTGAGCCGAGCAGCTCGGCCGGGTTCGGCGGGACCGGCCCCGAGGTCAGCAGCTTCAGGTTCGGGAGCTTGTCGTAGGGCTGCAAGAGCACGTCCAGCTCCGACGTGCCCGAGAGGAACGTGGTCACGCCCTCTGCGTTCGGCACGTTGAAGTGCGAGTGCAGGCGCGGGCGGCGCAAGTCGCAGTCAATGATTAAGACTTCGGCCCCCGTCTGCGCGAGCATGACGGCGGTGTTGACGGCCGTGGTCGTCTTGCCCTCGGAGGGCTGGCTCGACGTGACGAGGATCGTCTTCGGCGGCTGGCCGGCGCTGGAGAGCAGGAGCGAAGTGCGCAGGTGGCGGTAAGCCTCCGCGATGGGCGAGCGCACGTCCTCGATGAGCGCGAGCGCGGTGGCGTCGCCGGGCTCGGCCGGCGCGTGGCCCTTGCCCTTGAGGCGCGGGCGGCCCTCGGCGCGGTTCGACGGGATCAGCGCCAGCGACGGCAGGTGGACGTAGCGGTCAACGTCCTCGATGCTCTTGAGCGTGTCGTCGAGGTAGTCGAGCAGGAAGGCCAGGCCGATGCCGACGCCGAGCGAGAGCAGGAGCGCGATCAGGATGTTGCGCGTGCGCGCCGGGCCGATGACGACGCCCGAGCGGCTGTACTGCTGGACGGTCACGTTGTTGGACTTGACCTGTTCCTGGCCGTTGTTCTCAAGCTCCTGCTGCCGTTGAAGCAGCGTGTTCAGGTACTGCTTGTTGGTCGAGATGCGCTGGTTGAGCACGCTCAGTTGGAGCTGGTAGCGGTTCTTCGTGCTGACGTTGGAGTGCTGCTCGTTGTAGGACTGTTGGAGCCGCTTCTCCGTGGAGGCCGCGGCGTCCAGGTTCGCCTTCATCGCGTTGACGACTTCCTTTGGGGCCTTGGCGAGCGCGTCTTCGAGCATCTTGATCTGCGCGTCAACCTTCTGCATCTCCGGCCACTCGGGCTGGTAGATCATGCTCAGCTCGGTGTACCGCTGCCTGAGGGCGTCGAGCTTGCTGCGCAGCTCCTGGATACGCTTGTTCTCGGCCACCTGCGGGATGTCGTTCGGGTCGGAGGCGCGCGTCGCGGCCTCATACAGCGACTGAAGCGTCTTGCGCGTGCTCTGGGCGTCCAGGAGCTGCGCGCTCAGCTTCGCCAGCTTGTCGGCGTCAATGTTCGGCGGCGGCGTGAAGGAGTCACCGGACTCGGCGGGCAGCGGGAGGTCGTACTTCTGGACGTATTCGAGCCGGGCCTGCTCGTCGGCCTCGACGGCGTGTTGCAGCTCGGCAATCTTCGTGCTGACGGTCTGGAGCGCCTTCTCCTGGCCGGTTGACTGGCGCTGGGCGTTGTTGTGGGCGAAGGTGTCGGCGTAGGTGTTGACGATCTTTTGGGCCAGTTCGGGGTTCGAGTGCCGGTAGCGCAGGTTGACGAGGTTAGTCCCCGCGACGGGCTCGACCGAGAGGTTCGCGGCCAGCGCGTTCTCGTAGGGCTCAAGCTGGGTCAGTTCCTGCTGCGAGAGGCTGCCGGCCGTCACCGCGTCCGCGCCGACAACGTCAATCTTGCTGGTCTCGGGGGCCGGGGCCGCCGCCGGCGTCGTCTCGCCGTAAAGGAGCCGGCGCAACGCCGTGCCGATGCTGGTCTGCCCGGCCGTGCCGAAGAACGCGGGGTTCTTGTGGAGGTCGAGCGTCAGCGTCACCTGGCGAGCGAGCGCCGGGTTCTCAAGGAGCTTGAGCTGCGTGTTCCAGTAGGCGGGGTCTTTCTCGCCGCCCGTGTTGATGACGACGCCCTGCCCGGCCTTGAGGATGCTGTCCTTCTTCGGCTCGATCTGAATCATCGCCGACGCCTGGTAGATGGAGGGCTGGCGGTACATCTGGATCGTCACCAAGGACGTGACGACCACGACGAGCGTCAGGATCAGCCACTTGCGCTTGAGGATGACGAAGAGGTAGTCGCGCAGGTGCGTCGGCTCGTTGGCCGAAGCCCCGTAGGGCTTCAACTGGCTGTAGTCTCCCACCGGGCGCTCAAGGCCCCGCTCGACGGCGGGCAGGGGGAGTAAACGCTTATCTTGTGAAACCATAATTCTCTACACCTTAAAAAAATGACGACGGACGACGGGCCACGGACGACGAGGGCGGGCCAGAGCGCCCGGCCACTCATCTCCTGCTTCAACGCAGAGGCGCTAAAGCATAACATCAAAAGCGTGCTAACTGCCAAGCGGAAAACAGTGGTCAGTAGTCAGTGGTAAGTGGTCAGTTGAAGACAAAAGCTCTTGGTCGTCGGGTTTTTAACTGACCACTGACCACCGACTACTGACCACTGCTTCGCACGAACTCGTGGAGCGCGAGCCGCCAGTCGGGCAGGGGCTCTAGGCCGACGGCCTCCGAGAGCAGGCAGCGGAGGCGGCAGTTGCGCGGGCGCGGGGCCTTTCTGTCGAGCGAACCCGTGGTCACGGCCAACAGATTCTCGCCCCGCAGGCCGGCGGCCGCCAGAGCCTCGCGCGCGAACTCCTCGTAGCTGGCCCCGGCCCCCGCGTTGACGACGTGGTAAACGCCCGGCAGATCGAGTTGGGCCAATTCGCGCAGGCGGCGGGCCAGATGGGCGGCGTAAGTCGGCGTGCCCCAGGCGTCGCTGATGACCTGTAGCCTTTGGCCGCGCTCGCTCAACTCGACGACGCGGCTCAGGAAGTTGCGCCCGCCCGCACCGAAAATCCAGCCCGTGCGAACGACGACGGTGCGCGCGCACGCGCTTTGCGCACGCCGCTCGCCTTCGAGCTTGGCCTTGCCGTAGACGCTCGCCGGCTCAGGGTCGTCGCGCTGCGTGTAGAAGCCGTCCTTCGCGCCGTCGAAAACGTAGTCGGTCGAGATTGTCACCAGCCCCGCGCCGACGCTGCGCGCGGCCACCGCCAGGTTCGCAGGCCCCTCCGCGTTGGCGGCGAAAGCCTGACCGGGGTCGTCCTCGCAGGCGTCAACGTTCGTCCAGGCCGCGCAGTTGATGACGACTTCGGGGCGCTCGCGCTCGAAGACTGCGCCGACGGCGGCGGTGTCAGTGATGTCCAGGCTCGCGCGGTCGTGCGCGCTGACCTCGTCGCCGGAGGCCAGGCAGTGTGCCGTGACCGCACGCCCGACCATGCCCGCGGCCCCGGTGACCAGCACCCTCAAGTCGCCCGCACCTCCGCGGCGTACTGGCGCGCGTAGTATTCGCGGTAGGCCCCGCTGCGAGCGCGCGCGACCCACTCCGCGTTCTCCTGATACCAGCTAATCGTCTTGCGCAGGCCGCTCTCCCAGGTCTCCGCGGGCCGCCAGCCCAGCTCCGTCTCCGCCTTCCAGGGGTCTATGGCGTAGCGGCGGTCGTGGCCCGGGCGGTCCTTGACATGGCGGATGAGCGTGTGCGGCTTGCCGAGGGCGTCGAGGACGGACTTGGCTACTTCCAGGTTCCGCCGCTCGTTGCGCGCGCCTATGTTGTAGACCTCGCCCGAGCGCCCGCGCTCCAGGGCCGCCAGGACGGCGCGGCAGTGGTCTTCGACGTAAATCCAGTCGCGCACGTAGAGGCCGTCGCCGTAGACGGGGATGGGCTCGTCGGCGAGCGCGTTGGAGAGCAGCAGGGGGAGAAATTTTTCGGGGAACTGGCGCGGGCCGTAGTTGTTCCCGCAGCGCGTGATGACAATGTCGAGCCCGTGCGTGTGGTGGGCCGCGCTGACGAGGTGCTCGGCCCCTGCCTTCGAGGCGGCGTAAGGGTTCTTCGGCGCGAGCGCGGTGGCCTCGGTGAAAAAAACCATCTCGTCTTCGGGGAGGCTGCCCATCACCTCGTCGGTCGAGACCTGCACGAACCGGCGGACGCCTTTGGCGCGCGCCGCGTCGAGCAAGACCTGCGTGCCGAGGACGTTGGTGCGGAGGAACTCTTCGGCGGAGGCGATGCTGCGGTCAACGTGCGACTCGGCGGCGAAGTTGATGACGGCGTCGGTCCCCTCCTCCAGGGCGGCGAGGACGGCCTCGCGGTCGCTGATGTCGCCGCGGACGAAACGGTGCCGCTCCTTGTCCAAGCCTTCGAGGTTGTCTGGGTTGCCGGCGTAGGTGAGGGCGTCGTAGTTCGTGATGTGCCACGACTCCCGCTCGGCGAGAATCAGCCTGACGAAGGCGGAGCCGATGAAGCCCGCGCCGCCCGTGATGAAAAGTCTGCTCATTGAAAGTTAGTTGCTTGCCGGCGATGTTAGTTTTGGACTTAGCGCGACGGGCTTGAGGTTCGGAGTATAAGGAGCGGGTATCCGGCCTGTCAAGAAGTGAGACAAAGAGGGCGGGGAGGCGCTGATTCGTCGTCAACGCCTCCCCGCCGAGGGGGTTTTAATCGGTGCTCGCGCGTTAGTTGCCGCAGTCCCGCGCCGAGCTGCTGGTGATGGTCACGGTGTCCCCGGAGCAGGAGGCGGTGCTGTAGACGAAGCAACCGTCGCCGTCTTCGGTGATGACCTTGATCGAGCCGCTGCACGAGACGTTGAACGAGGCTGACGCGCCGGGGGCGATGACCGCGTTGTTGAGCTGGTCCGGCCCCCAGTCGTCCGTGTTCACGGGCGAGAAGAAGACGTTGCCAATCTCGTTCGAGGACGAGTTGACGACCGTCACCGAGCCGGACTGCGGCGACATCGCGCTCGTCAGCAGCGGCAGGCCCAGGAGGGCGCCGAGTGCCGCGGCGAGGACCGCGAAGCGAGCGATAGCGGGAAGGTTTTTCATGAGACTCCTTTCGTCTATAAAAGCGGAGCGTAACGGTCGGGGGTTTCCGCCGGGTGCCCGCGGACGAGCACCCGGCGGCCCTGTTCCGACTCGTCCCGGCTACTGGCAGCTAGCCGAGACCGTGTAGGCGGCGCCGCTGTCAACGGCCGCGCTGTTACTGCTGCGCGGCACGGTGACCTTGGCCGTCGCGGTCCCGACGTTGCCGGACGCGTCCCTGACCTTGAACGTGATGGTGTAGACGCGCCCGTCGCCGCTACCTCTGCGCTCAGACCGCAGATTCACCGACTTGCAGCCGCTGCCGGCGATGACGATGTCGGCACCAGTGTTGCCGTCGCCGTTGCCGTTGACTGCTTCGTCGCTGCTCACCTGCGAGATGAACACGTCGTTAACGTCAATGGTCTCGTCGCACCCGTCGCTAGCGCCCTGCACAAGGTCCGCGACCGTGACGGTCTTGTAGCTGTGGTTGGGCGGCCAGAAACTGATGTTCACGTTCTTGAGCGTGATGGTCGGCGCAATCGTGTCCACGACCGTGACCGTGCGCGTCACCGTGTCGGCCTGATTACCTGAGTCATCAGACGCGTTGTAGGTGAGCGTGTAGGTTCCCGGCGTCTCCACGTCCACCGAGCCCGAGGTCGAGACCGGCACGCTCGAATCACACGAGTCGGACGCGGTCGCGCCCGGATCGCTGAACGAGGTGTGGCACTCGACCGTCATCGTGCTCGAACCGTTGAGCGAGATGACAGGCTTGATGGTGTCCACGACCGTGACCGTGCGCGTGACGGGCGGAGCGGCGTTGCCGGCCGCGTCCGTCGCGTTGTAGGTCAGCGTGTACGTGCCCGGCGTGTTGACGTCAACCGAGCCGGAGACCGTCACCGCGCCCGAGTCCGCGCAGTTGTCGCTCGTCGTCGCGCCTTGATCGGTGAAGGACGTGTGGCACTCGACCGTCACCGAGCTAGGCCCGTTGAGCGTGAGCGTCGGGGCCACGTTGTCAATGACCGTGATGACCTGGTCATCGCTGGCCGAGTTGCCGGCCGCGTCCGTCGCCGTGAAGGTGCGCGTGATGATCAGCGGACTGCTGGCCGAGCCGGCCCCGCTTCTCGTCTCGGTCACCGCCACCGTCGGCGTGCTGCAATTATCCGGCGGCAGGACGTTGTTGTTCTCGTCTATCGCGCCGAGTGTCGCTTGCGCCGGGTTGGCGGCCGGGACATCGCTCGGGCAGACGTAGGCCGTGGCCGGGTCTGCCGGCGCGGTGATCCGCGGCTTCGTGTCGTCCGTGATCGTCACCGTCTGGGTGACAGGAGCGGACAGGTTGCCCGCCGCGTCCCTCGCCCGGTAGGTGATCGTGGTCGAACCCAGCGGGAAGAAGTTCCCGGCGGGAACGCCCGTGCGGAGGACAGTGATCGCGCCGGTGCAATCGTCGGCCGTCTCGGCCGTGCCCAGCTCGGTCTCGCCGACGATGGCCCCGCAGGAGACCGCGTCCGGGCCGGTCCCGATGGTGATGTTCGCAGGGGCCGTGATGGTCGGAGCCGTCGTGTCGCTGCCGGTGACCGTCACAGTCTGCGTACAACTGGAGCTGGCGGTGGCCTCGTCGGTCACCGTCCAGGTGATCGTGGTCGTGCCGAGCGGGTAAGGCGCGTCAAGGTCCGCGCCGTCGCTGCGCGCGCTGGTCACGGTCCGTTGGCCGCTGCCGCCGTTCGTCGTCGGGATGCCCAGAGCCTGCTCGCTCACAGTGGCCGAGCAGGAACCGCCGGAGTCCACAGCGACCGGGGCCGGGCAGGAGATGGTCGGGGCCGCGCCCGCGGCCGTGACCTCGACGTTAAAGGTGCACGACTCTCCCGCGCCCGTACTCACGTTGACAGTCGTCGTGCCGACGGGGAAGAAGGAGCTGGAGGCCGGGTTGGCGGTCACCGTCCCGCAGTCGCCTTCAATATCGCCCGACGAGAAGGTGACGGAGGCACCGGGTTGGCCGTTGAGAACGGAATCGGCCACCTTGGTGACGTTGCCGGGGCAGACGATATGGCACGGGTTCGCCCCGCCCGTCGTGGTGATGGCGAGCGCGGCCGACGAAGTGTTGCTGTCGGTGGCCTGCTCCGTCGTGTCGCTGGAGATTTCCGCCGTGTTGACGATGGCCGTGCCGACGGCGGCCGTGCTGCTCGTCTCGTAGACGTACCTGATCCTCGCGGACTGGCCGGCTCCCAGGCTCGCAATCGTGCACGGCCCCGCCGCGCCGCTCGGGCAGTTGAAGGCCGGGCCGTCATCCTGTTGCAGGCTGACGAAGGTCGCGCCGGACGGCACGACGTTCGTCAGCGAGACGTTTGTGGCCGCATCGGGACCGCGGTTGATGAGCCACACCGCGAACTCGACGTTCGTCCCCGACGCGACGTTGGTGATGTCCGTGTTGACGGAGTCGTAGACGACGAGGTCCGCGACGTTGTCGTTCGGGTCGCTGACGGTGAAATACGCGGCGGCCCTAACGGAAGAGCGCGAGCTGATGCTGTTGACTCTCCACACGCCGCGCAGGTCAACGTTCGGGTCGTTGGAGGAGGGGAGTTGGAAGGAGTCCGTCTGCCCGATGGCCGTCACGGGCTCCAGCCTCTTGATGTAGTTGTCGGTCCCGACCCAGCTAAAGCGCCGCGAAGAGATTTCGAGGGGGATGCCCCCGTCAACCTTCGCGCAGACCACGTCGCCGAAGTTGAAAGAGCTCTTCGGAGTGACGCAGTCGGCGGCGTAGGTGGTGACAGTTTCGGGATCGTAGACGATGGCTTCCTGGGGAAGCAGGAACATCTCGGCCGAGGCCGGCGCGGTCAGGGCCGCGGCGCGGGGGCCTAGATGATTGCCGGCCTTAATCGAAGAGCTGAGGCCGCCCTTCACCGACTTGACCTGACTCGCGGCGGCAGGCTCCGGCGACTTCGGACGGGATGACGAAGCGGACGAGCCGGCATAAAGGGCCGTGGCGAGCAGGATGAATAAAAGACTTAGAAACGGAATAGGACGACTGACCGTGCTGAACAAGCGCCGCGTCAGTTTCGCCCGTCGGCGTATTTGGGATACGCGGGGGTTAGACATTTTCTGTCCTCCTTACTAGGGCACTGCGGCGTAAGTCTCAGTGCGGGAATTTATCCAGGGCGGGTGTCGCCCGCCCGAAAATCAAAATTCCAGGGGTCTGCACTTGCCTGTTGTGTGTGAACGGTAGGTAGACGATCCTGGGGTTCACCCGGCGGCTCCGGGCGGAGGGCCGAGGCGCACGCGCCCCGGCTGCTCGCAGGGGAAGTCAGACCCCGCCTGCCCGCCACCGAAGCGGCGGGCAGGCAAACAAGCAAGCGAGAACCGACCGAAACCTACTGCTGCCCAATCCCATTCAGCGCCGGGGTTGGATTCGTGTTGTTGTTGATCTGGTTGTTGCCGTGCGAGTTGAGCTGGCCGCCCGCGGTCGTGATCGCGTCCGTGTTGTTCAGGATGCTGGTGTTCGACAGGTCAATCTTCGTCCCGTTGGCGCCCCCGATGATGCCCTTGCCGACGGAGAACAGCACCACGCCCTCCAGGTTCAGGTTGTTCTGGTTGGACGGCGCGAGGACCTGGATGCCAGCCGGGAGCGGTGCGGCGCCGCCCTTGCTGTCCGAGATGTACGTGTTCTTCACCGTCAGGAAGGAGCGGTCCTTCGTGACGATGCCGACCGTCTCCCTGCTGATGTGGACGCGGTCGAAGACGCCGAGCATAAAGCCGGTGGTCGTGCTCGTCGTGACGCCGATGACCGTGTTGTTAATGTTCGTGTCCACGATCCGCAACAGCGTGCCGCTCTCGGTCAACTCGTCGGCCTTGACGCCGGTCGTCGAGAAGTTCGCGATGTAGCAGTTCTCGATGTTAACTTCTCTGGCGGCGATGACTCTGACGCCGCTGACTCCGAGCGCGGCGTTCGTGCCGCCGTTGATGGAGAGCCTGCGCAGGGTCACCCTCCTGCCGTCGGTGGCGGCCGCGCCGATGTTGACGATGACGCCGTTCGTGCCGCTGGCGAGGATGGAGGCGAACGCGGAACCGCCGTCAATGGTGATCGCCTTGGTGATGTTCACCGCGCCGAAACCACCCGGATCAAGGGCGTCAATCTCGCCTCCGGCGGCGGTCTTCGAAATGGCACCGGCGAAAGTCTTGCAGGGGGCGGTGCGGCTGCACGGGTTGACGTCATCACCGACGCCGGAGACCCACGTGCGGGTCGCCTGGGCCTGGGCCGCGGAGGAAATGGCGGCGATGAAAATCGCACAAGCTAACACTCTTAGGGTGGTTGAGAGGCTTTTCATGAATTTCTCCTTACGGGTCTGATTGTTGAAGGGGGGGCGCCCAGGGGAGCGCCCGTTGAAATTGGTACGGCTATCTGTTTGGATTATTCCAACAATGCTGTCTGGGCCGATGAATAAATCCAAAAGGCGAGCGAGGCTTTGTCGAGAAGGAAGCGCCAGTCCTTTCAGAAGCAGCCCAGTCTTGTACGACAATTATCTCCCAATGTCAACCATTTTTTATTGTGCCAATTCCGGCCGGGCGCGCCGCCGTAGGTTCTGGGCCATTTTTGCGGGCGGGGGCGAACAACAGGCGGCCTTAAAAGTGCGGCCGCCGCCCCGCGTCTTCGTCGCTCCGCGGCTGTTGACATCGCGAGAAATCACTTACAATGTGCGCCGCGATGAGAGGGACGGACGGCATTGGTGGACGCACTACGCGCGTGGTGAGAATCATCGCGCGCCTCAACGTCGGCGGGCCGGCGCGCCATGTCGTGTGGCTGACCGAGGGCCTGCGCGACGCGGGCTACGAGACGCTGCTCGTCGCGGGCGTCGTCCCCGCGGGCGAGGACGACATGGGCTACTTCGCCGCGGCCAACAATGTCGCGCCCCACGTCATCCCCGAAATGAGCCGCGAGATTTCGCCGCAGGACGCCGTGACGGTCTGGAAGCTCTACAAGCTCTTCCGGCGCGAGCGCCCGCAGATCGTCCACACGCACACGGCGAAGGCCGGCACGGTGGGCCGCGTCGCCGGCCTGCTCTACCGCTGGCTGACGCCCAAGGCGCTGCTGGGCCAGCCCCGCCCCTGCCGCTTCGTCCACACCTACCACGGGCACATCTTCCACAGCTACTACGGCCCTCTCAAGACGCGCCTCTTCCTCGTCATCGAGAGGACGCTGGCGCGACTGGCGACCGACCGCATCGTCGTCATCAGCCCGCAGCAGCACCGCGAGATTCACGAGGAGTTCGGGGTGGGGCGCGCAACGCAGTTCCGCGTCATCCCGCTCGGCCTCGACACGAATGTCTTCGCGGGGGGCGAGGGCCGCCGCCACCTGCTGCGCGACGAGCTGCGGGCTGGGCCAGAAGACGTGCTCGTCGGCATCGTCGGGCGGCTGACGGAGGTGAAGAATCACGCGCTCTTCCTTCAGGCGGCCGCGCGCTTCAAGGAGAAGTACGGCTTGGAGCGAGACGGCCGGCGCGTGAGGTTCGTCGTCGTCGGCGACGGGAGCTTGCGCGGCGAGCTTGAGGCGCAGGCGAGCGCGCTCGGGCTCGCGGGCGACATCAGTTTTCTGGGGACGCGCGACGACCCGGAAAACTTCTACCCGGCGCTCGACATCGTTGCGCTGACCTCGTTCAACGAGGGGACGCCGCTGACGCTCATCGAGGCGATGGCGAACGCGCGCCCCGTCATTGCCACGACCGTCGGCGGCGTCGTGGACCTGCTCGGCGGCGGGAAGGACGACCAGAAAGCAGCGGAGGCATTCCGCACGCACGAGCACGGCGTCGGCGTGCGCCCGAACGACGCGGAGGCTTTCTCGGACGGGCTCGCCCGCCTCATCGGGCTGGGTGAGACGGCGCGCGCGATGGGCGAGCGCGGCCGGCGCTTCGTCGAGCAGAACTATTCCAAGGGCCGCCTGCTCGCCGACATCGAAAACCTTTACCGCGAGTTGACAGAAGAATCCACAGAGTCCAAAGTCCAAAGTCCGAAGCCCGCGGCCAGCAGCAAATCTTCGACTCTGGACGCGCGGCCTTAGAGCTTTCCGACTTCCTTTCAGACGAGGTGTTTTGAATTGTGCGTGTCTTGATTACGGGCGGGGCGGGGTTCATCGGGTCACACCTGGCCGACGCCTACTTGCAGCGCGGCGACGAGGTCTACGCGATTGACGACCTCTCGACCGGCAGCATCGAAAACATCCAGCACCTGAAGGTGCACGAGCGCTTCCACTACACGATTGACTCCGTGCACAACCAGCCGGTCGTCGCCGAGCTGGTTGACCAGTGCGACGTCATCTTCCACCTGGCGGCGGCCGTCGGCGTCAAGCTCATCGTCGAGAGCCCCGTGCGCACCATCGAGACGAACGTGCGCGGCACGGAGGTCGTCCTCAGCCTGGCGAACAAGAAGAAGAAGAAGGTGCTCGTCGCCTCGACCTCGGAGGTCTACGGCCTGAGCAACCAGGTTCCCTTCCGCGAGGACGGCAACCTCGTCATGGGCGCGACGACCAAGGGCCGCTGGTCCTACGCCTGCTCGAAGGCGATTGACGAGTTTCTGGCGCTGGCCTACTGGCGAGAGAAGAAGCTGCCGACCATCGTCGTCCGCCTCTTCAACACCGTCGGCCCGCGCCAGACGGGCCAGTACGGAATGGTCATCCCGACCTTCGTCAAGCAGGCGCTCGCCGGGCGGCCCATCACCGTCTACGGCGACGGGCAGCAGACGCGCTGCTTCGGCTTCGTCGGCGACGTGGTTGGCGCGCTCGTCAAGTTAATGGACAACCCGCAGGCGGTGGGCCAGGTCTTCAACATCGGGTCGAGCGAGGAGGTGACTATCCTGGAGCTGGCCGAGCGCGTCAAGGGGCTGACCGGGTCGGAATCCGAGATCGTGTTCGTGCCCTACGACGAGGCTTACGAGGAGGGCTTCGAGGACATGCCGCGCCGCGTGCCCGACATCACGAAAGTGAATGCCCTCGTCGGCTTCCGCCCCGAGATGACGCTCGACGGGATTTTGCAGAGCGTCATCAATTTTCACAGCGGCGGGAGGTGAAGAGATGAGAAGCGAGAGCGAGAGCGGCAGCATCATGCGCCGCTGGTTCGAGGAGGTCTGGAACAAGGGACGCGAGGACGCGATTGACGAGATGTTCGCCCCGAAGGCGTCGCGCACGGCCTCGTGGACGAGAACGGCGAGGAGCTGCGCGGCCACTCCGGCTTCAAGCCCTTCTTCCGCCGCTTCCGCGAAGCCTTCCCCGACATACAGATCACTGTCGAAGACTGCATCTGCGAGGACGACAAAGCGGCGGCCCGCTGCACGGTGCGAGCGATCCACCAGGGCGACAACCTCGGCGTCGCCGCCACCAACAACGCGGTCGAGTTCGACGGCCTCTGCATCATCCGCGTCCGCGACGGTAAAATCGTGGAAGCCTGGAACAACTTCGACTTCGCCCGCCTCAACCGGCAGATAGGTCTGGCGTAGTCGTTTTGCGCCCGGATGTTATATGATGTGCCTCTTATGAAGTTGGGTAAGAAAATCCGCAAGCTCGCCAATGTGACGCGCCTGTTCGTCTTCGGGCTGCCGAAGTACGCCGTCGGCTCGATTGACGTGACGAACCGCTGCAACCTGCGGTGCGAGCACTGCTACTTCTTCGCCGAAGACCACGCGGGCGAGAAGGAGCTGTCGGTCGAGAAGTGGGTCGAGAAGCTGGAAGAGATGAAGGCGGCCGGCCACCCGATGATGCTCTGCACCTGGGTCGGCGGCGAGCCGATGGTGCGTAAGCAACTGATCGAGGTCGGGAGAAAATATTTCAAGAACAACACCATCGTGACCAACGGGACGATGGAGCTGCCCGACTGGGAGGACTGCACCTGGGTCATCTCGATTGACGGGACCGAGGAGGCGTTCAGCCGGATGCGCGCGCCCGGCATCTACCAGAAGATCAAGCAGAACGTCATCAAACACCCGGAGCTGCGGATTCAAATCTCGTGCGTGCTGACGAGCATCACGGCCGATTGCGTTGAAGACTTGATTAAAGAGTGGGGGCCGATTGCGCGCGGCGGCATCATCTTCGACTTCTTCACGCCGGTCACGAACCTGGACGAGGCGCTGTGGCTCGACTGGGAGAAGCGCGACAAGTTGATTGACCAGCTGCTGGCGCTCAAGAGGAAGTACCCCGGCACGATCAATATGCTCGACTCGACGCTGGAGCTGATGCGCTCGAAGAACTCGAAGCGCGTGACGGACAACTGCGAGTTCCGCCTCAAGGCTTTCGCGCTGGGTCCGACGGGCGAGCCGAAGGGCAAGTGCATGATGGGCGACAACGCGGACTGCGACCGCTGCGGCTGCGTCGTCCCCTTCCACATGGCGACGCTGAGCAGCCGCCGCCTGATGCTCAAAGAAGGAATCAAGTCCGCGTTCGGCTCGGCCGGGTAGTTTCAATCCTTTGACAAGGTGGCTTGCGTAGTGTGTTTCTCACACCCGCCGCTTGATTTGTCGTCGTTTATCTAATAGGGTTTCCAGGTTCACAAACCCTAAAATCACAACTGCTGTGCTTTAGTGATGCCGTTTAAGCCCGCCTATCTCATTCCGGTCGCCGCCTCCTTCGTGCTGGCGCTGGTCTTGACGCCCGCGGTGCGCGCGCTGGCGCGGCGCTGGGGCGCGGTCGCCAAGCCGAAGACCGACCGCTGGCACAAAAAGCCGACCGCCATGCTCGGCGGCGTCGCCATTTTTCTCTCGGTCGCCCTGGTCATCGTCGCCTACCTCTTCTTCGTGCCGCCGCGGCCGGACGAGATTCTGAACCACGACCGCGACTACATCTGGGTCGTGCTCTGCGCCAGCGCCTTCCTCTTCGCCGTCGGGCTCGCGGACGATTTGTTCAACGCCAAGCCCTACCAGAAGCTGATCGGGCAGATCATGGGCGCGGCCTTCGTCATCTATTACGGGTTGAGCCTCCCGTGGACGGGCTCGCCGCCCGTCAACATGGTGATCACGATCTTCTGGCTCGTCGGCATCACCAACGCCGTCAACCTGCTCGACAACATGGACGGGCTCGCGGCCGGCATCGCCGCCATCGCCTCCGTCTTCCTGGCGATGAGTTTCCTGGCGAGCGCGCAGCCCACAGAGGCACTGATGCTCGCGGTCTTCGCCGCCGCGCTGATCGGATTTTTGGTCTACAACTCGAACCCGGCCACGATCTTCATGGGCGACTGCGGCTCGATGTTCATAGGGTTCTTCCTGGCCGCGACGGCGCTGATGAGCGCGGCGCAGGGCGGGCGCTCGCGCAGCTTCCTGCCCGTGCTCGCTGTGCCAATTCTGATTCTCTTCATCCCCATCTTCGACACGACGCTGGTCACCGTCCTGCGGAAGCTCTCGGGGCGAAGTATGCGCGTCGGCGGGCGCGACCACACTTCGCACAGGCTGGTGGCCCTCGGGCTCTCCGAGCGCCGCGCCGTCTGGATGCTCTACGGGTTCGCGGGGCTCTCTGGGCTGGTGGCGATGGTCGTGCGCGAGATGAAGATTGACCTGAGCCTCGCGGCCATCGGCGGCTTCACGGTCCTGCTCACGCTGCTCGGGGTGTATCTCGCCGGCGTCAAGGTCTACGACGAGGAGGAGGTCCGGGCGGCGCGCGAGAAGCCGTTGTTCGCGTTCCTGGTTGACCTCTCCTACAAGCGGCGCATCTTCGAGGTCTCGCTCGACGTGGTGCTGATCATCCTGGCCTACTACGGGGCCTACGCTCTCAGGTTCGGGCCGCTCGAAGAGAGCGGCGCGTGGCGCGTCTTCCTGCGGACGCTGCCCGTGGTGGTCTTCACGAAGATGGCCGCGTTCCTGGTGATGGGCGTCTACCGCGGCATCTGGCGCTACACGAGCGTGGACGATTTGGTCGTGCACGCCAAGGCGGTCGTCATCGGGGGCGTGGCGAGCGTGCTCGCCATCCTCTTCGCCTTCCGCTTCGAGGGCGTCTCGCGCACGGTCTTCATCGTGGACGCCATCCTGATGTTCATGCTGCTGGCCGGGAGCCGCATGGCCTTCCGCCTCTTCCGCCAGCTCCTGCCGACGCAGACGGCGCGCGACGGCTGCCGCGTCCTGATTTACGGCGCGGGCGACGGCGGCGAACTCCTGCTCCGCGAGCTCCTCAACAATCGCGAGCTGCAATACGCGCCCGTCGGGTTCGTGGACGACGACCCGAACAAGAGGGGCAAGGTCATACACGGCCTGAGGGTCTTCGGCGGCAACGGGCAGTTGCGCGACATCTGCCGCGACCAGCGCGTGGACGAAGTGCTCATTTCCAGCTCGCGCTTCACGCCCGAGCGCGTCGCCGAAATCCTC
Organism: uncultured Acidobacteriota bacterium; assembly: GCA_963774105.1. GTDB lineage: Bacteria > Acidobacteriota > Blastocatellia > Pyrinomonadales > Pyrinomonadaceae > QHXM01. The sequence continues at coordinate 883,743 of CAVZDV010000007.1, read as the reverse complement.
AACGACTGCGCCGAGGCCAACGTCGTGCTCAAGCGGATGAGAATCAGGATCGAAGAGGTCAACGATGAATGATGAATGCGGAATAATGAATAAAAGACTAAAGCGTGTTTCATTCATTCATCATTCCGCATTCCGCACTGCTTTTCACCGTGTCTGAATCAACGCCCGATCAATTAAAGTTTGTGGACCTGGGGAGCGTGCCGCTGTGGCGCGTGCTGCTGGTCGTGCCGGTCGTGCTGGCGCTCGTCGGCTCCTGGTACGCGACGCGCTGGTACGTCGGCGACTTCGTCGCGGAGTACGCCCCGCAGATCGTGGACGAGAACGCTTCCGAGGAGGAGCAGGCGGCCGCAAGGCTGCGCGCGGCGGAGACGGCGATGCGGCTCGCGCCCGACGACCCTTGGACGCACTGGGTCGTCGCCGGGCTGAAGAAGAACAGCCTGGACCCGCGCGAGCTGGAAGACGCGCTCAGGCACTACGAGGAGGCCGCCCGCCTCGCGCCCAACGACTACCGCTTCTGGGTGAGCCTCGGGCGCGCGCGCGAGCAGGCGGGCGACCCCGCGGGCGGCGAGCAGGCACTGCGCCGCGCAGTCGAACTCGCGCCCGCTTACGCAGACCCGCGCTGGCACCTCGGCAACGTGCTCTTGCGCGCCGGCCGCGGTGACGAGGCGTTCACGGAGCTGCGGCGCGCGGCCGAGGCCGACCCGAAGCTGAGGTCGCAGATTTTCAACGCCGCCTGGGTCATCTTTGGCGAGGACGTGGACGCGATCAACCGCGCGGCCGGGGGCTCTGCCGCGGCGCGCGCGGAGCTGGCCGTCTACGTCGCCGGGCGCGGGCGCTTCGACGACGCGCTGCGCCTCTGGGCCAGCCTGACGCCGGACGAGAAACAGCAGCAGCGCGCGAGCGGTCAGGCGGTGGTCGAAGCCCTGCTCGCGGCCAAGCGCGACCGCGCGGCGCTCGACCTGGCGCGCGACGTGAACGGGGCCGACGCGATCAAAGCCAGAGTCGGCGAAGTCTCGAACCCGGGCTTCGAGGAGGAGATTGACGCGACCTCGTCGAGCCCGTTCGCCTGGAAGGTCAAGTCCGTCCCACAGGCCACAGTCGGGTTTGACCCGTCCAACAAGCACGGCGGCGGACGCAGCCTGCGCGTCGCCTTCAAGTCGCCCTCGGCGCTCGCCTTCAACAACATCTCGCAGACGGTCGTGGTCGAGCCGGGCCAGACTTACCGCCTGGAGTTCTACGTCCGCACGCAGGAGTTGAAGAGCGGGGGCACGCCGCTCGTGGAGGTCGTGGACAGCGCGGACGGCAAGACCGTCCTGGGCGCGACGACCGCGTTAGAGAACGGCACGCAGGATTGGCAGCCGCAGACGCTTGAGTTTACCGCGCCGCCCGGGTCCGAGGCGGTCCTGATACGCGTCCGCCGCGAGAAGTGCGACGACGCTGTCTGCCCCATTTTCGGCCTTGTCTGGTATGACGACTTCAATCTCCAACGCGCCGGAGCAGGCGTCGGCGGCACGAAGGGAAGCGAGCCCAAAGCCGCCGTTCGCTGAGCCGGTCAGGACGATCGCGAGCCGCTTCGTCGTCGTCTCGCTCTGCCTGGCCGTCGTGCTCTCGGCGCTGGCCTACGGCACGGTCCACTACTGGGCGCTCGCCGCCTTCGAGATCGGCGCGGCGGCGCTGGTCGTCCTCTGGGCCGTGGACGCCTGGCGCAGCCGCAAGCTACGCTTCAGCCGCAGCCCGCTCCAACTGCCGCTCCTCGGCCTCTTCCTGCTCGGACTCTTTCAACTCCTGCCGCTCAGGGGAGGCGGCGCGCTCTCGCTCGACTCCTACTCGACGCGGCTGGCGCTCGTGCAGGTGGCGGCGCTGCTGGTCTACTTCGCGGCCGCGCTCGCCTACATAGACAGCCCCAAGCGGCTGCGCCTGGTGGTGCGCGTCGTCACCATCTTCGGCTTCGCGCTCGCGTTCTTCGGACTGCTCCAACACTTCACCAGCCCGGACAGGATTTACTGGCTCAAAGAGCTGCCGCAGAGCACGCCCTTCGGCCCCTTCTACAACCGGCACCACTTCGCGGGCTACATGGAGCTGACGATGGCGCTCCCGCTGGGCCTGCTCTTCACAGGGGCCATCGAGCGCGAGAAGCGCCCGCTCTACATCTTCGCCGTCGCCTTCATGGGCATCGCGCTCGTCATGACCAACTCGCGCGGCGGCCTGATCGCGCTCGCCGCAGAGGTGGTGTTCCTACTGATGCTGACCGGGTTCAGGCGCGGCGAGGAGAGAGCCGAAGGTGACGCGCGCCGGCCCGCCGGGCGGCTGAAGGTGGCGGCCGTGCGCGCCGGCCTAGCGCTGGCGATGGTGCTGGCGCTCATCGGCGGCGCGCTCCTGTTCGGCGGCGAGGAGGCGCTCTCGCGCGTCGTCGGCACGGTCAACCTCGAAGACCCGACCACGGGGCGCGCGCACTTCTGGAGCGTGACGCTGCGCGTCATCAAAGACCACCCGCTCGTCGGCACGGGCCTCGGCTCGTTCGGCGCGGCCTACACTCAGTACGACACGCGCAACGGCCTCTACCGTTTGGAGCAGGCGCACAACGACTACTTGCAGCTCGCGTCGGACGCAGGGCTGCTCGGAGTAGTCCTCGGCCTCTTCTTCGTCGTCGTGTTGTTCCGCGCGGCCCTGGCGAGGCGCGAGACAGAGGACGTGTTCCGCGCGGGCGTCGCCACGGGCGCGCTCGTCGGCTGCTTCGCCGTGCTCGTGCACAGCTTCTTCGACTTCACGCTGCACACGACCTCGAACGCGCTCCTCTTTCTGGTCCTGGCCGCGCTCGCCACCATCAACGGGCGCGTCGAGGAAGGGGGCCAGCACAGGCGCAGGCACCGTCGTCGCCGCTCCGTCAGGCAGCCGGGCATCCCCGGCGTCACCGAACCCGTCGCGCTGCCGCGGCAAAGCCGTTGAGGTTTTGATTCGTCATGACGACACTGCTTGAGAACATGAGGAACTGGTCGAAGGAGACGATCCTCGACACGCTGGGCATCAAGATCGAGGAGGCCGTGCCCGAGCGCGTCCGCCTCTCGATGCCCGTCACGGGGCGCGTCCACCAGTACACGGGGCTGCTGCACGGCGGCGTCTCGGTCGTGCTGGCCGAGACGGCGGCGGCCATCGGCGCGGCGCTCAACACGGACCTCGCGCGCTTCACGCCCGTCGGCGTCGAGATCAACGCCAACCACGTCCGCTCCGTCTCGCGCGGCACAGTCACGGCCGAGGCCGTGCCCGTCTACCAGGGCCGCCAGCTCAGTGTCTGGTCAATCGAAATCCGCGACGACCGCAACCGTCTCGTCTGCGTCTCGCGCTGCACTCTGGCGCTCAAGGCCGGCAGCGCATTATCATCTGAGGCGGAAGAGAAACCACAGAGGGCACAGAGGGACACAGAGGACAGAACAGGGTTTGAAAGGGCGGATTTGGAATCTCAAATCTGAAATCTGGAATTATTTTTTTATCTTCCTCCGTGTCCTCTGTGGTTAATAACTAAATGAGGAGAAGCCGACTTGTGCTCGGCGGCCCATACGTGACCGACTCGACCAGCGAAGCACGACACCTCGAAACCGTCCCGCAGCTCTGCCTCGACGCCGCCCGCAGGCACGACAAGCCGGACGCCCTCAACACCAAGCGCGGCGGCGACTGGCACAATATTTCCGGCGCGACTTTCAGTGAGCGCGTCTCGCACATCGCCCTCGGCCTGGACGAGATCGGCGTCGCCCGCGGCGACCGCGTCGCACTCCTCTCGGAGAACCGCCCCGAGTGGTCAATCGTTGACCTCGCCATCCTCAGCATGGGGGCCGTCAACGTCCCCATCTACACGACGCAGGCCGTCGAGCAGGTCCGCTTCATCCTCGAAGACTCGGGCGCGCGCCTCCTCTTCGTCTCGGGCCGCAAGGTCTTCAAGCACGCGCGCCCCGGCATCGAAGGCGTCCCCGCCCTCGAAGGCATTATTTTCTTTGACGAGGACGCGGGCTCTCAGGTCGAGGGCGCGATGACGCTCGAAGAGTTGGAGCGGCGCGGGCGCGAGCGGGCCGCCGCTGAGCCGGACGCTTTTGCCGCGCTCATAAATCCCGGCCGGGGCGCAGAGCTGGCGACGGTCATCTACACTTCGGGCACGACGGGCGAGCCGAAGGGCGTCATGCTGACGCACGACAACTTCATCTCGAACGTGCGCTCGATAGCCTCCGCGCTCCCCATCTTCGCGACCGACACGGCGCTCTCCGTCCTCCCGCTCTCGCACATCTTCGAGCGCACCTGCTTCTACGTCTTCTGCTACGCGGGCGTCTCCGTCTACTACGCCGCCTCGTTCGACGTGGTCGGCGAGCACCTGCGCGAAGTCCAGCCGACGATCATGACGGCCGTGCCCAGGCTCTTCGAGAAGGTCTACCAGCGCATCGTCAAGAAGGGGATGTCGGCCGGCGGCTGGAAGAGCAAGCTGTTCGCCTGGTCGCTCGAAGTGGGCCAAAAATGGGCCGAGCTGAAGGACAAGCGAGAGCCGGTGCCGCCGCTGCTTGAGCTCAAGCGCGACCTGGCGAACCGGCTCGTCTTCTCGAAGTGGCGCGCGGGCATAGGGGGCCGCCTCCGCTACTTCGTCTCGGGCGGCGCGCCGCTCTCGCCGACGCTCTCCTACGCCTTCTGGGCCGCCGACATTCCCATCCTGCAAGGCTACGGGATGACGGAGACGTGTATCATCTCGGCCAACCGGCCCGAAAACAACAAGACGGGCTCGGTCGGCCTCGTCTTCCCCGGCATTGATGTGCGCATCGCAGGGGACGGCGAGATTCTGGTGCGCGGGCCGAACGTGATGAAGGGCTACTACAACCACCCCGAGGCGACGGCCGCCGTCATCGAGGACGGCTGGTTCATGACGGGCGACGTGGGCCACATGGACGACGAAGGCCACCTCCACATCACCGACCGGAAGAAAGACCTGTTCAAGCTCTCGAACGGCAAGTACGTCGCGCCGCAGTTGGTCGAGAGCTTGATTAAGCAGAGCGAGTTGATCAACCAGGTGGTCGTCATCGGCGCGGGGCGCAAGCAGCCGGTCGCGCTCGTCGTCCCCGACTGGGAGGCGCTCGCGGGCGCGATGTCGGAGAAGGGAGAGCAGAAGCCCGCGACGCGCGCCGAGTGGAGCCGCCACGCCGCGGCCATCAAGATCGTCCAGCAGGAGGTGGCACAGTTGACGCGGGGCCTCGCAGACTACGAGCGCGTCCGCCGCGTCGCGCTGCTCCCGGAAGAGTTCTCCATAGACAGCGGCGAGATGACGCCGACGCTCAAGGTCAAGCGCCGCGTCGTTGACGAGAAGTACGGCCAGTTGATAGAGGAGCTGTACGGCGGCGGCGAATGAACGGCCCGCCCTCTCAATTCTTCAGCTTGCGGCCGCCGTTCGCCGAGTAGTAAACTCTACGATGGTTGGACACGCGTCCCATGTAAGAGCGCCCTCAGAAGGGCGCTTGCGCCTCTTGGATTTGCACCTCGCTTGACTCGCTCACCCTCACCCGCAAGCGGACTGGCGCTGCCAGGATTCCTTAATCAATCAATCGCCGGTTGGCGTCGCGTCGCGCTCAAGTGAAAAGGGTTAAAGCTATGAAGAAATATCTCCCACATTTTGTCGTGCTGGTCGTCCTCTTCACCGCCGGCTACCTCGCGCTGGCCCAGGAGCAGGGGGAGCGCGGCTCCGTCGGCGTGCAGGAGCCCGCGACGAGCGCCGCCTCCGGCACGGAGCTCGTCCGGCAGACGCAGGGCGAGACGGGACTCTCTGACACGGGCGTCGTCGTCAACTTCTCCAAGCTCGCGGGCAAGGAGGCGCTCTCGCCCTCCGTCTACAGGCAGCCGAAGGTCATACGCGAGCCGGGCCGCGCGCCTCGGAACAAGACCGTCGAGGTCGTGGGCGGGGCCGGCAAGGACCAGCCGGAGCCGTTCGCGCCCGCCACGGGCATCACGCCGCTGGCCCCCTCCCCCGCGCTGGCCTCCAGCTTCAAGGCTCTCGAAGACAACGGCACGAGCATCCCGCCGGACACGCACGGCGCGGCCGGCCCCAACCACCTGATGGTCGTGCTCAACACGCAGATACGCATCCAGACCAGGGCCGGGGCGGCTATCAGCACGGTCACGCTCGACAGCTTCTTCTCGGCGGTCCCCGGCCCCTGGAAGTTCGGCGAGCCCGGCACCTTCGACCCGCAGGTCTTCTACGACCCGTTCAGCAACCGCTGGATGTTCGCGGTCACGGCCGACGGCGGCGTGCCGACCTCGGCCATCCTGCTCGCCGTCTCTCAGACGTCAGACCCGACCGGCAACTGGAAGATTTACAAGGTGGACGTTGACTCGACCGGCACGACCTGGGCCGACTACCCGCGGATGGGCTTCAACAAGAATTGGGTCGTCATCACGGTCAACATGTTCGGCGTCACGCCCGGGTCGGGCTTCAAGCGCTCGAAAATTTACGCCTTCAACAAGACGACTCTCTACGCCTTCGCCGTGTCGGCCACTTTCAAACTGTTTCAGGACACCAACGGCTTCACCATGACGCCGGCCCTCACCTATGACAGCGCGCTTGACACCCTCTACATGGTCGAGGACTGGGACGGGGCGAAACAGCTGCGCATCAGCAGCATCACGGGGACGCCCGCCGCGCCCGCCTACAGCGCGTCGCACCCGTTCACGCCCGCCCTCTCGGCGGCTAACGCCTGGGCGTTCAATCCCGCGAACGGCGACGACTTCGCGCCGCAGCTCGGCTCGACCGAAAAGATTCAGACCAACGACTCGCGCATCCAATCGGTGGTCTACCGCGCCGGCTCGCTCTGGGCCGCGCACACCGTCTTCCTGCCCGCCGAGCCGGCGACGGCCACGCGCGCCTCGGTCCAGTGGTGGCAGCTCTCGACGGCCGGGGCCATACAGCAGCGCGGGCGCGTGGACGACCCGACGGCCGCGAAGTTCTACGCCTTCCCGAGCATCGCCGTCAACAAGAACAAGGACGTGCTCATCGGCTACTCGCGCTTCTCGTCGCAGACTTACGCGGGCGCGGCCTACTCCTTCCGCGCCGGCACGGACGCCGCCAACACGCTCCGCGACCCGGCGACGCTCAGGAACGGCAGCGCGCCCTACTTCAAGACTTTCGACGGCACGCGCAACCGCTGGGGCGATTACAGCAGCACGGTCGTGGACCCCTTGAACGACCTGGACATGTGGACGGTGCAGGAGCACGCGGCCCCCGTCTCGGGCGGCGTCAGCCGCTGGGGAACCTGGTGGGGGCGCGTCGCCTCCGTCCCCGCGGCCCCGCTACTTCTGGCCGGCACGGTGACGACGACTGACGGGGGCGACCCGGACATCGTCATAGAGCCCGGGGAGACCGGCAACCAGCTCACCGTCCAACTGAAGAACACGGGTACGGTCGCGGCCTCGGGCGTCAGCGCGAAGCTGACGAGTACGACCCCCGGCGTGACCATCACGTCGGACACGTCCGCCTACCCGAACCTCGCGGCGAAGACCGGCGTCGGGAACAACACCACGCCTTTCACGTTCAACCTCGCGTCCTCAGTGCGGTGCGGCCAGACCCTCAACTTCTCCCTGGCGGTGACGTACACGGGCAACGGCAGCCCCGCGACGGTCAACTTCACGGTCAAGCCCATCCCGGCCAGCGGCAGCGCCACGACCAAGTCATACGCCGGCACGGCGAGGGCGATCCCGGACTTGCCTAACGCCACGGGCGTCAAGGTCGCGCTCGCCGTCAGCGGGGTGACGGGCAACATCTCCGACCTCAACTTCAAGTTCGGGGGCTCCGCCTGTACGACCGCCACCGGCGCGACGACCGTCGGCCTGGACCACACCTGGGTCGGCGACCTGATCGTCACGCTGAGGTCGCCGCAGGGCACGACCGTGACTCTGATGTACCAGGCGGGCGGCGCTGGCAACGACGGGCATAACTTCTGCAACACGACGCTCGACGACGAGTCCGCGGGCGGGTCAATCCAGAACATTACGCCGGGCGGAGCCCCTTACTCGGGGTCGTTCAAGCCCAGGAGCCCGCTCTCCGCCTTCGACGGGGAGAACCCGAACGGCACGTGGACACTGAACGTCATAGACGTGGGTCCGGGAGACACCGGCAGCGTGCGCGCGTTCTCGCTCATCATCACGCCCTACGCCTGCTCGCCGACCGCCTTCGCGTCGCCGCTCGAAACCGAAAGCGGCGGCGACGCGCTCGCGGCCCTGCTGAGGGCCGAGGAGTGGAGCCCGCTCCTTTTGCCCGGACGATACGATCACCTGGCGCGGTTCCTGTCGAATTAGTCAGCGAGCCAGAGCCTCTTTCCTTCGCGCCCTTGCGACTCCGCGTGAGCTTGGAAATTTCACGCGGAGTCGCAAGGGCGCAAATTTTTTATGAGTAATTATGAGCAGGCGGGTCGGGAACATTTCGCGGGCGGAATGAGTATTATCTTCTTCTAAACGCCAGTCGAGGAGGAGTGGATGAGAGAGCTTTTGGAGGAGACCGCCCGCCGCGCCGTGCGGTATTTGGAGACACTCGGCGACCGCGGGGTCGCACCGTCGCCCGAGGCCGTCGAGAAGCTGGCGGCGCTCGACGAGCCCCTGCCCGCGGAGCCGGCCGCGCCGGAGCGTGTCATACAGACGCTGGACGAGGTCTGCTCGCCCGCGACGACGGCGATGGCCGGACCCCGATACTTCGGCTTCGTCATCGGCGGCGCTCTGCCCGCGGCGCTGGCCGCCAACTGGCTCGCCGCGGCCTGGGACCAGAACACAGGGCTGCACAACGCCACGCCCGCCACGGCCCACCTCGAACGGGTCGCGCTCGGCTGGCTCTTAGACCTCTTCTCGCTGCCGGCCACCTGCGGCGGCGCTTTCGTCACCGGGGCGACGACCGCCAACTTCTCGGCGCTGGCCGCCGCGCGCCACTCGCTCCTGCGGCGCGCGGGCTGGGACGTGGAGGCCGACGGGCTCTTCGGCGCACCCCCCATCACGGTAGTCGTGGGTGACGAGGCGCACCCGACGCTCTTCAAGTCGCTCGGGCTCCTCGGGCTCGGCCGCAACCGCGTCGTCAAAGTGCCTGTGGATTCGCAAGGGCGTATGCGGCCCGACGAACTTCCGACGATTGACGGCCCCACGGTCGTCTGCGTTCAGGCGGGCAACGTCAACACGGGGGCCTTCGATCCTCTGACGGAAATCTGCGAGCGGGCGCACGCCGCGGGCGCGTGGGTGCACGTTGACGGGGCTTTCGGGATGTGGGCCGCGGCCGCGCCCTCGACCGCGCGCCTCGCCGCCGGACTGGCCGGCGCGGACTCCTGGGCCACGGACTTTCACAAGTGGCTGAACGTCCCCTACGACAGCGGGCTGGCGCTCGTGCGCGACGCCGAAGCCCTGCGCGCCGCGATGGCGATTACGGCCGAGTACCTCCCGACGACGAGCCCCTTCCGCAACCCTTCGGACTTCACGCCCGAGCTTTCGAGGCGCGCGCGCGGCGTGGAGGTGTGGGCCGCGCTGCGCTCGCTCGGCCGCCGCGGCGTCGCCGAGTTAATCGAGCGCAACTGCCGCCAGGCCCGGCGCTTCGCGGAAGGGCTCAGGGCCGCGGGCTTCGAGGTGCTGAACGAGGTCGTGCTCAACCAGGTGCTCGTCAAGTTCGGCGACGCGGACGCGACCAACCGCGTGATCGCGGAGTTGCAGGCCGACGGAACCTGTTGGTGCGGCGGCACGGTCTGGCAAAGGCAGACGGCCATGCGCATCAGCGTCTCCTCCTGGGCCACGACCGACGAGGATGTCGAGCGCAGCCTCGAAGCCATGCTCCGCGTCGCCGGCAAACACTCACAGCGCAGGTAGAAACAACTCAACCCTTTGCGCCTTACGTTTTAACTTTGCGCCTTTGCGAGAACGGCCGTTTCACGCAAAGGCGCTAAGGGAAAACTTAAGGCGCAAAGGGTTGAATTAATCTTCCCCGTCGAGCCTGCGGGAAGAGTTACTTGCCGCCCGGAGCGCGGTAGCCGGGGCGGGCGCGGACGACTGCGCCTTTGCGGCTCGTGCTCACTTTGATCTTGCGGTACTTGCCGTCGTGCTCTGTCTTGAGCGGGTAGTAGCCGAGCGAGTATTGCGTCCTCAGTTCGGCGGCGACCTGCCCGAAAGCCCTGGGCAGCGAGCCGAGCGTGTCCGCGCGGTGGAGCCGCCCGCCGGACTTGTCAGCCAGCTCCGCCAGGTAGGCGTCCGCCGTCTTGTACATCATGTCCAGTTCCCTGCTGATGTTGTCGTTGACGGTGCCGCCGCCGGATGGATACCTGGGGTCGTTGCGGGACGTGCCGGAAGGGTCCGTGGTGGTCGGGTCGTTGTTGCGCGGGTCGCCGGGCGGGTAGCGGTCGTTGCGCGTGTCCCTCCTCCTCGTGACGATGACTCCGCCGGGCAGTCGCGGGAAGGTCGTGCCGACGCCGCCGCCCCCGCTCGGGACGGTCGTGCCGCCGGGGAAAGTCGTCGGCGTCGTCCTGCCCGTGTTGCCGCCGCCGCCACCGCCCGGAAGCTTGCTGCCGAGGATGGTGGCGAGGTCTATGACCTGCCCCCCCTGCTGCTGCTGGCGCACCAGTTCCTCCACGTCCGCGCGCGTGTCGTAGCGAATCGGGTAGACGATGATGCCGGACTCTTCCAGGAGCCTCACGTTCTTGCCGTAACTCTCGCGGTCGCTGTAGGAGTCAACGCCGTCGGTGAAGATGACGATGGCCTTGCGCCCCTTGATGCGTTGCAGGGCCTTGAGGCCGACGGCCATCGCGTCGTAGAGCTTCGTCCCGCGCCCGGGCCGCGTGTCGCGTATCGCCCACTGGAGCACGGCGCGGTCGGAGCTGAAGTCGCAGAGGTCGCGCACGCGGTCGTCGAAGGAGATGACCTTGACGCGGTCGGCCCCTTGCAACTGCTCTGTGAAACTGATGGCCGCCTGCTGAATCATGCCGAGCTTCTCCTGCGTGCTGGCGCTGGTGTCCAGCATCAGGACGACGTGGAAGGGCGCGGTGACTGTTTCGAAGAACGAGATTTCCTGCTTGACCCCGTCCTCTAAGATCGAGAAGTCCTCGCGCTTCAAGTCCGGCAGGTAGATGTCGCCGCGGTCGCTGACGATGACGGGCACCGTGACGAGGTTCGTCTCGACGCGCACAGTCTCTACGTCCTGCTGGTCTGAGGGTGGCGCTTCTGTTTCTTGTTGCGGCGGCGGCTCCTCCTTCGGCGGCGCGGGCGCGGGCGTCTGCGTCGTCTCGGCTTTCTTCTTAGCCTCGGGGACTTGCTGCGGGCGACGCCCGGCCTGTGCGTGGGCCGTGGCGGTTAAAGACAGGACGAGGGCGAGCAGAGCCAGGACGGCTTTGAACGAGGGGCGCATGGCTTTCGTTTGCTCCTTTCCGTCGAAGCGGAAATGTCGGACGGGAATGTGGTCTGCGTCGTCTACGATGATACGCAGGCCGTGAAAGGTTTGCCAGCGATTGACCACAGAGGCCACAGAGGGGCACAGAGGGAGATAAAAATAGTTTCTGCTTTGAAATCTCAAACCTGCTCTTCCAAATCCCTTCCTTCCCTCCGTGTCCTCTGTGCCCTCTGTGGTGAATTATGCCCTGAGCAAGTCTTCCCTTCCCCGCCCGCTTCTGCTAGGTTCTCTGCCCATGCCGGAAATCTACGTGAGCACGGATGTCGAGACGGACGGGCCGGTGCCGGGGCTGCACTCGATGCTGAGCTTCGCCTCGGCCGCGTACCTGGCCGACAAGACTCTCATCAGCACCTTCTCCGCCAACCTGGAGACCTTGCCCGGCGCGAGCGGCCACCCGGACACGATGCGCTGGTGGGAGACGCAGCCAGAGGCTTGGGCCGCGTGCCGGCAGAACCTGCGCCCGCCGGCCGAGGCGCTCGGCGAATACGTCGCCTGGCTCGGCTCGCTCCCGGGCGAGCCCGTCTTCGTCGGCTACCCCGTCGTCTTCGACTACATGTTCGTCCAGTGGTATCTGCACAAGTTCACGGGCGGCAGCCCCTTCTCCTTCTTCGCGCTCGACATCAAGAGCTACGCGATGGCGCTCCTCAAGACCGAGTTTCGCGAGACGACCAAGGCCGTCATGCCCCGCCCCTGGTTCGACGACCTCCCGCACACGCACCTCGCCCTCGACGACGCCCTCGAACAGGGCGCGCTCTTCTGCAACATGCTGGCACAAAATAAAGCGAAGGCGGATTGAGAGACGTTAGCGACTCTTTACGTCCCGTCAGGGACGACGTGAAAATAGCCCAGCACTTCAGTGCTGGGCTATTTTCAAGCGTCCCTGACGGGACTCTCCGAGCGACTTAAGAATTTTGGCCCGGCGACTGTTCCTTGGCGAGCGCCTCGCGAACGGCTTCAAGGACTTTCTCGTCGGCGGGGAAGCCGAGCCAATTTTTCTTGGAGACTACGGAATCGCCCACCCAGACCGTGAACTCGCCGCGGTCGCCCTCGACGAGCCGCGCGCTGACTTTCAACTCCCGCTCAATCAGGTCCGCCACACGGGCGGCCCGCGGCCGGTAGTTTCAAACGACGCAGTAGCGTATGGCAATCGGCTGCATTGTGGTAATCTCCTCTGACACGGATTATAGCGAAAGCGCGGCAAAAATGGTGGGATATTCTCGTACTGTGCTTGCCGCAGCGTTTGAAGAGAGAGAAGGAGAAGAAGGGCCAATGACTGAGGAGCAGTTGCCCGCGGGCCTCACGTTCGTGACCGAGTCGGAAGGGATTCGGGAGTACAGGTTAGACAACCGCATGAAAGTCTTGCTCGTGGAGAACCGGGTCGCGCCCGTCGCGACCGTGATGGTTCTCTACAAGGTCGGCTCGCGCAACGAGGCCGTCGGCTACACTGGCTCGACGCACCTGCTCGAACACATGATGTTCAAGGGCACGCCGACCTTCAACAAGGAGCAGAACACGCAGATCGCCGCGACCCTGCAAAAGATCGGCGCGGCCTTCAACGCCACCACCTGGTACGACCGCACCAACTACTTCGAGACCGTGCCGTCGGACCAACTGGAACTCGCCATCAAGCTCGAAGCCGACCGGATGCGCAACTCGCTCATCAACGACGCCGACCGCCAGTCCGAGATGACGGTCGTGCGCAACGAGCTTGAGCGCGGGCAGAACGAGCCTTCGGAAGTTTTGGACGAGGCCGTCTACGCCGCGGCCTTCCGCGAGCACCCTTATCATCACCCGACCATCGGCTGGCGCGCGGACGTGGAGGGCGTGCCCACCGCGCGCCTTAAAGAGTTCTACGACACGTTCTACCACCCGAATAACACGACCGTCATCCTCGTCGGCGACTTCGAGCGCCCGCACGCGCTCTCGCTTGTCAGTAAGTATTTCGGCGCTTACGACGTGCCGGCTCACACGATCCCGCAGGTCTACACGGAGGAGCCGCAGCAGCAGGGCGAGCGCCGGTTGGTGATTCGCCGCGCGGGGGAATTGGCCCTGGTGCGGGTGGCCTTCCATACGCCCGGCGTGCTCGGGCAGCTGACCGTGCTCTCGAACGAGGAGTTAGCCCGGCGCGCCGCCGATCCGCCCGAGGATAACGACACCTACCCCCTCGTCGTCCTCTCCGTCGCCATGTCGCACGGCATCACGAGCCGCCTCTACCAGGCGCTGGTCGAGACTGAGCTGGCCGTGGATGCGAACTCGAACGCGGACCAGCACCGCGACCCGGGACTCTTCAACGTCTACGCGACCGTGCATCCGGGCGTGGAAGTGCAGAAGGTCGAGGAGACGATTCTCGAAGAGCTGCGCAAGGTGGCCGAAGAGGGGCTGACCGACGCGGAGGTCTTGAAGGCCAAGCAGCAGATCGCGGCTCAGGTGGCCTACAGCCGCGACGGAACTTTCAAAATCGCCATGGAGCTCTCCGAGGCCGAGGCGGTCGCCGACTGGCGCTTCTACAAGGACTACGAGACAAATATCCAGCGCGTCACGCCCGAGCGCGTCCGTGCCGTGGCCCAAAAATATTTCACTGAGGATAACCGCACCGTCGGCCACTTCATCCCGAAGCAGACGGGCGGCGGCGGAAGCAACGGCAACGGCACTCAGCCGCCAGCATTAAAAAAGCTGTCGCGCCGCGGCGTGCAGTTTTACCGCGAGACTGACGACGGCGCGGCGGCGGCGGCCGAAGTCTCTTCCGTCGCGCGCAGCGTGGCGGGCGACGAAACATCTGCGGCCGGCGGCTCGACCACGCCGCAGGAGAAGGCGCAGCAGTCCGTCCCGGAGCGCGGCGACAAGTCTTCGGACGCGGCCGAGCCCGTGACGCCCGCGACCGCCGGGCGCTCGGACTTAGCCGCCCGCGTCCGCCGCACGGAGGTTGAAACCGGCGCGGTCCTGCTCGTCATCGAAAACAGCGCGACGCCGACCATAAGCTTGCGCGGCTCCTTCCGCGCGGGCTCCTACTTCGAGCCGCGCGACAAGCCCGGGCTGGCACAGATTACCGCCAACATGCTCGAACGCGGCACCGTGAAGCGCACCAAGTTCCAACTGGCCGGCGACCTCGAACGCGTCGGCGCGCAACTGGCCTTCTCCGCGGACCCGTTCGCCGTCAACGTCGCCGCGCGCGCTCTCTCGAAGGACGTGCCGCTCGTCATGACGGCGCTCTCCGAGGCGCTGCGCGAGCCCGCGTTCCCCGCCGAAGAGTTGGAGAAGCTCAAGCAGCAGGTCGTCGCAGGGATACAGGAACAACAGTCCAACACGGGCTACCGCGCGCGCGAGCGCTTCACGCAGTTGATCTTCGACGAGGCCAGCCCCTTCTATATGCCGCCGGGCGAGCGTCTCATCGAGAGCGTCCGCTCGATCACGGTCGAGGACGTGCGCGCCTTCTACTCGAAGTTCTACGGCGGGCGCTCGCTCATCCTCTCGGTCTCGGGCGACGTGCGGGCCGACGACGTGGCGCGGCAGTTCGCGGAAGCGTTCGGCGGCTTCAAGGGGCCGGAGAGCGTTGACATCAACGTCGTGGACCCCGAGCCGCGCACGGGGACGCAGCGCGAGGTCGTGCTCTTAAAGGACAAGGCGAGCGTGGACATCCTGCTCGGCTCGGCCGCGCCGCTGCGCAGGGACTCGGAGGACTACTACGCGGCCGGGCTCGCCAACAGCGCGCTCGGCGAGAGCACGCTCTCGTCGCGCCTGGGCCTGCGCGTGCGCGACCAGGAGGGACTGACATACGGCATCAACTCGCGCTTCCGCGCGCCGTCTCTGGCCGCCGGCCCCTGGTACGTCGGCGTCTCGGTCAACCCGAACAACATCGAGAAGGCCATCAACTCGGCGCTCAACGTCCTGCGCGACTACGTCGAGAACGGCATCCGGCCCGACGAGTTGTCCGACGAGAAGTCATCGGCCATAGGCTCCTTCAAGGTCAGCCTGGCGACGAACGCGGGCCTCGCCGGCTCGATGTGGAACGCCGAGTTCTACAAACTCGGCCTCGACTACATGGACCGCTATCCGCAGATCATCCAGGCCGTGACCGTCGAGGAGGTCAACGCCGCGATCCGCAAATACTTCCGCCCCGACCACCTGACGGTCGTCCTCGCCGGCGACGTTGAGCCGGCGGCCACCACGGGCGAAGCCCCAACGGTGTAAGGTAAAAGGCAAAAGCAAAGAGTAAAGACCCCGAAGGGGTCTTCGCTTTTTCTTTTGCCTTTTACCTTCCTCCTGTGACAGAATCCGCCCGTCACAGGTAAACGCCTCGCGGCCCGGACGGAGATTTCCCTTTGCCAGTTTCGCGCCGAGCAAGCATTAAGAGACGCGCGCCAATCGCCCGAATCATTCTGGCGGCGGGGCTGCTCGTCGTCGTGCTCGCGGGCGCGGTCCCGCCGGGCTCCTTCGCGTCGTCGCACGAATGCGGGATGGCCTGCTGCGCCGGCAAGCCGTCGCACATGGCCGGCTCTTGCAGCACATCCCTCGACACTGACGAGGGCGACGAGCACGCGGCGCGCGGCGCGCATCATCACTCTTCGACGCACCGTTCGACCGACGAAGCATCGCGCGTCACCGCGGGGGCCATGACGAAGCCCTGCTCGCCCGAGTGTGCCGCCGCGGCTTCCAACTCATCACAGACGCGCCGCCCGCGTCACGCCGCCTCGGTCGTCGTCAAAGCGCAGCCCCGCCCCTCCCTGACTCTTTCTTTCGTGGGCCATCGGGCCGAGCTTACTCCCAAGTCCGCCGACTACACGCGGCAGGCGCGGCCGCGCGCCCCGCCCGCCCCTCTCGTCAACCTTTCAGCTTAAATACTAACGGCTCCACGCACCCGCGCACTTCACCAGCGCCCGGGCAGTTGGGCCACGCACACGCGCGTACACGCCGGGCCGCGGTGATGTTTCGGCTTACTCGTAACACGCCGGGTGCATCAGGACGGCGCGCATTCTCCGCGCGGCCGTCGAAAGGTTATTGAAGATGAGAACTATTCCCCCCGTCGGCGCGCTGCTGTTGCTGGCCGCGCTCGTCTGCGTGAGCGCGCCTGCGGTTCTGGCACAGCAGACTGTGACTTCGGCCACGCTCGGCGGTCGCGTCGAAGACGCCGCAGGCGCGGCGCTGCCCGGCGCGCTCGTGACCGTCAACAACCTTGACAAGAACCAGACGCAGACGGCCACGAGCGACGCCGACGGCCGCTACAGGTTCGCCTACCTGCCCGCAGGCCCCTACGAGCTGACGGCCGAGCGCGCGGGCTTCGACACCCTGCGCCGGAGGCTCACGCTCACGCTCGGCCAGGCGCTCGACGTGCCACTAAGACTCTCGGTCGCGGGCGTCACCGGCAGCGTCCAGATCACCGCGGACGTGCCGCTGATAGAGGCGGCGCGCACGCAGGTGGCCGAGACCATCCTGCCACGCGAGATTGACGCGCTCCCTCTGAACGGGCGCAACTACCTGGACCTGGCGCTGCTCGCCCCGGCCGTCTCGCGGACGAACACCGGGAGCAACCAGCGCTTCGCGGAGACTTCGGCCGTGCCCGGCACGGGGCTTTCGGTCGCGGGCCAGCGCAACCTGAACAACGGCTTCGTCGTTGACGGCCTCTCGGCCAACGACGACGCGGCCGACCTGGCCGCCACGTTCTACAGCCAGGAGGTGATACGCGAGTTCCAGGTCGTCACCTCCGGCGGCGTCGCGGAGTTCGGCCGCGCCTCCTCGGGCGTCGTCAACATCATCACGCAAACTGGCACAAATCACTGGCGCGGCCGCCTCTACGCCTTCCTGCGCAACCAGCGCCTAGACGCGCGCAACCCGCTCGCCGCGGGCAAAGACCCGTTGACGCAGGCGCAGTACGGCGTGACCGTCGGCGGCCCCATAACGCGCGACCGCACTTTTCTCTTCACGAACTTCGAGCAGACGCGGCGCAACGACTCGACCGTCATCACCATCCAGCCCTCGGCCGTCGCCGCCATCAACAACCGCTTGAGACAGGTCGGCTACCCCGGGCCGCCCGTCGAGACGGGCCTCGTCCCAGGCGGGCTGGATTCGACCAACTTCTTCGCGCGCGTGGATCACGCGTGGGACGCCGCGAATATGTTCTCGGCGCGCTACAGCCTGTACGACGTTTCGGCCCTCAACTCGCGCACCGTCGGCGGCCTCAACAGCGTCAGCCGCGGGACGAGTCTCGCCAATCGCGACCAGACTTTCGCGGCCAGCAACGTGACGACGCTCTCGCCGCGCGCCATCAACGAGGCGCGCTTCCAGCTCACGCGCAGCCGGCTCAGCGCGCCCGTCAACGACGCCGTCGGGCCGGCGGTCAACATCGCGGGCGTCGCCAGTTTTGGCACAGCCACTTTCTCGCCGCTCGCGCGCGCCATAGACCTCTACGAGGTGGTGGACAACGTCTCGCTCCAACGCGGCGCGCACTCCCTCAAGGCCGGCGTGGACTTTCTCTACAACCGTGTGGACATCAATTTCCCAGGGGCCGTCCAGGGCGTCTACACCTTCACGTCGCTCAACAATTTTCTGGCGGGCAGCTACAGCAGCTTCCAGCAGGCTTTCGGCGCGCCCACGCAACAGCAATCGAACCCGAACATAGGTCTCTTCGTGCAGGACGAGTGGCGGCCGCGGCCCGACCTGACGCTGAACGCGGGGCTGCGCTACGACGCGCAGTTTCTGCCCGACCCGGTCGAGACGGACGCGAACAACCTCGCGCCGCGCCTCGGCTTCGCCTACTCGCCCGGCGACAGGAAGACCGTGGTGCGCGCGAGCTTCGGCGTCTACTTCGACCGTATCCCCCTGCGCGCCGTCTCGAACGCGCTCCAGCGCGACGGCACGAAGTACGTCGTCGTCCAACTGTCACCCACGCAGGCGGGCGCGCCGGTCTTCCCGAACGTGCTGGCCGCGCAGCCCGCGACCTTACAGACGAAGCCGAACGTCACGCGCATTGACCCGGAGATCGAGAACAGCTACAGCCAGCAGCTCAACCTGCAAGTCGAGCGCGAGCTGCCGTGGGACTCGTCCGTTTCGGTCGGCTACATACACCTCACGGGGCTGCACCTGATCCTCTCGCGCAACGTCAACGTGCCGCGCTTCCCCGCCTCGGCCGGTGTGCCAAATCTGGGGCGGCCGGACCCTACGGTCGGCAACGTCTCGCGCTTCGAAAGCTCCGGCCGGAGCCGCTACGACGCGCTCGTCGTCTCTTTCAACAGGCGCGCGACACGCTGGACGAGTTTGCGCGTCTCCTACACCTTGTCGAAGGCGATTGACGACGCGGGCAATTTTTTCTTCAGCTCGCCGCAGAACAATTTTGACCTCGGCGACGAGCGCGGGCCGTCCGACAACGACCAGCGCCACCGCTTCACCCTGAGCGGCACAATCCAGGTGCCGCGCGCCGAGGGAGTCTCCGCCTTCCGCCGCGCGCTCGAAGGGTTCGAGCTGAGTTACATCTTCTCTTACGCCTCCGCGCTGCCCTTCAACGTCCTGACGGGCAACGACCGCAACTTTGATACGAACTTCAACGACCGCCCCGCGGGCGTCGGGCGCAACACGGGCCGCGGCTTCTCCTCGGCCTCGCTGGACCTGCGCCTCGCGCGCAAGTTCCGCCTCACCGAGCGTCTGGGCCTCGAAGCAATCGCCGAGGGGTTTAACGTTTTGAACCGCGCGAACCTGCAACTCCCCAACAATGTCTACGGCACGGGCGCGCAGCCGCTCCCCGCTTTCGGCCGGCCCACGGCCGCAGGCGACCCGCGCCAGATTCAGCTCGGCCTGCGGCTCAGTTTTTGAAAGGAATCACCGGCAAGAACATGCTAACGAAGAGAACGGCAACCATCATCATGACGACCGCGCTCGCGCTGCTGCTCCTCGCGGGCTGCGCGCGGCAGGCCGCACAGCCGAAGGAGGCGGGCGACTCACTTGCGGCCGACTCGCAAAAACCCGTCCGCGTCTCGGCCGAGAACACGGACGCGGCGGAGCCTTCCGTCGCGCCCGCCCCGGACGGCACGACTTTCATCGCCTGGGTCGAGCACGGCCCGAATAAAGAGGCCGACGTGATGCTCGCGCACCTGGACCGCGAAGGTCGCACAATGGGGCCGCCCGCGCGCGTCAACCCGAACGCGGGCGAGGCGACCGCGTGGCGCGGCGACCCGCCGACCGTGGCCGTCGGCGCGGACGGCTCCGTCTACGTCGGCTGGACGGCGCGCGTCGCAACCGAGCGCGGACACGCCAACGACCTTTACCTCTCGGCCTCGCGCGACGGAGGCAAGACCTTCGAGCCGCCCGTCAAAGTCAACGACGACGGCAAGAAGGTCACGCACGCCATGCACTCTCTCGCCGCCGGCCGCGACCGGCGCGTCTACGTCGCCTGGCTCGACGAGCGCAACGTCGTCTTCCCTGCGCCCGGCAAAGACGGGAAGAAGATGGAGCACATGGAGGCCAACCGCGAGGTCTTCTTCGCGGCCTCGGCGGACGGCGGGCGCACGTTCTCGAAGAACACGCGTCTGGGCCAGGAAGCTTGCCCGTGCTGCAAGACGGCGCTCGCCGTCGGCGCGGACGACCGCGTCTACGCCGGCTGGCGGCAGGTGCTGCCGGGCGAGTTCCGCCACATCGCGCTGGCCGCTTCGGCCGACGGCGGCAAGACTTTCGCCGAGCCCGTAATCGTCAGCGACGACCGCTGGATGACGGCCTCGTGTCCGGTCTCGGGGCCGGCCCTGCTGCCGGGCGCGTCCGGCGGAATCCGCGTCGTCTGGTACACGGAGGGAGACCGCGGCGAGCCCGGCCTCTACTGGGCCGAATCATCCGACGGCGGCAAGACCTTCGGCGAGAGCCGGCCGATCATGAGGGGCCTGGCGCGCGGCAACCCGCACCTCCTGACGAGCGGCGCGAGGGGCGCGGTCGTCGTCTGGGAGAGCAACGCCACCGGCGCGTCGCGCGTCATGACGGCGCCGCTCGCGGGCGAGGCGAACGCCGCCTCCGCGCTGGCCCAGACAGGCGAGCTGCCCTCGGCCGCCATGAGCGGCGACCAACTCTTCGTCGGCTACATCAGCAAGGCGGGCGACCGCCGCAGCATCTGGGTCGTCCGCGCGAAGCCCGCGGCCTGAGACGCCTGCGGCGAGACAACTCAAGCCTTTGCGCCTTACGTTTTTACTTTGCGCCTTTGCGAGAAACAGCCGTTCACGCAAAGGCGCAAAGCTAAGGCGTAAGGCGCAAAGGGTTGAGCCAGGCCGGCTGTTGATTTCTTCTCTCTTAACTCGCAAAACTCCCGCCCGCCGCGCGTCACACGCCACAGGCATGCAACGCGCCCCCGACTAAAACATTCCAAGTCGTCAGGTGGGTCTCCCCGCGTCATGCCTCTTGCTTTCTGAGGAGGATTTCCATGCGTCTCAAACTTTTCGCCACCGCCTTTGCGCTCCTGTGTCTGGCCCTGACGGCTTCGGCCGCCGCGGCCGGCGAGCGCCCCGAAACCCTCGCGCGCCAGGCCCTCTCCGAAAATTCTGCCACTGCGACCGCGGCCGTCAAGGAACTGCGCGCGATGGGGCCGGCCGGCTTGCAGGTCTTGCTCGACGCCCACGCCGCCGAAATCACGCGCGCCAAACTGGGCCAACCCGTCAACGCGCTAGCGTGGCAGCGCCTGACCGCCGCGCTCGACGCCGTCAGCCGGCAGCGCGACAGCTACGCCTCGGGGCTGTACTGGTACACGGACTTCGAGGAAGCCAGGGCGGCGGCCAAGTTGAGCGGCAAGCCCATCCTCTCGCTGCGCCTTTTGGGCCAATTGGACGAGGAGTTCAGTTGCGCCAACAGCCGCTTCTTCCGCGCCGTGCTCTACGCCAACGCGGAGGTTTCGCAGTACCTGCGCGACCATTTCGTGCTCCACTGGAAGTCCGTGCGCCCCGCGCCGCGCGTGATGATTGACTTCGGCGACGGGCGCAAGCTCGAACGCACCGTCACGGGCAACAGCATTCATTACGTGCTGGACGCGGAGGGGCAGCCCCTCGACGCGCTGCCAGGGCTCTACGGCCCCGCGGCCTTCATGCGCGCGCTGGCACAGTCCGAGGCGTTAGCCCTTCAGCTCGACGGGAAAACTCAGGCCGCGCGCTGGCCGGCCCTGCGCGTCTACCACAACGGTCGGATTCAGGCGATTGCGCGCGAGTGGGCCGTGGACGTGACGAAGACTGGCGGGCGCGTCCCCGCCGACGTGGTTGTCCGCATCGAGCGTCGCAAGAAGAGCCCCGGCGCGATCGAAGTGGCCCCGCTCGCCATCTCGAAGAGGGCGACGGAAGTTGACATCCTGAAGTCCATCACGGCCGACGCCACGGCGCTCGAAGCCGCGACCGACATCTCCTCCTGGAACAAGATCGCCGCGTTGCACGCCTCGGACGTGCGGCTGGACAAGGCGAGCGTCGCCTTCATCACGCGCCAGAACGCGGCGCTCGGCGCGGACCAGGCGCTGCTCTCGCGCACGCTCCAAAACCTTGAGCAGTATTTGGCGCTCGACACGGTGCGCAACGACTACCTGATGCGCACGAAGCTGCACGCGTGGTTCGCCACGGGCGAGGCGGTGGGCGGCGTCGAGACTCTGAACGAGCTGGTCTACGCTGAGCTCTTCAAGACCCCCGGCTCGGACCCCTGGCTCGGCCTCTACTCGCCGGATGTCTACACGGCGCTCGACGGCGGCGGCGTCCGTCCGAACTAACAAACGAGTCCGAAGTCCAAAGTCCAAAGTCCGAAGTCGTGGAGCCTGGTTCCCGACTTTGGACTTTGGACTTTATTGTTTATATCATCGGCGTTCGAGTTCTGACGGCCACTAACACTCTAGGAAATTTTACGCGTGCCCTTCTCCGCTCGGGCAAAATCTAACGCCAGCCGCGCGCCCGCGTTCCTCGCGCTCGCCCTCCTCGCAGTCGCGTCGCTCGCCTGCAAGAGCGATCACCCGGCGTCCGCGGGCCAGCCCCCTGCCGGCGAGCCACGGCAGGTCCGCACCGTGCGTGTGTCTGAGCGGCAAATGGGGCGCAACGTCACGGTGACCGGCACGCTGGCGGCTTTCGACCAGGCCACCTTGAGCGCGAAAGTGCCCGGCCGCGTGCGCTCGATCACGGTCGAGGCGGGGAGCCGTGTGCGCCGCGGGCAGGTCGTCGCGCAGCTTGAGTCGCAGGACTACCAGCAACGGGTCGAGCAGGCGGAGGCCGCGCTGGCGGAGGCGCGCGCCCGCCTGGGTCTCACACCCGAAGGCACGGACGACCGCGTGGACGCGGAACTAATTGGCACAGTTCGCCAGGCGCGCGCCGCCCTGTACGAGGCGCAGGCGAGGCGCGACCGCGCCGCAGGGCTCCTGGCCGAGGGTAAAATCGCGCAGGCCGAGTACGAGTCGGCCGCGGCGGCGCTGAAGTCCGCGCTGGACCGTTTCCACGAGGCGGTCGAGGAGGTGCGCACGCACCAGGCACTTCTGGCACAGCGCCGCTCGGAGTTGGCGCTCGCGCGCCAGCAGCTTGAGGCCACAGACCTCCGCGCGCCGTTCGACGGGACGGTGCACGAGAAGCGCGCGTCGGTGGGCGACGACCTGGCGGCGGGCGCGGCCGTCGTCACCGTCGTCAAGATGAACCCGCTCCGGCTGCGGGCCGAAGTCCCGGAGGGCGAGGCGCAGAGCGTGCGACCCGGCGACCGCGTGACCGCGCGCGTGGAGGGCGGCGCGCACGACTACGAGGGGCGCGTCAGGCGGCTGAGCCCGACCACCTCCGGCCAGAACCGCGTCCTCGTCGTCGAGGCCGAGATCACCAACGACGGCACCCTGCGCCTGGGCACGCCCGCCAGCGCCGAGATCGAAGCGGGCGAAGGCGCGGCGGCCCTCGCCATCCCCGTCGGAGCCGTCGTCAGCTCCGACGGCGTCGAAAAAGTGATCGTCATCGAGAACGGCACGGCGGCGGAGAGGCCCGTCACCACCGGACGCCGCGACGACGAGTGGGTCGAAATCCTCACCGGCCTCAACCTCGGCGACGCGGTCGTCCTGGCCCCCGCCGGCCTCCAACCCGGGCAAGCTGTCAGCGTTGTAGAGTAGTCGAAAGTTTGAAAGCTCGAAGCTACTTCGTGCGGGCTCGCCTGTTACGTTCACCCATCTTCCGCAGACGGTTGGCGGCCGTGCCGTGCGGCATACCTAAAAAGGCGCTCTTGCGAACGCCACGCGCGTCCATTAGACCGTCACCTTTCACTCTAAATCTAAAACTTGTAATCGTGCTGGACTTAAACTCTTTTAGCTTTGAGAAGACTGAAGCTCTGAGTAATTTAAGTTGTTCAAGGAAGGTATATAGGGCATAGGAGACTTGAACTCCTACTCTCCGCCTTGAGAGGGCGGCGTGTTAACCAGTTACACCAATGCCCCATAAAACCACTCGTTCTTTACAAACGAGCTTGCTTCGGATGGGAGCTGAATTATAAGTCCGAGAAACACAATTGGCAAGTACCGCCCGGCCCTCATTAACGTCCGAATAAAAATTTTTAGCGCGTCTGTGGGCAGTGTTATACTCGCGTCTCCTGCCGGAATCTCAACAAAAGCGATTGTCTCGAAGGAGAATTTGATGAACATCGCTGTCCTCAAAGAAAACCAGCCGGGGGAGGCGCGCGTCTCGCTCGTGCCGGAATCCGTCCGCAAGCTCGTCGCGCAGAAGGCCGCCGTGACGGTCGAGAGCGGCGCGGGGCTCCGGGCCGGTGCGGCGGACGCCGACTACGAGGCCGCGGGCGCCGCCGTCTCCGCAGACCGCGCCGGCATCCTCGCGTCCGCAGACGTGCTCGCCGCCGTCAACCGCCCCTCCGCGGAAGATGTCGGCCAACTGAAAGACGGCGCGGTCGTCCTGGGTTTCCTGCGCCCGCTGGACGAGCCCGCCGCACTCGGCCCGCTGGTCGCGCGCGGGCTGACGGCTTTCGCGATGGAACTCGTGCCGCGCATCACGCGCGCGCAGGCGATGGACGCGCTCTCCTCGATGGCGACGGTCGTCGGCTACAAGGCCGTGCTGATGGCCGCGGACCACATCCCGCGTATGTTCCCCATGCTGATGACGGCGGCCGGGACCGTGCCGCCCGCGCGCGTGCTCGTGCTCGGCGCGGGCGTCGCAGGGCTCCAGGCCATCGCCACGGCGCGGCGGCTCGGCGCGGTCGTGGAGGCTTACGACGTGCGCAAGGCGGCCGGCGAGCAGGTGCGCTCGCTCGGCGCGCAGTTCCTCGAAGTTGACCTCGGCGGGATTCAGACCGAGGACGCGGGCGGCTACGCCGTGGAATTGTCCGAAGAGGCCATGAAGCGCGGGCGCGACCTCATCGCCGAGCGCGCGAAGGCGGCCGACGTAGTCGTCACGACCGCGCAGGTTCCGGGCAAGCGCGCCCCGCTGCTTCTGACCGAAGAGGCCGTCGGCGGGATGAAGCGCGGCTCGGTCGTCGTTGACCTGGCGGGCGCGACGGGTGGCAACTGCGCCGTCGCGCGCCCCGGCGAAACCATCGAGACAGACGGCGTCGTCATCATGTCGCCCCTGAACCTCGCCGCCACCGTCCCCGTCCACGCCAGCCAGCTCTACTCGCGCAACGTCACCGCCTTCCTGAATCTCCTGCTGAAAGACGGCGAGTTGAATGTAGACATGACGGACGACGTGGTCGGCCCCTCCTGCGTCACGCACCGCGGCGAGGAATACGTCCACCCACGCGTGGCCGCCGCGCTGGCAGAACTGGCGAGCAGATGAAAGGAATCGTCTTATGGCTTCGGAAACTTTGATTGCGGCGCTGTACGTCTTCGCGCTGGCGGCCTTTCTGGGCTACCAGTTGATCTCGCGCGTGCCGCCGCTGTTGCACACGCCTTTGATGTCGGCGACGAACGCCATCTCGGGCATCTCGCTCGTGGGCTCAATCGTCATCGCGGGCTCCGAGGGGAACCTCGTCAGTAAAATCCTGGGCTTCACGGCCGTCACCTGCGCGACCATCAACGTCGTCGGCGGCTTCGGCATCACAGACCGCATGCTCAGGATGTTCAAGCGCAAGGAGACCGCGATCGAGAAGAGAAGCGAGGACGGACAGAGACCGTGAACGCAACCAAGTACATCATCGAGTTCAGCTACCTCGCGGCCTCCATCCTCTTCATCCTCGGGCTGAAGGGCTTGAGCCACCCGGAGAC
This sequence comes from uncultured Acidobacteriota bacterium, assembly GCA_963774105.1. Lineage (GTDB taxonomy): Bacteria > Acidobacteriota > Blastocatellia > Pyrinomonadales > Pyrinomonadaceae > QHXM01. The sequence continues at coordinate 858,163 of CAVZDV010000007.1, read as the reverse complement.
GGCCAAGCGCGGCATGCACCTCGCGGAGTTGGGCATGCTGATGGCCGTCGTCGGCACGCTCTTGCACCACGAGATCGTCAGCTACGAGTGGATCATCGCGGGGCTGCTCATCGGCTCGACCGTCGGCGCGGCGATGGCCGTCTGGGTGCCCATGACGGCGATGCCGCAGCGGACTGCGCTCTCGCACGCCTTCGGCGCTTTCGCCGCCGCGCTCGTCGGCGTCGCGGAGTATTACAGGCACGGCGCGGGGATGGGCCAATTCAAGCTGACGGCGATAGGCTTCGAGGTGATGCTCGGCGCGCTGACGACGACGGGCAGCCTGCTGGCCTTCGCCAAGCTGCAAGGGTTGGTGCGCGGCACGCCGATGACCTACCGCGGGCAGAACGTCTTTAACATGGCGCTGCTCGCGGCGACTATAGGCTGCTTCGTGTATCTGCTGATTGTCCCAACGTCCGCGCCCGCTTTCTACGCGATGCTGGGCCTGGCCTTCGTCTTCGGCGTGATGCTGGTGCTGCCGATTGGCGCGGCGGACATGCCTGTGGTGATGTCGCTCCTGAACTCTTACGCGGGGCTCGCGGCCGCGGCCACAGGGTTTGCGCTCTCGAACAACGTGCTCATCATCGCAGGCACGCTCGACGGCTTCTCGGGCTTCATCCTCTCCATCCTGATGTGCCGCGCGATGAACCGCTCGATGACGAACGTGCTCTTCGGCGCGTTCGGGAGCGCCGCCACCGTGCAAGGGGCCGCGGGCGAGGAGGGCACGATGCGCGAGGTCGGCCTTGAGGACGTGGCCGTGCAGTTGGCCTACGCCAACCAGGTCATCTTCGTTCCCGGCTACGGCATGGCGACGGCGCAGGCGCAGCACATCGTGCGCGAGTTGGCGGATATGCTTGAGAAGCGCGGCGTCAGCGTCAAGTACGCGATTCATCCCGTGGCCGGGCGCATGCCGGGCCACATGAACGTGCTGCTGGCGGAGGCGAACGTGCCTTACTCATCGCTCTACGAGCTTGAGCAGATCAACCCAGAGTTCTCCTCGACGGACGTGGCGGTCGTCATCGGCGCGAACGACGTTGTCAACCCGGACGCGCGCGACAACCCGCAGAGTCCGATTGCCGGAATGCCCATCCTCGAAGTGGACCGCGCGCGCTCGGTCGTCGTCCTCAAGCGCGGCAAGGGCAAAGGCTTCGCCGGCATCGAAAACCCCCTCTTCTTCAAACCCGTCACGGGCATGCTCTACGGCGACGCGAAAGAGTCCCTGACCAAGTTAGTTCAGGCCGTCCAACACGCATAGGAAGGCAAAAAGGCAAGGTGAAGACTCCTTCGGGGTCTTACCTTTCGCCTTCTTCAAAATTCCTGCTAAACATTTCGCCGCGGCCCTTCGTATAGCCCTTCTTGCGGGGGAGTCCGTCTTTTCTTCAGCAAAATCGCACGGGTAAAATTTATCTGGCCGGCGGTCGGCCAACGGGTGACGGGCCGGCTCACATCTGAGCTTGTCCCCTCGGGGCCTCGGCCGCTCCCGAAATTTCGGAATTAAACTCAAGCGGAGGAAGTATGCTTCGAAGATTCGTCCTGGTTTTTGTCCTGGCGGCCTCGTTGGTCTGCCAGCTCCCGGCCGCCTACGCGCAGCGCCAGATCACGGACGGCGCGGGCGCGGCCACAGCCGCCGCTCAGCCCTCGTCGCTGGCCGTCTCCCGGCGGCTCGCGGACCAGATCACCGCGGCGCAGCTCAAGGATTATTTGTACTTCGTCGCCTCGGACGAGATGGAGGGGCGCGACACGCCCTCGCGCGGTTTGGATTTGACGGCCAAGTTCCTCGCGATGAATCTCTCGCGCTGGGGCCTCAAGCCCGCGGGCGACAATGGCACGTACTTCCAGCGCATCGCGCTCCAGCGCGTCAAGCTCGACGCCGCGGGCACGAGTCTCGAAGTGGGCGGCCAGAAGTTCGCCTTCGGCGAAGGGCTTTTGGCACAGCCCGTCGCGGGCTCTGCGGCGAGCGCCCCGCTCGTCTTCGTCAACCACGGCTGGGTCGTCAAGGCCAAGAGCATGGACCCCTACCAGGGCGTTGACGTGAAAGACAAGATCGTGGTCGTCCTCGGCGGCGGCATCCCCAAGGGCGTCACCTTCGCGGACCTGTCGAGCGGCAAGCAGGGCGTGGACTGGATCACGCCGGACGTTTACGCCGAGACGCACGGCGCGCGCGGCCTGATCTTCATCCCCAACGGGCAGGTGCTCGCCAACTGGGACCGGCTGCGCCAGAACTTCACGACCAGCGGCACTATCTCGGTCGAGAAGTTTAAGAAGGAGGAGGAGGGCGGGAAGATTCCGCGCGTCACCGTGTCGGAGAAGACGCTCGAAGCCCTCATGCAGGGCGAGAAGCAGACGGCCGCCGCGTTGCTGGACCGCAGCCAGGCCGATGGCGTCAAGGCATTCGACTTCAGCGCGGACAAGAAAGTCAGCCTCACGGTCGCCACGAAGGTCGAGCAGGTCTACACGCAGAACGTCGTGGCCGTCGCCGAAGGGCGCGACCCCGTCTTGAAGAACGAGTACGTCGCGCTCGGCGCGCACTACGACCACGTCGGCACGGGCACGCCCGGCGGCGGCCGCGCGCCCTCGCTCAAGGGCGACACCTCCGACACCATCTGGAACGGCGCGGACGACGACGGCTCGGGCACGGTGGCGCTGCTGGCGATTGCCGAGACCCTGGGCAAGAACCCGCCGCCCAAACGCTCCGCCCTCTTCGTCTGGCACTGCGCCGAGGAGAAGGGCCTCTGGGGCTCGAAGTACTTCGTCGAGAACCCGACCATCCCGCTCGACCGCATCGTCACGCAGATCAACATAGACATGATCGGGCGCAGCAAGCCCGCGGGCGACGCCAACCCCGCGAACGCGAGCCTCGCCGGGCCGAACGAAATCTACGTCATCGGCTCGAAGATGATGAGCACGCAGTTGGGCGAGCTGAGCGAGGCGACCAACCACGCGTACATGAACTTGAAGCTCAACTACCTGTACGACGATCCCAAAGACCCGAACCAGTTCTTCTACCGCTCGGACCACTTCAACTACGCGAAGAACGGCATCCCGATCATCTTCTACTTCGACGGCGAGCACGAGGACTACCACCGCCCGGGCGACCATCCCGACAAGATAGACTACCCGAAGATGGAGAAGGTCACGCGCACGGTCTTCGTCACCCTCTGGGAGCTGGCCGAGCGCCCCGCGCGCCCCGTCGTGGACAAGCCCCTGCCGAAAGACGTGACGGACAACAACTGAATGAAGGCAGTAAGCGGAAGGCAGTTGGTAGCCCCGTCAGGGGCGAGTGAAAATAGCCCAGCACTTCAGTGCTGGGAACCGAACGGGAAAGATAAAGAGTCCCGTAGGGACGGCCGAGGTTTCTGTCGTCCCTACGGGACTCAATCTATTTTACGAACCTCTACCCAGCACTGAAGTGCTGGGCTATTTTCACTCGCCCCTGACGGGGCTGAATGCTTGCACTTGGCTTTGCTGCCTTCCGCCTTCTGCTTTTTCATCTCCATTCGCCGAAGCGTTCGCGCGCTTCGGCGCGTCGCTCGTTGAGGCGCTCGCGGAGTTGTAGGAGTTGTTCGCGGCGGAATTCGAGCAGGCCCCAGACGAGGAGGATGAGGGCTCCGACGCCGATGAGGTAAGCCTTCAAAGGTATCTGTAGCCACTCGACGCTCGTCAGGGAGAGCGACGTGAGTTCGAGCGTCAGTGCCGAGGCCCCTACGAGCACGGGCGCGCGCAGGCGGCCCACGACGCCGAAGAGGAGGAGCGCGAGCGCGGCGCAGAGCACGCCCAGGTCGCGCCACGGCGCGGGCACGCCGAGCAGCAGGCGGTACTCCTGCGCGCGCCAGAGCAAAGGCCCCGCGAGCAGCACGCTCCCTACCCACAGCAACAAGGTCGTGTCGGCCGCGTACTCCTCCCAGTCGCGGCGCGCGGCAAGGAAAGCCACCGCGAGCAGCAGGACGGCCACGGGCGTCGTGTAAACCTCCACGTCTTCGCCAGGGTCGAAGCCCGCGCGCAGGCACGCGAGAGCGAAGGACGCGACGAAGGTGAAGAGCCCCGCGCGAAAGTACATGACGCGCTCGCGCCCCGCGGACCAGAAGCTCGCGGCGAAGGCGAGCAGCGCAACCGCCCCGAACGTCGCGGCGGGGGCGAGCAGCCCCGACTCTCCCACGCGCAGGTGAGCGACTGCCTGGGCCACGGTAACGACCACGCAGAGCGTCGCGGCGGCCGCGGCCGAGTCCGTCAGAGGCCGCCCCAGCCAACTCATCCCCCGCGCCTCTGCCGCCCGGCCCGCCGCGAAGAACGCCGGGAAGAGCGCGAGCACGGACGCCAGCGCGTACCACTCCGCGGCCAGGCCGAGCGCCGCGGCGAGCGCCACGCAGAGCCCGCCGGCGTGCGCGGTCGCCAGGTAGACGGGCCAGTCGCGCTTGTGACGCGCCGCGCGCTCACCCCAGTAGAGCAGGGCCAGAAAGAGCACGGCCGCGGGACTCGTCCCGCGCGCTTCGAGATTTGAAAGCAGGAAGGCGAGCCAGAGTGCCGCGCACGCGAGCGCCGCGCAGTCTGCCACGAGACTAATCACGGCGGCGCGCGACCAACCTGCGACAACCCCCCGCGGCTTCTCGGCGGCGGGCCTTTCGTCGGCGGCCGGCAGTAACCTCTGCGCGGCCCAGCGCATCAGGAAGGCCGCGATGATGACGGCCGTCGCCACGGGCCACGCGGCGGGCAGCGCGCCCGCAGCCTTCAACGCGTCTCCGGCGGCCGCGACCAGCACGAGCGCGGCGACCGCCCCGAGCGCCGCGCCGTAGACAGAGCGGTCACGCCGCAGTCGCATCACGCCGTAAACGACCGCCCCGGCGAGCGCCACGAACATAGCGCCGCGCCAACTCACCGCGGAGGCGTAGCGCCAGTCACGCGGGTCATTCAAATCAAACGCGAAGCCCGAAGCCAGCGCGAGGAGCAGTGCGAACTCCGCGTCGGCGACGCGGGCGAAAGGCTTCGTGAGTTGAGTCTCGCGCCGCAGGCTTTGCGCGGCCGCCGAGACGATGTAGAGCGCGAAAGGCCAGAGCGTGCACGCCGCGTAGAAGAGAGTTTTGGACTGCACGTCGAGGCTGACGAGCGCGACCAGAAACGCCGCGGAGGCGAAGAGGGCCGAGGCGTAAGCGAGCACGGCCGCTAAGACCCGTTCGCACAGGCGCGGCGCGCTCGCGGCGGCGTAGGTCGCCGCGAGCAGGGCCAGGATGGCTCCGTGCGTCAGCGTCGGCTCCGGCGCGAGCATGAGGACGGAGTAGGTCGCCGCGCTGAGGGCGACTCCCGCCAAGAGTCCCGCTCGGTGGAGCGCGAGCGCGAGATGCTCCGTGCGGCTAAAGCGTGAGGCGAGGGTTACGCCTGCGGAGGTGGCGGCGAGCAGGAGGAGCCGGACGGACGCGGAGAGTTCCAGCGCGTCCCACGCCAGGAATTCGGTCCAGAAGAGGAGGAGCGCGCTCGCCGTGTAGAGCAGCGCGCGCCTGTCCGTGTAGACGTAGCGGCCCGTGAACCACGCGGCGTAAGCGGCGAGCATGGATAGGAGCATCCCGACGCCCGGGTCGTACTCGTGGGACCGCAGGCGGAAGATGCCTTCGGCCAGCGACGGCGACGACCCGAGCCTGAGCGGCATATAAAAGAGCAGGCTGAGCGCCGCGCCCGCGAGCCCCACACGCACGAGCGGCGGCCCCCACAACTCGTAGGCGAATGCGGATTGCGGAATGCGGATTTCGGATTGCGAGTCAGCCGTTCGTCCGTCGTCTTCGTTCAGGGGGAAGAGGCGCGAGAGGTGCAGGAAGGCGACCGAGAGCGCCATCAGCGAGAGCGCGTAGAGGCCGAAGGCTTCGGACTCCGCTCGGTAGATGAGCGTCCAGGCGGTGGCGACCGCCGCGACGCTCGCCAGGTAGACGTAAAGCTTCTCGCGCAGGAGCGCGGCCGTGTGCGCGTAGAGCAGAGCGCAGAGAGCGCAGACGAGCCACGCGCGCCCCTGGTCGCGGACCAGGCCCGAGCGCACCAGGAACCAGAAGTTGACGGGCACGAGCAGCGACCCCACGAGCGTCAAGGCCCTGCCCGTGAAGCGCAGCCGCGTCCGCAGGATGGTGAGCCACCCGGCGACTGTCACGCCGACCGTGCCGACGGCGAGCAGCGTCGCCTGCACGAGGGGCTCTTGCAGTTTGAGGTAGAGCACGTCGCGCAGCCAGATGACAACGCCGACGACGAGCATGGCCGCGCCCGTGTAGAGCAGGAGGCGTATGGTCTGCGGGTCGGCCAGAGTTTCGAGCAGCGGGCGGCGCGGCCTGCGCTCGCGGCGCGGGTAGTCAGTCGGCAGCGGCGCGACGGGCGGCCGCGTGTGCGCGTAATAATCTGCGCCGGGGCCAGTGGGCGGTGGAGGTGGAGGCTGCCACGCGGGAGGGCGCGTCTCTTCCGGCCGCGGGGCGGAAGTTTCCCGCGCGCGCCGTCCGTTTTGGGCCAACTGCCCGCGCAGCTCCTCGCGTCTGCGCTCGTAAGCCGAGCGCAGCTCACTCGCCTGCGACGGGCTGACAATCCCCTGCTCCTCCCAGCGCGCCAGTTCCGCCAGCAGGTAGCCGACGCTCATAATCTCCCGCGCCGGGGTCTCTGCGAAATGCGTCCCGCACGCGTCGCAGAACTTAAAGCCCGGCCCGACTTCGGCGGCGCAGGCTGGACACTGTGAGCCTTCAGGAGACATAAAAGCTGTGATGAGTGATGAGTGATGAGTGATGAGTGAACGAGCCTTTAACTCATCATTCATCACTCATGACTTTTTTTCTTGAGTCAGACGGCGGTACGCCTCGGAGCGGCTGAGGCCCAGCTCGCGCGCGACGCGCTTGAGGGCGGCGCGGCTGTCCAGGCCCTCCGCTTCGAGCGCGGCGACGCGCCCGGCGAGTCCCGCCGCGGAGTCCTCGGCGGCCGCTTCCCCGCCGACCACTTCGCGGTCTATCACCAGCACCATCTCGCCGCGCGCCGCGCCCTCGCGGCCGAAGCGTTCGGCCAGCTCCGAAAGGAGCCCGCGCGCTATCTCCTCGTGGAGCTTGGTCAACTCGCGCGCGACCGCGGCCTCGCGCTCGCCCAGGATTTCGCGCGCGTCCTGTAGGGTCTGACTGATGCGGTGCGGGGCCTCGTAGAAGACGAGCGTCGAGTTGATTGAGCGCACCTGCGAGAGACGCGCGCGGCGCTCGCCCGTGCGCGCCGGGAGAAAGCCGCCGAAGAAGAACTCGTCTGTCGGCAAGCCCGACGCGACGAGCGCGGAGACGAAGGCGGCCGGGCCGGGCACGGGGACGACACGCGCCCCGCGGCTGAGGGCGTCGTTGACGAGCCGGAAGCCGGGGTCCGAGATGCCGGGCGTGCCAGCGTCCGCGACGACGGCGACGCTTTGGCCCGCCTCCAACAGCTCGCCCAGACGGGCCGCGCGCTCGCGCTCGTTGTGCTCGTGGTAGCTGACGGTCTTCGTCCTGATGTTGTAGTGGTTGAGCAGCACGCGCGTGCGCCGCGTGTCTTCGCAGGCCACGAGGTCAACTTCCGCGAGCACGCGCACGGCCCTGTGCGTGATGTCTTCGAGGTTGCCGATGGGCGTCGCCACCAGGTAGAGCGTGCCTGCCATGCCCTTTATTGTGTCATCAAGACGCGCAAAAGGCGAAAGCCTCCGCACACCTTTCAAAGTGTGCGGAGGCTTTCACCCTTTTGAAACGCGAGGCCCGAACTGAAGCCCGCGCGCCGTGAGTTAATTTCCGTTCAGCGGTAGCGGCAAGCGCCTCCACCAGTCGTTGTTGGTGTTGCGGCGGCGATTGCGGTCGTTGCCGTAGTAGTCGTCGTCGCGGCCGTAGTAACCGCCATTGCCGTACCCGCCGTTGCCGTACCCGCCGCCGTAGGCGTTGGAGACGACGCGCAGGTCCTGGCGAATCTGCGACCAGTCGGACTGCGCCCGCCCGCCCACGCGCAGCCGCGCCATCAGGTTGTCCATGCGCGAGCCGATCTGCAAGAGGTTGCGCGCCTCGTTCGAGCCGCCGTCGCGGTCGTTCACGCGGTCGCGGAAGCGGCCCGCGGCGTTGCGGAACTGGCGGGCCAGGTCGTTGATGTTGTCCTCGCGGCGCGAGTCGTCGTAGCGGCTGCGGTCGAGCGCGCTGTCCAGGTGGTCCTGGAAGTCGCCGGCGCGGTCGTCCAGCCGGCGGGCCACGTCGCGCAAGTTGCGGTTGCCGTAACCGCCGTTGCGGCCGTAGTCGCCGTTGCGGCGGTAATCCCTGTCGCGGTTGCGGCCCCACGGGTCGTAGCCGCCCTGCGCAGAGGCAACGAGCGGCAGGCACACGGCCAGGAACGCGGCGGCGACGACGGCCGGAATGAGTCTCGGTCTGTTAGCCATTTTTTCTTTCATCTCCTCGCAAGATTTCTTTCGTGGAGGCGACCGCGCTTCGCAGAATTTTCAAAGTGTCAGCCATTCGGTCTGCCTTCGATCAAACGCTTCGTCCGGGGATACAGTCGTGTGGACAGCGTTTCCTGCCCACGGCCTCGGCAACCGCCGTGCCGGGAGGACAAGAAGAGTGAAAGGCTGAGAAAAATCCGGCTTTGAACCGACGGCGTCCGAGATGGGGTAACGCGCGCAACCCATATCGTGCGCCAAGGTGCGCGGCGTATCGCATATCGTGAAAGTATCAGGCCGTCGGCGAATGAGGGCGGCGCCTTCAGCAGGGTTTTAAGCCCCGTCAGGGGCGAGTGATAATAGCCCAGCACTTCAGTGCTGGGGACAGGTTCGTAAAAATATTTGAGTCCCGTAGGGACGACTGAAGATGAAAGCCTGGCTCTCAGCCGTCCCTACGGGACTCACTCTATTTTATCTACGCTTTCCCAGCACTGATGGTCTTTGACAACTTAATCCGGTAATAATCCGACGTAGCGCAAGAGCGCCTGCGAGCCAGCCTTGAAACTCTCCAGAAAGGCTGCTACCCGGTGCTGCAACCTCGGCCAGTCCTGACTGCTGCGGTGCAAGTGCAAGACCTCTTGTTTGAGCTTGCGCCACAGCTTCTCAATCGGGTTGAGCCACGGCGCATAGGTCGGCAGGCGGACCAACTCAATGCCTGACTGCTGTGCCGCGGCTGCGACTCGCGCTTCGAAGTGAATGGGCCAGTTGTCTTGAATGACATAGATCCGCTCGGCCTCCGGGTAATGCTCTCGGACGAGCGGGTAAAAGCTGACCAGCCGCCGGACGCCGATCTTCCAAGCCTGCTCGAAGATCACCTCTCCAGTGAGAGCATTCAAGGCCGCGACGATGCGCCGCTTGGCATTAGTGGCGTAACTGAAGTGCGCCCGGGGCTGATGCTCTGCGCCGCGCCGAGACCAATCAGTGGCGAGGCTCGGTTGACGATAATAAGTCAACTCATCCAGGAAGAGTGCCACGATGCGGCCCGCCGACGCTTTCGCTTGCCTGACACACTCGCGTGCATAATCACGCTTGGCAATGTAGTCAGGGTCAGGACTGTGGAGATAATCACGGCCACGTTTGTAGCGGAGGCCCCAACTCTCCAAGAGTCGCCAGATGCCCGACAGACTATAGTCGCGCAAGCTCTCGAAGACTCGCCCGACCTGCGCCAGCGACCAACGCGGCGGCGCATCAGACCCCTCAGCCGCCGGTGGTGCGTGTGCCATCTGCTCACGGACTTCGAGAATCTGTTGAGGGGGAAAAGGGGCGCTTGCGGCGCGCTCGATGGCGTAAAGAGGCCAACCCCTGTTGCTCAAAGCCCGTCAGCCAATTGTAGAGCGTTTCAGGATGATGCGGCTTGAGCACGCCATTGAGCGCCACGTGGTAAGCCGCTTCGCCAGCGGCAATCCGCAGTAAAGCCGCAGCTCGTTCGCGCACATACGGGAGCGGATGATGGTCACGCGCTTGCTCCAGCGTCAGCCGCTCGGCCTCTTGCAGGATGAGCGCTCGTTTTCGCCGTGACATCTTGATTCACCTCCGGTCTGAAGCTGAATCAATATTATTATCGGATTAATTTGTCAAAGACCATCAGTGCTGGGCTATTGTCACTCGTCCCTGGCGGGACTCCTTTTGCGGTTACCCCAAAAATTTCCTGAGGTGCTGGCGGGCGCGCTCTTCTAAAAGTTGTGAGCGTGCGCCGCGCCTGTCCGTGGCGAGCCACTGCGGCGTGCCGTCGCGCGCGCGGACGAGTAGTAGTTCTTCGTTGGCGGCGGTGAGGCCGAAGTGGCGTATGCGGCCGCAGGCCAGGCCGTTGCCGGGAACGAAGCCGTCGCGCGGCGCGCGCGGCCAGCCCGCCTCGATCATCAACTGCCGCACGCCCGACTTGAGCGTGAGCAGCGTCCCGACCATCGTCGCGCTCCCGACCTCGAAGCGGTGGCCCGTCTGTTTACTGACCTGCACGCCCGCGCCCGCGCGGTTGGCCTCGCCCGCGAGCAACGTGAACGTCTCGAACAGCCACCCAACGCCGGTCGCACGCGCCTGATCGTTCGACGCGCGCAGCCGCAGGTACTCCACCAGGTCGCCGCGCCCCTGCGCGCGAGCCCGCCGCTCGGCCTCCGCCAAGACCTCCGACCAGTCCTCGTCCAGTTCACTCATAAAAGCAGAATGCAGGAGTCAGGAGTCAGGAGTCAGAATAAGAGAGCACGGGCGAGTGCTTTTCATTCTGACTTCTGACTTCTGACTTCTGACTCCTTTCTACCTTTTTCCTTGCCTTCGGTATGATGTTATCATGCCCGTACAATCCGGCGCTTTAAGAATCTGGCAGGTTCAGTCACCCCGCTTCGTATGAGACACACGCGACACGCACGGCGCACAGCCGCCTTCTGGCTCTCCTGTCTGCTCGTCTTCGCCTCGACGGCGGGCGCGCAGCCCCGGCAGCCCACCGCGGCGCAGAGGGCGCGGCCGCGCCTGGTGCTGCTGATCGTCGTAGACCAGTTCCGCTACGACTACTTCGACCGCTTCGAGGACCTCTTCGTCCCCGGAGGACTTCGGCGGCTCCTGCGCGACGGAGCCAACTGGGCCAACGCCAACTACGACCACATGCCGACCTACACGGCCCCCGGCCACGCCACGCTGATGACGGGCGCGTGGCCTGCGGAGACGGGCATCGTCGCCAACGACTGGCCCGACCGCGACGCGGGCCGCTTCGTGTCGAGCGTCTCGGACACGACCGCAGCCCTGCTCGGCGGCGGGGACGGGGACGTGGCGTCGAGCCCGCGCCGCCTGATGGTCTCGACCCTCGGCGACGAACTCAGGCTCCAGACCAACGACCGCTCGAAGGTCATAGGCATTTCCAGCAAAGACCGCTCGGCAATTCTGCCCGCCGGCCGCCACGCCAACGCGGCCTACTGGTTCAACCAGCGCACGGGCCGCATGGTCTCCTCCAACTACTACTTCAACCAGCCGCCCGCGTGGGTCCAGGCTTACAACGATACTAAGCCGGCGGACAAGTTCTTCGGCGCGCGCTGGGAGCGGCTGCTCCCCGAGTCCGAGTACCTGAAGCGCGCCGGGCTGGACTCGCCGCCCTGGGAGAACATAGGCGAGGTCAAGGGCGACACCAACGCCTTCCCGCACACCATCACGGGCGGGTCGAGCGCGCCCGACCAGAGTTTCTACCTCGCGCTCGACTACACGCCGTACTCCAACGACTTGCTCCTAGCCTTCGCGCAGCAGGCCATCACGAACGAGCGGCTCGGCGAGGACGCGGACACGGATGTCCTCTCCGTGAGCTTTTCGGCCAACGACTACGTCGGCCACCGCTTCGGCCCGTACAGCCACGAGGCCATGGACATGACGCTGCGCGTTGACCGCTCCATCGCCGCGCTGTTGGACTTCGTCAACTCGAAAGTGGGCTTGCAGAACACGACCGTCGTCTTCACGGCCGACCACGGCGTCGCGCCCGTGCCGGAACACTCGAACGCGCTCGGCCTGCCCGGCGGGCGCATCAAGGGCGACGAGGTCTTGCGCGCGATGCGCTTAGGGATTAGCGCGCGCTACAACGCGAAGAGCGCGCAGCCCGACCCGACCGCCGACTACGTCCAAAAATTCGGCGAGCGCGACGCCTTCTACAACGGCAACCTCTACTTCAACCCGGTCGCCCTCAAGCGCGACGGCGTCAACCAGTCGGAGGTAGAGCGCACGGCCTGCGAGGCGGCGCTGACGGTGCCGGGCATCAGCCGCTGCTTCACGCGCACGCAGTTGCAGTCCGGCTCCGTCTCGCCCGCCGACCCGGTCGCGCGCCGCGTCCTGCACGGCTTCTACCCGCGCCGCAGCGGCGACGTTGTCGTGGTCTACGAGGCGTTCAAGTACCTGGGCGACTTCATCCCGGCGACGCACGGCTCGCCCTACAGCTACGACACGCACGTCCCGCTCATCATTATGGGCCAGAATTTCGCGCCCGGCCGCTACTTGCAGGACGCCACGCCCGCCGACATCGCGCCGACGCTCGCCGCGGTCCTCGGCGTGCAGGCCCCCAGCAACGCGGTCGGCCGCGTTTTAATCGAAGGCATTACGCAGGCCCGCGCCGGAGCGCGCTGAGCCGCGCCGCATCAACCTGAAGGCTTTTATGTTCGAGCTACTCAAACGAAGCAAACTCGCCTCCCCGCTCATGGCACTCGTCGTCGCAAGCTCCCTGCTGGCGGCCCCCGTCCGCGCGCGCTCACAGGAAGGCGCAGGGCTACCCGAGTCCGAGGGCAGCGTTACGGACCTGGCGAACGTTCTCGACTCGGGCATGACGCGGCGGCTGGAGAGCCTGCTCGCCGCGCTGAAGGAGCGCGGCGGCGTGGAGCTGGCGGTCGTGACGGTGAAGACGACCGGCGGCGAGAAGATTTTCGACTACTCGCAGCGGCTGGCGCGCAAGTGGGACACGGGCTCCATGCAGAGCAAGGGGAGCAGCCTGCTGCTGGTCGTCTCGACCGACGACGGGAAGTTCATCACGCAGGTCAGCCGCAAGGCCAGGACAGACCTGCCCGACGGCTTGCTCGGCGAGATGGGCAACCGCATGACGGAGCCTTTCGCCCGCCGCAGCTTCGGCGAGGGGCTCGTCGCCGCCGTCGAGACTTTCACCACGAAGCTCGCCGAGCGGCGCGGCTTCAGCCTCGAAGGCTTGAACGCGCCGCAGACTGCTGCCGCCGCGCCGCAGGCCGTGCGTCCCAGAACGGTGACCGCGCAAGCCGAAACTACGCCCGAGGTAAAAGAGCCGCAGGCCGAGGCCGCGGCCAAAGAGCCTCCACCCGAAGCGGCGAAAGAGCCCGCGGCGGAGATTTCCACGACGAAGGAGCCCGCGACCGACACCGTCCCCGCGGGCGAGCCCGTGGGCAAAGAAACGTCTAGCGGCGAGCCCGTCGCGGCCTCCGAGCCACAGCCGCGCCCGGCGAAGCAGTCTTCGCTGAGGGACGCTTTCACGAAAACGCCCGCGGCGAAAGAGACCGTCACCATCCCGCGCAGCTCGCCCGAGAGGGCCGAGCTGGACGCCATCGTGGCGCTCCCGCCCGCCGAGCGCATCGAAAAACTCAAAACCTTCATCGAAAAGCAGTCGCGCCCCTCCGTCAAGACTCTCGCCGCCGAGCTGCTCGTCAGCGCGCACGCGGCCGTCGGCGACGAGATGCTGAAGGCGGGCGACCCCGTGGGCGGCGTCGCGCAGTTTCAACTCGCGCTCGACGCCATCCCCGAAAACATGTCCGACGCGTTCTTCATCAAGGTCGTCTCGCAGCTCCCTTTGAACCTCTACCTGCGCGGCCAGCGCACCGCCGCCGGCGACGCGTCGCGCCAAATAGAGGCCAAAGTCAAAGGTGACCCGAAGCGCCTCGTCACGCTCGCGGGCTTCTTCCTCAGCATAGAGGACAGTGAGGAGGCCGCGCGGCTCAGCAGCGCCGCACTCGCGCTCGCGCCCGAGATGGCCGACGCGCACCAGATGCTCGGCGCGGCTCGTCACGTCGGCCTGCGGCTGGACGAGGCGGCGGCCGAGTACGCGCGGGCGCGCGAGTTGGACCCGAAGCTCGCGGCCGCGCGCCGCGCGCTCGCAGACCTGCGCCGCGCCGCCGGCAAACCGGAAGAAGCTCTTGTCCTCTACCGCGAGCAACTGACGGCCGACCCGTCGGACAAGCCCGCGCGCGCAGGCGTCGTGCTCTCGCTTCTGGACCTGGGGAGGAAGGAGGAGGCCGAGCGCGAGTTGCAGGCGGCGCTCGCGGAAGACCCCGCCAACATGGCGCTCCTGGTCGGCGCGGGCTACTGGCACGCGGCGCAGGGTGACCCGAAGCGCGCCGAGGAATTGGCCCGCAAAGCCACAGAGGTCGAGCCGCGCCACGTCTGGGCGCACGTCGCGCTCGCCCGCGCGCTTTTGGCACAGAAGCGCTCGCAGGAGGCTGAAGTCGTCCTCAGGTTCGCGCGCCAGTTCGGGAGTTTCCCGACGCTCGACTACGAGTTGGCTAGCGCGCTCGCCGCTTCCGGGCTTTACGAGCAGGCGGCCGAAGTGCTCGCGCGCTCATTCACTCTCAAGGACGGGCAGATTGAGACGCGCCTGGCCGGGCGCTTCCCCGCGCACGCGCCGGACTTCACGGAGCTGCTCGCGCCCGAACGCCGCGCAGGCATCTTCCAGGCGACGCCGGCCGACACGCTCGGTAACGCGCGCGTCCTCAAGGGGCTCCTCGCCTTCACCAACGCGCTCGGCGCGGGCGACGCGGTCGCGCTCGCCTCCGCGCAGACGGACTTTCTCTCTGGCGAGGACGCGATGCGCGTCTTCCGCCAGCTCTACGCGGCGAGCCGCCTGCTCGCGCGCGGCGCGGAGCTGAAGACCGTTTTCGATCTGGCCGACGCGGCGGGCGCGGGCGTTGATGCGGGGCTGGACGAGCCGGTGGCGAACGTGGCGGCGATGGCCGACGAGCTGCGCGACGCGCACGCGCGCGCCGCGGCCACTGGCACAATTCTCCCGCTCGGGGTCGTGCCGCGCGGGATGCTCGCCAACGTCATGCGCGGGCGGATTGAAGACCTCAAGGGCTGGGCCTTGTTCAACCAGGACAAGACCGCGGACGCTGTCGTGCACCTCAAGCGCGCCCTGAGCGTGCTGCCCGAGCAGAGCGCCTACTGGCGCACAGCGCAGTGGCACATGGGCGCGGCGCTCGAAGCCGCGGGCAGCCGCGACGAGGCGCTCGCAGCTTACATGAAGGCTTACAACCCGTCGGCCCCGAGCCCCGTGCAGCGCGCCATCATCGAAGCCCTCTACCGCAAAGTCCACGGCTCGCTCCAAGGCTTGGACGCCAAAATCGGCCCCGCCCCGTCCCTGACAAACGCGCCGCCGCGGGATGAGGCCCAGCCGACCGAGCCGAAGACGGACGGCACGGAGCCGAAACCCGCCGAAGAAAAGCCGCCCGGTCAATAGTCAAAAGAGCGGCGGCTGAGTTTAAGGACTCAGCCGCCGCCCAGTAGTGTCCTAATTTCATTTCCCTCTGTGTCCCTCTGTGTCCTCCGTGGTGAATGAATCCTGAAGGAATACTCACCACCGAGGACACAGAGGGACACAGAGGTGGACAAAGAATAACTGAAAGCAGGACACTACCCGCCACCCTGCTCTTTACCTGTTACCTTTTCCTTTTGCCTTCTTACGGCGTCGGCTTCTTCTCGCCGGGCACGCTCGTCACGGGCTGGCCTTCGGCGTCGAAGACTTCGACGGGGCCGTACTTCGCCAGAATCTCGCGGGCCTTCGAGGCGTCGCCGACGGCGACGATCTGTAGGTTCGAGAGGTTGACGTACTTCTGCGCCGCCCGCTGCACGTCGTCCGCCGTGATGTTCGTGACCATCTGCGGATACGTGTCCCAGTAGTTGGCGGGCATATCGTACAGCTTCTGCGTGACGATGTTCTGAAGCAGCGCCTGCGGCTGTTCCAGCGAGAGGGCGAAGCCGCCGATGATGGCGCGCTTGGCGTTCTCCAACTCCGCCGGGCTGACCTTCTCCTCGCGCAGCCGCTTCAGCTCGTACATGAACTGCTGCATCGCGCCCTCCGTCACGTCGGTCCTCACCTCCGAGCTTGAGACGACCGTCCCGCGGAACTTCGAGCCGCCGAACTGGCTGTACGCGCCGTAGGTGTAGCCCTTGTCCTCACGCAGATTCAGGAAGAGGCGCGAGGCGGGGCCGGCCCCGAGAATCTGGTTCATGACGAGCACGGCGAAGTAGTCTTCGTTGGTGCGCTCGATGCCGAGGTTGCCGAGTTGCAGCACGGTCTGCACCGAGCCGGGCCGGTCAATCAACTGAATCTTCATTGCGCCCTGCTCCGGCGCGGCCGGAATCTTCGTCTGCGGCACCTCGCCCTTCTGCCAGTCGCCGAAAGCCTTTTCGAGCTTCGGCATGATCTCCTTCAAGCTGACGTCGCCGACGATGGCGAGCATGGCGTTGTTGGGCCGGTAGTAGGTCGCGTGGAATTTCGCCAGGTCGGCCGAGGTCGTGCGCTTGATGGCTTCCATCGGCGGCACGATGAGCCCCGCCGGGTGCTCGCCGTAGACGGCGCGCTGGAAACGCTCGGCGGCGAGGAACTGCGGGATGGAGCGCTGGAACTGTAGCTGCTGTAGGAGCCGCGCCTTGAACTTCTCGACCTCCTCGGCCGGGAACTTCGGGTTGCGGATCACGTCCGCGAAGATGGCGAGCGTCTCGTCCAGGTTCTCGACGAGGCCGGCGCTGGTGACGTTGGTCGTGAACGACGACAGGCCGGAGCCGGCGTTGAGCGTCGCGCCGAGCGTGTCAACCTGCTCGCTGATGTCCTTGCTCGTGCGCGTGGCCGTGCCTTCGCGCAGCAGGGCGGCCGTGAATTGTGCCAGCCCGTGCTGGTCGGCCGGGTCCGAGAGGCCGCCGGAGAGAAAGACCATCTGCATCGTGAAGGTCGGAACCCTGTGGTTCTCAAGCAGCACGACGCGCAGGCCGTTCGAGAGCGTGGCCTCCTGCGCCTTCGGCAAATTGACCTTGAGAATCTCCTTGCTGACAGGGGCCTTGCCCTTGATCTCTGCGCCCTTGACGGACTGGCCGGCCGGGCCACTTTGCGGCTGCTGCGCCGCGATGGGCGCGGCCGACGCGACGGCGGCGAGGGCCGCGGCCGCGAGCTTCGTTTTCAACTTCGTAAAATTGCTCATCGGTGTAGGTCTCCTTTACTGCCCGGCGGCCGGGCCGCCCGCGCCCTGACTCTTGGGCATGGTGATGACGACTGTGCGGTTCGCCGCCGTCAGGTACTTGTTCGCCGCGCGGCCGACATCCGCCTTGGTCACGGCCTCGACCTTGTCCAGGCGCGTGTTAATCAGGTTCGGGTCGTTGTAGTAGACCGCGTAGATGCCCATCTGGACGGCGCGCGAGAGCGAGCTCTGCATGCCGTTGATGAAGTTGCGCCGCGTGTTGTTCTTGGCCTTCTGCAACTCCCAGTCGGCGATGCCCTCCTTCTTGAGCCGCTCGATCTCCTCGTAGATGACGGCCTCCACGTCCGCGGGTTTCACCCCTTGCTTGAGCGTGGCCGAGATGTAGAGCGCACCCACCCCGCGCTTCTCGTCCATGAAGCCGCCGACGTTGGTGGCGAGCTGCTTGTCCTTGACGAGCGTCTGGTAGAGCCGCGAGCTTTGCCCGCTCTGGAGCGAGGCGGACAAGACTTGCAGCGCGTAGAACTCGGCCGTGTTGCCGGGGACGGCCTTGAACGCGATGTCCACCTGCGGGAGCCGCGCCAGCGCGTCCTCGACCGTCGCGCGCCGCTCGGCCTTCTGCTCCGGCTCGGTCATGTCCACGGCGGGGGGCCCAGGCTGGCTCGGGATTGACTCGAAAGCTTGTTTGATCTTCTTGAGCGCGTCCTCGGTCTGGAAGTCGCCGACGAGCGTGAGGATGGCGTTGTTCGGCGCGTAGTACATCTTGAAGAAGGAGGACACGTCCTCGACCGTCGCGGCCGAGAGGTCTTCCATCGAGCCGATGGTCGTGTGCTTGTAAGCGAAGTTGTCGTAGACGGTCTCCTGCATGACCTCCTCGCTCTTGCCGTAGGGCTGGTTGTCCACGCCGAGGCGGCGCTCCTCCTGCACGGCGTTGCGCTGGTTGTCCAGATTATCCTTCGAGATGACGAGGCTCTTCATCCGGTCGGCTTCGAGGAAGATGGCGAGGTCGAGCTGGTTGGCGGGAAGCGCCTCGTAGTAGTTGGTGCGGTCCTCGTTGGTCGAACCGTTCATGCTCCCGCCGTTGTTGAAGACGAGGTAGAAGTGCTCGCCCGTGCCGACGTTCTCGGACCCCTTGAACATCATGTGCTCGAAGAGGTGCGCGAAGCCCGTGCGGCCCTTGCGCTCGTCGCGCGAGCCGACGTTGTAGGTGATGGCGAGCGCGACGACCGGGGCCGAGTGGTCTTCGACCGTGATGACGCGCAGGCCGTTCTTCAGCTTGCTCTCCTTGTAGGCCACCTGGACGCCGCGCGACTTGGCGCGCTCTTGCGCCCAGCCTGGGCCGGCCAACTGCGCCACGAGCGCGCACGCCAGCAGGAGGCCGATTACTAACCGCTCTTTTGGTCTCATAAAACTAGCTCCTTCTTGTAGGTCACAAGAGTCAAATAAATTTCAAGAATTGATGGCGCGTGAAGCGCACGTCCGCGACGCGCAAGGCGCGGTGCAGACCGTTTTAGGGGAATTTTGCCAAGGGTTCGCCGGGGGCGGGCCGGCCTGGCTTCGGAAAGCCTGACTCTACGAGCCGCGCCCGGCCGCCGTCAAGCCGGCCCGGCACCGCAACAGCCAACCGCCGGGCCGCCTGCGACATCAAAAACCCGACCGCACAGGAAGATAGATAATCCTTCTCGCTCGGTCTCGCGCATTGTTCAACCACTGTTACCAGGCTGCGCTAGTGGGTTTTCGGGATGATTGCGGTGGACGAGAGTCCTGCCCCCTCGAATTTCTCTCGCCGGCCGGCGAACGGCGTGTATAATTAACGAAATTTCACGAAAATTTGTTTCCTACGGATTCCAGGTTATGACGAAAATAAGCTTCCGCGCGCTCGCGCTCACGGCACTCTCACTGCTCAGCCTGGCGGCTTACGCCCCCGCGCAGGCGCAGCAGACCCCGGGCCGCGCCCGCTTCGACGTGACCAACTACCGCATCGAGGCGCAGCTCATCCCCGACCAGCACACGCTGCGCGCCGCCGCCGACGTGACTTTCACGCCCGTGGACGCGACGCGCTCCATCATTTTCGAACTCAACGGCTCGCTCAAGGTCGAGGCGGTCGAGAAGGCCGGCAAGGCCGTGACCTTCGTCCAGGACGCCGCCGGCGCTGACGCCTCAATCGGCCCGAACGTCCGCATAGACCTCGGCGAGGTCGCGCCCGTCGGCCAGCCCGTCACTCTGCGCTTCCGCTGGTCCGGCGGGTTGCAGTCGCCCGAGGGCGGCCCCCTCGCGACCAAGCGCCTCGCCTACGTCGGCACCGAAGGCTCATATCTCATGTACGCGGCGCGCTGGTTCCCCTTCCACGACTACGCGGCCGACCGCGCCACCTCCGACATCACGGTTATCGTGCCGACGGGCCTGCACGTCGCGGGCACGTCCGACGAGGCCGTCTCGCCCGTCGTCGGCAAGGACGGCAACACGCGCTATCGCTTCGTCCACAAGCAGCCCGTCCTGCCCGGCAATTTCGTCGCCGGCCAGTACATCACCAAGGCGCTCAAGTTCGGCCGGTACGACATACAGTTCTACGCCAAGGTCGGCAGCGAGAGCCGCATCGAGCGTTACGCGGAGATGATGGGCACGGCGCTTCAGTTCTACACGCAGGAGTACGGCCAGCCCACCTTCGGCACGCGCCTCGTGGTCACGCAGATTGACGACGAGAGCATGGACACCTATACCGGCCTCGGCATGGTCTTTCTGGCCTCCAAGCTTTTCGACCCGTCGCGGCCCGTGCCCGAGGAGAGGTTGCAGCGCGAGGTCGCCTTCCAGTGGTGGGGCCAGACCGTCGGCCTGAAGTCCTTCGATGACGCCTGGCTTTCGCAGGGGCTCGCGGAGTGGAGCGCGTTCGCGCTCAGGGAATCAAGCCTGACGGGCGGCGCGCTCGATAATGCTCAGCGCGACATGCAGGAGCGCGCCCTGACCTTCGAGCAGACGGCCTCGATTGCGCGCGCGCCGTCGGCCTTGGACGACCAGTCGGCCGCCTACCAGTCTATCGTCTTCTACAAGGGCGCGATGGTCTTCCGTATGCTGCGCGAGGCGATCGGCCGCGAGAAGTTCAAAGACCTGCTGCGCGACTTCCTCGTCCAGTTCCGCGACAAGAACGCCTCGATTGACGACTTCGAGAAGCTGACGACGAAGCACGCCGGCGAGAACATGCGCTACTTCTTCGCGCAGTGGGTCGAGGGCACGGGCGTCCCCGAATTCACCTACGACTACCAGATCATCCGCACGCGCACGGGCAAGTTCCGCACGCGCGGCACCATCAAGCAGAACATAGAGAACCTGCACATGCCCTTGGAGCTGATGCTCCGCTCCGAGGGCGGCGACAACCCGACGATCACGCTCGACATGACGCAGAAGAGCGAGGACTTCGACTTCGAGTCGGCGGGCCAGCCCGTCGAGATCGTTGTTGACCCGAACAACCGCATCCTCCGCATGTCGGACGACCTGCGCGTGGCCGTCGTCGCGCGCCGCGGCATAGAGCAGTTCCGCGAGGGTCAGTACGCCGAGGCGCAGCAGCAACTCGAAGCCGCGCTCAAGCTCGACCGCTCGAACTCTTGGGTCTACTACAACCTCGGCCTCCTCTACCTTGAGCAGCGCAACTGGCAGCTCGCGCTCGACGCCTTCGACTCCGCGTTGAACGGGAACCTGAGGCCCTCCTGGATAGAAGCCTGGGCCAGAATCAAGCGCGGCAACGCCTACGACGCCCGCGGGATGCGCGCGCAGGCCGTCAACGAGTACAACAAGGCCGTCCAGACCGGCATCAACTACGACGGCGCGCAGGCGGCGGCCAAGAAGTTCATCGCCACGCCCTTCAACCCGCGCGACCCACAGATGCAGGAATCCACCTTGCGCGGGCCGGAGTAAAAGGCAAAAGGTAAAAGTAAAAAGGCAAAAGGGAAGATGAGAGCGCGGCTCCTTGTCTTCCCTTTTGCCTTTTACCTTTTGCCTTTCAGTGTTCCCGGCTCGCGCCCGGCGCTCAGGCTACGGCCTTGTCAAAGCGGATGACCGGCACACGCATGGTCTGTGTCCGGCACGGCCGGGCGGAGCCGCCGAGCAAAGCGGCAAGCTGCTGTCCGACTTCGGCCCTGACGACCTTCTCGCCGCAGCGCGGGCAGACTCCGGCCGGCACGTCCTCGACCACGATCAACTTTTCTTTGATCCAGAAATCTTGTTTGATCTGCCGCTCCTGCATCCGCTCGCCACAGACGTGGCATTCGCCGTAATCGTAGCCTGTTTTTTTCTTCATCCTCTCACTCCGTAACGTATGTCGTGATAAAAAGGAGCTTCCCGGTCTCTTTAATCCGGCAAATAACTGCGGCCCGCCGCCCGTCGGTGGTCGGCCCCGTAAGCTCGTAGCGCGTCCCGCGCGGGTCGCGCGTGAAGCGCCGCGAGATGCGGCCGCCATCAATGACAGCTTCGATGTCCGCGAAAATCAAGTCGTCATTCGCCATCTCCTCGAAGAAGTGCGGGATAGCGAACTCATACTCCTTACGGCGCATCTTTTCGCGGATGTCATCAATGACGGCCACGTCTCGCCTTTATCATATCAGTGTTCCCGGCTCGCGCCCTGCGGCAGTTCCCCTTGATAAAGCTCCGCGCCGGAGGCGACGAACTCCGCGGCCTTCTCCTTCATGCCCTCACGAAGCGCCTCCGCCTCGTCCAGCTCCTTGCGGGCGGCGTACTCGCGCACGTCCTGCGTGATCTTCATCGAGCAGAAGTGCGGGCCGCACATCGAGCAGAAGTGCGCGAGCTTGGCCCCCTCCTGCGGCAGCGTCTCGTCGTGGTACTCGCGCGCCACCTCCGGGTCGAGCGCGAGGTTGAACTGATCCTCCCAGCGGAACTCGAAGCGCGCCTTGGAGAGCGCGTTGTCGTGGAGCTGCGCGCCCGGGTGGCCCTTGGCGAGGTCGGCGGCGTGCGCCGCGAGCTTGTAGGTGATGACGCCGTCCTTGACGTCCTTCTTGTTCGGCAGGCCGAGGTGCTCCTTCGGCGTGACGTAGCAGAGCATGGCCGTGCCGAACCAGCCGATCATCGCCGCGCCGATGGCCGACGTGATGTGGTCGTAGCCCGGCGCAACGTCCGTCACCAGCGGCCCTAAGGTGTAGAACGGGGCCTCGCCGCAGGTTTCGAGCTGGCGGTCCACGTTCTCCTTGACGAGGTGCATGGGGACGTGGCCCGGCCCCTCTATCATCACCTGGCAGTCGTACTCCCACGCAATCTTTGTCAGCTCACCGAGAGTTTCGAGTTCGGCGAACTGGGCCTCGTCGTTGGCGTCCGCGATGGAGCCGGGGCGGAGTCCGTCGCCCAAGCTAAACGACACGTCGTAGGCCGCCATGATCTCGCAGATTTCGCGGAAGCGCGTGTAAAGAAAACTCTCCTCGTGGCGGGCCAGGCACCACTTCGCCATGACGGAGCCGCCGCGCGAGACGATGCCGGTCGTGCGCTTAGCCGTCAGAGGGATGTAAGGCAGGCGCACGCCCGCGTGAATCGTGAAGTAGTCCACGCCCTGCTCGGCCTGCTCAACGAGCGTGTCGCGGTAAATCTCCCACGTCAGTTCCTCGGCCTTGCCCCCGACCTTTTCGAGCGCCTGGTAAATTGGCACACTCCCGATGGGGACGGGCGAGTTCCTGAGAATCCACTCGCGCGTGGCGTGTATGTTCTTGCCCGTGGACAAGTCCATCACGGTGTCCGCGCCCCAGCGCGTCGCCCAGCGCATCTTCTCGACCTCCTCCTCAATGGAGGAGGCGACAGCAGAGTTGCCGATGTTGGCGTTGATCTTGACGAGGAAGTTGCGGCCGATGATCATCGGCTCGCTCTCCGGGTGGTTGACGTTCGCGGGGATGATGGCGCGGCCCCGTGCCACCTCGTCGCGGACGAACTCGGCCGTCACGAATCTGGGGATGGAGGCCCCGAAGCTCTCCCCTTTGTGCTGGTGAAATAAGGAATCGCGGTCTTTGTCTCCGAGCGTGTCGAGCGCGGCCTCGCGCCCCAGGTTCTCGCGGACGGCCACGAACTCCATCTCGGGGGTGATGACGCCGCGGCGCGCGTAATGCATTTGCGTCACGCGGCGGCCCGGCTTTGCGCGCAAGGGCTGGCGGCGCAGCCCCGGAAACTCTTCGAGCCGCCCCTTCTCGCGCCCGCGCGCATACTCCTCGGCCCCGATGGTCAAGTAGCCGTTGTCCTCGGGCTTCACCGTGCGGCCCTCATACTCTTCGACATCGCCGCGCCCGACGACCCACTCGCGGCGCAAAGCGGCCAGCCCATCATGCACGTCGCAGCGCACTTCGGGATCGCCCCAAGGCCCGCTCGTGTCGTAGACGCGCACGGGCGGGTTCTCCTCCACGCGCCCGTCGAACGTCCGCGTCGCGTTCTGCGTGACTTCGCGCAGCGGCACGCGCACGCCACTCACGCGCGGGCTCTCGACGTAAACCTTGCGTGAGTTCGGCAGCCGAACTTCGTCGCTCCGCTTCTCATCAACTGTCTGACTCATGTCTTCCCAGAACTTTCCGGCCCGTTTCATGGCCTAAAAAGAAAGACCGCTCCATGCAATGAAGGGATGGAACGGCCTCTCTTATGTTTCTCCCTTCGGCGGTACTAACCGCATCAGGTTCAAGGGGTCTCACAACGCCTGTGACTCTCAGCTCGGACTCTGTACCCGGGCTCCCCCGAAAACTTTTCGTCTTGAACTCGAAGTTTACTACAAACGGAGCGGGCGCGTCAGGCGCTCGCCCCGCTCCTGCTTTTCAGCTTGTCCAGAAATTTCTGGCGGAACTTGGAGACCTTCGGCGCGACGACGGCGCGGCAGTAGGGCTGCGACGGATTCTGCGCGAAATATTCCTGGTGGTAATCCTCCGCGACGTAGAACTCTGCGGCCGGCACGACCTCCGTCACAATCGGCGCGTCCCAGATTTGCTCGGCGTTCAATTCGGCAATCGTCTGTTCGGCCATCTCCTTCTGCTCCGGCGTGTGGTAGAAGACGGCCGAGCGGTACTGCGTGCCCACGTCCGCGCCCTGCCGGTTCAGCGTCGTCGGGTCGTGAATCGTAAAGAAGACTTCTAACACCTCCCGGAAGGAGACGACCCGCGGGTCAAACGTCACGCGCACGACCTCCGCGTGCCCCGTCGTCCCCGCACACACCTGCCTGTACGTCGGGTTCGCCACGTCTCCTCCCATGTATCCCGACTCCACGGACTCCACCCCGCGCAAGTCGTCGAACACGGCCTCCAAACACCAGAAACACCCGCCCGCCAGCGTCGCCACTTCCCTCTGATTCTCTTCCATGAAAACCGCACTCCTTCTGGTAACTGATTTTCGACTATCTACTCTTACCGCGCTGCGCCTTCCCGCCTTGAGTGCTTCGCTTGCCCTTTGCCGCCGTGCGCGCCTTCTGCGCGGGCGGCAGCAGATCGCTGACCTTAACCGTGAGGCCGGGGAAGGACACGAGATCGAAGCTCTGTCCCGTCGTGTAAGTTTGCTTGCTCCGATACCCGTCCGCACTCGGCTCGCGGTAGTCTTCAATCTCCATTCTATTCACGTTCAAAATCAGGTATTGGACGATTCCCGCACCGGCATACAGACGGCTTTTGGCATTACGATCAAGCCTAATACTGCTTTCGGCAATTTCCATGACGAGCAGAACGTCAGGCGGTTCCGGGTGCTGAGAGTAGTATCTTTCCTTCGGCGGTCTGGCGATGACAATATCCGGCTCCGGCTCGGACAGGTCACTTAATAAAATCGGATTCTGAGAACGCACGACGGCCCTGGCTTTCAAGCTATTTTTGAAGTAGTCATTGGCCTCTTCAGTCAGAGCAGCATGCAAAGCACTTTTCGGACTCATCTCAATAATCACCCCTTCGAGCAGCTCGACGCGGTCGTCCTCGTTGAAGATTCCGGCGGCGATCATCTGCTCGTATTCAGCCGTGGTGAGCAGGCGCAGGCTCGGCTGATGCTCGGGTGGTTGAGCCTCAATTAAGCTTAGGCGCGGCGTTCGTCTGGCGCTCAAGTCTTCCATTATCGTCGTCATCGGGCGTCCGTTTTGTCTCCCTCACCCGCCGATGAAGCTCATCGTGCGAGCGGGCTGGGTGAAGCCCGGGTCGTTGATGTAGTGGCGGGGCTCTTTCTTCAGCACGACCGATTCGATGTAGTCAGCGATCTCGGCCCGCGTCGCGCCATTGCGGACGATGTCGCGCAGGCTGTGCTCGACCGTGGAGAAGAGGCACGTCCTGATCTGGCCGTCGGCGGTCAGGCGGATGCGCGAGCAGGCCCCGCAGAAGGGCTCGGTGACGGGCGCGATGATGCCGACCTCGCCGGGCGCACCGTCGGCGAAGCGGTAGCGCGCGGAGGTCTCGGAGCCGCGCTCGACTTTCAACGGCGCGAGGGGGAAACGCTCCTCGATTCGCTGGCGCATCTCGCGCCCGGAGACCACGTCGGCGCGCGACCACTCGTGGCCCGAGTCGAGCGGCATGAACTCTATGAAGCGCATCTGTATGTCGTACTCGCGGGCGAAGGCTGCGAAGGCTGCGACCTCCGCGTCGTTGTGGCCGCGGACGATGACGGCGTTGACCTTGATGGGCGTGAGGCCAGCTTCTCGGGCCGCCTCCACGCCTTCGAGCACGCGGTCGAGCACGTCCACGCCCGTCATCCGGCGAAACACGTCGCGCTTCAGGCTGTCGAGGCTGATGGTGACGCGGTCGAGGCCCGCCTCCTTCAAGGCAGCGGCGCGGCCCGGCAGGAAGTAGCCGTTGGTCGTCAGCGCCAGGTCGTGCAGGCGCGGCTTGAGGCGAGAGAGTTTCCCGATGATGGTCTCTATGTCGCGGCGCATCATCGGCTCGCCGCCCGTCAGCCGGATTTTTTCGACGCCGAGCGCGACGAAGATTTCCGAGACGTACTCGATCTCCTCGTAAGTCAGCATCTCTGACTTCGGCGCAATCGGCGGCTCGCCGTGCGGCAGGCAGTAGAAGCAACGGAAGTTACAGCGGTCTGTCAGCGACACGCGCAAATCGCGTATCCGCCGGCCGTAGGAATCTTTGAGCAAAGCGGTCACTTCTCTTCTTTCACAGACGCGAGGTTCCAGGGGTTATCGTCCGACTTCAATCATACGCTGCCTCAACGAGTGCTCCAAGCCTCCAGGGCTGCGTCTTCGGCGGCGTACTCTGCCTCCAAAGAGCCTGACTCCGCGGGAGGGTTGGCGCGCTCCCACTCGATCGTCCGCCGCAAAGCCTCTTCGCGCGGCACGCGCTCACTGTAGCCGAGTTCGGCGCGAATCCGGCGCGTGTCGGTGGCGAGGTGGTGGTCGTAATCCACGGGCGAGGCCATGTGCGCGGGCAATGAATCATCCGGCACGGTGACAACTCGGCCGTCCCAACCGGCGGCTTGGCCCAGAGTACGAACCCACTGGCCTTCGGTGAGCGCGTCAGTTTCGCCCACGTTGTAGATGCTGGCGGCCGCGCTCTCGTTCGTCACGGCGAGCGCGATGGCGTCCGCGACGTTCGAGACGTAGCCGCGCGTCCAGCGCCAGCGCGACTGCCGCTCGCCGAGCATGATGAAAGGGCGGCCGTCGTCCATCCTTTTCAGGTAGCCGAAGAGCCTGTGCTGACGGTCGCCGGGGCCGTAAACCGCTGGGAGGCGCAGCACTGTGCCGGGCAGTTCTGCCCCGCTCATCACCGCGCGCTCGACCAGAATCTTTTCGTAGTGATACTTGAAATCGTCCGGCCCCGCGGCCTTCGCGCGGTAAGGGTAAAGGTTCGCGCGCACGGGCGCGTCTTCCGCTAGAGGGTCTGCGGCGGGTGCGCCCGACTCAAGACGGAGCAGGCGGCCGTAGGCCCCGTAAACGTCTGCGCTGCTGAGGACGACGGCGCGGCGCGCGACGCCTGTGAAGACGCTGACCAGAGCACGCGCGTCGTCCTCCGTGTAAGCGATCATGTCGAGCACCACGTCCGGCGCGGCCGCGCGAAACTCCGCGGCGAAGGAAGCCAAGTCGCGGCGGTCGCCGTGAATCTCATTGACGCCTTCGGGCAGCTCCGCACGCGACTCGCCGCGGTGGAAGACTGTCACCTCGTGGCCCATTTCCACAAGACGCCTCACGACGTGTGGGCCTATGAAGCCCGTGCCGCCGATGAAGAGAATCCGCATAGTCTCTGTTCCTTATTCGTGAAGCGCGGGCTCTTCCCCGTCGCCCGCGGCCGCGAGCAGCGCGCGGGCGTTGCGCTGGAGGCCCGTCAGCTTGGCGCGCTTCATGGCGCTCTTGCGGAAGCGCTCGGCGTAAGTTTCGGGCGTCAGCCCGAGGACTTCCGAGAGCGGCGCGTTGACGAACCCCTCGCGCGGCTCGAAGCGCGGCTCAAGGGTCGGCTGCTCGAAGCGGTTCCAGGGACAAATGTCCTGGCACACGTCGCAGCCGTAGAGCCAGCCGTCAAGTTTCTGTGCCACTTCCTCGGGGAGCCGCTCGCCGCGCAGCTCGATCGTCGCGTAAGAGATGCACTTGTTGGAGTCAACGACGTAAGCTTCGGTGATGGCGTCGGTCGGGCACGCGTCCAGGCAGAGCGTGCAGCTCCCGCAGTGGTCTTCCGCCGGCCCCGCGTCGTACTCCAATTCGAGGTCGAGCAGCAGCTCGCCCAGGAAGACCCAGGAGCCGTACTCGCGCGTGATGAGGTTCGTGTGCTTGCCTATCCAGCCGAGCCCCGCGCGCGCGGCCCAAGCCTTGTCCATCACGGGCTGAATGTCTACGCAGACTTTGCCTGCGGCCGTGGGCCAATTTTCTTTGACCCACGCGAGCAGTTGTTTCAGCTTGCCTCCGACCACGTCGTGATAGTCGTCGCCCCAACTGTAGCGCGAGACTTTGCCGGTCGCGCGGCTGTCAGCGTGGGCGTGCGGCGTGTAGTAGTTGAGCGCGACGACGACGACCGAGCGCGCGCCGGGGAGGAGAGTGCGCGGGTCCGTGCGGCTCTCCGGGTCGCGCTCCATCCAGCGCATCTCGCCGTGGAAGCCGCGCGCGAGCCACTCGCGCAAACGCTCCCGCTCGGCCGTGAGCGGCTCGGCGCGGACGATGCCCACCTTGTCGAAGCCCAGGCCGAGGGCCTGCTCCTTGATTCGCCGCGAGAGCGTTGCCGCGTGTAAGTCCTGCTTTTCCACGACCCGGATTTTACCTTTTTGCACGCGGCCTTGCTAACCCGCCCCCAACTCGCTAAGCTCGTGGGGTAGCAATCTCTCCCTAAAGTGCGCGTGTCCCCGCTTCGAAGAGCAGGGGCGTCTCTGCGCGTCGAAGTGTCTGAGGGGAAGTAGAGTCTGGGGGGAAATTTGGACGGGGTGAAGCGGAAACAAGGCGGGGAGTCAATCGGGCGCAAGGCCGGGCGCGTCCTCTTCGTGGGTCTGCCGGGCGCGCGGCTGACGGCGCGCACGCGCGCGCTGCTGGGCGAGGTTCAGCCGGGCGGCGTCGTCCTCTTCGGACGTAACGTGGAGTCGCCGGAGCAAGTCGCGCTGCTCAACGCGCAGATACGCGATTCGGTAGACCACCCGGTCCTGATCGGCGTTGACCAGGAGGGCGGCCTCGTTGACCGCTTCCGCACGATCTGCGAGCCGATGCCTTCGGCGAAGGCCGTGCGCGACGCGGGCTCCTCCGACCTGGCACAAAAATTCGGGGCGCTCTCGGCGCGCGCCCTGCGGCTGATGGGCTTCAACATCAACTTCGCGCCCGTCCTGGATCTCTCGGGCGACAACCTTGAGAACGGCCTGCGCGGCCGCACCTTCGGCAAGTCGCCCGCGGAAGTCTCGCGCCTCGCGGGCGCGTACCTGGACGGGCTGCAAGGGGGCGGCATCGTCGGCTGCGGCAAACACTTTCCGGGCCTCGGCGGCTCGGACATAGACTCGCACCGGCGGCTCCCTATCGTGAAGCACCCGTGGGAGGAAATCCTGGAGCGCGATTTAGTTCCCTTCATGGACTTGATGTTCCACCGCCCGGGCGAGCACCTCCACTCGGTCATGGTGAGCCACGCGGCGTTCCCGGAAGTCTCGGAGTTTCTACAGGCTTGGTTCCGGCGCACGGGCGAGCTGCCGGCGCTGGAAAGTTTTCACCAGCTGCCGGCGACCATCAGCGGCAACGTGGTGATGCGGCTGCTGCGCATGGTGCTGAAGTTCGACGGGCTGGTCATCACGGACGACATGGAGATGGGCGCGGTCGTGCAGTCGCTCTCGGTGGCCGAAGCCGCGCTGCGCGCCGTCGAGGTCGGCTCCGACATGATCCTCATCTGCGAACAGGAGGCCAACTTCGTCGCCGCGCGCGACCGCGTCGTCGAGGCCGTCGAGAGCGGCGCGCTCGCCGTCGAGGCGCTCGACCGCGCTTCAGCACGGATGGACCGCGTGCTCAAGCTGACGGGCGAGCCGGAGCAGTTCGACTCGGACGAGTTCGAGGCCGTCTCGCGCGAGATAGCCGAGCTCAAGCGCGCGCTCAAGGCCGCCGAGTTGACCGGCGAATACGCCCCCCCCTTCGGCACCCCCGGAGGCGGCGAACGCCGCTCCTCGAATTTTTAAAAGCCGTAAATCGTGAATCGTAAATCGTGAATAGAAGGCGCCATTCTTCCTTTTACGATTTACGATTCACGATTTACGGCTTTTCTATTGACTTCCCGCCCGGTTTGGCATAGAAGCACGGTCGTCTTTGCATCCCATAGAGGAGTTTCTGCCCATGAAGCGAATCATACTGCTCGCGCTGCTCCTGCTGGCGGCCACGTCCTGCGCGACGACGACTGAAGCCCCGGGCAACGCGAACGCGAACGCGAACGCCAATGCCGGGGCCACGCCCGCGGCCACGCCGAAGGCCGAGGCGAGTCCCGCGGCCGACGACGCGGCCATTGCCATGGAGAAAGAGATTTGGGGGAAGATCAAGGACAAGAACCCGGACGGCTTCGGCGCGATGCTGACCGACGACTTCGTCTACGTCACGGAGGACGGCGTGTTCGACAAGGCCGGCACGGTTGACGGCATCAAGCAGATGGCGCCCACAGACGTTTCCTTCGCCGACTGGAAAGTTGTGGCGGTTGATAAGGACGCCGTGGTCGTCGCCTACACCGTCACCATGAAGGGCACGAGCGGCGGCCAACCGATGCCGGGGACGCCCGTGCGCGCCAGTTCCGTGTGGGTCAACCGCGGCGGCAAGTGGGTGGGCGTGTTCCACCAGGACACGCCAGTCAAGGAAGCCGCGGCCGGCCAGACGGCGGGCACCGGCAAACCGATGGGACCCGCGCCGCCCAGCGCCGATCCCTCGTCTGCCCCGGAAGTGCCCGACCCCATCAGCAAAGAGAAGAAGGTCTGGGAGGAGCTGAAGCGCAAGGACTACGACGCCTTCGCCAGCGACCTGGCCGAGGAGGCGATAGAGGTCGAGCCGGATGGCGTCTACGACAAGGCCGGCTCAATCAACGGGGTCAAAATGTTCGACGCCTCGAAATACACGCTCAGCAACTTCAAAGAGTTGAAGATTGACGCGGACGCTTCGGTCGTCACCTACACCATCAAGTCGGGCGACGGCAAGGAAGAGGAACGCCACAGTACCGTCTGGTCCAAGCGAGGCCAGAGGTGGTTCGCCGTGCTCCACCACGGCACGCCCGTCAAGCGTGCGACCGCCAAGAAATAGGACGGTGAAGACGGGAGGCGGAAGAGAACAGCTCTTTCCGCCTTCCGCTCTTCACGACCAGATGCCCGGAATCGCGGTCTCGCACTTCGGGCAGCGGCCCGCGGGCGTGACTTTCATCTGCTTTATGAGGTAGCCGTAGCGTTCTACCAGGAGTTCGTCGCACGCAGGGCAGTAAGTGTTCTCCCAGCGCCCGACGCGGCCTGGGAGGTTCCCGGCGTAGACGTAGCGCAGGCCGGCCTCGCGGCCGATCTCGCAGGCGCGAATCAACTGCTCGGCCGTCGTGTTGGCGTTCTCCGTCATCCTGTAGTCCTGGTGGAACGCCGTCACGTGCCAGGGGATGTCTGGCGAAAC
Source organism: uncultured Acidobacteriota bacterium (assembly GCA_963774105.1). Lineage (GTDB taxonomy): Bacteria > Acidobacteriota > Blastocatellia > Pyrinomonadales > Pyrinomonadaceae > QHXM01. The sequence continues at coordinate 827,013 of CAVZDV010000007.1, read as the reverse complement.
ATTGGCGATGAAGTCGGCCGCGCGCCGCAGCTCGTCCTCCGAGTCGTTGAAGCCCGGGATGACGAGCGTCACTATCTCCTCCCAGAAGCCGCGCTCGTGAACCATCTCGACGGTCTCCAGGATGTTGTCCACCACGCCGCCCAACTGGCGGTAGTTACGATCCGACATCGTCTTCAAATCAATCTTGTAGCAGTCCGTCCAGGGGCGTATGTAATCCAGCACCTGCGGCGTCGCGTTCCCGTTCGAGATGAAAGCCGTCCTGAACCCTTCAGGCTTCGCGCGCTTAAAAACCTCCACGGCCCACTCCGCCGTAATCAGCGGCTCGTTGTAACTCGTCCCGACGAGCGAAGCCCCGTAAGCCTTCGCCATCGCCACCAGCCTGTCGGCCGAGACGATATTCGGGGCGGTGCCCGCCGCGTTGTCGCGCAGGGCTTGTGACGTTAACCAGTTTTGACAATTTGAGACCAAAAAGAAACCGGCCAGATAGTTGTGCTCTTCCTCCACTTCCATGTTGTACACGTCACCCTCGTATTCGACAAAGGAGACGTTGCGCAGCGGCACGAGGTAGTAGTCTTCAGTCTCAATCACCCTGCGCGAACGCACTGCACTCTCGTACCACACCACGCTGTACTGATGCGGCGAGTGCTTCACGGCGCGATTCTGAATAAACCCTTGCTCCGGCATCGCCGTGTCGTAAATGGACGGTAAATGCCCCAGCTTCAAGGCCAGCCATGCGATGCCGTAAGCCATCCGGCGGGAGACGGTCGTGACGCTGACCTTCCCATTTTCGTAACGGTGCCCGTCCCCCTGGACGTAAGCGTCAAGGAATGCTCTGACAATGTGACGGTGCGCGTCGAAGAGCATCCGAGGAACGCGCTTCTCGGCTGAGCGTTTGCCGGCCAGCGACTTGAACAGGAGGGCCGCGGAAGATTTGTTGACGGCGACGGCCAGCGTCGTCGCCCGCCGCACGCGCGCGGCCTTAACTCCGACGTACTTCTCAAGCAGCCCGACGGTTTCTTCTACAAGGCCCGCCTCCTCATGAGAGAAGCTGAAGTTGAGCACGTGGCTGTTCGGACGATTCTTGCCGCCGCAAACGGACCCTTCGGCGCAATAAAGGCCGAGGAGCCGCGCCATGTTCTCGTCGAGAGGAATTGACGAAGGTATGCCCGGCCGGTGTTCGTTCGGGAAGCGCACTGTTTGTCCTTCGATGATGGCTCCGCGCTCTCTGACATCCTGCGCCAGGCCGCGCGCGATTTTGCTGCGCACGTGTCGAATGTAAGAAGCGTCCTTGCCAATCGTTGCTCCGATCTGTCGCGACGTCTCACCGCGCGCGCTCGCCTCGGCAATCGTCCGCCGCGTGTCGGCGGTCAATTCCCAGGGCACTCGATACGCCACCTGATGCCCACTCAACTCGCTCGCCACGTCAACGACCTGTGCGGAAGAGAAGGCGTAGCGGCGCGGGATTGCGAGATAATGCTTATCCGTTAGCTGTCGTGCTTGAAGAGGCGCGGGCGGGGTCGCGGCGTCGCTCGTTGCGTAGACGCGGTGATCCGGCGTGCAGCGCAATTCCGGCAAGTAGTACGGGCGGACGACGACGAGTTGACCTCGGTAGGGATGTTTAAAAATCCCGCGGACTCGTCGGAGCGTCCCCGAAGCAGCGACCGCACGCAGATTGTCGTGATAAGCAATCTCGGCGTCGGGATGACTATCAACACGCGGAGCCGAGTTGAACAGCTCGCCGAACGTCGCGGGGCCGCGGTCGGTGATGACGACTGTGTCCGCTGTAAAACAGTAGGCGCAGTGCAGGTCGCAGCCGAGCATGCCGAAGGTCAGGGTGTCGGAGCCGGGGAGGGCGTGGAAGAAGGGCTTCTTCTCGGTCGGGTCGCAGGCGAGCGCGGCGACGTAGTTGGCGGGGACCATCAGGCGGCCCCGCTCGTTGTAGCGCACCTTGCAGATGCCGCGCTTGCCCTCGTTGATGAGACAGCGGTGGCCGCACGCGTAGCAGCGCAGGGCGTGGTCTGCCAGGTGCTCAGTCAACTCGGCCGCGCCCTCGGCTGTCATCTCGTCCAAAACCTCGGCCAGACTCGCCGAACGTCCACTCAAAGGCATCGTCTTAAAAACCTCTTCCGATAAGGATTCTTTGGTGGGGGAATTATACCTTTTTTAGATGCGTGTGGCCCGCGCCGTGCCGCCCGCAATGGCGGCACGGCGCGGGTCTTCTCAGCGGAATTGGAGGGCGATCCACAATCTCACGGGGCTTCCACGCGCGGCCTGCTCCCTGTCCGTCGGGTCCTGTTGATAGACGGTGCCGCCCCTCTCAGTCTTAACTATTATTGGATTGAACCCGGCTTGCCTGAGGGTGTTCTCAGCATCCACCTGGGACATCCCAATCACGCGGGGGACTGGAATAGTTTCCGGCTGCTGCCCGCCTCCGCCCCTGCCTCCGGCGACGACTAGATTGACCGCCGTCCCGCGCCGCACGGAAGTCCCGGCCTCCGGGTTCTGGGCTATGACCGTCCCGGGCGCGGAGCGGGAGAACTCGTCGTAAGTGATGTTCCCGAGCGTCAGGGGCGCTCCGACAACCGTGCCCAAGGTTCTACCGGGTAAGTCCCGGCGCGCCTGCTCCAGCGTCCCTCCCACGAAGTTTCTGACCACCACGAGCGGGACGGGAACGGCCACCGTCAGCTCTACCGTGCAGCCGGGCTTGAGGCGCGTGGAGGCCCGCGGCTCCTGGTCCAGGATAGTTCCCTCGGGAGTGTCCGTCTCGCGCCGGTTAATCTTCACGTTGAAGCCCAGGTCCCGCAGCTCCCTCTCGGCCGCATCCCGCTGACGCCCTTCGAGCCGCGGCACGCTCGGCGCATTCTCCCCCGGGGAGGCGACGAAGATAGTCACCGCGCTGCCGGGCGACACCATCTCGCCTTTCCTGGGCTCCTGGCTGAGAACCTTGCCGGGCGTCTCGCAGTCCGGCTGCTCCCTGACCAACGCTTTCAGCCCCAGCCCCGTGATCTCCTTGACGGCCTTTTCCTGCTTGTCGCCTTTGAAGCTTGGAACCTTGACGGCCTTGACGGTCTTGTCGCCGCCCACAGTCTCCATATCCTCCATGGCCCGCGCGCCTCTCTGCCCCTGCGTGAGCGGAGGCCGTTCGAGTCGCAGGCTGGTCCGTGCGTACTCGGCGGCCAGCCGCGGGTTCGTTTCTCTCAACAAGAGTCCCAGGTTGTAGTAGGGCTCCGGCTGTTCCGGGCGCAGGCGCGTAGCGCGCGTGTAGCTCTGGACGGCGGCGTCTTTCCGGCCGGTCCTTTCGTAAATGCTCCCGAGACCGACGTGGGCCTCGGCCATGTCGGCGTGCTCGCCGAGCGCCCGATTGAATTGGGCCTCGGACTGCTCGTAGGCGCGGGACGCGTCGGCCGTTCTGTTCAGGGCCAGGCTGACGTCGCCCAACTGGCGGTAGACGCGGCCGAGGCCGATCCGCGTAAAAGGGTAGGCGGGGCCGATTGTTTCGGCCGATTTTAACGTCTGCTCGGCTTCCAGGTACGCGCCCCTCGCCTCGTCCAGCCGTCCCTCGTCCTGGGCCAAATCTCCGAGCGCCATGACGGCCTCGCCCCGGTTGACCTGAGAGACGGTCTTCTGCGCTGCGTCGCCGCGGCCCCGCCCGGGCGCGGAGCCGGACAACTGCTGGTAGTAAGTCACCGCGGTTTCCAGCAAAGCCCTGGCCTGCCTGTTATCTCTTTTATCACGCGCGACGGCGGCGCGGTCCTTGTAGAGGTTCCCCAGAGCGTTCAGGGCCGGGGCAGACTCATTGTCAACGGCCAGCGCCCTTTTCAGATTGTCCTCGGCCTCGTCGAAGCGCCCTGTCTGACGATAAGCCTCGCCCAGGTCGGCCAAAAAATCTGGCGAGTCCTGCCGTGCCCTGTTGACCGTCAACTCTTTCTCGTAGGCTTGCACGGCCTTCGCGCCCTCGCCCCAATCGCTGTAGATGTCGCCCAGAGTTTCAAAGCCGCCGGGCTCCCTGAGCCAGATGGCCCTGAACCTGGCGAGCACGAACTCCCGGCCGCGCTCGCCCGGCGAGTCGAAGTGCGGGAGGACGTTCTCGGCCGAGTAGCTGGGCTGGCTCGTCAAGATGACTCTGTTGGTCCAGCCCAGCACCGAGCGCACCTCGTCCACGGTCGCCTTCTCCCTGGCGGACGGCTTGCCCGTCTTGATCGTCAACTCCTCCAACGCCTGCACGGGCGATTCCTGTCCGGTGTCCGTCCCGGTCCCCGGCCCTCCCCTGCTCGCTTTAACCTTCACCATCAGGGGCAGCGAGTAGCCGACGACGCAGCCCGGCTCCTGGTTACAGTCAACGCAGTCTGCGGCGGCGACGCCCGGATAGCTGGCGGCGCGCAGGTTGGTGGCGTCTATCTTCACATCCAGCTCGAAGTCTTTCCGCTCGCCGCCCTTCACCTCGATGACGTCCCCGGCCAGGATGCTGAGCCAGGGCATCTCCACGGGCATGCTGATCTTGAAGCGGTGCGGCTGGCGGCAGATGTTCCTGAGCGCGGCGCGCAGCCTGGCGGTGGACGTATTGCCGGCGATGCCTTCGAGGATTAACTCGTTGTCGTCCTGCGCGGCCGCGTGGGCGAAAGACGTAAAGAGCGGCGGGGGGAGAAGCATGAGCGAGGCGTCCGCCCTCAGCTCGGGCGCGGGCGTCATCATTGGCCCGAGAGAGCCGGTTCCGGTTTTCTCCACCTGGACTTTCCCCTCAAGCACTGTGAGCACGGCCTCGCCCCCGTCTGGCGTCACCCTGAACTCGAACTCCGTGCCGCGGACGCCGAGGTTGACGACTCTCGATTTAACGTCGAAGGCACCTTTAATGTTGGCGAAGAACCGGCCCCACCAGGAGAAGATGGAGGAGATTTCGACGCGGCTGTCCGAGCCGACGATAACCTGATTGCCCTTCTCGGCCGCGCCGTCCAGGAACAGGATCGTGACCTGCGCGTCCGCGCCGGTCGTCACCCGGTCCTTCGCGTACAGACGCATCCCGGCCGCGCCGGGCTCGGCCTTGGCGGTCTCGGCCCGGAAGACTTCGACCTGCGCGGCGTCCGCGTCAGTCTTCTCCGCGCCCGCGACTACGATGCTCTTAATCAGGGCCAGCGGCTCCTCCGCGGGCGGCGGCGTGGACGCGGTGGCCGCTGAGGTAGGGATGAGCAGCAACAGGGCGGCGATCAGGCTTCCGGTGCAGATGGCGAGGCTTCGACGTTGGCGACGCATGAGGCAACCTCCTTTCGAATCACTGGCAGGCTCGCCTTCTCCACGGCCGCGCCCGCGGCCCAGTAGAGGAGGAAAAGGGCCGTGACATGGTAAGCCATGTCGAGCACGAGCCTGTAGTGTTTGTAGACCGTGACGGCGGCGACGAAATACAGGGCGCAGATGACGAGGAGCGTGACGGGGATGACGATCTGGGTCTTGATGATTTTCGGGTCAATGACGATCTTGTAGTGCACCCGATGCCCGACCCGCGTCTGCATCAGCGCGCCCGCCGCGCCCATCAGCAGGATGACCAGAAAATTGTAGGTCGGGCTCAGCTGGCGGATGTAAACGTCCTGGAGGATGTTCGAGATGGCGTTGGCCTGAATCTCCGCCCCGTACCTCCTGACAGAGTCTGAGACGTAATGCTGGTCGCCTTTCCGGTAGCCGACGAGGATTATCTTGTTCGTGAACTCGCCCAGGTCGCCCGCGCGGTTGTCGTAGACATCCTGGTAAGAACGGCTGATCTTCCTCAGGGCGGTCTCGTCGGCCATGTCAATCGTCATGTTCAGGTCGTCGTCCACAGGGATTGACTTCACCGTCTGCCCGCCCGCGCCCCCGCGCTTGAGGTTAATCACGCCGTCGCCAGAATTGAAGAAGGGCGCGGCCGGCTGCTCCTGTGCCTGGCCGATTACCTGCAACGCGAATGAAGGCGCGACGGGCGTCTCGGCGCTCTCGTCGTTCGCACTTTTTTGTGCCAGTTGCATCTTGAGGACGGGGCCGTCGGCCCCAGCCCTCAGGCCCGCCTCCGTGTTGCCCCAGCTGCTCGCCAGCGGGTCTCTCAGCTTCTGCGGCAGCTCGACCTTCGGCCTCCCGTTCTCGACGCCGCCGACGCCGACGACGACCCTCGTCCCGCGCTCCTGCGCCTGCCTGATTGCCTGCGCGAACTGCTCGTCCCACTGCGTGTCGCCCTCGAAATCCACGTCGAAGGCGACGACCCTGGCGCGGGCTGCCGAGAGCGCGTCGAGCAGCTCGGCGTGATACCGCCGGTGAATTTTCTCAGGGTCGCCGGAAGGGACTTCGCCCTGACGGCCCTCCTCTGTCAGGAGCAGGCGGAGAGCGCCGTCGCTGAACTTCTTCTCGACGCGGCCGTCCATGTACGTGATGAATCTTCTCTCGGCCCAGTCGTCCAGGTTGAAGAGGTTGAAGAGCCCCACCCACGCGGCCAGGAAGAGCAGGAGCACGACCCGGAGCGAGGAGGTGACAACCGCCTTCAGGATGGTGGGTAAAGGCGGGGGCGGGGGCGGCTTGATCCCCAAGAGTTGTCTCACCCGCTTGAGGAGAGGTTGGAGGTTTTTTTCCAGCGGCGGGGTCAAGGCGTCGAGCCATTGCCGAGAGTGGAGGTAAAACTGCAAGGTCTCGTTGTACTTGATGTTTTCCAGCCGGAACGGGATGACGGTGATGTTCAGCCCGTCCTCATGGGCATTCTGAATCTCCCGCTCGACGAACTTCGAGGCGTTGGAGTGGCCCGAGAAGATTAAGACTAAGACCTTGCAGGGTCGGATGGCGTCTACGATGGCCGCCTCGAAGGTCGTCCCCGGTGGGATGTTGCGCGGCGCGTACCAGCAGAGGATGCCCTCCCTCTCAAGCACCTCGCAGACGGCGTCGGCGATGTCCTTGTCTTCCGTCGCGTAGCTGATGAAGACCTGGTGAGTCATTTGAGAATGCCCCTACTCGACGCCGGGAGGTCGCAAGGAAAGTAAGAGACGATGAGTGTAAGGTGTGCGAGGGTGAAAAGAACCGCTCTCGGCTAGAGTTCGGGCGAATCATACCTCAACGGATTTTCCGGCACAATAGAAATGGGCCGTACTGGGTCAGTTTCAAAGCCCGGTGTTCTCTAAACGTTAATGCCGTTGCGGGGCAAAACATTTCGTCGGGCAGAATCAAACTGACTCACTACCAAATGGGCCGATTCCGTGAGGGCTGGGGCGCTGAGGGCGGGGGGACGGATTCGCCTTGCGGGTCTGCCGAGACGAATCCGTTTCTAAGAGTAGGGATGAGTGCTGAGTGAAATGCTTTTACTTATTCACTCGTCACTTGTTCATACTTTTCGGCAGGAGGTTGGCTTTCAGCTTCTCCCACTTCTGTTTCGCCTCGCCGCTGAGGTCGCCGGGCATGGTCTCCACGGGGATGCCGTTGTCGGCGCAGAACCTGCGCCAGAGTAGGAAACGCGCGTCGTGTTGCCCTGTCTCGTCGGAAATCTCGTTGGTCACTTTCGGTTTCTCGGCCACTTCTCTCTCCTCACCTCGTCTGTAACTTGCGAGCGGCGCGCACGCCGCGCCGCCCGCCTACAGTGTAGCAAGTTTCCGACCGAAGGTCATGGCAGGCAAAGACTGAAAGGGAAGACCCCGAAGGGGTCCAACATGATAGCCGTGGGCAAGCGAACGCGAATTCGCGCCGCCCCCGGTTATCGTGTGTGACCCCTTCGGGGACTTCAATTTTTCAAGCTTGTCTTTTCCTAGTTCGGCATGACGACGGTGTCTATGACGTGGATGACGCCGTTGGATTGGCGCACGTCGGCGATGGTCACGTTCGAGGTGTTGCCCTTCTCGTCGCGCAGCACGACGCTGTTACCGCTCATCATCGCCATCAGCGTGCCGCCGCTGACGGTCTTGAGGCTGGCGGACCCATTGCCCTTCTCGATGAGCTTCATCAGTTTCTTGGCGTCGTACTTCCCGGCCACGACGTGGTAGGTCAGGATTTTGGTCAGCATCTCTTTGTTCTCAGGCTTGACCAACGTCTCGACCGTCCCGGCCGGCAGCTTGTCGAAGGCCGCGTTGGTCGGCGCGAAGACCGTGAACGGCCCCTTGCCCTTGAGCGTCTCGACGAGGCCCGCGGCCTTGACGGCGGCGACGAGCGTGGTGTGGTCCGCGGAGTTGACCGCGTTGTCCACGATGTCCTTGTTGCTGTACATGGCCGCGCCGCCGACCATCGGGTTGCCGTTCTGCGCGCGGGCTACTGACGAGTTGACGGCGAGCGCGGCGGCCGCGACGAGCATCACGAGAAAAATCTTTTTCATGGTTCTTCTTATCCTTCCACGGTTCGTAAATTTCGGGGGCTGTCGGCAGGATTTACGCGCGCGCCGCGCGGGGCGGATTGTCCCCGCGGGAAAAATTTTCGGAGGCCCGTGCCGAGCGTGTGTGGATTCTGTTCGGGGTCTGGAGTTTGTGAAGAAAGCGTGCGCGGCTGGGCCAGAATTTGTCGCGGAGGTTACGACGCGGAGCCGAGCAGGTATTTCGCGCCGGTCGGCGCGGGCACGCCGCCCGACGGCTCCAAGGTGACGGCGAAGACGCTCGCGCTGCGCGCCTCCAACGGGAGTTGTTCCTGCATCTCGGCGTGGCCCGCCGAGTCCGTGTTGAAGACGCGGCCGGGCATGGGCGGCTTGCCCTCGGCGATGAACCAGAGCTGGTAAGCCTTGCCCTGAGGCGCGGGCGGGAGGTCGTAGGCCATCAGCATCGCGCGCCCTGTGTCGCGGTCGTAGACGAACTTGCCGTGCGCGCGCGTCGCCATGTCCGTGCCGGCGAGCGCGGTCACTTTGGCGTTAGGCGAAGTGATTAACTCCATCGCCTCCTGCTGGCGCGCGAGCTGTTCGCGCTCGCGCTGGAGTTCCCCCTGGGCCAGTTCCCAACGATTCGTCACCTGCACGAACTCCTGTTGCAGCGAGTTGTAGCGGTTCCAGAGCAGGACGAGCCCGGCGGCCATCGCGACAATGGCGATTGAGGCAGCCAGAGCGCCGACCTTCATCGCCGCGCTCCAACGCGGGCGCTCCCGCCTCGCCAGCGGAACGACCTTCGGCGGGGCTTGAGACGCTTTTGGCTCCCTCGCCTCCGCGCGGACGCCCGCGAGGATGCGCGAGCGCAAGCCGGCCGAAGGCTCGGCGGCCGGCGCTGCGTAGGCGAGCACGGCGGCCGTGTCGTGCCACGCCGCCAGCTCCGAGCCGCACTCGTCGCACGCGCCCAGGTGCTCCGCCAGCTCGCGCGCCTCCGCCGCTTCGAGCGCGTCGAGCGCACGAGCCGCCAGCATCTCCTTGTACTCTTCGTGTCTCCTCAAAATCGTCCCGTCTCAAACGCGAGTCGCCGCCGACACTGACGCCCGCCCGTCCCTAATTTTGTCTAAGCCTAAAGCAACTCCCCCGCGCGCCCGCCCAAAAGCTCGCGCAGCTTCATCATCCCCGCGCGCATGCGCGTCTTGATGGTGCCGAGCGGAGTGCCCGTGCGCTCGGCGATTTCCGTTTGCGTGAGCCCCTCGAAATAGGCGAGCAGGAGCGGGCGGCGCTGCTCGTCCGGCAGCTCGGAGAGCGCGCGCCGGACGATCTCGCCCTGCTCGGACTTGACGGCGTCGGAGGCCGCATCAGAGATGCTTTCGGGCACGGCGCGCGCTGCCTCGTCGGCCGTGCGCGCGCGTGCGCTCGTGGAGCGCAGGCGGTCTATGGCACGGCTGCGCGCCAGGGTCACGAGCCAAGTGAAGGGTCGGCCGCGCGTCTCGTCGAAATCGGCCGCCCTGCGCCAGACCTGTAGGAAAACCTCCTGCAAGACATCTTCAGCCTCCGGCTGGCTGTGTAATATACGGAGTATGAGGCCGAAAAGGATTAACCGATAGCGGTCGTAGAGCGCGGCCAGGGCCTGCTCGTCTCCGCCGGCGATGGCCCGGAGGGTTTCTACATCTGATGCCTGTTCGGGGTGCAAGACTTTTAGAGCGAGAGCGTCTTCGGCTTCAAAAGGGCAGCGCCATCATACCAAGACACACCCCGCCCCGCATAGACGAGGACGACGGGCGAGCCGGCTCAATTCTTTTGCGCCTTCGCGGCCTTGCGGTAGGTCGTCCCGAAGACGCGGTCCCAGAGGCGGTTCGTCACGCCGAAATTGGTTCCGGGCATCTGGTGATGAATCTTGTGGTGCGCGCGCAGCCGCCTGTACCAGGAGTTCTTCGGGTTGAAGTGGTGGTGTATGTGGTGGAAGCAGTAGTAGAAGATGAAGCCGCTCAGGAGGCCCACGACCGCGCCCGCGACGTAGCGCACTTCGAGCCAGTAGGAGAAGACGTACCAGAGGCCCATGATGAAGCTGGTCGTCAGAAACCAAGGCATCCCGATGAGCATCTTCGGGTCTTCGTGGTGCAGGGCGTGGCCCGCGTGCAGCACGGTCTTCCCAGTGTGATAGACCCAGCGGTGGAAGCAATATTCCAGGAGCGTCCAGGCCAGGAGTCCCGCCGCGAAGGAGGCCGCCAGCACGAGCGGGTTGCTCCCCATGACGAAGAGTTCCCAGACGAGCACGAAGGCCACGGTCAGCGGGTCCGTGAAGAAGCCGATCCAGTAGCTGAACAGCAGGTTGTTTCTGGCTAGATCGAGCAAGCGCCAGATGTTCTGACCGAAAGATTCCGGGGTGACTTTCAGTGATGCAGACATGACTTTCGGGGGACCGGCCTCACGAGGGGAGGCGTCTGTTAATCATCTCTAATTTAACTTAACCCGCCCCCTTGTCGGCGCGCAGCGTGCCGGATGAGTGTTGCTGTTTGAGAGCGGGAAACCCAGGCTCGACGACTCGCGCCCGCGTCGCGCGAGTACGGGTAAAGCGTGCCGCAGATGTATAGCACACGAGCGCCCCGCTTGCCTAGAGCCGAAAAAGTCCGAAGCCAGAAACCGCCTTCTGACTTCGGACTTTCGGAGCGTGGGCTCGTATTTTTAGGCGACCGTGATCTCTTCGGCGAGGTACACGTCCTGGATGGCGTGGAGCAGGGCCGCGCCCTCGTCCATCGGGCGCTGGAAGGCTTTGCGCCCGGAGATGAGCCCCATGCCGCCGCCGCGCTTGTTGATGACGGCGGTGCGCACGGCCTCTGCCAAATCACTCGACCCCTTGGACTCGCCGCCGGAGTTGATGAGGCCGCAGCGGCCCATGTAGCAGTTGGCGACCTGATAGCGCACGAGATCAATCGGGTTCTCGGTCGTCAGCTCCTCGTAGATTTTCTTGTTCGTCTTGCCGTAGGAGCTTTCGATGTTGAGCGCGTTGTAGCCGCCGTTATTCACGGGCAGCTTCTGTTTGATGATGTCGGCCTCGATGGTCACGCCGAGGTGGTTAGCTTGGCCCGTCAGGTCGGCCGCCGCGTGCATGTCGCCCTCTTTGGTCTTGAACTTCGGGTTGCGCAGGTAGCACCAGAGGATGGTCGCCATCCCCAGCTCGTGCGCGTAGGCGAACGCCTGGCTGATCTCCGTGATCTGGCGCGTGGACTCGTCGGAGCCGAAGTAGACGGTTGCGCCGACGGCGACCGCGCCCATATCTTTCGCCTGATCCACTGTGCCAAAAAGTATCTGGTCGAACTTGTTGGGGTAGGTCAAGAGCTCGTTGTGGTTGATCTTGACGACGAAGGGAATCTTGTGCGCGAACTTGCGCGCGACCGCGCCGAGGACGCCGAAGGTCGAGGCGACGGCGTTGCAGCCGCCCTCGATGGCGAGGCGGACGATGTTCTCGGGGTCGAAGTACTGCGGGTTCGGCGCGAACGACGCGCCCGCCGAGTGCTCTATGCCCTGGTCAACGGGCAGGATCGAGAGGTAGCCAGTGCCGCGTAGCCGCCCGTTGTCGAAGAGCGTTTGCAGCGAGCGCAGGGCCGAGGGGTTGCGATCCGACTGCACCCAGACGCGGTCAACGAAGTCCGGGCCGGGCACCTGAATCTGCTCTTTAGGGATGGTGCTCGACGTGTGCTCTAGAATCTGGCGCGCGTCCCCGCCCAGCAGTTCCTCTATCTTGTCGAGCGACGTGCCCGCGCGCTTGAGTTCGGTAGCCATCTGGCGAATCCTCCTGAAGTCAGAAATAAAGCCTTACTAATTAAACAAGGGTTTGATTCAGGCCGGGGATTATATCACAGCCGCCGCCCGCGACTTTAGCGCGCCACTCTATTCGGCGTCGAGCGTCAACTGGCGCAGCGCCTCGCGCAGCCGCAGGGCGACGGAGCCGACGGGGACCGTGTAGCGGCGGAAGTCGAAGGCCGTCACGACGCGCAGGCCGTGGCCGGCGGAGGTGATGAAGACTTCGTCCGCGTCGCCCAGGTCCGAGAGGTCGTAGACGCCCTCGACGAGCGGGGCGGAGATTTCCGCCGCCAGCCCCATGACGCACGCGCGCGTCGTGCCCGCGAGCGCGCCCGTGGCGAGCGCGGGCGTGTGAATCGTCCCGTGCGTCACCCAGAAGATGTTGGCGAGCGTGGCCGAGACCAGCTCGCCGCGCTCGTTCAAGGTGACGGCCTCGTCGAAGTCGCGCGCGCGCGCCTCCTCCCACGCCAGTATGTGCTCAAGGTAGTTGACGCTCTTGACGCCCGCGAGCGCCGACATGGTGCTGAGGCGGTAAGGCGAGACCGTGAGCGCGAGACCGTCCGCGGGAGCCTCTGACGGGTCGCCAGTCATGATTAGCAGGTCGGTCGGACGCCCGGCGTCCGAGCCCTTCATCTTCCAGATGCCGTGCTCGCCGGTCGCCAGCAGCGTGACGCGCGCGCGCCCATCCCGCACGCTGTTCGCCTCGATGAGCTGGCGGAGCGATTCGCCCACGTTCCCGGCGTTCAACTCGCCCAGGTCAAGGCCGGCGCGCGCGGCGTGCTCTTTGAGACGCAGCCAGTGTTCGGGCCAGAGAAATGGCTTGCTGTGGTGGACGGCGAGCGTGGTGAAGACGCCGCGCCCGTAGAGCGCCGCGGGCGTGACCAGCGCCGCGCGCGCCCTCGCCGCCTCCATCACCCTGTGGTTGTGAATGATGCGCGAATGCATAAAGCAGGAGACAGAATACAGAAGTTAGGAGTCAGGAGTCAGGAGTCAGAACACAGGAGTCAGGAGTCAGAACACAGGAGTCAGAAGTCAGAATACAGGAGTCAGAAGTCAGAATAAAGGCTTTAACCGCTCCTCTTCTGACTTTCTTTTCTTCTGACTCCTGACTTCTGACTTCTGACTCCTGCTCTTCAGTAGTCGTCTTTCCCTGTCAGCTCTTTTTCCATCCGGTCGGCGATGAGCATGACGCTTTTGATGGCGAGGCGGAGCGCCTCCGTGTCGCTGTCGGCGGCGATCTGGGCGGCGAACATCGCCAGGTACTTGCCCGACGGCTGCTGTACCTCCACGCGCCAGGCCCCGAACTTGACGGAATTATTCTCGCGCAGCAGGCGGTTGGCGAGCGCCGCCGAGAGCGGCCCGGTGGAGTAGAAGGCCGGCGACCAGACCTCGCGGATTTCCAGCGTGCCGTAGGGCTCGGTCGCAGAGTTGATGTAGACGAGCTGGCTCCTGTAAGTGGGCTTGCCGTTGGCGTCCGTGCCGGCCGGCTCCGTCTCTATCGGGAACAGCCTGTACTCGTTGTCCTCCGTCAACTCGTACTTGTAGCCGAGCTGTTCCAGGGCCGTGCGGACGCGCGGGTCGGCCGGCGTCTTCTTCGGCGCGCCCCCGATCTGCGCCGCCGCCGTGTGCGCCAACGCGAAGAGGACCGCGAGAACGAATACCGCGCGCTTCATCTAGAGGCCCCGATTCCTTTCAGACTTTATTCCGCGGCGGCCGCCAGCACTTCCGCGCGCAGCTTGGTCGCGAGCGAGGTGCGCCAGGCCGTTTCGAGTTCACTGAGCGCGAGGCCGATGACTTCTTCGCCATCCGCTTTGATGACGAGGCGGTCGCCGCCGGTTCGCCCCAGGATGGTCAGGGGGCAGCCGGCGCGCGCCGCGATCTCTTCGACGGGGCCGAGCGCGGCCTCCTCGAAGCTCAGGACGATGCGCGAGGGCGACTCGCTGAAGAGTCGGGCCGCAGGGGGGAGCGACCCCGTCAGGTCAATCTCCGCGCCTACGCCCTGGCGGTTGAGAGAGGAGAAGCAGCACTCGGCGACGGCGACGCCGAGCCCGCCGTCCGAGCAGTCGTGCGCCGAGCGCAGCAGTCCCGCCTCCGCCGCCTGTAGGCACGCCTCCTGCACGGCCTTTTCGTGTTCCAGGTCGAGCGCCGGCACGCGCCCGCCGCGAATCATCTCCTCTGTCGTGCGCCCCTGGACGGTCGCGGCGTACTCGCTGATGGAGAGGTCGTCGCGCGTCTGGCCCAAAAGCGCGACGATGTCGCCCGCGGCCTTGAAGCCGTGCTGGACGACGCGCCGCACGTCGTTCACCAAACCGACCATGCCGATGACGGGCGTCGGCAGGATGCCGCGCCCTTCCGTCTCGTTGTAGAAGGAGACGTTGCCGGAGACGACGGGCGTGTTGAAAGCGCGGCACGCCTCGGCCATCCCGTCAATCACCTCCGAGAAAGACCACATCACCTCGGGCCGCTCGGGCGAGGCGAAGTTCAGGCAGTTGGTGATAGCGATGGGCCGCGCGCCCGCGCAGACCACGTTGCGCGCCGCCTCGGCCACGATCAGCTTCGCGCCCTCGCGCGGGTTGGCCGCGCAGTAGCGCCCGTTGCCGTCCAGACACATCGCGAGCGCGCGGCGCGTCTCCTTGATTCTCACGACCGCCGCGTCCGCCCCAGGCAGCACGGCCGTGTTCGTCCTGACCATGTGGTCGTACTGCCTGTAGACCCACTCCTTCGACGCCACGTTCGGCGCGGAGACGAGCCGCAGCAAGGCGTCGTTGTAATTCTGCTCGCCGTCCGCAGGCTGCGGTGAATGGGCGGGCGCGTCCTGACTTCTGACCGCCGCCGCCTTCATGGGTCTTTCGTACTTCGGCGCTTCGTCCGTGAGCGCGCTGACGGGGATGTTTGCGACCGTCTCGCCCTCGTGTATGACGCGCATGTGGCCGCCCTCCTGTACGCGGCCGATGACGACGGCGTCGAGGTCCCACTTGCGGAAGATGTCCACGACCTCGCGCTCGCGGCCGCGGTGCGCGACGATTAGCATCCGCTCCTGCGACTCCGACAACAGCATCTCGTAGGCCGTCATCCCCGCCTCGCGTTGCGGGACTAAGCTCAGGTCAAGCTCTATCCCTGTGCCCGCGCGCGCAGCCATCTCGCAAGACGACGAAGTCAGCCCGGCCGCGCCCATGTCCTGTATGCCTGCGACCGCGCCGCTCCGCATCGCTTCGAGGCAGGCTTCGAGCAACAGCTTCTCCAAAAAGGGGTCGCCCACCTGCACGGTCGGCCGCTTTTCGAGAGCCTCCTCGTCAAACTCGGCGGACGCCATCGTCGCCCCGTGTATCCCGTCGCGCCCGGTCTTCGCGCCGACGTAGAGCACGGGGTTGCCCACGCCCGTCGCCTTGCCGAAGAAGATTTGGTCGTGGCGCACGAGCCCGAGCGCGAAGGCGTTGACGAGAGGATTGAGCGCGTAAGCGTCGTCGAACGAGACCTCGCCGCCGACGGTCGCCACGCCGAACGCGTTGCCGTAGTGCGCGATGCCTGCGACCACGCCGGCCAGGAGCGCACGGTTGCGCCTTCCATTCTTTTCGTCTTCGAGCGAGCCGAAGCGCAAAGAGTTCATGGAGGCGAGCGGCCTCGCGCCCATCGTGAAGATGTCGCGCAGGATGCCGCCGACGCCCGTGGCCGCGCCCTGGAAAGGCTCTATGAAGGAGGGGTGGTTGTGAGACTCGACCTTGAAGGCCGCGCACCAGCCGTCGCCCACGTCCACGACGCCAGCGTTCTCGCCCGGCGGGACGATGACGCGCTCGCCCGTGGTCGGCAGCCGTTTGAGATGCACGCGCGAAGATTTGTACGAGCAGTGCTCGGACCACATGACGGAGAAGATGCCCAACTCCGAATGCGTCGGCTCGCGGCCCAGCAGCTCCTTGATGCGCGCGAACTCTTCCTCGGTCAGGTTGTGTGCGGAGACTACTTCGGGAGTGATCATAAGAACAGCGGCGAATGACAAGCTATAAAAGGTGACGAGCAGGAGATATTAACCCGTCACCCGTCACTTGTCACTTGCCACCGTCGCGTGTCAGCGAGTCGAGCGCGGCGCGCAGCTCCGCGGGCTTGATGCGCCCCGTGTGCTTGAAGACGACGCGCCCGCTCGCGTCGTAGAGGTAGGTCGCGGGCAGGCCGCCGCCCCAGGATTGGTCAACCCACTTGATGGCCGGCTCCGGGTCCGCGACGTTCAGGAGGTAGGCGGGCATCGCGGCGCTCATCTGGCGCAGGAACTCCGGGACGGAAGTTTTAATCTCGGCCGCGTCGTCGAGCGAGACGGTGACGAACTCCAGGCCGCGCGATTTGTAGTCCCTGTCAATCGCGACGAGGTCCGGGAACTCGTCGCGGCAGGGCTCGCAGTAAGTGGCCCAGAAGTTGACGAGGAGCGGGCGGGCGGGGCTCGCGCCGTCCCGCCCGATCAATTTTTTGAGGCCGTCGAGGTCAATCTCGCGGACGGAGACTTCGGGCGCTGCCGCGGGAGAAGAAGACCTCGCCCCGCTTTGCTGCGACGGCGTTGGCGTCGGCAGCGCGACGAGGGCCGCGGCGGCCAGGATGAGAAGAAGCTTAATTTTCATCAACCGTCTACCCGCGCTTGATCGTGCAGCCGAAGGCGGCGGCCTCGGCCTTCGTGACGGGCTTGCCGGCGAGCGTCTCGTCTATGGCGTCGCGCAGGTCGTTCGACTGCACGAGAGACACGTCCTTGTGGTTGTCAATCCGGCCGCGGTAGACGAGCTTGTTCGAGGCGTCGAGCAGGAAGACTTCGGGCGTGCGCTCCGCGCCGAGCAGGTCCGCGACCTTGTTGCTCTTGTCGCGCAGCACGACGAACGAGAAGTTGTTCTCCGCGGCGTGGCGCTTGATGTCGTCGGCCGACTCGGTCACGTTGGAGTTGATGCCGACGACGTTGACGCCCCTGGCGCGGTAGTCCAACGCCAGTTTCGCGATGCGCTCGTTGTAGGCGCGGACCATGGGGCATCGGGCCGAGATGAAGATGATGATGGTGCCCTTCTCACCCTTGAGCGCGGAGAGCGAGTGCTCTTTTCCTTCGGCGTCGGGGAGCTTGAAGTCCGCGACCGGCTGGCCGATGTTGGCGCTGCCGGGCCTGGCGTTGGCTACGGCCGCCGCGTTGGCCGCGATGACGGCCGCGAGCGCGATGATGACGAAACTGCGAGTCTTCATGTCTAAATAAACTCCTTTCAGGTTGAGACCGCGAAGATAACAGAGTCCAGAGTCTAAAATCAAAACGAAGGGAATCAGCTTTTAGTTCTGCGCTTTCGGACTCGCTCAAGCGTGAACTGCCAGAGCATACGGTTCTCGCGCTCGTCGAAGAGTTGGCGCGCGGCCGTGACGCGCCAGAAGCCCATGTGCTGCCAGCGGCCGACCGCCAGCTTGTTGAAGAGCGGGACGCTGTGGCCGCTCTCGACGGCCGCGAGCAGGGCGCGGTTGCCGGGGTTGAGATACTGGTCGCCGCGCCGGCCGTTGCCCGTGTAGAGGATGGTGTCCGCGGACTCGCCCACGCGATCCGGGTAGCAGGGGTTGATGCGGCCGAAGTCCGTCAGGAGCGAGACGAGGCGGCCCCCGCGCTGGTAGACGCCGTTGCGCACGGGGTGCGTGCGGCTCACCTCTTCCCACGAAAGAATCTCTTCGGATTCGGGGCGCGGCAGAGAAGAAGCAGCGTCGGGCTCAGCGGGTGTGCCCTCGCGCCGTTCTCGTCGCCTGTGATTGCCGGCCGCTTTCAATCGTGAGTCAGGTTTGGGAGTTGATTATCTGCGTGAGTTGGTACTGCTCCTCGTCGGTCAGGAACGTGAAGCAGATGCTGAAGCCGAGGCCCGGGTGGCAGAAGGCGACGGAGCCGCGCAGGGGGAGCCACGCGCCCCAGGGCGTCTTGATTTCGAGGGCGACGACTTCGCCGACCTCCGCCTGCCCGAGCGTGTCCAGGTAGCAACCGCCGAGGCTGAGGTCGCTGACGCGCGCAGAGTGGCGGCCCCCGCCGCCCTCCCAGCGAACGTCGAGCGTAATCTCCTTCCGCTCCTCTTCTCTTCTCTCGTCCATGTGGAACTCAGTAGGCGGCGGCCGTGGCGGCCAGCGTGGCGGCGAGCGAGCTGAAGACGCCGCTCCCGTCCGCCGAGCCGAGCAGGTCTTCGCAGGCGCGCTCCGGGTGCGGCATCAGGCCGAGCACGTTGCGCTCGCGGTTGCAGATGCCAGCGATGTTGTCGCGCGAGCCGTTCGGGTTGGCCGCGTCAGTCGCCTCGCCGCGCTCGTCGCAGTAACGGAAGATGACGCGGTCCTCGCGCTGCAACTCTTCGAGCGTCGCGTCGTCGCAGACGTAGTTGCCCTCGCCGTGCGCGATGGGGATGCTGAGCACGCTCCCTGCCTTGAGCCGGTTGGTGAAGGGCGTCTCGGTCGTCTCGACGCGGACGCGGACGTGGTCGCAGATGTAGTGCAAATCGCGGTTGCGTATCAGCGCGCCCGGCAGGAGCCCCGCCTCGCAGAGAATCTGGAAGCCGTTGCAGATGCCGAGCACGAGGCGGCCGCTCGCGGCCAGCTCCTTGACGGAAGCCATCACGGGCGAGAAGCGCGCGAGCGCCCCCGCGCGGAGGTAGTCGCCGTAGGAGAAGCCGCCGGGGATGATGACCGCGTCGTAGGCGCTCAGGTCCGTGTCGCGGTGCCAGATGAAGTCCACGGGCTGCCCGACGTGCTTGGAGATCACGTGGTACGCGTCGTGATCGCAGTTCGAGCCCGGGAAGACTATGACGCCGAATTTCACGCTCTTCTTACTCTCCGCGGGAAGATTTCTGACGGGTTCAACTTTACCACACGGCGGGCAAAAGCAAACAGGCGCGCCAGCCTTGGGGGCCGTCGCGCCTGTTCATGTGTGCGGTCAACGTCCTCACCCCGTCAACCGCTCTGAGCGGAAGGATTCACCAACCGCCCTGATTGATGGCAGTATACCCGCCGCGCGGCCTGAACGCAACCGCGCCCCTTTGCACCGCCTTGTTTATGCGACCAGCCGTTGGGCGCGTGTTAATATCAGTCCAGGTCTATGAGCGAGAGTGTATTGCAAAGGCCGGTCAAAATTTCAGAATCACAACGACTTTTGAGCGACGCTGTGGAGGAGCTAATAGTAGATTTTCCCAGTTTAACACCAAGGCTGTTAGATAATTTGATTTGGCAGTATCAAAGGCAGCAATAAAAGGCCCTGTCTTGTGCTTTTTCCTATTGGCTAATGCTCACAGGGAAATCCATCATCTGTTTCGGCGGCGAGGACTGGTGGTATCACCACCCGCACTCGAAGAACCATTTGATGAAGCGGTTCGCGCGGGCGGGCAATCGGGTTATCTTCGTCAACTCGATCTCGATGGGGCTGGCGTCGCTCGGGAACAAGGACTTGCTGCCGCGGGTGGCGCGCAAGCTGAAGAGTTACGCGAAGCTGGCGCGGACGACGCCCGAGGGCATCACGGTCGTCTCGCCCGCGGCGCTCCCCTTCTTCGGGAGCCGCGCGGCGCGCGCCGCCAACCGCCACATGCTGCGCGCGCAGGTCGGGGCGCTGGCACGCAGCCGCGGCCTCTCCGACCCGATCCTCTGGCTCGCCATCCCCACGGCCGTCGAGATGATCGGTCGCTTGAAAGAGTCTCTGGTCGTCTATCAGGTGTCGGACAAGTACGACGCCAACACGATGGATCACGCCACGGACCCCAAGACCATCCGCCGCCTGCACGAGCGCGCGCTGGACGCGGCCGACATCGTCCTCTACTCGGGCCGCAAACTCCTGGCCGAGGCGACGCGGGCGCGCGAGCGCTCGTACCTGTTGGAGCAGGCCGTGGACTTCGACCACTGGGCCAAAGTCGGCGGCGGCGAATTGGAAGTCGCAGCGGAGGTCGCGCGCATCCCGCGGCCGCGCGTGGGCTACTTCGGCGCGATAGAGCCGTGGCTGGTGGATCAGGAGTTGGTCAGACGTGCCAGCCGCGAGCGCCCCTCCTGGCACTGGGTCTTCATCGGCAACCGCTCGCGCGGCCTTGAGATTGAGAACCTGCCGAACGTTCACTTCCTCCCGGCGGTCGCCTACGACGAGTTGCCGCGCTACGCCGCGGGCTTCGACGTGTGCGTCCTGCCGTGGGAGACGGGGCAGGCTTTCACCTCCTACGGCTCGGCCATCAAGGTGCGCGAGTACCTGGCGACGGGCAAGCCTGTCGTCATCGCGCCGCTGCCGGAGTACGAGCCGATGAAGGACGTGCTGCGCATCGCGCGCAGCCGCGACGATTTTCTCAAGCTGGTCGAGGACGCGCTCAACGAGGAGGGCGACGAGCGGGCGCGCGCGCGCCAGGCGGCCGTCGCCAAGGGCACCTGGGACGCACGCGCCGAGTGGGTCAGCCAGTTGATCGAAGAAGCCCTCGCGCGTAAGCAAGAGGTGTCTGGATTTCCAGAGAAGGCGTAGAATCAGACCGTCGCTCTAATTCGGAGGCCGGACTGTGATGTCACAAGAGATTAACGAAGAGACGAACACTCGCCAAACCACCCCGGCGAAAATGACCTACGAAGAGTTTCTCGCGCAGGCCGACGAGGACGTGCCTGCGGAGTGGGTTGACGGGGAGGTGATTCTTATGAGTCCGGCGTCAAAAAGGCACCAGAGGCTCATTAGTTTTTTAACGGCGCTGCTTCAACATTTTGTTGAGGTCAATCAAGCAGGCGTTGTTCTCTTAGCGCCGTTTCAGATGAAGCTCGCGGCGCGGCCGTCCGGGCGAGAGCCAGATGTGCTCTTCGTGTCGAACGACCGTCTTGATCGTCTTAAGGAGATGTACCTGGACGGCCCGGCGGACTTGGTTGTGGAGGTGGTCAGCGCGGACAGTCGGGCGCGCGACCGCGTGGACAAGTTCTACGAGTACGAGCAGGGCGGCGTGCGCGAGTACTGGCTGATTGACCATCTGAGCAAGCAGGCCGAGTTTTACCTGCTCGGCGACGACGACAGCTATCACCCCGCCGCCGTCGGCCCGGACGGCGAGTTCCACAGCGTCGTCCTCGACGGCTTGCGCCTCAAGGTTGACTGGCTGTGGCAAGAACCCCTGCCGCCGCTGCTGACAGTCCTGAAAGAATGGGGGATAGTCTGAAAGGCAGAAGACAGAAGTCAGGAGTCAGAAGACAGAATGAAAAGCACGCGGCCCTTCTTCTTTCTTTCCTCCTGACTCCTGTCTTCTGACTCCTGACTCCTGCTTTATGTGCGGCATCGCCGGAATCATCAGCACAAATCCCGAGGCGCGCGTCCGGCCGATGCTCGACAGCATCGAGCACCGCGGGCGCGACGACGAGGGCGTTTGGACGAGCGGAGAACTGGACGACGAAGGACGGCGCGCGTGCCTGGGCCACCGCCGCCTGTCAATCATTGACACGAGCAGCGCCGGGCACCAGCCGATGCTCTACGCCGACGGCCGCTTCGTCGTGACCTTCAACGGCGAGATTTACAACTACCTCGAAATCAAAAAAGAGTTAGAAGGGCGCGGCCACCGCTTTCAGACGGCGACGGACACGGAAGTCTTGCTCGCCGCCTTCGCAGAGTGGGGAGAGGAGTGTCTGCCGCGTCTCAACGGGATGTTCGCCTTCGCGCTCTGGGACGCGCAGGAGCGCAGGCTCACCCTCGCGCGCGACCGCCTGGGCATCAAGCCGCTTTACTACGCGCTCGCTGAAGGCCCTGAGGGCTCGGCCTTCATCTTCGCCTCCGAAGTCAAAGCAATCTTGGCGACGGGGCTTGTCGAGCGCGCGCTCGACGCGGAGGCGCTCAACCAGTTTTTGACCTTCCTCTGGACGCCGGACCCGCACACGCTCTTCCGCGGCGTGCGTAAGCTGCCCCCGGCGCACGTGCTCACCTGGCACAAAAACGAAATCAAGGTGCGCGAGTGGTGGGACGTCTCCTTCGACGAGGTCGAGGAGGGGCGGGGCGAGGACTGGTGGCGCGAGCGCGTGCTCGAAACTCTAGACCGCGTCGTCCGCATGGAGATGGTCGCGGACGTGCCCCTGGGCTCTTTCCTCTCGGGCGGCATTGACTCGTCTACAATCGTCGCGCTGATGAAGCACCACAGCGGCGGGCGGAAGGTCTCGACCTACACTATAGGGATCGAGGCCGAGGACTTGCGCTACGACATCATCCCGGACGACGTGGTCTGGGCCAGGAAAGTTAACGAGCTGCTCGACACGGACTACCACGAGATCATGCTCAAGCCGGACGTGGCCGACTTGCTGCCGAAGCTCGTCTATCACATGGACGAGCCGGCGATTGACATGGCGATTCCGAGCTATCTGGTCTCGCGAGCCGCGCGCGAGACGTTGACGGTGATGCTCTCTGGCATGGGCGGCGACGAAGTCTTCGCGGGCTACCCGCGCCAGATGGCCATGCGGCTGGCGAGCGCGCTCGACCCCGTCCCCGGTTTAATCCGCAGGCCGTTGATGAAGACGGTGGCCTCCGTCTTGCCGGGCGGGCTGCCGGGCAGACTGACCGCGCCCTTGAGGAACGCCAAAAAATTCGCGCGCAGCGCCGCGCTCGATTTCGAGAACCGCTACCTGGGCTACGGAACCTACTTCACGGACGAGGCGAAGCGGCGGCTCTACTCGGACGCGCTCCGCGACGAGACGCGCGAGTTCGACGCTTACAGCCATCACCGCCGCTACTTCGAGCGCGCCCGCCGCGCCGCCCCGCTCAACCAGTTGCTCTACGTTGACCTGAAAACTTTCCTGCCCTGCCTGAACCTGACGACGACCGACAAGACCTCGATGGCCGCCAACCTGGAGGTGCGCGTGCCGTTCCTGAATTACGAGCTGGTGGAGCTGGCCGCGCGCATGCCGCCCGACCTCAAGCTGCGCGGCCTCAAGCGCAAGTACATCCTGAAGCGCGCGGCCGAAAAGCTCCTGCCCAAACAGGTCGTCTGGCGCAAGAAGGCCGGCTTCGGCGCGCCCATCCGTTCCTGGCTCCGCGGCCCGCTCAAGCCGATGGTCGAAGACCTGCTCTCCGAAGAGACGCTGCGCCGCCGCGGCCTCTTCGACCCGCGCGAAGTCCGCCGCATCATAGAGGCCAACCTCTCGGGCCGCGAAGACTACAACCTCCAGGTCTTCCAACTCCTGACGCTCGAACTCTGGCAGCGGACGTTCATTGACTCGCGGGCGACATGACAGGCGACGGGATGAGAATTGCCACGACGTATCTCCTGCTTAAGTTGTGATTAAGCCTGTGATATTCTCAGCTACAAATTCGGGGAAAAGCTCATGAGCCAAACTATCATTATTAATTTACCTGACGAGACGAAAGCAGCGCTCGATGACGCCGTTCGTAAGGAAGGCTTGTCGCAGAATGAGCTTATCGAAAAGGCGCTCAAAGATTTTCTGTTTGTCCGGCAATTCAGGAGCATGCGGGAGAAAATGCTGGCGCCGGCCCCGGAGACTTACACCGACCAGGATGTATTCGACCAAGTCTCGTGAGAATCGTCCTTTGCTCTAAAGAGTTTTCAGGACATTGAGATCATTAGTCCAAGCGACTTTCAATCCTACGAAAAGCCAGGTGAAGCATGAAAAGAAGGCTTGAGATAGTTGCGCTCGCAATCGTGGTGTTGTCTGTGGCGATGTTGCCGGTTAAAAAATCGAGTGCGCAGGAGCGGCCCCAGCAGTCTACGCGCCCGCGCCCGTTGCGGCCAGTGCACACGTATTCGATCGTGGCGCGCGACCCCGCGACGGGCCAGTTGGGCGTGGCGGTGCAGTCACACTGGTTCTCCGTGGGGACGACCGTGACGTGGATCGAGGCGGGCGTGGGCGCGGTGGCGACGCAGAGTTTCGTTGACCCGAGTTACGGCAAGCTCGGGCTGGAGTTGATGCGGATGGGGCGGAGCGCGCCCGACGCCTTGAAGTCGCTGCTGGCGGGCGACGAGGGGCGCGACGTGCGACAGGTGGCGATGATTGACGCGCAGGGGCGCGTGGACGCCTGGACAGGGAGCCGCGACATACAGGCCGCGGGCCACATCGTCGGGAAGGATTATTCAGTCCAGGCCAACCTGATGCTCAACGACAAGGTGTGGCCCGCGATGTCGCAGGCTTTCGAGGCGACCAAAGGCGACCTGGCCGAGCGGATGCTGGCCGCGCTCGACGCGGCGCAGGCCGCGGGCGGCGACATACGCGGCCGCCAGTCCGCGGCGCTCATCGTCGTCGGCGGCAAGCCGACGGGCAAGCCCTGGCTCGACCGCATCTTCGATTTGCGCGTTGACGACAGCCCCGAGCCCTTGAAAGAGCTGCGCCGGCTCGTCACCTTGCAGCGCGCCTACAACCACATGAACGCCGGCGACCTCGCCGTCGAGAAGAAGGACAACGAGGGCGCGCTGCGCGAGTACGGCGCGGCCGAAAAGCTGGTGCCCGACAACGCGGAGATGATCTACTGGCACGCCGTCGCCCTCGTCAACATGAACCGCGTCGAGGAGGCGCTGCCCCTCTTCCGCAAGGTCTTCGCGATGGACAAGAATTGGGCCACGCTGACGCCGCGCCTGCCCAGGTCCGGCCTGCTGCCCGACGATGCGAAACTCATCGAGCGCATCGTGAGGGAGAGCCAGTGAGCGAGAGCATACGCGTCACGAAGGCGCTGACGGAGGAGGAGCGCCGGAGGCTCTTCGGCTGGGGCGAGAACATCTTCGGCGTCGAAGACGGCAAGTACACCTGGCGGCCCAAAGACATTCACATCGTCCTGGACGTTGACGGGCAGGCGGCGAGCCACGTCGGGCTGGTCGAGCACACAATCGCCGTCGGCGAGAAGCCCGTGCGCGTTGCGGGCGTCGGCGGCGTCGCGACCAACGACGAGTTGCACGGGCGCGGCTACGCGCGGAAGTTAATGAGCTACGCGACAGACTTCATGCGCGACGAGATGAAAGTCGAGTTCGGGCTCCTCTTCTGCCTCGACCAGTTGAAGCCTTTCTACGAACAACAGGGCTGGCAGCTCCTCACGGAGCCCGTCGAAATCGTCCAGCCCGCGGGCCGAATCCTGTCGCCGATGAACGTGATGGTGCTGCCCTTCGGCGGGCGCGCGTGGCCGGAAGGCACGACAGACCTGCTCAGCCTGCCCTGGTAAACAACCGCCGGCCCAAAACGCCTTTCCGCCTCAAATCCTAAGCTTTTCGGGCCAAAATATTAAGTCTTGACCGCACCCGGCCCCGGTGTTAAATTGTGTTCAACGCCTTTACCGGAGCCCCGTACTCTCAAAATTTGGTTTCGACGGAGAGCTGTGGCTATGCAGCCGAAGAAGCGCATCCTCTGTGTCAGCAAAAGCGACGACACCTGTTTTCTGATCTCCAACCTGCTGCGCCAGGCGGACTACGAAGTCGTCACGGCGTCCGGCGTGGAGGACGCCCTGGGCCTCATCGCGGCGGGCCGTTTTTGTCTGTACGTGCTGGGCAAAAGGTACGCCGACCGCTCGACCCTCATCCTCTGCCGGCGGATACGCGAACGGGACGCCGAGACTCCCATCATCTTCTATTCGGGCGACGCGCACGCCGCCTCAGAGCAGGAGGCGCTCGCGGCCGGCGCGCAGGCGTACATCCTGGAGCCTTACCTTAACGAGTTGCTGGAAACGATAAACCTCTTATTCGAGGAGAAGACCGTGGCGGCCGACTAAAGGAGGAGCGTTATGGCGGAGTTGATTCAGCGATACGAGACCCGCGTGGAGGACGAGGCGGGCGCGAGCTACGAGGTCGCGGTCTACGGCGCGGCGCGCGAGGACGGGACGTGGGAGGGCTGGATCGAGTTCAGCCCCGCGGCGGGCGTTGGGCCAATTCTCCGCACGGAGCGCGAGACCTCACAGCCGAACAGGGAGGCGCTGGCCTACTGGGCCTCCGGGCTTGAGCCGGTTTACCTGGAGGGCGCTTTCGCCCGCGCGCGGTAAGCGCGCCGGAAGTTTTTTTAGGATGTGAGGAGCGGTTCGGGGATGTTCAAGCAACACTGTCCGAGGTGTCAGAGCCTGCGCTTGCAGTTAGGCTTCAAGGATTCGCCGCTCGCGCTACGCGCCGTGGGCGTGCAGGAGCTGCTATGCAACAACTGTAATTTGGAGTTCCGTGGCGTGGTGCTCTTCGGCAGGCTGGGGCGGGCCAGGGACACTCAACCGGAGTGCGTCGTCAACCGCCGCCGCGCGCCGCGGTACAAGGTCAAAATCCCCGTCGCCGTCGCGGCCGTCATCAAGGACGCAGTCTACAGCGGGGTCAAATACTCGCCCGTGCTGCGGGGCCACACGCGCGACCTGAGCAGCATCGGCGCGGCCGTCGTCCTCCCCGGCTGCCGCATCGGCGAGTACGACCTGACCGCGCCCGGGCAGGGGCTCTGGCTGAAGCTCCAACTACCGTCCGGCCCGGTCATTATCCGCGCGGCCTGCGTGCGCCACGAGCCGCTACGGGCCGCGGACGGGAAATTGCTCATCGGCGCGCACATCAGAAAAATTGGAGAGCGAGACGCCGCCCGGCTCCAAGACTACCTGAAGACGCTCGCCTGACCGCCGGCTCACTCAACCCCCTGAAAACTGACCCGCCGCTCGCGGCCCGCGCTTACTTGTCGCGGGCCGCGAGGCGTGCTACTTTTTTCGTTTGCGCGTGGGCGAGTTGAATTCTCCTTGCGAGCGTAGACGTGTTGCAGATGTCCGAAACCCACCACAATCTGAAAGAGCGCGTGCGCGCCTTCTGGCAAAAGAACCCTTGCGGAACGAAGTTCTCGGACGCGGAGGTGGGCACGCGCCTCTTCTTCGAGCGCGTCGAGGAGCACCGCTACAGTAAAGAATGGCACATTCCAGGGGCCGCGGATTTCGCGGGCGCGAGCGGCCTGTCCGTGCTGGAAATAGGCTGCGGGCTGGGGACAGACGGGGCGCAGTTCGCCAAGGCCGGGGCCGTCTACACGGGCGTTGACCTGACGGACGCGGCCGTCGAACTGGCACAAAAGCGTTTCGAGCTGGACGATTTGCCCGGAACCTTTCGCACGGCGGACGCGGAGAACCTGGACTTCGCGAACGGAAGCTTCGACCTCGTCTACTCGCACGGCGTGCTGCACCACACGCCGGACACCGTGAAGGCCGTCCGCGAAGTCCATCGCGTGCTCAAGCCGGGCGGCCGCGCCGTCGTCATGCTCTACCACAGGGACTCCTACAACTACCGCGTCAACATACGTGTGCTCCGCCGCCTCGGCGCGCACCTCCTGAAGGGCGAGCGCGGGTTGAAGCTCGTGCACAAGCTGACGGGCGAGCCCGTCGAGAGCCTGCGCGAGCACGCGCGCCACTTGAAAGAGGACGCGCGCAGCTACCTCGCGCCGGACCAGTTTTTGAGCCAGCACACGGACGGGGCCGGCAACCCTTTGGCGCGCGTCTACTCGCGCCAGCAGGCGCGCGAGCTGTTCAAAGATTTCTCCGAGGTCGAGCTGGCCGTCCACTTCCTGAACAAGCGCTGGCTCCCCGTCGTGGGCGGCCTGCTGACACGCAACATGGAGAAGCGCCTGGCGTCGCGCTGGGGCTGGCACCTCTGGGTTTACGCGACGAAAGGCAGAAGTCAGAAGGCAGAAGTCAGGAGTCAGTAGAAAAGCATTCCTTCTGACTCCTGACTTCTGTCTCCTGTATTCTGAATTATGAAAAATATTTTGGTGACGGGCGGGGCCGGCTTCATCGGCTCGCATCTGGTTGACCGGCTGCTGGCCGAGGGCGCTTGGCGCGTCGCGGTCGTGGACGATTTCAACGACTTCTACCCGGCCGAAGTGAAGCGCCGGAACGTCGGCGAACACTTGAAGAGCGACGCGTACAGGCTTCACGAAGTGGACATCCGCGACCGCGCACGGCTCGAAGAGATTTTCGAGGAAGGAAGTTTCGAGGCGGTGGTTCACCTGGCGGCGCGCGCGGGCGTGCGCCCTTCGCTCGCGGAGCCCGCGCTCTACAACGAGACGAACGTCGCCGGCACGCTCAACCTCCTGGAATTGGCCCGGACGCATGAGGTGAAGCAGTTCGTCTTCGGCTCGTCCTCGTCCGTTTACGGCATCAACGCGAAAGTGCCTTTCAGCGAAGAGGACCCCATACGCCAGCCCATCTCGCCCTACGCCGTGACGAAGGCGGCGGGCGAGCTTTTGTGCCACACCTACTCGCACCTCTACGGCGTGCGGTGCGTGTGCCTGCGCTTCTTCACCGTCTACGGCGCGCGCCAGCGGCCCGATCTCGCGATTCACAAGTTCGCCAAATTGATTGACGCCGGCCGCCCCATCCCCGTCTACGGCGACGGCACGACGCGGCGCGACTACACTTACATTGACGACATCATCGCGGGCGTGCGCGCCTCGATTGACTACATTGCTACCGACTACGAAGTCTTCAACCTAGGCGAGTCGCAGACGGTCGAGCTGCGGGAGTTGATCGCGCTCCTGGAAAAGGAGCTTGACAGCCGGGCTCTCATCGAGCGCCACCCGCTTCAGCCCGGCGACGTACCGCAGACTTACGCGGACATCACGAAGGCGCGGCGGCTGCTCGGCTACGACCCGCGGACGAAGATCGAGGACGGCATACGCCGCTTCGTCGAGTGGTTCAGGAGCGGGGAGAAGTAGGAGAGGAATGAGACTGCCCGCCGTCAGCCTCACGCCGTTGACTCGCCGCCGCGCGCTCGTCGTCCTCTGCGTGCTGCTGCTCTCCTTCGCGGTGCGCGCGCTGACGGCCAACTTCATGCGCGCGCACCTCGCGGACGCCGGTTGGTTTCAGACGGGGACTTTCGCTATCTTCGACAACCAGGCGCGCGACATCCTCGACGGGCGGGCATCACTGTTCTGGATAGACGACCCCTCGCGCACGCAGGCGGCCGTCTACCCGCCGGGCTACTCGTCCTGGCTCGCGCTCCTTTACGGCGTCACGGGCGCGCGCTCCGTCTACGTCGTGCAGAACGTGCAGTGGGTTCTGGACGCGCTCTCGGTCCTGCTCGTCTTAGGGATAGGCGTGACGGCTTTCGGGTGGCGCGTCGGACTCCTGGCCGGCGCGCTCGCGGCGCTCTCGCCCCTGCTGGCCCTGTACGGGGCGACGCCGATGGCGGACGCGCCGACGAGCTGGGTCGTGCTGGGCGGCGTCTGGATGTTTCTGCTGGCGGCCGAGCGCCGCAGTTGGAAGTGGGCGCTCGGCGCGGGCGCGATGGTCGGCGCGTCGTGCTGGCTGCGGGCGAACGCCCTGCTGCTGGTCTTCGGGTGGGCCGTCTGCCTCGCCGTCCTGGTCCGCGGCGCGTGGGCGCTCAGGCTGCGGCTGGCCGCGGCCGTGCTGGGCGCAGCGGTGCTCGTCGTCACGCCCATCATCGTGCGCAACGCGGTCGCCTTCCACGCCTTCCTCCCGACGGGCATGGGAGTTGGCACAAATTTGTGGGAGGGCATCGGCGAGACCGAGCGCGCGGCGGAGTTCGGGGCCGTTTACGGCGACGCGAACTTAGTCGAGCAGGAGCGCGCACAGATGGGGCTCGGCGCGGACGCCCCGCTCGGCCTCTACTGGCCCGACGGCGTGCGGCGCGACCGCGAGCGCGCGCGCAAGGCGTTCGGCGTCATCCTCTCGCACCCCTTGTGGTACGCGCGCGTGATGGCGCGGCGGATGTGGGGCGTCTTGAACTACGCGGGCGAGCCTTCGACGTTTTACGGTTACGCGGGGCTCAACGTGACGAGCGCGAAGACGCTCGCGCCCGAGTGGCGGGGCGGCGTGCTGGCCTTCTTCGTCAACCTGCTCGGCGCGCTTCAGAGCGTGTGGAGGCACGTGGCCCTGCCGCTGATGGCGTGCGGGGTCTTGCTGGCGTGGCTCAAGTGTTGGCGCACGGCGGCGTTGCTGCTCGCGACGGTGCTTTATTATCTGGTGGTCGGCTCGTTCATGCACAACGAGATACGCTACGGGCTGCCGATGCAGGCCCTGCTGCTGGTCTTCGCGGCCGTCGCCGTGGCGCGCATTACTGAGGCCGCGCGCGGGTTTTGGCCCAGACGGCGCGGCGGCGGCGCGGGCGTGAGTGACGAAGGACAAGGGGGCGCGGCGGGCACAAGCGGAAAATGAAACTGAGACTCCTGGAATACCTGGTGTGCCCGGCTTGCGGCGGCGAGGTCCGCCTGCTCTCCGCGGCGCGGCGCGAGGGGGCGGAGATCATGGAAGGCGTCCTGGACTGCGCCTCCTGCGCGCGCCACTTCCCCGTCGTGCGTGGCATCCCGCGCTTCGCCGAGCTGAGCAAGCTTGAGGCGGACAAGGCCGCGACCGCCGCCAACTTCGGCTGGCAGTGGCAATACTTCACGCAGCGCGACGACCTTTACAACGAGCAGTTTTTGGGGTGGGTCGCGCCGGTCGAGCCCGCTTTTTTCAAAGACAAGATCGTCCTCGAAGGCGGCTGCGGCAAGGGCCGCCACACGCGGCTCGCGGCCGAGTGGGGGGCGCGCGAAATCATCGGCGTTGACCTGAGCGCGGCCGTCGAGACGGCGTTCAAAGAGACGCGCCACCTGGAGAACGCGCACGTCGTCCAGGCGGACATTTACAAGCTGCCTTTCGCGCGCAACTTCGATTACGCCTTCTCGGTCGGCGTGCTCCACCACCTGCCGGACCCGCGCGGCGGCTTCCTCTCGCTGGCCCAAAAGGTCAAGCCGGGCGGCCACCTTTCGGCGTGGGTTTACGGGGCCGAGAACAACCGCTGGATCACGCGCTGGGTTGACCCGCTGCGCAAGCGTCTGACCTCGCGGATGAGCCAGCGGACGCTGCTGCACCTGTCGAAACTGCCGGCGGCGGCCGTCTACGCCGCGACCAAGCTGGTCTACGGGCCGCTCAACAGGAGCGGGCGCGGCTCTGTGCTTGCGCGCCATTTGTTCTACAATGACTACCTGAACGCGATCTCCGGCTTCGGCTGGCGCGAGCAGCACACCATCGTCTTCGACCACCTGGTCGCGCCCGTGGCGTTCTACATCTCGCGCGAGGAGTTCGAGGGCTGGTGGCGCGAGGCCGGGGCCGAGGACGTGGTTCTCGGCTGGCACAATAAGAATAGCTGGCGCGGATTTGGACGGATGCCTTCGAGAAAGAATTAACAGGGATGGACAGGATGAACAGGATAAAAAAGATTTGAGATTTCTTCATCCTGTCTATCCTGTCCATCCCTGTTAGAATCTTATGGAAAAGTCTCTCTCATTGCCGCAGGAGATGCAGCAGCACACCTATTCGATCATGTACGAGGTCGAGGGGACGCACTGGTGGTTCGTCGGCCGCCGCCGCATCCTTGAAAGTTTCGTCGCCAGGATTTGCCGCGACCTGAAACGCGAGTCGAACGTCGAGCGCCCGCGCATCCTGGACGTGGGCTGCGGCACGGGCGCGAACCTTGAGATGCTGGGCAAGTTCGGCGAGGCGCACGGCGTGGACGTGTCGCACGACGCGCTCGCCTTCTGCCGCGAGCGCGGCCTTCAAAACGTGCGCCACGGCGAGGCCGAAAGGCTGCCCTACGAGGACGACTCGTTCGATTTGGTGACGGGCCTCGATGTGGTCGAGCACCTGGACGACGACGTGGCCGGACTCTCCGAGATGCGCCGCGTGCTCAGGCGGGGCGGGCGGGCGCTCCTCTTCGTCCCGGCCTTCATGTTCCTCTGGGGCGTGCAGGACGACGTGAGCCACCACCGCCGCCGCTACACGATTCCGAACTTGCGGCAAGCGGTTCAATCGGCCGGCCTCGAAGTCGAGCGCACGACCTACGCCAACATCACTTTCTTCGCGCCGATCCTGCTGGGCCGCGCTCTGATGAAGGTCACGGGGCTCAGGCCCGCCTCGGAGAACAACATCAACGTCTCGGCCCTGAACGGCGTGCTCGGCCGCGTCCTCGGCGCGGAGAGCGCGTTCCTGACTAAAATGAATTTCCCGTTCGGCGTCTCCGCCCTGTGCGTCGCCCGGAAGAGTTGAACAGATGATGATGGAAAAAACTTTGGCGAGAGAGCGTGAGGTGGCTGGCGACGGAGCAAACGCGCCGCCGGACATCTCCGTCTTCCTGCCCGTCTACGACGAGGAGCCGAACCTGCGGCTGCTGCACGAGAAGCTGGACGAGGCGCTCAGGAACCTCGGGCGCACGGCCGAGATTATCTACGTGGACGACGGCTCGCGCGACCGCAGTCTCGACATCCTGCGCGAGTTGGCCCAGAAAGACCCGCGCGTGCGCGTCGTCGCGCTGCGCCGCAACTACGGGCAGACGGCCGCGATGGCCGCCGGCATTGACGCCGCGCGCGGCCGCGTGCTGATTCCGATGGACGCGGACTTGCAGAACGACCCGGCCGACATCGCGCGCCTGCTGGACAAGCTGGACGAGGGCTACGACGTGGTCTCGGGCTGGCGCAAGAACCGGCAGGACAAGCTGGTCACGCGGAAAATCCCCTCGATGCTCGCCAACCGGCTCATCTCCTGGATCGGCGGCGTCCCCCTGCACGACTACGGCTGCTCGCTCAAAGCCTACCGCCGCGAGTCGCTCGAAGACGTGCGGCTCTACGGCGAGATGCACCGCTTCATCCCGATTTACGCCTCGTGGGCGGGCGCGCGCGTCACGGAGATTCCGGTCGAGCACCACGCGCGCACGATGGGCAAGTCCAAGTACGGGCTGTCGCGCACCATCAAGGTCATCTTCGACCTGATGACGATCAAGTTCATGGCCTCGTACCAGACGAAGCCCATCTACATCTTCGGCACCTTCGGCGTCCTGAGCTTTTTCATCTCGCTTGTGGCGGCCGTCTGGGCTCTCGTGCTCAAGTTCACGGGCCACGCGACGCTCATCCAGACGCCGCTCCCGATCATCGCCGTCGTCATGTTCGCCGTCGGCATACAGTTCCTCCTGATGGGCCTGCTGGCCGAGATGCTCGTCCGCACTTATCATGAATCGCAGGCCAAGCGCATCTACGCGGTGCGCGAGAAGATAGGATTTGATAAAAGTGTCCAGTAGTCAGTGGTCAGTGACCAGTTAAAAACTGGCTCCTAACTGACCACCGACCACTGACCACTGACCACTGCTCTTATGTGTGGCATCACCGGATGGGCCAATTTGAACCCGCGCACGCCGCCGCCCGAGGGCGCGAGGGCGCTGCTGCACTCGATGTGCGAGCGGATGACGCACCGCGGGCCGGACTCCGAGGGGCTGATGACCGCGACGGGCGTCGCGCTCGGGATGCGCCGCCTCGCCATCATTGACTTGCAGACGGGCGAGCAGCCGGCCGTGAGCGAGGACGGGCAGGTCTCCGTCATCCTCAACGGCGAGATTTACAACTACCGCGAACTGCGCGCCGACTTGGAGAAGCGCGGCCACCGCTTCCGCTCCGAGTCGGACACGGAAGTCCTGCCGCACCTCTACGAGGAGTACGGCGCGGAGATGGTGAACCGCCTCAACGGCATGTTCGCCTTCGCCCTCTGGGACGAGCGCCGCCGCAAGCTCTTCATCGCGCGCGACCGCTTCGGCGAGAAGCCGCTCTACTGGGGCGTCTTCGACGGCACCTTCCTCTTCGCCTCCGAGGCCAAGGTCTTACTGGCACACCCGTCCGTGCGCCCCGGCCTCAACCTCGACGCGCTCCGCCAGTATCTGTCGTTCGACTACGTGCCCGCGCCGCTCTCCATCTACGAAGGCATACACAAGCTGACGGCCGCGCACACGCTCACGGTCGAGGACGGGCGCGTCGAGGTGCGGCCCTACTGGTGTCTGAGCTACAAGAAGCAGACGCCCGCGCCGAGCGAAGACGAGGCGGCGGCGAAGCTGAGAGAGTTGCTTGAGGATTCCGTCAGGATGCGGCTCGTGTCGGACGTGCCGCTCGGCGTGCTGCTCTCGGGCGGCGTAGACTCCTCGACGGTCGCGGCGATGGCCGTGCGTGCATCAAGTGAGCCGGTCAAGACCTTCTCCATCTCCTTCGCGGAGTCCTCCTTCGACGAATCATTCTACGCGCGCGCCGTCGCCAAGTTTCTCGGCACCGACCACCACGAGGAGCGCCTCAGCGTTGACCTCGCGGCGAACCTCGTCGGCGAGATCGGCTCGTGGATGGACGAGCCGTTCAGCGACCCCTCGCTCGTGCCGACCTACCTGCTCTCGCGCTTCACGCGCAAGCACGTCACGGTCGCGCTCGGCGGCGACGGCGGCGACGAGTTGTTCGCCGGCTACGACATGTATTTGGGCCACAATTTCGCGCGCGCCTACCAGCGCGTGCCGCGCCTCGTCAGGCGCGCGGTGGTCGAGCCGCTGGTGGGCCTCCTGCCCGTCAAGACGAAGAATCTGTCGTTCGACTACAAGGCCCGCCGCTTCCTCGCCGGCATGAAGTACGACGACGTTGCGCGCCACCACGTCTGGTTCGGCTCGTTCACCCCCGAAGAGCAGGCTCTGCTTCTGACCGACGAGGCGCGCAGCCGCAGCGACGGCGACATCTACCGCGAGGCGCGTCGCCTGCTCGCCGAAGACTGCGACGCCACGGACCCGGTCGAGCGCATGCAGAGCCTCGACGCGCGGCTCTACCTGGCCGAAGACATTTTGACGAAAGTTGACCGCGCGAGCATGGCCGTGTCATTGGAAGTGCGCGCGCCGTTTCTGGACCCGCGGGTTGCGGAGTACGCCGCGAGCCTGCCGCTCTCTTACAAGCTGCGCGGGCGCACATCTAAGTACATCCTGAAGCGGGCGGTCGCGGACCTCCTGCCGCGGTTCGTCACGCGGCGCGGCAAGAAGGGCTTCGGCGTGCCCGTCGCCGAGTGGCTCAAGGGGAAACTGCGGCCGCTCGCGCGCGACCTGCTCTCGGAGGAGCGCCTGCGCCGCGGCGGCCTCTTCGACCCGGCCTACGTCAGCCGCCTACAAGACGAGCACGAGCGCGGCCGCGCCAACCACCGCAAGCTGCTCTGGACGCTTCTCATGTTCGAGCTCTGGCACGAGAGCTTCATCGAGACGCCGCGCAGAATCGAAACGTCGGTCGGCAGTAGTCAGTGATCGGCAGGCGGCAGAGGTTTTCGTCCCGCAGGGACGATTGAAAATAGCCCAGCACTTCAGTGCTGGGGAAGCGAATGAAAAATATTTGAGTCCCGTAGGGACGGCCGAATCTATCAGCCGTCCCTACGGGACTTCATCAACCGGCTTGCCTTTCCCCAGCACTGAAGTGCCGGGCTATTTTCAATCGCTCCTAACGGAGCGAAGCCCCGTCATCCGACTATAGTCGTCCAATGCAGAGCGAACTGGAACGCGCGCACGAGAGTCTGGCCGAGTGGTGCCGCGAGCGCGACTACATGGGCCACGACCCTTTCGACGCGCTCAACAGCCGCGTGTTCCAGGCGACGCCGCTCAAACGCTCGCGCGCGGCCCGGCTCGTCTGGACGCAACTCTTCAAACGCTCGCCCGTCAGCTTCCGCAAGCTCGCGCTCGTCCCCGCCGAAGAGAACGCGAAGGGCACGGCGCTCTTCGCGCTCGCCGCGCTGGCAGACTTCCGCCGCCTGCGGACGGAGGAGGCCGAGCGGCACGCACGCGCGCTCGTCGGCCGCTTGCAGTGCGTGCGGCTGGACAGCGGGTTGAGCGGCGCGGCCTGGGGCTACAACTTCGACTGGCAGGGCCGCGCCTTCTTCGCCCCGCAAGGCACGCCGACTATCGTGCCGACGGCCTTCGCCGCCCGCGCCCACGTCGAGGCCGCGCGCGATCTAGGGGACGAGGCTTACCTGCACACGGCGCGAAGCTCCTGCGACTTCATCCTCAAAGACCTGCCGCGAAGCCACGAGACCGAGCGCGAGGTCTGTTGGAGCTATTCGCCCGTTGACCGGACGCGCGTCTTCAACGCGAGCCTCCTCGCGGCCGAGACGCTCGCCGCCGTGGGCAGCCTGACAGGCGAAAGTGAATTGTGCCAGTGGGCCGTCCGCGGCGCGCGCTACGTAATAAACCGCCAGCGCGCCGACGGCTCGTGGGCTTACGGGGCCGCCGACTTCCAGTCCTGGGCCGACAACTTCCACACGGCCTTCGTCCTGACGAGCCTCGCGCGCATCAGTGAGGCGTGCGGCGCGGAGGCGCGAGACGAGTTCGCGGAGCCGCTCAGGCGCGGCTACGAGTTCTGGCGCGGGGCGTTCTTCCGCGACGACGGCTGGCCGAAATATTTCCATGATAGACTCTACCCGGCCGACGCGCACTCGGCGGGCGCGGCCGTCGTCGCGCTGCTCGAACTGCGCGGGCTGGACGCCGGGGCCTTTGAACTGGCACAAAAAATCGCCCTCTGGGCGACGCGCAACCTGCGCGACCCGCGCGGATTTTTCCACTACCAGCGCCGCCGCCTCTACACCGTCCGCACGCCCTACATGCGCTGGTCGCAAGGCTGGATGCTGTACGCGCTGGCGAGGCTCCTGGAAGAAACTGCTCATGCGGATTTGGATTGACCTGGCGAACTCGCCGCACGTCCCGTTCTTCCGCGCGCTCGCGCCGGAGTTCGAGAGGCGCGGGGCGACGGTCGAGTGGACGGCGCGGGACTTCGCGCAGACCGTCGAGCTGGCCGAGGCCGCGGGCCTGGCCGTGACGGTCATCGGCGGCCACGGCGGGCGCGCGCTCGCGGGCAAGGCCGGGAACCTCGTCGGCCGCGCGGCCGCGCTGCGCAGGTGGGCGCGCGGACGCGATTTCGATTTGGCCGTCAGTCACAACTCTTACGCGCACGTCGCCGCGGCGCGCGCCCTCCGTGTGCGCAGCGTGACGCTGATGGACTACGAGCACCAGCCGGCGAACCACCTGGCCTTCCGCCTCGCGTCGCGCGTCGTCGTGCCCCATTCGTTCCCTTCGGAGGCGCTCAGCCGCTACGGCGCGCGCGCGCGCAAAGTCCGCCGCTACCAGGGCACGAAGGAGGACGTTTACCTCGCAGACTTCGAGCCCGACCCGCGCTTCACGGAGACTCTGGCGGCGCTCGGCGTCCGGCCCGGAGACGTGACAATCGTCGTGCGGCCGCCCGCGCGCGACGCGCTCTACCACCGCTTCGAGAACGAGTTGTTCGACGAGCTGCTCACCAGACTCCTCGCGCGCGCGGACGTGAAAGTCATCATGCTCGCGCGCACCGAAGCGCAGCGCGCGGCTTACGCCTCGCGCCCGAAACTGATTCTCCCGCGCGCGGCGCTCGACGGGGCCAACCTCATCGCCGCCTCCGACCTAGTGGTCAGCGCAGGGGGCACGATGAACCGCGAGGCCGCCGCGCTCGGCGTGCCCGCCGCGACCATCTACGCGGGGCGCTGGGCCGCCGTTGACGAAGCGCTCGTCCGCGAGGGCAGGCTCCGGCGCATCAGTAAGCGCGAGGACCTGGACGCGCTGCCGTTAGAGAAGAAGCGCGAGGCGCACGCGCGCCGCGCCCTGCACGTGCGCGCCGAGGTGGCGGATTTGATACTGGGTGAATAACTGAATCGTGGACAGTAATGAATGAACCAAAGCGGCGGGGGCAAGCCCCTCTTCCTGACCTGCGAGGTGGCGTCGGTTGAATCATTCAAGGCAGCCGGCCTCTCAGGTCAGGAAGGGCGGCTTGCCCCCGCCGCCCCGTCCGCTATTTACGATTCACGATTCACCATTTACGATTCACTTCGATGAGAGCTGAACGGCTGAAAGAACTTGCGACCGAGGCGCGCGCGGTGAGCGTGCCGGCGCGCGCGCCGGGGTGGGTCATCCCGGCGGTGAAGGCGGCGCTCGTGCTGGCAGACGCGTTGATCGCCGCGCTCTCTTTCGTCGCCGCGTTCTACCTGCGCGAGGCAGACTTCGTGCTGGCGCGCTCGGCCGCGGGGCAGCTCGGTTGGAGCGAGCAGTTCGCGCCCTACGGTGCGCTCCTGCCGTTCGTCGTGCTGATTCGTCTGGTCACGCTCTACTACCTGGACCTCTACAGGCTGCGCGGCGAGTTCTCGTTCGTGGAGGACGGCGCGCGCGTCTTCAAGGCGGCGGCCACGGGCTCGCTCCTGATCGTCGCGGCCGCCTTCCTCTACCGCGGCGGCTTCGAGTATCGAGCCTTCTCCTACGCGCGCGGCGTTTTCGTCCTGGACTTCTTTCTGGCGCTCGCCGCTTACGGACTCCTGCGCCTCGCGGTGCGCGCGGGCCAGACTTTCGTCCGCCGCCGCGACATCAACTTGATTCCGACGCTCGTGGTCGGGCGCGGCGCTGAAGCCGCGCTCTGCATACGCGAGATGCGCGAGCGCCCGAGCTTGGGCTACCGCGTCATCGGCGTGGTCGAGAACGGCGCGCTCGACGAAACTGTGCCAGCGGAGTTCGAGGGCGTGCCTGTCGTGAGCGACATCAAAGGACTCCCCGAAGCCATCCGCGAGTCGCGCGCCAACGAGGTCATCATCACGGACCCGAACGTCTCTGGCGACGCACTGTTCGACGTGATGATGCGCGTCGGCCGGCGGCGCGGCGTCGAGTTCCGCATCGCGCCGAGCCTGTTTAACTGCCTGCCGCGCAAGACGGAGATTGACCAGATCGGCGCGCTCCCGATGATTAGTCTGTTCCGCGAGCCGCTGGGTCCGGCCGCGCGCGTCGTCAAGCGCGCCTCCGACCTGCTCATCGCCTCCATCACGCTCGCGCTGCTCTCGCCGCTCTGGCTCCTCGTCGCCATCGTCATCAAATTGGACTCGCGCGGGCCGGTCTTCTACAAGCAGGAGCGCGTCGGGATGGACGGGCGCATCTTCCTCTTCTATAAGTTTCGCACGATGCGCTCGGGCGCGGACGACGCGGCGCACAGGGAGTATCAGCAGAAGTACATCTCGGGCGACGTGGAGGCGGTGATGATTGAGGGCGAGCGGCCCGCCTACAAGCTGGTGGGCGACGCGCGCATCACGCGCTCCGGTCGTTGGCTGCGCCGGCTGAGTCTGGACGAGCTGCCGCAGCTTTTGAACGTCCTGCGCGGCGACATGAGCGTGGTCGGGCCGCGCCCGCCGATTCCTTACGAGGTCGAAGCTTATCAACTCTGGCACCGCAAGCGCCTCGACATGAAGCCGGGCCTCACGGGGCTCTGGCAGGTGTCGGGTCGCAACCGCCTGCCGTTCGACGAGATGGTGCGGCTGGACTTGTTCTACATAGAGAACTGGTCACTGCTGCTCGATTTGAAAATCATCCTGCGGACCCTGCCCGTGATGCTGAAAGGCGACGACGCTTACTGACGGCACGGAATGATGACGGTAAGTTCAGGTACAACGCGGCCGCGCCCCCTGTGGGTCAAGATACTGCTGGGCTTCGGCCTCTGCACGGCGGTCGGCCTGTTCTTCTCAGTCCGCGGCTCGGACGGCATCTCGTGGAACAGCCTGACGGCCGCCCTGCCGCGGTGGTACGTCTGGGGCGCGCTCGCGCCCTTCATCATCTGGACTGACCGCCGCTTCGCCGGCTCTTCGCGCACCCTGACGCGCCGCCTCCTGCTACACCTGCCGGCCAGCCTCGTCTGGACTTGCGTCTTCGCCCTCGCGCTCATAGTCGTCAGCATCGTCGTCGAAGGGCAGCCGCTTAACTCAACGGTTTTGGCCCAGGAGATGCGCGCGGATTTCTGGCGGCTCTTCCAGTGGAACATAGAGGTCTACTGGCTCATCGTCGGCGGCTGGCTGGCGTGGGACTACTACCGCGAGTCGCGTAACCGCGAGCTGAAGGCGACGCAGTTGGAGAAGCTGCTCGCGGAGGCGCGACTTCAGACCTTACAAACTCAACTTCAGCCGCACTTCCTCTTCAACGCGCTGAACACCATCTCGGCTTTCGTTGAGCGCAACCCGAAGGGCGCGCGCCGCATGATCGAACACCTGGGCGACCTCTTGCGATTCTCCCTGGACCGCTCGGACAGGCAGGAGACGACGCTTCAGGAGGAGCTGGCCGCGCTCGACCACTACCTGGCGATTCAGCGCGTCCGCTTCGAGGATCACTTGAAAGTGTCCGTGGATGTGGAGCCGGAGACGCTGCGGGCGGCGGTGCCGGGTTTGATTCTTCAGCCCTTAGTCGAGAATGCCATTCGCCACGGGTCCGCGCAGCATTCGAGCAGCATAGAGGTCTCGGCGTGGAGGGATAACGGCAGCCTGCACCTGCGCGTGATGGACGACGGGCCGGGGCTGCCGCCCAGCTGGCAACTGTCGGAGCGCGCCGGCATAGGGCTCTCCAACACGCAGCAGCGTCTCGCGCAGCTCTACCCCGCGAGCCACCAGTTCAGCGTTCGCGAAGCGCCCGGCGGCGGGGTCGTCGCGGAAGTCGTCATCCCGTACCACGAGGGGGCGTAATCGTCTAGTCATGCAGAAGATCAGCGCGCTCATCGTTGACGACGAAAAGCCCGCGCGCCAGCGGCTGCGCGATTTGCTGGAGAAGCAGCCCGGCGTGCGGGTCGTCGGAGAGTGTGCCAGCGGCGCGGAGGCCGTGAGGCTGATTCATGAGACGGAGACGGAGTTGCTCTTCCTGGACATACAGATGCCCGTGATGGGCGGCTTCGAGGTCGTCGAGCAGGTGGGCGCGGCGCGAATGCCCGTGACCGTCTTCGTCACGGCATACGACTCTTACGCGGTCAAGGCGTTCGAGGCCAGCGCGCTCGACTACCTGTTGAAGCCTTACAGCGACGAGCGTTTCGACCGCTGCCTCGCGCGGGCGCTCGCGCACGTCCGCACGCAGCGGCGCGAGGAGATGAGCCGCCGCCTCGTCAATATGCTGGCGCAGGAACACGAGGGCGCGCGGGCTTCCTCCGGCAACCTCGAACGGCTGCTCGTCAAGGCGGGGGGCCGCGTGCTCTTTCTCCCGACCGAGGACATAGACTGGATAGAGGCCGCGGGCGTCTACGTGCAGCTGCACGCGGGGGGCCGCAAGTTCCTGCACCGCGCGTCGCTCAACGACCTGGAAGCCACGCTCGACCCGCATCGCTTCATACGCATCCACCGCTCTTCCATCGTCAACATCTCAAGAGTTCAGGAACTCCACCCGCACTCGCACGGCGACTACGTGGCCGTCCTCAAAGACGGCACGCGGCTGAAACTGAGCCGCAGCTACCGCCCCAAACTCGAAACCCGCCTGCGCCAATCGCTCTGACCTCCGCGCCGTCTCGTCGTCCGCTTTGTCCGGCTCACAACAGCATTCCTCGGCTCGTGACATAAACGTTGACCCGGGCGGCGGAACGTTGTGGAATTGGGCCGGCACGAGACTGTCAGCCAGATTTGCGCCCGCCCGCGCGAGACACAAGAAGGACTCAAATGAATAGCCGGAACACACGTCAGACAGAGAATCGCAGGCTGAAAGTGAAAGCCTTCATCCTGCCGTTCTTTCTTGCAATGACTGCCGTCTCCTACGGTCAAGGCGGCTCCTCCGGCCCCCTCGAAATCAAGTTCAGGAAGCTGCGGGAGGGCATCTACCTGGCCTACCGGCCGGAGACGCTGCGCTACTGGGTCGAGGGGAATGTCATCATCATCGTCAACGACTCGGACGTGGTCGTGGTGGACGCCAGCGGCACCCCGCGCTCGGCGCAGACTGTGATCGCCGAAATCCGCAGGCTGACGAACAAGCCTGTCCGTTACCTCGTCAACACACACGGGCACGGCGATCACACGATTGGGAATCAGGAATACGTCAAAGCCTTTCCGGGAATCGAAATCGTCGCCCACGAGAAGACGGCCGAATACATCTCAGGCTCCGGCTACCAGTACGTTGACGACATCGCCCGGAGCACCGAGTCCCGGAAGAAAGACGGCGAGACGGAAATAGCTCGCCTGAAAGCGGCCGGGAGGCCGGCCGACCAGCCCGTCATTGAAAATCTGACGCAGTACTACCGGCGCGACATCAACGTGCGCCAGGCGGAGTACCGGAAGGTCAAGCGGACGCCGCCCACCGTCACCGTCGCGGGCGGCCTGCGGCTCATCAGGGGGGACCGAATCATAGAGGTCTTGCACCTGGGCGCTGGGGACACGCCGGGTGATTTGATCGTTTATCTCCCGCGCGAGCGCATTGTTTGCACGGGCGACATGGTGACGCAGCCCGTCCCCTTCGGCTACTCAAGATTCCCACTCGAATGGAAGGAAACCCTCAACCGACTCTCGCAACTTGATTTTGACACCCTCGTCCCCGGCCACGGCGAAGTCCAGCAAGGCAAAGACTACGTGCGTTCGTTGATGAGCCTGCTCCAAGCCGTTCAGGATCAGGTCAGGGCCGGGGCGGCGGCGGGACTTGACCTCGAAGCCGTCCGCGGAAAGATAAACCTGTCCGAGTTTGTGCAGCGGTTCGCCGGAGATGATGTCGTCAACCGATACTACTTTCACGAATATTTCATAGTGCCCAATGTCGAGCGAACCTTTAACGCGCTCAAGGCGAGGGCGGGACAGAAATGAAGAAACGCGAGGAGAAGACCGGACAATGTCACTGGTAAAAGGCTCGACTTTACCCACACGGATTGGGCTGCTTCTGTCATTCATCCTGCTGAGCGCGACAGCCCTGTCGGCCGACTCCGTGAACACCAGCGCGCGGAGCGTGACGGAAGTGACCGCAGGCGTCTACGTGATTCGCCACCCGGACGACCCGACGGGGTTCCCGAACGGCAACACGACCGTCATCGTCGGCGAGCGGGAGGTGCTCGTCATAGACTCCTGCTACCTGCCGTCGCAGGCCCGCATGGACGTGGAGCAAATCCGCAAGTGGACGGACAAGCCCGTCCGCTACCTCGTCAACACGCACTGGCACGGCGACCACCAGATGGGGAACTACGTTTACTGGGACGCCTTCCCGCAGCTCGCCATCATCGCCCACGTCGAGACGCAGAAGCAGATTGAGGGCTACACCTCGACGTTCATGGGGCGCTACCTCAAGACCACCGCCGACACGAGGCAGAGGCTCGAAGCGGGCAAGGCCGAGGACGGCCAGCCGCTGACCGAAGAGGCTAAGAAGAAGCTACGGGAGACCATCGCCGCGCGCGCGCAGGTCGAGGCGGAATTCAAGGGCTTCGTCAAGCGCACGCCGAACCTGGCCTTCGACCAGGAACTCAGCCTCGACCTGGGCAACCGCGAAGTGCAGCTCAAATTTCTGGGCCGCGGCAACACGAAGGGCGACGCCGTCGCCTACCTGCCGAAGGAGAAGATTCTGATCGCGGGCGACCTGCTCGACCATCCAGTGCCTTACCTGGGCGGCGGCTTCCCTTCCGAGCTGGTCAAGACGTTAAAGAGGATGGAGCGGCTCGACGCGCAGACGATTATTCCGGGGCACGGCGACGTGCTGCGCGGCGACTACGCCAGGACTTATTTGGCCCAGGTCATCGCCTTCGTCGAGACAGTGGTCGCGCAGGTGAGCGTGGAGGTTTACAAGCGCGGGAACAGTCCGAGGAATCTTGAGGCCGTGCGCGAGGCCGTGATGAAGGCCGTGGACGTGGCCGCGTGGCGGCAGAAGTTCGCGGGCGACGACAAAGAGAACCGAGACTTTTTCGACAGCTTTTCGATGCCCGGCCTCGTCACGGCCGCCTACCGCGAAGCGTGGGGGAACTAAATGAAACGCGTCAGACTGCTGGCGAATCGTCTCACGTTCCTGGCCGCGGCTTTCCTGTGTGCCCTCGTCCCGTCGCTTGAGGCCCGCGCGCAGGGCGTGCCTTTCGAAGGCGGGCGTTGGGAGATTCAGGCCGCGGAGAGCCGCGTGACGAATCACCTGGGGCGCAGCAGCCTCTACCTGAAGGGCGGCCTGGCGGCCGTCAAGGACACGAAGTTCACGGACGGGGTCATCGAGTTCGACATCGCGTTCACGGGCGAGCGTGGGTTCATGGGCGTCGTCTGGAGGATGCAGGATTTTGCGAACTACGAGGAGTTCTATCTGAGGCCGCACCAGTCCGGCAACCCTGACGCCAACCAGTACCAGCCCGTCTTCAACGGCGTGGCAGCCTGGCAACTCTACTACGGCGAGAGCTACGCCGCGCCCACACGTTACGACAACAACCAGTGGATGCACGTCCGCGTAGTCGTCTCGGGCCGCCGCGCCGAAATCTACATCAAGGACATGGAGACGCCCGCGCTCTTCGTCAGCGAGCTCAAGCGCGAGACGAAAGAGGGGCGCGTGGGCTTGAGCGCGAGCAATTTCGCCCCGGCCTATTTTTCCAACTTCGCCGTGACGCCGATGGATGCCGCGCCGCCGCTGAAAGGTGTGCCGAAAGAAGCCGCCGCGACGCCGCCGGGCGCGGTCAAGTCGTGGATGGTTTCCGACGCGTTCGACGGAAAATCTCTGGAAGGTAAATATCAGCTCGCGGCGGCCGACACGCAGAAATTGAATTGGCACAAACTCGCCGCCGAGCCGAACGGGACGGCCAACCTCGCGCGCTTGCAGGGCGTGGCCGAGGGGCGCGACACGGCGTTCGCGCGGCTCGTCATACAAAGCGACCGCGAGCAGGTCAGGAAAATCCGCTTCGGCTTCAGCGACGCCGTCAAGGTCTACTTCAACGGCCGCCTCGTCTACGGCGGCAGCGACATCTATCAGTCCAGGGACTACCGCTTCCTCGGCACGATAGGTCTTTACGACGAGCTTTACCTGCCGCTCAGGCGTGGCGACAACGAACTCTGGCTCGCCGTCACGGA
The DNA here is from genome assembly GCA_963774105.1 of uncultured Acidobacteriota bacterium. Taxonomy (GTDB): domain Bacteria; phylum Acidobacteriota; class Blastocatellia; order Pyrinomonadales; family Pyrinomonadaceae; genus QHXM01. The sequence continues at coordinate 782,419 of CAVZDV010000007.1, read as the reverse complement.
AAACTTCGGCGGTTGGGGTGTGACCGCCCAGTTTGAAAATATGGACGGCATCAAACTCGACGACTAAAACAGTTTTCCTCTGTGCCCCTCTGTGTCCTCTGTGGTTAATCCTCACCACAGAGGACACAGAGGGGCACAGAGTCAGTCACTGATTTGTGCCAGGGCGAGTTCGAGGAGGATGACTTTCTTCGTGCCGGCGTAGAAGGATTCTATGTCGCACCATTCGGTGAGGGCGTGTGCGTCGCCGCACTGGCCTGCGCCGGTGGAGATGGAGGGGATGCCCTCGCGCAGCGCCGCGCTGGAATTGTTCGAGCCCGTCTCGCTGATGGGCGGGTTCGTAAAACCCATCGCGAGATGCACGGCCTCGGCCGTGCGCACCAGCGCCGAGTCGCGGTGGCCCGGAATCCGCGCCGCGGGCGAGGCCGAGATGACTTCCGTCCTCACGGTCATCCCCGCGCGCTCGGCCTCCTCTTTCAAAATTTGGGCCACGCGGTTCTCCAACTCCGCCATCACCTCGTTGCTCGTCGAGCGCAGGTCGAGCGTGAACCAGGCGTCCGCCGCCTTCGCGTTGACGACTTCGCCCGCGCCGAGCATCCCGACGTTGATGTTCGAAGGCGGGTCCGCCGGCACCTCCAATTCGTAGAGGCGCGCGACGGCGCGGGAGAGCGGCAGCGTCGCGGAGTGCGGCGGCGTGCGCGAGCGCGTGTGGCCGCCGGGGCCGACGAAGTGGTGCTTGTACCAGTTGATGCCTATGCCGCCGTATGTAAAACCTTCGTGGCCGCCGTCGAGCGCGACGTAGTAGTCGAACTTGCCCTTGTTCTCCCTGACGAAGTGCTCCGCCCCGGCGAGGCTCCGCTCCTCGTCAACCGTGAAGACGAAGACGAGGTCGCCCTTCGTGCGGACGCGCGCGCGTTCCAGCGCCCGCAGGCTCGCGAGCAGCGCCTCTATGTTGCGCGTGTCGTCGCCGACGCCGGGCGCGAAGATTTTCCCGTCGCGGATTTTCGGCTCGATGTCGAGGCCCGGCTGGAAGACCGTGTCGAGGTGCGCGTCGAAGACGACGCGCGGGCCGCCGCCCGTCCCCTTGCGCACGGCGATGAGGTTGCCGGCCCCGTCGTAGCGCAGCTCGTCCAGCTTCAGCTTCTTCAGCAGCCTGTAGACGTAGGCCGCGCGCTTCTTCTCCTGCCCCGACGGCGCGTTCTCCTCCGTGATCTCACCCCACTCGTGCAGAATCTGGCCGCGGTGCTCGTCAATGTAATTGAAGGCCGCGCGCGTCTCGGGGCGGTTCTGGACGGCCCTGACCTGTGACAGGTACTGGTCCGAATTCTGGCCCGGCACGCCGTGGCCGATGAGAACGAGTGAGACTGCGAGCGCGAAGGCCCGGGTTGATTTACGCATGCTCTTTTCCCGCCGGTCGAATATAATCCGCCGGACATTTTAATATCAGATGGCATTTGAATGATAAGGCAGCGGGGGCAAGCCCCCTTCCTAACCTGCGAGGTAGTGCCGGTTGAATCGGACAAGCAGAGTTAGCTCTCAGGTCAGGAAGGGGGCCTGCCCCCGCCGTTCTTTTTCCGCGGATGTATACGAGCGAGACGGATAAGAGTTCGCGCGCCGAGGGCGGGCCGGCGCTGTGGCTGGACCGCGCGATCACGTTCTGGCTGTTCGCGCTGGCGGCTTCAGCCCCGCACTCGATTGCGGCGACGCAATTCAGTTGGGGCTGCGGGCTCGTCCTCTGGGGCGCGAGGCTGCTGTTGCGCCCGCGGCCGCGCCCGGCCTTCGGCGGGCCGGTTCTGTACGCGCTCCTGGCTTTCTTCGCGTGGACAGTTCTCTCCTCGCTTCTCTCCTACGACCGCGCGACCTCCGTCGGCAAGCTGCGCGCGGCGAGCCTCTTCACGATAGTTTTCTTAGTCGCCTCCAACGTGCACACGCGGCGCGTGCTGCGCCTGCTCGCGCTCGTGCTCATCGCGTCGTGCATGGTGAACGTCCTTTACACTTTCGGCGAGCGCATCGTCGGGCGCGGGATTCGGCTCGAAGGGGTCGCCTATTCGACAATTGTACTAACGCTAGATACTTACAGCCACGTGTTACCGACAATGCAGGAGAAAGCTACGGCGAGATTAGAAAAGATGCTTTACGCAGAGTCTGCTTGAACTTATAAGAGTTACTAGGGTGATAGGATTATAACTCAGCTTGCCGATGCGTTCTGCGGGATTGGGGTAAGAATCCAGGGGTAGTATTATCAAATCTTCATGCCATTACGCTATACACAAGCAACGCTTCCGTCGGGAAAGTTGATGCAAGTATTGTCACGTAGAGCGAATAGAAGGGCGCATTGTTGAAGCTCAAGTGAAACAGACTCAAGATTTGTGATTTATAGAAACTTTTTCGTCAATTGGTTTAAAAAACATGGGCGTGATTTCCCTTGGCGTCATGATGGTATCACGCCTTTTCAGCTTTTAATGACGGAATTACTGCTAAGAAAAACCACCGCCGCATCAGTTTCAAAAATCTGGTGCGATTTTTTCCAAAATTATTCTGATGCATTTACCCTATCACGAGCGGACGAAAGGAATTTATTAAAACGAGTAAAAAATCTAGGGTTTGGAAATAAAAAAGTTTCGTCACTAAAGCAGGCTTCATCATGGTTAGTCGAGCAATATCAAGGAGAAGTGCCAGAAGATTTAGAGAAGTTGCTGGAAATTCCTTCAGTAGGTGATTATGCAGCTCGTGCCGTTTTGTGCTTTGCTTTTAACCATCGAGTTGAGATTGTTGATAACACCGTGCAGCGGTTTTTCTCTAGGTACTTTGGCCGTGCAATCAAGGCAGATATGCGCCGTAACAAGTGGACCTGGGATACTGCTCGCAAATTACTGCCACGCAACAGGAAGACCGCTAAATTACACAATTACGGACTTCTAGATTTCATCGCTCAAGTCTGCAAGGCTGGGCGGCCTCTCTGCGAAATATGCCCTCTTAACAAGGGCTGCCAATGGGGCAAACAACAACTCAGTAAAAATGATGCGATTGAGGCAAATAGCGAACTCCAAAACTAAAGCTTGCAAAACCCATGGGAATTAATTATAGTCTGTAGACTATGAGTAACATTTATTTTATCGGAGGGGAATATGCCTCTATTTGAATTGCAAGGATCGGACAAGACAAAACGAAATAAAAAACCGAGACTTGGGCGGTACGAGAACATCATGAGACTCCTGCAACAGGAGCATGATCCGTATAAGAAATTTATTAACTTTAATGACGAGCGTCCACCTGAAAAGCTTTTCAAGTTCATCGATCTATTTTCAGGTGCTGGCGGCATGACTTTAGGATTTTCACACGCCGGTTTTGAACCTGTCGCCAGCGTAGAATTATCAACAATAGCTTCGGCAACTCATAAAAGGAACTTTCCTAATTGTAAACATTTCTCCGACGACATAACTAAATTTTCACCTAGCCAATGGCTTGATAGTGATTTAGATTTGATTCATCTCGTAACTGGGGGGCCTCCGTGTCAGGGATTTAGCGTGGCAGGAAAGCGCGACCCGAACGATCCGAGGAATCTCCTTTTCAGGCAATTCGTCCGTATTGTAAGCGAAGTTCGACCGTGGTACGTGGTGATGGAAAACGTTCCCGGTATTCTCACGATGCAGGGAGGCAAGGTAAAAGAAGCCATTATCGAAGCTTTCGCTGAAATAGGGTATCCAAATATGTCAGTAGCGGTCCTTGAAGCTGCTCAATTCAAGATTCCTCAGATACGAACGCGAGCGATCTTCATCGCAAATCGGTTCGGCATGGTAAACCCTTTTCCAGCACCTCAGTTAGAACCCAAAGATTACTTGCCCATTGAATCTGCTATCTCAGACTTACCCGATTACACACCAGTGCCCGAAATAAATCATGAGTGGACAAAACATTCAAAGGAATACATGGATAGGCTTTCTAAAGTGCCTCCTGGCGGTTCTCTCTATGAGAGTTACTTTGATGCTTTCAAACGTCAGTACCCAGGTTTGCCCAGCATGACAATAAAAGAAAATCATGGTGGAACTCACATTCATCCATGCTTGAACAGGGTAATCTCTGCCAGGGAGATGGCAAGGCTACAGAGTTTCCCCGATTCTTTTATTTTCGAAGGGTCTATGAAGAAAGCGATGTGGCAAATCGGAAATGCCGTGCCACCTAGATTAGCGGAGTGCCTTGGATTGACCTTGTTGCCTTACTTGTCAGCGATAATGAATAACAGGAAAGAAGCTGGGGATGAAGTGGTAACTTGTAATTCCAAAGATGAAGCTAACTGCCAGATGACGCTTCTATAGAGTTGGATTCTCTCATTCTTTCATTAAGCGCAGCTCTCCACTGTTCGAAATTATACCAGCCACACCCCACACAGCCCGCCTCGGCTTCTGGTCCTTTCTGGACTTTTAAAGGCCACCGGCTGTCACCCTCATACCAAAACTCAATGTCGAAAGGAGTGCCACGTCTTCCTTTCTTAAGACAGATCTCACAAGCGCGTGACTTTAATTGATTGTGATTACCATCAGCGTCTTTCTTTAATACTTGGAATTTACGACGAATCTCATCCTCAGTCATATTCGGATCATTCGTTGGTTCAGTTCCTCCCCACCTGATCATCGGAAACCGATGGTCAATTAATAATTTGTGTGGCTCTCTGCGCCTATTCTCTATAACGTCCGTGAAGTTATAGATTCGAAGGATTCTTCTGGCGAGAGTGGGCGGAATATTTGCGGCAACTAGCGCTTCAGTAGTATTACCTGTCCAGCGATCCAATAATTTTCGATTCGAGCACTTCGAGCAGAGATCAAGTTTGGTTTTAATCTCTAATCCTGGGCGATTCCTAGCGCCCCTTTTCAATCCTTGGATACCGCCGCCACCTGCGTACTGGCCCGATCCGATTTTCGACCCCTCACAAGCACGACAGTGCCATTGACCATCGCTCAGTAAATCAAAAAGACGTAACTGGGAAGGAGCACCACGCAACATGGCGCGAATATGTTTGACAGACTCCTCCCAAGTAGTCGTGTCCTCTATAACCACTACCTCTGATTCTGCTTCTTCCATCCTGAATAAATGCAAAGACACGCGTGAATATTATCAGTAAGTGTGAGAGTGAGCACAATATCTAACGAGAGGAGGTCCGTTTGTTTAATTCTTCGCGCCATTTCTCAAGGTCATACCAGCCACAGCCGACGCAACCGATCTCTGCTTGTTTACCGACCTTCGGAACATTCTCCGGCCATCGCTCGTCCCCAGCATAAAAGAAACGTATGCCAAATGGAGTTCCCCGAAATCCTGTCTGAAAACAATTGCGACATACTTCGCGCTTTTGCTGATTACGTTGGTTATTTAAAAGCTGAAAATCTCGTCTGATATCTTCTTCCGTGAGAGTTTCTAGAGATTCGCGGCGGGTATTCTCATCCCACCTTATTTCAGGGAATTTATGATCTGGAAGCAACCCCTCTTTCCTTCCAACTTTTCCTTCAAAAGCATCATGGCATCGTAATGTTGCTATGATTCGATCCCTTAACTGAGGCGACCAAGTCTCATAACCACTTATGCCGCCTCTAGGTAATGGAAGAAGAAGAAGATGCGTGCACTTTCGCCCTGTCTTTTTATCAAGGCGGTTAGTATCAGTCGCAATGCTATATCCGAACTCTTTCAACTCCTGTGTTCTTCTCGCCCAGTTTGGATTGGGAGGAAGTTCTGAAGATACAGAACACCAAGCGAAATCTTTAGAAAGCGCGTCAAAGAATTCTTTAGTTACATCAGCTCTATTCTTCGTAGCCCAGAAAGCAGACTGAGCCGTGCGCCAGCCTGACCAAGTTGATGGGCGACATTGCTGGTAAACTTGAACGAGGTAATCATCTAACTCTTCTTGGGTGGCGTCTGCCAAGTGAGTTCCAGTTCGCCTATATTCTATAGGTATAGACCAAGACAAACGAATCCCGGAATAGTTGAAGATTACATCCACATAACTCTCCGAAGCTTTATGATGGTGTCTAATACCTAGGACGGTGATATCAACGTCGTCTTTTTGAATGACTCGATTCTTCATCTACTCCCTCAAGCATTGCGCTTAACGAGATACCAAATCCTAACGCAAGTTTTTTCAGACCAATATATGAGGGGTTGCGGTTCCCACGCTCAAGATCAGAGATGTAAGTTCGATCAAGGCCACTTGCAAAACCAAGTTGCTCTTGGGTTATATTGTTGACCGTGCGCAACTCCCTTACACGTCGGCCTAGTCGAACAAGGCTTTCTGACTTCGACATGAAGTATTTATCCTTCTGTGTAGACGTTTAGTCTACGGACTATCAGTAACATCAGGGTTATTTAATCCTGGCCCAAATCTCCATAAGAAAGGAACCGAGCAATGCCCAAGAAAGTTCGCCAATTCTGCGAAGCGTGCAATCAGATTACGACCCAAGTCAAAGAAAAGCCTGATGAGCCTTGGAAGTGCTTGTGCTGCGAGAGCGCAAAGTTCCGCAGTCAACAAGAAACTGAAGAGATTAAGAAGCGCGATAGCAAGAAGGCCAAATTAAATATTAGCTTCTAATCCTGTACTGTTCAAATCAGGCAATTTCGCGCGGCCTGTCAGCATTGTTAAAGTCTGGCTAACAGGCCGGAGTTCGGCTGACTGCCTGTTGCTTGAAATATTTTCATGGGAACGTCAAACTCTAGTTCATGAGACAGGCACGCATCGCTAAAGATGAGTCAGCACGTGAAGCGACAAGCGGATTAGAAAAGGTCGAGTCTCTTCAGTCCGCTATAGAGAGTGTAATTCGAGGCAAGTCCGAGGCCGTGCGCCTGGCAATCGTGACGCTCATCGCGGGCGGGCACCTTCTGGTCGAGGACGCGCCCGGCGTCGGCAAGACCACGCTGGCGCACGCCCTGGCCCGGGCGCTCGACTGCACCTTCCAGCGCATCCAGTTCACCTCGGACCTCCTGCCCTCGGACGTGATCGGCCTTTCGGTCTACAACCAGCACACGGGCGTCTTCGACTGGAAGCCTGGGCCAATTTTCGCCAACGTCGTCCTCGCCGACGAGATCAACCGCACGACGCCGAAGACTCAGTCTGCGCTCCTCGAAGCGATGGCCGAGGGGCACGTCACCGTCGAGGGCGCGACCCGGCCGCTGCCCGCGCCCTTCATCGTCGTCGCCACGCAGAACCCGATTGAGCACCACGGCACGTACCCCTTGCCCGAGTCGCAGCTCGACCGCTTCATGCTGCGCTTGCGCATCGGCTACCCCGGCGCGGACGACGAGAGAAAAATCCTGCGCGACCGCGAGCGCGCCGACCCGCTCAATGCAGTGCGCCCCGTCATGTCGGCCGGGGACATCCTCGAATTGCAGCGGCAGGTCTCGGAAGTCTCGGTTGACGACGCGCTCGTGGACTACCTGATGAGGATCGTGGGCGCGACGCGCGAGACGGAGATGCTGGACTTGGGCGTGAGCCCGCGCGGGACGCTCGCGCTCTTCCGCGCGGCGCAGGCGCTGGCTCTGACGGAGGACCGCGCCTACTGCGTCCCGGACGACATCAAGCGACTGGTGCTCCCGGTCTTCGCGCACCGCCTCGTCGTCAGCTCGCGCTTCTCCTCCTCATTGCGCCGCAGCGAGGAGGCCGAGGCCGTGCTCAAAGAGATCATGAAGACGGTCAGCGTGCCATTGTAATCTGAAGCAACTGATATTATCGGGCTGTCTTAGTCAGGATTCTCATAATTTAAAGATGAGCATGGTTGGGGATGCATATCCCCACCTCAATGAAGCGCAGGGAGAGAAGAGGGCGGCCGTCTGGCTGGACCGCGCGATCACGTTCTGGCTGTTCGCGCTGGCGGCTTCAGCCCCGCACTCGATTGCGGCGACGCAATTCAGTTGGGGCTGCGGGCTCGTCCTCTGGGGCGCGAGGCTGCTGTTGCGCCCGCGGCCGCGCCCGGCCTTCGGCGGGCCGGTTCTGTACGCGCTCCTCCTGTTCTTCGCGTGGACGGTTCTCTCCTCGCTTCTCTCCTACGACCGCGCGACCTCCGTCGGCAAGCTGCGCGCGGCGAGCCTCTTCACGATAGTTTTCCTGGTCGCCTCCAACGTGCACACGCGGCGCGTGCTGCGCCTGCTCGCGCTGACTCTCATCGCGTCGTGCATGGTGAACGTCCTTTACACTTTCGGCGAGCGCATCGTCGGGCGCGGGATTCGGCTCGAAGGGGTTTCGGCCGCCAGCCCCCTGCGCTCGGCCTTCTTCCGCAGGGAGGACGGGACCACAGACCCCACGCCGGTTCAGAGCGGCGACATAGTGCTCGAAGTCAACGGCCGGGACGTACGCAGCCCCGAAGTCCTGGCGGAGGCGCTGGAGTCTCTGGGGCCGGAGACACGCGGCTGGTCGCTGGTGAAGATTTACAGGGTCGAGTGGACGCCCGTGCTGTGGGTGGAGCGTGGCCAATTGCTCGCCGGAGCGACGGCGCTCGAACGCCTGGGCGTCAATAGTTGGTCGCGCGGGCGCGAGTGGCGCGCGGCAGGCTTTTACGGTCACTACACGACCTACGCCGAGGCGCTTCAGCTCATCGCCTCGCTCGCCCTCGGCCTCTTCATAGCCCTGCGTCGAAAGCTCAGCCCGCCGGGCCTGCTGCTCGCGGTCGCTGTGTGTGGGATGGGCGGGGCGCTCCTGCTGACCGTGACCCGCGCCTCGTGGCTCGCGTTTCTGGTGTCGGCGGTCGTCATGGTGCTGGCGGGCGCGCTGAGCCGCCGGACGGTTGTCATCTTAGTCGCGTGCGCGGTGCCGCTCGTCGTCGCGGGCCTCTTCGTGCTCAGGCAGCAGCGCGGCGTGGGCTTCTACGACCAACGCGACCAGTCAATCGCGTGGCGCGAGACGGTCTGGCGTGAGGGCTTCGATTTATTGCGGAGCAGCCCGCGCCACCTGCTCGTGGGCGTCGGGATGGATTCGATAAAAACTCACTGGCGCGAGTGGGGGCTGTTCGACGGGGGGCGGCTGCCCGTGGGCCACATGCACTCGACGCCTTTGCAGCTCGCGGTCGAGCGCGGCGTGCCGGCGCTCCTGGCCTGGCTCATCCTCTTAGCCCTCTACGCCGTCATGCTCCTGCGCCTCGTGCGGAGAACGGAGAAAGACTCGTGGGTCGAGCGCGGGATAGCCCTGGGCGCTCTGGGCGGGGTCATTGGCTTCGTCACGAGCGGGGTGGTGCACTACAACTTCGGCGACTCGGAAGTCGTCATGATCTTCTACTTCATCATGGGGCTGAGCCTGGCGGTCAAGAGGCTGACGCGAGAGCCGGCTCCCTGAACCCTTTGACCATCAACCAGACGGCGGTGGTTATCTGAATCGGAAGCAGCGGCATTGCCATCCACCCGACGGTGCTATAGCCCAGGTACATCAGCAGCGTGACGCCTATGAATTGGAGCACGATTCCGACGAGCCCGAGGGCGGCCAGCGCGCGCGGAATCAGGGCGAAGCGGAAGAGCGAAGCGTAGAAGACGAAAATCCAACCGCCAATGGCGACGAGCTGCGAGTAGTGCGCCCACCGCCGCGCCGAGGCGACCGCAGCGCCCACCACCCAGTACACACCGGGGTCCGCCGCGCCCTCGCCCACGTACTGCTCGCTCAAAGACAGCATCGCCATCACCGTCGCGTTATGCACTGCGTCCAGCGTGAAACTGATGGCGCAGATGACGAGGAACCAGTGCGCCCACCCGCTACCGTAGCGGCGAAGCACGGGCAGCGCCGTGACGCCCAGGCTGACGGTGAGCGCGCTGCCGACGAAGAACAGGAGCACGGCCGAGCGTATCTGAAAAGAGTTCTCCGCCGCGGCCGTCAGAAAGCCGGGGGAGCCCACCGTCAGCGGCCGCAGCAGTATGAAGGGCACCATCAGTGCGGCCGCCAGCTGTAACAACAAGAGGACGCCGAGCGTGCGTCCCGTGCTCTTTGCAGACTTCATCATTCACCTCCCAGGAAGGGGGAATCCCTGCGGGCTAGACTTCCGCCGCGAGCATTGATGTGGGAAACACTCTCCAACTCTATAACGTGACGGAGGCAGCGTTATTAACAGACGGGCGCGAAATACAAGAAGGGCGGAGCTTGAATCAGCTCCGCCCTTCTGATTGGCTGGTTAGGCCGAGGGATTAATCCAGGTCGCCGAAGAGGATGCCGTCAGCCATCAGCATGCCGTCGCCGAGCAGGATCCCGTCGAGCAGGAGAATCCCGTCGAGCAGGAGAATCCCGTCGCCGAGGAGGATGCCGTCGCCTAACAGGATGCCGTCACCGAGGAGGATTCCGTCACCTAAGAGGATGCCATCGCCAAGCAGGATGCCGTCGCTGACCATGCTGCCGTCACCCAACAGGATGCCGTCCTTGTAGAGGTGGCCGTCGGCCAGCAGGATGCCGTCGGCGAGCAGAATCCCGTCGCTCAGCATGGAGCCGTCGGCGAGCAGGATGCCATCACCGAGGAGGATGCCGTCGCCGAGCAGGATGCCGTCGCCGAGGAGAATCCCGTCGCCTAAGAGGATGCCGTCAGTGAGCAGGATGCCGCCGCTCAGGACCAGGCGGTCGCCCCGCACTATCGAGTCGCCCAGCAGAATCCCGTCGCCGAGCAGGATGCCGTCGCCCAACAGGATGCCGTCGGCGAGCAGGATGCCGTCACCTAAGAGGATGCCGTCGGAGGTCATCACGCCGTCGCAGAGGAGGATGCCGTCGGCGAGCAGGATGCCGTTCGTGAGCACGGGGCGGTCGGCGAAGATGATGCCGTTGGCGTAGAGGACGTTGGTGCTGGCCGCGACCGTCTCGCCGCCGAAGGTGTAAGACTTGCTCAGCGTGCTGAGGCTCGTGTTGGGGCGGAAGATTTGCTGGCCGGCCTTGAGCTGGTTGGCGTTCGGGACGACGGCGCGGGAGAGTTCGACCGCGGCGGCCGCGTTGACCAGCCCCGCGCCCTGCGTGAAGACCGACTGGGCCTTGCTCTCGGAGACGTTCAGGCGCTGCGCGCTGCGGGTGAGCAGGGCCTTGACCATCGCGGGCGACAGGGACTTGTTGGCTTCGAGCATCAGGGCGATCGTGCCGGAGACGACCGGCGCGGCGAAGGACGTGCCGGAGTAGTTGAAGTAAGCGTTCTGCGCGGCCGAAGAGGAGACGGGCCGGACGACGCGGTCGGGGTACTGGTTCGCAAGCGTCGGATTCGGCTCTTGCGACATCGCAGCCACGATCTTCCGGCCCGGGGCCACGATGTCGGGCTTAACCAGGTGATCGAAGCGGGTGTAACCCTTCGAGGAGAACTGCGCGACCGAGTCGTCGGAGCGCTTGGCCGTCCCTTTGGAATCGGTCGCGCCGACCGTGATCGCGTAGGGGCTGTTGCCGGGGCTGCTGATCGTGCCGTAGGCGAGCTTGTAGATGGGCGAGCCATCCGCGCTCTGTCCGACGACCTCTTCGGTGCGGCCCATGTTGCCGGCGCTGGCGACGACGACGATGCCGCTGCGGACGGCGCGCTCGACGCCCTTGCAGAGCGGGTCCGTGTGGAACGACTCGCGGACGGGAGCGCCGAGGCTCATGTTGATGACCTGAATGTTGTAGCGCTTGCTGTTCTCGATGGCCCAGTTCAGGCCGGCGAGGACGTTGGAGACGCGGCCCGCGCCGTGCTCGTCCAGCACGCGAACGTCAATCAGGCTCGCGCCGGGAGCGACGCCCGCGTAGTTGGCTTCGTAACCGCCGGAGGCCGCACCTGAGCCGGCGGCGACACCGGCGACGCCCGTGCCGTGGCCGTCCGCGTCACCCTTGCGGGCGCTGCCGGTGAAGTCCACGGAGGCGACGACGCGCGACTTGCCGTTGGAGACGAAGTCCGGGTGGCTGGCGCTGATGCCGCTGTCGAGGATGGCAATGCCGACGCCTTTGCCGGTGGCGCGGGTGGCGGCCGGGGCCGACTGCACCTGGGTCGCGCCGATGGTGTCGTTGGTCAGGTTGGCCGTACCTTTGACGGGGCGGTCGGGCGAGACGTAGACGACATCGTCGCGCAGCGCGAGCGAGGCGACCTGGTTGGCCGGAACGTCGGCGACGAGCGTGCTGACGGCGTTGAGGGCGGCGCGCTTCTGGCCGCGGGCGTTCTGGACTGCGCCGTCGAGCGAAGCGTTGGGCTGGCCTTTGGTCTGGATGAGAACGCGGACGGTGGCCGAGGAGTTGGCGGCGGCGTCGAACTCGGGGGCCAGTTTTTCGATGCGGCGGCCCTGCTGGCGCTGGTCGTTCTTGGCTGCGGGGGCAGCGAAGGCGGCCAGGGGGGCGAGAGCGCCGAGGAGGATTGCCGTCAGGGTCGTGGTAGCTGTGATGCGACGAAACATTGTGTTTCTCCTTTTCCGTTTCGGTGCCTCACCATGGAAGCCGCGCTTTGCTGCGAGGGGAATCGGCACTTAATAGAGTTTTTAATGATTTCAAAGGGATGAGATCGTTGACAGGATTTCAGGGCGTTTTTGAGGAGCGCCCCGACCGGGTCAAGAGTTAGGCCGCTTCCTTCCTGATCCATCTTCCTATCAACGATCTGCCCCTCCCTTCTACAATCCCCGTGCCACCGCCTGAACAATCCTTGCTGCACAACCTAACCCTAACTATTTTTCCACTTAGCCCCCTCTCCCCGCCCCTCATCGCACACCCACTCCACACCCCAAAAGTTGGATAGCACGTATCCACTTTTATCCAGAACCCGCGCTTTTTCGGCTTTTATTGGAGATTTGCTAGGGAAAAGGCCGTAACCATACAAAGCCTACAGCTTGCATACTTCGTTACCAGTGTATACCTGGTAGCCACTTAAAAGGCTTTGCCTAATAGTTCTGTGCTAGGCTTGAATTGTTGGGCAGGCTGGATAATTGTTGGGCAACAATTCCTGCCCGGTTCTTTGAACGTCGCGCGCCGTCGCCCAGCGCCGATCTCGCCGCGGCCGTGCCGCTTCCGTTCTGGGTCTGGGTCATACCCTGGCGTACCCTGCTAATACCTGCTAGCACCTGTTAAGACCTGCTAGGGTCTGGGTACACTTGATACCCTCTGATAGCACCTGATAGTGGGTCATATCAAAAATATATAGATGTTGTATAGACGGTGTCTAGACATCTCTAGAATTATCTAAGTCTTGCACCTGCAAGAGATTGCAAGCAAGGCAAACCTTGTAAGTGGCTTAGATTCAACGGGTTTACCAAGTTAACCGTGTCAACTAACAGTTGACAATGTGAGTACACATTGTATACAAGTCTACTCACGGTAGACTCAACATGTGTTGAGTCTAGCAGGAGACAAATTCGATGCGCACTGTCCCGCGCGTGCGTGACAGTCAAAAAAAATCGGGAGCGGGTTTTAAGCCCGCCCCCGTCGTGACTGACTATGGCGGCTCTATTGTGGTAGTCACCTCTCCATCGCTGGAAATGGTTACTACCACCCTCCGCTTATCAGTCAGGTAATAGATGATCGTTAACATCTCTATTACCTCCCTTTAAGATCGCCCGGTGTCGCAAGCACCGGGCGTTCGGCTTTAATAGCAAGCCGAACTATTGGGTAAAGGGACTAACCCCAAACTTATGACCCACACTCTACACCGCAACGTTTCAGGCTGTCAAATTATAATATATGTAAGTGCCGCAAGTTATAGCACTTATAAGTACCAATAAGTACTATATCTTGCGGCGTTTTGAAAAACGGGTCTAGACCACGAATCTATATATTGTGGTTAGCTTTTTTTTAGACTTTTACATCAAAACTTCCCCTTGCCTCAAAAGTTATGAGCCGAACAGTGAAGCGGCGGGAACCCTGACGGCAGCGGGACGGACTTTTGGCTTCGGAGGATAGAACAGCCCAATGATAATCCAGCGGTTCGGGTGCTGGTGAATAGTCCCCGCAGGGGTTCTGCCCCAAAAGTCGGGCAGAGCAAGGCCGCCGCGCGCTATCAGGCTAGCGGCTTCGCGCGGCGGCCCCTCCGCACAGCCCGGCCCTCACCCTACGGGCGGGCGTGCGAGATTGTTAGCGGCGTTTCTTGGCTGGTTTCTTCCTTACACGCGCGAGGCTCACGGCGACCTTTCCAGATTCATCAACGCGGAAGATCAAGCGGTCGCCAGGACGCGCGCCCATATCTTTAAGGAGTGGTGCGGGGACACGGCCGCGGGCGAGGCCCGTATCCTGAGTGACTTTGGATTGGTATTCGTCTCGTTTTCTCATGTGAAGAAGGGGCGCGCTTTGGTAAGATGCGCGCGGTCTGTTTGAAAATCTAGCGACGGCTACATGCGACGCCTCAGAGCCTCAAGGGAGTAATGAGCATCGCCGTTGAGAAAAGGAATCTCACGGCGAACGATTTGAGCGGGCGCATTCTACTCTCAACAGAGAGAAGAGGCAAGGGCTGTGTTCTGTCAGGAGGGCGCTCCTGATGGGCAACGCACGCCCGCGACCGGCACGCTTGGCCGAAAAGCTGCTACAGATTCGGCTCGCGCTCGGACTGTCTCAGACGGAAATGCTCAAGCGGCTGGGGCTCGAAGGAATGCAGTACGCCCGAATCTCGGAGTATGAGCAGGGGATTCGTGAGCCGTCGCTGATTGTCCTTTTGCAATATTCTCGCGCGGCGGGCATTCACATGGAAGTGCTCGCGGACGACGAACTAGACTTGCCTACCCGTCTGCCCGCCCGCCGGAAGTGAGCTTCTGGCACAATTTTAAATTACAATGGGGGCGCGACGGGAGAAAGCACGTAGCCAACTTGTCACCCTGAGATTGGAAGGCGGCTCTCGCGCGCCGCCGCTCGAAAACCCGGCTTCGGAGTCGCAACTCCAAAGCCGGGTTTCGCGTAACTCAGGCCCGGACTGGCAAGTTAAAGCCTTTAACTTGCCAGTCCGGGGCTTGTTTTTGCGTCAGAAGGCTTCTCACTTGCGAGTGAAAGCCTCTAACTTGGAAGTTAAAAGCTTTCACTCGCAAGTTAAAGGCTTATACTCGCAAGTTAAAGGCTTATACTTGCAAGTGAGAAGCTTTCACTTGCAAGTTAAAGGCTTTCACTCGCAAGTGAGAAGCTTTAACTTGCAAGTTAATGCTTGAAAATCGGGGATTTCGGTGACAAACTGACGCGTCCGGGCGCAGGTTTTGGGCAGGATTCAAGGATTTCCTCAATAAAAACCGCCGTCGCCCGGACGGCCGCGGCACGCGCCGCCACTCCCGGCCCGTTTCCTCGCACCCCGGACGTGCCTCACGCGAGCACGCCGACAATCAGCCGACCCCGCGCGCCTCTCGAAGCGCCGGAGAAAGGAATCTCACATCATCGGGCCTGATACGTCTTGTTTTTCAGCGAGCCGCCGAACTTACCTTAATGGCTGTTTTTGCAGTGGACAAAAATAGCAACCTGTTTCAGCTTTTCTCTGAAGCACTTTCTGCCGTAGCTGTAGCGCCGGATGTTGCCGTTCAAAAGTGTTGCCCGGCCGGGTTCTACGTTGACGATGTTACGCTCGATGTAATACAGTGACGACGCCGAGGCCGAGTCGTTTGTAGGAACCGTAAGTCTTCGGTGCGGGCGGCCTCATGTTAGTGGGCTAGCGCCCGGGCGAAACCCTCGTCGCAGTTGTCCGAGATGATAACCGGCCAGCCCGGGCCAATTCTGAGCTTCACGGCTCTTCCCCGACACCCTGTTTTCTGCGTCCTTTATCAACAATTCAAGGGGCCTCATATGCGCACAAAATTATTCGTCCTTCTCACTCTCATCCTGCTCGTCGTGGGATACTCCACGGCCGCCAGGGCGGGCGGTACTTTCAACCTCGCAGACTTCGGCGCGGTCGGCGACAACGTCGCGGACGACGGCCCGGCCTTGCAGAGCGCCCTCAACGCCCTGGCCGCAGCCGGCGGCGGGACGCTCATCGTCCCGCAGGGCCGCTACGCCATCGTCACGCCCGTCTCCAAGGACTTCACGGGACTGGCCTCCTCGGTCTCCATCCTCGGTGTCCCCTCGAACACGGTCGTCGTCCACAGCGCCCCGGGGAATATAAAGAGCCTGTCACTGGGCCTGACCTCGGAGTTCTACCCGAAGACGGGCGAGGCGCGGGACGCGCTGACCATCACGGGGCTCAATACTCTCCTGATTAAGGACATCGGATTCGTCGGCACGCTCAACGTTGACACCGACGCCAGGAACACTCTCATTATGCGCCGGATCGGGGAGGCCACCCTCAGGCACTGCGAGTTCTACGCGCTGCGCACCCGCGTCAGTGGCGGCTCGATCATCACGGCCCGGGAGAGCAAGCTCAAACTGGAGCAGAGCAAGATTCTGGGCAGCACCGGCCCCTCCGGGGCCAGCGTCGCCGTCATCGAAAACCACCTGTGGAAGGGCGTCGAAGTGACCGACACCGTCTTCGGCGACTACGGGCAGCGGCCGGGGCTCTACGGCAAGATGATCATCGCCCCCATCGCCTGGGTCAGCCTCGGCAGCGCCGCGCCCGTGACGAGCGACTCGCCGCGCCGCGAGGTGGTCATCCGCAGAGTGTTCATGGACGAGGGCAGCTTACACGGCCTCCTGAGCCGCCCTCTCACCTCCGACTCCGGCAGGGCCAGGGTTGACCTGGTTTACGTCCACGACCACATCGAGAACGTCGGCCACTTCCAAACGTTCGGGCTCAAGCTGACCGAGGTCGAAAGTCTGCTCGTCGAGAAGTCGCGCTACAAGTGGAGCCGCAACGCCTCGGCCGGCGTCTACACGCAGCAGGTCGGGACAGCCATCATTGACCGCACCGAGTTCGTGGACCACGCCGACCGCATCGCCGCCTCTTCAGAGACGGACAGCCTCTACGTGATAGATTCCCTTTACGGGACGCTGGACTCGCTGGCACCGACTACCAGAGTCATCACGACCACAGACATCAGCGACGACCCCGTGCAGTACGTGCGCCAGCAGTACGAGTCTTTGCTCGGGCGCGAGCCCGACCCGGCGGGACACTTTTACTGGTCTGACCTGCTCCTGCGCTGCGACGGCGCGGCCGAGTGCCTACGAGTGGGGCGAGCCAAACTCGACACCTACCTCAACAGCGCGCCGGCCCCTAACTTCTCCATCACGGGCCGCGTCACGGACGGAAACGGCCAGGGGCTCGCGGGTGTCGCCGTTAATTTAGGCGGCGGGCAGCCGGTCACGGCGCTGACGGACTCCGTCGGCAACTACAAATTCAACGGCCTGCCGACGAGCGGCGCTTACACGGTCACGGCGGTCAGCTCGACCCACAGCTTCGGGCCAGAGAGCTGGACTATCACGACCCCCGCGGGCAACCAGACGGCGAAGGACTTCGTCGTCGGGCGTCAGACCTTCTCGGTCAGCGGCAAGGTGCTGATGGGCACGGCCGCCGTCGCTAACCAGCAAGTGCGCGTCACGAGCACGAGCCCCGACTTCGCCACGCGGACGGTGGCGACTCAGTACGACGGCAGCTACGTGTTCGAAGGCATCCCCGCCGGCCACTCTTATACTGTTGACCTCCCGCCGACGAGCTATATCGCCTCCTACACGCCGACCAGCCACTCCGTCACGAACCTGGCTGCCGACCGGACGGGACTCAATTTCACCGTCACCCCTAAAACCTACGAGATCAGCGGGCGGGTGGTGTTGAGCTCGGCCGGGCTGAACGGGATCGTCGTCAGGTTGAAGAACAAAGCGGGCGCGGTCATCAGGAGCGTCACCACGGCCACCTCCGGGGCGGGGGTGGAAGGCTCCTTCAAGTTCGACGGAGTGATTGCCGGCAGGTTCTACTCAATAGAGCCCGTCGTCAGTACCTCCTACTACTACACGCCGGCCGTCAGGACTATCAAGAGCCTGGAGGGCAACGAGTCCGCGCAAAACTTCGCGGCCAGGCGTCAGATGTTCACCATCAGCGGACAGGTTTTAAATTCCGACGGGTCGGGCGGCATCGGCGACGCGACGCTGACGCTGACCAGCCCCGCGCCCGCCGGCTTCGCGCCGCGCAAGGTCACAACCGGCACGGACGGCAGCTACACCTTTACCAGCGTGCCCGGTGGGCGTGACTACGTCCTGACGCCCTCGAAACCCGACTACACTTTCAAGAACAGTTCGGCCCCGAGCCAGTCTGTACGCACTTACGCAGACCTGGGCGCGGACCAGACGAGCCAGGATTTCGCCGCCACGTCCCCGGCGACGCTCAGCATCAGCGACAGGACCGTCACGGAGGGGGACAGCGGGACGGTTAACGCGACCTTCACGGTCACGCTGGCGGGCTCGGTCATGCAGCCCGTCTCGGTCGCCTTCGCCGCGTCCGGCGTCACGGCCGCCGAGGGGAGCGATTTCAACGCCGCATCGGGCACGCTCAACTTCACGTCCGCGTCGAGCCAGACCATCACTGTTCAGGTCAAAGGGGACAAACTGGACGAGCCCAACGAGACTTTCCAGGTTCTCTTATCGAACCCGACGAACGCCACCATCGCGGACGGCACGGGCGTGGGCACTATCAACGACAACGACCTCCGTCCAGAGTTGCGCGTCAACAGTCTGACGACGACTGAGACGAACACGGCGACCACCGTCACCTTCACGGTCAGCCTCTCGGCCCCGAGCGGGCAGACCGTCACGGTCAAGTACGCGACCGCGAACAGCACGGCAGTCGCCCCCGCCGATTACACCGCCAGTGCTTTGACGACGCTGACGTTCCTGCCGGGGCAGACCAGCAAGAGCATCCCCGTTCAGGTGAAAGGCGACTTGCTGGACGAAGCGCAGGAGAGCTTCAAACTCGTGCTCTCAACCCCGACCAACGCGGCCGTCATCGTCGGAACCGGCACCTGCACGATCACGGACAACGACCCTGCGCCGAGTATCACCATCACCGACAGGGCGGTGACGGAGCTCGACAGCGGCGCGGTCAACGCCGTCTTCACGATAAAACTCTCGGCCCCGAGCGGGCAGCCCGTCACGGTGAAGTACGCGACGGGCGGCGGCACGGCCGCGGCCGGCACGGACTACACGGCGCTGGCGCTGACCACGCTGACGTTCGCGCCGGGGCAGACGAGCAGGGCCGTCGCCGTCCAGGTCAAGGGAGACCTCGCGACGGAGCCGAACGAGACTTTCTTCTTAAACCTGAGCGGGGCGACCAACGCCACGATCGCTGACTCGCAGGGGCTCGGAACCATCCTCAACAACGACTGACAGCCCCCAACAGCCCGAACACCGAGAGCGGCAGTCCCCTTCTACGGGGCTGCCGCTCGCTCTTTAATCAGGGGTTCGGTGGGCTGGAAAACCGTAAGGTCAATTATCGGCCCCAACATTAACTATTACT
This sequence comes from uncultured Acidobacteriota bacterium, assembly GCA_963774105.1. Classification (GTDB taxonomy): domain Bacteria; phylum Acidobacteriota; class Blastocatellia; order Pyrinomonadales; family Pyrinomonadaceae; genus QHXM01. The sequence continues at coordinate 763,151 of CAVZDV010000007.1, read as the reverse complement.
TCCTGATCATTCTTTCGGTGGCGGATTGCACTTCTTCGAGAAGCTTTTTGTCCACCTCGGCGAAAGCATTCTGTGATTTCAGTTTCAGGAGAATGTCTAAGGCCCGTTGATAGTTCTGTCCAGCCTCTCGTAAGTGCATTTGGCGCTGTTCCCCGCTGACGGTTTGGGCGAGGTCGCGGTGGATGTGACCAATATCTTTACAGGACTGTGCGATGTCTCGCACCGAGACCGTGTTCTGTGGGTCGGCCTGGACGATTCTTTCAAAACTTGCGACCGACTTTTCGAAAGCATCGAGCGAGCCTTGCAGATCACGCTGTCTGTACTTCGCGTCGCCGAGCCGCGTGTAAGCCAGCCCCAAATTCCTTTTGTAGGTCAACTGTTTCGGCTCGCGCTGTTCGAGGTCGGCGAATGCCGCGATAGCCTTTTCGGCGTAAGTCACCGCCGCGGGAAGTTTATTCCGATTGATGTAAGCGGCTGCGAGCCTGGAATAACTCTGGGCCAGATTTTGCCGCGCCTGTATGTTCGCCGGGTCTTTTTCGACCGTTTCGGTGACGAGCGCCAAAGCCTTGAGGCCGAAACTTTCTGAAAGAGCAGGGTTCGCCTCCTCGTAGAGACTGGAGGCTTCCGTATAAGTCGCCCACAGCGCGTTACGGAAAATCACGTCGTTCGGGTCACTCCCGACGAGTGATTCGTTTATCGCCAGGGCCTTCGCCATTTCCGCTTCGCCTTCCGCTTGTTTGCCGTCCCACGAAAGGGCGATCCCGAGCCGGGTGTAACCTTTGCCGAGAAGGTAGAGCACGTTTTTGTCGGCGGGGCTGTTGAGCCTGACCTCTTCGACTGAAGACAATGCCTTTCGCAGGTACGGATAGGTCTGGGCGAACTGTTGTTTTTGATAGAGAATATCAGCAAAATCCATATTTGTTTCGGCCAGAGCCAGACGCAGCTCGATTGATCCGGGGTGTTCGGCGGCCAACGTTTCGTACAGCTTCTGCGCCGCCTCCGATTCTCTGAACGCTCCGGGAAGGTCGGCCATCCAAAAACGGATGTTCATCAACTCTTGGTGGTTGGCGGCGAGCAGGCGGCGTTTTTCCGCGTCATCGGAATTATTTTCGAGCAGACGACGCCTGATCGCCTGAGCTTTTTCATAACTCACAATCGCGCCGGGGTAATCGCTCAAGTTGGGTTTCCGAGGCGCGCCCTGCAAGTCACCGACCTTTTCGTAAGCCGACGCGAGCTCACTTTGCAGTTGTAAATCATCGCCCGCTTCTCGCGCCAAACTGTCCAGGTATGTCAGCGATTGATTGACGACAGCTTGCCGCGCTTCGGTCGAGCCTTGCAGCCGCTCGATCTTCGGCACGATGTCGGTCAGGAGCGCGTTGGAGAGCTGGCGCACGTCATTGAAGCGCCGCTCGGCGCGCTCGCGCTGTTCGGCTGCGCGGTCCCGCTCGGTGCGTGCCACTCCCGCCTGCCACAAAGCGAAGGCTGTGCCGATGATGAGCGAGAGCGCCACGATTGCGGTCGCGCCCACTCCAACTCTATTGCGCCGGACAAACTTGCCCGCGCGGTAACTGAAAGAGTCTTTCTGAGCCCGGACGGGCAGGCCGTCCACATACCTTTGAATGTCCTCGGCGAATTGGGCGACCGAAGCGTAACGTCGCGCCGGCTCCTCGCGCCTCGCCATCGCAAGGATGTTTTTCAGTTCGGCGCTGACCGTTTTCGGGCCGCGGGCTTTCGCCTTCTCATGGCTGTTCTCTTGATTCGTCGCGAGATTTGTCGCAACAGTCTTGTGCCCCGCGCTTTCCGCGCGCCCAGGACCGATTGACGGTTGTACGTTTGCCGCGTGGCGCGCGCCGTACAGCAGCTCTTGCAGCAACACGCCCAGGCTGTAAACGTCCGAGCTGGTCGTGATCTGAAGCCCTTGCACCTGCTCGGGCGAGGCGTATTCCGGCGTGAACGCGCGAAAAATGGTCTCCGTGTGCTCGTCCGCGTGCTCGGCGTCGAGCAGTTTGGCGATGCCGAAATCGAGCAGCTTGGGCGTGCCGTCAGACGTGACGAGGACGTTGGAAGGCTTAATGTCGCGGTGGACTATGAGATTCTGGTGCGCGTAGGAGACGCCCTGGCAGACATCCAGGAAGAGCCGCAGCCGCCCATCGGTTGAAAGATTGCGTTCGTTGCAATAGTCGTCTATGCGTACACCTTCGATGAACTCCATCACGAGGAACGGCTCGCCGTCTTCACTCATGCCGCCGTCGAAAAGGCGAGCAATGTTCGGGTGATTGAGCGAGGCGAGGATCTGTCGCTCCTGGCGAAAGCGCCGCGTGAGTTCCGCGTTGGCGAAGCCACGCCCCATAATCTTGAGCGCGACCTGTTGCTGAAACTCCCCGTCAGAGCGTTCGGCCAGAAACACCGCGCCCATCCCGCCGCGCCCGATCTCGCGAAGAATGCGATACTGCCCAATGGTCTGCCCAAGGCGAGCATCAGGCGCGTTATCGCCGTCGAAAAAGTCGGCGGAAAAGGCGAGAGCTGGCGTAGTGAGAAAACCGCCGACCTTTTCCTCACAGACGAGTAAGGATTCCACTTCTCGGCGCAAGGCCGGCGACTCTGCACCGAGATCGTCCAGAAACTTCCGACGCTCGGTCGGCTCAAGCTCCAGCGCGGCGTTGAGCAGTTCTTCGACTTTTATCCATTCTTCGGTACGCATCGCCACACACAAACGCGGGTTTTCCGGTCGGAAACTGACAGAGGGATTTAAGGATGGTTTTGCGTAAGCTCGCGATAGAGCCAAAGCCGCGCCGTCTTCCAGTCTCGCAGCACGGTTCTGGTTGATACACCTAAGGCTTCGGCGATCTCTTCATCGCTCAGCCCGCCGAAAAAACGCATCTCGATGATTTTGCACTTACGCTCGTCCATCTCTTTGAGCCTTTCCAGCGCCTCGTCCAAATCGAGCAGTGCCGCCGCGCGCTCTTCAACCGGGACTTGCACGTCATCAATCGAAAGACGAATAGTCGCCCCACCGCGTTTGTCTGTGACATGAGCGCGGGCGTGGTCAATGAGGACGCGCCGCATCATGCTCGCTGCGATGCCGTAGAAGTGTGCGCGGTTTTGCCAGTTGACGCGCGTTTGGTCAACGAGGCGGACATAAGCTTCGTGGACGAGAGCTGTCGGCTGTAGGGTGTGATTGCCGCGCTCTTTTGCCAGAAACACACGCGCCAGCCGTCGCATCTCGTCATAAACAAACGGCATCAGGCGCTCCGGCGCTTTCTGGTCGCCGCCGCTCCAGTTTTGTAAAATCTGCGTGACTTCGTGTTGAGGATCACTGCTCATCAAATCCCGCCTCCAGCGTTCGCCCTGATTCTATCCCGGAAAACCCCGCCGTTCACAATATTTTCTCGCGCCGTGTCAGGTTTCGCCGCCCCTTCTCGCGTTTGTTGGCAGAGGCCAATGTCAGTTGTCAAAACCGCCCGCTTAAGCCGGGCGGGTGTGGCCTAGGTTCCACCACCCAATTGGTTAAAAGGAGAAAACGATGAAAGTTCTGCTCACTATATCGCTCTTTGCGATTCTCGGCGCCGCTTCGCCCGCTGCCGCCCAAGGGCTAAGACAGACGCCATTTGACGACGGCACGGGAAGCATCGGGCTGGCGCCCGGCTGGCAGATCAACAATGCCTATCGGGGCAGCGTTACCTGCGCCGGCCCGGACGACTCGGCAGTTGTCCTCGGCCTGCCCTGGACCATCGTCACGCCCGGCGCTCTCGGCTCGTTGCCCTCGGTCCAACAGCAGCCGATGGCTCGCCCCGGCGACCTCGTCGGCGCTCTGCGCGAGGTGCTCGGAAAGCGCTTTGGGGCCAGGTTGCTCGGCGTGCGCGGCAACCCCACGACAGGATTCGCCCGCGGCGTGCCCGCCTACCATCTGCTCTACGTGTTCGAGAAGGACGGCAGGAGGTATACAGGTATGGGCTACTTCACAACGCTGTACACCCCCGGCAGCCCGGGCTGGCAGCTCTACTCGTCCTACGTCGTTGCTCCCAGCGAGATGTTCCAGCAGACGGTGCAAACCATGGTGAGCATGTGGAGCACCTGGCGACCCAACGGCCAGGAGCCGCGTGAGGGCAGTACCAGCGCCATGTGGGACAGAATCCTGCGGGAAAGACGACTCAGCTATGAATTCTGGCAGCAGGAGTTCCGCGAGCAACTGTGAGGAGATAGGGCACGGCGAGGGGCTGCCGTGCCTTGCTGCTTCACGACGCCGGACTACAACCACGCCGACGCATTGCGGGCGGTGACTGAAAGCCCAGAGGTGATGGTCAAGTATTACAACGAAGCGTTTGTGCTGATGCAATACTTTGGGTACTTAAGACGCGACCCGGACATCTCTACCTCCAATGGATTCAGACGTTGTGCCCCGATAGTCGAAAAGGAGTAATTCTGCTAAAGTGTGCGCCGCAGAAATTAATCACGTTGGCATGGCAGGTTCTCACGCCACCCGCGCGATAGGGACTCCCCGACAAGTCCTGTTTACCATTGACCACTCACAAACCGACTGCAAGCATCGGGAGGTCATTCCATGAAGAGATACACCTACCTAACCCTGACTCTGGTAATGATGGTTTCTGCCGTCGCTCTCTCGCTGAGCGGAGTATCCGCCCAGCACAACGCTGACCAAGACTCTCAAGACTCGTCGCGCCCCCAAGCGTCGCAAAGGGTAGCTGTCCAACAAAACATTGGTCAGGACGCCTTGCCTTACGAGCTGGCCCTGGCTAAGACGATCAGCTACGTCCATCTCGCAGAGCACATCGGACGGCACGGCATCGCCAACGTAAACGAACTAAAAACCCTGCGGGTTGAGAAAGACAAACAATCACTGACACACACCCATGTGCAGCAGACTCATCGAGGCGTCCCGGTCTTCGGCGGTGAAGCCATCGTGCACCTGAACGCTGACAGCTCACTCTCCGACATCACGGACAATCTTATCAGTTATGTTCAGGTTGAAACTGAGCCGACCATCACGGTGAAAGAGGCGACTAAGATCGCTGTGTCCAAGTATGGTTGCGGAGAATGCCTGACGGCGACGCCGGAAGTTGATCTCTGGGTCCTGCGCCGCAATGGGCGCGACCGCTTAGTGTATCGCGTGCAGATGCGCCGCGAGGACGGCAGCGCCGACACGGCCATGCCGGTTTACTTCATTGACGCACACACGGGCAGCAAAGTGTGGAGCTACGATAACCTGCAATCATCGGGCTCGGTCACCGGCACAGGCAACTCTCTCTACATCGGGACGCGGTCGATTACCACCTACCACAAGTCGGTCAGCCCCTATATTGGTTACTACATGGAGGACATCACCCGCAAGGTTGGCACTTACAACAATAACAACACCGACAATACAACCTACCAACTCATTGACGCCGATAACGTCTGGAATGGCTCGTACCAGGCGATTGCCGTAGATGCTCACTACGGGGCGGAGAAGTTCATTGATTATCTCAAGATCAAGCACGGTCGGTCGGGTCTTAACGGCAGCGGCGGCCCTGGCTGGTACACCTCGACGGACGGCAGCACCACGCTGATCAGCTTGAAAGTTCACGTCGGCGTTAATCTGAACAAAGGTTATTGGAACGGGCAGTATGTGAGTTTCGGCGACGGCGACGGCACTGTCTACGGCCCGACGGCCACACTGGACTTCGTCGGACACGAAATGCAGCACGGCGTCACACAGTTCACGGCCAACCTGATCAACTCCGGGGAGTCGGGCGCGCTCAGTGAGTCGTGGTCAGACGTGTTCGGCGCGATGCTCGAACGCTATACGAAAGGCGAGAGCGCTGACACCTGGAAGATCTTCGAGCAATGCTGGACGCCTCAAATCGCCGGAGATGCCGAGCGCCACATGGACACCCCGCACTCGGCGAGCAACAAAGGCTTGACCGCAGATGATGACCCGGACCACTACGACGAGCGCTACCTCGGCACACAAGACAACGGCGGCATACACGTTAACTCCGGCATCCCCAACAAGGTGTTCTACCTGGTCGCCAAAGGTGGTACTCATCATCGGGGCGGCTCGATGACCGGCATCGGGGCCGATGCGGCGGAGAAAATCTGGTACAAGGCGCTCGTCAGCTACATGACTTCTAACACCAACTTCAGTGGAGCGCGCACTGCGACACTCAACGCGGCAGCAGCCCTTTACGGATTAGGGAGCACACAGTACAACGCCGTGGGCCAGGCTTGGACATTGTGCGGCGTCCTGGGTGACAACTCCTCGGTTCCATCGCTCTCGGTCAACAACATCGCGGTAACTGAAGGGAACACGGGCGAGACGGCGGCCACCTTCACGGTGAAGCTCACGCCGGCGAGCACGCAGGCCGTCACGGTCAAGTACCAGACGGCCAACTCCACCGCGCTCGCCCCCGGCGACTACACGGCGCTGCCTTTGACGCAGCTCACCTTCGACGCGGGGCAGACCACCAAGACCGTCACGGTCAAGGTCAAGGGCGACACGCTCGACGAGGCCAACGAGACTTTCCGCCTCCTCCTGAGCGCGCCCACTAACGCCCTGATCTCCGACAACGAAGGCACGGGCACCATCACCGACAACGACGCGCCGCCGAGCGTCAGGGTCAACAACGTCGCGGTGACGGAAGGCAACTCGGCCGTCAGCGCCGTCTTCACCGTGAGCCTCTCCGCGCCGAGCGCACGCACCGTCACGGTCAAGTACCAGACGGCGAACGGGACGGCCGTCGCCCCGTCGGACTACACGGCCAGGGCGCTCACGGCCCTGACCTTCTCGCCCTTCCAGACCACGAAGACGGTCACGGTGCTCGTGGCCGGCGACCTGCGCGACGAGGCCGCGGAGACTTTCAAACTCCTGCTCTCGTCACCGACCAACGCGACCATCGCGGTCACTGCCGGCACCTGCACGATCACGGACAACGACCCGCCGCCCTCCATCACGATCACGAACGCGAGCGTGACGGAGCCGGACACGGGCACGATCAACGCCGTCTTCACGGTCAGGCTCTCCGCCCCGAGCGGTCAGACCGTGAGCGTGAAGTACGCCACGGGTGGCGGCACGGCCGCGGCCGGCACGGACTACACGGCGCTGGCGCTGACGACGCTGACCTTCGCGCCGGGGCAGACCACCAGGACGGTCACCGTGCAGGTCAAAGGCGATGTCGTGAAGGAGGCCAACGAGACATTCTTCGTCAACCTGAGCGGCGCGACGAACGCCACGATCGCTGACGCGCAGGGGCAGGGCACCATCACCAACGACGACTGAAGCCGCCGCCGGCTTGAAGACGAAGAGCGGCAGTCCCCTTCTACGGGGCTGCCGCTCGCTCTTTCAGGCTGCACGCTCCATGACTCATTCGGAGCGCAGCGCGAGCATCGGGTCAACCTTCGTGGCCCTGAGCGCCGGGACTAAGCTTGCCAGCAGCGCCACCACCGTGAGCAGCAGGGCAATGACCGTGAAGGTGGCCGGGTCGGTTGCGCTCACGCCGAAGAGCATCTTCTCCATCAGCCGCGTCAGGAGGAACGCGGCGATGAGCCCGAGCGCGACGCCGCCCAGCGCCATCTTCAGGCCCTGGCTGAGGACGAGACGGAACAGGTCTTTGGGTCGTGCGCCCAGGGCGAGGCGGATGCCGAACTCCTGCGTCCGCTGGCCCACGAGGTAAGAGATGACCCCGTAGAGGCCGACGCTCGCCAGCAGCAGCGCCACCGCCGCAAAGACGTTAAGCAACATCATGGACGATCGCCGCGCAGCCAGCGAGTTGACGATCACCTCATTCATCGTCTGAGGCCCGTAGATGACACTCTGGCTGCTCTTGCTCAAGACGGCGCTGCGGATTGAAGTGAGGAGAGACGGCATCAACTTCTCTGTACGTGTCACCACCCTCACGACGCCGGAGCCCCCGGTCAACTCGTCGTCCGAGAACGCCCTGAACGGGAGGTAAAGTTGAGCCTGTAGCGACTGCTGGTCGTCCGTGGCTATGCCCCACTGCTTGACGTGCCCGACCACCCCTATGATCTGGCGCGGTTCCCGGTCGTCATCGAAATGGATTCGCCGGCCGACGGGGTCTTCGTTCGGGAAATATTTGCGCGCGAAGGCATCGTCAATCACCACGACGGGCTGAGACCGCTCGTCATCCTGCTCGGAGAAGAAGCGGCCGCGCTTGAGCGAGATGCCCAGGGCCGCGAGATAGCCGGGCTCAACCCAACTGGCGATTGCCATGTTCATCTCGCTCTGGCTGACTGGCTTGGGCCTGCCGGCGAGCCAGAAGAACAGGTCGTCCTCGCTCAGTATGGGGAACGCGCCGTCAGAGAACGAAGCCGCCTCGACGCCCGGCACGGAGTTGATCGTATCACTGAGCTCGCGCAGGGTGTTCCGCACGGCCGCAGGGTCGGCCGACTGCATTGACGGCGGGAGGTTGAGATTGAACGTCAGGACGTTATCGGAGCGGAAGCCAGGGTCCACGTCCCAGAGCGCGTTGATGCTGCGAAGCATCAGCCCCGCGCCGATTAACAGGACGAGCGCCAGCGCCATCTCGACCGCGACAAAGATTCCCTGCGCGCGGCTCCGCTCACTGCTCGCCCCGCGCCCGCCTTCCTTCAGCGTTTCCGACAAACGCCAGTACGATGTCTTCAGCGCCGGAGCCAGTCCCGAAAGTATTCCCGTGAGCAGCGAAATCGCCACGGTGAAGAGCAGGACTCGGCCGTCGAGCCCGATCTCTTCCGCGCGCGGCAGCGTGGTCGGCAGCACGCCGAGCGCGGCCCGCGTGCCCCACTCCGCGATGAGTAGTCCGAGCGCACAGCCGACCAGGGCGAGCAGAATGCTCTCGGTGAGTGACTGGCGGAGTAAGCGCCCGCGGCTCGCCCCCAACGCCGCGCGGACGGCGAATTCGTGTCCCCTCACGGTCGAGCGCGCGAGCAGCAGGTTGCTGACGTTCACACAGGCAATCAGCAGCACAAAGCCGACGGCCCCCAACAACATCCACAACACAGGCTTCACATTGCCGACCATCCTTTCCTTGAGCGGGATGATCTTCGCGCCGTTATCCTTATTCGTTGCCGGGTAAGCCGCCGCGAGATTACGCATCACCCTGTCCAGGTCCGCCTGCGCCTGCTCGACGGTCACGCCGGGCTTGAGCCTGCCTATCCCGTGCAGGCCCAGTGCCACGCCGCGATTCTCCAGCGCGTCGTTATCCCACTGGCCTATGGGCACGTAGACATCCGACTGGCGAAAGATATTGACTTGAAGATTGAAGCTCGCGGGGATTACGCCGACGATGGTGTAGCTTCGGCCGTCGAGGTTAATGCCTTTGCCCACCACGTCCGGCGCGGACCCTAGTTTTCGTTGCCACAGGTCTGCGCTGACGACGGCCACGGGTGCCGCGCCGCGCTCGTCCTCGCCCGGCGAAAACGTCCGCCCCAGCGCGGGCTCAACCCCGAGCATGGAGAAGAAGTCCGCGGTGACGAGTTGCGCGCTGACGCGGTCGGGCTCGCCCGCGCCGGTCAGGGTAAAGCCGTAACTGCGCGAAACGGCCATGGCTGAGAACGTCCGGTTCTCCTTCTGCAAGTCACGGAAGTTCGGGTAAGGGACGGCCCCCGTATCAAAGTTGGGCTTACTTTGATGAAGCGTCACGAGCTGCTCGGGCTGCGGGTAGGGCAGCGGCTTGAGGAGCACGCCGTTGACGACCGAAAAGATGACCGCGTTCGCGGCGATGCCCAGGGCGAACGTCGCCACCACCACGGCGGTGAAGCCGGGCGCTTTGTGCATCAACCGCAGTCCGTAGCGCAAGTCCTGCCACAAATTCTCGAAGAGATTGACGCCGCGCGCGTCACGGCAGTTCTCTTTCGCCTGCTGCAATCCGCCGAAGTCCCTCATGGCGGCGAGCCTCGCTTCGTCCGCGCTCATGCCGCCCGCGACGTTCTGCTCTATCTGTCGCTCAAGGTGATACAGCAACTCCTCGTCCAGCTCGCGCTCGGACTCTGACCTGCGCAGCAATGCCCGCCACAACCTCTTAAACATATCAAGCATCCTTTCCCGGTCGAAACGCTTTCTGCCGGAAGCCGTCAGCCTGTAGACCTTCGCCCGGCGATTGTTCTCCGCCGCCCTCCACTATTCAGCCGATAGGAAGGCGATTGTACGGCGTGACCTATCGCCTGTCAATAGGAAAGGTTCGAGACCTGGATGGGAGGGTTCTTTCGCCAGTGGTCGCGCGATTCAATTATGGAACAACAGTTTGCGTGACTTTGACGAAGAAGGGAATGGCACAATCTCTCGGCAGTCACTCAGCCCCGCATCTCGCCGGAGAGCAGCACCACGCGCTCTCGGGCCGCAGGCACGCGCGCAATGAGCGCCCGGGCGACATCGGCCGCGGTGATGGGCCTGTAGTTCGCCGGGATGAGCGGGCCGAGGAGTTTGCTCACGGCCGTCGCCACTCTCTCGGCCGGGCGCTTTGGCTGGCCCAGCGCCTCGCGGTCTCCCACAAGCAGAGACGGGCGGGCGATGACCAGGCCGTCAAAAGAGAGTCGCGCTAACTCTTCCTCCAACTCACCCTTCACGCGGTTGTAGAAAACGCGGGACTTCGTGTCCGCGCCCATCGCACTAACAAGGCCGGCGCGGCGGGCTCCCGCGGCGAGCGCAGCGCGGGCGACCGAGAGGTTGGCGTCGAAGTCCACGGCCCTGAAGGCTGCCTGGCTGCCCGCAGCCTTGATGGTCGTGCCGAGCGCCAGGTAGACCTCGTCGAGCGGCGGGAGCGGCGGCAACGCGGCGAAGTCAACCACGTGCGGAGTGAGCTTGGGGTGAACGATGCCGGGCTCGCGCCTGCCGAGCGTGTGGACGGCCTTGACCGAGTCGTCGGCGAGCAGCCCTTCCAGGATGGCCCGCCCGACCAGACCCGTCGCACCCGCCAACGCCACGACCCTGGTGTGTGCCTCCGCCATCAGCGGCCCTTCTCGGATTCGAGCCTGCGGCGGAGTTGCTCGACGGCGCGCTCGGCCAGTTCCTTGCAGGCGTTCGGCGAAATCATGGGGTCGGGCCGGACGCCGCGCTGACGCCCCTCCAGGCGTTGCCAGAGCCCTGACGCGTCCGGGTGAGAGGTCAACAGGATGTCACACGGGGCGGCCCGGAGGAAGTCGAAACTCTTCTCGAAGTCTTGAACCGCCGTGGGGTACTCGCGGCTGTCGGAGAAGCGGAACCCCTCCGCAGAGACCGGAGTCATGCTGTCGGAGTAGACTAGGTTCAGGCAGCGCCCGTTCTCGCACGACTCCCAAGTCCAACTGGTCCCGCCGGGAGTGTGGCCGGGGGTGAAGTGGGCGGTCAGCGTGATGTCGCCGACGCGTAGGGTCTGGCCGTCGCGCAAGGTAGTGGCGCGCGGGACCAACGCTATCGCCAGGATGCTGCCGAATTGTGGGTCGCCCTTGCCTACCCCGCTCTTCGTCAACACCTCTACGCTCCACGGGCTGGCCGCCACCTCCGCCCCGCTGAGCCGCTGCAACTCACTGATGCCCCCGCCGTGATCGAAGTGAACGTGCGAGTTGACGATGAGCTTCACGTCCTCGATACGGAACCCGAGGGAGCGAATGTTGGCGGCCACCTGCGGGACAGACTCTGGGAGGGCACCGTCTATGAGGACGTGCCCGGCCTTGGAGGTGAGCAGAATGGAAGTCAGACCGCGAGGCCCCACGTAGTACGTGTTGCCGTAGACGCGGAAGGGCTGCTGCGGCTTGTTCCACTCTGGGCAGGCGTCGCAGGACGAAGCCGGGGTGCCGCTCTGCCCTGACGCGGGCGCTGCGAGGACGAGCAGAAACGTGGCGAGCGCCAGTGCGGGTATTATTTTCGGAAAATGATTTCCCATGCGCGTGAACTATACTTCGTGTGGAACGTGATGGTGTAGCCGGTGCGGTTAATGGTCATCGCCCCGCTGTCTGTGGGCGGCCACAGCCTCCACGGCCCCCTCGTGCATCCTCTCCGGGCGGACGTTGCGCCAGTGCTTCTCAAACTCGTCGTCGCCCATCGCCGGCTCCGCGGCCCGTTCCTTGCTCTTCAACCATTGCTCGGCCCACTCCCGAAGCTCAGGGTCTCGGTTAAGCGCGGTTCGCGCTTCGTGCATGCTGATGGGTCTGCTCATGAGTTTGTACCTGCCGTCTTTAACCACGAATACTTTTATTTTCGGGAGCCAGTCAGGACGCGGGGTCGTCCAGCTCGCGCGTCATCTCGATCATCGTCCGGCGGAACCCCACGCTCTCGAAGAGCCGCTGCGCCGCCTCGTTCCGCGCGGCAGTCGCCAGCACCACTCGCGGCACGCCGCGCGACCTGAAGTACGCCAGCGCGGCTTCGAGGAGGAGGCGTCCGACGCCCCGGCCGCGATGCTCAGGGGCGACGATGAGGTCGTGCAGGACGCCCGCTGGCCCGCGCAGCGCCATGTAGTCGTAGCCTTCGACGGCGGCGAATGCGTAGCCGACCACGTCCCCGTTGTCATCGGCGACGAGGACGGCCACGTCCGGGTCTTCGAGCTGCGCGCCCATGAAGGACGCGTAGCCCTCCGGCGTCCCCGGCCTCGCGGCCAGGAAGCGCCGCGGGTCGAACTCATAATGCTCCTCGACGAGGAGCGCGCCGAGGCGGCCGATCGTCGGCAGGTCGGCGGGCGTCGCGCGCCGGACGATTGGCCCGGTCTGAGACCCGAACATAGTATTTTGGCTCAGCAAAGAATGCTAACCAGGGCGCTCCCGCTCGGCCTCCCGCTTTTTCTGTTTCTCGACGAAGACAAGGTGCGTCACCGTGTCCCAGGCGTTGTGAATGCCGACGAAGAGTAGCAGGAGCGCCGCGCCGCCGACGAGGAACAGGGCCGTGCGTGTATAGGAGCGGGCCGCGAATGCCGACCCGGCCAGGATCGCGTATGCCGCGAGAGGGAGCAGGACATGACACAGCCAGTCCTCGAAGACGGGACTGTAGACGGTTTGCGCCCGCATGCGCCGGCCCACGACGACGGAGTACGCCATCCCGATGAGTCCTACCACGCCCCAGACAATTGCCACGGCCTCGACCCCGTCCCACGGGGCGCTGAGAAGGGCTGACAGTAACAGCACGACCCCGAAATGAACGACGCTCGGCGTCGAGAAGGCGTCGCCCGCCTGCGCCTCGCCGCGGTCGGTCGGGCGGCCTGCGATGAGTGTCATGACGACGAACTGCAACCCGATCAGCGCGCCGGCACTTGAGCCGACGATAACGTAGAAGTTCGCCCATCCAGCGAGTGCCGTCATGTCTGGAATTAACCGCCCGTTTCTTCAGCCCTTCATCAGGCTTGTTATTGTCCGTTATCCTCTGCGAGCAGGCGCGAGAAATCGTCCACAGTGTCCACGTCCACCTCACCATCCCGGAAGGGCAAGAAGTGCGCCTCCTGTGCGTGTCTCCTGATGACTTCTTTCGCGCCCGACTTGCCCGCGAGCCGCGTCAACTCCGTAAAGAGTGTTCTGCTGAAAATGGCCGGCACGCCGAAGCTTCCGCCGTAGGTTGAGGCGACGACGGGCCTCCCGGTAGCGCGGTGCGCCGAGACCAGCCCGGCGATAACACGGGCGTTGACGTGAGGTTGGTCGCACAACATCAGGACGGCTGCGTCCGCGTCCGGTTCCGCGCTGACTAACCCCTCGACGCCGATGCGGATTGATGAAGCCATCCCGGTCTCCCAACCGGGATTCAACACTTCTCGCACGTCGAGCCCATCCAACTCGCGCCTGGACAGCTCCGCGTATGCGCCCGTCACTACGATTACGGGTCGGCATCCCGCGCCCAGCGCGGCCAGCGCCGCGCGCCTCAGCAGACTCTCACCCCGGAATTGAAGAGTCTGCTTCGGGCTGCCCATGCGCGAGGACGACCCCGCCGCCAGGACGACAGCGCCGACGCCCACCCTATTGCTTTCGACCACCCTGAAAATGCCCTCCGCAGTCAGCCTTCGCCGCTTCAAGCCACCGCCACGGGCATAACCTCGGCCTCCGTCAAAGGCACGCGCTCGCCGTCAGCGGTGCTCCCGTGAATGGAGCCACGCCGCTCGCGCAACATACGGCCGCGACGACCGTCCAGCACCGCGCGCATCTCGGCGATGATTGAAAGAGCGATCTCGGCGGGCGTGTTCGCCCCTATGTCCAGACCGGCCGGAGAGTGAAGGCGTGTCATGTCCCCTTCATCCAGGCGGGACGTGTCTTGGGCGGTCGCCAACTCACTCAGCATCCGTTCGGTGCGTTTGCGGGGACCCATGACCCCTATGTAGCGTGCGGGCGAGGCCAGAAGGAATCTGAGCAACTCGCGGTCGTGCGAGTAGTTGTGCGTCATCAGAAGCGTCAGGGTCCGCGGCGTAATGTGTACCTGCGCGGCCAAATCTTCGGGGCGCGAGAGTATGACGTGATCGGCCACGGCGAACCGGGAGAGACTGGCGGGGCGGGCCTGCGGGTCAACGACCTCCGTCTGCCAGCCAAGGCGGCGGGCGAGTTCTACGACCGGCAGCGCGTCATGACCCGCCCCGAAGACCACGAGCGGGACGGGGGGCAGGAGCGTTTCGACGAACACGTTGACGGCACCGCCCTCCACGTCAAAGGTGCGAGCGCCGGACGTTTCCCCTCCGAGCGACAGGGCTCGCATTTCGCTTTCGAGCGCCGCGGCCGCACGCTCGCTCAACTTGTCGTGGCTGATGTCACCATTCTCGTTGATGAAGAGGCGCGCTCCGGTTTCGATGCGGGCCGCATCCCTGGCAGACTCTGACGGCGTGTGTTGATAAAGGGTCGCGGCCAACACGGGTGCGGCGCTCGCCTCGCAGGAACGCCGCAGCGTCTCCATGTAGAGTGAGCCGGGAGCGAGCGGCTCGACCAGCACGCGCACGATGCCGTTGCAGCCGAGCCCCAGCCCCCATGCCATCTCGTCGCTCGTCGAGGCGGTGTTGTACTCACCGACCACAGCCTCTCCTGCCCTAAGGACGCGCTTCGCGTGCTCAATCACGTCGCTCTCCAGGCAGCCGGCGCTGATGGTGCCGGTAGTGGCCCCAGCTTCGCAGACCAGCATTCGCGCGCCCGGCCGCCGGTATGAAGACCCCTCGACGCTCACGACTGTCGCGAGCGCGCACCGCTCGCCCCTGACGCTCGCCGCGTCGAACGCTTCGACTAACGCACGCACTTCGTTCATCAGCTCAACCCCCTCTCTACAGCAGCTTGTCCGGCGTAATCGGCAGTTCCCTGACGCGACGGCCCGTGGCGTGGAAGACGGCGTTGGCGATGGCCGCGGGGATGCCGACCATGCCGAGCTCGCCCATGCCCTTGACGCCGAGCGGGTTGACGACGGTGTCGTCCTCCTCCACGAAGAGCGTCTCGACCTCGTGCACGTCTGCGTTGACGGGGACGTGGTAGTGCTGCAAATTCGGGTTCATGATGCGCCCGTAACGGTGGTCTATCTCGGTCGCCTCCTGCAAGGCCATGCCGATGCCCCAGACGACGCCGCCGATCTCCTGGCTGTGCGAAGCCTTCGGGTTGATGATCTTGCCGCAGGCCGTGACCTCTATGGCGCGCGTGACGCGGACGTTGCCCATGTCGGGGTCTACCTTCACCTCGACGAACTGCGCGCCGTGTGCCAGCGTTGCGTACTTCCGGCGCTCCTCCGACGGTTTCGACTCGAACGTCTCCGTGATCTCGTTGAGGCTGTTGCGCCGCATGACTTCCGCTATTTGGACGAAACGCGACGGGTCGCTTTTGAGTCGCAGCCGGCCGTCCAGCATCTCTACGTCCGCTGGGAGGGCCGTCTTCAGCGGCGAGTTCGCGTCCCGGTTCGCAAGCTCAAGCAGCTTGGCAGTGACGGCCAGCGCCGCGCCGTGCACGGCCGAGCCGACGCTCGCCGTCGTCCAGGAGCCGCCCTGCGCTGGCGCACGCGGGAGCTTCGTGTCGCCGAGCTCGAACTTCACGCGCTCAATCGGTAGTCCAAGGTATTCGGCGGCGATCATGGTGATGACCGTGTAAGTGCCCGGGCCGATGTCGCTCGTCGCGCTGGCGACGTATGCCGTGCCGTCCGCTCTGAAGGTGATTCTGGCGGTGGCGGGCATCTGGAAAGCGCCCCAGATGCCGGTGGCAGTGCCCCACCCGACAAGGAGCCGCCCGTCGCGCATCGAGCGCGGCTCGAACTTACGATTCTTCCAGCCGAACTTCTCGGCCCCCAAACGGTAGCACTCCCTGAGCGCCTTGCTCGAAAACGGCCTGCCGCTCTCGGGGTCAACCTCTGCGTAGTTGATGAGCCGCAGTTCCAGCGGGTCTACTTTCAGCGCGTAGGCCAGCTCGTCCATCGCGCATTCGAGCGCGAACATACCGCTCACCGCCCCGGGTGCGCGCATCCAGGTCGGGGTGTTGAGGTCCGTGTCTATAATCTTCGTCGGCGCGTAGAGGTTCGGGCAGGCGTAGACCTGGCGCGTGAACCCTGTGGTGTTGTCGGAGAACTCCTCGAAGGTCGAGGTGTTGTGCACGGCCTCGTGAATCATCGCGGAGAGTTTCCCACTTCGCTCCGCGCCGAGCGCGATCTTCTGAATCGTGTAGGGGCGGTAGCCGTGGCCCGTGAACATCTGCGTGCGCGTGTAGACGACCTTGACCGGGCGCTTGAGCTCGCGCGCCGCCATCGCCGTCAGCGCCGGGTAGTAATTGGCCCTGAGGCTTGAGCCGAAGGCCCCGCCGACGTAAGGGGAGATGACCGAGACGCCCTCCTCTGGAACATTGAAGCTGGAAGCCAGGTGCTTGCGCACGCTATAGACATCCTGCGACTTGTCGAAGATCGTCAGCTTGTCGCCCTCCCAGACGGCGACGGCCGCGTGCGGCTCCATCGGGTTGTGATGCTCGATGGGGATGCGGTACTCGGCCTCTATCTTGACAGCCGCGCTCTTCATCGCCTCCTCTGGATTGCCGCGGGGCTTAGGCGGCGGCCCCTGCGAGGGCACGCGCGCGCTTCCGCGCATGGCCTCCGTGTCGGTCGAGTGCTTCTCGGCGTTGTAGGAGATTTTTACGAGGCGCGCGGCATACCGGGCCTGCTCGTAGGTTTCCGCGACGACGAGCGCCAGGGGCTGTGCGTTGAAGTAGATTCTGTCTGACTGTAGCGCGCGGAAAGACTTGTCCCGCTCTTCGGTGGCCCGCGGCGGCGAGTCCTCGGTTGAAGCTTTCGGCCCGAGCTTCGGCGTGTTCAGGTGCGTGAAGACGCGTATCACGCCCGACGCGCTTTCGGCCTCTTTTGTGTCTAGCGTCTTGATGGTGCCCTTGGCAATGGTCCCGAGTACGATGAAGCCGTATGCCAGATTCGGCACCTTGAACTCGGCCGCGTACTTCGCCTTGCCCGTCACCTTCGCCACGCCGTCCACGCGGCTCATCTCTTTCCCAATGTACCTCGGCATCGTTTCCCCCTCCCCCGTCAGGCCAGTCTGCTCGCACGCATCAGCGCGCGCACAACGGCGCGCTTCCCCAACTCGACTTTGTAGGCGTTGTGCGCCAGCGGCTTCGCGCCATTGAGCGCCGCCTCGGCGGCCTGACGGAAGCTCTCTTCTGTCGCGGGCCTGCCGGAGAGTGCAGCTTCAGCCTCAAGGCTTCGCCAGGGCTTATGTGCCACGCCTCCGAGCACGACGCGCGCCTGCCTGATTGTGCCGCCATTCAGGTCGAGCGCGGCGGCCACCGCGACGAGCGCGAAGGCGTAGCTTGCGCGGTCACGGACTTTCAGATAATAGGAGTTCTTCGCAAATGGCGACTTCGGCAAATCAATAGCTACGATCAGCTCGCCGTGCTGTAGGTTGTTGTCCTTCTCGGGCGTGTCGCCCGGCAGGCGGTGGAACTCGCCGACCGGAATCCTGCGCTCGCGCCCGTCGGCCCCCCTGACACGCACCACTGCTTCGAGCGCGTAGAGCGCGTTCGCCATGTCGCCCGGATATGTGGCGACGCACTTCTCACTCCATCCGAAGATGGCGTGAATCCTGTTGAGACCTTCGAGCGCCCCGCACCCACTGCCCGGCTCGCGCTTATTGCAGGGCATCGCCGTGTCATAGAAGTACTGGCAGCGCGTGCGCTGCATCAGGTTCCCGCCGTTGGTCGCCATGTTGCGCAGTTGCCCCGACGCGCCAGCGACGATGGCCTGCGTCAGGAGCGGGTAGTCCTTGCGGATTGTCGGGTGGTTGGCGGTGTCCGTGTTCTTCGCCAGCGCGCCGATAGTGAGCCCGCCGCCCGAAGCGGCTTTGATCTCGGCGAGCTTCAGGCGCGTCAGGTCAACCAGTTCGTTCGGGCGCTCGACATCCTCTTTCATCAGGTCGAGGATGTTGGTCCCGCCCGCCAGAAATTTGGCCTGTGGGTTCGATGCTACCGCGCGGGCGGCCTCGTCGGCGTTGCTCGCACGCACGTACTTAAACGGTCTCATCGCCCATCTCCTTCCTGACGCGCGCCAGCTCTTCTTCCCCGACGAAGCGCCAGGTCCGCGCCGTCTCCCGTCCCGAATGAGCCTCCTGGATGGCCGCGACTATCTTCGGGTATGCGCCGCAACGGCAGATGTTGCCGCTCATCCGCTCGCGTATCTCGTCGTCCGTGAGCTGCCTGACCGGCGCGGTCACGTCTTCCGTGACGTGACTGACTTCTCCGCGCCGCGCCTCTTCGAGCAAGCCCACCGCAGAGCATATCTGTCCGGGCGTGCAGTAGCCGCACTGGAAGCCGTCGTACTTGATGAACGCCGCCTGCACTGGATGCAACTCGTCGCCCTTCGCCAGTCCTTCGATGGTCGTGACCTCACGGCCCTCAAGCGTGGCGGCGAGCGTCAGGCACGACAGCACGCGACGCCCGTCAACGAGCACCGTGCAGGCCCCGCACTGGCCCTGGTCGCAGCCCTTCTTCGTCCCCGTCAGCTCAAGCCTCTCGCGCAGGGCGTCTAAGAGCACCATGCGCGAATCGAGTTCGAGAGTTTTCGTCGCGCCGTTGACCTTCAGGACTACCCTGATGGGATTTTCCAACGCGGGCGCGACGGCGAACACCGCCTCGGGTGATGTGCCGAGTGCGGCTAACGCCTGTTCCTTCTCCAGCAGCATGAGCGCAAAGAGCCCCAGGCTGCCCGCGAATGTCTGCCCGAGGAATGTGCGTCGCGCCTGCCCGACGTCGGTCAACGTCGGCATCTCCTTTAAGAGCGCCTCCTCGTCGGCCGTCAACTCAGGCCCCGAGCTTTCGTCGAATTCGTCACTCATTTAAGGGTCCCCCTGATTGTGCCTGAACCGTTTTCCGGCCCGCGTAGGCTGCTGCTCCAACTTGCCCGGCGAGCCTGGCATGATCTGGACGTTTACAGATAGTCGCTGTCGTGTTTCTTCGATAATACCATCCGCCCCTCGGTGTTAAAAAGCAGTCCGTGCCTCAGGGGCCAATCAATCCAAACCTTTCTCCTTAAGAAATTTTGACAGGAGGTCTGCGATTTCGAGGCTGTTCACATCCGACATCGGGAAGTGGGTATTGCCGCGGACTCCTACTTCCGGCAGGTGGACGAGTGTCACGTTGCCGCCCCGCTTGTTCACAGCATCCCGCCATTTCCTTGCCACCTCTAAAAAGACGCGCCACTGCTCCTGGCCCGGGTTCGTGCTCGGCTTCTCGGGGATGTTGTCGCCGTAGTAGATGACGACGGGTATCTTCGTGAGCTGCATGAAGTCCGACAAGGGCACACTGGGGGGCTTCACCTCTCTGCCGCCGAGGACCATGGTCGGCGGCGCTTCCCCCTCGGGAAAAGGAAAGTCTCCGCCCGGCTCGTAGGAGACGACGGCGCGGACGTTTCTGTTCTTCATTGCCGTGAGCCAGCCCGGCCCGCCGCTCTGCGAGTGGGTGACAAGAATCCCCGGCCCTATCTTGTCGAAGAGCGCCGAGACGGCCTCTATATTCACCCGCGCGTCGTAGGGGCCTGTGTTGGGCACCATCTGCCGGAAGAACTGGTTCAAGACTTCCTGGTCGCGCGAGAACTGGACGCCCGTGTAGAAGTTGGGCCAGGCTCCGAGGCGGAAGATGCCGAACCAGAGCTGCTCGTCGGGCGTGGCCGTGAGGTTAATCGGCTGCGTGCTGCGCGCAGCACGGCCGCGCCGCGGCTGGTCGAGCAGGTAGACCGGGAAGCGGCGGCGCAGGAAGATGTTTTGAAATCCCTCGCGCCCGTCCGGGGTCGTCTCCCAAGTCTTGCCGGACTGCCCGTGGCCGTGCCAGAAGACGAGCGGAAGTTTTCTGGCGTTCGCCGGGACTTGATAGAAGACGTAAGCGTGGTCGCCGTGCAACGTCTGCCCCGCGGGGTCGGGTCCGGCCGGGTTGAACGCGCCCTGCTTGATGGGGTCGAACGTGCCGGGGGCGGTGATGACCGACCCGCCGACAGCGAAGCTGCCTTGCTCCCGTATCACCAGCGGTCCGGGCTTGCTCTTTTCTTGTCCGCTTGCCGAAGTAATAAAGGCGGCGGCGACCAGTAAGAGAGCGCTGAATAATTTCCGATGCTTCCTGCTCATAGAATTTACTCCGATGACCCTGAGGCTTGAGAGTTTAAGGTTGCTCTTTCCGGGTTCCTGCTTTTGCATGATCTCTCCTGCGATTCGCGGTCTTTGCGTGCGCCGACCCTCGTGTTAAGTCCCGGCCGGGTTAGCGCGGCTTCGCTGCTTTGGCGGCCTGCTCGGTCACGTCCAGCCGCGCTTTCCTGGGATCGGGGGCGGCGACCGGCGAACCGTCGGGCCGGAACTCCAGTATCTCGTTCTTGCCGGGATCGTGACGCGGCCATTTCGGCAGGCCCGGACCATTAGGGTCGCCCGTCCTGGCGAAGTTGGCCCAGTAGGTGTTGACAGTCCGGGCGACCGCCCCGTCCTGGGGCGTCGGAGGCGGGCCGAAGCCGGCGCCCAGCGTGTCGAATGCGAATGGGATTTCGGCCCCGTGCGGAACCCCGTCCCGCCACTGCTCTCGCACCGAGGCGGGGACGTAGGAGAAGCGATACACGTAGGCCGGCGCGCCCCTGGCGACGAAGGCGCTCGCGGTGAAGCGGGCCGGCTCGGCCTGGACGCGGTCGGTTCCGGCCATCACGAGCAGCGTCCTGAGGTCGGCGGTTCCGTCGGGGTCATAGACCGCCATCGCCTCGGCCTTCCGCTCACCGAACTGGGAGAACATCGCCTCCTTCGTCTCCGCGCTGATGAAGCCGACGAAGTCGGCGCTGTTGGAGCCGATAATCAGGGGAACACGCATCTGACGCCCGGCCTCGTAGGCGCTCTGGGCCGTCTCCGCCGTCAGCCGGCCGTCGAGAATCGGACCCGAGTAAGTGACCGGACCATTGGGGCCAGCGGTTTCCTGACCTCCGTCCACGATCTCGGTGGCGCTCAGGGCGCGCAGCTTTGCCAGAGCGGCCGCGTCCACCCCCTGAATCCCGTGCCTGCGCGCGAAGTTCACGCCGATCGTCTCCGCCGACACCGGATACAGCGGATCAACACCGTCCGCGCGCATCGGCCGCCCGGTGAGCACGCCGTCCCGGCCGCCGCCGGACTCGATGATCGCCTTCTGGAACAGGCCGCGTGAAAGCGGCGAGGTCAGGTGCGTGTGCACCGAGACGCCGCCCGCGGACTCGCCGAAGATGGTGACGTTCTTCGGGTCGCCTCCGAACGCGGCGATGTTCTTCTGTACCCACTTGAGGGCGGCGATCTGGTCCATGTAAGCGTAGTTGCCCTTGAGCTCTCCCGGGTGCTCGCGGCCGAGCGCCGGGAAGGCGAAGAAGCCTAGACGCCCCAGGCGGTAGTTGAAGGTGACGAGGACGACGCCTTGCCTGGCGAACTGGACCCCCGAAGTGGCGGGCCAGGAGCCGCTACCGAACACGAAGGCACCGCCGTGAATCCACACCATGACCGGAAGCCTTGCCCCCACTGCTGCCCCGGCGGGTCGCCACACGTTGACGAACAAGCAGTCTTCCGAGGAGGTCTTCGACATCGGCGCGGAGCCGGGCGGAAAGCCTGCCTGCGCACAATCCGCGCCGAACTTGCTCGCGTCACGCTCTCCACGCCACGCGGGCAAGGGTTGGGTCGGCCGCCAGCGATTGGAGCCGACCGGCGCGGCGGCATAGGGAATCCCCTTGAAGCTGGAGACATCCCCTTCGGTCACGCCGCGCACGACCCCGGAAGCGGTGCGAACCATCGGCGCCGCGGGCGTGGGCGCCTGCTCCGGCTTACTCTTTTTGATTGGCTGCGAATCCTGTACGGACGCCGGCTGTGCGGCGTCGAATCCTTGTGCGGCTCCTGACTGATTCGTTTGGGCGGATGCCGAGGCGAGCAGAGCAAGCGACAAAGCGGTCGCGGCGAGCAGTTTCATTTCCGTCCTCTCAATGCGTTGGATAAAGGTGGAGCCCCGGCTTGCCGACACGGGCGCTCAGCGGCCTACCATTCGTTGCAGGTTTTCGGGGTAGCGCGCCCCCTGCACGGCTATCTTCGAGGCGGCCGTTTCGATCTCGCCGAGGTCGTCGGGCGTCAACTCGATGTCGGCCGCCCCTAGGTTCTCCTCCAGGCGGTGCAGCTTCGTCGTGCCGGGAATCGGCACAATCCACGGCTTCTGCACCAGCAGCCACGCCAACGCTATCTGGGCGGGTGTGGCCTTCTTCTGTTCCGCGACCCTGCCGAGCAAATCTACGAGCGCCTGGTTCGCCTTCCGTGCCTCCGGCGTAAAGCGCGGCACGATGTTGCGGAAGTCCGTGCTGTCGAAGGTGGTGTTCTCGTCAATCTTCCCCGTCAGGAAGCCCTTGCCCAGCGGGCTGAACGGGACGAACCCGATTCCCAGCTCTTCGAGCGCCGGCAGCACCTCCTCTTCGGGCTCTCTCCACCACAGAGAATACTCACTCTGAAGCGCGGCGACGGGCTGGACGGCGTGCGCGCGGCGGATGGTCTGCACGCCCGCTTCAGAGAGTCCGAAGTGCTTGACCTTCCCTTCCTGAATCAGCTCCTTGACCGCCCCGGCCACGTCCTCAATCGGCACGTCCGGGTCAACGCGGTGTTGATAGAGCAGGTCTATGGCGTCAACCCTGAGTCTCTTCAGCGAGCCCTCGACGACCTGCCTGATGTGCTCCGGCCGGCTGTCCAACTCGCTCCACCTCGATCCGCCGTCGGAGGCGGGTTTGAAACCGAACTTGGTGGCTATCACCACCTGCCCGCTGAAAGGCTCCAACGCTTCGCCCACGAGTTCTTCGTTGGTGAAAGGGCCGTAGACTTCGGCGGTGTCGAAGAACGTGACGCCGCGCTCGACCGCCGAACGGATCAACGAGATCGCCTCCTGCTTGTCCGCGGCCGGGCCGTAGCCGAAGCTCAGCCCCATGCAGCCGAACCCCAGTTCCGAAACTTCCAAGTTGCTCTTTCCGAGTTTGCGCTTCTGCATAGTTCCTCCCATGTATCCTATTTTCGAGAGTGATTCTAAAGGCGCCGGGGCACGGGGCGATAAGACGATAGTCGCGAATGATTGTACGATCCTGCAAAAACTACGCGTGCGGCGTGCCGAGAGGAGACAAAGGGGCTAATATGCACTCATGAACCAAAGAGATGCGAAACGCGAGTCGCAAAGGGTGCACAGCAACAGGGAGGAACTGTTGGAGCGGATGGCGCGCGCCCTCCCCGAAGACGGGGCGTTCGAGGCGCTCGACGGCCTCTTCCTCGCACGCTTATCCAGGCCGCTGGAGTCTGCGTCCGCCCTGCACCAGCCCGCCTTCTGCTTCGTCGTCCAGGGCGGCAAGCAGGTGCTTCTGGGCGAGGAAGTGTTCCGGTACGACCCCGGCCATTACCTGATCTTCACGGTTGACCTGCCGGTCGTCTTCCGTGTGGAGGAGGTGTCGGAAGAGCGGCCCTACTTCGGCCTCCGGCTGGACCTCGACCCGGCCCTCGTCGCCTCGGTCTTGATGGAGTCCGGCTTCGAGACCAGGAAAGGCGACGCGGGCGTCAAAGCGATCGGCGTCAACCCCGTAGACGCAGACCTGCTCGACGCTGTGGTCAGACTGACCCGGCTGCTCGACGCGCCCGGCGGGAGCAACGTCCTCGCGCCGCTCATCAAGAGGGAGATCGTTTACCGGCTACTGGCGGGAGGAGAGGGGGCGCGACTCGGCCACCTCGTGGCCTCTTCGGGGGGAGACACGCGCCGCATCTCCAGGGCCATAGGGCACCTGCGCGAGCACTACAGCGAGCCGCTCAAAATCGAAGAGGTCGCGCGCCAACTCGGGATGAGCGTCTCCGGCTTCCACCACCACTTCAAGTCCGTCACAATGATGAGCCCCTTGCAGTTCCAGAAGCAGATACGGCTCCAGGAGGCACGCCGCCTGATGCTCGGCGAAGACCTGGACGCGGCGAGCGCCGGGTTCCGCGTGGGCTACGAAGACCCGTCATACTTCAGCCGCGACTACAAGCGGCTCTTCGGCGCACCGCCCCAGCGCGACATCGCGAGGCTCCGCGGCAACCTCGAACCGGGAGGAGCCCCGGCGAGGGTCTGAGGCCATCTGAACCTGTGAAGCGACGTTCTATATAAACCCCTGGCACAAAAACTTCCATGCGGGTGCTCCGCGGCAAAGATCCTTCAAAGTCAAGAAAGGAGTTGTAATGCTTGGCGCTGTTGATAAAGCCTTGTTAAGCCCGAGGATCAGGCCGGACCTTTCCGGGTTCTCAAGATTTGCAGTCGAGTTTTTGTACTTCGGTGTGAAACAGGCGCGGGCTTGCTTATTCGCGGGCTTATTCTTCTCCGCCGTTTTCCTCGTGCCGCGGGGTGGGGTTCTTGGTCTTCCCAGGTACGATGTCATCCTCGTCAGCGCGCTCATGATTCAAGTCTGGATGGTGTTAGCCAAACTTGAAACGTGGGATGAAGTAAAGGCCATCAGTCTCTTCCACGTAGTCGGATTCGCCCTTGAGGTCTTTAAGACTTCCGGCGGGATCGGCTCGTGGGGTTACCCGGATTTTGCTTACACCAAATTGTGGGGCGTGCCTTTGTTCTCCGGGTTTATGTACGCCGCCGTCGGGAGCTACATAATTCAGGCATGGCGATTATTCGACTTGAGAATCAAGCACCATCCTCCGTATTGGATGGCGGCGGCCGTGGCGTTACTCATCTACGCCAACTTTTTTACTCATCATTACATCGGGGACTTTCGCTGGTACATCGCGGCGTGCGCGCTCGGACTGTATGCGCGCTCTACGGTTGTGTACAGGCCGCTGGACCAGGACAGACGGATGCCATTGTTGCTTTCGTTTCTTCTCATCGGGTTCTTTCTGTGGCTGGCTGAGAATATCAGCACGTTCCTGGGCGTGTGGCGCTATCCCAACCAGATCGGAGCCTGGGCGACCGTCCATATTGGGAAGTGGAGCTCGTGGTCATTACTCGTCATCATGACGTTTACCATCGTGGCAAGCTTAAAGCATATCAAGGCCAGTGTTCATGTCCCGGAATAAGGCTCCAACGAGACTCGCAATGGGCTAGTCTCTTGTCTTTGAAGTTAATGCGGGCGTTGGAACGAAGTAAATCTTAATGAACGACGCCAAAATAGATGTGCCAAAAGCCCGCGCCATGTCTTAACAGAAATCCGTAAAGAGCACCGAACTCTTGGATGATTTACGAGAAACGCGAACTCTTTGCTTTCCTCATATTATTTATATGGAAATTGTATCAAATCACGCGCAGATTAAAGGCTTTAATGTATAGTCAACAATAGACTAGCCTGCGAGTCGCTAACAACGCGTTTCTCAGTAAATACAGAATAGGTCTGAGCAACAACTGTTTGCAACGCTTTCCGGGATTGCCCGATACTTTTAACGCCAAGAGAAAATTTCGAGCTCTATTTTGGATAAAAAAAGGAACACAAAGGCGAAAGGAAATCCCGCCGCGGAGCCGGGCGCGGTGGTCGTAGACAGCCTCAAAGCCCTGGAGGGGATGGCGCTCACTTTACTGGAAAACCTGTACGCCTTCTCGCTTGATTCCTTAGCTCCACAGAGTAGAGCTTTGCCGGGGCCTGACGATCACCACCTCAAGGGCGCGGGCCTGCGGCGGCCGAAAGGTGAAGGGGCTCTCCGCACACAGGACAGTGAAGTGGCGCGCAACAACAGGATCGAAGCACTGAAGACCGTGCTGCTTGCGCTCATGGGCGAGATAGACTCTTTGCGCGTAAAAGCAGCGCCGGACGGCAGGGAGGGATTGAATTTAAGTGATGAAGTCCGACGGTACGAGGCGGACCTCATACGCTGCGCGCTGATCCGAACCGGAGGTCGCCAGCGGCAAGCCGCGCGCCTTTTACAGACGAAGGTCGCCACCCTCAACGCCAAGGTTAAGCGCTACGGGCTGGACGATGACGTACTGGTGGGCCTAACGTCGAGCCACCGGCGGCGGGTTAAATAATCACGGTGTTAATCCTCAACAGGTAGATGGCCTCAACCGCTCAACACACATCACTCACGACCGGCCAACCATTAAAGAAGCGTTCTTAAAGCAAGTCCCCGCCCCGTTCCTTCAAAGAAAAACTGTGCCTCACTGTGACGGCCATTCACCTTGTACAGATTCACGTACATTTGAAGAGCCGTGAGAGCAGCGCTTCGGCGCTGAGTTATTCAATTCCTGCAAAGATTCGATTAAAAATTCCAAATCTGGCAAGTTGATACAAGAATCATTTCCCGCTGCCTCAATCATACGGCGGGAAAGTTTGATGGCGACTCTGCTGGCATAGTCCTTGCGCACTTCATACACAGGAAGAAGCCTAGTGTTCCAAAAATGGTGCACGTTCTTCGCACCATACTAATGGAAATTTATTAATCAGCTAGAAAGGAATGGTGACCATGAAGATGCGAATCTTTACCATGTCGCTGCTGGCGCTCTTGTGCCTGGCGCTCGGTTCGGTTGCGTTTGGTCAAGAGACCACAGGCAGCATTGAAGGAACCGTCACAGATGCCCAGGGCGGAAGAGTGGCAGGAGCGACCGTCCTCGTCGAAGGTCCTGCTACTCGCACCGTCACGACCGATGAAGATGGAAACTACCGCGTGGTGCAAGTCCCACCCGGGAGGTACTCGGTCAGCACGAGCGCAACTAACTTCAGCTCAGATAAAAGAGACGACGTTGAGGTTACTCTCGGCAGAGCCACCGTTACAGATATCACCTTACAGGCCGGCGGAGTCCAGGCCAACGTGGTCATCTCGACGAGCGATGTCGCGGCCATTGACCCGACGGGCAGCAGAATACAAACCAACATCACCGCCGACCAAATCTCGATGATTCCGAAAGGGACGAGAATTGACAGCGTGCTGCAAGTCTCGCCCGCGACACGCGCCGAGCCGCTCAGTCGTGGTTTTCAGATTGACGGCGCGTCCGGCGCTGAGAACACTTTCATCATAGACGGTTCCGAAGTGACGAACTTCCGCACCGGACAGTTGCGCGACACCAACAACGTTCCCTTCCAGTTCGTGCAGGAAGTGCAGGTCAAGTCTTCGGGGTTCGACGCCGAGTACGGCGGCGCGACCGGCGGCGTCATCAACGTCGTCACCAAGAGCGGGAGCAACGATTTTCACGGAGAGTTCGGCGTCCAGTTCGAGACGAGCAATCTCTCGGCGCGCCTGAATCTCACCGGCAAAGTCAACAACAGTGACCCGCAGTATCAGGCGAACCCGACGATTCTCGATAACTCTTCAACCACGCTGCTCTACATCAACCCCCCGGGAGACAGCTTCCTGAACTTTTTCCCGAGCGCGACACTGAGCGGCCCGGTCATCAAGAACAGACTCTGGTTCCTGGTCAGCAGCGCGCCGCAGTTCTATCACACCGAGCGCGATTTCAATTTCCGCAACGGCCAGTTCCGTCATTACGACAGGACTCTGCGTAACGACTATTCGTTCGCGCGCCTCGACGGGCAGGTGACGGACAACCTGCGCCTCTCTGGCACTTTCACCTACAGCCCCCAGCGCGAGCACGGACAGATTCCGTCCTACACGGCCACCGCGCCGGCGGCGACGGACTTCTCTCAACTGGGCGGGCGCGTCGCGGCCAATAACGTGACGGCCAGCGGCATCTGGACGCCGACTCCCAATCTGATCTTCAGCGGGCGCTTCGGACGCAACTACCTTAACGAGAAGGATAGCTCCTACGGCGTGCCGTCCGTGACGCGCATTCGCTGCATCGGCGGCGGCAGCCCGGCCGGCGTCCCGGCGACGAATCCCTGCGCCGCCGGTTTCAACAACGTCTCCGACATCACCAAGACCGCGAAGGATATCTCGATCCGCAAGACGATTGACGCGGACGTGAACTACCTGGTCAGCAACCTCGCCGGCCGTCACAACTTCAAGTTCGGCACGCAGTGGAACAAGCTCTTCAACGACGTGGATCAGGGCTACTTCGGTCTCGGCGAGGTCAGGCTCTTCTGGGCGCAGTCCGACCGCGGCATCGGTCCTGGTGTGTGCCCGACCGGCCCCTGCACGTCATACGGCTACGGCTACCTACAGGACTTCGGCACGATAGGGGAGGCAGGCAGCACGAACACTGGCATCTATGCACAGGATAGCTGGCAGCCGACCAATCGCCTGACGCTCAACCTCGGCGTGCGTCTGGAAAAAGAGGACGTGCCGACTTTCCGCGAGGGCACTGTCCCGATCAAGTTCGGCTGGACTGACAAGATTGCCCCGCGTCTGGGACTCGCCTTTGACGTGTTCGGCGATGGCAGGATGAAGATCTTCGCCAGCTACGGGCAATTTTATGACCGCTTCAAGTACCAGTTGCCTCGTGGCTCGTTCGGCGGCGACAGCCTTCTGCGCTACTTCTTCGCGCTGCCCGACCCGAACTTCACGACCTACTCCAGAGAGTATGCTCTGTCGCACACGCTGGTCGGGCCGATTGACTTCCGCGTCCCGTCCAACGACCCGAGCGACAATCGCGTTGACCCGAACCTCAAGGCCGGACGCCAGACGGAGTTCACGGTCGGCACGGAGTACGGTCTGACCAACGACATCGTCCTCGGCGCGCGCTTCACGCACAAACAACTCGACCGCACCATCGAAGACGTTGGATTCTTTGATGCCGCTCAGAACGAGTTGTTCTTCATCGCCAACCCCGGCATGGGCGTTGTGGCCGAGCCCTTCGCTCCCGGCATCCCGGCGTTGCCGAAAGCCGAGCGCAAATACGACGCGCTGGAACTGCGCCTCGACAAGAGGTTTTCCAGCAACTACTACCTCAACGCCAGCTACACCTATAGTCGCCTCTTCGGCAACTACTCGGGTCTAGCCAGCTCGGACGAGCCGGACGCGCTCGGCGTGGGCCGTTCCAGCCCGAACGTCAACAGGTTCTTCGACCTGCCGCACATCGGGTTCACGACCAACGGCGAGCCGGACAACGGCCGCCTGGCGACGGATCGCCCGCACGCCTTCAAGTTCTTCGGCGCTTACAACTTTGACTGGAAGAACCTTTTCGGTCACAGGTTGGATAACTCCGGGAGGAACAGCACCGAGCTCTCCGCCTCGTTCATCGGCCTGAGCGGCACGCCGACCTCGACCCAGATCGCGGTCTACGGCGCAAACGTGTTCCCGTTCGGACGCGGAGATTTGGGGCGCAGCCCCATGTTCACGCAGACGGACATGGCGTTGTCTCACACCTACAGGTTCGGGGACGACGGGCGCATGGGGCTGAAGTTTGAAATCAACGCCCTCAACGTCTTCAACGAAAACAACGTGACGAGCGTCTTCCAGCTCATCTCGCCGGATTCGCTGACGGGCACCACGTTCGGGTTTACTAACGCCGCGACGGCCGAGACGGATACGATCCGCGCGATCTTCAACGGTGGGCTCACCGACCAGATCGTCGCCGGGTTCGACCGTCCGGCGGGTGATCCTCGCCGGATTGCTCGCGACGTGCGTTATGGCTTGCCGAGGACTTTCCAGACGCCCCGGCAGATTCGCTTCGGCTTCAAGTTCATGTTCTAAGCCGGGCCTGACCTTCAACCACCAAGCCCACCCGGATAGCACGGGTGGGCTTGGTGGTTGAACCGTTTTCGATTTTCACGAACAGCGTTCTAACCTCACGATAGCTCTCATCTATTCGCGCAGTATCTGCCAAACTATTATTTGTTTTGTTACCATGGGGTGCGGCCACCCGGTCCTGTTAGAAAAAGGAGGTTCGTATGAATAGACTGATACGCCTCTCGCTCATCTCGGCTGTCGCCTTTGCCTCTGCTTCTCTCGCGGCGGCGCAAGGCAAAAGCTCGATCATCGGAATCATTTTCGATTCATCTGGACGCCCGCTGGAAAAAGTGCGTGTCGAGCTGCTCGATGATGTTTACACGGTCTTGCGGACGGTCAGAACCAGCGGGACCGGACAATACGCCTTCAACTCTCTTACGAGCGGCTACTTTCATGTCAGGGTCAAGGACGAGAAGGGTGAGTATACGGAAGAAATCCAACGCGTCGAGCTGGTCAGTATCCAATTGAGCCCGACTTCACAGGGGAGCCGTGATATTCGACAGGTGGATTTCTATCTGCGACCCAAAAGCGACCGGAAACCTGCGACGGGGACAGGCGTCGTCTTCGCCCAAAATGTCCCGGACGGCGCGAGAAAAAATTATGCTAAAGCCATCAGCGATTTCGAAAAGAACAAAGCGGCTGAAGGGATGGCTGCCTTAAAGGCGGCTCTGGGGATATTCCCGGATTACTATCTGGCGTTAGTCCGGCTGGGCGAAGAGCAGATAAATCAATCGCAGTTTGCGGAGGCGCAGGACGCCCTCGCCAGGGCGATTAAAGTTAACCCGAAAGGCTCCGAAGGCTTCTACTGGCTCGGCATCGCGCAGGTCGGTCTCAAGCAAATGCCTCAAGCCGTCGAATCATTTCGCCAGGCTCTACTTCAGAATCCCTCTTCCGTGAATTCCGTTATGTGGCTGGGGATGGCTTTACGGCGCAGCGGCCAACTTGAGGAAGCGGAGGCACAACTGAAGCGCGCCAAGAAACTCGCGAGCAAGCCGATTCCACAAGCGCATTGGGAGCTGGCGCTCCTCTATAATCATCAAAAACGGAACAAAGAGGCCGCCGACGAGCTAGAGCTGTTTCTCAAAGCGCAGCCCGACAGCCGCGACGCCGAGGCCATTAAAAAGCTCATCAAGCAATTGCGAGAGAAAGTAAAAGAGAAAGCCAAATCATGAGCCTGGCTGGCGCATGAGGAAAGCCAAAGGGACTCTCTCTCTAAACCGGGCGGGCCACGATGTCGAAGGTGAACTTCAGCTTTTTTCTGACGCGAATCGTCCCATTCAGGGCCGACGTGGCTTTGACGTTGTAGTCGCCGCGGTTGATCGTAAACTCGCCCCGCGCACGCAAGCCCCCGCCGTCGAGCGTCACCTGAGCCGGAATCACGACGCGGCGCGTGACGCCGTGCAGCGTGAGGTCGCCACCGATCTTCGCCTCGTACTGCATGCCATCGAGTCTGCCCCTTACGTCCGTACTCTTAAACGTAATCTCCGGGTACTTGCCTGTCTCAAGGACTATCTCGCGCAGCTCACGGTTAATGATCGCTTTCTGCTGCGGCGTGAACACGTCGCGGGTCTCTTCGAGCGAGTCGGCGCGCACGCGCAGTTCGAGCGAGGCCGGACTGATTGCGCCGGGTGTGAGCTGAACTTCGCCCGAGAAATCGCCGACCCTGATGAAGTGGTCGTGCCCCTTGAACCAGAGCAGCCCGCCGGAGAAGGTTCGCACCATGAACCGGCTCTGACCGGCGTCAATGCGGTAGCGCACGGGGGCGGCGGGCAACGCGGGCACCGAGACTGCCGCCGCCCCCGCCGCTGCGCTCCTCTGAGGGACAAGTCCAACGCCGGTCAACGCGCAGCATAAAATGAGCGCCGACAAACGTGACCACTTCATAATTAACACCCCCTTCACTTTCTCCGGCCCGGCGAGGACCGGAAGCGAAAGTCTGCGAGTAATGCCGTGATGTCAAAGACGAGTGTGGCCCCTTGTACTCCGATTAAGCCGAATGAGTAAAATCGCCCGGCTCAATTGCTGGCGGACTTTTCTTCGACCGCCTTGAAGCCTGTGCCGTTAATAACCTCGCGCAGCTTCGCCTCCGTGACTTTCGCGTCGTCGTACTGGACGACCGCCACGCCTTTTTCGTGACTCACTTCAACCTTCTCTACACCTTCCGTGGCTTCGAGGGCTTTGGTGACGGAGGCCGAGCACATCTTGCAGGTCATTCCTTCCACGCGGATCGTCGCGGTCTTGGTCGCGGCCGAGACGCTCAGCGAGGCGAGTGACAGAACGAGAACCAGCCCCACGAGGGCGGCGACTCTATTTTTTAGCATTCTCTAAATCTCCTATGTTTGGATGGACGATGAAATCCGGGTCAGAACTGCTACGGACGCACATTCTACATCGCGGGCTTACTTGAGCAAAGGTTTTATCTTCTGCTCGAACTCTTTCGGCAGAAGAATGCCCTCGATCACGTCGCGGACGTTGCCCTCGCGGTCTATGACGACCGTGACGGGCAGCGTCTCGCTCTGGCCGAAAAGGGCCTTGGTCTCTTCAGTGCCGAGGGCCACGGGGTAATTGACCTTGAGTTCTCTGACGAAACGGCGCACCTCAGCGGCCGTCTGCGGCGGGTATGTGACGCCGATTACCCGGAGCCCGCGCTCACGGTACTCCCGCTGCATCTTGACCAGGTCAGGCATCTCCGCGCGGCACGGCGGGCACCACGTCGCCCAGAAGTTAAGAAGCACGACCTTGCCCTTGTAGTCGCCGAGCCGGAGCGTGCGCCCCCGAAGGTCTTTGAGTGCTAACGCGGGGGCTTTATTGCCCTGCCCCTTTGCGATAACCGGCAGAGTAATAAACAACACGCCGAGAACTATTGATCTCAACATCGCATGACCTCAAAACAGGTGGCACGCACTCAAGATCGGTGATGAGCGGATGAGCATGTGAACGACTCTGCCAGTAGAGATTAGGCGGCCTCATCTTTGACTGCAAGCACCGCCTCGACTGCGGTCTCGCACTCGACCGTCGGCCGCTCCGACTTCGGGGTCCGGCTGTTATAAAGCGGGCGCTCGTCGTACCCGTTTTCTAGTAGGCGCTGGATGAAGCTGTGGTTGCCGGGCGTCGTCTTCGGCCCGTAGTTGCCGTAGTAAAACCAGAGGCGCTCAAGGCGTTCGCGCTGCCCGGAAGTTAGACTGACGAGCTTGATCTGCCTTCTTTTACTCATCTGATTCGCCGCGCGCGTTCTGAAAATTATTCATTAGGGAAAAGAGCTGTCGGAAGTAAATTTGATTTAGCAATCAACAGGGCCAGTTCTCTTCTGCTTTTCTCACACATTCCCTTCGGCCTCCAGAGCCTTCAGCGCACGTTCCAGCATGGCTCGGCGCAACGGATTGGTGGCATTCCTTAGTTGCTCTTCAATACGCGCCTTGGAGAGCCTCAAAGACTCTTCTTTAGCCTTGCGTTCACGGTCCTCTGGAGATGACGAATCCTTCCGCGCTCGTCGCGCCTCCGCCGCTTCTTGCTGCCGCTCAAGTGCCTCTTCCATGCTCCCGGCTAAAGCATCACTGTGTGTCAGGTGGTGGTCGGTGTCGGGTTGCGTTTGCGCGTCAGGCCGCTCTGGCTTTCGCTCTTGCGGGTGTAGCCGAAGGCTGCGTACAGTGCGCTGCCGGAGTTGCAACTCCAAACCTCGGACTTGCAACTCCGGGCCTGCGTTACGGCGCGATAAAGCCGCCTTCCAAGTTCAGGGTGGGAATTTGGCTACGTGCTTTCTCGCGCCGTGCCCCTATTGTAATTTAAATTTGTGCCAAAAGCTCACTTCCATCCGGGGCGAAAGGTCAGGGCAGCCGTTTCGGGATTTTCCGCCAGCAGAGGAAGGCGCAAGTCAGAAGCGCGTAGAGAAGGAAGTTGCCTGGAAAGAGCGTTATGAAGGCTTCTCCAGTCGCAGGAATTTCTTCTCGAAGTCTATCGTCACGCGGTACTGCTTCAGGAAGTTGAGGCCGACCAGTCCCTGTATGCCGAGGCCGGGCGGCGCTATCCTGCTCAGCTCGATAGAGCACGCGGCCAGCCCCGTTGCCTTCGCGTCCCCGACCTCCAGCGTCTCGATCTTCAAGAGCCTCATCGCGCCGCCGCCCGGGCCGACCACCACCGTGCCGAAGCCCCCCTTCCATTCCGGCAGCTTCAGACGCTCCGCCAGCGCGTTGTCAACGCAGGTGAAGGTCGCGCCCGTGTCGAGCACGAAGTCATACGGCCCCTGCCCGTTGAGCTTGACGGAGACGATGATGGCCGCGTCGTTCGGCCCGGCCATCTTGAACGCGACCGAGCCGGGCGCGGCGTCCGCGGGCGCTCCCACGTCCCTCGTCATCATCGCGCAGGAGCCGGACGCGGCCAGGAGCAGGGAGACCAACACAACTCTCAAAGGTGTTCGCATACTTTGAAGCGACCTCAGCCGGCGGGTGAGTAAACCTGTGCCAGTAGCTCGTAAGACCGCAGCCGCGCCGCGTGGTCGAAGGTCTGCGAAGTGACCATCACTTCGTCGGCCCCCGTCAACCGGACGAAAGATTCCAGCCCGCGGCGCACGGTCTCGGCTGTGCCGACGAACGAGTAGCGAAGAGCGCGCTCGACCCCTGCCTTCTCGAACGCGGACCAGCGGCCTTCCAGAGAGGCGACGGGCGGCGGCAGCAGCCCCGGGCGGTTGCGGCGCAGGTTGAGGAAAGCCTGCTGGACGGACGTGAACAGCCGCTTGGCCTCACCTTCCGTCTCGGCCGCGAAGACGTTGACGCACGGCATGGCGTAAGGGTCGGGCCATTCCTCTGACGGCCGGAATTCGTCCCTGTAAATTTTGAGCGCCTCGGCCAGGAGGTCCGGCGCGAAGTGCGAGGCGAAGGCGAAGGGCAGCCCGAGCACGGCCGCGAGTTGCGCGCTGTAGAGGCTTGAGCCCAGCAGCCAGACGGGCACGCGCAAGCCCTCGCCCGGGACGGCGTGCACGTGTTGGCCCGGCCTGGCGGGTGCGAAGTAAGAGAGCAGCTCCGCCACGTCGCGCGGGAAATCATCTTCCGTGCTTGCGAGGTGGCGGCGCAGGGCGCGCATCGTGAGCTGGTCTGTGCCGGGCGCGCGCCCGATTCC
Organism: uncultured Acidobacteriota bacterium; assembly: GCA_963774105.1. Lineage (GTDB taxonomy): Bacteria > Acidobacteriota > Blastocatellia > Pyrinomonadales > Pyrinomonadaceae > QHXM01. The sequence continues at coordinate 728,073 of CAVZDV010000007.1, read as the reverse complement.
CAAATCTATCCGGCCGGGGTAGAGAGCTTCGAGCGTGCCGAACTGCTCGGCGATGACGAGCGGCGCGTGGTTCGGGAGCATGATCCCGCCGGAGCCTACGCGGATGGTCTTCGTGCCGCCCGCGACATACCCGATGAGGACCGCGGTCGCAGAGCTGGCGATGCCCGCGATGTTATGGTGCTCGGCCAGCCAGAAGCGCCTGTAGCCCCAGCCCTCGGCGTGCCGCGCCAAATCCAGCGTCTCGCGAAACGAATCGCCGACCGTCCCGCCCTCCTTGACGGGCGCGAGGTCCAGAACCGAGAGCTGAATTCCCCTTGTGCGTTCCATGACTTCAATGATAACAGACGCAACGCACGAAGGCAGCGGGGGCAAGCCCCCTTCCCGATCTGCTAATTATCTTACCCCGAATTATTCAACTCACCCCACCTCACAGGTTAGGAAGGGTGGTTTACCCCCGCCCGCTTCGAGCGACAAGCAAAGTACATAGAACTTCCACTTCCTCTACACGTTTTTTCATTACCTTCGCCGCGGAGGACTTCGACGATGAATCCATTGTTTATCCGATTGATTGCTGCCGCCGCTCTCCTGCTCGCACTCGCCCCGGCGACTCTCGCTCAGACGAACGCCGCCGCCGCGCCGCCTGACGTGGTTTCGTCCAGCGCGGGCGGCCTCAGGGTCGAGCGGCTGGCGACGCTGGAATTCCCTTGGGGGCTGGCGCTGCTGCCGGACGGGCGCGTGCTGATTACGGAGAAGCCAGGGCGGCTGCGGATTTGGGCCAACGGCCAGTTGTCCGAGCCGGTGCAGGGGGTGCCGAAGGTGGTCTACCGGGACAAGCCCGGCGAGCAGGGCGGACTGCTGGACGTGGAGGCTGACCCGGACTTCGCGCGCAACCAGTTGGTCTACCTCTCCTACGTGGAGGCCGCGGAGCAGCAGTCGCCGGACGATGCGGAGACGGGCGACGTGCGGTTCAGCAACTTCATAGACATGACGGACAACATCCTGCGTGGCGGGGCCGTCGCGCGCGGCAGGCTGGAAGGTAATCAACTGCGCGACGTGCAGGTCATCTGGCGTCAGGTGCCGAAGACCGTCGGCCGGGGCCACTTCGGGAACCGCCTCGTCTTCGGCACGGACGGGAAACTCTTCATCACCTCGGGCGACCGGCAGCGCTTCGACCCGGCCCAGAATCTCGCCTCGAACCTGGGCAAGGTCGTGCGCGTCAACGCTGATGGCTCAGTGCCGAACGACAATCCGTTCGTCGGCAAGCAGGGCGCGCGCGGCGACATTTGGAGCTACGGCCACCGCAACATCCTCGCCGCCGCGATTGACTCTTCCGGCCGGCTCTGGGCGGTCGAGATGGGGCCGCTCGGCGGCGACGAGTTGAACCTGGTACAGCCCGGGAAGAACTACGGCTGGCCGCTCGTCAGCAACGGCGACAACTACAACAACTCCATGATTCCAGACCACCCGTCGAACAAAGAGTTCCAGGCTCCGGTGCGCACCTGGACGCCAGTCATCTCGCCTTCGGGCGCGACCCTCTACACGGGGTCGCTGCTGACGGGGTGGCGCGGAAGCCTCCTCGTCGGCGGCCTGTCGTCGCAGGCGCTCATACGCCTCGGTCTGGACGGCGAGCGCGTGGCCGTGGAGGAGCGGATTGACATGAAGCGGCGCATACGCGACGTGCTACAGACGCCGGACGGCGCGCTCCTCGTCATCGTTGACGCCAAGAGCGGCGACCTGCTCCGCCTGACACCCGCGGCCGCGGGGCCGAATCGGTAAAGAATCGGGGAACCAAAGCTCAACCCTTTGCGCCTTTGGTTTTCCCTTAGCGCCTTTGCGCGAAACAGCCGTTCACGCTGGAGGCGCAAAGTTAAGGCGTAAGACGCAAAGGGTTGAGTTAATATAAAGCTGAGATGTTACCGATCTGGTTACAGGCTGGGCTGTGGGGACTGCTTGCCGGCTCGGCACTGCTGGTCGGGGCGGCCGCGGGCTACTTCGCCAACGTGCCGCAGCGCCTCATCGCCTCGATCATGGCCTTCGGCGGCGGCGTGCTCATCTCCGCGCTCTCGTTCGATCTGATGGACGAGGCGTACAAGCAGGGCGGCTTCGACTCTACGGCCGCGGGCTTCCTGGGCGGGGCCATCATCTACACGGCGGCCAACTGGTTTTTGGCACGGCGCGGCGCGAAGCACCGCAAGCGTTCCGGCGACCAGCAGCCGTCGGAAGCTGACGACAGCGGGAGCGGGACGGCTATCGCTGTCGGCGCGCTCCTGGACGGCATCCCCGAATCAATCGTCATCGGCGTGAGCATGATCGGCGGGGGCCGTGTGAGTTGGGTGGCCGTGGCCGCCGTCTTCCTCTCGAACGTGCCCGAGGGGCTGTCCAGCTCGGCCGGGATGAAGAAGGCACGCCGCTCGGCGCGTTACATCTTCGGCGTGTGGACGAGCATCGCCCTGATCTCGGGCGTGGCGGCGCTCGTGGGCTACGCCGTCTTCAGCCACTTCTCCGGCGAGGTCATAGCCTTCACGACGGCCGTGGCGGCCGGGGCCATCCTCGCCATGCTCGCGGACACGATGATGCCCGAGGCGTTCGAAGAGGCCCACGACCTCGCGGGCCTCATCACGGTGGCAGGCTTCCTCGCAGCCTTCATCCTCACCAAACTCGGCGAACACTGACTCTCGTCACGCGGACGATTTCATCGCCGCCGCGTCCTCACGCCATGCGCTCGCCTCGTCGAGCAGCCGCAGCGCGGCTTCGTCCAGTTCGAGCCTCGTGGCTTCCACCAGTTCGTTCAACTGCTCAACGCTGGTGGCGCTGGCAATCGGCGCGGTCACAGAGGGGCGCGAGATGAGCCACGCGAGCGAGACCTGCGCGGGCGTCGCGCCCAGGCGCGCGGAGACTTCGTCGAGCGCGGCGAGGATGCGGAAGCCGCGCTCGTTCAGATATTTTTTCCCGATGCCGCCGCCGCGCGCGCTCTTGCCGAGGTCGTCTTCCGAGCGGTACTTGCCCGAGAGGAAGCCGCTCGCCAGCGCGTAGTAGTTGATGACGCCGACGTGCTGTTCGAGACACAGGGGTTCCAGTTCGGCCTCGAACGGCTCGCGGTCGTAGAGGTTATAAAGTGGCTGTAGGCTCTCGTACCTCGGCAGGCCGTTTTTTTGTTCGCTGACGCTGAGCGCCTCCCTGAGTCTCTCGGCGCTGAAATTGGAAGCCCCGATGGCCCTCACCTTGCCCTGCCGGATGAGCTCCGCGTAAGCTTCAAGTGTCTCTTCCTGCGGCGTCTCTGGGTCGTCCTTGTGCGACTGGTAGAGGTCTATGTAGTCCGTCCGCAGGCGTCGCAAGGATTCTTCGGCGGAGCGCAGGATGTAAGACTTCCTGAGCCCCTTCTCGCCGCGCATCTCCCAGCCGACCTTGGTGGCAATGATAACGTCCTCGCGGCGCGTGCCCCCGCGCGCGAGCCAGTTGCCGATGATGGTCTCCGACTCGCCGCCCGTGTTGCCGGGAGCCCACGCAGAGTAAGCGTCCGCCGTGTCCACGAGGTTAAAGCCCGCGCCGACGAAAGCGTCCAGCAGCTCGAACGAAGTCGGCTCGTCAACCGTCCACCCGAAGACGTTGCCGCCGAAAGCGAGCGGCGCGACCTCAATCTCGGAGTTCCCCAACCTTCTTCTCTTGATTGCCATGTTCTCTCCCTCGTACTGTTTAACTATCTGTCTTGATCACGCTCTCTCTTCTTTGGCGGGCCTTTCGGCCCCCAGTAATATTTTTGGAGGAGCAGTTGGTAAAGGATGATGACGGCCGCGATTGCAGCCGCGGAGACGATGATGAGTGCGAGCATGGTCTGACTGTACTCCCGAAGGTTGCAGGACTCAACCCGCGGAGGTCTCGGGCCTGTCGGCGAGGTGGCGATGGACGGCGAGGATGAGTTCTTCGACGTAGGGCTTGGCGACGAAGGCTTGCGCGCCGGCGTAGAGGGCCTCCTCACGGTCGGATTCGAAGGCCGCGCCGGAGTAGAAGATGATGGGGGTGTGCGGGTCGAACTCGCGTATCTTGCGACACAGGCCGAGGCCGGCGTCGCGCGGGAACCACTCGTCGAGGATGTACAGGTTGAAGGGCTCGGCCCGGGCGAGTTCGAGCGCCTCGCTGACGGTCTTGACGGCCGTCACCTCGTAGTTCTCCAGCCCGAGCAGTTTCACGAGCATCGAGCAGGTGTCTTCGTCGTCGTCAACGCAGAGAATGCGCCGCTTCGTCGGCCGCATCGGGGGAAGCCTCCAGGGGGACTAATTCGACAGGCCCGCAATTATATACCCCCAGTCTGTACGCTACCAGACTTTCCACCTCAAGCTAAAGCGGATTCAAACAGGGATGGACAGGATAGACAGGATAAGAAATCAAGCACTTTATCCTGTCTATCCTGTCCATCCCTGTTAATTTTCTTCCGCCCGTTGGGGTTCAGGCGCTGGCGCTCATCTCGTGGCGTTCGAGTTTGAGGTAGAGGCCGCGGCGCGTGAGGCCGAGTTCGCGGGCGGCGCGCGAGATGTTGCCGCCGTGCTTGCGGAGGGCTTCGGCGATCATGCGGCGTTCGAGGTCCGCGAGCGCGTCGGCCAGCGTGACGTGCTGGCCGGGCGCGCCGGCCACGGCGCTCAAGGGCGTGATCGAAGACTGCGGCGTGGAGGGCGCGGACGTGCGCGTTAGCTCCGGCGAGAGCTGGTCGGGCGTCAGCACGGCCCCGTCCTCCGCGCGCGCGACGATGCGCTGCACTTCGTTGCAGAGCTGGCGGACGTTGCCCGGCCAGTCGCAGACCATCAGGAGGTCCACGCTCTGCGGCGTGATCTCTATGTCGCGCCGGCCGAACTTCGCAGAGTAGTGGTTGATGTAGTAGTTGACGATGGTCGGAATCTCAGAGCGCCGCTCGCGCAAGGGCGGGACCTTCAGGCGGATGACGTTCAGCCTGTAATAAAGGTCTTCGCGGAACTTCCCTTGCGCGACCATCTCTTCGAGGTCCGTGTTGGTCGCGGCGATGATGCGCACGTCCACCTTGGCGGGGCGCTGCTCGCCGAGCGGCTGAATCTCGCCCTCCTGCAGGAAGCGCAAGAGCTTGGGCTGCACGTCGAGCGGGAGGTCGCCGATTTCGTCCAGGAAGAGCGTGCCGCCCGCGGCCGCGCGGATGACGCCGGGCGAATCGTTGACCGCGCCCGTGAACGCGCCGCGGCGGTAGCCGAAGAGGTAGCCTTCCGACAACTCCTTCGGCACGGCCGTGCAGTTGAACGGGACGAAGACCTTCGAGCGGCGCGAGGAGAGCGCGTGGATGGCGCGCGCGACCAGTTCCTTGCCCGTGCCGCTCTCGCCCGTGACGAGCACCGTCACGTCGGACGAGCGAATCTTGTGCACCTCCTCGACGAGCCGCGTCATGGCCGGGCTGGAGTGTATGAAGCCCGGCATCAGGCTGGAGCCGGCGAGCGTGTCTTGATCCTGCGGCCCCGTGTGCTCGCGCGTGCGCGCGCGCAGGGCACAGACATCTAATCCCAGCTCGACGACGCGCAGGAGCGGCTCGATGGAGATGTGGCCGGGCAGGGTGGCCGCCTCGCGCGGCGAGACCATGAGCAGGGCGGGCGCGGCGTTGGGCGCGCGCAGGGGGATGATGGCGGCGTCCTGGGATTCGGCGAACTCTTCCCTCTCGTCGTCGGACTTCGCCCGGGAGAAGAACTGGGCCAGCTCGCCGGCCTCGTCTGCGGGGCAGCCGTGTGCGACGACCACCTTGTAAGTCTTGTTCTCGGCGGGCTCGAAGATGACAACGCGGCTCGCGGCCGTCTCCTGATCCAGCACGGCGGCCAGCTCGCGCAGTAGCAGCTCGCGCGAGGCCACGGCTTCGGCGAGCCTCAGAGTGAGAAGTTGTGCCAGCGCAGACTGCTCGCTATGCCGCTCGGGCGCGCTGTGGTCGAGCGCGGCCAGGGCTTCCTCTGCGCGCCTGAGGTCGAGCGCCGCGCCCAGCTCGCGGAAGGTGTGCACGGCGCGCGCCAAGTACTCCTCGGCGCGCTCGGGCTGCTGTTTGGCGTAGGCGCGGCCCAGCTCGAAATTCGCGCGCGTGCTGCGGTAGCGGTCGCCGAGCATCTCGAAGATGGAGGTGCTGCGCGCGAAGTGCTGCGCGGCGAGGGAGGGGTCGTCCTGCGCCATCGCCAGCAGTCCGTGGAGGCGCTGCGCCTCGCCCGTGATGGCGAGGTCGGTGGGCGACTCGGTCGCCTCGTCGGCCACCTTGTGCAACTCCGCGCCGCAGGCCGCGAGGTCGCCCGCGCGGAGCAGGGCCTCGGCCAGTATCAGGCGCGACTCGCAGATGGCCTGGCGGTCGCCTATGCCTTCGGCGAGTTCGAGCGCGGCGCGGCCCTTGTCGAGCGCGCCCGGCGCGTCGCTCATCGCCAGGTGGCAGCGCCCGAGCGTGCGCAGCGCCTGGCCCGAGTACCACTTGTTGCCGTTCTCCGTGGCGAGCGCGACGGCGCGCTCCAAATACTTTCTGGCCTCTTCGAGGTCGCCGCGCAGGATGGAGAGATCGCCGAGCGAGTCGAGAATCGTAGGCACCTGCGCGCCGCGCTCGTCAATCTCGGAGGCCAGCGACAAGGCGCGCTCCAAGGACTGCTGCGCGCGGCCCCACTCGCCGACGAGCATCAGGTTGATGCCCAGGTTGTTGAAGGCTAGCGCGGCGCTCGCCCTGTGTTCCGTGCGCTCGTAGTAGCCGATGGCTTTCTCAAGGTGGCGGATGCCCTCCTGCGGGCGCTTGAGGAACCAGCAGGCCCCTGCCATGTTCGAGTAAATCTTGCCGAGGAGGTACGAGGCCGGGTGATCGCCGACGAGTTTGAGCGCCTGCTCGAAGTTCTCCAACCCCGCCTCGTGGTGGCCCTCCATCGTGTCGGCCATCGCGATGCCGAAGTAGGCTTCGGCGAGGCCGCGCCAGTCGCCTATGTCGCGGTAATGATCCAGGGCCTTCTGCGAGTAGTCGCGCGCGATGGTGTACTCGTTGATGCTGCGATAGATGCGCGCCAGCGCGGCGTAGATGGCCCCGAGGTGCGCGTGCGAGCCGGCATCAGTCTCCTCGCGCAGGGCCGCGTTGAGAAGGGCTATGGCCTTGGGGTGGTCGCCCGTGTAGTTGTAGGCCAGGCCGATCTGGACGCGCAGGCAGGCGGTAGCCTCCTTGTCGAGCTTGGCGCGCGCCTCGGGCAGCTCGTACATCTGCACGGCTTCGAGCGACTCGCGGTAGCGGCCCTGCATTTCCAGCGCCGCCGAGAGTACGCAGCGCGCCTGCGCCAGCACCGAGGCGTCCTGGCGCGCGCTGCTGATGAGCGGGGCGAGCCGCGCCTTGACCTCGTTGGAGAGCCCCTGGTCTAGCAGGGCGCGTATCTCTTCGAGTTCGGTGTCCAGCTCCTCGCGCGAGGCCCCGGCCCCGCGCGCGCGCGAGCGCTGGATGCGGGCGCGCACGTCCGCCAAATCAACCACACCGGGCTCTGTCTTGTGTTTCTCTTTCGTCAAAGGTCACCGTCGAGGGCGTGTCCGCCAAGTAGATTGAAGATAAACGCCTAATGGGCGCTGCATTTCAATTTGCGCTTGGCAGAAGAGCCCGTCAGAAGGGTGGCGAGCAGCGGCTCCTCCCACAGAACCGCCGCGCGGTAAACGCCGGGCTTGAACGCCGAAAATTTAACACATGCGCGTGGCAGCGTCCACTGGGATGATGCAGAACGAAAACTCCCGGCCTCTGATCCGTAGTATAATGCTCACCCACCCAATCTTTAAGCCGCAAACTGAGCGCATCATCCACCCATAAAAATGAAAGGGGCCGCAAATGCGAACCACATTTGATATTGGGAATGAGGCGGAAGGCATCGTGCTCGGCCACTATGTTAAAGCCGGGTTAAGGGTCTGCGTCCCGTTCGGGACGGGCGCTCCTTACGACCTGGCTGTTGACACGGGCACTCGGATTGTAAAGGTTCAAGTCAAGACCGCGACCTTCGAGAGAGGCTGCGTACTGTGTAGAACGAGGCGAAGAAATGCGAGCTATGACCGAACCATGAGAAGGTACAAAAAGGGTGAGGTGGATTATTTCGCCATTTACTGTCCACAGTTGAATGAACTGTATGGAATGTCCTTTGAGGTCGCTAAAGCGTCAGCGTCACTGCGAATCGAGCCTACTCTCAACAAGCAGGAAAAATTTATTCGATGGGCTAAGGATTATTGTTGGGAGAGGCACATAGCGGAATTGAAGGGTATAGCAGGGGCGGGGCTCGAACCCGCGGCCTCGTGGTTATGAATCACGTGCTCTGACCAGCTGAGCTACCCTGCCATACAATTGAATTATAACCAAGCCGGAGGTTATCGGCAATTACGGGCACCGCCGGAGGCGAGTTGCCCTTTTGTCAGCTGACCGGGCGTTACGCTAACGGCGGCGAAGCTCGGCTCCAATCGAAATAGACCGCCAGTGATGGCATAATGATCGTTGGGCTACCTTTCTATAGCCGTTTGCGATTGGGTGTGACCCAAGTCAGTACCGCCTGCGGTAGCGGGCGGGTCTCGGACGTTGAGCACCCGCCCGCTACCGCAGGCGGTACTGACATGAGCGCCGTGTCTGGCGGTCACGTGCAATTGCAAACAGCAATAAGTAAACTCATACATTGAGGGAAACATGGCGCGTATTTCACAGGGTGAAAAGAATTTCTTAAATATGGCTGGTGAATTTCTTGTCGCCGCTGAGTTGAATCGTCGTCGTATCCTATCAGCCGTAACGTATGGAGCTGCGAAAAGTGCTGATGTATGGGCATTCGATGATATTAGTAATCGGGCAGTTCGCGTTGAGGTTAAGGCAACTAGCATTAATAATCGTGAATGGGTTGTTGGTAACAAGGCCATAGTTCGTGAAGAAGATTGTAATCCAGATATTTTTTGGGTTCTCGTGCTTTTGCCACCCCCACACCCGGTAACGGCACAAACCACTGATGAACAACGGGGATTACATGCACCGCGCTTTTTCGTCTTTTCCTCAGCGGAAATGGGGATACTGATGTGTGAAGAATATGATCGCTATCATGCTGCTTACTTAAAAAAACACGGGAAAAAGTTTGATGATGCGGGAGCAGTATGGAATCTTTCGCTAAAGAAAGCTTCACCGTTTGAAAACGCATGGGATAAGCTAGAAGCGCGTGTGCGTAAAACGTCTGAGAGGTAATAACGTCGCCCCCAACAGTCATTCAACCGGAGCGCGAATAGCGCGGCTTTCATCCGCGGGACTTAAATGCGGGCATGGATAAGTTCACAGCCGCCTGGGAGGAAGGCAAGCCCTCACGATGGATGACGCCATAGCATTAGCCAAGTCTTAAGCCGTCAGCTTCTTCTCACCCACTAGTCACAGCCTAGAGTCAGTCGAGGAAGTATTTGACCGTCTCCATCAGCTTGTCCACGTCGGGCTTGGCGACGAAGGCGTCCGCCTCGGAGAGGACGGCCTCGTGCCTGTCGGACTCGCGGGCCGCGCCCGAGTAGACGACGACCGGCGTGTACTCGTCGAACTCCCGCACCTTCTGGCACAGAAGGTGGCCGTCGCCGTCGGGCAGCCAGATGTCCAGGACGAGCAGATCGAAAGTCTGCGTCTGCGCGAGGAGCAGCCCCATCGCGGCGCTCTCGACGGCGATGACGTAGTAGCCCTCGCGCTCCAACAGGAGTGTCAGCATGGAGCGCGTGTCCTCGTGGTCCTCGACACAGAGGATGCGCTGCGGGGCTTTCGGCATGGGGGAATTGCCTCCTGGCACGAAGCGTGTCAGAGCTTGGGAGAGGGCGGATTCTACGCCGTCCCCAGCCCCTGCGTCAATGCGCGTCCAAACCGACCGCTCGCCACTTTGCTTCGCCCACGGACAAAAGAGAAGCGGCCGCGTCTCCCCCGGAGCGCGGCCGCCTATATGTTTGCCTTCCCCTTGTTCCCCCTTGCCCTAACGTTACCGAAGATACAGCCTTCAGTTTGAGGAACTGTCCCCAAGACTTCACATTTTCTTGTTATATGCGCCCGCGCCTACCGCTCGCCGAGTTTATAGACCTCCGTCTCCGGGTGATAGGCTTTCCAGTCGAACCAGTAGTCGTTGAGGACTGGCACGCGGTTGAGCTGACGGCCGGCGAGCGGCCCCGCCGTGGCCCGGCCCGCGAAGTCCCACTCGCTGCCCGTCTCCGCGTCAACCATCACGAGCGGGGAGGCGTCCGCCTTGACGAAGAACTCAAGCTTGCGCCCCTCGATTGTCCTCTCGTAAGCGCGCACAGACTTCTTGTCCTCGCCGACGACGATGAAAATTGGCACACCGCCGACCGAGTCCACAATCGGGCTCTGCCTCACCACGGCGTCGAAGGGGTAAGCCTTGGACGCGCCATTTACGGCGACGCCGACGATTAGCGTGCGCGGCTCAAGCGCGGGGTCCGTGCCTTTGGAGGTCGCGACGGGAACCTTGGACATGCGCGTGTCCCAGTCGGCCGGAGGGTACTTGCCCGCGCTCTCTATCTGCTCGTCGGGCCTGAGCACGCGCCCCTCGGGCTTCTCGCGCTTCCACAGGCCGAAGGTCAACTCGTCGTGGAAGACCTGTCGCAGTCTCTGGCCCTTGAGCGGGCCGAGGATGGCTTCGCCCGTGACCTGCTGCCACCACGAGCCCGTCTCCTCGTCGCGCATGATGAAGTTCTGGTTGTTAATGCCCGTGAGGCGGAAGTTGAGTTTGCGCCCGCCGACTGTCGCCTCCCACACCAGACCGGTGTGACAGAGCGTTCAATAGGTGGCGACGATGGGCGTGCCCCCGACCACGTCCTGAACGACGTGGTGGTAAGCCATCAGGCGCACGGGGTAGGCGACCGCCTCGCCGTTCTTTTCGACGGCCAGCACCATGTCAGTGTCGGCGACGAAAGCGGCTTCAGTGGCCCGCGCGTAGGCTGGGTCGGCCAGCGGGCTGAACATCCACTCGAAGTGGTTCTGGCGCGCGAACCAGGTGGCCGCGAGCAGCGGGACGAGGACGACGACGAGCGCCGCCTTGCGCCACCAGCGGCGCGACCGCGGCCAGAGCCAGACGGCTAAGCCGAGCGCCGCCGCCGAAGCCACGAGGCTCGCGAGCGGCGACCAGCGGCGCAGGGTGTAGGACAGCTCGATGCCGCCCTGCGTCTGCGCCTTGAAGGGCATGATGATGAAGACGGGCACGAGTACCATCACCAGCACCGCCAGCACGATCAACGCCAGCGCGACCCAGGCCACCCACGGGCGCAGGAAGGAAGAGGAGTTTTTATTTGTCATGTCTCGTTTCAACTTTGCGGGGCCGGGATGACGACGGTCGCCTTGTCCGCGCCCGTGTTGCCCGTCTTCTGCTGGAAGGCAGAGACTATTATCTCGTAGATGGCTGGCTTCCCCGTCTCATTTTTTGGCACAGTCCATTGGGTCGTGAACTGGCTCGGTGCGCCGTAGGGCGCGTCCTCGTCAAACTTCAGCGGGAGCTCTACGGAGTCATACTCGCCCTGCCTGACGACAGCCATCACGTCGAACAAGGCCGGGTCCCACGGCGACTTCCCTATCGGGCAGCCGCACATCATCGTCACGTTGGCCCTGATCTCTATCTCCTCGGGCGCGACCGCCGGCAGGAAGTGTGTGGGCGGGTTCAAGACCTGAACCACCAGGCCCGGAATCTCCAACAGGAACCCGCCGTTGGAGCCGCCTATGTTCTTTCCCGGATAGACCCACTGCGTGACGGAGGCCGTGCCCGCCGCTTGCTGCGCGGCGAGCGGCCCGTAAGCCGTCACCCTGATTAAGCGCGCTTCACTTAAATCGAGTGTCGCCGTGAAGACTGAAGCCCCGTCAACCGGCAGGACTTCCGACTGGGTCACGCAGACATCCATCAGGTTCTGCGGCCCGGAGCCCCCGCTGGTCGTCCCGCGCGCCAGCAACTCGCCGCTGCGGACATCGTCAATGGTCACGAGCGACCCGCCTATGTCGTCGCCCAGGTACTTGCCGCCTTTGGCGATGACCCTCACGTCCACCTGTGTCGGTATTCCCATCGTCTTCTCCGTTTCGTTTAACAGGGTGACGCATTGTAGCAGGCAAACGGGCGGCGTGTGCCAGTGATTTATGCGGCATTGACCCGGCCCTTCTTCTGGCCTATCGTATCCCCACCCGACAGGCATAATTTCCGCGCCCCCGTTTGTCACCTCACTCGGCACGCGCCGCACGCTGGAAGCGCGGCGCGCACTCTAGGCCACCCGACGTAAGGAGTACCCGCCATGACTACGCTCAAACGCTCGGCCCACTTCCTCGTCATCACCCTCTTCGCGCTCGCCCTGACGGCGCAGGCGCAGACGCAGACCATTGAAGTCTCGCCCGACGCTTCGGCCACGCAGGCGGCCACGCAGGAGCCGCTGGCCCCGACAGGCGGGGGCACGGCCGGGAAGCTCGCCAAGTGGACTTCTTCCACGGCCCTCGGTAACTCCGTCCTGACGGAGAGCAGCGGCAAAAAAGGCGTGCACGGCTACAGCGCCACGGGCCGCGGCGTCGAAGGTAATACCAGCAGCGGCATCGGCGTGTACGGCGAAAGCAGCGCCGGCAGCGGCTACGCCGGCTACTTCATCGGCAAGGTGAGAGTCTACGGCGCTCTTCAGGTCAACAGTTGCACGGGCTGCACCAGCACGAGCAGCGACCGCGCCCTCAAGGCCGGCATCTCCTCTGTGGACGCGCGCTCTCTACTCGACCGCTTAGCGGCACTCCCCATCAACGAGTGGAGCTACAAAACGGACGGGCCGACTGTCAGGCACGTCGGGCCGATGGCGCAGGACTTCCGCGCCGCTTTCAACCTCGGCGACGACGACAAGCACATAGACCTGATTGACGCCAGCGGCGTGACGATGGCCGCCGTCCAGGCTCTCTACCGGCAGAACCGGGAACTGATGGACAGAGTCGGGCAGTTGGAAGCCCGACTGACCAGACAGCAGGCACAGCTCGACCGCGTCAGGCGCAGACTCAGGCACACGCGGGCCGCCGGCAGGTAATCACAGATGTGTTAGGATTGCCGGATGTTGTTCATGGTCATCGAGCGTTTCAGGAACGGGGACGCAGCGGCCGTCTACCGCAGGTTCCGCGAGCGTGGGCGGATGCTGCCCGACGGCTTGAACTACGTTGAGAGCTGGACGGAGTCAGACTTCGGGCGCTGCTTTCAACTGATGGAGTGCGACGACCCGAGCCTCTTCGACGAGTGGACGGCCCGCTGGCAAGACCTGGTCGAGTTCGAGGTCACGCCCGTCCTCACCTCGCAGGAGGCGGCCGCGACAATCGCGCCGCGGCTCTGATTCTCTTCCCTGCATCTTATCGCCGGGTCGCGTCGTATAGAGGCTTGATGCGACCCGGAAACTTCATCATCGCTTTCGCCCTGCTCGCCTGCGGGGCCTTCCTCTACGCGACCGAATCCTCCACGACGCCCGCCCCTTCGGGTCTCGACTATTTCAAAGGGACCTGGACGGTCACGCTGAAGAGTAACCCGGAGCGGCCTTTCCGCTGGGCCGTGCGTGAAGACCTGAAGGGCGGCTGGGTGGTCGGCGTCGTCGAACAGAACGGCGAGCGTGTCTCCACGGACTTCTGGCGCGAAGACGGCACACGCATCGAGCGTTTCGCCTTCACCACGGGCGGCCTCTTCGTCCGCATCGAGAGCCCCGGCTGGGACTCCACCCGCCTCATCTTCACGGGCGTCATGAGCGACAAGACCGGCGAGACGAAAGTCAGGGAGACCATCACCAAAGTCAACGACCGCCAGTTCCGCGCCCTCTGGGAGATGCAAGACAACCAGGGCCGCTGGGTCGTCTTCTCCGACGAGACCTGTACAAAATAATGATGAATGAGGAATGATGAATTAAAGGCAATTGATTTATTATTCATCATTCCGTATTCCTCGTTCATCATTGCTTTTCCATCGGAGGACGACGTATGTACGAGATGGTCATTATCGGGGCCGGGCCGGCGGGCATCAGCATGGCGGCCGAGGCGCGCGGCGTCGGCATCCCCGCCGAGAAGATTGTCGTAGTGGAGAAGGGCGACGCTCACTCCTGGGCCATACGCAAGTTCTACCCAGCCTCCAAACCCGTCCTCGCCAACTACAAGGGCATCAAGGCCGTCTGCACCGGCGTCATGTGCCTGACCGACATGACCAAGGAGGAGACGCTGACCTACATTGACCGCGTCATAGAACAGAACCAGCTCAGCGTCCACTACAAGGAGGCCGTCACCGGCATCCGCCCGCTCGAAGGCGGCGGCTTCACCGTCGAGACCAACGCCGCCGCTTACCAGACCGTGCGCTGCGTCATCGCCATAGGCATCCTCGACAAGCCCAACAAGCCCGAGTACAAGATTCCGCCCGCGCTCGCTAAGCGCGTCCACTACGACATCACGAGCCAGGTCATCAAGGATGAGGACTGCCTGGTTGTGGGCGGCGGCGACACGGCCTCGGAGTATTGCCAGTTCCTCGTGCAGCAGGGCAACCGCGTCACGCTCTCCTACCGCCGGCAGGAGTTCGCGCGCCTCAACCCCGTCAACCTCGAAAGCCTGATGGCGCTCGAAACCCGTGCACAGGTGCGCATCATCCGCGGCAGCAACATCACTGCCCTTGAAGACGACGGCGGACGGCCTCGGGCCGTCTTTCAGGAAACTGAACACGCCGCCGAGAGCTTCGACCGCGTCGTCTACGCGCTCGGCGGGACGACGCCGGTCAACTTCCTCAAGGCCGTCGGCATCAAGTTCGAGGGCGAAGTCCCCATCCTGACGCAAGGCTACGAGACGAGCCTGCCCGGCCTCTACCTGATAGGCGATTTGAGCGCGGGCAAGAAGGGAGGCTCCATCAACCTCGCCTTCAACATGGCCGCCGAAGCCATGCGCAGTATTTCGACCTGCCCCTTGCCGTCGCCATCTTAAGGAAACTCTCAAGCGCCCGTGCCCGTAAAATAGCTCTATGCTACGATTCCGTCGCATGAAGCTCATCTTCCTCCTGACCTGCTGTTTATTTCTCGCTGGCTGCGCGCGCGAGTCGTCCGACCCTGCGGCCGGGCAGCAGCCGCACGCCACGTCTTCCGGGGAGCCTCTGCCCGTCGGCGACGCAGAGGAGAGGCTTGAGGTCGCCTCGCGCCTGAGGCGTGAACTGCGCTCCCGAGGGGCGGACGTAGTGGTCAACGGCACGAAGCTCGTCGTCACCTACAAGTCCGCGTCCATCGAAGACGCGGCCGCCGAGTTTCTTGAGCAGCAGGGCAAGGCCGGCATGGCCCGCATCGCTAACGCGGGCTTCGAGACCCTGGTCATCTCGGCCAGGGACTCCGCCGGGCAGGCGCAGACGAAGGAGATCGCGGTCGCGCCGTACCGAACGAGATAACGATGAAGGGCCTGGAGCATTACATAGGCGAGGTGCTGGACGGCAAGTACCGCATCGAGAAGCTGCTCGGCCAGGGCGGAATGGGCGCGGTCTACCTCGCCGTCCACCTCGGCACGGAGCGCCCCGTCGCGCTCAAGGTCATCGCGCCCGAGTTCATGCGGAACGACCAGTTCATAGAGAGGTTCAAGCGCGAGGCCAGGGCCGCGGGCCGCCTGCGCCACCCGAACGTGGTAGACGTGACGGACTTCGGCTTCGCCCAGGTGGGCGCGGAGCGCGTCGCCTACCTCGTGATGGAGTATCTGGACGGCTGCACGCTGGCCGACGTGCTGGCCGAGGAGAAGCGCCTCCCGCTCGACTGGGTCGTGGACATCCTCGAACAAGTCTGCTCGGCCGTGGACGAGGCGCACCAGCAGGGCATCGTCCACCGCGACCTCAAGCCCGACAACATCTGGCTTGAGCCGAACAGGCGCGGCGGCTACACGATCAAGGTCTTAGATTTCGGCGTCGCCAAACTGGCCGGCGCGAGCCTCTCGCCGGGCCAGCCCGCCCAACTCGAAACGCCCGCGCAGGGGCAGCAGGAGCCCGGCGCGACCGTCGCGTCCGGCGCGACTGTGCCATTGGCCCAGACCGCCGCCGCGCCTGCTACTTCCGAGGCCCCCACGCTCTTAGACCTGTCCGCGACCGCTCACGACGAACCGCGGACGCTCGCCTTCGACGCCGCGTCCGAGGCCGCGACCCAGATGCTGCGGCCCGACGAGAGCGCGGGCGAGGCACGCACGCTGCGGCTGAACCCTTCGACCGGCGGGCGCGGCGCGGCCGTCAGCACGGACGCCGGGAGCGTGCTGACGCAGGTCGGCTCGCTCCTCGGCACGCCGCTCTACATGTCGCCGGAGCAGTGCCGCGGCGAGGAGCTTAACGCGCGCTCGGACATCTACAGCCTCGGCGTCATCACCTACCAGCTGCTCGCAGGCCAAACGCCCTTCGCGGGCGACCTGCGCACGGTGACGCGCCTGCACCAGGAGGCCCCGCCCCCGCCGCTGCGCGAGAAGAACCCGAAAGTCTCTAAGAAGGTCGCGGCGCTGGTCGAGCGCGCGATGGCGAAAGACTCTGCGGGGCGGCCCGAGAGCGCGGCGGCTTACGCGAGCGCGCTGCGCGCGAACATGGAGGGCGTCGGCTCGCTCCTGCGCCGCTCGTTCGCGCTCTACAGCGAGCACTTCCCGCTCTTCCTCAAAATCTCCCTGCTGGCGCACATCCCCATCGCGCTGATGATGGTGCTCTTAGTCCTCACGGACATCTCCGAGGCGCGCCACTGGCTGACCGGCGGCTGGCAGCTCCTGCTCTCCATCGCCGTCAACCTGCTCGCGATGGTCGTCTCGTTTCTGGCGAACTCCGTCATCGCCGGCCTGACCGTGCTGGTGGTCATGCACCTGACGCTCGCGCCGCTCAGGCCCGTGCAGATTCGCGCGGCCTTCGCGCGGCTCAGGAAACGCTGGCGGGCCTTCTTCTCGACGAGCTGGCGCGTCGGCCTGAGGGTGCTGCTGGGCTTCATCCTCCTGTTCATCCCGGGCATCGTGATGATGGTCAAATACACGCTCTACGCGCCCGTCGTCCTGCTCGAAGGGTTGGAGAAGAAGGCTGCGCTCAAGCGGGCGCGCGAGCTAGTGCGCCGCTCCCGGCTGACGGTCGTCAAGGTCGTCTTCCTGCAATTGGTCATCCCGCTCGTCGTGACGGCCCTGGTCTCCAGCGCCGTCAGCTTCGGCGGCGACGAGAAGAAGGGCCTCGGCCCGAGAATTTACGCGCACCTGCTCACCCTGCTCAACATCTTCGTCGTGCCGCTCATCTCGATCATGGTGGCGCTGCTCTACATGAAGCTCAGGCAGGTCAGCGGCGAGCAGTTCCGCGAGACCCTGGAGGAGATCGAGACGGACGAAGTGCCCCGCAGCCGCTGGCAGCGCCGGATGCGCCTCAGCCTGCACACGCGCGGGAGCAGTAAGTCTTGAATTATCTAAAAGCTGCCGGAGCGCGTTGACATTCACGGCCCGGCCCAATAACTTACTCCACGCTCGTCCCGTTAAACTTTCAGGTCATTCCGAAACTATGTCCACGATCTTAAGCGAGGCGGAGGTCCGCGTCCTCGGCTCGCTCATCGAGAAGCAGGTCACCACGCCCGAGTATTACCCGCTGACGCTGAACGCGCTCGTGCAGGCGTGCAACCAGAAGAGCAACCGCAGCCCCGTCGTCTCATACGACGAGGCGACCGTCGAGCGCGCCGCCGAATCCCTGCGCGCCAAGAACCTCGTCTACCTCTTCTACGGCAGCACGAGCCGCGTGCCCAAGTACAAGCAGATGACGGCCGAGGTCTTCGGCCTGAGCCCGGCGGAGCTGGCCGTCATCTGCGTGCTCATGCTCCGCGGCCACCAGACGACGGGCGAGCTGCGCGGGCGCACCGATCGGCTCTACGACTTCTCAAGCCTTCAGGAGGTCGAGGAGACGCTCGACGCCCTGAGCGCCAAGGAGCCGGAGCCCCTCGTCTTAAAGCTCCCGCGCCAGCCCGGCCAGAAGGAGGTCCGCTACGCACACCTCCTCTCGGGCGAGGTGACGGCCGAGCAAGTTTCTGTGCCAGAACAAGCCGAGGCGTCCGCACCATTCGTCGTCCCGAGGGCCGACAGGCTCGCGGCCGTCGAGCAGGAAGTGACGACCCTGCGCGAGCAGCTCGACGTGCTGCGCCGGGAGTTCGAGGAGTTCAAGAAACAGTTCGACTAAGAATCAAGTCAGTACCGCCTGCGGTAGATAGGATTGCGGAATGCGGAAGACAGATTCAACCCTTTGCGCCTTAAGTTTTAACTTTGCGCCTTTGCGTGAACGGCTGTTTCCCGCAAAGGCGCCAAGACAAGACGTAAGGCGCAAAGGCTTGAGTGCGTTCTTTTCAGTCCGCAATCCGCAATTGAAAGGACACCTGATGAAACCCTTCTGCGTTTCGGTCTTCGCGGTAGTGTTGTGTTTGTGCGGCGGGGCGGCGCGCGCGCAGGAGCGCCCCGTGGCCTTCACCGGCGCGACCGTTATCCCCGTCAGCGGCCCCGAGATTAAGGACGGCGTGCTCGTCGTCCACCGGGGCAAGATCGTGGCGGTTGGGCCAAAAAGCTCGACGCGCGTCCCCGCCGACGCCGAGATGGTCAGCGCCGCGGGCCGCGTCATCATGCCCGGCCTCATTGACTCGCACAGCCACGTCGGCTCGGGCTCGGGCGCGGACGGCAGCGCCCCCATACAGCCCGACGTGCGCCTGCTCGACGCCATCAACGTCCGACACACCAGCATCCAGCGCGCCCAGGCCGGCGGCATCACCACCGCCAACGTCATGCCCGGCTCGGGCCACCTCCTGAGCGGCCAGACGCTCTACCTCAAGCTCCGCGACGGCCGCACCGTTGACGACCTGTTGATACGCGACGCCGGGGGCCGCTACCTCTACGGCATCAAGATGGCGAACGGGACGAACCCCCTGCGCTCGGGCGCGGCGGCCGGGCCGTTCTCGGGCACGCGCGGCAAGAGCGCGGCGCTCGTGCGCGAGCAGTTCGTCAAGGCGCAGGAGTACCGCGAGAAGGTGCGGCGCGCAGGCAACGATCAGACGAAGCTGCCGCCGCGCGACCTCGCGCTCGAACAGCTCGCCGACGTGCTCGACCGCAAGCTCGTCGTCCACCACCACACGCACCGCCACGACGACATCATGACCGTCCTGCGGCTCCAGAAGGAGTTCGGCTTCCGCGTCGTCCTGCACCACGTCTCAGAGGGCTACAAGGTGGCCGACGAGATCGCGCGCTCGGGCGTCGGCTCCTCCATCATCATCATAGACAGCCCGGGCGGGAAGCTTGAGACGGCGGACTTTTCCGCGACCAACGCGGCCGCACTTGACCGCGCGGGCGCGCCCTTCGGCTTTCACACGGACGACTACATCACGGACTCGCGCCTCTTCCTGCGCTCGGCCGGAATCGCCGTCCGCTACGGCCTCTCGCGCGAGCACGCGCTTTACGCGATGACGATGGGCAACGCGAAGCTGCTCGATTTGCAAGACCGCACGGGCTCGCTCGAAGCCGGCAAAGACGCGGACTTCATCGTCCTCTCGGGCGACCCGTTGAGCGTCTACACGCACGTCCTCGAAACCTACGTCGAGGGCGTGCGCGTCTTCAACCGCGCGGACCCGCAGGACAAGCTGTACGCGACCGGCGGCTACGGCGCGGGGCGCGACGAGGACGTTCACTTCGACTGCTACCGGGGGGAGGACTACTGAGAATGAAAAGAAAAGTCATGGCCTTCGCCTTGCTCGCGCTTCTTCTACAGAGCGCGCCGGTTGTTCCCGCGCAGAGGCGTGCCGAGGCGAAGAAGACGCCGCCGCAGCCCGTCGCCGTGCGCGGCGATTTGGTTTACACGATGACGGATGAAAAACCCATCCGCGACGGCGTCGTGCTCGTGCGCGATGGCAAGATCGAGCGCGTCGGCGCGGCGAGCGAGGTGCGTATCCCCGCAGGCTACCGCACCGTCAGGGCGGCCGTGGTGACGCCCGGCCTGATTGACGCGCACACGGTCGTGGGGCTCGCGGGCTACCTCAACCAGCCGCACGACCAGGACCAGATCGAGCGCTCGGCGGCCATCCAGCCGGAGCTGCGCGCCATAGACGCCTACAACGCGCGCGAGGAGCTGGTCGGCTGGCTGCGCAAGCACGGTGTCACGACCATCCACACGGGCCACGGCCCCGGCGCGCTCGTCTCTGGCGGCACGATGATCGCCAAGACGACTGGCGACACTGCCGACGAAGCCGTTTTTGTGCCAGACGCGATGATCGCCGTCACGCTCGGCCCCGAAGCCTACGCGGCGTCGGGTAAAGCTCCGGGGACGCGTGCCAAAGAGCTTTCGCTGCTCCGCCAGGAGCTGATCCGCGCGCAGGAGTTCGTCGCCAAGGCCGCGCGCCCGACGCCGACGCCGACGCCCGCCGCCCCGGCAACCACGACGCCCCCGACCGCCGGAGGCACGGACCCGGCCACTACGCCGCCACCGCCGGACCAGCAGGCCGGTGCACGCGGCACGACGGACACGACCGCGCCCGTCGGCCGCCCCGCCGAGACGACGGCACAGGCAGGCACGCAGGCCGGCACGCAGGCGGGCGGCAAAGACGAGACGCGCGACTTGCGGCGCGAGGCGTTCGCGCGCGTCGTGCGGCGCGAGACGCCGCTCCTGATTACGGCACACCGCGCGCAGGACATCCTCTCGGCGTTGCGCCTGGCGCGCGAGTTCAACATCCGCGTCGTGCTCGACGGCGCGGCCGAGGCTTACCTGGTGACGGACGAGATTAAGCGCGCGGGCGTCCCCGTCATCGTCCACCCGACCATGTACCGCGCCACGGACGAGACGGAGAACTTGAGCATGGAGACGCCCGCGACGCTCGTGCGCGCAGGCATCCCCGTGGCTCTACAGTCAGGCTTCGAGAGCTACGTTCCGAAGACGCGCGTCGTACTCTTCGAGGCCGCAATCGCCGCGGCCAACGGCCTTGAGCCGCAGGAGGCGCTCGGCCTCGTGACCATCGGCGCGGCGCGGCTGCTCGGGATAGAGAAGCGCGTCGGCTCGCTCGAAGCCGGCAAGGACGCCGACCTCGCGCTCTTCGACGGCGACCCCTTCGAGTACACGACGCACGTCCGCGCCGTCATCATCAACGGCCAGGTCGTCAGCGAAGAGACGCGCTAGAAATTCAAAAAATATTCGAACAGGGATGGACAGGATAGACAGGATAAGAACAAAAAATCTCAAATCTGAAGTCTCAAATTTTTTATCCTGACGATCCTGTCCATCCCTGTTAATTCCTTCCTCGCTTCAACCTGAACTAGCACCCCTATTCCGGCCGTTCCCGTTGTGGGGCTCCGCCCCGCACACGGCGCACTTGCACTGCTGTATGTGCTCGTCCAGGTATTCCTTGCCGTAGTTGATGGTGATCTCTTCGCCGGGCTTGATGTTGCGCAGCGACCAGATCCAGATGCGGCGGCCGGTGGTGTAGCCCTTGGCGTTCGGCCGGCACGAGTGGTTGATGTAGCGCGCCGTGTTGCTGCGCGCTCGGCCGTCTATGGCGTGGTCGTCGTCCAGCTCGAAGAGGTACTTCCCGCCCCTGCGGTTGGCCTCCTCGGTGGTGATGACGGGGCCGACGTACTCTATGATTTTTTTGCCCCGCGGGATGGCCCGCAGCGTGAATAAGCCCAGCCCCGTGTTCGTGCGCCTGACGACCAGATTCTGCTTCCCCTTGTCCATGCCCGCCATCTTAGCAGGTCTCTCACAGAAACTTCTTCACGCGCGTGTCAACTCTTTCCCGCGCCGCGCGAGCCACATCGCGACGAGGAGATGCAGGTTGATGATGACACCGTCGGACAGCAGGTTGAACCAGAAGCCGAAGCGCAGGGGGTCCGGCCGCCAGAGCCAATCGTAGACGGCCCCGATTGACAACACGGCCGCCAGGTCCAGCACCAGGACAACCGCGCACAGTGAAAGTACGTAGACCCACCAACGGCTGCGGGCGAGCCGCGGCCGGAGCACGAAGGCGTTGAGGTAAACGGCCGCGGCGGACGCGCCGACGAGTATCGCCGTGGCGCACGCGGCGAGTGTCCACGTCGGATGAAAGTCGCGCGTAAACCAGAGCCACCCCAAGTACACCAACAGCCACACGGCCACGCTCTGCATGACACGACGCAGGCTCATCGTTTTTTGTCTCTGCTTTCACTCGTAGGCGAACCACCAGCCGTGATCCACCACGCGGCCGCCCTCTGTGATGAAGAAGAGGAAGTCGTGCCCGCCCCGCCAGTGGTAGATTAAATAGACGCGGCCGGGCAAATCCTTCGCCTCGCGCCCGGCCTTCCTCAGCTCGCGGTGGTAGATGTCCAGGAAGGGGCGCATCTGTTTGCCGCTTTTGACAGCGTCGGGCACGCCCAGGCACTCCGTAATTGTCCGCCGGGTGTAAGGAGGCCGCCCCATCTCCGCGCCGAGCGCGGCGAGGACTTCGTGAAACTTGCCGCCATCGGCCTGCAACTCCTCGTCGAAGACGCCCTGCGGCAAACGCCTGCGCCTTTCCCGCAGCTCCCTGTACTGGCCGGCGAGCGCCGCGACTTTTTTGTCCACTCCGCGGCACGCGTCCTCCGAATCTACGGCCCGCGCCTGAGCGGAGGCCGCGACGAACAGGATGGCGGTTAAGGCCAGATACTTCATGCAAGATACTTGTCGCGCAGTACGCGGCGGTGGTGCAGCTCGTGCCCGGCGAGGATGTATGCCAGCGCGCGGACGCTGACCTCGCTGTCGTTGGCGAGCCCGCGCCGCGCCCACGCGTCGTCGTCCAGGTGCTTGAAGAGGAAGACGGTCGCCCGCCTGACGCTTGCGAACTCGGCGGCCAGCTCCGCGAGCGGCACGGCGTCGAACGAGCCGCCACGGATGTAATCGTCCTGCTCGTAGCCGGGCAGCGCCGTCTGGTCGTCGCGCGCGAACCGCAGCGCCCTGTACGAGAAGATTCGCTCCGAGTCAATCAGGTGGCCCACCAGCTCCTTGACGCTCCACTTGCCGGGCGCGTAGCGGAAGCCCCCGCGCTCCTCCGGCACCGAGCCGAGGAGCGCCATCGTCTCCTCTATCTGACCGCCCAACACCGTGACCACGTCGCCCGCAGGGACGAGCGCGACGTACTTGCCGAACTCGGGGTGGTATTCCGTCTCGTCCGGCCTGCCTGTTTTCAGCTCTGTCATCTGTCAGTCCCTCTCTCTTAATTCGGTCTCTTCCGAAGTTTAACAACAAACAGAGACGCCGCGAAGTCACGAAGACTTCGCGGCGTCCGAAAATCTTATCGCTGCCTCGGGTTAGTTCCCTTTCGCGGGGGGCAGGGCGGCGGCCGGTGTCTGCGGCGCGGCCGGCAGTTCCGGCAGGTAGAGAAGCGGGCTCGTGGGCTGGCCGTTGACGCGCACTTCGTAGTGCAGGTGCGGCCCAGTGGAGCGGCCCGTCGAGCCGACGAGGCCGAGGTGCTGGCCCTTCTTGACGGGCTGGCCCTCTACAACGTCTATGCGCGAGAGGTGGCCGTAGCGCGTCTGTAAGCCGTTGCCGTGGTCTATGTAGATGCCGTTGCCGTAGCCCCTCACCCAGCGTGCGATGACGATGACGCCGTCGGCCGCGGCGATGATGGGCGTGCCCATCGGCGCGCTGATGTCCTGCCCTTTATGAAACTCGATTGAGGAGCCGCCGAAAGGATTCTTGCGCGTGCCGACGCCGCTGCGCAGCGACCCGACCACGGGCCAGATTGACGGAATGCTCGCGGAAGCTGCTCCGGCTTTCGGCGCGAGCGCGGCGCGGTTGGCTGCGGTCGCGGGAGCGCGAGAGATGATGACGATGTCGTTGGTCAGCGCGGGCTGGCTCGCGTTCGAATAGGTGAGGGCAGTCTTCCTGACCTGCGGATTCTGCGGGGCCGTCTTCGCCTCGGCGGGCTCGTAGTCAAACTCCTCCGCGTCCTCACTTTTAGGATTCACGCGGCGGGCGCGTTCCTCTTCCCGGTTGCCGTCGGCGCGCTGCGCCCTCGTCTGGGCCGAAACATTCGCGGCGCAGAGGGAAAGACAGAAGAGAGCGAAGCCGAAGGTTAAGAGCGATGAGAGCGGGCGCAGACGTACACTGCCGGGGGTAGGGGAACACAAATATTTAATCATTGACCCTTTCTCGGCAAGCACTCGGCGCGAAAAAGCAAAGGGGACGCGCCGGAGGCTCACTTAAAAGCATAGTCACCGACACTGACCGGGCGAAGATGCTTAATTTTCTGAATTATTGCCCCGAAGGCTTGCCAGAAGGATGCAAGCCCGTAGACGAGAGTCTAGCCAATCGCCCCGCGTTCTGACAACCGGCAATTTGACCGCCCCTGTCCGACTCTGGGACGCGCCGCGCCCGAAAAAGTCAGCCCGAGAGCCTGGTTCTCATCTTCCCAGATACCGGCCGTATCGTTTGAGGCCATAAAGTCAGTACCGCCTGCGGTAGCGGGCGGGTGCTCTGTGTTGACGACCCGCCCGCTACCGCAGGCGGTACTGACACGAGGGTGTTATAGTAGCGAAAATTTCCTACTGAGGAGGTCTCGATGAAACGCCGGTTCGTGATTCTACTCCTGATGCTTCCCGCCACCGCTTGCTTGACGAGAGTCCTGGCCCAGCAGCCGTCCGCGCAGCCCACGCCGACGCCGCAGCAGCAGCCCGCGCCGGCAGCGGCGGCCGCCCCGCAGGCGACCGCCCCGGACGCGAACCCCGCGGACGTGGCCACAGTTGACAGCATCCTCGTCGCGCTCTACGACGTGATCTCCGGCCCGGCGGGCAAGAAGCGCGACTGGGACCGCTTCCGCTCGCTGTTCGCGCCGGGCGCGCGCCTGATCCCGACCTTCCCGCGACGCCCGCCCGGCACCGCGCCCGACGCCCCCCTGACCGGCAAGGAGGAGTACGGCGCGCGCGCCTTCACGCCAGAGGAGTACATGGAGCGCAGCCGCCCCATCCTCGAAGGCCAGGGCTTCTTCGAGCGCGAGACCGCGCGCCGCACGGAGCAGTTCGGCCACATCGTTCACGCCTTCAGCACCTACGAGGCACGCCACAAGGCCGAGGACGCCAAGCCCTTCCTGCGCGGCATCAACAGCATCCAGCTCCTGAACGACGGCCGCCGCTGGTGGGTCGTCACAATCTTCTGGGAGGCAGAGTCCGCGCAGACGCCCCTGCCCGAGAAGTATCTTAAAAGCAACTAACGCCTCGTCGCAGCCGACGACAGTCAGCGGGGGGCCGGGCCGCACGGCCCCCGCGACGCGCACGCCCTCCGAAAAACAGCCCGCCGTGCTGGCCCATTTCCACTTGCGTTTTTACAATCTTTGCTTAGAATAGCCGTTGCTTACTCGCCTTGAATTCGACCCTCAAGCGAAGTACGGAAACAGTTAAAGGCTTTACTTAGGGGCCACCTTCCCGTCGGTGCGCGCTTCCCACAAGACACGAGTTCTGGTCTTAGACCGCGCAGAAATAATCATCCATCGGAGTTGATATAGATGTCTCGACCTCGCCCAGTTGCGTTTTCAGTTTGCCTGCTCGCGGCCACCCTCGTGCTCGCGTGGCTGGCCCTTCCCCGCGGAGGGCAGGCGTCCTCGACAATCCCCCCCGCCGCAAACAATCAGCCCTCACCCACGCCCGACGAAGCCGCCGAGGCGAGAGCCAGCGAGGCTTACGGGAAACTTCCCATCAGCTTTGTTGCCAACGAGGGCCAGGCCGACGAGCGCGTGAAATTCATCTCGCGCGGCGGCGGCTACA
This sequence comes from uncultured Acidobacteriota bacterium, assembly GCA_963774105.1. Taxonomy (GTDB): domain Bacteria; phylum Acidobacteriota; class Blastocatellia; order Pyrinomonadales; family Pyrinomonadaceae; genus QHXM01. The sequence continues at coordinate 702,374 of CAVZDV010000007.1, read as the reverse complement.
GCCTGTCGCTGACGCCGACCGAGGCCGTGCTCGTCCTCGCCGCGGGGCGCGCGGCCGACGCGGGCGAAGACGACGACTCGACGCGCAAGCCCGGCCACGCGCAGGCCCACGTCCTCGTCATGAGGATGGCCGGCGCGAACCCCTCGCCGCGCCTGTCGGGCCTGGACGAGCTGCCAGGGAAGGTCAACTACCTGCTCGGCAGCGACCCCACGCGCTGGCGCACCAACGTCCCCACGTATTCCAGGGTCAAGTACGAGAGCGTCTACGACGGCGTAGACCTTGTTTACTACGGCAACCCGCAGAAGCTCGAATACGATTTCCTCGTCTCCCCCGGGACCGACCCGCGCGTTATCCGGTTGGAGTTTGAGGGCATGGAGGGACTCGCCCTCAACGAGCGCGGGGATTTGGTGCTCAGGACTGCCGGCGGCGAGATGAGCCTTAACAGGCCCGTCGCCTACCAGGAGGCGGACGGCCGCAGGGTGACGGTTGAGAGCCGCTACGTCATCAAAGGCGGGCGCGAGGTCGGCTTCGAAGTGGGCGACTACGACAGGAACAGCCCGCTCGTGATAGACCCCGTACTGGTCTACTCAACCTACCTCGGGGGCAACAACAACGATCAGGGTCTCGCCATCGCCGTCAACTCCGCCGGCAACGCTTTCGTCGCCGGGACCACCTGGTCCGCCAACTTCCCCGTGACGGGCAGCTCCTTGCAGCCCACTCTCAAAGGGACGGCCGTGGACGTGTTCGTGACTAAGCTGAACGCCGCGGGGTCGGCCGTCGTTTATTCGACCTACCTCGGCGGGACAGGCGTTGACCAGGGCCTCGGCCTCGCGGTCAACGCCTCCGGCCAGGCGCACGTCACAGGCTCCACCAATTCCGAAGACTTCCCCGTCGCCAACGCCCTGCGCCCCGCGACCGGCGGCGCGACCGACGCGTTCGTCGCCAAGTTAAACGCCACGGGCTCCGCCCTCGTCTATTCCACTTACCTGGGCGGCTTGGGCCACGACTTTGGGGCCGCGGTTGCGCTGGACGGCGGCGGCAACGTCTACGTCACGGGCGACACGAACTCCAAAGACTTCCCCGTGGCGAACGCTTTCTCGACGGAGAAGAAGGGCGCGGCCCTGTTTAAAACGACCGACGGGGCCGCCAGCTGGCAGCCCGGCGACGCGGGCCTCGGCGGGTCGGGCATCGCCGATCTGGTTCTGGACCCCAAGAATCCGTCCGTCCTCTACGCCGCGACCGAGGCCGGCGTCTACAAGAGCACGGACGCCGGTGCCAACTGGGCCGGGGCCGGCCTCGGCCAAACCCCGCGCCCGATCTACGGGCTGGCCGTCAACCCCGTCAACACTTCCATCGTCTACGCGACGACCGACAACGGCGTCTTCAAGAGCACGAACGGCGGGAACACCTGGGCCGCCACCGGCCTGGGCGCGGGGAATGCGACCCGCTCGATAGTCATCAACCCGTCCGCGCCGAACACGGTCTACGCCGCCAGCTTCACCCTCGTCCACAAGAGTACGGACGGCGGGGTTTCCTGGAGCGCCATCCCCGTCAGCTACTCATCCACCGTCCTCAGTCTAGCCATAGACCCCTCGGCCCCGGCGAACGTCTACGCGGGGACTACTGGCGGACTCTTTAAGAGCGCCAACAGCGGCTCGACGTGGAGCGAGGTGAATCTGGGCGATTACTATTACTGGCTGGCCGTTGACGCCCTGGTCTTCGATAAAATGAGCCCCGCCACCCTCTTCGCGTCCACCTCGGCCGGCGTCTTCAAAAGCACGGACGGCGGGAGCACCTGGGTCAACACCAACCCGGCCGGCACGGTCCCGCGGCTCGCCGTCCTGGCCCTCGACCCGACCAATTCTTCGACGATGTACGGCGGGCTGCGCAGCGGCCACATCTACAAGACCACGGACGGCGGAGCCAATTGGAGCCTGATCGAGAACTACCCGCTCCAACGCCTCAACGTGCTGCGCCTCGACCCGACCAACTCCGCGAAGATTTACGTCGGGGGCGTCGCCGGGCCTGACGCCTTCGTCGCGAAGCTGAACGCCGCGGGCTCCGCGCTCGTCTACTCGACCTACCTCGGCGGCGCGTACTACGACAGCGGGGCCGGCATCGCCGTCGGCGCGGACGGGAGCGCCCACGTCGCCGGCGCGACCTACTCCTCTAACTTCCCGGTGGCGAACGCGCTGCAACCCGCCAAAGGCGACGCCTTCGCGGGGGCCTCCGACGCCTTCCTCACGAAGCTCAGCCCGTCGGGCTCGGCGCTGACTTACTCGACTTACCTCGGCGGGGACAACCACGAGTTCGCCCGCGGCGTCGCCCTCGACGGCTCCGGCAACGCTTACGTCGTCGGCGCGACCAGCTCGCTCAACTTCCCCGTGACGCCGGGCGGGTTCCAGACCACGCACACAGGCCCCGCAGGCCCCTACGACGCCTTCATCACGAAGGTCAACCCGACTGGCTCCGCGCTCGTCTACTCAACTTTACTCGGCGGCGACTTTAACGACCAGGCCAACGGCGTCGCCGTCAACTCCGCGGGCGCGGCCTTCGTCACGGGCTACACGGGCAGCGAGAACTTCCCCGTGACGAGCGACGGGTACGTCACTCCCAGCTACTCCGCCTTTAGCGCCTTCGTCACACAGCTGAGCCCGGCCGGCTCTTCCCTCGTCTACTCCATCCTGGCCGGCGGCGGCAACACTGATGAGGGCCGCGCCATCGCGATTGACTCCGTCGGCGGCGTCTACGTGGCGGGCAACACGGACTCCTCGGACTTCCCCGTGCTCAACGCCAAGCAGGCCGCGTCGGGCGGATACACGGACGCCTTCGTCCTCAAACTCCGCCCGGCGGCCGACCTCGTCGTCACGATGACGGACGCGCCCGACCCCCTGATCCTCGGCAAGAACCTGACCTACACCGTCAACGTCAAGAACGTCGGCGACCTGCCGGCGACGAACGTGACGCTTCAGGACACGCTCCCGGCCGGCGCGACCTTCGTCTCCGTCACCACGTCCCGCGGGACGTGCAGCGGCACGAGCGCCGTGACGTGCAACCTCGGCGACATGGCCCCCGGCGCGAGCGCGGTCGTCAAGCTCGTCGTCACCCCCCCGGCCGTCAAGACCCTCAGCAACACCGCGAGCGCGGCGTGCGCCGAAGCCGAAACCACTCTCGCCAATAATTCGGCCACGCAGACGACGGAAGTGATTTTCGCGGACCTGTCCATAATGGGCAGCGCGCCCTACAACAAGGTCGCTCCCGGCTCACAGATCAACTACCTCTTCACGGTCACGAACAAGAGCGAGACGCAGGCCCAATCCGTTAAAGTAACGGCCCCCCTGCCGGCCGGCACGACCTTCGTCTCGTGCGGTGCCGTGGGCGGCACGTGCGGGAGCACCGGCAGCGGCCGGACGATCACGTTCTCGACGCTGGCCCCCGGCCAGTCGGTCACGATTATTCTCGCGGCCAAAGTCAACGCCGACGTTGCCGAGGGGACGACGCTGACGAACACGGCCACCGTGTCGGCGGCGACCAGCGACCCCGTTGCCGCCAACAACTCCGCGACGGTCGTCGTCACCGCGACGGCCACGCCGCTGCGCAAGAAGACGAACGGCAAAATCGCCTTCGGCAGTTGGGAAGACCTCTACACGGTCAAGTCGAACGGCACGGAGCCCCCTGTGCCCATCCCCAACATCCCGCAGGGCGCGCGCTTCCCGAGTTGGTCGCCCGACGGCACGAGGCTGGCCTACACCATCGGCAAGGCCACGAACCAGTACCCGTACAGCTACGTCGCAATCGAGGTGGTGAAGGCAGACGGGACGGGCTTGGTGACCATCGCCGAAGACGCGGCCGAGGACAACCCCGAGCGGAGCAACAAGGCGTCCTGGTCGCCCGACGGCTCGCGCATCGCCTACATGGGCGACGACTACTACATCCATCTCGCCAACGCGGACGGCACGGGCTCCGCCCGGCTCCCCAAGAGCCCTTCCTTTGCCGACGACCTGGACTGGTCGCCCGACGGCACCAGGTTCCTTTACTCCAAGGGGGGCGCGATTTTCGTCGTCAACGTGGACGGGACCGGCCTGACCAGACTGATCGGCCCGCCGCCGGGGACCGACTACGTGCCGGTCCAAAACCGGCAGGCTTCGTGGTCCCCTGACATGAAGCGGGTGCTGTTCGTCCAGCAGTCGAACGGCGATAGCCAGGTCTTCATCATGAATAGCGACGGCACGGGCGCGCGCCGCCTCCTGAACTACCTGGGGACGACCGCCCCCGAGTGGTCGCCGGACGGCACGAAGCTGTCCTTTTACAACGGCACTTCGGTTCGCGCAATGAACCTGGACGGCCTCGGGGACATCGAGCTGACGAGCAAAGAGCCTTGCTGCAACCTGGGGTCCATCAGCTGGCAGCCCGTGCCCACGAACACGCCGCTCGTGCCCCCGACGACCCCGCCCGCCCCTACCTTCTCCATCAAGGGCGACGTGACGAGGAGCACGGGCGGCCCGCTCTACCTTGCCGCGACGGTCACCCTTTCGGGGACGCGCAACTACACGGTCCCGGTCGGTGCTGACGGCTACCTGTTCACCAACCTCCCGGCGGGCGGCAACTACAAGGTGACGGTGTCGAGCGCGGCCTTCAACTTCAGCCCCACGAGCCGCACCTTCACTAACCTGCAAGCCGACCAGACCGGCGCGGATTTCGTCGGCACCTACATCCCCGTCAGCATCTCGGGCCACATCAAGGACACGGCGGGGAACCCCCTGGCGAACTTGCAAGTGACCGCGCAGGGCTCCTACCCCACCCTCAAGGCGGTTACTGACGCCAACGGCTATTACGTCTTCCCGAACGTGTTCCGCGGGAGCTTCTACAGAATCGCGCCGCCGTATCTCGGCCCCTACGCCTACACGCCGGACGCGGTCAGCTTCACGAACATCCAGGCGGACCAGACGGCGGATTTTGTCGGGAGGAGGCTGCCCACCTACACGATAGGGGGGCGCGTGACGGTTAAGGGCTCGCCCGCGACGGGGTGTGAAGGGGTGCCCGTCTACATCTCCGGCCCCGGCTTCGGCTACTACGTCAACACGGACGCCGGCGGCTACTTCAGCTTCGGGTATCAGAGGAGCGGCGACAGCTACACCGTCACGATATTCGACGGGGGCGGCTACGTCTACTCCCCACGCAGCATCACCATTGACCGCCTGACGACCCACCAGCAACTGAGCTTCGTCCGCTACCCTCTGACGCAGTACACGACAATCAGCGGCAAGGTGGCGGACGCGCAAGGCAACGCCCCGAGCAGCAGTGTGCTGATGAGGCTGGGGGGAGGAGTCAACGCCTACGCGTGGACTGAGTACGACGGGACTTATGTCCTGAACGAAGTTCCCGCGGGCCTGAACTACACGTTGACGCCGACGCCGACAGATGGCTACTACTTCGCGCCGTCGAGCATGGCGATCAATAACCTGAGCACCGCAGGGAAGGTTGCCAACTTCACGGCGACGCGCACGGGGCTGCAATTCTCGACCGCGAGCTACAGCGTCCAGGAAGGCGCGGGCTCGGCGGTCGTCAACGTCAAACGTCTGGGCGAGACCACCGGCACCGTGTCCGTCAAGTACGCGACCAGTAACAGCACGGCCTTGTCTGGCTCCGACTACACGGCGGCCACGGGCACGGTCACCTTCGCGCCCGGCGAGACGCTCAAGACGTTCAACGTCCCCATCACGGACGACTCGACCGACGAGGCGACCGAGACGCTCAAGCTCAGCTTGAGCGCGCCCGCGGGCGGCGCGGGGCTCGGCACTCTGACCAGCGCCACCCTCGCCATCACGGACAACGACCTCCCGCCGAGCGTGAGTATCAACGACGTGACCGTCACGGAGCCCGGCTCGGGCCAGACCACTACGGCCACCTTCACCGTCACGCTCTCGGCCGCGAGCGGGCAGAGCGTCACGGTCAAGTACGCCTCCGCCAACGGCACGGCCGCGGCCCCCAGCGACTACACGGCCAGGGCGCTGACCCCGCTCATCATCGCGCCCGGTCTGACCAGCAAGACCGTCAGCGTGGCCGTCAAAGGCGACGCGCTGACTGAGGCGGACGAGACTTTCAAAGTCCTGTTGTCGAGCCCGACTAACGCCACCATCGCCGACGGTGAAGGGACGTGCACGATCAAGGACGCGGCCTCCTCAACCTCTGCACAAGCCGACGGCGCTAAGACGATGGAGGCCGCCTCCGCGGTCGAGTTCGCGGAGGCCGCGTACAGCGCGGGCGAAGGCGACGGCCGCGTGGAACTCACCGTCCGCCGCACGGGCGACCTCTCCGCGGCCCTCGCGGTCGAGTACGAGACGGCGGACGCCACGGCCACAGACCGCTCCGACTACGGCACGGCCGTCGGCCGACTCTCCTTCGCGCCCGGCGAAGAGTCGAAGAGCCTGACTCTCATCATCACTGACGACTCTTACGCGGAAGGCGACGAGAGCCTGCGCCTGCGGCTGAGTCTGCCGGAGGGCGGGGCCGCCCTGGGCCAAAACTCCGAGGTCGAAATCCTTCTAGCCGACGACGACCGCGTGGACGGCGCGACGAATCCGCTCGACGACTCCCTCTTCTTCGTGCGCCAGCAGTTCGTGGATTTACTGGGCAGGGAGCCGGAGGCCGAGGAGTTGGCGGAGTTGGTCAGGAAGCTGAACGAGTGCCCGGCTGGTGATGCGACCTGCGGCCGCGAGGCCGTCTCCGCGGGGCTGCTGCTTTCGGACGAGTATCAGGGTCGGGCGCGGCTCGTCTACGGGCTCTACAAAATCGCCCTGGGCAGGGAGCCCTTGTACCGCGAGTTTGTGCGCGAGATGGGGTCTCTGGTCGAGGCGGGCCAACCGCGCCAGTACACGGAGCGGTGGTTAAGGGGCCGGGGACTTGCGGCCGTGCGGAGCGTGAAGACCGACCGCGACATCATCAACTCCTTGCGCGCGAGCGCCGGCCTCGGGGCGGACGACGCGGCGCGGCTCGTGAGCGACCCGGAGTTGAAGGGGAAGACGCGCGCCGAGTTGCTGATGAGCGTCATCGGCCGCGACGAGGTCCGCGAGAAGTTGCGCGCCGAGTCGCTGGTGCTGATTCACTACTTCACCTTCCTGCGGCGCGACCCCGAAGACGAGGGCCGCAGGGCCTGGGCCGCGGCCGCGGGGGATGTTTTGAATCTGGTCTCCGGCTTCATCAACTCAAGCGAGTACAGGCAACGCTTCGGGCAATAAGCGCCCGCGGCTAACTCGCCTTGAGCGCCAGTTGGGCGAGCGCGACGGCACCGCAGACGCCCGCGTCGTCGCCCAAGCGCGGCGCGACTATGTAGTCATCTATCCCGTCCGCGAGCGCGGGCGCGGCCAGGTAGCCGCCCACGACCGCGCGCGTCTTCTCGCGTATCAGCCGGAAGAACTCTTCCTGTCCGAGGCGGCCCGCGCGCCTCACGCCGCCGCCGATAATCACGCGGCGGGGCGACAGCACGCCCGTGATGTTGGCGAGCGCCAGCGCAGTGTAATGGGTCGCGTAAGCCCAGGCCGCGTGGTCCGCCGGGAGGTCTTCGGCCCTCGCGCCCGTCCGCTTCAAGAGCGCCGGGCCGGAGCACAAGCCCTCCCAGCAGGGGCCGTGATAGGGGCACGCCCCCTCGAACGTGTCGCCGGCCGCGCGCGGCAGGAGCATGTGGCCCATTTCCGGGTGGACTAGGCCGTGCACGAGCCGCCCCGAAGCCACCGCGCCCCCGCCGATTCCTGTGCCAATTGTGATGTAGACGAAGTCGTCCAGGCCCGCGGCGCTGCCCCAGTAATACTCGCCAAGCGCCGCGGCGTTCACGTCCGTCTCGAAGGCGACCGCCAGACCGGGGAAGGCGCGGCGCACGGGGCCGACGACATCAGCGCCGTTCCAGCCCGGCTTCGGCGTCGCCGTGACGTGCCCGTAAGTCCGCGAGTCCGGGTTCAGGTCTACGGGTCCGAACGAGCCTACGCCGACGGCGCGCAACTTTCCGCGCTCCTGCTCTTGGCGGCGCAGCCAGTCGGTCGCCTGTGCCAGAACGCGCGCGGGGTCGTCGCCGGTAGGAAACTCCGTGCGCCTGAGGTCGCGCGGCCCCGTGCCGACGGCACACACGAACTTGGTCCCGCCGCCCTCCATGGCCCCGACCAGCGCGTCTTCTCTCATCAGTTCCCCGACCCTCCCCGCACTTGCGACGAAACGGACGGCTGTGCGACTCTTACCGCTTCGGAACGACAATAACAAACTTTGCGCCTTCGCGTGAGATTTAGATTCTCAATCTGAGGGAGTGTGTGGGATGAATTACCGGCGGTTCGGGCGCACGGGTTGGTCCGTGAGCGAGATCGGTTACGGGATGTGGGGGATGGGCGGCTGGACCGGGTCGGACGACGAGGAGTCGCTCTCGGCCTTGCAGCGGGCGGTTGACCTGGGCTGCAACTTCTTCGACACCGCCTGGGTCTACGGCGACGGCCGGAGCGAGGCTTTGCTCGGCCGCCTCGTGCGCGCCAACCCCGACAAGAAGCTCTACACGGCCAGCAAAATCCCCCCGAAGAACCGCGCCTGGCCGAGCCGCCGCGGCTCCACGCTCGACGACGCGTTCCCGCCCGACCACATCGAAGAGTACGTCCACAGCAGCTTGAAGAACGCGGGGCTCGCTCATTTCGACCTCATGCAGTTCCACGTCTGGGAGGACACTTGGGGCGCGGACGACCGCTGGGCCAAAAAGATTGACGAGCTGCGCGGGCAGGGTTTGATTAAGGCCGTCGGCCTGAGCCTCAACCGCTGGGAGCCCTGGAACGGCGTGCGCACCGTGAGGAGCGGGCTGGTTGACGCCGTGCAGGTCATCTACAACATCTTCGACCAGAACCCGGAGGACGAGTTGTTCCCGGCGTGCCGCGAGATGGACGTGGCCGTCATCGCGCGCGTGCCGTTCGACGAGGGGACGCTGACGGGGACGCTGACGAAAGAGAGCCGCTGGCCCGAGGGCGACTGGCGCAACACCTACTTCGTCCCGGAGAATTTGATCCCGAGTGTGGAGCGCGCGGATCGCCTGAAGCCGGTTGCCGAAGGCGCGGGGCTGACGCTGCCGGAGCTGGCCCTGCGCTTCATCCTCGGCAGCCCCGAAGTGTCAACCATCATTCCGGGGATGCGCAAACTCCGCAACGTCGAAGCGAACGTCGCGGCCAGCGACGCCGGCCCGCTGCCCGACAATCTTCTACAAACCTTGCGCGCGCACCGCTGGGACCGCGAGCCGACACGCTGGTCGCAATAACTCAACCCTTTGCGCCTTAAGTATTAACTTTGCGCCTTTGCGTGAACGGCTGTTTCCCGCAAAGGCGCTAAGGAAAAACTTAAGGCGCAAAAGCTTGAGTTTAAGATTTGAAAAGCTCTTAAATTCGAAATAAAGAGGGACGCTCCGTGTCTAAGATTCAAAGCTGCGTTTTGCTGCTCGCCTTGGTTTGCGTCTTGCGAGTGGACGCTTTCGCGCAATCGGAGGCTTTGCCGTTGAAACTGTCGTCGCCGGGCGGGCAGCTCGAAATCACGCTGGCGCTCAACGAGCAGGGCGCGCCGCTTTACTCCGTCTCCTACCGCGGCCAGCCCGTCATCATTCCCTCCGCGCTCGGCCTCGAATTCAAGAACGGCGGCCTGCTCTCGCAGGGCCTGCGCGTGACGGGCGTGCGGCGCGACATGAGCGACGAGAGGTACACGCTCGTCGCTGGCAAGACTCGACAGGCGCGCGACCATTACCACGAGCTGACGGTCGCGCTCGCCGAGGAGCGCGCTCCCCAGCGCAAGCTCGAACTCGTCTTCCGCGCTTACGACGACGGCGCGGCGTTCCGCTACCGGCTGCCCGCGCAGGACGCCGTAAAAGATTTCGAGCTGGCGGCCGAGCGCAGCGACTTCCGCTTTCCGGCCGACCTGGACTGCTGGGCCTTGCAGCTCGGCGGCTTCAAAACTTCTTACGAAGCCGAGTACGACCACATCATCTCTGACCGCATACGGCCGGACGCCGTCGTCGGCCTCCCGCTCGTCTGCCAAACGCGCGACGAGCGCACGACCTTCGCGCTCTCCGAGGCGGACTTGAAGGACTACGCCGGACTCTACTTCGCGCGCGTAGCAAACGGCGGTTACGGCGTCACGAGCCGCCTCTCGCCGCGCCGCGATGACAATACCATCGCCGTGCGCGGCTCGGTCGGCTCCGCAGGCTTCGTCACGCCCTGGCGCGTCGTGATGGTCTCGAATGAAGCCGCCAAACTCATCGAGTCAACTCTGATTCAGAACCTCAGCACGCCAAGCGTCGTCACCGACACGTCCTGGATACGCCCTGGGCGCTCCGCCTGGGACTGGTGGTCCGGCCCTAACACGGAGGGCGTGAGCTTCAAAGTCGGCATGGACGACGCGACGATGAAGCACTACATTGACTTCGCCTCCGAGATGGGGCTCGAATACATGCTGATTGACGCCGGGTGGTACAGCAAGCTCCCGGGCTTCGGCTCGCAGATGGATTTTAAGGCGGACATCACGAAGACGATTCCAGAGATAGACCTGCCGGGCCTCGTCGCTTACGCGCGCGACCGGCGCGTCGGCCTGTGGGTCTGGGCGCACTGGCGGCTGGTCAACGACCAGATGGACGCGGCCTTCCCGCACTACGAGCGCCTCGGCATCAAAGGCGTCAAGATAGACTTCATGGACAGCGACGATCAGGAGATGGTCGCCTTTTACCACCGCGTGCTCGGGAAGGCGGCCGAGCATCACCTCTTGGTTGACCTGCACGGGGCTTACAAGCCGACGGGGCTCGCGCGCACTTACCCGAACTACCTGACGCAGGAGGGCGTGATGGGCGCGGAGTACAACAAGTGGAGCGCGCGCGTGACGGCGACGCACAACGTGACGCTCGCCTTCACGCGCCTGCTGCTGGGGCCGATGGACTACACGCCCGGCGCGTTCCGCAACCGCACGCGGCAGGACTTCAAAGTCAAATTCATCGGCCCCGAGGTGATGACGACGCGCGCGCACCAGCTCGCCATGTTCGTCGTCTACGAGAGCCCGTTCGCGTGCGTCTCCGACAACCCCGGCGCGTACAAGGGTCAGGCCGGCGCGGAGTTTCTTAAAATTGTGCCAACGACGTGGGACGAGACGCGCGCCATCGGCGGCCGGATAGGCGAGTACGTCGTCGTCGCGCGCCGCCGCGGCCGGGAGTGGTACGTCGGCGCGCTGAACAACGAGGAGGCGCGCGAGATCACAGTGCCGCTCATGTTCCTCGGCGACCCCATTTACAACGCGACCATGTACGCCGACGGCGCGAAGGCCGACGAAGTGGTCGTCACGACGAAGGCCGAAGTCAATGCCGGCAAATTCAAAGGCACGGGCAGTCTGATGACACTCAAGCTCGCGCCGGGCGGCGGCGCGGCCGTGCGTTTGACGCCCGCCAGGTAGCGGCCTAAGATTTTTCGACAGCGGCGGGGGCAAGCCACTCTTCCCGACCTGCGAGGCCGCGCGAGTTGAATCACTCAGTCCACACAGTCTCGCAGGTCGGGAAGGGCGGCTTGCCCCCGCCGCCAGGAGGGAATTTTATATGACCGGCCTGCTTCCGATAGCCGTTTACTACGAGCACCCCGAGTGGTTCCGCGCGCTGTTTGCGGAGATGGACCGGCGGGGCTTGCCTTACGTCCGCCTGGACGCGAGCCGCCACAGCTTCGACCCCGCGGCCGACGCCGTGGACTATGCGCTCCTGTTCAACCGCATGAGCGCCTCGTCCTACCTGCGCGGCCACGGCAACGCGCTCTTCTACACGCGGGATTTTCTGGCACACCTGGAGCGCAAGGGCGTGCGCGTCATCAACGGCCGTGAAGCCTTCGCCGTCGAGACTTCGAAAGCCCTGCAACTCAGCCTGCTCAACTCGCTCGGACTGAAATTCCCTGCGACGCGCGTCATCAATCATCCCGCGGAAGCCCTCGCGGCCGCGCGTGATTTGAGCTTCCCCGTCGTCGTCAAGCCCAACGTGGGCGGACGCGGAGCGGGGATTGTCCGCTACGACTCGCTCGCAGCTTTAGAGAACGCAGTCGAGGCAGGGAGCATAGAGTTGGGCGTTGACAGCACGGCCCTCGTGCAGGAGTACGTCCCTGCGCGCGGCGGCCACATCACGCGCGTCGAAACGCTCGCGGGCAAGTTCCTGTACGCGATGAAAGTTTTCCCGACAGGCGATAGCTTCAACCTCTGCCCGGCGGAAATCTGCCAGGTGGAAGATCAGGCCGCGGCCCTCGGCGAGACGTGTCTGGCCGACGCGCCGAAGGCGGGGCTGAAGGTCGAAGCCTACGAGCCGCCAGAGCCGGTCATCGAGGCCGTCGAGCGGATCGCGCGCGCCGCGCGGCTGGACCTGGGCGGCATAGAGTACATGGTGGACGACCGCAGCGGCGAGGTGCTCTTTTACGACATCAACGCGCTCTCGAATTTCGTGGCGGATGCCGTCTCGGTCGTCGGCTTCGACCCGCACGCGCGGCTGGTGGACTACCTGGAAGAGGAGGCACGGAGATGCGCTACGGCTACTGGCTCCCTGTTTTCGGCGGCTGGCTGAGGAACGTCGCCGACGAGGGGATGGAGACGAGTTGGGAGTACACGAGCCGGCTCGCGCGCCGCAGCGAAGAGATAGGCTACGACCTGACGCTCGTCGCCGAGTTGAACCTCAACGACATCAAGGGGGCGGACGCGCCCTCGCTCGATGCCTGGTCAACGGCCGCGGCGCTGGCCGCCGTCACGTCGCGGCTTGAGCTGATGGTCGCCGTGCGCCCGACCTTTCACAACCCCGCCCTCCTGGCGAAGCAGGCCGCCAACATTGACCACATAGGCGGCGGCGGCCGCCTCTCGCTCAACGTCGTCTCATCCTGGTGGGCCGACGAGGCCAAAAAGTACGGCGTACACTTCGAGCAGCACGACGACCGCTACGCGCGCACGGCCGAGTGGCTGCACGTCGTAGACGAGATGTGGAAACAGGACCACTTCTCTTTCGAAGGAAAGTATTACCGCGTCGAGGACGCCGTGATGCAGCCGAAGCCGCTGACGAAGCCGCGGCCCGTCATCTACGCGGGCGGCGAATCCGAGGCGGCCAAGGAGCTGATCTCTGAGTTGTGCGACGCCTACGTCATGCACGGCGACCCGCCCGCGCGCGTGCGTGAGAAGATTGAAGACATGGCGGCGCGGCGCGAGCGCCACGGCCTCCCGCCGATGAAGTACGGCGTCGCGGCTTACGCGGTCGTGCGCGACACTGAAGAGGAAGTCCGGCGCGAGATAGCGCGCGTCACGGACGTGAAGCAGTCGGCGGCCGGCTACGAGAATTATCAACAGTGGCTCGCGGGCACAAAATTGGAGCAACAGGTCTCGCTCGAAGACTACTCGGTCTCGAACCGCGGCCTGCGCTCCGGCCTCGCGGGCACGCCCGAGCAGGTCCGCGAGCGCGTCTCAGAATTTGAAGAGGCGGGCGTTGACCTCCTCCTCCTTCAATGCAGCCCGCAGCTCGAAGAGATGGAGCGCTTCGCCGAAGCCGTCATCGCACCCCGCGCGAAAACGGCGGCGACAACTTAGACCCTGAAAATAATTCAACCCTTTGCGCCTTAGGTTTTCCCTTAGCGCCTTTGCGCGAAACAGCCGTTCACGCAAAGGCGCAAAGTTAATACTTAAGGCGCAAAGGGTTGAGTTTTGGTTTTGAAACCCGCTCTTCTCAATAACTCAGCCCGAAGCCGTACTTGAAGAGCGGGTCGTAGGTTTTGTCGCCGACGTTGATGGGAATTTGTGCCATTGTGCGGGGCCAGGTGAAGGAGAGCTTGCCCGTGGGCTTGTAGTCGCCGAAGAGCACGTCCGCCACGCCCTGCCCCTCCGTGCCCGGCAGCCACGCCGCGACGAAGGCGTCCGCCTTGTCCAACACCTTGTCAATAATCATCGGGCGGCCAGAGACGAGCACGACGACGACCGGGATGCCTGCGCGCTTCATGTTGTCAATCGCCGCCACGTCCTCCGCCGCAAGCGACAGGTCTTCGGTGTCGCCGACGCCTTCCGCGTAAGGCGTCTCGCCGACCACGACGACGCCGACAGTCGCGCCCTCCGCGCCCGAGCCGTCCTTCGCGAAAGTGACTTTGGTCGAAGGCGAGACCATCTGCTGGATGGCTTTCAGGATGGTCGTCCCGCCCGGCAAGTCCTGGCCGCTCTTGCCCTGCCAGTCAATCGTCCACCCGCCGCACTGGTTGCCCAAATCGTCCGCAGTCTTCCCGCCGACGTGTATCCGCGCGGCCTTCTTCGAGAGCGGCAGCGTCTTCTTCGCGTTCTTCAGGAGCACGAGCGACTGGCGCACGCACTCGCGCGCCACGGCGCGGTGCTCCGCCGAGCCGAAACTCTTGTGCAGACTCCTGTCGGCCAGTTGCGACCTGCCCTTGTCCATCAAACCCATCGCGAACTTGACGCGCAGGATGCGGCGCACCGCGTCGTCAATCCTCGACATGGGCACCTTGCCCTCGTTGACCAATTCTTTGAGGAGCGTGAAGAACTCCCTGTACTTGGTCGGGACCATGAACATGTCCATGCCGGCGTTGGTGGAAATCTCAATGGCCTGCTTGTAGTCGGGCGTGATCTGGTCTATGGCGTTGTAGTCGGAGATGAGAAAGCCGTCGAAGCCGAGCTCATTTTTGAGAACGTCCGTCAGGAGCTTCTTGTGGCCCGAGAGCTTGACGCCGTTCCAGCTGCTGTAGGAGGGCATGATGGTGCCGACGCCCGCCTTGATGGTGCTCGGGTAGCCCGGCAAGTGAATCTCACGCAGCTCCTTCTCGGAGACGCGCGTGTCGCCCTGGTCCAGATACTTCTTCTTCGTGACCGGGTGCTCGAAGCCGCCGGTGCCCCACGCCGTCCCGCCGTCGCCGACGTAATGTTTGGCACAAGCGAGGATGCTCAAGGGGTCCGAGAGGTCTTTGCCCTGAAAGCCTCTGACCGCCGCCTCGCCGAGGTCGCGGGCCAGCTCGGGCGCTTCGCCGAAGCCCTCGTAAGTCCTGCCCCACCTCTCGTCGCGCGGGACCGTGACGCACGGCGCGAACGTCCACTGGATGCCCGTGGCGCGCACCTCCACGGCCGTGACGCGCGCCGCGCGCTCGATAAGGCGCGGGTTGCGCGTGCAGCCCAAACCAATGTTATGCGGGAAGACGGTCGCGCCGAGCACGTTGTTGTGGCCGTGGACGGCGTCTATGCCGTAAAGAATCGGGATGCCGAGCCGCGTCTTGACGGCGCGGGCCTGGTACTTGTCGTAAAGGTCCGTCCAGGCCTCCAGGCTGTTGCCGGCCTTCGGGTCGGAGCTGCCGCCGCTCAAGAGAGAGCCGAGGAAGTAGGTCTCTATGTCGCCCACGTCCTTGAGCGCGTCCTGCTCCGCCTGCGTCATCTGCCCGATCTTCTCTTCGAGCGTCATGCGCGCGAGCAGCTCGTTGACCTGTGCGTCGAAAGACTTGAGCGGCTTGGCGGACGTTTGCGGCGGGCCGGCGGCGGCGAAGAGCGAAGGGAGCGCGAGGCCGGCGGCCCCCGCGGCGGCCGAAAGCCTGATGAAGTCGCGGCGATTCAGTTTCTTTGTCATTAACGGGCGGACTCCTCGATGTTGGATGAAATTCTTACTGAGATATTAACAGGGATGGACAGGATAGACAGGATAAAAACAGAATCATGGCTGTTCTTTAATCCTGACGATCCTGTCCATCCCTGTTAATTCCTTTTCTCGTTTTCCTCACCTGATAGTTTGGTCGGGCGTTTCCCACTTGCCCGTTTCCGCAGAGCGGAAGACGGCCTCGATGACGGCCATGTTGTTGACGGCGTCTTCGAGCGGGATGGGCTGCGACGTGTTCTCGCGGATGGCGCGCGAGAAGAGGTCGCCCTGAATCTCGTACTGGTCGCAGGCCGGGAACTCTATCGTCTCGATGTTTGTGCCAAAAAGGTCTGAGCCGTCGTCGAGCAGAATTCGCATCGGCCGATCCGAAGGCGCGTTGAAGGGGATGAGGACTTCTATGCGCCCGCGCGTGCCGACGAGCTGCACGCGCTGGTAAGGGGCGAGCTGCGTCGAGCACGTGAACGCGGCGTGCCCCGAGGGGAAATCCATGAGGGCCGAAGTCAGGCGGTCAACCCCGAGAGCGGGGTCGCGCTCGACGAGCGCGGAGACCCTGCGCGGCTCCTCATTGAAGAAGAGTCTTGAGATGGTGATGAGGTAGCAGCCTATGTCCATCAGCGCGCCGCCGCCGGCCCCGGGCCTGTTGCGAATGTTGGCCGGGTCCGCGTTGAAGTAGCTGAAGAAGCCGCTGACGGCGCGCAAGCTCCCTATGCGCCCGGCGCGGACGAGCGCGAGCGCGCCCGTCCACTGCGGGTGCGTGCGCACCATGAAAGCCTCCTGGATTTTCACGCCCGTGCGGTCACGCACTTCGAGCAGCCGCCTCGCCTCTTCCACGTTAAGGCTGAGAGGCTTTTCGCAGAGCACGTGCTTGCCGGCCTCCGCCGCCTTAATCGTCCAGGGCGCGTGCAGGTCGTTGGGCAGAGGGTTGTAGACGGCCTCCACGGACGGGTCCGCCAGCAACTCTTCATACGAGCCGTAAGCCCTGGGGATGCCGAGAGCCCGGGCCGCGCTCTCGGCCTTCGGCAAGTCCCTGGACGCGATGGCCGTCACCTCCGACCACTCGCCCCGCTGCATTGCCGGGATGACTTTCTCGACGGCGATCTTCGCCGCCCCGAGCACGCCCCACCTGACTTTTCCGTTCACGACTTATCCGTCTCCGACTGTCAGTACCGCCTGCGGTAGCGGGCGAGTTTGCAACGCCGAACACCCGCCCGCTACCGCAGGCGGTACTGACTCACCTTTCCGAGATGTCTCACTGCCCCTGACTGACTGAAGCCTTTGAAGCCTTGCGCCCTTCGTCGAGCAACTCGGTCGTGCCCTCCGTGACGCTCCGCGGGAGGGGCTGCGGCTCCGGCTCGGCGGCTTTCACTTCCTTCGCTTCCATCTTCTGCTCCGCGGCCTTGAGCCGGCGCTGGCGCTCGGGCCGGGTCATGAGGCCGCCTATGAAGCGGCCCGTGCCGGCGAAGGTCGGAATCAGACCGACGATCCAGGCGGCGCGCAAAGCGGGTTCGAGCGGGAAGGGGATTTTAGCCAGCGCCTCGGGCGGGATTAAGCCGACGACGACGCCCGCGTAGTAGTAGAGGAAGATCATCAGCCCCAGCCCCGCGCCGATGGCGGCCAGGCCCTTGGCGATGTGGTTCTCGCGCCGCAGCTCAAGCTTCTCTTCCTTCTTCTCCTGCTCGTGCTCGATGCCGCTGACGATCTCCTCGTTCATCCGCTCCACGGCGTGCGAGACCTCTTCGGTCGCGTGCTGCGCCTTGAGCTCGCTCATGATCGCCTTAATCTTCGGCAGCGGGCCGCGGTCGCTGCGCGCGACGGCCTCGCCGAGCGAGACGGCGCGGGCGATGATCTTCAGGTTCGCGCCGCACGAGCGGCAGAAGCGCTGGTCCGCGGCGGCTTCGTTTCCGCACTGTGGGCAGTACATGGCCTCCTCCTCACGCTGCCCACCGTATCACAAAAGCGGACTCCCGTTAATCGCGCCCGCAGGAAAATGGTTTGCTCGCGCAATTCTATGTGATATAGCTAAGGGGTAACGCCATGCGACGGATTGACCTCAAGAGAGCACAGGCCGCGAACTTCAGCACGATGCGCGACATCAATCGCCAGATCGTGCTCAACTACGTGCGCGAGCGTGGGCCAATTTCACGCGCCGAGATCGCGCGCGAGACCGTGCTCCAACGCTCGACGGTCTCGACCATCGTGGACGAGCTGGTGGCCGACGCGCTCGTCGAAGAGATCGGCGAGGGCGAGTCCACGGGCGGGCGGCGGCCCACGCTCCTGCGCCTGCGCGCCTCCGGCACGGCCGCCATCGGCGTTGACATCACGCCGACGCGCACGGTCGTCGCCGCCAGCGACCTCGCGGGCCGCGTCATCGAAAAGGAAGAGTTCGAGACCGACGCCGACTTCGAGAAGACCATCACGCGCGCCATTGACTGCGTCCTCGAATTCAAGAAGGGGCACAGCCAGGGATTAGAGGGCATCGGCGTCATCCTGCCCGGCCTGGTTGACCCGTCGCAGGGCAAGGCGCTCTACATCCCCTACTTCAACTGGCGCGACCTGGAGGTCGAGCGCCGCGTCTCGGCGGCGACGGGCCTGCGCGTCATGATTGACAACGACGCCAACGCGGCGGCGCTGGCCGAGCTCTGGTTCGGGCGGCCCGAGATGAGCAACGCGCGCGACTTCATCATGGTCTTCGTCTCCGAAGGCGTCGGCACGGGCATCATTTTCGACGGGCAGATTTATAGGGGAACGGGCGGCGCGGCCGGCGAGTTCGGCCACATGATCATAGGCCAGAAGGCCCCGGTCGCCTGCTCCTGCGGCAGCTTCGACTGCTGGGAGGCTTTCGCCTCGGGGCGCGCGGCGCTGGCACGCTACAGCCGCCTCACTTTCGACACCTCCGGCCAACTGACTTTCGCGGAGCTGATTGACCGCGCGCTCGAAGGCGAAGAGGCGGCGCGCACGGCGCTCGTCGAGACGGCGAAGTACGTCAGCATAGGCATCTCGAACCTGATCGTCGGTTTTAGCCCGGAGCTGGTCGTCGTCGGCGGCTCAATCGCGCGCGCGTGGCCGCTGGTCGCGGAGGTCTTCGGCGAGACCGTGGAGCGCAGCGTCCGGCGCGGCCTGCCCACGGCGCGCATCATCCCCTCGACCCTCGGCGAACAGACCACGCTGATGGGCGCGCTCTCGCTCGTCCTCGCCAACAAATTCGCCTACGCGCCCTCAATTTAGCCGCCACTCTTTACCGCGCCGCGGCTTCCTGCTACAAATAGGGCCATGCTCAAAAAATTCGCCTTCGCGTTTTTCGTGCTGCTCGTTTGCCTGCCGTGTGTGCCGGGCGTCCGCGCGCAGGGCGGCGCGTCCGAGGTCGCCTTCCGGCGGCACGCGCGCCTGCGCCGCGGCATCAACCTGAGCCACTGGTTCGCGCAGTCGCCGCGCCGCGACTACTCCGAGACTCATCTCAAGACGCACACCACCGAGCGCGACATCGCGCTCATCAAGAGTCTGGGCTTCGACCACGTCAGGTTCACCGTGGAGCCCGCCCCGCTCATCGTCGAGGCGGACGCCGCGCAGCTCAAGCCGGAGTATTTGCGCCAACTCGACGCGGCGCTCGACATGCTGCTGGCGAGCGGCCTCGCGGTCGTCGTGGACATACACCCCGCGGACGAGTTCAAAATCAAACTTCGGACGGACAACGGCGCGGCCGCCGCCTTCGTTGACTTCTGGCGCTCACTCGCGCGTCACCTCTCCGCGCGCGACCCCGAGCGCGTCTTCCTCGAAATCCTCAACGAGCCGATGGTCGAGGACTCTTACCGCTGGATTGGTATTCAGACGAAAGCGGCGGCCGCCATCCGCGAGGCCGCGCCCCAGCACACCATCATCGCGACCGGCCCGAAATGGTCGTCCGTGGATCAACTCCTGCTGATGGAGCCGCTGGCCGACCGGAACGTGATCTACAACTTTCACTTCTACGAGAACCACAACTTCACGCACCAGGGCGCGACGTGGGGCGCGGACTTCTGGCCGCACCTCAAAGGCGTGCCGTACCCTTCGAGCCCGGAAGCCGTGGCGACCCTGCTGACTTCAATCGAGAACGAGCAGGCGCGCGCGGCGCTCAAGTTCTACGGCGAGGAGCGGTGGGGCCGCGAGCGCCTGGACAAGGAGATAGGGCTCGCCGCGGCCTGGGCGCGCAAGCACAACGTCCCGCTCGTCTGCAACGAGTTCGGCGTCTACCGCGCCTACGCGCACGAGGCCGACCGCCTGCGCTGGCTCGAAGACGTGCGCACCACGCTCGAAAAGTACGACATAGGCTGGGCCATGTGGGACTACGCGGGCGGCTTCAGCGTCGTCGTCAAGAAGGACGGCGAGGCCAAGCCCGACCCCGGCACGGTCGCGGCCCTCGGACTGCGTGCGGCCGCGAGGTAAGAAGGACAACTTATGAAACTCAGAAAGACGTGTTTGACGGCGGCGCTGGCGCTGCTCTTTTTGGTAGCGCACGGCGTCGTCAGCGCGCAGGCGCAGAAGACGGAGAAGCCCGCGAAGCCGACTTTCGTCATCGTCCACGGCGCGTGGGGCGGGGGCTGGGCCTTCCGCCGCGTCGAGGCCCTGCTCAGGGAGAAGGGCTACGACGTGTACAGGCCCTCGCTGACGGGCCAGGGCGAGCGTGTGCACCTGGCCTCGCCGGACGTTGGCCTTTCGACGCACGTCACGGACGTGGTCAACGCCATCCTGTTCGAAGACCTGCGCGACGTGACGCTCGTCGGCCACAGCTACGGCGGAATGGTCATCACGGGCGTGGCCGACCGCGTCCCCGAACGCATCAAGCGGCTCGTCTACCTGGACGCCTTCGTCCCCGAAGACGGCGAGAGCGTGCAGAGCATACACGGCGAGCGCGGGGCCTGGATCAAGCAGATGACGCAGGGCAGCTTCATAGTGCCCCCGTGGGTCAAGCCCGACCAGCCGCCGCCGAAGGACGTGCCGCAATCTCTCAAGACTTTTACGGAGCCCCTCTCGCTCAAGAACAAGGCGGCCCGCCAGCTCCCAGCCGTCTACATCCTGACGGTCGAGGCCGGCCGCGATGCTAAGTCTGACGACTTCGCCGCCCAGGCCGAGCGCGCCAAGCAGCGCGGCTGGACAGTCTTACAATTGACCGCCGACCATAACCCGCAATGGTCCGCCCCCGAGGCCCTCGTCGAAATGCTGGACAAGAATCGCTAGAAGGCGCAAAGAACAATCCGCCTAAAAAGCGTCTTTCATCGAGCGCACGCGGAGGCCAGTGCGAAAATCCGCGAGCGTCATGGTGGAGCGCGGGCGGAACTCGACTTCGACTTTCTGGCCGGGCAGGATGTCGAAGTAGTTGTCGGAGAAGAAGCCGTCGCCGCTTGCCAG
Source organism: uncultured Acidobacteriota bacterium (assembly GCA_963774105.1). Lineage (GTDB taxonomy): Bacteria > Acidobacteriota > Blastocatellia > Pyrinomonadales > Pyrinomonadaceae > QHXM01. Next base: position 681,358 of record CAVZDV010000007.1, on the reverse strand, counting down.
TGACAGATAGACGGCGCGCGCGAATTTGTCCGCGGTCAGGGCGACCTTGAAGCCGCGGCGCGTCCGCACGACTTCTGTGCCAATCTGCGCGGGCGGCATTGACAGGTTCTTGTAGGGCTCGAAGAAGTAGTTGTTGGCGGAAACAACCTTGCCGCCCACCGAAAGCTCGTAAGCGAGCAGGACTTTCTTCGCGTCCCTCCCTTCCAACCAGGTTTCTACCGGCAGGCTCAGGTAAACCTTGCTCTGAAGCGGGGCGACGGTCAAGCTCCTCTGGTCGCTCTTCAGAAAGTTGCCGTCGAAGTCCATCAGCCGGACGCGCAGCTCGGCCTCCTCGGGCGTCGTGCGGTCGGAGACGACGTAGAAATCGAGATTGCCTTTCTCCTTGTGAGGACTGACGAGCAGGTCCGTGTGGAAGCGGCGGGCGTAATACTGTAGCGCCTTCCAGCGGCCGTAATAGTCTATGCTCGACCAGGAGGCGACGGGCCAGCAGTCGTTAATCTGCCAGTAGAGCGAGCCCATGTTGCGCGGCATGATGCGGCGCAGGTGCTCGGCCCCCGTGCGGATGCCCTCGGCCTGCAAGACCTGGCTGACGTAGAGGAACGAATCGAAGTCCTTCGGCTCAGGGTACTCGCGCAGCATGTACTCGCGGATGAGCTGGTTGCCGCGCGGGTGGCGCTGGTGCGCGAGCATGACGGGCGACTGTATGTCGCGCTCGGTGGGGAGCGTGTAGGTGCTGACCGTCTCGATCTGCGGGAACGACTGGAAGCCGTACTCGCTCATGAAGCGCGGGAACTGCTTCTCGTAAAACTCGAACGGCTTGGAGGCGTGCCAGACCTCCCAGTAGTGCACGTCGCCTATCTTCTGCGAGTCTGAATCGTCTTCGAGGTTGGAGCTGGGCGAACTGGGCCAATATGGGCGCGCGGGGTCTAGCTCCATAGTGACTTCCTTGAGGACGCCGTGGAAGATTTTCAAATAGTCGTCCCAGAGCGAGGCCGGCAGATTCTGCTTCCAGCCCCAGTGGTGCCAGGCCGTCTCGACCTCGTTGTTGCCGGCCCAGATGACCAGGCTCGGGTGGTTCCTGAGCCGCTTGACGTTGTCCACGGCCTCCGCGCGGACGTTGTCCAGAAACTTCTGGTCGCCCGGATACATGGCGCAGGCGAACATGAAATCCTGCCAGACGAGAATGCCCATCTCGTCACACAGCTCGTAGAACTCGTCCGACTCGTAGATGCCGCCACCCCAGACGCGCAGCATGTTCATGTTCGTGTCGCGGACGGATTCCAGCAAGTGCCTGTACTTCTCTTTCGTGACGCGCGTCGGGAAGCTGTCGGACGGAATCCAGTTGCCGCCCTTGGCGAAGACAGGCACGTTGTTGATGATGAAAGCGAAGCTCTTGCCCCACTGGTCTGGCTGCTGGCGAAGCTCAAGTGAGCGCAGGCCGGTGCGCGTGCGCGCCTCGTCCGCGGGCCGGCCGTTGATTAAGAGCCGCGCGCGGAAGCTGTAGAGCGGGTGCGCGCCGAGGCCGTTCGGCCACCAGAGCGCGGGCCGCTGGATGACGAAATCGAGCGGCACGCGGTTGATGCCCTTCGCGAGCCTGACTTTGCTCCGGGCCGCGATTGTCCTGCTCGTTAAGTTATCCACGACGACCGTCGCGTCCACGTCCGCGTCCGCGACCGCCTCGACTTCGGCCGTCAATTTGGCGAGCGCGGTCGTCACCTGCTTCTGCGCGACGTGCAGGTCAGCGATGCGCGCGCCGTCCCAGGCTTCGAGGTAGACGGGTTTCCAGACGCCGCTCGTGACGAAGCGCGGCCCCCAGTCCCAGCCGTAATGGTAGGGGGCCTTGCGCGTGTGCGGGCTCGTCCTCTCCTTCTCGTTCTCGGCCTGGTCGTTGGGCGACGGCAATTGATAACTCATCTTCGCCAGCAAGGGCAGCACCTCGTTGATGGGCGAGCGGAAGCGTATCACGAGGCTGTTGGAGCCGGGCGCGAGCGCGTTTTTGGCGTCCACGCGCCAGGTGCGGAACATATTGTCGGCGCTCAGCAGAGAATTCCCGTTAACAAAAACCTCCGCGTAGGTGTCTAATCCTTCGAAGACCAACTCGACGTTCTGGCGGCGGAGCAGGGCGGGCGCGACCGTGAAGGTCGTCCGGTACTCCCAGTCGGTCTTGCCGATCCATTGCAGTTTCTTTTCGTTGTCGCGGTAGAACGGGTCTTCGATCAGTTTGTTGGCGAGCAGGTCCGTGTGGACGCAGCCGGGGACCGTCGCGCTGTGCCAGTCGGGCTTGCCGGCCTCGCGGAACTGCCAGCCGGTTTTCAGCGGGGTCCGGGTCTTAGATACTGTGCCAATTTGGGAGTGAGCGCCGTCAGCCATCATCAGTAACAAGGCGAGTGTCGCCAGCAGGTTTCTCAGGGTTCGCACCTTCAGCTTTAACCTCTTCGGGGTGGATTTAAACGCGGCCGCCAAAAGTTTGGTCTTGACGGATTATGCGTCAAGGCTTAACCTCGCGCAAAGTTTTCTCAGGCGGTTGAACAAAGTTCGGGCCGGTTCGGTTATTGCTCAGCTTTTCCCTTAGTTCCCCATGCGACGTATCAACCTGAAGAAAGCCAGTGTCGCGCGCTCCGACACGATCCGCCACATCAACCGGCAGATCGTGCTCAACTACGTCCGCGAGCGCTCGCCCATCTCGCGCGCGGCCATCTCGCAGGAGACGGAGTTGCAGCGCTCGACCGTCTCGCTCATCGTCGAGGAGCTGAAAGAGCAGGGGTTGATTGACGAGGTCGAGGGCGAGTCCACGGGCGGCCGTCCCCCCATCCTCCTGCAACTGCGCGCCGCTGGCCCCATCGCCCTCGGCGTTGACCTCGGCACCACGCGGACGGTCGTCGCCACGAGCGATCTGGCGGGGCGCGTCCGCGAGCAAGAGCAGTTTTTGACGGACCCGCGCGCGGACGAGACGCTCAAGCTAATCATCGAGAGCGCGCGCCGCCTCGCCAGGAAGGAGAAGGGCGTGGAAGCCATCGGCCTCAGCCTCCCGGGCCTCGTTGACAACGAGACGGGGAACGCGATTTTCGTCCCGCACTTCAGGTGGCGCGACTGGAACGTGGCGAAGAAGCTTGAGGCCGCGACGGGCCTGCGCGTGGTCATTGACAACGACGCCAACGCGGCGGCGCTGGCGGAACTCTGGTTCGGGCGGCCCGAAATCCGCGAGGTGCGCGACTTCGTCCTCGTCCTGGTCGAGGAGGGCCTGGGCACTGGGATAGTTTTCGACGGGCAGATTTACCACGGCGAGGCGGGTGCGGCGGGCGAGTTCGGCCACATGACTATCGGCACGAACGCGCCGACCACCTGCGCCGCCGGCCGCATGGAGTGTTGGGAGGCGTTCGCCTCCGAGCGCGCGGCGCTGGCGCGCTACAGGAAGCTGGCCGGGCGCGTGGCCGACGCCGTCAACTTCCCGGAGATGGTGGATTACGCGCTCGGCGGGGACGCGCACGCGCAGGCGGCGCTCGCAGAGACGGGGCGCTTTTTGGGCGTCGGCATCGCGAACATCATCGGCGGGCTGAGCCCTGAGGCGGTCATCATCGGCGGCCAAATCGTCCGCGCGTGGCCGCTGATCCGCGAGCCGGTCACGCGCGCCGTCCGCGAAAACAGCACCTGCCACGGCATGCGCGACGTGCGCATCATCCCCTCGACCCTTGGCGAGAGCCCGACGCTGATGGGCGCACTCTCGCTCGTGCTGTCGAGCAAATTCGCCGCCGTGGCGACCGCCTGAACCAAGAGAGATTTTCAAAACCAAAACTCAACCCTTTGCGCCTTACGTCTTAACTTTGCGCCTTTGCGAGAACGGCTGTTTCCCGCAAAGGCGCAAAGATAAAACCAAAGGCGCAAAGGCTTGAATCGTTATCTTCTGCTTTCACGTCAACCCGGGATGGATACTCTGATGAAACTTTCAGCAGCCTTTCGTCTACGCTTCCTACCGTGCCTGTGCGCAATGCTCATCGCGGCGGCGACGCTCGCGCCTCCGTCGAAGACGCAGGAGGAAGCGCCCGACTACAAGAATCCTCGCCTGCCCGTCGAGCGGCGCGTGGCCGACCTGCTCGGCCGCATGACGCTGGAAGAGAAAGTGGCACAACTCGTCTGCCTCTGGGCCGCGCGCCCGCAGGTCCGCCCGCAGACCGATTTTTCCACAGACCTCGGCGACTTCTCGCCCGAGAAGGCGCGCGTCGTGATGCAGCACGGCATAGGGCAGATCGCGCGCCAGCGCGAGCGCAAGGACCCGCGCGACGCCGCGCGCTTCGCCAACGCTCTACAGAAGTGGCTCGTCGAGAACACGCGCCTCGGCATCCCCGCCATCTTCCACGACGAGGCGCTCCACGGCCTGATGGCGCAACGCGGCACGCACTTCCCGCAGCCCCTCTCGCTCGCCAGCAGTTGGGACCCCGAGTTCGCCACGCGCGTCTTCACCGTCGCCGCCCTGGAAACGCGCGCGCGCGGCAGCCATCAAGTGCTCGGCCCTAACCTCGACCTCGCGCGCGAGCCGCGCTGGGGCCGCATCGAGGAGACTTACGGCGAAGACCCTTACCTCGTGTCGCGCATGGGCGTGGCCGTCATCAAAGCTTTGCAGGGGCCTGGGCCGGGCGTTGACGACGAGCACGTCATGGCGACAGCCAAGCACTACGCCGCGCACGGCCAGCCCGAGGGCGGCACGAACATAGCCCCCGCCAACTACTCCGAGCGCATCTTGCGCGAATACTTCCTGCCGAGCTTCGAGGCGGCCGTCAGGGAGGCGAACGTGGCGAGCGTGATGGCCTCTTACAACGAGATTGACGGCGTCCCGTCGCACGCGAGCCACTGGCTGCTCGACAAGGTGCTCCGCCAGGAGTGGGGCTTCCGCGGCCACATCGTCTCGGACTACTACGGCATCCCGCAGATGCAGAGCCTGCACCACATCGCCAGCGACGACGCGGCCGCCGCGCAGCTCGCCATAGAGGCGGGCGTTGACATAGAGCTACCGGACCCGCAAGCCTACACGCACCTCGTGCAACTCGTCCGTGAAGGTCGTGTCTCCGAGGCCGTGCTCGACCGCGCCGTCGCACGGAATCTGCGTGCCAAATTCCTGCTCGGCCTCTTCGAGAAACCTTACGTTGATGCGGAGCGCACGGAGCGTCTGACGAACGCTCCTGCCCACCGTCAGCTAGCCGCCGAGGCCGCGCGCCGCTCCATCACGCTCCTCAAGAACGAGAACAACACGCTGCCGCTCGACATCACTCGCCTGAAGTCAATCGCCGTCATCGGGCCGAACGCAGACCGCGCGCACCTTGGCGGCTACAGCGACCCGAACCCGGGCCGCGGCGTCAGCGTGCTCGAAGGCGTCACCAAAAAGGTAGGGGGCCGCGTCCAGGTCAACTACGCCAGGGGCGTCAACATCACGCAGGAGGGCGGCGACTGGTGGGCTGACACTTCGCGTTTGGCCGCGCCCGAGGAGGACGCGCGGCTGATTGCAGAGGCCGTCGAGGCGGCCAGGAAGTCTGACGTGGCCGTCCTCGTCCTCGGCGGCAACGAGGACACGAACAAGGAGGCTTGGGCCGACAACCACCTCGGCGACCGCGACACCCTGGAACTGGTCGGCAGGCAGAACGACCTCGTCAAGGCGGTGCTCGCTACAAACAAGCCCGTCGTCGTCATGCTGATTAACAGCGGGCCGCTCGCCATCAACTACATCGCCGAGAACGTCCCGGCCATCCTCGAAGGTTTTTATCTGGGCCAGGAAACTGGCACAGGCGTGGCAGACGTGTTATTCGGCGACTACAACCCGGCCGGGAAACTCCCCGTCAGCTTCCCGCGCTCGGTCGGGCAGTTACCCATCTACTACAACTACAAGCCGACGGCCAGGCGCGGTTATTTGTTCACGAGCAAGGAGCCGCTCTTCCCGTTCGGCCACGGGCTGAGCTACACGACGTTTGAGTACACGGCCCCGACGGTGACGCCCGCGCGCATAGGGCCTTCGGGCAGCGCGCAGGTGAGCGTGACGGTCAGGAACACCGGCCGGCGCGCGGGCGACGAGGTCGTCCAGCTCTACATACGCGACCTCGTCAGCTCCGTGACGCGCCCCGTCAAGGAGCTGAAGGATTTCCGGCGCATCTCGCTCGCGCCCGGCGAGAGCAAGACCGTCACCTTCACGCTGACGCCCGACAAGCTCTCCTTCCTCGACCTGCACATGCAGCGCGTCGTCGAGCCCGGCCAGTTCGACATCATGGTCGGCACGAGTTCCGCCAAGTTCCAGACGGCCAAACTCGAAGTCGTCGCCAAGTGAAGAGCAATGCGGAATGACGAATGATGAATTAAAAGCCGGTTGTCTTTCATTCATCATTCCGCATTCCGCATTGCTTTTCCGCGCCGTCGCATTTACTCTTCTCCCGTTCGCACAGACGCTGGCCCTGCTTCCCACCCGGCCGGCGACCCACAGACGTCAGCCCGTCACTCCGCAGGAGGAATGCGTTATGGCCTCCGCCTGGGAAACGATCAGCCGCGACCGCCGCCAGGAGCCTCGCTACAAAGTGAGCCTCAGGGCCAGCGTCTCCGTCATCGAAGCCGCGACGGGGCAAAGCCACGGCGTCGTGGTTCTGGCACAGACCATGGACGTCAGCCGCGAGGGGCTCAGCCTCGTCCTGCCCTCTTCCCGCCTGGGGCCTTATGACCTGGGCGAAGGCAATCACTCCGTCCTGATCGTGCTCGCGCTCCCCGCGGGCGACAGCGTCAAAATCGAGGGCCGCCTGGCCCACTGCTTCCCGCTCGCGGCCGGCTGCCAGGCCGGCTTCCAGATCACAGGACTCTCCGAGGAAGACCGCTCCATTTACCACGACTTCATCGCCGGCCTGTAACCTCCCGCACTTTCCTGCCACATACTTTCGGCCGCCGGTGTTTTACCTATGAACAGGTCAGTACCGCCTGCGGTAGCGGGCGGGTCGTCAACGTCGAACACCCGCCCGCTACCGCAGGCGGTACTGACCTGGTGGCACTCATTCTCATGAACGGGAGGGCCGAAGAATGCGAGTCACAAAATCAATCCTGGCCGTCTTGCTGTTCGCCGCGGCCGCCGGCGCGCAGGAGGTGAAGCTGCCCGTCGTCAAGTCCAACGTCTCCGTCATCAGCATCCAGGACGGCGCGGAGCTGAAGAAGAACTTCTGGACGCTCGCGCCGGAGGCCAAGCCGGACGTTTACGAGGCGCAGCTCGTGAATGGTAAGCCGCACAAGGTGACCTTCATCACCGACGTTGACTCCATCAGCTTCACGGTCGAGCTGGGGAAGAAGTACGACTTCATCATCCAGAAGGGCTCGGACCTCTGCTACACGCAGGTCGTCGGCGTCAGGAGCGTGCCGGCGGCCGTCTTCGACAAAAAATACCGCGACGGCCACAGGGGCAAGACGTTCGTCGAAGTCCCCGAAGTTTACGAGCTGGTCAACGTCGCGCTCGCCATGACCCCGACCGGCATCGAGGACAAGAACCTCGTCTACAAGAACTCGGACTACTACGCGCGCGTGCGGAAGTGGTTCGACAGGTTCAAAGGCCACCCGCTGCTGGCGGCGCTGGACGAGGCGCTCAAAAAGAATCCCAACTCCTATTTCACGCTGAAGATGAACGGCTACGCCTTCGAGTTCGACCGCAAGGGCCGCGTAGTCCAGAGCAAAATTTACGACCGCACCGGATTCCGCAACGAGCCGACGAACTCCCTGCGGCCCTACCTCGCGCTCTTGCAGTCGTTCGCCGACGCGACTGACTTCCGCAAATTTTACAGGGAGAACGCGCAGACTTATCAGGAGCAGATAGCCTTCTACCGCGACGTGGCGAACACCGCCGAGATGAAGAGCTGGCTCGACCGGAATTTCCCAGGCTCAAGCGACTACGACACCTACAAGATTATCTTCTCGCCGCTCGTGGCCTACAACCAGTCCACCACCTGGTTCGAGAGCAACGGCTTCAAGGAGCTACAGCCGCACGTCAACTTCCCCTACGCGCAGGACGTCAAGCGTTATGGGCCAGAAAATATGTCGCCGGAGTCGGAGGTCATCTTCCGCGGCAACATCGTCTTCACGGAGATCAACCACGGCTACATCAACCCGGAGGCGGACAAGTACGCCGACCGCATCATGAAGGCCATCAGCAACCGCGACCGCTGGGTGGACAAGAGCAAGGGCCTCGGCTACTACGGCGGCATCGCGGCCTTCAACGAGTACATGAACTGGGGGCTCGTCAGCCTGCGCATCGCGGACTACGCGCCGCGCGCAGAGCAGGACAGGATGATCGCCGGCATAGACCGGATGATGACCGAGCGCCGCGGGTTCCCGCGCTTCAAAGAGTTCGACACGTTCCTCGTGGACTTGTACCGCAACCGCAAGCCGGGGCAGACGCTCGCCGACCTTTACCCGCAAATCATCGAGTGGTTCGAGAAGAATAATACGGAAGAAATTAACAGGGATGGACAGGATCGTCAGGATAAAAAGTTTGCTTCTCTTATCCTGTCTATCCCTGTTTGAATTTATTTTGTGTTGAGCGGGCAGGAACGAGCCCTGTCCCTACAAAAGACAGCGTCCCGCGCATCACCTGATCGGGATCGCCCAGTCGCCCATCAGCAGGTTCTGCGGGACCTGCTTGAAGTCGTACCGGCCGGAGGTGGCGTCGCGGTCGAAGACCCAGACCATGTCGTAGCGGTCCTCGGGCCACTCCTGCGGCGCGGTCTTCTGGTCGCCCAGGATGCGGTTAGCGATCTTCGGCAGCAGCTCGTGCTGCCAGCAGATCAGCACCACGCCCGAGCAGAGGAAAGCCTCCTCCAACATCTTGTCGAATTCGAGCTTCGGGTAGTTCGCGTTGATTCGGATAGCCAGCTTCTCTGCCAGCGGCGTCATCGTCTCCACGGAGCGGCGGCTCCCCTGACGCTTGGTCGGCGTGGACGCGTAGATGAACTGCGGCCGCGCGAGCGCGGGGTCCTGGAAAGAGTTGTCGGCCGGCGCGAAGAAGGCCGCCAGGGCTCCCGCCCTCTGCCACCCGCGCACCGTCAGCGACTCGCTCTCGCGCTCGCCGTCCACGGTCACGCCGTAAGGCGGCGGGTCGTTCGTAGGCTTCTCGCCGTGTCGCATGAGCATGATCTTCGTCGCGTTTCGCGCGGTCTCACCCATAGAGTTCCTTTTCCTTTGGCCCAGTGAAGATTTGAATAACGCCCCGACCGTGCTGCAAACGAGCGCGCAGCATTCTACATGATTTCCGGCGGCAAGAAACATGGTATATTCCGCCGCACGATTATGAAGAGCTGCCCCACATGCCGGCGCATCTACGCGGACGATACGCTGAAGTTTTGCCTGGAGGACGGAGCGCCGCTGACTGCGGAAGTCCGCCCCGGCACCGAGAAGACGCTGGCGCTCCCTGAGGCGACGAAAGTTCTCGACGACCCGGCGCTCGCGCCGACGCTGCCCGCGCGCGAAAAATCTTCGGTCGCGACTCTGCACCGCGAGCCGCCGCGCGCCGAGAGACGGAGCACATCGTCGGTCGTCGCGCTCACGGTCGCGGCGACCGTGTTGCTGCTGGGCCTGGGCGGCGTCATCGCGTGGCAACTGATGAAGGACGACGAGCAGGGCGGCGGTGTCGTCACGCGCGACGGCGGCAATACGAACACATCCAACGGCGCAAACGTTTCGACTCCCACTCCGACCGCGACGCCGACGGCCACGCCGCCGCCCGCCGAAGGTTTCGTAGAGGGGAGCATGGCTTACCCCAGCGACGGCATCCCGGGCGTGATGGTCGCCTGCGCGGAGAACGTGGAGACGCAGGCCACTCTCTGCACGCAGAGGCGTAAGGACTGGGAGGCCGGCGTGCGCTACAGCCTGAAGCTCGCGCCGGGCAGATATTACGTCTACGCCACGCTGCTGTCCGGCGACGACTCCGTGGGCGATTTGACCGGCAAGAAAGCGTACTACACTGACTACATGAAGTGCGGCATGGGCGCGAATTGCAGCTCCCACAGCCGCATCGTCCTCGAAGTCGAGCCCGGCGAGACCCTGAACGGCATCATCGTCGGCGACTGGTGGGCCGAGCTGTAGTTCTCTGTTGAAAAAGTCTACCCCCTGCTCTATAGTCACTTCACCACCCACCCACTCCACCCTTGAGCAGAATCTCTAAAAGGAGTGATAATCCACACGATGAGTGAAGAGACCACACAGCACATCCCCGACGGCAGCTCTTTCGAGGAGCGTGTCTTCGCCCAGTTCGACGCCCTTGCTGCAAGCATTCGGGGCTTGGACGCGCGGCTGACGAGTCTGGAAGAGAAAGTTGACCAGCGGCTGAAGGAGACTCGCCCTATTTGGGAGCAAGTATTAGCGCGCCTCGACTCCTTTGAGAAACGCTTCGAGCGGATCGAAAAGAGCGTGGACAATCTTAACCGCAAGTTCCGCATCTTCAACGAGGACATCCTGTCGTGGCAGAACCAGCAGGAAGACCTGGAAGAGCGCGTGAGTAAATTAGAATCGGAGTCGGCGAAGTAAGCCCCGCCCGCTTTCCATCTTCACTTCACATACCAGTCGGGCTGCGCGTCCGCGAAAAGTTTGGCCGGCGGAATCGAGATGTGCCGCGCGGAGAAGGCGGCCCTCGCGAGCGGGCGGAAGTCTTCCGTGATGACCGCCACTTGCCCGTCAATCGGGACTTTCCTGTGTGCCAATTGTTCGTAGTCGCGCGTGCGCCCGCGTACGCTCCTGTAGTAATCGCGGAAGTGCACGGGCTGTACGCGCAGGCCGTCGAGCCAGTAATAGACCCGCCCGAAGTAGGCCGCGTGCAGCCACTCCTCCCAGAGCCGCGGCGCGTACAACTCCTCCCTCAGCCCCGCGCCGTGGAGCGGGAGCCAGAGGACGTAAATCCCTTTGCGCGCGTACTCGGCCGTGCGGAACTGTATCCTTTGGAGCGGCAGGTTGCTGAGCTGCACTTCAATGGCGACCGGCAGGTTATTGATGTAGGCGCTCACGTCCGGGCGAACCGTGCCGAGGGCTCTCTCCATCTCGCACTTGCGCACGCGCGGGTCCGCCGACAGGCTCTCGTAGAGCGCGATCTTGCAGCGGCGGTGCGCCTCGCTCTCGCCCGACCCGTACTCGCAGGTGACTGGCGGGACGTGCGCGAAGTGCGGCGCTTTGATCTCGCCCTTCCTGAGACGCACGACCTGGCGGCAGCAGAAGCAGCGGAAAGGCCCGTCGGCCCTCTCCACCTCCCACGCCGCGACTTTCTGCCCGCCATCTTCCCTCGCCGCCGTCAACATACTTTCTGGCACAGCCTCCTCAGTCAGTACCGCAGGCGGTACTGACCTCAATCGCCTCGCGCCAACTCTTCGACGGCCAGCTCAAGCGCGACCGGGTCGAGTTTGTTTTTGAAGATGAGCGCGTGGCGGGGCGGGCGCGTCAACGGGTCTCGGCTGCCGCGCAAATCGTCCCAGGCCGCGAGGATGAAGTTCTCGAAGCGCGCGTGCGCGAACTCGGCCAGCCTCTTTTCGAGATGCTGCGGCGTCCAGAAGCCCAGTATCTCAAGATAAAATTTTTGGCCGTCCTCGCGCGTCAGGACGAAGTCCGGGATGAACGCGCTCTCGCCCAGATCAATCACCTCGCGGCTCGGCTCAAGCCTCCACGCGGTCTCGTAGCGCCCCCAGCTCGCCACCAGTTTTTCGCCAACCGTCTTTTCCTGCGGCGGCTCGTTCAGGTAGTGCGAGCTGAGCCGCTTCTGGTTGCTGTCAAGTTCGAAGAACGCGTTGCCGCGCCCTTCCTGGCCCTGCTGCGCGATCTCGGCGCGCATGTGCCAATTTTTGCAGAGCAGGAGCGCGGGCAGGAAGACGGCCATCTGGACGCCGTACTTCTTCGACCGCTGGAAGAGCGAGACGGGGCCGTCGAGGCGCACCTCGTAGCCGTCGCGCGGGTTGCCCCCGATGGTGTGAATCAACCTGTACGACTTGATGGCCGCGAACAGCTCGCGGTAAGAGTCCGTGTCCTGCGTCCCGACCGTGAGCCGCATCTCCACGCAGTGGTAAAGCAGCGCCTGCGCCTGTGCCAAATTGTAGTGGTTCAGGAGCTCGGCCGCGCCCACGGGGTCGAAGGCCGCGAGCAACTGGTTCTCGGGCAGGTCCGCGTAGAGCGAGCGCATCATCACGTCCGGCTCGACGCCCAGTTCGCGCGCCGCCTCCGTGATGACTTCCGCGCGCGCTCTCTCGTCACTCGTCACTGGATGACGCCCGCGGGCTCCGAGGAAGAGGGCGCGGCGAATCTCTACAGGGTCTTTCGCACCGGCGATTTCAAAACTGCACCTGTCGGTCAACAGCTTGATGAGGCCGCGCAGGAATTTATAGTTTGTGCCAGTTCCGACGTACTCTTCGAGCGCCGCGTCCAGCTCGCGCCGCGGCCGCCCCTCGTGCTCCGCGAAGAGCTTGATGAGGCGGGCCGCGTCGTCAAGCTTGTCGGGGTCGTCCGTGTGCACGTGCACGGGGCGCACGCGGTCGCCGCGCCGCCAGCTCTGCGCGAGGTCAGCCGTCAGCATCAGTTCTCACCCGACCAGCCGAAGAAGGCGTTGTAGCCGGCCTCGCGGAATTGCGCGGCGCTGGTGCGTCGCTCGCTGATGCCCTCCTCGGTCGTCTCGCTCGCGATGACTTCGTAGAGGACGGCCTCCTTGCCCGGCTGCTTTCTCAGGATGCGGCCGAGGCGCTGTATGTGCTCGCGCGTCGAGCCGGAGCCCGACAGCACGACGGCGACCGCGGCCGCGGGGATGTTGACGCCCTCGTTCAAGACCTTGGAGGTGGCGAGCGCGAGCACTTCACCCTTGTTGAAAGCTTCGAGCCACGCGCTTCGCTCCTTGATGCCCGTGTGGTGCGTGATCACGGGGATCAGGAACTGTTCCGAGATGCGGTAGACCATCTCGTTCTCGGCCGTGAAGATGAGCGTCCGCTCCCGCGAGTGGCGCGCGAGGAGTTCCATCAGCACGCGGAGCTTCGCGTCCGTGCCGAGCGCGACGCGCTTGGACTCCCTGTAGGCTTGCATCGCGCGGCGGCCCTCGCGGCTCTGCGCGCTCGCGCGGATGAAAGACTGCCAGCCCGCCAGCCCCGAGAGGTCAATCCCCTTCTCGCTCAAGAAGCGGCGGAAGACTGCGCGCTCCTGCTCGTAGTAGGCGCGCTCCTCCGGGCTCAGCCTGACGTTGAGGCGGACGACCCTGTAGTCGGCCAAATACTGGCCCGCCATCTCGTGCGCCTCGCGGCGGAAGAGAATTGGGCCAATGAGACGTTCGAGGCTGCGCTCCTCGCCGTCGGCGCGCTCGGGCGTCGCCGTCAGGCCCAGCCGGAAAGGCGCAATCGCCATCTCGGCCGCGTAGCGGTTCGCGCTGCTCGGCAGGTGGTGGCACTCATCGTAGATGATCAGACCGAACTGGTTCCCGAGCCGCTCCATGAAGCGGAAGGCCGAGGCGTAGGTCGTCACCGTCAGCGCGCCCAGCTCGTAGTAGCCGCCGCCGATGAGGCCGACCTCCACGCGGTAGGATTTTAAGAGCAGGTCGTACCACTGGTTCATCAAGTCCAGCGTCGGGACGACGACGAGCGTCGAGCGGTTGGTGCGCTCGATGGCGAGCTGCGCGACGAGACTCTTGCCCGCGCCCGTCGGCAGGATGACGACGCCGCAGCGCCCGCGCCGCATCCACTCCTCTATCGCCTCGCGCTGGTAGGGGCGCGGCTCTGTCTCAGAAGTGGAAGAGAACTCGAACGTGTCGTAAGCGCGCGCCAGGTCTTCGTAAGGGGTCTTGGCGCGGAAGAACTCTCGGACGACGTGGCGGTAGGCCCAGGCCGGCGCGCGCCAGCGCAGGACGCGCTCGTCCCAGCGGAACTGCGCCGGGAGCCGCGCCGCGCGGTCAGCGCCGTCCAAAAGCAGCGTCCCCGAATCGAACCGGAGCGTGAAAGGCGTGGAACTCACTTCAGACGAGCCTCGTCCCAACAAGTTTCTCGCGTCCTTTTTACAGACAATTGTGCCAGTTCTTCAAGCGGCCTTCTTGTGCGCGCGGTCGGCGCGTTTGGCTGACAGGCGCTCGCGCAGGCGCGGATACTCTTTCAGCTCGGCGGCGGGGATGCAGTCCGCGCAGACCCACTTGCCGTCGGTGTTGCGCATGTGCAAGCTCTCCTGCGGCCTCTTGCAGGCTTCGCACCTGAAATCTTTGCCCATCTGGTTTACCTCCCGTGGACTCACGCCACGCGGGCGCGATGCTGTTGCTCGCGCTGGCGCAGCGGGTCGTACTCGTGTTGCAGGTACTGCCGCGCGATGAACCTGAGCACCGCCGAGACGTGCTTGCACTCGAAGCCCGGCTCGCCGTTGCCGTTGAAGATGAAGTCCGCGCAGGTGCAGACCAGCCGCCTCGCCGCCGGGTCGCAGTAGAGGCGATAGTCCTGCTCGCTCCCTGACTCCGAGTGCGCTATCCAGCCGTAAGGCGACGCCTCCGCGACCTTGATCCGCTCGCTGCGCGCGGCCCGCTTCTCGGCCGGGGAGAACTGCACGACCTGCCCGGCCGTACTCTTTTTAGCCCTCGTTTCCATACCCTGCATTATACCACTTTTTGTGCGCTTGTGAAACGGCGTTTCACGGATGGGACGAAGATTTTTGGGTCGCGCTGCTTCCCGCGTTTTCATTTCCGGGGGGAAAACTTCTACACTAGCCGGCGCGACCGAATTTTTCAGGGGCAAACGGGATTGATGAGCGACCGCGGGAAGTTAATCAGGGCGTCGGAGGTCGGCGAGTACGTCTTCTGCGCGCGCGAGGCAGAGGACGTGCACCGCAGCCACGAAGACCCGCGTCGCTGTCGCGGGTGCAGCGTGCGCGAGCACTGCGTGGAGAGATTGGCCTGAGCACGAGTAATCAAACAATGTTACGAAATCCCTTCCTGAGAGCGTTAATTCTCGTCCTGCCGATTGGCACAATGGCCCACGCGGAGTGGGTGGCGCAGCGGAGCGGGGCGACGGTGCGGCTGCGCGGCGTGAGCGCCGTCAGTCCGCGCGTGGCGTGGGCGAGCGGCGACAAGGGCACCTATGCTCGCACGATTGACGGGGGCCGCACTTGGAGTTCTGGCACAGTTCCCGGCGCGGAGGAGTTGGACTTCCGCGACGTGGACGCCTTCGACGCGGAGACGGCTTACCTGCTCTCCATCGGCGAGGGCGCGCAGTCCAGAATCTACAAGACGACGGACGGAGGCCGCCACTGGGAGCTACAGTTCAAGAGCGAGCGCGCCGCGGCCTTCTACGATTCGATGGCCTTCTGGGACCGCGACCGCGGGATAGCCGTGAGCGACCCCGTGAACGGCCGCTTCCTCGTCATACAGACTTCGGACGGCGGCAGGACTTGGAGGGAGACGCCCGCCGACGGGATGCCCCTCGCGCTCGAAGGCGAGGGCGCGTTCGCCGCGAGCGGGACGTGCATCGCCGTCGAAGGTAAGCACAACGCTTGGTTCGCCACGGGCGGGCCGAACGGAGCGCGCGTCTTCCGCTCGACGGACGGCGGCCGGACGTGGGCGGTTGCCGCGACGCCCGTGGTCAGCGGCAAGAGCGCCGGGGTCTTCTCCATCACGTTCTGGGACGCGCGGCGCGGCGTGGTCGTGGGCGGCGATTACACGAAGGAGGGCGAGGCCGGCAACAACGTGGCCGTCACGGCGGACGGCGGGCGGACGTGGGCGCTGATTAAGGGCGCGGGGCCGGGCGGTTACAGGTCTTGCGTCGTCTTCGTGCCGAGCACGGGCTCGCGGCGCAGTGCGCCCACGCTCTTCGCGGTCGGGCCGACGGGCTCCGAGGTCTCAACGGACGGCGGCCAGAGCTGGACGAGTTTTGGCACAGGCGGCTACCACAGCGCGGACTTCGCCGGGCCGAAAAACGCCGGCTGGGCCGTCGGCGAGCGCGGCGCGATAGCGAAATACTCCGGCGCAGTCCGAGGCAAATCCAAGAGGCAAGCAACCCATTGATTCAACCCTTTGCGCCTTAAGTTTTCCCTTAGCGCCTTTGCGAGAAACAGCCGTTCACGCAAAGGCGCAAAGTCAAGACGTAAGGCGCAAAGGGTTGAGTCCAAGTTTTGACAGGCGCTTTAAGTTTGGTTGGGGGAATAAGAATGAGGAAGATGGTTGCTCTAGTATTGACGGCGGCTTTTGTACTCTCTTTCGCTCTGCCCGCGCGGGCGGACGAGGGGATGTGGACTTTCGACAATCCGCCGCGCAAGGAGTGGAAGGAGCGTTACGGCTTCGAGCCGACGGACGCGTGGCTGGATCACCTGCGGCTCTCGTCCGTGCGCGTCGGAACCTCCAGCGGCGCGTTCGTCTCGCCCGAGGGGCTCGTGCTCACCAACCAGCACGTCGCCTCCAGCCAGATCAGTAAGCTCTCGACCAAAGAGCGCGACCTCGCACACGACGGCTTCTACGCACGCACGCGCGCCGACGAGCTGAAGTGCCCGGACCTGGAGATGAGCGTGCTCGTCTCTTACGAGGACGTGACGCGACGCGTGCAGGGTGCAGCCAAACCCGGGGCGAGCGACGCGGAGGCCAACGCGCAGCGCCGCGCCGAGATCGCCCGCGTCGAGAGCGAGTCGAAACAGAAGACGGGCCTCGACGGCCAGGTCGTCATGCTCTACAGCGGCGGCGAATACTGGCTCTACCGCTTCAAGAAGTACACGGACGTGCGCCTCGTCTTCGCGCCCGAGGAGCGCATAGCCTTCTTCGGCGGCGACTACGACAACTTCACCTACCCGCGCTACAACCTCGACATCACTTTCTTCCGCGTCTACGAGAACAACCAGCCCGCGAAGACCGAGAACTATCTCAAGTGGTCTCAGAACGGCCCGGCCGAGGGCGAGTTCGTCGTCCTCTCCGGCAACCCCGGCTCGACCGACAGGCTGATGACCGTGGCCCAGTTGCGCTACCAGCGCGACGTGGGCAACCCCTTGCAGATGCAGGTCTGGACTTCGCGCCGCGCCGCGCTCACGCGCTACGCGGGCACGGGCACCGAGCAGGAGCGCCGCGCCGGCTCCGCGCTCCGCTCGCTCTCGAACTCCATCAAGCGGCTGACGAGCCAGCAGGAGGGGCTCTTGAACCCGCGGATGTTCGCCGGGAAGGAGGCCGCGGAGAAGGCCCTGCGCGCGGAGGTCGCGCGCCGCCCCGAGTTGCAGCAGGAGTTGGGCGGGGCGTGGGAGCAGGTCGGCGCGGCCTACGCGGAGTTGCCGCAGACGGCCAGGCGCATCGCGTTCTCCAACATAGAGTGGTCGCGCCTCGGCTTCATCGCCGCCGCGCTCGTGCGCTACGGCGAGGAGTCGCGCAAAGCCAACGAGCAGCGTTACGCGGAGTTCCGCGACGGCCGGCTCGAATCTTTCAAGATCAACTTGTTCTCGCCCGCGCCAATTTACGCGGACATGGAAGAAGCCATCCTGGCGGGCTGGCTCGAAGAGGCGCGCAAGATTTTGGGCCAGGACGACCCGTTCGTCCGCGCCGCGCTCGGCACGGAGACGCCCGCGGAAGTGGCCCGCAGAGTCATCACGGGGACGAAGCTCGCGGACGTAGCCTACCGCCGCGCGCTCTTCGAGGGCGGCGCGGAAGCGATCAGTAAATCGGACGATCCCCTAATCGTGCTCGCGCGGAAAGTTGAGCCCATAGTGCGCGAGCTGCGCGCGTGGAACGAGGCGAAGATTAAGAGCGCGGAGGCGAGCGCGGGCGAGAAGATCGCGAAGGCGCGCTTCGCCGTCTACGGCAAGTCCGTTTACCCTGACGCCACCTCATCGCTCCGCCTGAGCTACGGCAAGGTCACAGGCTACGAAGAGGGCACGACGCTCGTCCCCTTCAAGACGACCTTCTACGGCCTCTACGACCGCGCGGAGAGTTTCGGCGGGAAGCCGCCTTACGACCTGCCGCCGCGCTACATTGAGAAGCGCGCGGCGCTGGAGCTTTCGACGCCCATGAATTTCGTCTACACGGCGGACACCATCGGCGGCAACTCCGGCAGCCCCGTCGTCAACCGCGCGGGCGAGGTCGTCGGCGTCAACTTCGACAGCAACATCCAGAAGCTGCCCAACCGCTACTGGTTCGTGGACGAAGCGGAAGGCGGCCGCGCCGTCGCCGTCCACAGCCGCGCCGTCACCGAAGCCCTCCTCAAAGTCTACGGCGCGGCGGAACTGGTTAACGAGATAACAAAGAAATGATGAATGCGGAGTGATGAATGATGAATTAAAAGGCAAAAAGTCCTGACCCCGAAGGGGTCTGACCCGGCGCGCTCACTTGCCACGCCTATCATGCTCATCCCCTCCGGGGATGTTCGGCAGAGGATTACAGATTTTCGTTGCCGCCGTAGCGCGCGGCCAGCGCCAGGCGTTTCTCGTAAGCCTCGCGGGCGATTAGCACGTCCTCCAGGAAGTGCGGTAGCTCGGCGAGGGCGAGCGCCTGCGGCCCGTCCACGAGCGCGCGGCCGGGCTGCGGGTGGAAGTCCACCAGGACCATGTTGGCCCCGGCGACGACGCCCTGCGCGGTGACGTGCATCACGTCCAGAATCCCTTCGGGGCCGAGGCTGCGCGCGCCGACCGAGTGCGACGGGTCCACGCAGACGGGCATCCTCGTCAGGCGCTTGACGACCGGGACGTGCGCAAAGTCTACGAAGTTGCGGTGCGGCTCGCCGATGCTCGTCTTCATCCCGCGCAGGCCGAAGGCGACCTTGTGGTTGCCCTCGCTGGCGAGGTACTCGGCCGCGTGCAGCGACTCGTCGAGCGTGATGCCGAAGCCGCGCTTCAGGAGGACGGGAAACTCCTGCTGCCGGCCCACGATCTTCAGCAGCTCGAAGTTCTGCGTGTTGCGTGTGCCAATTTGCAGCATCACGCCCGTCGGGTTCCCCGTCCGCTCAAGCTCCTCGCGGATTTCGGCGATGTGCGACTCGTGCGTCACCTCCATCGCGACTACTTGGACGCCGTACTTGCCGGCCAGCTCGAAGACGTAAGGCAGGCACTTGCGCCCGTGGCCCTGGAAGGAGTAGGGGCTGGTGCGCGGCTTGTAAGCGCCCATGCGCGTGCAGACCTGGCCGCAGTCCTTGAGCGCGCGCATCATCTCCTCGACGTGCTCGCGCGTGTCCACGGCGCACAGGCCCGCGAAGACGTGCAGCGTGTCCTGGCCGAAGCGCAGTCCCTGGTACTCGAAGTGCGCCGGGCGGTGATCGTCCTTGTGCCGGCCGAGCACGCGGTACTCCTCGGAGACGCGCACGACGCGCTCCACGCCGGGCAGACTCTTCATGTCCTCGACGGCGACGGCCGACGTGTTCCCGATCAGGTAAATCTCCGTCAAAGACTGCTCCACGCCCTGCTCGCGGTGGACGCGCGCCTGTATGCCTGGCAGCCGCGCCAGGCGCTCCATCAACTGCCTGTACGCTTCGCTCTCCGGTTCAATGTTCGGCGTCAGAATAAGAATCATGATCTTTCGTCCCGAGTGTTCGCTTCAAAGAAGTAAATTCAAACAGGGATGGACGGGATAAAGAATTTGAGATTTCAGATTTGAGATTTCAAACTCTTATCCTGTCCATCCTGTCCATCCCTGTTAAATTCGGCCTCCACAAAAAAGCCCCGCGCGACGCTCAGCTCGCCCGCGCCTCCCTCCGCGTACTCGCGCAGCTCCGCGCCGGCGGCCGAGAGTTTCGCGGCGAGCGCGTCCAAGGCGTTGGTTATCTCCAAAGGATTCGTCGCCAGTATGTCGCGCCAGACGGACCAGGGGCTTGAGGCCAGCCGCGTCATGTCGCGGTAGCCCGCGCCCGCCAGACTCCTGAGGGCCGCCGCGTCATCCTGCTCGCCGACGACCGCGGAGAGTGCGCTCGCCAGGAGCTGCGGCGCGTGGCTGACGAGCGCCATCGCGCGGTCGTGCGCGCGCGCCGTCATCAGCCGGACGCGCGCCCCCGTCGCTTCGACAGTCTTCGTCAAAACTTCGAGCGCCGGAGAAGCGGCCTCGCCCTCTTCCTTAATCAGAACGTAGCTCGCCCCCTCGAAAAGCTCTGCGCGTGCGTGCGCGAGGCCGCCCAGGTGGTGACCCGCGACGGGGTGGCCGCCGACGAACTGACGGCCCGCGGGCAGGTGTTGCCGCGCCGCGCGGCAGACTTCCACCTTCGTGCTCCCCGCGTCCGTGACGAGCGCGCCCGTCTTGACTTGATTCCCGCGCTCGCCGAAGAAACGTATGATCTCGCCGACGGGCGTGGCCAGGTAGATTAAATCCGACGGGGAGACGCCCCCTTCCGCGAAGGCGCTGTCAACTTCGTCAATCACCCCGCGCCCGATTGCTTCGCCGAGCGCGGAGGCGGACGAATCCCAGCCTGCCAATTGCCCGCAGAGGCCCGCGCGCCTCAGGGCCAGCGCGAAGGACGCGCCGACGAGCCCGCACCCGACGATGGTCACACGCTCCCACAACGGCGCACTCATTGGGCCACTTCCTCCAGGAGCCGCCAGAACTCCGGCAGAGAGACTTCCACGGCCGCGCGCGCGCCCTCTATCCGGGAGGCGCCCGCGGCGGCGAGCGCGGCCACGGCGCAAGACATCGCTATCCTGTGGTCGCCGAACGCGTGGAGAGACGCGCCGCGCAATCTCGCGCCGCCCGCGTGAAGCCACCAGCCGTCTGCGCGCTCCTCCACGCGCGCGCCCATGCGCGAAAGATTCTCGACGGTCGCGCGGACGCGGTCGGACTCCTTGACCCGCAACTCGGCGGCGTCGCGCAGCTCCATCTCGCGGCCGAGCGCCGCCGCCGTGAAGGCCAGCAGCGGCAACTCGTCTATCAAATTCGGGACGACCGGGCCGGAGACTGAAAGCGCGCTCGCGTCTTTCGACTGTCCGGCGCGCACCAGAATTGTGCCAACGGGCTCGCCGCACAAAACTCTTTCGTCCGAGACGCTCACCTCCGCGCCGAGTTGTGCGAGCGCCGAGAGGTACGCCGTGCGCGTGGGGTTGAGGCCAACATCGCGTATCAGCAGCTCCGAGCCGGGGAGCACGGCCGCGGCCGCCGCGAAGAAGGCCGCCGAAGAGATATCGCCGGGGACGACGAAGTCGCGCGGGCGGAGACGCGCGCCGCCTCTGACGCTGATCTCGTTCCCGTTTTGTGCCACTTCCGCGCCGAACTCTTTGAGCATCCGCTCCGTGTGGTCGCGCGTCCGGGTGGGCTCCTCGACGGTCGTCACGCCGTCTGCGAAGAGGCCGGCGAGCAACACCGCAGACTTGATTTGCGCGCTGGCGACCGCCGGCCTGTAGCGCACGGCCCTGAGCGGCCTGCGGCCCCGTATGCGGAGCGGCGCGCGCCCGCCCTCGGCCAGCTCCACGTCCGCGCCCATCAGCCGCAGCGGCTCGGCCACGCGCGACATGGGGCGCGAGCGCAGGGACTCGTCGCCCGTCATCTCGGCTGCGAAGGGCTGGCCCGCCAAAACGCCCGCGAGCAGCCGCATGGTGGTCCCG
Organism: uncultured Acidobacteriota bacterium; assembly: GCA_963774105.1. Classification (GTDB taxonomy): domain Bacteria; phylum Acidobacteriota; class Blastocatellia; order Pyrinomonadales; family Pyrinomonadaceae; genus QHXM01. The sequence goes on along the minus strand of CAVZDV010000007.1, from coordinate 659,887 downwards.
GAGTTCTCAGCGTCCAGCGCCTGCGCCGGCTCACGCAGGAGGCCCGCGCCGTCATCATTACCTCCCATGCGGACGGTCGAGCCCTCGCGCGCGACGCGCACGCCGAGTGCCTCAAGACACGCGAGCGTCGCCGCGCAGTCACGCGCCGACGAAAAGTTTTCCACCACAGACGCGCCGCCCGCGAGCGCCGCCATCATCGCCGCCCGGTGCGAGACCGACTTGTCCCCGGGCACACGCATCTCGCCCGCCAGGCGGTTGACCGGGTTTACGACTACAGCACCATCTTCGTGATCGTCAGACATTCAAATCGCCCTTGTTCCGACTTAAGATTTTGCCGACGGGTAACACCCGAGGACGCGGACTTCGGCCGCGCGCTCGTTCAGCTCCGAGAGCGCGCTCACGACCTTTTCGTCTTCGGTGGAAGCCTGCAAGTCCAGATAAAAATGGTACTCCCAGGGTCGGCCCTTGATGGGCCGGCTCTCTATCTTGAGGAGGTCTATGCCGCGGCGCGCGAAGGGTTCCAGCGCGCCCAGGAGCGAGCCCGGTTTGTGTGCCAGTTTCAAAACCAGCGAGAGCTTGTCCGCGCCCGCGGGCACGCCTCCCGACGGCGCGAGCAGAAAGAAGCGCGTGTAATTCTCCGGGTGATCCTCCAAGCCTTCGCGCAGGATGTCGCCGCCGTAAACCTCCGCCGCGCGGCGGCCCGCGATGGCCGCGCGCGTGTGATCATTGCTCCTGACGACCTCGGCCACGCTCCCGGCCGTGTCCTCGGCCGCGACGCGGCGAATCTGCGGGTTCGCGGCGAAGAAGCCCGCGCACTGTGCCAGCGCGACCGGGTGCGACTGCACGGTCCTGACCTCGTCGAACGACGCGCCGCGGCAGCCTATGAGACAGTGCCGGACGTGGATGACGACCTCGCCCGCGATGTGCAGATTGCTCTCCAGCATCAGGTCGTATGACCAATGAACCGAGCCCGCGAGACTGTTCTCGACCGGCGCGAGGATAAAGTCCGCGGCCCCGTCTGCGATGGCGGCGAACAGCGACTCGAAGGTGGGGCGCGGCACGAGCCGCACGTTTTGGCCCAGGAGCCGCAGCGCGGCCTCCTCGCTGAACGCCCCGCGCTCGCCCTGGAACGCCACGCGCGCGCCTTCCCTCTCGCCCGTCACAGCGCCTCCCCCTCCCCTTCGGAGGCGAGCCCCATCGCGCGGGCCTGCACGCGGCGCGACTCCTCTATGATGAGGCGGAAGAGGTTCGTGACGGCGCGCTCGTCCAGCGGGCCGCGGTTACTGTTGCGCGCGCGCTCCAACACTTCGCGCTCGCGCTCACGGTCGCAGAGCGCGAGCCCCGCGGCCCTCTTCGACTCGCCCACTTGGAGCGCGAGCCGCGCGCGCTCGTTCAAGAGGCGGAGCAGCTCGCCGTCAATCGCGTCAATTTCCGCACGGCAGTCTTCAATGCTCATCGCAGCCCTTGGAACCCCCTTTCGGTCAAACAAGAAGCCGGCCGCAACCCCGTTCGAGAGAGTTGCGGCCGGCTCCGGCTGAAATCTTTTGCGCTCGCGTCTTAGCTCATCAAATCGTCACGCGCGCTCTCAGCCCCGCCCGGCCGCCCCTCCGCGTAGGAGAAGCGGTAGATAAAAGCGAAGTAGTAAAGCGGCGCGCTCTGCATAATGGTTTCCTTCGACCGCTGAACTATAGGCAGAACCCCGAAAACCTGTCAACGCGACGGCGGGGGCGAGCCCCTCTTCCCGACCTGCTAATTAGTCCGACTAGAATCATTCAGCCCGCACAGCCTCTCAGGTCAGGAAGGGTGGTTTACCCCCGCGCGCTCGTTTGCAGAGCCCCTCGTCGTCAACGTCGAGCAAGCGCACCCGCACCCCTGTGCCGTGCCGGCGGAAGCTCTCCGCAATCGTCTCGCCAAGCTCTGTGAAGCGGGCCGTGGCGAGCGCCACCACGCTCGGCCCCGCGCCGCTCAGGGCCAGTCCGACCAGCCCCGGCTCGCGCGGCGTCGAGAGCGCCGCGGAGAGTCCGGGCACGAGCGACTCACGGTGCCGCTGGTGCAACTCATCCCGCATGGCCTCCCACAAGAGGTCGCAGCGACCTTCCTCCAACGCGGCGACGAAAAGCGCGGCCCTTTGAATGTTGTGCACGGCCGCCGCGCGTTCGACTGTGCCGGGCAGACAGTCGCGCGCCGCCGCTGTCTTCAGCGGCACGTCCGGCGAGACGACGATTACGGTCTTCAGCTCCGCGGGCCAGCGGCGCTTGATTGCCAGCACCTCGCCGTCGTCAGTCACACAGTTGACGACGAAGCCGCCGTAGAGCGCGGGGGCTACGTTGTCCGCGTGGCCCTCAAGCTCAAGCGCGTGGCGCAGGATGGTTTCGTCGGACAACTCCCGGTCGCAGACGAGGCCGCAGAGCGAGAGCCCCGCGACGATGGCCGCCGCGCTGCTCCCCAGACCACGGCCCAGCGGCAGCTCGTTGTGGACGGCGAGCCGCACGGGCGGCAACTTCAACCCCTCGCGCTCGGCAGCAAAGCGCATCGCGACGTAAATCAGATTGTCCGCCGCGCGAGACAGCCCCGCGCCCTCGCCGCGGCTGCGCACGCGGCAAGGCTCATCAGCCTCGGCGACGACAGTGGCCCTGACCGTCAGGTAGAGCCGCAACGCCAGGCCGAAGCAGTCGAAGCCCGCGCCCAGATTCGAGGTCGAGGCCGGCACGCGCACCTCGAAAGACGGGCCGCGCCGCTTCTCGCTCTCAACGTCAATCACAGATTCAACTCTCACGACGACTCAACTACAGATTTCAGATTTCAGATTTCAAATCCTCTTCCCTGCGTCTCAGCGTTTCAAGAATCGCAGCCTTCGTCGCCTTCACACGGGCGGGAGGATTGCTGAACGTGCTTACGAGGCGGCGCTCCTCTTTCGTCTTGTCGGGCGAGCGGTCGTGCGTGTAGAGGGTCTCGCGGTGGTAGTTGATGACGTAATCCGCGTCCTTCAGCACGTGCCCGGTCAGCACGGCCACCACGTCTTCGTCCGCGCCGACGTGGCCGTCCGCGACGAGCTTTCTCAGACCGGCGACGGTCGTCGCAGAGGCGGGCTCACACCCCACGCCGTCGCGCCCTATGACGGCTTTCGCGTCGGCAATCTCCTGCTCGCTCACGCTCAGCACGCGCCCGCCCGTCCACAGGACGGCGCGCAGGGCCTTCTTCCACGAGACGGGCGCGCCGATCTTGATCGCCGTCGCCAGAGTCTGCGGGTGCTCGACCGGCGTGAGCACGTCCGCAAGCGCGCGGTCAAGCGGCAAGCCACCGGCCTCTGCTTCCTGCTGCGCAGCGAACAGGCGCGCGAACGGGGCCGCGCCTTCGGCCTGCACGACGAAGAGTTTGGGCAGCCTGTCTATCAGCCCCAAATCGAGCAGCTCTTTGAAACCTTTGCCGAGCGCGGCGCTGTTGCCGAGGTTGCCGCCGGGCACGACGACGTGGTCTGGGACGCGCCAGCCGCGCTGGTGCAGGAGTTCCGCGGCGACAGTCTTTTGTCCCTCGATGCGGAACGGGTTGATGGAGTTGACGAGGTAGATGGACTCGTCTTCGGCCAGCTCGCGTATGACGCGCATCGCGTCGTCGAAGTTGCCGTCGAGCTCCAGGACCGCCGCGCCGTAGTCCAGACTCTGTGCCAATTTCGCGTGGCTGATTTGCCCGCGCGGCACGAGGATCGCGCACTGCAACCCGGCCCGCGCCGCGTAGGCCGCGAGACTCGCCGCCGTGTTGCCCGTGCTGGCGCAGACGACCGTCTCGACGCCGAGGCGCACGGCCTGCGTGACGGCCACGGTCATCCCCGTGTCTTTGAAAGAGCCCGTCGGATTGCAGCCCTGGTGCTTGAGCGCGAGACGCCGCAGCCCGCAGTACGCGGCCGCGCGCGGCGCGTCGTAGAGAGGCGTGTTCCCTTCGTCAAGTGAGACGACTTCCGCGCCGTCGTCCGCGAACGGCAGCAGCTCGCGGTAGCGCCAGACGCCGCTGCGGTCGCGCGCCTCGAACGACATGAGCCGCTCGTCCCACGCGCGGCGCAAGCTCGAAGCTTCGCCGGCTTCCGCCTCACGCTCAACGTCGAGCAGCCCATTGCAGCGCGGGCAGACGTAGAGCCGCTCGTCTATCGCGTAGCGCGCGCCGCAGCCCGCCTCCATGCAGCGCTGCCAGGCGCGCGCCGGCTGCTCTTTCACTCTTTCGCCTGAAACGTTCATGACCCGGAGGGCACACCTTCTGAGGACTCGAAGCGGGAGGCGCGGCGCTGCAAGCCGAACTCGTTGTGGACGGCCAGCACCGCGTCGCGCATCACGGCAGCCTCGACGACGAACGAGACATTGTACTCCGAAGAGCCCTGCGCGATGGCGATAATGTTGATGCCCTGGCGGCCCAAGGCGCTGAAGGTGCGCCCCGCGATGCCCGGCGTGCCGCGCATCATGTCGCCGACGACCGCCACAATCGCTATCTCCGGGTTGACAGTGATGTGCTCGACCTGCTGGTGCCTGAGGTCGTAGGCGAACTCCTCGCGCAAGCTTGCGACGGCGCGCGCCGCGTCCTCCGAGCCGACGATGAAGCAGATGTCGTTGCCCGAAGAGGACTGGGAGATGAGCAGCACGTTGGCGCGCGCGCGCCCCGCGGCCGCGAAGGTCTTGGCGGCGACGCCGGGGACGCCGACGATGCCGCGCCCGCCGACCGTAATCAGCGTCACGTCCCTGATGGCCGTAATCGCCTTGACGCCGCGCGCCGTCGGGTGGCCCGACGCGGTGATTTTTGTGCCAGGAAGCTCGGGCGCGAAGCTGTTGCGAATCCAGACCGGGATGCCGCCTTCGGCCACGGGCCGGAGCGTCTTCGGGTGCAGGACTTTCGCCCCGAAGTAGGCCAGCTCGGCCGCCTCGTTGTAGGAGATTTCGCGCAGGGTGCGCGCTTCGGGGACGAGCCGCGGGTCGGCCGTCAGCACGCCGTCAACGTCCGTCCAGATGATGACCTCCGAGGCGTCGAGCGCCGCGCCGAGGATGGTCGCGGAGTAGTCCGAGCCGCCGCGGCCGAGCGTCGTCAGCGCGCCCGCCTGAGACGCGCCAGTAAAACCCGTCACGACCGGGATGAATCCCTCCGCGATTAAAGGCGGGAGGCGCGCGCGCGTGCGCGCGCGCGTCTCGTCCATCAAGGGCTCCGCCTGGCCGTGGACGCCGTCGGTGACGATCAGTTCCGTCGCCTCGACGACCACGCCCGCGAGGCCCAGTTCATTGAGCGCGCTCGCCAGCAGTTGCGCCGAGAGGCGCTCGCCCGCGCTCGAAATCGCGTCCATCGTGCGTGGCGTCAACTCTTTTAGGAGCGCCGTCCCGCGGCAGAGGCTCGCCGTCTCCTCTATGATTTCGTCGGCGCGCTCGAAAAGGCGCGCGCGCCTCGCGTCGTCTTGAACCAGCGCCTCAATCGCCTCGGCGTGCTGCCCGCGGAGCGACTCGGCCAACTCGGCGGCGGCCTCCGCGTCGCCCTTCTCCGCGTCCCTCGCCGCCGCTATCAGGCGATTGGTCACGCCGCCCATCGCCGAGACGACCGCGACCACGGGCGCACCCTCGCGCGCCGCCTCGGCCACGATCTCGGCCACGCGCCCTATGCACTCGGCGTTACCCACCGAAGTGCCGCCGAACTTCATCACCCGCGCTCTGTCTTTCATGACGTGAGAACTTCTTTCAACTTCAGGGCGGTTTCACTCAAGCCTTTGCGCCTTTAGTTTTTACTTAGCGCCTCCAGCGTGAACGGCTGTTTCGCGCAAAGGCGCAAAGCTAAGACGTAAGGCGCAAAGGGTTGGGTTTGGTTTTGAAACGTGCTCTGCGCCCTTTGTTACGCGCCGTCTGTCACAGCGCCGAGACTGCTGCTTGAAACCTGCCGCGCGTATTTGGCGAGCACGCCGCGACGCGCGCGGGGCTCGGGCGCGACCCACGCGGCGCGGCGGCGCTTCAATTCGTCGTCCGCAACGTTAAGTTGAAGCAGGCGCGCCGCGGCGTCAATGGTAACGGAATCATTCTCCTCTACGAGCGCGATGGTGCCACCTACAGCCGCCTCCGGCGCGACGTGGCCGACGACCATGCCGTAGGTGCCGCCCGAGAAGCGCCCGTCCGTGACGAGGCCGACCGCGTCTCCCAGCCCCGCGCCGATGATGGCCGAAGTCGGCGCGAGCATCTCGCGCATCCCGGGGCCGCCCTTCGGCCCCTCGTACCTTATCACAACAATGTCGCCCGGCCTGATGTTGCCCGACAGAATCGCCCGCAAACAACTCTCCTCCGAATCGAAGACGCGCGCCGGGCCAGTAATCCGAGGGCTCTTGACGCCTGTGATTTTCGCCACCGCGCCTTCGGTCGCCAGGTTGCCGCGCAGGATGGCTAGGTGGCCTTGAGCGTAAAGCGGATTGTGCCAGGGCCGTATCACGTCCTGGCCCGCGGGCGGCTCCGCCGGCACATTCCTGAGCGCCTCGGCCACACTCTCGCCCGTCACCGTCAGCGCGTCGCCGTGCAACTGATTGTTCGCGAGCAGCACTTTCATCACCTGCGGGACGCCGCCCGCCCTGTGCAGGTCCGTCGCCACGTAGCGGCCCGACGGCTTCAGGTCGCACAAGACGGGGACGCACGCCCGAATCTCCTCGAAGTCGTCCAGGCCGAGAGGAACTTCCGCGGCGTGCGCCATCGCCAAGAGGTGCAACACGGCGTTGGTCGAGCCGCCCGTCGCCATCACGACCGCGATGGCGTTCTCGAAAGCCTTGCGCGTGAGCAGGGCGCGCGGGAGAATTTCGCGGCGGATAGCCTCGGCCAGCACGCGGCCAGACTGCGCCGCACTCAGCGCCTTCTCCTCGTCCTCCGCCGCCATCGTCGAAGAGTACGGCAGGCTCAACCCCATCGCCTCTATGACCGCAGACATCGTGTTGGCCGTGTACATCCCGCCGCAGGAACCAGCGCCGGGGCACGCGCGTCGCTCGACTTCGAGCAGCTCGTCTGAACTGATGCGGCCGGCGCAGAATTGGCCCACGGCCTCGAACGCGCTGACGACCGTCAGGTCTTCGCCGTTGTAGCGCCCGGCCTTAATCGTCCCGCCGTAGACGAAGACGGCCGGGATGTTGAGGCGCGCGATGGCGATCATCGCGCCGGGCATATTCTTGTCGCAGCCGCCAACGACGAGCACGCCGTCCATGCTCTGCGCGCGCGCCACGGTCTCTATCGAGTCCGCGATGACCTCGCGCGAGACGAGGCTGTACTTCATCCCCTCGGTCCCCATCGAGATGCCGTCGCTGACCGTGATCGTGCCGAAGACCTGCGGCATCGCCTCGGCCTCGCGCAGGGCCTCGGCCGCGCGCGAGGCCAGAACATCCAAGCCGACGTTGCAAGGCGTGATCGTGCTGTAGCCGCTCGCCACGCCGACAATCGGCTTCCCGAAATCGTCGTCCCCGAAGCCCACGGCCCGCAGCATCGCGCGGTTCGGCGCGCGCTCGACGCCCTCCGTGACCGCTCTGCTCCTGCTGTTGTTCCCCATCTCAGACCGCCCAGAGCGATTGATCCGGGTCGTGGTGGAGCGGGCGGTCTTCGCCCGTCAGCCAGTCGAGGCGCATCGGCGCGCAGATGTCCAAGGCGACAGTGTCTTCGAGCACCTCTGAGGAGTGCTCGACGCCCGGCGGGATGCTGAGCATCTGGTTGTCCGAGAGCGTCACCGCGCCGTTCGGCAGGTTAAAGCGCCAAGAGCCCTTGAGCACCAGAATCATCTCCTCGTTCTCGTGCCGGTGCGCGTGCGTGACCGCGCCCTCCTTGACCTCAACCCGCGCCACCGTGATGTTCTCCCCGACGGCCATCTTCCGCAGATAGAGATCGGTAATCTCTTCGGCCGTCATCCTGTCCCAATCGTACAAACCCATTTTCCTTTACCTCCGTTTAAAACTTAGTTCTTCGCCTTGTCCACCAGTCGGCCCTCGCCGAGCCAGGGCATCATGCCGCGCAGGCGCGCGCCGACGCGCTCGATCTGGTGCTCGCGCGTTTTCGTCTCCAACTCCTGAAAGCGCGGCCGCCCCTTGCTGTTCTCCTTCATCCACTCGCGCGCGAACGCGCCCGATTGAATCTGTGCCAAAAGCTCCTGCATCCGGCGCTTCGTCTCGTCGTTGACGACGCGCGGGCCGCGCGTCATGTCGCCGTACTGCGCCGTGTTCGAGATCGAGTAGCGCATCTCCGAGATGCCGCCCTCGTAGATCAAGTCCACGATCAGCTTCATCTCGTGCAGGCACTCGAAGTAGGCCATCTCGGGCGCGTAGCCCGCCTCGACCAGGGTCTCGAAGCCGGCCTTGATGAGCGCGGTCAGGCCGCCGCAGAGCACCGCCTGCTCACCGAAGAGGTCCGTCTCGGTCTCCTCGCGGAAGCTCGTCTCGATTATCCCTGCGCGCCCGCCGCCGATGGCCGACGCGTAAGCAAGACCAACTCGCCGCGCGTCGCCCGCAGGGTCCTGCTGCACCGCGAGCAGGCACGGCACGCCCGCGCCGCGTTTGTACTCGTGGCGCACTAGATGGCCCGGCCCCTTGGGCGCGACCATGAAGACGTTGATGTCTTCGGGAGGCTCGATGAAGCCGTAATGAATCGAGAAGCCGTGCGAGAAGGAGAGGTACTTGCCGGGCGTCATCGTCTCCGCCACGTCGCGCGCGTAAACGGTCGCAGCCTGCTCGTCCGGCACGAGCATCATGACCACGTCTGCTTCGGCCGCGGCTTCGGCCACGGGCAGCACGCGCAGTCCCGCGCCTTCGGCCTTCACGCGCGAAGGGCTGTCGTGGCGGAGTCCCACCACCACGTCGCAGCCCGAGTCTTTCAAATTGTTCGACTGCGCGAAGCCTTGGCTGCCGTAGCCTATGACGGCTATTCTCTTCTCGCGAAGCGCCTGCGGGTCCGCGTCGCTGTCGTAAAAAATCTTCATCTTTTAGTTCCTCTCAAATTAAGTTCACTTCTTCCTCTTCTTCGGCTGGCACAGTTTCAAGGTTCGACAGGCGGCCGATGGCGATGCAGCCCGTGCGCGTGATGTCGCGGATGCCGAGGGGCCGGAGCAGGTTGATGAAGGCTTCGACCTTCTCCTTGTTGCCGGAAGCCTCGACGATCATGCGCCCCTCGGAGATGTCCACGACCTTGGCGCGGAAGACGGCGACGAGGCTCAAGACTTCCTGACGCGCCGCGCCCGGACTCGCTTCCACGTCAATCAGGGCCATCTCGCGCTCGATGTGCGGCTGGCGCGTCACGTCGCGCACCTCGCGCACGCGCGCCAGCCGCTCGCACTGCTTGACGATCTGCTCGACAGTGCGGTCGTCGCCGCGGGTGACGATCGTCACGCGCGACCACCGCGGGTCGGGCGTCTGCCCCACAGAGACCGTCTCGATATTGAAGCCGCGCGCGCTGAACAGCCCGACGATGCGCGACAACTCGCCCGGCTGGTCGGCGACGACGATGGAAAGTGTGTGACGCATAATTCGATTTCAGATTTCGGATTGCGGATTGCGGATTAAGAAGAGCTTGTCTTTTCAATCCGCATTCCGCAATCCGCATTCCGCAATATCATGTCCCGCGAGTTCGCGCCCGCGGGGACGATGGGGAAGACGTTCTCTTCTTTGGAGACGACGACTTCGATGACGGCGACTCCCTTGTGACTGATGCCGGCGGCCAGGACTTCGGGCAGCTCTTCGGGGCGCGTGGCGCGTGCGGCGAACGCGCCGTAGGCTTCGGCGAGCTTGACGAAGTCGGGCGAGACGGAGAGGTCAACTTCCGAGTAGGCGCGGTCGTAAAACATCTCCTGCCACTGGCGCACCATCCCGAGGTAGCCGTTGTTCATCACGACGACCTTGACGGGGATGCCGTACTGCACGGCCGTCGCCAGCTCCTGATTCGTCATCTGGAAGCCGCCGTCGCCGACGACCGCGACGACCAGTTGGTTGGGCTCCGCCAGTTGCGCGCCGATGGCCGCGGGCAGGCCGAAGCCCATCGCGCCGAGGCCCCCGCTCGTGATCCACTGGCGCGAGCGTTTGAAGGGGTAGAACTGCGCGGCCCACATCTGGTGCTGGCCCACGTCCGTCGTAATCAGCGCCTCGCCTGCGGTCAGGCGGTGCAGCTCGCGTATGACGTGCTGCGGCTTAATCTCGTCGCGCGAACCATTGAAGCGCAGCGGCTGCTCCTGCTGCCACGCGCGCAGGCGCTCCCACCAGGGGGCGCGGCGACTGATGCTCTCGCCAACCACTTCCGGGCCGCGGCTGTTGATTTCCGCGCGCAGCGCGCCGAGCGCCCGGCGCGCGTCGGCCGCGAGCGAGATGTCGGCCGCGCGGTTCTTGCCGATGTTGGCCGGGTCAATCTCGACGTGTATGACGCGCGCGTGCGGCGCGAAGGTGGCGAGCTTGCCCGTCACGCGGTCGTCGAAGCGCACGCCGACGGCGAAGAGCAGGTCGCTCTCGGCCACGGCCATGTTCGCCGCGTAAGTCCCGTGCATCCCGAGCATCCCCAGCGAGAGCGCGTGCGCCGAAGGGAAGCCGCCGAGGCCCATCAGCGTCGGCGTCACGGGGAGCCGCAACGCTTCGGCGAAGGCCAGCAGCTCCGCGGCCGCGCCCGAGTTGACGATGCCGCCGCCGACGTACATCACGGGGCGCGACGCCTGTAGAATCTCCGTCGCAGCCCGCGAGATTGCGCGCGGGTCGGGCCGCGACACGCGCTCGACGCAGGGGAAGCTGACGTTCTCCAGGCGCGACGACGAAGTCCTGGCCGCCGACACGTCTTTCGGGATGTCTATGACGACGGGGCCGGGCCGCCCTGTGCGCGCCAGGTGGAAAGCCTCGTGGACGATCGCGCCGAGGTCGCGCACGTCGCGCACGAGGTAGTTGTGCTTGACGCAGGGGCGCGTGATGCCGACCGTGTCCACTTCCTGAAAAGCATCTGTGCCAATAAGAGGCGTCGGGACCTGGCCCGTGATGACGACAATCGGGGTGGAGTCCATGTAGGCGTTGGCGATGCCGGTCACGGCGTTGGTCGCGCCGGGGCCGGACGTGACGAGCGCGACGCCGACTCTACCGGAAGCGCGCGCGTACCCTTCGGCCATGTGGACCGCGCCCTGCTCGTGGCGCACGAGGTAGTGCGTGACGCGCTCGCGCACGCGCCACAGCTCGTCGTAGATGTGGAGGACCGCGCCGCCCGGGTAGCCGAAGATGCAGTCCACGCCCTCGTGCACCAGCGCGTCCATCAGAATCTCGGCCCCGCGCGGGAAATTTTCTTCGGCGGTCGGGGCTGGGAGTTTTGTCGTCGGCGTCATCACGACGCCTGCTTGTGCGCTCATAGCTTTCCTCGTATTTGAAATTTGAAAGGACTCAGGGAAGCGCCGTCTCGCCCATCAGGTACTTGTCCACGCCGCGCGCCGCGCGCCGCCCGTCGGCGATGGCCCAGACGACGAGCGACTGGCCGCGCGCCATGTCGCCGGCGGCGAAGACCCCGGGCACGCTCGTCATCTTCTCGCCGTCCGCGGCGACTAGCCCGCGCCCGTCAACACGGACGCCCAGGTCCGCGAGCAGCCCGCCGGTCTCGGGGCCGAGGAACCCCATCGCGAGCAGAATCAACTCAGCCTGCCACTCCCTTTCTGTGCCAGGAATCTCGCGCGGGCTAAAGCGCCCGTCCCCGCCCCGCGCCCACTCCACCTCGACGGTCTGGACGGCTCGCACTTTGCCCGAGCCGTCGCCGACGAATCGCTTGCTCAGGACGGAGTAGGCGCGCGGGTCGCGGCCGAAGCGCGCGGCCGCCTCCTCCTGGCCGTAGTCGAGCCTGTAAATTCTGGGCCACTGAGGCCAGGGGTTGTCGGGCGCGCGTTGCGCGGGGGGTTGCGGCAGGATTTCGAACTGGACAAGGCTCCGGCACCCGTGGCGCATCGCCGTGCCGACGCAGTCCGTGCCGGTGTCGCCGCCGCCGATGACGACCACGTCCTTGTCTTTCGCCGGGATGAAGCGCCCGTCCGCGTGGCGGCTGTCGAGCAGGCTCTTCGTGTTGGCGTGCAGAAACTCCATCGCGAAGTGCACGCCCTGAAGTTCCCTGCCCTCGATTGCCAGGTCTCGCGGGCGCGTCGCCCCGCCGCACAGGACGACGGCGTCGAACTCGCTCAGCAGCTTGTCCGCCGGGTAGTCGCGCCCGACCTCCACGCCCGTGACGAAGCGCACGCCCTCGGCCGCCATCAAGTCCAGGCGTCGGCCGACGACTCCCTTTTCGAGCTTCATGTTCGGGATGCCGTACATCAGCAGGCCGCCCGCGCGGTCGGCGCGCTCGAAGACCGTGACCGAGTGGCCCGCGCGGTTGAGTTGCGCGGCGCAGGCCAGCCCCGCAGGGCCGGAGCCGACGACGGCCACGCGCTTGCCCGTGCGCGCGAGCGGCACTTCGGCCACGACCCAGCCGGCCTCAAACCCTCGGTCAATGATCGCCTGCTCGATTGACTTGATGGTGACGGGCAAGTCGTTGATGCCGAGCACGCACGAGCCCTCGCACGGCGCGGGGCAGACGCGCCCCGTGAACTCCGGGAAGTTGTTGGTCTGGTGCAGGCGGTCCAGCGCCGCGCGCCATTGTCCGCGGTAGACCAGATCGTTCCATTCGGGAATCAAGTTATTAATCGGACACCCCGAGGCCGCACCATTTATCAACTTGCCCGCGTGACAGAACGGCACGCCGCAGTCCATGCACCGCGCGCCCTGCTCGCGCAAACCCGCCTCCGCCATGTGCCCGTGAAACTCGCGCCAGTCCGACACACGCTCGCCGACCTGCCGCGCCACGGCCTGCGTCCGCGCAAACTCCATGAATCCCGTCGTCTTACCCATCACTCAATTGCGGATTTCGGATTGCGGATTGCAGATTGGAAAGCGATTGAGTGGTCTTCAATCCGCAATCCGAAATCCGCATTCCGCAATCGGTTCAGCTCGAAGGCGGCCATCTCGGCGGCCTCGTCGGTTAAGCCTTCTGTCTTCATCTGCCGCTGCGCTTCGAGGACGCGGCGGTAGTCGTTGGGGATGACGCGGACGAATTTTTCGCGCCACTCGTCCCAGGCCAACAGGATTTCGGTGGCGCGGCCGCTGCCGGTGCACTCTGCGTGGCGGAAGATCATGTCCTTGATGGCCTCAAGCTCTTCGGCGTCTTCGAGCCTGGTCAGCTCGACCATCCCGCGGTTGCAGCGGCGCGGGAAGTCTCCGCGCTCGTCGAGCACGTAGGCGATGCCGCCGGACATCCCGGCGGCGAAGTTGCGGCCCGTCTCACCGAGCACGACGACGCGCCCGCCCGTCATGTACTCGCAGCCGTGGTCGCCGACCGCCTCGACCACGGCCCGCGCGCCGCTGTTGCGCACGGCGAAGCGCTCGCCCGCCGCGCCGTAGACGTAAGCCTCCCCGCCGGTCGCGCCGTAGAGCGCGACGTTGCCGATGATGACGTTCTCTTCGGGCGCGAACGTCGAAGCCGCGGGCGGACGGATGACGAGGCGGCCCCCCGAAAGCCCCTTGCCGACGTAGTCGTTCGCGTCGCCCTCAAGCTCCAAGGTGATGCCGCGCGGCAGAAAAGCCCCGAAGCTCTGGCCCGCCGAGCCGTCGAAGTGCAAACGGATGGTGTCGTCCGGGAGACCATTCGCGCCGTGGAGGCGCGTGACCTCGCTCCCCAGCAGCGTGCCGACCGCGCGGTTGACGTTGCGTATGCGGAGTTGCGCACTGACTTTTGTGCCATTTTCGAGGGCGGGCCGGCAGAGGTCTAAGAGCTTTGTCCGGTCGAGCGTCTTTTCGAGTCCGTGCTCCTGGCTGATCTGGCAGTATCTTCCAAAAATCTCCGGCACGTCGGGCCGGTACAGAATCGGCGAGAAGTCCAGGCCGCGCGCCTTCCAGTGCTCGGCCGCCGCGGCCATCTCTATGCACTCGGTGCGGCCGACCATCTCCGTCAGTTTGCGGAAGCCGAGTTCCGCCATCAGCTCGCGCACCTCGCGCGCGACGAAGAGCATGAAGTTGACGACAGATTGAGCGTCGCCCGTGAATTTGGAGCGGAGCGCAGGGTCCTGCGTGGCGATGCCGACCGGGCAGGTGTTGAGATGGCAGACGCGCATCATGACGCAGCCCAGACTGACGAGCGGCGCGGTGGCGAAGCCGAACTCCTCTGCGCCGAGCAGCGCCGCGACGACCACGTCGCGCCCGGTCTTCAACTGCCCGTCAGTCTCGATACTGATACGGCTCCGCAGGTTGTTGAGCAAAAGGGTCTGGTGCGTCTCGGCCAGTCCCAACTCCCAGGGCACGCCCGCGTGCTTGATGCTGGTCAGGGGCGAAGCGCCCGTGCCGCCGTCGTGGCCGCTGATGAGCACCACGTCTGCGTGAGCCTTGGCGACGCCCGCGGCGATGGTGCCGACGCCGACCTCCGCGACGAGCTTGACGCTGACGCGCGCGCGCGGGTTGGCGTTCTTCAAATCGAAGATTAACTCGGCCAGGTCTTCGATGGAGTAGATGTCGTGGTGCGGCGGCGGCGAGATGAGCCCGACGCCGGGCGTCGAGTGGCGCACGCGCGCGATCTCGGGGTAGACCTTGTGGCCCGGGAGTTGGCCGCCCTCGCCGGGCTTCGCGCCCTGCGCGATCTTGATTTGCAATTCGTCGGCGTTGACCAGGTAGTTGCTCGTCACGCCGAAGCGCGCCGACGCGACCTGCTTGATGCGGCTGTTGCGCGAGTCGCCGTTCGCGTCCAGGGAGTAGCGCGCGGGGTCTTCGCCGCCCTCACCCGTGTTGCTCCGGCCGCCGACGCGGTTCATGGCGATGGCGAGCGTCTCGTGCGCTTCCTTGCTTATCGAGCCGTAAGACATCGCGCCGGTCTTGAAGCGTTTGACGATCTCCTCGACCGATTCGACCTCGTCAATCGGCACGCGCCGTCGCGTGGGCCGCAGTCTCATCAACCCGCGCAGCGTGCAGTGCCTGTGCGACTGGTCGTCCACGAGCCGGCTGTACTCTTTGAAGACCGCGTAGTCGCCCGCGCGGCAGGCGTGCTGAAGCTTGTGTATCGTCAGGGGGTTGAAGAGGTGGTACTCGCCCTCGCGCCGGTAGCGGTACTGGCCGCCATCGTCGAGCGCGCGCGCAGGGGCGGCCGGCCGCTCCGGGAACGCTGCCTTGTGCCGCATCAAGACCTCTTCGGCCACCACGCCGAGGCCGATGCCGCCGATGCGCGAGGGCGTCCAGGTGAAGTAGCGGTCCACGAAATCCTGGCCCAATCCTATGGCCTCGAAGATTTGCGCGCCGCAGTAGCTCTGCACCGTCGAGATGCCCATCTTCGAGATGACCTTGACGACGCCCTTGTCCACCGCCTTGACGTAGTTCGCCTCAGCCTTCTCGTCATCAACGCCGGCGAGCGAGCCCTGACCAATCATGTCGCCCAGAGTCTCGAAGGCGAGATAAGGGTTGATGGCGGCCGCGCCGTATCCCAGCAGCAGCGCGAAGTGGTGCACCTCGCGCGGCTCGCCGGACTCTATGACGAAGCCGACCTGCGTGCGCGTGCCCTCGCGGATCAGGTGGTGGTGAATGCCGGAGACGGCCAGCAGCGCTGGGATGGGCGCGCGTGCGCGCGAGACGCCGCGGTCGGAAAGGATGATGACGCCGTAGCCCTCGCGTATGGCCCGGCTCGACTGGCGACACAACTCTTCGAGCGCGCGCTCCAGCCCACGCCCGCCGTCGGACGCCTCGAAGAGCATGGGGAGCGTGACGGACTTGAAGCCCTCCGTGCCGCCGTCCCCGAGGCGTCTCAGTTTCGCCAGGTCCGCGTTCGTCAGGATGGGAGAGCGGAGCTTGATCTGGCGCGCGCACTCGGGCCGCGGCTCAAGCATGTTGGCCTCTGGGCCGACGGTCGTCGCCGTGGACATGATGAGCTCTTCGCGGATGGCGTCCACGGGCGGGTTCGTCACCTGCGCGAAGAGTTGTTTGAAGTAGTTGTAGAGCAGCTGCGGCCGCTCCGACAGGACTGCGAGCGGCGTGTCCGTGCCCATCGAGCCGACGGCTTCAGCGCCGTCCCGGCCCATCGGCGCGAGCAGGAGTTTTAGTTCCTCGCCCGTGTAGCCGAACGCGAGCCGGCGCGTGTGCGTGTCGGCCGACTCGGCCGCAGGCTCTTCGGCGGGCGCGGCCGCCAACTCGTCCAGACTGATGAGATTGTCCCTGAGCCACTCCGCGTAAGGGTACTCGGTGGCGATGGCGTGTTTTAATTCCTCGTCGCCTATGATGCGGCCCTGCGCGGTGTCCACGAGGAGCATCCGGCCCGGCTGCAAGCGCCCTTTGACGAGCACGCGCTCCGCGGGGATGTCCAGCACGCCGACCTCCGAGGCCATGACGACGAGGTTGTCTTTCGTCACGTAGTAGCGCGAGGGGCGCAGGCCGTTGCGGTCGAGCGTCGCGCCGATCTGCACGCCGTCCGTGAAGGCTATGGCGGCGGGGCCGTCCCAGGGCTCCATCAAACAGGAGTGGTACTCGTAGAAAGCCTTCTTCTCGGCGCTCATCGCCTCGTGCCCGCCCCACGGCTCCGGGACCATCATCATCATCGCGTGCGCGAGCGAGCGGCCCGAGAGGTGCAGCATCTCCAGGGCGTTGTCCAGCATCGCCGAATCCGAGCCGTCCGTGGCGATGACGGGGAGAATCTTCGAGATGTCGCGGCCGAAGAGGCGCGACTCGAACTTGCTCTCGCGCGCGTGCATCCAGTTGATGTTGCCGCGCAGCGTGTTGATCTCGCCGTTGTGCGCGACGTAGCGATAGGGGTGCGCGCGCGCCCAGCTCGGGAAGGTGTTGGTCGAAAAGCGCGAGTGGACGAGCGCGAGCGCCGAGACGATCTCCGCGTCTTGCAGGTCCGGGTAAAACTGTGCCAGTTGCTCGGCCGTCAGCATCCCCTTATAGACGATGGTGCGAGAGGAGAGGCTGGCGACGTAGAACATGCGGCGCTCGTGTATGCCGCGCCTGGCCCCCTTGCTGACGCGCTTGCGGATGACGTAGAGCTTGCGCTCGAAGGAGGCGTCGTCCGCGAGATTCGCGCCGCGGCCGATGAAGATTTGGCGGATAACGGGCCTAGACGCCTTCGCCGTCTGCCCTATGCGCGAGTCGTCCACCGGCACGTCGCGCCAGCCCAGGACGCGCTGACCCTCCTCGCGCGCGACCCTCTCGAACAGTCGCTCGCACTCGCGCCGGCCGTCCGCGTCCCGCGGCAGAAAGACCATGCCGGCGGCGTATTGGCCCGGGCCGGGCAACTCAACGCCTAAGCTTTCGCACTCGCGCGCGAGGAAGGCGTGCGGCGTCTGCAAGAGGATGCCCGCGCCGTCGCCCGTGTCCTTCTCGCTGCCCGTAGCCCCGCGGTGCTCAAGGTTGAGCAGGACCGAGATGGCCTGGCGGACGATGTCGTGAGACTTACGGCCCGTGTAGTCCGCGACGAAGCCCACTCCGCACGAGTCGTGCTCGTGCCGCGGGTCGTACAGCCCTTGCCTCTCGGGGGACTCCAACATCCTTACCTTAACTGTCCTTCGATAAATAAAAGCCACCAACTCTTGTGCGTTGATGGCCTTTGAGGAGGTGTTCAATGTCGGCAGACCATCACGTGCCGTCCTCCGGCGTGCCGAGGAGAGCGACGATAATGGACACGCCGACCGGCACCGCGCTGGGGAGCACCCGCCGTGACGAGACCGCCGACGCAAACGACATTGTGCGTGCCGTGAAATTCACCATACGAAACCTGCCTTGTCCGGCCGCCGGCCCTGGCCCGAGGACACTGACCTTCGCGCACAGGGTCGGCAAACGCGCCCAATCTACATCTTTCCATCCGCTTTGCATAATTTATAATTTTTTGGACCTCATAAATAACACGCCCTCCAAGCCGTGTCTCCAACACTCAAGCCAGCGATTGACTCAACCCTTTGCGCCTTACGCCTTGTCTTTGCGCCTTTGCGCGAACGGCTGTTTCCCGCAAAGGCGCAAAGAGAAAACGTAAGGCGCAAAGGGTTGAGTGTTAGGTTCTGAAGCCTGAGCCGTGGCGAATAACATTTATGTCCACATGCGATGACCTCGCCACAAAATTGTCGCGGGCCGCGCGCGCCTGTCCGCGCTGAATCTCAAGGAACTATCAGGAATCAGCCAAACCCTTCACCCGCGACCGTGGCCTCGCCTTCGGTACAAAGGTTGCTACCGCGGAGTCTTGTGTCCACAGTCCGAGAAGTCACATCCCCCCGCAGGCCGACGCACCGCGAGAAGGTGCTGGCGCACGCCGCCGCGCGGCTCGCGCCGGCCGTGCCCGCCGCGGCACCGCGCGAGGCCGCCGAGGAGCTGAGAATTTTTCTCAAGCTCGAAGCGGAGCGTTTGAGAATGGCCCACTACGCCGGGGCCACGGGCCGCCAGTCCGCCTCCGCGCGCAGCTTCGTCCTGGACCTCGCCGTCGAGCACGCCTTCCGCGAGGCCGCGCGCCTGAGCGAGGCCGAGGGACTGGCACTTGAGCCGCAGATGGGCTTCGCGCTCGTGGCCGTCGGCGGCTACGGCCGCGCCGAGCTCGCGCCCTACTCCGACCTGGACATCCTCTTCCTCTACAGCAACCACCGCGAGGCTCAGCTCCGCCCGCTCGCCGAGCACGTGCTGCGAATGCTCTGGGACGCCGGGCTGACCGTCGGCCACAGCCTGCGCACCGTCGGCGACACGGTGACGGCGGCGCGCACGGACCCGCACCTACAGACCGCGCTCGCGCACAAGCGCCTCGTGGCCGGCAACCGGGGCATCTTCAACTCGCTCGTCGAGGCCCTCGAAAAAGACCGCCGCAAGCGCGCCGACGCCTTCCTCGCCGCAGTCCGCCACGAGCGCGACACCCGCCACGCCAGGTTCGGCGAGACCGTTTGCCTACAGGAGCCGAACGTCAAGGAGAGCGCCGGCGGCCTGCGCGACTACCACACGGCGCTGTGGGCCGCGCACGCACGCTACGGCTGCACGACCGTCGAAGAGTTGCGCGCCCGCGGCCTCATCTCCGAAGATGAGGCCATGAGGGCCGCGCGCGCCTACGACTTCCTCTGGCGCATACGCTACTCCACGCACCTCCTGACGCGCCGGAAGACGGAGCGGCTGGCCCTGGACATACAGCCCGTTTTGGCACAGGAACTGGGCTACAAGCCCGGCGCGCACCTGCTCGGCTCGGAAAAGCTCATGCGCGATTACTACCGCCAGGCGCGCGAGCTTTACCACTTCTCGGAGGCCGTGCTCGCGCGCACCTGCGAGCCCGAGTCGAAGGGCGGGCGCTGGTGGGGGAGGCGGGCGGCCCCTTCGGGCGGCGAGCCTTTCTCCATCAGCGAGGGCCGTCTGCAATTCGACGGCGACGCTGACCTCTTCGCGCAGAAGCCGCTCGCGCTCTTCGACGCGTTCGCGCTGGCACAGGCCGCGCGCGTCTCCTTCGGCCACGGCCTGCACAGGACTGTGTGCCAGAGCTTGCAGGCCGTCCGCCCAGCGTTCCGCGCAGCAGCCGAAACTTCGGCCGCGCTGCTCAGGCTCCTGCGCCGCCGCGGGCGCGCGGGCTTCGTGCTGCGGCTGATGCACGAGACGGGCTTCCTCTCGCGCCTCGTTCCCGAATTCGGCCGCGTCAGCCTGCTCGTCCAGCACGATCTTTATCACCAGTACACTGTGGACGAGCACACGCTCAGGGCGGTCGAGGCGCTAGACGAACTGCACACGGGACAGGACAAGCAGCGCGCGCACCTGCGCGCCGTCTTCGACGAAATCAAAGACCCCGCGCTGCTCTACCTCTCGCTGCTGCTGCACGACATAGGCAAGGGGCGCGGGCGCGGCCACATCGCCCGCGGCGTCAAGATAACTGAGCGCATCACGTGCCGCATGCAGTTGACGGCGGAAGAGGCGGCGAAAGTCTTGCTGCTCGTCAGGCACCACGTCGCCATGTCGCACGCGGCCCAGCGGCGCGACCTCAACGAGCCGCAGGTCATCAAGGAGTTCGCCGCGCGCGTGGGCGATCTGGACTCGCTCAACATGCTGTTGCTTCTGACCTACGCGGACCTCAACGCAGTCGCGCCGGGCGTCTGGACCGAGTGGAAGGGCACGCTTTTGTGGGACCTCTACCGTCGCGCGCGCACGCTCCTGACGGGCGAGGACGCGCCCGCGGACGAGGCCGTCAAGCGCGCGCACTTCAGGGAACAGGTCGCCGCCGCCCTCGAACACAAGCTCCCGCAGAGCGAGGTCGAGCGCCACCTGGCGCTCCTTCCCGACCGCTACCTGCGCGTCACGGAGCCGGCGACGGCCGCCCTCCACCTGCAACTGGTCGAAGAATTGGCACACGCGCCTCTGGCCTGGCGCTGGGTGCGCCGCGCAGCCTCTTCCACGGAACTGACGGTCTGCACGCGCGACCGCCACGGGCTCTTCGCGGACATCGCCGGCACGCTCGCCGCGCACGGCATCGAAATCCTGAGCGCCGAGGTGAACACGCGCGAGGACGCCGTCGCCCTGGACGTGCTGATGCTGCGCGAGGCTTCCACGCACCATGCCATAGACACGCACCGCTACGCGGCCATCGAGCGCGCGCTCCACAAGTCAGTCGCGCGCGAGGCGGACGTGGCCGCGATGGTCGAGCGCTGGCGCACGCGCAACGCCCCGCGCCGCCCGAGCCTCCCCGCGGGCTCGCGCCGCCGCGACCTCCCGCGCGTCGCCTGCGACAACGAGGCGTCCACGTCCTCGACGCTCGTGGAAGTCCACGCCTACGACGAGCCGGGGCTGGCTTATAAGATTGCGAGCGCGCTCGCGGAGGTCGGGCTGGACATCGTCTGTGCCAGAATCGCGACCGAGAAGGCGGACGCGCTCGACGTGTTTTACGTGACCGACCGCGACGGCCTGAAGCTCTCGGAAGGGGTCATGCGCGAAGCCGAAATGGTGCTGACCGAGAGGCTGTCGTCGGGCAATAATTTTAAGGAGAGAACGGGATGAAAAAAGTCGAGGCGATTATCAGGCCGCACCTCTTGGACGCCGTGCGGAGCGCGCTCCAGGACGTGGAGATTATCGGCATGACCATCAGCGAGGTGCAGGGCTACGGCCGCCAGCGCGGCCACACGGAGACCTACCGCGGGACCGAGTATCAAATAGAGTTCGTCCCCAAGGTCAAGATCGAAGTCATCATCCCGGACGACGTGGAGGAGTTCGCCATCAACGCCATCATGAGGACGGCGCGCACGGGCAAGTTCGGCGACGGCAAAATCTTCGTCATCCCCGTGGACGACGTCATCCGCATCCGCACCGGCGAGCGCGGCGAAGCAGCACTCTGACGATTGCGGATTGGGAGAGAGATTCAAGCCTTTGCGCCTTACGTCTTACCTTTGCGCCTTTGCGAGAAACAGCCGTTCGCGCAAAGGCGCTAAGTAAAAACTAAAGGCGCAAAGGCTTGAGTGCTTTCTTTTGAAATCCGCATTCCGCAATCGCGTAACGTGGGGCGGCCCGCCTGTTGGGTGAGACAGGCGGGCCGCATTGTTTTAGGGGGCGAGTTTTTACAGCTGCTCTGTGAGGACTTTTGCGTTCGTGACGAGGGAAGAGGGGGCGACCTTGCCGGTCGTTCTCACGGGGGTCAGGTCTAAGTCCAGGTTGTAGCCGTCCTCGCCGTGCTGGCTGAGGTCCAGGCCCTGAATCTCGTCCTCCTCGCTGACCCGCAGGCCGATGACGAGGTCCACGATCTTGAGAAGAATTAGTGTGCCAATTACGGCGAGCGCGATTGTCAGGCCGACGCCGGCCAGTTGGTTGACGACCTGCGAGCCGTTGCCGTCAACGAGGCCGACCGGGAGCGGATTCCCCGCCGCGTCTTTGAAGACCGGGTTGACCGCGTTTGTAGCGAAGACGCCGGTCAAAATCGCGCCGATGGTCCCGCCCGTCCCGTGCACGCCGAACACGTCGAGCGAGTCGTCGTAGCCGAAACGCTTCTTGACGACCGTGACCATCAGGAAGCAGCCGACGCCCGCGACAAACCCTATGACGAGGCTCGACATCGGCGTGACGAAGCCGGAGGCGGGCGTGATGCCGACCAGGCCGCAGACCGCGCCCGAGATCGCGCCCAGGATCGTCGGCTTGCCGTGGCGAACCCACTCGGCCGCGACCCAGCCGAGCGTGCCCGCGGCCGCCGCGAAGTGCGTCGCGGTAAACGCGCTCGTCGCCAGGGAGCCTGCCGAGAGCGCGCTCCCGGCGTTGAAGCCGAACCAGCCGACCCACAGCATGCACGCGCCGATGAAACTGAGCACGAGGCTGTGCGGGGCCATCATCGTCTTCGGATAGCCCATGCGCTTGCCCAGGAAAATGGCACAGACGAGAGCGGAGAACCCGGAGGCGATGTGGACGACCGTGCCGCCCGCGAAATCGAGCGCCGGGACACGCCCGCCCAACACGGCGTTGAGAAAGCCGCCCTTGCCCCAGACCATGTGGGCCAGCGGGAAGTAGATGACCGTCACCCACAGAACCGTGAAGGCGAGCATGGCGGAGAACTTCATGCGCTCGGCGAACGCGCCCGTAATCAGCGCCGGGGTGATGATGGCGAACATCAGTTGGAAGAGCATGAAGCTCTGTTGCGGGATGGTCGCCGCGTAGTCCGCGTTCGGCTCAGCGCCGACGCCGTGGAGCAGCGCGTAGCCGAAGCCGCCGAAGAAGGGCGTGCCCTCGCTGAACGCGATGCTGTAGCCGTAGAGCGCCCAGAGAACGGTGACGACGGCCATCATGATGAAGCTCTGCATCATGGTCGCGAGCACGTTCTTCTTGCGCACGAGCCCGCCGTAGAAGAGTGCGAGGCCCGGCCCCGTCATCATCAGCACGAGCGCGGCCGAGACCAGTATCCAGGCGTTGTCGCCCGCGCTTTGCGCGCTTGCGGCCGCCGCCTCCATCTTCGCCAGCCGCTCTTCGACCGACTGCGCGGAGGCGGCAGCGGAGTTAAAGATGAGCCAGCACAGTGTGAGCGCCGGGACGGACGCGCGCCGCAGGAGGGGGATGCGGGGTGTCTCCTTGAGCTTCGTCTTCAAGCGTAACCTCTCGTCTGATTTTTTGTCGCCCGCCGGGAAACTGCGGGCTGATGCTTTCGGAGGATGCGCTTAACAACTCTTATGCCAGCCGCGCCGCGCGCGATTCGCCCCGAAAAGCGGCGTGTGGGCCAAAACGAAAGGACATCTTTGTCGCGAATCAAAAGTCGTGGCGACAAAAATGTGGTCAGTACCGCCTGCGGTAGCGGGCGGGTGTCCCGCGCGTTGAGACCCGCCCGCTACCGCAGGCGGTACTGACTTTCGGCGGCATTAAATCTGTTTACCCGCTCATAAAAATAATAACTTTGACTTCCCGTCGGGCGGCCTCTAGGATGGTTCGCTTTGTAGAGGTATGCTCCCGTCCAATGCTTTCCCTTAAAATGCGAGTCAACCCGCCCTTCGGTGGTCATCAGGTGTGCCAATAATGAGACTTAAAATCACGGTTCTGGCGGGCGACGGCGTCGGCCCTGAGGTGACGGCCGAGGCCGTGCGCGTGCTGCGCGCGGTGGCGGGCGTCTACGGCCACAAGTTCGAGTTCGTGGAGATGGCGGTCGGCGGCGCGGCCATCCGCGAGGCGGGCGAGCCGCTCCCCAAAGCCACGCAGGACGCCTGCCTGGCCGGCGACGCCGTCCTGCTCGGCGCGGTCGGCTCGCCCGAGTTCGACGCCCTCAAGCCGGAGGCGCGGCCCGAGGCGGGGCTGCTCAAACTCCGCGCGGCGCTCGGCGCTTACGCCAACCTGCGCCCGGCCGTCTCCTACGAATCGGTCGCGGACTGCTCCCCTTTGCGCCCGGAAGTGTTGCGCGGCGCGGACCTGCTCATCGTGCGCGAGCTGCTGGGCGGCCTCTACTTCGGCGAGCCGCGCGGCTTCTCCGCGGACGCCGCCCATCCCGCCGCCTTCAACACCATGCGCTACTCGGCCGCCGAGGTCGAGCGCGTCGCCCGCGTCGCCTTCGAGGCCGCCGAGCGGCGGCGGCGTAAAGTGACTTCCGTGGACAAGGCGAACGTGCTCGAAGCGTCGCAACTCTGGCGCGAGGTCGTGACGCGCGTGGCCTCCGATTATCCGCAGGTCACGCTCGAACACCTTTACGTTGACGCCTGCGCGATGCACCTGGTAACGAACCCGCGCCGCTTCGACGTAGTCTTGACGGAGAACCTTTTCGGCGACATCCTCTCGGACGAGGCCGCTGTGATTACGGGCTCACTGGGGATGCTCGCTTCGGCCAGCATCGGCGGCCGCGTCGGCCTTTACGAGCCCGTGCACGGCTCGGCCCCTGACATCGCGGGCCGAGGCATTGCCAACCCGCTCGGCGCGATCCTGTCGGCCGCGCTGCTCCTGCGCCACTCGGCCGGGATGGAGCAGGAGGCGCGCAACATAGAGGCTGCCGTCCGCACCGTCCTCGACGCAGGTGCGCGCACGCCCGACCTCCAAAGCGGCGCGCAGACACTGACGACCTCCGAGATGGGCGCGCACGTCATCAAAGCCTTCGCCGAGATAGTCAACGCGCGCCAGGCTTATCACGCAGTCTGAGAGCAGTGGTCAGTGGTCGGTGGTCAGTGGTCAGTTAAAAACAACTGATTTCTCACTGACCACTGACCACTGACTACTGACCACTGAATTTATGGCACAAACACTTTTCGACAAGCTCTGGGATGAACACGTCGTTTACGAGGAGGCGGGCGCTCCCGCCTTGCTCTACATTGACCTGCACCTCGTTCACGAGGTCACGTCGCCGCAGGCTTTCGACGGGCTGCGCGCGGCCGGGCGGAGCGTCCGCAGGCCCGACCTGACCGTGGCGACCGCGGACCACAACGTGCCGACGACGGCGCGCGGCCTCCCCATCGCGGACGAAATCGCGGCCCGCCAGATCAGTGCGCTCCGCAGTAACTGCGCCGAGTTCAAGATTCCCTTCTACGACCTCGACTCCGACGAGCAGGGCATCGTCCACGTCATCGGCCCCGAACTGGGGCTGACGCAGCCGGGCATGACGATAGTCTGCGGCGACAGCCACACGAGCACGCACGGGGCCTTCGGCTCGCTCGCTTTCGGCATCGGCACAAGCGAGGTCGAGCACGTCCTCGCGACGCAGACCCTGCCGCAAGTTAAGCCGCGCACGATGGAGATTCGCGTCAGCGGCGCACTCCCCGAAGGCGTCACGGCCAAAGACCTCGCGCTCGGCGTCATCCGACAAATTGGCACAGACGGCGGAGGCGGGCACGTCATCGAGTACACGGGCGCGGCCGTCCGCGCGCTCTCGATGGAAGGGCGCATGACGCTCTGCAACATGAGCATAGAGGCCGGCGCGCGCGCAGGCATGGTCGCCCCCGACGAGACCACGTTCGCTTACCTGAAGGGCCGCCGCTTCGCGCCTTCGCCGGAGAAGTGGGACGAGCGCGTCGCCTACTGGCGCACGCTCCACACGGACGAGGGCGCGCGCTACGACAGCATCGTGGATGTGGACGCCGCCGCGCTCGCACCTTACGTGACGTGGGGGACGAGTCCAGGCCACGTCGTCCCCGTCACCGGAACTGTGCCAGCCCCGGACGAGGCCGCGAGCGAGACCGACCGCCGCGCCTTCGAGCGCATGCTCGAATACATGGGCCTCAGGCCCGGCACGCCCATCGAAGAGATCGTGGTTGACCGCGTCTTCATAGGCTCCTGCACCAACGCGCGCATTGAAGACTTGCGCGCGGCGGCCCGCGTGCTGCGCGGCTACAAGGTGAGCAGCGCCGTCCACGCGATGGTCGTCCCCGGCTCGCAGGCCGTCAAGCGCGCCGCCGAGGATGAAGGACTGGACGACATCTTTCTCGCGGCCGGCTTCGAGTGGCGCGAGGCCGGCTGCTCGATGTGTCTGGGGATGAACCCGGACACGCTCCGGCCCGGCGAGCGCTGCGCCTCCACGAGCAACCGCAACTTCGAGGGCCGCCAGGGACGCGGCGGCCGCACGCACCTCGTCAGCCCGACGATGGCTGCCGCCGCCGCAGTCGCCGGCCACTTCACCGATGTCCGCAACTGGGAATTCAAATAAACGATGGAGCCTTTCCGCATTCACACAGGGCTAGTCGCGCCGCTCGACCGGCCAAACGTTGACACGGACCAGATCGTGCCGAAGCAGTTTCTGAAGCGCATCGAGCGCACGGGCTTCGGCGAGTTTTTGTTTTACGACTGGCGCTACACGGCCGCGGGGGAGCCGGACGCAAGTTTCGTCCTGAACGAGCCTGGCTACGATGGCGCGAGCATCCTCGTCGCGGGCCGCAACTTCGGCTGCGGCTCGTCGCGCGAGCACGCGCCGTGGGCGCTTCTGGATTACGGCTTCCGCGCCGTCATCGCGCCCTCGTTCGCCGACATCTTCATGAACAACTGCATGAAGAACGGCGTCGTCCCCGTCGTGCTCTCCGAAGAGGAAGTCGCGGAGTTGACGAGGCGCGCGAGGCGTGACCCCGGCTACCGCGCGACCGTAGACCTTGAGCGCCGCGTGGTGGAAGATGACGCGGGCTTCCATGCCTCTTTCGAGATAGACGACTTCCGCCGCCGCTGCCTGTTGGAGGGCCTGGACGACATCGCGCTCACGCTCCAACACGAGCCGCACATCGCCGCCTACGAAGCTCGTCGGCGGTAGAATTGAAGCGGAGAAGAAATCAACAGGGATGGACAGGATAGACAGGATAAAGAATTTGAGATTTCAAATCTGAGATTTTTAGTTCTTATCCTGTCCATCCTGTCCATCCCTGTTCGAATTTGACTTGATTTTGTACGGGGGGTGACATCACAATCTCACAAGCGAGTTTGAGAATCCACGAGGAGGGCGCGGCCCCGGGCGGGCCGCTCGCGGCTCCCACGAAGATGACACCGGAACAGGCTGAGGCGCGCAAACTGGCGACGTTTCTGGAGACGGGCCAGACGCTGGCCGGGACTTTCGAGCTGCGCGACGCGATGGCGCGCGTCCTGGGCTTGCTCGGGCGTCATCACAACGCGGTGCGCGCCACGGTCGTCCTCCTCGACCGCGACTTGGGCGACCTCTACATCGCGGCCTCGCACGGCGTGGACGAGGGCCTGGCCCGCCGCACGCGCTACCAGATCGGTGAGGGCATCACGGGCCGCGTCGTCCAGTCCGGCAAGCCCGTCGTCGTCCCGCAGGTCAGCCGCGAGCCGCTCTTCCTGGACCGCCTGGGCGTGCGCCGCCGCACGCTCAAGCAGCAGGAGCTGAGCTTCATCTCGGTCCCCATCCTCGTCAACCGCCGCGCCGTCGGCGCGCTCTGCGTTGACCTCGGCTACAAGCCCGAGCGCAACTACGAGCGCTCGACCAAGTTTCTCTCCATCATCGCCACGATGATCGCCCAGGCGATTAAAGTGGGCCATTTAATCGAGGCCGACAAGCAGCGCCTGCTCGACGAGAACATACATCTCAAGCAGGAGCTGCGCGAGCGTTACGACTTCAGCCACATCATCGGCAACTCAGGCCCCTTGCGCCAGGTCTACGAGCAGGTCACGCAGGTCGCGCGCACCAACACCACCGTGCTGCTGCGCGGCGAGAGCGGGACGGGCAAGGAGTTGATCGCCCACGCCATCCACTACAACTCTCTGCGCGCGGGCAAGCCCTTCATCCGCGTGAGCTGCGCCGCGCTGCCGGAAACACTGATCGAATCGGAGCTGTTCGGCTACGAGAAGGGCGCGTTTACCGGCGCGCACGGGCGCAAGAAGGGGCGCTTCGAGCTGGCCGAGGGCGGGACGCTCTTCCTCGACGAGATCGGCGACCTGAGCGTCTCCACGCAGATTAAACTTTTGCGCGTCCTGCAAGAGCGCGAGTTCGAGCGGCTCGGCGGCACGGAGACCATCAAGGTCAACGTGCGATTGATCGCGGCGACCAACAAGGACATGGAGCGCGCCATCAGTCAGGGCGAGTTCCGCGAAGACCTCTACTACCGCCTCAACGTCTTCACCATCTTCATGCCCCCCTTGCGCGAGCGCAAGTCGGACGTGCTCCTGCTGGCCGACCACTTTTTGGAGAAGTACGCGCGCGAGCACGCCAAGAGTATCCGCCGCATCTCGACGCCCGCGATTGACATGCTGACGAGCTACCACTGGCCCGGCAACGTGCGCGAGCTTGAGAACATCATCGAGCGCGCCGTGCTCGTCTGCGAGACCAACGTCATCCACGGCCACCACCTGCCGCCGACGCTGCAAACGGCCGAAGAGTCCGGCACCGTGATGCGGCTCTCGCTGGACGCGGCGGTCGGGGCCTACGAGCGCGACATCATCCAGGACGCCTTGAAGACTACGCGCGGCAACCGCAAGCGCGCGGCCAAGCTCCTGGACACTACCGAGCGCATCCTCGGCTACAAGGTCAAGAAGTACGGGATTGACTGCGAGCGCTTCCGCACCTGAGCGCCGATTTCAAAATTCAAGCCCCCGTTGATTCAACCCTTTGCGCCTTAGGTTTTTACTTAGCGCCTCCAGCGTGAGACGTTGCGGTTTCTCGCAAAGGTGCAAAGCTAAGACGTAAGGCGCAAAGGGTTGAACTATTGTTCCGGCGTGTGGGAATCTACCGGGGTGAGGTATCAAGGCAGTGGTTGAACAGAAACCGTTGTGGGGCGCGGGAGACCAGACGACGCGGCTGGCCGAGTTGATTGCCGACGACCCGGAGTTGAAGGAAGCGCCGCTGCGCCGCGACGTGCGCTCGCTCGGCCGGCTGCTCGGCGAAGTCTTGAAGGAGCAGGGCGGGCCGGAGCTTTTCGACGCCGTCGAAGAACTACGCCTGCTCGCCATAGAGTATCGCGACGAGCCGCACGAGGGACGGGACGAGCACGCCCGCGAGCTGCTGGAGCGCGCCGCCGGCCGTGTCGCCCGCCTCGACCTCCCCGCGGCCTACCGCCTGTCCAAAGCCTTCGCCATCTACTTCGAGCTGACGAATCTGGCCGAGACCAACCACCGCAAGCGCCGCCGCCGCGCGGCACTCCTCTCGCCGACGCGCCCGCCGCAGCCGGGCTCCATCCGCGGGACCTTGCGCCGGATGCGCGAGGCCGGGATGACGTTCGAGACGGCGCTCGAATTCCTGGGCCAAATCGTGGTCGTCCCCGTCTTCACGGCCCACCCGACCGAGGTCGCGCGCCGCACCGTCCTCTTCAAGCGCAAGCGCATCGCGGCAGACCTGGAACAACTCGACCGCCTGCCGCTCGCGGACGCCGAGGCGCGCGAGCGTGAGGCGTCAATCACTGCTGAGATCACTGCGCTCTGGCAGACGGACGAAGTGCGCCGCCGCCCGCCGATCGTGCGCGACGAGATTAAGATGGGGCTCGACTACTACTCGGGCTCCCTGATAGAGACTTTGCCGCGGCTCTACGAAGAGTTCGCGGACGCCCTCCGCCAGGTCTACGGGGAAGACCTCGCGGCCGACGAGCTGCCGAACTTCGTGCGCTTCGGCTCGTGGATCGGCGGCGACCGCGACGGCAACCCTTACGTCACGCCCAGCTGCACGCGTGACGCCCTGTTGATGGCGCGCGCCGTCGTCCTCGACCATTACCTCGCGGTCTCCGTCGAGCTGATGGACCGCCTTAGCCCTTCGGCCCGCCAGTCGCCCGTCTCGGCCGAGCTGCGCGCGGCGGTCGAGCGTTACCACGAGCGTATGCCGGAGGTCGCGCCCGCGAACAGGACGCGCGCCGACGACGAAATCTACAGGCGTCACCTCGACTATGTCCTCGCGCGCCTGCGCCTGACGCGCGACGAGCCCGCGCACCCGAACGCTTACGCCCGCGCAGACGAGTTCGCCTCCGACCTCGGCTTGATGCGCGAAAGCCTGCGCGCCAACGTGGGAGCCCAGGTCGCGGGCCGCCTCCTGGACCCGCTCCTGCGCCAGGTCAGGACCTTCGGCTTTCACCTCTACACGCTCGACATACGCCAGCACGCGCGCGTCCACGAACGCGCCGTCGCGGAATTGGCACAGGGCGCAGCGCTCACAGAAAGCTCGCGCGTGGTCTTGCCCGAGTCGCCTTCGGACGAGACGCGCGGCTTGCTGGACACCCTGCGCGCCGTCGCCGAGCTGAAGCGCGAGTTCCCGCCCGAGGCAATCCGCAGCTACGTCATCAGCGGCGCGAGCCGCGCGCAGGACGTACTCTCGGTCATCTGGCTCGCCCGCCTCTGCGGCGTGCGCGTCGAGGCGTCAGGCGAAGAGGGCGACCCCGGCCTGATGCCCGTCCCGCTCTTCGAGTCCATCGAAGACCTGCGCAACTGCCCGCGCATCTGCCGTGAGCTTTGGACTTCAGAGACTTACGTGCCGCTGCTGGACTCGTGGGGCCGCCGCCAGGAGGTGATGCTCGGCTACTCGGACTCGAACAAGGACGGCGGGATGCTGACGAGCGCGTGGGAGATTTACAAGGCGCACCGCGCGCTGCACGAGGCGGCGGCCGCTTGCGGCGTGCGCCTGCAACTCTTTCACGGGCGCGGCGGCACCGTGGGCCGCGGCGGCGGCCCCACGCACAGCGCGATTGTGGCCCAGCCCGTCGGGGCCTTCACCGGCTCGCTCAAAATCACCGAGCAGGGCGAAGTCCTCAACTGGAAGTACTCCGACACGGTGCTGGCCGAGCGCAATTTGGAGTTGATGGTCGCGGCCTCGCTCGAAGCGTTGGCCCGCCCCGGGGCCGAGCGGCGCGACGAGAGCGAGTGGGAGGCCGCGCTCGAAGAGATGTCGAAGAGCGCCTTCGCCTTTTACCGCGAGCGCGTCGCGGACGACCCCGAAGTGCTGACCTACTTCGAGGAGGCCACGCCCGTCGAGGAGCTTGAGCACGCGCGCATCGGCTCGCGGCCCGCGCGCAGGAGCCAGGCTCGCGGGCTCGCAGACTTGCGCGCCATCCCGTGGGTCTTCGGCTGGATGCAGAGCCGGCACGTCCTGCCCGGCTGGTTCGGCGTCGGCCACGCGCTCGAAACTTTCGTCGGCCGTGACGAGGCGCGGGCTCAGCTCCTGCGCGACATGGCCGCGAGCTTCCCCTTCTTCTCGGACCTGATTGCGAACGTCGAGATCGGGATGGCGAAGGCGGACCTGACGATTGCGCGCCATTACGCCGCGCTCGTCGCCGACGCACATTTGCGCGAGCGCGTCTTCGGGATGATCGCCGAAGAGTTCGAGCGCACGCGCCGCATGATCCTGCGCGTGACAAACCAGAAGGAATTGCTGGCGACGAACCCTGTGCTCGCGCGCTCGATCCGCCTGCGCAACCCCTACGTTGACCCCATGAGCATGATTCAGGTCGCGCTCCTCAAGCGCAAGCGCGCGGGCGAGGAGAGCGAGGACTTGAACTACGCCCTGGCCGCCACCATCAACGGCATCGCCGCCGGCCTGCGCAACACCGGCTAGCGCCAAATTCCCAGCCCTTCCGGCTACTAAGTTTTCTACAAAATGTTGTATAGTGGCTCGCAACCGAGCCCGATATGTTGGCCGTCGCCGTCGCGCGCTCGGGCGTCCTTTTCTTGCCATGCTCAGAAAAATTTACGCCACCGGCTCGCTGACCATCATCCTTTTAGCCTGCGTCGGGTTTGCCGTCGGCTTCGCCGTCTCTTACCGACTGGTGCAGCAGGAGCCGGGCGCGGACGCGCCCGCCCCCCTCGCCAGCGACAGGGAGACGGACGGCCTGAGCGGCCCGGTCAACAGGGTGCGCACCGAGGTCGCGCGCCTCTCGCTCAA
Source organism: uncultured Acidobacteriota bacterium (assembly GCA_963774105.1). Lineage (GTDB taxonomy): Bacteria > Acidobacteriota > Blastocatellia > Pyrinomonadales > Pyrinomonadaceae > QHXM01. The sequence continues at coordinate 628,184 of CAVZDV010000007.1, read as the reverse complement.
CTCGGGGAAGCTGGCCGAGGAGCCGCGCGAGTTGTTGGAGCTGACCAGCTACGACGTCAAGGGCAAGAGGGTTGACAACTCATATTATTTGGTCGCGCGGGAGCCGCAAGTAGGCCGCGAGGAGTACGCCTACGACGACCGCGGCAACGTCCACGAGACGACGCGGCGCGACGACGGCGGCAGGATTTTGAGCAAGGAGGTTTATGTCTACGAGTACGACGCGCTCGGCAACTGGGTCAAGATGATCACCTCGACCGTCGTCTACGAGGGCGGCCGGGTGACGCAGCAGCCGACGGAAGTGACCTACCGCAACATCAATTACTACTTCGACCAGGCCATCGCTCAAATAGTCGAGTCAATGCCGCCGGTCGCGACCGGCCCCTCAGCCGTGGACGACCGAGCGGCGCTGCGGGGCGCGCTCGACTCGTGGGTCGCCGCCACGAACGCTCGCGACCTGGAGAAGGTCATGGCGTTCTACGGCCCCGAAGTCGAGGTCTTCTACCGCGCGCGCAACGTGACGCGCGAGGTCGTCCGCGACGACAAGGACCGCTCATTCCAGCGGGCGGAGGCGATGGAGGTCAGCACGGGCGACCCGGAAATCAAAGTCAGCGACGACGGCCGCACGGCCGAGATGACTTTCCGCAAGAAGTATTTCGTCAAGATGCAGGGGCGTGAGCGCCGCGGCGAAGTCCTGCAACTCCTGCGCTGGCGGCGCACAGATCGCGGCTGGGCAATCGTGGGCGAGCGTGACCTGCGCGTGGTCCGCAGAGGCTGAGCGAACGCAATGCAAGGGACAAACTTTATAGCCCTGACGGGACACCTGAACGACTACCCGCTGGCCGACCTGATCGGAATGCTGCGCCACCAGCGCAAGACCGGCCGGCTGCTCATCGAATACTCGATGAGCCCGTGCTCGCTCTATTTCGTGGAGGGCGATCTCGTGGACGCCCAGCTCAACACCATCGGCGGCCTACAGGCCGTGCTGGTCGCGCTCTCGCAGCCCAACGCCTCCTTCAACTTCAACCCGCTCATCCAGCCGCCGCGCCGCTCCATCAACGAGTCTTCGCAGAGAGTCATTTTAGAGTTGCTGGGCTGCTGGGAAGAAAAGACCATAGAGGCCGAAGCGGCCCCTGGCAACGGCGGCGGCGCGCGCGTGACGGCGCAGCCCGCGGAGGTCATCGAGGTCGAGGCGCTGCCGCGCGCGAAGGAAGTTTTGGCCCTGCCGCCGTCGCCGCTGGAGGCGGCCGCGCGCCGCCGCAACCGACGCGTCCTCATCGCCAGCGCGGCCATCTCGCTCGTGGTCAGCCTTGGAACGGTCGCCCTCCTCGCGCGCTGGATGATTAAAAGAGACATCGCCGCCGCCTTCTCGGAGACGGCACGCGGGAGCGCACAGGTGGCGGGGGCCAAGGGGAGCGAGCACGCGGGCGCGGGCGCGCAGACGATCCGCGTGGTCGTCCGCGTGGAGCGCGGGCGCGTGTCGCAGGCACACGTCGAGGAGCGCCGCCCGGGCATGGAAGCTTACGAGGCGCTGGCGCTCAGGATTGCCCGCGGCCGGCGCTACGCCCCCGCGTCCTCGGGCCAGGAGACGGTGGCCGTCAACATCAGTTCGCCCGACTGAACAACCGGAGGTCAGAGTCATGTTGCTCCTCGCCAGTAGGATTCTGGAACACGAGTTGGACCAAGTGGGCCGGCTGTGCCTGCTTGAGAGGCTACAGGAGAGAGGCTTCACGCCGCTGATCCGCTCGGCGCGTCTGAGCTGTTTTGAGCAGGCGGTCGCGGACGCCGCGCAGGTGGAGGAGATGGAGCGGCTCATCGCCGCCTCGCTCGACTCGGACGCGCAAGCGCCCTACGTCAGGGGCGACATCTTCTGTTTCGCAGACCACGTTTTCTTCCTGCTGTTCGGCGACGCGGCGAGTGTGCGCGCTGGCATCGTTTACGAGCGGCGGACACAGGAGCCGCTGCGCAAGCTCAACTTTTTTTGTCAGACCATAAGTCTCTGCGTCGGGGGCGCGGGCGATGGTGACGGCGAGGCCGAGGGCGAGGATGGGGGCTCGACCCAGTTGACGCCGTGGCGGCAGGACTGGCCGGCGGTCGAGGACGGTTTCAGGCGCTTCGTCGTCAAGCAGGACCCGGACATCCTCTCGGCGGTCGCCTGCCGCGAGAACTCGCGCGAGCGCGTGCGCGCCGCGAAGCTTTTGGAAGATGAAGAGACGCGCGCTTTCCTGCGCCGCGCCAAGGAGGCTTACGCGGAGGGCTACCCCGTGAGCGCGTCGGCAGAGGCGGCCGGGCTGCCTGACTTCGCGGCTGCCAAACTTGCGGAGGCGGGCTTGCTGCGGCGCGAGGTGCTGGTCAGTTGCCGCAAGTCGGGCCACACGCTGTTCAGCCTGCCTTCGGCGGACGCGCTGGCGGTCGTGACGATCAGCCAGGCGAGGTGCAGCGAGTGCGGCACGGCGATAGCGGACGAGAAGGTCGAAGAAGTCCTGGCCCCGACCCAGTTCTCACACGTCCTCATGGAGGACGGGGCGTGGCTGGTCAACCGGCTGCACTCGGTCCTGCGCGAGCTGGGCATCTCGGAGAGCGAGATCGCCGTCGAGCCGCCCGCCGGTGACGGCGAGGCGCGCATCATGGCGCGGGTCTGCGACGAGTCGTTCCTCATCGTGATGCGGGACGGAGATTTGACGCCGGCCTTCGCGCGCCGCGCGATAAACACGAAGCTCGAAACGGACGCGCGCCACCTCCTGATCGTCGCGACCGGAAAGATGCACAACGAGGGGCGCGTGAGCCTGCTCAGTTTCGCGGGCCGTGTTGAGCGCGGCGGCAACGATTTCGAATTAATCATCGCCGACGGGCCGAACTCGGCCGCCGCCGAACTCCGCCGCGCCTTCGAGCGCGTCTCGCACAAGGCGCTCGCCGAACAGTTGTGCGTGCTCGACGCGAGCCTGGGCCTCAGCGTCCCGCGCCTCATAGAGACCAGGTTTCAGATGCTCGAAAATGGGCTCCCGGCCCTGCCCGCCCCCGCGGACCAGAGCCGGGATTTGCGGGACGCCGCCCGGGCCGCGGCCGCCGCCAATTTGAATCTACTCGAAAACGCAGAACGCTGACCTGCCGGCGCTCATGTGGCCGTTGACGCGGCGACCAGTTTTGGCCTATCGTCCACTTGGCCGACAAGCAACAAAACCCGACACGAATCTACGCCTCGCCGTCGAGAGACGCACGCGCCCGTGTGCGTGCGCCTGCTCCACTTTTGAATACATTTAAGGAGTTCCACAGCCATGCCCAGAGTCAAACGCTTCTCTTTCGTGCTCGCGTTCAGTCTGTTCGCATCTCTCACGGCCGCGCTGGCGCAGACGCCTTCCGTCTCGACCGTCAACGTCACGCCCGACGAGCAGCGCGTGCGCGTCTCCACCGTGGGCGACGTGCTGGACATGAGCGTGGCCGTCAGCAATGAGTCCGGCGACGTTGTTTTCGAGAGCGGGGCCGTCACGGGCGACCACCTGGACTGGACGATGAGCGACCCGCAGGGACAGAGGGTGCCGCCCGGCGCTTACACCCTGACGGTCACCTACCGCACGCCCTCCGGCAAGCTCAAAAGACGCGTCGAGCAGGTACTGGTGACAGAGGAAGTGACTGGCGGGGCCAGGCAGGAGAGCGCGGCCCCGGCCCCGGCAGCTCCGGTCGAGGGAGCGGGCACCACCGGCAAGATCGCCAAGTTCACCGGCGCGAGCACCCTCGGCAGCTCCGTCATGACGGAGAGCGCGAGCCGCATCGGCATCAACACGGCCGCCCCGACGCACGTCCTGACGATCAACGCCGGCCCCGCGTGGACGACGAGCGGGTGGGTCGGCTCAATCGCGCTCCCGAACCTGGGCTCCATCGGCTGGAACGCCAACAGCGCCGGGCAGCGGCGTGGGATCGGGCACAACAACGGCGGGCTCTACTTCTTCCGCACGGCGAGCGGCCTGGGGGCGGCCACCAGCGTGGCTTTCCCAGACCTCGTGATCGGCAACACGGGCAACGTCGGGGTGGGCACAACCACACCGGCCTCGAAGCTGACGGTCAACGGCGGCATCCAGATACTCGGGGCGGGCAACGGCATCAAGTTCGCGGACGGCAGCATTCAGACCAAGGCCATTGCGGGGACGATCAACGGGACGGGGACGGCCAACCGCCTCGCCAAGTTCACGGGGCCGAACTCCTTCGGCAACTCCTCCATCGCCGAAGTCTCTGGCAACGTCGGCATCGGGACGACCACGCCTCACCAGCCCCTGGAAATAGCCAGCGGGAGGATGCGCTTCTCTTCCAACCTCGGAGACATAGAGTTCACGGAGACTGCCGACATGATAGCTCACGCGACGACGGCGAGCCCGAGCGGGACGCTGCCGGCTTTCCGCGTTGGCGTTGGCACGGGTTCGACGGAGGTCTTCTCAGTGTTGAATAACGGCAAGGTCGGCATCCGCGCGCCCGCCCCCGGGTCCATGTTAGAAGTCAGGGGCGACGGCTCTACATTTCTGCTGAGGGTCTTAGACTCTCAGGGGGCGGACGCACTTAAAGTTGTCAACAACGGTGTCGTCAGCTTCGGGGCGCTCTATTCGCTCTCCTCAACTAATCATCTCTGCTACCACGCCCCTGCCAATCTGGCCCTCACTACTTGTAGCTCGGCAACGGAGTATGTGCCGACGGTTGACAATGGCTCGGGCTTTCCCGAAACCGCCGATCTGGTGAGCATCGCGCCCGCGCGCGCCAACCCTTACGGCGACCAGCACGCTCCTTTTGTCGTCCAGAAATCCGCGACCGCCTGTGACGATCAACTGCTCGGCTACATCGTCAAACCCGAATCGGGCGCGGACGGCCAGAAAAAGAATGAGCACTATTTGCCGCTCGCCATCTACGGCTACTTCCCCGCGAAGGTGACGACGGAGAACGGCGCGATCAAGCGCGGCGATCCCATCACGTCTAGTTCCAGGCCGGGCTACGGGATGAAGGCGACGGGGGCGTGCAAGATCATCGGTTACGCCCTGGAAGACGCGGATCGTGAGGGGAAGATTCAGGTCTTCGCCAACTCACGCGAGTACGCGGCCCCGCAAGTCAAAGCGCTCCAGGCGCAGGTCGAAGAATTGCGGCGCGGGAGGGAGACGGAAGTCGAGACTCTGAGAAGAGAGAATGCGGCCATCAAGGCGCGGCTCGAAATGCTGGAACGCGCTGTCACGGTCTCTGCTGACAACCGGTGAGACAATTTTTCTCGCGCTAACCGCAGAGCACGGAGCCGCCGTTGACGTTGAGGATTTCGCCCGTGATGTGGCGCGCCCAGTCGGAGGCGAGGAAGACGATTGAGAGCGCCACGTCGTCGGCCGTGGCGACGCGCTTGAGCGGGATGGCGTCCGTGGCTTGTTTTCTGTAAGTGTCGTCGCCGAGAACTTCGGTGCTCATCTCAGTGTCCACCCAGCCGGGCGCGACCGAGTTGACGCGGATGATTGGGGCCAGCTCTGTCGCCAGCGACTTGGTGAAGCTGATCTGGCCGCCCTTCGAGGCCGCGTAGTTTGAATAGAAAGCTTCGCCGCGCTGGCCCGCGGTCGAGCTGACGATGACGATTGAGCCGCGGCCCTGCCGCTTCATCGCGGGGACGGCGGCGCGGCAGACCGTCCAGGTGCCCTTCAGGTTCAGCGCGAGGACGCGGTCCCACAACTCCTCCGTCATCTCCTCCACGGCCGCGCCCTCCCAGACGCCCGCGTTCGCCACGAGCAGGTCAACGTGCCCGAAATGTTCGAGCGTCTCGGCGACGAGCGCCTCCGCCTCGCGCAAGCTGCCCACGTCCGCGCGTAAGGCCAGAGCCCTGACGCCCGCCGAGCGCGCGAGTTCTGCGACCTCTTCGGCGGCCGCCTCGTTGCGCGCGTAGTTGACGACCACGTCCGCGCCCGCCTCGGCCAGCCGGAGCACCGTGGCGCGCCCGATGCCGCGCCCCCCGCCCGTCACAATCGCCACGCGCCCCCGCAACAACTCGGGCGGCAGCGCCGTCTTGTCTCTATAATCCTCACTCACGATTGTTACTCCTCTGAAAGTCTAAACTCAACCCTTTGCGCCTTACGTCTTGTCTTTGCGCCTTTGCGTGAACGGCTGTTTCGCGCAAAGGCGCTAAGGGAAAACGTAAGGCGCAAAGACCGGCTCTCTTTATGAAAGTCGCGCTTAATGGATGCTCCCGGCCCGCACGCGTGCGGGCTCTCTTTCCAGGTGCTCGTTAATGACGGGGACGAGCGCGGCCGCGTCGGCCAGGAAGCCGTCGTGGCCGTGCGACGATTGCAGCTCCGTGTAGACCGCGTCCGCGCCGGCCGCGCGCGCGCGCTCTGCCAACGCGCGCACTTCCTCCGCAGGGAAGAGCCAGTCCGACGAGATGCCGACCAAAAGCAGGCTCGCGCTCACGCGCGAGAGCGCCTCACTATCCGTCCCGTAGCCGAGCGACAAATCGAAGTTATCCATCGCCTTCGAGATGACGAGGTAAGAGTTCGCGTCGAAGCGCTCCGTGAAAATCCTCCCCTGGTAGTCCAGATAGCCCCCCACGTCGTAGCGCCCCTCAAGAGCATTGTGCGGGTCCTCGCCGCTGCGGTCGGGCCTGCGCGCGAACCGCTCCGCGAACAGCTCCGCGGACTTGTACGTGCACATCGCCATGGCGCGCGCCTGTGCCAATCCCGCGATGGGCTGCTCGCCTTCCGCGTAGCGCCCGCCGCGCCACGCCGGGTCGCTCATAATCGCGCGCCGTTGCAGGTGGTTGAGCGCGAGCCCCATCGCCGAGAGCGGCGCGGCCCCGACGGCGATGCACCGCTCGACCCTTTCGGGGAAGTCCACGGCCCAGCGCAGCGCCTGCATCCCGCCAATCGAGCCGCCGACGACCGCGCGGAGCCGGCCCACATTCAGGTGCTCCACGAGCCGCGCCTGCGCCCTCACCATGTCGGCGATGGAGACGAGGGGGAAGTCCGCGCCGTAACTTTCGCCCGGCCGCTGTGGGTTCTCGGAGCGCGGGCCGGTCGAGCCGTAGCAGGAGCCGAGGACGTTCGTGCCGACGACGCAGTAGCGCGCCGTGTCGAACGGCAGCCCCTCGCCGAAAAACTGCGGCCACCATTCCGCGACGCGCGCCGAGCCCGAGAGCGCGTGGCAGACCAGGATGGCGTTATCGCGCGCCGCGTTCAGCTCACCGTAGAGCGCGTAACGCAGCGTCACGGGCCGCAGGCTTCCGCCGCCGTCGAGCGCGAACGCTTCCCGCTCGGCGAAAGTGAAATCGCCTTCGACTGTCGGCTGCGGCCCCGCGCTCATCTCACGCGACCCCGCCCGCGCCGGCTGCCGCCTCTTGCGGCTCGTCCGTCAGCTCACCATTCGGCTCCGGCAGCTTTTCACCGCGACCCGTCAGCGCCTGATCCAAATCGGCGATGATGTCGCGCACGTCCTCTATGCCGACCGAGAGGCGCACCAGCTCGGGCGTGACGCCGGTCGCGCGCTGCTCCTCGGCGGAGAGCTGTGAGTGCGTCGTCGAGGCCGGGTGGATGACCAAGGATTTGGCGTCGCCGATGTTGGCGAGCAGGCTGAAGAGCTTCAGCGAGTTGATGAAATTCTTGCCCGCCTCGTAGCCGCCGCGGATGCCGAAGGTGACGAGCGCCCCGGCCCCGTCCGGCAGGTATTTTTGTGCCAGCGCGTAGTACGGGCTCTCTTCGAGGCCGGGGTAGTTGACCCACTCGACCTCCTTGTGCCCCTTCAGGTAGCGCGCCACTTCGAGCGCGTTCTCCGAGTGGCGCTGCATCCTGAGGTGCAAGGTCTCCGCGCCCTGCAAGAGCAGGAAGGCGTTAAAGGGCGAGAGGCACGCGCCCGTGTCGCGCAAGCCCTGGACGCGCGCCTTGATGATGAAGGCGAGCGGGCCGAAAGCCTCCGTGTACGAGACGCCGTGGTAGGACGGGTCGGGCTCCGAAAAATCGGGGAAGCGGCCCGAAGCCTTCCAGTCGAAGCGGCCTCCGTCCACGATGACGCCGCCGATGGACGTGCCGTGGCCGCCTATGAACTTGGTGGCCGAGTTGACGGTGATGTCCGCGCCCCACTCGATGGGCCGCGAGAGCGCGGGCGAGGGCGTCGTGTTGTCTATGATGAGCGGCAGGCCGTTCGCGTGCGCGATTTGTGCCAATCGCTCTATGTCCATGATGTCGAGTTTAGGGTTGCCGACCGTCTCCGAGTAGACGGCCCTGGTGCGGTCGTTGATGGCCTCTTGCAGGCCATCGTAGTCCGCGGCGTCCACGAAGCGGACGGTGATGCCGAGCTTCGGCAGCGTGTAGTGAAAGAGGTTGTAGGTGCCGCCGTAGAGCGAGGTCGTGGAGACGATCTCGTCGCCGGAGTTGGCGATGGTCAGGATGGTGAGCGTCTCGGCGGCCTGGCCCGAGGCGAGCGCGAGCGCTGCCGCGCCCCCTTCGAGGGCGGCGATGCGCTTCTCGAAGACGTCGGTCGTCGGGTTCATGATGCGCGTGTAGATGTTGCCGAACTCCTGCAAGGCGAAGAGGCGCGCGGCGTGGTCCGCGTCGTCGAAGACGTAGGACGTGGTCTGGTAAATTGGCACAGCGCGCGCGTGCGTGGTCGGGTCTGACTCCTGCCCGCCGTGGATGGCGAGCGTCGCCAGGTGTAGTTTCGAGTCGTTCTGGTCGTTTGACATCGTTTCCTCCTCAAATTGAAGCCCCCCGCGCTAAAGAAGTAGCGCGGGGGGCTTCTCGGCGGAGAATGCGACAAGTAACCTGGCCCGGCTCTTTAGCAGTTTTTTACGTGGAGCAAGTCGCCTTAAATCGCCACGCTGCGAACAAGCGGTTCGGAAATCCTCACCAACACAGGACAGCGCGAGTTTAAGTAACGCCCGTCGCCCGAGTCAAAGCAATTCTTTTTATCAGAGAATAAATTTCATTTAAAAGCCGAAAAGGCGGCGGGGGCGAGCCCCTCTTCCTGACCTGCAAATTATTTCAGCTTGAATCACTCAACCCACGTCACCTCGCAGGTCAGGAAGGGCGGTTTACCCCCGCCGCCTTTTCGGCTTCACCCATCACTCGTCACTACTCTCATCACTTCCTCGAACAACAGCCCGTTGGTCGAGATGGCGTCGCCGCCGCGAATAGTTCTCTCCCCGCGCCAGTCCGTGAAGCGGCCGCCGGCCTCCTCGATGACGGGCAGGAGCGCGGCGCAGTCCCAGACGTTCATGACGGGGTCCAGCATCACGTCGGCGCGGCCCGTGGCGACGAGAACGTGGCCGTAGCAGTCGCCCCAGGTGCGCCGCGCGGCCGCCGCGCGTTGAAGTTTCTCTGCGGCCGCGCCCTTGCCGTAGCGCTCGCACAGCCCGAAGTCCGTCGAGAGCACGAGCGCGCTGTCCAGCGAGGCCGTCTCCGAGACGCGCGCCGGCTGATCGTTCCAGCGGCAGCCCAGCCCGCGCGCGGCCGAGACCAGCTCGCCCATCGCAGGGAGGTTGATTACGCCGAGCGCCACTTCATTCTCGATTTCGAGGCCGAGCAGCACCCCGTAAAGCGGCACGCCGTGGACGAAGCTGTAGGTGCCGTCAATCGGGTCCACTATCCACTGGCGTCCCGAGCGTCCCGCGCTCGCGCCCGCCTCCTCGCCGACGACGCCGTCGTCCGGGAAATTTTGTGCCAGCCGCGCGCGGACGTGCGCCTCGGCCTCGCGGTCGGCCGCCGTCACGAAAGAGCCGTCCGCCTTCAGCTCGGCCCCGTGCGCGCCGCGAAAATATTTCAGCGTGATCTCGCCGGCCTCACGCGCCAGTGTGACCGCGAAGTCGAGCAACTGCCCAAGCTCATTTTTGTCCAAACCCATCCGCCCTTCATTCTTGACTGGTCTTCGCATAGGCTACCACGAAGAGCGCGCCGAGGAGTAAGTCCACGAGGGCGAAGCCGAGCACGACCGCGGGGATTCTGCCCTGTAGGTAGAGCGCGACGGCCGCAACGCCGAAGGTCGCTTTCTCCAGGACGGCCGGAATCATCGCGGCGCGGAGGCGCACGGGGTCTCGGGCGATGACCAGGAAGAGCACCTGGAAGGCCAGCCCCACGCCTATGAAGCCGTAGTAATACTCGGGGTGCGTGATGGCGGGCGGGAAATCGCGCCCCGTTTTAGCCTCCAGAAAATACTGCGGCGCGAGGACGATCAGGCCGTAAATCCCGGCGATGAAAAAGACGCGCCTGGCGAATTTCATAGCGTTCCTCAACACCCACCGAACTATCTGGTGTGCATTACAGATTCAACCCTTTGCGCCTTACGTTTTTACTTTGCGCCTTTGCGAGAAACAGCTTTGCACGCAAAGGCGCAAAGGTAAGACGTAAGGCGCAAAGGCTTGAGTCATTTAGTCTGGACTGAACTCTTTTTCAGCACAGAAACCCCGGCCCACGCGCCGAGCGCCTCCGTCAGCGCGAGCAGCAGCGCGCTCGCCTGGAAGGCGACGGCCCAGCCCGCCGGAGACATTCGCCCGACGTGCGCGACGTGGTCCGGCGTGTCCGCGACGAAATGGTAATAGACCCCGAAGGCGAGCGCGCCCGCCATCGAGCACGCGAGGACGAGCGCGCCCGCCCTCGCCTTCCCCTTCCAGAGCAGCAGGCCCGCGACGAGCGGCGCGGCGATGATGACCGCGACGATGAAAACGAGCTGCGCTGTCGTCGCTTTCACGCCCAGGATTTCGTGCGCCGTCGAATGGACGACGAGCACGGCGGCGTGCGCGGCGACCGCGTAGAGCGCCAGCCGGACGGCGTTCGACCTGTGCATTCCGACAGCCATCTATGTTAAGAAGCCTTCCGCCCTCCACGCGCCGACGACCTGATCCAGCCCGTGGCCCCTGCTACGAAAACTCTCACCGGACGTTCTCCCGCGGCGTCACGGCTTGCGCCGCTTGAAGTAGAGGGCTTCGAGCCGGCCGGTCTTGACGGGCAGGTCGGCCTGGCCCACCATCTCCCAGCCCTCGTTACCCAGGCGCGCCATGGCCTTCACGACCGCCGAGCCCTGCTGCTCAGAGGCCCTCTCTTCCACTTCGACGATCTCGACGCCCGCGTCTCTGAAGTAACTGATCCAGTACGCGCCGCCCCGGTTCGACGCCGTGTAGCCGGCCTTACTGACGGTGCAATACTCCCAACGCTCCGCGGGGGGCGTGCCCGCCTCGCCGTTCTCGTCAGCCTTGCCCGCGGCCCGGTTGAGCGCCCCGGCGTAGAGATAGCCGCCGAGCGCCAGCACGACGAGCAGGGATGCGTACAGAGCCTTTTTCATGACAAGTCTCCTTTTCAAAAACCGCGTCACGCCCCCCTACTAACTAACGCGGAATCCAGCGCCGGAACGAATCACTTCTGGGCGTCTGCGAAAGCCTTCTGAATAAACTCCGGGGGCGCTGGCGAGTCCAGATGTTTCTCCTCGTTGACACTCACGCTGCGGTCTGACTAAATTCAGTGGGACTTTATATCATGGCACGTTCACTCGTCGTCTTTTTTATCCTGGTCGCGGCGGGCGTCTGCTTCGGTCAGGCGGCCGCGCCGGCCGACAAGCCCGCGGCGCGTAACGACGACCCCGTGTGGGTCGCCAAGCACCGGGAGCTGCTCGAAAAGGCGAAGCGCGGCCGGATAGACCTCTACTTCGAGGGCGACTCCATCACGCGCCGCTGGGAGGCGACGCACAGGGAGAGCTGGGATCGGAATTTCGGCGGCTGGCGGGCCGGCAACTTCGGCGCGGGCGGCGACCGCACGCAGAACGTGCTTTACAGAGTCCTTAACGGAGAGTTGGACGGCGTCAACCCGAAAGTCATCGTCCTGCTGATTGGCACAAATAACGTCGGCCCCACGCCCGTCAGCGGCGACGACGGCCCGCTCGTCAGGGACGTGGTCAAAGGAATCAAGGCGTGCCTGAAGGCCCTGCGCGAGAAAGCACCCGGAGCCAAAGTCCTACTGGTCGGAATCACCCCGCGCAACACGGACGGCAGCACGGCCCTGATGCCCACGATCAACTGGATCAATAAACGGCTCGCCAAACTCGCGGACGGCCACAGGGTCAGGTTTCTCGACATCACCGACAAGCTGGCCGACAAAGACGGCAAGCTCTACGAAGGCATGACGGACGACGGCCTCCACCTCACAGATAAAGGCTACCAGGTCTGGGCCGACGCCATGAAGCCCATCCTCACCGAATGGCTCGGCCCGCCCCAGCCGTAGGCGGATTCAAACAGGGATGGACAGGATAGACAGGATAAAATTTCAAGCTCTTCATCCTGTTCATCCTGTCCATCCCTGTTAATTCTTTTCTTTCACATCCCTATGCCTTTGAGGTGGTAGCGCTCTGTGTCGTAGTAGCGCTCGATGTCCACGGTGTTGAGCTTGCCGAGGACAGAGGAGATGTCCACGAGCGAGAGCTCGCAGGCGGGGGCGATGCCGCGGGCCGAGACCATCTTGCCGAACTCGCCGGCGGCGATGGCGTCGGCCGCGCGCGAGCCGAACATCAGTCCCATGATGCGGTCAATGGGCGAGGGCGGGCCGCCGCGCTGCGGGTGGCCGAGCATGGCGGAGCGCGCCTCGTATGGCGTCTCGCTCATCACACGGCGGGCCAGCACCTCGCCTATGCCGCCCAGGCGCGCGTGGCCGAAGGCGTCGTGGCGGTCGTCAATCGTCACCATCTCGCCCTCCTCCGCGTAGGCTCCCTCGGCGATTACGATCACCGAGTAGCGCGGGCGCAACGGGTCGCGCCCGATGCTGTTCGTGTCGCCGATGCGCTCTTTCAGATGGTGGTAGACCTTCTCGTAACGAAACGGGTGCTCGGGTATCAGAATCAGGTCGGCCTGGCCCGCTACGCCCGCCCAGAGCGCGAGGTGCCCGGCGTGGCGGCCCATGACCTCGACCACCTGCACCCAGCCGTGCGAGCCGGCGGGCGTGCGCGAGCGCTCGATGATCTCCGTCACGTTCCTGAGCGCCGTGTCGAAGCCGAGCGTGTAGTCAGTCCCGGCCAAATCCTTGTCTATCGTTTTTGGCACACCGACGACGCTGACGCCCTTCTCCGAGAGCCGCGCCGCCACGCCCAGAGTGTCCTCGCCGCCGCACGCCACGATGGCGTCCAGGTTGAGCTTGTTGATGTTTTCGAGAACTTCGTCGGAGCGGTCAACGCGGTCGCCCTCGTCGGTCAGCGACCGGAAGGGGTTGGTGCGCGACGAGCCGAGGTTCGTCCCGCCGTCGCGGTCCCAGCGCCGCACGCTGGCGCGGTCGAGCGGCAGCACGTCCGGCAGCGGGTTGAGCAGGCTCCGCCAGCCGTCGTAGAGCCCGACCGTCTCAATGTCATGCTCGGAGGCGCGGTAGACCAGCCCCTTGATCGCAGGGTTCAGGCCCGGCGCGTCGCCGCCGCCCGTCAGAACGCCTATCCGTTTCACTTTACTTACTTCTCCCTCATTAAAATTCCGCAAATGAAAAACTCCCGCGCCGCAGGTCGGCGCTGGGAGACGGGCTGCCCGAAGTTTTCCCGGATGCGAAAAGTATACCGGCAATCCGCCGGAAAATCACACGCGGCCCCGATAAAATTTCTTGACAACCACGAGGATACATAATAGACAAGCAGTTCACTCCAAAACTTTCGCTTCGGAGACAAAAGCATGATTTCAAAAATTAGAGTCGCCGCGTCGGCGCTGTGCCTGCTCGTGCTGTTCACCTGCGCCGCCGTCGGGCAAAGGAGGACCGCCGTCAGGCAGGAGCCCTACGGGACGGCCGACGGCAAACAGGTCAGCCTTTTCACCCTCACCAACCGCAAGGGCGTCGAGGCGAAGATCACGAACTACGGCGGCATCGTCGTCTCGCTCCGCGTGCCAGACCGCAAGGGCCAGATGGACGATGTCGTCCTCGGCTTCGACACGCTCGACGAGTACACGGCCGGCAACCCGCCCTACTTCGGCGCGCTCATCGGCCGCTACGCCAATCGCATTGCGCTGGGCCGCTTCAAGTTGGGCGGCGTCGAGTACAAGCTCGCCACCAACAACGACCCGAACCACCTGCACGGCGGCGTCAAGGGCTTCGACAAGGTCGTCTGGGACGCGCGCCCGCTCAGAGGCGCGGCGCTCGAACTCACTTACTTGAGCCGCGACGGCGAGGAGGGCTACCCGGGGGCCTTGCGCGCGCGCGTCGTCTACACGCTGACCGACAGGAACGAGCTGCGCATTGACTACTCCGCGACGACCGACAAGGACACCATCGTCGCGCTCACGCACCACAGCTACTTCAACCTCAAGGGCCAGGGCAACGGCGACATCCTGGATCACCAGCTAACCTTGAACGCCCCGCGCTTCACCCCGATTGACGCGACCTCGATCCCGACGGGCGAGCTGCGCGCCGTCAAGGGCACGCCCTTCGATTTCACTACGCGGACGGCCATCGGCTCGCGCATAGACCAGGACGACGAGCAGCTCAAGAACGGCAGCGGCTACGACCACAACTACGTCATCACCCTCAAGCCGGGCACGCTCCGCAAGGCGGCCGAGGCTTACGAGGCGACGACGGGGCGCGTGATGGAAGTCTGGACGACAGAGCCCGGCGTGCAGCTCTACACGGGCAACTTCCTCACGCCCGGCCTCAAGGGCAAGGCCGGCAAGACCTACGACAAGCACTACGGTTTTTGTCTGGAGACGCAGCACTTCCCGGACTCGCCCAACAAGCGCAACTTCCCCTCAACGACCCTGCGCCGCGGCGGCCGTTACAGCACGACCACCATCTACAGGTTCTCGGCGCGCTGATGTCAAAGAGCGATTAAGCTCACGCAAAGGCGCAAAGGCGCGAAGAAAAGCTCAACGGTTTTCTTCGCGCCTTTGCGCCTCCAGCGTGAGACTTTTTGTGTTCTAGCTCTGGCACTGCGCGCAGGTGCATTCGTCACTCATCATGGTTCTCCGTTCTGACCCCGTGAGCTAACTCCCGACGACTTCGAGCTCGAAGCTCGGCTCGGCGACTTGTCCGCCGGGCGCGAGCAGCGAGAGCAAGTCCTGGTCGTAGATTCTCTTCTTGCGGTCGGCCAACGTGGTGAAATCCCTGTAGGCCGCGTCGAGCTCGGCGGCCGTCAACGCGTGGCCCAATTCCGCGTAGCGCTGCTTGAGCGCGTGGCGGCCCGAGTGCTTACCCAAAACGATGCGGTTGGCGGGCACGCCGACGGACTCCGGCGTCATGATCTCGTAGCAGAGCGGGTTCGAGAGTACGCCGTGCTGGTGTATGCCGGCCTCGTGCGCGAAGGCGTTGCGCCCGACGATGGCCTTGTTCGGCTGCACGTCGAAGCCAATGATGGCCGAGAGCAACTGGCTCGTCGGGTAAATCTCCTCCGTGCGTATGTCGCACGCGTAGGGCAGGCGGTCTGCGCGCACCTGCATCGCCATCACGACCTCTTCGAGGGCAGCGTTGCCCGCGCGCTCGCCGATGCCGTTAATTGTGCACTCGACCTGGCGCGCGCCCGCGCCGATGGCCGACAGGCTGTTGGCGACGGCCAGGCCCAGGTCGTTGTGGCAGTGGACGCTGATGACCACGTCGGCGCGGCCCCGCACGACGCGCTCGTTGACGGTCTTGACCAGCTCATAGAACTCGCCGGGCGTCGTGTAGCCGACCGTGTCCGGCACGTTGAGCACGCCCGCGCCCGCCTCGACGGCCGCCGCGAACACCTCGCACAGGTACTCCACGTCGCTGCGCGTCGCGTCCTCGGCCGAGAACTCCACGTCGGCCGTCAGCGAGCGGGCCAGGCCCACAGCCTCGCTCGTCATCCGCAGGACTTCCGCGCGCGTCTTCTTGAGCTTGTGTTCGAGGTGTATGTCGGAGGTGGCGACGAAGGTGTGCAGGCGCGGGCGAGAGGCTTCACTTACGGCCTCCCAGGCGCGCAGCACGTCCTGCTCGGTCGTGCGGCAGAGCGCGGCGACGGTGGCCCGCCTGCACTCCGCGGCCACGGCGCGCACGGCCTCGAAGTCGCCGTCCGAAGCGATGGGGAAGCCGGCCTCTATCACGTCAACGCCGAGAACTTCGAGCTGCCGCGCGAGCCGCAGCTTTTCGTTCAGGTTCATGGAGCAGCCCGGCGACTGCTCGCCGTCGCGCAGCGTCGTGTCGAAAATTTTGATTCGGTCTTGTATGGTCATAAGGGTGTCACCAAAGCACAGAGGACGGACATCCTAGATGACCCCAAGCGCGGAAGGCAAAGTTATTATTTTTATCCGGCTATAAAAAAAGATTGTAGCAGCCTTAGACCGGCTTCAGGTGCGTGGGCTTCGCGTCGGACGTGTTCGAGCGGTCGCGGAGGATTTTGAGGAAGGCGGCGGCCGCGTGGGAGAAGACCGCGCCGCGGCGGTGCGCGGTCCAGAGCGTGCGCGTGTAGGTCAGCCCGCGCACCGGGACAGTGGCGAGGGTGCCGCTGTCCAGTTCTTCCGTGACGCACATTCGCGGGACGAAGGCGATGCCGATCTGCTTCTGGACGAAACGCTTGATGGTCTCGACGGTCGCCAGCTCAAGCGTGATGTTGAGCGGCGTGTGGTGCTTGGCGAACGTCTCTATCACCTTGAGGCGCGAGGCCGCCTTGACGTTGTGCGCGAGGAAGGATTCCTGGCCCAGTTCCCTGACCGTCACGGAGTCCCTGCCGGAGAGCGGGTGCTTCGGGCTGAAGATGAGGACGAGCTCGTCCTTCAGGATCGGGAAGTATTCGAGGTCGCTGTGCTGGGGCTCGAACGCCATCAGCGCGAAGTCCACGTTGCCGTCCAAGACCTCGCGCGGCAGCCTTTCGGAGACGTGGCGGAAGATTTCGACCTTGATCTTGGGGTGCTTCTTGCGGAAACCCAGGATCAGGTCCGGCAGCAGGTAGAGCGTGGTGCTCTCGTTGGCCCCGATGCGGACGCGCCCGCGCTCAAGCGCCCGGATTTCCGACACGGCCTCGCGCGCCTGGTCGCGCAGCGCGATGATTCGCTGCGCGTAGCCGTAGACCACGCGCCCCACCTCCGTCAGCGTCGGCGTCTTCTGCGAGCGGTCGAAAATGGGCGCGCCGACCTCTTCTTCGAGGCGCTTGACGGCGATGCTGACCGCCGGCTGCGTGCGGAAGACCCGCTCGGCGGCCTTCGAGAACCCGCCCTCCTCGACGACTTTTAAGAAGAATTCGAGCTGCGTGATTTCCATGATTCCGGCCGCAAACTATACCACAACCCGCAGCGCACGTTTTCAGCCCCGTCAGGGGCTGTTGAAAATAGCCCAGCACTTCAGTGCTGGGAAAGCGCGTGGAAAATTTATTGAGTCCCGTAGGGACGGCTGAAATATTCAATCGTCCCTACGGGACTCAATCGTTTTTATCGTTCTTTACCCAGCACTGATGGTCTTTGACAACTTAATCCGGTAATAATCCGACGTAGCGCAAGAGCGCCTGCGAGCCAGCCTTGAAACTCTCCAGAAAGGCTGCTACCCGGTGCTGCAACCTCGGCCAGTCCTGACTGCTGCGGTGCAAGTGCAAGACCTCTTGTTTGAGCTTGCGCCACAGCTTCTCAATCGGGTTGAGCCACGGCGCATAGGTCGGCAGGCGGACCAACTCAATGCCTGACTGCTGTGCCGCGGCTGCGACTCGCGCTTCGAAGTGAATGGGCCAGTTGTCTTGAATGACATAGATCCGCTCGGCCTCCGGGTAATGCTCTCGGACGAGCGGGTAAAAGCTGACCAGCCGCCGGACGCCGATCTTCCAAGCCTGCTCGAAGATCACCTCTCCAGTGAGAGCATTCAAGGCCGCGACGATGCGCCGCTTGGCATTAGTGGCGTAACTGAAGTGCGCCCGGGGCTGATGCTCTGCGCCGCGCCGAGACCAATCAGTGGCGAGGCTCGGTTGACGATAATAAGTCAACTCATCCAGGAAGAGTGCCACGATGCGGCCCGCCGACGCTTTCGCTTGCCTGACACACTCGCGTGCATAATCACGCTTGGCAATGTAGTCAGGGTCAGGACTGTGGAGATAATCACGGCCACGTTTGTAGCGGAGGCCCCAACTCTCCAAGAGTCGCCAGATGCCCGACAGACTATAGTCGCGCAAGCTCTCGAAGACTCGCCCGACCTGCGCCAGCGACCAACGCGGCGGCGCATCAGACCCCTCAGCCGCCGGTGGTGCGTGTGCCATCTGCTCACGGACTTCGAGAATCTGTTGAGGGGGAAAAGGGGCGCTTGCGGCGCGCTCGATGGCGTAAAGAGGCCAACCCCTGTTGCTCAAAGCCCGTCAGCCAATTGTAGAGCGTTTCAGGATGATGCGGCTTGAGCACGCCATTGAGCGCCACGTGGTAAGCCGCTTCGCCAGCGGCAATCCGCAGTAAAGCCGCAGCTCGTTCGCGCACATACGGGAGCGGATGATGGTCACGCGCTTGCTCCAGCGTCAGCCGCTCGGCCTCTTGCAGGATGAGCGCTCGTTTTCGCCGTGACATCTTGATTCACCTCCGGTCTGAAGCTGAATCAATATTATTATCGGATTAATTTGTCAAAGACCATAAGTGCTGGGCTATTGTCAGTCGCCCCTGACGGGGCTCAAGCTTTCAGGCTTAGCCGACGGGCAGGTTGATTTCGACGACGAGGCCGCCGCCGTCGGCGTTGGCGGCGCTGATGGTGCCGCCGTGCAGGTGGACGGCGCGCGCGGCGATGGCGAGGCCGAGGCCGGTCCCTCCCGTCTGGCGCTCGCGCGCGTCCTCGACCCTGTAGAAGGGGCGGAAGATTTTTTCGATGGCCTCCGGGGGGACGCCCGCCCCGCGGTCGCGCACGCTGATGACAGCGCGACGTTCTGTGCCAATCGCCTCGCAGCGGAGCGCGATCAAGACCTCGGTCCCCTCGGCCGTGTAAGAGACGGCGTTGCGGACGACGTTCTCGACGGCGCTGCGGAGCAGCTCTATCGCGCCGGTCGTCGGGCAGGGCTCGCAGGCGACGAGGCGCACGGAGCGGCCGCGCGCCTGCGCTTCGAACTCCGCGTCCTCGGCGACCGCGCGCAACAGGTCGCACAAGTCCAGCTTCACAGTCTTCAGGCCGTCCGCCCCGCTCTCGACGCGCGAGAGCGCGAGCAGCTGGCCGATCATCTCGTTGATACTCGCGGCCTCGCGCCCGATGCGGTCGAGGGCGGGCGCGGCCTCGGCCCCGGCACGCCGCCGGGCCAATTCGAGCGCCACGTTGAGGCGCGTCAGCGGCGAGCGCAGCTCGTGCGAGATGTCGCGGATGAGGAGCTGCTGCGCGCTGACGAGCGTCTCGACGCGCTCGGCCATCGCGTCGAAGTCGTGGCCCATCGCGGCCAGCTCGTCGCGCCGCCGACCCAGCAGCGGCCCGACGCGCGCCGAGAGGTCGCCCGCCGCCACCTGCTTCGTCACGGCGCGTAGCTTCAGCACAGGCGAGACGATGTAGCGCGCCAGCAGGTAGCACAAGAGCCCCGCCGTCAGCATCACGGCCAGGAAGCGCGGGAGCAGGAAGCGCGGGTTGGCGAAGGGCGGGTCCGGCGGCGCGCCCAGCTCGCCGACGAAGACGTAGCGGCGGCCTCCCTCCACGACGGCTGGGAAGGCGAACAGGGGCTTGTCCACTGGCGCGTCGAAGATGCGCCCACGGGACGCGGCGGCCCGCCTGACCAGCTCCTGCGCGCCCGGCTGCGCGCCCAGGCCCGACAGCTCCGCGCCCTGCTCGTCGAAGAGGCGCGCGCGGACCCCCGCCGTTCTCGCCACCCGTTCGAGGTAAGCGACGAGGCCCTGTTGCCCCTCGCGCTCATAGGTGACGACGGCCGTCTCCGCGATGAACGAGGTGTACCTGTCTGTGATGGAGCCGCGCGAGTACATCTCGTGCGGCCGCGTCAGCTCCGTGGCGAGGAGAAACGCCGCCACGACCAGCCCCATCGCCAGCCAGAACCAGAGGAAGACTTTGAGAAACAGACTACGCATAAAAACAGTGATGAGTGATGAGTCAAAGCCTCTCACTCATCACTCATCACTCATCACTTCTTCTGATTGCGCGTAAATGTAGCCGACGCCGCGGACAGTCTTGATGCGCTCGGCGGTGGTGCCCGTGACCTGGTGGCCCAGTTTCTTGCGCAGGTTGCTGACGTGCATGTCTATGCTGCGGTCGAACGGGGAGAGGTTGCGGTGCAGGACATCTTTGACCAGCTCCTCGCGCGTCACGACGCGGCCGGGGGCGGCGAGCAGCCGCTTCAGCAGATCGTACTCGACGGCCGTCAGCTCCACCGCGCGCCCGTCGCGGCGGACTGTGCGCGTGCGGTTGTCCATCAACACGTCGCCGACCGCGAGCGTCTCGCGCTCCGCCGCGCCTAGCGCTTCGGGGCGCGTGCGCCTCAGCACGGCGTTGATGCGCGCGACCAGCTCGCGCGGGTTGAAGGGTTTTGGCAGGTAGTCGTCTGCCCCTATTTCGAGGCCGACGATGCGGTCCACGTCCAGGCCGCGCGCCGTCAGCATCACGACGGGAAGGCGCGAGCGAGCGCGTATGCGGCGCAAGACCTCGAAGCCGTTGATGCCCGGCAGCATCACGTCTAGCACGGCCAGCTCGTGCTCGCCCGAGAGCGCGCGCTCGACGCCCGCCTCGCCGTCGTGCACCGCCTCGACCTCGAACCCCTCCGGCCCGAGGTACTCCGCGACCAGCTCGCAAAGGCCCACGTCGTCGTCAATCACCAGCACGCGCTGCATCAAGCCACCTCGCTTTCCCCAGCTCATTCTATCTCAACTCACGGCTTCCGCTTTGTAAAGAAGTGTCAAGCCGGAGAGCGCGCCCGTTGACGAAATCTTTACATTCGGCTGACCGACTCTTTACGTCCCGCTGTGCCAAAAATTCGTCATAGTACGGTGGCGATGGGAGAGCTTTCCAGTTGCCGCTTTCACACACGAAGAGTTTATCGGCTGAGGAGGAGGAGAGGAAGATGACACAGAGTTGGAAGAAGCTGAGCGCCGCGGTCGGCATTACTGCCGCGCTCCTGTTGATGTTGGCGGTGGTCGGATTGGCACAGCACGGCGGCGGCCCAGGCGGACGCGGGCCGGGCGGGCGTGGGTTCCACGGCGGGCCGCCGCGCGACGGCCTCGGGCCGATTGCGCGCGACCTCAACCTGACGGACGCGCAGAAGGCCGAGGTCAAGAAGATTCAGACGGCCTTCGAGGAGAGCACCAAGTCACTGCGCGACCAGATGGAGGCGCAGCGCCCGGACGGGCCGCCGGACTTCGCCAAGGCCGGGGCCTTCGACGAGGCTGCCGTGCGCGCCGCGGCTCAGGCCCGCGCGAACCTGCACGTCGAGATGGAGGTGGCCCACGCGCGCATGATGTCGCAAATCTTCAACCTGCTGACGACCGAGCAGAAGGCACAACTCGAAGCCAAGCGCCAGGAGTTCGAGCAGCGCCGCAAAGAGTTCGAGGCCAACCGCCCGCAGGAGCCTCAGAACTAATAACTCAACCCTTTGCGCCTTACGCCTTACCTTTGCGCCTTTGCGAGAACGGCTGTTTCCCGCAAAGGCGCAAAGTAAAAACCAAAGGCGCAAAGGGTTGAGTGGCTCGCTCTCTTGATTTTTGAAATTGACAAAACTTTAGGCTCCGTTGACGAACTCTTTACGTCAATCGCGTCGGGCCGGGCGTCTTACAGCGCGGACACGAAAGACCAGCGCCGCGAGCCTCGGCCTCGCGAGAGACGCGCGGCGCGTTTGAAGTAGAGAGGAGATTTGAAGATGAGAAATCGTTTTGCAATGACCGTCCTCGCGCTGGCGCTCGCGACCGCGGGCGTCGTTTACGCGGGCGCGGCGGGCGGCGGGACGGCCGCAGGGAGCGCGGCCCCCGCCGCCGCGGCTAACTCGACGGACGACGGCCCGCTCGCGCACCCCGTAGCCCGCCGCGTCTTCGCGCGCGTGGCTTCCGAGCTGAAGCTGACGGACGCGCAACAGACGGAGATCAAACAGATCGTCGGCGACGAGCTGGCGGCCGCGCGGCCCCTTTTCGAGAAGCTGCGCGAGAACCGTAAGCAGTTGCGCGAGGCTGGCGGCGGCGGACAGTTCGACGAGGCGCGCGTGCGCTCGCTCGCCGCGGAGCAGGGGCAGACTCTGTCGGAATTGATCGTCGCCAAGGAGCGCGCGAAGGCGAAAATCTTTAACGTCCTGACGCCGGAGCAGCGCGAGAGGGCCGGTGAACTCCTCGATCGCTTCGAGGAGCGCCGCGGACACGTGCCCTTCGCCGGCTAGGCCAGTGAAATCGGGTAGGTCTCCCCAGAGGTGACAGGCGCAAGGCGGGAGCAGAGGGTTCGACACGCGCTCGCGGATGCTTGTGAGGGGCGCAAGCGATCTGGACGCGGATTGGGCCAGAACTCCCGCCTCTGTCATCTTCCCCCGAAGCAGGAGCGAACGCACTTCACACTGGGAAAATCATGAACGAAGCGATGGCGCTCGGGCAGTCTTCTCTGGCGTGGCCGCGCGAGGATGCGCGGGCCGCGGCCGCGGAGGCGTCCGAGCTCGATTACCGTCTGGCACAGCGGGTCGCCGCGGGCGACATACTCGCCTTCGAGGAGTTCTACGAGCGCTACCACCGGCGCGTCTACGCCTTGTGTCTGAGGATGACGGGCAACACGGCGGAGGCCGAAGACCTCACGCAGGAGGTCTTCATACACGTCTACCGCAAGATCGGCAGCTTCCGCGGCGACTCCAGCCTGATGACGTGGCTCCACCGCGTGACGGTCAACCGGACGCTAATGCACTTCCGCAAGAGCGCCGTGCGGCGCGAGCGCACGACCGAGGACGGCGCGACGCCCGAGCCGGAGGCCCGGCCGTCGGCGTTTCTGGGCCACGCGCCCGACGTAGACCGCCTCGTCCTTGAGAAGGCCGTCACGCAGCTCGCGCCCGGCTACCGCGCCGTCTTCATCCTCCACGACGTCGAAGGCTACGAGCACTCGGAGATCGCCCGCGCGCTCGGAATCTCCACGGGCACCAGCAAGTCGCAACTGCACAAGGCACGCCTGCGCCTGCGCCAGTTCATCGGACAGGAAGCCGGGCACGCCGCCGAGGCATAATCTTCTATAAGCGCGCCCAAAACCCGCTTGCAATGCTTTTGCTTGACAAGGGCGCGGGGTCGTGGCTAAGGTTTCATATCTTTCGGATAGTTCTTTTGAAGCAGAGTAGAGGCGCGACCTCCATCAGTAACACGCCTTCCGAAGACGAAGGAGAGCCACGCGGGGCGTGTGAAAGGGGCAGGTCGCCGAAGCGCGTGTGCGCCCGTTTCCTTCGTGGGCGCGCGCGTGCTGGTCGCCGCGGCTAAATCCGCGGGACTGTCACCGCCACGCAAGAGGCGGTGGAGAGCTACGACTGACGAATCCTCAAGGCGCGCGCCTCGCGCTGCGCCTGCCATTGACTTTGAGCAGAGGGCCGGTCGTATCTTTCCGAACGACCGGCCCCTACTTTTCTCCACCGGAAAGGTCACACAGGCATGAGCCCACCGCCCACAGTCTTGAAATTCGGCGGCACGTCCGTCGAGGACGCGCGCGCCTTCGAGCGCGTCGCCAGCATCGTGCTCTACGGAGGCTACGAGGCCCCCGTGGTCGTCGTCTCCGCGATGAGCCGCGTGACGGACGCCCTGCTCACGAGTTTCAGGATGTCCGCCGAAGAGGGCAGGGCCGAAGACGCGGCCGCCGCGCTCGAAGAACATTTCGACCGCCACAGGGCCGTGGCCGGCGCGCTGCTCAACGCGGACGACGCCGCGGCGTTCGAGACGACGTTGAGTAAAGCACGGTGCGAGCTGCGCGCCTTGTTTCAGGCGGCGGCGACGCAGACTGAGGACCGGCCGGCGCTGCAAGACGAGGTGGTCTCTTACGGCGAGCGGCTCTCGGCCGACCTGCTCGCGGGGGTGTTGCGTCGAGCCGGTCAGCGCCCGGCGCGTTACGTTGACGCGCGCCGCTGCGTCATCACGGACGGGCAGTTCGGCCAGGCGGAGCCGGACATGACGTTGACCACGGGCGCGACGCGCACGTCCGTTGTGCCAATTTTAGAGGCGGGGGAGATTCCCGTGCTGGGCGGCTTCATCGCCTCTACCCCTGAGGGGATGACGACGACGCTCGGGCGCGGGGGCTCCGACTACACGGCGGCGATTGTGGGCGCGGCGCTCCCGGCGGGCGAGATTCAAATCTGGACGGACGTGTCGGGCGTGCTGACGGCGGACCCGCGCGTCGTCGAGCGGGCGCGCTCTATCCCGCGACTCTCTTACGCGGAGGCGGCCGAGCTGGCCTACTTCGGCGCGAAGGTCCTGCACCCGAAGACGATTCTCCCGGCCGTGGTGCGCGGCATCCCGGTGCGCATCTGCAACTCGCGCGCGCCCCAGTCCGAGAGCACCGTCGTCAACTTCGACGCCGACGCCACGCCGCACACGGTCAAGGCCATCGCGCACAAGAAGAACGTCACCATCATCCACATCACCTCCGCGCGTATGCTCGGCGCTTACGGCTTCCTGCGCGCCCTCTTCGAAGTCTTCGACCGCCACCGGACGGTCGTGGACTTAGTCACCACGTCCGAGGTCAGCGTCTCGCTCTCTTTGGAGGGCACGCACGCGCTCGACGAGGTCGTGGCCGACCTGCAAAAGCTCGGCGCGGTCAAGGTCGAGCACGGGCGCGCGCTCATCTGCGTGGTCGGCGAGGGGCTGCGCGACGCGCGCGGGGTGGCGGCGAAGATTTTCACGGCCGTTCGCGACATCAACGTGATGCTCATCTCGCAGGGCGCGTCGAGCATCAACCTGACGTTCGTCGTGGACGAGTCGCAGGCCGAAGAGGCCGTCCGCCGGCTGCACGAAGGCTTCTTCGAACAGAACACGCGCGAGCTCTACCAGACGGCGGCCGCCGACGATTGAGTCAATGGACCTGTTCGCCTTCACGCGCCGGTTGATTGACATCCCTTCGGTGAGCGGGGACGAGATGGCGGTCGCGCGCTTCCTGGCGGAGTATTTGGAGACGAGCGGCTTCCGGGCGGAGTTGCAGGAGGTTGAGGAGAATCGGGCCAACGTCGTCGCGTGGACGCAAGCGCCGCCGCGCGTGGTGCTCTCGACTCACCTGGACACTGTCCCGCCGCACGTCGCGGCGGGCGAAGACAATGATTTCATTTACGGGCGCGGCGCGTGCGACGCCAAGGGCATCATCGCCGCGCAGGTGGCCGCGGCCCTGCGGCTGCGCGCCGAAGGCGTAGAGGACGTGGGCCTGCTCTTCACGGTTGACGAGGAGCAGGCGAGTCTGGGCGCGCGCGCGGCCAACGGGCACAGGCTGGCCGCAGCGTGCCAATTTCTGATTAACGGCGAGCCGACGGACAACCTGCTCGCCACGGGGTCGAAGGGGTCTTTGAGGGCACGCGTCAGGACGACGGGCCGCGCGGCACATTCCGCCTACCCGGAGCAGGGCGAGTCCGCGATTGAGAAGCTGCTGGACGTGCTCGCGGACGTGCGGGGCTACAGTTGGCCGCGCGACGAGTTCTTCGGCGAGACGACCGTCAACGTCGGCACGATTGCTGGCGGGACGCGCTCGAACGTCGTCCCGGCGGAGGCCGAGGCCGTCCTGCACGTCCGGCTGACCACGCCGTCGGAGGTCATCAAAGACGCGCTCGAACGGGTCGCCGCCGGGCGGGCCGCAGTTGAATACCTCTCGGTCTCGGAGCCCGTGCGGATGCTCGCGGTCGAAGGCTTCGAGCAATGCGTCGTGCGCTTCACGACGGACATCTCTTACCTGGACAACTGGGGCCGGCCGCTGCTCCTCGGCCCCGGCTCCATCCTCGACGCGCACACGTCGCACGAGCGCGTCTCGAAGCAGGAGTTGGAGCGGGCCGTGGGGCTTTACGTGCAATTGGTGCGGCGGCTGCGGGAGGCGTAAAGGAGAAGTCGGATGAGAATCGCACTTTTGGGTCACGGCGCGATGGGGCGGCTCGTGGAGGAGCGCGCTGGCGGCGAGGGGCACGAGGTCGCGCTTGTCCTCACCTCGCGCGACGCGGGGCGCGAAGGGCTGGCCGACGAGTTGCGCGGCCTGGACGCCGCGATTGATTTCTCCGTGGCGAGCGCCGTGGCACAAAACGCGAACCTCTGCGCGCGCGCGGGCGTTCCTCTGGTGATAGGGACTACGGGCTGGCGCGAGGATGAAGAGAACGTGAAGCGGCTGTTCGAGGAGGGCGGCGGCGCGCTCGTCTACGGGGCCAATTTCTCAATCGGCGTGAACCTCTTTTACCGCGTGGTCGAGCGCGCCGCGGAGCTGTTCCGGGGCTTCGACGCCTACAGCCCGTTCATCGAAGAGGCGCATCACGCGCGCAAGCGAGACGCGCCTTCGGGGACCGCCTTGAAGCTGCGTGACAAGCTCGCCGCGCGCTACGAGGGCGACATCCCCGTGGCGAGCACGCGCGCCGGTTATATTCCTGGCACGCACCGTGTCGGCTTCGACTCCGCGGCCGACCAGGTGCTCCTGACGCACACGGCCCGCTCGCGCGAGGGCTTCGCCGCCGGCGCGCTCGCCGCCGCGCGCTGGATTCAGAATCGGCGCGGCGTCTACGAATTCACGGAGATGATTGACGAAATGCTTAACGAATCCTTCAAAACCTAAACTCAACCCTTTGCGCCTTACGTTTTCTCTTTGCGCCTTTGCGTGAACGGCTGTTTCGCGCAAAGGCGCTAAGGGAAGACGTAAGGCGCAAAGGGTTGAGCCAGATGGTAGCTTGAAGAGGAAAGGATGAGGCGGATATGACTATGAATGTTGAGTGGCTGCGGGGGTGCGCGACGGCGTTAGTCACGCCTTTCAGGGCGGGGGGCGAGATTGACGTGGAGCGGTTCCGCGCGCTGGTCGAGCGGCAGTTGGCGGGCGGAGTCCGGCTCCTGGTGCCATGCGGCACGACGGGCGAGAGCGTGACGATGAGCGCCGAGGAGGACAGGCTCGTCATAGAGGAGACCGTGCGCCTCGCGCGCGGCCGCGCCCACGTTATCGCCGGCGCGGGCAGCAACTCGACGGCGCACGCCATAGAGTACAGCCTGGACGCGCGCGAGGCGGGCGCGGACGCCGTCCTCATCGTCGCACCCTACTACAACAAGCCAACGCAGAATGGGCTCTACGCGCACTTCCGCGCCGTCGCCGAGGCGGTCGAGGGACTGCCCGTCGTCGTCTACAACGTGCCGGGCCGCACCTCTTCGAACATCTCCGCGGAGACGACGCTCAAACTCGCGCGCGACTGCGAGAACGTCGTGGCGACCAAAGAGGCTTCGGGCAACCTGTCGCAGATAATGGCTATCCTGCGCGAGCGGCCTGAATGGTTCCGCGTGCTTTCGGGCGACGACGCGATCACGCTCCCGATGATCGCGCTCGGCGCGGACGGACTCATCTCCGTCGCGTCGAACGAAGCGCCCGATTTGATGTCGCAGATGGTTGACGCCGCGCTCGCGGGTGAATGGGAGCGGGCGCGCGAGTTGCACTACAGGCTGCTCCCGCTGATGGAGGTCAACTTCATAGAGTCCAGCCCGGGGCCGGTCAAGGCCGCGCTCGCGCTCCTGGGGCTCATCGAGGAGGAGTTGCGCCTGCCGCTCGTCCCGGTCGAGGAGAAGACGCGCGCGCGCGTGCGGGAAGTCATCACGGAGTTGGGTCTCTTGAAGGGGACGGCCAATGTCGCTCAGTGAGAGAGTCGAGGCGCTGGCCGCCGCGGACAAGCAGGAGTACGCCCCGGAAGACTTCGCGCTCTTCGAGGAGTTCAAGACGGCGCTCAACCGCGGCGAGGTGCGCGCCGCCGAGCGCGACGCCGAGGGCCGCTGGCACACAAACGCGTGGGTCAAGCGCGGCATCCTGCTCGGCTTCCGCATGGGCCGCATCGTGGACATGTCGCCTTCGGATCATAGCCTCGTCTTCTTCGACAAGGACACTTACCGCGTGCGCCGGACGCAGCTCGAAGAACGGGTCCGCATCGTGCCCGGCGGGTCGAGCATACGGGAGGGCGCATACGTCGCGCCGGGTGTGGTTTGCATGCCGCCGATGTACGTGAACGTCGGGGCATTCGTGGACGAGGGGACGATGATTGACAGCCACGCGCTCGTCGGCTCGTGCGCGCAGATAGGCAGGCGCGTCCACCTGTCGGCCGCGGCGCAGGTGGGCGGCGTGATTGAGCCCGTCGGCGCTGTGCCGGTCGTCATCGAAGATGACGTGCTCGTGGGCGGCAACTGCGGCGTGTACGAGGGGACAATCGTGCGCGAGCGCGCGGTGCTGGCCCCGGGAACCATCCTGACGGGCGCGACGCCCGTTTATGATTTGGTGCGCGGCGAGGTTTATCGGAGGACTGCGGAGAGTCCGCTTGAGATTCCGGCGGGCGCGGTCGTCGTGCCGGGCTCGCGCGCTGTGACGTCTGATCTGGGGCGCGAGTGGAGCTTGTCGCTGTACGCGCCGGTCATCGTCAAGTACCGCGACGAGAGGACAGACCGCGCGGTGCAGTTGGAGGATTTTTTGCGTTGAGCGAGTTTCGGCCGCCGTTGAGGCTGCGCGGCATAGAGAAGAGCATGATCCGCCAGGTCTTCGACCGCGCGCGCCCGGGCAGCATCAACCTCGGATTAGGCGAGCCTGATCTGCCGACGCCCGATGTCATCAGGCGCGAGGCGGCCCGCGTCATCCTTGAAGAGCAGAACGGCTACACCTCGCACGCGGGGCTGCCGAGTTTGCGCGAGCGTGTCGCGTCGGATTATCCATATCTGGGCGGCGGCGCTGACCGCGTCGTCATCACGGCCGGCTCGCAGGAGGCGCTCTACCTGGCGCTGATGACAATTGTCGAAGAGGGCGACGAAGTCTTACTGCCGGACCCCGGCTTCGTCGCCTACCCGACCATCGTGCGGATGGCGGGCGGTGTGCCAATTTTTTACAGGCTGCCCGCGGCCGGCGGCTTCGGTTTCGACGCGGACGATTTCCGGCGCGGGCTCTCGCCGCGCACGAAGGCGGTCGTCCTCATCAGCCCGTCGAACCCCACGGGGCGCGTCCTCTCGGGCGAAGACCTCGGCGCGATGACGGCCGCGCTCGAAGGCACGGGCGCTTACGTCATCTCGGACGAGATTTATAACGAGCTTTACTACACGGGCTCGAAGCCCGCGTCCCTGTCCGACCGTTACGAGCGGACAGTCGTCATCGGCGGCCTGTCGAAGGCCATGAGCATGACTGGGTGGCGGCTCGGCTGGCTCGCCGGCCCGGCGTTGGTCGTCAAAAGCGCGCTCGTCCTGCACGGGTACGTGACAACGTGCGCCTCGACCGTCTCGCAGAAGGCGGCGCTCGCCGCGTGGACGGATGAGGCCGCAAGAGAGCGCGAGCGCCACCGCCGGATTTTCCGCGAGCGGCGCGACCACCTGCTGACGCGCGTGGGCGAGGATTTGGGCCTGCGCGCGGTCGAGCCCGAGGGGGCCTTCTACATGATGTTGGACGTGAGGAAGTACGGAAGCTCTATGGAAGTGACTGAAAAGCTGCTCGAACACCGAGTCGTCACGGTGCCCGGCGCGGCGTTCGGGCCGGAGGGTGAAGGCTACCTGCGCGTCTCCTTCTGCGCCGACCTGGAAACATTGTCGGAAGGCGTGCGCCGGATGAAAGAAGCATTGGGGGAGAAAGTAAGATGAGTGAGAAGTATCGTGTCGGGATTCTGGGGGCGACGGGGATGGTGGGGCAGCGGTTCGTGCAACTGTTGGAGAGCCACCCGCAGTTCGAGGTTAGCGCGCTCGCGGCCTCCGGCAACTCGCAGGGGAAGACTTACGCGCAGGCTTGCTCCTGGCGGCTGCCGGGCGAGATGCCCGCGCGCATTCGCGAGATGGTGGTGGAGGCCCCGCACCCGCCGCTCGACTGCGACCTCATCTTTTCGAGCCTGCCCGGCGGTGTCGCGCGCGAGTCCGAGGGCGAGTTCGCCGCGGCCGGCTACGCCGTCATCAGCAACTCGTCGGCCTTCCGCATGGACGAGGACGTGCCGCTTCTGATACCCGAAGTCAACCACGACCACTTGCAGTTGATCGGGCGGCAGAGCACGAGCGCGTCGGGCGGCGGCTTCATCGTCACCAACCCGAACTGCTCGACCATCATGCTGGCGATGGCGCTCGCGCCGCTGCACGCGCGCTTCGGCGTGGAGGAGGTCGTCGCGACGACCTTGCAGGCGATTTCGGGCGCGGGCTATCCGGGCGTCGCCTCGCTCGACGTGGTGGACAACGTCGTGCCCTTCATAGAGAGCGAGGAGGAGAAGATCGAGACCGAGACGCTGAAGATTCTGGGCCGATTTGCGGACGGGCGGATAGAGGACGCGCCCTTCCGCGTGAGCGCGCAGTGCCACCGCGTCAACGTCTCGGACGGGCACATGGCCGCCGTCCGCGTCAGGCTCTCGCGCAAGGCCGAGCTGGAAGAAGTGGCGGACGCGTTCGCCACCTTCACGTCGCTGCCGCAGGAGTTGCGCCTGCACACGGCCCCGCAGCGTCCGCTCGTCGTGCGCGCGGAGCGCGACCGCCCGCAGCCGCGCCTGGACCGCGACGCCGAGGGCGGCATGGCGACGACCGTCGGCCGCATCCAACGCGACCGCGTCATGGACTTCCGCTTCATCGCGCTCAGTCACAACACCATCCGCGGCGCGGCCGGCGCGGCCATTCTCAACGCGGAGTTGTTGATTGCCACGAAGAGGTTGACGTTGAATCGGAAAGAAAGTAGCTAAGGGGCGCGCCCGTCCTCAAGCCCCGTCAGGGGCGTCGTGAAAATAGCCCAGCACTTCAGTGCTGGGAACAGCAGATGGATAATGTCGAGTCCCGTAGGGACGGCTGATAAAACCTTTCAGCCGTCCCTACGGGACTCAATTCTTTTCCCGTTTCTTTCCCAGCACTGAAGTACTGGGCTATTTTCAATCGTCCCTGGCGGGACTACTTTTGAGACTTATCGGCGTCGCTGACTTTTCCTCGCCTCCCCTGTGCGGGTACAATGCGGGTCGCTACTCCCGAACAAGCTTGTCACTAGAATTAAGTATCCCGGCGCGAGGTACTTTATGAAGCCTGCCAAATCCCTTTACGCCTGCCTGCTGCTCTTCTCCCTCTGCGGGCTCTCCTGCACGGCGGCGGCGCAGGAGCAGAAGTACGACGTCAAGGCCAACTACGAGAAGAGGGAATACCGCGTCCCCGTGCGCGACGGCGTGAAGCTCTTCACGGTGGTGTACGCGCCGCGCGATGCGTCGCGCAAGTACCCGATCATGCTCACCCGCACGCCCTACGCGGTCGGGCCTTACGGCGATGACGAGTACAAGGACAAGATCGGGCCGTCCGAGGAGTTCATGCGCGAGGGCTACATCTTCGTCTACCAGGACGTGCGCGGGCGCTTCATGTCCGAGGGCGAGTACGTCAACGTCCGGCCGCACAAGCCGCGCAAGAGCGGCCCCGCCGACATTGACGAGAGCACGGACACTTACGACACGATTGACTGGCTCGTCAAAAACGTCCCGAACAACAACGGGCGCGTCGGAATGTGGGGCATCTCCTACCCGGGCTTCTACGCCGCGATGGGCCTCCTCGACGCTCACCCCGCGCTCAAGGCCGCCTCGCCTCAAGCGCCGATTGCGGACTGGTTCATCGGCGACGACTTTCATCACAACGGCGCTCTCTTCCTGCCGCACGGCTTCAACTTCCTGGGCGTCTTCGGCCTCGCGCGCCCGAAGTTGACGACCGACTGGCCCGAGCCGCCCTTCAAGCGCAACACGTCCGACGGCTACAAGTTCTTTCTCGAAATGGGGCCGCTCCCGAACGCCGACCGGCTGCACTACAAGGACCGCGTCGCCTTCTGGAACGAGATGATGGCCCACCCGAACTACGACGACTACTGGAAGGCGCGCAGCACGCTTCAACATTTTCACAACGTGCGGCCCGCCGTCTTAACCGTCGGCGGCTGGTTCGACGCCGAAGACCTCTACGGCGCGCTCCACACTTACGCTTCGATTGAGCAGAAGAACCCCGGGCTTCAGAACCGTCTGGTGATGGGGCCTTGGTGTCACGGCTGCTGGTCGCGCACGGACGGCGACAAGCTGGGCGACGTGGAGTTCGGCTCGAAGACGGGCGAGTTCTACCGCCGCGAAATCGAGCTGCCCTTCTTCGAGTGCGCGCTCAAGGACAAGTGCGACGAGAAGCTGCCAGAGGCTTACGTCTTCGAGACGGGCACGAACCGCTGGCGCAAGTACGACGAGTGGCCGCCGAAGAACGTCAGGGAGGTCAGTCTCTACCTGGGCGACGGGGGCCGCGTCTCTTTCGAGCAGGCCGGCTCGGCGCGCGGCTACGACGAGTACGTGAGCGACCCTGCTCATCCAGTGCCGCACATCAACGTCGTCAACATAGGGATGACGAACGACTACATGATTCAGGACCAGCGGTTCGCCTCGCGCCGGCCGGACGTGCTCGTCTACCAGACCGCGCCGCTCAAGGATGACTTGACGGTGGCCGGCCCCGCCACGGCCAGCCTCTTCGTCTCGACCTCTGGCACGGACTCGGACTTCGTCGTCAAGCTGATTGACGTTTTCCCGGACGACGCGCCCGACCCGGAGCCGAACAACACGAAGCTTGTTCATTGGGGCGGCTACCAGATGCTCGTGCGCGGCGAGCCGATGCGCGCGCGCTTCCGCAACTCTTACGAGCGGCCGGAGGCGATGGTGCCGAACCAGCCGACGAAGCTTGAGTTCGTGATGCCGGACGCGAGCCACACTTTCAAGAAGGGCCACCGCGTCATGGTGCAGATTCAGTCGAGCTGGTTCCCGCTCGTTGACCGCAACCCGCAAAAATTCGTGGACATCAACAGGGCGCGCGAGGCAGACTTCCAGAAGGCGACCCAGCGCGTCTACCACGCGCCGCGCCTGCGCTCGGCCGTCAGGCTGACGGTCTTACCTTAGGAGTGAGATGGATAAGCAGAGACTTGCCAGGATAGAGGAATACGTCTTCGGTCTCTTTCGCGCCGCGGGGACGGCCCGACTGCTCGCGCGCGAGGTCTTCGAGAGCACGGCCGACTACGCGAACTCGGACCTCGTCCGCGCCTTCGAAGATTTGGAGAAGAAGCGGCGGCTGCTCGTGCGCTACACGGACGAGGGGAACGACTGGCTTCAGCTCACGCCCGAAGGCGCGGCCCACGCCGGCCTAGACGAACCCGACTCGCCCGCGGCCTTCCCACACCCGCCCAAGAGTTCAACATAAAGAAGTGGTCAGTGGTCAGTGGTCGGTGGTCAGTTAAGAACGAAAGACAAGAAGGCGGCAGAGTGTGAATGACTCTGCCGCCTTCTTTTTTTAACTGACCACTGACCACCGACCACTGACCACTGCTACCTGAGCCAGCGGTGGTCAACCATCAGGCAGCGGTCCTGGACGACCTTGATGCCCGCCATCGCCAGTTGCTGCGCGGCCTGCTCGTTGCGGATGCCGGACTGGAACCAGACGGCTTTGGGATTCTTGTTAAGTATGTCTTCGACGTGCGGCGGGATGTCTTCCGAGCGGCGGAAGACGTTGACGAGGTCCACGTCGCCCGGGATGTCCGCGAGATTGCGGTAGACTTTGCGGCCGAGTATCTCGGTCACGTCCGGGTAGTAGACCGGGACGGGAATCACCTCGAAGCCGGCCGAGGCCAGGTAAGACGGGACGTAAAACGCGGGCTGCCCCGCCTGCCTCTCGGTCTTGATGCCGAGTACGGCGATGCGCTTCGTCGCCGCCAGCAACTCTTTAATCTCCGCCTCGCTCTCCAATAGGTTCTCTTTCCAGCTCATCAGCATCAGCCCCCCTCGGTGTGTGGATGGAAGCAGTCGCGTCGGGACTTTCATAATAGCCCAGCAATCCGCGGCTGTGAACTCGGCCAAGGGGGGGTTGTATCACAGAAAAAGAGGGCGGCACGCTCCGCTTATAGCACCAGGGCGGGCAGGCTTACTATGCTCGCCCTTCCAATAGGCGACAGAGGTGCAGCCGAAGGTCTAGAGAATTCTTTCCCGCGAGCGTGATGAGGTGGGTTAATATGTCAGTCCGAAATACGATACCCGTTGCCGAAGGAGTACCAGCGTGTTGCGACTCCCCCATCGTAAACCGTCTCTTTGGATGGTAATGACTGGCCCGTATGCCGTCCGCACAGCCGCGCTACTATTGCTCATGCTGGCCTTCTGGCCGTGCTCGCCTGGCCTGGGTCAGGATCAAGCACAACCCGCGCCCGTCGTGCAGGCGCAGGGTCAACAATCAGCCGTTAAGCCACTTAGTATCCGCCTGCGCTCTTTCATCGTCGGGGCCAGCGGGACACTCAGTTTCGAGCCGACACCGACTGGGGGACTCGTCCGCCTGACGGCGCTGGGCCTGCCTCCTCTGAAGGTGTTGTTGCCGGGCGCGCAGGGTTACTTCGTGTGGGCTGTCCCCTCCGGCGGCGAGTCCATCCGCGTCGGCGAATTGCAGATTGATGCCTCCGGCAACGGCGGCATCGAGTTCGCCCGCCCCGAGCCGCTTGAGCGTTACAGCGTCGTCGTGACAGCCGAGTTGAACGCGGCTGTGGATAAGCCCAAAGGGATGGTGATTTTCTCCACCTGGCTGGGGGAGGCGAAAGCTTTCTTCGGCACGCGAGACAAGACCCTGGTGAATCAGAGCCGCGCGCTGAAGGAAATGCGGGACCGGATGCGTCTCCGCTCCAAGGGATCGGACTTCTACGCCGAGGTGGACGAGGCGCTCAATCTGAGCCTGGGCAACGGGCGCGTCATCGAACTGTACGGTCAGGAGGCGGCACCCAGGGCTTACGGCATCGCCCGCGTGACGGCGCTTAATAGCAAGGCTTATGTCCGGGCGTTAGTCACGAACCTCCCGCCTCCGCAGGCCGCAGGTGCAAATACGTACATCCTCTGGGCCATAAAGCCCAGCGGTGAAATCCGCTACATGGGGAGCCTGCCAGCGGTCGAAGAGCTTAACGACCAGGATATCTACGTCCGGGTCGCAGGCTTCATCACTAGCGATTACGACCTCTTCGTGACGGCCGAAATGTTCCGCCCGGCATCGAGCCCGGCAGGGCCTCGCGCGCTCAACTCGCGCGCCGGTCTCGCTCGCCCTAAATAGCTACTGAATTTAAGGGCCTGGGTAATCACTTTCCGGCCGGCTCATCCTCCTCTCAGTCCCTCTCGTCCCGCTCCTCGTCCCTCCCGTCACATAGTTCTGGTTTGGCGCGGCCGTTAGTTGCCTAATCGCGAATTGGCCTGCCGGCAACAGGACCGAAATATTTCCGTAAATGGCACAATATCCTCATCCCCTTTTCGGCTTTCCCCGAGCGCAGCCGATGCACGCTCGCCCTTTGTCCTCGCGCCCCGTGTCTGAGATGATGTCAAAAGTTATGGACGAAACGGTGACGACGAGGTCGTGGTGGCAGAGCCGCTGGGCGCGGGCCGGGCTGGTCTTCGGCGTGTGGAGCGTCATCGGGCTGATCTTCAGCCTCCAGTGGTACTTCGCGGCCTTCCGCTCCGAGCAGCCCGTCCCCTGGGGGCGCGCGCTTTACGTGCAGATGAGCTGGGGCTACCTCTGGGCGCTGCTGACGCCCCTGGTGCTCTGGCTCGTCCGCCGCTTCCCCACCGAGAAACAGCACTGGCGTCGCAACCTGCTCGCGCACCTCTTGGCGAGCACGCTCTTGAGCTTCGCCAGCGGCATCGTCGGCCACCTGCTGCTCTATTATAAGTACGGCGTGGCACTCGGCCGCCCTTACATGTTTCAGAATTCCCTGCGCTTCGCCGTCAGCAACTTCACGGAGGCCATGGGAATCTACCTGCTCATCGCCTTCCTCGCCTACGCCTACAGTTATTACCAGCGCTACCGCCAGGGCGAGCTGCGCGCCTCGCGCCTCGAAGCCCAACTCTCGCAAGCGCAGTTGCAGGCACTGAAGATGCAACTGCACCCGCACTTTCTCTTCAACACACTCCACTCCATCTCGGCGCTCCTGCACCGCGACACCGACGGCGCGCGCAAGATGATCACGCGCCTCGGCGATTTCCTGCGACTCACCCTGGAGAACTCCGGCACGCAGGAGGTGACGCTTCAGCAGGAGATTGAATTCCTGCGCTGCTATTTGGAGATCGAGCGCATACGCTTTCAAGACCGCCTCACCACGCGCGTCGAGGTTGACCCTGACGCGCTCGACACACAAGTCCCCAACCTCATCCTTCAGCCCATCGTCGAGAACGCCATCCGCCACGGCGTCGCCACGCGCTCCACGCCCGGGGAGATCGAAATTCGTGCGAAACAAGAGAACGGGTTCCTTCGTATCCGAATACGAGACAACGGACCAGGTCTCCCCATGAATCGAAGCACCGAAAGCCTGTTCAAGAAAGGTCTGGGTTTGGCGAACACGCAGACGCGTCTGGATCGTCTCTACGGCGCGCGTCACCGATTCGAGATCGCCAACGACCCGGCAGGCGGACTGGCCGTGACTCTGTTAATACCTGCGGAGAGAGAGAACGGCGCAGCCACGCACGATGATAACGGCGGGCGGCGGTGAGTCGTCTTTAACTAACAAGACAAGCGAAAGATTTTTGTCACAAAGGGCGCACTCGTGGTGTTAGCACCACTGAGGGGATAACTCTATCCGCAGCCCCGTTGGCAGAGTAATACATCATCGGACACCAGAAGGAATCAGCGTGACTACAAGCGCGACGCCAATCCGGGTGCTGCTCGTGGACGACGAGCCGTTGGCGCGCGTGATGATGCGCGAGATGTTGGAGACTGATCGCGACGTGGAGATTATCGGCGAGTGCACGGGCGGCGACGAGGCCGTCGCGGCCATCCGCGAGCACAAGCCCGACCTCATCTTCCTGGACATCCAGATGCCCGAGGCGAGCGGCTTCGAAGTCCTCGAAAGCCTCAACGGCGACCGCGCGCCCTACGTCATCTTCGTCACGGCCTTCGACCAGTACGCGGTGCGCGCCTTCGAGGTGCACGCGCTCGACTACCTGCTGAAACCCTTCGACCGCGAGCGGTTCGACGCCTCGTGGCGGCGGGCCAAAGAGCACATTCTCAAGGAAAAAGGCGGCCGCCTCGACGAGCGCATCCTGACGCTGTTGGAGGAGCTGAAGGCGGGCGCGCAGTATTTGGAGCGGCTCGTCATCAAGTCGGGCGGGCGCGTCTTCTTCCTTGAAGCGGACGAGATAGACTGGATTGAGGCCGAGGGCAACTACGTCTCCGTGCACAGCGGGAAGAAGTCGCACCTGCTCAGAGAGACCATCAGCAGCCTTGAGGCGCAGTTGGACCCGAAGAAATTCCGGCGCGTGCACCGCTCGGCCATCGTCCAGCTCGCCAAGATCAAGGAGCTTCAGCCCTGGTTCCACGGCGAGTACCGCATCCTCCTGCACAGCGGCGCGCAGCTCATGCTGTCGCGCAACTACCGCGAGAACTTGCAGGAGGCGCTGGGCAAGGTCCTCTAGCGCTTCGTCCCTTCGCTGGGCCGATTAGTCACGCGGTCTGGCCCTTTGGTCACAAAAGAAAGCTCTGGCGCGAGGCTTGGTCGTATATTTATCGTGCGCGCCTTTCAGCGTCTGACGCTGGCCCAGAAACGACGCGACCCACGGGGAGGTTATCAGCAATGAACGGATTGGCAGTCAGAGAACTTTCGGACATCCGCCTGGTCAACCCAGGTGCCGAGGAGAAGACGGCGGCCTTCGCGCCCGGCAAAATCAAGACCCTCAAGCAGCTCGCCCTGCGGCTGCTGCTGGAGGCGCAAACCCTCAACGAGGTGCCGACGCTCGACGTGCGCGACGGCATAGACTTCTACGAAGAGGTCAAGCGCTTCGAGGTTGATCTGATCCAGAGCGCGCTCTCACACACGGACGGCAACCAGGTGCGCGCCGCACGCCTCCTGAACATGAAGGTGACGACGCTCAACTCCAAGATCAAGCAGTACGGAATTAACATCAACGTGCTCGTCGGCGGCTTCGTCCCCGAGTCCGTTCGCGAACAGTCCTGACAAGCCGCCCGGCTGTTGCCAGGTGAAGAGAGGTGAGGGGTGCAGAAGCGTGCCCTCTCACCTTTTCTTTTTGTCACTTCGGCAGCCTCACGTCTAACGCATCCGAAATCTTGTAAGCGTCCGACGAGCGCGCGTGCTCTGCGCGCGCTTCATATCCAAATCTCACAACATCGCGCACCGTCAATATCCAAATGTCTCAAGATTGGCGCGCGCCGCTTCGAGGGTGCGCGGCAGCAATCTCGAACCTTGAAAAGGCTTTCACTGTGCGCGTGCGAGGCGGCACGGCCGTTGCCCTACCTTCAAGTCGGCGGCTTGAAGCTCGCTCTTCGGGCATACGAAAAATCGTAAGCCCGTCGCGCAATCAGTAGAGAAAGGAAATCTTTAGTATGAGAAACACCACGCGAGTAATTACCTCGCTGCTGTTCGCCCTGAGCCTCGCGCTGTTTGCCACGAGCGCGCTGGCGCAGACGGC
Source organism: uncultured Acidobacteriota bacterium (assembly GCA_963774105.1). Classification (GTDB taxonomy): domain Bacteria; phylum Acidobacteriota; class Blastocatellia; order Pyrinomonadales; family Pyrinomonadaceae; genus QHXM01. The sequence goes on along the minus strand of CAVZDV010000007.1, from coordinate 589,793 downwards.
GACGACGGGCACCATCGAGGGCACCGTGACCGACGTTAACGATGCGGTCGTGCCCGGCGTGACGGTGACCGTCACGAGCCCGAACCTCATCCGCGCGCAGTCCGCGACGACGGATGACGAGGGGCGTTTCAGAATTCTTAACCTCCCGCCGGGCAAGTACACTGTGATCATCGAGGCGGCGAAGGGCTTCGCGCGCTTCGAGCAGCAGGAGGTGGATATCAACCTGTCGCGGACCTCCTCGGTTGATGTCCGGCTGCAAGCCGAAGGCGCGGCGGCATCCGTTGACATCACGACCACCGCGGGCGCGACCGTGGACACGTCGAGCAACACCACTGGGACGAACGTCTCCACGGACCAGTTCTCGAACTTCCCGACGCAGCGCACCGTGCAGGGTCTTTACACGATCGCGCCGACCGTCACGCGCTCTGGCCTGCGCGACTCCGCTGGCCGCGACCGCGACCCCAGCGTGGCCGGCTCCTCCGGTCCCGAGAACAACTACATCCTCGACGGCGTCAACACGACCGACCCCGCCTACGGCGGCTCGGGCGCTAACCTCCCCTTCGAGTTCATCCAGGAGGTAGAGGTCAAGACGGGCGCTTACGGCGCTGAGTACGGCAAGGCGACCGGCGGCATCTTCAACGTCATCACGAAGAGCGGCGGCAACGAAATCCGCGGCGACGCCTTCGCCTACTTCTCGACCAAGAGCCTCGTCCGCGAGACCAAGAATTTTTCCAACACGGGCGCGGCCCCGAACGGCTTCTCCGAATTGGACGCCGGCTTCGACATCGGCGGCCCCATCATGAAAGACAAGCTCTGGTTCTTCGGCGCGTTCAACCCGCAGTACCGGAAGAACTACTTCCTGACGCAGACCTTCCGCCAGGACGCCCAGAACAAAGTGACGACGCCGTTCTACGCCGGCAAGCTGACGTGGGCGCTCAACCAGAACAACATCTTCACCTTCTCGACCTTCGGCGACTTCAGCAAGGTTGAGGGCTTCATCCTCGGCCCGATTCAGGGTCCGGGCGTGGTGCCGACCACGGGCTTCGGCGACAACCCCGAGGCGTTCGACGGCACGCTCGAAGCGGGCGGCCACAACTACGCGGTGCGCCTCAACTCGACGATCACGCCGACCTGGATCGGCGAGTTTAACTTCGGCCTGCACTTGCAGCGCGCGAACATCATCCCGACGGCGGCCGGCGGGAGCACGCCTTTCATCAACAACAACTTCGCCATCCTGCGCGGCGACGGCACGGTTGCCACCCCGACGCAGACCGGCGTCAACGTCGGCGGCATCACGGGCTTCGCCGACTACGTCTACGCGCCGGGCGGCAGCCTCCAGCGCAACTACCAGACCGGCCCGGGCTTCGGCCAGTTCACGGCCCAGGACCGCAACCGCTGGGAATTGGCGGCCCGCCTCCAGAACATCGTCGGCCGCCACACCATCAAATACGGCTTCGAGTTCGTGCGTAACGACTACTCGATTAACGACCGGCGCTCGGGCGAGGATCGCGTCTTCCCGAACCCGCTCGGCCTGACCTCGGCGGCCAACGACCCGAACAACAACCAGGTCCACGGCTACCAGGTGACGAACAACTTCGCGGTCTGCACCACGCGCACCGTCGGCGGGGCGCTGACCGTCGTCTGCCCGAACGCCGCGGCGGCCGGCGTGGCCGGCGCGTTCGCGACCGCGGCCAACGGCTTCGCTGGCGGCGTCCTCGTGGACACGCTCTCGACCGCGGAGTTCAACAATAACCCGCTCCTCGTCCGCCTCTCGACGCGCATCCGCGACTTCGAGCTGCTGGGCGACAGCTTCACCAAGACCGAGAGCTTCTACATCCAGGACGACTACAAGCTGGCGAAGAACGTCCAGTTCAACTTCGGCCTCCGCTGGGACTACCAGCAGGCATACGGCGAGGGCGGGACTACCTACCTCAAGTTCAATAACTTCAAGGACAACTTGCAGCCTAGAGTCGGCCTCATCTGGGACTTCACAGGGCAGGGCCGCGGCAAGCTGTTCTTCAACTTCGCGCGCTACCTGGAGACGCCGATTCCGCTCGACGTTAACATCCGCGCCGGCAGCGATGGCGTCCAGACCGATAAGAACTTTAACGTGGACCGTCTGAACGCCGGGGCTGGCTCGACCATCGTCCCCGGCATCCGCGCCAACCTGGCCGTCGGCATGGTCAATCTCGGCGCTGAGCCGACGCCGATTGACCCGGACCTCAAACCGCAGACCGTCAACGAGGGCACCGCCGGCTTCGAGTACGAAGTCGCCCGCGACCTCGCCATCGGCGTCCGCGGCATCTACCGCGCGCAGGGCTCGGTCATCGAGGACGGCTCGTTCGACGACGGTGACACTTACTTCATCTTCAACCCGGGCGAGAGCCAGACCGACAAGCTCGCGCAGCAGCCGCCGCCGATAGGCGTGGGCCAGGGCTTCGGCCGCGCCCGCCGCTACTACCGCGCGATGGAGTTCACGGCGACGAAGCGTTTCACGAACAACTACCAGTTCATCGCTTCCTACGTCTACTCCTCGCTCATCGGCAACTACGAGGGTCTGTTCCGCAACGACAACGGCCAGTCTGACCCGAACATCACCAGCTTGTTCGACCTCGTCAGCCTGCTGAACAACTCCTACGGTCGGCTGCCGAACGACCGCCCGCACCAGTTCAAGTTCAACGGCTCTTACCAGACGCCGTGGAAGTTCCTCATCTCGGGTAACTTCTACATGCAGTCCGGCATTCCGTTCAACGCGCTGGTGCCGCACGCGGTCTACGGCAACAACAACGGCCTCGGCGTGCCGCGCGGCACGGCGATCACTCCGGCCGACCGGCCCGGCGGCATCACCGCCGGACGGAATCGGACGCCGACGACATGGAACCTGGACCTGGGCGCTTACTACCCGATCCAGTTTGGCGAGAACCGGCAGCTCCGCTTCCAGGTTGACTGGTTCAACGTCTTCAACCAGCAGCGCGCCATCAAGCTGGACGAGACGCTTCAGATCACGAGCGGCGTGACCGGCGTGGCCCCCGTCGAGAACCCGTTCTACGGTTACGGATCAATCTTCCAGTATCCCTCGTCGCTGAGGCTGGGAGTGAAGTTCCAATTCTAGGGTTTTGCCCTTAAGCTCCCCGCGCGCCGTGAGCCAGCAGCAGACGGCGCGCGAGGGGGCCTTTGCGGGAGGAACGCTACACGCGCTCCTCCCGTTTTTCTTTGAGTCAGTAACGCAGGCGGTGCTGACCTCACCTGTGGCGACGACGCCAGAAGTCGCTCTCGGGCCAGCGGCGCTCCTCGGCGTAGTAGCGCGCGTGGGCGCGCGCGTAAGCGGCAAACTCCCTGCGGACCAGTTTTTCGTAGCGAGCAAGGCCGCCCGCGTCCCGTTTGCAGAGACTATCCGCGACCGCGTAGGAGGCGAAGATTCCAGACCTGAGTGATTTGACGATGCCCTGCGACGAGAGCGGGTCGTAGGTGGAGGCGGCGTCGCCTGCGGCGAGCCAGTCTGTCCCGCAGACGGGTTCGAGGCGGCTGGAATTGGCGGCGCGCGTCAAAGCGACTCCGTCCGGCGAGCCGCGGCCGACGCTTCCTTGTATCCAGTGCGTTTCGGAGAGGAGCCTGAGCCAGCGCGCCTCGTCTTTGAGCGCCAGGCGTCGCGCCACGTCCGCGTCCGTCAGACACATGACAACGCGCCTCTCTCCCGCCAGCGCCGTGTACCACCAGCCGTCCGCGAAGGCTTCGATTAAAGTTCCGGGCTCCGGCTCGTCGTCGAGCGTGAAGAAGCGCGCGTGCGCGACGAGTGTGTCGAACGCCAGCCGCCGCGCGCCCGCCTGCCGCGCAAACGAGGCCGCGCGCCCCGTCGCGTCCACGACGAAGCGCGCGCACAACTCTGTCCCGTCCGACAGGCGCAGCCGCCAGCCGCCTTCGCCCCGCTCGGCCGCGCACGCGCGCGCCTTCGCGTAAACCTCCGCGCCGCGCGCCTCCGCACGCCGCGCGAGGAAGGCGTCGAAGCGCGCGCGCTCAAGGTGCCAACCGGCCCCGCGCGCCGAGTAGATGAAGTGGTTTTCCGAGAGGTGCGGGCGGCCCCACGCGGACGCGGCGCTGTGCGCCGGCCGGTGGCGCTCGTCCTCGAAAGCTTTGAGGACGCCGAGTTGATCGAGCAGGCCCCGCGCCAGCGCAGGCAGCACCTCGCCGACGCGCGGCCGGTCGTAACCGGAGGCTTCGAGCAGGGCTACGGAGAGCGCGGGGGCGTGAGTCGAGAGCGAGAGCGCGGTCGCGCAACCCGCCGGCCCGCCGCCCAGGATGACAACGTCAAGAGAGCGCAGCTTCCAAATCCTCTAGTCCTGGCGGACGGCGTAAAAGGAGGCCACGACGCCTGCGGGCGCGGTCCCGCCGTCGCTGCCGGACGAGTGGGGCACGGTGCGCGTGACGGAGCCGACGATGGCCGGGCGTTGGAGTGTCGAGTCGCTGTTGGGCCAGACGGGGACGAGCCAGCCTATGTAGTCGTAGACCCACTCCTCGCCCGAGACAAGCCCCTTGCCCTGGAAGCGCACCTGCATGGGCGAGCCGTAGGCGCGCGACCCGTGCAGGGCGAGCGACCAGCCGGGGCCGCCGATGGTCCCCGTGAGCAACTCCGGCGCGGCCTCCTCCATGACCAGGTTCCCGCGGCCGAACTCAAGCTTGTCGAAGTCCTGATTGATGTCCGGGTCGTTCAGGAGGCTGCGGTACGTCCACGTCCCGACGAAAGGGTTGTCGCTCACGGCTTCACTCCTTTGTGCGTTCCACGCTGATGTATTTCCTATCGGGCGAGGGCGAGTCGAGCGCCTTCTCGCTCATGAAAGGGTTCCTCACGACGAAGCTCAATTTGGCCCATTCCGTCACCATCTTGAGGTCGCCCGCGTTGGTCTGAGGCACCCCGCGCGACCAGTTCAGGTACTTGAGCTGTGGCTGCCCGTCGCTCATCCCGACCACCTCGTAAGTCTGCAACGGGCGGTGCGCCGGCCACCACAGCGTCTCCCAAACCTGCTCTTCGAGCTTCATCCACGGGTCGTGCTGCTTGTCAGGGTCAATGTTGTTCCACTGCTCGTAGGTGACGTTGATGGGTTGCGTCGTACACTCGTTGAAGTCCGACTGCCAGGGCAGCGCCATCTGTTTCGTCAGGTCGCCGGGCTGCAACCCCTTCTTGTAGTCGCTGTCCTGGCTGAGCGCGTTCTCGACCGAGGAGACGTAATCGTCCGGCGAGACCGCGCCGGCGTTGGCCTGCGCCGCCGTCTGGCGGAAGTTGTAGAAGTCGGGGTCGGCCTTCAACCGGAAGGGGCCTTTGTAGACGGAGGGGTTGCGGATAATCCAGCCGACCTCGCCGCCGGGGCAGAACGCGCCGCCGAGCAGGTTCATCAGCACGCCCTGGTCCAACTCGCGCCCCGTCTTGTTCTCCCAGTTCTCGCAGGGCTCGTAGGTCGGCGGGTCCTTGAGCCAGCCCTCGCGCTCCTCGTTGTAAAACTTCCCCTCGGCCCACTGCTTGAGGATGTAGTGCTGGTAGTCCGTGAGGCGCAGGAACTTCGACGGGACGTGGTTAGTGAGCGGGTTGTCGCCGGCCAGGAGCGGCATCAGCGGCAGATTGAACATACGGTTGTTCGGCCGCCCGCCGAGGCGGAAGGCGTTCTCTTCGCCGGGCTGGCGCAGCAGCTCGTAAAGGTACATTCGGTAGATGCGGTAGAAGTCGTAGGTGTACTTCTTCTTCGCGGCCTCGAATTGGTCTTCGAGGAGCTTGCCGGTGCGGAACTCTTTGGCGTAACGCTCGAAGGAGTCTTCGATGGGGCGCGGCGTGTCCTGCTCGGTCGCGGCTTCCGCCGGGAGGCGGCGGTCGAGTGCGCGCGCGGCGAGCGACTCCTTCACGCCGGGCTCCTGCGACACCTCTTCGAGGAGCGACTCCTCTATCTGACGGATGCTTTCCTGAAGCGCCGCCTTCGCCTCCATGTACATCTTCTTGAAGTCGTCCGTCTCGGGCGCTTCTATCGCGCGCTCGTAGAGGTCTTTCCAGTTTTTGAGGTAGAGGTCTGCGTCGCGCTCGTGCCCGCCCTCGGGGTAGACGGCCTCGGCGAATTGTTTGAGGGCGTCTCTCAGGTCCCGGCGGATGTCCTGCTTGTGCATGGCGCGGACGAAGCCGCGCTCAAGGCCGTCGTCCCCTTTCGTCCTGAGCCACTCGTCGAGGAGCGCGAGCGTGGGTTCCAGCGCCTCTATGAAGAGCGCGCCCGACTGGTTGGCGCGCGCCGCTTCGAGTTTGGCTTTCGCCCAGGCGGTCTCGTTGACGAAGGGCGGGACCGAAAGCTTGTTCGGGTCGAAGTTGCCGCGCTCGGTCTGGTTGTGCGGGTAGTTCGACTGCTCAAGCACGTTCGTCAGGTGCGTCATCTCGTCGGCGCGGAAGAGAATGGGCCAAATGTCGCGGTAGAACCACGGCTTGTAATCCGGGTTCCATTCGAGGCGTCCGGTCTTCCAGTGTTGCAGCGCCGCCGTGTCGTTGGGGTCAATGCGCTGCGGGGACGAGAACGTCCCCGTCGCGCCGTAGATGTCCGTGCGGTAGGCGAACTCTCTGACCGCGAGGTCGTAGGCCACGTCCTCGACGGTGACGATGTCGAGGATTTCGGGGACGTAGGCCGGGTAGCCGACGATGACCCACGCGGGGTACTCGACATCTATGAAGCGCAGGCGCTCGACCTCGCTTGAGTACATGACGAGGCGGGCCATGACGACGCCGTCCGAGGTGTCGTCGAACCAGCCGTCGTTGTTGGCGTAGTCCTCGATGCGGGGCTGGCCGAGGCCCGTGTAAGCTGTGCCAGAATTCCCGTGCCCGCCGAGGACGAGGAGGCGGCCCGCGGCGTCCGTCTTGATTTCGCCGAGCGTCTCGATGGAGTTGGGGGTCAGCTCGGGCGGGAACGTCGGCGCGTAGATGTCCGTGTGGCTGCGGCTGAAGGAGGCCGCGCGGCGCGTGGTCGCGTTGACGACGCGCGCGCCCGGGTCAATGATGAGCTGCTGGCGCGCTTCGGGGTCCGTGATGTCTTCGTTGCGCCGCTTGTGGTTCGAGCCGTAGCCGCGCTCGCCCGCGAGCGCGTCGAACTCGTACCAGACCGATTTCTTGTTCGCAAGGTAGACCTGCCACTGTACGTCCACGAGGACGCCGTGGTTGCCGCCGCCCTTGATGCGGTCGCCGAGCTTGAGGGGGCGGCCCGCGGGGCTCTCGTCGTCGTAGACGTAGAGGTGAAAGCGCGCGGCCTGCCGCTTGATGCGCCCCGCCGCGTCCTTGAACTTCTTGACGGTCAGCTCCGCAGTCCCGTCGGGCGAGAGGCGCGGGTTGCCCTGCGCGTCGCATTCGATGGGCAGCGCCGCGGGCTTCTCCGGCGAGATGCAGAACTCTTCGGGGCTGTCGCCGAGGCGCGCGATGCCTATCCCTGGGTGGATGCGGTACGCCGGGGCTGCCTCTTTGTTCGTCGTCATAAAGCGCTCCTCCTCAGTCAAGGAAGTTCAGTGAGACGCCTTCGAGGCGCAGCAGCTCCGCGTCCTCCTCGTAGTCCACGCCGATGACGACGAGCGTGATTTGCAGGCTCGTCGCGCCGCCCTCGAAGAGCTTGCGGGCACAGCGCGTGACGTTGACGCGGTGGTTGCGCGGCGTGTTGTGGTCGCGCGGGCGCAGGTCGTAGTCGCGCCGACGCGGCGGCGGCACGTCGCAGTGGCCCGGGCCGCCGTAGCACGCGCCGTGGCCGAAGATGGCGAGGTAGCCCGCGTAGTGCTCGTCCTCGATGGGGGTCGCCGCGCCTGCGTCCGGCAGGTTGAGGAAGACGCGTATGAAACACGAGCGCGGTAGCTGCGGGACGCGGTGCAGGCGGACTTCGACTTCGCCCGAGGAGTTGCGGACCAGCTCGGGCACCTCGATCTTCGTCGAGACGAAGCGCCCGACCGGGACTTCCGCGCCGACCGGGATGATGCAGCTACTTTTGACGTACTCGTAGCCGAAGCGGTACATGTCGAGCGTGTCGCGCGAGGTGTAGCTCCAGGGCGTGAGCACGGCGTCTAGGTCGGCGGGGTTGGAGTCCGGGTGTTGCTGCTGCCACTCCCACCAGAGCCGGTCAACGTTGGCGTGGACGGGCCAGAAGATCGGGTCGTAGGAGGCCGTCAGGTTGCTGAACATGTCGCCGAACTGGGGCTGGCTGTAGAGGTCTTCGCGCTTGTGGAACTTGCGCCCGGCGACCTGCACGGCGCGGTTGCGGTCGCGGGGCTGCGGGGCCTGCTTCTCCTTCTTCACCGGCGCGTTCGGGTCGTAGAGCGCGTTCATGCCGCCCGTCCAGATGTGGAGCGTGTTGTGCGGGTTCTGGTCCATGAAGCCGAAGGCGTCGTTGTAGAGGCTGCCGCCGCCGAAGTCGCGGAAGGTGCGCAGGCTCATGATCTGCTTGATGTCTTCCTCCGCGGGGTAGTGGTAGTGAATCACCTTGTTGATGGTCGAAGTCTCGCCCGCGTCGTTCTTGTACTCGCCCGGGTAGCGCAGCGGATACCAGAGCGAGTTGGCGTCCAGGAGCGCGTCTATGAAGCGGTTGCGGTAGTCGCCCTTCGTGTATTTCACGTCCACGCCGGCCTTGACGACCGCCGCGAAGAACTGCGTCAGCGTCGGGAAGGCGGGGTCTAGTTTGCCGGGCTGGCGCACGAGGTCTTCCAGGTCGCCGGCCGGGATGCCGTGCTTGTTCAGGAATTCAATCGAGTCTTTCGTCAGGTACGCCTGGAAAGCCTTCGGCAGCCGCCAGCCCTTGTCCGGCTGCCCGGGCCTGTACTGCGGCATGACCCAGTCCCAGTAAGGCATCGTCACGTCCGGGTAGTGATCCTGTAGCCCCTGCTCGAACTCGTAGAGGTAGATTCTGTGCCAGGTCAGGAAGCGCTCCCAGCCGTGCTGGCAGTGGTTCTGGTGAATCAGCGCGAGGTTGTTGTAGTTGCGGCTGTCCTCCGGCCACTTGTTCAGCTCGTACAGCTCGCGGAAGGCCGCGCGCAAGCGCCCTACCTGCGACTCCTCCATGCAGTCTATGTTCATGCGCTGCTTCAGCTCGCCGCGCCGGAACTTGTACTCGCCGGCCGCCGCCGGGCGAAACTCGTGGCGCGTGCGCCGCAGCTCCACGAGCGGCGCGACCGTGCCCTGCGTCACCTCGGTCTTGATGGAGGCCACGTCGAAGTTGTAAGCCTGCCCCTCCTCTGCTTGCTCGCCGGCCGGGCAGCCGTCGTCAATCCAATCCGCGATGAGCTGAATCCGCTCGGGCGCGACGCGCTTGCCGCCCCAGGGGAGCGGCGGGAGCTTCGAGCCGTCGAACGGCGGCTCGCCGCGCAGGCCCTGCACGAGGCCGGAGCGCGCCGCCCGCCCCTGTGGCTCGGCCGCGCCGGCGTCGTGATGCGAGCAGCAGGATGACGACGGCGCGGCTCCCTCGGCCGCCGCGCTCTCGGGCGCGATGAGGCGAACACCGTGCAAGGTAGCGTCGAGCAACTTCTCGCGCGAGAACTCCCAGAGGGGCAGGCCCCCGTAGGCGGCCTCGCGCCCTTCGGCGGCGTCGTGCAGGATGCTTTTGACCTGCTCGAAGCGCGTCTGCCCCGCCCCGCTGTCATTCGTGGTCATGTCACCTCACCTCCGGCTGTCGAGGGATTGAGCCTTGAGCGTCCCAACGCTTTTTCTGTTGTGTCCGTGACTGGTCTTCTTCTCTGGGCGAGAACCCCTATGCGGGCGGCACCGGACTGCCTTCAATCCGTATAGGGTTTGGTGAGACTAAGGCTGCGAAAGTCGAGAGAGAAAATATATCCGCGGGGTGGCGCTGTCAACAGAAAAGATTCTGAATTGTGCCAGTTTTGAGTTTCGCTTAAACGTGCTGCCCGGCGGCGTGGCCCGAGGCCCACGCCCACTGGAAGTTGAAGCCGCCGAGCTGGCCCGTCACGTCCACCACCTCGCCTATGAAGTAGAGCCCGGGCGCGCGCGCGGCCTCCATCGTCCGCGAGGAAAGCTCCGCGGTCGAGACGCCGCCCGCCGTCACCTCCGCCTTCCTGAAGCCCTCCGTCCCCGAAGGCGTGAGCCGCATGTCGTGAAGTTTGCGCGCGATCTCCTGAACCTCCTGGCCGTCGTAGTGCTTGAGCCGCCTGGAAGGCGCGTACAGCTCGCACCACGCCTGCGCGAAACGGCGCGGGAGGTGGCGCGCGAGGAGGTTGACCAGCTCGACCTCGCCGCCCTCCTCGCGGGCCAGCAACTCTGCGGCGTCCTCGTCCGGCAGGAGGTTGACGGAGACGGCGTCGCCGGGCCGCCAGTAGGAAGAGATTTGCAGGACGGCCGGGCCGCTCAGCCCTCGGTGCGTGACCAGAATGTTCTCGCGGAACTCCTTGCCGCGGCAGCCGACGAGCGCGTCGAGCGAGACGCCGCTCAGCGCCGACAGTCGCCTCAGAATCTCCGGGGCCAGCGTGAAGGGCACGAGCGCGGGCCGCGGCTCCTCAATGCGCAGGCCGAACTGGCGCGCGAGCCTGTAGCCGAAATCCGTCGCCCCGAGCGTCGGGATTGACAGCCCGCCCGTGGCAACGACGAGCGACTCGGCGGTGAAATTCCCAGAGGTGGTTTCAAGCTCGAAGCCGCGCCCGCTCCCGCGCACCTCGCGCACGTCGCAGCCGCAGCGGACCTCCGCGCCCGCGTCGCCGCACTCGTCTAACAGCAGATCAATAACCTGGCGCGAGCTGCCGTCGCAGAAGAGTTGGCCCAGTTTCTTCTCGTGGTAACGGATGCCGTGTCTGCGGACGAGCGCGACGAAGTCCGCGGGCGTGTAGCGCGCGAGCGCAGACTTCGCGAAGTGCGGGTTGGCCGAGATGAAATTTTCCGCCGTCGTGTGAATGTTGGTGAAGTTGCAGCGCCCGCCGCCAGAGATGGCAATCTTCTTCCCGACCCGCTCGGCGTGCTCCAAAACCAGAACCCTGCGCCCGCGCCTCCCAGCCTGAAACGCGCAGAACAACCCGGCCGCTCCCCCGCCGATGACTATTACGTCCCACTCACGCATAAACTGAAAATCCTGCGCGGTAGAATAAACAATTTACGCGCCCCGGGAGATTTAATCTTCTATAATCGAAGACCGGGAGGATATGAAATGCCTGGAGAACTAAGCCCAAGCGCACAAAAAGTCCAGGAGGCACTGAGGGCGCAGGAGATTGACTGTCGTGTCGTGGAATTACCTTCCAGCGCGCGGAGCGCCCAGGAAGCCGCGCAGGCGATTGGCTGTCAGGTCGAACAGATCATCAAGTCGCTTGTCTTTCAAGGCCAACTCACGCAGAAACCTGTTCTCATCCTCGCCAGCGGCGCGAACAGAGTTGACGAGAAGAAAATTGGCACACTCGTCTCCGAGCCGATAGAAAAGGCGAACGCCGATTTTGTCAGAAAGCGAACGGGCTTCGCCATCGGAGGCGTCCCGCCCGTCGCCCACACAGAAGCGATGGAGACACTGATAGACGAAGACCTGCTTCAGTATCAAGAGGTCTGGGCCGCGGCCGGCACTCCGCACGCGGTCTTCAAGCTCGACCCAAACGACCTCCAGAGAATCACCGGCGGGCGTGTAGTCTCAATAAAGTAATTGGTGGACGGAGAGAAATTAATTCTTGAGATTGATGAGCTGCGTCCGCCGGACTGCCGCAACCATTGATTTCCGCTCTCACTCGGTCGCCACGTTAACGAGCCTGTTCGGGACGACCTTGACCGTCTTAATCTTTTTGCCTTCGATGCGGCCTTTGACTTTCTCATTGCCGAGCGCGAGGCTTTCGAGCTCGCTTTCCGGGAGCCCGCGCGCGACCATGATTTTGTCGCATATTCTGCCGTTGACTTGCAGCACAATCGTCACTTCGTCGTCCAGCGTCAGGGCCGGGTCGAACTGAGGCCAGGGCTCGTAGGCCAGCGTCTCTGAGTGTCCCAGGCGCTGCCAGAGTTCTTCGGCAATATGCGGGGCGAAGGGCGACAGCACCTTGACGAAAGGCTCGACGAGGCTTCTGGGGTAGACGCCCACTCTGTTGAGTTCGTTGATAAAGATCATCATCTGCGCGATGGCGGTATTGAACCTTAGGTTTTCAATATCTTCCGTCACCTTCTTGATGGTTTTGTGCAGATGTCGCTTCAGCTCAAGAGTGGGTTCGGCCTCCTGAATCTTCGAGTTCAACTTATCGTCGTCCCCGACATACGCGCGCCAGACGCGATTCAGGAAACGGAAAACGCCTTCGATGTTTTTCGTGCTCCACGGCTTGACCTGATCCAGCGGCCCCATGAACATTTCGTAGAGACGCATCGCGTCCGCGCCGTACCTGCCAACGATGTCGTCTGGGTTGACGACGTTACCCAGGGACTTGGACATCTTGTCCATTTTGACTTCGAGCTCTTCGCCCGTCGCCGGGTGGCGCGGCGTGTCGTTGTCCCACACCACTTCGTCCGGCGGGACGTAGCTGACTTGCAGCTCTTCCCTGGTCTCTTTGTCGTAAACCTTTTCGGCCTGTTTCTCGATTCTCCACTCGACACGGCCGGGCTCGACTCTTTCGTTCCGGCCGTTGCGATAGCAGCGGTACGCGTAGCCTAGAATCATTCCCTGATTAAAGAGTTTCTTGAAAGGCTCTTTGGTCGAAACCAGCCCGAGGTCGTAAAGCACCTTGTGCCAGAATCTCGCGTAGATTAAGTGCAACACGGCGTGCTCTGCGCCGCCCACGTAGAGGTCTACCGGCATCCAGTAATTTTCCTTCTGCGGGGCGCAAAAGGTCTGCCCGTTGTGCGGGTCTATAAACCGCAGGTAGTACCAGCAGGAGCCCGCCCACTGCGGCATCGTGTTTGTTTCGCGCCGCGCCTCCCGGCCCGTTTCGGGATCAACCGTATTGAGCCAATCTGTAATCATCGCCAGGGGTGACTCGCCCGTCCCGCTCGGCTTGTAACTCTGAACGTCCGGCAGCTCCAGCGGCAGCTCACTTTCAGACAGCGGCTTGTGCGTCCCGTCTTCAAAGAGAAGCACCGGGAACGGCTCGCCCCAGTAGCGCTGCCGCGAGAAGAGCCAGTCGCGCAGTTTATAGTTGACGGCATATTTGCCGACGCCTCTTTCGTCGAGCCAGGCCGTGATCTTCTTTTTCGCCGCGGGGACTTCGAGGCCGTCCAGGGAAAACGACCCGTCCCCGGTAGTGGAGTTAATCAGGATTCCGTCCGCGCGTTGCACAATCCCTCCCGGCACGACTTCACCGCCTTCCAGGATTTCGACGATGGGCAGCCCAAACCTATTGGCGAATTCGTAGTCCCTGTCGTCGTCGCAAGGCACACACATGATGGCCCCCGTGCCGTATGAGATCAGCACGTAATCGGCGATCCAGACTGGAATCTCTTCGTCGTTAACGGGGTTGACGGCGTAGCCGCCCGTGAAGACACCCGTCTTCTCCTTCGTGAGTTCAGCCCGCTCAAGGTCGCTCTTCATTCTCGCTTCCTCTTGATAGGCTGTGACGGCTGGCCTCTGCTCCTCCGTCGTAATTTTCTCGACCAGCGGGTGCTCCGGCGAAAGGACCATGAATGTCGCGCCGAACAGGGTGTCCGGCCTGGTCGTATAGACGCGAATTTTTTCGCCCGAGCCTTTGACGGCGAAATCAACCTCGGCCCCTTCGGACTTCCCGATCCAGTTGCGCTGCATCTCCTTAATATTTTCGGGCCAGTCCACCTCTTCTAAATCCTGTAGCAGCCGCTCGGCGTAAGCCGTGATCTTCAACATCCACTGGCGCATCGTGCGCTTGACGACCGTGTAGCCCTTGTCCACCTGCTCCGGCACTTCCTCATCCGCCAGCACCGTCCCCAACTCAGGGCACCAGTTGACGGGCACGTCCGCCAGGTACGCCAATCCCCTCTTGTAAAGCTGCAAGAAAATCCACTGGCTCCACTTGTAATAATCCGGGTCTGTAGTATTAATCTCACGATCCCAATCGTAAGACAGGCCGAGCATCTTGATCTGACGCTTGAACGTCGCGATGTTCTGCTCCGTCGTGATCTTCGGGTGCACTCCCGTCTTCACGGCATACTGCTCCGCGGGCAGCCCGAACGCATCCCACCCCATCGGGTGCAACACATTGAACCCGCGCATCCTCTTATACCGCGCCACAATGTCCGTCGCCGTGTACCCCTCTGGATGCCCCACGTGCAACCCCGCCGCCGACGGGTAAGGAAACATATCCAGCACGTAATACTTCGGCTTGGGCGCGAAATCTTCGACCTTAAAGGTCTTGTTCTGCTCCCAATACTCCTGCCACTTCTGTTCGATCTGCTTAAACGGATAAGGCATTAGTCAATTCCCCTTCAATCAGGATGCTAGACAATATTCTCACAGAACTCGTCGGGGCGGTAAAATTGCTCCTGGTTTTTTCCCATTTGGGATTGGCGTACTCTTCTCCTTTCAAGTTAGTTTCCAGGTTGTGACGTCGGCTTGTTCGGCAATCCCCCTCGGCTCGAAGTGTTTTTTCAAAGTGTTATCCACTCGCTCGTTGATGATCTGCGCGACCTTCTGCCAGATGGCTTCTCCGGTGGCGTTGCCGTCTCTCGTCAGTCCGCCGACGACGTCGTCAACCAGCTTTTCGTTTCGCGAGATGATGGTCTCCAGAATCTGATCACGCGCCTCCTTGGAGCTGGATTTTTCGCCTTTTGATCTGGTGAGAACGTCCATGACGGCAAGCGTCCACCCCCCGCCGCTGGCGGCCTCGTCGGGCCATGCCCAGGCTCCAGCCTCAAAGATTTTTTGCAGGGACTCTTTCTTTCGCGCCTGCTGGAGGAAATTGTTGGCCGCGCCGCAGAAGATTTTGACCCCGCTGTTGAGCAGCTTTTCGACGTGCACGGGGAGCGTGTTATCCCCCTCGCCGTTATTAATCCAGATGTCGTGTTGCTGGGTGCTGTCCAACTTTCTGTAGAACTCGTCATTGGTCATGGTCAAAGTATTGATCCCGTACTTGTCGGCAACCCGCTTACACACCTCCGCCGATTTGTCGAAGGCAGTAATGTTCTCCGGTTTAAACCCCTTACCCAGCAATCCCTCGACCGTGGCCTGACCGACACCGCCGAGTGCTTCTAAAAGGAATCGAACATCCGTCGGGTTTTTATCTACGAAATAGTATTGGATGAGCTTGTTCGCGGTGGCGACCACTCCGTAGCCGGTCGGGTAAGATGACGGCACGCGGGGGCCGCTTAAGTTTTCCGGCAGGCAGGTCACGTAAGACAAGTCGAGGTCGCGCTTGGCCCACACCTGGCACATCGCATACCAGTTGGGGCCGGAGAGGACATCGGGTGAAGCCGTATCGGGTCGAATCAGGTTCCGCTCAGGAAACGAATCGAAGATCTGCGCTTCTCGGGCTTTCTTCTCTTTATAGTCGTTCAAAAACTTGATGCCTTTAGGGATGATGAGCGTGCCCAGAGCGACAATCGCCTCTTCGGAGAGTCCTTCTATTTTCTTGCCGTCCCGGTCGAGAATAATCCACTCACCCTTCTTGCCCCCGTGCAGGGTCGGAATATCTGGAAAGATCATGACGGCTTTGCGGATCATGGCCTGGGCCAAATCCTTCGTGCGGCTGAGGACGGTTTCGAGGTCTTTGATCTCTTCGCCCGTGCGGTAGCAATCCCCACCTATAAAAACGGTGAGTTCGTCCATCGGCTTATAATTAAAATGGGTGACGGCGTAGGCGACGTAGACTTTTTTAAAGTGGCCTAACAAGGCGTCCAACTCGGCGGTGATGCGGAACCTGTGCTCGAAGCCTGCCGTGGCTTCATCAATCGAAGTCTCATTCAGGGCGATGAGAGCAGTCGTGATTGAATAGACGCCCTCGCTTTGACGCAGCTCGGCCAACTTATCCAGCCCGTCTATCACTTGTAGGGCATGGGGGTCGAAGGTCGTTGTCCCCAGCACCTTATCTTTTAAGTCCTCGGTGGTTATTAAGATGATCTGGTTGGCATTGAAACGGCCGAGAATCTCTGCCGGGATTTGGTTGATTTCAAGTGTTCTCGTTTCCACAGCACATCTCTCCTTAGCGCTCAAAATCTAATTCCCTGATCAAGCTGTTGCTACCGTGCATCGTTATTTCCCTGCCAGAAGAGCTTTGAAAATATCCCCCAAACGCGAGGCGCTCACGGTTGATATCAATCCCCACTACTTTCTCAGGCTGGAATGTTTGATGCGCTCCAGGTCCGACACGCCTTTGATGGCCTTGAGCACGCTTGTGAGTTTCTCCAGATGTTGAAAGTTAATTATCTCGGCTGTGATAAAGAGATTGGATTGTCCCTGCTTGTCTGTTGCCGTGTGCAAGTCGCGGAGATTGGTGTCGCTGCTGGCGACGGCCCGTGCCACGTCAACAATTATGTCGGCCCGGTCTTCGATGGTGAGACGCAAATTAATATGGTAGGCGGAATGGTTACCGCCCTCTTGTTTGATCCATTTGACTTCGACAACTCGGTCAGGGTTCACGAGCAAGCCGAGCACACTCGGACACTTGGCGGAATGCACGGTGACACCCTTACCACGCTTGATGTAGCCGATGATTTCCTCGCCGCGAATGGGGCTACAACAGCGCGCGCCGTATACCGCCAGGTCATCAACGCCTTTTGCTTTAACGAGGGAGCGAAGGCTGAACGTCTGGTCAACGCGCTTCGTGGATTCGGCTCGGCTGAAATCTTTTATTTGAGCAGCCTCGTCAGCCGGCAGCAGTCTCTTAATGATACTGCCCGGCAGAATCTTTCCGTATCCGACAGCGGCCAACAAATTTTCTACTCGGGTGAAGCCGTATTTCGGCACCAGGCGGTCGAGCGCGCCGTTCGCGAGGACGATGTCCGGGTTCAGGTGAAGAGTTACAGATTCTTTTTCTAATAGCCTCTTGCCGAGATTAATTGCCGAGGCCCGCTCGCTTTGAACAAAATAGCGGCGGAGACTCAGACGGGCTCTTGGAGTTTTGATGAAGTTCATCCAATCCCTTGAGGGGTGAGTGTCGGGCGAACTGACGATCTCAAGAATGTCCCCTTCGCGGAGCTGATATTTGAGCGGCACGCTGCGGCCGTTGACCTTCGCCCCCGCGCAGTGAAGCCCCAATTGAGTGTGGATGGCAAACGCGAAATCAATTGGCGACGCGCCCTGTGGCAACTCTATGGACTTGCCCATTGGTGTAAAGCAATAAATCTTTTTCTGTGAGAGGTCCAGCTTGAGCGAGTTAAGGAACTCGTGCGAATCCTCGACCTCGTCCTGCCACTCGATGACCTGCTTGAGCCGCAGGAATACTTCGTCTTCCTCGTGACGAATGTCTCGCCGGCCCGCCTTGTATTCCCAGCGGGCGGTGATTCCGTCGGCGGCCCGCCGGTTCATCTCCTCCGTCCGAATTTGCATTTCCAGGACCTGCCCGCCCTCGCAGATGACCGTGGTATGAATCGCCTGATAGAAGTTTTCACGCGGGAGCGCGATCATGTCCTGTAAGCTGTTCGGAATGGGCTTCCAGGTTGCGTGCAGGACGCCGAGCGCGCTGTAGCAATCTTCGACCGAGGCCGTGATGATGCCGACAGTGATGAGATCGTGAACCTGGTCTATGGCTATTCGGCGTCGCCTCAGCGTCTGGTACAGCGGGTATAATTCTTTGACGCGTCGCTCGACATCAACAACCCGGACGCCGGCTTCCTCCATTATCTTCCTGATCTGCTGCTCGACCGTTTCCAGAAAAGTTTCCAGCCGCGGACGACGATTGTCCACCTCCTCTTTTATCTCCTGATAATTGTCCGGCTCAATAAACTTGAAGGCGAGCTCTTCCATCTCTTCATGAACACGGCCGAGGCCGAGCCTGTGCGCGATGGGGGCGTAGACTTCGAGCGTCTCCCGCGCGATGAGGCGGCGTTTCTCAGTCGTGAGGTACTGTAAGGTACGCATATTGTGCAGGCGGTCGGCGAGCTTAACCAGCACGACCCGCACGTCCTCGGCTATCGCCAGCAGCATCTTGCGCATATTGAGCGCCTGCCGCTCTTCATACGAGATGTGATCGAGCTTGGCTATCTTGGTCAGCCCCTCGACCATGCGCGCCACCTCGACCCCGAATAGCTCTTCGATAGTCTTAATCGGAGTCTGCGTGTCTTCGACGACATCATGCAGCAACCCCGTGATGATACACTCCGGGTCGAGCCGGAGGTCGGCGAGAATATTCGCGACTTCGAGAGGATGCAGCAGATAAGGCTCGCCCGACTTACGCGTCTGCCCTCGATGCTCGCGCGCCGAGAAAAAATAGGCCCGCCGCAGCAATTCCTCATCCGCCTCCGGGTAATTGCGCCGCACCTTCTCGATAATATTCTCGAAACGGATCATCTAGGATGATGCTTTACAAACGCTCACTTATTCGAGTTACTTTTTGAGAGTTCAGCCTGGGCAAACCAAACTCCGTAAACCTCAGACGCCGGTGCGCTGAATTTTGACGATACTCTTAGTTATCTTTCCCTTCCTTATCTTGCAAGATTAAACCTATGTGTTCCTCGAAGTCATCTTTATTAGGGAGCCATTGCGGGCGGGGGACATTGAACCCCTTGGCCTTCAGCTTAAGTAGAGCCAGTTCGGTTGATTTCAACGCCCCTTCAATCCAACCCTGTTCGCGCGAGTAAGCTTCTCCGCAGATATAAAGATGTTCCTCGGAAAGTTTTTTGAGATGGTTTTCGGCAAAGTTCCAGGGCTCTTCGTGGACCTCCCACGTGTGCCAGCCTCCCTCAACGAACTCTCCCGCTCCCCAGTCCATGAAGATACAGGCAATCGGTTCGGGGATGCTCTCGATAGGGACTCCGTGCAGTTCCGCCAATTGCTGCTGAACCTTCACCACCATGCGCTCGGTAGCGGCTTCTCTTTTGACTTCCTCAAAGGCTTTATCGAACTTCTCTCGAAGCTTCCCATCTTTGAGTTTCTTTGTATCTTGATAGATGTCCGTCCGGCATCTGTAATATTTGACATCGTCATTGGAACCAGGGCCGCCGGCTTTTCTCTTGTTAGAAAAAGGCTGCCAGAAATTCACGTAGTGTGAATCACTGTAGGAGGCCATGACCAGGGCCAAGTCATTTTTCGGTTTTACGAGTATTTTTCGAGCCTGCTTAATATTATCTGGGGTGGCCTGCTTGCTGATCCACTCCGGGCCGAAGTAATAAACCTGCCGGATGGGCAAGTCCGTAAAAACCCTTCCTGAATCCCCGCCGGGTAAGGGATGCCCCAACCACCACGGATGCTCGTAAACCAGAAAAAGTTTGAAGAGCCTGTGCGGCCTCACAGCGGCGAGGTGCTTTTCCTTAAATTCCCTCCATGAAGCTTCGACTTCATCAGGCTTGTTTTCATCAATAACCTGAAGCGACTCAAGCGCCCGCATCGGGAGCGCAAGGATGACGTGTCTGGCGGAAATTGGGAGCTTATCAGCACCCTCGAAGTATAGTTTCCAGACCGTTTTGTCGCCGGTGCCAATTCTTTCAATCTTAGAGAGCTTATGATTAGTCTCAATAGTAATTCTATTTTCCGTGCCCCCTTCCTTCTTCCAAATATTTTCTGTCATCATGGTGACGAGAGATTCAAAACCACTGGGAAGCATCAACTGTGTCTGGTTCGGCTCAAAATCATTGACGAACCACTCCAGCGCCTCGGCCGCGTTCCAGTTTCCGATGATTGATTCATAACCGAGGCAGTCATGGGCCAGCAAAAAGGCTTCGTTACTGAGAAAGTGTTGCAATAAATTCCAGAACCCGATGTCGTAAAGATGAGTGTCCTTGAACCGCCCGTATTCCTGAATCTTTCTCCAGCTCTTTTTGGTGACATTACGACGCCTGATTTCTCGCTTTATTCGGGCCACTTTCGGATGATCGAGAGCGGAATCAGCGAAATTGAGCTCGCCAAGCATATTCCAGATGGCATCAGAGATTAACTCCTCGGGCAGCTTGCCCTTCTCACACTCCTTCAGATTAAAAGGGATCGGGGCTGCACAAAAATAACAGGTGTGACTTCTTAAGTCTTCAGAGGGGAGACGGCGGCCGCGGACGTAAAACGAGGTCGAGCCGCCGAAATCAAATGGCTTGGGGTAAACATCGCTGAAGAATTTAAAAACCAGGCCGACCAGCAGGCGGTGCCGCGAAGTGTAGCGCATCGCGCCGAGCTCGGCTGGGATGGCGACTCCGGGGATATTTATAGACCGCAGTCTTCCGCCAAGCCTTCCTGACGCTTCGAATAAAGCTACTTTAATTGATGGATTGTGGTCCACTGCCGGTGCCGGCTTAACGTCAGCGGAATCAACATCCCGGTTTACCTGGTCGGCTTTGAGCCGCCAGGCGGCATAGAGTCCGGCTATCCCGCCGCCGATGATGGCGACATGAATAGGCTTATCAGGGTTGCCGCTGTTCGTATCTGTAATCGTCCGGGCTGTGGACGAGGCATTCTCTTTAGGCGCTTGGTGGCTGCCCTTTTTTGTCGTCATAGCATATCTCCTTCGGCGAGTCGCTCCGTTGCGTCGGGACATCAGTATGAGGTTCGCCGGAAACTTAGATCGGTCAAACTCGAACGGCCGCTCCGATTCGAGCGGCAGGGCGATTTTTAAAAGGGGAGTAGCGCGCCGTCCGTGCTGCCAAGATAGCGGTAGTGAGGAACGGCGCTGAGTTTAGTGAGCGAGGCCGAATACAGCTGGTCTAAATATTACGCGGCAATATTAAACGATTCGCCTGCGTTATGAAAGATTTTTAAGGCCGTCTTTAATACCTACGTGAAATTTTTCAGGGCCAATTTTACAACGTCCTCGGCGCAACCCCAGGAGAGAGTGAACCCGTCGCCGCCGTGCCCGTAGTTGTGTATGACGCGCCCCTCACGTTCAAGCCGCACTTTCTTGCGCGCGGGTCTGAGTCCTACTTTATATCCTAAAATATCTTCCGGCTTGAGATTTCGCAGCGATGGTTCTAAAGCTTTACACCGCTCAAGAATGCCCTTGGTCACGCCCTCGTCCGGCGTCAGTTCCCAGACGCCACGCTCTGACGTGCCGCCGAGAAGACAGTCGTCGCGGCGAGGTATGATGTAAGTCAACACATCGTCGCCCTTTTCGTCTTTCCCGATATGAACCAGGCAGCGCCCGATGTCGGCCCTTTTACGAATGGTCACTACCTGCCCGCGCTTCGCGGTGAACGCCTCGTCGCCCGCCCCGCTTTCGCAAAGCTCTCTGGCCCAAATGCCCGTACAGTTGATGACGAGCGGGTATTTGCGGGCCAGTTCGTTGAGGTCGTTCACTTCGTGGTTTGATTCGATTTCACCGCCTAGCTTCGTAAACCAGTCCACTAAATATTTGAGGTACACAGAGGTGTCCATGAGGGTGACTTCCGCCTCGTAACCGCATTCGTAGCCTTCCGGTAAATTCTCCGCGGGGTGCTCGAACCTCCTGACGAGCGGCACCCACCACAACGCACCGCGGGCGTCTTTGAATTCCGCTTTCGTTTTATACACCTGCACGAATTTCACAAAGGAGACGCCGCTGCCCGGCTCGCGTGCAAGCGTCTCAAGCTTTTGATAAGTAGCGTCGGCCCACTTCACTACGTCATCGCCCGGGGCAACGCTGTAGGGATACCAGACCGCCGCCGCCGCCAGCGAGGTTATCCTGGATGTCTCCTGGTCCGGTTTCTCGGCGGTGATTATTTTGGCCCTGAATCCCTTTTCGAGAAGACGGATTCCACTTGTCAGGCCGGAAACTCCACAGCCGATGACCACGGCCTCCGGTTTTGAGTTTGCCGCCATCTTCGGGCTCTCCTCTGCCGCTGCCTATTGTTCTGTCCACGAAAACTTGACAATACGATGAGAACAGTGAAATCTCAATCACTAAATTATGGACAGAGGAGCGGGGTGTGTTTAGATGCCTTACGGAGAGCAGATGAGGGATAGCGTGCAGCGCCAGGATAAAGACAGCCTCTTCGAGTCCATGATGTCGCGTTTCGACTACGCGGCGCAGAAGCTCGACCTCGACCCCGATTTGTATGCGTTCTTGAGAGTGCCGAGCAGGGAGTTAAAAGCTTACATCCCTGTCTACATGGATTCGGGACGGGTCGAAGTTTTCGAGGGCTTTCGTGTGCAGCACAACTTCGTGCGCGGCCCCGCGAAGGGCGGGATTCGTTACACACCCACCGTGACGCTCGACGAGATGAGGGCGCTCGCGGCGTGGATGACCTGGAAGTGCGCGGTCGTAGACCTTCCGTTCGGCGGCGCGATGGGAGGCGTGATTTGTGACCCCTCGCAAATGTCGCTCGGGGAATTAGAGCGCCTCACGCGACGCTACACGTCCGAGATACTCGACATCATCGGCCCGGAAAGAGACGTGCCCGGGCCTGACATGAACACCAACGAGCAGACGATGGCCTGGATCATGGACACCTACTCGATGCACGCCCGCCACACCGTGACGGCCGTCGTCACGGGCAAGCCCGTGGACCTCGGCGGCTCCTCGGGGCGGCGCGAGGCGACGGGGCGCGGACTCCTGTTCCTTATCAACGAGGCCGTGAAGAGGTTGGGGATGAGCCCGGCCAATGCCACCGTCGTCGTGCAGGGGGCCGGTAAAGTCGGAGGCACGGCGGCGCGTTTGTTGGACGCTGCGGGATACAACGTTATCGCCATTTCAAACCAGCAGGGGGGGATATACAACCCGCAGGGGATAGACATCGAGGCTGCGCTCACACACCTTCAGTCAGCGCGGTCGTTCGAAGGTCTTAAAGGCGTTGAATTCATCACCAACCGGGAACTACTCGAACTCGAATGCGACGTGCTGCTGCCCGCGGCCACCGAAGACCAGATCACCTCGCAGAATGCGGACAGGCTCAAATGCAAAATACTAATCGAAGGGGCGAACGGCCCGACCACCGCCGCGGCCGACGAACTCTTGCACAGCAAAGGCATCTTCATCATCCCCGACATTCTGGCCAACGCGGGCGGCGTGATTGTCTCTTATTTTGAATGGGTTCAGGATCGCATAGGCTACTTCTGGAAGGAGGCGATTATCAACGAGCGCTTAAGCGACAAGATCATCGGCGGCTTCAATCTGGTGTGCCGCTACGCAGAAATGCATTCGGTTGACACTCGAACCGCCGCCCACATGCTCGCCATAGACCGCGTGGCCTACGACACGCGCGTGCGCGGCTTTTATGCCTGACACTTAATCTTACCCGGACTGAATCTGACCCGCCTGAGTCATTCGTATCTCACCTGTCAAGCGCGGTGTGAGGGACGCTGAGTCACTGCTCTGAAGACATTCGAAGTGGAGCCAGCTACGGCGGTCCCTCGGCATGGTTGCGCCCTGGCGCTGGATCACCTTCTTGGACCGACTGCCAGCAAGGCCAGGGCGGCGAGTTGCACACGTCGCGCATCCCCGCAGTGAGTCTTCCGATCAGTCTCCAGAGCTGTCACCCTCCGTTGATATTTACCCGACGCCTCTTGATAAGGAGATTGACATGAGAATGAAGCTCACACACGTTTTCCGGCTCGCTCTGCTGCCGGTCATCATCGCCCTCGTCTCCCAGCCGTTAATGTTTTTGGACGGCGCGAAAGCAGAAACCGGCGCGCCCTCGCCTGCTCCTGCCGCCGCTCGCCCTCTCGCGCCTCAAGCGGGCGCAGGCAATTCTGTCGGCTCGTTCAAGCTGCACGTTCAGATACAACAAAGAAGAGTCGAGGTGAAGGATAAAGAGGGGAGCGCCGCCGCGACGCAACTGCTCGCCGATTTCGCCGCCTGGAATCCGCAATCCAGAGTCGCCACCATCAACGTCTCCATCAAGAACGTCGGCACGATTACGCTCAACGGCTCCCTGGAGGCCGCGGTCGTCAAAATAGCGTCGCCCAAGGTCACCCCGCTCAACGCGGACGGCCAGACCCAGACGGGCGCTCCGAGCTGGGCCTATAACGGCGTGAGCCTTCAGCCGGGCGCAACGTCTGCGCCGAGGGAGTGGCAGTTTAAGAGCCCGACGGCGATGGATTTTCAGCTCGACGTAGAACTGAGATTGAGTCCACGAACTCCCGTGCCCGCGGGCACGGGGGCCACCGTCACTGGCCCCGGCGGGACGAGCGTCACGATTCAGCCGAACTCCATTCCTTACGACGTGTTCGTTGACATCAAGCCGGTCTCCGCCTCCGCGGTCGAAGCCCCGCTCGGGGCCTTAGAGTTTGTCGGCGCGGTCGAGGTCACCTTCGAGCCCGTGGCCGGTGAGGCTTCCTCCCTCTTGCCTCCGAGCGCGCCGCTCTCGCTCGCCATCCCCGCCCCTTCGGGGCTGACCACTTCAAAGTTCGTCGTCGGCCAGCAGCTCCTGGTGGACGCGATAGACCAGGAGACCCCGGGCTTGAGCCAGCGGCTCATGGCGACCGACACGGCCTCTTTGAGCGGCGGGCAGATAGTCACGGAGGCGAACGTCTTCCCTGGCGTCTTCGGCGGCGGCCTTTTCGTCTTCGTCGCCAATCACGGCTCCGGCTTCGCCAGGGGCGTCGTCTCCGACCGCAAGGGGCCGCGGGCGGGCGTCGTGGTCAGCAACAACACGAACACGCTGGTGTCGCTGACGGGCAGCGGCGGCAGCTACACGCTCTACATCAACGGCGGCCCGTTCACCGTCACCGGCTTCGACCCCTTGAAGGGCTCCTCCGGGACCGGCGCGGGGAACATCGCCGTCTCGGGCTCGACCGTCCCGGCCGACATCGCCCTGACCCCGCTCAGCACTCCCCCCGTGACGCGCGACGGCATCCGCAACGGCGGCTTCGAGCGCGGAGACCTCTCCGGCTGGTCCACGGTCGGCTCGGCCGAGGTGAAAGATGAGTTCAACTCAAGCCTGGAGACCATCGCGCCGACAGAGGGCGGGTGGATGGCGGACGTGAATACAGGCAGCGACGCGGTCGGCGGCGTGGGCTCCGGCCTCAAGCAGAAGTTCATCGTCCCCGCGGGCGCGCGCACACTCACCTTCGATTTCAACTTCATCAGCGAAGAGTTCCCGGAGTTCGTCGGGACGCCTTTCGACGACTCTTTCCGCGCGGTCATCACCACGAGCACCAACCAGATCATCTTCGCCGAGGTGAGCGTCAACCAGTCTGGCGGCTACGACATGATAGGGGATTGCGGGTTCCCCGGCGGGGACGAGACTTGCGGCGCGACCGGCTGGCAGCCAGGGAGCGTAGACCTCTCGGCCTACGCCGGGACCAACACTCCCATTACCGTCGAGCTGCTCTTCTCGGCCATAGACGCTGGCGATAACATCTACGACACGCACGTCCTGATAGATAACATACGCTTCAGCACCGTCTGGATAGACGCGAAGATCGGACTTACCGCCATGGCCGACCGCGAGCGCATCGAGGACGAAATCTTCTCGGCCAACGAGATTCTCTCTCAGGCGGGGATCAACCTTCAGCTTACGGACGCACGGGTCATCGGCGGCGTGAGCGCCCTGGTGCCGGACATAACATTCAAGAAGGAGTGTCGGCTGGGCGTCTGCAAGTACGTGCCCACGGCGGACATCACTTCACTTCTCAGCCAGTCGCGAAGCTCAACCGCGACCGACGTCAACGTGTACTACGTGTCCCGCTTGTTGCAGAAAGGCCAGGTCTCGGGCGACGCGGGGCTCGCCGTCGGCCCCGACGACTATCACGACCTGGACGTGCTGACAAACTCCGGGGTGATCCTGGCGGACGTGCACGGCACGTGCGTTCCCGGGGGTCACGCCCTGGCGCACGAGCTGGGACACCTGCTCATCTCTCCCCAGAATTCCGAAGACCTCCTGGAGCACAAGGCGGGGCTCATGAATTTCATGGGAGGGAACTGCACGAGCCCGACGCAGGGGATCATTAGCCGCCGTCAATCGGCCAACATCAACCGCATAGGTGCCCCACTACTCAGGCTCTAATCGCGTGTCGCGCCCGCGCTCTACAGGATTTATGCTTCAACTCATAATAATCACAGGCTAACGCCGCACGTAAGCTGGTGTACCTATCACTCACTGTTTCGTCTCTAAAAGATTGGCTAATGCTTAGCTGGTGATTGAGGGATATTATGAAAGAGCAGATTTACTTTAAGCCTGCTTTGGATACAACAGGAGAGCCTTCCAGCAACAGCAAGGTTTCTAATTAGATTCGGCTGTTTCTTCTACTGATTTTGAATTGGACAATTCAGCCGCCAATTCTTTATGAAGTTGATTCAAGCCAGAGTGTTTAGCGTCGAAGGCAAGAGCTTTATCAACAATCTCGAAGGCCTTCGATAAATCGTTTAGTTCACGCATCGCGACGGCATGTCTATAGTAACGTTCAGCCAAGGCCTGACAGATCGTTCGATCTGTTCGGTCGTGACCTAAAGCGCACTGTAGAATTTTAATTGAGGTCTCATATTCTTCAGGACTGCTCATATGCAGACCAGCTCGGGCATGCACTTTAAGCATTCCCTCAAAGACTTCCGGGTCATCAGGAGCTTGCTGGTAGGCTCGATGTGCTAAATCAACAGCTCTGAGTAGCTCATAGCCGGATGCAACGATGGAGAGCGCTTGCTGAATCAGCATTCGAGCCACATCATATTCCTCATCCTGCTGCAACTTAGCTCTTAGAGCCTCGACCCCTTTACTCATCACATCCAGCAGCAGCATGGCCTCTTCACGTCGCCCCTGTTCGATAAATTTTCTCACGATCTCCAAGCTTAAGTCTGCCGTAACAAACAGGGTCGGGACTTGCTCTGGTTGGCTCTGCTCATGAGAATCATTTTCCGCGTCAATTAACATCACGAATCCGGCTTCAGCTTCCGAATCATCTGCGGCCAAGCGTGGGGTGTAGATTGTCTCTTCCAAGCCCTCATTGAGTTGCGCGATCTGTTTATCAGGCTCTCCATCCAAACGTTCGATTGGATTCCCGGCAAGCTGACTGGCATGCCATGCCGCTCCATTAGCAATGAGGCTCGGCTCAGTCCGGCTGGCTTTCTGCCCGAACGCTTCATATAGCATGTCGTAGACCGGAGAGATACAGGCCGAACTACCGACTAGCAAGATGGTGTCAATGTCTGACAACTCCAGCGCGTTCTGCTCCAGGATTCCATCCACACCATCAACTGTCTTATTAATCAAAGGGGCTAACTTGATCTTGAAAGGCTCGCTCTGATAGCGAAATTTTATCGTTTTGTCGAGTCCCGTTAGCTTAGGGATAAGTGTAATAGTAGCTTCTTGTTTTTCGGCCAGGGTCTTGCGGACATCTGCGACGATCTGCCTCAGCTCATGCCACTGGAAGGGCGTAAAATGCTTTAACCCAAGATAGATCTTCTTGCTTCTCAAGGCCAGGACAGTCGCCTCTATGACTAGCGCATCAAGACCTTCGCCAGAGACCTCCGGCATAGCCCCAGAGGCCATGACGCGGCAACGCTCCCCGGCTAATCGCAAGAGCCCATACTCGCAGTTTCCATAGCCCAGATCGTAAACCACAACCGTAGTCGATTTGTCCGTATAGTTGTTGCGATAGCCGAGGGCGGCGGCGGTGCATCTATCAATCAGACTCACCTCATTAAAGCCTGCTTCCCTGGCACAATCTAATAACACCTTTCTGCTAGTCTGCCTCATCATAGCCGGGACGGCGATAACCGCTCCGCCAACGGGCTTACCCGTAACCTTGAGGATGGTTTGGCGAATGGCCGCGAGTATTCTCGTGGTCATTGACTCGGGAGTTTCGGCGCGGTGCTCGACTTTGCTGCCGTGTACTTCCTGGCCCATTTTCATCGCTACATGTGTAAAGGACATATGTGTCCCAAGTTTCTGCGAGACTAACGGAAAGCCGACACCGATACTGGAGGTCTCTGAATATGGGTCGAAAAGCATCTGCGGGCCGCTCATGTCGAGAGGCAGAGGCAGGTCCCGCGCTTCCGAGTTGACAATGTAGACGGCTCTTAATTCCAAGTCGCCAAACTCAATACCGACATAAGCTTTCTCAGTCATCGTAGTTCTTTCCTCTATTTACGCTCGTTGAGCGCTCTAGCTCTTCGAAGCGGGATCAATGCCGCATGGTGAAGCCTTGAGACCTATCACGCCCTAGCTGCATTAACTACTGTCTCGGAGGCCGCCTTTGGGGCGGTTTCTATCGGCGACATCCTCTGGCCGACGCGACATCAGTTGAGCGACTTCCAGACGCAGGGCCATGGCGAATTGATCCAACTTCGCCTGATCGTTATCGGCGTGCGCCGTGCGGATGTGCCTCACGGCCTCCGCGATTCGTTTGGCCTCCTTCGGCGGCGCGTCCTGCATTGACCGCTCGGCGATGAATAACTGGCTCGCCGTCCCACACCCGAAAATCTTGTTTGCCAGCGCCTGCGCCGCCCGCCGCCCTTCCACAGGATTATCCTCTTCAAGAGCCTGTTCGGCCTGCTTGATTTGCTCTTCCAGTTCCGCTCGATCCGTCTTATCCATGAAGGCGCTGTAGGTCTGGATAAATTGCTTGCCGACGCGCACCGATGGTTGTAAATCCTCACGCCAATCGTCCAGAAGATTTTTCGGACGGTCTACCCGCGCCGTATTTCGTCGCAGCGTTTCCTGTGTCTTGAAGTCTGTCCCGACAACGCTGACGCCGACCGTCAGCACCCGATTCTCATCGTAGTTAAAGGAAATCTCGACCGGGTTCGCCGCACCGATGCCGCGCGGCAGAGGAAACTCTATGACGCCTTGTTGGTCGTTGAGGCTCGCCAGATGGCTCAGTCCCTCATAAACAGCAACGCAAATCAGCTTCTGATTCTCTTCGACCACAGTGAACAAACGCTTCTTTGGCTCAGAGAGGGGATAAGGTGTGCCCTTCTCGATAATGGGGACAAAAGCGTCCGGGTTATCTCCCTTCATCGCCGCGATGCCCAGATGCATAGCCGTGACTTCAATCACAGTTCTATCCGCTCTATTCACCGCTGACGCATCTTCCTTTATCTCATGTGAGCTGGCGAGAATGGCAGCGCCCAAGGCGACGCATTCCATCGGGTTGACGTGTCTTTTAACTTTCTGCGGACCGAAGAGGCTGACTACCGCTTCCCGCACCAGAGGCACGCTCGTCGAGCCACCCACGAGTAAAACTTCAGTGATGTCGTCCGGCGTGAAGTTCTGGTTACGGAGAGCAGTGTTAACCAAATCCATAGTTCGATTTACGAGGGGGCGTATATCGTCCTCGAACTCTTCACGAGTGATGGTCATGTCAATATCAATTATGCCTTCGTTGGGAGTCTTTAGCAGAGGCGCGAAGATTTCTGCGCTTTCAAGATTGCCTAAAGCAATTTTTATCTTTTCTGCTTCTGCTTTTGCTTTGCCGAGAAAATCTTTGTCCTGTGAGGGGTCGTAGTCGTATCCTTCTTTTACCCACTCAATCATGCGGGCGATGATGGTTCGATCAAAATCATCGCCGCCAAGCCAGCGGTCACCCGTTATCTCTAACACTTGATACTGGCCGCCTGTCATCTGAATAATGGAGATATCAAAAGTTCCTCCGCCGAGGTCATAAACCAGTATGCGGTGACGCTCGCCCTCTTTGCCGACCCCGTAAAAGATAGCTGCCGCCGTCGGCTCATCAATAATCTTCAAGACTTTTAAGCCCGCCTGCTCGGCGGCCTGTTTGGTAGCATCACGCTGGCGCTCCTCGAAATAAGCTGGAACAGTGATGACGGCGTGTGTCACCGTATCGCCGAGAGCCTGTCCGGCATCAATGCGCACCTGCTTTAAAATCATCGCGGAGATATCAACCGGAGAGTAGGCTTGCTTGCCGAGAATTACCTTCAAGCCTTGATCTTCGGCGTCCGGCGGCGGCGGGTCAGCCAGCCTGCAACTGATCGTCTTGTGCACTTCTTCAACTTGAGATTCCCCATACACAGCCCCCATCAGGCGCTTGATGGAAAAGACGGTCTCTTCAGGAGCGCGGACGGCATTGGCAACAGCCTGGCGTCCGACGACTATCTCCCCCTCTTCAGCCCTGCGCTTTTTGACGAAGCTCACGACTGAAGGCGTGAGCTGCTCTCCGGCGCGGGTTGGGAGGACTTTGATATCTTTATCAGCGACTGCCGCCAGTGAGTTTGTCGTGCCCAAGTCAATTCCGATAGCTCTCATCGTTTTATCCTTTCTATCTACTTGGCGGAAGCTCCAAGTTGCATCACCCCTATTGCGAGATAACTACCTTCGCGCGTCGGAGGAGCGTTCCTTTCCATAAATAGCCCCGCACCTTTTCTTCTAACACCGTATCTTCCTCGACCGACGAGTCCGGGCGAACGGCGTCTACTTCATGCTGCTCTAAGTTAAGCGGACGGCCTGCGGCATTCATCTGCTCGACACCCGTCTGAGAAAGTATGTTCAGAGCTTGGCGAAGTGTGGTGTTCACGGATCGCAGCGGAATGTGCTCGTAACCCCGCGCCACTAGCTCTTCACAATGAGCCCCTAAAGCTTCGAGCGAATCCACTATTTCGAGAAATCTTAATAGTAAGTCGGCTGTTTCCTTTCTGTGCTTCTCGTTCTGCTCAGCTACCATCCCGGCCGCATCCATCATCTTGCCGAAATCCATTGCCGACCACATCTTGTTTACATCATCGGCGGAATCTTTATCTGGCATACTTGTCTCCTAAAATTTCAACTTCATTAATGCTGACCGGTCCTATATCCACGGGCGGGGCAACGAGCAACTCCGCGTCTGTGGGCGCAAATTCCGGCATGGGAAACGGAGCGAAAGAAGCTGGTACAGGGATGGCCTTTTCGTACTCCGGCTCACTGTCTGTCAGCTCTCGAAAGTCAGGCATATGTAAGGGCATCGGCAGTTCCCACAGAGCATCGCTCCAATTGTCGTCTCCTCCGGTTTCAAACGCATACATGAAGAAATCCAACACTAATCTCCGCTCAGGGAGGCGTAGCTCATCCCACGCCAACCGATCCTCCGGCTTGACGGTTCCCTTTGACATTAAATCGAAGAGAGCATCTTTGACCTCTTGAATGGTAGTTGACGGATTAACTCCGGGATGACCGACTTTCTGAAGGCTTCGATTCAAGCGCTCGTAGGGGAACTCGCCCTGCCACGGCAGATGCGTGTCTTTAAATAGGAGGCTCTTTGCCTTCTCGTCTCTTTCGTTCACTTCACTTCCTCCTCGCTAGCCGCTTTTGCAAAACCACTGAAGAGATCGGAGTTCGGGAATCGCTTGAGCGCCTCCCGCGTGAGCTGACGGATTCTCTCTGGAGACGCGACTCCGCCATCCCATTCATAGTTAATCCAGGCT
This sequence comes from uncultured Acidobacteriota bacterium, assembly GCA_963774105.1. Lineage (GTDB taxonomy): Bacteria > Acidobacteriota > Blastocatellia > Pyrinomonadales > Pyrinomonadaceae > QHXM01. The sequence goes on along the minus strand of CAVZDV010000007.1, from coordinate 558,536 downwards.
TTATAGCAGTAGGCCATTCTGGCCTGAACTTCATCGCTGTCCGGGTCGGACTGCAAGATTTCGTCATAAAGTTTGATGGCCTCGGCGAACCGCTTCTGCGCTTCATTAAACGACGCCTCCGCCAGCTTGCCTAATTTCTGGTGCTCACTGCTGGTCTCTGTAGTCAGCGGTGTGCTGTTAATCAAGTCAGTTAGGTTTACCCCTTTGACTTCCGCTATGTGGTCGTATATCTCCTTGAGGTCTTTGTGACACGAAGCGAGGTCCGGGTTATCGGGAAACAGTCGGTCGCCCACTTTCAAGCAATCTTCCACCTCTTTCAGAAGCGCTTCCGCCGCCAGCTTCTGCCCCCGGTCGTGTAGTCTCCAAGCATACAACCAATTAACCTTGCAAAGTATGTGAATGGCTCTCAGATATTCGGGCTCCAAGGCGTAGGCCCGAATCGCATCGCGGCGCGCGTCCTCGTGGTTTTCCAACTGGTTGGAAAGAAAAGACGCCCTGACTAACATATAATCTATGAGGGCAAGCTTCAGAGCCTTTTCCTCATTGTCCCACCTTTCGTCGTAGCTCAGCTGAAGAAGTTCAACCACATCATTAAGAATATCCAGACAGCGTTCCCGGTCATCCACGTCCAAAGATGAAACGAGGAAATTAGCTCTCCCGATGATGACGTTGCGGATGCTCTCCAGTAGGGCTTCGCTCTCTCCACGACGGCGTGCCAACTCAACAGCAATTTTCCAGTGCGTTAACGCCTTGTCATTGTTGGCCGGGGTGCTCAACACTGCCGCCAGCGCAATTTTGTAATGCGCTCTCGCTAACAGATCGTAAGCACTGACGAGCAATAATTCGCCGCCTCGGTGCATTTTTGAAAAGGCCGGATTCGCACTCTCGAAACAAGCGCATCCTGCGCTTGCAACGAGTGGGTGAAGCTCACTTAGAATGGATTGCTGGCACTGGACATCGTTGCGCCGGAGGCGGTCGCAGCGTGGACGCGTCAAAACGTCAATAGCCTCTTCGTAGCGGCTTTCTTGAAACAACGCCAAAGGTTCAGCAAGCTCCGAAAAATAGTGGCACGCCCATCGCTGCCAGCCTTCGATACTCAGACTCTCCGAATCGAAGGAGGCCGTCCAGCTAGCTAGCGCATCAAGCAGACCCAGAGTGCTCGCTCCTATGAAGCCCATGATGGCGACTTCGCCTGCATGTTCTGGAAGCGGTATTCCTTTGCCGGTATTGACGGCCAAGGCTCCGTTCAATTCCGCCTGAAAAGTAGTGTCTAAGCCCGCACAGATATCGGTCGCCGATTTGATGCGCTCGGACCAGAGTCGCTGTAGCTGCAATCTGGCATCCTCTATCTCCTGGCTGCTAATGGAAGTGTCATAAATATGCCTTCGAGTAAACCACCAGTCATGCCAGAAGTTATCATTGGCAAAGACGGCGGCCCACCCGAGTATCAGATATTCCCAAGCCTGCGCCAGTTGGTAATCATCACCGCCTTGCTCCTCAAGCCAGTGAATCTTGGAAGCCGCAACTAGTCCCAGATGATGTAAGGCGGGCGCACTATATGGACGGGACGTGGCCTCTTGCAGGAAAAAGCTGATTGCCTGATCGTGGTCTTTCCGAAGAAGGAGAAAAATACCTCCATCCTCTTTGAGTTCGGACACTAATTCCTGCGTCGTGACCATGGTCAGTTCTTTTCCTTCCTCAACGGCGCAGAGGCGCTCGGCCAAAGCGCGCGCCGTTTCCTGATTCGTTATGTTGTAAAGAAGGAAGTCAACTAACAGGCGCTTGTTAAGGAGGCGCAGGACATCCCAGGCATTTCTCTCAGCCTCTTCCATGCCGCCGGGTTTGCTTTGGAGTTGGAAGCCAAGGTCGCTTTTGCATTGCTCCATCTTGCTGGTTGGCGAGATGCCTTGAGAGGCGAAGAGCTTATAAGGATTATCGCCTCCCTCCCAAGGAATAAACGGATCATGCACTACCGGGGAAGCAGCCATGGTCTCAAGTATGGGGATCACCACTCGCGCCCAGTTGCACCAGCGACGATACGCCTGCACTCGACGGCTGTTATCTTCGGTGCGAAGGGTTGCGATCAAGCGATTCGCCTCGTCCCACTGCCGAGACTGAAGCTTCTCTATGATGGTCATCCACTTTTCACAGCGGGCCGCTTTGTCGGCTGAATCCTTATATCCGTTAAGGCGAACAAAATAGTTCCGGCTTTCTGTGAAGAATCCTTTCGCGTAGAGATCAAGTCCGGCTTGGTAATCCATCTCTGAGCTAATCCCGTCCAAGAAGTTTTGAACCTGCCGTATGCACAGAGTTTCCGCCGGTGAACTTTGGCTGGATGGGGAAAGCAGATTGGCCAATTCGTACTTGAGGACGGCGACAAGATTCGCGTCGTTGGATTCGGCCGCTTCCAGCGCCTTGACGCCAACGTCCACGACACGCTTGGAAAGCTCAAAACCGCCCGGAGCTGTAGCGACCGTAATCGCCGCCATGATATTCTGCGCTCTTTTCAAGTCGTCGCGCGCGATGGCCTCCATCACCCTGCGCAACTCTTTGCCGACGCCTCTTTTTATCTCTATCTCCTTATACGCTTGGGTGCGATTGAACTCTTCGCGCGACGACAGCTTTTCCACCGCTTCGACGGCCATATCCCAGTCGCCACTCGACCAGATTTCATTCAGCGATTGCAATTCCTTCTGTGCGTTGCGTTCCGCACTCACCTGCTCCTTGATTAAGTTGAAATCGAATAAATTATGAGACGGGGACTGTTCGCACAACTCTATGACTCGATCAAACTCCCCGCGACCGAAGGCTCGCATAGCCTTAGCCATCTGAATGATTTCTGCGCATTTGCCTAGCTCGCCATCAAGCAACTGCTCAAGCTCTTCATCAGGAAAATTCGTTCCCTGTTGGACAAGCTTCTCGATTATGTGCGCGGGGTAGTCAACGCCGCTGCCCCCGCGCTTCAGTACCTTAAAGACCTGTATGTATGTCTCGTTAAATTGGTCGGATTGATCCGCGAACGCCGCGATCTTCTGAGCTTCGCGCGCATCCGCTTTCGGGTGTTGTTCCAGCACAAGCGTCGCGGTGCTTTGGGCTATATCCCAGTTTCCATCCCTGAGTTGATCCAGCGCATGCGAGATGAGTTGGTCAAGCGGGAGTCGCAGCCCCAGAAAGTCGCCGTCGGGCGTTCCTAGATATAGAACTGGGGTCGCCCATTCGGGAGTGCCTTTGATTTTGCGACGGACATGCGCGCGCGCAGAGGTGATGGCATCATCCACGGGGCGACCCAGAGCCAGTTGACTATAAAAGCACTTGGAAAATTCGATGGCCGCCAGATCGGTTATCCTGAACTGCATGGCGACCACGGCGGCGGGAATCTGAAGGGAAAAGATGCTCGTTGCCACAGACGAAAATATGTCTGCCCCTTGGCTGGCATTTCCCAGGCAGGCGTTCAAAGTAACGAGACGCAGCGATGAGATGCCAGCAATCTCGCGTCTTAATTCTTCTCCGGTGAGCGACTCCGGCTCGTTCCGCTTATCAACGAGAAAAATCTTGCCTTCTCTGTTGGCGATATCGAATTCTCCATGACCTATAAAGTGCAGGACGTGTGGCTGCTCAATGCCCGCTATGCCTTTGAGTCGGTCAAGGGTGCAGTCCTCCACAGAGTCCACCTTTATCCCGGGCAGACTGAGCGCCTGCTTGAGATTTTCAATCTCCCGCTTAAGGTTGAGTTTAGCGTAGCCGTTCGGACTCGCTCCGACAATCAGGATCCGCAGCGGGGGCTTAATCGTCGCGGGACTTTTAAACCGATACCCGGCCATCGAGCGCACGATGGTCACTCCTCCAAAGAGGGCGAGATGATCTCTGAAGGGCACCTCGGGGCAGAACATAATCTCGAATGGATAGAAGCCGAGATTGCTGTCGCGAGGGTCAATGCTTAACCTGATGCGAAGGCCGCTCTGTTCGCGGCGCGCCTGCGTATGTTTATCTTTAAAGGCTTGGAGCACTTTCCCGCAGAACACCCACTTGAAAATTTTCTCGCCGAGTTCCTTGAGCTTTTCATCAGCCTCGGTGGAGGCCCCGCGCGAGAGCGCCTGTTCCGCCTTCAGCGCGGTCAGCGCGGTGGTCTGAGCATCCTTTTCCACCTTGTCTCGTAAGGCTTCAACGTCACCTTGGGGCGGTGGCGCAGATATTACCTCATCAATGATGCCTACATCAGGGTCAGCAAAACTTACGAGCAAGTGGTCACCCGCTGGCCTAATGGTGAGATTGAAATCAACGAATTTCATTGGAAGCCTCTTTTAATCCCGGTGCAGTAACATTCGAGGTGGCTCGATTTATGTAATCGCCCGTGCGGTGCACCGTTGTTCCCCATGCCGAGGAGAGATACCCCGACAATCAACTGTCAGCAGTGTTCAGTATAATCATCATTTCGTAGTGAGAAGAAGTAACCCGTACACATCTTCGGGCGGAAGGTCTTCCATGATGATTTCGCCTGATTCGATTCTCAGGAAGTTTATCTTGGCCCTCGTGAGGATCTCCATCTCCCTGTATTCTTCGTTATCCGTATCAAGATACCTGCACGCATAAATGGCATCCATAGCTTCTTCCAGCAACATCAACGCCTGCGCCGGGTCTTCGTCGCGGATATTATCAACCAGAAATAAGAGCACTCTTGCCAGATTCGATTGCGCATAGAGTGAGTTTGGATTCAGGTCAGCACCCTGACGCAGATGTATGCTTGCCACTTCCAATCTATCTCTGTCGGAGGCAAATTCACCCTCACCGTTGCAGGCCAATATACCCTCAAGGGCGTAGAGCCTTGAGAGCAGGCCACGCAGTGTCTCGTCGCCACACAGATCTTCGACCTCTTCTAGAAGTCTTATCGCCTCCTTATTCTCGCGCTTATCTTGCAGGAAGTAGGCCCTGCCCATCGCTATCTCTCGTATTTTCACCACGACCTGCGCATACTCCTCGTCGTCGCGTGCCTGCGCAACGGCCTCGCGCCAGTACTGAACTCCAGAAGAGAGTTGGTCATGGAGCGAAGCAATGTTCTGCTCACCGAGGGCGATGAGCAATTCGATTTCATACGTAGCGGCAAGCTCTCGAAAACGCTTTGTGCTTCGGTAACGCGCAAAAGCGGGGCTGCGTAGCGACAAGTTTATGTGGCCCTGCGCTTTCTTTGACTTTGCTTGAGCGCGCGCTCGGCTCGCTCTCATCAGCTTGTAAGCACTTTTCACCTCCCGCAGGCGGCGCAGCGCGGCTTCCAGATTGCCCTCCTCCTGACGTACGACGGCAAAGCGCATGATAGAGAAGAGCTTTTCCACTTGCTCTTTTACGGAGACATCTACCGCCCCTTCTTTCTCTTCGGCCTCCATCTTCGCCATGAGGTCGAGCAAAGCAAGCATTGGGTCGTCTTCAGAAGTTGCTGCAAGGTGTGCCTGCTTGATCTTTATCTGAGAGAGGAATAGAGCGAACGGCCGCTCCCAGCCCATCATGCTGACGAAAATCGGTCCGGTGGCTATTTTCTCTGGCGCGTGTTGCGCGACACTGAATCCGCCGAGTTGGCTCGCCAGACGTACCCCTTGCAACTCTGCACGCAGAGCCAATGAGAGGTCTGATATCTTTGTGCACTCGGCCGACATGGCGCGGTCTAACAGTTGCTCACTCCGCCTGCTAAACGTGGCCTCATAGTATTTCAGTAAGTATCCCTCAATGTGCGCGGTGGTCTCCACCGATGGATTGATTCCATAGCTCTCCAGCCGACTGCTCGCCCATTTCATCATGTACGTTTGATTCGATAAAGGGACACAAAGATAAGCGATCAATTTTTCCCAACTCTCTATCGCCCCTTCGAGATCATCGCGCTCGACATTTAGCACACCATTGACGAAATAAAACAAAGCTAGATTGTGGCACGAAGATGGATCGACCAGACCTCTGCTGGCGGCGCGCGCTTCGAGGATGCCGCCTACGACTTCCCGGCTATTACTGTCCAGCAGCGCACGCATCAAGTCGGCGTCAAGATTTTTTAGATAGGCCGCTGGGCCGTTGCTGTCTGGCCAGAGGACGAGAGCATCGGTCAAACTTTTATCGGCGCGCGCGTGCTCTCCTGCGGCTTTGTAATCCCTTGCCTTTTGCAGATGAAACCATCCGAACAGCCTGTCAGCTAAAGCTTTACCAGGCGCGTCTGCGGGAATTAAGGACATCACATGGCGAGCGCCCTCATCATCTTCGGACTGCAACAGATGCGCAATCCGATAGTAGTTCACGAGGTTTCTTGCGCCACCGCTCAGGTGCTCAAGCTCTGTCCATCTGCCCGCCTTAAAAAAGATGGCCGCTCTAAATTTGTTATAGTCTTTTGCTGGCTGAAGATCTGATAGATATTGTGCGGCAGCATTCCAATCGCCATTAAGCGCCGCTAAAGCAACTCTAATATGGCCCGCGCGTGCATCTTCAGACCGTAGCCCTTCGAGAGCCTCTAAACAGGTATCGCTCTCCCCTACACGTATTGCACACCTTGCTAGTTGAAGGGCAATCTCCTCATTCCTCGTTAACGCGGGCGGTAGGGACAAGAAGATTTCCAAGGCTTTCTGATAATTGGAGAGTGAGACGTGAATGAGACCTCTGAGAAGATCAAGTTTTTGCTGGACAATGTGCGAGTGGAAATGCTCCGATACTAAATCAATATCTTTTAAAAACTTCTTTGATCTATGAGTGACATAAAGGCTTGATAGGATATGCCGGCTGAGCGCGCTGACGATGATCTCCGCCACCACTTCATCAGAAACCACCTCGGAAGTCAGACCTGTTCGAACGGCATCAATGATCTCCAAGTCCTGGCCAGCATTATACAGGCTGACCAAGTAGTGCCTGACCGTCGAGATGATCGTGTCACACAGTTCGTAGCTCGGGTCTAAAACCTGATCCCAAGCGTCGAGCGCCTCCTCTATACGGTCAAGGCCGCGCAGGACGTTCCCTCTGACTGTCCAGTAAAGATCATCTTCGTAATACTCCGGGATATTATCGAGCGCGTCGAGCGCGTCCTGCGCCGCGGGGTTCTCTGCCAGGAGGGAGAGGATTTGCGCCACTGCTTGCGGGCAAAACTCATCGAAAGGAATAACCTGGCGAAATTTCATCAGCGCGTCGCCGGCGCGTTTCTCCGCACGGTCAACCAGCGCGCTCATCAAGAGCCAGCGCGGATCATAATCATAATAGATTGAGAGGATGTTGAGCTGCCTCGACGCTTCCTTAAAATAACCGGTATTGATACAAACTTCCGCGTATGACATTCTCTCTTCATCAGTGAAGAGGCCGCTTTCAGAGACCCTGCGGTAGTCGAGCGCCGCTCCGGCATAATCTCCAAGCTCGCGGAGCACATGAGCGCGCAGCAGGAAGGCACCGCCGCAGGAGTGCTGGTTTATCAGGCGGTCCAGATGTTCTTTCGCTTCTTGAAACTGGCCTTCTCTAAACAGAGCATAAGAAAGTTTTTGTAATGTTCCATAGTCAGCGTCGTCGAGGGCGCACGCTCGCCGCAACAATTGGCTCGCCCGCCACCAGTCGTCAAAGGAGAGCGAGATTGCGCCCAGGTTGCGATAAGGCCAGCCAAGGTCACCTCGCCGTGAAGCGATCTCTGCATTCCACCTCTCTGTCGAGCGGAGGGTTTCAGGTTGCCGCCAATTAGGGGCCGAGAGAGCTTCCAAAAGCTCTAGATTTCTCCTCGCCTGCCCGGGACTTTCCGCGTAGCGTGTCTGTGAGAGATAGTCCAGATATACAGACTGGGCGCGGGGGCTCAGGTCTTTGGCTTTGAGCAGTTCAGATGTCAGGAAATCCAGCGCACCGCCATCTACACCGCCTAACTCATAAGCTGCAAGAAAAGCGTTCATCGTGGCCGGATACTCGCCCAGGTCTTTGTGAATGTATCCCTTGAGCAACCACGCTTCCTTTACTCGCGAGGAAGTATCAGGCGAGGCGTTGAGTAGAGGTGAGGAGTTACTTGCAAGTTTATTCAGTGCCTTGTCAACAGCCCGTAGAGCCTGCCGTTTTTTCCCGCGAGCACTTCTCTTGCGAGCGATGCTTAAAAGCATTGCGGGAGATAAAAGGGATAAAGGCAGGAGGTTCACATTCACTCCATTACGTAGCATGGGTTTGGTCAGACTTCCAGGGTGTAACTAAAGGGTAACGCGTTCAGAGTTGAGGTCTGATTACTACACTTCATGAGATTTAACCTAGCAGCGAGGGTTTAAGTTTGCCTTAAAGGCCAGATAATGAGATGGCAAAACATACTGCCCTGCAATATCAAATTTCCGCACCGGAAGCAATGGCCGGGGATAACAAGCTTCCGGGTGCAATGGATTTCGGCGACCAAGCAGACCAGATTATTCCCCGGGCGCGACTCTTGAACATACTAGTTAACAAATCTGTCCGCGAATGCTTGATACGATACCGCCGCACGCTATCGAAGAGTCTGACGAGACCATCGGAGAAGACGGGCATTCCCCGTTCAAGAGCGGCCAGACTGGCTTCCGCAGCAGCCTCCGATCTCCCCCGGCTCGCTTCATACTCCGCGTTCAGCACGAACCCATCACTCATCTCGTTGAAGGACTCGATCATCTGATGGGCAATCTGGCCTGCCTCTTCAACACGGCTTATCCTCAATAAAAGGTAGCCTCCGAGACAAACTGCAAGCGGATCGCTTTCGCTTGAATTGAGCAGGTCTTTCGCAAATTTGTAGGCATGGTCTGGACGACCGCTGAGGTAGAAGCGTTGTATCAACTCCAAGCGCCGCAGCATCTCTGGCTCGAACCCTTTGGCGGTAGAGAACGGCAGTAAGTATTGAAAAAAGCGCGCCTCGTTTTTCGAGTTAACGTGAACTATCACCATTGTCAACCGACGAGGAAGCGTCTTCAGCGAAAACACAATCGGCTTCTGCTCGCGTGATTGAACGGCGAGCCAATAATTCCCTGGTCGTGTCGCACGGGCAAACTCGGCCAGCCCCTCCACCTGGGAAAATTTACTCGGATGATCAAGTGACTCAGGGACAGCTTCATCCTGCGACCAGAGTCGTAAACTGTATTCATCGGCTCTCCCACGAACATCGTGTTCGATTCCGAAAAGAGCCTGCACGCCGCTTTCTGCGTCTGGCTGAGGTGTATTGCTAAAAGGAGTCACCCCCAGATTTCGGAGCCGCCGGGTCTTAGCGGAGTGCTCGTCATGCATCGCAGCGCTTCCCGCCAACAGGAGAATCGTGGAGACTTGCGCGGTGGCGATGGGTTTCATCGTTTTTTCGATTCGCAGCGTGTTGTCGCGCCGCACGGAGAACTTCCCGCGCCGGATCATCTCCTGCATAACTCTCGTCTGCGGCAATTTGGGGGCACTTAAACTTACCACCTCTGCCCCGCCGGAGAATTCAATCAGCCTTTCCGTCACTTGGCCTTCGGGCGATAAGAGCCGCGCCCTGTAAAATCCCGCCCCCAAGTCCGGGCAAGGCATAACCCCACTCCCGATCTGCAAAATCTCGCCGGCACTGGACGTGATTTCGAGCAGGGCGAGCGGGTCATCGGACATCACTATCACTGCCGACTTTGCCAACTCTTTCCAGCTAAATGCGCTCGATGGCATTAACCGGGAGCACAAACTCCACATGAATTGGGTGACTCGCAATAAACACCACACGAGTACTTTGGTGATTTGCCATATCTCACCGCTGTATCGCTCGACCCCTTCCGTATCGCCGACTGCATACGCGGCGCGGACCTCATGCGCGTCCTGCGCGACCCATTTCTTCATCTCAGCTGAAGCGACTTCCATCAGCCACTCGGCAATCAACAACGTACTGGCTGTGCCGCTGTTGTGAAACTGATTCTGCAACTCCTTCTCGGCAAGTATACCCGCTTTAGCATCAGCACTGCCTAGCGCCATCTGGCCTCGCCCAATCAAATCCAGCAGTTTGGCGCGGTCGGTCCGGTTCATGAACTCGCCGTACTTCTGGAGGAAATCCATGCCATCGCGCACCGTCGAGCGCAATCCCTCCGACCACCCCTCCGGCTGCTTGTGTAGCACGGTATCCTTCAGCACTTCTGTGACGTCGAGGAATTTCAGTCCCGCCCTCGTGTTCTGTGCCCCCCGCTCAGGTTGCGTCGTCATGTTCAATATCGCTTGCTCCGCTTCCGTGGGCTGTCCCGGCTTCGGTACTAATTTGATTGTTATCTGCTCGGCCTCGTATAGCTCGACGACGCACCTGTCTTTGGGTTCGAAGGCGAGCGCGCTAGCCTGAACGATATATTCTCTGGGTGGCAGCGTGAATTTGATGGGCACTTGGGCAATCCCTGTCTGGTGGGCGACCGTCGTGCCTTCCCTCTCCACCCCGACCGCCGCCTGCTGCTCGGCAACGAAGGGGTCTAAAAGAATCTCCAGGGACTCGTCATCGAAGGCGTCGGCTGGAAAGCGTGCGAGGATAGGATTGCTCCCGCCGACCGCGCCGCACTCCCCGCCACGACGCGGCACTTGAAACATTTGCCCATCGCCCGCGCCGCCCACGGCGATTTTCTTCTTCTCCATTTCGACTACCAGGTAGTCCAAGAGACGCTCAACCCGCACGAGGTATTGATCGCTCATGTAGTCCCACACCTTCGCTTTGCCCTTGCCGCGCAGGCCGCCAAGCAGGGTTTGCGTGAACGCCCCCTGTTCGTTACAGGCCGGCCCGCTTTCCGCAGCCTTGATGCCCGGCGAGGTCGCGTGGAAGACGAACTGCTGAACCGCTGGCCGCGAACGATCCCTGCGCCTGGGCCACGACATCTCGCCGATTCTGAAACCACCCTCCCAAGGGATATCGCGGCACGCATCTATGAAGAAAAACTGTTCGCGGAATCGTGTGGTCTCGAAATACTCAAGGATTGACCTGAGCCCAAGCGACCTGATGGTGAGTTGATCTGTAAAATCCTCCGGCACGAGAGCCTCTTCCTCGCTGAAATTAATACACGCGCTCAGCCCGTGACCGGAGTAATGAAAGAACAGGCGGTCTCCTTCGCCGCCGCTCTGATGTACAACCCTTTCGATGACTTTAATAATCATCTCCTGCGTGCCCGGCAGATATTTCAGGCCGTGAGGAACTTCTTCTGGTTTATTCGGACTCAGCAATGAAAAGAGGTTATGCGGCAAGACGCTGCCCCCGTTTGTGTCCAACAGCCACTCTCTCATCCTCAGAGCGTCGCGCACCGCGCCCGACAGACAGGCTGAAGGCGTCCAGTACTTATCAATGCCTATGACAATTGCCCAGTTCGCCATCGCTGTAACCTTCAACCGCTAATCAGTCACAAGCCGAACAAAGGGGCTTTCTGTCACGATGCGATCTGCGCCATCGCTCAAGGTCCTTCCAGCTGAACGCATCACAGCCCCTCCAGCGCTCAGTGGATTGAAGGCTGTGTACCTCCCGTCGTCGTAATAGATCCGCACGGCCTGGAAGCCGAACACCAGCGGAATCGCCCCTTTGTAAGTAACCTTAGAGGCTACGCTATTGTGCGTTCCCACCTCCACATTCGCACCGACTACCTGCTGAAGCTCGGGTACGCTCAACTCAATCTCAGTCCCGTTGGATTGCTTCGCTTCGAGAGTAAAGACACGGCTTTTGATGACCGCCGTCGTGATATATATCTCGTCGGCTTCTAAGAGAGTTGCGACATACCTGGAGAAAGGATTGACATCAGCATCCGCGAGATACTGATCGAGCTTGGCGACTTCTACTTTATCCTCATGCACTTCATGAAACTCAAAGGCAGCCGATTTGGCCTGCTGGTACTTTACATCTAGGCCGAGTTTAGACCCACCCATCGCACCTATGATATTACCCAGAAGCGAAAGCCCGACGCCGATTTTGAGGTTGCCGGTATGCGCGCCGATAATGTTAGAGGCTGTTACATTCTGACTGATTTCCGGCATCGCAATGTTATTTCCCGCCATTAGAAGCGTTGCCAATTCACCAAGTCTTTCTAAATTGTTTCCCTGCTTAACCAAAATTTGGAGTGGCTTGATGTCTGCCTTCGGCAGCCGGACGATGCAATAGCCAAAGGACTTCAAACTTGTTAACAACGGATCCGAGTTGCCCATTGTTTTCCTCCATATAATTTTTTGAGAGGCTCATATTAAGAGACCTCACAAATTGGTTGAGGCTAACGTCTCATGTCAACCCGTTGAAATTGGTTGAACTTTGGAGACACATCGAAACTGAAATTATTCCTACCCAAGCGCAGAATGAGCATAATGGAAAGAATTATCATTTCACTTTATTGTTGATTAGAGTTGTGAAGAAAAGTGAAACTATTACAGAGCAATTCGCTAAGAAAGCAAAGACCGGATATACAGCGGAACTCTAGGCTTACTTATATTAGTTGTCAATAGAATTGTGTTCTAGTTGGCAGCCCAACTATATATTTATTACTGCGGCGTTAAGGGGTTGTCTTGGAGGGCATCATTAAAGCCCTATTAACACTTCGTTGACAGGATGCCAATAATCAGACTCTTTCTTAAAGGCGGCAGACGTATTAGGATCAAAGCCTTTTAGTCGCAGAAATATTCTTACCAATATCATTTAGTCCACAATGGTACTTTCGAATCTATTTGGTGTTTGGTTCTGAGTAGGTATCTTAATGAGATGAGTGATACTTAGGTTTGGGGAAATAGCTTCCTTGCATTAAGTAGGTGCAAGGCTTTGGTTACAGTTTTTCCGCTTATCTTTAAGGTAATCATAAACAGTATTGCGACATAGTCGGAATCCCTCCTTAATTAATTGATCGTATATTCTACCGCCAGACATCGGCCCTTCTGACGGAGGCTGCTCGGCTTCAGCTATGAACTGATCAATACGCCAGCCAATTACATCTCGGACTGGTCGAGGGCGGGGGCCTCTTGACCAGCCAAATCTTCCCGTACGACCTTCATTTTTTCTCTCTGCTTTATAAGCCTCTCTCTCGGAGGTGTGCTCACTCATTCATCTACTCCGACCAGCATGAGCAGCACGGCTACGACGGGAAGATGACCGAGGCACGGCCATACTGAGTTTGCCATTTCAAAACATGCGCAAGACTTTTCAGGATATGCGCAAGTTTTTTCAGATTATGCGCAAGCTTTTGTGACTTTACCCATCTGTTTACCGCGACTGGAAGCATGAGTTGGCCGCAAGATAATAAAAAGCTCGATTTCTGAGTCTTCCGAAACTCATCTCTGCCTGCTTTTGGAACCATCAGTTTGCCGAAAGTAGAACACGCATCATCTTGCTGTAAATAGACCTAAAGGCGACCAGAACCGACCGGTCGCATCCTCTTCAGAACTCACTTATAGTTTCTAACTCCGGTGATGGACGGACTCAAGGGCTTTCCTGAAGCCATCGAGGCTATCTTCAATTTTATCCAGCGGCAGTATTATTAGCTGCCCTTAACATCTTTCATCACAGCCTAATTATCAACCTCTGAAGTAAAGGCTTTAAGTTTCCGTGGTATGACAACTACATAAGGGCTCTTTTCTCGGCTAAGGGAAATTCTTTTCTCATATTTAAATTCTGCCCATCTTGCAGATATTATGTGCTCACCTTCCTCCAGGTCTAATGTCGTTGCAGGCGTACTGCTATTTAAAGTCTGCCGATAATAGTTATCACAAAAGATTTTGACTGGTAGTTGCTCACTTCTTACATATACTTGATATAGAGGAGCTAATTGCTGGCCCGGATGAAATTTCCAAAAAGATGAAACGGCGATTATTGCTATTAGGAAGACTAAAACAAGGGCGAGCCTGGTCAACGTCTTACGTTTGCTCACAGGTTGGACCGAAATTGACTCGATTAAGGCTCGTGTGTAAGCAGCCGCATTGATGGCTGCACATGCTTGCCAATCATCCCCTTTATTCATATCACAGTAGTCACAAACGCCACGCACGACGAGATAACCTATTTCCCGATTCCATGTAGCGTCAGCGATACCAGCGCCCTCCATCTCAACAGCCTTGACGCCGAATTTGTCGCGCAGCTCATCACGTTTGCGTGGGTTCTTCAGCAATAAATTCGCTGAGGCAATGGGGCCAAAGAAGACTCTTGGCTGACCCTTTTTCCGTTTAGCGTCTTGAGGATGGGGAACAACTTCCCCCGGATTGGCAGAACTAGCGAGGACATCCGTTTCATCAGGCGGGCGCGTCCAATTCAATTTTTGAAGCCCTTGATTGATGAATTCGAGATAAGGATTTTTTCTTGTTAATTGATTCGCTTCGAGAATCCTGACCGCTTCCAAGAGCTTTGCGCTCGGCGGGCGCGGCGGGTGTCTGAATTCGGTTTCCGTGATTGTCTCTTTGGTAAGGTTATACTGGACGACGCCGTTCCGATTAGACACGACTATATCGCCAAGGCGAACGTGCTCATTCGGTTTTTCAGGGTGAGGCACTCCGCCGGCAATTCCCACCAAGATTATTGACTCCACGGCAGGAAAATGTTCAAGCAATAGTGTGGCCCCGATTGAAGCGGGATTATTACCCATGTCGGGCAAAAGCATTAAGGCTATGCGGTGCTTGCCGCCATTTTTCGCAGGGATGCTTCCGAGCAAGTAGCGCCGCCCTGCGCCGGGTCCAGGGAAACTCCTTTCGCTCGGGTGTTCCAGCATGACTTGCATTGCGGTATATTCCTCCGGCAAGGCGGTGATAATGCCGATCAAGGGTTCCTCTGCAACGCTATTTTTTTTCCTGCTGTCGGCCATGACCTTGTTCAATCTTTAATTCACTTACACGGATTTTCTTCCAAATCCAGGCGGTTTATCTCTATCTCATCCAGTACCTGATACTGCTCTTTGTTTCTGGCGCTTAAATTGAACCCGTCGTCCTTCCCATCCTCCAGATATTGTCTTATCTCACTGGTCAATTCCGGGCCTGCCAGCACTGCGTAGACCCGGAACCCCAAAGGGCTGGTGATCGTCCCTTTCGGGCCGATGTAGATGGAAGGAGCAAACCAATAGCCGTCATCTTTCACTGTGCTCTCTCGCTGCGGGAAATGCAATTCATTTCCCACGGGGAGTATAGTAATCCAGAGCGTCCAAGTCCTGGGGCGGAAAATGATGGAGCCTTCGGCGGTAATCATATGCCCGCACGTGCTTGCTGATTTCGGTTTCATGATTTTAACCTGGGTAAGCTGAGCGAGAAGCAAGTCAGCGAGATACCTACTGGCGCCCTCAAGCAGGTCGTCACTCTTCACCCGCACGACCCCGGTCTTTTCAATCCTGGCGGTTTTGAAGTTGACGAGCTTGCACTCAACCTGTAAGGAGTTACTCTGGGGCTTAACTATCCAGAAAACCCCGTGCGTCGCGCCATGAAAATCTCCGACGCGCTGGAGCGTGGTCGGGTCGTACAGTGCTCGGTCTTCTTGATACTGATAGAGCCGGTTAACGATTTCGTCGCGCAGGCCGCCTTCGGCAAATAATTCTATCTCATCACATTCAAGCTGATTCTCAAAAATCCCTCTTATCGCGCTCTGCCGGTCTTGGCCTAGCTGCGAAATCCCCTTGTCTCCGGCCTCCAGTACGATAATCCGCATCTTAGGTACTACTTCAATCGGGCCGTGTGTGCTAATTACCGGGTCGTCCAACCTGAGGAAGCGCTTTATGTAATTTCGGTGGGTTACGCGCACAAGGCCAGCACCGTGCTGCTCCGAGTTGCGAGGGGGAGAAATTTCATAAAAGCCGTTGTTATCGCTGACAACCGACTGCTCGCCGATGCTTACCGTGACGCCCGATACAGGAATCAGAGTATTTTGTTGGTCGCGATATACTACCTGACCGTAGTAGCTGTTCTCGTTGTACGGCGACGGGGCTGACTGTAGAGTTGGCGACGCGCTATCTTGCTTTACCTGCATTGCGAGCCACAGACTTGAGACAAAGAGGATAGTGAAGGCGATAGAAAGTATCGGTGATAGCCAGCGTTCCGCCCAATCGACAAGAGAGTTTCGGAGGTCTCCATTCGACCAGACTTCCCATAGTCCCCCGCAAACGAAAGCGGCGATGAACAAATACAGCGCGTAAGGATTCACGCTTACGTCAGACCGTAGGAAGAAAAGGGCAACGGCAGCCGCTGCGGCTAGAAGAAGGCAGCGCGACAGCCAAGGGTCTACCCACCCGCCCATCAATCTGTACAGCCAGTCCAGCACCCTATCTTTAGGACGGACGACGTAGAGAATCGCCCATACGAGACAGAGGACGCCTGCTACCCACAGGAAGAACATGGCGAGAGTCCTCCTTTATTAACTCATGTCGCCGGTAGAGATCTTCTCCTGCGAGGGGCGCTGTTGCGTGAAAAGCCGTTTGCCCGGCTTAAAGATCAAGTCAAAATGGGGAGTATGCAGGGTGAGCGCCAGCGACGAAAGCCCCGACAAGACGGACGGCAGATGCGCATGAATGGTGACTGAAAGCTGATAGCTCGCAGGGGCTAGGAGAATGATTCCGGGTATGGCCGTTAAGATAAGCACCGCGATAAGTTTTTTGGGTGCGGGAGTCTCCTCTTTAATCGTGAAGTCAGAGGCCAATCCAACAAGATTGAAGAGGAGAGGTAAGTTGAATAAATAACCTGCTCCCGGCATATATAGACTGACGATTATCATCGAGACCAACCAACACAACATTCCTCCCACAGCCATCTCATGGATATTTATCTTTTTATTAAGCCACCCGTGAGTGAGCGAGGTCACGCCAATAGACAGCACGGCCGCGCCGAGAATGTAAAACTTCCTCCAATACTCGCTGATCGGAACGCCGGTCGTGCCACCTTTCCCCCATCCGCCTGTTGCATACCAGACTAAGACGCCAATTAATAGAGTCAGGAGGATGGCTAAAAGAAAGACCGAGAACCCCAACAATACTTTTGGGCCTGACACCAACTTCTTTCTAAACCCTAGAACCGTGACCCCTATAAACAGGATGCCCGTTAGAATGCTCAACCCCGTACTAACGGAGGTCGAGTAATGGATCAGAAATAGCCCGAAAATATCAAAATAGGTTGCATTACCAGATCTGCTTACTTCAACTTCAAGATTACCGAAGCGCCGACTCAGGGCTAAGGCATAAGAGCCTTGATGTTGCAGACTGCGCTCGTCAAAGTTTTCGCCGCTGCGGGCAGCGTCTTCAGACTGAGGTGCGCCGCCGCTGATGTTTTGGAAACCCAAGCCAGGAAAGCCGGCTTCTATAAAGACAGTTAAATTAGTTTCGATCCGTTGGAGTTGATACAGTTCATTGACAAACGAGGTTGCGGTTGGGTGAGACGCGGCCTGGGCAAATTCACTGATAAGTCCGCCGTTCCGGGGGCTCGTCTCAATAATTACTGAAGGCCCGTGGCCTTGGCCGGTCCCCAAATACAGCACGAGTCCTACTTCGCTCATCCAGGGGTGCTCTTTGACGAAGGCTTCCGCTCCACGGTGGCCGCCCCTGGCGTCAGTGAATAAAAAGATGACATCTCTCTTCAGCGGCGGTCCGACGCTTAGCGCACGTAAAGTCTCGATCATGACAGCCACAGAAGAATCGTCACCGAGGCCGTCCGCGAGCGACGAGTCATATTGGCCTGTGAGCAAAACGGCCTGACCACTGCCTGTCCCTTTTAGTCGCGCGACGATATTATTTTCAATTGTCCCGGCGTCGAAACTGCCATCCCCCGCATCGCCGACAACTGTGCTCTGTTGAAGCTCAAGGCCGGCCCCCAGCGCGCCCAGCTCCTTCACGATGGATGTAGGGACTCCTTTAGGCTCAGAGGTGTCGGCCGGAGGAGAATTATTGATTGACCCTAGATAGCTCATTGCCCGCGCGGATGAGAATTCGGCAAGCGGTGCGTCGGCGGGCACGGCGCGCGGCGGCGACTGCCCTCTAAGTCCGAGGAAGAATAAAGCCCCTAAAGGTAAAAGTATTGCGAGCCCCTTCAGCAAATCCCCCTTCCACGTAGTGCTCTGCTGCTCGACCTCTTGCGCTGGCTGATCTTCCGTTTGCTGTTCTGCTTCCGGCTGCGCGTCCGTAGCTTCTCTACCGTCGTTAACAGCCTCTTCACCCTCCGTGACCAAATAATCGTCAACAGCGGCATCCGGCGCGGCCGGGACATCCGTGACGTTCTCTGCTCCGAGCAATCCTCTGGTCCTCTTCGCGCCGGGCGGCACTTCGACCGCCGCCTCCTGCGCCGGCCCCACTCGCGCCTGCTCCATATCAACTAATGACCGGATAAAATTGGCTGGGGGCGGCTGTGCGGAGCTAGTGTCGTGAGGTTCAGGAGCGCCTTCCGCTACTGGCTGTGTGTCAGCGTTGGGGGTTTGAGGCGGCTGGGGAGGGACATGTGTGTTGAGGATGTTTTTCAAATCATAAGGAGAGGTGTTCTGAGTGTCGGGCAGCGATTCACCTTGTACTTCGTCAGACGATTCCTCCTGCGGGTCAGGGGGCGATTCGTCCTGCGCTCCCGGTGGCGGCGGAACTGTCATGGACGGGTCAACAGGGACGGGGTCGTTTGGCCCTTCGGTTTTAACAGGCCAGAGGGGACTCGGGTAAAGCGCGTAGGCTGCGGCCAATCCACCTAAACTGATTAAGTAAACGGGGAGATATTTGTAATCAGAAGTAATCGAAACAACGATGACGCCGATGAGCGATAATCCACAGCCGAGCAGAAGCCATCTGCTAATGCCGGTCTGACGGTTGAGCATGGTGAGATAATAAAAGAAGTCGTCGCTAAAGGACGCCAGTATCACCTTGAAGAAATGGAGAATCATCCAGATCATCAGGAAGATTCCCAGGCTGGTGGCTACGTAAGAGACTTTCGGCCCCAGTATGTTTAGAAGGAACAGGTGTAGTCCGATGACTTCGCTCATGCTCGGAACGAGGAACAGCGAATCGAAGAGCAGCGTTGCGATGAGCACTGTATCCCAGATCGTGAGGCGGGCCGGGCTCGGAGTTTCGTCTTTGGCCTTCACCTTCGCGGAGTAGAATATGCTGGCCGCGCCACCCCGCGCCAGGAGTGTCACTTCACTTGGCCTTCGCGCCCGGAAGCGAAAACCTTCGACGCACTTCCCAATAACTTTGTCATCTAGCGCAACAACAGCGGAATGGCGGCGGAGCCAGAGTTCCCACCATCGCCGCTCCCCGTCAGGCGAGACATTCGCCACTTGCTGCCCGTCCGCGCGATAGATTTTCCCGTCGGGGTCAACGTAGCCCGGCTCGGAAATCTCATCTGGACCTTGCTCGGGGTGGAAGAGTTGAACCCAGGCATTCCCCTCCCGCACCAGCACCTGTCCCACACGCTGCATCCCGTGTGGCTGGGTGATGTCCATAATCAAGCCTCTGCGGTTGACGTAGCCCGTAAGCACCGGGGTCTTGTCATCACCGGCCTCGACATGCACGTAGATGTGGCAGAGATGCAGAATGAATCGGGTGAGAAATAACCAGGCAGCGAGGAAGAAGAGAATTACGAAGAGAACCGCAAGAAGAATCTCCATTGTCTAGACCTCCAATTCCGGCCCCGTGCTTTCGCCCGCCCCTGGCTCCTCAACCTGATCTCGCAGAGGGACAGAAGGCGAGGATATGCCAAGGATGCTTCTCAGTTGCGGCAGGCATTCTCCCGCATCCTCAACCGGGAGGAGACGACCGTCTATCAGGTTCTTGAGCTTGAGCGTTAGCTTACCCTGCGTCTGTTGGCTGGTTGATATGTTCGAGAGCCGGTTCTGGGCGTCTGACAATTCAGAGGTCGATGCCGTAAACAGAGATGATAAGTCATCCCACTTCAACTGCGCATCATGGACGCTTTCGGCGATGGTTCTAACGATTGCAATGTTAGTCACACGCTCGATGGGGAGGTAGCCTGCCAGCGAGGCCAGCGAATTGCCGCGAATCGAGATGGCGGAATCGGTCCCGTGCGTCCCGAGTAATTTGGGTCTGCCGTATTTCCATTCAAACCACACCGAGCCGAGCATCGCGCCAGGTGACATGATGACGGGCGGAAAACTCAAGCCTTTCATGAACGAGAAGGTTTGCGCGCTGAGGTAGGTGTGTAGCTGCCGCGTCTCCATATCCCGATATGTGTCTTCGGCGAATTTGCGCCAACGCTCGCCGATCAACGCAATGAAGCTTTCGCTCTGAGAAGGGGGCAGTAGCGCACCTATCACTTTCCACAAAGGGTCCCCGTCATGTTCAGAGTCCAGGACTTTTTCAAGGTAGAGGTTTAAATCGCTCTCGAAGAACTCCTCTAATGGTTTCTGTTGACCTTTCACGTCCAGGGGGAAAGGGGGCAACTCGGTGACGCCGCGGGCGAGTTGAGTAGAGCGCCCAGGAATCTCAAAACCCTCGAAGACCTCTCGGTGAAACGTCGTCGCCCCGTAGGTTTCACTAATCTTTGATGGATAAGATAAATTTTGGCCCAATTTGCCAACCCACGTCTTAACTTCCTCACAGTAGTGTTGCGCCTCGCCAAAGACTGTCTCTATCGCATCCTGAACCAGAGTCTTGGCCTGCGTCTGCGCGTGCCTGAGATTAGCGGCAACATACGCGTCGAGATGCTTTCGCAATTGCTTGAGCGTCCTGAACTGATACCGCCAGAAAGCGACCAGTAGCGGCAGAAGAAACAGGCCCACCCGCACCGCTCTGGGATATTGCAGTAGTGCGTCCAGGCTGACTACCGATTGCGCGAGCAGTTGCAGGACGGGATAGCCCACCAGGCTCAACAAGACGGCAACCACGCCGGCATTAACGAAGAGGGCTGTCGGCATCGGATGCGCGCGGACGGTATCAACAATCCTCTGGTGCAGTTGTGCCTTCTCCTCGGGCTCAAGAGTATCTTGCGCCCGCTCGTAGTGGCCGCGCAAAAACTCCGGGACGGCGAAGACCTCCAGGTTACCAAACTCCGCCAGGCTCGCCAGCCGCGGGCTCACCTGCGCGGGGTCGCAAGCTTTTTTTATCTCTTCCGCAGCTAGCGCGACCTGCGGCAGCGTGCGCGCCTTCCCGTACCGGCCTTCCAGCACTCCACGCAAGGCCGTCTGAACAATTCCCTGCACGCCCTCTTCGTAGGGGTCAGCGCGCCCGCGCCACACTTCAGCGCGGCGGGCGTCGAGGAACTCCTGGAACTGTCGCATCATGATTGAGATGAACTGTTCGATATGCTCCTTGACGCTGAGAGGCAAATACCTGAGATACTTTTGAAAGTAGATCAGCAACAGCCACTTGCTATACAAGGCCCACGGGGAGATGATCTTGCCGCGCCTGTTCTTCGGGCGCCCCCAGAGCTTAACATCGAAACTTAGCGGCGGGCGCTCAGAGCCAAAAACCAGGTGGTTGAACAACTGCTTTACGCTGGCCCGCTGCGCGACCTCCTTCCCGGCGTCCGTCGCCTCACTACGGTTGATCAGAGGCGGCTTTTGCGCCCAGATAAAGTTCGAAAGGAGCCTATGGCCCAAGGTCTGCGCCATGCGTCGCTGGCAAGCCTCCCAGTCGAAGTAGATGCTCGCCGACCCGACGGAGGCGTAGTCGGTTTTGTAGGTCTGCTTGAGGTCCGAGAGGGCTGTGGACTTGCCGATCATCAGATGAAATTGCGTCTGCGCCATCAACTCCTTAACGTGCCGGTTGGAGAGCGATGTGTAGCCGTCCCTGTTTTGAGCCGTCTGGTTCCGTTCCTGTACAAATAGCACCGAGTCGAAAGGCTTGTAAGCCTCCACTTCGTCAGACATCATCGAGTGAAGTTGCACGAAGAAGCGGTAGGCATCCTGCCAGAGCGCCTCGGGAGTAGTCATCGGCAGGTAGAGCAAGGCTCTGATGTTGAGAACTGTTCCCTGGAAGAGTCCCTTCTTACGTATCCGATCAAGTTCCGCCAGCCGCAGCAGCTTGCCGAGGCAATGAAGGTAGACGCGCGTCCTGGAGGAGCGAACGTCCCCCACGAGAGTTATATTCAGCCTCGTCACGTCGTCGGCTCGAATCTGCGGCTCCTGGTTATTTTCAGAGGCGACCGGGTTACGCAGGAAGCTGAGGAGCGAGGCGGCGAACTCTTGCTCGTTCGTGTTGGGTGTGCCAGTGAAAGCATTCACGCTCCACCAATTCTCGCCCAGAGAATTGATCTGACTCCAAGTCGTCAGCTGGTTGTTGAGGGCTGCGGCGAAGGAACTGTTACAAAGGTCGCCCTCGTCATCCAGGAGCGTAATCACCCAACAAGGTTCCACTTGGATGTCTGTTTCCAATTGTGCACCTCCGTATGTGGTATTACGAACAGCGGCGGATCGCCTTTCCACTTGAGAGAGGGCCGGAGGCGGTTTCTGTGGCAGCCTGCTTGAACTCGTCTCTCTTTCATCCGCCTGCGCCTGTGGAAGCTGAGTAGAACCTGCGAGGAGACTTCGCTATCAGGCCGAGTCTTCGGAGACTTGACTAAATCGCCGGAAGGGCGTGAGCGGCAGTCAAGTGTTTTCAGATGTCAAGAACCAGGTTGCCTTCCTGGCTGGTGACGCTCTTGGAAATGTCATCCTTCCTAGTCGTGGCGCGGCTGGCTTTGTCAGCCAGCTTTTGAGACAACTCCTCGTTGGCGTTTACAAGATAGTTGTTCAGCTCTTCGTAAAACACCTTGACGCTTTCGCGGTCTGACTTTATCCCTTGCTCTACCTTTTTTGACAGCGATTCGTGCGCGTCCCTGAGCATCTGGACCCAGCCAAAAGAGGCGCGGTCTTTGAAGTATTCATCGAATTCGGCAAGCGGGGCGATGCCCGCCACGCCGTAGTTCCTGAGGTCGCTGAAAATTCTCCGGAAGTTTTGAGCGTCGGGACAGAACGTAACAAAATTCTGTTCGAGCAGTTTTACCCGGTCGTCTTCCGTCCTCTCCAGCTTAACGCAGATTCTTGCAATGCGTGTCCCGTTCGCCTGCAACTCGACGACGAAGGGAGAGGAGTGGCGCTTCTGCTGCCCCTTGAACGCGGGGTTGATGTCGAGGACCTGTTCGAGCAAGCTGACATCAGACTTTAGGGCTTGCGCGAACATCTCACGATAAATAAGCATCAACACGAAGTAGCGCATGCGCTGCTCTTCGGTATTGAGTGCCGCCTGGATGAGGCCGTTCTTCGCCCCGATCTTGTTGAAGATTTTGTGTATGTGTGGGGCGAAAAGCATCCGCTCAGTGGTGCGCCTCTCCTTGACCCGCCCATAGGTGTGCTGCAAATCGCGGTAGTGCGGATAGCGCCGCAAGGTTTGCCGCGTCAGCACCTTAATTCTGACCAGCCGGTTTCTGGTCTCGTCCTCGACGAACTGGTAGCGCGTCTGGTCGTTGGGGTTGTAGCCTAACTCGACGGCCAACGCGTGCTGATTCTTAGAACCAGCGTAGACCGAATAGACTGTGCCTTCGTCGCCATCCATCATGCAGAAGGTCTGCGTGCCGGTGTCGTCGAATTGATTACGAATCTTCTGTTTCTCTTCGTTCTCAAGCGCATTGAATCGCTCGGCGAGGCTCCGCTTGCGCTCGTTCCGAATCTCTTCATTCGCTTCGGTCTGCGCTACGATGTACTTTTCGGCGCATCTGAGAAGCTCCGCAATGAGTTGGGAGGGGAGCCACTCGGGAGGGTTTTTGGCGAACCCCTTGCGGAAAAAGTTCGTGTGCCCTTCGCTGGCATAGCCGTGCTCAAGCCCCGTGTAAGCGCGCTGCGTGAGTATGTCCCAGAGCACGCCGTGCAGCCCTCGCTTGGAGGCGGCATACCCGTAGTCAGAGCCATAACGGCGCGGCTTTTCGCCCCCGCCTGGTACTTCAGTCTGTTCAACGATCTTCTGGTAGTGAATGGCGAAGAGGCTGCCCCGTCCCCACTTGCCCTGCTCGACGAAGGTGGCGACCGGGGGCAGGTATGTCGTGGTCACGTCATCGCTCGTCGCCAGAAAATCTTTGGGCAAGACGGTCTGGAACAACTCGGCGAGGCCGTGTTCTTTATTGTCCAGGCGCTGCCGCACCTCCGTCGCCAAGTTCGTGAGATTCCGCCTGTACTCGTCGAGGATTCCCTGGTCCCCCATCGAAAGGACGTTCAGGACGGCGACTTGTTGTTCGAGGATGGTAATCTCAACCTTGTTCTTAATCTGCTCACCCAGATTGCCGAAGAATTCCTGGAGCGCGCTCTCCCGGTTCCCCCTCCTTGCGCTCTGACACTTGACGCGCGCCGATGCGGTCTCGCCCTCCAAGTCCTTGGCGCGGCGTTGAAGGGTTTCGATCTTATCCATCAAGTCATTATCAGCGCCGGGACGCTGCACCCGCTCCTCGCTAATCACGTCTAAGCGGCGGGTGAGGTCAACGGCGTAGCGGAGGCCGAAGCGCAGGATCGCGTCCTCGATCTCGTCTTCGAGCGACCCGAACTTGCCAGTAGCTTCCTGATGTCCGTGCCGTATCAGGCGGATGATGTTCTCCTTACTCGTGAGGCCGCTCTCCTCAAAGTCTCTGACCATTTCGTGATACAGGTCTCGCGCAATGGATTGCGCGTCTAGTTCCAGATCGGCCAGCAAATCGGCGTCAGCCACTTTGTCCAGATCAATGACATCCTTACCCTCGCGCTTGAATCGGCCGATGTCGAAGAACTGGAGTTTCTCCTCAAGCTTCTCCCTTCGAGCTATCTCCAGATTCGTGATTCCCGCCTCTCGGTCGCTCGTGAAGAGGTAGCGCGCGATACATTTTTTGAATGCTTGTTCGATGTGCTCGTTGCGCCTGTGCTCGTCCGGCAGCGCGGAGTCGTACTTGTCGCCGTAAATGCCATACTCAAGCAACTCGTAGGCAAAGCGCTGCTTGAAATACTGTTCCATCAATTCTTCGGGGAAACGCAACGCCCTGTAGCCGATGGTCAAGAATAGCGGGACGGCGTCGCCGGGACGGACAGCGCCGATAGCCTGCTGCTCATTGTCAATCTGCGAAATGACCCTGCTCTGGGCAGACGAGCCGAGATGCCAGTAGTAAAGGAGTTCGGCGGTGTTCTTGTACATCTGCACGTCATCCATGCTGTAGCCCCGCTCGGTCTTACTGTCTATGCAAAAAGAGAAGTTAAAGACCGGGAACGGCTTGTTCGTGCTGAGATTGACCTCACGGGTGGTAATGGCACTGACCTTTGTCCCGTCGCCCGAAATCCACTTGTCGCCCAACGCGGCTTCTAACTCATCGAAAAAGCCGAACGCGTTACATTGGTAGTCTTCAATCGTGACCTCGGCGGCCCGCTTGCTTCTGGAGGCTTCGATGTACAAGTAAGGGAGGAACAATACAGCGCGCAGCCTCGGATCCCCTGCCTTGTCCTGAAATTTGTCCCTGTATTGCCGATCCAGAAGGTACAATACATCCAGAAAGGCAGAGCTGCCCGTGCCCCCGCAGGTGCCGCTCAAAACATGGAAGGTCGGATATGCCTTGTCGAAATCCGCTTGATCCTTAAGTGAATTGAGGATGTTCAGAGCCGTCCTTATTTTGTTCGCTATCTCGTCCCACATTGCCCAGACCGCTATGCGCCCCTGTTGCCGGTTTGCTGACGCGCCTTCTCTCAGTTGCTGATTCTTAAATCTCTTGGCGCCCTCCGGGTCAACCCATGTGAGCAGCCGTTTCTGGTTATCCGTAAGAGACTCGGTCGGATTCATCGCCATCCAATAGGTCGCGTAAGGGTTAACGTCGCCAAGATTCACGCGCTCTTCATTAGAGATGAATTTCCGGCCATCGGGCATGCGGAGTTCGTAATCCTTATTCAGCCTGTTAATAGCGTCGTCATCGGTGTCTATAAAAATAAACCGACAGTCTTCGGCCATCTTTTGATGGTTGCCGCCATAGTGGTCGAAAAGCATTTTCGCCTTTAGATGCCCAGTCGGTGTCACGCCTGCGCCACCCAAACCGATAAAGATAGCCTTACCCATGATAGCCATTTCTCCTTTCAGAACATTCGATCCGCCAGACCTGTAGACCTAACTCCAGGTAACGCGCTTACCTGCGACCTCCACGGTGCTGCCCCTAGCCAGCCGGACCCACTCGGTGCCGATGGTCTCTCGCTTTTTCCTATAGACTACGGAGGCGGTGCCGGCCTCCATCCGCGCATAGACCCCGCGCTGCTTGTGGTTCCCGCCGCAGGGCCGGAACGCGCGTAGCGCCAGACGCCACGTGGCGTCTGGGACGGGAATCCCTTCGGCCCGCTGGACGTTTCCCACTACGAGTTGAATTTTCTTCTCCGTCTTCAGCACTTTCCTCTTTGTGATGCCCGCGACTGCAACTTCACCAACGATGTACTCACTACGGCAGTAGTAGATTCCCCATGACACCAGACCGGCTATGAATAAAAGCGCGCCTATAGCAGTCGGGATAGAGATGCGTCCTCGCTTAATTGAAACAGGCAAGGTCTTCGCCATTTTGAAAGGCGTTTGATTGGATAAGTTGAGGTGTTGAATCTCATCGGCCGGGGCAGTTTCCTCCTGGCCCTGGAGTACTACCTGCGCATCTTGGCGCCGCTCCTGGATTATCAAAGGGACGCTCGACGCGCGCAGGTCGGCGATGACCACTGCCTGGGGCTCATCAGACGAATGGAAACTAACCTCCTGGCCGTTTCTGGGAATGATCTCGAAGTCGTGCGGTTGCTCCGCGCCGAAGTCGAGCGAGAGTTGCTCAATGTGCAAGCGTGTCAAGCCCACGAATTTAGCATTGACAGGTCGAAGCCAGGCCAAAAGCTGCCCGTCAGACCCCAACCACGAAAACTTCGCCTCCAGCTTCTCAAGCTCAAAGTGTTGTTTCCTCAGGTCATCTTCCACGAACGCCTTCAGTTTATCGCGCGCGATCTCGGCCCTACGACTTGCGAACCACTGGCTTAAAGAGTCCTTTGAGCCGCTGACAATCCTGACTGGTTTAAGCGTCGGGAATACTTCTCTTCCCAGATCAATATTCAATCCCACGCTCTTCCCGAGCGGCAGTAAAAGCGCGTACACTTCGAGCACCGTACCGGCTAATTCATTTTGCCTGCGTCTCGCAAGACTCTGCCAGACCGCATCCTTGGGATTGTTGCTCTGGTAGGGACTGCCCGTTGGCGGGTCATGATTGAAATCCGTCAGGAAGAATACAAACTTTAGCTTATTGCCACCCACGCGATTTAAACTTTTGAGAGACTCATCCAACCCTTTGCCTAAATCCGTATTGCCATCCCTCGGCTCGCTTTGTTTTATTAACCTAATGAAACTATCTTTCGCATTGACATTCATTTCAGAGGGGATGCCGAGGCTATCGGCGTTATCGCCGAAAACGATGATGGTCAAGTGGTCGCCTTCAGGAATGGCCTCGACGAAAGAAGAAACCGCCTCCTGAACTTCGCGCCACAGATTGTTGTTGTTCGATCGACTTCGACTTATCGATGACAATAATAAAATCCGCGGGCTGGCGCTGTTTCCCCATTCGTTGGGAAAGTTCAGGGAAGCTCTCATGTAGCATTTCCTCGTCGCTTGCTGTTTGTGCAAAAGAAAGAAAGGTCACACTGGTGGTCATCAAAGCGAGCACCAGCGCGATTGGTGGTTTCCTCAAGGCTAGTATCTTGCTGATTATACATCCGAGCATCAAACTTAGCCTTTCAATGACAACAGGCAGTTAACTGAATGAGCTTTACTCTGCCGCGTGATACTTTTAGCGCGAGCGGTTGAAAGGCAAGCTCATTCGCAGTTTGAAGAGCAGCGAGGTACGTGCGGTAACCGGCCTAAGACCATACACGGGCTTCGATTAGACTGGTTTGCGTAAGGTCCAGGCTTTCAAATGAGTAAGGTAACTTAAAAAGCGTGAAGCCGTTTATAGCGAAACGCGTGAAGAGTAAACTTTACTCAACTTAGAGAGTCAAGCTTTATTCAGCTTGATTTCAATTGGGACAAATATCCTCAACACTTCAAGTAGTAAATCATAATGTGGCGCTGTTTCGAGGTAATGAGGCAGTTTTCAAACTGCTACGCCGTGCCTTCAGAAAGGAATTTATATGCACAGTATTCAATAGCAGAAATTAGTAATAAACCCACGAACAAGATATAGGAAACGCGCGGAGCATAAATCCTTAATTCGTGTCTGTCAACGGATTTTGTACAAATTTGCAGGTAGGAGATTAGATGTCCGCTTTTAGGCGGGAACGAGTAGAAACTCTCTGATTGGAGGGTTCCATATGGAGGCACTACTCGGAGGCCGCTGTGGAGCGGGCCATGAAAGTTCAAGAGCTGATGCTACGCGCCTTGACCAAGAAGAGTTTGTGCGGCAAAAGGTGATTATCTACTTGACGCAAGGAGAAGCAGGTATTAGTATGCGCGAATGCTCACCTACTTACAATACCTCGTCCTTCGTTTTCGCCGTACTGCACAAGAGATTAAGTCGCATTCTAAATTGCGCGAATTTATCAGGAGCGGTGTCGCTCTTGGAATCGGAATGATAGCTACAGGTTGGTATCTAGGCAAGGATGTGTTTGAGCAAGAGTTATTGAAGTGGTTTTTCTGGTCTTTCGTTGCGGGCATCGTTGTCCGTATTGGTGAAGGTGTTGTTGATTTTGCGAAATCGTCTTACCTTTTGCAGAGAGAGAGCCAACAAAGGATTGAAGACTTAGAAAACGAGGCGGCAAAATTACTTCAAGCACAAACTACTCAGGCAGTCATAACCGAACGGCCAATAAGTGCCGCCCTACAGGCGCTTACAAAGCAACCCGTTCTTGAATACAAAGGCGTTAGGTTCATCAGACGCCCAATTGATTTAAGGAACAATATCCTCGGAGATAGGGACTATGCAGATAGTGAACTTACTCGTGACGTTAAAAATGTAACCGTTGCTCTTGCTAAGTTTTATTACAGGCCGGATGTTGACGTTGAACCGTGGCTGTCCGTTAGAGCGCACATCGTCTTTCACGATGCGTAAGGTGAAACTACATCGGTAGATAACGCTATGTGGTTTAAAGAGGACGATAAATATAAAGAATTTCAGACGGGAGATAGTCACGAACTTATAGTAGGGTTGATACCGATAGGCAGTCAGGACAAGCTCCTGACATACGAACACAACATGGAAGCTCACGACCCGGTTTTTACTAAGCACGGCTTAACGGGAGAGCACCTCGCGCCTGAGATACGTGAAATTATCGGAAGTGAATTTAACTTCAGCGTCGGATTGATAGGCAAGAAATTTGACCAGGTGATAGTTACGAGGGGCTTCCCACTCAAGCTCACTCTTTCCCCTGAACCTAGAGTTGAAGAGGTAAGGTCAGATTTACAGGACACACTTAGCGGCACATCGGCAAAGGTTCAAATCAACCGCGCCCGCGCCCGCGCGGAGTTGAAACCACTGTTAGATGCGGGCCGAAATCTTCGGTTGGAAATACATAATCCCCCGCCTAGGGATGTCAGAGAACAATTCGCCAGTTCCCGCAGTCTTGATTTCAAGTGCTCAACATGGGCTGAGCAGGTGAAGGGGGTTATAGAGCTATATCTTGATGAAACCTACCTGACCCGGTTCTATTCACAAGATGAGCAGGCTGGCTCATATTGGACGGCGAAACTAAAAGGCAGAGTTATCGAACTTGAGAAGATAGTGAGTGAACTTTAAGACTAAAAAGCAAGGCCGCCGCGCGCTTCTCAGGCAAGCGACTCACGCGGCGGCCCCTCCGCACAGCCCGACCCTCACCCTCCGGGCGGGCGTGCGAGATTGTTAGCGGCGCTTTTTAGCTGACTTCTTTTTTGAGCGTGAGACGTGCATGGTTACTTGGTTTGAATCGTCTAGGCGGAAGGTGATGCGGTCGCCTCGCCGCGCTCCCAAAACTTTACAGGAGCGGTACGGGAACGCGGCCACGAATGAGGCCGCTATCGTCTGTCACTTTGGCGGTGTATTCGGGCTTTCTGTTTTTCATATAGCGTGAAGAGTGCGTGCTAAGATGCGCGCGGTCTGTTTGAAAATCTAGCGACGGCTTATGCGACGCCTCAGAACCTCAAGGGAGTGAATGAGCATCGCCGTTGAGAAGAAAAGGAATCTCACGGCGAAGCGAATGAGCGAACTTATTTTAGGGATGTACGTCCCTAAAAGCAAGGCCGAAGCTGTCCGTATGTCAGGAGGGCATTCCTGATATGCGGGCCAAGCCTAAGCAGAAGAGAAAGCAGCCCGCGCGTCTCGCGTCGAAGTTATTGGAGATACGCACGCGGCTTGAACTGTCGCAGGGCGGGATGCTGAGACGGCTAGGGTTAGAGGATGAGTTAGAGCGTGATTATATCTCGAAATACGAGCGCGGGGTGTTAGAGCCGCCCTTGCACGTGCTGTTGGCTTACGCGCGAGCGGTAAGGGTTTCGACGGACGTTTTGATTGATGATGAATTGGACTTGCCCGCGCGGCTGCCGAGCAAGCCCAAACATGGTTAAGCGGCTTCTTCTTCCTTAATCAGTTCCTTGTATTCAAGGTTCGATGAGGCGATAAGTCGGAGCAACGTATCGCGGAACAGGTAAGGGTTATTCCGATTGTTGAAACGAAACTCGAACTCATCAAGGTAACGGTCAAGATGCTTTTCGGAAACCTGATGATACGCGCCAACGATAGACCGCTTAAAGAGCGACCACACGCCTTCCACGCCGTTCGTGTGGCACTCGCCGCGCACGTACTCTGCCAGATGGTGATTGACCGTCTCATGGCGCGTATTCTCGTCCGCGATGCCTTCATAGGCGGGCCACGTATCAGTCATGACGCATTCCGTCTTGTCGTGAATGGCTGCTTTGATGAAGTTGTGAAGCGTGCGGCGGTCGTTAGACTTTTCGACTTTAAGGCGAACACCGCCGCCGCGTTGAATCGCTCCAAGTACCATCGCTTTTCCGACCGCGCCGCGACCTTGAATCTTACGCTCTCTATCTTTCGCGTGCATATTCTTCGCCTTGCCGCCAATAAACGTCTCGTCAACTTCAACGATGCCGGAAAGAAGCGAAGTGTCGGCATCGGCAACGGCGGCACGGATACGATGGCAGAGATACCACGCGGTCTTATAGGCCACTTTCAACGTGCGCTTAAGTTGATTGGCACTCATACCTTTCTTCGATTCGCAGATGAGATAGATGGCGGCAAACCACTTCGGCAAGGGAAGGTGCGAGTCGTGAAAGATGGTTCCGGCAGTTGCGGAGAATTGATACCGGCATGAATCACACGCGAACTGCTTACGTTCATAGATGCGGGAAATCTTCTTGGACTCGCAGCGCGGGCAAAGGATGCCGTCAGGCCAGCGCAGACCTTCTAGGTACGTGCGGCACTTCTCTTCGGAGCCGAACTGCTCAAACAGTTTCATTAAGTCCATGTCCTGTTTCGGCGCGGATTGATTCTTAGCTTTAGCCATGATTGGAGACTCCTATGACAAAGAAGAAAACCGAAGAAAAGAAACCGTTAGACCTGACGACAGACGAGGCCGCGAATCAACTCTTCCCGCAGGAAGTAATTGACCATCTGAAGCACGTTGTTCGTGAATCGGATGAAAAGAAAAGTAGTGTTGGCCGTTCCGCGAAATCATCACGGAAGGAATAATACAGAACTATCTACCTTGTGTCAAGTAGATAACCGCCAAAATTAGGACAATACTAACCGAAATCCAGAAATGTAATCTCTAGCTAAAGATTCGATGTAAAGTTTTGTTTTAAAGTTTCTAACCAAACGATTCACAGAGGCGCAGAGTTACATAGGTTATAGCAGTGCTCCTATCTCCATTTCCTAGAGAGGTTGACAGGGAAGATAGCTTCTGTAATGGTTCTATAAATTGCAATACTTTAGCCATCACTCTTGTCATTCTCTAATGCTTTCAGGACTTTGAGATACAACGCCTCCACCACCCTAACCTGATCCTGTCCCATCGTGGCGTAGTTATCTAGACCTGGTGCTCCATTAATTTCAATAACGACATAGTCCTTTAGCTGTAGTGAAATATCATTCGTGATAATATCCACTCCACACAATCTCAACCCCATATCACTCGTAATGCGAACTGCTAATTCATAAAACTCAGGATGTATGGTTTTTGTAACATCTAATGCATCTCCACCAGTTGATAGATTTGCATTATCCAAGAGATGTACAGTTTCACTTTTTTGAGGGACACTTGCAAAACTCAGTTTTTGTCTGCTTAACTTTGATCTGATTCTAAAATCATCAATGTCAATGACGGTATCACGGCCATTTTTGATGAATAGTTGTTGCTTTTGATCTAGAAGTTCCTTGATGCTAGATTGACCGTCGCCCACCACCAGCAGAGGTATTCTTTCATAGGCTGAAATAACCTCATCGTCGAGTACGACTACTCTATAATCTCTGCCTCGGTAAAACCTTTGAACCAACAGCACCGATGTCTTTCTAAATATTTGTCTTGCTACTCGATAATAATCCCGCTTGTTATACACCTTCGTGACAAGCATTCCTTGACTGCGGTTATTAGGCTTGAGAATGACAGGGAAACCTAACCGTTGCGCGTAAGCAAACCCATCATCAATATTTCTTTTCACCAATAAGTTCTGACACAATTTCTCGCTGAAAAAAGTCTGACCTTCAGGCGTCTTATATCCGAAAGTCTGAAGAAAGAAGTTTGCATAACCTTTATCCCGGGCGATCTCAACGGAACCAAGGCGATTGATATTAAAATTGCTGCCGCGAAATAGCATCTTCTTTCCATTTTGGAACCTGACCTGCCCAACAAAGCCATACTCGGGCTCTATCAGAAGTTCTGCCCCGATTAGAGGCGCTATCTTCTTTAGTATGTCCGTTACAAAAGGAGTTTTCACAAATTCACCCTATATAAAAACGTCATCAAAATCATGTTTATTATAACAACTGGTTTATTCAAAAGTCTTTGCACGATCTCAGTCTCCCAGTCATAATTTGCTGGCTTTGCTGCCTGTATGTAGCATATTATTGGCAGACACAGCGAAGTGCTGTTAACTCACATTTTATCCGTGCTCTTGTTTTAAGTCGCACCAAACACATAGGCCAGCAATAAATCACCACTCTCGGTACAAACCAGAGCCAAGTCAATCCCAAACTGTTTAGAGGAGGAGATAATGACTGTAGAACAAATCGAAAGCCTGATAAAGACACCGGAGCAGGAACTCCTCTCACAATGGTATGACGAGGAATTGAAGCGCACGGTCGGCGGCAGCGCCAAGGACCTCGTGAGCACCATAGGCGACTTGCGGGAAGCCTTTCTGAACTGGGCTGCCCAGATAGACCTGCGCGACCTGATATGCAGACAGTGGGATTACCAGTCGAAGAAGAAGCAGTTTACAACGACAGTCCAGTTAGCGAGCGCTCTCTGTGATTTTCTGGTGGCACTTACAGGCTATCCTTCACCTGCTACAGTATCTGTAATTATCGTCCAGTGGGCTGGCGACAAGTTATGCGATGTCAGTTAGTCATATAGTCAAACCCGAACTTACCAGTTTCGTCGAGTCGCTTATCCGATCATCAGTTGTCCTGGTGATCGTCAACGACATACCATTTCAGACGGGATTCTTCGTATCCCATGATGGACTAGTTTGTACCTGTGCTCACGGCCCGCTTCTTTTCACAGATGACAAGATATCGGTTCGCTGGAACGGGCGCATCTACCCAGCCAAAGTCATTCTTCCTTCCGATAAGGAAGCAGACCTCGTCCTTCTCGCCGTACAAGACCTCGGCGACCCGCCGCAGAAGACCCAACCGCTGCCGATCTCTTCAGAGCCAGTCCCCACGACGAAGCATCGTCACGTCGCCGCGTCTCTAGGCTACGCCGGTGTGGAGACCTACGGGATACTCAAAGAACCCAAGATGCCCATCGGCGAGTTGACCATCAGATACGACTTCAATGAGCATCAAGAGCGTTTCGAGATTTACGGCATCAGCAGCGACACGGGTAATAGCGGCGCACCGGTGATAGATATGCAACGGCTTCGCGTCTTGGGCTATGTTCAGTCGTCCTACGAGGTGGCGAAGCAACAAATCGGCCATGCATTGACATTTAAAGCCCTGCTTCGTAAACGCCCGGAACTTGTCGAGGACTGGCACCGGGCTTGCCAGGAATTTGACCTCGCGCTCGCGCGTCATTACTTGGCGAGACCATTCCCGATTGACCTTGAGTATTGTCCCGGTGATATCGTCTCCGGTTTGGTCTCCTTGCACATGGCCCATGTATTTGAGAGGCATCGGGACAAGGAGCTATTTCAATTAAACCGTTACGTTCCTCGCGCCGTTGAGATGGACATCATGAATTTTCTGGAGGAATCAACGAGTAATCTACTGCTTTTATCAGGGGCGTCCGGATCAGGTAAGACGAGTCTTCTTCTCAATCTCACGCGGCAACTCGACCGCGAGCGTTATTTGCCAGTGCTTATTAAATGTAAGGGTCTTAAAGTCGGAGACCTTCCACAAACCGCCTTCAACACACTGCTGCCAATCGAACACTATGAGCTAACGCGGCTCGGTCAGCTTTTCGACCGTTGCTCTGACAAAAAGTGGGTGCTCTTCTTCGACGGTCTTAACGAGTGTACTGAATTTTCCCTGTTGGAATTCAGAGAATTGGTCGAGGCTCTACACTCACTCACCGAAACGCGCGACGTGAGATTGAAGGTTGTCTTTTCACTGCGCGCGGAATTCCTTCGTGAGCATCTTCATGATTTTTTCTTCTGGCAAAGCGCAAGGCAAGCTGACCCGGATACCGACCTCTTACAATTTTTCCAACGCGATGATCGAGGCCGACCTTATATGCGCGTTGGTCGCATCAACAAAATGCGTCTTCCAGATGGCAGGCTCGAACTTGAAGCGATGTACGAGCAATACGGCAGAACAGGACTGAGACCCACTACTACGTTCGAGCAACTTTCAGAGCCTATTCGCAAGCTGCTCGACCGCCCTTTTGTCTTAGACTTGATGATGGAAACTTATAACGGGGCTGAGATACCGTTAAGCATGGGCAGGTCTGCTCTAATTCGTGAAATCGTTAACCGAACGCTGGAAAAGGCGGGGATAGAAAGGGAAATCGAAGTCGGGCGAATGAAGAGATACCTGAGTAGGCTCGCCGCCTTTATTCTCCGCTCGCCCGGCAACCTATCGTGCTTGGATTCGGAATTAGAGGGGCAGACATGGAACAACAGCGATTATTTAGACAAGTTGCTCGCCAATACCCCTTTCCTTGAGAGAGAAACTGTTCGGCGGAGTTCCGGCAATGAAAATCTGATCAGATTTGGTGCCGATTGGACGTTCGAGTTCTTCATCGCAAGTTACCTATCAGAAGAGTGGTGGCGTCAGAACTCCGGGAAAAATCTCACAGAGCTACTTTCTGAACTACACCTGCTTTTGCCGCAACAAAGAGACAAAGTCAATCCGCAACATTTATTAGTCGCCCTGCTGTTTTTTGCGGAGTGGGCGGTCACTGACGATCCCTCCAGGTTTTCATTTTTAGTAACGGTAATGAACGATTCTGAGCAGAGTGCTTTTGCGAAGGGATTTATTCGCGAAGCTTTGGATTTCTTTCGCATTACCTACGGCCTCACCCAAAAGATTCCTTCACGTGACGGAAACAGCGATACAACTGTCCTTGATCTCTTATCGCGCAACGCCGAGCATTTTGGGGAAACAGGCGGCGAGGGGCTTCTCGATTATGTTGAATATCTGGAAACCATCAGCAAATACTGGGAGGCGCTGGCGCTGCTTAATCTTGACGCTTGTCGCCGCGCAGTTGAAGGAAACTTGCGGTTGCAAGCGCGTCGGCAAATCTCACTGGCGCTGAATTCTCACTTCAGAGACAGTGACGACTTTGATACTCCGTTCTCCCATGCGAATCAGGTCGAGGTTCAAGAGCTTCCTCCAGAGTTGCAAGCGAAGCACGCTTACGTCGTCGGCAGGGTATATCAGTATAAAGAGGATTTCCTTCAGGCAGAGAGAGCATACGAAATTGGGCGGCAAGTGGCATCGCTGTATGGCTATCGTTGTGAGCACCAATTAGCGTTCATCAAGGTGGTGGCCGAATCTGATTTCGTGGCTGCGCTAGCTCAACTAGAGCACACCCTTGAGAATCCGACTTTCGGCGTCTCGCCGGAATTGAAGTTCGAGTCCAGACTGCTCAGAGCTACATGCCTCTTTCGCATAGGTCGCTACGTGGAGGCGGAAGAACAACTCCGCGAGGTCGTCAAGTTTTTGGGCGGCCAACGAAACAAGAACCGACTAGGTAAGGCGCTCAGAGTGCTGGCGGAACTGCAATCGAGGCTGTTCGCGTACGAGGCGGCCACCGCCACCATCGAGAAAGCAATCGAAGCGCTTCGAGATGGCCTGGCTCTGACTATCGCCTCCGCATGGGACACGAAGGCCAATATCGTCGGCCTTCTTGCGGGAGATCGCGAGACGGCGCGGTATTGTAATCAGAAGTCGCTGGAACTCTGCCAAGACAAGAAACATAGAGGCACCAGGCAGTGGTGCCTGCAAACCAGCGCTCTGCTCTCAGCACTTGAAGGAAACCTCGCCGAGACAAATCAGTTTTTAGACGAGGCCGGTGCCAGCAATCCTTACGAGAAATTGCTCAGGCAGTTTATTCTTTTGCTGGCACTGCACCGCGCAGGGCAGAACACTGATGCGGGATTTGAAACTCAGATTCTGAAATTGCGAGGTGACTTTGAGGACTTGCAACTTGCTTGGTATCCCGGCGTTCTTTCACTAATACTCATGGCGGCCTCCGGGGTAACTCCGCGCAAGGAAGAAGTTGCAGCAATATTTTCTAAGGATATTGACCTCGAAGGACTTATTAACTCCTATCTATACGAGCAAATCTTTGCTGCTCTGTAACTTCGGACGGAGTCATGCTATTGGTCCAACGCTGAAACAACGTTTGCGGTATGGGCTTATCAGAAACCAAGACGAATCCATATCGCTCATCTTGGCGAGCTAAAGTTGTTATATTTGATAAGGCCAGTGACCGCAGCGGGCCAAATCGAGTCGCAGAATCAGCCAGCAGTAGGTAGATGTCTTCAGTCAAAGAGTGTTGAAACACTCCTGCTACTAGAGTGTAATGATTTATTGTATGAACTATCGCATGGCATGAGTCGTCTCGGAGCCAGTCAAGAATCTGTTTTAGTTGGTTCAATTCTTCAGTTTCGCGCACAAAGTCTTTTCCACATAGGACTACTGCCGCAGGCTGCTTCCCTGCATCGAGAAGCACGGCGTTACAGAGCCGTATCACATCCCAGTTACTGAAACCAAGTCCCAATCGCGGTAGGCTCGCAAAATCGTCGGGTGAGCAAGTGGCGGGAGCACGCAATTTTGTATATAGACCAACCTGATATTGGGCATGTAGCATTTGTTCTGTTATTTGGCAATGAAGAAGACAGCCAAGCGCACCACAACAAGCAGCTATACCACAGAAGCTGGGAAGCTGCGGGAATATCAAGTACTCAAGCACCTTTGTTTTTAACCAGAACCGATTGGGACTCATGAATAATTATAAAATCTTCAAAAGAAATGCAGGTCTTTAGGATTACTCCCTCTAATGGAATGTGCAGCTTCCATGGAGAGAAATAGCCCTCCTGCGACTAAAACTGTCATGTTGTTTTTTGAGGCATATTCAAGGGCACGATGCATAGCTTCTTCAATAGTTGCATCTACAAACGTGGGGATGTCCGGTTTTGCATTCTGGACAATTCGAAGAATCTCTTCAGAAGGAGAGCCCTTGTGATAAGCACGAGTGCAAATAACGGCGTCAGCAATGGACAGTAACTCTTTTACGATACTCTCTACCTCCTTGTCATAAGACACACCTGTAACGAGCAGTATCCGCTTGTCTGCCAGTGCTATCTGTACAGTCTGTACTAGTGATTTAATTGCATCTGGGCTATGGCCGACATCTATGAAGACATCAGGATTCTGATGAATCCTCTCAAAGCGACCAGGCCAGTATAATGAACGCATCCCCTGCCGGATTGCATTATCGAATTGTTCTGTAGAAAGCGTTGGTTCATGCACCTTCAGCCATTCTTGAAGCAATAGGATCGCGACCACTACATTTGTGACTTGGTGAACTCCTTGCAGCCCCACGCGCAATCCAGAAAGAGTGATTCCGTCTAGCTCCAAGTCCAACTCCATGTAAGTCTCGTTAAATGAAACTCTGTGTACAGTGCTGTGCTCAATAGTACAACGCAGTGTAATCCTTCGGAGGGCACAGTACCCTCGAAGCCGCCTTAAAATATCTGGGTCTGACACACCTGTAATGATCATGCCACCGTCTGGACAGAGATCAGCCTTATCATAAGCTATCAATTCAAGTGTATTACCGAGCAAAGCAGTATGCTCAAGATCTAAGGAAGTTAAGCCGACGAACTGTCCCGCGATAATCCGAGTCGAGTCATAACGGCCACCAATTCCCCCCTCGGTCACAAGTGCTCTGGGCTGTCTCTTGGAAAAGTAATACAATGCAATAGTGGTAAATGCCTCAAATGCGCCAATAGTATCATCAGGAAAATGCTGCTGATATTCATCTCTGCGCCGATAGAACCATTTGACAGCTTCCGCAAGTTCGGAATTCGAAATTGGCTGACCGTCAATCATTATGCGCTCATTGAACTCCAGGAGATGCGGCGAAGTATACAGACCTGTGCTAATTCCAAGCTCTTTAAGAACACTCGCTACCATTACAGAGACACTGCCTTTACCGTTTGAACCAGTAATTTTGATGGCATCTAACTGTTTCATCCAGTCAGTACTAGCCAGTGGATTACAAAGCGCAAGCATCCGATGCAAACCAATACCATTACCGAACTTCGGTATCGTAAGAAGGGCTTCTTGGATGCTACGGTTAGTACGTTCGGAAGCGTTCATCATTTATTCTAAACTCCGTAATCTAGTGAAGGTTTCATTGAATCCAGGCGGTTCATTATTTCACCAATCATAAAGATTGACCCGGTCGCAACAATAAATTTATCTTTGTGAAGAGGGGATTTTGCGAAGAATTCTACTGCATCTTTTGGCGAGGGAAAGATTTGCAGCCAGTTACAATCGTCGGGCAGCATATCTGCAAGCACGCTTGCTTTCTCTGCACGGTAGAAGCCTTCGACAAGGTAAGCCTGCGGAGCAAGCTGCGAGAGGTGTGGTAAATATGCTCGATAATCCTTTTCTGCGCTAGCACCATAAAGTAATATTCGCTCAGAGTAAGGTACAAGATCAGCTAAGGAGTTGATTAGTGCTAGAATTCCATGCTCATTGTGGGCTGCATCAATAATATAGCACGGGGAGCCATTGCGCACATCTAAACGGCCAGCCCAGCGAGTATGCTCAACCCCTTTAAGGCAATAGAGATCATGCACTACCCCTTGTCGTGCCAGAATTCTAATGAGTGCCACTAAAGTGGCGAAGTTTCCAACCTGATAGCGGCCCAAAAGGGGAAGATCATAATGTACTATTTGCCCATTAATAGACATGTCAATAAGCGTTGGGTGGTGCAGCCCTATCCAAGTCGCCTGCAAGCCCTCTAAAGATGCCTGGCAAACTGCAACTCCCCGGGCACGGGCATCTTCTTCAATAACACTGCGAAGCGATGATGAAATATCAGGCCCTAAAACCAGATGCGTATTAGGGGAGGCAATGCCCGCTTTATCAGCAGCAATTGCTTCTAATGAATTACCGAGTTGCTCCTTATGATCCATACCAATATTGGTGATCACTGAAAACTCACCTGATAGCAGGCTTGTTGCATCATTATAGCCGCCTATTCCCGCTTCGAAGATTGCTACATTGACTTGTTGCTCATGAAAGAGCTGGATTGCAATTAAAATAAGGCACTCAAAGAAGGAAGGCGTGTATGAGTCCCCATATTTATCATCTATCTGATGGACAATCCGCAGAACCTTTTCTGCATGACGGTCAAGCATATCAGGCGACACTTCAACACCTGCTACGCGAAAGCGCTCTGTGACACGAGATAAATGCGGAGAGGTGAATAGCCCAACTCGTAGCCCTTCATATCCTAAGCAAGCCTCGAGCATCGCGCAAAGTGATCCCTTGCCATTCGTTCCCGTGACTTTGATAATTCGCTGCTCCGCAAGAAGATTTAGGTAGGGGTTAATGAGGACGGGAAATCGCTTATACATTGCGACTCGGCCTTCAGTCCTCTTAGCAGTCAAGCTTAATAACTCTGATAAATAACGTGGCCAATTTGATTCCATGAATTAAAATGATAGACAGTTCACATCTGACCGTCAATATAGTGTTTAAACGTAGTGCCAGTAATCAGACTCTTATTAAAACAGATCTCTATTTATCAATACTGCACTTGATCTTGGTTATAAGCGTATTCTGAGATTCGGTCTTTTGAAAACTAAAAGGAGCAAATCCGACTATATAATTGTACTTTACCAAGGTTAATAGTTCTTATTGCTAGAGGACTTTTTACGTCTAACGGCTTTACTCTTCACTCTGGCAGGTAGCTTCTCCGGCAGATCTAGTTCATCATCAATTAAATCATCCACTCATTAGATTTGCTGCTCTGGCATATTTCAGCAAAGTCAACAATGAAGGTACTCGTAATCCCCGCTCGTATTTTGATATCTCCTCACGGATGCGCTGATGATTTTATACTCGAAAATTTTTCACTTTATGGTCGAAGATTTCCATTTTATGATCGAACTTACAGACTTAGAGTCTCGGCGGGGTTACTCCATGCTGGCCTTGATATTTTCCTCCCCGATCTTTATAGGAGACTTCACAAACTTCGTCCGCTTCAAAAAATATAACCTGTGCTACTCCTTCATCGGCATAAATCTTGGCGGGCATCGGAGTGGTATTTGAAAACTCCAAGGTTACATATCCTTCCCATTCTGGTTCGAATGGGGTTACGTTTACTATGATTCCGCAGTTATGTACAAATACGCCAGCGTCGAGGGCGAAGTTACCCGCTTCAGGTACTGTCAAACAATACACGTCATGATCACCGGCAATCACACGCACTTCAGAGACTTTATAGTTACCTCGCGGTTTTCTAAGACTGAATTGTTGAATGGGATCATTGAGCGAAGGCAAATCTAAACGGCCGCCATTTAAAGGTCTTGGTAGATTGAAAGAGGGGACATATTTATAAGCCACCGCATATCCGCCTGCGAATTGTCGGTCCAAAGACATAAGCGGATCACCAGGCCGCAGATCATTGGCCTGAAGCATTCTGCCGTCGGCCATCATGAATTCGTGATCATGGGTAGAGTAAATAGATATTTCGTTATCAAGAACAACTTCAACTAGAGCATCGCGTCCAATGAATCTCGGATTTTCAAGTTGCGTTACTATTATCTGACCTATCGGGCTGATACTGTAACCTTGGAAGATCTCTCCGCGATCAGTACGCCGAGCCATCTCCTCAAGTGTTGGCGCAGTACCATCAATTAACCTTACTCGGGTGTCCCCGCGAAAGCATCTTGCATAAGTGCTCTTACCCAGACAAATTGTCATTACATTTCGCGGGATACGGAAATACTCTACCGTTCGAGCGAGGGCAAAACTGTTTGGCGGGATGATGACATGATCACTCTTTATGTCTACAAAACTCTTGGAATCAAAGTTCTTGGGGTCAACAACAGCACTGTATACATTGGTGAATAATTTGAATTCATCAGCGCACCGTACATCATAACCATAGCTTGACGTACCATAGGAAACAATCCGTCGTCCATCAATCTCCTTAACTTGATTCGGCTCAAACGGCTCAATCATGCCGTGCTCTTGTGCCATGCGACGGATCCACTTATCTGCTTTGATGCTCATTGATCTTGTTATTCTCCCTAGGAAAATTGAAAAGCTGCTGACTTAATATAGATCCAATTTAGAACTATATTTGAATATTCACAAATTTGCGTATTTATTTGCTGGCTACTATAGGAGATTTTCGGGCAGTTTCCCCCCTCACTCACTCACACATACAGTCGAAAACTGGTTTAGAGAATCTGGCGTAGGTGCTCTTGCCCATGCAGATGGCTGTCACGTTGCGCGGCATGCGGAAGGTCTCGACCGTGACGCCGAGGGCGTAGGAGTGCGGCGGCATGAGGTAGTAGAGCGAGCCGTCGTCGGCCGTGCGCAGGGGGGGCTCGACCAGTGAGCTGTCGTCGAAGCGCTTGGGGTCAATCTCGCGCCCGTGAATAGGCGAGAAGACGCGGAAGCCGTCGTCGGCGAGCCGCATGTCGTAGCCGTAAGAGGAGGCCCCGGCCGAGATGATGCGGCGGCCCTCGACTTCGCGGACCAGTTTGGAGTCGAAAGGTTGGATGAGCCCGGCTTCCTCGGCCATGTGGCGAATCCAGCGGTCTGATTTGACGGTCATCGTTGGTGTATGTCTGCTAATTCGGATAAGAGAGCGCCGCAAGGATAATCAGTAAAAAGGTAAAAGGCAAAAGGTAAAAGTCAGGAAGCCAAATTTCTGACTTTTACCTTTTGTCTTTTTACTTTTGACTTTGCTTGATGCTGAGCGTGCCGTCCGTGACGCGGAAGGAGAGGAAGGCCCCGCCGGCCCCGGCGCGGGCGCGGATCGAGCGCGGCGTGAAGGTCGTGCGCTCCTGCGGGACGAGCTCCGTGTAGCCGTTCTCGATCTGGCCCGAGCGAAGAACGTCGGCGCTGACTTCGGCGTTGAAGCCCGCGGGCAGCTCGACCGAGAGGTCGCCGCGGGCCAACTCGATTTGCGCGCCCGCGCCGCGCCAGCTGCGCGCGGGGATTTGGACGCGGACGGTGCCCGCCCCGACGGTGGCCCTCACGACGCCGCCAGTGAGCACGAGCGTCGCGTCCGATTCGAGCGCCTTGAGGCTGATGGAGCCTTCGACGCCCGAGAGGCTGACGGGGCCACGGCCCGCGTCTATCTCAAGGTCGCAGATGGCGGGCACGCGGATGCGGTAGTCAACCTTCCAGGGCAGGCCGAGGAGGTGTTTTGGGAATTTCTTCGCCACGCGCTTCATGTAGGCGCGGTCGTGCGTGCCCGTGGTGAGGATGCGCAGGTGGTTGATGTCTTCGTCAATCGTGAAGGTGTTGACCGTGGCCAGGAGCGCCAGCTCCTCTTCGGTGTTCGCGTAATGCACCAACTCGG
Organism: uncultured Acidobacteriota bacterium; assembly: GCA_963774105.1. Taxonomy (GTDB): domain Bacteria; phylum Acidobacteriota; class Blastocatellia; order Pyrinomonadales; family Pyrinomonadaceae; genus QHXM01. Next base: position 515,515 of record CAVZDV010000007.1, on the reverse strand, counting down.
CCGTGATGTCCACTTCGGATTTGGGCCAGGCTTCGATGGTGATGGTGCCGGCGGGAGCGCCGACGAGCGTCAGCGTGCTGCCGTAGTTGAAGCGGCGGACCTCGTGGCGGCTCGTGGCGCGCGTGAGCGCGGGCGTCGCGGCGGGGACGGCCGGCGCGTTCTTCCGCTCGCGCTGCTGGGCCGAGGCAACAAGCCCTCCGAAAGAAAGGAGCGCGAGCGCGCCGAAGAAGATGAGCAGAGAGAAGGCGCGCCCGCGCGGCGATTGTTTGGAGTTGTGCATCAGCGCGCGATGAAAGAGATTTTCCCGCGCTGGTTGAAGACCGTGAGCGTCGCGCGCGGGCCGTCGCCGACGTTGCCGTAAATCTTGCGCCCGCCGCCGACGTTGCTCAGGCCGCGCGTGTCGAACGCGTTGAGGTCAATTGACTGCGGCTGACCGCTGGCGACCAGGCTGAAGGAGGCGTTGCGCGGAATGCTGATGTTGATGTCGCCCGAGAGCGATTTGAAGGTGTAGGAGCCGCCGGCCAGGAGTTCGCCGTCGAAGAGCACGTGGCCCACGCCGTTCTCGGCGATGACTTCGGAGGCGCGGATGCCCGTCAGGTCTATGTCGCCGCTGGTGGAGACGCGCGCGCGCACCATCCCGCCGCGCACGTTGTTGATGCTGATGTTGCCGCGCTTGGTCTCTATGTCCACGGTCGAGTTGACGGGGACTTTGACGATGAAGTTGATGTCGCCGACCATGCGCCCGCGGTTGTCGCGGACGATGTCTATGCCGAGGCAGCTCTCGGTCTGCTCGGGCTTGAACTGGGCGTCGGGCGAGTAGAGCTTGGCGGTGATCAGAATCTCGCTCTTCTCCCAGGTCTCGACCGTGATCGTGCCCGAGACGTTGCGGACTTCGAGGCGGACGTTTTTCGACGCCGGGTACTTGCGCGTGACGCTCCGCTGCGCGAAGGCCGCGGGGGCGACGGCGTGGAAGACGAGGGCCAGGGCGGCCACGGTCATGACGGCGCGCGCCGCCGGGCTCCAGCGGCGCGCGTCGAGCGTGCGAATGTTCATCTCTCTACTGTTCACCAACTCCTCGAAAGCGATTGTCTTGCGTTACGGGAGAGGCTCGGGACCTGCTCACAGGTCGGAAAATTCTTTGAGGAGCTGCATCTTGTCGCTGAGCGCGGCGTTGAGCATCTCCTCCGTCACCTCGTCGTGCGGCTGCTCGGAGAGTTTCTTCAAAGAGTCCTGGACGGTCTCGTCCAGGAGGTTCAGGTTGTGCTCGAAGTCCTGGCGCACCTGCGGGCTCCAGTGAGCCTTGCGCTCTTCCACGACCTGCGTCCAATACTTGATCTGCTGCTGCTGCCAGGCGAGGTTGCTCAGAGCGGCGTCGCCGGAGCCGCCGTTGTCGCCGACCATGATGACGCCCTGGGGTCCGCGCCCGCTCGTGTCCCTCGCCACCTGCTCCACCGCGCCGCCCTTCTGCAAGCCGCGGAGGCCGAAGACCGTGGCGAGCGAGGCGACGACGACGATGGCGACGATAGCCATCGCCACCTGCGGGAGCGAGAGTTCCCAGCTGCGCCCCATCATGCGCGTCAACCAGCCCTCGCGCCGCGCCGCCGGCCGCGCTGCTGCTGCGGCGGCCGCCTCAGTCTCGGCCTCGACCGTGTTGCGAATCCGCAGCCACAGGGCGCGCTCGTTGGGCGGGGCGATGTCGTACTCGCCGCGGTTGTCGCGGCAGTAGCTGACGATCGAGTTCAGCTCGGCGTGCACGTTGAAGCAGGGGAAACACTCCTCCAGATGCGTGCTGAAGGCCGCGTTGTCATCGCGGCCGAGCGCACCGTCAAGGTAGTCGCTCAAGAGTTCGTGGCACTTCTCGCAGTTCATGGTCTTTCTAACCTCTAGCCGATCGCCCCGGCGGGCGATATCGCTAATACAGAAGAACTCAAAACGCTGGGGGCGTTGCGGCCGGCCTCGCTTTTCGGGGCCGCGCCTGAGCAATCTTGGGGAGACTGCATGAGCTTAAGACTTCCGCCCCCGGCACGAATCCGGGGGGACGCAATTTGAAGCTATTGCGCCGCATTCTGTTGCCTCAGCAAGTTGCGCAATTTCATACGCGCCTTGTGTAGCTGCGACTTCGACGTGCCGACCGAGCAGCCCAGCATCCGGGCTATCTCCTCGTGCTCGTGCCCCTCTACGTCGTGGAGCACGAAGACCGTGCGATAGCCCGGGGGCAGTTGCGCGATCGCCTTGTCGAGCGCGATGCGGTCAACCACAGGCATCGCGTTGGGGTTCTCCGTGCCGACGACGATCTGGACGGGGGTCTCGCCCTCCTCGGTCGTCTGCTCCAGCTTGACGCTGCGCTTGCGGAAGTGCATCAAGACCTGGTTGACCGTCAGGCGGTGGAGCCAGGTCGTGAAGGCGGACTCGCCGCGGAAGCTTCCTATTTTGCGAAAGAGCTGGATGAAGACCTCTTGGGCAAGGTCTTCGGCCTCCGAGACGTTCTGCGTCATGCGCAGGCAGAGTGAGTAAACGCGCCGGTTGTGACGCTGGTACAGCTCCTCGAAGGCTGGCATGTCGCCCCCGGCGGCCTTTTGCGCCAGCGCGTAATCGGTCGTTTGCGTTGTCTCGGGTTCGGCTGCGGTCACTTGTCCCTTGTTCTTGAAGGCCGCCGAAAAGAGGTGCCCCACTCTCCTCGGACCGCCGCTTCAGAACCGGCAGGCGACGCGCCCCGTTGTCAAAGGAGGGCTATTGCCTTCCGCCGACTTGTGATGCGGCGCTTTCGGCGCGTCGTTGCCTTGTCCGGCCAAAAGATAATCTTTTTCGTGTGCCGAAACCAACGCTATCGTGCACTGGGCGCAGATTTTGAGTCCGGTCAAGCCTTCCGACGCGCCAGGGATTGCTTCGGCTGGCCTTTAAGATAAGGGCAAAGCCTGACGCTGACAAGCCCCGGCGCGCCCCGCGCGGGCTTCTCTTAAATTCGTCCGAGGTATATAGTCTATCTCACCCCTGTCACACAACCCCGAGCCGGCCCACGGGCCGTCTCACCGCTGACCAAGACACAAGCGTTCGTCCCCAGAGTTCGCGCTGACCGGAAAAGGAGTCCGCACAGATGTCCTCGCACGCAGACGAGATGAGGGGCCGCGTGTCGGCCCTCGCACAGGCCGCAGTGTGGCTGCTGCTATTGCTGGCCGCGCCCGCATCATTCGCGCAAGAAGAAAGCGAGCCGCGCGCGCAGGCGGCCCCGAATTTCCACCAGGTCAATGACAAACTGTATCGCGGCGGGCAGCCGCCCGAGGGGGGGTTGCGCGAGCTGGCCTTGCTCGGCGTCAACACCGTCATCAACCTGCGCGACGACGACGGGCGCGCTCTGGCCGAAGGCTCGGAGGCCCGCGCCGCCGGACTGCGCTACTTCAACGTCCCGTTCGGGCGGATGGGTCGGCCCAATGACGAGCAGGTCGCTCAGGTGCTCTCGCTCATCAACGCGCCCGAGAACGGCGTCGTCTTCGTGCACTGCGCCAAGGGGCGGGACCGCACCGGCACAGTCGTCGCCGCCTACCGCATCACCTACGACGGCTGGACGGGCGAGCGAGCGAAAGACGAAGCGGAGCACTACGGGATGAAGTTCTGGCAGCGCGGCATGAAGGACTACATACAGGACTACTACCGGCGGCGCACCCACGCTCACGTCCAGTAGGTGCGGTCGAGCGAGCGGTAGCCGATGGCCTCCGCGACGTGCACGGCACTTATCTCCTCGTGGCCTTCGAGGTCCGCGATGGTGCGGCTGACTTTTAGTATCCGGTCGTAGGCGCGCGCCGACAATCCCTGGCGCGTCATCGCGGATTCGAGCATCCGCTCGCTCTCCGAATCAATCCGGCAGTAACGGCGAATCAGGCGCGGCGGCATCTGCGCGTTCGAGAAGATGCTTTCGCCGCGCAGCCGAGCCAGTTGCCGCTCCCTGGCGCGCAGCACCCGCGCGCGAATCTCCTCAGACCCTTCAGTGACTGTCTCCCGGCCCGCGAGGTCTTTGAAGCGCACCGCGGGCACGTCAACGTGTATGTCTATGCGGTCGAGCAGCGGCCCGGAGACGCGCCCGACGTAACGCTGAATCTGCGGCGGCGTGCAGCGGCACTCGCGTGTGGGGTCATTCCAGAATCCGCAGGGACAGGGATTCATCGCGGCCGCGAGCATGAACGAGGACGGGAAGGTCAGCGTCATCGCCGCGCGGCTGATCGTCACCGTCTGGTCTTCAAGCGGCTGGCGCAAGGCTTCCAGGACGCTGCGGTCGAACTCCGGCAGCTCAAACCTTATATTATCAATAATAATGCCTGACACACACCGTATCCACCTTTAATGACCTCCCTATTTGTCAGGTAGTTTACTGGATGATGAATTTGATTATAAGACTCTCCAAAAGCATAACATTAGCAAGACAGAAATGCCTGATAAATAGCTATGATTAGGGAGGTATTGCGATAGCCATCTCGATATTATTTGGTGTTAGTAAGGCATAACGCCCCTGGACCAACGGACGAATCCCGATTCGAGAATTCTATACTCTTACCTAAGACCTTTATAGCCCCCACCAATACAAACCGGAAACGAATGTGGGTTTTAACAGGCAATTTTTTTCAATAGAATACTAACCGTCTTACGACAAACCGGAAACGAACGGGTCCATAACTTCTGTTTTGGCAACACCTTAGCGCCGCCCTGAAATATATTTTTCACTTTACATGTGGATGGTTTTGTGCAACATTAGCGCCGATTTCTTTATGAGAAGCGCAAAGCATCCATAAAGGATTGACCTGGGGCGGAAGGTCAGGCAAACCATCACCGCTCCAGGTCAGATCAGCTCTAGATTCTCGCCGTGGTGGCGAGTCGGCTTTTAGTGTCGTTAGAAGCCGTAAGCTAAGTTCATTTTAGTTGTCTTCTCGGTTCTGTCAAGGAGTTTATTGCTCATCTTAGAGTTGCTAAAACGAGATTCCGTTGACCTATCTCGACCTAAGTCATCTTTCAAGATTAACTGGCAAGGGCCGGAATAGAAGAATCCTACATCTCGCAACCTATGACTTTCTTGAACCCTAGCCACGTAAATTTATCTGCGCGTAATTGACGATATGAGAGCAGATGAGATGTACAGCGAAAAAGAATAATCCACGGGCGAGCTAATCTTCCCAAGAGCTATAGCATGATTATTCAGTTCAGTAGTATTGATTACCAGGACGTTGATCTTGCAAGGTTCTCCGCATGGCTCACTTCAGTGGGTAGCGAATCCATTCCAATGGATATTGCTGAACTGTCAAGGAGCAGCGGCCTGACCGAGGAGACACTAAGAAATACCTCGAAGATTCAAGAGCTGCTTCACAATTCAAAGAATCTAACGCCTAGTAAAATTTTCCGCACGCCCCTCAGCGACTGGTATCAAGTACCGTTTATAATCGGCCAGAACGAAAGACCTGTGACTGCTGCTAACGCTTGGATTCGTGATATTTCCAAAAGAGGATCACCTAAAACTTGGAGAACTTACGCCTATGCATTGTTCGACTATTTTCAGTACTTAGAGGCTAACAATATTGACTGGCAGGAAGTTGATGATAACACCCTCTTATCCTACCGCCTTTACCAGGAGACCACGGATAGTACACATAAGAAGAAAAGATGGGGCAGCCGAAGAGTCGCCAAGACGACAATACAAATGCGAATTATCACAGTCGCTCGGTTTTATAAATACGCGGCCCTAGAAGGATATATAGAAAAGAATCCGTTAAAGTATGAAACAGTTCGATACCGCCGTCCGAGCAAAGCCAACCTTTTAGCTCACCTAAATAATTCACAAGAAAAGGAAATCCCGATTACAGCCTACAAGCGAGTTCCAAAAAATAAATCTGTAAAGTGGCTGACCCATGAAACCGTGTGGAGGTGGATAAGCTCGATCAACAATGGTCGCGATAGGTTAATAGCAAAGTTGCTCTATCAGACCGGAATGCGCAGGGAGGAAATCATTCTCTGGAAAGTTAGCGACATCCCTGAAATTGAAAACCTAGCTAATGACCCGTCACGGAACTGGGTATCCTTCCCCATAAGAGGGAAAGGCGGCAAAACCAGACTAATCACAATCTCTGCTAAGAATTTTTTGCATATAAGACATTGGATAGATATTGAGAGGGAGAAAATACTCAAAAAGTGTGGGATTAATAAATCGCAGGACCACGGCTTTGTCTGGGTCGCAACCCGAGACGGACATCCGCTCCAACCTATATCCCTAAATCACATCTTCCAAAGAATCTCAAAAAGGTGCGGGATCACCATCACTCCGCACATGCTGCGCCACTCATTCGCAGTTGGAAAGCGAGGGGACCTTTATGAGGATGGTGTACCTAACGTAGAGAAGGTACTCCAGGTGGCGCTAGGACATAGCAGCGTAGTAACCACGATAGACTTTTACGGGGATATTCCGCCGAAATACGAGGCAAAGGAAGCTGAGTCAAATGCAGAACAAATAAACGAACTTCAGGAGGATTAGGGATGTCTCCCCGGACGCATAGCCGGAACAAGTATTCAAAATCAGTTAGTCAAAGTGCGGTAGTTAATCTTGTACACCGTGCACCAACTGATTTTCAAATCAGACTTGAAATAAGCCCCGACCACACTGCCCTCTTGGATTTCGCTTTCTTAGCTGAACGCCCACAGATTCAAAAGGCATTCTTTGAAGGATTCACCCTTCTAGGCGACTCTGTAGCCGCAATCACAAAGGTAACTACCTTTTATGCCATTAAAAACTTTTCAATGTTTCTGGATGAATACGAGGAGAAAAACGGACTTGCCTGTCACGAAACCTATGATATTGATACAAATCTTCTCTTGAATTTCAAGATTTGGCTAGAAACAAGACCTCAAATACGTAAACCCGGAAGTCTTAAAACACAAGAAGAAAGTATGCCAGACGGAAACGATGGTGATTCACTTTCAGCTAATACTATCTATCTTACGTTCAGTAAATTAAATAATTTTCTTAAGAAAACAAAAAACTATCATCCAGAATGGTTCCCTTACCTGCCGGCTGAATTGCCCCGTTGGAGTAAACCGTCTGGTGATTGGAAACCAGCAAACGACGTTTTGGGGGTAGAAGATCTAAAACGCATTCTTGCTGCGGCAAAAAGTGTTACAGACAAAATTCGATCCGAACACGAAAAGATTCAGCAAGTGCTCAAGCAGTCGGAAACGTTACCTGTCGTCTCCTTAGACTTGACAAGACCGATTGGCTACTGGAGAAAAGAAGAAAATCTGGTCCACTCACTCATCAGAGAAAACGGTATTGCTCACCCTATTGCCGATAAAATTTGTCGTGCTCTTGCTCTGCATTATGAAATGTCCCCCATATCACTCCTTCGGATGTATGTCCCTACGGGAGAGGCTTCTCTTCTTCCGTTCGCATTACAACTCTACATTCTGACAGGCTTAAACGTTACCTCACTCCTAACTCTCACTCGAGACTGTGTCGAGGACTTTCCGCTTCCACAATATAAGAAGATTAGTTACGACAAGCCGAGGTCGGGAACTGGAAGGGCGAAGTCTCAACTTTTTCCAGCCCACGCAACAAATTCAAAGGCGGGAGGGAAGGAGAATCCAATTGAAATAATAGAGTTCTTAACCAAGTGGACTGAGCCATTAATAGAGCATGCTGAGGAGCGTTTGCAGAATTATCTTTTTCTATTCAGAGCTGTTACCGGAACAATTAGGTCCAAAAGGGTTAGGCTAGTCTCTAAATTCGCTGCCTTTGAAGAATCTTTAAGAGAGTTCATTGATTCTCATCGAGAATCATACCAGTTGCCGAACTTTACTCTCAGGGACTTACGCCCCGCGGTAGCCACGTATCTATACTTCCAAACTCGGGATATTTTTCGCGTCCAAAGGTTTTTAGGACATGAAAATATAAAAACTACTATCGCGTATATTCGCGGGCGGGTCATCGCAGCAGAGCACGATAAAAGCATGGCTAATGCGATTGAGCAGATGATTCGGCGGATAATTCCGAACCGGACCATTGCAAATTCGACTGACAAGGAAGCTCGATCCCTACCAATCTTGGCTACTGTAATAGAAGGAAATTCACAGGAAGGTATGGATCAAGCAATTAAAAACGGCAGTCTCCAGCCATCTGACGTTGATTTGCTTAAAGAATCGGGGGCGATGACATTAGTTGCACGTTGTAGACAGCCGAATAAGCCCCCGGCGTTTCTTAACGTCCCTCCGGGACAGATTTGTACAATGATTTTTAAATGCCTTACTTGCCCGAATGCGGTGATCTTGGAAGAAGACCTACCTACCCTGCTCATAAAAATTTCGCAAATCTGGGACGACCGAGAACGTTTTAGCGAGGAGGGATGGCTGGTTCTCTACGCTGACGCGTGGTTGACTTTGAATCAAGCGGTGCGCCTCTTCTCTAAGGAGGCTGTAGAACGTGCCACCAAACAAGCGGCAGCTATGTCACGGTTCTTATCACCTGGAGCATGATCCTGTGATTAATCCAGCTCAGAATCAAGAGGGCATTTCCTTCACTCAAAGGGCGGGAATTGAGTCCCCTCATACAGAGTTAACGGAGGTTTCGGTTTCGCAATGGTCAAAGTTCAGCGATCCGGTATGGATCCTCTCTAGGAAAAGGTCAATCTACTGGTCCCGTTTACCTAAGCGAAGTGCCACTATAGACCAAGTAGCCTTCGAAAGGCTGATGCGACCATTGAAGGTCATCGCCTACCTTTTATTGACTGAAGAGGGATTGGGGCCGGCGACAACTCATTATCTAATTTGTTCAATGAAGGAGTTTGCCGCTTGGATGCTTTCGCGTCCGGTGCCACTAAGGCATTATCGCGATGCGACTGGCTCGACTCTCAATGAGTACTTCGAGCATTTGTCGAAATGCAACAACCTGAATCCGAAAAAAGGTAAGACGGGTGATCATGCAAAGTTATTGAGCAGCGATTCTCTCCAGCGAAAAGCCCAGGCAGTAGGTAGGCTGTATAATTATCGTGATCGCCTCGAAGATGCCCTACAAACGATAAGTTTCAACCCGCCAGGAAATCCATCACCGGAAAAATATCAAAGTGATAACTTCTGGGCGGCCAAGACGCCCCCGATCCCAGACGAGCAGCATCAAGAACTCCTTGGAGCTGCCCTCGTTTTCATAAGAGACAATGCAGAAGAGACGATCTCAAGTCTTAGGTCTCTCATAGAAGAAGAGAAGATTATTCAAATTAAAGAAGCTTTAGACACACAACCGATTGGCGAGGTGGCGGATAAGAGTATTGAGAGGTTTGCGAAAAGCATTAGGAAGGCACTTCCACATTTCAAACGGGGGAAACTAATTAGATCACAAACACGCACGCTCCTATCAGTAATCAACTTGGCAGAAAAAGCAAATGTTCCTCTCAACTTCTGTATAGCTAGCTTAGTAAAAGATAAGAATCTAAACATGCTGTTCAGAAGCCGAAGAAAATGGTTGGGGGACAGTATAGATTGGGAGGAGTGTGATCTATATCGTAGGCTTCGACTTTTGCAGATTTCCTGTTTCATCATAATTGCTACCTCGACGGGGATGCGGCTAAGTGAGCTGTTAGCACTTAAGCCGGGCTGTGTAATCAAGAGAAAAATTAAAGGCCACGAGGGTTTCCTCTTTTGGTTACGGTCTACGCTTACTAAGACTTCTCCGAATATAACTGGGGAGAATGCTTTCTGGCTTTGCGGCGAACTTTCAGCACGCGCAATTAGAATTTTGGAGCAACTACATATTTTATTACCAAGTACTCTTACTCCGAAACAAAATGGCGATGTTCCCTTAACAGACAGCCTCTTCAGGGCATACTCTTGGAACGCAATCATTCTTGAAGCCCGTGCCATGAGCGATGGCGCTCTTTACAAGTGGCTTAATTTCTTCATCAAAGAATTGAAGCTCAACGTCGGACATATTCATCCTCACCAATTTCGCAGAACTTTCGCCCGGAACGCAGTCCGATGGGGCAACGTTCCGATCTTAGCCTTAAAGCGTCATTTCAAGCACTGTTCATTGCTAATGACCGATTACTACATAGGCGTTGATGACGAACTGATGAAACTATTTTTCGAAGAGCATAGAGAAGCCTCGCGTGAGCGGCTACGGCAGATACTTGCTGGAGAATGTGGGGGTCCAGGCGGGCTAATTTTGCAAAAGCGTTTAATGAAGATGGCGGACAATGAAGAACTGCCAATGAACTTTCGCGGCAAGGAACACGCAGGGACGATGGATGATCTAGTGAATGAAATGTGTGAGGAGGGTTTTATTGCGTACAAGTGTGGTGAATTCACGACATGCCTGTATGTACCCGGCCTGGCAAAATGCGGCGAAGATGGGCCGAAAGAGCATGAATGTCACCCTACCGAATGCCCTAACAGTTACATACTATTAGAAGATGTGCCGTTTTATTTAATGAATATCAGACAGAACCGTTTAGCACTCGGTAAATTGAGCGTAAGGGACAAGGCGGGGCCTTTGGGGCGCTTCTATCTTAGGCGAATTCGTAATGACCAAGTTGCCATCCAACCCCTTGCAGTTCTTTATAGCGAAAAACTCCAACGCTTGAAGAATCACTACGAGCAACTCAATGAAGTAGAGAAGGCAAGTGATTATGGCTCGGTACTTAAGAACCGTATTGAGTTGGACTCTGCGACTCTTGAACCTCTACTTCAAAAATAAATGCCTCTTGAGCCCGAAAAAAAGGGAGCCCATCTCGCTGATTGGAAGAAACATGAATCAGAAAGGACGAATGCGCAATTAAACGAGGCACTGGGCCGCTTTAAATCCGGTAAGCTTATGCGTCTCCCCAAAGGCGCGAAATTAACCAGATTAAATTTTGCCACCGAAGCCGGCGTATCAAAGGACACTCCCTTTTCTCGCTTTAGGCAGGGGCATCCCAAAGCCGGGGAATACAGATTTCCGCAGGTCGTAGATCAATTTAAACGGCTTCGTGAGAAGCTTAGGGCTAAGCCCAAAGAGGAGGCAAGAGATGAGGAAATCGCCAAGTTGAAAGTTACCAACGCGGAACTCGAAAGAATGCTATACGCGAGCAGGTGTGTTGTTAATGCGCAGGATATAAAAATAGACAATCTGGAGCGTCGCTGCCGAGAACTCGAAGAGAATGTCCTCAACTTTAGAGGAAGAACGGGCGAATCGTGAGGCCGAGTTTGTTATACTCAAACTACAAATTATTAGAGAGGACCTTTGGGAAGTAATTCCAAGCGTGAGTCAGAGTTAATCTGACACGACTAGAGCCTTAAGTTTCGACGGGGAAATATCCGAGCGTGAATTTCTTAGTTTTCTTCTTTATCTTTATCGCTTTTATATGTAGTAGTTTCAGTATTGATCCGCTGAAAATGACTTCTGAGACTTAAATAAGGACGTAAGGCGCGATTGAGTAGATGCGTAGCATATTCTTCAGTTAGTCCTAGCCGCTTAGCTTCCCGCCGCACTTCCTCTGGAGAAACTAATGCTGAATATGCCGGACGACTGTACTGGTAATACGGTGTGTCTTGGGGAGTTTCAACAAATCGCGCTCCCTGTCTTGTGGACGCAATAATCTGCTGTGCTTCAGCCCAGTTTTTTAAAGCCTCTGCTTTGAGTTTAAGTGCTTCTGCGTGGAGCTTACGGCTTTCGGCCGCTTGCTTACGCCATTCGAAAGCAAGTTGAATCAATCCAGTACTTGCTAAGAGACCGCCCAGACCGTACACCAAACCTGTGGGAGCTGGCGCTGTTACGCCCGCACCACACGCTACGATAAGTGCGATACCCGCGGCGAGCAGGCTGCCATTAAATGCATACTGAATGGAGCCTGACTGAACGGTTATGAACGGGTCTCTGAACTCCCATTCTAAAGCCAAAGGGTGATTGGCTATAGCTAGGTGGAAGAAAATCTCAAACAAAGCAGCGGAACTAATAGCCAACCCGCTAAGTGATACGTACTGTGATCCCACTTCTTTATATGTAATATCACCTTCATCATCCGAATCGCCGGAATCAGCGTGAACTTCGAATCTGACAATAAGCCTATTCGCACGGTATCGCGGGCTTAAAAGAACCTCTTGGTCCCAATCTTCTGGTTTGATCTCATAATCGAATACTCCTAAACGGTACAAGTAAGCGATAATTTCATCACCGGGGTCAATAACACGCAGCAAAGAAGGAACTACATATTTTAGATTTGACTCTATCCAATCCTCCACTTCTTGAGGGTCAAACTCGCCGCGCAGCAAAGGTGAAGGGGGTCTTCCGGCTGAGACGAACAGGCGACCTAACTCAACGGTTTCTACTTCACTTAGACTCATAATTAATCGGCTGAGGTATTCTGCTGGAGTCAAGGTGCTTTACCCTCCGATAATTAGTCCAAAGGTCTTTGGACTAATTATATCATTAGAGAAAAATGGTCTGATTAAATTTGATGCTGACACCGCCATCGCGTTCATGACATGGACTAGATATTTCAAGGGACTCTTGTGCTTAGAAATTCCAGCAAGACGCCTTCATCATGGATGATATAATTAGTATTTAGTCTGACACATCGCAATCGGAGTACTGACGCAAGCAGCGTAGCTTATCTACGCTCTATTTTCATAACGGGCGCGGCACCACCAAAATGCACTTCACGTTAAATCAGTAATGAGCATAAACGACCAAATCCAAACTTCGCTGGGGAAGCCCGAAATATCAGGGCTTGAAAATTTCTCGCCTCCCCGCGCAATACGGCTATTAGCTGTGGTGGCCCTTCTCCTAACTTTAGGAGTTTCGTATGCCTTATTGTATTCCTATGGGTCTACAGTTCCACAATATTCGCTGGTTTTCGTGCTTTTGGTAAGTATAAATGGACTACTATTTATTTACCTCACTACCTTGTACTTTTTGGCTACTAAGTTATATAGAGATACTTTCTATTTCTTACTCGGAATAGCTTGGCTTGCCTTAGCCATTCAAGTTTTTTTCCAGCAGTTTTTTCTCTCACCACAGGATCGAACGCTTCGATACTATATTGGGATTAATCTATTACAGTTCGTCCCAACTGTGATTTTCTACATCGCCGCCCTTTCCTCTTTAAATTCACCACTAAATTTATTTCGGACCATTATCAAGATAGCGGCGTGGATGTTCCAAATAATATTTACAATTATCATAGGTTACTGGCTTATAAGCGATAATTTGTCTGATCCATTTTCGAGTAGGCTTATCTTTGTATATGCCCAGACTCCGTTCTCAGCATGGGCACTCATGCGTGTTGGAACAGCAATTAAGAAGCGGATCGGGCTAAGTTTTCCTCCGAAGTTGGCTAATATCCTGGCAGCCTCCTTTTACATTTATGGCTTGTTGCAACTGATGTATTTTTTAGAGTATCTAGCTATTCACAATACGATATCATCTTTCACGGCCTCACTTTTAATCAAAGTTGTAAACGGAGTGGCCCTCCTTAAAATTATGCTTGTTGAATTTGACAGCTTGCAGGCTCAGTTAATTCAGCGAAGCGTGTTTGAGGACATCGGGGCATTAACTGCAACTCTAGAGCATGACATACGAAACCCTCTGGGAGTTATCAACGCCGAAATAGTTCAAATGAAGAAGAGGTTTCAGTCCGACCCGGAAGTGCTCGCCAGAATCAAGCGCATGGATAAGGAAACGGGGAGGATTTTCGCCTCTACTCAACTAGTTTCAATGCTCCGGGGTGACGCCGATTTCTATCAGCGGTCTATGCAAAAGGCAAGCGTCGGAGATGTGATAAGGCGATCTGTAAAGGTGGTAAAACTTGAGATGGATACTCAGAATATTTCTATCATGATTTATGAATCAAAAGTTATGTACACGAGAGCTAATATACCCATGCTGGAGCAAGCCCTGGTGAATATTCTGAAGAATGCAGTCGAGGCTATACGGGCGGCCGGCCGAGCAAAGGGCAAAATCGGAATAGAATTAAAATCTGACCGAAAATCCCCTCAACTGATACTTATAAATATCTCAGACAACGGGTGCGGAATTGCGGAAGAGAACGCTCCTAAATTAACCTCTATTTTCACGACTAAAAAGAATAGAGAACCGAATAGCGGCATCGGATTATTCAGTGCCGCGAGGATAATAAAAATACATCGCGGTCGGCTAGAATTCAGCAGTAGGGTGGGAGAAGGAACTGTCGTTTCAATATTTCTTCCGAAATGGAATCTTCAAGAAGAAGAATGATCTTAATACCCAGGCAAGCTTACTGACACACATTGGCTGGGAACTAGTTACGAAAGATTAAAAATATTTACAATGGAGCCACTAATACTTTTTATTGATGACGACCCCCAATGGCTTGAGGTATATAAGGAGTTATTGGAAGGCGAGGGCTACAATATTGTTACGGCAACAAATGCTCTCGATGCTCTCCATGCTGCCGAAGAACACTCTGATTTAAAATTAGTTCTAACTGATCTTAGCCTCCCGCGAGATGTTCACAGTGCGCCTGAAGGAGAAGTAGGACTACGCCTACTTGAATCAATCAGGTCAAAACGGCCAGACATCCCAGTCATCGTCCTTTCCGCTTATTTAGAACGGTATGCGAAGGATTTGGGCACTCTAGGAGTCTCAGCTTTCATCAGCAAAGGCAGCCCCAGCGCGATAGACGATATTAAGTTTTACGCTCGTAAAGTCATTCAGGATCATGATAGACAGCTCAGGGAAGAGCTTGATGAAGCCGCGACCTTATCAAAGTTAAGGCAACTAGTGATCAAGGAGATTGATAGATATTCGCCAATCAGAGAGAGGACTATATATGTACCACAAGAGGGCCAGTTTGAACTCATCAAACCCCTCGTTGGCTTTAAAAGAGAGATAGAGAATCAAATAGCCAGGTATTCATTTGCGAAGAATGTATTTCTGATGATGAAGTTTCGCGAATCCAATAGAGACCTAAGTGAATATATAATTGATAACTTATCTAAATATGGATTGCGGGGCGTTCGTGCAGATCACGAGGAGTGGAACATCACCAAGAATATTTATAACCCCATAGCAGTTCTCTACTGTTGCAAGTATGGCATAGCATTATTTGATGAACCGGAAGAGAATCAGGCATACAGTGCAAATGTGGCTTATGAACTTGGTATGATGCATTATCAGAATAAGCATTGCCTGATTCTTCGACACAAATCTCTTCCTGTTGTGCCGTTTGATCTAATCAAGGATCTATATGTTACCTACGAACGTGACCTTCAAGTTAAACAGATAATTGCCAGTTGGATAAAACAGGTTGCAGTAAATCCGTAATAGAGCCTGTTAAGCCCATTTCTTATCTCTGTTTCTAGTACGCGGAAGGTTCTCACTGATACGCGATGTGGGTCTGAAGGCATAGTGGGATTAGCCTGGCTAAGGCTTATTGCTTTCTGAACACTCATGGTTACTCAGACTACCAGTCATCTCAAGCTGCAATAATTCTCTTCCCAAATCAACCAAGCTGGTGAGAAAATTGCTAGTCATATTGAACCCACAACGAAGGCATAAAACTGTGAGGATGACATTGATCTCGCCGGCAGGGCCTCTGAATCCGATGAAATCCAGGTAACCGGCTACCGCCTCTAGCACCAGATCGCTTGAGTCAGCCTGCGTATCCTTTATCTCGACAGCATATTCAGGCCCTACGATCTCTTCTAATTTCCGGCGCAATCCGTCACGCAGTTTCGTCTTCTTGTCTTCCAGGATCGCTTGCCGCTTCCTCTCCAGCTCACCTTTCCATGCGATCAGGGCTTTATGGTAGAGCGATTGTTTACGGCTCATACTTTTCGAGGGTAAATTCCACGGTTGATTTAGGTTCAGTTGTGTTCACGTAAATGACTTTGATGATCCCTACACCAGGGGCAAGATAGTTCTCGGTGCTGCGAGCGCCGTCTGGGGATTTGGAAGTAAGTTTCAAACAATCCTTGTACTCACGGCCCCCGATCTTGATCGTGCCAGCACGCTCGGCATGTACCTCGGTTGTGCCGCTGAGCCATTTAGTGCCTATAGGTATGGGTAACGGCATTTCAAGCAATTCTGGTCTCTCAGGATCATTACCCAAGCGAAAGTAAACACCGTCGTCTGCGACCCGATAGTAGCGCACAGACTCCAACTCTTTGCCGATCTCCGGCACACTGGAGAAGTCCGAGGTGAGGACGTGCTTGAAGTACCTCTTGCCTTGGATTAGAGTCACGCCGTCAACTTTGGCGGTTGCGTGGATATTGATCTCCCTGTCGCCGGTGGAGGACGAGGAGCGCCCTGTGTACCCCCATCTCGCGCCGTCGGCTAGTGGGAAATAGTCCTTCCCGCCAGATTGGGCACACGCAGACATAAAAGTGAGCACATGACAGAGCATTAGGGCGGATAATTTGTTCGTTAGAGGGCAAATTCTGGATGTCGGATGAAGGTTTGGCATACAATTAAGTGACCTACAGGATCTGCGGCGGTACAAGCAGCCAGTGAGAATATGAGTAGCGCGGCGCAGCGGTACTGACGATGCGAGCCGCGCGGAAGAGTAGTCAGCAACTTCCGCCGGCATTAAGCCTCAAACGCATATTAGCTTTAATTAAAGCTAATCGCAACGTCTGTCGAAGAGCGCCTTTCCCGTTAGGAGGAGCCTAATGGGAAAAGCCAGACGCCCGCGCCCGGCACGCCTTGCCGAGAAGTTAGTTACAGTTCGTGATTCGCTCGGTCTATCGCAGAACGAGATGCTCAATCGCTTAGGTCTGTCCAACGAGTTCGGGAGAAATTACATCTCGGCTTTTGAGTTGGGAACGCGCGAACCGCCTCTTCCTGTGCTTTTGGAATACGCACGGGCAGCCGGGGTGTGGTTAGATGTGCTGGTTGACGATAAATTAGACCTGCCCAAGAAGATGCCGGCCTCTCCGAGAAGTGAGGGAGTTGAAAGGAAGAGGCGTGGTAGATAAAATCAAAGATGCCTAAGTGGATACCTTGAATGAGTTACTTGTTACCTTCAAAAGCGCCGGCGGATTGAGAGCACTACAAGAGCGCCCGGGTGGTAATTGTTAAAGCCGATAAGGTTGTAAGTCTATACGTCTCTCCCGGAGCAATACCAGATTAACCTTGCTAATGTCATAGCTTTTCTAAAATGTTTTTATCTTTGCTGTTAGTAGCTCAATGGATTGGAACCTTCCTTCAGCGATTATCCCCGACGCCTCTACCTCAACACGATATTCTAATTCGTAAGGGATAATTACAGGTTCATCTTGAGATGTACTCTCGCTTTCGGTCCTAGCAGAGATAGCCAATGCTACCCTAAATAAATCATATGTTGAGGTGTCAAGAAGCACATGCGCTTTAATTACTGCATAAATGGAGATAGCCGTAGGTTGCCCTTCCCTCGGAAATGAAGGCAGCACCTGTTCTACACGAAGAACTTCAATTCTCTGGACTTCTACCACGTCCCCGGTGAATGGATGAGCCTTCGGTATTTCAAGGGTATGAAATAAGAATTCTTCAAGCTCCGGTATACTCTCCTCAATCGCAGTAGTGGCGAGACGTATAAGTTCGTCAAGCCTTTCTCTGACCTCCCCACTTAGTTCCTTATTGAAATCTACCTCTAGTTCCTCAGGAGTGCGATAAAACCTTATCTTTACGCCTTCAGAGCTAGCAATTTGTAAAATTCTTTCTCGCTCTTTTTTGAAGATACCATCATTTGAAAGGTACGCGCCCGACCTACCTGTTTCTCTGAGATGGTTGATGACTGATAGGTAGATCACAGTATCTTGGAACCCGGCTCCTTCTTCTTTGAACGGGGGCACTCGCCTAATAGCTGAACCAAACAATTCTTCAATATTACGCCTCGTTAATGGCACAGACTGAAATCCCCAATCTTCTTTAACCCTCCGCACCGCCTCTTTATATTGCCGGCGTGCCACTTCTTCATCCGGCAGGCGTACAGCTAGTGACCTCATATCTATGTATCGAAATTTCTTCAGCTTTTTTTCGCTGGCTTTAATCTCCTCACAGAGCTTGATGAAATCCCGATACCAATGTTCTTCTAACTCCATCTCAGTTGCTTCTGGTAGAAAGAGGCTCACACCATAGCGATTCGCCCAATTTAAAATGCGCCTGAGGGGGGCTGAAATATTAGGCCAGCCTGCACTAACCAAAGCCTCAGAGTCTAAATAGATACTGTCGAACGCAAGCATATGTGCCCCACATTTCTTTTAAGGTGACTCCCGCAAATACTTTGCCAACCGTCGCTAGCAGATATCCATCTCTATAGTTCTTTGTAGCTGAACTTGTTGAGGTAAGCCACTTTCACAATTCCATATACGATAACGAAAAGTGAAGCGTGATGTCCTAAGTTTTTCTGGAATAACGTAGCGTCTTTCACTCCACATCCAAGACAGTTATCTCGTCTAGAAGTCTCCATCTTCCCCTCTGCATCACCTCGACCTTTATCACCGGATGAATCTCCCAGATCGTGCCGCGGCTGCCGTCGCGGTAATCATCCGGGTGCTCCTGATCCAGCATGAACCATCCGTAAATGCGAACCGGCAGGCGCTTCTTCGCAATCTTGTTCAGCATCTCGGTCGTCCAATTCGTGCGGCGGGCGCGCACGCGCGGCGTGAATTCAACGACGATTGACTGGCTCCGTTTCGTGCGGGGCGTCTTAATGACCCAGATGTGATGATCCTTCTGTTCCTTCTCCGTCTTTCCGCAGTTGGGGGCTTCCTTACCCATCAGTTTTGCGTGGTAGATGTAAGCCTCAACCATGACCGGGATGCCTTCGGCCCGCGCCACCTGCTCACGGTCAGTCTCTGACCATTTCTCCCGGTCTTTGTATTCCACTGCCGGCGGCCAGGGATGATCCCGGAGAACGTCGAACTCAACGAAGTAAAAGTTGCCGTCGTTGTCATCTATGCGGTTCTTGAGCCGATTGAGCTGCTCGTCGGACCTGTCGCCCGTCCCTTCAGGCGGGCAGTCGCCGAACGCTCTCAGGGTAGGCGTAGGTTTAACCCGTGGCATCGGGACGCAGGGGAGTGGCGTGGCCGTGTTGTACCTCGGACGGCATCTTTCTTGCGCGGCAGCGTGGCCCGCAAAGAGGACGAGGCAAGCCAGGAAAAGAGAGGCGTTTAATTTACGGGGAATAATCATGGAGTCTCTTCCTGTAAAAGAAAGGGGCAAGACAACCTCGCCTCCGTCTCACCCCCGCCACGCTGAGGCAACCCCCTCACAAGCCTGGACGTGGCGATAATAGAAACCCATTTCAGGGCTTGAAGGTTCTGCGGCGCTCTTCCTCTTTTTCAATCTGGCGTCGAATCTTTTCATTCTCCCGGCTGGTGACTAAAGCATCGGCCCTCGAATCCCTTACCATCAATAGAGGTCTCAGCTTGTAGCCGATGTAATCGAACCCGCCAGTAAATCTGAGGTCACCGCAGTTAATGGATTTTAGTCTAGTGTTCTGCGGATTGGCCTGCCATGAGCTAGGAATCCCAAGTGACTCGCTAACCTTTGCCAGGAATTCTTCAAGGCTGTTCCATATGACAGAGTCGTCATAAACCAGGAAGATAGAAGTTAGACGCCCGTCTACGAATTCAAACGATCCTGCAAGTAATCCCTTGAAAACTGCGTTCCGCTTCCCCAAATCAACCAGCTTGATGGTCGCCCTAGAAAAACCGAATTCATTAGCCGCAGGTATCCTCAGACCATTTACCTTCAATACGACTTCTGCCGACTTCATCCCCAACCGCAGCCCGCGCAACTGAAAATTCTTCAAGTAATCCGCACCACATTTAGGCGTGACCTTATTTCTGGTTGAATCAGCGGAGGGTAACAACTTGCTAAGTTCGTCCGAGGGAGACAACTCGAACTTTTGCTGCTTGAACCCCGGTTCTTGCTCAGGACGTAGTGTTACTTGCTGCTGCGGAACCTCAAGGCGGTATATGCGTTCGACGAGTTCGGTATAATAGGCTTGTAGCTTATCACTTGCTCGAACGTCGAGGCCGGACTCCAGGATGGTGTCCACGGCCTTATCGAACTTCTCACGGGCTTGGAGGCGCTCACCCGCCTTCAGGTGCAGCTCGCCCTCCTTGAAGCGGTGTTCAGCTTGGGAGATGACCTGTTGCTCACGCACCTCCAGCTTCTCGACTTCTGTCGGTATGGAGCGGGCCGACGGCCCGGCCGGTATGCCGGACGACTGCGGGGCATTTTTTAGAACCTCTTCCCTGTAGTATTGGCTCGCCTTAAAATCGTTAAGGCTTCCGAGAAAGGCTATCTCGCTAAACGCCGCAAACAGGTCAGGGACATCCGGTGTGAAGCGGAGCTTGACGTTAACCATCCAACTCCGTAGTTCTACTTCTATAAGCCGCTTCTGGCGGGACACCTTTGCGACAAACAGCTCCCCCATCGGCGGCAGTCCCGCGTCTTTCCAATTAGCTCTTCCTCCGACGATCAAGCCCCCTGAAGAGTTAGGCGCGATGGTTACTGCAAAATTTGGCCGCCCGCTCCAAGTGCCGATTTTTTCAAACCTGATGATGGATTCAGGAATTTTGAGGACAACGATTTGACCGACCGTGGAGCGAAGTCGAGAGAGGTCTTGTCTGTTCTGGCTCTTTACTGTACTGAAAGGACCGGCCAGAATTATTAGAAGCAATAGATGAGAGAAGCGTGAGGGAGGCATATCTCCTCCTTAAGCACTTAGCGATTGTCAGATAGCATTCTGCAATGAATTTCTACTCAACTCAATTATATCTCTTAGTGGGTTTTCTGCGCGTTTGAATTAGTTACTACACTTTACCAGAGCGTTCCGTAGAGCAGAAACATTCATCACCAGAGCTGCTTAAGATAAACGGCTTGGCGGTCTAATTCTGGGAATAGCGTGCCTTCATGAATGCCTAATTTGAAAAGGTCCCTTCTAATCTCACCTTTACACTCACTCGGGATTCTATATCTCTGCAAAATATATTCCTGCTCATTAATCTCTTCTAGAGATATAGGCTCAGGGATAGTGTCATTCTCATAGAATGACTCGAACCCCTCAACATAATACTTCCCTCCGTGCAGAGTAAACACACTGGATTGGAAAATCATTCTATCATTTAGGCGGCTGGGGAAGACCGCTATGGGTTTTCTAAAAGGCTCTATCCAGTTGGGGTCTGTGAGTTTAATACGCCCGCATCGTGCAGCCTCTTCAACCGCAGCATTTAATTTAAGATTTTCTAACGACCTTGTGGCCGCCATCTCAGACCGTATTATTGCCGCAGAGCTATCTGGCGAGGCAATTGAAGGCCGCTTTTTTTCATGAGGAAGTGACGGTCCTTTAGCATGGTAATTAAGTGCCCTTGCATTAAGAGCGACTATTTCTGCCTCTGTTTCATCGGCAATTCCGCTTACTGTGTGTCCTTCAACGCCACGAGTGTCTCTGACTGCAAAGTACAAGGCGATCAGGATGCTTTCCGACCAATCCAGCAGGCGCGTGGGTATGGAGTAGTGCTGCATCAAACAAAGCCAATCAAAAGCGGATCGATATGTTTGCTGAAAGTTAGCGGCTCTTAACTTGATATGAACATATAGGTTGGTTTCATCGTGGCGAGTGACGTGTATTTCTTTGTTCCGCGAAGAGGGACGTTTAATAGTACGGAAAACACAAGGTTCTAGCAGCCTATCCCCTCTGAAAGACTGTCCCCTGAACCACAGCCCAAAAGGGAATCTATCGAAAGGCCATCCTGTTGATAGGAAGTGATCTTCGTTCTTTTCTAGTTTGTTCAAGATGCGAGTTACATCAGAGATTGCCTCGATTTTGTCTGTATCATCCCGAACGTTCATATAGGGATACCTCCATCGCGACAGAATCTGTATAAACAAAATCTGCTGTCTGCTACTTCGTAATAATCTCCATACGGTAGTGTGAGGCAAACAAGCTAGATTTCGTTAGCAGTAACAATGAGCAAGCGCAGATATGATGCTGCTGGACGGGTGTTAATACTTAACTGTCATCTCCCCAGCTTTCCAATCCCGCACTCTATCAAGAGTAACGTTAAGCGCGTTATTCGATCAATTGCGAATGTAATATCCGCTCAACTTTAAGAGGAGCAATTGATTTACGACTCACACTTAACTGCTTGTTTATAGAATAGGTCTAATCCTTCTACGAGTTTCGTAAACATGTGCTGAAGACAAGCATCATCACGCTAGTACGAAAAATCTAAAATATTATATTCGAATATCTGTTCGCGTAGCCATTCAGGCCACCGGCACGTTTTCCAACTATCATCCAGCGCAATAGGACATAACACATCTCTTCCGGTTTTTAACTCCAGCCTACGCGCTAGTCGTACATCGTGCTGTACCTATAGTCCTACTACTCTACAACTTTCAAATCACGAACCAATCTATCAAACGCTTGCCGATACGCTTCGGGAGTTCTCCAGTGTCGAAAGTCTCCGATATTCCTTGAGTTCTTGATGAGGGAGGGCCAGCCTGAATCAATCTTCATTACTGCATTATCTAAGCGTATGGGGAATAGTAACGTGCGCTTCTCTTTGCGCTCACGATCTAAAGCTGTCTCTACCTCCTGCTCTACCCAGTCGCTTGTAACAGAGTATTTACTGAGAACAAGCAAGAGTTTGTCATGTATTCTAATTGATTCATCAATTGCTATGCGGGTTTTAGCCCCTATCTTCAAGTCTTCCGACGCAAGCCAGCAGCGCACACCTTTGTTTTGTAAATCCACATAGAGTCTATCTGCAAAGATTTGATCTTTACTAGAATAGCTGATAAATGCCGAGTAGAACTGAATTGGCTCGTTGAGTAGAGATGGAAGAAACTCAATCAGAGTATCCGGCAGGCCACAGCCCCGCAGAAAGTTGAGCGGTAATCTACCTGATTTTTGAATCGTCAGATGATCTATAGTACTACGGCCAATGTGTCTGCAAGAATCTAGCCCTCTAGCTTGCGCTAGATTTGTATCTAAAAATAATGTGAATTGAAAAACCGTATCCCTTAGATTTGCCCCGCCTAAATCTGCTTGGGTAAGGTCTGCTGATGTTAAGACTGCTTTGTTCAGCTTCGCTCCGACCAATTTTGCTGCTGAAAGATTTGTTGATATTAATCTTGCGCCAGTTAAATCACTTTTAGATAAGTTAACGAAAAGGAAATTTGCCGAAGTAAAGTCTTTACCCCTAAGGTCAGCTCCGCTGAGGTCAGGGCTTAATACAAAGTCTTTACTTTGCAACTTACGCCAATTCTCATCCATCCACCTATTCCAAGCTTTCACCCCTCTCTTCAGAATCTTGAGATGTTCAGGATTAGCCATCAGGGTTATCTCTGTCGAGGGCCTTATTTCTTCCCGCCTTCATGCTTGTCTGCTTCTAGATCACGTAGCAATCTCTTGAATGCATTTTGGTACGAGTTGTGATTTTTCCAGCCTGTAAAATCTCCAACGTGGCGCGTCCTACGAATAAGCGCCGCCCATGCTTTATTGCTCTCCATTACAGCATTATCTACTCGGATCGGGAACAGGACCGCCCGCCCTCTTTGTCTCTCCTCTTCAAGTGCGCTTTCTACTTCATGTTCTACCCAATCGCTTGCTATAGAATGCTCGGACAGTATCAGCAGCAGCTTGTCACGTAAACGTACTGATTCGTCTATGCGGTCTCGAATCTTGTCTCCGATTTTCAAGTCTTCGGGGGCAAACCAGCAACGCACACCTTTGTTTTGGAGTTCTGTGTAAAGACGATAAGCGAAGTCTTGGTTTTCGCTGGCATAGCTGATGAAGCATGAATGGAACTGAATAGGCTGAGCCGTAAGGGAGCGCATATAGATAATAAATTCATCGGGCAGGCCACAGCCTCGCAGGAACTCTTCAGGGATGTTGCCGCCTGATCTGTAGATGGTATCAATGCCGATGGTTGAAGGTCCCTTGTGGACAATACTCTCAAGCCCGATAACCAACCTAAGATCATTATCTCCGAATATGCATCCCACGATTTTGGATCGGCTAAAGTTCGCATTACGGAGGTCCACGCTACTGAAATTCACTCCGTCAAGCTCAGCCTCGCCGAGATCAACGTTATTAAAGTATGTCTTGTAAAGAGTCACGTCCCGCATTGACGACTTAGTCAGGTTTGCCCCCTCAAAATCCGCTTCGCGAATATCAGTCTCTATGAGATGTGCGCCGCTCAGGTTCGCGTCGAGGAGGTTCACATCCATGAGCCTTGTAATCCTAAGGTCCGCCCTTTGCATATTGGCTTTATTGAGCCATGACCCGATGACCTGCGCCCCGCTGAGGTCTGCTCCGCTAAGGTCGGCCTCGCAGAAATCGACCGCCGTCAAATCCGCATCCCTTAAGCTAACTCCCATGAGGTTTGCTTCACGGAAAGTCGTCCTCAAAAGGTCTAGTTGGCTGGGATTTGTTCCAGAGTACATTGCTTCCATCAAAACAGACCTGTTGGGCTCATAAACGTAGAAGTCAGCGTTACTAAGATTAAGCCCCTGAAGATCTGCCCCGAGGAAGTCCGGCACTTCACATGGATTATCTTTTCTCCAATTATTCCACACTTCCACCCCTTGCTTAAGAATCTCAATATGCTCGGGGTTAGCCACTGAGGTAAGCTCCGGTGAAGGATTAGAGGTTAGTTAGATTGTTTCCTATCTTAGCGCAATTTTAGATTTCATTGTGCCAGCGCATCTTTACCCATTCCGTCACCTTTCTCATAACTACCACGTCCGATGTATCTGCTATGATTTTTGGAAGGAGAAATTCAGCTAGCAACGCCTCCTGGTGCTTTCCGGGTATCTCCTCAACTTGTCCTGCTTTCATTACTCGGGCCTGAAAGTCATGTAGCGAGGCAGCGCGGTATGAGCACGTCATCTGACCGTTGAAATCTTTTAAAAGGCCCTGGGCATAGACGAAAAGGGACTCATAATCTTGGACGAAGACATTTCGGACAGCATTATCGAGCTTTACGAGGAACTCTTCATGTCTACTTAAGTGATACTCTATGAATTCAAATTGGCGAACATCAACAGGTACATCCTTGGGGCTATCTTGTGTCAAAAAAACAACTGGTTTATTAAAGGCATGAGCTAGGCCAATTTCATAGAACACATTCGGATTCCCTCCGGTAACATCACTAATCACTATATCGGCACGTTGAATTTGCCCTCGAATTTTATCCATGAGTGCCTTTGTTAAAATATGGCTATCTCCTCGTTCTACATTTAAGCCATGAACCTCCTCAAGATGTCTCTTTATATAGAGGTAAAAGAAATTCAACTCAGGTCGAAAAGGCATGATTATGAAGCATATTTTTGTTTGATGCATAGGCTTCATTCTCTTGTGTCTGCGTACAGTCGAGCGACACGTCTAAGCTCTGGGATCAGCTCGGATAATTCACCAGGGTCATATATAACGGAACGGTAGGACTGTATATCAAAGGGAACCTTTAGCTTCGCATCTGTGCTCACTAGAAAAATAGTCGGCTTCCCTAAGGCATGAGCCAGGCCAATTTCATAGAAGACATTCGGATTAGATTCAGAGACATCTGCCATTACAAAATCTGTATTAACGAGAGCTTCCCAAGTGGAGCGTATGGTGGAGGCATTGACGTTTGATGCATCTGCATGAATCACGTCAACTCCTGCTTTATGTAGGGCCGCATCTACGGCCTCTTTTACTCGCTCATAAGTTGTTGATAGAGGAGTAAGCAACAAGCAGGTAGGTTTTCGAGGCTTTACGCTGCTTGTTATAACCTGCTCTAGCTTTGAAGCTATCTGTTCAATACCCCCGTCTGTAGTTATAGCTATCCTATCTGCTAAGGCTGGAGAGAAGCTGTAAACTTCCTTAGCCGTGACTTGATGCCACACAAGGAGAATTTTAGGAACACCTGTTTCAAGTTCGTTATCTACTAAAGCATCTAGTTCAGCTTTAGGCCAATTTTTTACGAAAAAGCTAGGACTTAAAATTACAGCAGCATAATTTGATTTCGAGATTCCGGCCTCAATACTTTTCTTGAGGCTGTCTCCTATCTGGATTGAAGCCTCGTCATACCAAATACGAAGCCCTTGTCGCTTTAATATCTGTACCAACGGGCGCACTACGGTTTCCTTATCCTCGTTGGCGTGACAGATAAATAGATCATAACGCTCAGACATTTTCTGATTCCTTTAGGCAGCTTAAGCCGCCTTTCCTCTCAAATATTGGGGTCATTATTCTATAACCATTAAGTTCAATATATTAATACAAACTGGCATGGTGCTTTCTTATTCCTTTCAAACGCTTCCTCGAAAGGGTTATGGTCTTTCCGGTTAGAAAAGTCCAGAATGAAATAATCGCCCACCTCTACAGCTAAATTCTTACCACTATCGGCATCAAAGCATTCCCGCTTCCGTCCTCTCTTCTACCCTGTTAATCCTAAGCCCGACGAAAGAGTCCAGCGAAATCACTTGTTCAACAACCCTTTCGCCTTTCTTCACGCCGCCGTGGAAGGTGGCTCGAACTCTGTAACACGTAGGTAGCGGCGGGTCCGCGTTGAAATACTTAATCGTGAAAGCGAAGGCGTGGCGTATCTCCCCGCCAGGCGGTAAGGAGGGGATGTGTTTAGTTAGTTGTTGTATGTGCTTGAGTGAATAAGTCTGGTCGTTTTGAAGTTCGGGGTCGAACGTAACCCGCACATCCCGCGCCAAGCCCCTGCCTGCGTTTTTGATTACCAGAAAGATTTTCGTCGAATCCTTTCCCTTCATCTGGTCAAAGTAGGTATAGACGTAAGGCGCTATTTGGGCGTCTCTCGTCTCGCGCATCTCTTCGAGTATCTTCGACGAGATTTCCAGAGACTCCTCGGTGAGCTTCGCCATCTCCGCGGCTTCCAACGCCGTTTCGTAAGTGTACTGCGCGATGCTGTCTGTTCTCTGGGTGTATTTGGTCACGAAGACTACCGTCGCGAAACTGACGAGGCAGCTTATTGCTAGGACAACGATCTCGATGATGTCGAAAGTGTTTTGACTCATTGCGCGCACGTGCCGAGAGGAACCCTCAAATCGAGAAAGTATTTATCGGAATATGCCTCACCCGTCACCGCGTCCTGGAAAGCTACAGTCACCTCGAACTGGCGGGGATCGTCGGCGTTAATCTCCTCGCCCGTCTCGGCCTCTAAATCAATGTAGTAGCCGGCACGCCCGAAAAGATTCTTCATACGGTAATTGGGTGGCAGCGAATCAATGCCTTTACCAAGCTCTATGATCCTTTCGGCTGATTCTTCATCGTGGCTCCAAAGCTCGGGAGAGAAACTGTACGTTATATCTGTGGCGACCCCCTTCCCTACATTCTCCAGCATAAAGAACAGATAAGTGGCTTGTTCCTCTTCCTTTCTCTCAAAGTAAGCGACTACCAAGGGAGCGGTGAGCAGCGACCTCGTTTCTTTCATTTCCGTGAGGACATGTCTTGATAATTCGACTGACTTTAAGCTCGCGGCGGTAGTCTTCTTGAGAGCGTCCGTGGAGATTTTAGAGGACTCCACAATATGAGAGGTTCTTCTGACGTAGAGGATGAGGGCTACCAGCGCACCGGCCGTCAACGACAGGTTTAGTATTAAAAGGATTGCCTTGACTAATAACATCGCCTTACGGGAAGCAACTGGGATGCTACCATTACGGTACATAGCGAGCCGCCTTCCAATCCCAGGGTGGCAAGTTGGCTACGTGCCCTTACGCCTTCGGTGGATAGCATCCCTGTTCTAATCATACGATATTAAACAACTTGGTTTAAGCCTCGGCGGGTTGCCCATGTCGGGGTCATAGCTTGTTTCTGACTGTTGTTCTCTTTGGCAGCAATACATTTTGAAATTCTCAGCTAGATAGATGTAATGTAGTTAAACTACCAAATAGGGGAGAAGATGTGCCTGCCTCAATGGACCCGCATGAAGGCATAAAGGTGTTCGCGGCGACGATCAGTCATCAGCCGCTCGGATTGGTTTACCATCGGCCTGAGCCTTGGGCCAAGGTGTTGTGCTGCTTCGACAACGCAGCGGAGAAGATCAGGCGTGAGGGCCGCGGCATGGTCCGGTTCGGTTGGACCTTCCATTACCGCATAGCGGAGGGCAAGGGAGAGTACCTTTTCGCCACACACCACGCTGTCTGGAATACCCCCGAAGGCTGGCTAGTGGACGTGACGCCGTTTCACGAGGACCCGAAGCACCACCCGATCACAAAAAGCGGGAGCGTGCTCTTCCTCGTAGACGACGCGGCCCGCCCCGTCGTGACCGACCGCGTGATTGCCCCGCTGCCGCTCCGGTACTTCGCTCTCGGCGACGACCGGCGGCTGCGCGACCACGTTGAGGAATTGCGCCGTGAGGAAGAGCGGAAGTGCAGGGAGATTTACGACAGTGGGACCGGGGCCGCGACGGCGGTGAAGAAGACGACGGCTGGGCGAAAGGGCCGTTAAATTCTTTAAACCCCGTCAGGACGAGGTGGGTACGAATCATGAATCACAAAAAGAACCTGAGAATCTTATTTCAAACTTACCTCAAGAATTGCGGCGACACCCTTCAACAGAAGAAACTCTTCTTCTTCTACCTATTGGGGTGGGTGCCTGAGCAGGCCGCGCCCGAAATCTTCCAAGAACAGGGAATCACGTTCTCCGGCAACGAGAAGCAGCTCTTATACGAGAGTTACAGGGCGCTCAGGAGTGACAAGGGGGCGGAACATCTTGAAGAGAGAAAGCTGAATGAAAAATTCACGAACCTTCTTGCGGAAGTGCTGGAGCATAAAGAGGAGTTCAAGAATCAGGCCAGACTGAACAGCCGGATTGACGAATTCCTGGCGGAGATCGTCAAGCCGGAAGAGGAATACCGGGTGATGTTCAGGGTCGTCAACCTGAAGGCGAAGGTCGCAGAAACCCGGTTCTGGGATTGTGTTGTCGCCAGCTACGACCGAGAGCAACTCATCGCGTGGGGGTTCGACCCCGAAAAGAATTATCCTATCGGCGTTGAGACTTTTGAGGGGCAAACCGTCATAGTCGTGGGCGCGAAGGGCACCAACGTCGCCGAAGTCGTCAAGCGGGCGCGGGTGATCGCGACGCGCAGGCTGAGGGTCTTGCAGAACTACCTCAAAGAAGAATTCATCCACGATGAGCAGTTGTTCTTTGAACTCTCGAAGGAGTACGCGGTCAGGAGAGAAGCGACCGGCAGCATCGGCTGGGGACTCGACAATAAGAACTCCCCTATCGCGTATGATTACCCAGACACATTGGTCGAGCGTGTCGGGGAGGCCAACGAAGACTTCGAGCGGATCAAGAAATTCCCACCCAACATCCGAGAGTTAATTGAGCGGGCGCTCCACTGGATCGGGCTGGCAATCTCGGAGATCGACCCGGACATAAAAGTATCCTTCCTTTCCACGGCGCTGGAGACGCTCCTGACGACGAAGGAAGATGGGCGCAAAGGCGAGAAGATCGCTTACAGGGGTTACTTGCTGGGGCAGGAAGTCAAATCCGACGACTACTACATGCCCCAGGAGGTCTTGGAGGTTTACGAGAAAAGGTCCACGGTCGTACACGGCTCCGGCATCAGCATCGCGTCTCGGAAAGACTATTGGCTCATGCTGAATTTCGCCCGGGCCACCCTCAAAAACTTCATTCAGTTCGTGGGCGAACATAAGCTGACAAAACCCACAGGCGTCTTTACGAAGTTGCTCCAGTCCGAGCACGTAACCCCGCTACTTAAGTGGCTGGAGGATTTCGAGGGCGACGAGGACTCTCAGAAGATTGCGAAATCTTTGAAGGAGGACTTGCCGCAGAAAAGAAGTAAATAGCCCTAATCGAAGTTACACGTTAGTCTAACGAGTGTTCATATGAAGGCGTCAAAATCAGCAAAGAATCATGACTAAGCGCCTCAACAAGCTAAGGGTCTTATTAGTCGGACTGGAATACACAGGGCCTGTTCAGCGCGGGGTGTCCATTGAGACTAAGGGGCTGTGCCGCCCGGAGGTTGCCCCCGAACAGGCCGCGGCCCCGCTCTACGACTACGACGTAATCATCATCAACCCGGCCAGCTACTCGCACTTCATCTTCGGCAGACCGGGGCCGCATTCGGATTCTGAAAAAGAGCTGTGGGACCTAAAGCGCGAAAACGAGCGGCATGACTTGGATACTGCCTTTAGGCATGAGGACCGGCAGGATGAGTTAAAGGCGGCGGTCAAAGGTGGGGCGCGCGTCATCTGGGTCATGGCGCAGGAGAAGCAGATACATTTCTTCGGCTGGCGCTCGCTCCACCAGGCGTATCTAATCCACGCGGTCGAGACGCTGGCCGCGACCGCCGATTTTTCCGCGAAGAGTTCAAAGAAACTAACTCTTGAGAGGCAGTCACACCCTTTCGCACCTTACTTCAAGCAGCTCGCGCGGGACGGCTGGACACTCTGCGGCTCGTTCCGTGAAGACCAGGACTATCTGGTGCTCGCATCCACGCCGGAAAAGAAGGCGCTGGGATTAGAACTCAATGTGGAAAACGCACGTGGCTGGCTCATCAGTCCACCCCCATCGGAGGCGGCCCTCCGACTGCTTATCAAAGTAGCCCTCAAGGCCCAGCCAGAGGTCAACGAGCAGAAGTATCACGGCATTTTCCTCAGCCACACCCATGCGGACAAGCCATTCGTCCGCAGGCTGAAAGCAGCCCTTAACGAGCGCGGCGTTGAAGAGGTATGGTTAGACGAGGCGGAGATGATGATAGGCGACTCTTTAACCCAGAAGATCGAGGAGGGGCTGACCAAGACCCGATTCTTCGGGGTAGTGCTCTCGCCGCGCTCGATCAACTCACCCTGGGTAAAAAAGGAGCTGGAGGCCGCCATAAACAAGGAAATAAAGTCTGATTCTGTCGTGGTGCTGCCGCTGCTCTATGAAAAATGTGATCTGCCGCCTTTTTTAGAGGGAAGGCTGTACGCCGATTTCACATCAGAATCCGCGTTCGCAGAGTCGTTGGAAAAATTGTTGAGAAGGCTGGCGTTCTCAAGTGATTAGAAATCCCACGGTGAAAATAAGACAAGGCCAGCCGGGCAAGGTTAAGAATTTATCCGCCGGAGCGATTTGTGTCAGATTTAAATAAAGTTGCAAGGACTTTCAGATTATTTAATGAGAAAGCCGAAAAACTTGCTCGCCTCAGCTTTGTTGAGAAAATGAGGCGGCCTGGTGTTGGGGTGACCATATCGTTTCAGAATTTAAAGGAAGGAGCCAGTATAACTCAGGAGAGAAGAGGGCCGGATGAAGAAGCCATTGATGCGTTTGTCCATACGTTCCGCTATTTCATTCAAAACAACGAGTCCATCTCATTTCAAAACATGGAGAAGCATTATTCCGCGGCCCCTATTGATGCTGCTCTCCAGCGAGAGTTTGTGAAGCTGAGAAAAGAGATAAACGAATACCTCGATGAAAAGGTAGGCATTAACTATAACAATGAAGACCTAACACGCAGAAGAGTAATGGATGTCTTTGTATATGGTGGCTTCTCTCACGCCAATGAGGGGAAGAGAAGGCTTTATAAAACGTGGATGGATGATCCAGTCATGGCTAGGCTTATAGAGCAGCTTTTTATTGACACCCTCGCGGATATTCACAATGCGATTGTTTTGATAAAAAGACTGAACGAACAGGCTCTCAAGAGTCTACCTGGCCCGTCTTAAAGCCTTTAGTTTATCCACGGAGGTCATATCAAGCTGTGTTCTTCAAATACACGAATCTCTCGGAAGTGATCTTCCATAACTTTAAGGATAACCCAGCCGTCTTACATCCCGACAACAAACATGAGATTACGCTACGGAGTCTGACGGAGAAAGAACTAGAAGTTCTTAAAGTTGATTCCATGAGTTTCTTCATGGTTATAGTCGTATGGGAACGAGATGTACCACGAAAAGTTCTTCCGATGTTTGAAAGCCTGGCACAACATCGGCTACCTGAAGGCAGCGACATACCTCCCGATGGTGACGATTTTTTTAATCCAGATGGAACAATACGGGACGAACACCTTGAAGATTCAGAGCATCGTTACCAGCTCTCTGCAACCATACTACCCAAATCGCTCCAAGTGTTTGTTGAAGAGTTAAGTAAAGAACTGCCAAACTACACTGACAACTTCATTAGAACATTGCGCTGGAGGGGAAACGCTTCTGGCCCGCATCAAGCACTTCAGAGACAAGGGATGTTAGAATGGTCGTTAGATAATAAAACCTGGCATCACATCCCCGCGATTCCCTGGTCTAGGCCCGCTGAACATACCGAAATGTTAAAAGTCACCGACGAGATCGGCTCGGATGTTGAGCAACTCGTCAGAGATGACATACGCGAACCACTCGGCCATGAACTCTTTTACGAAGCTATGCACCTACGGCCCGACAGCCAGAGGAGTGCTTTGGTCCTTGGGATTGCGGCTGTTGAAGTTGGCCTAAAGCAATGCATTTCCATTCTAGCACCTCATACAGACTGGCTGATAAGAAACTTGCCGTCCCCACCGATTGTAAAAATACTGCAAGAGTACCTCCCTACCTTACCAGCAAAAAATACGGTGCAAGGCAAGGTGCTTCCGCCTCCGAAAAGGATTATTGACGAAATACGTAAGGGGGTAGAACTTCGGAACAAAGTTGTTCACAGCAAAGTGGAACCGCTCAAATACGAAACACTAAGGGATATACTTTGGGCTGTGCGCGATCTTCTTTGGCTTTTTGACTATTACGCAGGCCATGCATGGGCTTGGGACTATATTAACCCTGATACGAGGCGGGCGTTGGAACAAGCTAAGTAGAATTGTGTATAACTCAGATTGAAGATAGCTGGCGCGTTACTGCGGACCTGATCTACTATGGGGTGTCGTCAAGTAAACAAACTAACAAAAGACTTTCAATAACTACCCACTTAGATTGGAAGATCTGCGGGAAGTGCTTGGTCATTGCCTCCTCTACTGGTACTCCCAGAAGAGGCGGGGAAAACTTAATTTTCTTGGGGCACAGATCTGAAGCAGAATACGAACAGAGATTAGCAGTGGGAAAAATCTAAATGGTTTTATAAATACCCGAAATGGTGTTGTATTTTGGAAATTGCTCAATAAATTTGCCTCTTGAAAACAACAGTGGATATTTACAGGATGAGTTTTTAAAGTCTTTAGAAATTTAGATTATTAATCCAAATTTACGGATAGAAATAATAGGAAACTTACTTCTCGAACATTCTTTTTAATGAACGGTACAAACTTTGCCTCTCAAGAACCCCAGGAATTAGCAGCAGCCAAAGACTCAATTAAACTTTCTACCTTCCTCGCTTAGCTTTTGGAGGTAAAGACAGTGGCAATCAACCTCTCGGGGAAAAAGCTTGACGGAAAACGATTAGGCTTTATAGCACTCACCTTTTCAATCCTATTCTGTGCTTCCAGCCTTCAGGTTTACAGAGGAGAAAGGACCGAAATTAAAAAACGAAAAGCAATAGCGGAAACTTTCGGAAGGTTGCCATACACAACCCGCGAGGCGGCGGAAATCGAGATACTGTATTATTCAGGACACGGGCGGGCACTAGACAAAGACTTTTACGACCAGTTTGTTCGTGTTACGGGCAAATATGAAACAGCACTTGCAATGCTAGCCCACGAATTCGCGCATATCACCAAGGACGAAAAGAAATCTAGTATTACCCTCACCTTTGCACTTTCTGCTGCCTTTAGCATCACAAGAGAACTCAACAACTCACCGGATGATTATTTCTATGATCGGTTACTACTAGAAAAACTGCGGCAAGAAGGCCGTCTATCTTCAAGTAAATACGGTAAGGAGATGAGACAGCTTGCGCGAGTATACGTTGAGCGGGCGCGGGTCATAGTAGAGGAAATGAGCGACGAGCGGTCACTCGTGACTAAACTTAAAGTCGCCGACGAACAAATCAATCAACTGCAAACTCAAGTTGACTCTCTGAAAGGACAGCTTGCGCAAGCGGAGCGATCTCAAGTTGAGAAGTGGGTTCCAATTATCGTCGCTTTTCTTTCATTACTGATCGCGCTTTCATCGAACATTATCGCATGGCGAACTGACCGCAGGCAGGCCCGCGAGGCGGAATTAGTACCACTCAAGCGACAAGAGCTGGAGCAGGGCATAATCCAGAAAGATCAACAGATAAGAGAAAGAAGTGGAAATATCATCACCCCTACTGCTCGCGAGATACAGCTATACTCACAAGCCGCGTCCATAGACAACCTTGATGAGGGAACTGTTCCTGCCCTAAATCGTAACCAACGTCCCGGCGGGTAAGGGTAGGCGGGAGGGTGCAACCCAGCCGTTCAAATAACGTGCCAGGTCTCCAGTGGAAATAGTAACAACTTCAGACGAGCACGTGTCCAATAGTTCCACAGACTGTTTCACAACATCTAATCCAATCGTCAGAGAAATTAGGATCACGCCTTAAGAGATATCAAGATTGTCGGCTTAATACTGTTCGGAACAGTAATATTCACACAAATCCAACATGAGGTTACACAACTAGTACAGATGTGTGACCTCATGCTAGACTTACAAAATGAGCCAGATTCCGCCCGATTCGGCCCTCATCCTGCGCGGGGAAGGATTAGACCTTGCCCTGCGCAACGCCGTCTTTCTCTGGGCTAGCGCGACAACAGATTCGACAACGCCCCGGCTCCAAGACCTCCTGCGCGATAAACAGCAGGCCGTCGCTTCCTTCTTCTTATTCGTCGGTAAACACCCGGCGGAGGTGAAGCCTCTTGATATTAAGAGGTGGCAGTCGGCCCTGGGAGAGCACCTTGCCCCTGCGACCGTTTACGCACTTGTCTCTCGCCTCTCCTCCTTCTACCGCTGGGCTATGCAAGATTCTTCGCTCGGGGAGCTGATCACCTCTAACCCGGTGCTTCTGGCCCGCCCGCGTGCCCCTAAGCCGTACCAGACCGAATCCGCAAAGGCGCTCGACGATGAGCAGTTGCGTAAGCTGATCGGCGTCGTCAGGGCTAAAGCCGATGGAGACGATGTGATAGGCAAACGCGATCTTGCCCTTCTTCTCTTCTATATCGCAACAGGTCTACGCCGGCACGAGGTAATTAGCCTGCGTGGGCGCGACATCGAAACAAAAAAGCATCCCGAGACAGACGAAGAGTATCTCGTCATCAGGAGCAAGGTTAAGGGCGGGTATTACTTCGGGCGCGAGGTGCAGGACGTGGCGGTCAAGAACGCGCTGATGGAGTACCTTTCATCGTGCAGAAGATTAAGTGTGCTCAGGACGGACGGGCCGTTATGGACTAGGCACGATCACGCCGGTAGACCCGGCGCTCCGCTCAGTTCACACTCTTTTGTAAAGAATCTGAAGCGTTACGCGCGGGAGGTGGGTATTGAAAACATCCATCTACATCAGATGCGTCACACTTATGCTCGAATGGTGGCTGAGGATACTGGCTCCATTACCGAAACGCAGGATGCTCTTGGACATCGTAATCTAGCGACGACGCGCGTCTACGTGCAGCGCATTGCCATCAGGCGCGATAAGCATAGTCGGAGAATATTAAAGCGGTTAGCTTGATTTGAATCATCCGCGAGGTAATCGAAGGGGATCACTTCTGTGTGATGTTGTTACCGGGAGTGCGTCACCCTTGACTATTTTGTGAAAGAATCCTAAATTCTCGTTGCTACAAACTTAGTGGCTTGCCTCACGTGAGATTGCAGTCCTCCTGTAAATCTCCTGACAAGCCTTATCTTCTACTGCTCATTCCCAATTAATTCGGAGCCTGCTCAAGGTAAAGAGACTATGAAAGTAAAACTCTACATGCTGTTTTTACTTGTCGCTTTGAACGTTGAAGTAGCAAACGCCCAATTTTGGAAACCGATTACTAATGCGGCTGGAGACATTGCCAAAACCACAGTGAAGGTGGTTACGGCTCCACCCCGAGTACTCATTAATACAGGAAGAGCAATAACAGGTAACGCCAGTCCGAGTGAAATTTACAGACCTATCCAAGACGCAGCTAATTCGGCTGGAGGGGCTATTAGGAGTACAAGCACCGCTATAACAGACCCACAAAGATTTCTTTACACAAGGGCGCAACAAATTGCTGCCGACGTAGGGGGAAGACCTGGAGAATTTATATTCGACGTTAACACTTTAGTCCAACAATATTGGTTGGAAGTACAAAACGCGGGATTACAAAATGTAGGTGGGATACTTCAAGGACAAAATCCCCTACACTTAGCGGCCACTCCCTTAGCTGCCGCAATGAGAGCGGCAAGAGATCGTCATGCCGCTGATGCTAGGCCGTTGCCAGAAGACGTTAAAGCTGCTCTCCGGGGGCATTTTAGTGAATCAACTTTAAACAGAGCCAGATATTCTATTGGCGATATACAAATCACGCTACCAAATTTTATAGGAAAAGGCGCGAAGCTCTTCGGTAAAGATAATGCTAAACATCACGCTGTCGTTGTTGATGACATTATAGTCTTTAATGTCTCCCCTCCCTCTTATACAGAAGATCCCTGTTGGTGGTCACATGAGGTAACACATGTCCGACAGTATGAACAATGGGGAGTAGAAGGCTTTGCATATAGATACATGACTGGCTGGTGGTCTATAGAAGGTGAAGCCAAAAATAACGCTAAACGAATCACGAATAAGCCCTGTGAAGAGGAACAAGCAGACTTGAATGTCGGTTCTTTCGACATGACCGCGTACAATTACCGTGTTGATTATCAAAAAAATCCAGAGTACTACGTTGCTCAATGCGTTTTTCCTTACGATCCATTTCCCGTAAGTTACTTAGTTACGAACTATGGAAGAATAATCGCTGTCGATCCTTTGACAGGTAATTGGTTGCACCTTGGATTTGCAACTCCTCCTGAGACACCCGAAGTTGCCTGGTATTATCAAACCCCACTTTTTAGATATGGTGTTTGGCACGATGGCAGGATTGTTACTGCCCAGCCGATATTTGACTTCTATGGTCGAATAATTGGGTACAACTATACTCAAGTTGGACATGTAATTAGGTTCGGATAAGCAATGGTCGTACATTACTTATCAACGATTCTCTTGGTTTAAGGGTATAAGCGATCTCTTTTCCCGGAGCTTTGCGCTCTTATGAATAAGAGCGCAACCTGTCTTGAGTTTGTTAACAGAATTGCCATCAGAGGGTAGAGAAATTTGCACTTAGGCTAACCGCGCTAGCAGTCTCAGTTTAGAATCTAAAAATCTTTACTTTAACCTAACAAGCTGATATAAGCCGCCTCGACGGTGATCTTCACTTAGGAGCCTCAGCAATGAAAAAGCATGTCCTTCTCCCACTCCTTGCTCTTGTTATTACTCTAGTATTTGCTACTAATACCTTTGGTCAGACGGCTACTATTGCGGCGTGGAATTTAGGCGGATTCGACCCCATTCCTGATGCAAGAGTACAGCGTCACGTCCGGGCAATAAGAAATATCAACCCGGATGTAATCCTGCTTACTGAAGTTAATCCTGATTCGGTTGCAACTGATATTAGAAACCAACTGACCGGCTACAGTGTTCAAATCCTGAATCAGTCAGCCGGTCAGAATATAGCCATTCTTTTCAAAGATACAGTTGCGGTTTCTAACGTGCAGTTAATTCCGGGATCGGATGACAATAACAACAGACTGCGTAGGGCACTCGCCGCCAATGTCAGGGTCGGACAGTTCGATTTCATCCTGATAGGCGTTCACATGAAAGCGTCCCGGCCCGCTGACGACCGTACCGCCCAGCCGACACGAACACGACAGGCCAGAACTATTGCCAACTTCATCCGGCGAGAGACGAGAGGTGTCGAAAAAGATGTGTTGGTGATCGGGGACTACAACATGATCCCCGGAGAGGATAACGTAAATTTCAGTGCCATGAGTCCTGGGCGGGGGCGTAATGAATTCCTGCGCTATATTTCAACTGAGTCACTGAGCGGACAAACCTCGCATATAAGCAGATGCAACGGTAATCAGGTGCGGGGGAATTTGCTCGACGGTTTTGCGATTTCAAGAGGCTTTACGCGAGAGTATGTGGCAAGGAGTTTGAGAATTATCAGTTTTAATGATACCAGCATCTTCGCTTCGGACACCGGCACGCCGTTCAATTGCACAACCTACAGAGGATTTGTCTCAGACCATTTTCCGCTCGTGGCGACGTTTCAGATCAACCGTGACGATGACCGATAAGCCGGATACGCATTCCGTGATGGGGGAATTCGTACCGGGGAGCGTATCAACTTCGGGGCCGTTCACAACTAGAAAGTGTTGAGCGTAAATTCCCCAGACGATGAAAATGAGCGGGTAGAGTTGAGTTTACTTCGGGGCATCTGCCGAAGGCTTAGAATACTCCCGGTTCGTTTCAATCTTGACCTGGACTCCTTCGGTTAATCCCTTCGCTTGTCCCTCTTTTATTTTCTGTGGTAGATTCGGCGGCCGAAAGGAGTCACCCATGTCCTCCCAATGCCCTCACTGCGGGAATATCAACCGCAGCAACGAACCGCGGTGCTTAAGGTGTGGTTCATTCCTGCCCTTTTCCCCTTACCAAGCAGTTAGGCCGAATAACAAAAGAAGGAACTGGCTCATAGCCATTGCTTGCCTTTTGTTTCTCGGGTTTATAGGTTCGTTAACTGAAAAGAAGAATCAAACCGATTCCACGCCGCGGCCAAGCGTCGCTGTTGAAAACAGAAATAGCCCTACGCCATACCCATCACCGAGCGCCAAGGCTTACGGCTTAACTTCAAGACCGACACAGCCAATACGTCAAGCGAAGCCAGCACAACAATCAAGTGTACCTTCCGGGGCTTCCGCCCTCTGTCGGGATGGTACGTACAGTTACAGTCAGAATAGAAGAGGAACTTGTTCGCATCACGGCGGGGTTGCTATGTGGTATTAGATTCGACCTAAAAATCACAACAAACTATTCTCAGCCAATGAAATTCATGAGATCCCTAAGTGCTTGTGTAATTTTCATAACCTGCTTAACAATTGTTTCTTGCGGCCGTAATGTCTCAGAGCCTTCCCATCCAACCAAGACAGAGGTTGTTTGGAGAAACGGCTCTAAGATCGTCATCCAACCCCTGCAAGCGAAGAATGAAACCCACTTTTACCAATCAGAAATAAAGATAACGCCCTCAATTACGATTAACAGTCAAGAAGTCGGCGGACAACATAGCTTTGAATTTGACAGCATGGCGTTTTATCCTAACTATAGTCCCCCACCAAAGGTAGTAACTTTTACCGTTCTTCATAACACCCCAATCAAAGCCGGATGGAAGTTTCCTCCAAAAGCGCAACTCATAGTTATCGCTGACGGGAATAAATTTGAACTCCCCCATTGCAAAGAATTTGTTAGTTTGAATCAACCGGACACAAAATGCTATCAAAACGAGTTGACCAAAGACCTACCATCTGATCCAGAGTTCTACGAAACACTGATCATGGATATGCCCTTTGACATTTTTTCGGCTATGGCAAAGGCCAAATCCGTTCGGATGCATATTGGTAAAGCACA
Organism: uncultured Acidobacteriota bacterium; assembly: GCA_963774105.1. Taxonomy (GTDB): domain Bacteria; phylum Acidobacteriota; class Blastocatellia; order Pyrinomonadales; family Pyrinomonadaceae; genus QHXM01. The sequence goes on along the minus strand of CAVZDV010000007.1, from coordinate 476,027 downwards.
ATTCACCCTACCCACGGAAACTATCGCAGCTTTCAATTCTTTTGCGGAAGTAGTTTCACAATAGGAGGGCAACCGTGCGAAAGAATCTAGAAGCGGTATCATAAATGGTCGTACTACAATTTCAGCACGGCACGACGAGAATAACTAACCGATGAAAATGGACATTTATTGAGCCGCTGATACCTGAACTGCCACGCTTCGAAGATGGACATGGCGGGCCGTGGAGACACACTCACGAGGTGATAAATGGGGTGTCCTGGACACTCAGGAGTGCCGCACGCTGGTATGACCTACCGGAACGCTTTCCACCGTAAAAGCACTTTTCGTAAAGTGCTCGAAGCCTTAGCCGAAGACCTACGCACACGGATTAAAAGTTGTGAACAGATATGAGCATGCTAGGCTAAAAATGTCGCCACCGTCGAATAATCATAATTAAGCAGCCGCTATGATCCGATCTCTCGAAACTCACATGATTCATTATCGGTTAAGCTATGAAAACTAGACCTTACGCTATTAGTAAAATCGCGAAGCATTGTTTTATTGCTTCTTTAGCTGTTTCGCTATGTTTAGTAATCCCTATTTACGGGTTTACAGAACAATCTGACAGAGTGAAGAAATTGATTAAGTTGCTAGAATCCCCGAACCCTGACATTCGCTACGACGCAGTGTTTACTTTGGGTCAAATGCATGCCGAAGCGAAAGAAGCTGTGCCCGCTCTCCTTAAGGCTCTTAAAGATGATGATCGTGATGTCCGCCTCGAAGCAGCATACGCTATAGGCCAGATCAGCTCAGGATCAAAAGAAGTAGTACCTGTTCTGATTGAGGCTCTTAAATCTAATGACACTGTCGTTAGAAGCGGCGCAGCAAATGCTTTAGGTGTCATTGGCCCAAAAGCGAAAGAAGCCGTGCCGGCCCTTATAACGGCTCTCAAAGGTGATGAGCTTGTTGTACGAAGAAGCGCGGCGTTCGCTTTAGGTAAGATTGCAGCCGGACCGAAGGAAGCCGTGCCGGCCCTCATCACGGCTCTCAAAGATGAGGATGACGAGGTGCGCTACAATGCAGTAGTTTCTATAGGCCAGATGCATGCGGAGGCAAAAGAAGCTGTGCCGGCCCTCATCACCGCTCTCAAAGATGATGACCAGTCTGTTCGTAGTAAATCAGCAGCAGCATTAGCATCAATAAGCAACGACCTGTTCGACACCAAGAATACTGAAATGCTTCCTATATTGAAGCAAGCATATGAATCTTTGAAAAACAATCCTAATCAAGATGTACAGGAACAAGCATCCGCAGTTAAACGAACCATAGATTATTTTGAGACTATCAAACCGGTCGGGATTAGAGAGAGGATATGGCTTTGGATTATTAACTATCCATACATCAGCGGGGGAATTGCTGCATTTTTGTGCCTCTTTTTCTGCTGGCTGTTATTGTTCTGGGTGCGCCCATTGTGGCTACTTCCAGTTAGCACCTTTCTCAGTCGCTACGAACCTAAAATCAGGACACAACATATAGAGATTAGTTTGCCATTTCGGCATCTCCTACTTGTTAGTTTGTTTCACCACCGCGACCGTGTGCTTGACAGTTGGGTACGGAAATATATTAAAGCCGCGAGAGAGAATTTCGCGAACAAACAAACAGTCAGGCAACGTAAAACTTACGTGCAGATACCAGTAATGATTGATGAACAAACATTCGATAGCCTTTCACCCGCGCAAATGCAGCCCATCTTTAGCAAACCTAAAAGCACCTTACTAATTTCTGGAGAGGGTGGGGCCGGGAAAACAAGTCTTGCTTGCCAAGTGGCGTCATGGGCTTTAGCTGACGAGTCGGGGAAACGACTTTGCAAAAGTCATCCTATGCTGCCGGTTCTAATAGAAGGCAACCTTGAGCCCCAACAGGACAGCAAGAACGCCTTCGCTGAAGCGATTAGCGGACACCTCAGGGAACTGATAGGAATGCCTGACGCAGTTCCAGAAGAATTTCTACTACAAATGTTACGCAAGCGCCGCGTACTCGTGATAGTTGATAGCCTCTCAGAATTAGATGACTTGACACGCCGTAGCATCAAGCCAATACGGGCAGATTTTCCGGTGGCTGCTTTAGTTGTGACCTCGCGTTTTGAAGATGATTTGGGCACCGCGGCAAAAACTATAATTCGCCCTCTCAGATTGAAAAGTGATCGTCTCTCCGCCTTTATGGATGGTTATCTCAAGCAGCGGGGCAAGCGGGGTCTGTTCAATGATGAAGAATATTTCGAGAGTTGCCGTAATCTTTCGCAGCTCTTTGGCGAGCGCGACATCACCGCACTGATCGCCAAAATGTATGCTGAACAGATGATAGCCTCCAAAGAACAGCCATCAGGTTTCGACTCCCCTCATAATCTGCCAGACCTGATGCTTGGCTATGTCACTAACATCAACGAAGGTGTGAGAGCCGACAGAAGAGACAGTCCTACAGTGCTACGCGCGGGAAAGATTATTGCATGGTCATGCCTCAAGAAGACCTACCAACCTTCAACTGCAAGGCGGGATGATGTGTTAAAGGCATTGAAAAAAGAGGCTGACGGGGAAGCAATACTTGAATATCTTGAGGAGCGGCTTCAGCTAATTCAAATCGCTGGAGCAGGCAAAGACTCTGTTCGCTTCTCGCTCGATCCACTGTCGGAATATCTGGCTAGTTTATACGTGATTGAAATCTATGGTGGCCGCGTCTCACGCTGGCAAGAAATAATCGACAAGCTTAAGTCTCAACCGGGGGCACCAGAAACTATTGAAGGGTTTTTGATGGCTTTGCTTGATTGTTGTAAACATCATGGGGAAATGCATGGGGTTCCCGAATTGGTAATAGATGAACTTAATTACCTTCTCAATCCAACATCAGTAATACCTGACGAGCTAGATGTTGGTTAACAAAAAAACACCTGCTAATAAAATATCCCCATCCTTTGAGGACAGACCTAAAACAGAATCTTGTCGCTCTCAATAATAATCCGACCGGATCCGATGAAGTTCGAGGCTTTTACTGCATTCCCACCCATCCGTTCGGTAATTTCGGTCGTTACACTAGCTAAGAATTCATACTGACTCACGACGAAACTCACAATTAAAACGGTTGCGTCATGTCTTGAAAGAGAAGGGTCAGGTGGCGACAGCTCGATCATGCTCATCCGGCGAAACCTTGCAGCTCCGGGCGAAGACTTATCTTGTTCCATCAACTCTGCCAATATCTCGTGAACGTTCCGTACAATGGCCTTGCGTATATACGGATCTATTGTTGATTCAACAGGTGCGACATAGGTAAACGCTCGTATGTTATCCGTTGGAACATCAAAGTCTTTACATAGATATTCGTCACGCTGAAGGTCTGGAAGAGTCTTATTCTCCTGAATCGCCAGCGCATAAACCGGGTCCGGGTTTTTGGGAACACTCGGGTTGTCACAATGGAAATTATGAACCCTGCTTGCAGTTCGTATCTCTACATAAGAGCCCGGTAGTCTCTGCTCCAGGTCTTTTTTAAGCTTTCTAGCCTCCTTATCGTCATATTTGTCCCAGAGTAGTATGTTGATGTCATACGTGCCCCAGGTCTCGTACAAACAAAAACAGTCTGAATGGCGGCTGACCATGTATTCGATGATGTCCTTATACTGACTATAAATCGGATGACCCATCCTGATCCGTACAATGAACAACTCTGTCCCACATATTTCGTGCACCTTGGGTTTGAATATCCCGCGAAAGTCTTCCGGGACATAACGAATAGGAAATACGTCGCGGTCTAACTCGGCCTCCAATTTGGTTGGCATCTCTAATCTGCGGAAAAGTTTTTGCTCATGCGTATCAATAATTCGCCGTAACTCTCTCTTACATTCTTCCAGGTCAGGACGCTCATTAGGATTGATGCTCATCATTCTCATGATGAGTAAGGCCAAACGCGGGGGACAGTAAACAGAATATTTCATCGCGTTCGGCCGCGGCTGTGTTTTGTGAGCTTCCTGCCACGCACGAATCAATGAAGAAAGATCGGAAAATCTATTACTAGGCGATTGGATTGGCAGTCTTCCCGTAATCATATAGAAGAGCGTGGCCCCCATGCTGTAAATGTCGCCCTTCTCATTGTGGATGTGGTCCAGTTGCTCGGGAGACATGAACTCCGGCGACATCCCACTCGGGTCAGCCGGGTCAACGCCGAGTGCTGATTGGACTTTTGCTATGCCGAAATCTGCGATGCGTAAAACAATGCGTTCTTCATCATTAGTCTTTTTTTGAAACTGAAGAATATTCGCCGGTTTTATGTCCTCGTGAATGAAGCCATTTTCGTGAATGTGTTGTAGACCGTCGAGAAGTTCTATCATTGACCGGAAGTCCAAAACCGATAAATATCTATCTTTGAAAGGCGGGGTTTTGATGGAACTGCCGAGAATGGCATAATCCATCGGAAGGTACAGGATTTGGTAAGTAGTTCCTTCAAACTGAACTTCGTCCAAACCAGGCGCATAAAATGTAACGACTGAGGGATGATCTACAGCCGCTAGCTTTTTAGTCTCATTCAAACCAACATTGAGAGCAGTCGGATTAGGTTGCCTCAGGCCAAATATCTTTAAGGCATATGTCCGCCGTGGGAATTGGGGAAGATGGGCGGTATATACAGCAGCCTGACCTCCAGCAGATATAAAAGTATCTATAACGTAATCTCCAACTCGATATCCTATAAGTTCCTTGTAGGTGATTATGCCAGGCGATGTTGCTTCTCCAACAACATTTGCTATGCGGACACGTCGGGGAATGGATTTTAAATCTTGATGAGTGGACTCCCTTTCAGAAGACGTAACCGACCATTGCAAGTCGGTTACTTCAACACCGAGTTCTTCGGAAAGTTTCTTTGATTTGAAAAGAGATTCGAGCCGATCAAACCCTTCACGTGTGCCTTTCAGTAAAAGTTTCACTGAACCCTCTTTTATCTCAATCAAAGTAAGCCGAGCATCCTTAGAAATTTCTCGTAGATGCGCAACGATGGCCTCAGCCCGCTCTTTATCAACTTCATCAATGGTGGCGCTAAAAACAAGAACATACTGCCCGGTTTCTCGATTCCCTTGTCTTTCAAAATTCGATATGACCTCAAAAGCGAATGCACTTGCTGCTTTAGCCGCAAGCAATTGATAGCCTGAGCTATCAGTCTTGCTCTTGCCGGCAATGAGATCAGAGATGCCACGCACAATCAATGCATTAACAGGTTGATTTGCATAGGCAGTTTGAAGGAACCCCTGACCTTCCATCTCAACTGCTACGGCATCACTATAGTTAGTACGGAGAAATTTACAGGTATTGGATCGCTTTGAGGCCACCACCTTTTCGCCAGCAGCAATTGGTGCGATATGTACACGGGGCAATGAGGTATATAAGGAACAATCGAGCCTTTTCAGCCAGTCATCCGTTCTGGCCTCAACCCGCGCACGTTGTACCAGTGAGTAGGACGATTTCCCCACATCAGGTCTAGGTAAGAATATCTCTTTAGATTTTCCTGATTCATACCCGTACACTTTAGTTGCCGCCACTACATCACAAAGCGCAACATCTTTGAGTCCGCCTGCGACACCGACGAAAAGCAACACGCTGGGATTAAAAAAGTCTATCGCCCTTTCAGTCTCAAAAGCCGCCCCTGCATTTCCTGCCCCAATCTCAACTATGCCGACAGACCAAGAATCTCCATCAGAGCAGACAAATCTTCCTTGCTCATAAACTGTCCCTCTGTGATGTTTTACTTCCGCAATGTCGCATAGATGTGCGCGAACCGCTTGGTACTCGACAGGTATGGCTGTGAGGACCATTGCTTGGCGTCTATTAGGAAGTAATCCCAATGTGGACATTAGTATTACCTCTTCCTCTTAACATGTGCCGTGTGACTGTTAAGAATGTTCCTATGCAATATTTGTTATGTCAACAAACAGATAAGAGTCATAGCACCGTAAGCCGTGCAATACTTTTTCTGATAATAAGTCCCTGTAAGGGATCTACTTGAAAGGCGAATACCGATTGGCGGACTCAGATTAAGCTCACTTACATAGAATCCTGATTAGCCCCTTCTATTGGCGGGGATCCATTTTGCGCGGTGGCTTTTTCACTAAGTTTATCTAACCTTCGCTGATATTCTGCTGCATCTTGCTCGGTCAACTTAATGCTTGTGAAGTTTTTTATACCTTGATTAAGCGCCGCTGAGGAGATAACAGAGGGTTCTTCTTCTAATTCACAAAGGATGGATATGATGGCATCCAATAACCGGATCATATTTCTTGGAGACTGAGCGGAATAAAAGAGTAGTTTCTTCTCGAAATCGGGCCATAAAGCAGGCTCAACAAACTTTTCTAAAGAATCAGTCTTTCCATTACTGAAAGCCTTCAATCTTTTCGCAAGTAAATTTCTCATTTGTTCATCAGACCAAGAAATTTCGCGCGTAATAATTCTATCCATTCTGATTTTGTTTCCCAGGATCTCTTTTGTTGCGTAAGGCAGAAATAATTTGGTCGCAACACCTTCAATTTCAAGATAAGCGACGGAAGTTACAATAGGTCTCACTAGCTGAGCAGCAAGTTCCGGCTTATCTGAACAAACCTCGTTTTCATCTACTTTATCAACTAGGATAACTATTGAACCCAATCCAGCAGATGCCACTAGCTCTCTGAATTTCTTTAGCAGGTCTACATCTGTCCGATCTTTAAGATTCTTACTCTCAGGTATTGATGGAGCTATCAAGAAAAGTACAGATTTTATTATTCCAAGACCCTTGGATTCTTCCGAAACTCTCTCGATTTCCACCCTCTTGCGTCTCAGATAATTAGCAATTTTACGAAAACCCCAACCACCGATTTTTTTAACGCGATGGCTTTTAGGTAACTTATCTATAAGAGAGGCTAATCGTTTCTCTACTTGTTTGTAGTCTCCAGTGGGGAAAAATACTAATACATACCATTGAAGGACCGCTTTGTCGTCATTACTTAGATTTTGCAGAACGTTTATATCCCGTTCTGCCCTTCTTATGAACTCATCTAGTCCTATTCTAATAATTCTTTCTATATGTTGTTCGAGGGTGAGTCTTTTTATATCTTCTTCCTTCCACTGAAAATCCATATACCTAATCAAAAGCGGGGCAGTATGATTTCCAGTAGTTAAATTAAGCTCTATCATCTTACATAAGGTGCTTTTCCCATCTCCTCTCTGACCGAAGATGATGGCAGAGTACGGCCTATCAGGATAACCCAGAATATCTTTAAAATACGGCGGCTCAATAAAGATATTTGGTGTATCTTTCTCACTTTCAGCTACATATACCCTAAAAGGGTTCCTAACGAACCCCCACTTGTTTAGTAGAGTATCTGGATCCATGACTAATCCTTAACGACGTGAGCTTCGTGCGCGAGTTCCCACATAGAATTGAAGTGCTCTTTGAGTGAGTGTGCTATCGAGCCGCTTGACTTAATTTGTATACATGGGGATGAAATTCTGTAACTTGAGTAAAGATAGGGTGCGAAGAATAAAACATCATCAGTCATCAAAAGAAACGTGCTTGGAAGCTCGTCATAAGTACGCACTTCTATTGATTCAGGGCGTGTGAAGTTGCGCGCCTTTTTTTCCAAATCTCTCCACCTTCGAAGCGTTAGTCTTAGCTCAGCAGAAAAATCCTCTGAGTCTTGGCCTTCCTGTCTTGAAAGTAGATTCAGTGATTTGGCTTTGGGGTCTAATAAAAGGATTCGAAATTTTACCCCCCTCTTCAAGGCGTTTATTGTGGCGCGTTCAAAGTCTGGACTCCAGAAGAAGGGGGTAGAAGTAGCACTAAGTATCTCGACACGATCTTTAGTACGTTCGACTATTGATGAATAATCTGCCAAAGCCTGACTAGGACTATCGTATACCTTTTCGATCCCGCTCAAAAGTGTTGATTTTGTGCCCTCAATCTCATTGGCAAGAGTGTTTTCGACCTTCTCAATTAAATCCGACCCAACGAATTGGAAAACATAGCCAACAATACCTGAAATGAGAAAGGCTATCGCTATATTGGATAAGATATTTGGGAAAATGGAGTTGCTGTCATTTCTTCCCTGGAAAAGGTAACTAAGTAAGATCAGAAACAGACCGAAGATAGTAAGAATGATGAAAAGGAATCTGGATTTGGTTAACGGTATCATCATAACTACTAGCTAGTGCTTAATTTCTGATCTCAGTTCTGAACTAACATCTCTAGTTTCGTAAAGTGTAGAGCTTTTGTCCTAGTGCATCAACTAATAATTGGAAATGAATTAGATATATAGATTCTTCACCGCGAAAATAACCATGCTAATAATACCTAATACGAAACTAACCAATGTAACAATTACAACTATTACATTACGCTTTTCATCCTTTTCATCCATTTCCATGTATTGAATTACGCTTGAAAGAACATTCATTGCAACTAGGGACGTTAGGGTTGAAGTCAAGAATAAACAAAAGGCGGATATCACTAATCCCTTCCAAACGGGTCTGGCGAATAACTTTTCTAAAAAAGTAACTAGAAGTAGTATTGATCCCGTGCCAAGCGTAGTTAGATGTTTATAGAAATCATACTTTAGTTTCCAACCCTCTTCGCGGGCCTTCTGCTCGACAGTGTAATCGGAGGGTGAAGTCGCCGATGTTTTACCCTTCTCTTTAGACATCTTTCAGCCTTTCAGTGTGAAGAACTATAACAAGGCTTTTTTGAGATATGGCTTAAAGTTAGATGCGCCGTCACGGAAAACTAAACTTGAGGCTTTATGTAACATCCCAGTGCAATCCAATGGAATTAAAACATAGATGATAGTCATGCTTGCTTGGTAATTCGAAATCAAGCTTGAATTTTTGTTCGTGGGTAATATTCGCTACGGGATTAAGCCAGATGTCGAAGGCTTTAAGGTGCAGTTCGACGGTTCGAGCCGTATTAAAGGAGATTAGGCGCGTATCCTTGATAATCCCCGCACTGCTATGCGAAGACAAAGAATAGTCCACCGTATCATGCCTGCCAAGAAGTGACTTATTAGCGCATTCGATATCAGGTAGGCTTTGACAGCCACGCTTTCGAAGAGTTCTTTCCTCTTCAACAGCTTCAATTTCTGCGCGAATGCCACGGCTTTTGAGAACTCCCGACCTCAATACGTCAACCTTTTGTACTCGCAGCTTCAAGGGTATATAAATCTGAAAGCACTGCCCCCTTTTTGAAATGAATTTATTATAAAAAACCTTAACTGTCTTCGTCTTACCCATGCCAATGCCAAAAACCTTAACGAACCATCCCTTCTCCTTATCTTTCACTTCAGACTCGCGATAAATAACTTTTGCTTTTTTAACGGGCGGTGAGTGGAGTTTAAAGAGGGGGATGTTTACCGACATTAATTCAGTGCTTTCCACGCGATACTCGCGAGTATCGACCACATCTTTTAGCTTTTCACGCTTTGTTTCTTTCGACTCAGGAAGGCTCCTTATCAACTGATATTCCTGTAGAAAACGGCCGAAAGTAGGTTGATCAAAGTTCAGTGACTCTAGGGCTCGTATGAAAGACTTCTCATTGGAGATAGCCTCATCAATCCAATCTAATGATTCGACAACTTCGACCGTGCCCGGATAAGGAGGACCAAAACCACAGTCGCAGCCAGATGGGTGGTTCAATCCGTTACACATAAACTTTCCCTCAACAGTTCATTTGTGTTTCTTGTCTTAAAGCGCGTTTGTTCCCGGCATAAATCATGGTAATAGTATAGGCCATGCCAAGCCGATAAAAAGAAAAGTAAGTCATTATCGTCTGCTTCGCATATGGACCACATTGCTCTCGGGGCGCTTTTCATCCTTGCCGACCTTCGGCATATCCGGCTTGTCAGCATGTGCGTCCATTATCTCTTTGATGAGATAACCGGGTGCCATGTTATATGCTGCCACTTTTCTATGATCAATAGGAATACCATGTAGCACTTCGGCCATCCGCTTAAAAGCGCGGGGCTTTTCAGGTTTTATATCGAGGTTATCGGGTTCTCGCTTGTCCCACCCCTGTTCTCGAAGTTGGAAGATAAGGTATCTAGCTTGACGCTCCGTGATGATCTCAAGGTCACGCGCACGCAATATCAGCGCATAAATAGAAACGCCCCATCGCGGCTTTAACTCGGCAAGACTTGTTAGGGTGACAGGCGCTATGATCTCTCGCCGCATTGTATCTCTGGGCATCAAAAATTCGCTGGCAAATGTATCAGCCTCAGCTTCAACTTTCTTTAGCCCTTCGGGAAATGAATCATGCATTACAAGGTGTGCTAATTCGTGTGCCAAACTAAACCGCTGACGATCTCCCGGCTTGCCGTTGCTGATGATTACCACAGGACGGCGTGGCTGCGTGTCAGCCCATACTGAATAGGAATCATGCTCATCTATGGAATACGGTAACGCAAAGACGAAAACACCATTCTTTTCCATCTGATGTAACAGATTGCGAACAGGTGTGTCAGGTGACAAGCCTAATGCCGCTCTTGTAAGTCGCGCTGAGGTTATAGGGTCTTCATCACCGACTCGCGGGATACGGATTTGAATAGTTGTGACACGCTTCCCCATCTTTTCTGCGATCTCATAGACAAGGCGACCAAGCTGGTGAAAGCGGTACTTATCCTCACGTTTCAGAGTGCTTCGTCTGCTACGGAAGAGTAACGAGCCCAGAGGGAACTCCGGCCCTGATTCTTGATAAAAGAAAGGCACTGGAAAGCCCGTCTGAAAAGCTATAGCTTCGATAATTTCTTCGGAAGGTTGAAAAATTAATTGCTTGTTGTTGCTCTCCAAATGAGCGATTGTTGATTGACTTTTGTTGCCGATACGCTCGGCAAGCTCCGCCTGCGTCAACCCCTTGATCTCCCTTGCCTGTTTGATGCGGTCGCCATTAATCGTTTGATTTATTGTCATCGTCTTCGCCTGTTCCCGTCTTTTCTAGTGGCTCTACATCAATTTCCTCAAGTTCCTCTGCTTCATCATCGAATGATCTGTCGGCGACAATCGTTGTAGCAGCGTGCGGAATCTTGTCGGCAAAATGCATGTCGCCAAATTCACCGTTGGGACAGCCTAACGACACCTCCGTCAAAACATAATTCGAGTCAACATCCCACACCACAAAGAGCTTTATTAGTTCTGGAGAGACAAACTGCTCCATCTCCTCTATGCTCAGCCCTAGCAATGGAAAAGGATCGGGTTGTTTGCAGAACTCTCTGAGTGTGCGCGACAAGTTATTTACTGGGAATTCGCCATCTTCATCAGCTTTACGAACTCTGATCCGGTAAGTACACCCGTCATACTGATAGATTAGGAAGAGGCCGTTTCTACTCAGCACAACGAACTGATACCCGATAGCCTTGTACTTCGGGTCTTCAAATAAACACTTAGCCTCATACCTCACGAGGTCGGGGAACAAAAACGTATCAACCTCTGCGTCTCTTTTTTCAAAGAAACTCCGGGCTGCCGTTATCGCCTTGTCAAGTACCTCTTGAATAGTCGGGGTGATATGCCCTAACCTTCTGAGCACTATTTGCGCGGCTTCAGTGTTTGTCTGTTTCATGCTAATAAAATTAGCATGAATTGACACGACGCGCAAGACTTTTTAGTTTAGAGAATTCTTGGGCTGAACATTTCCTACATACGTCTTCTTCAGACGAAGTCCCCTAAAACAATTTTCCGCCACTAAGAATCAAATTCATCATCCAGTAAACTACCTGACAAATAGGGAGGTCATTAAAGGTGGATACGGTGTGTGTCAGGCATTATTATTATTAGCTAATATAACGTCCAGAAAGAGCACGCCGTGGTGAGCCAGGGAGACCTCGCCGGGGCGCGGCACGCTCCCACCGCCGATCAAACCTGCGTCGCTGATCGTGTGGTGCGGCGAGCGGAAGGGCCGCTCGGTGACGAGCCCCGAGCGGCCCGTGAGCCCCGCGACTGAATGAATTTTCGTCAATTCGAGTGCGGCCTCGAATTCGAGCGGCGGTAAGATAGTCGGCAGCCGCTTCGCCAGCATTGTCTTGCCCGAGCCCGGCGGCCCCACAAAAAGCAGGTTATGAGCCCCGCTGCAAGCGACTTCGAGAGCGCGCTTGGCCGCGTACTGCCCGCGCACTTCGCGGAAGTCAACAGCGTAATGGTCGGAAGCCTTCAACACCTCGGAAGGGTCAACGCGCATGGGCGCGGGAGGCGTGGGCGAGCGCAGGCGCGCGATCAGCTCGACCGCGCCGCGCAACGTTGAGACGCCGTAAACGTCAACGCCCGAGACGACCGACGCCTCGCGCGCGTTCTCTTCGGGCAGGACGAGGTATTTGACCGACGAGTCGCGGGCGCGCATCGCGATGGGGAGCGCGCCGCGGATGGCGCGGACGCGCCCGTCCAGAGAGAGTTCGCCGACGGAGAGCGTGTCGGTCAGGCTCTCCGTGTCTTCGAGGTCGCCGTTCGCGCCGAGGATGCCGAGCGCGATGGGCAGATCGAAGCTCGCGCCTTCTTTACGCACGTCGGCCGGCGCGAGGTTGATCGTCGTCTTGTGAAACGGGAAGAAGAAGCCGCAGTTGGTGATGGCCGCGCGGATGCGCTCGCGCGACTCGCGCACGGCTGCGTCCGGCAGGCCGACGATGGTCACGCTCGAAGGCGCGTCCGCTTCATTGCGCGCGGGCGTCAAATCAACTTCGATGTCAACGATGTCGGCGTCAATGCCGTAGACGGCGGCCGATTGCGTGCGAAAGAGCATGGTGAGAGATGCTCCTCTGCGAAGGTGGAAGCAGCGGCGAGTGCCGCAAAGGAGAAGTGTGCCGTCGGGCCAAAACGGAGCGAGAGCGCTTTCGTTTGAAAGCGCTCTCGCTAGGGTTTATCAAGCATCCAGAACCGGGTGGGTACGAACGCTCTTTAAAGTTTTACCGGCCGCTGCGGCGGCGCGTCGAGGACGTGGGCGCGGCCTTCGGGATTCTGACTTCCTGGCCGGCCTCGAACTCCGAGTTGACGCCGACGCCGTTCATCTTGGCGATCTCCTCGGCCGAGACGTTGTGAATCGCGGCGAGGCGGGTCGGCGTGTCGCCCGAGCGCGCCTTGACCTTCATCATGCCGGGCGCGGCCGGAGTGGTCGCGCCAGCGCGGACGTAATTCGTCGCCGCCACGTTGTTCGAGGCGATGGGCGCGTCGCGGCGCTCGACCGGGATGCCCTTCAGCGCGGCGACGAACTGGTCAGCGCGTCCCGCAGGGATGCGGACCCTGTACGCCTCGCCGCGCGGCGTCACGTCGCGCCTCAACTCGGGGTTGAGCATGCGGATGAAGTCAACGCTCGTGTTGGTCGTCTGCGCGATCAGTTGGAGGCTGGTCGCCGTCGGCACCTCGACCACGTCGTAAGCGAGCGCCGGGTCGGGCCGCACGCCCTTGAAGCCGTACTTCTCTGGGTTCTTCGCGATCAGCATCGTCGCCAGGATGGCCGGCACGTAGTTGCGCGTCTCCTGCGCGATGTACGGGAAAATCTGCCAGTAGCTGCGCGAGCCGGCGCGCGAGATGGCGCGGTCAATGTTGCCCTGGCCCGTGTTGTAGGCGGCCATCGCCAGTTGCCAGTCGCCGAAGTGGTCGTAGAGGTCTTTCAGGTAGCGGGCCGAGGCGCGCGTCGCCTTCTCGATACTGTTGCGCTCGTCAACCCAGGCGGTCTGGCGCAGGCCGTAAGTGCGGCCCGTGCCGGGGATGAACTGCCAGAGGCCGGAGGCGGCGGCCGACGAATAGGCTTTCGTGCGCCACCCGCTCTCGACCTGGCCGAGCCAGGTAATGTCCTCGGGCACGCCCTCCTCGCGGAAAATCTTGCGGGCCATCTGCATGAACTGGCCCGAGCGGCGGATGCCGACTTCCATCGTCGAGCGCCCGCGGCCCTGGAAGAAGTTGATGTACTGCTGAATCAGCGGGTTGGTCTCAATCGGGAAGTCGAGCGCGTTCTTGGAGAGTTCGATGGTCGAGAGGTCTTCGGGGTCAACGTCGCCGGCCTCGCTCGGCGTCAGGATGAGCTTGGCGTATTCGTCGAGCGGCGACGGCTCGAACTTCTGCTGCTTGAAGCCGATCTCCGGCTCCTCCTGGTCGCCCTGCTGGAACTGGCCTGTGGAACTCGCCGGAACCATCTGTGCCAAATCCGTGCGCGGCGCGGCCTGCTGCTGCGGAACTTCGAGGCGGTAGACGCGCTCGACGAGTTCGAGGTAGTAGGTCTGAAGCTTCTGGCTGGCGCGGACGTCGAGGCCGGACTCCAGGATGGTGTCCACGGCCTTGTCGAACTTCTCGCGCGCCTGTAGGCGCTCGCCAGCCTTCAGGTGCAGCTCGCCCTCTTTGAAGCGGGCCTCGGCCTGCGTGATGACCTGCGCGACGCGGGCGTCCATCTTCTCGATCTCGGTCTGGATGGAGCGCGCGGAGGTGCCTGTGACTTGTGCGAAAACGCTAGCGGACGGAAGCGCGAGCGCCGCGAGAAGGGCGGCGCGAATGATTACGCGGGGGAAGCTCCTTGTCATCAATCGTCTCTTCTCCTTACTGACGAGGCCCTGGGGCGAATCCACGACGGCGACCCGTCCCCGTAGAGGGTCGCGCGCGAGCGGCATCCACAAAAACTAACGCGAGGGGCTTGTAAAAGTTCCTTTATTGACCCGGCCCGCAGGGCAGGTCACGCTTTGCGAGCCGGCAGTTAGCGGAGGTTATCACACGGTTTTCCGCAGTGTCAAACAAATCGTCACTTAAAATAGAAGGCGAAGCGGTAAGATTTTCCACTTAAATCCGCTTCGCCTGTGCATTTAAAGATGCTCGCGGGGGGCGTTGGGTTGTGCCGCCCGCGCGAGATTTTTTGACCGCCTCGGAGGCCAAAAAGCCCCGAAAAACCCCTTATTTCAGGCCGAATTTGAGGCCCAATTCAGGCCGTGCGGGGGCTCGCCACCTGCGGCACGCGGGCCGGGCGCGCAGGGCTGGCGGCCGGCGGCACGACCTTGTCCTTGAGCGCCTCGCGGAAGACCTGCCGGACGTTGTCCGCGAAGACGAAGCGTATGTCGCCGAAAAGCTCCTTCGGGACCTCGTCCATGTCGCGGCGGTTGAGCTGCGGCAGGATAATGGTCGAGACCCGCGCCCGCCGCGCCGCCAGGACTTTCTCCTTGACCCCGCCGACCGGCAGGACGTTGCCGCGCAAGGTGATTTCCCCCGTCATCGCTACGTCCTTGCGGATGGGGCGCTGCGAGAGCGCCGAGACCATCGCCGTCGCCAGGGTAATGCCGGCCGACGGGCCGTCCTTCGGGATGGCGCCTTCGGGGATGTGTATGTGCAGGTCGTAGTTGTCGAAATCCTCTTCGGCAATCTCTAATTCGCGGGCGCGCGACTTGGCGTAGGAGTAGGCGGCCTGCGCCGACTCCCTCATGACCTCGCCGAGCTGGCCCGTCAGGACGAGATTCCCCTTGCCCTTCATCTTGAGCGCCTCTATGAAAAGCACGTCGCCGCCGACGGCCGTCCACGCGAGGCCCGTCGCCACGCCGACCTGATCCTTCTTCAAGACCTCGTCCGGCATCACCTTGGGCGCTCCCAGAAACTCGTGCAGATTCTTCAAAGAGACGCGCACGGTCCCCTTGTGCCCCTCCGCGATGCGGCGGGCGACCTTGCGGCAGATTGTGCCAATCTCGCGCTCAAGCTGGCGTAAACCAGCTTCCTGCGTGTACTGCTGGATGACGGCCGCCATCGCCGTCTTCGAGATGTTCAGGTCGCGGGCCGTGATGCCGTTCTCTTCGAGCTGCTTCGGCATGAGGTGGCGGCGCGCGATCTCGCGCTTCTCTTCCTCTGTGTAGCCGGCGAGCCGTATGACCTCCATGCGGTCGCGCAGGGCCGGCTGGATGGTGTCGAGCACGTTGGCCGTCGTCATGAACATCACGTTCGACAAGTCGAAGGTGACGCCCAGGTAGTTGTCGCGGAAATTGTTGTTCTGCTCCGGGTCTAGGACTTCGAGCAGAGCGGAGGACGGGTCGCCGCGGAAGTCCGCGCCGACCTTGTCAATCTCGTCGAGCATGATGAGCGGGTTGTTCGTCCCCGCCTGCTGCACGGCCTGTATGATGCGGCCGGGCATCGCGCCGACGTAAGTCCTGCGGTGGCCGCGAATCTCGGCCTCGTCGTGGACGCCGCCCAGAGAGAGGCGGACGAACTTGCGGTCGAGCGCCCGCGCAATCGAGCGCCCCAGTGAAGTCTTGCCCACGCCCGGCGGGCCGACAAGGCAGAGGATGGAGCCCTTCGGCTTCTCTTTCAACTTCCTGACGGCGAGCGCCTCGACGATGCGCTCCTTAACTTTTTCGAGCCCGTAGTGGTCTTCGTCCAGGATGCGCTGCGCCGTGATTAAATCGAGATTGTCTGACGAAGCCTTCGACCACGGCAGGTCCGTCATAATCTCCATCCAGTTACGAAGCGTCGCCGTCTCGGCCGCGTCCGGGTGCATCCGTTCCAGCTTCTTGAGCTGCCTGAGCGCCTCTTCCTCGGCGAGCTTCGGCATCTTCGCGACCTCTATCTTCTCGCGGAGCTGCGCGATCTCTTCCGCCAGCTCATTTCCCTCGCCCAGCTCCGACTGGATGGCCTTCAACTGCTGGCGCAGATAGAACTCGCGCTGCGAGCGGTCAATGTCGGCGCGCGCCTGCGTGTTGATCTCCTGCTGGACGGTGAGGACTTCGATCTCCTTGTTGAGAAGCTCGTTGACGCGCCTGAGGCGCGCGGTCGTGTCCGCTATGTCGAGCACGCTCTGCGCGTCTTCGACTTTCAGCTCTAGGTTCGAGGCGGACAAATCAGCCAGGCGGCCCGCGTCGTCCAGGTTCGCGATAATCGCCATCACCTCCGGCGAGATGTTCTTGCCGAGGTTGGCGGCCTTCTCCATAGAGGCGCGCACGTTGCGAATCAGCGCCTCGACTTCGAGCGAGCGCTCGGGCGTCGTCGTCTCCTGCACGACCTGAAGCCGGGCGCGCAGGTACTCGCCGGAGACTTCGACCGACTCGATGCGGGCGCGGGCCAAGCCCTGCACGAGGATGCGTATGCGCCCGTCGGGCAATTTGAGCATCCGCATGATGACGGCGACCGTGCCGATCTGGTAGAGGTCTTCGCCCGCAGGCTCCTCCTTGTCCAAATCCTTCTGCGAGGCGAGCAGGATCATGCGGTTCTCGCCCAAGGCTTCGTCCACGGCGCGGATAGATTTGTCGCGCGAGACGAAGAGCGGCACGATCATGAACGGGTAGATGACGATGTCGCGGAGCGGCAGCACCGGCAGCTCGCTCGGGATTTGCAGCTGCTGCTCGCCGCCCTCGGCTATTTCCAAACCCTCTGGGATGTCTACGCTGTGTGATGACATGTTAATTATACGATTCAATATGAAGGACGGATTAGACGCGCTTTGGTTACACCGGGTTACACCGGCACGCGAGATTTATCCGTCCACTTCTTTAATCGGAACCCTGAATTCCGCGCCGCGCCTGTCCCTGCGCTTCGGGAGCCTCACCGTCAGCACGCCGTCGCGCAGCTCGGCGGTCGCCTCCGCGACGTTGACCGTCCACCTTAGCGGCACGACGCGGCTGAAGTGGCCGTAATTGCGCTCTGAGCATAGATGCGAAATGACACGATTTCGTGGCGCGCGCTTTTTCTTCTCGCCGCAGACGCGCAGGTGCGTGCTGGTGAGCCCGACTTTAATCTGCGAGGCCGCCACGCCCGGCAACTCCACGCGCACCGTGACCTCGTCCTGCGTCTCGCATAAATCAACGGGCGGAGCCCACGACGCGCCCGCCACGGGGACTTCCGCCTCGGTCGCCTCCTGCAACGCCGCGTACAGGCGGCCCACCCCGTCGCGCAGGCGCTCCAACTCGATTCTCTTCAGCCCGACGTGTGCGGCTTTTATCATAAAAAAGTGATGAGCGATGAGTGATGAGTAAAGGCCGGCGGCTTTTTACTTATCACCTGTCACGGCCTCTCAGCTCCTTCCGCCGCCGTTCCGCCGCCAGCGCGGGCGCGAGGCTCTTCAATTCGTGCATGAACTCGGAAACGTCCTCGAATTCGAGGTAGACGGAGGCGAAACGGACGTAGGCGACCTTGTCCAGCTCCTTGAGCCGGCGCATGATCATCTCGCCGATCTTGCTGGTCGGGCGCTCGCGCTCGGGCGACTCCTGGACGTACTTCTCGATGGAGTTGACGATGCTGTCGAGCTTCGAGGAGGGCACGGGCCGCTTCTCGCAGGCGCGCAGCAGGCCCGCCATCACCTTGTTGCGGTCGAACGGCTCGCGCCGGCCGTCCTTTTTGATGACCATGTACGGAATCTCGTCAATCCGCTCGTAGGACGTGAAGCGGCGCTCGCAGCGCAAACACTCGCGCCGCCGCCGGATCGAGTCACCCTCGCGCGACTCGCGCGAGTCCACCACCTTGTCTTCGATGAAACCGCAGAAAGGACACTTCATAAAAGCTCCTTAGATTTACTTTTCTTCCGGCTGTAATCGGAGAGAGGCCGGCGTCCCCGTGAACTCGCCCGTCAGGACTTCCACGTCGCCGGCCTTCGTGCAGCGCACCGTGGCGCGGATGCGCCGGCCCTCCTGAATCTTCTCGACCACCTCGACGACGCAGGTCACGGTCTCGCCGACGAAAACCGGCTGGTGGTAGCGGAAGTGCATCTCGGAGGCGAGGAAGGCGAGCATTCCCCCTATGTGCGTGGCGAGGCTCGCCGTCAAGAGTCCCGGCACGATGCGCCGGCCGAACTTGGTTTGCGCGGCGAACTGGTCGTCTATGTGGAACGGATTAAAATCGCCGGTCGCCCCTATGAAGAGCGCCACGTCGCCGTCGGTCAGCGTCCGGCTCCAGCGGTAACGCATCCCGACCTCGATGCCGGCGAAAGTCTTCTCCACCTGTGTGCGCAAGTCAGACATCCATTCACCTCATTCGCTCACGCCGACCGTCTTCAGCTCGTTCGACACCTCTTGCTTATCGTCCCCGATCTCGTCCCTCTCAATCGAGTGCTCTATCTCCTCGGAGGTCGCCAGTTGTTGCAGCCGCTTGAAGCTGACGTTGCCGTGCAGGAAGTAGTAGAGCCCCCAGACGACGGCCGGGGCGAAGGCGACGAGGTGGAGCATGATGGAGACGGCCGCGGCTTCGTTCTGCTGCCGGCCCAGAAAAATCAGCCCGGCGGCCGTCGCCGCGTGGAACGCCCCGGCCGCGCCGCCCGGCGTCGGCACCAAGGAGCCCACGAGCGACCAGCCCATCACGAAAATCGTCTCCTTGAAACCGAACGGCAGGCCGAAGGCGCGTATCACCAGCCAGTTCGACAGGATGTTCACCAGCCAGATGACGGCCGTCCAGCCGACCGTGACGGCCAACTCCTTCGGGTCGGCCAGAATCTTCAGGGCGGCCGCCAGTTGCTCAAGCAGGTGCGTCAGCGCGTGCGCCAGCCGCGGGTGGATGAAACGCCAACGCTTGAACCTCGCGTCGAGCCAGCGGATAGCACCTTGAGAACGGCGCTCGAACCAGATCAGGAAGCCGAGGCCCGCGATTGCGATGACCATCAGAATCATCCCGGCCGCGCGGACGGTCGCCAGTTGCGACTCCTGCCCCTCGGGCGCGGGGAACCAGAGCAGGTTCAAAGCGAAGAGGACGACGACGGCCGTGATGTCGCAGAGCCGTTCGAGCATGATGGTGACGAACGAGCCCGCGGGCCTCACCCTCTTGTCGTAAAGCGGCAGCACCACGGGCCGCACGACTTCGCCCGCCCGGCCGAAGAGGAAGACCGCGCCGAAGCCCACGGTCGTCGCCGCGAAGAGCGGGCGCATGCCCGCCGTGGCGAGCGGCGCGAGCAAGGTCCGCCAGCGGTAGGCGCGCAGCAAATAGGTCACGGAGACCGTTGCGACGCCCGCGGCAAGCAGCTTCCAGTCGGCCGTCTTCAAACTCCGGCCCACTTCGACCCAGTCCAGTTTCCGCCCGAACCACCACAGAATCAGGACGGCGAGCAGCAGCAGGAAGAGAAATTTGAGGTGCTTCAGCAAATGTTTTCGACTTTGATGCGCGCGAAAGTTGACCCCGCTGGACAGGCGACCACAAGATATTGGGTGGCTTCGGAAGGCTACAACAGTTCACCGAAGGGGCGCAACCCGGGCGCGGGCCTGAATTTCCGGGGCGCGACCCGTCGGCCTGAGGTATAATCGCGTGGAGGGTCGCCCGACCCCGTTTTTTGAGTCCCTTATCGTGGGGAACTTTCGGTCTCCGCCGGTCGTAATCTGCGCTTGACAGGGAGTTTTCCACCCTGCGGGGGGCGCTTTCGGGGCCGCTGTCAGTGAGAGGACCGGGATCGGAGAAGCAAGAGGTGGGAGCTGCAAAGGCTTTGGCTACGCCGGGCGAAGGAGCCGAGTTAGTCAGGAGGTGTCGCGCCGGCGACGGCGCGGCCTGGGAAGAGATTGTCTCGAACTACTCGCGGCGCATCTACAACCTGGCCTACCGCTTCACCTCGCGCGCAGACTCGGCCGAGGACTTGACGCAGGAAGTTTTCATCCGCGTCTATCGCTCTTTGGATCAGTACGACCCGCGGCAGGGCGACTTGCAGAACTGGCTGATGCGGCTGGCGCGCAATCTCATCATTGACGATTACCGCCGCCGCCAGCGCACGCCGCACGACACGCAGGCCGACGACCTGGAGGATCACACCTACCACCTGCGCTCGGCCAGCGGTTCCGTGCAGAGCGAGATGGAGCGCCGCGAGCTGGGCGAGCAGGTGCAGGCCGGGATTGACAAGCTCTCGCCGGACCTGCGCACCTGCGTCATCCTGCGCGACATAGAGGAGCTGAGTTACCAGGAGATCGTTGACCTCCTGCAAATACCCGAGGGGACCGTGAAGTCGCGCATCAACCGCGGCCGGATCGAATTGGCGAAAATCCTGCGCCGGATGCGCGTGGTGGCGATGAGCAACGTTTAGACAAAAAGGAGACGCCTGCGCGTCATGAGAAAGTAGAAAGGCGGAAGGTAAAAGGCGAAAGCGAAGGCATTAGAAATTTAATATAGTTGCTATCCGACTTTTACCTTTTTACTTTTACCTTTCGCGTTACATCCTGGGGGGCAGAAACGAGAAACTGATGATGTTGTGCGCGGAATTTGAAGACAGACTGACGGACTACCTGGACGGCTCGCTCGATGCCGAAACGAACCGCGCGTTCGCCGAGCACGCTTTGCGCTGCCCTGTCTGTCACGAGATTTTAAGCGAAGTCAAGAACACCTTGCAGATGTTCCGCACGGCCGAGAGGCCCGTGCCGTCGGCCGAACTCGAAGCGCGCATCCTCTTGCAGACCGTGCCGGAGATGGCGATGAGCTGCGAGGAGTTCGAGGAGTATTTGACGGACTACCTGGACGGGTTCCTGCCGGCCTCCCTGTATCATCGCTGGGAGCGGCACGCCGCACTCTGCGAGGGCTGCACGGAGTTGCCAGGCCAGGTGGTGCGCGCCATAGGGGCCTGCTACACCTACATCAACGAGGAGCGCCCCGTGCCCGCCGGCCTCCACGAGAAAATCTTACAGGCCACGTTGGGGACGACGGACGCCGAAGAGGTGCGTGCCCCGCTGGCCGCACGCATCGCGGCTCGGCTGCGCCTCTGGCTCGACCCGATTGTCTCGCCGCAGCTGGCGACCGTGGCGACCATGCTGCTCGCCTGCGTGCTGGTCTTGACGAGCACGGTCTCGGCCGACGGCTCCATCAGCGGCATGTACCGCGCCGGCATCAAGCTGGCCGAGCGCACCTATTCGGGCACGACCGAGGAGGAGGGCGGCGCGCGGACGCCTGCCCACGACCCTGACAACCTGCACAACCTCTCCGAGGGCGTGACGACGGACCTGTCAGTCCGCCTCGGCTCGAAGCAGAAGCAGGCGGACGCGAAGCAGAACGGGGCGGAGCAGAAGAGGGAGCAGAAGTAACAGGCCAGAGCTTGAGAGAGACCGGCGGCGGGCTTAGAAAAGTTAATGAACTGCGCTTACCACTCAAGAAATCCGGCGGTCGTCGAATGCCACCGTTGCGCGCGCGCGCTCTGCACGGCGTGCGACCACCGCATCCGCGGCTTCCCCTACTGCCAGGACTGCATCGTCGCCGGCGTTGACCTCTTGCAGGTGCAGACGCGCTCGAACGTCCTGCCGACCCTGCGCCGCAACAACTCGCCACTCGTCGCCACGCTCCTGTCCTTCATCCCGGGGCTCGGCGCGGCCTACAACGGGCAGACCTCCAAAGCCATTGTCCACTTCGCCGTCTTCGCCAGCTTCTTCCAGTTGGCGATTGTGACCGAGAGCGTGGACTTCGGGCTGCCGCTCTTCGTCGCGGGCTTCTTCGGCGCGTGGCTCTTTTCGGCCGTGGACGCCTACCGCACGGCCCAACTCCTGCGCGCCGGCCTCGCGCCCGACACGGAGCAGGACGTGATCGCGCGCCGCCTCTACGGCAGCCCGCTCGCCTGGAGCATCACGCTGATGGTCTTGGGCGCGATCTTCCTGGTTCACTCGATCATAGGCATACGCCTCCCCGTCCGCCAGGTACTCCCCGTGCTGCTGCTCCTGCTGGGCGCGTACATGCTCGGCGACTACCTGCTGCGCGAGCGCAGGCGCAAAACTTACTTACTCAACTTCGACTCGAACCCGCAGATGCCCGCGGTCGTCCCCGCCAACTCGGGCGTGTTCCAGACCGGCGAGCTGATCTCCCACGTCTCCGCCACGCGCGCGGCCGCGCCACTTCCCTTCGAGCAGAGACCATAAAGAGCGGCGGACAGTTTTTCCTCTTCCCCATTTACCATTCACCACTGACCTTGTTATAGTGAGCGCGAGAGGTAACCGAAATCATGTCAGCTTTTCTTAAATCGGCGGGTCGGTGGGGCGGCGTCCTGACGGTCATCGTGCTCGTCATCACGCTCCTGCGCCAGCTCATCTCGCTCGTCAGCTTTCTCTTCGTCGCCATCAAGGCCATCATCGTCATCGCCTTCGTCGGGCTGGTGCTCCTGATGATTTTCCTTGTCATGCGCGGGCGTCAAGAGCGTCGGCGCGAGGCCGAAGACGTTTAGCAAAGTCGTTTGCTGCGAACCATTTTCACAGCGGCCCGTGCGATATCCGTCGCACGGGCCGTGTTACTTTTCGTCCCCCCCCAGACAAAAGTGCCCCTGCGCGGTTGCAATCGCCGCCGCGGTGTGATAGTTTCCGCGGCCTCGCAGCGAATATCGGACGGTTGGTAAGTTTTACACCTCGTTGCCTGTCCCGTCGCTGCAAGCCTACAAGCTAGGTTCAAACAACAAATAGTCCCCAGAGTTTTTGGTTAGCATCAGTCGCCCTCGTCCGGCAGACTGTGCTTTTCACGGGCGGCCCGCGTGCGGCTCTCCTAAAATTTTTTCGCACCGCGCCGGGTCAGCTACAAGGAGCACATTTAATGGTTAGAGACGACCGTCTTTACGCATTCATCATCGCGCACACCTCGCGCTCACGTTCCCGCATCCGCCGCGTCTGCGTCCACAAACGCTGGCTCAAGCTCTCGGCCTGCGCGGCGGTCGTCCTCTTTTTCGCGGCCGCCTACGGCATTTACGGGCTGACCCAACACCTGCGCCACCAGGCCGTGGAGCAGGAGAACGCGCGGCTGCGCGCCGAGAACGAGAAACAGCGCCGGCTGCTCGACAACCTGAACAACCGCGTCGAGCGCGTCGAGGACGCCTCGCGCAAGCTGGCCGAGATGTCCGGCGTCAGCCATAACGAAGGCGAGCCCCAGGTCACGAACGGCGCGGGCGGCCCCTTCGTCCCCGTTGACGACCTGGCGGTGGTCGAATACAAGACCGACCAGCTCGAACAGGAGTTGCGCGCCTACGAAGTCGCCATCCGCGAGCGCGCCTGCGTCCCCTCGCTCTGGCCCGTCGCGGGCACTCTTGAGAGCGGCTTCGGCGTCCGCCACAACCCCTTCGGCGGAAGTTCTTACGAGTCGCACGAGGGGCAGGACATCGAGGCCGAGATGGGCACGCCCGTCACGGCCGCCGCCAGCGGCACCGTCACCGTCGCAGGGGTCCAGAACGGCTACGGCAACGTCGTCTACATAGACCACGGCAACGGCTTACAGACGCGCTACGGCCACCTCTCGCACATTGACGTAGAGGTCGGCCGGCAGATCACGCGCGGCGAGCACCTCGGCCTCGTCGGCTCGACGGGCCGCTCCACCGGGCCGCACCTACACTACGAAGTCCGCATCAACAACCAGCCGGTCAACCCCAGACCCTACCTCCCCGGAGCCGGAGAAGAGGAACAGTAGTCAGTAGTCAGTGGTCGGTGGTCAGTTAAAAACAAGAGGGCGGCCGAGTGAGACTAACTCGGCCGCCTTTTGCTTTCTGTTAACTGACGACTGACCACTGACTGCTGACCACTTTTTCTGCTACTATTGCCGCCAAGCCAAAATCGGTTTACACCACAGACCAAGGGAGATGACTATGCCCTCCAGACTCTCGCGCGCGGCCGCTCTCGTGCTCGCCGCGCTGATGCTCTTCCCGCTCGTCCCCTTCCGCGCCTCGGCCGATGAAGGCATGTTCCTGCCGGACGCCATCAGCTCGCTGCCGTTCGACAAGTTCGCCAAGCGCGGGCTCAAGCTCAAGGCCGCGGACCTCTACGACCCGAACGGCGTGAGCATCAAGGACGCGGTCGTCATCGTCGGCGGCGGCACAGGCGAGTTCGTCTCGCCCGAGGGCTTGCTCCTGACCAACCACCACGTCGCCTTCGACGCGCTCGTGGCGAAGTCCACCCCCGCGGCCGACTACGGCGCGGCCGGCTTCACGGCGAAGACGCGCGAGGAGGAGTTGCCCGCCGAGGGCTACACCGTGACGATCACGCAAGGTTTGAAAGACGTGACGAGCGAGGTCACGAGCGGCATCGCCGACACGGCCACTCCGCAAGAGCGCAACCGCGCCATCGCGGCCAAGATCGAGGCCATCGAGGAGGGCGGCGCGAAGCCGGCCGACGGCATCACCGTCCGCGTGCTCCCTATGAACGAGGGGCTCACCTACTACAGCTTCACTTACCTGACCATCCCCGACGTGCGCATCGTCTACGCGCCGCCCAAGAACATAGGCTTCTACGGCGGCGACCCGGACAACTTCGAGTGGCCGCGCCACTGCGGCGACTTCACCTTCATGCGCGCCTACGTCGGCGCGGACGGCAAGCCCGCCGAGTACGCGAAGACGAACGTGCCCTACAAGCCGAAGAAGTTCCTGCCGCTCTCGATGGAGGGCGTCAAGGAGGGCGACTTCCTGATGGTAATGGGCTACCCGGGTTCGACGCGCCGCTACCGCGAGAGCTACTCGGTCGCCTACAACCAGGACACCAGCATGCCCTTCCTCGTGGACATGCTCAACTACCGCATCGAGACGCTGCGCAACATGGGCAAGAACGACCCGGCGCTGCGCGTCAAGTTGCAGTCGGACATCTTCGGCCTGAGCAACGACCTGAAGAACTACGAGGGCTCTGTCGTGGCGATGCGCCGCGCCAACGTCGTCGAGCAGAAGCGGGCCGAGGAGGCAGCCTTCACGCGCTGGGTCAACGCCGACCCCGCGCGCAAGAGCACATACGGCGAGGTGCTGCCCGCGCTCGAAAAGGCTTATGCCGAGTTGACGACCACCGCCATGCGCGACCAGTTGATTCAACAAATCTTCACTGCGACGGACCTCCTCGGCATAGCCTTCTTCGCCCAGGGTGCCGCCGCCGACAAGGAGAAGCCCGAGGGCGAGCGCAATCCGTTCTTCGCCCCCGAGCGCATCCAGCGCATCCGCGGCCAGCTCGGCGGCGCTCTCTCCAACCGCAACCCGACTTCCGAGCGCCTGTTCCTCTCCTACCTCCTGATGAGGGCCGCGGAGCTTCCCGCCGCGCAGAAGATTGATGTTCTGGAGAAGCGCTTCGGCAGCCTTCAGGGCGAGGCCCGCCGCCGCGCCGAGGAGGACTTCGCGCGCGCCCTCGTGGACAGCCAACGCTTCGCGACGGCCGAAGGCGTCGCGGGACTCTTCGACTTGACGAGCGCGCAGATACGCGAGCTGAAAGAGCCGCTTCTCGACTTCGCCTCCGAGCTCGGCGGAGAGTTCCAGCAGATACAGGCGCGCACGCAGACCTTCAACGCGGCCGTCGGGCGCTGGCGGCCGCTGCTCTTCAAAGGGATGGCCGAGATGAAGGGCTCGAAGCCTTACCCGGACGCCAACCGCACGCTTCGCTTCAGCTACGGCGAGGTGAAAGGCTACGTGCCGCGCGACGCCGCGGTCTACCTCCCGTTCACGAGCCTCTCGGGCGTGGTCGAGAAGGACACGGGGCGCGAGCCGTTCGACGCGCCCGAGCGCCTCAAGCAGCTTTACCGCGCGAAAGATTTTGGCCCATACGCCGCGCCGGGCGGCAAGGACGTGCCCGTGGACTTCCTCTCGACCAACGACATCATCGGCGGCAACTCCGGGAGCCCCGTCCTCAACGGGCGCGGCGAGCAGGTCGGCATCGTCTTCGACGGCAACTACGAGGGGCTCGGCAACGACTTCTTCTACAACGACGAGAAGGGCCGCACCATCTCCGTTGACATCCGCTACGTGCTCTTCGTGACGGACAAGTTCGGCGGCGCGGGCTACATCCTCAAGGAGCTTGACATCAAGGGCGCGCGCACCGCGGCTGCCGGCCACGGGCGCTGAGACGGGCGGGCGGCTGTGTGTGAGTGAGTTCTTGCATACGTTCGCCCGCCGTTTATCATCAATAGTTAAAGTATTTTCCGCTTGACAGCCTTCGCGGCTTTCGCTTAGTATGCGCCGTCGTTTCGAAGGCAAGGGCTTTTCCCAAAACTCCGCCCACGCTCGTTCGATCTGCAAGCGTTACAGTATGAAGTATCGTCTTTCCCTGTTGGTGGTCTGTGTGTGATGAGTGCGGTGGTTTACTGCCGCATTTTACATCACGTGCAGGCTTTTTTTGTGTTGTTTGTTTTCCGTGTTGCGCCCCAAACAAAAGAAAGCGCGTCCGGCTCACAAGCATTAACCTCAAGTCGGCGCGGAAGCTCTTCGGGAGAGGAGCCGTTCCCGCCTTTGCTTTATCGAATCGTTAGGAGGATTCGTTTGCCATGTCTAGAATAACCGGTAAGGTCAAGTGGTTTAACAACTCGAAGGGCTACGGCTTCATTGAGCAGCCTGGTTCCTCCGACATCTTCGTCCACTACAGCGCCATTCAGGGCGACGGCTTCAAGACCCTCGAAGAGGGCCAGGAAGTCGAGTTCGAGGTCACGCAGGGTCCGAAGGGGCCGCAGGCCGAGAAAGTGACCAAGATGTAAGCTTGCTCCCCGGCTTTAGCAGTAAAGCCACTGACCGCTTCCGGTCGTGAGTCCGCGAAGCGCAAGTCAAAAAGAGGGCGACAGCCGTTCAAGCTGTCGCCCTCTTTTTACTTAGGAGTCAGAAGACAGAAGTCAGGAGTCAGGAGAAAAGAAAAACCGAAAGCGGTTCTAAGCTTTTATTCTGACTCCTGACTTCTGTCTTCTGACTCCTACTTTTCACTCCCCCTTCGCTTTGAAGCTCACGCGGCCGCCCTCCACGTCTATCGAGAAGCGGACGCGGTCGCAGCCCGTGCGCTCTTTGAGGGTGTCTGTCTTCGTGGCAATCAGGTGGTGGAAGCGCGGGAACGAGAGGTCTTCGGTCGGCTCGCCGCAACGCATCTTCGCCTCTATCAGGGCGTCGTAGAGCTGCTTGACGGTCGGCACGTCCTTGTGCGCGTCGTCGCAGATGAAGGTCTGCGCCGCCTCGCGGCTGCTGGCCTCGTCGCGCGCGCTGGCCCGCGCGGCCTGCGCCGCGTCGCGCCCCTCCTCGCGCCCCTGCATCGTCCGCCGCCACAGCTCGCGGAAGGAGGTGTAGCGAGCAGTCAGCGCGTTGAAGAGGTAGCGCTGCGCGAAGGTGAGCGTGCGGTCGTCGCCGAGTCGCTTGAGCATCGTCTCGACGCGGCTCTTCGTGTCGTAGGGCGGGCGCTTGGCCGCGCCGTTGAAGTAGATGTCGAACTCTATCTTGAGCCGCCGAATGTCCTCTTCGAGCCGCTTGAGCTGCTCGTCAACGGTCGGCTGGTTGTCCACGGCCGCCGCGCCGCGCTTCGCCTTCTGCAAAGCCTTCCGCTGCTCGGCCTGGCGCGCAAACTTGTTCTCACGAATCGGCACTGCCACTCATCTCCTCACCTCCGGCCCGAGAGGCCGGCATCATTGAGTCTAGGCGTTTTGAAAGCGGCGCGTCAACAACAATATTTTTGCGGTCGGAGAGTAATGTGATACGTTTGCCCCGCAGGAATTGCCATGTCGAAGCAAGAGACATCAAGGTCTGGCAGGTTGCGCGCGCTCCCTTCCGTTGACGCGCTGCTGCGCACGGAGGCGGCCACTGCTCTGCGCGAAGCGGTGGGGCCGCGCGAGTTGACGCGGCTGGCGCGCGCCGTCACAGACGAGTTGCGCGAGAGTTTGTTGGCCGAAACGTCCGCCGCGGGCGACGGACACGAAGCGCCGTCGCGCGAGGACTTGCTTGCGGAGGCCGCGCGCAGGCTCGAACTCGCCGGCCGGCGCGAGACCGCGCGCAGCCTTCGCCGCGTCATCAACGCCACGGGCGTCGTGCTGCACACCAACCTGGGGCGCGCGCCCCTGTCTGCGGCGGCGCGGCGTGCCGTCTCGGAAGAAGGCGCGCGCTACTGCACGCTCGAATACGACACGGAGACGGGAGCCCGAGGCCGGCGCGGCGGCCGCGTCGAGCAAATGCTCGCGGAGCTGACGGGGGCCGAAGACGCGCTCGTCGTCAACAACTGTGCGGCGGCCGCGCTTCTAGTCCTCTCGGCGCTCGCGCGCGGCGGTGAAACCGTCGTCTCGCGCGGCGAGCTGGTCGAGATCGGCGGCGACTTCCGTGTCCCAGACGTGATGGCCCAGTCCGGCACGCGCCTCGTGGAAGTCGGCACGACCAACCGCACGCGCCTCTCTGACTACAGGAGCGCGCTGACGGAGAACACGCGGCTCCTGATGCGAGTCCACCCGTCCAACTACCGCATCGTCGGCTTCACTTCTGTGCCAACTCTGTCGGAGCTGGCGGGCCTCGCGCGTGAGGCGGGACTGCCGCTCTACGAAGACGCGGGCTCCGGCGCGCTCTTAGACCTCAGCCCCTACGGCCTCTCGGGCGAACCCGTCATCTCTGACTCCGTCAAGGATGGGGCCGACCTCGTCTCTTTCAGCGGCGACAAACTGCTGGGCGCGGCGCAGGCCGGCCTCGTCGTCGGCCGCCGCGACCTCGTGGAGCGCCTGCGCAAACACCCGCTCTACCGCGCGCTGCGCGCAGACAAGCTCGCGCTCGCCGCGCTCGAAGCCACGCTCACGGCCTACGGCCGGGGCACGGCCGCCGATGAAATCCCGGCCCTCCGAATGCTCGCCCTGACGCCCGACGAGGTCAGGCGGCGCGCACGCTCCCTGCTCTCCAAATTACGAAAGCACGCCGCGGGCGCGCTCCGGGCCGAAATCATAGAGGGCCAGTCGGCCGTCGGCGGCGGCTCCGCGCCCACCACGCACCCGCCCACGGCGCTCGTCGCGCTGACGCACGAAACCCTCTCGGCCGCCTCTCTCGACGAAGCCCTGCGGCGCTCCACCCCGCCCGTCATCGCGCGCATCACGGACGGACGGCTTCTCCTCGACCTCAGAACCGTCGCCGCAGACGAAGACACGGAACTCCTCTCGGTCTTAAAAGCACTCCCGGCCTAGCCTCCCGCCACACTTTTCCTCAGTTTCCTCTAAAAAAATGGCTCTATCTTAAACAATGTCTTTCATTGTATAATCCTCGGCGGACGCGCGAAGGCGCATACTTCATAAAGAAACTCGCCATCCTTCCGGCCTCTACCGTCTTGAGAAACAGAACTTCTTTTCGCAGCTTATTGGTCTCCCTGGCGCTCGGGCTGTGCGCCGCGGCGGTCGTGACGCTCCTCTGGGTGGCGGGCGCGCTCGCCTCCTTGCAGGCCGCGTTCCTGCTCACGGGCACGGCGGAAGCCAACCTCCCGGCCGCGCCCGATGCCTGGCTCGGCGCGCTGATGATTCTGGCCGCGGGGCTGAGCGCGGGCTTCGCCGTCGAGCGCGCGGGGGCCGGGCGCATCCTGCCCTACCTTTGCGGCGGGCTGCTGGCGCTGGCCGGCATGAGCCTGCTCGCTTCCAGGTTCATGCACATTGACGTGGCGTTCGCGCCGATGGCGCTCTCGGCTCTTCTGGGTGCCGCCGCCGTCCAGCTCAGACGCCTCTGGGCGATTGACTCCACGCTCACGCGCAACGTCAAGAGTGCCACCTCGCGGGCCAACCGCCTCGAAGGCGGCTCGTCGGACGAGCGGCTGATGAGCGGGCTGAGACTTCTTGAGACGGTGCTGCCGATGGAGGAGGCCGTCATCTTCCAGCCGGACGAGAACAACCACCTGGCCCCGGCCGCGCGCCTGCGCTCTTCGTCTGGCAGCGGACCCGAGGCCGGGCGCAACTCGGCCTGGCGCGAGGGAGTCAGTCTGTGCGAGCGCGCGATACAGTTCGGCCAGATGGTGGCGACCACGAGCCAGGACGAGAGCGCGCCCGCGAGCGTGGCGCTGCCGCTCAAGCACGAGGGCCGGGCGGTCGGCGCGCTCCTCGTGCGCCTGCGCGAGAGTTTTGATAAGAGCGACTGCCCGCTGCTCCTGGCCGTCGGCGAACAGCTCGCGCGAAACTTCCAGCGCGACGAGGCGCGCAAGCGGTCGGTCCCGCGCGACTTTCTGACGCTCGTTTCGGCGCGCGCCGCCGAGAGCCGCTTAGAATCTTTCGGCGTCGCCTCTGGGCTCCTGACCGAGCAGCGGTTCGGGGCGGAAGTCCTCTCGGAGGTTTCGGACGGGCACGCCGTCGCCTACCTGGACGGCACGCTCGCCTACGTCAACCCGCCGCTTCTGCGGGCCGCGCGCCTGACGGAGAATGAGGCGCGCATGCTCAACCTCTTCGGCCTTTTGGACCGATTTCGCGCGGGCGTCTTCGACGAGCCTTCGATTGCCGTGCGCCGCGTCCTGCAAACGGGCGACGCCTACGAGCGCGAGCTGCACTTCGCCGAGCGCAACCAGACATTAGAGCTGCGCATCGCGCTCGTCACGGAGCGCGCCGAGGATAAGGAGTCCAAGACGCACCCGCTCTGCCTGGCCGTCACCGTCCGCGACGTGACGCGCATCAAGGAGTACGAGAAGCTGAAGAGCGACATGATCTCGCTCATGTCGCACGAGCTGCGCACGCCGATCACTTCCATCAACGGCTTCGCGGAACTCCTGATGAACGACGAGACCATCCCGGCCGAGTCGCGCGAGTTTCTCTCCATCATCAACAACGAGTCGCAGCGCCTCTCGCGGATGATTAACACCTTCCTCGCCGTCACGCAGCTCGAAGCCGCGGACAAGCAGGAAGTCCTGAAGATTCCGCTCAAGCTCGACGACGTGGTCAAGGAGACCCTGGCGAGCCTGCTGCCCGTGGCGAAGCGCAAGCGCATACGGCTCGTCGAGCAGCCGGCGCAGCGGCTCCCGCCCGTCGCCGCCGACCGCAGCCTGATAACGCAGGTGGTGACGAACCTCGTCGGCAACGCCATCAAGTACAGCCCCGAGCGGACGGTCGTCACCGTCTCGACCGCGCTCGAAGCAGACACCGTGCGGCTCTGTGTGGAAGACCGCGGCTACGGCATCCCGCCCGAGGCCGTGGACCGCGTCTGGGAGAAGTTCTACCGCGTCGCGCGCGACGGCCAGGAGAAGGACGAAGAGTCCACGGGCCTCGGCCTCTCCTTCGTCCGCGAAGTCGTCGAGCAGCACGGCGGCACCGTCGCCCTCGAATCCGAAGTCGGCCGCGGCTCCAAGTTCAGCTTCACATTGCCGAGGCTGTAAGAAGTCAAAAGCAGGCGAAGACCCCGGAGGGGTCAAACAAGATAGCCGGGGGCGGCGCAAACTCTTGTTTGCGCCGCCCCCGGCTTGATGTGAAAAAGAGTCCGACCCCTGAGGCTTAATAGCTAATTCAAATCTTTAGGCTCCTCAGCTATTATGTCGCCACCGAGAATCATCCCTCTTATATTTCCCAGATTGGTTATTATTCCCAGCAATGCGCCGAATATGGAGTCATTTTCCGGGATGGTTAGATTACCAAGCTTTTCAGTTTTGACCTGTTCATCTTTTGTATAATTATCCTCCGCTCTGTGGAGGTGTGCCACTGCTATTAAAACTGCTGAACAGAACTCGTCCAAAACATCACGGTCTTCATCGTCAACATCATAGTCTTCATCGTCTGTTTCGTAAGCCTCATCGCACTGGCTCTGCCATTCCTTTATCTTAGCCTTCCTGATGAGGCTCACAACTGCTTGTGTATATAAATCTTGTTCAGAAGGGGTGCCGAACTTACCTTCAATTGTGATCTTCAGTCCAGGAAGCTTAACAGTAATTTCCGCCATTCTCCTGTCTCCTTAAACTGAAATGTTACTTCACACAATCAATCTCAGCTTTGCACAAATATTCATGCAAGATGAATAAATGCGCCTGAATTATGCAACCTTTCTGAATAAATGTGCAAAGCCGATCCTGGAGGGGTCAAGACTTTTGCCTTTTACATTTTGTTGATTGTTCCGCGGCAGGTCTTCGCGCCGCAGGAGCAGCGCTTGGTGTCCGGGTGGAGCGTGGAGATGTAGTCCACGGTGATCTCTTCGCCGGGGCGGATGTCGCGCAGGGCGTAGAACTGGACGTGGCCGTAGTGGATTTTCATGTAGGCGTTGGGCTCGCACGAGTGGTTGATGTAGTGCGTGCCGTTGCCGCCGCGGCTGCCGTCAATGCTCCACAGCTCGTCAACCGCGCAGATGCGCAGGACGCGGCGGTTGGCCCTGCGATTGGCCTCGGCGTCAGGGATGCGCTCGCCCGTGTACTCCGCAATCTTTTTGCGGCGCGGGAAGCTGACGGTGGCGAAGCAGCCCCGGCCGTTGATGCGCGATTTTTTGATGGCGAGTCCGGGCGCGAGCTTCACTCTCATGGCGGGACGAAACTTACTTGAGCCGGAAGCTGCGGGCGATGCCGTCGGTCTGGTTGCGGATCAGCTGTAGCTTGTCGCGCAGGCCCGTGAATCGCAAGACGTAGACCGTGCGGTTGTCGCCTTGCAGGTAGTAGACGCGCCCGGCCATAGCCTTGCCGCCGGCCGTGTACTCGTAGCCGAAGGTCACGCCGTTCAGCCGCCCCGCGAACTTCTCCTCCTTGCCCTCGACGAAGCCCGTCTGGAAGCGCAGCTTCTGGTCCTGGTCGCGGCGCGCGATGTCGGCGGCGGTCGTGCCGGCCTCGACGACCTCCTTGCGGATTTTGAGGTAGCCGTCGTTGCGGTCGCCGTAGATGAACTCGGCGTGCTCGTGCAGGCTGTCCGGCTCCTGCGTCGCCTTCCAGCGAGCCGAAGGCAGTTCCAGCGTGTAGTCCGCATTGGCGCTCGAAAAAGTCTCCTGGGCCGTCGCGGCCGCCGGGACGAGCGCGAAGATTGCGGCGAGGGCGAAAAAGATTGTCAGGCGTCGCATCGGTTGAGCAAGCTCCTCTGAGAATGATGACCGGTCAATGATAACGTTTCCG
This sequence comes from uncultured Acidobacteriota bacterium, assembly GCA_963774105.1. Classification (GTDB taxonomy): domain Bacteria; phylum Acidobacteriota; class Blastocatellia; order Pyrinomonadales; family Pyrinomonadaceae; genus QHXM01. The sequence continues at coordinate 442,417 of CAVZDV010000007.1, read as the reverse complement.
AAGTGCCGAACGGAAGTTAAAAGGCGGGAGAGCCGAACTTTCAGATGCGCCCCGCGTCGGGCGCAGTTGTCCGCTTTCACTTCGCGACCTCGGCCAGCGCGGCCCGCTGCGCCTGCACGAGCTGGCCTATGCCGCGGCGTGCGAGTTCGAGGAGGCTGTCCATCTCCTCGCGCGTGAAGGGCGCGCCCTCGGCCGTGCCCTGCACTTCGATGAAGCGCCCGTCGCCCGTGCAGACGACGTTCATGTCAACTTCGGCGCGCGAGTCCTCGTCGTACTTCAAATCGAGCAGGGCCGTGCCGCCGACGATTCCGACGCTGACGGCGGCGACCTCGCCCGAGACGGGGTTGCGGTCAATCTTATTCAGCCGCATCAGCCTGCGGCAGGCCAGCGCGCAGGCGACGTAAGCGCCCGTGATGCTCGCCGTGCGCGTGCCGCCGTCGGCCTGTAGCACGTCGCAGTCGAGCGTGACAGTCCGCTCGCCCAGAAGCGAGGTGTTGATGACGGCGCGCAAGGAGCGGCCGATGAGCCGTTGAATCTCGTGCGTGCGCCCGGAGGGGCCGCCCCGGCCCGTCTCGCGCTGGGTGCGCTGCAAGGTCGAGCGCGGGAGCATCGAGTATTCGGCCGTCACCCAGCCCTGGCCCTTGTTGCGCAGGAAGGGCGGCACGCGGTCCTCGACCGAGGCCGAGCAGATGACGCGCGTGTCGCCCATCTCGATCAGGGCCGAGCCCTCCGCGTAGGGCAGAAAGCCCGGCGTGATGCGAACCGGGCGCAGTTGGTCCGCGAGGCGGCCGTCAGTGCGTGCGAAGCTCATCGTGTCCCCAAACCTCAACCGCCTCCAGCACCGAAGGCGCGGTCCCCAAGAATCTTTCCGCGACGCGGCTGAAGCGTTCGGCCGCGTCCGTCACGTAGAAATGGTCCAGATCGTCGCACAACTGGCGCGCGCGCGCGCGGTCTTCCCCGGAGGCGTCGCGCGCCAGTCCTCTTCTGAGGATCAGCCTCTCGACCTCCGCGGCCGTCGCCTCGCCCGAGTCAATCAGCCTCACCCTGTCCCCGACCGCCTCCTGAATCACGCGGCTCAGGATGGGGTAGTGCGTGCAGCCCAGGACGAGCGTGCCAACGTCGTCCCGTTTTATCTCGCGCAGGTAATCGGCGGCGACGGCGCGCGCCACGTCCGAGTCGGCCCAGCCCTCTTCCGTTAACGCGACGAAGAGCGGGCAGGCGCGCTCGACGACCTCGATTGAACTGTCAAGCTCGGCAATCGCGCGGCTGTACGCGCCGCTCTGTGTGGTCGCCTCCGTGGCGATGACGCCGACGCCTCTGGCCCGCGCGTTTTTCCGCGACGACTCGACGGCGGCGGCCGCGCCCGGCTCTATCACGCCGACCACGTCCACGGAGACGGCGCGGCGCACGGCCGGCAGCGCGAGCGCCGACGCCGTGTTGCACGCGACGACCAGCAGCTTGATGCCGCGGGCTTCCAGGAAGCGGGAATTTTCAATCGCGTAGCGCTCGACCGTCTGCAACGACTTCGTCCCGTAGGGCACGCGCGCCGTGTCGCCCAGGTAGACGAACCGCTCGTCGGGCAGGCGCTCGTGCAGCGCGCGGTAGACTGTGAGGCCGCCGACGCCGCTGTCAAAAATTCCGATTGGGAGGTCGCGATTCAAAAATTTCGGGCGCAGAAACAGAAGATGTAAATGGCAGGAAAGTATGGCAGGAAACGTGGCTTGTGTCACGCCGGCCCCCGCTGTGTTAAAATCCCGAACATTACCGGGAGCAGAACTTTTGGACACTTCACGCGCCGGGGAGCCTTTCTCGAAGCGCGCCGGAAGACGTGCGGAGCAAATTGCCATGACAAAGCCTTTATGTTTTGTGCTCATGCCGTTCGGCAGAAAGCAGGACGCGGCGGGCACGACCGTGGACTTCGACGCGGTCTACAAAAACCTCATCGCCCCGGCCATCGCGGACGCCGGGATGGAGCCCCTGCGCGCCGACGAGGAGATGACCGGCGGCATCATTCACAAGCCTATGTTCGAGCGGCTGATTCTCTGCGAGTACGCCGTCGCGGACATGACGATGGCTAACGCCAACGTCTTTTACGAGCTGGGCGTGCGCCACTCCGTGCGCCCCTGGAGTACGGTCGCGATCTTCTCCAAAGGCGGCAGCCAGCTCCCCTTCGACGTGGCCCCCATGCGCGCCCTCCCCTACATTCTCGGGCCGGACGGCGCACCCGGCAACGCAGACGAGGACAAGCGAGCCCTGACCGGACGGCTGAGCGAGGCGCGCAGATTGGCACAGGACAAGCCCGCCAAAGACTCCCCTATTTATCAGCTCGTCGAAGATTACCCGGACGTTTCGCGCCTCAAGACGGACGTGTTCCGCGAGCAGGTTCGCTACTCCGCCGAGAGGAAGGAGAAGCTCGCCCGCGCGCGCAAGCAGGGGCTCGAACAGGTGCGGGCTCTGGAGCAGGAGTTCGAGCCCATCGGCAACTTGGAATCCGGCGTCGTGATTGACCTCTTCCTCTCGTACCGCGCCGTCAAGGGCTGGGAGCAGATGGTTGACCTGGTCGGCAAGATGCCCGGCCCGCTCAGGGAGACCGTGATGGTTCAGGAGCAGCTGGCCCTGGCGCTCAACAGGCTCGGGCGGCGCGACGAGGCCGAGCAGGTCTTGACCGAGTTAATCGAAAAGCGTGGCCCGTCGAGCGAGACCTACGGGATACTCGGCAGGGTCTACAAAGACCGCTGGGACGAGGCCGTGAAGGCGGGGTCCGGCGGCGCGCTGGCGCGCGGCCTGCTGGACAAGGCGATAAAAGCTTACGTGCTCGGCTTCGAGACAGACTGGCGCGACGCTTACCCGGGCATTAACGCCGTCACGCTGATGGAACTCAGGGAGCCGCCGGACAAGCGCCGCGAGAAGCTGGTCCCGGTCGTCGCTTACGCCGTCGAGCGGCGCATGGCCGCGGGGAAACCTGACTACTGGGATTACGCCACTCAACTTGAGCTGGCCGTCCTCGGCCGGGACGAGGAGCAGGGGGCCGAGGCGCTCGGCATGGCCCTGGCCGCCGTGCGGGAAAAGTGGGAGCCGGAGACGACGCTGCGCAACCTGCGCCTCATCGGCGAGGCGCGCCGCCGTCGCGGCGAAGAGATACCCGGCTGGATGGAGGAGGCCGAGCGCGAGTTGGAACGCGCCGCCGCCTGAAGCGAAGGTCACGCGGGAAAGGGAAAGGGCGGCGCATCTTCCTCAAAAAGATGCGCCGCCCTTCTGAATTTTTGGTGGAGGCGCAGGGAATTGAACCCTGATCCAAAAGCCGCCGCCGCAGGCGTCTACATGCTTAGCCGCTTCTCTTCTAAGTTTCGCCCTCGGCAGAGTAAGTGAAGCGACGAAGACCTCTGCTGAAGGCTAGTCCGACTTTATCTCGCCCGCCCCCACGGACCGAAGGGGCAGGCCAGCTCAACTAAGTGACATCTCACTCCGCGCGTATGAGCAACTTGCGGCGAGACGCTCGGTGCTTAATTAGGCAGCGAGAGCCAATTCATTGTTATTGGCAGTTGTTTTTCCCAAGTGCTTTTTAACGAGCTGCAAAAGGGTAAGCCCGGCATGCATCCTGTCAACGATCATGGCCTCTGTCGAAGCCTGTCGCCCCCACGAGCGAGTGTGTGTATTATACCAGAGTTGGGCTATAATCCCCAGGCAAAGCGAACCCGTTCTCCCCGTCGTTGATAAGAGATTTGACGCCTCTGTTTTTGAAAAGGACCGACCCGTATGTCTTCCAGGAACGCGACCACCTTAGGGTTACGAGAGCGCACGCGCGGCACCAGCAGCAGCAGCAGTAACGCGACCCCTGCGCGCCGCCGCCACTTCCTCCGCCGCTTCTGGCTCCCGGCCGTCCTGCTCCTGGCGCTCGCCGCCGGCGGCCTGACCGGCATCATCGCCGCCTACCAGATCAACTACTCGCGCGCGGCGCAGGAGGTCGCAAGTCTCGCGACCTACCGCCCGAGCGTGGTGACGCGCGTCTACGCGGACGACGGCGAGACCATCATCGGCGAGTTCGCCCTGGAGAAGCGCATCCCGCTCAAGTACGAGGAGATTCCGCCGCTCGTCAAGAACGCCATCCTCGCCATTGAGGACGCGCGCTTCTACGACCACATCGGCATTGACCCCATCCGCATCATCGGCGCGACGTGGAAGAACATCACGACGGGCAGCCGCGAGGGCGGCTCGACCCTGACGCAGCAGCTCGCCAAGAACCTCTTCCTCTCGAAGGAACAGACGCTCGAACGCAAGGTCAACGAGTGGCTCATCTCGCTCCAGATCGAACGCTTCTACACGAAGAACCAGATCATGGAGATGTACACCAACCACGTCTTCCTCGGGGCCAACTCCTACGGCTTCGAGGCCGCGTCCGAGACTTACTTCGGCAAGCAGGCCAAGGACCTGTCGCTCGACGAGGCGGCGCTGCTGGCGGGTGTGCCAAAAGCGCCGAGCGAGTATTCGCCGACCGTCAACCCGAAGGCCGCGCGCGAGCGGCGCAACCTCGTGCTCGACCAGATGGCGAAGAACGGCTTCGCGACGCAGGCCGAGGTAGACGCGGCCAAGGCCAAACCCATCAAGCTGGCCGACACGGCTTACTACCAGACGCAGGACCGCTCGTCGCCCTTCGGCTACCCGGTCGAGAAAATCCGCCAGGACCTCGAAGAGAAGTACACGACGCGCGTCGCGCAGGGCGGCCTGAGGGTCTACACGACCATCAACGTCGAGGCGCAGAAGAAGGCCGTCGAGATCGTGCGCAAAGGGCTGCGCCAGTACGACCAATCGCATAGCGGCTGGCGCTCGGCCTACTTCAATATCGCCGGCGAGAACGGCGCGGACGCCACGCAGCAGCAGCTCGACGCCTACAAGCACCCCGATTGGTACGGCAACCAGTACGCCGAGGGCCAGTTCATCATGGGCCTCGTGATGAAGGTTGACCGGGCGAAGAACGAGGCCACAGTGCGCTTCGGCAACTACACGGCGACGGTCACGACGAAGGAGATGGGCAAGTCCGGCCGCCAGCCGGCCAGTGAGTTCAAGCCCGGCTTTCTGGCACAGTTCGAGGTCAAGAAGGTGGACGACAAGGAGCGCCGCCTGCAAGTCGAGCTGACGCAGATTCCAGACGTGCAGGCCGCGCTGATGACCTTGAACGCGAAGACGGGCGAGATCGTCGCGATGGTCGGCGGCTATGACTTCTACACCAACAAGTTCAACAACGCCACGCAGGCTTACCGCCAGACGGGCTCGGCCTTCAAGCCCTTCATCTACACGGCGGCCGTCGAGTGGGGCATGACGCCCGACTCCACCGTCAGCGGCGCGCCGATTAAGATCGGCGACTGGATACCGCACAACTACGACGGCTCGACCAGTAACGGCAACGTGCCGATGAAAATCGCGCTCGCCAAGTCGCTCAACGTCCCGGCCGTGCACCTGCTGCAAACCGTCGGCATTCAGACCGGCTCGCAGATGGTGCGCCGCTTCGGCATCAAGGTGCCGATGGCTCCGTACCTGCCCTCGGCCCTGGGCGCAACCGAAGTCCCCTTAGACCAGATGGTCTCGGCCTACTCGGCCTTCCCGAACAAGGGCGTGCGCGTCGAGCCGCACCTGATTAGGAAAGTCCTAGACCGCGACGGCAACGTGCTCGAAGAGTGGGAGAAGACGACCTACAAGGTGACGAACGAGTACGTCGCGCTGACGATGGTCACGATGATGCGCGGCGTGACTGCGGGCGGGGGCACGGCTGCCGCCGCGGGGGCCATAGGCGTCCCCGTAGCCGGCAAAACTGGCACAGTCAACGACCACACGGACGTTTGGTTCATAGGCTACACGCCGACCTACGTGACGGGCGTGTGGATGGGCTACCCGGGCAGGAAGAAAAACCTCGGCAACGACATGACGGGCGGGCGCGGCGCGCTGCCGATGTTCGTCGAGTTCATGAAAGACTTCCTCAAGGACAAGCCGAAGGAGGACTTCGCCAAAGCCCCCACGATGCCCGAGGACATGAAGGAGTTACAGAAGCAGCGCCAGCGCGAGATGATGGAGGGCCGCCTCGACATCCTGGCAGCCCGCCGCGCCGCCAGGGCCGGCGACGAGGACGAGGAGCAGCCGGCCGTCATCACCACGCCGAAGATGGAGCAGGTGACGCTGCCGCCCGCGCCCTCGGACGACCTGCCGCCGCCGCCCGTCATGCAGCCCGCCGCGGCCGCCCCGGCGAAGACAGAGCCGCCCGCCCCCGCGCCTGCCCAAACGGACACGCGCCCGCGCCAGGTCGAGCAGCCCAAGAAGAAGGGCAAGAAGGGCACGGACGAGCCTTAACGCAGGAGTCAGGAGTCAGGAGTCAGGAGTCAGGAGTCAGGAGAAAAGAAAGTCAGAAGGAAGCGGTTCTCGGCCTCTTCCTTCTGACTTCTGTCTTCTGACTCCTGACTCCTGCCTTTAGAGCAGTTTTTCTAAGTAGTAGGGCAGCATCTTGCGCCACCAGGGCCAGTCGTGGTCAACGTCGTGGCCCCAGAGGTCTAGCGTGTGGGGGATGCCTTTGGCGTGCAGGATGCCGGAGAGCTGGCGGCTCCGCTCGGGGGCCTCGTAGGCTCCCTGGCCCGAGAGGATGAAGATGGCGTCGGCCCGGCGCAGCAGCGGCAGGTTGTAGTCGTCGTTCAGGTTCGGCAAATACTCGGCCGGGTTGTTGAAGTAGACGTTGTCGTCGTGGTAGCCGCTCAGGTACGAGCGTATGTCGTAGCTGCCGCTCATGGCTATGACGCCGCGCAGGAGGTCCGGGTGGCGGAAGTAAGCGTTGGCCGAAAGGAACGCGCCAAGGCTCGCGCCCGTCGTCAGCGGCCGCTCGCCCGTCTCGTTGCGAATCAAAGGCAGCACCTCGTCCGTGATGTAGCGGTCGTAGCGCGTCAGCAACTCCGCCTTCCACTGCGGCGACGCCCGGTCGTTGAGCAGGCTGTAGCGGTTGACGCTGTTAATGGAGTAGGCGCGCACCTTGCCTGCCTCTATGAGCGGGCTGATGGCCCCGATCAGGTGGAAGCGCTCGTACTCCAGAAAGTCCGCGGCGGCCGTCGGCAACATCAGCAGCGGGTAGCCCGCGTGGCCGTAAGCCACCAGCGGCATCTCCATCCCCAGGTTGTGGCTGTACCATTGGGTCGTGCGTCGCTCCATGCAAACACTCTCCTGCCGATTTCGCGGCGAAGCGAAGATAGAAGAACTCCATGCGTTTCCCGGTAATTCTGCGGTGACAGATATTCTCGCACTTTAGCCCCGCGCGCAAGGGGGCGAGGGACGAAAGCTAAGGATTTTCTTTACTGTCCCAAGCCGCTAGTTAAAGCTATGCACTTTCAGTGCAAGACTTTCAGTTGCTACACACTTCTAGAAATGCTAGAAGTGCCGGAGCATGAAAGAGAACAGATACGGCAGCCATACAGTCACCAGGTTGACGGCACATCTGATTTGGGCAACCAAGTACCGCTACCACGTGCTGACTGGTGACATCAAGGCGCGATGCCGCGACCTGCTCGTTCAAATCTGTGACGCCGAGGATGTGCAGATACTCAAAGGAGTAGTGAGCAAAGATCATGTCCACATGCACATCGAATATCCACCGTCGAAGGCACTCTCAGATCTGGTCAAAAGATTCAAAGGGCGGACGTCTCGCATCCTGCAACAAGAATACCCGGAGTTGCAAAAAAGATACTGGGGGCGTCACTTCTGGGCCATCGGGTACGGCGCATGGAGCACAGGCAACATCACGGAAGAGATGGTGCAAGAGTACCTTGAGCATCACCGGGACGGCTCCAATCAAGAGACCCAATCCTTCATCCTGGAATAGCGGGACTTTCAGTCCTCAGTCAAATCTATGCACTTTCAGTGCATAGTGGTTTAGTTCATCCCTCTTTCCGCCCCGCTTGACGCCTCCCGCACCGTCTGCTATAAAAATCATCCTGCGCCCCACGCACGCGCCCCACAGGCGACGCATGGGGCGCATATTCCGCAGTAGCTCAATGGCAGAGCATTCGGCTGTAATACTTGATTGCAGCTTCCACAGGTGACTGTGGTTGAAAAACCGGGCGAATTCAGGGGAGCCTTCGCTAATAACTGTTAGCATGGTAATCCTGAGCGAAGCCTGCCGAAAGGTCAGAAAGTAGGCAGGAACGTGCAGAGACTAGGGATTGAGGAGACCTGACCAATAAAATCCCGCCAGCACCCGGCAACTTTTTCACGGTTTCGAGAAAGTTGATGAGATAGTCCGCGCCGGAGCGAAAGCTTCGGGTAAAGCGTAACCGAAGGGTTGTAGGTTCGAGTCCTACCTGCGGAGAAAATTCTATCAAGCACTTACGGGCATCCGAGTGATGCCCGTTTTGCTTCTACTTATACCAAGTTGCAATCCAAAGAGAGGTCAGTACCGCCTGCGGTAGCGGGCGGGTGCTCAGCGTTGAAGACCCGCCCGCTTGCGGCAGGCGGTACTGACTTACCCCTCTCTTTCTACTGCAACTTGGTATTACTTTGACTTAAAATCAAAGTATTGGGGAGCTAAAAATGTCAAGAAATTTCGATCAAGAAATAAAAACGGCTGGGGAAAGATTGGAAGCAACTCTTTTGGAAATGAATCAAGCGCAAGAGTCATTTATCAATGCTGCCGTTGAATTTCTTAAACCGTTTTGGTTTCAACAAGCAGAATTTGTTGACGCCACGAAGAAGTTTTGTCCGCATCATGAATACCTCCGGAAGAAAAAGTTCTCCGCGAGCTGTGGACCCGATTGGAGGAGGATAAAGAAGACCCGCCAATCCCCATTCGTCGCCCATCAGTGGACTACTTCACTCGGATGAGCCAGGTGATGACGGCGTTTACGGGCCTCGTTTCCGCGTCGCGTCCCTGTTTGGGAGTAGGCGGGCGCGACAATGAAAATCAGGGGGAGGACGATGAAGAGGAAGCGAGACAAGCAAGGTCTGTGTGACCTACTTGTGCTTCGATGGCTGGGCTTGTGAAAAAGCATTTTCACCTCGAGTCAGGGTCCTTCTGCTTTGGAGAATAAGTAGACCAATCCGGGTGGCTAACGCTCAGCTTTGCCTGAACGCCGACTGGACGCAGCGCGAGCGTTTGCCAGACAGGGTTGTAGGTGGGAGCATCCTTTCTGTCGAGCGCGGAGTCGGGTCGTCCGGCTTTGTTTTCGGTCGGCGCTTTGAATTGCTCGCGGCTCCGGGTCATGAATATTTAACTCTGTGGCTATCTGAGCGAGGGCTTATTGTGTTGCGTGAGGATGACAACCTTGGCGTTCGAGTCCCGTAGAGATTGACTTCATCCAACGACTCCCTGCGCCGTGCGCCTCCACCAACGTGTGGTCGAACTTCGGCTGACCTCCTTCTTCTCGCGCGCGATCTAATGATGATCGTCCGCCTTGCCTCCAGATGTACGATAGAGTAGATACCCGGCGTTGCGCGCTTCGATTTCAGAGAGCATCTGGGCCGGGTGTTGTTGAATGAACTGATTAACTGTCGTCTTCCACCAACCGTCATCGTAAGGGTGACCCAGGAATTTCCTCGACTCTTGAAGTAACTGCTGCACGGCAGGCGTCTTGTTTGTCAGGCCGGGCAAGGTGACGTTCTCCGTTTTCAAATTAAAGAGTTTCGTATCCTGTAGGACGTGGCTGCGACCTTCGAGCACATCGCGCTGTTGCTTCGTCCAACTCACGGCGGTACTTTCAAGCTGGCGCTGTAAGATGATGCGGACGGCGGCGGCGAACGCCGCATCAATTGACGGGTTTTTAATCAAGTCCCATTGCAAGTCGCCGCTCTCCTGTCGCAGCTTCAGGTTCGCGGCCTCTCGCTCATCATGGCTCGGCGCTCCTCCCTGCGGGCCTTCGATGGCGTTCGCAATCGCGTCGAGAGCGTTTGCGTGAGCATTTAATAGCCCTGAGACGTTCGACACGGCGGAATGCTTTAGAACACCGCGGATGGCTGCAATGCCTTGAATTAACGGCGCAAGGTCTACGCCTTCCAGTAACTTCTGTAGCTTGAGCAGGACATCGGCTGTCTGACCGGGCGCAGCGCCGACGACGCGTAGCGCGCTGGCGACGGCGCGAATCTCAGCGGCTGAACTCTTGCGCATGGCTGCTAGATCGTAGGCTTGGGCGGGAATCTCGCGTCCAAGATTCACGATTTGCTCGCCGCGTTTGAGAGAGCTTTGCTCCTCTTTCTCTCGCTTGTCGTAGAGAGCCTTCTCTTTCGGATCGGTCGGAGCGGCAGAGAATTGGTAAGGCATCGTTGTCTTACCGGCCTTTTCGTCCCATGCAGCCACCATCTTTTCGCGTAAAGAGCGGACAGCGATTGACGCCAGCAAAATAGCGATCCCAAAGAACGGGCTGTTCGGATGATCCTTCGCAATCTGGGTGTGCGAAGGGCCTGCCAGGACGGCCTCTGGAGTTGCTTTCAGCGTGGCGACCCGCGCTTGCGCCTCTGTTTGCTTCTCCTTCAGCTCAGCCCCGGAGCTGGTGCCTTTGGCCTGTGCCATTTTCGCTGCCATGTCCTTGTCGGACTGAGTCCAGTTGCCCGCCGCCCCGGCCTGATTCTCTTCCAGATTCTTGAGCAGACTGGTGTCTGCGGCGTGAGTCTCCTGAGAGGCTGTCTGAAGCTGGCGACCTAAGGGTTTCATCACGTAGATGGAGATGGCTTCTCGAATACCCTTTTGCAGATCGGTGATGCCGAGGGCATTCTTAACCCAATCGGGGACATTCGGCAGCCGCGTCAACTCGTAGATTTCCGGGAGTGGAAGCGTGAGGATGTTATCCACCGCCTGATCACGACCGGGAAGGCTGGGGAGTTTGCTGTTGATGAGGTTTCGGATTGATGCTCGGAATTGTGGATTTGTCTGCAACTTGTTCGACAGGACGCGCAACAACTCTTTAGTCAGTTGCTCTTGCGCGGCCTTGTCAGCCTCCGAAGCCGGGTCGGCTAGTCCGCGATCAAGCAGGGTGACCAACTCGCTGCTGATCGACATTTGCGTATCTTTGCCGGTGAATGACCCTGTGGTCAACACGGGGCGCTTTCCTTTGGGAGTTTGCGCTTCAACGCTAAAGGTGAAAACCTGACGCGCCGCGCCTTTCAGTTGAGGCAGCAGGGCGGGGCTCTCGCTCAACGCTTTAGAGACTGCTATCTCGATCCAGTTCGAGTGTGCGAAAAGGTCTTCGACGGCATGTAAGGCTGCGCCGAAATGAATCATCCCTTCGGGTGTCCTGCCGCGCTCAGCCGCTAACTCCAGCCGCCGCTCGACGTGCAGATTGGAGCGGCGGATAAAAGCCATGACGCCGGTTTGATCGACGGAAAAAATGTTGGCTCCCAACCCCTCCTTGGTCGCAGGGTCAACGCTTTCCTGAGGCGTGACGAACCGTGACGGTCTTGCAGGAGGCTGTGGGCCTGTGGGAAGTGTCTTGGGCGTCGGCTGTCCGGGCAGTAAATCATATTCGCTGACGATCCCTCCCGGGCTGTCGATGTGCTCAGCCGGAATGTAAAAGCCGAATTGCTCGGGCGCGATGGATTGCCCGAATTTTTTAAACGCCAGATAGTTAAGCATCGCGTAGATCACATCAATATTCTCAGGCCCGACCAACTTGATGACCATCGGGACAAATACTTGATTCATATCCCGCATCCAGTTGCCAAAATAGACGGCGGAAGCCTCCTTTTGGCTGAGTCCGCCCGCCCCGGTCGTCAGTCCGTATCGTTCGATGCTTTCGTGGATGGGCGCTTCAAACTTCTGTAGTCGAGGGGAAAGGCCCTCCCCTTGCTGTGCTACGTGAGCCAATTCGTGCGCGAGCAGCCATCGCCCCTCGCGCTGGTTGGGAGTGTACTGACCTTCTCCAAAGACTATGTCCCGCCCGACCGTATAAGCCAAGGCGTTGACCGTCTTCGCTCCCGCGGCGGCGATCTCGCCGACGTGCGTGCGTACGTGGCTGAAGTCATATCCGAAGCGCGGCTCGAAAAACGCTCTGGTAGCTGAATCGAGCGGCTGACCGGGCGAGTGTAATGCGTCTTGTACAGGGGGTGACGTTGCCGCGCCTCCTGCGCCGCCAGCCTCGACGCGCCTGAGCGGCACATCCTCGTGCTCATCACCGAGCCGCTCCGCCTGGCATGCTGGACGGCCTCCGCCGCCGCAAGCGCGCTGTTGCGGCGCTTCAGGCATCCGCATCACATGTTCGGCTATGCCGTCAGCCTCTCTCTCATCAGGATCATCAGGTCGGCTGGCGGCTAACTTTGCTCGAATACCGGCAGGGCGCAGAGCGAGCGATTGCCAGAAAAGATTTACTCCGTCGGATTGTTCCGTGCGCGCCGCAACTTTCGCACGGTCGGGTTCCGCCGTAGCAGGTGATCTCCTCTTGTTGCCGGTTTGCTTTGCAAACATCGTCTTACCCTGAGTGACGACCAGGTTAAAGATTGGATTCACTTCAAATCATCATGGATGTTTCTCCAGCCAGGTGATGAAGCGGTCGGTCATCGCGTCACTCGTACGATCGAGCAGTGTTCTATTGTCCGCGCCCGGCTGAGCCGTCGGATAATTGGAGTTGCTAAGCTTCCTCGACAGCATGTTCAGGTATAGAATCGCAAACAAAGCTACCGACGGACGCAGGCGGGCTGCGAAAGCCGCTCGGTTGGTTATGGTTGCACCGCTCAAGACTCCGCCGTATGCCTCGATGAACTCTCGCGTTGCACGCGACCTATTTCTGCCGAGTGCCGAACTGGTCAAGCGATAGTATTGGCGCAGGGACTCCGATAGCGTCCCGGAGAGGCGCAGCGTCTGCATAAGTCGGCTCGATGGTGTCCCGCCCGGATTGAAGCCAGCCCGAATTGCGAACCCCTCGATGTCGCCGCGCAAATCTTCGTCGCTGGCGAAACGTGTGAAGTACTCGGCTTGGCTCGGCTGCGTACCGGGAGAGGTGTAAGCAGATTTGAATACCCATTCCGCCGCAGCCGAACCGACATCACCCGCCCACGTGGCCCACGCCTCGTTTGGGATTGTCGTCAGCACGACGGTCACGTCCTGCGGGTCGAGCATAGCATCAAGCCCGGCGAACAGGTGGCCCACGTCAATGCCTTCCACTTTGTAACTGTCGCGCAGTGCTTTCATCAGCGTGGCGCCGAGACGCGGCCCTGGATTAGCATCTGGGCTCCAGGGCGTGGAGGTGATGACTTTATCCCAGACGGGGTTCGGGTTCAGACTCCAATCCTCCGAACCGTAGTAGATTTGACGCAAAACCGAGAGCGCCGTGCGGGCGTTGGCTGGCGTTGCCAGTCCGAGGCGCGATTCCATGCAACTGACAAGGAAAATGTACTGGTCGAGGTTGGCCGCAGCGCCGGAGATGAGGTCGCACGCCTGCCGTCCCAGTTGCGGTAAGGACATCCAATGGAGGCGGACGGCGCGGTTGCGCGCGCGTCCTTCAGGCGTAGTGTTCGTGTCGAGAAACGACGATACCATGACAAAGCTTAGCATGACCCGTGCGCGTGCCGCCGACGGCATCGCAGCCATCACAGTTGCGACCCGTGCGCGGCGTAGCGAGAGATTCTCCGCCTCCGAGCCTGTACAGTCGGTGTAGCCGTGTAATTGCGCGAGCATTGAAGGATCACCTGTCAGGATTGACATTGTGCGCTGCCATTCGATGTGATCGGTCACTCCCGGCGGTAAAACGTCACTAGCCACGGCAAAGTCCTGTATGTCAATGCGGTTCGTCGCCGCCACTACGTTGTCAGGCAGGATGCCGTCACCGGCACGCGACTGCGCCGCCTCGGTCGGGGGACGGCTCGGACACGCCTGGCGCTGGAGGACAGGACCCGCCCCACGTTGCTGCGCAACGTGTGCAAGTTCGTGAGCGAGCAAGCTCCGCCCCGGCTTCGTCGTCGGCGCGTACTGACTCGCGCCGAACACAACATCACGCCCGACCGTGTATGCCAACGCATTCACAGCCTGCGCGGAATCGGACGCGCGCGCATCCGTATGTACACGCACATGCCCAAAGTCGTATGTGAAGCGTGACTCGAAGAACGCGCGTGTGTCCGCATCGAGCGGTTGTCCCGGTGAATTCAATGCTTCATGGACGAGCGGTGGAGCGGTTTCCGGAAGCTCCGCATTACCACCTTGCTCCTTGCGCTGCAACTTCTGCTCTTCTTCTTCCTCGCACCCGTCACACTTGCGTTGTGCTTTCCCGGAAGCGATAGACGTGAACGACAGCTCGTCGTGACTTGAGGGCGGGGTCGCCATTCGCATCACCCTCTCGGCGATGTGATCGGCTTCGCGCTCATCAGGACCATCGGGTTGGCTGACGGCCAACTTCGCTTGAATACCGGCAGGGCACAGAGCGATCGATTGCCAGACGGGGTTGGGTTCGGGCGCGGCTTTGCCATCCCGCGCGGCGTCGGCCGGCTTGGATTCCGCTTGAGCAGATGTCTTCGTTCTATTCTTGGCGTGCGTCGCAAACATTCCACTTATCTCCCGGTCTCGACAGCTTGGGGCGGGATTAGTCCCGGTTCGACCGATGGAGCGAGCAGAGACGAAACCTGGGACGACCTTGTTTCACGCATCTTTGCAATCTACTTGCGCGCTGCTGGTTTTTTGGTCGCTTCACCGGAAGTTGGTGTCGGAATGCCGAGCGTCAAAACGAACGGCGACAGCAGGGCCGGCGGGGCCGGGAAAGATACGATGAAAGGGACATCCCCGACCAGCCCGGTTGCCTCAAACCTCGACAGCGGAATCGTTGCCACTTGTTCATAGTCCTCCCCGCAGTTGCCCGGACACAGATCTATCGTGTCCTGAATGACGAACTTAATCGAGGGTTGAACGGCTATAGTCCCGTTCGGCATGCGCCAGAGAGTCGCGCTGATTGATGCCAGCCGCGCGTCATTAGCCGGTGACGGCTTGTTGCCAATACGGTACGCTGTCTGATCGTTACCGATTCCCCCGGCAATGTTACCCGCGATCTCCGTGGGATAATTGAAATCCATCGGAGCATCGCTTTCCTGCGTGGAGATGGCTTTCCGTGCTTCCTTGAGCGGGTCATTGAAATCCAGCGTGACGTTTTTGGAATCGCCCATCAGGCTGACGTGGTTGGCCTCAATGTACTTTCGCAACTCACCCAGCAGGAACGTGGTCGTTTTGGCCGTTGTGCGAGATGCGGTGAAGTCCGCGCCGAAGTCTCCGCTTAAGTCCTTCACGCTCGAACCTCCACTGAGGTAAGCAGCCCAAAGCGGAATAACACGGGACTTCACCTTAATGGCAATGCCTGCCAGCAGGAGCGGCATGACCCGCTCAAGGTCTTTGGCCGCAGCGATTTTATCCTCGAATGGCTGGCAGAAAGTGGGCGGGCAAGGCTTATGCTCATACAGAGCCTTGAGCGACGAGGGTTTGTTTGCCAGATACTTGAGAGGCAAAGTCGCAATATCTTCAGCGCCCTTCTTGAGTTCTCCAGCTTTCTCTTCAGCCCATTCTTTGGCGTCCGAGAGGGGCGACCGGTCATGAGTCTGTCGTTGCACGGTAGAGGCGCGGCTTCCATGCTCCTGTTGGACGACGTGTGCCAATTCGTGCGCAATCAATTTTTGTCCATCGCTTGTGCGCGGTGAGTATCGGCCTGCGTCAAATACGATGTCGCGACCGACCGTGTAAGCCAGCGCATTCAACGCCCGCGCTGATTCTGCGGCCTGCGCATCAGTATGTATGCGTACTCCGCTGAAGTCGTGCCCGAAGCGCGACTCCATAAATCCTCGCGTCGTTGGCTCAACCGGCTGGCCGGATGAACGTAGGGATTCATGAACTATCGGTGGAGCGGTTGCCGTAGAATTCGGGTTGCCGCCCTGCTCTTTGCGCTGCAATGTTTTCTCTTCCTCTTCCGCGCACGGAGCACACCGGCGTTGTGCTGTGAGAGAAGTGTCAGAAGTGAATGAGAGTTTGTTGTTGATTGCTGGCGGAGTGCCGATTCGCATCACCTGATCGGCGATATGATCGGCCTCTTGCTCGTAAGGATCGCCGGGCTGGCTGACCGTTAACTTCGTTTGAATGCCAGTTGTACGCAGCGCGAGCGATTGCCAGAGAGGGTTATGTTGGGACGTATCTTTTCCGGCGGGCACAGCGCGGGCTCGACTTTCTTTTGCTTTAGCAGGCGCTTGCGCCCGAGCTAGCTTTTGCAAAGTAAGCATTCAATCCTCACTGGCCCTGTCAACTACCGATTTTGAGCCGAGCGACGCCACGCCCCGAAGTAAATTCCACTAGGTGCCGGGAGATAGACACAGCGGCTGGCCGGGGAGCATGTGCTTGAGGGGCGGTATATTGAAGATTCATCTTGGTAACAGGAATTCCAAAGACCAGTCATCAGGAAATCAATCTCGGGTCAGCCATTGGAGTCGTCGGAGTAGGTTCGGGTTTGGGAACCGATGGAGGAGGTTTCGGCGGCGACGGTGTGCCTTTGCCGGCTGGGGGTTTACTCTTCCCTGAAGGCAGCTTAATTCCCCATCCAAACTCAATAAATCCCCCGAGACAGACTTCTGCCTTAGGGATGACCCAATTACCTTGCTTATCTTTGCATAGTTCGATAGTAGCCCCTCCATCTATGCCTGCTTTTGCCTCGGCACCAATCTGCTCGGCAAGAGTGCCAAGCCCTCTACCAAGCGGCCCCAGGTACTTAATCAGATTAAGGAAGCAAATGAATTCGACAGCGATGTTGCAAGTGCTGTGCGGGATCAGTAAAAACCCGCATTCAAGCTCTGCCAGTTTAAGGGTCGCTCTGTCCTTCTTACCCTTAAAGATATCGCGGAAGAAAGGTATGCCCCCGGCAATCCCGGAGTCACCGGCCAAACCTTTATCGGCCTTGCAATCTGGATCACACGTTCCGCAGTCGAAAAACTTCAACGCAGGCAAGTTACCATTATACAAGTCACCTTCGTACATGAAACTCGGCCCAATGAAAGTTTTCCAAACCCTCTTGCCGACGCCCCCCCAGACCCAACCGACGACGCGGTAGTCTCCGCTACAAAAATCAACGCAAAACTGAACCGAGCCGACTGCGCCCGCTTCCAGATCAGACTCGCCCTGACCAGCCGTAGACGTGCGCTGAATGTAAGGGTGTGTCTGGTCAACTGACCGAACATCGCTGTCTTTTGAATTACCGGAGACGGAATGGCTTTGCTGTAGGACGTGCGTCAATTCGTGCGCTATCAGTCGGCGACCAGCATCCGTCGCAGGCGCATATTGTCCCGCTCCCAAAATAACATCGCGCCCGACTGTATAGGCCAGGGCATTGACCTGGCGTGCCGATTCGGCTGCCTTTGTGTCTGTATGCACGCGCACATGCCCGAAGTCGTGCCCGAAGCGAGATTCCATTGGGGCGCGGGTTGCCGGGTCCAGAGATTGGCCCGGTAAGCCTAATGCTTCGTGTACGATTGCAGGCGTTGCGGTCTGCCCGCCATCGCTGCCCCGAACGCGCCCGGTTTGCACATGCACGTGCTCATCGTTGAGTTGCGCTGTCTTGCATGTCGGGCATCCTCCGCCGCAGGCGCAAGCGCGCTGTAGCTGCGGCTCGGGCATGCGCGTCACCTGATCGGCAACTTGATCGGCCTCTTGCTCGTAAGGATCGCCGGGCTGGCTGACGTTCAGCTTCGGTTGAATGGCGGCGGGTCGCAGCGCGAGCGATTGCCAGATGGAGTTGGGTTCGGGCGCGGCTGTGCCGTCCCGCGCGGCGGCGTCCTGATGGGAGACGCCCGCGCGGGACGGTTTCGCTTGTTTCTTTTCGAGCGAGGCCAGCACTCGAAATCCTCTTCTTAACTCGGCACGAGGGGTTCGAGGTAGATCACGTCATCAATCCCGGAGAGAGTGATGCCGGCTCCCGTCAGTTGTCGCTTATCGCCTGCCGTGAGCGTGCCTGTCCCGGATTTCACGCTGCCCGCCGGACGACTGTGAAGCGTGGACACTATATTTGCCACCGCGGTTGCGCGCGCGGCGGCACCGCTATCAGCCGTTGTGACGGGAGCCAGCGTCACGCTCTCGATAGGCTCATTCGGAGTTAGGCTATTGATTAATTTAGTAAGCGCATCGCCGCGTGGAACGTTATCGTCAAACGGCACGGTAGCGCGTTTGGGGTCTGGGGTTCTGAGGAAGTGCGTGTCGTCGTCAAGCGACCCCCAAATGACCAGCGCCGTCCGGGTGATCTGCGTCGCGACAAACGTGATGACCGGACAGGCGATGGAGGTCGGGAAAGGCTTCGGGCTCGGACTTGAAAATGGCAGCGGAGCGCCGACGCCAGCCGGATCGAGCGCCTTTTCGATTGTTCTGGCCTGCGCCACCGCAATCGCGCTTGGTACTGTTTGATCTCCCGTAACGGTCGTCACGGCGACTTGCGCCATCTTTGCGACGCCCATCTCTTTCCACTTCGCGAGGAGAGCTTGCAAGCTGCCGTCGGCAACCACGTCGGTCCCGGCATTGAAAAGCACTGTGCCCACCAACTGTGTAAATTGCCCAACGGCTGTGTCAACCGCGCCATTCTTGACGGCCGCCAGCACTCGCTCCATTTGCCCTGGGTTAACGTGATGGACTACATGGCACGTCGTCTCGACCTTGTTCAGAGTGACGATGAGGATCGCGCCGTCTAATCCGGGTGTCAGCGTCGAGCCGGGAACTTGTGTCAGGACATCGTCCGCAGCTTGCGGAGATAATTTCGAGACGGAGGCAAGCGCGTCTTCGAGGCGGTCCAGACGAGTAAGCGCCAGCGTTTCGCCGTCAGCCGACGCCGACTCGTGACTGGCAATCGCGCCGTAGATGATCGTGTTCCCCGGTTTGACGACCTTCCAATCCGCAAGCAGATCGTCAGAGCGCGTCAGCAGGGTCGCCACGCCGCCGCCGAATTCCACGACGGTAACTCCCTTCAATCTGTCCGCCGGAATTTTGCCCGCGAGAATTAGTTTCTTGAGATTCTCGGCGTCATCAATGTTCGCCGCGAGCAGCTCGAAGAGTTGATAGCGCCGCGAGACGGGCGCGGGCGGCGCGAGTTTCTCTTCACTGCACTGCCTTGTGCGGCGGCGGTGAAACAGCACCCAATCCATCGTCCCACGCACCAGCAGCTCGTCCGTCGGCTTGGGCGGCGGCGGGAAGAGCAGGCGCGCTTTGGCGTCGGCGAAAGTTGCGTCTTTGAGCGCCGCGGCAACGAACTCAAGCGCCGCGAGCGCCTGAATATGACTGGCATTCTTCGCCGAAAGCACGTCGGCATTTTCTTTGAGCAGCGCATTCGCCAGGGGAATGTCTTGCGCCAAAGTCAGCAGAGTCTCCTCAGCTTTGCTGACGATGGCGGCTGACACTTCAAGCGGTTGTTTGCCCCAGTTGGCTGACAGGACAAGGTCGTTGCCGGTGTGATCGAGAAGAATTTCCACTGCCGATCCGCCCGTCAACGCGACGGTGGCGTTGAGATCGACGAGGATAGTTTTTCGCTGGCTCGGGGCACCGAACGTTGCGCCCATGAAAGAGAGCTGCGCGTTCTCGACATGACCCTTGAGGCGCTGTGTCTTGCCCGACGGTCGCGCTTCCACGGTGACTTGAAAGACGCCGTTGAATTCGACATCGAGCAGCGGAATCTTTGTGTCTTCCCTGGCGATGATTGCGCGGGCGTTGAAGTTGGTTGCGTCGCCCAATTTCAGGTCGAAGACGTTGCGCTCGCAACGCAGGCTCGTCCACAGTCCGATTTTAACCACCGGGAGCGCCAGTGTGGCTGCCACTGGCTGCGAGGTATTTACTATGAAAGCGGCATTCTCTACTGGCGCAACATTCGGCTGAATATCAACTGAGGTTATCGTGTCCGTTGCCGGCGCAGTATCGCCTGTTGACGCCGTAACGGATGAGCTGGTTTGAATAATATCCTGGGCCAGGGCGGCGAAGCGATTGAGCTGGTATTCGCAGCTCAAGTAGACCGCGCCGCCCCCTGACGCCTGAGTCTCTGCCCGCGCCGCCCCGCGAAAATTAAGGTTGGTCGCACGAAACGCAAGTGTTCCAGGAAACCCAAATAACCCGGAATCCGCTCTGCCGGGGGCAAGGACATTCGACATGATGTCCACGCTGGTCTCGAATCCATTGCCGGGACTCAAGCGCTGTTGTTCGAGTATCTCGCCGTTCGGCACAAGAATATCCACCTGCGGTTTGCTGGTCGGATCGTTCAGTCCTTGGAGCAGCGAGATGCGCTCCATGTGCTGCGCCTCTTCGAGCGCGTGCGCGACGTAGTCTGGCCGCACGACGCAGAAGCGCAGGTCAACTCCGTCGCCCATCATCTGTCTGACTTGTTGATTGATTGTCGCCATCGCACCGGGCGCGGCCGGCAAGTAGCCTGCGCTCGGCAATTCGATGATGCCGCCGCGAATCAACATCCGATCCTGCGGCATGTCGGACAATGCATGGCCGACGGTCACGAGTTTGTTGTTCAAGTCCGAGAGGCGGGACAATCCGCCTTTGAACGTCATCGCCTCTTCGAGGTTCACGTTCAGAGCCGTGAAGCGCTCTGTCGTCGCTTCGTAAAAATGCTTAAGCTCGGCAATCGTCGTCGCCGCTTCATTGAGCGCGCCGCGCGCCCCGCCGCACGGATCAATGTCGCCGCCCGGAGCGGGAATCTTACGAAAGAGGTCGTGGAGCTGGCATTGAAACTGTAGAACCTGTGCGAGAAAAATGTCCCACGGGCGCATCATCATGCGCCATTGCCAGTAGCGCCGGGCCGGGGTATCGATCCGTTCGCGGCGCGCAATCCAGGGGTCCAGAAAAACGGTCGTCGAACCGGCGCGCGCAATCACGCCGAGGGGGACGCCGCTGCCGCCCTCGGCGTCGGCTCCGAGACACCATGTCTCCTGCCCCAGCCCGAACTTTGAAATCAGGCTCGCGACACGCTTGCGCTCGTCCTCGAAATAAGCCGATGCGACGCGCGAGCGCAGATGCAACTGCGTCAACGAGACGGCCTTTGAATCTGGCAGCGGCGTTTGCAGCACAAGCGGAATGGCACGCACGACCAGACCTTCGACGACGAACGGGCGGTCGGTGCTCGTGGCGCAGGCTTCCTCGCAGAGTTTGCCGAAGACATCCTCTTCGCCGCAGAGCGCTTCGGTGGGCGAAACGACGATCAGATAAAGATTGCTCGGCTGAGGATTGTTGACGGGCGGCGTCGCGCTCGCCATCTCGCACGTCTCAAAACTGCCGGCGCGGATCACATTGGCCTTGCCGTAGAGGCGTTGCAGGTCTCGCGATTTGTCAATCAACTCCTGCACGCCGACCGAAGCTCCCTGCGGCAACAACAGCACGCGGCCATCGGGATCAATCGCCAGCCCCGACCCGATGCTGAGCGTGTCGCCGCCGCCGAGCGTGAGGTCAAAGCCGTGCGCGACGCCTGAGCCGCCAGCCTGATTCGACTGCCTGACCAGTTGGCGAAGATAATCCTGTTCGGCCTTGAGATCGCTGGCGCGTAGGAACTTGCCGTCGAAGTAATTGAGCCGCGTCAGCGGCGTCGCCGCCGGGATGATGACAATACCGCTCTGCTTGTTCACCAACACGAGCGACTCTGATGTGTTTGTGGTCGACATAGCTAGTTCCTCTCCTTCATCGGGACGAAGTCAGTTCCCTGCGGCGCGGGCGCGTCGGTCGCGCCACCGGCCAGCGGCAGGTTGTTCAGCACCGTGCGGCGGCGTCGCCGGAATGACGACAAAGCCGCCGCTGTTCACCAGCACGAGAGACTCTGAGTTGTTCGCCGGCATGTCAGCTTCAATTCTCTTTAATCACTTCACCGATTTCTTTACCTTTAACTATCCCCTCAACAAAATCCTTCATGTAAACGAAGTCGCGCCCGTCGTGTGGCGTTCCCGGCGGCCCACCGACCACGCCCGCGAGTGGGACGAGGTCAGCGCCGAGCAGCGGGGTAGGGCCGGTCCCGCTGGCGATTAGACGCACGCGGCCGTTTACGGCGCTCTTCAGTTCGAGGCTGACGGTCTTCGTCTCGCCGCCGCCGTACGAGGCATTGAGGATGTTGACCTTTTGCCAGCCCTTGTTTGGGTCGAACCAGGTGACGGAGAAGGCGGCGGGGGTGACACTGGCGTCGTGTAACTCTTTATTGACGCGAAACATGATCGCCTTCGACGTGAGTAGCATGACCGAGTCCGGCTCGACACGCGGCCCGCGGTCTTCTGCCGTTTCGGGCGCGGTCAGGAGCGTGCCGCAAAGCAAATCCTGGATCGTTGTCGTCGCAACGTGCGAAGGCCGCACAGCGGTCTCAACCGTACCGCCGCTCAAGACCCAGCCGCCGTCCTGCCTGGTGAGCGCCAGGCCGGCGATGTTGGCGAGCAGGACGGGGTCGTCGTCGCGCCCTGGGGAAAAGAGGGTGCGCGCGCCGTCTTCACTCCTCGCGGGTTGCAGGTCGATCTCGTCGAGCGCCGCAAAGCGATGGAAGGCTTCAAGCCGCGCCGCGGCTTGTTGCGCGCCGGGCAGCGCTTGAATCCTTTTGACTTCGTCAAGCACGGCCTGGTCTTCCGGCGTGTTGTCGGTCGTCGAGCCTTCTTTCCTCTTCGGCCCGTCAAGCCCAAAGAGTAGGCGCAAGAGGTGATACGGATAGACGCGCGGCTTTGCCTTGCCGGGCAGTAACAGAATCTCCAGCGTCTCGAAGACGCGCGAGTAGGCCGTGCCTGTGCCAGCGTTATCGCACGGCTCCATCAGGGCCGGGACTTGCCGCGTCAAACAGGCTCTGAAGCGAATCACGACGTGCGCGTCAAATTTCTTTTGCTCGCCCGCGGTCTCGACTTCAAAGTCAGGGTCTTTTTCATGCTTGTCAAACCATTCGCCCACGTTGACACAAGCCTCGGCTTCGAGATGCAATTCGTGGCCTGCTGCGTCGAGCGCCATTCCGGGTGTGACGCGAATCTCTGCGCGCGCGTCGTCAACCTTGACGCCGAACCCCCACACCACGCCCTCGCGATGCAACCAGGCATTGTGCAGCCGCATCTTGGCCCGATGGTAAGCCTGCTCGGTTTCAAAATCGTCCACGCCCAGCAACATACCGAAGTGATAGCGTAAGGCGGTGAAGGGGCTGAGGGGCAGCAACTCGCCGCGACCATTGTCTGTAGCCACGCAGGTAGTTAGATCAAGCGTGTTAGACATAAAGCGTCTCCTTTAGTTGATTAGTTGTCACCGCGCAGGGCGCTGAAGAGACGCGCCGCCTCCGCTTGACGCACGCTCTGTTCATGCGCCGCGCGCACGTCCTGCTCGGCTGCCAGTTGCTCCAATACACTCGCGCTCGCGTCGGCTATGAGCTGCGCCGCGACGTAATCCGCTTCGGCCTGCTCCAGCTCGGTTTTGAGCTTGGCCGGGTCGGAGTCTCTGAGCGCCTGGAGGATTTCCGCAGCCTCTTCGTAGTCGTCAACTAACTGCCACGCAGTGTCCGGCATGGCAGCTTCCCAGGCGTGCAGGATGCCGCGATTAGATAACTTGTAAGCGTCTATGGCATCCTTCAAATCTTGCTGAGCTGCCGCCAAATCACTCTTCGCCTGTATCACGCCTGGGTCGATGTCAGGATTCTGCTTAGCCACGATGGCCTTTTGAATCGCTTGCGCGAGGATGGCCTGCTGCGCGCCGACGGCTTCCTGCGCGGCGTCGCGCGCTTGCTCTTCAGCGCGCCAGGCGTTATTAGCGGCGTCGAAAGCCAGTTGAGCATCCTCAACATCCTTCGTCGCATCCTTGACCGCCTGCTCATCTTCGGGGACTTGATTAGCGGCTTTCGCTTTGAGTATCTCTTCCGCGAGAACGGCCTGTTTGTCCTCTAAGTCTTTGAGCTTTGCATCCAGCGCCTTCTCGATCCCGGCGGCGGCATCGCGCGCGACCGTTAGCGATGCGTCGTTGATGCGCTCGACCTGTTCATCGGTGAGCGGCGAGCGAGTCGTATCACCGACCTCCGCGAGCATCGCCTGAGCCTGATCGAAACGGCCCTTCGCCGTGTTGATGAAATCTCTGGCGGCGGCTTCAAGCCGCAGGAATGCGGCCCACTGCTCGCTGGCCTGACCGGCAGCGCCCCCCTTCTTGACTTCGGCGAGAAGGGCGGCTTCGGCGGCTTGCGTCTCGGCGCTGCGACGCGCCAGGCGCGCCGACTCGTCAGCGCGTCGCTCCTCGGCGCGCGTCAGCAGCGAGGTCGGAAGATCCGCGGCGATGCGCTTTTGGGCGTCTTTGAAAGGTTTGTTTTTGAGCGCCTTATCGGCGTCCGTGTTGATCTTTGAAAGCGGCACAGTCCCGAGCGCATTGGCCCAGGCCGCGCGCTGCTTGCCGGACAGGGCGGCTTGCTTGAGATCGGCCTCTCTGGTTGTCAATCGGGACGTGGCGGCGGACAGCTCGGCCTGCGCGCGCGCGGCGTCCGACTGTGCCGCGAGAAGCCCGGTTTGCGCTTGCAAAATCTTCGACTGCTCGTAACGTATCTGGATGATGGTCTGCTCAAGCGTATCAAGCAGCGCCGACCCGTCAGCAGGCGTCGGGATGGTGGACAACTTTTGACGAATTTCGGCAGCCTTCTTTTCCAGCTCGGTTAAGACGCTCGTCGAGTCTTCAACCTCTTTGCTTCTCGCGGCGATGCCGGTCTGTGCCGTAGTCAGCCGTTGTTTCGCTGTGGTGACGGCTTTTTTGGCGTCGTCCCGCCGTTGTGTGGCGTAATCAATAATCATTGTCGGCATAAAATCTCCTTGTGCTATCAAACGGCCATACCAACGGGCGCGCCGGGAAATGAGCGGCCTGCTTTTGCGTACTCGCGCCGGATGGCGTGGACGAAATGGCGCCGGTCAATTGGCAGACCGTCTGCCGCCGCGAGAAAGCCGGCGGCCACGGCGGCATTGCGAATCACTCCGCCCACGACCGGATAGAGCGCGGCCAGTTCGTAAAGATTGACATCCTCGGCCAACGGCGCATCCTTCGGCAGATGACAACGCCAGAGCGCGAACCGCTCTTCGCTATCCGGCTCCTCGAAATCAATGACGAACTCCAGTCGTCGCAGGAAAGCCGCATCTATGTTCTGCCGCAGATTGGTCGCCAGAATCGCCAGCCCCTCGAACTGCTCCAGCCGCGTCAGCAGATAGGCGGTTTCAAGATTGGCGTAGCGGTCGTGCGCGTCCGTCACCTCCGTGCGTTTGCCGAAGAGCGCGTCGGCTTCGTCGAAGAAGAGCGCCGCCTGCCCGCGTTCCGCCGCGTCAAAGACGGCTGACAAATTCTTCTCCGTCTCGCCAATCCACTTTGAGACCACGCGCGAGAGGTCAACGGCGAGCAGGTCAACACCGAGCGCGTTTGCCAGCACTTCCGCCGAGAGAGTTTTGCCCGTCCCCGGCTGGCCCGTAAAAAGCAGGCGGACGCCGCGCGCGCCGGCGCGATGACGCAGAAAGCCCCATTCGTCGAAGACGCGCGCTTGCAATTCCAGGCGCAAGACCGCTTCTTGCAATTGCGCAAGCCGATCCGGCGACAAAACCAGTTCGCTCCATGTCGCACGCGGACGAATCAGTCTCACCCCGGCTGAGAACGAAGCGCCGCCGTGTGCGCGAATGCTCGTCGCCACGTCTTCGATTACGGGTTCGCGCCCTTCAAGCTCTGCGACGAATTTGAGGTCATTAGCAATCGCCGCCGCCGTAGCCGGCTCGACCGGATAGCGTGCCGCCAGAGACTGCGACTGCGAAGCCAGCGAAGGAATTGCCTCGCGCCACATCCGGTGTCTGGCTTGAGGCATCAGACGCTCGACCGGCGCAGCCACCAGAGGACGCCCGCGGCGACCGCAAAATTCGCAGGCGCGGCCCGTGGCGACGAGCACACCGGGAAAGCCTGTGAAAGACGGAAACTCCGGGATGCCCGGCCTGTCGCTCAGGGCCAACTTCAAAACCGGTACGACTCCGCGCGCGAGCGCGTGAACCTCAATCAACTTCTCCAGTCCGGGCTCAGCCGCTGGCTGTAACAAGATGCCAACAGGCACAGAGTCAGCATGTGCGACCAGCGCGTGCGCACGGTCAAAGGCCATCTCTTCGTCGTCAGCCGTAACCATCACCGTGCAAGGCTCGCCCTGCCGGATAGCCGCGGCGGCGCGCCTGGCACCGCTCGTCTCGAACCATTCTTCGAGGCCCGCGCTGGTCGTCGCCCCATCAAGCCTGATGACCGAGGCGGGCCAGGCATCAATACCGTGCAGGGCCGACCACAACGCTTCCGCCGGCTGCAACGAACGCTCGAAAAAGGGAGCGTCGCCGGTCACGCGCAAGGCCCCGCCGCTGATTAAAGCGCTCGTCTCGATCAACGCGCGAAACTCGTGACGGTCGAGCTGATCGTCGCAGAGGAACTGGGCCGCCAGGCCAACCGTGGCGCGCGATTCGCCGCGCGGGTGCAGGGTGCGCAAGAGCGCAGCCAACCCTTCATGCTCTTCACTGAGTCCGGCGAGCAGAAGCAGTTCGACTTCCGCCGGTGAAAGCGCCAGATGGTGCGACAGCAGGTCGAGCGGGTGCGGCGGGCCTTCAGGTCGGCGCTCAAGCGGATTGCGCAACCACGACGAGAGCGGACGACCTTCGGAGATCGATTCGAACAGCGCGTGCAGGAATGCGCGGCCTTCGGCGATTGCGCCTTCGATGCCTGGCAACGATTTCGTCATGAAGCGGGCCAGGCGACCGGCCAGGATGCCCGTCTCGCGCGCCAGCCGCTCGCTCGCCTCACTCGCCGGCGCAACCTTTAGTGGCTTCTTTGGTTCACTCATAGACAAACCTCACAACCACTCCCAGCCAGGTCACGTAGCCGGGATCGAGGTCGAGCCCGGCACGCCTAATCTCCGTCGAAACGTCATCCAGCGAAAACCTCGCCTCAATCCAGCCCGGCTCGGCCACGATCTCGGCCCGGCGACGGCAAACAAAATCGACCCAGCTCCGCTCCGCTTCATCCTCGCGTTCGAGCAGCAAACGCAAACGCTCGACGAGGCGTGCCGCGAGCGCGTTGATCGATGCGGCTTCGAGTTCGTTTGGCGCTTCCTGCTCCGCTGACGGCAGGGTCGCGTCAGGCGGCAGTCCCGCAAAGGCCAGCGCCACCGGATCACCCGGCTCAACCTCTACAAGCGCGAGCGCCAGTTGATGCATCACCCACGGGAACGGGCGCGCGCCGAGCGCCGCGTCGGCGAGAATCCCGGCAACCAGGTCTTCAATCATGCCGAGCATGAAGAGCAACCCGCCGTAGCGCGTCAACGCGCGCTGTCGCAGACCCGCTGGCATCTCTGCCGCTTCATCCGTTTCAGTGGACGAATCTCTCGCCGCTTCAAACTTGCCCGGCTCAGTTCGTTCCGCCGTCAACGCAGGATCAAGCTCTGCCGACTCAGGCAAGTCATCGTTGATCCGGCTGCTGTCCAAACGAATCGCGTCGGCAATGAGGGCGATGACGGCTGGCGCGGTCTTCGTGTGCAGCAAGACCGGCGCAGCCTCTATCATGGTCAGCGCCGCAACCGCCCTGCGCGCGACCTCACTTTCAGCCACCAACTGGCTCGACGCCGTGACGGCGCGGAGCTGGCGAGAGCCGTTTATCACGTGAAGCGCATCACGCAGCGCGCCCGACGATGCTGCTTGATCCGTCTGGTCGAGCAGGTGAGTCGCCCCGGTTATCGACAAAGCCGCAAAGGCGAGCGCTTCCCACTGCCTTTCGGTCAAACGGCTGGCGACGCGCTCAAGCCGTCCGGCTTCAGCCAGAGCGCACAGCACAGCTACAACCATCGTAGGTTCAGCGCAGAGCGTGTGCGCCAGCTCGAAGACCGCTTCGCTCTCGCCGGCAACGTCCCCCGCGCGCCAGAGTCCCAGTTGCCGCCACGCCCAGGCGCGTCTCAAATCGCCGCGCGACACGCCGATAGCCAGGTCAACCAGCGCTTGCCTGCGCGATTGATAAACGACCACTTTTGAGGAAGAGCCAGCATGCAGAACTTCTTCGATCTCTTCGACCAGCGCCCTCGTCCAAGCTGCCGCAAGCGAAGCGTCCGTGCCATCCAGGCGCAAGCTCACCGGCGCGCGAAGACGGCGAAGGCATAGCTCGCTCTCTTCAGGAGCCCCGACACGCCTTAAGACAATCGCAAACGCTTCGTCGAGCACCGTCGTTCTCAAACAGTCAAGCCGCCGCTGTTCGGCCAGTGCCCACTGCGGCAGCCGGTACTGAGTCTCGAATCTGTGAATCCGTACTTCCTGCATCTCTCAAAAAGCCTCTCACCCGACACGGCTGTCTTCACCAAGGCGGCTTCCGCCGATCACGGCTCCGGCGTCCGGTTGCCCAAGGATCGCGCCGCGACCGAGCAGCGCATTGCCGCCAAGCTGCGCCTGTGCGAAGCCGCCGCTGCGCCCGATGAGCGAAGTCAGCGCAACGTGCAGGCCCCGGCCAACACGCATCCCGGCCCCGACGGTGCATACCTGGACAAGCGTGTGCGCTGGGCGGTGAATCTCAAGAATCTGCTCGACGACAGACTGCTGCTCTGAGGTCAGCTCTGCCGCGATGATGAGGGCGAAGCGATGGGCGTGAGTTTCGAAAGCGTCGGCGACAGACCCACTCAGCATTTGCATTTCGTCTTCGCCAACCGCGCCGCCGACGCGGAAGCCCGCGCCGAGAACCGAACTCGACATCATTCCCGCCGTATCTCCGAGGAGTGCGCCGCCCAGTCCGCGGACGCGAAATTGTTCGATCAGGATGGTCTGCGTCCCCAGATATATTTCGACAAAGCGCCGCAACCCGCGCACGGTGCCGCGAAACCTGAAGAGCCATGTCGCTTCACCGATCAGCGTGCGCCGCACGTCCGCGGTTCGTCCTCCTGCGCGAGGCGCACGCGCCATTCGTTCGTCAAGTGTTAGGCCGAGAAAGCTGGCGAGCCAGGGCAGAATCTCAGCCGGAGCGCCGCGCGGGTCGAGCAACGCGGCGCGCGCATCGGCCTTTGCTTCAAGCTCGCCGAGCAGACCCTCGAAGATCGCCAGATAGCGGCGCAGGAATGGCGCGACCTGCTCGCCGCGGGAAAAGGTTTGCGGGAGACGGCGCAGATAATCGTGCGTCGGGTATTCGGCGCGCAGCGTCCTCACACGCGGCGTCGCGCGCGTGTTGCCGCTCAATTCGATACGCACCCATAGGTAACGACCCGGCGCGGCGAGCAGAGGGGCTTCATAAGTTTCAAACGGATCGTCTTCGGCGGGCCGCACCCAGGGCAGTTCGCGCCCGCTCTCACGCCGGTGCAACGACTGCGCCGGCGCTTTTATGAGTTGTGCGGCGAGCGATTGCGGCGGCAAAGGCGGCGCTAGATTTTTGTGCGGCGGGTCCGCGTTCGTGTTTGCCGGAGGCGAGCGCGGCAGCAGCGGTTCATCCGGCGGCTCGTCGGCAGTCAGACAGCGCACCACGATCTCCGTATCTTTCGGAATGCATGCATCCAGAAAGATGCGTCCCCAGACGGTCTGGAATTCGCCGCTGTCGAGCCTGAACGTGGTCACGCTGCCTGACGGCAGATAGCGCAAGCGGGCGGCGACGGCCTGCCGAAAGCCCTGCCCGGTCCAGAAACCGATGCGGCCATCGGGCGCACGCACGACGCCCGCCCCGTCGTAACCGCGCGCTTTGAGCGGCGGCAATTCCGCAGGCTTGTTGTCACCGACACAAAACCGCAGGAAGTCTTCGCCCGCACGCCGCGCGACGACGAGCACGTGATTATCACCCGCGCAAACGTGGGCCATCAGCGGATCGTTAGATTGGAACTCGATGTCGGTCGCAAACCTGACCGGATTGACTTCGCTCGGCTCGTCGTACTTCACGATGCGCGCCCGCGCCTGGCCCCCGTATTCGAGAATCAACAGCCCGCTGCCCGGCGAAAGCGCCAGACGCGACGGCGCGACGATCTCGCCCGGCAATGGAAGCGCTTGTGGGTCAGTGCGCGCCTCAAGCTTGATCAGACCCGGCGGCGAGGCGAGCAGCGCATAGACCGTGCGACCATCGGTGACCAGGTCGACCGGCGTGGCCGCGAGCTTGACGCGGCGCAGCAATCGCTTCGACCACAGGTCGTAGATCAAAATGCTTCTCGCGCCCGATTCGGCGATGAATAGTCGCTCGTCTTCGTCAATAGCCAGTCCTCGCGGCTGGCTCAAGGCCGCCGGCTTGTCGTCCGACACAGCGAAATCTCCGAACTGCGCGTCCATCTCGGTTTTAAAGAGATCGACGGGCACAGGCTGCTCGCTGACGGGTTGCAAAGGGTCGTGCGCAGCCCACAGCAGGCGCTCAATACGCCCTTCTTCCGGCACGCTGTGATAGAGACGGCAATGCCCGTCAAAGGCCAGCCCCGCGCCGGGCTCAAGATGCGGTTTGTCATCGCCGCTCTTCGCCGTCTCGTCGCTCCAGTAAAGCTGCACGACCTCGCCTTCCAGCGCCGTCTGGTCATGCGACGCGCGAAGCCACTGATCGGTCGTGCGAATGAGCGCGAATGGACGCGGCGCTGGCATCTGGTTAACACTCCTCGCGGATGATCGGAATCGGCACGGGCACGCCCGACGGCGTGGGCTCGATGCTCTGTCCCGGCTCGATGGTTAATGGCCCTTCGCTGACGGTGATTTCTGTCAGCTCGGCCACTTCGAACTTCTCCAGGTTGACCGAGCCCTGCACCCAAGCCTGCTGCTGCTCGTTCCACCCGGCGACCTTGAGGTCGTTGAGGAACTGCACGCCCTCGACCTGCAAAGCGGCGGCTTCAAGCTCAGGCCCGTGGACGCGTCTGCCGAGCGGCCAGCCGTCTCCTTCAGGCCCGTACGGGGGCAGCGGCGCGAGGTACTGCCGCAGGACCAGCTCGACCCAGTGGCGCACGGCCTCGATGCCGTAGCCGGGTTTGACTTGGAGGCCGACGGCGACCGCGACCCGGCGATAGGTCGGCGGGATGACGTACAACTCGGTCGTCACCAATCGCCGGAGGTCGAGCCATTCGCAGACGGCGCGCAGCAGATTCCGATCAGGCACGGGGGCATTCGGATTCGCGGCGTCTTCGCGCGGCCAGACGACGACGCTCACCACTCCGGCGACCTCCGATTTCTTCGCCGGAGGATAAAAACGGGGCAAGCATTCGGCGCGCCCGACGTTCGCGCCGGGTGTGGCGAGAGCAAGTTCTTGAAAATCCGTTACTGTCACGGCGCGGTCGCGGCGGCGCAATTCGCCGGGAATCCGACCCAGCGCTTCCCTGATTGACTCGGCAGCCGCGCCGCCGCGCGCGCGCAGCGGATTGGCGACTTTGACATCGGGAAATTCGACGAGCTTCGAGATGGCTTTCGGCGCGACGTTGCCTTCCACGCCCCCGCCGTAGCGGTACTCGCGCACGCGAATTCTCTGACCGATCTGCGGCGGCAATCCCTGGAGCCCGTTGCCGAAGCGCACTTCGCCAGCTTCCAGATCGACGACGAAATGGCGGTCGTCCGGCTGGCTCGCCTGGAAGCCGTCAACCTCCGTCCACTCAACCCATCGCTGACCCTCTTCCACGTCCAGCCTGAGACTGCCCTCTATGACAGGCTTGTTGACCAGCTTGTAGCGTTGAGCGGGTTGCGCCGTGCCCGTGCCGAGAAACTCGGGGCGCGCTTTTTTGGTCTGCGCGGCTGCGGCGGCGTTGGCTCCGACAAAGAGCACTTTGCCAAACCGGCTGTTGTCGTGACGAAAAGCGGAGAGCCAGCAGAGAATCTTCTTCTCCGTCTCGTCGTCGAGCACGGGCGGGAAATCGCCCGTCCCCAGTTTGTCCGGGTCATCAGCCGCAAAGACGCCGATCTGTTTCGTGTCCCGCGGCAAGCGCAACCTGACCACGCCGTCCTGGCTCAGGCCGCGCGTCGTGTCGCCTTCCTGCATGATGCTGCGATACTGTGGGACACCGTCGGTCAGCTTGCCGGTCGAAATCTTCCATTCGACCGCCGGGGCTTTCGGCGTAAAACCTGCTCCGGGGCAAGCGCTCGTCTGCTCCATCAAGGCGAACACCGGATCGAGCACGAAGCCCAGATTGACGAGCGCTCCGCCAAAATCTTCTGCATCAAAACCTTTCTCCTTGAGCACCGCGACCCACAGCTTACCGTCAACCGTCGCGCTGAAATCAACCGGCGGATTCTTCAGATCAACGGTTTGATTCTGGTAATAGACGGGCTTTTGACCCGCCGGGAGCGGGCTCACGGCGTCAACGGCGCGGACGGCGAATTCGTAAACTTCAGGCTCTTTCTTCGGGTCTGGTTCGGGCGACTGGACGCGGCCCACGGCGAGAAACGAGACCGGCCAGACCTTGACTTCGGTCTTCGTCTCGAACGACAGATTGCCAGCCTTCAATTCCGCATCCGGCGCGACCAGCACGCCTTTCGGTTTGTCGCTCGTCATCGTGACGAGCGTGCTGGCCGCGACCGCCGGACGCAGCGGGATTTGCAGCAGTCGCAGGAATTCAAGCCGCGCGGCTTCCGGTATTTGATTGAAGCGGTAGAGCAGGTTCTCGCCGAGGAAAGCGAACAACTCGATCAGCGTGATGCCGGGGTCGCTGGCGTTGTGATCCGTCCATTCCGGCGTGTAGACCGGGATGCGCTGTACCAACTCGTCCCGCAATTGCTGATAAGAGCGGTCGTCGAGGATTGGATTGGGAATCGGCATGCCGGCTTACTCCAGATAGAACGGGTAGACGAAATTGCCTTGACGCCCGTCGCGTTTGTGAATGTAAAGAATCTCGATGACGACGAGCGACGGGTCCTCGCCCGGTGTCACCTGCACGCCCTTCAACTCGATGCGCGGCTCCCAGACTTTGAGCGCGAGGGCGACTTCGCGCTGAATCAACGCGCGCGTCGCCGTCACGTTCGGTTTCATCAGGTAACGGCGCAGGCCACAACCGAAGGTGGGGCGCATAATCCGCTCGCCCGGCTCGGTCTCTAGAATGATCTGAATTGACTGGCGCACCTTTTCCGGGCCGCTTTCATATTCGAGCTGGCCGCTGCGCTCGTCGGGCCGGAGCGGGACGCCCCAACCTTTTCCAAGAAGACTGAGCGTCGTCATGCCACCACCTCCGCCTCGACGTGCGCTTCGTATTCGAGCCTCGCCACGAGCGACGGCGCATTCTTCTCCAGACCCGATTGATAAATGGCGTCGGCCATCTCGGCGACGGCGCGCGGGCCGAAGCCGCCGGGCCGGTCGTCCACGCCCTTGACCAACCCGTCTCTCATCTTGTCACCGAAATCCGACCTGAGCTTGAGGTCAATTTCGTTGCCGATTTTTGTGCCGATCTCGACCTGCGCCTCGACATCTATGCCGAATTGCAGGGTGGCGTTCAATTCCGCCGCGATGCCCGCGTCGAGCTGTATGCTCGGCGGGATGCAGAACTTCAGCTTGAGCAAAAAGAACAACCCGAAGAGCAATGTCACGATGGGGAGGAAGAGTTTGAAGACGAAGGTTGCGACAATCGTTATCAGTGGAATCGAGAACGAGCAGATCTGGCTCGATACGCTGTGGTTGATGATCTCGCCCTTATCGTTGGCCGTGACTTCGAGGTTAGAGTTCGGCGGCGAGACCATGCGGAAAGGCGCGAGCTGGTTCGGCGGCAACTGAGCGGCCTGCGCTTCGAGAGCTTTGAGGTCCGGCAACTGCATCGAGACGGGGCGATTGTTTGTGCCTACCAGGTCGAAATGCGGAGCGAGTTGATAAACTTCGGTCGGCAAACTCCAGACCACTTCGCCGCAGCATTTCGGACTGCGCCCATTGTCGGCCGCCTCGTGTTTGTGACGACGCACGAAGCAGCGAATCTCGTACTGCGTCACGTCATCGAAGCGCGCCTTGCCGAATTCATCCGTGTCATTGCTCCCTGTCGGCACTGCGCCGAAATAGATCGTGCGTCCGCGGCCCGAATGGCTCGTCTCGCGCGGGTCTGGAATGAGCGGGTAGAGCCGGAAGACCTGCTCGTTGATGGGCGCTTGCGCGCTCTCTTCAACGTCAACCCAAAGGCCGACGCCCTCGCGTATCTGCTTCCAGCCCTGCAACCTGAGCGAGACGCCGAACCTGGTCGCCCACTGGACGAGGTTGGCGCGCTCGGCGATAATTTTTTCCACCGCCACCGTCTGGTTCTTTTCCAGCGATTCGGCAATCGCGCCCGAGAGCAGAGCCTCGCCCTGCGGCGCCAAACCTTTCTTCATCAGGCTGAGTTGCGCTTCGGGCTTCACTTCGGACAGCTCGCTCACGGCGAGGCGTGCGGTCGTCAGCCGCTGAAAGATCGGTTGAGCTTCGACCAGCGCAACCTTCGTCAGGTTGCTCAGAACCCGGCGACGGACGACGAAGCCCGTTTCGCACACTTCCTCGCGGTTGACAGAAGGAAAGCCGGGCATATCGCAATGCAACTCACAGACGACCAGATAGAAACGCTTGTGCGTGTCTAAAAAGAGCTTGCGCGTCGTCGTCGGAAAGTAGCCGAACTCTGACAGACGGCGCGGCTGGCCCTTGTAGAGCGCGGGCGTCAAAGGTTCCAGATTCTTGACTTCGTGGACAAAGTCTTCCTTGATGAATTTGAGCGAGCGCTGCGGGTCTTTGAGAAACTCTGCGACGAAGGTCGAGCCGTCATATTTCTGGAAGGCAGGGCGCGATGAGCGGCCGGCGCTCGGCAAGCCGGGACGCTGCCAGCGATACCAGGGGCCAACCAGTTTCCACGGATGTTTACTCATAGCTACCAAACATTTCCCGCGCCCGGCGTGTAAGAGGGCGACACGACGCCAGAACTCGCAATCAGCGTCGTGCAGTTGACGATGCCGTCGAAAGTCGCCACCGGCGCATGGATGTTGACCGCCGAAGCGGTGATTTCGACGGTGGCGTTGGCTTGAATCTCAATCTGACCCGCGACGTTGATGCGAATCACACAACCATTGGAATGTTGGACGGTCACTTCCTGCGCGCTGTCGTCGAGCACAACCTTGTGGCCGCTCTTCATCGAAACGGTCACTTTCGGCGCGCCGTCCGTGTCGTCAAATTCCAGCAGACTGCCGGCGCGCGATTTGATGAGCCGTTTATTGTTTGACGCGGCGGGCGCTTCGGGCAGCGCTTCACGACCGTTCCACGCCGAGCCGATGATGTAGGGTCGCCGCAGCTCCCCGGCTTCAAACGCGACGACGACCTGCGTGTCTACAGCCGGGAGGGCTTCAAAGCCCTGGTCGTCGTCGGCGTACGGCGTCAGCAGCGTCGCCCACGCGCGCACAGTATCACCATCGGCTCCGAGCCACGGAAACTTGACCTGAATCCGTCCCAGGTTCTCCGAGTCAACGATGTCTGTGACGATGGCCGGGAAGACGCCGAAATAGCGCCCGGCGTCCCCGTCCGGCCTGAATGCCGCGATTGGATGGCTCACGTTCCCTCCTGAACGGTCGCTCGCTCGGCTTCAAAATGTGTGCGAAAGCCGTTCTGCAAATCGTATGTGTGTAAAACGCGAGTCACGTAATAACCAGCCCCCTCGAACGGATGGCCCGTGCGTTCAAGCGTCAGCTTGCTTGAGACGACCATGTCGGTTGAGCCGCGCGTGGTGCCGGTGACGGTGACAAAGCCGCGCGCCCGCCTGAGCATCTCGGCGCGCACCCAGTCGGCCGCTTCGCCTGATTTCAACGCGGCTTCGCGCACGCGATGTGAAACGCGCTCGCCGAAGGCTCGTTGCAACACCGCAGGCCCGGTCAAGCCGCCGGAGATTTCCGCAGCAATCGTATCTTCGCCGGCTTCCTCTTCGATCCGCTCGCGCTCCGTGGCGTCGTAGCCGCTCACTTTCACCTTCGTTCGCTGGTGCGCCAGGTCGGCCCGCGCACGGACAGAGATGAGGTGATTGCCTTGAACCAACGTCAGCTCGGTCGCGGTACGCTTGCCGCGCGATTTGAAATGCAGGGTCTCGTCATCCACCCACACCTCCGCCTGAATCTTTCTCGCGCGCTCGCGCAAGAAAGCCAGATCACTCATATTCCATTGCTGGACGACATCGTAGGTCGGCCCGTCGGCGTCTACCTCCGGCGTCAACCCGTGCTCCGAGGAGATCGCGCTCGCAATGTCCGAGTCCTTCATCTGCTCGTATGTCTTCATCCGGCGCGTCATGCGCAACTCCATCAACTTGTCTTCAGCGAAGATGACGACTTCCGGTTCCTGGCCTTCTTTAAACTCGACTTCAATCGCGCTAATCAGACCGCTAAAGATAGTGCGCGCCTCCGCGTCCGGGCCGATTGAAACCTTGAGCTTTTTACCGAAATCAATGATTGCGCCGTCGAGGTAGAGCAGCGTCTCTTCCGGCTTACCCTTGTCCGGCCCGTGCGCGAGAAGGCGTAAGGAGAGCGTTTTCAATCCGGCAGTAGACTCCTCGACCTCCAGGCGTAGAATGTCGCGGGCCAGCTCGCCTTTGACTTCGCCTTCGATCTCGAAGACCGGAACGGTTGAAACCAGCAGCGCCTCAGTCATCGTAACCCTCGGCGGCGGTGCGGAAGCGGTCGCGTGCGACCCACGCCTGCGCTTCGCGTACACGCGCCTGCGCTTCCCAGCTCACAGGCTCGCTTGCCCCGGCGGCGGGCGAATCGGATTCCGCCGTGACTTCCGAAATCATCTCGTCAACGTGGACGGTCATCACGCGCCTCCTCAGAAAGTGCTGACCCACAGTTCGTCGAACATCAGTGCTTGCGGCAACCAGCGCAGCCGCACGGGCGGGCGGGACGCAACCTGCCCTGTAACTTGTCGGCGGTCTTGCGTCCCACGTCCCGCGCCGGAAGCGCGACCCAGCCAGGCTTGGTCGGATCAGTCGTCGTCGGCGGGTCGCCGCTCACCGGTCTGGGTTTGACGGCGACATCGCCTCGAATGGATTCGGCGCGCAGATCAGCCGCTTCGCCGACCGTCGAACGCAGCGGGACGCCAAAGCCAAAGGAGCTGGCTCGCTGGTCTGCGCGCGGAGGGCGGGGCGCGGGCGGTGCGGACTGCTGCGCTGCGGGCGTAGGCAACCCGGTGCGGTTCAGAGGCGTGTGCGGCTGTTCAGGAGGCTTAGGCTGCGTGCCCGTCGTGCGCTCCGCGCTCGCTGCTGCCGTCGCCGCCACCGCGCCCCTCGTCACTGCCGATGCTGTTGTCGCTGGAGTCGCAGGCGTGCTTGCGGCAGGTAATGCTTTCGCCGGTGCTTTGAAAGCCGCTCGTGCCTGCTGCGCCGCCGATTGATTTTTGGCTGACTGCACCGATTCAATCGCCGCGCGCACTCCCCCCGCGGACGAAAGCGCAAAGCCGGCGGCCAGTTCGGAGCCCACGCCGACGCCCGCGACGGCGTTCAGGCTGGCGCTCGCTTCCAGGCCAAACGATGCTTCGAGTGATGCGGAAGCTCCCGCCTCGACGCCCAGCGTGACACCAAGTCCGGCGCTGGCGCTCAAGCTCGCATCAAATCCGACTTCGGCGCCCGCCGAAAGCGAAAGCGAGCTTTCGCCGCCGATCTGCAAGCCGCGCCAGGCGGCCGGGTCAACTCCGACACGCGCCGCAAATTCGCCTGCGCTCTCCCCGCCCAATGCCGCGCCAACACTCGCCGACGCGCCGAGACCGGCGCTTGCCGAAGCACCAAAGCCAGCACTCGCAGACGCGCTGGAACCAATTCCTCCCGCCGCCGTGCCGCCCGGTTTCGGCGCGTTGCCCCCGCGATTCGCGCCCGGCCCGGAGGCCAACAATTCGAGATCGCGATTCTGTTCTTTGATAGCGAGCGTGACTTTGGCCCGCAGGGGTGTGCCGTTGGCGGCAAAGTGATCGAGATCAATTGCGATGCTGTCCACGACACCATCAAAGATCAGGTCGTTCCAGTGGAAGCGGACGCGCGGCGCGACAAACTTCTTCTCCTTCGCGCTCTTGGGTCGGAGAAAGCGTTCGACCATTTCCGTCTTCTTGCGCACCGAGCGCGGGGCGTCCGTCGCCCCTTCGTCCGCCGTATCAAAGATCAGATCGAGGCTCAGCGTCGTCGAGCTTGAACCGATATATTGCCGCACCTGGTGGCCCACCGTCTCGCCGCCCTTAAGGCTGTTGTTGACCTGGAGGCGGAGGCTCGTCGGGTTGAACTGAACCTGAAGTTCGTTCTTCAGATTGTCTCTCTCGTCCAGCTCGGCCAGAGTGGCTTTTTTCAGTTGCATGGCTCAGTCAATCCAGCGTAAAGGGAGCAAATGAGTTGAAGGCTCTCTCGCTACGTGCGGTTTCTCTACGACTCTACGAGCCGCAATCCTTCGTGAGCGATGTGCAGCTCCTCAATGGCGACTTCGCCGGTTTTCGCGTTCAGCTCCGGCCCACGAATCTTCAGCGGCAGGCCGCGATCAAAAACCCAGGTGGCGGTGACAATCGCGCCTGCGCTCATAACTTGGATGATGCCGTCGTAACGCGCCACGGGCCGCTCGCCCGCGACGATGCCCTGAATCCAGCGCCACAGATCGCGATTCGCGCCGCCGCCTTTGCCGTAAAACATCCCGCGCTTGAGCACGATGGCGGTGTACTTGGCGCGGCCAACGCGCTTGATGACGCCGTCGTTACGCCCACCCTCAAGATATTCCTGCACGTCCATATCAACTTCGAGGCCGCTGCATTCCTGGAACGCCCCGTCGCCGAGCTGCGCGCCCGCCGGCGTGTCGCTCGGCGCTTGCAAGCCGGATTCGACCGCCGCGCTCTTGCGCAGCTTGATCTGGAATCTGAATGAACGAAGCAATTGCTCAGCCATCGCTTTACTTCTCCCTGATCGTGAGCGTGCCGTCGCCTTCGCGCGCCAGATGCAGCACGATGAATTCAATCGGCTCTGCTGGGGCGACCCCGACTTCGGCCACTAGGCGGCCTGCGTCGGCGCTGTGGGTCGGGTTGTTCGTTTCGTCGCAACGGACGAAGAACGCCTCCTCCTCGGTTGCGCCGCGGAAAGCGCCGATGCGGAAGAGTTGTCGCAAATAGCTGTGCAGGGCGAGGCGCACTTCGGAGCGGAGCGCCGCGCTATTCGGTTCGAACACGACCCACTGCATCTGTTGTTCGAGTGCGCGGCAGAGCATCGTCAGCAAACGGCGCACACTCAATTGCCTGTAAGCCGGGTCGCGGCTGAGCGTGCGCGCGGCGGTCAAACGAATGCCGTCGCGTTCGCGCAGGTAGATGTTGACGCCTTGCGGATGCAGCTCGTCATGGCGCGCGGGCGAAACCTCGTCGTCCAGGCCGACGACTTCAGCCCCGAGCACGTTGGCCGGGCCTTGCGGCACGCCGAAGGTAAGTTCCTGCTTGGCGATGATCCCGGCGGCGACCGCCGAGGGCGGCACGCGCACGAGCGCATCGCGGCTGTCATCGCGCCGCGCAATCTGTAACCAGGGGTGATACGCGGCGGCGAAAGCCGCGTTGAACTCCGCGCGCCAATTCAAAATCTGGCGCTGGTTCAAACCCGGCGGCACATCGAGCAGGACTATGAACGCGCGCAGCGCGTCGGCCAGGTCAACCAGCTTCGTTTGATAGCCGATGATCTTTTCGCGCCCCGCAGGTAGTCTGGGGTCGAGTCGCAAGCCTGCGAGATCGAATTGAGGCTGGGTCTGCTTCTCCGGCTTCGGCGGCAGATCAACGCAGCGCTCGAACTCCGGCCCGACGAGCGAGACCGGATCGCTGACGTTCTCAAACGGCGCGGGCGGAGACGGCGAGTAGAGATCGGGCACGACGAGGAGCGAAAGGTCTGGGAGGTGTGTGAGCGCATGCACGCCGCTGCCCGGCTCGTCATCGCCGGGCCTCCATTTGTCGTCAAAGAAATCTTCCGGCGTGATCTCGGCGTAACGGTCTTCGCCGCCTCTGAATGAAGCCGACCACCCGGCCGGCAGCAGGTCTGGGTTGCCCGGAATCACTCCGCTGGCGATCCAACTCCTTTTAGGAAAAACGAGAGCCGATTCGAGGCAGAGGACCGTCGCCATCCAGCGCGGATGCAGCGACGAAAAACCGAGCCGCTCGTGCCGCTCCAGTCGCCCGTCGCCGTCGTCAATCGAGAGAATGCCCTCGACCACTTCGGCCGATTCGATGTCCATCGGGACCGCGCTGTCCAACGTCGCCTTGAGCACATAGCCAGGGCTTGACGGATGTTCCTGCTGCGTGATGACGGCGACCAGTCGCAACACCCGCTGTTTGTTCTTAAGTGTCAGACGCAGTAACGCGCCTGCCGGAAGATCGATGTCTTCATCTACGGTCAGCGTATTCAAGCTGGGATGCGCGAAGACGAGCGGGCGCGTCGTGAAATCGAGTGAGGCGCGAAGCAGATTGCCCCAACTACCTTCGTTGCGTGCGCGCAGCTTGAGCGGCTTGGCGTTGGTTTTGGGGCCAGGGACTTTGGCCCCAGGGACAATGCCGGTGGCGACGCCTGCCGCATTCTTCAACGGGTCGGGTTTGTCCGCGTCCAACTTGTCCCGGTAATCACGCACGATGCGCGCGACGTAGGCGCGCCGCCCGCCCTGCTCGAAGAAAGCTGCGACCGCGTAAGGCAGCAGCCCCGGCCCTTCAAAGCCGCCAAACAAACGGCGGTACTCGTCGAAGCTCTCGACCGCCACGGCCACGGTGCGCTTGAGCGGGCGCGCGTCTTCCGCCAGCGGGCGGTCGCCGGGCCACTCTTCGTTGACGACCGGCTCGCGCACAGGCCCGCGCGGCGCAACCCCGACAAAGGCGCAGACATCCATCCTCACGCCGGTCAGCGCGCGCAGCGGAGAGTCCGGGAGCTTGTAGATGCCCGGAGCGCCGAGCGGTATGTGAAGAGGCCAGGCCATGATGGACTATTTGTAATCGATCCCCTCGTGAACGAGGTGTAACTCTTCCATGGCGACTTCGCCGCCGCCCTTGGCCGCGAGCGCCGGGCCAGTCCACTTGTTAGGTTGAGCCTTGAGCAGTACCCAGGTGGCAACCGGCTGGCGCGCCTCGTCCAGCAACGTGATCGTGACGTTGACCGGCGCGTAGGCTCCGTCGGCCACAGCCTTGATCCACTCGAACAGTTTCGTCCTGCCGACGAGGCCGCGTTTGAGCGTCACGTCGTCTAGCTTGTGCGTGTTCGGAATCTTGCGGGGCGTGTTCGATTTTTCGTTGCCATTGC
Organism: uncultured Acidobacteriota bacterium; assembly: GCA_963774105.1. GTDB lineage: Bacteria > Acidobacteriota > Blastocatellia > Pyrinomonadales > Pyrinomonadaceae > QHXM01. Next base: position 401,342 of record CAVZDV010000007.1, on the reverse strand, counting down.
GATACTCGGAATAGTTGACGTTCATCCCGAGCCCGCTCACGTCCGAAAATCCGCCGAAGATTTCATCGGCAGCGCCGTCGCCATGTTCGTTCAAAGAGACTTGATAGTTGAATGCGCCATAAGGGTTTGCACGCTCTACTGGCATCGTCTTTTCCTCCTCAATGCTCAGGTGGCTTTTAGACCTTCGCGTCCGCCGTCCATTGGCCGATGCGGAAGATGACGAACTCGGCGGGCTTGACCGGCGAGACGCCGATCAAACAGATAAGCCGTCCGTTATCCAGATCGTTCTGCGTCATCGTCGTGCGGTCGCAGCGGACGAAGTAAGCTTGTTCAGGTTTGTCGCCGAGGAGCGCGCCGTCGCGCCACAAGACTAGCAGGAAGTCTTCGACCGTCTGGCGAACGTTGGCCCAGAGGCGCGGCCCGTTCGGCTCGAAGACCGCCCACTGCGTCCCCTTATCAATCGAATGCTCGATGTAGATAAAGAGCCGCCGCACGTTGACGTATTTCCATTCGGGGTCGGAACTGATCGTGCGCGCGCCCCAGACGCGGTTGCCGCGCCCTTCAAAGAACCTGAGCGCATTGATGCCTTCGGGATTGAGCACGTCCTGACGAGCTTTATTGATGTTGGCTTCAAAGCGCGTCAGCCCGCGCACGACTTCATTGGCCGGCGCTTTGTGTACGCCGCGCTCGATATCGGAACGCGCGTAGATGCCAGCGACGAAGCCCGACGGCGGCAGCAGCAGTCGCTTCGGGGGTCTCCCCTGCGCGGGGCGCTCGGTCGGGTCAAGAATCTCAATCCACGGGTGATACATCGCAGCGTACTTGCTATCAAACTTGCCGCGGAAGCGTCGAATTTCGTTCATCGAGCTGGCCTGCGGGCCGTCCAGCACGGCGATCCGGTAACGCAGCCTTTCGGCGTGACCGACTAACGCCTGCGCAGCGATGAAGATTTCGAGTTCGGTGCCGAGCGTCGCGGCGTCAGGCATCGCCACGATGGCGATATCTTCAATGTCGCCCAACGCGGCGAGCGCCGTCGCTTGCTTGAGCGGGTCATCAGGATCAGCCTCTTGTCCGGCGAAGTCTGTCGCCAGAGGCATCGCCCCGTCATTGCCGCCCGCCAGACGACCTGCCGCATTGGGGCCGGTCAGCATGACCATCAGTTGCGCGGCGCTTGCCCCCGCCGCGGTCGAGTCCCATTCCAGCGCCACCAGCGAATCCTCGTCCGCCGGATCATCTTTCTCCAGCACCTTACCGATGTAGCGGGTCTGCGCCGGATCGCCACCCAATTCCGCGTACTGGTCGAAGCGGTCAATACCGGCCTGCACACTCACTATCAACTCGACGAGGTGAACGACCTGGTCGGTCGCTGTCGGAGCCTGGGCGGGCGGGAGGAAGGTCTGGTTGCCATCTTGATCTATGCGCACGACCGCCAGAGTTCCAATGCTGATCGGAGCATTAGGCGGCGGGGGCGTCGTACCGGCGGGCAGCACCTCGATCACTGCGCCATCCTGCACGCCCTGCACCTTGATCGAGCCGCTCGCGTTGGAAACGGCCACGCGGCTACGCATCGGCTGGGTTTTCACCAGGGCGTTGCCATAGCTGCCGGGCCACCGCGCCTTCCAAGTCGCGGTGAGCGTACCGTCCACGATAGATCGGCTGGCGACCCCGAGGTCCGTGAGGGCGTCGCGCGGCGTGAAGACGCGAGAGACATAGAGGCGCTTGCCGCCGTTGTCGAAAAAGGCGCGGGCGGCGTGTGCCAGAAAGGGCAACCGTTGGACCGCGCCCACGGCTAAGGGCGTCAGCCCTCCGTAGACGCGCTCGAATTCGGTAAAGCTGGTGATCAAACGCGGCTCGTAACTGCGGGGGCCGCCCGTGTATCGCACCGGGCCGTAGCGTGTCATTCCGGCGAAGCCGGTCGTGCTCGTCGGCACTCCTTCGATGGACTTCGAGCGGAAGCTGACTTCCTCGACATAAACTCCGGGCGCTAAATATTCTGGCATGGAAGCACTCCTTCTTTTCGCGCGCAGCGTGGCGCTCAAGTAATCACAAAATCAGGTTCTCCACTGAGACATACCCCCAAGGTGAATTTGACAACTCGTGTGACCTTCGCCGTGTAGTTCGATGGAAGCTCGTCGCCGGTCGCCACCGGGTCGTCAAGTCCTGGAGCGGCCAGCTTTTCCAGCGGCAGGTCCCATAAAGGATCAAGCGACGGCAGATTGCTGGGGAGCGGCACGGGCGCGGATGTCGGGCCGAAGACAGCGACCTCTATATTGAGCGGATCGGGCAAGCTGCTGCCGGTCGTCACCCTGGAATTAATCAGCAAGAGGAACTCGCCACGATCATCGCCGTGCGCTCGACCGACCACCACTGTTCCGCCCGACAGTGTGGCGACGACGCGCGCCCAGCGCATCGCCCCCCCCCCACGCATGACCCGGCCACGCAGCGCCGTCGTACTCACGCTCATGTCATAAGCCGCGCCGGGAAAGAAGGCCGGGCGGCTGATGCGGCGTTTGAACTCTTTCCTGTCCACCGCCTCAAGGGCTTCGACGTCGCCGAGCGTCAGAATCGGAATACTTAACCGGCGCGGCACAACGCGGCGGCGGTCGTTTTGCGGCTGGTAAAATCGCTCCGACAGATCGAAGAAGCGCAGATCAAGCGGCGTCTTGACCCCTGGCTGATAGCGTAATGCATAGAGATTGGAGGTATGACGTTCGATAGGCGGGCGCGCGCGGCCGAACGGCGCGGCGTCGTACTCGACCTGAAGCGCGTAACTCAAACGGCGGTCGCGCTGCGCGTCAATCGGCTCGATGCCGAGCGCGAGACGGTGAATCACTTCAACATAACGGCTTGGGAGGAATTGATTCATAAGCGGATCGTCGGCGCCCCCCCCGCGATGGCGGTAATGACCGGTCTTTCGGGCGCAGCCACGCGCCCATCTAATCGCATGACGCGCGCAATGTAAGGCACGCTTAATCGATAATCCGTCGGGAGCGAATCAAAAGTGCGCATGACCGCCTCTGTGGAAAGCTCTTCGAGCACCAACTGGATTGATTCGCTGCCATCCCACTCGCCCGAAGAGTGCAATAACGGGCCGCTCAAGATCGGCGAAGATTCGATACATTGCATCGCACAGCCCAGGATGCGGTGCTCGTCTTCGGCGTTTTCGGCCCACGGCGTCATCAGATAATGGAGATCAAGCCCCAGATGGGAACGTCCATCCTGGGCGGAGGCGGCTGACCACGCGGCGCGCATGACCTTGTTGAAGTCAACGCGGTAGAGAAAGATTGACAAGGCCGTCGGGCCGATGCTGAGGGAGACTTTGTCAGTCTCGAAATCAGTCGTGCGCACGAGCACGGCCTTAGTTTTACTGCCCTCTACCGGCTGTTGATCTTTGAAGCAGGCGTTGAGCATCATCTCGATGCTTTTGCCCGCCGCTGCAATTCCGGCAAATCCAGCCAAAGCGTTCTCCTTTGTTGCGAACGAGTCGGCCCCGGACCCGTGCTCATCGTTTCCTGCGCGTCCAGAACTTCAGCCATGAGCGGGCACGCGAATCCTGCATGACCTTTGCGCCCGTGTCGCCAAAGTAAAGTTTGATGAAACTGACAATGTCGTGGAGGTCTTTCAGATAGCGCCGCGCGCCGCTCGGCACGTGCGTGATGTAGCCGTGCCAGACAGTCGCTCTCGTGTCGTCGCCGCCTTTCTCCAGCCACAGTTTGACGATGAACGAATGCATTTGAGACTCGCGAATGTCCATGCTTTACCTTACGAGGATAGGCCGCAGAAAGAGGCTCTAGCTTATTGGACTTGTGCTCGCATCTACGCATTCGTGGCAGCCAATAACTAAATGCTGGGCCGGTATAACAGACCCTGAGCCGTCGCAGCGTCTTGCGCGTGTCTGTCACACCGTCTTATTTAGAGGCTGAGAGAAAATTCTTTGGATTAAAGATTTTGGGACCGGCGTCCGGTGGCGTCAGAAAGCGGCAATAGAAGTCGGAGCCCGGAGACAGAGGTCCGCCCGGCCCCCGGTGAGGGCTTCTTGCCGGGCCTGGGAAAGTATTCTGGTGTGCTTAATAGTTACTGCTTCTGTTCCTGTTCGATGGCCTTGATTTCGCGTTGAATATGCTTCAGCGCCGCAGTCAGGACCAAATGGAGTCGCTTGAGGCTCCCCAGGGCTTCAGGCAATAAAGTGGCCGGAACGGATGCAGGATGATCGAGGGTCTGTCCCGCGCTGTCGAGTCCGTCAGCCCGAATATATTCATAAAGAGCGGTGGTACGTCTCTCTGGTTTCACGCCCAACTCTTCATTAAGCGCCGTGACGCAACGCTCATACTGGCGCAGCGCACCCGTTCGATCACCCGCCATGTGCTGCAAATGCATCAACTCTCGGTAGGTGCGCTCAGACGCGGGATCATATCGGAGAATCGTCGAGCCGTATGCTTGGCCCGCCTCGTACTCATGTTGCTCCTCGGAGTAAATCATTAGTTTGTCAAGCATGGTCAAGTAGATGTTCTGTAGCCGCTCGCGTTCGAAGAGGCACCAGTCCTGATACCAGCCGTCGAGTAGATCGCCCTTGTAAAGCTCGACGGCGGTTTTCAGCAACCCGGCGCTCTGTTCGTCAAGTTGCTTACCGGACATGCCCCTGGTAGTGTTGGATGCAGACTCAAATATCGCCACGTCGAACCAGACCTCATGATGCAAGTCGAGCTGCACCCAATTGTGGTCAACCAGGAGAAGCTGCGGACTAGCAATCTGGTCACCTTCAAGCGCGCTTTGCAGGCGCCACAGCGCTTGCCGTAGATACTTTTTCGCTCTCTCTGTCGAGGTATCTCCCCACAGCAGGCTCGCCAGCGTTTCGCGCGGGTGAGAGCGGTCGTGATGAATCAGCAAATAACTAAACAATTCCTGCTCTTTGCTGGCGTCCAGACCTTTCACTGAGCGTGCATCACGCTGCACACTGAACTTCCCGAATAACTGAAGTCTGAGGGTAGACATCTTGAGGCCTCTTTCTGTGAAGGAAGGATTGAGGACTTAACCTATCGTAGGATAACCTGCAGATAGATGTTGAGTGCTGCTGCGGTACCGCTTGCTCACAACTTCAAACTGAACCGCTTGGACTTTTGGGTAGGACTCTTATGATAAAGAAGATGGGCATTCGCACCCGTCCGGCTACATGAGATGTGCAGATGTTAGTAAGTCATATCAGAAGTGTCAAGTAAATTTCCCCCTCCGGCACAGTGCAGACTTTATAGACTGGAGAGTTTAATGACAGCTAGATTTTGTTCGAGGGAGACTCTATGTCTCATAAAGATTAACTCAAAGACGGGCGCGCTTGCCGCAATACCTCAAAGATGGCTCTGATTTTCCGGGTTTGTCGTTAGGCAAAAAGTTCGAACAGTGTCCGGTGTGGGGAGAAAATTCTAAACACAAAGCGGGCAGCTTTCCGGCTGCCCGCTTTGCTTAACTCACACCTTTCCCAAGAACTATGAAGGCGGGCATCATGAAGTAGGAAAGACCGGACTGTGAGGCACGGGCGCCGCGACGGCTTTACACAAACTTCGGGAGTTGATCTTATTCCCGCCAGCACGCAACTCTGCGCCCGGGGCTAACGCACGCCCCATTCCCAGATGCCGAACCCGACCTTCTTATCCAGAGGGTGGCCCGATTGTTTCAGCGTTAAGATGATCTGGCCCCGGTGATGAGATTCGTGGGAAATAAGGTATCCGAGAAAAGCTATCGCGTGGGGCTTGAAGCCTTTGACCTTGCCGGCTTCGATCCCTTTGTCCAGGAGTGACCTGATCGCGCGCCCGGAACTGGTGAGCGACTCGCGGAGAGCACCCTTATCCTGCGCCTCGCCTTTCTCGATTTTGCTCAAGTCGCCGGCTAATTCCGGCCCCGCCTGCTGCAACCACATGAGCCGCACGTTATGCATGTGGGCGAATTGCTCGGCCACGTTCCGCCCCTTCGAGGCTGACACGCACGCGAGCGCCGTCGGCTCAACGGCTTCGAGCAGGTAAAGGTTTATGCGGTTATGAATGTCCCACGTCTCTAAAATCTGCTCTTTCATGCTGACACTCCTTCGCCCGCGGCTTGGGAGAGAGCGGCGGTTTCGGTCTAGTAGGTCTAGCGGCGCGCGACCGGAATCACCAGCTTGTGCGCGGTATGCGTCTCGGAAAAGCTCACTACTTTAATGTCAACCAGGCCCGCACGCTTGCCGGCCTCCAGCACGTCGGCCTCTTTGATGTGCTGCTTGCCTTTGGGCGCTATCACCCAGATGGCGCCGTCCCTTTTAATCCACTCCTGAAGCGGCGAGAGCTTCTCTAAATCCGCCACACTTTCTGCCCGCAGGAAGATAAGGTCTGCATTCCTTCTCCTGCGCTCCGACACGTCGGGCGTGCGCTCTTTAAGCTGGCTGATGAAGCCTCTGTCCCTTAGGCCGAGGACAACGACTCTGGACTCGGCTTTAACGCCGAGCTTATCCATCAAGCTTTTCGGGTGGCGAATCTTCGACGCCCACTTTTCCGCCAACTCGCCTATGTCGAATACGGCCGTCCCTTCCGGGAAAGTCACTTTCAACTGGCCCCGGCGGGCCGCGACTGTTTTCACCTGCTTCAAGGGGATGGAGAGCTTGAAGCCGCCGCGGAAAACGAGGCTGTCCGGCTCAAGCAAGACCACGCCCTCCGAAACGTCACCGTTGAACTCGACCGAAGCCCTCACTCTTTGGCCCATGATGAATACTCTTACCCCCTGCACCGGAGTCGAAGCCGATGGAGACGGCCAATTCGCCCCAGTAGCCTGAGGTCAGGATGGCCGGACCCGTCGAAGACATTTGAGCCGTGACGCCTAACCACAGCCGCCCCGCGTGCCTGAGCGTAACCAGGCTCTGTGTGCGGCCGAAGATGCCGTCCCCCGTAAGCTTGCCGTACATCTCTTTCAAGGTCCAACGGAGGCGGGCGCTCTCGCCATCGTGTATCTGACACAGCTCGGCGTGGTGAAACATATCTGCCGTCGGGCGAACGTGCGCGCCGCTCTCTTCGATGTCCGCGCCGACGCGCTGCCCGTCTGCCGAGGCGACGGCCAGGGCGAAATTTTTAGTGTGGCTGATGGAGAGCGAGTGCCGGAGCCCGTCGGCGTGGCGGCAGGCGGGCACGCCCCCGGCCCCGGGTAATATCTCGATGGCGTCCCAGGCCGTTAAATCTAAACCCACGCCCAGCCTGTACAGCGACGCGACGATCTTTCCCGCGCAGCGTCCGCCCAGAAATTCGAGCCTCCTCTTCTTCGTGACGCACTTGGCCCAAATCTTCTTCTCCCCCGGGGAAAGGATGTAGTCCGTCAGCCCGCACGCGGCCGCGCAAAGTCTCTCGCACAGAGAGAGCCTTAGCAGCGCACAGTAGCCGACAGACTTCATGGGCCTCACTTTCTGAGATGGAGCAGGGCCGAGCGCCGCCAGGTTTCGCGCAGCCGCCCGACGCCCGGCGCGACAGGGCCTTCACCCGCAGGCGGCGAGGCGACATCGCCGACGAGCAGATGCGTCATCATCCCGCCGGGGTAAGTCCCGGCGTTGGTCTGGTGTGCGGCCGCGTGACAGTGCAGGGGCCACTCGCCGGGATTGTTAGCCGAGACCAGAATGTCCACGCGCTCTCCCGGGCCGACGGGGACCGTGTCCATTTCGACCGGCTCGGCCAAAGGGGTCCCATCCTTGTGTGTGACCAGAAAGCTGTGACCGTGCAGATGCATGAAATGTGGCTGCGAGCCGGCGTTGATAAACCTGAGGCGCAACACCTGGCCCAACTCCGCCCTGATCTGTTCCGATTCGGGGAATGACTTCCCGTTGATGGTGAAGAAGTCGCAGTCGTTCACCTCGCGCGGGTTGCCGGGCTGGCCGCCGCGGGCGTACCGGCTGTTCCATTCCTGCAAGACCATTACGATGTCCTGATCCACGCGGGGCTCTGGGAGGCGCGGGAGGACGATCAACGCGCCGGCCATCCCGCGGTTAAGGTGCTCGTTGGTGTTAACGTGGCAGTGATAAAAATGCGTGCCCGCGGGCCTGGCTATGTAGTCGTAGGTAAAAGTCTCCCCCGGCTTCACGGGCTGTGGCGTGTCTTCGGCGCCCGCCTCGTGGTGCGTCATGCCGTGCGACGGGGGGACGCCGTCCATGCGCTGAGGGACGAATAGCCCGTGAGAGTGGATGGTGTGGCTGGCGGAAGTCTCATTTATCAGTCGTATGCGGACCCGGTCTCCTTCGCGGGCCAAGAGCGTCGGGCCGGGCACGCTTCCTCCCAGAGCCCACACCTTGTAGAGAGTGCCGTCGGCCAGTCTGTGCTCGGACTCCGTAACGACCAGTTCGTACTCCCAGACGGTCTTGCCCTGCTCCTGAAACGGGCCGCGCTTACTAAACAACTTCTCCCCCGCGCGTCTTATGGCCCCGGCGGCAGGAGCAGGCGCGACTTCACGTGCGCCGCCTTCGGCGTATTGGCGGCCCGCAGGCCCGCTCACGTAACCGGCGACCGCGGCCGCGCAACCGAGCAACGCGAGCGACACTCGGGTTGTGCCAATTCTGCCTGGGCGACGCACCTCAGGTTCCCTCCGTCTCTAGGCCGGCGCGGTCATCACGGCCGCGGAATGAATGCCGGAGAAACCGCTGCTCAACTTGACCAGGTGGCGCAGCTTCGCCGTCCGTGCCTTGTTGGCTACGTAGTCCAGGTCGCACCCCTCGTCCGGGCAATCCAGGTTGGTCGTGGGAAACAGATGCTGGTTGGCGAGCGACAGGGCGCAGGCGACCATCTCGATTGAGTTAGAGGCCCCGAGCGCGTGCCCGACCATTGATTTGAGCGAATTGACAGTGATCTGCCCGGCGCGCGCGCCGAGCGCCTTTTTGATGGCGTTGGTTTCGCAAAGGTCGTTCTGCTTGGTCGAGCTGCCGTGCGCGTTGACGTGGTCTACCTCTTCCGCCTGTATGCCGGCGTCGGCCAGGGCGAGGCGTATGCATTCGGCGAGGGCCGTCCCGTCCGGGGGCAGGTCCGTCATGTGGTAGGAGTTGCTCACGGAGGCGAAGCCGGTCAACTCCGCGTAGATGCGCGCCCCGCGCCGCAGCGCGCGGCCCCGCTCTTCGAGCAGGATAAAGGCCGCCCCTTCGCCCAGCACGAACCCGTCGCGCTCCTTGTCGAAAGGGCGTGAGGCGTGTTCCGGGTCGAAGTTGCGCTGGGTCAACGCGCCGATGACATCAAAGGCAGCGAACACGACGGGCGTCAAGGGGGCTTCGGCCGAACCCGTGAGCGCCACGTCCGCTTCGCCCGAACGTACCATCTCAAAGCCGGTGGCAATGGCGTCCAGGCCCGCGGTGCATCCGGTCGAGATGGTGAGCACGGGGCCTTGACACCCGCTGGCGAGGGCCAGCTCGTGCGCCATGCTGTGGAAGGACATCTGGCGCATCAAGTCGGCGGGAGTCCGCGTCGTATCGAGGCGGTCCCCGTCGTTCATTTGCAGGAAGCTGTCCTCCATCGCGGCCGTGCCGCCGACGGCGCTACCCAGGACGACCGCCGCGCGACACCCGCTCAGGTCTTCGTACCCAGCATCATTCACGGCTAAGCGAAAGCCGAGCCGTCCCAGGCGGAAGTGCCGCCCGCCGGAGAGCCGGTCATCTTCGCGGGGGAGCCACTCGTCCGGGACGTTCGCCATCACTCTCGAACGGAGCGAGTCAACGGGGAAGCGGTGACGAAGGTCCGTCAACGGCCGGGTCCCGCTTCGGCCGCCGGTGATGGCCGCCCAGAAGCTTTCGCGGCCGACGCCGACCGGGGTGACGGGGCCAAGCCCCGTCAGCACGACGCGCCTGGTAGCTCTCTTCCTCATACTATTGTTCCCGGCCCGCGCCCGTGTTACTGAGCGCGCGCACGTACTCGACCAGCGCCTTGATGTCAGCGTCCTTCATGACGCCGCCCCAGGGAGGCATCAAGACGGACTTACCGACGGCCGTGCCCCCGTACCTGATGGCCGCGTAGAGCCGGTCGTCCGTGAGCATACCCATCTCTTCCTGGGAAGTGTGATTGCGCGGGGAGATGAATATGTGTGGGGCGTTGATGCCCTTGCCGTCGCCCTGAATCCCGTGACACTGCGAGCAGAACATTTGGTAGAGCAACTCGGCGCGGGTCGCCGGGGCGGGCCTGCTCTTGCCGACCAAACGGGGCTCCCCGGCAGAAACAGTCGCGGCGGGCTTTTCCGCCGGATGCTGAAACAGGTAATCGCCGACGGCCGCCAACTGCTCTGCGCGGACACTGATCTTAGGCATCGGGACGGTGCCCCAGTAGGGCGGCTCGGCGATGAAGGCGACTGCCCACTCGCGGTTAAGGCGCTCGGGGGCGGTGTAGAGTTCTGGCCCGGAGAGGCCGCCCTGCCCCGGCCTCGCCTGGTGGCATGACCCGCACCCGAGGATTTTTTCAAAATGGACCTGCGCGCGAATCTCCTGACTTGGGCCGGCCGCAGGGTAAGGGTTCGGGTTCCTCTTAGCCGCGCCTAAATAGCCGACGACCGCTGTGGCTTCGGCGGGAGAAAGGCTCAGGTGCGTCGGCAGCGCCGCCTCATCAACCACGTCGCCGCCCGCCGTGCTCATCATGTGGCGGTAAGGGAGATAACCGGCGGGCCTAATCCTGTAGGGCGAAACCAGCCACTTCTCCAGCCACTGTCCCTGAAACTTGTTCCCGGCATACGCCAGGGTCGGCCCCTGACTTCGCGCCAACTCTTCAGGGTCGAGCGGGGCGGCCGACTGGGTCGTGTGACACGCGCCGCACTTCTCCCTGAAAATCTTCTCCCCCTCAGTCGGCCCCTCGCCCCTGTCGCCGCGCGCTCTTCCGCTCGCCGGCGGGCCGAGCCGGGCGCACAATCCCAAGGAGGCGAGGCAAAGCAGGACGACGATTTTTAGAGACCGCTGTGACATGGTGTTAGCCTTCTGCTACGAGCGCGACGGCCCGCGTCCAGGCCGCGCTGCCGCGATGCACTTTCACAGGGAAGCACGCTACCCAAAAGCCGAAGGGCGGCAGGAGGTCTAGGTTACAGAGCTTCTCGATGGCACAAAATTCGACCCCGCGCCCCGTGAAATGTGCCTCCCACACTGACTCCGGCCCCGCCGAAGAGAGCCTCTCCCGCATGAGACGGAAGGGCGGGTCTATGCTCCAGGCGTCGGTCCCGAACACCCGGACCCCGCGCCCACACAGTGTTTCCACGAGAGGCCGTGATAACCCGCGGCCCCTTTCCATGTATGAGGCCGAGCCGTAGTGCGGCCCCGCGCCCGTGCGGAAAAGGACGATTTCACCCGCCCCGATTCTGTGCCCGGACTGCTCTTCGAAATCTTCCAACTCCCCGACACCGACCGGCTCGCCCTGCCGCTGCCCGTCCTTCAGGCTGAGGCAAACTCCCGGCCCCCAGAACCATTCGACCGGCATCTCGTTGATGGTGCGGCTGGGGCGGCCGTCGCAGCGCGGCGCGTAGTGAAAGGGCGCGTCCACGTGCGTCCCCGAGTGAGTGATCGCCGACACGCGCTCGCTGGCCCATCCCAATCCGCCGGGCAGCAGGCCCGCCTCCATCCCGACCAACTGTGCCAGGTGCCTCCCGCCGCAGTCGTGCCCCATGTATTCGATCTCGACCGGCACGGCCTCCGACTCGCTCGGGGCGAGCAGCACGCTGAGGTCAATCAGCCTCAGAGGTTGAAGACTGGATGGCAGTGAGATCATTGCAACACCTTTACAGTCACGCCCGGGCCTGCCTTCTCTGTGTCTCTCACAGTAAACTCCCCGGTGCGCTCGAAGCGGTGGGCAAAACTTTCGCCCGAGCGCAGCATCCCCGAACGGATTTCCGTCCCCTGAATCTCAATCCGGTGCAGTAAGTGTGAGAGAGAATGGCCGTCCGACGGCGGGTCGTACTTCCAGCGTATCGTGTCGCCTTTGCGGACCACCACCTCCGTCTGCGAGAAGTATGGGGGATGGTCTAGGATGCGGACCTCTAAGGTCTGCCCCGCGTTCTCCAACTGAAACTCGATGGTCGCGTCGAGCGCCTTCGTGGGGAAAGGCTTGAAGAGCTTGGCGCTGGCCGCGAGCTTCCGGCGCAAGTCGGCGAGTTGTAGACGAACGTCACCTTTGTTTAAATCTCGGGCGGCGGCGGCGAGTGCGGCCTTAGCTCCCTCGCCTGATTTATTGCTCGGCGCGAGCCGCCGTAACAGCTCTAGCAGCGCCAACTGGCCCGGCGCGTAATCGAAGTCAACCGAGGTGGCGGCGGTGAAGCCGGCCGCGTCTGCCGCGGTCACTTCGAGCTTGTGCGGGCCGGGCAGGAGTCCGCCGAAGTCCAGACGGCCCTTGCTGTGCGCCGTTTCCTTACCGTCAATTTTGACGGCGAGACGTTCCACGCCCGCGACCCTGTCGAGCGCCCGCAGGGTGAGCAGCGCGTCGGCAGTCCGCACCGTCCTCCCCGGAGAAAGTATTTTCAGCTCGGGTGGGGCCACGTCCAGAACTGCTACTTGTCCCGTGTACTGTTGCGAGAACCAGATGTTGCCCTGCCGGTCGCTGGCGATGCCGAAGGGTCTCGAAGTCTTCGCCAGTGGGGGCGTCCCCGGCTGCTCGTCCGCTTCGCCCGTCGGGATGGGGTAGAGCTTAAAGCGGCGCGTCAGGGGGTTATAACGGAGCAGCAGGTTGCCGTCCAGGGCGACGGCCCACACGTCGCTGTCGGCCGCGACGACGATGCCTGCCGGGCGCTTGGCCGTGGCCGGAAGGTCTATCAATTCTATCTCCTCGGAGCCCGGCGCGATGTGTCCGAGCTTACCCTCCAGCTTGGCGAACCAGACCCCGCCCCGCACGTCCAGCGCGAGTCCGGCCGGACCGTTGACGAGCCCGGTGCTCGTGTCGCTCATCTTATATTCGGCCAGCCGGCCGGATGCTGGGTCTAGGACTCCCACGCGGTCGGCGTAGCTCTCGGTGAACCAGACACGCCCGGAGCGGCCGTCTACCGCGAGCCCGGCCGGGCCGCAGTTAGGCGTCGGGACATCGTAGTGGCGCACTTGCGCTGTGGCCGGGTCGAGGCGGCCGATTCTGCCGGCGGCCCTTTCGGTGAACCAGACGGTTCCGTCTGGGCCGAGCGCCACGTTAAAAGGCCAACTGGCCTCCCCGTCTATCTTGTATTCGCGCGTCTGCCTGGAGGCGACGTCAAAGCGTATGAGTTTATTGTCGTAGCTGGCCGCTATCCAGATGACGCCGGCATGGCCGTTCTCCCTGGAACCCGCCGCCAGGCCGACCGGCCGGCTCTCGGCCCCGATTTCAAAAACCTCGATGGCCCCGTTAGCGAAGCGCGCCAGCTTGCCGGTCTTAGCCAGCGCCACCCACACGTTGTCGTCCGCGTCCACCGCCACGATGGCCGGCCCGCTCCCGGCGTGGTCCAGTGCGTACTCGCGGAAATACCCGCGGACGGTCTCTGGCGCGGCTTGTGGCTGCCGGCCACTGAGCTTCGCAGACTGCGCGACCGCGCTAGTTGAGAGAGCCGTGAGCAGCAAGATTGCAAAGCTCTTCATCGCAGTGCTCCTTGAATGCGAGTCTTTGACTTAGCCAATCGCACGCTTGCGGCAGCCAGTAGTGGATGCGGCTCGTGCCGACGTGCTCGGCGTCGGCCACACGTCGGACCTCGACCGCGCTCCCGCCCCACGTGCGCAGGGCCTCGGCGTGCTCCGGGCCGAAGAGTTTGTCCTGTTCCATCTGGAGGACGAGCAGCCGGCCGGCCGGCCGGGACACTTGTTTGATATTTATGCGCGCGGCGAAGTCGTCAATCTCCCGCTGCCCGCGCAGGTCGAAAGCACACGCGAACATGAGCCGGACCCTTCTCAGGCGCAACTCGCTTGCGCCCATCCACGCGGCCGGGGAGACCGCCACTCCGCAGCGGAAGCGTCGGTCGCCGGGAAGCAGGCGCGCCACCAGGTGACCGCCGAAGCTCACCCCGAACGCGCCGAGAGGGCTCCCCTCGCAGTGGGGCAGCCGCGTAATCCAATCGGCGACGGCCGTCGCCACGTCCTCGACCTCGAACCTCGGCAGCCGCGGGTAGGTCGAGAAGGAAGAGGGAAGGTCCAGCGCGAGCACGGCGAGGTCGCGCGCCAGCAGCCAGTCACCGAAAGAGTGCATCTCGGCCTCGCAAAGTGAGTCCAGGCCGTTGAGCAGCACGACGACGGCCGGGGGCCGAGACTCGCCCCTGGGGGAACGCAGATAGCCGCTGAGGTAACCGTCCCGGACGGGTATCTCCACCGGGCAACCGAGCGCGGGGTCGTTATTCACCGCACGCAGGTAAGCCTCCCTGGACATCCTGCGTAGTCGCAGGATATCTTCAAAATCGCCGTAGCTGTCCGGGCTCAAGTGGAAGTCGAAGCTGGCCGCGTGATAGGCGCACGCGGCCCACCTCCACGCCTGAGCGGCCGACACGCGCCGCGCGTCGGCTTCGGCGTCCTCGGCCAGACTGCGCATGTCGCGGGCCGTCTCCAAATATGATTCCTTCCAGGAAGCGCCCGACTGCACCCTCCACATGGCACGATGCACCTCCCCGAAGGGGACGCCCATGAACGCCACGCGGTACATTAGAAACTCTAGCGCCTCCACGACCCGTCCGCCTTTCGTGGTTCCTCCCGAGGCTTAACCGGGGCGGTCGCGATGCCGTCAATGCAGAGCCGGCTAATCTTGTTGGCGAACTGGCCGCTGAACCAGATGCAGCGTTGGCTGTCGCGGTCCAGGCCGCCCACCCACGCCCCCTCGTCCGGCGCCTTATAAATGGCGACGACCTTCTTGCTTTCGAGATCGAACCGCAGGATGGCGTTGGCGAAGACCGTCGAGACCCAGAACGCGGAGTGCTCCTTGTCGTAGAGGAGCTTGAAGGGGGCCGACTGCACGGGCAGCGAATATTCCGTGATGGTCTTAGTCCTGCGGTCGAGCACTCCCAACTTATCGCTGCGCATCTCGGCGAACCACAGGTTGCCCGCCTCGTCTGTCTCCAGCGAGAGGGGCCACGCCAGGCGCGTAGGAATCTTCCACCGCTCGACGCGCCAATTTTTCTGATCCACCCAGCCGATGTGGTTGCCTACCTTCTCCGCGAACCAGACTTCGTTCTGCCCGTCCGCGAAAATGGTCCGCGGCTGGGCTTCGGGGTCGGGCAAGTCCAGGAAGCGCCACACCCCTTCGGGCGTCCGGCGGCCGATCTTGCCCGCGTTGCTGAGCGCCACCCACACGTTGTGATTCTGGTCAACAGTTATCCCGACGGGGAGACTGTCGGGGACGGGGATGTCGTACTCGGTTACTTTGAAGTCGCGGACGCGCGCCACCTTGTTGGCTGCCCTGAGCGTGAACCACATGTCGTCGCCGCAGGGGTCTTTGGCGAGCGAGGTCGGGCCGGATTCCGGCGTCGGGGTGCTGAGTTCTCCCATGACGCCGTCGCGTATGTATCCGATCTTGCTGCCGGGTGGGCCGGGCGGAAACCCCGGGCCGACGAAGCCGCCCCCCATCTGTGTAAACCAGACGGTGTCTCGACGGTCTACGCCGACGATGCCAGGGATGGATTGCCGCGTGGGGATTTCGAACTCGCTGATTTTGTAGCCGGCGTTCGCGACGGGCAGTGAACTCCGGGAGGTCGCCGTCCCGCCCCCTATGTAGGAGAGGTCGGTGCGGACTATCAGACCTATCTTGTTTGATGACTGTTGGGCGAACCAGACGTTCCCTTTCGAGTCAACCGCCACGCCCGCCGGGTGCGCCTTGTCCGCCGGAATAGTGAAGTGTTCGAATCTGTTTTCGCTGGGAGAGAAGCGCCCGATGCGGTTGGAAAATATCTCTGAGAACCAGATGTCCCCGCGCTGGTCTGCGGCGAGGATGAAGGGGCCTGAGAATCGGTCGGGGACCGAGAACTCCTGTATGCTGCCGTCCCGGTTGATGGTCCCGATTTTGCCGCCGTTACGCTCGGAGAACCAGACGGTCCCTTTGCCATCCACGGCGACCCCGCAGGGCTTCGCGTCTTTCGTCGGCAGCGCGTATTGAGTGAAATCGCGCTTGTCAGGGTTGAAGCGGCCTATAATGTTTACGTCGCGCTCGGCTATCCAGATGTGGTCGGCCTTATCGACGGCGATGCCCGTGGACATCGTCTGGGTCAGGGGAAGCGGGTACTCGCGCAGGACGCCCAGATGCGGGTCAACCATGCCGAGTTTGTCCCCCTTCGTTTCGGTGAACCAGACGCGCCCTTTGGAATCGACGGCGATGCCCGTGGGCCACGCGTTGGGGGTCGGAATCGTGTAACGCTTGGTCTCGCCGTTCTTCTTCAAGCAGGTGATCCGGTTGCCGAGGCGTTCGGCTACCCAGAGGTCGCCCGCCTGGTCGAAGACCACGCCCATCGGGCTGGAAAGCTCTTCACCCAGAACCCACTCCGAGATGCTGCCATCGCGATCCAGCCTTCCGATTTTGTTGACGGGCGGCGTCTCTATGAAGTTGCGGGCGAACTGTCCTCCGCTCTCGCTGAACCAGATTTGGTCGTCGGAATCCACGGCCAGGATGTGTGGGACGGCGCCGGGCGTCGGCACGGTGTACTCGATCAGGGTGAAGGGCTTGTTTGCGGAGGAGCGCAACTGGTGCAGCGCCGCGTTGACCTTCGAGACGGCGAAAGGTTTCCGCAGACTCGGCAGAGACGCGTCGGAGTTGTCGCCCGCCCCCGAAACCATCACCCAGGGCGTCGTGAGCGCGAGCGCCAGGGACACTACTGAGACAGAGCGGACGACCTTACGCCACCGCTTCGACACTAAATTCACGGGAGTCATACGTCCCTCCATTGGTTTCTTCGAGCCGCTTTTTCAAAGCCAGCATGGTTTGCAGACTGTTGTTGCGGATCAAGGTCTTAATCTGTTGGTGCGTGTCGTCGTCGTCGTCGGCCGGGATGCCTGCCTGGCGTAGGAATGTGGCGGCGGCCTCCGTCTCTATCTCGACGAAGTGGCGGCTGGTGACGACCGTCCCGCCCACGCCCTCGTTGAATTGCCACGAGCCGTTATGGCGGCGCAGGATGGGCGGCGGCGACGGCTGTAAATAATAGATGGTGTTCGCCTGCTTCATGCGCACGGACTTGAACCTGTCGTGGCGGCCCTTCGTCACGACGTGCATCGTCAGCACCTGCACGTTGTCGTCCGCGTAGTGCATCTCTATCTCGCGCACGTGGGCGGCCATGCTGGGCCAGTCCTCCAACTCCCAGAAAGCCTTGAGCACGCGCCGCAGGTCGGCCGCGAACGAGACATCGAACTCAAAATTTTCCACTGTCGTCTCCTTTCAGAAGGACGCGAGAGATGCGGTTTGCTCCCTGCTGCGTGAACCAGACGTTACCGTCGGAGGCCGCGATGATGCCCATCGGCTTTGCCTCCCGAGTCTTCATCGGGACTAACTCGAACGTCTTGAGGCGGGGCTCGAACACCACCAAGCGGTTGCCGCCGCTGCTGCCCAGCCCGCCGCCGTCGGTCAGCCAGATTCTGCCAGTCACGTCTTTGGCGAGCTTGACGGGCTCGGATTTCTCGGCCGGAATCTTGAACTCTTCCCAGGACCGCCCGCGCGTGTCGAACCGGGCGAGCTTGCCCGCGCCGCCCTCGGCGACCCAGACGAAGGCCCCGTCAATCAGCATCCCCACGGGGGAGGCGTTCGGCGTTGGGAGCGGGAAGACCTCGAACCTCTTGGCGGCGATGTCGAATCTCGCGAGGTAATTGCCTTTCTCCTCGCACGCCGTCACCCACATCGCCCCGTTATGGTCTGAGACGATTTGCAGCGGCCCGCTCTCGGGCCGGGGCAGCTCAAATTCCTCGAACGTCGTGGAGCCTTTGTGAAAGCGCGCGATGCGGTTGGCCCCGAGTTGCGCGAACCACACGTCGCCCCTCTCGTTGACCGTGATGCCGGCCGGCAAGGCGGCATCTATCGGCACGTCGTACTCGGTCACCGCGCCGGTAGCGGCGTCAATGCGCGCCAGCTTGTTGCCGCGAAACTGTGTGATCCACAGATTCCCTTCGGGGTCACGCGCCAGGCCGGCGGGCATACTCAGGATCGTCGGCAGGTCTATTTCACGAAATTTTTGGGTCCCCAAGTGAACGGCCCCGACCTTGTTGCCGAACATCTCTGTGAACCACAGCCAGCCTTCGCTGTCCTCGACCAGCTCGTTGCCGGGGGAGGCCCCGAGCGTCGGGATTTTGAAGTCCTCTATGGGCAGGGCGGAGATGGGTTTTGCGGCCGGGGCGGAAGGCGGCTTTGGCTGTTCGGGCTGGGCCGGCTTGGATTCTGGGGACCCCTTTCCCAGCGCCTCGGCCAGGGACGGGTCAAGCATCCCGATTCTGTTCCCCTTCTGCTCGGTGAACCAGATTCGGCCCTTGCGGTCGATGGCGAGGCCCCCGGGGCGGGAGTCGGGCGTCGGGATTATATACTCCGTGAACTTCCCGGTTCGGGGCTCGAATTTGCCGATGGCGTTGCCGTAGACTTCTGTGAACCAGAGGTTGTCCTGCGCGTCGGCGGCGATCTTGAAAGGCGCGGAGAACTTGGTCGGCACGAGGTACTCCGTGATCTGTCCGTCCACGATCTTGCCGATCTTGTTGCCGACCATCTCGACAAAGTAGATGGCCCCGTCGGAGGTCTGACAAATGCCCGCGGGCCGCGCGTTCTTCGTCGGAATCTCCAGCCGCACCAACTTCTGACTCTTGATGTCGTAGTACCCTATCTGGTTGGCGACGCGCGCCGTATACCAGACGCGGTCCTGCGCGTCCACGAAGACGGTTCGGGGCTCGGACTCCTTGTCGGGCAGCTCGATCTCCTGGATGACGCCCTGCGGCGTCATCCAGCCGATGCGGTTGCCGTACCTCTCCGCGAACCAGATGTTTCCCTTACTGTCTATGTCCACGCCGAGCGCGTACCCGTCTTTAGTGGGGATGTCGAACTCGCGTATGCCGCCGCTTTTATCCAGACGCCCGAGCCTGTTCGTCAGCCTCTCGGTGAACCACACGTTGCCGGCGCGGTCCATGACCAGTGAGTCCACCCCGACCTTGCTGCCGCTGCCGGTCGGGGTCGGCGTCGTGTATTCCGTGATGCGGCCCGTCGCGTCAATCTGCGCGACCTTATTCTGTGGGGGGATATCCTCGAACCCGTAGAAGTCACCCCCGCCTTCGGTGAACCACATCGTGTCGTCAGTGCGGCTGGTGATAATCATTCGTGGGATGCCCTGCGGGGTCGGCACGAGGAATTCTTTGAACGCGGCCTGGTAGGGGTACTCGTACTTCGAGGTCGTCGAGCCGTCGGCGTTGCGCACGATCACGGTCCCGCGCATGAAGAAATGCCTATAACAGATGTACTGATAAATGCCCGCTTTCTGGAACGTGCGGCTCCAATCCTTCCCGACGTGGATGTCGTCCGAGAACATGAGCAGGTTCTCGTCGGTGACGATGTGGAACATCTGCGGGCCCGCGTTCTTCCAGACGATCGTGTCGCCGACCGACGCCTCGACCGTCAGGGGGTTGAAGTAGGGCGGCGCGTCGAACATTTGAACGACGTGTGTCTTGGCGGCGGCGTGCCACGCCGAGGCGAAGACGCATAGAAGCAGGAGCGGGGCGCGGCGGAGAAAGCGGGTCGGCATTTTCGTTGAAGTGCTGTTGGCTCGCATGGCGTTCCTCGGTTGTAAATGGCACAAAAGACACCCCGGCTCTGGCGCGCCCGCGGGCGCACCCGGCGCTACCAGTCGCACTGCGCGCTGGTAATCTCTTCTTCTAAAGTTTAGCGGCGCCGGCCGCCGTGATGATGAGGCAGCTTCCCTGACTCAAGCGCCGGAAAGCACTCTTCAGACGTTGACGGTTTGTGGCTGGCCGAGCAGCATTTCGACCTGCCGGCGCAAATCGGCGACGGTCCTTATTTCGCGCAGGTCTAGCCGCTTGGCCTCCAGCCCGCACTCGTTGCGCACGAGCGCCGCCAGCTCAATCATTTCGGTCGAGTCAATGCCGAGGTCCCCTTGCAGCTCGTGAACGGGGAGGACGACGTCGGCATCACACCCGAGCCGCCGCAGCGCGTTAATGATTGCCTCGCTAACGTTACTTTCAGACATGACTACATCCTCTCGTTCAAGGCGAGTTATGCACCCAGAGCAGGTCGGCGCACTGGTGACCAACCGATAGAATGATTGCCGAGGACGGCGACCGCTCCTCCTTCAGCAGTTCGTGAGCCATTACGGTGGCGATGGCCCCGCTGGCCGCGAGGCACTCGCCGGCGACGCGCGTCGAGAAGACCGTCCTCAGCCCCGGGAAGAACCGGCCGGAGAGAGAGGCCACCTCCCTTTCGACGAAGGCGCTGGCCTGCACGTTACAGATCAAAGTCCGCACGGGCCACTGACCCGGCAGCGAGCGGGCCAGCGCATGGATGCGCCCCGCCACTTCTTCTGCGGGGAAGGCGGACGAGGCGCGGAGCGAGAAGGTGGAATGGAAGCCGACCGCCGTGCCCGCGCCGGCTTCGGATGACAGCAGCACGTAGGCGGCCGCCTCCACCACGTTGCGAGTCGGGCCGCCGAGCTGCTCGACGGCTGACTCAACGAATGGAGTCACCGGAGCTTCCACTCCACCGGCCAAGAGCAGGTCCGCCCGCCCGCTGCGGATCGTGTCGAATGCCAGGCCGATGGCCTGGGCTCCCGCGCAGCGGTCGGTGGTGACTGTCTTGGAGAAGCCGTGCATCTTCAGATTGATTGTGATCTGCCCCTGCGGTGCCGCCGGGAACCAGGCCGTCGCCAGGTATGGGCTGACGCTCTCGACGCCCCGCGCGTGCAGGGCGCGTAGCTGCGCTTCCGTAAAAGTCCAGCCGGCCATCATGTTCCCGGTCACCACGCCGCAGCGCCTGACGGCCTCAGCGTCGAGTCGCGCGTCGTCGAGGGCCGCCCTCGCGGCGGCCACCCCCAGCAGCGAGAACCTGTCCACCTTCTTGGTCTCACGAGGCCCGAGGCCCGACGCGGCATTGAGCTGCTCGGGCGAGAGCGTGCGCCGGCAAATGTCTGCGCGCGACGCCGCGCCTTCGTGTAGAAGGGCGAGAAGCCCCCCCGCCGTGCTGACGGACGGCGTGATGATCCCACAGCCGGCGATCCAGACTCGCCGCTGCGCCGACGCGGCCGCTAGCGCGGACGCCCGCGGCGTATCCATGACAGTCATCTCGCTTGCTGGGGCGGACACCTGTGCTTACCCCCTTACCTGTTCGCCACCGAGCGGGAGCGGTCTGTCGCCCCCACCCGGCTGTAGTTGTCAATTACCTGGAACATGTAGAAGCGCGTCGGCACTTGAAGAGAACTGACGAAGGTTCGCTCCATCGTGACGAGCCTGGGGTTCTGGCTCTGCTGGCGCGCGACGTAAGAGTCTTCGGCGTTCTCCATCGTCAGATACTCGCCGTAGTTGATTGACATCTTCGAGGGCTCGAAGGCCCGCGGCGAGTAAGGCGCTTGGACCTGCGGCGGCAACAGGTCGGCCTCGGTCAGCAGGTCCTCGCCGATGTACCCTGTGGGGTTTCTGTCGCGGATGAGCACCTTCGTCTCGTGGAGCACGTCCTCGTACTGGCGGCGGTATCTCGGCTGCGGGACGAAGAGGCCGATGTGCGCGTTTTGCCCTACCTTCTCTGTCCCGAATTCCATGCCGTTCGGCTGGTCCGTACTGCCCCTCGGGAAGTAAGCATCCGTCAACTCTGCGAGATGCACCTCCGGGTCTCGGCGGCAGAAGGGGCGGAGCTTCGCCAGTTGTAGCCGGAGGACGCGCTCGGCCGACTCCCTGTCTTTGAACTTAGCGTAGGTCGCATACTGCAAGGCGATTTCGTCCAGGTTGCGAAGCACCCGCTGATTAATGAAGCTCGGGTCCGCTTGCGTCGCGGCGCGCGTTGACTGGAGCGCCACCTCGAACTCTTTCATCCTGTCCGGGCTCACGTCGTAGATAGCCACTTGGCCGAAGACCCGCCCGGCGCGGCCCGTCTCCTTTTTCAGTTGCGGGTGGTTTTGAGCGCCGCCGCCACCGCCGCCCTTCCTGAAGACCTGGACCCTGGCGTTGGTCGCGTCGCTGACAAAAAGATTTCCCTGCGCGTCGGTCGTGACCCCGACCGGCTGGTTGAACTGGCCCTGGGCGCGGCCGTAGCCCCCGAACTTGGCGATGAAGCGCCCATTGGTGTCGAAGACCTGCACGCGGTTGTTCCCCCAATCGACCACGACGAGGTTGTTGTCGCGGTCTATTGTCGAACGGGCCGGCCCTTTAAACTGACCGTCGCCCGTTCCCGGACTACCGATGGTCTTAACGAACTTGCCGTCGGAGTTGAATTTCTGGACGACGTTGTTGTACCAGCTTGAGATGTAGACGTTCCCGTCACGGTCCACGGCGATCCCCGAGGGGCCTGGCACCCTGTTCTCCTGCGGGCCAGTGTTGCCGAACTCGCCCAGGTATTTGCCGTTGAGGTCAAACTTTTGGACCCTCGCGTTGTGCCAGTCGTTGACGTAGACGATATCTTTCCGCAGGTCAACGAAGACCACTTTCGTGCGGTTGAATTCGCCCGGCAGCGAGCCGAACGCTCCCCACGTCATGAGAAACTTTCCCTGGTGATCGAACTTCTGCACCCTGTGGTTAAAGCTATCAACCACGTAGAAGTTTCCCGCCCGGTCCATTGAAATGGATTCGACGCCGTTGAACTCGCCATCGCCCTGGCCGAACTGCCCGAAGCTCATGACGGGGCGGCCGTTGCGGTCAAACTTCTGGATGCGGGAATTCGGAACGTCGCACACGTAGAGGAAGCCCTCGTTGTCCACCAGCATCCCGACCGGGGCCGTAAATTCGCCGAGCTTGGGCGGCGGGAAAACGAACTTCGAGACGAAGTTTCCGCCGGGGGTGAATTTCTGAATGCGCCGGCTCCGGTCAAGAATGTAGACGTTGTCGGAGGCGTCCACCGCAACGGCCACGGGGCCGGTCACCTCGCCGTCGCGGCGGCCGAAGGTCTCGATGCGCGCCAGCAGGTTGAAGTTCGGGTCGAGCTTGTAAGCGGCGAGCATGATGTGCGCCGCCACCCAGATGTTACCCTTCGAGTCTACGGCGACGCTCATCGGGCCGAGTCCTTCGCTGATGGTGATGCCCAGCGTCTTGGGGCTGGAGGTCGCCAGCAGCCGCCCGTCCGGGTCGAACTTTTGGATGCGGTTGTTGAACTCGTCCGCGACGTAGAGGTTCCCACGCGCGTCGGTCGCCAGGCCGCGCGGCCCGAGGAAAGAGCCCGGCTCGGTCCCCTTCTGGCCGAAGGTCTTGAGGACCCGGCCCTGCGGGTCGAGCTTCTGAATCTGGTTGTTGCGCTGGTCGCTGACGTAGACGTTGCCCTGCGGGTCCACGGCGACGCCGGCCGGGGCGGCGGGCTCACCGCCCGCGCGGACGTTCATACTCTGTTGCCGGACGCCGCGGGAGTTGAAACGGTGGACGGTCCCGGCGTCCTCGTCCACGACCAGGAGGTTGCCTTGGCGGTCCACGGTCACCGCGGCCGGCCGCCCCATGTTGGTCGTGGCTACAGCGCCAGTAGTCCGCATACTCCCGGCGGCGGTAATGGTAATCACTTTCCTGTTGGTGCGATCCGCCACATACATGTTACCGGCGCGGTCCACCGTCAGCCCGTACGGCTCGCCTATCGAGGGCGGCCGCCCGATTGCGCGCTCAAATTTATAGTCCTGGGCCCGTACGGCCGCCGGCAGGAAGGCCAGGGCCAGGAATGCGACAGCTAATTTCGATGCGTAATTGATTTTCATATTTCACCTCGCGAATCCTCTGTGTGGCTGGTGAGCCATAAGAACGGGCGACCGCTCACCGCGAGACGTAGTTCTGCACTACGACCCCGGCCTGCTTGCCGACGACAGAATCCCCGAACGTCGGGAGCCTGGAAGCGTGATGCTCCGTGCGTTCCGGCGACTTAAAAAATTCGCGGTAACAGGCGTACCTCCCGTCACCCCCGATGGCGTAGACGGAGGCCCCGGACAGCCCCGGATGACCCTGCAACTCGGCCCTGACCTGCTCCAACTCTGTTCCTTTAGGGAAGAGTTCGAGCGCGCCCACCTGGCCGATGTAACCCGCCTTGAAATAACTCAGGGAGCTGAGGTGCTTCTGGAAAATCTCGTCGTTCTTGAAAGGCTCGACGCGGGTGGCCCCGCCCTTCGTCCCTCTCTCCCACCCCCAGTTGCCGAGCCAGTGTTCGACCAGCTTGGCCTCGAACCGCATGGGGTCGCGCGCCAGGAACGGCCGGGTGATCGGGTCCCGCTGCTTCTCAATGAAATTAGCCGTCGCCAGGTCGTAGTACCGGCCGATGCAGGAATACGTCGTGTTGTCGCCTTCGGCCGCCGGGAGCGGTTGCAGGATTCGCTCGTTGGCGAAACCTGAAAGCAATTTGTTGTAGGGGCCGTGCGTGACCATGGCGTCCAGGAATTGAGCCTCCATGCCGGGCTTCACTTCGTAAACGGTGATGACGGCATAAGGCGCACCGTAGATGTTACGCATGGTGGGAATCGGGTCCCCCGCTAATCCGCTCTCGGCGAACCCGAACAACATCACTGCGAGCGTCGCTACCAGCGCAACCACGTAGAGCGCCAGACTCAGGCGCTCAGCAACTGTAACTCTCCGCATAATCTGCTCCTTTCGAAAGGTGGCGACTACGAACCGGCCGCGCGCCAGGCCGCGCGCGGCGCAATAGCTTCCCGACTCTTGCGGGTGTCGCGAAGCTGCAAAAGGTGCATGACTAACTACGCAGAGTCTGCCGGTGTCTCGCTCTGCATGACTTCTTTTAACTAATTGACAAACGGCGGAAGATAATTTGCAGGGAACTTTCGGAGGCGCGCGGTATGTGATGAATCCGACTCCCGCTCTGGGCGGGCGCTGAGGCGCGGGCGCGGCCGTGCCTACTTGTCGTTTGAATTTACCGGAGAGGGGATTGAGTCGGCAGCGGCGATCGTGAGGGTTATCAGCTTGCGGCACTTCCGGCAATCCAGCAAGTGCGCTTCGACGGAGGAGGATCGTTCCTCGGTCAGCTTATGGTCGAGATAGGCCGCCAACGCCTCCAAGGGCGGACACTCGTCTGGTAGCTCCTGCCTATTCATCTGAATCTATGTCCCCTTCGGTAAGTTTAATGACTTAGTGGAAAGCCCGGGATAAAGGGTTGGATTACGCCCGCGGATAATTCCCTCAAAAGCACAGAAAGCGAAGGGACAAAGGACCAATATTATAGACACCTTCCCGGTGAGAAGTTGCATCGGGAGGCGGGGAGTAATGTTCTGGAGCTGCTCTTGAGGGTCCGGCGGGCAGGAGCGGGGGATGCCGAGCGAACTCAAAGGGGTCGCCGCGGGCGGGTTCTTCGTAATCACGTCGCCGGGCGGCAGCGTCGTTATTTCGCCGCTGCCGCCTGTTTGATGAACGCCAGGATTGAATGGGAAGGATTCTCCAAGATGTCCTCCTGGCACTCGCTGATTGCGGCCTGATCCAAGTGGTACTTGGATGAAAGCCTCGCCACCACTTCTCTTCGCAACTTCTTACAAGCCCTTTCGAGTTGCCGGGTGATGGTGGACTGATGCACGCCGAAGAGGCGCGCTATCTGACCGAGCTGGAGCTCCTCGTCGTAACGCAAGAGCAGAATCAGCCTCTCGCGGTCCGTCAGACACCGGCACGAGCAGCGGAAGGAGTCGTTGATAATGCGCTCGTAGCGGCAGGCTCTGAGGGACGCTTCAAGCATGTATAGCGCCGATTTGTCGTCCAGCTCGGGGATGGCGTCGGCGTCGTCCGCGTTGTTGCAGATTCGTTCCCGCTCGTTGATTCCCCGGTGGCTGACTATGACCCGCAGCCAGGTAGCCAGCGAGCTCCGCCCTTCGGTACGAAGCGATGCGGCTTTGGCCGGATTGATTCGGCAGAAACAGGTTGACCAGGATGTTGTCAGCCAACTCGATGGCCGCGTCCGGCGTCGAGGTGACGAAGCACGCCAAATCTTCGACATATTTCCTGTAAGTCGCGTTGAAACGGTTCCAGGCAACTTCGAGGCGCCGGGCGCAGGCTACTCCTAGGTAGAGGTCATTCGTATGCAGGGCTTCGATGAAGTGAACGGCCGCCGAAGCCGGGAAGCCGTCGCCCATGTGCTTCTCAACGATGCGAACGACGTGGGACTTGAAGTCATCCTCCTCAAGGCCCAGGTGGCCGTGGGCCTCGCACCCATTTTCGTATGCTCGTGTAATCGCCGCATCAAAGCTATTTTCTGGAGGGTGTACCATAACCAATCTCCGTGAGATGGGAAGATGCTTTTCGTGGCGGCCCGAAAGTGCAAATGATTTACCCAAATACGCCCGCTTGGTCGGTCTGCCGGGTGCGGCCTTAAGCACATAGCCCGGCCTCATTCCCGTCAGCATCAGAGAACAACGTGAACTCATCAATGCCGCGAACAATGATAGCTACGCCCCTCAATGAATCGGATAGAGAGCACAAGTTTGGATGTTCCTTATAGAGTGAAACGATGGAAGTGAGGTTGACGACCTCGGCATCGTCAACAATGATGTAAACGCGCGCGCAAACTATAACACCCGTCCCAGCTTGTCAAGGCGGGCGATGAGTCAGAGTCAGGGTCTATTCATTCTCGGAGTCTGACGCCGACCGCCGCGAGCGCTAACGCCGGTCGCGCGGCGTAACGGCGGCACGCGGCGGCGACATTTCGCGCGCCGCAGAGCCGCAGCACCGAGATGGCGACGTTCCTGAGCGCGGCCATCACCTGCGGGGCGTGTCCGGCCCGCACCTGCGAGCGGTCTTCGTCGAAGGTCACGTCCCTGACCCAGTGCAGCTTGTTCTCGACGTGCCAGTGCTCACGCCAGAGCCTTAGGAGCTGTGCGGCACTCGCCCGCTCCGGCGAGAGGCTGGTGATGCCATAGACGACCTCACTGCGCGTCTTCGAGGTCCGCTTGTTCGTCACGCGGCGGCGCAACTCCAGCACCTGGGCGTGGCCGGGCCACGCCAGATAGTCTCGTAGGGCGGTCGAGGCGCACAGGCGGCGCGTCTCGACGCGGCCGCCGTGGCAGTCGGTCGTCTGCGCCGAAGTGATCGTGTCGGCTAGCCCCGCGCGGTGTGCGAACACGAGCGCGATGTCCTGACGCAGGGCCGGCTGGTTCTCTTTGACCGGCAGCAGGTAGTTGCCGCCACGCCCGATGATCGCCTGCGCCACATCCTGGTGCGTGTGCAGTGCGTCGGCCGTGACCACGCACCCGGCGAGGGCGAGGGCTTCGAGCAGCGGCTCCAGATGCCCGAGTTCGTGGCTCTTATCGGCCACGCCGAGTTGCGCCACGACTAGCCCCAGGCGGTGCGACAACGCGCTCACGAGATGGCTCTCGGCGGCCCCTTGCTGTGCGCTGCCGCGCAAAGTCTTGCCCTCGACGGCCTGGCCCAACGGGTCACGCACTGTTCGAGGCGCACACAGTCGAGCCCTTTAAGGATGCGGTGCAGGGTGGGCTGCGAAGGCCCGTGCCCGCGCCGCAGCCCGAGCCGTGTGAGCCAGCGCGCGCCGTAGTTAGCGCCCCAGTCGGCGATGGCTGACTGCGAGCGCGCCCCGCACATGACGGCGACGCAGCACAAGAGTAGGACGGGGAGCAGTTCATAGCGACGGCCCTGGGCTTGTCGAAACTCTGGGACATCTGCTAAAGCATCTCGCAGGGACGGCAGGCGCATGGAGAACATGCCCCCTTCGTAGAAGTCGGTCTGAGCAACCTCATTCTACTGAAGGATGCCGTCCCTCTCTCCGAGAATGAATAGACCCTGAGTCAGAGTATAGTCGGGTTGTTAAATCCTGGCGCTTATGCCGGCGGGACTGCGCCCCGCTCTTAAATTAATAAGGACAAGAAACTATTATTGGTAAAATTTAACGAACTGCTTTATCCTGCACCCCAGGCAAGGATTGTAGTGCTTTTAAGCCTTCGCGACTAAGACAGCGCAAAATGTGCCAGATGACTTCTAATCTATATTGACAGCCCATGCTCGAAAATTTGCACGTCTAATTGCCCGGCGCAAAAAATATCCGGCTCCGCAGGTTTGATTCAAAGCAGAGAGTTCGAACAGTGTCCAGTGTGGGGAGAAAATTCTAGACACAAAACGGGCAGCGGCAACGCTGCCCGTTTCGCTTAACTCGCGCTTTGATTAAAACCTTCACTACAATTCAGTGTTTATTGAGGCATGTCTTGTTGTTGCTGAATAGGATTACGATCACGACACTTCCCGCACAGGCGGTTACGTGGTTCGAGTCCTATTTGCGGTTTTCGGAGCAGCATAAAGCTTGGCAATTCAGAAGTGAATCCGTCTCTTGCTCACATCACTTCACCATCTTCCACGCTCATTTGCGTCTTATCATTTGCCTGCGGTAGATGCCGGTCACGGTCAAAAGGCGGTTGCTAGTGACAAGAAAAAGTCTTTAACTTATCACTAGTCATTTGTTACTGCTGTTGATGCAGTATCCCAGCAGATATAAAGCTTTGCGGAAGTGCGCTTCGGACTTGGCGGGGACTACGAGGTAACGATCTCCAGCGCGTAGGCAATAGTGTTTTGTTCTTTCATCGCCAGCGATCAGTTCGGCCAGCTCAGGTTGCGCGCACTCCATGAGGTGCGCGGCTCCGCTATCACGTAGGAGGCGCGAGTTCTTTTCGGCGTCAGCAATGAAGCGTTCAACCGTTTCCGGCAGCGGTTGTTCGTCGCGCGCTTGAAGGAACTCTCGCAGTTCTGCGACTTGATGTCCATTCTCAATAGCCTCCATTGTTTTGGCCTGATTGAGATACCACTCCGCTTCCGCTACCCTCTCTGCGTAAGTGTCCAACAGGAGCGTCTCGTCAGGCGAAAGCGGCTCGTCCGTCACGACTATTTTCATGCTCGGCAGCACGCTCAGTGATGGTTTCGCTGGCGGAGCCAAAGGAGTGTATGAATCTGTGAGGCCGAGGCAATACGCTCCAAGCGGGTTGAGACGAAAGTAGAGCAAGCCATCATAGCGGCTGAAGAAGTCCAGATCATCAACACCCCACAGTTCAGTGTAATCGTGTCGCGCGCCGGCGGGCGGGACGTAGGCGACATCTATCAGGCCGAGCGTCGAGGCGTATTCGAAGAGCAGGCACAGCGCGTAGCGCCCTTGCAAAATGTGCCATTCATGGAAGCCTGCGTAACCGAGGCTGCCATGCCCCTGTTCTTCGATATATAAATCCCGGGGCTCGCGCGTCACCTCAAAGTCAAAGCCCGCGGCCTGCATGTAGCTGAAGAAGTCGTCCGTCTTAACCCACTTCCCCACAGGGCAATGTGAGAGCGCATCTGCGATTACTCTCCTTCGCCCTTCGGCGTTGGTTAGAGTGTGCCGCCCCACGCCCGTCTGTCCCTTGATGACCTCTATGCGTCGTAACTCGTCTAAAATTTTGGTTTTGAGCCAGCGCTGCCACGCCGCGCGGATAACGCTTGAGGGCGATTCGGCAAGCGCCTTGCGACCGGCTCCTGTCAGTCTCAAGTAGCCGCCGGACATTTCGGCCAATCGCGCCGCTTGCAGGATCATCGGCCACGCGAATGCTCTGACGGGGCCGACCCCTTGCACATCCCTTCTCTTCTTTTTAGAAGTGTCATCGGACTGCGGGTAATAATCGCCAGTGTGTAGCAGGGATGCGATGAGTTTCACCGCAGACTGTGCGGGCCGTTGCGTCTTGTCGCTGACCATGATCTTGCCCCCTTCCGTGAGACGCAGCATGGTCCTCAAATCGCCTTGTGCGGCGTGCTCCATCTCACGTCTTTCGATGGGAATCTGCTTGACGCTCACCTCCTCCCTCCGCGCGTCGAAGTTAAAGCTCTCCTGTCTCAGGTTGAAGACTTCCGCTACTTCGCCAGCGATTTTAAGAGACGCAGGCGGCGGCGCGGGCACGAACTCCTTTAAACGCGCTTGCAGATCGTCCGGCATCACGTCTTGATAAATGAAGAGACAGAGTAGTGAGGGCGTTCTCCGATGATCGAAATCCAACATGTACCCGATAAGGTTTCTGCTCGTTCCCCAATCGGGCGCTACGCCATATTTAGCGCGAAATCGATCCGGGAGAAAGCGCCCCGTCTGCGAGTGAACCGTCTCGGCCACTGCCGCCTTTTGTGTCTCGTCCAGCCGCGACCACAGCGCGCGCAAGTGCTCGCCTTCCATGTAATGCCCGATGAGCGCGACGAGTTCGCCCTTGCGTGCGGGTTTCTCTGAGGTCGGCAGAAGCGGCAGAAACTTTTTCAACTCATCTACGGTATGACCGCTGAGAGCTTCGGCAACGGTTCGTATGTTCCGTTCTTCTTTAAGGACTGGCATTGCGGCTCATCTCTCCTGGCAATCTTCATGCGCGGTGCTTATGATAAACCTTCACAGTCATCATTTGAATATAGAGGATAAGAAGCGCACGTATCAGATTAAAAGGGAATCCATATTCCGATAAAGCCATGCCTGCATCCTTGCTGAATAACATAAGTCGAAGCACCTTGCGGCAACTAGCCGGGGAGCGTTCCTTTGAGCGTGGCCAAATATACTTCGACGAGGAGCGTGTGCGCGGCCTCGTAGAGTTTGAAGGAACCGTGGCGGCGACGGTCGAGGGGACGGGGGATTATCGCGTCAAGCTCTGGGCCGATGATGAGGACTCTCTCGGCTATTCGTGTGACTGCCCGTTTGCCGACGGAGGAAACTTCTGCAAACACTGCGTTGCGGTCGGGCTGACATTGATTTCTGGGGGCGACACAGGCGTCGTCAAGCTCGACGGCGTGTGCGCGTTTCTTGAACGGCAGGACATGAGAAAGCTTATCGAGATAATCTTGCGCGATGCGCTCGACAATGAGCGATTGTGCGAAAGCCTCTTGCTCGAAGTGGCGCGGGCAAATCAAGGCACGTCCTGCTAGCCGATTTCTGCCGGGTAATTAAGGGCTGTCCGGGTTGCATCAGCATCCAGATTGAACCGCTCCAGGCGCTAGCCATCTCTAATTTATGGTGGAAATGTCTGTCTCAACTGCTCTAGATTTTCCCATTCCCATGCATCTGGCGAAAGGCAAACAGTTCGAACAGTGTCCAGTGTGGGGAGAAAATTCTAAGAGGAGCCGGGCGGTCGCGAAACTGCCCGGTTTTCTTTTTTTAAGCCTTCGGCGTGATTTTGATTGTGGCCGCGAAATCTTCCGGTCTGCCGTAGCAAGGCTTCAAAGAATGTTCAGGAATTCATCGCGTGCGCTGGAAGTAGTTCGGGCGGAGCGTGCGAGCTATCAACCCCATTTTATTCGCCCCCTGCCGGCTCTATTAAAATCCTTGACACAGTTCAGTTCTAATATTAAATTCTCGCCGTCTCTGAGTTGCTTCTCTTGCTGGTGAGCTTTGCGTGCTGGCCTTCCGGTCAAACCGTTAGGTCGCTTCTCCTTCACATTAAATTTTCCCAGGTTAATCAGTCAACATTAGTTGGTATCTCCCCGCTCTCAGCTTAACCCGCGGAACATACCTACTTAGCGATTCAAGATTGTTACCCGGTGCAGTCAAGGTTGCCGGAGAGGCTCTGGCCGAGCAGCGGTAGCTTCACAAAGTACCCGACCCGTGGGCGCTCCCAATAGACTCATGTGTCCACAAGTCCGAAATAAAATGGCCCCATTTTACATTTCTTATTAGGAAGCCCGTAAGCTCGAACCCGAAGGCCCAGAATTCCACGGGCTTCGGAAAACAGGAAGGAGAACCACGAAAGTGGAATTAGCACGCCCCCGGCGTGCATTGGCTGTCTGCCTTTGCGTGTCGCTGTTAAGTTCCTTTTTCCCCTCACCTCAGGCGGCGCCCAAAGACGGCCCGCAGGTCACTATCGAGATCGGCCAACCGTCCATCTGGTCTCTCGGCCAGGCTCACTACCTCCTCAGCTAGATTCAGGAACCCTAAGGAGAAACCATGAACATGAAGATAGAAGGTCAGCCCGGAGAGCTGGGGATCGCCGCCGGCGACCCCGAGCCGGATAATCAAGCGATTCCCCGCCCCGTCTACCGCAAGCTGCGCGGCTACGCCTTCGACCCCAGCCTGTCGGTCAAGCTCGACACGGCCGTCATCAACGAAATCACTTACAAGGTCGTGTGGAAGAATGAATTCGAAGGCGACGACGGGGAGCTGCGGCCCGGCCCCGTCGGCAAGTACATTGAGGTCGTAGACTACGACCCGGCCAGCGGCTGCTTTTACGACCCGGTCAACCTCAACGACAAGTACATCCTCGCCCAGGAGGGCTTGCCCCCCTCCGAGGGCAAGCCGCAGTTCCACCAGCAAATGGTCTACGCCGTCGCCATGACGACCATCGCCAACTTCGAGCGCGCCCTCGGCAGGCCCGTCCTCTGGGCGCGGCGCTGGCGGCAGGACATCAGAAAGTATGAGTTCGTGGAGCGGCTGCGCATCTATCCGCACGCGCTGCGCGAGGCCAACGCCTACTACAGTCCCGAAAAGAAGGCGCTCCTGTTCGGTTACTTCCCGGCCTCCGCGGAGAGCCCCGAGCGGTATCTGCCCGGCGGCATCGTCTTCACCTGCCTGTCGCACGACATCGTCGCGCACGAAACCACACACGCCCTGCTCGACGCCATCTACAGCCGCTTCACCGAGGCGAACCACCGCGACACCTTCGCCTTCCACGAAGCTTTCGCGGACATCGTGGCGCTCTTCCAGCACTTCAGTTTCCCCGAAGTCCTGCGCCACCAGATCGCGCGGACCCGCGGCGACCTCGCCTCGCAGAATTTGCTGGGCGAGTTGGCGCAGCAATTCGGCGAGGCCATCGGCAACTACGGTGCGCTGCGCAGCGCCATCGGCCACTACGACGAGGATGCCGGCAAGTGGAAGCCGCACGTCCCCGACCCGCAAGATTACGAGATGGAGACCGAGCCGCACGCGCGCGGCGCGATCCTGGTCGCGGCGATCTTCGACGCCTTCCTCTCTATCTACAAGAGCCGCGTGGCCGACCTCCTGCGAATCGCCAGCAGCGGCACAGGGATTCTGCCCGAGGGCGAGCTTCACCCCGACCTCGTCAACCGGCTCGCATCCGAAGCCGCCAAGGCTGCCCAGCACGTGCTCAACGTCTGCGTCCGCGCGCTCGACTATTGCCCGCCGGTGGACATCACCTTCGGCGATTACCTGCGCGCCATCATCACGGCCGACGTTGACCTCGTCCCGGACGACGACATGGGCTACCGCGTGGCCTTCATCGAAGCCTTCCGCCGCCGGGGCATCTACCCGCTCGACGTGCGCGCTCTGTCCGTGGAGAGCCTGCGGTGGCCTATCGTCACCAGCGAAGTCCAGAACCTCTTCAAGCCGCTGACCGAGTGGCTCAGGAGCGTTCCCAACCAACTCAACTACCTGAAGACGCGCCGGGAAATTTACGAGGCGACCGAGGACATCAGCGGCGAGCTGAACAAGTGGATTGTCAGCAAGGGGCATAAGGAGTTCAAGGACTTCAGCGAAATCGCGGGTGTCACCTTCCAGTTTAGAAAAGGCTGCCCGGGGCTGCGTCGCCGCCGCAAGGCTGCCGAACCGGACGCGCCCGACGCGGGTGTTGAAGCGAGCGAGGACGGCGAGCAAGAGGCCGAGCAGAAGAATGACGTGCCCATGTTTCAGATACACTCGCTGCGTCCGGTGCGCCGCGTCGGCCCGGACGGCGACCTCCTCAACCAGCTCATCATCTCCATTGTCCAGAGCCGCGACATCACTATCAAGCCGCAGAACGGCGGCAAGTCGTCCAAATTTTTCTTCCGGGGCGGCTGCACACTCATTCTCGACCTGGACACCATGCAACTGCGCTATGCCATAAAAAAAGATGTCACCGACGAATCACGGCTCCAGCGCCACATACAGTACCGCCGCGGCCTGATGGCGGACGGCTCGCTGCGCGCCACCTACTTCAAACACCTACAGGAGTCCGAAGAACCTTTTGCCTTGCTGCACCGCAGCTTTGAACCGGGAGGCCATGATCATGCCTAGCACAAAAGCCACGAAGAAAGCCAAGAAGGCGACTAAGAAGGCGACCAAGAAGGCGACTAAGAAGGCGACTAAGCAGCCGCGCCGCGCGGCTAAAAAAGAGAGGGAAGTCAGAATCCGCATGTATAAGCAGGGGCTCGGCGACTGCTTCCTCATCACCTTCCCGCGCAAGCCCAAGCCCTTTCACATACTCGTGGACTGCGGCGCGCTCAACAGCAAGCACTACGGCGAGGCGGAGATGCGCGCCGTCGTCCAGAACATCCAGAGCACGCTCCTCGAAGAGGGTTCGGCCAGCGCGCGCAAAGCGAGCCGGGCGGGCATTGATGTAGTGGCGGCCACGCACGAACACTGGGACCACATCTCGGGGTTCCTACAGGCGCACGACCTCTTCCAAGAATTCGACGTGGAGAACGTCTGGGTCGCGTGGACGGAGGAGCCGGACAACGACGCGGCGCGGCTGCTCAAAAAGGAGTTCAAGAAGAAGAAGAAGGCGGTCGAGAAGGCGATGGAGCGTCTGCCCGACGAGAAGAAGGGCGACAAGCGGCTGGGGCTTTACAGGTCGGCCATTTCGGAACTGTTCGGCTTCTTCGACGGACTCGGGGCCAGCGCCACCGCCGGCCGGACCAAGCAGGCGTGGGACAACATCCTCGCGCTCGGCAGGAACGAATACTGCAACCCGAAGAAGCACCCGCTTGAGTTGGAGGGCGTGGAGGGCGTGCGCGTCTACGTCCTGGGGCCGCCCGAAGACCCCGACTACATCAGAATGAAGCTGTCAAAGAAAGCGACGTATGACGAAGGGCGGCACAGCCTGTCGCTCTCCGACAGCTTTCTGGCCGCCGTCGCGGACATCACCGACGACGTTGACCCGGACGCCAGGGAGCGCGCCTTCCCTTTCGATAAGAGTTACCGTGTCTCCCCGGAGAAGGCCGCCCAGTCGGACTTCTTCAAGCTGCATTACGGGTTCGCCGCCGACAAAGCAGGCGAGTGGCGTCACATCGAGCACGAATGGCTGACCGTCGCCGGGGAACTGGCGCTGCACCTGGACAGCTATACGAACAACACCTGCCTCGCTTTTGCCGTCGAGCTGGGCGAGCCGGGCAAAGGCAAAGTTCTACTCTTCCCGGGCGACGCGCAGGTGGGCAACTGGCTCTCGTGGGAGAAACTGTCCTGGGAGGTCGAAGACTCGAAGGGGGAAAAGCGGACAGTGAAGGGCCACGACCTCCTGGCGCGCACCGTCTTCTACAAAGTCGGTCACCACGGCAGCCACAACGCGACGCTCCGCGACAAGGGGCTTGAGTTGATGAAGCGGGACGACCTGGTGGCGATGATCCCCGTCCACCGCAAGACGGCCGAAGACCAGGAGTGGGAGTTCCCCTACCCGCCGCTGTGGAACCGTCTGAAGGAGAAGGCACGGGGCCGCGTCATCCTGGCCGACGCCAAAGAGCTCAAGGAGATTTCGGAGGAAGCGGGCAAGGCGCTGACGGCCAGGGAGCTGAAGGACTTTGAGAAGGCGACGAAGTTCGACGACCTGTATGTCGAACACCGAATTACCTACTGAAGCGAGACTTTGACCACGCCCGGTTGGGGCGATCATCAAATGAGGTGCTCGTGTCGAGCGAAGGCCGACGGACTGGCTCCCGTCGGCCTTTTCGTTTACCTGAATCGCGCTTGTCAGCTCGAAGAGGCGCACGGGGGCGGATAGTGGTTCAGTTTGAAGCGGATGCAAACAGGATGGACAGGATAGACAGGAGACAGAGAAAGAATCATTGCTTTTTCTTCATCCTGTTTATCCTGTCCATCCCTGTTAATTTCTTCTTCGCTTCATACTGAACCTCTACCCGGGGGCGAGCAACATGGTCTCTACTGTCCCGGCGTGCGGGACGATTTAATCATCACGCTCCTCATCACCGCCGCGCGTTTCGGCAGGGTCTGCGACCGTGTTGCTCATCTGCCCGCGAAGACTGGCCGCCCTCTCAAGAAGCACCGCGCCCATGTCCTTCGGCTCCGGGGCTGACATCCACTGCATCATGGATGAGAGGAACAGTTCTTTCATGTAAGCGAATGAGAACCCCTCGGTCTGTGAGACGACCTCCGCCATGACCCCGTCGGCGATTCGCATCTCTTGTCTGAGATTACCGTTCCACGCGGAGGCGTAGGCGAGCCGGTCTTCGGCCGCGGGCAACTCGAAATAGTATTTGCGGTCAAAGCGGCTGGGGCGATCAAGTATCGCCGGGTCGAGACGTTCCGGGTGATTCGTCGTAGCCAGGACGACGACGCCCGTGTTGACGGCGAAGCCGTCAAGCTCGTTGAGGAAGAACGAACGGTTCTTGCCGTCAATCAACGAGTCTATGTCTTCGAGCACGACGAGGCAGGGCGTGGTTAAAGACCGCCAACTCCCCGACCATCTCGCACCGCTCGGCGCGCACGTACTCTTCCAGGTCGAACGCGCAGGTCTCGCCTTCGATAATCGCTTTGTCAGGATACAGCTCCGCCAACTCCCGGCCGACGTGGTACGAGACGTAATCGCTCGGGTGGCTGAGCGCCGTGCTGATGAAATTCTCTATGCCTATAACAGTTAAAACAGCCAGTTGCGCACACGAAGAGAGAGATCGCCCCGGCCCGGAAACGAGCAGCAGACGATCCTGCCTGACAACAACCTACCTGGATACACTTAGAGTGAGCGACCGAAGTAGCGGTATCGCCAAGAGGGACTTTAACTAAAGGCGCGTGGCGCGAGCACAAGCATAATTGTCACCGATACACAGAGGGGCGAGATTGATTTCCCGCTCCCGCGTTCAAACACAAAAGGGCCTGACGGCGAAGTCGCCGAGCGTAATCGTGAAGCTGTCGCGCTGCCCTGTGGCTACGTACAGGACGACGGCCTCGCAGGCGACGGCAACCGCCAGCATGACCAGATTGCGCGCCAGCGGGTAATCACAGACATCGTCCTGCGAGGCCGACGGGACGCGGTAACTCTCATTCCAGATCACCTCCGCGTAGCCGTCCGCGAGGCCGGCGTGCAGGCAGGGGAGATTTGCCTCTTCGCAGGCGACCTTGACCGCCCCCCTCGACGCGCTGTTGTCGAAAGCATCAATGACCACGCCGTCCAGCAGCTTGCGCGCGTTGTCGCTCCTCAACTCTACGGCCCTGGCGTCCACGTTGACGCCCACGGCGCGGTAGAGCGAATTCGCCAGAATCCTGGCCTTGTGCGCGCCTATGTCCGCGCGGTAAAAGGGCTGCGTTGACAAGTTGCGCTCCTCGACGCGGTCGCGGTCAATGACGCGCAGCCTACTGAAACCCGAGCGGGCCAGGCTCTCCGCGATGTTGGCCCCGAGTGCGCCCGCCCCGCAGACGGTCACAGGCTGTTCACTGATGCGCCGCATCACCTCGCCGGAGCGGTAAAGCCGTTCGTGGTGAAAGATTGCCATAAACTTAAAAGCAGAATACAAGAGTCAGAAGTCAGAAGTCAGAATGGATAAGGCGGAGAGCCGCTGTCACAGATCTTCTTTTCTTCTGACTTCTGACTCCTGACTCCTGACTCCTGCCTTCTCACCAATCCCCTTCGACGACGCCGACCAGCGATTGGAGGTCGAACTTTTGGTCCTCCCCGCTCAGGCAGATGCCTGCGCTGATGACGGTCAGGTCGCTCTTGGAGATGGCCGAGGTGTGAAGCTCGCCGTTGCGTGTCGTCCACTCGACGAGCCAATAGTCGCCCCGGTCCCGGAAGCCGCGCAGGTCGCCGCCGCCGAAACGGAGCGCCCCGCGCAAGCGTGCCTCGTCCCGCGACCCGCGGCGGCGCTGCTCTCTTTGCAGTTCCCTTTCCCGCTCTAATTCCACGCGCCTGAACACGAGCGAATAGCACGCACGCATCTCCGGCGTGAGACCTTTCAGACTAACTCCCTCGGGCGCGACCCCGCCGCGCAGCGCCTCGCGCAAGCCCTCAGCCTCCAGCGGCGACGCCCTGCGGTCAATCTCCTCGAACCACCACGAGCCGCCGACGTTGCGCGCCACGACTTGCTCAAACTCCTGCCCCTCCGCGACGAGATGGACGGGGACGGGCCGCACCTGCTGCGACGGGAATCGCTGCCACGCGTCCGACTCGTTGGCCGGGTACGCGATCCACGTCGCCCCGCGCAGCCCGTAGCCGAGGCGCAGGCGCATGAGCGGGAACAGGCCGAGGTACTCGGTCACGCGCGCCAGCCCGGCCTCCTCAACCACCTCCGCCTCGCGCTCGCTCACAGGCCGGAAGATTCCCCACCCTTCGAAATCGCGCGGGCGCGGCTCGAAGGTGTAGAGTAGTCCGGCGACGCTCGTCCGCACCCGGCTGCCGCCGACGCAGGGGGCGACGAAGCGGCGTGACCGCAGGTTTTCCTCTTCCGACGCCAGGCGGTTGAGAAGGTCGCGTATGTCAGCCATCGCCTGAGCCCCCGCGCCCGACCCCGCGGGCGGGGACGTAGCCGTGCGGCGGCGCGTCGCCGACGAGCAGGATGAAGCGGCAACTGTGTGCGCGCCACTCCGTCAGGACGGCCGCCTCGCAGACGCCGTCGTACACGGCCTCCGGGTGGTCGCCGCCGCCGTCCGCGCGCAGCCCGTTGATGACCTTCCGCATCTTCCGCAGGTCGTGGGTCAGCGGGTGGTGGCGCGTCACGAACGACGTGTCCTGCGGCGGGTGGTCGCGGTACTCGACCAGCCCGACCTGTATCTCAACCCCGCTCCTCGCGCCCAGCGCCTCGACCGTGTCGAGCAGCGCCGTTCGCGCCGCGCTGATGAACGGCCCCATGCTGCCCGTGGTGTCCACGACGAAGCAGAGGTCAACGTGGCTCAGCTCGTCTCCCATGACGCACCTCCTTTCCGAGAAGCGGGAGGGCGAAAGAATGTGCCAAAACTTCCTCACCAACTCTTTCATCCCTCCACCCTCTCATTCTTCCCTCGCCGGTAAAGGCGTCTCCAGAATCTCCAGCAGCAGTTCCAGCCGGGACGGCCGGCTGAGCAGCGGCACGAGGTTCGGGAGCGCGTAGTAGTCGCCCGCGAAGGTGAACGTCTCGAACGCGCGGCCGGACTCGCGCAGGCGGCGCTCCAGGTAATCGCTGTGCTGCCCGACCTTGACGATCACGACGTTCGGCTCCGCCTTCAACTCTTCGACGTAGCGTGGGAACACCGAGTGGAAATACGGCGCGGTGTTCTCGCCCTCGTCCGTGACGATGATGATCTGCTCGACCACCTGCCGCTTGAGGCGCATGACTTCGAGCGGCGCGCCGATGCTCGTGCTGCCCTGCGGGAAGACGAGGCTGAAGGCGCGCTCCCAGTCGGCCAGCTCCCGCGCCGTCTCGGCTCGCGTCGTCACGGGGTACGCCATCGAGTCGAAGGCGTAGACGAACAGCTCCGCCTCGCTGACGCCGGAGACGAGCGCGGCGATCTGCTTCCCGAGCTCGATGGCTTCCGTCATGCTGCTGCTCTTGTCCACGAACAGCGCCGTGGGCTTGCGGATGCGCCCTTTGCGCTTGACCTGCTCGCCCGCGACTCGCCCGAGGCGCTCGGCCACCTCGTCGCCGACGCCCGCGACCTCCGCCGCCTTCATCGCCTTGAAGGCCGAGACGCGCTCCGAGCCGGCGGCCGCGGCGAGCTTCTCGTCCACGAGCGCCTTCACTTCGGCGTGTTCCAGCGCGCCGCGCCGCTTGAGCGAGCCGAGGTTGTTAATCACCTCCTGCGGCGACATCTGGTTGATGAGCGCGACGAGCACGACGGGCGTCAGTTGACGCACCGCGCCGACGGCCACCGTGTACGGGATGTTCTTCTCGACGATGAGCCCCGCCTGCTCCGCGGCCGTCTCGGCCTTCGCCAAGCACTTCAGCGCGTGGGCGAGGCTGCCTTCCGGCGGCTCGTCCTTGAAGAGCACGGCGTCGGCCCGCGCCCCCGGCTTGATGTGCAGGCTCGCGTAGAGGTGCTTCATGCTCTTGCGCGCGCGCAGCGCCGCGCGGTCGAAGCTGTCCGGGCGCTCCTCGCGCTCGCGCAGGTAACGCTCGACGGCCGTGCGCGTCGAGCGGGGCACGCCCCCGCGGCTCTGCTTGACGAAGTCCACCACGCGGGCCACCTGGTAGGGCGGCAGCTTCTGCAAGAGCACGAAGCCCGCGCCGCGGTGCTCTGCCACGTCGCTCACGAGCAGGTTCGCGACGAAGACCTCCTTGTGGTCGCGCACGTCGCCCTGGGCGAAGTACCAGACTGCCAGGTGGCCGTAGAAGATTGGGTCGCGCGCGATCATCTCCTTGTGCAGCTCCGCCACCTGCGACAGCTCGCGGTGCGGCGTCGTCAGCAGGCTGTTTAAGATTTCCAGTCGCAGGTCGCGTTCGTCGTGCTGCATGGCGAAGCACCTCCTGAAGAAAGTTCTGCCGCGCAAGTCGTAAGGGCTGATGTGCCCGCTTAAGGTCCGGGCTTGCAGCGCATTTCTCAGATGCGCACCTTCACATGGTGAGAGTGTGTATGCCCTTACAGTTGGGGCGCGGCAATGCAAAAACTCTATCGGTCAACTACAAAATTTGATTCAGGCCCCGCGCAAGTCTGGCGAGCGGTTCGTGCATACGCGAGAGTCGAACTCGCGACTGCCAGCTCCCAAAGCTGGTGCTCTTTCCACTGAGCTAGTATGTATGCTCTCCAGGTCAGGGCGCGGGGCGCCAGATTTCATCGGGCGTCACACGTGTGCAGACGGTCGAGGAAGCGTGCAAGTTCGGAAAGCTTTTTTTGGAGGATTTGAACCTCAAACGGGTTTGAGCCGTCTTGCCAGTATGTAAGCTTTTCATGTTAGGGCACGCCTTGCCCTCGCACGTCAGCACGCGTCTGACGCCGGACCAATTAGTTGATGTGCCCCGCGCAAGTCGAAAAAGCATCTTCACGTTTAGGTGCTCTACCACTGAGCTACGGGAGCAAATCTGTTAAAGCTCCCGGTAGGACTCGAACCTACGACCCCCTCCTTACAAGGGATGGTGTGTAAGCTTCTCACGGTCAGGGCGCGGGGACACATCAATTATCAAAGATCAGCCGTACACGGCTTCCGGTCTCACGATCAGGTCGCCGTTCGGCGTGCGGTCAATCACGTAGAATTCGAGCTGCCGCGCGGCGGCGTCGAAGCGGCGGGCCACGCGCTCCTTGATTTCCGCGTCGCTCATGCCGGCGTGAATATTCAACTGGGCTTCGCTCAGCTCGACTGAGCGCCCTTCGTAACGAATGTGAACCATCTTAGGCTTACCTCCTATCGCGAAAAGACCAAAAAAGCGGGCCTCCGAGTCTTCCCCACTACGGGAAGCTTCAGAAGCCCGCTCCGCTAAAATCCAGAACTTACTCGATTCAAGATTCGGGAGCGGGAACATCCGCGCTCCCGCTGAACTACATCTGTAACTGGCGGCTACCGAGAATCCTTGTGGATTTCGGCCCCGCCTGCCTGTATCCGGGCGTCGAACTCGGACAGGGGACACACAGGGCAGCGCCGGGCGACCAGTCGGTCTCCGTCCGCAGCGCGCGCGCTCTCAGTCCTGTTGTCCGATTCATCAACATCGAATCC
This sequence comes from uncultured Acidobacteriota bacterium, assembly GCA_963774105.1. GTDB lineage: Bacteria > Acidobacteriota > Blastocatellia > Pyrinomonadales > Pyrinomonadaceae > QHXM01. The sequence continues at coordinate 359,789 of CAVZDV010000007.1, read as the reverse complement.
TTCCGCCTCACTTTACGCTTTCAAGCACTTGAAAACGAACTTGCGTTTATAAACCTGGAAGGAATCTCTGTCAACACTTTTTTTATAAAACATCAATTCGCGCGCGACCAAAGATAATTCGTCCGGTTGTTTTCCGCCCCGCGCTCCCGGATTATCATATAATATTTCTATCGCCCGGTGCCGCTGAGGGGTTAGTTCCAGCCTTTCGAGATGTCGGAGGGATTTTATGCAAGTCGGACACGCCTGCTTCTCCGCGCGGTTGGTGGTCTTTTCGGCCGCGGCTGTCATCTTCATGCTGTCCGCGGCGGGCGTCGTGCGCGCACAGGGGAACCCGCGGCGCGAACGTCCGCCGACTTCGCCCATTGACCGCGACCTGCGTTACCGCGCGTGGGTCCTCGGGCAACTGAGAAAGCAGAGAAAGGCGCCCGAGAGAGAACTGCGGCTCGCTTACGAACAGATTGAGCGCGACTTCCTACGCATACAGGTTATCAACAACGACTTTCTGCGTGAGGCGGCCAAGCCGGAGGGCGAGATAGATTACGAGACGGTCGTCAAGGGAGCGGACGAGATGCACAAGTGTGCGGAGCGCCTCAAAAGCAATCTTTCTCTTCCCGAAGCCAGCGCCGGCAAGAGTGCTTCGGCCGAGCATGACGACCTGCTGCTGAAGACGCTACTCTCGCTGCTGTCCACGCAGGTCGTGGGCTTCGTCAATAACCCCGTGTTCAAAAGCACGGAGGTCATAGACGTGAAGTTGGCGGAGGGCGCGGGGAAGAGCCTCAATGCGATAGTCCGCTTCAGCGACAAGATAAGGGGAAAGGCTAAGCAGTTGAGAGACGCGAAGAAGGTGACGGGCGGCTCGTCGTAACACGGCGTTAGATTAACTCAGGGCACTCCTACCTCTCCCGCACGAGTCGCCTTCTACGCAACGGCAAATGAGACGAACGTCTCAGTCCCAGATAAGCTGTGTTTCAGACCTTGACGGCAAAAATTTGCAGGTGCAAGTGACTCTAAAAGTTTGCGAACGGCGGCCGGTTCTCTTGACAGCGCTGCTCCTTCTCCTCTTCGGGCCTGCGCCGCAGGCGCGCGCCCAGCTCTGCCCGGGCAGTCACATCTACCTCGTCGTCCGTGACGAGAACGGGCGGGTGCTGGACCCTACGCCGCTGAGCGCGCGCCGCAGCCTGGCGCGCACCTTCGACTTCGTCAACGTCAAAAAGATTGACGTTCCCGCAGGCTACAAGGCCGCGGCCCGGACGGCGAAGGCCCTCGTATTTTCTGACGACGGCTGCACCTTCAGGCCCCTTGAGGAGGCCACCTTCGAGCGCCGCGGCAGGAAGATGCGCCTGGTCTTCCGCAACGCCGCGCGCGTCAGGGACAGGTCCGTCTTCTACACGATTGACCTGCCGCCTTTCAGTCAAGGCACGTTCGAGATTGACCTGAGCGCCCCCGCCGGCCGCCTCCCCAAGCCGTCTGGGACGACCCCTTTCGAGAGAGCTTGGAGCACGACCTTCTCGGCCCGCGCGTGGCGTAGGACGAGTGAGTCCGCGCCAGATTTGCCCGGGCCTCACAGTGTCAGCCTGCGCGGGACGGTCACGAACGCCGTCACACGCCTCCCGATGGCGGGAGCGGAGGTGGAATTACTTTTGGGCCAATTGGGCGAGGAGCTTTACCCGGCGCGCGTGGAGACAGACCCTCTGGGGCATTTCGAGATAGCGGGAGTGCCGGACGAGAAGCTCATCGCGTCGGACAGGGTTTCCGTCCGCGCGCGGGCGAAAGATTTTGCCGCGGCGCAGGTCGTCATTCTTAACCACCGCCAACTCGCCCAGACGCGCGAGGCGTTCGACAATCTCTCGATGGAGTTGCGCCCGCTGGTCACGATCAAAGGCCGCCTGGTTAACGTCGAGACCGGCCGACCGGCGACAATCACGCCGGGCACCCTCAAAGCCTTCGCGCTCGCCGACGAGACGCTCATCGGCGGCGACTACATGAAGCGGGTTCACACCACGGCGGAGGCCGAGATTGAAGCCGGCGGCAGTTTCACGATGGTGGTCCCGGCCGGCAAGATTTCATTCTCCATCATGGATTACCAGCAGTACCAGACCGTACAGCCCGGCACGCGGCAGGAGTTGCTCGACGGGCGCATGGAGGTTAACGTCGAGGCCGAGAATCAACCCGAAGTCGTTTTCCGCGTCCGCCGGGCGAACCCCTAGAGCTATGAAGATCACATTGCTGAAACTCGTCTTGACATCGTTGTTCGCCCTGCTGCTTCCGGCCGCGGGTTTCGCGCAGCAGACCGCGGAAGACTACCTGAAACTCGGGAAGGATCAGCTCGAAAAGAAGGATTATCTGCGCGCGAAGGAGAGCTTCGAGAGGGCGGTCGAGCTCGACCCGGGCTCGGCTGAGGCATACTACTTTCGTGGCATGGTGCAGCTCGACGACGAGAAGTCGGCCGCCGATTTCACGAAAGCCATCGAGCTGAAACCCGATTACGCCGAAGCCTATTTCCAGCGGGGGCTGCGGCGCGATCTGGGCGGGAAAGATGAGGCGGCAATCGAGGATTACAGTAAAGCCATCGAGCTGAACCCGAAGTTCGTCAACGCCTACATGACGCGAGCCGTCCTTTATCTGCTCGCCAACAAAGGGAAAGAGGCCATCGCCGATTACACGAAAGTCATAGAGTTGAAGCCCGACGGCGAGAGCTATTACGTGCGCGGCACGGCCTACCTGGAAATCGGCGAATACGCGAAGGCGGTCCCCGATTTGACCAGGTCAATCGAACTCGACCCCACTTACTACTGGTCCTACATGCAGCGGGCCAAGGCTTACAGGCAACTGAAGAAGCTCGACCTGGCGCAGGCCGACGAGCGCCAGGCGGCCCGGATAGGCCCGCCGCGGTAAAGAGCCTTCATGTAGTGTGCCAATTTCTCAGGCGAGCCCGGCCACGAGGCGTTCCAGTTGCCGGGCGATTTCCGCCGGGTCCGTTTCCGCATCCAGGCTCACAGGCTCGCCGAAAATCACGCGGACAGCGCCGGGGCTTGCGAAATACTGCCGCCGCCCCTTGAGCTCGTACAGGCCGTCGAGCTTAGCGGGCACGACCGATACGCCCAACTCTTTAGCGAGTAATCCGACGCCGGCCTTGAACGGGCTCAGGCGCATCTGGCCGCGCGGGGCGCGCACGCCTTCGGGGAAGACGAGCACGCTCTCGCCGCGGTCCACGCACTCGCCCGCGTAGGCGAAACTGCGGCGGAAGCCGCTCCGCTTGGGGAGCGGGAAGACGTGGAAGAACAGGTTGACGAGCACGTACTGGCCGCGCCAGCGCAGCCGCTTCCAGAGGCCGACGCCCGCGGGCGGGTGACGCCAGTCGCGCAAAAGTTCTCCTTCCATCGCTATCGCCAGCCGGTGGCGGCGGCGCGCGGGCAGCGCCGCGAGGATGAGCGCGTGGTCTGCCAATGTGACGTGATTACAGATGAACAACGCGGGGCCTGTGACTCGTTCGAGGCGAGGACGGCCGACGACGCGCATTCGGCTCATCACATAGGTGATGGGCATGACGACCGTGTAAAAGAGCAGGACTCGCAGCCAGCGCACGGGACGGAGGCGCGGCCACGCGGGGTATGGGTATGGGGCGGCGGCCGTCTCCCCCAATTCCCCGCGGACGATTTTTTCCACGTCGCTGACGGTCGTCGCCGCGGTGAACGCCGCTTCGTCAATCTCGACCTGGTAGCGGTCTTCGAGCGCGCTCAGCAGCTCGACGCGCCCCAGCGAATCGAGCCGCAACTCCGAGAGTTTCATTGAAGGGTCGAGCGTCGCGGGAGCGCCTACGGCCGCGGGCGCGGCGCGCGACAGGATGAAGTCCGAGGGCGAGGGGGCCGCAGCGTCCGCCGCGCCCTCCGCGTCGCTCGCCTCTTCCCTCTCAAGCTTCCGCCCGACGTAGGCCGCCACTTCGCGCTTCAGCACTTTATGGGTCGCGGTGCGCGGGAAGTCCGGCGCTGCCCAGACGAGCCAGCGGCGAATCTGCTGATACTCCGCGAGCCCGGCGTTAGCGCCGTTGACCGCCGCTTCCACGTTCGCGCCCGGCGCGCGCAGGATGATGACGGCTAAGGGCTCGGCCCCGTGCGTGCCCTCGACCGCGACGACGCAACTCGCGCGCACTTCCGGCTGGCGGTCGAGCGCGGCTTCGAGGTCTTCGGGGTAGACGTTCAGCCCGGCGGCCGTCACGATCACGTCCTTCTTGCGCCCCTTGAAGAAAAGTGTGCCAGCGGCGTCCAACTCGCCCAGGTCGCCCGTGTGCAACCACTCGTCCTCTGCGCGCCGCGAGACGCCTTCGCCCGTCCAGTAGCCGGGCGAGACGCTCGGGCCGCGCACCAGGATTTCGCCGCCCGCGTCGAGCTTGACTTCGTAGCCGGGCATCAACTTGCCTATGGAGCCGGGGCTCTGTTTGAAAGGGTGGTTGACGGAGATGAGCGAGGCGGTCTCCGTCATCCCGTAGCCCTGTAGGACGGCGAAGCCTAGCCTGCGCCAGAAGGTTTCGGTTTCCGCGCCGAGCGTCGCGCCGCCCGAGACGAAGGCCCAGAACTTCCACCCGAAACGGGCGTGCACGCGGCGGAAAGACCAGAGCCTTCGCCAGGCGCTCATCCCGCGGGCGGCCGCTATACGCTCGCGCAACTCTAGGGCGCGGCCGCGCGCGGCGTAGTCTCGCTCGACCCACTCGCGCAAAGCTTCGAGCAGCCGCGGCACGACGACGGCCACGGAGACGCGGTTTTTCCTCGCCGCGCGGACGACCTCGGAGGGGTTCAGCGATTCGTGGAAGTGGACCTCGCCGCCTATGAGTTGCGGCACGAAGATGCCCATGAACTGTCCGAAGACGTGGCTCAGAGGAACTAAAGTGAGAAAGCGTATGGGGTGGACGAGCCGCTCCCACTTGACGTACTTCTCGATCTCGGCTTCGAGCGGCCGTAGGTTGGCGAGCAGGTTGCGGTGCGTGAGCAGCACGCCTTTCGGCTGAGACGTGGTCCCCGAAGTGAAGATGATTTCGACGAGCGTCTCCTCCGAGATGTCTTCGGCCGGGAAGTCTGTTCCCTGATGGCGCGCGACCGTTTCGCTCAAACCTTCGATGCGGAGTGTAGGGATTTTGAGGGCAGAGGCAACAGGCGCGCGGCCGCCCGCGAGCATCAGTTTGGCTTCAGTCTGTCGCCCGACCGCGTGGACGAACTCCGGCGCGCTCTCCACGTCGAGCGGCACGACGACCGCGCCGCGCAGGAGGCAGCCCCAGAAGGCCGCGACCCATTCGGCGGAGTTCTCGCCGCACAACAGCACGCGCTCGCCGGGACGCACATTGCGCGCCTTCAACTCGTGTGCGAACCCGTGCGCGGCGCGCGCCAGTTGCTCGTATGACCAGCGCGCAGTCCGCAGCCCGCGCCGCTGCGCGAAGGCGGTCGAATTTCCCCGGCGACGGTAATCGTCAAGGTAGCTGAGGAGAGTTCGTCGAGTCAGGTCTGGCGTTGGCATGGGCCGACAGCTCAGGCAGCCAGGACGCTGGCTGAACCTGCCGGCGACATTGTATCAAGGCCGGGCCAGCGGGGCACAAAGCTCTAACTGGTGGCCGTCCGGGTCGGAGAAGTAGAGCGACCTGGCGGGCATCCACTGGTGCAGCACGGGGCCTTCGACTTCCACGCCGCGCCGCCGCAGCAACTCCGCGCAACGCTCCACGTCCGCCTCCTCAACGGTGAAGGCGAAGTGGACGGTGGGCCAGTCGCCCTTGTCCTCGACGAGCACGACCATCCCTCGGTCGCCGCCCGCGCGCAGGAAGACACGCTCCCCCTTCTCGCCACGCAGCCCAAACTCCAACCCGAGCGTCTCGCGGTAGAACGTCTCCGACACGCCCAGGTCTTTCACGCGGATGGCGATCTCGTAAACGCCACGAATCGGCAGCATGACTCGCTCCTTTACTTGTTCTAAGAGCGTGTTGAAAAAGTGGAACGACCTCCGGTGAATCGGTTAGGAAAGGGGTATGAGACAAACATACCCAACAGATTTGAGCGACGCCGAGTGGAGTCGGCTCGCTCCTCTGATTCCGCCACCGAAGCCCGGAGGTCGCCCCTGTAAGTATTCACGACGCGAGATTGTAAATGCAATCCTCTACGTCGTGCGCTCAGGCGGGGCGTGGCGACTCGTCCCACACGACCTGCCCAGGTGGGCGACCACGTACCATTACTTCCGTCTGTGGCGGCGCGACGGGACATGGCGGAGCATCCATGACCGTTTGCGCCGGCGGGTGCGCCAGGCCGAGGGGCGGTTGCCCACAGCGTCGGCCGCCATTCTCGACACGCAGTCGGTGAAGACCACAGACCGAGGCGGAGTCCGGGGCTATGATGCGGCAAAGAAAGTAGTTGGGCGCAAACGTCACCTGCTGGTTGACACTTTAGGGTTACTGCTGCTGACGGTCGTGCATGCTGCTTCAGAGCAAGACCGCACGGCCGCGCGGAGGGTGCTCGCTCCATTGTCGAGCGGCTTTCACCGTCTGCGGAAGGTGTGGGCCGACGGCGGGTACCGCGGCAGTCTCGGCGATTGGCTCTGGGGCTTACGCCAGCGGCGCAAGGTGCGCCTTGAGTTGGTCGCACGCACCGAGGAGCACCGATTCGCGGTGCTGCCGAAGCGGTGGATTGTCGAGCGGACCTTCGCATGGTTAAGTCGCTGCCGCCGGTTGAGCAAAGACTACGAATACTTGACTGAGACGAGCGAAGCGATGATTCATGTCGCTATGATTGGCTTAATGCTGCGTCGTCTCGCCAGATGACTTTTTCAACACGCTCTAAGAACAAGCCGGACTCTAGGCCGATAGCGATACACTGTCAAGAGTTGTGTTCGCCGGGTCAAAGCGGAAACACGAACGTGAATGAGCGTGTTAAGCTTTGGGCGCGTAATCGGTATAATCCTGCCCGCAGGTGAGACACTTAAAGCCGCAAGACTACCGGGCCGGATGAAAAGCCACGATGCCTCATAGCGACGAACTAAAAGCCGTGCAGGAATTCATCGCGCGCTGGAAAGAGTCCGGGCTGGTCGAGCAGGCGAACCTCACCTTCCGCACATGACTGGCTCGCCTTAGTCAACGATTGACACGGACGGTTTTCCATCTTCACCAAGAAGCACGTTTTACAAGTCGGTTATTGTTAGTCGTGCGCGTTGATGCTATAAGCACACTATGTCTTTAACGTTCTCAAGAAACAAACACTCAGGTAAGTTATTCAGAGAGCCAGTCCAGGGGACGTTGAATGAGCTTGAGGCTGACAGACTTGAGCCGCTGACCCCCGCGTGCCTCTATGAACACCCGAACGGTACGGTCTGGGTCGGCGATGCTATTGCTTGGCTACGCTCACTCAACTCCGGGTCCGTTGATTTGATCTTTGCCGACCCGCCGTACAACATTAAAAAGGCTGAGTGGGACACCTTCGAGTCGCAACAAAAGTATGTGGATTGGTCGCTGTTGTGGATTGAAGAGGCAGCGCGCATTCTAAAGCCAACCGGCACGCTTTACGTTTGCGGCTTCTCCGAAATGCTTGCCGACTTGAAGCTGCCCGCCCAGCGCTTCTTTCGCGGCTGCCGCTGGATTGTGTGGCACTATAAGAACAAAGCGAACCTGGGGTCTGACTGGGGCCGTTCGCATGAAAGCATCTTACACCTTAGAAAGAGCAAAAATTTCACTTTCAATGCCGACGACGTCCGCATACCTTACGGACAACATACGCTGAAATATCCGCAACACCCGCAGGCCGTCACCAGCTTATACGGTAGAGGAAGCAAATCTAAGAATCACATCTGGCAGCCCCATCCCAAAGGGGCGAAAGCAAAAGATGTTCTCGAAATTCCGACGACATGCAACGGGATGCACGAAAAAACTCCGCACCCGACGCAGAAGCCGGAAGAGCTACTGAGGCAAATTGTCTTGGCGTCATCCAACGTGGGGGATTTAGTCGTTGATCCGTTCCTGGGCTCCGGGACGACCGCCGTAGTCGCCGAACAGCTAAAGCGTAAATGGAAAGGTTGCGATAAGAGCTTAGAGTATTGCCAGTGGGCGGCACGCCGCATCCAGCTTGTGGAAGACTGGCCCGTAGAAAAGTGGATTCAATATGACAGGGCCAACTCCGAACGAAGAAAATCTATTCGCTGATATTATGTCGAGTGTCGAAGACCTACAGGCGAGCGTACAGGATAAGAATGGATTTACAGGGCTTGAGCATTATCGAATGCTCGGCACAGCATTCCTCACCTTCCTCGAAGGAGCAAATCTGACACGCATCGTTTCACCCACGCCCCCGCACAATTACATCTTTTATCAATACGGTGCAGAACAGGCCAACAAAATAACCCGGCCATTGAATAGCAATCTGTTTATTGAATCTCCTCCCGCCTTCGCGGATGCTTTTGACAGATTCGCGGCGTTCCTTGTTGACCTAAAGAAATACCAGGAGGAAACGGCAGACCGTAAAGGCGTCAAGCAGTATCTTGCCTCTAACGAGATCAACAAAGTCATCTACACGGCGCAGCAGTCAATCGGCAGCATTGGCGATTCCTTCAGAGACTCAAACCAAGCGCGGAAGCGCATCGGACAACTCTTCGAGCGATTGATAAAGTTCATTATCCTTGAAGTGGGCTTGGAATGTGAGCCGCGCACTATTAATGTTCCGGTGCCGAACCACCCCGGTTATGCGATGCCTTATGAGCTTGACGTAGTTTTCTCGCGCAACAAGGCCGTGCTTGTTTCGGAAACTAAGACAATCCATCCGATGGAAATCGTCGGCTCTGTGAAGACGACGAGCAAGGACAGGATCGATAAAATCTTTCTCGACAAGTATCTTCTCGCAAAGCTGTTAGGAAGAGATATCCCGGTCGTCGCTGTTTTCCTACACGACGTTCAGCGGGCGAAGAAGGGGAACAGCATCTTCGGCATCGCCTCGACGTTTAAGACGAATCATTTCTTATGCTACTCTCTGGTACTCAGCAAACTCGACGGGGTCTATTATGTTGACCCCAGGCCGGAGATGCTTTCAACCGAACGACTGCGCGAACAAATCAATGACTTCCAGCACTTCCTGACAGCCGACCTGTGGTCCCTCTCCGCTCCTGTCCCGACCAAGGCCGATTAGGACAATGAATGTTTACTAAAGGAGAAGCGTCTTAATGGCGTTTGGCTGGCCCCGCCAAACAGGAGAAGCAGCCCTGGCCCAAGACCATGCCCGAACAGGCGCGCGCCGTCCGCCAGGCCCTCGCCGCCCAAGCCTCAATCGTCACCCCCCAACAACTCGCGCGCGCCTTCACCCGCGCCCGCGTCGAACGCGTCGAGGAACTCCTACAGACCCTCGTCTCCCTCGGCCAGGCCCGCCAGGTCGGCGCGGGGCAGTACACTTCTTAGTCATAGCTGTATAGGCTTTTCGCGGTGAGCTATAATCGGCGGCGATGAAATTGCCTAACTCTGAGAAGGCAAGTATTCCGAGAGAGAAGATTACGCATTACTTATTATCGCCATCGCACCCAGACGGGCGTGGCAAGGCGAGATTCTTCATGCTCTTCGGCTTTACGACGGATTCGTGGCAAACTCTATCCGCGGCGCTGTTTCGACACGCCGCGACGCATGAGGTGACTAAAATAGAGGAGTCGCCTTACGGCACTCGGTATATCATTGAAGGCAGCCTGGAAACGCCTGACGGGCGTGCGCCGTTAGTACGTGCGGTCTGGTTTATAGGTACGGACGAGGAAATCCCACGTCTGGTGACGGCCTACCCGCAGTGAAAGGAATCAGTGATGATTGAAGAGTTAGATCAAATCGTCTTGACCACGGACTTGCCCGGATATGGCCTACAACCGGGGGACATCGGCACGGTCGTGTTGATTCATCAGGGCGGCGCGGGCTATGAAGTGGAGTTCGTCGCGCTCGACGGCGAGACGCTGGCCGTGGTTTCACTCTCTGCCGCACAGGTGCGCCCTATCGCGCCCCGCGAAATCGCCCGCGCCCGCCGGATTGAGCCGCAACCGCACGCCGCATAAGGCAGTACACTTCTTAAGTCTTGGGCTATAAGATGCTCAATCCAGGAGGCCATCAGATGTCCAGGAACGTGCAGTTCGTCACAGACGCCGACGGGAATAAGGTCGCCGTGATTCTCCCGATCAAGGAGTATGAGGAGATGCTGGAAGACTTGCAGATTCCATCGAAATCCGCGTTCGCCGGTCCCGAAGAAAAGATGGCGGCGATGCGCGTGGCAGCTTCGGACAAATTATATCTGGCTGACCTGAATGAAGCGACAGACCCAGCCTGAAAGTTCCGCATATAACGGTGAAACTTGCCCGTATAAAGGCGAAAGATGCTCATAAGGCTGAAACTTCACTTCTCAAGTGTGAAAACCGCTCTCTAAAGGGTGAGAGAGTTGCTCATCTGTGGGTTCGGCTTAATCCTAATCCGAACTCGGCGAGGACGCCGGCGGGCGTGATGTTGGCGAGGGTGGTTTGAATCTTGTTTCCCTAGTTATTGTCTAACTCTCACAGTTGAATGTCCGCGGCTCGCGCGCTATTTTCGGTTGATGCGGACGACGGCGCGCAAGCCTTCGGGGAGGAAAGTGAGTGTGGCGGTCGCGTCGTCGAGGCTGCGCATGGCGCGGGCGGCGGCGCTCGTGGCGGAGGGCGAGCGCGGCTGCTGTGGGGAGAGCGCGGTGCCGTGGACGCTGCAAGAGACAGATTTTCCGTCGGGCGAGACGGTGTAGAGGCCGCCGTCGGGGCAGTAGAAGTGGACCGCGTGGAGCCTGTCGGCCTCGTCCAGCACGGCCTTGTTGATGTCGGCCGGGGCTGGCCCCGAAGTCAGCGCGCGGCTCACGTCCGCGAGCGGCCCAAGGTTGTCGAGGCACGCCTCGCGCTCGTTCTCGGCCCAGCTTAGATTGAAGTCGGGCAGCACTTCGTTCCAGTTGCGCGCGCGCACGCGGGCCATCGCGTGGCCCACTGGCTCTTTGTCATCTTGCGCCGCGACAGCTTGCCGGGCGGCGAGGTCTTCGAGGATGAAAGGCTTGCTCGCGACGTAGAGGCCGCGGCCGACGCGCGCGACGAAGAAGCGCAGCTTGGCCGGCCCGAGGCCGAAGCCTATGGCGCGCGCCGCCTGCCCGTCGCTCAATTTGAACTTGTAGAACTCCCAGCGGAAGTCGAACCAATCGCCGCGACCTTGCGGGCGTATCGTCGCGGCCAGCGTCGCGTCCATCCTCTCAAGGAAGTCGTCAACCACGCGCTCGTCCCGCACGGGGAGGGACAGGTAGACGGGACTGTTGAGCGAGAGCAGCGTCGCGCCGATCAGCAGCAGCTCGCTGCCGAGCGGGTCCGCGCGGCCCGCCGCCCCGCTGAAGATAATCATGCCGAGCAGGTTGGAGTAGTTGAGATCGAAGTTGGGGAAGCTGTCGTAGACGTGCAGGCCCGCCTGATTGCCCAGGCCCTTCGTCAGAAATTCCTCCGCCTTCAAGTCTGTCAGAGTCTTGTCGCCCACGCCCAGCTCGCGCAGCAGGTCGTCTTGGGAATTTGGCCCACTCCTTTTCATATCTTTCAGGAAGGGCTCCTTGTTGAGCCTGACGGCCAGGCTGAAGATGTTGCGCGGGGGGACGGGCAGCGTGTCGAGGGATTCCGGCTCGCCAGCGAGCGCGGCGGCCAGCCCCGTGTAGACGGAGTTGTCTATCAGCGGGAGGATGAGCGTCTCGATTCTGTACTGCTGCGGCGTCGCGCGCAGGCGCAGCGCGATGGGGTCGAAGAAGGTGCGCCAGTACTGGTTGTAATCTTCGAGAAAAGCCTCGTACTCGTCGGCCTCAGCGCCCGTCACCTCCGCGACGGGGATTTCGATGTTGGGCGTGAGGTAAAGGGCGTGGCCGTGGTGCGTGCAGACGCCGGTCGTGCCGTCGGCCGAGAGCGCGTACTGCCCGCCGGAGGGGCAGGACAGCTCGCCCGTCCCGAATTGGCCCGGCGCGGAGTTGGTGCGCGTCAACTCTTCGAGCGAGCTGGGCCATTTTCCGAACTCCGTGCGGTGCATGAGCGCCGCGTGGCCGATCATCCGCAGGTGGTTGTAGCAGAGCATGCGCCGCCGCTCCGTCAGCTTGAGCTGCGGGCCGACCAGCCGGCGTATGAACGAGTCGGACATGTAGACGAGTCCGTCCTCCGCCTCGTCGCCCTGCGGCATCAGCGTGCGTATGTAAGCGAACTCCGCCGTGTCGCCCAGGCGTCGCACGCGCTGGCCCGCGGGCGTCTCTCCTTTGATGGCTTCGATAACTCTGCGGAAGGCTGCGAGCGAGTTGCTGCGGACGTGCAGGTCGGGCGCGGGCTCGGCCGCGATGACGCTCAGTTCGCGCTCGGGTGTCTGTAGCTGCACGTAATCAACGCCGAGGTAATTCCCCGTCGTGTGTTTGGCGTCCCCGTGCGTCTTCTGCGCCTCGTCCAGAAAAGCGTCCATCCGCGCCTTGAAGATGGCAGGCTGTTTGAGGCGGAAGATGAGGGTCACGTCGCTGCCCTCGCGGACGAAAGGGTCGCTCCCGGTGACGGCCACGTCCTGCACGACGAGGTCGTAGAAGGGGCGCAGGGCCTGCTCTGTCTGCACGGCCAGTTGCCGCTTGAGGCGCTCGCCCGCGTTCTGCGTGCGGGCTTCTTTGAAAGCCTGGCTGAAGAGGTGCGTGCCCCACAGGTCGTTCGCGTCCCACACGTCCAGCAGCTTCGACAGCGAGCGAAACTCGACCAGGTAAAAATCCTCCGGCACGTCGTAAGCGAGCGGCGAGATCGCGGGCTTCCTGCCGCCAAGCATCTGCTCCCACGGGTGGCTCTTGACGGTCGGGCCTTTCACGCTCGCGACCGCCACGACCTCGTCCGGCCGTCGTCCCGTCTGCGCGGGCGTTTGCGGCGCAGGTTGGCCCATTCCCGTCGGCGGCGCGGCGGCGCGGCGGCGAGCGCGACGCCTCCCGCCCCGCTGCGGCCGTGGCGTCGGCGCGAAGGCGGGAGGAACGCCCGCCGGGGCGGTTCGCGTGGCTCTTCCCACGGTCGCGGCGCGCATGGTGTCCAGTTGCAGGCTCTCCTGTACGGCCAGCGCGCCCGTGAAGATGCTGAAGAGGTCAACGCTGTCGCGGCGGCGCGGCGCAGGATGCCTCGCGCGTCATCCCCGACGCGATTGACGCCGTCTCGTCTCTGGCCGCGTCGGCGTTGGGCGCGGCGACGCGTGCGCTAAGGCGAAGAAAGAATTAATTAACAGGGATGGACAGGATAGACAGGATGAGAAAGGTTTTCAGATTTGATTTTTTATCCTGTCTATCCTGTCCATCCCTGTTTGAATCCGCCGTACTTTCATTCTTTAACCCCGAAGACGCGGCGCAGGGCCGAGCGCGCGGCGAGGCTGCCGCACATCCCGTGGACCCCGCCGCCGGGCGGCGTCGAGCTTGAGCAGAGGTAGAGGCGCTCGTTCGGCGTCGAGTAGGGGTCGTATCGGATGACGGGCCGCGCCAAAAACTGCCGCAGGTCGTTGGCCCCGCCGCCTATGTCCCCGCCGATCATGTTCGCGTTGTGCCGCTCAAGCTCAACGGAGTTGATGGTGCGCCGCACACGTATCAGGTCGCGGAAGCCCGGCGCGAAACGCTCGACCTGCCGCTCTATCCTTTCGGTCATGTCGAACTCGGAGCCGTGTGGGACGTGGCAGTAGGCCCAGCCCGTGTGCTTGCCCGCGGGCGCGCGCGTCTCGTCGAAAAGACTCTGCTGCGCCATCAGCACGAAGGGGCGCTCCGCGTGCTCACCATTCCACATGGCCGCCTCCGACGCCACTATCTCTTCGATGGTGCAGCCCAGGTGGACCGTGGCCGCGCGCCCGCACGCTTCGGCCTTCCACGGAATCGGCCCGTCCAGTGACCAGTCAATCTTGAAGACGCCCGGCCCGTACCTGAAGCGCGATAATTTTTTACGGTAGCCCGGCGGCAACTCGTCGCCCGCAATCGAGACCACCTGCCGCGGCGTCAAATCGAAGAGGACCGCGCGCGACGCTGGCACGTCCTTCATGGAATTGACGGGGTGCAGCGTGCGAATCTCGCCGCCCAAGCTCTTGAGGCAGGCGGCCAGCGCGTCAATGATCTTCACGGACCCGCCGCGCACGCACGGCCAGTTGATGGCGTGCGCGGCGAGCGCCAACACCATCCCGAACGAGGAAGTCCCGATTTTATCCAGCGGGAGGACGGAGTGAGCGCAGCAGCCCGCGAAGAGCGCCCTGGCCCATTTCTGGCGGAAGCGGCTTATGGCCAGCCCCGTGCAGGAGCGCAGGCCGCGCAGCCCGAAGCGGAGCATGAAGAACGGGTGGCGCGGGAACCTGATCGGGCGCAAGGTCTCCGCGAAGAAGTCGTCGGCGCGCTCGACGAACGGGCGCATCAACTCCTCGTAGGCGCGCTTGTCTTCGCCGAGCGTGTCGCCCGTCAGCTCCAGCGATTGATGTAGCTCGGCCGCCGTGCCGTCGTCGAAAGGGTGCGCGAGCGCCACCTCAGGGTAGACCCACTCCACGCCCCACTTCTCAAGCCCCAGGCTCTTGAAGAAAGGCGAGACGACGCCGACGGGGTGTATGGCTGAGCAGATGTCGTGGAAGAAACCCGGCTCGGTTACCTCTTCCGTGCGCGCGCCGCCGCCGATGGTCTCCCTGGCTTCGAGGACGCAGACCGAAAGCCCGCGCCGCGCCAGCTCGATTCCCGCGCTCAGGCCGTTCGGCCCCCCGCCGACGATCACAGCATCGTAAGGTTTGTCGCTCATCCTCACCTTTCTATAACACCAAGATGTCACAAAAGACTATTGATGTATTTCCCGGCTCCCAGCCGGCACTGTACGCACGTCAACGACATGCGGCCGGGGGCCGGAAGTCACATGAACATTGTAGAAAACGGGAGAACTAGGGAAATGGCGCTTCATAAACTTAATCTTTCATACCACAGGGTCGCGCGCGCGCTTGCTCTGCTGGCGCTGGTGGTTTTTGGCACAATCTTCACGGCCGGCGAGGCGCAGGCCGCCAGCTCGCGCTTCTGCGAGGGCGGCGGCTGGACGCTCACGACCGTCGGCAACACCCTTCAGGTCAGGGGCCGCCACGTCCGCTTCGACGTTAACCTGACGACGGGCGGGGTGCGCAACTGGACGCTGACCGGGGCCTTGAACGTCGGCCGCCTGGTCTCGCAGCCGACCGTCATCTTCACGGAGAAGACCCCGCTGCACGGCCAGGTGCTCAACCAGACCGAGCGGCTGCGCAACGACCGCGGCGACCTCGTGCTGATCCGCACCAACGGCGTCGTCTCCGTCAAGATTCAGGCGAAGGACTGCTCGCAGGGCGGCATCTTCCAGATGGAGATCGAGCGCGACGACAAACCCAGCACGCGCGTCCGCCACGTCCTCGCGCCCGCGGTCTTCTACTTCGACAACCCCAACTTCCGCGCCCGCGAGGGCGACGTGGTGAGGTTCACTAATTCGGCCGGGCAGACGCAGAACATCACGATCACCCCGAGAATCAACTTCGGGAGCGACCCGTGGGACAAGCTCGTGGGGCGCGACAGCCCGCAGGCGGCGACCCGCATCCAGCACCCGACCTGCACGAACAACATCCCGAAGCGTGACGGCTCTGTCGCCACCGTCCAGCACTGCGGGGGCGTGACCGAGTGGAACGTGCTCGACGGCGGGCGCATGGGCCAGGTGATGGGCGAGGACGCCACGGAGGTCGCCCCGCCCGCGACGTTCTGCCAGGAAGACTGCCAGGCGCAGAACCAGGTCCGCGGCGGCGCGGTCGTCCTGGGCCACCCCGCGGACGTGCCGCACGTCTACCGCCTCCAGCCGAGGACGCCGTAACCTTTTTCCAGCTTCGAGTCAGGGGGGATGCGATGGGGCCGCTGCGCTAGTCAGGCAGCGGCCCCGTCGCGTTTCGGTCTTCCGCGCGGGCAACGGGTTGTGCGAGAATCTGCGGACCACGAATCGGAGAGGATGAAAGCCGTGCTCAAACGATGCCTCGCAGTGCTCGGATTGCTCGCCGCCTCGCTCGCGCCGTCGAACGCCCGCGCGCAATCCGCTATCTTCAACGTCCCGACGACCGACGTGCTGCCCGCGGGCGAGCTGCTGGTCGAGGCCGATTACATCACGCACCCCACGTCTTACGAGAGCGGCGGCTTCCAGCTCTACGGCCCCTCTCTCATCTACGGCGTCGGCAAGAAGATGGAAGTCGGGCTCAACTTCTACTACACGAAGTCGTCGGAGCCCGACGCCGCGGAGCTTCAGCCCAACTTCAAGTGGCGGTTCTACGAGGACGACACTCGCGGCCTCGCCGCCGCCGCCGGGGCCGTCCTCTTCATCCCTCTGAAAAACCGCGACGAGGCGAACACCAACGCGCTCGTCTACCTGACGTTCAGCAAGAAGATCAAACATGAGAAGTACGGGCCGACGTTTACGACCGGCGGCTACAGCTTCGTCGGCCCGTTGAGCGAGGGCGAGACGCGAGCCGGCGTGATGCTCGGCTACGAGCAGCCCCTCGTGCCCGAGAAGTTGTTCTACTTCGCGGACTGGTACAGCGGGAACAACTCCTTCGGCTACGCGGCCTCCGGCCTCGGCGTCATCCTCCCCAAGGACAGCTACCTCTACGCCGGCTATAGCTTCGGCAACCAGGGCCGCGGCAACAACTGGCTCGGCATCTACTTCGGCCGCACCTTCAAACTCAAATAGAACAGGCAACCTCAAGTCAGTACCGCCTGCGGTAGCGGGCGGGTGCTCGACGCCCGAGACCCGCCCGCTACCGCAGGCGGTACTGACTGGGGGCCACGTCCGGCGGCCTTGATTTAAAACGAACGTTCGTGCTATATAACTTGCCACCGGAGCTTTCAACCTTGGACACCGCAAGTCAGAAAACAACCGCCGCAACGGGCCGCAGGGCGCGGGGCGAGAAGACGCGCCAGGCGATTCTTGAGGCCGCCGTGCATCTGGCCTCGGCCGAGGGGCTGGAGGGCTTGACCATCGGGCGGCTCGCCTCGGAGCTCAACATGAGCAAGAGCGGGCTCTTCGCGCACTTCGGCTCGAAGGAGGAGTTGCAGCTCGCCACGGTCGAGGCCGCCCGCGCCGTCTTCATACGCGAAGTCATCCGCCCTGCCTTCGAGGCAGATGAGGGGCTGCCGCGCCTGTGGAGGCTGTGCGACACCTGGCTCGCTTACGTCCAGGGCGGCGTCTTCCGCGGCGGCTGCTTCTTCGCCGCTGCGTCCGCAGAGTTCGACAGCCGCCACGGCCCCGTGCGCGACCGCATCGCCGCGATTATGAAGGAGTGGCTCAAGGCGCTCGGCCGCGGGGTCTCTGAGGCGCAAGCGGCCGGCCACCTGAACGCGAGCGTGGAGGCGACGCAGCTCGCCTTCGAGTTCAACGCGCTGGAACTCGGGGCCAACTGGGCCTTCCAGCTACACGGCGACAAACAGGCGTTCGCGCGCGCGCGCGCAGCCATCCTCGAACGCCTGCGCCTTTACGCGAAGCCGCGCGGCCTGAGACTGCTGCCGGCGGCGCAGAAGACGAAGAGGTAACTTCCCTTGACGAACCAAACGGATTCGCCCGTCGTCTCGAAGAGAGAGGCCGCGTGGGACGGCATCAGGCTCGCACACTTCCGCTTCAGCGAAGGCGAGTTGCCCGAGCACAGCAACCGCGACCACCTCGTCACCTTCTCCAGGGCCGGCGGCTGCCGCGGCGAGATACGCACCGCGAGCGGGTTCTACGCGAGCGCCGACGACGAACTGGGCGTGTGCGTCATCCCCTCGGGCCAGCCCTTCTCGGCGCGGCTCAAGGGAGACGCCGAACAGCTAGCCATCTACCTGGACCCGCGGCTCGTCGTGCGCGCGGCCGACGATTCGGGCGTGGGCGTCGGCGCGGTTGAAGTCGTCGAAGGGTTTTCGCCGGACGACGCGGTCGCGCGCAGCGTCGGGCTGGCGCTCCTCGCGGAGCTTGAGGCGGAAGCGCCCGGCGGCCGGCTCTACACCGAATCGCTCGCCAACCTGCTCGCCGTGCACCTGCTGCGCCACTACACGGCCGCGGGCGCGGGCCGCACCTTCAAAGGCGGCCTCTCGGGGCGCAGTCTCCGGCGCGTCATGGCCTTCATAGAGGAGAACTACGAGGGCGACCTGAGCCTGGCGGAATTGGCCCAGGTCGGCGGGATGAGCACTTTTCATTTCGCGCGCGAGTTCAAGCGGGCGACGGGGACGACGCCCCACCAGTATCTGATTAAGTTCAGGGTCGAGCGGGCCAAATCCTTGCTCGCCGAGAGCCGCCTGCCGCTGGTCGAGGTCAGCTCGCGCGCGGGCTTCAGCCACCAGAGCCACTTCACGCGCCTCTTCCGCAGGCTCACGGGGACGACGCCGCGCGCCTTCCGCCACCGCTTCCAGTCGTAACAGCAAGATTAGTCAAGCGCGAGCAAGAACGGGAAAGACCCATTGCGCCCGCAGCGCGTAATCTCCCAGCCGTCGCCGCCACCACCGAGAAACCCGGCGACGGCTAAGGAGAAAACGTGAGACGGAAAAAATTCTTATCAACGCTCATGCTGCTCGCCGCGATGCTCTCCGGCGGCGGCGCGGTTTTGGCACAAAACAACCAGGAGGCGGCGCGCGCGCTCGTCAGGCGCGGCAACGAAAGGTACGCGCGCGCCGAGTACGAAGCGGCTGCCGCAGAGTATGCGCGCGTCCCCGCGGACGCTGGCGAAGTCTACGCGCTGGCGCTCTACAACACGGGCGTCTGTTACTACGAGCTCTGGCGCACGGAGGACGCCGTCCGCCTGTACAGGCGGGCCGCGCAAGTTATGGAGGGGCGCTACCCGAAAGCCCTCTACGCGCTCGGCGTCGCGCTAGGTGATGCGGGGCGGCCGGCGGAGGCGAAGGAGGCATACCGGCTGGCCGTAGAGGCGGCAGGCGGCAGGCACGCGCTGGCACAATACATGTTAGGCGTGATGGCGCTTGCTGAGGGCGACGGCGAGGGGGCCGCGAAGTTTTTCAGGGCGGCGATCAAGAGCGCGGGCGGCCACTTTCCCGGCGGCCACAACAATCTTGGAGTGACGCTGGCGAGGGCCGGACGGCTCGACGAGGCCGAGCGGGAGTTTGAGGTCGCGCTCACACAGGCGGGCGGCGAGTTCGAAGAGGCGGCGCACAATCTGGACCTGTGCCGCTCGCTCGGTCAGTCCGCGTCCGCCGGGGCCGCGCTGTCGTCGCTGAAGACGATAGGGGCAATCGCCGCGGCCGCAGAATAATCCATAAGAGAGGAAGAACGCCCGTGGAGACAAAAGCACAGGACTCTCTGGTCATCCTCAAGCTTTACGAGTTGAGGGGCGAAGCCTTGATGCGCGAGGCGCGCAGATGGTTCTTCTCGTCCTTCGCGCCCGCGAGCGGCAGGGAGATAGTGGCGCTGCTCTTGAGCGGCGAGCGCGAGAGCGCGTACTACCGCATGGTCGCCTCGCACTGGGAGATCGCCGCCGCGCTCGTCAACCACGGCGGGATTGACGAGCGCCTCTTCCTCGAAGCCAACTCCGAGCACCTGGTCGTCTTCGCCAAGCTCCAGCCGTTCCTCGCCGAAGTGCGCGAGGCCATAGGGGAGCCTGACTACCTGCTCAACCTCGAACAGCTCGTCATGCGCGTGCCGAACGTCGAGAAGAAACTTGAGAGCCGCCGTCGCCTGCTCCAACGCTGGGGCGAAAAGCAATGATGAACTTTGCGGGCTGTATTAAAAGGCAATCGTCTTGACCCCTTCGGGGTCAAAGCTTTTCCCTTTCTAATTCATCCCGCGAAGTTCCGTGTTGCCCTTCCGACGAGTCCGGTGATGGCTTCGATGAGTGTCGCGGGCTCGACGGGTTTCGGGACGTGTAGCTGGAAGCCCGCGAGCAGGGCGAGCGCGCGGTCGGAGTCTCCGGCGTAGGCCGTCAGCGCGATGGCAGGCGTCTGCCCGCCGCGCTCTGGCCCCAGCGCGCGCACCCTCCTGATGAGCGAGTAGCCGTCCTCGCCGGGCATCCCCACATCACTGATGAGCACGTCGGGCCGGAGGTTTTCGAGCAGCGCCGGGACGGCCGCGGCCGAAGCGGCGGCGGCGACCTCGGCCCCCTGTCTTTTGAGCAGCACCGACAGCAGTTTCAGAGTGTCCTCGTCGTCGTCCACGACCAGGACGCGCAGGCCCACGAGCGCCGGCGGCACCTCGCGCCCCGCGCGCCCCACGCCTGCGGCCGCCCCCTCGTCCCCGCGTTTTTGGCCCAACTGCGCCGGAGCGCCCGGCAGCGGGAGGTCAACCGTGAAGGTCGCGCCCAGGCGGTCGCCCGCGCTGTAGGCGTGGACGGCCCCGCCGTGCGCCTCGACGAGACATTTGACGATTGAGAGGCCGAGGCCGAGGCCGCCGTGCCGCCTCGTCGTGGAGCCGTCGGCCTGCCGGAAGCGGTCGAAGACGAACGGCAGGAAGTCGGGCGAGATGCCCTGCCCCGTGTCGCTCACCGTGACGCGAACGTGCGTCAGCAGGCGCTCGGCCTCGATCTTGACGCGCCCGCCGGCTTCGGTGAACTTGACGGCGTTCGACAAGAGGTTCCAGATGACCTGCCGCAGCCTGTGCGGGTCGCCCTGGATTTCGTCCGCGCGCGGGTCCAGCTTGACGCTCAACTCGATGCCTTTGGCGGCGGCCGCGGGCTGGACAGACTCTATGATCTCGCGGACGAGCGAGACGAGGTGCATCGGCTCGATCTCGACTCGGAGCTTGCCGGTGACGACGCGCGAGGCGTCTAGGATGTCCTCGACGATCTGGCGTTGCTGGTCGGCGTTGCGGCGGATGGCCTGCACGGCCTGGCGGCTCACATCCTCCGTCAGCATCTCCTCGCCGAGCATGTGCGCCCAGCCGATGATGGCCGTCAGCGGCGTGCGCAGCTCGTGGCTTAGGGTGGCGAGGAACTCGTCCTTGAGGCGGTTGGCGGCCTCTGCTTCGAGCCGCGCCTTCTTCGTCTGCTCGTAGAGCTGCGCGTTGGCGAAGGCGAGGTCGGCGGCGCTCGCCAGCGCCTGCATCAGGCGGACCTCGTCCTCGGTCGCGCGGCGGCGCTCGGCCCAGTAAGCGCCGATGGCCCCGACGGGGTTGACGGCGCGCACGGGGACCATCAACAGGCTGTTGACGAAGGTCGGGCGGTAAGCCTCTTGCGGGACGCGCGGGTCTTGGTACACGTCCTCGATGACGGCGGGCTGACGCTCCACGATGGCCCAGCCGGAGACGCAGGCCGAGGCCGGGAAGCGTTGGCCTTTCCAGAGCGGCGCGACGGCGTCCGTGTCTGCGTAGTAGACCTCGTCGCCCTCGCGGATGATGAAGGCCGCGCCGTCCGCGCCCAAAAGCTCGCGCGCCGCGCGGCAGACGGTCGCCGTCACCTCGCTCAGTTCGAGCGAGCGCGCGAGGTCGCGGTAAACGTCCGCGAGCTGCACGCTCTCGCGCAGCCGGCGCTCGGCCTCGTCGCGCGCCACCCTCTCGCGCTCCAACAACTCCTCGCGCTCGACTTCGGCCCGCTTGCGCTCCGTAATCTCTTCGGCGACGACGTTGATGCCTATGATCTCGCCCGACGAGTCCGTGAGCGGGTGCCAGCTTTCCAGCCAGATGCGCTCCACACCCGGCAGCGCCTTCGTCTCGCCTACGACCTCGAAGTTAATCACGGGCTCGCCCGTCTCTATGATGCGACTGAAGACGGGCTCGACGGCGTCGGCCAGGTCTGGGACGATTTCGCGCACCGTGCGCCCGATGTGCTCCTCGGCCGGGACGCCGTTGATCTCCGCGAGCCGCTCGTTGATGCGGACGAAGCGCAGCCCGCGGTCCAGGACGCAGAGGCCGACGGGCGCGTCGTTGTAGGTGGCTTCGAGTTCGGCGAGCCTGCGCCGCGCCGTCTCGTCGCTCGCGCGCAGCTTGCCTTCCATCCGCTTGCGCTCGGTCACGTCGCGGGCGATGCCTTCAATCGCGTAGGGAAGCCCTCCGCGGTGCGAGACGCGCGTGCTCACTTCGAGCGTGCGCCGCCGCCCGTCCTTGGCGATGATGTCCACCTCGTAGACGGTCGGCGACGGGTCCGCGAGCTTTTGTGCCATCATCCGGCGCGCGCGCTCCAGGTGCTCGGGCGCGACCACCTGCGCGATGTTGAGTCCGCCGAGAATCTGCTCGCGCGTGTAGCCTGTGATGAGTTCGCCCGCGCGGTTGATGGAGAGGTATTTCCCCGTGAGGTCGTGCGAGTAGATGATGTCGTTGGCGTTCTCAAGCAGACTGCGGTAGCGCTCCTCGCTCTCGCGCAGCTCGGCGAGCAGCGTGTCCTTGGCGCGCGTGGCGGCCTCAGCCTGAGCCTGCGCGGCCTCGGCGCGCACGCGTTCCAGGCGCTCGTGCTCTGCGCGCCGCCGCTCCGTCATGTCGTGCGAGATGCCGAAGACGCCGACGACCTCGCCCCGTTCGTCGCGCACGACGCCTTTCGTCACGCGGTAAGGCTGCTCGCCGCCCGGCCGTTCGGCGACGCCCTCGAACGTCATCGTCGTCCCGGCACTGAGGACCTTGCGGTCGTCCTCGACGAAGTGGAGCGCGGTCTCCGCCGGGTAGAGGTCGGCGTCGCGGCAGCCGAGGATTTCCGTCTTGCTCTTGCCGAGGAAGTTGGCTAAGGCCGTGTTGACCAGAACGTAGCGGCCCTCAAGGTCCTTGGCGAAGATGGCGTCAGACGTGTTCTCGGCTAGCGCCCGGAGCACGCTGAAATCCTCTTCGCGCGAGCCTTTCTCTTGACGCATAAGAACCTTCCGTGTGCGGAGTCTGGCCGGGGACTACCACCGAGCCGCATCTTAACTCTTTGCGGTGGGCCAAGGGAATCAAAAATACTTTGGGATGGCTTTGTTGATGAAAAAGTCAGAATCATTCGGCATAATAGAAGAGTATGAAACCAATTCTCACAATCGCGTTTTGTTTATTAGTTTTTAGTAACGCTCATGCCGACATCGCACGTAAGTTCGATGAGTACACTGACCTCCCATTCTCGGATGAAAAGGCGCGGCTCGACAACTGGGGCATTCAACTAAAGATGGAGCAGCCGGACATGATCGGCTGGTATTTAATTTTTGCCGGGAGTAAATCTTGTCCGGGTGAAGCCCGCCGGCGCGCCATCAGAGCTAAAAACTATCTTGTTAAGAAGCGCGGGATTCCGGCTGACAGAGTTATCTGGGTAGACGAAGGGTATCGAGAAGAACTCACAGTTGAGCTTTGGATTTGGCCGCGACGCTATGGCAAGCGTGAGCCGACCAATTCTCCCACCGTCAATAAAAATGAGGTGCAGAATTGCAAACCCAAAGGCTTCATCCCGCGCCGAGTGAGGGCGGCGCGTTTGTCCTGAGTGCTAAGTGACAAACGCGCCGCCGTTTTATTTGAGAAGGGTTACGAGGTCGTGGTCGGCGGTGTCGAGTTGCGTTTGCGGGTTAGGCCGCTCTTGCGTTCGCTCTTGCGCCTGTAGCCCATCGCTTCGTAGAGCGCGCTGTCGGGGCCTTCGGTCGGGTCGCCGATAACGCCGTTGACGACGAGTTGGACTTTGGCGAGGGATTCTTCGTCGGCGCGGTCGCGTTCGGCCTGCGCTTGAGTGCGTTGTGCTTCGAGGTCGTTTATGCGCTGGCGCGCGGCCTGTGACGGCTGGACGGCCGCCTGGAATTGTGCCAGCGTCATCCCGCCGAAGGTTTTATTAGGCGCGAGGGTCTCCCACGCGTTGACCATCTTCTCTATTTTCTCTTGGATGCCTTTAGGACCTGCTGCCATGATGTGAGATTCCTTTCTCCGGCGCTTCGAGAGGCGCGCGGGGTCGGCTGATTGTCGGCGTGCTCGCGTGAGGCACGTCGGGGTGCGAGGAACAAGGCCGATGGGAGGCGACGCGTGCCGCGGCCGTCCGGGCGACAGCGGTTTTTATTGAGGAAATCCTTGAAACCTGCCCAAAACCTGCGCCCGCAGGCGTCAGTTTGTCACCGGGAATCGCAATTTTCAAGCCCGGTTGTGCCCATCCCTGCCAGGGATTTGCGATTCCCGGCTTGGGATGTGTCCATCTCGACCAGGGATGCGCAAATCCCTGGCAGGGTTATGCGATTCCCGGCCCCGGTTGCGCACATCCCAAGCCGGGATGCGCAAATCCCGACTCGGGATGCGCGATTCCCGGCCCAGGAATCGCGCATCCCTGCCCCGGTTACGTAAAACCCGACTCCGGCTGCGCGCAACCGGGGCCGGGTTCCACGCAATTGCAGCCGGATAAGTCATCTTGAAAAGCTGCAAGTTCTTTCTGTCCCGTAGGGACGGGGCGAAAATAGCCCAGCACTTCAGTGTTGGGAATTGAGCCAAAAATATTCGAGTCCCGTAGGGACGGCCGAAACATTCAGCCGTCCCTACGGGACTCAGTCTCTTTGCCATCGTTTCCCCAGCACTGAAGTGCTGGGCTATTAGCGGTCGTCCCTGACGGGACTTCACAAACATTTGCGGCGCGATGAGGCCACCCCAAGATTCACTTCCGGCGCGCCGGCAGCTTCGCAGGCAGTTCCAGATCATCGTCAACTAGAACATCCATGCTGACACCTGCTATGCGAGCGTATCGTAAGAGAATAACCAGCATCGGCTCGCCTTTCCCTGTCTCGTACTTTGAGATTTGCTTGTAGGAGATGAGGTCTTCGACTCCGAGACGGTAAAGCATTTCCGTTTGCGACAGGCCAAGCGCACTCCGTATCTGCATCAACTTTTCGGCAAGACGTTCTGGCCTCAGACGCGGCTTCTTCCCCATCAGGCGCGGCCTCCCGATGGGACACAAGACACTCGGCTATTGTTTTTACCGTTAATTAACGATAAAATGCTCTCGCTCAACTTTGTCGCCGTGAGAATGAACCTTTCATTCCGAACGGCGATGCTCATCTCTCAGCTTTTGAGGTTGAGGCTTGAGCCACGCATAAGCCGTTGCCTAGTTTTCAATCAGACCGCGCGCCATCTTACCAAAAGGGCGTGCATCTTCAAGCGCGGGCGCGTCCCCTGCCCGCTTTTGCAAGAGATGCGGGCGCGGCCGGGCGATTACCTGACTTTCCGGCTGGCTGATTCGGGTGAAGTCGTCATGCGCCTGTCACGCTCAAGAAAGAGAGCGGCCAAACGAAGTAAGCGCCGCTGAGAAAGGGAGCGCACGTCCTTGGGTGGGACGTGCGCTCTCTGCGCCGCACGCCTGTTTTCGTGGAAGAGACGGGCTGTGCGGAGAGGCCGCCCGCGCCGAGCCGCTTCCCACGCGCGGCGCGGGCGGCCTCGCTTTTAACTCAAACCACTCTCTTCTCGCTCATCCAACTTCCGAGTGATCCACGCGGACACGTCTTTCAAACTCTCCATGCTGACCTCGTGGCCCATAGGGTATTCGTGGTAGGTCAGCTCGACGGCGAGCTGTGCCAGTTTGTCGCGCACGGTGCGCCCTTCCGCAATCGGCAGCACGGGGTCGTAAAGGCCGTGCGTGACGATGAAGGGCTTGCCTTCGAGAGCGCGCGCGTCCGGCTCTCGTTCGAGCGCCTGCGCGGGGAAGCGCCCGCTCATCAGGACCGCGCCCGCGACTCTTTCCGGCTCTGTCAGTGCCAGTGCGAGGCTCATCATAGCGCCCTGGCTGAAGCCCATCAGGTAGACGCGGCCCGCGTCCGCGCCGTAAGCCTCGACCAGCTCGACGATGAACCCCGGCAGCACGCTCAGGCTCCTCTTCGCCTGCTCCATGTCGGCCACCATCCCGCGCGGCGTGAACTCTATGTTGAACCAGCCGTATGCGCCCGGCCCCATCACGACGGGCGCGCGCGCGCTGACGACCAGAAACCGCCCGTCGAGGTAGGGCACGAGGCCGAACAAGTCCTCCTCGTTGCTCCCGATGCCGTGCAGCAGGAGCAGGAGCGGCGGCCGCGCCTGCCGCCCCGCCCCCTGCGGCTCGCGGACCAGGTGTGACAGAGAGAATTTACCTGTGCTCACTACTTTTCGTTCCCTTCAGCGGGGCAGCGCCACGCGCCGCGCGCCGATTAGTTGGGCCAATTTTTCGGCGGCCCTCAACAGACCTTTGAGCCGCTGCGCGGTCGGGCGCACGCCCGGCTCCCAGTAGACCTTGCGGACGTTGAGTAATCCTTCGCGTCGCTCGAACTTGGGGTCGAGCCTCCCGACCAGCCGGTCGCCTTCGAGGACGGGCAGCACGTAGTAGCCGTAGCGCCGCTGCGGCTCGGGGACGAACGCCTCGAAGCGGTAATCGAAGTTGAAGAGGCGGCGCGCACGCGCGCGGTCGCGCAGGACGGGGTCGAAGGGGCTGAGCAGGCGCGTGCGCTCCGGCGGGGCCGGGAGTCTTTGCAAACGCTTCTCCCAGTCGGCAGCCGCGAACGCGGCCCGCGGCTTCGAGCCGTCGGACGCCTCGACTAAGACGGCCGTGACGCTCCCCTCCGCGAGCGCCTCCTCGCACCAACTCTTCGCGCGCGCGATGTCCACGGCCTCCCAGAATTGTGCCAACTCGCGCGGCGTCGCGACGACGAGGCGTTCGAGCGCGGTGCGGCAGGCCCACTCCGTGTGCTCGCGCTCGTCGGGCGTGCTCACGCCATTGTGTTCGGGCAGGACGCGCTCTGTCAGGTCGTACACCTTCTGAAAGTTTTCGCGGCGCACGACCGTCAGCTCGCCCGTCCGCCAGAGGAATTCGAGGGCGGCCTTCTGCGGCTTCCAGCCCCACCAGGCCGAGGAGGTGCCGACTTCCGCCCCGTCGCGCTCGAAGTCCTGCGAGCGCAGCGGCCCCTCTCGCAGGATGCGCTCGCGCACTTCGTCAATCACCCTCAGGTGATTGCCGCCCATGCGCTCGCGCCACCAGCCGTACTGCACGATGCGCTCGCGATCGCGCTCGAAGCGCGGCTTCCAGTAGGCGAACCATTTCGTGGGGACGGCCGAGGCGTCGTGCGTCCAGTGCTCGAAGAGGCTGCGCTCCTTCTCCAGGAGCGCCGCGAAGTGGGCGTGCTTGTAGCCGTCCACGCGGCTGCCGAGCGTCAGGTGCTGCGCGCGCTCGACGACGTTGATGGAGTCCAACTGGACGAAGCCCATCCGCTCGATAAGTTTCCGCAGGGCCGCGACTGATGCCGCGCGCGCGGGGTCGTCGAGCAGTCCCTGCGCGCCCATCAACAACAGCCGCGCCGCTTCCGCGCTGACCACAGGTGTCCTCATCTTCTTTCGATTAACAAGGGGCTGATGTAAAGGCCACATACTACCACGGCCTACTCGTCGGCCGAGGGCTTGGAGCGCAGCCGCTTGAGGCGCGAGCGCCGCGCCTTCGCCTCCAGCGTGCGGTTTTTGGCGCTGCGCGGGACGCGCGTCGGCACGCGCTCGACGCGAGGGCGGTTCAACTCCTCGACGCGCTCGCGCAGCTTGCGCAGGCAGTCCGCTTTATTGCGGTACTGGCTGCGCTGCTCGCGCGAGGTGACGACGAGCCCCGTCGGCAGGTGACGGATGCGGACGGCCGTCTCCGTCTTGTTGACGTGCTGGCCGCCCGGGCCGCCCGCGCGGAACGTCTCGACCTCGCACTCCTGCAACAACTCTTCGTCCGTCTCCGGCAGTCTGACCATGCGCCTCCACTTCACTCAAGCCTTTGCGCCTTAAGTATTAACTTTGCGCCTTTGCGTGAACGGCTGTTTCGCGCAAAGGCGCTAAGCGAAGACGTAAGGCGCAAAGGCTTGAGTGAAGCGGCAGCTTGAGTTTTGAAACTGATTCTTGGCCGTCACACGCGGCCGACAACGTTGGCGACGACGGCGACCAGCTCGGCCAGCTCGACCGGCTTGGCGACGTGCATCTGGTAGCCGGAGCGCAGGACGCGCAGGCGGTCGGCGGCGCGCGCGTAGGCCGTCAGCGCCACGGCCGGGGTGCGCCCGCCGCGCTCCGGCGGCAGCTCCCTCACTCTGCGAATCAGCTCGTAGCCGTCCTCGCCCGGCATCCCTATGTCGCTGATAATAACGTCGGGCGCGGACTCCGCGAACAACCCGAGCGCCTCCGCCGAAGAGCTGGCCGTCGAGACCTCCGCGCCGCACTGGGCCAAAAGGACTTTAATCAGGTCGAGCGTGTCCGCCTCGTCGTCCACGACGAGCACCCTCAGGCCGTCCAGCTTGTCCGGGCACTCCACGGCGCGGCGCGTCTCCACGGCGCGCGGCACGGGGACGCTCGCCCCGTCGCCGTCGCCCGCCTTCTGCGACGGCACGAGCGGGAGCCTGACCGTGAAAGTCGCGCCCTTCCCCTCGCCCTCGCTCTCCGCGCGAACCGTCCCGCCGTGCAACTCCACGAGGTGACGCACAATCGCCAGCCCCAGGCCGAGGCCGCCGTAGCGGCGCGCCGTCGTCTGGTCCGCCTGGCGAAAGCGGTCGAAGACGTAGGGCAGAAATTCCTGGCCGATGCCGTCGCCCGTGTCGCTGATTGAAATCTCCGCGTGCGTGCCCTCGCCGCGCAGGCGAACGAGGACGCGCCCGCCGCGCGGAGTGAACTTGATGGCGTTCGAGAGCAGGTTCCAGACCACCTGTTGCAGTCGCGCCGGGTCGCCCGTGAGCGCCGCCACGTCCTCCGAGAGCGACTTCTCCAGCACGATGCCCTTGGCTTCGGCCGCCGGGAGCACGGCCTCTATGGCGGCCTCTATGAAGGAGGCCGGCGCGACCCGCCGCACGTCCAGCGGGAGCTTGCCCGTGATGATGCGCGACACGTCGAGCAGGTCTTCGATGAGCTGCTGCTGCGCGTGCGCGTTGCGCTCGACCGTTTCGAGAGCGTGCGCGGCGGCCTGCGCGTCGAGCCGCCCGTCGCGCAGGAGGTGCGTCCAGCCGAGCACGGCCGTCAAAGGCGTGCGCAGCTCGTGCGAGACGGTGGCTAGAAATTCGTCCTTCAGGCGGCTGGACTCTTCGGCCTCGGCGCGCGCCGCGCGCTCCCTGTCGAACGCGACGCGCAGCCGCTCCTCGCTCCGCATCAGAGCCTCCTTCGACGCTTCTTCTTTGACGAGGTAGTCGCGCACCTCGTACTGGCGGCGGCGCGCGCGGAGCGCGGACTGGAAGGCGCTCAGCAGCGTGGCGACGCGCACGGGCCGCTCGATGAGCGTCACGTTGCCGGCCTCGCTCAGCGACTGGATGGCTTCGGCGTTAGAGGGGGCGTCGCCGCCGCCGCTCGTCAGCAGGACGACGGGGATGTCGGACCAGGCCGGCTGTAGCTTGAGCGCCTCGACGAGGCACAGCATGGCCTCGACGGTCAGCACCTCGCCGGTGAGGAAGACGAGCCCCGCGCCGTCGTGCATTTTCTGGCACAGTTCCTCGATCCGGCCGCAGATTTCCCAGGGCAGGCCGCCCTCGTCCAGGAAGCGCGCGGTCAGCGCGGCGTCCCTGCCCGTCGGGGCGAGGATCAGTATTCTCTGGTCCCGTTTGTCGCGCGGCTCAAGCTTCGTCATCAGACTTGTTGCCCGGCTTGCCGTTCGCCCCGACGTACTGGGGCACGCCCGTCAACACCCCTTGAAATCCCGTCAGCGGCTCGCCGACGTGTATGCCCTGCGGTGAGATGTCCAGCTCGCGGATCGTGCGCTCGTGATTGCCTGTGCGCTTCTTGACGACCGAGACGGCGCGGCGGATCGCGCCGTCCGCCTCGAAGTAGCGCACCATCAGCACCGTGTCTGCCAAATAGCTCACGTCCACGGGCGTCGCCATGTTGGAGCCCAGGAAGCCGTGCTGCGCCATGATGACGACCGTGACGACGCCCTGCTGGTTCAGGTAAGTCAGCAGCTCGTGCATCTGTATGGTCAGGAAGCGCTCCTCCGGCATCGCGTTGAGGTAGCCGTTGAGGCTGTCAATGATGACGACGCGCGCGCCGTCGTGGTCAACGCAACTGCGCACCTGATGAGCGAACTCGCCCGGGGCCAGCTCCGCCGGGTCCACCTGCTGAATCGTAACAAGACCTTTATCCAGAAAACGGCTCATGTCGGTGCCGACGCCTTCGGCGCGACCGATGTAAGTCTCGCGGATTTCGTCGAAGATGAAGACGGCCGCGTGCTCGCCGCGCGCGGCGGCCGACGCGGCGAACTGCGCCGCCACAGTGGACTTGCCCGAGCCGGCCGGGCCGATGATGAGCGTGCTCGTGCCGCGGTCCAGGCCGCCGCCCAGGAGCGCGTCCAGCTCCGGGACGCCGCTCGTGCTCGACTCCTTCTCGAACTGCTGGCGGTGCTCGGCCGCGACCAGGCGCGGGAAGACGCGGACGCCGCCCGTCTCGATGTTGAAGTCGTGGTAGCCGCCGCGGAAGCGCGCGCCGCGCAGCTTGACGACGCGCAGGCGGCGGCGCTCGGACCCGTACTCGACCGCCACCTGCTCAAGCGCCAGGACGCCGTGCGCGATGGAGTGGACCTGCCGCTCCTGCCCGTCCGCCACCTTGTCGTCCAGGATCAGCACGGTGCTCTGCTGCCCGGCGAAGTACTGCTTGAGCGCGAGTATCTGGCGGCGGAAGCGCAGCGGCTCGCGCGCCAGCAGCCGCATCTCCGAGAGCGAGTCGAAGACGACGCGGCTCGGCTTGATGCGCTCGACCTGTTCGAGCACGGCGTTCGTGGTCTCGCCGAGCTCGATCTCCGACGGGTGAAAGATGGTGTACTGTGATTCCGGGCTGAGGCTGTTGGCCGTCGGCAGCAGCTCGTGGATGCCGAAGCCTTCGAGCGACCAGCCGTGCGACTCTGCGACCGCCAGCAGCTCCTCCTTCGTCTCGGAGAGCGTGACGTAGAGGCCGGCCTCGCCGCGGCGCGCACCCTCCATCAGGAATTGGAGCGCGATGGTCGTCTTGCCCGTGCCGGGGTCGCCCTCGATCAGGTAGATGCGGTTGGCCGGGAAGCCGCCCTCCAGAATATCGTCCAGGCCCTCGATGCCCGTGCCCATCCTGTTCCGAGCCTGCGAGCCGTCGCCCGACCCGTCACCTTGCGCGCGACTTTTCCTCATAAGCCTTGCCGTTAACTCCCTCAATTAAGGAAGAGCACCAAGCAGTTCTTTGCGCCTTGGCGTCTCCAGCGTGAGAAAAGTTTTCTCACGCTGGAGACGCCAAGGCGCAAAGCGAGTCGGGGTCAACACATCTCTCGGCTTCTTCCCTTAAGCCCGTAATCGCTCGGGCGCTTTTTCCGCTGGGGGCTGCTACTTAGTTTTATAACTTTAACAATCAATTCTGTCCATCACCGAAACGCAACGAAATCTCCACGCGGGCGCAACCCGGCGGCGCGCCGGCTCAAGTATCCCTCAACGGCTGAACCTATCGCCCGACATTCCGCACAACCGCTGACCAGCCCTCGCAAGGAGAACACTGATGAAGAGACATAGTCCCCTGAGTCTCGGCTTTCGGACACGGGCGGCGGCGGCGGTCGTCGCGCTCGTATGTCTGACGCTGGGACTGACATACGATCCGGCCACGCGGCCCGCCGGGGCGAGCGCCGCCCCGGAATTCCAGGACAGCATCCCCAACAACCATCCCGTGAGGAACCCGGGCGGGAAGGCTGCGACCTTCAGCACGCAGGGCTCTGTCTCGCTCACGGGCGAGTTCTTCCAGGCCCAGGGCACGAACGGCCGAAGCTGCGCGTCCTGCCACGTCCCCGAAGAGGCTTGGAGCATCACGCCGGCCACGCTGCAACACCTGTTCGACGAGACCGAAGGGACGCACCCCGTCTTCAACCCGCTCGACGCCAACAATCCCAACGCGGATGTCTCGACGGTGGACGCGCGCCTATCGGCTTACAGCATGATGCTGACGCGCGGCGTCTTCCGCAGGGGCGGCGCGCCGCGGCCCAACTCCGAGTGGGAGTTGATCGCCGCGGAAGACCCGCACGGCTTCGCTAACCTCACGCGGCTCGTCCACTGGCGGCGAAGCATGCCGACGATCAACTTCGCACTCGGGAGCGCGACCGTTAACTGGGACGGCGGCAACAGCGTCGGCACGGACCAGCACGCGGGGCTCGTCAACCAGGCCACGCGCAACGTGACGGGCGGCCAGCAGGGCTCGCCCGCCCCGCCGGAGGTCATCGCAGACATCGTCGCCTTTGAAGAATCGCTCTTCACGGCGCAGCTCATCGTGCCCGGCGCGGGCCGCCTGGACGCGGACGGCGCGCGCGGCGGACCGGAGGCGCTCTCAGCCATGACGAGGACGGCCGGCCGCTTCGACCTCTTCGACGCCTGGGCCAATCACGAGAACCCCAGACGCGCGCAGATCGCCCGCGGCCAGGAGTTATTCAACCAGACCAACGCGGGCGGGCGCAGTTGCGTCTCCTGCCACAACTCCGCGAACAACGGCACGAGCGTCAACAACCTCTTGTTCGATATCCGCACGGCGTCCGAAGAGGCGCGCACGCCCGACCTGCCTCTATATACTTTCCGCAACAGGACGACGGGCGAGACGCGCCGGTTGACGGACGCGGGCCGGGGCCAGGTGACGGGGCTCTGGAATGACCTCGGGCGCTTCAAGACGCCGACCCTGCGCGCGTTGGCCGCGCGTGCGCCCTACTTCCACAACGGCATCGCCGCCACCATCGAAGACGTGGTGCGCCACTACGAGGAGCACTTCGGCTTCGTCTTCACAGACGAAGAGCGTGCGGACCTCGTCGCCTTCCTCAACGCGCTTTGAAAACGAAGCGGGGCTGCCGACGCCGGGAAGGAGTCAGCGGCCCCGCTTCGGACTTTCCTCGTCGCCGGGCTTCAAATTTCTCCTCCGCGTCGTCTATGCTAAATTAACGCGCGCCGGAGAAGTGGAGACCGCAGTTGACGCCCAGTGACACGAGAGCCCACGCGCAGGTCGCGATTATTGGCACAGGCTTCGGCGGCCTGGGCGCGGCCATCCGCCTCATGCGGGAGGGCGTGCGAGACTTCGTCCTCTTCGAGCGCGCGTCGGAGGTCGGCGGGACGTGGCGCGACAACAGCTACCCCGGCTGCGCCTGCGACGTGCAGTCGCACCTCTACTCCTTCTCCTTCGCGCCCAACCCGGACTGGGGACACAGCTTCTCGCCGCAGCCCGAAATCTGGGCCTACCTCAAACGCTGCGCCGAAGACTTCGGCGTGCTGCCGCACATACGCTTCGACCACGAGGTGACGGGCGCGGCGTGGGACGAGCGGGCCGCGCGCTGGCGGATAGAGACTTCGCGCGGCGGCTACACGGCCGACGCGCTCGTGATGGCCGCGGGCGCGCTGAGCGAGCCCGTAGTACCGCGGCTCAAAGGGCTTGAGCGCTTTCGTGGGAAGACGTTTCACTCGGCGCGCTGGGACCACGGTTACGACTTGACGGGGCGGCGCGTGGCCGTCGTCGGCACGGGCGCGTCCGCCATCCAGTTCGTCCCGGAGATTCAGCCCGCGGTCGCGCGCCTTCACGTCTTCCAGCGCACGCCGCCCTGGATCGTCCCGCGCAACGACCGTGCCCTGACCGGAATCGAGCGCAGCCTGTTCCGCCGCTTTCCCCTGGCGCAGCGCGCAGCGCGCTCATCCATCTACCTGTTCCGCGAGCTGTTCCTTCTGGGCTTCCGCCACCCGCGGCTGGCGAGGCTCGTCGAAGCGCACGCGCGCCGTCACCTCAAACTTTCTGTGCCAGACCGCTCGCTCCGCTTGAAGCTCACGCCCGACTACCGCATCGGCTGCAAGCGCATCCTCATCTCGAACGACTACCTGCCGGCGCTCACGCGCGACAACGTCGAGGTCGTCACCGAAGCGATTGCGGAAGTGCGCGAGCACTCGATCGTGGACGCCACGGGCGCGGAGCGCGAAGTGGACGCGATCATTTTTGGCACAGGATTTCGGGCGACGGACCCGCCGTTCGCGCGGTGCGTGCGCGGGCGCGACGGCCGCACTCTCGCGGAGGTCTGGGCGGGGAGCCCGCGCGCGCACCTCGGCACGACCGTCACGGGCTTTCCGAATTTTTTCATGCTGATGGGGCCGAACACGGGGCTCGGCCACAGCTCCGTCGTCCTGATGATGGAGGCGCAGATCGAACACGCCCTGGCCGCCCTCAGGCACATGAGGCGGGAGGGCGCGTGCGCCATCGAGCCGCGCGCCGAGGCGCAGTCGGCCTTCGTCGCGGAGGTCGAGCGGAGGATGTTAGGGACCGTCTGGACGGCCGGCGGGTGCGCGAGTTGGTACATGGACTCGACGGGTCGCAACGCGGCGCTCTGGCCCGATTTCTCCTGGCGCTTTCGCCGCCGCGCCTCGCGCCTCAACCCTGAAGAGTACG
Source organism: uncultured Acidobacteriota bacterium (assembly GCA_963774105.1). Taxonomy (GTDB): domain Bacteria; phylum Acidobacteriota; class Blastocatellia; order Pyrinomonadales; family Pyrinomonadaceae; genus QHXM01. Next base: position 325,559 of record CAVZDV010000007.1, on the reverse strand, counting down.
CGTTGAGTTTTCCGAGCGCGGCGCGCGTTCAACCGCACGAGACGACACATGAAGCGAGCTACGTCTGAGGGGAAGCTGACACGGTCGGAGCGCGCGGAGGCGTTCGCCGCGCGCTCTCTGCGCCGTTTGCCCGTCTGGCTGCAACTGCGCCTGTCGGGCAGGCCCGCGGTCGTCATCGAAGACCAGACGCTCGACCCGCACGTCCAATTGCTCCTCGCGATTCACCTCAGGCGCAGGCCGCGGGGGCTCTGCCACCCCACGCCGGAAGAGGCGCGCGTGCGCTTCCGCCGCGACCTGCGCGCCTCCGCTGGGCCAAAAACGCGCGTCCGCCGGGTGCGCGACTTTCACATCCCGAGCGATGCCGGGCCGCTGAAGGTGCGCCACTACGCGCCGACTGAGACAGACGCACGCGACCTCCTGGTCTACTTGCACGGCGGCGGCTTCGTCGTCGGCGACCTGGAGACGCACGACGAGGTCTGCCGCCTCCTCTGCCTGCACGCGAGCACGCACGTTCTGAGCGTGGACTACAGGCTCGCGCCCGAGCACCCTTTCCCGGCCGGCCTCGACGACGCGCTCGCGGCGCTCCGTTGGGCGCAGGCACACGCGGAAGAACTAGGGGCCGACGCCGCGCGCGTCGCGCTCGGGGGCGACAGCGCGGGCGGCAACCTGACGGCCGCGGCGGCGCGCATCGCGTCGCTTGAAGATTCTCCGCCGCTGGCCCAGTTGCTGATTTACCCCGCGACGGACGGCCTCGCGCCGCACGCTTCGAGGGAACTGTTCGGCGAGGGCTTCTTCCTGAGCCAGGAGGACTGTGAGCTTTTCTATCATCATTACACGGAGGGGACTGGCGTGAGCGAGGCGGACCCGCGGCTCGCGCCGCTGCGCGCGCCCGACCATTCGGGGCTGCCCCCGGCGCTCGTCGTGACCGCCGGCTTCGACGTGCTGAGGGACGAGGGCGAGGCTTACGCCGCCGCGCTCCGCGAGGCCGGGACGACCGCCGAAGTCCTGCGCTTTCCCGCGCTCGGCCACGGCTTCATCAACATGACGGGTGTCGCGCCCGCGGCCCGCCGCGCGACCGTCGAGACCGCCCGAACTTGGCGCACGCTCCTCGACCGCAACGAGAGCCGCATTGAAAGATAGACTCAAGCCTTTGCGCCTTAAGTTTTCCCTTAGCGCCTTTGCGCGAAACAGCCGTTCACGCAAAGGCGCAAAGTTAATACTTAAGGCGCAAAGGCTTGAGTCATTAATCGAAAGGAGGTTTGTCCGGTGAGATACAGCGTTTCCGGTAAGGTCGTGCTCATCACAGGCCCCGCGCGCGGCATCGGGCGCGAGACGGCGCGCAAGCTCGCGGCTCGCGGCGCGCGCCTCTCGCTGGTTGGGTTGGAGCCGGATAGTTTGGCGGCGCTCGCGGCGGAGTTGGGCGAAGGCCACGCGTGGTTCGAGTGCGACGTGACGGACCAGGCCGCGACGGAGCGCGCCGTCAACGGCACCGTGGAGGCGCTCGGCCGCGTTGACGTGGTCATCGCCAACGCGGGCATCGCCAGCCACTGCACCGTGGCAGCAGGCCCCGTGGACGCGCTCGTCAGAACCATCGAGGTGAACCTCGTCGGCGTGGTGCGCACGGTGAGCGCGACGCTCCCGCACGTCGCGGCCGCGCGCGGCTACTACCTGCTCATCTCTTCGGCGGCGGCGCTGGCCCCCATGCCCGTCATGTCCGCCTACGCCGCGGCCAAAAGCGGGGTCGAGCAGTTCGGCAACGTGCTGCGCCTGGAACTGGCACACAAAGGCGTCGGCGTCGGTGTCGCGCACCCGTCCTGGATAGACACGGACCTCGTGCGCGACGCGCGCGACGACATGAAGAGTTTCAACGAGATGCTCTCGACGCTGCCCTGGCCGTTCCGCTCCGTCACTTCCGTCGAAGACTGCGCCGAGGCGCTCGTCCGAGCCGTCGAGCGGCGCAAGCGCAAGGTCTACGTGCCCGGCGCGCTCGCGCCCCTCTCGGCGCTGCGCTACCTGCTGGCGAGCCCCCTGTCGGAGCGCATCATCAGGCGCAACGCGCGCCGCCTCATCCCGCAGGCCGAGAGCGAGGCCCGCGCGCTCAACCGCGCCTTCGGCTCCCACAGCGTTGAGACCAGGGCGCAAAAGTAAGCGCCCCGCGCCGTCTCGGAAAGCGCGTCTCCCCGCGAGAGAGAATCATCATGGCCCAGCCGTTTAATCAATCCCGCCACACCTTCGCGCGCGCGCTCGTCGTGACAGTCGTTTTTCTGTTCGGGGCTCCGGCCGCGGTCGCACAGGTCGGGCCGAACGCGGACAACACCCCGGAGGTCACGCGTTGGATGGCCGAGCGAGCGCGCCGCTCGCGCAAAGGAAGACCAGAGCGCGTGCGCTTCCCGCTCGTCCGCAAGTCCACGGGATGGGGCTGCATCTGCCCCGATTACTACATAGGTCTCAGCACCGCCACGACCGGCGGCGACACCTGGGTCGAGCCGCTCTTCATGCGCCCGCTCGCGCGCCCCAGCCGCAACGTCATCGTCATCGCCGAAGGCTACTTCACGGGCAGGCGGCTCACGCGCGACCTGCGGAACAGCTCGGGCGAGCCCGAAGAGTGGATTTACAAGGTCTGGGAGTTTCGCGTCACGCGCGTGCGCCTGCTCCCCGAAAGCCACGAGTTTTACGACGAGGAATCGCCGCTCAACCGCGTCGCCGTCCTCGGGCGCAAGCCCTGACGCGGCCGTCCCGCCAGGCAACACCCCGCGCCCGCCGCGCCTCTAACACAGACCGTCACGCAAGGAAGGTTCGATTTACAGTAATGCACGCACTTTTACTCTCACTTTTACTCGGGTCCGTTTCTGGCACAGCCGCGCCGGCCGACGCGCAGTCTGGACTTCTCACGCGCACCGTCACCGTCGGCAACGACTCCTACACTTATCAGGTCTACGTCCCCTCCGCCCTGCGCGGGAAGAAGGACGTGCCGGTGATTCTCTTTCTGCACGGCATAGGCCAGCGCGGCGAGGGCGGGTTCGTGCCGGCCAAGGGCGCGGCCGGCGTCTTAGCGCGCCAGTACCTCGAAAAGGTTCCGGCCGTCGTTCTACTCCCGCAGTGCAGTAAGGGGCGCTACTGGAACGACCCCGAGATGGAGCGGATGGTCATGGCCGAGGTCGAGCAGACAGCGCGTGAGTTCGGCGCGGACGAGAAGCGTCTGTACCTGACGGGCGTCTCGATGGGCGGCTTCGGCGCGTGGCACATGGCGTCCGCGCACCCCTCCAAGTTCGCGGCCGTGGTCTCTATCTGCGGCGGCAGTCCCATCAGGAGCGGCGACCGCTTCGCGCCCATCGCGCGCAAGGTGGGAAGCACGCCCGTCTGGGTCTTCCACGGGAGCGACGACCCCATTGTTCCCGTCACGGAGTCGCGCCAGATGGTCGAGGCCCTCAAGCACGTAGAGGGCAACCGCGTCCGCTACAGCGAGTACAAAGGCGTCGGCCACAGCGTCTGGCTCAACGCGCTCGGCGAGCGCGACCTGATGCCCTGGCTCCTGGCACAGCACCTCGACTGAACCACTCAAGCCTTTGCGCCTTAAGTATTAACTTTGCGCCTTTGCGCGAAACAGCCGTTCACGCTGGAGGCGCAAAGTCAAGACGTAAGGCGCAAAGGCTTGAGTCGTTATGCTTCGTGCTCGAAGATGAGGCTGAGGCAGGTGAGGCTGCCGTCGGCTTTGGCGAATTCCGAGGTGTCTAAGACTTCAGTCCGCTCGTAGCGCTCGCGAACCATCTCAATCGTCTTCGGGAAGCCGGCCTGTAGGATGAGCGTGTCGCCCACGCGGAGCGTGTTGGCCGCGAGCGGCTCGTCCTCCGGCACGGCCAGCAGCTTGAACCCCGCGAAGGCTTCTGTCTCGACCCACGCGGGGTTGACGAGCAGCGTCCGCTCGTCGAGCGCCGTGCACGCCGTCTTCAGGTGCAAGCAGCCCTTCACGCCCACGGCCGTCACCTCGTAGCCGAACGGCCGCAGCAGTCGCTTCAACTCTTCGGCCGCGCGCCGGTTCGTCCGCGCCGAGAGGCCGACGAACAGCTCGCGCCCGACGCGCAGCACGTCCCCGCCGTCCATCTCGGCCGCGTCGCCCAGCCGCGCCACGTCACGGTATCCAGCCAACACGTTCTCGACCGCCGCTGGCTCGCCGCGCCGCCACTCGGCCGTCATGTTGGCGACGACCGCCAGCTCGTCAACGACGACGGCCGTGTCCTCTATGAAGCAGCCGTCGTAGTAATTGTTGTTCACCGCCAGCCGCTCGACCCTGGCCCCCGCGCGCGCGAGCGCCGCGCAGTACTCCTCGTGCTGCCGCACGGCCAGCTCGAAGTCCAACTCGTCGTAGGCCGCGGCGATTTCGGGCGACACGGCGTTCGTCAAAGCTATCAGCATAGCAACTCTAATCCGCCGCCACCGGCTCGTGCTCCGGGTCCAATGTAGTCATCTCGGCCATCACCATGCGCTCGCCGGTCTCCGCGCAGCAGGTGTCTTCGGTCGGCTCTTCCACCACGGGGTCGCCGCGGCGCGGCAGGTAGAATGAGACGAGGAGCGCGAGCGCGGAGACAATCGTCCCCACCCAGAAGACGCTGTGAATCGCGGAGGCCATCGAGCCGCGCAGGGCGTCGAGCGCGCCCGGCGGCAGCGCGGCCTGCGCGTGCGGGTCAATCAACGCGTTCGGGTTGGCTGCGAGCTCAGCGGCGCGCTCCGGCGTCAGCGTCGCGTTCGGCCCGCTGGCAACTTCGCCCAAACGCGAAGCGAGCCCGGCCGAGAGCACAGCGCCCATCACTGCCACGCCGACCGCGCCGCCGATTGAGCGCGAGAACTGGTTGAGAGAAGTCGCCACGCCCAACTGAGTGCGCGACACGGCCTGCTGCACGGCGAGGATTAGCGTCAGCATCGTCAGGCCGAGGCCCGCCCCGATGAGTATCAAGTCAACGTAGAGCCAGACGCGCGCCGTCTCGCGCTGGAAGGACGAGAGCAGGACGAAGCCGATCGTGAGCAGGCCGAAGCCGACGACGCACGTCGGGCGGTAGCCGACCCTCAGTAGCAGGCGGCCGCCGACAATGGACATCCCGACCCAGCTCAACATGAGCGGCGTCAAGAGCGACCCGGCCTCCGTCGCAGTCGAGCCGAGTGCGCCCTGAGCGAAGAGCGGGATGAAAGAGATCGCGCCGAACATCGCCACGCCCGCCAGAAAGCCCGCCGTGACGGCGACCGACACCACGCGGTTGCGGAAGAGTTTAAATGGCACAATCGGGTCCGCCGCGCGCCGCTCGACCCAGACGAAGAGCGCCAGCAGCGCGGCCGCCCCCGCGAAGAGCCCCAGATTGCCCGGGGCTAAAAGCGTCGCCAAGCTCGCCCCGCCCTCCACGAGCGCGAGCATCAGGAGCGTGATGGCCGCCATCAGGAGCGCGCCGCCCGCGTAGTCAATGACGGGCCTCTTCGTGCGCTTCGGCTCCTTGAGCGCGACGCCGATGATGAGTGCGGCCGCGAGTCCCACCGGCAGGTTGATGTAAAAGACCCAGCGCCACGAGAGCTGGTCCGTGATGAAGCCGCCGACCACGGGGCCTATCACGCTCGACAGCCCCCACACGCCGCTGAAGAAAGCCTGCATCCGCGCCCGCTCTTCGAGCGTGAAGATGTCCCCGATAATCGTCATGCCGAGCGGCACGAGCGCGCCCGCGCCGAGCCCCTGCACGGCGCGGAAGACGATCAGCTGCCACATGGAGGTGGACATCCCCGAAAGGACGGAGCCCGCGAGGAAGACGGCGATGCCGATCTGGTAAAAGAGCCTGCGGCCGTAGAGGTCCGAGAGCTTGCCCCAGACGGGGACGGTCACGGTGGACGTGATGAGGTAGGCGGAGAAGACCCAGCTGTACTGGTTCAGCCCGCCGAGCGAAGAGATGACGGTCGGCATCGCCGTCCCGACCACCGTCGCCTCCAGCGCGGCCAGAAACATCCCCGTCATCACGCCCGCCGTCACGGCCCACCGCCGCCGCGCAGACATCTCCAACGTCGGACGCGCGGCCGCCGTCCCCACACCCGAACTCATCGCCTTCGCCCCCCCGGCTCTTGAATACTCATAGGCTCGTTACCTTCGCGCAGATAGATTGAAAAAGTGTGTCGGGGGCGGCGAAGCCGGGCAAGAAACAGGCGGGCGAATGTCAGTCAGAACATTCGCCCGCCTTCGTTGATGAGCAGATTTTTTGAGGTCGTTTACGCCACGCGCCGCCCCGACATGGAGTTCAGTTGCGACGCCTGAGCCAACTCGCGCAGGCGCGCGACGCGCTCCTGGGTCGGTGGGTGGCTGCTGAACAGGCTCTGCAACGAGAAGCCCGTCAGCGGCTTGACGATGAACAGGTGCGAAGCGGCCGGGCTCACGTTGAGCGGGATGCGCTTGCTGTAGGCTTCCAGGCGGCCGGCCGTCTTAATCTTTTCTTCCGCACTTTCCGGCCGCGCGGCTATAATGGAGAAGAGGTCTCTGACGATGAGCTTGCCGAGAGAGCGATTCAGCTTGAGCGTGGCCGACTATCTGGCGGGTGAGCGCGACGCCGAGGTGCGCCACGAATACGTGAGCGGCCAGGCTTACGCGATGGCGGGCGCGAGCGCGCGCCACAACCGCATCGCCGGAAACATCTTCGCGCGGCTGAACGACCATCTAGACGGCGACGAGTGTGAGCCGTTCATTTCCGACATGAAAATCCGCATCGCGCCAGACCTCTTCTACTACCCGGATGTCGTCGTCACCTGTGACCAAGCCGCCGACCCTTACTTTCGCACGGAGCCGCGCCTCGTCATAGAAGTCCTGAGCCCGACGACGGAGCGCACCGACCGGCACGAGAAGTTGGCCGCCTACAAGAACTGCCCGAGCGTGCTGGAATACGTGCTCGTCTCGCAGGACGAAATGATGGTCGAGCTTCACCGCCGCGCGGGCGACGAGTGGCGAACTGAACTCTTCACTGAGCCCGAAGAACAATGCCCCTTCGAGTCGGTCGGCCTCTCGATGAGCCTGAGCGACATCTACCGCAACGTCCGGTTCGACGAAACGGCGGGAGCTTAGCCCGCCGACACATTCCTTCTTCAGTTACCCGCCTTAAACTCGTCCGTGCGGAAGGGCGAGGCGGGGAGGCCCGCGCCGTTGTAGAGCGTGCTGACGGGGTTGTCGGCCCAGCCGTAGCGCACGGCGATGGGGAATTTGACCTGAGGCGACTGGACCCAGACCTCCTTGCCACGGACGACCGCGTCGGCCCAGACGAAACGCTTGTCCTCGCCCGCGATGGCGAAGCCTGACGTGCCGCCCTCGCCCGGTTTGAGCACCAGCCCGCCGTCAATGTGGTCGAACGAGAGGCGGATCACGCCCCCGTCCTCCTTCATGCTCCGATAAACTGGGCCAGCGGAAGCGCCCTTTCTGCCGTAAGCGATGTCGAGCGCGGCGAGCGCCAGGCGGCGGCCCACCTCCTGCTTGTTCTTAGGGTGTATGTCCTTGGCGTCGCCTATGTCTATGGCGACGGCCAACCCGGCGTGCGGGACCGCCTGCGAGACGCGCAACTGGGCCTCGCGCAGCCGCGCCCACTCGGAATCCGCTGGCACAGTTTTCCGGCCCATGTAGTTGGCGAGCTGGACGATGAGGAACGGGAAGTCGCCGACGCCGAAGCGCGCGCGCCAGTCGCGAATCAGGACGGGCAGCAACTTTTCGTACTGGGCCGCGCGGCCCACGTTGGACTCGCCCTGATACCAGATCGCGCCCTTGATGGCGAAGGGCAGGAGCGGCGCGATCATCCCGTTGTAGCGCGCGTTGACGAGCCCCAGGTTGCCTGTCGTCACCTGCGGCGGGGCCTCCGCCACCTTGTCGAGCGCGACGCTCGGTTTGTAACTCCACTCGCCCGCGAGCGAGAGGGCCGCGCCGCCGCCGTCGGCTGGCACAATTTTTAACTGCTCGGGCGAGCCGTAGACGCCGCCGCCGACTCCCGTGTCCAGCACGCGCACCGCTATCGTGTTCGCGCCGGGCTTGAGCACGCCGGCCGGGATTCGGTAAGAGCGCGGCGCGTCGTACTGGTTCACCCCGCCGACGCGGACGCCGTTGACGAAGGTCGTGTCGCGGTCGTCAATCGGCCCGAGAGTGAGCACCACGTCGCGCCCGGCCCACTCGGCAGGGAGGTCGAACGTCCTGCGGAACCAGACCACCCCGTCGTAGCCTGGGAGCCCCGCGTCCTCCCAGAACTGCGGCAGGCGCATGGTCTTCCACTGCGACACGTCGAGCGAGGGATCGGCCCAGGTGCTCGCGCCCGCGGAGCCCGGGTCGTTTTTGGCCCACCAAGCCTCCGTCAGCTTATCAACGTCCGCGGGGCCCTTGCTCGGCCCGTTGATTGTCTGCTCAAGGCTCTTGATGGCCGGCAGAAACTCCTGCATCTCGGAGAGCGCCTCGGGGCTCACCCAGCCCTCGGCCACCGTGCCGCCCCACGACGAATGAATCAGGCCGACGGGCACTTTCAGTTCCTTGTGCAGGTGGCGGCCGAAGAAGTAGGCGACCGCCGAGAACCCGCCCCACCCGCCGCTCACGATGTTCGCCGGGCTGGCGACCAGCCAGCGGCCCTGGACCGTACTCTGCGGCGCGGCGGCTATCGTCTTCGGGACCGCGAAGAGGCGAACCTGCGGGTAGTCGGCGCGCGCGACCTCTTCCTGGGGGTTGTCCACCTGCGTGACGCCCATCTCCATGTTCGACTGGCCGGAGCAGAGCCACACGTCGCCGACGAGCACGTTGCTCAGCGTCACGGACTGCGGGCCGTTAATGGTCAACGTGAAAGGGCCGCCGGCCTCGAAGGGTCCGAGCCTCGCCAGCCACTTGCCGTTCGCGTCGGCGGCAGCCATCGCCTTCTGCCCGCGCAGCTCGACCGTGACGCTCGCGCCCGGCGTCGTCCAGCCCCAGACGGGAACTTTCACGCCGCGCTGCAACACCATGTCGTCGCTGAAGAGCGGGTGCAGAAACGGCCTGGAGGCAGGACTCTCCTGCGCCTGTGCCAATTCAAAACCGCCCAGGAGTGCCGCCAACAAAAAGAGCGTGAAGATTCTTCGCATCATTAAAATCCTTCTGCCTATGGTCAGTACCGCCTGCGGTAGCGGGCGGGTGGTCAACGTAGCAGACCCGCCCGCTACCGCAGGCGGTACTGACAGGGTTTATCTACTGCCGCTCACTCCGCGAGCGAATCGAGCGTCGCGTCAAGGTTCTCCGCCGCGACGCCGCGCAGCAGCGACCACGTTTCAGTGTGCTCCGCGGACTCGCCCGGTTCCAGGCGCGCGAGCGCGCCGAGCGATTCGAGTTCTATGAAAGAGCCCGCCGTGTAGGTCTCGAAGTTGCAGTTGTAGTCCGGGTAGGCTGCGCCCTCGACGTAAGCGACACGCTTGACGAACAGCGTCTCGCCGCGCAGGTACGCGGCCCAGCCCTGCTTGTTGAGCAGGCCGATCTTCTGCGGCTCCGGGCTCTCCGCGTCCGACCTCAGGCGAATGTATTTTTGGCCCAGCGTCCAGCGCGGGTCGGTCAGGTCCGTGTAGTGCCAGAGCACCAGGGGGCGCGCGGGCAGCAGGTAGTCTGCCCACGCGCGGAAGGGCTCCTGCGGGAAGAGGGCAACGCCGCCCCCCTGCATGATCGTCAGCGCCCACGGGGCCGCCTCAATCGCCCACAAATTCCGGTTGGTGATTCTGTGACGGATGACGACGCCCGTGCCCTCCGCGTCGAGCGCGATTGCCATTTCTTTCTGGACGCCGCTCGCGTCCGCCTTCTGCGTGAGCCTGACGCCGTTCTCCCCTTCGGCCTTGAAGCCTAGCGGGTCGTTGTCCGGCGCATACGAGCGCGGCTTGGCCTCCGGCGCGGTCCAGAGGCGGTGGCCGCCCCACGCGCGCCACACACCCAGCTCCGTCTCCGCGACCGCGTCCGGCGCTTCGCCCAGGATGTTCTCTCCGCCGACGAAACTGTAGCGCAGGATGCGCGGGCCGACGCCCGTCGTCGCCACCAACTCGACTTCACCGTTCGAGAGCTTGCAGCAATCAAGCCCCAGGTAATTGATCTTTTCCACTCGAAGCCCCCTCGCGCGTCCTCAACAGGTTAATAAGCGAACGATTGATAGGTCGCCCAAACGCATCACGAGCGGCTCCAACTGAATCTCGCCCGCCGCGAAGCGTCGCTGGCCCTCCTCCCTGGAAATCATGTGCGTGCGCACGCCCACCAGTGTGTAGACAACGCCGCCCTGCCCGCCCGTCAAGAGTGTACCACCGACGACGACGGCGGCAATCGCGTCCAACTCCCAGCCGAGCGCCGCGTTGGGCTGCCCCGCGCCCCTCCGCTCAATCCTTTTTCTCAAGCCAGGCCGGCGTCACCTTCAGCCAGTCGAAGCGCGCCGTGGCGGTCGCGCCGCCCACCGTCAGCGCGACCCGCGCGCCCTCGACGCTGCCCGCGTTGACCGTGCCGCCCAACTCCTTCCACTCCCGCCCGTCCGCGCTGTAGGCGAAGCTGTATTGCTCGCCGCCCTTGACCGTCATGCGCAGGTAAACGTCCGCGGCCGCGAGCGGGGCGGTCGCGACAGAAGTTTGACGCTCGCGCCCGTCGCGCTTCCAGACGAGGACGCGCCCGCCGCCCGCGGAGATGCCGACCGCGTCCGTGCGCCAACTGTAGGTCGAAAGCCCCGCCTGCCCCTTCGTCCCGAGGGCGCGCGTGTCCAGGAGTGTCGTCGCCACGTAATCGCGGGAACTCACGCGCCGCGCCAGCACCGCGCCGGTCAGGTCGTCCGAGCTTTGCGCCGCGGCGGGCTGAAGCACCAGCCGGCCCGACGGCGTCTCCACGCGCGTCACCTGCCGGCTGTTCATGGGCCACTGCCAGGCCGCGTCCAACTCGGCCGCGGTGAAGTCGTCGTAGAAGTCTGCGGGGCCTGAGACGGCGGCGAAGTCGTGCGGCGCGGGGGCCGTGCTGCTCGGCCCGCGGCCGCCGTTGATACTGGGCCAGCCGTCCGCGTTCCACTTGATTTCGTCCAGCAGCGCCTCGCGCCCGAGGGTGAAAGCGCCGTCGCCCTTGCGGTAGGCGTGGTAGAGCAGAAAGTCGCGCCCGCCTGCGGTGGTGACGATGCTGCCGTGGCCCGGACACTGCCACGCGTCGTTCTCGTCGAGGATGGGGTTCGCGTTGTACTTCTCCCAGGGGCCGAGGAGCTTGCGCGAGCGCGCGACGCCGAGCGCGTAGTCGCAGGAGCGACCGCAGCACGCGTTGCCCGAGTAGAAGTGATAGAACCAGCCGTTGCGGCGGATGATGGCCGAGCCCTCCGTGACGTGCCGCTCCCAGGGGGCGGTGTTGCGCAGAATTTCCTTGCGCTTGCCGACGAGCTTTGTGCCGTCCTCGGAAAGCGGCTGCGCGTAGATGGAGGTCGGCTCGTCCGGCTCGGCGTCGTTGCCGTCGGCCTTCCAGACGAGGTAAGGCGCGCCCGCCTCGTCGCGCACGAAGTAGGCGTCAATCGAGCCCACGCCACCGCGCTCCGAGATTTGGCACACGAGCGGGCCGCGATCCGTGTACGGCCCGGCGGGCGCGGGCGCGGTCGCAACGGCCACGCAAAGTGTGCCAACTTTCTTCGGGCCGTCGTCGCGCCGCGCCGTGTAGTAGACGAAGTAGCGCCCGCGGTCCTCCGTGATTTCGGGAGCCCAGAAGTCGCCCTTCGCCCAGGCTGGCGGCGTGCGAAAAACCGCGCCGGCCACGCGCCAGTTGACGAGGTCTGTAGAGTGCAGGATGGGGAACGACGGAGCCCAGTCGCCCGTGGTCGCCGTCGCCCAGTAGTCCTCGCCCGCGCGAATCACGGAAGGGTCCGGGAAGTCGCCCGCGATGACGGGGTTCGAGTAAGTGGCGGTCTGCGCGGCGGCCATTGGGCCACACGCGCAGAGGCAGAGCAGGAGGAGGAGCGTGCGCTTCGTTCTACGAGTAAACATCCTTCATACCACCTTCGGGCGCTGAATGTAGACCGCGACGACGAACGTCATCCCGACGGCCACCAGCACGGTCGGCGCGACTTGCAACAGGACGTTGCGCAGGTTGTTGAGGTCCGCGAAATTCGGCGTGAAGACCATGTTGGCGGCGACGAGCACGACGAGCGCGGCCGCCGCGCCGTAAGTCGGCCCGTAGTCGGCCAGACTGGATTTTCCAGACAACGTACTTTCCATGCTCTTCAGCCCGCCGAAGCGGGCGACTGAAAATAGCCCAGCACTTCAGGGCTGGGTAAAGTGCGAAAAGGTTATTGAGTCCCGTAGGGACGATTGAGGTTTTCGGCCGTCCCTACGGGACTCGGCCATCATTTCCATACATTCCCCAGCACTGAAGTGCTGGGCTATTTTCACCACGTCCCTGACGGGACGACGGATGGGCGTCGTTGTTCGCCACCTCTTCTCACGGCTTGTCCTTCGCTCCCGCTCCATCCTCGGCCATCGCGTGGATGATGTTGTCCTGCGAGATGGCACGCCCGCGCAGCTCGGCCACGGTGCGGTAGGCGAGCAGGTTGACTTCCTGGTAGACGGCGACGACGCCCGCGCGCCGCGCCTCCTCCGGCGAGTGAAAATCAACCTCGCGCCCTTCGAGCCACACGCGGCCGCGGTCGCGCCTGTAGGCCCCCGTCAGAATCTTAACCAGCGTGGACTTGCCCGCCCCGTTCTCGCCGACGAGCGCGTGCGCCTCGCCCCTCCGAAGCGCGAAGTCAACGCCGTCGAGCGCCACCACGCCCGAGAAGATTTTCGTGATGCCCTCCATGCGGAGGAGCGGCCCGTCAAACATAGTGGTCAGTGGTCGGTGGTCAGTGGTCAGTTATAAAGCCAGTCGTCTTTACTGACCACTGACTTCTGACCACTGACCACTGCTTTCAGTATGCTTCGTTGACGTACTGGGCCGCGTTCGAGGAATCGAAGAAGCGGTCGGGGACGATAATCTTGGGCGGAATCTGTTCGCCGCGGAGATGTTTTTCGAGCGTGTCGAAGGCGATGGGGCCGAAGCGCGGGTTGCACTCGACGGTGACGTTCATCTCGCCGCGGATGATGGCTTCGAGCGCGGAACGCTGGCCGTCAACCGAGACGACGAGCACCTGCTTGCCCGGCTGGAAGCCGGCGTCCTTGAGCGCCTGAATCGCGCCGAGCGCCATCTCGTCGTTGTGCGCGTAGACGGCCGTGATCTCCTTGCCGTGCGCCTGAATCAAGTTCTCCATCACCTTCTGCCCCTCGGCGCGCGTGAAGTTGGCCGTCTGCGAGGCCAGGATTTTCATGTCGGGCGAAGACTTGATGGCCGCGGCGAAGCCGTCGTGGCGGCCGCGCGCGACCGAAGAGCCGGCCGTGCCGAGCAGCTCTATGATGCCTGCTTTACCACCCGTCTGCCTGACGAGCCACTCGCCCGCGCGCTTGCCCTCCTCGACGAAGTTCGAGCCGATGAAGGCGACGAAGTCCCGGCCCGCGGTGCCTTCGACCTCGCGGTCCAGGAGGAAGACCGGGATGCCCGCGTCGCGTGCAGACTGCAACACGCCCTCGAAGCCCTTCTCCTGCTGCGGCGCGAGGAAGATGGCGTCAACGCGCTGCGCTATCAGGTCCTCGACGTTGGCGACCTGGACGGAGAGGTCGCCGCGCGCGTCCGTCACAATCAGCTCGAAGCGTTCGGCGCGCTTGGCCGCCTCGTCCCTCATGCTCCTCGTCTCCGCGATGCGCCACGGGCCGGTGTGCTCCATCTGCGAGAAGCCCACGCGCAGCTTCCCTTCCTTCCCGGAGCCGCCCTCTTTGCGGCAGCCTGAGAGCGCGAGTGCGGCGAGACACAAGAGCAGGAGCGGAGTCCGCAGCCTGTTGAGAGTTGAGTTCATGTTTCCTCTCCGAATAAGCGATTACACATGGCCGCCGCGCGCCGGGATCGTGTCAGTACCGCCTGCGGTAGCGGGCGGGTCTGCAACGTCGAGCACCCGCCCGCTACCGCAGGCGGTACTGACTTGCCCTTATTTCTTTTTGCCGGCTGCCTTCCGGGCGGCGGGCGGCGGCGCGGTCGAGCCGCGCGCGATGAGGTAGGTCGGGATTTGAATTTCCACGCCCTGCTTCTGCGTGTGCTCGATGGTCGTCATCAGGGCTTCGACGGCGCGCAGGCCCAGCTCCATGCGCGGCAGGCAGACGGTCGTCAGCGGCGGGTCCGTCAAGGACGCAAACGCTATGTCGTCGAAGCCGACCACGGAGATGTCCTGCGGGATTTTCAGGCCCGCCGCGCGGAACTCCTGCATCGCGCCGAGCGCCATCATGTCGTTGGCGACGATGACCGCCGTGGGGGGTCGCCCGGCTTCGAGCATCAGACCGGCCGCGCGCCGGCCGCCCTCGATTTTGAAGTCGCCCTCGTAGACGGCCGGGTGCGCGCCCGGCAGCAGGCGCGCGACCGAATCCTCGAACGCCTCGCGCCGCTTGGCCGCCGAGCGCATCCGCGCCGGCCCGCCTATGTAATTGATGCTGCGGTGGCCGAGCGCGACCAGGTGCTGTATGGCCTCCTCTATGCCGGCGGCGTAGTTGACGACCAGATTACTCATGTGCGCGCCGAACAAGCCCTGGTCTAGGAAGACGACGCAGACATCGCGCCGGGCCAGCTCGTCCACGAGCGACATATCTAATTCGGAAGTCATCAGGGCGACGCCCGCCACCTTGCGCTCGATGAGGCGGCGCACGTAGTTCGAGGTGCGCAGCGCCTCGTAGTTGGTGTTCGCCAGCACCACGTCGTAGCCGCGCTCGAAGGCCGCCGTCTCGATGCTCTTGACCAGCTCCGGGAAGAACGGGTTGGCGATGTCCGAGATCAGCAGGCCGAGCGTGTGGTTGCGGCCCGAGGCGAGGCTGCGCGCCTGCGCGTTCGGGTAGTAGTCGCAACGCTTGATGGCGTCGAGCACGCGCGCGCGGACCTCGTCCGAGACGTGCCTCGTGTTGTTGATGACGTGCGAGACCGTCGCCGTCGAAACGCCCGCCTCGCGCGCCACGTCTTTGATAGACATATCAATGGGGGATTGCGGATTGCGGATTGGAAGATAGGTTTTTTAATCCGCACTCCGCACTCCGCACTCCGCACTCGGCAATATTATGTCACTTCTTTCGCTCCGTCGTCCGCGTCGGAGACGTAGATGTTCGGCGTGTTGCCGGTCGCGCGTTGGTACTCGGTGGTGACGAGCGACTGGAACTCCGCGAGGGCTTGGCGGCGCACGAGGTTGACGGTCGAGCCGCCGAAGCCGCCGCCGGTCATGCGCGCCCCCAGGCAGGGCGCGAAGTTGCCGGCGATTTCCGTCAGCAGGTCAAGTTCCGCGCAGCTCACCTCGTAGTCGTCCCTGAGCGAGCGGTGCGAGCACTTCATCAGCCGGCCCATCTCTTCCAGCTCATTGCGCCTGAGCGCCTCGACGGCGCGCAGCGTGCGGTCGTTCTCCGTGACGACGTGGCGGCAGCGCCTGCGCACGGGCTCCGGCAACACGCCCGAGTGTCGCTCGAAGTCCTCAATCGTCACGTCGCGCAGCGCCTTGATGCCGGGTAGGACTTCGCGCAAGAGTTCCACGCCGCGCTCGCACTCGGCGCGGCGCACGTTGTACTCGGAGTCCGCCAGGTCGTGCTTGACGCGCGAGTCGCAGATGACGACGGCCACGCGGGTCGTGTCGAGCGGCACGGGCGTGTGTTCCAGGCTGCGGCAGTCAATCAGGAGCGCGTGCCCTTTTTGGCCCAGCGCCGCGACGAACTGATCCATGATGCCGACCATCGCGCCGACGTACTCGTGCTCGGCCCGCTGCCCGGCGAGCGCCAGGCGGACGCGGTCAACTTCGAGCCCCGAGACGCTCAGCAGGGCGAAGCCCGTGGAGATTTCGAGCGCGGCCGAGGAGGAGAGCCCAGCGCCCGCGGGCACGTCCGAGGAGATGACGAGGTCCGCGCCCTTGAGGCGCGCGCCCTGCTCCTCAAGAGCCCGCGCCACGCCTTCCACGTAGTCGAGCCAGATGCCGCGCCGCGGAGGCCCGGGCTGATCCAGGTCGAGCACGGCCTCTTCGTTCCGGTTCAGAGAGAAGGCGCGCACCCGCCGGTCGTCGCGCGGGGCGGCGGCGACCACTGTCTCGCGGTCAATCGCCATCGGCAGGACGAAGCCGTCGTTGTAGTCCGTGTGCTCGCCGATCAGGTTGACGCGGCCGGGCGCGCGGAACAGCCTCGGCGCGCGCCCGAAAGTCTTGACGAAAGCCTGGCGTAAAACTTCCCGCTCGACCAACTCTTCCCCCTCACCCTTTCCCGCCGCCGCGGACGGCGCGCGCCCTGGTTACCTGACGTTCAAAGTTATCACCGAGACGGACTGCTTCGGGAGCAGCACCTTGAAGCCGCCGGCCCCGGCATTCAACTGCCGGCCGCGCACGTCAACCGCGTTCGGCGTCTGAAAGCTGTTCATGCGCGCGGGCGTGTGCGTCGTGATGGTCTCGATGACGGCCCCGCCCGTCACGCGCGCGCCCGCGACTTCGACGGTCGTTTCGAGCGCGCGCTCCCGGTCTGTGTTGACGAGCTTGACGAAAATCTTGCGCCCGTCGGCCGAGCGGCTGGCGGCTGCGTCGAGGACTGGCACATTTTTCCCCTCGCGCGTCGTGTCGAAGCTGCGGCCCTCGACGGTCGCGGCCAACTGCTCCGAGCCGCGGCGCTCGTTGTAGAGCTTGACGACGCGGTAGAGGGGCGAGACGAAGAGGCTGTGGCGGTTCGCCTGGATGATGCCGCCGGGCCAGCCGTTGACCAGGTCGGAGACGGCGCTCATCTCCACGAGGTCGCCGCGGCGCTCGAAGACGTTCATCAGTCGCGCGCCGTAGAGCGCGGAGTCCATCGAGTATTGCCGCTCGACCGGCAAGTCCAACCCCCACTCGTTAATCGCCAGCTTGATGTCGCGGCCCGGCGCGAGTTCCCGAATCAACCGTTCGACCTCGCCGTAAAACCTCTCGTAGTGGAGGGGGCGCGCCATCAGGTTGAGGTCGTCGCCCCCCATGTCGCGGCGGCTGTAGTAGTGGTGAATCGCGAGGTAATCAATGGACGCGCCCGCGGCTTTGAGCACGGTGCGATTCCAGGTCATGTCGTTGTCGCCGACGGCGATGAGTTTGATGGAGGGGTCTACGGCGCGCATGGCGCGGGCGTAGCGGTTGAAGTTGCGCGCGTAAACTTCGGCCGTCGAGTGGCCGCGCACCCAGTCGCCCCAGATTTCGTTGCCGACCTCCCAGAGCTTGATGCCGTAGGGCTCGGGGTGGCCGTTGCGCGCGCGCATCGCGCCGTACTTGGAAGAGGCGGGGCCGTTGCAGTATTCGACCCAGGCGGCGGCCTCGGCGGCGTCGGCCCCGCGCCCCTCGACGTTGACCGTGATGGTCGGCTCGGCCCCGACGGCGCGGGCGAACTGGACGTACTCGTCCGTACCGAAGTCCGACGGCTCGGGCTCGTTCTTCCAGGAGAGATTGGCCCAGGTGACGCGCTCGTCGCGCGGGCCGACGCCCCACTGCCAGCGATAGTCCTGCGCCACGTTGCCGCCGGGCCAGCGCAGGAAGGCCGGTTTGAGCGCGCGGACCTGCTCGAACACGTCGCGCCGCACGCCGCCCGCGGCCGCATCAGTCGGCATGAGCGAGACTTGGTCAACGTGCACGCGCCCGCGCCCGTAGAAGAGGAGACTGAAGCGCGCGAGCCTGTCCGTCTTGACGGGCCGCAGAGTGAACTCGTACCTGCGCCAGCCGCCCGTAAGATTCGTGATGTCTGCCTCTGCGTAGACCTCGTCGGTCGCGTCCGATTCGAGCGCGGCGGCGACGCGGCCCTCATAATTGCTCGTCTTCATCCAGAGGTGGCCGCGGTATTCGACGCCCGCGCGGACGGGGACGCGCGGCTGGTAGACGCCGTGGCGGCTGATGACGCCGTCGCCCGCCTCGACGCGCAGAGAGTGTTCGGCCGTCTCCTTCTCTTTCGTGTCGGCCACTTTCTTCCTCGCGGGCGGGTAAGGGTCGGACGAGTCCCAGGCGAAGGCGAGGCCGTAGTCGTCGTTGCGGTCGTCCGGGTAACGCTCCCAGTAGCGTGAGAGGCCCACGGCGTTCGGGGCCTCCTCGAAGCTGCGGTTGCGGAGCAGCTCGGCGTGCAGCCCGCCCTTGATGCCCTCGTACATGAATTCCAGGAATTGGCCGTAGAGCAAAGGACTGATGCGCCCCTCCGCGCGCGAGGCGTCAACGCGGACGCGCGCGCCCGTTTGCGCCGTGGCCTGTGCCGCGACCAGACAGAGCAACAGCGCGGGGAATAAAATCCGCCGCAGGTGATTTGTCCGTCGGCCTCGCCTCATCTATCGTCCGACCCCGTTCAGCAGGCTATTTGACTGTGGTCACGCGCACGGAGTCCCAGTTGTTCTCGGACGAGCCGAAGCCGTAGACCATGACGCGGAAAGTCTTCGGCATGTTCTTGATGGTCTTCGTCAGGCCGACCTGCGCGTTCTGGGGCGGGCTGTCCGGCGCGTTGAGGATGAAGAGAAATTCGTCGCCGCGGCGGGCGATGGCGATGACTGGGTTTTTCAGCTTCGTGCCGAGCCTGCGGTTGTCTATCCGCTCGCCCCTGCCGTCCGTCATCACCCACGCCTCAAAGACACCCTCGCTCGTCACCAGCCACTCGATGCGGTTGCGGTCAGAGCCGTCGAAGAGCACGGCGAGGACTGCGTTGCCGGGCTTGCCGCCGCCGGCCTCGTCCGGGCGCGGCATCTGCGAGCCGACCTTGGCGACGTTCGCCTCGACGACGAAGCGGTCGGCCGCGAAATCCTGGCGGCTGCGCACGCCCGCGCGCGAGTCCAAGATGCTGCGCATACGCAGCTGGCCCTCCTTGACCTCGAACTTGCCGCCGCTCCCGCCCTCGAACGTGTAGCGCTCCCACTTCGTCTCGTCCAGCTTGTCGCCGTCGAAGGTGTCGCCCCAGTCGCTCATCTGCGGCGCGGCCTGGCTCGCGGCCGGCTGCTGGGGAGTGGGCGTGGCCTGCGCCTCCTGCGCGACCGCGCGCGCGGCGCACGCGACGAAGACCGACAGGCAGAGGAGGGCGACGCCCGCCCGCCTGATTATTGATGAAAGGTTTGACATGAGAACACACCTCCCGTGGATGAGATTCTGTTCGCCTACCGATTGCATCTTAGGAGACAGATTCAACCCTTTGCGCCTTAAGTTTTTACTTTGCGCCTTTGCGTGAAACGTTGCGGGTTCTCGCAAAGGCGCAAAGGTAAGACGTAAGGCGCAAAGGCTTGAGTGGTTTCTTCTCAATCCGCAATGGGCAGGCCGGCTTTAAAAAAGGACGTTCGCCAGGCGGCGCACGATCTCGCGCCGCTCGCTCTGCGCCTGCGTCTTCTGCTCCTCACTCAGCAGCTTGAACTTGTCGAGCGCCGCCTGCCCCTCGGCCTTGCGGCCCAAACGCAGGTAGGCGCGGCCGAGGTGGTAGTAAGCCTCGGCGAGCTTCGGGTCCACGCCGACGACGCGCTCCAATTCGGCCGCGGCCTCACGGTAGCGGTTCGTGCGGATGAAGACTTTCGCCAGGGCGAGCCGCGCCGGGGCGAACGTCTCGTCCATCTTCACGGCGCGCGTTAGGTGCGACTCCACAAGTTGAAGGTTCGCGTCCTGCCTCCGCAGGAGCACGTCGGCGATCAGGTGGTGCACGACGCCGAGCTTCTCGTCGGCCGCGAGCGCACGCTCGTAGAGCTTGACGGCCTCGTCGTAGCGTCCCAGCTCGACGAAGGTCATCCCCAAGTAGGCGTAGGCCGGGGCGAAGCTCGGGTCCAGCTCGACGGCGCGCGTGAACGCCTTCGCGGCGTCGTCGTTCTTGCTCCACCGGAACTGTGCCAGCCCGAGCGCGAACCACAGGCGCGCGGAGTTCGGGAACGCCTTGAGCGCCTCTTCGAGCCGAATGACGGCCGCGCCCGGCGCGAGCACGTTGGTCAACAGCATCCCGTACTTGAAGCGATACTCCTCGCGCTGCGGGTCGCGCTGGATGGCGAGCCGCATGGCGGGGATGGCGTTCTCGAAGTGACCCGTCTGCTCGTAGACGGTCGAGAGCAGCGCGTAGACGGGCGCGGCCTCAAGCCCGCGCGCCACGGCCCCTTCGAGCGTGCGCCCGGCCGCGGGCAAATCCTTGAGCCCGACCTGCGCCCTGCCCAGGCGCACGACCGCCTCCACGTTCGACGGGTCGGCGGTGACCGCCGCCTTCAGCTCTTCGGCCGCCTCCGCGTAAAGCTCCGCTTCGAGGAGCGCGCCGCCGAGTTCCCCGCGCGCCGCAGAGCCCGTCACCTCCGGCGCGGGCGCTGCGGCCAGCCGCGCGGCGTAGTCGCCGTAGCCCGCGGCCGCCGCCGCTCGGTCGCCCACCTTGAGCGCGGTGATGACGAGAGCGCGCGCCACGCCCGTGTCCGGGGCCAAAGCCTGCGCGCGCCTGAACAGGTCGAGCGCCGCGCGCAGCGATTGCGGCGTCCCCTCTGTGAAACGAATCTGCGCGAGGTTGACGAGCGCGCTCGGCTGATTCTGGTCGAGCTTGAGCGAGATCTCGAACTGCTTGATGGCCTCCGGCGTGCGCCCGAGGCGCAGCAGGATCGCGCCGTGGTTGTTGCGCGCCGAGGGCAGGAGCGGCGCACTGATGGCGGCGGCGGCGAAGTGGCGCTCGGCCTCGCTCAACTGGCCCGCGCGGTCGCTGATGACGCCGAGGTAGGTGTGCGCCGTCACGTTCTTCGAGTCGAGTTCGAGGGCACGCGCGAAGAGCGCGCGCGCCGCCTGCTCGTCGCCGCGGTCGAAGGCGGCCACGGCCTCGTCCACGACCTTCGCCGCGGCGGCCTCGTCGCCGCGCGCCGCGCCACTCGCGCCGCGCCGCTGTTGGGGCTGCCGCCTGGACTGCGCGCCCGTCTGCGCCGCGGCGACGCCGACGCCGAAGAGGCAGACAAGGGCGCAGGCCAGAAGATTTCGTGAGTTAAAACTTGAGCGCGACATGCCAGGTAAAACGTCTCACATTACCGGCCGGGTGTCGAGGCCGCGGGGCCAGCGCCGCGAAGCGCGAACGGCGCGAGAAAAGTCGTTGCTGACTCATCCCGCGCCGCCCGTCTCTGATAGGCAGGACTCGCGCTTTAGAAGACGAACCGTCCGCCGACCTGAATGCGGCGCGGCTGGAAGATGTCGCCGTTGCGGAACGAGAGCCCGAGGCCGTTGATGTCGTCTATGTTGACGATGGGCAGGCCGAAGCGCCCCCGGTTGAAGAGGTTGAAGACCTCCATGCGAATCTCGAAGTAGGTCGTCTCCGTAATACGCGTCTTCTTCATGAGGCTGAAGTCCTCGGCGAAGAAGGGCTGGCCGCGCAGCTCGTTCGTGCTCGGCGGGGCCGTCCCGAAGAACCGGGTCGGGTCCGCGTAGAAGGTGATGTAAGCCGGGTTGACGGTCATCCCGTTGTCGAGCGAGATCGCCGGCGCGCCACGATAATCCGGCGGGCGCGAGAAGGCGGCCGGGTTCAGGTAACGGTACTCCGTGCCCGTCGCAGGGTTGCTGGTGTAGAAGTCCGCGCCCGTGAAGTTGGGCCGCAGGTTGCCGCCGAAGCCGACGAGCGTCAAGAAGTCGCGCTGCCCGCCCGCGATGAACGGCACGAGCGCCACGCCGCTGCGGTAGCGGTGGATGCCCGTGACCTGCCAGCCACCGACGAGCCGGTCAACGATTCCACCCTGGTTCAGGAACCGCCTGCCCTTACCGAACGGCAGCTCGATGATGTAGTTGAAGACCAGCGAGTTCGGGAGGCTGCTCGGCGAGATGGAGCGCAGGGACTCGCGGTCATACGGGTTCTGTATCACGCCGTTCAAAGGCGAGCCGCCGAAAATGTCCTCGGCCGCGTCTCCCGTCAGCCTGGCCTTCGTGTAGGAGAGTCCGAACTGTATGCCCTGCGAGAAGCGGCGCTGCAAGTCAATCTTGAGCGCGTGGTAGGTGCTCTGGCCCTCGCTCTCCATGAGGTTGTTGATGATCCCGTACTGCGGGAACGGCCTCAGAGCCTGGGCCACGGTCCCGCTCAGGTTCCCGCCCGCGTTGTTGAAGCCGGGGTAGATCTGGTTCGGGTCCGCCGGCAGGTTGAAGCCGAGGCCCGCCGCGAAGGCACGCTCGGCCGGGTTCACATCAACCAGCCGTTTCCTCAGCAGCGATTCCCCGAGTTTCAGGGCGTCGAGCGGCAGTTTGTTTACCGGGTTGAAGTTCGATTTCAGGCGCGTGCCACGGCTCCCGATGTAGCCGACCGAGATGGCGAAGTTCCAGGGCAGCTCGCGCTGCACGTCGAGGCTCCACTGCGCCGTGCGACCCGCCTTGTAGTTCTCGTTGAAGAAGTCAATGGTGGTGTCCAACTGGCCGACGGACTGGTCGGCCGGGTTGGGCGTCGGGAGCAACGGGAAGTTTTCAAGCGAGATGAAGGAGTCGAGCCCGCCGTTGATGACGACCGAGCCCGGGTTGTAGCCGAGGAAGCCGGAGTTCCCGAAGTCGTTGTAGATGATCGGCGCGTAGTAGAGGCCGTAGCCGCCGCGCACGACCGTCCGGTCGTTGATCGAGTAGGCGAAGCCGAAGCGCGGGCCGAAGTTGCTCTTGTCCGGCTCGATGAAGCCCGGGAACTCGGCCTGGATGCCGCCATTCGAAGCGTCGGCGCTGACGATGGCGCCGAGGCGGCCGCCGGCGGCCGGGTTCGGCACGTCCGGGTCGAAGGCGCGGTAGCGCCCGCGGGACTCCTCGCGCGGCCGGCCGTAGTCGTAGCGCAGGCCGAGGTTCAACGTCAGGCGCGGCGTCACCTTGAAGTCATCCTGAAAGAAGAAGGCCTGGGAGAAGAAGCGCAGCCCCGGATCAATCGTCTGGTTGCTGTTGAAGGCGAACTCCGTCCTCCCGGTGAGCAGGCTCGCGACCGGCCAGCCCTGGTTGAAGTCGTTGGTGTTGGCCGTCTGGTTGCTGCGGAAGTTGAACCGGCCGCCGATGTCGAAGTGGGCCGCGTTGTTCAACTGCTGGATGCGGACCTCGCCGCCGAACTTCATCGAGTGCTTGCCGCGGATGTAGGTCACAAAATCGCTGATGTGGACCGAGTTGTCGCGGACGCGGTTGCTGAAGAAAGTAGAACCGCCGGGCTGCAACGAGCGCGGGTCGAGCGAGGTCGCCGGGTCGCCGTAACCAGGGAAGCCGACTTGCGGCAAGCCCAGGTCTTGCGTCACGCCCGGCCTGATCCCGAGCGAGGTGGTAGTGCCCTCGCCGAACGTGAAGTTGCGGTTCGACACGTCCGAACGCGAGAAGCCGGCGTTGAAGTGGTTAAGCAGATTCGCCGTCAGAGTCCAGTCGTGTTGCAAGCGCGCGTAGTAGGACTTGAATTCCTGGTCCCAGACCCCGTCCGCGACGAACGGCTCGGGGAAGCGCGGGAAGCCGCCCTTGACGCTCGGCAGCTTGCGGAACGTGTAGCTGAAATTCAAAAGCTGACGATCCGTGATCGTGTGCGTGAGCTTGGTCACGTAGTAGTTGGTGCGCGCGGTCGCCTGGGACGTCGTGTTGTAGTTACGGAAGACGGTCGAGCCCAGCGGGCCGGTCTGGTTCGGCAACGGGAACAGGTTGACGAAGTTCTGTCCGATGGCCGAGAGGAGCGCGCCGCCCTGGTACAGGTCGAGCCGGTTGCCGGGAATCGCTGTGCGCTGCCCGACCGCCTGGCTCGGGTCGAAAATCTGGACCGGGCCACCGAAGAACTGTAGGACGTACGGGTCCGTCAGGAGCTCCGAGAAGTCGCCCTGGCGCATCGCGAGGGTCGGGACCGTCAGGTCCACGGTCTCCGACTGCGACGTGCGGTAGCCGCCGTAGTTGAAGAAGAAGAAGGTCTTGTTGCGGAGGGTTCCGAACGGATTGCCGGTGCCCTCGCCGAAACGCGGGAAGAAGACGGGGCCGCTGACGCTGAAGCCGTAGTCGAACTGGCGGTCGCGCGGCTTCTCGCGGCCCAGGAGCCGGTTGCGGTCAATGTTCGAGTTGAGCGCGTCGTTGATGTGGAAGAGATACGCCTCGCCGTGGAAGTCGTTGCCGCCCGACTTAATCGTGAAGTTGATGACGCCGCCCGACGAGTTGCCGAACTCCGAAGAGTACTGCGACGTGCTGATCGTAAACTCCTGGAAGGCATTCGGCCCCGGCGCGACCTCGGAGAAGAACGTGCCGTTCTCGCCGCGGCGGGTCTGCGCGCCGTCAATCAAAATGTCCGCGCCGAGGCCCTGGCCGCCAGCGACACGGAAGTTGGTCGCGTTCGTGCCCGAGCTGCCCGTGGTGCCGCCTGTCTGCCCTTCGACAGAGGTGACGCTGCTGTCGAGGAAGATGAAGGAGAGCGGCGAGCGCCCGCCGCTCTCGGCACCCACCAGGAGCGGCAGCTCGCGGACCTGCTTCTCCGTGACGTTGAGCTGCTGCACGGGAGTGTCTGTATTGATGACGGCTGCCTCCGAGGTCACCGTCACGCTCTCGCCGACCGCGCCGATCTCCAGCGTGATCTCGACCGAGCGCGTGACCTGCACGCCGACGCGGACCTCATCGACCGTGGCAGTCTTGAAGCCCGCGGCCTCGACGCTCAACTGGTACGGCGCGGCCACCAACTGCGGGATCGTGAAGGTCCCTTCGCCGCTCGTCTTCGCCTCGCGGATTTCGCCGCTCTCAGTATTGATGGCTGTCACCTTCGCGTCGGCGACGACGGCCCCGTTCGGGTCTTTGATGGTGCCTGTGATCGAGCCGCGGTCGCTCTGGGCCACAGCCGTCGAGGCCAGCGCCGCGGTGAGAATAAGCAGCACGAGCGCGTAGAACTTTTTGGATTTCATGACCACTCCTTGGAAACCTCGGCCACGGCCGAGGCGGCAGACTATTATCGAAAAGAGTTGCTATCGGGAGCTTGTTGCGTCCAGTCACGGGTGAAAGTGAACACCAATCATGTTCATTTCACCGGCACTTGCGCACCGCTATCTCAGACCGCGGGGACGGATGTTAATGTCAGGGACACTACTCCGGGCAATCCATCCGAGCGAATTTTTATTGAAGCGGAAGCGTAAACGGTTAACTGGCCTCGAACGGCTTATAGCAGGGCGCGCGATTTCCTGTCAAGTTTTTCTTGCGTCCTGCGCGAAGTTTTTTCGGCCCCTGCGGTGCGTCCGCGGGCTTCGCCACTACTGCGGCGGCTCGACCAGCTTCAGGATGACTGTCTCCTGCTGCCGACGCTCCTTGCGCAGCTCGTCGGCCAGCGCGAACATCTTCTGCGCGCGCTCGCGATCATTGAGCTTGGCGTAGACGAGCCCGAGCTGGTGGACGGCGCGCAGGTCTTTCGGGTTGAGCTCGAAGGCGCGTTCGAGCTCGGCGCGCGCCCTCTCGTAGTCATTCTGTTTCGCGTAGGCGATGCCGAGCTCGGCGCGCGCCCCGGCGTGGTTCGGCTCCGCCTTGAGCGTACTTTCCAGCCGGCGGATCGCGCCGGCCGCGTCGCCCTCGTTGTTGCTGATGAGGCCGAGCATGTATTCGGACTCGGGATTCGGGCCGAGCGAGAGGCTCCGCTCGAAGGCGGCGCGCGCCTCGGCGAAGCGGTTGAGGCTGTTGAGCGCGACGCCGAGCAGGTGGTGGCCCGCCGCGTCCGCCGGGCGCAGCTCGACGTAGCGCCGGAGCAAGGTTTCGGCCGCGCCCTTCTCGCCCTTGTGCAGGCGCGCGGCCGCGAGCATGTAGATGTACGGCGGGTGGTCCGGCCGACGGCGCTGCAACTCCTCGAACGCGGGCAGCGCGTCCAGAATCAGGCTCATGTGGAGCGCCGTCACGCCGAAGTCGTAGAGCACCTCCTGAGACGCGGGCGCGAGCTTGCGCGCGCGCATCAGCAGCGAGAGCGCCTTCTCCATCTCGCCGCGGGCGCGCGCCACGCGGGCCAGCGCGCCGAGCGTCGCCACGTCGTCGGGCCGCGCCGCGAGCGCCGCCGTCAGGAACTCTTCGGCGCGCGCCCAGTCGCGCAGCTGCGCGTAGCTCGCGCCCAGGCCGTAAAGCACGGGGTAGGAGTTGGGCCAATTCGCGCGCGCGGCTTCGAGAATCGCCACCGCCTGTTCCAGCAGGCCGTGGCTGGCGAAGAGCGCGGCGAAGAGCGCGGCCTCCTCTGGGGGCAGCGCGCCGGGTTGCTTGAGCGCGGCCGCGAGCGCGACGGCCTCCTCGTTGCGCCGTAGCCCGAGGTAGCTAATGAGCGTCAGGCGAAAGCCCTCGACGCCGAGCGCGCCGCGCGGAATTTTTCCGAGCGCGGAGAGCGCGGGCTCGAACTCGCGCCGCTCGACGTGAATCGCCGCGAGGTTGAGAAGAATCTCCTCGCGGCCCGGGGCCAATTTGTCCGCCTCCGTGAAGGCCCAGAGGGCGCGCGCGTGATTGCCGCCTTCGAGGTACAGGCGGCCGAGGTTGAGGTAAGCGCCGACGAGCGTCGGCGAAGATTTCAGCGCGCGCAGGAACAACTGCTCGGCGTCATTCGTGCGCTTCTGGCTGGCGCGGATGACGCCGAGGAAGTTGAGCGCGTTGGCGTCGTCGGGCCGGCGGCGCAGGACGGCCGCCAGCTCGGCTTCGGCGCGGCTGAGCTGTCCCTCGCGGATGAGAGCGACGGCGCGCTCCAGGCGGTCGAAATCGTTCTGGCCCTGCGCCGCTGACGGCGCGGCCGCGAGCAGAGCCAGCGAGAGCATAAGGATGGAGCAGTAACTTCTCATCATCCAACGCGTCCTTCAAGGGCGAAAGTAGATTCGCGCCGAGGCCCTGTCAAGCGGCAGGTCGCGCGCGCCGGCATTCATTTTCCGGCGGCCAAGTAGTAGAATGGCCGCCGACCCTCCCCTTCACGCGGGAGCCCTTGGATTCAGGACGGTGTCCCGACAACCCCCTGGGGGCGACACCACACATGGAGGAGCAAGATGCCCAGGCCGGTAGAGGCGGCGCCAGTTCTGACCTCGCGCCAACAGAAGATTCTTGAAGCGCTCGAAGGCAGCGCGCGCACCTGGGAGTATTTGCGCGGGCTGACGAAGATGAACGACGACAACCTGGGCTACACGCTCGGCGAGTTGTTGAGCCTGCGGAAAATCTGGACCGTGCAGCGCAACGACGTGCGCGTCTACGGCATAGAGCGCCGCACGGGGCTCGTGCCGCGCTACGGCCACCCGCAGCGGCGCGCGACCGACGCGCGCACCTGAGTTTCAAAGAGTCCCCAACTTCAACCCAGCCCCCCAGTCGGGAAGACAAGGGCCAGCACCGTGATGGCCGCGGCCGTCAGGAGCGCGCGCCGGTTAATCCACCGCGCCTTCTCCCTGAGCGCCGCGGCCCTGCTTTCATCACCAACCTCTTCCTCGCCCTCGTCCATGTTGCAGACGCCGCGCGCGGCCAGCGCGATGCAGGTCTTCTCGCGCGACTGCAAGAGCCCGAGCCCGGCCATCCAGATCGGGAAGAAGATGACGAGCCGGAAGAGTCGCGGCGCGCCGTAGACGACGAGCACGAAGGCCAGGCCGACGCCGACCGTCAGGGCGACGACGCCCATCAGCCGCCGCTTGCGCCGCTCGCGCGGCCCTATGTTGATCGCTTCGGTGGACATTTTTTTTGGCCCAGCTTCGTCAGTCGTTCGCGCGCAGGGTTGCTACCGGCTGGCCCGCCTTGACGCGGTCGCCGACGCGCACGCTGACGACGCTGACGGTCCCGGAAGAGGAGGCGACCGCGGCCATGACCTGTTCGCGCGGGGCCGGGGCCGTCGTCGTGGCCGTGCGCGGCTGACTGCGTGCGGCGCGCAGCTCACCTTCGGCGCCCTGCTTCGCGTCCTGCGCCTTTTGTAAGCGTTGCTGCGCGCGCTCGTAGAGAGCCCGCTCGGCGTCCAGCTGCGCCTGCGGGGACTCGCCCGAGGCGACGAGCGGCTCAAGGCGGCGGACCTCCGCGTCGTGTCGCACGACCTCGGCGCGCGCGGCTTCGATCTCCGCGTCGGCCGACTTGAAGTTGCCCGCGGCGCGCGCCTCGGCGCTCTCGCCGGGGGTCGGCGTGGGCGCGGGGCCTTCCGTCTGGACTGCAATCTCCACAATCGGCGCTCCCTCCGCGACCGCCATCCCCTCGCGCGCGATGACGCGGCGCACTACGCCGGCCGCCGGCGCGTTGACCACGACGACGCCGCGCGCGGCGCTCTCGTCGCTGCCATTGCTCCCCGCTCCGCACGCCGAGGTGACAGCAAGCGCGGCGGCGAGGAGCAGGAAATTTCGCACGCGCGTGTGTCCGGGACTCCGTGGGGCGTCACACGTCATTGGTTTTTACTCTCGGCGAAGGAGCTGGCCGACGCCGGCTGCGCGGCGGGCGAGTCGGCGGACGGCGCTGGGCGCATCTGCAACTCGCGCGCGGGGCCGTCCGTGCGGATGGAGACGTTGTTGGCGGTGAGCGTGCTGCCCGTCGCGCGCTGGAACTCGGCGATGGCTTTGTTCAGGTCCGTCTGGGCCTGAAGCTCGCGTCCGCGCGCCGCGAGCAATTCCGTCTGCCGCTGCAACACGAGGAAGAAAGTGGTCGTGCCCGCGCGGAACTGCCGCTGCTCGCTCTCGTACTGCTGCTCGGCCGAGGAGCGCGCCGCGGCGGCCGACGTGAGCCGCGCCTCCGCGGACCTCAACGCCTGCGTCACGTTGCGCACGTCGGCCTCGATGATCTGCTCCGCCTGCGCGCGGTCGTTCTGGATGCGGCGGCCTTCGGCGAGCGAGCGCCCAAGGTTGGCCTCGGCCGTGCGGTTGCGCAAAGGCAGCTCTATGCGGACGCCCGCGCGGTAGGTCGGGTAGTCCTGGGCCAATAAATTCCCGAGCGACGTATTGTAGCCGCCGATCAGGTTCCGGTTGACGCCGCTGCTCCCCGTGGTTACGTCGAGCGGCGGCAGGCCCGCGAGCTCCGACAGTTGGTTGACGCGCAGGCGCAGGAGGTTGTTCTGGCTTGACCCTCCGCTGATGGCAGCCGGAGTGAGCGAGCCGGCGAGGCCGACCGTCGTGTAAGTGCCGACGAGGTCAACCTGCGGTTTGGTCTGGTCGCGGAAGTAACGCTGGTCTATCCGGTTGATTTCGGCGTTGGTCTGAAGCTGTGCCAATTCCGGGCGGCTCTGGATCGCGGCCGTCACGGCCTGCTCAAGGGGGACGCGCGGGGCTTCGAGGTTGACGGGCGTGACGGGCGTCAGCGAGCGCGACCAGAGCGGGGCCGTGCGGTCGGGCAGCATCAGCGTCTTCAAAGTGTTCTCGGCGCGCGTGACGGCCTCCTGCGCCGTGTAGACGTTCTGCTCGAAGGTCGTCACCTGCGTCGTGGCGGCGACGATGTCTATGGGCGCGAGCACGCCCTTCTCGACGAGCCGGCGGTTGCTCTCGACCTGCGTGCGCGCCTGGCGCACGGCGTCTATCTGCACTTGCAGGTTGCGCAGCGAGAAGACCAGCTCCCAGTAAGCCTGCTCGACCTGCGAGATGACTTCGATGGCGCGCTGGCGGAACTGCGCGTCCGTCAGTGAAAGATTCTTTTTGGCGATCTCGATCTGGCGGCGGTTGTTGTCGAAGCGCAGGCCGCGGAAGAGCGGCTGGACGTAGGTCAAGGTCAGCGCAGTCGGGAACTGCGGGTTGAGCGTGACGTTCTGGTTGTTGGTCGTCAGGCGCGTCGAGGAGAAGTCCATCTGGTAAGAGCCGCCCGCGAACGGCGAGAAGCCGCCGAGGCGCACCGCGCCGGTCGCGTCCGTCTGCTTGACCGAGCCGGTCGCGCCCGCGCCGCCGAGGGTCGAGCTTGTCGGCGTCACGCGGCTCTCGAAATAACTCTCGGACGAGAAGACGGGGTCGTAGACGCCGCGCGCGGCGCGCAGGTTGAACTCCGCAATCTCGACGTTGATGCGCGAGCTGTCTATGTCGTTGTTGTTTTCGAGCGCGAGCGCGATCGCCTCGTTGAGCGCCAGCGGCAGTTGGTCCGAAACGTCAACGCCGACGCGCTCGGCCGAAGGCAAGGGGCGCGGCGGGGCCTCGAAGTTGGGCGCGACGGGC
The DNA here is from genome assembly GCA_963774105.1 of uncultured Acidobacteriota bacterium. Taxonomy (GTDB): domain Bacteria; phylum Acidobacteriota; class Blastocatellia; order Pyrinomonadales; family Pyrinomonadaceae; genus QHXM01. Next base: position 295,516 of record CAVZDV010000007.1, on the reverse strand, counting down.
GGCGGGTCCTCCGGCAACTCGGCCGGGGCGACGCCGCTCGTGACGCCGACCTCCTGGCCGGGCGTCTGCTGCACGCCGGTCTGAGTGGTGTTGCCCGTCGTCGTGGTTCCGGGCGTCTGCGTGCCGGCGGGCGTGGCCGTCTGCGGCTGCTGTCCGGGCGCGGTCTGCTGCGAGGGCGGCTGGACCTGCGGCTGCGTCGGGCGCGGCCCCTGCGTGTTGGGGGTGGTCTGCTGGCGCTCCTGCTCGACGCCCGTCTGCGGCTGCGCGCTCTGCTGCGCCTCGTTGTCAGGGCGGATTGGGGCCGTGGACGAGTTGGGCGGCAACTGCGTGGGCGAGGGCGGGGCCTGTCCCGGCTGCTGCCCTTGCCCGCCGGTCGTGCCCGCGGGCGGGGCCGGCTGCGGCGTCGTAGACGGCGAGGGCGAAGGATTCTGTGCCAGCGCGGTCGCGCCCGACGCGAGCAGAAAGAGCGCGCAGAGCAACACTCTAATTGCGGATTGCGGATTGCGGATTGCGGATTGGAAAGCGTTTGAGCGGTTTATCCACATCCGCAATCCGCAATCCGCAATCCGCATTTCCTTAGTCACCTGAAGCCTGGTCAACATATCTGTCCTTTGCGGTCGTCGCGGAGGGGGGCGGGGCGACCTTCGGTTTGCGCGAGAAGCCGGCGCGAATCTCCGCGAGGCGGCGGCCCACTCCTCCCTTGAAAGTGCTGATGCCTGCGCCGACGTAGCCCCAGACGCGCGACTCCTTCGCGTCCTCGAAGAGCGAGTAGAAGACGGGCACGGCCAGCAAGGTGAGCAGCAAGCAAAGCGTCTGCCCGCCGACGACGAGCACGCCGATGGAGCGGTTCGTCGCAGCACCCGCCCCCGATCCCAGGATGAGCGGCACCATGCCCGCGACGAGCGCGATGGTCGTCATCAGGATGGGCCTGAGGCGGTCGCGGTTCGCTTGCAGGATGGCGCTGTAACGCTCCATGCCGTGCGCGCGCAAATCGTTCGTGTGGGAAATCTGCAAGATGGCGTTCTTCTTGACGATGCCGAACAGGAGCAGGATGCCGAGCGCCGAAAAGATGTTGAGCCGCTGGCCCGCGATCAAGGTCGAGAGCAGCGCGAACGGAATCGAGAGCGGCAGCGTCAGCAGGATAGTGACGGGGTGTATGAACGACTCGAACTGCGCCGCGAGAATCAGGTACATGAAGACGAACGAGAGCAGGAACGCCAGCATGAACGAGCGGTTGGCGCGCTGCAACTCCTTGGACTGGCCGGTCACGCCCGTCAGGTAGCCCGGCTCCATGTTCAGCTCGTTCGCGTACCTCTGGATGGCCTCTAGCCCAGCGCCCTCCGAGCCGTTCGGCGCGAGGCTCGCCGAGACGGTAACTGACCGCTGGCGGTTGAGGCGGTCAATGGAGGCCGCGCTCTCGCCCTCTTCGAGCGTCACCAGTTTCTCCAGCCCGACGGTCCCGCCGTTGGACGACGCCACCGAGAAGTTGCTCAGGCTCTCGCGCGTGCGCCGGAACTCCTCGCCCGCGCGCACGACCACGTCGTACTGGTCCGAGCCCTCGCTGAAGGTCGTCACGCGCGCGCCCGCCGCGAGCATGTTCAGCGCCTGCGCCACGTCGCCGGCCTGGACGCCTAGGTCTGCCGCGCGCTGGCGGTCAATGCGGACGCGCACTTCGGGGCTGCTCAGTTGGAGCGAGCGGTCTGCGTCGCGGAAGTTGGGGTCTTGCTTGATGCGCTCGACCAGCTTGTTCGAGTACTCGTCCAACTTCTGAATGTCGGGGCCGCTGATGAAGAAGCCAAGAGAAGAGCCGCCGCGCCCCTGGCCCAGACTCGCGCCGATGGAGGAGCCGCCCGAGGCCGTGATGACGTACTCCTTCGGGTACTTCCGCTTGCGTATCATGTCGCGCGTCTGCTGAATCAGGTCGGCCTGCGAAAACTTTCTGTCGGCGACGGGCCGGAGCCTGACCTGGACGGAGCCCTGATTCGGCGTGCCGCCGCCGAAGCCGCCCGCGTTGACGAGCGTGCCCTCGACGCCCGGAATCTGCTCGCGCACGTCGCGCGCGACTCGCTCCAACACGCTCTGCGTCGCCGGCAGGCTCGTGCCCTGCGGCGCGCGCAGGTTGACCTGGTAGGCGGACTCGTCCTCGTCCGGCAGGAAGTTGTAGCCGACCCAGTTGTAGAGCGGGACGATGAAGCCTATGGCGACGGCGCAGAGCAGGACGATGGCCCAGCGGTGTGCCATAGACCACCTGAGCATCGCCATGTAACCGCGGTCAACCGGCTTGTAGAAGCGCCCCTCCTTCGAGGAGTGGCCTTCTTTCTCGGCCTTCACCTTCTCATCATCAGTGGGGTCGCCCGCACCCGCGCCGCCCTCGACTTCGCCGCCCGGCAAGCCCTCCGGCGTAATCGCTTTTTTCGGCGGCTTGATCCAGCGCGCGGCGAGCATCGGCGTCAGCGTGAACGAGACGATGAGCGAGACGGCGATGGCGGCCGCCGAAGTCAGGCCGAAGCTGGACATGAAGCGGCCGACGATGCCGTACATGAAGCCGACAGGGATGAAGACTGCGAGCAGTGAGAGCGTCGTCGCCATGACGGCGAGGCCGATCTCCTTGGTGCCCTCGACCGCCGCCTGGAAGGGGTGCATCCCCTTCTCTTCGACGAAGCGGTAGATGTTCTCCAAAACCACAATCGCGTCGTCAATCACGATGCCGACCATCAGGGTGAGCGCGAGCATCGTCATCTGGTTGAGCGAGTAGCCCAGTGCTGCGATGAGCGCGAAGGCCGAGATGATCGAGGTCGGGATGGCGAGCGCCGCGATGACCGTCGAGCGGAAGTTCCACAGGAAGAGGAAGACGATGAGGGCGGCGAGCAGGCCGCCGACGATTAAGTGCTCCTCGATGGCGTGCAAGCTGGTTTCGATGAACTCCGACTGGTCGCGCGTGACGACGATCTTGATGTCCGCGGGCAGCAGCGGCTGAATCTCGGCCATGCGCCGCTTGACCTCTTTGATGACGGCGATGGTGTTCGCGCCCGACTGCTTGCGGATGCCGAGCGAGACCGAAGGGACGCCGTCCAGCGAGGCCGCAGACTGCGGATCCACGCCGCTGTCCTCGACGCGGCCGATGTCGCGCACCTTGACCGCGTAGCCGTTCTTCGTCGCGATGACGATGTCGTTAAAGTCCTCGACGCGCGTGATGCGCGAGAGCGTGCGCAAGGTCACGGTGCGCGCGCCCTCTTCGAGGCGGCCGCCGGGCAGCTCGATGTTCTGCGCGCGCAGGGCGTTCGAGACGGCCGTCACGGGCAGGTTGTAGGCGCGCAGGCGGTCCGGGTCAACGTAGATTTTGATCTCGCGCTGGCGGCCGCCGAAGACGACGACCTCGCCGACGCCGTCGGCCGATTCGATGCGCTCCTGAATCTGGTTCTGGACGAGCGTGGTCAGCTCGACCGAGGAGCGCGGCGCGCTGATGGAGTAGATCAGGACCGGCATGGAGTCCGGGTCGGACTTGCGGACGACGGGCGGGTCGGCCGTCTCGGGCAGTCGGTTCAGGATCGTGCTGACCTTGTCGCGCACTTCCTGCGTGGCGAGGTCGGCGTTCTTTTCCAGGTTGAAGGTGATGGTGACCTGCGAGCGCCCCTGCGAGGAGGAGGAGCGCATCTCGTCTATGCCGGGGATGGTGTTGACCGCGCCCTCTATGTAGTCCGTGATCTCGGTCTCGATCTCCTGCGGCGCGGCCCCCTGGTTGGTCGTCTGCACGCTGACGGTCGGGATGTCAATCTTGGGGAAGCGGTCCACGCCGAGCGTGAAGAAGGAGAACCCGCCGATGACCGTCAGCAGGAGGATGATGACGGTGGCGAACACGGGCCGCCGCACGCAAATTTCAGCCAGCTTCTGCATAAAAACAAGCTCCGCTTGTTAGTGGTCAGTGGTCAGTAGTCTGTGGTCAGTTAAAAGCAGTCTGTCTTTGCTGACCACTGACTACTGACTACTGACCACTACTCATTGTACTTTCACCCGCGCGCCTTCATAAAGCTGTTCGAGGTTGCTGGTGGCGACCACTTCGTCCGCGTTGACGCCGGAGATGATCTGCACGGAGTCGCCCTCCTCGACTCCGATCTGGACGACGCGCAGCTTCGCCACGTCGCCCTGGATGACGAAGACGCGGTAGGACTGCGTGTTCTGGTCGCCGAGCACGGCCGCGCGCGGGACGTAGACGCTGGTGTTCGCGCCGTGGCGCGCGATCTGCGCCGTGGCGAACATCCCGACGCGCAGCGCGTTGTCGCTGTTCTCGACGTTAACTTCGACGGTCGCCGCGCGCGACACAGGGTCAATCGCCGGGTTGACGGCCGAGACCACGCCCGCGAATTTCCTGTCGCGGTACGCCTCGACTTCGAGCGAGACCCCCATGCCGGCCTGTACGTGCGGCGCGTCCGCCTCCGGGACTTGCAACTCCAACTTGATCGGGTTGGTCCTGAGCACGGTCGCCACGGCCGAGGCGGGCGTGACGTACTCGCCGACCGCCACGGGGCGGTTGCTGATGTAGCCCGCGTAGGGCGCGCGCACGGTCGCGTCGGTCACGGCCTTCTGCGCGATGGCGACTTGCGCGCGGGCTGTCGCCACGGCCGCCTCCGCGGACTGAATCGCCTGGTTGCTCTGGCGTGCGGTGTTGATTTCCGTTTCGAGCTGCTGGCGCGCGCTGTTGACGCGCGCGCGGGCCGTGTCGCGCTGCGTGCGGTACTGGTCGTAGATGCTGACGGCCACGTCGCCCGTCTCGACCAGCTCGCGGTAGCGACGCTCGTTGGCCTCCGCGAGCCGCAGTTCGGCCTGCGCCTGTTCGAGGTTGGCGCTCGCCGTGCGGACTTCAGGGATGGCGCTCGCGTCGAAGTTGCCGCCGGGCCTCAGGCCCAGCCGGGCCTCGGCCTGTCGCACGCCCGCCTGCGCCTGCTGCACGCCGGCCTGGGCCTGCTGCAACCTGAGGCGCGCGTCCCTGTCGTTGAGGCGCACGATGACGGTCCCCTGGCGGACGAACGCGCCGACGTTGACGGGCGTCGCCACGACCTGCCCAGAAGTCTGCGGCGCGACATCCGAAGTCTCGTTGGCGCTCAGGCTGCCCGTGGCCTGCACGTATGATGGCACCTGACGCGCAGTCGCTTTGGACGTGGTGACGGCGATGGGCGCTCCGCCCGCGCCGCCGCGTTCACCGCCCTCTTCACCGCGGGTCGTTTCCGTGGTCGTCGTGGTCGTTCTGGCCCCCGCCGCGGACTCGGAGCGGCCGCAGCCTGACGACGCCGCCGCGAGCAGCAGGGCCGCGGCCAGCCAGAGCAAAGGGGCCGGGCGAAGCGAGCGAGGAGGTAATGAAAAAGACATACGTAGACTCTATCCCTAAACTTCCATAACTTGAATACGCCCCGCGCGGGCCTGCGGTTACAACTGAAAACCCTTGAATTGTAAATGATTCGTAAAAGAAATCCGTCCGCCTCTTTACGATTTACGGTCCCTTAGATGTTAGAGTTCGGCGTCGCGCGAGAAAACTTGCATTTCAATATATCTGAGTGTCGAATATGTCACAGGGGGGGAGTTACGGCGATGTCACAATGGGTGGAAGAGAGGTCGCAGAAGCTGCGCGAGTTTTTCGGGCTGAAGGCGGACGCGGAGCTGCTGGCGGGCGACGCCGCGAAGTTTGAGCTGCGCGCGGAGGCCGCGGAAGGCTTACGCCATTTCAACATCGAGTGGCACATCATCCCTGCGGCCGGCGCGGTCCCGCTCGATCGCGACTACTTCTCGCGGCTCTACCCGACGGCCCCGCGCGATTTCGCAGAGGCGCGCGAGCACAAGGCCAGCTACCTCGAAGCGATTAAGAGCGGGCACGAAAAACACCAGGGCACAATCGTCGGGGTGGAAACGACCGTCAAGCCGCGCTACCTGCCGGGCAATCGGCAGTTCTACGGCACGCTCTACGGACACGACTCGTCCGCGGACCCGCTCACGCCCTACATGGGCCGCGCCGGGATGATGAACGGCACGCGCTACGATCACAACTACCTCAGCCTGAGAGAATTTTTGAGAATCGTCAACGAGGACTGGCGCGCGCGCGGCATCATGCCGGCTGGTTACCGCGCGACCGTCTGCCCGCCCGCGGTCTTCAACCTCGTCGGCACGCTCTTTCATCAGGAGTGGAGCGAGACGGAGACGTTGGAGTTGGGCTTCTACCGCGACCGGGAAGGCAACGCCACCTGCTACGCGGTCGGCCCGAACACGCGCGGGGATTTCTCCTACATCAATGAAGTCGAGGGCGAAGGCGAGTGGTCAATCATGGGCTTCCGCCTCGCGCTCGTGCCCGAGTGAGGCGGTGTAGGTAGTGGTGCCAGAGCAGGCGGGCGGCGACTGCGCGCCAGGGCCTCCACGCTTGGGCCAATTCCTCCAACTCGTCCGGCGTCGGGCGCGAGGGCAGGCCCTTGACCTCCTGTGCCGCTATCGCCAGCGCGAGGTCGCCCGCGGGCCACGCGTCCCGCCTGAGCAGAGCCCGCAGCAGGTAAATCTCCGCCGTCCACGAGCCGACGCCTTTGACCCTCATCAAAGCCACGCGCGCCTCGTCGTCGCTCATCATTTCAAGTGCCGTCAGGTCAAGCTCGCCTTCTTTAATGAGCTGTGCCAGGTGGCGCGCGTAGACGGTCTTCTGGCGGCTGAAGCCCGCGCGCCTGAGGGCCGCGTCGTCGAGCGCGAGAAAGCTTTCGGGCGTCAAGGGCGAGGCGAGCGCGAGCAGGCGCTCGTAGGCGGCCCGCGCCGAGGCGAGCGAGACTTGCTGTTCGAGGATGGTGAGGACGAGCGTGCCGAACCCCTCCTCGCGCTCCCACATCGGCGGCCGACCGTGCTCTTCGAGGACGCGCGCCAAATCCCCGTCAACGGCCGCGAGGTGCCTGAGGCCGCGCGCGAGCGCGGCTCGGGTCAGCGCCCCGACTGGCACATTTCCCATCGTCTTTGGTTAGCAGCTCTGCGCGGTCAGTTTTTGGATGAGGGCGAAGAGGTCGTCCACGTCAACGGGCTTGGCGACGTGGGCGGTGAAGCCGGCGGCGGCGGCGCGCTCGCGGTCCTCGTCCATCGCGTAGCCGGAGATGGCTATGGCAGGGACTTGGTTCAGGCCGGGCAGGCGGCGCAGCTCCTTCAACAATTCGTAGCCGTCCATGCCCGGCATCCCTATATCGGAGATGATGACGGTCGGCCGGTTGTCGGCGGCCAGCTTGAGCGCCTCGGGCGCGCTGGAGGCGGCCATCACGTTGCAGCCCTTCTGTTGGAAGATGGCGCTCAGGAACGCGAGCGTGTCGGGCGAGTCTTCCACGATCAAGACCTGCTGGCCCGCCTCGGGCGCGGCCTCCTCGCGGCCGGCCTCGTCCGCGTGCTCGGAAGCCTTGGCGCGCGGCAGCGTGAAGATGAAGCGCGAGCCCTGGCCCGTGCCTTCGGACTGCGCCTCGACGCTCCCCCTGTGCAGCTTGGCGAGCGCGTCCACAATCGCTAAGCCCAAACCCAAACCTCCGTGGCGGCGCGTGCGCGAGCCGTCGGCCTGCCGGAAGCGGTCGAAGACGTAGGGCAGAAACTCCGCAGAGATGCCTATGCCCGTGTCCTCCACGACGACGCGCGCGTCCTGGCCCACATTCTCGACGCGCACGGAGACGCGCCCGCCGGCTTCGGTGAACTTGACGGCATTCGTCAGAAGATTCCAGACGATCTGTTGCAGGCGCACGGGCTCGCCCATGACGACGAGCGGCGCGTCGGCCGGCGCGGTCTCAAGCTCGACGTGTTTGAGGCCCGCCGAAGAGCGCACGGTCTCGACGGCCGCCTCGACGACGCTGTTGAGGTCGGTCGGCTTCGGCTCGAAGCGCAGCTTGCCCGTGGCGATGCGCGAGATGTCCAAGAGGTCGTCAATCAAACGCGACTGAAGGCGCGCGTTGCGCTCGATGGCGTCGAGCGCCTGCTCCACGCCCTCGCCGTCAAGGTTCCCGTTGCGCAGCAGATTGACCCAGCCGAGGACGGGCGTCAGCGGCGTGCGCAGCTCGTGGCTTAGGGTGGCGAGGAAGATGTCCTTGGCGCGGTTGGCCTCGGCCAACTCTTCGTTGAGGCGCGTCAGCTCGGCCGTGCGCTCCTCGACCCTGCGCTCCAAATCGCGGTTCAGCTGCTCCAGGTTCTCCCGCGCCTCCTGCTCGGCCAGCATCAGCCGGCGGTGCTCGACGCCGCGCCGGATGGTGTGCTTCATCTCGTCTATATCGCAGGGCTTGACGAGGTAATCGTAAGCGCCCTGCTGTAGGGCGGCGATGGCCGACTCGACGGAGGCGAAGCCGGTCAGGACGACGGAGATGGTCAGCGGCGCGCGGCGGCGAATCTCCGCGAGCACGGAGAGGCCGTCGCCCGCGTCCATGTGCAGGTCTGTGAGCACGAGGTCGAACTCCGCGCCTTCGAGGAGGGCGACCGCCTCGTTGCCGGATGACGCCGTCTCGACCGCGTAGCCCTCCTGTTCGAGGATGGCGGCGGTCGTGATGCGCAGGTTCTCCTCGTCGTCCACGACGAGCAGGCGCGCGCCGGCCAGCGCGGTCGGGGCCGTGTTCCCGTCCTGCTCGTCGCCGCGCTCATGGATAGTCTGGAAGGCCATGAGATTCTCGTCGGGATTTACTTCTTAACGTCCTCTTCGAGGATGGGCGAGTCCACCAGGAGCATGATCGTGAAGGTCGTGCCGCGGTCCCTGTCACTCGTCACGTCTATGCGCCCGCCGTGCTGGCGGACGATGTCCTGCGTCACCCAGAGGCCGAGCCCCGTCCCCTTCTTGCGCGTCGAGAAGAAGGGCTCGAAGATGCGCGTCAGGTCGTCCGCGCTGATGCCGACGCCCGAGTCGCTGATCTGCACCATGACCGAGGGCTGGATGCTCTGGCCGTAGCGCGAGGTGGAGACGTTGATGGTGCCTCCGCCGTCTATCGCCTGCTGCGCATTGAGAAGCAGGTTGAGGAAGACCTGGCGCAATTGATCCGCGCGCGCGCGCACCTGCGGCAGCCGCGGGTCCAACTCGCTCACCACGCGGACGCCAGACTGCTTGAGCTTCTTCTCCAAGAGCACCAGCGTCTCTTCCAGCAGTTGATTCACGTCCACCCAGCCGACCTCGCCCGAGCGGCGCGCGAAGCCGAGCATCTGGCGGATGATGTGCGAGACGCGCTCGGTCTCCTTGCGCGCGATCTCCAGGAAGCGCGCGTTCTTCTCCGCGTCCTTGCCGGTCTGCATCAGGTAGAGCGAGTTCTTGATGGCTTCGAGCGGGTTGTTGACCTCGTGCGCGATGGAGGCGGCGAGCCGGCCGACGGCCGCCAGCTTTTCGGACTCGAAGAGCTGCTGCTCGACGCGGCGGCGCTCAAGCTCGCGTATCTCGGAGAGGTCGTGCAGGATGGAGACGACGGCCGTCACCTGCCCCTTGGCGTCCACGACCTCGCCCGCCGTGATCTCCATCGGCAGCGCCTCGCTCGTCTCCGGGTCAATCAACTCGATCTCGGCCTGGCGGTCGGTCTCGGACGCGGAGGCCAGAGCCGAGATGAAGCTCGTGAGCTTGACGGAGTTGGCGCGGATGGCGGCCGAGGCGTTCGAGGTGAAGGCGTCCTTCTGCTGGAAGAGGAGCTCGGCGCGGCGGTTGAAGAGGATGAAGTTGCCGCTCGCGTCGCAGACGACGACGGGGTGGCCGACGTTCTCGATGATGAGGTCTAGGCGGTCGCGCTCGCGGCGCGCTTCACTCTCCGCCTGTTGCAGCTTCGTGAAGTTGCGGGCCAATTCCTCGTTCGCCTCGCGCAGGTCCGTCACGTCGCGGAAGATGGAGACGAGGCCCAAACGCTCGCCGCGCGAGTTGAGCGCGGGCGTCGAGATGACCTCGAAGTGTATGTCAGAGCCTTCGAGCGGGTCCACGAGCGTGATGTCGCGCTGGATGACTTGCGAGGAGGAGACGGCCGCGCTCGACAGGTAGGCCGAGAACAAAAGGTCGTTCATCTTGAGCGCGCGGCGCTTGCCCTCGCCCGCGTCCTTCGAGCCGCTGAAGAGTTCCTCTGCGCGCCGGTTCTGCAAGAGAATCTGGTTGTCGAGGTCCGTGAGCACGATGGGGTCCGCGACCGATTTCATGATGGACTCGACCCACTGCCGCTCGCGCTGCAACTTGTTGACGGTCGAGATCAGGCGCTCCTGGTGGATGGCGGAGGAGGCGATGATGCCGATGCGATCCGTGAAGCGCGTCAGGAAGGAGTGGGCCGCGTCGTCGAGCGAGTCGCGCCGCGCGCCGAGGTAGAGGACGCCGAAGCAGGTCGCGGGCGCGAGCGACCAGGCGCGGTCGTCCAGGCGGCGGCGCGGCGCGGGCTCCAACTCACCTTTGCGCGTCAGCTCGGGCATCCCGAAGAGCGGGAGCGCGAACACGTCCTGCTTCCACGCCATCCGGCCAAAGAGCGCGCACGACTGCTCGTCGTCCGAGACGGTTATCCAGGAGGGGCGGCCCTCGTGCACGACCTTGACGCAGGCCGCGCTCGAATCGAGCGGCATCTCTATCGCCACGGACTCGTCATCGAAGCCGATGGCGGCGCGTGTCCTCAGCGAGGCGTCGCGCTCGTCAACGATGGCGATGGCGGCCTGGGTGTGGCCGAGGCTGGCGACGACGGCTTCGAGCGCGAGCACCAATCGCTCGTCGAGCGTCGGCGTCGCCAGCATCTGCGTTGTCGTCTCGCTTAAGACCTCGTATTGGCGCAGACGCACGTCGGGTGCTTCCGCTTCGGAGATAGCAGGAACAGCCTGAGAGAGTAGCTCGGTTGGGACTTGGGACATAAAAGCAGAATTCAGGAGTCAGAAGTCAGGAGTCAGAAGAAGAACGAAAGCGTTTTGAGCTTTTATTCTGACTCCTGACTTCTGACTCCTGACTTCTGTTTTACTGTCGTTCCACTTCCACCGAGACGCGGCGGCGCGTCTCGTCTTCGAGCGGTTCGGCCGCGCCGGGCGTCAGGGCCGGGCGGGAGACGGCGGGCGTCAGGCCGACGGCCTCCGCGTACTTCAAGTAAGTGTCAATCGAGGCGACGACGACGCGCGCTTCGATGGTGATGAGATCAATGCCGACGAGCGAGATGCGAACCCAGGCGTCAATGACTATGCCTTTATCAAGCACGCGGTCGAGTACGTCAATCAAACTGGTGCCGCCGGGCGCTCTTTCAACAGCCATTTGCTTTATTCCCTCTTTTCCAAAGTTGAAATGTCAGCACGCCGCGCGAGGTCTCTCCATCCAGCGCGCAATAGAAACAGCCAGCCGAGCTTAACTTCCGGGGACAGCCGCCGCTTTCACCGGCCGCGCCCTTTGCCTTTCTTAGCTGGCGCTGCCCGGGCGGCCGGGGCGGCCCGCTTCGCCCCGCTCTTTGTCGCGGGCGGGGGCGCGGCCAGTTGCCTGACCTCGCGCTCCAGCTCCGCCAGGCGCTCGCGCAGCTCCACGTTCTCGGCTTCGGCGCGCTCGGCGCGCGTCGTCAGGTTCGTGTCGTAGCGCCACCAGTTCAGGCCGATCTGCTCGGCCTTATCAATCGAGCAGACGAGGAGCCGAATCTGCAAGGTCAGCAGCTCGACGTTGGCGAGCGACACCTTGATGTCGCCCGCGATGACCAGCCCCTTGTCCAGGATGCGGTCGAGCACGTCCACCAGCCCGGGCGGGCGCGCCGTAATTAGACTTGATCGCTCGCTTGACAACTCTTCACCCTCACGAGTCAAAAGAGGGCGGCTTCATGCAGTAAGACCAGGGCGCACGTCCGCCTCGACAATTCTCTACCTCATCAGATCAACCGGCCGACAGGGCCGAGGTCCAGATTGAGGTCTTCTTCGGCCAGTCCGAACTGCGCCTTCAGCTCCCGCATCTTCTCTTCCAGTTTCATCAGGGCGAGTCCGAGCTCCTCCACCTGCTCGGGCGATAAATCGCCGCCCTCCATCCGGCGGACGGCCTGCTTTTCGAGCAGGCGGCGGATGAATTCGATCAACGTCAAGACGAGCTTCGCCAAGCCTTGTTCGACTGATTCGGCATCAATGTTGATGCGCGGGGGCAACGTCTCGGACACGCGGCGTAACTCGCGCGCGAACTCCGCCGCGTGCAGCGTGTCTATCTCCGGCTCGACCGGAAGGGGGACTTCGGGGGAAGGCTTCAACAGATTACTCCCAACCGTGCTCGCAACTCAAGGGTCAACCCTACTGAAACTGTACGGCGGCCAGGCTCCGCTCGTCAAGAAATGTAATTCGGGGCGCTCAGTTTTGGCCCTGCCGAGCGCCCGCCGGTAGTCCCCGAGCCGCGCCCGCTCGACCAGGTGCGCCGCCGCCAGAATCAAGTTTTCTGAAGGCCGCAGGCTCACGAGCGACTCCCGCACTAGTCCCGCGACCGAGCGGCCGAGCCACGCCTCGACCTCCGCCGCGCGCCCTTCGGCCTCGCCCTCACCCAGCAGCTCGCGCCGCTTTTTGAGCAGAAAACTCGTCCCCGTCCCGGCGGCCGTCTCCTCCTCTTCGCCCGCCGCACGCTTCCTCTGCCAGATGATTTTGACGCTCATCTCGACCGCGCCGCGCACGCGCGCGAGCTGTTCCCTCAACCTGGCTTGCTGCGAGTCGAGATAACTTTCGAGCCGCGCCGCGCTCACTATCGTGCCGAAGCGGAACGGCAGCGGCGTCGTCTCGACGAGGACGCGCCGGACGACGCGCTCGTGCGCCAGCACGTTCTCGCGCGTGACGGCGATTTTCTCCTCACCGAACTCGCTGACGACCACCGAGATTCCCGCGCTCTCCACGAGACGCGTGCGCGCGCCTCCCACGCCGTCCACATCCCAGACCGGGCCGGCCTTCACCTCGTCGCTCAAGCAGTAAGCATAAAGGTTCATAAAAGCCGCAACAGGGGGCGAGTCACTCCCCGACTTCAGGGCTGTTCGACTCATCTCCCGCCGCCACCTTCTGCCGCTCTTTCAGTACTTCGTGTGCCGTCTCGACCGAGCTGGCGAGGATGTTGAGGCCGAGGAAGATCAGATCAATGTCGGCCACGGAGATGGTAATCTCGCCCGCGATCACGAGCCCGCGGTCGAGCACGTGGTCGAGCGTCTCCAGGAGCGACAGCTCGCTCTCGTCGTCTAATAATTGTTCCAGCTCCTCGTCAGCCATACGCTTGAAATCTGAACTTTATCTAGCTCCCGCCCACCGCGAAATTATACGGCGGCCAAGGCCCCGTCAGCTCAAGTTTGAAGCCCGCGCCCTCATATTTTTGTGCCAGCCGCTCGGCCGCGGCGCGGAACTCTTCGAAGCGGCCGCGCTCGACGAGAAACGCGAGCTTCGCCGCCACGTCGCCCTGCTCGCCGCCCTCGTCTTTGAGGACGCGCAGGCGCGCGGAAGCCGCGGCCGCGCCCGCCAACTCCTGCTCAATCGCGGCGGCCACGCGCCGCGTCTCGGCGCGCGTCTCCGCGTCGCGCAACGAGTCTATCTTTTTCCGCATCAGGTAGGCTTGCCCAGGCTTTGCCTGCGCGGCCTGCTCGCTCAATTCGCTGAGGCGCGGGCTGAGCGACACTATCGCTTCCTTAAGCCGCGCGCGATCCGTGTAGACGTTGAGGCCCCACTCCTCGCGCCCGCGCAGCCGCTCGATGATGGCGAGCAGCTCGTCATGTCTTTCGGCGAGCATCCGCTCGACCTTTTCGCTTTCCAGATAAATTGTGCCAAAGCGCAAAGGGACGACGCTCGCCCGGCGCGAGAAGTGCTCGACCACCTTTTCGTGCCGCATCGCGCGCACGGCCACCCAGGTCGCTTCCGACAAGCGCGCACGCAAAGCCTCCTCGCCGTAGTCAGCGAGCGCGACGACGCTCGCGACGGCTGACAACCCGCCGCCGTCAATCTTGACGAACGTCGTCTCCGGCTCGATGGGCTGCGGCATCTCTTTCCCCCAAACGGACGCCACCGCCTCAGTCTCGCCGATGCAATAAAGGTAGTACGCCTCGCTCATCTACTTTTTCACTCTCCGCCAGCCGTCGAAGTGCTCGCGCAGACGTTTGGGGCCGCGCACCTCCGCGGGCCGCTCGACTGCCACGAACAGCTCGCTCGTCCGCTTGAACCGCTTGCGGAACTCTTCGAGCACTTCGCACTGATGCCGCAGGCGCGCGGCGCAGAAGCCGCACCCGCGGGCCGCGTCCAACGGCACGACGCCGTTAACCAGGAGCCGCCGGACGGGAACTTTGAGCCGTTTGAGCACGGGCGTCAACCTCGCCGTCTCCTCCAGGCTCATGCGCTCGGGGCGCGCGACGCCGACGAACTCGCAAGTCTCCGGGTCGGTCAAGAGCGCCGTGACGCGCTTGACGCTCTTCGAGAGCGCGATTAGTTCCTCGGCGACGCCGCCCGCGCGCACCACGTTCTGGTATTTGAGCAGGAGCTTGATGAACGTGCGGACCCAGGAGAGCGCGACCTGCGGCAGTTCCAGGAAGCGCACGAGGTGGCCCGTCGGCGCAGTGTCGAGCACGATGGTCGTGTAGCGGTCCTCGTCCAGGAGGTCGCTGACGGCGCTGAGGGCCGCAATCTCGTCAATGCCCGGCGGCGCGAGCGCGACCAGCTCCCGCATCGCCTCGCGGTCGAACTGAATCTCCCAGCGCGAGCCGCCCGCGAGTTGCTCAAACAGCTCGTCCGTCCACGCGCGGTATCTAGTCTTCAACTCCTCGAAGCGCGCCGCCGGGTCAATCTCCATCGCGTCCAGATTCGAGAGCCCCGCGACGCCTTGCTTCGACGAGCCGACGGGCTCGTCGAAGCTGTCCGAGAGAGAATGCGCCGGATCGGTCGAGAAGACAAGCACGCGCGCGCCCGCATCAGACTCGGCCAGGGCGAGCGCCGTCGCCGCCGCCGCGGTCGTCTTCCCCACGCCGCCCTTGCCGCCGAAGAGCAAAAGGCGGACGGCGGAAAGCGGAAAGCGCGAGGCAGAAGGCGGAAGGCAGAAGGCAGAAGGCGGAAAGTTGCCTGATGAGCCCTGCGTTCCGCCTTCTGCCTCCCGCCTTCTGCCTTCCTTCTCTTCTTCCCAGACGAGCCGCGCGAAATTTCTTAAAGCCTGCGCGCCGCGCACCTCAGCGGGCAGGAGTGGGACTTGATGAAGGCTGAGAGATTTGAACTCGCGTGCGAGTTCTTCGAGCGAAGGCTTCTGGCCGCGGGCTCGCGCGCGGCAGTAGGCGCAGGCCGCGTGCTCGCGCTCGACGCGGTTGACGACGAGGTCCGTGACGGGCACGCGCGCCTCAAGGAGCAGCGCGAAGTAGCGCTTCGTCTCCTCGACGCTCATCGCTTCGGGGATGGAGACGAGCGTGAAGCTCGTGCGCTCCGGGTCCGTGAGCATCAACTGCACGCGGCTGATTCTCTCGGCGAGGTCGTCCAGGAAGATGTCAACCTCGTCGCGTCGCGCGCGGGCCGCCCCGCGGGCGAACTGCGCGACGATGTAGCGGTGCTTGTCCGCCATGCGGTCGAGCGCGGCGACCATCCGCGAGAAGACTTCCGGCAGGCGCAGGAGCCGCGAGGTGTGGCCCGACGGGGCCGTGTCCACGACGACCCGCGCGTAAGCCTCCTCGCGGTCGAACTCGCTCAGCTCGAAGAGCGCCATCACCTCGTCCACGCCCGGCAGCGAGAGCGACAGCAGCTCGTTAATGTCGCTCTCGTCCAGGAGCGTGCCGCGGTCTGCGATCTCGGCCAGCGTGGCGTGGTGCTCGGTTTTGAATTTTTCGAGCGCGGCCGCGGCGTCCATCTCGTAGGCGACCAGAGCCGCGCCTTTGCGACGCGCGACCTCGCGCGGCCGGTCGCCGATGTTGACGCCGAAACTGTCTGAGAGGGAGTGCGCCGGGTCCGTCGAGAAGATGAGGATGCGCTCGCCGGGTTTGGCTTTGTCGAGAAGATGGAGCGCCGTGGCGGCGGCCGTCGTTGTCTTGCCCGTGCCGCCTTTGCCGCCGAAGAAGAGGTAGCGCGTCCGCGGAGGCGAGGTTTCACTCTGGGAACGGCGAGCGTGTTTCTTCGCGCGCGCGCTCTTCGCTCCCCTCACGCCTTACTGCCCCCCGCCCGGCTCCCAGAAACCGCCCGCTTCGTCTCCGCCCGCTTCGACGGTCATGGACGAGGACTCCGCCGTGTGGACCTGGTGGAGCAAGTCCAGTTGCCGCGCTTTGATGGCGCGCAGGCGCGCGAACAGCTCAGCCTCGCGCGCCTTGTACTCTTCATCGGAAATCTCGTCCAGCTCGACGCGCATTTGCAGTTCGAGCAGCTGCTCCTTGATGAAGGAGTCGTCGTTCAGCTCCTTATCAGCGATCTTCTGAATCTGATTAAGGATGAAGATGAAACCGTTGACCGGCGAGAGCAGCAGGTCGTCAATGAATAACATAAACTTCTTCCCTACCTGGCGATGGCTTCCGTCGTGCTCTCGCCGCGTTCGAGCTTCAAACGGATGTGGACGAAGTTGTAGGGCGGCCACGGCCCAGTGTACTTGAAGGAGAGTTTGGTCTCGTACTTGGCGGCAATCTCCTTGACCTTCTGGTCGAACTCGGCCTCGCGCTCGCGCTCGATCAGAAACGCCGCGTTCATAATCATCTTGTCGCCGATGGGCTTGTTGGCGCGCGAGGCGACGGCCGTGTCGCGCAGGACCGAGTAGACCTCGCGGATGTAGGCGTCGGCCTGGTCCGTGAGCGCCGTCTCGACGAGGCGGCCGAGCTGCATCCTGGCGAAGTAGGTCGAGCCGGTGGTGCGCGAAGTGATCTGCTCCTTGAGGTGGCGAATCTCCTCGTTCTCCTCTTCCAATTCGGCGATGACGCGGTCGCGGTCCCAGTTGACCTTGAGGCCGAACTCGACCTTGCCCTCCATCTTCGCCAGCACGTCGCGCAGCGCGTCGTAGGTGCCGCGCATCAGCTCGATGATGTCCTCCTCCGTGCGGAAGAGCGCGCCGAAGGCCATCGGCAGCACGGTGAACTCGCGCATCACGGCCTCGTTGACCTGCTCGTGCGCGAAGACGTTCTCGCGCGTCGGGTCGTAGACGACGATGGGCGTGTTGGAGACGACCGCCGCGAGGCCCTTGTGGTGGACGGTGTAGACTTCGTCCTTGCGCGCGCCGATGCCCATCGGCCCGAACGAGCGCGGCTCTTTGGCCTCGATGATGCAGTAGACGTACTTGCCCTCGGCCGCCGTCTCGACGGGGGCTGTGGCGGTGGTGACTTCAGTTTCGGGGGTCATAAGAATTCTCGGGGGTTGTCCTGTCGCGGTCAGTTAAACTTGGTAAAGGCTCGTCCCGGCGTCAGGCGGCTGTCGGGTCAAGGGAAACAGCACGCCTCCTTTTGCTCCTGCGCTTTCATCATAATCAACTCGCGCCCTTCTGTACAAGCATTATCCACAAAAGCAGACCGCGCGCCCCTGGACGCGGGGCGCGCGGCGAATGACAAGGGCGTCTCCTTGCTTTTTTACTTCCCGGGTCTTTTGACCGTGACGACGAGGATGAGGGCGTCGCCCGCGGGGCCGACATCGAGCGTGCCGACGATGGTGGGCTCGCCCTCGCGCACGGAGAGGTCCGTAGTGATGCCCGTATTCTCCGTCTGAACCGTAGGCGCGCCGGCTGCCGCGCTCGCCAACGTCGGTGTCGGGACCGTGATGCGCGCGTTGAAGTTGAAGCTCGCCAGCTGCACTATGTCGCGCCCGGCGTCGTCCTTCTCCAACTTGACCCCCATGATGTTTAACTCGTTGGAGCCGGGTGTGGAGCCGGGCGCGGGCGACTGCCCGAAGAGCGGGCTCCCGTACCAGCGCACGCCCAGACGCCCGCCGTTCTTGACGCGGTTGAGCAAGGTCGTCGCCAGCCTGTAGCTCTTGAACGGGAAGGCCGCCTTCAACTGCTTGACCACCGCGTCGAGCGACGCCGGCAGCTTCTCGTCCGCGCCGTCCGTCGTCCGCCGCGCGACCAGCAGGTGGAGTTGCACTTCCAGTCCGGCCGCCTCGTCGCTCTTGACCCGCGGCCGCTCAGCCTCCTGCGCCAGCGCCGCCCGCGAGTGCGCGCCCCAGCCCGCGACGATTAACACGGCCGCCAAAGCGGCGCGATAAATTTTCCTTGATGCCATAACCTCTCTCCTCAATTCGTCAGAGTCCGCCCGTGTGAACGCTCCTAGACACGCGCCGCGCGGCGAAAAGTTCCGCGCAAAAACAGAAACGTCCCGGAGGGACGATTGAAATTTTCGGCCGTCCCTACGGGACTCGATTATTGTTCACGGCCGCTTCCTGAAGTGCTGGGCTATTTTCGACGCGTCCCTGCCGGGACTTTTCAATCAGCTTCTTTCAGCCCCGAACTTCCCTCATGTTTCTACGCTAATCGAGCAGCCAGCCTAACAACCCTCCGGCGGCCGCGATGCCGCCGAGGCGGTGGTCGTCCGTGTCCACGCCGCGCCCCATCCGCCTGTCCTGAAGCGCCGCGGAAAGCTGCTCCTGTCTGAGCTTGCGCCGCTCGTCTTCGACCTCGCGCTTCTCCCTCTCGCGCGAGACGCTGAGGCCGCCGCCGCGTATGAACTCCACTATGCGCCGCAGCTCGTCGCGGTCGAACCAGGTGCCGTGCCCCTTGCACACGTCAACGACCACGCCCGAGCAGCGCGCGAAGTTGACGCGGTTCATCAACTGGCCGCACTCTGGGCAGGGCACGTAGCGCACCGCGTCCGCCCCGCCGCCCGCTCCCTGCTTCGGCAGAAGCGCGGCCGCGCCGAGCACGGCCGACTGCTCCTCGCGCTCGCTGACTATCCGCTCGAACGACTCCACGTCCACCCAGAGCCCGTCGCACCGCGCGCACTCGCGCAAGGAAGCGCTCCCGACGGCGATTGACTCCAAAGGCACGCGGCAGCGCGGGCAAGAGGCCGCCGTGCCGCCGGCCGCGCCCGCTTCTTCGGCCCGCGCGCCGCAGCTTGAGCAGTGCTTCGCGCCGACGAACATCATCGCGAAGCAGCGCGGGCAGGCGACAGTCTTCAGCCGCGCGCCGCAGAACTCGCAGCGCGTCGCGTCGCTCATGGCGGCGGCCCCGCACGTAGGGCAGTTGAGTGTTTCCGCCTGCATCAATCGAAGGCTCCGCGGCTCATTTGACCAGCACGCTGTTCTTCAAGACGACGCTGCTCAAAAATCTCCCGTCGCAAACGCCGCGGATGGTCGCCTGCTGGCCGGGCTGTAGTGCGGACATCTTGTCGTGCTGGCTTTCGTTGTAGGTGCAGTGGACTTCGATGACGGTGTTCTCGCCCTTCAGGTCCACGTAAAGCTTGTTCTGAAAATCTTTCCCCTTGCGCGAGACCGTGCCCGTCACGTCCAGCGTCTGCCCCTTGTACTTGCCCGCGCCGTCGGCCGGCTCCATCCTGTAAGACTCGATCAGCTCCTCGGCCGTCATAGCCTTGCCCGGCGCGAGCGTCGGCTCGGCCTGCGCGCCCGGCTGGTTGGAGGCCGACTTGTTACAGCCCGCCTGAAAGCAGAGGACGAAGAGGGCTGAGAGGACGACGAGGGGTACTGTTTTCATGTTTGCTCTCACGAACAAAGATTAACACCCGCGCAGGCCGTTTCGCCATCCGTTTTTTCGCGGCTGGACGAGGCCCGCGGCCGTGTGCGATGCTTCGCACACACAAAGACCCCGGCGCACAAAATTCTTTCGGAGGATGCAGAGTCTCATGCGCAAGCTTCTGTTCGCGCTCTTCGTGTTGTTGCTCGTCGCGCCCTGCGGCGTCTCGCCGTCGGCGGTCGAGGCCCGCGCCGCGGCCCCGGTGCAGGAGGGTCCGCGCGTGCTGACGCCGCCGCCGGGCACGCGCCGTCGGCGCTGGCGCGCGGAGGGGCGACGCCACCGCGGCATCCGCAGCGCCTTCAAGCGCGCGGGCAAGTCGGCCGGGCGCGGCGGCAAGCGCCTGGGCCAGAACGTCGCGCGCGGCCGCGTCCTGCGCGGAGGCCGTGAGTTCGGCAAAGGCATGGGCGGCTTCGGCAAGCACACCGGCAAAGGCGTCGCCCGCACCATGCGCCGCGTCTTCAAGCCGTAAAAAGCGTCCGCCCTAATATCGTCGTCCCGAAGGGACGATTGATAATAGCCCAGCACTTCAGTGCTGGGGATGCGAACGAAAATTTATTGAGTCCCGGAGGGACGACTGAACATTGGCTCTCAGTCGTCCCTCCGGGACTCAATTCTTTTCTCGCTGCTTACCCTGAAGTGCTGGGCTATTGTCAGCCGCCCCTGACGTGGCTTAATTCATTTCATTTTTCTCCGCCGGCCCACTTTCTTCCAAGGGCGCGAAGGCCGTTCTGCCTTTGAAGACGCGGAAGAGGTAGTAGAAGGAGGGGAAGAGGACGAGCGCGCCGACGGCCAGCGCGATGAGGAGAAGTCGTAAGGTCTGCGGCGGGGCGGCCGCCGCGGCAATCGTGATGTCGGGCTCGACGATGTACGGAAATTGTGCCAGCGCCCAGCCCCACAGAATCAGGCTCACCTGCGCGGCGGCGCACAGACGCGCCCAGGCGTACTCGCGCCTCAACAGAAAATAGAAAGCTCCCACGGCCGCCACCGCCGTCGCCCCGTGCAGCGGCAAGGCCCACGCGCTCGCCGTCAGCCCGGCGCGGACCTTCGGCGCTCCCGAACCCGCGAGCAGGAAGACCGCCAGCGCCAGCGCCCCGACCACTACTCCCGCCACCAGCGCGCGCCGCCGGAAGTCCTCCCGCAGCGCGTCCTCCTTCGCCTCCAACGTCAGGTAGACCGCGGCCAGAAACGCGAAGAGCGCGAGCGCGAAGAGCCCGACGGCGAAGGGGAACGGCGCGAGCCACGACCACCAGAAGCCGCTCGTGACCACGCCGTCCTCAACTTTAATTGTGCCGGAAGCGATGGCCCCGACGGTGACGCCGAGCAGCACGGGCGTGATGATGCTCGCCGCCGAGAAGACGCGGCTCCACCGCCGCTGCACGTCGTCGCGCTGCGAGTCGTAAGTGCGGAACGTGAAGGCCGAGCCGCGCAGCACGATGCCGATGAGCAGGAGCGTCAGCGGGACGTGGAGCGCCGTCGCGATGGCCGCGAACGCGGGCGGGAATCCCGTGAAGAGGATGACGAGGACGAGAATCAGCCAGACGTGATTCGCCTCCCAGACGGGGCCTATGGCCTCCGCGATTAACGCCCGCTGCTCGCGCGCACGCCGCCCACGCGCCAGCAAGTCCCACACGCCGCCGCCGTAATCCGCCCCGCCCAGCAAGGCGTAAAACGTCAGCGACACCACCATCGCCCCCGCCGCCAGCAACTCAAGCGACAACATTCATCACTCCCCGTTCATCATTTCTTCGGACTCGCCGCCACCTGACGCAGCAGGAGCCAGACGACTATCGCCGCGAGGAAGATGTAGAGCAGCGTGAAAACCAGAAATGGCACAATCAGGCCAGGCATGGGCGTGACGGCGTCCTTCGTCCGCATCACGCCTTGAATGATCCACGGCTGGCGGCCGACCTCCGTCACCGTCCACCCAGCCTCAATCGCAATCATCCCCGCGGGCGCGGCCAGGACGAGCGCGCGCAGGAACCACTTGCTCTCAAACAGAGCGCCGCGCCGCCGCCACCAGCGCCACAGCGCCCAGAGCGCGATTGCCATCATCAGCGTCCCCATCCCGACCATGATTTGAAAGGCCGTGTGCACTATCAAAGTGTTCGGCCACTGGTCGCGCGGGAAAGCCTCCAAGCCTTTGACCTCTGCGTTCGGGTCGTGAAAAGCCAGTAGACTCAGGCCGTATGGAATCTCAATCGCGCAGCACGTCTCGCCGGTCTCTTCGTCCGGGATGCCGCCCACGCGCAGCGGCGCGCCCCGCTCAGTCTTGAACTGCCCTTCGAGCGCGGCCAGTTTGACGGGCTGATAC
The DNA here is from genome assembly GCA_963774105.1 of uncultured Acidobacteriota bacterium. Classification (GTDB taxonomy): domain Bacteria; phylum Acidobacteriota; class Blastocatellia; order Pyrinomonadales; family Pyrinomonadaceae; genus QHXM01. Next base: position 273,644 of record CAVZDV010000007.1, on the reverse strand, counting down.
TGTGCCACGGCCCGCGCGCTCAGGTCGCCGCTCAGAGGCTGTAACAGGGCCGCCGCGCCTCCGACCACGAGCGCGATGGCGAGCGCGCGGCGGTGGAACAAATTCTTGCGGTCGCGCAGCAAGAGGTAGGCGTGAATCCCTGCGACGGCGAAGCCTGTCGCGGCATAAGCCGCCAGCGTCATGTGCAAGGTTTGCGAGAAGGCCATCGGGTTGAGCATCGCCGCGACGGGGTCAATGTTGGCGGGCCGCCCATCAACCATCTCGAAGCCGGTGGGGCTGTTCATCCAGGCGTTGGCGATGACGACGAAGATGCCGGAGAGTGCGCCCGAGACGGCGACGAGCACGCCCGAAAGGAGGTGCGCGCCGGGCCGCACGCGGTCCCAGCCGTAGAGGTAGATGCCCAGGAAAATCGCCTCCGTGAAGAAGGCGAAGCCTTCGAGCGAGAACGGCATCCCTATGATCGCGCCCGCGTAGTTCATGAACTGCGGCCACAGCAGCCCCAGCTCGAAGGAGAGCACGGTGCCGGAGACCGCGCCGACGGCGAAGAGGATGGCCGTCCCCTTGGCCCAGCGCTTGGCGAGCACGAGATAGACCTCCTCGCGGGTGCGCCGCCAGCGCCACTCGGCGACGACCATCAGGAGCGGCATCGCTATGCCGACGGCCGCGAAGACGATGTGGAAGGCTAGCGACATCGCCATCTGCGAGCGCGCCGCCAGTAGGTCAGACACTCTCCGTAAACCTCTCCGAGTTGAAAGTGCGAAAAGTATATCACCGCGGGCGGCCCGCCGCGCCGTTAAGAGATATGAATAATTAAGCGCCGGCTGTGAAGGCGAGCTAATGAGCGGTTCATGGTTCCAACATCGCTCCGGGATGTCTTATGATGAGCGCCGACTTGGACAACGCAGCGCAAAACCCTTCCGGCGCGGAGACGCCGCTCGTCCTCGCGCTCGACATCGGCACGTCGAGCGTGCGCGGCACGCTCTACGACGAGCGCGGGTCTGAAATCGAAGGCACGCAGGAGCGCCTCGTGCGCGGCCTTGAGACCACCGCGGACGGCGGCGCGGAGCTGGACGCGGGCGAGGCAATCGAGCAGACGGCGCGGGTGATTGACGCCGTCGTCACGCGCGCGGCGGCGCTCGGCGCGCGCATAGAGGCGGTCGCGGTCGCCTGTTTCTGGCACAGTCTCGTCGGCCTGGACGCGGGCGGGCTCCCCTTGACGCCCGTCCTCGGCTGGGCCGACACGCGCGCCGCGCGCCACGCGGAAGTTTTGAAAGGACGCCTGGACGAAAGCGCGGCTCACGCGCGCACGGGCTGCCGCTTTCACCCTAGCTACTGGCCCGCCAAGCTGCTCTGGATGAGAGAAGAGCGGCCGGAGACTTTCCGCGGCGTGCGGCGCTGGGTGTCGTTCGGCGAACTGCTCTCCGCGCGCTTCCTCAGTGAGTCAGCGGCGAGCGTTTCGATGGCTTCTGGCACGGGCCTGCTGGACCTGCGCTCGTGCCGCTGGGACGAGGAGATTTTAGAGACAGTGGGCGTTCGGCCCGAGCAACTGCCCGCGGTCGAAGAGGCGTACAGGCCGCTCGGCGAACTGACCGACGAGTTCGCGCGGCGCTGGCCCGCGCTTCGCGGCGCGGCGTGGTTCCCGGCCATCGGCGACGGGGCGGCCAACAACATCGGCGCAGGGTGCACGAGCCGCGAGTGCGTCGCGCTGATGGTCGGCACCTCCGGCGCGATGCGCGTCATGTGGGAGGGCGAGCCGCCCGCGCACTTGCCCGCGGCGCTCTGGTGCTACCGCGCGGACAAGAAGCGCGTGCTCGCGGGCGGCGCTCTCTCCGACGGCGGTGGCCTTTTCGGTTGGATGTACAACGCGCTCCGTCTGGACGAGCGCACGCTGGAGCGAGAGTTAACGGCCATTGAGCCGGACGCGCACGGCCTGACGGTGCTGCCCTTCTGGTCGGGCGAGCGCAGCACGGGCTGGAACGCACTGGCGCGCGGCGCGATTCTGGGGCTGACGACGCACACGCGCCCCGCCGAAATCCTGCGCGCCGCGATGGAGGCGGTCGCCTACCGCTTCGCGCTCGTGTGGCGCGCGCTCGAACCCTTGGCGCCCGGCGCGGAGCTGGTCGCTTCGGGCGGCGCGCTCGGGTCGTCAGGCGTCTGGCCGCAGATGATCGCGGACGTGCTGGACAGGCCCGTCCGGCTGACGAGCGTGGCCGAGGCTTCGAGCCGCGGGGCCGCGCTGCTTGCTTTAGAGGCGACAGGCAAGTTAAAAAGCATGGCGGACGCCGAAGCACCGACAGTTCAAACTTTCGAGCCGGACACGTTGGCCCACGCGCGCTACCGCCTGGGCCTCGAACGGCACGAGCAACTTTACGCGCGCCTCTTCCACAGCGCCGAGGATAATTAACAGGGATGGATAGGATAGACAGGATAAAATATGAAATCAGTGATGCTCTTTTTTCCATCCTGTCTATCCTGTCCATCCCTGTTTGAACCTGCTTGAGCTTTTGAGCCGCCGCGGCATTATTAGAAATTCAAGGAAACCGTCGAAAGAGAGGGAACTTTCATGAGCGCGACTCCCCGAAAGGAAACCAACACGACCGCAGACCTGGATCAGCTTTGCATCAACACGATTCGCACGCTCACGCTCGACGCCGTGCAGAAGGCGGAGTCGGGCCACCCCGGTCTGCCTCTGGGCTGCGCGCCCCTGGCCTACCTGCTCTGGACGCGCGTCATGCGCCACAACCCGCGCAACCCGAAATGGCCCAACCGCGACCGCTTCCTGCTCTCGGCCGGCCACGGCTCCATGCTGCTCTACTCCCTGCTCCACCTGACGGGCTACGACCTGCCGCTCGAAGAGCTGCAACGCTTCCGCCAGTGGGGCTCGAAGACGGCGGGCCACCCGGAGAACGTGTTGACGCCCGGCTGCGAGATTACGACGGGGCCGCTCGGCCAGGGCTTCGCCAACGGCGTCGGCATGGCGATGGGCGCGGCGCATCTTTCGGCCAGGTTCAACCAGCCCGAGTTCCCTCTCATCTCCCACTACGTCTACAGCATCGTCTCCGACGGCGACCTGATGGAGGGCGTGGCTTCCGAGGCCGCCTCGCTCGCCGGCCACCTGAAGCTCGGCCGCCTCGTCTACTTCTACGACGACAACCGCGTCACCATCGAAGGCTCCACCGACCTCGCCTTCACCGAAAATGTGCCACAACGTTTCGAGGCTTACGGCTGGCACACTTCCACGGTTGAGGACGGCAACGACCTCGAAGCCATCGAGCGCGCGATTCAAGAGGCGCAAGCTGTGACCGACCGCCCGTCGCTCATCTCCGTCAAGACCATCATCGGCTACGGCCTGCCGACCGCGGGCACGCGCAAGGCGCACTCGGACGCGCCCGGCGAGGAGGCCGTGCGCGAGACCAAGCGGAAACTGGGCTGGCCCGAAGACAAGCACTTTTACATCCCCGAAGAGGCGCTGGCCCATTACCGCGAGGCGGTCGAGCGCGGCGCGCAACAGGAGGAAGAGTGGAACGCGCTCGTCGGGCGTTACGAGCAGTCGCACGCGGACTTGGGCTCCGCGTGGCGCACGACGATGAGCGGCGAGTTGCCGGAAGGGTGGGAAGACAAGCTGCCTTCGTTCGAGAACGCGAAGCCCGTGGCGACGCGCGCGTCCTCCGGCGAAGTCATCAACGCGCTCGCTCCGCACATGCCCATGCTCATCGGCGGCTCGGCCGACCTAGGCCCCTCGACCAACACGGACATCAAAGACGGCGGGAGCTTCCAGGCCGCTTCATACCAGGGGCGCACGCTCCACTTCGGCGTCCGCGAGCACGCGATGGGCGCAACCTTGACGGGCATCAGCCTCAACGGCGGCTTGATTCCTTACGGGGCCACCTTCATGTGCTTCTCCGATTACATGAAGCCCGCTATCCGCCTGGCCGCGCTCTCCGAAGTCCAGGTCGTCTACATCTTCACGCACGACTCGATAGGACTCGGCGAAGACGGACCCACTCATCAACCCATCGAACACCTCGCGGGCCTGCGCGCCATCCCGCACCTCTACGTCATCCGCCCGGCCGACCCGCACGAGACGCGCGAAGCCTGGCGCATAGCCATCAAGCGGCGCGAGGCCCCGACCGCGCTCGTCCTGACGCGCCAGAAAGTTCCCGTGCTAGATCAGACGAAGTACGCCCCGGCCGCGGGCGCGCAGCGTGGCGCTTACGTCCTCGCCGAAGCCGAGGACGGCGAGAACAAGAAGGCCGCGCCCGCACTCATCCTCATCGCCACGGGCTCGGAAGTCTCGCTCGCACTCTCAGCGCGCGACCAGTTGCAACAGGAGGGGTGGCCTACGCGCGTCGTCTCCATGCCCTGCTGGGAGTTGTTCGAGGAACAACCGAAGGAGTACAGGGACGAAGTTTTGCCGCCGGGCGTGACAGCGCGGCTCTCAATCGAGGCGGGCGCGCGATTGGGCTGGGACCGCTACGTCGGTTCTGAGGGCGACTGCGTCTCGATTGACCGCTTCGGCGCGTCTGCTCCCGGCGACGTGGCCTTGAAAGAGCTGGGCTTCAACGTCGAAAACGTCGTCGCGCGCGCCCGCGGGCTTTTAGAAAGGTAAGCTATGCGTATCGTTGTCGCAGCCGACCACGCTGGCTTCCCGCTCAACGAGCGCGTGATTGAAGAGTTGCGCGCGAGCGGGCACGAGATAGAAGACCTCGGCACGCACGACGGAAGTCTGCCGGACGACTACCCGGACTACGCGCTCGCCGTCGGCCGCGCCGTGCAAAGCGGCGCGGCCGAGATCGGCATCCTGATTTGCGGCAGCGGCGTCGGGGCTTGCGTGGCGGCGAACAAGCTGCGGGGCGTGCGCGCCGCGCTCTGCGCCGACACCTACTCCGCGCGCCAGTCGCGCGAGCACGACGACTGCAACGTCCTCTGCCTCGGCGCGCGCGTCGTCGGCAGCGAGCTGGCGATGGAACTCGTCCGCGCCTTCGTCGCCGCACGCTTCAACGGCGAGGAGCGCCACCGCCGCCGCCTCGCCAAAATCAACGACATCGAACGGCTGAATGCTGACAATTAGGCGAACCGGCGCGGCGGGGGCAAGCCCCTCTTCCCGACCTCGGAGACTGCGCCGCTTGAATCATTCAAGACATCAAGCCTCTCAGGTCAGGAAGGCGGGCTTGCCCCCGCTCTCCTGACTTATTTCACAATTCAGAATCAATTCTTAATTTCATCTCCATCACGGCAAGGAGAACCCCATGAGAAAGTTTTTCATCGCCGTCTCCTGTACCCTCCTCCCGCTGCTCTGCCTGCCGATTCAAATCTTCGCGCAGCAGCCCGCGGACCCGCACGCCGGCACGCACCCTCCGCAGCCCGCGCAGACGCCTCCCGCGCACGACACGGGCTTTCACCCGCCTTATTACGACTACCCTTACGGGAGCCGCACGCCCGGCCACCGCTCCGTCTCCGTCGCGCAGGCCGTCGAGCTGGCCTTGCGGAACGCCTCGCTCTACCGGCAGGCCGAGCTGGACGAGCGCGTCGGCCGCGAGGACGTGCGCCAGGCGCGCGCGGCCTTCCTCCCGCAGTTCTCCGTCCCGCTCACCTACGTCGGCAACACCACCTCACAGGTCCGCGCCGCCGGCGACCCGGTTATCTACAGTTTCGTCTCTTCGAGCGCGATTAACGAGACTGCCGCTTTCATCAGCGCCACGGGCGCGCTCGATCTTTCGGGCCGCCTGCGCGCCGCGTTGCGCCGCAGCCGCGCCCAACTCGCCGCCGCACGGGCCGGTACTCTCGCCGCGCGCCGCGCCCTCGTCATCGCGACCGTTGACGCCTACTACGGACTGTCGCTGGCGCGGCAGAAGCGCAGGCTCGCGGACGAGACGCTGGCGCTCGCAGAGGCGTTCGTCAAGATCGCGGAGAGTTTGCAGGCGCGCGGCGAGGTCGGGGAGACGGACGTGCTCCGCGCGCGCTCGGGCGCGCTCCTCAGGCGCGACGAGTTGGAGCAGGCGCGCGCCGCTGAGTCGGCCGCGATGGACTTGCTGCGGACGCTGACGGGCGTTGATTTTGGCACACACATCGCGCAGCCGCTCCTGACCAACGACCTGCCTTCCGCCGCGGACTTCGCCGACTACACGGAAGAGTTAATCAAGGGGCGGCCGGAGCTAAACCAGCTCGACGCGCTCAAGCGCGCGGCCCTCGAAGACGCCGTGGCGGCGCGGCGCGAGCTGTGGCCCGAGCTGACCTACAGCCTCAACGGCGGCTTCGACGCCGCCGACTTCCGCCCGCTCTCGCGCTACAGCGGCGGCCAGGCCATCGTCAGCCTCAACATCCCCGTCTTCAACTGGGGCGCGAGCCGCAGCCGCGAGACGCAGGCGAAGCTGCGCGCGCAGTCTCTGGACCTGCAACGCGAGGCGACCTTGCAGCAACTGCGCCAGGAGTTCTACACCGCGCGGGCGGGCGCGTTCTCGGCCATCGAGCGCGCGCGCATGACGCGCGCCGCGACCGAAGCCTCGCAGCAGACCTTAACGCTAGCCTTCGCCGCCTACCGCCTCAAGAAAGGCACGATTCTCGACGTGATAGACGCGCAGGCGAACTACGCCGCCGCGCGCCTGGCCCATTACCAGGCGATTGCCGACTATCGCACCAGCCGCATCCGCCTCGAAGCAGACCCACTCCACATGAGCCGCGCGGCCTCGACCGCCCCGGCTCAACCGCACGCGATGGAGGAAGCCGGCAGGTGCGCCTTGACGCGGGCGCAAGCCCCGCAAGTCGGCGGCCTGCGCCTGGGGATGACCGCGGGCGAAGCTCAAGCGGCCGTCCCCTCCCTCAACTTGCAGCCTGCGGACGAGACGGGGACGGTAGGCGCCACGCTCCGGGCCGCGGAGCTACGGCGCGACGGCCCGCGCGCGCCGTACATGGAGGGCGCGGAGTCTGTCGCGCTCGAATTCACGAACGGGCGGCTCATTTACGTCCGCGTCAACTACCCCGTGACCAACGTGTGGGAGAGCCCGGACGAGTTCATCGCCGCGCTCGCCGCGAAGTTGAACCTCAAGGGGGCCTGGAAACATTTTTACGACTGGGAGTCGAAGGACGTGCGCGACACCAAGGAGCTGCGCGACCTCGCGCTCGAATGCGCCGGCTTCCGCTTGAGCGCCGGCATCGGCGTCGAAAGCATCGGCGGCGACCAGACGCCGCACTTCGAGATGGAAGAAAAGGAGTAAGACGAGGCTCAGAGAACGACGCGGAGCGCTCCTGGCATGATTCGGAACTCGGCGGGCGTGTGGCCGCGGACGTTGCCGTCGGCTTCGACGAGGAGGGCGTCCGCCGCCGCGTCCGTCTCGACGCGGACGCTTCGCGCGCGCAGGACGCGGACACGCTCGTTCTCTAAGTGTGCGCCGCGGCGGATGCGCGGCAGCTCGCGCAGGATGGTGGAGCGCGTGAGGTCGCGCGTCAGCACCAAGTCAATCAGCCCGTCGTCCGTTTGGGCGTCGGGCGCGAACATCATCCCGCCGCCGGCGTGCGTGCCGTTGGCGACGGCTATCAAATTGGTCCGATTCTCAATCACCTCGCGCCCGTCCACGACGACGCGCGCCGGCCTCTCGCGCCACGCGGCGAGCGCGCCGCAGGCCGCCGCGACGAAACGCGCCTCGCCCGGCAGCCGCCGCGCCGCGGCCCCCTGCGCCGCCACGCGCGCCGCGACCTCCGCGCCCAAGCCTATCGTCGCCACGTTGAGGCAGATGAAATCCCCCTCGCCACGCGACGCGCGCCCGTGAATCACGTCAATCTCGCGTGCCGCGCCCGCGCGGCCCCCGCGCGCGTAAGAGGTGAAGATCGCCAGCCACTCTTCGAGCGGCCTGCGGCGTCCGCCCGCCAGGCCGCGCGCGAAGTCGTCGCCCGTGCCCGCCGGCAGGACTGCGAGCGCGGCCCTTTGGTTGACGGCGCGTGGAGGTTTGTCGCCGTCTTGCCCTTCGGCGAACTCGAAGAAGCCTGAGGCGGCCTCGCTCAACGTCCCGTCGCCGCCGACGACGGCGATGGTGTCGTAGCCCTCTGTGAGCGCGGCGCGCACGCGTGCGGTCGCGTCGCCCGCGCGCGCCGTCTCGTGCGCGTCAAAGTCTAGATTGTTTCCCGCGAGTGCCGCCCTGACCTTCGGCCACGCGCGCCGCGCGCCGGCCGACGCGGGGTTGACGATGACGAGCGTGCGGTGCTGCGTGTCCATCCGTGGCCCACTCTACCACAGCGGGACGCGCCCCCGAGTTTGGTGGTAAGCTTGACGCATCACGCTTTCACGGAGGGTTTGAGGATGCGCGCAGTTGTCATCGTCTCGCACGGGGGCGTCGAAGGGCTTGAGGTGCGCGAGGTCGAGCGCCCGCGAGCACCCGCGGCCGACCGCGTGCTGGTGCGCGTGCGCGCCGCGGGCCTCAACCGCGCGGACATTCTACAGCGCAAGGGTTTTTACCCGGCCCCGGACGGGGCTCCGCGGGACATCCCCGGCCTGGAGTTCGCGGGCGAAGTCGTCGAGACGGGCGACGAGGTGCGCGCCCTGCGCGTGGGCCAGCGCGTCTTCGGCATCACGGCCGGCGGCGCGCAGGCCGAGTACGTCGTCGTGCCCGAGAGCACGCTCGCGATTGTTCCGCCCAACCTGGACTGGCACGAGGCCGCGGCCGTCCCCGAAGCCTTCATCACGGCGCACGACGCGCTCTTCACGCAGGCCCGACTTGAGATGGGCGAGCGCGTGGCCGTTCACGCGGCGGGCTCTGGCGTAGGGCTCGCCGCCGTCCAACTGGCGCGCGCCGCAGGCGCACGCGTCTACGGCACGTCGCGCACGGCCGAGAAACTGGAACGCGCGCGCGGCTACGGTTTGGACGAGGCTATCGTTGTCGGCGACGACCCGGCGGTCTTCGCCAGCGCCGTCGTCGTGCTGACGAAAGGCACGGGCGTTCACGTCATTCTGGACTTGGTGGGCGGCCCGTACTTGCAGCCCAACCTCGAAGCCCTGGCGTTTCAGGGTAGGCTGCTGCTCGTCGGGACGACCGCGGGCGCGAGCGCGGCCTTCGGCTACGGCGTCGTGATGGGGAAGAGGCTGCGCATTATTGGCACAGTCCTGCGCGCGCGCTCAATCGAGGAGAAGGCGACCGCCACGCGCCTTTTCGCGGCCCACGTCGTCCCGCTCCTGGAGCGCGAGGTCGTGCGCCCAGTGATTGACAAGGTCTACAGCCTGGACGAAGTGCGCGAGGCCCACGAGCGCCTGGAATCCAACGCGAGCTTCGGCAAGATCGTCCTGAAGGTTGCAGGCGACTAGGAAGACGAAAAGGCTGCGGGGGCAAGCCCCTCTTCCTGACCTGCGAGACGGCGTGGCTTGAATGATTCAAGACAGAATAATTGATAGTGGTTCAGTTTGAAGCAGATGCAAACAGGATGGACAGGATAGGCAGGAGACAGAGAAAGAATCATTGCTTTTTCTTCATCCTGTTTATCCTGTCCATCCCTGTTAATTTCTTCTTCGCTTCATACTGAACCTCTACCGAATAATTGGCAGGTTAGGAAGGGTGGCTTGCCCCCGCCGGCTTCGTCGTGCGCGCGGGTGAGATTGATGAACTCAGCCGCGCGCACGTTAATCCCACGCCTGAGATCATTAATCCCATCGGGGCGCACGTTAATCCCGGGCGTGGGAATGTTAATCTCAGCGGTGGGATTGACGTTCTCACGCGTGAGCATCTTAGTCGCACGCGCGGGGAAAGCATTCCCGGGCGCGCGCACGTTCTTCCGCCGGCCGGGAATGGCGTTCCGCGGCGCGGGAAGAACGTGCGGGGCGTTGGGAATGGCGTTTCCAGCCGCGGGAAAGTCTTTCGCCGTGTCCATAATTCAAGAGGCTATAGATGATTTACAGGTTACTCTTCTGCGCTCTCCTGTCGGCGCTCGCGTGCGCCGCAGCTTACGGCATGAATAAACCTTCGAACGCGGACCCGCAGCCGGGCGTGGCGCGAGATTTGGCCCGTTTTCGCGCCGCGCATTACGGCGACGTGCGCTACAAGCTGCAAATTGAACTCGCGCCCGGCGCGGAGCTGATGAAGGGCTCGGAGGAGATTCGCGTCACGCTCGACGCGGAAGTGACTGAGCTCGTCCTAGACTGGCGCAAGGCCAAGGCGCAGGCGCGCGTCTGGGACATAGAGGTCAACGGGCGCGCAGCGGCCGACGCGCGCGAGGTCAACGACCACATAGTCATTCCGGGCGCGTACCTCAAGCAAGGCGAGAACGTCGTGCGCCTCAAGTTCGAGTCGCCCATCTCGACCTCGGGCAGCGCCGTGACGCGCTATCTGGACCGCGAGGACAACTCCGAATACCTCTACACGCTCTTCGTCCCCTCGGACGCGAGCACGGCCTTCCCCTGCTTCGACCAGCCCGACCTGAAGGCTCGCTTCCAGTTGAGCGTCTTTACGCTCAAGGCTTGGACGGTCATCACGAACACCGGCGCAGAATCCGTCGAGAGCGACGGGAAGACCGGTCTTTGGAAGTTCCGCGAGACGGAGCCTCTGAGCACCTACCTCTTTGCCTTCGCCGCAGGGCCGTTCAAGGAGTTCAAGGACAAGACCTCGCGCGTGCCCATGTCGCTCTTCGTCCGCAAGTCCAAGGCCGCGCGCGCCGAGAAGGAGTTGGCCGAAGTCTTCCGCCTGCACCGCGGGGCTCTGGACTTTCTCGCCGGCTACTTCGATTTCAAATATCCTTTCCCGAAGTACGACATCGTCATTGTGCCAGAATTCGCTTACGGCGGGATGGAGCACGCGGGCGCGACCTTCCTGCGCGAAGAAAGGATTCTGTTCCCGACGGACCCGACGGCCGTGGACCTCGCGGCGCGCGCCGAGCTGATCTGCCACGAGGCCGCGCACCAGTGGTTCGGCGACCTCGTCACGATGCGCTGGTTCGACGACCTCTGGCTCAAGGAGGGCTTCGCCACCTTCATGGCGTACAAGGCCATGGAGAAGATTCTGCCGGGGCAGGACGCTTGGAAGGTCTTCTACCAGCGGACCAAGCCCGGCGCTTACGCGACCGACGTGACGAAGGGCACGACCCCCATCTTCCAGGAAATCCCTAACCTCTCCGCGGCCAAGTCCGCCTACGGCAACATCGTTTATTTGAAAGCGCCTTCGATGCTCCGGCAGGCCGAGTTCTATCTGGGCGCGAGAGAGTTTCAGCAGGCCGTGCGCCAGTTGGTGCGCGAGCGCGCGTTCAGTAACGCCGAGTGGGCAGATTTGGTGAAGGCGTTCGAGCGCAGCTCGGGCCGCAAGCTGGACGACTGGGCCGCGGCGTGGGTGAGACGGCGCGGGCTGGCGCGCGTGCAGGTTAAATGGGACGCCGACGGGGCGGGCCGCGTCACGCGCCTCGCGCTCACGCAGCGCGACGTGCTGGGGGAGGGCGGCGCGTGGCCCATGCGCGTCCGGCTGCTCCTCATGAACGAAGCGCGCGGAGCCGAGACTTTGACAGTCACCATGAGCGGCACGGGCGAGACGGTCGTCAAAGAAGCCGCGGGGCTGCGCCGGCCCGCTTACGTCTTCGCCAACTACGAAGACTACGGCTACGGCCTCTTCCTGCTGGACGACGAGAGCCGCGCTTTCGTCGTCGAACATTTGGGCCAGGTCCGCGACGATTTCCTGCGCGCGCTCCTCTGGGGCTCCCTGTGGGACAGCGTGCGCGAGGCCGAACTGGCTCCCGCGGATTACATCAATCTAGCCGTCAAGCTGATGCCGCGCGAGCGCGACGAGGTGACGGCTCAGGGCGTGCTCGCGCGCGTGCAGGGGGCCTTCAATCGTTACCTTTCCGACGCGCAGCGGGCGGAGCTTGCGCCGCGCCTCGAACAGATGCTCGCCGACCGAATGCTGAACGCGGAGACCGCGGGCCTGCGCATCACGAGCTTCCGCGCCTTCCAGGGCGTCGCGGCCACGGACGAGGGGCGCGCGACGCTCAAGCGTATCCTGCGCGACGAATTGAAAATCCCGGGAATGCAGCTGCGCCCGCGCGACCGCTTCGACATCATCACGGCGCTGATGATGGGCAATGATGCGGAAGCGCCCGCCCTGCTCGCGGCGCAGAGCAAGGCCGACACGTCGGACGACGCGCGGCGCTACAGTTACGCCGCGGGCGCGGCGCGCGCCGACGCCTCGGTCAAGAAGAGCTACTTCGACGCCTACCTGACGGACGCCAAGCTCGCCGAGAGCTGGATCGAGGCGAGCTTCGGCCCCCTGAACGCCCCGCGGCAGGCCGGGCTGACGCGGCCCCTGCTCGACCCCGCGCTCCGCGAGCTTCCACGCCTCAAGCGCACGCGCAAAATATTCTTCGTCAACGGCTGGCTCGCCGCTTTCATCGGCGGCCAATGCGACCCGAGCGCGCTCGCCATCGTCCAGAATTTTCTTGAGCGCGAGCAGGGGCTTGACCGAGACCTTAAACTAAAGGTGCTCGAAGTCGCGGACGGCCTCGAACGCTGCGTGAGAATCAGAGGCCGCTACGCGAACGAAAAGTGATGAGCGCGCCGCCGCAGCCGTGATAGACTTGAGCGCAACGATCCACCCCGTTCAGCACAGATGAAATCTTCATTGGAGGCTGAGAGAGATGACGACCGAAGTTATCCGACAGGAACAGGAAGCGGAAGAAGAGCAACTGGTGCGCTACAAGGCCACGATAGAGGAGTTCTGGGCGTTGCCGGAGTCCATGCTTCCGATTGAATACATCAACGGGGAGATCATCATGGCTCCGACGCCCACAGTCGCACACCAGGCGGTGCTGCGAAACATTTTCCGCGCGTTAGACGAGTTCGTCCTGCGAACAAAGAGCGGCAGCATCTTCTTTTCCCCGCTCGACGTGGTGCTGCCGAGCGGCGATGTCGTCCAGCCGGACGCCTTCTTTCTGACTAACGAAGAAGCGTTGCGGGCACTCGCGTCCAAGCGCGTGCAGGGCGCGCCGTCATTCCTGGTAGAAATCCTCTCGCCCGGCTCGGTCAAGCACGACACGCTGACGAAGCGAGGGCTGTACGAGCGAAACGGCGTTCGCGAATACTGGATAGTTGACCTCAAGGCCAGGACGGTCGCCCAACTGGTCCGGCGCGGCGAACACTTCGAGCTGACCGAACTCAAGGAGAGCGACACGCTCCGCGGCGTCGTCCTCGAAGGCTTCGAGACGACCGTCGGCGCTCTCGTCAGCGACAGGTAGAGAAAGGCGCTTCGGCTCATCCGACAATCAAGCAGGTTATGGACTCGACAGCTTTTCTCGTCATCGCCATCATCAGTATCGCCGTGCTGGCCTTCCTGCTTTTCCTGGCGCTGTTCACGCCGGGGCTGGCCTACAAGATCACGGCGCACGACACGGAGCCGCTGGAGTCGGAAGACTTCCTCTGCGTGCTCGAAGCCATCACCGACTCGAAGATTCACCGCCGCGGGCGCGTCGAGGTTCTGACCAACGGCGAGGTCTACTACGAGGCCGAGCTGGACGCCATCCGCCGCGCGCGCCACAGCGTCAACATAGAGGCTTACATTTTTCAGAAGGGCGAAGTCGCGAAGAGATTCGTAGAGGCCCTGACCGAGCGGGCCAGAAACGGCGTCGAGGTGCGCATGGTCCTGGACGCTGTCGGCAGCTTCGCCACCTGGGAGAGTTACTTCGCGGAGCTGCGCGCGGCCGGCGGGCGCGTCTGCTGGTATCACCCCTTGCGCTGGCACACCCTGGCGCGCTTCAACAACCGCACGCACCGCGAGATCGTCGTCGTTGACGGGCGCGTAGGGTTCGTCGGCGGCGCGGGTTTCGCGGACCACTGGTTCAAGGGAGACGAAAAGAACCCGCGCTGGCGCGACACGATGTTCCGAGTGGAGGGCGACGCGGTGGCGAGCATCCAGGCGGGCTTCGTGGAGAACTGGCTCGAAGCCTCCGGCGAGATTCTGTCTGGGAGGGAGTTCTTCCCGGAGAGCGACGTGGAAGACCGCATGGAGGCGCTCGTCGTTGACAGCTCGCCGGGCAGCGGCGGCTCGACGCGCGCGCGCATTCTTTACCAGACGCTTTTGGCCTCGGCCCGCAAGAGCCTGCACGTCACGACGCCCTACTTTCTGCCGGACTGGAGCGTGCGGCGCGAGATGGTGCGCGCCGTGCGCGAGCGCGGCGTGGAGTTGAAAATCATCGTCCCGGGCCGGCACAGCGACCACCTGCTGACGCGCCGCTCGTCGCGCCGCCTCTTCGGCGAGCTGCTCAAGGCCGGGGCCAGAATTTACGAGTACGAGCCGGCGATGATTCACGCCAAGACGATGATCGTTGACGGCGTGTGGGGCGTGGTCGGCTCGACCAACTTCGACAACCGCTCGTTCGGCCTCAACGACGAGATCAACCTCGCCGCGCGCGACGAGAAACTGGCCGCGCGCCTCGCGGAGGATTTCGCCACGGACCTCGCCGCGAGCCGCGAAATCACCTACGACGAGTGGCGGCGACGCCCCATCTTCGAGCGAATGCACGAGTGGCTCGGCTGGGTCCTCGAACGACAGCAATAGTGGTCAGTGGTCGGTGGTCGGTGGTCAGTTAAAAGCTGATTTCTCACTGACCACTGACCACTGACTTCTGACCACTGATTATGCGTATCGTCACCTACAACGTTCACAAGTGCCGCGGGATGGACAGGCGGGAGCACCCGTCGCGGATCGCGGAGGTCTTGCGCGAGACCGAGGCGGACGTGGTGGCGCTCCAGGAGGTCTTGAGCGTCGGCGGGGCGGCGCGCGAGCGCGACCAGGCGCGCTTCCTGGCCGAAGAGTTGGGGATGCACTACCACATAGGCGAGAACCGCAGGCTCCACGGCGGCGCATACGGCAACGTGACGTTGAGCCGGCTGCCGTTCAGCGAGGCGCACAACTACGACATCACCTGGAGCGGGCGCGAGCGGCGCGGCTGTCTGCGTGCGGACTTCGAGGTCGAGGCGGGCGACGGCGGGCCGCGTCTCCTGCACGTCTTCAACATACACCTCGGCACGGCCTTCGTAGAACGCCGCCACCAGGCACGCCGCCTCGTCGGCGACGAGATACTGAGCAACACGGAGTTGAAAGGTGCGCGCGTCGCGCTCGGGGACTTTAACGAGTGGACGCGCGGCCTCGCGACGCGCCTCCTGGGCACGCACCTTCAGAGCGCCGACGTGCGCCACCACCTGAAGCGTGCCAGGACTTACCCCGGCGTGCTCCCGTTTCTGCATCTCGATCACGTCTACTACGACGGCGCAGCCCTCGAACTCAAATGCCTGACCCTGCACCGCAGCCGCACCGCGCTCGTCGCCTCGGACCACCTGCCGCTCGTCGCGGACTTTCAATTCAAGTGAAGACCCCGCAGGGGTCTTTACTTTTACCTTTTTACTTTTTTCTTTTGCCCTATTTCGGCGCGGCGGGCGGCGGCGTCCGTGATGACCGAGAGGCCGGAGACGCGCTCGCGGGCGAGGGCGCGCATGAGGTCGTGCGCCGCAGCGTAGGTCAGCCCCGTCGCCTCGCAGCCGCGCTCGCTCAGGACGGCCCAGCAATTCTCTGTCAGCTCACTCACACCCGGCCCTCTTACTTGTTCGATTTGTCGGGCAGCTTCGCGTCCGCCGTGTACTTCCACTGCGCGTCCGAGCCGGAGGGCGGGCACGCCGCCTTGTAGTTGTCCACGCGCAGCTCGGGCATCTGCCCCGCGGGTGCGGGAGCCTGGAAGACGACCGCCGCGGCCAGCCCCGGATTGTTTTCCAGCTCGGCCTCGCAGCCGCTGAAGTAAGTCGTCCCGAAATCCTTGAGGACGCGCAACTGCCCCTGCTGGACTTGCACGAGTTTGGCCCACTCCACGGCCTGCCCCATCTGCATGTAGTAGTAGCCCAGAAGTAGCTCGTTGACGCCGTCGCGGTTGAGGTCGAGCGTGCGGACGATGAGCGAGAGGTCCGGCACGGGGTAGTCGGCGACGTAAGTCTCGCCCGAGAAGATGGCGAGGTATTTCGGGCCGTCGTTGTCGGCCGGGCTGCCCGAGTGCGTGTCCACGATGTAGGCGGTCTCCTTCGCGCCCGGCGCGGTGAAGGAGCCCTCGGCCACGGCCGAGACGGTCGCGTCGCTCATCTCGCCTTGCAGCCTGTCCCAGATGCTGGCGGGCGTGATGTCTCCGCCTTCCGTCTGCGGCGACGCTTCGGGGCTCGCCGTCGGTGCGGGCTGCGGCGCTTTCTCCTGGTGCGCGCGCGAGACGGCCATGATGACCTTCTCCTCCTGCGCCTTGTCGAGCGCGGGGCGCGGCAGCGGGTCGTGCTTTCGCCAGTCGTACAAGACATCTTTGGCCGCGGCGAGCGCGAGCGACATGGGCTGCTGCTTGCTTCGGAAGAGGTCCGCTAGGTAACTGGCCGACGCTGCCACGGCACGACCCTGGCCCGCGACTTCGACGATGACGCCTATCACTTCGCCCTGCGCGTTGAGGAGCGGCCCGCCGGCCAAGCCTTGCGCGGCCTGCGCGCTCACCTCTATGCGGTCCTCGTCGCCGTAGCCGGAGATGGTGCCCGGCGCGTAGGCCGCCTCGGCTTTTGTGCCAGCGCCGACGACGGCCACCTTGTCGTTGAGCGTCGTGTCCTTCCTGTTGCCCAGCGCCAGCCCCGGCGCTTTGGCCCGCGCCACGCGGAGCGTCACGAGCCCGTGCGCGCGGTCAACGCCCGTGACGCCGGTGACTTCGAGGGCATTCGTCTGCCCGACGAAAGTGACGTTCCCCCGCGTCGCCCCTTCGATGACGGAGAGCGCCGTGACCAGCTCGTCCGACTTGAAGAAGAAGCCGCTGGCCTGGCGCGTGACGCGCCCGCTTGAGTCCTGCATCGTCAGGCTGACGACCGAGGGCAGCGCGTCGCGGAAGGGCGGGGGCACGGCGTCGTAAGCCGTGGGGGCCGTGGCCGGCGTCACGGTCTTGTTGCCGGACGCGCGCCAGAGCAGGAGGACCGCGACCGCCATCGCGACGGCCAGCGCCGCGGCCGTGCCGATGAGCCACCACTTTTTGGCGCTGCCTGGCTTCGCCGCGGGCAGCGCGCGCCCGCGCGGCGCGACCGCAGCGCCTCCGCCGTTGTTCGGCGTCCCGGCCGGCGCGGCGGCGGCCGCAGGCGTCAGGACCATCGTCGGGTCGCCGCCGAGGCCGATGGCGGGCAGGCGGCCCGAGCGCCCGGGCGTCGGCGTGACGCGCGTCGTCTCGTCGTCCTCTGTGGGGAGCGCGTGCGCGAAGGCCGCGGGCGAAGAAACGCCGAGCGCGGCGCGCATCTCGGCGGCGGTCGCGGGGCGGCGCGAGGGCTTGAGCGAGAGCGCGCTCACGAGGAGGTCAGACAAGTCTTCGGGCACTCCGGGGTTGACCTGATGCGGCGGCGGCAGCGGGTCTTCCTTGTCGTCTAAAAGGTCGGCCGCGCGCTTGAGCGCGTCTTCGGGGGCGCGGTTCGTGAGCAGGTGGTAGAGCGTGGCGGCCAGAGAGTAGAGGTCCGAGCGCGGGCTCGTCCGCTCGCCCTGAATCTGTTCGAGCGCGGCGTAGTTGAGCGTGTAGCCGACGACGCTCATCCCCGAAGAGGTGCGCGTCATGTGCCCGGCCGCGCCCTTCGCCAGGCCGAAGTCCAGCAGCACGATCTTGCCCTGCGCCGTCAGCTTCAGATTCGACGGCTTGAGGTCGCGGTGGATGATGGGCGGCTCGAACGTGTGCAGGTAGTCGAGCGCGTCCAAAAGGTCGTCGGCCCAGCGGCGGACTTCCGCGGGCGAGAAGGGGCGCGAGCGGCGCGTGAGCAGATCGCCCAGGTCGTTGCCGGGGATGAACTCCATGACGAGAAACTGGCCGTCGTCCTCCGTGAAGTGGTCAATCACTTTCGGCAGGACGGAGTGGCGCAGGTTCGCCAAAAGCCTCGCCTCGCGCTCGAATGCGCGCTTCAGCTCGTCCGTCTCGGCCAGCGTCTCCTTGAGCGCGACCGTGCGGTGCAGGCGCTCGTCCACGGCCTCGTAGACCGCGCCCATCCCGCCCCTGCCTAACTGGCGGACGATGCGGTAACGGCCTTGCAGGACTGTGTCGGCAGCGGGCATTGCGCTCCTCTCCCGGGTATGCTCACGCGTGAGTTTATCTTTAACCGGGGAGATTTGCTAGACGAACTCACGCGGGGCTAATTGCCAAGAGCAGTGGTCAGTGGTCAGTGGTCGGTGGTCAGTTAAAAGAAAAACGCTTTCGTTCTTAACTGACCACCGACCACTGACCACTGACCACTTTAACTAAAATTGCTAAACAGGACGGCGTCGCTGGTGACGATGCCGCGGGCGCAGGCGAGCTGGCGGCCGTCGCGCGACCACTCGAAGGCGAAGATGAGGTCGGTTTTGAAGTTGGTCAGCTGCACGGCGGGGCCGCCGTCGAGCGGCTGGCTCCAAATGTTCGACACGCCGCTGCGCGAGTCCACGTAAGTCAGGGCCGTGCCGTCCGGCGACCAGCGGACGTTGTTCGACGGCAGCGTCATGACCTTCGTCGGCTGCCCGCCCTCGAACGGGATGAGCGCGATGCCGAGCTGCGTGTCGGGCCGCTCGTCCCAGTAGTAGCAGGCGATCGTCTTCCCGTCGGGCGAGACCATCGGCCCCATCGAGAACTTGTCGTTGAGCTGGACGGGCGGGCCGCCGTCAACCGAGACGCGCCAGAGGTTCGGGTTCGCCACGCCGAACGAGGTGTAGACGATCCACTTGCCGTCGGGCGAGAAAGCGGGGTTGCGGTCGTAATTGCCGTTGGTCAACTGCTTCGGGTTCGCGCCGTCCGCGTCTATCCGCCAGATGTTGTGCCGGCCGTCCTTGCGGTCGGAGACGAAGACTATGTAGCGGCCGTCGGACGAGACCACGGGACTGAAATTGGTCCCCGAGTCGGAAGTCAGCTGCTTCGGGTCGCTGCCGTCGGCGCTCATCACCCAGAGGTCGCGGTTGCCGGAAACGTCGGACGAGTAGACGAGGCGGCCGTCGGGCGTCCACGTCCCGCCGTAGAACTTGGCCGCGCCCGAAGTGATCTGCCTGGCCTGGCTCGCGTCAATGGGCGTCGCCGCCTCCGTCAGCTTCGCGGCGCGCGGACGCTCGGCCGCCTGCGGCGTGACACCCAGCCCCGGCGCGATCCAGATGTTCGTGCTCTGGTCGAAGCGCACGGTGACGAGGTCGCCCGTCTGCGCCGCGACCGAGACGCCCGTGTAGTTGTTCAGGTCGTTGGTGACGCGACGCGCGGTCCCCTCGGGGTACGAGAGGTGCCAGATTTGCGAGAGCCGCGAGTCCTTGTCCACGGCGTTAATCAGCATCCCGCTCCCGTCCGAGAGCCAGGCGAGTTGCCCGACGCTCGGCCACCTCTCCTGCGTCATCGGCTTCTCGGTCCCGTCGGCGATGCTGATCTCGACGAGGGTCATGTCTTTGCCGGTCGCCTGGTTGCCCGTCGAGACGGCGAGCCGATGGCCGTCGGGCGACCACGCGAGCCGCTCGTAGAACTGCGGCGACTTGGCGGAGGTGAGCCGCCGCTCACCCGTCCCGTCCGCGTTGGCGATGAAGAGCGTGTACTCGGCCTTGGTCGGCTCGCCGCGCATGAAGGCCAGCTGCTTGCCGTCTGGCGAGAAGGTGACGGGCGTGTCCACGTCCGAGATGATCTTCTTGGGCGCTCCGCCGAAGACGCTCACCTGGTAAAGCTCGCGGATCGGGCTGTTGGCCGAGCCCGTGGTGTAATAGACGTAGTTGCCGTCGGGCGAGAGCGTGACGCCGAAGAATTCAACGTCCGCGGGCTCCACGATCTGCACGTTGCGGGACGTGGCGACCTGGCGGACCCAGAGGCTGCGCTGCCCGCCGTCGTGGACGACGTAGGCGACGACCTTGCCGTCGGGCGAGATGGCCGCGCCGCTGCTCTTGCCGGTCGTCGTCAGGCGCGTCACCTTCATCGGCTGAAGCGCACGCGGCGCGCGCCTCGCCCGCTGGTGCAGGTACATGTAGACGAGCCCCGTGATGACGGCGGCGAAGCCCGCGACGAGCGCGAGCACCGTCCACTGCTTGAGCCGCTCGCCCCGCTGCGGGCTCGCGGCCAACTGGCCCGAGGCGATGGTGGAGCGCGTGGCGGGGACGTGGCTCGTGTGCATGCCGGCCCGCTCGGTCTCGAAGGAGTTCTGCGCGCCGATGGTGTTGTAGGCGGCGAGGCTGCGCGAGTCCGGCGGGACCGATGTTTCGAGCTTCGCCTCGAAGTCAACCTCCTGCTTGAGCGCGCGCAGGTCTACGAGCAAATCCTTGACGGTCTGGTAACGCTCCTCGCGGTCCTTGCGGAGCGCCTTCCTCAAAATTCTTTGCAGCTCAAGCGGCGTCTCGTAAGGCCCGCCCGGCAAGGGCGGCGGCTCGCGGTCGAGCACGGCCACAATCACGTCGCTCGTCGTCTCGCCCGAGAAGGGGACGCGGCCCGCGACCATCTCGTAGAGCACGACGCCCAGACTCCAGATGTCCGTGCGCGAGTCGAGCTGGTAGCCGCGCGCCTGCTCGGGCGACATGTAGGAGACGGTCCCCATGACCATGCCGGGCGAGGTGTTGACCAGCATCTTCGTCTGCGCCTCCGTGTCCACGAGCGACGCCTGCCGCTCGGTCGGCTTCGCCAGCCCGAAGTCGAGGAGCTTCACGTAGCCGTCCTTGCGCAGCATGATGTTCTCGGGCTTGATGTCGCGGTGGACGATGCCTGCGGAGTGCGCGGCGACGAGCCCGGCGGCGATCTGCGAACTGATGTCGAGCGCCTCGGAGAGTTTCAGGCGGCGGCCCCCGACGTGCTTGCGCAGCGTGATGCCGTCTATGTACTCGGTGGCGATGAAGTGCGCGCCGTTCGTCTCGCCGATCTCGAAGATGGTCAGGATGTTCGGGTGGTTCAGGGCCGAGGCGGTCTTCGCCTCCTGCACGAAGCGCTGCATGCGCTGCTGGTCTGTGGCAATCTCGCTGGGCAGAATCTTGAGGGCGACCGTGCGGTCGAGCGTCGTGTCGCGCGCGAGGTAGACTTCGCCCATGCCCCCAGCGCCGATGCGGGAGCGGATTTCGTAGCGTCCGAGACTCGTGCCTGTGCTGATTGCCATCTGAAAATTCGTAAACGCGCGAACGCCGGAGACGATTCGTGCGAATACCCCCTTGTACGCAGCCCTGGCGATTTTAGTTGCGTTCGGTGGCCGAGCGCCAGCCGGCGCGGGACGTGGAACTGATTATAAAACAGTCACTACGCGTCCGCCGCGCAACGAATCCCCGCGAAAGCGATGCGGAAGTGGCGGCGGAAGAAGTTACGAAACGTGATGCGCAGCACCGAGCGGCGCGTTGCCCAGGAGCCGCCCTTTAAGACCCTGTGGTCGCCGTCGAACCAAGCTGCCGAATATTCCGGGTAGGGGAACGCCTTGAAATCCGGGTAGCCCGCGAACGGGCTGCTCGTCCACTCCCAGACGTTGCCCGTCATGTCCAGAAGCCCCTCGGGCGTCGCGCCTTCAGGGAAACTCCCCACGGCGGTCGTCCCCCAATACGAAAAATCGGAATTGCAGAGCGCGGGCGTCGGCTCCTCGTCGCCCCAACTGAAGCGCCTCTTGCGTCTCGTCTCGGCGTCCCAGCCGGCGGCCTTCTCCCACTCGGCTTCGGTCGGCAGCCGCTTGCCAACGAAGCGCGCGTAAGCCTCTGCCTCGTACCAGCTGACGCCCGTGACCGGGTGCCGGCCGCCGGCCGCTTCCTCCCCGAACATCGTTTGCACGCGCCAGCCGTCGCCTTCCCGCTTCCAGTAGAGCGGCGCTTCCCAGTTCTCCCGCTCGCGCCACTGCCAGCCCTCATCATCCCAGAACTCGCGCCGTAGGTATCCGCCCTCCGCGACGAAGCGCGCGTACTCCTCGCCCGTCACGGGCAACTTGTCCAGCCTGAACTCGGGGACGTGAACTGCGTGCGCGGGGCCTTCGTTGTCGTAAACAAAACCATCCGCGTCCGCCCCCAACACGAACTCGCCCGCCGGGATTAAGACCATCCCCGGCTCGACCGTGCTCGCCGCCGGGACGACGGCGCGCGCCGCGGGCCGCGTCTTCTTCTCGGGGCCGAGCATTTGAAGGAGATAGGCGAGCGTCTCCTGGTGCTGCTGCTCGTGCTCAAGGACTAGACTGTAGACGTAGCCGCCGCGCTGTAGCGAGTCGCCGTTGTCAAACCCGCCGCGCTCAAGGTGCGTCCACACGCGCCCGCGCACACGTTCGAGATAATTCTCCATCTCGCGGCGCGAGGGCAGGTCGCGCGACTCCTCGCGCGGCGTGCTGATGGGGTCGAAGATGCGCTCGTAGCGCGCGTCGGGCGCGGGCTCATTCTTCAGCTTTTGCAGCAGCCAGTAAGCCTCGAAGACGCCTATGTGGGCGAGGTGCCAGATGACGGGCCGGAAGCCGAACCCGGGGCTCTCGTGCAAGTCCTCCTCGCGCGCCAGATCGAAGAGCGCGAGCGTCTGTGCGCGCGTCTCCTCCATCTGCCGCATGATCTGTTCCGCCTGTCGCTCAGTCAAATCTGCCACCCGCCCTCGCCGCGTATAATAATGCCGGCCGATGAGCTATCATACCAGAAGGACGGGAACGGGCAGGCGTGCGTTATCAACTTCTTTAAGTTTTGACACTCGGCTCTTCCATTGGCATTCACACGCATAAGGATTCCAGATGCCCGCGAACACGCCCGACAGCGCCCACGCCGAACGCCTCATCATTCACAACCTGGTCCGCGAGGACGCGCGCCAGCGCTTCGCGGACGACGTGCGCGCCGGCCTCTCCTCCACGCCGAAGCACCTTTACCCGAAATACTTCTACGACGAGCTGGGCTCGCAGCTCTTCGAGGCCATCTGCCTGCTGCCGGAGTATTACCTGACGCGCGCCGAGAACGAGATCCTCGCGCGCCACTCGGACGCGATTGTTAGTGAGGCTTCGGCCGGAAAAGTTTCAGTCATCGAGATGGGCAGCGGCAGCGCCCTCAAGACCCGCCTCGTCATCGAGGCGCTCTTGAGGAAACAGGGCGAGCTGCTCTACCTGCCCGTGGACATCTCGGCCAGCGCGCTCGAAACCAGCTCGCGCGTGCTCCTGCAATCCTACCCGCGACTGAGAATCGAAGCCTACGCGGCCGACTACTACGACGGCCTCGCCGCGCTCGCCGAGAGGCCGCACGACGCGCGCACGCTCGCGCTCTTCCTGGGCTCTAACGTCGGCAACTTCGACCCCGAAGAGGCGCGCGCCTTCCTGAGCGCCCTGCGCCGCGTGCTCGCGCCCGGCGACGCCTTGCTCCTGGGCGCGGACTTGAGGAAGTCGCGCCGCGTGCTCGAAGCGGCCTACGACGACGCGCTGGGCGTGACCGCGGCCTTCAACCTCAACCAGCTCGCGCGCATCAACCGCGAGTTGGGCGGCGACTTCGACTTGCGCGCCTTCGGCCACCAGGCCATCTACAACGAAGAACTAGGCCGGGTCGAAGTCTACATCGAAAGCTTACGCGCGCAGCGCGTCTTTGTCCGCGCCCTCGAAATGGAAATCGAGTTCGACGAGGGCGAGCGCATACACACCGAGAGCTCTCACAAATACGACCTCGGCGGCCTCTCGGAGCTGGCCGCCGCGACCGGCTACACGCGCGCCCGCACCTGGCTCGACGAGCACGAGCAGTTCAGCAGCAATCTTTTCATCGCTACTGAATGAGCGGGCAGTAACGGGGCACCGCTTCTGTAGATTTTGTCCCGCAGGGACAGTTGAAAATAGCCCCGCACTTCAGTGCTGGGAATTGAGCCAAAAATATTTGAGTCCCGTAGGGACGATTGAATCTTTCGGCCGTCCCTACGGGACTCGGTCGAATCTTCTGCCCGATTCCCAGCACTGAAGCGCTGGGCTATTTTCAGCCGCTCCTGACGGAGCTTTAAAGCATGGCCGTCGCTGATATCGTTTACTGACTGACTGAATATTGTGGCACCGGACAAAACAGTCGAATCGCGAGACGCGTGCCCGCAGACCGAGGCGGTAGCCCCGGCGCGCGAGGTCTTCCCGCTTTTGACGGACCCCGTGGGCGAGGGTTCCGCGCCGCTGTTCGTCGAGAACCTGAGGCGCGGCGCGAAGCCGCGCGCCGACTGGATGTGCGGCGTCGAGTTCGAGCTGTTCGGCTACGACCTGCGCCGCGACTACGAGCGCCTCCGCCCCGCGCAGGTGCAGCGCGTGCTCGCCGGCTTCGCGCCCAGCTCCAACAACCTCGTTTACGAGGAGAACGTCCTCATCGAAGTGGACGCGGGGCAGATGAACCGCCTGACGGTCGAGCCCGGCGGGCAGGTCGAGTTTTCCGGCGCTCCGCAGCGCAGCCTGCAAGACGTGGAGCGCGAAATCCGCCGCTACCTCGCGCGCCTGAAAGAGATCGCAGAGGGCGACTGCCTGGCCTTCCTCGCCGTCGGCTTCGACCCCTTCCGCACGCTCGACGAGCAGCACTGGTTTCCGAAGGCGCGCTACGAGGTGATGCGTCCATACCTGGGCCGCCGCGGCGCGCGCGCCTGGGACATGATGACGCGGACCTGCTCGGCGCAGACCAACCTGGACTACGGCGGGACGGAAGACCTCGCCCAAAAATTCCAGCTCGGCAACCGCCTCGCGCCCGTCGTGACGGCCATCTTCGCCAACTCGCCTTTCGAGGACGGGCGTGAGTCCGGCTACAAGTCAACGCGCGCCGCCGCGTGGCTCGACACGGACCCAGACCGCACGGGCGTCTCGCCCGCGGCCCTGGCCCCGCAGTTCTCGCCCGACGAGTTCGTCCGGTATGCGCTCGAAGTGCCTATGATCTTCGCGCAGCGCGGCGGGCGCTACCTCCCCGGGCCGACGGGGATGAAGTTCGGCGAGTTTCTAGCCGGAGGGTGCGACGGCGTCGGGCCGGTCTTCAGCGACTGGGCTGACCACCTGACGACCATCTTCACCGAAGCGCGCCTCAAGCAGCACATAGAGATGCGCAGCGCCGACAGCGGCGACCTCAAGATGACGCTCGCGCTGCAAGCCCTGTGGAAAGGATTGATGTACGACGCGACGGCGCTCGCGGACGCCCTGCGCCTCGCGCCCGCGCTCCCGCCCGCCGCGATGCGTGCCCTGCAAGAGCGCGTGGCGCGCGACGGGCTCGAAGCGCGCCAGGAGGGCGTGGACGTGCTCGGCATCGCCAAGGAAGTCGTGCGACTCGCGCGCGCCGGCCTCGAAAGGACTGCGCCGCGCGAGGCCGCCTACCTGGACGTACTCTTCGAGCAGGTCATAGAAGACGAGGTCTCCCCGGCCGACATCCTGCTGCGCAACTGGCACGGCTCCTGGAACCACTCGCCCAAACGCCTCGCCGAGTACCTGCGCATCGCTTAATCATGCCTGAACAAGCAAGCACCCCTCTGGTTGAGTTTCGCAATGTGAGTTACGGCGTCGGCGGCGCGACGATTATCGAGGGTTTGAACCTGACGGTCGCGCGCGGCGAGACGTTAGTGCTTTTGGGAGAGTCGGGTTGTGGGAAGACGACGACGCTGAGGTTGGTGAATCGTCTGCTGCTGCCGACTAGCGGGGAGGTTTTGGTCGAAGGCAGGAGCACGCGGGAGTGGGACGCGATAAGGCTGCGGCGGCGGACGGGGTACGTGATTCAGGAGGCGGGGTTGTTCCCGCACTTCACGGTCGAGCGCAACGTGGCGCTCGTGCCGAAGTTGGAGCGGTGGGAGGAGGGGCGCGTGCGCGAGCGCGTCGGCGAGTTGCTGCGGCTCGTCGGTCTGGACGCGGAGAGGTTTGCCGAGCGTTACCCGTTCGAGCTGTCGGGCGGGCAGCGCCAGCGCGTCGGCGTGGCGCGCGCGCTCGCGGCAGAGCCGCCGCTGCTCCTGATGGACGAGCCGTTCGGGGCGCTCGACCCCCTGACGCGCGCCTCGCTGCAAAGGGAGTTTAAGGAACTGTCGAAGCAACTCGGCAAGACGGTCATCTTCGTCACGCACGACGTTCGCGAGGCGCTGCTTTTGGGCACGCGCGTCGGGCTGATGAGCGCGGGCCGCCTCGTCCTGCTCGAAACGCCGGCAGGATTTCTGCGCTCGGACGAGCCGCACGCGCGCGCGTACATAGAGACTTTGCGGCTGGACGACCCTGGGAGGGACGAGCGTTGAGCGGCTGGGCTGAGTTCCTCAAGAACAACTGGCAGGACATCGCGACGCTCGCGGGCGAGCACCTCATGCTCGTCCTCGTCTCGACCTCCATAGCCGTCGCCATCGGCCTCCCCCTCGGCATACTGCTCTCGCGCCGCCCACGCTTGCGCACGCCCGTGCTCGGCTTCGCCAACGTCATGCAGACCGTGCCGAGCCTCGCGCTCTTCGGCCTGCTCATCCCGCTCAAGTACGTCGGCGGCATAGGCTGGCGCACGGCCGTCGTCGCGCTCGTGCTCTACGCACTGCTGCCCGTCATACGCAACACCGTGACGGGCATCCTCGGCGTGGACCGCAACGTGCGCGAGGCGGCGGTTGCGATGGGGATGACTGACCGGCAGATTCTGTGGCAGGTGGAGTTGCCGCTGGCGGCGGGCGTGATTCTGACGGGCGTGCGCGTGGCGGTCGTCATCTCGGTCGGCGTGGCGACGATTGCGGCGGCCGTCGGCGCGGGCGGCCTCGGCACGTACATCTTCCGCGGCCTCAGGCAGTACGACAATCACCTGCTGCTGGCGGGCGCTGTGCCCGCGGCGCTGATGGCGCTCGCCGCTGACTTCGGTCTGGGTTTACTGGAAAAGCGTTTCGACCCGGCGCGCAGACGTGCGACGAAGAGAAGGCGGCCCGCCGTGCGCGCGCTCGCGTGGGCCGCGCTCGCGGCTGTGCTGCTCGCGGGCGCTTACGTCGCGTGGCGCGGGTCGCGCGCTTCGTCGAGCGGCGGCGCAACGAACCGCCCGCGCGTCATCGTCGGCTCGAAGGATTTTACGGAGTCCGTCCTGCTGGCGGAGATTTTCGCGCAGCTGCTTGAGGCGCGCGGCGTCGAGGTCGTGCGGACTTACGAGTTGGCCGGGAACGTGCCGCACGAGTCTCTGCTCGCCGGGGCGATTGACGCCTACCCGGAATACACTGGCACGTCCTACATGGCGATTCTCAAGCACCCGCTCGACACGGACCCGCGCCGCGTTTACGAAACCGTGAAGCGCGACTACGCCGAGAAGTTTAACGTGGAGGTCGGCCCGCCCCTCGGCTTCGACAACACTTTCGCCGTGCTGGTGCGCGGCGAGGACGCGCGCAGGCTCAACCTGAAGACCGTCTCGGACGCAGCACCCCACGCGCCCGCGTGGCGCGCGGGCTTCGGCCAGGATTTCATGTCGCGCGCCGACGGCTACCCGGGGTTCGCGCGAGCCTACGACCTCAAATTCGCCGCGCCCCCGCGCGAGATGGACTTGTCGCTCACCTACCGCGCGCTCGCCACGCGCCAGGTGGACTTAATCGCCGGCAACTCGACCGACGGCCTGATCTCCGCATTAGACCTCTTCCAGCTCGAAGACGACCGCCGCTACTTCCCGCCTTACGAGGCCGTCATCCTCGTCCGCCGCGACACGCTCGGGCGCGTCCCCGCCGCGGCGGAAGTCCTCGCGCTCCTCAAGGGCCGCCTCTCGACCGAAGAGATGCGCCGTCTGAATAACGAGGTGGACGGCAACAAGCGTGACCCGCGCGAGGTCGCGCGCGCGTGGGTCTTGAAAATCGGCGGCAACGACTGAAGCCTGCCAGCGCCGAGCAAACTGTTTTGCCGCGGCGGCAGAAATTTTTCGTTGACAGCCCGCGCCGACGGGCGTATATAGCGTCCGTCACCCGTTGCCTCCACCCGCGGAGGGCTTCACGAACCACCCGGTGAAGGTCCCTGAACAGTCCCGCCCGACCACTGTGCGAATAACCATGCGCGACCCCGGGCGTCTGCGCCCGCTCGTGACACGGGAAGGAGAAGAAGCCCCATGCCCCACGCCGGAGGCCCTCAGTCCGGGCAAACTTTCTCCAGACTCCTGTGCCTGCTCGTTCTCGGACTGTGCGCCGGCCGCGGGACCGCGGTCGTTTACGCGCAGGCCGAAGAGCAAGTCGTCGCCGTGGTTAACGGCCGGAAGATTTCTCAAGGCGAGGTTGATGGAACAATCGCCGCGCAACTCGTACCGCTTCAGCGTCAAATCTACGCCCTCCGGCAAACCGCTTTGGAGAACCTCATCCTCAGAAGGCTTCTGGAAGACGAGGCCCGGGGGAGGGGCGTCTCCGTCGAAGCATTGAAGAGCGCGCTCACGGCCGCGAAAGTCGAAGTCGCGGAGAGCGATGTCGAGCAGGAGTACGCGGAGAATCGTCCGGCCTTCGGGGCGATGAGCGAGGACGAGGCGAAGGAGAGGCTCAGACTCGGCCTGGAGGCCGAAGCGCGGATGCGAAATTACCGCGACGCCATTTCGAAATTAAAGCAGAACGCGCGCATCGAACTCAGCCTTGCCGAGCCGCGGCTGCCTCCCGGCGGCGTGGCGCTAGAGGGTGCGCCCGCGCTCGGGGGCGCGGAGGCGGCGATAATCGTCATCGAGTTCTCTGACTTCCAGTGCCCCTTCTGCAAACAGTCTCAAGGCGCGCTGAAGAAGGTATTGCAGACCTACGGGGATCAGGTCAGGCTCGTTTTCAAACACCTACCTCTGGAAATTCACTCCGAGTCGTTTGCGGCGGCCAGGGCTGCGTTCTGCGCCGGCGAGCAAAACTCTTTCTGGCAGTACCACGACGCCCTGTTCGCCGACGACGACCTCTCGCCCGAAAAGTTCAAACGCATGGCGGCCGACCTCGGTTTAGACCTGGCGGGGTTCACGGCCTGCTTCGAGTCCGAGCGGTCGCGCGCCGCCGTGCTCAAGGACGTGCGGGAGGCCGCGCGGCTGGGCGTCAACGCGACGCCCACTTTTATCGTCAACGGGACTTTGAGGCAGGGCGCGCTCGGCTTCGACGACTTCAGCGCCATCATCGCGCGGGAACTCAAAAATTCTCCACCTAAGGCCCCCAAATGACCCGGCCCCGGCCGGGATGACGCAAGGAGATGAAGATGAAGACTCGCAAACGGCAGCTCGCCATTCTCGGCCTGCTCGTGCTGACCCTGACCTGCCTGACGGGCCGACCGGCCTTGTCCCAGCAGCCCGCCAAAGACCGGGCCGCCATGAGCCCCGAGGAGAAAGTCATCAGGGCGACCTACGAGAAATTGACCAGACTCAATAAGGCCATCCTCGTGATGCCGGGCAACCACTGGCACCTCCACGGCGGCGACCCTACTGATTATCCTGCCGAGCAACTCGTCCTCAAATTTCAACTCAGTAACTTTCGCGTCGGGCGAATCGAAGAAATCCTGAATGCCTTTCAGCGAAAGGTTATGACCGGCATGACAGGCGAGGTGGTAGAAATCTCGCGGGTGATTACGCGGCATAACGAGGGGCCAGAGCATGTGGCCTACGCGGCGCGGTGGATGCCCGGTGAATATTCGGCCCTGCGTGACCGCCGGTGGACGGTCAGCGACGTCTTCGGCTTCCAGGCCCCGATGTACGATGATGTCGGCGTGTACGCGTCTTACGACGTGACGGTTTTCTTCAAGGGCAAGTCTCGCACGTACCGCGCCGTGGCCTTATTCCACAACCCTTACGGGTCGGCCGAAAATCTACAGCCCACTTTCTGGGACGCCATTGTGGGCTTTGGCGGCACCCTGAACGACGTCTGGGAGGAGGAACGTCCCCTGATCGGGGAGGAGGAAGACTTTCTGCTCAGGCCGGAACCGGCCGCCCCCGCGCCCGAGGTCTCCCCGGGGGAGTTGAGTCACGCGCGGGCCTCGCGGGCGGCACGACGCCGCCCGCCGGGAGTCGCGACGAGACGCCCCCTCCTGACATCCACGTACCTGAGCAGTTCGACCTCTACGACGGAGACAGGCCCCATCGTCGAATCCAAAATCGAAGACTGGACGAACCACAGCACGGGGTCTCACGGCCAGGCGACCACCTTCCAAGGCTTATGCACGCCGTCAGGGAATTACCAAACCTGCCGCGTCAATGTTGTGGCGCACGAAATTTGGGATAGCGGCACGCTCTCCCGCTGGTTCTACCTCCACAGGTGGAATTCTGGCCAGAACCCGGGGACTGCGACCGGCCCGCGCGGTCTGGCTCTAGACTGTTACAACGGCCATGGCACCGCCATCAGTAATTGCCTTTCCGAAGACTGCAACATCCGCGTCCAGTTCCAGGGCGCGGGCGCGAGTATGACGATGACTGGAGGCACCGTCTGGAATGGCCTCCTGGTACACAAACACACTTGCAAGCTCCCGGCCTCGACCGCGAGCGGCGCGTGCACCACGCCGGGGTTTAACGGCAGTTGCCCGGCGGGCACCGTCTACAACCCCTCCGAGGGGATGTGCTGCTCCTCCGGCAGCACGTGCTCCACGGCCGCCGCCAGCAAGTGCTTCATGTACGGCGGAGACTACGACCTGCTCTCCTGCACCTGCTCGGGCTGCGACACCTGCGGCGGCTCGCCCATCCTCATAGACGTTGCGGGCGACGGCTTCTCGCTGACGGACGCCGCGGGCGGAGTCCTGTTCGACCTCAACGGCAACGGGACGAGGGACAGGCTGTCGTGGACGAAGGCCAATTCTGACGACGCGTGGCTGGCGCTCGACCGCAACGGCAACGGCGTGATTGACAGCGGGGCCGAACTCTTCGGGGATTTGACGCCGCAGCCGGCGTCGGGCAGTAAGAACGGTTTCATCCCGCTGGCGGAATTCGACAAGGCTGCCAACGGGGGCAACGGCGACGGAGTTATTGACGGCCGCGACTCGGTCTTCTCCGCCTTGCGGCTCTGGCAGGACGCGAACCACAACGGGGTCTCGGAGGCCGGCGAGTTGCACACGCTGGCGTCGCTCCAAATCTCGGCGCTGCACCTCGACTACAAGGAGTCGAAGCAGGCTGACGCCTACGGCAACCAGTTCCGCTACAGGGCGAAGGTGGATGACGCGAAGGGCGCCAAGGCGGGGCGCTGGGCGTGGGACGTGTTCCTCGTCTCGACCCAGTGACGGGGGCCGAAAATTAACCCTCGCGCACCCGCGGGCCGGCAACGGCTTGCGGGTGTTTTTTATTTGCAGTTAAAATCCCCTGACCGACAATCCGAGTACTATTCTAGTTATGGCACGAGTGGAACACGAGGTGGACATACGCACGGGGCGGCGCGACGGGGACGGGCTCATCCGCCTCTCGCTTTTCATGGACGAGATGGTGGCGCTCTCGCTCGAAGGGCACGGCGAGCGCGCGCCCACGCTGCTGCTCACGCTCGAACAGGCGCGGCGGCTGCGCGACGCTCTGGACGAATTAATCCCACTCGCGGAGCGGGGCGGGCGTCAAGAGAAGGACGCGGGCTCGTCCTGGGACGGCGAGGAACGCAGGCGGCTGGCGAGTTGAAAAAACAGGAGTCAGAAGACAGAAGTCAGGAGTCAGAATAAAGACCGGACGCTTTTCTTCTGACTCCTGACTCCTGACTCCTGACTTCTGCCGTTCGTTACTTCTTTTGCAGGGTGATGCGGACGGGCTCTGAGAGCGAGTCGAGGGGGACTTCGATCTTCTGTGTCGCGTAGCCCTTGGCTTTGATTTTGAGCGTGAGCTTGCCCATGTGAATCGGGGGGAGTACGGCGACGCCGCGCTCGTCGCTGGAGTTCCAGGACTCGCAGAAGTAACCGTCCGTGCGCTCCGACTCAAGGTGCGCGTAAGCGCCTTTGACGGGGTTGCCGTTCTCGTCCACGATGCGGAGGTCTAGGCGGCCGACGCCGTTCTCTTCTTTGGGCGCGCGGCCCATGTTGGGGATTTCGTTCGAGCCCTGTTGCGTGCCCTCCTGGCCCTGCGCGAGGCCGGCGCTGAAAGAGGCTGCGACCATTAGTGCGGCGATAAAAAACTTACGCATTCCTTAATCTCCTGAAATTTCTTGAGCTGTTGATGAGGTCGTTTTACCGAGGGGGCCGGCGGCGTTCGTTCTGATGCCAGCCGCGCGCGGCGCGGTTGCACGCCGCACGACTCAAGATTATAGGGGCCATCCGAAAAAATTGAAAGACCAAATTTCGAAGGAGAAGAACCTTGAAGAAAACTCTGCTCTTCCTGCTCGCCCTCCTCTCTTTCTGCCGCGCGGACGCACAGGCGCAACCGCGCGCGGGCGCTAAAAAAAGCTCTCTCGTCTTCATCAGGGCGGGCCGCCTCGTGGACGTGCGCGCCGGCCGCGTGCTGGAAAACCAGGGCATTCTGGTCGAGGACGACCGCATCAAGTCTGTCGGCCCCTTCGACAGCCGCACGGCGCTGGTTCACCCAGGCGCGCGTATCATAGACCTCTCGAAGGCGACGGTGCTGCCCGGCCTCGCCGACACGCACACGCACGTCCTGCTGCAAGGCGACATCACGGCCGCGGACTACGACGAGCAGTTGTTGAAAGAGTCCATCCCCTACCGCACTATCCGCGCGACGGTGGCGGCGAAGACGGCCCTGATGAACGGCTTCACGGCGCTGCGCGATTTGGAGACCGAGGGCGCGATGTACGCCGACGTGGACGTGAAGACGGCCATCAACCGCGGCGTCATTCCGGGGCCGCGTATGTTCGTCTCGACGCGCGCCTTCTCGGCCACGGGGATGTACCCGCTCTCGGGTTACTCGTGGGAGTTGAGGATGCCAGAGGGCGTGCAGATCGTTGACGGACCCGAAAACATCCGCAAGGCCGTGCGCGAGCAGGTCAAGTACGGCGCGGACTGGATCAAGTTCTACGCCGACCGCCGCTACTACATGAAGGACGGCGCGCTCCACTCCTGGGTCAACTTCACCGAGGACGAGATGAAGGCTCTCGTGGACGAGTCGCACCGCCTGGGCCGGCGCGTCGCCGCGCACGCGATGGGGCGCGAGGGCATCGAGGCGTCTCTGAAGGTCGGCGTGGATTCCATCGAGCACGGCTACGGGTTGGACGAGGAGATGATGGACCGCATGGTCAGTCAGGGCACGTACTGGTGCCCGACCATCTACGTCGGCGTCTTCGTGGCCGAGGGGCGCGCGGCCGCGGGCGCTCCCATCTGGCTGACGATGCGCGACCTCGAAGCCAAAGCGTTCGGCGCGGCCGTCCGCAAGGGCGTCAAGATAGCTTACGGGACGGACGCGGGCGGCTACAGTTGGGACGTGAACCAGGCCAAGGAGTTCGCCTACATGGTCCGCTACGGGATGACGCCGATGCAGGCCATCCAGTCCGCCACGACCGTCGCGGCCGATTTGCTTGAGAGGCCGAACGACATGGGCGCTATCGAGGCGGGCAAGTACGCCGACATCATCGCCGTCTCGGGCGACCCCACGCGCGACATCACGGAACTAGAGCGCGTCCGCTTCGTAATGAAAGGTGGCGAGGTCTTCAGAAACGACTTCGGGCGCTGAGGCTTGCCCGATTAAGATTTTCGCGCGAAACTGAAGCGAGGCGAGTCATCAGAATCAATCTTGTCGAGGGCTGAAATGTCTACCTTCCGTTTAGGGCTTCTGGCGCTGTGTCTGCTCGCGGCGGCGAGTGTTTCGTCTGGGCAGTCCGCGCTCTCCCGTAAGTTCGACGAGTTTACCGAGTACAACTGTGAAGACATGATGGCTCGTCTGGACAACTACGCAATCGCCTTGCAGAGTGAGCCGCAGATGCGAGGCCACATCGTCTCTTACGGCGCGCCCGGCGGCTTTTATGAAGCACGCAGGTGGGCCGTCGCGGCGAAGAAATACATGACCGGTAATCGCGGCGTAGAGGGCGGGCGGGTTGTCATCCTCTACGGCGGCAGGCGTCCCCGCAGGACGTTAGAGTTGTGGCTTTTGCCTGGCGCGACGGGGGCACAAACCGTCCGGCCGAAGGCCGTGAAGTTCAAAAAGGCGCGGCTGAAAAATCTCCCTTGCGATAACATTTAAATACAGGGGAAGTGGCTTTGAGTTCGAAGGAAATTTTCGCGGACGACGCGCGCCCTGAGGAGAAGCCGGGCAGGCGCTTCGCCGTCATCCTGCTGGCCGTTTTGTCGGCCGCGTGCGTGTTCAGCGCGGCCGCATATTTCGTGGCCCATAACCGGGCGGCGCGCGTCAACACGGCCGCGCCTCAGACGCCGCCGCCGAACGAGGTCGCGGCCGCGGGCGACAAGTCGTGGAAGATTGCGGGCGCGCTCTCGGAAGCCTGCACCTGCGCCGTGCCCTGCTCGTGCAACTTCGGCGAGGGGCCTTCGCCGCACTCCTACTGCTACCCGTTCTACTCGTACCACATTCGCGAGGGGCGCTACGGCGACGTGGTGCTCGACGGCCTGCACTTCGGCTCGGCCGACCTGAAGAACGCACGCTACCTCTTCATTGACGAGCGCGCTACGGAGCGCCAGCGCGAGGCGCTGCGCGTCATCATGGCGCGCATCATCGAGCGAGCGCCCGCCGCGGAGGCAGAGCAGAAGGCCAAAGAGCTTGAGGACAAAATCGCCTACGCGGCCGTCGAGCAGGAGTACGACCAGAGGAAGAATCACTTGAAGGTCGAGGGCGTGGGCGAGTTCGCCGCCGACTACATCATGGGACTGGACAAGTCAGAGCCCGTGGTGGTGCGCAACAACACGACGTGGCGCGTCCACGACGCGATCAAGGCCAAGACGAGCGTCTACAAGGTCAAGTCCGGGCGCGACGCGGTGGACACGAAGGACACCAACAGCAACCAGGGCGATTTCGAGTATTCGAGCGAGATGAACTTCGGCGGGGCCGTGCGCTGGAACTGCGGCGCGGACGCCAACCGCGCCGCGCACGGCGACGGCGGCGCGCAGTCGTGCCACAAGTAACAGCAGGAGTCAGAATACAGGAGTCAGGAGTCAGGAGAAAAGAAAGGCAGAAGAAGCACGGCTCGTGCTTTTCCTTCTGACTCCTGCTTGGAGGTGAGTGCTATGACGTTGGTTGACTTGCTCATACTACTTCTGGTCGCAGGGCTGTGCGGCGCGCTCGGCCAGGCCATCAGCGGGTTCTCGCGCGGCGGCTGCCTGGTCTCCATCGCGCTCGGCTTCATCGGCGCGATCATCGGGATGTGGCTCGCGCGTGCCCTCAAGCTGCCCGAGCTTTATATGCTCGACATCGGCGGCACCCGATTTCCCATCATCTGGTCAATCATCGGCGCGACCCTCTTCGTCGCCGTCATCGGCCTCATCACACGCCGACGCGTGTGAGTGTTCAATCGGTCAGGTTTAAGCCCCGTAGGGGCGTCGTGAAAATAGCCCAGCACTTCAGTGCTGGGTGGCGGCGTGAGAAATTGTGTTGAGTCCCGTAGGGACGGCCGAAGATTTCGGCCGTCCCTACGGGACTCAATTAATTTTCCGAACTTATTCCCAGCACTGAAGTGCTGGGCTATTTTCAACCGCCCCTGACGGGGCTGAAAACTAACTGACCGACCACTGCTTTCTGGACTCGCGGCGCACTCATCGGCTACACTCACGGCAAACGCACAGTCGCTCTTCCCAGGGTTTTAGTTTTTGACACGCCGTGCGCTCGGGGGCTCCGACGCGCGCGGCAGATTTTTCTCTTTGCGGCGCTATTTTTCTCCGTTATGACCGCTCCGTTTTCAAAACCCCGCAGGCCGCAGGGCGCGCCTGACCTCTCCGCATACCGCAAACGTTACCCGCTGACGGTCGCCAGCTTCGGCGCGCTCCCAGACCGCGAGGTCTGGCTCGACCGCGTCTGGGAGGCCGACCGCAGTTTCCAGGAAGCACTCGGGCGAGGGGGCCAAACGCGCGAGGCCGTGGTGCGCGCCGCGCCGCCCGCATCCCTCACGGTCGAGGGCGAGTTCGAGGTCATCTACGCGGGCGGGACTTTGGGGCTGTTGCACGCGGCCGTCATGAGCTGGCGCTACAAGCGGCGCGTGCTGGTCATCAGTGAGCGCGCCGTCGGGGGCGAGGCGCGCGGCTGGAACGTCTCGGGCGAAGACCTGCGCGCGCTCGAAGGCGCGGGGCTCTTCACGGCCGAAGAGATCGAGGCGGCGGTCGTCAACCGCTGTCGCTCGGGCTTCGTCAAATTCCACGACGCGGGCTCGCGCGTCAAGACGCCTCCGCTCTGGGTGAGCGGCGTGCTCGACGTGGCGGTCGCCCCGGACCAACTTCTCGCGCGCGCTCGCGCGAAGGTCGAGGCGAGCGGGACCGATTCCGCCCTGCTCGGCGGCCTGCGCTTCGTGCGCTGCTACGTGGAGCCCGGGCGCGTCTCTGTGGAGGTCGAGGAGACACGCACGGGCAGGCGGCGGCTGTTCGCCTCGCGCCTCTTCGTTGACGGAACGGACGCGGACTCGGCGGTCGCGCGCCAGTTGAACGGCGGGCGCAGCCTGACGCACGTCTGCCCCGCGGTCGGGACGGTCGCGCGCGGCTTCGTGCGCGGTGAGGAGCCCGACCAGGTTGACTTCAACGTCGGCGAGATTCTGGTCAGCAACGAGGACGCGCGCGACCACCGCCAGCTCATCTGGGAGGGATTCGCCGGGAGCCGCGCGCGCGACGAGTACGCCACGCAGCTCTTCTTCTACGACGCCGTGGACTCGCCGGCCGACAAGTCCTTGCTCGCCCTCTTCGAGCGCTACTTCGAGACGCTGCCGCGCTACAAGCGGGCCGGGGCGCAGTGGCGCGTCGTCCGCCCCGTCTTCGGCTATGCGCCGGCCTTCAACCGGCGGGGCCTCGCCGAGCGGCAGCGGCGCACGGCCGAAGACCGCGTCCTGCTGGTCGGCGAGGCGGCCGCCTCCCCGAGCCCGCTCACGCTCAACAACACGGGCGCGCACGTCCGCGCTTTGGAGTGCCAGACGCACCTCGTCGAGCTGGCACTCAAGGCAGACCTGCTCGACGCGGCCTCGCTCTCGGAGATCAGCGCGCGCGAGCCGCGCGTGGCCGAGCTGGCGAGCTTCGCGGAGTTCCTGCGCCCGACGCCGAAGAGTTCGCCCGGCGCGGTCAACGAGACCTTGAACGCCGTCATGGCCGCGCTCCACCAGTTGGACGAGCGCGTGCGCCGCGAGCTGTTCCAGGACCGCATGACGTTCAGCGCGCTCAAGCGGCTCTTGGGCCGCACGGCCAAGCTCTACCCGCGCATCTTCCAGCGCGTGCGCGAACACCTCGGCGCGCGCGAGACCTTCTGGTGGCTCGCCTCTATGACCTCGGCCGCCTTCAGGGAGCGGCGCAAGTCGCGCGCCGCCGCGCTGCCCGCAGCCCCCGACCACGCGGAGGACGCCGCGCAGGAGTTCGCCCGCCACGTCCGACTCTACAAGAGCCGCGAGTCTTAAAAAGCCACTTCGTTCGGTAGACGAAAAACGGCGCGGCGCGGAAGAACGGGGCTGTTCTTCCGCGCCGCGCCCGTGTGAGGCAGCGCCCGACGTTTTCGCACGTTCCGCCGAGCGTTCACCTTAGCTCAAGGTTCGGGCGGCGCGACGCGGCGACTAAAAGCGCGTCGCGTTTCGACCGAACATTTTATCGTCAGTTACCCCGGCGGCAGCTCCGGGTCGCCTGACCCTCCTCTCGCGGCGCCCTCTTCGGTCGGTTCTGGGTCGGTTGGGGTTGTGCTGCCTCCCGGCGGCAGCTCAGGGTCGCCCACGAGCTCGTCTTCGCCCGGCGTCTCCGGGTCCGTACCACCTGGGTTGTTAGTCTCTTCAGTCATGTCAGTTTCTCCTTTGTCATTTGAGGTGAGTTACTTTGCGGCGGTGACTGCTTCGCCGAGTTGTTTGTGCGAAAAACTTACGTCGGGCCGCTTGAGGTAAGTCTCCACGGCCTCGTCCCCCCACTTCTGTCGGAGCAGCGAGAGCACTTCCCGCGCGCGCGCGAGCTGCTCGGCCGCCGCCTGGCTGTCGCCCGCGAGGTGGCTGGCACGCGCCGCGACGACCCAGGCTCTCCACTCTGATTCGAGCTGGCCCCCGCGGTCGAACCTCTCGCGCGCTTCGAGCGCCAGGTCGCGCGCCGCGCGCGAGTCGCCGCCTTCGAGCAGAACTTCGGCGAGCGCGAGCTTCGCCCGCGAGAGCAGCGCCGCGTCGCCCGCGCGCTCGGCCATACGGGCGGCCGCCTCGCACTCCTGACGCCCGTCGAGCGCCTTGCCCCCGAAGGCCAGCGCCTGCCCGCGCGTGGACCTGGCCTGCACGACGATGCTGTCGTACTGCTCCGCCAGTTCGATGGCGCGCGTGCTGTGGGAGGCGGCGTCCTGGAAGCGGCGCTCGCTCAGGAAAATTTCGGCCTGGCGCAAGGGCACCTCGGCGAGCACGGGCTTGACGCCAGCCTCCGGCTCGCCCGCCAGCTCGGTCGCCTTATTGAGTGAATCCCGCGCCTCGTCGTAGCGCCCGAGCCGCCAGAAGACGTAGCCGCGGTTCATCAGGTTGTAGGCCATGTTGCGCCGGTCGTTCAGAGACTGCTGAATCTCGAAGGTGCGGTTGTAGTGCGCGAGCGCCTCCGGGTAACGCTCCTGCTCCGCCAGCTCCGTGGCGATCTCGCCGTAGGAGAGGGCGATCTGCGACTGGTAGCCCGTGGTCTGTGCCAAATCCAGCGCCTGCTGGAAGTAGCCGAGCGCCGCGTCGTAGTCGCCCTTGCGCCGGCTGGCCCGCCCGAGCAGCATGAGGCAGATGTGTACGTTCGAGCGGTAGCCGCCCTGATCGAAGAATTCCAACGCGCGCCGCGCGTAGTTGAGCCCCTCGTCCGTGCGCAGTTGCTGTAGGTTGAGGATGGCGAAGCTCTGCATGATCTCGGCCTCGCGCAGCCGCAACTTAGTCCTCTTGGCGAACTCCAACGCGCGCTGGTAAGCCTTCTCGGCCTCGGCGTAGTTGCCGGCGAGCAGGTAGGCGTTGCCGACGTTCTTGAGGCCGAGCGCGATCAGGTCGTCGAGCCCGCGCTGCTGTGCGAAGTTGATGGCGTCGTTGGCGTACTCCTGCGCCTTGGCGGTCTGGCCCTCGGTGGAGGCCAGGCGGCTCAGTTGCAGGAGCGCGCTGATGCGCTGCGCGTCGTTGCCGCTGGCCGTAGCCAGGTCGAGCGCGCGCTGCAAGTCGGTGCGCGCCTCGTCGAGCCGCGCGGCCGCGGTCAGGACCTGGCTCCGCTCGTAGAAGACGCTGGCCTGCCCCTCGACGTTGCCGGCCGGCTTGTAAATCGCCTCGGCGCGCTGGAAGGCGGAGAGCGCGCTTGGCAGGCTCTGCTGGCGGCCGTAGAGGACGCCGAGGCGCAGGAACGCGAGCGCGTTCTGCTGGTCGAGGGTCGTGGCCCGGACGTATTTCTCGACGGCCTTCAGGGGCTCGCCGTTCTTTTCGTAGGCGCGGCCGAGGTCAACGAAGGCGTGCGGGTCCGAGGGGTTGGCGCGCGCGACCTCTTCGTAGGCGTTGATGGCGCGCGGGAAGTCGTTGGAGACGAGCCCGTTGATGGCCTCGACCGAGTAGCCGTCGCGCTCGGCCAGCGCGGAGCGGTCGGGGACGAGCGGCTGGACCTTGAGCATCTCGTCCTTGGCGTTGTCGGCGTAGCCCAGCTCGTTCCACGCCTCGGCCAGGCGCGCGTGCCCCATCGCGAACTTGTCGTCCGCCGCGACCACCTTCTCGAACGCCTTGCTCGCCTGGTGGTACGCGCCGCTCCTGAGCGACTCCATCCCGCGGTCGTACCAGTTCTGCGCCTCGACCGGGGCCTTGTAAGGCGCGGGCCGCAGCAGGTGGGCGACGCCCCAGATGGCGAGGCCGAAGGAGAGGGCGGCGACGAGGATGAAGCCGAGCGAGACGCGCGGCCGGCGCAAATTCTCCGCGATGGAGAGGAGCGCGCTCGAACGGTGCGTCGTCCGGCGCGAGCCGGACTGGCCGCCCGTGCGGTGCAGGTCGTCCCGGAGGCGCTCGACGCGGTGCGGGTCGTTTGCGACCTTCGGGCGCACCGTCCGCAGGTCTTCGACCATCTCCTGGGCCGACTGGTAGCGCCCCTCCGGGCGCTTGGCGAGCGCCTTCATCGTGATGCGGTCCAGTTCCTTCGGCACGCGCGGGTTGAAGGTGGATGGCGGCGGCGGGTTGACGTGTATGATCTGCGCGCCGATCTCGATGACGCTTGAGCCGGAGAAGGCGGGGCGGCCCGCGATGCACTCGTAGAGGAGCGCGCCGAGGGCGAAGAGGTCCGAGCGGCCGTCCACGGGCGCGCTCGTCGCCTGCTCGGGCGACAAGTAGAGCGGCGTGCCGACGACGATGTCGCTGCGCGTGCGCGTGGCGAGGAGCGTGCGCGCCTCGGGGTCGCCGTGGCCGCGGTCGTCGTTGAGTTGCTTGGCGAGGCCGAAGTCGAGCACCTTGACCTGGCCGCGCTCGTTGACGAAGACGTTCGACGGCTTGATGTCGCGGTGGACGATGCCAGCGGCGTGAGCCTCGCCGAGCGCGTCGGCCACGTCCGCGATGATCTCGACGGCGCGAGAGAGCGTCAGGTCGCCCTCGTCCAAAACCTCGCTCAGCGGGCGGCCGCGCACCAGCTCCATGACGATGAAGGGGAAGCCCTCCTCGGTCTCGCCGTAGTCGTAGATCATGGCGATGTGGGGGTGCGAGAGGGCCGAGGCCGAGCGCGCCTCGCGCAGGAAGCGGGCCTTGAAGTGGTGCGTGTCTGTGGTTTCGGCGGAGAGGAATTTGACGGCGACGCGGCGGCCGAGGTGCGTGTCCTCGGCCGCGTAGACTACGCCCATCCCGCCCTCGCCGAGCCTTTCGATAATCCGGTAATGGGAAACGACGCGCCCGATCATGGTTAGGGGCTTCCCCGATCCAGCGGAAGAAATGCAACAGCCCGTGGCGTCAGAGGTGACGGCCGCGGGGGGCAGGTTCTGAGCCGAACTTTCGTTCGCGCTCATTCTGCGCCAATTCGTGGAAGAGAGCAAGAAAATAGTGGTCAGTGGTCGGTGGTCAGTGGTCAGTAAAAAGCAGATGTCTTTAACTGACCACTGACCACTGACCACTGACCACTGCTATGGAAGTGTCGCCTCGCGGACCTGGCGTTCCTGTTCGGCGCGGAAGCGGCGGAGGCGGTCGCGCAGGTCGGGCCGCGTGTTGGCGAGAATCTGGATGGCGAAGAGGGCGGCGTTGGTCGCGCCGGCCTTGCCGATGGCGAGCGTGCCGACGGGGATGCCGGCCGGCATCTGGACGATGGAGAGCAGGCTGTCGAGGCCCTTGAGCGCCTTGCTCTCCATCGGCACGCCGAGGACGGGAATCAAGGTCTGCGCGGCGATGACGCCCGCGAGATGCGCCGCGCCGCCCGCGGCCGCGATGATGACTTCGAGGCCGCGCGCCTCGGCCGTCTCCGCGAAGTCCGTGGCGAGCGCGGGCGTGCGGTGCGCGGAGATGACGCGGCACTCGTGCGGCACCTGGAAGCGCATCAGCATGTCGTCCGTGTGCTGCATCGTCTCCCAGTCGGACTTGCTGCCCATGATGACGGCGACCAGCGGGCGCGCGCCGTCGTCGTTGCGGGTCTGGTTCTCGGTCTTCTCTTCCGTCTCGATCATCGTTGGTGTCCTTTTAAGCTCCCTGGTCTAAAGAGTAGCCGCGCTCGCCGTCGAAGTTGTAGAGGTTTTCGGTCTTGATGAAGTCGAAGCCGGCAGTGCCGATGCGTTCGAGCAGGCGGACGATCTCGGAGTGACCTACTTCCCTGCCACTCTCCGGCGATGTGAAGCGGCAGCGCCAGTGGTCCGAGCAGAAGGTCTCGGCGTTGCCGCCGGGCCAGACCTTGACGCCGCGGTTGCTAATCATCATCAACTCCAACTGGTCGCCCGCGAACTGCTTGAGCGAGTCGCCCAACTGGTCGGGCGAGCCCGCTGTCCAGTCCAGAAAAACGTCCACGCCGACCAGCTCTTTCTTCGCGCGCGGTCGCTCGACGGCCTTCGCTGCCGGCGCGGCCTCGGCGCTCGCGCCCGCGTTGTACTTGACGGCCTTGAGCGTCTCAGGCGCGCGGCCCAGCCGCTCGACCACGGCCTCGGCGAACTCTTTCGTCCCGACCTTCTGCTTGCTCACGCCCTCGGCGTAGATGTCGTAGGTGTGTATGCCGTCCTCAATGGTGCTGAGCCAGGCGTTGTGGACGCGCTCGGCCACGTCGGGCAGGTTGACGTGGACGAGCATCATGATGGCCCCGAGCAGGAGGCCCGAGGGGTTGGCGAGGTTCTGGCCGGCGCGGCGCGGGGCCGAGCCGTGAATGGCCTCGAACATGGCGACGTTCTCGCCTATGTTGGCGGAGCCGGCGAGGCCG
Source organism: uncultured Acidobacteriota bacterium (assembly GCA_963774105.1). Classification (GTDB taxonomy): domain Bacteria; phylum Acidobacteriota; class Blastocatellia; order Pyrinomonadales; family Pyrinomonadaceae; genus QHXM01. The sequence goes on along the minus strand of CAVZDV010000007.1, from coordinate 231,472 downwards.
ACGCTGCCGGCGATCTGCGCGGCCACGTCCGAGAGCACGTCGCCGTAGAGGTTCGGCATCACGACCACGTCGAAAGCCTCGGGCGTGTCGGCGAGCTTGGCCGCGCCGATGTCCACGATCCAGTGCTCGTTCTCGATTCCGGGGTACTCCGTGGCGACCTCGTCGAAGACCTTGTGGAAGAGGCCGTCGGTCAGCTTCATGATGTTGTCTTTCGTGAAGCAAGTGACCTTCTTGCGGTTGTTGCGGCGCGCGTACTCGAAGGCGTAGCGCACGATTTTTTCGGAGCCCGGGCGCGAGATGAGTTTCAGGCACTGCACGACCTGCTCGGTCTGGCGGTGCTCGATGCCCGCGTAGAGGTCTTCCTCGTTCTCGCGGACGACGACCACGTCCATGTTCGGGTGCTTGGTCTCGACGAACGGGTGGTAGGAGACGCAGGGGCGGACGTTGGCGTAGAGGCCGAGCGTCTTGCGCACCGTCACGTTGAGGCTCTTGAAGCCCCCGCCCTGCGGCGTGGTGATGGGAGCTTTGAGAAAGACCTTCGTCCGGCGCAAGCTATCCCACGCGCTCGGCTCGATGCCGGCGCTGTTGCCCGCCAGGTAAACCTTCTCGCCGATCTCAATGGTCTCGATTTCTAGCGGCGCGCCGGCTTCTTTAAGGATGTGGAGCGTGGCCGCCATGATTTCGGGGCCGATGCCGTCGCCGTGCGCGACTGTAATAGGAACGCTGTTCGGCATGATGAAAGCGCCTTTCGGTGTGGAATTTACGAAATTGACTTAAGAGTGCAGCACTATATGCCAAAAGCGGCGGCGCAGGCAATCAGGGAGGCTTGAACTCTCAGCCGACCCGGAACCCGCGCAAAAAGTCGGCCCAACGGCGCGGGAGGAACATTCCTGACGCCGCCGGGCTCTAAAATCTGAGTCTTATTAGAAGTACCAGAGGTGCGGGATGAAGGCCGCGCTCAACACCTTCGCCGCAGGCTGGTGAAACGCCAAGTCAGTACCGCCTGCGGTAGCGGGCGGGTCTCAAGCGTCACCAAGACCCGCCCGCTACCGCAGGCGGTACTGACTTGCGGCCCTTTGTCTTCGGTTAGCCTTTCATCTCGGTCGCCATCTTCTTGGCCTTCGTGCGGACGAAGGCGTAGTTGAGCGCCGGGAGCGAGTTGAAGTCGGCGGCCTTCTGGCAGAACTCACGGGCCTTCGCGTTGTCGCCCTTGCCCTGGTAAGCCTGGCACAGGCGGAAGAAGTTCTGCGGGTTCTGCTGGCCCGTCTGCTGTAGCTCGGCGATGGCCTTGTCGTAGTCCTTTTCGGCCAGCGCGATCATGCCCAGGAGCTGGTGCGCCTGCCGGACCTGCGCGGGGTTCTTGGACGCCTCCGCGCCCTTGCGGAACTCTTCCGCCTCGGTCTTAGCCGCTGCGTTGTCTTTCATGCCTAACGCGACGACTCCCAGGTTGTAGTGGTGGAAGAGCTTCGTGTTCGCCTTAATCTCCTGCGAGAGGTTGGAGCCGTCGGTCATCTTGAGGAGCTTGTCGAACTGCTCCTTGGCCTCGGCGTACTTGCCCATTTCGAGCAGGATGTTCCCCTTGGTCTGAAGGTCGCCGGACATCGCCGCCACGTCGCCCGACTTCTCGGCTATCGCGTACTCCTTGTCTATGTCCTCAAGCGCCTTGTCCAGCTTGCCGCTGTCGGTGTCAACCACCACGCGGCCGAAGAGTGCCGTCCGGCGCTCGCCGTCGCTGCGCGCCTTGTCGGTCATCTTCTGTAGCTCGGCCAGCGCCTCGTCGTGCTTGCCCTGGTAAGCGAGCGCGGCCGCAATCGCGAAGTGCGAGTTGACGAAGTTGGGCTGGATGGAGAGCGCCTTGCGGTACTGCGCGATTGACTCGTCGTAGCGGCCCATCTTCAGGAGCAGCTCGGCGTAGGAGTCGTAAGGGTTCGGGTCGTTCGGAATCAGCTCGATATATTTTTTGAAAGCCTGCTCGGCGCTCGCGTAATCGCCGTTCTGCCGGTAGGCGTAGCCGAGCAGGTTGTGTGCGTTCGAGAAGTTCGGGTTCAGCTCGGTCGCCTTCTTGTACTCGGCGATGGCCTGCGGGTAGTCCTGCTGGCCGAAGTGGTAGCCGCCGAGGTTGAAGTGCGCGCGCTCCTCGTTCGGGTGCAGCGCGACGAGCTTGTCCAAATACTCCTTCTGCTTCGCCGTGTCGCCGTTGGCCCCCGCCTCCGTCGAGAGGATGAGCAGACGCTCGCCTTCGGAAGCCTTGTCGGCGAGGCCCACGGCGTGCTTCAGGTGCTCGAAGAACTCCTTCGCGGTCTGCGAGGAGGTGGCCCGGGCCAAGTGCGCCGAGGCGAAGTTCGGGTCGAGCGAGAGGGCCTTGTCGAAGTGCTGCACGGAGTCCTGTATGAGCAGCTTGTCGGCCAGGTCGCGCCCTTGCAGGAACTCCTTGCGGGCATCCTCGGACGCCGTGGTGACGGGGAGTTTTCCGGCGGCGGCGGACCCGGTAGCGGTGGTGTTGGGGGCGTTGGTCGTGGCGGCGGGTGATTTATCATCGCCGGACGGCGCGGCGCAACCCCAGAGGGCTGCGGTGAGCGCAACGAGGGCGCTCAAAAGGAAAAGCTGGTTACGGCGCATCGCACATCTCCTTTGTGTGTCTCTGGTCGGACGGGTGACTCGCAACGGGGAGCAAGGTTGCGTCACTGTCTCTTGAACGCGAGGACGGTCAAGCCATGTGGAAAAGAAGAGGCGCTGACAGCGTCTCGAATAATGCGTGTGTGTTTTTCAGCGCCCTGGGGTCTTGAACGAAAAGAAGTGAGGAGATGTTCGGTCGGATGAGGGGTGAAAGCGCGTCGGCGGTCAAAAAGTCAACCGCCGTTGAGGCAAGCTTCCGAAACAATGGAAGGATTCCCAAAAAGTCAGGTCAGTACCGCCTGCGGTAGCGGGCGGGTATCTCAACCTTCAGCACCCGCCCGCTACCGCAGGCGGTACTGACTTTGTCAATGCTTCCTCAGCACGACCGTGCGCGGGATGCCCTGCAAATCCTTGTTAATGTCTAGGAGCCGCCACACGCGCGGGTCAATCAATCCCTCCACGGCCTCGCTCTGGTCGAAGCCTATCTCCAGGAGGAGGTGTCCGCCCGGATTGAGAAAGCGCGGCGCGTCCAGGAGCAGCGAGCGGATGACGCGCAGGCCGTCGCCGCCGGGCGTCAAGGCGACGCGCGGCTCGTGGTCGCGCACCTCGCGTTGCAGCCCGGCGAGCGCGTCCTCCGCGACGTAAGGCGGGTTCGAGACGATCATGTCAAAGCGCGCCCGCGAAGAATCGAGCGCGGCCAGGCCGTCCGAGACTAAGAGCCGCAGTCGTTCGCTGACGCCCGTCCGCGCCGCGTTGCGCGCGGCCACGCGCAGGGCGCGCTCCGAGATGTCCACGCCGGTTGCTTGCACACTGGGGCGCTCGTGCAGGAGGCTGACGGCGATGCAGCCGGAGCCGGTGCCCACGTCCAGGACGAGCGCGGGGCCTTCGCGTTCGTCCAACAGGTCGAGCGCCGCCTCGACCAGCAGCTCCGTCTCGGGGCGCGGGATGAGCACGTCCGGCGTCACCTCGAAATCCAGTTTGTAAAACTCCTGATGACCCGTGATGTACTGAAGAGGCTCGCCCGCCGCGCGCCGCTCGACCAAGTGCCGCAGGCGGCTCACGTCTTCCGGCGCGAGCGCCGTCTCCGCGCTCGTAATCAGAAACGTGCGGTCGCGCCCCGTGACGTGCTCCAACAGCGACGCCGCCTCGCGCCGCGCCTCCGGCACACCCGCGCGCCGCAGGATTTGTGCGGCCTCGACCACGGCCAGCGCGATAGTGTACTCAGTCGGCACAAGGCAAAAGTAAAAAGATAGAAGGCAAAAGTAAAGACCGCGGAGGGGGTTCCTCCCTTTTACTTTTGCCTTTTTACCTTTGCCTTCTATAATGCGAAGCATTCATCACGCTGAGACAGATAGATTCAAGGAGGAGAAGAGTTGAGAGCGGAAATTCACATAGACGGGATGCACTGCGATTCCTGTCCGGCCGACATTAAGGAGACGCTCGAAGAGACGGCCGGCGTGCGCGAGGCCGACACGTCTTTGAAGCGCAAGACGGCCGTCGTCGAGTTCGACGAGAACACGGTGCAGCTGAACACACTCGTCAAGAAGATTCAGGACTTGGGATACACGGCGACCGTTTCGGGTCAGCCGCAAAGCGAGGTTGGCGCATGAGCGAAGAGAACAACAGGGAAAACACATCCGAAGAGGCCGTGGACGACCGCGGCACCAGCCAGGCGGAGGGCCGCGCCCTCCTGACGCGCCTGCGCGACAGCGGCTTTGAGGGCAGCGACGAGAAGCTCGCCGTCGCCCTGGGCCGCCCCGTCGAAGAGGTCACGGCCTGGACGGGCGGCTCCGAGCCGGTTGACGACGACGTCATCATGAAGGCCCGCGGCATAGCCAACGAGCGCGGAATAAGTCTCGAATGAAGTGGTCAGAAGTCAGTGGTCAGTGGTCAGTAAAAACTGATTCCTCACTGACCACTGACCACTGACCACCGACCACTGAGTTATGAACGAGAAGATTGACAGGGCCGCGGCGGCGCTCGTCGAGTCTTACTCGGACGACGAGCTGAAGATTCATCACCTCGGCCGCCAGCCGCTGCCGTCGCACGCCGAGATCATACGCGTGCTCGTCACCATCCACGAGCTGCTCTTCCCCGGCTACATAGGGGCGCAGGGGTTGGAGGGCGCGGCGCTCGGCGCACACGTCGAGTCGCGCATGGCCTGGCTCTACGAAGTCTTGTCCGAGCAGATTAAGAGGGCGCTGCGCCACGGCAAGAAGATAGGCGAGGCGGCTGGCGTCTCCGAGCGCGAGGCAGAGGACTGCGCCGCGGCCTTCCTCTCGCTCTTCCCGCGCCTGCGCGGAGTGCTGGCGACCGACGTGCAGGCGGCCTTAGACGGCGACCCGGCGGCCACCTGCCGCGACGAAATCATCTTCAGCTATCCCAGCATCTACGCCGTCATGGTCTACCGCCTGGCGCACGAGCTGCACGAGATGCGTGTGCCGCTGCTGCCGCGCATCATGACCGAGCACGCGCACCACCGCACCGGGATAGACATACACCCCGGCACGCGCATCGGCTCCTCCTTCTTCATAGACCACGGCACGGGCGTCGTCATCGGCGGCACGGCCGTCATCGGCGACAACGTCAAGCTCTACCAGGGCGTCACGCTCGGCGCGTTCTCCTTCGACAAGGACGGCGCGGGCCATCTCGTGCGCGGCACGAAGCGCCACCCGACCATCGAGGACGACGTGGTGATTTACGCGGGCGCGACCATCCTCGGCGGCGACACGGTCGTCGGCCGCGGGAGCGTCATCGGCGGCAACGTCTGGCTGACGCACTCCGTCCCGCCGGGGACGCGCGTGCTACAGGACTCGCCCAACCTGCGAATCATCCTGCCCGACGAGGCCGCGGCCTCCTGAGCGTCAACGCATATTGGTGAAAACCAGGAAGAAGACGACGAAGGCGATGGCCCCCAGGACGACCGAGTAGATCACTATGTTGGTCGTGTTCGACTGGCCCGTCTTGCCGTTGTAGGCCGTCCCGCACCCCTTGCACTTAACGTGCGTGAAGAGCTTAGGCCCCAGGACCCTGCCCCACCAGGTGAACTTCATCTGCTCTGCGTCTGGGCGGCGGCACGTCGGGCAGGGCGCGAATTGGCCGGCAGTCATGCCTGGCTGCCAGCCCGGCTGCGGCGGCGGGTAGTTCGGGGGCGGGTATCCCGGCGGCGGCGGGTAATTTTGCGACTGGTAGCCCTGGTAAACCTGCGGCGGCGGCTGCGGCGGATAGCCCGGAGGCGGCGGCGCGACGTAGCCCTGCGGCGCGGGCGGCGGCCCGGCTTGCGGGCTGTACGCGGCCGCCATCAACGGCGTCCCGTCGTGCGCGCAGTTGGTCATGTTGTCGTCGGGGTAAGTGCGGTTACAGGTCGGACAGCGTTTCATGAAATTTCGGTGCCTCTGGTTTTCGTGGAAGGGTTTTACGTCTCGAAATGTGCTGATACGACAAATCACAGACTAAGTCAACGAATTTGTGTGGGGCGGAAGCCGGAACCGGCCGCCCATTAGTAGTTTTTAACCGATACAGTAGGAAACGTTCTCGTTTCTCCCGTAACGACTCCGAACCCCCGCGGCGCATGGCCCCCGGGGGTTCGGCCGTTAAAGGGGGAGGTTAAACAAAGTTGGCCGAGAGGGAGAGGCTCTCAAGGGATGAGCATCCTCGCAAAAAGCATTCTTCTCTTTTGCCTGAACTGGCTGGACGCGCAGTTGACGGTGCTCTGGGTGCGCGGCGGGGTGGCGTCCGAGGGTAACGGGCTGATGGCCTGGCTCCTGGAGCGCGGCGACGCGCCCTTTATCATGGTCAAAGTCGCCGTCGGCGCGTTCGCGGCCTACGTCCTCTACCGCTGCTCGCGCTACAAGATGGCGCGACGCGGGCTCTCCTTGGTGCTGGGACTGTACCTTGCGCTGATGGTCGTCCACGCGGCGACCGGCATGACGGCGCTCGGCTGGGAGGCCCCTGAGAAATTCATAGCCTTCGTCTGCAACCTGCCCCAAAGCTTCCTGGCGCTCTTTTCCTAAAAAGCCCCTTCCAAGCGACTACAAGTCAGTACCGCCTGCGGTAGCGGGCGGGTGCTCAAGGTTGACGACCCGCCCGCTACCGCAGGCGGTACTGACAAAACCCGATTCCGCGGAACTTCCTGGGCCTCACGCCCGAATATAATTAAGGGATTTGTCTCGGGGGCCTGTTCGGCGCTAAATTATGCGCCGGAAACGCGGGCCGCCGCGCCCGCATCTGAGTTACAGATTGCCAGCGAGCGATTAATTTTTTTTGAGAGAGATTGAGAAGAAAGCCATGTACAGACTCTCAGCACGCCAAATACTCGGGATCGCACTGCTCTCGGCGCTTTTCGCCGCGACCTCCGTCCTCGTCTTCACGCGCCTGACGCGCCACTTCGAGCCCAACTCGTGGGCCTTCACGGAGGCCCCGCCGTCGGCCGTGACCGACCCGGCGCTGGCGACCGACGAGCAGAACAACGTCGAAGTTTACAAAGCCATCTCGCCCGGCGTCGCCTCCATCAAGTCCACCTCCTACCGCCAGGACTTCTTCGGCCAGGTCGAAGAGGGCTCCGGCTCGGGCTCCGGCTCCGTGATAGACGCGCAGGGGCACATCCTGACCAACTACCACGTCATAGAGGGCGCGCAGAAGCTCTCCGTGAACCTCGGCGGCGACAAGACTTACCCGGCGCGCGTCATCGGCGGCGACCCGGACACGGACCTCGCCGTCATCAAGATAGAGGCTCCGCCCGCGGACTTGACGGTCGTGCCTTTGGGCGACTCGAACAACCTCGTGGTCGGGCAGAAGGTGCTCGCCATCGGCAACCCGTTCGGCTTCGACCGCACGCTGACGACCGGCGTCATCAGCGGCTTGCAGCGCCCGATTCGCGCGCGCAACGGCCGGCCGATTGAGGGGGCCATCCAGACGGACGCCTCCATCAACCCGGGCAACTCGGGCGGGCCGCTCCTGGACTCGCACGGCCGCATGATCGGCATCAACTCGCAGATTCTCTCGCCGTCGGGAGCAAGCGCCGGCGTCGGCTTCGCCATCCCCGTGAGCATCGCCAAGCGGGTCGTGCCGGAGTTAATCAAGACCGGCGTCGTGCGCCGGCCCAAGCTCGGCGTGGACACGCGCGACGTGAAGTACCTGCAAGGCCAGGTTGACCTGCCCGTCTCCGAGGGCGTGATGATCTGGCAGGTGGTGCCGAACAGCGCCGCGGCCACGGCCGGCCTGCGCGGCTTGCAGCAGACCGAGGACGGCGACATCATCCTCGGCGACATCATCGTCGCCGTTGACGGCCAGAAGGTCTCCGAGCGTGACGACCTCTTCCGCATCCTGGACAAGCGCCAGGTCGGCGACGTAGTCAAAGTGGACATCTACCGCGAGAACAGAAGGATGTCCGTGGACGTGCGCCTGCAAGAAGCCCCGGACACGCGGCGTCCGGCCTACAGGCGGCAGTGACGAGGGCTGGCGGCCCCGTGTCCGAAACGGACCATTTCATCAACGAAGGCTTCGGCTGGGTGTGCAAGCATTGCAGCGCGGAGATGAGGGCGCGCGTGGACGCCGTGGGCGACACGCGCGCCCGTTTTTTCCGCGAGGGCGAGGCCGAGGAGAAAGAGCCCACTCTCTCGACCCCGGCGCTCGCGCGCTGGACGACTCCCGCCCGCCGCGCCCTCGCCTGCCCCCGCTGCGGAATCGAAGAGCTGGTTGACAAGGCGTGAGTTCGGCTCAGCTCAGCCCCGTAGGGGACGCTAACTTGCGGCGCTACTTGAGCAGTCTTCTCAACTCGCCGAGTCTTTCCTCGGGCGCGCCGTAGCGTGCGCGGTAGTCGCGGACGCTGCGGTTGATGACTTCGGCCGCCTCGGCGCGGTCGTAAACGTCCGCGATCTCGACGCGGCGCGGGGCCTCGTTCGGCAGTTGCTTGTAGCTCAGGAAGTAATGCTTGAGGCGGTCAACGAGTCCCTTCGGGCAGTCCGTGATGTCCTGGAAGTGGCCGTAGGCCACGTCCGCCTCCAACACCGCGATGATCTTGTCGTCGGCCTCACGGCCGTCAATCATGCGCAAGCCCCCGACGGGCACGGCCCGGACGAAGAAGTCGCCGTGCGTGAACGCCTTCTCCGTCAGCACGCAGATGTCCATCGGGTCGCCGTCGCCCTCTATGCCGGGCCGCCCGACGCGCTCCGAGCAGAGTTGGCCCACGAGGTCGCCGCAGTAGGTCTGCGGTATGAAGCCGTAGAGCGTCGGGCAGAAGCTGGAGAAGCGCTGCGGCCTGTCTACGCGCAGGTGGCCCGAGGGTTTGTCCAACTCGTACTTCACCGCGTCGGTCGGGACGATCTCCACGTAGGCGTTGAGCACGCCGGGCGCGCCCTCACCCGGCGAGACCCCGTGCCACGGGTGCGCCTGGAAAAGTATCCCCAAAAGGTCGTGCAGCTCTTTGTCGTCGGCAGGCATGAGTCGGATTATACAACACGCGGCCGCGCGCCGAAGAAATCGTCGAAAGCCGCCCGCAACTCTTCGCGGCTCTGATACTCCCTGACGACGATGCCGGGGCAGCCCGCGATCATCGCCGAGAGAGCGCGCCCCTCGCGCGGCCTGTAGAGGCAGAGCGTGGGCTTGCCCCACTCGGTCGCCTTGCCTATCTCGTAGCCGACGCCGAGGCTCGGCGTCGTCACTTCGGCCACGAGGTACTCAGCCTCTTTGAGCCACGCGAGGTCGCGGTCGTGAATCCCGCGGTCGTCGCCAATCTCGCCCGACCCCGTCAGCTCCGGGCTGCCGACGTGTTCGGTCAGGACACGCCCGTAGTCGCCCAGGAGTTCGATAATCTCGAAGTAGAGCGACACGTCGTCGCGCCCGCCGCGGATTGCTCCCGCGAAATAGATTTTCATGACACTGCTCCGACGAGAAATGAGCGGGGCCGCCAAAGGCTCAAGCCCCGGCGGCCCCGCTCGTTCGTCTGACTGCCGGACTACCTGACGACAAAATTCACGGTGTGCGTCACGGGGTCGCCCGTCACCGTGAAGGAGAGCGTGTACTCCCCGGCCGCGAAGCCCTTCGTGCTCAGGTTGAAGATGTAGCCGCCCAAGCTCGGGTCGTAGCGGAAGTTGTCGCCGGGGTTCGCGTTGCCCGAATTGAAGTCCGTGCCCGGAGGCGCAGGACTGATGCCGGTGACGTGAACGACCAGCGACGGGCTGGACAGGTTGTTGCCCGCGGCGTCCACGAGTTGCAGCTTGACGGGAATCGTGCTGCCGCTCTTGTGCGCCTTCGTCTGGTCGTAGAGCGCCGTGACGCCGTAAGTCACGACGACCTGGACGGTGCTCGTGTCCGTGTTGTTGTGGCTGTCCGTGACCGTCAGCGTGACCGTGTAAGTCCCGACCGCGCTGTAGGCGTGGGTGCCCGTGACCGTGCCGCCGCTGATGGTCCCGGCCGACGACGAGCCGTCGCCCCACTCCCAGGTGGCCGTGTGCGTGTCGCCAGAGTCCGCGTCCGTGAAGTTGGCGCTGAAATTAATTGCGCCGTTCACGAGCGCCGGGTTCGGCACGGCCGTAATCGGCCCGACGACCGGCGGCGCGTTCAGGTCGAGGCCGACGATGACGGGGTCGTGGTCGGACGAGCGGTACGGCGTCGGCTGGTAGAGGTCTTGCGTCTTGAACTCCGTGTTGTAGTCGAGCACCGTGGGCTCGTCCGCGTTGATGTGCCACTCGGTGACGCCCGTCACCTGCGCGTCCATCGTCGCGGTCGCGAGCGCGTGATCCAGGTAGCCCGTGAGCGCCTGGAAGACGTAGGAGTACGGTTGCTCCACGAAGCGCTCGATCTCGTTGACGAGCCCGCCGTCGGTCAGGATGTTGATCGGGTCTTCCGCGCCGTAGGCGTTCAAGTCGCCCATCACGAGCACGTCCGGGTCGCCCGCCGCGGCCTTGACCTGCTCGATGAAGTAGAGCAGGCGCGTGGCCTGGTTGATGCGCGACTGGTTGTCGCAGCCCTGGCCGTCGCCCTGGTCTGCGTCGGGGCCGATGTCGCTGGCCGAACAGCCCTTCGAGGTGAAGTGGTTGACGATGAAAGTGAACTTCTCGCCGTTAGCGTTTGACTGGAAGGTCTGCGCGAGCGGGTTGCGCGCGCCGATCCAGGCGTCGTCGCCGTCGGTGTCCACGTCGTTGACCGCCGGGCCGACCGGCGTGACGCGCGCGGGCTTGTAGATGATCACGTTCTGAATCAGGTCCGTGCCGGGATTCTGGCCCACGAGGAAGGCGTAAGTGCCGGGCGCGGTCGCGGCGTTCATGCCGTTGACCAAATCCTGCACGGCGCTGGAAGCCCCGCCGCCGTCGTTCTCCATCTCGATGACGCCGAGCACGTCCGCGTTAATCGTCGTCAGCGAGGCTATGATCTTGGCGCGCTGGCGCTGGAACTCCGCCAGGTTAGACGCGCCGCGCGAGGTCGGGAAGCCGCCGGGGCCGCCGTCCAGGCCCGTGCCGTTGCCGTTGAAGTAGTTCAGGACGTTGGAACTGGCGACCTTGATGTTGCCGCCCACGGCCTCGGGCGCTGCGGGGCGCGGGTTCGCGCTCGTGAAGACGGGCGCGACTGTCGGCTGGACGCGGTACTCGGAGAACCTGAAGTCGAGGATGCCGGTCAGGCCCGCGACCGTGTCGCCGAGGCGGCGCGTGTTGTCGGGGCCGAGGTACGGAATCGGGTTCGGGTTCTGAATGTTGAGGCCGTCGTCGAGCAGGATTTTGCGGCGCAGGATGGAGTCGAACTCCTGCTGCGCGGGGCTGCCCGGGACGTTGCTCGGCGCGAGGAAGTTGGTCGGCTGGATGAGCCGCCCGTCCGCGGAGAGCATGACCTCGCCGAAGCGGCCGAGGTTGAAGAGCTCCGACACCGTCAGCGTCTCGGGGAACTGGACGAGCATTCCTTCGTAACGCTCAAGCTCGCCCTCGACCGATTCCGGCAGGTCAACGGTCGTCGCCGCGACGGGGCTGCCCGCGCCGCAGCGGTTGACGGCCGCGATGCTCCCGATCTCCGTCAGGCCGTTGAACTCCGTGACGATGCCGCGCGCGGCGACCTCGTCGCCCACGGCCACGTCGAGGCTGCCGGGGGCGAAGACGAAGATGCCGTCGGAGGTCGCCACGTCGTTGTCGCCGAGCGGGTCTTGCAGGTAGAAGCCGCCGAAGCTATTGCCGTCCTGGAAGTCGCCGACGACCACGCCCCTGACGGTGTGCTTCTCCCCGACGCGCGGGCTCACGTTGGTGCTGCCCTGGATGACGGGGATGCTCGTGAACGAGGTCGTGCACGGGTCCGCGCCGGTGCTGAAGCTCCACTGGTAGTTCGCCGTCATGAAGTCGGGCGGGTCGTTAACGTCCTGATCCGAGACCTGGCTGGCGTTGATGGTCACCGTGCAGGTCTCGTTGAAGACGAAGTCGCCGTCGGGGTTGAGGACGAAGTTGGAAGGCCCGCCGCTGACGGCCGCCGTGTGCAGCCCGCTCGTCGTGCATGAGATGGTGAACCAGTTGCCCGAGGCGTTGACCGGCTCGTTGAAGTTGACCGTGACGTTCGAGCCGAGGGCGACCTCGTCCGCGCCGGCCGCGGGCGAATTGCTGGCGACGGCGGGTGCCGTCTCGCTGCCGCAGTTCGAGGTGTGCGACCCCAGCCCGTCGAAGGTGTTGTTGGCGAAGCCGTCCCACTGCACCGCCGGGTCGAAGGTGTCGGCCGAATTGGTGTCGCCCCCGCAGATGCTGGCCTTGCGGCGCAGAGTGTTGTCGGCCGTGCTGGTCAGCCCCGTGCCCCATTCCGTGGAGGGGAACGGCGTCCCTATCTGGCCGATCACGTCAACGACGGTCGTCCCCCGGCGGAGCACGACGGCGTCGTTCCCGTTGTACCAGCTGGTGGAGGTGTTCGTCTGGTCGGCCTGTGCCAGGATGAGGGGGTCGGCCTGGCTCTGCGCGAGCACGTAAACGTCGCCGTTGGCGACGCTGCCGGTGAGGTTAATGGTCAAAGTGGCCGACGTGCTGCCGTTGGCGAAATATTGAACGTTGTAACCGAGCGAGCCCAGGTTTACCGAAGCGCCCGTCGCGTTGTAGATTTCCAGGGCCTTGTTGAAAGAAGACCCCTCGATGTATTCGGAGAAGAACAGGTCGGCCGCGGCGGCCTCGGCCGTCGGGGTCGTCTGGATGAGTCCCTGGAGCGGCGTGATGGAATAAATTAGAGCGGCGATGACGAAGAGTGCGAAAAAGCTCCGCACGGTGCGGAAAGAGATTCTTCTGCGGACGGGGAAATTCGGCATGACTTTCCTTTCAGGGGATGACTGCATAATCTCGTTGCAACGGGGGCCGTAAAAAATCACAAGAATCCGTAACTCTCGCGCCGCCCGGGCGGCGAGAGCGAATCTTCTTCTCAGGCAAAAAGAGATTTTTACAACACGAATGGAACTCACCTGGCACTCGTCAAGGCCGGACCTGCGGGCTGAGGCTTCGGAGTATCACCAGACAAGGACCGGGCAGTTTAGTTAAAGCGCCCCGCGGTGTCAAATTCAATCAGTGTGAAGCGGCCGCGGCCGAACTCACTGCTTCAACTGAAAACTTGAGGGCACAAACTCCAGCGCCGTCAGGACGCCATCCGCCCTGGCCTTCCCGCCGGCCGCGGCGCGGTAGGTGACGATGACGAAGCTCTCGGGCTTGCGCGCGCCGCAGGTGATGTCGCCGCCGGCCTCCTGCGTGTAGGCTGTGATGTCCACTTCCGCGAAGCCCGTGTTCTGGAGCTTCAGCACGCCGCCGTCCTTGAGCTTGATGTGGAAGACGACGCCTTTCGGGCTGCACTCTATGCGCGTGAGTATCCCCTGCACGCGCGTCTCGCCCGCGAGCGGTTTGCGCAGGGCCTCCGTGAGCGCGGCTGTCATGGCCTCTTCGGGCGTCGTCTCCCTGGGCGCGGCCGCCTCCGTGCCGCCGCCCGACTCTGTGCGCCGCCCGAGCCGCGGCCTCCCGCTGCTGCCCCCGCTCTCGCCCGCGCCCGCGCCGCCCTCGGCGACCGCTTCGCGCATCTTCTTGTAACGCTCCATCTGCTCCTGCGTCCCCTTGATGGCGTTCAGGAGCGACTGCGCGCTGGCGCGCATCTGCGGGTCGCCGCCCTCGGCCGCGAGCGGCTCGATGGTGCGGCGGGCCGCCTCGAAGTTCTCCTGGCGGAGGTAGAGTTGTGCCAAAACGAGGGCGTACTCGTCGTTGCCGGGCGCGAGCGAGCGCGCCTTGGTGATTAACTGGACGCCCTCGTCCAGCCGCTCGCCCGTCACGAGGTTGATCCAGGCGAGCAGGTGATAGTTCTCCGGGAAATCCGGCCTCAGCCCGATGGCCTTTTCGAGCGCCGCGCGCATCTCGCGGGCAGTCTCCTGCGGGTAGCCCTGGATCATGCCCATCTCGTTCATCCCCTCACGGCTGAGCACGTAGGCGTAATAATAATGGGCCAAATAGTTCTGCGCGTTGGCGGCCACGGCCTGTTGCAGGTGACGCTTGGCCTCGTCGAAGCGGCGCTGCCGCATCCGCACCATGCCGAGCGAGGCGTGTGCCATCGCGAGGTTCGGGTCCTGCGCGAGCGCCCGGTCGAGGTGGGCCGCGGCGTCGTCCAGGCGGTGATTGTGCAGGAGCAGGTCGCCCAGGTAGGCCGTGGCCTCGGCCTCGCTCATGGGCGCGCTCTGCATCGTCGCGTCAAACTCCAACTTGCGCTCGAAGGTCGCAACCTGGTTGCGGAAGGTGTGACCCTCTATGTACTTCTTCAGCTCCTTCTCCATCCCGGCGAAGTCCGTCTGGAAGGCTTCGCGGAAAGCCTGCTCGGTCGGCATCTTCTGCAAGACGAGGCCGAAGAACTTGCTCATCTGCGGGAGCCGCTGGCCGTTGTTGCCGTTAATCAGGTAGTGCACGAAAGCCCACGCCTCCGCGTAGAAGAGCCCCATCGCCTCGCGCTTGTTGCGGTGCAGCGAGTAGTAGTCAACGTCGAAGAGCGTCTGGAGCGGGATGGGCTTCTGCTCCCTGAGCCGTAGGAGGTGGTTGCTGATGAGCCGGCCGAGGTAGACCTTGCGGTCCTCCTCAATCTCGAACGTGCTGTAGTATTCGGCGAGCCCCTCGTTGAACCACGGCGGCACGGCCCCCTTCCCGTAGTTGTTGTTGACGAGCAGGTGCACGTACTCGTGGTAAATCGTGCTGAACGGGTTTTCGTCGCCGCGCGCCTCGGGGGTCAGCGCGATGTAGTTAACGTCCTCGCCCGGCTGGAAGTAGCCGGCCAGGTGGTCCTCCGGCTTGCCGTCCACGACGGGCTTGTAAGGCTTGAACGAGCCGTCGCTCTTGAAGACGATGACCGTGGTCGGCACGGGCGTGGTGAAGTTGGCCCCTTTGAGCAGCTTCGTGAACACGTCGCGGAACTGTTCGAGGCGCGTGGCGACACGCCTGATATCCTTCTCGCTCGCGTTGCCGACGAGGAAGAAGTTCTGCGAGCGGACGCTCGTCCAGGTGTCCTTGGCCGCGGCCGTCTGGGCGGCGAGCGCGAGCGCAAGGGCGGCGGCGAAAATTAATACTAATCGTCTCATCATTGTATATCTTGGGAAGAGGGTGAGGTTGACTGCAAGAGCGGCTTGAGTCAACAGAGAGCCGGGGGACCGCAAGCAGGGGAATATACGGGCGGGAAGGGGTTTTGTCAACGCGCCGGGCCGGTAAGGTGTATGATGTCCCACACGCTGATTTTCGCTCCGCGGGAGGACGATGGACGAGACCACACTCGACGGCGGCCCGGCCGCGAAAGACGCGCTCAAGAGGTTGCGCGAGCTGCGCCGCGGGCTGCTCCACCTGCACAAGGCGCTGCTCGACGGCGAGCGCGAGTGGTACGAGCAGGCGCACGGGGCAGTGTCGAGCGGCGAGCTGCTGCAACTGGTCATCAGCCACGAGCAGTTCGCCTGGCTCCACGCCGTCTCCGAGCTGATCGTGCGAATAGACGAGATGCTGGACGCGGACGAGCCCGCGACGGAGGGCGAGGCACGTTCACTCGTCGCGCAGGTGCGCGCGCTCCTCACGCCGGACGCCTCGGGCACGGAGTTCCAGCGGAAGTACTACGCGGCCATCCAGCGCGAGCCCGCCGTCGTACTCGCGCACAGGGACGTGACCAAAACCCTGCCGCCCGGCGACTGAACTTTTGGCCCGAAAAATTCTGATGATGAAAAGACCGATTCGCATCCTACTTCAAACCACCATCCCCGCCGCCGAAGACGACTGGCACATAGGCAGGTTCTCTCTGCTCCGCGAGCACCTCGGCGAGCTGAAGGACGACGAAGGCCGCACGCTCTTTGAAGTCACGGCGCGCGACCGCGAGACGAACGAGGACGGCGACGACCGTGTGTTGAGCCGGCTCGACGCGACTGACTACGACGAGCTATGGCTTTTCGCCGTGGACGCGGGCGACGGGCTGACCACGGCCGATTGCCAGGGCATCACGCGCTTCCGCCAGCGCGGCGGCGGCATCCTCTCCACGCGCGACCACCAGGACTTAGGCTCCTCGCTCTGCACGCTCGGCGGCATAGGGCGCGCGCACTTCTTCCACAGCAAGCACCAAGACCCGGACGAGACGCGCCGCGCGCGCGACGACCAGCAGACGCAAGACATTTCCTGGCCCAATTATCATTCGGGGAGCAACGGCGACTACCAGCGCGTCACGGCCGTCGAGCCCGCGCACGAACTCCTGCGCAGCACTTCGGGTCTGATCGAGTGTTTTCCGGCGCACCCGCACGAGGGCGGCGTCGGCGTGCCCGAAGGCGAGCGGGCGGCGCGCGTCATAGCCACCGGCACGAGCCAGACCACAGGGCGCGACTTCAACCTGATAGTGGCCTTCGAGAAGTCGCAGGACGACCACGGCCATCTGCTCGGCCGAGCCGTCGCGGAGTCCAGCTTTCATCATTTCGTAGACTACAACTGGGACACCTCGATGGGCTGCCCGAGTTTCCTCGCGGAGCCGCCCGGCGACCAGATTGCGAGTGAGCCTGAACGGCTCGAAGACGTGAAAGCCTACGTGCGCAACCTGGCCCAGTGGCTCGCCGGTTAACCGCCGTGGAGCGATGAGCAGCGACCCGAGGTGTCATCCTCTTGTCGAGCTGAGCCGCGGGCAGGTCCGTGAGATGCTCCGGCCGCTGCTGGGCGACGCGGGGCTTCACGAAGTGGTGCGCGTAGACGGCGGGCTGGTCAACACCGTCTACCGCGTCAAGGCTGACAGCGAAACTTACGCCCTGCGCGTGTGCGCGTCGGACGGCCCCGCCTTCGAGAAGGAATGCCGCCTCCTCAACTATCTAGCAAAGACACTCCCCGTCCCCGGCGTGCTCTTCGCGGACGCGAGCGGCCGGCTTTGCGCGCGCCCCTATCTCATCTACAGGTGGGTCGAGGGAGTCAGCCTCAACGAATGTCGCAAGCAAAGCTCGCCGGATGCTCTCCTCACGCTCGCCGAGCCGCTCGGCCGACTCCTGGCACAAATTGCCGACGCCAACTTTCCCGCCGACCAAGTCACTAAAACGATGCGAGTCGCAACTCTGCTCCCTCGCGCCGAAGAGCAACTGCGCGCGGGCCTGGCACGCCAGCGGCTCGGCGGCGCGCTGGCCGACCGGCTGCGCGACCTTCTGAACAGGAGAGCGGCCGTCTTACACGCGCTCGACGACACGTGTGCCCTCGTCCACGGTGATTTCGGCGGGCGAAACATTCTCGTGAGAGCCGGCGGAAATGGCGAGTGGGGAATCAGCGGCGTGATTGATTGGGAGGAAGCCGCCGCGGGCTCGGCCCTGTGGGACGTGGGCAGCCTGTTCCGTTACCCGCGTCGGTATTCGGAAGAGTTCCGCAAGCTCTTCGAGCGCGGCTACCGCGCCGCGCTCGGAAAGCTCCCGCCTGATTGGTGGCACACCGCAAGGACGATTGACGCGACGCGGCTGGTGGCGATACTGGGCGCAGAGCGCGAACTCCCGGGCGTGTTCGCAGAGTGCGCGGAGTTGGTCCGAAGTCAGATTCAAACAGGGATGGACAGGATAGACAGGATAAAAGAATAAAAAATCTCAAGTTTGAAATCTCAAATTTTTCTTCATCCTGTCCATCCTGTCCATCCCTGTTAATTTCTTCCGCCGCCTTAATTGCTTCGGCGCGCGGAGTAGAGGCCCGTGAAGATGTACTCGGTCTTGCCGTCCGCGCCGGGCACGAGCGCCACGTCGTTTTCGAGCTTGTCTCCGAAGGAGAGAGTCTGCGCGGCCGTCTTCGTCAACGCGTACTCGGCCTCCGCGTCCTTGAAGAAGAGCTTCCCTTCCTTCGCGATGATCTCCCAGGTCTGCGGGCCGTTGACGTACTTGCCCACAAAATTCGCGAGGTCGGCGGCGGAGAGCGTTAGCTTCTCCTTCGTCTTCTCCGGCTCGGCGGGCTTGAGCGTGAGCACTATCTCCCTGGCCTTCTCGGTCGTCTTCGAGAGCGTGATGCCGCTCTTGTTGGTGACGACGATGACGGCAAAGCGGTGCTCCGGGGCCATCTGAATCATGGAGCCGTAGCCGCGGCTGAACCCGCCGTGCATGATCATCCGCACGCCGCGGTCCTCGAAGTTCAAGAGCCCGTAGCCGTAATGCACCTCGGGCGCGCCCGGCATGGCGACGTGCTCGCCCGAGAGCCGCTTGAAGAGTGACGAGGATAAGACCTGCGACCCGTCCAGCCGCCCTTCGCCCAGGAGCGCCATGACGAAGCGCGAGAGGTCGTTGGCCGAGGAGAAGATGGAGCCGGCGGGCCACTGGGCCACGTTGTTGTAGGCCGGACGGATGACGGCCGCCTTCCCGTCCGCGCCGCCCGCGTGGCCCATCGCGAGCGGGTAGGTCATCGCCACCAGCGGGCGAAACGTCGTGCGGCGCATCCCGAGCGGCTGGAACAGAAGCTCGTCCATCACGTCCGCGTAGGGCTTGCCCCCCGTCTCTTCGAGGACGTAGCCTGCGAGCCAGAAGCCGGGGCTCGAATACGAGTAAACTTTCCCGGGCTCGCCGAACATCACGTCGTCTTTCCAGGCGCGTACCATCGCGCCGAGCGCCGCGTCGTCGTGCGAGGGCGGCGGGGCTGCGAAATCGCCGACGCCAGCGTTGTTGCTCAAGAGCTGATGGGCCGTGACCTGTGCCAGTTTCGGCGGGAGCCCCTTGGCGTATTTGCCGACGGCCTCGTCCAGCTTGATGCGCCCCTTGTCGGAGAGCGTGACGAGCGCCGCGCCCGTGAACATCTTCGTCGTCGAGCCGAGGCGGAAGAGCGTGTCGGGCGTGACGGGCACGCCGCCAGCCTCGACGCTCGTCGTGCCGAATCCCTTGGCGAAGATGACGCGTCCGTCGCTGATGACGGCCACGGCCGCGCCCGGCGTGCCGGTCTCCTTCAGCTCCGCCTCGACGAC
Source organism: uncultured Acidobacteriota bacterium (assembly GCA_963774105.1). GTDB lineage: Bacteria > Acidobacteriota > Blastocatellia > Pyrinomonadales > Pyrinomonadaceae > QHXM01. The sequence goes on along the minus strand of CAVZDV010000007.1, from coordinate 212,464 downwards.
CTTTTCCAGCTCGCCGAAATCAACTGTGCGCGCCCCCTGCGCGGGCCGGTCGCCCATAGACTCACCGGGAGGGCCGGCGGCCAACACGGTGCCCGGCACGGCGGCGAGCAAAACCAGCACGCCGATCAATGGAAAGCAAAATTCAAACAGGGATGGACAGGATAGACAGGATAAAAAATCTGAGATTTCAGATTTGAGATTTTTAATCCTTATCCTGTTCATCCTGTCCATCCCTGTTAATTTTCTTATCATCTTTTTATCTCCTGGCGATCCAGCCGTACTGTGTGTTGGAGGGCTGCGGGTTTTCGGCGCGGTATTTCGCCTTCAGCTTCGAGACGTAATCCTTCGGGATGGCGTTCATGCGCGCCTTCACGTCAACGCCGTAGACGCGCGCGCCGTTCTGGCCCAGAATCTTCTCCTTGACCTGCGGCGTCAGCGGCTTGTAGCCGAAGCGGTCAATCAGCTCCTGCGGCATCTGTAGCCGGCGGAACGCCTCTATCTGCCACTGGGGACTTCCCCACCAGATGGAGTCCGTGCCCCAGAGGACGTGGTCTTCGCCGAACGCCTTGATGATCATGCCCAAAACGTGCGCGCAGAGCATGGGGTGCGTGACGACCATCATCCCGAACGTCGTGCCGAGGTCCATGTAGACGTTCGTCATCTTCGGGTTCTTCGCCCGGGCCTCGCAGAGGTCCGAGACCCACGGGACGTAAGAGGTGGTCTTGAAGTTGTCGCGGGCCGCGGGCTCAGCGTCGCGCAGGCCCTTGAAGGCCGAGTGGTAGATGAGGAAGTTGAGGTCGGGGAAATCCTGCGCCGCTTTCGGCACGTCGCGCGCGCTCGAACGCTCTATGTTCCAGCCGGGGAGCGGGAGCCCCTTGTGGACGCAGATGTTTTTGACGCCGACCTTGCGCGCGTACTCGTAAGCCGGGTAAGCCACTCTTTCGTCATCCATCCACCAGCCCTGATCCGTCTCGCTGAACGCCTGACCCGGATAGCCCTTCCACGCGTCCACCTTCAATTTTTCTTTCTGGTACTGCATCAACTCCAGGTCGCGCCGCCCGTCGTTCGGCCGGATGAGGCCGTGGGCCAATATGCGTTGTGACTTCGCCAGCCCGTTAATCTCGGTGCGCGTCTCGATCATCTCGACCGGCGGCAGCACGTTCTCCGCCTCGGTCGGCGCGGGCAGGCCGGTGATGACGGCCATCGTGGTGTCGCTGTCGAGGAAGATTTCCTTGACGTAGTTGGCGAGGTACAGGTCTGCCATCTTGTGCTCGCGCCCGCGCAGCTCGGGGTTCCAGTTCTCGGCGTAGTTGCGGTAGCCGAGGACGAAGGGGATGTTGCGCCCGGCGGCGACGTGGTGCGTGTGCACGTCGAAGATGAATTGCCCCTTGGGCCATTTCTCGGCGCGCGACTGCGGCTCCACCAACTCGCTCGCCTCCACGTCGAAGAAATGTCCGAAGACGGAGTTCATCGCCAGGAAGGCCGCGGCCATCCCGCCCGAAGACGCTAGGAACTGGCGGCGGCTCACGCTCAGCTGCTTCGCCGTCCGGTCGGCCAACTCGGTCAGGCGCTCTTCGACCTGCTTCTGCTTCGCGGTCTGCGGGATGGGCAGGAACTCTTCGTTCGAGACGACCTGCGTCGGGATCGGAAGTCGCAAGCCGCGCTCGTCGTCGGCGTCGCACTTGCGCACCCACGGGTCCGCGGATTTTCTGATTTTCATGGTCTTTTATTGTTCCGTCTTCGCGTCGAGGGCGTGCTGGAAGAGGGGCGCGATTTCGTCCAGGCGGCGCTTCAGCTCCTCTTCCGGGAGCCAGCGGCCGCGGACGAAGACGCCCGCGCGGCGCTCCGTGTTGGAGACGTTTTCGAGCGGGTTGGCGTCGAGCAGAAGCAGGTCGGCGCGCTTGCCCTCCTCGACTGTGCCAATTTCCTTGAGCGCGCCGAGGTACTCCGCGGGGTTGCGCGTCGCGGCGGCCAATGCGGCGTAGGGGCTCAGGCCCGCCGCGTTCAGATTTTTAATCTCGCGGTGGAGCGACCAGCCGTAGAGCAGGAACAGCTCGGGCGTGTCGGAGCCGGCCATGATTTTGCCGCCCGCGTTGTGAATCTCTTTCACGAGCAGGTCGCGCACGGACACGTACTTCAGCCTTCGCGCCTCGGACGCCTGTCTCTCCAGTATCCGCTTGTTGACCGCGAGCCAGGTGTCGCGCGTCTTCACGGGGACGAACCGGAAATCCGGCCGCGCGCGAATCTCGTCCTCGCTCATGCCCAGCCCGTAGGTCATCTTGAAGAAGGTCAGCGTCGGCGTCGAATAGATTCCGGCGCGGGCCGTCGCGCGCGCGATCTCGCGGACCTTGTTGTCGTCTATGAAATCGAGGCTCTGCCAGTTCTCTTTGCGGAAGAGGCCGATGTCCGAGACGGAAGTCTTAATCGGCGAGTCGTCCCTGAGGACGGATTCGAGGTAGGCGTCGAGGTGCTCTATCTGCTGGCGGGCTTCGAGCGCGCGCTTGACGCCGACGCGCGTGTCAACGTGGCCGACGACGCGAATCTTCTCCTTCTTCGCCTCGTCAATGACGGCCTCGTAGACTTCGGGCGTGATGAAGTTGGTCAGCTTGATGAAGTCGTAGCCGGCGGCCTTGAAGTCGCGCACGGCGGCGCGCGCCTCTTCTGCTTTCGTGACCACGCGCCCGTTGAAGGTCGAGCCCTGCTTTCGTCCTGTGAGCTGCGGGCTCGCCACGTAAAGCGTAGGGGCGACTAACTCTCCTCTGGCGACCTCGGCGCGGTACTTCAACTGCTCGGGCGTGCCGATCATCAGCCGGGCGGTCGTCACGCCGTTGGCGAGCATGAGGAACAGCTCCTCGTCGGCTAGGGCTTCGGGGAACTCGTCGTCGTCCGAGAAGAGGTGCGTGTGCATGTCCACGAGTCCGGGCATCAGGTAAAGCCCGCGCCCGTCGAGGAGCCGCGCCCCCTTCGGCGCTTTGAGCCGCGAGGCGGGGCCGATCTTGTGTATGCGCCCGCGGCGGATGACGACCGTCTGATCCTGAAGGACGCGCTCGCGGTCCATCGGGATGACGTTGACGTTCGTGATGGCGATCAGTTGGTTGTCGCCGTCGTCAGGCGAGGACTTGGCGGCGGCGTGGATGCCGGCGAGGGCGAGCAGCAGCAGCGTGGCGTAGACTCTGGTCTTCAAGGGGCTTCGGTCTCTCTTTCGTGTGCGGGTCGGTCCTGACAGACTTCTCAGGTGGAGCGTACCGTCTAGTACGACGCGCGCGGGGCGGACGTTCGGAGAGATTTTAGAAAATGAGGAGCCGCGGGAGACGAATCACTCAAGCCTTTGCGCCTTAAGTTTTAACTTAGCGCCTTTGCGTGAACGGCTGTTTCGCGCAAAGGCGCAAAGACAAGACGTAAGGCGCAAAGGCTTGAGTGGTTTTTTACTCGTTCAGCGCGGCGTAGGTGAAGAGGCGGAAGCGGTAGCCCTGCTGCTCGCGTATGTTTTTGGCGACGACGCCGTGCAGGTTCTCGTCCCAGGTCGTGTACTGGTCTATGAACTTGTCGGACGCGGCCTTGTCGCCCTCGTACTGGACTTCGAGCACTTTGGTCAGCATCTTGCCGACGGTCTGGTGGTACTTGTCGTAGTTGATCTTGAGTCTCCCCGTCGCGTGGTCGAACGAGAGGAGCCCGTTCTCCATGAAGAAATTCCACTGCATGAGCTGCATCGTGTTGTAGGGCTGGTCGCGGCGCGGCTTGTTATTTTGCAGCACGCGCAGAACGCCGCCGGCGTAGACCGAGCGGAGCTGCTCGGCCGTGTAGTAGTCCTGTTTCCGCAAAGCCTCCGCGACGAAGAGCGAAACAAGGTCCGCCTTCATCTCCTCCATCGCGGATGAGTTCTCCTGAAGCGCCGCGTCCAAATCCTGCCCCGTCTTCGTCAAGTCCACGCCGAGATAATGGCCCACTTCGTGCCAGAGCGTGCGGTAGAAGTTGCCTTCGGAAGTCAGCTCCCTGTGGTGCGCGTCGGCGACCGCGGCCGTCCAACGCTTGTTCGTCCCCTCGAAGATGTTGGGCTCGCGCATGATGTTCGCGCGGAGCAGAATGGTCCGGCCGTAGCGGCGCGCGAGGTAGCTCTCGTTGGGCAGGATGGTCGCGGTGTTGCCGCCGCGCGCCTGCGCGAAGTCGGCCACAACGTCGTAGACGCCGACGGGGATGTCTTCACGCACCTTCTTGTGATGCTCGTAAGGCAGCGAGTCTTCGAGCGCCTGCAAGCCCTTCATGGCTTTGCGCAGCGCCTCCGTCTCCTGCCGCCGCGTGCTCAGGAGGCTGAAGGCGAAGAAGGTCTTCACGCCGTAGAGGTCGTCGTCGTAGACCTCGTAAGAGCCGATCAGCGCGTTCAGGTTTTTGAAGCGGCCCGTGACCCAGGACGCGTCGCCAGATTCGTAGTCGTCCGAGAGCAGATCGCGCGCGCGGTTCCTCAGATAGCGAGCGAACTCCTCGTCGTCCTTCTTGACGGCGTCGGCCGCCTCGTTCAGGAGCGCGTGCGCGCGCACGAGCTCGTCCGCGTAAGCGACCGAGTAAGGCACGGCGTAGAAGGCCGACTCGTCCGGGCTCGCGTAGAGGCTTTGCAGCTCCTTCTTCAAGCCGGGATGCAGCGTCGCCAGCACGGGGTACTGCGTGAGCTTTCGGATGTCGCGCAGGAGCGACGGGCGGTCGGCGCGGCGCACGACCGAGCGCAGGTCTAAGATGGAGTCGCGCTTCTCTGGGTGCGCGGCGAGGTAGGCGTCTAGCTGCTCGCGCCTCACGCCGAGCGGGTACATATTGGAGCCTTCCTGGCGCGGCAGGACTGGCACAAAAGCCGCGCGCTTGTTTTCGAGCGTCGTGGCAATCGGCCCCTGGTTCAGCCGGTAGAGCGTCAGCAAGTTCTGCGTCGCCGCGGGCGAGCCGAGCTGCGCGTCCAGCTTCGTCAGTTTGTCGAGCGAGGAGCGGGCCTGCGCGTGCAACTGCTCCTCGTAGATTTGCTGGAAGAGTTTGCCGACTTCGAGCAGTTTACCCACGGCCTCGCGCTCGCCCGCCGTCAGGGACGAGAGGTCGGGCGCGAGGCGTATGGTCTGCGTCTTCTCGATGATGGGCTGGCTCTGCTCGGGCCGCCAGTAGCCGCGGGGCAGATTCGTCGCGGCGGAAGGCTCGCGCATGGCCGTCTGCGCGTAAACGAGCGCGCAGGAGACGAGAGACGAGACGGCGCAGGCCAGGAAGATTTTTGTGACGGTCATTTTCATCTTGTTATTTAACCACAGAGGACACAGAGGAACACAGGGGCATAAAAATAGATTCAGATTTGAAATCTCAAATCCTTTTCTTCCCTCTGTGTTCCTCTGTGTCCTCTGTGGTGAATCATCCTTAAAACTTCACGAACTCGAACTTGAGCCGGATGCTGCGGCCGACGCTGTTGTAGAAGGTGCCGAACGCGGGGCTGTCCAGGTTGTTCTGCACGTCGCGCGGGTTCCAGTGGCTCGTCAGGTTGAAGAACTTGATGCCGACGCGCCCGCCGTACTTCTTGCCGCGGAATTGGGCCGGAACCACTTTCCAGTTGGGGACCGGAACCCTCAGGTACTTCGTCACCTGCAAGTCGAGCGAGAAGAACGCAGGGAAGCGCCCGCCCTGGTTACGCGCGCCGACGAAGTTTTGTTCCTCGTCCACGAGCGAGAACGGAAAACCCGAGCGCCAGTCTACGACGGGCGTGGCGATGATCTGCTTGGGCAGGCCGATGTCACCCCAGAAGAGCAGGCGGTGCGGCGCGTCGAACGGTTGCAGCGTGAACTCGTTGGGCCGGACGACCGCGTTGCGGACGTTGCCGAAGTAGGTGTTGAAGTCGTTCGTGTCGCCCGTGGCGCGCGACCGGACGTAGGCCGCGAACAACTGGTGCTTCTCCTGCAAGCGGTAGCGGCCCGCGACCTGAAACTCGCGGTAGCGCGCATCGCCGTCGTTCTTCAACAGCATCGCGCCATCGCCCGCTGTGCCAAAAACGGGCTCGATGACGAAATCCCTGCGCGTCCTGCGCTCCTCGTAGCCGAGCCTGAGGAGCAGCCTGTCCGTGATGTCCTGGTCGAGCTGCAAATTCCAAGCGACGCTGTACGGGTTCTTGAAATCATCGTTCTCGACCACCGTGCGCAGGCGGTGCGGCCCGTCCACGATTGCCAGGACGGGGTGGAACCTGGTGACGACGAAATCCTGGTACTGGTCGAAGACGCCGACGCCCAAGGGAATCTTGTCGTAGAAGAGGCCGAGGCCGCCGCGCAGGATGGTGCGCGCACTCTCGAAGGGCGAGACGACGAAGCCTAGGCGCGGGGCGAAGTTGTTCTCGCGCCCGATCTGGTCGCGGTCGAAGCGCACGCCGAAGTCGAGCGTGACGTGCCGGTTCAGAATCCACTTGTCCTGCGCGAAGGCCGAATACTCCGTGTTGTCGCGCCCCAGAACCCCCTCGCCCACAAACTCTATCAGCTCGCTCGTCGTCCCATCGGCGCGCACGATGCGGACGGGACGGCTCACGTCGCTCCCGTCGAAGGTGGTGTGGCTGACGTTGATGCCGAGCTTGAGCGCGTGCTGCCCCTGCCACTCGCGCGTCGGGAGGTTTAAGACTTCGAGCCACTCGTAGCGGCGGCTGTCGCGGGCTTGCCGGTCGAAGAAGCCGCCGAAGCGGCGCTCGGGCGTAATCAAATATGGGCCAACGTCGTTGCCGTAGATGTCCACGTCGAACTGCTTGGCGCTCAGGCTCGATTGCAGGAGCGCGCCGCCCGCGAAGGTGGCCTGCTCGTTGACGGCGAAGAACCAGCCGCGCTGGTGAAAATTCGCGGTCGTCTCGATGGGGTTAAAGGTGTTCAGGTTGTAGCCGTCAATCTTCTGCGGGAAGATGGAGAGGCTGACGGCCAGCCGGTTCGCCTTGTTGATGTTGTAGTCCACGCGCGAAAACGAGTCGAAGCTCTCAAGCCGTATGTCCCTCTCTGCCTCGGGCAGGCTCTCCACCTGCGTCCGTATGAAGCGGTACTCGAAGCTCTGGAAGAAGAAGAGCTTGTCTTTCTTAATCGGCCCGCCGACGGCGATGCGCGGCGTGGTCGCGCCGATGCCGTAGATGCTGCCGCCGCGCAGGCGCGGGCGCGGCAGGACGTTCGTCAGGAGATAGCGGAATTCGTTGCTGCCCGAGCGCGTCTCAATCGTGGTCACGGCCCCTGTGAACTTGCCGTACTCGGACGAGTAAGGGTTCGAGTAGACCTGCACCAGCTCGACGGCTTCGAGCGGCAGGTCTATGGCGGAGTTGCCGGTCACGGGGTCTGTCGCGTTGAGGCTTGAGACGAGGACGCCCGACTGGCCCGCGCGCGCGCCCTTGAGGGCGAGCATCCCGTCGGGGCCGCGCACGACGCCGGGCAGGAGCGGCAGCGCCTCCTGATATTTCTCGCGTGCGAGCGGCGCGTTGCGCAGCGTGTCCGTGGTGACAGTGCCGGCCACGGTTGTCTCAGTCCTGCGGCTCTCGCGGTCGTCCGCTTCGACCGTCACCGTCTCGCGCGGGGCCAGGGGGTTGAGCATGATGTTCAGGTCAACGGAAGCCTCAATCGGGACCATGACCTTGTGCTCGTACTTCTCAAAACCCTGAAGCTCGACCGTGACGACGTAGTCGCCCGCGACCAGCCCGTCGAAGAGGTACTCGCCCTCCTCGTCGCTGACGGTCTCGACGGCGCGATTCTGTAGATTGCCGCCCGTCAGAGAGACCTTCACGCCCGGCAGCGCCTCGCGCCTGTCGGCCGTGACGGCGACGACTTTTCCTTTAATCCGGCCCGACTGGGCGGCGTATGTTTGGGGCGCGCAGGTGATGAACAGCAGCGGGAGCAGGAGGACGAATCGCGCGAAGGGCGCGGGTATTTTTACAGCCATGACCGTACCATTCGTCTATCGGGTCCAGAGCAGGAGAGACGCGGCAATCATACGACAGGCGGACAGAATTAACCACAGAGGACACAGAGGGCACAGAGGGAAGAAGGGGAATTTGAAAGTGCAGATTCGAGATTTCAAATCTGAAACTATTTTTTATCTTCCTCTGTGTACCTCTGTGTCCTCTGTGGTTAATCTATCGCGTCTTTGACGGCGGGCCACATCGTTTCGGCCCAGTAGGCGTAGCCTTCGGCGCTCGGGTGGAAGCCGTCGTCGGAGAAGAATTCGGGGTGCGCGGGGATGGCCCTGTGGGTCTCGGAGTAAACGTCCACGACGCTCAACTCGTAGCGCCGGGCGATTGATTCGAGTTTTTCGTTGAAGAGTTCTATGCGGCGGCGGGTCGCCTCGCGCTCGCTCAAGGGGATGACGGGCGCGAGCGAGATGTCCGGGACGTTGGTGACGACGACGCGGGCGCTCGTTTCTGTTTTGAGAAGTTTGACTATCTCCTCGTAGTTGCGCGCGAACTGCTCGGCCGTCAGCCCGTGCCCGAGGTCGTTGATGCCTATGCCGAGCGTGACGAGCGTGGGCCGCGAGTTAATGGCCGCGTGCAGTTGGCCGGCGAGCACGCCTTCGGTCGTCGCGCCGCTCACGCAGAGGTTGACGAGTCTGGAGTCTGGGCGCTCGCGCCTTATTCGCTCGAAGAGGCGCGCGACGTAGCCGCCGCCCTCGCTCGCGCCCACGCCGACGCCGGTCGAATCGCCGAGCGCGGCGTAAACGACCGCCGCCTTCTCCCGCGCCACTTCTTCACCGCCCATGTTCGCTCTTTTGTCCTCCCGCGCGCAGGAAGCCGAAAGGGCCGTCGCGCAGACTAGAAAAAACAGGAGCGCGCAACGTGCGCGTCGCTTCTGACCTCTCAACTTCACTTCCCCATTGCTCTACGACCTGACGGGCTCTCTCAAAATCGCCTCGGCCGCGACGGCAGCGACGTGCGCGGCCGCGGCCTGCGCCTTCCTCAGCCCGGCGACTTGCAGGAGCGACTCGCCCGTGCGCGAGAGCATACGCACGAGGTCGCCTTCTTCGGCGCGCGTCTCGCGCACGAGGTCCGCCCACTCCATGCCGGCGGCCCAGTGCGCGGCCGTCGCGGCGGCCGAGAAGTTGACCTCGGGCGCGGGCTCCAATCCCTGCTTCCACTCTTCGGTGGCAACTTTATAGGCCACTTCCTCGAACCGCGCAAGCGTGCTCACCATCGTGTCGTCCAACTCCAATTCGCCGTAGTCGCGCTCTGCATCGGACGCGAGCGAGGCCATCAGTCCCGCGGCCCGCGCGGCGTCGAGCGAGGCGAAGAGGTTCTTGTCCAGCGCCTCGCCGACCAGCAGCGGCCGGTCTACGTGCAAGTCCGCGAGCCAGCGCCCGCGCTCCGTGACGCGCTCGCGCGCGAAGTCCAGATAGCCGAAGGCGGCGAGCACTCGCGCCCGACGCTCGAACGGCTCCCAGACTTCGGCGCGGATTGCCTGTATGCGCCGCTCCGCGCGCTCGACCTGCTCGGCGTCCTCGACGACAGACCACAGGGCTTCGGCGCAGGCGTTCCTCTCGTCCTCGCTCGCGCCGCCGGGCGCTATCTTGTCAATCATGTCGTTGATGACGGAGACGGCGTCGTCCTCGCCCGCGCGCGCGTCCGCGAGCTTCGGCTCGTGAAGCGCCAGCTCGCCGGCTTTGCTCCTGACTTCGTCGAAAGCTTTTTCGATGGCGTCCTCCGTCAGCGGGTAGACGGGCTCGTAGACTCGGCCCACGCGTTCGAGCGAGAGGTTCGCGCCGCGCCCGTCCTCGCGCATCCCGACGAGGTTGCCGCCGCGCCTACGCAGCACGATGAGCAGTCGTCGCCCGTTGCGCCCGATGCCGACGACGCGGCCGGGGACGATCACTTCGTCCAGCCAGCGGAACCACATCTCGGCGCGCGTCTGCGGCAGGGTTTCCAAAAGGCGCTGGCGCGCGCTCGCCAGGCGTTCGAGGCCGCGCGCGACTTCCACCGACAAGTTGCAGCCGGCCGCGTCAAGTTTCTCGCGTATGCTCCGCTCGGCCTCGTCGCGCTCGCGCTCCTGTCGCGCGACGCGCCGCGCCGTCTCCCTGTGCGCGAAGCTGCGCTCGGCAATCTCGCGCACCCGCGCGAAGCTCTCGTAAGCGTCGAGCAGGTTGAGCAAGCTGGAATAGGTCGCGCGGAACTGGCTTTCGAGCGGGTCCGGCGGCGAGGTTAGAAGCTCCGCGATGCGCGCAGGGTCTTGATGCAAGCCGGGCGCGGCGACGACGAAGCCGACGTTGTCGCGCCCGCGTCGCCCGGCGCGGCCCGTCATCTGCTGAAGCTCCGAGGCGGAGAGCGTGCGCCAGCCGCTATTGCTGCGCGCGTCAACGTTCGAGATGACGACCGTGCGCGCCGGGAAGTCCACGCCCGCCGCGACGGTCGCCGTGGCGAAGATGGCGTCGAGGAGCCCCGCGCTCATCAGTCGCTCGATGGCGAGCTTCCACGCCGGGATGTGGCCCGCGTGGTGCGCGGCGACGCCGCCCTTGATGATCGTGTCCCAGTGGCGGTGGCCGCGCACTTCCGGGTGCTCTGCGACGAAGTCGCGCATGACGCTGCGCCGCGCCTCACGCCGCTCCACGCTCTGCTCGCGGCGCGCGAGCGCGGCTTCCTGCGCCGCCTCGTCGCAGCGCCTGCGCGTCGGCAGAAAGACTATGGCCGGCAGCAGGTCGTAAGACTTCAGCGACGCCAGCAACTGCGCCGGCGGCATCTCCGGCATATTTAACTTCACACACCCCTCCTGTCAGTACCGCCTGCGGTAGCGGGCGGGTCTGCCGCGTTGACTACCCGCCCGCTACCGCAGGCGGTACTGACCTGCCCACGGACGGGAACGACATTCTTACGTCAGGGAACCCCGTTCCGACGAACGGGAATGACATCCTCGACGCCGGGAACAGTGTTCTCTCGGTCAGGAACGACGTTCTCACAGCCGGGAACGACGTTCCCGCGCCTGGTTTCTTTATTTCCACGCGTCGCAACGCCGTTGCGTCGCGCGGAAACGCCGTTGCGTCGAACGGAAATGCTGTTGCGACGCGTCGCAACGCCGTTGCGTCGAACCGTAACGCCGTTGCGACGCGTCGCAACGCCATTGCCATCAGCGCGCGGGCCGTTGCCGCGCCTCGCAACGCTGTACGCACTCCGCGCGACGCCGTTACCGCCGCCCGCCCCTGTATCGCCGCCACGGCGGCTGGCGCGACTCCCGCTTCTCTGTCTGTGCCAGCCGCTCGACTTCGGGGTTCAGCCGGCCGCCTTCGTTGAGCAGGGGCATCAGCCACCCGTCCGGGTGCAGGAAGGCTGCGCGCAGGGGCACGGGGCGCGCGCCCGGGCGCTCGACGACGCCGCAGCGCACGCCGCGCACTTCCGAAATCCACGAGGCGAACTCCTCCGCGTTCCCGATGGTCGCGGACAGGAGCAGGAGCCTGACGCGCGGCGGCGAGAGAATGATGGCCTCCTCCCAGACGTGGCCGCGCTCTTCGTCCGCGAGGTAGTGCGCCTCGTCCAGGACGACGAGGTCCCCGCGGATGTTCGTCCCGCCGCGCAGCGCGTCGAACAACTGGTTGCGGTAGATTTCGGTCGTCCCGACGACGAGCGGCGCGTCCGCGTTCTCCTTCCTGTCGCCCGTCAGGATGCCCACGCGGTCGTCGCCAAACTCGTCGCGGAACTCCTGATACTTGGAGTTGGTCAGCGCCTTGAGCGGGCTCGTGTACCAGGCCCTTTTCCCGGCGGCGAGGAGGCGGCGAATCTCCTCGCGCGCGATCCAGGTCTTGCCGCTGCCCGTCGGCGCGGTCACGAGCACGTCCTCGTTTTCGAGCGCCGCCAGGGCTTCGAGCTGGAACGGGTCGGGCTTGAAGGGAGCCGGCGCGGGTGTGCCAATTCCTGCGAGCAGGCGGCGCACGTCGCGCGACGGCGGCCTGGCGGCGTCTGCGGCGCGCGGGGCTTGCGGACGGGTCTTTTGCGCGTCTTCCCGCCCTCCCTCCTTCCGGCCGCGCCTCTTGCGGCGGCCGTCGTTAACACGTTGACGTGGCATAACGTCATTCTAACCCAGGCCCTACAATTTTGGGCGGCTAAGTGGTAAGTTTAGCCTGTCGCTCCGCAACGATTTGGGGGCGTTTGGCGTCTAAGGTTGGGCGCGCGACCACTCTTTCGGAAGTGCGCCGGGTGAAGCGAAATGGCAGAGCTGTTCGAGAATTTCGAGGTCAACAAGTCGCCGCGGTGGCCTAGGCTCACGCGCCTGACGGGCGTCTCGGCAGTGCTCCACGCCCTCTTTTTCGCGTTGATTATTTACGTGCCCGTCCTGCGCGAGGCTTTCCACCTCGCGGACAGGTTTTCCGACGCCGGGATGGTGGACGACCCGAATTACAACAAGCACCTGGACATGGTCGAGGTGGCGAGGCTGGGGCCGGGCGAGCGCCTTCAATACCCGCCCGGATATTTTAACGACCAGACCGCCGGCCCAGAGGCCGTAGTAGAGCCGACGCCCGTGCCGACCCCCGTGCCGACCCCCGTGCCGACGCCCGTACCGACTCCGACGCCGACGCCAGAGCCCACGCCGACGCCGACCCCGAGCCCCTCGCCTTCGCCCGCCGCGGGCGGAGACGCGACGACGGCCAACGCGAACGGCTTCGCGGACGGAAGCGACGGCGAGAAGGATTTGGACAAGGTCGCGGAGCAGAACCAAGTCAAGCGGCCGCGCACCGTCAACAAGCGCCCGTTCATAGACCTCCTGGTCAAGTACAAGGAGATGAAGGACAAGGGCGAGCTGAACCTGGACGGCCCCGTCGAGATGACCATCGAGGCCGACCGCAACCCGGACGGGACGCTCTCGAACGTCCGCATCATCCGCAAGTCCGGCGACCCTAAGCTGCAAGACGCCACCAAGGATTTCATAGCGGCCCTGAGCGCCTCCGGCGTCCTCGACTTTTTGGAAGGGACGGAGCATCTGGTGATGACGCTCAAGCTGGACGGCGCGGAAATCGCCGTCAGCGCCGCGACCCAGATGGCCTCCGACTCTGAGGCGCGCGCGAAAGCCAACGGCTACAACCTGCTGCTCATGACGGCAGCGTACGCCCGCAAGGGGCGCGACGAGGGGACCATCATGCAGAACACCAGGGTCACCTCCAGCGGCAAGCAGTTGACCGTCAGCTTCAATTTGCCGCGCGCGGCCATCTCGGAGATGCTCAAGAAACAGATTCCCGCGACCTAGCTGTTAAAAAGCGCCGCTTTTGTGTAAGCTAGAGGGCGCGGGTTCGGTAAGTCGAGTAACGTGAACGCACCTCGGAACAACAACGCCTCAATCTTCACCGCGGTCATCTGCGCCTGCCTGGGCGTGGTGGTGGCGGGGACGCCTCTGCACGCGAGCGGGGCGCGCGCCGAGGTCTGCCGTTTCGAGAGCGCCTCCGTCATCCGCGACGGGGTCGAGGCGTCCGTCGCCGTCGGACTCCGAAAGGTGAAAGAGGAAGGCCGCTGGCTCCCGCGCCCTGCGGCACGCGCCGCCGCCTCGCCCGCCGAGAATTTCTACCGCAACGACCGCCGCCCGCTCGCGGCCCCACGTCAAGTCCTCGTCGTCACGCGCCTCGCACGCGCCGGGCTCCCGGATTCTTCGGCGCAATCGCCGAAGGCACTCTGAGCCGGGCCGGAAGAAGACGCGCACGCCCTTTCCAACTGACTCGCTTGCCAGCGGTTTCGCCGCTCCCTTACAATCGTGGTTGCACGCCCTTTGCTAAAACGGCAGCAACCCCCTTTGTGACCCCGTGCGCCCCCTTTTCACCTGTAGGATAAGAACGCTATGATTGATAAAGTTTTGACCAAGATTTTCGGGAGCAGCAACGAGCGCTTCCTGAAAACTATCCAGCCCATCGTCGCACGGATTAACGAATTGGAGCCTTCCGTCAAGCGCCTCTCGGACGAGGAGCTGCGCGCGCGCACCGTTGAGTTCAAGGAGCGCGTCGCCCGCGCCGTCGAGGGCGTCACGGACAAGGAGGAGCGCAAGCGACTCGAACGCGCCGCGCTCGACGAGCTTCTGCCCGAAGCCTTCGCCACGGTGCGCGAGGCGAGCATGCGCTCGACGGGGATGCGCCACTTCGACGTGCAGCTCATCGGCGGCATGGTGCTCCACCAGGGCAAGATTGCAGAGATGCGGACGGGCGAAGGCAAGACGCTCGTCGCCACGCTTCCTGCTTACCTCAACGCGCTGACGGGCCGCGGCGTCCACGTCATCACCGTCAACGATTACCTCGCCTCGCGCGACGCCGAGTGGATGGGCCAGATTCATCGCTTCCTCGGCCTCGAAGTCGGCTGCATCCAGAACGACATGGACGACTTCGAGCGCCAGGCCGCCTACGGCGCGGACATCACCTACGGGACGAACAACGAGTTCGGCTTCGATTACCTGCGCGACAACATGAAGTTCGATTTGGCGACCTGCGTGCAGCGCGGCCACTACTTCGCCATCGTGGACGAGGTGGACTCCATCCTGATTGACGAGGCCCGGACGCCGCTCATCATCTCCGGCGCGTCGGACGAGGCCACCGACAAGTATTACAAGGCCGACGCCATCATCCCGCAACTCAAGCGCGGCGAGGAGAAGGACGACCCCGGCGGCAAGAAGGTCAAGACGGGCGACTACGTCGTGGACGAAAAGCAGCACACGGCCGTCCTCACGGAAGACGGCGTGGACAAGGCCGAGAGGCTCTTGGGCGTCGGCAACCTCTACGACCCGTCGAACATGGAAATGCTCCACTGCGTCGAGCAGGCTTTGAAGGCGCACACGCTCTACAAGAACGATCACCAGTACGTCGTCCAGGACGGCGAGGTCATCATCGTTGACGACTTCACGGGCCGACTGATGAAGGGCCGCCGCTGGTCCGACGGCCTGCACCAGGCGGTCGAGGCCAAAGAGGGCGTCAAGATCGAGAAGGAGAACCAGACGCTCGCCACCATCACCTTGCAGAACTACTTCCGCCTCTACGAAAAGCTCGCCGGCATGACGGGCACGGCCGAGACAGAGGCGGCCGAGTTCCACTCGACCTACAAGCTGGATGTCATCGTCATCCCGACCAACCAGCCCATGGTCCGCAAGGACAACTCGGATGTCATCTACCGCACGATTGGCGAGAAGTGGGACGCCGTCGTCGAGGAGATTCAGGAGTGCCACGAAAAGGGCCAGCCCGTGCTGGTCGGCACGGTCTCGGTCGAGAACTCCGAGCTGATCTCGCGCCGCCTGCTAAAGGTCGGCGTGCCGCACAACGTCCTGAACGCCAAGTACCACGAGCGCGAGGCGGAGATCGTCGCGCAGGCGGGCCGCAAGGGCGCGGTCACGATTGCGACCAACATGGCCGGGCGCGGGACGGACATCCTGCTCGGCGGCAACCCCGAGTTCATGGCGCGCGAGTTCCTCAAGAAAGAGGAGATTGACCCGGACGAGGTCTCGGACGAGCAGTGGGAGGAGGCGGTCGCCAAGGCCAAGCTCATCGTCGAGGATGAGCACAAGGAAGTCGTAAGCTTAGGCGGCCTGCACATCATTGGCACAGAACGCCACGAGTCGCGGCGCATTGACAACCAGTTGCGCGGCCGCGCCGGCCGCCAGGGCGACCCTGGAAGCTCGCGCTTCTTCCTCTCGCTCGAAGACGACCTGATGCGCATCTTCGCGGGCGACCGCGTGAAAGCCCTGATGCAGCGTTTGGGGATGGAGCAGGGCGTCGCCATCGAGTCGAAGATGGTCTCCAAGCGCATCGAGGGCGCGCAGAAGAGTGTCGAGGGGCGCAACTTCGAGTCGCGCAAGCACCTCCTCGAATACGACGACGTGATGAACAAGCAGCGCGAGACGATCTACGGCTTGCGCCGCCAGTTGATGGAGGAGCCAGACCAGCGCGAGTACCTCCTGGGCGAGACGGGTGTCGCGCGCGACCTGCTCGCGGACCTGACCAAGCAGTACCTCAACCCGGAGGCCGACCCCGAGGACTGGGACGTGGAGAACTACGCCATCCAGCTCCATTCCATCTACGACTTCGACATCGAGGCCGAGGGCATAGACTTCGAGGACAACTCCTCGGAGGGCGTCGAGCAGGATGTCTGGGAGAAGCTCAAAGCCAAGTACGCCGAGAAGGAGGCGCAGATCGGCGTCGAGGCGATGCGCACTTACGAGCGCATCATCATGCTCAACATCATTGACGCGCAGTGGAAAGACCACCTGCTCTCGATTGACCACCTGAAGCAGGGCATAGGGCTCGTCGGCTACGGGCAGAAGGATCCGCTGGTCGAGTACAAGAAGCAGTCGTTCGATATGTTCCAGGAGATGCTCGACCGCATAGACCAGACGACCATCCGCTCGCTCTTCAACCTGCAAGTCGTGACCGAGCAGCCGCCCGAGGAGGCTTTGAGGCAGCGTCGCGCGCCGCGCCGCTCGTCGCTCAGCTTCACGGGGCCGAACCAGGGCGCGGCCGCCGCGGGCGAGGAGGCCGGCAAGGTCAAGACCATCACGCGCGACCAGCCCAAGGTCGGGCCGAACAAGCCGTGCCCGTGCGGCTCCGGCAAGAAGTATAAGAAGTGCTGCGGCGCGTGAAGCGCCGCGGCCTGGGGGAACTTTACTTGCACACGAAGCCTCGCAAAGCTACGTTGCCGGCCGCCGCGCTGCTCGGCTTTTCGTGTCTCCTGACGATTGGCCTGCCGGCGGCGGTTCGCGCACAGGAGCCGGCCGCCGCGGCCGCCGCCACCACGCCGGCCGCACAGGAGCGCGAGCGCGGCGCAGACCTCTACAGCCAGGGGAAGGTCAAGGAGGCGATCAAGGCCCTGCGCGCCGCCGTCAAGCTGGACCAGAACGACGCCGAGGCTTGGCACCTCCTGAGCCTCGCGCTCCACCGCTACGGCGACGCGAAGGAGGCGCGCAAGGCCGTGGAAAAGGCCATCAAGCTGCGCCCCGACTACGCGCCCTCGCGCGCGGGGCTCGCCTACCTCCTGCTCCTCTCGAACAAACAGCGCGACGCGCTGCGCGAGGCTGAGGCCGCGCTGGCGCTCGACCCGCCGAACGCGGAGGCGCACTACGTAGCGAGCGTCGTCCACCTGCGCCAGGAAGAGCCGGACAAGGCGCTTGATGACATCAAGGCGGCCCTGTCCACGAAGCCAGACTTCGCCGCCGCACTTCTCTGGAAGAGCCAGGTGCTGATCAACCTCTACTCGCAGCCGGCGGAGGCCGCGCCCGACGAGTCGCCCGAGGCGCTCGCGAAGCGGGCTCAGAGCAAGGCCGAACTGTTGAAGGAGGCGACCGAGAGTCTTGAGAAGTATTTTCAGCTGAACCCTGAGCCGAAGAACGAGGCCGTCTGGAGGGAGCAGCTTGAGACCCTGCGCGGCTTCTCCAGGAGCCTGAAGATGGGCGGGGCGGGCACCGACCAGACGGTCTACTTGCCCGGCCAGTTGACGACGAAGGCGCGCCTCCTCTCCAGGCCGGAGCCGCAGTACACGGAGGAGGCGCGCAGGGCGCAGGTCAGCGGGACGGTGGTGCTGCGCGCCGTCTTCTCCGCGGACGGGACGGTCCAGAGAGTTCTCGTGGCGCGCTCGCTCCCGCACGGCCTGACCGAGGCCGCGGTGCGAGCCGCGCGCCGCATCAAGTTCGTCCCGGCGACCAGGGACGGCCGCCCCGTTTCTCAATTCATCCAAATCGAATACAATTTCAATCTCTATTGAAACCGGCGGCGGGTCTTCGGAGTCCGGCCCGCGCCGCCGCCCGTCAAAATTAACCCCAGGGAGCTTCCGAGAAACATTGAGCGCCAACGCCACTTCAAGTAACCCGGTCGTGCAAGCCATCGTCGCCGGCACCGCGCCGAAGGGCGCGAGAATGGCCGCGGCGCGCGGGATGCTGCCGCTGGACCAGGCGGATATGCTCGAAGCATTGGTGGCGCTGCGCGCGAGCGACGACGAGACGGTCAAGCAGGCCGCCGAGGAGACGCTCGCGGCGCAGGAGAAGGACTCGCTCGTGCCCGTCGCGTCGAGCGCGGAGTCGGCGCCCGCCGTGCTCGGCTACCTGGCCGCCCGCACAGACCTCGGCCGCGAGATACACGAGGCCGTCACGCTCAACGTCAGCACGCCCGACGAGGCCATCGCCCTGCTCGCCGGCATGACCAAGGACGGCGCGCTCCTCGAACTCATCACGATCAACCAGCAGCGGCTGATCCGCGCCCCCGCCATCATCGAGGCCGTCATCCACAACCCCGCGCGCACGCCCGAGGCCGAGCGGCGCGCGCGCGAGACGCGGCGCGAGTTTTTCGAGAAGGAGCGCGGCGCTCAGCAGATCGCCGAGGAGTTGCGCGCGCGCGGGCAGGAGGCGGCCGCCGAGTTCATGGAGGCCGTCGAGTCCGTCACCGAAGCCGTCACCGAGCCGGCCGCGGGGCCGCAGGCCGTGTTCACGCTCGACGACGCCTGGCTCATCGCCCAGCACATAGAGGTCTCCGACGCCGAGATTGACGACTCGTGGCTCGGGCTCGAACGGCTCGAAGAACTCCTGGACGAGACTTACGAGCAGCGGCTGGCGAACGCCGAGCGCATGATCGCCGACGCGCACAAGGAGTCGAAGGAAGTTCAGCCCGAGCGCATCTCGCTCATCCGCCGCGTGATGATGATGACGGTCAAGGACCGCATCAAGCTCGGCATGAAGGGCGACCGCGAGGCCCGCTCCATCCTGATCCGCGACTCGAACAAGGTGGTCGCGCAGGCCGTCATCCACAACCCGCGCATCACGGACCAGGAGATCGAAAGCATCGCTGCCATGCGGACGGTCTCCGACGAGGTCTTGCGCGTCATCGCCCTGAACCGCGCGTGGGCGCGCTCCTACCCGATCATCCTGAATCTCGCGCGCAACCCGCGCACGCCGATTCCGACGGCCATCAACATCCTGTCGCGCATACACACCAAAGACCTGCAACACATCTCGCAGAACCGCAACGTCTCGGAGGCCGTGCGCCGCCAGGCTTACCGGCTCGCGGCCACCCGCACGGGCCACTGAAATTTCATTGACACGGGGCACAGCCCGCACCTAAAATCCGCGCTACCTGTTTAGTTAATCTTCGCAGAAGGTGGCCGGGCGCGACGCTGCCGCTCGTTCAAAGCGGCGCGCTCTCAGAAAAGAGAGGAAACATGGGAATATCTGACATTCTTTCCTGGATCATCGTCGGCCTGATCGCGGGCGTCATCGCCAAGGTCATCATGCCCGGCAAAGACCCCGGCGGCTGCGCCATCACCATGCTGCTCGGCATCGGCGGCGCGGTCCTGGCGGGGTTTCTGGCACACGCCCTGAACCTGACGAGGAAGACGGAGAACTTCGGCGACACGGGCTTCTTCGCCAAGATAGGCTTCGGCGTCATCGGCGCGCTGGTCATCCTGGCCGTCTACCGCCTGATCGCCGGCCGTCGCGCCTGAAGCGCGCCCGAGCGTTACAGACAACAGTGAGGCCGGGCGCGGCTCCCGTCCTGGGACCGCCGCGCCCGGCCTCTATTTTTCCGCCGGCTCAGAAAATCTCCGAGCCCTTCCTGAGTACGGACCACGCGACATCCGTCAGCGTGTGGCTCGCAGCCCCCCACCACAGCCCCGCCAGCGCGGCCCACGCCGCGTGCTCGCCGACGTTCGCCCGCGCGCCAGACTCTATCGCTCGCCACGCCTGCAAGACCTCAGCGAAAGTCGGCGTCGGCCCGCTCGTCCACAGGGCGCGCAGGAAGACGCCCGCCGAGACCAGCAGCGCCAGGACCAGAGTGAAGTAGACGACGCGAATCAGCGTCCCGAAGACGATCCCGTGCGACCAGCGCGAGCGGTGGCGGAAGAGCCCGCGGTAGGGGAGCCAGAGAAAACGGAAGATTCCCCAGCGCGCGTACTGGCGCGACTGTATGTCCAGGTCCGGGCCGAACATGAAGCCGCCGAAGAGCATCGCGCAGGTTGCCACCACGGCCGGCGCGAGCGCGCCCGACAGCCCCCACGCCGCCACGAAGGTCGGCGCGGCTAAGATAAGCGTGATCGCGTCGTGAGTTCTCCCCGAAGGCATTCTGAAACCCTCAGCCGCTTATCCTAACCTAAGTTGCTAAACAATGCCCTGAAAATCTGGTGAGCCGAAAGGGAGAAAAGCACAGGGGCGCGCGGCGGCTAAATGTCTATGTCTATCTGTTCCTCCCCCGTCGTCGGGGACATCCATTTCCACTTCAATATCCAGCCGCCTCTTTTGATTTTGGTGATTTTATTGAGCAGGTCTCTGAACGTCAGATTCGAGAAATCCATCTTCACGTCTATCGTTCTGCCGTATTGCGCTTTGAGGACAAAGGTTGCCCCCTCCCTGATGCCGCTGAAACGAAGCTTGGTCTCCCTCCGAAATTGTAAAAACTCAGGTAGCGCCTTGATGTTTGTTGTAATGTCTTTAATTGTCTTGCCTTTTTCGAAGGTGAACTTCTGAACATTCATGCCCAGGAGTTTTTCGAACCTTTCGTCCCGGCCTTTGACCGGGAAGATGTTGACCACGCCGTCATTGATTTCCCACTTATAATTCTCCATCTGCCTGACGATTTGATCGAACACATCCTCTAACCTTTCGTTCTCGGCCTCGACCGTAATCGGGTGTATCACGGCTTCGAACCCCGCGCTGACCGTGGTGGTAAATTTGATGCTGCCGTCGGCGCTCTGCATTCTATGGACAGGCTTTCCCGGTAAATTGGTGTAAAAATCATAGTCGGGATAATCCCTGTCCAGGATGGATTCTTCAAACCCGATGAGGATGTCATAGTGCTTCATCAAATACTCGAAGACCACTCCGAGAGGCTGCTGTTCCATCTTGACGGTGATTCTCGTCTCTTTCAGATCAGGTTCCTTCTCCTGTCCGAAGACGGGAAGTGCCCCGACCAGGAAAATTATTGCGCAGTGAAGCACAACGCTTGCCGCCTTCTTACTCATTAATACCCCTTCGCGTGGCCTGCATGAGGCCACGCACTTCCCTGACTTGCAAATCAATGACTATCAGGGCCTGTTGTTATCTGTCCCCGCCTCCGCTCGTTATAATCTCGCAGCGGCGGTTCGATGCTACCTTCGTTAGGGTTCGGATTAACAGGCACCCCACTGAGGTGCGTACCGTAGGGGGTTGCCACACGGTCATGATACTCCCTCCCAACCACAATTTCGTTGGAGTTGTACTCAAGTGTATAATCGACGCTCGTTTTATCACCCCCGATATCTACAACGACGTGAGCCTGTTTCGTCTTAAACTCTGGGCTGGCTTCATTAACGTCGAACTCAGGCGGATCAAAATAATCTTCTAACACAACCGAGCCGTTAATTTCATTTTCCCTGTAGACAGAGGTTTCTGTGCTGTCTATTGGTATGTTTACCCCCTCCTCATCTGTGGCCTTGTACTCAACCCGCCAGGTGTAGGTTGTATCTAACCCACCAGTGATTAGGTCTATGCCATCGTCGCGACTTTCCACGCGACTTCCGGTTTTAATTGATAGGATGGCACTACTACCTTTCCCGACAACCAAGAATTTATCCTCATGGTTTATCTTTGTTCCGCCCTGCTCGCCGAGTCCGGTCGGGTCAGTAAACGCCAACGGGTTGTTCAGGACGTAGGCATAGCGATTCCAACTCTGCGGGTTGCCCGCCCTCCCGCTCGCCAGCAACGGGTCCACGCTGACGAAGCGCCCCTGTGTGTTCGTCAAGTACCGCGCCTGCGCGTAGTCCAACCAGGTCTCGTCGTCTCGCTCGTACCCCGTGAAGTGCTGTCTCACGCCGTCGGTGGCGTACCCCTTCGCCGCCGTCCTGCTCCCCGTCCCGGCGAGCAACTCCTCGCCGAACGGCAGGTAGTCGTGCCTCGTGATGCCTGCCAGCGAGCCGGTCTTATCGGCGATGATTCTTGGCGTGCCCAGGTGATCCGCCACGAGCCACCTGACATCCGCGCCGCTGGTGGCCGTGACTAATAGTTGGTTGTTCCTGTAGCCGTACTCCTTCTGCGGCGCGGCGGGCGCGGTGCTCGACGCGTACTCCGCCAGGAGTTCACCTTCCATCCCGTAGACCTGCCACGTCTCCACGCCGTAGCTCTTCCGCCTGACCCGCTTGCCGTCGGCGTCGTAAGTGTAGACGCTCTGCTGCACGGCCACGTTGGTGGCCGTCACCATCCGGTTCTCGGCGTCGAAGGTGCGCGAGCCCGTGCCGCTGTAAGTGTCGTTGTAGAGGTTGCCCGCGGCGTCGTACTGCATCGCGCCAGTTTGGCCCGCGGGCACGCCCAGTTGGTTTTTGGCCGTCACGACTGTGAACTGCTGTTCGTTGATGCCCGCGCCCCACGACGCGGGGTCAATCGTCCGGTTGCCGAACTGGTCGTAGTTGAAGGCTTGGCTGCCGGTCGAGCCGGCCGCGTTGCCGTCCGGGTACTCGGCCATCCACTTCAGGCGGTTCAACTGGTCGTAGTCGTAGTTCTGCTGCATGAAGCTGCTGGTGGTGATGGCGTCGTCATTGGGCACCCAGTGCTGCTGCACGTAGAGGTTGCCGTTGTTGTCCGTGCCGCTCAGGCCGAAGCCGTAGTTCGAGAGGCTGTAGAAGTTGATGACGGCCCCGCGGTTCCAGTTGTCGGCGTCGTTGACGGTCGAGAGCCGCATGTCGTAGAGCTGGCCGCGGACGTTGCGCCGCTCCTTGTGGTAGAGCAGCGTGGTCGTGCCGAACCGCTCCCGGCTCAGCCCGCCCCACACGTCATAGGTGATAGAGGTCGCGTAGTTCCTTGAGACGCCGTCGCCCAGGTTGCCAGTGAAGCTTGAGGCGCGGCCTGCCAGGTCGTAGGCGTAAGTCACCGTCCGGCCGGACGGGTAGGTCTGCGAGGTCACGGCCCCGGCCAGGTTGTAGGTCCGCTGCGTGACGAAAGCCGTGCCCCAGGAGGCGTTGGCGTAGAAGTACTGGCTCTGCGAGAGCGGCCTCCCCAGAGCGTCATAGCCGTTGATGTCGGTTCGGGAGTTCGCCCCCGCGTTGGTGCCGGAATCAATGTAGTAGAAGGAGGCTGCCAGGCGTCCCACACCATTCGTCGCCGTGTCGTAGGTGCGCTCGGCCCGCGCCTGAACCACCGTGCCGTTCTTGTAGGTGATGAGGGTGTTGCGATTCAGCTCGTCGTAGGTGTACGTCGAAAGCAGGCCGCGGGCGTCCGTGCGCGTGGCGGGGTTGCCGTTGTTGTCGTAGGTGTAGGCCATTGACCACTGGCTGTTGTTAGACACGGGGTCGGTCAAGGCCAGACTCGCCCTGGCGGTCTGCTCCGGGTGCTTAACGCGGATCAGGCGGGAGAGCGAGTCGTACATGAAGTAGCGGTACTGTGTGTCCTGCGTGACCTTGCGCAGGTTGTCCAGCACGTCGTACAGGTAAGTGGTGGTGTATCCCAACCCCCCTGTGCCGGGGTCTTCAACTACCTGTGTGAGCCTGCCGAGCGCGTCCGTCGTGCTCTGCTTGTCTTTGCCCGTCTGGTCCGTCACAGTCACCGTGTTGCCGCTGTAGCTGTTGGTGACGACGGCGCTGTCCGGGGTGGTGACGGTGGTCGCCCGCCCCAGGGTGTCGTAGGCAGTAACGGTCCACACCTGCCCCTGCCCGGACTTGAAGGGGTTCGAGACCTGCTTGACACGGCCCAGGGCGTCGTAACTCTTCCGCACGGCGATGAAGGCCGTGGCCGTCTCGAAGGTGCGCGTCTCCGTGACCCGCCCCAGCCCGTCGTAGAGCGTCTGGCTCTTGAGCGGGGTCGCGTCGTTATAAGAGTCGAAGTCGCTGGTGGCCGTGACGACGCGGGCGGCGTCGTCGTAGGCGAACGTGGTCTGGTTGGGCAGCAGGGCGTCGTTCGCCGCTCGGACGATCTGCGTCGGCCTGTCTAAGTGGTCGTCGTAGGAGGCACTCGACGTGACCCCGTTCGCGTCCTCGGCGTTGACCACCTTGCCCGTATAGTAGTCACGCTGGAAGTAATTCTTATGACCCTTCTGGTTCGTTACCAAGCTGGGGAAGGCGTAGCTCTGCTGCGTCCCCAACTGGGTGGGGGCGGAGTTCGCCTGCGCCTCCAGGTCGGGCGTGCCGAAGCGGTCGTTGAAAGTGAAGGTCGTTACGTTGGCCTCCCCGTCAATCTGCTTGAGGGCGTTGCCGGCGACATCGTACTGCTGGTAGGTGGAGATCGAGCCCGTGGCCGTGCCATTCGTCAGCAGGTGGCGCGTCACCGCAGTCACGTTGCCGCGCGTCTTCTTCGACGTGGTGAAGGCGGAGTCCAGCCCGCTGATGCCCGTCCGAGCGGTGAGTGCGGCGTGGTTGGCCGTGGCCGTGTAATTGTCGTACTCGTAGGAGGTGCGCGACTGCTCCACCCCGGCCGCGTCATACACAGAGCTCTGCGCGGGCAAAGAGCGTAGGTGAATGGCAGTGTCGGTGGCGTAGTTGTAGGTCGTTGTGCCGATCAGGTTCGTCGTCAGGTAGTCCGTGTGCCTGTGCCGCAAGAGCGCGCCCGGCGCGCCCGTCCCGTAGTCATACTCATAAACGTCAGTCTGGTTGTTGTATTGGTCGAAGCCCACCGCCCCGGTCTGAGGGTCAATGGCGCTGTGTTTAGTTACCTGATTAGTGTCAACCAGGGTCGTGACGCTCTGCGTGGTGCGGGGGTCGTTCGGCGGCTCCTCGTCTGCCGTCCCTCCCCACCAGCTCACCGGGGCGCGCTGGGCGAAGGTGTGCTCCACGCGCCGCAACACGGTCGTCCCGTCGGCCGCGAAGTACTCGGTCTTGTACTCTTTCCCGTCCTTCCAGGGGGTATAACTGATGGCGTCCCTGTTTAAGGATTCCGCCGGGCTGCCATGGAAGTAATGCCTGGTCTTACCAATGGCCGCGCTCCCGAACTGAACATCAACGTACCCGAGGTTGGTGAAGTTGAAGTTACTGTTGGTGCTCTCGGGCCGGCTGATCGTCATCGTCTGCGTCACGGCGGTCCCGTTAGTGTACTCCCGCCGGGTCGTCACGCGCCGGTAGATGCCGACGCCGATGTCACCGCTGGCAAACCCGCCAATCGCGCCCACGGCCCAGTCATACTCGACGGCCCCGCCCGTCGGCAGCACGACCCGCGCCAGCTCGCCGTAGCTGTTGTAATAAAAGCTGTATTTCCGCGCCGTCGCCGAGTCATTCGGGTCATTCGGGAGCCAGACCGCGGAGGTCACGGTGGGGTCAAACGTCAGGGTGCTGTCCGCGCCGTTGAGTTGGGGGAATAATTGTGCGTAGGTTTGGAGGGCAAAGCCGGAGCGCAGGGCGCTGCCGAGGTTGGTGTGCGAGACGCGGATCTTCCTTTCCGCCCCCCCGTAGCCTTTGAAGATGATGTGATCGCAGAGCCCGTAAGGGGCCACGTCGGAGACATCGTAAGTGAAGGTGACCTCGCGGTTGAGCGAGTCCGTGATTTTAGTTACGCGGCCGACGCCCAGTGGCCCGTAAGTGAAAGTCAGTTTATTGCCGTTGCGGTCCCGCATCCAGGTGACCCTGCCGAGGTCTATGCGGTAGCGTTTCCCGTCGCGCAGCATGAGGTAGCCGGATGGGTAGAAAAAGTCTCCGTCACCTTGCGGGTAAAAACTATCAACGATTGTGTCGTCGGAAACGAACGTTGCGGAAGTGCCATCGGCGGTGACGAAAACCGTGCCGCGTGACGCATTGCCGGCGGAGCAGTAGGGAGTATCAATGGGCCTTCCTCCCGTCAGTTGGTCCCGCAGCTCGAATTCAGTCCCGTCGGGCGTAACGAACGTGATGCGCGACAGAGTTTTACCATAATAGTTAAAACCACCGCTCTGGGCGCAGTAACTAATCAGCCCGCCGTAACGTCCTACCATGAGGCCCGGGCCGTATCCGTTTTCGGGCGTCCACCAGCCGCCCTCTGGATAATAGATATTGTCCCCGTTCGGGCCGACATAAGATTTGAGCATCCATTTAAAGTTGATCGCCAGATTGACTGACGTTTGCGCCTCGCCGCGCCCCGCCACGCCGAGCAACGGCAAGTTGAAATTGAGATTGCCGTTGAACAGATTGATAGTGTCAAAGCCGCTCAAGGAGTAGGAACCGGCGGGGGAGCCCGGTGCCAGTCCAATCGGCGTCTGCCCCAGGAGCCCGTCCTGGGCGCTGCCGTTCCTGGCAAGTGAGATGAGCAGTAAGGCAGCGACCAGGAGGCACGCGAGATGATTAACTTTGGGGGCGAGGGCCGGTGTTTTCATAATTTTCCTGTCCGAATATGAGAGAACTGTGAGTTGAGATTCCGCGATGAATGATGAGCCTGTTATCGGGGAGTGATGGTGATGCGGCAGGCCCAGCCAGGATTATTAGCCTCTTTGAGCACGTATTGACCCGGCGGCAGATCAACCACCTCCCGCCAGTTGGGTTTGTTTCGGCGTCTCCGCACCTCTCGCACACGGCTCCCGTCCTCACGCTCAAGCCGTAGCTCCACTTCCTCCAGCCAACTCTTGTTGCTGACAACCAGGATGAAGCGGCCCCTGGGGCGCGTGATCTCCGCCGGCTCGAAGCCGCGGGCTCGGAGCGAGATGACGACGGCCTCAAGACGATCTGCTTCGGAACTCGATTGAGTGCGGGGGGTGGGCTGAGCGTCTGTCTTAATTGTTGGCGCAGACGAGACCGTCGTCGGGCCGTCTGAAAGAAACGCCAACGCGGTCGCCGCTAACCCGACAATTATGAGTAGGGCCGTAAGCGACAGCAAGAAGTTCTTCGCGCGAATGCGTCTAAATATGGCCTTCGAGTTTGTACGTTCAGACATTAGAGCTCCTTTGACAGGCATCGAGACTTCTCCGGCAGATACGCGGAATTCAGCCGAACAGGCAGAATTAGCCACCGGGCAAGGTGAATTGACAGCGGGGGAGGCTGCATTAGTTTGTAATTAGATTAAGCGTAAATCGCTGACGTGAAGTTCGTGTCGTGAAAGTAACACGCCAGAGAACCGACTAGAGAGCGCAGGCAGAGTAATCTTGCCAGAGATAAAATGTCAACCGCGAACGCGCGTCACCGACTGTCGGATAAATTGGCACAACGGACAACTCGTGAAGACGTTGACCGTGCCGCCTCACCTGGCCTATTGTTTGCGCCACGCGAAGGCATACGCCCCGCCACACGGACTCACCTGGACGTTCTACTGTCCGCGCCGGAAGCTGTATGCGCCCCGTCTCTCTAACCTCTGACAAAAGGAGATCACGCCATGACTACAGTCAAACGCTTCGCCTTCTCTCTCTTCCTAACCTGCTGTTTCCTCTCTGCCAGCGCGAGCGCCCAGACGCCACAAGAACCGCAAGCCGCCGACGGGCCGACGCCCCAGGCCATCGACACGATCACAGGCCAGGGCACGAGCGGCAAGATACCGAAGTTCAACGGGACGAACTCCATCATCAACTCCATTATCACCGAGTCGGCCTCCAAGATAGGCATCGGCACGGCCTCGCCCGGCTTCAAGCTGACGGTCGTTGGCGTGGGCAAGACCGTCATCAGCGCCACCAATACCTCCACCGCCACCTCCGGCCCCGGCAACAGCGGAATCACGGGGACGGGCGGGCTTGGTCTCACAGAATTCATCGGCGGCATGGGCGGCGCCGGCGTCGTCGGCCAGGGGGGCAAGGGGGGCGAAAGCCAAAGCGTCCACGAAGGCGGGCCGGGCGGCGATGGCATCCTGGGCATCGGCGGAGAGGGCGGGCCGGGCGGCGTAGTCCAGGGGTTCGGGGGCACGGGCGTGCACGGCGTGGGCGGCTCGGCCGGTGCTATCGGGGTGTTCGGCGAGAGCTTATCCGGCCGCGGCGTCCTCGGCCATAGCGACTTCGGGTTCGGCGTCCGCGGCGAGACCCAAAGCGGCTACGCCGTCTACGGCAATAGCACCGGCAGCGGACACGCCGGCTACTTCTCCGGCAAAGTAGAGATCGCGGGCAACGCCGCCGTCCTCGGGAACAGCCTCTCCTTCGGCGCGGGGTCGCGCCAGATGATTAACCTCTACAACACTTCATACGCCATCGGCGTGCAGTCCGCCACGCAATACTACCGCACGGCCAGCGGCTTCGCCTGGTTCAAGGGCGGCACCCACAGCAACTCTACGAACGCCCCCGGCGCAGGCGGCACACTCCTGATGCGGCTCGACGGCAACGGCAACCTCTTTACGACCGGCGCGGTCAACCCGCCGAGCGACCGTGGCCTGAAGTCCAACTTCTCGGCCGTCAACCCCCAGACGATACTGCGGCGGCTGGCCTCCATGCCGATTCAGACCTGGAGTTACAAGGCGGACGGTGATTCAGTGCGCCACCTCGGCCCCGTCGCGCAGGACTTCCGCGCGGCCTTCGACCTCGGCGCGGACGACAAGACGATTGCGACCGTTGACGCGGACGGCGTGGCGCTGGCCGCCATCCAGGGCTTGTACCAGCAGAACCAGGAACTCGCCCGCGCGGTCAAACAGCAGGGAGCTCAGATCGAGCGACTCCTCGCGCGCCTACGGCGGCAGCAGGCTCAGCTGGATCAGGTGAGGCGCACCGTCAAGCGCGGGCGCACGGCCAGGAAGTAGTCCTTTGTCCTCTCATCGTTAAAGAGTACGGCGAGGCGGCGTGTGATGATGCGCCGCCTTCGTTGTCTTCGGCTTCGGTTTGCCAGTTGTCGGCCGCCGCATTACACTAGACGAGAGCAGCCTTCGAGATGGGGAAACGTGGAAAAGTTCAAACAGCTTTGGAATACGGGACGGCGCGCCTGATACTCACTGGGCTCGGCCGTCTGCCGCGGCCTCTCGCCCTCAAAGCGGGCAAAGCCTTCGCCCGCGTCGCTTACGGGTTGAGCGACAGGCTCAGACGGACGGGCTTCCGCAACCTCGAATTGGCCTTCCCCGAAATGGACGTGCGCGAGCGCGAGCGAATCCTCCGCGGCACCTTCGCCAACCTCGGCCGCCTGCTCGGCGAGTTCAGCCAACTGCCGCGCGCCACGCCCGAAAGCCTCCAACAGATTATCGAATGCGAGGGCTTGGAGAACCTGCGCGAGGCGCAAGCCCGCGGCCGCGGCGTCATCCTGTTCACGGGCCACCTCGGCGCGTGGGAGCTTTCCAGTTTCGCCCTCTCCGCCTTCGGCCACCCGCTCAACTTTCTCGTGCGCCGCATTGATAACCCGCGCGTCGAGACGCTGATCGAGAAGACGCGCACGCGCTTCGGCAACCGCTCGATAGACAAGCGCGCCGCCATGCGCCCGATGCTCAAAACCCTGCGCGCGGGCGGCACGCTCGGCATCCTCGTTGACCTCAACACTCAGCCCCACGAAGGCATTTTCGTGGATTTTTTCGGCATCCCGGCCTCCACGACCAAGGGGCTGGCGGCGCTCGCCTTGCGGACGGGGGCCGCGGTCCTCCCCGTCTTCGTCCCCTGGGACGAGAGCCGCCGTCGCTTCGTCCTTCACATTGACCCGCCGCTCTCAATCGCCCGCACAGGCGACGACGAGGAAGACATCAGGCGGCTCACCTCGCTTTTCACGTCCGTCGTCGAAAATTATGTCCGACGTTACCCGGAGCAGTGGCTCTGGATTCACAAACGCTGGAACACCCGGCCGGAAAATGAAGAAAATTTTTACGGGAGGACGAAGCCCCGCCAAATCGCGCCGCAGTTGTCGAAGTAAAGAAATAGTTAAACTTAGCCTCTTACCTCGGCTAAAATATTCGCTCCAAATCCCCTCAGACCAGTAGCTTTGTCACAAAAATATTGTGTTTCAGTGAAAATTGTTCTTGACAGCTCACAAAACTTCAGTATAATTCCTCACATACTGAAGCGAGGGTTACCAAGTTGGCACGCATCAGTTGTATTGACAGTGTGGTGAAAGTGCTTTTGTACGAACCTTGTAAGCGGGTGCGTTAGGTTCGCAGCGGATGCACAATTTTCTTAAGCCGCACGGCATTATCTCGCCCGTACAAACGCACCGCCTAAAAACACGGGATCGAACGTATGTGACGATTCTCAGTTCATTGCCAACGCCAACCCTGAATCTCCGAGCCTGCCCCTAAAGATTTGCCCCGTCAGTCGCAAGATTGACGGGGCTTCCTCCTTTTAGCGTAAAGAAAACTCGCTTCACATCGCCAGTCCGCCGTCCACCTGTATCACCTGACCCGTGATGTAGCGCGCCTCGTCCGAAAGCAGGAAGCAGGCGATACGCGCCACCTCGTCCGGCTCGGCGAAGCGCCCGAGCGGAATCTGTTCGAGCAGTTTTTTCTGGTAATCCTCGTTGAGCGCGCCCGCCATCTCCGTCGAGACCAGGCCGAGCGCGAGCGCGTTGACGGTCACTTTGCGGCTCGCCACTTCCTTCGCCAGAGCTTTCGTCAGCCCGATCATGCCAGCCTTCGAGGCGGAGTAGTTCGACTGTCCGGCCATGCCGACGCGGCCGCTGATGGAAGAGATATTCAGCACTGAGCCGCCGCCTTCCTGCCTGAGCATCACGCGCAGGGCGGCGCGCGCGAAGTTCCAGGCTCCCTTGAGGTTGGTGTCAATGACCGCGTCCCAGTCGTCTTCCTTCATCCTGAGGATCAGGTTGTCGCGCGTGATGCCCGCGTTGTTGATCAGGAAATCAATCCGCCCGAAGGCTTCTTTCACCTGCTTGACCATCTCGGCGGCGGCCTCCGTCTGCGCCACGTCGCACTGCGCCGCCAGCACGCGAACATTCATCGCCTCGATTTCCGCCTTCAAGCTCTCCGCGGCTTCGGCGCTCTTCGCGTAGTTGAAGGCGATGTCCGCGCCGCGCCGCGCGAGTTCCAGCGCAATGGCCCGGCCGATGCCGCGCGTCGCGCCCGTCACGATTGCCGCCCGCCCGGAAAAAGGCTTGGCTGAGTTGTCCAAGATGATTCGTCCTCCTTGACACGCGCGTCCGCGGTCAGATAGCGTGACCCTTTTCGCTTGTAGCCTGTGCAGAGGTGTTTCAATACCATAAGACAGAGGGCCGCGGCAAATGCTCGATCTCAACTTCGTTCGTGACAACTTAGATAAGGTGCGCGCCGCACTCGAAGCGCGCCAGTTCCCGACCGCGGCGCTCGACGACTTCGCGCGGGCCGACGCCGAGCGCCGCCGCGTGATTTCGGAATCCGACCAGCTCAACGCCGCGCGCAACGCCGCCAGCCGCGCCATCGGCGCGCTGATGAAGGAAGGCCAGCAGGAGGAGGCCGAAGCGCGACGACGCGAGGTCGGAGAGATGAAGGAGCACATGGCCGATCTCGACCGCGTGCGCGACGAGGCCGAGGCACGCATGCGCGAGCTGCTCTCGACGCTGCCGAACATCCCGCACGAAAGTGTGCCAGCCGGCGCGGACGAGGCGGCGAACCGCGAGGAGCGTAGGTGGGGCCAGCCCCGCGAGTTCGACTTCGAGCCGAAGGATCACGTCGAGCTGGGCGCAACGCTCGGCATTCTGGACTTCGAGCGCGCGAGCAAAATCGCGGGCGCGCGTTTCAGCATCCTGAACGGCGCGGGCGCGCGCCTGAGCCGCGCCCTGGTTAACTTCATGCTGGAGCTGCACACGCGCGAGCACGGCTACCAGGAGACGCTGCCGCCCTTCATCGTCAACGCCGACTCGCTTTTTGGCACAGGCCAGCTGCCGAAGTTCGAGGAGGATTTGTTCAAGCTGGAGGACGAGCGCGGCCTCTACCTCGTGCCGACGGCTGAGGTCCCGGTCACGAACTACTACCGCGAGGAGATACTCGACGGCTCGCAACTCCCTATGAAGTGGGCGGCGTACACGCCGTGCTTCCGCTCCGAGGCGGGCAGCTACGGCCGCGACGTGCGCGGGCTGATTCGTCAGCATCAGTTCGAGAAGGTAGAGCTGGTCAAGTACGCGCTGCCGGAAAATTCTTACGACGAGTTGGAGTCGCTGACCAACAACGCCGAGGCCGTGCTGCAAAAACTGGGACTCCATTACCGCGTCGTCACGCTCTCGACAGGCGACCTCGGTTTCGGCCCGGCGAAGACTTACGACATAGAGGTCTGGCTGCCGTCGCAGAACGCCTTCCGCGAAATCTCGTCGTGCTCGAACTACGAGAGCTTCCAGGCGCGCCGCGCGCAGATTCGCTTCCGGCGCTCCGGCGGCGCGAAGCCCGAGTACGTCCACACGCTCAACGGCTCCGGCCTCGCCGTCGGCCGCACCTGGATAGCCGTCCTGGAAAACTACCAGCAAGCGGACGGCTCTATCGTCATTCCAGAACCGTTGCGCCCCTACATGAACGGGATGGAAAGAATAGTGGTCAGTGGTCAGTAGTCAGTGGTCAGTTAACAGAAAGCAAAAGGCAGCCGGGTTAGTTCCACTCGGCTGCCTCTTTCTTTAGTTTTTAACTGACCACCGACCACTGACCACTGACCACTGTCTACTTGATTCTTAATTCGAACGGCATGAGCGCCATGATTTCGCCGCGCTTCATGCGGTCCATCGTGGCGGCGTATTTGAGCGCGCGGCGCGCGTCCTCAGGCAGCGCGGAGAAGGTGGCGCGCTGCTGAGCCATCTTAGCCATCGCCTCGTCACTACCGCCGCCGCCCCCGCCGAACAGGTCGTCGAAGAAGTTGCGCGGGTGCGGGAGGATGACGCGACGCACGCCCTTGTCCGCCGGGATGCCGGCCAGCTCGCGCGCGACTTCCACGGCCCTGTCCAGCCCGCCGAACTCGTCTACCAAGCCCTTCTCTTTGGCCTGCGCGCCCGTCCAGACGCGGCCCTGCCCGACGGAGTCTATGTACTCTGGATCGCGCCCGCGCCCCTTCGCCACTTTTGGCACAAATTCGTCGTAGTACTTGCTCCTGACCGTCGCCTCGAACCTTTCCCGCTCCTCCGGCGTGAACTTCTCCGTCTCGCGGAAGAGCCCGGCCGTCTTGCCGCGCAGCACGTACTCGTTCGTCACGCCCAGCCAGTCGTAGAGCCCCTTGACGACGGGCTTGCCGGCGAAGATGCCGATGGAGCCGGTGATGGTCGAGGGCTCCGCGAGAATCCTGTTGGCGTTGCACGCAATGTAGTAACCGCCCGACGCGCCGAGGTCGCCCATAGAGACCACGACGGGCTTCTTCTGCTTGGCGACTTCGATGGCGTGCCAGATGGCGTCCGAAGCGTAGTGCACGCCGCCGGGGCTGTCCACGCGCAGCACGATGGCCTTGATGGTCTTGTCGCGCGCCGCGTCGTTAATCGCCCTGACCATCGTGTCGGAGCCGACGGACGGGTCGCCGCCCATCGCGCCCGTGTCGGACTTGCCGGGCCAGATTTCCCCGGACGCGTAGATGACCGCGACGCGCTCGCCGCGGTTGAGCCCGACCGACTCCGCGCTGATCTCCTTGTACGTCTCGGCGCGCGTGACGCGCAGCTCCTCTTCGTCCTTGTAGCCCAGCCGCTTCTTCAATTCGTTCTCGACTTCGTCGCGGTAGTTCGCGCCGTCAACGAGCCCCGCGTCGCGCGCCTGCTCGGCGCTCAGGGGCGCTCCGTCCACGAGTGTGCGGATGTCTTCGGGAGACTTCTTGCGCGCCTCCGCGACCGTCGTGACGAAGCGGTTGAAGAAGTCGTCCAGGATGGAGTTAACGACCTCGCGGTGCTCCTTCGTCATCTCCTTGCGTGTGAACTGGTCCGGCGCGTTCTTGTATTTGCCGATCTGATAAACGTCCGGGTAGACGCCGAGCTTGTCGAGCGCGCCGCGGAAGAACATCACGTCGGCCGCGAGCCCGTTGATGAAGAGGTCGCCCGGGGGCGCGACGAAGACCTTTTCGCAGGCGGTCGCGACGTAATACTCCTTGTTGGTGCCGACCTCCATGAAGGCGTAGATGGGTTTGCCAGAGGTGCGGAAGTCTGCGATCACTTCGCGCAGCTCGTCGGCCTTGCCCCAGCCCGCGCCGAGCAGGTCAATCTCAAGGAGGACGCCGCGGATGCGCTTGTCAACTTTCGCCTTCCTGAGTTGCTCGACCAGCGTCGTCATCGAGAGCCGGTCGTCCCCGAAAATTCGCCTGGCGAAAGTGTCCGGCAGGTAGTCCGGCAACTCCCCTTCGACCTTCAGGGCGAGCACGCTGTTGTCGGCGACGACGGGCTCATGGCCGCGCAGGAGCGAGAAGATAATGGCCAGGCCGATGACGACGACCAGGACGAAGACGAGGAAGAGGCTGCCGAGGATGATGGCGATTTTACGCCCGCATGACATTGCCATAATGATTAACCCGAAACCCGATTTTTTAGGAAGACGCGGCGCACGCGCCCGCTGTCATTACGCAGCGCGGAGGGAAAAGGTTTTAAAACAGAAGTCAGAAGTCAGGAGTCAGAAGTCAGAATGGAAGGCACGAAAGCTTTTCTTCTGACTCCTGACTCCTGACTCCTGACTTCTGACTCCTACTTGACTATCCACCCGCCGCCGAGGACTTCGTCGCCGCGGTAGAAAACTGTGGCCTGGCCGGGCGTGATGGCGCGTTGGGGCTCGTCGAAGCGTATGCGGGCGCGGCCGTCCACGAGCGGCGTGACGGCGGCGGGCGCGGGCTGGTGGCGGTAGCGCACGCGGACTTCCGCCCGCACGGGTTCTGTCGGAGAATCGAAAGCGACCCAGTTGACGCCCGCGGCCGTGAACTCCTCGCGCAGCAACTCTTCCTCGCGGCCGACGACGACGCGGTTCTGTTCCGCGTTAATCGAGACGACGTAGAGCGGGCGCTCACTCGCTATCCCGAGGCCGCGCCGCTGGCCGACTGTGTAGCGGTGGATGCCCCCGTGCTGGCCCAAAACTTCGCCGCGCGCGTTCGTGATCTCGCCCCCGCCGGGCAAGCGCTCCTGCTCGCCCTCCGCTTCCAGGTAGCGGTCAATGAAGCCCGCGTAGTCGCCGTCCGGCACGAAGCAGATTTCCTGCGACTCGGACTTTTCCGCGACCGCCAACTTGCTCGCTCGCGCCACGTCGCGCACCTCCGGCTTGGACATCTCGCCGAGCGGGAACATGGAGCGCGAAAGCTGCTCTTGCGTCAACTCCCAGAGAAAGTAGGACTGGTCTTTCTGCAAGTTCCTCCCGCGGAAGAGCCGATGCCGGCGAGCCTCGCTGTCATGCTCGACGCGCGCGTAATGGCCCGTCGCCACCTTGTCGCAGCCGAGGCTCAGCGCCAGGCGGTCGAGCGAGGCGAATTTTAATCGGCTGTTGCACGCGACGCAGGGAATCGGCGTCTCGCCGCTCAGGTAGCTCGCGACGAAAGGCTCGACCACGGCGCGCTCGAAGTCGCGTTCGAGGTTGAGGACGTAGAAGGGGAAGCCCAGCTCTTCGGCCACGCGCCGCGCGTCGTACACGTCGTCGAGCGAGCAGCAGCGCGACGGCAAGGGCTCGCCGTGCTCGTCAAGGCTTCCGCCGCGCCGCTGGTTCCACAGCTGCATCGTGAAGCCGACCAGCTCGTGCCCCTGCTCTTTTAAAATCGCGGCCGCCGCGGACGAGTCCACGCCGCCGCTCATCGCTACTGCTATCTTCATCACAGGATATTCTGACAGGCGGTGGGGTCGGTCGCAAGTCGGAGGGAAGTTTTAACCGGCGGCCCGCGCTACGAGGTAAACGACTGAGCGCGCGGTGTTGCCCTGGAGCTTGCGCGCCCAGGACGTTTGCAGCTGAGACCAGTCGGCGGGCGAGAGCGCGCCGGTTTCCGTCACGTCGAAACCCGCGGCGCTGTACTTCTGTGCCAAAACCGTTTTGAGGTAGGAGGGCGAAAGCTCCGGCAAGCCGAGGCGCTCTATCTCCGCGCGGTCGCGCGCGGGGTCAACGCCGATGACGACTTCGAGCAGGCAGCCGGGCGCGCAGACGCGCCGCAGGTTGCCTAAGACTTCCGCGTCGCCCGTCGCCACCGCGCGCAGCAGACTGCCCCAGGGGAAATGTACGTGAATCTCGTCGGCGACGCCGTCCAATTCAGCCGGAAGGTTTTCGACCGCGGCCTGCACGAAGAGGACGTTAGCGAGGCCGCCCTTCGCCGGCTTGCGGTAAATCTTCGCGGAGACCTTCGCCAGCGCCTTCGGGCTCGCGTCCACCCCTATGAAGAACTTCGTCGGGTCCGCCCGCGCAGACTGGTACACAAAGCGGCCGTCGCCCGTCCCTATGTCCAACACGATGCCGCCGCCGGTAAGGCTTGACAAGTTTTCGGAAGCCTTCCCGGTCGAGTTATCAGGTGGTGCTGCCACGGATGCACTTGAGCATAAAAAGAATCCTTTCCGGCCCCAATTATGCGCGTTCGGCGCGGGAATGTTAAGATGCGGCCTTCGCCCTGGGCCGTTTTTATTTTAATTCAGACTGAAACTTTCGCCCATCATGGAAAGAGCCATCGAAGAGTACCGCGTCGCGGCAGAGCCTTACTACCTGGCCGTCGCGCGCGAAGTCGAGTTGTTCGAGGCGGCCTACGCCGCGCGCCTGCCCGTCATGCTCAAAGGCCCGACGGGGAGCGGCAAGACGCGCTTCGTAGAGCACATGGCGTGGCGCTTGGAGCGCCCGCTGATTACGGTCGCCTGCCACGAGGACTTGTCCGCGACTGACCTCGTCGGCCGCTTCCTGCTCGAAGGCGATGAGACGGTCTGGCACGACGGGCCACTGACGCGCGCGGTTCGCAACGGCGCGATCTGCTACCTGGACGAAGTCGTCGAGGCGCGCAAGGACACCATCGTCATCATCCACCCCTTGACGGACGACCGCCGCCGCCTGCCCATAGAGAAGCGCGGCACGGTGCTCGACGCGCCCGACGACTTCATGCTCGTGGTCTCCTACAACCCCGGCTACCAGTCAATCCTCAAGGACTTGAAGCAGTCCACGCGCCAGCGCTTCGTCGCCCTTGAGTTCGACTACCCGCCGCCCGAGATGGAGACCGAGATCGTCGCGCGCGAGGGCGGCGTGGACGAAACGACGGCGCGCGACCTGGTTGTCATCGGCCAGAAGGTCCGCAACCTCCGCGGCCACGGCCTCGAAGAAGGCGTCTCGACGCGCCTGCTGATTTACGCCGCGCAGATGATCGCCCGCGGCATCCCCGCGGTCGCCGCCGCCGAGGTCGCAATCTGCTCGCCCATCACAGACGACCGCGAGCTGCAACGCAGCATCCGCGAGATCGTGACGACGGTCATTTAAGGCAGGTGTGAGAAGAGTGAGCCGCATCGTCCCGCAGGGACGAAATGAAAATAGCCCAGCACTTCAGTGCTGGGTAAGCAGCGAGAAAAGAGTTGAGTCCCGTAGGGATGGCTGAAATCCTCAATCGTCCCTACGGGACTCGGAAAATTTTATCGTCGTCACCCAGCACTGAAGTGCTGGGCTATTATCAAGCGTCCCTGACGGGACTTCTCAAACGCCTTCTGATATTGGAACGCTCAAAGGTCGCTACAGAAAAAGTCGGCGGAGCCAAGCCAACAGACGAGAGCTTCACTGGAAGCTGGGCGTGGCTTTTTCCTGTGAGCTACCTCGCGCACATCGCGGAGGAATATTGGGGCGGGTTCCCGGCGTGGATTGAGAGGTTCTGGGGCGTCGTCAGCTCGGACGCTAATTTCTTGAGCTGGAACGGCGGGGCGTGGGTCATGATGTGCGTCGGCGTCGCGCTGGTGCTGGTGACGAAGTCCTACCGCTGGCTGCTGGTCAGTTTTGGCACAGTCGTCTTGATTAACGGGGTGGTGCACGCGCTCGCGAGTGTCGTCACCTGGTCGTACTCGCCGGGCCTCGTCTCAGGGCTTTTGCTCTACGTCCCGCTTGGCCTGTTCACGCTGCGGCGCGCGAAAGGAAGTGTGAACGCGCGGACGTTGCGCGCAGGCGTCATCGTGGGCTTCGTGATGCACGCGGCGGTCGTGCTGCTCGCGTTCGGTTTCGCCAGGCTCGCTGCCTGAGAGATTAGTAATGCTCGTCGCCGTCCTCTCAATCCTGGCCTTCGCCTCCGCGGTCCTGGCCGTCCTCTCCGCGTACCAGCAGCGCAGGCTGACGCATTACCTCTTCAAGCCGCTCGCGGTCGTCCTCATCATCCTGATCGCGCTCCGCGGGACCCACCCGACCACGCCCTTTTACAAGCAGGCCATCATCGCCGGGCTCATCTTCTCGCTCGCAGGCGACATCTTTCTGATGCTGCCCGACCGCTTCATCCCCGGGCTCGTCTGCTTCCTCTGCGCGCACGTCTTCTACGTAGCGGCTTTCACTTACGAGAGCGGCGGCGCGCTCTCCTTCTGGACTTTTGTGCCATTTCTGATTTACGGCGGCCTGATGCTGCGCGTGCTCTGGCCGCACCTGGGGAAGATGAAGCTGCCGGTCTTGATTTACGTGGCGGCGATTCTCTTGATGGGTTGGGCGGCCGCGGGCCGCAGGCTCCTGACCGGGCAGGAAGGGAGCCTCCTGGCCTTCCTCGGCGCGGTCCTCTTCATCGCGTCCGACTCCGTGCTCGCGCTCGACAAATTCCGCCGCCCCTTCCGCAGCGCGCAACTCCTCATCCTGACGACCTACTTCGCGGCCCAATGGCTGATTGCCCTTTCGACCTGAATTTTCTAAGCTTCATTCAATGAACGAAGAGGAGAGAGAGGCCGAAGAGGGGACGCCTCTTGAGGGCGAGTTCCGCGAGCGCCTGCGCTCGGTCAAGAGCGTGACGGAGCGGCGCACGATTGCGGGGCTGGCGCGCGAGCTGGGGTCGCTGCCGGTGGACGCCGCGCGCGCCGCGCTCGAAGCGAGCGCCACGATTGCCGGCGTAAGCTTGCGCGCGAGCATAGAGTTTTTGCGCGCCGCCCCGCGCGCCGCGCGCGTGATAGAGGCCGCGGACCTGCGCGCCTGGGGCGAGATGGGTCGCCGCCTCGCGATGGGCGACGTGGAGACGGCCGTCAGCTTTTTCAACGCTGGCGTCACTGACCTGGCGAGCGTGCCCGCCGAAGCTCGCCCGCTCGTCTTCCAGGTCTGCTTGCGCCAGATGACGCTTTCGAGCGCCGTGGCGCTGGAAACTTTCAAAGCCGCGCCGCTGCTCGCGGCTTACGTCACGGACGCCGAGCTGCTCAGCATGATCTTCGAGGTCGCGGCGGAGATTTCGAAGCGGTCGGCCCGGCACAGCGCGGACTTTCTCAAGACCACGCCGCGTGTCGCGCGCCGCGCCCGCGATTTTGGCCCAGGAGACTCGGGGCGCGTCTTCCGCGCCGCCATCCTCCTCGCCTCCGCCTTCGCGGCGCGCGCGGGCGGCATCGCCGCCGACGCCTGGACCGCGCTCCCGGCCGCGCTCGCCGGACTCAAGCCTGATCCCGCGCTCCAACTGATGCGGCGCGTGGCCGAGTTTCTTGAGCGCGGGGGCGGCGCGGCCCTGCACGTGCTGGTGGCCGGCGGCGAGACCTTGCGCCTGCTGCCCGCGGCCTTCGACGCCTGGGTCGAGTTGCTCTGGTCGGTCGCAGAGCACGGCAACGCCAACCTCATCGCCTTCGTCCGCTCCGGCCCGTCCTTCTTCCAGAGCCTCGTCGCCGAGACGGAACCCGCGCGGGCCGCGGAATTGGCACAGCGCGTCATCGGCGTCACCCGCGAGGTCGCGCGCCTGGACGGCGAGTCCGCGCTCGCCTGCTTCCGCTCCAGCCCGCAGGCGTTAAGAACAGTCTCCATCGAGCAGTTCGAGCAGTGGGCGCGCGACGGGCTCGCGGCCGAGCCGGCGGACACGCGCGCGCGCCGCAGCTACTTCGCGCTCGAAACGCGGCGCAGCAACGAGGCCCTGCACACGGGCGGCACCGGCCTCGCCCTCGAAAAAATCCAGCACCTCCTCTGCCTCTACATCGAGGCGCTGACGGGCAGCAGTGTCGAGATCGCGCCGCTCGCCGCCGTTCCGCACGAGGCGCGCATCAACGACGGGCGGATCATTCACCTGCCCTCGCACGTCGCCGAGTTCGACGACGAGCAGCTAGACTTTCGTCTCTACAAAGTCCTCGCCGCGCACGCCGCCGGCCAGATCGAATTTGGCACACACGAGCGCGACTCCTCTGACCTGCGTGCCGCCTACAGCTCCATCGCCGAAGCTTACGCAGAGGAGAACGCGGACGCGCGCGACGCCTTCGCCCTCGACGGTTACATCAACGAATTGGAGAAGGGCGAGCGCGCGCTCTCGCCCGAAGAAGAAGCTAAACTCGCGGCGGCCGCGCGACGCGAGCTGCCGGCCGATTCCGACTACCGCGCCGTGCTCGCGCTCTTCCCGCGCCGCGGGCTGGCGCACAAAATTTTTGGCACGCTCGAAAACGGGCGCATTGACCGCCGCCTGCGCCGTGCCTACCGCGGCCTCGCGCGCGACCTCGACTTGACGCGTGAGCACTTGCGCGCCAACCGCCCGCGCGTCCTGGACCTCCCCGTCACGCTCGTCCCCTTCGAGCTGCTCTTCCAGATCACGCTCTGCGGCGGCGCGCTCGACGACGCGCGCCAGTTCTACGGCCAGATCGTCTCCGAGCTGGAAGGCATCGTCGCGGACTACCTGACGGGCGCGCTCGCGGGCGTCGCGGACACCCTGATGGCGACGAGCCGCGTCTACTCGCTCTTCCAGTCAATCGCGCCGGACCAGAGCCAGCAGCAGGCCGAGACGACGCCCGAGGAGGCCGAGACGGAAGAAGACGCCGGCCTCTCTTCCGAGATGCGCGAGCCGAAGGACGCGCCCGACAAGAAGGCCAAGCCGCAGGACGCGCGCGACCTCTTCAACGCCTGGAACAGCCTTGAGCAGCAGGGCGAGCCCGACGACCTGGACGGGGCCGAGTCGTGGACGAAAGCGGAAGTCCCGGAGCAGGGACTCGAAGAGGGCGAGGTCGCTTACAACTACGACGAGTGGGACAGGGACTTGACCGACCACCGCACGGGCTGGTGCCGCGTCATCGAGAAGCGCGTCCGCGCCGGCAGCCGCGCCTTCGTCGAGCAGACGCGCGAGCGCCACAAAGGCGTCATCTCTTCGATTCGTCACCAGTTTCAGTTGATGAGGCCGGAGGATTTGACGCGCGTCACGAACGAGCTGGACGGCGAGGACTACGACCTGAACGCCGTGATTGACTACGTCATAGACCGTCGCGCCGACGGCCACCAGTCCGAGCGTCTCTACACGAAGCGCCTCCGCAGGCGGCGCGACGTGGCCGTCTCGTTCCTCCTCGACCAGTCCTCCTCCACGGCGCGCACCATCGGCCGTCACCCCTTGCAGCCCTACACGCACCCCGGCCGCCGCATCATCGAGATTGAGAAAGAGGGCCTCGTCCTGATGAGCGAGGCGCTCGAAGCTGTCGGCGACGTTTACTCCATCAACGGCTTCACCTCCGAGGGCCGGCGCAACGTCAAGTTTTACGTCGTCAAAGATTTCAACGAGCGCTACACCGAAGAGGTCGAGCGCCGCATCGGCGGCATCACCTACCAGAACAACACCCGATTAGGCGCGGCCATCCGCCACGCCGCCGCCCGCCTCTCCATGCAGGAAGCGCGCACGCGTCTCCTGATAGTCCTCTCCGACGGCCGCCCCTACGACCACGACTACGGCGACGCACGCTACGCCCGCGAGGACACGCGCGAAGCACTCCGCCAGGCCAAGCTCCAGGGCATCACCCCCTTCTGCATCACCATTGACCGCGAATCCGAGACCGAACTCCGCGACCTCTACGGCGACATCGGCTACACCATCATTGACGACGTACTCACCCTGCCCGAACGTATGCCCGGGATTTACCGCAGGCTGACCACGTGACTGCGCGATATTTTCGCTGCCGAGTTCACTACATCTAGGCTATACTTTCGGCGATGAGCCAAGCCACGACCACAGTCCCGCTCTCCCAGGATCAAGCAGGCGTCCTGCGCGTCACGGGCACGCGCGTCTCCCTGGACTCAGTCATCCACGCCTTCAACGAGGGCTCGACGCCCGAAGAAATCGCCCACCAATATCCCACCCTTAATCTAAAAGACGTTTACGCTGTCGTCAGTTATTACTTACAGAACCAGGACGAAGTCGAGAGATATCTGGCTCAAAGGCAGGCCGAGCGACAGGTATTGAAAAACGAGATCGAAGCTCGCTTCGACCCCAGCGGCATACGCGCGCGTCTCTTAGCTCGTAAGTAATCTATGTTGCGCCTGGCAACTGACGAAGATTTCAACAATCGCATTCTACGCGGCGTGCTGAGACGCAATCCTGGTCTGGACATCATACGCGCGCAGGATGCTGAGCTTCGTGGGAGGGGAGATGCTGAGGTGCTTGAGTGGGCTGCGAGCGAAAGGCGCGTGTTGCTGACGCATGATGTGACGACGATGAGTCAGTTTGCGGAGGAACGCATTTCCACAGGGTTGCCGATGCCCGGGGTATTTGAATTGGCTCAGGATGTCCCTATCGGACTAGCAATAGAAGAAGTCCTCCTTCTTGCTGAATGTAGTCTTGAGGGCGAATGGGAAGGACAGATCAGATTCCTCCCGCTCAGATAACAAACCAACCGCGCGACCTCTATGGCGACATCGGCTACACCATCATTGACGACGTGCTCACCCTGCCCGAGCGGATGCCCGGGATTTACAGGAGACTCACGACCTGATTCCGCCGCCCGTGTTACAATCAGCGCGCGGTCAGTCTTTCGGCGGATTGCGAGTGAGGCTATGAGTAAAGAATACGTCGCGCAGCACGAGGGAACGTATCGCATCGCCGGGACGCGCGTCTCGCTGGACTCGGTGGTCTACGCTTTCCGGCGCGGCGCTTCGCCCGAAAGTATTCAAAGGTCATTCCCGTCTCTGACGCTGGAACAAATCTACGGCGCAGTCGCTTTTTATCTGGCCCACCAGGAAGAGATAGACCAGTACCTCCTGGACGGAGAGGCGGAGCACGAAAAGCTGCGCGCGGCCTCACGCGCGGCGCACCTGGAGTCTTACGAGAAGCTTGAGAGCGCGCCCAAGGAATCGTTGACGCCTCGCTCATGAAAGTCCGAATTCGTTGGCCTTAATGTGATTAATTGTTATTTTCATCTGTGCTTTAGGCTTTCCTTAAGCCTTTAGTAAAATCCACCACCCAACCAATTTTGAGTACGCTCCTGACCTGGTAAGCACTCAGGAAGCATCAACTAAACCACTCTGCACTGAAAGTGCAGAGATTTAAGCAGGACTGAAAGTCCAGCTATTCCAGGATGAGTGTTTCACTCTCCTGATTGGAGGCGTCCCGATGGTGCTCCAGATATTCTTGCACCATCTCTTCGGTGATGTTGCCGGTGCTCCAGGCACCGTATCCGATTGCCCAGAAGTGGCGGCCCCAATATCTTTTCCGTAGTTCTGGGTATTCTTGTTGCAGGAGGCGGCTGGTGCGCCCCTTCATCCGTTTGACCAAATCTGAGACTGACTTCGATGGCGGATACTCAATGTGCATGTGGACATGATCTTTACTGACCACCCCTTTGAGTATTCGCACGTCCTCGGCATCGCAGATTTGAATCAGTAGGTCGCGGCACCTGACTTTGATGTCACCAGTCAGCACGTGGTAGCGGTATTTGGTTGCCCAGATCAGATGTGCTGTCAACCTGGTGACTGTATGGCTGCCGTATCTGTTCTCTTTCATGCTCCGGCACTTCTAGCATTTCCAGAAGTGTGTAGCAACTGAAAGTCTTGCACTGAAAGTGCATAGCTTTAACTAGCGGCTTGGGACAGTAAAAATCTACGTCGCTGAGAGGATAAATGATGGCTGAACGGAGATCAGCGGAGAAGGAATCGGGAATCAAACTTAATAATGGTCAATTAATAGTAAAACGTAAAGACGGCCAAATCTGGAGTCATGTCAAACATAAATGGCGGATTGAAACGCCGGAAGAGCGCGTGCGGCAAGAGTATCTCTGCGTCTTAGTCAATGAATACGGATATTCGTTAGAACAGATTGATGAAGAAGTCAGCGTTACCGAACGCGGTTCGGGTCAAGCCCGCGCTGATTTTTTAATTTGGCGCAGCGTAAAGGAGAGATCAGGTAAAAAGACGGCACTAATCGTCGTTGAGTGTAAGGCGGACAATGTAACAATTAATCAGAAAACGTATAAGCAGGGGGCTAATTATGCTCAGTATGAGCGCGCCAAGTTCTTCGTCACACATAACAACCGCGAGACAAAATACTGGAAAGTTGATTTAGAACTCCGCGCACCTAATTTTCAGGAAATTGAAAACATTCCTTCGGCCGACGCGAGTGACAAGGAAATTGAGGCGCTTGTTTCCAGACTCAAGGTTTTCAAAGAAGATGAGTTTGCCAACCTGTTACACCAATGCCACAACGTAATACGTAACCGCGAAAAGAAAGACCCCGCCGCAGCCTTTGACGAAATCGCGAAGATTCTTTTCGTCAAAGTGTGGGTCGAGCGCGAGATGCGCCGTAAGCGTCAGCGTGAAAACCTTTTCACGGTTGAGTTTTTAGACCGGCAGCTTGGCGAT
Organism: uncultured Acidobacteriota bacterium; assembly: GCA_963774105.1. Lineage (GTDB taxonomy): Bacteria > Acidobacteriota > Blastocatellia > Pyrinomonadales > Pyrinomonadaceae > QHXM01. The sequence goes on along the minus strand of CAVZDV010000007.1, from coordinate 168,173 downwards.
AACCCCATTGATGTACTTTTCCAGCAAACCAGAGCTTTCTATCAAGCCGACCGCATCTTTAAAAAAGACGATCATATCAATCTGAAGCCTGCTACCGGGCGTGAAATAGTTAGATTATTAGAACGTTACAATCTTTCTGCCACAAGTGAAGATATTAAAGGCATCGCCTTCGAGCGTTTTCTTGGACGTACTTTTAGAGGTGAGATCGGACAATTTTTCACTCCCCGCAGCATCGTCGAATTTATGATTCGGGTAGTCGAGCCGCGGGAGGGGGACATCATCTGCGACCCGGCGAGCGGCTCGGGCGGATTCCTCATCAGGTTCTTCGAGATGGTGCGCGAGCAAATACTCGCGGATATAGACCGCGAGTATAAAAAGTATGCTGAGGAATTGGACAAGGAAAATTTGCCCGAGAAGAAGAAGGCTGAGTTGCTCAACAAAAAATATGAGGAACTTCAGGAGGAAGTCAGGCAAGACCGCGAGGGCTCGCGTTTGTGGCTGCTCGCCAATCGCTGCATTTACGGGACGGACGCGAATGACCGGATGGCGCGCACGAGCAAGATGAACATGATTATGCACGGGGATGGTCACGGCGGCGTTCACCACCACGACGGATTCATTAACGTCAACGGCATTTTTGAAGAGCGGTTTGATATCGTGCTCACCAACCCGCCCTTCGGGGCTAACGTTGAGCCTAGCGATGTCGTTCTGGAATCTGACGTCTCTGTTCCTTATAACGAAGAAAGACGTTACATAGACGAATATGGGAAGGTCTATAAAGAAGCACTGGAGCGGGTCCGCGCTAATTTAAATAAACCTATCGCCAAGCTGTTCGAGCTGCCTAAGAACGAGACGGGTAAAACCAAGACTGAAATCCTCTTCATCGAACGCTGCCTCGCCCTGCTAAAGCCGGGCGGGCGACTGGGCATTGTCCTCCCGGAAGGAATCTTCAACAACCCGTCGCTCGCCTACGTGCGGGAGTTCTGCGAAGACCGCGCTTTTATTCTCGCGGTCGTGAGCCTGCCGCAGGAAACCTTTAACTCGTCACAAGCGAGCGTCAAAGCCTCACTTCTCTTCATTCAGAAGTTTACTGAAGAGGAGAAGGCGGATTTCGACGCGAAGAAGAAGGCCGCCGAAGCGGAGGTTGAGGAGAAACACGCGCCAGAAATTAGAGCCGAGACGGAACGCCTGGAGAATGAAATTAAAGCCATGAAGAAGTTTGGCTTCGGAGGAGTGGTTAAGGATAAGCAGAAAGAGTTGAAAGATTATCTCAAACGGAAAGAAACCGAAAAGAAAGCCGAGGCGCGTGCTTTATTAAAAGAAAGGTTTCCTTACCCGATATTTCTTTACGAGGCCGAGAAAGTCGGAATCACGGCAACGGGCGAGGAAGATCAGAACGAGCTTTACCCCAATCAGAACGTCCCCCCCGATATAGATAAAACCTGTTACGAACTTTACCGCGAGTTTCGCAAGAGCCCGGAAGCCTTCTTTATTCAGGAGGCGGGATAAACATGGAAACAAGCCAAACCTTTCAGAGAGCATTTGCCATTTGGTTTAAAGATTTGGCCCGGTGGGACCCTGCTAGTTTTCATGGCATCTCATGGCACTGGCCTAAAGAGGTCATGTCCCCAATAGGTTCCGTCTTGAAACAAAGAAAAGAAAAAGTAGATCGTTCAAAAGTCGCTTTCGCAGACCTTCAACCTATTACCATTCACTTTGATGGCTCGATAGACCCCAGAGAAGTCAACGAGAATCGGGAATACACGATGGAGCTGTTCTTTGCTCGGCCCGGCGATATTGTGGTGGCAAAAATTGATTTAAAAAACGGCGCTGTAGGAATAATTCCCAGCCACATGAAAAACACAGTCGTCACGGGTCATTTTGCTGTATACGAACCTGATCTCGCGAAACTCACCCCTGAATACTTACTCCGCATAATTCAAACCAAATTTTTCAAGGCATATCTTTGGAGGAATAAGGTCGGCGCGGAGGGCAGGAAAGAGGTAAAGCTTGATTTCTTTAACTTGATAGAAATTCCACTCCCATCGTTGTCAACTCAAAAGGCGATAATTGAGCGGTGGGCGAATTCGAAGCGAGAGATTCAGGAGATAAGGGGGGAATTGATTCTGCTAGAGAAAAGCTATCTATCTAATATTCAAAAAGCCCTTGGTCGGAATAGTCGTAATGGATTAACCCAGCCAAAAGCATTCGCCTTGTGGTGGTCGGAGATTGAAAGGTGGGGAGTAGATATCTGTTGGAGACGTAAGACCCAGTCTGAATCCTCAAAATACCCACTCATGAAAATTAAGGATTTATGTAAAGTCGGCAGCGGCGGGACGCCGTCCAGAAGAGTCGCTTCATATTTTGGGGGCGACATTCCGTGGGTCAAAACCACAGAAGTGCGCGGTGAGGTGATTGATAAGACGGAGGAAACGATAACAAGAGCGGGGCTCGAAAACAGCAGCGCCAAAATATATCAAGCAGGTAGCCTAATCATCGCCATGTACGGACAAGGGGCGACCCGCGGGAGGACTGCGAAACTCGGAATAGCCGCCGCCACGAATCAGGCTTGCGCCGTTCTGACTCAATTCGACAAAAGAATAGAGCCTGACTTTCTTTGGTACTACTTGATGAGTGAATACGACTCCTTGCGAGAACTCGCAAGCGGAAACAATCAGCCGAATCTTAACGCTGACATGATTGCAAATTATTCGGTTCCCCTCCCGCCCCTGAGCGTACAGCGGTCCATCATCAATCAAGTAGAGGAAGCTCGCACGCAGATTGCCCAACAGCGAAAGACTTCTGAACGCAAGGCCCACGAAGCGGAGGCAGAAGTCGAAGCCCTCATCCTGGGGACAAAGAAAATATAAGGAGATTCGGACAGTGCCTCACGACGTTCGCTACACACCGCAGCCCCGCGCCGGTAAGTACCTCATCTTTGAAGGAATTTACGAAGAAGAAGTTTTGGGCGTCTTCGCCATCATCCGGGGGTTCGCAGACCTGCAAGACCTCGCCAGGGTTTCCGTCGCTTACCAGATGAGCGATCCCTCTGGTCAAACACGAGTCGAAGGATTCCAGAGGGAGATAGACCCGCAACACGCTATCGAGATTAAGAAGTATTTAGAGGATAGTGACGTTCGCTTCCTTCCAGAGGTAATCCTCTCCGTGCGCTCCGACTTTATGACGGAAGTCGAAACAGATACTGAGGCTCAAGAACTTATGAGTGCGGATGAGGAGATTATTATTCGACCTCGCTGGCGAGGCAAGCAGGTTTATCAGGTGCGGGTAAAGATTGATGCGCTTGAAAGCATTCGTGCTCAACGAAGGATTCGCCGGATTGACGGGAATCACCGCCTGGAGCGCGCCAAAGATTTAACCGAAGATCTTTCGCTGCTCAGAAAGTATCACGCGCCCTTTTGCATGATCCTGCTAAAACCGACCGGAGATAGCGACGACGATTATACAGAGTCTGTGATATTCCATGACATCAATAGCAAGGCTCTACCTCTTCGGTCGGAACATGCTTTGAAGCTTATTCTAGGGCAGAGTGACGTGTATGGACTCTCTTCCCGACAGGAGTTTACTTACGACCCTGCCCAGCATCTCACGCGCAGGCTGCGGGACTGGGCGCAGAACGCAACCCAATCCGTCCGCGAACGTTTCGCCAATCGCCTCGTTTCCCTCAACAGCACCGCGCGCGGTGTGCTCGACATGAATCAGAATCTGGCTAATGATTTTAATTCATTCAACGTTTTCACGGACGAACTGCTGGACGCCTTGAACGAGATTTCATCTAACCTAGATCAGTCGCAGACCGCCCTGTTCCAAACAGATTACTTCATTGACTTAGCCGCTTACGTGTGGATGGAGAAAGCAGAATTATCACGCCAACAACGCATTCTTGAGACAGTGAAATACTTGAAAGACATGGACAGATGGCTCGGAGGGGGCGGGCTAGACAAACTCAAAAGCAGCGGAAGGTTGAGCGAGCAGTTATTAGAAATCTACAAGGCCGTCCAGCAGCGAATACCGAAGCGCGTCTTCTTAGCCAGATGGTATCCGCCAACTTCTGAAGGGGAGCAATATGCCCAAGCTCAGAGGCGGTTGGGGGCGATACAGGGGGCAATAGATGATTTATACCGCGAGGTCAATCACAGATTAGAATTGATAGATTTGGGGACTACGCGCGGCGCCACATTCCCCATTCATCAAATAATGTATGAGGCAGTAAAATCATCTGACATTATTTTAGTTGACCTCACGGGTCTGCGTCCTAATGTATGTATCGAAGCCGGTTTCGCTCTGAAGCATCAGGCGCAAGGTAAGCTGATATTCTTGCATCATGAGGGATGTGTCCAGGGTGAACAAGTCCCATTCGATCTCACGATGTATCGCTACGAGCCGTTTAGAGATACAGGAGATATACGTGACAGGCTTAAAGCGCGATTTGTAGAGATTTTACATGAATCAGGCTTAAATATTTGAATAAATCTCTTGACATAACTTCAGTACGGGCATAGAGTCTCGCCATTCTTCACGCAAAGGGTTCGCACTCCTCGCTTTTTGTGTTCCCGCTGACGGGTGACAAGCTCTCGTCGGCCTCACGACCAAGATACAAGAGAAAAACGAAGCTCGAACCGGGTGGTGCGACGGTGCAAGTCTCTGTTACAGCGTGGAAGTTGTCTCAGGCGCGGCGAAATATGCCTGCGCGTGGCGGAAGACGACGCGCGCAGCGTGACAGGCGACCGGCACGGGGCGACAGACGGCGTGCGCGGCCGTACAGATAGCTTGCGCGCGGGAATACATAGCTGCGCGGCGTGAAACTGTGCCAGCGCGGCGGCAAACCGCGTGGGCGCAGCGCCAAACCTGACACGCGCAACGTGTCAGACGGCTCGCGCGGCGTCGCAGGCGGCTCGCGTCGGACTGAAAGACGGTAATCACGGCAATGAAGGGGCGCGCACCGGCGTTCCCACGGCTCGATTCTCACGGAAGTCCCTCAATTCATCTTTCCAGAGAAAGGAATCTCACCATGAAAGACACTGAAACACGCAAGCTTGAGACGGTGAGGCGCGTGCGCGACTTCGGCGAGGCGCACGCCTCCTCATTCCCGGCCGGGAGCCTCGCGGCGCAGAAGTTCGCGGCCGTCGGCGCGGTCGTCGCGGAGGTCGAGGCGCACGCGGCCACGCAGTCCACGGGCAAGGGCGCGGCGCAAGCCGGCGCGAGCGCCAAGCGTGCGGCGCGCGCTGACCTGCGCGAGAAAATGGCCGCCATCAGGGACACCGCGCTGGCGCTGGAAGAAGTGACGCCCGGAGTCTCGGCCAACTTCCGCATCCCGCACACCAACGGCGGCCAGGCTCTGATGAGCGCGGCGCACGCCTTCGTCGCGGCGGCCACGCCGCTCAAGAACGAATTCTTGCAGCGCGAGATGCCCGCGACCTTTCTCGAAGACTTGACGGCGGCAATCGCGCGGTTTGAGAACGCGCTCAACGAGAAGAACACCAACACGGGAAAGCGCATCACCGCGACCGCCGCCATCCGCAGTAGTCTTGAGCGCGGGCTCAAGCTGGTGCGCGACCTTGGCCCCATAGTCAACAACAAGTTCCGCGGCGACGCGGCGACACTCGCCGCCTGGGCGAGCGCAAGCCGCGTCACACGCTCGCCCAAAAAGGCCGCGTCTCAAAAGACACCCGCGACGGCCCCGCAGTAAGCGCCGCTATGTCAGCCGAGAGTTCGAGCTTTAGCTTGTGCCTTTACCACACACGCAAGTCAAAGCTCGAACTCTCGGCTGCGCCTTAGGGCAGGCTACAATTGAAGCTACAATCAACCCCCGGAGCGGTAGCGGCTCAGTTTGGAGCGGATTCAAACAGGATAGACAGGATAGGCAGGATACAGAGAAAGAATCATTGCTTTTTCTTCATCTTGTCTATCCTGTCCATCCCTGTTAATTCCTTCTGCGCTTCATACTGCACCACTACGCCCCGATCACTTACTTTCACATCCGTCGCCTTTACCGACTATTAACGCCGGCAGCATAATCAATATTTGAAAGGTTAGATTATGGAGACTACAGGCTTACATCATTTCAATATCACGGCTCCCGTCGAGTTGCTGGGGCCTGTGCGGGACTTTTACGTGGAGGTCCTGGGGCTCAACGTCGGGGAGAGGCCGGACTTCAGGCGGGAGGGATTCTGGCTCTATTCGCGGGGCGAGCCGATCGTCCACTTGACGGCTTGTGCTGATGGGGACGCCCGCGCGAATGGTAAAACTGGGCCGAATTTTTTTGACCACATTGCTTTCGCCTGCCAGGGACTGGCCGGGTTGGTCTCGCGTCTCAAACAGTTGAACGTGGCTTACGAGGTGGTCGAGATTGCTTCGCTCGGGCAGACGCAGGTGTTCGTGCGCGACCCGGCCGGGGTGGGCGTCGAGCTGAACTTTGTCAACGAGCCTTTGGACTGAAACCTGACGGCGTTGATTTTTGACTTTTCCGCGGGCAGGCCCCAGACTCCGTGACTATCATGTACGACTGCATAGTCATCGGCGCGGGGCCAGCGGGGCTGTCCGCCTCGCTCTTCCTGGCCCGCTACCGCCGCCGCGTCCTGACCTTCCATCACAACAGCCCGCGCAACATCTACTCGCACGGCGTCCACGGCTTTCTGGGCCACCACGGCATCATGCCCGCCGAGCTGCTCGCGCGCGGGCGCGACGAGGTGGCGCTGCACGGCGGGCTGATCGTAGAGGGCTGCGTGACGAAGGTCGAGAAGCTCGGCGACGAGCATTTTCGCGTCACGACGGGCGGCGAGGAGGAGGAGGAGGCTCGCGCCGTCACGCAGTCGTTCGAGGCGCGGCGCATCCTGCTGGCGACGGGGCTGCGCGACCTGACGCCGGACTGCCCCGGCTTCGCGGACTTTTACGGCGTGAGCGTCCACCACTGCCCAGACTGCGACGGCTACGAAGTCTCCGACCGGCGCGTCGCCGTCCTGAGCGACGGCGAAAAGGGCGTCGGCTTTACGCTGGGAATGCTGACGTGGACGGACAAGCTGACGCTCCTGACCGACGACAGCAAGGAAGGCGTCACGGACGAGCACCGCGCCAGGCTCGCGCGCTTCGGCATCCCCGTCAGGGAGGAGCGCGTCACGGGCCTCGAAGGCGACGCGGGCGAGAAGCGGCTCTGCCGCGTGCTCTTCGACGGGGGCGACGCGCTCGAATGCGACGCGCTCTTCTTCAACCTGGGGACGGAGATGGCGGGCGAGCTGCACGCGATGCTGGGCTGCGAGCTGGACGCGGAGTGCGGGCTGGTGGCGGTTGACGACGAGCAGCAGACGAGCGTGCGCGGCGTCTACGCGGCCGGCGACATCACGCCTCACTCACAGCTCGCAATCGTCGCCGCCTCCGAGGGCGCGATGGCCGCCATACACATACACAAATCGCTCATCCCGGAGGAGCGCAGAGTCTAATCGGCGAACAAAGGGACGGAACACCTCGTATGCCTGCCACCACAGAAGAGTTCACCATCGGGGTCGAAGAGGAGTACCAGATCGTTGACCGTCAGACGCGCGAGCTGCACTCACGGGCCGCGCACATCCTGCTCGGCGCGCGCGCGGCCGTCGGCGACCAGGTCACGCCCGAGCTTTACCTCTCGCAGATAGAGATCGGCACGCCCGTCTGCGGCACGCTCGCGGAGGTGCGCGCCCAACTCTCGCGCCTGCGCCGCGAGGTGATCGCGGCGGCCGAGCGCGAGGGCAACTGGATCGGGGCGGCCGCCACGCACCCCTTCTCGCACTGGGCCGACCAGCAGCTCACGCCCAAGGCGCGCTACATAGGCATCTCTCAGGACTACCAGCAGCTCGCGCGCGAGCACCTCATCTTCGGCTGCCACGTTCACGTCGGCATCAACGACCACGAGGCCGTGATACAGGTGATGAACCGCGCGCGGCCGTGGCTCGCGGTGCTGCTGGCGCTCGCGGCCAACTCGCCCTTCTGGCTCGGCGCGGACACGGGCTACGGCAGTTTCCGCACGGAGATTTGGCGGCGCTGGCCGATGGCCGGCACGCCTCACGCCTTTCGCTCGCGCGCGGAGTATGACGCGCTGGTCGGCGCGCTCGTCGCCACAGGGAGCATCGAGGACGGGACGAAAATTTACTGGGACGTGCGCCCGTCCGCGCGCTTCGAGACGTTGGAGTTCCGCGCGGCGGACGTGTGCCTGACCGTGGACGAGGCCGTGATGACGGCCGGGCTCGCACGCGCGCTGGCGCGCGCCTGTCACGCGCAGGCAGTCAGCGATGAGCCCATCACTCACGCGCGGCCCGAGCTCCTGCGCGCGGCCAAGTGGCGCGCGGCGCGCTACGGCCTCGACGCGGACTTGATTGACGTGGAAGCTGGGGAGGCTCGCCCCGCGCGCCACGTAGTCGAGACGCTGCTCGCTTTCCTGCGCCCCACGCTCGAAGAGCACGACGAGTGGGACGAAGTCAGCGCGCTCGTCCGCGAAACCCTTGAGCGCGGCAACGGCGCGACCCGCCAACGTGAGACTTACACCCGCACCGGCAGCCTACAGGAAGTCGTGGACTTCATCGTCGTCGAAACGAGGAAAGGCACTTGACGAAAACGGCGGCGCAAAGGAGTTGCTCAAGTTGAGCGAAGCATGAGCGTGCGGTATGATTATTTTGAAAATTTATAGCGGAGGGTTGGCAGAATCGGCTATTGCACCAGTCTTGAAAACTGGCGCCCGAAAGGGCTTGGGGGTTCGAGTCCCTCACCCTCCGCCACGTTTAGGTCTTAAATCCAGAGCCCGGCAGCCCCCGCGATTTTTGCCTGCGGGCGTCGGGCTTTTTAACTTCCGGCAAGGGTTCGAAAAGTTATGGTCGGTGCAATCTGTCAGCCGCTGGTGTTGATGCTGTCGCTCTTGCAGAACGGCGAGGGTGTGTTGCGCCGCGTCTGGGGCTACATCAACCACAAGTTCACGATCGGCAACTTCGAGATTTCGCTGGCGAGCGTCGTCATCGGCCTCGCCGTCTTCATCGTGGCCGTCATCATCTCGCGCTCCATACGCTCCTTCATGGAGCGGCGGATGGCCGCGCGCGCCAAGCTCGACCCCGGCATCCAGTACACCATCCTGCGGCTGGTTCACTACGCCGTCATCACGCTCGGTATCCTCTTCGGCCTCAAGACGGCCTTTAACCTGGACCTGACGACGCTGGCCGTCGTCTTCACGGCGCTCTCGGTCGGCATCGGCTTCGGCCTGCAATTCATCGCGGGCGACCTCGCCTCCGGCTTCATCCTCCTCTTCGAGCGCCCCGTGCGCGTCGGCGACTTCATCACCATCACAGGCCCCGACAGCAAGATCACGGAGGGGCGCGTGCAGAGCATCAACCTGCGCACCACGATCGTGATGACCAACGACCACATCGCGGCCGTGGTGCCCAACTCGAAGCTCGTCAACGAGAATTTGATTAACTGGTCTTACGGCGAGCGCCGCTCGCGCATCTCCGTGCCCGTCGGCGTCGCCTACGACTCGGACGTGGAGCTGGTGACGCGGACCCTGCTGCGCGCGGCCGAGGGCGTTGACCACGTCCTCGAAGAGCCGAAGCCGAGCGTGCAGTTCCTGAGCTTCGGCGACTACTCGCTCAACTTCCGCCTCCTCATCTGGACGAACCGGCCGCGCCGCCACCCCACGATTAAGAGCGACATCAACTACCGCATCTTCCGCCTCTTCAAGGAAGCGCAGATCGAGATTCCCTTCCCGCAGCAAGACCTCAACCTGCGCGGCGGCTCGCTCCAAATCGCCCCGCTCCACGACGACGGCCCCGAAGAGGCCGAAGAGGAAAAGGTAGAAGTAAAAAGGTAAAAGGTAAGGACACGGAGCTTACTTTTCGGGTAGTGGTTCAGTTTGAAGCGGATTCAAACAGGATGGACAGGATAGACAGGAGACAGAGAAAGAATCATTGCTTTTTCTTCATCCTGTTTATCCTGTCCATCCCTGTTAATTTCTTCTTCGCTTCATACTGCACCTCTACCACTTTTCGTCTTCCCTTTTCCTTTTGCCTTCTTTGCGCTAGGCTAAAGGCGCTCGACTGAGTGGCTGTTCATTCAGCGCCCCTCGTGAATCCAGAAGAATAGGTTGCCAGTGTACCCGAGATGAGCTCAGCCCGCTCCCTGTCTTCAATCCGCCCGCCGGTCGCCGACAAGCGCGAGGCCATCCTCCGCGCCGCCACGCAGGTCTTCGCGCGCAACGGCTACTTCAACTCGAAGGTCGCCGACATCGCGCGCGCCGCGGGCGTCGCCGACGGCACCGTCTATCTCTACTTCAAGAGCAAGGAGGAGATTCTGCACTCCATCTTCGACCGCAGCGTGGGCGACGCGATCAAGGAGGGCAGCCGGCAGCTCGCCACTCTGACGGACCCGCGCGAGAAGCTGCGCCGGATAGCGCACCTCCATCTTGAGCGGCTCGGCGCTGACCGCGACCTCGCGGTCGTCTTCCAGGTCGAGCTGCGCAGCTCGACAAAGTTCATGGAGGAGTTCTCGGCCGCGGGCGTGGCCGAATACCTGGGGCTGATTCGCGCGGCCGTCGAGGAGGGGCAGCGCGCGGGCGTCTTCCGCCGCGAGCTGAACGCTAACGTGGCCGCCAAAGTCCTCTTCGGCGCTCTCGACGAGATGGCGACTAACTGGATTCTGTCGAAGCGCCGCTACAAGCTGGCGGCCGTCGCAGACGAAGTGCTGGACATCTTTTTAAACGGCGTGAGCGACCAAGGATGATGAAAGCGATGACCCCCACGGCCGAAAAGCCCCGCGACGCGCAGAGCCCGGAGCGCGCGCCGCTCAGCGAGGGCGGACCCGCCACGCTCGTCGAGATGTTCGAGCGGACGGTCAGCCTGCACCCGAAGCCGGACGCGCTCAACTACAAGGAGGGCGGCGAGTGGCACAGCATCTCGTCCGAAGAGATGCTGTCGCGCGCACGCGCCGTCGCGCTCGGCCTGCGCTCTCTGGGCGTCCGTGCCGGCGACCGCGTCGGCCTGCTCTCGGAGAACTGCCCCGCGTGGACGATCTCGGACGCGGGCTGCCTCTTCGCGGGCGCGGTTGACGTGCCCCTCTACTGGACGCTGACGACGCCGCAGGTCGCCTACATCCTCAAGGACTCCGGCGCGCGCGTCCTCTTCGTGCAGAATTGGGCCAAGTATGAACAGATCAGGGAGGCGCTCGCGGGCTGCCCTGCGCTGGAGCGCGTCGTCTTCTTCGATTCGTCGGGCGTGACGGACCCGCAGGCGCTGACGCTCGTCGCGCTGGAAGAGCGCGGGCGCGAGTTAGCAACCGAGAGGCCGGAGTTGGCCGGTGAAATGGCGGGCGCTGTCAGCCCTGATGATTTGGCGACGATCATCTACACGTCGGGCACGACGGGCGAGCCGAAGGGCGTCATGCTGACGCACTCGAACCTGACATCGAACGTGATTGACTGCTCAGACCACCTCGACTTCGGCCCCGCGGACGTGGTGCTCTCGGTGCTGCCGCTCTCGCACGTCTACGAGCGGACGGGGATGTACATGTACGTGCACCACGGCATGAGCGTCCACTTCGCGGAGTCTTTGGAGAAGATCGGCGACAACCTGCGCGAGGTCCGGCCGTCGGTCGTGCTCTGCGTGCCGCGCCTCTTGGAGAAGATTTTCGCGCGCGTCAAGGAGCGCGCGGCAGAGGCCGGCCGGGCCAAGTTCGGCCTGCTGATGTGGGCCATTTCCGTCGGCAAGCTCTACGCGCAGCACCTCTCGAACCGGCAGAAAGTCCCGCCCGTCTTGGCGCTCAAGCACAAGCTGGCCGACCGGCTGGTCTTCACCAAGTGGCGCGCGGCGATGGGCGGGCGCATCCGCGTGATGGCCTCTGGCGGCGCGGCCCTGCCCGAAGAGATTGCCCTCATCTACATCGGCGCGGGAATGCCCGTCGTGCAAGGGTACGGCCTGACGGAGACTTCGCCCGTCATCGCCGCCGGGATGCTCGAAGACAATCGCGTCGGCACCGTCGGCCGCCCCATCCGAAACGTCGAAGTGAGAATCGCGTCGGACGGCGAGATAGAGGTGCGCGGGCCGAACGTGATGCGCGGCTACTACAACAAGCCCGCGGAGACGGCCGCCGTCTTCACGGAGGACGGCTGGTTCAGGACGGGCGACATAGGGACGCTGGACAAGGACGGCTTCCTGCGCATCACAGACCGCAAGAAGGAGCTGTTCAAGACTTCGGGCGGCAAGTACATCGCGCCGCAGCCCATCGAGCAGCTGATTAAGGGCTCGCGCTTCGTCAACCAGGTCGTGCTCATCGGCAACGGGCGCAAGTTCCCGGCGGCGCTGATCGTGCCCGACTGGGAGCAGGTGCGCTCCTACGCCGAGCTGAAGGGGATCGAGGCGCGCACGCCCGCAGAGCTCTGCCAGCACCCGCGCATCATCAACCTCTTCGAGCGGCAGGTCGCCGCCATGACGCCGGATTTGGCACAGTTCGAGCGCGTCAAGAAGATCGCCCTCCTCGAAAACGAGTTGACGATTGAGAACGACGAGATGACGCCGACGCTCAAGGTCAAGCGCCGCGTCGTGGACGAGAAGTACCGCGACGTGATTGACCGCCTCTACTCCGAGGCCGAAGGGCAGACTGCTTAAAACCCCTCCTGATGAAAGATCAACCGCTAACGCTCAGAGTCCTTAGCGTCCGGCAGCAGGCGCGCGAGATTCGCTCGCTCGACCTGCTGCCCGAAGGCAGCGCGGGCCGGCACGGCGTCGAGTTCGTGCCCGGGCAGGTGGCCGTGCTGCGCGCCGCGGGCGAGCAAGGTTACTTCGCCTTCGCCAGCGCGCCGGAGGACGAGGAGTTGGAGTTCCTGGTCAAGCGCGGCGGCGGCGCGGGTGGCACAATTTACGAGATGAAGGAAGGCGACCGGCTGGAGCTTGTGGACATCGTCGGGCACGGCTTCCCGCTCAGCGAGCGGAAGGGCAAGGATTTGGTTTTCGTCGCGATGGGGACGGGGGTCGCGCCGTTGCGCTCGGCGTTGCGCTGCGCCATCAAGCACGCGGACGAGTTCGGCCAACTGGTCGTCCTTTACGGGGCGCGCACGCCGGACCATTTCTGCTACGGCGACGAAGTCGAAGAGTGGGAGGCGCGCGGCGTAGAGCTGCGGCGCGTCATCTCCAGGCCCGACGGGCACGACTGGTCCGGCCCGACCGGCTACGTGCAGTCGCTCCTAGACCACGTCCTTCCCGACCTGTCCTCGCCCGTCGCCCTCATCTGCGGCTCGCGCGAGATGATCGGGCAGACGCGCGAGCGCCTACAGCAGATGGGCTTCGCGCCCGAAGAGATTCTGACCAACTACTGAAGAAGATTTCAAATCTGAAATCTCAAATCCTTTCTAAACTTCCAGTCCGACCGAGCGCATCAGCTCAAGCGCGTTGCTCTTCTGTACCACGCCGGGGCGTAAGCGATAGTCGAAGGTCATCCGGCCCCCTTCGAGGCGGTCCTCGAAGTGTACGTTGGCGGCGAGGGGCGCGAGTTCGTCCGCGATGCGCGCCAAGGCCAGGTCGTGCGTCGTGACCAGCCCGACTGCCTCGCGATTGATGAGGCCGCGCACTAATCCTTCGGCCCCTATCCGGCGGTCGTGCGAGTTGGTCCCGTGCAGTATTTCGTCCAGGAGGAAGAGGACGGGGAGAGCGCCCGCCGTCAGGTCAACGATCTGGCGGAGCTGCGTGATCTCCGCGTAGAAGCGCGAGGCCCCGGCTTGCAGCGAGTCCTGTATGCGTATGGAGGCCCCGACCTGAAGCGGCGTCAGGCGCAAGTGCCGCGCGCGCACGGGAGCGCCCGCGAGCGCCAACACAGTGTTGACCCCGAGCGTGCGCAGCAGCGTGCTCTTGCCAGACATATTCGAGCCGCTGACGATGAGCACGCGCGGCTCCCCGCCCAGGCGCAGGTCCGTGCGCACGTTCCGCGCCTCAGGGATCAGAGGGTGGCCCAATCCTTCGCCTTCAAAGCGCGCCTCGCCTGCGAGCAGTTCCGGGAAAGGGTCGCGCGGGCGCTCGTAGGCGTAGCCGGCCAGCGAGCCCAGCGCCTCGAACTCTCCGACAGCCGCGAGCCACCGCGCCACGGCCGGGCCTGAGCGCGCGCGCCAACTCTCTATCGCGACGGCGAGCTGCGTCTCCCAGAGCAGGACTAAGGCCACGGGCGCGAAAATCATGTTGCGCCGCGCGTCGAGCAGATCAATCAGGCCGTTGAGCTTGCTAATCTGCCTCGACGGCGGCAGACCCTCGACATCGAGCGCCGCGCGCAACTCCGCCAGGCGCGGGCTCTCGAATCGCTCGCGCTCCAAACGTTCGAGCACCCCTGACAGTAACCGCAAATCGCGCCCGGCCCTGTCAACCGCGCTGACGACGCGCCCCACCTGTTCACGCAAAGTGAAACTGAACACCCTCCCGGCGGCGAACGCCGCGAGAAACGGAAGCCAGCCGAAACCCGTGGCCCCCAGGACGAGCGCCGCCACCGAGACGAGCGCCAGCCCTATCGCGCCCGCGCGCTGGAAGCGCGAGACGCGCCACCCGGGAGCGTCGGCCCAAGCCGTCAGCGCCCGCGCGTCGTCGCCCGAGCGGACGCCTTCGCCGAGCAGCGCCAGGTCTTCGCGCAGGTCCAGCCGCGGGCGAAGCTCCGCAACCGCCCCCTGCCGCGCGCGTACCGTGTCCGGCCCCGCCGGGTGCAGTAGCCACTGGGCGAGCGTCTCTTCCCCGACGCGCGTCCGCGCACGCGACAGCAACTCGAAGAGCGAGCCCTTTCCGAATAAATCCAGGTCGTCCGCGTAAGGGTGCGCGCCGTCCAGAAACCTCTCGCCCGTCTCACCCTTCCCGGCCCAATCATCGTCGAGCCTCGCCATCCCCTGCTCGTAGTACGCGGCCGCCCGCTCCGCCCGCCGCCGCGCCCGCGTGATGCGGTCCTGCGCGTCCGCCAGCGCGAAGAAGACCGCCGCCGGAACAATCAACCACCACCACGCGAGCAAGCCGCTGTAAGCGAGCCAGGCCAGCACGACTCCCGCAGCCAGCATCCCGATGCGCACGAGCCCCACCTTGCGAAAGCGCTGCGCCTCACGCTTCGCCGCCTCAAGACGCGCCTCGCGCCGACGCTCGTACTCCGCCCTCGGCTCGGCCGCCTCCGTCAATTCGCCCAAACGTCCATCCTCCGCCTCTTTCATAAACACAGCTTAAACCATCTGCCCCGAGTCCGCCGCCAGCGACGGCCCTGGAAATGTTTGTCGTCGGGAATTAAAATCTATTCGCTCAAAAGCGCCCGGCAAAAAACCGACAATGGAGGCTGCTGTGACCAATCACGCGAGCGGAATGTTTGAAGTGAAGTTGACCCCTCAGGAACCGGAAGAGGGAGTCGGCGACCCAACCGTGGGCAGGATGGCAATCGCCAAGCAGTTCCGCGGCGGCCTCGAAGCCACGAGCCGCGGCCAGATGCTGACCGCCATGACGGATGTCGAAGGCTCCGCCGGCTACGTCGCCATCGAGCGGGTCGCGGGCAAGCTCGACGGCCGCGAAGGCTCCTTCGCCCTGCAACACAGCGGCACCATGACACGCGGCGTCCCGCAACTCACCATCACGGTCGTCCCCGATTCCGGCACGGGCGAACTCACAGGGCTCGCCGGCACGATGACGATCGAAATCGCCGACGGAAAGCACTCCTACGACTTCGAGTACACACTCGCGCGGGGAGGCGGTGAGACGTGAAGGGAATTTACCTCGGCGATTCCTACGACATCGTGAAGCGTTTCTGGGCCGAGAGCCTCCAGCCGGTGGCCCCGCTCTACGCCCACCCACGCTTTGTGCCCGAAGACATTCGTGCACAGTACGAGGCTGTGACCTCCATTCCCGTGCTCGACACCGACAGGCTGCCTGAGCGGCCCTTCGGGCTGTTACTCGACCCGGACACGGGGATTCCACTAGCCACCGAATCCAAAACGAAAGCTACAGCGTCGCACGCCCCTCTGCCGTTCATTGTGCAGCTTAATGAGCAGCTACAGCCCACCTACATGCTCTGTTTCGACCAGAGCCACCACCGTAGTCACGAACTCAAAAGGCCGGAGCAGCTAGAGCAGAAGCAAGAGTTCCTACGCGGGCATGGGCTCGGCTCGTTTTACTACGTCTCCCACGCTCCTTTCCTTTTCGTGGCGAGGGAGGCGGAAATCCTAGCTCAGGTGCGGTGCCGTCTTGTCTCGCTCGGAATTCCGCGAAGGCGCTTGTCGGTTCAGGCATGAAGTGAGAATTCCCTTAGGTAAGTATCAACAAATTAGGGAGAGAATTCGCTCATAGAGCGGGATGCACTTCAGCCGATGCATCCAGTATTTATTAAGTCATGCAGATTTTGTTATGAGACTTATGTCATTGCTCTATGGAAGAAAGTGTAATCTTGTTAATAAACGTTCGTTAAGAAGCTAAATTTGCGGGGTTAGTATATTTAAAATCAAAAATCCAAGTCTATTCCACATTCACACTTTATGCCCGAACTAACAGCGCTTCAGTATTTACCGTGTAAAAACCAAACGGACGCCCCGCCCTTGCTGAATGAATACTCATTCAGTATGATAGGCCGTCCTCGTCCGACCCTTAAGTTGAAAGGTACACTGAGAGAAGATGCTTCGGATTGAAAAGGCGGCCGTGCTGGGCGCGGGAACGATGGGCGCGCAGATCGCGGCGCACCTGGCGAACGCTGGCGTCCCCGTGGTGCTGCTGGATATTGTCCCGCGCGAGCTGACGCCGGAAGAGCAGGCGAAGGGCTTGACGCTCGAATCGAAACAGGTGCGCGACCGCATCGCGCGGGCGGGGCTCGAAGCCGCGAAGAAGGCCAGGCCCGCGGCGTTCTTCACGCCGGAGGGGGCGTCGCTCGTCAAGGTCGGCAACTTCGATGACGACATGAAGCAGTTGAAAGACTGCGACCTGATTATAGAGGCCGTCGTGGAGAACCTGGAGATCAAGCGTAAGCTCTACGAGCGCGTCGAAGAGTTTCGGAGGCCGGGCTCGGTCGTCGCGTCGAACACGAGCGGCATCCCGATTCGCCAGCTGGCCGAGGGCCGCTCCGAAGATTTCCGCGCGCACTTTTTGGGCGTCCACTTCTTCAACCCGCCGCGCTACCTGCACCTGGTCGAAATCATCCGCACCGAATGGACGAAGCCCGAAATCTCCTGCGCGCTTGCCGGGTTTTTGGATCAGCGTCTGGGCAAGGGCGTCGTCCCGGCCAAGGACCGCCCGAACTTTATCGCCAACAGAATTGGCACATTCGGCGCGATGCACACGATCAAGACGATGCTGGAGGACGGCTACTCCATCGAGGAAGTTGACAAGATGACGGGGCAGGCCGTGGGCAGGCCCAAGACCGCCACCTTCCGCACCTTCGACCTCGTCGGCCTGGACGTTTTCGGCCACGTCGTCAAGAACCTTTACGAGGCACTGACGGAAGACGAGGAGCGCGAGGTCTTCGTCGCGCCGGAGTTCCTGTCGCAGATGATCGGGCGCGGGATTTTGGGCAACAAGACGAAGGGCGGCTTCTACAAGAGGCAGAAGGGTGAGGGCGAGAAGCAGGAAATCTGGACGCTGGATCACGCCTCGCTGGAATACAAACCGGCCCAGAAAGTGAAACTCCCCGCGCTCGACATGGCGAAGAACATAGAGGAGACGCCGGGGAGGATTAAGGCGCTCGTCTGGGGCCAGGATCGCGTCGGCGCGTTTTTGTGGAAGACCATGTCGCGCACCTTCCGCTACGCCGCGAACCGCATCCCGGAGATCGCGGACACGGTGGTCGAGGTTGACCGCGCGATGAAGTGGGGCTTCAACTGGGAGTTGGGCGTCTTCGAGACCTGGGACGCCATTGGCGTCGAGAAGTCCGTGGCGCGGATGAAGGAGGAAGGCCAAACTGTGCCGGCGAACGTGCAGCAGATGCTCGACGCGGGCGCGACCTCCTTTTACAAGTCCGAGGGCGGGCAGAAGTTTTATTTCGACTTCGCCTCGGGCGAGTACAAGGCTGTCAACGAGCTGCCGGGCGTCATCATCCTGAAGTCCGTCAAGGACCGCACGGGCGTCGTCAAGAAGAACGCGGGCGCGTCGCTCGTTGATTTGGGCGACGGCGTGGCCTGTTTGGAGTTTCACTCGAAGATGAACGCCATCGGCGGCGACACGCTTCAGATGCTGAAACAGTCGCTGGCCGAAGTTGAAAAGAATTTCGTCGGGCTGGTGGTCGGCAACCAGGGCGTGAACTTCTCGGTCGGCGCGAATCTGATGCTGCTGCTTTTGGAGGCGCAGGAGGAGAACTGGGAAGAGATTGACATGATCGTCCGCGCCTTCCAGAACGCGACGATGAGCCTGCGCTATTCGGCGAAGCCGGTGGTCGTGGCCCCCTTCCAGATGACTTTCGGCGGCGGCTGCGAGATGGCGTTGCACGGCGACCGGGTGCGCGCCGCGGCCGAAACTTACATCGGTTTGGTCGAAGTCGGCGTCGGGCTGATTCCCGCGGGCGGCGGGACGAAAGAGATGCTGGTGCGCGCGCTCGACTCCATCCCGAAGGGCGCGGACGACGCAGACCCGTTCCCCTTCGTCAAGCGCGCCTTCGAGACCATCGCGATGGCGAAGGTCGCGACGAGCGCGGAAGAGGCGCGAAGCTTAGGCTTCCTCGGCGCGGACGATTCCGTCTCCATGAACAGCGACCGCCTGATCGCGGACGCCAAGCAGGAGGTGCTCGCGCTCGCCTCGACGGGCTACGTCCGGCCGCAGCAGCGCGCGGACGTGCTCGCGCTCGGGATGCCCGCGCTTGCAACCATCAAACTCGGCATACATCAAATGAAGCGCGGCGGGTTCATTTCGGACTACGACGCCGTCATCGGCGAGAAGCTCGCGCGCATCCTGACGGGCGGCGACTTGAATCACCCGACGAGGGTCAGCGAGCAATACCTGTTAGACCTTGAGCGCGAAGCTTTCCTTTCCTTGTGCGGCGAGCGCAAGACGCAGGAGCGCATCGGCCAGATGCTTAAGAGCGGGAAGCCGCTCAGGAACTAGGAGAATTTATGAGGGACGCAGTTATCGTGTCGGCCGTGCGCACGGCCGTCGGCAAAGCGCCGAAGGGGACTCTGAAAGACACGCGGCCGGACGAGATGGGCGCGGCCGTCATCAAGGAATCAATCGCGCGCGTGGAAGGTCTCGACTCCAAAGAGGTCGAGGACGTGATTATGGGCTGCGCGATGCCCGAGGCCGAGCAGGGGATGAACGTGACGCGCGCGGCGGCCATCCGCGCCGGGCTCCCCGTCGAGACCTCTGCCATGACCATCAACCGCTTCTGCTCTTCGGGGCTCCAATCAATCGCGCTCGCGGCCGACAAGATTCGCACGGGCGGCGCTGAAGTCATCATCGCGGGCGGCCTTGAGACGATGTCCATGATTCCGATGGGCGGCCACGTCATCCGGCCGAACCCGTACCTCGTCGAGCACTACCCGGACTTTTATCTCAACATGGGCCTCGCGACCGAGAACGTCGCGCGCAAGTACGAGGTCTCGCGCGAGGAGCAGGACGCCTTCGCCTTGCAGTCTCACCAGCGCGCGGCCCGCGCCCTGGACGAGGAAAAATTCAAGGACGAGGTCGTGCCGCTGACCGTCACGTTCGAGGAGTTGGACGAGAAGGGCAGGAAGCGTCAGCGCGAAGTCACGTTCGACAAGGACGAGGGCGTGCGCCGCGACAGTTCCGCCGAGGGACTGGCGAAACTGAAGCCCGCGTTTCACGTCAAGGGCACCATCACGGCGGGCAACGCCTCGCAGATGTCTGACGGCGCGGCCGCGGCGGTCGTCATGTCGGACGAGCGCGCGAGGCAGTTGGGCGTCAAGCCGCTGGCGCGGTTCGTGGCCTACGCGACCGCCGGCTGTCCGCCCGAGGAGATGGGCATCGGCCCCGTCTTCGCCATCCCGAAGGCGCTGAAGATGGCCGGTCTCACGCTCGACCAGATTGATTTGATCGAGCTCAACGAAGCCTTCGCCGCGCAGTCGCTGGCCGTCATCAAGGAGCTGGGGCTCGACCGGGAGAAGGTCAACGTCAACGGCGGCGCAATCGCGCTCGGCCACCCGCTGGGCTGCACGGGCGCGAAGCTGACGGCGACCATCCTGCGCGAGCTTGAGCGCCGGAATGGCCGCTACGGCATGGTCACCATGTGCGTCGGCGGCGGGATGGGCGCGGCCGGAATCTTCGAGAGACTTTAACAGACTAAGACCACGGCACGCGCCCACGCTCTTGACGGCGCGTGCCGCTTAAAAATTCGAGAGACATGAAACTCTACGGGAGGATCCCCCTGTGAAAACTCTGAAAACCATTATCGCCCTCGGCGTCGTCGCCGCGCTCTTCGCCGGCTGCTCCAAAAACGCGAACAACACCAACGGCACGACGACGACCAATACCACTAACACCACTAACACCACGTCCAAGGTGACCGACCCCACCGCCACGAGGACGATGCCGACGCCGCCGGCCTCTTCGACACCCGCCAGCACCGCCGGGCAGACTTCGCCGTCGGGCGCGGGCGAGACTTTCACGCACCCGGACGCGGGCGTCCAGTTCACGCTGCCCGCCGGGTGGACGACGAAGGCTGAAGGCGAGAAGATTATCGCCACCTCGGAGCACGAGGCGGTCAGCGTCGTCCTCTGGGTTCCGCGCGGCGACGACTTCGACAAAGCCACCGACGAGTTGATGCAGCAGTTGGACAGCGTCATCAAGAACCCGCAGATCACTTCCCCCGGCAAGGAGTCCACGCACAACGGGATGCGCGCTTACACGGCCGGCGGGACCGGCGAAGTCAGCGGCCAGCCGATACTCTGGGAGGTTGACGTGTTGCAGTCCAAGAAGCCCTTCTTCGTCGTGACCTTCGCCTCGCCCGAGATGTTCAAGATGCACCAGGCCGATTACCAGCAGCTTCTCGCCAGCCTCAAGCCGGTGCAGTAGGGAGTTTGAGGAGAAAGGAAATTT
The DNA here is from genome assembly GCA_963774105.1 of uncultured Acidobacteriota bacterium. Taxonomy (GTDB): domain Bacteria; phylum Acidobacteriota; class Blastocatellia; order Pyrinomonadales; family Pyrinomonadaceae; genus QHXM01. Next base: position 147,183 of record CAVZDV010000007.1, on the reverse strand, counting down.
TTTATGTCAGCCGTAGCCGAAGAGAAAAAGATTATCAAGGGCGGCGCTTTCTTAATCGAGGAGCGCACGCCCGCGGAGGTCTTCACGCCGGAGGACTTCACCGAAGAGCAGCGCATGATCGCCGACACGACGCGCGAGTTCATTGACGGCGAAGTCCGCCCGCGCATCCCCGAGTTGGAGAAGCGCGACTGGGATTTGTCGCGCGAGCTGGTCAAGCAGTCCGCGGACCTCGGGCTGGTCGGCGCGGTCATCCCCGAAGAGTACGGCGGGCTCGGGCTGGATCAGACGAGCGGGACGCTGATCGCCGAGAACATGGGGCGCGCGGCCTCGTTCGCCGTCACCTTCGGCGCGCAGACGGGAATTGGCACACTCCCCATCGTCTACTTCGGCAGCGAGGAGACGAAGCAGAAATACCTGCCGCGGATTGTGAGCGGCGAGATTATCCCCGCCTACGCGCTGACAGAGGCCGGCTCGGGCTCGGACGCGCTCGCGGCCAAGGCCACGGCTCGGCTGAGTGAGGACGGCAAGTTCTACGTCCTCAACGGCGAGAAGATGTGGATCAGCAACGCTGGCTTCGCAGACCTCTTCATCGTCTTCGCCAAGGTTGACGGCGACAAGTTCAGCGGCTTCGTCGTCGAGTCGGGCGAGGGCGTCAAGACCGGCGAGGAAGAGCACAAGATGGGCATCAAGGGCTCCTCGACGCGCGCCGTCATCCTGCAAGACGCGAAAGTGCCCGTCGAGAATTTGCTCGGCGAAGTGGGCAAGGGCCACATCATCGCCTTCAACATCCTCAACATCGGCCGCTTCAAGCTGGGCGCGGCCTGCTGCGGCGGGATGAAGCTGATGATTCACGAGTCGGTGCGCTACGCTAACGAGCGCCACCAGTTCGGCAAGCCGATTTCGTCCTTCGGCGCGATCAAGGCGAAGCTCGCCGAGATGGCGATTCGCACCTGGGTCGGCGAGGCGATGACTTACCGCACGGTCGGCCTCATCGAGTCGGCCATCGGCGATACGAAAGACCCGGGCGCGAAGCTGCGCTCGATTGAGGAGTACGCCGTCGAGTGCTCGATCATCAAGGTCGCGCTCTCCGAGTATTGCGACTTCGTGGCCGACGAGATGGTGCAGATTTACGGCGGCTACGGCTACTCGGCGGACTATCCCGCGGAGAAGGCGTACAGGGACTCGCGCATCAACCGCATCTTCGAGGGGACGAACGAGATTAACCGGATGCTGATCCCTGGGATGCTGATGCGGCGCGCGATGAAGGGGCAGCTCGCGCTCCTGCCGGCGGCGCAGTCGCTGATGGACGAGGTGCTCTCGCCCTCCATGCCGAGCTTTGACGAGGACGAGGGCGTGCTCGCGGCCGAGATGAAGTTGGCACAGAACGCGAAGAAGGTCGCGCTGATGGCGCTGGGCACGGCGGCGCAGAAGTACATGATGGCGCTCGCGGACCAGCAGGAGATTCTGATGGGCGTGGCCGACATCACGACCGACGCCTACGCGATGGAGTCCGCCATCCTGCGCGCGCAGAAGCTCTCGGCGTCGAAGGGCGAGGAGGCCGCGGCCCGCTACCTGGACATGACGCGCGTCTTCTGCAACGACGCCGTCGAGCGCATAGAGGCCACGGCCAAGAACACGCTCGCCGCCATGAGCGAGGGCGACGAGTTGCGCACGCTCCTGGCGGCGCTCCGCCGCTTTACCAAGTGGACGCCGGTCAACACCGTCGCCGCGCGCCAGCGCATCGCCGACGTGCTGATTAAGGCGAACAAGTACGCCTACTAAAGCAGGAGTCAGGAGTCAGAAGTCAGAAGTCAGAATCAAAGCCTAAGACCGATTCTGTTCTTCTCTTCTTCTGACTCCTGACTCCTGTCTTCTGACTCCTGCTTTATGAAGATTGTTCCCATCTCTGTCCCCACGCCCTTTTATGTCGGGCCGGTCAACTGCTACCTCGTCGCCGAAGACCCCGTGACTTTGATTGACACGGGGCCGAAGACGAAGGAGGCGGCCGCGGCCCTGCGCGAGGGGCTGAGGCGCGCGGGGTTCCGCGTCGCGGACATACGCCGCATCGTCCTGACGCACGCGCACGAGGACCACTGCGGGTTGGCGCGCAGCCTGCGCGACGAGGCGAAGGACGCGGAAGTTTTGGTGCACGGGTGGGAGACGGGCCACAAGGTCGGGCGGCTCGAATACGACGAGCACCGCCAGCTGCTCGTGCGCGCGGGCGTGGACGACGACGAGATAGAGGAGATGCGGCGGATGTACGAGGGCGTGCGCGCCTACGCCGACGCGCTCGAAGACCACCAGCACAGTGAGCTGTGGGACGGGATGGAGCTTGAGTTCTCGACCGGCGCGCTGCGCGTCGTCCACACTCCGGGGCACACGCCGGGCTCGTGCTCGTTCCTGCGCGAGGCCGACCGGACGGTGCTCGCCGGCGACTGCGTCTTGAAGCGCATCACGCCGAACCCGATTCTTTCGCCGGACCCGGTTGACCCCACGCGCCGCTTCCGCTCGCTCTCCGAGTACCTCGTCAGCCTCGCGCGCATCCGCACTCTCGCGCCGACGCTCGTCTACGGCGGGCACGGCGAGCCCGTGACGGACTACGAGGAGCTGTTCAACCGCTACCTCCGCGCCGTGCGCGAGCGGCAGGCGGAGGTCATACGGCTCGTGCCGAAGACGGGGGCGACGGCGCGCGACGTGGCGCGCGAGCTGTTCCCCGGCACGGACGACGTGCACCGCTTCCTGGCCGTCTCCGAATCGGTCGCCCACCTGGATTTGGCACACTCCGAAGGCAAGCTCGCCCTCGAAATGAGCAACGGGCGCGAGATTTACCGGAAGCAGTAGGTAGTCGTTAAGGTTTAAGCCCCGTAGGGGCGATTGGTAATAGCCCAGCACTTCAGTGCTGGGTAACTGTGCCAAAAATTATTGAGTCCCGTAGGGACGGCTGAAATCATCAGTCGTCCCTACGGGACTCCATCGTTTTGTCGTTCTGTTCCCAGCACTGAAGTGCTGGGCTATTTTCAACAGCCCCTGGCGGGGCTGAAGACCTGCGAACCGCTTTACTGACCACCTGCCACTGACCACTTTTTTTGGAACCTTCATTCATCCAAGGCGTGAAACTCACAAACTTACCTGGAGGATTTCTGTCCATGAGAATGAGAAATCTGCTTGTGATTTTGACCGCCTTGCTGTGGGCGGGCACGACTGCCCTGGCTCAGACACCGCCGCCGGCCGCTCCGGCGCAGCCCGCACCGCCCGCCGCCGTCGCAGCGCCGCCCGAGCCGATGAGCTTTTCTTTCTTCCTCGACGGCGGCACCTTCTTGGGCATCCAGCCAGAGGAGATTAACCGCGAGAACATGGGCCGCTACGGGCTGAGCCAGCCGCGCGGCGTCGGCGTCGGCAACGTCTCGAAAGACAGCCCGGCCGAGCGCGCCGGACTCCGAAAGGGCGACGTGATTTTGCAGTTCGACGGCGAGCCCGTGACGAGCACGCGCAAGCTGCTTCGCCTGATCGGCGAGTCCGCGCCCGAGCAGACCGTCCGCCTGACCGTCAGCCGCAACGGCAGCGAGCAGCAGTTGAGCGCCACGCTCGGCAAGCGCGAGGCCGTGGGCGCGAACACCTTCGGCCTGATGACGCCCGCCGAGCCGGGCACCCAGTTCGAGTTTCCGCCCGGCGCGCCCAGGGCGTGGGAGCGCATGGAAGGGCCGGAAGTCTTCTCCTTCGGCTTCGGCAGCAACCGCCGCGTCGGCGTCACGACGACCCCGCTGACCAAACAGCTCGCGGACTTCATGGGCGTGGGCGGCGGCAAGGGGCTGCTCGTCACGTCCGTCGGCGAGAACACTCCCGCGGCCAGGGCCGGGCTCAGGGCCGGCGACGTAATCACGGAGGTCAACGGCGCGTCGGTCGAGGACACGGGCGATTTCATACGCGAGCTGAACCGCAAGGACGAAGGCGAGGTGTCGCTGACAATCGTCCGCGACAAATCCCGGCGGACTATCAAGGTGACGCCCGAGGGCAAGTCCGCCCCGGCCATCAACCTGACGGACTTCCCAACCGCGCCGATGGCCCGCATCCGCATCCCGCCCCGCGTCCAGGTGGAGTCAATCTACCGCGCGCTTCAGGCGATGCCCAGAATCGAGAACTTCGCCCTGCCGAAGATAGAGAAGCTCGTCGCCCCGCGCGTGCTGAAGCTCCCGCGCGTCGTGCCGTTGCCGGTGACGACCGACTCTTATTTCAAGTGAGCGGGAGAAAAAGCGTCAACCCCATCCCCGAAGGGGATGCACACGATAGCCGGGGGCAAGCGCGAAAGCGCGCCGCCCCCGGCTATCATGTGGAACCCTTTCAGGGTTCAAAACTATTCATCTCACTGCGGCTGTGCCAGCCGCTTCTTGCCTTCGAGGGCGGCGCGATGCGACTCGCACGAGGCGTCGTTGATCTGTATGGCGGCGTCGAACTCTTTGACGGCCTCGGCCGGCTGCTCGAAAAATTCGAGGATGCGCCCCATCGCCTCGTGTGCGCGCACGAGCATGCAGCGATCCGGTTCGGTCGGCGCGCTCGCGGCCGCCCTGACTGCGTTGCGGTAGTTGGTGAACGCCTTGTTGAGGCGCTGGCTCTGCACCATCTCGTCCGTCGCGTCGCGCGCCGAGAGGTTCGCTGTCTCCGCGAGCGCGAAGAAGATGCGCGGCTCGCCCGGGAACTCGCGCACTAACGCCAGCAACTGCTCCTCGGCGGCCGCGTAGTTTTTCAACCGCACCAGCTTGTCCACGTCCAGTAGCTTTTTGACGAGCGCCGCGTTCGGCAACTGCGACACCGCAGTTTGAGAAGTCTCCGCGCCTTGTTCGGCGCGCGCCTTGCGGGCCGCGACAGCGCGCTTGCGCGCCGCGTCCGCCTCGTCCAGCCGCTTCAGCTCGCGCACGGGGTCGAACGAAGCGATCATGTCCGCGAGCGAGCTGCTCACGTCGAAGCCGGAAGACTCCACGCCGCGCAACTGCTCCGCGAAGTAGAAGGAGAGGACCGCGCCGCCCTCGTAAGCCTCCGCGAGTTGGGCCGCCGCCTCGTCCGAGACGGCCGCGCGCGCGGCCTCCAACTCCTTGATGATCTCAGCGCGCCGGGCCTGGTCTGTGGTCTTGTCCAGTTGCGCCGTCGCCTCGCGCGTCAGGGAGTTCAGCCTGATGGCCTCTTCCAGCCGCACGTCTATCCCCGCGACGAGCGAGCGCCCGGTCGCGAGGAAAACGTCCGGCGAGACATTCGCGCCGGCCGCCGTGCGCGCGTCCAGGAGTTGCTTGAGCGGCTCTTTGCGCGCCGCCACGTCTCGCCCGAAGCGCACGATGAGCGGGTCCACGACGTACTGCACGTAGGCGCGACGCATCTCCGGCGAGGCAGGGTTGTCGTCGCGCGCAGGGCAGTAGCGTTTTGTCTCGTCGCAGGCCGGGACGACGACGAAGTAGTCGTCGGCGATGACGCGGAAATTTATAGTGCCGGGCGCGGCGAGCAGGTCCGGCACGACGACGAAGCGGCGCTCGTGCTCGCGCGTCTCGAAGCGCTGCTGCGCGTTCTTCTTGGGCTTCTCGCCCGCGGGCGGCCTGACGGGAACGCGCTCGACGGTCGTCGTGATGGGCCGCGTGTTGAGGTACGAGACCACGTCCAGAATCATCGCGGCCGTCGCGCGGCGCAGGCGGCTGCCCTCCTCCTGGTGCGCGCGCAGGTAAACCGGCATGCGCTCGTCAATCCCTGACTTCCTGTAGAACTCGCGCACGAGCGGCGCGAAGTCCATCACTTCCAGGAGACCCGAGGGCAGGTCCAGCGAGCGCGGCGGCTCCAGGAAATCCGGGGCCGGGCCGAGCGCGTAGGCCAGCGACACGTAGCGCGCGGCCTGCTCGGCGGCGGTCGGCTCGCGCCCCCCGACTTCCTTCAGCTTGTTGCGCTCGTAGAAGGACGCCAGGCGCTTGCGCAATTCCGGGTCGAGGCCGGCCTGGTCGCGCCTGAGCTGCGCGCGAAAGACCGAGGGCTCCTCGCCTTTCGGCGTCGGGTCGAAGCCGGCCGCATCGAGCGCCGCCATCATGGCGATGAGGCGCGGCTCGGGTTTAATCTGCGCCCCGTACTCTAAAAGATCTATGGTGGTCTGGCGCGGCGGCTGCTGTTGCCTCTGCCGCGGGGTCGGCGTCGGGGTGACGTTCTGCGCCCGCGCGACGGCTGCGCCAGAAACGAGCAGCGCGGCGGCGGCGATTAAAAAAATTCTTCTCATAAAGCAAAAAACTTGAAGTCGGACGGAGGCTGTGGAACGCGTGCGGAATAGAGATGCCCCGCGCCGGTCAACGGATGCCAGAGCTGGCGTATGCGGGCTGAAGCATGAGGGGGTAAAAACAGTGGTGAGTGATGAGTGATGAGTAAAAGAAAGACCGCCCTTACTCATCACTCATTACTCATCACTCATCACTTCTGACTGTAGCTGCCGAGCGCCTCGGCCTCGTCCGTGTAGGTGTCGAAGACGGTCAGGAGCTTGGTGATGCCGAGCAGGTCCTTGAGCTTTTGCGTCAGGTTGAGGAGCTTGAGCTGGCCGCCGGCGTTGCTGATGGCCGTGTAGCTCGACACCAGCTCGCCGATGCCGCTCGAATCAATGTAGCCGACCTGGCCCAGGTTCAAGAGGATCTTCTTCTTGCCCTCTTCGAGCAGCCGCCGGATCGCGCTCCTGAGCGCCACGGAGCCTTCGCCGATGGTGATCTTGCCGTCCATGTCCAGGACGGTGACGTCGCCGGCCTGGCGCTCTTTGATATTCAGTTCAGCCATTGCAGGTCTCCTTAAATAATTCGGTTTGAGGTTTCAGGTTTGAAGTTTCAAGGTTCTCTACTTTGAACCTGAAACCTGAAACCTGAAACTTGAAACTTGAAACTTCAAAACTCGTTACCGCCTCATGGTCATCCGCACGACGGTGCCGCCCTGCGGGTGGCGCGACCACTGGAGCCCGTCCATGAAGGTGCGCATGAACAGGAGCCCGCGCCCGCCGGTCTTGAGCAGGTTCTGCGGGTCTGTCGGGTCCGGGACCATTTCGGGGTCGAACCCTTGCCCCTGGTCCCGGACGGTAATTTCAATCTCGCCCGGCGTGCTTCGGAAACTGACCTCAACCATCTTCGACTCGTCGCGACGGTTGCCGTGCAGGACGGCATTGGTGACGGCCTCGCGCACGGCCATGTCAACCCCGTAACTGGCGTCCTCGCCTAGTCCCAAACGCCTGACGAAATCGGCGGCGGCCTCGGCGGCGGCGTTGATGGCCTCCAGGCGGCTCGGCAATACCAGTTCAGTCGTCTCCTCGGTCAATGAGGCGTGGCCTTTCCCAAAGCCGTCCGGGTACGGCTGCTAGCACAGGATTCTAAAAGCGAGCCGGAAGACTTGAAGGTCTAACACGCCCGCAGCGCGCCTGTCAAGAACAGTGGTCAGTGGTCGGTGGTCAGTGGTCAGTAGTTGAGTAGGGGTGGTCTTGAATCTTAACTTTTTAGAGTCGAGACTCTGCAATCTGTTTCTAACTGACCACTGACCCCTGACTTCTGACCACTGTTATACTCGGCGCATGAGGATTCGGGGGCCTGTCGTCATCACTGGGTTCATGGGCGCGGGCAAGACGACCGCGGCGGCCGCGCTGGCCGAGCGTCTCGGCTGCGGCGCGATTGACCTGGACGAATTGATCGCCGCGCGCGAGGGGCGCACCGCGCAAATGATTATTGACGAGGACGGCGAGCCTCGCTTCCGCGAGCTTGAGACCGAGGCGCTGCGCGACGCCCTGCAAACGGGCGCGGGCGTCATCGCCCTCGGCGGTGGGACGTGGACGATTGAGCGCAACCGCGCGCTCGTCACCGAGCACAAAGGCCGCACGGCATGGCTCGACGCGCCTTTTGAGTTATGCTGGAAAAGAATTGAGAACTGCGTCCAGAACAGGCCGCTGGCGCGCGACCCCGCCCGGGCACGCGCGCTGTACGACGCGCGGAGCGCGAGCTACAGCTTGGCGAATGTGCGCTTAAAAATTGAAGCCGAAATGAGCGCGCAGGCGATTGCGGAACAGATTATTCGGGAATTACAGACAGGGACAAGCGATGAGTAACCACACGGAAGACGCCAAGGCTTTGAAAGTGGCGAAACAGCTCAAGAACGCAGACAACTGGAAGCACCTCGCGCGCTGGCACGGGCTGGGCTACTACGAGCTTCAAACAGAGGACACGGGCGACGTGCCCGTGCGCCTCTTTCTAACGCCGTCGCTGCTGGCAAATACCGAAGACATTATTTACCGGCAGATCGTCAACGCCACGCGCTTCCCCGGCGTGAAGCTGGTCGTCATCACCCCCGACGCGCATTACGGCTACGGCGTGCCCGTCGGGTGCGCGATTCTGACGGACGCGGAGAGTGGTGCCGTGGCGATGGGACCCGTAGGGTTTGATGTGAGCTGCGGGATGGTCAGCGCGAAATCCGACGTGCCGGTTGAGGCGGCCACGCCGGAGAAGCGGATGGAGTTTAACCGCGCGGTGATGGAGCGCGTCAACATGGGGACGGGCGGGAAGAGCGTCAAGCTGGGCCGCTTGGACGAGGGCGAGTTTAATAATCTGGTGCGCGGCGGCGCGGAGTATTATGTCGAGAAGTACGGCGCGTCTTTCGATCGCAGCCGGGCGGAGCGCCACCGTATGCCCGTGGACGACGACTGGCAGATTCCGTGGGGCGGCAAGGGCAGGCCCGAGCGCGGGATGGACCAACTGGGCTCGCTCGGGGGCGGAAATCACTTCATCGAGCTGCAAAGGTCTGAGGAGACCGGGACGCTCTTCGTGCAGGCGCACACGGGGAGCCGCGGGTTCGGGCACGGGCTCGCGACCAACTACTTCGAGCTGGCGAAGTCCGAAAAGCCCGACCGTATCACGGACATTGACCTGGGCTACTTCACGCCGGACTCCAGGCACTACCGCGACTACCTGAACGCCGTGGCGGCCGGGGGCAACTACGCCATCATCAACCGCCTGATCATCTTCGAGCAGGTGGCGGAAGCCTTCCGCCAGACGTTCGGCTCCGAGCTGGAACTGATCTACGAGATCAGCCACAACCTCGTGCAGCGCGAGTGGCACCCGGAGTACAAGGAGGTCTGGGTCCACCGCAAGGGCGCGACGCGCGCCTTCCCCGCGGGGCACCCGGGGCTCAAAGGAACTTCATGGGAGGAGACGGGCCACCCCGTCTTGATTCCCGGGTCGAACATGGACTGGAGTTACATCCTGCGCCCCGCCGCGAACGCGGTCAACAGCGGCTTCTCCGTCAACCACGGCGCGGGCCGCCGCATCTCGCGCGGCGAGGCGACGCGCAGCCTCAACCAGCGCCAGATTGACGACCAGTACAGAGCGGCCGGCATCCTCGTCAACACGGACGGCCGCGTCCCCATTGACGAGGCCGCGCCCTGCTACAAGTCCTCCCAAGAGGTCATAGAGGCCGTCGTCGGCGCTGGGTTAGCGACCGTCGAGTACAAGCTCTGGCCGCTCGCCTCGCTGAAGGGGACGGACGAGCGCAAACAGAAGCGCCGCCGAAAAGGCGGGAAGCCCGGCAAGACGCGCTCACACTTTTAGGTGGCATGACAACCCATTTAGGGTTGAAAATTCTTTTGGCTTATCTTTCAATAGCTCTCGGAGGTTGAATCATGAGTACGTCAGCACAAAATCTTATTGAGTCATTCGATAAACTGCCGGATGCCGAGAAGCAGAGAGTTGCTTCTGAAATTTTAAGGCGCACAATTAATTTTGATATGCCTGCGCTTTCGGACGAGGAGCTTGTGTTGAGCGCCGAGGAATTGTTCTTAGAGCTCGACCGCAGAGAGGCGGAAGATGCCCAATCCTAATCGCGGCGAAGTTTGGCTCGTTGATCTTGGGTATGCGGCGAAAGTTCGCCCTTGTCTTGTTCTAAGTATTCCCGCGCTCGATGAAGATCGGGCTTTAGTTACATTGGTCGCTCACACAACCAGTGCTCGCGGCTCACGGTTCGAGGTTGATGTGAAGGTGAAATTCTTGCGTGCCGGCGTCTTCGACGCTCAAAATCTTGTCACCATTCCTCACGCCAAGTTAATTCGCAAGTTGGGCGCGCTGTCGCCTGACCAATTATCTGCGATTGAAAATACGGTGCGGTTTTGGCTCGGTCTTTAAGCCTGCGGTTGAGTTTTTCCGTCCGACTGCGCGCGCAGCATTTTTAGAAGCGCAAGCTCCTCGACCTCGTACTCGGGCTGGATGCGCTTGATGCTGCGCTCGACGCGGCGGCGGAACTCTTCGAGGGTGACGCCGCGCAGGTAGCTGTCTAAGACCTTGGGGTGGATGTAGCAGCCGCGGCAGACGGTCGGCGTGTTGCCGAGGCGTTCGGCCACGCGCTCGACGGCCCGGACCAGATTCTTCTTCGCCTGCCTTTCGTCCTCCGCCGGGCCTATCTCGGCCAACTCTATCGCGGCCAGCAGCGTCCCGCCCCACGTCCGAAAGTCCTTCGCCGAAAACTCCGGCGCGGTCGCAGCCTTGATGTACTCGTTCACGTCGCGCGGGCTGACGGCGCGCACGCGCCCTTGCTGGTCGTAATACTCGAAGAGTCTCGACCCGCCGACTTTTTTGATGTCGCCGATGAGCGCGGCCAGCTCCTCGTCAACGTGCAGGACGCGGTGGCGGACGTGGTGCTTGCCGACGAAGTTGAAGAGGAGCCGGCCGCCGCGCTTGATTTCGAGGTGGCGGTTGCGCAGCGTCGTCACGCCGTAGGTTCTGTAGTGCTTGACGCTCTTCTCCGAGCCGACGCGGAAGTAGAGGTCGTTGATGAGGCGCACGACGACGGCCAGCACGCGCTCGCGCGGCAGCCCCTCCCCTTGAATGTCCTCGTTGGTCTTGCGCCGGAGCGCGGGCAGGCTCTCGCCGAAACGCTCGATCTTCTCGTACTTCTTGCGCTGCTGGCGCGCGGCGAACTGCGGGTGGTAGATGTACTGCACGCGCCCGCTCGTGTCCACGCCGATGGCCTGTAGGCGGCTGCGCGGGCTGGGGGAGATGCGGACCTGCTTCCACGCCGGAGGGATGACGAGCGAGGCGACGCGCGCCAGCTCCGCCTCGTCGCGCAGGGCGCGGCCCCGCGCGTCCTCGTAACGAAAGCCGCGCCCCTTCGACCCGAGCCTGCGCCACCAGAGAGCGCGCGCGCCCCGCTCGACGATTTCGACCGGCTTGCGACTCGTCAGGGTTGTGGCCGCAGCTTCCGTGCTCGCCATTGATAAAAACCCCTTGCCCGACAGATAAGTCAAAGCATGTTAGGCCCTTCTTTTGCGGAAACTGTTACGGACGGCCGCCGCTGTCCGACAGCTTTCGTCTCCTGTTGTAGAGCGCGGCGATGTTGGCTCGGAGGGCGGCGAAGCTTACGGCGTGGAGGGCACGCGGGCCGGCCGCGCTCCCGACGCGCGTGAAGCCGAGGCCGAGCATGAAACTCTCGCCGCGGCCGGACGCGCCCAGAGCGTAGACGTTTTCCAGGTTGGCCGGCTCGCAGACCTTTTCGAACAGCGGGATGAAGTTGCGCCCCAGGCACATGAGGGCTTTGAGCGGCGGATTCGAGCGGCCTTCGGGCGGCTGGATGATGATGCTCTCGACGTGCAGGGCGCGCACCAGGTCTCTTTCGGCCGGCGTGTATAAACTGGCCCCGCGAATGTCCTGTTCCCGAATCGTCCCGCGGGCGAAGCCGTCAAGCAGCGCGGGGCGCAAAGGCAGCACGGTCATCTGCCCTATCTCGCGCCCGCCCATCCTGAGGATTGAGAAGCCGCGAGGGTTGGCACAAAACCACTCGTCGAGCTTCGCCCGCGCGACCGCGTACTCCGCCGAGTAAGCCTCTATTTCGAGCCGCGCAATCCAGTCCAAATCTTCCGGCGTCGCCGGGCGCACGTCACACTCGCTGCCCTCTTCTCTCAAGAGACCGCTCCCGCTTAGACAGAGGTCAGTACCGCCTGCGGTAGCGGGCGGGTCGTCAACGTCGCGACACCCGCCCGCTACCGCAGGCGGTACTGACTCCAAGTTCTTCAGTCCTCCGGCGCAAGGTCTTTGTTCGCCGGCCCCTGGAAGACTTTGCCGTAGGCGTCGTAGCGCGAGCCGTGGCAGGGACAGTCCCAGGTCTTCTCGTTGGAGTTCCAGTCCACGACGCAGCCGAGGTGGACGCAGATGGCCGAGCGCTCGTGGAGCGCCCCGGCGTCGTCCCTGTAGGCCGCCACCTTTTTCAACCCGCGCCGGATGACAGCACCCTCGCCCGGCTTGATTTCGTCAGTCGAATCCACGTCGCCCGGCGTCACGAGGTCCGTGTACTGCGCCGCGACGTTCAAATTCTCCTTGGCGAACTCGCCGAGCGCCTTCAGGGTCTTGCGCGTCGGCTCGTAAAGCTCCTCCCAAGCGTTCTCGCGGCCCACGATGAGGTCCGTCAGCAGCCGGCCCGCGATGGTGCCGTGCGTCATGCCGTTGCCGGAATCGCCCGTGGCGATGAAGACGTTGTCCTCGTCCATGGGGTTACGCCCGATGAAGGCGAGGCCGTCCACGGGCTCCATCACCTGGCCCGACCAGCGGAACTCTATGTCTTCGACGAAGGGGAAGCGGTGGCGCGTCCAGCGTTCGAGCGCGCCGTAGCGGCGGTTGGCGTCGTCCTCCTGCCCCGTCTTGTGATCCTCGCCGCCGACAATCAGCAGGTCGTACTCATCGTCCCCGCCGTTGTGCGCCCTGATGCTCTCAAGCCTGACGTAGTGGTAAGGGTCCGGCGTGTCCCAGTAGAGCGCGCGCTCGACTGAGCCGGAGGGGACGCGCGCGCCTATGACGTAGGTGATGTATGGGGCCTGCTTGGTGTGAATCGCCACGCGGTCGTTGACGGGGCTGTTGGTCGCCACGACGACCGCCTGCGCCGTGACGGTGTTGCCCGCCTCCGTTTTGACGTGCGCCAGTTTGCCGCCTTCGATGGTCGTGGCGTGCGTGCCAGTGTGTATGCGCCCGCCGTCGCGGCGGATGGCGCGGGCGAGGCCCGCGAGGTAGAGCAACGGGTGAAACTGGCCCTGGCGCGGGAAGCGCAGGCACTTGCCCGTGTCGAAGTCTTTGATGGGCGCGCGCTCGACCATCGCTATCGAGGTGAGCCCCGCGCGGTGGCAGGCTTCCAACTCGTCTTCGAGTTCCTTCTTCGATTCGTTGGGCGGGGCGAAGAGGTAGCCGTCGAGGCGCTCGAACTCGCACTCTATGCCTTCGTCTTTGACGATTTTCTCGACGAGGTCAATGGCGGCCGTGTGGCTCTCGGCAGCGAGCCGCGCGCCGCGCTCGCCGTGCAGGCGCTCCAACTCGTAGTAGCGGTCGTCGAGCGCGTTGACTAAGTGCGCCGTCGTGCGCCCCGTCATGCTGCCGCCGACGGGACCGTCGTCCAGCACGACAACCTTGCGGCCCTCGCGCGCGAGCAGGTAGGCGGTCGTCATCCCGGCGATGCCTGCGCCGACGACCACAACGTCCGCGGACGCATCCGCCGCGAGCGGCCCGTCGGTCTCTATCTCCGGCGCGGTCGCGAACCAGACCGAAGTGGTCTCTCCAGAATCACTCTCCATAACACAGGTTCCCCCGTTCTCACAGACTTCGCGCGTGAAAGCAAGTTTCTTTACATTTCGAGCCTGAAGTAGTAGGTTGACGCCGTTTACGGAAAATATTTCCTAACGGCGAGTCTGTCAACCCGCGGGTGTCCTCGCACCGCGGCCAACGAGGAGGAAAGAAAGATGGCAAGTCCTGCGAGCATCATGGGGCATCCGATTCACCCTATGCTGATCCCCTTCCCGATTGCGCTCTGGGTCTTCTCGCTGGTGGCGGACCTGCTCTACCTCTGGCGCGGGAACGCCCACTGGCCGCTGATAGCCTTCTACTCGCTCCTGGCGGGCTGCCTGGGCGCGGTCGCGGCGGCCGTCTTCGGCTTCATAGACTACCTCTCAATCAAAGACAGAGAGGTGGTGAAGGTAGCCAACTGGCACGCGCGCCTGAACGTCCTCGCGCTCGTGCTCTTCGCCGTGAGCTGGTACTTGAGGACGGACAGGGGCTCGGACATGGTCAACGACAGCTTGACCATCCCCGTAGCACTCTCGGTTGTCGGCGTGATTGTGGTCACGATCTCGGGCTGGCTCGGCGGCGAGCTCGTGTTCAAGCACGGCGTCGGCGTCAACCCGCAGCGCGACACGCCGGGCGAGGAAGCCGCGAAGGCGCGCGTCTCCTGACGCGCGCCGTTAGTGCCGCGGCCTCTCCTCGTCCTGCTCTAAAGACGCGTCAACGGTCTCCTCGTCGCCCTCCGCCTTGCCGGGCGTGCGGCCGGGGTCGCCCGACTGATTCTCTTTATCAATCTCGGGCGCGCTCGCAGGCCCGCCCGCCTCACCCTTGCTCGTGCTCTCGTCCCCCATTTTCTTCTCCTTTGATTAACCACTCAACCCTTTGCGCCTTAAGTATTAACTTTGCGCCTTTGCGTGAACGGCTGTTTCTCGCAAAGGCGCAAAGAGAAGACGTAAGGCGCAAAGGGTTGAATCAGTCTTCCAATCGGCTCACGGTTTCATGACGACCTTGATGCAGTTGTCATCTTTGCGTTTGAAAATCTCGTAGCCGTCGGGCGCATCCTGCAAGCGCATGCGGTGCGTGATGACGAACGAGGGGTCAATCTCGCCGCGCTGTACGCGCTCTAAGAGCGGCCGCAGGTACTTCGGGACGTGCGTCTGCCCCATCTTGAGCGTCAGCCCCTTATTGAAGGCGGCCCCGAACGGAACCTTGTCCAGGAAGCCTCCGTAGACGCCGGGGACCGAAACGGTCCCGCCCTTGCGGCACGCGTGAATCGCCTGGCGGAGTGCGTGCGGCCGGTCGGTCGCCATGAAGAGCGCAGCCTTCGCGCGGTCGTAGAGCGCGTCCAGGGTCAGCCCGTGAGCCTCCATGCCGACGGCGTCAATGCACGCGTCCGGCCCGCGCCCGCCCGTCATCTCCTTCAGCTTGTCGAAGATGTCCTCGTCGTAGAAGTCTAAAGTCTCCGCCCCGCACGAGGCGGCCATTTGAAGCCGCTCGGGGACACTGTCAATCGCTATCACGCGCGACGCGCCCAGAAGGAACGCGCTGCGGACAGCAAATTGGCCCACAGGCCCGCAGCCCCAGACCGCAATGGTGTCGCCCGGCTTGATGTTGCAGTTCTCGGCGGCCATGTAGCCCGTTGGGAAGATGTCCGAGAGGAACAAGACCTGCTCGTCGTCCAGGTCTTCTGGAATCCTGACGGGGCCTACGTCGGCGAAGGGCACGCGCACGTACTCGGCCTGCCCGCCCGCGTAGCCGCCCATCATGTGCGAGTAGCCGAAGAGCCCTGCGGGCGAAAAGCCGTAGAGCGTCTCGGCCGTGCCTGCGTTCGGGTTCGAGTTGTCGCAGAGCGACCACAGCTCCTGCTGGCAGAAGAAGCAGTGGCCGCAGCAGATGGTGAAGGGGACGACCACGCGGTCGCCGACCTTCAGCTTCCGGTTCTCGCTCCCGACCTCCACGACCTCGCCCATGAACTCGTGGCCGAGGATGTCGCCCTTCTGCATGGTCGGGATGTAGCCATCGTAGAGGTGCAGATCCGAGCCGCAGATGGCCGTCGTCGTGACTTTGATGATCGCGTCGCGCGGGTTGAGTATCTTTGGGTCCGGCACGGTTTCGACCCGCACGTCGTTCTTCCCGTACCAGCACAGTGCTTTCATGTTCGCCCCCTTGAAAAAAAGTGGTCAGTGGCCGGTGGTCAGTGGTCAGTTAAAAAACTGATTCCTACTGACCACTGACCACTGACTTCTGAAAACTGCTTTTACCTTCCCGCGCTTGCGCTGCGCCCCGAAGGCTGGCCCTCGGTCGTGGGAATCTCGCCGGCTTCCATCACCTGCTTGAAGCGGCGCAGGTCTTCTTCGATCTGCTGCGAGGGCTCTTCGCCCCAGAGCTTGGCGATGAGCGAGCCGAGCTTGCCGGCCGGCGGGTCGTACTTGAGCGTGACGCGCACAATTGTCCCGCGCCCCTCCGGCGCGGCCTCGAAGCGCACCGAGCCCGCGTTGTCCACGTCCGCCCCTTCGAGCGAGCGCCACGCGATCAGCTCGTTCTCCTTCTCGTTATAGACTTCGGCGTCCCACTCGACGGTCTTGCCCGCGGGAGCCTTCGCCACCCAATGCGAGCGGCCGCCTCCGAGGTCCGTGACGGATTCGAGGTGGTTCATGAAGCGCGGCAAATTCTGGAAGTCGCGCCAGAAGCGGTAGACCTCTTCGGGCGAGCGGTTGACCGTCACGCTCTTCTCCACCTTGATGCCGTGTCCGGCCGGCACGCTCACCAGGGGGTTGCCGGTGTCAGTGCCGGCCGTGTTGACGCCGAGCGCGTCGTACATGTAGCAGTGGCCCGTCGAGCCGCGGGCAATCAGAGTGCCGCCGACCAACGCCAGCACGGCCCCGCCCCAGGAGCGGCGCGTCAGCCCGTAAATGGCGAGCGCGCCCCCGGCCAGCCCCGAAATCCACCGCTCGGTCTGGTTGACGTTCACGTCGCCGCCGCCCGTGTCGTCGCCCGCGCCCGTATTAAGTCCGGTCTGTTGAATTGATTCCTGCATAAAATGAGTCTCCTTGTTAAACCGAAAACCAGGAGAGGCTTTTTTGCGGACACTTCGACCCTTCAAAACAGCCGCAACTGTCCGAAAACCTCTCGCCCGACCGTTGTGCCACTGAACCTAATCAAGCCCCGTGCCCAAAAAAATAGAAGGCAAAAGTTGAGAAGGATTGTCTTTCCTCTCACTTTTGCCTTCCCGGTTAGGTTCAGGTGAATGTTAGGCGGCGGCGTTGGGGGCAACGGTCGCCGAGGCCGCTTCCTGTTTTTGTGCCATGTCGGCCTGGACGTAATAGAGTATGCGGTTGCAGTTGTCGCAGGTGATGACATCTTCGCCGCGCCGGACTTCGGCCATGACCTGCGGCCTGAGTGACATGAAGCAGGCGGTGCAGGAGCCGTTGCGCGCCTCGGCCACGGCGATGCCGTCGCGGATGCGCGCGCTGATGCGGTTGTAGAGCACGCTCATGTTCTTCGGCAGCGAGTTGGTCAGGCGCTCGCGCTCCCTGCGGGTGGCTTCGAGCAACTCCTGCTGCGAGCGCGTCTCTTCCTCGAACTGGCGGATACGCTCTTCGAGCTCGGCGCTCAGGCGCACCATTTCGGGCTCGCGCTCCTTGAGTTTCGTCTCGGCCTGCTCGAAGGCTTCCATCTTTTCGAGAATCTGCGTCTCTAACTGCGAGATGTGCTTGCGCGCGGCGTCGGCCTCGCGGATGGCCGCCTGGTATTCGTCCTGCTTCTTCGAGAGCATCTGGTTGCGCTCGGCGCGCTCCTGCTTGGAGCGGTGTTCCAGGACTTCGTTTTCCAGCCGGGCGCGCTCCAAACGGGCCTCGTCGCGCACGCGCTCCAGCTCACGAATTTCAAAGGCGCGCTGATCGAACTCTTTCTCGATCTCAGCGCGCCTTCTGGGGATGGCTTCTATTTCGGCCTGTAGTCTGCGTATGTTTGTGTCCGCGTTCTGCAAAGCGACCAACTGCTCAATTTCCGCTTTCACTTCGGTTCGTCTCCTCAAAAGATCAGGCAAGATGGCTATGAATCGAGGACTGCTTCCCAACGGACGATAATCACACACCCAATGCCTCATGTGCAAGCGCAGAGGCAGAAGGCAGAAAGCAGAAGGCGGAAGGCAGAAAGAAAATCAGCTCTCTGCCTTCCGCCTACTGCCTACTGCCTACTGTTCTATTGCGCTCCGACGGCCTTGGCGGCGTTGATGCGCCCGCCGGTGGAGACTTTGCCTTTGAGCGAGTCGAGCTTGTCAACCGAGTTGAAGAGCCTCGTTCTCAACTCCTTGACGCTCATTTTCGGGTCGGTCGAGAGAATCAGCGCGGCCACGCCGGCGACCTCCGGCGTCGCCATCGAAGTTCCCGAGGCGACGTAGAACTCGCCGCCCAGCCAAGTGCTCAGAATCTCCTTGCCGGGGGCCGCGACGTGCACGCTCTTCGCGCCGTAGTTGGAGAAGCCGGCCAGCTGGTCTTTGCGGTCGAGCGCGGCGACCGAGACCATGTTCGGCAGGTCGTAGCCCGCCGGGAAGTGCGGCCGTTTGTCCGAGTCGTCGCCGTTATTGCCGGCGGCGGCGACGAACAGGATGCCCTCATCGCCCGCGCGCTTGATGGCGTCAGACAGCGCCTTGGACTTCTGCGTGGAGCCCCAGCTCGCGCTGATGATGCGGACGTTGACGCCCTTCTGCTTGCGGTCAATCACGTAGTTGATGGCCTCAATCGCGTCCTTGGTCGTCCCGGACCCGCCCGCGCCCAGAAACTTCAGGGGCATGATCTGGACGTTCCAGTTGATGCCGGCGATGCCGAAGTTGTTGTCGCCCTCCGCGCCGATGATGCCGGCGCAGTGCGTGCCGTGGCCGTTGTCGTCCATGGGGTCGCGCCACTCGGCCGCGTCGAAGCCGTGCAGGTCGTCGAACTCGCCCAGCTCGTCGTCCACGTAGGCGGGCACGTCGTCCGGGCGCATCCAGATGTTATTGACGAGGTCCCTGTGCGTGTAGTCAACCCCGCTGTCGAGGACGGCGACGACGACCTTGTTGCTGCCCGTGGTCTTGAACCAGGCGCGCAGGGCGCTGATGTCCGCGCCGGACGTGCCGCCGTTTTGGCCCAAATTGAGCAGCGACCACTGCTCTTCGAACCTCGCGTCGTTGGCGTGCTTGTGCTTGTCGGGCGCGCCGTGGTCCGCGTAAACCAGGGAGACCGGCTCGGCATACTCGACTTCAGAGAGCGCGCGGTACTGTGCCGCCACCGCCTCCGCGTCCAGGCCGTCCTCGTCTTCGAGCGCGACCAGGCCGTTGACGCTCTCGTACTCGTCCTCGAAAATGTCGTTGTTTCTCAGTGCCAGCGCCTTGATTCGCTCAAGGGTCGTGCCTGGGCGGAAGCGGACCAGGACTTCGGCCCCGTCGCTCACCTCCGCGCGCTCTGTAATTTCGGCCTCGTCGCTATCGCTCTCCCTGATCTCCTCGACGTGCTCGAAACGCGGCGTGTGCCTCTCGGGCTTCTGCCAGTTGTGCCAGCGCCTGACCTGCCCCGCGAATGCCGCCAGCACGACGAGCGTCAGCGCCAGCGCCAGATGTCCCCAAAAATCCTGCCGGTTCATCTCTCTTCACCTCAAAATCTAGTGAACGGTCAATTACTATTTACCTACACGGTGATTCGTGCCTTTGTAGTTGTAGAGCCTGAGCTGGTTCTGGTCGGCGCGATACTCGTGGCTGCCGCCCTTTCCGTCGCCCAGGCGTATGCGCCAGCCGGAGGTAATCATCTGGCCGCTCATCTCGCCTTTGACGGGAGCGCCCAGCGCCATGTCCGGGAAGTCGGCCTCCTCGACCGCTTCCTCTTTGATCTCGTCCTCGCTGACGCCGAGACGCTCGGCCAAGTCCGCCCGCGCCCGCTTCACGCTCTCATCTTTGCTCGCCATCCACGGCCACCGTCCTTTACAGCTTTCTCGCCTTTGCTTATTCTGCGCCAGCGCGGGGCGCTTCGTCAAAGTTTTCCGGCGGGTGCTCCACGAAAAACACTATGGACTCCCGTCTCGCAGAGCTGACACGCCGCGCCGACGCGCTTTACGAAGGGCGGGCGCGTGTCGAGAACGTGCGCGCGATTGTCGAGCTTCTGGAAGCGGCGGCGGAAGAGTACGAGGCGGCGTGGCGCATGGGCCGCGCCCTCTTCTTTTTGGGCCAGGAGGCGGGCGGTGCGGAAGAGTCGCGCGCGCACCACGCGCGGGGCGCGCTCGTCTGTGAGCGGGCCGCGGGCCGCGAGCCGCGCCGCGTCGAGGGCCACTTCTGGCTCGGGGTGAATCTGGCGCTCCTGGCGCAAACAGAAAGGCCACTTCAAGCCGTGCGCCACGCCCTGCGCGCGCGCCGCTCGCTCGTGCGCGCCGCGCGGCTCGACGCGGCCTACCACGCCGCCGGCCCCCTGCGCGTCCTCGCGCGCCTTCAACACAAACTCCCGCGACTCCTCGGCGGCGGAACCACACGCGCTCGCGCCAACTTCGAGCGCGCCATCCGACTCGCCCCCGCCAACACCGTCACGCGACTTTACTTCGCGGAGATGCTGATAGAGACGGGCGACACGGAGCGCGCACGCGTAGAACTCGAAGCCATCTTGAACGCGCCGCACGACGCCTCCTGGGCCTTCGAGTCCGCGCGCGACCAGAGGCTCGCCCGCCGGATGCTGGACGAGTTGAAGTAAAATTTCAGCTGGCAGATTTGAGATTTCAGATTTTGAGTTTGAGATTTTTCTAGCTGAGATCGCCGAAGGCGTGTTGCAGCAGCGCCGCGACTGTGATGGCCGCCGTCTCCGCGCGCAGGACGCGCCCGCCGAGCGTGACGATGTCCCACCCTGCGTCGCGCGCCAGCGTTATCTCTTCGTCCGTCCAGCCCCCCTCCGAGCCGACGAGCGCCGCCACGGCCGCGGGCCTCCCGCGCAAGCTTTCAACAGCGTCACTCAAACCCGCGCCGCCGCGCTCCGAGAACATCACGCGCCACCCGTCCGCGTAATCACTTTTGACGAAAGACTCGAAAGCAATCGGCGCGTCAATCGCGGGCACGCGCGCGCGGCCCGACTGCTTGCAGGCTTCGAGCGCGATGCGCCGCAGTCGCTCCACGCGCCGCGAGGTATCGTCGCCGTCGCGCAGGCGCACGTCCGCGAGCTTAGTCACCACTGGCACGACGCGCACGACGCCCAACTCCGTCGCCTTCTGCACGACCAGGTCAAGCTTCTCGCCCTTGAGCAGCGCGACGGCGAGCGTCAGTTGAAGCGGCGACTCCGGGCTGGCCGGCTCGACCTCGCCGCCGACGGCGAGCACGGCCCGGTCACGCCCGCTCTCGTCAACGCGGCACACGAACTCGCGCCCCTCGCCGTCGAAGACGAACACCTCGTCGCCGCGCCCCAACCGCAGCACGTCGCGCAGGTGCCGCGCCTCCTCCCTCCCGAGGGCGACGCTCGTGCCGTCCGGCGAGAACGCCCCCGGCGGGGCAAAGAAACGTCTGCGAGTCATATCAAAAGTGGTCAGTGGCCGGTGGTCAGTGGTCAGCAGGAATCAGTTTTTTAACTGACCACTGACCACCGGCCACTGACCACTGTTTCAGACGATGATGGCGACCCACTCGCCGTCGTTGACGACTTCGAGGTGGCCTGTGGTTCCGAGTTCGCGCAGGCGGCCGACAATTGTCTCCGCCTGCCAGTCGAGAATGCCGGAGAGAATCAGGCGGCCGCAGGTCGCGCCGAGGAGCGCGGGCAGCAGCGGCGCGATCACGTCCGCCGTCAAATTGGCACAGACCAAATCGGCCGACGCAGTGGTCTCGTCAATCGTGCCGACGCGGAAGTTGATGCGTTCCGCGACGCCGTTCAGACGCGCGTTCTCCCGCGCGATGCGGACGGCCTCGGCGTCCGTGTCGCACGCTTCAATGCGCGCCTGCTGGTTGAGGCGGGCGGCGGCGATGGCGAGGATGCCCGTGCCGGTCCCCACGTCCAGAAAACTTTTGCCCGTGAAATATTTTTCTATCGCCCCGAGGCAGAGGCGCGTCGTCTCGTGCGTCCCCGTCCCGAAAGCCATGCCCGGCTCGATGCGCAGGACGATGCGCCCGTCATCATCGTCAGTGACTTCGGCCCACGGCGGCGCGACGATGAAGCGCCGGCCAACGCGCGTGGGCTGCCAGCTGCGCTTCCACTCGCCGAGCCAGTCGCGGTCTGCGACCTCGCGCGGCGACATCTCGCGCACGGAGGACGAGGGCAGGTCGTAGATGCGCAGGGCTTCCAGGAGCGCCGCGCGCACGCGCTCCCTCTCGGGCGGGCGCTCGAAGTAGGCGACGAGCCGCGTGAGATCGCCGCCCTCGGCCGCGACCTCCGTGCCGAGCGCGCCCGCCTCCATCAAGGCGTACTCGGCGGCCTCCCGCGCCGCGGGCTCGACCGCCAAATCCAGCGCGTGCCAGACGCGCCCCCGCTCGTCATCGTCCTTCATCGCTAACGCATCAACGTCTTAATCAACCAGATGAGGCCGGTGGCGAGGCCGAAGCCCCCGGCCAGGTATCTCAGGTTCTGATTCTTGCCGCCCGTGGCGAAGAAGGCTACGAGCAGCGCGAGGGTGACGAAAGCGAGAATCGTCCCGAGCAGCAGTAACAGGGTCATCTATGGTTTCCTTTTGCGGTCGGCGGTTGCGGAACTATTTCTGTACGCCGAGCGAGTCGAGCAGGTTCTCTTTGTTGCGCCACTCGGCCTCGACCTTGACGAAGAGTTCGAGGTGGCAGCGCCGGCCCAGGAGTTTTTCGATGTCGTGGCGCGCGCGCGTGCCGACTTCTTTGAGGCGCTCGCCGCCGTGGCCGATGACGATCTTCTTCTGGTTCTGGCGCTCTACGAAGATGGCGCAGTGGATGACTGTCAGGTCGGCGCGCGCCTCGTCGAACTTCTCCGTGACGACCGCGGTGACGTAGGGAATCTCGTCGCCCGTGGACTGCAAAATCTTCTCGCGCACCAGCTCCGCGACCATCACGCGCAGCGGCTGGTCCGTCAACTCGTCCTCGTCGAAGATGGGCTCGCCCTCGGGCAGGTTCTCGATAATCTCTTTGAGTAGGACTTCGAGCATATCGCCCTTCAGGGCCGAGAGCGGCACCACCGCGCGCCACTCGTGTTCCCGGCCGTACCACTCCATGAGCGGCAGCAGTTTGGACTTGTCGGGCAGGCGGTCGGTTTTGTTGAGGAGCAGGATGGCGGGCTTTTCGGACTGGCGGACTAATTCCAGGACGAAGCGGTCGCCGTTGCCCGTGGGGGAAGCGGCGTCGCGTATTAGGCAGACGAGGTCAACGCCGTCGAGCGCGTCGTGGACGGCGGCCATCATCCGGCGGTTGAGCAGGTAGCCGGGCTTGTGCACGCCCGGCGTGTCAACCAGCACGATCTGCCCCTCGGGCAGGGTGATGACGCCCTGTATGCGGTGGCGCGTCGTCTGCGGCTTGTCGGAGACGGCCGCGATCTTTTCGCCGACGAGGCGGTTCAGCAGCGTGGACTTGCCGGCGTTGGGCCGCCCGACGAGCGCGACGTATCCGCTGCGGTAACTCTTCTCGTCCGCTTCACTCATCACACTTGGCCCAAAAGGCGAAAGCGAAGACAAGGAGCCCGGCTCTCATCTTCCCTTCTGCCTTTTACCTGATTTCCTTTTACGTCCCGCTCGTCGTCGCGTCGGCCGCGGCCGCCTCATCCTGGTGGTCTGCCGTGTAGAGCCGCAGGATGTCCTGGCCCTGGCGCGAGCGCGGGTCAATGGTGCGCAGGTGCTTGCGCCCCTGCATCTCCCAGATGGCCGTCACCTGGCCGTCCTTCTCGACGGCGTGGTAAGTAATCTCTTCGGTCTGGGCCGGCGCGGCCTCCTGCGGCTGCTCGCCGCCTCCTCCTTCGGCCGCCTCGCCCGCGGCGCTCTCCGGCGCTGAAGCGCTCTCCGGCGCAGTCTCGTTCTCTTGCATGTGAGTGAAACGCTCTCCTCTCTCGGATTCTTGTTCTGGTGTTTGATTGGCTGAGGATTGTGGCACACGCCCACCGCGCCTGTCTAGCAAAGGCCATGCGTTACTGCTCGTCGCCCGCCAGGTTCTTGACGAGGTTGACGTACTCGCCGCGCTCGAAGCCCTGTGCGTAGAAGTAGTCAATCAGGTCGCCGTCGTTCCAGTTGACCATCGTGTTGACTATGCGGACGCCGGCCCTCTTGAAGCGCGCGGAGAGCTCGTTCATCAGCGCGCGGCTCACCCCGCGGCCGCCGTACTCGGGGTCCACGCCGATGACTTCGAGCCAGCCCGAAAGCTCCGCGGCGAACTCCCAGCCGCGCACGTCGCCGAGGACGAAGCCGACGACGCGGTCGCGGTGCTCGGCGACGAGGCAGTAGTCGGGGCCGCGGCTGATGTAGGACGCGGCCTTCGTCTCGTAGTAGGCGGCGTGCGGCTTGCCCGTGATCTTCTCGTCAAGGCGCAACACCTCGTCTATGTCGCGCACGGTCATGTTGCGTACTGTGATGTCCGGCATCTTCCTGGCCCTGCGCGCCCGGTGGCGCTTGACCCCGCTAAAGACACGCGCCGCGACCTTCTTGACCAGCCGCGCTTTGAGCGAGCGGCGAATGATGTTGCGGTACGAGTCGTGCCCCGAGACCGAGTCGAACAGCGCATCATACATCAAGGGGTCCGTCTTGCCGACATCTATCATCGGGTCGAGCGCGACGCGCGCGCCCATCAGCATCAGCCGCCGCACGACGACGCCGTAGCGGTAGTCGCCGAGCAAGTCCTGACAGCTCTTCCGATAATTTTCGAGCGCGCGCTTCGAGACGCCGTGCTCCAACATGGTCTCGGCGGCGCGCACGCCCGTGACGATGGCCGTGTTGATGCCCTTGCCCTTGAAGGGGCGCAGCCAGCCCGTCGCGTCGCCGACGAGCGCGTAGCGGTGGCCGTAGGCCCCGCGCGCCGGGGCGGAGGGAAAGCGGCCCTCGTAGTAGTTGATGCGCGCGGGGTCGAAGCCGGGCAGGAGCGCCTGCACCTCGGGCATCTGTAGGAAGAGGTCCAGGTCTTGCGAGGAGACGCGCTCGCCAGCGATGTTGACGAGGATGTGGTCATCTTTGGGCGTGACGGCCCCGAACTCTATCCGGGGGCAGCGCGGCGGCAGCAGGAAGGCGTGGACGATGTGGCCCAGTTTCTCGCGCTGGTGGCTGGCGGTCGTCTCGATGGTCGTCAGGTAACTCTTGAGCCACTTGGACGGGCGCTCGTAGCGGCCATCGCGGCGCGTCACCTCCTCGAAGACGGAGAGCATGGCCTCGTCCAGGCCGAACGCGCCGACCACGGCCTCGGCCCGCTCGTACTCGGACTCGCTGTAGACGCGGACCTCGTCGAGCCCGTGGCCGCGGACGAACTCGACGCCCGTCACGCGCGACTCGACGACCTCGGCCCCCAGCTCCCTCGCGCGGTCGAGCATGAACTGGTCGAACTCGGCGCGCTCGACGGCATAGGTCGCGCGCCCCTTGCGCACGTCGCTCGCGCTGGCCCCGTGCCCCGTGAGCAGCAGGTTCTCGTGCGCGCCGTGCAGGCGGTAGCCGAAGATTTGTCGCTTGATGATGCGCGCCGGCAGGTGCACGTCCAGCTCACGCGCGAGCACGTCCTCGACGGGCGGCGAGAGCACGCCGACGCACTGGTTGGCGTGGACGCCGAAGTCCTTGCCCTCGAAGATGAGCACGCGCAGCCGCAGGCCGCGCGCGTCAGCACCCTGCAACAGCTTGATGGCGCACGCCGCGCCGCCCGGCCCGCCGCCGATGA
Source organism: uncultured Acidobacteriota bacterium (assembly GCA_963774105.1). Taxonomy (GTDB): domain Bacteria; phylum Acidobacteriota; class Blastocatellia; order Pyrinomonadales; family Pyrinomonadaceae; genus QHXM01. The sequence goes on along the minus strand of CAVZDV010000007.1, from coordinate 121,827 downwards.
TGACAACTTTGGAATTATCGTGGAGCCGGCAATCGCTCATCGTGAGCGTAGGATAATGCAAAATTAAGAATGAGAAATGAAAAAGTGAGGCGGAGACCACTTTTTATTCTGAGTGGCTCTCTGCCTCACTTTTCCTTTTACCTTCTACCTTCTTACGGGTTCTGGTCCGCCGGCTTGTTGCGGCGGATGTAAGCCTCGCCGCGCTGTTCGAGCCCGGCCTTCTCGGCGAGCGTGTAGAGCACCGAGTTGAGCAACTCTTTGTTCTCAAGCTTGAAGCTCGTCAGGCCCGCAGTGCCGTTGTCCGCGTCTTTGAATTGGAGCGTCAGGTAGCGGTACTTCTTTTTCCAGAACAGGGCCGGGAGGTTCGCTCCGTATGGGACCGGAATCGCGCTGATGACTTTCGCGGCGGTCGGGCGGCGTGACTTTGTGTCCGCGAAGGCCCCCGCCACGGCGCTGTAAGGGAGGCTCAGAACCTCCTTGTTCTCCTTGTCGCGGAAGACGAGGCGGCTGTTCGGGTCGTCGAACGAGAGCGTCCCGTCCTGCTTCTTGTTGTAGCCGAAAATCCCGCCCTCGTACTTGGCCTTAAAAGTCTGCGGGGCCGGCGCAGGCTTCGGCGCGGAAGCGGTCGCCCCTCCGGCCGGCTGCGTCGAGTCGCTGATCGTGCGCGGCCGCTGGGCGGCGGCCGAGGCCGCCACGAGCACGACGAGCAGACCCGCGCCTGTAAATACCTTAATTCTTTTCATTACTTTCTCCCTCACTGAATATCGGTCGCCTTCCAAAGCGGAAGGACGTTGGGATTCGAGCTGTCGGATGCTGCTTGACGGAGGGAGGCCGCCCTCGTGAGACTTCGGCCGCCGCTCAGGGGCTGTCACGCAATCTTTCCAACTTACAGACGCTGGACGCCGACCGTGCGTTGCCAGACGAGCGCCTGTTTCAGCACGCAGAGCCGCTGCCGCTCCTCCGGCTCGCACGCGGGCTCCAACTGGTTGATGATGGCTTCGAGCAGGGCGGCGGCGAACGGGCCGGCGTGCGTCATGATCTGCGAGTAGTAGTGCAGGTGGACGCGCCCGTCCCGGCCTTGGTGGAAGCGGCGCACGCCCTCGTCCTCCAGCCTGTGTATTTCCTGGTTGACCGGAATCACGCGACGCGGCACGCTCTGGTGGCTCGTGCCTTCCGCGTCGAGCCAGCCCAGGAGCAGGATGCCGACGAGTAGGCCCTGCTCGTTCAAATAGTCCGGGCTCAGGATGGAGTTGTCCGCGGCCGACGAGAGGCGGGGGCCGAAGTTGCCGTACTCAGGGTTGATGAGCTGCGAGTTGTAGATGACGCCGACGACTTCTGAGCCGTCGTCGAGCGGCATGGAGACGAACTGCGCGAAGCCGTAGTCGGCGGGCGCGGGCGGCTCGTCTACGTCCAGGCGGTCAATCACACGCCCTATGTAGTCAACGTGCGAGTTCGACTTGATGATCTTCGCCAGTTTGGTCGGCATGATTGCGGCTCAGTAATAGCTCTCGGGCGGCACTGTCGCCCACTGCGGAATCTTGTAGAGTATCCACCACAGGAAAAGCTGCGCGCAGAAGATGAGCACGCCGAAGGCGACCCCGTAGTAAGAGGCTCGACGGCCCCCGCGCTCGGGCGCGCGGTACGAGTTATAGAGCCCGACGCCGCCCATCAGCACGGCCCCGGGGCAGAAGAGGATTCCCAGGTAAGGGACGAGCGCGTAGGTGACGAAGGCCAGCGCCGTCGTCGAAGCGCCGTTCGTGTTGCGCACGGGTTGGATTGACGCCATAGAGCTTTTGATGCGCTTAACGTTCCCCTTGTGCCGCCCGCCGCCTCCGCTTGCGGGCCGCGCGCGCTGCACGCTGTAGGAGGCGCGCAAGGCGTCTGCCGGCAAGTAAGTCTCGTCCAGCCTGCGGCCGCACGCCGAGCAGAAGCGCGCGTCCGCCCGCCGCGCCTTCGCGCCGCACGCCGGACACTCGCGCACGCGACTCTGCGAATCGCCCGCGCGCTGTTTCGCCTGTCCCGTTTCGTCAACCATAAGAACAGAATTCAGAAGTCAGAACCCAGGAGTCAGAAGAAAAGAAAATCAGAAGGACGGTCGGGAGCCTTTCATTCTGACTCCTGACTTCTGACTTCTGACTCCTGCTTTTACCTCCGCCTAGCCTTGCTCACGGACTTGCGCGAGACGACGAAGGGGAGGCTCTCGCGCTCGGCGAACTCCTGCACGGCGCGCAGGAACTGTGCGCGGTCCTGGCCTTGTATGACGGCCGCCTCGTCCGCCGCCTGGATGCTGTAAGGGTAGCCCAGGCCGCTGACGCACTCGGCGCGCACCGTCTCGACCACGTCATCCAACAGGCCGGCCTCGTAAACCCAGGCCGGCACGTCCAGGCGCGCGGGCTGGCCCTGCGCCGAAGTCTGCAAGTAGGTGAAGCCGACGAGCGGCCTGCCCGTCCGCTCGTCCCTGAACGCCTCGCCCGAATGCCTGCGCGTGCAGTAGCAGAAGATCGTGCGGTCGCCCCACTCCTGAAGGGTCGGCACCGCGTCGTCTTCGGCCGTCGCGCTCAGGAGCTGCGCGTCGAAGAGCGAGCGCGACTGCCCGCCCGCCCCGCCCGCGTCGAGCGCGTCCAGAAGCGAGACGAGGTCGCGCGCGTAAGACTGATCCACGAAGCCGACGACCGGGACTTCAGCGTCGCGCGAGAGCCTGACCAGCTCGACGACGGCGCGCACGTAGGCGTCCTGAAGCTTCGTCTTCGGGAGCGCGATGGAGATCATCAGCGTGCCGTCGAAGAAGGCGACGGGCGTGCGCTCCTTGCGCTCGCGCCAGCCGCGCTTGCCCTCGACCCACTCCGCTATGACCTGCGTCTCCAACTGGAAGCGGCGCAGGCTGACGACCGTGTCCGCCGCACTACGGTTGTCGTACTCCTCAAGCAACTCCTCCGGCGAGAGCACGTCGCAGCGCGCGTCCTTGACGTAGCGGCCGCCGCGCGCGTGCCCGTTCTCGAACCAGGCGACCTGGACGGCGGCAACAGGGAGCGAGAGGTCGCGGCCCGGCACGAGCTGGCTGCCGTCGGCCGCGAACGTGACGCGGTCTTCGAGCACGTCCACGGCCCACCGTCGCGCCTCTTCGTGCGAGCGCCAGCGCGGACGGAAGGGGACGACGACCGAGTCCGCGGCGTCCAACTCGTCCGAAGGAATCGCGCCCGGCTCCTTCACGGACGACAGACGCTCACTCGTCTCCGCGGCGCTGCTGCGGCCGAGCGCGCGCAAGCGCGCTACGTACCCGCGCACGTTCTCGCGCCACGCTCGGTCGAAGCGCAGAAACTCTTCCCGCTTGGCCGCCAGCGCCTGACTCAGAAGACGGTGATAAAGCATGACGAGGAAATGATGAACGCGGAACTTTGCGGGATGAATTAAAGGCAGTTGGTTTTTAATTCATCATTCCGCCCGCGAAGTTCATCATTATTATTTCCTTGCCCTTCCGAGTTGCGTGGACGAGGCGGAGTAGCGCGTGGTCTTGAGCCGCCCGTTGAAGAAGGTGTAGGCGATGCCGTCCTTCAGGTTGCGGAAGACCGTGCCGCCCTGCCTGTCCTCGCGCTCGAAATTCTTGTTATCCACGAGGCGCATCGTCTCGGGCGTCTCCGAAGAGTTCTCGTGCTGGAGGACGATTTGCAGCACGGTCCCTTCGAGTTCGGGCGCGAGCTTCTTCGTCCTGACGAAGTTCGCGTTGACGAAGGCGACCGTCACCTTGCCGCCCATGACCTTGAAGTGGAGCGTGGGCAGGTCGCCCGGCTCACTCTGGATCGGCTGGCCGAGGATGCGCTCGACATCCGCGCGTCTGGACTTCAGAGGCTCTATGCCGTTCCAGTCCACGGCCAGCGCGGACTGCGACACGGCGGCCAGCAAGACGAGTCCCAGACCCAGGCGCGCGACGACGCGGCACACGCGGGAGCGAAAGAAGTTCAGGTTTTTCATGGGTGGATGCTACAGCAGAGCGGGGAACAGTGACAAGCGGTTTGATTGCGGAATGCGGATTGGGAGACGGATTCAAGCCTTTGCGCCTTACGTCTTAACTTTGCGTCTTTGCGAGAACGGCTGTTTCCCGCAAAGGCGCTAAGGGAAAACTTAAGGCGCAAAGGCTTGAGTGCTTTCTTCTCAATCCGCAATCCGAAATCCGCATTCCGCAATCTTATTTCGCGTAGGGCCTGACCCGCTCGGCAGACTCCTTGAGATCGGCGGCGTCGGGCGCGAGCGCCGCGCCCTTCTCGTAGGCGGCGAGCGCCTTGGCATACTGCTTGGAGACTTCGAGGGCGTAGCCCAGCTCGCGGTAGATGTTCACGTCGTCGGGCTTCTTGGCGGCGGCGCGTTCGAGCGCGCTGATGGCTTTGGGGAAGTTCTTGGCGCGCGACTGCGCCACGCCGAGCAGGTAGAGCGCCGTCGGGTTGGCGTCCGCGCCCGCCGTGGCGCGCTCAAGCACCGTCGCCGCGCGCGCGAACTGCTGCGCGCCGATGAGCGCCTGCCCGAACAGGATGTTCGCGCCCGCGTCGTTGCGCACGCGCGTCAGACCTTCGCCCGCGCGCACCGCGCCCAGGTAGTCCGCGTTCGCCTTCTCCGGCGACGTGGCCGCGGCCGCGCCCGCGCGTTGCAGGTAGGCGAGCGTCAGCAGGTTCCAGGCCGAGACCGAGCGCCCGTCGGCGAGCGTGGCGCGGTTCAGAGAGGCTATGGCCGCGTCGAAGTCATTACGGTCGAAAGCGATTTGGCCCAAATAGTAGAGCGCGGCGGCGTCCTTCGGGTTCTCCTTGACGACCGCGTTGAAGCTCCGCTCGGCGTCGGCCGTCTTGCCCGTGCGGTACTCGGCGACGCCGCGGTAGTAAACGGTCACGGCCTCCGGCTTCGAGTTCGGCCGCGTCGTGGCCGCGACCAGCAGCGGCAGGGCCTGGTCGAACTTCTCGGACAAGAAGTAAGCGTGCGCGAGCGCGTCGGCCGTGAAGGGGTCTTCCTGGCGGCTGGCGCGCTGCAAGTCCAAAGCCTTCTGAAGGTCGCCCGCGGCCGCCTCGTGCTGGCCCATATTCATCTGCGCGAAGCCCGCGATTTTCCACGCCTCCGCGTCGTTCGGGTTGGTCTCTGTAATCTGCCTGGCCTCTTTCAAGGCCGCCGCGTACTGCTTCTGCTGTAGCAGGGCGAAGGCGCGCGTGGTGTCAGAGGTGGCGGGCGCGCTCGTCCCCGCGGCGGGCGCGACGGGCGTCGAGGTCGTCGGCGTGAGCAGCGGCTCGTCGGTCGGCGGGGCGGGCTGAGTGGTGTTCCTACGGCGCGCGGAGGTCGTGCCCCCGGCGTTCGCGGGCTCCACGTCGAGCAGCGAGTCCGACTTCGGCTGCGTCACTTCGTTGCGCTGCGTCTGGCGCGTGACGCGGCGCGGGCGCGTCGAGCCCGACTGCGCGTGCGCCGTCCACGCGGCCACGAAGAAGAGCGAGATGGCGAGGAGGACGACGACGGCGCGGCGCGGGTGATTTCTTCTCATGATTCCTAATTCTTTCAATTTCCGGCGAAGTGTTCAAGCCCGCGGAGAGAGTCTGGGGGTCGAACTTGCACGCTCTCTGATGTCTCGAAAGCCCGTCCGGGTTCGCCAAGCCCCCGCCGGTCGGGGCAGGCTTCGACGACGCGGGCTCCGACAATACAACCATCCGCCTTTAATTCAACACTCATTAAGCGCATGGGTAGTGACGACCTCATCGAGAAGGCCGACCATGACCTGGTCGAGCGATTCATGCGGACTAAGGACGAGGCGACGTTCAGGGAGTTGTACCGCCGGCACACGCCTGCCTTGTATCCGCTGGCGCTGCGTCTCGTCGGCGGCTCGGAGGGCGAGGCCCAGGACGCTGTCCAGGACACCTGGCTCCGCGCCTGCAAGACGCTGCACGGGTTCGAGTGGCGTTCGAGTCTGCGGACCTGGCTGACGGGCATTCTGATTAACCGCGTGCGCGAGCTGTCGCGCGAGCGCGGCCGCCGCAACGAGGAAGCGTTGCCGGAAGACTACCCGCAGCGCGCCGCCACGCGGCCCGGCCAGCGCGTGGACATGGAGCGCGCCATCGCACACCTGCCGGCGGGCTACAGGCACGTGCTCGTCCTGCACGACGTGGAGGGTTACACGCACGAAGAGATCAGCGCCCGGCTGGAGATCAGCGTCGGCACCTCGAAGAGTCAACTACACCACGCGCGCAAGGCCCTGCGCGGCATCTTTCAATGACGACTGAGGTTCACGGATGAGTCAGGATTTTGAGGACGAACTCGGCGCGGAGGAGCGACAGGCGCTCGGCCGCCTTGTGCGAGAGAAGACACCTCCCCCGGCACTCGAAGAGCGCGTCGTCGAGGCGCTCAAAAGCGCGGGGGTGCTTCGCCCGCGCAGGAGAAGTGTCTGGTCGTCGAGCGCGCCGCGCGCCGCCCTGGCGGTCGCCGCGTCGCTGCTGTTCTTCGTGCTCGGCGCGCTGGCCGGCGCGCGTTGGGTCTCGAAGCCGGAGCAGAGCGACGCGCCGCAGTTCATGCTGGTGCTGCGCTCGGCCCCGGAGCAGTCGGGGCCGCTTGCCCTGGAAGAGATCACGCGGAGGGTCCGCGAGTACGGCGACTGGGCCGGACGATTGCGGCAGCAGGGCGTGCGCGTAGAAGGCGAGAGGCTCGCGCGCGAGGCGCGTTTCCTGCGCGGCGCGGCCTCGGAAAACGAGTCGGACGCCGAAGTAATCGCCGGCTACTTTCTGATAGAGGCGCGCGACTACGAGCAGGCCGTCAAGCTCGCCGAGGGGTGCCCACACCTGAAGTACGGCGGGACCATCGAAGTCAGGCAGATTGCGCGGTAACCGCGGAGGAATGAAAATGAAACTGCTTGCCCACCTGCTGTCCATCCTGCTGCTCGTCGGCTTCGTCAGTAAGCCTGAAGTGAAACGTGGTGAGACGGTATCGCTCATCCGCACTCACGGCCTGAAGATCAACGTGGACGACGTGGAGAAGGCACTCTCCTTCTACGCGGGCAAGCTCGGCTTCGAGGTCGAAGACCGGAGCGCCGACTACGTGGTCTTAAAATCCGGCGACCGCGAGAAACTGATACTCAACCGCGTGAGCAAGCTCGGCGCGCTCGGCCCGAGAGACACGCAGCTCTCCTTCACGCTGCAAGTCAACGACCTGGGCCAGACCATCGAGAGGATGAAGGCGCTCGGGGTCGAGTTCGGCGAAAAGGAGCCGCGCAAGGAGGCCGTGGGCAACGCCATCTTCATCAAGGACCCGTTCGGCCGGCGCATTTCGCTGATGCACCAGACCATCGTCAAGGTGGAGCCATTCCGGGAGCCCAAGCTTTATAACTTCGGCTTCCTCGTCCCGGACATGCAGGCCGGCAGGGATTTTTACAGCGGCAAGCTGGGCTTCGTCGTCCGCAGCGAGAAGTATCTGCCGCTCGACCTGCCCCTGGGCCACGGCGACAAGTCATTCGCCTTCATGCTCCACTACCGGCCCGGCGTCGTGCGTGTCAGGAGCGACTACCCGCGCGCCGCGTCCTTCAACACTCTCGTCTTCGAGACCGGCGACCTGCGGGCCGCCTCGGCAGAACTCATGGCGCGCGGCGTCAAATTCCTGGACCGCGAGCCGCGCCGAACTGCGCGCGGGAGCTACCTCGCCTTCGAAGACCCGTTCGGCAACGTGTCCGAGTTGCTGGAGGTTGCGAGGCGGACGCCCGCCGGCGACTAGGAGCGTGAGGTCATCCGGGGATGTCCGCGTGGGTCGGGCCTTCTGAGAGGTTGCCGCTAATCTGTATGTTGTGCCCCCAGACTCGAACTTTCAATAAATCATTTACAGGCGAAAACCTTACCTTGCTGCGGGCGCCGGGGCGTTAGTGAGCCGCAGGCTACTTAACGTGCGGCTCGCCACGTCGCTACTGACCCCCCAGAAAATCAAGCCCAGGATGTCGGCGAAAAGGTTGGCGCCGAAGATCGGGTTATCAACGTAGAGCGTCTTCATGCCGAGCGCGACGAGGCTGAGCAAGAGCACAAGCCACAGAAGAGGCCGGACCACCAAAAGCGTCGCCTCGGCGCGGAGCTCGTCCGACAACCCGGAGAGGCTGATCACCAAGTCCCTGAGGCGTCGTCGCCACCCTGAGGCCCCCCTGCGAAGGAGGCTGCCTGCCGCGTCCGCGGCGGAGTTGGCGCGCCTCACGGCGTCCGTGATGTCCGCGTCGGGGTCGCTGTCGGTCGCCGTCGGGGTCGCCAGCAAGACCACCAGCGCCTCCTTGATTTTATCGAGCAGCGCCTTGGCCTCCGCGTCTTGCTTCAGGCGGATACGCTCACGGCACAGCCTGTTGTCACTTATGATCTGCTGCACGGCCGGAGTCTGCTCCTTGCCGCTCAGACGCGCCTCAATCTGACGCAGCTCATTCAGCATCACCAGGCGCGTCGCGACCGCACTGACCGCGGTGCTCGCCTCGGCGACGCGGTCCTGGAAAACGAGATCGCGGGCTTCTTCGAGCATCTGGGAGATGATCGCGGCGTCGTCCTGGTGCGCGTCACGCACGCGGAATGCGACCCGGTTGATGGCCTCCAGGGCGTCGGCTTTGGCGTTGCCTTTGTCCTGCATGTACTTGAAAAGGCGTCCCAGGATGATGCTCACCAGCAGAATCAGGAGCGGCCACCAGGGGCCGATGCGGACGTTTAAATCCACGGGCACATTGATGACACCGCTCTGGCCCGCCACCGTCAGGTAGATGCTGCCCGTGTAGTGGTCGGCGGGGATGGCCGAGGAGTCCAGGATGACAGGGAGGGTGGCGTACTTTTTTTCGTTTAACATCTGCGCGCCCTCGCCGGCCGCGGGATTCGCCGCGCCCGCCCCCTCCTGCGCGGAGCGCGACACAGACAGCTCATTAAGCGCGACGCGAAATTGCTCCGGCGTCAAGCCGAAACGGGTCTGGTCCCCCTTAACGACGAACGTCACGTCGCTGATGGCGAGCGGGGAGGGTAAGGGTTTCTCGAAACGCAACTCGATCCTGTTCTGGAAGTGGCCGGCGGGGAGCAGGAGACGGGCCAGCTCGCAGCCGCCCGAGCACTTGACCAGGCTGGCCTGGACGCGGTCGGCTTGGGCCAAAGGGGTGAGCCCGGGCCTGAATTTCGCGTGGACGGTCACGTCAACGACCTGGGCCTTAACGCTCTGGGCATCAACGCCCTGGGCGTCTGCGCGCGGCTGCCCAGGCACGAGCAACTCCAGCTTGCCGCGGTATTCCCCTGCCGCTTTGACGCCCGTCACCTTCACCTGGTAGGTCGCGGGCACGTCCGGGGTGAGTGTTTGATCCCCGGTGACCGTCACCTGCTGGCGGCCGATGATCTCGGTCCCGCCGACCTGCCTCAAGTCGGAGAAGAGGAGGATCGGCCTGGGGTTCGTCCCCTGGGCCGCCCCGAGGAGCGTCAGGCGCAGGTTCCCGGTAAAACTGTTCTCCTCCCCGATCCAGCCGTTAATCACGAGCGGAACGTCCCCCTTGTCCGCCTCTATCCTGCCATTCTGGGCCAGGGCCGCGTGGGGGAGCAGCGCCACGAGCAGCAACAGGGTTCGAGCTGATTTACGCATCATCAACCTCACAGCCTTTATTGAAGTCCACAACCGACGCCGGACCGGGACGGGGATTCGGTTTCGCCCGCCGCCGGCCGGCGCCCATGCCCAGGCTTAAACTCTCAAGCTCTCCCCGCAGGGCCACGCGGCCCCCGCAACGTCACTTGTTGACGTACTCCACTTCGACTTCGACTTTCAGACGAACCGCGGAGCTCTGGGCGCGGTCGAGCAGAGCCCCGAAGAACTTGCCCACGGGCTGCCAGAGGCCGTCACTCTCCACGGCCGGGCTGAGTTGCGGGGCCTGTGTTCGAACAGACTCGACTTCCGGCACGCGGGGCAGTTGAGACAGCACGGCCGCGGCGCAATCCACACGCCCGTTGCCGTAGCGCGGGTTCCAGGCACCGGCGGGCGGCGGATTCTTGCGCGCTGCGCCGATGACCGCCTGGCGAATCTCCGCCACGCCCAGCGGGCGGCCGGCGGACTGCATGACCAGCGAGACCAGGCCGGTGACGTGCGGGGCGGCCATACTCGTCCCGGACATCCTGAGGGTCCCGTTCCCGCTCCTTGAGCGTGCGGCGATGATCCCGTCTCCGGGCGCGCTGACTTCGGGCTTCTGCTTGCCGTCGCGTGACGGCCCCTCGGCGGTGAAAACAGAGAGATCGCGTCCCCCTACCCTCGGCTGATAGGAGCCGACGACGATGGTGTTTTTCCCGCAGGAGATGGAGCCGATGGTGTGAGACCCGACATCGTCCGTGGGGACGAGCTTCGACTGGCCTGCGTCGTCGCGCTCGATCCAGGCGTGGAAGTCGGCCGCGCGCTGGCCGCGCACGCGCAACTCCACACCCCACACCCCGCTCGGCATCGCCGGGCCGAGGAAGATGTTGATGACGTTGTCGCCGTTGAGCGGGTCCCTCGCGCGGTGGATGATTTGGCCGGACTCGCGGCCCGCCGTGTCCCTGATGACTATCGGGTTGACGCCGAGGCGCGTCGGCCCGAAGCGTTGTCCCGCGGGGAAGATCAGGGTCACCTCCAGTTCGGCGTCGCCGTTGTACCAGACTTCGAGTTCGTTGGTCGTCGGGTCGGACGCGAATTTTTCCCAGCCGAGCGTGCGCGTCTGGCCCGGCGTAATCCTGCCGGCGGAGTGGCTCCGCCGCTGGAAGGAATTTCCCGCCGAGATGACGATGGCCCGCCCGGGCGTCTCCAGCAGCCCGTCGAACCAGCGCTCGACGGGCGTCGAGCCATCGTGCGGGCCGCCGTGCGTCCCGAGGCTCAGGTTGACCACGGCCTGCCGGCCCAACTGCGCGGCGCGGTCGAAGATGTACTTGACGGCTTCCTGCAAGCGGCGCGAGTTGCCGAACGACTGGTCCGGGCTGAAGTCCCCGCCGGCCAACTCGACGAAGATGAGGTCGGCTTTCGGGGCCACGCCCGGCGACCCGGTCCCTCTGCCGTTGCCGGCCGCCGTGTCCATCACGTGCGTGCCGTGCGACCCTTGGTCCGGGTCGTAAGAGAGAAACGCGTACGGGTCGCTACTGCGGAGCGCCTGGTTGATCCGCTGCGTGGTGAACTCGCGCCCGTAAGGGTAGTCGGACGGCGACATGGAGTTCCTCGACCCGTTCTGGTCCCAGAGGAACAGCAGCCGCGTCGTCCCGTCCTGGTTGCGGAAGTTCTCGTGGGCGTAGTCGCAGCCGAAATCCACGACGCCGACGATGACGCCCGCGCCGTCCGGCGTCGCCGCCCCCTGCGGCAGCGCCTCGCGCAGGGCCGCCGCCGAGCCCTGTATCTCCGGCACGGAGAATTGCAGGTCCGGCCTCACCAGCGTCGCCCCCTTGAGGCTGATGACGTTCGGGTGTTGTCGCACCGCCTCTATGGCGTTGACCTCGCAACTGCCGGTGATGATGTCCCCGACCGTCTGCATGACCTCCAGCCCGGGCACGGCCTGGCGCGGGTCGCGCAGCACCGCGGTCACGTCCACGCGCATCGTCCCGTCCTCAGACTGCTCGACGAGCGTGGGATCTACGCGCCCGGACCGCGCCGAGAGGATGACGTGCTGGAGTTGCGGGTCCAGGTCGGGCGTCACGTCCTGTTGCTCGAACGTGAAGCCGAAACCGCCCGACTCCTTCATGTCCGTCGCCGTCCCCGCCTCGCCGTCCGTGTCCCAATATTTTGAGTACTTCTCGTCTTCCACGCCGGGGCGGGCCGCGACCTCTTCTGCGGACTCGATTGTGTCTTGCCCGGTGGCTTCCTCTTCGGGCTCCTCGCCTCTTATTGTTCCGTTCGCCATGACTTCATTTCCTTTCTTTAACTGTTATTCAAATCGCCCAGTCGTCCGTTGAATCGTAGTTGGCTTTGTCGGGCTTCACAGAGATGTGCACGTGTGTGGTGTGGGGGTTGGGTCCGGTGTACCGCCTCCACGTCCAAGCCGGATTCCTGCCGATGACCCGCGAGCTGGCGATGCGCCTGTTCCAGATGATGTACTTCACACGCCTGTCGCGGCTCGCCCGGATCGCCTCCGCGATGGTGTTCGCGTCGCAGCCGCCCCGCGGGTCATTCGTGATGTCCATCGCCGTGACGACGCCGAGGCGGCCGTCCCTCACCCAGGGGTTATGGTCCGAGGTCCGCTGGCAGTGCGCGGCGTCGCCGATGGTTCCGTCGCTCGCCTTGTTGCGGCGCGGCGCCCTTCGGTTCACCTGGTCGCGCAGCGTCAAAAGGCTTTTCGCCACGCGCCAGGGGACGTTGCAGTCGGCGTCCGTGTTGCGAAAGTCCGCGCTCCCCGGCTCCGACTCCACGTCGTCGGCCGTGTTCGGAGTCAACTCCTCCGGCGGGAAGTCGCCGGCCTCGTGCACCTCGGGGTCGGTGGGGTCTGAGTCCGTGAAGAGGGAAGACTCGCTGACCGCGGCGCGGCCCGCAGGCTCCGCCTGCGCCCGCATCGGGTCGAGGTCGAGGATGACGGAGAGCCGCGTCGCGTTCGGCGGGACCCTCGCGCTGAATTGGTAAGTAGCGCCTTCAGCGGCGGCGGCGGGCGGCGCGGGGGCCGCGGGCGACAGGATTGTCTCGGAGTCTGTGAACCCACGCGCCGCATCCGTGTCAACGTCCCCCGTCGGCGGGGTCTCGTCGTCCACCTCGCCGCGGCTCAACCTGATGCGCGGGCCGCCCGCGCCGAAAGTGATGGTCACGAGCCCGTTGCGGTCCGTGCGCACCCAGTCTATTCGCTCGCGGTTCTCGTCCAGCAATCTGAGGATGTCCGGGTGCGGGTGGTGGCCTTGCATGAAGTCGCCGCAGCAGATTCCGTAGAGTGCGGTCTCGCCGTACTCGGCCAGGATCTCCTCGGAGAAGGCGTTGTCGCTGCCGTGGTGCGACAGCTTGACGAAGGCGTAAGGGGCGTCGGCGCTGATGCGCCGGCGCATCGCGGTCACGCCGTCGCGCAGCATCTGGCTCTCGACCTGCGGGTCTTCGAACTGCATGTCGCCGGCGAAGAGCAGCCGCTGCTCGTCGTACTCGAAGCGCGTGACGAGGCTCTGGAGGTTGATCGCGCCGCGGTTCCTCGCGCTGCTGTCGGTCACGCCGACAACGAGGCCGCGGTAAGCGTTCGCCAGGCTGGCCGCCGAGTTGAAATCGAAGTCGAGGACCGAGTCGAGCGAGTCCAGCGCGTCGCGCTGGCCCCCCCTGACGAGGCGGTAGCACTCTTGCAGGTGACTGAGCTCTGGCCCGAAGACCTCAAGCCCGACCTCGGCGAAAGCCGCGGTCAGTTGGGCCTCCAGTTCGGCGTCGGTCCCGTGGCGCACGACCGTCGTGCCGCCCTCTGCGAGGTGGCGCAGCATCGTCCGGTAGCGCGTCTCCAGATTGGCGACGTTGTCCACGAAGCCCGCCAGTTCGTCGTCCGCCCACTCGGAGCGGTCGTGTTCGAGCGCCGCCTCGACCAACCCGCGGGCGCGGGTGTCGCGCCAGGCGAAGTCGTTATCATTATCGCCGGGCGCGCCCCAGCGGTACTGCGGGTCGCACACCAGCGCCCAGGTGGCTTTCAGGTCGCCCTGCGCCACGAGACTCGGGATGGCCCCTATGTGGTCGTCGTGCGGGTGCGTGATGACGATCAGCGAGACCGTCACGGGCGACGTTTGACCAAGCAGCCTCCTGAGCTGCCTGAGGATGAGTTCTTCGTCGCCGCGGTGGCCTCCGTCTATCAGCACGGAGACGTTGCCGAACTGGCAGAGGACGCAGTCGCCGTACTTGTGGGCTTCGCCCCTGCCGATGTCCAGCAGGTGAACTTTGAACCCGGCGGGCGAGTCCGTCACGCCTTCTCCCGCCGCCCTACTCTCCGTCGCGCCTTCCCCCGTGACAGGCTCTTTCTCCTTAGACATAATGGCCGCTCCTTTCCACGCCCCGGCTTTCCCGGTGGCTCACTTCAGGGTTAATCCCGCAGGATGTTTGATTGCCCGGCTCGAAAGTCTTCTCAGAGGCAGGCCGCACCGCTCAGCCCCACCAGCCTCTGTCCTTGCCGTACTTAAATGCCGAGAAAACGTCAATGCGGCCCGCGCCGAAGTTAATCTCCTTATCCAACTTCTGACCCGGCTGACCCGGGGGGCCTTGAATCCTGACCGCCGTGTTCTCCAGCGCCTCCTGGACCCGCGCCGGGACGATTGGATTGTTCGTGCGCCGGCACGCCTGCGCGAGCAGGGCCATGCACCCGGCGAGGTGCGGCGTCGCCGCCGAGGTCCCGCTGAAGGTGATGTAGGGCTTGCCCTCCTGGTCGAAGCGGAAGTTACAACTGTCCGTGGCCGAGCCGGGCGCGCACACGTCTGGCTTGATGAGCCCTGGCTTCGCCCCGCTCTCGAACGGGAAATCCGCATACGGGGCCTTCTCCCAGGCGGAGGGGCCGCGCCCGGAGTTGTCGCGCAGGCGGTCGGCCTCGTCGGTCGAGCCGCAGGAGATGGCCGACGAGAAGTGCGGTTCTTGGCCGACCGGGGCGGCCTGCAAAGGGTGCGGTCGCGGCGGAGGGCAGTTGCCGGGCGCGCCTATGTTGAAGGGGATTTTGAGCGGGCCGGAGGTCGAGGACGTTCCCTGATTGCCGGTGCTGTTGGCGTGCAGGATATGCGCCGCCAGGAGCGCCTCGCAGACCCTGCGCCAGGACGGGTAGTTGGGGCTCTTCTGGTTCTTCCACGTGATGGACATGCTGACGACGTGGGCTTTGTGCTCGATGGCGAATTCGAGCGCGCGCCAGTACTTCTGCTCCTCGCCGCCGAGCCGCAGGGCCATGACCTTTGCGCCCGGCGCGACGCCCGTCTGCTTGCCCGACGAGCCGTCTCCCGCGACGATGCCGGCGCAGGCCGTGCCGTGCCCGGCCTCGGGCCCCGCGTCGCGCGGGTCGTCGTCGTTCGAATCGAAGTCGAACCCGTGATTCGGGAACCCCTTGTCACTGCCGTCCCACATTCGGTTCTTGAGGTCCGGGTGGTCGTAGTTAACGCCGGTGTCAATCACGGCCACGACGATGCCGTCGCCGGTGAGGCCGATGGACTCCTGCCACAAGAGCGGGGCGTTGACCCGCTTGACGCTCCACGTAGGTTGCACGGCGTCTGTCACGTCGTCGTCGGCGAACGCCGCGAGCGTGCGGCCGCTCCTGACGAAGTCGAGCACGTCGAAATCCCGCCCGCCCGCGGCCGCGGCGAGTGACCCCGCGGCCGCGTCGCCGGCCCTCGACTTACCCCCCGACTTTCGGCCCGATGTCCCGCGCCCTCTCTTCCCGCCGGAAGCCTTCGTGCCGCGTGACGACTTTTTCACGCCGTCCACGAGCTCGCTGATGTCTGCGCGCTGGTTCAACTCGACGTGAACCACGTCGGGCCGTTCCAGGAGGCTCATCAGCACGTCGCGCGTCACCTCCGCGCCGACCGTGTTGTTGATCCAGAACGACTGCACGGTGCTCACCTTCGGCACGGCGACGGCGACCTCCGCGTCCGTGAAGCCCTCCGCGCCGCCCAGGCCCGTCAGGAACCCGAGCACGTCGCGCTGCCGCTCGGCCGCCATCCCCTGCAACCTGTCGGCGACGGCTTCGGCGTCAACCGGCGCGGCCTCGGCGTCGGTGAAGCCGGGCGCGGCGTCGGCCGGCTCGCCCGCCATGAAGATGTTCACGTCGAAGGTGTCGTGATTCTGCGCCGACTGCAACCGCGCCCTCAGCGCCTCCCCGGTCTTCTCTTCCATGTCGTCAGCTCCCTTGCGCGAAGACTGTAAGTAACAACCCGCTGCCGGGGTTAATGCGACCCGCCCGTGCCGCTCGCGCCGGCCTTGTCCTTGCCCTTGCCGTCACCCGCCGCGGCCTCCGTTCCGCCGACGGCGACAACAGACCTACACTCAACATCGTTCTTGATGCCGCTCACGATATTCTGCACGTCGCGCGCGGACTGGTACTCGATGTAGCACTGCAACGAGTTGGGTTGATGGACCTGCCTCGCTCGGATCGCGGCTTGCTCTCTACTTGGACATGGGAACGGGTGGAAAAACATTTCACCGGCTGCGTGAGCGGTGAAAGCGGATGGCATTCGGAGGCGGTGAGAGGAGTCCGGGCCGCCGGAGTTTTTAAGACTGAGGCTTTGCGCGTGTTAGCTGTCCACTAGGTCTTCGACGGGCGACTCGGTGTCCTGATCAACCCACTGGACGGCGGGGTGGTTGGCGATGCGCCCGACGGCTCCGAGCGTTCCATTCATCAGGACGATGCCCGAGGCGGGTAGAATCTCGACGGGTGTGCGGCCCTGGGCCAGGCTGGTGAGTTCGTCCGCGAGCGTCGCCACGCTCTCGCGGTCGAGCCCTCTGCGCAGCAGCACATTGAGCCGGACCTCCTTCTCGGGCTCCTCCGACTCGACGAGCGCGGACAGTTTGTCGGAGACTTTATCCATCACACACGGCCCCTCGGACGACTGTGAAGAAGCCCCGCGGCCTGCGGCCCGCACACGCGGCAGGTGACTGCGACGTGGCTTCGGCGTCCGACGTTTAGGCTTCCTCCGTTTGGGGCTATTTTACTACGCGAAAATAGTAAGAGCTAATGTCCTCGTACGTGCTGGCCGTCGTCTTACCGCTGAGTAAAATCTGATAGTCGTTGTCCTGCGCGAGGCTCGCGGCGCGGATGATGAAGGGGACGACCTTGCCGGAGCCGCTGGCGCGGGCACGCAGGTTCGCCGTGGAAAGCAGTTGCCTCCCTCCGTCCGTCTTCAAGGTCGCGCGGTAAGTGGGGTACTCGTCCGCCGGGAGGTCGAGTTGCAGGAGGATGGAGCCGCCGTTCCGGGGCAGGGATATCTTCGGCATCCCCTCGCCTGTGCCCCTGACGAGGCCGGACGAGAGGGTGTACACGGCCATGGCTGGAACAGGCTCCTGACCGCGGCGGCTCTCGGGCGGCTGTTGCTTCAGGGCCTCTTCTAATTTTCGTTCGGCGGCGGCGCGCAACTCCTGCTCCCTGTCGGCGCGCTCTCGCTCCGCGGCGAGTTGTTCCTGCAATCCGGTCGGCGGCGTCGGGGCGGGAGGCGTCGGCCGCGCCTGTAGACTCTCGACTTCGGCGCGCAGCCGGCGGTTCTGCGCAACCATCCACGCGGCCACGAAAACGGCTAACAGCAGCGCCGCGGCCAGGGAGAGGCTGACGGCGGGCCGCTGGAAGAAGGCGGCGAGCCTCACGCGAAAGGGCGGCGGGCGCTCGGCGGGCGCCCGTGACGGCGCGTGCAGAGCGCCCGGCCGTGTGTACGTGCGCAGAGCCTTGGCGAATCTCACGTCCTGCCGCAGCTCGGGGACGGAGAGGAATCGGCGGTGGAACTTGGCGCGGTCTGGATCGGGCAGGCGATCACGGACGAACTCGTCCGTCAGTTCTTCTTCGGCGATTAAAATTTCCTCGAAGTAGTCGTCCTCGGACAGCAGCCGTTTCTCGACCTGCTCGTGTTCCTCCTCGGACAACTCGCCCAAGATGTATTGCCTGATGGAATCCCGCCGCCCCCGCTCGGACGCATCCGGCGGCGGCCTGTCTTCAGGCGAATCTTTGTTGTTCGGCTCCCGTCCCATCAAGTGCTCTTTCCCCGCTGAAACTCTCCTTAACTATTATATAGGATAAACCGCCTATTCCATTTCACGCGACCCGCTCTTTCAGGCATTCGAGTACGCATTTCTTGAGGTCGGCCCGGATGCGGTGCGTCCGAATCCTCAAGGCGTTGATAGCCATCCCGAAGTGCCGCGCCAGCTTTTTCCGCCTCTCGATCTTCGCCCCCTCTTCGTCCTGGTAATACTCAAGAATCAGCTCACGGTTCCCGGGGTCCAGGCGGGTCAGGCATCTCTCCAGGCAGTCGCACTCGGGCGTCAGATCCTCCGTCTCTTCCTCGGGCGGCGGGAGCATGGGATCGGGCCGGCGCTTGAGATACTCGCGGTAGACGTTACGCGCGACGCCGTAGAAGTAGAGCGCCGGGTCGTCGGAGGCGTTGTACTTGGCCCTGATCTCAAGCACCTTCCTCGTGACGCGGTCAATGGTTTCGTCGGCCAGCTCTTCGGCCGTCATGCAGCCTCGGTGGATAAATATCCTGATGAGCTTGCGCCGGATTTCCTCGTACTTCCTCCCGGCCTCATCACGGTCGTCGGGGTGCAGCCAGCCGAGCAGTTCGTCAAAATTGTTCATAGTCGCGCGCCGGCGAGTGCCCTTCGCCTGAAGTAGGTCAGCCGACCGAAAGTGGGGTCTACCTCCATTCGCCTTGCAAGACAAAGCCCGCCCAGTAGTAGGGGCTGCTCCAGCGCCTCTGCCCGGCCACGGACAACTGCGCCGCCCTGAGCGCCGCGGCGGGCGACATCCCTTCCTTGAACATCTTCAGGTAAAAATACCTCATCAACTCGGCGGTAGCTTCGTCGTCCACCTGCCACAGACTTGCCACGACGCGCGGCGAGCCGGCGTACATGAAGCCGCGCGTCAGGCCGATGAGTCCCTCGCCCCTCACCTCCTTGCCGAGGCCCGTGCGGCAGGCGCTGAGGACGACGAGGTCCACGGGCAGACTCAGACCATAAATGTCGCCCAACGACAGGAACCCTTCTTCGTGGAAGCGGCCCTCGCGGTCGTAGAGGGAGAGCACGAGGCGGGACAACTCCGGGTGCTCCTCGTCGAGGATGCCGTGCGTCGCGAAGTGGACGATGCTGTACCGGCCGAGTTGCGAGTCGGTCGCTCTCTCGCGGTTGGCATCGAAATCCATGACCGTGAGCGCTGAGCCGCGGGGCGCTGCCTCGACGATGTGACTCGCCTCCTGCCTCGTGAAGGGGAGGCGGGAAAGTTTCAGCTCGGCGAGGCGTCCGGCCGGGGCGGCGGGCGGGCGGGCGGCCCGCGCGTTCCGAAGGCGCGGGTCGTCCTCTTCAAAGACGGGGTCCGCGAAAATGGCGACAGACTTCGGCACAGGGGCACGCCGGGCGGTCTGCCGCAGGGCCGAGAGTACGGAGGCGGACGGTAGGTTGACGACTATGTGGTCGCGTATCAGCGGGGCGGGAGTCGCGCCCACCCGCTGCGCGAGAGCGGCGGCGGCTTCGGGCGAGGGCAAGGCCCCGAACGGGAGGTACATCAGCTCGCCGTCGGCGACAACCAGCAGGCGCTTGTCTTTAAATTGCGCCGCCACGGGGCCGAGCAGCGTCCGGCTGAGAGAGAGCGCCTCCCGCCAATACTCCTCCGACGCGCTCTTCAGGCGGGCGTGGCGCACGGCCGCGCTCTCGTTCGGCAGCGGCTTACCCTTCCACAAAAGTTCCTTGAGGCGGCGCGCGGCCACTTTTATCTCGCGACGCGGCGGCAGCGTGTAGCCGTTGATGCTGGTCGGCGTCACGGCCCAGACGTAACTCGCCTCCTCGCCCAGGAAGAACTCCAGGAGGAGAGTGTCCGGGTCAAGGAGCCGCTGGACCTCAGCCACGCTCAGCGGTTGCGGGAACATGAGCGCGGCGTAGCGCGGGTGCTCGCGCCTAATCTGCGCCTCAACGCGCTCCTGCTCCGCGCCGAGCGCCGCGAGTTCACCTTCGAGGGTCGCGGCATCCCCAGCGCCCGGTTTCTTCATCAGCGCCCGCTCCCGCTGCGCCGACTTGGTAAGAATCGTCCGTTGCAGCGACCGCCGCTTTTGCGCGAGCGCCGCGAGCGACTGCTGCTCAGGCCCGGCGGCGGCCAGCTCAGCGTCCGAAAGGATGGCGTCCACACCGGCGTCCGACAGAAGGTCCAGCAGGCCGCGCCCGCGCGTCCGCTCGCTCGCCTCGAACGCAACGGCCACCCGCGTCGCGTCGCGCCCGCCCGCGCGCATGTTCAGGTCAATGTAGAGGTCGTAGTAATCAACCTTCGGGGCGAAGTACGTCGCGCGCAGTTGCTGGCTCATGACGCTGGCGCGCAGCGGCTCGGTGAGCTTGACGGCGGCCTCGGCGTGACTGAGCGCCGCATCCAGGTGAAGCCGGTCCCGCTCGACGCGGGCCAGTTGGAAGTGCGCCATGGCCTCGCCGTTCCGGTCCTTGTACTTTTGCCAGACGGAGAGCGCGGCCTCTAAATCTTCGAGTGCCTTGCCGGCGTTCCCCATCGCCGCGTGAGTCCGGCCCCGCCAGTCGAGCGTGATGGCCTGATTTTTCAAGTCGAGTGTTTTTTCGTTCTGCTGGATTTCGAGCGCTTTGTCGAAATACTCGACCGCTTTTTGCCGGTCGCCCTGCGCGTCGTAAGCCACCCCCATCACCATGTAGGTCTGCGCCACGTCGGGGTCTTTAGCATCCTCCTGTATTTTTCTAGCTGTCTCGCAGTACTCCAATGCCGTTTTCGGCTCGTTCGACAGGACGTGGGCGTAGCCCATCATCATGAGCGTGTGGCCCCGCTCCGGCTCCGCTCGCAGGTCGAGAGATTTCTGCAAGTGTTTGAGTCCTTCAGCGTAGTCGCCGAGGAAGACGTAGTGCGCCCCGATGTTGTAGAGCGCGGAGGCCCTCTTACCTTTAATATAAATCTTATCACTCTCGGGCAATGCCCCGGCCTCCGCAAAACTGGCAAGGGCTGTCTGGTAGTTCGTGAGCGCCTCTCTCCACTCGCTCCACTCGTCGTAGCGCAGGCCGATATTGATGGAGAGGTTGCCTTCGCGCGCGAGGTCGCCCAACAGGTGAAAGCCGTCGCGCGCCCGCGTGAACGACTCCAGCGCTTTTTCCGGCTGGCCCTCGTAGTCGTAGACGCCGCCCATCATGTTGAGGGCGCGCATCTCCTCGTGGGTGTCGCCTTCGGCGCGGTGAATGCGCAGCGCCTCCTCAAGAACTATTCGCGCCGTTTTCCAGTCGTTCCGCCGCATGTAGACGAGGCCGATCTGGCTCAGGGCGAGGGCCTGCCCCCGCGTGTCGCGGTCTGCCATGAAGGCCGCTTTCGCCTCTTCGTAGTACGGGAGCGATTCGGGCCGGCTCTTCAGAAAGTAATAAGCTTCCGCCAGGTCGAAAAGCGTGTAGCCCCTCCCCTTGTCTTCGTCGCCGCGGATGGCGAGCGCCCGCCTGTAAGACCCTTCCGCCTTCCCGTAATCTTCGAGCGCCTGATAAGTACGCCCGATGAAATGGAGCGCGTTGGCTTGCTCGAAGCGGTCGCCAACCTCTTCCCACAACGTGAGCGCTTTTTCATAGTTGACGAGGGCCGCCGCGTACGAATCCTTCGTCCCGGCCAGGTGCAGCAGCCGCCCCTCCGCGACCAACTGCTGTGCCTCGATGCGCTTCGCGTCCGCCGGGTCCGGGGTGCGCGCCTGACTCAGGCTGATTTCATAGCGGCCTGCGGCCAGCCATTTTTCGGCGGGGCTTACCTGGACAGTGTACGTGACCGGCGTCTCGCTCATGAGCGAGAGGAAGATGGGGCTTTGTGCTCCCGCGGGGTTTGTAAACTTCGTGACTTGTTGATTCGGCGCGGAGACTGTGACGTGCAGATCAATGCCTTGCCGGCGGACGGCGAGCGACGCGTATTGGTTGGCTTTCAGCGGGACGCTGAACTGGTGTGCTTCGCCTCCCTTGATTTCGCGCTCGACCGTCTCGCCCTCTGCGAGCGGTCGCACGTCGCCCTGCCGCGGGCTGGTAGTGTGGGCGGCGGCCTCTGTCGCCCTGGAAGGAAACAGAGCGAGCGCTAAGGCCAGGGACAGAGCGGTCGCGCAGACAGTCACTCTTAACAACTGCCGACGATTGACTGGCACGCCGGGCAGACGTGGGTGGGTGGGTGGCGGTGGCATACTGTCCCGTGGGCCTTAAACTTTATCGGCCTGGCGCTCAACTTCTCTTTCTGGTGGTAGGTAGAAATGAAGAGAGGAAGAGCGTCAAACTCAAACTCGTCAACTGGCGCGTCGGAGAATCGCAGTCTCGGCCGAACTGCATGCGGTCGGGGCGGCTTCGACAAGAGTCGAAGGACTGGCGGCGGCCTCAGCCGCGCATCCCGAAGTCCTTTGAGTTTGCAGATTCTAAAGACGAGTGTTGAACAAGTCAATAAAATTGAGTGGCCACGGGGGAGTCCCGGCTGAGGCTTTGGCACACCGCGGCAGTCAAAGCCCCAGCGGACGCGGGGAACGAGAACTTAAACCTCCGGCGGCGCGGCGCGACCTCACACGGTCGGCACCGCGCCGGCCAGGTCTGCGTCACCGCACGCTCATTCCCCCGCTTAAGTCCTCTCGCCTGTCCAGTCGTCCGGCACCAGGGGGAGAGTTGCTACGAGCGCCCTCGCGGCGAGCCTGTCCGCCTCCTTCTTCTCCTCGTTGCGCGCAGCGTCGGGCTGGCTTGCGCTTTCTGCGAACGCCGCTTGGATCACGTCAGGGGGAAAACCTACTTGGGTGCGCTTACCGCTGGCAATCAGTACCGGGCCTGCGAAAACAAAGATTCCTTCATAGCGGAAGGGGGGAGCACCCGCGGGCCTTACGAACGTGATGTCGGCCCCCGAACAGTGTCCTGCAATCTGTTCCACCACCGGGCTGCCCTGTACCTGGAAGCTCCCTACAAAATTCCCGTTCGCGTCTTCGGTATCTATGGTGAATGTTGCTCTCTCTACGACTCCTACCCCCTGCCTCGTCACAGTTGAGGTCCACGGTATCGGGCCTGCACAATTAGCCATGACTTCCTCCTTATGGAAATGGTCGTTAACTACCGAGAACGGGTTTACTCGCTTAAGGAGAAGTCCCGCTCCAACCTTATCGTCACCTGAATGCGCTGCTTTGTCCCTCCATCTTGACATGGGCAGAAGAGTGAAAGCATTTCTCATCCTCTGACCCGCGCTCCAACGGAGACGCCGAGCGACACGGTTGACGGATGCTACTTGAATGCGTCCAGGAACTTTCCGAGCAACCCGTGGGGCTGCACAATAACCTCGTTCAGAATAGCCCCCGTCTTCTCCAAGCCACCTTCAATAAGTTTTCGTACCGGCGGTTCTGGCGACTCTCCTGCCGCTTCTGCAACATTTTCTTTAGCAGCGACGACGGGTTGATTCGGCAATTCGTCCGCGATGCCCAGCATCGCGCCTCCCAGAATCAGTTTCAGGAGCAGGTCGGCATTAATGAACATGCGCGCCGGGTCAAGCGCCGTTTCGGCCTTATGCCTCCACGGGTCAAGAAACTCTTCTGCGGCTGCCCTGAGTTCGTCAGAGCGAGTGCCAGCGGCGACGAGCGCACAGCGGACGGCATCGGCCCTGGAAAATTTTTCACTGATTGCCTGGTGAGTGAGCCGACCGGCAAATAACAGGTCTTCCCACTTAGGGTCTTTAATCGGCCTTATATCTTCCACGAGCGGCGGCAGGTGTCTGACCATGCGCAGCATGTTCATGTAGTAGCTCTCCTGCTTTTCCGGCGGGAGAAGCCAGAGGACTATATTTCTAAAGTACCGCTTGATCGCCAGACAATCCCTCGTCGGAGTGCCGCTGCTATCACAAAGACCTTTGAGATTAAGGTCCAGAAAATGGTGAAAGCTGGAGTCTACGACGACACGCCCGACCCAGTCTTTCTTATATATATCAGCAGCCTTGTGGGCACGGTGGCCGTCGTAAGCGACGATGGTGTAAAACAAACGGGGAATAACCGGAGGGGCTGGTATCTTTTCTCCTACGACCGACCCGCCCGCCGAGGTGGACACGGCGACGAGGTCGGGCGCGAGCCTCTTTGTCGGGTCGTCCTGTGCGGGCGGGTATTCCTTGTAAGCAGTCCCGTCGCTGAGCTTCAACTCTTTCTCAAGCTTTTCCTTTTCAGGGATCACGCATTCTCCTTCGTGCATGTGATCCGGCAAGACCGTGATGGCTAAATCGCCGTTCTTGAGCAGGTCATGCGGCTGCGAGCCGTCGTCGGTCCTGTTCAATCTGAATATCGGGTGAATCTCCTGCGGAACACTGTCCACCTCATCGGAATCACCAAAGCCCTGATCAAACCCTTCGCGCAAGGTGGTAATGCGCCCTGGACCGAATTTGGTCGGCAGCGGCGGGTCAGACTTCGAGCGCCACTTGCGCATATTGCGCACGCGCGGCACCTCGCCGCATAACGGCGCGCCGAGGGTTTCATGGTCGCCCGTAGCGAAAACGCCGCCGCCTCTGTTCATGAAATCGGCCAACGCGCTCACCTCTGAGGGCTTGAGGGCGAGCGGATTTGGGTTGCCATCATCGTCCTGGCCGAACAGCCATATCTGGTCAAAGGAATCCAAGGAGAAACCCTGTGGCGGCGCGTCGAATTTGAAATCAGGGATAACCGGGTCCTTGAAACCACCTTCACGATGCGCTTTTACAACTTCAAACTTCTCCCAGGGCATAGCGCTCTTCATAAGCGTGTTGTCAATCAGCTCGAACAAGCTGAAGCCGGGCTTAAAGGTTTCAACGAAACCTATTATCCCGTCGGCTACGACAAGAATGCGTATCTGAGTCTTTGTCTCGCCGAAGAACTCGTCTAAGGTGAGTTTGCCCGTTATAAATCGCTCCCCGTTTTGGGGCGGGGCCGTAGGGTTCAGACCATTCCCTGAATCGGGTGCCGTTACGGCAGGTATTCCTGTTTCTGTGGTGGACATGGCGTTGCTCCTTTGGCAGAGGGCGATTCGCTCAACCTATCGTTGCGGCGATGCCTTTCGAGTTAGTTATTCATATACCCTTTTCCCGAGCCCTCGATTGAATATTTACAGCGCGCCCTCCGGGACTGTCCCGCGGTTAGAGATGATTCCGAGCCGCGCTCCGCGCTGGCTTAGCGCGCGTAGCGCCTCGGTCACTCCCGGCAGCACTCTTATTCTCTCCATGCGGTCGCCCGCGGCGTTGCGGCGCACGGTCCCCAGCGTGTCCCCAATATCGAAGAAGACGACAGATGGTCTCTCCCTTTCCATAACTTGTGCCTCACGTGTCAGACCCTGAGCGCACGTAACTCGCGTCGCTCGTTGCACAGCCTCTTTTATCATTTAATGGAATTGGGCTCTTTTTCATTTCACGCCCTGCCCCGGCTGAAGTGTTGACGAACAGGAGGCGAGTAATGCGGCCCTCTGGCATTTCGACCCGAACAGCCCGGGCGAGAGGAGTAACGAATCCCCTTTGGATGAGGCCGCAGAAGCCGAGCTGTACTACGAACGTCTTGAACAGGCGGGAAAACTGGTTGACGTAGACGAGGCGACAGAGTTGGCGAGTTTGCCTGCTCGCGTTACACACCTCCGCCACGCTGATGGCACAATCGAGCGCCTCAGCTATTCCTAACCCTCAAGAGCACGTATCCGGCGCTGTCCTGGGAGCATGAGTTTGCCAGGGCGGCAAACTCATGCTCCCAGTCATAGCTCGCCTAAAAATTCAGCTTGAGGCCGAACTGGAATTGGCGCGGGTCGTAGGCCGCGGTCGGGCGGCTGTAGTAGCTCCCGCCGGGGGCCTGCTCGTTGAAGGCGTTGACGTCCCTGAAGAAGGGTGAGGCGGCCGCCTCGTTGAAGCGGTTGAAGAGGTTGAAGCCCTCCGCGATGATGTCTAGGCGAACGCGCTCGCCGAAGCGGATGGCGCGCGACACGCGCAGGTCGAGCGAGGCGTAAGAGTGGGTGATGCCGCGGTTGCGCCCGAGGCTGCCGGCCGACAGGAACGACGGGAGCACGAGCTCGCCGTCGGCCGCGACCGACGGGCGGTCGTTCGAGCTTTGCAGGTCAGCGTTGGTGTCCGTGCCCGTCAGGATGTTGAAGGGGCGGCCCGAGGAGATTTCCAGGATCGGCGCGATGGAGAAGTCCGCGAAGAAGCGGTGCGCCCACCCCTCGGAGTTGCGCCACGAGGAGGGCGAGCCGAGGACCGCGCTGAAGACGAAGCGATGGCGCTGGTCGAAGAGCGAGTCCGAGCGCTCGCAGCGGCGGCAGTTGTTGTCCTGCGGCTTCAGGAGCGTTTGCAGGTCGGACGACTCGTCAATCGAGTGTGACCACGTGTAGGAGGCCAGGAACTGGAAGTTGTTCGAGAAGCGGCGCTTCAGTTCCAGGTTCATCGCGTGGTAAGTCGAGTTGGCGTCCGAGAGCTGCGCGCTCACGTCGCCGAAGGGCGAGATCGGCCCGGGCGTGCGCAAAGAGCCGGCCAGCGCCGCGTTGAAGGTCTGCGGCGTCACCAGCCCGCCCGACGCCGCCACGACGAAGAAGTAGTTCGGGGCCGAGGGGCGGAAGAAGTTGGCCGCGAGCGGGTTGACGATGACCGCGCCGTTCGCGTTATTCACCCAGACGAGGCCGGGGATGCGCGGCGTGAAAAACGCCGGGTTGTTGATAATCGGGTTGGTGAAGAACAGGGCCGCCTCGCTGAAACTCGTGGGCGCGCGCCCGGCGAAGCGCCGGAAGTTTGCCGAGAGCAGGTCTACGCGCGGCGCGTTCACGTCCTGCGGGTGCGGGAGGTGGTGTGCGCCGACGAAAATCCAGCTCCCCGAGACAGACATGTTCCGGCCGACCTGCCGCTCGATGGTGAAGTTGGCCTGGTTGGCGTAGGCGTACTCGAAGTCTTTGCCGACGGCCAGCGTGAACGGGAGGACGGGGCCGAAGCCGACGAAGGTCTGGTCGTTGAAGCGCAACTGGCCCGGCAGGTACTGCGAGGTCGCGGCCGTGCCCGGCGTATTCAAGCCCGGCGGGCAGAAGGGGCTCGTGGTCGCCGCCGTGCAGACCGTCCCCTGGAAAATTTGCAGGAGGTTGAGCGCCGCGGTCGGGCTCGGACTGCCCGGCAGCACGTTGGTGTACTGCTGCTGCTGCGAGGCGTCGGCGATGTCGGAGTTGAAGGCGACGGCCAGCAGCGGGTGGTCGTAGAAGAGGCCGTAGGCCGCCCGGATGACGGTCTTCCCGTCGCCCTTGATGTCCCAGGCCAGGCCGAAGCGCGGCGCGATGTTGTTCTTGTCGCGCGGGAAGCCCTGCTGGACGTTCATCACGTCCTGCGCCGTGAGGAGGTCTCCGGCCGAGAGGCTGATGCCCGTCAGCGGGTCCGTGAACGGGACGGGCGGGATGGTGTCCGTCAGCTCCACGTCGTAGCGCACGCCGTAGTTGAGTGTCAGACGCGGGTGAACCTTCCACGAATCCTGTCCGAAGAAGGCGAGCGGGCGGTTCTTAATCGCGCTGTTCGGGTTGCCGAAGCCTTCGATGAAGACGCCCGGGACGCCGAGGCCGTAGGACTGGACGGGCTCCAGGGCGGGCGCGCTCGCCGGCAGCCCCGTGATGAAGGGCTGAAGGGCGAAGGTGCCGAAGTTGAAGAGGCCGGGGAAGTTCAGTTCGAAGACGGCTTCGATGTCAACGAAGTTGAAGTCCGCGCCGAACTTCGTCGTGTGGTTGCCGATGATCCAGTTGACGTTGTCGGCGATCTGGAAGCGCTTCTCCGTGCGGTCCACGGGCGAGAAGGGGTTCGAGCCGATGAAGGCCGCGCCGGAGATTTGCAGCGCGACGCCGGGCACCTGCGAGTCGAAGGTGGCTTTGCGGCGGCCGTACTGGAAGCGCGCCTCGTTGACGACGGTGCTCGACAAAGTCGAGTTAAGCGTGGTGACGAAGGTCGTGTCGCGCAGGGTCTGGATGCCGGTGCGCGAGAAGTCGTTCTGGCCCAGCGTCTGGTTCTGCGACTCGTCCTGAATGCCCGTGATGTCGGAGGGGTTGTAGCTGAAGCGCAGGGTCATCTGGTTGCTGTTGTTGATGCGGTGGTCGCCGCGCACGGAGAAGAAGCTGGTGTCCTCCGAGAGTGGGAAGACGCGCGACAACTGGTTGAGCGCGCGGAAGCCGATGGGGTTGCCGTTCGCGTCAACGGTCGTGAAGCCGGGCACGACGCCGTTGTTGGCGGCTGTCGGCACGGGCGTCCCAGAGAGCAGGAAGCGCGGGCCGATGAAAGCGCCGGTCGCGATGGGGCTGAACGCGGGGCACACGCTCCCGGCGTTCGGGTTGGGCAGCGGGTTCGTGCCGTTGAGGCCCGTCGAGCCGCCGCTCGACACGAAGTAGGCGTAGGTGCGCGCCAGGCAGACGGCCGGGGCCGTGCCCGCGGCCAGCAGGTTGCTGATGAAGGCCGCCTGCTGCGGCGTAATGTTCCTGAAGGTCGTCGCCACGGGGTTGAGGAAAATGCCCGGGCCGGCGGGGATGACGGGAATCGTCACGGAGCTTGTGAGGTTGCCGACCACGTCCGAAGTGAAGAAGCCTGACTCCTGGCGGCGGCGGCCCTCGTAGGCGGCGAAGAAGAAGGTGCGGTCGCGGACGATGGGGCCGCCGAGGGTCGCGCCGTACTGCGCGCGCGTGAAGCCGGGCTTCTTGCCGGGGTCGTTGTCAATGATGGGGGCGAAGGCGTTGCGCGCCTGGATTGACTTGTGCCGGATGAAGCCGAAGACGTTGCCGCGGAACTCGTTGGTCCCGCCCTTGGTGACGACGTTGATGATGCCGCCGGTGGCGCGGCCGAACTCCGCCGCGTAAGAGTTGGTGGCGACCTGGAACTCCTGCACGGCCTCCTGCGAGACGGTCGAGCGCGCGGCGTTGACGGAGTTGTCCGTGTTGTCTAGGCCGTCAACCTGGACGAGCGTGGAGCGGCCGCGCTGGCCGCCGATGTTGAGGCCCGACGAGGGCGCGGGGCCGATGGGTCGGTCGTTGCCGCGGCTCACCGTCGAGATGGTGGTCGAGAAGCCCAGGTAGTCGCGCTGGTTGATGGGCAGGTTCTCGATTCTCTGCTGCTCGATGGTGTTGGTGACGGCGGTGCGCGTCGTCTCGATGACGGGCTGATCCTCGGTCGTGATGTTGACGACATCGGTGAGCTGGCCGAGTTCGAGGTTGATGTCGAGGTCTGCGCGCGCGCCGACGGTCAGCTTGTAGGAGGGGACGACAGCCTTCTTGAAGGAGGCCGCCTCGACCGTGACTTCGTATTCGCCGGGCGGCAGGCTGACCATCTGGTAGTAGCCGTCATCGTTCGTCTTGGCGTCGCGCGTAAAGTTGGTCGCGGGGTTGCGCGCCGTGACGGTCGCGCCGACGACGACCGCGCCGTTCGGGTCGCGCACGAAGCCCTGTAAGTCGGCCGCGTTGGACTGAGACTGTGCGAAGGCGGCGGTCGCGGAGGCCACGATTGCCAGGCACACAACGATGAGCCGGACACAGAGGTCACGCAGGCACCGCTGGGGGAACACACGCATGATGGTCTTCTCCTTACAATCGAAAATGGAAGGCACGCCCTTTGCCCGGCGACGGACAAAAGCCCCGCGGCGGCGGGCAGGGGTTGACGCCTGCCCACGCGGCGAGAGCGGAAATTGAAAAATCGTCTTGAGCGATTGACAGGCTTCAGCGGCGTCGGGAGTGACGCCGCTGAAGCGAATTCTTCCAACGAACGCGCCGTGTTTGTACCGCAAAACACGTGCGCGTGGCAAGTATTAAAAGGCAACGCGGAATGCGGGATGATGAATGAAGAATTAATCCGCATTCCGCATTGCTTTCGGCGTGAGCGGGCGGGCGCTCACGCGTCTCGCCCGCGCGTGCGGCTAAGGGGCCGCGGGAAATGCGGGCGTAATCATCGAGCCCAGGTCGCGCAGGAAGCCCAGGAGCGCGCCGGCCCCCAGGCCGGTCCTGTAGACCACGTCGCGCCAGCTCGTATCATTTCTCTTCTCCACGCTCCGCACGGCGTCGAAAGCCACGACGGCGGCGGTGCCCCTCGCTTCGTCCGTGCGGACGACGTAAAAATGTTCCTCGCCGATCTGGCCGATGTAGCCTTCGAGCTTTCGGCCGCCGAGCAGCTCGACCCGCACGCGCCGCCTGACGCCGGTCCCTATCTTCCTGACCTTGCCCTTGACCTCAAGCGCGCGGCGCGCGCCCTCGTCACCTTGCCCTTGCGCCTTCGCCCGGCCGCACGCGCCCGTCAGCAGAAATAGAATTGCGCCGAGCACGATTGTCTTAGATTTTACGCTCACGTCTAACTGCTCCTCCTGGCCCCGCCTCAGTGGAAGACGAGGCCGACGCCGACGCGCAGGCTGTCGGTCGAGTTGTTGAAGATGGTCGCCTTGTGATAATCAACCTGGACGGCCCGCAGGTCTATGCGGTCGCTCAGCCTGATGTCCAGCCCGCCGCCGATTGCGCCGGCCGCGCCCCAGTGCGAGCGCGTCTTGAAGTCTAAAAACAGTCGGCCCGAAGCGGGGTCGGGCGTGTAGGTGTCTACGCTCTCCCTGGTGAGCGCCGAGCCGATTGAGAGGTGCGCGAACGGCTTGAAGAGTTTCGCGCCCCTGCCGTTGTCCTTCAGTTGAATGCCGCCCATGAAGTTGTAAATAGCGGTCTTCAGGTGCGGGTCGTCCGCGGTCACGACCGCGCCTTGCAGCGGGCTGAAGCATGAAGAGTGGTCGGTCATTCCTTGCCCCGGCGCGCAGAGGCCGTACTTCCTGTCGTAGCGCGCGAGATCAACCTTCAGTCCGAAGTACCGCTTGATGTTGAACGTGGCGGCGTTGCTGATTCCGCGGAAGCCCTCGAACGTTACGCCCACGCCGACGGGCTCCGGCCTCTCCAAAATAAAATAGGAGGTTCCGTGGAAGACCTCGAAGCGGTTGTAGCCGTCCAACCTTTGCGCCGCCGCGGGAGTCGTAAAGCAGGTGACCAGGACCGCCGGAAGAAGTAGTTTCCGCATGGCACGCTCCTCGCTCTGTTGCTGCCGTCGCGCGCTTTGCCCTACAATTGGCAACGCGGCACGACCCTGATGAATCTGTCCCTGACGACTGTCCTACTTCGGCAGCACACACTAGCCAAAGGGCGCGGGTGAAGTCTTTTAACTTCACTTAAAAAGTTCTGAAAGATTCCTGAAACAGTCCTTAATGGCCGTTATGAGCGCACGCCCCCCTCGCTTCTACGACTTCGGCCCTTTCCGCCTGGACCGGGCGGAGCGCCGCCTGCTGCGCGGGCCGCATCACGTACAGCTCACCATCAAAGCCTTCGAGACGCTGCTCGCTTTAGTCGAGGGCGGCGGCCGAGTGCTCGGCAAGGACGAGTTGATCGAGCGCGTCTGGCCCGACGCCGTCGTCGAGGAGGGGAGCCTCAACGTCAACATCTACACGCTGCGCAGGGCGCTCGGCGAGACGCAGGGCGGCGCGAAGTACATAGAGACTGTGCCGCGCCGCGGCTTCCGCTTCGTCGCCGAGGTGCGCGCCACGAGCGACGAGGGCAAGAACGGCCGCGCCGTCAAGCGCGCAAGCTCCGCGAGCCAACGTAAGACGACCGCCCCGCCCGACACGAACGGCGCGAGCGCCAAACGCGCGCGCAAGGTCATTGACTCGCTGGCCGTGCTGCCGCTCGTCAACGCGGGCCGCGACGCGGAGATGGAATATCTCTCGGACGGCATCACGGAGAGCATCATCAACAGCCTGTCGCAACTGCCGCAGCTTCGCGTCATGGCGCGCTCGACCGTCTTCCGCTACAAGGGACGCGAGATTGACCCGCAACAGATCGGGCGCGAGCTGGGCGTGCGCGCGGTGCTGACAGGGCGCGTGATACAGCTCAACGAGAATTTGATTATCCGTACCGAACTGGTGGACGTGGCCGACGGCTGGCAGCTCTGGGGCGAGCAGTACAACCGCAACTCCGCGGACCTGCTCGCCGTGCAGGAAGAGATTTCGCGCGAGATTTCCGAAAAACTCCGGCTGAAACTTTCGGGCGAGCAGAAGAAGCGGCTCGCCAAGCGATACACCGAAAGCACGGAGGCTTACCAGACTTACCTGAAGGGGCGCTTCTACTGGAACAAGCGCACGCTCGAAGGCTTGCGCCGCGGCGTGGAATATTTCCAGCAGGCCATCCGCCTCGACCCGGACTACGCGCTCGCCTACGCCGGGCTCGCGGACTCTTACCTCCTGATGGGCTCCGTCGAGTACGGCGCGCTCCACCCGAATGAGGCTCTACAGAGCGCGAAGGTCGCCACGCTCGAAGCGTTGCGCCTCGACGGCACACTCGCCGAGGCGCACGCGTCGCTCGGCTACGTCCGCCTCTTCGACTGGGACTGGTCTGAGGCCGAGAAGGAGTACCGCCGCGCCGTCGAGCTGAATCCGAACTACCCGACCGCGCACCACTGGTACGCGCTCTATTTGACGGCGATGGGGCGGCACGCGGAGGCCGTTGCGGAGATCAAGCGCGCGCAGGAACTGGACCCGCTATCGCTCCCGATAGGCGTCGGCGTCGGCTGGCAGTTTTTCCTGACGAGGCAGTACGACCGCGCGATTGCAGAGTATCAGGGTGTCGTCGAGATGGAGCCGAACTTTTACATGGCGCACCTGTGGCTCGGGTTGGCCTACGCGCACGAGGGGATGTTCGAGGAGGCGCTGGCCGAGTACGGGCGCGCGACCGAGTTGTCGGGCGGCGGCCCGCTCGTGCTCGCGGCCGAAGCGCACGCCTACGCGCTCCTGGGCGAAGGCGCGAAGGCCCGCGAACTGCTCGACGCGCTGGCCGTGATTTCGAAAGAGAGGTACGTCTCGCCTTACTACGTCGCGGCCGTCCACACGGCCCTGGGCGAGCGCGAGGAGGCGTTCGCGTGGCTCGACCTGGCCTACGAGAATCGCTCCGAAGGGATGGTCTGGCTCAAGGTTGACCCGACGCTCGACAGCCTGCGCTCCTCGCCCCGCTTCGCAGACCTGCTGCGCGGCGTCGGCCTCACGCCCTGATGAAAATTAACCACAGAGGACACAGAGGAACACAGAGGAAGATAAAAAATTTCAGATTTCAGATTTGAAATCTCAAATCCTTTTCTTCCCTCTGTGCCCCTCTGTGTCCTCCGTGGTGATTATTTCCTTACTTCATCTTGAAGGAGTCGAAGAACGCCTGTACCTCGGGCTTGTCGAGGTCGGCGCGGTTGTAGGCGAGGTAGCCGACCTGGTAAGCGCGCGGCTTGTCCAGGATGAAATTGAAGCGGACGTAGTAGGGCCTGCCGCCGCTGTTGGCCGAGCCGTAGACGCCGAGCCCCGTGCGCCCCTGGATGGTCAAGTCCTGCTGCTTTTCGAGAGTCGCGTTGATGTTCTTGAGCGAGCCGTCGCGCCCGTCTTCGAGCATCTTCTTCGGCGTCCTACCTTCGAACGCGGCCTCCGGGAAGTCCGAATAGCCGACGATGAACGCGCCGTTGGGTTTCTCCGACAAGAGCATGTTCAACTCGACCGGGCCGGCGAGCGTCGCCTGCGTCTGCTTCGAAGACTTGAACTCCGGGTAGTCCGTGGGCAGCGCGACGCTGAAGCGCCCGTTGGGGTCGTTGTAGGTCTTGCCGGCGGCAATCGTCGTGGCCGCGCCGGGCGAGGCCGCAGGCGTCGAGCCCGTGGTCGTGCCGCCCGTGGTCGTCGTGTCCGAGCCGCCGCGCGTCGCCAGAATGATGCCGACGACGACCGCTATCAACCCGAGCGCGCCCACCAGAATCCATAGCAGAGGGCTTTTCTTCTGCGTCGCAGGCGGAGCCCATTGTGGAGGCGGCGGCGAGTAAGGAGGAGGCGGCGAGGTCGGCCCCGGGTAGCCCCCGGTCGGGGTTCCTTGCAGCACCTCTGTGGCGGCCGCGCTGCGGTTGTATCCGCCGCCGGCGGCTGGCTCGGCCATCAGGGTCGCGCCGTCATCGAGGCAAAAATTCTGCTCGTCGTTATACGTCTTTTGGCAAACCGGACAGATTTTCATAAGTCTCCTCTAAAATATCTACTCGCCGACCGGCGAGAAGTTACCACACCAATTACGTCAATGTCAGTACCCGCCCGCTACCGCAGGCGGTACTGACTGTCAGCACGTTCTTCCCTGCTTCGCGTCGAGCGCGCGAGGCGGCGGCGCGCTCGCGTGCTCGCGCCGAGCGCGAAGATTAACGTCTCGGCGAAGCGCGGGACGAAGGCCGCGCGCCGCATCATGGCGCAGACGCGCAGGCGCGCGCCGAAAGTCTTGCGGTAAAGAGCACGGTAGTCGCTGGCCGTCTCTTCGAACGACGCGCCGCCGCGGAGTGCCGTCAGATGAGTTGCGACCACGCGCGCCGCGAGTTCCCCGCTCTCAAGGGCCATCAGCATCCCGCTGCCCGTGAAAGGGTCTATGAAAGAGGCCGCGTCGCCGATTGAGAGGAGCCCCGCGGCCGGCACAATCGCGCGCCGGCCGAAGCCTTCGAGCGCGACGGCCAGCCAGCCCGTGTTGACGCTCGCCCGCGACAGAGTTTGCGCCGCCCTCTCGTTCTTCATCAAGACTTCGCGCATCACGCGAGTCGCGTCGCCACCGCACGCGCGCACGTCACGCGCACGCGCGATGAAGCAAAGGTTGCTCAGGTCGTTCTCCACCCGACTCAGGCCGCCGTAGCCGCCGCGGTAGAAGTAGATTTCGCAGTGGGCGGCCGCGCCGCGCGCGCCTTCGAGGTGCGCCTTGAACGCGACGAGGCGCGGGCGGCTGTGATTCACCACGCGCCCGGCCTCTTCTCTTTCAGCCAACCGCGCGAGCGTGCGCGTCCTGCCCGTCGCGTCCAAGGCGACGAGCGAGCCGACTTCGAGCACGCGCCCGTCCTGCTTGAGAGCGACGCCCCGCACGCGCCCGTCTTGCGAGAGCACGCGCACCGCCTGCGCCCCTTCCATGACTTCGACGCCAGCCTCGCGCGCACGCGCCAGCAGCCGCGCGTCCATCTCCGCGCGGCTCAACCCCAGCGCCGCCACACTCGCCGCGCCGAACCACTCGCTCGGGACATTAACGCTCCTCCCGCTCCGCGAATAAAAGCGCGTCTCCGTGAGCCGCGCGCCGCCCGCCTCAATCATCGGTTCGAGGACGCCCAGCCGCTCGAAGTGCCCGAGGCACTCGGGCGAGATGAACTCGCCGCACAGCTTCGAGCGCGGGAAATGCTTCTGCTCCGCGACGAGCACGCGCGCTCCCGCCGCCGCCAGGTGAATCGCCGCGCTCGCGCCCGCAGGCCCCCCGCCCGCGATGATCACGTCATACGTTGCCCGCGCGCTACTCATCCCTCAAGGCTCCGTTGCTGCTCCCGCTCAAGACCAGTCGGAAGGGGAAGCGCCGCTCGACGCTGCAACCGGCGAGGCGCGTCTGCTGACACAACTCGTCCAGCTCGCGCGGGCGGAAGCCGCGCAGGATGGAGAGCGCGCCGTCCTCGCGGATCAGTCGGTTGTGCAGGAAGAGGCGGCCCACGGTCGTGTAAAGGAAGTAGGCGAGCGGGTGGCGGTGCAGGTCTATGACGAAGACCTTGCGTCGCGCCACGCGGCCCAACTCGTTCAGAATGTGTACGACCTGCTCGTCTTTGAAGTGGTGCGTGAAGAGCGAGCAGATGGCGTAGTCGAAGCGGCCGCCCGCGAACGGCAGATGAAGCGCGTCGCCGCGCAGAGCGCGTATGCAACTGAACGCCGCGGACTCTTCCCTGATGGCCGCGGCCGAGCGCGCGTTCAGCTCAAGCCCGACGAGCAGAGCTTCCCTTTCATGCTCGCGCGCCCACAGCGCGACCGTCCGCAGCAACTCACCCGACCCCGCGCCCACGTCTAATACCGAGAAACTCTTCAACCCTTCGCGCTCGACCTCGGCCAGCAGCGAACGCTTGAGCGCCCGCGCGTCCCCCAGCAACCGATTGACGCGCCGCAACTCCGCCAGGCATCCCTCGTACTCCTCCGGCGTGTAGTCGCCCTTATCCAGATGCTCCAACTCCGAGCTACGCTTTTTGAAAAGATGAAACATAAGTGATGAGAAAGAGCTTCTCTCTTATCACGCATCACTGCTTTTCGACGACGAGCGCGCTGTTCTTCGAGCCGAAGCCGATGCAGTTGCAGAGGGCGACGCGCACGTCCGCCGGCCGCGCCTCGTTGGGCACGTAGTCGAGGTCGCAGTCGGGGTCGGGCTCGTCCAGGTTGATGGTCGGCGGGATGACGCCCCTGTGCATCGCGCAGAGCGCAGCGCCGAGGCCCGCCGCGCCGCTCGCGCCCTGCGGGTGGCCGACCTGCGACTTGGTCGCGGACATCGGAATGCGCCGCGCCTCCGCGCCGAACGCGAGCTTGAGCGCGTGCGTCTCTATGCGGTCGTTCAAGAGCGTGGACGTGCCGTGCAGGTTGACGTAATCAACCTCCGCCGGCTCGCGCCCCGCGTCGCGCAGGGCGAGCGTCATGGCGCGCGCCGGCTCGTCGCCCGTCTCTTCCAACCTGACGCGATGGTAAGCGTCGCACGTCGCGCCGTAGCCCGTGATCTCCGCGTAGACGCTTGCGCCGCGCCTCACTGCGCGCTCGCGCTCTTCGAGAACGTAAATCCACGCGCCCTCGCCGAGCACTATCCCCGAGCGGTCGCGCGAGAAGGGCCTTGAGGCGCGGTGCGGCTCGTCGTTCCACTCGTTCGTCAGCACCGTCATCAAGTTGAACCCGGCGAGGATGCCCGGCGCGAGCGGGGCGTCAACGCCGCCGGCGATCATCACCTCCTGGCGGCCGCGCGCGATGTGCCCGGCCGCGTAGGCGAGCGCGTCGGTCGAGCTCGTGCAGCCCGTCGAGACAATGTGCGAGAGGCCGCGCAGGCCGAAGACCATCGAAAGCTCTGAGGAGAGCCCGCCGTGCGTTGACGAAGGGATGGTGTAGACGCTCGCCTTCGTGGTCGGCCCGACGTACCAATATTCGTACTGCTTCTCCGTGAAGGCCAGGCCGCCGCCGCCCGTGCCGAGGACGACGCCGATCTCGCGCCGCTCGTCGAGCGAGAGGTCGCCTGTGTGTATGCGCGCGTCTTCGAGCGCCTCGCGCGCGGCGGCGAGCGCGAGCGGCACGGTGCGCGGGACGTGCTTGCGGTCTTTCGGGTTGAGCTGCGCCTCCCAGTCGAAGTCGCGCACCTGGGCCGCGATCTTGACGGGCGAGGCAGACACATCGAAAGTCTCTATGCGCCGCACGCCGCTCTCGCCCTGCACGAGAGCGCGCCAGAAAGCCTCGCGCCCGATGCCCACGGGCGTCACGCAACCCATCCCCGTAATGACGACGCGACGCGGTTCTTTCATACGTCTCACCCTGGAGTAACTTAATTTCCCTCGGAGCTTTCGACCCGACCCGGTCTGAGGAGTTCGGGCCATAGCATAACACCCGCGCCCGCCAATTTGAACAGCCGCGCGGAAGCGGGCGACTTCGGCCCTGACGTTGCGCAACCAGCGCCGAGCGCCTTATAACCCTCACGATGGCAGCGCGCGTGTGGAGCATCTCAAAAAAATTGGCCCAGCGGCGGCCGCCACTCAAGAAGGCGCTGCTCATTACGGCGGCGCTCGCCCTGTGGGCCTTCTTCCTGTGGCGCGCGGTCCTGGCCTTCGGCCCGAGCACGGAGGCGAACAACGTCTCCTTCAACTCGGACTCGGCCATCCCCGTCCTGATGTCCAACGACGAGCGGCCGCTGACAATCTTCAACCTCTATTACTACGGCGCGGACAGGTGGGGCGCGTGGCCCTTTCTCACGACACAACTCGTGCGCCGCGCGACCGGCTATCGCTGGACTGACCAGAGCCTCTTCGTGATGCAGGCATTGTGGCTCTTCGTCGGCGCGCTCATCTTCGCCGGCCTCGGCGGGAAGGACGGGGCGGCGGCGGCCGCGCTCGCCTACCTCGTCGCGCTCTGCCTGCACACGGAGTCGCGGCTGACGATATTCGAGCTGAGCCAGCTCTACGCCTGGCAGACGGGCGCGCTGCTCTTCAGTTGGTACGGCCTGAGGCGGCTCTTCGAAAGTTACGCGAGACGGCCGGGGCTCGCGCGCGCGGCGTGGCTTCTCTTCGCGTTCGCCGCTTCGTACCTCGCCGTCTGGAGTTCGACGGCGAGCGCCGCCTTCCTCTTAATCCCGCTGCACCTGGAAGCAATGCGCGCGCGGCTGAAAGAAGCGGAGCAGCAGCCCGAAGAGAGGAGAATGCTCAAACCTTACTTGCTGGGCCTGGCGGCGGTCGCGGCGGCGGTCGTCGTCGAGCGGCTGCAAAAATGGACATACAACCGCCATGCGTTGAAGCATTACGGCGAGGACTTCGCGACCCGTTTCAATCTGGACACGGGCCACCTGGCGGAGAATTTCCGGGAGATGTTCGACCACATCACGAAACTTTCGTGGTGGCCCCTGTACCTGCTGCCCGCGCTCGGCCTGCTCGCGCTCGCGGGCTTACTCGGCTACGCCTTTTTCACGAAACGCGCCCGCCTGCTCGAAAAATTAAAATCGGCGTTGGCGGATGACACGCTCGTCCTGGCGGCCGGGGCTTACGCGATTGCCGCCGCTAACTTCCTGCTGACCGTCGCGGTGGATCACGTCCGCGTGGCCGAGTACGACGACAGGTTCCTGACGCTGACGAACCTGTTCGCCCCGGCGAGCGGACTGCTGACCGTCTTTCTGCTCGTCCGGCTCGCCGCCGCGCGGTCGCGTCTGGGCGTGTACGCACGCCCGGCCTTCCTGCTGGTCATGACAATTCTGCTGGCCTTCAAATTCCCCGCGCCGAGCCACAGTCTTGAGTACGACCTG
Source organism: uncultured Acidobacteriota bacterium (assembly GCA_963774105.1). Classification (GTDB taxonomy): domain Bacteria; phylum Acidobacteriota; class Blastocatellia; order Pyrinomonadales; family Pyrinomonadaceae; genus QHXM01. The sequence continues at coordinate 83,451 of CAVZDV010000007.1, read as the reverse complement.
GACAGGGAGGCGGCCCTCGCGGTGGCGCGGAAGGCCCCGCGCGGGCTGCTGATGGGTAGTTACTGGGAGACTTACGTGTTCGCCGCCTTGCAGCCGGAGGGCACGATGACGCCTCTGCCGCTTGAAGGCCAGGTGGTGAGAATGCCGTGGGCGAAGGAGGAAGCGCGGCGCGCGCGCGAAGTCATCGTCGCGCACAAGAGGCCCGGGCCGTGGGGCGCGGTCGCCGCGGCCGAGCATCTAGAACAGTACGGCAGCTCGCTGCGGCTCGTTGACCCGAAGTGGTACGAGAACGCGTGGTTCGTCTTCGCGCTTTACCGCAACGAGACTCAGCAGGGCTTTTAATTCCCGAGCGCGCCAGGGCTCTTCTGCGCGGCCTTTTCCATCTTCGTGTAGCGGCGGCGCAGGCTCTGGAATTTTTTCTGCGGCAGCAGCCTGCCCTTGTGTAGGGTATAGCGGAAGACGAGCCAGAGGATGCCGAGCCCGTAGCGCGAGCTGTCGAGGAAACTGGCCGACGACGCTTCTGGGAAGTAGCGCGTCGGCACGGGGACTTCGGCGATGCGGAACCGCGCATCTACGATCTGCGCGATGACCTCCTGGTCGAAGATGAACTTGTCGGAGTTCATCTGGAAGTTGACCGCCTCCAGCACCTCGCGGCTGAAAGCGCGGTAGCCCGTGTGGTACTCCGAAAGCTTGAGGCCGAAGGCCGCGTTCTCGACCTTCGTCAGCAGCCGATTGCCCAGGTACTTCCACCAGGGCATCCCCTGCTTGGTCGGCGTGACGCCCATCAGCCGCGAGCCCAGCACCACGTCCGCCTTGCCCCGCTCAATCGGCTCGATGATGCGCGGCAGGCAGCTCGGGTCGTACTGATAATCCGGGTGCACCATGACGACGATCTCCGCGCCCGCCCTGAGCGCCTCCGCGTAACAGGTCTTCTGGTTGCCCCCGTAGCCGTAATTGCGGTTGTGTATGAACAGCTCCAGATTGAGCTGGCGCGCGATTTCGACGGTCTCGTCCGAGCTGGCGTCGTCAACGAGGAGGACTACGTCCACCACGTCGTGCGGCAGCTCCATGTAAGTCATCTTGAGCGTCTTGGCCGCGTTGTAGGCGGGCATGATGACCACGACCTTCGGCCTTCTCGTCTCCGGCATGACAGTCACCGTTCGGGAGCGCACAAGCGAAAGGGCACGCCTCTTCGAAAATCAGGAGCGTGCCCTTTCGCCTCGCGCGTTAACTAAGGCATCAAGCGTTCGGCTGCGGCGCGTCGCCCTCTATCTTGGTGCCGCACTCGTTGCAGAACTTCGCGCCGGGGCCGACCTCGGCCTGGCAGTTGGGGCACTTGGGCTTCTCCTGCTTCGCCCCGCACTCGTTGCAGAACTTCGCGCCCTCCTGAAGCTGCGCGCCGCACTTGACGCACGGGACCGTCTGCGCGGCCGTCTGAAGTTGAGCGCCGCACTCGTTGCAGAACTTGCCGGAGCCGGTGTTGGCCGCGCCGCACTTCGGACACTTGACGGCCGCGCCGCCGCCACCCTGCGGCTGCTGCTGCGGCTGGTTCATGGCGTTCGACATCTGCCCGGCCATCTGGTTGCCGATGGCGAAGCCCGCGCCGAGCCCTGCGCCGATGCCAGCGCCGCCCGAAGGATTCTGCGCCGCGTCGCGCATGGCGTCTGCCGCCTGGAACTGCGCGTAGCGGCCCACGTCGCCGATGACGCCCATCGAAGTGCGCTTGTCCATCGCCGCCTCGACCTCGGGCGGCAAGCTAATGTTCTCGACGAAGAACTTGGTCAGCTCAAGGCCGTAAGACTTGAACTCCTCGTTCAGCTTCGTGCGCGCGAACACGCCAAGCTCGTCGTAGTTCGACGCCAGATCGAGCGCGGCGATTTTCGACTCGCCGAGCGCGTCCGTGAAGCTTGAGACGAGCGTGCGCTTCAACTGGCCCTCTATGTCCTCGGTCTCGAAGTGGCCGTTGGTGCCGGCGACTTCCTTGATGAAGGTGCGCGGGTCGGCGACGCGAATCGAGTAGATGCCGAAGGCGCGCAGGCGCACCATGCCGAAGTCGGCGTCGCGCATCATGATCGGGTTCATCGTGCCCCACTTGAGGTCCGTGAACTGCTTGGTGTTGGCGAAATAGACTTCGGACTTGAAGGGCGAGTTGAAGCCGTACTTCCACGCGCCGAGCTTGCTGAGGATGGGTGTGTTGCCGCCGTTGATGGTGTAGCGGCCGGGGGTGAACACGTCCGCGATCTGCCCCTCAAAGACGAAGACGGCGACCTGCGACTCTCTGACGATGAGCTGCGCGCCGTTCTTGATCTCCTGCCCGCGGACGGGGAAGCGGTAGAGCATAGTGTTGCCGGACTCGTCCAGCCACTCTATGACTTCAATGAACTGTGCCTTGATGGCGTCGAAAATTCCCATGTTGCTTCAACTCTCCTTTTCGCGGCTCAAAGGGTTCTCTGGTCAGTCCGGGCCGCCGGGTATTATACGCGCACGCGCGCCACAGGGTTCAAGCGCCCGCGGCGCCTGACACGACGCTTCGCGCGTGAGAATATTGCACAAAAGAGTGCGCGATGGAAGCGCCGGAGGGCCGGGATGAAGTTGGAGGGACAGAGGGTGCCTTATCCGAAGCCGTTGGATTTTGGACTAGGCCGTGCTAGTTTAATCTTTAGATTAATGAAGAGGTGAAAAGCCGTGTCTACCGCCGTTACAACGCACATCGAGATTGACGAAAACGGAGTGGCTTGGATTGATAACACGAAAGTTAAAGTCATCGAAGTCGTCATAGATAAAATCGTACATGGCTCAAGCCCTGAGGAAATGCATCTTCAATATCCCCACCTCTCTTTAGCACAGATTCATGCAGCACTCGCTTACTACTATGACAACCAAGCGGCGTTAAAAGATGAGATCAAGCGGCGTTTGCGGGATGCCAGTGAACTTGCCCATAAAATGTCTGACTCCTCACTGCGGCAAAAACTTCTGACGCTGAAGGAAGCTGGCACAAAGATTGGTTAATCCAAATGGCCGTCGGGCTTTATATGGACGTTCACGTGCGTCGCGCAGTCACTATGGGCTTGCGCTTACGCGGCGTAGATATTCTGACGGCACAGGAAGACGGCGCAGGGGAATTTGATGATCCGCGATTGCTTGACCGCGCATCAGAATTGGGTCGGGTTCTTTTCACTCACGACGATGATTTGCTGAGAGAAGCAGCGCGGCGTCAAGAAACCGGAGAAAAATTTGCGGGCGTCATTTACGCGCATCAACTAAATATTACCGTCGGTCAGTGCATTGAAGATTTAGAATTGATTACGCAAGCCACTGAGCCCGCGGAATGGATTAATCGAGTCACATACTTGCCGCTGGAATAAGAGCGTATAAGAATATTATTTCCTTCACCCTAAGCCTTCGCCGTGCGCCTACTTCGCCACGCGTAGTAGAGCAGCAGCGAGGTCAGCCCGCCGAGCGTGTCAATGAGACTGTCGTAAAGGGAAGCCCCGCGCGACGGGACGAAACTCTGGTGGTACTCGTCCGCGAGCGAGTAGGCGACGACGAGCAGGAGCGAGACGACAAACCAGCGGCGGCTGAGCGCCCGGCCGGACGATTTCGAAAAAGCGCGCGCGGCCAGGAAGGCCAGAACCCCGTATTCCAGAAAGTGTGCCACTTTGCGCGTGACGAAATGCGCCAGGGCGATCTTCTCGTCGCTGATGTCCGGGAAGAGCCAGAGCAGCAGCGGGCGTATGATGCGCGAAGTGTTCTCGCCGGAGAGCGCCCCCGTCGAGGCGAAAAATATAAAAATCATCCACGCGGCCAGCGGCCCGTACAGCCACACACGCGCCCAAACTCGCCCGCCGTTTAAAGCCGCCACCGCTTCTCCCGCCCCAATTATTTCTTCACTTCACCGAAACCGCGCGATTGTACCGCATGAGCGGCCGCGGAATTCTCAGAGCCGAATTTGCGCTGCCTGAATTATTTTGTTGCTTTACGCCCGCCGCGGGGTTAATCTCTTGCGCCGTAAGGCACAGCGTCCCCTTGCCGAGCCTCTTGCAATTTTGCACCTTGGCTTACCGGCGCTGGCCTGTACACACTCCCTGGCCGCACGAAATTTTAACTTGAAGCGTTCGTCGCTACGGATTAACCAAGCAGGCAGAGGCTGGAAAGCTGCCGGCGCCAAGCGCCGATGACATTCAGATGGGACGCGCGGACCGGGTGGGCCGCGCGTCTCGGGCAGGCACGGTTCGCATTCAGGGGTGTCGAACCGTGCCGTGCGGCCGAGGCCGCCGCGCGCCAACTGGGCGGAGCGCGGCGGCCTCGTGGTGTCTCGGTCTGACCCTATTGCGCCGCGGCCCCGGAGACGACTTCGATGATCTCGTTGGTGATGGCCGCCTGCCGGACGCGGTTCATGTTGAGCGTCAAGGAGTCGAGCAGCTCGCTCGCGTTCTTCGACGCCGAATCCATCGCCGTCATGCGCGCGCCGTGCTCGGACGCGACCGACTCCAAGAGCGCGCGGAAGATTTGCGTCTCGACCAGCCTGGGCAGCAGGCGGCTGAAAAGCTCCTCGGGCGGCTGCTCGTAAATGTACTCGGTCAGATTCACGGGGCGCTGCGGCGCGTCGGCCTCAGTCTCCGCGGGCGCGGTGGCCGCGCGCGAGACGGGCAAGAGCTGCTCGATGACGACTCGCTGTTGCAGGACGGACTTGAACTCGTTGTAGATGAGGAAGACTTTGTCCAGCTCCGTGTCTTCCCTGAAGTGGTTGATGACCTTGCGCGCGATCTCGACGGCCTCGGAGTACTCGATGCGGCCCTTGCCGGTCAGGCCCACGTACTCGTCAACGAAGGGCACGTTGCGGCGGCGGAAGAAGTCGCGGCCCTTGCGCCCGACGGGCAGCATCTCTATGGCCTTGCCTTCGTGCTCGCGCATGAAAGCCTGCGCCGCCTTAATGAGGTTCGTATTGAACGCGCCCGCGAGCCCCTTGTCCGCAGTTATCAGGACGACCAGGTAGCGCTCGTCGCCGCGCGCGTCCAGGAGCGGGTGATGAAAATCCTCGTCCGTGCGCGAGGCCAGCTCGCCCAGCACCTCGACCATCTTGCCCGCGAACGGGCGCGCCGCGACGACCGTGTCCTGCGCGCGCTTGAGCTTCGCCGCAGACAGCATCTTCATGGCCTTCGTAATCTGCTGCGTGTTCTTAACCGACTTGATGCGGCGGCGTATGTCTAAGAGGTTCGGCATAATTCAGTGGTCGGTGGTCAGTGGTCAGTGGTCAGTGAAATCAGTTTTTTAACTGACCACTGACCACTGGCTGCTGACTACTGTCTTACGCTCCGGCGGCGGTCGTCTGTGCCGCGGGGCTGGCGGCCGCCGGGCGCGCGGCGATGTTCGCCTCTTCGGCCCAGCGGTCCTTGAAGTCTTTGAGCGCCTGTTCGAGATCGCTCTTGATGTCGTCGGTCAGGGCTTTCTTCTCGCGTATGGCCGTCAGCAGGCCGGGATGCGAGTTTTCGATGAAGCGCAAAAGCTCCGCCTCGAAGCGGCGCACCTGCTCGACAGGGATGTCGTCAACCTTCCCCGTCGTCGCCGCCCAGATGACGATGACCTGCTTCTCAACCTCCATCGGCTGATACTGCGGCTGTTTCAAAACTTCCATCAGGCGCTGGCCGCGCGCGATCTGCGCCTGCGTCGCTTTATCAAGGTCCGAGCCGAACTGGGCGAACGCCTGAAGCTCGCGGAACTGTGCCAGATCAATTCGCAAAGTCCCGGCCACAGACCTCATCGCCTTAATCTGCGCGGAGCCGCCGACGCGCGACACGGAGTTGCCGACGTTGATGGCCGGGCGGATGCCCGCGTTGAAGAGGTCCGCTTCGAGGAAGATTTGCCCGTCGGTGATGGAGATCACGTTCGTCGGAATGTAGGCCGAGATGTCGCCGGCCTGCGTCTCGATGATGGGCAGGCTCGTCAGGCTCCCGCCGCCGCGCGCGTCAGAAAGCTTCGCGGCGCGTTCGAGCAAGCGCGAGTGTAGATAGAAAACGTCGCCAGGGTAAGCCTCGCGCCCTGGCGGACGGCGCAGCAGGAGCGAGATTTCGCGGTAGGCCGCGGCCTGCTTCGAGAGGTCGTCGTAGATGGTGAGCGCGTGCTTGCCGTTGTCGCGGAAGTACTCGCCGATGGCCGCGCCCGTGTACGGGGCCAGGAACTGCATCGCGGCCGGGTCCGAGGCCGTCGCCTTGACGACGATGGTGTAGTCCATCGCGCCGAAGTCCGTCAGCGTCTTAACGACCTGGGCCACCGTCGAAGCCTTCTGCCCGATGGCGACGTAGATGCAGATGACGTCCTTGCCCTTCTGGTTGATGATGGCGTCAATCGCGACGGCCGTCTTGCCCGTCTGCCGGTCGCCGATAATCAACTCGCGCTGGCCGCGCCCGATGGGCACCATGGAGTCCAGCGCCTTGAGGCCCGTCTGCAAAGGTTCCTTCACGGGCTGGCGGTCAACGATGCCCGGCGCGATGCGCTCGATGGGGTTGTAGCTGTCCGTGATGATCGGCCCGCGTTCGTCAATCGGCAGGCCCAGGGCGTTAACCACGCGCCCGATCATCGCGTCGCCGACGGGCACCTGCATGATGCGCCCAGTGCGCTTGACGAGGTCGCCTTCCTTGACGGCCTGGAACTCGCCGAAGAGCACCGCGCCGACCTTGTCCTCTTCGAGGTTCAGGGCGAGGCCGCGCACCTCGTGCGGGAACTCAAGCAGCTCGCCGGCCATCACTTTTTCGAGGCCGTGAATCTCCGCGATGCCGTCGCCCACCTTGATGACTGTGCCAACTTCGGTGACCGTGACGCCGGACTCGAAATTCTCAATCTGCTGGCGAATGATGTCGTTAATCTCGTTAGCTTTGATGGGTTCCATATAATTCCCTTTTGTTAACGGCCGCTGTGGTTACTGACTGCCGGCCAGCCTCTCCTTGACCTGCTCCAACTGGTTCCGCACAGAGCCGTCGTAGATGGTCGAGCCGATGCGCGTCACGATCCCGCCGATCAAACTTTCGTCAGTGGTGAAACTGAGGCGCACGCTCTTGCCGGTCAGGGCGGCGAGCTTCGAGCGCAGCGCCTCCTGCGACTCCTGCGCGACGGCGCGCGCGGTCGTGACCTGCGCGGAGACGATGCCGGAGCGCTCGTCCAAAACCTGCACGAAGCGCTTGTTGATTTCGCCCAGGTCCGCCAGGCGCTGATTCTGTAAAAGGACTTGCAGGAAATTCGCCGTGGTCGGGCGGACGCGCGTGCGCGCGATCAGCGTGTTGAGAACTTTCCGCTTCTGGTCGTAGGGAATCGTCGGGTTGCGGAAGACTTCCATGAGCTGCTCGTTGGACTGGATCATGCTGGCCCAGGCGTCCAACTCCTGCCGCACTTCCTGCGCCTCACCGCGCGCCGTCACCACGTCCGCCAGCGCCGTCGCGTAACGGCGCGCTACCGTTTGCACGCTCAACGCCGGACCCCTCCCAGTTCTTCGATTCGGAGTCCGACCAGGCGGGCGTCATCCTCCGGCTTGATGTCGCGGCGGATCATCTCCTCCGCGAGCTGCACGCTCTGCTCCGCGGCGAACTCGCGCAACTCCTGCCGCGCCGCCTTGCCCGCGCTCTCGATCTCGCGCTGGGCCTGCTCGCGGAGCTTCCGCGTCTCCTCCTCAGTCGTCTTCCTGATGCGCTCGCGCTCCTCGGCCGCTTCCCTAGCCGATTGCTCGCGCACGCTCGCGACTTCCGCGTCCAACTTTGCCAGCCGCTGCTCGACCTCTTCCAACTTCGCCAGGGCCGCGTTGCGCTCCTCCTGTGCCCGCATCAGGTCGCGGCGGATGCCCTCGCGCCGCGCGCGCATCGCTTCACTCACAGGGCGGCGCAATATTCTGTAGAAAAGGTAGACGAAGATTGCGAGGTTAAGCCACCGCCACAGCTCGAAGCTCGGAATGTTCCACCAGGGGGCCGACTCCCCTTCGGCGGGCGCGAATAAAATTGTAAACAGGAAGATAAACATGATTCTTAAGCGTTCAGTCCGAGGCTCCTCGTGACCGACTCGCTGATCGGGCGATGTAGAATTTGTGAACCGATCTGAGCGGCGATGCGTCGCGCCTCCTGCTCAAGCGTCGCGCGCGCCTCCTCGACTTGCGCGTGAATTGCTTCCTTCTGCTCGACGACAGAGCGACTGATTTCATCCTTGACCGCATTGAGCCTGGCCTGCCGCTCGCTCAACGCCGCCCCGCGCTCCTGTTCCATTAATTGGTAGCCCGCCGCGCGCGCCTCACGCAGCGTGCGCTCATAAAGGGTCACTTTTTCTTCAACCCGCTGAAGGATGTCGTGTGCCTCGCCGGAACGCCCGCGAGTCCGCCGCTCGCGCTCTTCAAGAATGCGGTTGATGGGCTTGAAGAGCGTCGCGTTGAGGACGAAGACCATCACCAAAATAATTAGGATATGAAGAAACAGCGTGCCGTCCGGCACCAGTTGGATGGAGTTTTCGGCGAAGGCCAAGAAGGTCATAAGTAGGGCAAGCTCTTACTAGACGAGGCGCTAATCGAGCTTCATTGTTTAGAAAGTGTTGTGTACTAAAAGCCTGCGAGTCTAGCACGTGATTTCACAAGCAGTCAAGGCGAGTTCGGTTGACGGATGGCGCTGAAATACTCGGGTTTGAATATTAAAGTCGTGGTCACACTAACCGAATCAAAAAGTCGGATCGAGTTTCAACCTTACCGATGATGGCGGCCCCATCAATTTTATTAGCTAAGTCCTCAGCCTTTGACTCGTCAATGCTAATCAGAAGGCCGCCGGCGGTCTGCGGGTCGAACAGGGCGCTCTGCATTTCTCTTGAAATGTGCTCGCTTATTCGAACTGTATCGCCGACATATTTCCTATTATTTTTATCGCCCCGCGTGAGCATTCCCTGCGAAATCAGGTCTAAAACATCTGGCAGCAAAGGCACGCGCGAAGTGTCAATCACTAAGCAGACCTGACTGGCCCGCGCCATTTCGTAAGCATGACCCAGCAAGCCAAAGCCTGTAACGTCTGTGCAAGCGTGTGCCCCGACGGCCTGCATCTCCTTTGACGCAGACGCGGCAGAAGTCGTCATAGCTTTCATCGCAGCTTCGACCGCCGAGCTACTTGCCACTCCGCGTTTTATTGCCGTGCTAATCGCTCCCGTGCCTATTGGCTTTGTTAAAATGAGCGCGTCGCCGGCCTGCGCTCCAGCATTAGTAACAAAACGCCCCGGCTCAACTACTCCGGTTACCGCATAGCCTATTTTTATTTCGGCATCGTCAACCGAATGCCCTCCTAGAATGGTGACCCCATTCTCGTTCATAGCCTTCTGCCCACCTTCGAGGATTGCACGGAGGACATCGAAGTCTTCTTTTTGGGGATAACAGACTATTGACAGCGCCGTCAGCGGCCTCCCTCCCATCGCATACACATCGTTCAGAGCATTTATCGCAGCAATTCGCCCGTAAACTTCAGGATCATCTGCAATGGGAGTAAAGAAATCCACCGTTTGCACCAACGCAACATCATCCCGCAAACGAAACACCCCGGCGTCACTAGCCAAGTCGTACCCGACCAGTACGTTCTCATTCACAGGTTGCGCCGGAAGCTTGCCCAAAACTTGGGCAAGATCACTGGGTGATATCTTAGCCACTCAACCGGCGCAAGAAACCATTTCTGTTAGCCTTTTTTTCATTTTACTTCGTACAAACTTATAGTTAGTTTCTGTTCCTACTAGCTTCTTATTATTTCAAATTTGGGAAGAAGATGGAAGGACCAGAAATTGAAGGGGGCCACAAATCGAAATCACTGCGATTACGTTGACTTGGACGCTCGTTCAATCATTAACAGCTGATATAAACGATCAAGGTCACCATCGTTATAATATTCAATCTCTATCTTACCGCCCGGACCTTTCTGGCTGGGTATTAGCCGCACTTGTGTCCCGAAGTGGCGTCTTAATTTCATCTCGGCAGAACGCATATTAGCATCGTCCTGCTTCGGCGTAGGCATTACAGCTACCGTAGGACTGGCTCCGCCGATAATTCTCTTAATAACACGTTCCGTTTCACGCACAGATAATGAATTTTCAATTATATTCTTTGCTACTTTGCGTTGAATGTCCTGGTCATCAACCCCGAGAAGGGCGCGTGCATGCCCCATTGTAAGCTTCTCTTCCTCTACCAACTGCTGGATGTCCTCAGGTAAACGTAATAGACGCAGATAGTTAGTAACAAAAGACCGGTCGCGGCCGACGCGTTGTGCGACCGTTTCCTGTGTTAAACCGAGCGTTTCTATAAGCCTTTTATAGGCGTGCGCTTCTTCTATGGCATTTAGTTCTTGGCGTTGTATGTTCTCAATTAGAGCTAATTCCAAAAGCTTGTCGTCAGGAATTTCTCTAACCACCGCAGGAATTCGCTGAAGGCCCGCCCTTTGTGCTGCCCGCCACCTGCGTTCTCCAGCTATCAACTGATATCTTGCGCCCCGCCTCCTCACCAACACCGGCTGTACAATTCCGTTGGAGCGAATGGACTGGGCTAGCTCCTCCAACTTACCTTCATCAAAGTGTGTTCTGGGCTGTGCCGAGCTCGGCTCGATCAGGTCTATGTCAATTTCAAGAAAGTCTTCACTGGCTGCCGCTGTTGAATCCGACAGCAGTGCGCTCAAGCCCCGCCCTAGAACTCTTCTTGTCATGTGCCATGACCTCCTTTGCTAGTTGAAGGTAGCTTTCTGCGCCGCGTGAACGTATATCATATAAAATTATTGGCTTGCCGTAACTGGGCGCTTCTGCTAGCCGCACATTTCTCGGGATTACAGTCTCAAACACCTGTTGACCGTAAAAATCTCTCAGATCGGCCGCAACGGCCCCGGAAAGATTAGTCCGCTCATCATACATCGTTAACAGTAACCCTTCTATCGTCAGTCCTGGATTCAAAACTCTGCGAATGCGGGCCAAAGTGTCGAATAATTCCGTTACTCCTTCGAGGGCAAAATATTCACACTGAATCGGAACCAGAAGTGAATCAGCGGCAGTAAGGGCATTCAGTGTCAACAGACCAAGCGAAGGAGGGCAGTCTATAATGATAAAGTCGTACTGGCTTTCATCTTTTCTAAGCACTTCCCTGAGCTTATATTCACGCCTTTCAATATCAATAAGTTCTACTTCCGCACCTGTAAGATTTTTGTCTGCCGGCAGGATGCTCAAAAAAGGGATTTCCGTCCGCTGGATAACGTTTTGTATAGGCTCATCTAACACGAGGACGTGATAAAGGCTGCGACGAAAGCTCCCGCGCTGGACGCCCGCCCCGGAAGTCGCGTTGGCTTGCGGGTCTGCGTCCACCAGCAGCACACGCATTTCTGCAACAGCCAGAGCAGCAGCTAAATTGACGGCTGTCGTGGTTTTACCGACCCCGCCTTTTTGATTTGCTATTGCAATGATTTTTGTCATGACGCTATCCGGGAGGGTAAATTAACACATCACGACTACGTATGCCACAAATTTGCTCTATGCCTCAGGATTTCAGAGGCAGACAGTATGTTTCACGTGTCCCGTTCCACAAAAACTGATAAGGGGACACGTGAAACATTTGCTAGGCGGCACGCTGCTCTAAAGTAAGCTGGACGAGTAAAGTGGAGAGGGCTGCCGGAGTTAGACCCGGTATCCGCCGTGCCTGACCAAAATTTTGTGGCCGAGACTTCTCAAGCCGCTCAATCATTTCGTGAGATAATCCGCTAACGGCGCGAAAATTAAAATCCTGTGGTACACGTAAGGAATCGTGGCTGTACAGGCGATCGAGCGTGGCGTGTTGCGCGGTGATGTAACCGCTGTATAGGAAGTCTGCGAAAACGGACTCTAAATCTTTAATACTCGCTTCGTTTCGAAGGGGGGAAGGAAGAAGTTGAAGAATGGTTTCTGGTTGAACGGTCGGACGTGAAACAAGTTGGGAAAGGCTTATAGAATCACCGAGATTCAAACCAGTGGTTCGGGCAAGGAAAGAGTAAGCGGCGTCCGATCTTTTCAGCCGGGTCGTTTCGAGCGTGGTTCGGAGACGGGCAAGGCGGTCACGCCGCTTATTGAAACGCTCCCATTCGGAATCTCCCAGCAGACCTATATTCCGCCCATAGGTAGAGAGGCGGGAATCAGCGTTGTCGTGACGAAGGGCAAGACGAAATTCGGCGCGCGAGGTAAAAATACGATAAGGTTCGTCCACGCCTTGCCTAATCAGATCATCAATCAAAACTCCGATATATGATTCTTCACGTTTAAGATAGAGCGATTCGCGGCCTTGAACTAACAGGGCGGCATTGATGCCCGCAATAAGCCCCTGACAACCTGCTTCCTCATACCCCGTCGTCCCGTTAATCTGGCCGGCATGAAAAAGCCCCTTGACACGGATGGTTTCTAATTGAGGGGTCAGTTCGCGTGGATCAATAAAATCATATTCGATAGCATAGCCGGGGCGAATGATACTGGCATTCTCCAGCCCTGGAATCATTCGCACCAATTCCTGTTGAAGACCGGCCGGCAATGAAGTGGAAAAACCGTTAAGGTAGACTTCGTTGGTGTTATGTCCTTCGGGTTCGAGGAAGAGTTGATGCCGGTCTTTTTCGGCAAACTTCACAACCTTATCTTCGATGGACGGACAATAGCGGGGTCCGATACCTTTAATTTTACCGGAATAGAGCGGCGATTCGTGGATATTGGAACGAATGAAACGGTGTAAAGCCTCAGTCGTGTAGCCTATGTAACACTTGATTTGAGGCTGCTCAATAAAATCTGTAGCGAAGGAAAAGGGGACCGGGACCTCATCAGCCGACTGAGGTTCGAACGCGTCCCAGTTGATGGTGCGCCCGTCCAGGCGTGGCGGCGTTCCCGTTTTTAATCGCCCGACAGGGAAACCAATTCGCTTTAAACTCTCGGCTAACTCGATTGATGCAGGCTCACCCGCACGACCAGCCGTATAAGTAGAGCGTCCTGTATGAATTAGCCCATTTAGAAAAGTTCCCGTTGCGACAACAACCGCCTTCGCTCCGAGACGACGCGTGTCTTGTAATTCAACGCCGGAAATCCTTCCTTCTTTAACGATAAGCTCCACGACCACACCTTGGCGTAAATGAAGGTTCGGAGTGGCTTCGAGCGTCCGACGCATTTCCGTGCGATAAAGAGCGCGGTCTGCCTGTGCGCGCGGTGATTGAACAGCAGGCCCCCGGGAGCGGTTAAGGAGGCGAAACTGAATTCCCGTTCGATCAATAACGCGGCCCATGATGCCGCCCAAAGCATCAATTTCGCGGACGAGATGCCCTTTCGCAATGCCCCCAATCGCCGGATTACAGGACATCTGACCTATTAAGTCTAGATTGATAGTCACGAGCGCGGTCTGAGCGCCCAAGCGAGCGGCCGCCGAGGCGGCTTCACAGCCGGCGTGGCCCGCCCCGATCACAATCACATCGAAGACTTCGTCAAAACTCATGGCTATTTTCCAATACAGAACGTAGCGAAAATCTGCGACAAAACGTCGTCGGGAGTAGTCTCGCCTGTTATTTCACCGACAAAGCGTAAGCCATCATAAAGCCCTACAAGAATTAACTCTTCACTCGCGCGCTGCTCTAGCAGCTCCAAGGAGCCGCGGAGGGCGGTTTGCGTTCGCTGTAGTATATCGAAGTGCCGCGCGTCTGTAATAAGTAATCCGGTGTCATTTGTATCAAATTCTGTAAAAGGCTCTAGTATAGCAGCACGTAGAGCGTCCAGGCCCGCTCCCGTCCTGGCCGAAACATTCAAAACAGAAATGGGCCGATTTTCTAATGTCTCCAGGTCGTTGCTTTCAAAAATGCCTAAATCACTCTTATTGAATCCAATTAGATAGATACTGTTCTCAACCTCTTTTAAAACATCCAGGTCTTCGTGGTTGAGCGGCTGGGAGCCGTCAAACAAAACAATCACCAAATCAGCGTCCGCTATGGCGCGACGGGTTCTCTCCACTCCCAATGTCTCTACTTCATCAGTAGACGGACGAACACCCGCAGTATCCGTTAATAAGATAGGCACGCCCTGGAGACTTATTACTTCACTTAAACTATCACGCGTTGTGCCAGGTATATCAGTTACGATAGCCCTGTCAAGATTAAGTAAACCATTGAAAAGACTGGACTTCCCCACATTCGGGCGGCCGACCAAAGTTACTCTGAGGCCGTCCTTAAGAAGTCTTCCGGTGCTGAAGGTCGAGGCCAGCTCCTCTACGTTCCTGATTAGGCCAGAGAGCTTTGTCTTAATCAGGTTAATCGAGATTTCCGGCAGGTCGTCCTCGACGAACTCAAGGGAGGACTCAAGAGGTACGATGATGTCCAAAAGAGAGTCTTTAATCGGCTGGAGCCGCGCCGACAACTCACCGCCGAGCTGGCGCGAAGCCTGTTTCACGGCAGCTTTGGTTTGAGCGTTGATGAGGTCGCGAACGGCTTCCGCTTGGGCCAGATTCAAGCGCCCGTTAGCGAGGGCGCGCAGTGTGAACTCGCCTGGACCAGCGAGGCGCGCGTCGAGGGTCAAAATTATGTCTAGAAGTGAGCGCAGGAGAACGGGGGAGCCGTGACAACTTAGTTCCACGACGTCTTCGCCCGTAAACGAGTGGGGAGCTTTGAAGTATGTGACAAGAGCCTGATCAAGAATTTCCCCGGACCCGAGGTCGTGGAGATTCTTCAGCACGGCGCGATGAGATTCGGGCTCGAAAGTTTCGTCCTGGACCAGGCGGCGAGCAATTTCGAGAGACCGCGTGCCGCTCAGGCGTATGACGCCGATGCCACCTCGCCCCGGTGGCGTGGAGAGGGCGACGATGGTGTCCTTCGAAGGCACTGCGAGAGAAGGGGGCCGCGTCGAGAGTCAATTCTTGGGGGAAGGTTTTGAGGTAACTTTCAGCCTGCGCGCCGCCCCCTCGCCGACTGACTCTGTGAACAAGTCAGCCTCCTCCGCGAGCGCGAGGTGAATGACACGACGCTCGTTAGAATTCATTGGACCAAAAGTGAAAGCGGCGCCGGTGGCACGGACGCGGTCGGCGGCGTGGCGCGCCATGGCTCGCAACTCCGCCTCGCGCGTGGCGCGGAAATCTTCGACGTCGCAAATGATGTGCTCACCTTTCGGGAGCGCGCGGCCGAAGACCTGATTAACCAGATGCTGAAGAGCCTCAAGCAACTCGCCGCCTTCGTTCAAGAGAAACGAGGTGTCTGCGCCGTCTATGTTCAGCAGACACCCGTCGCTCGTTTCCTTGAGCGACGATTGCAGATTGAGACCGGCCCCGTCGAAAACGGTGTTTAGGAAATTCTGTGACTGGAGACACGCTTCGTTCATGACTTTTATCTCACTAGCAAGCAGGAGTGCTGCGAAAGTGTTCTTAAAAAATTTACGCCTGGGAGACGCGCGCGTTCAGCTTCTTGGTTGATCGCGACTCGGCTGTTTTTCCAGCGGGCGGCTGCTGGTCATCTTCCGTCTTTGTTAAGCGGTTGATGATGAACTGCTGCCCGAAGCCGACGAGGTTACCTACCAGCCAGTAGACCAGCAGCCCGGCGGGCGCGCTCCACAGCATCCAGAGCATCAGGAGCGGCATACCGATAGCCATCATTTTACGCTGGACCGGGTCGGCCGAAGGCGCGGGAGTAATCAGTTGCAAAACCATCAGCGAGCCGGCCATCAAGATCGGCAGGAAGTGAATGGCGGTCGCCTCGGGCGCGGAAAGATCGGGAATCCACAGAAACGACGCCTGTCGAAAATCAATCGAGATGGTAATGGCGCGATACAGGGCGAAGAGAAAAGGCATCTGAATCAACAGCGGCAGGCAGCCGCCGAGAGGGTTACCCTCTTTCATCAGACGCATCTGCTCCATCTGCAATTCCCTGAGTCTCGGGTCTGTTTTCTTCATCCCCTTCATCTTTTCTTGCAGCTCTTTCATGCGCGGGGCCATCTTCGCGGCGCGCTTCATAGCCTTCGAAGAACGCCACTTGAGCGGGAAGAAAAGTGAATAAATAACGATGGTGAAGAGGATTATCGCGATCCCGTAACTGCCCGTCAGCCTGTACAGGAATTTAATGGACCAGAGAATCGGCACGGCCAGGGGGCGAGACATCCAGCTCAAGAAGCCGTAGTCAACCATGCCTTCCAGATCAATCTCCCGGCCGACGGACTGGCCGATGATCTTGCTGGCGCTCTGTAACAGGTAATGGTCTTTTGGCCCAACGTATAACACCGTCGGAGCCCCTTCGGTGGAAACGGGGACGTGAGCCGTTATTAAATATCTGGCCTCTTTTCTTTGCTGCCCGTTGACGGCGACAACGTGCTCGACCATCCTCGTGCGGTATTCGAGACCTTCTGTTTTTTTCTGCGGGAGGACTGCCACCATCGCAAAGTAAGTGTCCCCGACGCCGGCCCAGTCAACGGGGCCGCTGAGAGCTAACCTATCCGAGTGCCCTTGGTTGATCGAGACGGCAGGATTGCGCACGGCGTTCTCGCCGACGGCGGCGACTCCCTCCGGCGCGACCGAATAGAAACTGTATTCGGGGATTCCCTGGTCGCCGATACTCGGCCCAATCAGGAGTTTCGCCGGTAGGGGTTGGCCGCCTCGCTTCAAATAAACTTTGACGTCGGCCCTGTACTCGTCCCCGTAAAAAGTAATTACTTTGGTAGCCTCTAAACTCTCCTTGCCTTCGGGGCCGTAGCTGACGCGCAGGGAAAACTCCAGGCTTCTCGAACCGCCTGCGGGAATGTCGAAGTTGTCACTCTGTAAGTCCTCTCTCGCGTCCTGACCTTTAAGCTCCTTGACCTCGTAATTCCTGGAATCGAGCAGAAAATTAGCGAACCCTGCTTCAGCATTCTTGTCTCCGTCTACTGTCTGAAGAAGGAGCGGAGCCTCGCGGGGCTCCTGGTTCACTCTATCCTGCGGAATCAGTTCGAGAGGTTTGGGCTGGTCCTTTGTACCGTTGACGGAATACAGGGGCCTTCCATTGTCCTTGTTCTTTTTGATTATCCAACTGGTCGCCACAGCACCGTGGTTATCAAGCACGACATCGTAGAGCGGCGTCGTGACTTTGATCTTCCGCGGAGTAGTGGTTTCGGAAGGAACTTCGCCGCTCGGCCCCTGAACAGGTGATTGGCCCTGGTTCGCCGTGGCAGTCTCCGGTGCAGAAGGAGAGGGAGAAGCTTTCTGGTCTGCGGCCGCGGTGTTCGCGTTGGTGTTAGCTTGTTGCTGAGGAGACTTGGAGGGGAAGAGCAAGCTCCATCCGAAAAGAATCGCCGCGGAAAGAATTATGGCTATTACGAAACGTGGTTTATCCATTAGCTTGAAGTCAATCGTCAGACAATCAGTGCGATTTTATTTAACCGGGTCGTAGCCGCCCGGATGAAACGGGTGGCAGCGGAAAAGTCGCCGCACCCCCATCCAGCCTCCGCGTAAAGCGCCGTACCGCTCTATGGCCTCGCGTGCGTACTCAGAGCAGGTGGGGACGAAACGACAGGAGGGCGGAAGCAAAGGCGAAATGACCGCCTTATAAAACCTCAATAGCAAGACAAGAATACTTCTCACCGACTTAGATTACTCGCTTGCGAGGTGTGGTCGCGCTCGTCACTGCTCACGCGGGCGAGGATTCGCTGGAACTCTTCGAGGGGAGCTTCGACTTTAACCGCCAGCAGAGCGCGCCGAGCGTTAATCACCCAATCGTACTTTAACTTCGTACCTTCCATAGCCGCCCCGCTGTGGCGAAACGTCTCACGAAGCAGTCGCTTGGAACGGTTCCGCTGCACGGCGTTGCCGACGGCCTTACGAGAAGCCGTGATGCCGAGCCTGTGATGATCCAGGCCGTTAGGGTAAACGAAAGCAGTCATCAAAGAGCCATCGTAACGCTTACCTTTAGCATAAACCCGGCGAAATTCGTCAGGGGTACGCAGTTTGAGGTGCTTGGGCAACCGAACACCAGCTTAATAATGCGACGGTGTGAGCCGCTTACGGCCTTTGGCCCGACGCCTCTTGAGAACCAGACGGCCATTTTTGGTCGCCATCCGGGCGCGAAAGCCATGCGTCTTGGCGCGGCGGCGGTTGTTGGGTTGAAACGTTCGCTTAGACATAGTCAACAATTCTCCACTTTAATGAAAAGTGAAAGACTAACCGTGGGAAAGCATTCTGTCAAGAAACGAGGGGCACTGGTCGCGGCTCATCACTGCAAAATCCGGCCTCGGAACTCGATGTTTCGAGAAAATATCCTCGACCTTCAGGCCCCGAGCCTCAGCATTCGAGTCCCGAACACGAATGTTGAGGAGATTTTCTCGGACAATTGAGCTTTTTTCTCGAATCTTGCAGTCCTGAACACGAACGTCGGAGAAAATTTCTTCAACGATGAGGCTTTTTTCTTCAAAGCCGAGCCTATTTTCCTCAATGCCGGAGCTTTTTACTTGAATCTTGAGGCTCCGAGCCTCGAACTCCGAGAAAGGAAGGTTGTACGATAACCATTCGACTCATAAATTGCTAAGAAGAAACCGCCCATAAAATATTGGGATTTTTTGCAACAGAAAAATATTTATTCTGCCTGTGGATTTTTTCTTGCTTCTGAACTCATATTATGCTAGTCTCCGCCCGTTTTTCGGTCTCTCAAAGCTTGTAAGTGATTGAAGGTAAAATACTTAAAGCAACACTTTAAGTGGCGAGAGTTTTCCACAAACCTGTGGAAAAACCTGTGGAAAACTTCTCCCTGAGGAGCCGAAAACGAGACCAACAGGCGCGTTTACAATACGTTCCACAGTCTTACTCAAAGAAGAGCTTGAGAAGGGGAAGAGCGGCGTTTCGTACTATTTCACAACACCTTTCGCCTTTGGTTTATTTACTCAAAAGGTGAGATAGGAAACAAGATTATGAGTACAGTAATTGAAAATAGGCTCTGGAACGACATTCTTCATGCGGTTGAGAAACGGCTCAACAGGCAAAGCTTTGAGACGTGGTTTCGCCCGATTAAGTTTGACGGCTTTGACGATTCGGAGCAGGTTTTGCACCTGCGCGCCCCGAACCAGGTCGTCAGAGACTGGGTCAGCTCCAATTATTCGGGAGTGCTCGGCGAATCACTCGAAGAATTAAATCTCACGGACTATCACGTGGATTGGATGGTTGACGACGAACAAGGCTCTATTAATCAGTCACTTATTGATGACAAGGACGCACAGGAAGTAGATTTTCGCGCGTCTGAAATCAGCCCTAACGGCGGGAAAGGTAAAAATTCGAGTCTCTTTTCTCTGCTCGAAGCGGCGGAATCGGACGGGCTGACGCCCGGCGCGACGACGTTTGTAGACATAGAACCCATCGAGTTATCTCTAAATCCCAAGTACACGTTCCAGACTTTCGTCGTCGGATCGTGCAATCAATTCGCGCACGCCGCGTCGCAGGCCATCGCCGAAGCTCCTGGTAAGACCTATAACCCTCTTTACATCTACGGCGGGGTGGGGCTCGGTAAGACCCACTTGATGCACGCGGCCGGACACGAAATCAAGGCCCGTAACCGTCACCTGCGGCTGTCTTATATATCTGCCGAAAAGTTCATGAACGAATTGATTAACGCGATTCGTTACGACAAGGCTCAGACTTTCCGGGAAAAATATCGCTCCATAGACGTGTTGTTAATGGACGATATTCAGTTCATGGCCGGCAAAGAGCGGACTCAGGAAGAGTTCTTCCACACCTTTAACGCGCTCTACGACGGCCAAAAGCAGATTGTCATCTCGTCGGATTGCCCGCCGCGCGAGATTCCGACGCTTGAAGAGAGGCTGCATTCACGTTTCGAGTGGGGACTGATTGCAGACATGGAGCCGCCCGACCTTGAAACGAAGGTCGCGATTTTAAAGAGGAAAGCGGACCTGGACGGCGTGGCCCTGCCGGACGATGTCGCCTTCTTCATAGCGAGTAAAGTGAAGAGCAACATCCGCGAGTTGGAAGGCTCACTCGTTCGCCTGGTGGCAATCTCGTCTTTGCGCGGGGTGCCGATCTCAAAGATGCTGGCGCAGGACGCTATCCGCAACATAGCGGAGGATAGTCAGCCGGCGGGAATTACGATTGAACAAATTCAACAAGTGGTCGCCGCTCATTACCGTCTCAGGGTTGACGAGCTGACCTCGAAAAACAACGCGCGGCAGATCGCCGTGCCCAGACAGGTCGCCATGTATTTGTGCAAGCGGCTGACGAAACACAGCTTCCCGGAGATCGGCCGCGAGTTCGGAGGCAAGCATCACACGACCGTAATTCACTCCGTAGAGAAGATTGAGGCGCTGGTTTTGAAGGATCAAATTTTCCACAGGGTCGTCAGTGACCTTATGGACAATCTCTGCAAGTAGTTAGCGGTATTCGCAAGGAAATTTTTTCCACAGTACGCTTTTCGGTTAAGTTCTTTTCACATAAAGTTTAAGTCCGAGTTTTCCACATTTCCACAGGGTAGTCGAAAATGGCCCCTGTGGAAATGTGGAAAACTTTGGAAGAAGAATCTTTTTCCACAGACAGGCAAAGATTTCCACAGCGATTTCCACAGGGGTTGTGGAAAACAATTCCTTTGCTGTCAACAATAAAGTGACTTTTCCACATTTCCACAGGCCCTACTACTACTACTATATATAAATACAAGGTATTTAATTAGTATTAATAGTAAAAGGCTCTGCTTGCTGAAGCGAACACGCAGAAGGCAGAATGGGGCCATCATCAGTTCAGAGGAGTTTGTAAATGGAATTTAGTATTAGCAAGAATGCTCTCCAGAAGGAACTCGGTTTCGTCCAAGGCATCGTCGAGAAGAAGAACACAATCCCAGCCCTCTCAAACCTCCTGATCGAGTCAATCGGGGAGAACACGATTCGCATCGTCGGCACGGACCTGGACGTGACGATACGTTGCGAGACAGAGGCGGACATCAAAGTCCAAGGCTCTTTGTGCGTTCAGGCGAGAAAGCTTTTTGACATCTCGCGCCTGCTCCCCGACTCGACGGTCAATTTCCGCAAGGAGGAGAACGACTGGGTGACGGTCAAGTGTGAAAACTTCCGCTCGAAGATCGCCGGCCTCCCGCGCGAGAGTTTCCCGGAGGTGCCGACCAGCAAGTCCGCGCCCCTGAAGTTCCCCGCCGAGGTCTTCAAATCCTTCATAGACCGCACGATTTTTGCCATCACACAGGAAGAGTCGCGCTACACGCTCTCGGGCGCGAAATTCATACTGGATAAAACGGGCGCTAAGATGGTCACAACCGACGGACACCGCCTGGCCTATGTCGCACGTCGGGATTTGGGAGAAAATGCGCCTGAGCAGGCTCTGGACGCTCTTATACCCCGTAAGACGCTGGCGGAGCTGACCAAGCTGACGGCCTCTTTTGAGGGCGAGATCGGTCTCGGCGTGGACGAGAACCACATTTACTTCGAAGTCGGGTCGCGCCTTTTGATTTCCCGTATGCTCTCCGGCCAGTTCCCGAATTACGAAATGGTCATGCCGAAGGGGAACGACAAGTCTGTTGTCTTCGACAGCACGCAGCTCAATCACGCGATACGCCGCGTGGCCTTGATGGCGGACGACCGCTCGCACGCCATCCGCTTTCATCTGGTGCCGAACCAGCTACAGATTAGCTCGCAGAACGCCGAAGAGGGCGAGGCGCGCGAAACGGTCGCCACCGATTACACGGGTGACGAGGCCGAGATAGGCTTCAACGCCCAGTACCTGCAAGATTTCCTCAACGTCGTCGGCGACGGCCAGATCGCCTTCGAGTTCAAGGACGGCAACTCCCAAGCCCAACTGCGCCCGGCCGCGGACCCGGACTACGATTACAAATACGTGGTCATGCCGATGAGGATTTGAAAAGGCTCGACTGTAATTGATGAATCGTGAATCGGACAATTAAAGTCTGCAACTTACAAATAAAGTTTGCAACTTACTTTTAAAGTCTGCAACTTTAATCCTGGTTCAACAATAATTCAGAGTAAATAGGCGTCGGTTGTTATAAATAACAGCCGACGCTATCTTTTCTATCTATTGAAGGTGTATTTATGATTAAAAGAACTCCTTTACCAACGCAGGCACAATTAGAAAAACTTCTCGAGAGACTACTCCCGCCGAATGAAGAGATGGACGAAGAAAGTGCCCGGATGATTTTGGAGAATGCTGGTGTCGATACCAGCACGCTGGCAGAAGATTTAAAGACGAGGCTAGAGCGCAGAGTCCAAGAGTTACGTGCTCGAAGCAAGGATGTACCACCCGACCTGCTTGAAGTCATAACCAGCTTAAACTCACGTACACCATAGAAGGAACTTGGTGCCGGAAATTGCGAGGTGGCAGCATAGATTAGCCGGATGTTATTGCCTGAAAGTTTACAAATTAAAATCGTTTTGCGATTTTATACTAATCGCTGCTCGCGTTAATCGCTCTCGCCCGAGCCTCTAATATCGCTGCATCGGCGGCTCGTCGAGTCTTCCGAAGTAGACGGGCATAACCTTCCAAGACCGGCACCATGCTTGGGTGAGTCGCCCCGAGTACCTTTTCTTGAATAGCCAGCGCCCGGCGATACAACGGCTCGGCCTCAGCGTATCTTCGCCGCTCCTGAAGGACATCCGCCAGATTGCCCAGCCCCGTGGCGACATTGGGGTGGCCCGGGCCAAGGCTGCTCTCCCACAAAGCGAGCGCCCGGCGCGCGAACGGCTCGGCCAGTGCGGCCTTTCCCTGGCGTGAGTAATCCATCGCAATGTTGTTAAGGGCTATCGCAACCTTCGGATGCTTCGGCCCAAAAGTCTTTTCCCATATCCTGAGCGCACGGGTCTGCAATTGAATCGCTGCACTATAATCACCCGTCTCGTCGCTGACGCGCGCCAGATTGTTGAGGCTGAGAGCTACTTCCGGATGATCACTCCCTAAGACTTTCTCCCTAATTGCCAAAGACTGGTAGTGCAATTGTCCGGCCTGCATGTACCTGCCCTGCTTATCGTAAAGAAGGCCGAGGTTATCAATAAACGAGGCGTACCGAGAATTATCCTTGCCGACGGTGCCCTCCTGGATCGAGAGCGCACGCTGAAAAAGGCGTTCGGCTTCCGCATATCTGCCAAGATCAACATAGAGCTGCGCCAGATTGTTCATGCTCAGGGCGACATCCTGATGGTTTGTCCCTAAAGCTTTCTCACGAACCGAGAGGGCGCGCAGCAGGAGCTTTTCAGCCTCGGTAAACTTGCCCTGCTCGGTGTACAGAATTGCGAGTCCATCAATAGAATTGGCAACACCTCTCCTGTCAGGCGATGGCGTTTTATCCCAAATCTCTATGGCCCTTAGATAGTGCCGCTCTGACTCCGCGTGCCGGCTAGTCTGCTGATAAAGCAGTGCCAGGTTATTGAGACTGCTGGCCACGCGCGTGTCCTGTGCCTGAAACCCTCCCCCTTCCCTGATGGCCTGCTGAAACAACTGCTCGGCCTTGGTATAGTCGCCACGCTCAAGCGCGGCAACGCCTGCGCTGTTGTTCCTCGCCCATGCGTCGCCTTGTGAAAAAACGGAAGGGCAAAGAGTGAGGCAAAGCGCCAGTACGAATAGGAAATTGGCTGCCTTAATCTTGCTCATTGGGTAAGTCTCCTCTCAGTTGAATCGTGCCGTCAGACCGAAAAGACCGTTTACCAGTGATGTGAAGCAGCAGTTCTGTTATCTTACGCAGTCGGTCGATCAACGCTCTTTGACTCTTTAGGCAATCAATCAGCTCGCTGATGTTGAAAGCAGCTTCACAGCACAAATGACGGGCACCGCCCGGGAGTTGCGGCATGAGATGCTCCCGGCGGAACTCGAACGTGATGCCATACTAGAAATAAATATTTCTAGTAGCAAGCTAAAAATGCCTAAGTGTGGTCGGGTTTTATCAGGAGGTGCCTCCTGATGGGCAAGGCCGCACGTCAGCGCCCGGCAAGATTGGCAGAAAAGTTGGTAGCGATCCGCGCCGCCCTCGGGCTCTCACAGAACGGGATGGTTCGGCGACTAGGGTTAGAAGGTGAGTTGTTACGTGAAGATATTTCACGCTTTGAGCGCGGGATAGGCGGGGAGCCTCCGCTGGGCACTCTGTTGCGATATGCGCGAGCGATCTCGACCACCGGGCATGGCGAATTCTTGGAAGCACTAATAGACGACGAGATGGATTTACCTGAAAGACTGCCAGCTAACCCGAATGCTACGGTAATCAAAGCCAGACTGGATGCCCCGCACGCTTCAAAGAAGTCCGGCGCGAAGTCTCGTTCTAAGCGTGGAACTAAACAGCATTGAACTATCTCGCCTCAACAATTGAGTGTCTGGGATTGGAAGTTTTACTGCTCAGTTGATTCGTTCAGACGAGTTGTTAGTTGTCCATTGGTCATAGATCGACTGATAGTCTCATAAAATTTTGATTTAGATATTATTCGCGTATAGCGAAACTCACCGCAGAAAAGAACCTCTTCGTTGACATCAGAATGATCTATCCCCTCCCAATATTGTCGAGCATCGGCAAATAATTCATCATCTGTAGCATTGATCTCGCCGTCAGAATTAATCCTATGTCCTATTAAGGATTTGTTCACACGAGCGATAGCGTGAGCATTTACAATTTCTACCTCAAACAGATTAGACTGCTCTATAAGAAACCCTATGGAAGAGGCATACATTGTTGGATCAAGATTTGGGTCAAATAGATATAAACAGTTCTTTCTTGAGGGTAGTGCTGGATATTCTTTAAGACGAACTTCTTCAAATATTAACTCGACTTTCTTGCGCCCTTCGTATTCCATCGCTGCTTTCCAATGTTCACAAATAGTCTGGCCCGCGGAGAACACATGGCCGATGTCTTTCTCAGTTATATAGGGAGAGGTGAAACGCTGGAACTTCATGTTGTGGAATGTACTTCAGTCTAATGATGCCTCAACGGGCGGAAGACGTTACACATCAAATTTCTTCACCGTTATTGACCTACTATCTGGGGCAAACCCTAATACCTTTGGAGTAGCGTATCTACTCCTTCCATGAGTTATAACAGGAGGATTATTCTCCTCATCAATCTTAGCTATCCAATTGTAGTTTATTCCACTCTTAATGCCATCATTGATTGCGGCTTCGACCCTGACGTATAGATCGTAATAAAAGCTCTCAAAAACAAACCCCACTTTTGGCTTCGCATAACTGCCTTTTGTTAGATACCCGATGGCTGCTGGCTTCTCACCTTTAGAATCATAAAACGTGACGCGTTCTAAAGCATACTTTGACATTCCATAGATTCTGTCGGGTATGCATTCCTCTTTCATTTCACTGAAATCATAGGACTGTATGTACTCGAAGATCGTGTTTAAGCTGGGTGGTCTATACACAAAGAGCGATACGTCAATATCAGGATTGATGGTTTTAACTGCTCCGAGATTACAGATAGAGTCATGCAGCATTTTCTTGTTTAGACCACTTTTGACTTCAATGACGGCAATTACAGACTCCGGGGCTAAGACTAAGAAGTCTTCTATTTGATAAAGGGGAGAGTAGTAAAGAGAGTTATAGATCAGAACATCGCATTCTTTAGAAAGAGAGTTACCTTTATCTATTATGAAGCCGTGCCCGACCGAAACCCACTTTGGCAAATACTTTTTTAGAAAGCTGCGAAGTAATATTTCATGTGCTGCACCGATACTGGGGCCATGAGATTTTACGAACTGTTTAATTTGTGCTGATTGAGCCGCAAACTCAGTGGCAATTAAATTGAAATAATCATTCATGCTTGATTTTCAAACTGCTTATCAAGGGTCTTAAGAAATTGAATCTAGCGTTTGGGTAGAACGAGGTATTAGCGCAGCTTCACCAAATCAAGCCATCATAACTATCACTTGGCGCAGGACGTAACGGGAAATCAAGCGCAATCTCCACGCTCATCACCTCATCATCTTTCTTCATCTGATTACAAGATTCACAAAGAACTTGCAGATTCATTGGGACTGACTCGCCGCCGCGTGCGCGCGCAACAATATGGTCAAGCGTTACGTCCCTCAAGGTCAATGGGCGCTTGCATTGAAAGCATGAACTCCCATACATCTCAGCAAGTTCTCGCCGCAGCCTTCTGCTACGAGTACGCTTAGGCCCTTCTTCCTCCATTCCAAAATATTCAGTGAAGGGTGTTGGAACAACGGGTATCATTTCCTCTTCATCATCTGGCTCATTGATCCTGTCACCACAAAGATAGCAATCAATAGGATGAAATTCGCTGTCTGCATCATCAGGAGGCCAGAAATGCACGCAATGACTTGCCGCATCATATAACCTAAGGCGACCATCAATTTCTTCAGGCCACAAACGAACTATATCCACGTGAGCCGCATCCGGCCATTCACTGCCGGTCAATCCATATCTACAATTAAGGCAGATTGGTTTGAGCACAACTACATCAAGTGTAATAAAGGCGTCGCAGATAGGCTCTCGCATTTCAACGAAGATTCTTAGTGCTTCCTTGCAGCGCCATGCGTAATATGGTTGTAGTAAACGCGCTTCTTCAAGAACATCTTCCTCACTGCGCGGTTCAAAATCAAACATCCTTTATAAACTCACTTTCATAGAATTTACATTTGAGTCTAGCTCATCATGTTCGAATTAACTCGACGTCCGAGAGGAGCATCCAACCGCAAAGACAGCGGCGAACGGAATACTATCAGGTGGGATGCGTGGTTTGTTCGGTGTGCATCGGTTAGAATTGCGCACCTATCGGTAAAGCTGATTGAATCCTAACTTTCTCCTCCAATATTCGACTCAAGAGTTTCTCGATCATTTTACTGAGCATTTTAACTTTAGCCTTAGCCAAAGGCTCAAATGGATCATGTTTTATGGGAACAGCTAATGGTGTTCCACCAAGATTGGTTACGCGAATCTTCAGCTCATGAGGCTCTGAATCTGAATGCGCGTATACGGAATTGCGTAAGCCGTTTCGCCCGACAATCACTTTATGAAGCGCTGCTTCATCAGTCTCAAAAACCTTAGTGATTTTATCCGGCAAGCTACAGACCTTGCCCGGTTTGCCTTTATCATTATGAGTGAAGGGACGGGAGTATGCTATCAAAAGGGCGGTATTGAGCGCTCTATGGATAACTTTATCCACTTCATCAGAATCATCTTGCCAACCACGCATTAATATGTGATTGGCAAATTGTTTGGCCTGGTCAAAGTCCCAGTAAGAGAGCACCAAGCGTTTTAAAAATTCCTTTTCATGCTCCAAGCGAACAGGCTTCACCGAGCACTCCTTTCATGCACCCAACCCTGGTAAGCTCCAGTCGCTATCACTAAGTTAGGCCGCTATCAAACTAGTCATAGTGTAGCAGCCTTTTACCGCCCCCGCAGTGAAACTCAATCCTTATCTGAGATGGGACAAAGGGCAGGCCATTAACGCATTTATCAACCGCGTCACGCACCGCATCTGTATCCGAACGGTAAGGTTCTATCACTCGATGTACGACGTGCAGATTCGCGTCTTGCGTTCATCCCAACCTCGCTAGAGGGGTAAAAATGCCCTCACAAATGTATTGCCGCGTCATCACCATAATGATAGTGTTTCATGGCACTAAACCAAGCTGATTTCGACCCGGCGCCGTTCCGTAGGAGCGATAAGATGGGATATGTTTTTCGGGCAAAAGGTACTGCGATGAGCAAAAGTGAGGCTAGAGCCGACGCTATACTCACCTTATTAAAGTTGCTCCATAGAGCTGGTGTTGACCCGCGTACAATAGACGAACACGAAGCATTATTAAAGCTCACTGAACTGAGCGCAGAGGAATTGTCTGACCTTGCTGTAGCAGACTATTGTGGGAAGATCAGCGAAGAAAAAGACGATGAAGAAATTGAGCGATTCTGGCAGGAATGGCCTCAAGCCGCAAAACAATACGCTGAGAAGTATCCGATAAAATCTCAAGGGGCTGATGAAACACTCTCCAGGATGAACTCTTCCATTTAATCTATGAGGGCATCAGATTAAGTAGAGCAAAATGATTTTCGCCAAACCAACAAAATACGGCGCAGGTATAGAAATTTTTGGTGACTATCATGACCTCGGAAATCTACACGAGACGATACACCATCTGGCTGACGAGGGAGGCCCTCTGAGTGGCGGTCGAGACGAGTTCGTTCTCAACCTAGCCTACGAGGTCAGACACGCTTATCAGGGTGACAGGGAAGTTCACAAGTTTGCGGGCGACGTCTCTCACTCCGAAACCACAATTTATTATAGCTTCCGAACGCTCTGGCCGATCTTCCTCATGCAGCTCGGCCTCCTGCGATGGGCCGCAGGGTTTCAGCCTACCGGCAGAGAGCACCAAGCCAATCTTTACAGGTTAGAAGCGTGTACCGAGAATGCGCTCGTCTCTTTCGATCCGTTCGTCGGCAGGCGTTGCGTTGAGTGGCTATCACACTTTCAAGGGCTATCGGGAAAATACCTCCTGCAATACATCCAGAATTGCACGCTTCAATATGTGACGGTTGGTAAACCAGGAAAGGCGAGATTCAAAGAGCTTCCCGAAATCTTGCGAATGCTCTCGCCATTCTCTCAGGAGTATCGTGCCTTTGAGGAATACTTGCAGGGCATTGCTAATGAGAAGGGGTGTAGGCCAGAAGAACTTAATGACTTTGAATCGTGGCCTCAGTTCAAATGGTAGAGGATTCATCTTGCGCTTGTTAGCTAACTCTACGTTTATTAATCCCCATCAAACTTGAAACCCATTCCCTCTAAGCCTGGCGCATGAACTTTATATCCGCGATGCTCCAAAGCCGCTTTGAGGCCTAATGCTCGCTTAATTTCGAGCTTCGGGTCATTCGGCTCGAACTTGATCGTAGCAGTGCGGCTTTCTGCGTCCAGAACAACAAAGTTGTCTTGTACTGCCTTCTCTATCGCGTTCTCATTTGGGTCCTCAGCCATCATTACTCCTTATAACCGGTTTTACATGGAACTTCGGTTAGGGTTTTTCATTCATTTCCTGTGGCAAGTCATCCTTCATAGATTTCGCGATATCCTGCGAGGCCTTATCGCCCTCGAAATCCTCCTCCAGCCACTTCAGCAGGATGGCAACGTGCCCGGACTGGAGCAACTTATCGAAGACGGCCTTGGGCTTTGTCAGCTTATGTTCGCCCACATACTGTATGAAGTCTTTGAGAGTGGACTGAGCGAACTCCAGCATGAGCCAGTAGTCTTTCCGCGACGCGACGCTGATCCCGGAGCCGTGAACGACCGTTGACCTCTTCACGTAAACTTCCAAGACATTCTGAGGCATTTGATAGTCGTCGGATTTGACCTCCCTCCCCAGCACGTATCCCCTGTAGGCTATCTTCTCCCCCTTGCGCCCGTCTTCCTTCGTTGTCAAGAGCGTCTCCAGCGCCGTTGATAGGAAGGCAACTTTAAGGTCAAGGTCAATCTCCGAAATCGCCATCCCGATCCAGTGAAGCGCCCGTTCGATTATCTCCTGCATGTTGGGCGGGAATTTCTTTATCCGCTCGAAGTCTTCGTTCGCCACACCAATGCGCTCGACCAGAGAGTTCGCGTAGTCATACGCGATAGGGGAGTTCTCATTGTTGAGTCCCCAGTAGATTTTGCTAGTCGCCTCTTTCTTGGCTGCCCACTCCTCCGAGAGTTCAAAACGCAACTGCTCATCGTGGATGAATTCTTCCTTCAGATAGTGCTGCAAGACCCTCAGCCTGCGCCTCGCGCCCACTCGCGCCCGCTTGACGACCTCGGCGACGTTGGTGCCCTTCGCATTCACGACTATGACGTTTTGATTCTGAAAAGTTTTAACGCCGATGGGATCCTTACTTTTGGGGTCGAAGCCCCACGCGACGAGTTGCTTGCGGTCGTAGCTGGCGACGACACAATCCCAGAACTGTGTCTCGGCCACTTTCGCCTTCATGTTAATGATCCTGAACATCACCCGGTAGTCCTCTTCCGGCTTGACGATCTCGGCCAGGAATCCATCAATCCGGCTGTTTAGCTTGGCCGGGTTCTTGAACTCATCCTTACGCTCCAGCACCTCGGCAAGAAGGCCCGTGAATGCTTCATTCAACTTTCTCTCTTCAAGGTGCTCCGTGCCCTTGTCCCTTGATAGCGCCCGGTAAGTTTCGTATAACTGTTGCTTCTCTTTGCCGGTGTAAGTGAGTCCCTGTTCTCTGAAGACTTGGGGGGCTGCCGGCTCAGGTATCCAACCCAGCAGGTAGTGAAAGAAGAGTTTCTTCTGTTCGAGGGTGTCGCCGCAGTTCTTGAGGTAAGTTTGAAATAAAGTTCTCAGGTTCTTTTTGTGATTCATGATTCGTACCCGCCTCGTCTTGCCCGGAATTAAAGAATTTATCTGACCTACCAGATAAAATTTCTTTGACCAACATACTATTGCCCTACTATCTACTCCTTGATAACCAAACAAACATTTTTAGAGACAGTCTA
Source organism: uncultured Acidobacteriota bacterium (assembly GCA_963774105.1). Taxonomy (GTDB): domain Bacteria; phylum Acidobacteriota; class Blastocatellia; order Pyrinomonadales; family Pyrinomonadaceae; genus QHXM01. Next base: position 53,038 of record CAVZDV010000007.1, on the reverse strand, counting down.
TAAAAGCGCTTTAAAGACGTAAAGAGGCAGGAACATACTACAACTCATCATGCCTTTGCATTTCCAACACGCTCTGTAGATAACCGGACGAACGTTTTAGGAGCAGGAGCAGAAGAGTTTTTATATTTTTGCACGAGACCATGTAGTACGCTGGATTTCTTTGAAGCAAACACGAATCGTAATGCTGACATGACAGTTCTCCGATTAATCATTCTCACCATCTCATGAGTAGATGGTAAAAACCCCTCTGACATCTGTTTGCGCCATGAGCCGGAAAACGCAATATCCTTTGTGACCGGAAACGTTACTTCTATATTTCTGTTGAGTAACCCGACGCCGTAAGGTGACTTAGGATCGTGGGTCGGGTCGAAATAAACTAATGGGTTATCACTTGTAAGAAATTCAAAGCGGTCCGTAGATTTAAGAAATATCCAGTTCATCTCATAAAAGACAGGCGCTAATTCGGCATTGACATGCTGAAGGCTTTGTTCTGGATTTGGAGTTATATCAAAATTACCTTCCAACAGAAATTCTCGTAGTTCTTCATGAGGATAATCAATCTTCTCTCCCAAGTCTTCCTCAATAGTTCTAATGGTTGCGTCAAACAATTCTGGAGTTGAGGCCGTAAGCTTGGTAATTTTCTTGAAAAGTTCAACCGACATTTTCGCAGTATTCTGACGGTAGTTCGGAACGCGAGTCAGCATGAAAGCAAGAAACACCGCAAATATTGCCCTGTCATCCTTATCAAGAGTTTCATAATTCTTGATCTTTTGAACTACAGGAGCGGCTTTCCCCTCCATTTCAGAAAGCACGTTCTCAAACGTTTCCGAATCTTTATCTCCTGAAGGAGTAGTGAAAGAGTAGTAGTGTTTCTCTAAAGCGATATTCTCGGCGGTGGTTTTGATGATGCCTGTCTCGCCCTTTTGGTAAACCCAGACAAAAGGCTCATTAGCGGGGTCAATGAATCCATTAAGATAGAATCGAGGAATGTAGTGATGTCTTTTCTTCTTTCCCATAATATGTATAGCGACTTTATCAAGCGATCATCGGCGCGAGTACCGTTGATAAACGCTATAGGAGTGTCGCTGGAATGATTGTTGTTTGGAAGACTTTACCGCACAGGTGAGTGAACCTTGTTAAGGATAGGATATTTACCATGTAAAGATAAATGCTGATTCAGCCATCCCCGCTCGATACGATTAATCTCTCTTTCATCAACAACCATATAATAAAACCAGAAAGCCAATCCATCCCCTGTTGGCATACATTTTTCTTTCGTATCTCTATGCTCAAAAAAGCGTCGGTAAAGGCTATCAGTTAATCCTACATATAAGACTTCCCCTTGGAAGGTAGCCAGCACATAACAGCCCGGCTCCTTAGGTATAAATTTCCGGTTTTTTAAACTAAATTGTACCTTCTCTTTTACTCCAGGATTAAGCTGTTCTACTTTCATAATGAAATATCCGAGCCCGACTGTACCTTATGCAACGCCTTTGTTAATTCCTGAAATATTTTATTAATCGCGGTCGCGTTAAGGCTGCTGGCGGCTCCTGTTCCACTCAACCACCAATCTGAATGTCCTACCCCTGCATTATCGCCGTCCAGGTTATCAAAGGTTTCCTGTAAAACACTCTCTATCGTAGTTACTTTGAAGTCATTCATGTTTTGCAGCTTAGTGAAGAGTGGTGTTGAGAATCTAGAGAACAATTCAATACCGTTAAATTTGTAAAGTACCGTTGGTCTCCCTACATCAAGTAAATTAGCAATGGCCCTCCAATAATTCAGGATGATTTTTTGCTGTTTTTCAATCGGGTGCACCGATATTGGATTATTAGCTGTCAAGAGGTATTTCTTTATTGCTTTGACGAACGTTCCTTGATTAGTAGTAGATGTAGTCGAGGCTTGGTTAGCCATCTGAATCTTACCTAACCAAGGGGAATCTTGATTCTCGTTAAGATAATCTACAAGCTTTAATGCTATCTTATCGTCTTCACTTTCTACTATCCTTTTTATCCATTTTGGCAGGCTGGGGACATCCTCGAAAGTCACCGCTTCCGTCAACCGCGCAAATATGCGCTGCTCTACCGCTTTATCAACACTTTTCTGAGTGGTATTTACAATGAGGAAGTGACACATCTGGGCGATCTTTGGAAGACTTACGGCGATGTTCACCGGCACTTCAAAATCTAACATCTCGCCCTTCTTTTCGGATGCCATTTTAAGTCCTTCAATGCGATGTTGCCCATCAACCACGCTAAATGGGCCAACTTCATCAACATCGAAGGTCAATGTATTTGTTGCAGGATCAAAACTAATTTCCTTGTCCGTTGCTAGAAAAATACTTGTAGGTAGGAAAGCATCTTGGTATTCCTGACCGTCAAGAAGGTATTCGGCAAGCTTCTTAGCACGTGCTTTATTCAATAGACGTTGATACCCGCGATCATCTGGATTTTCAGGATCCAGCCTTTCAATATCGTAGAAATTATCCATCAATAAGTCTTTCACTCTAAGGGAAGTTGTATAGAGCTTAAGGCTCCCTTGCTTCACCAGTGCTGCCGGACGAGTAATTGTTTTTGCCATTTTCTCTTCCTTTGATTTTGTCTCAACAACCTATCATAGTCCTATTGCCGTAAGTATGCTTAGGACCGTGTTATAGTTCGGCAGGAGAATAGAGTCTTCCACAACGGCAGCATCGGTATACATACTCTTGTCCATCGCCCAGGCGCGCGCACTTACCTCGCCGCTTTTTTGCCGTTCATTAAAATCATTTGGCAGATGCTTTGCGAGCGTGCCATGGCCAAGCTTGCAACCTGTCAGAATGATGTATCTCCAAAGCTTGCTCGACCTGTACTGCCGCACGACGCCGTCCACGCTCACCACAAGGGCGCACGAATCATCCGTCACCTCGACGCATTTGAGTGCTGCGGCAGTAAGCGACGTCTGAAATTCTTTACTTATATATCTTGCCGTCTCTATTGACGCCGACCTTTCCCTGACGATAGGGCCGATCTGTTCCGACGGGAGAATTAATTCGGAGGCGAAACGGTTCGCCGTCGCTTCTTGATTCGTCGCCCCTTCTGACCACGCTTCGATCTGGCTATCCCTGCAAATCGGACTGACGGCGCCGTGCCCGGGCAGGACGTAGTGCCCAATCTCGTGTGCGATGGTAAATCTTTTACGACCGAACTCCCGGATGTCTGCTCTCACCGCCACGATTCCGCGCGGTCTACCTGGCACTCGCACCAGTGCGCCCTCAAATCCCTTGGATCGGACTTCGCGGAGGCTGAGGCCGATGGCGCGCGCCATTTCCGCCATGTTCGCCGGCTGTTTAATCCCCAAAAGTGAGATGAGCGCGCGGGCGAAGTCTTCAGGCTTTGGCGGCGCGGTCGTCAATCATCCCTCCTCATCCGTCTCTAATTGGAGTTCGGCAACAAGCTCTTCCAATATTTTCTGGTCTTCTTCGCTCAGAAACTCCATGTTACGAGCGCGAAAAGATTGAAGAGGTCCTGCCCCGCTCGATTGCGAGAGATTTCCCGGCATGGAACCGCTGAGAAGTTTTTTAATCCAGTCTTCAGGGTCAGGGGAGACTTGATCCTCTGGTTCGGCCTCCGGGCGAAGACTCGTCAGCGCCTCGATCAGTTGTGGTGGCACATCTGCGCCCTCTGCCTGTAACTCTTCGATTCTCCGCTTCAGCCTCTGGCTGAGGTCCTCGGAGAGCTTGCTGCGGTCTACGCCTGCACTTTCGAGGATGACGGCAGCGCTCACCTCGTCCATCTCTTCATTGGGCGGGAGCAGCTTCTCGAGGAGTTTCTCTAACTGTTCCCGCTTGGGCAGCGGGGTTCTTTCAGCCATTCGACTATCCTTTTTTTCTACCGGCGGGCCGCGCGTTCGCGAACACGCGGATCCACACGTTCGTCTTGTAGGCTAACCGACGTCTAATGGTTGTTACGTCTTGCTCACTCACGCCGAGAGCCTCTGCTTGGTCCGCCCTACTCTCTAATCCTTTGATCAGCAGGACATCTAGATACGCCTTTAGCCGCTCGTCACGGCCGAGGAGACGCTGCAGTGAGTTGACCAAGATGGCAGCCTCTGCCGGTTCCAGGCCGTTGCTCGGGCTGGGTATATTCTCTATTCCTTGCCCGCTGTGGTCTCCGTTGATCGAGTCTATGATCAGGGTTCGTTTGTAACCGGCGCTTTTGATCAAATCCAAGAAGTCGCGTTTCATCATCCGGTAGGCGAGCGGGAACATATCCTCATCCGGGCGGAGCATTCCTTTCTCCAAAAGATTCAAGAAGGTGCCAGCGGCCAGGTCCCTCGCCGACATTCCCGTGCCCGGGAGCATCGAGTCCACGTCAGAACAGCCTCTGCCTCTGAACAAACGCCAGGCACAGACAAGGAGCTTTTCGTTAAGGGCGTGCAGTTCCGCCCGGCTTGGGGTTGCTCGGATAGCGGAGTGTACGTCCATATAACGAAATCTTTCTCCCGAATATAAAGCGATTCAGCCGGTAAAAATTTACGAAGAATATTCTTCGTAAAATTTCGACCGCTAACTCGATTTATCAATAGAAGGGAAACACGGACCTCTCAGATCAGCGGGTGAGTTAGAGGTCATGAGCGAAGGTCTCATTTTACCGAATATCTATTCGTAGCGCCAACTTTTTCCTCGACACAAAGTGTGTCAATGAGGCGTCAATCGAAGGGGATAGAAGTGGATCGAACCGGCGAGTCAAACATTCTTTCATTAACGCCCTCAAAGGTGCGTGATTACCAGGCGTGCCCTCAGCAATATGTGTTGAAGGCCAGTGTACGGCAGAGCAGCAATGACGCCTCGGCGGCGTTAAGTTTCGGCAACAGCATTCATTCGGCTCTTGAAGAGATTCACGCGCGGTGTCTGCCGTCGAAGCAGTCCGTTGACTGCTCTCAAGTTCTCCTGCGCCACTGGAAGGCCGATGGCTACGGTGATGTCAGGGAGTCTGAGCTATATTTCGCCCGCGGGCTCGACGCGCTCCGGCGGTACCTGCTCGCGTTAGGACAGTCAGCACCTGAAACCATTGGCACCGAATTATACCTTTCACGCACTGTTCGCTTGGAGAAGGTTCGAGTCAGGCTCGGTTGCAAAGTCGACAGGCTCGACCTGCGCCCGGACGGGGCGCTGGAAGCACTCGACTACAAAACCAACGCGGGCGGCCAAGTTCCTACGCCTGCGTTCTTAGCTGACGACCTGGCGACCTTCATCTATTACGTGCTGGTCAGAATCTCCTACCCAGATTCTCGACGAGTAGTCGTCTCGCAGCTCAACGTCCTCACGCTTGCTAAGGTCGAAGTCGAATACGACCTGGCGAAGATAAACGACCATAAGCATGCATTGACCGATCTTGTGCAGGCAATTAAGGCGGGCAAATTTGAGCCGCGTCCGGGCAGCGTGTGTTCTTGGTGCCGTGTTATGGATTACTGCCCCGTATTCGGCCCTGATACCGATTTAGACGGCCTTATCTAGCAAGGAGAGGTGTACATGGCGAAAAGAAAACGTAGGACGAACCGGAAATCAATCAATAAACGAATTAAAGAGGGCCGGGGCATGGGACGTCTAGCCAGTTACAAACCCTGGCTCCATATTCAGGACGTACCTTCGAAAGGGCTGTCAGCAAGAATCAAGGGATGGAAGACCGAGAGGGTACACCATCTGCTGAGCTTACTGGAAGTCATGTACTTCTATGTCCTGGAGTGGTCGCAGGATGTGGTTGATATCCGCGAGCAATTCCCGCTGCTGCCTCTCGAAGAAACGATGGCCATCGCCAAGAGTTGCGGCATCCGCCATCCCGCCGACCCGAAAACTAAACACCCGATAGTGATGACTACCGATTTCGTCAACACCGTGCGCCGCGACGCGACCGACTTCGACGAGCCACGCACGGTCAAATACAAAGCGGACCTGCTCAAGCCGCGGACTCTTGAGAAGCTTGAGATCGAGCGGCGTTACTGGGCGGCCAGGAAAACAACGCTGAAGATAGTTACCGAAGACGGGATCCCGGTTGCGCTCGCGAAGAACGTCGAATGGCTCCACTCATACCGGCGGCTCGGCGACTTTACTGATTTGAACGAATTTGCTTTCGCACAAACTACCGCGGCTGTCACTGACGCTCTGCGGAGGCGGCCCCCCGTTCCCCTGCGCGACATAATGCTTCGAGTTGATGACCGCCTCGGCCTCGAGTCCGGTATCAGCCTGTCTGTCGTTCGTCACCTGCTCGCCAACCGCCGCCTACGAGTAAACATGCTCAAACCCATCAATCCGAGCAAGCGATTGATTCTGATCAACTAGCGTTCGGGCACAGGTCAAATGTTTCGAAAAGAAGGTGTGAAAATGGAACTCTACAAGAACATGGTCTACGAATGGACCGACGTGGAGGGACCGCACGCCGTCGAGCGCTTGCTCTGGCTCGATCAGGGTAGTGAGCATGTTTGGACGATTCGAGTCTATGACCCCAAGTCGCAACCTTTGCGCCGCGAGCGCGCCGAACTGGAGACTGCGCTCGATGTATGTGAAGCTCGGGTACTCGCGCGCGACCCTTACGCTGAACTCAGTCGTCCCGATAATGACATCAAGAAGAAGCACCTCATGGACAGGGATAAAGCGTGGGATCTCATCGCCCCGCTGGTGGAGAGAGGAGACACTCGAATCTTCCAATTCTATTCACGCAATTCCCCGGTAACGGCCCTCGTGAAAAGCAAGGGATGTGATAGGACCACCGTTTACAGGTTCCTGCGCCGGTATTGGCAGAGGGGCCAGACCAGGAACGCGCTGCTGCCGCTTTTCGACCGATGCGGCTGGCGAGACCGACTTGATCCGAAGAAAAAGAAGAGTGAAGAAGAGCAGACGGATGAAGAGAAGGAGCGGAAAAAGCTCGGTCGCCGCAGCATACTCGCGGTCGCCAGAGACAAGTCTAGGGGAGTCAACGTCACGAAAGACGTACTGCAGCGATTTCGCATGGGCATCAAGATGTTCTACGAGACACGCGAGGCGCGGACGCTCAGCAAGGCTTTTCAACTGACCCTGGAAAAGTTCTTTCACTGCGGCTTCTACAAGAACAGGGATGGTGTATGGATCGCCGCGCTTCCTCCCGCCGACGAACTCCCAAGCTATCGGCAGTTCAAGTACTGGTACAAAAAGGAGCGCAACCCGCGCAGATCACAGATTGCCAGGCAGGGCGAGGCCAGGCACAACCTTTCGGGACGCGCTGTCTTAGGCGATTCTACACAGATGGCGTTCGGCCCGGGTTCCATCTTCCAGATAGACGCCACCATCGGTGACGTCTACCTCGTGAGTTCATTAGATAGGAACTGGATTATCGGCCGCCCGGTGATCTACTTCGTAATCAATGTCTTTAGCCGGATGGTCGTAGGCCTGAGCGTCACCCTTGAAGGCCCGAGTTGGGTCGGTGCCATGTTGGCTTTGGAGAATGCCACAATCGACAAGGTGGCGTTCTGTGCGGAGTATGGCATTACCATTGAAGAGTCGGAGTGGCCTTGCTGCCACTTGCCCGAGGGCCTCATGGCCGACCGGGGAGAACTGGAAGGCTACAACGCCGACCATCTCGTTAATGCATTCAACATGCGCGTCTACAATACCGCGCCCTACCGCGGCGACCTCAAGGGCATTGTGGAGCAGCACATCGACCAAAGTAACGAGAAGATTATCCATTGGACGCCCGGCCGTGTCAGGAAGCGCGAGCGCGGCGACCGTGATTACCGGCTGGATGCCACGCTCGACCTGCACGAGTTTCGCAAGCTGCTGATCCTTTCCGTGCTTGATCACAACAACCAGCAGCGCTTGGATCACTACCGCAAGGACGAGTACATGATCGCCGACCACGTGGAACCCTATCCGATTGAACTTTGGAACTGGGGGATACAGAACCGGAGTGGTCACCTGCGCAAGTTGGACGCGGAGACCATCCGGCTGAATCTGCTTCCTGAAGTTGAGGCCTCGGTAACAAAGAAAGGCATCTATTTCGCCAATCTTTATTACACCTGCGATCTGGCACAACAAGAACAGTGGTTCATTCGCGCGGGCGAGAAGGGGAATTGGAAGATCCGTGTCGCTCACGACCCACGCACCCGTAGTCGCATCTACCTTCGCCTGGACGGGGGGAAGCGCATGGAGACCTGCCATCTACTCGACGCCGACAGGACGTTTCGCGAACGCGACTGGTACGAAGCCGCCGACGAGTTCGAGCTGCGCAAACAGCGTAGGGAGGCCGCGCAGACTCGCAAGCAGCGGGCCCGCTCGGAATTTCACGCTTCTACTGGTCAGGTCATTGAGCTGGCGAAAAAACTGACCGATGAGACGCGTGCGGACGTGAGCGACAGGGCGCGCATCACGGGCATTCGCGAAAACCGGAAACGGGAACGTGAGGCCGAGCGCCGGGAAAACGCTTGGGAGCTCGGAGGCGAGGCACCCGTGACCTCACACGGAGACGAACAACTCAAACAGGCCGTTGGTAACTCAGTCAACCGCAGCGGCGCGGGTTATGTGCCGCCACCTCAACCAACTGACAAACTCCGCAAGATGCGCGAAAGGAAAATGCAGAAATGACTGATGACTTTTTACAATCACCTCAGATACTCACCGGCCAGGGCCGTCACACGGTGGCCTCTTACCTCGACCAAGAGATTGTCGGCTACCGGGGTAACCCCTTCATTGAAGCGCTGCCCAGCATAATGACGGAGGATGAGGTGATAGAGGCAATGGCGCGCTACCCATCATACAACGAGAGAGAACGCCGGCTGCCGGCCCACATGCGCTTCCACACGATCTGGAACGCCCTGCAGTTCTTCGCGCCGCTTCCGGTTCACATCGATCTGGAGCAGCGCTTCTCGCGGATGATTCGCGCGGGCTACCAGATGCGCAACCCCCTGGCGCGCGGGTTCTGGCGTGACATTGACCATAAATCCAAATCGCTTGGCCTCTCGACGCGCGTTGTGCCGAACTGCGCCCGTTCGACTCCTCTCGGTTTTACGATCATCGGGTTCCCTGGAGTCGGGAAGTCGACCTCGGTCGAAGCAGTTCTCTCACTCTACCCGCAGGTGATCTACCATAGCCGCTACGGTGACCGCGATTTCAACGTCGCGCAGATTGTCTGGCTCAAGCTCGAGTGTCCCCACGACGGCTCGATCAAAGGCCTCTGTCTGAATTTCTTCCAGGCAATCAACGATCTGCTCGGCACCAAATACGAGCGGAACTACGCCTCGGGACGCCATACCACGGATGATCTCCTCCCGAAGATGGCGCGCGTTGCAGCCATCCATGGCCTCGGCGTGCTAGTCATCGACGAGATTCAGCGCCTGAGCTGGGCCAAGAGCGGCGGGGCTGGAAAGATGCTCAATTTCTTCGTCCAGCTAACAAACTCCATCGGCGTGCCAGTCGTCCTCGTCGGAACGTACAAGGCACGCTCGGTCTTGAGCGGCGAGTTTCACCAGGTCCGCCGCGGCACGGGCCAGGGCGACCTCGTGTGGGACAGGATGGAAGAGGGCGTTTGGGTGGAAGAGTCTGACGCAGGCGCGAAGCCCGGGGTCTGGCAACTGTTTCTTGAGTCACTCTGGTCTTATCAGTACGTGGGGAAGCCGTGTAAATTAACGAGTGAACTGAGCCATGTCCTCTACGAAGAAACACAGGGGATCACGGACTTCGCCGCCAAGGTCTACATGCTTGCTCAGGTGCGTGCCATCTCGACAGCCATCAAGCCGAAAGATGAGATCCTAACGGCAGATGTCATCCGCTCGGTGGCGCGCGACAGCCTGAAACAGGCGCAGCCCGTCCTGATTGCGCTACGCAGAGGAGACACACACTTCCTCTCAACCGTCCCGGACGTTAACCCGATCAGCATCGATGAGTTCATCCGCCAGGCGGAGAGCAACTTGCGAGTATCTGCCAACCATGACTCTTCCGGCGAAGATGCTCCCCCCGTCCCTACACCCTATGGCAAGGCATCACATCCTGACGGAGACGACGATCAATCTAAACCAGTGACGAAGAGGCGCGGGAAGCCCAAGGTGCCGAAGAAAGGCGCCGACCAGGTTTTCGAAGAGGGAGATCTTAGAGCAGGTGTTGCCGGGGGCCCTCAGGCTGATACACCGGCCTTCGAAGCCCTCCTGCAGGCGGGTCACACTTCTTCCGCGACCGAATATATTGGGGCTGAAGAGGCATGATCGGATTCTTCCCTGAGATTTACACGGATGAGTTAGTTTTCAGCGCCTGCTCCCGCTACCATGAGCTGGCCGGTTACCGCAGCCGGGAAGCCACCGGACGTGACCTCTTCAACTTAAGTAGGGCCAAGGTCGCAATCGACCTCCCATGCAACCTCGAAGCGTTCGTGGAGTCGTTCCCGGTGCCTGACTGGCAAACAATTGACCGCCTTATCGATGAACATACGCTGCTCCCTTTCTTCAGCCCGTTCGTCCCGATTGAGCGCCTAAGTTGTCTGAGGTCGGACATGCAAGGTAACGGCGGGGGCTCGGTTCATGGAAGGTTGGGTATCCTCACTTCCGGCATTGCAGGCGACTATCTACGCTTTTGTCCTCTGTGCGTTGAGGATGACCGCACGCGGTTAGGCGAAACGTATTGGCACAGGCTCCATCAGATCCCCGGCGTTGAAGTCTGTCCCACACATAAGGTCTTCTTGGAAGCCACTGCCGTGCATGCACGAAGTAGAGGCAATCGCGATGCGTTCGTGACGGCAGAAAAGGCGGTGTGCCTATCACCACCCCGTCCTGTTGAGGAAAATAAATCGGACCATCGGGCGTATCTGAGGATCGCCCATGATGTCGCCTGGCTTTTGGAGCAAGGCGGATCGGCAGCCGAAGCCGGGACCGACCACCGTGACCGTTATCTTGGGCTGCTGTACGAAAGGGGGGAATCCTCATATTTCGGCCAAGTGCGCGCCACAGCTCTCATCAAGGCACTTAAAGCATATTTCTCAGAAGAGTTCTTGGGGCCGCTCGGTTGTGGGCTCGAAAGAAGCCGCAATTGGGTCCATCGGCTGATCCACAGCAATAGCAAACAAAGGGCGCAACATCCCATACAGCACCTGCTGATGATGCAATACTTGGGCGTGACTGCCCAAGAGTTCTTCAGACTGCCTGCGGTCCGTCTTCCGTTCGGCGAAGGGCCGTGGCCCTGTTTAAATCGCGCCAATGACCACTTCGGTCAACCTCTGATCAGGGAATACGAGTTGACGTTCACGCAAAAGACCAACAGGACTACGGGTATTCTCCGTCGCCCCGAGGGAATCTTCCGTTGCGCTTGCGGATTTGCGTACTACCGTGTCGGCCCCGACGAATCAGGCGAAGCGCATTATCGAGCCAATGGGCTTGTTACGACTGGCCTAGCTTGGGAAAAAGCTTTGGCTGAGGGTTACAGGAAATGGCCGCTCAACGAATTAGCAAAGCATTTCTGCGCAACGACTGAGACAATCGAGCATCAGCTTGTGCGGTTAGGCCTTATAACTTCACCGGGTCAATGCGGCGAGATCGCCACGACTTTATCTTTCGGCTATAACAAGGGTAAGCATCCTGAAGGCGCTCCATGTCTGGAATTGCTAAAGGCGAAGAGAAAATTATGGCTGAAGGCAATTAAGAAAAATCCTGACGCCGGAAGAAATGCACTGCGAGTTAAACATTCATTCTTGTGCAACTGGTTAACCAAGAATGATAGAGAGTGGTTCGAGGCTCATTTGCCTCCACGTAAGCCTGTTATCAGGATAAGTGGGCATATTAACTGGTCAGAGCGGGACAAAGAGATTGCGAGAGCAGTTAGAGAAGAAGCGGCGCGCATTAGAAGTGCTCCCGGAAGACCTGTCTGGGTGACAGGTACAGGGGTCGCCAAAAATATCGGCAAGCTGGGTGTCGTGAGCAAGCGTGGCAAACTGCTTCCATTGACTGTCAAACTGTTAACAGAAGTTACCGAAAGCGTCGAGGAATACGCCGTGCGGCGTTTGCTATGGGCGACCAATTGCTTTCGCGCTGAAGGCCTCTATCCTACAGTCTGGGAACTCCAGCTACGAGCTGGGTTGAGCAACAAAATTTACAAACGACCCGTAGTTAAAGCCGCCGTGGAAAAAGCTATGGAGAGCTTTACTTAAACACATCAAGCCCTACATCTCTATTACAATGGCGGTGATTCCATTTGCGCTTTACATGCCCAATTCCGCCGGCATCTTGTTAGACAAAAAAGAACGTCGAAGGCCGAGGTTACTCAAAAAGCTAAGATCCTAACAGATTTGCTGACTTGCGAAGCAGTCGTCATTAAAGTTGCAAACTTTAATTGCCCAGAATCGATGGCAGCGTAAAGAATTAGAAGCTATTGTTGCAAACTTTCAATTACTTCTGACAGTTCACACTAACCAAGAGTTAAAGACTTACCGGCATCAAAGTTGCACACTTTAATTGTCCGATTCAATTCCTTGTCCTTGGCCATTAAAGTTGTACACAGAGATGTCCAAAAGGAATAAGTCTCTGGCCTGAGGAGAGCCACGCACATGTCAGCGATATCGCTGACATGTGCGTGGCTCTTTTATCTTGTAAAAGAATATGTTTTTCGGAATAACTCAGTACATAACGAGCAGATAAACATTCGCGATGCCTTGTCTCAAGGAATACATTGATCAAGAGAGAGGCTTCTCGAAGGTAGCACGGGCGATCTTAGCTCGATTTTCTAGCCACCTCACGAGAGCAGGTTTACTCGTCATACTAGCGTAGAGCTTGGGGGCGTCTCCCTCTGGGTCTGTCCTGTCATCATCAAATGCGCAGTCTAAATCTTCGTCCATCAATCTAATGTCGCTTACTATGCTCCGCGGCGATTTCGCGCGGCACATCCAGAGTGTCGGCGATGATCGCTGTGAATGCGTCGCCAAGCTGCATAGGCACGCTCCGTAAAACTACGAACAACCGGCATGTTTAGAGGCAGTACCTAATTAGGAGGTGTCTGTTGGGAGCAAAGTCCTGGAAAAGGCGTTAAGATCCCAAGCTATACGTATAAGCGTCAGCATTCCAAATTGACTTTTGGAATGCTGGCGCTTCTTTATTGCTAAGTAAACGAATGATAAGAGCCTGCAGAGTTTTTAGGCTAACGATAACTAAGAATTATGCCTACCTCAGGCATTCCGCTTAAATCAGTAATCGAGCGGATTCTGGCCCTACTCTTCGATTCCAATCGTCATCGTCGAGCAAAGCTCTCTTTGTTTATAGGAGCTGGCGTATCGCGGGAATATGGGATTCCTACCACGCTAGGATTCGCGAAACGCTTTTTCGCAGATGCGCTATCAGGATTGGATGAGAGCACGCGCGCATCCATCGAGTCATTGAGCAATGAAGAGCAGATACGCAAGTTTGTAAGTCATTTTAAGGAGCGGCTCGACTCTGATTTAGCGTATGCATTCTTCAAGAAGGTCGAGAAGGAATCGCTCAGTGCAACGCAGATTGAAGAAATAATAACTTATGACAGGATCATTGACATGTGGCGGAACGGCTACATCAAAGTTATCGTAAGTACGAACTTTGATAGCCTCATCGAACGAAAGATCGAATCCCTCAATCGGAATGCTAGCCCGCCGTTTGAAGTTACCGTCCTTGATTATCATGACCTAGCACATGACGAGCGCCCGGCCTTCTTGGAAACAGCGATCTTGGTTAAAATCGCCGGCCAGATTGAGCGCTCAAACATGCTGTGGACCGAGCAAGATTTTAAACAAAATCTTACGGATCAGGTGCTGATGTGGTTGGCGGGTCGGATTGACGAGACGCCAGTCCTCCTGTTGGGATACACTGCGAGCGAGCCTCCGTTAGCCGAGTTGCTTGCTCGTCATAAACAGTATACAGCTTCGGTTGCACCGCAACCGCTGTCAGAAATAAAGAACCTCTCGATGCTCTTTGAGCGCAGAGGGCGTCTGCTTGACCACGTCGAAGTCACGGCGAGCGATTTCGTCTCTACGCTGTATGAATCTCTTTATCAGCACACCAAAGACCCCAACCTGGCGCTCTCGTACTACGCGCTGGTTGATCGTATAGACCGGTTAAATGCTGATCGGGCGACCCAGCCTAACCTCACACCTATAATCCGGCGAACCTCCGCCCTAAAACTTCTCCAAGAGTTCTCCCGATCTCGTGAGACCGAGCGGCGATGTTTGCTTCTGTTAGGGGAGTCAGGATACGGGAAGTCAACCCTACTTGAGATTCTGGCCGAAGAAACCAAGGACGAACTCTATATTTGTATCCCTGGGAATGAACTGAACCAGTCACTCGACGAGTGGCTTTCGCGCTTAGATAACGTTGATATTGGTTATGTTTGCCGACTGACGCGGCTGCTCTCAAAGAATCTCGTCTTTGTCATCGACGGCTTGAACGAGTGCCTCGATACGCTCCGGGCAAAAACCATTCTCCAGGATATTGTCCGTATCTTAGATTTGTATAACGACGGACATGTGCGCGTGATTATAACCTGCCGCCATGAGTATTGGCTGAAACTCAGATTCGATTTTAATAGAGTCTACGTCTCCCCCCCGGCGGAACTCGGGCCTTTTGACAACGATGAACTGGAACTGGCTCTCTCTCACCTGAGCGGGGGGGCCGCCCTACATCTTCCTCGTTGGAGTTATGTCAGGGAGCTGCTGCGGGTTCCCCAGATGTATGGCTTCTTCGTTCAGTTGGGGCAGGATCCTTATGCCGCTTCGGCAGAGACCACCTTGTATCAGGCGCTGCTGGCGAAACGCCAGTCAGCAATCGAGGGGGCCAATCGGGCGCTTATATGGTTGTGTTCCGCTATGCGCAAAAGTCGTCGCCTTAGCATGCCGCTTTTGGACGGCGAGGCCGACGCTGAAGTGCGGGTTTCTTTAATGGACCTGGCGGGAGTTGGCACGTTACAGGTGAATCGCTTCGACACCATCCGTTTTGCCGAGGACCGCTTGGCAGAGTTTGTTTTCGGACAACTCTATCTTTACGAGTACTGCTGGCAGAACGGCCGTCCAGCCCGAAGCATTCACAAAATGTTCCGGGACTTGATAAACGAATACCGGCAACTGGGCTCTGACGCGCCTGATTACAAAGTGCATTTCCTCAACTCCCTGGTCTTCTTCGCTGCCCGGTGCGCTGACGACGAAATCGTAACGCTGTACCGTGCGGGCTCCAGTTTCGAGCGAACGATTATCCGTTCGGCAATCCTGCTCCGCCGCTCTCTGGGCACCTACGAAGAACTCATGGAAGACCCGGTCATCATGGCCGTAGCCGTGCTGGATAAGGCCAACTACCAAAAGTTATTGCGCGTGTTACTTTCGGGCGAGGACAAGTTCTTCACGACCATTCCCTTTAATTACGGGGCCAAGCTGTTCCCCGAGAATTTTTTGGATTTCATAGAATTCTTAACCGCGTATATCGTTGACCAGAAAATCGCCATTGAGAAGGAGCGTAGGTACTCGACCCTGCTCATCAACTCCCTTCTCATATACCTTCTGAGGAACGGGCCTGAACAGTTATTAGCACGCTCACAGTTGCTCGCTGATTGCAGGATACTGATCGAGCGAACCCCGAAGGAGTTTATCGGGGCGAGGCTCCACGAGGCGATAGAGGAAAACAGTCGTTACCTCTTCCACTATCATCCCACAGACAAGTTGTCTGATCTCCTGCATCTTGAGTGGTACTGGCGGGAACGGCTGCTTGAGGCGTTGCGCGGCGCGGTCTTTGACCTTCCGTCTGCCGACCTTCTGGGACTTCTCCACCTGGGTTCAGCCGTCCGATTAGTCGTGCGCTTCCTCTTTGCCCGAGACATTTATGACCCACGCCTGTCCGGATTTTTGAATGAAGTGTGTCAGACGGGCGATGCCGTCGCCTACGACTTTTGCTTGGGCGTACTCGGCTTCGCAGGGAAGTTGGATGCTTCATTTATACAGCTTTCGGCCGACACCGTGACCAGGATGTGCACAGATGCTTCACAAAGCTTTTACAGAAGCACGCTTGAGGACTTCGACGATCAGGACAGCCAGTACGACCCTCTGGTGCCGCACGTGACCACCCTGATGCTGCGCGGGCTTGATTTGGACCTGCCGAGCCTCATGCCGGTGCGGGATAAAAAAACGGCCTTCCGCGTCGGACGCCTCGCGCAGAAAACCATTCTGGATTTCCCGGATGAGACGTTGTCCTTCATCTATCGGTTTCTGGAGGATGGCGAGACTGACCCGGAGATACAAATAGCCCTGCGTGCCGCGGCGCGTTTCTCGCCAGTATCGTTTTGGAAGGTTGCGCGCCAACGCCAGCCGGAAGATTTATTTGAAGTACCCGGCGAAGAGATAGCAGAAATCACACGGGTCGTGGCTCAGGTGCGCGACTTTGACTGGTTCCAGACGGTCGCGTTTGCGACAGCATCCCCTGCTCGTAAACGTGCGCTGACCGAGCTGCTGGTTGCGCTCCTGAAATCCAGCAGCCTGGAAGCCTACTTCCAGTCCATTATCGAAAAGATAAGAGAGTCTCTGACACTTCGCGAAGATCTTCTGCCGGAAGGCTGACCCCGTGCGACGGTATCAGCACAATTCTTTTCGTAAAATCCGGTCGAGCGCTTCATCTGCCAGCGGGGCCCCCCATGACGGAGTAAGTTGAGGAAGACTTGCCCCTCGCCGTACTCGGGCAAAGGGGCCGAGCCAGATGCCTATCCGCTCAATCTCAGTCTTTGGTGAGAGACAGAGTTCCTCGTACCGGATACGTTGTTTTCTCGAAGGGTCCAGGAGCGAGAAGCTTTCCGCCACCAGGCGATTTATCTCCCGAATCTGGGCAGCTATCTGATGAGCCTCTGTAGGGAACTTGCGGTCTTGAAGAAGCGGTGGCCGCACGTACCACATGACGTCCTCCGGCTTGCCTTCCCGGCGTTTAGCTCTATATATGGAACGCGCCGTGTCTAGCGGCGACCGCTCTACGTGAAGGAACACGGAGGTCGGTAACAGCTGCGCTAGGGAATCTATGTGAAGCACAGTCAGCGGCACCTTGAGGACAGCAGGTTTATCGGAAACGCGATGCATGTATCTCATTATGAGGTTGATGTACGAAAGGTCAGAGAAGATGGAAACCGAAGGTGGTTCCCATCGAAGTTTTGGGATGACCCATTTGCGGAAAAGAGTCTCCCATTCGTTTGGTCCAAACAGTCCGTCCCCGAGGCTGAATCCGTGGAAAGAGCGGAAAGCGCGGTGAGGCCGATTGCCGTAGATAAGATCACTCAACCACAGCCCAAAAGCCGGCGTTAGTGGAAACAGCGCAGCCAGGTGGCTCGGGTAAATGACATCCAGGTAGTGAGTGAGACACTGAAAGGTGAGCGTGGTCCCGCTTCGTGGCGGACCGATGATGAACAAAATCGGCGGCAACGAATCCGTCGCCGGATGACCTGATATCAGCCTATTCTCTATCCAGCGCAAACAAGGGGCCAGAGGCTGCAACATGCGAGCTGCGAACCTGTGAACCTGCCCCGGCCTCACTCGAAGCCTCGTTTCGCCGCGACAAGAATTTCCTCGAACATCCGTAGGAAGCGATCTATTGTCGGCACATCTATGTCAAGCCCAGGTGCCAGCGTGAAGACGTTTTTGTAGTAGCCGCCTATGTCGAGCACGAGTCGCAGAGGGCCGATGTCCGTGTTTACTGACTGGTTCAGGGCGGTCTCTTTAATTCGATTTGTCAGTTCCCGATTAGGTGTGAATCCGTCCGCCTGGCAGATTTCGACGCGGACAGCCAAGCCGAGGCCGTCCACATCCCCAATCTCCGGGTGATGTCTCTGAACTTCCTTGAGGCCGTCCAGCAAGTAAGAGCCCAATTCCGCCACGGAGGTCTCGTAATTCTTCTCCGCAAGCCAGTCGAAAGTAGCGCACCCTAGACGAACTCCGAGAGGATTGGAGGCGAATGTTGAGTGGGTCGAGCCGGGGGGGAAACGCTCTGGTGTAATTAGTTCTTCCTTAGCCCATAACCCAGAGAGAGGATTGAGTCCGTTTGTGAGTGACTTCCCGAAGACAACGATATCAGGGGCTGCGCCGAAGTGTTCTATCGCCCAGAAAGCTCCAGTGCGAAAGAACCCCATTTGAATCTCGTCTACCACAAAGAGTATTTCGAATTCGTCCAGGATTTTCTTCAGTTCCCTGAAATAATTCGGGGGCGGAACAATGTATCCCCCCGTCCCCTGGATGGCTTCAACATAAAACGCGACAAACTCCGTCCGCCCGTCTCTGGGGTCAAGCACCCCGTGGTATTCGTTTTCAAAGAGCCGGGCCACCTGCCCGACACAATACATCCCACAGTCCTCCCGTCGTTTGCCATAGGGGCAGCGAAAGCAGTAAGGGAATGGGATAAACTGTGCGCGTTGACCAAAAAAGCCGTACCTATTGCGATAGCGGAAACTGGACGTGATCTCTGAAGCCCCTAGTGTCCTCCCGTGATAAGACCCCTCAAAGGCAAAGACTCGCCGACTACCTTTATTGACGGCGACTAGCTTAAGCGAATCATCAATTGCTTGAGCCCCTCCGACGTTGAAGTGCACCCGCCCTTGTAGATTCCAAGCCCGCTCCGCTGTCTGGGCAATAGACTGACTCAAAAGAATCTTCTCACGCGTAACATACTCCGAGGCCAACTGTGGAAGAGTTCCGAACTGGTCAAGCAGCGCCTTCTCGAAGTGTGGGTTGCGATAGCCGAAGTTGGCTGAGGAGTAGGCCATTTGAAAATCGAGGTAGAGGTTCCCTTCATGATCTTGCAGATAGCTGTCCCAACACTCTGCGAACAACCTCGGCGGATCATTGTAATGAACCGTATCTCCCCATGAACAGTATTTAGCCTCGATCTGCAATAATTCTTCTAAATTCTCGAACGTAGACATAATTCTTAGTTATCCAAACGATCCAGATTTATCTTAACCATACAAAGTACGAGTCAATTATGCACAAATTGGTCAAATAAAAGCCAGCTTGATCCATTCGTAATGCTGTAATGCGGCCTATTTTAGCTGACACGCTCGAATGAACCGGCGTGTCTGGCTGCTAGCAGTCTAGGACCAAATGTTGTCCTTACAAATACAATTGACCTACAGCAGGCATCCTTTCGGACTCTTGGGGATAGAGATAATTAGAAATTATCGGTGTCCTCATGTCCGAAATCCGAGACAGCATTCTTGGCATCTCATTTGACGGGCTTACGGTCTCCGGGATCGTAAACGAGTTCCTAAATGTTGCGGATGTGCTTCGAGGTGACAGGTTTCGCCTCCTGTTTGATCTTGGATATGACATCACGATGGGTAGGACAGTGGTTTCGGGGCCTCCCTTCTTACCTGCCTGGGTGGAGGTGGTGCGTTGCGTCAGTTACCTTCCGGCAGGTTACAGCCGGGAGATCGTCGAGGAAGCAGCCGAGAGCGTAATAGCCGGAACGAGCATTGCCGCCGCGGGGCAGTATCATGACTTATGCGGTCAGTTGGCCAGCTTGCTGGTGGAAACCTTCGTCAGAGAAAAGGTGCGCATTCTCGTCGTCGAGAATGGTACCCTTCCTGACAACCCGCTGTTCACCGAGGCCATTTACTGGGCGATAGCCGAATATGGCGCTCAGCAGAAACTAGGCAAGTATGTTCTCTGGAGGGATCACGACCTGATGTGGTCTGCTGAGCCGCATCTCTACGGCTCGTACCCGTACCCAGGGGTCCATAAGCCCGAGGCCAGCCCGCATATTCATTACGCCGTGGCGACCAAGTGGATGCAGACAAGGATGCGGGCCTGGGCACCTTTGGCTACTTACCACATCATTCCAAACCGCTTCTTTTCTCCAACACTCTCGCGCGCTCAGGGCCGGTCGCTACGTGCTGCCTATGCGATTCCCGAGGATGCTTACCTGATTGCGCGTTGCACCAGGGTGGTGCCGCAGAAGTGCGTCGAACGCGACCTGCGTCTTCTGGACGAAGTCCACCGGCGACTTTCCGCGTCAGGGGATCATCGAAAAGTCTTTCTCTTCGTCACCGGTCCGACTGCTGAGGACCGTGCGGAATTCGAGCGCCTGCGCGCGCTGGAACGAACACTTTCTATTGAAGGGCAGGTAGTGTGGGGCGACGGGCTTCTCCCGTTCAACCCGCTCATGATTGATGCAGCCACGCAGGGCGGCCGCTTCTCGGTCTCCGAGCTGCTTGCCGAGGCGGACCTGAGTTCTTTTCTGACATCTTACGATTATGAAGGCTTCGGGAATCCCCCGGGCGAAGCGATGGCTATGGGCGTCCCGTTCATCTCGACGACATACGAGCTTTATCATGAAGTCTATGGCAGCAAGGGAGCCATCGCCCCGCTACTGCCGATAGATCGGGCCAGTTCGCCGGACGACCCGATTCCAGAGTCTTTCATCCTTTGGACGCTCAGGGCGCTGACCGACAGCGAGTATCGGGCGCAGATCGTGAGACGTAACCTAGAAGTGTGCCGGCGCTTCTTTTCCCTTGACGCGCTGGAACGACAACTGCGCGAAATCTTCACGGAGCTTTGAGTCGGGTTGCCCGGATGCCGTTAAGGCGAGGGCATGGCAATGGCTCCCAAGACCGTTAGTGCTTCCCTCTGGGCCGAAGTGAGGCCGGTGGCACCTGAGATGTTCATCCCTTCATAGGGCCTGGCTGGGCGGAGCACATTGGGAGACGCACAGGGGGCGAGTTCCGGCAGTTGCCACAGTCGAATAGTGCCGTCGTCGCCCGTGGTTGCGACCACGTCCTCGGTGGAGTTCACGGCCAAACTCCACACCGAACCCTGGTGAGCCCTGACCTCCGCTTCGCAGCGCCCGCTCCCGAGATCCCAGCGCCGCAACACGCCGTCCTCGCTGCCGCTCAGAAAGTATTTACCTTGCTCACAGAAAGCGCCGCACCACACCTTGCAGCCGGCCGAGAGGGTAGCGGTGCATTCCCGGCGCGCCAAATCCCACAGCCTGATCGTTCCGTCCTCGCTGCAACTGGCTAAAGTGGCGCCGCGAGGAATGACCGCGGTCAGCCAGCCCTGATGACCGGCCAGCGCGCCGACGCGCGTTCCGTCGTGGGGCGAGAAGAGGTGAATTTCATGGGCAGTCCCACCCACCGCCAGGCAGTTCTCAGCCTCGCAAAACGCTACTGAGAAGAGGCGGGTCATCCCGCCGTCGAAGGCCGCCAGAGAGACCCCCGTGGTTACGTCCAGGACGAGAACCCTTCCGTCCTCCGCCGCGCTCACCAGGAGACGCGAGTTGACGTCAAAGGCCACCGAACGAATCCAGTCGCCGTGACCGTGCATTACGTGCCTGCAAACTCCGGCCACTGCGTCCCACACCCTCACCGTGAGGTCGTCGCTGCCGCTCGCCACCCACCGCCCGTCGGGGCTACAAGCCACCGCCCACACCCTGCTCTCATGACCGCGCAACTCGACCCTGGTCTGCGCGTCTCTGGTGTCCCACACGCGTACCAGGCTGTCCTCGTTCGCCGCCACGAGAACTGACGGGTCTGCGGAAAAGGCCAAGGACCAGGTCTTGTTAGAATACCCCCGCAGAGTAGTCAAGCACTGACAGGTGTCCATGTCCCACACGCGGACGGCGCCGTCCTCACTTCCTGTCGCAAGGGTACGTTCCGTCGGGCTGCAACCCACTGTCCACACCCTAGAGGGTGCGACGTGGAGATGTCCGACGCACTCCTTTCGCGCGATGCTCCAGAGGCGCACCGTATGATCCTTGCTCGCGCTTGCGAGAACGTCGCCGATAGCACTGAATGATAGCGACATCACGTCCCCGGAATGGCCGTGGAGAGTCCCGAGATGCGCGCCGTCCGCCGGCCGCCAGAGGTTGACCCTCTGATCTTCGGCCCCGCTCGCCAGCATATCGCCCTGTGGAGAAAAGGCGAGAGCGCGCACCCTCCCGGTGTGCTCTCGAAGTATAAGCGGGTGATCCAAGTCGGAGAGATGAAAGAGATTCACCACGCAACCGCTCCCGGCGACCGCGAGCATCCGGCCGTCTGGACTGAAAGCCACGGCCGCCAGAAAATCAGGATCCTGAGTGGGTGGGCTCACCCACCCTCCGCTCTGAAGGTTCCATAGGCGTGATGTGCCATCCTCGCTCGCGCTCGCGAGTGTCTGGCCGTCAGGGCTGAAGGCGAGCGAGTATACCCAACCTTCGTGTCCGGCCAAGACGTTGATGCATCGGCCGTCCTTTAAGCTCCAGAGGCGGATCGTGTTGTCGAAGCTGGAGCTTGCCATCGTTTGCCCGTCGGGGCTGAAGGCTACCGCGCTGACCGCGTCTGAGTGCCCCACGCAGCGCATGTGGAAGTCTCCGTTGGCGGCGAAGAACAGGAGTATCTCGCCGTTGTCATCGCCGACAGCTATCAACCGGCCGTCGGGGCTGTAGGAGAGAGAGAAGACTGTGCCGAAGGCGTGCCTGAACGTAGTGTGGCGGAAGTCTGCGAAAGAGAAATCCGTGGTGTGCAGGTTCACCTCTTGCAGACACGCCTGCCAGATTCGCAGGTGGGAAAAATCGACGCCGTGGAGGTTGATATTCACGTGCGAAAGCAAGTTGATGACGTTCCCGGCCACGTACCCAGGTTCGCTTGCCCTCTCGCGCCGCCACGCGCCGAGAAGGGCCATGAACAGCGCCCGAACTTCATGGCCGTAATGAGCAAGGAGACGCTCCGCGAGAGGTTGCAGGATGAGGCGGCGCTGGCTATCGCGGACGTTCTCTTTAGCCGTGGCCTTGACCAGAGAGTGGGTATTGAGAAGTTGCAGGGTGTCGAGTACGGAGCGCACCGGCCCGTCGGCCCGGCCCGTGCCAGACTCCAAGAGGTCCCGGCTCGCTTTTGTAAAAGCGGAGGCTATCTGATTCACGAGTCTTGCTGTGACGTGCTCGATCAGCACAGGTTGGAGCGAGAAGTACCGGCCGGCGACCCGCTCCAGAGGGATTCTTCGCTGTAAACTTTGCAGCGTCGAAGCAACGTTCTGGCGGGAGAGAGGGGAGACGAGATCGTCGTAAAGCGTGACGAGACTGACAGGCTCACGCTCGATCGCGAGCCAGTAGACGATGTTCGTTTCCTCTTCCGTGAGACGGTCAAGATGCCAGTTGAGAAGTTCCTCAAGGTCGGCGAAGACTGGACGGCCCCTGCCGAGGAATGTAGCCAAGTCCCCCCCGAACACTTGGTCAATGTGTCGCGCTGCGAGTTCTAGGGCGAGCGGGTTACCGTTATAGAGCTTGACGATCTGGTCCCAATTGGCGACGCTGCCGGAGAAGTTACCGATCTGCGCAAAGAGATTCTGGCTTTCGGGCGTGCCGATGCCGGTCAGCGCCAGCGAGCGCACAGGCTTCCTGGCTCCCTCCAGCTCGGCAACCGCATGTGGCTTCTCACGGCTGGTCAACAGCAGGCAACTCTGGTGGCTGGTCTTGGCGATCTGCTCGAAGAAAGCCCCGTAGGACTCGTAGCCATCTCGATATCGCATGGACGGGTCGCCGGGCTTGAGGATGGCTTCGACATTGTCAAGGATGACGAGGCAGCGCCGGCTCTGGAGACAACTCAGGATGTCTTCGATCTGCTGATGGGGCGCGTGCCTGGCCGCGCGGGCGGGCGTTGATAGGAAGTCCAGCATGTCCGCGAAAAGGTCCTCGGGCGGGGGCGCGTTGAGGAGCGACCTCCACATGACGGAATCGAAATGACCATGAATTCCGGCCGCAAGAGTGGGTGAGGTATTAGTGCTTCGATTACCGCCCCGCCCCAAACAGGTGGCGAGATCCGTCTTGCCGACGCCCCCCAGGCCCGTGATCAAGACAACTCGACAACACTCATCCAGGATCCAGGATTTCAGGAGTTCGGCGACAGCTTCGCGCCCATATAGCAGCGATACGGCGGGCGCTCCATCCCAGTCGCGTTGCGACTGACTGGGCGTTGCGGCCGGCCCCGTCGGGCTCTGGGCCGAGGCGTGGCTCGAGCGCGTGAGCAACTCGGGAGTGAGGTGTTCCGGGATCCCTGCCAGTTGAATCGCATTACAACCAAGATCGAAGGCGAAATTGATAGATTCTCCAGCGCCAAGTGCGTCATAGAATGCTGTAGAGAACTCAATGGCCGCCGAATCCCCAATCGCCTTGTTCATTCCGACCACGAAGTCTATGTGCCGAACAATCGCCTCGGCCTGAACGGTCGAGTAACAAGCGTTGAGGACGACGCATTTGATCTTGTCGGAGAAGAGTTTGAAGAGCCCAGCGAGCGCTTCGGCATCTACGAGTTGCCCTTCCAGAACGATGCCTGCGCGGCCCGCCCCGTGACCACAAAAGTGAACATACGTGGGCTTATGGTCAAGCAGCGCCCGCCGTAGGTCTTTCGGTCGGGTTGCCCACTGATGCTTCACCTCGAAATGCTTGCGCGAATGACGGAGCCCGTTCTCTATCTCTCGGACCTCGCGGTCGAGGCTCAGCCGCGGTTGGTCCATTGGGCTTGCCGCGAAGATCAAGATTGTTTCCGGTGCCTCAGTAGTCATTGATAATTTCTAATTATCCAAATCAACTTTGCTAACAGCTTTTCCGAGGTCGTAGCACTGTTTTTCGGAAGTTCAGCTGAAGCAATGTTTTTGATTTGTGAAGCCTGCGGTTACTTCGTTCAATGCTGTCTGAGGTAACTCGAATCGCGGTAAGTGTACTTGAAATAATTCACCGTGCCAATACAAACTTTGTCCTTACTCTCAGACCGGATTTACTTGAAACCTGTGGCTCTTATCATTAAACTTGCACCTAAGTTTTACCCACCTCATTCACCTGTAATTCAGAGAAGCTTTTTTACTTTGGAGAGAGAGGTATGGGCCAGTCTTCTGTTCCCATGTACTCGATATGCAATTAAAAGAGGCGTGTGCTGAATTTCTGAAAGGATATTTTTCAACCCACGAGCGCAGGAGTAAAACTAAGGCTGCCTATTCCGCAGACTTAGTGCAGTTTCAGTTATTTGCTGGCGAAGACGTGAAGCTTCTGTCGCTAAGCAGCGCGAACATCGAACACTGGGCGGACCACCTTCGCCATGAAGAGTATTCCCCAGCATCTATCCGGCGGAAGATGGTGGCGCTCCGAGTCTTCTGCTCTTATTGGGTTCGCAAAGGGGTGTTATCGGAGTCGCCCTTCTGGCGTGTGAAGCTTAGCTTCGGACGAATCGAGCAACTCCCACGAACCCTGACCAAGAGGGAGATGCGGGCTTTACTGGCCCAAGCCTGGCGAAATTATTCGGTCGTGGAGCCTGATGAGAACAAGGCAGGTTCGACGTCGTCTCGACCCGAGCAATCTTCATCACGAAGGTATCGCGTACTGCGCAACCTGGCACTCATTGACCTTCTGTTCGCGACGGGTATGCGCGTCGGAGAAGTGTCGTCTCTTGATATCCGGGATTTCCTCGTGGAGGAGGCCGTCTTCAGAGTGCAGGGGAAGGGAGGGCGGGATCGGTTAGCTTACGTTGTAGATAGGGAGACCGTACACATTCAGCGGGAGCACTTGAAGGTGCGGTCACGAATTAAAACGGAGAGTTCGGCGCTCTTTCTAAATTTCTACGAAGGGCGGCTCTCGACCCAGGGAATCACTAATGTGATCGCGCAGTTGCGCCGGCAGGCCAAGATAGATCGTCACATAACTCCGCACATGCTGCGTCACACCGTAGCAACATTGCTATTGCGCAACGGGGCCGACATCCGTGTGGTGCAAGAGTTTCTTGGGCACACCTCTATAGCCACGACCCAACGTTACACACATATCACTAAGGAACACTTGATTCGCGTCCTGCGGAAGCACCATCCGTCTTTACGTCTCCGCACTGATACCTAGTGGGGAGCTAGGACCGGTATCACGTGTCGCCCCGATTCCAACTCTTCGATCCGTGCCCTCAGTAATGCGTCGTCTTCGGCTGCCCTGGTCACGTTGAGGTAGAAGCCCCCGCCCGCGATGATTTGTGCGGCTTTGGAGCGTAGATAAACTCTGCATTTTACTCCCCACTCCTTCTCTTCCAACAACTCAGCCCAGCCTGCTTTAGGATGCCACAGGAGATCCCCGACATGCTGGAACGGGCGCGCGTTTCTCTGCGCTTCCGTAAGTTGGTCCCAGCGGCCGCATAGGTGTTCCTCAAGAGCGTCAAGAAGTCTCGTCGCCTCCGGCACCTCCTCCAGCACAGCGCGGGCCTGCCGCTCCCCGAGCCGATCCAGGAGGGCGGCCATGCGCCCGGCATCGCCCGACGCGATCAGGTCACGGGCTTTGAAGACGGCGCGCAGGGTGAATGCCCTCTCGAACTCGACGTTATTACCCTCCCATGCTGCCCCGCTCAATGAAGCGAGAAGGGCTATCCAGAGCGTCCCGTCCCCGGCCACTTTGAGGAAGTCTTGCTCGCGCCCTTCGGCCCTGTAACGCTCCCTGACCGCGCCCAGAAGCGCCGCCCCGCCGTGTCTGCGCGTGAACAGGAGGTCGGAGACCCGCCGGACCCAGTTCTGCGCGGCCGCGTCATCGACCCACCCATCGCGCCTGCCGAGGGTGGCGACAGCCAGCGGGAAGGCTACGGCCTGGACTAACTGCGTCACGGTGCAGGTTGACGCGAACCTCTCGCCCCCCATGCCGGTTAGGAGCTGTTCCATGCTGTTGGCGAGCCGGGCAGAATTCTGCGGCTCAGGAGCCCTCAAGCGCGCAACGGGCGCGCGGCTGGTCACAACGGCCCCGGCATTATCTCCCTCCGACTGGTCATCATCGGCACTTTTGGGGTCTTCCATGTACTCGGCCTCGTCGTCCGCATCCTGAGGACCGGCGGCACCGAAAAACGCCCTCAAGACTCCCGCGAGCGATAGCACCGGGGTTGACCTCAGGCCTCCCTCCGCCCCTGCCGTCCGACGCAGGTCATTGATTGAGACGACGAATTCTTCGGGATTGATCGCTTCCCACGGCTCTGCCTCGTCAACAGGCTGAGGGGGGTCCCGGTCCTGAGCCCTGCCTGGCGTGTCGGGAAATGTCTCAGGCTCGTTGGCCAGTGCCAGTGATATGCGGTGAAGGTCTTCGACGAGTCTCCTCTGCTCCCCGGGCGCCTGTCCCGTAGTGAGTGCGGATAACCTGTCGGCAATACGATGCCCTTGAGCGGCATTGCGCAGTTCGCTCAGGTGGTTCACCCAGCTGCGGTGACGACTCAGGAACCCACCGCCAAATCGTGTCTCGACGAGGACAAATGCGGTCACGCCCTCCTCAAGCGGGCGCAGCAGCTCGGCTGCCCAAGCGATGCCGCCTCGGCCGACCGGGCGCATAGATAAGATTTCCTCCCCAGTCATGAGCGTCACCGATTCAATGTCGGGCGCGGCGCTGAAGGTGATTCGCACCTCGCCCAGATTTTCGTCCCAGACTATTTCAGAAATCTTGGGAACAGGGACCGAAACCAGTGACTCAGTGTCAACAGTTCCCGCTGGTTTGAGTTCTGCGGGAACTAAGTCTGGCGAATCGAAGTAGTCGAGGATTGGCGCGAAGTCGGCCGCCACCGGCCTGTCATACACGACTACGGCCTCGACGTTCCCCCCGGAAGCCGGGGGACGGAGCCACGCCGCGAAGGAGCAGTTCGCCGAACCCATCACCGCCGCCGGCCCGTCAGGACCGTCGAGCCAGTAACATTTGGCGTGGGTCGTGGGTCTGGGGAGATGGCGCACGGAAACCTCTAATGGTAGGGCGGAGAGCAGGTCTGGTTGGAAGCTCGCCCTGCTCTGGTCTAGCACCACCAGGGCCCTCTCGACTCCGAACTCCTCGTGCAGCCAGCGCAACTGTGCCCCGCCCTCGTCGGTCGAGCCGGTGAAAATGCGTGCCTCGGTGAAACGCCTCCCCGCCCAGCGGTTCTTTAACTGCCCCGACAAGGAGCTGCCGCCGAAGCTCGTCAGAAGGGTTGCGTCGGCGGCCGCCGGCGAGCCGGCAGCGCCGACGACCCATTGTAAGTCCATCGCCCGCCGGACCACGTCGTGGCTGAGTCCGGCCGGTCCCCACGAGGCCACGCGCTCAAGCAGCGTGTAGACCCACCCGCCCGTGTCGGCGCGGCCAGGCCCCATCTCCCACGCAGCGCATAACTCCCGGTTCCCGCCCCAGCCGCCGTGAGTGAGGTTTCCAGAACCCACCCAGACATACCCTCCTTCTTTCCCGAGCCGGAGGATCACTTTCGGGTGGAAACGACCCGTCGTTGTAGCAGGGGCCAACTGGTAACGGCGGCCGAGATGTTTTAGCTGGCCGCCCCAACTCGCGGCCGCGGCTGATACTTGCGCGGCGTCGGCCAGCACCAGTACGTCGCCGGTCTCTCCGGCCCACAGATCGTTCAGGACGATCCTCTCGAAAAATATGGCGTCGAAGTCGTAAGTGAGGAGGATGGTCGTGTGAGCCTTCGGGAGGCGGCAGAACTCTCGCGGGCTATTCATCGCTTCCTGCCTCCAAGCTGCCCAAAGCCCCGTCCAGCGCTGAAGAGCCCTCCGGGGTAATCCCATTCGCGTTGATCAGGCGCAGTTGCCGCAACCAGTCCAAAGTCACCGAGAGCCGCGAATCGGTCCGCCCCGCCTTGAAGCTTCGTTTTCTAAAAGACCAACTCTCCCCGTCCGCCAGCAGGCGCGCCACGTCCCTTTTGGGATCCTGCGATAGTCTCGCCCACGAAACTCGCAGATGTTGATCCACGGTGCGCCGCGCGAGTTCTGCCATTACGTCCCTGTACGACCGGTTTTCGTCGAGGAAGGTTCTGACCGCGGGTGCTATCACCTGCCTGAGGCCTATCCGAGCCCAGCCCTTACTTGACAACGAATCAGCCGCCGAACCCGCCTCGCAGTATTCAAGATCAGCGCGCTCAAGGGCGAAAAGCCAGGTAACTGGGAGCAGCGCGAGAGCCCCCGACCCGCCCGTCCGCGTCGCTCTGATTAAGTCCAACTCGGAGATTCCGCCGCGCCAACGGCGCAGGCCGTTGCCGGTCTCGACCCGGTCGCCTGTGGCCGCCCGCACCCTTTCGCAGACATCCCGAAACGTCAAATCGTCAAGCGATTCGCCGGCCGCAAGGAGCCGCAGCTTTTTCAGTACGGCGGCGTGCTCGTCGGTCGCTCCGACAAGAAACCCTAATACTTCCCCTGAGGCAACGGCCCTCGCGGCGTCGCTCCGAGCCTCTAACCCCTTTATCACCTCCTCAAGTACGACCTCGTGAGAGAAGGCCAAAGCGTCTCTGCACAGGTAAATGAGCCAGCCGTCTAGTGCCGGGTGCAGGGCACGGGGCGGCGCATAATCCGGGTCGGCTGCGGCGGCGAAGACGTCATCCACCCCGATCGCTCGCCCGAGATCCTTGGCCCGAGAAAGGAGCGTTGCGTAAGTGGCAACACGGGGCAGTTCTTTCCTAAGCGGGACCTCGGGCATAATTGCCGCGCGGAGGAGAGTGATTTCCGTCTCCGGGATGTTCGAAACGTCAACGAGTTTGCCGAACTCTGCGAGTTGAGATCGGTCAGCGGTATCAGGACACTCGCCTGCGTTAAAGAGTCTACCGAGTTCACAGACGGAAACACCTTCAGCCAAAGCCTCGGCCAGCGGAATGCCCCTCTCTTTCGTAAGGCGCGGGACGTCGGAGTCCTCAGAATTGGACAGGCAAAGTTGTGCCGACGGGCCGCCGTAGATCTGAACCCCCAGCTGGTCAACAAGTGGCACTAGCGGGAGGATAGCGCCTTCAGACAAGATCAGTCGTCGGCCTTTGACAGGCCCGAGCAATCCGCTCCTGCTCGGGTCATTCAGCAAGTTACCATAGGCGATAGCCGCCTCTACTCCGGCTGCAAATTCGCTGAAAGGTTCCCACGCGTTCGGGCGTCCGGCCAGCGCATACCTGTGGGCAATCCAGCACCTGAAACTGAGATACCTGACCGAGGGGGTGACGGTGGTCACCCCGTCCAGCAGGGCGTTGCTGAGATTCTGGGCGACGAGTCGTAGCCCGAGCAGGTCATAACCCCTGCCCTGCCCCGGCCCACTATCCACCCAGCTCGGCGCGGATGCGAAGCTTGTGAGTGGCATAGCCTAGGTAACCGATAAGAGGTCGGATGCGCGGGCGGGTGCTCAGCGTTGAAGACCCGCCCGCTACCGCAGGCGGTACTGACCTCTCTTTGTATTGTAACTTGGTCTTCGAAGGATGAAAGTTCCTCTCTAAAGGATGAAGGTTCCTCAAAAAAGCCTGAACGTTCCCTTCTAAAGCTCGAAAGTTCCTGTCTGAAGCCTGAAAGGTTCTGTCGAAAAGTCGAAAGTTCCTCCTTCGAGCGCGAAAGATTGACAAAAAAGGTCGAAGGTTTGACAAAAATTGTCGGAAGTTTTCATCTGAAGCATGAAGGTCGCTCTTTCGAGGTGGAATGTTCGACCTTCGAAGCGCGTCAGGCGTCTTCTCAGCCGGTAACGTGCCGATGTATTAATAATTTATCATGTGTTAAAATCCACAAATGCTGCTCGAATCGCTTGAGGTACACAATTTCAGAAATTTGAGCGGCAAAGTCTCCTGGGGAAGCGGCCTCAACATCGTCTACGGCGATAACGGTCAGGGCAAGACCAACTGGCTCGAAGCAATCTACCTGCTGGCAACCACCAAATCATTCCGCACGCAGCGCCTGCAAGAAACCATCCGGTTCGGGGAAGAGTTGGCCGTCGTGCGCGGCGGCGTGGCGCAGGGCGCAGAGGTCCACCGCGAGATGCAGGTGAACCTGCGCGGCAACACGAAATCAATCTCCGTCAACGGCAAGCGCGAGCCCGTAACGCGCTACCTGGAACAACTCCACGCCATCGCCTTCACGGCGGACGAACTCGACACCGTCCGCGGCGGCCCCGACTCGCGCCGGAAGTTTCTGGACCGCGGCGTAGTCTCACTCCACCCCGCTTACGTGCAGACGTTGGCTGATTACAACCACGTCATCAAGCAGAAAAATCGCCTCCTGCAAGACGCCTCGGAATCGGAGATGAGCCTCGAACGCGCGGCCGAATTGTTAGCCCCCTGGAACGAGCAGTTGATCGGCCACGGTTCGGAGATTCACAGGAGCCGGACGGACTACGTCAACCGGCTCGAAGGTGCTCTTGAGCCGCGCCTGTTCGAGAAGGAAGACGTGACCATTCGCTACGTCTCGTCGCTCGAAGGCAAGGGCAATTTAGACGACTACGAGGCGCTGCTCGCAGAGCGTTTACAACTGCGCGTGCAGGCCGAAGTCGCCGCCGGATATGCCCTCATAGGGCCGCACAGGGACGACCTGGAGATACTTTTCGACGGGCATGACATGCGGACTTACGGAAGCTCCGGTCAACAGCGTAGCGCGTTGATAATACTTGACTTAGCCAAGGTTTCAGTGTATTATTCCTGGCACAATGAGTATCCACTTTTCCTCATAGATGACGTGGACGCGGAACTGGATAGGAAGCGCATAAATTGCTTGCTGGAATACCTTGAGGGGCGTACTCAAACATTCATCACGACATCAAAAGAGAGTCTTGTGGAGCAGTTCATAGCGCAGGCAAATATATACCGTGCGAGTGACGGCATGATAACGGGAGGCGCGCAGCCGAAGGAGCTAATTTCTTCCGCCGCGGGCCATGCCGAAAGCATCTAAGAAGAGCTGGAATAGCGCCAAAAGTGCCGTTCCAAAACAGACAATAATTTAACAGTTAGGGTTTCAAAGAGGAGATTGGTTTGGCTACAGCATCATCAACATTACCTAAGAAAAAAGGCACTGCTTACGACGCGGGTTCGATCACGGTCCTCGAAGGGCGTGACGCAGTGCGCAAGCGCCCGGCCATGTACATCGGCTCGACGGGCGACATAGGCTTGCATCACTTAGTGTACGAGGTGGTAGATAATTCCATTGACGAGGCGCTCGCCGGCCACTGCGACACGGTCGAGGTCGCGATTCACCTGGACGACTCGATCACGGTCATTGACAACGGCCGCGGCATCCCCGTTGACTACCACAAGCAGGAGAAGAAGAGTGCCGCCGAGGTCGTCATGACCAAGCTGCACGCGGGCGGAAAGTTCGATACCAACGCTTACAAAGTGTCTGGCGGGCTCCACGGCGTCGGCGTCTCGTGCGTCAACTTTCTTTCCGAAACCCTCCGCCTCGAAATCTGGCGCGAGGGTAAGACCTACGAGCAGGAATACGAGCGCGGCATCCCCGTGACGAAGCTCGAACAGACCGGCAAGACGCGCAAGCGCGGGACGAAGATCACTTTCAAGCCGGACTCGGAAATCTTCACCGAGACCAAGTTCAGCTTCGACAAGCTCTCCGAGCGCCTGCGCGAAAAAGCCTTCCTCAACAAAGGCATCCGCATCAGCATCAAGGACGAGAGGGAAGAGACCGAGCGCTCGCACGAGTTTTACTACCGCGGCGGCATCGCGGAATTCGTCAAGCACCTCAACAAGAACAAGACGACGCTCCACGACAAGCCCATCTACTTCGAGAAGACGGGCGACGTGCTCTCCATCGAGGTGGCGATTCAGTACAACGACGGCTACGACGAGAAGGTCTATTCCTTCGCCAACAACATCAACACGGTTGACGGCGGCACGCACCTTTCCGGCTTCCGCTCGGCCTTCACGCGCACCGTCAACGCCTACGCTCAGTCCTCCGGGCTTGCCAAGAACTTCAAGAGCTCGCTTTCGGGCGACGATGTCCGCGAAGGTCTGGTCGCCGTGATTTCCGTCAAGCTGCCCCAGCCACAGTTTGAGGGGCAGACCAAGGGGAAACTCAACTCAGACGTTAAAGGCGCGGTGGAATCTTTCCTGAACGAGCGCCTGACGGAGTATTTTGAGCAGAACCCGACGGTCGCACGCAAAATCGTCGGCAAGTCCGTGGACGCCGCACGCGCGCGCGAGGCTGCGCGCAAGGCAAGGGAGATTGTCCGCAAGGGCGCAATGGGCTCGACCATGCTGCCGGGCAAGCTGGCCGACTGCCAGGAACGCGACCCGGCCCTCTGCGAGATTTACATTGTAGAAGGAGATTCCGCCGGCGGCTCGGCCAAACAGGGGCGCGACCGGAAGAATCAGGCTATCCTCCCGTTAAAAGGTAAAATCTTGAACGTCGAGAAGGCCCGTTTCGACAAAATGCTAGGCCACGGCGAGATAAAAACGCTGATTACGGCGCTCGGGACCGGCATCGGGAAGGACGACTTCGACATCGGGAAACTCCGTTACCATAAGATTATTCTGATGACGGACGCCGATGTTGACGGCTCTCACATACGCACGCTGCTCCTGACCTTCTTCTACCGGCAGATGCCCGAGCTGGTCGAGAGGGGCCACGTCTTCATCGCCCAGCCTCCGTTGTTCAAAGTGAAACGGGGTAAGCGCGAGGAGTACATCAAGGACGAGCGCTCGATGGTGCGCTACATGATGCGGCAGGCCACGGGCGACCTGAAAGTGACGGCTGACAACTCCAGTGCGGCCATAGAGGGGCGCGATCTGGCGCGCTCTCTGGAGCAGATGGTCGAGTTCAAACGCTACTGCGAGAAGGCCACGCGCAGGCTGGGGGGCGACGCGCGCCTGCTCAATATTCTGCTGGAGGCTTTCGCCGGCCGCGAAGGCGTGCTGCGTAACGAGGAGGCCACGCTGCGGAGTGTTTTCCAGGACGGGGATGAGATGGCGACCATCGAAGGCGTCCTGGCCGAAGAGGGCTACAAGACGGACCTTTCGACCGACGAGGAGCACGGCCTCTGGGAGATTGAGACCACCTCGGACTCGGGCGTCAACGTCTGCATTGACTGGAACCTCGCCAGCTACGTCGAGTTCCAGAAGGCTGTCGAGCTTTACAAGGCTTTGGAAGACCGTCTGGCGGCCCCGTTTGTGGTGGGCGAGAACGGCGGCAGCGAAAAAGTCGAGACGCGCGAGGCGCTGCTTGAGCGCGTGTTGGCGGCGGCCAAGAAGGACTTGACGATCCAGCGTTACAAGGGGCTCGGCGAGATGAACCCGGAGCAGCTCTGGGAGACGACGATGAACCCGGACAAGCGCACCCTGCTAGAGGTGAAAGTTGACGACGCGGTGGAGACCGACCAGATTTTCACCGTCCTGATGGGCGACGCCGTCGAGCCGCGCCGCCGCTTCATAGAGGACAACGCCCTCGACGTCAAGAACTTGGACGTCTAACACCGGGCACACGAAAAGCGTAGAGTGGCGACGGCGTGGGAAACCATTGACACTCTACGCTTCGTTGTATAAACTACAGCTCCCTTTTCCTCCTGTGGATCTTACCGCTGCATGCATCTCGCGTATGCAGCGGAATTTTTTTTGTGCGTCAGTATCTACTCTCAAGAAGAGGCCACTTGGTCGAACGCCTCTATGTCCCGGCCGCCCGTTGATTGTAAGAGCTTAATCAGGCGCGTCACCTCGTCCTCCGTGACCTGTGCGATGAGCACCGAATCGCCGCGGCTCAGGTGTTTCTGGTAGAGCCTCGCCAGGATGCCCGGCACCAGCCGCTTCAGCGATTCGAAGCGGCCCGACTCGGCCCCCGCGGGGCTGATGACGGAAAACAGTCGCGAGTCGAAGCCGCTCGCGGCCGCGGAGGCGAGCAGGCGGGTGGCCGATTGTTGGCTGTCAAAGGCTGAGACGATAGTTTTAGCCATGACCCTTCTCCAATTTTGAAAATTCCCGACGCCGGAAACTTAAGTGCTCGAACCGCCCGAACTGCCCGCCTTGCCGCCGGCCAGTCCCGAGGACGTTTGCTCGTCCAGGTCCAGACGCTCCGATTCGTTAACGCCGTGCTGGTTGTAGTAGCCGCCGGGCGCGAACTGCCCGGACTCGCCGATGTCCAGCGAGCGCTTATCGTTCGCCGGGTTGACTTCCTCGGCGGCGTTCGGCGTGGCGTCCGGCTTGAGGTCGGGGTCGGCGTTCGTTTCTTCCAAAGAAGTCTGTCTCGGATTGTCGTTAGCCATTGGTCTTCTCCTCGTTCTGAAAAGTTAGTTGATGGTTTTCGCCGATTCGCCGAAGCGCTCGACGCGGAAACGGGAAAGTCTGAGCGGGGCGCCGGTCGGGATGCCCGCCTTGCGCGCCGCGATCTCCACCTGCTGGCGCGCGGTCTCGACGCCCTGTAGGTTCGGCAGGAGCAGCCCGCGCCGAGTCCCGCTCTCGTCCTCGACGATGACCCCGTAAATCTTCGGGTCGAGTTGCTCGAACTCGGCCGGCTCGGGCGGCGCGAGCACGTCAACCGAGTAGCGCAAATGTGCCAATTCCGCGGGCACGACCGGGGCGAAGCGCGGGTCGCGCGTGGCCGAGCTGACGGCGTTGGCGATGATCTCCTCGCCGAGACTTTGCTTCGCCGGCTCGATGGTCCCGATGCAGCCGCGCAAATCCCCCTCGTCCGTCTTGATGGAGACGAAGCAGGCGGCGCGCTCTTCGAACAAGGGGTGCGACGCGGGAGGCGTCTCAACGGAGCGGCCTTCGCGGACGAAACACTCGACGGCCCTGCGGGCGAGGGCCGGAATCTCTTCGTCAGCCATCTCACCTTGAGCCTTGTTCTCATCAACGCCGCGCTCTTTCGCCGGCCTCGTTTCGCGCGCCAGTTGGGCGACCAGGTAGCCGACGCCGAAGGGGGCTTCGTAGCTGAGAACTTCGTAAGCGGGTGCGACTGTTTCGGCCGCGCCGAAGGCGACGAGCATGGAGCGGTAGCCGCACTCGCCCGCGCGCCTTCTCAAATCCTGATCAATGTTGATGATTCGCTCGGGCTGGCCCTCGCGTATGGCCTCGACCACCTCCTCGTCGAAGACGTGCGCCTGCGGATAAAAGCCTGCGGGCGCTTCGGGCTTCAGCCTGTGGCTCAAGTCGCCGCTGGCGACGAAGGCGACGGCGCGCCCCGTCTCGTCGGCCGCGCGCCTGATGCACGCGCCGAAGCGCAGGTGGTCTTCGTTCGACAGGAAGCTGTAGCCGAGCGCGACGACGCGGCCGCGCCAGCCGTTGCGTAGCAGGAAGTAGAGCGGGACCGCCGTCCCGTGGTCCAGGGCGTGTCCGCGGATGCCGACCACCTCAAAGTTTTGCTCGGAGGCGACGCGCGCAATCGCGCCGAGCATCTCTTCGTCGAGCGGCGCTTCGACGCGAGTGCCGGGCGCTCTGAAGTTTGCGAAGTCGCCGTAAAGCCGCGCGTCCTGATAAGCGACGAAGGCCCGTGCATCGAGCGGCGCGTGCGGCGAGACGAGGACGACGGTTTCCGCGCCGCTCTCGACGAGGCGCTCCGTGAACTCGCGCATCGCCTCGATGGAGGAGCGCACCTCCGCGACCGCCTCGTGCCCGACTTCCGGGACCATGATCGGCGGGTGCGGCGCGATGCCTGCGAAAACCAGTGAGCCTCCTCCTGCTGCGCTCATCTCTATTCGACCTGGCTGTTGCGCGGGGAAACGCACAAGGGCCTGTAGACCGGTTAAGGCCGGAGCCGTTTGGGAAACTATCCTGGAGGGAACGGCTGCGATTTTATCACACTCGACGGGCGCGGCGGCAAGGGCGGAATTGCGCCGCCGCGCCGTAGACCCTTATGATGTGCCTATGACGGGCGAAAGATTCGACGTGCTGATCGTAGGAGCCGGGCCGGCCGGCTCGTTCGCTGCCGAGCGGCTCGCACGCGGCGGCGCGCGCGTCGCGCTCTTCGACGGCCGCCCCGAAAATTCTCCGAAGGCGTGCGGCGGCGGCGTCACCTCGAAGGCGCTCAAAGCTTGGCCTCACCTGCTCGAAGCCGCCGGGCGAACTATCAGCGAGCTTGAGTTGTACTCGCCCGGTGGCAAGAGGCTTCACCTGAAACTCGAAGAGCCCTTCGCCATCTATTCGCGCACGGCGTTCGATTCTTACCTGCGCGACCGAGCCGGCGAGGCCGGGGCTCACGTCTTAGCCGAGCGCGTTACGTTTCGTCAGCGCGCCGGTGAAGACGAGGACTGGGTGCTGCGCGGCCGCGACGGCGCGACGTGGACTGGGCCATTTCTCGTCGCGGCCGACGGCGCGAACAGCCCCGTGGCGAAGAAGCTGGCGGGGCCGGTGCCGCCTTCGGAGATGGAGGTCGCTTTCGGCTACCGCGCCCCGCTGCCGGAGGAAGGGGCCGCCCCGACCGTCGTCGCTTTCCTCCCGGGCTGGGCCGGCTACGCCTGGGCGTTCCCGCGCGTGGATCACGTCTCCTTCGGCATAGCAACCTCGCAGGACGCCTTCGACCACCAGGCGCTCGACGACCTCCTCTGGAAGTTCATGGTCGGCTATTACAGCCAACGCGCGAACGGCCGCTCAAATTTTTGGCACACACGCGACGAGGAAGCGCGCGCTTCCATCAGGAGAGAACTCGAAGGGACGGCGGAGCGTTACGCGGCGCGCATCCCGGGCCTCGCCGCGAAGACTTTGGACACGCGCCGCGCGGCCGGACACGGGTGGGCCTTGCTCGGCGACGCCGCGGGCTTCGCGGACCCCGTCACAGGCGAGGGGATTTACTACGCGCTGCGCTCGGCCGAATTGTTCACGGAGAGCTACCTCGAAGGGCGGCCGCTCGATTATGAAAGAAGGTGGCGCGAGGATTTCGGCGGGGAGCTGAGGCGGGCGGCAGAGATGCGCCGCCGCTTCTACGGCAACTTCTGGGGCGCTCCTTTTACGGAGAGGATGATTGAGCTCGGGCGCGCGCACCGCGGAATCCGCCGCGTGCTGCGCGAGTTGGTCGCCGGCGGCCAGGGCTACGTCAACCTCAAACGCAAGCTCGCGCGCAGCGCACTCTGGCCGCTGTAAAATGAAGAGTAGGCAGAAGGCGGAAGGCAGAAGGCAGAGAACATACGGCTGCCTTCTGCCTTCCGCTTTCCGCCTTCCTTCTTTATTTGCTCGCGTGTAGGCGTTCGGCGACGAGGGCGATGCCGATGCCGACGGCGAGCGCGCCGATCATGTTAAGGATGCCGTGCACGCCGAGGGCGCGCAGGCCGAGCGTGCCGATAATCAGCCCGGCGATCAGGCCGATGTAGTAGGGCGCGTCTTTTGGATCCATCATGGCAGTTACTCCCGCTTGACTCTGCCGGCTACTTCAGGTTGAACAGCATCTGTTCGCGCACCGGCTCAAGCATCATTACTTTAACCAATCCGTCGGCCAGAAGGAAGGCGAGGCCAACGCCGAAGCGCCGCCAGCGCAGGCCGACATCCCCGCTCATCCCCGTCATGCGCCTCAGCGAGAACGAAATTATCTCGAAGGCGACGAACAGGTAGCCCAGCCCGCGCAGCCACGACCAGACGTGCCAGCCGAGCGCGAGCGAGAGTGCCTGGTTGCTGCTCTGCGCCATCAGTTGCGCGTTGTAAAAGTTCATCAGGTCAACCTCGTAGAAGCCCTGATAAAAGATGACGGCCCCGAGCGAGGTGTAGCTGAACAGCAGCGCCCCGCCGAGCAGTTTCAGGTGAGCCGGAACCCACGCCGACAACTGGTACTCGGGGTCCGTCCCCGTCTGTATCCACCCGATCTGTTTGTGCCAGTAATCCGCGGCCCCCGGCAACAGCGGCGCGACGCGCGCGGGATCCGCGTAAGAGAGCGCGATGACGACGGCGCAGTGAGCCACGTAGGCCAGGGCCATG
The DNA here is from genome assembly GCA_963774105.1 of uncultured Acidobacteriota bacterium. Taxonomy (GTDB): domain Bacteria; phylum Acidobacteriota; class Blastocatellia; order Pyrinomonadales; family Pyrinomonadaceae; genus QHXM01. The sequence goes on along the minus strand of CAVZDV010000007.1, from coordinate 14,502 downwards.
ACGCCCAGGCCCTTGCGCCAGTCGTCGCGCCGCGCGCACGCCAGGCAGAGCATCATCAGGAGCAGCGCGGAGATGAGCTGGTGTCCGGGCGCGCCCGTCGCGTAAGAGACGAGGAACGGAATTGTGCCAGCGGCGATTGACGACAAAACCCAGCGCGGACCCGCGCAGAAGGCTGCGGCCAGGCCCGCGAAGTCGTAGGTCGCGCGGCGCGCGGAGCGGGGCAGGCGGAGCGGCCATATCCAGTAGGGCGCGGCTTCGTCGGCCGCCGGGCTCCGTGCCCCGACGTTTGAGACGTTCAAGACTTCCAAGACAGTTTCCCGCTCTACCTGCGCGGAATCGGGATGATGAACCAGCCCGTCGTCGAGTAGAGGATGAGATTGCCGACGCCGAAGATGAGGATGAAGATAATCCACCCCCACGCGCCGCTGTTGCTGCCCTCCTGGGCCTGCGGCTGCGGCTGCCAGTTGGACGGCTGCTGCCAGTTCGGGGCCTGCTGGCCGGGCGGCTGCGGGTAACCTCCCGGCGGCGGATAACCCTGCGGCGGCTGCTGGTATCCTCCCTGGTAGGGCTGCTGATACCTCCCCTGCGGCGGTTGCTGGTAGCCACCTTGCGGCGGCGGCTGTTGGTAACCCTGTTGCGGCGGCTGTTGCCAATCCTGGTAGGGCGGCGGCTCCTGGTAAGGCGACGGTTCCTGGTAGTCGGGCGGCTTCTGCGAACGGTCGTTGGGATTGTCGCTCATAATCGTCCTCCTGCGGGAGTTGTTTCGGTCGCTGTCTGGCGTTCGAGGCGTTCGAGCACCTCCGTTATCTTCGCGGTCAAGTCAGTGGTCCGGCGCTTGATTGACCACTCGCGGGCTTTGCGCAGGAGCGGAATCGCCTCTCTCGCTCCGGCCAGTTCTAGGAATTTCAGGGCGCGCGTCTTCTGGTTGGCGTTGCCGCCGACGAGACTGCGCTCGGCGCGCGCGAGGTACAACCCCTGGTCCGCGGCGACGAGCGCCGCGGGCGTGCGCTGCGGAGGCGGGTCGGGGCGCGTCATCCAGTCGTCGTAGAGGAGCAGGCGCTGCTCCGCGGTGAGCCTGCTGAACGCCTCCGCGTCAATTTTACCACTCTCCACGGCCCCGTCGGCCAGAGTTTTTATTTCGGCCGGCAGCTGACCGTATTTCTCCTCTATGAACTTCTCGAAGAAAGGGCGCTGCGTGGCTAGCACGACGGCCAGCGCGACGCTCCCGGCGAACATCGCGCCGAGCAATAATAGCTGACCTTTCAGCGTTCTTAACTCCTGTTTATTCATAGGACGGCGCGGCGGCGAACTTTTTCTCAACGACGCGGCGGGCCGTGACGCGCAGCGCGAGGACGAGCGCGGCGAGCGCCGCCAGATAAGTCGCAAAGCCCGCGAGCGACCGGCTCGCGAAGTAGTGCGCGACGGCCAGCGACATGGCCGTGGCGTTGACGGCCCCGGCGAACATCGCCACGCCGCCCGTAATCGAGCCGCGCGCGGCCGGGGCGCTGAAAGGGAACCTGCGCACGATGCCGATTTGCGCCGCGTGCCCCGCGCCGACGATGACGAGCCAGCCCGCGGCCGTGTGCATCAGCGCGTGCCAGAAGTCGCGCCAGACAAACGTGAAGACGACGAGCAGCGCGACGAGGAGCGGAAGCATGATTCTGTAGGTCACGGCCTTGCGCATGCCTTCCGTGAAACTGAAGCGGTCGCCGACAGGCGCTGACCAGAGTACCCAAGAGGCGGCGTGGTCACGGCTGAAGTTCAGGTTGTGTATGACGGCCGGCACGGGGTAGGCCAGCAGGTACAGGGCCGCGACGGGCAGCACGACGTTTGCCGGGCTGCGGCTGACGAACGGGTCGCCCAGTTGCCCCGTGAAGAGCCCGAGCAGCACGAGCGCGAGCGTCACGCCGAGCGTGGGCCAGCTTCTCATCCTCAAGTCCTGGTCGCGCCTGAGCATGGTCGAGCAGAGCCAGAAGGCCGCGCGCTCCTGCCGCGAGCGCGTCAGCAGCCCCGTCAGCCTCCTGCCGAGCGTGCCGGGCTCTGCGAGCGCCGGCAGCGTCGCCCTGCGCCACGCGGTCCCGCCCGGCTCCATGCGGCCGTACATCGCGGAGACGCGGCTCAACACCAGCGCCCACACGGCCGCGACGAAGAGGACGCCCGCGCCGAGAATCCACCACGCCGCCGTCGGGGCGGCCGCGCTCTCTACGAAATGGGCCAGCCACGCGGGCGGCAAATACGCGAGCCAGCCCGGCGGGTTATACGCGGCCATCTCCAGCCTGTCCTGGCCGTCGCGCAGGACGGCCTGCCCGCCGTAGAAGGCGATCATGATGAGAATGGTCTGCGTCCACGCCAGCACCTCGCGGACAGAGTCCGAGGGCCTGCCGCTCATCAGCGTCGTGTAGAGCAGCAGCAGCACGCCCACCACAGCGAGGTTGCCGACCAGCGCGGCGGCCAGGTACGCGGGCAGGTACGCCCACGTCGTGTCGCGCAACCCCAGACCGACTATCGCCGGGAAGAGATTGAGCGCCGCCGTCATCAGCAGCACGTAGCCCAGCAGGTTCGTCAGCCGCGCCGCCGAGTAGGTCCGCAGCGGGACGGGGCGGTGTCCGACGACGTTTAAGTCCTCCGCGTCGAGCACGACCTCGTTGAACTCGACGACGAGCGAAGTCCCCATCACCAGCATCGAGACGCCCAGGTTGACGAGCGCGAAGAAGAACGCGTCCACGCGCGCGAAGAGGACCGCGCAGGTGATGAAGCTCAGGAGCAGGTATTGGCCCACGACCCAGAAGAGCGGCGTGATTAAGTCCTTCGGCTTCGCGGCGGTCGCGCGCCCGAACTGCTGGCTGCGGAAATCCATCAGCACGTAAGCCCGCAGCAGCGCGCGGTACGGCCGCGGCCTCACGCCCAAACGCCGCAGGACGCGGTCGGCGAGGCCCGTGGTGGTCGCGTCTGCGTTTGCGCTCATCACTTTTCGTTCTTGAAGGAGCCGAGGAAGGCCCCGACCAGTTCGCGCTGGTCATCGGGCGCGGTGAGCGAGCGGAAGAGGGTTTCGAGCGTGCCGCGCTCGGGGGACGAAAGGAGCTGGGAGGTCAGGCCGTCGGCGACGACGCGGCCGCGGTCGAGGATGATGACGCGCTCGCAGAGGCGCTCGACCACGTCTAGGATGTGCGAGCAGTAGAGGACGGTCTTGCCGCGATCCGCGAGACCGCGCACGATGTCTTTAATCATCCACGCGGCATTGGCGTCGAGGCCCGACAGCGGCTCGTCGAAGAGCACCACCTCCGGGTCGTGAAGCAGGGCCGCCGAGATGACGACCTTCTGCCTCATCCCCTTGCTCAGGGTGTCCAGGCGGCGGTCGGCGGCGTCCGTAATCTGGAACAGTTCGAGCATCCGCGCCGACCGCTCCGCGACCTCTGCGGGCTCCATCTCGTGGAGCGCGCCGACCAGCGCCAGGTACTCGTTCGCGCTCAGCGTCGAATAAACTGTGCCAGTTTCAGGGACGTAGCCGATGCGGCGTTTGACTTCGAGCGGCTCCTGCGACACGTCGAAGCCGGCGACCGTTGCCGAGCCTGAGGTCTGCCGGAGCGTGCCCGTGAGAATCTTGACGGTGGTGGATTTGCCGGCCCCGTTCGGGCCGAGGTAGCCGCAGACCTGACCGGCCGGCACCGTGAAACTGACGCCGCTGAGCGCCTCCGTCTCGCCGTAAGTCTTGGTCAGTCGTTGGACGTTAATCATGAGAGGCGCGGCGTCAGCCGGCGGCGTCGTTCTGCGAGACGAGCAACAGCTCGCGCGCCTTTTCGAGCGCGCCGGCATTCTCCAGCGCCAGCCTGAGGGTGGCCAGAATCTCGCCGCGCGGGTGCGAGCGCGACTCCGAAAGCATCTTGACGAGTTTGGGCATCTCGCGCAGCCCCTGCACGACGTAGAGCGAGATTTTTTCCGCGTCGAGCCTTTCGCGCCCCTCGCTCACCAGGACCTCGACGAGCCTGCGCCGCACGTCCTCGAACATGTCGAATTCCAGACTGTTGTCTTCCGTCATCTGCTTTACCCCTGCTCCCTCTCTGCCGGGCTTCAAGGTCAACCATCAAGCGTGGGAGTAATGAGACGAGGCGGGCGAGGTCTGATTGCGAATAATAACATAGTGATGAGTGATGAGTGACGAGTTAATAGCCTTTACTCATTACTCATTACTCATCACTGTATAGGGTGCGAGCCGGCGCTTGAGTTCTTCCGGGAGCGGGACGGTCTCGAAGGTTTCGCGGCGGACGGCGACGAGGACGAAGTGTGCTTCGGCGACGGGCGCGTCTTCGCCCTTGCGGCGGACCTCGAAGTTGAGCCGGAGGGATTTCGTGCCGACGCGCCCGACGAAGACGGCGACTTCCAGGAGGTCGTCCAACTGGGCCGCCCGGCGGAAGTCGCATTCGAGGTGCGCGCGTGGCAGCCACACGTCCAGCTCGTCGAACATCACGCCATAGGGAAGCCCGACCGAGCGGAAAAGCTCCGTCTCCGCGAACTCGAAGAAGCGTATGTAAGCGCCGTAAAAAATGATGCGCGCCGCGTCAACGTCGCCCCAGCGGACGCGCTCCTCGATGGTGAATTTGGAGACTTCGCTGATAAAGCCCCTCCTCGCTCGCTGCGATTCCCCCGGCCGCGGTCAGTTGAACCAGATCGTGTCCGCCAACCACTTGCCGTCCGTCTGCACCAGCGTCGTCAGCGACCGGCCGTTCTTCATCTTGACCTTCATGGTCTTCTTGCCTTCGTACTCGCCGGGCTCGGCCGAGGCCCAGAGGTCGTCCATCGTGTAGCGGCCGGCTTCGCCCTTGGCCTTGTCAACGAGTTCCTTGGTGATGCGGTCACGCAGACGCGGCGTGAAGCACTCTCTGAGCTTGTCGGCGTCGCCGGCCTTGACCAGCTCGAACTGGTACGCGAGGGAGCCCTTCGGGTCGGAGAGCGACGAGTCCGCGCCGCCGCTACTGCCGCCGCTGCCGCCGCTGCCGCCGCTGCCGCTGTTGCCTCCGTCCTTCGCCCCGCAAGCGGCGAACATCAGGGAAACCGCCAACACCAAAAATAAGTAACGGGTCGTCTTCATACAATCCTCCTGCAAGAATTAATTGATGGACCTGCGCGAGGGCCGGCGAAATGTATCAGGCTTTGTCTAAGGTTGCAATTCGTCCAGGAAAGTTTTGAGGGCGAGGCTGAACTCCGCGGGGCGCTCGACGTTCGAGAGGTGCGAAGCGTTTTCGATGACCTGTAGGCGCGAGCCGCGTATCTCGCGGCGCATCACCTCGGCCTCCTTCGGCGACGTCAACTGATCCTCGCTCCCGACGAGAATCAAAGTCGGGACGAGCACGTCTTCCAGAAACGAGGTCTGGTCGTGGCGCACGGCCATCCCGCGCAGGGCCGCGGCCGCGCCCCGCGCCGGCGTCTTCAAGATCATCTCGCGCACGCGCGCCGCCACGTCCGGCCTCTCGGAGAGCGTCTCGGGCGTCAGCACCTTTTTGAGAAAGTCTTCGGCGATTGTGCCCGTGCCTTCCGACAGAATCTTTTGAGCCTGCTCCTCGCGCGTGCGGCGGGCTTCGTCCGTGTCGGCCCCCGGGCGCGTGTCCGCCAGGACGAGGGCTCGCGCGCGCAGGCGGTGGCGGCGGTAGAAGGCCAGCGTCACGTAGCCCCCCATCGAGAGCCCGCCGACCACGGCGCGCACGACGCCCAGGTGGTCCAGAAGCGCGGCCACGTCGTGAGCCATTTCGTCCATCGTCGCCGGCCCGTCGCCGCCGTGAGTCTCACCCATCCCGCGCAGGTCCGGCGTGATGACGCGGTAATCGTCTGCGAGCGCCTCGGCCTGCTCGCGCCACATGGAGCGGTCGAAGGGGAAGCCGTGCAGGAGGACGACCATTGGGCCTTGGCCTCGGTCGTCGTAAGCCATCTCGATGCCGCGCACGCGCGCGCGCAAGGCATCCGCCATCACGCACCTCTCATTTCACGCGGCTCGTCCGCCTCCGCAGGAAATCCATCAGGACGAACTGCGACAAGTTGTTCGGGTTGGCAAAGTAGGCTTTGCCGTTGGTCATCGCGGTCATCTCTTTGACGAAGTCTACGAGGTAATAGTCGCTCGCGAGCATGAAAGTGTTAATCATGATGCCGGCCTTGCGGCACGCCTGCACCTCTTTGAAAGTCTCGGCCATGACGAACGGGTCGAGCCCCATCGGGTTCTTATAAAGCATCCGGCCGGCAGAGTCTGCGCGCGACCCGCCGTAACTCCTGCGGCCCGCGGGCGCGGCGCTCGCGGCGTCCAGGAAGCAGGCGGTCGGCTTGCCGTCCGTGACCATCACGACCTGCTTCATCTCCTTGCGCTGCGCCTGCAAGAGGCGGCGCGCGAGCCTCAAGCCCTCGGCCGTGTTCGTGTGGTACGGGCCGACCTGCGTCGTGGCGAGCTTCGCCATCGGCAGCTCCTCGGCCGAGTCGTGGAAGAGCACGATCTTGAGCGAGTCGCCCGGGTACTGCGTGCGAATCAGGTGTGCCAGGGCGAGCGCGACCTTCTTGGCCGGCGTGAAGCGGTCCTCGCCGTAAAGAATCATCGAGTGCGAGCAGTCGAGCATGACGACCGTCGCGCACGAAGACTGGTAATCGCACTGGTGTACGTGCAGGTCTTTGTATTCGAGGTTGATGGGAACCTGAAGGCCCTCGCGCTGGATGGCGGACAGGAGCGTGGTGTTCACGTCGAGGTTGACCGTGTCGCCGAACTCGTAAGGCTTACTGGCCTGCGCCGCCTCCACACCCGTCGAGAGGTGCTGCGTGTCGTGGCGGCCGACCGAACTTTTGCCGAGACTCCCGAGGAGATTTCGGAGCGTCTTGTAGCCCAGGAAGTCCAGGCCCTTCTCCGTCACCTCGAAGTGAACGTCCCGCGGCAGGGGCTCCGAAACTTCTCCCTGCCCCGCCCCACGTTGTTGCCGCCTGCGGCTCTCGCGCGGCTGCTCCTCGCGCAGTTTCAGATAACCCTCTTCGACCAGCCGCTCGATCAACTGGTTGAGCATCTCTTCGAGGAGCGAGCCCTTGAACTGGCCCTCGTTGTCGGCCAGCATCTCCTGAACCTGCCGCTCGTCAATGAGGCCCTGGTCCATGAGCGCCTGGAGCAGCGCCTGTCGGAGCGCGTCGAGCGACGTGTCCTGCGGCCGGCGCTGCCGCGTCCAGTAGTAATCGTCGTCGTAACCCGATTGCAGCACCGAATCCGACAGCGCGTCCATCAGGTCGCCCAGGTTGATGGAGGAAACGTCGAGCCCCTTGAACTTGGAATAGCGTGTGAACTTCATTTTGTGAAAGGAGAAATGTTTTTAATTTGATTGGGCTTCACACCATAAGCCAGCCTCGAAGACGCACCCGATTCGTCAATAAACTCAAGCATATATGCTTCTTCAGGGTCATCAAACACTTCAACGACAGTACCTCGTTCGCCCTGACGGAGTCCGAATTCAGGTAAATCTTCGGTTAGTTCGACAATATCCAGTTCGTGAGCTTTTTTAGTCTCAATCATGGCTCACCTCTTTTATTTCTCTAGGCGTGACAAAGCTGGGATAATCTTTCCCCTTTTCGATTTTCCAGATTGTTTGCACCATAGCAGTGTTTCCATTAGGACCAGCTATCGGTAAAGAAACCGAATAAAACTTGCCCCACCCATCCTCCCTACTCAGAACCGCTTCATGATAGGGTAATTCATCAATGATGATTTTTGCTAGCTCCTTCCAATCAGCTTTCTTGAATCCAAGAATACTTTTGAAAAGACGTGCCTTATGTTGTCCGTCTGAATGAGTTGGGTCAAGAGCGTACCCTTCGAGCTTACTACGCGGAATAACAGCTCTCTGGTAGTTGGGCAAAGCATTCGGATGTACTTGTCTGCTCTCGTCAGGCATTCGCTGCTTAGCCGAATATCTTCTCAACATCCAGAAACCTGAGCGTGACCGGCTGCTCGCGGCACATGATGTAGACGCGGACCTTGAGCGTGGAGTCGTCTTCGTCTACCTCCGCGACTTTGCCCGTGAAGGAAGCGAAGGGGCCGCTCCTGATGCGGACCAGCTCGTCCACGCTGTAGAGAAAATTATGTCGCCCGGAGGCGGGCTGGCCCGCGCCGACGCTCTCGACCAGCGTGACGAGGTTGCGCACTTCCTTCGCCTCCGCCTTCGGGTCCGCGAGCAGTCGCCGCAAAAGCTCGTGCAGCAGACTCCGCTCCTCCATCAGCAGCTTGATGAAAAGGTCCGTCGCCTCGATTCGCTTACGGCAGTTCGAGCGCACCAGTTCGAGCGTCCGCTTGAAGAGCTCGATGACTTCCGCCGCCAGCCGGACGCCCTGCCCCGTGTGCGCGGGGGCATTGCGGACGTGCTCCTCAATCAGCTCCGACAGCATTGCCGGCGCGTCCTGATTGTCGCAGAGCGTGCGGAGCATAGAGTTAAAGAGCTCGGTCTTCCGCTCAATGAGCGAATGCAGAACGTGCTCGACGCACAGGTAATTCTGCCCCCTGCGCCGGGTCTCGTCGAACGCGCCCTCGAAAACCTCCCACCCGCTTTCGGCGAACCTGTCCCTGTAGATTTCGAGTTTTGACATGATTTAGCGTACCTCTATTTCTCTGTGATAATGCCCAGTCCCGGTACGTTTTTGAAATCATCAGGATTGTGCGTGATAAGCGGCACATCGTGAGCTAATGCAGTGGCAGCAATCCACGCATCGGAAACGGAAATGGGGTGACCCAGCCTCCTTGCGTTAGCTTGCACAGCCGCCCAACTGAAGCAAATGGCTTCGTCCGCCTCCGCGAGAACAAAATCTTTCAAATAAGCATGAAGAGTTGCGCGGCGGCGAGGCCCCCAGTTGTGAATCAAAGTCCAAAGATCGAGTTCGGCGAGCGTTTGCGCCGCAATAATCTGTAATCTGCCGTCGAGATGTGGCTGATAGAGAGCCGCGCGCGTGTCATCCTTAATGAAGAATGAGATTACATTGGTATCAACTACAACAATGTCGGCTGCGGGTGCCATGCTCAGAAATCCCGAGGTTTGTCGCTCTGGCGGAGTTCACGCACCCATGCCAGGAATTCGTCAACGCTTTCTTCTTCAGGCCAAAAATCTCCTTTTAATTCGTCCATGCTGCGTATCGGCTTGACCCCCTGCCTCTTGGCGAGTTCCCACACGCGTGCGTGCGCTCGCTCTCGGGACTCTTCCGCGGATTCGGCCTTGCTTTCGCGTCCAGTACGTTCGGCTTTCCCCAGGCGGTCGAGTAATTCCTTACGTTTTTCTTCCGATTTAATCTTGCTCACGACCCATCACCTCATCTTCTGCGGGTTAACTATAACGCCCGGTCTCCGTGAGGTCATCATAAATCATGCCGCGGCGGTCCTTCTTGGCCTTGGTGGCGGCCGTGTAGCCGCCCTCCTCGTTGCGGCTGATCTTGTTCTGCGCGTAGAGACCTTCGAGGGCGAACTCGCAGGCCGAGACGACGTGCGCGTCGTCCGAGCGTTTGAAGTCGAAGGGGACGAGCGCGGTCTCTATCAGCTCGGGGACGATTTGCAGGAGGTTCATGCACTCGGCGGCCGAGGCCGTGTCGGCGAGGCGCAGGTTATTGCCCGCGTCGAACCAGCGGACGGCCTCCGTAAAATCTATCCCGACGAAGTAGCCCTCGAAGATTTCGCCGGCCGCGCGCTTGATTAAGTCGCGGGCGATCTTGTTGGCCCCGATCTGCTCGCCCTCGTATTCCAGCTCCATCTTGCCCGTGATCGAGGGCACGGCCGCGTAGATGTCCGAGATGCGTGGCACAATTTCTTCCTCCTCCGTGAGGAGTGCGCGGCGCTCGGCGTTCGAGATGACGGACTCGGTGACGGTGATGGGCAGGCGCTGCGAGACGCCCGAGCGCTTGTCAATGCGCTGGTCGTCGCGCGCCTCGAAGGCGATCTGCTCGACGATGTCGCGGATGAAGTCGGGCAAGTCGAGCCTGTGGCCTTCGAGCCCCTCGCGCTCGGCCCAAGCCTCCTGCCGGGTGATCTCGACGCCGAGCTGTAGGTCCGCGGGGTAGTGCGTCGTGATCTCCGCGCCGATGCGGTCTTTCAGGGGCGTGATGATTTTGCCGCGCGCCGTGTAGTCCTCGGGGTTGGCCGAGAAGACGAGCATCACGTCGAGGGGCAGACGCACGGGGTAGCCCTTAATCTGCACGTCGCCCTCCTGCATGATGTTGAAGAGGCCGACCTGAATCTTGCCGGCCAAGTCCGGCAGCTCGTTGATGGCGAAGATGCCGCGGTTGGCGCGCGGCAGCAGCCCGTAGTGAATCGTCAACTCGTCCGAAAGGAGGTGGCCGCCCTTGGCCGCCTTGATCGGGTCCACGTCGCCTATGATGTCGGCGATGGTCACGTCGGGCGTGGCGAGTTTTTCGACGAAGCGCGCGTCGCGCTCGACCCAGATGACGGGCGTCGAGTCGCCGTGAAGCTCGAACATCTGCCGGCCGTAAGCCGAGATGGGGTGGAACGGGTCGTCGTTGATTTCCGAGCCGGCGATGATGGGGATCGAAGCGTCTAAGAGGTCCGTGAGCTGGCGGATGATGCGGCTCTTGGCCTGGCCGCGCAGGCCGAGCAAAATAAGGTTGTGGCGCGCGAGCACGGCGTTCGTGATCTGCGGCACGACCGTCTCGTCGTAGCCGAGGATGCCGGGGAAAAGTCTTTCGCCCGCGCGCAGTTTACGCACGAGGTTCGCGCGCATCTCGTCCTTGACCGAGCGGACGCGGTATCCGCTCTCCCTGAGTTCGCCCAAGTTCTTCGGTAAATTCATCTGTTGAATACCCATTGCCAAATCCGTGCCCGCGCGGTAACGCTCGACGTATTTACCGCGTACTCTTCCCTTCAACTTTGAAAAATCATACTCGGGGCGCAGTTCGTCTTTCTTCATAGAATCAACTTTCTTCGTAGAACTTTCGTTCTCTCCGGGTCAGTTCTCGCGCGCTGATTATGCGAACGGTCGCGCCGTCATCGCTGTGCGCTACGGTTAACATTCTACCGTTTTCTGATGTCCCGATGATAATGAAACGGCGCTCATCTGCGGAATGGTCCGGGTCATCAAAGGTGTCAGAGAGCGGGTCACCGAAAACGGTTGCGGCTTCCTCGAATGAGACGCCATGCTTGGCAAAATTACGGACAGCCTTGCTCTCGTCCCATTCAAAGCGCATCGCACAAGTATAGCTGCCTTCCCTCGGCGCAAATTGCCACATTCTGTTAGACGCTGGACCCCCAGTGCTTAACCATCTGAGCAATTTGTCTCATGAGCAATATAGCAACCGTCGGCGCGCCGGGCCACGAGATTTTCGGCCGAGAGCTTTTCCAGGTGCGCGAGCACCGCGCGCTCGGCCATCGCGTGCGCCTTCGGGTGAACGTCCGTGTAGACGCGCGCGACGATATCAGTCGGCGTCGCGGCCCCGGCGCGGACGGCCGCAAGGATGTTGGTCTCGCGCTCCAGCCTGTGCGTTATGTACTCTTCGATTTTGGCCCGGGCGCTGCCGATGGGCGGGCCGTGCGCGCCGAAGAGGACTGTCAAGTTGGGGAGAGCGCGCAGGCGTTCGAGGGAGCTGAGGTAGTCTTGCATGTTGCCTTCGGGCGGGTCAATCAGGACGGAGCCGAGGCCCACCACGTTGTCGCCCGTCAGCAACGCGCCCGTCCGCTCCTCGTAGAAGCAGAGGTGGCCGCGCGCGTGGCCCGGCGTGTGCAGCGCGCGCAAGGTGAGCTTGGGCTCGCCCGCCAGCTCAATCACCTCTTCATCTTCAATCAGCCGGTCAACACGAATTGTGCCAGCCAAGGGTTCGGCCGTCAGGCGGTGCGCGGCGACGCGCGCCCGCCCGTCGAGGTGTTCGAGGAGGGAGCCTACGCCGCCGACGTGGTCCGGGTGCAGGTGCGTCAGGATGATTTCGCGCAGCTCGCGTCCTTCACTCAACAACTCGTCCACGCAGGCCGAGAGCGCACGCTGCTCCTCCTCGTAAGGCGAGGCGGGGTCTATGACGACGAACTCCTTTGAGCCGACGAGGTAAGTGTTCGTGTGCGTCGCGGGCGGCTTCGTGGGCGTGCGGACGGGGAAGCAGATGAAGCCCGGGCGAAACTCTATCCGGCGGACGGGCTCGCGGTGCGCCTGCGGCACGGAGAGGAAGCGTTCCACTAAGTCGTCCGTGACGCCGCCCGAGAGAGTCTTCAAGGCGTGGAGCACGGGCGGCGCGGTCAGAACTTCCGAGCGAGCCCAGCGCGCGACCGCCTCGCCGGCCTTGGTCCACTCGCCCGATTCCAGCTCGGCGTCGCCCGTCACGTGCGGCTCTTGCTTCGCAGGACAAGTCGCCAGGAAGAACCATGTGTCGAAGCGCCGCGGGCTAAAGGGCGGCGTGACCCAGCGCCCGGCGTAGGTGAAGTCCGTGGCGTCCAGGCGCAGGCCGTAATGACTGAGCAGCGCCGGGAACGTCATCCGGCCGGACTCTAAATCGTCAAGGAGCGACGCGCGCTGCCCCTTCGTCAAAGTCTCAGCGCCGCGCGCGACGAGCACGCCCGACTCTTCGAACAGCTCGCGCGCCGCGCAGGCGATCATCGCCGCCGTCTCTGCGTCCTCACAATTCTCGACGCGCACTTCGCCGTCCGACGCCTCGCGCTGCCCGCCCGGGAAAGCGTGAAAGCCCCCCAGGAAAGCCATGCGCACGCTGCGCCGCACCCAGAAGACTTCCGGGTCCGCAGGCTGCGTACCGGCACGCAGCAGGATGACGGCCGCAGCGTCTTTCGGCGTCGCGCCGCCGGCAACAGGCATTTGTCCTTCAACAGGTGGCTTGGTTTGAATACTCATGAGCGATGATACGGCCCACGGTTTTCGCTCCGTCAGGAGCGATTGAAAATAGCCCAGCAGTTCAGTGCTGGGTAACTGTGCCAAAAATATTTGAGTCCCGTAGGGACGGCTGAAGGTTCAATCGTCCCTACGGGACTCGTGTCATTATCTACGCTGTACCCAGCACTGAAGTGCTGGGCTATTTTCGATTGTCCTTACAGGACAAAATAACTGCTTCTGATTGTCCTTACAGCACAGAACGCTTTACTCCTGCCACCTGAAACGCTCCCCGTCGCTGCCGTTCCACGGGTTGCCGCGCATGTGGTAGCCGCCCTCTTCCCAGTAGCCTGCCTGGTCTTCCTGTATGAAGCGCACGCCCTTGACCCACTTGGCGGACTTCCAGGCGTAGAGCTGCGGGACGATGAGGCGGACGGGGCCGCCGTGGTCCGGTGGAATCGGCTGCCCGTCGTGCGACCACGCGAAGAGCGAGTCTTCGGTGAGAAAGTATTCGATGGGCAGGTTGGTCGTCCACCCGTAGTCGTAGCCGTAAGCGACGACGTATTTCGCCTCCGGCTTGACGCCGACGGAGCGCGCGAACTCGCGCGCGGAGACGCCGCCCCAGACGTTGTCGAGCCGCGACCAGCGCGTGACGCAGTGAAAGTCCGCGTAGACCTTGACCGCCGGCAGTTGCATGAACTCGTCCAGAGACCACCCTTGCGGGCGCTCGACGAGCCCGTCAACCTCGAACCGCCACGTCGCCAGGTCAACGTCGGGCGTGCCGTGCGCGTCCAGAACGGGCCACTTGTGCGTGCGCGTCTGCCCCGGCGGGACGCGGTCGGCGCGCCGCGTGTCCGGGCTGATGATGACCTCCGGCTCCTCAACTTCCTCGGGCCGGCGCGGCTCCCCCTTCTGGTACAACGGGTCGTTGAACAGGTTTCCAAGAAAACTCATAACTGTTCCAGTGGTCAGTGGTCGGTGGTCAGTGGTCAGTTAAAGACAAAAGCGGTTTTCTTTTAACTGACCACTGACCACCGACCACTGACTACTTCTTCGTGACGTTCTTCTCGGCCAGGGCCATCAACTCGGCGGGCATCCATTTGCCGACGCCTTTCTCGGTGGAGCCGGAGATGCCGGCGGTGCGGTCGTGCCAGTCGTCGGCGCTCCCCTGTGTCCCGCGCTGCTGCTCGTAGTTCTCCGTCTGCTCCAGGCTGAGCACGATGCCGTTGATGACTTCCTTCCAGTCCTTCTGCTGTATGCCGCGCATGACGAGGGGCAGCCCGGCCGTCCAATCCTCCTCGGGCGCGCGCGCGTCCTGTTCCGGGATGGTCAGGCGGTCGGTGCGCGGGAACGGTTTGCCCTTAAACTCCTTGAGGAGTGCTGCCTTCAAATCCTTGTAAGAACCCTTCGGGTTCTCCCCGCGCAGCGTCTGCGCACGGCGGAAAATGTCGGCCACGGCCGGTTGCTCTTCAGCCATCTCGTGTCCCTTGTAGACCTCCTGCCGATTTTGTCTTTGACGATACGGCTTACCTTACACGCCTCACTGGCGAATCTCAACCGAACGCGTTCCGTGTGACGGTCTGCGAAAGTGTCACAGGGCTCGTCCACCCTCGCGGCGCGGACGGCCCTGCTCTGGGAAGTCTCTTTGAAATGAATCGGCCTCGGCCCCTTGCGTTCGGCTCTCTTTTCCGGTCATCAT
>CAVZDV010000006.1:0-92055 GCA_963774105.1 uncultured Acidobacteriota bacterium | reverse complement strand
TTCGTAGTTTCGACAGCTCATGCAAAACACCTCGCCGTGTTGACGATTGAGGAGGCCGTGCCCGGCTCGTTCGTCGCGCGCAGTTTTTCGATAAGCAGGGAGCGCGCCCTGTGCAGCCGCGAGCGAATTGTGCCAACGGCGCAGCTCAAAACCTCCGCCGCCTCCGCGTAGCTCATCTCGTGCAGGTCGCACAGCACCACGACTTCGCGGTAGTGCGCGGGCAGCGCCATGACCGCCTGCCGCACCGAGTCAATCACCTCCGCGCGCGTCAAATCCCCGAGCGGGTCGTCCTGCGCCACCAACTGCTCGTGCGCCGCCTCGCCCTCATCCTCGCCGTAGCCCTCCGCGATCTGCACGAACGAGCGGTCGCGGCTCAAAGCGCGCAGCACCTGATTGCGCGCGACGCCGTACAGGTAGCCGGCAAGAGTCCCCTTGGCAGGGTCGAAATTTTTGGCCTCACTCATCAAGACCATGAAGACCTCTTGCGTCACGTCCTCGGCAATCGCCTCGGACCCGCTCATCTGGAGCGCGAAGCGGTAAATGCCGCCCTGCCGCCGCCTGTAGAGCGCGAGGAACGCGCCCTCGTCCCCGGCCACCATCAGCCGCAGCAGTTCGTCGTCACTGGGAGTTGTGAACAAAGTCATCCGCCCGATTCGTCGTCTTCAATTACCGGCCGTCATCCTAGATTCGCGCGGCGCGCCCGAAAAGTTCCAAAAAGAATTGACGGATGTCCGGCGGTGAGCTAGAAACGCACTGGTCGCCTCGCACCCGATCTTAACACCGACAGGAGCCGACGCCGTTTCTGACGCCTCCCAACCATGAAGTTCGACGTTTTCCTCTCACACAACAGCGTAGAGAAGCCCGCCGTCGAGGGCATCGCCGAAAAGTTGAAGCGCGAAGCGATTGAGCCCTGGCTGGACAAGTGGTGTCTCACGGCCGGCGGCAACTGGCAAGACGAGCTGGCCGCGGGGCTGCTCTCTTCGTCCTCCTGCGCGGTCTTCGTCGGCGCGAGCGGGATCGGCGAATGGGCCAAGTTGGAATTCCAACTCGCGACCGACCGGATGGCGAAGGAGCAAGACTTCCGAGTCTTCCTGGTACTCCTCCCCGGCCTGCCCACCCCGTTCGACAGTAGCCTCCTGCCGCCCTTCCTCACCACGCGCACCTGGGTTGATTTGCGCCAAGGCATCAACGACCCGCGCGCCTTCCAACAGCTCGTCAACGCGATTAAGGGACTGGCGTTCGGCTCGGAGATACCGATTGAGCCGCGCGACGACGTGTGCCCGTACCGCGGCCTGCAAACTTTCGAAGCGAAGCACGCGGAGTTCTTCTTCGGGCGCGACGCGGACATACAGAGGCTGGTCGAGAGGCTGAAGACCACGCGGCTGCTGGCGGTAGTCGGCCCCTCGGGCAGCGGCAAGTCTTCGCTGGTCAGGGCCGGACTGCTCCCCGCCCTTGAGAAAGGAGCTTTACAGGGCAGCGACGCGTGGGCAATCCACGTCTTCACACCGGGCGCGAGGCCGCTCACACAGCTCGTGGCTAACCTGCAACGGCTCTACCCGCGGGCCGCCGCGGGCGACACGCTAGACGAGTTGAACGCGGACGCGCGCGCGTTTCATCTACAGACCGCGACCGCCCTGGCGGATCGCCCGTCGGCGGAGCGCGCGGTCTGGGTGGTGGACCAGTTTGAAGAAGTCTTCACGCTGTGCCAGGACGAGAGCGAGCGCAGGCAGTTCATAGCGAACCTGCTCTACGCCGCGCTCGCGCCGGGTGGGCGCAGCGTGGTGGTGTTCACCATGCGCGCGGACTTTTACCAGAAGTGCGCCGCCTACCCCGAACTCTCCGCGCAGATCATCGGCCAGCAGTTCCTCGTCAGCCCGATGAGCGTCGAAGGCTTGCGCCAGGCGATTCAAGAGCCCGCGTGGCGCGTCGGCCTCGACTTCGAGCCCGGCCTGGTCGAGACGATACTGGACGACGTGGAGAGCCAGCCCGGCGCGCTCCCGCTCCTCGAACACGCGCTCCTTGAATTGTGGGTGCGCCGCCGCGCGCGGCTATTGACGCTTGAGGCTTACCGTGAGACCGGCGGCGTCGGGGGCGCGATTGCGAAGCGCGCCGACGCCATCTACGAATCCTTCGACGCCGAGCGGCAGGCCATCGTGCGCCGCGTCATGCTCCGCCTCACCCAGCCCGGCGAAGGCACGGAAGACACGCGCCGCCGCGCAACGATGAGCGAACTCATCACGCACGCGGGCGAGGCCGACAAGGTCGCAAGCGTCGTGCAAGCCCTCGCCGACGCGCGCTTAGTGATGACCGACAGTAATGCTGACACCGAGACGGTTGATGTCTCACACGAAGCGCTGATTCGTAGCTGGCCGAGGCTTCGACATTGGATTGACGAAGACCGCGCCGGTCTGCGCATTCTGCGCCGCGTGACCGAAGCCGCACAGGAATGGCAGAAGGCAAACGAGGATGAGAGTCTCCTTTTTCGCGGCGCGCGTCTCGCGCAGGCTTTGGAATTGCGCGAGCGCAACGAAGCGACATTGAACGACCTAGAAAGAAAATTGCTGACGGCGAGCGCGGAGTTGAGGGACAGGGAGCAACGAGCAGCGAGACTGCGCACGCGCAGGGTGATAATCGGTCTGGTCATAGCCCTCACGCTCATCAGCACCGCTTTAATCTACGCCATCATACAGAGCCGACGCGCCAGCCAACGTGAGACTGAGGCACGCTCAAGAGAGCTTGCAGCGAACGCGGCGGCGCAGTTGTCGGTTAACCCGGAGCTGGCCTTGATTCTTGCCATCGAGGCGGCGAAGACCTGGCATTCCACGGAGACCGAAAATACGCTTCGGCAAGTACTCGCCCGTGCGCCCGTGCATAGATTCAGGGCGGTTGCGCCTGCTCTCTTAACAGGGCCGGGTCCGATCTTCAGCCCGGACGGCAAAAATATCCTCATCGCCTTTGGTCCGCTGGTAGAGCTTTATGATACCGAAACCGGGCGCAGCACTTCACAACTGGAGGAAAGCGGCGCGGTCAGCGGCGTCGCCTACAGCCCCGACGGCAAGTTAATCGCGACGACGACGGCCGAGGGGGCGGCGCACATCTGGGACGCCATAACAGGGCGTAGGGTGGCGCAACAGCTGGGAGCAATGGACGAGCGCCGCGATGAAACCAGCCCCTTGGATTACGGGCTGCCGGTCTTTAGCCCTGATAGCCGGTTTCTAGTAGTCGGCGGGAAAAACTTCTCGCGCGTGCTGGAGGCCGGGGGCGGGGCCGTCACCGCGGAAATCGCAGGGAGACATCCGACCTTCAGTCGCGACGGTAAGTTCCTGATGACGGGGCGCGGGGAAATTGGGACTATCAGAGGAGCCACTTTATACATTTACGACGCCGCATATTTGAATAACGCCGGAAACCTGAAGCCCTTGGCCGAAATACCGACGATGATGTCGTTTTCTGACGGCCGCGCCATCGGCGCATTCAGCCCGGATGGGATGCGCGCCTTCGTAATCCAGAATAAAGTACTGGACGTGTTCGACATCAAAAGGAAGCGTCTCGAAGACGGCTCCCGCATCCCCACAAAGGGGAGGGCCGTCTTCTACGGCGCTGGTGACGCAACGGCATTTACGTTTAGCCCCGACGGCAAGCTGCTTGCGCTCGCCACAACCGAGATGCTGCAATTGATGGATACGAGCACCTGGGGGAAGGTAGTACTTGCCACATACCCCACGGCTCAAGGCACGTCCCTCTCTTTCAGCCCCGACGGCAGGTTTCTATTGGCGACGGACGACCAGGCCCATCTCTACGACGTGAGGTCAAAACGCTTACTCGCGGAATTTGGTGTCATTAATAGAGGCGGTCTGGAAAGTGCAGAATTCAGCCCGGACGGAAAATACGTTCTGACGCAGAGCGACGAGGGCACAGTCAGGCTGTGGGATTTGAATCCCTGGCGGGCCGTGGCCGACAGCGACTCGCGCGTCGTTTCCACAGACTCCGCTTCCATCTTGAGCGCCGGCCTCAGTCCCGAAGGGAAGATCTTCATTACGACAGGCCACTCCCTAGATGGCGGCGGCAGCACTGTGCGAGTTTGGGAGCCGGCCAGCGGGCTCGTCATCAGTGAGATTCGGCTGCCGGCCGCGCTAAGCAGCGTAAAGCTCAGCCCCGACGGCAAGCTCGTCCTGACGGCTGATAATGAAAAGGTGCGGACGTGGGACTTAAGCAGCGGGCGAGTTCTTCTTGAATTAAAAATTGACGGATTAGAAGGCGCACAGTTCAACCCGAACGGGAAGTTCATCGCAACTAGGAGCCGGCTATTAATACAACTGTGGGACGCTTACAGCGGTCAGCCGCGCGGCGAATTAAAAGCAGAGCCCCCCCTAATGCGCACGGCACTCAGCACGAGCGGCAAACTCGTCCTGATGGCAGACGGACGAGGAACGCAGATCTGGGACATCAGCGGCAATCAGGCTGTAAAGGTACACTCTGATTTTCTAGATTCTCTGAGCTTCAGCCCTGACGATAAGCTGATCCTGGGGAAGTGGGATTATCTTGAAGTGAGAGATGCCAGCATCGGGCGCGTCATTTCTGAATTTCGCGGCAACATGGACATCTTAAGAAGCGCCGCTTTCAGCCCTGACGGCAATTTCGTCGTGACGGCCAGTGAGCCCACCACCGACAAGGGGATTCTGGAAACTGCCAGCGAAGTGCAGATCTGGGACGTCAGTTCCGGGAACAATATCTACGATTTCCTGGATCACAGCCAGTCTGTGCGATTTGCGAAATTCAGCCCTGACGGGAGGTACGTCCTGGCCGCCGACTACGACGGGACAGTTCGTGTTTACGCTTGCGACTTGTGCGTTTCGCACGACGAGCTTCTTAAGCTGGCACAGAAACGTCGCGTGAGAGAATTGACGCCCGACGAGCGCGCCAGATACCAGCTCTAGCCAAGACAAGCCCGGAACATTTGTCTGTCATTACTCAGTACCGTACTTAATCTCCATCCGGCGAATCCGCACGCTCGCCATCAGGAGCACCATCGCGGTCACGAGGATTAGTCCGGGGACGGTCAGCCAGGCGGAGGTCGGCTCGGTGACGATGGCGAAGGGGCCTTCGTTAATTGGCACAGGCGTCAGCGAGTGGAGGTAGTGTATGACGCTCAGCTTCTTGAGCATTGGGGGCAGCAGGAAATTGATGAACTCCCAGCCATAGAGCAGTATCGCGGGGATGATCGGGTTGCGGAAGAAGAGGCCGATGACGAGGAAGACCGCGCCGTAGCCGACGCAGGCGAGCGCCGTGATGCCCAAGTAAGTCAGCGCCTGATTGAGCCCCGGCCCGTCGAACAGGTAGCTCATCGCGCCCGTGTAGCCGAGCGGCAGGTAGATGAGGAAGACGCACAGTGCCGTCACCGTCACGAAGAGCAAGAGCGAGGCGACGAGGCCCGAGACGTACTTGCCGGCGACGAGCACCTCGCGCCTGACGGGCGAGAGAAAGTAGTAGTGCAGGCTGCGGTCCACGACCTCGCCGCGGAAGAGGTTCATGAAAATCCACGCGCAGCCGAAGAAGACGACCGTGCGCAGAATCATCCCCTCGTACAGGTTGGCGAAGATGACCGAGGATTCACTGAAATTCTCGCGGATGTCGTCAGCGTTGGCCGTGACGAGCGCGGCCATGATGAAGACGGGCAGCAGCGCCAGCAGGTACATCAGGAAGGAGCGCTTGCCCGTGAAATTCTTCCGCACTTCGATGCGGAGGATGGCAAGTATCTGCCGCCTCCACAGCGCCCAGCGGGAAGTCTTAGTTGCGGTCTTTTCCATGCCGACTGTCTCTGCCCTCGTACTCATGCGCGGCTCCCTTCGGTTTCCGACCCGATCAGATATTGATAGACGGCGCTCAGGTCGTCGTCCACGGGCGTCACGGACTCGATGGTGACGAGCCCGTCGGCCGCCGCGCGGTTCAGGAGCAGGTAGAATTTATCCGCATCGCGCGTTTTAATAAAGAGGCCGCGGCGGTCCTCCTGGATTTTCGCCTCGACCACCTCGTCCTGCCCGAAGGCGTGCGCCGCCAGTTGGCCCGGCCGGTCGCAGCGCACCAGAATCTGCATCGGGTGCTCTTCCATCTCGTCGCGCACGCCGTGCACGTCGCCCTCCGCGACCACGTAGCCGTTGTTCAAGAGCACGACGGCGTCCGACATCATGTCAACTTCGTGCAGGATGTGGCTGGAGAGGACGAGGTGCAGGCCCTCGTCGGCGAGCTGGCGGAAGAGGCGTATGGTCTCTGCGCGCGCCATCGGGTCGAGCCCGTTGAGCGGCTCGTCCAGGATGAGCACGGACGGGTTGTGCGCGACCGCCTGTGCCAATCTGACGCGCTGGCGCATCCCCTTGCTGTAAGCGCCCACCTTCTTCTCGGCCGCGTCCAGCAGGCCCACGCGGTCGAGCGCCCGCGCCGTCAACTCGACGGATTCCTTCCGCCCGTAGCCGTGCACGCTGAGGTACATCTCTATGAACTCGCGCCCGGTCACGCCGCGCGGGAAGGAATCGAACTGCGAGCAGTAGCCGACGCGTTTGAAAAGCTCCTCGGGCTCTTCGGGCGTGACGCCGAGGACGCTGATGCGGCCGCGCGTGGGCCGCAGCAGCCCCGTCATCAGGTTCATCAGCGTGGTCTTGCCCGCGCCGTTCGGCCCGACGAGGCTCGTGATGCCCGGCGCGATTGACAGGCTGACGCGGTTGACGCCGAGAATCTCGCCGTAGAACTTGGAGACGTCCTCGAAGACGATCATCTGCGAATCCAGCTCTTTCATCAGCGCACCACCTCGTAAGCACGCACCTTGCGGACGAGCAGCAGCAGGCAGAACCCGCCGATCAGGAGCAGCACCAGCCAGGAGGCCCACGGCGGCGGCTCGTACATGACGAAGTTCCTGAACCGCTGCCCCCGGACGAAGCCGCTGATGCGCCCCGTCTCGTAGACGAACGTCCCGAAGAGGCTGGACCACGCCGCCTTGATTAAATTCGGCAGGCCGACGAGGTGACCCATGCGCGTGAAGAAGATGTTGTTAATGGCCTCGCCGAACGCCATCGGGATGAAGAAAATTCCGATGAGCGCGGCGCTCGCGGCGAGCCGCCACTTGAGCCACGAAGAGACCGCCAGCGCCATCAGCGAGAGCAAAAGAATCCAGACCCAGCTTCCCACAAAAATCGCGCCCGCGATTCTCAGGTTCGACGCGAACCAGCCCCAGCCTTCCAGATACGATTGGAAGAGGAAGAGCAGCAGAATCGGAACCCACGTAATCAATGACAGCAGAATCAGCAGCACGCTCATCTTGCCGACGACGTACTCGGCGCGCGAGAACGGGCGACAGAGGTAGAGCGGCAGCGCGTTGTTCGTCATGTCGCGCGAGATGAGCGGCGGCCCGATGAGGAGCGTGAGGAAGAAGGCGGACATCCCCTGCCCGACGACCAGGTTCTCGAAGAAAGCGGCGTCAATCGGCACGAGCCTGCGCACGGCCAGCTCCATCACGGCCAGCGCCTCCGCGTTGTGGTGCAAATAGATCAGGACCGAGGCGACCAGCGGGTAGATGAAACAGGCGACGAAGATGGCTATGAAGAGCTTCGACTGGAAGATGCCGCGGTAGGAGTGGCGCGGCAGGACCAGGAAGCGCGACCAGCGCGGCGTCTCCGGCCCCGCGTACTGTTTGTAGTTGTGCTCATAAACCGCCATTGTCGTCCTCCATCGCTTTGAGGAAGATGTCTTCCAGCGAGTCGCGCTTGTAGTTGAGGCGGCGAATCTGCACCTCGCGCTCGGCCGCGATTTTGTAGAGGTCGCGTATCTCCACGTCGCCTTGCAGGACGAGCTTCAGGCGGCGCTCGCCCGCCAGAGCGTACTCGCAGCCGAGCTGCCCGACCGCCTCCGCAAAGGCGCGCGTGTCGCCGCGCGTCTCCATCTCCAGGAACTTGCGGTTGGCCTTGCGCTCCTCCTCCAGGTTGCAGTAGGTGGCGATGCGCCCGTCCTTCAGGATGAGAATCTCCTCGCAGCACTCCTCCACGTCGCGCAGCAAATGAGACGAGAGCAGGATGTGCGCCTGGTGACTGTCGCGGATTTCGCGTATCAGGCGAATCATGCGCTGGCGCGTGGGCGGGTCTAACCCGTTGGTCGGCTCGTCCAGGATAATCAGTTTTGGCCCATGAACAATCGCTTGCGCGAGCTTCGCGAGCTGCTTCATGCCGAGCGAGTAGGTTTCGAGGTTGCGGTAGCGCGCCTCGCCCAGGCCGACGTAGAAGAGCGCCTCGTGCGCGCGCTCAAGCGCCGCCTCCTCCGGCAGCCCCGAAAGCTCGGCCATCAGGCTGACGAAGCGCACGCAGGACATCTTGGCGATGAAGGAGTCGCGCTCGGGCATGTAGCCTATGAACGCGCGAATCTCTTTCGCGCCCGCCGTGATGTCCTGGCCGAAGATGTGGGCCGTGCCCGACGCGGGCGGGTGAAAGCCGAGCAGCGTGTGAATGAGCGTCGTCTTCCCCGCCCCGTTCGGCCCGAGCAGGCCGATGGCACGCCCGCGCAATTCCGCCGTCAGGTCTTTCAAAATCGGCTTGTCGCCGAATTGCACGCCCAGGCCGTTGAGGTCAATGACAGGTTTCATATCTTCGCCTTACCAAGACAAATTAACCACAGAGGGCACAGAGGAACACAGAGGTTAAGAGAGATTTTATGAAATTTTTATCTCCCTCTGTGTTCCTCTGTGTCCTCTGTGGTTAAAAAGCATTACTTCTTACCTTCGCCGCGCATGGCGTTGTGCAGGATGTGCTGCATCTCGAAGGAGCTGGGCAGGCCCATCAGCGTCGCGGGGCTCAGGCCGAAGGGGCCGCCCTCGCTGTCCGAGGCCAGGACGAGTGCGTCGCCCTGCGCCCGTGCGTAGGCCAGGGTCGGCGGGGCCTCGGCCGTCGCCTTGATGGCGCGCTGCTGCTCCTCCGTCATCCCCTCCGAGGCGCGCTCAAGCTGGCCCGAGACGGGCGCGAGCAGCGGCGCGAGGTCGTGGTAGAAGATGGCCGAGAAGTTGACCTGCCCGTCCGCGGGCAAGGTCGAGGCGAAGCGCGGCGAGTTGAGCAGCGTGTAGCCGGACTCGCGGTACTTCAGCGCGCGCTCGACCAGCGCGCGGCTCGGCGCGGCGACGAGGTAGCCGTTCGCGTAGGTGTAGTGCAGCTCGACGCCGTAGGTGACTGACTTGAGCGTGTAGAACGTGCGCCCGCCCGTCTCGCTGCGCTCCCACTGCAAGCCGCCCGCGCCGACTTTCGCGGCCCGGTTGTTGACCTCCGCGACCACGCGCTCGAAGGTCTGCTGCAAGCGCGCCTGGTCGTAAACCTCGAAGACCATCTTCCACGAAGGCGTCGGCAGAACTGGCCCATCGAGGGCGAAGGCGAACTCGCCGCCGAGCGGCGCTGCAAAGTCCTCGCGCAGCTTCAGGCCGGACTCGCCCTCAAGGATTTTCAAGTCCTCACGCATACGCGGGCTCGCCGTGTCCATGTAACGCAGCAGCTCGTCAACGAGCGAGGCGGGCTCGCGCACGACGAAGGCCGCGACCAGGTTGGCGTCGGGCGAGACGAAGTTCAGCGCGCCCATCGGGCCGGGCGCGGCGAGCCAGGACGCGATGCCCGTGCGCTGCTCCTTGAAGCTGACGGCGGCGCGGCTGCTCGTCTTCCCGTCCACGTCCTTCTGCTCGGCGACGAAGTGCTTGAGGTTCAGCAGGCCGAGCTGCTTGTAAGTCTCGTAACGCTTTTTGGCATCCGGGCTCGTGCCCTCGTTGACCATCCGGCCGACGATTTTTTCCAGGTCGGCGGCGACGATGAGCCCCGCGCCGGCTTTGTAAGTCTCCGCGAGGCGCGCGTAGAACGAGGTCGCCTTGAAGTTGTTCGTGCCCTTGAGCGCCTCATTGAGCTGGCGCAACTGCTCAAGGCGCGGCGCGGCGGCCATCAGGTCACCGTTAATCCAGACCAGGACTTCGTTCGGCTGCTTGCCGTCCTGAGTCGCAGTCGCCAGGTCGTCAATGATGCGAATCCGCGGGGCGTTCTTCTCCGCGGTCGTGACCGCCGCGAGCTTCTGTTCAAGGTAGGCGCGGAAGCCCGCGCCGTCGCTCAGCTCGGCCAGCACGAGCGGGTCTTCCGGCCCGCGCTCGCCAATCTTCGCGCTCGCCACGATTTCCGTGCCGAGGTACTTGCCGAACTGGTTGACCTCTTCGATGAGGGCGTCGAGGCCGGGATTCTGGTTGGGCCTCTCCTCCGCCCACCACTCATGCAGCGCGGCGTTCTGCCGTATGCGCTCGCGCATGATGCGGTGCGATTCGACGAGCGTCTCCGTCAGGTTCGGCAGCGCGGCGTAGATGACAGTCCCCTCGGGCGTCAAATCGAGCAGCCGCGTCGAGTAGCGCACGCCCGGGCGCGGAGCCTTCTGCTCCACTTCGCGCCTGAGCGCGGTCAGTTCCGCCACGAGTTTCACGTAGCGCTCGGCGTTGCGGCTCCACGCGACCTCTTCCTGAATCGGCACGGGCTCAAGGCTCGCGCTCGTCGTCGTCTGGTCGCCGGGGTGCAAGACCTTCTCGTCGCCCGCGTTGTTGACGTGGACTTCGCCCTCTATGACGGAGACGCGCGAGCCCTTCGTGCCGTTGTTGACCGAGAAAATTGTGCCAGTCACGGAGACGAGCGCGTCCGGCGTCGCCACGTAAAGGTGGCCGCCGCGCTGCTTGGCCGCCTCGACGATGACGTTGCCGCGGTTGAGGTGGATGGTCGTCCCGTCCGCGTTCTTCGTCAGCGAGAACTCGGAGCGTTCGCGCATCTCCACGAGCGAGCCGTCTTCGAGCTTGACGACTGCGCCCGAGTCCTTCGTCGTGCGGATGGTCTCGCCGCCGCCAATCTCGTCGCCGACGCCTAGAGCCCGGCTCTCAGTGTCCGTGACCTTGTAGACGGCCCCGCTGGCGAGCTCAACCGTGGCGCGCGCCTCGACGCCGATGCGGCGGTAGACGTTGTAGACGACGAGGCCGACCCCGACGAGGAGCGTGGCGGCGATGGCCCATTTCCAGACGGGCATCTGCACGCCCGCGCTCAAGGGCCTCGCGGCCGGCTGAACGACCCGGGACGGCTGAGCGCCGCCCCGCGCGGTCTTCAGCGCCTTGCGGCAGGGGATGCACTCGCGCGTGTGGTCTTCGACGAGCAGCCGGCGTGCCTCGGACAGTTCTTTCTTCAGGTACGCGGGAATCAGCGATTGGAAGTCGGCGCAGCCGCGAATCTCGTCCGCGGGCTGCACGGCCAAGGGCACTTCGGCCACGGCCTCCTGCCGGATTCGCGCCCAGACGCGGTCGGCGGCGCTGCCGACGGCGGCGGCGTCCGGCTCCTCGCTGCGGATTCCGGCAGCGACGCGGTCGAGGATTGAATCTAGCTCTTTCCGATTACGCTTCATGATGTTTCTCCAGATAATTGCCGATTTCTTTGCGGAGGCGGGCGCGCGAGCGGTGCAAGGTGACGGCGACGACCATCTGCGAAGTGCCGAGCAGCTCCGCGATCTCGCTGTTGCCGTAGCCCTCGAAGTAGCGCAGGACGAACATCTCTGCGGCCGACGTGCCGAGGCGTGAGACGGCCTGCTGAATCAGCTTGCGCAGCTCGCGGTCCTGCTGCCGCGCTTCGGGGCTCAAGTTGGAGCGCTCGGGCAAGTCGTCCACCATGTCGTCTAGGGCGACCGAGCGCGACGCCGTGCGGCTGCGCACGAAGTCTAACGAGGCGTTGACGGCCGCGCGGTGCAGGTAGCTCGCAGGACTCGGAGCGAGGTCAACGGCCTCGCGCCGCGCCAGGCGCAGGAAGACCGTTTGCAGCACGTCTTCGGCGTCCTCGGCGCTCCCGGTCACGCGGTAGGCCGTGCGGAAGACCAGTTCGTTATGCTCGCGGAAGAGTTTTTCCAGCTCCTTCGGCGGTTCGGGCATTGGTTTGAGGTGCGTCACAGCAGCTTGCACGGATCCCTCCTTCAGGTTGTCTCCACCCATAAAACGCACCTCGCGCGAGATTATTAACAACCGTGTACTAGAAAAATCGGCAGGGCCGAGAGGATATCACTTTTACGGAGAGGCTGGAATCAGAGGAAACGGCAGCAATGTGCCGGCCGGAAAAGAGGGTTTGTGGCTCAGGCCGAAGCCCGAGCCATAAATTCACGCGCTGACGAGAAACCGCTGTCAGTCGGCCCCGGTGCCCGCGCTCGATCTACGTTTCGGCGGCTTGTAGTCGGACTTGCGCTTGAGGCCGAGGGCTTCGACTTCGCCGGAGTCTTTACCGAACTGGGCGATGACCTGTTCTTTGACGCCGAGCATGAGGTTGTGGAACTCCCACTCCTTGGCGACGGCGCTGTCGCGCGCGGCCTGAGCTTCGGCCTGGGCTGCGGCGGCGGCGCGGCGTAGATTACGCAGCTCTTCGTGCGCGGCGCAGACGGCGTCGAGCGTGTAAGTTGAGTTGATGGGAGTGTAGCCCGCAATCGTTCGCAGCGCGGCGAAGCCGTTTTCGTCGGCCTCGATTTTGCCCGGAGGCAGACGCTTGTGCTGGTTCTTAGCCATCTGTGAGACATCTCCTTCTCGGGTGGGAAGGTGATGGGTGGATGGCGGACATTCTATGAAATAGGCTCCACAGGTGCAAGAACAAACTTTCTACTGCGGAATGCGGATTGGAAAGAAAGCACTCAAGCCTTTGCGCCTTAAGTATTAACTTTGCGCCTTTGCGCGAACGGCTGTTTCGCGCAAAGGCGCGAAGGGAAGACGTAAGGCGCAAAGGCTTGAATCTGTCTCCCACGCCGCAATCTTACTGGGCGGGGCAGTTTTTGGCGGCCCTGAAGCCGGCAGCCTCTGCTTCTTCGACCGTTTTGAATTTGACTTGATTCTTCTCGGAGACGCTCTTGTAGCCGGGACAGTCGGGCCGGTGGTAAATCTTGCTGTTCTTGTTGCCGATGATCTCGCCTGCCGCCGCGGGCGTCTCGGGCGTGTTGGTCGTCGCCTCGGCCGCGGGTGGTGTCTTCGGACTCTTTTCGGCCGTGTCGGATGACGGAGTCGTGCCTGAAGACTCTGCGGCCTCATCGCCGGGCTTCGCGCCGTCGGCCTTGCAGTTCTTGGCGCGCTTGAAGCCGGCGGCCTCCGCCTCTGCCGCTGTCTTGAAGAAGACGCGGTTCTTCTCCGAGACGCTCTTGTAACCGGGGCAGCTCGCTTCGTGATAAATCTTGCTGTTCTTGTTGCCGACGACTTCTGTGGACGCGGCAGCGTCGGTAGAGCCCTCAGCGGGCTTGGGCGTCGGCGTCGTCTTGGGCTTCTCCGCCTGCGGCGTTTCCTGCGGGCTGGCAGCGACCGCGGAGACCTTCGCCGTCGGCACTACTGTAGACGATTCGGGCGGGCAGTTGCCGGCGCGCTTGTAGCCTGCGCCCTCTGCCTCTTCCACGCTCTTGAAAAAGACGCGATTCCTCTCGGCCATGTCGCGGTAGCCGGGGCAGTCCGGCCTGTGATACTTCATGCTGTTCTTGTTGCCTATGACTGTGCCATCGGGCGGCGGCGGCCCCCAGCGCTCGACCTTGGCGTCCGCGCGCCACTCGCCCGGCGGCGTCGGGTTCGGGTCTTGCCACAGGCCGAGCTTGGCCGCGCGCGCCTCCTCCTCGGCCCTGGCGTAAGTGACGCGGTCCTCGGCCGGCTGCTCTTCCGCGTATTTCTTGTAGTGCCAGGCGAAGCCGGCCTTGATCTGCTCTATGTTGATGTCGCGCCCGTCCAGGAGGACTTTGCCGACCGTGCGGCGGTACTTGTCCACCTTGTCCCAGACGACCGTCACCTGTTTGCCGAAGACCATCTTGGACAGATTCTCTTTCGAAGCCTGCCCGAAAGCCTGTTTCGATTCCGGCGCGTCAATCCCCTGAAAGCGTATGCGGTGCTGCTTGTTGTCCGCGTCCAGGACCGTGATGGTGTCGCCGTCCGAGACGCGCACGACCTTGCCCTCTATGACCAACTGGACGTTGTTCGCCTGCTGCGCCGCGCCGGTCAAAGCCAGCGCCACGACGAGCGTCAAAAACAGAGCTGCATTGATTTTGGATTTCACGGTCTTCTCCTCGAATGAAAGGAATCCTGGGGTCTTCCGCCGGGAGCCTGTCGTCTTCTTCCAGAAGCATGATTGCTCTTTTGAGAAGAACGATTGTTTCCTTTGGAAAACTGAAATTTTCCGAAGGAGGCAAAGGGGTTTCCTTTTGAAGCAGAGGTGTATCAAAGAAAGCGGCTCGTGGCAAGAGTCCGGGGTGCAGAAATCCCTTTTTCTTCGGGGACGGAATCGAATAGGATTTCCTCGGAGGTGGGCTTTTAAGAGATGAGACGCGTGGCAGACAGGCCGTTTTATGGTGAGTACGCATGGGCTTACGACCTGGTGGCGGGTCGGCCCATAGGGCGGCTGTGTGACATCATCGAAGAACTTCTCAACGGGCGCGGCGTCCACGCGGGGGCGCGGATTCTTGACGCCGGGTGCGGCGCGGGCTCTTACGCTCTGGAGCTTGAGCGCCGCGGCTATAGCCTCTGCGGGCTAGACCTGTCGGCTGAGATGCTCGCCGCAGCGCGCGAGCGCGTCCGGCAAGCGGCCGTCTCCATCCCGCTCATCCGGGGCGACCTTCTCGCGCCACCTTTCGGGCGGCAATCATTCGACGCCGTTCTTTGCCGCGGCGTGCTCAACGACCTGCTGGACGACGCGAGCCGCGCGGCGGCGTTGCACGCCCTGGCGAAGGTCTTGCGCCCAGGGGGAGCACTCGTCATGGACGTGCGCGAGTGGGACGGAAGCGTCCGCCGCAAGACGCGCGAGCCCGTCCTTGAGAAGACTGTCGGCACGCCGCGGGGCACACTCACCTTCCGCAGCGTGACGCGGCTAGACCACCAGACGCGCCGGCTGCACATTTCGGAACGGCACGTCCTTCAGACTCCCGGCGGCGGCGAAGTCGTCTCCGACTACGACTTCGTCATGCGCTGCTGGACGCGCGACGAGCTACAAAGTCGCCTGACGGCGGCCGGCTTCGAGTCCGTTGAATATTTCGACGGCTACGCCCGCGAAACTTTCGCAGGAGCGGCTGACCGCATCGTGATTGTCGCTTCTCTCGCTCGCAGAGTTTAGATAGACTAGGCGGACGTGATTAACGATAGTGAATCTGTCGCGGCCCCCTCGCCGACGAAGCTCCCTCGGACGGCAGGGAGCCGCCGCTCGTCGAGGGCGCAGATTTTTACGTCGAGAACGGCCTTTACGTATTCACGGCCCAATTTCTACTGCGCCGCGGCTACTGCTGCCGGAGCGGTTGCAGACACTGCCCCTACCCTAAGGAGTCATAGTCCATGATGCGTCGCGCTTCCCTGCTCTTCGTCCTGCTCGTCTGTTCCATCGCTCCCGTGCTCGCGCAGAAACGCGCTTTCACCATCGAAGACCTCTATCGAGTCAAAAACCTTTCGGACGTGCACGTCTCGCCGGACGGGCGGACGGTCATCTTCGTCGTCACGACCTCGGATTTGGCGCGGGCCAAGCGTGGGAGCCGCATCTGGGCGATGGACGTTGACGGGCGAAACCCGCGCCAGTTAACGGTCGGCGACGTGACCGAGTATTCGCCTAACTTCTCGCCGGACGGCCGCCAGATTCTTTTCATCAGCGCGAAGGACGGGAGCCCTAACCTCTACCTGAGGGACGCGGGCGGCGGCGAGCCGCGCCGGCTGACGAACCTCTCGACCGGAGTCTCGGACCCCTTGTGGTCTGCGGACGGCAAGTGGGTGGCCTTCTCGTCGGACATCTACCCAGAGTGCAACGGCGACGACGCCTGCAACAAGAGAATCTCCTCGCGCTGGGAGTCGGGGCCGCTCAAGGCGCACGTGGCGGACGAGCTGCTTTACCGCCACTGGACCGCCTGGAAGGACGGCACGCGCACGCACACCTTTGTCGTCAACGTCTCGTCGGGCGAGACGCGCGACGTGACGCCGGGCAACGTGGACGCGCCGACTTTCCAGCTCGGCGGCCCACTGCAATACGACTTCTCGCCGGACGGCACGGAACTCGTCTACGTCTCGAACCGCGACCGCGTGCCCGCCGCCTCGACCAACAACGACTTGTGGCTCGTCTCGCTCACCGACCGCGCTTCCGCCCCGAGCAACATCACTGCGTCGAACCCTGCCTACGACGGCAGCCCCAAGTACTCGCCCGACGGGCGCTACATCGCCTACCGGATGCAGAAGCTGCCCGGCTACGAGTCAGACAACTTCCGAATCGCGCTCTACGAGCGCGCGACCGGGAAGTCAACGGTGCTGACTGACTCTTTCAACAACTGGGTGGACGATTACTACTGGGCGAACGATTCCAGGACCATCTACTTCACAGGCCCCGTCGAAGGACAGAATCCCATCTACAGGCTCGACATCAACTCGAAGGCGATCACGGAAGTCCTCGCCGACAAGACGATTGACGCTTTCGAGTTCGATTCCTCCGAGCGCCGCCTGCTTTACATCAAGCGTTCGGTCGGCGAGCCCAACGAGATTTACGGCGCGGACGTGGCCGGCGGCAAAGCCTCTACGCCTGTGAAGCTCTCGTCGTTTAACGACACCCTGATGAGCGAGGTTGACGTGCGCCCGGCCGAGGCGATGTGGGTGACGGGCTCCGGCGGCGCGCGGATTCACGTCTTCATCGTCAAGCCGCACAATTTCGACCCGGCGCGCAAGTACCCCGTGATACTGAACGTGCATGGCGGGCCGCAGTCGCAGTGGGCCGACGCGTTTCGCGGCGACTGGCAGGTCTACCCTGGCGCGGGCTACGTCGTCGCCTTCGCGAACCCGCACGGCTCGACGGGCTACGGGCAGGAGTTCACCGCGCAGATTTCGGGCGACTGGGGCGGGCGCGTCTACGAAGACTTGATGAAGGTGACGGACGCGCTCGAAAAGCTGCCCTACGTTGACCGCAACCGCATGGGCGCGATGGGCTGGTCTTACGGCGGCTACATGATGATGTGGATGCAGGGTCACACAGACCGCTTCAAGGCCATCGCCTCGATGATGGGCATCTACGATTTGCGCTCGTTCCACGGCGCGACCGAGGAGCTGTGGTTCCCCGAGTGGGACTTGAAGGGCACGCCGTGGGACTCCAAGAACTACGAGAAGTGGTCGCCCTCGAACTTCGTCAGGAACTTCAAGACGCCGACGCTCATCATCTCGGGCGAGCGCGACTACCGAGTGCCATACACGCAGTCGCTCCACTTCTACACGGACCTGCAAAAGATGAACGTGCCCTCGCGCCTCCTCATCTACTCGAACGCGGGCCACTGGCCGAACTGGTACGAGATGGCGCTCTACTACACGGCCCACCTCGAATGGTTCCAGAAGTACCTCGGCGGCGGCGCTCCCCCCTGGACGACCGAAGCTTTCTTGCGCAACTCCGTCTTCGACCGCGCCAGCGGCCAACGCTTCCCGGACTCACCGCAGCCCGAAGATCAACCGCAGACGCAACAGGGCAAGCCGGACGCGAAGCCGAAGACGCCGTAAAGTTTGGTGGCAGCAGTCGTGTTGAGCCTTATGACAGACGATTCCACTCGTCGGCCGTTACTTCGTGCCCGATGATGCTTTCAACTTCGCGTATCATCATTCGGAGCTGGGGGACTGAATATTCAGCGTTGGATGGAATCGTGAGGCGATGCTGCTCGAACAGCATGAATTGATGTTTTGTTCCAGAGTAGAGGCCGGTAAATCCAAGTTGCCGCAGCCGGCGGATGAATTCGTTTCGTTTACAGGGACTTCACCGACTCATAAACCGGCTCCTTGTTCAGGTCAATGCCATCCATCACCGGCAGGGGATGTCCGAGTTTCAAACCTAACAAGAGCCAGTCTTCCAATGTAGAACGCAACTCGTCTTCGCAAGCTCTAAGGGTGTCGGCAAAGGCGATGACACCCTTACAGGCTGGGATACGCCCCGAAAAGCTGCTGTCTTCCAGCTTGTCATACTCTGCCTGCGCCATTGCCCGGCTTAAATACTCACTTAAAATGTACTGTACGTTCATAGGAATCCTCCCGGGGTCACAATAATGATACCCCGTGAAGCGCC
The DNA here is from genome assembly GCA_963774105.1 of uncultured Acidobacteriota bacterium. Taxonomy (GTDB): domain Bacteria; phylum Acidobacteriota; class Blastocatellia; order Pyrinomonadales; family Pyrinomonadaceae; genus QHXM01. The sequence goes on along the minus strand of CAVZDV010000006.1, from coordinate 73,972 downwards.
GTGCAAGCCAGCATATTGTCCTCTTGGTGGTGTCCTGAATTAACAGCCCTCTGTGCCCTCTGTGTCCTCTGTGGTTAATGAATTTCACCACAGAGGACACAGAGGGACACAGAGGAATGATGAAATCAGGACACTACTGTCCTCTTTATTCCCGCTTCATCTTCATCATATTTTTTTCAAGCCCGAAGTATTTTCGCGCCCGCGCCCCGCACTGTAGGCACATCGGGGGAAATCTATCCGGCCCTTCCGGGCCAATTTGTGCCAACTTTTGAGAGGTTTTCGAAATGAGGGGGCGTGTCATGACGAACAGAGTTAAGTGCCTGCTGCTTATCATCTCTATTCTCATAGGGGTCGTGTGGTTAGTTTTCAGCGCCGACTTCCGTGCGGGCGCGGTCGCGCCGCGCATGACGCTGTCGGCTGACTTCGAGCGTAAGATTCTGGCTACGGGGCGCGAGGCCCCGCTGCCCTTGCGCCTGTTCATCACCGCCGTCAAGACGAATTCTGAAGGGAAAATCATCACGGGTCTGGACGATGACCCTGTGAAGAACATCGTCGGGGCCGAGCAGGCGGGCGTGCGCGCCGGGCTCATGCGCTACACCAAGATCATGCACGGCGCGGCCTACATTGACGGGCGGCCCGATCCCGGCACGCGCATTGACCCGAACAACCCCGTCGTCAAGAGCGGCAACCAGCTCTGGCCGCACGTCAAGCAGCCTTTCCGCAGCCAGCCGCGCGCCCTCGCCCTGACGCCGGACGGGAAGAAACTTTACGTCACGCTGCCCGGCCGCGAGGGCTACCCGGACTGGCGCGTGGCGGTCGTGTCCACGGCGACCCGCCGCGTCATCACATGGGTTGACCTCCGCCCCGAAGGCAAGACCAAGGGCACGCGGCCCATAGGCGTGCGCGTCAGCCCACTCAACACGAGCATCTACCCGCGCCCCTACGTCGTCGTGCTCAACCAGTACGGCAACTTCGCGAGCGTGATAGACACCGCGACCGACACCGTCCTCGGCGAGTTCGAGACAGGCTTTTACGGCGAGAAACTGATTTTCAACCGCGACGGCACGCGGCTCTACATCACAGACCGCTTCAAAGATCAGGTGCGCGCCTTCCGCGTTGATCCCGGCCCATTTTTCACGCAGCTCGCGGAAATCCCCACGGGCCTCAACGACCTTGAGCGCACCAACCCGCGCGATCTGGACTTGAGCGCCGACGGCCGCACGCTCTACGTCGCCAACACGCTCGGCCACACCGTCGCCGTCATCAACGTCGCGGACGACGCCAACACGCTCACGAAGGTCATGCCCGTCGGCGGCCTCTCGACCGACGTGAAGATTGCCGGGCGCTGGGGCATCGTCAGCGGCCAGGACACGAACACCAAGTTGAACCAGCGCGAGACGGGCCACGGCCTGCCGAAGAAGAATACGAGCGGCGTAGTCATCAAGAACAGCGGCCAGCCCCTCGGCTACACGCCCGTCATGACGGACGCGACCAAGGCCACGACGTTTGACGACATAGGCTCGGAGCTGAACATCTTCGACACGGCGACCAACAAGTTCGTCTTCCGCTACGTGGACGAGGGCCGCGACCTCTCGCAGCTCGTCACGCCGGGCCAGTTCGTTGACCTCAAAGACCACACGGCCGCGCAGAAAAAGATCAAGGGCAGCGGCCCGGAGCAGTTGGCCGTGCGCGGCAACATGCTCTTCGTCACGTTCGCGCATTCGGAGAACGTGCAGGCGTTCCGCATCAACGCGGCCGCGACGAGCCCCTCGCTGCTTTTGACGCCGACCGGCATAGAGTTCACCGGCGGCATCACGCCGCAGGGCGTCGAAGTCTCGCCCGACGGGAAGACGATTTACGTCGCCAACTTCCAGACCGAGGACGTTTCTTTCCTCAACGTGGACGCGAACGGCGTGCTGACGCGCGCGGGCTTCCTGCCCGTCGGCGTGACGAACACGACGCTCGACCCGACGACGGGCAGCAACGGCAAGAACCTCTTCGCCACCGCCGAGGAGCAGGGCCTGAGATGGTTCTTCTCATCCACCTACTCGGACGACGGCCAGAAGTCCTGCGGCTTCTGCCACTGGGACGGCCGCCAGGACGGCTGCCAGTGGAACGTCGCGGCCAACGCCGTCGGCGGCACGAAAGTCTGTCCGCAGAACAAAGACATCTCGGACAACTGGCCCGAGTGGTACGAGGGTTTGAATAACGATTTCATGGCCTACGCCTCGGCCTGCAACGGCGAGGTGCTTTTAGGCGAGAGGACGCCGACGCCGCTCTTCCCGCAGGCCAACGCGGTAGACCGCTTCAAGGCGCGCGAACAGTACGTGCTCAGGAAGACCGAGGAGAACTCACGCGCCATCGGGCGCAATGATTTAAGCAGCAAGGCTTTCAAAGTCGGCTACTACGACATGGCCTACTTGCAAATCCTCTGGTCGCAGAACGAGACGCGCAGGCTCCCGAACCCGCTCGAACAGTTCCCGGATGAGGCGGAGAAGGCGAAGGTCGCGCGCGGCAAGGAGATTTTCACGAAGGAGGTTTCGGCGGGCGGCGCGGGCTGCGCCTCGTGTCACCACAACGGGAACAAGTATTCGAACGGCGTCATAGACGACACGTTCCAGGACTACAACATACACGAGCCGGGCGTCATCAGCGAGACGACCGTGGACGGCGACGGCCCGTTCTTCCGCCCGGAGAACGACTACTTCTTCGTCCGCTTCGGCCCGCCGCAGGATGTCGGCACGCCGCAGAATTTCAGCAGCCGGAACACGAAACACCTGCGCGCGTTCTGGGACTCCGTGCCGCGCTGGCTGCACCACGGCTTCGCCCATTCCGTGCGCGAGATTCTGCTCGCGCCCGACTCGCCGCTCCTGAAGCCCGGCGAGCGCGGCTTCAACTTCCGCACGGTGCGGACGGACCACAAACGCGGGCGTAACAACCTGCCGACGGAAGTGCCCATCGTCGCCGGCCACAGCGCGGGCGGCCTCGCGGGCGACGGCTTCGGGCCGATTTACGTCAGCCTCGACAGTCCGCACATACAGGAGAACGGCAAGCCGCAGATTGACCGCCTCGGCACGAGCAACGTCGCGCCGCTCGTCGCGGGCGGACAAATCAACCCCGAACTCGCGGCCAACAACATACGCGTCCTCAAGGACACGCACGGCAAGACCTCGCACCTGTCCGCGAGTGACCTGGATGCGCTGATCGCCTACCTGCTGTCAAACTCCGGCGCACCGTCGTCACTCGTCAAGCCGACGACCACCGCCTCAGTCAGTCCGGCAACGGGCGGGCAGGCGTCCAGCTTCCTCGCGGCGAACGTGCCGGGCGGCGCGATCCTTTTAGCCGCGATGTGAGGTTAATCCCCGAAGGGGTTATATCTGAAAGCAGCGGGGGCAAGCCCACCTTCCTGACCTGAGAGACTGCGTGGCTTGAATGATTCAAGACACGGGGCCTCGCAGGTGAGGAAGAGGGGCTTGCCCCCGCCGCTTCTTTTTCTTCGTCCGCCTTCCACAAAAATCTTTCTCGCCGTATTTCTCCCTCCACGCGCCGCACTGTTGAGCCGATGGCCGCTTCTGACCACGCCGTCTAGACCACTCTTCAAAGAAGGATAAAGACGATGCGAATCAAGAGAACAGTAATCGCGACGGCGTTGACTGTGGCGATGGGGCTGGCCCTGGCCGTCGCCAACGTGACGGTCAACGCGAACGACGACGAGGTAATCGTCACGACGTTCCTTTCGGGCGTGGCTCTCAACGGCCAGACGCCGAAAGGCGAGGCACGCTACCGCACGCGCCCAGACCGCAGGGACTTTCGCGTCCAGGTCGAGAACGTGAACCTCCCGGCCGGGACCGCGCTCAACGTCTTCGTCAACGGCTCCAGAATCGGGGCGCTGACTATCAACTCATTCCGCCAGGGCGAGCTTGAGCGGAACACCAACGACGGCCACGTCGTGCCCGTCATCAGCACCGGCACGACCGTCGTCGTGAAGACTACGGCCGGCGCGACCGTTGCGAGCGGCACGTTCGGCTCCGTGACGACGCCGTCGCCGGACCCAGGCCCTTCCACTTCCCCCTCGCCTTCGCCCTCGCCCGGCGGCGGCGATGAAAGATACGTGGCCCGCTTCAGCGCCTCCGGCTACCGCGTGGCCGAGAACGGCGGGAGCGTCAGCATCACCATCACCCGCAGCGGCGACGTTTCACGCGACGCCAAAGTCAACTTCGCCACCGCCGACGGCACGGCCTCGTCACGCTCGGACTACACCGTCGCCTTCGGCAGACTCTTTTTCGCCCCCGGCGAGACGAGCAAGTCTTTCCGCGTGCTCGTGACGGACGACTCGCTCGCCGAGAGCAGCGAGACGTTCAAGGTCAGAATCGTGGAGGCGAGCAACAGCGGGACCATAGGGACGCCGGGCGTCGCCACCGTCACCATCGGCGACAACGACACGGTGCCGAGCGCCAACCCGCTCGACACGACCAAGTTCTTCGTCCGCCAGCATTACATGGACTTCCTCAACCGCGAGCCCGAGCCAGCGGGGCTCACGGCCTGGAGCAATATCCTGGACACTTGCCCCAACGACGACTCGAAGTGTGACCGGATAGAGGTCTCGTCGGCCTTCTACCGCTCGGCGGAGTTCGCGGCGCGCGGCTACTTCATCTACCGCTTCTACGAGACGGCCTTCGGCCGCAGGCCGACTTACGGCGAGTTCACGCCCGACATGGCGCGGCTCAACGGGGCGCAGACAGAGGCCGAGCAGGAGGCCAACAAGGTCGCCTTCATCAACGAGTTCACCTCGCGCGCCGCCTTCAGGACGAAGTTCGATGGCCTGACCTCGACGGCCTTCGTGGACACGCTGGTCAGGACCGCGGGCGTCGCGCTCCCGCAGCGCACGACGCTGATTAACGACCTGACGGCGGGCCGGAAGACCCGCGCGCGCGTCCTGCGCGAGATAGTGGAGAGCGCGGAGGTCTACCAGAAGGTCTACAACAAGGGCTTCGTCGCGATGGAATATTTCGGCTACCTGCGGCGCGACCCGGACGCGGCCGGCTACCAGGGCTGGCTCAGCTACCTGGACTCGACCGGCGATTACAGGGGGCTGGTGCACGGCTTCATCTACTCGGCCGAGTACCGCCAGAGGTTCGGGCCTTGAGCCCTGGAGTGTGGCCGGCAAGCCTGGCACTCTGAAACTTGCCGCCCGACTCGTCGAGCGCCGGCGATTTTCCCCGTCCGCGGAGACGCCGGCGCTCCTTTTTGCAGCTAGACAAAACGGGAGCTACCCCCCTATGCTTTGCGACAAGAAAAGAACTACCCGGGGAGGCGGATGGAACAGAGCGACAGGGAGTTGTTACTTGCCTGCCGGCGCGGCGACCAGGCCGCGTGGGAATCTCTCGTCCGCCGCTACCAGCGCCTGATTTACACCATCCCACGCCGCGCGGGCCTGAACGATGACCTCGCCGCCGACGTTTTCCAGGAAGTCTTCGCCACCCTCTTCGAGAAACTGGACGAGTTGGAGAATCCCGAAAAGTTAAAGGCGTGGCTCGTGACGACGGCGCGGCGCAAGACCTGGCGCTCGATCACGCGCGAGAACAGGATGCAGGCCGTGGGCGACGGCGGCGACGACGACGAGGCCGGCGAGGCCGATTTGACGGGGCTGGCCGACGAGTCCCTGCTGCCCGACGAGGTGATGATTCAGCTTGAGGAGCAGCACAGCGTCCGGCTGGCCGTCGGCCAATTGGACGAGCGCTGCGGCAAGCTCCTGGCGCTCCTCTTTTACGAGGACGAGCCGCCGCCCTACGCGGTCATCGCCGCCCGGATAGGCGTGCCCGAAGGCAGCATCGGCCCGACCCGCGCCCGCTGCCTGCAAAAACTGCTGAAAATACTCGAAAAGCAGTAGGCAGTAGGCAGTAGGCAGAGGACGGCGGGTTTGCTGCCTTCCGCCTTCCGCCTTCTGCTTTCAGTTTTTATTATTTGCCGTGTATTTTTCATCTTCCGGGGCGCACTGTTGAACCGTGTAAGGAGTTAGACCTTGCGCCGACTGGAGCAGAAATGAAGCCGATTTTCAAACATCTTCCGTTCGCAGAGCTGGCCGATTTGGCCGAAGGGCGTCTCGCGCCCGAAGCGCGGGCGGCCTCCCTCGAACACGTCTCGGCCTGCGCGCGCTGCTCCTCGAAGCTCGAACAGGTCGAGCAGGTCGTGGGCCTGATGCGGACGGACGAAGGCGCGGACGCGCCCCCCGCCCTGATTTCTCAAGCCATTAACCTTTTCCGCGCGCGCGCCGCCCGTGACGCTTCCGCCTCGCCGTCACTCGCGCGGCGCATCCTGGCCGCGCTCAGCTTCGACAGCCTACAGATGTCGCCGGCCTACGGCGTGCGCTCGGGCCAGGCGAGCGCTCGCCAACTGCTCTACAGCGCGGGCGAGAACGACCTAGACCTGCGCGTCACGGAGAGCGGCGGCGGGTGGGTCATCGCCGGACAGGTGCTCGGCGCTAACTGCGCCGGCCTGAAAGGCGAAGTCGAGTTGCAGGGCGCGAGCCAGACGAGCCGCACGGAGCTGAACGACCAGTGCGAATTCCGCCTCCCGCCGGTCGCGGCCGGGAGCTACCAACTGATTGTCCGTTTCGGCGACAACCTGATCGAAATCCCGGAGCTGGAATTAAAGGCATAAATTGATGGAGCGTGCGGAGCTGGCGGCGCGTCTCGTGGCTGCGGGCAATGACGAGCGTGAGGCATTGCTCAGGCAGCATTCTGCCCTGGCCGACGCCCAACTGGCCTACGCCCTCAAAGACATCTGCTTCGATGACTGGTCTAGCTCGCCCGCGCGCACAACGGGCGCAGCCGCCGCCCTCAAAACTCTCTCGTCCATCACCAACGACCGCGAAGTGGAAGCCCTGGCCCTCTGGGTTGAAGGGTTCGCGGCCGTCGCCGCCGAAGGGCAAATCGAGCGGGGCATCACGCTCCTCAAAGACTCTGAAAAGATTTTCCTCTCGCTCGGCAAGCCGCACGCGGCGGCCCTGATGCAGATCAATCACATCTACGCGCTGGCGCTGCTGGGCCGCTACGACGAGGCCGTCTCGTGCGGACTCGGAGCGCGGGCCGTGCTCATAGCCCACGGCGATTTGCCGGCGACGGCCAAAATCGAGCTGCAAGTCGGCAACATTTACCTGCGGCGCGACCTCTACCAGGAGGCCGAGAAGTTCCTCCTGGCGGCGCGCGAGCGCTTCGCCGCGCTCAACGACCAGAAGCAGCTCGCCAAGATAGACAACAATCTCGCCATCATCTACTCCTCGCAGCACAAGTTCCGGCGTGCCGAAGAGCTTTACGACCAGGCGCTCAAGCGCGCCCGCGACGGCGGGTTCGTGCTCACACAGGCCGAGATCGAGGCGAGCATGGGCAACCTGGCGCTCTTCCAGGGCCGCTACGACCGCGCGCTCGATTACCTCGAACAGTCGCGCCGCAAGTACGCCGCTTTGGGGATGCCGCACCACTCGGCTGTCGCCCAGCAGGAGATTGCGGACGCTTATCTCGAACTGAACCTCGCGCCCGAAGCCGCGGAAATCTACGAGCGCGTGACGAAGACTTTCAGCGAGCTGGGGATGCAGAGCGAGCGTGCGCGCGCGCTCGCGCAGCACGGGCGCGCACTGATTCTGATGGGCCGGATGGAGCAGGCGCACGCCCTCCTGGCCGAAGCCCGCAGGCTCTACGCGGCCGAAGGTAACCCGGTCGGCGAGGCGATGGTCACGATTACGGAGGCCCAACTGCACCACACGGAGGGGAACTACCGGGAGGCCAGCGCCTCCGCCCTGCTCGCAGAGGAGCCGCTGGCGGCGGCCGGGACGTGGCGGCGTCAGCTTCTGGCGCGCTGGCTGCGCGGCGAGTCGGCCCGCGTGCAGGGACAAGTGGACGAGGCGCGCAACCTGCTTGAATCCACGCTCGCCGACGCCGAACGGCTCGCGCAGCCCGACATAGCCCAGCGCTGCCACACCTCGCTCGGCCTGCTCGCAACCTCGGCCGGCGACACAGGGCGGGCCGAAGACTATTTCCAGCGCGCCGTTTCCTTGATAGAGGACTTGCGCGCCCCGCTCCCGGCCGAAGAGTTCCGCACGGCGTTCTTCGCAGACAAGCTGATTCCTTACAACGAACTCGTCCGCCTCTGCCTCAACGACACGAGCCGCGACCGCACGAGCGAGGCGCTCTGCTACGTCGAGCGCGCCCGCTCGCGCGCCCTCCTGGACGTGCTCGGCGGCTCGCTCAGGCTCCGCGTCCACGCGCGCGACCCCTTCGAGGCCGAGTTGCTGGCACGACTCGAAGAGCTGCGCGAGGAGTTGAACTGGTTCTACAGCCGCATCAACCGCACGCCGGGCGGCGACGCGGCCGACGAGATGACGCGGCTGCACGAGGCCGTGCGCGAGCGCGAGCGCGAGACGCTGGAAATCACGCGCCAGCTACAGCAGCGCAAGCAGAGCACCCTGACCCACGTCCAGACGCTCGACACGGACGAACTCCAGCGGAGGCTCTCGACCGACACGGCCCTGGTCGAGTACACGAGCCTGGACGGCGAGCTGCTGGCCTTCGTGGCGACCGACGAGGGCATAGAGGTCGTCCGCAACCTCGGCGGCGAGGACGAGGTCAACGCCCTGCTCGGCCAGCTCAGGTTCCAGATAGACGCACTCCGCTTCGGCGCGCGGGGCTTGCGCAGACACCTGCCGAACCTGACCGAGCGCATCCAGAGCCACTTGCAGGCCCTCCACGCCCTGCTCATGCGCCCCGTCCTGGAGCGCACGGGCGAGCGGCGGCTCATCATCGCGCCGCACCGTGCCCTCTACTACATCCCCTTCCATGCCCTGCATGACGGGACGAGTTATTTGATAGAGCGCCGGGAAGTCGCCTACGCCCCGAGCGCCGTCGTGCTGCTTCACTGCATGGCGCAGCCGCAGCGCCCCTTGCAACGCGCCCTGCTGATGGGCGTGGCCGACGAGCAGACGCCGCGCGTGAGCGAGGAGATAGCCGCGCTCGCGCCGCTTTTCCCGGAATCAGTCGCGCTGCTCAACGAGCGGGCCACGCTCGCGGCCCTGCAAGAGTTCGCACACGGCGCGGACATCCTGCACCTGGCCTGCCACGGCCATTTCCGGCCGGACAACCCGCTCTTCTCATCGCTCCGGCTCGGCGACGGCTGGCTGACCGTGCGCGACACTTACAATCTTGACCTCAAGTGCGGTTTGGCTGCCCTGAGCGCCTGCGAGACGGGGGTCAACGAGGTCGCGCCCGGCGACGAATTGATAGGGCTGGCGCGCGGCTTCTTCTCGGCCGGCGCGCCCTCGCTGCTTTTGAGCCTCTGGACGGTTGACGACGAGGCGACGGCCGAGCTGATGGCGTCGTTTTACAAGCTTCTGCTGGCCGGCAACGCCCCGGCGGCGGCCTTGCGCGCCGCGCAGCTTGAGCAGCTCAAGAAACAGCCGCACCCCTTCTTCTGGTCGCCCTTCATGATTGTCGGCCGCCCGTGAGCTTGCGGAGCCGAATTTTCTCGCTTTTTCAGCACTTTTCCAGGCTTTCGCTAGCAGCCCTTCGCGCCAAATCCGCATCATAAGGTGCCCGATCGGATAGCCGCTGGCGGCTAAAAAATTTCCCTGACCATGTATTTTCGGCTGACGAAGCCGCACTGTTCCCCCGGTAGGGACAGAGTCGAGGCGGGTTTGTCTTAAAATTCTTAATCTTCCTACGGAAATAATGTTGTTTAAACACATACCAGCCAAACGACAAAGCGTGCGACGAGTCTTCGACTCTACGCACACGGCCCTGACGCGCTCGCTCACCCTCATCTCGCTCGTCCTGATCTTGTGTTTCGGGGCCGCCGTCACCGACGTGCGCGCCGATGGCGGGGAGGATTTCACCCCCGGCGAGGTCGTCGTTCAGTTAAAAGCCGCCTCGAACCTTTCGGGCGTGGCCTCGCAATACAAGCTGGACCCGAGGCCCCTGGATCGTTTCGGCACACGGCCCATCTACCGCCTGCGCATCCTGGACGGCATGGGCGTCGAGCAGAAGGTCTCGCAGCTCCAGGCAGACCCGCAGCTTCGCGTCGTCTACGCCGAGCCCAACTACACCATGAAGCCGCCGGAGGGCGGGGGCATCTCCTGGACGGAGGGAATCTCCTGGACGGAGGGCGGCGACGCCGGCTCCTACGCGGCTCAATGGGCTCCGGGGGCGATTAACCTTTCGGTCGCGCACGGCGTCTCGAAAGGCGCGGGCGTGCGCGTCGCCATCCTGGACACTGGCTTCGACCTGACGCACCCGGCGCTGGCCGGTCGCCTGCTGCCGGGCTACGACTTCGTTGACAACGACCGCAATCCGAGCGAAGTGGGCAACGTGCAGACAGGCCCCTACGGGCACGGGACGCACGTCGCCGGACTGGTCGCGCTGGTCGCGCCCGAGGCGAAGATTATTCCGATACGCGTGCTCGCGCCGAACGGGCTCGGGAACATCTGGGTGCTGGCCGAGGCGCTGGCCTACGCGATTGACCCGGACGGCAACCCCTCGACCGACGACGGCGCTCACGTCATCAACCTCAGCATCGCCACGCCGCGCCGCACCCGGCTTCTGTCCAGCATCCTGAAGAGGGCGTGCGACGACGTGCCGGGGACGGCGGACGAGGACTCGCCGATTAGTACCAGCTACTACGACGTAGTTGTCGTCGCCGCCTCGGGCAACGACGGCAACGACACGCCCCTGTACCCGGCGGCCGAGAACATAGGCGGCCTGCTGGCCGTCGCCGCCACGGATGAGGGCGGAGACGTGACGGACTTTTCGACCCGCGGCTCCTGGGTGGAAGTGGCCGCGCCGGGCGAACTCATCACGAGCAGCGTGCCCGGCGGCGGTTACGGCACCTGGCGAGGCACCTCTATGGCCTCGCCGATTACCGCCGGCATCGCGGCGCTCCTGCGGTCCAAGTACCCCGTGCTGCGCCCGACGAAGATCGTTGACCACATCATTGACACGGGCGACCGCTTCGACGCCGGCCCCGTCCGCTCGCGCGTGGACGCGGGCGAGGCGCTGACGACGCCGCCCGCGCCATTCACGATGCTCTTGAGCACGGAGACGCCCGTCGGCACCAAGCCGGCAATCGCCACGATCACGCTCAACGAGCCCGCGCCCGCCGGCGGGAAATTGGTCAAGCTCCTGAGCAGCAACACGGCCGTCGCGACCGTCCCGGGCAGCATCACCATCGCCGCCGGCACGCTCAGCAGGAACTTCACCGTCTCGACCAAAGCAGTCGCTGCGCCCACCGAAGTTGAGATTATAGGAACGAGCGAGGACGGCACGGAGGACACTGACCTGACCGTGCAGCCGCCGACGCTGACGGCCGTGACCGCGACGCTCTACACGCTGAACGGCCCGTGCCAGACGACGACCGGCCGGGTCATACTCAACGCCCCTGCCCCGGCCGCGGGCGCGACCGTCGCGCTCAGCAGCAGCGGCGCGGCGCTCAAGGTTCCGGCCAGCGTCAAGGTCGCCGCGGGCGCGACCTCCGCGACTTTCACCATCACGCCGGCCACCGTGACCACCAAGCAGACGCTCACGCTCACGGCGAGTTACCGCGGGACCGTCATCAAGAAGACGCTGTACGTGATGCCGGTGAGGGTCGCCACGCTGGCCCTGACGCCCAACCCCGTGACGGGGCCGAACAGGGTCACGGGCAGCGTGACGCTCACCTGCGTCGCGCCTGCTGGCGGGGTTGTCGTGACGCTGACTTCCAACTACGGAGCTGTCGCCTGGCCCGCCGTGACCAGCATCAAGATTCCGGCCGGGTACAAGACGGGCACCTTCGTCGTCAACACGGCCGACGTAACGACGACCAGGAAAGTGAATATCTCTGCGGCCGCGGGCGGCGCGAGCAAGGCCGTGGGTTTGCAGGTCAACTAACAGTTGATTTGAATTCCAGCTATTCGGCTGCCGGACTCTTTCAGGGTCAGGTCAGCGGCAGCCGAAGTGCGCCCGGTGAAACGGCCACAGGGGGGCACAGCACGACGCGCAGTCCCAGACGCCAACGGCGCGGACGGCCGCCGTCGCTAAAGTTTCACCGGGCGCGAAAAATCAGAAGGCAGAAGGCAGAAAGCAGAAGGCAGCGAGAACCTGTGTCTTTAGCTGCCTTCCGCCTTCTGCCTACTGCCTTCTGCCTTCTGCCTACTGCCTTCCTTTCTTTCCGCGTCTCAGGGCAGGCCCGAGGCGGCGCGCGACTGCCTCTTTCAGATTTTTCTCAGCGGCAACGGGCTGTGAGGTCTTCTCCGGCGCGGCCAGGAGCGAGCGGAGCAGGTCGGACTGTTTTTTCCCGCCGCCTTCGGCAAGGGCGAACGGCGCGCATTTCTGGCACTGCGGCATGATGCGCACGCCGATTCCCTTCACCTTGCGCCGCGTGAACAGCGTGCCCTCGCCGATTTCCGCCCCGCACGTCGCGCACAGCAGCGTGCGCAGCGCGCGGTAAACCTCCGCGCCACCGCCGCCCGCCAGCTCGGCCCGGCCCACAATCTCACTGACAGCTTTCATGAATCACTTCACTGCATCCGGCCCATGATGACAGAGCCGCCGAGCTTTGAGGTGGGCAACTGCTTCGGCGACAGCACGCTCTGGGCGACGAGCAGGCGGGCGATGGTGCGTATCTCGGGGCGCTGGAACCTGTCTGCCAGCTCGCGCGTCCGCTCGAAGTCCGCACGCGCCAGCGCGCTGAAGTCGCCCATGTAGCTGTTGAAAAGCTCGTTGGAGACGGCCGTCAGCGGCTCCATCATGATCTCGTCGTCCTGCACCAGCTCTTCCGCGAAGAAGCCGCCGAGGACGACGCCCGCGGCGAGTAGCTCGTTGAGCTGATCCACGGCCGGCTCAAGAATCGCCAGGCTGCGCGAGGCGTCGAGCGGCCCGTAGGCGCGCGCGACGGCCAATTGGGCCAAAAGCTGCTTGACGTTCTTGGCCCGCGCGCTGCTCATCTCGCGCGCCTCGTCGAGCAGCGCGAGCGCGAATCCCCTGTCGCCCTTGGCGGACGCGCCCTCGGCGAGCTGCACGAGCGCCAGCACGCGCTCCTCGCTGGTGCGCAGCGTGGCGACCAATTTCCTGGCCTGCTCAAGGTTGCCCTGCCGGGCCGCGGCGTAGGCCGCCGCCTCATCCAGCTCCGCGAGCGCCTGCTTGCGCTGGACAGGATTCTGTAGGTGCTCGTTGATGACCTGCCGCGCGCGCGCCGCGTTGCCCTGCTCCATCAGCTTGGCGGCGGCTTGCTGGTACAACGCCTCGCGCAAGCCCTCGGGCGCGCTCCCGGCCGCCGCCAGAATTTCGTCCACGTCCCCTTTTTCCATCACGGCCTGGTAGCTATTGTAATCAACTGCCGCGGCGGGAATCACCTGCGGCTCTTCGACCGTCCCGCCGCTCTGCTCCATCTTGCGCCGCACCTGCGCCGCGCGCGCCGGCGCGTACTTCTCCACGGCCGGCATCAGCTCGCTCAGCACGCCCAGCAGCTCCGGGCTCGTCGAGTTCGGGCGCAGCGCCTCGGCCGCGAGCTTCTCTATCAGCTCGTGCATGGTCTGCTGGTCTAAGAGCGGCTGGGCGCTCTTCTGCGCCGTCGTGTCGTCCGCGGTCTGGGTCGCCAGCCGGAGCAGGGAGACCGCGACCGACTTAGCCACGTCGCTCTCGCCAATCTTCTCCGTGCGCAGCCTGGTGACCATCTGGCTCGCCAGCCTCGCGGCGGCCGCGGGGTCTTTCTCCTGAAGCGCCGACAGCACCCCGGGCAGCTCGTATGAGAGTCCTCCGGCCAGGCTCTCTTCCGCGATTTCGAGGGCCTGGCCGGGGTCGCTCTCCGCGAGCTGCGTCGCCAGATTCAGTTCGAGGGGGCGGTCTGCGAGCACGTCGCCGCGCCGCGAGTGCCCGCCCGTCTCCTGCGAGCGCGTGGTGCGCAGCAGCTCGCGCGCCAGCCGCGGGTCGCGCTGGGCCATCATCTGCAAGAGCTCGCGGCGCAGTTGCCGCGGCCCCTGCAACATACGCGACTGCTCCGGCTCGTCGCCAGCCTCTTGATTGTTGAGCAGGTCGGCGAGGCCCGCTGTCACCTCTTTGAAGAGGATGCGCGCGCGCGCCTGGTCGTGGTCCCAGAGGACGTTGGCCGCCGCCGCCCTGACGCGCAAGCGGTTCTCGGCGTGACGGAACAGCTCGGAGTCCTTAATCACGTCTTCGAGCAGGACGAGCGCCTTCAGCTTCAGCTCCTGCTGCGCGTCGCCGGCCCGTGCCGTTTCCGGCGGCGGCGTCGAAACCTCCTGCGCCAGCGCCGGCGCGGCGACGAGGAGCGTGAGGAACAGCGTGCAGAGCAGGTGTCTTAGATTCATGTCAACCTCTTCGGCCTCGAATCATAACAGAAGCAGCGGGGAGGAAAAAATAGGCTTGATGGCGGGCTCACGAGCCCGCCATCAAGCCTATAGATGCGCCGGAGGACGAAATATTGCGCAGGCCGCGTTCTTAAAATGTGACGCGCGCGGCGAACTGGAAGGCGCGGGGGCCGCCCGAGCCGAAGACGCCGCCGGCCGTGTTCACGGGCTGGCCGAAGCGCGAGGAGCGCAGGAAGCCCGGGTCCGACGGGTCTGAGCTGTCGCGCACGAGCACGTTGGAGAAGCCCGAGTAGTTTGACTTCGACGTGCCGAGCACGTTGGTCACGTTGAAGAGGTTGAAGACCTCCGCGATGGGCTCGACGGTGAAGCGCTCGCCGAACCGGAAGACCTTCGAGACGCGCAGGTCTAAGGAGTTAAAAGTATCGTTGAAGCGCGCGTCCTCGGGCACGAAGGGGAGGGGCTGACCGCCCACGCCGCCGGCCGCGTTGAGCTGCTCTATGAAGGCGTTCAGCTCCGCGCCCGTGTGGAAGAGGCGGCCGCCCGCGTTGCGCTGGAGCGAGGGGATGCGCGCGGAGCCGTCCGGCAGGAGGATGTCCATCGGGACGCCCGAGGCGAGCGTGTAGATGGGCGAGAGCCGTATGTTGTACGGCATGTCAATCACCCCGGAGAAGGTGAAGCGGTGGCGCTGGTCGTTCGGCGTCGGCCCGTACTCTAGTTGCAGGTTGTTCGAGTCAATCGGCCCGTTCGAGAAAGGAATCTGGTCGTCGTTGGCGTAGTTGAAAGCCTTCGAGAGCGTGTAGGAGGCGCGCACCTGGTAGCGGTTCGCGTAGCGCTTCTCGACGCTCAGGAGCAGCCCGTCGTACTTCGTCTTAACCGAGGACTCCAGGTTCTTGACCAAATCCGGCCCGCCGACCACGGGGTTGAAGACCGAGCCGATGGTGCGCCCGATGATGAAGTGCGTGCCGAAGTTGTGCAGGTAGTCTGCGCGCACCACCAGGTCGCGCCCGAACTGGCGCTGGACGCCGAGGTTCACCTGCTGCACCATTGGGTTCTGTAGGTCGTTGTCAATGATGTTGATGCCGCCAGCGCCCGCACCCGGCAGGACGAAACCCGTGAACGGGTTCGCCAGCGTCGGGGCCGGCGGCGGGAACTGGCCGCACGCGGGGTCGAAGAGGCACGGCGGCGGGATGAAGAAGATGTTGCCCGCGCGCACCTCGACGGGCAGGGCGCGGCCGTCGAGCCCGCGCTCCAAAGTCTGAATCTCAAGCGTCACGCGGTCGTAGTAGACGCCGTAGCCGCCGTGGACGCTCGTCCGCTCGTCGTCGAACGAGTAGTTGAAGCCGAAGCGCGGGGCGAAGTTGTTCGTGTCACGCGAGCGCGTGCCGTTTAAGAACGGCAGGATGAGCGGGTTCAGCTCGTCCACGCGGCTGATGTTTTTCACGTCCGTGTCCAGCTCGTAGCGCAGCCCCAGGTTCAGCGTCAGGTTCCGCGTGACGCGCCAATCGTCCTGGAAGAAAGCCGCGAAGTAGCGGTTGTTGGCGTCGGGCAGGACGAGCGGGCGGTCTGGGAAGGCGCTGCGGAGCGTGACGGCGAAGAGCAGGTCATTGTCGTTAACCACACCGTCGCCGTTGCGGTCGAAGTCCGGGAAGTCTTCGATAAACTCGATGCGCCCCTGCTGGAAGACGCGCAGGTCGAGGTCGGAGCCGACGTGCTGCACTTCCCCGCCGAAGTTTAAGGTGTGATTGCCGCGAACCATCGTGAAGGTGTCACTGAACTGGACGCGGAACTGCTTGGTCCCCTGCGGGACGCGGAAGGATGTGCCGTCCTGTATGCTCGGGAAAGTGAGCTGCGGCCCGGGCGCGACCGGCAGTATCTCGTTATCGAATGAGTTGAGGCTGAAGCTGAAGCTGTTGAGGTCGCGCGGAGAGATGACCCGCGTGTAGTTGGCGATGAACGACTGCGCGCGGTTGTTGCTCGCCTGCCGCTGCGAGGCCGAGCCGATGGAGCGGTCGAGCGTGCTCGCCGCGATGTCGTCCTCGTCTTGCAGCGAGTAGCGGAAGCTCAGGCGGTCGGCCGAGGTCGGGCTCCAGTCGGCGCGCGTCGTAAACAACAGGTCGTTGAGCGGGGCCGCGGCGAAGTTTCTGACGATCGAGCGCGTCGCCAGGTTCCGCTCGCCGACCAGCACCGCCCCGTCCTGATTCCTGTACTCGAACGCACCGAAGAACCAAGCCTTGTCGCGCTTAATCGGCCCGCCCAGCGTGAAGACGTACTGCTCGCGGTCGAAGGGCGGGTCTTCCGTCAGCCCGCGGTCGAAGGTGGCGGGCAGCCCTTGCAGCTTACGGTCGCGGAAGTAGAAGGCCCCGGAGCCGTGGAACTCGTTCGTCCCCGACTTGGTGACGATGTTAATGACGGAGGAGCCCGAGCGCCCCTGCTGCGCGCTGAAGCGGTTGGTCGCGATCTGGAACTCCTGGACGGCGTCCTGCGAGATGTTCTGCACGGCCCCGCCCACCACGTCGTCGTTGATGTCCGCGCCGTCAACCGTCACGCTGCCGCCGCGACCCAACTGGCCGGCGGAAGAGATGACGATGGTGTTGGTCTTCGTCGGGTCGAAGTTGGGCGCGGGCGCGTTGCCGGGGATGAGCAGCGCCAGCTCCAGGAAGTTGCGCCCGTTCAGCGGCAGGTTCTCTATCTCGCGGCGGTTGATGACGCCGTCAACGTCTGACGAGAGCGTGTCGAGCAGGGGCACGTTGTTCACTTCGTCCACGGTGACGGTCAACGTCGTGGATGCGATCTGTAGCGTCACGTCGAGCGTCGTGCCCTGCCCGACTTGTAAGGCGACGACCGCCCCGACGACTTTGTGGGCGAACCCCTGCGCCTGGACTTTTACCTCGTATTCGCCTGGCGGCAGGGCCGAGAGCGTGTAGAGGCCGTCTTCGTTGGTCGTCGTCTCCCGCTTGAGGCCCGTCGCCGTCAGCGTGGCCGTCACCTGCGCGCCGCTGACGACGGCCCCGTTCGGGTCCGAGACCACGCCGCTCAGTGTCGCCGTGGCGGACTGCTGCGCGTGCGCGGACACCGCGGTCAGGAGCAACACGGCCAAGGCCGCGCCCCGCAACCGGAAAAGCTGTGAACGACTGCCCATTTTAAAAATCCCTTTCGTGTTTTTGATTATTACGCGCCGTAAGGATGAAGGCCCGGCCCCGGGCTAATGATTGCGAACCAGAAGGGGTTTCGGTCAAGGCCAGCAACAAACTAAGGAAGGGACTACTGACTTCTGGCTCGCCAAACCCGGGACCGGGATTTACTGATGTGCAAACGGAAGTTACCACCAACCGGGCCGCCTGTCATGAGCCTGACGGTTGACCGCCGTCTCCAACTAAAGTTGGAGATAAAGCCTCAACGGTGAGCCTCCGGGACTCTGCGTTGAGTGTCTGGGAGTCAACGATGAGTCTTGAAGAGTCAACGTTGAGAGGTAAAGAGTCAACGGAGAGTCCTAAAGAGTCAACGTTGACTCTTCAGGACTCAGCGTTCACTCTTTAGGACTCATCATTGACTCTTTAGGACTCATCGTTGAGTGTTGAAGAGTCAACGTTGACTCTTTAGGTGTCATCGTTGAGTGTTGAAGAGTCAACGTTGACTCTTCAACACTCAGCGAAGTAGTCAGTACCGCCTGCGGTAGCGGGCGGGTCTGCAACGTCGAGCACCCGCCCGCTTGCGGCAGGCGGTACTGACTGGACGCTTTAGGAAAGGTGGACGAGGCCACGCTGCAAGGCAGTGGTCGCGGCCTGCGTCCGGTCGCTGACGCCGAGTTTACTGAGGATATTGTTGATGTGGCTCTTGACGGTCGCTTCGCTGATGTTGAGCTGGCTGCCGATCTCCTTGTTGCTCTTGCCGCGGACGATCTGTTCCAGCACCTCCAACTCCCTGGCCGTCAGGTCCGAGCCGCTCATCCGCTCGGCCAGCTTCTCGGCCACGGCCGTCGGAATCCGCCGCGACCCGGCGTGCACCTTCCTGACGGCCTCCTCCAACTCGTCGAAGAACATATCTTTCAGGAGGTAGCCCTGCGCGCCCGCCTGTAGCGAGCGGTAGATGTCCTCGTCGCCGTCGAAGGTCGTCAGCACGATGATGCGCGCGCCCGGGAACTCGCGGCGGATTCTGCCGATGGCCTCGACGCCGCCGACGACGGGCATACGCAAGTCCATCAGCGTCACGTCCGGCTGGTGCGCGCGGAACTGCTCTATGGCCTCCTGCCCGTTCGTCGCCTCGGCGATGACCGTCATGTCTGCGACCGTGTTAATCAAAGCCACAATCCCCTGCCGCACGACCCCCTGGTCGTCAACGACCATCACCCGAATCTGGTTTTCACTCATCGAAGCCGCCCTTTCCAAAAAGTCGGGTCAACCGCCGAGGGGCACCTCGACGACGACCTCCGTGCCCTGCCCCGGCCCGCTCTCGACGCGCAAGGTTCCGCCCATCTGCTCGGCCCGCTCGCGCATCCCGACCAGGCCGAAGTGGCCGTTCCGCGTTTCGCTGCCCGGGTCGAAGCCGCGGCCGTTGTCGCGCACGCTGAGCGCGACGCTGCGTGCGTCGAACTTCAGGTTGACGAGAATCCGCTGCGCCTGCGAGTGGCGGACGGCGTTGTTGATGGCCTCCTGCCCTATGCGGAGCAGGTTGCTCTCGATTAAAGGCGTCAGGGGGCGGAACGTCCCCGTGACCTGAACCTGCGCCTGTATGCTGGTCTCGGCCGTGAGCCGCCGCGCGGTGTCCGTCAGCGCCGACGGCAGATCGTTGTTTTCGAGCGCCTGCGAGCGCAAGTCCCAGATGTAACGCCGGGCCTCCGCAATGCTGTTGCGGACGAGGACGCGCGCGCGGTCGAGGTGCGACTTCGGGCCTTCGGCGCCGGGCGGCATCGTCCGCGAGACCAGTTCGAGCTGAATCGAGATGCCCAGAATCTCCTGTGCCAAATTGTCGTGAATCTCGCGCGCGATGCGGTTGCGCTCTTCGAGCACGGCGGCAAACCTACGCTTCACCTGCCGCACGCGCAGGAGGTAAAGCTGCCAGATTAGGAGCGCGAGCGCCGCGGCGCACAGGGCGTAGAACCAGTAGGTCTGGTAAAAGTTTGGCTTCAGGTAGAGGTCGAGCGACGCGCCCGTCTCGTTCCACACGCCGTCGTTGTTGGCGGCCATCACGCGGAACTTGTACTGGCCCGGCGGAAGGTTCGTGTAGTAGGCGACGCGGCGCGTGCCGCCGTCAATCCAGTCCTTGTCGAAGCCGTCGAGCTTGTACCTGAACCTGACCTTCTCCGGCGCGACGAAGCTTAGTCCCGCGTAATAGAAATCGAAACGCGACCTTCCGGGCGGCAATTCTACTTTACCCGAAGGGGCCACGCTCTCGCCGTCCACGCGCACCTGCTCTATGACCACGCCCGGCGGCTGCGCGTTAATCTTCAGCCTCGCGGGGTCCAGCATGGCGACGCCCTTGAGCGTCGAGAACCAGAGTTTCCCGTCGCGCCCTTTCCAGCCCGAAGGGTGGCCGCCGCCGCTGCACTCGCGCGTCCGCATCCCGTCGGCCGTCCCGTAGACGACTGGCTCAATCGAATTAATCTTCCCGTCGGCGAAGTCGTCCAGTTGTCTGCGGTCAAGATGGAAGACGCCTTTGTTACAGCTCAGCCAGAGGTTCTGCCTGTCATCCTCCATGATGCTGTAGACGACATCGTCGAGGAGCCCGGCCTGAACTGTGTATGCCGTGAACTTCCCGGCCCGCAGACGATTCATCCCGCCGCCGCTCGTGCCAATCCAGAGGCTGCCCGCGGCGTCCTCGTAGAGCGCGATGACGGTGTCGCTCGACAGCCCGTCGCGCGTCGTGTAGGTGGTGAACTTGTCGTCCCTGAACCTGCTCAGGCCGCGCAAAGTCCCGACCCAGAGGTTCCCCTCGCGGTCTTCGTAAATTGTGCCAACGAAGTCGTCGGCCAGCCCGTCCTCCGTGGTGTAGATTTTGAAGCCGCCGTCCTTCAGGCGCGTCAAGCCGCCGCGCGTGCCGACCCAGAGCGTGCCGCTGCGGTCGGCGCGGATCGAGCGGACGAAGTCGTTGGCGAGTCCGTCCGCAGAGGTGTAGGTGGTGAACTTGCCGTCGCGGAAGCGGTTCAAGCCGTCGGGCGTCCCGACCCACAGGTTGCCGTCTGGGTCGTCTGCGAGCGCCAGCACGAAATCGCTCGACAGCCCGTCGCGCGTCGTGTAGGTGGTCAGCTTGCCGTCTTTGAGCCGACTGAGGCCGCCGCCGTATGTGCCAATCCAGACGTTGCCCTCGCGGTCCTCGTAGACCGATTTGACGAGGTCGTTGGGGAGCCCTTCGGCGGTCGCGTAGGTCGTGAACTTCTTGTCCTTCAGGAAACTCAAGCCGCCGGATTCCGTCCCCACCCAGAGGCTGCCCTCGCGGTCCTCGAAGACGGAGAGGATAACGTTGCGCGCCAGCTCGCCCTGTCCCTCGAAGGCGCGGAAGCCGCCGTCGCGGTAGCGGCCCAGGCCGTTCGACGTGCCGACCCAGAGAGTGCCCTCGCGGTCTGCGTGCAGCGCCGTGATTCTGTCGCTCGGCAGCCCGTCGCGCGCCGTGTAGGTCGTGAACTTTCCTTCGCTGAAAGACGAGAGGCCGTTGAAGGTGCCGACCCAGAGGCGGCCCGCGCGGTCCTCGGCGACCGACGAGACGCTGTTGCTGGCGAGGCCGTCAGGCACCGTGTAGCTCGTGAACTTCCCGTCCTTCAAACGGCTCAGGCCGTCCGACGTTCCGACCCAGAGCGCCTGCTCGCCGTCTTCGAAGAGGGCCTTCACGTCGTTACTGACCAGCCCTTCCCTCGTCGTCAGGTTGGAGAACGTGCCTTCACGGAAGCGGCTCAGCCCCGCGGGCGTGGCGACCCACACGCCGCCTTCGTGGTCAACGTGGATTGCCTGCACGTCGTCTCCGGCCAGGCCCTCGCGCGTCGTGTAGGCCGTGAACTTGCCGTCGGAGAGGCGCAGCAGCCCGCCGGACGTGCCGAGCCAGAGGCCGCCTTGTCGGTCGGAGGCCAGCGCGCGTATATCGTCGTTCGTGAGCTGCGGGGTGTTCTGTTTGTCCAAGACCGTGAAGCTCGTCCCGTCGAAGCGCGCGAGCCCTTCGGCCGTGGCGACCCACAGGTAGCCCTCGCCGGTCTGCGCGACGGCGCGGACTGTGTTCTGCGGCAGCCCGTTCTCTGTCAGCCAGACGCTGCGGCTGTACTCGGCCAGCTCCCGCTGCGGGTCCAGGGCGAGGAGAGGCCCGCCCCAGCTGTAAATCAGCAGAAGGAGAAGGGGGCTCAGTACGCGAACGGCGTGTCGGCGTGCGAAACCTTGTAGGCTCATCGGACTTCGGCATCGTGGGCGGCCGCGCTCGCGTGAAAGACTTGTGCTGGCGGCGTCGCCCGCGTGTAATGTAACATTCTATGTGTCCGAAGTAATTTTATTCAACGCAAGGTCAAAGACTCCGCAATGCAGCTTTCCAAATCGGCAGCCATTTTTCTTCTGGCGTCTCTCTTCATGGGCGGGCAGGCGCGCTGGCGCGCGGCCACGGAGCAGGAGTTGAGGAGGGTGATTCCGGCGCGCGCCCCCGTCGTCAAGGAGAACATAGAGACGGAGTTCAGGACCGCCTCGGGCGTCACGGACGGGCGCGGCCGCTTCATCGCGGGCGTCGTGATGATTACGGCCGGCTACTCCGCCGAGGGCAAATACTCACACTTCTTCATCACGCAGACGCCGCTCAGGATTGACGGCCTGCTGCTACAGCCGGACGAGTACGTCTTCGGCTACCAGCGCGTTGACAGCGAGACAATGCGCGTCGTCTTTCACAAAGCCGCGAGCGGAAAAGTGGTCGGGGACGTGAAGGCCCGGCTGAACACGCGGAGCAGCGCCGTGCGCTCGCTCCTCATCAGCCCGCCCGCAGGGGGCCGCGGCACAATACAGATCGGGCGCTTCCTGTTGGACTACAGGCTCGACTGAAAAAATTAACCACAGAGGACACAGAGGTACACGGAGGAAGATAAAAATAGATTGAGAGGTGAAATCTCAAATCCCTTTCTTCCCTCTGTGCCCTCTGTGTCCTCTGTGGTGATAATTACCCGTGCGATGAATTAATCCAGATGGGCTTGGCGTTGCAGCCTGTGCCGTCGCTGCGCCAGCGTGGGCAGGACCAGAAGTAGTTGCCGCTGCTGGCCGGGCCGCGCTTGACTGTCGGCGTCTTGCAAGCGGGGCACGGCGGCCCGGTCTCCGCGGGCGAAGCGGGCTCTTCGAGCGCGCCTTGAGGGTCGAACCAGCGCACGCCCTGGCACTGCGGGTGGCGCGTGCAGGAGAGAGAGATTTTCCGCCCCTTCTCTTTGGGCAGCCTGAGGCGCATCGCGCCGCCGCAGACGTGGCAGGCGGTGGCGAAGAGCGCCTTGCGCTGTTTCGCGTTCTTCGGCGCGTCGCTGATGAAGCCGCACGCGTCCCGCCCCGTCGAGCAGACCAGAAACTTCCCGTTCGCGCCGCTGCGCTCCAAGAGGAAGCCCGCGCGGTTTTCGACCTTGCACTTGGGGCAGTCCGTCGCGTCGTCCGGTCGTGCAATAGCTCGTGCGGCCTGGCCGCCCGCGACGGCTTCCACTTGCGCGCCCGCGATCTCTTTGACCAGCGCGCCGACCATCTCTTTGACCTCGCCCATGAAACGCTCGTGGGCGTACTCGCCGCGGACCATCAGCGCCAGCTTCTGCTCCCAGCTTCCCGTCAGCTCAGCGGATTTGAGGAGCGGCGTCGGCAGCATCTTGATGAGGGCCGCGCCCTTCTCCGTGGCCTTGAGCGCCTTCTTGTCGCGCGAGACGTACTCGCGCTTGATGAGCGTTTCGATGATGGAGGCGCGCGTCGCGGGCGTCCCCAGCCCTGAGTCTTTCATGGCGAGGCGCAGCTCCTCGTCCTCGACCTTCTTGCCCGCCGTCTCCATCGCGCCGAGCAGACTCGACTCCGTGTAGCGCGGCGGGGCCTTCGTCTGCCTGGCCACGGCCTCCGCCTTGAGCGTCTCCACGCTCTCCTGCGCTTCCACCTTCGGCAGCTCTGCGTCCTCTGATTCCTCGTCCGCCTTCTTCTCCGGGCGCGGCGGGTCCACGGCACGCCAGCCGGCCTTGAGGACGACCGTCCCGCGCGAGATGAACTTCTCGCCCTCGACGTTCGTGACGATGGTCGTGCGCTCAAGCTCCGCGTCCGGGTAGAAGGCCGCGAGGAAGCGGCGCGCGACGAGGTCATAAATGCGCTTCTCGTCGGGCTCAAGGGCCTCCGACCTGACGCGCTGCTTGGTGGGGATGATGGCGTGGTGGTCTGTCACCTTCTTGTCGTCAACGTGGCGGCTCGTGAGTTTGACTTCGCCCTTTGCAAGGATGGTTTCCACGAAGGCGACGTAAGGGCCTACGCTCGCGGCCTCGACGTGTGCGCGCAACTCCTGATTAACGCTCTGCGAGAGGTGGCGCGAGGAGGTGCGCGGGTAGGTGATGAATTTTTTCTCGTAAAGCGACTGTGCCAGTTCCAGCGTGCGCGCGGCAGAGAAGGAGAAGCGCACGTTGGCGGCGCGCTGTAGAGTTGTCAGATCGTAAAGCAGCGGCGCGCGCTCCTTAACGGCCTTCCGCTCGACCTTCTCGACGCGCCCGGCCTTCGCGTTGACGCGGGCGGCGACGGCCTCAGCCTCTTCTTTCTTGTCGAAGCGCGTGCCGTCCTTGTTGAACCAGAGCCCGCGGTAATCACCCGCGGCGGCGCGGAAGTCCGCGGCGACCTCGAAGTAGGTCGTGGGCACGAAGGCCGCGATTTCGCGGTCGCGCTCGACGAGGAGCGCGAGCGTCGGCGTCTGCACGCGGCCGAGGGAGTAGACGCCGTCGTGGCCTGCCCGGCGCGCGCGGACAGTCTGCGCGCGCGTCGCGTTCATGCCGACGAGCCAGTCCGCCTGCTGGCGCGCGTGCGCCGAATCGCGCAGCCCGCTGTACTCCTCGGCGGGCTTCAACTCCTCGAAGCCGCGCAGGATGGCGTCGCGCGTGAGCGAGGAAATCCAGAGGCGGCGCACCGGCTTGCGGCAGCCGGAGAGTTTGTAAACGAGGTCGAAGATCAGCTCGCCCTCGCGCCCCGCGTCGGCCGCGTTGACGACCTCGGTCACGTCCTCGCGCCTGAGCAGTTGCTTGATGACGGAGAACTGATCCTTCGTCCTCTCGGACGGGTGGTACTTGAATTTTTCGGGGATGATGGGCAGCGTTTCCAGCCGCCAGGACTTCCACGCCGGGTCGTAGCGTTCCGGCTCGTCCAGCTCGACGAGGTGGCCCACGCACCAGGTAACGATGTCGGCCTTGCCTTCGATGAAGCCTTCGCCGCGGCGGCTCGCGCCGAGAGCGGCGGCCACGTCGCGGCCCATTGACGGTTTCTCGGTGATAATCAGGCGCATGGGAAAGTCAGGCTGCGCCCGGATTGTAACACTGAGGCCGAGTCGCTGACATGTGAGGTCGCCGGACGCGCACGAGGGCGCGCGCCACGGCGACGCCCTCGTGCTGATGGACTACTCCCCCATTGAGTCACTGCCTCTAGCCTGGACGCACGCTGCCGCTCGCGCGCAGGCCCATCAGCCGCGCCGGGAAGACGCCGAAGTCTTCGACTTCCCAGGTGTTGCCGTCGCGCAGCCGGATGCGCGCCGACGGGATGAGCGTCCCCTCGCCCTTGCCCCTCGCGTCCAGAAAAATCTCCGCGTAGCCGAAGCGGTAGTCCGACGACCTTGAGCCATAGCGCAGCTCGAAGAAGCGCACGTCGCGCTCGTAAAGGACGGTCAGCTTCGTGCCGCCCTCGCCCCAGGGGTCCGCGATGATGGCGTTGGCCGTGACGCCGACGCCCGAGCCAATCTGCACCCGCCCGGCGTTCATCCCCGACAGGACTTTCAGCAGTGCGTCCTGCCCGCCCTGTTGCAGCGCGTCGTTCAACTCGCGCGCCTGCCCCGGCGTCGTGTAGCTGTTGACGATGAGGCGGAACTGGCCTGTCCAACTGCCGGAGCGCCTGCCCCTGCCGATGGCGTAGACCGTGCCGTTGATGTTTAGCCTCGATTGCCCTTTCGCCTCCGCCGCCGTGAACATGGTCCCTAACACGCAGCACAAGACGCAAAGTAGACTAATCGCTCTTCTCTTCTTCATCCGAAGCCTCCTATAAGTCGCACGAAATTTTTCACAGATGATGGCACTAATTATAAAGGTAAAGGTAGCCACGTCACAGTACGGAAATGTACAAGCCCGAAAGACGGGGACGGCCCTCGTGTATAATGGCCCAACTTTTAGAAGAGGCGGGCCGAGCGGAAGACGACCCGAGTTAATCCTCAGCCGATTGAGACGGAGTAGATGCGAGAGTATTTTGCATGGGAAGACGGACTGCCCGACGAAGCTGCCGGCCGGGCACTCCTCCTCACAGGGCTCCTCCCCCCGAGCCTGGCCCGAAGGCGTGAGCTGCCTGAGACAACCGAGTTATCAGAACTGCTGGTTTCAAGGTGGCAGCGCTTGCAGGGTCGAGCCTGGGCCTGGCGGCTGCGGGAGAGCACCGCGAGGCTGGTCAGCACGCAGGGCGACGTAGATCACCTTCTCTATTCAGCCGACGAGCTTTTTATCCTGACCAATAAAGATTGGAGCGCGGACGGCCGCGGCCTGCGGCTTGAGATAAACACCCCGGACGGATTCGACCCCGAACGCCTTTACGGGAGACTGCTGCGGGGCGGCGCACACTCCGCCTTCCTGCGTCGCACGGACGAAGGCGAGCTGGCGTGGTCGTGGCCGCTGCGCATGGGGGTGTCCGGCACCAGCCAGTTGTTATCCGGCGTGACGCCCAACAGCTCTCTCAGACCTCTCTTCCAGGAGTTCAACTTCGAGCACGCCCCCATGCGTGCCAACCTGCTGCTCTTCGACGCGTCTTTGTCCGAGGTCACGAATACGAATGTGCTCGGCCAGCGCCGCGCCTCTGCGGACGCCGTGGTCGTCTTCGGTGGAGCCGGTGATACAGACGCGACCCTGTGGCACATGATGTCGCAGCTTTCCGGGGCGACCGGCGCGCAGGGTGTCTTCGTCTTCGACGCGCTGGACGAGGGCCACGCGCGCAACGCGGCCGAGGGCCTCATCGCGTATCTCAGCCACGACCTGCCCCTGGATTCCGCCGTCTTCAAGCTGGCCGCGGAGCACGGCGTCAACGTGCTGGCGTGGGCCACGCGCGGCCTGGCGGAGGCGACCTCGGTTCGTGAGCAGGGCCGTGTCCTGGCCCGGCGGCTACAGCAAATGCCGGAGGTCAGGTTTCGATTTGGCCGCGAGACCCGCGGCGAGCGGGTCACGCGCTCCGCCCCGCCGCCGAACATTTTCGAGCGCCTGCGGACGTTCACTCGGGGGAAACGCTCCGACTCCGCGAAATTGGTCACGGCGAAGGAACTCGGCGAGTTGCTCGATAAGCGCCTACTGCCGCCGGAGGAAGCCGCGGCCGAGGGGGTTAGGAACCCGCTCGGCTTCACACGCGAGTCGCAAGGGGCCAGGGAGATCGCGGCGCTGGCCGAGGCGACCGCGGCGGAGAGCGACGCCGACGCCGAGCGCCGTGAAGCTCGCTACCTGCAAGCCCGCGTGGAGACGCCGGGCGGCCGTGTCATCCGCGGTGAGGCCCGCCTGCTCCCTTCACGCGATTACGTCGCCTGCGTCTTCATAGGGGCACGCGATGCGGCCTGGTTTGGTCTGGACGTGCCCTTGAAGACGCCCGAGCCGCCGGAAGGTAGCGCCCTCATCCTGGACGTGCTTTTCTGGGAGCCGCAGGCGAGCCCGAGGCCACAGGTCGCGCAACTCACGCTGCGGCCGCGCGGCGACACGGGGGTCGTGGAGTTCCCGTTTCGCATCGCCGAAGACCAGTCCGTCTTCTCCGCGCGCATCGCCGTCTACCACCGGAACCGCAACCTACAGACGGGCCTGCTCCGCGGACGAGTCGGGAAGGAACCCGCCGAGCTTCAGTTCACCCCGGACGCAGCGCCGCAGCCGAAATTCGTAGGGCTCACGGATCGGGCCGGCGTCGGTGCCTCGATCATCATGAACGACGACCCTGCCGGCAACATGGATGTTTTCGCCTACCGCGACGGCGAGGCCGCCGTGGGCCGCGTCCCCGGCGGGCGGAACCTCTCCGTTAACGTCAACCCGGGTCCGGCCGCGGACCTTGAGTCACTGACGAAAGCTTTGGGCAGCGCCATCAGCCGCATCACGGATAAGCCGGACGACTACAGCGACCTCTCAAGGGACGAAAGTCGTAGGCTGCTGCTCAAGCTTGCGCTGCACGGCGGCGCGCTCCTCACCTGGATGCGGGAAAACACCCTGATGCGCAACCTGTTCGACGGCGTCAACTACATTCAGATCGTGGCGGCGCACGAAAATGCGTTCCTCCCCGTCGAGTACTTTTACGACGGCGCGGCCCCGGAAGACGACGCCAACGTGTGCGGTGACCCGAAGGCGCAACCCGCGGCCGGCGCGCTGGCGTCCGGCAAATGCTGCGGAGCATACGACGACAAGCCCATTCACACGATCTGCCCCCTGCGCTTCTGGAGCATGAGCAAGGTCATCGAGCGCCACGCGCATCTCGCCGAGCACGTTGACCTCGGCGCTCAGTTTCAGCTTCGCAGCACGGCAGTCAGCGCGCGGGACCGCCTGCTCGACCCGCTGCGCTGCGCGGTGCTGGCGGCCAGCGTTAAGGTCTACGAGGACACGGTGACAAGCCTCCGCGCAGAGCTCGACTCCGTCCTGCGGACCACGCCGGTCGCTCTGGTTAAAGACTGGGCGGAATGGGCCAAAGACATCGCCCAATCGAAGCCCGACCTGCTCATCCTGCTGCCCCATCACGAGCAGGACGACGGGCTCGACATTTTGGAGATCGGCGGCGTTACACGTAAGTCCATGCAGATTCGCGAGGAGCACGTCCGCTCGCCGCAGGCTTCCGACGCCCGCCCGATAGTGCTGCTCATCGGCTGCCAGACCAGTGCCGCCAAGATTAGCCTCGAAAGCTTCGTCCCAGCCTTTCGACGTGCGGGCGCGGTCATCATCGTGAGCACCATCGCCACCATCCTCGGCCGCCACGGCGGCACGGCGGCCGCGGCCATCGTGAAGGAGTTGAAGAAGCAGGAGGGGAACGTCAACGCGACCTTCGGCGAAGTGATGCTCGCCGTCCGGCGACAGCTGCTCGCGACGGGCACGCCGATGGTGCTCGGCCTGACGAGTTACGGCGACGCGGACTGGCGAATCGGGGCCGCGCCCGGCGACAAATAATGAAGCGGAGGTGTCATGTTCCGAATCGAGATGCTGCCGGCTTACGAGGGCGACTGCTTCTGGGTCGAGTACGGGCAGGCTGACGCGCCGAGTCGGCTGGTCATAGACGCCGGGCGCAAGGAAACCTACGGGGCGCTGGTCGAGCGGCTGGCCGCGCTCGACCGCCCGGCCGAGCTTTTCGTGCTGACCCACATTGACGACGACCACATCTTCGGCGCGGTGCCGCTCTTCGCGGACGCCCGCATCAAGGACAACACGTTCTTGGACGTGTGGTACAACGGCTACACTCACCTCGACGCGGCCGTCGCCCGGCGGCCCGAGCCGGACGTGCTCGGCCCGATGAACGGTGAAATCTTCGCCGCCCTGCTGCTGAAGGGCGGCCACCCCTGGAACGAATCGTTCGATCAGGGCGCGACAGTCGTCGTGCCCGACGACGGCGAACTGCCGCGCGTCGAGTTGCCGGGCGAAATGACCCTGACACTCCTCTCGCCCACCTGGGAATCCCTCTCGGCGCTGAAGCGATTCTGGGAGAGAGAGCTCGAAGACATAGAGCCCGGCGACGCGGAAGCGGCGCTCGAAATCTTTTCCGAGCGGCCGTCACTCCAGCCGGACGTGCTCGGGGCTCTGGTTGACGTCGAAGACTTAATCGCGCGCCCCTACGAGCGCGACACCAAAGAGCCGAACGGGAGCAGCATCGCGTTTCTCGCCGAGCACGGCGGCCGCGCCGTGCTGTTCACGGGCGACGCGCACCCGCTCGTGCTTGAGCAGTCAATCGAGCGCCTGCTGCGCGAGCGCGGGCAGACGACTCTCCCGCTCGACGCCTTCAAAATCTCGCACCACGGCAGCAAGAAGAACACCAGCGCGCGGCTGCTCGAACTGGTTGACTGCCGGCGCTTCCTGATCTCCACGGACGGCTCGCGCCACGGGCACCCAGACCAGGAAGCCATCGCCCGCATCGTCTACCGGAACCACCAGCAGAGCGAGCCGACCCGGATTTATTTCAACTACCGCACGGAGCAGAACTCAGTCTGGGACGACGAGGATTTAAAAGAAGAATGGAACTACCAGACTCACTACCCGCCGGAGGGGAACACGATCAGCCTCTAGCCCCACAGCTTCGCCTCACGTTCGACGGCGAGACGATGCGCCTTACGCTCAGGACAGACGGCACAGGCTTACACGAGGCCGCCTTCGCCTACAGCTCGCCCGTCCGTCAAGAGGATGCCGCCGACACGCGCTGGCTGCTCGAAGACCACCCGCGGCTGCGAGGCAGATCGGCCGACCCCATCGCCGCACGCATCGAGGAGCGTTTGCGCGAGCTGGCCGTCGAGCTGCGGACTTCTGTCTTCGCCGCGGAGGCGGAGGCGCGGCCCATACGCGACGCGCTCGCCGACCGCGAACTCCTACGGCGGCTGCGCGTCCAGGTGGAAGAGCCGACGGCTGCCCCCTGGTGTCCTTGGGAACTGATGCTCGCGCCCGGGTGCTCCGAGCCTCTGTCTGTGCTGGTCTCTTCCTTCAACAGATTCTCCCCGTCACCCGCCGCGCCGCCCTCGGACGAATCCGGCGCGTTGCGCGTCCTGCTCGTCACCTGCCGGCCGGACGGTGAAGGCGACGTGCCCTTTCGCTCCGTGGCGAGCCGCATCGTGCAGGCCGTGGCGGCTTCCCCGGAGGCCGCCATCCAGGTCGCCCTGCTGCGGCCGCCAACTTACCCTGCGCTCCAAGCCGCTTTGGCGACCGCGGCCGCGGAAGGCGTCCCGTATGACGTGGTTCATTTCGACGGGCACGGCTCGTATGAGGCAGACGTGCTCGACGAGAGACGGCGGCGGTGCTACCTCTCATTTGAAGCGGCCGACGGCTACACAGAGCAGGTGTCCGGCTCGATTCTAGGGGAAGATTTGGCCCGGAACGGTGTCCGCCACCTGCTCCTGAACGCCTGCCGCTCCGCTTACGTCGAGCCGGACCCGACGGGCGTTGATGTCCCTCAAACCACGGAGCGGGCGTTCGGGACACTGGCCGAGGAGGTGCGCGCGGCCGGGGTGGGCGGCGTCCTCGCCGTCGGCTTCAACCTGTACGTCGTCACTGCCGCCAGCCTCGTCGCGGACACTTACAGCGCGCTCGCGGCGGGCCGAGACCTGGGCGAGGCCGTGGGCCACGCGCGGCGGCGGCTGTACAGCGCAGACCCGGCCCGGCGCGCGGGCTCGTTCGACTGGCTGGTCCCGATCTCATTTCACGGCGAGGCCGTCGCGGGACGCCGACGGCGTAGCGCCGTCCGCGAGCTGGGCGTGCAGGTCAGCACGACGACCCCCGCGTCCGCGCGCGTCGTAGACCCGGGCGCGCTCGACGGAGCCCGCTCCGACGCGCACCCTTTCTACGGCTACGATGACGTTCTCCTGCGGCTGGACAGGGCCTGCACGGCGAACCGTCCGGCCGAGGTGGTGGGCCTCGCGGGCGCGGGCAAGAGCGCCGTGGCCGGCGAGTTCGCGCGCTGGTGGGCCGCCACCACGCCCGCCGCTTCCCTCGTGTTGGACGTCCGCTCCTACGCATCCTTTGACGAGTTCGAGGCGCAGTTTCAGAAACAACTGTTGGAAGCCCGGCGGCACGCTACGAGTGGCGAGCACCTCGTCGTGCTTGAGGGCGCGTGCGACGTGCTCGACTCCGAAAGCGTGGCCTGGGCCGACGATGACCGGACGGCCCTCAGCGATTGGGTCGAGCAACAGGCTGCGTTGTCCACCCCCTTGATTATGACCGGCCGGACTCCGAGCGGGCTGCCCGGCGTGGAGACCGTCGTGCTTGAGGGGCTGGATACGGAGAGCCGTGCGGAGCTCGCCGCCCACGCGGGTTTCGATGCGGAGCACGCACGCTCGGCCCCCGGCCTGCTGCGGTGGAGCCAGGGCATTCCCGTCGTGGTGTTACAACTGCCACTCATCATCGAGGCCGTGCCCCTGGACGAACGGGGCGCGGCGCGGAAGCTCCTCTTCAACTTGCGGACGGGAAAGAATAACCCGCCGGAGTTGAGTCAAGCCCTTCTCGAACGCGCCGGCCTCGAAATCTTCGACGTGAGACACCTTGAGCGGGCAGCCCTCCCTTTCGTCCTTGACCTATTTCAGTCTTACATCGCGGATGAACAGTGGAAAATCTTTTGCCGGCAGGTCGTGAGGAAAGGAGTCTACCTCGTGGGCCGCGGAGATGAGCTTGCGGGCGAGGGCGATTTGCTCGCCGTACTCGAAGAGGAGTTCCGCCCGGCCTTGCGCGGCGGCCTCGTCAGCCGAATTTCCGGCGGGTATCTGCTGCACCCGCTCGCACCAATCGCCATCAGTATCGGATACGACCTTACAATGAAGGCTCTCTGCGGCGGGAACCGCGATCAGATGCGTCAAGTGACGGGCATAGTCTGGGGCGCATACATCCAGTCTGTCACCACGACAATTCAGCTCGCCGAACTCTTGCCGCACGCCCGTGCCTTCGGCGGCGTGCGCCTGCAAAGAGAAAACCTCATCAACGCCGTCGAGCTTTCCGTGCTCGGGGGCTGGTGGGCTCTGGCCCTGCCGCTCCTGCATGAGCTCAGGGTTGCGCTGCTCGCAGAGGCCCGCGAACAGGAGTGGCTGGAAATTCTGGACGCGGTCCTGACCCGCCTGCGGGAGTCTATGCCGCAGGAGCAGGAGACGTGGCCGGAGGACGTAACGCTCCAGCTCGTCCGCCTGCTTGCCGAGGAGGCCGAGCGTGCGGGCGATGAGGAGCGTGTGAAGGCCCTGCGCGAGTTGCAGCTGCGTGTCGCGTACACGGAAGACGTGACGCTGGAACTGTTGGGACACCCCGAAGGGAAGGTGCTGGATGTCGGCCGCATTCGCCAGATTTCGGCGCTCCTGAAACGCGGCGACGTGGCCGTGCGTGAGGATTCGCAAGAGTGCATGGCGTTTTACAAAGAGGCCCTTAAACTGGCGGGGAGCCCCAGAGACATCTTACGAGTGGGCGAAGTTCACCTGGCTATCGCGCGGGCTCATCTCCACGTCACGGCACTCCGCGATCCGGCGGAGTCTGAATTTCACGCGCGCGAGGCGGGCAAAGCCGCGCTTGAACTTGGCCCGCTGGGGCTGGGGCTGCTGCCGAGGGCGTCTGTCAGCCTGGGCAACGCCATCCTCGAAGAACAGGTGAATCTTGAGCAGCCCGACCGGGAGCGGCTGAACGAGGCCCGGCAGGCGCTGGTGTTCGCAACGGAGGCGTCGGAGGCCGAGGCCGGCACGAGAGCCGAAGCCCACAACGGGCTCGGGAATCTGTCCCGGATGGAAGGCGACATGAACGCCGCCGCAGACGAATACCTGGCGGCCTGCAAAGAGTTCGAGTCCGCCAGAGAGGCCGAGTCCCACGGAGTCACCCGCAGCCTCCTCCTGGCGCAGACGAACGCGGCCGTGGCGCTCGCCATGTGCGGGAGACTCGAAGACGCTCTGAGCCTGGCGCGCGCGGCGATGGAGGGGCTCGACAAGGAGCCGGCAATAGCGCCACGGCTTCTGCCGTCTCTGGAAGCCGTGGTCGCCGCGTGCGAACCGAAGAAGTCCGAGTGAGGTGACCGTTCGGGCCGCTTCCTCATGCGGAGTTGACGGCCGCACGCTCGATGAGCGTCGCGCCCTGGTTGCGCGGGCTGTTGATTGCGACGCCGACCGGGTGGCCGCTCATCTCGTCGGCCGGGTAAGGCCGCAGCAGTTCCTTGACGTAATCCAGCTCCCGCGCCTCCGCGCCGAGCCACAGCTCGTAATCGTCCGGGTGCAGGATGACCGGCATCCTGTCATGCACGGGCCGCATGACTTCGTTGGCCTCGGTCGTCAGGATGGTGCAGGAGTTAATGACTCGCTTGTCCTCTCCCTCCCAACGCTCCCACAGCCCCGCGAAGCCGAAGGGACGCTCGTCCTTCATGCGAAAAAAGTACGGCTGCTTACGGCCCTCCGTCCGCTGCCACTCGTAGAAGCCGTCGGCCGGGATAATGCACCGCCTCTTCTTGAACGCCTCGCGGAACGAAGGCTTCTCCGTGACCGTTTCACTCCGGGCGTTAATCAGCTTCGCCCCCATCGAAACGTCTTTGGCCCATGACGGGACGAGCCCCCACTTGAGAAAAACCGCCTCGCGCTCATCCTCTATTTGGCGGACACTCAAAACGTCCTGCGTCGGCGCGATGTTGTAGCGCGGCTCGACCTCCGGCACTTCCTCCACCTTAAACTCCCTGGCGAGCTTCCTCGCGTCCGTGCGCTGCGCGAACCTTCCACACATGATTCCCTTCCTCCTTTCTGCAAATTATTATAGACCATTTTTGTGCTGTATGTTAGACGTTGTTGCATCTTTAAGACTTTTATTTTGGAGCTTTTCGATGGACGGGTCTGTCGAGGGAATCCATTTGCCTGTAAGGAAGGCCAGGTGGTCGCGCCCGCTGATTACTTATTAGCGCGCTTAACTTTGATCGGGCACTTGTCCGAACCCGGTATCTCTCCGCTAAACGGCGGCTGCGGGAAATACTGAGTGACCAGCTGCACCTGCTTGGCGACTTCATAGCTGCTCACGCGCGCCACCAGTTCCAGCGCCTCGTCCAGCCCCGAAGAGATTCCGCCGCCGGTCACCCTGTTGCGGTCCACGACGTAGCGCGGGTAGCCGTCGGCGACCTTAATTTTCGGGAACGCCTTCAGACAAGGGATGAATGCCCAGTGCGTCGTGGCCGAATAGCCGTCCAGCAGCCCTGCGCTCGCGAGCAGCAAAGCGCCTTCGCAGACGGAAGTGACGTAAGCCGCCGCCCCGCTCTGCTTCCTCAAAAAGTTGAGGTAGCCCGGGTCGCTCATCATCTCCCGTAAATGTTCCGGGTCCCCGCCGGGCACCCACAGAAGTTGCGCCTGAAGCTTCTGTTTATGGTAGTCGTCAAAAGTCTTGTCCGGGGTCAGCTTCATTCCGTCACGCGTTTTAATCACGCGCGCCGCGGCCGCCACCAGCTCGACCGTCACGGCCTTCGCCTTCCAGTAAGTGCCCATCCAATTGAATATCTCGTAAGGGGCGGCGACATCCATCAGGTCAACTCCTTCGTAAATCGGGATGGCGATGTTGAAGGGCGGCAGTTGATGCTTCACGATGATTTCTCCCGGCGTCAGGCCGCCTTCAGTTTGCGGAAGCCTTCGACGAAGCCACGGATAATTGCCCCGTACTGAGCCGCCTGACCAGTGCCGTTGTACAGCGCGGCGAAGTTGGTGAACTTCTGTTGCTGTAGGGCTATGACCTTGTCCGAGACGGTGTGCGGCCCCTGAATAAAATCGAACAGGCCGATGAGTTGAATATTTTCCGACCGGCTGAATCCGTCGAACATCTCCTCGACGGAATCGTAGCCGATCAGCTCGTGGTTGCTACCCAGGATTTGTGGCAGACCCATACTGATCGAACTCTTGGCGGCGCTGTCGTTAAGCCCCCGCGCCGTGTCGAAGACAGTCCACTCGGCGTCCTGATTGCCGTGAAACGTCTTCCACGTCCCCCCGAATTTGAACTGGTGCCCGGTCCAGGGCTTGGGGCCGGCGTTGAACTTGAAGCGGGCCTTAAAGCTGGCGGTGTTATTCTGGCCCCACAGGCGCCAGAAGAGGTGATTCTCGAAACGGATAATCATCCGCCCGTCGGGGCTGAAGCCTTTGCCGCCGGATTCGGCGGCCGTGACGGCGACGGACACGCCCGGGTCTATGCCGATTTTCGCGGCGAGCGGCTCAAGCAGCCCCCCGAATTTGTTCCAGATGCGCGCGGCGGCGGCGGCCTCGTTGCCGGACCCGGGCGGCGCGACCAGACGCGTGGCGGGGGCGAGCGGGAGTTCGAGCAAGTCGGGCTGATGAATCAAAAAACCGCTCGGGATGTGCTGGGTCGGCAACAGAATCAGCGAGCGGTGGATGAAGCCGTCAATGCCGTTGGCGTTCACCTTGAGCCAATCGCCGCTCTCCCCCAGGATGGTCACCTTGGTCTGCCCCGGGAGTTGAACCTTGACTGCGAAAGTCATCCCCGCGCCTGCGCGCAAGTTGGCGAGGCTGACGGTTGTGCCAGTGCTCGGGATTGGAATCGGCATAAAACACCTCCTTCGGTTTTCGTGAGACCTTAAACTTCAGTAATGGGTCAATTTCAGATTTGACTTCGCCTTCTCTTTATCGCCCCTATCATGTCTGCAATGTTATGCCATTTTGCGGGCAAACATTTCAGAGGCCGCATGTCGAGAGACAGAGAATGCTGATCTGGATTGAAACTGACCCACTACCTAAACTTCGGATGCGTTGCCGCTGTAAACATCAGGCGAAAAGAGAACGTGAGGAGTGGATTATATTAAGTCTGCCTGTTTCGGCAACAGAATAGATGAAGGCGAGCCTCGCTATTGAACGAACGGCGGTGCGCTGTTAGCATCTCGGTATACAAACTCGCACAGAGAAAGGTGGGATCAAGTTTATGGCCTCAACGAAGAGGGCTGCGGGCCGCGCGAAGCCAGCGCCGCCCGCGACCGCGGACGCAGAGGAGCCCAGCAAGGCGGAGCTTCAGCGCCGCATGGAGGAAGCGCGCGAGGATATCTCGCAGACCGTCGAGGAGATTAAGGAGACCGTCACGGAGCAGTACGAGAGCGTCAAGGAGACGGTCGCCGAGACGTTCGACTGGCGCGCGCAGTTCCGCAAGCATTCGGTCGCCTGGAGCCTGGGCGCGCTGGCCGCCGGCTACGTCGTCGGCACGGGGCTGGCCGCGGCGCTCAAGGACACGACCAAAGAGCAGAAGGGGCGCAAGAGCCACGGCCTGCTCGACGACCTTTACGCTTACGGCGAGATGCTGGCCGAGGAATTCTCCGGCGCGGCGCAGACTGTCATCCTGCCGCTCCTCAACAAGAAGATTAAAGACAAGCTCGGCATAGACCTCTCGGACAAGCTGCTGACGACGAGGGCCGCGCGGGCGGCGGCCGGCAAGCGGCCCGCGAAAAAGGCCGCCAAAAAGTCCGGCGGTAAAAAAGGCGCGGCGAAAAAGAGCGCCGGCAAGAAGGGCGCGGCGAAAAAGGGTGGCTCGAAATAAGCCGCCCCCCAAACCGTAACGCTTCCCCGCCTCGTACTTTCGATGTCGGGGCGGGTTTGGCTATAAGGTACGGCGCGCTCGCCGCGACTAATGAAGTGTTATGCTGATTAAGAAACCGGAAGAGATCAAGTCGAGCGAGATCACGCCGCAGAAGCTCTACGTCGCGCGCCGCGCCTTCATCCGCGGCGCGGCGCTTTTGGCGACGACGGCCGCGACGGGCCTTCTCTACAGGAGACTCAACGAGCCGCCGCAGCCGCGCGCGGAGGGCACGAAGCTGCCCGGCGTCGTCAAGCCCGAGGGGGCCGAAGCCCTCCGGGCGGGCTACGCCGTCAACGAAAAGTTGACCCCGTTCGAGAACATCACGACCTACAATAATTTTTACGAGTTCACGACCGACAAGGAGGAGGTCGCGGGCGCGGCGAGCGGCTTCGTCACGCGCCCCTGGACCGTCGCGGTCGAAGGGCTCGCCAACAAGCCGAGGGTTTTCGACCTGGACGATCTCATGAAACTCGCGCCGCTCGAAGAGCGCGTCTACCGGATGCGTTGCGTGGAGGGCTGGTCAATGGTCATCCCGTGGGTCGGCTTCCCGCTGGGCAAACTGCTGGAAGCGGTCGAGCCCAACTCCGCGGCGCGCTTCGTGCAGTTCGAGACGCTCTACGACCCCGCGCGCATGCCGGGCCAGGACGGCGGCGGCCTCGACTGGCCTTACGTCGAGGGCCTCAGGCTAGACGAGGCGCTGCACCCGCTGACGATTCTCGCCGTCGGGCTCTACGGCGAGCCGCTGCCGCCGCAGAACGGCGCACCGCTCAGGCTCGTCGTCCCCTGGAAGTACGGCTTCAAGGGCATCAAGTCAATCGTCAAGATTCGCCTCGTGCGCGACCAGCCCGCGACGACGTGGGGCGACTACGCGCCGCGCGAATACGGCTTCTACTCGAACGTCAACCCGAACGTGAGCCACCCGCGCTGGAGCCAGGCGACCGAGAGGCGCATAGGCGAGTACGGCCGCCGCGACACGCTCCTCTTCAACGGCTACGCCGAGCAGGTCGGCCACCTTTACTCAGGGATGGATTTGCGAGTTAACTTCTGACCCTGAAAGAGCGGGGGCAAGCCACCCTTCCCGACCTGGGAGATGATGTTCGTTGAATCATTCAAGGGTAGCTGCCTCGCAGGTCAGGAAGGCGGGCTTGCCCCCGCTCTTGCGCCGGAAGCTATGAAAGAGATCAAGTTCTACAAAGTTGTCGTCTTCGTCAACAGCCTCGTGCCGCTGGCGCTGATGACGTGGGATTGGGCGCAGGGCAAACTCGGCGCGAACCCCGTCGAGTTCCTGACGCGGACGACGGGGATGCTGACGCTGGTCTTCCTGCTCATCTCGCTCGCCGTCACGCCGCTCAGAAAGCTGACGGGCGTCCAGTGGCTCATACAGTTCCGCCGGATGCTCGGGCTCTACGCCTTCTTCTACGGCTTCCTGCACCTTTTGACTTACGTCTGGTTCGACCGCGCGTTCAACCTCAAGGGCACGGTCGCGGACGTTTACGCGCGCCCGTTCATCGCCGTCGGGATGTTGAGTTTCCTGCTGCTGGTGCCGCTCGCCATCACTTCGACGAAGAAGTGGATTAAGCGGCTCGGCGGCAAGCGCTGGGCGCGACTTCACAAACTCGTTTACGCCGCGGCGGCCGGCGGAGTCCTTCACTTCTGGATGCTGGTCAAGTCGGACACCAGGCTCCCGCTGCGCTTCGCCTTCGTACTCGCCGTCCTCCTCGGCGCGCGCCTCTTCATCAAACAGATGAAGCAGCAGACGCCGCCGCGCACGCTCGTCCCCCGCCCCGGAGGCCAGGTCAAACCGTAAGGCGATTGCAACAGAAGCGCAATGATTAAAGCCTCCCCGGCGTGTATAGTAGCGGGCAATTCATAACTCTCCTTCAATCTTGAATGAGTGAAGGACAAAAGAGAGCGCCGGATTTGGGGGAATCCGGCGCTCTCTTTTTGTGTGCCAATTAAGGAATCGGGCCAGCCGCTCAGCGCACGCGCTCGAACTCGCCCCTCGCGTGCTCGCCCGCCACTCCGTCCAGCAGGACGCGGTCGCTCGGCAGCAGCTCTTTGACGTGAAACGTCCTCTCCGAGCCGTCGCGGCCGGGCATCAACTCTGCGCGGAAGGTGACAATCATCCCCGGCCGCGCCCAGCGATTGCCGTTGGCGTCTTCCCCGCGCCTGACCACCCTCTTCCGTATGAAGAGCGCCGTGCCAACCGTGCCGGCGGCCAGCGCGATGCTGCTCAACAGCCGCTTAGTTCCGCTTCTCATGTCCTGCCGGTGTTTCAGTGTTAACCCCTTGATCGTTTCCATCGAAAACAATTCCCGCTCTCTCTACAGGTTTAATCGTTCCGACCTGAGATGAGCGGCGGGGGCGAATGGATGTCGGCCTTGTTTGAAAGCGTCAGCCGAACAGGGGCCGGCCGTCGAAGACGACTTCCCAGCCGTTCTTGCGGCTCGTGGCGAGGCTGCGGTTGAACCACTTGACGGCCGCCGCGGCGTCGTCGTAGCGCTGCGCGGCGGGGGCCGGCTGGCGCGGGTCCACGCGGACGATGACGCCCGCCTCCTCGGACTTCTTCAGGCTGAGCAGCGCCAGCATATCGTTCTTCGCCAGCACCACCGTCCGCACCTCGGCGTCCTCGTCGTCTTCC
Source organism: uncultured Acidobacteriota bacterium (assembly GCA_963774105.1). Lineage (GTDB taxonomy): Bacteria > Acidobacteriota > Blastocatellia > Pyrinomonadales > Pyrinomonadaceae > QHXM01. Next base: position 34,591 of record CAVZDV010000006.1, on the reverse strand, counting down.
TCGTCCTCTTCCTCGTAATCGCCCTCAAACTCCTCGGGCTCTTCCTCGTCGCTGATGATGTCGTCAAAAAAGTCTTCCTGATTATTCATATCCTCTCCGTTCTATCTATCACTCTTAACGCTTCCGCTTCTGTGCCTCGCTCTGCGAAGAGACCTTCAGGATGCCGCGGTCGTCTTTATAAACGGCGTACTTCACCTCTTTGGGCTGCCCGTCCTCGCCCTGAATCCTGACGGCAAAAGTCTTGTTGTCGCCCTGCCCCTCAACTTTCAGCGGGAGGTAGCCCTTCACGTCCTGGCCGCGGTAAGCCGTGTAATGCTCCTGACGGTACTTGTCGTAGCCGAGCACGTAAATCCTGTCGAAGTCCGGCTCGTCCGGCCCAATGGAGCCCCCCGCCGTGCTCTTCTCCAAGATCACCCAACTGCCGGGCTTCTCTTCTTTCGCGGCGTCCTTGTCGCGCGACGTGTTGGTCGCGCTTCCCGTGTCGTCGTCGAGCCTGCGCCAGGCGACGAACTCGCGGCCCGTGCGGTAGAAGATGATGTCGCTCGGCACGGTCAGCTCGACCTGCTTGCCGTAGACCCAGCCGGCCGGCGCGGGCGAGACCGCGGGCGGGAGCCGCACCTTGTACCAGAGGTCGTAAGCCTCCTCAGGCTCCCTCGCGGCATCCTCGCCGCGCGCGCCCGCGCGCCCCGTGTCCGTGCGCGCGCTCCCGGCCCTCGGCGCGTCGTCGCTCTCCTGCGTCTGCGCGCCCTTCGGCTTCGGCACGCGCTTCCACCCGACGATCTCGAAGCTGGAACCGCTTTCGAGCTTCATCAGGATGTTCTCGTTGTTGGTATAGTCGGGCGTGAGCCGCAGATTGCTGACGGCGCGCAACTGACCGCTCGCCTGGGCCGGAATCTCCTTGTCCTCTTCGGCGAGCTTGCGCGCCCTGTCCAGGACTTCCTGCGGCATCACGTTGCGCGCCTCGATCCAGCCCTCCGTGTTCTCTACGTCGTGCGCGCGCACCATCAGCCACTTCTCGCCGTTCTCGGCCGTGTCTGAATCCAGTATGTCAACGACATCGCCGCGCGTGACTTCGACGAGGTCGGCGGCGACGACCGCGACCGAGCTGCGGACCTGTGCGCGCTTGGCGATGACGACGCCCGTGTCCGAGGTGATGTTGGCGAGCGTGCTGCACCCGGCCGCCAGGAGGGCGAGGGCACAGATGAAAAGAATCTTCTTCGAGTAACTCATGTTTGGTTGACGGCTCGCGCCGATTCCTAAGGGGCTCTCACTGGCGCGCGGGGGCGCGCCGCCTCGCGTGTGTCCCGTCCAGCTTTTCATTGTAACCGAATTTGCGTAACAAATCGCGCTGCGAGCCGCTCAAGCCTTCGGCCACCCTGAGCCGCGTCCGCACGCCGAACGTCTCGGCCTTCAGCCCGAACGGCGTGACGACCGAAGTCAGGTCAATCTCGCCCGCGTCCTCCACGTATCGCCGCGTCAGCTCGCGCACGTCGCCCGCCCCGTTCAACGCCGCGAGCGCCGCCGCGTTCCCGTCTCCGGGCGACTGAGACGCGCGCGCGAGGCGAAACAGCTCGCGGTAAACGTCCGGGAGCGAGCGCTTGTTCTTCGTCTGCTGTCTGAGCGTCAGGTCGTAGAGAAACGCGACCACCATCCCCTTGTTATAGACGAGCGCGGGCGAGAGCGTCCAACGCCGCTCCGACGCCTTGAGCAGACTCAACTGCTCGCGGCCCCGCGCAGACTTGTAAGCGTCGAAGGCACGCCCCACCGCGTTCAGGTAGTCCTGGAACGTCAGCAGCTCAAGGCGGACGGCCGCCGCGAGCGCCTGGTAGAGCGTGAAGCCTTCGTAAAACCAGTCGTAGCTGCCGCTGAGTCCGAGCGCGTTCGGGACCCAGAGGTGAAACAACTCGTGCGCCAGCGGGAAACTTAATTGTGCCAGCGCCGCCGTCCGCGAAGGCGAGCGGCCGGCGAGCAGCGTGACCGTCGCGCCGCGCGTCTCCGCGCTCCACCGATCCGCGCCCGCCGCGCGCGGGAACGGCGAGAGCGCCAGCATGACGGTCTCGCGCGCCACGCCGCCGAACGTCTCCGCGTGCTCCTTCAAAATCCGCGCGGCCACCTCCCTCGCCTCCTCATCGGAGAAAGCCCACTCGCCCGCCGTCACGAACAGGAACTCCATCGCGCCGACGCGCTCACGCCGCTCGCGCAGATTTTGTCCGACGAAGAAGACCGCGGGCTCGAAGTCAGCCAGCTCGAAGACGCCGCCCGCGCCCGCCTTCGCGCTCGACGCGACGGCCCACCTCTCCGGCAGGCCGAAACTCACGCGCGCGCCGCTCGCCTGTCCGCCCCCCGCGAGCGGCAGCAGGTCGCCCAGCATCAGAAACCCGCGCTCCGGCGTCAGCCACGAGACGTGCGCCGCGTCCCCTTCGAAGAGCGGCGCGTCCAGCTTCAGCTCGTAAACGAACCGCGCGGCCGGGGCTTCCGCCTCGTACTCGCCGGGCGCGAGCCGTCTGACGCCGACTTCCGCGCCGCCGCCGTCGAAGAGCTTCAAATTCTCTATCCGCTCGCCGAGGCCCACGACGTTCGCGTAAGCGTTGCGAAACGACCACGCGCGCGAAGGCTTTTCGCGCCCGCCCTCGACGCGCACGCGCGCCGGGGCCGTCGAGATGACCTGGACGCGCGCCGTCAGCGTTTCCGCCCGAACTGCGTAAGGGAATAAGCACAACGCGGCGAATAGCATCAGACGAAGACAGACTCCGACTGTGCGAGATGGGTGCTGCTCGTGGCTCGGCTGGCGGTCGGACAGGGGCGTGCGCAAGGTCATGCTAAATCTGTGAACCGGGAGGGCAAACCGGCCGGCAAGAGAGGCATCAAAGGCTCATTTGACACCCCCGCGCGCGGGTGTTTATAGTCCCCAGTCGGGTCAGACTCTATCACAGCGCAACATCAAGTGACCAGCAAGACCGTTTCAGCAACACGACATCGGCACGCGCCCCTGGCGCGCTTGCTGGCCTTCGTCTTGCTCGCCTTCGTCACCTACACGACGACGGCCGAGTCCGTGCACCGCCACGGCGGTCTCGCGCTGAAAGGTGCGGAGAGTAACGCCGCGTCGGTCAACTCGTCCGGCGACGCCGGTTCTTCGGCGAACGATTCGTCCGCCCTCCGCGACTGTCTGATCTGCCAGCTTCGCCAGAATCTTTCTTTCAGTCTCCTCAGTGCCCTGCCGCAGCTCGTCGCCCCGCAAGTTAAGGCCGAGCTGTTGCCGGCAGTAGCCTTGCTCGCCGCCTCCAGGCTCGAAGCCCCGCGACGCGGACGCGCCCCGCCCGCCACTTCTCTGTCCTAATCCCTATCAGGCCCACGCGCGCCCGTTTTTTACGGGACCGCGCGGCCCCGACCGTTACCCGCGTTCCGACGGGACGGTCGGCACGGCATTACGGTTTTATTCAGAGAGGTGCTTCGCCATGTTTCTCAGAAAATTTTTCTTCACGGCCGCCGTCTTCCTCGCGCTCGTCAACTTCTCGCCGGCCTCCGCGCAGACGCGAATTGGCACAGTTCAGGGGACCGTCAAAGACCCAAACGGCGCGCTCGTCGCGGGCGCGACCGTCACCATCGCGCAGCCTAACACTGGCTATAAGCAGACGGCGCAGACGGACGAGCAGGGCACATTCAAGCTCGTCAACGTCCCCTTCAGCGACTACAACGTCACGGCCGAAGCGCCCGGCTTCCAGCCCGCGGAGCAGCACATAGACATCGAAAGCGCGCTCCCGCTCAACCTTGACTTCGCGCTCGCCGTCGGCGGCACGGCACAGACCGTCACGGTCGAGGCCGACCCCGACCACGCCGAGCACGACAAGGTCTCCTCCGACACGGACATCAACCAGGCGATTCTTGAGCGTCAGGCCGGGGCCGCGCCCTCGCGCGGCATAGAGGCCATCGTCGCCTCCGCCCCCGGCTTCGCGCCCGACGACAACGGGCGCTTGCACCCGCGCGGCTCCGAGTCGCAGGTGCAATTCGTCGTTGACGGCGTGCCCGTCACGGACAACCTCTCGGCCATCTTCTCCACGAGCCTGGACGCGCGCACGCTCCGCACCGTAGAGGTGATGACGGGCGGCATCCCGGCCGAGTTCGGCGACAAGCTGGCCGGCGTCATCAACGTCAACACGCGCTCGGGCCTTGAGACGCCGACGCAGGGCGGCGTCACTTTCTCCGGCGGCAGCTTTTCGACGGGCGAGGTCGGCGCGGACTTCTCCACGCGCACGGACAAGTTCGGCTTCCTGACGAACCTCTCGGCCAGCACCTCGCAACGCTTCCTCGACCCGCCGACGATTGAGAATTTTCACAACTTCGGCCGCACCGGCAAGGCCTTCTTCAGACTGGATTACCGCTTCGACCAGAACAACTCTCTGCGCGGCACGTTCCTCATCGGCGGCTCGAATTTTCGTGTCCCGAACCGCGTCGAGCAGGAGCTGGCCGGGCAGGATCAGCGCCAGCGCCTGCGCGACCACTCCGAGTTCATCACCTTCGAGCACATCTTCTCGCCGACCATGTTGGGCCAATTCTCTTTCTTCAACCGCTACGGCACGGCGCGGCTCACCAGCAACCCGCAGTCAACGCCGGTCGCGGCCTTCCAGGACCGCTCGCTCCAAAACATAGGCGGCGTCGCGGCCGTCACGCTCTCGCGCGGCTCGCACAACATCAAGTTCGGCGGCCAGTTCACCATCACGCCCGTCCGCGAAGATTTTAGTTTCTACACCACGGAGCCCTTCGAAGACCTCGTGGACGAAGACGGCAACGTTGTGCCAAATCCGGTCAACGCCTTCACCGCCGCCGACCCCTTCGTCTTCAGCGGGCGCAGGACCGGGCGGAGTTTTAGTTTCTACTTGCAGGATCAGTTCACGCTCGCTCGCAACCTGACGATTGCCGCCGGGCTGCGCTACGACAACTACAAGCTCGTCATACAGGAAGACGCCTTCAGCCCGCGCATCGCCGTCGGCTACTACATCCCGCGCACGCAGACGACGCTCAGGGCCTCCTACAACCGCTTCTTCCAGTTCCCGCCGGCCGAGAACCTTTTGCTCGCCAGCTCGTCGGAGGCGGCCGCGCTCTCGCCCTTAGCCGTCCTGCAAGGCCAGTCGGGCGTGCGGCCCATCCTGCCCGACAAGCAGCACGTCTTCGAGGCGGGCGTCCAGCAGCAGCTAACCAAGTACGCGCGGCTCAACGTCGTCGGCTACCAGAAGCGAATCACGAATTTCGGCGACAAGGACCAGTTCTTCGACACGGGCGTCATCTTCCCGATCTCCATTTCGAGCGGGCGCGTGACTGGCACAGAAATCCGCCTGGAGTCGTCTGACATACGGGGCCTGCGCGGCTTCGTCTCCTACGCCAACGCGCGCGCCTACGGCGTCACCCCCATCAACGGGGGCCTCTTCCTGGGCGAGGCCGTCGAGAGCCTCGAAGTGCCGGGGCTGATCTTCGCCAACGACCACGACCAGCGCACCTCCATGCAGTTTCAGTTGAGCTACAACCACAGGCGCTCTGGCGTCTACGCCATCTTCAGCGGGCGCTACGATTCGGGCTACCCGACGGACGTAGAGCCCGGCACGACTCTGGCGGACTTCGTGGCCGCGGGCAACGATTCGCGCCTCTACGGCGAGATTGATTTCCAGCGCGGCCGGACGCGCCCGCGCACGGTGCTCAACTTCTCCGTCGGCGCGGACCTCCTGCAACGCGAGCGCGCCTCGCTCAACCTCCAATTCGACATCCAGAATCTGACGGATGAGCTCTTCCTCTACAACTTCCAGTCCGTCTTCAGCGGCACGCACGTAGGCTTCCCGCGCCTCTTCAGCGGCCGCGTCTCGCTGCGGTTCAAATGAGGACGAAGCGAGCGGGGGCAAGCCCCTCTTCCCGACCTGCGAGGCGGCGTGAGTTGAATCATTCAATCATCGCCGCCTCGCAGGTCAGGAAGGGTGGTTTACCCCCGCTCACTTCGCAGCCCTTACGAATTTTCGGAACACACTCGGCCCGCCCTGCGTATTTTCCTTTGAACTCAACAGCAGCGGCGGGCGGCTGGCGTTCGCCGCGTTGACAGGCGCAATCGCGCGCCACTAGAATGAGCTTCGTTCGACTCGCGTCTTGTTTCGCGGCCCCCCGGCCGCAGAGGAAACGATAGTGAGCCTCGTTAAGATTATCGTCATCACGCTCGTCCTGCTCCTGAGCATCCTGTTCTTCTGGCGCTTCCTGTTTTAGTGCGGCATGACCCCAAGTCCAGCCCGCCGGCCCTACTTTTCCGCGCTCGCCCTTCTTCTGGCACAGTTTCTTTTCTGCGCCGCTTTCGCGCAAGATGGCACTGACGCCACGCCCGACGACGTGGTGCGCGTCCGCACGGACCTCGTCACGGTCCCGGCGCTCGTCACGGACGCCGACGGGCGGCGCGTCCAGGGCCTGACCCAATCCGATTTTTCGGTGCGCGACAACGGGCGCGCCGTGACCCTCTCTTACTTCGCCGCCGGCACGGACAGGGTCGCGCTCGCCTTCGCCCTCGACGCCTCCGGCAGCATCCGCGAGCTGGTCGCACGCCAGCGCGCCGCCGCGCTCCAACTCTTCTCCCGCTTCGGCCGCGGCTCGCGCGTCGCCGTCCTGCACTTCGGCGAAAAGGCCGAGCTGCTGGCCCCCTTCACGACCGACGCGGCGCGGGTCGAGCCGGCCTTCGCCGCGCACTTGCCCGCGGGCCGGCGGACGGCCATCTTCGACGCCGCGGCCGCGGCCCTGCGCGCCTTTGCCGCACAGCAGGGCGGCCCCGCCGAGCGCCGCATCGTCGTCCTCATCAGCGACGGGCTCGACACGGCCAGCACCGCGCGCGCCGGGACCGTCATCGCCGATGCACGCGCGCAGGGCGTCTCCTTCTACGTCATACACCTGCCGCTCTACACGCCGCGCGACGGGCGGCTCGTCATGCGCCCGCCCGCCAAAGGCTTCCGCGACCTAGCGACGAAGACGGGCGGCCGCTACTTCGTCATCGGCGGCGCTGAAGAAGCGCTCGACCCGGCCGCGCCCGCGCCCGACCTCGCGCCCGTCTTCCGCGCCATCGAGGAAGACTTGCGGGGCCAGTACGTGCTCGGCTACTACCCGGACGAGGCCGCGCGCGCCGCCGCCTCGCACCGCATCGAAATCAACCTGACCGCGCGCGACCGCAAGGGCTTACGCGTCCGCGCGCTCCGCGAGGGATACAACTTAAAACAGTGATATGGACCTGAGAAAAATCAAGCGCGCTCTGTTGAGCGTTTCGGACAAGACGGGGCTGGTGGAATTCGCGCGCGAGCTCAGCGGCTTCGGCGTCGAGCTAATCAGCACGGGCGGGACTGCGCGAACCTTGCGCGAGGCGGGCGTTGACGTGCGAGACATCTCGGACGTAACGGGCTTTCCAGAGATGATGGACGGCCGCGTCAAGACCTTGCACCCGCGGATTCACGGCGGCCTGCTCGCCCTGCGCGACAACGACGAGCACGTCGCGGCCATGCGCGAGCACGGCATCGAGCCGATTGACCTGGTCGTCGTCAACCTCTACCCGTTTGAGGAGACGGTCGTGCGCGAGGGCGTCACGCTCGAAGAGGCCGTCGAGCAAGTAGACATCGGCGGCCCGGCGATGATTCGCTCCGCGGCGAAGAACTGGCGTGACGTGGCCGTCGTCGTCGAGCCCGGCGACTACGCGGCGACCGTGATGGAAATGCGACAGAACGATGGAGCCCTTTCGCTCGCGACACGCGCCCGGTTGGTTCAGCAGGCTTTCCGGCGTACCGCCGCTTATGATGCGGCTATCTTTGAATATCTGAGCTCAAATCTCGCCTGGGCAAACCGCAGCACTGAGGGAACAGGCGAGAGCTTTGTCGTTCAGGAAGTTCTCAAAACGGACCCGGATGTCGGCCCCGCCGGCATGAACGACTCTCCGTTGTTTTCGGCTGGCGAGTTTAGCCTGTACAAGAAATTTTCTTTACGCTACGGAGAGAATCCGCATCAGGCCGCGGCGCTTTACGACACCGCAGAAGACGGCGGGGTTGGTAATGCCGAAGTCCTCTCCGGCAAGGAGATGTCTTTCAACAACTACGTTGACGCCGACGCCGCGTGGCAGCTCGTCTGCGACTTCGACGAGACGGCGTGCGCCATCATCAAGCACACGAACCCGGCGGGCGTGGGGACCGCGCTTGAGCCTGAGGGGGCTTACCGCCGCGCGCTCGTCACCGACCCCGTCTCGGCCTTCGGCGGCATCGTCGCCTTTAATTGTAAGGTTGACGAGAGGGCGGCCCGCGCCGTGACGGAGATTTTCACGGAGGTCGTCATCGCGCCGGACTACGACGAGGCGGCGCTCGAAGCCTTGCGCGCGAAGAAGAACCTGCGCGTGCTGCGCGCGGGCGAGCCGAGTCGCGCGGAGGGGCTCGAATATAAAACCATCACGGGCGGGATGCTCGTCCAGACGCGCGACACGCACCGCTTGTCGCCCGACGCCTTGAAGGTCGTGACCGAGCGCGCGCCGACCGAAGAAGAGTTGCGCGCGCTGCTCTTCGCCTGGACGGTCTGCAAGCACACCAAGTCGAACGCCATCGTCTACGCGCGCGACGGCCAGACCGTCGGCGTCGGCGCGGGCCAGATGTCCAGAATAGACTCCGTCAAAATCGCCGCCATGCGCGCACAGCTCCCCGTGGCCGGCTCCGTGCTCGCGTCCGACGCCTTCTTCCCCTTCCGCGACGGCGTGGACGAGGCCGCGCGCCACGGCGTCACCGCCGTCATCCAGCCCGGCGGCTCCGTCCGCGACGACGAAGTCATTGCCGCCGCCAACGAGCATGGCTTAGCAATGGTCTTCACCGGCATCAGGCATTTTAAGCACTAGCGACGGAAAGGCAGTTGGCATGAGCCCCGTAGGGGCGGCGTGAAAATAGCCCAGCACTTCAGTGCTGGGAGCGCGACGGAAAATTGTGCCAAGTCCCGTAGGGACGACCGAAGAAAGGTCGGCCCACTTTCAGCCGTCCCTACGGGACTCAACTATCTTTACCGTCTTAATCCCAGCCCTGAAGTGCTGGGCTATTATCAACCGCCCCTGCCGGGGCTGAAGACTGGCGCGTTGCTCTGCTGCCCGCTGCTTCTGATTGATGATTGATGGCGGCTTCCTTATAATCCTTCGCCAACGAGCCGCCCTTTTCGAGCGAGTCTTCCCGGCGGGCGCGCTCTCACAGACTTTCGGAGAAGGAATTAGAAGATGACAGAGAACGAGTCAATCCGCTGCCGCTACTGCGGGCAGCGCAACCAGACGCGGGACAACGGCGGCTCGGCCAAGTGCGGGCGCTGCCGCCTGCCGCTCTCCGACGAGCCGCACAAGAAGTTCGCGGACCTGAACAAGCACGACTACGTGCACCCCGCGGACAGCCGCGCGCTCGCCGCGCTGCGCGCCATCCCCGGCATAGACTCGGCGCTGAAAAAGCTGCTCGCCGTGACGGGCGAATCGGCCATCCGCGTCATCTTCACGGCCAGCGCCGTCAAGGTCACGCCGCAGCAGTGCCCCGACCTCTACGCCAAGTTACAGATCGCCTGCACCACGCTCGGCGTAGATATGCCGGAGCTGTTCGTCCAGCAGTCGCCCATCGTCAACGCCTTCACGGGCGGCGTCGAGCGCCCCGTCATCGTGCTCCACTCGTCCCTGATCGAGCGCCTGACTGACGAGGAAGTCCTGGCGGTCGTCGCGCACGAGGTCGGCCACATACACGCCGAGCACGTCCTTTACCTGACGGCCGCGCGCCTGTTGGAACTGCTGGCGAACGCCGCGCTGGCCGCGACGGCGATAGCGAAGATCGCGCTGGAACTGCTTTCGATGACGATGCGCTCGGCGCTCCTGGCCTGGGCGCGGCGGGCGGAACTCTCCTGCGACCGCGCGGCGCTCCTGGTCACGCAGGACCCGCACGTCATCGGCCGCACGATGATGAAGCTCGCGGGCGGGACTTACGCCTCCAAGGTTGACTACGAACAGTTCCTCGTCCAGGCGCGCGACTTCCAGAAGAACTACGACGAGAAGGCGCTCGACCGCTTCTGGGCCGACATCATCTCTTCCGGGATGTCGCACCCCTTCCCCATCTGGCGCGTCTCGGAAATCCTGAAGTGGGTTGACAGCGGCGAGTACAAAGCACTGATGGCAGCCGAGCAGGAGAGCGCCGCGGCTTGAGCAAGTAAATCCTGAATCTATGCTACACGTCCACAACGGGGATTCGTCGGCGGACATTCTACGGCGCTCTGGCTTGCCCGGCGAGCACCTCGTCTGGCGCGAGGCCCTGATCGCGGGGCCGACGCCGGCCAACGCCTCTGCCGAAGAGTGGCGCGAGTTGCGCGCGCGCCACCTGGCCGACGCTTACGGCGCGGACTTCGAGGAGTGCCGCAGAACACTGGCCGCGCAGGAGGAGAGCCTCGAAAGATTCCGCGAGCACGAAGAGGTCGTCCTCTGGTTCGAGCACGACCTGTTCTGCCAGACCTTGCTTATCTATTTGCTGGACTGGTTCGCGCGCCGCGAGTTGGGCGCGACGAAACTGAGCCTCGTCTGCGCCGGCGAGTTTTTGGGCCAGATGACGCCGTCGCAGATGGCCTCGCTCTTCGAGTCCAGGCGCGAAGTGGGCGCGGCCGAGCTGAGGCTGGCGGCCGAAGCCTGGCGTGCTTACTCGTCGCCCGACCCGCGCGCCATCGAAGAGCTGCTCGATGGCGACACTTCCGCGCTGCCTTACCTGCGGGACGCGCTGCTGCTGCACCTGGCCCGCTTCCCCTCCACGCGCAACGGCCTCGGCCGCGTCGAGAACCTGGCGCTCGAACTCATACAGGGCGGGCACGAGGAGTTCCCCACGCTCTTCCAGACCTTCGGCCGCGCCGAGTCTGCCTACGGCCTCGGCGACGCGCAGTTCTGGAACGACCTGACGAGGCTCGCGGCGGCCAGCCGGCCGCTCGTCGTCCTTGACGCACCCGCCGGCGACGAGGCGCGGAAATTCGCGGCAAGCACTTTCAAGCTGACGCCGTTCGGCGAGGCCGTGCGGTCTGGCCGCGACGACTTCCTGAAGTCCAACTCGATAGACGCCTGGCTCGGGGGCGTGCACCTCTCAAGCGGCCACGGCCTCTGGCGCTGGAACGAACAGGAACAGAAACTAATTCTAGAGCAGTAGTCAGTGGTCGGTGGTCAGTTAAAACAACTGGCCTTTAACTGACCACTGACCACCGACCACTGAAAACTGATTCAACGGAGTCTCCCAATGCTCGAAAACAGATTCGGCATCATCTTCGGGGTCGCCAACAAGCGGTCAATCGCGTGGGCGACCGCACAGGCTTTGAGTGAGGCCGGCGCGCGGCTGGCCTTCACCTACCAGGGCGAGCGCCTGAAGGAGAACGTCGAGGGCCTGACGCGCGACATGGCGGGCGCGCTCGTCCTGCCCTGCGACGTGACACAGGCCGAGGAAGTTCAAGAGACCTTCCGCCGCGTGGGCGAAGAGTTCGGGCGGCTCGACTTCTTGATTCACAGCGTCGCCTACGCCCCGAAGGAGGAGCTTGAAGGCGCGTTCGTGGACACCACGCGCGACGGCTTTTTGACGGCGCTCGAAGTCAGCGCCTACTCGCTGACCTCGCTCGCGCACGCGGCCGTGCCCTTGATGACGGACGGCGGCAGCATCGTCTCGATGACTTACTACGGCGCGGAGAAGGTCGTGCCGAACTACAACGTGATGGGCGTGGCGAAGGCCGCGCTCGAAGCCAGCACGCGCTACCTGGCCCACGACCTCGGCAAGCGCAACATCCGCGTCAACACCATCAGCGCCGGGCCGCTCAACACGCTCTCGGCGCGCGGCGTCTCGAACCTCTCGACGATGCTCAAGCACCACGCCGAGCGCGCCCCCTTAGGCCGCAACGTGGAGGCCCGCGAGGTCGGCAACTGTGCCCTCTTCCTGTGCAGCCCGCTCTCCTCCGGCATCACCGGCGAAGTCATACACGTTGACTGCGGCTACAACATCATGGCGGTATAAATGGCTGAGAACGAGACCGAGAACAAACAGACTCCCTTCGTCACGCAGGACGAGCAGTTACTTGAGACGCCGAAGGCGGACGAGTTCACGCACACGGACACGTGGCGCGTGTTCCGCATCATGGGCGAGTTCGTTGAGGGCTTCGACGAGTTGGCGACCGTCACGCGCGGCGTCTCCATCTTCGGGTCGGCGCGCGTCAAACCTGACCACGAGCAGTACAAGGCGGCCGAGGAGACTGCGGCGCTGCTGGTGCGCGCGGGCTTCGCCGTCATCACCGGCGGCGGCCCAGGCATCATGGAGGCCGCCAACCGCGGCGCGCGCGAGGCCGGCGGCGTCTCCATCGGCTGCAACATAGAGCTGCCCTTCGAGCAGAAGGCTAACGACTACCTGACGCGCTCGCTCACCTTCAAATACTTCTTCGTCCGCAAGACGATGTTCGTCAAGTACAGCGCGGCCTTCATCATCTTCCCCGGCGGCTTCGGCACGCTCGACGAGTTGTTCGAGGCGCTGACGCTCATCCAGACGCGCAAGATCAAGAACTTCCCCGTCGTCCTCTTCGGCAAGAGCTACTGGGGCGGGATGCTGAAGTGGGTCGAAGAGGTGATGCTGGCGGAAGTCAAGATTAACGAGACCGACCTGCGGCTCCTGCACCTCACAGACTCGCCCGCCGAGGTCGTTGACATCGTCGTCCGCAGCCAGGACTCCCTGCGCAAAATGGACAAGACCGTGTCCGACGATTATTAGGAGGGTATTTAATTACTGGACGAAAATCCGGTAGCCCCAGGGCTTCAATTCCAACTGCGTGTAGCCGTCCAACTCGACTGTCTCTCCGCTGAAGTAGTCCATGTATCTCCCGTGGAACAAATTCTCCTTGAAGGTCACCTTCTCCGGCCGGCCCGAGAAATTAAGCACGGCGAAGACCTTGTCCTTTTCGTTGCGGCGGACGAAGCTGAAGACTCGCGTGGGGAAGCTGTTGGGGACTAGAATCATGCGCGCGCCCCACTGCGCGTTCCACAGCGCCGTGTTCCGCTTCTTCAGGGCGAACAATTTTCTGTAAAGCTCGCCGTTCGGGTGCTCCTTCCAGACGATGGGGTCTTTCTCGAAAAATTGAAGCCGCTTAGTGTTGCCCGCCTCTTGCCCGTTGTAGACGAGCGGCATCCCTTCGCCCACGGCCGAGAGCACCATCGCCGGCTCCAGACCCGCGCCGAACTGCTCGAACTCCGTCCCCTCCCACGCGTTCTTGTCGTGGTTGCTGACGAAAGTCATACGCATACTCTCCACCGGGTACGAGCTCTCGTTCCAGGAGTAGTAGACGAAGAGCCCGCTCAGGTCCGTCTTCTTCCCCTGCATGATGTCGCGCACGGCGTCGTACCAGCTCCACGCGTAAGTCATGTCGAACGCCTCTGCGTGCAGGTCCCTCGACTCCCACTCGGCCAGCATGAAGACGGGCTTGATGGCGTCCAGTTCCTTGCGCGCGTTGTTCCAGAAATCAATTGGCACAAAACCCGCCACGTCGCAGCGGTAGCCGTCAACGTCCGCCTCCCGGACCCAGTACTTCATCGCGTCCGTCATGTACCGGCGCAGGCCCTCGTGCCTGTAGTCCAGGTCTATGATGTCCGACCAGTCCCACCACGGCGTCGGGCGGAAGTCGCCCTTGTAGTCGCGCTCGTACCACTCCGGGTGTTCGGCGACGAGTTTGTTGTCCCAGGCCGTGTGATTCGCCACCCAGTCGAGGATGACGTGCATGCCCTCGGCGTGCGCGGCCGCGACGAAATGTTTGAGGTCATCGAGCGTGCCGAACTCCGGGTTGACGCTCTTATAGTCCCTGACGGCGTAGGGGCTGCCCAGACTGCCCTTGCGGTTCTTCACGCCGATCTCGTGAACCGGCATCAGCCACAGGATGTCCGCGCCCAGCTCTTTGAGCCTGGGTAGGTGTTTCTCCGCCGCGCGGAAAGTGCCCTCCGGGGTGAACTGCCGCGTGTTGATCTGGTAGATGACGGCGTTCTTCGTCCATTCCGGGTGTTTGAGCTTGACGTAAGGCGTCGGCTGATACGGGTTCTGGCTCATCTGCTGGTTGGAATTTTGGCCCACCGGGCCATTTTGATTCGGCGTGCAGCCGGCGAGCGCCGTGAGACAAAGGACGGTAATCAGTAGGGCCGAGCCGCGCATCCACCTGACCTCCTTTCGAAGTCAGCACCGCCTGCGGTACTGACGGGGGCTACGTCTGGTCTGCGGCTTTGCTCTGGGGGATGACGCTGGCGGTCAGCCATTCCAGGTAGGGGGCGGAGGCGGCCGTGACGGGCAGGGCTATGATCTCGGGCGTCTCGTAGCTGTGGAGCGAGCGGACGGCCGCTTCGAGCGCCGCGAAATTGGCACAGGTGGTTTTAGCCAGCAGCAGAATCTCCGGCGCGCGCTCGATCTTCCCTTCCCAGTGATAGACCGACTCCATCTCCGGCAGAATCTGCACGCACGCCGCCAGCCGCGCGACGACCAGGAGGTCTGCCAGCCGCACAGCCTCCTCCCGGCTCCCCGCCGTCATCAGCACCACGATGGCCTCTGTCGTCTCCATGAAAATTAAATGATGAACGAGGTAATGATGAATGATGAGTTAAAAGCCGGTTGCCTTTAATTCATCATTCATCCCGCAAAGTTCATCATTGCTCTTCCTCCTCCGCCTCGGCGTCCTCTTCCATCGTCGTGCCGGTGAGCGGGGTGGTGTCCTGGCCGAAGTAGGCGTTGTAGAGTTCCTGGGCGCGGTCGAGGTCGCGCTCGTCCACGAGCACCATCGCGCCGGCGGTCGCGGCCAGCAGCGGCGAGAAGACATCCTGGCCGCCGGCCTGGACCGCGGAGCGGATGTCGTTCTGTCGGAGCAGGTCGTTGACCATCTCGGCCTCCGCGGGGGAGCCGAAGTTGTGCAGATTCACGAAGCGGGCTTCAGAGTCGTCGTGCAGCTTGTTCTCGGGCGTCAGCCGCTCGACCAACTCCGTGTTGTCGTCCGGGCAGAGCGTCACGCCCGCCTCGTACTCAGACTCGCAAACAGGGCAGAACATCGTTTCCCCCATCAAAAAGTTTCAGGTTCGAAGTTGCAGGTTAGTCTAAAACTTCGAACCTGAAACTTCAAACCTGAAACCGCATTTACCGCGCCGCCTGGACTGCCCGCTCGAAGGGAATCTCCTCGAAGTGCGTCATCCGCCTGAAGGCGCGGAACCGCTCGTTGATCTCGTCGTGCGTGAGGCGCTGGACGCGCTCGGTCCCGAACTCCTCAACGTTGAAGGAGGCCATCACGGAGCCGAAGATCATCGCGCGCCGCATCGCCGCCTCGTCCAAAGTCTCCTGGCTCGCCATGTAGCCCATGAAGCCGCCGGCGAAGGTGTCGCCCGCGCCCGTCGGGTCGAAGACGCCTTCGAGCGGGTAA
The DNA here is from genome assembly GCA_963774105.1 of uncultured Acidobacteriota bacterium. Classification (GTDB taxonomy): domain Bacteria; phylum Acidobacteriota; class Blastocatellia; order Pyrinomonadales; family Pyrinomonadaceae; genus QHXM01. The sequence continues at coordinate 19,150 of CAVZDV010000006.1, read as the reverse complement.
GCGGGGATGGCGAAGTAGGTCTCGGGCGTGAAGAGCGCCGCGCCGTACTCGCCGCGCTTGACGATCAGAGCGCGCGGCCCCCACGAGAGAATCTTGCGCGCGGCCTTAATCAAATTCGCCTCGCCCGCGAGTTGGCGTGTCTCCGCGTCGTTGATGATGACGACGTTGACGCTGCTGACAGCCGCCTTGACCTCTTCGGGGACGCTCGAAATCCAGTAGTTCATCGTGTCGAGCGCGACCAGCTCCGCGCCCGACAATTGCTCGCGCACGCCGCGCTGCAAGTCCGGCTGGATGTTGCCGAGGAAGACGAGGCGCGCTTGCTTCGCGGCCTCTGAAATTTTCGGCTTGAAGTCGGCGAAGACGTTCAACTGCGTGTCCACCGTGTGCGCCGTGTTCAAATCGAAGTCGTAGCGCCCGCTCCAGAAGAAACTCTTGCCCTCTGGGACGCGCTCCAAATCGTCGAGGTTGATGTTGTGGCGCTCGAAGACCTGCTCCTCTTCGCGCGTGAAGTCGCCGCCGACGACGGCGACGACGCGAACGTCCGTGAAATAACTGGCCGAGATGGAGAAGTGCGCCGCCGAGCCGCCCAGTATCTTATCGCGCTTGCCGAACGGCGTCTCCACTGCGTCGAACGCCACCGACCCGACTACTAACAATGACATTTTTTCTGTTCGCTCCTGATGGGTGATAAGTGGTCAGTGGTCAGTGGTCGGTGGTCAGTTAAAAGAAAGACGACTGGCTTTATAACTGACCACTGACCACTGACTACTGACCACTGTTCTTGGGTAATGGCCCGCCCAGCTCGCGCAGGGCGTCCTGCGCCTGTTTGCTGTAGTCGCTGTCGGGGTGCTCGCTGGCGAGCTGTGAGAGGTAATTGCGCGCCTCCTCGCGGTATTTCTCGGGCGTCTGGCGGCGCTTCTCGGGGAGGGCCTCGACCTTCTGCTTGCCCTGGTTCTTGGACAAGTAGAAGTTGCTCATGCCCGCGTAGTAGAGCGCCTCGTCAATCCGCGCGAAGTTGGGGTTGCCGGCGATGATCTCCTCGGCGCGTTGGAGCGAGGCGAAGTAAGCCTTCTTCAGCTTGAAATACTGCCGCGCGACCTCAAGGTTGTGCAGCGAGTCCTTCTCCAGGTCGGCGTCGCGCACCGTCGCGGGGTCCGGCCCGCGGCCCGCCCCGCCCTGTGCCCGCGCCTCAAGCCCCGCGCACAACAGCGCCGCCGCGCACAGACCGATTATCAGAGCTACTTTCTTCATAACACCTCCGATCACTTATTACCGTACTTCCCGATGATTGCCTCAAGCTTCTTCTTCGTCGCGTCGGGCCAGAGGTCCGGGGCGGTGAAGATGGCGCTCTTCAGCGCCGAGCCGCAGCCGCAGGCGCGCTCTTTGTCAGCCAACTGCCTGACGGCTTCGTTCAGGATGACCTGCGCGTTGCGCACGTTCTTGTTCAGATACTCGATCACGGTCTCGACCGAGACGGCGTCGTGCTCCTCGTGCCAGCAGTCGTAGTCCGTGACGAGCGCGAGCGTGGCGTAGCAGATTTCGGCCTCGCGCGCCAGCTTCGCCTCCTGAAGATTGGTCATCCCGATTACGTCCATGCCCCACGAGCGGTAGACGTTCGACTCGGCCACGGTCGAGAACGCCGGGCCTTCCATGCACAGGTACGTCCCGCCGCGGTGCGTCTTCACGTCGGCCGCGCCGCACGCCGCCTCAAGCACGTCGCCCAAGTCCTCGCAGACGGGGTGCGCGAACGTGATGTGCGCGACGATGCCGTCGCCGAAGAAGGTGGACTCGTGTGCGCGCGCGCGCGTGCGGTCGAAGAACTGGTCCGGGATGACCATGTCGAGCGGCGCGTACTGTTCCTGCAAAGAGCCCACGGCCGAGGCCGACAGAATCCGCTCGACCCCGAGCAGCTTCATCCCGTAGATGTTCGCGCGGAACGGGAGGTTGGTCGGCGTGTAGCGATGCCCGCGCCCGTGCCGCGGCAGGAACGCCACGCGCACCCCTTCGAGGGTGCCGACGATGAAGGCATCCGACGGGCTCCCGAAAGGCGTCTCGACCTTGACCTCCTCCACGTCCTTCAGCTCCGGCATCTGGTAGAGGCCGCTCCCGCCGATGATTCCGATCTGTGCTGTCGTCATAGTGTTCGTCCGAAAAATTATTCCCCCGGTATGAATCCGTCCTGCTTCTCTTCGTAGCCGACCGCGCGCAGCTTCCCGTCTTCTTCAACGATGCGCGCGAGCGGCGCTTCCGCGTCGTGGTAGAAGAGGCAGAGCCAGTCTTCGCGGGCGGCCTGCGGGAGCAGCCGCTTCTTGGCTTCGAGCGTCTCCACGGGGTAGAGGTCGTAGCCCATGATCCACGCGAAGGGGACGTGGGCGCGCGTCGGGACGAGGTCCGCGAAGCCGTAGAGCGTGCGGCCCCCGCGCTCAAGCCTGAAGCACTGCATCGTGCGCGAGTGGCCCGCGATGGTCTCCATCCGCAGCCCCGGCGCAACCTCGTAGTCCGCGTCCTTCAATTCGAGCTGGCCCGACTCCGAAAGTGCGCGCCAGTTCTCCAGCAGGTAGCTGGCGCGGTCGCGCTCGTGCGGCTCTTCGGCGTGCTCGTACTCGGCGCGCGAGACGAAGTAACGCGCGTTCGGGAACGTGGGGACGACTCTCTCGGAAGAGTCCCGCGTGGTGTTGCCGCCAGCGTGGTCGAAATGCAAGTGCGTGTTGACGACGATGGTCACGTCTTCGGCGCGGACGCCCGCAATGGTCTGCAAACTTTCCGCCAGCGGGCGCTCACGCGCTATCCCGTAGATGGCCTCCTGCTTCGGCGTCCACTTGTCGCCCGCGCCCGTCTCTATGAGAATGCGCTCGGTTTCGGTCTCGACGAAGAGGCAGTTCATGTTGAGGCGGACGCGGTTCGACTCGTCGGGCGGGCAGACGCGCGACCAGAGGGCGCGCGGCACGACGCCGAACATGGCCCCGCCGTCCAGCCGGAACTCCGCGTCGGGCACGACCAACACTCGGTAGTCGCCGAACTGCATAGGGCGCGGCCTACTTCTGCGCACCCCCGCTGGGCGGCCCTGCCGGCTGGTCCGCCCCCGGCGGCCCGACTTCCATCCCCGGCGGCATCCCCTGCGGCATCTCCGGCGCTTTGACCGTGAAGTCCTCGGCGACCGTAACGTGCGACTTCTGGACGATCTCGTCCATGATTTTCTTCTGCTTCTCCTTCTCGACGGCGGCCTTGGCCTGATCGCGCGGCGACTGCGGGCCGGCGAACGGGTTGTTCGGGTCCGCGGCCTTGTTGGAGAAGAGTATGTGGCGGGCGTGAATCTGCTCCTCGGGCTTGCCGTCGGGGCCGGGCTTCTGCGCGCGCTCCTCGACCTTGATGATGTGGAAGCCGAAGTCCGTCTCGACGACATCGCTGATCTGGCCCGGCTGGAGGGCGAAGGCCGCGTCCTCGAACGGCTTGACCATCTGCCCGCGGCCGAACCAACCCAGGTCGCCCTCGCGCTCCTTGCCGCCAGGCTCGGTCGTGTACTCGCTGGCGAGTTTCTTGAAATCCTCGCCCCCCCGCGCGCGCTTCAGAATCTCCTCGGCCTGCGACTTAGCCTTCGCAGGGTCCAGCTCCGGGTGATTCTTGATGTACTCGTCAATCTCCGGCTCGGTCGCCTTGACGCGCTCGACCAGCTTCTCCTTGGCGTAGGCTTCGGCCAGGGTGCGCGCCTCCTGCAACATGATTTGGAGCTCGACCTTGCGGCTCTTGTCCAGGCCCGCCTGCGCGCCCTTGCGCTCGGCGACCATGATCTGCGCCCACTGCTGCTTGAGTTGCTGCTTCTGCTCGTCGGGCAGGTTCGCGGCCTGCGGGTTGCGCGCCTTGGCGTCCGCGATGAACTCCTCAAACTTCTGCTCCTGCCCCGCATCCTTCAGGAAGGCGTCAACCTCTGCTTGCGGGATGGCGGCGGCCGAAGGGTTCGTCGGCGCGTTCTTGCGCTGCTCTTCCAGGTAAGTCTGTCCGATGACGAGCGAGCGGGCCAGCGAGAGCTGCCGCTTCAACTCGGGCCGCTCGTCGAACTTTTCGGTCTTGGCGGCCTCGGCCAGCGCGAGCATCTGGCGCACGTTGACGGCGAAGTCCTTGCGCGCCTCCTTGTCGTCGGCCATCTGCATGCGCATCTGCGGCGGGAAGCCGTCCACGATGGTCGCCATGTCCTCGGCCGTCAGGTTGACGCCGGAGCTGCGGCCCGCCCTCACCTGCCAGACGACCAGTGCGGCCGCGAACAGGATCGCGACGCCGGCCGCGATCATGGCTTTCGTCGTCGCGCTCATGCCCGTCTTCTTCGGCCCGGTCGCCTTGCGCGCCTGCGGGGCCGCAGCCGGCTGACTCTTCGCTGCCGGCGCGACCTCGGTCTTCTCGGGGGCCGTCTCCTCAGCGACCGTCTCCTCGGCGGCCGCCTGCTCGGTAGTCGCCGCCGCAGCCTCCGAATTATCCGCCCCGCATTCGGGGCAGAGGTGCTGCCCTTCCTCCAAAGTAGTCCCGCACTGGTGACAAACGCTCATTCTTATCTCCTTATCACGAACCGCCCCGGAGCGGGCGCGGTCAATCAATCATTACAGAATCAGTATGCTCTACCAACTCCAACAACACCCCGCCGGCCGACGACGGGTGGACGAACGCGACGAGGCAGTTGTTCGCGCCGACGCGCGGGGCCTCGTCAATCAGCCGCGCGCCGCTCTCCTTCAGCCGCGCCAGCGCGGCACGAATGTCGTCAACACGCACGGCGACGTGGTGAATCCCCGCGCCGCGCTTCTCAAGAAACTTCGCCACGGGCGAATCGTCGGCCGTCGGCTCAAGCAGCTCAATCCGCGGCTCGCCCACGGGCAGCATCGCCACGCGCACCTTCTGCTCCTCGACGACTTCCGTGTGCACCACCTCCAGCCCCAGCGCGTCGCGCCAGAACACGAGCGCCTCGTCGAGCGCGCGCGTGGCGATGCCTATGTGCTCAATCTTCATAATCAGTGGTCAGTGGTCAGTGGTCAGTGGTCAGTGGTCGAGTTATTAGCTTACGGCTTTTAACTGACCACCGACTACTGACCACTGACCACTGACTTCAGTATTTCTTCGACAGCCGAGTAAGGGTCGCGGCGTTTGGCGGCGACTTCGGCGGCGAGCGAGTCGAGTCTCTCCGACGCGCCATCGCCGCTCAAGGCTCGCGCGAGAAGTTGCTCGCGCAAGAGTTCCACGATGCGCCAGCGCGCGACCGCCTCGCGGCGCTCATTGCTCGCCTCCGCCTGCTGCTGAAACTCGCGGTAACGCTCGACGGCCTCCACCAAATCCGTGACGCCCTTGCCCTCGGTCGCCACCGTCTTGACAATCGGCGGCTGCCAGAAGTCCGGGCGCATGGCGAGCGAGAGCAGGGCCTCCAACTCTTTCTCCGTCCTGAGGACGCCTTCGCGGTCGGCCTTGTTGATGACGAAAACGTCGCCGATCTCCATGATGCCGGCCTTGATGGCCTGTATGTCGTCGCCCATGCCCGGCACGAGCACGACGACGGAAACGTCCGCCGTCTTCACTATCTCGACCTCGTCCTGGCCGACGCCGACCGTCTCGACGATGATGCGGCCGTAGCCCGCCGCGTCCAGAATCGCCACGGCGTCCACGGTCGCGCGCGCGAGCCCGCCGAGGTTCCCGCGCGTCGCCATCGAGCGGATGAAGACGCCCGGGTCCAGGCCGAGCGTCTGCATGCGTATGCGGTCGCCGAGGATGGCCCCGCCCGAGAACGGGCTCGACGGGTCCACGGCCACGACGCCGACGCGCTCCCCGCGCCGCCTGTATTCCAGCGCCACCTTGTCAACGAGCGAAGACTTCCCAGCGCCCGGCGCGCCCGTAATGCCCACGACGGTCGCGCGCCCCGTCCGCGCGAACACGGCCTTCATCAACTCGCCCGCACCCGCGCCCCCGTCCTCGACCTTCGAGATAGCGCGCGCCACCGCCCGCGCATCGCCGGCACTGACCCTGTCAACGAGAGTGTTGGTATCCATCGAGCAGTAAATTTAAGGTCGGGGGATGCCCAAGTCGTCACAGATTTTGAGTGCCAGGATGTTCTTGATTTCGCGGTGACGCGGAACGGCCGAGAACGCGCCCGACGCAAGGTTCTTGTAAATCGTGTGCCTCGCGCCTTCCCGGAAGAACACGCACCCGTGCGATTCCAGGTGACGAATCAGGTCTGTGCGTTTCATCCCTAAGCCGCACGCAGTGTCAAACGCTCCCGCGTAACTTTCGCACCTTTTGACAGCCGCCGTTCCGATTCGTCTCTGTTCGCGTCGAGTATCATCTGCGCAGCCTCCAACAAATTCTCGCGCACTTCTTCTATCGTCTCGCCTTGCGTGTTTGCGCCCGGAAGCTCCGCGATGTAGCCGATGAAGCCGCCCTCTTCGGCCTCCTCGTAAATCGCTGTCAAGTTAAGCTCCGTCATGTGAACCTCTACTATTTCCCAGTCCGGTCACTGCTTTAATAATTCCCTCGCGATGATGATGCGCTGGATTTCGCTGGTTCCCTCGCCGATGGTGCAGAGCTTGGAGTCGCGCCAGTATTTCTCGGGCGGGTAGTCCTTGGTGTAGCCGTAGCCGCCGTGAATCTGGATTGCCTCCTCGCAGACGCGGACGCTCACCTCCGAGGCGTAGAGCTTCGCCATCGAAGACTCTTTAGTCGTCTTCTTGCCGATGTCCTTGAGGTACGCGGCGCGGTACATCAGGAGGCGCGCGGCCTCTACCTGCACGGCCATGTCTGCGAGCTTGAACTGTATGGCCTGGAACTCGGAGATGGGCTTGCCGAACTGCTCGCGCTCCTTCGAGTAGCGCACGGCCGACTCGTATGCGCCCTGCGCGATGCCGACCGCGAGCGCGGCGATAGAGATGCGCCCGCCGTCCAGAATCTGCATCGCGCCCACGAAGCCCATGCCCTCCTCGCCGAGCAGATGCTCTTCCCCGACGTAACAATCCTCGAAGACGACGCTCGCCGTCTCCGACGCGCGCAGGCCGAGCTTGTTCTCCTTCTTCGACGGCGCGAACCCCTTCGTCCCCTTCTCGAAGATGAAGGCCGAGATGCCCTTGCTCCGCTGCGAGCGGTCGGTGACGGCCATCGCCACGCAGGTGTCGGCGTGAATCGCGTGCGTGATGAAATTCTTCGCGCCGTTGACGACGTAGCCGCCGTTCTGCCTGACGGCCGTCGTGCGCGTGCCCGAAGCGTCCGAGCCCGCGCCCGGCTCCGTCAGGCCCCACGCGCCTAAATGTTTGCCCTGCGCCAGCGGCACGAGGTATTTCTGCTTCTGCTCCTCGGACCCGTAGATGTAGATGTGGTTCGAGCAGAGCGAATTGTGCGCCGCCACGGAGATGCCGACTGAGCCGTCCACGCGCGACAGCTCCTCGATGATCGTCGCGTACTCGACGTAGCCCATGCCCGCCCCGCCGTACTCTTCCGGGAAGATGACGCCGGTCAGCCCCAGCTCCGCCAATTTGGGCCAAAGCTCTACGGGGAAGTGCTGCGTCTCGTCCCACTCCATGACGTGCGGCGCGATCTCCGCCTCGGCGAACTCGCGCACGCTCATTTTCACCTGCTGCTGCTCTTCGTTCAGCTCGAATTCCATAAAAAGCCCCTAGAAGTTTCAGGTTTCAAGTTTCAGGCTTCAGGTTCTTTGTCTTTAACTTGAAACCTGAAACCTGAAACTTGAAACCTATTGTAACTTAGTCTCGCCGCCCGCTGTTACCCGCGCCGCGCGCTTTGGCCTTGGCCGGTGGCCGCTTTTTCCGCCGCCCTTTGCCCATCAGGCGCGTGACCTCCGCGGGCGCGAGTGCGCGCCACTGTTTCGGCGCGAGGCGCTCGTCGCGCAGCGGGCCGATCTGCACGCGGCGCAGCTTGACGACAGAATGGCCCACGGCGTCGAACATCCTGCGAATCTGCTGGTTGCGCCCCTCGTGCAGCACGACCTCGAACCAGGCGTTGGTGTCGCTCTCGTCCGTGCGCGTGATCTCGGCCGGGGCCGTGCGGACGCCGTCCTCCAACACTATCCCGCGGCGCAGGCGCTCGATGGACGCGGCGGGCGGCACGCCCTTGACCTTGACCTCGTAAACTTTCGCCACGCGGTTGCGCGCGGACGTGACGTAGTTCGTGAACTCGCCGTCGTTGGTCAGCAGCAGCAGCCCCTCTGTGTTGAAGTCCAGGCGGCCGACCGGGTGAAGGCGGCCGAGGGATTTCGGCAAAAGCTCGGTGACGAGGGGGCGGCCCTCCGGGTCCGCGAGGCTCGTCAGGTAGCCGCGCGGCTTGTTCAAAAGGACGTAAACTTTCTCGCGCGCCAGCAAGAGCGGGTTAATCAGCCGCCCGCGCACCTTGATGTGGTCGCGCGCGGGGTCCGCTTTCGTGCCGGCCTCCGTGACCACCTTCCCGTTGACGGTCACCTCGCCCGCCGCGATCATCTCCTCGGCGTGCCGGCGCGAGGCCAGCCCCGCGGCAGCGATTAATTTTTGTAGACGCTCTTCCATAACAGTGGTCAGTGGTCAGTGGTCGGTGGTCAGTTCAAAATCAGCTTCTAACTGACCACCGACCACTGACCACTGACCACTGCTTTACGCTCCCCCGGCCAAATCCTCGAAGTCTTCGATGCTCGGCAGCTCCGATAAATCTTTCAGCCCGAACTGTAAGAGAAACTCTTTCGACGTGCCGTACATCATGGGCCGCCCGACGGTCTCCTTGCGGCCGCACGCCTTGATGAGCCGCTTGTCGAGCAGCGTCTTGATGGCCGAGGGCGACTGCACGCCGCGGATGTCCAGAATTTCTGGCACAGTTATCGGCTGCTTGTAGGCTATGACGGCGAGCGTCTCCAGCGACGCGAGCGAGAGCTTGGCCGAGGGGCGCGACTTCAGAAAGGCGCGGACGTGCTCGTGGTGCTCGGGGCGCGTGGCGAACTGCCAGCCGCCCGCCAGCTCGCGCAGTTGCAGGCCGCCGTTGCGCGCGTTGAACTCTTCGGCGAGCGCCTCAAGCGCCGTCTCTATCCACCCGCGGTCCTCCTTGAGCACGTCCGCGAGCGCCTTGACGCTCAGGGGCTCCTCGGAGACGAAGATGAGGGCTTCGATGATCGCCATCATCTCGGCCATGCTGCGCACGCCGTGCGGCTCGTCCCCGTCCTCTGAGGGCGCGGCCTCTTCGCCCGCGTCGCGTGCGGCGGCGCGCTGAACCAGCGCCTCTTCCAGGCGGTCTTCGGCGTCCGCGTCGTGGATGATGACATCTTCCTCGGCGTCGAAAAACGTGTCCGCCTCGTCTACCAGTTCGTCTTTGATTTCTTCGCTCATAAGCTTCTATGCGCCGGCGCGCGCGATGATGTCGCCGAAGGTCTGCTGCTGAATCAGTGAGATTTCGGTCGTGCGGACCAGTTCCAGGACGCAGAGGAAGGCGAGCACCAGCTCGCGGCGCGAGTTGGCGCGCTCGAAGAACCGGCGCAGATTCAGCTCACCGGCCGAGAGCACCATGTTGCGCAGCCGCTCCGACATCTCCGCCATGGAGATTTCCTCGCGCTCGATCTCCATCAGGACTTCTTCTTTGTGGCGCGCGAGAATGTGCTGGAAAGTTTTCAGGAGGTCGAAGAGTCCGACCGCCACCTCCGGGTTCTGCTTGTCCGTCTCAAGCTCGCCGCGCGTGAAGACGGCATGCTCCACGGTCGCACGCGACCAGAGCATCTGTGCGGCCGCCTTGTACTTCTGGTGTTCCAGGAGTTGATTGACCAGCTCCGAGCGCGGGTCAATTAACTCTTCGGCCGTCGCGTCGGCCAGCGGGTCGCGCGGCAGGAGCATCCGCGACTTGATCTCGATCAAGGTCGCCGCCATCACTAAAAAATCGCCGGCGACGGCGATGTCCAGCTCCTGCATTAATCGTAGATAGCGCAGATACTCGTCCGTGATCCGCGCGACAGGGATGTCGTAGATGTCCACCTGCTCCTGCCGTATCAGGTAGAGCAGCAGGTCTAGCGGCCCCGCGAACTCGCCCATGACGAGTTTTAATTCGTCGCCCACGCCGGCCATGATTTCGGGGCGCGCGCCGGCGACGCTGATGGTCGTCGTCGCGGCCGCGGGCTGCGGGGCCGGGCTTAACACCTCCGCCGTTTCTTCCATCGTCCCTCCCGTCTCAACTTCCAGCGCCGTGCGCGCCATGCAGGCCGAGGCGCTTCTTGACCTCTTCCATCGTCGGTCGCGCCACGCGGCTCGCGCGCTCGCGGCCCATTTCGAGGATGCGGTCGAGTTCTTCGTCCGAGATGCCGCGCACGCGCTCCTGAAAAGGCCGCAGGAATTCTACCACCAGTTCGGCCAGTTCGCCCTTCAACTGCGCGTAGCCGCGGCCGGCGAAATGGTTCTCAATCTCCTCGGGCGACTGTTGCGTCAGAATGCGGTAGATGGTCAGCAGGTTCGTGACCGCGGGCCGCGTCTCGTCGAAGCGGACTTCTGTGCCAGAATCGGTCACGGCGCGCTTGAGCTTGCGGCGCACAGTGTCGGCGTCGTCCAGGAGCGCGATTGACGCGTTCGGGTTCTCGTCCGACTTCGCCATCTTCTTCGTGGGGTCGCCCAGGGACATGATGCGCGCGCCGACCTTCGGAATGAAGGGCTCCGGGACGCGGAACGTCTCGCCGTAGTCTCGGTTGAACCTCATCGCCAGGTCGCGCGTCAGCTCCAAATGCTGCTTCTGATCTTCGCCGACGGGCACGAGGTCCGTCTGGTAGAGCAGAATGTCTGCGGCCATCAGCACGGGGTAGTCGAAGAGGCCGACGTTGACGTTCTCGCGCTGCTTGCGCCCCTTCTCCTTGAACTGCGTCATGCGGTCGAGTTCCGAGATGCGCGTCATGCAGTTCAAGACCCAGGCCAACTCGGCGTGCTCGGGCACGTCCGACTGGATGAAGACGGTGGAGACCGTGGGGTCTATGCCCGCGGCCAGGTAGAGGCGCGCGACTTCGCGCGTCTTCTCCGCCAGCTCTTTCGGGTCTTGCGGGTTGGTGAGTGCGTGCAGATTGACGACGCAGAAGAAGCTCTCGTACTCGTGCTGCAACTCGACCCAGTTGCGGAGCGCGCCGAGATAGTTGCCCAGGTGGAAGCCGCCGGTCGGCTGTGCGCCGCTGAAGATCCGTTTCATCAAAACTCTCTTACGTGCCGATAAAGACCAGGTTCATCGCGAACGGGAGCACCACGTCGAAGATCGGGTTGAGCGCACGCGTGAAGACGAGAATCATGAGCAGGAGGAAGCCGTAGCGTTCCAGCGCCTCAAGGGCCGGCTCGAAACTCGACGGCAGGATGCTGTACAGAATCTTGCTCCCGTCGAGCGGGGGCACGGGCAGCAGGTTGAAGAAGAATAGCCCGACGTTGAGGCTGAAGAACCCGTAGAGCAGCTTGACCGCGCCCAGCGTCACGTCCGAGTCGGTGAGGACTATGGTGTTGGAGCCCTCGCGCAAGATCAGCCCCGTCTCGAACAGCACGCGGATGATGATGCCCGCGACGATGGCGATCATCAGGTTGCACAGCACGCCCGCGACCGAGACCCAGAAGTTCGCCACGCGCTTGTTGCGCCAGCGCAGCGGGTTGACGGGCGTCGGGCGCGCCCAGCCGAGCAGCGGCGTGTGCCCGAAGAAGGCTATCGCCGGGAAGAGCAGCGTCCCGATGGGGTCAACGTGCGTGACGGGGTTCAGCGAGACGCGCCCCTGCGACTTCGCCAAATCGTCGCCGAACCTGTTAGACATCCACGCGTGGCCGGCCTCGTGCAGCGACAGCGAGAAGACGAGCGCCACCATGTAGAGGATGAATTGTCCTATGTCGTAATCGCCCATAGTCTAAAAAGGAGAACGAACACTCAAATCTGAGCAGCCCATCACACTAACATGCGCCCACAGAAGAGTCAAAAACCATACTGCGGGCTGATTTCATATTGCGGCGTGGAAGACAGCTTCAACCCTTTGCGCCTTAAGTATTAACTTTGCGCCTTTGCGTGAACGGCTGTTTCCCGCAAAGGCGCAAAGTTAATACTTAAGGCGCAAAGGCTTGAGTGCTTTCTTTTCAATCCGCATTCCGTAATCAAAGCAGTGTCCCGTGGATGCCGAGCGGGAGGCTGTAGACGGCCTCGGTCGTGGCGACGACCATGTCGCCGGAGGCGCTGAAGGCCAGGCCGACGACGTTGACGCCGGCGACGAAGACCTCCGCGTCGCTCCCGTCGGGCGTGATGCGGATGATGCCGCGGCGGCCGCGCAGCGAGGCCGCCACGTAGAGGAAGCCTTCGCGGTCGAAGGCCAGCCCGTGCGGGCGGCCGAGCCCCTTGTAGAAGACGCCCGCCTCGCCGTTGCCGTCAATGCGCGTCACCGCCTCGGAGCTGGACACGGTCGGCCCCGTCACGTAGAGCGCGTCGTCCGGGCCGAAAGCCAGGTGGTAAGCCGAGACCGAAGGCTCCAGCCGCGCCCAGGGCTGCTCCTCGCCGATGCCGTTGACGCGGTAAATTGTGCCAGTCCGGTCGCCGACGTACATCCGCCCGTCGCGGTCGAAGGCCATCCCCGTCGCCACGCCCAGATTCTTCGCGAAGGGGACAGACTCCTTGAACGGCGTGACGCGGTAGACGGTGCCGTCCATCCGGCTCGTGACGAACATCTGGCCCGATTTGTCGAAGGCTATGCCGGTCGGGTTGACGATGTCGCCCGAGAAGTCGGAGAGCGCGCCGCCAGTGTCCACGCGGAAGAGTGTGACGGGGAGTTCCTGCCCGCGCGAGCCAGAGCGCGTGACGAACAACGAGCCGTCGTCCGGGTCGAAGGCCGGGTTGGCGACGAGGTGCAGGTCGCCGGCCAGCTTCACGCCGGCCGTGAATTTCGCGGGCTCCGTGCGCCGCCCGTCGCTCTCCAGCGTCAGGTCTAGCTCACCGGCCGCGCCCGACTCTGGGACGACGGCGAGCACGCGGCTGCGGGAAGCGCCGACCAGGCTCGCGCGCTCGCCGCCGAACCACGCCGCGCAAGTCCTGACGCGATCCGTGTCGAAGTCGGCGCACTCGACGACGACCTCGCCGCCCGCAATCCCGGCCACCGGGTTGACGCGCACAATGCGCCCCGCTTCGCTCATTTAAGCTGTTCTCTCCGTCGTCAAACCTGAAAGCTGAAACTCAAAGCTTTTCCATGATACGCCGTGGGCCGGACGGGTGTCTAATTCGAGCCCCGGAATTTAGGGGCGTTTCGGTGCTTGCAGCCGGGCGCGCTGTGCTATAATCCGTCCCGGTCAAGCCAAAGCCCGGCGCGTGAGGTCGCAGGAAGCGACGCTACTCGCGCCCGCCTGACCGGACTATCGCAATGCTCAAGCGACCAAGCGAATTTATTTCGCGGAGCAACATCACCGGGTTCCACACAGCGTCCGACGCCCGCCGCCACCGCTCGCTTCAATCGTTCTGTAACTTCAATCGGTTTTCGGCCAGAAGGCCGACGACTGCTTGTCTGTTATTTTAACCGGGAGACCAAAACCATTAGTAACGTACACGGGAACACGCAAGGGTTAAAGCCGAATCAACTGCGCCGCATCGAGAAGCTCTACTCCCGGCGCATCGCGCCGCACCAGATCGTGACGCCGGAGTTCGCGCGCCAGATGACGGAACTCTCGCACGAGACGCGCCGGCAGATCGGCGCTCTGATTGACCGCAAGGGCTACGTCGAGCACGTCGTCGTCGGCGACGCGCGCCGCATAGAGTGGCCGGACCTGAAGCGCACGCGCGTCGCGGCCGACCGCTTCCGCGGCCTGCGCGGCGTCCACACGCACCTGCGCGGCGAGGAATTGACGCAGGACGACCTGACCGACCTCGCGCTTCTGCGCCTAGACCTGATGGTCTCGCTCGACGTGGACGAGCGCACGGGGCTGCCCGGCATGATCCGCGCCGCGCACCTGCTGCCGACGACCGCCGCCGAGCTGGACACGAACGGCCGCGCCGCCGCGCCCTACGCTTTTCTTGAGCCGCAAATTCCGTCGCAGCTCGACGTGGACTTCCTCGCGCTCATCAACTCGCTCGAAGAAGAGATGGCGCGCAACCGGCGGGCGACGCGCCGCGCGGAGGTGCGCGACCGCACGATCCTCGTCGGCGTGACGACCGGCTCAATGTTCGAGGCCGAAGAATCCATGGAGGAGTTGCAGGAGCTGGCGACTTCGGCCGGCGTCGTCGTGCTCGACAGCGTCATCCAGCGCCGCAGCGCGATTGACCCGCGCACCGTGCTCGGGCGCGGCAAGCTCGAAGAGCTGCTCGTGCGCGCGCTCCAACTCGGGGCCGACCTGATCGTCTTCGACCGCGAGCTGTCGCCCGCGCAGGTGCGCTCGCTCTCGGAGGCCACGGACCTCAAGGTGATTGACCGCTCGCAGCTCATCCTCGACATCTTCGCCCAGCGCGCGCAGTCACGCGAGGGCAAGATTCAGGTGGAGCTGGCACAATTAAAATATCTGCTGCCGCGCCTCATCGCCGGACAAGACTCCGCGTTCTCGCGGCTCGCGGGCGGCATCGGCGGGCGCGGCCCCGGCGAGACGAAGCTCGAAACTGACCGCCGCCGCGTGCGCGACCGCATCCACCGTCTCGAACGTGAGATTCAGAGCCTCTCACTCCGTCGCCAGGAGCGGCGCAAGGAACGTGTGCGCCGCGAGTTCCCCGTCATCTCGATTGTCGGCTACACGAACGCCGGCAAGTCCACGCTGCTGAACACGCTCACTTCGAGCGCGGTCCACGCCGAGCAGCGGATGTTCGCCACGCTCGACCCGACCTCGCGCCGCTTGCGCCTGCCGCGCGAGCAGGAGGTCATCGTCAACGACACGGTCGGCTTCATACGCGACCTGCCGCCGGACTTGCTCGCCGCCTTCCGCGCCACGCTCGAAGAGATTAGCGACAGCAATCTGCTCATACACCTGGTTGACGCGACCAACCCGCGCTGGGAGCAGCAGCTCCTGTCGGTCGAGAGAATCCTCGGCGAGCTTGAAGTTCAATCAGATTCCGCGCCTCACTGTCTTCAACAAGTCGGACCTGCTTGAGCCGGCCGCGGTCGAATCCATCCTGCGCCAGGCCGCGCAGAAGGACGCGCCGGAGCCCGTCGCCGTCTCGGCCGTCGAGCCGAAGAGCCTGCGCCCGATGCTTGAGCGCGCGAGCGCCATCCTGGCCCGCGACCTAGTCGCGCGCCCCGAAGACAAGGAAGAGGCCGAGTACGCCGCGCATAGCTGAGATGAGCCAGAAACACCGACGACGCTTCACTTCCCCGCTCGACCGCGTGCGCAACGCGGTCCTCGGCTTCCTCTTCCGCCCCTTCAGCCGGTTCCGCCCGCGCACGCGCTTCTTCATCTTCTACGGCCTCTTCGTCGTTGCGACCACGCTCCTGCTGGTCAACGCCAACTCGCGCGTCTCCGTCGAGAACTACCGTGAGGGCGACGTGGTGCGCCGCACCGTCATCGCCCCCGCGGACATCAGCGTGCCGGACTTGGCCGAGACGGAGAAGCGGCGCGAGGCGGCCCGCGAGGCCACGCGCCCTGTCTTCGCCTTCGACCCGACGCGCGCCAAGAGCGCCGCCCAGAGCTTCCGCTCCGCCTGGGAGGACTTGCAGAAGCAGGCGACGCAGCCGGGCAACAGCAACGCCAGAAAAGAGCTGAGGTGGACCGGGCCGGGCGGCAGGAGCGCGCTGGTGGACGCCCTCGTCGCGCGTCGCTTCGACCCCGCGGAGCTTGAGCAACTGGAGCGCATCCTGCGCGAGTTAAACGACGGCTACATCTACGAAGACGGCGACGCCGAGTACCTCAAGCAGGACATCGTGCTCGCGAACATGATGAAGCCAGAGGCGCAGTCCGTGTTTACCATGCCGCAGAGCCACATGAACCCGCTCTCGGAGAGGCAGAAGGACTTGCGCTCGCGGATTTCGCAACTGAGCGGCTGGACGACCGACGAGCAGCAGGCTCTGTTCGCCGCGATGTCGCCGCTGGTCAGGCCCAACGTCTTCTACGACCCCGCGGCCTCCCAGAACGTCCGCGAGGCGGCCGCCGGTAAAGTCGAGCCCGCCTACATGCAGCTCAAGCGCAACCAGGTCATCGCGCGCGAGGGCGACACGGTCAGCGGCCCGATGCTGGCGCAGATGCAGGCCGTGCGCGACTACGCGCGGCAGGGCCGGCGCTGGTGGAATCAACTGTTCGGCCTGTTCTTCCTCGTCGCCGCGCTCTACTGGCTGACCTGGAAGTTCATAGAGCACCGCTCGACGGCCGTCACACTGAACCTCTCGCCGCGCAAGGCGTTCGCGCTCGTGGGCTCGGCGGTCGTCGTCCAGACGATTCTCGCGCGCGTCGGCTTCACGCTCGCCGAGAGCATCGCCACGCGCGGCATGACCGCGCCCTTGAACGACCCGGTCATCTGGGACTTCGCCGTCCCCTTCGCCTCGGCCACGCTGCTCGTCGCGCTCCTAGTGGACACCCAGATCGGGCTGATTACGGCGCTCGTCACGTCGCTCTTCGCGGGCCTGCTCGCGCCCACCGGCATCCTCGTCACCATCTACGCCGTCATCTCCTCGACCGCGGCGCTCTACGGCATCGGCCGCTACCGCGAGCGGCAGTCGGTCACGGTCGCGGGCCTGCTCATCGCCGCGGTCAACGCGATGACGGCCGTCGCCATCATCGCCTACGCGCAGCAGCCGCTGACCATCAAGAGCGTGCTGCTCGCGATGGGCTGCGGCGTGCTGGGCGGCCTCCTGACGACGATCTTCACGGCCGGGGGCCTGCCGATCAACGAGTCGCTGTTCGGCATCCTGACGGACGTGAAGCTCCTGGAGCTGTCGAACGCGGACCTGCCCGTTCTGGGCCAATTAGCCCTGCGCGCGCCGGGCACGAACCAGCACTCGCACGCCGTCGGCCAGCTGGCCGAAGACGCCTGCCGCGCCGTCGGCGCCAACCCTTTGCTCGCGCGCATCGGCGCGCTCTACCACGACATCGGCAAGACGGCCGCGCCCGACTACTTCGTCGAGAACCAGACGGGCGAGAACCCGCACGACCGCCTGAAGCCGACGCAGAGCGCGCAGCATCATCACGAGCCACGTCACCTACGGCCTCAAGCTCGCCAAGGAGATCGGGCTCCCGAAGCAGATCTCCGACTTCATCCCGCAGCACCACGGCACGCGCACGCTCCACTTCTTCCTGCGCAAGGCGCAGGCGCAGGCCGCGCCGGGCGAGGAGGTGGACGAGTCGGAGTTCCGCTACCCGGGCCCGAAGCCGCAGTTCAAGGAGGCGGCCATCATGATGATCGCCGACTCGTGCGAGGCCGCCGCGCGCTCGCTCGCGCAGCCGAACCCCGAGAACATCCGCACCATCGTCACCAAAATCGTCGACGCCATCATCAGCGACGGCCAACTCGACGAGTGCAACCTCAGCTTGCAAGAACTGACGAAGATCCGCGAGGCCATCATCACGTCGCTGACGGCCATCTACCACGCGCGCATCGACTACCCCGGCTTCAACCCGCCGCCGCTGACGAGCGGATTGGCACAGCTTCCCCGCCCCGAGCTAGACACCGAGGAGCGCGGCGTTAGTTACAACAGGACTTCGGAGATTCCGATCAACAAGGCCGGCGAGGTCGAGGACGAGGCCATCCCGCGCGGCGCGTCGAAGCGGTAGGATGGGTGGGTGGATTAGTTACCGGGGTACGTCGCGCGCTTCGAACTTGTCCAAACGTTCTACGAGTCTTCCTGACCGCGCACCAGGCTGGCGAAGGTCGAGTGGAACAAACGCCGGAAATCTTTGTAATCGTTCTTCAGTTCCTTCAACTCGGCTTGCACACCCTCCCAAATTGGGCGCGTCTCCTGCAAGCGCCGGTCAACCTTCTCTTCGAGCGCGGTGAGCCGCGCTAAGATGAGTTTCGTATCGTCGCTCGGCAAGTGTTCTGTGGTCTCTTCGTTCATCTCATTCCTCCGTCCATCGTAACAGTTTTCTGCTCAGGGTGGGCGGGTGGATGACAGAATTATACGCCTGGCCTCAGTGTTCCTCAAAACTTATCGCGCAGCTTCTGGTAGGTGGTGGCGAGGTCTTCGGGGTGGACGCGGGTTTCGCCGACGGTGGTCATGAAGTTGGTGTCGCCCGTCCAGCGCGGCATGATGTGCAGGTGGAAGTGGTCGGCGACGCCAGCGCCGGCGGCGCGCCCGAGGTTCATGCCGAGGTTGAAGCCGTCCGGGCGGTAGACCTCGCGCATCACGGCCTGGAGGTGCTTGGTCAAGTCCATCATCTCGTCGGTCGTCTCCTTGGGCGCGGCCGCGAGTTCCGCCAGGTGCGCGTAGGGCACGACCATCGTGTGACCGCTGATGTAAGGGTAGATGTTGAGGACGACGAAATTGTGCGCGGCGCGGTGGACGATGTACTTGCTCTCGTCGTCGCCCTCGGCCGCGAGCATCGCGCAGAAGACGCATGAGGGCGGCCCGCTCTTTTCGGTTGACCCGGATTTGATGTAGTCGTACCGCCAGGGACTCCAGAGCCTGTCCATGAGCGCTCACCTCGCGCGCTCTCAGATGGCGGGAGGGGTGCCGTCGTCCGCAGCGCCAGACTCGGACGCGCCAGCGCCGGAAGCGCCCTCTTCGTTGATCAGCTCTTTGAGTTCCTTGCCGGGCTTAAAGTAGGGGACGCGCTTGGCAGGGATGTTGACAGGGTCGCCGGTCTTGGGGTTGCGGCCGCGCCGCGCGCCGCGCTCGCGCACGCGGAAGCTGCCGAAGCCGCGCAGCTCTATCTTCTCCCCCTGATTCAGTGTCTCGATGATGCTCTCAAAGACGATCTCGACGAGCCGTTCGGCGTCCTTCTTGGTGAGTTCTGCCGCCCGCGCACGTCTTCGACCATTCGCTTTAGTCATGCCATCACCTCGCTGCTTCACAGAGAAGAAAGGCCACAAGGGCCACAAAGCCTCGAAAGGCCAAAGGGCGTTGCTGCCCACTCAAATAATGTGAGGTCGGTCCAAGTGAGCGTACAGTAGCAGAAAACGGCAGCCCCCGCAAGACAAACTATGCGCGGCCAACATTTTAAGGCGGGAAGGGGCCAGAAGACAGAAGTCAGGAGCCAGAAGAATAGCGTGGCTCTTCCTGACTCCTGACTTGTGTCTTCTGGCTCCTGATGCGGCTACTTTTCGCTGTCCTTAT
>CAVZDV010000005.1:0-371049 GCA_963774105.1 uncultured Acidobacteriota bacterium | reverse complement strand
TAGAAGCGTTTCGTTACACGCTCAACATTGAAGGCGGAGCGTACGCGGCTCGACACTCCGGCGACACTCAACCCTCCGCGCTCCTCCTCTTCAAGCGTGACGATGAGCCATTCCAACTTACGCGTCAGACGTTCGCCGCTCTGCTGCGCTGGGATGAATGTCTCTTCGCGCGGGATGCGCGGCTGTCCTTCGGCGCGCTGCTCCCAACGCCAGATTTGCGTCTGCTGCTTCGCATCTACAAACACGAGCAAATGCTCGTAAGCGAGTTTCGTCACTTCGCGGTCAATCTTTATGCGAACAGCGCGTACCGGAATATCGTCTGAAGATCGGCACTCAAAGACTTGGAAGCCACGCTTTTCGGCAATGGGCGCGAGCGTGAACGTCGTGCCGTCAACCGTCAGCTTGCGCGGCTGCAAATGCAGGTGATCCCAACCGAGTTCTTGCGTAAAGAGGTCTGTGAAGCTGAACTCTTTGAGAAGCTTTTGAGTGTTTTTGAGGTTGAGCGTTGTCATATCAATTGATGCTCATCCGCTTTGCAATTTCGCCCGTTCAAGCCTGAACATTTCTTAATCCCATCGAACAGATGATGCGTGGCTCGCCGTCCTGTTCGTCTTCGTGGACGATACACAGGCGATCTTCGTCGCGCAGCGCGATGACGAGTTGGGCGAGTGATTCATCAGTAGCGCCTCCCCGCATCTGTCGGTTCAACACATCTGCCGCCGCCGACCGAAGCGGGTAACGGTAAATCTCATCAATGGCTTTGAGCAGTGCCTCGGACTCGAAGAGAGTGCCACGCACGCTGTCAGCATAGGATTTCAAGCGGTTGTAGATGCGGAATCGTGCGCCGCTCGGCCTGCCGAGGCCGCCGCCCACGATCTTCTCTTCACGGATGATAAGCTCGACGCCTTTCTGAACCAAGGCGTGGTGATTTTCAGCTCGCGGTAAGGCTCGCGTTTCAGATGCACATTCGGCAGCTTTCAAAATCGCGTATTGTGATTCGGTAACGCTATTCCCCTGCTCGTCAATCCATGCGAGCGCGTCGTTACATTCCGCCGTGCGCATGTAAACAAGCGCTCCTTCGGGCGCATCCTTGCCGAAAGGGATGTGCTGCTTGGTCGCGTAGGTGACAGGCGGAAGCCCAGGAATGATCTTTTGCAGTTTGGGATTTTCGGTGATCGCATTCTTCCAAATCTGGTATGCGTAGGAAGCGAGATCTACTTCCGTATCTGCTTCGCCGTCAAGGACGTTGCTTTTCTCGTTGTAGAGGTCAAGCAGAAAACCGTCGCGCCTGTCATCCTCAAAGAAAGCTTCATCTGTGCCGACGACCTCCGCATTCTGCTGTAAACGCTCCCGCACGCGGGCTCGCAAGCGAATGATGTTCTCGACGCCTTCCGCAGGCAGAAACGAATAGCTCAGGATGTGATCGGCTTTCTGACCTACGCGGTCTACGCGCCCAGCGCGCTGGATGAGACGAATAATCGCCCACGGCAGATCATAGTTGACGACGACGTGTGCGTCTTGCAGGTTCTGCCCCTCGCTCAAGACATCTGTGGCAACGAGCACGCGTAGTTCTTCTTCCGGCTTAACATGCGCCTGTTTCTCGTTACTAACAGGGCTGAAACGCCATGCGATTTCCGTAGGATTCTCCGAAGCACCGATGACGCCGGCAACATAGAGGATGCCGCGCCGCTGCAACTCGCGTGCAATGTAACGCACCGTGTCGGCGAACTGCGTAAAGATGAGCAGTTTCTCGGTCATGTGCTTCTTATTGATTAAAGCAGCGAGCGCGTCGAGCTTACGGTCTTCGGCGGCGCGCCACTCGCCGTTCAGATGCAGGATTCCCAGCAGCGAATGACAATCTTGCTCTAAATCTTCTTTGAGTACCGAAGTGAACAGCGTCGGTGCCAACCACTTGAAGTGGCTATGATGTTGACCGGCGTATTGAGCATAAATTGAAGCGGCGCGACGGTGGAAATCAGTCGCATTATAGAGCCGGGAAACATCTTCTGTCTCCGCCACCTCCTCTGCCTGGTCGGCGTCCGCTCCATCTTCATAGTCAATCAAACTCGCCGTGAGGCTCGTCGCGTCCGCGTCTTCGTCCATGACGCGTGCATCCAGCAGCGTTGCGTCTTGCGTCCCGATAGGCAAAGGTAAGTTGTTGGCGATAGCGTGTAGAAAGATGTAATTGCGCAGGACGTGGCGCTCGATTGAGAGCAGGAAGGCGTGCCCACTGGACTCCAAGCGCTTAAACAGGTTCGTCCGACAAAAACCCATCAGGCGTTTTCCGGCGCGCGACAGATCGAGTAAGACCTTCTCTTCGCCCACAGTCGGTTTCTCACGTGGGCGCGTCGCAACGTAATTGCCCAAGCCATAGCGCGGCAGGTTCAGGTTATTAATCGCATCCACCACAGGCGGCGCGTACAATCTTGCATATTGATCTTGCGGGTCGTCAGCGTCCACATGGAATTTAATCGTTTTCGGCAGGCGTGACGGAAAGTATGAAGGCGTACCATCTTCGAGAATGAGGAACTTGCGACCCGTCTCCTCGTCAGTCTTGGCATAATTTTCCTGGATGAAGGTGCGCGTGCGCCGCACCATGTAGAGCCGCATTAATTCCCGCCAGTCGTCTGCGTATTCACTTCTTTCAAACGCGGCGATGGTACGAGGCGCGACTTGACCTAAAGCGGCGAACGCAGCGTCGCCTAATTCGCGCAACAACCTCTCAGGACGGACTCCCAAATCCTTGTCTTCCGCAACGAACAGCCGAAGCTGGCTCGAAAGATCATGGTAGGTTTTGTTGTACGGTGTAGCTGAAAGCAGGATGCAACGGCTGTCATTCTTCTCGATATATTCTTTTATCGCCCGGTACCGCTTGCCTTCCCGGTTTCGCAGGTTGTGGCTTTCGTCAATCAGCACGAGACGAAAACGGCGCATCTCATGGAGTTCCTGCGTGACGCGACTGAGCGACAGCACGTTGGCGCGGAGGCGATAGCGCTGCCTGTAGTCTTCCCACATCTGCCTGAGGTTCTTCGGGCAGATGATAAGCGTCTCAATTCCGTAATCATCCTCGAAGATGCGCGCGAGCGCCGTCGCCATCAGAGTTTTGCCGAGTCCGACGACATCGCCGATGAGCACGCCGCCGCGCTTATTCAAGTGATGCGCCGCAATTTTCACCGCCGCCGTCTGAAAGGCAAAGAGCCGGCTGCCAAAATCGCGTGGGATGCGAAACTCCGCCAGTCCGTTAATTGCGTCCTGCGCGAGGTGATATGCCATCTTGACGTAGACGTGGTAGGGAGGCGTCAGTTCTTCCCTTGCCCAGCTCTCTTCGATGATTCCAACTAACTCCTGCGAGATGTCAATGCACCAACGATCATTCCACCTGTCTTCAAACCACCGCTCCAGCTTTCGGGTTGCATCATGATCTAGTACGTCAACATTCAACTCACCGCCCTGCGACAAACCTGATGCCGTTAAATTGCTGCTGCCCAGATAACTAATAATCGGGTTGATCGGGTCAGGGCGGTAAAGCAGGTATAGCTTTGCGTGAAGAGAATGGCGCAGGAACAGTTTGACGATAACCTTACCCGCTCGGATTTGCGCGGCGAGCCGTCGTAGCCCCTTTTCGTCTTCATTCGTCGGGACGCCTGTATCGAGTTGGTTGCGGAACTCTTCCGCAAGTTTCTTCTTCAGCCGTAGAGCCGCCGAATTGTCTAGTCCGCCGTCCGTGCGGATCAGGCTGTACATCTCGCGCTGCTCTTCTTGCGGGAGTTTCTGCATACCAACAAGCAAGCGACAACGCTTCCCTTCTCCCCCGTCCCAGCGCTCAATGTATGAGTCTAGTTGCTTCCAACCGCGCAGGTTGAAGTAGCCCACGCAAAAATCGGCGCGGGTTGCCGGCTCAAGCGCATCACAAAGCGCCGGCAGTAATTTCTGTTCGATATTATCGTAGATGCGAGGCAACTGTGTTCTGCTTTCTGTATGAGGTTCTAATCAAATCTGCGCTTCTTTGTGTGGATGTTCTTTTAAGTTGCCCTGAGTCTTGAGTCGAAAAATTTAAAAGTCGGTACCTCTTGGCAGGCGCGTAGAATGAAGTTGCGACGCTTTATCTACGTCCACTGGAGGACAACGGCTGTAAACAGCATAGAGCATAAGATGACCAAAATCCACTGCTTTATTGATGATTATTTGAAACCGTATCTCGGGGCGACGCTCGAATAATTTCAAGACTGGTACTTAATGATGCTACGTCTGCGGCGCTGCACCGGCGTCCTGGCGGCGACTAAATCTTTATGCCTCCCTTGCAGGATGCTCGACAGCCTCTGGTGTGAGATTCCAAGGAGCCGCGCCGCCCTTGTGACCTGCCCCCGCGCGGCGTTCAGAGCCATCTGGATCAGGCTCCGCTCGTAGAGCAACACTTCCTCGTCGAGCGAGCAGCCCGCCCACACGTCCGCCAAGCCCGCAGTTTGCTTCTGGCGCACCACCAGCGTCTCAACTGCTTCCCGTGTGATAGTCGCCCCTTGCGGGGCTATCAATACCGTGCGCTCGATCAGCGCGCGCAGTTCCCGCACGTTGCCCCTGAGCCGTAACTCCCGCATCGCTTCAATGGCGTCTGGGATGAACGTCACCCGCTGGCCGTGCCTAGCGAATGCCTCTTTGATGAAGTGCTCGGCCAAGACAGGAATATCGTCGGGGCGCTCCCTGAGCGGCGGAATCTCCAGGTGAAAGGTTTGCAGCCGGTAGAAGAGGTCGCTGCGGAATAAACCCCTCGCCACTTCCTCTTTGAGGTTGGAATTCGTGGCGGCGACGATCCGCACGTCCACCTGCTCAGGCCCCGGCGCTCCGATTGAATGAATCTCGTGTCGCTCGACTAGGCGCAGTAGCTTACTCTGGTTGCCGCTACTCAGCTCCCCGATCTCGTCCAGAAAGAGCGTGCCGCTTCTCGCCTGAGAGACAGCGCCCGGATAATCCGCGACGGCGTCGGTGAAGCTCCCCTTGCGGTGGCCGAAGAGCTGAGACTCGATCAGCGTCTCGGTCAGGATGCCGCAGTTGAGGGCGATGAACTGGCCCGGGCGTCCGCTCCATTGATGAATCAGGCGCGCGAGCAGCTCTTTGCCCGTGCCGGTCTCGCCGGTTATTAGCACCGGGGCGGAGGTGGCGGCGATGCGTTGTGCGTCATGCAGTAGTGATGTCGTCTGCTCGGATGCGTGGATAAAGGCAACAGTGTAATCTGCAATTTCGCCCTGCTTGATAAGAGAGCGCGATTGTTGGGCACTCACTACCCGTCGCGCGCACGAGCGCAGGCGTGAGAGTGTGGCCCGATCTGTCGAATGAGCTAATAGATCGTCTGCGCGATCATAGATGGAATGCATCTCAGCGGCACTGAGTTGGTCACCTAACTCTTCAATCATTGTCAGCGCCGCTTGGCCTGCACGGTCGAGGCTACCTGCCTGGTCAGCTACTTCGATGGCGCGTTGCAGCGTCGAGCGTGCCTGCTCATAGTGGCCGAGCCGCGCCAGCCCTGTGCCATGCGTCGTCAACGCTTCTGCCAGGACGCATCTTTCGTCGCCTTTTTCGAGCGTGCGGACGGCTAAACGGGCGATTCTCTCGGCTTCTGCATTACGCCCCTGTGCGAGCGGGCACGGGCTCGCGTCTCGTCCACCTGCGCAACGCTGCCGCCCTCTTTAAGGCCAATGAATAGTCGTCGCGCACAATCTAAGTGTTCGTGGGCTTCGCTAAACCTTTCAGCTTTGAAGTAAAGGAAGCCTAGATTGTTTTCATTACGGGCGCGGTAGCGCGTATGTCCCGCTTGCTCTAAATGAAAACTGGAGGCGGCACATTCAACCAGCGCGCGGTCACGGTAGTCTTCCCGCTGTTCCTCATTGCTGAGGTTCTTCAGGATAATTCCAAGATTGCCGTGATATTTGCCCTTCAAGGCATGGTTGCTACTCGCATCGATCAAAGGAGCAGCATCAGTTAAAAGGCGTAATGCGTCATTAGTCCGATTGGCTGACAGTTCTACGATGGCGCTGCGAATTAAAGCAACGGCTTTTACTTCACCTTCTGTATTATCAAGACGCTTGAGTACATCCCGCAGTATCACACGCGCTTCCTCAAATGCGCCTTCTCTCCAATAGCAATACGCTAACTCTGTCTCCGCTTCAGCAGCTTTCTCCGCCTCTCCTAATGACTCAAACACGGCCATGCTCTCGCTCACGAGATTCTTTGCCGTCTCCTGTGCGCCTTCAATCTGCTGCGAACTGCCGATCCAGCCCGTTAGGGAACCGGTGCGCAGCAGCACTTCAGCAGCAATATGCTGGTCTAATCCTTCAATCTTCGGGCGCTCGCCGATGCGCTGCCACAGCTCGCCCAGAGCACTGCGGGCAGCTTCGTAATTACCCGCCTCTTCCAGCTCTTTCGCCAGCCGGCAGCGCAGTTCCGCCCGCTCGTTACGGGTGAGTTTTGGATTATCCAGTTGGCGCAGCAGTGAGGTGTGTAAGTGCATGTGAGACTGACCTTTCCTTAGGATTTGAGCAGGAACTCGGAAACCGCCGCGGTGGTGATACTATACGACCCGCTCTAGGCGCTTGCAAAGATTTTTGCAAGCCGTTTCTGATTCCGGTTGGCCGTCCTCATTTTGACTGCTAACCGCTAAATACTAAAGGAGATGACTAATGAATCGGGTTCGCCTACTGTGCGTGACGACCCTGCTGGCCGTGGTGCTGGCCGCCTCTCCGGCCTTAGCCGGTGATATGCCAATGGGGATTACTTCATCGTCACCATCATCGGAGGCTTCGGTGACTGGTAACATGCCGCAGGGTGTCACGTCAGTGATTGATCCGGTGACAGAGTTCATGCTGAATCTGTTACAAAGCGTGCTCTCGCTTTTCTAAGAGTATTGCTTAACTACCATTGATTTAGGCTGCTGCGAATAGTTCACGCGCGGTAAGGTTGTGGTGTGTCCACTGAGAACATCCCATTACGAGAAAGATGAGAGAAGAGATTTAGGCAAAATAGAGAGTAGCAATGGCACGTTTTCTCTTCTCTCGTGATTTAATCTAGAACGATACTCATTCCACCTATCCTCCCAATGTAAGAATCAAGCCAAATAACCCATATGGATCAGGCTCCCAAAAGTTAAGCGCGCGACTATCCACAAAGCCCCAGTGCCCTAGAAGAGATCCACTAGTGGTGGAGTCCAAAGCCGAATCTGAAGGTCTAGGCAAAGCCATTGGTGACTACGCCCCAAGGGTAGCTGTCTCATAAAAATAGCCTGTGCGAGCAGTAGAAATGTTCGCACAGGCTTCCAATTACACTGATTGATCAGGCGACATTTGCCTGCTCAGCTAACCAGTCGTCGATTTCGTCATCCTGTTTTCCGGTATGAAAGATTGATTCTGCTAATCCCTCTGGATCATAAATGCCTCGTCGCCCCAATACCTCTTTCTGGTAACTGATGAAGCTGTGGCACGTTTCAAAGGGATGTCGCGAGCGTGGGTTTCCGAACCAGCGTTTCCTTCGTCTTGACCTAGCAGATTGAGTGGGCTTCTTATGTGCCGTTGCCCGTGCTTCTGTTGCTCCTACTAAAGCCGACTCAACGGCAAAAAGTGGGACCTGAGATTCTCTGGCAGGACTCGCTGAAGAGGTGACGGGCGAAACGCGTGGTAGTTCAGCGTAGCCCCTCAACCACGGATGGCGAGGGAAGGAGATGCGTACATCTTCTTTATTGACATTGCCGCGAGAAGACTCAATGAGTGTGGCTTCTTCCAACTCCGTCAAGTAGCGAACAATATTTCCCTCCGACTCGCCGATAGACGAGGCAAGCATTGGCAGGTTTAGTTGAGCTATGCCACGAACGTTGGTCTGCTGTGCCAGCACCGCGTAGCATATCTTAGCGCCAACGCTGAGCTTCCGGAGGGAGAGCAGCCCATGTGGAACGAAGCAACCGGCGAATTGATGGAAAACATTAAACTGAAAAGACTCTTTCACGATGAAACTCCCTTCCAAGATGTTAAATCCCTATATTTTTCCCACGAACCTTTTCATCCGTTTTCCATCAAGTGTTTTTCAGCTTTGCGCTACATCACATCTTAAAGACTACAGGCAAGCGATATCATTCGCTTGCCTGTAAGAAGTTTGGTTTATTATTGAGCAGCGGCGGGCGCGAGTCAGCGATTGCGACTGTAGCCGCCTGAGAGGCTTCGTTCTGTGTGCGTTGTTTGTCTGTCCTGTGAGAGTTTCTGAGCGGGTAAAGAGTCAGCTTGATCTTTGCCGATCTCATGTGGGGAGCGATTTCCTACTGATAGCCCCTCTAGCCCCTCGCGGTTTGACATCCCTTCCGGTATAGCCACTTTATGCTCTTTGCGATTGTTCCCCTTCCCTTTAGTACGGCCTCCCTGCCTTATAACGGCTGCGGATTGATCGGCTACGGCTTCGAACGAAGACGAGTGGTTCCACAATGTCTTAATGACTTCGTCCACAGCAGAAGTCTGTGGGACTTCGCTTGTTTTACTGTCAGTTGATTGAACATGGTACCCGGTCATCGAGTAAGTATTACTGCCTTCTTGGGACCCAATATTCATCGCGGAGTCTAACGACGGGTTTCCTCGGCTTGATGTCGCCTCATTTGAATCCACATCGCGCCAGCCATCGTTCCTGCGGCGAAGGCGCAGAGGAGAATGACTATCGTCCCGATGACAATTAACTTGCTCAACCGTTTGTAGATCACCTTGAAGTGCTGCGCCTGCGTCTCGATCTCTTTGCAATGCGCCTCGGCTGCGGCCTTTAGATGCGCCTGGGTCTTCTCCGATACTTCCTGTACTCCCGCGCTGCCCTTGTTGTAGATAGCGCTGCTCGTCGCCACCATCTCCTGACATCGTCCCACCATCTGCTCGTTCTTGTTGCTTATCTTCAGCGTCTCGTCGAAGAACACCTGAAGAATATTGAGCTGGTGCTGGAATTCTTCTTTGACCTGACCTGCGGTCGCCGTCACCTGCGCGCTGTATTGGCTGATATTTGTCGCTATGTTCTTCTTGTGCTGCTCTATCTCCTCGCGCAGTTCCTTTCCCGCTAACACGATTGTCGCGAACTGCTCCTCGGCCTCTCTCGCCGACGGTAAGAGTTTGATGAGCTGGCTCTCTATCCGTGCCTGCCGGGCGTTCAACTCTTTCAGTTGCTTCTCCACCTCGGCTAACTGCTCCCACGAGTCGCTCTGACTCTCCGGGTTTGTTTGTGTCTGCTCTTCCCATTGCGCTGCTTCTTGCGCGGCAAAATGCCGCATGATCTCTCTCTGGCTCATAATTCATCCTTCCTTTTCTTTCTTGCTGATCCGGCCAATCTCGTTGCAAACCCGTTCACGTGTATCCGCGGCCAAGCCTGCGCCCTCTAATGTGCTTCTCTTCAAATTTGTAAACGCTGCCCACTACTGTGCCTTCGTCATTGACAATTAGGCTTAACCCCACGCCTCTTCGATTTAATCTCTCCTTGAATTCTGTGAACGTGACCTCGCGATTGAGCGCAGAATTGACAATGGCTTGCAGCCGCAGCGGTCGGCTGAGTTTTCCTGTCCGTTCGTGCGCTTCCACTCGCCCTGTGTGGGAGCACGCTGCATCGAATCTCGGCTCGACCTGTTGGGCTTGAGGCCGTACTCTTTTTCCAACTGTCGCGCGATTGCCTCACCTTTGTCATAGTCGAAAGAATCGGAGGGCAGTTTGCCTTTGAAGTTGATCGTCGATGAGGCGATATGCATTTCAGTATGCTGATGTTCATCGTGGCCGACCGCGGCATACATCGTCTTATCCAGACCTTTGAGTTCGGCGAAGCGAATGATGATCCGGGCTTTTGTATCTCTTGAGACATGATCCTCTTCTGGCAGGCTGATGATGGCGTGTAAGACGTTGACTTCAACGTCAGGCCGTAATGCCGCCAGGGTCTCGAACTCCTCAAGCAATTCCCTTTTGTTGCGGCCAGCCATATTGGTAATAATGAGGTCGCCTCTTTGCTCACGTTTAATCTCCTCTGCATCGTCTCGATCTCTACTATGTTTGCTCGCGGTCAAATCGGACAATGACTTCTTTTCGTCTAGCCCGGCCCTGTCCTTTTCGCTGCGATTACTTTTGTCCAGTGACAGCTCGTCGTTCCGGCTCGGGTTTCTTGGGGAGCCTCTAGCCTCGATTTCCGTCAGCGGGGACTTATCCTGCGGGTTAAAGAGATATTCCAGAAGTCCGCTAAAGCTTCTCCCTTTCAGAATTTTAATGATCACTTTGAATCTCCTTTCCGTAACAGGTCTTGCATCTGATGAATTTCGTTCAGAATCTGTGTGGCTAGTTGGCGATCAATGCCGACGCTCTTTCCAGCGTCAATTAGCAGCAGCACATGACTGAAACTTGCGGCCAGGCGACCCAGTTGACGGTATGCCCGATAGTTGATCGCTGGCACGGGGCGCTGTGTTCGTTTGCTCAGCCCGAGGTGGCGTAGGAAGACGCCCTTTTTCATATAGACGGCAGCCGCTTTACACTCAATTGCCTTCTCTTCCTCCTCGTTGACAGGGACACCGATTCTGCCTGTCCGCCGGTCGTGGTCTTCCAGCCGAGGCCTGCCTCCGCGTGCCCTACCGATTAACGCAGTGTGACCATCGTCCTTTTTAGTTCTCATGACTTCCTCCTTCCTCCGGATTAGACGGAAGATGGTTTTCGTTTCCTCGAAACATTGCTGGCTGCTGCGGCTGCGGAGACATTAGAGCTATGAATTTCGTTGCGAAGCATTGCTTGCTTGATTTTTGTGATTGAGTGCGCTGGCTGGAGTACGCATTGAAATTGAGATCTGAGTTTTTATCGTCGGTAACGCTAGCCGGATTCGGGGATAAGTTGGAAGCTAAAAATTCGAAGAGTTGAATGCATACTGCCAGAATGAGCCGACGGTGAGCGTCTGTTGGATGGCTGCCGGTGATATCAGATGGTCGCGGGAAAAGCTCGCGCCTGCTTGTGTTGGATTGGGCGTAATGCAAGAGAAAGGCTGGCCGGTCATTCGTGCTTGCTGAATCCGTTGGATTGAGATCATGGGGGAACGACATAAATTTAATGCTAGGCGAATGTTATAAGCAGTTAGGTTATTGAAGTCTTAATGTTAGCTGTCGGTTGTCCTGCGCGCTGGCGGACTGCGGCTTCAGAGTTTTAGGGTAAGCTTTAGATCTACTGGACTTCTCATCCTTGATGGCATGATGAAGCATGGTAATCGCCTGAGCCAGAACCTCGCCTTTGCCTTTACCCGTTTGTTCTTGAATCTCTAAGAGCAAAAAGTGAATGTCTGCTGGAAGCAACGCGCGTAGCGGAACAAGCGGCTCGGGACTCACGTTTATGCTGTTTTCACTTCGCTTGAGACCGCGCACGTACGCTCTGAATCTCTCACGTCTGTAATGCGGGTCTTCGCACTGTTTGATAGCGATTTGAATTGCAGCGTGAGGATCAGGCGCGCCAAGCGCGATCACGTAAAATTCACGCGCGAGGAGAGACTCGCGCGCGAGTGTAGTTTCGCAGCCACGCTGGAAGAAGGTTTCGCAGATGCGCGCGTCTGTATTTAACGTAGAAAGGTCAACACCCGTAGTTTCCGCGAACCGGCTCACCTGAGCCTGTATGCCTTTGCCGGATAAGTCACGCTTACCCCGCCCACCCGTAAGTCGCTCTTTATTACGCCGTCGTAATTCCAGTACGCACATTCCGCGAGCAAGAAAAGATATTCGCTCACAACTACTAGCGTAAACGACAGCTTGGACAAGTTGCTCTTCAGTCATATCTCGAAGATTTGTCAGCAGGAGAATCAGTTCTTCTGCCATCCCTCTGAACTTCAGCATTAAG
Source organism: uncultured Acidobacteriota bacterium (assembly GCA_963774105.1). Lineage (GTDB taxonomy): Bacteria > Acidobacteriota > Blastocatellia > Pyrinomonadales > Pyrinomonadaceae > QHXM01. The sequence goes on along the minus strand of CAVZDV010000005.1, from coordinate 359,200 downwards.
TTATTTGTTTCAGACATAATCTTGATCTTTGAATCATGTAAAGCAACATCTATTCATCCAACTGACTTGTTAGTTGGGATGAGCGGGCAGATAAGTGTAGTAATGAAGAACAACTACGATTAAGGGTTTACGCCCTGGCTTCTGGAAAGTAATCGCTTAGGCTCGTTCTGTGGTCGCTGGTGGACGAAGATAAACTGATTGATGTGTTCTTGTGTGTATAAGATTTTACTCCCGACGCGGCAGTATTGAAGCTTACCCTTGCGACGGAGATTCCAGGCCGTGGTTCGGCTGATTCCGACGGCCCTGCAAAATTCAGCCTCCGTAAACGTAAGTTTTTCCATTCCAATTTCCCTCCGAGCAGTAGTCAGTTGTCAGCAACTGTTGCTGACGGTTTATTGATTACTAGGCGGAATCGGAGCAAATCAAATTTATTTGATTTTAAGTGAAGGAAAGCATCGGTCGTATATTTTCAAGTGAACTTGAAAATATACGACCGATGCTTTGACCAAATTGATGAGGATTGGTGTGATTTAATGAAGCTTCTTGCTGACAATCTGAGGCTGATTTTTAGCGTGTTGGAAGCGCGCTCTAATAGTGTTCGGCTTTAATTTAACGTTCAATATTTGTCGGGCGTGCTCAATGGCTAGACTTAGAGGCTCAAGTTCGGGCTTACGAGAATTTTTACGCCTAAACACCTTCTTCAGTAAAGCATCCGGCACCGCGTATTTTTTAGAGAGATTCTTGAATTCCGAAGATGCTTTCACCATTTCCACGCACCCTGCATCATAATCAATTATTTCAAAAAAATTGGTGACGTATTCCCATAGCTTATGCAGATCATCTACGATTCGCACTAATTCTTTTAGCTCATCCGAGGATTTTAATTGCGTTGATTTTCGTCTACTTCCTCCATGTCCCGTTGGGAGGCCAAAACTTTGCTTTGTTGATTTATTAAAAGCATCCAGCACGTGCTTGATAAAACCTTTATCAACATTCTCTAACGTGGAACGCCCACTCGCTATCCGTCTTAAATTCTCCTGACCGATTCCCTCGCGATGAAGTATTCCTACTGATAGGAGAAACAAAACGTCCAACGATCTTCGCATCATCGGGAGAATTTGCTTTAAAATGAGATTGAGGCAGAAAATAACGGCAAGCGTCATTTTCTCTTGTTCTTCGGGAAAGAAAGCGTACTCTTTGCGCTGTACTTTCCCCTTTAAGAAGAACTCCGTTAAGCCCGCCACCGTAAGAGCAGGCTCATATTCACAGTAAAGCCGACCTGTCTTCTCTTCGACCGTGAAAGCAAAACGAATCCCGCGCTCGTCTTCGATTTTGGTTAGAACAGATGGCAACTCCGTGAAATTTGAGGCCAGATTGATGATTTCTTTTACCGTAGCTAAGATTTGCTGTTTTTCCTCTTCTCCCATTTCTTGAATTAGTCCTTATAGCAAGAATTTCGTAATCCTGTTCATGCAGGCGGATAGAGCGCTACATTAGCTTAGATAGAATCAAGGAGTTTGATGAAGTTTCGCTTAGGCTTGTGTCTGATGCGGAGGTCGCTGGTGAAGTCTCCAAATTCAGAGGCGCGCCCCATTCGATCCATCAACTTTCTGATCTTCTGAATGCGCGCAACGGCTTCTTCGTAAGCTTGATTGTTTTTCTGGTCAATGAGTGGTTCGAGGCTCTCGCGGTAGATGTGTAAAGCCTCTGATGGACGCGGCTTTTCCAAAGCTTCGGCGAGTTTCATCCAGTGCGCGTCGGAGCATCCGTGCGCTTCTGCCGCTGTCAGAGCCGCGCCGACATCGCCCTCGCACAGGTAAATCTCGACGAGTGTTGAGTTGTCATCTGCTCCCCACCATTCGGAGGAGACGCCGCGATTCTTTATACCCTTCCGCCGCTCATCAAGCATGGCGTGCAAGTGGGTCAGCGCTCGCTCGCGCCATATCTCCCATCCTTCCTTTTGCTCGCGAATGGATTTTCCGGCGCTGCGTGCAGCATGCTCTTTGAGTTGACGATAAGTCCCAAGGCTCGGCTCATCAGCATATAACTTCCAGATTTGTTCCATCGCATCCATGTGACGATGTTGCCGGTGATACTCTTCGGCCAGGAATTCGCGTAGACGACTGTCCGTCTTATCGGGGAAAGCTTGCGTACCGCGTTCAGCCCAATCAAGCGCCTTGTCGTGCTGCCCGGCTTCACGATAGATTTCGGCAATTCGCAGGAAAGAGTAGGCTGATGACAGATCACGACTCTTGACTGCGACCAGCGCTTCCACATCGCCGGAGGTGCGGGCGAGCGTCTCCATGATGCTCGTGATGTGAAAGCGTTTGCTGTATTGCGCGGCGTTTTCAAGATCTTCGGCGGTCAATCTGTAAATAACAGGAAAGTTGCCGACGCGCTTTGTCTCTTTACTCTCCGGCGGAGCGAGTGCAGGCACTTTCGCCCATTCGGCTTCGGCTAGCCGACGATACTCGGCCAATCCCTCTTTACCAACAACTTTTCGATAAGTTTCAGCAGCACCGTAGAAGACTTCCCGCTGGCTCTCCAGTTCCCATTTGAACAAGCGGCGCGCGAGCTTCACTCCGTCCGGTTTAGCTTGCTTGCACGCCTCTAGGTGCAGTACTTGCAGATCACTAAGCACGCCTCCGACCTGCCCATTAGAATCGTCCACCTGCCCAATCGCCTGCTCGACCTGCTTCAAGGTGTACTCCGTGAGATCAATGCACGCTACAGCATGCCCGTCGCGTAACAGACCACGCAATTCCTGAGTCACTTTGCGAATGCCGTGTGCGTAAGCTCCGGCCTCGTGATAATCCACGAAGCCTCCCGTCTTCACCGCACCCTTGATGGCGCGGCGATAAGTCTCAAGATCAAGCCCCGCAGGATTGGAGCGTGCGGCGTCGAGCAGGAGACGCTCACGCAAGCTCTTATCTTCCAGAGAATGCTCCAAAAGGAGTTCGATAAGCGACTCTTTACTCTGTCGTTCAAGGTGCGCGCGGGCGTCGTCAAGCGTTCCGGTGCGCGCTCCCGCTTTAGCGCCGCCCTTAATCTTTTTCTCGCTTCGCCCTTGACCGGAGCTTTTTGCTTCGTCCGCCCACACTAGCGCAGTCGCAACGCAGTGTTTGCAGAACTCGCCCATCTCACCCATCGGGCAGGTGCAATCGGATTCGAGTTCGCCATGCTCGACCCACAGCTTGACCTGATAATCGTGCGTGCCGGTGACGGTGGCAACGAGTTTCCCCTTGTACTCGGTGATGGAATGCACGTAGCCTTCAGCCGCGTAATCGACGCCGCGCTCGTAGCTGCGCGGGCCGGCCAGATCACGTAGGAGTTCCGCATCACTAACCAGTTCAATGAGAGTTGCTACCACTCGCTTTCTCCATTAGCTCGCTCACATTGCCCTCTCTATTACCCCTTTTTAAGGGTATTACCTCTTCTTACGCCATTGCGCGCCCGGCCCGCGCCCTAAAGGCTCGACTCTCCCCGCCTCTTTGAGCTGACGCAGCACGCGGCGCACCATGTCGCGGCTCACGCCGGGACATGCTCTTTCAAGATCATTAATTGTAAATGGCTCTTGCTGCGACTCGATGACGGCTTCGACCATCTCCGTCTTCGCCCCCTTGGGAGAAGCTGTCTGGCCCACTCTGCTCTCGAACTCTCCATACGCGAGTTTCAGAATGTAGAGCAAGAAGTTTATCAACGGCCAAGGGTCATGTTTGCCTTCGTGCCACCCTGTCGAGCTGAGTTCAAGCGTCTCGTAATATCGTTCTTTGTTTTCTTCTATCAACCGTTCAAGACTGATATAACGACCCACTTCGTAGCCGAGTTGATAGCATCCGAGCAATAACAGGAGCCGGGAGACGCGACCGTTTCCATCACGAAATGGGTGAATGCAAAGAAAGTCCAAATTGAAAGCAGCCAGGGCGATTGAGGGATGAACCCACCGCTCGTTGAGATTACGGTTCCAGTAATCAATGAGCGCGCGCATGTACTGCGGAGTTTCGGTGACGCGCACAGTCTTGAAGCGCACTCTCTGCCGCCCGTCCTTGTACTTCTCAATAATGTCGCTATCACGCTCTTTATACTGCCCGGCGTCTCCCAGGCCCGCTCTGCTCAGGCGATGTAATTCGAGTATCAGGTCTTCCGTAAAGCTCAGCTTCGCGCCACGCTCGTGAATCAATTTCAGGGCATCACGGTAGCCGCGCACCTCTGCTTCATCTCTATCTCGCAGATGCGACTGCCCGAGCACGACAGGCTTGATGCGCGCCTGATCTATCTCAACGCCTTCAATGCGATTCGAGGAGACCGCGCTCTCGATGAGAGCGTGCTCGCGAAGCACCTTCAACTTTTGCGGCGACTGTCTGGTGAAAAGCTCCTGCCTGCCACGCATCTCGCCGAGGTCTGCAAGATACCAACTCGTAGTCAGCGGAATTGTCTCAATTGATTGTTCGAATTGCTGGAAGGTTTTCATTCAGAATATGTGCGCTTCAATATTGTGCAATCTGCGGAAGATTTCCATTAAGGTAGAAGCGCTGCATTATGGTTCATCCTCTTCATTGGCGACGATCTGTTGCTCAATCTCACTCCGGTGGCTCCGAACATAAGCCCAGGCATTAGCCAGGTCATCAGCGCGCAATGTGGGATAGGCGCGAAGCAAATCCGCTTCACTCGTGCCAAGTCGTCGAGCTTGTTCGAGAAGCCATACGGGAATGCGCGTTCTGACGATACATGGAGCGCCTCCGGCAACACCATCGTAGTTCTCTATTCCGGGGAACGCATCACCGAGATCGCGAGCAATTAGTTGGAGCAGATGAGCCTTCTCTGCGCGGGTGAGATTGGCTAAGAGCTTTTCCGTCTCTTCTATCGCCATTATCTACCTCTCCTCACACCTAACAGGAAACTACATTCTAGCATCCTTCGGGCAAAGTTATTGCTGTGCAAGTTACGGTTAGATACAGGTGAATGCCTATCGGAGATCAATGAATTACTTCGTCTCCTTCACGGATCATGACACTCGATTGAGCGTTGAATGCGCTCAACATCTCCGCGGCGCGTTTCAGCGAGTGCTGGTTCGGATTAACGTACCGGGCAAAAGTGGACATCTGCGTGTGACCGCTGATCTTCATAACCTCCATCGGCGGAGCGCCGGCGGCAATCATGCGTGTGATGGCCGTATGGCGGCAGTCGTGCAGCCTGAAATCATCAATTCCCGTCTCGCGCAGCAGTGACGCAAAGCCGTGCTTGATCGTGTCTGTGATGCCGAAGACAAGCGTATCCTCATCCTGTGGAGAGCATTCCCACAAATCAACCAGAGCTTCATAAACCCGTTCAGTCATGGATACATTACGCGCTCGCTTCGTCTTGGTATTCATCGCGATGATGGTGATGTCCTTGTTATCTAAATCAACGTCTCTCCAGCGTAATTTGAACATCTCGCCACGCCGCATTGCTGTATCGAGCGCAGTGATTAACAGGGGCCGTAGATGCTCGCGACGCCCTGTACAGGCTGCCAGTAGCCGCACCTCTTCTTCATGTGTCAGGGTGCGCTCGCGCTGAATTTCGTCAGCCTTGCTGATTAGCGGTGAGCCTGTCTCGAACGGGCTGCGCGCGATCCATCCCTGACGAAATGCGTAGCGCATCAACGCGCGCATCAGTTCCATCTCCCGATTGACGCTCGCAATCGTTCTCTCATTGTCTCTGACGGTTCTGGTCTTGAGCCTCTTCATCTTGTACCGCTCGATGTCGGCATGTGTGATGCTCTTGAGTGTTTTGTTGCCGAAGCTGTCGACCAGCACCTTGAGCGTTCCGCGCTGGGTCTTCCACGAACTCAAGCCGGCGATCTTTCTTCCTCCGTGATACTGAGGCGGAATGAGCTTCGTCTCTTCGTAGATGTGTGCGAGATCGCGAAATCGTAGACGGTCGCCTTCAAGCGATTGTGGACCGGTTTCTTCTATATCGCGTAGCAACTGCCTGATGATCTCACGCGCATGGGTTCGCGTCTCCGCACGTCGCCTTAGCTCGCGGCGCTTTCCATCATCGCCAACATAAGTCACTCGCGCCCAGATCGAGCCGTCCCCGCGCTCCTGAACATAGCCTTTGCGCTCTCTCGCCATAGCTTCTCCTCTCCTCTCGAAAGACCCTTATTTGAGACCCGGAGGGCCACTCGCGCCCACATTCGCGCCCACATTGGAGCTTAACATCGGCGAGCAAGCGAGCACAACGGGAAACTTTTTGCGAGCCGTAATTACTACAAACAGGGAGTTTTGAGGTATTTTCCTGAACAGCGGCGAACAGCCGAAGACAAGGGCGGGACTGGCTTTTAACCAGTGGGTCGCAGGTTCGAGTCCTGCTCGGCTCATCTTTAGTTTCAATAAGTTACGGGCAGTCAATGGGCTGCCCGTAACCCTTTAGGTAGACAATTGGTAGAATCTCTCCTAAATTTTCCCTACTCATGAGGCTTTTACTTGAATACTATTAGGGTAGGAATCCCAATATAAGCATGGAACACAGCACATAATCCCCACAAACATCACAGACATCTTACTTCAGAGAGTTTTCGTGCTGGGCGTAAAGGAAAATGATTTCCATAGACAATCTTATTAAGAGCCTAGCGGGAAAGCAGTTTGAGATTGACTGCTCTGAGATCGCGGTTCATGGAATCCTAGATCATCACCCTCCTTTATATAAGGGCCCCGGCGTAATTATCGGCGGTAAGAAGGGGACAATCGCTTTCCGGCTGCATAATCAGATCGAGACGACCGAGGAGGCTTTGAGTTCACTGAGGCCAATTGAGAAGGGAGGGTTAGGCGAGCCCGTTAATCAAGTTAGGGTTTTTGCAAAAGACTACCGCGGCATCGATTGGACAGGCGGGTGGGCAATCCCGGGCATTGAGTACTCGTTAATGCCACACTTTATGGTCAACGGTGAGTTCGATCTACTGGGCACTCGTATTGAGAAGTCAGAAGGCGACAAGAAGAAGAATGTTACCGAAATCGTCTTCGGCGAAAAACTCAACCTGCCCATGACGGAGCTAATCGAAGAGAGAAGATACCGCGGGGAGGAAGTCGTCTTTTCTAAGGTGTGGAGGGATCGTCATGAGATGGACTTCAACGGAGCACGTATAACGTTTTTCGAGAATAACGCTGATAACAGCACGCATGTTTTAGCCGAAGCTAATGGAGGCTTGCAGTTCACGTTGACAGAGAACTGGCTTGCCGAAGCTTTATCTTTCATTCGCGCCCGCCGAACATATCCGAGGATAGCTATTCGGCACTTCGAGAAGGACGCACTCTTCTTCTTGAGGAACACTCCTTCAGATACAAGGTCGGGTATGCCCGCGCCTGTATTGGGTTCCCCCTCAACTTTACAGTTGCTTTGGCCTCTTTTTTCAGCATATCTGTCGGAGTGCGTCCGCCGTGAAAAATTCGGCAGCATGGAACTGAGTCAGATTCTGACGGAGGTCATTATTGCGAGTACCGGCACAACGCAAGCATTCGTATTGTCTCTAGCTGTCTGTGTTGAGAACCTTGTTGGTCAGTTGATAAATCAACTGAACATAAATGTACCGGATAAGGACGTCGTCAAGAGCTTGTCTGAGCACGTGGAGAAATGGGATGGTGACCCTTTAGTTAAGAGCCGGGCACTCGGACTCCTTACCTCGCTGAGAACTAAACCCACCCAAGCCGCTTTAAGGATTCTTAAGGAACAGGATGTAGTCGAAGACAGACATATTAATGCCTGGAAGAAGATCAGGCCGATTTTGGCTCATGGAGGCACTATCGAGTATCCCATCACTGAGGATCTGTTGGAGAAACAGAATGCCCTGATATCCATGGTATATCGGCTGGCTCTCAGGATTATCGGGTATAAAGGCAAGATAACTGATCACTTGACAGGTGCGCTGATTGATCTCAATTGGAGAGAGACAACAGAACAGGGTGCCCAAGCGTAAAGTAAGTAGAATTCTTTGTAAATGGATCTTTCTCGGTTCTGTGCGCGGCTAAGTAAATTTAATGATGATTCCGCGTTTAAGTGTAGAGTCGAAAAGCAGGCAATCTTAGGCGTTTCTCGTTTCCGTAGTCCAAGATCACCTCAATCGTACCGCGCCAAGCATAACCGGTGTCGCAGATGCGAATCTTGAAGCGTTCGACGCCACCGGCACGAATCACTAATGGTGGTTCGCAGACGGAACGATATATACCCGGCCGCCCATGGTTGATGGAAACTTTGTAGATTATTTGTGGGAAGAGCAGGCCCTGCCCCGGCAGTCCATGCATCTTCGGCTCCCAATCGATGAACTGAGCTTCGAGTGCCAGCAAGACGGCGTCACTACGCCCGGTATTCCTGACAATGACGTCAAGCACAAAATCTGGTGACCTCACGCTACCCCGGATAAAGAAGTGCAACACGTTGGGGTCACGCTGATCCCATTCGCATGAGGGATCGAGTAGGAATCGAACCAACTCCAACTTCTCAACTGCAAACTGCTGACGAAGTTCTTCATACGCGGCGTAGAAAAATGTCTCCGTGACGTCAGGATTCCTCTCCAATAATTCTAGGAGAATCGTCGCACCCCATACTTCCCATTTCCACATCGCTGGGACTTCCCTCGCCAACCAGTCCAGAAACACCCCAGTCGGGTCGACTGGAATACAAAGAATCCACCTGTCTACTTTAACGTGCCCGCGTTCGGTGATTGTGGCGATGGAATCGCGAATCGACCGTTTTGTCGTCGCGTCGAGGCGATTAGTGAACTTTGCCTGCCATACTATCTCGTGAACCAGTGTCTCATTTTCAACATGCGTCAGCTGAACTATGTCTCTCCCGCCGTCCCACGAGGCAAAGGCCACTGGTAAAGCGTCCGGAAAAACCCTGCGCGCTAGACGAGAGCAAAGAGTCTGAAATCGTTCTGGGCTTTGGAGCCGCATGAGGTCTAGGTGAAGCACGTTAGCAAGACTCCTGCTCTGTCGGCGTTGTCATATCAAAGGCGGTTCCTTATCTAATATTAAGGTGAGACTGAGGAACTTAGCAGCGCTGACTTGTACTCGTAAATGTCCAAAGCTTCCTTAGCTGTAGCGCGCACCTCATCCTCAGGGTCTGTTTGGGCGAGCCGTGAAAGCTCATCTATCACGTCTGGTCCATCGCAATAATAGCCTATTACTTGCGCCGCCTTCGTTCTCACGATCTTGTCTTCGTGCAGCAGTAAACGGGGCAGGACAACTGCCAGGGCGCTGGGCTTAATCTGGGATAGGGGCTGCGCGGCGTGGCCATGACCGAATAAGTGAGCTCTCATAAGGGGTTCTATGGCCTCGACTGCGCCTATATCCCCTAAGGCTTCCAGTGCTGACTCCTTCACCTTATGATCCGCATCGGTTCGTAAGGCATTGAGCAGTTGTGGAATTGCCTTTTCCGACCCGATGCGTCCGAGGGCGAAAGCCGCACCTCTGCGAACTCCCGGCGAATCATCCGCAAGCCTTTCGATCAACGGATCGACCGCTTCCTCGGAGCGAATCTTGCCGAGGGAATAAGCCGCGCCGGAACGCACTTCCGGATCTGCATCTGTCAAGTACCGTATGAGCACCCAGATAAAATACTACCCAAGGGTCCGGTCCACTCTGGTCAGCCTATAAAGCCAGGTATTTAAGGAGTGTGGTTTTGCCACAGCCGGGCGCGCCCGTCACGACCGCCTGTCTTCCCTCACGTAGAAGCTCATCAGGCATGACTGTGCGCGTCTTTTCTTGTCCGCCCACAGAGTAGCCGTATACCTCGCCACTGTCATACTTGAAGATAGATAGCTTTCGCCGTAGCCCCGAGTCCATCAGGCCCATCAGCCTCCTATCCCCTAGCGATTTGCCGGACTCCTCTACTATAGAGAGGGTGATAAAGACTTCGCTCAACTCGCGCATCCTGTCGTTGCCGAATAGACGCACATTGCTTACCGCACGTCGCAGCAGGTCTCGATAGTTGTCGCGCAATTCAGGCAAATCTCTCGCCGCCACTCCAAGGCGATTCGGCTGTGGCAGCGCTTGTTTATTGGCGGCGGTGGGTAGAGGGAAGCTATCTGAAAGCCATTTACTTAGGTGTTGTCGCGCCTTATCTTTGAAATCATCTTTGCCGTTATAGTCCCACCGCAGACATTCCTGTGGTAATTCGGTTTTGAACTTGAGCACATGGAGCAACTGTTCGGCTTCGGCGGGAGAAGCGGGCATACCGGGTGCTTGATTAACGTAGATCATGATCTGCGGGTGGCCGTTCTTCTTCCACGCAGCGTATGCGCGCATGATCTCGTGTGCGGTGCCTGAGCGGGCTTCATGCGTCGGTGTGCCAAAACGTCTCCAAAAGATGCCGATGAGGAGGTCACAGTCTTCGATATTCAAGATTGGGTCGATTAATCCCTGCGGGCCCTCCGTGTGGAAGCCCGGATACGCCTCTGTTTCCCAGCGCAAAAGTTCCAGGCGTAGGTCCCTGTCTTTGGCACCTGTGCGGTTGAGGTCGTTGATAATCAGTTCGAGCGCGTCCCGTTCCGGTTGTACGTCTCCCGGCGAAGCTACTACGATTCGCACTATCTTAGCTTGTTTCATTACACTTATTTCAGATAGGGAAATCTATTTCTCTTCTACCCACTTCCAGTCCTTGAGGAAATCAATATTCTTAACAACGACACCTTTCAACAAATGCGTATTTCTCTTAACTTGGGTCAGTACTTCCCACATGCTTCGTTCCATGATCGCTAATTTACAGTAAGGAAGGTCATGAAGGTGGAATGCGTCGCCAAAGTCGTTGGGCGGCTTGGGCGTGTGACCGGCCAAGTAATATTTGAAGAAAATGACGTAGCTGATAATTTGGGCGGACAAAAATACTTCGAATTCAATGGTCTCAGCTTTACCTTTGAATTTTTGCAGAAAGCCATCATGGACGCCGACGAGCTGCTGGAGAGTGAGGATCTGGGCAAAATACTTGGCCTGGTCACGCGTGTACTTGCCAGGCTGTTTCGGTTCGAAGTTGGGTTTAAGATCTTCAATCAGCTTCGCCCAGTCTTGAGAAGTATTACGTTGATCAGCCCGGGCCTTCGTTAAGGCAGGTGACGATAAAAACTTAACAAATTCCGCCTTATCAGTGAGCGACGTGATTGGCGATGAGAGTAGGGAATCGGTTCGTTTTTCGGGGTACGATATGACCTCCTCCGCAAGAATAACATCGTGCATCTTAATGAAAGCTGAGGGCACGCTTGTTACTAGTTCGACGAATGGAGATAGGCCGTGATGCCGGTCGCCCTGAAAGTGTGACAGCAGGTGGTGGCCGGGAGGCCTGCATCTTCTGCCCTCCGCTTGATTATGCGCAGCACGTCGGCTCGGTACATGGGGCTGGTGGTGAGTTGCCGGTACTTGTTGAGGATTCTAAACAGGGGAGCCTTCATGTGGTCAACGATTCCCGCCGCCTTGAGGTAGGCGTCTACGTAGGCTTCGGCGTTTTGGCTTTTTCCTTAAAGACGAATATTCTGAACTACTACATACACACTAGGACGTATGCCCCTATCCTCTCGTAGAACCTCACATACTGGTCCGTCTTAATGCGAGCGTCATATACCTCAGCAGGCATCGAGGTAATCACCAAAATATTCATCGCTTTGGCAGTTGTATCCTTATCCTTGCTTAAGGAGACAGGTTCGCCGACCGTCTCGACCAGAACATCCAGTCTCCCCAGCACTGGATGCACGGCCTCATGAACTTGGTCGATGAAAAGTGTGCCATCGCGCGCCTCCTCAAAACGCTCTTCCATGAGACGTAGCTCGCGGTACCTGGCATCAATGCTGGTTGCTTCCGTTACTCTCTCAAATACTTGGTTGAGTTCGGCGCAATTGATGGAAATTAGCTTACCTTTCTGGTCGCTCCACGCGTGGAGCACGTCAACCACTCGGCTTATATCCTGCCCTTCCCTGGTAGTAAGGATCATGACTGGAATACCGGCCTTAGCCAGTTGATGTCCCGCATTACCATTGGCATTGGTTCTCGCTCGGCGTCATCGAAATATGAGAGGCCGAGCAAGACATGGCCTACGTCCTCGACTGCATACTTCTGCTCGTAGAGTTCGAGCATTCTTTCTATGGACGCATACTTGAGCCCGAGTTCGTAGATGTCCAGAAAATCCTTGCGCGCCCCCCGCTGAGAGACGGCCGCGAGTTTCATCGCGGTAAGGTCGTCAAGCGACGCCAGATGGCAGCCGAACTCCGGCATCGGGTGCAATTCCACAAGGAGGGGATAGCCGTACTGAAGAAAGCTAATGTTTACTCCAGAGATATTGCCGTGGAGTGTGCCTGGCGAGATATCCTCCATGGCGAATGGAATTCCGGCCTGTTGTAGGTCGGCGGCCAGCCGGTCAGGAGCTTCGATTACTTCGGGTGTGAACCAGTCCAGGTCGTCCGAGCGTCGGTGGCCAAGACGAAGGGCGATCGCTGTTCCGCCGCCGAGATAAAAACCTCTTGAGGAAGCGAAGGGGCCAAGCTGTTCGAGCACGCCAACCTGGGTAGGCAGGAGGATTTCTTTGTGAATCATCATCCGCGTCAGGCTGCACTCCCCTGCTCTAAGCTATGGCCACGTCTCCCCCAGATACTCCCAGCCTGCGCTGCCACCCACCGATTTACCTCATCGCCGGGCAGTTCCAGGATCAATTCCCAATAGCGCAGCCTGCGCTTGTCCATCCCTGCGCCGTTGTTGTCGAGAATCCACTCGCGTAAGGACGCGTCGCCAACTCGGCCGCGGAGCCAATCCCAAGACCGCAAGCCCCCATGGGTCAGGATGCGCTTGGTGATGAAGTGGCCGTCGCGCTCCCAGGAGAGTGATTCGAAATCGTATTCCCAGAAGAGTCTTCTCAACTGCGGAGCGAGGCCATTAGTCGGCGCGACCTGCGACCTCTCTTCAACAGCTTGATTATTTGAACCTGTGCTCATCATCTTCACCCGATAGCGGACAACTCCTTTACATTATACCATTCGGAGCTCGTCTAAAGAGGGGTAAATCCCAGCGCTTATCGGACTCAAAAGAACTCGATCGTAACTATTCATGTGGATCAATCACGGCGCGCTCTCGTTGACTGTAGAATCTGGTTGAGTGCCTCATCCTGATGCGTGATGCGAACCCGAGAAGGTGCGCTTTCACCCAAGACTTCAATCTGTACCTTATCCATGCCTCTGCGCTCGACCCCGTCTTGGAACAGAATCGCTTTTTTAAGGGGCTGATCGTCTAAAACTGCCTGCAGAGTGGCTACATCGCGCGTTTCGAATTCAATAAAAGCAGAATTCTCATCCCAACTGTCCGCTGCGATCATGTAGTGGCTTTGACACCCGTAGAATACGACCCACAGGCCGTTTGGCATATTAGGATGCAAGTTGGGCCATTGACCTACACGTCCAACTGAAATCAGCGATTGAATGTCTTGCACCTCAGGTTGGCTCTGCAAAATCGCGCGGGCTTGCTCGAAGTCATTGCTTGACGAGTAGAGAAAACGAGAAGAGGAGAGGACCTGCAGCTCGTTGAGAAACGGAACGGTCCCATAAACGGGCAAGAGGTCGTCCGAGCCAATCTCATGCAAATTGACCTCATTGCGGCTCGGGATTTTCATCGCAGCCGTTATGAGAAGGATGTATCCGATCCTCCTTTGGAGCTATTCTTTAAGCTGGTCAATAGTGTGATCGGGAGGCTCAAATCCGTCGGGCGAATGTCTAACGCGAAATTCATTGATCTGGATAACGCCGCAGCATGGAAGATTGAGTATCTTACCGGTGATGGTCAACGGCTCCCCGAAGACGAATCACTCTTCCGGGCGCGCACTGGACACAAGTTGGCTTGGCAGATCTCGGCCATGCCAGCGGGCGTGTGGGAACTGGCACTCACCTTGCCCGTTGATTTCACTCTTCCCATCTGGCACAAACTGATTCTTGACGCCAATGCCCAATTACCTGATGTAAATACCTCGATCGTTTTAGCTAATGCTGCGCTCGAATCTTTTATCAAACTCTCCTTGGACATCTTAGCTAAAGGCTCCTCTATTCCGGCTGAGTCGTGGAAGTGGATCAGCAGTCGGGATGACGCTCTATTGAAGCAGCCATCGGCAAAGGAAATGTTTGATCAGGTGCTCTTATTGCTAACAGGGAGATCGCTGAGAAAAGACCAGCCGGAGCTTTGGAAGGCGTTCGACGATTTAAGAACTGCCCGGAACTCAATGGTTCACCAGGCAAGGCTGTAACTAGGAAGAAAGCGCGGAAGGGCTCTACTACCACCGAGGTAACTCCAGACAGGGCAAGGGAGCTGGTGGATAACGCATCTCGGATCCTTTCGTGGGTCGAATCTCTTTTGCCGGGTGAGCATAAGAGATTGATGTTCGAGGGCACCATAAACTACAGTCTGGCGCGACCGGCGACGGGGCCGGAGAACTCGAAAACAGAGCTAATAGGCATTAGGGGTGACCTCAACCGATTCAAGCTGAGCTTCGGGGACGATTAACTCCACAGATACCAATCCGTCCAGCGCTTCAGAACATGATCGAGGTGCAATTATTCTGGTCGATTTGCCAAATGAGGTCTCCTTAGTAATATTAGGGAGACATTAGGTTTAATGTTTGAAAAGGGCTTTGGGTAATGTTGCCCCGGGCGTCGGCCGCGCGAACCTGATAGTTTCTCATCCCCGTACCTACTGTTAGCACCCAGTTATAGGTATCGCCATCTTTAGTGCATGACCAGTCTTCGTTGTTTCCGCCGGGGCAGCGCAAATAGTTATTGGTTTGCTGCCAGAAGAGATCAGCTGACATAACTGCTTCGTCGTCGGTGATCTTGGCCGAGATTGTAATACGTGCGTTGCCGGGCAATTGCGCGCCGTTAGCAGGGCTTAGAATACTAATCACAGGTGGCTGACCGATAGGCGTCGGATTCGGGTTGTTGCTCTGCATGTAATTTGATAGTTGCAGGCGAGAATCCCTCATCGCGCGGGCGTTGTTTCGCTCGCCGCTTTTACCAGTAGGCACTCGTAAGTACAACACGTCAGGGTTTGAGTAGCCAGGAATCCTGTTGAAAGCGTTGGTATAAGAAAGAATAGTAGCATACTGGCGCAAGACTCCCTGTTCATCGCGCGCCGGGAAGAAGTGGCCGCGGGAGTCTCTATACAAAGAGCATGAGTCTATATTATCTGGATCATGCTGATCACCAAACAGGTGCCCGATCTCGTGGGGCATGGTTTTAATTTGCTCTAAGTAATCAATTCTGACGTGTGCGTATCCCCTTCTGGCGTAAAAGTTGGGGCTTTCCAAGTCGCACATTGCGAAAGCTTGCCCGGCCCAGACCATGGTTCTTCGGAGGACTACTACGAGGTCGGCCTTATAAAATTCGCGCTTTTGTCTAATCGGTGCGCCCGGTGAGTTGAAGGCATAGTCTTCCAGCGAATCCCCAATAGTATTCGGGACCTCTTCGATAGCGACGAATCGCACCTGAGTAGGAGGCAGGACATCCGGCAGGCTCTTGCGCAACGCTAGATTTGTGAACTCTTCCATCTCTCTGACGGCGCGCTCAAGGTTAGCGACATTACCGTTGTAATAATCTTTCGCGCCCGTCGTATAGACAACAAGGACATCCACCAGGCTCCCGTTCTCTGTCAATGTCGAAGATAATTGGAGGCGTCCTTCCCTACGATGCTTGCCTGGCGAGACGACTTTACAGGGGAATGCACTATTCGGGTCCTCTTGCACGACGATGTAGTTACTAGGGTCATTATTGCTTGGGCGGAGGGAATAATTGCCCCTCGGTGAAAATACCCGTAAGCCTAATAATCCCTTGTGAATTATTATTGTGAAGAGACCTTCCAGAGTGTTGTTCAGCGTACCTCTGAGTACGGAAGTATCGTTCGATTGCTTCGAAGCGTACTCCACAGTCCCCGTAAAGCTAGTCTCGCGCAAATTAGCGCCGCGCGTTCTCCTTTCGAAAAGGTTAAAGGTAACGGTTTGGCGAGACTGCACTTGGCCCTCTACGCCTGCTCGTTCAGCGATACTAACAAGTTGCTTCAGTAACTGCTCGTTGATCTCTACTTCTTGTTGCCTCAGCGCACCTCTGGCGAGCCTGGCGGCAGCTTGCCCTCTTAGCGCGCGCCTGCCGCGTGTAACGACAGAAGTCTTCCTCCCCGTAATAATTCTAATATCTGCATCCCCTCCTGCCTGAAAAGCAGATACAGGCACAATGCATACGAGTGTGAGGCAGATGGCGCTTAGCAGGGTTGTGAAAAAAGCGGGCTTCGTTTTCATAAACCACCTTCCTGTAGTGAGAAAAGGCTCCATATTTAGCTTTTGGGATAGCTATTGTAGCTATCACCAAAGCTTTTTGGTGGCGGCGGGTTCTTCCAAGTGCAATTACACTCAGCTTTTGAGGATCAGTAGAAGCCAAGGAAATACTATCAAGTTAGCCGAGCAGCTTAGGCAAAGATCACTGACTTATTTTCATCTCCGGTGATAGTTGAGTAGTCCACGGTCGGCGATTACCGCGTGATTATCTATGGCTTCCTCTGCCACAGCCTTGAGAAGGCCATCAGTCGCTTCACTAAAACCTACTGAAGGCGTTTGTTGTAATGTCTCCAAAGCTTCCCTAGCTTCCGGCCTCCCTGAAAGAGCCAGGCCCCAAATCGCCATCTTGATTAATTGCGACTGCGCGTCTTTATCGTCCACCTCCGACGGGCTGCTCCAGTTCGCCGCTCTAGACCAGAACTGAGGATTCAAGCCTTGCACTAAGAATTCAAAAGCTTCACGGCTTTCGGTTTTATTCAGTAGATAGCCGAGGCTCAATCGGTTTTGTTCTCTTTCTTAGTAGCCATGCTCAACTCCTCTCACAGGTGAGTTCGAAATTTAATGAATGATCGATTACTAAAAGTGCCTAACAAAAACACCTTGGCTGAATACTATCGGTTAAGATCTCTTTGAAAACATCTCCTCAAAAAGTGTCTAGCAAAATGGACATCTCCTCTTTAATCACCGCTGGCCGATTTGATTACGAGGTACTCGGTTTTCCAGATACTACCGTCTTCCTCTTTGACCTCGATTGCGCGAAGCCTCTCCAGGTCGTCAAGAACTTGATCAAGGGGGACTTTCAGTTTCCCGGCAACAGCGGATTCAAGATCGGTCTTGAACACCCAAGACGCTTGGTGCTTTTTATCCCAGAGCCAGAGGACAACCTCGGCGTGATCTTGACCTAACTCAATACTCATATTATCCATAAACTGCGCGACGGCTACCAACCCCAACAGGGGGACGGCCCAAGGGGCTACTCCTGCGGCGGTTCCAATCACCGTTGCTCCTGCACTGATAAAAATACCTTTAAGGTTTAAGAAGACATTGCGCGGATGCTTTGAGATTACTACCAGCCCTTTGCCCAGTTTCTTATCAACTATTAGTTTATTCAGGGCTGTTCCGGTTTTCTCCTCAGGAACCGGTTCAATGTGAGGGAGGAATTTTTCCACTTGTTCCGGTTCGATTTTTCCGCTCGCGAGCAGTATTTTCTTAGCCCACTCTTTGAAATCCTCAGACATCGTCATCTCCCTTCTCAAGCAACGAACGGCATTGTCATTCAACCCGAGGTGAACTCTGTTGGCAATAATCTCTCGAAACTAATCTTCTGCGCCCCATTACCTGCTGAAAAGCCCGGCAGGTCAAAGACCTTCTGAGCCCTGTCGAGCAGAGATTCGG
This sequence comes from uncultured Acidobacteriota bacterium, assembly GCA_963774105.1. Lineage (GTDB taxonomy): Bacteria > Acidobacteriota > Blastocatellia > Pyrinomonadales > Pyrinomonadaceae > QHXM01. The sequence goes on along the minus strand of CAVZDV010000005.1, from coordinate 341,488 downwards.
GTAATGGATAGGGGCGGGGAAACCCTTTGGCCCACTGACGGGCTTCAGCAAGCCTACCTCTCCAGATGCCAGCCAATCGTTGACGCAGGCGAAGGCGGGCATCAGGTTCACTGATCAGGTAAGTTAGTAAATGCTCCCCGGACGCCCGTGTTTGACGAGCCACAGCCTCGTTGTCAGTAAATGCGTGAGCAAAAGCAACGCGGTCGGGAGGCGGTATTCTTAGACCAGCCCCTAAAAAATACATTTCATCCGTTGCTTGCGCTTTAAACATCTCTAGTAGATGCCACGGTTCACTAATCAAACACTCCACATATTCGCCTTCAACCCAAAGGCACAAGCCAGGAATACTGCGAAAGATGGTTATAAAACCGGCCAGACATACGTGCTTTCCTTCAGCTGCTTCAAGCGCCTCGAAGAATTTTGTCTCCATGTTTAGCAGAAAATTGCCGACATCGGCTTGCAGGGCCTGCGTCTGTTCATCTTTCTCGTTTTTAATGGTTTCCTCCCATGCCGAGTGCCAGATTCCTGCATGTGTAACTAGATGAGCCTCAGAAGTTCCTTGCGCATCTTCCAAGACCGCATCGTAGACGGAATCACCGGACAATCGCAGAACCCCTTCGCACCAGGAATAAAGGTAGACACCGTTACAGGCGCGGAGATTTAACATCCAGGTAAACGTCTGGTCATCCGTATCGTTAGCAAATGGACTCACATAATCCTCGTCGTGCTTCCAAATCTGATCTGTCGAGCGGGTCTCAAGCTGGCGGTAGATGTCGCAATGATCAAATTCCGACAGTGTCTGCTGTTCAGAGAACAGGTTATTAAGAAAGCCGAGATCATCCGCCGATAACCCGGTCAGTGTCTGGTGGATAGCGGAGAGAATTTGCTCCGTAGTCAGGTTTACCAGTTCAGCACTTATCAGCACAGGATGTTCCGTCAAAAACTTAATGGCGAATGGCAGGAATACTGCCGGTCTGGCAAAGGCAGGACAGCGTTGCGCCCATTGCGCTTGCAAGGCTTTCACGTACAGATAACCGAACGTGTAATAGTTCAGGTCTTCACTGGTTCGGTCGAGCAGCAACCCTTCGAGTAAGGATACGTTCTCCCCAGCCATTGCCTCTCCACGCCAGAGTCGAAACCTTTCCGGCAATGATCTCGCGAGAACATGATTGGCCATAGCCATATTAGCTATCAGGTAAAGCGGCGAGTAGTGAGGCCCTTCAGACTCTTCTCCCTCAAAATCGAGCTGGGTGTAGAGCGCCAGTCCCTCTAGCAAAGGCACATAGGCACCTAGAACTCGACGCTCGTTCTGACTGAGCGACAGACTAACTGTGCGATCTCCCTGCCATTTGACGTATTCGCGTGCCGCAATGCGAGCTAGATACAGACCGAACCTGCCGAAGCGGGCTGAGGTGAGATGGGTAATCTCATGCATCAGCGTGGAAAAGTAGTCAGGCGTACCGTCCAGGATAGGCATGAAGTAGCGGACCCGATGCTCTTCCAGCGATTCGAAGGTGATGAGAGAGGTCAGCGGATGCCAGTTAGCACCTAAATTAGCAGATTTCAGTTCCATGAGACTTCACCGTATTAATCATTTGCCGCAATTACATGACAGTTAATGAATGACGAACGGGAAAAAAGTGCTCATTATAGAAATTATAATCGACATAAGAGTGCCTCTTCCGGAATGGTTATTTCCGGCGAAGGTATGTTTGAGTTGTTAAGAGCGTTAACGTACCGGAGGGAAGTCGCGGATGAAGAGGCGGAAAGCTGGTGAAGCGAATTTCCTGTCCGGCCGTCTTGTAGCAGGCCGCTTATATCCCGAACGCTAGTAGCGTGTCAATAAAATTGTCCATCGAGCTGAGCTATGCTTCACAACTGCCAAAAGAAAAGAGCACGCTCGCAGGCGGGAGGCTTGGCTATTATTAGGCCGTACTTGCTGAGAAGTTGCCGGAATTTAGCACAAGAATTTCGTACGTGGTTAAATTACTTAAAACTAAATGTAAAGACTCGATTTAATGCAAATCAAGCGCTCGTTATCTAATCATGATTCGAAAGTAATACTCAACGCAGTCATTACATTAACCATTCGCTTAGCCCAAGCCTTTTCGGGATTTCGGTCCGATTCTTCCCCAGCATAATGGAGACCCACGGCCCTGGTAGTGCTTACTTCCAGCCACACAGACCCGGAATCTCCACCAGCGCTGATTTCACCATTAGGACTTGGACGCCGCGGGTCAGGCATGATGGTAAGCGTGCGAGGGCTGACACCTTCAACAATACCGAAAGTTGTCCCAGTTGTTCTTCCAGACTTGGCGACCCTCATTCCGACCACAGGCTGCACCACACCTCTAACCCCTTGTGGAAAGTCTATTATCTCTCTCGAAATCCTTCTGGAATCATTCAACGTAAAAACGGCGCAATCCAAACTTAGATTCCAACGGGTGAGAGTTCCGATGATATTGTTACGGCGCACTGGTGGAGGTGACGTAATATTGTCCCCTACCCCCCCTACGTCCGCAACAAGCACATGATGATTCGATAATCCCATAGCGACTCCGCTATCTGCGTCGAAAACAATAGCCCCAAGGGTACCACCGAAGCGGCGTCTAGTATTTCTTACCGCAATACCTCCTACCAGAGGATCGAAGCGACCCTCTCGATCTTGTTCTAATCCGGGATTGCTCTGAATCACATCAATAGGAATTCCTTCTATAGTGCGGGGAAGCAATTGTGCAGCTTCCAATTCGCTCTCTGGCTTCTTCTCCCAGACATGGACACGTATCGCTAATTTATTTGTCGGCTTTCCATTCACGAATTTATAACCAACATCTACGTGGTGAACACCTCTGAAGGCATTTAATTCATCCTCATGTCTTCTAAGAATCTCCAGTAAAGCTTCTTGGTCTTGCTCGGAGAATCGCTTCATTGTTTCCCTCCCCTTCTGCAATAGGCGGCCTTCATATCCAAACAAGAATCAAAGGAATCATACAGCTTGCATTTGAATACTAGCATAAGGAGAATTGCTATAAAGAGTAGAACCTGCTTCGATCACTATCCATGAGACGCCTGACGCTAATTGGACCGTAAAGTGCGGTAATTTCCATATAGCGCTTTTCATTTTCTAATTGCCCACAGCGATACCTAAGTAACGTATAACCAGGCGTGATGCAAGAATCGGGACGACAGGCCTCAACTGTCCTGTTCAAATCCTCACTTGAGACTGACCTTAGTCAGAGCTTTCACAACGCTAGTTCTTCCTTAAACTCTCAGGCGCCCAGAAGTACCAAGTCCGCTCTACCTCCCGGTAGCCATATACGGCTAAGACCCCCAGAAGTGGCTCGCTCCAGAGGGTGATTGTGAACGGGGTTTGAACTCTGAGCTTCGTCTTTATGTCTAACGTCTGATCGTCGTTGATTCTATAAGTACCGGCGGTAACGGGCTGATCGATCAAGTGATGCGCGGCCAGCTCCTGCACAGCCTTCCATCCCAATGTGAAAATCTCTCCATCAGCGCCGACGGCCACGCGGCCGTAGGAGTTCATCACCGAGAGAACTGCGAATCGCAAAGGGCGAGAATTGTTTAGATCATTCATAAAGACCTCCGAGTCGTAAGAAGAGGAGTGCTGCTCCATGATGGGGATGAAAGCTGTGGCTACACCGACCAACTCGGTACCAGACGACCCGACCATCATGAACTCATCCGACCCATCAAGCGGTTTAATCAAAACTTTCCTGTCTTGCACGACTACCCGCCGAACTACCCGTTCCCCGCCAATGATGGCTACGACTAACTGACCGTCGCGGGGCGTAAGCAAGGGGTCAACGACAAGTACGTCGCCGCGGCGAACTTTAAAGCTCTTCATCGAATCGTCAGGCACCCTGAAGAGCACGGTAGCCACGGGGTCCGGGAAGATGAGTCAATTTAACTCTAATCGTTCGTTTTGCGGGTATTCACCTGTTGGTCGCTCGCCCATAAACCCTCCTGTACTAATTCCCCACCCCGTTAGCTGTCGCCGTGGCGTATTCCGGCACCGGCCCTTCCGGGTACTCCAGCGCGTAGTAAACTGCGCGCACGACCTCGACGTCGCGCAGACAGTACTCGGCTATCTCCTGGTGGCAGCCCTGACAGAAGCGGTCGTACACGCACCCGCCGTCCATCCCCTCAGTCTTATTGATTCCCACTTTGAGTATCTGGGCGTGCAGGTCGAGCGAAATGAATTGACCGTAATTCCAACTGCACCATGACATCATGGTGTCGTATATAGGCTCATTCCTATAGCGGTAAAACGGGAACGGCACGGTCGGCTTAATCCTGTGGATCAGGCTGCGCTTAATCAAAAAGGGCAGATCAAACCCGTAGATGTTATGGCCGATGATGAGATCACGCCTGATGCTGAATGATTTCAGTAACCTCCAGAAGCCACGGAGCGTGCGCGCTTCGTCCAAGTGAAACATCATCGTCTGACGCTCGCGCCCCAGTACGCCGCTGTGGAGAACCCGACCATCTTCCTCAACTATCAGGCCGATCGTAAGAACCCGCCCGAATTCCCCATGCAGCGCTAGGGCGCGGAATTCTTCCTCCGTACACTCACCTTCCTCGCAGCTATCCTTCTGAGTCCGTTTCCTCAGCAGTTTTCTGACGACAGCAGGGGAGAGCTGTTTACGGAGATCTTCTTCGGGGGGAAGCGTCTCAATATCCGTAAATACTCTTAGGGCCATCTTTTTGTCCCTCCTGTGGGGGCACCTGCTGAAGAAAAGTCTGGAAAACCTTGTGTATTATGTGTTACACCGTGTCGCAAGTGTGACACTCAAAGGGGAGCACATCGCAAGCCAAGAACAGGCTTTTGTAAAGTTATAATTTTGCGTTGTCAAAATTCCGACTTTTTGAGGGCTTTCAAGAGGCTGAAACGGAGCGTAAGGCGGCTTTTCTCGCACGTGGAGGTCTTCGATGATCTGATAGATGAGTTGCTTAATTGTGGGGTTGAACTACGTTTCGTGCCGAGTCTTTGGTCTTTGCGTGACGCAGTTGTCGCATCCAGTCTACAATTCTCTCTGATTCGCATGCGGAATGCGTTGCCGAGGGCAACGGCTTGACAACTCATTCAAACGAAGCGGAAATCAGCTTGTCTTTCATCCGCAAGATTGAATGCTTGGCTAGATTCTTCCCGCCCGGTTAATTCGGCCGTTAGATTGCTACTTCATGAAACTGAATGGAGAGAGTTTTATGGGCACGTATGAAGCTGAGGATTTTAAGTTTAAAGATTCGGCTGTCAGGTTCATAGAAGAGAAGGATGCGCCTGCCATCGCCCATCTTTTTAAACAGAATTATGGTGAGGGGTACATTGACCCGGAAGTTTATGACGGTAAATGGGTCAAGCGTTGTGTCTATAACGATAATCTTATCGGCTTGGTTATCGAAGAAGAAAAGAAAGTAATAGCGACTGCCACGCTTGCACTTGATTATGGCGATTATAACGATCAGATTGCTGAGATGGGTCGTTTCGCAGTTAGTCCTGAGCATAAAGGACGCGGCTTGGGCCGTCGTCTAAATCAAGCGCTGTTAGAGGTGGCTGGCGATACTATTGATTTTCTATTTGGTACGGCGCGCACAACCCACACCTACATTCAATCATTGTCGGAGCGGTGCGATTTCAGCGCTGTCGGATTTTTGCCACAGTATTATCAAGTAGAGAATAATCGAGAGAGCTTTATCTACTACGCCGCACTCTTAGGCAACGGGCGGGGACTTCGCTCCGACAACACCCCGCAAATCATCCCGGAGATAGCCACACTTGCTCAACATGTCTTGTCGGAAATGGAATTGCCTGTCGCAGTCAATGTTGTAGAAGAGTGTCCGCCTTATCCTGTGGACGGAACTTTCGCTATTCAGCTATTAGATCGGATTGGGCTGGGCAAGCTTGCTCGAATCAAGAATGGGCATCTAAACGAGCCTCTCATTTTTGGAAACGTTTCGCTCGAACAAGGTGTCTTATATATTCGCCGTCGCGATGCGAAGTACCTGGTAGCAACGGATGAAGATGAGAATCCAATTGGAGCAATCGGCTATCAAGTGGACGGGAAGAATCAAATTACCAGAGGCATCGAGTTGATGGGACAGAACAATCAACTACGCGGCTTTCTGTGCGAGGCATTCTTGCGTGAAGCAGAGAAGTTAGGGGCGAAAGGTATTGAAGTTAACCTTTCAGCTTATGATGCGAGCTTACAGCAGACCTTCTACAATTACGGATTTCGCCCTACCGTATACGCCCCCGCGATGGTGTTTCATGGCAATCGCCGTTTAGATGTCATTAAGATGCTGAAGCTCAATGTCCCATACAATCCCGGTGAAATGGAACTTACCGGCCCAGCAAGAAAGGCAGTATCTATCGTTGAGATAGGGTTTAAATTGAGTTCCAAAAGCGTGCCGCAATCTAACAACAAACCAGACGCCTACCTGTGACCTTACTGATATTATGTGATCGTAATTGCTCGATACTGAGGAGGAGATTATGTCTCAGACGAAAGGGTATGCAGACTCGCAACTCCTCCGAACTTTGGCGGAGCTACTTAACCAGACCAAGCAGCGCAGTTACGCCTTAATGCAGCTTCAGCCCTCCTATCAAGCGTTGGATGTTGGCTGTGGCCCAGGGACTGACACGATACCGCTCGCGCAGATAGTCGGCCCGAAGGGGCAAGTTGTCGGTGTGGATCATGATGAGGCTATGATTGCTGAGGCAGACCAGCGCGCAGAGCAAGCGAGCGTAGCTACATGGGTTAAGCATACGCCCGCCGATGTTACATCGCTTCCCTTTGAAAGTGACCGTTTTGATGCATGCCGCAGTGAACGGCTGTTCCAACATTTACTTGAACCTGAACTCGCACTCTCAGAGATGAGCCGTGTGACCAAGCGCGGCGGGTGGCTCGTGGTGCTTGATACAGATTGGGGCACTATATCAATAGATACATCTGAAGTTGATATTGAGAGGCGGCTTGCACGCGTTCTAGCTGAACGTGTTTTACATAATGGCTACTCAGGGCGCCGGTTGTACCGGCTGTTTAAACAGCAAGGTCTGGCAGACCTCTCGATTGAAATGTTCCCGACTCATGTCACAAGTTATGCATTATTGCGACAAGTAGCGATTTTAGATAGGGTCGAGCAAGAGGCACTAGCGTCAGGCATCGTCACGAATGACGAACTAGATCGCTGGCGGTCTAGCCTTGAACAAGCTGAAGCATCAGGTGTTTGCTTTGGCAGTGGAATGCTAGTGATGGCCGCGGGGCGCAAGACCTAATCCGTTGGCGTCGAAGATTGATAAGTGGTTTGGCGATAAACCTTATCATTTTACAGGAAGCCCTAACATGGCAATCTTCTACATCGGCTCCTTCCAAGTTGGCGACACGGTCGACACTGAGAACCCTCTAGAGACCGTGTGGAATTACATCGAGCGCGTCGCCGCATCCGACTTCCTGGCGACACGCGGTGGTCTTACAAGCGAGCACGCGCTTTTTGCAGCCGTGAGAACGCGTCAAGCTGTCGAGTTTCGTAATGCTTCGGGCGCCACAACACTGGTCACGCGGCCCCTCCCGCTCTACTACTCGGCGCTCAATCTGGCTCGCGCTGGAATCGCTGTGGTTTCGGGGAGACAACCGACACCGGCTCACGGCCTCAAGCACATCAGGGCGCCGGAACTTCTCTCGAACGCGGCCAAGGTGGTTCCGGGGACGTTCACGGACTTCTTGAACGCTTGTAAATCACCACCCCTTGGCAAGGGTCAGCTGAGTCTCGAGGATTGCTTCGCGGCGTTGCCAGAGCTGGCAGACCAGTACTCGCTGATTTCGGGGCGAGCGAGCAGGGCCATTCCCGTTGAGGTTCGATACGTGTCGCCGCGGCTCCATCTGGAGTTCGATAGTGCGTACCTGCCCGCCGATGATGCGTTCGACAATCAATGGAGGGTCCTTTTCCCTAAGCTTGCCGATGTGTGCGACCTTGGCAGCTCTTCGAACCATCGGCTGATCGTCAAGGAGTCGGTCGATGTTGAGTCCTACGAGGCAATTGGTCGTTTCTGCAGCAACCACTTAGAGAATCGCCTGTCTTTCGGCACCACACCGCTCTGGTACGCAATTCGCCAGCTTCCAGACCAGACGCTCTTGCCCCGCCCCGCGTACTACCTTGCTGGTCTCTTCATTCTAAGCAGCATCGTGCGGTATCAGCCTGAGCTTCTAGCGGCGGCTGATATCGTCCATTCGCAGGTTACCTGGCTTCTGGGCCGCTTCCTAGCCGCGGCTGAGCGCTTCTACCCCCAGCTTCTGTACAGCTGGATAGTCGGTATAGACACGTACTTTGGGGGGGTCGCCTAACCCCTCGTTAGACCGGAGCGCGGGGAGCGTGTTTCGCAACTTGATTCGTCCGGTGAAGGACATATAAGTGACTACGAGTTTCGAGTCATACCTTGCGTTGGTGTGCTAATCATTTCTTGATTGTTTTTTTCCTCTTGAGGCCCCCGCTCTTCGGGTTGCAGGGTAATCTTTCCAGTAGGTCTACATCGTCTGATACGAGCACGTCTATCCAGACCCCGGCCAGGTCCGAGTATAACTTCAACACTAACAGGCTCGGGATGCGCCGTCCGCTCTCGAACATGCTTACTTCCGCCTGCGTAAGATCATCCGTCCGTCCTATCTGTCTGATCAACCCCCGCTGAGAAAGACCGAGACGGGTTCTGATCTCCAGCAACTTTGAAGCGAGCCGCTCCGGGTTTCGGCTATGGCGTGCCATCAGGTTCCCCCCCTGATCGAGCACAAACCTTCGCCTGACGCTTGCTCCCAGAAACAGCTTGGGACGGCTTGGATCTCTGGATAACCCTTGCTATCTGGCACGGCTTGGTGATAACCAAGGTTATCACCTTGAGGATTCGGATCGGAGTCGCCAAGGGTTCATATCTCTGAAGCCCCTCAGCGATCTCCATCACTCACGCCCGGGTTGATACGAAATGGCTGTCAAAGATTCACGTCGGTGGTTGACTACGACCGAGGAATAACCGAGACCTCTGCACCCGCATTAGTTTTCCGATTGTAGTGGTCGAGAGAAATCCAGGCAATAGCGGGGCATCAGCACCAGCACGCAGGAGAACCCTCATGAGACGTTCAAGACTAGGTGCCTTCGTTCTCTTGATATGGCCATTAGCGGCAATCGCGCCCGAGCCGAGCGCAGCACAACGAAGATCCCCGTCCCGGCAGACACAACAAGAAAAGTCTAAGATTCCGCTCACTGATAATTGGTTCGGGATCGCTTCCCCTGACGGGGATTACACGGCGGAGTTTCCTTCCGAGCCGAAATATCGCAAGACCGGGCCCGACCAAAGAGGGCAAACCTATCATAACTATCAGCTCTATTCTTCGAAGTGCAGGTGCAATTTCGAGATCACGTCCTACAAGTTGAATTTGTCTCCGGATAAGCAGGCCCGGTTCGACGAGGTGGAGCAGAATAAAGGCTCTGAGCAAATAGTTCTTAAATCCCAGCTCAACCAGGGTTGGAGGCTGTTGGGCAGAAGAGACCTTCAGGGCAACGGCTACCAGCATTTATTCATGGTGCCCGGCGACCGCCTGTCTAAGCCTACCACCTACGTGCGCGCAATGAGCTTCAATCACGGCTTCTACGTTTACACACTCATCTTTACCGGCCCGACTCGGGAAGCGCTTTTCGGGCCGGAGGCGCGTCGCTTCTTCGATTCTTTCAAGTTCACGGGGAGGAGGTAGGATCGAATTATCCCGTGGAGTGAGATAACTGGCACGGCCGCGAGCCGCTACGGGGGGAGAGTTGCCGTGCCAATGAAGCCGCCGCGCAAGGGGCGAGGACGCGGCGGCTTTAACCTGTGAACTTGACGGGCAAAACTGAAGCGGTAAGATGCTTGTCAACAGGCGTTGAGGCTAAATGTCTCCGCCAGCATAATCCCCGCGATTATGCTTGAGCGCCGCGCGGGGTGAGGACGCGCGGCGCTCGCTTTTTGTGGCTTGCATCCTGCTATTGACACCGTAGGGAGCGAGTAATAATTTAGCTGGGCTTTAAATTGTTCTCTTTCCTACTGACGAAGGGCTTACCTCATGTACAAACGGGCGCTTAGGCTATTGCCGCTATTTCTCATTATCTTTTTCGCCACCAATACATCAGCTCAGACTCCGCGAAGAGGTACCGCGCGCAGGCCATCGGTGCCAGTCACAAAGCCTTCACCAATGCCTTCTCCCTCGCCCGACTTACCTCAAACCGTTGACGGCATAACTAGCCAGCACGACGCCGCCACCAACCAGACCCTCGTAACGAGCAGAGAACTTGTGTTGTACGACAACGCCAATGAGGGCGCTGTTAATCCTATCCGCGTTACCATGCTCCTTATCACGCGGTACCCGGGCAGACCCTCTACAGCAAATCAGGTCGCCGCTGATCCAATCGTCCGGATACTCTTCAGATACAAATATTTTGTCGCCAAGTTCGACGTGGGCGAACCGCGCGACTTCACGCTGTTCACCGGAGGGATCACCATTCTGGCAAGCGGCGATTTGAAATTCGTGGAGCGTCAAGACATAGGGAGAGACGTGATCACGACGATGCAGGTCGGAATCAAGGCTTCCGAATTTGACAAGATTCTACAGTTGATGAAAGCCGCTAAATCTGTTGGGGTAATGCTGGGCCGGGACGTCTTCCCTTTCAAAGCCCCGGAACTAGACCTGTTTAAAAAATTCCTCGCCGCGGTTCCCCATCCTGCGATAGACGCAGCAGTGGCGAGCAATCCCGATGCGGCTGATTCCACAGTTCCAAAGTGTGATCTCAAAATTGCCCAAGCACCCGAGCTGCGGGGCTTCCGTTTGGGAATGCCTGTTAACGACCTGCTTAACCGATTTCCTGGTGTCAAACCAATAGATCGCTCTTACGGTACAAGACCTATAGTTGATTACAACTCCGGGCAGATTAGGTTTGAACTCTATCCCGTGAACTATAGAGCCCATGGCGCTACTGGTGTGGAGAATATGACAACACGGTCAAATATCAACACCAACTTCTTCCAGGGCCTCGAAGGTATTTTTCAGATCAATTTGGATTTTACTGACGGTCGCCTTACTACTCTTCGGATCGCTTACGACGATAAGATCAAGTGGAGCAGCGTCGAAGAATTCAGATCCAAAACAGCCGAAGCATTGGGACTCTCTGACAAATGGAAGGCGGGCAATTTACTCTCCTGTGACGGCTTCAGCATGCGGGCTGAACGAAGCTATCCAGGCATGGCCATTGAGATGAAAGATGTCGCCACAGAACAGGATTTCCAAAAGCGGCAGGAAGACCAGAAGCGTAGTGAGGAAGAGCGGCGAAAAGAAACTTTCAAACCTTAACGGCTATGTAGTGATTTTACCCACGCCGACTTTTCTGGCTTGGCCTAGACGCGCAAGCGATCGGGCACGGCAAAACGACTCTATCTGAATATCCATATTCACGAGTTGAATAATTTATTTCCGTGACTTGAGCCAATTAGACAGTAATTCCTCCACCAGTTCACTGTACTCCTTGTTCTGATCCTCCTCGATCAGAGCAATCTTCACCGCTTTATATGTGTCACCGCGAATATACGCTGTAGTTTGGACAAAATTTGGGTCAGAGCGTTTCCCCGAGGGTCGCCCCCTACCACGTTTCTCTTCAACCTGCGGGGGAGCGGCTTCTCGCTTCGCGACTCTCTTTTTGGCAGATAACGCATTTCCTTCCTTGCCATCGCTAACTGTACCGAGATTAACCGCGGATTTTCTTTTGCTGCTCACGACTAGATTTCCCTCCCTAGATACACATGAGCCTCGACGAGGTGGGACTAGGCGTTCATGGCGATGCGCTCATATCGCCGCGTGGAATATCCGCCCGAGGACTCATAAACGACAGTGAAGAGTAGCGGCCCTCTCTGATTCCAGATAAGGGCACTCCTGTTCAATTCTCCGTCGCTCAAATGCGTCGGGTCCTTCTGCTATAGATATAAGGCAAGTTCAACAGTTGTAGTTTTACAAGCCCCGCATTTGAAACCAACTACATTCAGGATCACGGTAAAGAATCTTAACAGACGTTTGCCTTGCAGGATTTTTGGAATTTTAGGATGTCAAAATTCCGGCACGCCCTTCGTTCGCCATGGGTGCTGCCTTCAGTTCAGTTTTCTACGCTATAAAAGTTTATGCAAAAAAATCAAAGCCCTTGCGGAGCTGATATGAGGAAGTACTTACGGGCGTTGAGGGAGATTCTAAAATCCATTCTCAGGACGAAACTACGTGTGCAGACAAAATCTACACTTCGACGCTTTTAGAAACCGATGTCGCGTCGGCGTAGGTCAGCGATATCAGTTACTACACGGAACTTCTAACCGAAACCACGAAGAAAATTCGAGAAAGGCTGCCTTGGATTAATAGAGGCGGCCTTTTATTTTCATAAATTCTGCATCAATACTGAACTGAGTTGATAATTCTCTGAGCGGCCTCCTGGGCGTCAGCGGCTAGCGGCCCGGGCCAGATTTCTCTCCACTTTATTATAATCACCCAAAACTCAGAACCTTTCACCACGATCAGCCCTTTGACCATTATCGTTTGCTTCCGCCGCTCGTAGTTCCCCACGATCACTAACGCTACCCGACCAGTAGGTTTCGTCTCAAATTGGGGATTTAACATTCCTTCGACTTCATCTGTCTCCGTCTTCCACATGCTGAATAACTCCTGCGGAGTAAATTTTAACCTGCCACCGTGCTCAACGTAAGCAATCGCAGTGTCGAAATACCCTCCCTCGACACTAGCGGTGTATTGTTCGTGCTGCCTAATGAAAGGTTTATCTTCAAACGGTATGTGAGCGCCAAAATGTTCGATGCGCCCAGGCAACTCCAATGACAGACTGGAACTCCCTGGCTTATATCGTTCCCAGTGAGTATTGAGGAAAGGGCTGACGAGGTTCGTTTCTGGAGGATGCTGTATTTCCTTCGCACGCTTGTCGTCATTTACCAGGTGATAGATCAAAGTCAGAGTTATCAAAGGCGCAACAATAGTAAAGAGTATCAATATGATCGGAAGAAAGTGTGTTCTGAGGAGAGATTTGTATTTAAAGTAAAACTTTGGCAGGTCAAAGATGCCCTTCGTTGCCGAATTCAATTCATCCAGAAACTCTGAGTCTCCCTCCCTAGCCGCCGTCATTGCCAACAATTCGCGCTTGACGCCTTCAGCTCTCAACCAACCGTATCCAGCCCACTGCAATGAGCGGATGAGAAATTGAAAATCTTGCTCACTCCACGCAGGCAGGCCGGAACGGGTTAGCGCCTGCTTTATCTCCTGCTGCGACGCTTTACGATCAGCAGGGAGGTCGCCGCCCAGCGGTGTGTGCAAATAAATGAAATCTTCGAGATATGTACGTGCGCCCTCATCCCAATCCGCCGGGCGGATGGCTTTCAACTTCCAGTCAATCTCCCAAAGGAGCAGGGTTTGTTCTGTGCTGCACGAAAGGGCGTAGCGCCCGCTCGCGCTCACACTGACACATAACAAACTGCCGCTGTGTCCTTCAAATACGTTGAGGCATTCTCCGCTCTCGACCTCCCAAAGTCTGAGCGTGCCGTCAAGACTGCTTGAAATGGCAAAACGTCCATCTTCCATGAAGCAGACGGAGGTGACAGCATCTATGTGGCCCTCGAACTTACGTAGGCACTCGCCCGTCTTCAGCCCCCAGAGACGTAAGGTGCAATCACTGCTGCCGGTGAGCGCGAACCGCCCATCACTACTCAGACATATAGATTTGATTGGTTGCGTATGACCGCGCATGCTCAGAATAGATCGGCCCGTATTTAGTTCCCATAGTCGTAACACCCCACGCTCTCCGGCAGAGAGCGCAAAATGACTTGAGAGACTCAGGCAAACAGCATTGAGAGAACCCGGGTCGCGGCTCACGATTGCCCGCAGACACTTGCCGGTTTCGACCTCCCAAAATCGTAGGGTTTTATCCGCGCTACCAGAAACTGCGAGGCTGGCGTCAGCGCTCAGGCAGATAGAGGTAACGGCACCCGTGTGGCCCCAGAGCGTTTTCAGATGGTTTCCGGTCTTTAGGTCCCACAGGCGAAGCGAACCGTCCAAGCTGCCCGACAAAGCGTAATGCCCGTCAACGCTCATGCAAAGCGCGCTCACAGTGTCCTTATTTTTAAGTTCTTTCAAGCACGCGCCGGTCGAGACATCCCAGAGACGTAGCGTAGCATCATCACTCGACTGGCCGGACGAGTATCCTGAGAGAGCCATCTTTCCATCGCTTCTCAAGCAGACGGAAGCGACAGCCCCCACGTTTTCACCGAAGATTTTGACGAGCCATGCGTCGCGTATGCCCGCGCGCTGACAGTAAAGTGAGAGATGTTCCCACTGATCCAAGTTACGCCGTGTGCGCTCGAACCCGGGAATTTGCCTAGCCTCTGTGGCCCAGGTTAGTGCTCCGCTGAAATCACCTTCATGTATGGCTCTTTCCGCGCGCCTTAACAGGTCATCGGCGCGACTTTCTTCTTCTATTACTTCGGTGGTGTTATGAATACGAGATACGTGCAGCGGGAACACTTCGACGCCTTGACGTGGAATGTCCCAGAAGCGCAACGTTCCATCCTTGCTCGAAGACGCTATCAAGTCACAGCCTCTGTTGATCTGTACGGAGACGATGATATCAGGATGGCCTGTGCATGTACGGAGGCAGCGACCCGTATCCGTCTGCCATAAACGGACTACCTTATCCTTACCGCCAGATATAACGTACTGCACATCTTTGCTAAAAGAGACGCAGGTAACTTCCCCCTCGTGCCCTGTCAGCGTACGCAGACAACGGCCCGTCGTCGCATCCCACAAACGCACGGTACTATCCTCACTGCCGGATAAAACGTATCGCCCGTTGCTGCTCAGACAAACAGAACTCACTGAAGCAGTATGGCCCTTGAATGTTCGGAGCCTGCTGCCTTTAACTAAATCGTAGAAGCGCACACCGGCATCGCTGCTGCCTGTCAATGCATAGTGGCCATCATCACTCACGAAGAGACATGCCACTGCGCTCGCACGCGGCGACTCGCCAGCCGTTTTAAGCGTCGGCACTCTCTTTACGCGAGCGATTAGTTTATAGAGGAGGTAAATGCCTACTAGCTGCGTTGGCAAGAACAATGCCGAAAGCAAAATCCCTGCAATAAGGTACCAATCCGGCCCGTCTCTTTCATTGCTTTCGTGAAATGGGGCTTCGGCAATCGTTCCCTCTTCCAGCGTTTGTAGGCATCGGCCGGATTCTATATCCCAATATTTGAGCGCCTCGTAATTCATAGTTGTATTAACGCTCCGGGAAAGCACGTGTCTCCCGTCGCCGCTCAGAACGCCTAATGAAATAAATCCATTGTGTGCTCTTCTGCGGATGAATTCAGAGCGCGCCCATTTTTTGAGTTTGAAATGAAGGAATAACGATAAACCGGCGAGGGGTATCCAGGCATAGTAAGGCAGAGTTGCGAACCACAGGATCATCAACCAAACGAGTCCAAGTAGTAACGTCCATTTAAGCGCTCGTGAAAGAATTACTCCCCATGATCTGAGGTTCTCTCCCGTCCACCACCAAACCAGCAAGACTTCAATGAAATTCAAGTCATATTTTCGCAAGCGCTTGCCGGAGGCGGTATCCCAGAGACGTGTTTCGCCGTGCTTGTTACTCAGGAGCGCTGAGTTTCCGTCACGGCTGAAGGAAGCGAAAGTGGCTTCGGCTTCACCCAGGAAGACGATGTTCGTCGTCGGGCGAAACCAAGCCTGTACTACCGAAGTTGCTGAGGCGGCGGCCTGTCTCAACTTCCAGTCGCTCTATAATGCCTTCGGTCCCGACCATCAGCACTTCGCGCCCGTCCGGTTTGACGAAGCTCGCTACACAGCTTTCGGATTGCGTGGTGAGTACTTTGCGAGGGATATTCGGGGCAATACTGCCGGAGCGCACAAGGTGGAGGGCTTTTCTGACTTCGGCGGATGCAGGAGCTTGCTGCGCCGCCTTCTCTAGTAATGATGTAGCTGACTCCAGATCACCTCGCTCTATATGAACCAGGGCCAGAAGGTAATCGTCCATCCACTGCGACTCGTGCAGCGCTCGCACGGACTCAAGCTGCTGGATCAACTTGATGTCCGACATCTCTCCACGTCGCCATCGCAGCACGCCGAGGTTATAAGTTGTTTCGGAATGCTTGAGGTCAGCGGCCAGCGCCGTCTGCCATGCTTCTTCGGCCTCTTTTTCTTTTCCGATATCAAGTAGTGAGAGAGCGCGATTGTTAAAACTATCGGCTGTCCCCTTCCCCCCTTGCGGCTCAAGGCGAGGATAGTCATGGCTCATAACCCGCGAGTAAATTAACTGTAAGTTATCCGCCACCTCCTTCATACTCGCGGGACGGTGCGACGGCTCGGCGCTGAAACAGCGGCGTAAAAGCTCAATCAAGTCGTCTGGCATTCGGGGTATGCCGTCCGCCTCAGACCAATCCTCTAAGTATTGCTCCAAAGATTCATTAACGTACTCCCCGAAGAACCAGAATATCTTGCCCGCGAACATCTCCAGCACGCTCGCGCCCCAACTCCACATGTCTGTCCTTCTGGTGAGGGATTGAGCTTTAACTTGCTCGGGCGAAGCGTAAGCCGGTGTCATCAACCCAGCGCCGGGCACTATCAACGTTCTCCGAGGCTCCCCGATCCCTTGGCTGACTTCGCCCGCCGCCTCCCTTGCCCGTGCCAGCCCGAAGTCCGTGACTTTCGCCGCGCCGTCAGGCGACATCATCACGTTGCCGGGCTTCATGTCTTGATGCACCAGGCCCTGCTCGTGCGCGTGATGCAACCCCCACGCGCACTGAATCGCCACATCGAGAATTATTCCCAGGACCCTCTGTACCTCGCCCACGTAAAGCCTGCGCGTGTATATCCAATCTGAGAGACTCCCGCCTTCAACATACTCTGCAAAGACGCGTGGGATGTCTTCGATTGTTCGCACGTAATAGCAACTGACGATGTGCGGGTGCAATCCCAGATTGACCCACGTTTCCGCTTCACGGGTGAAGTTCTCCCTACCGCCTTCTTTAGCCAGGATATCCGGCCTTGGACTTTTCACGGCCAGGTCAAGATTCCAGCCTGTATGATGCACGCGATAGACCTTGCCCATACCGCCTTCGCCAAGCAACCCCTTGACCTCGTAGAGATCAAGGACAACCTCTCCCGCCTGCCACTCTTGCGAAGGCGAGGCGACCATGTTTTTGGCAGTTGGCTCTAACATCTAGATCACTTTCATCAGAGCATCTCGGAACTCCTCGGCTGTCTGGTAGCGGTCTATGACATCCTTAGCCACCGCACGGTCAATCACTTCGGCGACGCTCATGGGAATACTTGTCCGGCGGTTTCGGATCGGCACGATTTCGTTGCGCATAACGATTTCCGCTAGAGATTGCCCCGGAGGAAAGTCACGCGGCGTTGTACCCGTCAGCATGTAATAGAGCGTTGCGCCTATGCTCCAGATATCACCGACTGGCTTGAATCTCTTAAAATTAGTAAGTTGCTCACGCGGCATGAAGGGAAACGTGCCTGCTGTCTGGCCCGTAACTGTCATGCCCGAAAGCCCTGCCTTTTGAAAATTCTTAGCCAAACCAAAGTCTGACAGCTTGGCTATCCCGCCATCTTTGGCTGTGAGGAGGATGTTCTGCGGCTTTATGTCGCGATGCACAAAATCTCTCTGATGTGCGTGTGATAATCCATCCAAGATCGGCAAGATGATTGACCCAGCCTCTACCATTGACAATGGGCCATTATTCGTTTGCATTAAGTCCCAGACACTCCCTCCCAAACAGGATTCCATCGCAAACCAAAACCCATTACCTATCGATCCGTGATCAAACAGCTCAACAATATTTGGATGATGTAAGCTGCGCGTTACTTCGATTTCACGCTTGAACAAATCTCGCGCGTAATCATCCACGGCCACCTTGGCAAGCATTATTTTGATTGCCATGGCAGCCCCGTCTTTTTTGCGATGCGCTACGTAAACCGCACCCATCCCGCCTTCACCTAGTTTCTCGCCTAGCTCGTAATCATCGAAATTTCCATATCCAGAGATACCTTCTCCGCTCGGACTCTCTAACATGCCCTGCAATAAATTTGCAGGATTGGCTTCTACCGCTGCCTGACAATCCTTGCAGGTATAATCTCCTGAGCGGCCATACCCCACCTCCGCCGAGACATCCTTGCCGCATTTGTTACAGCGCATTAGCTCAGCAGGCTTAGTACTGAACCCCTCCCGTTTGACTTTCTCGCTGCAATTAGGACAAACATACAGCCTATCACCCCATCGGCAAGCCTCTTTATCTGTACTGGGAATGCTATTTCCGCACTCAAAGCAAACGGCAGGAACCTCCACGCGAACGATGAAGACTGTCTCGCCAACTTTAATTTCATCTCCATCCTTAATATCAACTTCAGGATGTTTTACCTTGCGTCGCGCTTCCTCAGGCGTCATGTGTCCGGGTCGCCCACCATACTTTTTTCCATTGACGTATGTTCCATTGAGGCTACTTAGATCGCTGATGCGTGCATCGGGAGGATTGACCTCAAGGATGAAATGGTGACGAGAGGCAGTGGTATCTTCTCCCGAGAGCCGAGCATGGCAATCTTCGTCCCTACCAAAGATGAAAGTGTCATGCTCGGCAAAAGTAAACGATTGACCACGAAGAGGCCCCGTAGTTACTTCCAATGTTACTTTCCCCGACATCGTATGTGCTCCTAATCGGTCGCATTCGTAACGAGTCTATAACCGAGCCCACGTTCCGTATGGAGAAACTGTGGCTCCTCCGGGTCGAACTCCAACTTCTATAGGAGTTCCCGGATTATTCGCATGACATCCTCTTCCCAGATTGCTGTGACAAGTTCCTCATCTTCAAACATCACAGGTACGTTGCCATTCACCCTGTTACGCTGACCCATATAGCGAATAAGCTTCTGTTCTTGAGGGCGAAGGCTCGAAATCTCTTCGCGTTTGATGCTATCGATGCGGAAGAGTTTGGCGTGAATCCAGTTGTGCTCCGAGTATAGAGTTACGCGCGGCACCATTGAGGGATTGGTGGGTTGTAAGCTTCAGCGTATCTCGGAAGTTAATTCCCAGTAAATCGGGGCTCCATCCTCAGTTATTCTCCCAAGAATGCGGATGATATCACCATTTTGGTCGCGCCAAATAATGAGTAGTTTTTGAAATGACCTTTTCTATTGACAATCATCTTGCGTAAGAATATGGTGCCTACGTTTAACTAGCTACCCGCTGACGAAACCGCTTTGCTCGTCAGTCCTACGGGTTAACCTTACATCAAAAAACATTGAGACAAATCTCTGCATCCGACTTTCCGATGATATACCGCTCATCCTCTTGAGCCATCTCTCATGAGTGTCATCAGGCTCACAACAGTGACACCGGCGTCTTGTCGCCTTAAACACCATGTCAAATACAACTGAGCAAATACAAGATCGCCCCCAAGAACATAAAAGCCAAACATTTGAGGCTTTAATCGGAAAGAAATCGAAGCTGGCAGAGTTGATTGCAACCTTCGCTAATACTGAAGGCGGTGTGATTACCATCAACGCCAGTGAAAGGGTAACTAATGAGCAAGTCAAGCGAATGTATGAAGAAGGCCTCTCACAGTTGAAACCTCACCCTGAAACATCGCTTGTCTTTAACAAAAATGACGGGACGGAACGCGGGGTATTGACAGTAGAAAAAGCCCCCCAACAAATTCAGGTTAGCCAAACAGCTATTCTGTGGATAGACGATACGGCCCCGGACGGTCCCCGTTACTTTTTTAGAAAATGGTTCTTTTTGAGTCCCCTGATAGGTCAGGAAAATGCCGATGAAGTGCTTGATTTACGTCGGAAAAGAAAGGGTGCAAGAGCAAAAAGAGATATTGGAATAATGATTGTTTGTTTTCTTGTTTTCCTTTTATCCGGGAGCTTTGTCGTTTTCCGCTCAAACCTGGATTTGCCTTCCAAATTTATAATCACAATATTGGCCGCATTGATTATCGGGGTAGTTTTGGTAGCCAATCTCCTGATCTCTTATAAGCATTCCCTCGAAGCAAAATTCGATTACAACAAAGAGCAACCTGAGCCTATCAGAGAGAAGTTGGATAAAGATATGTGGGAGCGAACATGGAAAGAATATGAACTGCACATAAATCTTTATCGCTACTACCTCGACATCGGATTGAAGGTGACAGTCTTTTTCTTTTTTGTTACGGGCGCTATTGTTGGATTTTACTTACGTAATCCCAAATGGCCGATGCAGTTGTCATTGCTACTTCCATTTCTCATGTGTCTAGCCTTTGTCGGAGTTTCTTTTCATGGGGCTATCTTGTGGAGCAGAGTCACCTATATCATTAAGGATATTAGAAAGGAGTTAGGCATCAAAAAGGCTCCTGATATTAATCTCATGACTCTTCTTCTGGTGGTTTACGGGGCTGTTTTTCTCATCATAGGTGCTGCAATCGTATGGTTAGCGATATTTGGTGAAAACTTAATTACACCTGTTAGCAATTAGTCTTTCCCACGCTCCGAACGCAGCCACCATTTCCCCACTTCTAAAAGGCGTCCAATAAATTACCGCGCCGCGAACAACTCTTTACTTGGAGGTCATCCATTTTTGAGAAAATCGATGAATCACTTTCAGTGCCCGATTATCTCCGAGTATGTAGAGCTTCGAGGAGATTTTTGTCGCCGGGGCATGATCGAGCCTAATACTTATTCAGACTACGAATGGAATCTAGAGCATTATATTCGCCATTTTAAGCCCGAAGAGCCGCCAGACGCCCCCTTCCTTGTTGACCGGCCAATAACATCAGTTAAGCCGTATGACATTCAGGAAGTTTACGACGACACGTTAAAGCGCGGTCTGTCTGCGCGATCTATCGGCAATCTTCATAACGTAATCTCGCAGGCACTGGAGAAGGCCGTGTGGTGGGAGCTAATTCCGAGTAATCCGGCAGACCGGACGGAGCGGCCCAGTGTCAAGAGGGGGAGGATAGAAGTTCTACAGCCTGACGAAGCTCCGATCTTTTTAGAGGCTGCAAAAGATGACCGCTTAGGGCCACTTTTTACCTTGATGCTTTCTAATGGGCCGCGACCGGAAGAGTGTTATGGACTCAAATGGTCTGAAGTAGATTTAGAGAAAGGCCTAGTGAAAATCTTCCGTGTTCTCAAGTGGAATCGTACGGGCGGCGGTTGGAGGTTGCGTGACTATCCCAAGACGAATGCGAGTTATCGCACACTCCGTCTTGACCCTCCAGTCATTGCCATTCTTCAGGAATGGAGAAAGAAGCAACTCCTGGAACGGCTACAGGCAGGGAAGAAATATAAAAATTACGATCTTGTTTTTTGTACACCCACAGGGGAACCGCTCTACCCGACCAATGTACACCGCCGCCACTTTCGTCTTGTAGCCAAAGCGGCAAAGATCAATCATCCTTTTCGCCTATACGATCTTAGGCATTCATTTGCGACGCTCAGTCTCGCGGCTGGGGTTGAACCGAAGAAGGTCTCCTATGACCTGGGTCATGAAAGCGTGGCCTTTACGTTCGATACCTATATCCACATCGTCGAGATGATGCATTTGGATGCCGAAGGAAAGCTCCAAAGCATATTATTTCCGAAGAAAGCTAAGAACAGAAAAGAATCTGTTGTCAGGTAGACAATTGGTAGACAACTCATTCATTATCATTCATCCTACTCAACTCAGTGAATCTAAATTGAGCAAGAAATTTAAAATAAACCCGTAGAAATGAACGTAGTGCAGCGTAGTATTCTCAGTTAGGATAACTGCATCGTTCTTTTAACCAGTGGGTCGCAGGTTCGAGTCCTGCTCGGCTCAATATTATCTCAACGAAATTAAGGGCAGCCAAGCGGCTGCCCTTAATTTATCTAGGCTGTGCCAATATCCGACGCCGAACCATGCAGAGACGATTACCTAGTGGCGGTGACGTTGGTCGAGCCGCTCTGGACGACGCAGCCGCTGGAGGTGCCGCGGTATTCGGGGTAGGCGTAGAGCGATTCGTGGCCGGCGATGTCAACGGCGGCGATTGAGACGAAGTAGGACGTGCCGCTGGGGAGGCCGAGGTCTTCGATGGGTCTGACGGTGGCCGTGGTCGCCGTCGCGCTCACGCTGAAACGCCTGCGGTAGAAATTCTCCGCTGTGGTCCGTGCGGAGATGACGTAGTGATCTACGGCGGGGCCGGAAGACGGGGCCGCCCAGTTTAGCCTGACGCTGTTGGAAGAGAGGCGCTGGGCAGTCATGTTGCGCGGCGGCGTGGGCGCGCGCCCCAGGCTGGCCGCGGTCGCCAGGACGACGCGCGCGATTCGCGCCGTGTATGCGGGGGTGACGTAGACGTACAGGTCGTTGGCGGTGTGCTGGTGATTCAGGTTCTCGTTAACGTCTATGAAGCGCACGCCGGGAATCGCTTTCGCGATGAAAGATTTGTGATCGCTGCCCCGGTTGGGCCTGTCTTCCCTGAGCTGCGGCAGCATCGTCATCGTAGGCACGTAGCTGCCTCCCCAGTAGCCTATGTGACGCATCACGCCGCGCGAGGGCGAGGTGTCGTCAGTCGTGCCGACAGCGGATGCGGAGATTTCGCGCGCCGTGCCGGGCGAGAAGAGCCGGAATTGTTGCAGGGCCGCCCCGCTGTTGACAGTGTTGTCGCCGCCGACGATGTCGCAGGTGAGGTTGAATTCAATCGTGCCGTTGGGGAAGTAGTTACGGTAGTTAGTATTGACGAAGGCCGCGGAGCCTAACAGTCCCTGCTCCTCGCCCGACCAGGCGGCGAAGACGATGGTCGCGTCGAACGTGTGTCCGGCCATGACGCGCGCCACTTCGAGCACGGCCGCAGCCTGCGAGCCGGAGTCGTTCGCGCCGGGCGCGGGGTTGACGCCGTCCGTCACGCTCGTGTTGCGCGAATCGTAGTGGCCTCCGATGACTATCAGGCGATTCGGGTGCGTGCCGGGAATCCACGCGATGACGTTGTGCAGCGTGCGCGTCCCGCCGCAGCCGGTGTACGTCCAGGGGTCTAGTCTCACCTGCACGCCCGGGAGCGCGGCGAACTGGCTCTGAAGCCAGTCGCGCGCCGCGCCGATGCCGGGCGACGTGCCGCTGTTGTTCGAGCAAGTGTTGCGCGTCCCGAAGCTGACCAGCGTCTGGATGTTGGTCGCGACGATGCTGTCACTGACCTGAGACACCATCAACTGTATGTCAGGGTCTAACAGTGACTGCGGCGCTGTGGCGGGTCGGGCTGGGGTTGGACGCAGGCGCTTGGCCGGAGATTTCTTAGTTTCGGGTGGGGCGGCCGAGGCGATGAAGAAGTTGACGAGGAGAAGGAGCGACGCGATTTTGAATGGGGTGGGGGTTCTCATGCGCCCCCCTTTAACATAGCGTCCTGCCACAGTCAAGAAAATGTTCGCGGCCGCCGATTTATATTCAACCCTGGTTTGTGGGCTTGGTTTCCGGCTCCGCGACGAGTTCCCACTTGATGCCGCTGCCCATGTCAATCTGCTTGAGGAGGTTGCCCCTCTCGTCGTAGAAATCGTACATGCCTTCGTGGAAGTTCTGCTGGTCAACGCGCACGGCTTCGGCGATGAATTCGGTCGAGCCGTCAGGGTAAGTGATGAGCATGGCCATTATTTATTCCTCCGCGGGTGACGTTGATTCGGCCTCGATAAAGATGGCGGTCGGTCGTTGCTTCCCCAGGACGAAGGCTTGTCGCCCATTTGCAGTACGAGGCGGCCACCGGCGGAGATTTCCGCGTGGGTCAGCCAGGCGCGGGCGTGCGGCCTGCCGTTGAGCGTAGCGGATTGGACGTACTTGTTCGCGGCCGACGTGTTCGGGGCCTCGACGATGAAGGCGCGGCCCGCGCCGAGGTCAAGCGTCGAGCGTGTGAAGACGGGGCTGCCGACGTAGTAATAGTTCTGGCCCGCGTTGGGGTAGAGCCCGACGGCGTTCCAGACGTACCACGAAGACATAGTGCCGGCGTCGTCGTTGCCGGGCAGGCCCGCGCGGCCCGCGCGGTACTCGCGCTGCATCAGCAGGCGCACCTGCTCTTGCGTCCTGTCTGCGCGGCCCGCGTGAATGTAGAGGAGCGAGGCCAGTATGTCTGGCTCGTTGCCGTGCGTGTAGAGCCCTTCGGGGCGGAGTTGCTCGGTCCCCTTCTCGCGGCCGAAAAAGATGTCCAGCCAGCGGACGAAAGCCTCGTCGCCGCCGACCCTGTCAATCAATGCCTGCGGGTCGTGCGGGACGTAAGTCGAGTATTGATAGGCAGAGCCCTCGTAGTAGGGCGCGCTCATCCAGGTGAAGCGCGGCGCGTCGAAGAAGTAGAGCTTCGTCTTGTCGAAGGGCTCCATCCAGCGGCCGTCCGCCTCGCGCGGGCGCACCGACTTCGTCTCCGCGTCCCACAAGTTGGCCCAGTTCTTCGAGCGCGCCAGGTACTTCTGGTAATCTGCGGTCTTGCCTAAACCTCGCGCGACCTGCGCGAGGCAGAAGTCGTTGTAAGAATATTCGAGCGTGCGCGAGGCGGAGCGCTCCTCCTTCATGCTCAGGTAGCCGCGCGCCTTGTACTCGCCGACGACGCGCCCCTCGTGGTAAGGGCGCGGGCTGTCAACTTCCGCGTTCCTGACCATAGCCTGATACGCCGTCTGGTAATCAATCCCCGTTAAACCCTTGACCAAAGCGTCCGCGATGAGCACGTCCGAATTGGAGCCGCCCTGCGTGATGCCGTTCGCCCCGGCGACGCGCGCGTCCGGCATCCAGCCCGTGTGCCTGTAAGTGTCCACGAGCGAGCGCACCATGTCGCGCTGCCGCTCGGGCTGAATCAAAGTCAGCAGGGGGTGCAGCGTGCGGAACGTGTCCCACAGGCAGTAATAGTCCTCGTAGTGCGGCTCGTCCGATTGCCACCAGACGTTCTCGCCCGTCAGGTCGTGCGGCATGTAGTGCGAGCGGTAGAGCGCCGTGTAAAAGATGCGGCGTTCGTCCACGCTCCCGCCCTCGACCTTAATCTTCGTGAGCGCGCGCTCCCACAGCTCAGCGGCGCGGCGGCGTATCTCGTCAAAGTCCGCCCCGCCCGCCTCGTTTGATAGATTCTGGCGCGCCTTTTCTGTGCCAAGAAATGAGAGGCCGATCTTGACTTCGACACGGCGTTCAGCGGTCGTGTCGAAGGTGACAACGACGCCCGCGCCTGTCTGCTCGCCCGTGACTGAGGCCGCGCCCGCGTGCAGCTCAGTGCCGCGCCACGTCCCAAACGAAGCGAAGGGGCGCGAGAACTCTACCGAGAAGTGTAGCGTGTAGGGCGCTGGGTTCCAGCCGCCGAGGAAGTCGCCTGTGCCTTCGACGCGGTTCGGCGCGACGACGCGCGTCCGGCTGGCGACGGGGCGCTGACGCCGCCCCGCGCCGCCGCCCGTGAAGACGACGGAGCCCGCGTCCAGGATGAGGTGCGCCTCAGAGCCTGCCGGGAAGGTGTAACGGTGGACGGCGACGAGCCGCGTCGTCGTCAACTCCGCGCGCACGCCCGGCTTCGTGAGCGTGACGGCGTAGTAGCCGGGCTCGGCCACTTCGCCCAGCTTCGGCGAGGCGAAGTCTTTCAAGTCAATGCGGCCGACCTGCGGCGTGACGCGGAAGTTCCCGTACTTGCTCTCGCCGCCTGTGCCGGAAACGTGCGTCTGGCTGAAGCCCATGATCGGCTTGTCCGACTCGTAGCCGGAGGTGTCGTACCTGTTCGGGTCCGCGTTCGGCACGGTGTCCGGGCTCGGGTTGCTGAAGCCGAACGGGACGGCCGCGCCCGGCACGGTGTTCCCGTCTCTATCAACTCCGACGAACGGGTCAACGTAAGACGTGAGCCGCGGCCGATTTTGGGCCAGACTGACGTGCTGAATCGGAAGCAGCAAACACGCGAGCAAGACCGTCAGCCGGCGGCCCGCTGTCCTGAGCTTTGTTTTCATCGAATTTTTTCAAAAATTATGCGGTAGAGGTCTAGGCCGTGCCCCTTCGATTTTTCGTTCTTGCCGATGAGCTTGAACATCACGCGGTTGTCGCCCTCTTTCAATTCAAGCTCGGCCAGTGGGAGGACGCCACTTTTCACACGCTCTGGGGCGTAGAGGTCTGCCGCCTCGCCCTGGCCGACCTCGTTCTTGAAAATTTGCACGACGCCCTGCGTCGGCCCCTTGATCGCCTCAATCCAGACCTTGTATCTGCCGGCCGCGGGCATCTCGCAGATGAACGAGATGTAATGAGGGCCGAAGACCTCGCCGCCTTCAGCCCTCAAAGACAGGTGTCGCAACTGCTCGTCCCCGATCTTGTCGTCCGTCTTCAGCAGGATGGCGTTCGACCACGAGAAGGCGTGAATCGGCGTCGTCCAGCCGGGGGTGAAGACGACTCTATCTGGGTCCGCGACCCTTCGCTCTTTCAGTTTGGGGAGCGGGTTGCGCGCCGCGGGGTTGGTGTCCGAGTAGAGGAAAGTGACCGCCGTGTAGTCCGAAGGAAACTTGTTGCCCACAGGCCCGTGCTCTATCGTCTGGACGAGGCTCTCTCTGAAAGCGTAGGCGTCCGTCAGCAGGAAGCGGTAGCCGCCCGTGCGCCCCAGGTGACGCTTGAAATCCAGGCTCCCGCTCAAAGGCAGCGAGACCCTGTCCTCCCAGCGGCCCGGAACGTCGTACCACCCGCCGTTGAAAAAATCTTCAGACCCTGTGCCGTGTATCACCAGCTCACCGTCAATCGTCGTCTCGTCGTCACCCTCGAAGAACTCAGGGATCGCGCCGGGCTCTGCCCCCTGCGCCTGCAAGATGAAGCCGACGGCGTGGCCCCTGCCCTTCGCGTCAACGAAGGTGAAAGGGCGGCCCTCCGTCGTAGGGTTTTCGCGCCGCCAGACGGCGTAGAGTTTTCCTTCGTCGCTCCTTCTCCCGACGTTTGCGAATTTAACTTCGCCGCGCACCTCAACGGCCGGCCCGCCGCTCCCCTCCGACACCAACTCGATTCGCGCAGACTTGTCGAAAGGCATCGGCAGGTAGATGTAGTTCTCGTCGCCCGCGGTCCCGAGCAAAAGAGATTTGACGGCTGGCTGTCCCCAACTGTAGCCGAAGAAGTCGCCGACGGGGCAACTGATGGCGGGCGTCGCCTCGCCGTCCCAGTAAAATTTGATGAGCACGTCGCGCGCCTTGCCCGCGAAGGCGCTCGCCGGCCCGAGCCTGAGGCCCGCGATGCGGCCCGCTTTGTTTGTCTCGAAAATGGTGACGGCTTTTCCCGGCGCAAGAGTCTGGCCGAAGCGTTGAGTCTGCAACAGGCGCTCGCCCCCTTCCACCGTGTAGCCGCTAACGTCCGTGCCGGACGAGGCGAACAACTTTCTGGCCCTGTCCAGATGTGTGGTGAACTCCACGCCCGGCCGGGCCGTGTAAGATTGTATCCCCGTGCCGGCGGGGTAGGTCGCGTAGTTGATTTGATAGAACATCAGCCGCTC
This sequence comes from uncultured Acidobacteriota bacterium, assembly GCA_963774105.1. Classification (GTDB taxonomy): domain Bacteria; phylum Acidobacteriota; class Blastocatellia; order Pyrinomonadales; family Pyrinomonadaceae; genus QHXM01. The sequence continues at coordinate 313,953 of CAVZDV010000005.1, read as the reverse complement.
GGCCTTGAGCAGGACTTTGCAGGACTCTTTGTAACCGAGCGGCAGGTACGAGTAGAAGCCGCCCGCGCCGACCCCGACCACGGGCGAGAGGAACGGGAACTCTTTTCCGCTAAAGAGGTCTCTGAAGCGGACGCTGATGCGCGGCTTCTCTTCATTGTCGAAGTAAAACTCCATCACGTCATCGGTCGGCGTCGGCGTCCAAATCCTGTAGATGACGCCGGGGCCTTTCAGGTCCGCGATGACCAGCCCGCCCGGCTCCTTTCGGACGAACGAATGCTTGCCCGAGAACCCGTCGTCGTTGCCGCCCGTGCGGTCGTAGCTTGAGACGGAGCCGACCTTGACGGAGCCTTTGAAGGCCGGCAAAGCGTCGAGCCTGTAGAGCTCTTCGACGCCCGGGCGCGGCAAGGAGATTGACTCCTGCCCCGGCGCATTAAGCCCCGCCACGGCGAGTATCAAACAGACTAAGAGCGTTCGCTTCATCTTCGATTCTGCCTTTAACGATTTGACGGCGGGCCAATTCTACAGGCTTTGGTCCCGGCCGACACGCGAACTTTACCTTTACCGCTTCGCGCCGTTGGTATATAAGTCACAAGCAGGCCGCCTCCGGCCCAACACTCAATGAGCAACGAACCTTCAGCGACCGAGCGGCGCGCGCATCTAATCCTCCAAGAATTGCTGCGCACGGGGGAAATCTCCGTCGGCAAGATGGCGAAGCGGCTGAAGGTCTCGGCCGCGACCATCCGGCGCGACCTGAGCGAGTTGGAGCACCGCGGCCTGCTGCGCCGCAGCCACGGCGGCGCGATTTCCATACAGCCGCTGCTCTACGAGCCCTTCCGCCACCTCTCCTACTACCACGAGCAGGAGCGCCAGCGCGGCCCCGAGAAGCGGCGCATCGCGCTCGTCGCCGCCGAGTTCGTCACCGACGGCGACATCATAGCCATCGGCGCGGGCACGACCGCCACGCAGGTCGCGCGCAGCGTCTGCCTGCACAAGGGCATCACCGTGCTGACGAACGCCGTCAACGTGGCGATGGAGTTGAGCCACCGCAGCGACCTGAAGATTTTCGTCACGGGCGGCGACTTGAGCGGCGACTGGTTCGCGCTCGTCGGCCCGGCCGCCATCCAGAACGCCAGCGAGATGTTCGTGGACACAGTCTTCATAGGCGTGGACGGCATACACATAGAGCGCGGGCTGACCACCAACTACCAGGACCAGGCCAGTATCCACCGCGCCATGATGCGTCAGGCCCGCCAGAAGATTGTCGTCGCCGACCACCGCAAAATCGGGGCCGTCGGCACCGCTCTCATCTGCCACGCCGACGAGGTCAACGTCCTCATCACAGACAAAGGGGCCAAGGACGAAGACATAGCTCCCTTCGTCGCCAAAGGCATCGTCGTCCGCCGGGCCTAAGAATACCTGTCTTAGGAGTCCCGCCAGGGACGACTGGTAATAGCCCAGCACTTCAGTGCTGGGAACTGAGCGATAAAACATATCGAGTCCCGTAGGGACGGCCGAAACATTCGGCCGTCCCTACGGGACTCGATATGTTTTTCGCCTCTTAACCCAGCACTGAAGTGCTGGGCTATTTTCACCGCGTCCCTGGCGGGACGAGAAAGCATTTGTTTGCTACTCAGCACTCATCCCTTACTTGACTGCCGGCCAGCCCTCTGCGTCCCAGGCGAGCGGGGTGATGCGGAGCGTCGGTGCGCCGCGGGCTTCGGCGTCGTAGGCGTGGTAGACGAGCAGGTCAGTTCCCTTCTCCTGCAAAATGGCACAGTGGCCCGGGCCGCGCCAGCGCCCTTCGCCGGACAGTAGCGGCGTGCCGCCGTCTTCCATCATCGGCCGGCCGCTCCTGTCCACGTAAGGCCCAGTCACCTTGCGCGAGCGGCCCACGCGTATGTTGTATGTGCTGTTGACTCCGCGGCAGCAGAAGTCGAAGGAGACGAAGAGGTAGTAATAGCCGTTCCTCCTGATTATCAGGGGGGCTTCGATTGCGCCGGGCTGCTCTTTCGTCCTGGGGCGGCTGGCGAGCGAGTAGAGCGTCGCGTCCGCCTGCGAGAGTTTGCCCGTGGCCGGGTCAATCCGGCGCATCTTGATGCCGCTCCAAAAACTCCCGAAGGAGAGCCACGGCTGCCCCTCCTCGTCCAGCACGAGGTTCGGGTCAATCGCGTTCCAGTCGTCCGCGGCCGTCGAGCTGATGACCTTGCCCTGGTCTTCCCACCTGAATCGGTCGCTCGAAGGATTTAGCGTCCGGTTGGTCACGAGCCCTATGCTCGAACGGTTGCTCCCGAAAGTGGAGGCCGAGTAGTAAAGGTGATAGCGGCCGTTGAAGTAAGAGATGTCGGGAGCCCAGAGCCCTCGTAAACCCTTCACGTCCTCGACGGCCCAGCCCGGCAGGTGGCCGAACACGTCGCCGCAGAGCCGCCAGCGCGCCAGGTCTTCCGAGCACCTGACGGCAATCCCCGCCCGCGTCGAGAAGAGGTAATATGTGCCGCCGTCTTTGATAACGGTTGGGTCGTGCACGTTGCGCACGTCGCCCACAGGCTCCGCGGATTTCTGTGCCACTTCCCTCTGCCCGGACACTTGAAAGCAAAGCAGCAGCAGAATGCAACCCGCGACGGCCCCCGCGTAAAGTAGATTTCCCCCGCGCATATCCTGACCTTGAGATTTCCCCTGCAACATCCCCTTGACTTTCTGCTTATTTGTAGTTAAAACGAACAAACATCCTGAGCAATATTCGGAACTTTAAGCAAGATTGCCCGGCAACTCTCGACCGTATTAGTGTACGAGTCGCTTCGGCGTTCGAAACCGCCCTGTTTACTTGGGATGTCTTGTAGCTTCCCCGTTTTAATCTTTAATTGGCAATTTAGCAATCCCCCCACACCCTTTGACATCTTCCGGGACTCCGCGGATTACGTGGCCCGCGCGAAGAGGCGGGGCGGGTCTGCTCATCAACACAGGGGGCGAACGAGAGGTGATGAAAATCAGGAGGCGTGAATTTTTAACGACCGCCGTCGCGGGCGGCGCGGGGCTCCTGGCGCTACGGGCCGGCGGCTTCGCACAGACTTCGCGCGCCGCGGACTCGCGCGTCGAGGTGCTGCTCGGCGAAGAGATTGCGACCATCAACCCGGACATCTACGGCCACTTCGCAGAGCATCTGGGCGGCGTCATCTACGACGGCATCTGGGTCGGGGAGGGCTCGAAAGTCCCGAACGTCGGCGGCATCCGCTCGGCGCTCGTGGACGCCATGAAGCTCATCAAAGCCCCCGTCATACGCTGGCCCGGCGGCTGCTTCGCCGACAGCTACGACTGGCGCGACGGGACTGGGCCGCGCGACAAGCGGCCGCGCCGGACCAATTTCTGGGTGGACGCGCCCGAGTGGCCGAACGCCGCGCCCTCGGAGAGCCCCGGCCGCTACGAGCCGAACCAGTTCGGCATTAACGAGTTCATGAAGTTCTGCCAGTTGACCGGCTCCGAGGCTTACCTCGCCGCCAACCTGCGTAGCCTCGGCGCGCAGGAGTTCTACGAGTTCCTGGAATACGTCAACTCGCCCGCGGGCTCGACCACCTGGGCCGAGGTGCGCGCCAGCGGGCCGTTAGGGAGCCGTGACCCTTACAAGGTGCGCTTCTGGGGAATCGGCAACGAGTCGTGGGGCTGCGGCGGCAACTTCAAGCCCGAGGAGTACGCGACGGAGTACCGCCGCTTCACGGCCGCGACGCCGCGCTACGGCGTTGACCTGAAGTTCATCGCCTCGGGCGCGAACGTGGACGACTTCAACTGGACGCGCGGCTTCTTTGAGAAGACGGCCGAGAAGGGGCCGTTCCTCTTCGGCGGCATCTATGGCTTCGGCCTGCACCACTACGCCTGGAACGTCTCGCAGGGCCGGACGACCGACTGGTTCGCCGGCAAGGGCGACGCCCTCAAGTTCGACACGGGCGAGTATTACGAGCTGCTCCGCGAGGCCGACCGGATGGAGTCCCTGATTAACCAACACTGGACGATCATGGGCGAGTACGACCGCCAGCACCGCGTCAAGTTGGTCGTGGACGAGTGGGGGGCCTGGTACAAGAAGGGCTCGGAAGTTCACCCGACGCACCTGCTCGGCCAGCAGTCAACCGTGCGCGACGCGCTCCTGGCCGGCTTGACGCTCGACACCTTCAACCGCCACGCGGACAAGGTGGCGATGGCGAACTGCGCGCAGCTCATCAACTGCCTGCACTCGCTCTTTTTGGCCCACGAGGACAAGTTCGTCCTGACGCCGACCTTCCACGTCTTCGAGATGTTCGTCCCGCACATGGGCGGGCGGGCCGTGCGCGCACTCTTCAGCGCGCCGGAGGTCAAGTACACGCGCGTGGACAAGCCCGCGGAGTTCTGGGGCCTGTCGGGCTCGGCGTCAGTCAACGGCAAACAGTTGACGCTGACGGTGACGAACCCGCACATGAGCGAGGCGCGCGACGCCGAGGTCGTCGTCCGCGGCGCGCGGGCGCAAACGGTGCAGGCGCGCGTGCTGACCGCGCCGGACGTGCACGCGCACAACACGTTCGAGAACCCGCGCAACGTCGAACCGCGCGACGAGACCGTCCGCGTCGGGACAAACGGCGCGCTCTCGTTCCGCTTCCCGGCCGCCTCGGTGACGCGATTGCTGATAACGCTGGCATAAAGGCACAACGTGTCAGTACCGCCTGCGGTAGCGGGCGGGTGCTCGACGTTGATGACCCGCCCGCTACCGCAGGCGGTACTGACTGTAACTGGTCGTCTGGGTTGAGAACTATGTACTGGGAAGAACGTTGGCATCCTCTGCGTGAGGAGTGGGTCATCATCGCCGCGCACAGGCAGAACCGCCCGTGGAGCGGGGGGACCATCGAGCACGAGGAGGAGCCGCCGCCCGTCTACGTGCCGGACTGTTACCTGTGTCCGGGCAACGTGCGCGTCAGCGGCAAGCGCAACCCCGACTACATGGGAACCTTCGTCTTCGACAACGACCACCCGTCGGTCGGCCCCGACGCGCCGCAGGACTTACAGAAACCCGCTGGCATCTACCGCAACCAGCCGGCGCAAGGCATCGCGCGCGTGGTCTGCTACAGCCCGAATCACGGCCTGACACTCGCGGAGCTTGAGCCTGAGGAGGTCGTCAACCTGCTGAGCGTCTGGCAGGAGCAGTACAAAGACCTGGGCGGCCGCCCCGAGATCAAGTACGTCCTGACTTTCGAGAACAAGGGCGAGGCCGTGGGCGTCTCGAACCCGCACCCGCACTGCCAGATTTACGCGACCAACTTCGTCTTCAAGTCCATCGAGACCGAGGCGCGCGCAGGCGAGCGCCACCTGCGCGAGACCGGCCGCATTCTCTTCCAGGACATCATCGCGGCCGAGCGCGAGGACGGCCGCCGCATCCTCTTCGAGAACGACTCGGCCATCGCCTTCATGCCGTACTTCGCGCGCTACGCCTACGAGGTCTACGTCGCGCCCAAGCGCACGCACCCGAGCCTCGCCGCCTTGCCCGAGGACGAGCTGACGGATTTCGCCGCCGCGCTCCAGAACGTCGTCATCCGCTTCGACAACCTGTGGCGCATGCCCTTCCCTTACGTGATGGTGCTGCACCAGGCCCCCACGGACGGCGGCGACTACGGCGCGTACCACTTCCACATACAGTTTCACCCCCCTTTGCGCCGGCCCAATCTTCTGAAATACCTGGCCGGCCCCGAAATCGGCGGCGGCAACTTCCTCTCCGACACAGCGCCCGAGGAGAAGGCGGCGGAGCTGCGCGCCGTCTCGGACGTTCACTACAAGCGCGCGGCCGCGGGGGGCAAGGGATGAGCGACGAAATTGGCACACGCGAGCTGCTTGAAATCATCCGGCGCGTCCACGAGCGCGTGCGCGACGCCGTGGTGGCCGAGAGCGAGAGAGCGCGCGTGGACGAGTTGGCCGAGGTCGCGGATGACGAGTCCGAGGGCGATACCATTTACGCCGTTGACCGCGTCAGCGAAGAGCTGCTGGTCGAGATGTTCGAGACGGAATTGGCACAGCAGACCTCGCTCGTCCTCGTCGCCGAAGGGATAGAGGGTGGGTTCCTCGTGCTGCCGCGCGGGTCTTCGGAGGACGAGGCCGCGTGGCGCGTCGTCGTTGACCCGATTGATGGGACGCGCGGCATCATGTACCAGAAGAGGAGCGCGTGGGTGCTGACGGGCGTGGCGCGCAACCGCGGCTCCGAGACCAACCTGCAAGACATAGAGCTGGCCGTGCAGACGGAGATTCCGCTCGTCAAGCAGCACCTCTGCGACGTGCTCTGGGCGATTCGCGGCGAGGGCGCGCACGGCGAGAGGATGAACCGGCTGACGGGCGAGCGCCAGCCGCTCAACCTGCGCCCCTCGCGCGCGACGACCATCCGCCACGGCTTCGCCATGATCGCGCGCTTCTTCCCGGGCGCGCGCGACGAGCTGGCGGCGATTGACGAAGAGATAGTGCGCGGCGCGCTCGGCCCCGTCGAGCACGGCAAGGCGCACTGCTTCGAGGACCAGTATCTTTCGTCCGGCGGGCAGCTCTACGAGTTGATGATGGGCCACGATCGCTTCGTCGCGGACTTGCGACCGCTGGTCGAGGCGCTAATTAACAGGCGCGGCGAGACGCTCGGCATCTGCTGCCACCCCTACGACATGTGCACGGAGCTGATCGCGCGCGAGGTCGGCGTCCACGTGACGGACGAGCGGGGCGAGCCGCTCAGCTCATTGCTCCGCATAGAGCCGGATGTGGCCTGGGCCGGCTACGCCAACGAGCACATACGCCGCGAGATCGAGCCGCTCCTGCGCGACGCCCTCAAGCGGCGCGGTTTGTTGAGTGATTAGAGAGATGCAGCGCGAAAGTCAGCAGTCCGCGTACCGTGTCGTTCAGGGCGAGGGGCCGCAGCCGCCCGACGTGGCGGAGTTCGTGGAGAAGCTCGGGGCGCTCGGGGCGTACCCCGTGCCGGAAGTGAGCGGGCTCTTTGACCAGGGCGCGGAGCTTTTCGTCGCGCGCGCGCCGGGCCGCCTGGACGTGATGGGCGGCATCGCCGACTATTCCGGCTCGCTCGTCCTTGAGCTGCCGATTGCGGAGGCGACGGTCGCCGCCGTGCAGCGTGACGATTCCGACAGGCTCCGCGTCGTCACGCTGGCGCGGGACGGGAGCCGCGCGAACGCCTTCGAGATGCCGCTCGCGGACTTCGAGAGCGGCGGCTCGCCCGTCAGTTACGAGGCAGCGCGGGGATACTTCGCGACTGAGCGCTCGCGTCAGTGGGCGGCTTACGTCGCGGGCGTCCTGCTGGTGCTGATGCGCGAGCGCGGCGCGCGCTTTCCCGGCGGCGCTCGCATCCTCGTCTGGTCGCGCGTGCCGGAGGGCAAAGGCGTCAGCTCGTCGGCCGCGTTGGAAGTTGCGACGATGAGCGCGGTGGTGGCCGCGTTCGGCCTTGAGGTGGAGGCGCGTGACCTGGCGATTTTGTGCCAGCGCGTCGAGAACCTGGTCGTCGGAGCGCCGTGCGGCGTGATGGATCAGATGACCTCGGCGTGCGGCGAGGAGAACCAGCTGCTCGCGCTTTTGTGCCAGCCGGCGGAGTTGTTGGGGACGATTTCCCTGCCCGCGGAGTTGGCCGTGTGGGGCGTGGATTCGGGCGTGCGCCACTCGGTCGGCGGGGGCGACTACGGCTCCGTGCGCGTCGGCGCGTTCATGGGCTACCGCATCATCGCGGCGCTCTCGGGCCTGAATGCCGAAAGCGCGGGCGGAACGGTTTCGATTGACGACCCGCGGTGGGGCGGCTATCTGGCGAACCTGACGCCGTCGGAGTTCGAGGAGCGTTTCGCACAGCGCCTCGCCGAGACGCTGCGGGGCGACGAGTTCCTGGCGCTCTATGGCGGGACGACAGACACGGTGACGCGCATCGAGCCCGAGCGGACTTACGGCGTGCGCACGCCAGCGGCCCACGCCGTCTACGAGAATTTTCGCGTCCGCGCTTTCGCAGAGCTGTTGCAGGGCCGCGGCGGCGAGAGGCGCAGCGAGCTGCTGGGCGAGCTGATGTACCAGTCGCACGCGAGCTACGGACGCTGCGGCTTGGGCTCCGCGGGCACTGACCGGCTGGTGGAACTGGTCCGCGAGGCGGGGCCGGCCGCCGGCCTCTACGGCGCAAAGATCACAGGCGGCGGCAGCGGCGGCACGGTCGCCGTCCTCGGCCGCCGCGACGCCGCGGGCGCAATCGCCGAGGTCGCGCGCCGCTACGGCGAGGAGACGGGCCGCGCGCCCTACGTCTTCAGCGGCTCGTCGCCGGGCAGCGCCGCGTTCGGCCATTTGAGGCTCAAGAGGAATTAACAGGGATGGACAGGATGGGCAGGATAAAAAATTCTCAGATTTGAAATTTCAAATCACAAATCTTTATTATCCTGTCCATCCTGTCCATCCCTGTTTGAATCCGCTTTGAATATACGGGCGAGGGAGAGGTAATGGCGATTTTAGTCACTGGCGGCGCGGGCTACATCGGCAGCGTCACGGCTGAGTTGTTGCGCGGGCGGGGCGAGCAGGTCGTGGTGCTCGACAACCTGTCGCGCGGGCACCGCGGGGCGGTCGCCGCGGAAGTCCCCTTCTACGAGGGCGACGTGGGCGACCGCGAGCTGGTCATGAGCATCGTGCGCGAGCACGGGGTGGACGCCTGCGTCCATTTCGCCGCTTTCGCCTACGTCGGCGAGTCCGTCACGCAGCCCGCGCTCTACTACGAGAACAACGTTGACCAGAGCCTGCGGATGCTGGGGGCGCTGATCGAGGCGGGCGCGCGCCGCGTGGTCTTCTCCTCGACCTGCGCGACCTACGGCGAGCCGCAGCGCATCCCGATTGACGAGGGCCACCCGCAGAGCCCGACCAATCCTTACGGCTGGTCGAAGCTCTTCGTTGAGCGTATTATGACTGACTACGACCGAGCTTACGACCTGAAATTCGTCGCCCTGCGTTACTTCAACGCGTCGGGCGCGATTCCCGAACGCGGCGAGCACCACGAGCCGGAGACGCACCTGATTCCGCTCGTCCTGCGCGCCGCGCAGGGCGGCATCCCGGCCGTCACCGTCTTCGGCTCAGACTACCCGACGCCGGACGGCACGTGCGTCCGCGACTACATACACGTCGCGGACCTGGCCGAGGCGCACGCGCTGGCGCTCGACTACCTGCGCGCCGGGGGCGCTTCGACGGCCATCAACCTGGGCAACGGTCAGGGCTATTCGGTGCTGGAAGTGGTCGAGGCGGCGCGGCGCGTGACCGATATGGAGATTAAGGTCGAGATGCAGGGCCGGCGGCCGGGCGACCCGTCGCACCTGGTCGCCGACGCGCGGCGCGCGCGCGAGGTGCTGGGCTGGCAGCCGCGCACGCCCGACATCTCCGCCATCATCAGCTCGGCCTGGGATTGGCACACGAGCCACCCGCGCGGCTACGACGCGTAAGTTAAAATTTTTATTGGAGGAGAGCATGAAAAAATTCTTTCTGAGCGCACTCGTTTTCACCTGTCTGATACTTCTGGCCGCGGCGTGTAACAGGGGCGGCGGCAGCGGGGAGGGCGGGGCCGGCGGCAGCCGCCGCCTGGCCTTCGTCACCAACAACGCCTCCGACTTCTGGACCATCGCGCGCAAGGGCACGGAGAAGGCCGACGCGGAGTTGAACGACGTGACCGTCGAGTTCAAGATTCCGTCGGACGGGACCGCCGCCGAGCAGAAGCGGCTCGTTGACGACCTGCTGGCGAAGGGCGTGGAGGGCATCGCCATCAGCCCCGTTGACCCGGACAACCAGACGCAGATGATTAACGAGACGGCGAGCAAGGTGCTGGTCGTCACGCAGGACTCGGACGCGCCGACCAGCAACCGCGCCTTCTACGTCGGCACGGACAATGTCGCGGCCGGCCGCCAGGCGGGCCAGCTGATTAAGGAGGCGCTGCCGCAGGGTGGCAAGATCATGCTCTTCGTCGGCAAGCTCGACGCGCGCAACGCGCAGGAGCGCTCGCAGGGAATCAGGGAGGCACTGCAAGGCTCGAACATACAGATCATAGATACGAGGACGGACGACACTGACCGCGTGCGCGCCAAGTCGAACGTCTCAGACACGCTGGTCAAGTACCCGGACGTGGCGGCGCTCGTCGGGCTGTGGAGCTACAACGGCCCGGCCATCGTCAACGCCGTGCGCGAGGCCAACAAAGTGGGCCAGATTAAGATTATCGCCTTCGACGAGGAGGACGAGACGCTGGCGGGCGTCAAGGACGGCTCGATCTACGCGACCGTCGTGCAGCAGCCCTACGAGTTCGGCTACCAGGCCATCAAGATGATGAACCAGTACCTCGGCGGCGACAAGGCAGCGATTCCCGCCACCAAGCAGATCTTCGTCCCCACGCTCGTCATCAAGCAGGCGGACGTGGACGCGTTCACGACCAAGATCAATCAACTGCGCGGCCGCAGTTAAGTCAGTACCGCCTGCCGCAAGCGGGCGGGTGCTCGACGTTGCAGACCCGCCCGCTTGCGGCAGGCGGTACTGACATGGACGCACTTCGAGAGGTGAATTGATGGATGCTCCGGTCTTGCAGATGCGTGGAATCGAGAAGCGGTTCGGCGGCGTGCACGCGCTCAAGGGCGTTGACTTCGAGATCAGCGCGGGCGAGGTGGTGGCGCTCGCGGGCGAGAACGGCGCGGGCAAGTCCACCTTGATGAAAATCCTCGGCGGCGTCTACCAGCCGGACGCCGGCGAGGTCATCGTGGACGGCCAGCCCGTCAAGATCAACGGCGTCTCGGACGCCACGCGCCTCGGCGTCAGCTTCATCCACCAGGAGCTGAACGTGCTCGAAAACCTGGACGTGGCCTCCAACGTCTACCTCGGCCGCGAGCCCGTCAAGGGCGGCCTCCTGCAACTCGTAGACAGCCAGAAGATGCACCGGGACGCGGCCGTCTACATCAAGAGGCTCGGCCTCGACATCCCGACGACGACGCAGCTCTGGCGGCTCTCCATCGCGCAGCAGCAGATGGTGGAAATCGCCAAGGCGCTCTCGCTCGACGCGCGCATCCTCATCATGGACGAGCCCACGTCGAGCCTGACGCTGACGGAGACCGACCGCCTGCTCGCGCTCGTCCACGAGCTGAAGGCGCAGAACGTCGCGGTCATCTACATTTCGCACCGCCTCGACGAGATCGAGCAGATCGCCGACCGCGTCGTCGTCCTGCGCGACGGCGCGAACGCGGGGTCCCTCGGCCGCGGCGAGATCACGCACGACCGCATGGTCAGGATGATGGTCGGCCGCGACATAGAGTCCTTCTACCAGCACCCGGAGGGCGAGCGAGCGCGCGGCTACGCCAAGATCGAGAGCCTGCGCACGCAGCGCTACCCGAAGCACGAGGTCTCGTTCGACGTGGGCCGCGGCGAGATCGTGGGCATGGCGGGCCTCGTCGGCGCGGGCCGCACGGAAGTCGCGCAGACCATCTTCGGCATTGACGGCCCCGTGCAGGGGCGCATCACGATTGGCGGCCAGGAGCTGCGCGTCCGCACGCCGCAGGACGCCATCCGCCACGGCATCTACCTCGTGCCCGAGGACCGCCGCCTCGCTGGATGTATTACCGAGATCGCCATCCGCGAGAACATCACGCTGCCCTCGCTCGACCGCTACAGCAGCACATGGCTTATCGCTAAGGACCGGGAGACGAAGGCCGCCGACAGCATGTGCAAGAAGTTGAACGTCAAGACGCCGTCCGTCGAGCAGAAGGTCATCAACCTCTCGGGGGGCAACCAGCAGAAGGTGGTGCTGGCGAAGTGGCTGGCGCTGGAGCCGAAGCTCCTGATCTTCGACGAGCCGACGCGCGGCGTGGACGTGGGCGCGAAGGCCGAGATTTACACGCTGATGAGGGAACTGGCCGAGAGCGGCGTCGCCATCCTGATGATCTCCTCGGACATGGAGGAGGTCTTGCACATCAGCGACCGCGTCGCCGTCATGCACGAGGGCGTGCTGACCGGCGTCCTGGAGCGAAGCCAATGCACCGAAGAGAACATCATGCAACTGGCCGTCGGCAAGCGCGCGGCGTGACGGTCGAGGGGCCAGAGGGAGTGGGCTGTCAAATCCACAGTCGGAGGAGCTGAAAAGCCTTGAAAAAAGAACTCGGCATATTCATCCTGCTGGTCGTGCTGTGCATCGTCGTCGCGATCCTCAACCCGCAATTCCTCTCGCCCACCAACCTGCAAAACACGGCGCGGCAGATCGGCATGTACGGCATCTTCAGCATCGGCCTCGGGATCGTCATCATCACGGGCGGCATAGACCTCTCGGTCGGCTCGGTCATGGCGCTGCTCGGGGTGCTCATCTCGATGATGCTGACCGAATGGGGCTGGCCCGCGCCGCTGGCGGTCATGGTCATCATCATCATCGCGATGGGGCTCGGCGCGCTGCACGGCCTGCTGATTACGAAGGTACGGATGCAGCCGTTCATCGTGACGCTCTGCGGGCTCCTCTTCTACAGGGGGCTCGCGCGGTTCATCGCCAACGACGAGACGAAGGGCTTCGGCGCGCCCGGCTCGTTCAACTGGCTGCGCGAGCTTGCGACCGGCAACACGTTCGGCATCCCGACGCCCTTCGTGCTGCTCATCATCATCAGCGCTATCATGTGGGTCGTGCTCCACCGCTCGGTCTTCGGGCGTTACCTCTACGCCGTCGGCCGCAACGAGACGGCGTCGCGCTACTCTGGCATCAACTCGGCGCTCATCATCGGCGCGGCTTACGTCATCATGGGGCTGCTCGCGGGGATAGCGGCCATCGTCTTCGCGTTCTACACCTCCTCGGTCTCGCCCTCGTCGCACGGCCAGTCTTACGAGCTCTACGGCATCGCGGCGGCGGTCCTCGGCGGCTGTAGTTTACGCGGCGGCGAGGGCTCGATCATCGGCATCGTCATCGGCGCGGCCCTGCTTCAAATCTTGCAGAACCTGGTCAACCTGCTCGGCATCCCGTCGTCACTCAACTTCGCCGTGATGGGCGCGGTCATCCTGCTCGGCGTCCTCGCCGACATACTCTTGCAGCGGCGCGCGGCGTCGCGCACGGCGCGCGTGTGAGGGAACGAGGGGCGATGAGGCTGCTGGGCATAGATGTGGGGACAGGCGGGACGCGGGCCGTCGTCGTGGACGAGGCGGGCCGGGTCGTCGCGTCCGCGACCTCGGAGCACGAGCCGTTCGCGTCGCCGCAGATAGGCTGGGCCGAGCAAGACCCGCGCGACTGGTGGCGCGCGACGGCCCAGGCGGTGCGCGGCGTTTTGGCACAGGACGTGGTCAGCGCGGACGAGATCGCGTGCGTCGGCTTTTCGGGGCAGATGCACGGCGCAGTCATGCTGGACGAGAAGGACGAGGTGCTTCGGCCCGCGCTCATCTGGTGCGACCAACGCACGGACCCGCAGTGCAAGGCCATCACGGAGCGGGTCGGGGCCGAGCGGCTGATCGAGCTGACCTCGAACCCCGCGCTGACCAACTTCACGCTGACCAAGCTGCTCTGGGTGCGCGAGCACCAGCCGGAGTTGTGGGCGCGCTTCCGCACGATTCTCCTGCCGAAGGATTACGTCCGGCTGCGGCTGACGGGCGACCGAGCGATTGACGTGGCCGACGCCTCCGGCACGCTCTTGCTGGACGTGGCTAACCGCCGCTGGTCGGACGCGATGCTCGACGCGCTTGAGCTGGACCGCAGTTGCCTCCCCTCGCTCTTCGAGTCGCCAGAAATTACTGGCCGCGTGTCGGCCGCGGGCGCGGAGGCGACGGGCCTGCGCGAGGGGACGCCGGTCGTGGCGGGCGCTGGCGATCAGGCGGCGGGCGCGGTCGGCATGGGCATCGTGCGGCCCGGCGCGGTCAGCGCGACCATAGGCACTTCGGGCGTCGTCTTCGCGGCGACCTCGCGCCCTGCGCTCGACAAGAAGGGGCGCGTCCACACCTTCTGCCACGCCATCCCAGGCCGCTGGCACGTGATGGGCGTCACGCAGGCCGCGGGCCTCTCTTTGCGCTGGTTCCGCGACCGCTTCGGCGCTGGTGAAGAAGCAGCGGGCGCGGACCCTTATGACCTTCTATCGTCGGAGGCTGCGACAGCGCCGCCCGGCTCGGACGGCGTCCTGTGGGCTCCCTATTTGATGGGCGAGCGCACGCCGCACCTCGACCCGCGCGCGCGCGCGGCGCTTGTCGGCCTAGCGGCGAGCCACACGCGGGCGCACGTCGTGCGCGCCATCCTCGAAGGCGTGGCTTTCTCTCTGCGCGACACGCTGACGATTTTCGCGGAGATGGACGTGCCCGTGGAGAACATACGCCTCGGCGGCGGCGGCGCGCGCTCCCCGCTGTGGCGGCAGATTCAGGCGGACGTGTATGGGCGCGCGGTCGAGATTCTGGCGGCCGAAGAGGGCGCGGCCTACGGCGCGGCGCTCCTGGCCGGCGTCGGCGCTAAAATTTGGCCCAACGTGGACGAAGCCTGCGCGAGCGCCGTCCGCGTCGCGGAGCGCGTCGAGGCAGACGCTTCTTCAGTCGCCGTCATGAACCAGAGTTACGCCGCCTACCGCGCTCTCTACCCGGCGCTGCGCAGCGTCGCGGAAGCGGCACGAGCAAACGAGTAACTCAGGCAACCGGGCAGGGACGAGCCCTGCGCCTACATTACATTTCTGAAGTGGGGGTTTTTGCTATGACACAAGACAAGTACACACCGCGCCCCGAGCACAAGTTCACTTTCGGCCTCTGGACCGTGGGCAACCGCGGGCGCGACCCGTTCGGCGACGCCGTCCGCCCTCCCATCTCGCCCGTCGAGATCGTGCGGATGCTCGGCGAGATCGGCGCGTGGGGCACGAACTTCCACGACAACGACCTCGTGCCGATTGACGCCACGCCGCAGGAGCGCGACCGCATCGTCGGCGACTTCCGCCGCGCCTGCGAGGAGAACAACGTCGTCGTCCCGATGGCGACCGTCAACCTCTTCTACGAGGCCGTCTTCCGCGACGGCGCGTTCACCGCCAACGACCGCGGCGTGCGCTCTTACGCTTTGCAGAAGACGATGCGCGCGATGGACCTCGGCGCGGAGTGCGGCGCGAAGATTTTCGTGCTCTGGGGCGGGCGCGAGGGTGTCGAGACGGACGCCTGCCGCCGCCCGGACGAGGCCGTCAAGCGGCTGCGCGAGGCGATGAATTATCTGTGCGAATACAACGTCGAGAAGGGCTACGGCTACAAGTTCGCGCTCGAAGCCAAGCCGAACGAGCCGCGCGCGGACATCTACATGCCGACCACCGGCGCTTACCTGCACTTCATCACGACGCTCGACCACCCAGACATGGTCGGCGTCAACCCCGAGGTCGCGCACGAGCACATGCCCGGCCTCAACATGACGCACGCGGTCGCGCAGGCTTGGGAGGCGGGCAAGCTCTTCCACATAGACTTGAACGACCAGGTTCCCGGTCGTTACGACCAGGACTTGCGCTTCGGCTCGGCCAACCCGAAGGCGGCCTTCTGGCTGGTGAAGTTTTTGGAGGACGTGGGCTACGACGGGCCGCGCGCCTTCGACGCGCACGCCTACCGCACGGAGGACTACGACGGCGTCAAGGACTTCGCCCGCGGCTGCATGCGCACCTACCTGATCCTCAAGGAGAAGGGCGAGCGCTGGAACGCCGACCCTGAGATTAAAGCCCTGCTCGCCGAGATAGCCGAGACGAACGGCGACCGCGGCGGCGCGAAATACTCCCCGCAGGCCGCCGGCGAATTGCTGTCCGTGAACTTCGACCGCGCAGAGCTGTCCTCGCGCGGCTTGAAGTACGAAAGGCTCGACCAGTTGACGATTGACATCCTGCTCGGCGCGCGGTGAGGCGCAGAACTCAAGGCCGCCTGTGTCCCGCAGGGACACAATGAAAATAGCCCAGCACTTCAGTGCTGGGAACGCCGGCAACCAGGATTCCCAGTCCCGTAGGGACGGCTGAATAAAGCTGACGAAGAAATCAGCCGTCCCTACGGGACTCAAAACTTCTCCCCCCATGATTCCCAGCACTGAAGTGCTGGGCTATTTTCAATTGCTCCTACGGAGCAAACCGCGACAAGCTTCGTGTTTTTATGGCAGTAAGAAGAGCCCTCGCGCTGTGCCTCTTGGTTGCCCTCGCCGGCCTGACGCCGTCGCAGGTCTCCGCGCAGAGGCGTGCCTCGTCCGCCAAACCCAACCCCGGCGGCCTGGCGCTGACGCCGCCGATGGGCTGGAACAGTTGGGACTGTTACGGCCCCTCCGTGACCGAAGGCGAGGTCAAGGCCAACGCCGCGTACATGGCCCGCCACATGAAGCAGTACGGCTGGCAGTACGTCGTCGTGGACATACAGTGGTACGAGCCTTTGGCGAAGGCGCACGGCTACCGCCCGAATGCAGAGCTGGTGATGGACAAGTACGGGCGGCTGCTGCCGGCCCTGAACCGCTTCCCTTCCGCCTCGCGCGGCCGTGGCTTCAAGCCCCTGGCCGACTACGTGCACCGCCTGGGCCTGAAGTTCGGCGTGCACATCGTGCGCGGCATCCCCCGCCAGGCCGTGCGCGCCAACACCCCCGTTTTTGGCACAAACCTTCGCGCCCGCGACGTGGCCGACACCGAAAGCGTTTGTCCCTGGATTGACGACATGTACGGCGTGAGGGCCGACACGGCCGGCGGCCAGGCTTACTACGACTCCGTCGTCAAACAGTTCGCCGCGTGGGGCGTTGACTACATCAAGGCGGACGATATGTCCGCCTACACGTCGGACGAAAACAAGGGCGCGGACGAGGCGCGGCTGAAGGAGATCGCGGCGCTCGGACGCGCCATCAGGAAGAGCGGGCGGCCTATGGTCTTGAGCCTGTCGCCCGGGCCTGCGTCGCCGCGGCAGGTCTTGACCCTGCGCGAGAGCGCGCAGCTCTGGCGCATCTCCGGCGACTTCTGGGACCGCTGGGAAGACTTGCGTCGCCAATTCGATTTGGGCCGCAGGTGGATCGAGCACACGGGGCCGGGCGGGTGGGCCGACGCGGACATGCTGCCGCTCGGGCGCATCGCTATTCGCGGCGAGCGCGGCGACGACCGCATGTCGCTCCTGACGAAAGACGAGCAGGTGACTCTGATGACGCTCTGGTCAATCTTCCGCTCGCCGCTGATGATGGGCGGAGACCTGCCGAGCAACGACGAGTTCACGCTGCGGCTCCTGACCAACCCGGACGTGCTCGCCGTCAACCAGAAGAGCACGGGCAACCGCGAGCTCTTCGCGCGCGGCGACCGCATCGCGTGGGCGGCCGACGTGCCGGGCACGGGCGACAAGTATCTCGCCGTCTTCAACGTCGGAGACAAAGAGGCGCTGGTCAAAGTGAAGTGGGAGGAGCTGGGGCTGAGTGGCGAGTGCCGCGTCAGGGACTTGTGGGCACGCCGCCACCAGGGCATCGTCGCCGACGAACTCTCTTCGACGGTCCCCCCGCACGGCGCGCAACTCTACCGCGTCAGCCCGCTCAGAACACACCGTTGAAATAAGATGAGGAATACAGTCAAGTCAATCAGCTTCGCTTTCATCTTCGCGGCTGGCCTCCTGTTTTCGACGGCCGTCCGGGCGGACGTGCCGGAGCGCGTGCGGCGCGAGGCCGTGGCCTTCGACCTGGCGGACGTGCGGCTGCTCAATGGGCCTTTCAAGCGGGCGATGGAACTGGACGGCAAGTACCTCCTGATGCTTGAGCCTGACCGGCTCCTGAGTTGGTTCCGCAAGGAGGCGGGCCTCAAGCCGAAGGGCGAGGTTTACGGCGGGTGGGAGGCGCAGGGCGTGGCGGGACACTCGCTCGGCCACTACCTCTCGGCCTGCGCGATGATGTTCGCCTCGACGGGCGACGCGCGCTTCCGCGACCGCGTCAACTACATCATCGCCGAGCTGGAACTGTGCCAAAAGGCTAACGGCGACGGCTACGTCGCGGCCATCCCCGAGGGCAAGAGGATTTTCAGGGAGGTGGCCGCGGGCGACATCCGCTCGAAGGGCTTCGACCTGAACGGCGGCTGGGTGCCGTGGTACACGCTCCACAAAATCTACGCCGGCCTGCTCGACGCTCATCAGTACACTGCGAACGAGAAGGCCCTCGCGGTCGCCATCAAGCTCGCCGACTGGGCGGACAAGACAGTCGGCCACCTGACCGACGAGCAGTTCCAGCGGATGCTCGTGGCCGAGCACGGCGGCATGAACGAATCCCTCGCGGAGTTGTACGCGCGCACCGGGAACGAAAAGTACCTGAGGCTCTCGCGTCGCTTCCACCACAGGGCTGTGTTAGACCCGCTCACCCGCGAGGAAGACCGCCTCGCCGGCCTGCACGCCAACACGCAGATTCCGAAATTGATCGGCCTCGCGCGCCGCTACGAGCTGACGGGAGACGAGACGGATAAACGGGCCGCCTCCTTCTTCTGGGAACGAGTGGTTCATCACCACTCTTACGTCAACGGCGGCAACAGCGAGGCCGAGCACTTCGGCCCGCCGGACAAACTGAACGACCGCCTGACCGTCAACACGACGGAGACGTGCAACACCTACAACATGCTGAAGCTGACGCGCCACCTCTTCGAGTGGCGCGCGGACGCACGCTACGCCGACTACTACGAGCGCGCGCTCTACAACCACATCCTCGCCTCGCAGAACCCAGAGGACGGGATGTTCTGTTATTTTGTGCCATTAAAGCCGGGCGCGGAGAAGACCTACTCAACGCCGTTCGACAGCTTCTGGTGCTGCGTCGGCTCCGGGATGGAGAACCACACGAAGTACGGCGAGGGCATCTACTTCAAGAGCGGCGACGCCCTGTGGGTCAACCTCTTCATCCCCTCTGAGCTGAGCTGGAAGGAGAAGGGGCTCACGGTCAGGCAGGAGACGCGCTTCCCCGAGTCGGACACTGTGACGTTGACCTTCAACAGCAGGAAGCCCGTTCAGCTTGCGCTGCGCCTGCGTTATCCGAGTTGGGCGACCGGCGGCATGAGCGTCAAGGTCAACGGGAAGCCGCAAGCTGTCGGCTCGAAGCCGGGCAGCTACGTGGAGGTTCGCAGGACGTGGAAGACTGGCGACCGTGTGGAGATGAAGATTCCCATGTCGCTCAGGCTCGAAGCCCTGCCGGACAACCCCAACCGCGCGGCGATTCTCTACGGCCCCGTCGTGCTCGCGGGTGAACTCGGCCCGGAGGAAGAGGCCAAAGTCGGCGGCCTCGTCTTCGTCCCCGCGATGGTCTCCGAGAACAGGCCCGTGGCGCAGTGGGTCAAGGCGGTCGCGGGCGAGCCGCTGACCTTCCGCACTCAGGGCGCGGGCCAGCCCCGCGACGTGACGCTCTACCCCTTTTACAAGATGCACGGGCGTCGTTACTCCGTCTACTGGGACTTGTTTACGCAGCAGCAGTGGTCCGCGCGCTCGCTCGAATACGCGCAGGAGCTGGTCAGAGCGCGGCAGCTAGAGCTAATCACGGCGGACTTCGCGCAGCCCGGCGCGATGCAGTCCGAGCGCGACCACAACATGCAGGGCGAGCACACGCAGGCCGGCGAGCACTCCTCCCACAAGTGGCGGCACGCGACGGACGGCGGCTGGGTCTCCTTCGACATGAAAGTCCCTGCGGACAGGGGCGTCGCGCTGGTCGTGAGCTACTGGGGCAGCGACGCAGGAGACAGGACGTTCGACATCCTGGTGGACGGCGTGAAGGTCGCGACACAGACGCTCAACAACGACAAGCCGGGCCAATTTTTCGACGTGACTTACCCCATCCCGAGGGAGCTGACCTTAGGCAAGCAGCAAGTCACAGTCCGCTTCCAGGCGCGGCCGGGCAACACGGCCGGCGGGCTTTACGGGCTGCGGATGCTCAAGGAGATCATCATCGAGCGTTAAGTAATTCTCGGAGTCATCATGGCAAAAGGAGAGTTCAAGACAATGTTAAGGACAGCGACAAGGGTGCTCGTCACCGTTCTATTCCTCTGCGCGGCCGCGATGGCGCAGGGGCAGAGGTGGACGGAGCAGCAGGCGAAAGACTGGTACGCGAAGCAGGGGTGGCTGGTCGGGGCCAACTACAACCCGGCGAGCGCGATCAACTCGCTGGAGATGTGGCAGGCCGACACCTTCGACCCGAAGCGGATTGACCTCGAACTCGGCTGGGCCGAAGATTTGGGGATGAACACGATGCGCGTCACCCTGCACGACCTGCTCTGGCAGCAGGACGCGGAAGGCTTCAAGAAGCGCATTGACCAGTTCCTCGCAATCGCGGCGAAGCACAAAATTAAACCCATGTTCTGCCTGTTCGATTCGGTCTGGGACCCTGACCCGAAGCTCGGCAAGCAGCGCGACCCGAAGCCGGGCGTGCACAACTCCGGCTGGGTGCAAGGCCCCGGCCGCGCGGCGCTGCAAGACTCGTCCCAGCACGCGCGCTTCGAAGCCTACGTCAAGGGCGTGGTCGGCGCGTTCAGTAAGGACGACCGCATCCTCGCTTGGGACGTGTGGAACGAGCCGGACAACGAGAACCACGGGAGCTACAACGAGAAAGAGCCGAAGAACAAGGTTGACCTCGTGCTGGCGCTGCTGCCCAAGGTGTTTCAGTGGGCGCGCGAGGCCGGCGCGACGCAGCCGCTGACCGCCGGGCCTTGGAAGGGCGACTGGTCAACGCCCGAGAAGATGTCTGCGACCGACCGCCTGCTGGTGGAGCAGTCGGACATCATCACGTTCCACAACTACGACCACCCGACCGAGCTTGAGAAGCGCATCAACTGGCTGAAGCGTTACAACCGGCCGATGATCTGCACGGAGTACATGGCGCGCGGCAACGGCAGCTTTTTCTCCGGCGGGCTCACCGTCGGCAAGGCGCACAACGTCGGGATGATTAACTGGGGTCTGGTGCAGGGCAGGACGCAGACGCACCTGCCTTGGGACTCGTGGCAGAAACCTTACACAGACCGCGAGCCGACCATCTGGTTCCACGAGGTCTTCCGCAACGACGGGACGCCCTACATGCAGGAGGAAGTAGACTTCATCCGGCGCATGACCGGCAAGGTGAAGGCGAAGGCGGCCCGCGCCGTCGTCCCGCCCCTCTTCACGCTCCCGACGGAGATGTTAAGGCAAAGCGCGGCACTGTAATCGGCGTGTCAGTACCGCCTGCGGTAGCGGGCGGGTCTGCAACGTCGAGCACCCGCCCGCTACCGCAGGCGGTACTGACCTGGTCAAGGGGGTTTTGAAGTTTATGAAGCAGCGTTTATTCAACCGGACGGGGGAAGAGGTTTCGGAGATAGGCTTGGGGACGTGGCAGCTGGGCGGGGCCGACTGGGGCGAGGTTGATGAGAGCCAGGCCCTTGAGACGCTGCGGGCGGCGGCGGCCGGGGGCGTCAACTTCTTCGACACGGCGGACGTTTACGGGCTGGGCCGAAGCGAGCAGTTCATCGGCAAGTTCCTGCGCGCCACGCCCGGCCGCCAGTTCGTGGCAACGAAGCTCGGGCGCTTCCCCGAACCCGGCTGGCCCAAAAATTTCACGCTCGACGCCATGCGCCAGCACACCGAAGCGTCGCTCAGGCGGCTCGGCGTCGAAGCCCTGGATC
This sequence comes from uncultured Acidobacteriota bacterium, assembly GCA_963774105.1. Taxonomy (GTDB): domain Bacteria; phylum Acidobacteriota; class Blastocatellia; order Pyrinomonadales; family Pyrinomonadaceae; genus QHXM01. The sequence goes on along the minus strand of CAVZDV010000005.1, from coordinate 292,408 downwards.
TGACGCAGTTCCACTGCATCCCGACCGAAGTCCTGCGCGACGGCGAAGTCTTCGAGTCGCTGCGGCAGCTCAAGCGCGAGGGCAAGATCAAGCACTTCGGCGTCAGCGTCGAGTCGAACGAGGAGGCGCTGATCTGCCTCGGGCAGGAAGACCTCTCCTCGCTACAGATTATTTTCAACATCTTCCGCCAGAAGCCGATCGAGTTCTTCGACGAGGCGAAGCGCAAGGGCGTCGCGCTCATCGTGCGCCTGCCTTTGGCGAGCGGGCTGCTCTCGGGCAAGTTCACCAGGGAGACTCAGTTCGCCGCGACAGACCACCGCGCCTACAACCGCGAGGGCCAGGCTTTCAACGTCGGCGAGACTTTCGCGGGCCTGCCCTTCGAGAAGGGCGTCGAGCTGGCCGACGCCCTGAGGGCGATGGTGCCGGAGGGGATGACGATGGCGCAGTTTGCCCTGCGCTGGATTCTGGACTTCGACGCCGTCAGCGTCATCATCCCGGGCGCGAGCAACCCGCGACAGGCGCGCGCCAACGTCTCCGCGAGCGACCTCGCGCCGCTCGGGCCGGAGTTGCACGCGCGCTTGAAAGATTTTTACGAACATGAAGTCGCGGCCCACATCCGCGGGCCGTATTGATTCAGGGAGTATTGAGCGATGAAAGCACCTCGATTCGGACAGACACACGGCGCGCGGCTCGTCGCGCTCCTCTGCGCGCTCGGCCTCATTCTGGCACAGGCGCAAGTCGGCTTCGCGCAGACGCGCACCATCAGCGTGCAGGTTGACCGCCCCGGCGCGAAGATTCCACGGACGCTCTTCGGGCTCTTCTTCGAGGACATCAACTTCGGCGCGGACGGCGGCCTCTACCCGGAGCGCGTCAAGAACCGCTCGTTCGAGTTCCCCAACCCGATGATGGGCTGGAAGCCGGTCGAGCGCGGCGGCTCGAAGGGCGCTCTACAGGTCTACGACCTGACGACCGAGAGCGACGCGCCCAACTCGCACTACCTGCGCATCAAGGTCGAGACGCCGGGCGAGGGCTTCGGCATCACGAACGAAGGTTTCCGCGGTGTCGGCGTCGAGAAGGGGGCCGAGTACACTTTCTCCGTCACGGCGCGGCGCGTGGAGGGTTCGCCCGCCGCCCTTCGCGTCGAGGTCGAGGACGAGCAGGGCCGCCAAATTGGCACAGCCAAAGTCTCCGGCTTCACGCCGGACTGGAAGAAGTACACGGCCACCTTGCGCGCGACCGAGACCAACCCGAAGGCGCGCGTCAACCTGCTCGTGGACGGGGCGGGCGCGCTCGACGTGGACATGGTCTCGCTCTTCCCGAAGGCGACGTGGGGCAACCGCGAGAACGGCCTGCGCGCTGACCTCGTCAAGCTGCTCAAGGAGATGCAGCCGGGCTTCCTGCGCTTCCCCGGCGGCTGCATCGTCGAGGGCAGATACCTCGAACAGCGTTACCAGTGGAAGACGACCATCGGCGAGCCCGAAGACCGCCGGCTCATCGTCAACCGCTGGAACACGGAGTTCAACTGGCGGCCGACGCCCGACTACTACCAGTCATTCGGCCTGGGCTACTACGAATACTTCCTGCTCTCGGAAGACATCGGCGCGGAGCCGCTGCCGATTATGAACTGCGGGATGGCGTGCCAGTTCAACTCGGGCGAGCTGGCCCCGATGGAGGATTTGGATCACTACATACAGGACGCGCTCGATTTGATCGAGTTCGCCAACGGGGCGGCGACGACGCCGTGGGGCAAGAAGCGCGCGGAAATGGGCCACCCCGCGCCCTTCAACCTCAAGATGATCGGCGTCGGCAACGAGCAGTGGGGGCCGCAGTACGTTGAGCGTTACCGCGAGTTCGCCAAGGCTTTGAAAGCCAAGCACCCGGAGATCGAGCTGGTCGGCGCGGCGGGGCCGAGCCCGGACGACGAGCGGTTCCACTTCCTGTGGGGCAAGATGCGCGAGCTGAAGGCCGATTTGGTGGACGAGCACTTTTACATGGCCCCGAAGTGGTTCCGCGACAACGTCGGGCGCTACGACGAATACCCGCGCACTGGGCCAAAAGTCTTCGCGGGCGAGTACGCCGCGCAGAGCGTCGGCATCGCGAGCCCGGACAACAAGAACAATTGGGAGACGGCGCTCTCGGAGGCCGCGTTCATCACGGGCATCGAGCGCAACGCGGACGTGGTGCAGATGTCGTCTTACGCGCCGCTCTTCGGCCACGTCGAGGCGTGGCAGTGGACGCCCAACATGATCTGGTTCGACAACCTGCGCTCCTACGGGACGCCGAACTACTACGTTCAGAAAACCTTCAGCGTCCACAAGGGCACGCAAATCCTGCCCGTCATGCTCGACGGCTCCGCGAAGAACGGCGTGAACGACCTCTTCACCAGCGCGTCGCTCGACGAGCGCACAGGCGAGGTGGTGCTGAAGGTGGTCAACACAGCGCCCGCGCAGAGCGAGGTCCGCGTCCATCTAGCGGGGGCCGGGAAGCTCGGCAAGCAGGGCAAAGTCTTCGTCCTCACCGCGCCCGACCTGAAAGCCGAAAACAGCCTCGACGCGCCGGCCAGAGTCGCACCCGTCGAGAAGCCGCTCGCCGTCTCAGCGAGCGACTTCACCTACACCTTCCCCCCGAACTCCCTAACCGTGATCCGCGTCGGCGTCGGAAGCCGTCAGGCGCGGCGCTAAGAGTGAACTGGAAAGTAGGCGTCAAGCCTTTGCGCCTTACGTTTTTACTTTGCGCCTTTGCGTGAAACAGCCGTTCTCGCAAAGGCGCAAAGTTAAGACTTAAGGCGCAAAGGCTTGAGTTGTTCCGTTATATCACCGTTTGATCCGCGGGACTTCGATGACGGCGGCGGGGCGGCCTTCGCTGGTGGCGAGGATTGACTGGCCGTTGAGGGTGTAGCAGACGGCCTCGCCCTGCGGGCGCGAGCCGAGGCGGACGACCGCGGGCTTCTGCTTCCAGACTTCGTCCAGACCGCTCGTTGCGACCAACTCGTAGGCGTTGAAGTAGTCGCAGAGGACTACGCGCGAGCCGTCGGGCGAGATGTCCGCGCCGGTAATCATGCCCGGGAACAGGCTCGGGACGCGGACCTCGCCGACCTTTCTGAGCGTGTTGACCGCATCCATCGAGTAGGGCGCGGCGAGTTTGTAGACGCCCGCGGCGTTCGCCGGGTTTCGGGTCTTCGTTATCACGTACAGGTCGCCCGTCGCGGGGTGCACGGCCAGGGCCTCCGCGTCGTGGCGGCCGTCCGGGTACTTCAACTGAATCGCCTCGGCAGTCGCCGTCGGGTAGGGCTCGACCGAATTGTTCACCACGGTGTCGGCCGCGACGGCGGGCTCGGCGACGCGGTAGACGATGATCTGCTTGCGGTCCCTGTCGTTGTCGCCCATGTCGCCGACGTAGAGATAAGACTGCCCTTTCTGCGGCCCCGGCCCCGCGGCCACGTCCTCCCAATCGTTAGCCTTCGCGCCGGCCACGCTCCAGACGCCGCGCCTGCGCCCCTCGCGGTCGAAGGCGTAAAGCAGCGGGCCGTCGCCGGAGTCGTTGTGCGTCCAGAAGAGGCCGGGGTTGCGGCGCGAGGCGACGACGCCGCTGCTCTCGTCCACGCTCTTCTCCTCAAGGTCTGCGAGGTGAATCGGCGGGCCGTAGTCTTTCGACGGCTCGCCCGCCTCGACGGTGCGGGCCTCCGATTCACCCGGCTGGTCGGACAGCAGGCGGCAGCCGCTCGCGGAAGAGACGACGATAAAAGTGACGAAGATGACGAATGCTCTCATGCTGCGACGAATATACAGCAACTGAAACGGCAAAGCATCGGCCGGGCGCTTTTGCCTAACGCATCGTTATTTAAGATAATCTACAACCGTCCTATCTTTGTCGAAGAGGATTTTTGTATGCGGAGTCAAGTCTTCAAGCTCGCGCTGGCTTGCGCCGCCGCGCTCGTGTGCTCGGCGCAGGTTTTGGCACAGCGCGCGCCGGAGCAGGACTACCTGGTCTACGTCGTCTCCGAGTCCGCGGACAAGATCAGCCTGGTGCGGTTCGGCCCGAAGGGGGCGAAGGTCGAGCGCACTTTCGGGACGGGCTTGATGCCGACGGACGTGGACGGGCCGCACGGCGTCGCCGTCTCGCCCGACAAGAAGTTCTACTACGTCTCGCTCGGCCACGGCCGCCCCTACGGCTACGTCTGGAAGTACGCGGCCGGCGACGACAAGGTTGTGGGCCAGGTGAAACTTGGCCTCTTCCCCGCGACGATGGACGTTTCGCCCGACGGCGAGTTTGTCTACGCCGTCAACTTCAACTTGCACGGCGACATGGTGCCCTCTTCGGTCTCCATCGTCGCGGCCGGCGAGATGCTGGAGGTCGCGCGCGTGCAGACCTGCACCATGCCGCACGGCTCGCGCTTCAACCCGCAGGGGACGAAGCACTACTCGGCGTGCATGATGGACGACATGCTTGTGGAGATTGACACGCGCACGCTCAAGGTCTCGCGCCACTTCCTGCTGACGCAGGGCAAGGAGATGGGCATGACGGGCGCTCCGCCCGCGCGCGGCGGAGGCGGGGGTCACGCGGGGATGCACACGGACACGGGCGGGCACGGGATGGAGATGCCCAAGCCGGGCGACGTGTCCTGCTCGCCGACCTGGGCGCAGCCCTCGGCCGACGGCGCTTCGATTTTCGTCGCCTGCAACAAGTCGAGCGAGATCGTGGAGGTGGACGCTAACAGTTGGAAAGTCACGCGCCGCATTCCCGCGCGGCAGGGCGTCTACAATCTGGCCGTGAGCAGGGACGGACAAAAACTGGTCGCGACGAACAAGCGCGATCAGTCTGTTTCGGTTTACGACGCGAAGGCGGGGCGTGAGTTGGCTCGGATTCCGACGAAGCGGAGAGTACTCCACGGCGTCGCCGTCTCGCCCGACAGCCGCTACGCCTTCGTCACGGTCGAGGGCGTCGGCTCCGAGCCCGGCACCGTCGAAGTCATAGACCTCGAAGCCCTGAAAACGGTCGCCACCGTTGACGTTGACCCGCAGGCCGCCGGGGTGGATTTCCTCAGGACGGAGAAGAAACAGTAGGAATAGCCCCATAGGGGCGAATGAAAATAGCCCAGCACTTCAGTGCTGGGTAACGATGGCGAATTAAATTGAGTCCCGTAGGGACGGCTGAAAACTTCAGTCGTCCCTACGGGACTCAATTATTTTTGGCTCAATTCCCAGCACTGAAGTGCTGGGCTATTTTCATCCCGCCCCTGACGGGGCGGAAACTTGTCCTCTGCTCATATTACCTTCCGGGCTCGGTCGTCGAGCCGGTGTCTTTGCGCGGGCCGCCGAGTTTCATGATCCAGACGCCGCTGTTGATGTCGTTGAAGAAGATCAGGCCGTTGTGCGGCTGCGCGCCCCAGGCGAAGGGCGAGTTCGGGAGAATCCCGTCACCGGCCCCCGTCCAGTAGCGCGCGATCTCCCTGCCCTGCCGGTAGAGGTCGCCGCGCAGGTCGCCCGACACGTCGAGCACGCGCGCGCCGCCGTTGTAGTAGCCCATGTAGAGTATGTCGTCCTCGACCCAGACGTTGTGCGAGCCGGCCTCGGGCACGCCGTACTCGGCCACCTTGCGCGGGCGCGCGATGTCGGAAACGTCAACGACGTGCAGGACGCCGCGCACGGGGACGCGCGCCTTGCCGTTGAGGTTGAAGATTTCCGGGAAGACTTCGTCGCCGACGAAGACGTAGTTCTTGTAGCGGAAGACGGCGTGCGCGCCCGAGAGCCAGCCGTTGCCGTAAAGCTCGTGGTAGTTGAAGCGCAGCTGGCTGACGAGCTGCGGCTTCTCGGGGCTCCCGCCCTTGATGCCGTTGCCCACGTCTAGGATGACGAGGCCGTCGCGCCAGTAAGCGAGATAGGCCAGCCCGTCTTTGACCTGCACGTCATGGACGTAGCGCCCGCCCGTTATGCCGCCCGCGTCGGGCGCGACGAGCGGGTTCTCGACCTGCCAGCGCGCGACCTCCTTCGGGGCCTTCGGGTCTTTGAAATCAATCACGCGCAGCGAGCCCGTCGCGTCGTCCGTCAGGTAGACGTAGTGACCGTCAATGAAGGCGCTGTGCACGCCGCCCGTGACCGTCTCCGTGTACTCGGAGAGGACTTTCGGGTGCGCGGGGTCCGACGTGTCGAGGAAGACGATGCCGTTCTTGCGCGACGACGCGCCCTCGCGCGTGATGACGCCAATCTTGCCGTCCGCGCTGACGCTCACGTCGTTGATGGTGTGCGCGTCCACCTTGACCGTGTCCGTCAGCTTCGGCTTCGCCGGGTCGGAGATGTCGTAGACGTGCAGCTTGTCCGAGATGGTTGAGACGTAGGCGTAGTTCCCGAAAATCCACTGCTCGGCCGTCATGTCCGTGACGGGCGCGCGGCCGACCAGCGTCAACTCGCGCTCGACGTTGCGCGGCGTGACGACGACGGTGGCGACCGCCGTCTGGCTGCCGCTCGTCGCCGTCACAACGTAAGAGCCTGGGCGCTCGGCGACGAAGCCGCCGTCGGCGTAAATCTCCGCCCCGCTGCCGCTCACGGCCCAGCGCACGGAGGGTTGCGAGACCTGTGCGCCCTTGTCGTCCTTGCCCTGCGCCTTGAAGAGCACCACGTCGCCCGTGCGCGCGGTCGCTTGATTGGGCTCTACGGAAAGCGAGCGCACGGGGTTGGCGACGACCTCGACCGTGACGGTGTTGCTCGCACCTTCGGCCGTGGCGCGCAGCGTGGCCTTGCCCGGGGCGACGCCCGTGACGAAGCCCGCGGCGTCAACGACTGCGACCGAAGGCGTGTCGGAGGCCCAGCCGACGACCAGGTCGTTGCGCGGGTCGCCGTTGGCGGCGCGGGGCGTCGCGTTGAGCCTGATCGTGCCACCGGCCATCAGCGGCCCCGCGACCGGGTCAACGTCTATGCGCGCGAGGCCCGCGGGTTTGACCATGACTCGCGCGAAGCCCGGCTTGCCGGCGACGACCGCGACGACCTTAATCTCGCCGGGCTGGACGAAAGTTACTGTGCCATTTTCGTCGGCGAAGGCGGAGTCCACGGGGAGCGCGACCCAGATGTCCGGCTTGACGTTGACGGTCTGGCCCGCTGCGTCCTTCGCCGTCGCGGTGAAACTCTTCTTCTGCCCGACGACGGCCTCGGCTGTTCCGGGGCTCAGCTCCACGACCTCGACCTTCGGCCCCTGCGGGCTCGGGGTTGGCTCCTGTGCCAATATCCCGACGCGCGCCGTCAGGCCGAGCGCGACGAGCAGGAGCGCCATCACGGCACACGTATAAATCGTCTTCATATATTTTTCTCCAATCAACGAGAGTCGCATTCAGTCGGATTCCTGCGAAGAGTAGAGTCCCTGAGTAAACGGGTTAGGCGGAATCTAACGCCGGGCGGCGGCCGTGTCAAGAAACGGCGCGGCCCCCACACACACTCACTGACGTTCGCGCCGGCGCATCTGTTAACGCCCGCCACAACCTTTTACGCGCGGCGGGCGTATGGTAAAACGATTCCGGCTAATCAAACTCAATTTGAGACTGGGGGGAATTATGATGCGCTACGCCCTGCTTATTTGTGCCCTGCTGGCCTGCTGCGCTCTGCCCGCGCGGGCAGCCAAGGTGAAGACGGCCGACGACTTGATCCGCGAGATGCAGAAGAAGCACGCGAAGAATTGGTACAAAACTCTCACCTTCACGCAGAAGACGACCGAGCATCACGAGGACGGCACGACGAAGGCGACCATCTGGTACGAAGCCTTCTCCGCGCCGGGGCGGCTGCGCGTGGACTTCGACCCCGTCAAGGACGGCAATGGCATCCTCTTCGCGAGCAACACGCTCTACAGCTTCAAGGACGGCAAGCAGGCCGCCACGCGCCCCTTCGTCCACCCGCTCCTGCTCCTGGCCTTCGACGTTTACTTCCTACAGCCCGAAGAGATCATCAGCCGCCTCAAGGAACTCAAGTTCGACCTCAGCGAGCTGCACGAGGACACGTGGCAGGGCAGGCCCGTCTACGTCGTCGGCGCGAAGGCGGGCGACCTGCACACGCGCCAGTTCTGGATTGACAAGAAGAACCTTTACTTCGTCCGCATGATCGAGCCCGGCACGAAAGACCCTTCCATCACGCAGGAGACGCAGTTCAACAAGTGGGAGCCCGTCAAGGGCGGCGGCTGGGTCGCGCCCGAAGTGATCTTCATGGTCAACGGCAAGACGGTCGTCAGCGAAGAGTACACGGACATACAGGGCGGCGTCGCGCTCGACGAAAAACTGTTCGACCCGCAGCACTGGACGACCGCCGCGCACTGGAAGAAGTAGATGAGCGGGGCCGCGCGAAAGCCCAGGGTCAAGATTTGTTGCATCGGGAGCCGCGAGGAGGCGAGCCTCGCCGTCCTGCACGGCGCGTCCGCACTGGGCCTCGTCTCCGAGATGCCGAGCGGCCCGGGCGTCATCCCCGACGACTTGATTCGTGAGATAGCGGCCGCGATTCCGCCCGGCGTCTCCTCCTTCCTGCTGACCTGCAAGCAGGACGCCGACGCAATCATCAGTCAGCAGCGCGCGGCGCGCGTCAACACCATACAGATTTGCGACCGGCTCGCCGCGCGGAGCTACCGCGAGTTGCGCGATGCCCTGCCGGGCATCTCCATCGTCCAGGTCGTGCACGTCACGGGGCCGGAGTCCGTTGACGAGGCGGCCGAGGTCGCGCCGCACGTTGACGCCATCCTGCTCGACTCCGGCAACCAATCGCTCGCCGTTAAAGAACTGGGCGCGACGGGACGCACGCACGACTGGGCGCTGAGCCGCAGGATACGCGAAACGGTCGCTGTGCCAATTTTCCTGGCCGGCGGCCTCAAGCCCTCAAACGTCGCCGAAGCCGTCCGCCAGGTCGAGCCCTTCGGCGTGGACGTGTGCAGCGGCGTCAGGACAGACGGGAAACTGGACGAAGCCAAGCTCGCCGAATTTTTCAGGAGCATTCACCACTAACCGCCGTTAGCCGAACGGGAGGAACCTTATGCCTAACAGTTCAAAGCGCCGCCTCGCGACGCTCACGCTCGTGTGCCTGCTCTCCTTCTGGGGCGGCGCGGCCGCGCTGGCGGCCCCCAGCACCTTCACCGTCTCGGCCAACAAGCACTACTGGCTCAAGGACGGCGTCCCCTTCATTACCATCGGCTTCAACCGCTACGACGTGTGGAACCCGACCGACACGGCCAACGACGGCCTCTCCGTCACGGCCTACGTGCAGCGCCTGGCCCAGAACGGCGTCAACGTCATACGCGTCTGGGCCGAGCAGGGCGACCAGAACGCCTCGGGCGACTACTGGCTCGAATTCCCCGCGGGCGCGTACCGCCTCGCGCAGCAGGCGCGGCTCGACGAACTCTTCAACGCCTGCGACGCCAACGGCGTCTACGTCGAGATATGCCCGTGGGACACCTACAACGTCAAGAACAACTGGGCGGCGCACGCCTACAACGCGGCCAACGGCGGCCCCTGCAACACCCCCGCCGAGGTCATCACGAACGCAAACGCCCGCTCGCTCATCAAGAGCAAAATCCAGTACATGTACAGCCGCTGGGGCAATCACCCCAGTTTCTTCCTCTGGACTTTTAACGAGATAGACATTCTCAACACCAACTCCGCGGCGCAGCAGTCGTTCGCGCAGGACGTGGGGGCCTTCATCAAGTCCATAGACCCGTACCACCCGTTCACCGTCTCTTACACGGGGTCTGGCGCGGGCAACCCTGCGGTCGAGCAGTTGAGCGTCATCGGCGCGGCCGACATACATTTCTACGGCGCGATCAGCGGCACTGGCGGCGTCGCCAAGGAGAACGAGACGGCCACGATTCGCGACGGCGGGTACATGAACTTCGGCAAGCCGCTCGTGCTAAGTGAGTGGGGCGTGACGCGCAACGCCAACACGGACGACTTGGTCAACGCGCTCGCCTGGGGCGGCATCAGTATCGGCACGAGCGGGGCGGGGATGGTCTGGACGGACAAGTATCAGTACGGCGGCATCACCGCGAATCAACTGGCGATCTTCCGCGCGCTGCGCAACTTCACCGACACGGTCAACTGGGCGGGCTTCATGGACAACCACCACGCGAGCAGCACGGAGGTCACGGACACCGCACAGGCCGTCAACACCTACGCGTGCCTGAACAAGAGCCAGGCCATCGTCCTGCTCGTGCACAACCGCGTCGGCTCCTCGACGGCGACGACCGTGACCGTCTCGGGGCTGAATCCTGGCACATATACTGTAGACATCTGGCGCACCTACACGGGCGGCAAGTACGGCACGGTCACGGCCACGACCAACGCGCAGGGCAAACTGGTCATCAGCGCGCCCGCCATCCCGACCATGCAGGCGCTCTACATACACCAGTAGCGCCTTACAAAAACTACACTCAAGCCTTTGCGCCTTAAGTTTTTACTTTGCGCCTTTGCGTGAAAAGCTTTTGCTCGCAAAGGCGCAAAGTTAAGACGTAAGGCGCAAAGGGTTGAGTGAATCAGGTTCTTAGATTGAAGGGTAATCCAGCACGCCGGTCTGCGCGGTCATCTTCCAGCGGCCACCGACTTTCGAGTAGATTTTGCAGGTGCGCCCTATCCAGTGATTGTGACGCCCGTCGCGGGCTACCCAGAGGGTGTCCATGTCAACGACGGCGAACGCCCCGTCGCCCTCTTTCGAGACGACGATTTTTTTGATCTCGCGGCGGTTGTGCGCGAGCGTGTGCGTGTCGAATAACTCCTGCCAGCCGCGCTTCCATCTTTCGTAGTCGTACCTTCCCCACTCCATCACCCATTCGAGGGGGTCGTGCGCGCGCGCGTTCGGCGGCCAGGGCCAGACCATGTCCTCGTGGAAGACGCCTATCAGAAGCTCTGCGTCCTGCGTGTCCCACGCGCGAGTCTCGCGATTGACGACCTCCTCGATCTCTGTTTCGACATTCATCACAAACAAGCGGCGGGGGCAAGCCGCCCTTCCCGACCTGAGAGGCGGCGACGGTTGAATCATTCAAGCCGCGTCATCTCTCAGGTCAGGAAGAGGGGCTTGCCCCCGCCCTCCGCGTCAGAAGACGAACTTTATTCCGAGCTGAACCTGGAGCGGGTCGCCGACGCCTTGGCGCAGGAAGCCGTCGAAGTTGAACAGCGGGTCGCCGATGGTCGGGTCAATGTTGTTGTCGTTGTTGAAGGTATTGAACATCTCGAAAATCGGGATGAGCTTGACGTTCTCGCTGAAGCTGAAGGGGCGCTGCAAGCGCCAGTCGAACGAGAAGAACTCGTTGTTCTTCCGCAGCGTGTTGCGCGGGAAGCAGCGCAGCGTGACGCACCCGGGCGAGCGCGGCTGCGCCGTGCGCGCCTGGACGCGCGCGTTCAAGTCGAAGCCGCCACGGCAGGTCAACGTTCGTGTAGAAATTGAACCTGTGGCGGATGTCGCGGTCGGCGAGCGAGTAGTCTAGTTGCAGGTTGTTGAAGTCGAAGGAGCGGTCGTGTGAACGGGTCGCGCTCGTTCGAGTCGTCGTCCATGTCTTTCGAGAAGCGTGTAGTTCGCCTCGAACTGGAAGCCGTGGCTGTAGCGCTTCCTCAGGCCGACGGTGAAGCCGCGGTAGAGCGACTTGCCGACGGCGCTGGCGACCATCGTCTCGCCGAGGAACGGGCCGAAGAAGCCGGTGCGCGCGTAGTCCAGGAAGCGCGTCAGGTGGACGCCCTTCGCGTGCGTGAAGTCCAGGTAGAGCGAGAGGTTCGACGCCAGCTCCTGCTCGAAGGCGACGTTGGTCGTGTAGATGCGCGGGTTGGCGTAGTCGCGGCTGAAGACGCGCACGCCCGAGAAGCACGGGAACGGGTTGGTAATGACCCCGTTGGTGCAGGAGCCCGCCGTCGGGCGTCACCCCGCCCGGCCACACCGGCCCAGGCACGCCGAAGGAGATGATCTGCGAGTTCAGGAAGATGGTCTGCTGCTGGACGCCGTTCGTGGTGATCGAGCCGACCTGCGTCAGCATGTTCTGGCGCGCGAAGTAGATGCCGTAGCTGCCGCGCAGGACGGACTTGCCCTTGCCCGTGATGTCCCAGGCGAAGCCGAACCGGGCTGGAACATCTTCTTCTGGTCGTGCAGCGTCCCGTCCGAGGGGAAGCGCGGGTCGCTCAGGAAGATGCCGTAGGCCGTGTCCGAGGGGTCCACGACCGGCTCGGGGAAAAGCTGCGCCTCCCAGCGCAGGCCGTAGTTGAGCGTCAGGTGCGGGTGCACCTGCCAGCGGTCCTGCGCGAAGAGCGCCAGGTCTTCGTTGCTGATCTCGGAGAAGCCGGCCGCGTCGGTCGCAGGGCCGTCGGGAGCCGCGCCCTGCAAGTAGAGCAGGAGCGGGAAGCCGTTCAGTGTGCTAGTCCCGGGGCAGGGGTCCGGGAACGTCACAAAGCTTCCGTCCGAGCAGCCGAGGGTTCCGGGTCCGAAGCCGCCCGGCGCGGCGGGCGAGGCGTAGCGCAGGAAGCCCGTCACGCTGTGAAGATGTAGCGGCCCTCGAAGAAGCCGCGGAAGATTTGCGAGTTGAGGCTGTGCACCCACTCGCCGCCGAACTTGACCGTGTGGCGGCCCGTGACGATGGAGACGTTGTCTTTGATCTGCGTGCGCCAGAAAATCTCGTCCACGTTCGGCTGTAGGAAGAAGGGGTGGCCGAAGCGGAACGTCGTCCCGAACCCCATCGCCGTGTCCGCCGGGACGTTCGACTCGACGGCCGCGCGCGGACGGTTCTCGCGCGCGTAGGTGAAGTGGAACTCGTTGACCTTGGTCGGCGAGAGCGTGGAGAAGAAGTTGGCGTTGAAGGCGTTGATCTTCGACGGGCCTTCGATGCCGTTGGCCGAGTTGCCGTAGGTCGCCACGTCGAACGTCTGGTTGGTGTTCTTCGAGTAGTCGAAGTTGTGCGAGATGGTGAGCCGGTTGTTCGAGTTCAAATCCCAGTCCACCTTGCCCAGGATGGCCGTGTTTCTGATGGGCCGCTGGATGGGCAGACCCTCCTCCTGGTTGCGCGTCGTGCTGAAGAAGTTCAGGAGCGCGAGGCGCTGGCAGTCTGTGTTGCCGTTGATGAGCCCCTCGTTGGCGACGATGGTCGGCGTTTGAACCGGGCACGGCGTGTCGCCGACCTGCTCGCTCAAATTCGCGCGCGTCAGATTCTCGCGGATGGACTCGAAGGAGATGAAGAAGAAAGCCTTGTCCCGCTTGATCGGGCCGCCGACGTTGCCGCCGAACTGCTCGCGGTGAAAGTCGGTCAGCGGCCTGCCGTCGGAGGTGTTGGCCGTCAGGGCTTCGAGGCGCTGGAAGTGGAAGAGCGAGCCGTGAAACTCGTTCGTGCCGCTCTTGGTGATGACGTTGACGACGCCGCCGGCCGTGCGGCCGAACTCTGCGCTTGCTCCCGTGGCGATGACCTGGAACTCCTTGACGGCGTCGAGCGGGATGTCTATGGCGGCGCGCTGGCCGCCGGCCTGCTCGCCGAAGAAGCCGTTGTTGTAGTCGCCGCCGTCGAGGCTGACGTTGTTGAAGACGCCGCGCTGGCCCGCGAAGTTGATCTCGTCGCCGTCCGGCCCCTGGACGATGGAGACGTTGGGGGTGAGCGTCAGCAGGTCCTCGAACTTGCGGCCGAGGACGGGGAGGTTGCTGACGGCCTGCTCGTTGATGGTCGTGCTCGACTCGGTCTTGACCGTGTCCACGGTCGGGATGGAAGTGATCGTCACCTCCCCCTCGACCCCCGTGACCTTCATGTCAATGTCAAGCGAGATGGTCTGCCCGACCGTCAGCGGAAACTCCGACTGGATGAGTTTGGCGAAGCCTTCTTTCGTGACGTTCAGCGAGTAGCGGCCCGAAGGCAGTTGCAGGAACGAGAACCGCCCGTCATCGTCCGTGGTCACGTTCCTGGTCAGGTTGGTGTCCAGGTTCACAACTTCGACGGTGGCCCCGGGCACGACCGCCCCGTTCGGGTCCGAGACCGTTCCCTGTATGACGCCGGTGGTGATTTGCGACTGGCCGTGCGCCGCGGGGGTGAGCGCGAGGGCGAAGATGAAGACTGCGACGAAGTGGAGTAAGCGACTGCGCATTGTTTCTCCTGTAGGGGTTAGACTCATTAACGCGTCAAGGCCGCGGGCCGCGGCCGGTAGAGAGATAGACTACGCCGCCCGGCTTTACACAAAGTTTTCAAGGTATTGCTAATGCGAACGAGGAATGGTTACCCTTTTGATTTCCCGGCGTGTTGGCTCATCTTAATGAGACGGGGCCGCGCCTGTCAACGACCTGCCTTCCCTTCACCCGAAATTGTTCTTGCCGCACGGCAGCGTGTCGAAGCGCTCGTTCACGCGCGCGTAGAGCGGGTCGCAGACTTCGGGGAGCACGGGGCCGACCCACAGCGGCACGCCTGCGCCCCCCGCGTAGTAATCGGGCAGGTGCTTGAGGAGCGCGCCCGCGCCGCCTTCGGGGTCGAGCGCCCCGAAGACCACGCGCCCAACGCCGTGCAGCAGCAGCGCGCCCGCGCACATGACGCAGGGCTCAAGCGTCGTGTAGCAGGTCATCCAGCGCGCGCGCTCCCAGGACTCCGCGGGCACGCGCCCGAGCGCCTCCATCTCCGCGTGTCGCCCGGGGTGATAATGAGGGACGAGCAAGGCGTTACCCGCCTCCGCAATCACGCGGCCGTCGAGCGTGAGGACGCAGCCGATGGGCAGATTGCCCACGGCCTCCGCCTCAAGCGCCAGCCGCACGGCCCGCCGGACGAACTCCGCGTCGCCTTCCGTCGCACTCATCACTTTTTTACTGCCATCGGAAGACCTTGAGGGCGACGGCGAAGCCTACGACGCACCACGCTAGCAGGACGAGGACGGGGAGCCAGGCGACGCCGATGGAAGCCCCGTCGTTCATCACGGTGCGCAGCGAGTCGTTGAGCGCCGTCAGCGGCAGCGCCTTGATGAACGGCTGTATGACTTCCGGGAAGCGCTCCGACGAGAAGAACGTGCCCGAGAGCAGCCACATCGGCATCGCCACCAGGTTCATCAAACCCGACACGCCCTCCATCGTCCGCGGACGCGCGGCGACGAGCAGCCCTATGCCCGCGAACATCATCGAGCCCAGCAGCAGCAGGAAAGCCATTTCGAGCCACGACCCGCGCACGCGGAACCCGAACGCGAGGTAGGCGAACGCGATCACCACCGCGACTTCCAGCACGAGGAAGATGAGCCGCGAGAAGACGAACGAGAGCAGGTAATGCGAGCGTCGCATCGGCGTCGCCGCGAAACGTTTTAATAGTTTCTTGGTCCGCGCGCTGACGACGGCGAAGCCCACGCCCCAGAGCCCGCTCCCCATCAAGTTCAGCCCCAGCAGCCCCGGAATCAGGAAATCAATGTAGCGCGCACCCGGCTCTGTGAAAGTCTCGTTGCTCGCGCGCACCACGTCCGCCCTCCCGGCTGCGCGCTGCAAGGCGTCGTCAATGGTGAGTCGCGCCTGCCTGCTCTCCGGCCGCGATGGGTCGTAGCGGTAGACGGGAGAAGTCGGCAGACTGTTGGAGGCGCTCGCTCCGCTGCCGCCCGAAGGGCTCACCACGAGAGCGACCTTGCCGCTGCGCAGCGCCTGCGCCGCCTCGGCGGGCGAAAGTAGTGTGGCCTGTAGGTCGCCCGAGCTTGAGAGCGCGTTCAAGAGCGCGTCGGCTTCGGCGGCTCGCGCGTCCGACCTTTCGACGGCGACGGGAATCTTTTCCGGCCCTGTGTTGCGGAAGGCTAAGCCGAGCGCGCAAACGAGCAGGATGGGAAAAGCGAAGACCCAGAAGACTACCTCCGGCTCGCGCATGAACTCGCGCACGCGCGCCAGCGTCAGCTCGACGAGCGGGCGGAAGCGGGCCGCGCCGTCAGGCCCGCCGCCGCGTCGCGCGCGCCCGCCGGCCTCGTCCGCCGCCTTCTCTTTCGCGGGCGCTTCTTCCGCCTCGACGCCCGCGCTCTTGATGATTGCTTCGTCAGACATCGCGCAACATTCTTCCCGTGAGACTCACGAACACGTCTTCGAGCGTCGCCTGGTGCGTCGTCAGCGACAGCATCTCGGCGCGCTGCCGCCCTATCTCCGCGAGCAGCGCGGGCAGCGCCGCGCCTATGTCCGTCACCGTCAGCGCATAGCCGCCACCCGTGGCGCGCACGCCGCGGACCCCTGGCAGACTCTCCAAGCCCTGCTCCTCCATCTCGCCGCGCACGCTGAACTCCACTATCTGGTCAGCGCCGAGCGACGCGATCAAATTCGCTGGCGTGTCGAGCGCGATCACGCGCCCGTGATCCATCACGCCCACCCGGTCGCACAGGCGCGACGCCTCCTCCATGTAGTGCGTCGTCAGCACGATTGAGCCGCCCTGCGCGCGGAACTGCTCGACCATGTCCCACAGCTTGAGTCGCGCCTGCGGGTCAAGCCCCGTCGTCGGCTCGTCCAGAAAGAGCAGTTCGGGGTCGCCCGCGAGCGCGCAGGCCAGCGCGAGGCGCTGCTTCTGCCCGCCGGAGAGTTTCCCGACGCGCGAGTCGCGCTTTTCCTCCAACTCGACCAGGTGAATGATGCTCTCGACCTCGCGGCCCCGCGTGTAGAAGCTGCGGAAGAGGCGTATGGTCTCGGTGACAGTGAGCTTTTCTGCGAGCTGCGTCTCCTGCAACTGGACGCCGAAGCGGTTGCGCAGGGCGCGGTCGTTCCCCTCGCCCCAGCGCTGGCCCAAAACTTCGACCGTCCCGCCGTCCGGCTCCGTCAGCCCCTCGAAAATCTCCACGGTCGTCGTCTTCCCCGCCCCGTTCGGCCCGAGCAGACCGAAGCACTCGCCCGCGCGGACCTCAAGGTCAATGCCGTCCACGGCCCTCACGTCCGGGTACTGCTTGACCAGCCCCTCGCACCGCAGCGCGACCGCGGCCGGGCGCGGAGTCGTCATCTCATTTGCCATCATGAAAAAATGAAGCCTTAAATAGTCCGCCGGTTTGTTACGCGCGAGGCCGCCAGGAAGTTTTGGAAGTTACCAGAAGGGCGGTTGTATCACAAGCCAGGGCCGCCCCCGGTTGAAAAAGGAGCGCGCGGGATGTTACCGTCATGCCCGTTTTGAACACAGCCATTACAGACGAAGAAGAGCGCGCGCAGTCGGTGCTAGACCACAGCCTTCAGCCGCACTTTCCCGAGTTGGAGAAGTTTAACTCGACGCGCGAGCTGGAGGCTTCGCCGCTCTACGCGCGGCTCCGGCCCGAAATCGAGAGAGTCCTCGGAAGCGTCGTCCACGAAGACTTCGCGCCATCGGCCCCGGCTGGCCGCGCCCAGACTGTCCATGCGACGGCCTGGAACATAGAGCGAGGGAACCGCCTCGACAGCATCATCAACGTCCTGCGCGACCACCCGGAAATGGGCCAGAGCGACCTGCTGCTGCTCACGGAGCTGGACTACGGAATGGCGCGCTCCGGTAATCGCTTCGTCGCGCGCGAGATCGCCGAGCGGTTACAGCTCAACTACGTCTTCGCGCCGTGCTACATCAACCTGAACAAGGGCAGCGGCCTCGAAGTCCACACCTCCGGCGAGAACCGGCAGGCGCTTCACGGCAACGCGCTCTTTTCCCGCCACCCGCTCGCGCGCGCGCACTCGCTCGCCCTGCCCAACGGCAAAGACAAAATGAAGGGCGGCGAGAAGCGGCTCGGCGCACAGCGCGCCGCCATCGCCGACGTTGAGCACCCGGCCGGCACATTCCGCGCCGTGAGCCTGCACCTCGACGCGCACTCCACGCAGCGCCACCGACACTACCAGATGAAGCTCGTGCTCGATCACCTGGACACGTTGAGCCCGCGGCTGCCCGTGCTCATCGGCGGCGACTGGAACACCTCGACCTACAACTCGCGCCGCGCCGTCTACTCCATCGCGGGCTTCTTCCGCCGCGTCATGATGGGCGTCGGCCACGTCATAGAGAACCACTACCTGAAGCCCTGGCGCTGGTTCGAGCGCGCGCTCTTCGCGGAGCTTGAGCGACGCGGCTATGACTACCGCCACCTGAACGAGCCGGGGACCGGCACGCTGCACTACGACGTGAAAGACCTGGCGACCAACACGAACATGGCCGACTGGATACCGGGCTGGTGCTTCTGGTTCATCAACCGCGCGCTCGCGCCCTACGGCGGCCGCTGCTCGCTCAAGCTCGACTGGTTCGCGGGCCGCGGCTTGCAGCCCGACGCCGCGAGGCCGCCGCGCGTCGTCGGCGGCCTCGCGGACGACGCCGGCCGCCTCTCGGACCACGACGCGATTGTGCTGGACTTTGCTCCCGCGAAATGAAATATACTTAAGGCAAATTTCACCACAGAGGGCACAGAGGAACACAGAGGCTGGAACAGGATTTGAAAGGACAGATTTGAGATTTCAAATCCGACAATCTGAAAATTATTTTATCTTCCTCTGTGCTCCTCTGTGTCCTCTGTGGTTAACTGGAGCGACATGAAAACGTCACTGTCAGAAGAAGCGACGCGCGAGATTTCGGGCAGACTGCACGAGGCCAATAGCGAGTTCGCCAGAAAATACCCGGGCGAGTCCGGCCGCCGCCAGCCCGTGCACACGGTTTACGGCGGCGCGCACCTCTTCAAGTCCGACTCGGCGCGCAGGCTCGGCGAATTGTCCCGCCGCTCGCTCGAACAGTTCGCGCCCGACTCGCTGACCTTCGCCCGCGCCATAGGCTTGCCCGGCGCTGAATCACTGCCCGACGCGCTCGACGATACTTCCGAGATCGCCGCGCGCCTCTACGTCACGCCCGACTCCGTCCGCGGCGAGAACAAGCCGCTCTGGATGGCGCACACCATCTACCACAGGGTCGCGGACAAGCTCAGGCGCGAGGCCGTCGAAGACTTTCGGATTGACTTCGAGGACGGCTACGGCAACCGGCCCGACGAGGAGGAGGACGGCCACGTCGAGGCGGCCGCGCGCGAAGTCGCCAAGGGGATGAAGGAGAAGACGCTCCCGCCCTTCATAGGCATCCGCATCAAGCCGCTGACGGAAGAGCTGCGCGCGCGCAGTCTCCGCACGCTAGACATCTTCGTGTCCACGCTCTGCGCCGAAACCGACAACCATCTCCCCGAAAACTTCGTCGTCACGCTCCCCAAGGTCGTCATGCCCGAGCAGGTCGCGGCGCTCGCGGACATCTTCGACCTAATGGAGCGCGAGCTCGGCCTCTTCGGGGGCGCGCTCAAAATGGAGCTGATGATCGAGACCACGCAGGCGATCATCAACGACCGTGGCGGCTCGAACCTGCCGCCGCTCCTTGAGGCCGCGCGGGGCCGCTGCACCGCCGCGCATTTTGGCACATACGACTACACGGCCAGTTGCCAGATCACTGCCGCGCACCAGCACATGACGCACCCCGCCTGCGACTTCGCGCGCCACATGATGCAGGTCGCATACGGCGGCACGGGCCTCTGGCTCTCCGACGGCGCGACCAACATCATGCCCGTCGCGCCGCACCGCGCGGCCGAGGGCACGACGCTCACGCCCGAACAGATTGAGGAGAACCGCGCGACCGTCCACCGCGCCTGGCGGTTGCACTACGACCACATACAGCACTCGCTGACGAACGCTTATTATCAGGGCTGGGACTTGCACCCGGCGCAGTTGCCGACGCGCTACGCGGCCGTCTACGCCTTCTTCCTCGACGGGTTGGAAGCTGCGTCCGAGCGCCTGCGGAATTTCGTCGAGAAGGCGGCCAAGGCCACGCTCGTCGGCGACGTGTTCGACGACGCGGCGACGGGCCAGGGCCTCCTGAACTACTTCCTGCGCGCCGTCAACTGCGGGGCGCTGACGGAGGCGGAGGCGCTCAAACTCTCCAGCCTCTCGGTGGCCGAGCTGCGCTCCGGCTCGTTCGTCAAGATTCTCAAGAACCGGCAGAAGTAAAGCAGAAGGCGGAAGGCGGAAGGCAGTCAGCGGCGGGTTGAGCGTCAGCGTCCGCGAGCCCCGTCAGGGGCGGAGTGAAAATAGCCCAGCACTTCAGTGCTGGGTAACGGGCGGAAAAAGATTGAGTCCCGTAGGGACGGCTGAAATGTTCAATCGTCCCTACAGGACTCAATTTATTTGACGAATCTATTCCCAGCACTGAAGTGCTGGGCTATTCTCATGCGCCCCTACGGGGCGGAATGCTTGGACACGACTTCGTTGCCTTTCATGCTCTCCTGATGACCTTCGCAGTGCCCCAGCCCGCCAGGACGAGAGCGGAGAGGATGAGCCAGTTGTAGCGGCTGCCGTAGGTGTGCGAGTAGTGGTTGCTGATCATCAGGAAGACCGTGGGGACGACGATGAAGGTGTTGTGCTTGGAGCGCAGCTTGGCGCGCGCCGCAAGATTGGCGTCGGGCGTGCGCCCCTCTTTAGTCGCCGCGATCATCTTGCGCTGCGCGGGCAGGATGCGCTGCCAGACGTTGGCCGCCATGATCGTGCCGAACATGGCCCCGACGTGCAGGTAGGCCCAACGCCCGCTCAAGACGTGCGTCAAACCGTAGGCCGCGCCCACGACCAGGGCATAGGCGACCGCCGCGAACAACAACTCATTCCGGCCGAGCGGCGACTGCACCAACAGGTCGTAGACGACCCACCCGACGACGAGCGTGCCCACCCCGATTAAGATGGCCGTCCTGCCCGAGATGTCCAGCACGTCCGGGTCAACGATGCCCGTGCCCCCGCCGAGATAAGCCATCAGCGTGAGCAGCAGGAAGCCGCTCAGCCACGTCACGGCCGCCTCCCAGCGGAACCAGTGCAGCGCGCGCGCGCCCGGCTTCGACTCCTTCTCGACGACGTAGAAGCCGCCGCTGTGAACCATCCAGACTTGCGCCTTGCCGTCGCCGCCGCCCGCTTCCTCCTCGTGCAGGCGCGCGTCGAGCCAGGTGAAGTAGTAGGTCGTCCCGACCCACATGATGGCCGCGAAGACGTGGACCCAGCGCAGAATCAGATTCAGCCAGGCGTTTAACTCTGGATTGATGTCCATCAATCAACTCCCACGATAGGTCGAGTAGCCGTAAGGGCTGAGCAGCAGCGGCACGTGGTAATGCTCCGCGGCGTCGCGCACCGTGAAGACGACTACCACAGACAGGTAAAAACTCTGCACGCCCTGCGCCGCGAAGTATGAGCCCGTGTCGAAGGTCAGCCGGTAAACGCCCTCGCCGACGACGTAGTCCCGCGGGACAAGGTCTTTCAGGCGGCCGTCCGCGTCGGTCACGCCCCTCCCCACGAACGCCCAGCCGCCCTCCGCCAGTTGAACCTCTAAAGTCACTGGCACACCGTCGGCCGGGCAGCCCCGCGACGTGTCCAGCACGTGTGTCGTTATCGCGCTCATCAAAAGCAGAACACAGGAGTCAGGAGTCAGAAGTCAGAATGAAAAGCACGAACGGATTTTCTTTTATTCTGACTCCTGACTCCTGACTCCTGACTCCTCTCCTAATAGTTTCCTTAAACGCAGGTGCGTGATGCGTCGCTGCTCCTCGGCGGCGACGCGCAGCTCTTCGTCGGGGTCGTTGCTTAAACGCTCCCTGCAAAGCGAGAGCATTTCATCAGCCGTCTTCCCTGTGGCGCAGACGATGTAGATGTGGCCGAACCTGCTCTCGTATTCGCGGTTGGCCGCGGCGAGCTGTTGTTTCGTCTCGTCGTCCGCGGACTTCGCGCCCGCCTGCTCCTGTTCCGACCAACTACGCGCGGTCGCCCGCTCGCCGATTTTGGGATGGCGGCTGAAGGCTTCGAGCCAGTCTTCGGGGTCGAGCGCCCACCACTTAGCGTCCGCCTGCGCGAGCAACCGCTGTAGATCATGAAAGGGGCGCTCTTCGGCCATGCGGCGCGCCCAGAGAGTAGAGCCGCAGCATTTGAGGAACTCCGCTTCCGCCTCTTCGCGCTGAAGCGTGTTCAGTCTCTCCAACGCTTCTCTCAACCTTTGTCGCTCATCCTTCCGTAAAGCCGCAGCCGGCTGACGCCGCCGTCCGGGTAGATGTTGAAGCGGACGTGTGTGACCGCGCCGGCCTCTTTCAGCTCCTCCTCGTAGAAGTGGCGCGCGTGCGCCTGGAGCTTGGTGCGAGGCAGAAGCTCTTCCCACTGAAGTGTGCCAATATCCGCCTCGCCCGCGGCGTCCGCGGCTTCGAGCGAGCAGGTGTCAGGGTAGTTGCCCTTGAAGTGCGCCGTGTCCACCTCGACGCGACGAATCTCTCCGCGCGCCGCGAGCCGAATCACGGACCAGTCGTGGCCGGGTCCGCGCCGCCGCTTCGTCTCCCAGCCGTCGCTCATGTCGAGAGCGCGGCCCGGCATAATCAAGTTGTGGCGGTGGCCGAAGAACATATCGCTGCAAGCGAGGACGAGCGCGCCGTTCTCGGCTGCGGCCAGGTCAATCTCGCCGCGGCGCGCTAGAGCGTTCCAGTCCGGCACGGCCTCGCCGTAGACACGGAGCCGCGCCACGCCGCCGTCCGGGTAAATCTTGAAGCGCAGGTGTGTGAAACGTTCCGTGCGCGCTATCTCGAAAGGATTCTGCGAGTCGCCGCGAAGTTGTGAGACAGGGAGAATCTCCGTCCAGCTTGTCGTCTCACTCGTCAGTTCGCCCACGTCCGGGTGGCCTTCGAGCGCGGCCGCTTCGAGCGAGCACTGCTCCGGGTAGTTGCCGCGGAAGAAGCTCGTGTCCACGATGACGCCGCGGACGCGGCCGGGCAGGCCGAGGCGTATGATGCACCAGTCGTAACCGGGCGTGCGGCGGCGGCGCGACTCCCAGCCGTCCATCCACTTGCCGCGATCCGTGTACTTGCCTTCGATGAAGACGGGCGCGGACGGTTTTAAAAGATTCTCCTTCGGCGCGAAGAAGTCGTCGTTCGCGTAAAGCACAGCTCCGCCCAGACGCTCCGACGCCAGATCCATCAACTCTGTAAACTCGCTCACGCCGCACCTCGCTTCAACATCCTGCCCGCGGGTTTTATGGGGAACTGCCCGCGGTCGTAAATTTTCTCGCCGCGCAGGAAGGTCATTTCGACCACGCCGCCCAGCCGCCGCCCGTTGTAAGGCGTCAGCTTGTGCCTGTGGTGCAGCATCGCGGGCTCCACGCGAAACTCTGCCTGCGGGTTCCAGATGACCAGGTCCGCGTCGCGGCCGACGGCAATCGCCCCCTTGCGCCCTTCCAGGCCGACGAGACGCGCGGGCGCGGCCGAGAGCCACTCGGCCAGGTGGCTGACGTTGTAGTCGCGCTCGCCCGCCAGCGTCCACATCACGGGCAGCCGCAGTTGCAGGGACGAGATGCCGCCCCACGCCTCAAGAAAATTTCCCGTGCCGAGCGCCTTCATCCCGGGGGGACACGGCGAATGGTCGGAGACGATCATCTCTATCAGCCCCTCGTCGAGCGCGCGCCAGAGCTGCTCGCGGTTCTCGCGCTCGCGCACGGGCGGGCAGCACTTGAACTCCGTCGCGCCGTCCGGCACGTCCTCCGCGGCGAAGCAGAGGTAGTGCGGGCACGTCTCGACCGTCAGCGCCAGCCCCGCGGCTTTCGCCTCGCGGAGCGCGGGCAGGGCGTCCGCCGAAGAGTGGTGTACGATGTGCACGCGCGCGCCCGTCTCGCGCGCCAGCCGAATCATCAAGGCCACGGCCCTGTCTTCCGCTTCGCGCGGGCGCGACCTGAGAAAGGTCTGATACTTGCGCGCGTCCGCCTGAGCCACGCCCTCTTCCTTCAGAGCCTCGTCAATCACCTCCGGGACTTCGGCGTGAACGATGAGGACCGCGCCGAGACGCTTCAGTTCCGGCATGGCTTCCAAAAGGTCCGCCTCCGTCACGTTCGGAAACTCGTCCACGCCCGAAGGAACCAGGAAGCATTTGAAGCCAAGCACGCCTGCTTCCGAAAGAGGCGCGAGTTCTTCCAAATTTCCCGGCACGACTCCGCCCCAGAATCCCACGTCCACGGAGCATTTTCCATCGGCTGCGGCCAGTTTCTCCCGAAAACCCGCGAGCGTGGTCGTAGGGGGAATGCTGTTGAGCGGCATCTCGACCAAGGTGGTCACGCCGCCCGCGGCGGCTGCGCGAGTGGCCGTCTCGAAGCCCTCCCACTCCGTGCGGCCAGGCTCGTTGATGTGGACGTGCGTGTCCACGAGCCCAGGCATCAGGACGGAGTTTTCGCCCGCGTCAACCACCTCGCACCCGGCAGGGATTTCGTCGTAAGCGCCGACCGAAGCGATACGGCCGCCGCTTATGTGGACGGCCGCCGGGGCGACCCGTTCCGGCGTCACCACCTGCCGGGCGCGAATGACGAGATCAGCGAAAGGCATGGCCCCTACAGTTCCACTAAAAATTCTTCGAGGACATTCAAGGCGACTTGCAGGCGATAGTTCGCCGTCGAGCGTATGTCGTCAATGGGCGAAATCTCTCGGGCGAGTGCGGCGCGCGCGTCCTTCACCAGAGACTCGTCCACCACGCGATTCCTCAACACGTCCTCAGTCTGCGAGCACCTGACGACGACGGGCGCGACGCTCGCGAGAGCTATGCGCGCGTCCGCGATTCTCTCGCCGTTCATGAGGGCCAGGCCCGCGAAGCAGATTTTCGAGATGGCCTGGGCCTTGCGCGTCCCTACCTTGCGGTAGTAGTGCCGCCACGGCTCCGTCAGCCGCGGCAGCCGTATACTTTTAATCAACTCGTCCGGGCGCATTAGCGTCTGCTTGTAGTCCGTGTGAAAGCCTTTGTAAGGCAGCCGGCGCGAGCCCGCGGACGAGACGAGTTCGAGTTCCGCGTCGTAAACAAGAAGCGCAGGGGGCGAGTCGCCCGCGGGCGAGGCGTTGGCGATGTTGCCGCCGAGTGTGCCGCGGTTCTGAATCGCCAAGCCGCCCGTCTCCGACGCCGCGCGGCACAACAGCGGAAACTCTCTTTGCAGAATTTCATTCCCCTGCACTTCAGTGTAAGTCGTCAACGCGCCGAGCGTGACGTGCTCCGGCGCGACCTCTATGCCGCGCAGCTCCGGCAGATTCCAGATGTTGACGTATCTCTTGTGAGCGAGTCTCCCGGCCTCGAACAGCACCATCAAGTCCGTCCCGCCCGCGAACGGCCGCCAGACGCCGGGCTCATCCGACAGCAACGTCAAAGCCTCCGCCAGATTTCCCGCGGCCTTCAGCTCGTAGTCTGGGAGGTATGCTCTCATGTGCCCTGACAAGCCTTCACGACGGCCTCGAAGATTTTGATGTAGCCCGTGCAGCGGCAGAGATTGCCGGCGAGGCCGTTGCGGATGTCGGCTTCGGTCGGCTGCGGCGTTCGCTCAAGCAGGTTGACGGCGGCGAGGACCATGCCGGGAGTGCAGATGCCGCACTGCGCGCCGCCGCAGGCGATGAAGGCCGCCTGCACGGCGTGCAACTGCTCGCCGGTCGCCACGCCTTCGATGGTTTTAATCTCCGTTCCTTCCGCTTGAAGCACGGGGACGAGGCAGCTATTGACCAGCACGCCGTCAATCAGCACGGAGCAGGCCCCGCACTCGCCCTCGCCGCAGCCCTCCTTCGTGCCTGTCAGGCGCAACTCTTCGCGCAGCACATCGAGCAGACGCGCCATGGGGTGAACGCTCAGCGTGCGCGCCTCGCCGTTGACCGTGCAGTTGATTTCGGAACGCTCAGCCACGCTCACCTCCGAGGGCTTCCATCAAAGCTTCGGGCATGAGCGGGATGTGATTGATGCTCAGCCCCGTCGCGTGCTCTATGGCGTTGAGGATGGCGGGGGCGGGGCCGTCCATTGGCAATTCGCCGATACCCTTCGCGCCGGCCGGGCCGTAGGCGTAGGGGTTCTCCTCGAAGAAGACGCGGATGGGCGGCACGTCCGCCGCGGTCGGGATGATGTAGTTGGTCATCTGGTTGTTGACCATGCGCCCGCCGCGCCAGACCACGTTCTCGAAGAGCGCGTAGCCTATGCCCTGCGCCACGCCGCCTTCTATCTGCCCGGCGGCCATGACGGGGTTGATGACGCGGCCCACCTCCTGCACGGCCACGAAGTCGTCCACGCGCGCCTCGTAGGTCACCATGTCAACGGTCACTTCGGCGACGTAAATGGCCCAGGCGTATGCGCCGTAGGCGTCGCCCTCGTACCTCTCGTCGTCCCAGTTGATGCCGGGCGGGGCCGTGTACTTGCTGAAAGATTTCAAAGCGCCGTGCTGCTCGATGTAGCCGCGGCAGGCGGCGCGGAACTCTTCCGCCGAATAATTCTCGGCGAGCAGCCCGCTGTTCGTCAGCGTCTGTTTCAGGCCGAGGGCGGCCGACTCGACCAGCTTGCCGACGATCATGCAAGTGCGCGAGGCGACGGTCGGGCCGCTGTTGGGGACCGCGCCGGTGTCCGGCTTGGCGACTTCGATGGAGTCGTAGTCTATGCCGAGTGCGTCGGCTGCGATCTGCGCGAAGATGGTGTTGGTTCCCTGCCCTATCTCCGTGCTCGCGGCCAGCACGCGCACGCGCCCCTCCGCGGTCGCCTCCGCCCCGACGACGGATTCCAGATACTTCTCGCCCGAGCCAGTAAACCCCGCGCCGTGCATGAACGAGGCGAAGCCGATTCCCTTCTTCCGCCGCGAGTGCTTGTTGGCCTCGGCAAACTGCTGCTGCTTCGCGCGGTAGTCAGTCAGCTCGAAGGCGTGGTCGAGCAACTTTTCCAGCTCGACCTTCTCGCTGATGACCTGGTTGGTTGCCGTCGTCTGCCCCTCGCGGATGAAGTTGCGGCGGCGGAACTCTTCGGGCGAAAGTCCGACGGTCCTGGCAACTTTGTCCAGATGTCTTTCGAGGCCGAAGATGCTTTGCGGCGCGCCGAAGCCGCGGAAGGCCCCGTGCGGCGGCGCGTTGGTCGCGACGGCGCGGCTCTTGATGCGCACGTTCGGACAGAAGTACGGCCCGGCGGCGTGAATCGTCCCGCGCGAGAGGACGACCGCGGAGAGCGTCGCGTAAGCCCCACCGTCAATCACGAACTCTATCTCCATGCCGAGCAGCTTGCCGTCCGCGTTGACGGCCGTGCGGTGGCGCGTGAGCGAAGGATGCCGCTTCGTGGTCGCGGCCATGTCCTCGGCGCGGTCGTAAACGATCTTGACGGGGCGGCCCGACTTCCACGCGAGCAGCGCGGCGTGGCCCGCAATCATTGAAGGATACTCTTCCTTGCCGCCGAAGCCGCCGCCCGTCTCGACCTGCACGACACGCACCTTGTCCTCCGGCAGGTTGAAGAGTTTCAGGAGCGCCTTGTGCACGTAGTACGGGCACTGCATGGAGCCCCAGACGGTGACGCCGTCCAAGGGGCCGGCGACGGCGATGACGCCGTTGTTCTCGATGTAAAGCTGCTCCTGCGCGCCCGTGCGGTACTCGCCCTCGACGACGTGCGCGGCCTCGGCCCAGACTTCGTCCACGTTGCCCTTCTCGACGCGGTAGGACTTGAACGTGTTGTCCTCGCCCCAGATGATCTCTTTCTTATCGAGCGAGTCTTCGAGCGTGAAGACGGCGGGCAACTCTTCGATCTCCACGCGGACGTGGCGGCGCGCTTCTTCGAGGAGAGACTTGTCCTCGTGCGCGAGCAGGAGGACGGGCTCTTCAGGGTGGTTGACGAATTGGTCGGCGAGGAAGGGCTGGTCCGTCAGGATGAGCGCGACGGCGTTTTGGCCCGGAACGTCCTGGGCCGTGACGACGACGAACTCGTCCCAGGGGATGTGCGCGCCTTCGAAGGAAATATTTTTGATGCGGCCGCGCGCGACGGGGCTGCGAACCGTCGTCCCGTGGAGCATCTCTGGAAAGCGCAGGTCGTCCACGTAGCGCGCCTGCCCTGTCACTTTGTCGCGCCCCTCTTTGCGCGGCACGGGTTGCCCGACGAGTCGCATCTCTGGTTTACCCTCATCACTCCCGAGCGCATTCGGTCAGTACCGCCTGCGGTAGCGGGCGGGTGCTCAGCGTGAAACGGACCCGCCCGCTACCGCAGGCGGTACTGACTTGAGTCACACGGAGGTTGCAAACGCATAATAAGGCAGTTCTCTTGGACGCATACTTTACAACGTCTTGGGCTTTTCAGGAAAACTTTCCGTGCTCAAGCGCGAGCAGGCCCACGGAGATGAGCGCCAGCGCGTACATCACTGGATGAATCTCGCGGCGACGGCCGGCCATCAGGTAGAGCGCCGTGTGCGAGATGAAGCCCCACAGGATGCCCTGCGTGATGGAGAACGTGAGCGGGATGAGGATGATCGTCAGAAAGGCCGGCAGCAAGTCCTCCATCCTTTCAAACGAGAGTCCCGCCACGCTCGCGAACATCGAAGCGCCGACGAGTACCAGCACGGGCGCGGTCGCGTAAAGCGGCACCATCCCCGCGAGCGGCGCGAGGAAGAAGCACGGCAGAAAGCAGAGCGCCGTGAAGACCGAAGTCAATCCCGTGCGGCCCCCTGCCTGAATGCCCGCCACGGACTCCATGTAAGCCGTGCCCGAAGACGTGCCCGCCAGCCCAGCCCCGAGCGTGGCCCACGCGTCCACGATCAAACCCTGTTTGAGGTTCTTCGGGTTCCCTTCTTTGTCCAGCATCCCGGATGCCTGCGAGACGCCTATGAAGGTCGAGATAGAGTCGAAGAGGTCCGTGAAGAGAATCGAGATGATGGCCGGCAGCAGCGAGAGCTTGAGCGCGCCCCAGATGTCCAGTTTGAGAAAGACGCTCCCGAAGTCCGGCGCGCTGACAAAACTGGCCGGCGCTTTGACGAGCCCAGAGAGCCACGCGATTAGAGTCACCAGAAAAATTCCCGCCAGGAAGGCGAGCGAGCTTTTCATCTTCAATAACCAGACGATGACGACCAGGCCCAGGACGGCCAGGAGCGCCTCGCGCCCGAGTGTGCCGAGCTTGACGAACGTCACGGGGTCGGACGTGATCAGTCCCGCGTTCTTCAGGCCGATGAAGGTGAGGAAGATGCCTATGCCGGCGGCGGTGGCGATTCTCAGTCCGCGCGGGATGGCGCGGGCGATGGTCTCGCGCACGGGCGTCACGGAGACCAGCAGGAAGAGCACGCCGGCCCAGAAGACTATGCCGAGCGCCACCTGCCAGGGGACTTTCTGCGTCAGGATGATGGTGAACGTGAAGAAGGCGTTGATGCCCATGCCGGGCGCGACGGCGAAGGGGAGCCGCGCGTAGAGTCCCATCAGCAGCGTCATCGTGAAGCAGACGAGCACGGTCGCCGTCAGCACGCCGCTGAATGACATCCCCGTCCCCTCCGTCGAAAGAATCGCCGGGTTGACGACCACGATGTAAGCCATCGTGAAAAAAGTCGTCACCCCCGCGACCGCCTCCGTGCGGACGTTCGGCTTCTCACTCTTCTCTTTCTTCATGACGTGACTGACCGGCCCGGCTAGATTCAACCCTTTGCGCCTTACGTCTTACCTTTGCGCCTTTGCGAGAAACCG
Source organism: uncultured Acidobacteriota bacterium (assembly GCA_963774105.1). Taxonomy (GTDB): domain Bacteria; phylum Acidobacteriota; class Blastocatellia; order Pyrinomonadales; family Pyrinomonadaceae; genus QHXM01. The sequence continues at coordinate 263,064 of CAVZDV010000005.1, read as the reverse complement.
CAACGTCTCACGCAAAGGCGCAAAGTAAAAACTTAAGGCGCAAAGGCTTGAGTCTAATTCAAGCTCCGTTATTTCCTCAACGCTCATGCGGGAGGTCAGACTTTCCGGCTAAGGCCCGCGGCCGGAAGCGGCGGACGTAGTCGCGGTAGTCGTCAACCTCCTTCCCCGCGCGCGCGTCGTCCCATCCAAGATACTTGCGCGCCACCAACGCGGCGGCTTCGACGCAATCCAATCCGGCCGCTTCGTTCATCCCGACCATCGTCCGCCGCCACAAACAGTCCGTCAGCGTCTGTGCCAATTCCTCGCGGAACGAAAAGACGACTTCCGCCGCAATCGCGCCCGAGATTTTACTGAAAGTCTCGCGCAGCCCTTCATCTTCGAAGGCCAACTCCAACACCTCCTCGGCCCGCGCCCCGTAGATTTTGAGCAAACGCTCCGTCGCCGCCACGGGCAAGTCACTTTTCATCCTGAGCCGTGCCGCGAACTCTTCCCCAGACGCGCCGGGCAGAGGCTCCTCAGCCGTGCGACATTCGGGCGGCCTTCTCCCCAGCTTCTTGAAGACTGCGTCCACGGCCTGCTCCGACAGGTTGCGGTAGGTCGTCAGCTTCCCGCCGACGACGGAGAGGAAGCCTTCGAGGGCCGGTGCGTGGTCGCGTATGAAGTGGCGGCGCGTGACGCCCGAAGGGTCGCGGCTCGTGCGGCACGGCAGCGGCCTGACGCCCGAGTAGGTGTAGCGGACGGCCGCGCGCGTCAGACGCGCCCGCGGAATCACGCGGTTCGTCTCCGCGAGCAGATAACTGATCTCGTCGTCGCCGGCCTCCGCCTCGTCCGGGCTGCCGTCGAAGGGCAGGTCGGTCGTCCCTATCAGGTAAGCTCCGTTCCAGGGGATGATGAAGAACGGGCGGCCGTCCGCCTGCGCCTCCACGTAGAGCGCGCTCGCGGGCGCGCCCGCGAACTCGTCAACTACGAGGTGGCTCCCCTTCGTCCCGCAGACCAGTCGCTCCCCCGCCCGCCCGCCGCGCGCCAGCACCAAGTCCACCCAAGGGCCGGACACGTTCAACAACACGCGCCCGCGCGCGACGTGCGCCGTGTTATTGATGAGGTCCGTGAACTCCACGCCGCGGGCCGCCGCATCTTCGATGATGAAATTGTCCACGCGCGAGTAAGTCAGGACCGTGGCCCCGTGTCGCGCCGCAGAGAGCGCGTTCTCGAAGACGAGCCGCTCGGCGTACTCGACCTGCGCGTCGTAGTAGAGCGCCGCGCCGCGCAAGTTCTCTGCCGCGAGGCCGGGCGCGCGCGCCAGCGTCTCTGCCTTCGAGAGCATGCGGTGACGTTCGAGCGACTTGCCGCGCGAGAGCAGGTCGTAAAGGATCATCCCCGCGCGGATGGTCAGGAGCCCGCGCCGCGCGCCCGCGTAGATGGGGATTAACATCGGGAGGGGCCGGACGAGGTGCGGCGCGATTCTTAACAGGCGCTCGCGCTCGCGCAGCGATTCGCGGACGAGCCCCAGCTCGCCGTGTTCCAGGTAGCGCAGCCCGCCGTGAATCAGCCGCGTTGACCACGCGCTCGTCCCCGAAGAGATGTCCCCCTTGTCCAGCAACAGAACCTTCAGGCCGCGCATCGCCGCGTCGCGCGCCACGCCCGCGCCGTTGACGCCCGCGCCGATGACTATCAGGTCGAAAATCTGTGTCGCCGTGTCCGAGGGGTTGCGCTTCACCTTTGTCGCTTCGTCACCTGCCTGAACTCATCTCGCGCGAGCGGCCCTCAATCTACCACAAGGAGCGGTGATAGATTGAAGGCCGTTGCGGACGAGGGTCGAATGAGTTGTTTGGCTGCGGGCGGGCGGCGACAGCGCCGTCAGTTGAAGCGCCTGTAAAGCTTGACGAACTCGCGGCCGAAGTTAGTGCTCGGCCGGCGCTCAAGGAATGTCTTCTGCGAGTCCTTGTGACTCCACAGCACGCGGACGTGCTTATCGTCCACGACTTTCAACACCGTGCCCGAGCCCCTGCGAACGGAGGCGACCCCGACCCTGCCTTTGGCGGGCACGATGACGGCGTAATTGTCTTCGTCGTCGAGGATGAAACGCAGGTGAACGTCCGCGTCTTCCGAAGGAGTTGTTAGCAGCCTTTTGCGGCAACTAGACAGGCATTGATTCAAGAGCGACGCTGTCCACATACAATGTTTCTGGGCTAATGTCTTGCTCGTTCGGCCATTGGACTGTGCCAAATGCGACCTTAATCCGTTTAAAATACTCCCTGTCCTTTAGCTCTTGGAAAATCCCGTACTCTAAGTAAGGTCGAACGTCAAACCTTTTCACACTACCGTCGTCAAACTTTATATCCAGCGAAAAATCATCGTTAGCTCTTGCTGCGACCACTTTATGCATATGTACTCCGTCTATTTTAGCGGCTCTATCTTAAACACTGCTTGACCACTGACTGCAAGCCTCCAGTTAGCCATTAACTCGTCCTGATGAATTTCGACCCATGCCTGCACAAGTTTTAGTTTAGCTGTCCTGATTGAGCCTTCTATTATCGTCCCGTCGGGAATCGAAACGATGGCCTCTTCATCACCATATTGGACGTGAATGTGTGGCTGATGGTGTTTCCTATTGTCAAAGTAGTACATCAGCACAATGATCCCGTAAAACATCGAGATGACAGGCATCCGTTATGTCTCTCCTCTCAGATTATACCACTCCTTCTTGCATCTAACATTCATTAGGCCGCAGCGGTATTTTGCATTCATGGTCACTGTGACCTGACGATGCTCTAGTGTTCCTCCCAGTCGCGGGCGCGCTCGACGGCTTTGAGCCAGCGGGTGTAGAGGCGTTCACGCTCTGCCTCGCTCATGCGGGGTTCGTAGCGGCGGGCGACTTTCCATTTGGCGTCGAGTTCTTCCCTGCTCGACCAGAAGCCTACGGCGAGGCCGGCGAGGTAGGCCGCGCCGAGGGCTGTGGTCTCGGTGATGAGGGGGACGGCGATGGGGACGTTGAGGATGTCTGCCTGAAACTGCATGAGGAAGTTGTTGGAGACGGCACCGCCGTCTGCGCGAATCCCACGGAGGCGGACGCCAGAGGCGCGCTGCATCGCCTCGACCACGTCGCGCGTCTGGTAGCAGATGCTTTCGAGCGTGGCGCGGACTAGATGAGCGCGCGTCGTCCCGCGCGTCAGCCCCGTGATCGTGCCGCGGGCGTAGGCGTCCCAGTGCGGAGCGCCCAGACCCGTCAGCGCGGGGACGAAATAGACACCCGCGTTCGACTCGACGGACTGTGCCAACGCTTCCGTCTCCGCGGCGGACTTGATGATTTGCAAGCCGTCGCGCAGCCACTGCACGGCGGCCCCCGTGATGAAGACCGCGCCCTCCAGGGCGTACTCGACCGGCTCTCCCTCGATGCCCCACGCGATGGTCGTCAGCAAGTCCTCGCAATTCGTGACGGCCTCGCAGCCCGTGTTGAGCAGGATGAAGGAGCCGGTGCCGTAAGTGTTTTTCGCGAGCCCCTCGCCGTAGCAAGCCTGCCCGAAGAGCGCCGCCTGCTGGTCGCCCGCTATGCCTGCGACGGGGACCGCCGCGCCGAAGAACGCGGCCGGGTCCGTGTGGCCGTAGACGTGCGCGGAGGGCGCGACCGTCGGCAAGATTTCTTCCGGCACGTCCAGGATTTCCAGAAGCTCCGCGTCCCAGCCGAGGTCGTGTATGTTGTAGAGCAGCGTCCGCGAGGCGTTGGAGTAGTCCGTGACGTGTGCGCGCCCGCCAGTCAGCTTCCAGACGAGCCAGGAGTCAATCGTCCCGAAGGCTATCTCGCCGCGCCGCGCGCGCTCGCGCAGGCCCTCGGTGTTGTCCAGCAGCCACCTGATTTTTGTGCCAGAAAAGTAGGCATCCACGACGAGCCCCGTCTTTCGCCTGAAGAGTTCCCCGAGCCCGTGCGCCTTTAGCTCGTCGCAGAGGCCGGCCGTGCGGCGGTCCTGCCAGACGATGGCGCGCGCGACGGGCGTGCCTGTCTCGCGCTCCCAGAGCACGCTCGTCTCGCGCTGGTTGGTGATGCCTATCCCGCGGACTTCTGAAGCGGAGACTCCCGAGCGCGCGAGGGCTTCGGCGACCAGCCCGATTGTGACGGCCCAGATTTCTTCCGCGTCGTGCTCGACCCAGCCGGGCCGCGGGTAGTGCTGCGTGAACTCCGCGTAAGCCTGCCCGCGCGCGTCGCCCTCCCAATCGAAGACGAGTACCTTCGTCCCTGTCGTCCCCTGGTCAATCGCCAGAATGTAGCCGTCCTTCATCGGAATCCTCTGCCCTTCCTTTGATGCGTTCTACTCGCTTGACTGTCATATCAAAGTAGTAGAACAATCCAGCGCCGCAATCTGCTTCTTGAGCGATTCACATTTTGCAAGAAAGCGAGCTATTTTTATGGCTAAGAGTGATTTCATCTGCAAGGTATGCAAAAAAGTTCAAGGTACAGACCGGCGTGGCGATCCTACCAGTAAATATAAATGTGCGAGACATGGATTCATATGTCGTGATTGTATTTCAATTAGTGGCGGATTCCTCTCACGCACCCGCCGCTCTTGCAAGGAATGCGGCGGTGAAGTTCTACTCTATGAGTTCAATAGTAAGCGTAACAGGTGGGAGCAAGCTTAATCTTTGTTAAAGCAAAGAGTCACAATCGAGGAAGCAATGGCGCGCGTGCCGACGCCTGAGGGCAAACGCTTCGCGACCGTCTTCGAGCGCGGCGACCTTCTCGTAGAGATTTACGCCCCGCGCGGCACGGACCCGCAGCAGCCGCACAAGCGCGACGAAGCCTACATCGTCTTCAGCGGCACGGGCGAGTTCATCAACGGCGAGAGCCGCCACCCCTTCGGCCCCGGCGACTTTCTCTTCGTCCCGGCCGGCGTCGAGCACCGCTTCGTCAACTTCACAGACGACCTCATCGTCTGGGTCATCTTCTACGGAGAGGAAAAGAGGTGATGAGCGATGAGTTAAGAAGGACGCCGCGCTAGAAGTCCCCGCAGGGGACGACCGACAATAGCCCAGCACTTCAGTGCTGGGTAAGCAGCGAGAAAAGAGTCGAGTCCCGTAGGGACGGCCGAAGGTTTCGGCCGTCCCTACGGGACTCAAAATCTTTCTCGTACAGTTCCCAGCACTGAAGTGCTGGGCTATTTTCACGTCGTCCCTGGCGGGACGATGAAGGCCCGCCTTCTACTCATCACTCATCACTCATCACTCATTACTTTTTAACGGAATGGCCCGGATTCTTTCGAGGCTTTGCTGAAGGGGTTCGGGGGAGACGCGCAGGCTGCCGTGGAAGGGGTTGTCTAGGGCGACGACGAGGAAGAGGATGAAGGCGATCTCGCCGGCGAGCGCGGCCGTCATCAGCGCCTGCGCCCTGAGGCTCTTGACGCCGAAGAAGTAGGTGAAGGCCAGCACGACCAGACCGCCGCCCCAGAGCAGGACGCGTATCAGCACGGGCATGTCGTCCTTGCTGATGAAGAGACGGACTCTGCGGCTGTCGCTCAGGTCGTTCATACGGTCCAGCGACTCTGCGTAGAGGAGCGCCTCGCGTCCCGCCTGCGGCTCGAAGCTCGTGTAAATCCCCCAGAGGTTGTCCATCGCCGCCTGCGTCCTCTGGCTCGGCTGGCTGCGCGACATCGTCTCCCACTCCTCGTCTATGACGGTGCGCGTGTAACTCTGTAGCCCTTCGAGCGCGCGCCGCTGCGTCCGGGCGTCAAACCCCTGCGTCATCCGCGCGAGGTCGTTCAGCCGGTTCGCCTCATTTTCGACGGCGAGCTTGGCCTCGCTGAACTGATCCCACATGGCGACGACGACGAAGGCGAGCAGCACGGCGTAGATGGCCCCCACCACGCCGATGATGAAGCCGCCGACCTCGTGCTGCGTCTCGTGCACCGGCAGCGGGACGGCGCGCCGCACCAGCCGCAAGCCGACGTGCGCCACCAGCACGCTCACCCCGACAATCGCCAAGCCCAGGAGCCAGGTCTGCATGGTCTGTCTCTAACTGCTGAAGAGCGTCCGCTCGTGATAGTAGATGGTTTGCGGGTCGTAGTAGGGCCGCCACCACTTGTCCTTCGCGTCCGGCCCTTGCAGGCAGAGCGGCGCGGAGGCGTCGGCCGTCTTCATCTGCGCGCGGAAGTGGTAGTGGTCCACGAGCCGCACGGCCTCGACGGCGTAGGCCGCCGCCACCGCCGGGTCATAAATCGCCAGCAGGTTGTCGCCGTTCGCCTCCTCGCCGCCCGCGGCCAGATTCGACGAGCCCGTGAAGACCGCCGGGTTCTTGCCGTTGAAGTCCACGACGACGAACTTGTCGTGGATGACGATGCCGGCCCCGCCGCTGTACTCATCCTGGAACGGCGGCGGGACTTTCCCTTTCAAATACTCGAACGGCACGATCATCCCTGTTGACTCGCCGGGCTTGTAGACCTTGATGCCGTCCAGCGTCTGCGTCATGCCGTAGGAGAACATTTTAGGCTTCGTCGGCAGCGCCTTCAGCTCGTCCATGACGGTCCCGCCGCCCGCCAGTTCCATCACGGCGAAGATGACAGAGCTTTCGGCCGCCGCGACGGCGTCGGCGACCCGCTTCAAAGAGATGTCTGCGGACTTGTGCGGCGAGAAGGCGACGGCGAACTTCGGAATCCCTTCCGACTCGACCTCGTGCCAGCCCTGCGCGATCTCGGAGGCAGAGAACTTTTCGGGTGCGTTGAAGGACTGCTCGAAGGCAGCGTCGTAGAGCGCGGCCACCTGCGGGTCTTCGATGACGAGAATGTTGTTGGCCTGCACGTAGAGGCCGCGGACGGAGAAGTTGGCCGAGCCGGTCAGCACCTTGACAGGCTTGCCGTCCCGCTTCTGGATCAGAATCTTCTTGTGCGCGAAGCGATGAAAATGGCCCTGCTTGACGTTCTCGGCCCCGGCCGAGGCGGTTAGCAGCTTGTGCGCGTCAATCTCCAACGCGCCGGGCTTCGTGTGCAGCGGCGCGTCGTCCAGGTAGGCGCGCAGGCGTTTGCCCATCTTCTGCATCGCGCGCATGAAGTCCGGCTCGTCCAAATCATAAGCGAAGAGGTCAACCGTGACGCTCTGGTCGTCAAGACATTCCTGGACGAACTCGAAGACCATCTTGCGCGCGTGGTAGCCGAGCCACTCATACTGCTTCGCGTAAGACTGCGTCTCGTAGTCGAGAGATTTTTGCGCCGGGCGGATCGGCGCGTTCTTGAAGAGGTTGGTGTAAGCCTGCGAGGAGAGGTAGGCGCGCGTGAAGCCGAACTCGAAGCGGCCGATCTTGCGCGGCTCGATCTCCAGCTCGACGCCGACGGTCGGCCCCTCCTTTAACTTCCCGCCCTCGCCGAAGAACATGGCCGTCACGTCGTAGCGAAAGTCGCCCGGCATCATCTCTTCGGGGAAGTCTATCCAGCGAAACTTTTGCAGCGGCGCTTCGTTGGTCGGGTGCAGGCCCAAATCCTCCGCCTTCGTATCGGCCGTCACGCAGCTCGTGAAGTGCAGCCGGTTGTGCAGGTAGTCGGAACGTCCCTTCGGGTCCGTCCGCTTGACGCTGAAGCCGGCCAGGTTGTCCGCCAGCTTCTCGTCCAAATCAAACGCCAACATCGCCGCGCCGTCGCCGCGGTAAACTTTGGCCGTCAGCCCGTCCTTCGTCGCAGAGTTGTGGATCGGGTGGGAACTCTCCGAGGTCGCAGTCATAACAGAGTCAACTCCTCAAAAAGGCGTGAAAATGGCAGTTGTAGTGATGTCAGCAGGAAAGAGCGCGAAAACAGTTGAGACAATATTCTCGGCGCTCGGGGGTTGTCAACAAGATTATTTTTGGGCCATAAATGAGTGCCACACAGCGGGCGGGGGCAAGCCCCTCTTCCCGACCTGCCAATTATTCTGCCTTGAATCACTCAACCCACGCCGCCTCGCAGGTTAGGAAGGGCGGTTTACCCCCGCCTCCGTTTTTTTCACCCTATTTTTTCGGGAACATAAACTTCAGCATCGGCTCGACGCGCGCGGCCCAGGCGCGCTCGTTGTGCTCCGCGCCCTCGGCCTCGAAGTACATCAGGTCGGAGCCCTCCTTCCAGCCCTTACTGACGAGGGCGTCGCGCAGGGCGCGCGCGTTCCGTGTCTGCTCCTCGGCCTCGCTGCCGCCCTCCTTCGTCCCCATGTCGAGCCAGATGCGCAGCCGCGGCCGCTTCTTCAACGCTTTGACCTCGCGCACAATCATCTTATCGTCCCACCAGACCGACGGCGAGACGACGAGGACGCGCCCGAAGGTCTGCGGGTACTTGAAGGCCAGGTAAAGCGAGACCAGCGCGCCGAGGCTGGAGCCGCCGAGCCCCGTGTGCTTCGCGTCGCGCCGCGTGCGGTACTCGGAATCAATGAACGGCTTCAGCTCTTCGACCAGCATGCGCCCGTACAGGTCAGCCTTCCCGCCGACCTTGTGTTTCGCGTCCACCGTCGGCGTGTACTCTTCGATGCGGTCCTTGCCTGAGTTGTATACGCCGACGATGATGAGGGGCTCGATTGCGCCGCTCGTGATGAGCCGCTGCGCCGTCTCGTCCACGCCCCACTCCGCGCCCTTGATGAACGAGGTCGCGCCGTCGAAAAGGTTCTGCCCGTCGTGCAGGTACAGCACTGGGTAGCGCCTCCTCTTGTCCGCGTCGTAGCCCGGCGGCAGGTAGACCAGCACGTCGCGGTCGCTTTTCAGATAGCGCGAGTGAAAATTCTTGTGCGTGCGGAACTCGCCCGTCAGCGTGTGCCCGTCCTGCGCCCGCGCGACCGAGTTGAAGAGGCTGGCGTGTATGAGCATGAGAACGAGCGTGGCGATGCGCGGGGTGCGCTGGTGCATGAAGACTCCTCCGAGAAAATTATGGACCGAAAACGGCGGCCTGAGATAATAGCACGCCGGACTTGCAAAGCGGGCGCGACGCCGGGCACTATGGCGCTGGCGAGAATTCTTACGGAGAGGAAGCCGCGCGATGGTCGCATCCTTAGTCCCGCAAGGCCCGAGGGGCCATTTCCTGCTCGGCGTGATGCCGGAATTTAACCGCGACTCGCTGGGCTTCATAGAGAGATTGCACCGCGACTACGGCGACGTGGTCAGCGCGCGCTTCTTCTACGTCCCGTCCTACTTCCTCTTCCACCCTGACCAGATAGAGCAGGTGCTGGCGACCAACAGCCGCAGCTTCATCAAGCCGCTCTCGTTCCGCACGCCCTTCTTCCACAGGCTCGTGGGCCGCGGCCTCCTGACGAGTGAGGGCGACTTCTGGCGCAGGCAGCGAAGATTGGCACAGCCCGCCTTCCACCGCGAGCGCATCGCCGCTTACGCCGCGCGCATGGTCTTGGACGCCGAGGCGCTCGTCCGCGAGTGGCGCGACGGCGAGATTCGCGACGTGCACCGCGACATGATGCGCCTGACGATGGAGATCGTCACGCACACGCTCTTCAACGTGGACGTGACGGACGACGCCGGCAAGGTCGCGCGCGCTCTTTCAGTCCTCGTCGAGCCCTTCAGCTCGCAGGCCACGCTCAAGTGGATTCTGGACAACCGCTTCCCGACGCCCGCCAACCGCCGCTTCCACAAGGTCGCCGCGCAACTGGACGAAGTCATCTACCGCATCATCACCCAGCGCCGCGCCGCCGGGAATCAAGACCAGGGCGACCTGCTCTCCATGCTGCTCCAGGCTCACGACGACGACGGCAGCCGAATGACCGACCAGCAGCTGCGCGACGAAGTCATCACGCTCTTCCTGGCGGGCCAGGAGACGACGGCGCTGACGCTCTCCTGGGCCTGGTATCTGCTGGCGCGTCACCCGGAGGCCGAGCAGAGACTGTGGCGCGAAGTGGACGAAGTGCTCGAAGGAGGGCGCGCGCCCTCGGCCGCCGACTTCCCGCGCCTGAAGTTCACGGAGATGGTCGTCAAGGAATCCATGCGGCTCTACCCGCCCGCCTACATCGTCGGGCGCGAGGCCGTGGAGGACTGCGAGGTCGGCGGCTACAAGGTTCCGGCGGGGACGCAGCTCTTCATGCCCACCTGGGTCGTGCACCGCGACGCGCGCTTCTTCGACGCGCCGGACCAATTCAGGCCGGAGCGTTGGACGCCGGAGTTCACGGCCGGTCTGCCGAAGTACGCTTACTTCCCCTTCGGCGGCGGCCCGCGCGTCTGCATCGGGAATGCCTTCGCGCTGATGGAGACCGTGCTCGTGATGGCGACCATCGCTCGCGCCTTTAGTCTCGAACTCGTCTCGCAGCGCCCGGTCCCCCTCGTCCCGGCGATGTCGCTGCGCCCGCGCGACGGAATCAGAATGATCGTGCACCGTAGGTCGTGAACGAAGGACGCTGTCCGCTATTTACGATTTACGCTTTACGATTTACGATGCTGAGTATGGCTCGCAAGAAGAGGGTGAAAGACGCGGAGGACGAACCGGAAGCGCCGGAGACTGCGCCGCGGTCGTTGGGGCCGCCGAAGAGTGTGTGGCGCGAGTACTTCGAGTCGGCCATCTACACGGCCATCATGTTCGTCTTCTTCATCACGTTCATCGGCCGCACCGTCGGCGTCCCGACCGGCTCGATGCAGAACACCATCTACATCGGCGACCACTTTCTCATCAACAAGTTCATCTTCGCGCCGGGCTCGACCCCGTTCTTCCTCCCCAAGCGCGAAATCCGCCGCGGCGACATCATCGTCTTCAAGTACCCCGGCGACCGCGACAACCCCGGCCGCGACGAGCTGAGCGTGCCGCCCGTCAAGCCTTACTCCGATTACTTCATCAAGCGCGTCATAGGTCTGCCCGGCGAGACGATAGAGGTCCGCGGCGCGCTCGTCCTCATCAACGGCCAACCGCTCCCAGAGCACCGCGTCAAGGCCGAGCCGGGCGTCAACGCCAAGGCCCCGCTCGAAATTAACGAAGCCCCGCCGCGCGCGCCGAACGAGCCTTACACCGTCTACTACACAGAGAAGACGCTGGCCGCCACCGAGGCGGGCCAGTTTGAGAAGCCGCCGGAGATTTTTCACTACGCTGTGGGGGGGAAGCCCTACAAGATTCCCGACGGCAACTACTTCGTGATGGGCGACAACCGCGAGGACAGCGCGGACAGCCGCGCCTGGGGTCCGGTCGCCGGAGACCTGGTCATCGGCCGCGCGCTCTTCGTCTTCTGGTCGAAGGACGAGAGCCAGAAACCCAACAACCTCCTGATAGACTTTTTCACGAAGACGCGCTGGTGGCGGACGGGCACGATGATTAAATGAGGGGCGGCGCGGACAACTCCTCTATCTCCGTCTCAAGTGCGCGCAGGGTGCGTTGCAGCATCTGGCGGTGGGCGGGCCGGGTCGCGCCTTCAAGCTGCGTCAGCGTGCGCGCCCTCGAAAGTCTCAACGATTCCAGGCGCGCGCGGCGCTCGCGCTCCTCGGGCGACAACTCGTCCGCGGGCAACCGGCGGCGCGCGCGCTCGTCGGCCGCCTCCTGCTGGTCCGCGACTGCCTTACTCTCCCACCCTCTCGCCATGACCGCTTCCCCCTTTTGTGCCACTTTATCACTTAATCGCCGTCAGGACCGCCTGCGGTACTGACTTGGACGCAAGACGTGCGGCGGTTATGCTTCGCGGATGAAGTTCGTCAAGGAGAGCGTCATCGAAGCCAGCCCGGAGCGCGTCTTCGCGTTCCACGAACTGCCGGACGCGCTGGCGCGACTGACGCCGCCCTGGGAGTCGGCGCGCGTCGTCCGTGCGGCCGAGAGCCTGCGCCCGGGCGAGCGGGCCGTCGTGGAGACGCGCGTCCTGGGACTCTTCCCCGTCCGCTGGGAGGCGCTGCACACCGTTTACGACCCGCCACGTATGTTCGAGGACGTGCAGACGCGCGGCCCGTTCCGCAGCTGGCGTCACCGCCACGTCGTCCTGCCGCACGAGCGCGGGGCCGTCTTGCGCGACGAGATAGAGTACGAGCCGCCGCTCCGGCCCCTCGGGCGCATCGCGGCCCCGCTCCTTATCGTCCCGCGCCTCCGGCGGCTCTTCGACTACCGCCACCAGGTGACGAAGGAATGGGCGGAAAAGCAATGATGAATGCGGAATGCGGAATGCGGAATTAAGAAAGCAACTGTCTTTTATTCATCATTCCGCATTCCGCATTCATCATTTCACCATTGTGCCTGTTCTGTTCCAGCGTGTGTTCTGTAGGAAGTCTGTGATGGGGTTGGTCGAGGGGGCGCTCTCGTCGTAAGACCAGTAGACGAACATGGCGCGGCCGACCACGAGGTCGCGCGGGACGAAGCCCCAGGCGCGGCTGTCCTGGCTGTTGTTGCGGTTGTCGCCCATCACGAAGTAGTGGCCCTGCGGCACAACCTCGTCGAAGCCGCTCTCAAGCGTCCGATCCGTGCTGTAGTAGACCGAGTAAAGCTCGTTCTCCTTGCGCGGCGCGCTCGGCAGGACTTCTAACTGCTTGTTGCTCTCGACCTCTTCGGTGCGCGGGTCGTCATAGTGGTCAACCGCCGAGATGCGGTGCTCGGGCAGCTCCTGCCCGTTGATGAGGACGCGCTCGCCCTGGACCTGCACGCGGTCGCCGGGCAGTCCGATGACGCGCTTGACGTAGTTGGTCTTGAAGGGCAGGTTCTCCGGCTTGCGGTCGCCCTCCGGGTTGTCCGGGTCGCCGGGGTACTTGAAGACGATGATGTCGCCGCGGCGGACCTGCCTCTGCGGGAGCAGCGGGAAGGTGTCGCCGGGGCCGAAGACAAACTTGTTGACGAGCAGGTGGTCGCCGATGGTGATCGTGTTCTGCATCGAGCCGGTCGGGACTTTGACGGCCTGGACGATGAAGGTCATCCCGAAGAGCGCCATGATGACGGTCACGACGGCCGACTCGAAATACTCGCGCCAGACGGTCTTGGGCGGCCCCTGCGTCTTCCTCTCGATTGCCGGGGCCTTGCGCTCGAAGCCGTTGCCGTTGGGCCGGACGGCCTGCGCGGCCACGCGCGGCTGCGCCTCCGGCTCCGCGGCTGGCGAAGCGACTCCCGTGTTCGTCAAATCATCACTCATGAAAACATCCTAAAGAAGCCTGACGAGGTAGGTCAAGCAGTAAAGCAGTGGTCAGTGGTCAGTGGTCGGTGGTCAGTTAAAGGCAAAGACGTTTTTCTTTTAACTGACCACCGACCACTGACCACTGACCACTTTTCCGCCTACTGCCCGCTGCCTTCCGCCTTCTGCTCTTCACTGTCCAGACTGTCGAGCGCGAGCCGTGCGGCGCTCGTCTCGGCGGCCTTGATGGTGCGCCCCTCGGCGCGGACGGAGCCGCCTTCCCAGCTCAGCTCGACGTGGAAGGTGCGCTTGTGCGGCGGCCCCGTCGTCTCCACGACCGAATACTGCGGGGCGGACAGGTGGCTCGCCTGAAGCCGCTCCTGCAAGAGGGTCTTGAAGTCTGCGGCGGCGGCCGCCTCCGGGTCCACCTGCTCAAGCTCGTCGCCGAGGGCTCGGCGGACGAAGTCTGCGGCGGCCGAGAGCCCGCCGTCGAGGAAGACGGCGGCCAGCACGGCCTCGAAGGAGTCGGCCAACAGCGCGTGCTTGCGACGGCCGCCGCTCTTGTCCTCGCCGCGGCCGACGCGCACGAACCGCCCTATGGTCAGTCGCTCGGACGCGCGCGCCAGCGTGGGCGCGCTGACCAGTTGGTGCTTCATGCGCGACAATTCGCCCTCTGTCACGTCCGGGTAAGAGCTGAAGAGGAAGTCCGCGACCACCAGCCCGAGCACGGAGTCGCCGACGAATTCGAGCGCCTCGTTGTGCAGGCGTCGCGCCTCCTCCTCCTTGCCGGGCGCGACCTGCTCGTGCGCCCAGGAGCGGTGTGTCAGCGCGCGCTCCAACCAGGAGCGGTCATTGAAGGTGTGGCCGAGCAGCTCTTCCAACTCGGCCAGGTCGTGCGCGGTGTCTTCGGATTTTTTCACGGCGGGCAGATTCTAACAAAAGCCGGGCGCAACGTCATTGACGTTGCGCCCGGCTGCTTGCTTGCTCGGAGGAGAGTGGACGCGGGGGCCTCTGGGCCGCCTTTAGCGGTTGGGCTTCGGCGTCGTGCTCGAAGTCGCGCCGTTGGCCGGCGTCGTCGCGGGGGTGCTGGTCGTGCTGCCCGGCTGCGTCGGCGGCGTCGTAGTGTTCGACGCAGGCGTGGTCGTCGGCGGCGGCGCCTGGCCCGGGCGCGGCAGCGGCGTGGCCGTGATGCCCGCTATGTACTCGTTCAGGCCGGTGTCTGCGCCCTTGCGGTACTTGTAGTAGTTAGTCAGGGACTCCATCCAGGCGGTGCGCGCCTGCTCGTACTGCGCGGCGTTCGAGCTGCTCTTGCTGTAGACGATGGCGCGTGCCAGGGCGTCCATCATCAGGTCTATGACCTGGTCGGCTTTGGCCTTCAGCTCCACGCACTCCGGCGTGTTGACCTTGTCTTCCGTCTTACACGTGTTGTTGTACTGTGTCGCCAGGCCGCTGTACTGGCCTTTCTCGTAAGCCACGGCCAGCAGCGAGTAGGTGTTCGGATCCTTCTGCGAGAAGCCCGGCTTCTGCGCGGCGGCGAGGAAATAATTAGCGGCCGAAGTCGGGTCCGACTCGCGCAGCAGGAAGCCCAGCTCGTAGTTCAGCACGCCGATGATCTCGTCCTTGTTCGGGATCGGCTTGTCCTTCTCGAAGGTCTTGCCGGCCTCGATCATCTGTAGGGTCCGACGGGCGAAGTCAATTGTCGCCGCGTTGTTGGCAGAGTTGCCGCCGGTCGCGGCGTCCAGGCCGGACTTGGACAGTTCGAAGAGGAGCGCCAGGTCTTCCGGGTAGTCCTGCAACACCTGCGGGGCCACCTTGACCGCCTCGTTGTAGTTCTTGGCGTTCAGCAGCTGGATGACCTGATTGCGGCGCGCGAGCTTGTCGTAGGAGGTGACCCACTTCTTGATATAGCTGACGTACTGGTCGTTCGGGCCGTCGGTGGCTTCGTACTTGGTCAAATACTCTTTGCCGGCCTCGTAGGCGACCTGCGGGTTCTCTTTGATGTTGTTCCTGAATTTCTCGTAAAGGGCCAGCTTCGCGGCGTCGTCCTGCGCGGCCGCCGTCCCGCCGGAGTTGGTCGTCGTCGTGGTGTTCTGTGCCAGCGCGGGCAACGCGAGCGTCGCCACAAGCGCAGCAGATACTAACAAGCGAATCAGCTTTTTCATCGGTCGCAATCCTCCAAGCAATATTCTTTTCCGCAACTCTTATCAGTCCGGGGGGTGAGCAGCGTGACGGCTTCCGCAACCGGCTTCGCGCATCTTCAGATGCTCGGCTCGCGGCAATCGGTTGCCGCTTTCCGGGGGGCGCACGCAACCCCTATCCAAACAGGGAGGGAACCCGGGCGCATCGGTGTCAGCTAAAACAAACGCGATGCTTAATCATCCTGCAACACTCCGCCGCCTGTCAAGGCAATAAGCAAACGCGAAATCAAAAATGTGAAATGTAAAAAAAGTAGCGGAGAACCACATTAATTGGAAGGTGGTTCTCCGCCTCAATTTTCCATTTTTAACTTCTGATTTTGCGCTTCTTTACGGCTTGGCCGCGTGGACGCGGCGCGGCCGCTGGGCGTTGTTCTGCGGCGCGGTGGTCTGCGCCGGAGTCCCCGCCTGCTGCGGCTGCTGCTGTGGCACGGTCATGATGACGCTCTTGACGTTGTTGCCGCCGGCGGGGCTGCCGCCGCCGCCCGCGCCCGCTGCCGCTGCGCCCGTCATGCTGTCCTCGCCGACTTCGCCCGCCTCTTCCTCCCTGTCCTCGTCGCTGAGGGCGGCGGCCGCTCTCGGGTCAATCTTCGGCCGCGGGATGACGGGCGCGGCGGCGTAAGGCTGGCCGTCCGTGCCCGGCCCGAAGCGGTGCCTGAGCGAGCGGTAGATCTGCCCGGCGACGTAGGCCGGGAAGTGGCGGCGCGCGTCCGAGCCGCGCGTGACGACGACGACGGCGAGACGCGGGTTATGCACCGGCGCGTAAGAAGTGAAGAGGCCGAGCCACGAGCCCTGGCCGATGCAGGTGCCGGTCTTGCCGGCGATGGTCTGCCCCGCGTCGAAGGCGCGCTTGCCCGAGCCGTAGTTGACCGCGCCGATCATGCCGGGGACGAGCCGCTGCATGGACTCCTGCGGGATGTTGATCTTGCGGCGGACGATGGTCTTGAACTGCGCCTCCTCCTGCGGGGTGCGCGGCAGGTGCGGGACCAGCAGGTTGCCGCCGTTGCCGATGGCCGAAACCATGTTGGCGAGCTGAATCGGCGTGACCTCGAAGTCGTCGCCGTGCGAGCACATGCGGCGGGCGGCGAAGCCGGTCTTGAAGAGCGGCACGCGGCCGGGCGTTTCGTTCGCGTGGTTGATGCCCGTGCGCTCGCCCAGGCCCAACTCGCGCGCGTAAGAGATGATGCGGTCGAAGCCGACCTGCCCGCCTATGTTCTGGAAGTAGCCGTTGTTCGAGTAGGCCAGCGCGTCCGTCAAATCAATCGCGTAGCGGCGGTCGGAGACCGGGACGGTCTGGATGGGGTCAATCACCTTCTCCGTCAACCCGGCCATCCCCGTCATCAGCTTGATGGTCGAGCACGGCTTGAAGCCGCGCCGCAGCGCCCAGTCCTGGTTGACGACCGTGTAGACGCGGCCGGTCTTCGGGTCCATGACGACGACCGTGCCCGCGTGGTTGCCGAGGGCGGCGACGGCCGCGCGGCGCACTTCCAGGTCTTCGCCCGTCGTATCGTCCTTCGCGATGTTGGACATCGCCTCGTCGCGCATCGCCTGCTCAATCGCGCGCTGGCGGGCGATTGCGGCCTGACGAGCCAGCTCCGCGCGCCTGCGCGCCTCGGCTATCTCGCGGCGGCGCTGTTCGGCGAGTCGTCGCGCCTCGGCCCGCTGCTCGCGCTTCGAGAGTGCGCGCCCGCCGCGCCTGTCCGCATCCCGCTCCTTCTTCGCGGCCTTCAGCTCCCTGGCCAAAGTCCCGCGGCCGCGCCGCTTGTCAACGCGCGCCTCCCTCGCGGAAGCCTTGCTCTCGCGCTTCTTGTCGGCGCGCGAGTTCTTACCAGCCTTAGCCGTCTCGCGCGCCTTCTTGTCGTTGCGCGCGCTCTTCTGATTCTTCGCGGCCGGGGCCTTGGCCTTGGCGGCCGTTTTGGCTTTTTTGTCTTTGGCGAGTGCGGTGCCGGTGAAAATCAGTGTGACGAGAAGGAGAATCGAAGGCGCGATGCGCGCGGGGTTCAAGGCTCGCTGGGTTTGGGTCATTGACTGGTCCTCGCAGTTAAATTAAAGCTCCGGGGTTAACTTCGCGAGTTAGGGTCTCGAACGCTCTCGGGTCACGAACGAATGCCTAACGCTCACTTTTCCGAATTTCAGTTGCGCGGCGCGCTGCGCCGTTAAGTAATAGCGATAAATTTTGAAGCCTCAAGCATCTTCAAAATAGTTACTTCAACGAGTTGTCGTTTTTCGTCTTGCGACCTGCGCACTTTTCGGTGAGGGTTGGGAGAGTTCCCGTTGATGCGGCCTCCGGGGAGTTTGCACTGAGACCGCCGCGAACTATAACATCTGAAAGGGCCGAGGGCAACGAAAAAATAATATTGCCGTCTTTAGTTTATAATGGCCCGGTCTCTCCCGTGAAGACCTAAAGAGTATGAAACTGCCCCGTCTGATCTCAAGTTTCCGCGCGCGGCTGCTGCTCGTGCTGGCCGCGCTGCTCGTCCTGACGCTCGGGACGCAATACATCCTCAACCTGCGCAACGCGAGGAATAATAGGCGGATGCGCGAGTTGCAGACGCAGGCGCTGGTGGCCGCCGTCGCGCTCGGGTTCGAGAGCATCTCCTCCAAGCCCCGCCTCGTCGAGTTAATCAAGAGGAGAAACAATCCGCTCCTGAACCCGCAGACCGGCCGCGTCGCCAACATCATCGTGGTTGACAACAACTGGCGACTTTCGGACAGCCTCGATTTAGAGCTGTTGAAGATCAATGGCGAATACGCCGACCGCTACCTACAGGAGTTGACGACGCTGCCCCCCGTGATGAATCTCGACCAACTGCCGCCCGAAGACCGTGCACACTTCCCCCAGACGACCGCGAATCAGGCCGGGAACGAATCCCACGCCGTCTCCGTCGAGACGGTGGACGGT
Organism: uncultured Acidobacteriota bacterium; assembly: GCA_963774105.1. GTDB lineage: Bacteria > Acidobacteriota > Blastocatellia > Pyrinomonadales > Pyrinomonadaceae > QHXM01. The sequence continues at coordinate 244,971 of CAVZDV010000005.1, read as the reverse complement.
CGCTGGTACGTGATAGTCGTCCTGAGATCGTTCCGGGAGGGTCAAAGTTTCGCCCAGGCTGCGCGCCCGCTCATCTACACGCTGGGCGTGCTCCTGGCGGCCACGCTCGTCGCGGGTGTCCTCGTCTGGCGCTTCACGCGGCCGATTAAAGACTTGTCCAGCGCCGCGCGCCGCGTCGCGGCCGGCGACTTCGACTTTCGCGTCCCCGCCGCAGACCGCACGGACGAAATGGGCCAACTCGCCGCGCGCTTCAACGAGATGATCGCGCGGCTCGGCCACATGCGAGAGCTTGAGGGACTGCTGCACCAGGCCGAGCAGTCGGCGGTCGTCGGCCGCCTGGCCTCCGCCATCGCGCACGAAATCCGAAACCCGCTCAACTACATCAACCTGACTTTAGACCACCTCAGAACTGCCTTCCCGCCCGACGACCCGAAGAAGCGCGAGACCTTCGAGCGGCTGGCGAAGCAGCTCAAGGCGGAAGTCGCGCGCATCAACACGCGCATCTCCGAGTTCCTGAACTACTCCAGGCCCTCGACGCTGGAATTGCAGCCGCTCGATTTGGGCGAGGCCGCGCGCGACGCCCTACAGATGGTCGAGGTCAAGGCGCAGGAGAGCGGCATAGAGACGCGCGTCGAGCAGGCGGACGAGGTGCCGCCCGTGATGGGCGACGCGGAGGCGCTGCGCTCCGTCTTCACCAACTTAATCATCAACGGCATGCAGGCGATTGACGGCGACGGCGGGAGCCTCGTCATCAACATCTCTCCCGAGGACGGCGGCCGCAACGCCCGCGTCGAGGTGACGGACACGGGGCGCGGCATCGCCTCCGAAGACATCTCGAAAGTCTTCGAGCCGTATTTCTCGACCAAGGAAACTGGCACAGGGCTCGGCCTCGCCATCGTCAAGAAGGCCGTTGACGACCACGGCGGCACGATCTCCGTCCACTCGAAACTGGGAGAAGGGACAACTTTCGTAATCACACTTCCGACGACCGCGACCGATGGCAAGTGACGGGGTGACAGGAGCGAACAATTTTTCTATCCTGTCAGCTATCATTTGTCACCTGTCACGCTGAGGAGCTTTGAATGGCACGCAAGAGCATACTCGTGGTTGACGACGAAAAGTCGCAGCGCGAAATCTTAGAGATGATTCTGTCGGGCGAGGGCTACGACGTGACGACAGCCTCGTCGGGCGAGGCCGCGCTCAAGTTCGCCAAGGAGCGCCGCTTCGATCTGGCCCTGACCGACCTGAAGATGACGGGCATGGACGGCATAGAGCTGTTGCAGCACCTTTTGGCACAGGACTCGTCCATCATCGTCATCCTGCTGACCGCCCACGGCTCAATCGAGTCCGCCAAGGACGCGCTCCGCCGCGGCGCGTTCGACTACCTGCAAAAGCCTTACGAGCGCGACACGCTGCTTGACACCATCCGCCGCGCGCTCAAGCGGCTCGACGCGCTCGATGCCGAGATCATCTCGGCCTCGCCCGAGATGGAGGCCGTCAAGAAGATGATCCTCAAGGTCGCGCGCTCGGCCTCGCCCGTTCTGATACGCGGCGAAAGTGGCACAGGAAAAGAGTTGATCGCCCGCTCGATTCACAACCAGTCGCCGCGCGTCGCAGAGATGTTCCAGGCCGTCAACTGCGCCGCTATCAACGAGAACCTTCTCGAATCTGAGCTCTTCGGCCACGAGAAGGGCTCGTTCACGGGCGCGCACGCCGAGAAGAAAGGTCTCTTCGAGGTCGCAGACCGCGGCACGCTCTTCCTGGACGAGATCGGCGAGTTGGACATAGGGATGCAGGCGAAACTTTTGCGCGCGCTACAGGAGCGCGAGATTCGCCGCGTCGGCGGCACGCGCACCATGAAGGTTGACGTGCGCGTCGTCGCCGCCACGAACCGCGACCTGCGCGCGATGGTCGGCGACGGCAGGTTCCGCGACGACCTCTACTACCGCATCAACGTGCTCTCCGTGGACGTGCCCCCTTTGCGCGAGCGGCGCGAGGACATCCCGGTCCTGATTGACTACTTTTTGAAGAAGCACACGCGCAACACGTCGCGGCTCGTGCGCGGGCTGACGCCGGAGACGCGCCGCATGATGATGGGCTACAGCTGGCCGGGCAACGTGCGCCAGTTGGAGTCGGCCATCGAGCGCGCGATCCTGCTCTGCGAGGGCGACCTCATCACGGTCGAGGACTTGCCGCTCGAAGTCCGCCAGGAGTCCAGGCCCATGACCGAGGGCGCGTTCAAGCTCCCGCCCGAGGGCATCTCGTTCGAGGACGTAGAGCGCAGCCTGATCGTGCAGGCGATGGAGCAGACCGACTACAACATCACCAAGTCCGCCAAGCTCCTCGGCCTGACCTTCCGCACCCTCCAGTACCGCCTCGAAAAGTTCGGCATCAAACGCCCGGACGGGAGAGGCAAGGAAGAGGAGGAGGAAGAATGAAGAACAGGAGTCAGAAGTCAGAAGTCAGGAGTCAGAATAAAAGCTCGAACGCTTTTGTTCTTCTTCTTCTGACTTCTGACTTCTGACTCCTGACTCCTGCCTTATGAGTACCGTCTCCATCCTCGGCCTGGCGTTCGGCGCGGCGTGGTCGTCGGGCATCAACGTGTACGCGACCGTGGCGACGCTCGGGCTCTTGCAGCATTACAAACTGGCACAACTTCCCGGCGGCCTCGAAGTCCTGGACAACTGGATAGTCATAGGGGCCGCGCTCTTCATGTACGCCGTCGAGTTCGTCGCCGACAAGATTCCGCTCGTGGATACTGTGTGGGACGCCGTGCACACGTTCGTGCGCGTGCCAGCGGGCGCGGCCGTGGCGGCTTCCGCGACTTCGGACCTGAGCCCCACGGTGCAGGTGCTGGCCCTGCTCTTGGGCGGCGGCCTGGCCCTCTCGACCCACGGGACGAAGGCGACCGTGCGCGCCGCGGCTAACACGAGCCCGGAGCCCTTCTCTAACTGGGCGCTGTCGCTCCTCGAAGACGTAATCACGGTCTGCGCGGCGCTCCTGGCTGTCTTCAAGCCGGTCGTGATTCTCGCGGTGATACTTATTTCCCTGCTGCTCGTCGCCTGGCTTCTCCCGAAGATCGTCCGGCGGCTGCGGCGCATGATCGCGGCGGCGCGCAACTTCCTGCGCGGCCGCCCGCTGGCTGACATTCAACGCAACTGAGAAACTATGACCCGAAAAAATTTACTCCTGGCTTTAAGCCTGTGTGCCATTTTTCTCCCGGCCTGCTCTCAGACACAGACCTCTAATTCCGGCGGGAATGCCTCGCCCGACAACGCGGGCCAGATTCAGACGACGAACGAGGCCGCGCCCGCAGACGTGGTGCGCGTGGACGTGCCCGCCGTCGAAGTCAAAGCCGGCGACTCAAGAGTGGCCGAGGTCAAGCTGACAATCGCGCAGGGCTACCACATCAATGCCAACCCGCCGACCTTCTCTTACCTGAAGGCAACGGAGCTGACGGTTGAGCCCGGCCAGGGCGTCACGGCGGGAAAGCCCACGTACCCCGCTTCGGTCACGAGGAAGTTCTCCTTCTCCAAAGACCCGCTCGCCGTCTACGAGGGCGAGACGGCCATCAAGCTCCCGCTGGCGGCCGCGGCCGACGCGAAGAAAGGGGCGCAGACCTTGAAGGGCAAACTGCGCGTGCAGGCGTGCGACGACGAGAAGTGTTACCCGCCGCGCACGCTTGAGGCTTCCATCCCGGTGACGGTCAAGTGAGCGATGGCGTTTGGATCGTCATCTCGGTCCTGGGGCTGGGGGCCGCCGCCGTGCTGCTCCTGACGGGGCAGGTCAACGCGGCCTTCGTCGCGGCCACGCTCGGCGCGGTCGCATGGTTTCTCAACTACCGCTCGCGCATACGGCCGATGCTGCCGCAGGACGACGGCGCGGAGGATGACTCGGGTGAAGATGATGCGGACGACGGGGGCGAATCAGACGGAGATGAATAAGAGATTCGGATTGATGCTGGCGGCGACGCTCCTTCTCTTGACGGCCGTGCCGGCCCGCGCCGCGGTCGCGCGGCAGTCAGACGAGGCACAGGTGCGCAGCCTAGTGCAAACGGTCTTCGAGCAGTTGAAGGCGGGCCGCTACGGCGAGCTTTACGACGTGCTCCCCAGCGCCTCGCGCTCGCGCCTCACGCGCGAGAGGTTCGTCTCGTTGCTGAGCGCCGCGGGCGGCATGTACAAACTGGACCGGATGGAGGTCGGCGCGGTGCGCGTCGCGGGCGACCTGGCCGCCGTGGACACTGTGATGTACGGCAGCGTCCAACGCCCCTTGCAGGCCGAAGGCAAGATCGTTGCGCAGCAGTACCTCGTGCGCGAGGACGGGCGCTGGCGCGTCGCGACCGGCGACCGCGCGACCGTCCGCCGCTTCCTCGCCGCGCACCCGGGCTTCGCCAAACAATTCCCCCTCAAAGACCCACGCATCTACGTCCGGCGCGACGGCCGCTGGGTGGAGTTGACCGGCGCGATGAAGGCCGCCGGGCGGAGACGTGCGAGCAAGTAAAGCTCACCGCTGACGCCATGCCCTCGCATACCTCCCCGCGCTCGCAGCTAACCACCTGCTGGTGTTCCCGAGTAACAAGTATAACTACGCGACGGCGTCGAAATACTGAGGACAATCGCAAGTTCGTGCGTTTTATATTCACTAAAGGGCGTGTTAATGGTCTTTGACAATTCGATTCGGTAATATGGGTGAGTTCCCTCAAAAGGAGATTCACCATGTCCAGACGGCCCCGTGTCCTGAGCCTGTCAGAGTTTGAGCGGCAGACTCTAGAGCAAGCCCGTGACCATCATCCGACGCCTTACATGCGTGAACGTGCGGCCGCCCTGTTGCGCATTGCTTGCGGTGAAGCGGCCCATCATGTAGCCACCACCGGCGTGCTGCGTGCCCGCGACCCCGACACCGTCTACTGCTGGCTCGGCCGTTACGAGCGCGAGGGGCTGGCCGGCCTCTTCAATCATCGCAAAGAGCGAGGCTTTCCCCCCTCAGCAGATTGAAGCGTTGAGAGAGGTGCTGCACCAGTTGCCCGGTCAAGCCACCCGCTGGTCACTCGCACAGCTCAGAGGCAGTCTGCACTGGCTCAACTCTTATAGTCTGAGCGGCATCTGGAGAGTGCTCAGGCGCTGCGGCCTCCGCTACAAGCGCGGCCGCCATTACCTGCACAGCCCCGACCCACGATACCTTGAGAGGCGTGACTATGCGGTGGCTTGTCTGACTCAAGCTCGCCAGCGGCCTGGCCGTGTCGTGACACTGTACCTGGATGAGATGAGCTACCATCGGCAGCCGACCGTTTCCCGTGCGTGGTCAGAAAGGGGCGCGCGGCGTCAACCGCTGGCGCGCCTCAGCTATCATCGCAACAACTTGTCGCGCCTGGTCGGTGCACTCGACGTGGTCACGGGGCGAGTCATCTGCGAGCAATGGCCGAAAGTCGGGGTCCGCCGCCTGGCCGCCTTTTATCAGGTGATCCGCCACCACTACCCGGAGGCTCAAGTGATCCACCTGATTCAAGACAACTGGCCCATTCACTTCTACCCGCAGGTTGAGAGGGCCGCGGCCGCAGCCCATGTTGAGATGGTGCGCTTGCCGACTTACGCGCCGTGGCTCAACCCCATCGAGAAGTTGTGGCGCAAGCTGCGCCAGGAGGTCTTACACCTGCACCGGCTGAGCGATGACTGGCACACTCTGCAACAGCGCGTGAGGGCCTTCTTCGAGACTTTCGCTCACGGCTCGCAAGCACTGTTGCGCTATGTCGGCTTATTACCGAATTGAATTGTCAAAGACCATTAACACGCCCTTTAGTGAGGCTATCATTTAGTTCGGCTCTCCTCTATTTCAGCGAACCGGGCATTAATAGTAGTGAGGTACGAATTTTATCCCTCGCTCTAACCTAGAGGACGAAATAAGACCTTCATGGAGTAAACGCTTTTTTGACTTTAGTAGTTCTTAACCCCTCTGACCCGCCGAATCAAGACATCTTCGACGCACGCATTCTCTATCGGCATCCTGAGTATTAGCGCCTGACGATTGAGAAGATTAGGTGGCGACGGCTAAGTAGAAGATGGTCCCTTATCACCGACTGGTCCCTTATCGCCGATGGGACCCTTTTCACCAACGGGACCCTTGTCGCCGACTGGGCCTTTAGCGCCGACCGGCCCCGCTCTTAAAGCTCTCTTACCTTCCCTTCTGGCCTCAATCCCGGCGCGAGCTTTATCGTAATCACTTTCCGTGGGGACGCATAGTTTGCTATCGTCATTGGCTTTTAAATATTCAGCTTCTAACGCTTTGAAGTCGGTAAAGAGGGTGTCGCGGTTCGCCGGGTTGTCCTGATATTCAGCCATGACTGTGCCAATCCGACGATTGATACTGCTGTAAACGTCTCCGGCGTTCGTGTGACATTCGACCTCTTTTTGGAAATTGAAGATAGTCTGTATGCCAGCCAAAGTAGCGGCCAGAAAGGAAAACAACTTAATGGCGATTGTGATCCTGGTTTGATCTGGGAGGGCTTCTTCAATCAAGCCGGAACTAATTAAGAGGTTAAGCACTACCACAGAGATCCCAATGATCTTTGACTTTTTCATCTTACGCTGCGCCGCGATAAAATGCCCACTTTTCACACGCTGTGAATCACGCAAAAGCTTCTCCATCGCGGCATATCTCTCGCCTTTTTCGTTTGCCGGGGGAGGTATATTTGCAGCCATTTGCTTATCTCCTATTTTAATTTGGCTGGGCATTCAACCCAAAACGTTCGGGGGTGTCTTGAGTATGAGGTTATTGTTGAATGACCGCTTAAATTTATGCCGGATAATCTGAGAGCGTCTGATTTAACAAGAAGAGTCAGCGCAATGAAACGTGCAGAATAGCCGCTGATAAGGACGCCCGTTGCAGGCATAATCTAGCAGATCTCTATCTTTCGTCAATGTTTTTTGTTTTGTTACAGTGAGAAAAGCTGAATGCTCATACTTCGTTAGTTAGCCTCAATTGAGGTGCTTTTCAGGTTAGCAATTATTTATTACTATGAAGTGCTGCAATTCGGATCAGATCACAACCCAATCCATCCTTCTTTGAGGAACCAAGATGCACGAATATGGAACCGGCAAATTTCAATTTACGGATTCAGCGGCGCGGCATATTAAAGAATCAGACATACCTGACGTCATCAAACTCTTCAAACTCAATTATGGTGACGATTACGCCATCCCTGAGTTTTACGACGATCAGTGGGTCAAACGCGGCATCTACAGCGATCACATCATCTGGCTCGTACTGGAAGAAGAGGGTGAGGTCGTCGCCTCCGGCGCGTGCGTGCTTGACTACGGCGATTATAACGATCAGATCGGCGAAATCGGCCGGGTGGTGGTGCATCCGAAACGTAAAGGGCGCGGCCTGGGAAAGCGACTCGTTAATGCGTTGCTGGATGCTACGGACGATACAGTTGAATTCGCCTTCGGCGAGGCGCGGACGGTTCATCCCCTCAGCCAAATCCTGTTTGAGAGGGCGGGCTTTGTCGCCGTAGGCTTTCTGCCGCAGGCTTATGTCTTCGGGGACGCGAGAGAGAGCTTTGTGCTTTACGCACAGTTGTATGGCAACGGCCGGATGCTGCGTAGTGAGAAACCTCCTGAGGTTATCCCGGAGATCGCGCCCCTGGCTCGTCAGACGCTGTCCGCGCTAGGGCTTCCAGGCGAATTGAACATCATAGAAGAGTGCGATCCTTATCCAGAAGAATCGCTTTGTACCGTGCAGCCTATGGATCGCCGCTCGCTGGCGCGTCTGGTGCGCATCGAACACGGACGCCTTGTCGAGCCGCTGCTTTTCGGCGGCCTCTCCCTGGATCAGGGGATTTCACACATCCGCCGCCGCAACGCTGTTTACCTGATGGCGGTGGACGAAAATCAGCATCCAATGGGCGCCGTCGGATTTCAAGTTGATGGGCCAAGTCAACTGGTGAGGGGAATCGAACTGGTGGCCGCAGATGAACAGTTACGCGGGCAACTGTGTAACTCGCTGCTTCTTAAAGCGGAAGAAGAATTGGGAGCGCAGGTCGTAGAGGTTAACGTCTCCGCCTATGATGCGCGCCTGCAAAGGAGTTTTGCGAATCACGGCTTCCATCCGGCGGCGTATGCGCCCGCGATGGTCTTTCACGGCACGCATCGGCTAGATGTCATCAAGATGCTCAAGCTTAACGTCCCCTATAATCCCGGCGCGATGACGCTCACAGATTCGGCCCAAACCGTAGTCTCTATCGTTGAAAATGGATTCAGATGATTGGAGAAAGCAGATGTGGGATGAGAGATATGGTATAGAAGATTATGCTTATGGCACAAAACCTAACGAGTTTTTGGAAGAAAATGTTAACCATATCCCAAAAGGTAAAGTTCTTAGCCTGGCCGAAGGAGAGGGGCGGAATGCCGTCTTCCTTGCGAAGCAGGGTTACTCTGTAACGGCTGTGGATGCCTCTCTAGTTGGTTTGAACAAAGCCAGGAAATTGGCCGAAGAGAATGTGGTGGCTGTTGAGTTCATTCATGCTGATTTAGCAGACTATGACTTAGGCGAAAATAGATGGGATGGAATTGTCTCTATTTTTTGTCCACTACCCTCTTCATTAAGAAAGCAACTGTATAAAAAAGTGGAAGCAGGGCTCAAGCAAGACGGTGTTTTTCTGATGGAGGCTTATACCGTGGATCAGTTGGAGCATGGTACTGGCGGCGGAAATTCAGCCGATGTGATGCAATCTGAGGAGTCTTTAAGACTTGAGTTGGCTGGCCTGAAGTTTAGGCATTTAATTGAACTTGAGCGTGATGTGATAGAAGGTCTTTATCACACTGGTATTGGCGCAGTCGTTCAGGCAATCGCCTCGAAAGAAATATAACAACTCATTTTAATTCGGGCGTTAGGTGTCATGGCTAAATGTCTGCCAATTTATATTCTGTTGGGCGGTTGCCTGCTGAGTGGTTGCCGCGAGGACTCGGGCGTATCCAATTCGCCTCCGGCGGCGGCCACCGCGACGGCTACCCCCACGCCCACTATTGATGCCAAGACCGCTTTCGGCTCCCCCGAGGCAATGACAACATTCCTGGAGCGGAGGTGGCCCCTTGCCGCGGTTAAAGCATTTTGCATCCCGGAGCGCCGCCACAACGTCATGTATCAGAGCCTTGTGGCCGGCTCAGGCGGGTCGGCGGTTTGGAGCGGCACGCTTCACAGGGATGCCCAGACCGGCTTCGACGAGATCGCCTGGTACGCGAACACCAAGGACGGGCGGGCGACAATATTTCAACTCGGGGTGAGCCGGGGGGATGACTTCTGGAGGCTCGAATTAGGGTCGGAGGAATCCGTTCGAACGCCGCCGGATTATTTACCTGACCCTAATGACCCTATATTTATTGGACACAAATGACACCTAACAATTCATTCAACCGGACTCGCAATCACCACCGCTCTCATCTTCAACATTGATTGCTCGCCGGTTGATTCGGGCGTTAAGCGCTAGTCCTTATCGGAGGTTAGAGATGAAACTCATTCTAGCCGTTATGTGTTGCCTCGGTGCAGCATTGTGCTCATCGGTCGTTACTGCCGAAAATAACAATAATTTACCCGACCAGGTTTTTGACAAGTATGGCGATATCTCCTGGGGTGATGAAACCGCCCACCTCGACAACTTCGCCATAGCCTTGCTGCATGACCCAAACCTTATCGGCTACATTGCCGTTTATGCGGGGCGCCGCTCGTGTAAAGGGGAAGCCCGGGCGCGTGCTATCCGCGCTAAAAAATATCTCGTTGAGCGCCGGGGTATCGGGCGGAGTCGAGTGCTGTGGATAGACGCGGGCTACCTGGAAGAAACGCTCACCGTCCTCCAACCTGCGGAGCGAGGCGCGGACATCAAATTCCCTTTTTACCCCTCCCTGTCGTCGAAGGGAGTGCAGATTCGGAATTGCAAGGCAACAGCAAATAGACGTAAGAAGAGCGGCAGGACGTAACGCGCGCATAAGAGACTCATGCAGGGTAGGCGGATCATAACTAAGATATTGGATAAGTCGGAGGCTCCGGTGGGCCGTCCTCCGGCCATCGTCTTGATTGATCCCAAATACGCGCATAACGTCGGCATGGTCGTGCGGCTGGCTTCCTGTTACGGCCTGGGCCAGGTCTGGTTTACAGGCGAGCGCGTCTCACTGGATATTTCGTACAGGAAGCGCCTGCCCCGCGAAGAACGCATGAAGGGGTATGCCGACGTTGAGATAATCAATTACGATTACCCCTTCGAGCAGTTCGCCGACGTGGTCCCTGTGGCTGTCGAAGTGCGGAAGGGGTCGGAGCCGCTGCACGGGTTCGAGCACCCGCCCAACGCCGTGTACGTGTTCGGGCCGGAAGACGGCAGCGTCTCGAAGCCCCATGTCAATCACTGCCACCGCTTCGTGGTGATTCCCACAAAACACTGTCTCAACCTGGCGACGGCGGTCGCGACGATTCTATGGGACCGGCAGTATAAAGGCTGGCTCGCAGGAGACCATGAAGACCTGACGACGCCCGGCGAGTTCGAGGGCCGGGGCCTGGTTGAATTTCCTGACGACATTGTGTGGTGAGTGATACCGCCTGGCTAGCTGACGCCCAGGTCCGCGAAGGAGAGTTGTGCGCTCTCGGCCTCATCGTCAGCCGCGGCGCGGCGGGCGCGTTTCGAGCCGTCGAGGGCTTCGCGCACGGCCTTGAGGTGGAAGCGTATGATGTGTGGCGTGATGCGGACGGAGGGGATGCGGCCCTGGCGCGCGAGGCGGCGGACGGTCGTCTCGCTCACCTGTAGGATTTGGGCCAATTGCTGCGCGGTCAGGAACTCCTCGCGCTTCTGGTTCTCTGCGGCATCGCTCATCAGGGACACCTTTGAGAGTGCGACGCCCTAACGCGGCGGGCGTTGCACGGAGAAGGCCACGCGGTAGACCAGCGCGCCGTCAATCTCCACTTCCTTGGTCTGCGGGGCGGCCCCCTGCGGCTTGACGGTGACGCGGTAGGTCGCCTTGTCCGGCGAGACGCGGAAGGCGAACTGCCCGCTCTCGCTCGTCAGCCGCCCGTCAATCTTCTTCGCCGTGCCGTCGGCCCCGACGCGCGCCAGCTCCACCGGGACGCCCGCGACGCTCCTGCCCTCTTCGGTGAAGACGCTGCCCGCGAGCCGCGCGATTGACGCCTCGTTGGGAGTCAGGAAGAGGCCGCCCGGGAGACTTTTCGTCTTCCCCGCCTTGACCTCGATCCCCTCCATCGTGCCGACGCTCAAACCCGTCTTGCGGAAGGTGAGCCCGTAGACGCCCGGCGCGAGGTTCGTGATGACGAACGCGCCCTTGCCGTCCGTGACGGCGCGGGCGACTTCACGCTCGCCCTGGCGGACGGTGACGGCCACACCCTCCGCAGCCTCTTTGTTCACCAGGCGGACCTTGCCCTTGATGCTGCCTTTGCCGCGGTCCTGTGCGAGCGCCGAGGCTGTGGCGGCGGCCAGCAGGATGGCGGCGAGGGCCGCGACAATCGTTTTCGTTCTGCTCATAACTGCTCTTCCGGTATTGATGACTTTCGCACGAGTACGCGCTGATTGTGCGCGCATTATAGCACGCGCGGGGAGGATTCTCGCGCGCACTGATTGATGCATCGCGCGGCGCTCGGTGTTGCCCGGAAGTGGTGCTACAATCCGCCCTGAGGACGGCCGATAGTGGCGAGCGGCCATGGCCCGTCCCGTCTCCCTCGACTCTGTTTCCGTATGTTCCCTACGATTAGACGGCCAAGGCTTCCCCGCGCCGAGGGTCCGCGCCACGCGCCCGCGCTGCTGCGTTGTCTGCTGCTCATCGCGGCGTGCGCGCTCGCCGCGCCGCCCTGTTTCGCGCAGGAGACTGAGGAGGCTCCGCCGCCACCGGCGCAGCAGCAGCGGCCGCGCCGCGTGCTTCCCCCTGAGCCGCAGGCCGAGCCGGACGAAGTCCTGCGCGTTGACACGGACCTCGTGACCGTTGACGTGACTGTGACGGACGAGGCGGGCGAGCCCGTCAGGAATTTGCGCGCCGAAGACTTCAAGCTCTACGAGGATGACGAGGTGCGCCCCGTGGCCTTCTTCAACGTGGAGAAGCGCGCGGGCGGGCAGCGCCCGGCGGCCATCGTCTTCGCTCTGGACGTGTCGGGCAGCATGACGGCGGACGAGATCGAGCGCCTGCAACGCGCGATGAGCGTTTTCACCAAGCGCCTCTCCGCCGACCGCTCGTCCGTCTTCGCCGTCATGACTTTCGGGATGAATGTGAAGACCTTGCATGGCTTCACGGCCGACGAGCGGAAGCTTGAGCGCACGTTCGCACGCCTCTCGGGCGAGCCGAACGGACTCTCGACGCACACCTACGACGCGGTGGACGACGCCGTGCGGCTGCTGGTGCGCCAGGCTCCGCGCACGCGCGGACGCCGCCTGATGAAGCGCGCCGTCGTCGTCGTCACGGACGGCTTTCCCGTAGGTGACACGGTCGCGCCGAAGACGGTAATCGAGCGGGCCAACGCGGCGGACGTGAGCGTTTACACTGTGGTGCTGCCCTCGTTCTCCAGGATGCTGGCCTCGGCCGAGCGCCAGCCGCTGCCGACCCCGCTGGACGTCAGCGGCCTGGTGGAGAAGACCGGCGGCTCCAGCGTCTACGCGACCGACAGGGACTTCGAGCCGCTCTTCCGGGCACTGGCCGAGGAGGTCACTTCATCTTACGTCCTGGCCTTCTACCCGCCCGAAGAAAAACGCCGCGACGGCCGCTTCCACACCATTCGCGTCGAAGCGCCGCGCGGCCTCACCGTCCGCCAGAGTCGCACAGGGTATAAGAGCAGTGGTCAGTAGTCAGTGGTCAGTGGTCAGTTAAAGACAGAAAGCGCTTTTCTTTTAACTGACCACTGACCACTAATATTCGTCTTCGTCTTCGTCCTCGTCGCCGAGGTCGTCCTCTTCGACGATGTCCAACTCGACGGGGTCTAGACCGACAATCTCAAGCTCGGTCCCGCACTCCTCGCACGCGACCACGTCGCCTTTGTCCGCGTCGGTATCAACGTGGACATCCGCATCGCATTCAGGGCATGTTCCGGTCGGCACTTCTCTCTACCTCCGCGCTGATGATGACGTAGAGGCACACCCTTCGGGACTTCGGGGGGAGAACCTCCACCTTGTTGTTACGGCAGAACCGCGCTCAATCTAACCGCGCGCGCCGGATTTTGCAACATTCTTTTTCGGAGAGTAACCGTCCCGGCACGAAGACGTAAAAAAGGGAGGCTTTCCGGGCCATCACAGGGTTTGTGATTTTGTGCCAATGTCTAGGCCGCGGCCGCCGCGTGAATCGCCCGAATCTGCGCGACGAGTTGCGGGAGTTCCCGCGGCGTGTAGACGGGAAGGTTCTTCAGAAGCTCCGCGTCCGGGGACGACCGTCCCCACGCCGCGAACCGCTCGCGTAAGGAAGCGCTCTCTTCCTCGCGCCCGCCGAAGAGGTAGAGGGCGTCAGTTTTCGTGAGCGCGCGGCGGGCCGAGGGTTTCATCTTACCGCCGTCGGGGCGCGCGGCCATCAGTGCCAGGTCTACGTCCAGGTGTTGCAGGAAGCCTGTGCCCTCTATGAAAACTCCGCCCGCGCGCACGCGTTCCAGCGCGAGCCGTATGCCGCGCTCGACCTGCGCATCCGTCGCTATCAGCCAGTGCACGTTCGAGGCCCCCGCGTCCCAGTAGCGGCCTGTGTCCTTGCCCTGCGCGTAAGTCTCCGCGCGGCCCGAGCGGACGAGGGGCTCGTCGCCGAGCAGGTGGCTGACGCAACAGGCGTGCGGGTCCTTGCCGCACGAGCGGTAGTGCCCGCGCGTAATCTTAATCGCCTCCCAGCCCTGGAAGGCTCCGAGCAGCTCGCAGAGGAGCGTCGTCTTGCCCGCGTCCGACGAGAACCCGCTGATGGCGACCGTGGTCCGAATCATAAGCCTCCCGCGCATTGTACAAAACAGGGCTTTATGCTACTACCGTGGGGCTAAAGAAATCCACGACAAAGGAGTCCGCAAATGTTCCGGCGACCATCACGCCTCGTCCTCCTTCTAGTTCTCCTGACCCTCGCGCCGCACGCGCGGGCGCAGACCATCGAAGCGCGGCTCAAGGAGATTGACGACTACGCGACAAAGGCCGGGAGGGATTGGAACGTCCCCGGCTTTGCCATCGCGATTGTCAAAGACGACCGCGTGGTCTTCGCCAAAGGCTACGGCGTGCGCGAGCTGGGCAAGCCCGCGCCCGTTGACGACAAGACGCTGTTCGCCATCGCCTCGAACACCAAAGCCTTCACCGCGGCCGCCCTGGCGATTCTGGTTGACGAGGGCAAGGTGAGGTGGGACGACCCCGTGACGAAGTACCTGCCCGAGTTCCAACTCTACGACCCCTACGTCACGCGCGAGATGACGCTGCGCGACCTGCTGAGCCACCGGAGCGGCCTGGCGACTTTCGGCGGCGACCTGCTCTGGTACGAGACGGGCTACGACCGCAAAGAAATCTTGCGCCGCATACGTTATCTTAAACCGACCTACAGCTTCCGCAGCCGCTACGGCTACCAGAACATCATGTTCCTGGCCGCGGGCGAGGTGGTCGCCGCCGTGACGGGCAAGAGCTGGGACGAGTTCGTCCGCGAGCGCTTCTTCGTCCCGCTCGGGATGACGACGACGCAGACGAGCGTCCGCAATTTTAAGCCGACGGACAACGTGGCGACGCCGCACAACGAGGGGGGCGGGCGGCTGCACGTCATCAGGTACGGCGTCGTTGACCAGGCCGGCGGCGCGGCGGCCATCAACTCGAACGTCTCGGAATTGGCACAATGGCTCAGGCTCCAGCTGGGCCGCGGGACTTACGAGGGCAAGCAGCTTTTCAGCCCCAAGGCCGCCCGCGAGATGTGGACGCCGCACACCATCATCCCCATCAGCGAGCAGGCGGAGAAGCTCAACCCGACGCGCCACTTCAACACCTACGGGCTGGGCTGGTTCTTGAGCGACTACCACGGGCGCAAGGTCGCGTCGCACGGCGGCGGCCTGGACGGGATGATCTCGCAGGTGGCGCTGATGCCCGAGGAGAGCCTGGGCGTCGTCGTCCTGAGCAACAGCGAGACGGGCCTGCCGTCGCTCATGGTCAATAAAATCTTCGACGTTTTTCTGGGAGTCGCGCCGAGGGATTGGAGCGCGGAGGCGCTGGCGCGGGCGAAGGCCGCGAAGGATGCCGAGAAGGGCGAGGAGCAGAAGTTGGAGGCCGGGCGCGCGAAGGACACCAAGCCTTCGCTGGCGCTCGAAAAATACGCGGGCACTTACACGGGCGCGCTCTACGGCGACGCGAAGGTCGCGCTGGAGGACGGCCGGCTCGTGCTGCGGCTCGCGCCCGCGCCCAACTTCGTCGGCGACCTGGAGCACTGGCAGTACGACACCTTCCGCGTCAAATGGCGCGACACAATCGTCTACCCGTTCCCGAAAGGCTTCGTTACCTTCACGCTCGACGCGCGCGGTCGCGTGGACGAGATGAAGCTAGACGTGCCGAACCCTGACTTCGATTTCAAGGAATTAGAATTCAAGCGGGCGCAGGAGGCGATGGGAGCTTCCCGCTAGTAACTTTCTCTTCAGGGACGCCCCTCGTCACTGGCGGGGGGCGTGTGCCCGAGCAGCCGCAACATATCCGGCCTGTCTTTGACCAGCAGGTACAGCACGCTCCGCAGCCGGCTCACCTCGGCCTCCACGCGGTCGAGCCTCACGCGAATCGCACGCTCGATGGAGTCAAGCCGCAGGTGTATTTGCTCTATGTTGCCGCGGACGGCCGTGATCTCGACCTCCAACTTGGTCGTCAGCCGCCCCTCAAGCTGCGCGAGGTCGCTTTTCGTCGCCATCCCCTCAAGGTCGCTTTTTGTCGCCATTCCCTTAAGGTCGCTCTTCGTTGCCATCTGATCGCGCATTTCGGCCATGTCTTTGCGCGTCTCGAACATCTCTCCGCGCATCTCGTCCATCTGGCCGCGCATAGTTTCGACCGTGACGGCGATGAACTTGATGAGGTTGCTGTTTTCGGGCTCTTGGTCACTCATGGCTTGCTCCTATGGTAGCACGGATTGAAAATCCGCGGTTAGGCCGGTTGTCTTTTCAGTGACAGCCGGCACACTCCGAATTGACCGCCGACCGTGCCGGCAGTAAAGGACAACAAAACGAGGTCATTCAAAACCTCACCGGGTAGTTGCGGCCGCGAGCGCGGCGAGACGCTTGCGCGCCTCGTCGGCTTCGGGGCTGCGCGGGTGGCGGCGCAGGACTTCGCGCCACGCCGCGCCGTCGTAGTGAAACTGTTTCGCCGCGCGGTCGAAGACGAAAGCGACGCCCTGCCGCCTGTAACGGTCCAGGCCGTTGAAGTTGAGGAAGTAGCTGAAGACGGGCGCGCCGCCGGCCGACATCTCTTTTTCGTCGAGCCTGCGCGCGGCGTCGCGCGACAGCCTGGCAGCGCTCTTTTCGGCCTCGTCGCCCAACAGCATCAGCACCTCCGGGCGCAGCGGCGAGCGCGGGAACACGTCCAGAAAGATGCGCGCCCGGGCCAGGCGGTCGAAGTCCAACGAACTCCGAATCAGCCTGAGCAGGCGCGCCTCGTCTTCCTTGCGCGCGAGCGAGACCAACGCCTCGCTCTGAACCCAGCCGCCGGTCCTCCTCGTCACCATCACGCGGTAGAAGGTCACGCCGTCCGGCGAGCGCCTCACTCCGCGGACGATGACCGTGCGCCCGCGGCTCATCCTCTGCAAGAGGTTCGCAGAGAAGTCCGGCTCGTCGCGCAGCGCCGCGAGCCTTTCGTCAACGACGACGGCGCGCTGGGCCGCGACCGGCGCGGCCGCCGCGACGAGGCACACTAACAACGCAGTCTGGAAGAAGTTGATGGTTGAGCGGTGAATGGACATGGCACGGCCTCCGTTGTTTGAGAGGGTGGAGGTTGAGTTAAAGGCGGGCTCGTCAGGGTGGAACGCGCGGGCTGGGTTAACGCGGCGCGCGGCGACGAGTCGCTGTCGAGAGGGTGGACAGTTTCACGCGGGCCTCGGCGGCCAGGATGCGGTCACGCGCGCCTGCGTGATGGAAATGGCAGATGGCTATGGCGAGCGCGTCGGCCGCGTCGTGCGGCTCGGGCACGCTCTTGAGCGAGAGCAGCACGCGCACCATCTCCTGGACCTGGTGCTTCTCCGCGTTGCCATAGCCGACGACCGTCTGCTTGATGAGCCGCGGGCTGTACTCGTGAATCTCAACGCGGGCGCGCTCGGCGGCGACGAGCAGCGCGCCGCGCACCTGTCCGAGCTTGAGCGCGACCTTGACGTTGGCCGCGTAGAAAGCCTCCTCGACCGAGCAGGCTTCCGGCCTGTGCTTCGCGATGACGGCCTCTATGCCGTCGCTGATCTTCAGGAGCCGCGCCGAGAAGCGCTCGCGCGGCGAAGCCTTAATGGTCCCGTACTCGACGAGCCGGTAGCGCCGGGCCTCGCCCTCGACCACGCCCCAGCCGGTCGTCTCGCTCCCCGGGTCAATTCCTAATACGCGCACAAGATTCCCGCCTCAAACTTTCGTGGCGCGGAGGATAGCATAAAAGAGTTGAATCCAGGAACGTCAGGGCTCGCCGGTGATGACGGCGTAAAGGTACTCGCCGAAGGCTGCGGGCGCGCCCGTGATCTCGTACTCGCTGCCGAACGACCAGAGCAGGACGCGGAATGACAACAAACCAGTTGCCGCGCGAGTGAGTCAGATGTTGAGAACGAAGCTCGACTTCTCAAGGAAGAAGTGCTTCATCTGGCCGTTGCTCTTGTTGGTTAGTCTTTTGACGACCTTCTCGACTTTCCTCATGTGGTCTTTGTCGTTCCCCTTCGCCACCGCGACGCTGCCGCTGAAGTGGAACGTGAAGGGGTTGCCGGCCTCCGGGTTGGGGCTGCGCACGGTAGCGTCCTTGCTGAGACGCGAGGCGGCGATGGCCTCTATGACCTCGGGGCGGGGGTTGCTGTGCGTGCCGCCATTGAAGCCGCAGAAGAGGTAATGGTCGGCTGTCACGGCGCGGCAGAACGAATGGCTGATGTTGTTCTTGCTGCCGTGGTGCTGCACCTTGAGCACGTTGACGTGGAGGCCGCCGCCGTCCTTGAGCTTCCCGATTCTCTTGAGACCTTCGGTGATCTCCTCGTGGCGTCCGTCGCCAGTCAGCAGGAGCGTCTTTCCCTTCTCCTCGACGAAGAGCATGAGTGAGGCGACGTTCGGCGCGGTCACCGTCTTAGGCTTGCCCAATTCGTCCGGCTCGGGCTTCGACAACGGCAGCAGGCTGAGTAGCTCCTCGGCCTGTCGCACTTTGGGCCTGAGCACGTCGGACGCCTCGCGCGCTTTCAGCATGTCGGCGTCTTCCTCAGCCTGCTTCTGAATCTCCTTCAACTTGGCTTTGTGCTCGGTTAGCCACTTGTTCCACTTCTTTCTCAGCCCGTCGAGCGCCTCTTCGGTGGGGCCGATGAGGTGGATGTTCATGCCGCCCAGCTTGATCGGCTTTGGCTTCGGCCCGGATTTGCGAATCATCATCAGCTTGCCTTTGGCCGGCGCGTTGAGCGTGATCTTGAGCTGGTCTTTGGCGATGCGGCGCGACACCCGGATGGCTTGCTCGACGCCCGTCGCGAGCGCGGCCTGCTCGGAGGCCAGCGCCTTCACACGCGCCAGGTCCGTGTCTGAAAGGGTGGTGTCGTCCGCGCCGGCGAGAATAACGGCGGAGGCGGCGAGCATATCCTCGATCTCGCCTTCGTTGTCGTCAACCAGCTCGTGGAAGGCGTTGTGCCAGATGTTCTTGATCTTCGGCGGGCGCTCCGGCTCGGGCCGCTTGTGTCCGGGGTTGTCGTGCTTGACTTGGTACTCGTGCTCGATCCAGAGAACTTCGTCGTCGAGCAGGCGAAGGACGCCGGAGATGTGATCCTCGTCAATGTGCGAGATGTAGACCACATTCAGAACCTTCTTTTTGTCGTGCAACTCGCCGAGCCTCGGCGCGACGTGCAGCTTGTAGGAGCTGCTCATCCCGCCGTCAATGAGCATCCGCCCGCGCCCGCCTGTCCCTTCGAGCAGCAGGCAGTCGCCCATGTCCGACTGAAAGATTTCGAGTTTCATCTGGTCTGGCGTCCCCTCACAGTCTTGCGCGCGCTCTTCTGGGCCTTAACTCCGTCCTTGGGCTTGGGCGCGTCTTTCTTCGTTCGATCTTCCTTCTCGGTCTTCATCGCCACGGCCTCCTTGAGACAGGCCGCCGGGTCAATGCGACCGAAGCCGGCGTTGTTGGCCCACTTGTAGCTCCCGCCGGGCAGCGGGCGCGCGGAGCGGACGATGATGCCCTCTATCTGCGCCGCCGTGAGCTTGGGATTGGCGGCGAGCATCAGCCCCGCCACGCCGGCAACAAACGGGCTCGCCATGCTCGTGCCCGACATCTTGACCCAGCGGTCTTTGTCGCCGGCAAAACCCTTGGCGGCGACGACGCCCGTGCCGGGCGCGGCGATGTCCGGCTTGAAGCGATTGTCGCGCGTAGGCCCCTGGCTGCTCGTGAGGCTGATGCACTCTTTGGCCTCGTCCAGGTTCGCCACCCCTATGACGCGCCGCCCACAGGCCAGCGAGCTAACCTGCGAGTCGTCAACGTTCGACCCCTCGGAGAAGAAAGAGGGAAAGCGCCACGCCTCCCTGTCGCCGACCCGCCCGAGCCGGCGCGGGTCGTCGCGCTCGATCCAGCCGTGATAGCGGCCGTCGCGCACCTCCAGCCCGTGCAGCCGCACCGTCCAGCGCCCGGCGGGGACGCCGACCACGCCCCTGCGCGTGAAGAAGGGCGAGAGGTAGATGGAGATGTAGTTGGAGCCGTTGGCCGGGTGGTACAGCTCGTTGTAGATGCTGAGGAAACTTCCGTCGGCGAGCTGCTGGTTCTCTATGTACTGTCGTGGCTCGATGGGGCCGATCCACCCGCCGTCCGGCGGACGAACTTCGACGGCGAAGCGGTCCTGCGAACTGTACCAGATTTCCAGCTCGTTCTCTGAAAGATCCATCTCGCCGTTGCCGACGACCATCCACTCGATGTCTTTAACAAGGCCGCGCGCCGAGACCGTGCCGCTCGTGTGAATGCGGCCCATGACGTAGCCGCGGTCTCCCTTGAAGGCGGCGACCTCCTGACCGGCGTTGCCGGCGGCGACGGCGATTGAGCGGCCGGGCACGGCCATCGCGGCGTCTATCCAGCGCGAGATGGCGCTCGACCCGTCATGCGCGTGCCCGTTGGTGCCGAGGCTGACGTTAATGGAGAGCGGGATGGGTTCGCCAAGCTTATCCGAAAGCTCCTCTGCGACGCCGACGAGGTAGTCTACGGCGTCGGCCACGCGCGTCGAGTCGTAGAACGACTGGCGGCGCTCCTGATCCTCCTTCGGCAGGGAGATGAGCACGCCCGCAATGTGGGCGCGCGGGCAGATGCCGCGATTGCCCGCCGCGATGCTGGCGACGTGCGTGGCGTGCGAACCGACGGACATCTGCGACTGCCGCTCCAACTCGTAGGGCGGAACTCGGAGCTTTCGCGCGGCCTTGATCGCGGCGTCCAGATGCTTCTTTTTGAACTCCGCCCCGTAGTTGAACTGCCTCTTCCGCGGGCTGGGGCGCGAGAAGCCTTTGAGTGCGCCCTGATCCCAGATGCGCACGAAACGGGTCCGCCCGTTGTCCAAAAAGTCCGGGTGCGAGAAGTCGAAGCCGCCGACATCAATGATGCCTATGAGCACGTTCTCGCTTTTCTTGCGCAGGATAGCCGAGCCGAACCGGCGCGGGTGCGGCGGGTCCGGCTTTTCTTTCGACACCTCCGGCATCGGCTCGGCCAGCGCCTCGCCCAGCTCGACGCGCGTCACGCCCTCCTTCGAGCCGATTGTCTTCAGCTTCCGAAGCGACACGCGCGCTGTCATGAGGTTCGACTTGTGACCTTTCAGGCCGGGGATTGCGCCCTTCCCTGCGACCGTGTCATTCGACTCGATGAAGACGTTGACGAGGATGTCGCCGGGGACTGACTTCTGTGTCCCGCGCTTGCAGGTTGTCGGGATGTCGCACAACTTCTTCGGCACGGACTTGTCGCCGCGCAGGGCGGGCATCTCCTTGGCGTACTTCTTGTCCTCGACCTTGATGGACGCGGACATCTCGGCGCGGATGGCGTTGACGTGCGAGTCGCAGTTGGCGATCATGCGGAGCTTCGGCTGGAACTTGCGAAAGTCGTCCCCGAGCGGGAGCTGTTTTTTCTTCTTCTTCGTCGGCACGGCAAACTCCTTCGAGAGTGTGAGAACAGCGCCGGGCGACGGGCGTGTGGTCGGCGCGGCGTGCAATCTATCACCGACCACGGCCGTTCACAATAATTATTTCTCATGCGCCGGAGTCGGGCGCAGGTGCCGGCGCGGGCTCCTGGAAGGAAGAAGGCGCAGGCGAGTGTTCCAATTACCCTCTCGCCTGCGCCCTCTCGCGCCGTCTTACTTCCGTCTTGTTTTTACGCCCCGGCCATGTCGGCCTCGCTGATGTCGAAGTTGGCGGAGACTTTTTGCACGTCGTCGTGGTCTTCGAGGGCCTCCATCAGCTTGAGCATCTGGCGGGCCTCGTTGCCTTCGAGCTTTTTGTACTCTTTGGGGACCATCTCGACTTCGGCGACGTGCGGCTCGACGCCCGCGCTCTTGACGGCCGTGAGGACGGCGTCGAAGTCCGAGGGGGACGTGATGATCTCGAAGTTGTCCTCGTCGTCGCGCAGGTCTTCCGCGCCCGCGTCCGTCACTATCTCGAACAGCTCGTCCTCGGACTTGGCCTCCTTGCCGATGACGATGTAGCCCTTTTTCTCGAAAATCCAGCCGACCGCGCCGCTGGTCGCGAGGTTGCCGCCGTTCTTCGAGAAGATGTGGCGAATCTCGGCCACCGTGCGGTTGCGGTTGTCCGTCATCGAGTCAACCATCACGGCGACGCCGCCCGGCCCGTAGCCCTCGTAAGTAATCTCCTCGTAAGTCACGCCGTCTTCGGCACCCGTGCCACGGCGGATGGCGCGGTCAATCGTGTCGTTGGGCATATTCGCGCCCTTGGCGTCGGAGACGGCCTTGCGGAGCCGCGCGTTGGCGTTCACGTCGCCGCCGCCCGTGCGCGCCGAGACCTGGATTTCCTTAATCAGCTTCGTGAAAAGCTTGCCGCGCTTGGCGTCGAGCGCGCCCTTCTTATGCTTAATTGTGTGCCACTTCGAATGTCCAGACATGAGATTCCTTCAACAATAGATTTTGTGATTGATGCGGGATAGAAATATATGAAAAACGGTGACAAGTGACAAGTGACAGGAAAGGGTTTCAGGTTTAAGGTTCCAGGTTTCAAGTCAAAGCAGCCTGCCTAATCTGAAACCTGGAACCCTAAACCTGAAACTTAGTTTTAGTTGACCTGGCCGTAAGGCGTGAGCTGTTCCGCGACCTTGCTCTTGTCGCCAACGACGACGAGCGTCATCTTGTCGCTCAGCAGATAAGTCTGCGCGATGCGCTGCACGTCCTTCGGCGTGATGGCGAAGACTTTCTGCACGTAGGTCGTCAGGTAACTCTCGTCGAGCCCGTGCAAGTCGAGGAATGCTAGCTGGCCGATCACGCCCTGCCGCGAAGAGTTTTGCAGGACGAAGATGCCCGCCAGGTAGTTCTTGATACCCTGCAACTCATCCTCTGTCGGCGGCTCTTTCTGAAGCCGCTCGACCTCGTAGAAGATTTCCTTGAGCGACGGGCCGGTCACAGCGGTCGTCACGTCCGCGACCTGGACCCAGTAGGCGTCGCGGTAGCGCGACGAGTGCTGGCTGAACGGCGCGTAGGTGTAGCCCTTGGCCTCGCGTATGTTGGCCGTGATGCGCGAGCCGAACGAGCCGCCCAGCAGCGAGTTCATCACCTGGAAGGCGATGTAGTCGTTGTGGCCCGGCGCGATGACGGGCAGGCCGAGGTAGATGGTTGACTGCGCCGCGCCGGGGCGGTCAATCAACGTCAGCGAGCGCGCCGCGACCGGCTTCGGGATGTTCTCGACGGGCGCGCTCCCAGGAGCCCAGCCCTCGAAAGCCTGCGTGATGGCCTTCTTCATCGCGGCCGAGTCGAAGCGGCCGGCGACGTAGAGGTGCGTGCGCGCGGCCCCGTAGTTCTCCTTGTAAAACTTCTGCACGTCCTCGACGGTCAAGCGGTTGATCATCTCCTCGGTCGGGAAGAGGCGGCCGTAAGGGTGGTTCGGGTAGAGCACCTGGCGGAAACGCTCGTTGGCGAGGGGGCCGGGCTGCGTCTTGCTGATGGTCAACTGCCGCAGGCGGTCGTTCTTCAAGCGCGGGAGTTCCGAGGCCGGCAGGAGCGGGCGCTGAATCACGTCCGCGAGCAGCGCGACGAGGTCCGGGCCGAACTCGGAGAGCACGTCGCCGCCGACGGTGGTCAGGTCCGCGCCGACGTTGACGTTGATGCCGCCGCCCATGCGCGCGGCCTCCTGTGCCAATTGTTCGGCCGAGCGCGTCGCGGTCCCCTCCTTCATCATGTTGCCCGTGATGGTGGAGAGCCAGACCTGCTCCGCGCCCTCGTTCAAGCTGCCGGCGCGGACGGCGGCCATGACCGTCACCTTCGGCACACTGCCGTAAGGCACGAGCGTCACTTTCATGCCGTTCTTCAGAGTGAACGTGTCTTTCTTCGGGAGCGTGAAGGGCTTCGGCGTGCCCCCTGCGGGCGGCGTCTCCTTCTTCTGCTGCTGCTCCTGTGCCAGCGCCGCCGCGGGCGCGCTCACGAGTCCTGCGACGAGGGCGAGGACGACAAGCAAATGTTTCTTCATCTTCAATTCTCCATCTCTCTTGTGAAGCGCGCGGGCTACTTGCCGGCGGCTGCGGGCTCAATGGTCAGGACGGTGCGGTTCGTCTTGCGCAGGTACTCGCGCGCCGTCTTTTGCAGCAACTCGGGCGTCACCTTGCGGAACTCGGCTTCGAGCGTGTTGATGCGCTCCGGCTTGTCGTCGAAGAGCGCGAAGCTCGCCAGGAGGTCCGCGCGGCCGAAGCCGTTGAGCTGCGTCAGCGCGTCGTAGAAGCCGGAGCGCAGCTTGACGATGGCGCGGTCAATCGTCGCGCGGTCCAGGGGCTTCGCCTGCACGCCTTCTATGACGGTATCAACCGCGGCCAGAATCTCGTCCGGCGTCTTGCCGTTGTCGTGGAAGAGGTAGCCCATCCAGAGCATGGGGCCGTGGTAGTTGAACATATTGCCGAGCAGGTTGATGCCGCCGGGGACGTTCGCCGCCAGGCCGCGCTTCTTGACCAGCTCCTGGTGGAGCAGGCTGTCCTCGCCCTGTAGCAGTATCTGGTCGAGCAGGCCCATCGCGTAAAACTCGGGCGTATTGCGCTCGGGCATGTGGTAGGCGAAGGCGATAGCCGGGCGCTTGGCGAGCGCGTCTTTCTTCGTCGCGCGCTTCTCCTGCTCCTGCCGCGGCTCGGTGAGGTCGGGCTGCGCCGGCTGCTTGACCGAAGGGATGCCCGTGAAATACTTCTCGACGAGCTTGCGCGCCTGCGCCACGTCGAAGTCGCCGACGACCGTGAGCACGGCATTGTTCGGCGCGTAGTAGGTGTTGAAGAAGTCCTGCACGTCCTTGAGCGTCGCGGCTTCGAGGTCTTTCAGCTCGCCGTAGAAGTTGTGCGCGTTGTACCAATTCGTGTTGGCGTGCTGCGGCATATCCAGCCAGGGGAAGCCGCCGTAGGGCGTGTTGAGGACGTTGACCTTGACCTCGTTGCTGACCACACCCTGCTGGTTCTTCAGGTTCTCCTCCGTGATGGCGAGGCCCTTCATGCGGTCGGCCTCGGCCCAGAGCGCCGTCTCAAGTTTGTGCGCGGGCATGATCTCGAAGTAGTTGGTGAAGTCGAAGCGGGTCGAGCCGTTCAGGACGCCGCCGTTCTGCTGCACCATCTTGATGAACTCCATCTTGCCCAGATTCTTCGAGCCCTGAAACATCATGTGCTCGAAGAGGTGGGCGAAGCCGGTGCGGTCCTTCGGCTCGACGCGGAAGCCAATTCGGTAGTAGACGGCGACGGCCACGGTCGGCGCGCTCGTGTCGGGCGAGAGCACGACGCGCAGCCCGTTCGGGAGTTTGAAATAAGTGACCGGGACGTTGAAAGTCTCCGGCGGCGTCGCGGCCCACGCCCGCTGGGCCGAGGAGAGGGCGACGAGGACGCCGAGCGCGGCCGTGACCAGCCGGCGAGAATTAATCTTCATAGAACCTCCATCTGAAATTATTCACTCAACCCTTTGCGCCTTTGGTTTTTACTTAGCGCCTTTGCGTGAGACGTTGCGGTTTCGCGCAAAGGCGCAAAGACAAGACGTAAGGCGCAAAGGGTTGAGTTGTATTTTTAAACGCGCTCTTGCGGGAGCAATGAGTCGAACCTTTTATGTACGCCGACGCAGGCGATTAGTTCCCGTCAGAATTGCCGAGTTGTTCGAGCCGCTCGCGCGTGGCGTGCAGGACGCGGACCTGCTTGAGCTTCGACGTGTGGCCGCTCGTAATCAACACGTCGCGCGCCGCCACGCCCAGGGCGCGCGCCAGCGTCCGCGCCAGCTCTTCGTTCGCCGCGCCGTCCACTGGGGGCGCGGCCACGCGCACGCGCAAAGCCCCGTCGTGCTCGCCCGCCACGCCGCTCCGCGAGGCGCGCGGCACCACGCGCACACTGAAGACGAGCGCGCCGTCGTGTTCGGAACACCTAATCAACAGTCGTCCCCAGACCTCAACGGATGAGCGTCCCCACGACGGCCTGCTGGAACAGGCCGATGACTAGCAGCACGACGATGGGCGAGATGTCGAACATCCCCACGGGCGGGATGAGCCGCCGGAACGGACCCATCACCGGCTCCGTCACGCGAATCAAAAACCGCAACACGCGGTTGACGGAACTCACGCCCCACGAAAAAATTATCCGCATGAAGACCATCAGCGAGAAGACGGCCAGCACCCCGTACAGCGCGAACCCGACCAGCCGGGCCAGCGTCCCGAACTGCAAACTCGCGACGATGCCGTTTAAGGTGAAGAGCACCTCGTAGACGAGCCGCACCGCGAACCAGCCCAGGAGCACCGCAATCAGGATGGTCAGCAGCGGGGCCAGCTTCGGCTCCAGGCCGGCCCGCACCAGCCCGCGCCTGACGGGGTTGATGAACGGGTCCGTCAGGCTGCCAACGGTGCGCGCGGTCCAGCCGAACGGGTTGAGGTCGGCGTAGTTCACCAGCGTGCGAATCAGTACGAGCGCCACGAGTAGCAGGATGGCGGCCGCCACCGCGTACCAGAACCCGTCATAAATTTGCTCAAAAATAGACATCAGTAAAACTCGGAAACCGTTTTCAAATTACGAGCGCCGCTCGCCGAAGATGGCCGTCCCGACGCGCACGTAGGTCGCGCCCTCCTCAATCGCCACCTCGTAGTCGTGGCTCATGCCCATCGAGAGCTCGCCGCGCGCTGTGCCAAAACTGCCGCGCCCCTCAAGCGCGTCGCGCAGCTCGCGCAGCCGGCGGAAGAACGGGCGCACGCGCTCCGCGTCCTCCAGGAAGGGCGGGAGCGTCATCAAGCCGGCCAGCCTCAGACGCCGGCACGCGCCGACAGTTTGTGCCAATTCATCCACCTCACTCTCGCCCACCCCGGACTTGGTCGCCTCGCCCGCCAGGTCAACCTGAATCAGCACAGGCAACTCGTCTCGGCCGGACTCCTCGCACAGGCGGTCAAGGCGCTGTGCCAGCGCCGCGGAGTCGAGCGAGTGAATCGTGTCGAAGAGCTGGACGGCGCGGCGCGCCTTGTTCGCTTGCAGGTGGCCTATGAGGTGCCAGCGCGCCGCGCCGCGCCCGACCTCACGAATCTTCGCGTCGGCCTCCTGCACGCGGTTCTCGCCCAGGTCCGTCGCGCCCGCGCTGATTGCGCGCCGCAGCGTCTCGGGCGGGTGCGTCTTGCTGACGGCGATGAGCCGGACTTCGCTTGGGTCGCGCCCCGCCTTGCGCGCGCGCTCGTCAATCCGGCGGCGGACCTCCGCCAAACGCTCGCGCAACGTGTCAGAACCTGGCGCTACGGTGTCGGACATTCTTATTCGGGCGACCAAAAGAGAAATTAACTATAACAATCACGCGACTGGGGCCGCAACCGCGCCCCGCCCTGTAGCATTTCCACACGATACGGTTCCGCCGCTTCCCTTTTATCGTGTATCAGGGGGCAGGCCGCGCAACTGAATTCAACGACTTAACCGCCGCCGCCGCCGTGGCACGGTGATTGTAAATAGCATTCGGCCCGGCGTTTTACCTCAACGGACAAAATCACAAACTGGCGCGTAAGTTCACGCGATTTTTTTTTACACGGGAGGAAGGCATGACCAACTTAACGGGAAAGCTCACCGTCATCCGCGCGGCGATCCTGGCGCTCGCCGTCGCGCTCATTCTGCCGACCGCGGCGCTGGCGCAGGGGCGCGGCCGCGGCAAGAATAAGATTTCTCATCAGGAAAAGAAGGACGCGAAATTCAAGAACGGCCACGACGCGCGCGACGGCCGTTGGGACGGGCGCGGGCCGCGCGACCGCGACGACTGGGACGACGACGACGATTACGACGACGACGACAACTACCGCGGCAACCGCCCGCGCAACCGCAACCGCGACCGCGACCGCGACAACGACGGCGTCTACGACCGCAACGAAATCAGGAACCGCGCCCAGAACGTCGGCTACAACTCCGGCTACAGCGCCGGCCGCAGCGACCGCGCGCGCGGGGAGGATTTCGATTACGACGACCACAGCGAATACCGCAACGCGACGCGCGGCTACAGCAGCAGCTACGGCGACCGCGACCTCTACCGCAACAACTTCCGCCAGGGCTTCCGGCAGGGGTACGAGGACGGCTACCGCAACCGCAGCTCGCGCGGCGGCAGCGGGCGCTGGGGCGGCGTTCTGGGCGACATAATCGGCCGGCCCTGACGCGCGGGTGAGCCTGCTTGACACGTTTTCGCCGCGTCCGTAATATTCAAACACCAGTTAGTGAGCGGATGTGGCGAAATTGGCAGACGCGCAGGTCTCAGAAGCCTGTGGTGGCGACACCGTGGTGGTTCAAATCCACTCATCCGCATGCCATCATTCCGAAGAGTTCACACGCGGAGGCGAGTCATCTGACTCGCCTCTTTTTTCTTAGCGCGACCCAAGTCAGTACCGTCTGCGGTAGCGGGCGGGTGTCTCAACGTTGGCGACCCGCCCGCTACCGCAGGCGGTACTGACACCGGCTTTCGGATTAAATCCCGAATGTCGGAGCGGCGCGGCCCTCTAACCTTCCTGGCCCAAAACTTTCCGCCCGCCCGCGAAATTTTTCGGAACTTTTTTCCCCGGCGAGCGAATAATTAGTTGCCGTACAACTCTGCCTATTCGCGGTGTTTTGTTTCCACGTCGAGGGGAAGGAAGATGAGCAGAAACGCTGTGGCCTTAAAGCATCTGAGGAAACCCGTGCGCCGCCCGCGCCCTCTGGCCCGCGGGTTCGACGAATCCCCGCAACTCGCGGAGAGGGTTCAGGAGCTGAAAGATTTGGCGCTGGTTCTGCTGAAGGAGACGCAGAGCCTGGAGCGCGAGACGCTGCTCTCAAGACTCACGTCGCCGGACGGCCCCGACCGGCTCGACATAGAGAACGGCATCAAGCTGGACGACGCCGTCCGCCAATTCGAGTCGGGCATCATACAGCAGGCGCTCCTCATCACGGGCGGCAACCAGGCCCGCGCCGCACGCCTGCTCGGCATCAAGGCCAACACCCTCAATTACAAGGTGAAGATTTACAACCTCTGAGGACTTTCGCGCCGGCCTTCAGTTGACGGCGTCCGACAGGTTCTCGGTCGGCTGCGCGCCCTGCGCGTCCGTGACGGCCAGCGGCTGCTCGTCGAAGAGCGTCGAGTTGACGAGCGTCTGGACCCAGTATTGGCCCGCGACCGGGAAGGTCACGTTGACGAAGAAGCTGATGTTGTCGGCGAAGCCGCCGGGCGCGATCTCGAACGGCGTGGGCTGCGAGACGGCCACGGGCTGCTGGCGGTCGGGCGTCAGGATTCTCACCTCCGAGAGGTGCGTCCCGCTGCCGCGCCAGTGGTTGACAATCGCGAACTTGAAGAGCGACATGGGCAGCTGCTGCACCACCAGGTTATAGAAGACGCCCATCAGCGAGAGCTTGTTGCCGACCTCCAAACGCACGTCGTCGCAAAAGAGCGTGTAGACGAGTTCTAACTTATTTCCTTCTTCAGCAGCCATCATTCCCTCCCGTATCCTTCCTGGCCGAGCAGCTCTCTGAGAGTCGCTTCGTCAATCACGCGCAGACCGAGCGCCTGCGCCTTGTCGAGCTTCGAGCCGGCTTCTTCGCCCGCGACGACGTAGTCCGTCTTCTTGCTCACGGTGGACGTGACGCGCCCGCCGCGCGCCTCTATCAGCGAGCGCGCCTCGTCGCGCGTCAGGGTTTCGAGCCTCCCCGTCAGCACGAACTGCTTGCCCGCGAAGTTTGCGTCGTGCGCCTCTGAAGTCCCGCCCTCCGCCTCCGTTCGCACGCCCTTCGCGCGCAGCCGCTCGCACAAGTAGAGGTTGCCCGCGTCGTCGAACCAGTCGCGGACGCTCTGCGCGACCGTCATGCCTATCTCGTGTATGTCGTCCAGCTCCTCGACCGTCGTCTTGCTCAGCCGTTCGAGCGAGCGGAAGTGGCGCGCGAGGATGCCGGCCGTGCGCTCGCCGACGTGGCGTATACCGAGGCCGTAAATCAATTGCGCGAGGTCGCGCGACTTGCTCGCCTCGATTTGTGCCATTAAATTCGACGCCGACTTCTCCGCCATCCGTTCGAGCGCCGCCACGTCCTCCATCATGAGGTTGTAGAGGTCTCCGATGTCCGCGACCATCTTCTTGCCGACGAGCTGCTCGACCAGTTGCTCGCCCAGACCCTCGATTTTCATCGCGCGCCGCGAGGCGAAGTGCAGGAGCCGCGCCTTGAGCTGCGCCGGGCAATCCGCCGCCACGCAGCGCGAGACGACCTCGCCCTCGGGGCGCGAGATGACGCCCCCGCACACGGGGCACTTCTTCGGCATGCGGAAACGCTTCTCTTCCCCCGTGCGCCTCGACTCGACGACCTTCAAAACCTTCGGGATGATCTCGCCGCTCTTCTCTATCAGCACCCAGTCGCCTTCCCTCACGTCGAGCCTGCGGATTTCGTCCTCGTTGTGCAGCGTCGCGCGCGCCACGATTGTGCCGGCCAATTCGACCGGCTCAAGGTTGGCGACCGGCGTGAGCGCGCCCGTGCGCCCGACCTGGACGACGATGGAAAGCACCTGGGTCGTGGCCTGACGCGCGGGGTATTTGTAGGCGATGGCCCAGCGCGGCGCTTTCGTCGTCGCCCCGAACTCGTCCTGCAAGGCGGTGGAGTTGACCTTGACGACCACGCCGTCAATCTCGTAGCCCAGCTCGTCGCGCCGCTGCTCCATCCCGTTACAAAATTCGATCACGTCGTCAATCGAAGGGCACAGCTTCCTGTTCTCGTTCACGCGGAAGCCGGCCCTTGCGAGCCAGTCGAGCGCCTCCCAGTGCGAACTGAAAGGCTTGCGCTCGCCCGCGATAACGTCGTAGGCGAACATATCAAGGCGGCGCGCGGCGACGATCTTCGGGTCTAACTGGCGTATGGTTCCGGCCGCCGCGTTGCGCGGGTTGGCGAAGCGCGGCAGGTTCTCCTCCTCGCGCTCGGCGTTGATCTTCTCGAAGACGGCGCGCGACAGGTAAGCCTCGCCGCGCACCTCGACTTCCGGGTGGTCGTCCGCGCGGAGCCTGAGCGGGACGGTGCGGATGGTGCGCGCGTTCTGCGTCACGTCCTCGCCGACGCGCCCGTCGCCGCGCGTGACGCCGCGCGCGAGCACGCCCGCCTCGTAGTGGAGCGAGATCGAGAGCCCGTCAATCTTCAGCTCCGCGACGTAATCGAAGCTGCGCCCGTCCGCGAGCCGCCGCACGCGCTCGTCAAACGCGCGCAGGTCTTCAATGTTGTAGCTGTTGTCGAGCGAGAGCATCGGGCGGCGGTGGACGTACTCCGCGAACCCTTCGGCGGGCCGCCCGCCCACGCGCTGCGTGGGGCTGTCCGGCGTGAGGAACTCCGGGTGCTCCGTTTCGAGTTGCTGAAGTTTGGCGACGAGCGCGTCGTACTCGGCGTCGGAGATTTCCGGGCTGTCCTGAACGTAGTACAGCTCCTCGTGCCGGCGAATCTCTTCGCGCAGGCCCAGGATTTCGCGCTCGACCTCTCGGACGTTGGTCGTCAACTTCCCTCTCACCCTCGCGCTGGAATTAAAGCCCTCATCATAACCGAACGCCGCCGCGCGGCAAATCTAGGCCCCGCCGGAGAGGACGAGCGCGGTCGAGCTTTTGTGGCCGCCGCTCTTCGAGTGGCGTGCGTGCTGGCCCAGGCGGTGTATGACGCGGCCGAAGAATTTGACGCTCTGTAGGAAATCTTCCAGGCGTATGTTCTCGTCGGGTCCGTGCGGGTTCGAGCCGGCGTAGCCCGTACCGAAGGAGACGACGGGCAGCGGCGGGTCGGTCGCGCCGCAGATGACGGCGACGGGGCCGCTCGCCGGGTTGAGCGGGTAGACGACGGGGGCCGCGCCGTAGACTTCGGGCGCGGCCTCGATGGCGGCGCGCGCCACGGCCGACTGCGGCGAAGACTTGATGACGGGCGCGCTGCCCAACTCAATCACCTCCACGTCCTTGAAGCCGCGCACGTCCAGGTGCTCGCGCAGGAGCCGGACGACCGTCTCGGGCGTCAGGTCAGGCACCAGACGAAAATCGAGCCGGGCCATCGCGGAGCTGGGCAGCACGGTCTTCGGCCCGGCCTCCGTGTGCCCTGTCTGAATCCCGCAGATGGTGCAGGTCGCCCCGAAGATGTGCTCGCGGACGAGGGAGCTGCCGCGCATCCCGCGGACCCAGTGGCCGATGCGGAACTCGCGCTTGAGGCCCGCCTCGTCCAGCTCTATCTCCTTGAGCGCCTCGGCGTCCTCGGGCTCTATCGGCGCGACGTGCGAGGAGAAGCCGTCAATCGTGATGACGCCCTTGGGCGAGGTGACGGTGGAGAGCGCCTGCACGAGCCGCCACGCCGGATTTGGCACAATCGCGCCCCACTTCGAGTGCAGGTCGGTGCGCGCGCCGTGCACCCGCAGCTCGACGAACGTGATGCCCTTGAAGCCGAGGCTGACGACGAAGCGCTCCTGCGTGTCCTTGTTGCCCTCCTCCCAGATGCAGCCCTCGGCTTGGAGCAACTCGACGTTCTCCGAGGCGAAGCGCGAGAGGCTGGGGCTGCCGATGCCCGCCTCGCCCTCGACGACGAAGCGCAGGCAGACGGGCAGCTTGCCGAAAGTCTTCTGGTAGGCTTCGACGGCCGCGAGCCGCGCGACCAGGTCGCCCTTGCTGTTGGCCGAGCCGCGCGCGTAGAGCTTGCCGTCCTTGACCTCCGCGGCGAACGGCCCGGACGACCAACTCGTCAGGTGACCGACCGGCGCGACATCGTAGTGGCCGTAGACGAGGAAACAGTGCGAGCCGGCCCCGCACTCGCCGAAGACCACGGGGAAGCCGCTGCCGATTTTGAAGACGCGCGTGCCCGCGCCCGAGCGCTGCATCAGCTTCTCGACCGCCTCGGCCATCGCGCGCATCCCCGTGCCGCGAGCCGCCACGGACGGCATACGGCACAGCGCCTGGAGCCGCTCCGTGAAGGAGCGCGCGTGGCGTTCAACGTAGCGGTCGAAGCGTGCGAAAGACATAGACGAAAACCAGTGACGAGTGATGAGTGATGAGTGATGAGTTAAAGCAGCTTACTCATCTCTTCTGAAAAGTAGATAGCGCGGGCGCGTGTCGTCGCGCCGGAAGCCGGCGCAGACGAGGCCCGCGTTGAAAGATTCTTCGAACTCGGAGCGGACGCGCAGTTGCTCGCGGCGCGCACGGGCCGGGTCGCCGCGGACGAGCGCGGCCCAGTCCGGGGGGATTTCGATGGCGCGGGCGGGCGCGGGCTCGTGTTCGACGGGGCGGCCCTCCGCGAGCCGGCTGACGCGCGCGGAATCCAGGTGCCATTCGGCGAAGAGCCGGTCGCTGTCGAGGCTCACGTCGCGGGCCGTCTCGCGCTGCGTCGCGCCGTAGTCCGTGCCGTAGAAGTTGACCGCGTAGGAGCGAACCAGGACGCCCAGGCGGTTGAGATTGAAGTGCGCGTTGCGCGCCTGCATGGGGTCCCACGTCCACTTGACGAGCCGCCGCCCCTCGCCCATCGCGCGCGCCCTTTGTGCCCACTTGAGGCGCGAGCCGACGCCGCGGTTCTGGTAGTCGCGCGCCACGGCCATCATGTGCGAGTAGCCTATGACCTCGCCCTCGCCCGCGACGGCGACCATGTGGTGAACGAAGCCGACCATTTCATCACCGGCGAACGCGCCGAGCGTCCAGCCGCCCGCGCGACGCGTGACGATCAGGTGGCGGCGCGGCGTGATTTCCAGGTCGGGCAGCGCGAACGCCTCGCGCTGCAACTCTATGCAGCGGTCGAACTCCGCTATTGTCGCGCAATCGCGGACCTCTATCTCCGCGGCCGGATTCTGGGCTGAAGACTGCTCCATGATGTTAACGGTAAATAGTAAATGGTAAGTAGTGAATAGACAAAGCCGCTCGTCCATTCATCATTTACCACTCACTATTTATTGGCTCTTATCTTCCTTCGGGAGGCCGGACGGGGAGTTCGATGATGACTTGGAGGCCGCGGCCTTCGGGGCTGGCGAGCGTCACGGTCCCGCCGAGGGCGTCTATCAGGCGGCGCGCGATGGCGAGCCCCAGCTCGGTCATGCTCGTGGCCTTCTCGCTCGGCGCGTCTATGTCCACGGGCTCGAAGATGCTGGACATGTCGTCTATGGCCTCGCCGTCGTCCTCGATAATGATCTGGAAGCGCGACGGCGTGGGGCTCTCGGCGTGGACGTGGACGACCGCGCCTTCCGGGCTGCGGCTGATCGCGTGCGCGAAGAAGTTGTAGAGCACCTGGCGCAGCTTGCCCTCGTCAGAGACTATCGAGGGGAGGCCCGCCTCCGGCTCGCAGGTAATCTCGACGCAGCGCTTCTCGGCGAGGCGCGCGACCGCCCCGCACGACTCGCGCAACACCTCGCGCAGCGAGAACTCGTGCAGGAACAGCTCCGACTGCCCTGCCTCCAACCGCGAGAGGTCAACGAGCTGCGTGAGGCGCGTTTGCAGTTGCAGCCCCGAAGCCTGAATCTTCTCGCAGAAGCGGCGCTGCGCGTCGGTCAAGGTCTCGTGGTCGAGCATGATCTCCGCGAAGCCGAGAATGGAGGTCAAAGGCGTCCTCAGCTCGTGCGACATCCGCGCCAGGAAGAGCGAGCGGTAATGGGCCACGCGGCGGAGTTCGCGGTTAGCCTCCTCGAACGCGTAGCTCTGCCGCTTCAGCTCGTCAACTAACTGTTCGATGCGCTGGTTCTGGTCGCGCAGGGCTTCGGCGCGGCGCGCGTTGCCGACGCCGATGACGACCGGCGCGGCGACGAACCGGAGCCCGTTCATCGCGGCGCGCAGGCGCTCCGGGTAGTAGCTGACGGCGACGAGCGCGCCGACCACCATCCCGCGCGCGTGAATCGGCACGGCCGCGCACGCCCGCAAGTCCGCCTCTTCGAGCGCACGGCGCAACTGACCTTCGTCGCTGCCGTCCCCGTCCTCGTCCAGGAAGGTCTGCACCTCGCCGCCCCTCCGCTCGGCCGCCGCGGCGAATTGCGCTCCGGCCGCCCGCGCCTTCTCCTTGTCCAGGTGCTCGTGCGTGTGGACGGCCGTCTCGCGCAGCTGGCCCCCCTCGTCGCGCAGGTAGATGACGATGCAGCACAAGTCCCAGTGGCGCAGGATCATGTCTGAGAAGGCGGCGCAGACTTGTGCCGGGGTGCTGATGGCGTCGGGCGAGAGGGTCTGCGTGTAGAGCAGGTCAACGATCTCCGCGCTCAGCGCGCTGAACTCCTCCAGGCACACGTCGGGCGCGCTGTTCTCGTCGGCTGCTTTCGTCTGCACACGTCCCCTAATCTGTTCGCTCATCGGCAGTCCGCAACGGAGTGCCCACGCCCGTCGGGTCGCGCGGGAGATTGTCCGGTTTCTCTGAATTAATTTTGAACTTACTATATGCGCCGCCCGCGCGACTGTCAAAGGCAGTAGTCAGTGGTCAGTAGTCAGTGGTCAGTTAAAAGAAAGGCATTTGTTCTTAACTGACCACTGACCACTGACTACTGACCACTGTTCTTTGCCGTGCGCGTGCGTTATGATGCCGGAAGGATCGAGGGGGCTCCCGCCACAGCCGAGCGCGTAGGGGATGAAGACTGAGGCCGGAGGCTCGTTCGTGAAGCTGAGAGCATGTCCGGTCAACTCAACAAACACCCGCTGGCTGAGCTGCTGCGCGAAATCTCCGGCGAGAGCCTGTCGGGCGCTGTGCGGCTCACGCGCGAAAAGGCCAAGGCGGTCGTCTACTTCGAAGCGGGCGAGGTCGTCTACGCCGCCACCAACCTGCGCGCCTTCCGTTTCGCCGAGTGCGCGCGCCGCTGGAACCTGCTGACGGAGGCGCAGCTCGGAGGCGTCGGCGCGGGCAACTCTGATTTGGAAGCCGGCGCGGCGCTCGTCGCCTCTGGGGCGCTCAGCCGCGAGGCGCTCGACGAGATAACGACGCGCCAGGTTTCGGAACTGCTCTGTCACGCCCTGCTGTGGACGGACGGAGAGTGGGACTTCGACCCGCGCGTGCGCCTGACGGGTCAGGTCCGCGCAGGCGTCAACGTCAAGGCGCTGCTGGTCGAGAGCGCGCGCCGGCTGTCTCCGGGCTTCGTCGCTCGAAGGTTCGGCGACGGGGACGAAAAGCTTTTCCCCGAAAGCGGCCTGCCCGACGACATCAATCTTTCCCCGGGCGAGGCTTTCGTGCTGTCGCGCGTTGACGCGCCCGTCAGCGTGCGTGACCTTGTGACTATCTGCGGCCTCCCGGAAGCGGAGACGCTGCGCGCCGCCTACACGCTCGCGCTCGGCGGCTTCCTGCGCCGCGAGCGCTGGCCGCAGGCGATCTCCGACGAGGAGAGGGAGAGGGCGCGCGCTCTGGAATTGGCACAGCCCAAAGCGAAGCCGACGCCCGAGCCCGAACCGCAGCCGACGCAGAAGGCCACGGCTGCCGCCGCCGCGCCGCCGCCGCCCCAAGCGCCGGCCCCGGCGGAGAAGCGCCACGAAGAGAGCAGGCCCGAGGACTTGTTCGACCGGCTGAACAACGCCACCAACCATTACCAGGTGCTCGGCATCGTCCGCTCCGCGAGCCAGGCCGACATCAAGCGCGCGTACCACGGGCTCGCCAAGCGTTACCACCCGGATCGCTTCCGCAGGGAGGCGGACGAGGCGCTGATGTCGCGCATCGAGTCTGCCTTCGCGCAGGTCGCGCAGGCTTACGAGGCGCTCAAGGACTCGTCTTCGCGCGCCAGCTACGACACCAAGCTGTTCCAGCAGGAGGCCCAGAGCCGCAAGGCGCGCGCGGCCAGCCCCTCCCCCGCAGAGGCCGGGGCTGCGAGTTACAGTCCGTCTTCGCCGGGCGGGCAGCAGGCCGCGACCGCCTCGTTCCGGGCCAAAGAGATATTTCAGCAGGGCCTGACCGCCTTGCAGCAGGGCAACAACGCGTCGGCCATCGCCTCGCTCGGCGAGGCCGCGCGGCTCGACCCGACGCAGCCGCGCTACAGGGCCTGCCTCGGGCAGGCGATGGCGAAGGACGAACGCCTGCGCCGCAGCGCCGAGGCCGAGTTCAAAGCCGCCATCGCGCTCGACGCCAGCAACGCCGCCTACCGCGTGATGCTCGCGGAGCTTTACAGCGACCTGGGCTTAATCAAGCGCGCGCAGGGAGAGTTGGAGCGCGCGCTCACCCTGGAGCCCCAGAACAGGATCGCGCGCCGGATGCTCGATGAACTGAAAAGGAAAAATTAGTGGTCAGTGGTCAGTGGTCGGTGGTCAGTTAAGAGCAAGACCTTAACGACCTCCGAAGACTAGTTCTGGCACAATTGCTCTGCTGTCTTCTAACTGACCACTGACCACTGACTGCTGACCACTGACCATGTCCATTCACCTTGATTTCGCGGAGAACGAGCGCGTCACGGGCGAGGCGTTCATGCGGCTGGCCGCGGCCTCGGACGAGTTCGAGGGCTACGCGCACACGCACGCGGCGCGCATCGCCAGGCTCGCCGACGCCGTGGCGAAACAGTTTCACCTGGCGCAGCAGGACCGCGCCGCGCTCAAGCTGGCCGCGCTCGCGCACGACCTCGGCGAGGTCGCCATGGAGCGCGACTACATCAAGCGCGCCGGGCCTCTGACCGAAGACGAGCGATTAGACCTCGCGCGCCACCCCGTCATCGGCGAGCAGGAGGCCGCGCGCGCCGGGGCCGACCGCGCCGCGCAGCTCCTGGTGCGCTGGCATCAGGAATGGTGGAACGGCGCGGGCTACCCGGACGCCCTGCGCGGCGAGCAGATTCCGCTCGGCGCGCGCATCCTGCGCGTGGCGGACTCCTACGCGGCGCTGACCGACGCCCGCCCTTTTCGACCGGCGCGCACTGAAAGCGAGGCGCGCGAGCACTTAATCGCCTGGGCCGGCCTCGAATTCGACCCGCGGGTGGTGCGCGCCCTCCTCGCGCTCCCGCAGATTCCTGAACTTAACTCTTACGCGAAACAACAGGAGACGGAAGTCAGAAGCCAGGAGACAGAAGAAACCTCTGCGCTCCTCGCTTCCGACTCCTGACTCCTGACTTCTGACTTCTGACTTCTGATGAAAAGCAACGGCATCATTCCGAACGGGTGGCTCGCCTTCGAGTTGGGCGTGCTGCGGCGGCTCAAGTTCAAGTCCGTCTCGCTGGCCTTCGCGGGCGAGCCCGAGCTGGGGCTCTACCTCAAGCGCTGGGGCGTGCGCGTGGCGGCGAACGATTTGGCACAGTGGGCTACGACGAAGGCCGCGGCCTACGTCGAGAACAACGAGGAGCGGCTGAGCGAGGAGGACGTGGCGGCCGTCCTCGAAGACGCCTACGTGCCGGGCCACAAACTCTCGAACCCGTCGTTGCGCAAGTGGTTCGGCGAATCGGACGCCTGGTGGTTCGACAACGTGCGCCGCGGCGCGGAGGGACTGGAATCGCCGGCCCGGCGCGCGCTCGCCCTCAGCTGCGGCATGGCCGCGGGCGACTACGCGCTCTCGTTCGACGAGGAGACGCGCGAGCTGCGCCAGCCGCTCTCGCGCGTCTTCCGCAGAATCTGGGAGGCGCAGCCCGCGCCCGTCAACAACTCGCAGCGCAACACGAGCGACAACCGCGAGGCGCGCGACTTCATCGCCGAGCAGCGCACGGACTTGCTTTACTTACGCCTCCCTCGCGCGCGCGGCGTCTCCGACCAGCGGCGCGGCGCGCCCACGGCCTGGCGCGAAGAATGGGTGCGCGGCGGCGACGGCTTCTGGGAGGAGTACGAGCGGCGCGCTTCGGGTCGCCTCGGCGCGAACGTCGTCACCAAGCAGCAGTACCTGCGCCTGGTCGAAGACCTCCTGCGCGTCGCGCTGCACCTGCCGGCCTGGGCCATAGCCCACGCCGAAGACGGCTTCATCCCGACCGCGGACCTCGTCGAAACCGTCAACCGCGTCCGCAAAGTCGAGACCGTCTATTCCAAGGACTTCTCGGAACTGACCGGCCTCCGCGCCACCATCATCACAGCGTAAGAGTTTCAGTCTTCAGCCCCGTCTGGGGCGATTGAAAATAGCCCAGCACTTCAGTGCTGGGTTAAGAGATAGAGAAAAACAGAGTCCCGTAGGGACGGCTGAAAACATCGGCCGTCCCTACGGGACTCGAATATTTTTTGGCTCAATTCCCAGCACTGAAGTGCTGGGCTATTGTCGGCCGCCCCTGACGGGGCTGAAGACAGATTACTCTTTACTTGGCTTTAAGAATGACGAGCGTCTGGTCGTCGTTCCTTTCTTTCTTGCCCGACCAGGCGTCTATCTCTGTGAAGACGGCCTGGCGCAGTTCGTCGGCGGACAGTTCGCGGTGGGCTGTGGCGAAGCGCACGAGACGTTCTTCGCCGTACTCACAGCCTTCCTCGTTCTCGGCCTCGCTGATGCCGTCGGAGAAGATAACCAACACGTCGCCGGAAGCCAGAGGGGCGGCGTCCTCCTCGTAGTCAGCCCACTCGAAGGCCCCGGCCATCATCCCGCCCACCGTCAGCCGCTCGCTCGATCCGTCCGCGCGGACGAGGATGGGGGCGTTGTGCCCCGCGTTGGTGTAGCGCAGCCGCCGCGTGCGGTCTTCGTAGATAGCCAGGAAGAGCGTGGCGAAGCGGTTGGACTCCGTGCTCTGGCACAGTTGGCGATTGATGTTGGTCATCTTGCGCGCCACCGCGCCGTCAATATCCCTCGCGCTCACGTCCGCTCCGGCGGCCTGCTTGTGGTCGCTGCCCGCCCCCGCGGCGACGAGGGCGCGCGCGGCCATCTCGATCCGCTCGGCCGTGATCGTGGTTTGCGCACGCAGAGAAGCTTGCAGGTTGGACATGACGAGCGCCGCCGAAATGCCTTTGCCCGACACGTCGCCGAGCGCGAGCGCGACGAGGCCCGGCGCGACCTCTATGTAATCGTAATAGTCGCCCGCCACGCCGCGCGCGGCGCGACACTCGGCCGCGATCTCGGCCGTCAAAAGCTCCGGCACGCGGCGCGGGAAGAGTTGCGCCTGCACCTCTGCCGCGATCTCGACCTCGCGCTCCAGCCGCTCGCGCTCGACGCGCTCTTCCAGAAGCGACTCGATGTTGGCCGACATGTCGTTGAAGGCTGCGGCCAGCTCGCCCAACTGGTCGTGCGAGCGGACGCGGACGCGGTGCGAGAAGTCGCCGCGCTTGATGTACTCGACGGCGCGGTAGAGTTTGTGGACTGTGCCGGTCACGGCGCGCGTCATCCAGACGGC
Organism: uncultured Acidobacteriota bacterium; assembly: GCA_963774105.1. GTDB lineage: Bacteria > Acidobacteriota > Blastocatellia > Pyrinomonadales > Pyrinomonadaceae > QHXM01. The sequence continues at coordinate 205,021 of CAVZDV010000005.1, read as the reverse complement.
GGCCGTCAGGGCCAGAAGCTCCAGGATGAGGAAAATGATGGCGACGTATTTGAGCGCCTGCCGCCACATCTCGCCCGGCTCGCTGCCGCCCCAGAATTGCTTGCCCGCCAGCGCCCACGACCAGTCGAAAAGAAAACTCAGGTGGTTGCTCGTCTGCCCGCTCCTCCACTCGGTCGCGGGCAGGACGACCAGATAAAAAGTCCCCGCCGGCTGCTCGCCGAACTGGTCGCGGCGGAACATCTCCTCGACTCGCGCCTCGTAGTCGCCAGCCTCGCGCCTCTGCCGCTCCAACTCCTCGCGCGCGCGCCTCTCGTTCGTCCTGACGACGATGCGGTTTGACTCGTTCATCGGGGCGCTGACGAAGAACGGCCGCACGTAGATGCCCGTCGCCTCGCGGTAATGCTCGACGAGGGCGCGGCTCACAGGCACGGTCAGCAGCAGCGTGAACGGGCGCTCGCCCGCGCCCGTGCCGCGCGCGACGGCGCGCATAGAGGGCGAGCCGAAGTGCTCGTCCGCGCTCGCCGCGGGCGCGAAGGTCAGTCCGCCCCACTCCGCGCGCCCGCGCAGCCAGTCCGGCAGCGGCGCTCCCGCGGGCGTCGCGTCGTCGCCGACGCCGCGCGTTCTCTCGTCTCCGCCGGTGCTGACGAACTGCGCCGCGCCCGCGTGCCCAATTGTGCCAGTTTCCGAGCCGGCCGCCCCGCGCCACAATGCCACGCGCGCGCCCGGCAGCGAGGCTTGCAGGAGCGCAGCGCGCTCGTCTAGCCAGCCCTGAATCGCGCGGTCGTCCCACCCGGCCGGCAAAGCCTCGAAGGCTTCGGCGAGGCCGCGCGCGGACGCCTGCGTTTGCCGCTCGCTCGCGTTGACCTGCGCCGTGATGATGCGCGCCATCCCCTGCCCCGAGCCGCCGAAGGCCGAGAGCAGGCCGAGCAGCGTCATCAGGATGATCGGCGTCAACCCGATGAAGAGGTACGTCACGATCAGGCGTCGGCGGACGCGCCAGAGCAGTTTCCTCTTCAGCCAGATGAGCGCCTTCAGGCCGTAGTAGACGCAGGTCAGCGCGGCCGCGCAGACGGTGAGCAGGCGCAGAAATGGGCCAATAAATGCTTGCCTGTAAAGAGACGTGTCGCCGAAGGAGAGCCAGAGGACTACGAGGAAGCCAGCCGCCAGCGCCACGCGCGGCATCACGCGGCGCAGCCACAGCCGCGACGCCGCGAGCCCGCGCCCGAGCCTCCGCCCTTTCCCTTCCAGCTGCTTCTTCATCGCGCTATGAAAATAAAGCGGATTCAAACAGGGATGGACAGGATGGGCAGGATAAGAAGACAAGTGTTTCCATCCTGCCTATCCTGTCCATCCCTGTTAATTCTTCCTCACGGTAAATGACTCGCTGCATCTTACGACAGAAACGAGTCTGTTTCACCCGGCGGAGGCGAGGAGAGCCTCGCTCTCATCCTCCTTCCGCCCCGGCGCGGCTTCCGCCTTCGCCGGCATACGCAGTTTGCCGGCGGCGAAGAGCGCGAGCCAGATGACGCCGGGCGATGCCGAGAGCAGCCCCGAGATGACGGTCAGCGTCCGCGGGCTGACCGCGCGCAGCGACCACGCGGCCAGCACGGTCGAGAAGCTCATCACGAGGATTTCCGACGCGCGGTCGGTCGTGATGACGCGCCCGCGCAGCTCGTCCGGCACGAGCCGCTGCAACAGGGTGTCCTGCACCGCGAACTCCATGCCGACGATGAAGCGCGACAGGAACAACAACGCGCCCGCCATCCACAGCTTCGGCATCAAGCCCGCCAGCGCGAAGACGACGCCGTGGGCCAAAAGCATCCAGCCGATGAACCCTGCGGTCAGTCCGTGCAGCTCGACGTGGTAGCCCACGCGCCGCGCGAAGAGCATCCCGAAGAAGACGCCCGCGCCCACGGTCGCGTAGAGCGCCGCCACGCCCGCGTCGCCTTCGAGCCCGCCCTGGCCCGCGAAGACCACGCCGCCCAGCCGGTCGTAGACCAGGTTGGCCGCGCCGCCCCCCGTGGCCCACATCACGTTGATGCCGATGATAGCCAGGACGAGCGGGTAGCGCCCGATGTACTTCCAGCCCTCGCGCACGTCAGACCAGTAGCTCGCGCGCTTCTCGCTCTTCGCGCGCTGCTTCCCCGCCTCGCCCGCCGGGCGCTCCCTCATCGCCTCCGCGGGAATCTTCCAGACGGAGTAGGCCGAGACGAGGAACGAGGCCGAGTTGATGACGAAGGCCGTCTGGTAGCCGAAGCGCGCGGACGCCCAGCCGCCCAGCGCCGCGCCGAGCGACATCAGCAGGAAGCGCGACGAGAACATCAGGGCGTTGCCCGCGAGCAGCCCGTCGGCGCTCGTCACGTTCGGCATCGCCGCGTTCTTGGCCGCCTCGAAGAAGGACGACAGCAGCGAGCCTGTGGCCGCGCAGACGTAGGCGATCCACAAGTCTTCGGGGCCGCGGACCAGCAGGTAGCCGAGCGCGACGACGGCGCGCGCCAGATCGGCCATGAGCATCACCGTGCGCCGCGACCAGCGGTCGGCGAACGCGCCCGCCAGCGGCGCGAAGACCGCGAACGGCACGAGCAGCGCGACGAGCATGATGGCGGTCGCCTCGGGCGCGGCCCCTGAAACCGAGCGTATCAAACCCAGCCCGGCGATGAAGTTGAACCAGTTGCCCAGCTCCGACACCACCTGGCCCGACCACAACCACCTGAACGGGCGGTTGCCCCGCAGCAATTGCATGTAGGTTAGTGAAGCCATTTCTTTATCCCCAATAAGAAGAGCCGCCGGATTTTGTCCGAGCGGCTCGCAGCCTTGGAAAACTTTTCGAGAAGCGTGTCACCCGCCGGTGAATCGCGGCGGCCGTTTCTCGATGAAGGCTGCGACGCCCTCTCTGAAATCTTTCGTCTGTCCTGACTGGAGCTGTGCCTCGTGTTCCAGTTCCAGTTGCGCGTTAAGGTCGTTCGCCGCGCTCGCGTCCAACATCTTCTTAATCCGACCGAGCGCCGCGGTCGGGGCACTGGCGAGGCGACTGGCGAGGTTGAGCGCTTCCGCCATCAGATCCGCGTCCGCGACGACGCGGTTAATCATCCCCATCTCGGCCGCGCGCCGCGCGTCAACCATGTCGCCCGTCATCAAAAGCTCGGCCGCGCGCTTCCACCCGATTAGGCGCGGGAGGATGAAAGTCCCGCCGCAGTCCGGCGTCAGTCCGACCTTGACGAAAGCCTGGTTGAACTGCGCGCTCTCGGCGGCGAGGACGATGTCGCAGGCGAGGGCGAAGTTACAGCCGCCCCCGGTCGCCACCCCGTTGACCGCGGCGATAACCGGCAGAGGCGTTTCTCTGATGAGCCTGATGCAGTCGTGAATCACACGCAGCGGCTCGTCGAAGAAAGCCTCTACACGCCCCTCCTTCTCCGCCAACTGGCGCATCTCGCGCAGGTCTCCGCCGGCGCAGAAAGCGCGCCCGGCCCCCGTCAGCACGACGGCTCGCGCGCCGCGCTCGCGCGCCTCCGCCAACGCCGCGCGGACTTCACGCGCGACCTCCACCGTCAGCGCGTTAAGCGCCGCCGGGCGGTTGAGCGTGATGACGGCGACCGCGTCGCGCATCTCCAGTTGGACAGTCTCGTAACTCATAAGTCATTACCCATTCCGGCCCCCGAGCCTTCGAATCACTTCGTCACCGGACGCTTGATTCGAAGCCGTGGGCGGCTGGATGGTTAAGTTTGCTATACGGCGCGAGCGCCGAATTTGTTCGCCCGCTGCTGCTAAGAACTACTGCGCGCGGCCAGCCGAGAAGCACTCGCCGCAGAGTACGGGTCGCCCCGAAGAAGGCTTGAAGGGGACCGAGTCGGTCTTGCCGCACTGGTCGCAGGTGATCTCGAAGCGCTGGCGGTCGCCGCCGGCCCCGCGCCCGCCGCCGCTCCCGCCGAAATTGGCCCGGCGCGCGTCGCGGCACGCCTTGCAGCGCTTCGGCTGGCTCAGGTTCCTTTCCGCGTAATACTCCTGCTCGCGTTCGGTGAACGGGAAGGCCGAGCCGCACTCGGCACAGGTGATCTCTACGTCTGGCATGTTCATCTCCCTGCGGGGGCCGTGTGCGAGGTCGGTGCGGCTCCCCTCTCTCGTCGAAGGGCTTGGCGCTCCTTGTATATCTGACACGAAGCTGAAGGTCATCGAGCGCGGAAGGACGGACAGCTTGTTGTTCGCAGGTTCTACGGGGCGACACCGCGCGCCGCTAGCCTTTTCGAGCACCACGGAGTTTACCGCAGGCCCGCCGCGGTGTACAGGAATAATTAGGGGCCTCAAGGCTCCGACCGGCCCGCGCGACCGCGCACAAAACGGCGGCCGAGACGAATCATGTTGCGCGGGACCGCGTGCCCGCGTGCTATACTCCGCGGCGCGGCCCCTCGCTGCCGCAGCCAGAGTCCTTCAGGGAAGAGTTCGACAACTTCACGTCCTGCGCTACATCGAGCCGAATATTTTCCGAGACTGCCGCGCCCAAGGCCGGAAGTCCCACTTGAGACTACAACTGCGAAGGGGGTCTTCATGGACAAGCACTTTGACTTCGTTTTCGATCAAATCGTCGGGATGGTTGAACCCCTGACGCGCTTTGACAAAACCTCTCTCAAAAAAGTGCCCCGGCGCGTGCGGGCTGCGACGGGGAAAGCGTTTTGGAAATTTACTCCTCACATCTCTAACACTCCCAGGGAAGAGACAGGCCGGCTGCCGCACCACGCCAAAAGAACCGACAGCCCGGAGAAACTCAACGAAACGGCGCAGCAGACACAGCGAGACGCCGAGGCCGCGTTGCCGGCTCGCGTACAGGCGTGGCTGCGGATTAACGAGCGGACGGATCGGACGCTGCAACCGGCGGATTGCTTCGACGGCCCGGTGACTTACGGCTACGAGCGTATCTGCCCGACGTGCCTCGGGAATTGCCGGCTGCCTTGCGATGTCTGCCGCGGAGCGAGGTTCGTCGAATGCTCCGAGTCTAAATGTAACGGGGGACAGAAGCCGTGCGGGTGCGATTCCGGCAAGATCAGGTGCCCGCAGTGTGGCGGGAAAGGCAAGGACGCCTCGGGTAAGTCTTGCCCCAAGAAGATTGTCTGCCCTAGGTGCGGCGGGTCGAGCACCGTGAACTGTGAGAACTGTAAGGGGGCGGGCACGGTCCCCTGTCGGAACTGCGGGGCTACGGGGTCTGTGGAGTGCCACAAGTGCAAGGGGAGAGGTTATCTACACACTCTGCGGACGGTGGAGAGCAGCGTCAGGGCCGACTGGAGAGTTGACCTGAAGGACGAGAAGCGCGAAGTGGTTCAGCAGCTGAGCGGCCGGAGCCTGGAGAAATTACGCGAGCTGGCTAGCGTGACGCAGGCTCCGCCCGCCTTGACGAACACCGTCGTCGAAAGAGAGTACGCGGTCGAATGCGCCATCACGGAGTTGGGAGTAGAGGCGGCCGGTGAGACTGTGGAGTTCACAGGCTTCGGCGGCAAGGCCGTCCTCTTCGACTACAAGGGCATCGCCTCGATCCTGCTTGAGGCGGACCTGGAAGCGCTGGAGGGGGCAGTCGCCGGGACGCCCATCAGGTTGTGGGGCGACCCGGCTGAGCTGCTGAAGGCGACGAGACAATTTGTCGAATCGGAAATAAACCGTGATATAGATAACCATGAGTGGCTGAAAGATAAAATCATCACGGCCGACTACGCCGACAGGGCCAAAACTTTTTTGCCCAGGGCTTTGCAAAACCTGTACTATGCGAAAATTGGCCTGGCGGCGCTCGTCACATTTCTTGTGCCAATCGTGACTTTTTTAGTCACCTACTTCACGGGCGCTCAAGTGAAAGCCGGCGTCTGGGCGTACATCGTCCCGACCATTTTGGCGGCGGCCGCCGCTTGGATTCTGTTGGAGCGAAAGGCGAGCGAAAGCTTGGCGGCGGGCTTCGGCCCCGAGTTGGCCGAACGAGTAAGGGCCATGCTCAAGAGACATGACGTGTTCCTGAGGCCGCGGATTGCGGCGGCGGCGTGGGTCGTCGTCCTTCTGATCGTCGGCTCCATTCTGCCTTTGCCATAACCCTAAGGAGAAACCTGAATGAATCGAAAAGTCTTGAGGCTTTTGTTCGCGGCGGCGTTGCTCTGCGCGTTGGCGGGCCGCGAGGCGCAGGCGCAGGAGGCAGACGAGGCCGCCATCCGGCAGGCCGTGCAGACGATGCAGGACGGCTGGAACCAGAAGAAGGGCTCGGTCTTCGCCTCGTCCTTCGCGGAGGATCACGACTACGTCGTGGTCAACGGGATGTTTTTCCCGAAGTTCACGCGCGAGGGGAACGCCAAGGCGCACCAGGCATTGTTCGACGGAGTTTACAAGGAAGTTGACTTGAAGATGACGGTCGCCAAGGTGCGCTTCCTGGCCCCGGAGATCGCCGTGGCCCACGTTCAGGGCTTCTCGTATCCGAAGGGGAAGATGGAAGAGAAGCGGCAGGAAGTCGTCATCACGATGGTGTTCCAGAAGGGCAAGGAGGGCTGGAAGATTGTCGCCTTCCAGAATACGCCCGTCGAGCAGCAGAGACCCCCAGGCCACTGAGCCTCAGTTCGATGTCGGGGGAGTGAGCCGCAATCCCACTCCCCTGACGCTACGCGACTCGCCTTCCTTATTCTGCCATCAACTCGCGGACGTGCGCGCGCACCGTGCCGCCGAGCGTCCCGAGGTTGTAGCCGCCTTCGAGGCAGGAGATGACGCGGCCCCCGCAGGCGCTCGCGGCCCACTGCTTGACGGCGCGCGTCATCCGCCTGAAGTCTTCGTCGGTCAAGAGAAGTTGGCCCAGCGGGTCGGCCTCGTGCGCGTCGAAGCCCGCGGAGATGAAGATGAGGTCCGGGCTGAACCGAGCGCCGACCTCTTCGAGCGCGGCGTCGAAGGCGTGGCGCTGGTCCGCGGCGCGCGTCGCGGCGCGCACGGGGACGTTCAGCGTGTAGCCGCGCCCGCGCCCCAGCCCCGTCTCGCCGCGCGCGCCCGTGCCCGGATACCACGGATACTGGTGCATGGAGAAGAAGAAGACCGTCGGGTCGTCGTAAAAAATCCCCTGCGTCCCGTTGCCGTGATGCACGTCCCAGTCAACGACCGCGACGCGCTCGATTTCGGGGTACTGCGTCTGCGCGTAGCGCGCGCCGATGGCGACGTTGTTGAAGAGGCAGAAGCCCATTGCGCGCTCGGGCGTGGCGTGGTGCCCGGGCGGGCGCACGGGCAGGAAGGCGTTGTCGGCTTCATTGCGCATCAACGCGTCCACGGCCCTGCACACGCCGCCGGCCGCATTGAGCGCGGCGTCCAGTGAGCGCATCGAGACGACCGTGTCCGCGTCCAGGAATCCAGTGCCCTCGCTCACCACGCGCTCAACCGTCTTGTAGTGCTGCGGCGTGTGGCAAGCCTGGACCGCGCCGCGCGGAGCGGGCTCGGGTTGCAGCTCCAACAAACTGGGCCACAACTCCTCGTCGCCGCGCAGGGCGTCCATGATGGCCGTGTAACGCTCGGGCGTCTCCGGGTGGTGCTCGCCCGTCTCGTGCTCCTTAAAAATCGGGTGGTGAATAATGGCCGTCCTCATGCCTCTGGATTATGAGAGCCGCCGGCGCACAGGTCAACAGCACTCCCGACCTCTGTTTTCATTGCATACGCTCGTTGGTCAAGATGATGCAACCCACGGGGCTCGGGCCGAGTCAATGTTTCGAAAACTTGAGCCTTTATGCTCCCGGCTCATGGTCTGGCTTTTCGGCGGGCCGCGGAATAATATTTGCTGAAACCCAGTGATGATTGAGTAAAGATTATTTTTAAGCAGTGGGAGATTGAAGTTATGGCTTACGACGAAGAACAGGTTAAGAGAAGCAGGGTAGTGATTGAAACGCCGTCGGCGCGGCGTGAGGTGGTGCGGACGGTGACGGCGCGCGAGCCGGTGCGCCGCGGCGTCCCTGGCAGCGTGGTCGCCGTGCTCGTCATAGGGTCCGTGGCACTGGTCACGCTCCTCTTTCTATTCATCCTGAACAGGCAGCAGGACACCGTGACGGAAGTCAACGCCAACGTGCGCGCCTCCTCCGCCCCGACGCCGGTCCAGCAGCCCGTCATCATCGAACAAGCGCCCCAGCCGCAGACGCCCATCATCATCCAGCAGCCTGCGACGACGACCGCGCAGCCGCCTGTCATCATCGAGCAACCTGCGCCGGCCACCGCGCCGCCAGCGGCGAGCGCCGGGACCAGTGGTGCAGACAAAGACGCCGCCATTCAGTCCGAGATAGACAAGCGGATGGCAGAGGACGCCAACCTCTCCACGCTCGGCGTCACGGCCACCGTGCTCGACGGCAAGGTCACGCTGATCGGGACCGTGGAGACGCCGGCCCAGAAGAGTCAGGTCGAGCGCATGGTCAAGTCGGTCAAGGGCGTGAGCACCGTGGACAATCAGGTCATCGTTTCCGCCGGCTGACGGTAGAGAGTCCGGCAGGCACGAAAGGGCGACGAGGCGCGGCCAATCAGCGGCCGCGCCTCGTCGCCCGTTTTTAGGCAGTCCGCGGCCGGCCGCCGGGCCGCTGCCGTCGGAGCGCACTAGAGGTTAAGGCGCGGCGGACTTGCCTACAGAGCGTCCGCGCGGCGCAACTTTTTCCGCTGGCGTGAGGCGAGGGTGTTTTAGTCTTGGCCTATCGGCCGGATTTTTTCCCGCCGCCGGCCTTCTTCGTCCCGCCTTTCGAGCGCGACAGTGTGACCGTGACCTTCCCCGAACTATCCCGGCTGAAGACCATGTAATCGCCGGGGCGCGCGCCCATCTCCCGCACGAGCGGGGACGGAATCTTGCCGCGCACGACGCCGGAATCGTCCGCAATCCTGGCACGGTAATCCACCGCTTCTCTCTTTGCCATTGCAACCCTCCTTCGACAGCCTAAGTGGTTGAAATTTCCAGAGCGCGGGCCTACCCCTTGGCTTGCCGCCTAATAGCCTTCCGTGTGCTGGCGCAGCCATTCGTCCAACTCACTTTCGGTCGGCTCGCGCTGCAACTCCTCGCGCAAACGTCGCCGCACGTACTCGCGCTCGTCGCGGGCCGCGTCGTCGAGCGGCTCGTCGCCGCCCTCCTCCGGCTCTTCAGCCTCGCCGGACAACGCGGCCACACGCGCGCGCGCAGCCTGCGCGGCGACGGTGTTGTGGCCCATAAAAGACAACTCTGCATGCTTCTGTTGAAGCATCCCCTGTTCCCTCCTGTTCGTACTCTGCGGATTGCTTGAGCGAAAGCGGTTATGTCATGCGAGGCCGCTTTCGTTCTGTACGGCAGCGACGTGAATTTCGCCCGTCAGAAGCGAGGTGACGATTACGAGGCTCGATTCTTCGCCCGTGATTGTCAGGCGGCGGCGGTCGCCGCTCGCCTGGAAGCCGACTTCCGTGACCAGGCAGTCGTCAGGCGCGCGGGTCACGCGCCTGAGTCCGGCGGGCTCGACTCCGTCGTGCAACGCCTGCACGTCGGCCCGCAGCTCCTCCCTGGCCTCCACTTCAACGTCAAGCTCGGAGAGGGCCATCGTCTGCGGGACGAGGCCCATCTCGCCGTCGGCGAAGACGGTCCAGATGAATCCTATGTCCAGCACCAGGTGCGCGGCCTGGTCGAACACGAAGTAGCCGAGGACGGTCGCGCCGATGACGTGAGCGATGACGTGATCCTGGTGCGTGCCGGTGTCATGCGGCTCCCAGTCGGATGGCATAAGACTCGCGCCGGGGCTTCGTCAGAAGACGAAACAGAGGTCGTACTTTTCGCCCGGCAAATCTATGTACAGCTTGTGCTCGTCGGCGTCAATCTTGATGATGTCCTGGCAGATCAGGACGAAGATGCGCTTGCAGCCGCGCAGCGCCGAGCCTTCCTCGAACTTCAGCGTCAGAGAGGTCTGCGTGGTGACGTAGGTCCCGGCCAGCGTCGCCGGCACGACCAGCGTCAGGCCCTCGCCCGTCGCCAGTTCCTGCTCGCCGCCCTCGTTGGAGAACTCGCCGTGCGAGGGGCCGCGCGGAGTGAAGCGCACGAGGCCGCGCCCGTGCAGCTTCTTCCACTCGGACTTCTTCAACGTCAACCCGAAGGCTTCGAACAACTCGGCCATCGGGATCGCGAACTCGCCGCCCACGTGCTCGGCCGAGACCCTGCGGATCAGTCCCAATACAGGCTCCCTCAGCTCCGGGCGCGGCACGCACTCTACAAGCATCAAGCACCCCTTGTCGGTCCACACTCTACAAACGCGGGCCGATAGTACACTCCTGGGACAGCGCGCGCAAGAGATAAGTTCCCGCGCCCGGCCGGAAAGGGCCAGCGGTTTATTTCGAGGTCCGCGGGCTTTATTAGCAGGCGAGCCGTGTATGATGGGTTCTTGACAATTCCGCCTAAGATTCGTTTCATCACAAGCGATATGAACCTCCTGCTTCTCAGCCACGACGAGGTCGCCGCCCTCCTCCCGATGGGGGAATGCATACGGCTCATGCAGGAGACGCTCGTCTCGCTCGCCGAAGGGCTGCTCCACCAGCCGCTGCGCACAGTGGTCCGCCCGCCCGGTGCCGCTGGCATCATGGGACTCATGCCTTCTTACTCTTCCGGCCCGCGACCGGCTTTCGGACTGAAGGCCATCTGCGTGTTCCCCGGAAACGCGGCGCGCGGTAAAGACTCACACCAGGGGGCCGTCCTACTCTTCAGCGCGGAGTCGGGCGAGCTGCTGGCGGCCGTTAACGCGTCGGCGGTCACGGCCGTGCGCACCGCGGCCGTCTCAGGCGTGGCGACACGAGCCCTCGCGCGCGAGGACGCGGGCGAGCTGGCGGTCGTCGGCGCGGGCGTGCAGGCCCGCGCGCACGTTGAGGCGCTCTCTCACGTCCACCGCATCAGGCGATGCCGCGTGGCAAGCCGCACGTTCGAGAGCGCGCGCAGGCTGGCCGAAGAGTTGAGTGGGAAATACGAGTTTCAGATCGAAGCTGTCGAGACGGTTGAGGCCGCGTTGCGCGGGGCGGACTTGATAGTCACGGCGACGACTTCGGCCGAGCCGTGCGTGCGGCGCGAGTGGGTCTCGGAGGGCGCGCACATAAACGCGGTCGGCTCGTGCACGCCGCACACGCGCGAGCTGGACGCCGCGACCGTGGCCGCTTCGAGCCTCTTCGCCGACAGGGTCGAGTCGGTCGTCAACGAAGCCGGCGATTACCTGCTCGCGCTGCGTGAAGGAGCCGTCGGGCCGGGGCACGTTCGCGCCGAGTTGGGAGAGGTTCTCGCGGGGCTTAAGCAGGGCCGGACTTCCCCCGACGAGATCACGCTGTTCGAGTCTCTGGGGCTGGCCGTCGAAGACCTTGCGGCCGCGGAGTACCTGTACAGAAAATGTAAAGAGACGGGCGCGGGCACCTGGGTGAGTTTCTGAAAATGGCCCGCGACTCGAAGGACGAAAGAAGACTGCTCATGCTGCCAACGCTCGCCGCCGTCGAGGAGGCGCGCCGCACGATCAGCGGCGCGGCGATACGGACGCCGCTCGTCCGGCTCAACTTCCCCGAAGCGCCCGCCGAAGTGTACCTCAAGCTGGAAAACCTACAGCCCATCGGCTCGTTCAAGATACGCGGCGCGGCGAACGCGATGGGGCACATGGAGAGCGAGGCCCTGGCCCAAGGGGTGCTCACCGCGTCGGCCGGCAACATGGCGCAGGGCGTCGCGTGGCGCGCGCGTGAGCTCGGCGTCCCCTGCACAGTCGTCGCGCCGTTGACCGCGCCCGAAACTAAAATCAAAGCCATCGAGCGGCTCGGCGGGCGCGTCATCAAGGTTCCTTTCGAGGAGTGGTGGAAAGTCTTCGAGAGCCGCGCCTACGCGGGCGTCAGCGCGCATTTCATACACGCCTTCGACGACTTGGACGTGATGGCCGGTAACGGGACCATCGCGCTCGAAATCCTCGAAGACCTTCCAGACGTAGAAGCGATCATCGTCCCGTGGGGTGGCGGGGGGCTGGCCTGCGGGATCGCGGCGGTGGTGCGCGAACTGAGACCCGCGTGCAAGGTATACGCGGCCGAGGTGAGCACGGCCGCGCCGCTCGCGGCCTCGCTCGAAGCCGGCTCGCCGCGGGAGATCGTCTACGAGCCCTCCTTCGTGGACGGCATCGGCGGCCGCGGCGTCTTCCCCGAAATGTTCGAGCGTGCGCGCGCGCTGCTCGACGGCTCACTCGTCGTAAGTCTTGAGCAGGTCGCCAACGCGCTGCGACTCCTCGCCGAGCGGAACCGCGTCATCGCCGAAGGCGCTGGGGCTTGCCCAGTGGCCTGCGCTTTGGAGGGCCTGGGCGGGGCCGGTAAAGTCGTGTGCGTAGTCTCCGGCGGCAACATTGACCTCACGAAGCTGTGCGCCATTCTCACGGGCTCGCAGAGATATTAGCCTGGAAGAATAAGACAAAGAGGGGGCGACGCGTGAGTCACGCATCGCCCCCTCTTTTACCCGTACTCTCGCCGGGGCCTTGGCGTTTAGAAAACGCCGCAGGCGGACCAGGCGTTAGCCACTGAGTTGTACTCGGCGCTGCCCGCGCCGTAGAGGTCCGCGGCCGCGTTCAGGGTCGCCGTGCGCGCGCCCGCGAAGTTGGTCGAGGAGGTCATGTAGGTCGTGATGGCCTTGTACCAAATCTTCGCGCCCTTGTCAGTGCCGATGCCCGCCACGAAAGGCCCGGAGATGTGCGCGTGGTTGCCGCCGTGGGCGACGAGGTAGAAGACGTGGTTGGCGATGCCCGAGTTGATGTGGACGCCGCCGCTGTCGCCCGTGCCCGTGTAACGCTCCGAGTAGTGGTCCGGGTCGTCGTTCGCCGTGTAGCCGTAGTTGCCGGCGCTGTGCGGCGTGTCCATGTAGCGCAGGGCGTCGCCCGCGGTGGCCGGCGTGTAGGCGTCCTCGCCGATCCTCCAGGTGTTCGTCGTCTCCACGCCGCCCTCGGCGTAAAGCTCGACCATCGCGCCGAAGACGTCAGACCACGACTCGTTCAAAGCGCCCGACTCGCCCTGGTAGACCAGGCCCGCCGTGCGCGAGGTGATGCCGTGCTGCATCTCGTGGCCGCAGATGTCGAGCGTGACGAGCGGCCCGAACTGCGAGCTGTCGCCGTCGCCGTAGAACATCTGGTTCCGGCTGCTGCTCCAGAAGGCGTTGTTGTAGCTCTTGCCGAAGTGGACGATGGAGGCGGTCATCGTGGTCGTGCCGTTGATGGAATTGATCGTGCGCGGGCCGCCAGCGCCGTCAATGCCGTTGCGCCCGTGGACGTTGAGGAAGTAGTCGTAGACCTTCGACGCGCCGAAGTGGGCATCAACGCCCGCGCGCTGCGTCGTGCTGTTCCACACGTTGTCGGCGTCGGTGTAGTGGTAGATCGAGCCGTAGTTGACGATGCCCATCTGCGTGATCTTCGCCGAGTTGCGGTTGTCGTAGGTGCCGAGGTTGCGCGAGTGGTCTTCCATGTAGTAGTTCGCGCCGGAGCGGAAAGTGTTGATGGACTGCGTGCCGCTGTAGAGCGAGGAGCCGGTGCCCGTGGCGCTCTGCGTTTGCAGGTTGTCGTAGCCCCAGACGAGCGCGCCCGTGTGCGCGTTGATGAAGTAGAGGGGCTCAGAGGTCTCTTTCGAGCCGTCGAGGCGCGCAAGCTGCACGCGGTAGACGAGGTAATCAACGTTCTCGTGGCGCAGGACCCAGAGGTCCGCCTTCGGGGTTCCCGTCAGGCACGAGTCGCAGCCCTTCTTCTCTTTGTACTTGCCCTTGGCGGCGGCGACGGCGTCGGCCGCGGTCAGGTTGGGGGTCGTGTTGACGTTGACGCCTTCGACCAAATTGTCGGTCGCCGCGCGGAACTCGGTCTCGTTGGCCGAGTTGAGGTGGACAATGGCCTGGCCGCCGAAGACGGGGACGCCGTTGTGCAGCTGCTGCACGTGAGTGTGCACGCGGTCAGCCTTGTTGTCGTCCTCGAAAACGCGCAACGTCTTCACGTCGCCTGCGGCGATGCCTTTGCCGTTGAGCTTCTTCTGAAGGCGACGGAGGCTGGCCGCTTCGGCCCTCGCCAATTTTTCGGACTTAGTTAACTTTTGACCGTGTACGAGCCCGGGCAGAATCATCGAGGCGCCCAGGGCGATAACAAAAAGCAACGCAAAAACTTTCTTCACATCTTCTCCTTAGTAAAGGTTATCGGGTTAGGGTGAGAAAGGAACCCGGCCGCAAGGCGAGGCCCTCATTGAATGTAGTGCGACTGATGCAGACGGATACGTGCACAGTTAGTTACAGGTGAAGAATCCGCAACTCTCCGCCGAAGCGCGAGGTCTTGAATTTTTTGTTTATTGTAAAACCAGATGCCGAATCAAAATCGAGTCCCGGCAAACGGTAAGATGTGCGTCACAGGGCACAGGCCCTTCCGAACTGGGGGATGATCATTATACATACTTTTCAGAACATTGCAAGAATTTTTGTAAGATTTTTCATAAATAATACACACTTCTAATTTCCTCAGTAAACCCGGCATCAGCAGTATTCGGAGTGTGCGGGGTTCTTGAGGAATTTTCCGCGCCTTGAAAAATTCAGGCCCGGGCTTGATGGTGTAAAACTGTGGGGAAAACCACGGGGCTGCGAGCTCAAGTCTCGCAACCCCATGGCACAACTAGTTACCCTTCGCCATTGATGATGATCCGGCCGGCCAACCCTCCATGGTCGCCTTTCGGCCCCTTCGTGCCCAACCTGCCCGGCTTACCGTCGGTTCCCTTATTGCCCCCGTCGCAGATATTGGCGGAGACCCCGGCGCCTCCGGGGCCTCCATCGCCGCGATCTCCGGGATCCCCACCGGGACCGCCATCGCCTACCTCGCTGGCCAAAGGAATTCGGAAAATCCGCTTGAACACATCGTCAGGCACCGTCACCAGAACGTCTTCGGCCGTAGCTCCGTTGCCTCCTTGACCTCCCGGGCCACCCGGCCCGCCAGGTCCACCAGGGCCTCCGTCACCACCATTTGTACACGTGCCGGCGCATCGCTTGCCGTTTCCACCCTTTCCACCTACGCCGCCGGTTCCACCTTTTCCACCTTTTCCTCCCACCGCGCCCGCGCCACCTTGTGTCCCAATGGCAAGTGCTGCGCTGGTTCCGCCGAGGCTCTTTAGGATTGTGATTTCAGCCAAGAGGGCTGGCAGGCCGTCATCACCGGGCCCACCCGGCGCGCCTCCGCCGCCATCGCCGCCAATTAGTCCTTTAGTGCCGTTGTTGCCTGGCTCCGTCCCGCTGCATTTACAGGTGCCCTCGTCGCCGTGATCCCCCTCGCCGCCGACACCTCCCTTGGCGCTTTCGGCCGGAGGAGGCGGTTTCACGCCGAAGATACCAATGTCATAATTCGCCGCCGAGGCGGATAGACCAGTGGATCCATTCCGTATGACGTTTTCGCAAGTGAGCGAAAGGATAGTGTTGAAAATCTCCAAACGCGAGCCTGGTTCCATGGTCAGAGTGCCAATGTTAAGTATCACCGGATTGGTC
Source organism: uncultured Acidobacteriota bacterium (assembly GCA_963774105.1). GTDB lineage: Bacteria > Acidobacteriota > Blastocatellia > Pyrinomonadales > Pyrinomonadaceae > QHXM01. Next base: position 189,549 of record CAVZDV010000005.1, on the reverse strand, counting down.
GAGGTGCCGAGGTTCTTTACTTCGTTTGGCCCAAGCGTCATCTTTTCGATGGTAGTGGCCTGTATCTTGAGATGTTTAAGATACACTTCAACCGGGGCCTCATCGTCCGGATTAAGCTGGCCATCGGCCAAAATGTATGAAAAAGCGCGATCGTGCCGTCCCTCAGGCCACCGCGCACGGTAGCCTATACGGTCAAAGAATATCTTCTGCCGTTTAGCGCGTTCCTCCGCGCCGCACCTCGAGAATAGTTCCCGAGCGTGCTCAAGGTTCTTGGGCTTAATGGTGGTGGTGACCTCGTTCGAACCAGCCTTGAGTGCCTCGTCATGGCCAAGTGTCTTCGCGATCGACCAGAAGTCGTGCGTTGCGTCGTTTGAATTGCTTTCTCCTGCCATCGTATTTGCCTCCAGGGATGTGATCCCAGTTGATTTGAATCTCCGATAAATTGACCGCCGCTGTTGCGATCGAATTTGCACTAATCATTCGTCAAGGGCCCGGTTTCGTGGTGGACCTACCTGCGGCGCTGGCGCCAATGGTCCTTTTAGCGCCGTTCCCCCGACCAACTTTCCGAAAAAGCCGTAGGCCACGCCTTTTAATGTCGAAAGGAAAACATCTTTCCCGTCCTTACCTTGCGCCACCGAACTGAGCAAATTGCCCGACGCCGCACCCGCCGCACCGCTGGTCAACAACAGGGTATTTTGCCTCCCAACGGTTGCCTTCACGAAAGCGGACCTGCCAAAGCCGCCAAGGAAGGAACCCACAGCGCCGGCAACGCCGCCAGCCAGCGCTCCGAAAGAAGCTCCCGCTCCCGGATCCGCACCCAGCAAAGCTGCTTGTCCCGCGCCCGCCGCCGCACCTACCGCTGCGCCGGCCACCCCGCCCGCTATCGAACCCGCTATCGAACCCGCCGCCACCGAGGGTCCTAATACCGCGGTGGCCGCACTCACCACGCCCCCGGTGAATCCGGTGATCGCGCCCGCCACCGCGCCCAAGCCAAGGAAGCCGAAAAAGACCCCTGCCGCCTGTCCACCGGTAAGCCCGTTTTCGGCGATGGTGACTACAGCTTGAACTCCGCCGACCAACGCTCCGACCGCTGCGCCGACCACCACGGCCGTCACCACCGTTTGTACAATCTCGGCGATTGCCGCGAAAATCGCGATGATGAGTAAGTCAATGAACTCGCCAGTAGGATCCGTTAACAGCAGTGGACTGCCAGCCGCATACGAGTACGGACTGGGGAACTGCATCTTCGGGTCGGGTGAGATGAACCGGCCGAGCCGCGCATCGTAAAAACGTGCGCGGAAATCGTATAGTCCGCTCGGGTCGAGCTGACGGCCAGTGAAACGATATGTCGTAAGTTCGCTCTGCCCCAGCGGAGTGCCCAGGGGTGACCCGTAGGGAGTAAAGTCGTACCCTGCCGCGAGCGAGTCGGATGAATCAACCAGCGCGCGAACTGAACCCAGACGATCAGTGGAGACGAAGTACGTCTGGCCGCCAATATGCAGCGCGGAAAGACCGCGCGGTCCCGCGATGTGGATCGTTTTCCTGCCGTCACCAGTAAACTCCACCAACGGGTCGGGTCCATCGCCGCGCAAATATAGTACTGACTCGTGTGGAGCCCCGGTTCGAGCTACTTTGCGATAGATTCGCCGTCCACCATAACCATAACGGACCTCCGCTTCGACTGTTTCGCCACCAGCTGTGCGAGATGCACGGAGCGGCATTCCGCGGAACCAGTCGAATGAGAGATCCAGGACCGCGCCGCCGGAAGCGCGCTTGAGGTTTCCGTCGTTGTCGTACTCGTAGGTTTCAGGTTGGCCCTGCTCGTCGGCCGTAGTTACCCGATCACTGTCCTCATAACCAAGCGTGGTGCTGCCCAGTTGCGTGATGTTCCCGTTAGCGTCGTAAGCGAAAGCAGTGGTGTCGTTTTGCACTAGCGCCTGGTCGAGTCTCCCCAGCGCATCGTACGAGTATTGTGAGACGATTTCTCCGTTGGAGCCTCGCGGAGCCGTCGTTATGCAGGCCGGGCTTCCGTTGAAGTAGCCCGCTCCACCCACGCCACCAGATGTGTAATCGATGCGTTCCTGAAAACCCGTTCCAGCGACCAAGGTGTTCCATCCGGGGGGATTGTATTCGAGCGTTCGCCCGCCCACCGAAACACCGTTGTGCAGCCACGTCTCGCGAGAAACCTGGCCCGAGAGATCGTATTCGTAGCGGACAAGCGGTGCGGCGTCGAGCAAAACTTCCGTGACACGGCCCACCAGATCGAAGTGATTGCCGATTCTCTCCCCCATGCCGCCATCGAATGACGGGGTGTGAATTTCTGAAATGCCATCAAGATTGTTGTATCGCTGCGTCAGTTCATAGGTGGTTTCACGGAAGTCGTCCGCGCGGACCGATACGCGTACGGTCCGCCCTCTCTCGTCGTAGAAGAAATTCTGATCGGCGCGGAAAGAGTCGTTTCCATCGGCACTGCTCACCTGGCGCTCACTGATGGACGCGGCCAGGCGCCCGATTCCCAGCAAGTCCGCGCGGTCAAGGCCATCGTAATGGAAGATGTCGCTGGCAGGGGCGGTGGGCCAGGTTGGGTCGTCCACACGCTCGGTGAGTTCCTGATCCCATGCGTGCGCAAAGGAGCCCTGACGCTCAATCCGCGATTGCCGGTCGTAGTTGTAGTAGCGGACGTATTGCGGTACGGCGGCCGCACCATCTCCAGACATTTCAAAACGAAGCCGGCCAACGGAATCGTACATGCGGCGCGAGAGCGAGAAGTCTACAGAACGCAGCGTAAGTGGAGCGTTCAAGAAATCATAGGTTGAATCCATCGGGTAGCCCATAGGGGTCACCAAACTGACAAGATTCAACGCTGCGTCGCGATGATAGATTGTGACGTCCCAACGTTCCGGCGCCCGCGCAGCAAGCGCTCCGACCCGCACGGTGGCGCCGCGTTGATCGCTAAGAGTGACGCGCGTGATTCCATCTGGATCCACTATGGTTTGGGTTAAATAGCGGCCTTCGGTGAGTCCGAGCGTAGCGTCGTTGATGCCATACCGTATCGACGTGGTGTGCGTGTTTCCGGCTGCGCCAATGATCGCGAAGTCCGCGCCAGGAACACCTTGCTGTACTTCGCGGGCCAGCGGCGAGTCCTCGTAACGAGTCCGTGTGTACGGATATCCGCCCGCCTCTGGGTGCTGGCTAACCACCAGACCCGACATCGTGAGGGTGGTCCAATCGAACGTAGCTACGCCCGGTTCGTAAGCCCCCAATTTGTTTGGAGCTGGAGCCAACCGCGCCGGCAGCGTGGCGATGGCCGCCCTGCCCGCCGCATCGTAGATCGTGGCGGAGGCGATGAAGCCGTCTTCATCCGCTACCTGGAACTGAACATTTCGCGCAGCGCCATCCTGGTAGTTCCATTCCGATTGAGGGTCAGTGAAGAACGCGACGTTGGTAAAGTCGAACTCGCCCGACGCCATGAGGCCGATGTGACCGCTGACCGGCGAGTCATGCTCTGTGCTGAATGCGTGGCCCCCATCGGCGAAGAGTATGATCTCCGCTCCGCGAATAGTGAGCACCAAAGATCGCGGTGCGAGCACTACGCAGATCCGCTCGGGTGCGCCAGGGTCTCGCACCAGGTAGTAGACGGTTCCGGCAGGATCGGCGACGGTCCACGCCGATTGCTCGATCAACTTCGTTACTACGCTGTTAGAGGCAAGCGGCAGCCCGGTCGCGCCGAAGATCTGCGGAAGGGTCTCAGGCAGTCTGCCCGCGTCGAACGACTCGTGATAATCCGCCCAGGAGACATTCAATGCGCTGCGCGGCGGCTGGAAAACCGCGCCAAAACTCCAAGCGGCGCGAATGGGATCCCAGGTCAGCGATAAATCATTTCCGAAGACGAATCCAACCGGGCCGGCGAAGGGGCCTGGGGCGCCCACCTGCACAGCGGCACCATAGAATCGAGCTTCCGGTTGCCGTTCGAAATGAATCGTACCCGCCGCCCCACTATGGTGCAGTTTGCCTTCGCGCGCGGTCCAGTCTTCAGGCGAGGCGGAAACCCATCCGTCGCGCCACTCCTCCCCGATTCTGAAGCTCTGATAGAAACTCCACGATTGCGGCTGCATCAGTAGGGTGGCGTTCGGGGCCGATTGATCGAAAACGCCCCCGTTGGACAGACGTGACAGATAGCGCCCGTGCACGGCGGTTACCGCCTCCCCCGGCGCTACTTCCAGTGCGGGCAAACCGAAACCACCATATAGACTACGTGTGGTCGCACCGCTCGCCTCCACTCTAGCCACCGGCTGGAGCGAGAGCCGATTGTAAATTGTGGCTTCACATTCCGAAACACCTGGCGAGAAGCGGATGTCGTTGATCAGGAGATCGACCCCATCGGCGGGGGTCAGGCGCACTTCGACGGACACTGGCGATAATCCCAACGGCAGCTTGGCGAGCAGATGTGAGAACCGCCACGTGCCTTCCGTATTGTCCACGATTCGCGCGGCCACTTCTGTGCCGTTTGCCAAAATTGTCCAGCGTCCAGCATCCAGCGCGCGAGTCTTATACCAGTAGCTCAACGCGAATATCCGTCCATCCGGTGAAGCAATCTCCGTTGAGGCCGCCAGGGTCTCGGGCCCTAGCAGCCGTAAGGCGTTTGACCCGGTATGGGCATCTCCGCGTTCAATAGCCGCCTGCAATTTCGACTCGCTGCCGCCGAGCGACCACGGTGCTACGGCTTCGTATGGTTCGAACCCCAGATAGAGCGCTTCGCTCAACGACGAATCGGGAAACTCCGCGACGACGAACCGTCCATGGACATCGAAGATCCACGCCGACGTTCGATGCGTCTCATTTTTCCGCTCAAGAATATTGCCGAAGCGGTCGCGTACTAGAATCTCGTCGTACAACCACCAATGAATAGGATCGGCCACGGTGGTGTTGGCCCAGTCCGAGGCTGTGAACAACGCATCCTTCGAACGCGCCCTGTACAATCGGAACGGAGCCCAGCCCATAACCGCTCCCCAATCGCGCCGCCACGTAGTCGTCTGGATTTCAATGGGTGAGCCATCTACGGTTGTACGTTTCTCCACCACCGGGCTCCAGACGTGCGCGGCCAGCAAATCCGGGTACTCTTGGTAGGCGAACCTGCTGTGCTCCTCGATGGATTCGCGCTTGTCTTCGGAATTGAAGCTGTGTGTGCGAGACGTTTTTGGCAACCCAAGCCCAGCGTCGTATTCGAAATCCTTAATGCTCTCAAGTGGTCCCAGCGTTGGCGAGCCCGGTGCATATATCTTAGTGACGATACGCTCCCGCCTGGTATAGGCTCCGAATAGGTTTTCACTTTTTCCGGTGGCGATGTTGACAATCGAGGAAATAGCCTTCCAATCGTACGATTCTTCTTGAACCAATTCCTCAGCGCTGTTATAGAAACGCTTCCCTTTTTCGATTCCGCTCAACAGCGCATAGGGTTCCTTCGCACCGATTGACGACGCGCTGAGTCCATCGTAGAAATCGGTTTCCGTATATCCGTCTGGGGCGCTTTCCGGTGAACCGTTGCCTACCGTACTTACCGACCGTGAGAACTGGTTCACCAAGCCATATACGCCAGTGGTGGCCTCGCCGGGATAGTCGAATGCGGTGCGTAGAGGTTGCTCCATATTGTCTACAACCGTGGCCGCGGTTACGACTCGACCGGTAATGGCGCCCTTAAACTCGCCGGACAGCAGCCGGTACAGCACGATGGTGGTGGCTGTATCGAACGATTTGCCTATGTAGGTAGCAAATGCATTAAGTGACGTGAGAGCGGTCCCGCTGCCCTGCTCGGTAGGGAACATGCGCTCCGTGATTTTGACTGCCGAAGGTGCGAGTACGCCGTTGGTCATCAAGTGGACGAACGATTCTCCACTTGATAGTTGGTAAGCAAAATAGAACGGTCCGTGGTTCGCAACCTGATCCGCTCCCGCGGGCAACGTTCCCACCGGGACGAGTTTGTTTTGCGGATCGCGATAGAAAATGTTCCTCCGAACGGTTACATATCTCCCGCTGATGGTCGGCTGAATGGGACCAGTCGCGACCTGGATGTTTACGTCGGGAAGAAAATTGCCGCTGTATGGATCATAGGCGACCGCCCGCGCCGAATTGTCGTTTGCGCCAATCGCCAGATCGTCAGCGTAGGCGAACCCCGCGGGCTTTTGCCCGGAATCGAATGAGCCAAGCGATCCCGCCACCCAGGTGTTTCCGTTAAAGCGCCGTAAGCGCCCCACGTTGCCCACCAAACTTCGCGAGGCGAACGAAACGACGAATGGTTCAAGAGATGACCGCTTTCGCGTTTCGACCGGCAGCTCCGTGCGCACAACCTGTTGAAACTCGCGGTTCCAGTTGTAAAGGCGAACGCCGTAAGTGACCGTCTCATTGCCTTCGTCTTCAGAAATCAGGTAGGTGGCTACCGCCAAACTGCCCGAATTCGACCAGCTGAGTTTTGGAAAATCTTTTTTCCAAAGCACCGGGCCGAAGGCATCCATCTTTGTCTCGCTCCAATTGCCCGAAGTGATGTCCAAGTGTTGCAACGACAGCGAAACTTCGTTCGTTCCTTTGAAGTAAACCGCCAGTGTAAAGTAACGCTCGAACACTCCTATACTGTAGGCGCCCGCGGTTGGCAGGGTGAGGCTGGCAGATCGCCACTGGCGCGCCCGGACATCCCAGTGGTAGCGGAAAATTTCGCGCTGGAGAGTCGCAGCGGCGGCTACGAACTCCGCTCCCGCCACTATCGCGTACTCGTCTGATAGCGCCAGGCTGGGCATTTTCAATGGCACCGCTTCCCAATCGCCAAATCGCCCAAACTTCCGGTTGAGCGCGTATGCGAATAGCGCTGGACCCGAGGCTTGGCCACTGGTGCGCCCGCTAAGCAGAAACCAGTCGCCGCGAGTGTGAACTGTCAACGTGTCGAGATCCAGTTTGCCGGGCAGATTCACTTTAAGCGGTTGCGATCCGATCCATCGCCCGTTCCAATCGTAGACATTAACGGTCAGCAACCGCCCATGCGACTCGTCGTAGCGCGTGATCACCGTGTAGTCGGCACCGAACCAGACTCTTGGCACGCCCGCACCGGTGTCGGATTGCTTCAATTCCCGCCGCAGCGCAGTACCGGGCAACTCCTTAACGCCATACTCGTACAGGGCCTGACCACCTTCGGGGTAGGTCACCGTGGCGAGCGCACCAGGATTGGCCGATGTGGGTGTGGTGTCCACACCTGAATAGTTGAAGCTCAGGCCGGGCAGCACGGCCCCATCGCCATCCACTACATTGATCGACCGCAAATAACGTTTATACAAATAGCGCGCGTCGCCCACCGCCTGTGAGACCTTGGCCAGCGAGTATTCGAACCGCAGACTCATATAGATGCGCGAAGGCCCTGTCTCATCGCTGACGGCGATGGATTCCAGATAGCGTGTTTGAAAGCGGTCCTGATAGGCTACCAGTTTGCGGTCCGCTGGATCGATATGCGGGCTCTCATACTCACGGATGGTCTCGTTGTAAACCTTCTCGGCATAACGGAACGTCACCCTGCGACCTGAGGGATCGACGATTGCTGCCAGATACGATGCACGTGTGTAAGGAAGATTGCCCGCTGGCCCAATGGTGAGGTTGACGTTTTCGTATTCGAATTGCAGCTTGTCGCCGAAGAGGTTTTGTATCGAAGAAAGGCTCCAGCCTGTGTCAAAGCTGCTCTGTCCGGCTTGCACGGTCGCGTCCGTCCAATTGCCCTTCGTGCCACCCCAGAACACGCCTCGCTCGCGCGCGTTTTCTTCTTCGCCGTACGTCCTAACGGTGCCAGTCTCCGTGATGACTTTCCAAATCGATTGCACCGGGAAATAGCGAATATCCCAAAACCGGTATGATTCCAATTCGAATATCCACTCATCCCCCAACTTCTTCTTTAGATAAAGGCGAGTCTGGCCACCGTTGGAGTCAACCATGTAAAAAGTTGTATCGAAGGGAGAGATCGAGTCACCGTGATCGGCGATGATCGCGTCATACGACATTGACCAGCCGAGGCCGAGGACACCCGTCGGCGCTTCCACGTTCCAGGTGTTCACATCGTGAAGAACATTGCTTTGGTAGGAGACCGCAACCTTGGCTTCCAGTCCGCCCCTGCTCGTCAGGCTAAGCAATTCGAGGGGCAGCAGCACATCGCCACGGAAGAGGTTTACACTGCCGGCTATTCGCCCAATGCCAGCCGGATCCATTTGTAGAAGCCGAATACCAGGCACCGTGGCTGTTTGCGCGGAGGTGGTTGGATTAGCGCTTGTGGTGGCGTTCATTCACAGTCCCCATTGCTGCGAGCCGGCGGTTCTATAAATATGAAAATAAGATTTCGCGCCTTATCGCGCCTTACGGCAGAGCGCGCAATTGGAGGAGGGTCACCCGTTTGCGCTTGTTGAGGCTCAGTTGATGTGTAACTCGGCGGCAACGCCGCTTTCCGTGCAGTGCTCCCGGAAAAGGGTAGCGGGTCATTTTCAATATTTAACAGTGAAAGAGATATCATCTCCACCGATTTGCATCACGGTAATTTAATCCCTCGGAAGGGCGGCCGTCTGTGTGCGAACATACATAGAGCCCCCATCTTTGTTTATTACTGAAATGACCCACTACCAAAAATACAGAGCGGATTGCGTTCGGTTTGAAACGATTTGTCGAATATCTTTCGATAAACTTCCGGTTTGCACGCTGCGCCTTTCCGTCTTTGCGTCTTTGCGTCTTTCAGTGTTTGCGTCTTTCAGTTGACTTTCTGCCCGCAAAGGCTATATCGTGCCGCTGCTCTTACACCCGCCCATGCCAGCGGAGGCTCGACCTCGCTCGACTTCTTTCTATTACACTCTCTTCGGAGGCAGTATGGATAGAATTTCGTTGCGCAGCATCTCCATAGCGCAGTTGCGTCGTCATGCTCACCTCGCGCGTGGGCAGGATTCCATTAGTTAGGGCCGAAGCGCGCTCGTCAAGATACCGCCCCAAGCCTTCTTGAGATAGTTAGAGTTTTTGATCATACAGTCGACATCCCGCTTGTGTGTGAGGCAGGTGTGGTGGCACGCCAAATACTCTCAATTGGAAAGGAGAATGGTCATGCAGTCAATTGGTAAGTTTAGCCTCCGAAATCAAGGCGGTTTTGCCACCAAACTTCAATGCGTGTATTGGGATGAGAATGGAACCAAGGTTCATTGCGATGGCACAGGTAGCTTCCCTATCGCACAGTGTGAATCGCTAGACCCCGGTCAGGCTAGTCCGCCTGTACCGGATGGATCTCCCGTATCTATCTACGCCTTCGTGGTGTGGGGTAACGATAACACGGGCTCCCAACTGTTCACGTACCAGAGTGGCAATGCAACTACGGCTAACTATGTCATTACCGGAACTACACTCGACAACCAGTTGGGCGTAACTAGTATCGGGCCGAATACCTGTACCTGATAAACGGCAACGTAGGCAACTCCGTCAATTGCGAATGATGTGGGTTTGACAGCCTGGTGCTGGAGAAGCCCGCTTAGCCGCCGGCATCAGCCTTTGCCTGATCCCAAAATCAGCGATTGATCGACGACGTTTCGAGCGTAGGGAATGTTGTCCAAACGTTTGAAAAGGTGATACTCATGCAATCAATTGGTAGGTTTAGCCTCGAAAATGAAGGCGGTTTTTACGTCAAACTTCAATGCGTGTATTGGGATGAGAATGGAAACAGGATACTTTGTGCAGGTGCTGATAGTTACCCTGCTGGACAGAGTCAATCGCTAGCCCCCTGTAACGCTAATCCCCCTGTGCCGGATGGGTCTAACGTCGCTTTGTTCGCTGATGTCGTGGCTGGTAATGATCAGATCGGTTCCCCGATGTTCATTTACCGGCAGAACAGCGCAATTGAAGCTAGCTATGTTATTACAGGAACTACGCTCAACAATGATCTTAAGCTTACAAATGTTGGAGTACCGCCGTGGAACAACTGGGCCCAAAACATCGTCCATTCTTTTTCTGGCAGCGATGCTTATTACGTTCCCACCACTCTCTCTCAACTTCGGGCCATTGTGAAAGCCGCCGCGGCGGCTGGTGGGGTGACGCTACGGACGTCCGGCCAGCGCCATTCACAACCACCGTTAGTCGCGGCTGACAATCGCACGGTTACCGTTCCGCCGCCGACCTGGCTCGTCGACCTTTCGTGTTATGCAGACCTTGGTCCAAATGGGGACCAGCGCATGGTGCTGGATGCGTCACAGCTAAAGGTTACAGTGAACACCGGCGTTCGCGAGGACGAGCTGGGTGCGTTCCTTACCGCTAATAACCTGATGCTTCGAACTGTTACCGCCGGTGGTTTCTTCAGCCTTGGCGGGATGACGGCTGTTGACGTACATGGTGCGACTGTGGACGCACCAATCTTCGCGGAGACTGCCTCAGCCTTCGCGATCATGGGCCCAGATGGCGTCGTGACGACGCTGGACGAGAACTCACCAGTCGTAGATTCATGGAGGCCGATACAGTTCGCTCGTGTCTCGCTCGGTGCTCTGGGGCTCGTGACCTCCGTAACGTTGGATGTGATGCCGCGGCCCTGGGCCACGACCTTAGTGCCCAGCAGAAAGAGCTACACGTTAGACGAGAGCCAGTTTGTTGCTCTATTCAAGACGTTGCTTGCGACACCAAATTTACGCGTAGAGACTTTCTTCAATCCCTATTCCAGCGCATTCCTTACATTGTCCTGGGAAGTCGATGCGTCGCCATCAACGAAAATACCGAACAGCGCGTCTACAGTCCCGAACGCATGCACGCTCGCGGGAAACGACGAATTCGGCGCGCCTGATGAAGGGCCGATTCTCGAGCCTATCGCGGAGGCCGCCGCAATCGCGGCTCAGGAATCTCGCTTCCGGCCTTTTGCAGTGGTCATTATGGACGCCGCATTCACGACTGTTGGGAACCTGTTCGACACCGCCGCGACGACTTATTCAGATATGTGGCTGACCAAGGCGGCCCGTGTCATCTTTATGTCCTATTTTGTTGAACTGCCGGCCCTCAACGACGCTGGGCTGAGCCGAGCTTGGCAGGGTTTAGACGCTGTGGTCAGTCGTCTCAACAACTCAAGTGACTTCCTGCTGGTCGGTCCGATGGAGTTTCGTTTCGTCAAGGGCGGCGACAGCGCATTGGCTGGTACTTACACCCAAAACGCCAATTCGATCTTCGTCAATTTCGATCTCATCGCCTTCGTGAAGGCCACGCAAGCGTCCGATTACCCTGACGCCGTGCTGAGTTTCTTCGCCGACATCGAACGCGCGTGGGTCGCACTGGGTGGAATGCCCCATAACGGAAAAATGTATGGCTTCTACGACCCTGCGGGTGCGGCAGGATCTTACACGCCGCCATTCAACCCGGCTTTCCTTGGGGACCTGGCGACGCGGCGTGCCGATCGGATCAATGCCTTCGAGGTTTATCGCCAGGAACGCGATCCCAGTGGTATTTTCTCTAACCAGTTCGTCGCCGCGTTACTGGGACACCCGAACCTTGCGGTCAGGTAATTGACTTCGAAAGAAGAGCGGGATAAATTTTAGTCCCTCATCTGGAGGTTTTCCATCACATTCTGAAGTTAACTTTTCGTAATAGGGCCGACGGCGGGCGGTTTATTGCCTCATTGAATTCCTGTCTTTGGCCGATGAATATCACTTGTTTAATCCCCCTAGTCAGAGCTGTATAAATCAACGTCCGATCAAGCAGTCGGCTTCTTGTAATTGGTATGATGACTCTTTGGAACTGGCTGCCCTGTGCTTTATGAACGGTTATGGCGTAAGCCAATTCGATATTGCCTAAATCAGCGTCTGAAAGATTGATCTTTCTTTTATCAAAGTCGCAGACAAGGCGTACTGGCTCGCCTTCTCCGTCTTCAATCTCTCGCGTACCTAAGTTGACCTTCTCTATACGACCTAACGAACCATTATACAGCTCCCGGTCATAATCATTGACGGTATAGATAATTGGATCGGATTCAGCTAACTCCCAAGCGATTAATTTGCGCTTTCCGCGTGCCAGATTACGGTGAAACGCCTGGTTAATATTAAACACCCCCGATAGCCCGCTCTTAGTGATACTAAGTATCTGCGCCTCTTCAAAGCCGCCGAGATCAGCCACAATATCTACCAAATGATTAATGATCTTATCTTCAGGGCACTCTAAGAAACTTACCCCATGCATGAGCCCTTTGTACTTGGGCAATTCCGGCACACTTCCGTGACGAATCTGATCGGCGACTTTTGGGATCCCCGTGACTTCTGCTTGTCTATACCTGCGTTAACTCTCGAATAGGTAGCACGTCACTTTCAGACATTCTGTGGAAGACGAGACCAGGGCCAATGGGTGGCAGTTGGTAAGGGTCGCCGACAAATAACAGGCTTGTTTTAGAGGGCAATACTTTCATTACTCTGTAGACTAACATCAGGTCCAGCATTGAAGATTCATCAACAACGAGTAAGTGTTTGGGGTTTATTTTTATTTTTCCCGCACGGATCTTATTAAGAAATCCAATAATGGTGTAAGCGTCTCGATTCGTCGTTTCGCGCATTCGCTGGGCTGCGCGCCCGGCCAACGCTAACTGAATGATTGGCCTTCCCAACTCTTCCGCGGCGTGGTGGATCGCCTTTAGGGTAGTGGTCTTCCCCACGCCCGCCCCACCTGTTAGAAGACTAAGCGGTTCCGTGAGGGCCGTGTGGACAGCAGCACGCTGTTCGGCGTTCAGGATAATATCTTCTTCCCGCTCAAATTTTTCGGTAGTGTCCTAGTTTGAAGATTGAGGGTATGAACTTTTCATATCTCACATTATAAAGCAAGGCCGCCGCGCACTCAGGCAAGCGGCTCACGCGGCGGCCCCTCCGCACAGCCCACCTCTCACCCTCCGAGCGGGCGTGCGAGATTCTTAGCGGCGTCTCTTGGCTGGTTTCTTCTTCAAACGCGCGAGGCTCACGGCGACCTTTCCAGCTTCATCCACGCGGAAGATCAGACGGTCGCCTGGCTTTGCGCCTATGTGCCTGAGCAGCGGCGCGGGGATACGGCCGCGGGTGAGGCCAGTATCCTCGGTGACTTTGGATTGGTATTCGTCTCTTTTTCTCATGTGAAGATGTGCGCCCGTTTGGTAAGATGGCGCGCGGTCTGTCTTTGAAAAATTAGCGACGGCTTATGCGACGCCTCAGAACCTCAGAGTGAGCTATGAGCATCGCCGTTGAGAAAAGGACTCTCACGGCGAACGAATTGAGCGAGCGCATTTTAGACGCAATTGCGTCTGAACGCAACCCTAAGCTGTCAACTTTCCCATTAGGGGGTAACTCCTAATGGGAAGCTCGCCGCGCCCAAAGCCGGAGCGACTACCTGAAAAGCTCCTCAAAATCCGCCTGTCTCTTGAGCTATCGCAAGACGGAATGCTTGAGCGTTTAGGACTGGCCGAGAGTCGTTATAGGAGTGCTGTTTCTGGCTACGAGTTAGGAACGCGCGAGCCGCCGTTGCCGATTCTGTTACAGTATGCGCGGATAGCAGGAGTATGGGTTGATGTGCTGATTGATGATGAATTAGACCTGCCTGCAAAGATACCAAGCGTGACAAAGCATGAAGGGATAAAGCGTAAGTCTGACTCCCGAAGCCGCAAGCGGTGAGCTTTAGGCTGCCTCACGTTGAGCATACGCCGGATTATTAAGCAGCGCGACTATATCTCCGATTTCCCAAATGCTCTTTGCTATTCCGGCCTCTTGCGCTGGCGTACATCTTAGACTTTGATGAATACGGCAGAAGTTGTAATGCATGAAGTGCAGCGCAACCGCGTGGGCTAAGTTCTCAAGCTTCTTTGAAAAAGCGTTCGTGAGGCGAGTAAAGCGGCGCATCCCCATTCGCATTGTAAGATTCTGTCGCTCAACATAGGACGTTGAAATCATCGGCGGGAACGGGTCGCCAGTGATAACCTCTACGTGTGTGCTCAAACATTCCGCCGGGCTGTATCGGATTTCATCTTGAGCCTTCCCGTAGATTTTGATTAGCTGCGCGAAGTCAATATCAGCACCGAAAGCACCCTCAACCGCCTCCACGTATGCCTTGAGTCCGTCCGTCGTAAGCATTACGCGATGCGCTAGACGGCTTGCCAGATCGTTAATGAATTCACTGGCCGCCTGGGCATCACGGCGACCCACATGAAAGCAAGGGACTAGCTTTGTGTCAGCATCAATCGCAACCCACGTCCAAACGTCGCCATAACCTAGAACGCCCTGATGCCCCGGTGAGACGTTCTTTTTCTTGGAATGGCAAAACGACCAGATTTCGTCGCACTCTAAGCGGCGGCAAGTAAGATTCCGCATCGCTTTATCCATGTAGTTAGCGCAGACCACACCAACATCAACGAGCAGTTTAACCACAGTGTCTTTTGAGACGCCGACCATTCTTGACGTTGCGCGAATGCTACAGCCCTCAACAAGAGCGGCGATGATTTGTGTGCGGCGAGTGTTATCTAGCTTGTTCATACTTGCCATTATGCTTGAGCGGTCAAGCAATGTCAAGATAAAAATGGCGGGCGCGCTGTTTATTTGCACACCCGCCATTAGATTTGATTGCGAGGTAAAAGCTAGGACGCCTCTTCGATCTGAAGTTCGTTGTTATCCCCCACCGTTAGAATCAACGCTCTCGTTTTTTTGAGCGACTTCAGTTTGCGAGACGTTGCGCCGGGAATTACTTTTCCTACCTCTTTGATTATTACCACCGTCTGTTCTGGGTTGAGCGGCATCTCTCGATGCGTCGAAGGGGATTGAGGCTGACTGTTCAGCCTCATCTGATTTCTGTTCTTGTTCATCTGATGTCTCCTTTTGAGGCTTGAGGTACGCAACTATCCCCGACCTATGGGGGTTTCGTATACACTTACGGCCTTCTTCATCTATAAGTTCTTGCAAAACCTCTTCCAGCAAATATTCTGAGTCCGTAGGCTCTCGAACATTGCCGAACACCTCTTCGGCCTCTTCAAAATCTATTACAAAAGAATGCGATGGATAATCCCTTATTAGTCTGCTAATCCGTGCAGCATCCGAGTTAAGCCTAATTCCATATTGCAGGGCAATGTTAATAGCCCTTTCAACTTCACCCACACGCAACGGGTCTATTTGCCCCGTTATTGGTGAGATGAGGCCGACTGTTAAGGAGGTTGCAATCTCAGAGGCGGTTCTAGTTGTTATCGCGCCGCCGCCACGCCTGATAGTCTCAAGGAAATTCCTTTCAAAAATATCAAATGCCTGCTCGCTCAACGACCTTATGCCCTGAGCAATATCTAAGCCGGAGCTACGGAAAAGAAGTTCGTCGGTTTTCAATAGTTGAACGTCGAGCGGCCCTAACTCGCCCCTGTCAGACATTATTATTTCGTCCGCACCTAACGCTATTAACGTTCCCGCGCTCTTGCAATGACCAAAGACATATAAGGAGAATCTTTCGTATACCCTCTTCAAGAACTTGGCTAAAATATAGGCGGCGTCCGCATCGCCTCCATAAGTGCATAAAACTAAACCGACGTTAGTTCGACCGTCAGCACGATCACACCAATCAAGGAACACGCTTACTTGTGGCCTTTCAATCGGGCCGCTAAACACAAACAAGTCAGCATCCAGATCGTCCGACAGTTCCTTAAAAAGAGTCTCTTGATCTATCCTGGTTTCCTCGCCGTTATTAGACACCTGTGGCTGATTGGTTTGTAATACACTTCTAGGCATGGCAACTCCTGGTTACTCTGGAATGCGCGCACTCCACCGGGCTTGGGCTGCTTTTCGGGCGATTTCTTTTCGCTTTTTAGGTGATAGTTTTTCAGCCCGTGCCTTGCCACCCTTGAGGCCGCCTAACCGTCCGAGAAGCACGGCGGCAGGATTTTTCTCTTGCGCGATAGGTGAGGGGTTCTCCGCAATAGGATTACCCGTCGCTAAATCAACGATGCTCTTGGCAAATTGATTAACGTCTTTCGTTCGCCCTTTGTTCATGCTTGACCGCTTTGGCATAATAGGAAAGAGTACCCTAGTTGACTTTCTGGGTCAAGCATTATCCCGCCTAGTTGGGTTTTATTTTCAAAGAACAATCAAAGCGTAATTCAAGGGCCGCGCTTCTCTCCAATGCTTGACCGCTCTAGCTTGCCAATAAGCCCAGGAAGGTATATATTGATGCTTGAGCGGACATGCAAGATGCGTTACCCAGAATTTTGGCGCTTTGCCATGAGGTTGCGCGCTCCGCAAATCAGCTTGACAAGCAACCGGAAGCGTCCCGGCAAGGTCAGTTTGATCTCGCCGAGATATGTTGCGTTGGCGAGTTTGCTAACGCGCTCTCTAGCCTCCTGCTCGGTGTGGGCAGGAATTTCAAACGACCACGACCCTCCGTCGTAGTCGTAATCGAACAGATACCTGTTCAGGGGTTTGTTGGAATAACTTGAGGAAGAGTTAGCCATGAGATTTCAGGTTTACCAAGACACTAGCAAGGAATGGCGTTGGCGTCTATTGGCCGCCAACAATCGCACCATCGCCGATTCAGGCGAGGGTTACACCACTAAGCAGAACTGCTTGCACGCAATCGGCCTCATAACGGGAACGGCAAACATTCCCGTTCACGAGGTCTAAACAACATGACAACCACCCAGCACGGGGCGCGGTCACTCGCGCCCTTTGCTGTTGGTGTGCCAAAGTATGCTTATGAAGTTTTCAAGTCTATTCAAACTAGGACACTACCCATTAATCACATAACCGAGTACCGAATGAAACAATAGCCCCGGACTTGTTAACAGGTCCGGGGCTATTTCTAAGGCATTAAGCAGTTAGCGAGCTTTCTAGACTACATAGTGGACACTTCCACATCACTCAGCGGCACTTCGAGTAGCCGCAGTCGCGGCAGACGTCGCAGCCGGAGGCGTGTTCAAGTTGGCCGCGGCACTCGGGGCAGGTCCCGATCATGCTGGACATGACGGTCCCGGTCGCGCCGAGTTCGATGGCGGCCTGCGCTTTACCGGCGGCGCGCGCAGAGTCCGGCTGCCCTTGCAGGCGGCGGCTCGTCAGCATGATGCACTCGGCCACGGCCTGCTCAGGCGAAGTCAGCAGACGCTCGTTGAACCAGACGGAGTGCGTGCCAGTCACCTTGTTCAGGCTGTGCGCGACCTCGGCCGCGTCGAAGCCGCCGCGCAGCATCTTCGAGGCGAGCAGCCCCACGCCGCCCGAGATCGGACCCGTGGCGAACACCTCCTGAATCATCCGCCCGTCGTGATTGACCGTGACGTACAGGTTTTGTCCGTCGAACGGTATCTGCCACGTCGCGCCGCTCAACTCGCGCGGGCGCTCGATGCGCACGGCGGCCTGCGACTCCCTCTCCTTGACGGTGCCGACTGGCGCGACGTGTGCGGCGTCGGCGTGGCTCGCCGGCGGCTCGTCCAGAACTTCGGCCGTCGCCTCCGGGTTGCAGGCCAACTCGCCCTTCTCCTCCTGCTTGATGGAAGTTAGGACCTGTCCCTCGCGCGAGCCGTCGCGGTAGTAGCTGACGGCCTTGCAGCCCAATTGGCGCGCGAGGCGGTAAAGCTCGTCCACGGACTCCACGGTGTCTGTGGTCGCGCCGTTGCAGGTCTTCGAGACGGAGTTGTCTACGTTGCGCTGCGCGGCGGCCAGGACGTGCACGTGCTGCTGCGCGCTGATAGCCATCGCGGAGATGAAGTAGCCGGGCAGCTCGTGCTCGTGCTCGACGACGTAGGCCGCGGCCGCGTTGATTGATTCCTGGTCTGTCTGGTCAACTTCAACGCCGAGCGCGCGAGCGGCGAGCGTGTGGACGTAGGTGCGCGTCCCCAGCGTGTCCTGCCGCACGTAAGCCCAGGAGAAGTTGGGCTCGACGCCGGAGGAGGTTTCCGCGACGAGTGAAATTGTGCCAGTCGGCGCGATGGTCGTCACCTCGTAGTTGCGCAAGGTGAGCGGGATGTCGCGCGAGATGCCGACCTGGTTGTAGATGAAGTCGGCGTAAGCCTCCTTGTTCGGCTCAAGCTCCGGGAAGACCCCGCGCTCCGCGCCGAGCCGCAGCGACTCCGTCCAAGCCTCGCGCCGCACGAAGCCCATCACCTCGCCCATCAGGTCCATGGACTGCGGCGAGCCGTAAGTAACCTTCAGGCTCAGGCAGAGGTCGGCGAAGCCCATGATGCCGAGGCCCACGGGGCGCGTCCGCTTGACCGTGTCTTCAATCTCCGGCAGCGGCCACGTGCAGGTGTCAATCACGTTGTCGAGGAACCGTGTGCTCAGGTGCGTGGCCTCGCGCAGGCGGTCCCAGTCAACGCGCGTTTCGGGGTCGTAGAACTTGGCGAGGTCAATCGAGCCGAGGTTGCACGAGTTGGAGAAATGCAGGAACTGCTCGCCGCACGGGTTGCAGGAGTAGATCGGCCCCATGGACTTCATCATGTGGTTGTGCCGATTCACTTCGTCAATGAAGGCCACGCCCGGCTCGGCGTACTTGTGCGCCGAGGCGACGATGCGGTTCCACATGTCGGGCGCGTAGACCATGCCCGGGCGCGGCGGCTCTTCCTTCAGACAGTTGGAAAGGTCCGCGGCCTCGTAGGCGGCCTTGTCGCGGAAGGTGACGGTCGAGCCGTCGGGCCTGCGGTAGACCGCGTAGTCGCCGCCGACTACGGGGTCGTAGATCGGGTCGGTCCACGGCTTGCCGTCGAACTCCAACTGGAACCACTCGTGGTTGTCCACCGCGTCTAGGAACTTGTCCGTGACGTTGACGGAGATGTTGAAGTTGGTCAGAGAATGCTGGTCGTTCTTCGCGTGGATGAAGCGCAGCACGTCCGGGTGCGTCACCCGCATCATGCCCATGTTCGCGCCGCGGCGCACCCCGCCCTGCTTCACCACGTCCGTCACCTGGTTGACGATGTTCATGAATGAGACGGGGCCGGAGGCCACGCCGCGCGTCGAGCTGACCATCGCGCCCGCGGGGCGCAGGAACTCGTAGGTCATGCCGGTGCCGCCGCCCGTCTGGTGAATCGTCGCCGCGGCCTTCGCGTGCTCCATGATGCCGGAGATGGAGTCGGGCACTTCGAGAACGAAGCAGGCGGCGAGCTGGCCCGTGGACTTGCCAGCGTTGACGAGGCAGGGCGTGTTGGGGATGAACTCGCGGTCGAGCATGATGCCGAGTCATAGCAGAGTAGAATTCGTCGCGCTGCTGCGGGTCCGTCTCGGCCACGGAGACGTGGCCGACGACGCGCCGCACGATGTCCGGCCACTCCTCTATGGCCTCGCCCTGCGCGTCCTTCAGCGAGTAGCGCTTGCTGACGACGCGGCTCGCGTTGATGCCGAGGGGCTGGCTCGGGCGCTGCTTGGCTGGGGCTGCGGCTGCGGAGGCTAAATTCTGGTTGGCGGCGTTCGGGTCAACTACCGTGCTCATCTGCTCTGCCTTTCCCACGCCCGTTCGCGGGCGCGAGGTCACGTTCTCTAATTTATTCGGCACGGGGGGCCTGGCCGGCGTGCCACTGACATTACGATTGTCGTTCGGATACTGCGGTTGGCCTGATTTGAAGCGATAAAAACCCACGCAGAGAACGGGTCCGGACCCCCTCCGCGGCTCCACTCTTTACCCTCCTCGTCCCAAGCGGAGCGCACTATACATGGTTATAAGGACGATGTCAATATATTGTGGCTATCTTTTTTTTCAGTGCAATAGAGTGTGTAAGCTAAGAACTTACCTCAACATCTAAAAGCCTTTGCCGGGCATCAAAATAGCGCCGGTGAGGGGGCGCGGCTAAGATTTTATCCGGGCTCGGCGGCGGGACGGGGAGACTGGCCCACGGCTTGTCGAACTCGCGGCACAAGGGCACAATCATCGGGCTCTCAAATCTATCAATTCGAGGTATCAGAATTTCGCTCATGAGTGAGAATGAAGTCGAGCAAGGGACTTTGGAAAACGGAAAAGAGTTTAGACAGGACACGCTGATTCACGGGACGGCCGCGGACGGGACGGTGCGCTGCATGGCGGCCGTGACGACGAATCTGGTGGCCGAGGCCGCGCGCCGCCACGATCTCTGGCCCACGGTCGCCGCCGCACTGGGCCGCACGCTGACGGGGACGCTGCTTTTAGGATCAAGCCTCAAAGAGCTGGATCGGTTGACAGTGCAGATCGTGTGCGACGGCCCCGTCGGAGGCATCACGGCCGAAGCGAATGCGCGCGGGCAGGTCCGCGGTTACGTGCGCAACCCGGAGGCGCACGCGCCGTACAACGAGAAGGGCAAGTTCGACGTGAGCGCGGTGGTGGGCCAGGGGATGTTCTACGTGACGCGCGAGTCCGGCTACGACGTGGGGCTCTACCGCGAACCGTATCGCGGCTCGGTGCCGCTCGTCTCAGGCGAGATCGCGGAGGACTTCGCTTTCTACTTGACGAAGTCGGAGCAGATTCCTTCGGCGGTGCTGCTCGGCGTACACCTACAGCCGGAGGCTCCTTACGTCTCGGCCGCGGGCGGCGTGATGATTCAGATGATGCCCGGCGCGAGCGAAAGGACTGTCGCCGCCATCGAGGCGTCCGTCAGCGGGATGCCGCAGGCGACGATGCTGATCCGCGAGGGCGCGCGCCCGGAGGACTTGCTGCGTGCCGCGCTCGTGGACTTGGAGTTCGAGGTGCTTGACGAAAAGCAGGTGAGCTTCGCGTGCTCGTGCTCTTACGAGCGAGCCATTTCGATGATCTCGTCGATAGACCGCGCGGAGTTGGAGTCTATGGTGCGCGAAGACAAAGGCGCGGTGATGACCTGTCACTTCTGCAACGAGACCTACAGGCTGGACGAGACGGAGTTGATGAAGGTGATGAGCGACGAGTGATGAGGAAGGAAGGCTCTTCTCATCACTCGCCGCTTTATTTCGTGCCGGGTGTGCCGGGGAGCAGCATGTCGTAGTTGCCGAGGTCGCGGTTGTGGCTGTCGAGCGCGCCGAAGGTGTCGGAGGTCTCTTCGAGCATCTGCCGGTCATGGCGATGGAGTCGCTGAGCTGCTCGAAGTCGAGCGCGGAGACGCGCTCCGGCGTCGGGCAGCGTGACCACCTGGTCGTTGACGAGGCCGAAGAAGTTTTCGATGGACTGGAGCTGGCCTTCGACGAGCTTGACGGAACGCTCCAGGTCGTTGAAGGCCGCGATGCGGCGCTTGAGGATTTCGACGTTGGCCTGCTGGACGCGGCGCGCGCGGTCGTCGGGCGCTCCCTCGACGGCGCGCTCGGCCTGCGTCAGCTGGTTCTGCACGGCCTGCCGGTTGATCGAGCGCAGGTGGCTCTTGCGGCGGCGGTAGATGTCGAGCAGGTCAACGAAGTCTTCCCAGCGCTGGTCCAGGCTCTGGATGTTGGAAGGAACCTCCTTCGAGCCGGTGAACTTTCGGTAGTTCGAGTAGATGGTGTTCTTCATCCAGCGCAGGTACTCGACGGCCTCGCGCTCGCGCGGGTCGAAGCCTTTAATCAAGTCCTCGCGCTGGCGCTCGCGCAGTTTGCGCAACTGGTCCTTCCTGCGCTTGTCTACGAGTCGGCGGTAGAGTGAGCTTGCGGGCACGGTGATTAAATACATTCCTTCCGCGGCGAGAGCCGCGCCGAGGGGGATGATCGAGCCCGTGTATGCGGCGGCGACGGCGAAACCGGCCATGCCCCAAAAGTTGACGGGCTCCTTGACGGCTTCCTTCAGGTAATGAAGATTGATCTTGGATAAATCGGCCATGATCTTTGGTTAAAGCTAACGTCCACTTCCGCACGCCTGACGCCCGCCGCCCCTTGGTTTTGCGGGCGCGCTTTTTTTGTACTACTCCTTGGCCCCTTCCTTGAGCAGCGCGTCGCCGGCGAGGCCCGTGCCCGTTTCGCCCTGGGCCGGGAGCGCGCCGGGCTGCGCGGTCCCGCTCGGCAGGAGCCCCATCTCGCGCTTGTATTCGGCAGGCTGTCCTGCAACTGCATGTCCATCGCCTCGCGCTCGATATCCTGCATCTGCGTATCAACTGAGGCCGCGCCCAGCTGCATCTTGGCTTCGGCGGCCGCGGCGCGGCGGTCAATCTTCTCGCGCATCTCGTTGAAGGTCGAGGCGTCGTCGCCGAGATTGAACGTCTCCATCGTCTGCGCGAGCTGCTCTTGCAGCTTGGCCTGCTTCGACTGGTTGATGAGCTGCATCGCCTCGGCCGAGCGCTTCTGCATCTGGAGCACGTAGTTATCGCGCGCCTTGACCGCCTGCTTCGATGCCAGCGTCGCGTGTTCGAGTTGCTGGCGCGGTCTTCTGCAAGTCAACCTGCGCCTGCTGGAGCTGGCCGATGTAGGCGGTGGCGATGTCGTCGCGCCCCATCTTGACCGAGGCTTTGATCTTCGAGTCGAGCTCGACGACCTGCGCTTCGAGCCGCTCCTTGTTCTTGGCGAGCAGCTTCTCGGTCGCCATCACCTGCGCGACGGAGTTGTTCAGCTCCGGCACGCGGTCGCGCATGTCGCGGATCGTCTGCTGAAGGATACAGCTCGGGGTCTTCGGTCTTCTCGACGATGCCGCCGAACATCGCGCGCAACGAGCGCTTGAATCTGCTCCACAGTCCCATCTCTCCTCAACACCTCCAGCTCTCAACGGGGTCGGCGCTTCGATCCTCAGCGCCCGCTAATGCGCGACGCGCTCATTGTACGTCCGCCCGCCCCGCACGGTTGCAATTTCCAAAGCCTCCGCAGCCGAGTATAGCAGAGACGAGTGGTCAGTAGTCAGTGGTCAGTGGTCGGTAACAGGCCCCGGCGCGAAATTTTGAGGTTTTGCCCTTACTGACCACTGAACTTCCCTATGTCGCGCCGGAAGTGCATCCCGTCCCAGTGTATGTCGGAGGCCGCTTCGTAGCAGCGCGCGAGTGCTTCGTCCAGAGTCTGCGCGGCGGCCGTGACGCCGAGGACGCGCCCGCCGGCCGTCAGCCAGTCGCCCGCCTCGGAGCGGCGCGTGCCGGCGTGGAAGACGCGGACGCCTTCGTGGCGCGCGGCGCGGTCGAGACCCTCTATGCGCGCGCCGGTCTCGGGCCGCGCCGGGTAGCCGCGCGCGGCCAGGACGACGCAGGCCGAAGACTCGTCGGACCAACGGACGGGGACTTCGCCGAGGCCCCCGCGCGCGACCGCCTCGAACACGTCAATCAAATCCGACTGCGAGCGGACGAGGATAGCCTGCGCTTCGGGGTCGCCGAAGCGGACGTTGTATTCGAGCACGCGCGGGCCGTCCGGCGTCAGCATCAGGCCGATGAAGAGCACGCCGCGGAAGGGGAAGCCTTCGGCGCGCGCGCCCTCAAGCGTCGGCTCGACCACTTCGCGGACGACGCGTTCGAGCGTCTCCTCGTCCAGGACGGACGGGTCCGTGATCGCTCCCATGCCGCCCGTGTTCGGCCCCGTGTCGTTTTCGCCGACGCGCTTGTGGTCGCGCGCCGCGGGCATCAGCGCGTAGTCGCGCCCGTCCGCAAATAGCAGCAGCGAAGCCTCGCGCCCTTCCAGCGCCTCTTCGAGCACGACGCGCTTGGCGGCGTCCGCCCCGACGAGCCCGCCCTCCATCAGGACGTTGACGGCGCTCGAAGCCTCCGAGCGCGAGCGCGCGACGATGACGCCTTTGCCGGCGGCGAGGCCGTCGGCCTTGACCACGACCGAAGCATCTTCGGAACCGAACTCGCCGCTCGTGAGCACGCGCTGCGCGTCCCGCGGCGAGTTGACGATGCGGTAGCGCGCGGTCGGGATTTTGTGGCGCGACATGAAGTCTTTGGCGAAAGCCTTGCTCGATTCCAGGCGCGCGGCCGCGCGGCTCGCGCCCGCGACGCGCAGCCCGCGCCGCTCGAACTCGTCAACGAGGCCGGCGGCCAGCGGAGCCTCGCTGCCGACGATCGTCAAATCAATTCCCTTCTCTTCGGCGAATTGTGCCAGCGCCTGCACGTCGGTAGCAGCTGATGTCAACGGTGTGGCGACCTCGGCGATGCCGGCGTTGCCGGGCGCGCAGTAGAGTGTGAGCGGGCGGCGCGCGCTCCTCCCGAGCGCCCACGAGAGCGCGTGCTCGCGCCCGCCGCTGCCGATGACGAGGATGTTCATGGTCTCTCTTGTTGTGCTTTAAAGTTTAGTCGAAAACAGGAGCGCGCCGGATGCTGCCACGCCCGCCCGCCGCTGTCAAGACGCCGCGCCCAAGACAGGCCCAGCCGCGCCCCAGACCTTACCACAATGACGCCCAGCCCTTGACACAATTTTGTGATAGTTATACTTTTCCTCAAGTCGCGGTCATCGCTCGCGGTTCCCCGGCAGACGGGCAGCCGCATTGACAAGGGGTAAAAGGGCGTGGATGAAGAAAGCCGCGCCGGTCCTGCGGCGTCTGAACACTCGGCCTCGCCCGACTTTTTCCGAGACCTCCGGGACGCCCGAAACCTTCTCCTTGAAACCTGGCCCGAGAGCGCACGCCCGAGTCGGCGGCCACACGACCACCGGGTCGCTCCAAGCCATTTGCTCTTTAATCACGTACACGGCTTCCTCGCTAGTAACATTTAACAAGCTGGTCGCCCGGCGGGCGCTTTCTTCACCGCCGCCACAGGCCGGGCAGGCGCACATCAGTGGGGGTTATACGTCATGTCACAAACTCAGCTCACGGACAGCTCGAACGGCAAGTGGAGTCAGCCGAATTCGGAAGTCGAATTCGAGGACCGCACGATCAAGTGCGTAGACTGCGGCGACGATTTCATCTGGACGGCCGGCGAGCAGGTCTTCTTCCACGACAAGGGCCTGAAGAACGAGCCGAAGCGGTGCAAGCCGTGCAAGCAGGCCAAGAACGAGCGCCTCGCGGCCATCGCCGCCGCGCAGGCTTCCGGCGTGCGACAGCGCATAGAGGTCTCGGTCCAGTGCGCGCAGTGCGGGCAGCAGACCACAGTGCCCTTCTACCCGTCGCAGGGCCGCCCCGTCTACTGCCGCTCCTGCTTCCTGGCGGGCCACAGCCAGGGCGCCAGCGCGTAAAAAAATAGCGACGAGCGGCGAGTCGGGACAGACTTTGACTCGCCGCTCGCCCCTCGCCACCGTAATACCGTAGACAAGTGTCCGGGGGCAGAGCCCTGCGCCCACCGACCCAACACATCCAAATCACGCAAGCTTTCAAACGTCAGCCGCCGACGTGAACGGTCGGGCGCTGCTCCGGGTCGTCCTCTGCCTGGCGCAGCACTTCGTGCGTCACGGGCGCGGTGTCGCCCTCGCCGAAGGCGACGTACTTCAAGAGGTAGGCGAGCGGGTTGCCCTTCGCTCCAACCGAAATAGATGTGCGGCAGTTTCCCGGTCTGGTCGCGCAGGTGGAGCAGGAAGGCCGCGATCGCGTTCGGCACGGCGGGGCTCTCGGCCCTGCAGGACGCGGAAGCCGTCCACGTTGTCGCCCGTCACGCGCAGCACGCCCGCGAACTCCGAGGCGTCGCCCAGGTTGACCTCGAAGAAGATGACGGGCTCGCTGTCAGGAATGTGGTTGTCCTCGCGCTTCTCCTTCTCCTTGATGCGGTACTCGTCGGCGTCGCCGCGGTCGCAGCGGTTCGCGATGATGCGGATCGTGCCCTTGCTCGCCTCGTTAATTATCCTCTGCGCCCGCTCGTCCAACTCGACGCGCTCGACCCTCAACTCCGTCGTGCGCCACACGCGCGAGACGAGCGAGGTGAGGACGATCGCGCCGATGAAGAACGAGGCGATCTTGATGCCCTCGGGGCGCTCGATGATGTTGACGACGGTCGTGTAGCCGAAGACCAGCGCGATGATGAGGAAGGCCCACCACTTCCCGCCCCTGCGCCACGCAGAGATGGTGACGGCCACCGCCGCCGAACTCATCAAGACGAGCACGCCCGTCGCGTAGGCCCCGCCCTGCGCCTCCACGTCCGCCTTGAAGATGACGGTGACGGCGAAGGCTATGAGAGTGAAGACGAGGACGAGCGGGCGCGTCGCCTTGGCCCAGTCGGGGGCCATCCCGTAGCGCGGCAGGTAGCGCGGCACGATGTTCAGAAGTCCCGCCATCGCCGACGCGCCCGCGAACCAGAGAATCGTGATCGTGCTCAGGTCGTAGACGGTGCCGAACACGTCGCCGAAGTAATTGTGTGCCAGATAAGCCAGCGCGCGGCCGCTCGCCTCGCCGCCGTCGCGGAACTTCTCGGGCTCGATGAGCAGCGCCGTCACGAAGCTGCTGGAAATGAGGAGCACGCTCATAATCAGCGCGGCCGTCATCAGCAGTTTGCGCGTGTTGCGGACGCGCCCTTCGAGCAGGGCCTGCGCGCTCGGCGGCGGCTGCCTGCGCCCCGTGCGCGTCGAGTGTATGTCGTGCAGGTCTTCGCGCGTCAGGTTCCTGTGCCCTTTGACGAGCGGCATCACGGCGACGCCGGTCTCGAACCCGGAGAGGCCGAGCGCGAGTTTCGGGAAGAGGTAGAGCGCCACGCCGATGATCAGTAGCGGGTTGCCGTGCACGCGCGGGTCTAGCAGGAGCAGGTTCTTCCACTGCGCGAAGTGGTAGGACTGCGTGGCGAGGTGATAGACGCCGAAGCCGACGACGATCAGGTTCAGCAGGAGGTAAGCGCCGACGAGGATGACGGCGATGCCTATCGCCTCCTTGAAGCCCTTGAGGAAGATGCCGCCGAGGATGGCGATGAGCCCGAGCGTGATCCAGACCGGATGATTGAGGAACGGGAGGTGCGCCTCGACGTAAGGGTTCTCGATGACGTGGGCCGTGGCGTCGGCCGCAGAGAGCGTGATGGTGATGACGAAGTCCGTGGCGACGAAGCCCAGGAGCGCGAGGACGAACAGCTTGCCCTTCCAGCGCGGGAGCAGGTGTTCGAGCATCGAGATGGAGCCCTCGCCGTGCGGGCTCTCTTCGGCGACGCGGTTGTAGATGGGGAGCGCCCCGAAGAGCGTGAGCAGGACGAGGACGAGGGTGGCTATGGGCGAGAGCGCCCCGGCGGCGATGAAGGCGATGCCCGGCTGGTAGCCGAGCGTGGAGAAGTAGTCCACGCCCGTCAGGCACATCACCTTCCACCACGGGTGCTGGTGGTGCTGGCCCTCAGACTCGTGCGGCCCCTCAGTCTCCTGAACCGTCCCGAACAGCCAGCGCTTGAAAGGCCCGCGCGCCTTCGCTTTTGAGTTCGCCATCGCAGTAATTTGTGACGGGCACGAAAAAGGGCGCGGAGCTATGAAAGCCCCACGCCCTCTCGGAATCATTCGTGGCAGCCCAGCCCTTCCATCGAGCCTGCGAGGTTAGCTGACGGGCTTGGACTGGAAGTGTCCTACGCGGAAGCCGCCTTCGGCCAGCCCCGCGATGCGCCCCGTGTCCCCCCACATCCGGGCGGGACATTGGTTCCCCCGCGCCGCCCCTCTCGCGCCGCGACTCCGCGCGCGGTGGGCGACTTCGGCAGACAAATTTTCAACGGCGTGATACTACGCCTCTACCCTCTGCAAATCAACCGCGATGCACGCCCTCGTTGCTTCAGCCGCCGACGTGAACGGTCGGCCGTCGCTCCGGGTCCTTCTCCGCCTGCCGCAGAACCTCGTGCGTCGTCGGCGCGGTGTCGCCCTCGCCGAACGCTATGTACTTGAACAGGTACGCCAGCGGGTTGCCCTCGCTCCACCCGAAGTAGATGTGCGGCAGCTTGCCGGTCTTGTTCCGCAGGTGGAGCAGGAAGGCCGCGATGGCGTTCGGCACCGCGGGGCTCTGTGCCCTGAGGACGCGGTAGCCGTCCACGTATTCACCCTGCACCTTGAGCACGCCCGCGAACTCCGAGGCGTCGCTCGGCGTCACTTCGAAAAAGAGGATCGGCTCGTCGGCGGGGATGTGGTTGTCCTCGCGCTTCTCTTTCTCCTTGATGCGGTATTCGTCGGCGTCGCCGCGGTCGCAGCGGTTCGCGATGATGCGGATCGTGCCGCGGTTCGCCTCGTCTATAAATTTCTGCGCCGCCTCGTCCAGCTCGACCTTGTTCACGCGCAGCTCCGTCGTGCGCTGCACGCGCGAGATGAGCGACGTGAAGATGATCGCGCCGATGAAGACCGAGGCGATCTTGATGCCCTCGGGCTGCTCTATGATGTTCGTGACGGTCGTGTAGACGAAGACCAGCGAGATGAGCAGGAAGGCCCACCGAATCCCTTCCCTCTTGCGCCAGGCCGAGAGCGTCACGGCGATGGCGGCCGAACTCATCAAGGCCAGCACGCCCGTCGCGTAAGCCCCGCCCTGCGCCTCAACGTCCGCCTTGAAGACCAGCGTGACGGCGAAGCAGACGAGCGTCAAGACGAGCGTCAGCGGGCGCACGGCGCGCGCCCAGTCTGGGGCCATCCCGTAGCGCGGCAGGTAGCGCGGGATGATGTTCAAGAGCCCGGCCAGCGCCGAAGAACCCGCGAACCAGAGGATGGAGATGGTGCTCAGGTCGTAGGCCGTGCCGAACACGTCGCCGAGGTAAGTGTGTGCCAAATAAGCCAGCGCGCGGCCGCTCGCCTCGCCCGCCTCGCGCCCCTCCGCCTCGGGGAGGAACTCCCCGGGCGGAATCAGAAACGTCGTCACGATGCTGCTTGAGATTAAGAGCACGCACATGATGAGCGCGGCCACCTTGAGGAGTTTGCGCGTGTTGCGGATGCGTCCTTCGAGCAGGGCCTGCGCGCTCGGCGGCGGACTGCCGCGCCCGCTGCGCGTCGAGTGGATTGACTCAAGCTCCTCGTCCGTCAAATCCTTGTCGCCCTTGACGAGCGGCATGACGACCACCCCCGTCTCGAACCCTGAGAGCCCGAGCGCCAGCTTCGGGAAGACCAGGAGGGCCGCGCCGATCATCAGGAACGGATTGGTGAAGCCCTGACCGACGAGCATATTTTTCCAGTCAGTAATCTCCTGCGGGTTGACGACGATGTGGTAGAAGCCGACGCCGATGACGACCAGATTCATCGCGATGTAGACGACGACGATGACGACCGCGATGCCTATCGCCTCCTTGAAGCCCTTGAGGAAGACCGCGCCGAGGAAGGTGATCAAGATCAAGGTGACGGTGATCTGGCGGTGAAAGAAGGCGGGCGCGTAAGGGTTGTCCGCGATGTGAACGGCGGCGTCGGCCGCGGAAAGCGTGATGGTGATGATGAAGCTGGTCGCGGCGAAGCCGAGCAGGCACAGGACGAAGAGCTTGCCCTTCCAGCGCGGGAGCAGGTTCTCAAGCATCGAGATCGAGCCGTCGCCGTGCGGGCTCTCGGCGGCGACGCGGTTGTACATCGGCAGCGCCCCGAAGAGAGTCAGCAGCACCAGGATGAGCGTCGCGATGGGCGAGAGCGCTCCGGCCGCCAGGAACGCGATGCCGGGCTGGTAGCCGAGCGTGGAGAAGTAGTCCACGCCCGTCAAACACATCACCTTCCACCAGGGATGCTGCTGGTGCTGGCCCTCGTGCTCGTGCGGCCCCTCGGGTTCCTTAACGCCCTTGAATAGCCAGAGTTTGAATCGCCTCTTCCAACTGTCCTTGAGAATTGACATGGTGACCACTCGCGACTGCCGTAGCGAGGCGCGGGGGAGCGCCGACCTTCACAATGGGTCGCCAAAACTTTCGCCGGGGGCGACGAGTTTACGACGAAAATTCGGCTTTGAAGAGCGTTGGGAATATAGCACGAGGCGATGAGGAGTGCGGAGAATTTTCCGGCGGGAATAACGGTTTACAAAAATAAGCGGGCGGGGGTCTCCCACAACCCCCGCCCTAAGGCCACGTGTCCTCACCCCACGCGACCACTTCGCCCAACGGGGTGTCGGGCGCGGCATGATTATGCACAACTCGCGTAGAAGTTTCAACCACCGGCCGGGTACTCATCCGCTATGGGCAAACGCGCCTCGTCGGCCTGCGCGGAGTCAGATTCCGAGGGCGCGGCGGCGCTCCGCTCGGGCACGTCAACGGTCAGTCCGCCGACGACGTAGGCGACTTCGCCCGTCTGCGATTGGAGGCGCAAACTGTAGTCGCCAGCGCGCGCCTCGACCCCGACGTAGACCTCGAAGCTGACGACGGAAAGCTCCTTGCCGAAGTCCTCGTCGCGCACGCTCTGCTGGTCAACGACGACGAAAGGCGAGGTCGTCGTGACGCCGCCGCGCGCGAGCTGGCCCGAACTGATGCCCGCGCCCGCGACGAAAATTCTGTAGCTTCGTGCGGCTGTGAGCTGAACGGCGACGGTCGAGAGTCGCTGGCCCGTCCCCAGGAGCGACGGGTTGAGCAGGGCCGCGTTGCCCGAGAGCTGCGCGTTGAGCGTCGCGGCGGCGTTGGCCCTGACCGTGACTCTCCCCAGCTCTTCGGCGCGGAAGGGCACTTGCTGGTTGAGGCCGAGCGCGGCGTAGGCCCCGCGCTGCGAGCTTATCTCGGCGGCCGCGACCGCGCCGGAGAGCGCCTGCGCGAAGACGCGGTAATTGCCGGGCGCGAGCCCCTCCATGCGGTAGGCCCCGTTGATGAGCGTGATGTTGCTGGCCGCGACGCGGCCCGTCTGTAGCTCCTCCGCCCAGACGTTCGCGCCGAAGACGGGCGCGCCGCTGCTGAAAGTGACTGTGCCAGAAATCGCGCCGCGCAGGCCCGAGCCGAGGCGCGCGCCGTAGATGGCGCGCACGCCCGCGCGGTCGTCCTCGGAGAGCGCGCGCGGCGGCTGCGCAGACAAGTTGTAGATTCCGTTTCTGGCCTGGCGCGGCTGCATCGTCGCGCCGAGTACGGCCGAGTGCTCAAGGCCGAGGAGGTGGCCGACCTCGTGCGTGAAGGTCGCCTCAAGGTCGTAAGTCCCGAATGTCCCGTCGGCCGAGAAAGTCTGGTTCGGGTTGAGCACCACGTCGGCCTCCGTGATGGAGCCCGCGACCGTCGAGAAGACGCGCGTGCGCCCGGCTGCCTCGTTGCCCGCGCCCGCGAACGGCGCGGCGTTCTCAGCCGTGTGGGCCACTGTGATGAGGCTCACCCCGTCGCCGCGCGTGCCGGGCGCGCTGACGCTTTGGAGGTCGGAAGCCGTGACGACGAAGCGAATGTTGGCGGCCTCTGCCCACCGCCCGAGCGCGCGCCGCGCCGCGCCGGCCACGTCGCTGCCCGCCTTGATGTTCGGCTGCGAAGCATTGAGCGATGACGAGAGCGCGACCCTGATGGTGCGCGTGGGCCATTTGACCTGGGCCGAGTTGGAGGCGTCAGTGAACTGTAAGGTGTAAGGGCGCACGGTCGCCGCCGACAGCAGGACTGCCGCGAGGAGGAGGAGGGCGAGAAGACTACGGCGCATTCGAGGGTACGGGGAGAAGGATAAAGTTAAAAAGGGACCGGCCGGGTTCGTGTTGCGAAGCTTGCGCCCGCGGCGCAATCCGAAGATAACATAAATCCGACTAAATTTCGTCCCAAAACCTATCCGCGCTGCATCGAATGGGTACGGCGGCGCACAGACGCGGCCGATTTTTTGGCCCTGTTCGCGGCGGCATGGTGGTTGATTAGGCAGAGCAGGTTAACGCCCAGAAAGGTTAGACCAGGATACATGAGTAGTGAGGCTTTTTCGCAGAACGAGATAGTCAGGAAGAACACGGCCGCCATCGCAGAGATGCAGCGGAAGGTGACCGAGGCGCGCAGCCTCGCGGGCCGCATCGCCGACGCCATCACGGATTTCACGGGCTCGATGGCGTTCGTCTACATGCACGTCGTCTGGTTCGGCTTCTGGATTCTGCTCAACATAGGGCTCGTGCACGTCCCGCACGTCACCGAGTTTGACCCCTTCCCCTTCGGCCTGCTGACGATGATCGTCTCTTTGGAAGCCATCTTCCTTTCGACCTTCGTGCTCATCTCGCAGAACCGGCTGGCGCAGGCCGCCGAGAAGCGCGCCGAGCTTGACCTACAGGTCAACCTGCTGGCCGAGCAGAAGGCGACGAAAGTTTTGGAGATGCTCGACCAGATCACGGGCCAGTTAGACCAGATGGGCAACCGCTTCAGCTTCAAGCACGACCCGGAGGTCGAGGCGCTGAAAGTCTCGCCCGAGCCGCAGGAGGTCTTGCAAGTCATGGAGGAGACGGTCAAAAAGGAGGACGCGAAGATCCGCGAAGCCGTCGAGGACGTGACGGACGAGGTCGAGGCCGTGCACGAAGAGGTCAAGCGCACGAGCGGCAAACTGGAAGAGGTGGCCGAGGACGTGGAGGAGATTAAGCAGGAGGTCAAAGCCAGGACGGGCGAACACAAGCGCCTCTCTCTGGTCTGACGCGAGGGGGAAACGTCTCCAGCGTGAGATTTCCTATGGCTTGCGCCCGGCCTTTTTGCCGCGGAAGTCTGAGGGCGCGCCGGAGGCCGTCGCGGGGATTCCGCTGCCGATGGAGGCTGCGTCGTCGCCGAGGGCCGTCTCGTCAACGCCCTTCCGGCCACCGCTCAGGTCTGCGAGCGCCACGACGACGAGCAGCGCCGTCACGCTCAGCGTCGCCAGCACGTAAAGGATGTCGGCCCGCTCCTTAATCAGCAGGAAGATGATGAGGGCCGCCAGCCCGACGACCCATGCCAGTGTAATCAGGCGGCGGTTCCGCTTCCTGCGCTTCTCGTCCGCCCTGGATATTCTTTGACTCATCAGTAACCTTCTTAAAAAAATTGCGCCCCCGCGAAAGTTGGATAATTTACCACACCATCGGCCGAAGAGCTAATGACAAGAGGTTGGCAGACATTCGTCGTCTGCCAACCTCTTGTCACGCGAGTCTCTTCTCACGACCGGCTAATTAATCACCCTGTAGGACAGCGCACGCGCCGGGACGCCCAGAGAGGACGTGATGCTGCTGGTGACTCCGCCGAGTAACATTCGCGCGATGCCGGGGCCAGACCAGTCGGACTGCTTCGGGACCTCGATGATGTCATAAGGCTGAAGGACGATGTCCTCCTTTTTCCTCTTCCTGATGGCGTCGAAATCCACCTTCACCAGCTCGGGCTCGGCGACGCCGGGCTTGGTACGGTAGAGGCGCACGTCACTGGACTTGGAATCGGGCTTGAGCCCGGCTATCGCCAGCGCCTTGAGGAGCGTCATCCCGTTGTTGCCCAGAAGAATTGGCTGCGGCGAGACCACGTGGCCCGTGACGAAGACGGGCTTGGCGTCCATCACGTTGATGATGTCGCCCGGGCGGATAATCGGGTTGGCCTCGGGCTTGCCATCCAGCAGGTCCCTGAATTTGTATGTCTTGATGGTGGTCGGATTGAGCGTGTCCCCGATGTACAGGGGCTCGGTGACCTCGCCCGGCTCGGGGCACCTGACGATCTCCGTGTGCAGCACCTGTATGTCGCCGTTGGCGCGCTCGGTCAGGCCGCCGGAGGCGGCAATCAGCTCGTTGAGCCGCACGCGGCGTTTCATCTCGACCCGGGCCGGCGAGAGGACCGCGCCGAGGACGGTCGCCGGCTGCCGGCTGTTGCGGCCCGTGACCCGGACGCTGATCTGCGGGTTCTTGAGCAGCTTGCCGTAGGCCGCGATGATGTCCTTCTGGACCTCCTTCTCCGTGCGGCACTGCGCGACTATCGGCGTCGTGACGAAGGGCAGCGAAGAGATGTTCCCGTCGGAGTCAACCTCGCCGATCCAGTTCAAGTCGGGCTGGCCGAAGACGCGTATGTCGAGCGTGTCGCCGGGGCCGAGCACGTACTTGACCAGTCCCTGCTCGTCAATCGAGGAGGCGGGGACGACGGCCGCCTGCCCGGACTCCTGGGCCGACGCGATGAGCGGCGCGGCCAGGCAAAGGGCGGCGAAAAGGAAGAGATAGGTTTTGACTTTCATCTTTACATCCTCAGAAACTGGGCCAGATACCCGCGCGCGGCGCGAGGCGAAAATTACAAGATGCGCGCGGACGGCGGAAGGCTGCTCGCGGAGGCCCTGGCGTCTGCCGCGGCCGCCTGCCTTTTACTCCTCCCGGGCGCGCCCGACACGCGTTGCTTTTTTCTTCCTGTCCCCGTGCCTGGGGACGGTGCCGGGGAGGGCGAACCCCCTGAAGAGCAGGTTGCAATCATCGCACAAAAGGCTGTAATAGCCAAACATACGGAGGAGCCAGGCCGTCGGCCTGTAGCCGCGCCGGATGCGTGAGCTTCGGCATTTTGGACACCGTCGTCCGATCATTCTGATTTCATCCTATGAGAGCTTTTTCCCGGCTCCTGCGGGGTCGGGTCAAGTGTTATTTTGCTCATCTTGAGCCGCGCCCGCAGCATCTCTATCTCGCGCCCGATTCGCTCGGCCGTCTCCAGGCGCGTCTCCTCCCGCATGGCCTCGCGCGAGAGATAGAAGAGCGCGTCGCGGTAGCGGTCAATGGCTTGCGCGTAGCGGCCTTTGAAGGCCGCGCGCTCGGCCAGCTCGACCCAGTGGGAGACTTTCGCAGAGGCCATGAACTCGCGCACGGCCGCGCCCGACTCGCGCAGCTCGGCCTCGTCCGGGTAGACGCCGAGCGCAGACTCTATAACGTCCAGGGCGCGCGCGGCCGTCTCTATCTTGTCCGAGAGGCGGTGGCGGCGCTGCGCCTCGTGTGTCAGCGAGCGCGACGCGACGCGCGCCCAGCTCAGCAAGTGCTGGCGGGCCAGCGTGCGCGCTCGCTCCTGCCCCGCGCGCAAGGTGACGCGGCTCTCGCTTGAGACGCTGCCGCCGCGCAAAGCCTCCTCCGTCCGCTCCAGGTAGTCCTGGCACAAAAGATACGTCTCCATGTGAGCTTCGGGCAGCGCCCCGGGCGCGTTGGCCTCCGCGCTCTGCCTTTGCAGCGCGCGCAAGCTGGCGGAGTAACTGTCCGAGGAGCGTTTCCTGACTGAGCCCCCTGTCTGCGCCTCGGCCTGCTCGCGGCGGTCGTATTCGAGCAGGTAGCGAGCCCACGCGCGCCGCATCACCACCTCGCGCGCGGCGACCCCCACCAGCATGACGACGCTCGCGGCCAGCCCGGCCGGAACCCAGGGGGCCTCGTCGCCGTTACTGTGAAGCATGAACCAGAGCAGGAAGAAGAGCGAGGCGGCGGCAGCGCCCGTGGCGAGCATATAGCCGGAGGCGGACGGCATTCGCGGGCGCGCCGTCGGCCTGTGCGACGCCGCGGCGGAGACGCCCGCGCGGTGGCGCGTGCGCGCTCTACTGGCGAAAGCCTGGTTGACCGAATCGCTACGCAAGCTGTGTTTCTCCGGGACGACAGGGGGACGTGGCCGAGGCCAGGTGGAAAACTATACTCTGACTTTTTGGCTCGTTCTGTCAACCATGCTGTTGGGCGGGCCGCGGCTCGTAGTAGCATGTGGGCCGGCGGCGCACGAGACTGGTAGAAAAGGAGCTTCAGATGGAGAAGGAGTTGGAGGGGAAAGTGGCGGTCGTGACCGGGGCCACGTCCGGGATAGGGCGCGCGACGGCGCTGCGATTCGCGGAGGCGGGCGCGCGCGTCGCCATCGTCGGGCGCAACGCGCAGGCGCTCAAGGAGGTGGCCGGCGAGATAGAGATGTCGGGCGGCGAGACGCTACAGGTCCGCGCGGACGTGACGGTGCAGCCCATCGCGCGGCGCGTCATCTCGCAAACGGTCGAGCGCTTCGGCGGGCTGGACGTGCTGGTCAACGCCGCGGGCCACCTTCTTTCGGGGACGGTCGAGACGACGACGCTCGCCGCGTGGGACTCGATGATGAACGTCAACCTGCGCGCCGTCTTCAACCTGATGCAGCAGGCGGTCCCGCACCTGGCCGAGCGCAGGGGAAACATCGTCAACGTGTCGAGCGTGACGGGCCTGCGCGCCTTCCCGGGCGTCCTGGCCTACTGCGTCTCGAAGGCGGGGCTGGATCAACTGACGCGGTGCGCGGCGCTGGAACTGGCCCCGAAAGGCGTGCGCGTCAACGCCGTCAACCCGGGCGTCGTCGTCACGGAGATTCACCGCCGCGGCGGGATGAGCCACAAGGACTACAAGGCGTTCCTCGAACGCTCGAAGGAGACGCACCCGCTCGGCCGCGTGGGCCAGCCCTTCGAGATCGCGGAGCTGATCCTCTACCTCGCCTCGGAGCGCGCCTCGTGGGTCACGGGCGCGACCTACTCGATTGACGGCGGCCGCGCGCAGACGTGCGCGCGCTGAGGGAGGAGGCCGGCGGCGCGCGGATGAAAGTACGGCTCAGTCAGATTGTAGCGGCGAGGCTCGTCCCCGCCGCTACATTGCTGCGTGTTTGTCCTCAGTCGTCGTCCGTGATGGTGCAGACGCCTATGTTGTCGGAGATCAGGGCGTTGGTCGGCCCGTTCAGCAGCAGGCGGAAAGTCTCGTTGGCCTCGTCGAGCGTGTCACCCTTGACCTTGACGGTGACGGTCTTCACGGTCTGCCCCCGGGTGAAGGTGAGCGTCGTCGGCGGGAGCGCCGTGTAGTCCGCGCCGTCGGTCGCAGAGTTAGTCGCGCCGCCAATCGTCTGGTAGTTGACCGTCACGGGCTTGCCGCTCGCTGGCTTGAGCTTGACGGTGAAGGTGGCCGTTACCTCGCCCGCGTTGCCTTCCGTCACGGTGACGTTGTTGACGGAGAGCGACGGCACGGTGAAATTGACATCGGATAAGTTTGCGTCCAGGTCGGTGAAAGTCCTGCTCGCGGGGACGAATGACAGGTGGTTCTTCGAGACTGTGAGGGTGTAGTCCTCGCCCCGCGGCAGGCCGGTGAAGGAGTAGTAGCCGTGGGCGTCCGTCAGCTTGGTGATGGTGTCCGTGCCCGTGCGTTTGATGGTGACCCAGGGGACGCCGACCACGCCCGTCGCCCCGCTGGTGATGACGCGCCCTTGGATGCTGACGAAGCTGAACTTGGTCACGAAAGCGTCCTGACCGCCGCCCCCGTGCGTGCCCTGGATGGGGTTCACCGTCGGGAAGTCAAGCGAGCGGGTAATCCCCATGACGTAGGCGTCGCCCGCGGAGTCCACCGCGATGCCATGCCCCTCATCCCCATCATCGCCGCCGAGGTAGGTCGAGTAGACGAAGGCCGAGCCCGCGGCGTTGAGCTTCGTCAGGAAAGCGTCCTCGGTGCCTTTGGTCGTGCTCTGGACCGGGTTGACCGTCGGGAAGTTAGGCGAATTGGTGTACCCCGTGACGTAGACCTCGCCCGCTGGGTTCACCGCGATGCCAGTACCCACATCCCCAACACCGCCGCCGAGGTAGGTGGAGTAGATGAAGGCCGAGCCCGCGGCGTTAAGCTTCGTCACGAAGGCGTCAGAGTCAACTCTGTCCGTCTGGATGGGGTGGACCGTCGGGAAGTCAGATGCGAGGGTAAGCCCCGTGACGTAGGCGTTTCCCGCGGCGTCCACCGCGATGCCAAAGCCCAAAGTTTCGTCATGACCGCCGAGGTAGGTGGCGTAGACGAAGGCCGAGCCCGCGGCGTTAAGCTTCGCCACGAAAGCGGTTCCGAAGTTGCTGCTGTTCGTGCTCTGGATGGGGTTTACCGTCGGGAAGTCAAACGAGCGGGTGGTCCCCGTGACGTAGGCGTTTCCCGCGGCGTCCACCGCGATGCCACTACCCGCATCCTCACCACCACCGCCGAGGTAGGTCGAGTAGATAAGCGCCGAACCCGCGGCGTTGAGCTTCGCCACGAAGGCATCACCGCTGCCGTGCATTGTGCCCTGCGCCGGGTTGACCGTTGGGAAGTTAGACGAGACAGTACCTCCCGTGACGTAGGCGTTGCCCGCAGAGTCCACCGCGATGCCACTGCCCCTATCCACATGACCGCCGCCGAGGTAGGTCGAGTAGACGAGGGCGTTGCCCGCGGCGTTGAGCTTTGCCACGAAAGCGGTTCCGAAGAAGCTGTTGTTCGTGCTCTGCATGGGGTTGGCCGTCGGGAAGTCTGACGAGGCGGTGGCCCCCGTGACGTAGGCGTTGCCGGCAGAGTCCACAGCGATGGCAAAGCCGTTATCATAATTACTGCCGCCGAGGTAGGTCGAGTAGACGAGGGCGTTGCCCGCGGCATTGAGCTTCGTCACGAAGGCGTCAGAGCCCGTGAAGTCATCACTACTGCCGCCCCGCGTGCCCTGGACCGGGTTGACCGTCGGGAAGTCAAACGAACGGGTAAGCCCCGTGACGTAGGCGTTTCCCGCGGGGTCCACCGCGATGCTATGACCCTCCTCATACTTACTGCCGCCGAGGTAGGTCGAGTATTCCAGCACCGGGTCAATCACGAGCGGCGCGCTCCTGTCATACTCGCCCAGCGCGAAGCGCACACTCCCGTCGGGCTCGGCCACGTAGCCTCCCGCGACCTCGCGCCGCGCGCCGTTCACTTCCTGGTAAACCGTCGGCTTGCGCTGCCGCATCTCCCCCGCGGGCGTATTGATGACCAGGTCGCCCGCGGCGTCCACCTCAAGGGATTTCGCGCCCTCTATCTTCAGCGAGATTCGACTCGGGTCAGCGCCGGGCGCGACCACTAAGTCGTACTCCATCTCGCCCCGCTCGTTGCCGTAGTAGACCAGGTCAACCCCCTCGTACAGTCCGCGGTAGCGCACCGCGCCGTAAGTCCTCACATTCGTCCGCCATTTCGACGGGTCATTGCCGCGGAAGTAGTTGACACGCCCGGACAGCTCCCGCTCGCCCGAAACTTCGGCCCGCGGGTTCGCGCCCTCGAACTTCATCCTGACGGCGTGCGACTTCGCCCTCCCGGGCGACGGCTTTTCGCCCGCAGCACTGTCGTGAGATTCGGGCGCCCTCAGGACGAAAGCCGCTTCGTCGTTAGCGAGGAAGACGGTCGCGCCGCCGTGGCGCGCGAGGTAGCGCACGCGCCTGTCCGTCTGCCCGCGGTTCTCCTCGAAGCTGACGCCGAGCTTGCCGTAAGCTTTTCTGGCCCGCTGTTCTGTCTCCGCCCGCATCGCCGCGGGGGCTTCGGCAGGGACATCGGCCGCGCCGGATACTTGTTGATTGGCCGCGCGCTGCGGCCGAGGCCAGCTAACGGCGGTCAGAGAAAATGTGAGCGCTAGCGTGAGCGCGAAGTGAAACGAGTGGCGGCGTGAGCATGAGGTCAACATGGCATCTACTCCTTATCAGCCGAGAGGTTTGAAGGGACCCGCGCCGGGCGTGCGTCGTCCGGGCAGAGTGCGGGCGTGGTGGCGTCGCGGCGAGGAGGATGAGGGAGGCCAATTGCATCGTGCTCTGCCCTCAGAGGAGTCTATAGAAGCTGAGGGATACTTACTCCTATATCAG
Organism: uncultured Acidobacteriota bacterium; assembly: GCA_963774105.1. Classification (GTDB taxonomy): domain Bacteria; phylum Acidobacteriota; class Blastocatellia; order Pyrinomonadales; family Pyrinomonadaceae; genus QHXM01. The sequence continues at coordinate 150,472 of CAVZDV010000005.1, read as the reverse complement.
GGCGGTGTCAATTGAGTAAATAAAGAGGTGGTGTCCTGAATTAACAGCCCTCTGTGCCCTCTGTGTCCTCTGTGGTTAATGAATTTCACCACAGAGGACACAGAGGGACACAGAGGAATGATGAAATCAGGACACTACTAATAAAGCGCGGCAGCCCCTCCGTTGGGGCCGCCGCTCGTCTTGATTAAAGCCGTGGGAGGCTTCAGTCGTTGTCGGTGATGGTGCCGAGTCCCTGTGCGTCCGCGATTGAGGCGTTCGTCGCCGCGCTCAGGTTGACGAAGAACGTCTCGTTGGGCTCGTCGGCCACGTCGCCTTTGACCTGCACGGTGACGCTCTTCGAGGTCTGCCCCGGCGTGAACGTGAGCGTGGTCAGTGCCCGCGCCGTGTAGTCCGTGCCGGCCGTCGCCGTGCCGCCGCCCGTCGCGTACTTGACGGTGATGGTCTGTCCGCTGGCAGCCGAGAGCTTCACAGTGAAGACGGGGTTGATGGTCCCCGTGTTGGGCTCCGTCACGGTTTTGTTGTCTATCGTGATGGAGGGCGCGGGGTCGTTGTCGTTGATGGTGCAGACGCCCGCGGCGTCCGCGAGAGTCGCGTTGACGGGGCTGGACAGCAGGAGCTGGAAAGTCTCCGCGGCCTCGTCTTTCGTGTCGCCCGCGATTGTCACAGAGACGTTCTTACTGATCACGCCCGGCGCGAACGTCAGGGTCGTGAGCGCCCTCGCGGCGTAGTCGGCGGGGGCCGTAGCCGTGCCGTTCGCCGTCTTGTACTTGACCGTGACGGTTCGCCCGCTCTGCGCCGACAGGCTCACGGTGAAGTTGGCCGTGACGGCCGCGTTCCCTTCTGCCACGGCGACGTTGTTGACGCTCAGCGAGGGCGTGGGGTCGTTGTCCAAGATGGAGCAGATGCCCTCGCCGTCGGAGATGAGGGAGTTGGTCTGCCCGCTCAGGAGCAGCCGGAAAGTCTCGTAGGGCTCGTCAAACAGGTCGCCCCTGACTTTGACCGAGACCGTCTTGCTAGTCTCCCCGGGGTTGAACTGGAGGGGGCTTAACGGGAGCGGCGTGTAGTCCGCGGCCGAGGTCGCAGGGTTGGTCACTCCGTTGGCGGTCTGGTACTTGACGGTGACGGTCTGCGTGCTCGCGGGCGTCAGCTTGACGACGAAGTTAGCCAACAGCTCGCCCGTGTCGCCCTCCGTCACGGTGACGTTGCTGACCGTGAGCGAAGACACCGTGAAGTTGGCGGTGTTGATGTTCGCGTTCAGGGTGGTGTAAGTCCGGCTCGCGGGGATGAATATCAGGTTGGTCTTCACAGGGGTGACGGTGTAGTCGCCGCCCTGCGGCAGACTGAAGAAGCCGTAGTAGCCCTGTGCGTTCGTCACTCTATTGCGCGCCAGCGTGCCCGTGAGCTTGACGGTGACGTTGGGGACGCCGGCCCCGGCGCCGTTGACGACGCGACCGCTGATGCTGGGCTGGACGCTGATCTTCGTGACGAAGGCGGTGTAGAGGGAGCCGTTCGCGTGCTGGAAGCCGAAGGCCACGGGGAAGTTGTCTGATCCGGTCATGCCCGTGACGTAGGCGCTGCCCTGCGAGTCGGCCGCGATGCTGTAGCCGTCTTCGTCGAAATCGCCGCCGAGATACGTCGAATAGAGGAACGCCGTGGCGTCCGCGTTGAGCTTCGTGACGAACGCGTCACGGTCGCCCTTTTTCGCGGTCTGGACGGCGTTGGCCGTCGGGAAAGTGGTCGAGCGCGTAGAGCCCGTGACGTAGGCGTTGCCCGAAGAGTCCACGGCGACGCTGTATCCGCTGTCTGAGCCATCGCCGCCGAGGTAAGTGGAGTAGACGAGGGCCGAGCCCTCGGCGTTGAGCTTCGCGACGAACGCGTCTGCGTATTCGCTCTTTGTATTCTGGATCGCGTTGGCCGTCGGGAAGTCGGAAGAGTCTGTGCCCCCCGTGACGTAGGCGTTCCCGGACGAGTCCACCGCGATGTCTTGGCCCGAGTCGCGAGTACTGCCACCGAGGTAGGTGGAGTAGACGAGCGCCGAGCCCTCGGCGTTGAGCTTCGCGACGAACGCGTCGTTATCGCCGGCCTGCTCGGCCTGGATGGCGTTGACCGTCGGGAAGTCGGCCGAGAGGGTCGTTCCCGTGACATAAGCATTGCCGGACGAGTCCACCGCGATGTCCGAGGCACGGTCATGATTGTCGCCGCCGAGGAAAGTGGAGTAGACGAGCGCCGAGCCCTCGGCGTTGAGCTTCGTCACGAAGCCGTCTGTAAAAACGAAGATGTCGTGCATCTCGCCGTGTGTACTCTGGATGGCGTTGGCCGTCGGGTAGTCGAACGAGTAGGTGTGTCCTACGACGCAGGCGCTCCCGGACGAGTCCACCGCGACGCCCAAGGCACCGTCAAGATCGTCGCCGCCGAGGTAAGTGGAGTAGACGAGCGCCGAGCCCGAAGCGTTGAGTTTTGTGACGAAGGCGTCTGAGTAACCGCCGCTGTATGTGCTCTGGATGGCGTTGGCCGTCGGGAAGTTGATCGAATTGGTGTCTCCCACGATGTAGGCGGCCCCCGCTGAGTCCACCGCGATGTCCGAGGGACTGTCACTATAGCCGCCGCCGAGGTAGGTGGAGTAGACGAGCGCCGTGCCCGCGGCGTTGAGTTTCGTGATGAAAACGTCTGTGGACCTGTTGGGATAGGGATCGGCGTTCTCGCCCTGGATGGGGTTCTTCGTCGGGAAATCACTTGAGTAGGTTTCTCCCGTGACATAGGCGTTGCGGGCCGAGTCAATCGCGATGCCTCCAGCCACGTCGAAACCACTGCCGCCGAGGTAAGTCGAATATTCCAGCACGGGGTCAATGACGAGCGGCGCGGCGCGCTCGTACTCGCCCAGACTGAAGCGCACGCGCCCGCCGGGTTCGACCATGTACCCGCCCTCGACCCCGCGTCTCCCGCCCTCAACCTCCTGATACACCTCCGGCCTGCGCTGCCGCATCTCCCCGGCCGGCGTAGCTATGACCAGGTCGCCCGCGGCGTCAACTCCCACCGACTTGGCGCCCTCTATTTGCAAAGAGATTTGTCTCGGGTCGGCCCCGGCCGCGACCACGAAGTCGTACTCCATCCGGCCCTGTGCGTTGCCGTAGTAGACGAGGTCAACGCCTTCGTAAATCCCGCGGTAGCGCACCGCGGCGTAAGTCTTCACATTCGTCTGCCACTTCGAGGGGTCGTTCCCGCGGAAGTAGTTGATCTTTCCTTCCAGTTCGCGCTCACCCGAGACTTCGGCCCAGGGGTTCGCGCCCTCGAACTTTATATGCACGGCGTGGGATTTCGGTTTTTCGCGCTTCGCACGGCCTCTGCCAGGCGCGAACTCCTCCACATCCGGCCTTTCAACCGAGCCGCTGGCGGGCGCTTCAACCGCGGTCAGGACGAAAGCCGCCTCGTCGCTGGTGAGGAAGACAGTCGCGCCGCCGCGCCGCGAGAGGAAACGTACTCTTTCGTCAACTTGGCCGCGGTTCTCCTCGAAGCTCACGCCGATCTTGCCGTAAGCCTCCCTGGCCCGCTGTTCCATGTCCGCGCCAGTCGCCGTGAGAGTTTGCGGGCCGGCGGCGCGTTGCGGTCCGGGCCAGGCGCCGGCGGCCAGAGAGAGCATCATTGACAGCGCGAGCACGAGGCGGAGCGATTGGTGACGAGAGCGTGAGGTGGGCATGACGTTAACTCCTTATTTCAACTGGCGGCCCCGCGGAACCCGCGGGAAGACAAAAGTGCAGGCTCTGGGAGAAAAGCCCGCAGCGATTAAACCGGGGAATAATTACTGCACCGGGAAGGCAATGTCAATCGTTTTGGGCCGGCCGATAGGTCTTGAGGCCGGCGGCCGGTCAAAGCGAAGGGCGGCAGTCCCCCGCGGAGAGGACTGCCGCCCGTCGTGTTCAAGCCGCCGGCGGCCTCAGCCGTAGTCGGTGATAATTCCCTGCCCCTGCGCGTCGGCAATGTAGGCCCGAATGTGGATTACGACTCCCGATGGATTTCGGACAAGACATCCATGCGGTAAGCCTGCTTGGGCGTGAACTTGAAGATGCAGGCGTCGTCGGAGTAGTCCATGAAGTTGTTAATCGGATCGAGCCCGGCGATGGCGGTGCAGGTGTTCCGCCCGGTCGGGCAACCGAATGCCGGAGAGGCTTCCGCAGGGGTGTCGCTGATCCGGTCGCCGGGCGTCGCGCAGCCGCCCTGGAACGTGTGGAAGAGGCCGAACCAGTGGCCGACCTCGTGCACCGTCTGATCGCCCAGATTGTATGGCGCAGCCGACCCGCCCGGAAATGTTTGATTGAGCATGACCACGCCGTCCAACTTCGCGCCGTTAGTTGTGGTGTCGTACTCCCAAGGGAAACTCGACCAGCCGATCAATCCACCGCTGGGGCTACTCGTGTAGATATTCAAATCCTTCGAAGTCCCCCTGCGCAGGGCCTGCTTCATCGCGAGTTCCGCGGACGTGCCCGGCCCGGCGGTGTACCACGTGGCGTTGGTCGTGCGAGTGACCAGGGTCTTGACGAACTTGAAGGGGGTGGGAGCGCCCGCGCCGCCGGTGGCTGTGCCGGCAAAAGCCTTGTTTAAGGCGAGGATTTGGTTGTCAATCCACGCGACCGGGATGTCGCCGTTAGCGATGCCCGAGCCTTTTCTGATGACGTGGACGAACACTCTGATCGTCACCGAGGCGGCGGGTCTTTGCGCAGTGACATCGACCGGAGCGAGGCCCCGCGCCGCATTGAATTCCGCAACTTTTTTGTTCTCTTTGGCGACCCTTTCCTCGTCCGGCGATACCGTCGCGCATCGGGCTCCGCTGCGGATGAAAGCCGCCTTGCTGCGCCACTCCACGCCGTTCAGCTCAAACGGGATTTCCCTATCATTTTCATCCTGGGTCGGCCTGTCACCCTCCTGAGGCTGAGCATCAACGGGTCTGTCGCCGCTCTGGGCCTGGGCATGGTTTACGATCTGGGGGCGGGTTAGGGCCGATGCGAGCCCGAGCGCGACGAGCGCCACGAGGGCAATCCATGTTCGTTTCATCTGAGTTTCTCCTCCCTTTCGACCAGTAGGGCGCAAACGGATGGCGAAATGGACCACGGCCCGGGAAAAAATATTTTTGGCGGCGGGGTTTTCCTCTATAATCCGCTGCGGTGTCGAATCAGGTGACAGTGCTTTTGAACGCGGCGGGCGCGGGCTCGGCGGACGCGGCGAGCAAGCTGCTCGAAGTCGTCTACGACGACCTCAGGCGGCTGGCCTCCTCGTACCTCAAGAACGAGAGCAACGCCCAGACGCTGCAAGCCACGGCGCTCGTACACGAGGCTTACCTGCGCCTTGTTGACTGGCAGAACGTCTCGTGGCAGAACCGCGCGCAGTTCTTCGCCGTTGCCGCGCAGGTCATGCGCCGCATCCTCGTAGACCACGCGCGGGCCAAGCGCGCGCAGAAGCGCGACTTCGGCCAGAAGGTCGCCTTCGACGAGGCCGTCAGCTTCGCGGCGCCGCGCGAGGTAGACCTCCTGGCGCTCGACGAGGCCCTGATGAGCCTGGCGCAGACCGACGAGCGGCAGGCGCGCATCGTCGAGCTGCGCTTCTTCGGCGGGCTCTCGCTGGCCGAGACGGCGCACGTCCTCAACATCTCGGAGACGACCGTCAAGCGCGAGTGGACTTTCGCTAAAGCCTGGTTCCAGCGCGAGCTGGCCCGAGACTCGTAGAAAATCTCAAAGCCGTCCAACACAGCCCGCGGGCTGTTTCGCCGCCTCTTTACGCCTTACTGAGCGAAGGGGGATTCCCTATGAACTCTGCCGATTGGGAGAAGGTCAAAGACTTGTTCGCGCTCGCGCTGGAACAGCCGCGGGAGCGGCGCGAGGATTTCCTGCGCGAAGCCTGCGGCGAGGACGCCGAACTACTCAGGGAAGTCGTCTCGCTGCTCGAAGCGCACGACGAGAGCCGGCCCGTGCTTGAGAGGAAAGACTTCGGCGTCGCCTCGCTCTTCGACGCAACCGCGCCGGGCTACGAGGGGAAAGAGTTCGGCCACTACAAAGTGATACGCGAGCTGGGGCGCGGCGGCATGGGCGCGGTCTTCCTGGCCGAGCGCGCGGACGGCGAGTTCCAGCAACAGGTCGCGCTCAAGATCGTGCGGCGCACCTTCGGCGACTCGGAACTCGCCCGCCGCTTCCGCCGCGAGCGCCAGATACTCGCCTCGCTCAACCACCCGAACATCGCGCGGCTGCTGGACGGCGGCGTGAGCCAGGAGGGCGAGCCCTACCTCGTGATGGAGTACGTCGAGGGCGTGCGGATTGACGAGTATTGCGACCGGCGCGAGCTCTCAACGAACGCGCGCCTCGGGCTCTTCCTGGCGGTCTGCCGCGGCGTCTCCTACGCGCATCAGAACCTGGTCGTGCACCGCGACATCAAGCCTTCGAACGTGCTGGTCACAAAGGACGGCGTCCCGAAGCTCCTGGACTTCGGCATCGCCAAGCTGCTCGACCAGGAGCACGCGGACGAGCGCACGGAGACCAGCTTCCGCGCCTTCACGCCGGAATACGCCTCGCCCGAACAGGTGCGCGGGGAACAGATCACGACCAGCTCGGACGTTTACACCCTCGGCGTGTTGCTCCACGACCTGCTGCACGGCGCGCGCCGTTCCGGGGGAGCGCAACTCGCGCCGGCCCTCTGGCGCTCGGAAAGCTCGGAACAAAAAACCATCGCGACGAACCTGCCGACGAAGCAGGAGGGCGGGAACGGGAAGGCCGGCGGCCGGATGGATGTCGGCGCGGAGCTGAAGAACATCGTCGCGATGGCGCGGCGCGAGGAGCCGCAGCGCCGCTACGCCTCGGTCGCGCAGCTCGCCGAGGACATTCAAAGATACCTCGACGGTATGCCCGTCCGCGCGCAGAAAGACTCCTTCACCTACCGCGCGGGCAAGTTCGTCCGGCGCAACAAGGTCGGCGTCACTGCGGCGGCGGTCGTCCTGCTCTCGCTCGTCGCGGGCCTCGCCCTGGCACTGTGGCAGGCAAACGTTGCGCGGCGTGAGCGCGACCGAGCGGAGCGGCGCTTCTCGGACGTGCGCCAGCTCTCGAACGCGCTTCTGACCGACATCGCCCCGAAGATTGAGCGCCTCGAAGGCTCGATTGAGGCGCGGCAGGCGCTGGTCACACAGTCGCTTAAATACCTGGATAGTCTGGCGCAGGAGTCGGGCACCGACCTGCAACTCCAGGGTGAACTGGCCGCCGCCTACGAGCAGGTCGGCGACCTTCAGGGCGCGCCGCGCAAGCCCAACCTCAGCGATTTCCAAGGCGCCATCGCCAGCTACGAGAAGGCCAGGAAGATTCGCCGGGGGATGCTCGAAAGGAGTCCGGCCGACTTTGAGTACCGGAAGAGTCTGGCCGCGAACCTGAGCGCGCTCGCCACCATCCGGCAGTGGATGAGCAACGTGGGGCCACCGCTCGAAGACTATGCGGAGGCCATCGCCATCTACGACCGCCTGCTTGCCGAGCGCCCGGAGTCGGTGGAGCTGCGCCTGGCCGCCTCCGAGGCGCGGCTCGGCCTCGCCAACACGCACTACTACAACGACCAGCTCGCCGAAATCTACCCGCTGTTGAGCAGCGCGCTCCCCACGCTCGAAACGCTCAGGCAGACAGACCCCGAAAACATCGAGGCCCGGAGGCTGCTCGGACGCGGCTACACCCTCCTCGGCATGACGCTCTTCTGGGACGGCAAGCAGAAAGAGGGCGAGGCGGAGATGGCGAAGGCGCTCGCCACCACCGAGTCGCTGGTCGCGCAGTACCCGCACGACACCGTCCTGAAGCAGGGGCTCCTGTACACTTACCTCCAAGCCTGGCAGCTCTACCAGGATACAGACCACGCGCGCGCGTTCGAAATCCTGCGCGTGGCCCTGAAGGTCGCCCTGGAGGCGGTCGCCGGCGACCGCGCTAACACGCAGGCGCGACATAACCTCGCGAAGACCTATTCGGCTCTCGGCCTCGTCGCCATCCTCCAGAAGAAGCCCGGTGAGGCCATCCCCTACCTCGAAAAGTCGTCGGCAGAGTATACGGAGTTGGAAAGAATTGACCCGAAGAATCGAAATTACAAACAGGACATCGGCAGGGTTCTGCTTTATCTCGGCCAGACACAATTCCAGCGGCGTAACTGGGACGACGCCCTCGCTACTTACGCGAAGGCCGCCGCGCTCTTCGAGGAAGACTTGCGAACCGACCCGAACAATAATTACCCGCTCCGCAAGCTCGCTAACGTCTACACTTATATCGGCGACACGCACCTCGACGCCTCCCGCGCCACAACCGGGCAAACGCGTCAGACGCACGTGCAAGCCGGCAAAGAAAGTCACCAGCGCGCCTTGGACATATTAATGCAACTGCAATCTCGGAACGCCTTCACCGAGAAAGATCACAAGCACCTCGAAGAAGTGCGCGCTGCCCTGCGATACTACGAGCAGCAGTGAGCGACACTAGGCCGCCGCCGGCTCGCGCCTGGCCCGCAGCTTGATCCGCCGGCCATAAGTCAGTTGACGCCAAATCCACTCCATCGGGCCGTAGCTGAAATATCTCAGCCACAGCGCGCTCACCAAAACCTGAAAGAGAAAGATGGCGAGGGCGAGGAGCGTCGCCGCCCGCGCGCCGACCCTGCCGTAATGGCCCAAACCGAAGCCGTAAAAGATGAGGACGCAGATGACCGATTGCAGTAAATAATTGGTCAGCGCCATGCGCCCGACCGGGGCCAGAAAGGCGAACACTCGCCGCCACGCCGCCCGCTGCCAGAGCGTGGCGACCAGGGCGACATAGAAGAGCGCCAGCGCGGGAACGCCGAAGGCGTAAGAGATGACGCCCACTATCCCTGCGGGCGACGGCGGGATGTCTGCTTCCGACCCGGCCGACATGACGAAAGCGACGTTGCCGACAAGACCTAAAATCAGTCCGTAGACGAGCACGCGGCGGATGAACGGCTGATTGCTCGACAAGTTCTGGAAGAACCCACGCCGGTAAGCGTAGAAGCCGAGCAGGAACATCGCCAGTATTTTCGGCAGGCGCATCTGTAGAATCAGGCCCGCATGCCTGCCGGCTAAATAATTCAGGTTAAAGCCGCTGATAACTTGTGTGTAACTACTCTGCTGAACCGTTCTGACCATCCCGTTCCACCTCTCCACCTGCGAGGCACCAAAGCCGGCCAGGGCTTCGGGCGAGACGAAGCTGACAAACAGCACGTAAAGCAGGATGTAGGTCAGAATGGGAATCACCAGCAGGATGAGCGCCCATTTGAGCAGCGAGCCGTCGGCTTTGTTTCGAAACAGGATGAGCAGAAAACCCGTCAAGGCGTAGACGCTGAGAATGTCGCCCGCCCACAGCAGGAAGGCGTGGAGGATTCCTATGACCAGCAGCCAGAACAGCCGCCGCTTGAAAAGCGAGGCTTTGAGGTCGCCCCTCTCTTTCGCCCGGCTGATTTGCAGCGCGAAGCCGAAGCCGAACAGGAACGAGAAGATCGAATAGAACTTTCCCTCCACGAAGAAGTGAACCAGGAAATGCACGACCCTGTCGCCCGTCGGCATTTGCGCGGCGACCGCCGGGGGCATCATCCCGTAGCCGGAGAACCACTGCATATTCCCGATGAGAATGCCGCAGACGGCCAGGCCGCGCAGCACGTCCAGGACTTCGATGCGTTCCGGCAGAGCAATCGGGCCGATTTGGTTTTGAGACATGGTGTTGTCCTTCGGCTTCAGTTCCCACCCGTGTTCGGCCGATTCTACGGTCGGCGGCGGAAATATGTTTCTTCTGAATCAGGCTAGAAGTGCGGCCGCAAAGTTGGCTATACTGGCGCGGCTTAGCCAGACGCCAGGGCGGGAGGAGTTTTTCAAGCTTGATGGAAACCACCAAGTGCACGAACTGCGGGGCGATGGTCCCGGCCGAGAAGGCGTTCTGCCCGAATTGCAGCGAGCCGATGGAGGCCGAGGAGGCCCCGGACCGCGCCGACTCGATGAGCAGCGACATGATGTCCACCGTCCGCGACGACCCCGAAAGTTACAAGGAGTTGCTCGACCGGCTCAAAGCGACCCGCGCGGCGGCCAAAAAGCAGGCGCAAGCCCCCGGCCCCGCACAGCCCGCGCCGCAGGCTCCGCAGCCCGCGCCGCAGGCTCCGCAGCCCGCGCCGCCGGTCACCCCGGAGGCAACGCCGCCCGGCGGCTACAATTACCAGCCGCCCGCCGCCTACTACTACCCGCCGGCCGCGCCCGCTTATCCCGCGCCGCCAGCGAAAGGCGGCAGGCTCGCGCTCGTCCTCGGCCTGGCCGCGGCGATCCTCCTGATCGTCGTGCTGCTCTTCGTCTTCAAGGTTATTCGACTCTGACTTTTTGGACTCGTAACGTATGACAAACCACGGCGGCGCTTACCCCCCTCAGGGCTACGCCATGATGCCCAGGGCAAACAGCCAGGCCCTCAAGTGGACGCTCGTCTCGATAGGGATTCTCTTCGCCCTGCTCGCGGGCGCGCTGACGCTCTACATCATAGGCTACGCGACCGGCCCCGCCGGCCTCGCCGTCGGCATGATCTTCGCCACGCTCCCGGTCCCCATCTACATCCTGCTGATTCTCTGGATAGACCGCTACGAGTCGGAGCCCCTCTGGATGCTGGCGACCGCCTTCTTCTGGGGAGCGACGTTCGCCGCCTTCATCTCGATCATCATCAACTCGCTGGTCGGCCAAATGCTGGCCGACGCCTTCGACCCGCTGACGGGACGCTACTACGCGATGATCGTCTCCGCGCCCATCGTCGAAGAGTTCTCGAAGGCGCTGGTGCTGTTCGCCCTCTTCTGGTGGAAGAAGGACGAGTTCGACGGCATCCTCGACGGCATCGTCTACGCGGGGATGGTCGGCCTCGGGTTCGCCATGACGGAGAATTTCAAGTACTACGGCGAGGCCGCCACGATGGGCGGCAACGCCCTGACGGGCCTCTTCATCCTGCGCGGCACCATCTCGCCCTTCGCCCACCCGCTCTTTACCTCGATGACGGGCATCGGCCTCGGCTGGGCCATCCAGTCGCACAACAAGGCAATCAAGGCCGCGATGCCCATGCTCGGGCTCGCCGCGGCCATGCTGCTCCACTTCCTCTGGAACCGCTCGGCGCTCTCGGGCGCGGCCACCTTCTTCGTCGTCTACGCCCTGGTGATGATCCCCGTCTTCGTCGGGGCCATCATCGCCATCATCTACGCGCTCAGGCGCGAGGGCCGCATCGTCAGCTACCACCTCTGGAACGACTGCCAGCGCGGGCTCTTCACGCCGCACGAGTATTACAGGCTCTGCACCGTGCGCGGGCGGATGGGCGCGTCCTACAGGGCGCTCACCGCGGGCGGCTACCGCCTCTGGCGCGCGCGGATGAGGTACAACCAACTGGCGAGCGAGCTGGCCTTCCACCGCAGCCGCGTCCACCGCGGGATGATTACGGACCCGCGCACGGCCCACGAGCGCGAGACGGCCTTCGTCAACCACCTGGCGGAGCTGCGCCGGCAGCTCGGCCCGCATTGAGAAACCGGAAAAACTTGCTCGCGCGCTTTCCCGGGATAGCTTATACTGAGGCGTTCTTTGGCCTGAGGCTGTAAGTCACGGCACCGACCACGTGAAGATTCAACTCTTACCCAGCACGTTCGACGCGGAGGGGCACGCCACGCAGGAGCAGCGCCTGACCTGCTACCTCGTGGACGACCGCGTGGCGATTGACGCCGGGAGCATCGCGTTGTCTTCGACGCCCGAGCAGCGCGCGTCCGTGCGCGACATCATCGTCACGCACCCGCACATGGATCACATCGCGACCCTCCCCATCTTCATAGACGACCTCTTCGGCTTCCTCGAAAGCCCCATCAGGATTCACGCCACGCAGGAAGTCATAGAGCTTTTGGAGCGCGACGTTTTCAACTGGACGGTCTACCCGCGCTTCTCCGAATTGAAGAACGAGCACGGCCCGGTCATGGAGTACGTGCCGTTCAAGGTGGGCGAGGAGTTCCGCGTCGCGCACCTGACGGTGACGGCCGTCAACGTCAACCACATCGTCCCGACCGTCGGCATGATCGTCTCGGACGGCCGGACGACGCTCGCCTTCAGCTCCGACACGGCCGAGACAGAGGAGTTCTGGAAGCTCGTCAACGGCACGCCGCACGTTGACGCGCTCCTGATAGAGGCGTCGTTCCCCAACTCCATGGCGAAGCTCGCAGAGGACTCGCGCCACTTCACGCCCCAGTCGCTCGCCCGCGAGCTGCGCAAACTGGGCCACAACGGCCTCGACATCCTGACCGTCCACCTCAAGCCCGCCTACCGCGACCGAGTCGCGCAGGAGCTCAAGGCGCTCGCCATCCCCAAACTTGAGATCATGGAAATCGGGCGGACTTACGAGTTGTGAGCCTGTAAAATTCTCAGTAGACAATGAGCCAAAAAGACGTGTCCGCCGAGTTTATGTCGTTATCGGCATCTCGCACGTAAGAACTCACCCGAGCCTCGTTTATCGAAGTTGCCTGTGAGATATTCGCCACAATCGGTTCCGTGTTTCCTGATTTATAAGCGACGAGAGAAAAGAAGCGGTCGCTAACCTGAAAGCCAAAGTCAACTGAATAATAGCCTACGAAAATACGTGTGGCGACAAACCCGCAATTCCCGCTGGAAGCGGCGCTGCCTGTCAGGAACGAGTTGTAGCACTTCCCGATTGTGCCGTCCGCATTGACAAGCACCATCGCCTTGACGAAGCCGCCCTTGTCGCGGTTCTGCCCGACGTTGTTCTCCGAGTAGAGGCCGTAGCCGCCGCCCGTGTTGCGCCCGTACAGCCCGAAGCCCTTGGCGCTCGAACTCACGCCCAGCACGCCGACCGCGTTGTTGACGTTCGCCTCGCCGATGACGCCCACGCCGTTCGCCCCCTTGCCCCTGCCGAAGACGCCGGCCTCAGTTGCCGTGCCGGCCGCCGACGACTCGCCGTACACGCCCGAGCCGGTCGTGCCTAAGCCGGTGACACCCGTTACTCCCTGAGCGGCCACGCCGACTCCGCTGACACTTTCCCCGTGCACGCCCTCGCCGCTGTTGCTCTCGCCGAAGACGCCGCGACTAGCCCCCGTGCTCTTGCCCCACACGCCCCGCCCCGACGCGCTCTCGCCGTAAACGGCCGAGACGCCGCTGGCGCTGCTCAAGACGTGCAACTGATTGGTCGGAGTGATGGTCCCCATGCCGACGTACCCCTTGTCGTTGACGACCATGTCGTAGAGGGCCGGGCTGCCGGCGGTCGCGGGGCTGCTGGACGTGCGGAAGAAGAAGAGCCCGCCGGTGGTGTGCCCGATGCCCTGCCTCCGGCCGGCGGAGTTCGAGGCCCACCCGATGGCGGAGCCGTTGGGCAGCGCCACAGCGCCGACCCAGTTGTTGGAAGTCCAGTTAGGGCCGCCACCGATGGTCAGGGTGTGTGTGGGGTTGCCAGTACCGATGTTGATCCGGCCCGCGTTCTCCGTCATGACGGAATTGCCGAGGGTACTCGCGCCGGTAAACTTAGCGATCTTGTTCAATGAGCCCTGCCCCGTGACCGACGCTGCCGCAGTCGGCGAAGGTGCCGAGGCTTCCTGCGCCGTCGCTCTTTCCTTGCCGCCGCCGCCCGTCACCGCTTCCGTCACCAGCACCTGCTCGATCCTCTTTCTGGGCTTGCCCGCCTGTGTCACATAACTGACCATCACAGTGTAAGTGCCGGCGGGCACTCTCCGGCCCTGAGCGTCTTTCATGTTCCAGTCGAGCGGCTGGTCTGCGATCTGCCCGCCCTCGAAGACCATCTCGCCCGACTCGGCGACGACTTCGATCTTGAGCTCGAAGACCTCACCCTGAGTAGAGACGCGCACCTTGTCGGCCTCGGCCGTCAGGTTGACGCCGTTCAGTCGCGGCGTCTGCGCCTGCGCGTTGAGGACGAGCTCGAAGAGAGTTAGAACGAGGGCGGAAGCGAGGCGTTTGCAAGTAATCATGGCGAAAGGTTCTCCGTTGCCGGGCAAAAAAAAGGCCGCGCAACGGTGCGCAGCCGTGGACGGTTGGAGCAGGCGAAGGTCGGCGTCTCTGGTTCGGGCCTGCTGTGAAGTTAGACAGTAAGGTAATTGAGGTGGCAGGTCAATTGTCTGACTAATCGGATACCGTCCTGCCGCAGCGGCGGCCGGGGCACGTCCTGATTTGTCCAATCACAAAGAAGGGCCGACTCCAAAATTGGGGTCGGCCCTTTCTAGTTTCGCGCCCGTGCTGACTACTGCCCACCTCAGCAGAGCGGGTCTAACTTCTCGCTGATGGTGGGCAGGCCGCTCAGCGCCTTCTCGGCGTTGATGGCCGTATACTGCGTCCACTCCTCCGGCACCTTGTCTTCCGGGAAGATCGCCTCGACCGGACACTCCGGCACGCAGGCGTCACAGTCAATACACGTCTCAGGGTTGATCACCAGCATCTCATCGTCCAGGTGAAACGCCTCCACGGGACAGACCAGGGCGCAGTCCGTGTAGCGGCACTTCACGCAGGGCTCCGCGACAACGTAGGTCATGAAATTTATCTCCTCCGGCAGGTTCTCTTGCGGCCGCAAGGCGCAGGACTTCGGCGGCTCGGCCCTTACTCCCCGCCGAAGACGCGCGCGTTTTCCGCAACCGCAACTGATGTTTAAGTCCGCGCCTATATTAAGCACGAAAGCGCGCGATTGAAAAGGGGAAACAGAGCGGCAGACGTGTCACACGCCGGCTTTCCACGCCGGCACGGGGTCGCCGCCCGAGAAGTCGTAGAAGTTGAGGTCCGCCCCCTTGAGCAGCTTGGTCAGGAGGATGATCTGGCCCGTGTGCATGGAGAAATGCTCCACGACGTGAAAGACGGCTTCGAGCACCGTCACGTCGCAGCCCTGTATCCGGCGCGGCTCCGTGACGCGCGCAGGGTCCAGGCCCGCCAGCGCCTCGTCCGCCTCGGAGAGCGTCTGCCTGAGCCGACCTATCAGCTCAGCGCGCGGGACCACGTCACGCTGGTCGAACTCAAGCTGGCGCACGCGCGCGTCGGCCGCGCCGCCGACGCCGCTCACGATCCACTGCCTGACGTTCCCGGCCAGGTGCAGGAGCAGATTGCCTATGCTGTTCGACTCCGGGTTGGCACGCCACCAGACCTCGTCGTCGTTCAGCTGCTCAAGGCAGCGCTCGATCTTCGGCAGAAAATCCTCTGCGAGGTAAGACCTGGCTTTAGTGATGAATTCCTGTGCGGCGTCGCTCATGTGGACTAGCTCTCTTCGCCGGTCGAGGGCGGACGTTTGTGCTTGGCTTTACGCTGCGCGGGCCGCGCCCTGACGTCGGGCTTGGCGTGGCCGAGCACGTGGCCCGGCGGCGCGAGCGGCTTGCGTATCGAGTCGAACACGGGCCGCGCGTCACTCTTCTTGCCGGCTTTGTGTCGGGGCTTCTTCAGGGCGCTCGGGCCTCACTTTCGTTCCGGTGGCGTGATGCTAATTTCTACGAAGCGCCGCTGTCAATGGTGGCGGACAAATTTGAAGGGCGACCCCCCAAAGGATCGCCCTTCGCCCTTGTGCCCGCCCCTTGCTCGAATTCGTCTGCCCTGGAACGAAAATGGTGTGTCGCGTTGGTCCCGCACGCGCGGGAAATTTTAAGCCTCGTTCGGCCGCGCCGGGTCCGGGAACAGCGACTGGATGGCCCGCGTCGTTTCCGTCCGACGCTTCTGCTGAAATTCCTGCACCCAGTTGCTCACGGTGCTGACCATGTCGCGTGCAGTTTCCTGGGCCGTTTTCCTCTGGGGTTGTTCGGCCGCACTCTCTTTGCGGTTGCGCTCGTCGCGCTTGATAACTTTGATCGGGGTTTTCTGTGCCATGACCTTTAACTTTCCTTACCTATGATTGCCTCTTGCTTCCTTTAACGAATTTCCTCTCCCACAGTTCCTTTTATGTTCACTAGAACGACTGCCCGCCGCCATTCTTGCAAACGCGAGGCCACAATTTTCTAAACGTCGCCCGCCATCGCCTGGTTACATATTTAGACGCCGTTCCGCGCGTTTCGGACCAGAATTTCTCCGACGGGCATGAGTGCCGGAAGTGTGGCGGAATGGTCGGGTCGTGGCCTCAATGCGTACATTGGAATGTGACTGCCCGTTTGATTTCGGACAGGGCAGAATAGTTGCCCGCGCGGCTTTGCAGAATGCCAAAGCTCACGAGCCGCCCGCGCGCTTTGCCAAGCCGCCGGGAGCCTCTCATGACCCTCGACCTCGAAGAACCTCACGATTACGGCGGAAAGGTGGGCCTCACCCGAAACCTACGCCCACGGCTTGAGTTGGCATGTACGTTGCCCTAACGCATCGCGCCATGCGTTTGAGCGAAGTCATCACGATTTATCTGGCAGCGGGCGCGCCCTTCGGCTTCCAACACTTCCTGCGCCGCGGAAGCGCCGGCCGCCCTCGTTCCCTTTCGAGGGCTGCGCGCGCGGCGCTGCTCTGGCCGCTGGCCGCCGTCAAGATTCTCTTCTCCCGCACGGGCTCCGGCGATGCGGGCACGGCCGCCGCGCGGCTCAACGAACAGGTCGGCCGCGCACAGGGCAAGCTCCTCTCGTCGCTTTACGGGCTGGCCGAATTGGCACAGGACGCCAAAGTGGAGCGCGCTGTGCGCTCGGCGAAGGAGGCTGTGGAGAAATACGTTGGGCTGACGCTCGCCGCCGCCGAGACGGATTTAGACGGAGAGCCGTCGGGGCGCGAGCTTGAGCTTTACCGCGTCGCCGGCCGCAAGGGCGCGGACCTCTTACTCGCGGGCCGCTGCGTGCGCCGCCGCAACGCCGCGCGCCTCGCCAGGCACCAGGCGCGCTCACGCGTCGAGTTCCTAAACGCGTTGGCCTCCGTCAGCGAATCACTCGGCCCCACGCTCGCGCCCAACGCGTGCGAAATGATCGTCAGGCTCTACGCCTGCGCGCTCGACCTGCTCTCTCTCCTGAGAGACGAGGATGCGGCACGCGGCGTGTTACGACTGCTGGACGCGGAGCGCGCCGCGAAGGAGGAACCATGCAAAGCGTATACAACCCAAATAGCTTTCAACGGTCGGTCACAGACCCGGAGCTTGAATTCCAACTGAACTGGCTGCTCAACGAAAACGCGCTGGCAGAACAGCGGAGCCGCTCTTTGCGCGACGAGCGCGAAGAGGAAGAGATGCTGATGATGCGCCGCCCGGTCGAGGCCAGGCGGGCTTACGCTACGCTCGGCCTGCTGCTCGGGACGTTTCCCCCGGCGGCGATTTTCTTCAAAATCTTCGGCCGCGCGAGCGGGGCTCCCGAACCCGGTTTTATCTTCCTGTTCTTCATTATGAACGTCTTCTGCGCCCTGGCCGGACTCTACTTAGGCTCCAAGCTGAGCCGCCTGGCCTCGGCGGCCGAGGACTCGCACTGGCTGCTGACGCTCGCCAGCGCGCCGTGCCTGGGCTTCCTGTGGGGCGCGGCGACGGGAGCGGCCGGCGGGCTCCCGGCCTTCGGCATCGGCGCAATCTTCGGGGCCATCTGCGCCGTCCCCGTGGGCGCGCTCGCCTTCGCCCTGTTCATGCCGCTTCACCGGCTGCTCGCGCGCGGTGGTATGATTGACGCGCGCCACCTGTGGCCGCTCGCGTGCGGCGTCGTGGCAATCGTCACCGCGCTCATTCTCAACCTGTGAAGAAGTGGTCAGTGGTCAGTGGCCGGTGGTCAGTTAAAGACGGCTGGCTTTTAACTGACCACCGGCCACTGACCACTGACCACTGTTCCATGCTCGTCGCCCTGCTGCTGCTCTCGCTGTTCTTGATCGTGCTGCTCGGCTTCTACGTCTTCGTGGCCGCGCCGCGCAGCCGCACGCACCAGACGTTCGCGGCCTTCGTCGCCTGCCTGGCCCTCTGGACGATCAAGGACATCGCGCTCTGGGGCTTCGCGGCGGACGACCGCTCGGCCTCGTGGTGGGCGGGCGCGAGTTTCGTCGTCGCGCTCTTTTTGCAATACACGCTTGTCGTCTTCGCCTGGGTCTTCCCCGAAAACAGGCCCGTGCCGTGGCGGCGCGCGCTCGTCATCTTCGCGCCCGGCGCGGTCCTCATCCCGGCCGTGCTCGCCGGGTGGATGTGGGAGCGCGTCGGCTTTACTGGCACAGAATTCGAGGTCAGGCTGACGCCGCTCGCCTACGCCCTCGGCCTCTACGCCTACGGCGTCATGGGTTACGGCTTCTACTTGCTCTACACCAAGTACCGCCGCTATCGCGGCCAGCTCTGGGGCAAGCAGACGGGCGCGATCCTCTGGGCGCTCGCCATTACGGTCGCGCTCAACACGCTCGCCAACAACCTGCTCCCGCTCTTCGGCGTCTACTCGCTCCTGAAAGTCGGCTCGCTCTTCGTCGTCCCCGGCGTGCTCGTCTTCGCCTACGCCATCTCGAACTTCAAGCTCTTCTCGCTCCAATCGGCGCTCGACCAGTTCCGCCTCTTCCCCGTCGCCTACAAGGTCGCGCTCTCGATTGCGGCGGTCGCGGTGCTGAGCTTCGCGCTCCTGCAAATCCCGATTGTCTGGTGGAGCTTCGGCGCGGGGCCTGTGCCCGAAGCCTGGCGGCGCTACCTGGTCTTCAGCGTCGTCACGGCGCTTGTGCCAAATCTGATTCTGGTCGCGCTCATCATCCGCACCATCTCGCGCCCCGTCCGCCGGCTGACGGAGGCTGCCGTCGAAGTCGCCGGCGGGGCCTACGGCACGGAGGTCGCGCTCGAAAGCAACGACGAGATGGGCCTGCTCGCCGCCTCCTTCAACGAGATGAGCCGGAAGATGCGCGCAGACATTGAGCAACTGCGACAACTCAACGAGCACTTAATTCGAACCGAGAAGCTGGCCGCCGCCGGCACGCTCGCCGCGGGCGTGGCGCACGAGGTTAACAACCCCCTGGCCTCCATCTCCTCGCTCGTGCAGATTCTGCAAACGCGTTCGGCCGAGGACGCAGAGGCCGTCGAGATGCTGCGGCTCATCTCGCAGCAGATCGCGCGCATCACGCAAGTCTTGCGCGACATGATGGAGTTCGCGCGCACGCGCCCGCCCGAGCGCGCTCCGCTAGACGTTAACTCGGTCGTCACCGCCAGCCTGCGCCTGGCCTCCTTCGACAAAGCCTTCCAGCGCCTGCGCGTCACCACCGCGCCCGCGCCCGAAGCGCCCGCCATTCAAGCGGACGCCGGCCAGCTTCAACAGGTATTCCTCAATCTTCTCTTGAACGCGCGCGACGCCATGCCCGAAGGCGGCGAGCTTCGCATCGTCACGCGCTACGACTCGAAGGCCGCCGAGATAGCCGTGGAAATCAGCGACACGGGCACAGGCATCGCGCCCGAGCACCGCGCGCACGTCTTCGACCCGTTCTTCACGACGAAGCCCGCGGGCTCCGGCACTGGATTAGGGCTCGCCGTCTGCTACGGCATCGTCACGGCCCACGGCGGAAGCCTTGAGGTCGCGCCGAACGACAGCCGCGGCACGCGCGTCCTGGTCAGGCTGCCGGTCGGCGAGCGCGCCGTCGAAAATCCTTATGCCAAGAATCCGGCTTGAGACTTTCATCAAAGCGCCCGCCGAGCTCTGCTTCGACCTTTCGCGGAGCGTTGACGTTCACACGGAGTCAACCTACGGCTCGCGCGAGCGCGCCGTCGCGGGCGTGACCTCCGGGATGATGGAGCTGGGCGACACGGTCACCTGGGAAGCCGTGCACTTCGGCGTGCGGCAGCGTCTGACTTCCAGGCTCACGGCTTTCGACCGCCCGCGCATGTTCGTTGACGAGATGCTGCGCGGCGCTTTCAAGCGCTGGCACCACACGCACCTCTTCGAGCCGCGCGACGGAGGCACGCTGATGATTGACGAGGTTGACTACGCCTCGCCCCTTGGCCCGCTCGGTGCGGCGGCCGACGCGCTCTTTCTCAAAAGTTACATGACGCGGCTCCTCGCCGTGCGCAACGATTACATCAAAAAACTTGCCGAAGCCCGTCAGGCACGTCCGTGATAAACTTCGGGACCGAGATGAAAACAGCGCCCCTAATCTTAATCGCCGAAGACGAAGACCTGATGCGGGCCATCCTGACGCGGCTGCTGGGAGAGGCGGGCTACCGCGTCGCGGCCGTCGCCACCGCGGAAGAGGCCCTGGAGCGTTTCGCCGCCGATGAGGTCGCCGTCACGCTCACGGACATACGCATGGCCGGGATGGACGGCCTCGCGCTCCTGGATCACCTCAAGAGCGTTGACCCCGAGGCGCTCGTCATCGTGATGACCGCCTACTCGTCCGTAGACTCTGCGGTCGCGGCGCTGCGCAAGGGCGCTTACGATTACGTCACCAAGCCTTTCGTCAACGAGGACCTACTGCAATCCGTCAAGAACGCGCTGCGCCAGCGCGAGCTGTTCCGCGAGAACCGCCACCTGCGCCGCGAGCTCGACCGCCGCTACAGCTTCTCGGAAATCATAGGGACCTCCACGGCGCTGCAAGCCGTCTTCCGCCTGGTCGAGAAGGTCGCCCCGACGGGCACCAACATCCTGATTCAGGGCGAGAGCGGCACGGGCAAGGAACTCATCGCACGCGCCATACACCACAACAGCCCGCGCGCCGAGCGCCCCTTCGTCGCCGTCAACTGCGGCGCGATTCCAGAGACGCTGCTCGAATCTGAGCTCTTCGGCCACACGAAGGGCGCGTTCACGGGGGCCGTGACGAACAAGCTCGGCCTCTTCCGCTCGGCCGAAGGTGGCACAGTTTTCCTGGACGAGGTCGGCGAGATTTCCGCCGCGATGCAGGTGCGGCTGCTGCGCGCGCTGCAAGAGCACGAAGTCACGCCCGTCGGGTCGAGCGCGGCCGTCCAGTTCGACGCGCGCATCCTCTCGGCGACCAACCGTGATTTGGAGAAGGAAGTCTCCGAAGGGCGCTTCCGCGAAGACCTTTTTTACAGGCTCAACGTGATAGAGATTTACCTGCCCCCCTTGCGCGAGCGCCGCGAGGACATCCCGCTCCTGGCCCGCAGCTTCATCACCCGCACCGCCCGCGAGCAACAGCGCGACGAGAAAGCGGTCGAACCCGCCGCGCTCTCCGCACTCATTAACTACCACTGGCCCGGCAACGTCCGCGAGCTACAGAACGCGATAGAACGCGCCTTCACCCTGAGCAACGACGCGATTGACCTCGACAGCCTCCCGCCCCGCGTCCGCGACGCCGCCAGCCCCACCCCCATGCGCGACCCCGACGGCCTCCGCCCCACCCTCGAAGAAGTCGAGCGCCGCCACATCCTCGAAACCCTCGCCGCCGTCAACCAGGACAAGGCCCGCGCCGCCAACATCCTCGGCATAGACCTCTCCACCCTCTACCGCAAACTGAAACGCTACGACGCGGTTTAGTTGATCCTTTAAGCTTAATGGATGAGGTTGCCTGGCTGGTAGTAACGATGCTACATCCCCCCTCAAGGAGTGTCATGACACTCCTTGAGGGGCATGTTATTCAGTTAGATGGCTTCTTTTTTATGAAAAATCGGATTATTATTTGAATAGCGATAAGGATGGGAATAGTGCTTAATGACACACAAAGAGCATAAGCAATTTAACGAGACAGTCTTCAAGCAGATTTGCAATGAAGCTGGAAAAGACTTACCCGAACTCATAAGGGGTACACAGGTAGATTGGGAATCAAAGCACGTAGCTGTTTTAGAACATTTGCTGGCGAAAGTTAGGGAATTTTGTGGTGTCGAAGAAGGATTTAAATTTGAAGACCTCTCAGGGTATCCACGCTCCTTACAACTTAAACAAGAGATAATAGGTATCGTAGATTTTGATTCCGTTCATGAGCATCCAACGTCCGTCTTCTTCTATAAGCAGCCGATAATCGAAGACTATGTTAGAAAGGCGATTGGCGATCAGCCATAATCCTTTAAGATGCAATTTAAGGAAATCGGGGAAATCACCGATGCCGAAACAATTGCCTTCAGGTATTCTATTCGTGAACTCGACCGTTTGGTTAAGCGTTACGGAGGACGGCGTTGGCTGAAGCGTAAAGGGTTTGCCAAAGTGCGTCTCTTTGATGATACGGTACATGAAGCTGAGGTACATTGGTACGAGGCCCATGGAATCGGCAAGAAGGAAATAAAGATTAAGAGATTGCTAGATTGAGGTCAAAAAATGAGCGCCGAACCAAGATTCGTAGGTTGCATAACTAACGAAGATTACGAAGCTTCGTTGGAGTTGCGAAAATACTACCAGGTTTTACCTGACGCTAAAGCTGCTGAACATGGCTATCTCAGGGTAATTGACGAATCAGGGGAAGATTACCTTTATCCGCAACGCTACTTTGCCCAAGTTGAAATGATCAGAGATGTAGAAGAGGCTTTATTGAAAGCGTCTTGAGTCTTTGCCAACGCCGCCGTCTAACAGCGCATTCAACCCGCCGCCTCAATAGCATCTGTTTCATGTTTTCTTTCTAAGGCGACTGAGGATTCCCGCATGAGGCCAGTCCAGCTCGTAATCATCTGGTGCGCGCTCACCGGGTGCGCGTGGGCGCAGGGAGGGCGGCCGACCGCGCTGAACAATGAGTTCCCGCAGTGGTCGCACGACGGGAAGAAGATTGTTTTCACTTCGGATCGCGAGGGCGACCCGGAGCTTTACGTGATGAACGCGGACGGGTCGGGCGTCACGCGGCTGACGCGCGCGCCGGGGCGTGACGCGCATCCTTACTTTTCGCGCGACGGGCGGAAGATAGTCTTCCAGTCGCCGCGCGCCAACGGCTCGGACACGAATATCTACGTGATGGACGCCGCCGGCTCGAACGTCGTGCGGCTGACGAACCTGAAGGGGTTCGCGGGTGTGCCCGTCTACTCGCCCGACGAGAAGAGCATGGTCTTCCAGTGGCGCGGGAGTAATGATTTCAAGGACGGCGCGAAGTGGCGCGTCTGTGTGATGAGGGCGGACGGGAGCGGCTTTCGCGTCATCACGCCGGGCGAGGCCAACGACCAGGTTCCCAACTGGTCGCGCGACGGCAAGCGGCTGCTCTTTTTTTCAGACCGCACGGGCAAGAACCAGCTCTACACCATGAAGCCCGACGGGAGCGACGTGCGGCGGCTGACTTCCACAGTGTCCAACGACAAAGCAGCGTTCTGGTCGCCCGACAATAAGAAGATAGTTTTCTCCTCCGACCGCGACGGCGACGGCGAACTGTACGTCATGGACGCGGACGGCAGGAATGTGCGCCGCCTGACTAACACGCGGGCGACGGAGCACGGCGGCGCGTGGTCGCCGGACGGCGGGAAGATTATTTTCACTGCGGAAGAAGACGACCGGCTTGAGATTTACGTGGTGAACGCCGACGGCTCGAACTTCACAAGCCTGGCGGGGAGGGCTCCGGGGTCAAAGTGAGCCGGGCAAAAAAGAGTTCGATTTCCCGTCATCGGCGGCTCAACGTTTCCAGACTCTCGTGAAAGAGGAGCGCCGTCTCTATCACGCGGTCGTAATCTTGATCCGACACGCCGGCGTTCAAATAGGAGGAGACGGTGAGCCAGCCGCGCTCCCGGCTCCATCTTAATGCGACGTGGGGCCTCCCGAATTGGACCCGCAGATGCGCCTCCTCTAACTCTAAAAGTTTTGCCCGAATCTCCGGCGTCAAGACGCGCTCGACGAAGGAAATGTCTTTGCCCGACACGACATAAGTCTCGCCGAACTCTTCCTCGAAGAGTTCCAACCTGGAGCCGGCGAGGAGCGCGGGGCGGAGGATCAATTCTTTCCAATAGTAGATTCCGAACTTCTGGCCGTCGCCGGCTTCGGTCCTGAAGCTGGCGTAGGTGTGCGACTCGGAGGGGTGCTCCTCACTGCCTCGGATGTAAGAAGACTGTATGACGACATTCTGATGTGGGACGCTGAGCACACGGCCGGACACTGTGCCGCCGCGCTTCAGCGCCTGCCGGCCCAGACACCCCGCGACGGCCTCGTCATGCTCGACCTCGGCCGCGCCGAAGAAGAGTAGTTTAATAGCCCATACGAGAATGGAGATGCAGCCGGTTATCACTATGTACAGCCAGACATCCATCGTCGTGTAAGCTCCTCTTCGGTGACCGCACGGCTAGTCCGGCGAGGGCATCAGGTCGAGCGCGCGCCGGATGTCATGTTCCGGGGCCATGCTCTGTTCGTGAGAAGTCAGTGGTTGGCGTTCCAATCGCGCGGGAGGAACTCGACGGCGATGACTTGGCCGTCCGTCTGCGCGGCGGGCGAAGTCGCGGGGCGGTAGGTGACGAGGACCGGGCTCTCGGGCGTGCGCTCGCCGCAGGTCACCTGGCCGCGGACCTCCGTCGTGTAGGTGACGAAGCGTATCTTGCTGGTCGAGTCGCTGCGCAGATGAAGCGTGCGGCCGTCCGTCTCGACGACGAGCAGGACGCCGCCCTCGTCGCACTCGAAGCGGACGAGCAGGCCGCAAGCCTGTTGTCCGCTGAAGCGCAGTTTCTTCAACTGCGGGCCGGGCTGCGGCGCGTCGCACGGCTGTAGGGCGACACCCGCGGGCGGGGCATCTTCGCGCGCGGCCGCATCGGCGATCTTCTTGTCCAGCTCGCGCACGCGTGCGAGATACTCCTCGCGGGCCGCAGCCGCCGCGAGCAGCCTCTCGGCCTGCGAGCGCACGACCGTGCTGCCGCCGCCAACGCCCGCGGCGAGCGGCCCGAGGATGCGGCGCGCGTCCTCGAACTCGTCGCGGCGCAGGTGAATTTGTGCCAGAAGCAGCGCGTACTCGCGCCTGCGCGGCGAAAGCTCTGTCGCGCGCCTTAGAAGGTCGAGCGACTCGTCCAGACGCTCGTCCCTCACGAGGTTGACGAAGGCCAGCAGGCGGTAGGCTTCGGCGAAGCCCGGGTTGAGCTTGATAGCCCTTTCAAGCTCGGCCCGCATCCTGGCGGCCGTCGCGTCGCCGTAGAAGGTCTCGACGAAAGTGTCCGAGGGCGAGCCCTGGCGGCTCAGAGCGTAGGCGCGGTAGTAATGAACCAGGTAGCCGTCGCGCCCTCCGTCCGCCTCCTCGCCGTTCAGGAGTTTCGCCGCCGCCTCGAAGTCGTTCTGCCTCGTGCGCAGCACGGCGAGCGCGGCGCGCGCAACAGAGAGCCTTGGGTCGAGCGCCGCGGCCTTTTCCAGCCGGGCCGCAGCCTCCTCCAACCTGTTCGTGTGCAGGAGCAGGTCGCCCAGGTAGAACTCTTCCTCCGCTTCTGTCAAAGCCCCTACCTGCGCGCGCGGGTCGGCCGCGTCCAGGCGGCGGTCGAAAGTAATCTCCTGCGGCCTGTACTTGCCGAGGCTCACGTAGGCGCGCAGCTCATTTTCGAGCGCGGCGAAGTCTGCCTGGAAAACCTGCCGGAAGGCGTCTTGCAGTTTGGAGCCGCGCCCGAGCAGTTCGAGGAAGGCCGAGAGCTGCGCGCGGCGCGGGCCGCTCAGGAGGTAGTGGACGAGCGCCCAGGACTGCGCGTAGAAGATGGCGCGCTTCTCCGGCTCCTTGTAGTAGGGCGAGTCGTCCTCCACGCCGAAGAGCGTTTCGAGCGGCATCAGCTCGCGCTCTTTGAGAGTACGCACGCGAGTCTTGACGGGGCGGCCGAGCGTCACGCGGCGGCCGCCGCCCTCCACTTCGAAGGTGCTGTAGTATTCGGCCAGCCCCTCGTTGAACCAGAGCGGCGCGCTGACGAAGCCGTTGCGGACGAGCAGGTGTACGTACTCGTGGAAGGCCAGCTCGTCGGCCGCGCGCGCGCGGCGGCGGTCGAGCGAGAGGGCTATGTAGTCAACGTCCGGGCCGGACTGAAAGAAGCCGGAGACGCCCGCGGGGCGGCCGCTGTAGACGGGCTCGAACTGGCCGTAGGAAGCGTCGTCGCGGAAGACGACGACCGTCAGCGGGACGGACGAGTCGAAGTGGCTGACGGGGAGCAGGCGCAGGAAGGCGGCGCGGAACTGTTCGAGCCGAGCCGCGACCCGCATCATGTCGCGCCCGTCCGCGTCGCCGACGAGCAGAAAATTCTCAGACCGCACGCTCGCCCAGCCCGCCGGGGGTGCTTCGTCTCTCGCGCGCGCGGCGCACACGAACGCCAGCAGCATACACGCGGCCGCTGCCGTCAGCGAGGCGGATCGTTTGAGTCCCATTTTCATCAGCATGAACCGGGGCGTCCTGGCCGGCCCTTCGATGAACGCCCCGTACTTCTGCCCTGGATTGTACAGCACTCGTCAAGCGGCCCGCGAGATGGAGAAGGCGAATGCTTGAGACTGTCTGCAAAGTCCCGTCAGGGACGATTGATAATAGCCCAGCACTTCAGTGCTGGGAATTGAACGGTAAAAGATAACGAGTCCCGTAGGGACGACTGAATTTGCAACGCCCGGTTCAGTCGTCCCTACGGGACTCAATTTGTTTTTCGCCCCTTAACCCTGAAGTGCTGGGCTATTTTCAGTAGTCCCTACGGGACACCGAAGAGCTTCTTAACAGCCGTGGACGAAGCCGACGAAGAGGATGACGCGTTTGCCGTCCGGGCTGACGCTGAGGCCGTAGCCCGTGAGCTCGTCCGCTCCGACCTTGCCGCCGCGGAGTTCGGGGCGCGGTATCGGAAAGCTCGCTGTGAGACCGCCGCTGTCGTCCAGATGGAAGAAGCGTGTCCCGTCGGCGTTGACGGCGTAGCGGCGGCCGTCGGCCTGGACGGCGTAGAAGATTCCGCGCGGGGCTTTGACCACCCCGCCGCCGTCAACCCAGAAGGTGCGGGGGGTGGTGTCTTCATCACTCTCGTACTCCCAGGTCGGGAGCAGGAGCGAGTCCCCGACCAGGTTCGACTGTAAGATGTGGAACCAGTTGCCGGGCACGGGGCTGGGCAGCTCGCGCACGCGCTGGCCCGTCCGCGTGTCTATCACGGAAATCGTGTCGGCCTTCTCGGAGAGCTGCGCGTAAAGCTCCGTGCCGTCCGCGTTCAGGGCGAAGGCGGACGCGCTCCACGGCAACTCCGTGCCCGTGAGCGTCAGCGTGTTCAGGAATTGATACGTCGCCACGTCGTACACGTCAACATTCAAACGGTAGTCGCCCTGCCGGCGCTTCCGCGCGACGAACACCTTCTTGCCGTCGGGCGAGGGGGCCAGAAATTCGTAGTCATCGCTTCTCACCCCCGTGACGAGGTTCTCCCTCTCTTCCTCCTCTATGCCCACGAGGCTGACCTTGCCGCCGTCCACCGCATTCCCCTGCCGGTAGGCCGCGACGTAGAGCGCCCCGCCCGGCCCGTAAAACGGCGTCGAGAAATTTTCGCCGAGCGGCGAGGTCAGGGCGCGCGCCGTCGAGTAGTCGTCCGTGCTGACTTCGCGCGCGAGCGTCCCGCCCTCGGTCTCGTAGAAGAGGAGCTTCGAGCCGTCGGGCGAGAAGGCGACCGAGGCCGTGTCGTAGTCGAGCGGGACGCGCGCGACGAGCGCCCCGGTCTCCGCGTCGAGGACGATGGCCGTCAAGGTCGGGACGATTGAGGCCCAGGTCGTCCAGCCCTCGTAGTCGCGCTCGCGCACGACGCCGCCCTCGTCCGTGCCGTCGTTGGCCGCGATTTTGACGCGCACGAAGTCGCGCGTCGTCTCCAAAATCTCCGCGCTCTCGTACTTGCCGATTTTCAGCCTCGCCGTGACGGGCGCGGACGGCGACGCGCTCTCGCGCAGGACGAGCGTGTGCGTGTTGACGGAGGCGGACACGGGCGAAGCCGGCCCGAACTTGATCGTCTGGCCGAGAATCTCCTCGTGCGTCTCGTCTCTACGCGGACCCGCGTCGCTCGGCACGGTTGCCGGCGGCTGGGCCGTCAGCGTGGCGCGAGCGGGCGGGCGGGGCAGGCTCGCGGCGAGCGAGGGCGCTCGGGCGAGCAAGTACCAGAGGGACGTTCCCAGACTGAAGCACAGGATCAAAGCGGCGCGTCTGATGAGCCAAGGCATTTGCGGTCTCCTCCTTCGGGCGGTGAAAAGAAAACTCCGGCGAATTGATTCGCCGGAGCCTATTCTCCGCCAGGGAGTGCCGCGTGCCCACGCGCGCACCAACGTCGGGGGGCCGTGAGGCCGCGCACCATCAAACTGTGGGCAACCACACGGGAAGACAAAGGGTAAAAGTTAATAGGCAAAAGCGAGGACGAAAGCGCGTCTCCGCCCTCCCCTTTCGCCTGTTACTTATTGAACATCCCGCCGATGTTGCCGATGAGGTCGCCGGCCTTGTCCACGATGGTGCCGCCGGCGTGCGAGAGGGCGTTGTCCACCTGGCCGGCGATGGGGCCGGGCAGGCGCTCCTTCAGGAACCCGACGACCGTGTCAATCGCCGTCTTGGCCTTGTCCTCCGACAGCCCGGTCCTTTCCGAGACTCTTTTCACCAGTTCTTCCATAATCGAAGCTCCTTTCAGATGAAGACGACCGACTGGGAGTTGGGGATGTCGAAGCGCTTGCGGCAACTGTGGCAGGCGAGCATATCGTCAATCCGCACCATGTAGTCGCGCGACTTGCTGAACCGCGCGCGGTCCTGCTCGTTCATCCCGCGCGGCGGCGTGCTCTTCTTCGTCCGCCGCAGCCAGCGCACGTCGTACTCGGAGCGCTGGCGGCAGTGCGGGCAACTGAACGTAGCCCGCTTCGTCTCCGGCCGTTCGTCGAAAAAATCCTTCTCGTTCATAACTCAACCACCTGATTTCTGATTCCTATTCCTGTGATGCAAAACGATGCCGAGGCCGATCATGCCGTTGACGACCATAATCAAGTTCGTCACGACGAAGACCCAGTTCGAAACGAGCCAACTGTAGACGAGGAAGCCCAGGCTTGCTGCCATCTGGCCGATGAAGAGCCACTTCGAGACGTTCTCGCTCGACCCCTCCTGCCACTGCTTGTAAATCTGCTTCCCGATGGTCAGCACCAGGATGAAAGAGCTGACCCAGCCGACCAGTTCCGTTTTGTTCATCCCTCTTGCTCGATCAGGCGCTTGACCGTCGCCATGAAACTCTCCGGGTTAATCGGCTTCGGCTCGTAGGCCGTCGCGCCCTGCCCCAGCGCGAACGTTGCGCTGCCGCTGCCGAAACCCGTGGTGACGAGAATCGGCGTCTCCTTCAGCTCCGGCGTGTCGCGCACGCGCCTGACCAGGTGGACGCCGTCGGCCGCGGGCATCTTGATGTCCGTGATAATCAAATCGGGCCGCGCCCGCACCGCCTCGTCGTAACCCTGTATCCCGTCCTCGGCCGTCACGACGTTGTAGCCGCGCTTGTCGAGCGCCATGCGCATCAACTCGCGGGCCACCTCGTCGTCCTCGATGACCAGAATCGTTTTCATCAGTGGTCAGTGGTCAGTGGTCAGTGGTCAGTGGTCAGTTGGAAATCAGTTGTTTTTAACTGACCACTGACTACTGACTACTGACCACTGCTCCCCTCGCAGAGCCCCCGCAGGTAGCGGAAGCTGTAGATGCCCGTCTCGTGGCCGTCGCTCCAGCGGAAGTTCAGCGCGTAGCGCCCGACGACCGCGAGGTCGTTGATGGAGAGCGCCTCCGAGACGGCCTCGGGCTGTAAGACCCTCTCGCCCGTCCACTCGTTGACGCACTGGGCGCAGGGGCAGGCGCGGCGCAACTGGGGGGCCGTGAAACGGCACTCGCGCCCGTCGGCCCAGGTGATGCGCAAGCCCGCCTCGCCCTCCTGCATGATCTCGCGCGGCTCCACGGAAGGCCCGCGCCGCTCCATCACGTCACTCATGCTGGCGCACGGCCGCCTCGACGGCCCCGGCCGTGATGTCGAAGTGCGAGGCAGACCAGACGGCCTCGCCGTTGCGGAGCACGACGACCTGCGGCGACTCGTGGCGCACGCCCGTGACC
Source organism: uncultured Acidobacteriota bacterium (assembly GCA_963774105.1). Taxonomy (GTDB): domain Bacteria; phylum Acidobacteriota; class Blastocatellia; order Pyrinomonadales; family Pyrinomonadaceae; genus QHXM01. The sequence goes on along the minus strand of CAVZDV010000005.1, from coordinate 120,675 downwards.
GACTCGATCTCGCCCGAGAGGTCGCGCGCGCGCTGCACGACGACGAGCGTGACGTCGCGCTCGACCTGCGACATCTGCTTGTAAGCGTGGCTGCTGATGGGGCACGTCGAGCTGTGCTTGAAGACGACGACCGGCGACTCGTGAGAGCGCGCCAGAAGCTGCCCCAGCGCCTGCCTGTCCGTGATCTGAGTAAAATGATCTCCCATGAGAATCACCCGTGTACGCTGACCTGTGTTGAGCCGAAGGGGACGAGTTCGATATTAGCCTAACGGGGGGAATTTAGGAAATGATGAACTTGCGGGATGCGGAATGATGAATGAAAAGCAGTTTACCTTTCATTCATCCCGCAAAGTTCCGCATTGCTTTTCGCTAGCGCGAAACGGTGAAGGTGCCTGTCTCCTGGTCTTTCTGCTCGCCGCTCCCGGTCAGCATGGCGACCTCGACGCGGTAGCGGCCGACGGGCCAGCCGGCCGGCGGCGGCGTCAGGGTGAAATACCCGTAGCCGTCGGTCGGCAGGTCGAGTGACGTGTCGAAATTGGGGACGGGCGCGTTCTCCGGCTGCCCCTCGACCTTCTCCGTGATGAGTCGGAACTTGAGCGTCACTTTGCTCGGGACGTTCGAGACGGTGGCCGTGGCGTAGATGGTATCTTTGGGGGCGAACGAGTTGGTCTCGACCTTCCCTTCCTTATCCTTGCTGAACTTGAGGCCGCTGATGTTGGCCGTGGTGAAGCTGAACTTGCAGCCGGCCGCCGCCGCCAGCATCAACACCGACAGGTAAAGTGTCGCTCTGCGCAGGTGCATTCTTGTTCCCTCCCGAAAGACGAAACGTAGGGGCCTGGGTGTTGCTCCCCAGGCCCCTACGCCATCGCGCATGGGTTTAGTTTACTTCCACTCGCCGACGAGGACGAACGGCGACCAGTAGAAGGGCGCGGCGAACCTCTTGCCGTCAATCATGGCAATCTGCGCCGCGCGCATCGAAGCCGACGGCGAGGCGTCGGGCGTCGCCAGCAGCCGCTTGTAGAAGTCCGTCATCAGGTCGGCCGTGGACTTGTCCGCGACAGACCAGAGCGAGACGCCGACCGTCGGCGCTCCCGCGTACATGAAGGCCCGCGTCAAGCCGATCACGCCCTCGCCGCGCTTCTCTTTCCCTAAGCCCGTCTCGCAAGCCGAGAGCATGACGAGGGGCGAGCCCAGGTTGAGGTTAAAAATCTCGTCCGTGCGGACGAAGCCGTCGCCCGACTTGTTGCCGACGAGCGAGAGGACGACGCCCGTGAACTGCGGCCGCTCGGCATTAAGCAGTCCGTGCGTGGCGACGTGCACGACGCGGTACTTCTTCAAGTCCGCGGCCGCCACCTTAGCCTCGTTGGCGTCAAGGTCGAGCCACACGTCGGCGGTCCCGCCGCTCGCCTTGGCGAGTGCCGAAATCTGCTGCGCCTCGACGCGCGTCCCGTTGAGCCGCGCCAGTTGCAGACCCGTCGGCGGGGCCGAAGCCCCTGCGGGCGCGGCAACGTCAGTCAGCGCGCTCGACAGGCCGAGGCCGCGCGTGTCACCGCCGGCCTGCGCCGAAGCGGCCGCCGCGCCCTTCGCGCGCGGGTCGCTTGAGTTGAACACGGGGTCCGCGACGATGAGCATGGCCTTGCCCGCGGGCTTCGCGGACTGCTGGCGTATAACGGCGATGACCGAAGCCGAGGGCGCGTAAACGACCTCGTTGGTCTTCACCAGGTAGGCGAGGCTCGGGTAGTCGGTCGGCCCGGTGGCCGTGACCAGCGCCTCGAAGGGGATGTAGTTGAGGCCACCGTCGGCGACGACCAGAATCCGCTTGTCTCCGACGATCTTGGCCGCCGGCTCGACAGCGGTCTTGTAGAGTGCGTTCGACGCCTGCGCGAACGAGGCCGCCGGCCCGGCGTTGGTCGGGTCGGTCGTCAGGCTCAGGCCGCGCGTCGCCTCCGCCACGTCAATGCCCGCGATGCGGCGCTGAAGTTTCGGCGGAATCAACTCGGCGCGCAGCGCCTGCGTCTGCTGGTCAACGGCCGAGCGCGGCGGGAGCTTGAAGAGCGCGACGCTTCCTTGCGTGACCGCCCACAAATACGAGGCGTCCGCGCCGAGGCTGTATTCGAGAAGCGCAGTCTTGTCGTCCAGGACTTTCTGCTGGACTTCCTGAAGCGACAAAGGCTGCGGCGCTGTCAGCGACGCGTACTTCGGAGATGCGGCGCGAATCTGGTTCTCGATGTTGTCGTACTCGACCGAGAGAGTCTCAAGCTCTGCTTCGAGCTTGTCCGTGCTCGGCTTGTCCTTGTCTTCGCCTTCGCTGGCCGAGACGCCCGTCAACTCCTGCGCGATCTCCTGCTGGCGGTCGAGATTGTCCTGCTTCTTCTTGAGTAGCTCCGGCGGCACGCCCGCCGTGATGTCCGTGCCCGACTCGCCGAGCATATCCAGGAGCGAGCGGGCTCGGCCCTGCTCCGCGATCTTGAAGGCTTCGGCGGCGTAGGTCAGAGCCTGCCCTTCGAGCGGCGCTCCCGGCGTCGTCGAGGCCAAAAGAGCCATCTCGGCCAGCGCGCTCGAAGTCTCGTCGTAAACGTCCTTGGTCGTCGCCAGGAAGGTCGTGCGCGACTCGTCGGCGCGCAAGGAGCCGGAGCGAATCGTCTCAATCGTTCCCAGCGCCTCGCGGTAGGAGGCGACGGCCTCTTCCCTGCCCTTCAGGGATTTCTTGGGGTCTTTGTCCTGCGCGGCCGTCAGCAGGCGCGCACGCCCGAGGCCGCGCTGCGCGGGCCACATCAGGTCGAGGCGCTTGTCGTCGCGCGCGCCCTTGACCGCATCAGTGTAGAACTTGACGGCGTCCTTCAGGCGGTTCTGCTTGAGCGCGATGTCGCCGAGGCTCGTGCGCGCGGCCGCACGGACGCGGCGCGACTGGCCGAACTTGCCGATGATGGGCATCCCGGCCGACGAGAGCGCGCCCTCGAAGTGAGTGCGCGAGCCGTCGTAGTTGCCGTTGTAATAGTCTATGCGCCCGACGCCGATCTCGTGCGTCGAGTAGAGAATGGACTGGCGGTAAAGCTCAATCGCGCCCTTAATCGCGCCCGCGGCGGCAATCGCCGTGTCCGCGCCGCCCGAGGGGACGCTGGGGCGCAGGCCGCCGAGGCCGCCGCCGCCGAGCAGACCGCCGACGCTCGGCTTCTTCGGCACGACGCCGCCCGTCAGCTTCGACGGGTCGGGCTTGACGACCTGCATCTGGCTGTAGGCTGCGGACGCCTCCGACACCTTGCCCGCGCGGTAGTTGGCCTCGCCGACTTTGGCAAGCATCAACTTGGCGTTGTACGTGTTGTCGGGCATCCCCAGCACGGTCTCGACGCCGCTCTGCTGGCCCGCGGCCTGGTTAAAGGCGTCGTGCGCGTCCTGGTAATACTTGACGGCGACGGCGTACTGACCCTGACGCAGATAAAGGTCGCCGAGCGCGTCGTTCGAGGCGGCCACGCCTTTGTTGTTGCCCGCCTGCTTGAAGCCGTTCAGCGCCGTCTGCAACTGTGCCAGCGCCTGGTCGGCCTTGCCGCGCTTCAGGAGCGCGCGGCCCTGCTTGAGCGCCTGGCCGGGGCCGCCCTGCGGCGTTACGGCTGAAGCCTCAGAGCCCGCGGGCCGAGCCGTGATGATCGAGCTGCCGGGAACGATGGTCGAGAGTAACGATAGGGAGAGTAGGTAGGCCAGGGGTTTTGATTTGTGCTTCATGGCGTTCTCCGGGGAAGAAAGCAGGAGTCAGGAGTCAGAAGTCAGGAGTCAGGAGAAAAGAAAAGCCGTTCGCGCTTTTCCTTCTGACTCCTGACTCCTGACTCCTGACTCCTGACTTCTATCTGTGTATCAGGTCAACCGCGGTCACCAGGACCGGCAGGTTGGAGGAAGCGTTCATGCGTATGACGGACGGCTCGGGCGCGCTCTGTTCCAGGCCGATGCCGCGCGTGACGGCCACTTGCTCCGTCTGGCTCTGCTTCTGGCCGTAGGACTTGCTCTTGACGAGGCCGACCTTGGCCTCGCCGCTCGCCTTGAGCTGCGCCCACGCGCCGACCGGCGGCCGCCAAGGGCAGCGGTTCTGGCCGCAGTAGTTGACCAGCTGGTCGCCCGTCGGCACGCCCGGCAGCGGCTCGCGCGTCACGACCACGTAGAGCCGCTCGTTGGCCGGGTTGGCGTCGAACTTGAACCAGTTCTCCACGCCCGGCTCGTTCCACGGAATCTCGTAGGGGACGTGCGCCTCTATGCGGTTGTCGCCTTTTTCCAGGCGCGCGTCCGGGTAGAGCATCTGCGGCTCGCCGTCGTTCTCCGTATGGAAGATGTAGAGGTAGCCGTCCGTGTTCGTTTCGAGCGCGAGGCGTATGCGGTCGCCGGCGCGGAACTCGCGCGACGGGTCAACGCGGATGGCGTTGCCCTGGTCGTCGCGCATGTAGAGCGAGTAGCCGAGGCCGATGGACCCGGCGTAAGCGGGCGAGCCGTTGGTCGTGTTGGTGACGGTGACGTTGCCCTGCGCCGCGACGGTCGTGTTGCCGGAAGCGGCCTTGCCGCTCCCGCTCACGCGGCCGCTGGAAGTGGTGCGGCCCGATGATTTTCTGCCGCCCGTGCGGCCAGAGTTGCGGCCACTGCTCGAAGTCCGGCCGGAGCCAGTGCTGCCGCTTCCGGCGGCCTGGCTGGCGCTGCTGCTGATGGCGCTCGACGCCGACGAGCCGGAGGAGGTGTTGACGCGCGTCGTCAGGAACGAGCCGCGCACGAGTTCCTCGTCGTCCTGCGCCCACGCAAGGGCGGCCGTCCCGACGGTCAGTGTCAGGGCCAGGAGGGGAACGAAAATTTTGAGACGCATAATTACTCCTCAGTGTGTCTGGGCAGTGGGTTCGGGTTCCCAGCCGGTTAAAAGAGAGAGAGATTCCTCTATCCGTAAACGCGGAAAAGCGCGACCGTTCGGATCACTACTTGTGCTCGACGCGCACCTCGAAGATGACAGGCTCGCTGACGGCGGCCTGCGGCACTTTGACCGAGACTAAGGGCTCCGTTCCACCGCCGTTGAGGACGTTGGCCGTGGGCGCGTTTGCCTTATACTTACTCCGAAAATCCTCCAACTCCTGCTGCTCAAGCGACGACAGCTCGCGCCCCGCCTCCTTGGTCAGGAAACTGGGCGCGGAAAGCTTTTTCGGCGAGAAGATGACGGTGTAGGTCTCCGTGCTGGGCCTTTTGTCGAGCGTGATCCAGTGCTCTATCTCCTCCGACTCGTCTTCCGGGAAGGCGAATTCCGTCCCGCTCTCGACCTCGTTCGATTCGAGGCCGCTGTCAGCGACGGGCACTTCCGTCAGGAAAGTCATGGGCTTGCCGCCCTCGCCGGGGCCTATGATGTAGATGAAGCCGTCGCGGCGCGGCAGGAAATGGAACTTGAAGGACTGCCCCGAGGCGAGCGGGACCACGGGCGCGACGCGCGCCGGGCCGCCGTCGGGGCCGGCCCCCTCAATCTCCAACCAGTACTGCACGGACTCCACACCCTCCGCGGTCGTGCCGCCCGTGTTGGCGTTCTCCGTGTTCGCGTTGCCGCCCGTGTTCGCGTTCGAGTTGTTGGCGTTCGCCGTCGAGTCGCCCTTCTTGCCGAGGAGGAAGAAAGCGCCGACGCCCCCGCCGATGAGCAGGACCGCGGCCAGCGCGATGATGAGCGGCGTCTTGGACGAGGACTTCGGCGCGGGCACAGCCTCGGCCGCGCCGTAAGGGTTCGGCGGCGTGCCGTAAGAAGGGGTTGACTGAACGGTCGCCATCGTCGGCGACTCCGGCGGCCTGTTGTAGCTCGGCTCGCTTGAGGAGGCCGGCATGGGCGGCATCATCTGCGCCATCGAGGTCGGCGCGAGCGGCGGCTGATTGTCCTGTTGCGGGGCGCGCGGCGGCGCGTCAACCGTCACGATGGTCGGCGTGACGAGGTCTGCGTTCGTGTTGCGCGCCTCGGAGTTGTCGCCCACGCTCGTCGGCGTCGCAGGCCCCGCGCCGTGCGTGTCGCTGGCGAGGTTGAGGCTGGGCGAGGAGCCCGAGAGCGCCGGCAGGCCCAGCGCGGCGCGCAGCTCCGCGGCCAGCTCGCCCGCGGTCGCCTGTCGCTTTCCGCGGTCCTTGGACATGGCGCGCGCGATGGCGCGGCCGAAAGCTTCGGGCACGTCCGAGACGACTTCGTTGAGCGGGCGCGGCGTGACCGAGACGTGCTCGCGCCTGAGTTCCTGAAGCGTCAGGCCGACGAAGGGGCGGCGTCCGGCGACTAATTCGTAGATGACGACGCCGAGGCTGTAAATGTCCGCGCGCCCGTCAATCTCCACGCTCCCGTCGTCGGGCACCTCGCCCCACTGCTCGGGCGACATGTAGAAAGGCGTGCCGAGGACTTGCCCGGCGATGGTCAGCGCGGTCGTGCCGGAGGCGTCGCCCCCGGCGACCTCCTTCATCTTGGCGATGCCCAAATCCAGCAGCTTCGTCACGGGCTGGCCGTCCTCGGCTGGGCGGCCGAGCATGATGTTCTCTGGCTTGAGGTCGCGGTGGACGACGCCCATCGCGTGCGCGGCGTTGAGCACGCTCATGATGGGCTCAAGGATGGTGAAGGCGTCGAGCGCGGTCAGCCGCCCGCGGCGTTTGAGTTCGGCGTCGAGCGTGTGGCCCTCGACGAACTCCATCACCATGTAGATGAGGCCGTCGCTCGTGGTGCGCAGGTCGTAGACGGTGACGGCGTTCGGGTGGCGGAAGCGGCGCGCGGCCTGACCCTCGCGGCGGAAGCGGCGCAGCCACTCGGCGTTGTTGCGCATCTGCGGCGGCAAGACTTTAATCGCCACCTTGTCGCCGAGCAGGATGTGGCGCGCGCGGTAGACCGCGCCCATCCCGCCTTTGCCGAGCATGGACTCGATGTGGTACTGGCCGTCGAGGACGGAGTCAACGATGGTAGTCGGGTCGTCTTCGAGCACCTCGCCGTCGTTGGCGCAGAAGCTCACGGTGTCTTCGTACTTCGCTTTACAAGCGGGACAATACTTCATAGGGGAATCTTCGCTTCACCGTCCAGTGCTGACCAATCACACGCGGGCGCGCCCGACGCCGAATTTCCGAGGAGCCACCTGGGCAGGGCAGACAGTCTAGCACAGACTGCGGGCGAAGTTCGATTTGCAGGCGCAAGCCGGAAGCGGCGGCGCGCATCAAAATAGCGCCCGAGGCTCAATACTGCTGTATAATCCCCAGGCGTCGCGGGGGAAACGAATGGGCTGGCCCCCGTGCAGGTCATAACGGATGCCCTGCTCTTCGGCGGCTTCCTTCTGGCCGCCCGCGGCTCTTCACCAGCGAAAGATAAAAACCGATGAAGCAAGCACTCCTCCACACCGCCGCGGCGGCTCTCACCTTACTGCTTCTGATCAGCTCCGAAGTGCCCGCCCAGGAGAATGGCTACCGCTACGAGCTGGGCGGCCAGTTCTCCTCGCTTTCGCTCAGCAAGCTTGGCGAGCAAGAACCATTTCTTATGGAGGAGCGCGAGCCTCCGGGGTTCGGCGGCAGGTTTACGTATAACTTGACGAACAATATTGCTTTCGAGGCGGAAGTGGACTTCTTCCAGGGGCACCGCGAAAACTTCGGGATTCCCCACGGGCACATGACTCAGGGCCAGTTCGGCGTCAAGGCCGGCAAGCGGTTCACGAAGCTCGGCTTCTTCGGTAAGGCCCGGCCCGGCTTCGTCCGCTTCAATCGTGTCAGCAAGTTTTCCGGCTCACGCACAATCGTCTTCATTAACATGTACGGCGCTGAGGTGCATCAGGAGATTCCCGAGTTCGGTTACGACGAGGAGACCTATTCCTCCGTAGATGTCGGCGGCGTGGTGGAGTTCTACCCGTCGCGCCGGCTGACGCTGCGCTTCGACGCGGGCGACACCGTTATCCGCTACGGCGTCGTCCGCGAATCGGCGCGCGACGTGTGTGTGATCTCCGCCCCCTATTGCCCGGCGAACGTCTTCGAGCGCCCGCCCGAGACAAGGCACAACCTGCAACTCAGCGTGGGCGTCGGCGTCAGGTTTTGAGAGGCGCGTGACCCGCCCCCGTCCTCTTACAGGTAAATCTTGCGCGCATACTCCAAGACCATCCGGTCGCTGTTGAAGGCGGGGACGAGCGTTTCCAGGGAGCGGCGCATCATCCCGACCCAGCGGCGCGGGATTTTGTCAGCGTCGCGCTCGTAGTAGGCCGGCACGACCTCCTCTTCGAGCGTGCGGTAGAGCGACGCGGCGTCCGCCTCGTCCGCGTCCGCGGCCTCCACGCCCTCCGCGTCGTCGCCGATGGCGAACCCGTTCGTCCCGTCGTAGCCCTCTATCCACCAGCCGTCGAGGATGGACAGATTGAGCCCGCCGTTCATCGCTACCTTCTCGCCGCTCGTCCCGGAGGCTTCGAGCGGCCGGCGCGGGACGTTCATCCACACGTCAACCGACTGCACGAGCTGCCGAGCAATCTCCTGGTCGTAGTCCTGTATGAAGACGGCGCGGTGGCGCACGAGCGGGTCGTACTTCCACTGGGCCAGTTGTTGCAGGATGTACTTCGCGCCCTGATCCTGCGGGTGCGCCTTGCCCGCGAAGACGAACTGCACGGGGCGCTCCTCGTTGTTCATCAGGCGGAGCAGGCGGTGCGGGTCTTTGAGGAGCAGGCTCCAACGCTTGTAGGCCGCGACCCGCCGGGCGAAGCCTATGGTCAGCGCCCCGGGGTCGAACATCGTCCGGGCCGACTCCGTGTAGTCCATGCTCTCGCTGTTGGCGAGCCGCGTGTGGAACGAGCGGTGGCGGATGAAGGCGACGAGCCGCCCTTTCAGCAGCAGGTGCGCGCGCCACAGCTCCTCGTCGGTGATTTTAGCGACGCCGCGCTTCCACTCTTCCGCGTCGAGCGTGGTCTCGCTCCAGTTCTGCCCGACGTGCCTTTCGTACAGCTCGCGGATGAGCGGCGCGACCCACGTCGGCGCGTGGACGCCGTTGGTGACGGAGGTAATCGGAACCTCCTCGATTGTCCGCTCGGGCCAGATTTTGTGCCAGAGCGTGCGCGAGACCTCGCCGTGCTTGCGGCTGACGCCGTTGGTCGAGCGGCACATCTTGATGGCGAGCGGCGTCAGCCCGAACAGCTCATCCTCGTTGTCCGGCGTGACGCGCCCCATGTTGACGAACTCCTGGTGCGAGAGGCCGAGCTGCTCCTCGAACGACGGGCCGAAACATTTCTCGACGAGCGGCACGACGAACTCGTCGTTGCCCGCGGCGACGGGCGTGTGCGTGGTGAAGACGCAACGCTCTTTGACTTCGCGCGCCGCCTCGTGGAACGAAACGTCCTTGGCCTCGCGCACCTCGCGCGCCAGTTCCAGCGTGAGGAAAGCCGAGTGGCCCTCGTTCAGGTGGAAGACGTGCGGCTCTATGTTCAGGCGGCGCAGCAGGCGGACGCCGCCTAGCCCTAGCATCATCTCCTGCACGATGCGCGTCTCGCGGTCGCCGCCGTAGAGGTGGCCCGTGACGAGCCGGTCAGTCTCGTGGTTCTCCTCTATGTTCGTGTCCAGCAGATAGAGCGGGATGCGGCCCACGTCCACGCGCCACGCCTGCGCGCGCACCTCGCGCCCGCGCATCAAGACCTCGACGTGCACGGGCTCGCCCGACTCGTCCCTGACCTGCTTGATGGGCAGCACGGACGGCTGCGTCTCGCCGTAGTGTTCTTCCTGCCAGCCGTCGCGGCGCAGGCGCTGGCGGAAGTAGCCGTAGCGGTAGAGCAGGCCCACCGCGACGAGCGGCAGGCGCAGGTCGCTCGCTGACTTCAGGTGGTCGCCGGCGAGCATTCCGAGTCCGCCCGAATAGAGCGGCAGGGAATGGTGTATGCCGTACTCGGCGCAGAAGTAGGCGACGGGGTGTTCCCAGGTGAGTCTCTTGTCCGCGCCGCCGTCCCACGTCCGGCCGTCGGCCATGTACTCTTCAAAGTTGGCGGCCAGCCGCCGGACGCGCTCGTTGTAAACGGGGTCGGTCGCCATCTGCATGAGGCGAAACTCCGAGACCTCCGCGAGCAGGCGGCGCGGGTTGTGCTCACACTCTTCCCAGACGCCAGGGTCCAGGTCGCGGAAGACGGCCGCGCCGTCCGCGGCCCAGCTCCACCAGTAGTTCCAGGCCAGCCGCCCGAGCGCGCGCAAAGGCTCCGGTAGAGAGCGCTCGCGCGGCGCGGCCCGCCGCTCAGTCTCTTCGTCCACGTCCAACATTTAACTTACCCTGTTGCCCCCTTTATCGAATTTGTGGCTCTGTAAAAATAGTTTCAGATCGCCCGGCGAGAAGAAAACCAACCGCACCTCACGTACCGAAGTCTCGCCCGCCAGAAAATCCGCGACCGCACTCGACGCGACCGCCGCGGCCTCCGCCAGCGGGTAGCCGAACGCCCCCGTCGAGATGGACGGGAAGGCAACGGACGAGAGCCCGCGGTCGGCGGCGAGCTGCAAAGAGTTTCTGTAACAGGAGGCCAGCAGCTCGGCCTCGCGCCCGCCGTGCCGCCCGTAAACGGGGCCGACCGTGTGAATCACGAAGCGCGCCGGGAGCAGGCCCCCGCCGGTGATGACGGCCTCGCCCGTGGGCAGTCCGTCGGGCAGGAGCACGCGCCGGATTTCGCGGCACTCCTTCAGAATGCTGGGGCCGCCTGCGCGGTGAATCGCCCCGTCAACCCCGCCACCGCCGAGCAAGGTGGAGTTCGCGGCGTTGACCACGGCGTCCACGACTTCGCGCGTGATGTCGCCCACGAGCGCGCTCACTCGGCCGCCAAGAAAACTCTGTGTGGTTTCTTCGGGCATCACAATAACAGTGACGAGTGACGGGTGACAAGTGACGAGTTTCAGCCGGATTCTTACTCGTCACTCTCTTCCCGCGGCTCGACGGAGATGTCGTCGAACATATCCTGGCGGCGCAGCGCGTCGGCGACGCCGCGCGCCTTGTGCTCGGTGAGCGGGTGCTCGGGGTCGGTGCTGGCAATCTCGAACAGGCGGTCGTCGAGCATCACCACGCCGAGCGAGCCGAGGGCGACTCCGGGCGTGACCTCTATGTCGCCCATGTTGTGTATGCGGAAGCGCCCTGTCTCCTCGACCCAGTCCTCTATGAACGGGTCGCGCAGGGCGTGCTCGGCTTCCGACTCGGTCAGGTATGCCCCCTCGACGATGAGACAGTATTCGCGTCCTTTATCGGTCTTCATGGCGTGAGACGGAAAGCCTCCGCAGAGAATTTATGGGCCAATTCGGTCGGAGCGTGAAGCCGTAATTTACCACAAAGGCGGAGGGGGCAGGAAGAGAATCTCTCCCCCTGCCCCCTCCGCCTTTGCGGGTTCGGGTTAGGCCCACTCAGTAGGCTTCGTTGAGCGACTTGCGCAGGCGCTCGAAGTAGGAATCGAAGGTGACGAAGGTCGTGCCCTGGAAGAAGGCGCGGCCGCCGGTCTCGTCCGACAGGCGGTTGAGCGAGCTCTGGCCGTAGCTCACGGCCCTGCGGTTCCAGCTCGTCAGCCCGACGGTCGGCGCGTAGAAGGAGTAGACGGCGACGTTGCGCTTCTGGGCTTCCTTAATCGCCCGCAGCAGGTCAACCGAGTTCGCGGCCGAGTCAATGTCGAAGCCGCGCGACGTGTCCAGGCCGTCCGAGATGAGGAGCAGCGCGTTGCGGTTATTGCCGCCCTCCTCGAACTTCTTGAGCGCCTCGATGACTTCCACGTAAGGGTTGTAAGGCGCGACTGTTTCGCTGCCGACCGGCGTGCGCAGAGACTTCGCGGCCAGCTCAAGGTCGTCCGTGAACGGCTGCCGGACCTGCAAGGAGCCGGCGCGGACATAGGCCACCATCACGCGCGAGCCCGCGGGCAGCTGCCGTATGAAGTCGCGGGTCACGTCCAGCTCGCTGCCGACGCGCGAGACCAGGTCATCCTGGACGAGAATCGCCAGATTCAGGGGCGCTTCGACGCGCACAGCGTTCGAACTCTTATTTTTGTCCGGCGCGGCGAGCGCGCTCAGGGAAACGGCACACGCGAGGAGGAGTGCCGCGAAAACTGAAAATACTTTTCTTCCCAACATGATCTTTAAATGCTCCCTTTCAACTGAGCCAAACAGCCCCCGCGGGCAGCCCCCGAGTCTTGAATCGAGCGCCGCCGCCGAGGGAACTTTTACGCGATTTAAGATGCTCAGACGGGAGTAAAGGTGGCTTTGGAAAAATCGGGCGGCGGGCGTTAAACCCCGGACTTTTTCGCCCCTGTTGCCCGCTTGCCTTCCCCGCCCCGCTCGGATAAATTACCGTCTCACATTCGGAGCGCATCCCCGCCCAAAATCTCGGCAAAGGTTGTCTGACCAGGGATGGCTATTCTTCTCCAAATACTTTTCTCGCGAAAGGAAGCTCTTTTCTACGGCTATGAAACCCTATCCGACCGAATTGATTCGCAACCTCGCCGTCATCGGCCACGGCGACGCCGGCAAGACCCAGCTCATCAGTTCCCTCCTCTACGTCGCCGGGACCACCCCGCGCTGGGGCAAGGTTGAGGAAGGCACGACCACGACCGACTACGACGAGGACTCCATCGAGCGGAAAGTGACCCTCAACACGGCGCTCGCGCACCTGGAGCACAGGGAGACGAAGCTCAACCTGATAGACACGCCCGGCTACGCCGCCTTCGTCGCCCACTCGCGGCCCGCGCTGCGCGTCGCAGACTGCGCGCTCGTCGTCGTCCACGCCGTCAAGGGCGTCGAGGTGCAGACGGAGAAGACCTGGGCCTACGCCAACGAGTTCATGCTCCCGCGCATGATGGTCGTCAACATGCTCGACAAGGAGCACGGGAATTTTGGCACAGCCCTGGAGAGCGCGCAGCAGGTCTTCAGCCGGGCCATCATCCCGTTCACGCTCCCCATCGGTCAGGAGAAGGATTTCCGCGGCGTCGTTGACGTGGTGCACATGAAAGCCTACGAGTTCGACGCGAACGGCAAGGCCAAGGAAGTCCCGCTGCCGGAGACGGGGCGCGACGTGTTGGAGAAGACGCGCGAGAGGCTGGTCGAGCTGGTCGCAGAGTCCGACGACGCGCTGATGGAGAAATATTTCGAGGAGGGCACGCTGCCGGACGAGGACGTTATCCCCGGCATCAAGCGCGCGATTGCGATGAGCAAGCTGTGTCCCGTCTTCGCCGTCTCCTCCGCGACGCTCGTCGGCTTGCAGAATCTGCTCGACGGCATTGTGGACTACGCCCCGAACCCGGCGGCGCACGAGGCCGAGCACGGAAGCTCGAACGCGGACGGCGACGGCGAAAAGATTTCCCGCAAATACTCGGACGACGAGCCCTTCTCGGCCTACGTCTTCCGCACCATCGCGGACCCCTTCGCCGGCCGCATCAACGTCATGCGCATCGTCAGCGGCAAAGTCCACTCGGACGCCAACGTCTTCAACTCGAAGCGCGGCGCGCAGGAGCGCCTCGGCGCGCTGCACTCCGTTCAGGGCAAGCAGCTGGACAAGATCGAGGAGGCCCACGCGGGCGACATCATCGCGTGCGTCAAACTCAGAGACACGCAGACGGGCGACACCCTTTCGGACAAGGCCGCGCCGATTGTTTACGACGGCGTCGAGTACCCGGAGGCGGCCATAGCCTTCGCCATTGAGCCCAAGTCGCGCCAGGACGAAGAGAAGATCAGCGTCGCCATCCACAAGATTCTCGAAGAAGACCCGGCGCTCACCTTCACGCGCGACCCGCAGACTAAGGAGTTCCTGCTCGCCGGCTCGGGCCAGCTTCACGTCGAGACGGTGATTGACAAGCTGAAGAAGCGTTACGGCGTCGAAGTCGCGCTTCACCCGCCTAAAGTTCCTTACAAGGAGACGATCACGCAGCGCGCGGAGGTGCAGGGCCGTCACAAGAAGCAGACGGGCGGGCGCGGCCAGTTCGGCGACTGCAAGGTGGTCTTCGAGCCCCTGCCGCGCGGCGAGGGCTTCGTCTTCGAGGACAAGATTTTCGGCGGCTCTGTCCCGCAGAATTTCCGTCCCGCCATCGAGAAAGGCATCGTCGAGGCGGCCGCTGGCGGCGCGGTCGCGGGCTACCCCCTGATAGACTTCAAGGCCGTGCTCGTGGACGGCTCCTACCACACCGTTGACTCGGACGAGCACTCTTTCCGCGCGGCGGGGCGCAAAGCCTTCCGCGCCGCGATGGAGAAGGTCAAGCCGACGCTGCTCGAACCGATCATGGACGTGGAGGTCGTCGCGCCGCAGGAGTACAGCGGCGATTTGATGGGCGACTTGAACTCGCGCCGCGGCCGCGTGCAGGGCATGGAGATGCGCGGCAACCAGCAGGTCATCAAGGCCCAGGTGCCCATGTCCGAGATGCTCAACTACCAGTCAACCCTGAACTCCATCACGGCGGCCCGCGGCTCCTACCACATGCAGTTCTCGCACTACGACCAGGTGCCCGGCCAGATCGCCCAGAAGGTCATCGAGCAGGCCCGCGCCGAAGGCCGCATCCGGGCCGAAGAGGAAGAGTAAGAGCGATGTCGCGCCAGTTAGCTAAACACTGGATCACTGTTGATGAATACGAACGCATGGGCGAGGCGGGCATCTTCCACCCCGATGCACGTCTGGAGCTTCTCGAAGGAGAAATCTACCAGATGTCACCTATCGGCATTCCGCACGCGTCGTGCGTCAAGTTCTTAAGCACGCTGCTCAACCGTCTCTTTAATGGGAAGCTGCTTGTCAGCGTTCAAGACCCTGTTCGGCTGAGCGACCTTTCAGAGCCGCAGCCGGACGTTGCGCTTTTGCGCTGGCGTGACGATTTCTACCGCCGCGCACACCCGACACCCGCGGACGTGCGGCTCGTCATCGAAGTGGCCGACACGACGGTGGAGACTGACCGCTCGTACAAGATGCCGCTTTACGCGCGGGCGGGAATCCCGGAGGCGTGGCTCGTCAATCTGCCTGAGGAGAGAATTGAACTCTTCGCGGAGCCCGCGGGCGGGGTTTACCAGATCAACAGGATTTTCTCGCGCGGTGAGGAAGTGCAATCTCCCGGCGTGGCGGACTTGCGCGTCGGCGTCTCGGACGTGCTCGGTTGAAACAATCTTAAAAACCCGACGGCGTGCTCTTCTATCTTCCCAGAGACTAAGGAAAGGCTCAGACGATGAACTTGCGTAAATGGCTGGCCGCTTGCTTGTGCGCCGCGGCGGTGGCGCTGGCGGGGTGCGGCAACAAGGAGGGCGGCAATAATTCGACGACGACGACAACCGGCGCGTCTTCAACACCAGTTTCGGCCGAGACGGGGGTCGAGAAGGTCAAGCCCGCGCCGGGGACGGGCAACGTGCAGGGGAAAGTCTTCTACAACGGCAAGCCCGTGCCGAACATAGAGGTCAAGCTGTGCGAGAAGTTCAGCCAGTACATAGGCGGGTGCAGCGGGAAGATTTACACGGCGCGCTCGGACGCGGACGGCGACTACGTCGTCGCGAACGTCGAGCCGAAAGTCTACGAGGGCCTGACGGTCCAGGTCTTCGACACGGACATGTACGTCTTCGCGACGACTGGGGTCGCGGGCGTCAGCGCGTCCAAGTACGAGGTCGCCGCCGACAAGACACTCTTCATCAGGCCGACTCACCTCTTCAAGGCTGACTTGAAGACGCTCAACCCGAAGGCCGGCTCGAAGGTCAGCGGGCAGAACCTGGAACTCAAGTGGGAGCCGTACCCGGACGCGGCCTACTACAAAATCAGCCTCTACCCCGAGGAGATGAGCGTCTCGTCGCCTTACATCGGCCAGCGCGTCGAGGGCAGCTCTTTCGTCCTCGACAAGCCCATGCCGAAAGGCACGTACCGCTGGAAGATCGAAGCCTTCAACGGCTCGGACCAGAAGCTCGCCGAAGGCCCCGACGACTTCAAATTCACCATCACCGACGGCGCTTGATGGCGGCGTTGAGGCGGGGAGCGGGAGAGTAATCTCTTCCGCTCCCCGCGCCCTTCAGTTGGAGGCTGGCTTTCTGAGGGCGAGTTCCAGCGCGTCGAGCCGAGCCTTGATGGCCTCGTTCTCCCGCCGCAGCGCCTTAATCTCCGCCTCCTTGCCCTCCAATTCCCTCTGCTGCTCCTGTATGGCTTTGACGACCACGGGCAAGAGCGCCATGTAATTCAACCCGAGCGGCCGCGCGGCGTCCGCCTCGCGCAAGACCAGCTCAGGCATCACAGGCTCGACCTCCTGCGCGACCAGCCCCAACTGAAGCTTCCCTTTCGGCTCGGCCTTCCAGTTCCACGAGACCGGGCGCAGGCGCAGCAGGTGGCTGAGGCCGTAGCGCAGGTTCAAGACGTTCTGCTTGAGGCGCGCGTCGGAGGCGCAGGAGATGTTGGCGGCGCAGACGTTGCCCGCGACCGTGAGCTCGCCTCTGACCAGCACTTTTCCGTCGAAGAGCCCCGCATGGCCGCTGAAACTGTTGCCATGCACGGCGGCGCCGCTGGTACTGAGGCCGAACACGCCGACGCCGCTGGCGGTGCTACCAGTGATACCAGTACCATGCGTACTTTCGCTGTGCAGGCCGACGCTTCCCCCGTGGACAGACAGGCCGATGCCGCCGGCGTTGACAAACACGCCGACCTCGTCGCTCACGATGTTCACCTTACCCAAACCTGTGTTGAAGGTGCCGATGCCGACGTTGCCGAAGCCGTTCGGGGCGATCAGCACTTTGCCCGGCGACCCGTGCAAGCCCTCACCTAAGCCCCTGCGGCCGGGCTGCAACGTGATGGAGCCGCCGTTGCCACGCACGCTGCCCGAAGGGGCGTCGCCGCCCGGACCTGCAAACAGGTAGATGCTCGCTCCCGTCCCTGCTACCTGCTGGCCTTCGGCAATCCCCGACGTGCTGCCTCCCTTGCCGCCCGAGGTCCGCAAAAGTGGAGTGGCGTCGGTCCCGTCGCCCCGCTGCGCGCCCAGTTGCGGCTGGTGTATGTGCAACTTCGCCGCCGGCGTGCCGGGCGTGTTCACGCCCACGCGGCCTGAGCTTTCCAATATTACAGAGTCGCCGATCTCATGCGTGCCCGTGAACTTCGGTAACTTGCCCGGCGTGCCCTCGCCGATGATGGTGTCCGCGGCGTTGACCGTCGTCTGGGAATCGGTCGCAGCTTCCTTCGGCTGCTCCTGCGCGGCGCAAAGGAGTGTGCCGGCCAGGGTGAAGGCGATGATGAGTGAAAGGCGTTTGATGGTCGTCATGGTGGAGGCTCCTTTCGTCGGGGCGGTTGGTGGAAGGTACAATGGGCAGCCGGGGGGAAGTCTGGCCCGGCCGTATCAGCGGGGCGGAGGATATAGTCAAGCCCCGGGCGGGTCAATGTTTTTTTAGAGGTTCGACGCCGCCGAGGAAACACGCGCGCGACGCGCGTCGTATCGCTTCTTTACGGCCGGCTGCTGCTCTCTCTCGACCGGTAACCAAATTTAAAGGACAATTCGATGGGAAGACACTCGCTTCTTTTTCTGACTCTGGCTATGACAATCTCAACAGCTCTGACAGGCAACGCCGCGCGCAAGGGTGGCGACGACGCGCCCTTCTGGACGGGCAAGCCGGACGCGGCCGCGTTCACCAAAATTCAGGACGAGCGGCTGGCGAAGGCCAAGGAGGCCATTGACCGGATGCTCGCCGCCAAGGGGAAACGCACCGTCGAGAACACGCTCAAGCCCTACGACGAGGCGCTCGTTTACTGGAACGCCGCCAGCGCGCAGGCCAACCTGATACAGGAAGTTCACCCCGAAGCGGCCCTGCGCGCGACCGCCGAGAAGGCTTCGCAGAAGGCGCAGGCTTTCGGCACGGAACTCTCTCTCAACCGCGCCGTCTACGACGCGCTCTCGGCGCTCGACCTGAAGGGCGCGGACGAGGAGACGCGCTACTACGTCGAGAAGACGCTGCGCGACTTCCGGCTCGCGGGCGTGGACAAGGACGAGGCCACGCGCAAGCGGATTAAGGCGCTGCGCGACGAGCTGGTCATCATAGGCCAGGAGTTCGCCCGCAACATACGCGACGACAAGCGCACCATCACAGCCAACGATGTCGCGGAACTCGAAGGGCTGCCCGCCGACTACATCGCGCGCCACAAGCCCGGCCCCGACGGCAAGATCACGCTGACGACTGATTACCCGGACTCGCTCCCCATCTTCTCCTACGCGAAGAACGAGAGTCTGCGCAAGCGCATGTACATGGAGTACAACAACCGCGCCTTCCCGCAGAACATGGCCGTGCTGGACAAGCTGGTCGCCAAGCGGCACGAGCTGGCCGGCCTGCTGGGCTTCAAGAATTGGGCCGATTACATCACCGCCGACAAGATGGTCGGGTCCGCCAAAAACGCCGCGGACTTCATTGACCGCATCGTGGATGCCTCCGGCACGAAGGCCGCGAGCGAGTACCAGACGCTGCTCAAGCGCAAACAGAAGGACGCGCCGGACGCCGCGGGCGTCAACGCCTGGGAGGCGTCCTACTACTCGGAACTCGTGCGCAAGGCAGACTACGACTTCGACTCGCAGAGCGTGCGCCCCTACTTCCAGTATTCCAGGGTCAAAGAGGGCGTGCTCGACATCACGAGCAAGCTCTTCGGCGTCACCTTCCGCGAGCTTAAGGACGCGCCCGTGTGGCACCCGTCCGTAGAGGCTTACGAGATGTTGGAGAATGGGAAGCTCGTCGGCCGCTTCTACCTGGACATGCACCCGCGCGAGAACAAGTTCAACCACGCGGCCGAGTTCCCCGTCCGCACCGGCGTCCGCGGCCGGCAGATTCCAGAGGCCGTGCTCGTCTGCAACTTCCCGGGCGGCGACGCGGGCGACCCCGGCCTGATGGAGCACGACGACGTGGAGACCTTCTTCCACGAGTTCGGCCACCTGATTCACGAGCTGTTCGCGGGCCGCAACCAGTGGCTCGGCCTCGGCGGTATCAGCACCGAGCAGGACTTCATAGAGGCTCCCTCGCAGTTGCTCGAAGAGTGGACGTGGGACGCGTCCGTGCTACAGACTTTCGCCAGACATTACCAGACGAACGAGCCCATCCCGGCCGCGCTCGTCAAACAGATGAAGCGCGCAGACGAGTTCGGCAAGGCGCTGACCGTGCGCCGCCAGATGGTCTACGCCAAGCTCTCGCTCTCGATCTACGACCGCGACCCCGCGCAGGTCAAGACGGACGCGCTCATCAAAGAGCTGACCGAGCGTTACCAGCCCTACAAGTTCGTCGAGGGGACGCACTTCCAGACGGCCTTCGGCCACCTGGACGACTACTCCGCCATCTACTACACCTACATGTGGTCGCTCGTCATCGCCAAGGACTTGTTCAGCCAGTTCGACCGCTCGAACCTGCTGTCGCCCGGGGTGGCGAGGCGCTACCGCGAAACAATCCTCGACCCGGGCGGGAGCCGCCCCGCCTCCAAACTCGTCGAGACCTTCCTCCGCAGGCCCTTCAACTTCAAATCCTGGCAGGAATGGCTCAACGAGGGGAGCTAAAAAGCAATGCGGAATGCGGATTTCGGATTGCGGATTGAACAGAAAGCACTCAAGCCTTTGCGCCTTTAGTTTTTACTTTGCGCCTTTGCGCGAAACAGCCGTTCACGCTGGAGGCGCAAAGTCAAGACGTAAGGCGCAAAGGCTTGAATCTGTCTTCCGTAATCCGCAATCGTTAGGGAGAGAAGTTCAGGGTTTGAAGGCGTGCGGACTAATCCCGCCGCTACCTCCTGTTAGTTGTTCCAGCGGCGATGCCTCAACTGGGCCTGACGCTGGCGTCTGTACTGCCTGCTGGCCGCGATTGCCTGACGGCGGCGGAAGCGCGTGCGGCGCGCTTCCAGAGTGTTAGCCCACCACTGCTGCCGCTGGCGGAAACGTCGCGACTCGCGGATCCTGACTATCCGGCGGTGCCTGCTCAAGCGCGCGTTGTAGATACGCCTGTGGCGCCGCTGACGGCGCTTCGCGCTTTGCCGTAGACGATTTCGCCTGTGCCTTTGGGCGCTCACTATCTGGCCGTAGTTCCTGTGCCGCCAGTTGCGATTGCCCCGCCGATGCCGCTGCGCCTCAACCGGAATCCACATCCCAAGCAAAAGCGTCACACCCACCGAGAGAGTACACAAAAACTTCCTGAGTGTACCGATTTCCATACTGAACCTCCTCCGGGATTTTCACGTTTTCGAGGCAAAACGGCCCATTTTCGTCGCACGGACGGCGGCCCTTCGCCCCCCGCGAAAGGCTGCAACTACCATTCCCCTGACGCCCATTTGCCCGCATAAAAATTAAGAGGCGCGCCCGAACGCGGCGCGCCTCACCCTTCGGCTTGTCTGTCGAGTGATTCAGGGAACCGCTCGCGGAAGTCTTTCGAGCGGCGGCGCAGTTCCAGCCAGTCGTCGAAGATTTCGGGCTGGCGGAGCCAGACGGCGAACCACTCGGCGATCTCAGCCTTCTCTGCGCGCTTGCGCTCGTCCACGTTGCGGTTGCGCGCGATCATCTGCGCGCGCTTCTTTCCCTTCAAGGCCGTCTCGTGCACGCGCCGCACGCCCTCCTCGTCCTTCTTCCGCTTGAACTGCCGCCGCAAATTGTCCAGGCTCTTGAGCGACGAGGCGGCCTGCGCGAAGGTGGAGAACTTCAGGACGTTGCGGAACATGGCCTCGTAGGGGTCCGCCGAGCGGTGGCGCGTGTCCAGCTCCAACACCTCCGCGTGGCGCAACTCCGCCCCTTCGTCCGCCAGGAGACGCGCGACCACGGCTGGCGCTTCGACCGCGCCCTCGCCGAAACGCTCGCGCACGACACTCGCTATAGTTTCAAGCTCGGCCGCGCCCACGTTCTCGCAGTCCAGGTGCTCCCAGACCTCTATCATCAGGTCGTGCTTCGTGCGCGCCTTCCACTCACGTTTTTCCATTTCATCAGCCAAGTTACAGAAAAGCTGGGGCGGGTGACAAGTCGGTGGTGACAAGTTAAAATCTTAACCGTCAAACATCACTTGCCACCCTCCACTGTAGTTATGGCGAATATAGAGAACGCGCTCGCGGCACTGCGGGAACATTTCGGCTTCGAGGATTTCCGCGAGGGCCAGCGCGAGGTCATCGGCGCAATTCTGGAAGGCCGCGACACCGTGGTCGTGATGCCCACGGGCGGCGGCAAATCACTTTGCTACCAGCTGCCCGCGCTGATGAAGCCGGGCGCGACCGTCGTCGTCTCCCCCCTCATCGCGCTGATGAAAGACCAGGTGGACGCGCTCGCCGCGCGCAACCTGCCCGCGACCTTCATTAACAGCTCCATCACCTTCGAGGAACAGAAGGCGCGCATACAGGGCGTGCGCCGCGGCCTCTACAAGCTGGTCTACGTCGCGCCCGAGCGATTCCGCAGCGCGCACTTCGTCGAGACCCTGCGCTCGATAGACATCTCGCTCTTCGCCGTGGACGAGGCGCACTGCATTTCGCAATGGGGCCACGACTTTCGGCCCGACTACATACGCTTGCGCCAGTCCATCGAAGAGATCGGCCGGCCGCAGGTCGCGGCCTTAACGGCGACCGCCACGCCTTACGTCCGCGCGGACATCATAGAGCAACTTGCCTTGCGCGAGCCGCGCGCCTTCGTCAGCGGCTTCGACCGGCCCAACCTCTCCATACGCGTCGTCCACACCCAGAAGGAGCGCGAGAAGATCAGCCACATACGCGCGCTCGCCTCCAACCACGCCGCGGGCTCCGGCATCATCTACACCTCCACGCGCAAGGCCGTCGAGCAGGTGACTTCGCGCCTGCTGGGCGCAGGGCTCAATGTCATAGGCTATCACGCCGGCATGGACGAGGCCGCGCGCACGAGCGCACAGGATGACTTCATGGCCGGGCGCGCGCAGATGATCGTCGCCACCAACGCCTTCGGCATGGGCATAGACAAGCCCGACATACGCTTCGTCGCTCATTACCAGATGCCCGGCTCGATTGAGGCTTACTACCAGGAGATCGGCCGCGCCGGGCGCGACGGCCTCCCCTCCGACTGCGTCCTGCTCTTCAACTACGCCGACAAGCGCACGCAGGACTACTTCATCGAAGGCTCTTATCCGCCGCCCGAGACGGTCGCGAAAGTCTATCAGGCGCTCGTCGCCACGAACCAGAAGCGCATTGAGCTTT
The DNA here is from genome assembly GCA_963774105.1 of uncultured Acidobacteriota bacterium. GTDB lineage: Bacteria > Acidobacteriota > Blastocatellia > Pyrinomonadales > Pyrinomonadaceae > QHXM01. The sequence goes on along the minus strand of CAVZDV010000005.1, from coordinate 98,603 downwards.
CCGTCAGCGATATCGCGGCGCGCGCGGGCCTGCGCAACGAGATGGCCGTCCAGTCATCCCTCGTCATTCTGGAGAAGGCCGGTCACATAGAGCGCGGCGCGAGCGGAGAGAACCGCGCCGCGTTGCGTCTGCTGATGAAGCCGCACGACGCGCGCGCGGCCGTCGGCGGGCGCGAGACACAGGCACGACAGGTACTCTTCGGCCTGCTCGGCGGCTACGACCTGAACGAGCGCGCCGACATAGAACTCGACGTGACGGAGTTCGCCGAGAACATGGGGCTGGAAGCGGCGGCCGTGCGCCGCGCGCTCTCGCAGCTCAGCAGCTCGGGCGTCGTCTCGTACAACCCGGCGCGGCGCACGCGCGGCGTCCTGATGCTCGACGAGCGGCCCGCGACGAGCCTGCGCATACGCCCGCACGAGGTCGCGCGCCGCGCCGCCCTCGAACAGCGCAAGGTCCGCGAGATGATCAGCTTCTGCTACACGGAGAGCTGCTACCGCGCCTTCATCCTCGACTACTTCGGCGACGCGCACCACGCCTCCACCTGCGGCACTTGCGGCAACTGCGTCGCGCCCGCGCCAAGAACCAGCGCGCCGATGAGCGAGCCGACCACGCTCGACGATTTCGTCCGGGAGCACGTGCCGACGGGCCTTAATCTTGAGCGCGAGCTGGACGAGAGCTCGCGCCTGCGGCGCGCGAGCGACGAGGCCGTGGCCGCCGCCGATTCGACGGACGAAGCGCGCGGCGTCCATGTTACGCAGGCGCGCGCCCTGACCGACGAGGAAGCCCTGCTCGTCCGCAAAATCCTGGCTTGCGCGGCGAGGATGCAGGGGCGCTTCGGCAAGGGGATGCTGGCCTCGACCCTGCGCGGCTCGCGCGCGCGCAACGTCTTACAGTCCGGCTTAGACCAGCTCTCGACCTACGGCATCCTGGACGACATGACGCAGGACGAGTTGATGGACTACATTGACGCGCTCGTCTCGGCCGGCTGCCTGCACGTCACGGGCGGCTCGTACCCGACCGTCTCGCTGACGGCGCTCGGCGGCGACGTGATGCGCGAGCGGGCCGGCGTCGAGCTGGCCCTGCCGGAAACCTTCCTGAGCGCGCTCGCGACCGCGAGTTTTGGCCCAGCGACCGCGGCCGCCGCAGCCAGAGCCCCGAAGGCGAAGACCGTCAGCACGGTTGACGAGACTTACCTGCTCTACAACGAGGGCTTGTCCGTCGAAGAGATTTGCCAGCGGCGCGGGCTGACGGCGATGACAGTCGAGAAGCACCTCGCCGAGTGCATCACGCAGAATCGGCCCTTCGACCTCTCGCGCCACGTCTCGGACGAGGACCGCACGCTGATCGAGAGGGCCATCGAGCAGGTCGGCACGGACCTCCTGCGCCCCCTGCGCGACGTGCTGCCCCCGCGCATCAACTACCGCATGATCCGCTTCGTCGTCGCCGACGTGCAGCGCCGAAATTACAGCAAGGATTCGGACACTGGGAAGGATGAGTCGTCAGATGAACTTTAGATTCGCATTGGCCGCTTTATTGATCGCCGCAGCTTTTTGCGCGGGCGGCCGGGTATTGGCACAAAATCCCGGCAACGCGCCTGCGGTGAAGATTGACTCCGCCACCCGGACGCAGGTCATCGAAAACCTGTTACAGATGCTCGACAAGAGCTACGTCCTGCCCGAGGCGGCGAAGAAGATGACGGCCGACATCCGCGCGCGCGTCGAGAGGAAGGAATACGATGCCGTAACCAGCGCGGAGGAATTGGCCCGGAAGTTAACCGAGGATTTGCAGGCCGCCAGCCCCGACCGGCATTTAATGGTTCACTACTCCCCCGCGCCAATCCCGGACAGGGCTGCGAACAACGGAATGCCGGCCGAGGAGAAAGAGTTTCGCCGCCGCTTCTCCAGCGGCCTGAATCACGGCTTCGAGCGCGCCGAACGGATGCAGGGCAACGTCGGCTACATTGATCTGCGTGCATTCACGGACCCCGACCTGGGGGCCGAGACGCTCGCCGCGGCGATGACTTTCGTCTCCAACACTCAGGCCCTGATTATTGACCTGCGGTACAACGGCGGCGGCGAGCCGGCGATGGTGGCCTTAGTCTGCTCCTACTTTTTCGGGAGCCAGCCCGTGCACCTCAACGACCTCTACTGGCGCGAAGGCGACCGCACGGAAGAATTTTGGACCAAGCCGAACGTTCCGGGGCGTCGCTACGAGGGGAAGGATGTCTACCTGCTCACCAGCCGCCACACCTTCTCGGGCGCTGAGGAGTTCGCCTATAACCTCAAAAACCTGAAGCGCGCGACGATCGTCGGGGAAACCACGGGCGGGGGAGCTCATCACGGCGAGAATCGGAAGCTGAGCGACCACTTCGGCATCTACATCCCGCTCGCCCGCGCCATCAACCCGATCACGAAAACCAACTGGGAAGGGACGGGCGTCAAACCCGACGTCGAAGTGCCGGAGCAGCAGGCGCTCAAGACCGCGTACATCATGGCCTTGACCAAGGCCATGAACAAAGAGACCGACCCGAACATGAAAGCTGGATACCAGCGGGTGCTAGAGCAACAGCAGAAAGAGCTTGAGGAAATCAAGCGAAGCAATAAAGCCAATTAGGTCGGCCTTCACGGCCGCAGCCCGAAAACGTCAGCCTGGAGGAATTGATTCATGAGCCGTAACCCGAACACCGATCCGCCGCAGCCCGGAGAGCCTTTGCCGCAGCCGACTGAGCCAGACCCGCCGCCGATTGGGCCGGACGTGCCGGTCGTGCCGGACCCGTCGCCCGTGCCGCTGCCGCCGGACGCGGACCCTTCGCCCGCGGCCCCTGTGCGCGAGCCGGGCGGCACACCGCCGCCGGCTGGCGACCCGCCGCCGGGCGAGCCGACGCGGCTGGCCTGACCGGCCGGCGCTTGCGCAAAGGCGGCGCGGCGCGCACGTCTCTCTTTCCGTTGATTGACGGCACGCCTTCCAATAAGCCGTCTCCGCGCCGGAAAGAGCGCCAAAACTTTCCAGGCGCTTCTCTCACAAGCCGTTCGTGCGCGGGCGTCGCCCCCTTGAGCGCCCGCGACACGGCACAAATAAGGTAAAACTTAAAAAGGTAACAGGCGAAAGTCAGGACGAAAGCTCTTTATCTTCACTTTTGCCTTTTACCTTTTACCTTTTACCTTTACAATACCCGTGCATCGGCACGGAATGGCCCAGATTCCCGGCCGGACTTTCCGCAACGAACTTCCCCAGAGGGCGTCCTAACGCCCGGAGCGACTCAGCCAATCATCATGCGGGGAAGACAAGCCAGGGCGGGCGTCGCAGACTCGTCCGCCGCCCGCATCAGAGAGAAGATGAGCACCGAGGTAAACTTCACAGAGAGGGCCGTCCCACAGGGCCACGCGCGCCAGGGTAAGCGCGCGGCGGCGGCGGAGAAGTCTGCGCGCACGGCGTTTCTGGCGGAGGCCGCGGCCCTGCTCCACGCGAAGCCCTTCACGCCGCACCCGAAGTTCACGAGCGGCCACGCGCAGACGCTCGTCGGCTACTACTGGCCCCGCGGCTCTCTCAAACGCGCGCACCGCGGCGACGAGGCGCGCGTCTTCGAAGTCGAGCCGGACGTGCAGCTACTGGCACATTGCCGCTGGCAAAAGGATCGCCTACGGAGTCCGACCCTGATTCTCGTGCACGGGTTGGAAGGCGCGAACACGTCAGTCTACATTCTCGGCACGGCCGAGAAGGCTTTCGGCCTGGGCTTCAACGTCGTCCGTTTGAACCTGCGCACCTGCGGCAATACAGAGCACCTGACGCCGACGCTCTACAACAGCGCGCTCACTGGCGACCTGCGCGCCGTCCTGCGCGAGCTGGTCGAAAAGGACGGCCTGACTTCGGTCTACATGACAGGCTTCTCGATGGGCGGCAATATGTGCCTGCTGCTGGCGGGCGAGGACGCGGCGCAGGTGCCGAAGGAGCTGAAGGGCGTGTGCGCCGTCTCGCCGACCATTGACCTCAACTCCTGCTCCGAGGCCATCGAGCGGCGCGACAACTGGCTCTACAAGCAGAGCTTCATACGCAGCATGCGCAAGCGCGTGCACCGCAAGCGGAAACTCTTCCCCGAGCTTTACGACACGTCGGCGCTCTCGCGCGTCCGCACCTTACGCGACTTCGACCAGCACTACACGGTGGTCTACGGCGGCTTCGGCAGCGTGGACGAATATTACGAGCGCGCCAGCTCGCTCCCGCTCCTCTCGAAGATCCGCACGCCGACTCTGATGGTGCACGCGCAGGACGACCCGTTCGTCCCCTTCTACCCCTTCCGCCACCCGTCCATCGCGGAGAACCCTTACCTCATCTTCCTCGCCCCCGAGCACGGCGGCCACGTCGGCTTTGTCGGCGCGGACACCGAAGGCGAGGACCGCTTCTGGGTCGAGAACCGCGTCGTCGAGTTCTGCCGCTTCGTCCAAGACCGCGCCGCGGGCGATTGACGACCGCGCCACCCTCAATAGACAATAAGAACACCCAAGATTCGTCGCCATCGTGCAGGTGGGTTCGGGTTATTGCAGGTGTATGATCTTTACGATCCTTAATATCTTCGCGGTCTTTTTTCTCGTCTTCGCCAACGGATTCTTCGTCGCGTCGGAATTCGCGCTCGTCGGTGTGCGCCGCTCGCGCATCAGCACACTGGCCCGCCAGGGCGACCGCCGCGCCGCGCGCCTGCTCCTGCTCGTAGACAACCTCAACGCCTACATCTCGGCCACGCAGCTCGGCATCACGTTCGCCTCGCTCGCACTCGGCTGGCTCGGCGAGCCCGTGGTCGCGCACCTGCTCGAAGTCCCGCTCGGCGGCTACGTCTCGGAGACCAATCTCCACATCATCTCGTTCGCCGTCGCCTTCGGCATCATCACCTTCCTGCACATCGTGCTCGGCGAGCTGGCCCCGAAGACGCTCGCGCTCGAACGGGCCGAAAAGGTCGCGCTGGCCGTCGCCCTGCCGATGCAGCTTTTCTACAAGACGTTTTACTGGCCCATACGCCTGCTCGACTGGGCCGGGACGCGCACCGTCCGGCTCTTCGGCCTCCACGCCGCGGCTGACCACGGCTCCATCTACACATCCGAGGAGCTGCGCCAGCTCGTCGAGGCGTCGCACAAGAGCGGTCACCTAGAGGCCGACGAGCAGCGGCTGATTAACCGCGTCCTGGATTTCTCCGCGGCCGAAGTCCGCGAGGCGATGGTCCCGCGCCCGAACGTCGTCGCCCTCCCCGTGTCCGCCACCGTCGAGGAGGCCGAGAAGGCTTTCTGCGACTCGGGCTACTCGCGCCTGCCCGTCTACCGCGGGCGGCTGGACGAGGTGGTCGGCGTGCTCTTTCTGAAAGACCTCGTGACGCGCCTGCGCGAGGGCGAGGAGAGATTCGAGATAGGGGAGCTGCTCCACCCGCCGGCGTTCGTCCCGGCGACGGCGCGGCTCGGGGCCGTGCTGGCGCTGATGCAGTCGTCGCGGGCGCACATGGCCTTCGTCGTGGACGAGCACGGCGGCATGGAGGGGCTGGTGACGCTCGAAGACTTGCTCGAAGAGATCGTCGGCGAGATAAATGACGAGTACGACGAGGAGGTGCGCGCGCAGATCGTGGAGGACGGCGACACCTTCATCCTGGACGGGATGCTGGCCGTGCGCGACGCGAACCGCCGCTTCGGCCTGGGGCTCCCCGAAGAGGGTGGGTTCACTACGCTGGCCGGGTTTCTGTTGACGAAGGCCGGGCGGCTGCTCCGCCAGGGCGAGTCAATCGAGCATCACGGCGCGCGCTTCACGGTCGAGCGCGTCGAGCGCCGCCGCATCCGCCGCGTGAGATTCAAACCCGCAGCCAACCAGGGACAGGCATAACTGCCAAAACTGTAGGGCGGGGCTCGTCCCTGCCCGTCCGGTCGAAGAAATTAACAGGGATGGACAGGATGGGCAGGATAAGAGAACAAACTCTTTATCCTGCCCATCCTGTCCATCCCTGTTTGAATTTATTTTGTTTCGCTCTCTTTGTTCTCCGCTTCTTCCCCGCCCTTCGCCTCTTCCTTCTTCTCGAAGTCGTCGGCGGGGGCGTGGTAGGCGAAGACTACGTCGCCTTCGGAGGACGGGAGCACGCGCGCGGCCAGGTCCGCGAGCAGCCGGCGGATGCGCCCGGGCTCCTCGGCCTGCGGCGCGAGGGCGGGCGCGTTCACTTCGGCGAGTTCCGTGTCGAGTCGTATGAGCTGGGCCGTGATGTGGCGGCAGGAGGCGCACGCGACCAGGTGGCGTATGAGCGGCGCGGCCTCACTCTCGCTCAGGCGTCCTTCGATGAAGACGGAGAGCGCGTCCTCGTCGAGGTGCGCGCCCGCGGCGGCCGACGCCGTGGAGGCGAGCGAGCCGCGCCGCGCGAGGTGCTGATGCACCATCCGCCGCACGCGGTCGCTCTCTTGGTTGCTCTTCGGCCTAGGCATCTGCCGCTCGTCTCCTTCCAACCTCTTTGACGCTTCTCGTCTTCTTAGTTTGCGTCCGTCAAATGTCTGCGCACGTCCTCGGGCGCTAAATCTTCGGTCGCCATCTCGACGCACAACTCTATTTCGTCCGCGCTCAACCCGCTTTGCTCTTTCAACTCAGACCGGAAACGCTCCAGAACTTTGCCGTAAACTTTCTCCAGCCAGCGCATCACCGTTGACTCGTGCACGCGGCTGTCCGGGACCGAGATGCGCCGCTTCGACTGGCGCTGAAACCAGCGGCGCAGAGGCGACTGCGGCTCCTCCACGAGCCGAGCGATCTCGCGCAGCTTCAACCCTTCGACGTGGTAGTAGAGCAGCAGCAGCTTCTCGTGGTCGTCGAGCGTGGCGAGCGACGTGTCGAGCGCCTGGACGGTCGCCTCGCGGTAACGCTCGCGCGCCACCCGCTCGATCATCGCGCCCTCGCCGCCGCGGGCCTCCGCGCGCCAGCCGGGCCGGTCGCGCACCTCGCCGCCGCTCTCGGACCAGTCGTCAATCGAGACCTCGTCGCGCCGCGCGCGGTGCAGGTCAATGACGGCGTGCCAGACCACCGTGCGGAGCCACCCGCGCAGCGTCCCCCGCCCCGTGTAGGTGGCGAACTTGGACTGCCGCACGTCGTTGACCACGCGCGTGCCGTAGAGCTCCACGTAGACCGAGTCAATCACCTCCTCGGCGTCCGACTCGGCGCTCGCCAGGTGGCGCGCGATGCGCTCTATGTAGCGGCGGTAGCCCTGGTCAAACTCCCACCAGGCGTGCTCGTTGCCGTGCGCGCAGGCCAGCGCCAGGTAGAGGTCCGTGACCTGAAGCTCGCCGATGAACTGGCGAATCTCGTCGGGGCTGGGCGCGGTCGCGGCCTGCGGGTCCACGAGGTACTTGTCCACGGCCGCGCGGACGGCGGCGCGGAAAGCGTCCGGCCCGATGTCGTAGTTGGGCGCGGCCTCCATGCAGCGCTCGTGGAGCGCGCTGATGTCCGCGGCGCACTCCGCCATCGCGCTCTCAAGTTGTTCGAGTAATGGGACAGTCACTGACGCGCGATTATAGAGGAAACGGCGCGGTTTCGCATCTCGGTTGACAAAGAACTGCGCGGGCCGCACGCCCGCCGGATAAAGCACTCCCGGCGCACATCCTAAGCGGCTGCGCTTTCGTCAGGGGAGAGCGGATTTTCTGATTCTCGCGAGCGGGCTCGAAGGCATTGCGTGTGCTGCCGCTCACGCCTTTGGTGACGGAGGGGTCCGAAAAAATTTGCTCAAGAAATGAAGAAAAGTTGAGAGCTGAGGCGGGCGGGGGCAAGCCCCTCTTCCTGACCTGCAAATTATTCTGCCTTGAGCCATTCAACCCACGCCGCCTTTTGAGCTGCTTGTAGGTCGGCTACTTTTCCAGCTTCTTCAAAATCCTGCCCGCGTGGTTGCGGGCCATGAGCGGGAGGCGCTCGTCCGTGCTCAGCTCGCGCAGGAGCGGGACGAGTTGCTGCGGGTCGGTCAGCTCGTTCATGCTGAGGAACTTGTCGAGGCGCTCCATCAGTTTCGGCGAGTTGAGCGGCTGAAGCTGGCGCGCGAGCCCCACGTCGAAGACGAAGACCGACTGGTTGGAGACGCGGCGGTACTCGTCCGCGAGCGCCTTGGCGTTCGCGTCCGTAGTCCAGTTGAACTCCGTCTCGCGCGTGCGCCCGCCGCGCGTCATCATCAATCGAACGGTGCCGAGGTGGGAGTAGTCCCTGTCGGCCTGGTAAGTCGCGGTCGAGTCCATGAAGCGCAAGGAGTCCCACAGACCCTTGATGCGCGCCAGCGAGGTCTCTGACAGCTCCAGGGGCTCGACGACCTGCTCAAGGTCGCCCTGTCGCTCGAAGGTGATCTCGCCGCGCCCCGCGGAGTCGTGCCTGACCTTGATGTGGCGGATGAAGAAGGCCGGCTGGTGGAATTCGTAGGCGTAGACGGCGTCGTCCGCGGGCGCGCTCCTGTCGGGCGGCACGACCTTCGTGTCCTCTTCGGAGCGCCGGTTCTGCTTCTGCGGATTATTACTGTTTTGTGCCACAGCGCAAATCGCCGCGCTCAGTATCAGGAGCGCGGCGACGCCTGCGTGACAAATCAGTTTCCTTACCCTCACTCGAACTTCACCGATACGAGCTTCGAGACGCCCGCCTCCTCCATCGTCACGCCGTAGAGGGCGCGCGCCATCTCCATCGTCCGCTTGTTGTGCGTGATGACGATGAACTGCGTGCTCTCGGACATCGCCGCGACCTTGTCCACGAAGCGGCCGACGTTGGCCTCGTCCAGGGGCGCGTCCACCTCGTCGAGCAGGCAGAACGGGCTCGGCCTGTAGTGGAAGATGCCGAGGACGAGCGCGAGCGCCGCCATGGCCTTTTCGCCGCCCGAGAGCAGCAGCACGTTTTGCAGGCGCTTGCCCGGCGGCTGCGCGATGATGTCTATGCCGGATTCCAGCACGTCGTCGGCGTCAATCAGGCCCATCTCGCCGCGCCCGCCGCCGAAGAGCTCCTGGAAGAACTGGCCGAAGTTGCGGTTGATCTGCTCGAAGGCGTGGCGGAATCGCTCGCGCGAGCGGCGCTTGATCTCGCGCAGTGCTTCCTCTGTCGAGGCGATGCCCTCGGTGATGTCCTGCCGCTGGCCCGTCAGGAAGATGAAGCGCTCCTCGGCCTCGGACAACTCTTCGAGCGCCATCATGTTGACCGCGCCGAAGCCCTCGACGCGCGCGCGCAACTCCTCGACGCGCGCCTTCCCTGCCTCCAAATCGAACTCTTCGTCCGCCGGGTGCTCGCGCGCCAACTCTTCGAGCGACTGGTTCAGCTCCGTGTGACAGGCTTCGCGCACGTAGCCGAGCCGGGCCGCGCTCTCGGCCCGCTGGACTTCGAGCGCCGCGCGGGCCTCGCGCGTCGCGGCCGCGCGGCGGTTCAACTCGCCAAGCTCGACGGCGAGCGCGTCGGCGCGTTCGCGGGCTGCCGCGAGATTCGACGCGAGGCCGACTATCTCCTGCTCCTCGCGCGCGCGCTCGTCACCGACCGCGCCGGCGCTCTCTTCCATCTCGCCGATGGAGCGGCGCAGCTCTTCGAGGCGCGCGGCGGCCTCCGCCACCTCGCGCTCGTGCCGTTCGAGTCTTGTTTCCAGCTCCGCGCGCTCGGCCTCCATGCGGCGCAGTTCCGCGGCGGTGGCGCGGCGGCGCTCCGCTGCTGCTGCTGCGGCCGCGCGCTGCTCGCCCAAACTCTCGCTTTCAGTCTCTGCCGCGCGGCGCGCGATTGCCAGCACGCCCGCGGCCTCCGTAATCAACTCGGAGGCGGCAAGGCGGGCGGCCCCTGCGGCCTCCGCTTCCGCGAGAGCAGTCTCGCGGCGCTCTTCCAATTCGAGCCGCTCCTGTGCCAGCCGCGCGGCGTCGTCCGCGACCACGCGCAGGTGACGCTCGGCGCGCTCTATTTCCTGTGCCAATTGCGTCGCCGAAAGCTCGCGCGCAACGTGGTCGCGCTCCTCGCGCCCTATGACTTCGTTCAAGAGCACGACAGCGTCTTCGAGTTCCGTCAGGCGCGCTCGCGCCTCGCTCACGGACTGCGCGGCGGCCGCGACTTCCGACTGCAACGCGGGCGCGCGGCCTTCCAGCTCGCGCAGCTCGCGCTTGAAGGCGAGCAGGCCCGCGCCCTCTTCGACCGAGCGCGCGTCGCCGGCGTTGACGAGCTGACCGCCCGCGACCCAGTCGCCGTCGAGCGTGACGCACATCTCGCCCGTCGCCAGGCTGACCGTCATCGCGTGATCCAGGCTGTGGACGACGCGCGCGTTCATCCGCTGCGGGAGCGTGCGGTTCAAGACCGCCACCAGCTCGCGCGGCGCGCCGAGCAGGTCGCGTATGCGCACGTCGCCCGCGACTTCGCCGCCTGTGCCAGTTTCGCCGCTCGCTGCGGCGGCCTCGATTCTGTAGGCCGCGAGGATGTCCGCCTCTTCGCTCGCGCCGTGGAGCCCCGCGACGAGGAAGCTCGCGCGCCCCGCGCCGTTCTCCCTAAGCCACTGTGCCGCGCGCGCGGCGTCGTCAGGCGTGGGCACCAACACCGCCTGCAAGGACGAGCCGAAGACGCCCTCGACGGCGCGCTCCCAGCGCGGCTCGACGTTGAACATGTCGGCGAGCGTGCCCATGAAGTGAAACTCTTCCGGCGTCCCGTCGTCGCTCGCGAAGAGGCGCTGGACGGCCGGTGAGTAGTGCGCCCGCTTGGCGTCCAGCTCCATCAAGGTGTCGAGGCGGTGGCGGACTCTCGAAAACTCCTCGCGCGCCCGCGTCAGTTCCGCGTCCGTTTCGGAGACGCGCTCGTGGCCCAAAACGACCTTGTGGACGGCGGCCTCGCGCTCGGCCGCGAGTTGTGCCAGATTTTCGCGCGCGCGCTCGATCTCGACGGCCAGCGTCTCGGCCTCGGCCACGCGCTCGGCGTGGCCGGCCGCGGCGCGCTCGCCCTCGCGGGCCAGCCCGTCGGCCTGAATGGCAAGGCGTTCGAGCGCGGCTTCGAGCTGGCGACCGATCTCCATCAGCCTTTCGGCGACGGCCGTGTGCGTCAAAAGCTCCGCGCGCGCCCGCTCGATTGCGGCCTCCGCCTCCGAGACTTCGACGACGCGCTGGCCGTAGGCGGCCTCCGCGGACTGAAGCACAAGCGCGTGAGCTTCGCTCGCCGCGCGCAGCTCCGCGTCCTGCTCGGCCAGGCGCGCGCATTCCTCTTCGACGCTCCTCAGCCGCGCGCGCACCGTCTCGATCTCGCGCTCGACCTCGGCGCGACGCCGTTCGAGCGCGGCGAACTGCTCCTCCTGGTAAGTCTGCTCGCGCGCCTGGCGGTCGCGCCGCAACTCGGCCTCGGCCGCAGCGGCGCGCGCCTCCGCGAGTTCTTCTTCCAGGTTACGCGCCGCCTGCGTTGCCCCGCGCGCATCCTCCTCGCGCGCGGACAACTCCTCGCCGAGGGCGCGCTCCTCGCCCGAAACTTCTTCCAGGCGCGTGCGCGTCTCTTCCAGGAGCGCCGTCAGCGAGCGCTCTTCGGCGACGTAGGCGCGGCGCAGAAGCTCGCGCAACTCTTCGCGCAGGATGCGGTAGCGGCGCGCCTTCGCGGCCTGACGCCGCAGGCTGTTCACCTGGCGGTCAATCTCGGAGATGATGTCGGAGACGCGCGAGAGGTTCCCGCGCGCGGACTCAAGCCGGGCCTCGGCCGCGCGCTGGCGGACGCGGAACTTCGTGATGCCGGCCGCCTCCTCTATGAGCGTGCGGCGGTCCATGGGCTTGGCCGAGAGAATCTGCCCGATGCGGCCCTGCTCGATGATGGCGTAGTGCGCGCCCGAAAGACCTGTGCCAGAAAATAAGTCCTGTATGTCGCGCAGGCGGCAGGTGCGGTTGTTGAGCAGGTACTCGCTCTCGCCCGAGCGGTAGAGCCTGCGCGTCACGGAGACGGACTCGCCCGGCGCGAACTCAAGCGCCAGCCGGCTCGGCCGCCAGTGCCGCTTGTGATGAATTTTCGGCGCAATCGCTTCGGCCGGAGCAACTACTAGCGACTCACTCCCGCCCTCAGCCTGCGGGGCTTCCACGACTTCCGCCGGCTGCGCCTCCGCGGCTTCGACCGTCGGGGTTGAGTCAGGCTCGGCCGTCGCCTCCGCCGCGTCCGTACCCGCCGTCAGCTCATCTATTTGGACGGCCTGGTCGTCAATCTCTTCGAGCGTGGAGTCTATGTCTTCTATGTCCGGCTCGTGCTCGACGGTTTCGTCGCGCACCATGTGGAGGACGACTTCGGCCATCCCGCTCGGCTGGCGGTTGCGCGAGCCCTGGAAGATAACGTCCTTCATCTCCGCGCCGCGCAGGTGCTTGATGCGCTGCTCGCCCAGGACCCAGGCGATGGCGTCGGCGACGTTGGACTTGCCGCAGCCGTTGGGGCCGACGACGGCCGTGATGCCGTCGCCGGTGAAGACGATCTCCGTGTGATCGGCGAATGACTTGAAGCCGGTGATTTCTAGGCGTTGAAGTTTGAACATGCGTCAGGTCTGAAACGAACCGCCGGCCCGGGAATTTGGAAAACTCAAAGCGCAGTCCCTAGAGCGCGACCCACAAGAGGCACACTATATGTTGGACTTCGCGGCAATGTCAACCAATGCTTCAGGCCAAAGGGGGTTACTGTTGCAGGCCGCAGATTTAACTTTACCGCTCGCCCTCGATCAGGTCGCGCCGGGCGAAGAGTACGAGCGTGACGCCGGGGCGCAGCGGGTAGGAGTTGACGCGGGCGTAGCGGTCGCCGAGCGCCGCCGCAAGCTCCGCCTCCTGGTTGTCCGAGCCGACCACGAGCGGCTCCCGCGTCTCGGCCATGTGACCGAAAAACCCCACGCGCTCGTACTCGCGCAAGTACCAGGGCAGCGGCCAGTATTCGTTGGCGGTCACGGTGATGCCCGTCTGCCGCCCGCTCCTGGCGCGCTGTGCCAATTCGTCAATCTTGCTGACGAGCGGGAGAAACTCGCGGTAGGTGTGCGCGTAGACGTAAGGGTACTTGTCGTCGTCGTAGTGGTAGAAGTTGAGCCGCGCCATCTGCACGCCGCAGACCGTGAGCGCCGCCAGAATGATCGCCGCGGCCACCGCGCGCGCTTGCCACCCACGGCTCAAATCGTAAACCTCCTGGACGGCGTAGCCGCCGACGACGGCGAGCGGGACCGTGAAGTTGAGCATCAGCCAGGGCGTCTTGTAGGGGATGAGCGAGTAGGCCGCGAGGGTGCCGAAGGCCCACGCGCCCGCGAAGACTGCGAAGCTGCGGCGGCGGATTAACGCCGCGATGGCGCCGGCCGCACCCAGTATCAGGAGCGGGGCTTCTTCCTGCCAGAGCCAGATAAGGTACGTGTGCCAGGGGTGCCCGTGCTCCTTCGTCCCGGTCTTGGCCCAAATTTGGAACGACTCTAACGCCCCGCCGACCCCCTTCCAGTAGGTGAAGAAGGAGGAGTAGAAGAGGATGTTGAGGAAGAGGAAGAGCCCGAGCCCGAGCCCCGCCATCGCCGCGACGCTCTTCAAGCCGCCGAGCCTTTCGAGCGCGCCCGCCGGCCGGCTCGGGCGCTTCTTACTCTTTGCCGGCCTGCCCTGCGTCTCCCACGGAACGCGGCCGTCGGCCCTGGCCGCCGCGAGTCTCATATAAATCCAGCTCACAGCCCACGCGAGGCCGAGGACGACGAGCGCGATGAGCGCCGTCTCCTTCGTCGCCGTCATGAGCGCGGCCGAGATGGCCGCGAGCAGCAGGTAGACGGGGTCCGACGTCTCCCAGTAGCGCAAGGCAGCGACGACGACGGCGAGGGTGAAGAAGACGAAGTGCGCCTCGTGTATGAAGTAGCGCGAGATGAAGACGTGGCCGGGCGAGAGGGCTATGAGGGCGGCGGCCGCGAGCGCGCCTACGGCCCCTACGTGGCGGCGCAGGTTGAGCGTGAGCCAGACGGTGGCGACGCCGAAGGCGGCGGGCACGAGCCTGACGGCGGTTGTGCCGAGCCCGGGCTCGCCGAAGAGGAACGCCTTCAGCTTCGTGACCGCCAGCGCGAAGTAGTAGAGCGTGGGGCCGTGGTAGTTCGCGGGGTCGTAGCGGTAGACGCCCTCGCGGTAGAGCGTCGTGAGGAAGTAGCCGTTGACGCCCTCGTCGTGGTGCATGGGTTTCAGGCCCAGCGCGTAGAGGCGGACGAAGGCGGCCACGGCCATGACGAAGAGGCCCGCGACCCACCAGACGAACGGCGAGATGCCTGCGTCTGTGTGCTCCGGCAGAACGACCTCCGGCTCATTCGCCTTGCGGTCGCGCGATTTTGTAGAGCCTGTATTCACCCGTCTCTCCGACCTTTTCGAAGCGAGAAAAGAAAGTTTCGTTGACGGGAGCCTCGCGCCGCTCGTGCGGCCCCACCACGACAAACTCCACGCCGTACTTCGCCAGCAACTTTTCGGCGGCCGCCCCGCCCGAGTAAATCTGCCTGACCTCGCGCCAGCGTCCCTCCCAGTCAATGCCGTGCGAGCCTATGTGGCCCGGGTAGCCCATGACGGAGCGGCGGCCCGTCAGGAAAACCGGCGTGTCGAACGTGGGCTCGTGCAGCACGGTCGCGCGCGGGCGCGTTTGCTGCTTTACAGTCTCGGCGAACCTCACGCCGTCGGCGTCGAAGATTCTAAACTCTGCCGCGCGCGAGGCCACGCTCCACACGTCGAGCGCGCCCGCGAGCGTGAGCGTGAGCAGGAGCGCGACCGCCGTGGCGCGCATCGTAAAGCTTCCGCGCATGAGTCGCGCCAGCAGCAGCGCGACGAGCGGCACGGAAGCCAGGAACCAATAATAGATGACCTTGATGTTGTCCCACACCCACGGGGCCAGTTTAATCAAATTCGGGACGATGAAACAAAGCGTGAACGGCAGGTAGAAGAGTAACAGGCGGCGCGGCACGAGAGGCTGCGTCACGCCGCCGACGCGCTCGCGCCAGAAGAGGGCCGCGATGATGAGCGGGATGAGCAGCCCCGTGTTTTTGAGCCAGAACAGCAGGACGTTCTCCTCGCCGTGGTCCCAGCCGAAGTGCGCGCCGAAGAAATCCGACGCGCGCACGGACGTGCCGTGCGTCGCCCACCACATCTGCGGCGCGGCGACGACGACCGCCACCGCGAAGAACGCGGCCCACGCGCGCCACTGCTTGAGCCCGCCCGTCAGCAGCGCCACGCCCGCGCCCACGACCATCACTACTACGAAGCTGTGCGCGTGGACGAGCGGCAACAGCCCCGCGACCGCGCCCGCCGCGGCCATCCGACGAGAGAAAGCAGAAGGCAGAAGGCGGAAGGCGGGAGGCGGCAAAGACGAGAATGTTTTTGCTTCCTTCCGCTTCCCGCCTTCCGCCTTCCGCTTTCTGCCTTCCGCCTTCCGCCTTCCGCCTTCCGCCTTCTCTTCTTCGAGCGAAGCCCACCAGACGGTGAAGACGATGAGGGCGAGCGGGAAGCCGAGCAGGATGCCGCGCTGCGGGATGAGCAGCGTCGTCAGGGAATTGCCCCAGCGGTAGCCAGTGTCGGGCGTGATGGTGTACTGCTGCGGCAAGTCCATGAGGATGCCGAAGAGCCCCTTCTCCGCCCAGCGCGGGTCGTCCCAAATCTGCCAAAAGCCCAGGCCGCCGCTGAAGAGGACGAGCGCGGGCGCGATCAGGCCCGCCGCCCAGTCGCGCGTCAACTTCAACGTGAAGCGGTGCAGCACGCCCACGAACGCCAGCGCGAGCACGTAGTTCTCCAACATCAGCGCCTGCCGCAAAGTTGCCCCCGCGCGCACGAAACAGGCCGCGACGAAGTCCGCGATGAAAGGATAGGTGAAGCGTGCGCCCGCGAACGTGGGGTCTTCGGGCGGGAAGTTCGCGCCGTCCGCGAAGCCGGTGATGATGCTCAGGTGAAAGGGCAGGTCGCCGTAGTTGTTCTGCACGCCCGTGTAGATGCCGTCCGGCAGCTCGACCATCGCGCGGTCGAAGACCAGCCACAAGAGCACGGCGACCGCCGCGTAGAAGATGAAATGAACGCCCGCCCGCCGCGTCGGGTGCAGCACGGAGCGGCGCAAGGCCCGCGACGCGTCTTGAAAATTCTGGCCCACTTCGGCGCGCAGCCGCGGCCTCGCGAGCAGCGCGAGCGGCGAGGCAATCACGGCGGCCGTCAGGGCGAGCGCGATTGAGCTGAAGCCGATGACAGAGGCGACGACGAAGCCGACCAACCCTAACGCCGCGAACCCCACGCACGCGCCCAGGCAGAGGCGCGCGGCGAGCGGCGCGTCATCGTCCCACAGGTAGGTGAGCGCCGCCCCGCCCGCAATCGCAATCAGCGCCAACGCAAGAGCAATCGACATAGTGAAGGGTGATAGGCCAAGAGAACGACGGATGTCAACGATAATCGCGAACCTGCGCGCTGAGGGTTATACGCGCTTTGCAGTATAATCGCCAGCCGGACAAAATAATAAGTGATGAGTGAAGCCGTTATTGCGTGAGTTCAGAAAGCTGTGGCCGTGGCTGACCGTAGCCTTGATTGTGGCGGGCGCGGTGTTGCTGCTGCGCGGCCAGGGGCGGCTGTGGTTCTGCGCGTGCGGGTATTTTCTTCCGTGGTCGAGCGACGCGTGGAGCGCGGACAACTCGCAGCACCTGCTGGACCCATACAGCTTCACGCACGTCCTGCACGGCTTCATGTTCTGGTGGCTGCTGGCCTGGGCGCTGCCGCGCGTGAGTTTGTCCTGGCGGTTGTGCCTTGCGGTCGCCCTCGAAGCCGCGTGGGAGGTAATCGAGAACACGAACTTCGTCGTCGAGCGATACCGCGAGGCGACGCAGGCGCTCGGCTACCGCGGCGACACGGTGGTCAACTCGCTCGGCGACATTCTGATGTGCGCCCTGGGTTTTCTGCTCGCACGGCGCATGGGCTTCCGGCGCTCGCTCGCCCTGTTCGTCCTGACGGAGGTCTTGCTCCTCGTCTGGATCAGGGACAGCCTGCTCCTCAACATCCTCATGCTGCTCTACCCGCTCGACGCCGTCAAGGCGTGGCAGGCCGGGCACTGAGAAGCTCTTTCAAAACCGAATCTCAACCCTTTGCGCCTTAAGTATTAACTTGGCGCCTTTGCGAGAAACAGCCGTTCACGCAAAGGCGCAAAGACAAGACGTAAGGCGCAAAGGCTTGAGTTAAATTCTTAAAGTTATCTGCGGAGGATGAGAATGGTTGAGTCAAAGAAAGCGTCTACGGAAGTCTGGCCGAGCCTGCCGCTGGAAGAGTGGCGGGACACTTATGCCACCCTGCACATGTGGACACAGATCGTCGGGAAAGTGCGGCTCGTGTTCAGCCCGCTTATCAATCACTGGTGGCAGGTCCCGCTCTACGTCACCTCGCGCGGCCTGACGACTTCGCCGATTCCGCACGGGGACGGGGCCTTCGAGATTGACTTCGACTTCATAGACCACCGCCTGCGTATTAAGACCAGCGGCGGGGCCGAGAAGGTGATGGAACTGCGGCCGCGCTCGGTCGCGGACTTTTACGGTGAGCTGATGGCGGCGCTCGGCTCGCTCGGCATAGAGGCTAAGATTACGGCCCGCCCGGACGAAGTTCCCGACCCAGTCCCCTTCGCCGAAGACCACGCACACGCCTCTTACGACGCGGAGTACGCCAACCGCTTCTGGCGCATACTGGTTCAGACAGACCGCGTGTTCCGCGAGTTCCGCGCTCGTTTCATAGGCAAGTGCAGCCCCGTGCATTTCTTCTGGGGGAGCTTCGACCTGGCCGTGACGCGCTTCTCCGGCCGCCGCGCTCCCGAACGCGAGGGCGCGGACCCCATCACGCGCGAGGCGTACTCGCACGAAGTCATCAGCCACGGATTCTGGCCCGGCAGCGGCAACATACAGTACCCAGCCTTCTACGCTTACGCGGCCCCCGAGCCGCAAGGCTTGCCGCAAGCCAAGGTGCGTCCCGCCGCCGCTTTTTATAACCCGGAGACGGCCGGCTTCGTCCTGCCCTACGACGAGGTGCGGCTGGCCGACTCGCCCGACGACGTGCTGTTGGAATTTTTACAGAGCACCTACGAGGCCGGGGCAGACCTCGCCAACTGGGATCGCGCCTCCCTGGAGCGAGAGCCGCAAAGTTAGAAACAGACTCGACACCTTTGCGCTTTTCCGCCGGGCGGTGTAAAAAATTTAGTTTAAGTCTAACGCGCCGATTCGTTCCGAGGGGGTTATCTAAATGCTTCGCGCCGGTATCGTCGGTCTGCCGAACGTCGGCAAGTCCACACTCTTCAACGCGCTCACCAGCCAGCAGGCGGCGCTCGCGGCCAACTACCCGTTCGCCACCATCGAGCCGAACGTCGGCGTCGTCCCCGTGCCCGACGAGCGGCTTGAGCCTCTCGCCAAACTCGTCAAGACCACCACCATCGTCCCCGCGACGGTCGAGTTCCTGGACATCGCTGGATTAGTGCGCGGCGCGTCCAAGGGCGAGGGGCTCGGCAACCAGTTCCTCGCCAACATACGCGAGACGGACACGGTCGTGCAGGTCGTGCGCTGCTTCGAGGACGAAGGCATCGTCCACGTTGAAGGCTCCGTTGACCCGCGCCGCGATATAGAGACCATACAGATTGAGCTGGCCCTGGCCGACCTCGCGACCGTCGAGCGCCGCCGCGAGCGCGCGCAGAAGACGGCCAAGAGCGGCGACAAGACCGCCCGCGCCGAGCTTGAAGTCCTCGACAAAATCCAGCCCGTCCTCGAAGAGGGCAAGCCCGCGCGCGTCGTCGCGCTGACGGACGACGAGCGCGCCGTCGCCCGCGGCTTTTTCCTGCTCACGACGAAGCCGACCATCTACGCCGTCAACGTGGACGAGGCGACGCTCGGCGAAGGCCCCGAAGCCAACGCGCACGTCCGCGCCGTGCGCGAGATAGCCGAGAGCGAGAACGCCGAGTTCGTCATCATCTGCGCGCAGCTCGAAGCGGAGCTGGTCGAGCTGCCGCCCGACGAGCGCAAGGATTACCTCGAAGCACTAGGCGTCGAGGGCAGCGGCGTTGACCGGCTGATTAAGAGCGCCTACCGCCTGCTCGGGCTGATGTCATTCCTGACGGCGGGCGAGAAAGAGGTGCGCGCCTGGACTATCCCGCAGGGCACGCGCGCCCCGCTGGCCGCCGGCACAATTCACACGGACATCGAGCGCGGCTTCATCCGCGCCGAAGTCATCTCCTACGACCAACTCACGCGCGCAGGCTCCTACGCCGCCGCCCGCGAGCAGGGTTTACTCCGCCTCGAAGGCAAAGACTACGTCATGCAGGAGGGCGACGTAGTCCACTTCCGCTTCAACGTATAGGCCAATAAGCGTTGATATTTGCCCTGTGCTTGATTTGCCTATGCCGTGGCGTCTGCCGCCCAATCGCCAGGGGCGGTGCAGCGAGCATATTCATTGACCCGCAGCCACTATTGACGTACTGTTGGCTCTCACGGCAGGCCCGAACCCGGACGCCGACATTCGCCTGCCCTAGATGCCCACGGCCGCGCACTCAGAGCGCGGCCTTTTCTTCTAGCCGCTAAGGAAAGGACCTCCCGCCATGACCACCGTAAAACGCTTCTCATTCGTGTTAGCTCTGACGCTCTTGGCCTGCGCTCTCAACGCACGAGCGCAGACGCCCTCGACCGAAGTCTCGACGGACACCGACGGGGCGCAGTTCGCCGTCCGGGGGCAGGCGCAAGGTGTGCACGTCGAAGTCTTCGCGCCCTCGGGTGAGTTGGTCTTCGAGATGGACGACGCAGGCGGCCAAGTGATTCGCTGGCCGATGGTCAACCAACAGGGGGAGCCTGTAGCCGACGGCGTGTACCTGGCCGCCATCACTGTGACGGACTCGGCCGGCATGTTGAGCAAGAGGGTCGAGCAGATTGTCGTCGGCGGCAGAACCCAAAAGGGGATGGTCAGCGCCGGCCCCTCACCGGAGCCCAACGCCGTCGGGACCATCATGGGCGAGGGCACGACCGGCAAGATTGCCAAGTTCACGGGCGCGAACGCCATCGGCAGCAGCGTGATGACGGAGGCGACGGGCAGGATCGGCGTCAACGTCGCAGCGCCGGTCGCGAGCCTGCACGTCAGCGCGCCCGCGCTCGCGTCATTGGCTACGAACGGGACGGCTGCGACTTCGCTCCTTCGGACCTCGGGCGGCAAGGGCGGCAATACCACGGGCACGACCGGGCAAAAAGGCGGCACCGGCGCGGGCCTTTCTCTGGTGGCCGGTAACGGCGGCGACGCGCCGGCGGGCAGCAAGCGCGGCGACGGGGGCAGCATTACCTTGCAGCCCGGCTCACGTGGCGCTGGCGCTGGCGCGCTTGGGTTTGGCGGCAAAGTGCTGCTTGATCCGCTCGGTATCGGGAAGGTCGGCATTGGCATCGGCAATCCGGTTTATAAGCTGCACGTCGTAGGCGGCGACAATATCGCCGTGTTCGCCAACAGCACCGGCAACACCGCCGTCTATGGATACAGCGACAGTGGCACCGGCGTGATTGGCTTCAGCGCCACCGGATATGCTGGTATCTTCGCAGGCAAATCAAGATTCACAGGCAATGTGGAGATCGAGGACGACGTGAAGGTCACCGGCAGCGAATCGTTCGGCAGCATTACCCGGCAGATGATTAACCTCTATAGCACTACTTACGGGATAGGCGTGCAGTCCGGCACCCAGTATTTCCGCACCAACGGCGGCTTCGCCTGGTTCAAAGATGGTGTCCACAGCAATACGGCGAACAGCCCCGGCACCGGGGGGACGAGGCTAATGCGGCTCGACTCTTCGGGCAATCTTTACACAGCCGGGGCCATCAACCCGACGAGCGACCGCGGCGTCAAGGCGAACTTCTCGACCATCAACCCGCGCTTCATCCTCGACCGTCTGGCAACCATCCCCATCCAGACGTGGAACTACAAGGCGGACGACACGGCCGTCCGTCACCTCGGCCCCGTCGCGCAGGACTTCAAGGCGGCCTTCCAGTTAGGCGCTGACGACAAGACCATCGCGACGGTGGACGCGGACGGCGTGGCGCTGGCCTCGATCCAGGCCCTCTACCAGATGATGCTGGAGAAGGATAAGCTGAACGGACAGCTCGCGGGCGAGGTCCGGCGGCTGCGAGCCCAACTCGCGCGGCAGCAAGCGCAGCTCGACCAGGTGAGGCGCACGATCAGCAGGAAGCGTGCGGCGAGGAGATGAGACTGTCCCGCCCAAGGGGTATCATAGCCATCTAGGGATAAAGGCAGAATGTGAGGCGGCGCGCTCGTCCAACAGTGAGTCGGATGAGCGCGCCGCCGTTTGGGTGTTAGGTGGTTGGGGGTGGTAGCTTGTTGCGTTTGCGAGTCAGGCCGCTCTTGCGTTCGCTCGTGCGGGTGTAGCCCATTGATTCGTAGAGGGCGCTGTCGGGGCCTTCGGCGGGGTCGGCGAGGACGCCAGCGATGACCTGTCGCATTCTGGTTTGGAGGGTGTCGTCGGCGGCCTCGCGCTGGGCGATGGCTTGCTGTCGTTGGTCGTCGAGTTCCTCCAGCCTCTGGCGTGCGGCCTGGGCCGGTTGGGCCGCGGTCTTGAACTGTTGGAGCGTCATTCCGCCGAACGTCTTGTCGGGCGCGAGCGTCTCCCAGCCGTTCAGCATTCTCTGTAATTTGAGTTCCATGTCTTTAGGACTTCCAGCCATTGAAGGATTCCTTTCTGTGCGCTTCGGAGCGGCGCACCGTCTGGTTAGGTGTGGCGTGCTTTGTGAGGCACGTTGGGAAGCCGTTACAACTTAGGCGATTTCGTTGAGAAAAACCGCGAAAAGCTCGCTCAGGAGAGCACATTCCGCGTCAGGCGTCGCCATCTTCGCACTCGGAATCGCAATTTTCAAGAAAGAAATCGCGGCAGAAAGGCTTTCTATCGTAATCCATTAACCGGGAACCCTCACCAGAAGGCTTTCTGCCGCATTCCCCGGGCACGGAATCCTGACAGAGAAGTCTTCTGTCAGGATAGAAAGCCCTTCTACATTGATAGAAAGCTCTTCTGCCGTGACAGAAAGCTCCTCTGCTGTGATAGAAAGCCCTTCTGCTGTGACAGAAAGCTCTTCTACCGCGGTAGGAAGCATTCTTATCGCAATCCCTAATAAAAGACGCGTAAACATTGACCCCGCCGCCTTCTTTGGCTTATTGTCCTTCTCAACCGACGAGCATACAAAATCCCGACTCTCATCTTCACTCGATGCTTTACTCTCCGCGCGGCTCTTTTGCGCGGGGTCTTTGCTTGAACATCCGACAATAGGAGCTCTCGCCATGCCCAGGATCAAACGCTTCGCTGCCGTTTCCGCTCTCACTTTCTGTCTCTTCGCAGGCGCGTCGGCCCAAACGCCTACGGTCTCAGCCGTCAACCTCACGCCCGATGCGGATAAGGTTCGCATCTCTGCGGTCGGCGACGTGCTCGACCTGCGCGTCTCCGTCAGCGACGAGTCGGGCGACATTATCTTCGAGAGCGGGCCGGCGGCCGGCAACAATCTGGACTGGACTATGAGCGACCCGCAGGGACAGAGGGTCGCGCCCGGCTCATACACCCTGACGGTCACCTACCGCACCTCAAACGGCAAGCTCAAAAGGCGCGTCGAGCAGGTGCTGGTGACAGAGGGGATGGCAGGCGAGACTAAGAAGGAGGCCGCGGCCCCCGCGCCGGCCGCGCCCGTCGAGGGTGCGGGCACCACCGGCAAGATCCCGAAGTTCACCGGCGCGAGCACCCTCGGCAACTCCGTCATGACGGAGTTAGCCAACAGGATCGGAATTAACACGGCCGCCCCGACGCACGCCCTGACCGTCTTCGGCGGCCCGCCCTGGACGACGAGCGGCTGGGTCGGCTCCATCGCGCTTCCGAACCTGGGCTCCATCGGCTGGAGCGCCAACACCGCGGGGCAGCGGCGCGGGCTAGGGCACGGCAGCGGCGGCCTCATCTTCTTCCGCACGGCGAGCAACCCGGGCACGTCCGGCGGCCCGGCCGTCGCCGAGATGGTCATCAACAACTCGGGCAACGTCGGCATCGGGACGACCGCGCCCGCCTCGAAGCTGACGGTCAACGGCGGCATACAGATACTCGGCGCGAGCAACGGCATCAAGTTCGCCGACGGCAGCATCCAGACCAAGGCGATTGCCGGGACGATTACCGGGACGGGGACGGCCAACCGCCTCGCCAAGTTCACAGGCCCCAACTCCTTCGGCAACTCGACCATCACGGAGGCCGCGGGCCGCGTCGGCATCGGGACGACCGCGCCCGCCTCCCTGCTGACCGTCACCGGCAGCATGACGACGCAGGTCGTACAGGCCACGAACAACTCTACGAGTACGACCAGTTCGGCCATCAAAGGAGTAAGCAATAGCGGGTTCGGGGTCCGTGGCGAATATTCCAGTGGCACTACTGGCGCGGGAATCTATGGCTTTACTACAGTCACTGACGGCAACGGCATCCTCGCCGAGGCTAATAACGGCACGGAGGCTTTCGCCATCTGGGGTAAAAGCACCAACGGCGAGGCGGGCCATTTCACCGGCAAGGTCGTCGTCAACGGCGATTTAGATGTTCTGGGAACTCTCTCCAAGGACGCCGGTGCCTTTAAGATAGACCACCCGCTCGACCCGGCCAACAAGTACCTCTACCACTCGTTCGTCGAATCCCCGGACATGATGAACATCTACAACGGCAACGTCACGCTCGACGCGCGCGGGGAGGCCACCGTGACCATGCCGCAGTGGTTCAGCGCCCTCAACAAAGAGTTTCGTTATCAACTGACGGCCGTCGGAGCGCCTGGACCCAATCTCTACATCGCGCAAGAGGTGAAGGGCAACCGCTTCCGCATCGCCGGCGGCAAGCCCGGCATGAAGGTCTCCTGGCAGTTGACGGGCATACGCCATGACGCCTACGCCGAGGCCCACCGCATCCCCGTCGAACAGGACAAGCCGGAGAGGGAGCGCGGCTCGTTCCTGCACCCGAAGCTACACGGGCAGGCTGAAGAGAAGAGTCTGGAGCGGGCGCGGTATCCGGGAAAGATGCAACGGGCCGAGGGAACCGAGTCGCAGCAACCTACGGACGAACAGTGAAACCAGGCTCCGCGTTGTGTCGGGCGGCGCGCGGAGCGTGTCGCCCTTTCAATCGTCCGCGCGTTTCCCGCCGCGCTGGCCTCACAGCGTCGCCGCCCAGGGCAGGGCCACGTTGATGAGCACGTAGGCGATGAGAAAGATGATGAACGAGACCCTGTCGAACCGGCGCGACAAGGCCACGTTTCCCTTCCTGTCGTAGAAGTACAGGGAGATGGTGGATTCCAGCAGTGAGAGGAATATGACCAGGACGCTCACGTCGTTAATGATGTCCGCCAGAGTCAGCCCCCCCGTCTCGGGGACGAGTGAAGAGGTGATGTACGTGTTGGCGATGGCGGCGAACAGGGCTCCGATGCCGAGTCCGAAGCGCGGGTCAACGTCCGTCGGCTTGATGAAGAACGCGAGCATGGCGACGCCCACCGCGCCGAACAGCCCGACGAACATCTTCAGGAAGACTCCCCAGCCTTCGCGGTGTATCCAGACGCCCATCCTGAGCTGTGAGTGAACCCTGTCCGTCCCTGGGGCCAGCCGCGGGTCGCCGTGCGTGCTCCTGTAGGCGTGCGGCTTCTCAAGCAGCGCCTGCTTGTAAATTGAATAACCCTCAATCTGGACGCGCGAGCTGACGCCGGAGCTTTCGTTGTCCGGGACGAACAGTAATTCGTGGCGCTCCGAGGCGGGGGCTTCGACGTTGATGGTCAGTACGTGGTCCTCGCGCGGGAAGCGCGACACGTCGAAGAACTTGGTGATGCGGGACGTGACCCTGTAGAGCGTGTAACGCTCGTCGTTGCTCGTCGAATCCTCAATCTTTTCTCTGGACTCAATCGAGCCGTCCACGATCTGAAATTTCTCGCCCGGGTCTGCCTCCGGCCCCTTCCAGCGGAACCAGACGTAGAAGTCCACAGTCCATCCTGTTTCCTTCAAGGACAACTCGACGATGCGGTCCAAATAGATGCCCGCCAGCACTCTGACGGGGGCCGCCCCCGCGGGCAACGCCGCCGGAGGGGGCTGCCGCCCGCCCTCCCCCACTTCCGCGTTCATCCTGTCATTATGTCGCTTGATGGCGGCGACCTTATTCACATACATCGCCCAGGTGGTGAGAACCCCTACGACGGTTAATATGACTATCAGCAGCGCCGCCCAGATGCGTATGTTCCTCCGCTCGTCGGCCGTGTCGGCGGGTCTGTCGTCGGGTTGCTCGTTCTGCTCCTCGCTCATGGGGGAAACCTTCTCCGAAGTTTTCTTAGATTGGGTTAAAGCGCGAGAGTCCGAAGTGCTCGCCCGAGGGTGTGATTACCTGACTTCCCGAATCAACGCGCGCCGGGCGAACAGCCTTCGAGCCAAAGGTATCACAAGAGTCAGCTTAATCGAGAGAATTGTGTGCAGCCCCGTGTAAGGTGGTTTATAGGCGACTCATGGCCCGCCATCAGTCGGCTTAGTTATGATGGGGATTTGCCATCATCTCCTTCGTCCAAATCATCAGACATACGCATGATGCTGTCCCATTCAGCTAACTTTGCCGGGTCGTGGCGGAAAGTTCCACGCATCAGAGGGTCTAGCTCCTTCTGGATTTCCATCCCTTCCTTCAGCAATTCTACGATCCGAGGGTCTGTCTCTTCACCAGGCCCTGTCGGATTCTCAGCATCAAGCCTGGCTATCTCTTTGATGATGTAATCCATCTTGGAAAAGAGATTTTCGTTGCGCATGTCGTGCCCCCTCTCTTAACAAATCTCCTGGCTGACTTTCAACGCTGGTGCGTGAGGCTAACGAGATGAGACGCTCATAAGCCGGGACGCGCGAGGTTTGAGACGGGCGCACGATATTCCCGCTTGGGGGCGAATGTCAATGAGGGGCGGAATGTTTTCCCTGTGCTAGACTGCCGCGGGGAAAGTAGTCTGGTGATGGCGAAGCCGGTCCTCAAACATTGGGAGAGTCTCAGCGACATCTGGGCGCACGTCCCGGCGCACTTGAAGCCGTGCGTGCGGCTGAGTTGCCCCGACAAAGGCTACTGCTATCTTTACCCGGACGGGACGCTGGACTTGAGGACGGCCGAAGGCAGCTACACGGACCCGCTCGGCGCGTTCGGGCCGCGCGGCTACCAGTTCTGGGTCGAGTTGCTCGAAGAGGCGCGCGGCGTGGCGCGGCATTACTACGGGGACGGATGGGGGGAGCAGGCTGCGCACGACGACGCGGACGGCTCCGGTTGAAGCTTCGGCAGAAAGGCTGTGGGCTATGGTGCGGCCACGCCCTCTCTATTGACCGCCCGGCCAGGGCTGGTTTATTGTTGCCCTCCACAGCAGTCTGGACCCAGACTTCCAGCCTTCGCGCTGCTGCCCTTTCCACCACTGTGCTGCCCCCTCGCAGGAGCAGACCTTCTAGCGATAAGGAGCCTCCTGATGTCCCCCAAGCGTCTCGCTCTCGCCCTTGCAGCCCTCTGCGCACTCAGCCTTAACGCCCGCGCTCAGTCTCCTTCAATCGAAGTCTCGGCCGACAGCTTTGAAGCGCAGTTCGCCGTCGGCGGCCCCGCGCGCCAGGTGCGCGTGGAAATCTTCTCGCCCTCGGGCGAGCTGGTCTTCGAGGCGGACGACGCAGCCGGTCAGTCAATCCGCTGGCCGATGACGACGGCCGCGGGCGAGCGCGTGGCCGACGGCGTCTACATCGCCGCCATCACCGTGACGGACCCGTCCGGCAAGCGGCGCAAGCGCGTAGAGCAGTTGACCGTCAGCAGCGAGTCGCCGAGCAACGCGAATGCGCTCGCGCCCTCCCCCTCGCCTGCGCCGCTGGCGACGCCCTCAGGCAGCGGCACGGCGGGGAAGATCGCCAAGTGGACGACCGCGTCCGACCTGGGCAACAGCATCATGACGGAGAACGCCGGGAGAATCGGCGTGAACGTCTCGCCCGCGGCCACGCTGCACGTCAACAACCCGACGACGCTGTCCCCTGTTCTCGCGAACGGGACAAGCGCCACCGTGCTCTTGCAGACGGGCGGCGGCACGGGCGGCGCGACGACCGGCACGACCGGCCAGAAGGGAGGGACCGGCGCAAGCATCAACCTGACCGCGGGTAAAGGCGGCGACGCGCCGCTCGGAAGCACGAACGGCAAAGGCGGCTCGATCACTTTACAACCGGGCGGGTCCGGCTCAGGCGCGGGCCTCGCGGGCGGGAGCGGCAACATCCTGCTCGCGCCCACGGGAGTCGGCAACGTCGGAATTGGCACATCAACGCCTGCGTCCAGGCTGACGGTCAAAGGCGCGACGGCGGCCAACGTCCTCGAAGTCAAAGACACGGGCGTCGTGCTGATCTCGCCCACGGCGGCGGGCTTCGTCGGCATCGGGACGACCACCCCGTTCGTGAAGCTGCACGTCGTCGGGGCGACCACGGCCGCGAGTAAAAACCCTATCATCGGCGGCGACAACACGAGCAGCGGCATCGGCACGATTGGTCATAGCAAGAGCGGCGACGGCGTGCTGGGCGAGAGCGACGGCGGCGGCAACGGCGTCAAGGGCAGGAGCCAGTCTGGGCCGGGGGTGTACGGCAGAAGCACCACCGGCATAGGCGTGTGGGGCCAGAGCGACAGCGGCAAAGCGGGCCAGTTCGACGGCCCCGTGACCATCGGCGGCCTTCTCACCGCCAGCGGCTGTAACGGGTGCAACCCGCCTTCCGACCGCAGCCTCAAGGCGAACCTCGCCGCGGCCAACCCGCGCTTCATCCTCAACCGTCTGGCCCGACTTCCCATCCAGACCTGGAGCTACAAGAGCGAGCCGGGCGTCCGCCACATAGGCGCGATGGCTCAGGATTTCCACGCGGCCTTCAATTTTGGCACAGACGACAAGACGCTCAGCGTGGTGGACGCCCACGGCGTGACGATGGCCGCCATACAGGGTCTCTACCAGCAGAATCAGGAACTCGCGCGCCGGGTCGAGCGGCAGGGCCGCCAGATCGAGCGGCTACAGGCCGAGCTTAACCGCGTGCGGCGAGGGGCCGGGAGGAGGCGGGCGGCCGCGAAATAATTCCCGTCCACTATTGATATTGGGCCACTTTCGCGATATAAGCAGCCTGCTGCCCTGTCACTCGCGCCCGGAGCTTCCGCCGGAGGACACGCCTGTCAGACAGGGCCGCCCGAACTGTTCTCCTCGCACGGCCGCAAGACTTGATCAAGAGGTAATAAAGATGCCCCAAAACTCTCCTACGCGAATCTCTCTTCTGACGCTCGCCGCCGTCGTGCTGTTCGCGCTCCCGGCCGCGGCCCAATCCAACCCGCCGACGCGCGGAATGGGTCTCTCGTCCTCCAACTCGGAGAGCCGCGTCGCGCTGGTCATAGGCAACAGCAACTACGCGTCGGCCCCGCTCAAGAATCCCGTCAACGACGCCAACGCGGTCGTCGCCACCTTGCGCCAACTGGGCTTCGACGTGATCGCGCGCACGGACGTTGACCTGCGCTCAATGCAGCAGGCCGTGCGCGAGTTCAGCCGCAAGATTCAGAACGGCGCGGTCGGCCTCTTCTACTACGCGGGCCACGGGATGCAGGCGGGGGGCCGCAACTTCCTGATTCCCATCGGCGCGCAGATAGAGGCCGAGGGCGACCTCGTGCTCGAAGGGCTCGACCTCAACTCTGTCCTCGAACAGATGGGCATGGCCCAGAACCGGCTGAACATCGTCATCCTCGACGCCTGCCGCAACAACCCTTTCACCCGCAGCTTCCGCAGCGCCTCGCAGGGATTGGCCCAGGTCAACGCGCCCGCCGGCACCTTCATCGCCTACGCCACCGCGCCCGGACAGACGGCCAGCGACGGCAAAGGCCAGAACGGGCTCTACACGCAGGAGCTGCTGGCGAACATGCGCACGCCGGGACTGCCGATTGAGGAGGTCTTCAAGCGCGTCCGCGTCGGCGTCAAACAGCAGAGCGGCGGCGTGCAGGTCCCCTGGGACGCCTCCTCGCTCGAAGGCTCCTTCTTCTTCGTCCCCGGCGCAGGGGGCGCGGTCGCACCGCCGTCGGTCGCTTCTCAACCACAGCCGGCCTACACGCAGCCCGCCGTCTCGCAACCCGTCTCGCCGCCGGTCTCGCCGCCGAGCCGCTCGCCCGGCGTGAGCCTTGAATTAATCGAGAGCAACTACCAGAGCAATTTGCTGGACGAGGTGATTAAGGACGGACAGAACTTCCTGGCGGCCCAGCCCGATAACGGGCGCGTCAACCTGCGCGTGGGCCAGAGCTACTTCGGCAAGAACCAGTACGGCGAGGCGATGCCGTACCTGGAGCGGGCCGTCGTGGCGGGCGAGTCCTTCAGCTTCGTCGTCAAGCGCCACCGCAAGTCGCTCGGCATCTTCGACGACCTGGAGAACGGCGCGCTCGCGGTCACGCCCGCCGGGCTCGTGATGCAGTTCGGCGACGACATCTACCAGATGCCCTTCGCGCAGATTGAGCAACTGGTGGCGCAGGCGGACCCGACGCGCGGGATGTTGATTTACCTGAAGGGTGCGGTCGTCAACAAGAAGGGCAAGACCGAGAAGAAGGACTACAAACTCTTCGCGCCGAGCGCCGGCATCGTCCAGATGATGAACAACGCCGGCCAGCAGATTCCCGTCGCCGTCTGCCGCGGCTGCGAAACCTGGACGGCCGCCGTCGTCAGCTTCATCAACCGCAGCAAGGCCGCAAAGCAATGATGAATGCGGAATGCGGAATGAAAAGCAAACGCCTTTTCATTCCGCATTCCGCAATCCGCATTTCTAGGGTGTGACCTGGCCTTTCTCGACGGTGCACTTCCCTGTTTCCAGGTTGATGTAGCCGACGTTGAAGGAGATGCCTTCGACTTCGTGCTCGGGCTCGTCCTCTCCTTCGCGCTCCTCACGCCTCTCTTCTTCCTCCTCGCCGTCCAGCTCCACTTTGGCGCGGGCGGTCAGATAGAGGCCGGCCTTGCCCGGGGCTTTGAGGGCGCGGTAGACGACTGCGAGGTCCGTGTAGTCGCCTATGCAGGTCTTGAGGGCCGCCTCGGCCCTGCGCTTCGGGATCGTTCGCCTGATGTCGTAGGCGGAGAACAACTCGTTCTTGATGGAATGAACGTCAACGCGCTCGCCGCCCTCCGTAGTGTGAAACCCTACCTCGTCCACGAGCAGCACTTCGTACCCGCCGAGCGAGAACCTCCACTCCACGCGCCGGTCGCCCTCTTCGGCGACGACGCGCGCGAGCCGGAAATGTTTGTCGAAGTAGCGTTCCGAGATGCCTGTTTCGAGGATTGCCTTCCTGGACCCGGCGGCTAGCACGTCCTGCTGCTGCTGTTGGCCCAAAATCGAGCCGGCCGCGGCCCCGACCAGCACGGCGGCGAGGAAAAGCGCTGTCAATCTTGTCCTCTTCATAAAATGATTTAAGCAGACCGTTCCGAGGAATGACAAGCGGGCTTGAAGGCGCGTTGATACGCGGAGGCCGACCCAGCTTTACAAATAGCTCACTCGCGCCCGCGGCGCAGTACCAGTACCGCTTCTGAACTGGCCCCGTCAGGGGAAAAGATTAATGGCACAGGGGATCAACTCCTGTGCCATTTTTAATAATGCCGAATTGGTGTGAAGGAATGAGAGGGGCGGCGGAGGGACCGCCCCAGTGACTCTCCGATGATTGCCGGCGGTTATCGTAGGATGGCGCGCAGGCCCACGAGCACTAGGTAGGCGATTGCCAAAAAGACGGCCAGTTTGATGAGCCCCACGGCCAGCGAAGTGATGAAGCCGAGGGTGATCCCCACGAGCGACAGCATGAGCGGCACGCCGACGACCAGCACGAACAGGCAGAGCATCACAATCCCGACAATCTTTAACGTATCTTTCGCGTTTTTCATTCCATACCTCCCGACGTTCCCGAACTTTTCGTCGCCGCGCGCCGCCCGCCGCATCATCCTCCGCGACATCTCCGGCGCGCTTGCGAACACTTATACGACGAACCTTCGGCCCGCGTTCCGTCCAAGATTTTTAAGCCATTTTAGCACGCCCGTGAGCATTTTGCTCCGACGCTGGATTTCTGTAAAGTAACCCCATGCCGCGCCGCGCCACCAAAAGTCTTTTCGCCGAGGAGGAAGAGGCCGCCGCCCGTCTGGCCGGGCTCTCGGCCCCGCTGGCCGAAAGAATGCGGCCGCGCGACCTCGGGGAGTTTGTCGGGCAAACTCACCTCGTCGGCGAGGGCCGCGTCCTGCGCCGGCTCATCGAAGGCACGGGCGCTCTGCCCTCGCTCATCCTGTGGGGCGCGCCCGGCACGGGCAAGACGACGCTGGCGCGGCTGCTTGCGGAAAAGAGCGGCGCGGAGTTCGTCGCCATCTCGGCCGTCTTCTCCGGCGTCAAGGAGGCACGCGCTGCAATCGCCGAGGCGCGCGAGAACCGCCGGCAGGGCCGCCGCACTGTTCTCTTCATAGACGAGATTCACCGCTTCAACAAAGCGCAGCAGGACGCGCTCCTGCCCGCGGTCGAGGACGGGACCGTGACGCTCATCGGCGCGACGACCGAGAACCCTTCGTTCGAGGTCACGGGCGCGCTCCTCTCACGCTCGCGCGTCCTCATCCTCAACCCGCTCACGGACGAAGACGTGGAGACCATCCTGCGCCGTGCGCTCGCCGACGATGAGCGCGGGGTGGCGGCGCTTAACCCGGAAATTTCAGACGAAGCGGTCAAGAGATTGGCCCATTCCGCGCACGGCGATGCGCGTGTCGCGCTGGCCGCGCTCGAAGCTGCGGTCGAAGCGACAACGCCCGGCGAGGGCGGCGCGCGGCGCGTCACGCTCGACACGGTCGTGGAGGCGCTGGGCCGCGCGCACTACGCCTACGACAAGGGCGGCGAGGAGCACTACAACCTGGCTTCGGCGCTGATAAAGTCCCTGCGCAACTCGGACGCGGACGCGGCGCTCTACTGGCTGGCGCGCCTCATAGAGGGCGGAGCCGACCCCGTCTTCATCGCGCGCCGCCTCTGCATCCTGGCCTCCGAAGACGTGGGGCTCGCGGACCCGCAGGCGATGGTGCAGGCCGCGGCGGCCGCCGACATCACGCGGCTGATAGGCTTGCCCGAGGCACTTTACCCGCTCTCGCAGGCGACTATTTATCTGGCGCGTGCGCCGAAGTCGAACGCCGTCAAGCGCGCCTACACGGCCGCGGCCGAGGACGCGACCGAGACGGCGCGCGAGCCCGTCCCGCTGCACCTGAGGAACGCCGTCACGCCCTTGATGCGGCGCGTCGGCTACGGCAGCGGCTACCGCTACGTCCACAGCGACGCGCGCGCGCGCGAGGAGATGGAGTGTCTGCCCGAGGCGCTGCGCGGCCGGGTTTATTACGAAGAACAGGAGTCAGGAGTCAGGAGTCAGGAGTCAGAATAAAAGAAAGAAGGGCTTCAGCCTTTCATTCTGACTTCTGACTCCTGACTCCTGACTCCTGCTTTACATAAGCATGGCGACTAATAAATCGGATAAAGAGTTAGCATTCCTGCGCGACCTGTACGTGGCGACCGACTGGGGCGAGAGGTTCGCGGAGTTGGTTGACGAGCACGTGGAGCTTCCGAAAAAGGGGACGATGCTCTACGTCGCGTCGGGCACGGGCGGTCACGCGCTGGCGCTGGCCGAGCGCACGGGCGACAAGGTTGCGCTCGTCTGCGTGGACGAGAGCGAGGAGAGTCTTGAGCTGGGGCGGGCGAAAGCCATGGCGGTCAGGGCCGACCCAGAGTTCCGCCGCGAGCAATTGGAGGCTCTGGGATTCGAGGACGACCAGTTCGATCTGGTGGTGGGCGACGCCTCCCTGATCGCGCCCGAGCGGCTGCCGGAGATTATCGGGGAGATGGTGCGCGTGGCCGCGCCGGGCGGCACGGTGGCCCTGACGCTTCCCACCTCTTCGAGCTTCGGCGAGTTCTTCTCAGTCTACTGGGAGGCGCTGCGCAACGCCGGCATCACGGACCACGAGCAAGACGTGGAGTCTCTGATTACGGAGCTGCCGACCGTGTCGGAGGTCGAGGCTCTGGCGGGGCGCGAGGGATTGGACAACGTCGCGTCGTGGACGAGTATAGAGGAGTTCGACTACGAGTCGGGCGAGGAGTTTTTGAACGCGCCGCTCATCACGGACTTCTTGCTGCGCGCGTGGCTCGAAACCTTGCCCGAAGCGGCCGACCGGGAGCGCGTCATCAAAGAGATCGAGCGCATCATAGACGCCGAGCGCCAGGACATGGACTTCTCCCTCTCTGTGAAAGCCACGCTCGTCATGGGAAGAAAGACGAGCTAAGGCAAAAGACCCCGAAGGGGTCGCACATTCAACGTTGAATGTGCGACCCCTTCGGGGTCGAAACGTTTTGGCACAATCTACCGGGGGCGGCGCAAACTCTTGTTTGCTTGCCCCCGGCTATCATGTGTGACCCCTTCGGGGTCTTTTGCTTTTTATTTATTGCTGTACTTGTCGCTGGCGAGCCGTTCGTCTTCGAGGCGGTCGGCGTCGGCGGCGCGGAGGCGCTCGCGGCGCTTGGCGGCTTCGACGCGCGCCTCCTCGTCGGCCTCATCCTGGCCCTCCTTGAAGGCGCGCTTGCTCTGGCCTAAAGCCTTGGCGAGTTGCGGCAGGCGGCTCGCGCCGAAGAGCACGACGACGATGGCGAGAATGATGAGAAGCTCCTGATAGCCCAGTGCCATTTGATTCATCACAATAATCCTCTGAATAAAATTTTACTGCCCGGCGGCGTCCGATTCGTAGAAGAGATATTTGCGCCAGGTCTCGTCGGCCCTGCCCAGGTAGCGCATGATCTGCCGGTTGACGTGGAGCGAGAAGCCGCGCGGGCGGCGCAAGAGGTGCATCCCCGCCTCCTCGGGCGTCCGGCTGCCTTTGCGGTGGTTGCAGCGTTTGCAGCACGCCACGAGGTTGTCCCACGTCGAGTCGCCGCCGCGGGAGCGCGGGTGGACGTGGTCGAGCGTCAGCTCGGCCGGCGTGTAATGCTTGCCGCAATACTGGCAGGTCGAGTGGTCGCGCAGCAGGATATTTTTACGCGAGAGCGACTTGCGCTCGTAGGGGATGTGTATGTACTCGGTCAGCCGTATGACGGAGGGCGCGTGAATCTTGAGCTTGGCAGAGTGGAGCATGTGGCCGTTGTGCTCCTCCATGCGCGCCACCCCCTTGAAAATCATTACCACCGCGCGCCGCTCGGTGCACACGTTAATCGGCTCGAAAGAAGCGTTCAGGACTAAAACTCGTCCGTTCATAGTGCCCCATGATATTACGTGAGCCCGCGCGCCAGTGTCAAAAACATTTCCCCAATGCCCCAGCCCCTTTTAGACTGAATCGGGACTGCGCTCTTACGTCGCTTCCCTGAAGCGGTCTGTGGCCTCGACGAGGGCGCTGATGTTGCCGGCCTCCATCGCGGAGTGGCCGGCGTCGGGCGTGACGTGCAGGTCCGCCTCGGGCCACGCGCGGTGCAGTTCCCACGCGCTCATCATCGGGCAGACCACGTCGTAGCGCCCCTGGACGATGACGGCCGGGATGTGCCGAATCTTCCCCACGTTTTCGATGAGATAGTTGTCGGTCGGGAAGAAAGCGTTGTTCATGAAGTAGTGGCACTCTATGCGCGCGAAGGCCGTGGCGAACTCCGGGTCGGCGAACTTCTCTATCATGCTGTAGTCGAAGAAGAGCTTCGACGTGCTCCCCTCCCAGATGCTCCACGCGCGCGCGGCCGCGAGTTTCGCCTCCGCGTCGTCGCCCGTCAGCCGCCGGTAATAGGCGCTGACCATGTCGCTGCGCTCACTTTCGGGGATGGCCTTCACGTACTCCTCCCACACGTCCGGGAAGATGGCGCTCGCGCCCTCCTGGTAGAACCAGCGAATCTCCTTCGGGCGACAGAGGAAGATGCCGCGCAGCACCAACTGGCGCACGCGCTCGGGGTGCGTCTGCGCGTAAGCGAGCGCGAGCGTGCTGCCCCACGAGCCGCCGAAGACCTGCCAGCTCTCTATCCCGAGGTGCTCGCGCAGCTTCTCTATGTCGGAGACCAGGTCCCAGGTCGTGTTCTCTTCGAGGCCGGCGTGCGGCGTGCTCTGGCCCGAGCCGCGCTGGTCGAGGAGGACTATGCGGTAGGCCGCAGGGTCGTGGAAGCGGCGATACTCCGGCACGAGGCCGCCGCCCGGCCCGCCGTGCAGGAAGACCACGGGCTTGCCTTCGGGGTTCCCGGCCTGCTCGTAATAGATGTTATGAATGGCCGAGACCTGCAAGCGGCCCGTGTCGAAAGGCTCAACGGGGTCGTATAGAGTTTTCATGCCGCACATCATACAGAGGATGCGTGGCAGAGGCCAGAGATGGAATTAACCACAGAGGACACAGAGGGCACAGAGGAAGATAAAAAATATTTCAAATCTGCTCTTTCAAATTTCTTTCTTCCCTCTGTGTCCCTCTGTGTCCTCTGTGGTTAATTGCCGTCAACCGTGGCTGCCTTTGAGCGCGGCCTGCACCTGCTCGCGGCGGCTGCGGCTGAGCTTGAGTTCCGTGCCGTCGCGCAGGACGACGAGGTACTCGCCGTTGAAGTAAGGGTGCAGCTCTTTGATGCGCTCGATGTTGACGATGGTCGAGCGGTGTATGCGGATGAACTTTTCGGGGTCGAGCCTCGTCTCCAGGTCGCTCAGGGTCTCGCGCAGCATGTGCGTCTTGCTGCCGGCGTGGAGCTTGACGTAGTAGTCGTCGGCCGCGATCCAGTCCACGTCCTCCGCCTTCAGGAAGAGGACGCGGCCCGCAAACTTAATCATGAACCGCGTCAGGTGGCCCGCGCCCCTCTTCTCCGGCGGCGCGGCGCGGTCTTCGAGCAGCGCGATGAGCTTGCGGCTGAGTTGGTTGATCTCGCGTTGCTCGATTTGAGTCTTGGCCTGTTTGAGTGCCTTCTCGAAGCGCGCGTCGTCGAATGGTTTCAGGAGGTAGTCGAGCGCGTGCACCTCGAAGGCGCGGAGCGCGTACTGGTCGAAGGCCGTGACGAAGACGACGGCCGCGATGCGCCCGTGCTCGATTTTTTCAAGCACCTCGAAGCCGCTCATCTCGGGCATCTGTATGTCCAGGAAGAGGAGGTCGGGCGGCTCGTCGTTGATGACTTCGAGCGCCTCCGGCCCGCTGCCGCACTCGGCGACGATCTCTATCTCGGGGTCGTCCTCCAAAAGCACGCGCAGGTTGCGCCGGGCCAGCGGCTCGTCGTCAACGATCAGCGTCCTTATCTTCTTCCTCTCCATCGCGGCTCAGAGGTCGCCCGCGTCCGAGCGCCAGGGAATCATGAGCGCGGCCTCGACGCCGCCGCCCTCGCGGTTGCGCACCTCGAAGCGGTGCTCTCTGCCGTAGAGCTGCACGAGGCGCTCGCGCGTGTTGCTGAGGCCGATGCCGCCGCCGTCCTCCATGCGCCAGCCGCTCTTTAAGCCGGGGCCGTCGTCCGCGACTTTAAGTTCGAGCGCGCCGTTCTCGCGCCGGGCGCTGATTGAAACCTCTCCGGCCGAGACGCGCGCGGCGACGCCGTGGCGGATGGCGTTCTCGACCAGGGGTTGCAGGATGAGGTTGGGCACGCGCGCGTTCAAGGTCTCGGGCGCGACCTCCATCCGCACCGTGAGCCTGTCGGAGAAGCGCATCTGCTGTATGTCCAGGTAGAGTTCCAGAAAGTCCAGCTCCTCGCGCAGCGGTATCTCCTGCTTGCCGGAGTTTTCGAGCGTGTGGCGCAGGAGGTCGCTGAGGCCAGCAATCATCTGGACGGCCGCCTTGTCCTTGCGGTCGCGCACGAGCCCCGCGATGGCGTTCAGGGTGTTGAAGAGGAAGTGCGGGTGGAGCTGCATCTTCAGCGCGTGGAGTTGCGCCTGCGCCAGTTGAGTCTCAAGCTGCGCGGCGCGGAACTCGCGCTCGCGGTAACGCGCGTAATAGTCGAAGGCGTAGCCGACGCCGACGATCATCCCGTAGGCGATCAGCTCCAGGTGATACTCGCTCAGGAAGCGGTCCCAGTAGCTCGTCCAGAACGGCCGCTCGCGCATCATGTCGTCGAAGGGGCGGAACAATCCGGTCGAGATGACGACTTGCAGCGAGTGGACGGCCGCGAGAATCGTGCTCGCCGCCAGGTGCACCGGCAGGCTGCGCTTGAGCGAACCTCTTTCGAGCGGGAAACGCCTCCCCAGCCGGAGAATCAGCGGCGTCAGGAGCGGCCAGAAATACCAGCAGCCTAAGAGCTGCCACGCCAGCATACGCCAGAAGGAATGGTTCATCCCTTCCAGCGTCATCGCGACGTAGACCTGGCTGGTGTAAAGGAGGCCCAGCACAGTCCAGAACGACCAGACCAGGCCCCACTTCAACAGCCAGGCGCGCCGCGCGTCCTCTACGCCCGGCGCACCCGCTTCAACCAGTTTTGAATCCGAGACTCGCATCAAACGGGAGAACCCTTCACTTGAGCTGCGCCCGCGGGCCGCCCGCCGCGCGCACTACCTTCAGGGTCAAAATCGCGCGGTTGCCCGCCGTGGGCTCTACGGTCGCGGAAGCCTCCCACGCCTGCCCCTTCTCGTCCGTCAACTTCCAGACGCTCGTCGGCGCTGCGCTGCTGGCCTTGACGGCGTTGTCCTTCGCCCATCTCGTGTCCGTGGCCCATTTTTCGCCGATGCGGCCGAGCAACTCCGGCGCGGACGAGGACGGCACGTCCCACTTCTCTTCCCAGCTCTCGACCCCGCCGACGAAGCTGATGGGCTCCGCGCCCGGGAAGAAGGCGTCGTAGATGCTCTGCGGCAACTTCTGGTCTGCGTGGGCGGCGCGTGCGTAACCCGCCTCGGGCCGCCAGTCGTACTCTATGCCGAAGGCGACCGCCTGCGCCCAGCCCTTGCCGTCAACCTTCTCGACGAGATGGAGCGCGCCGTCTATGCCCGACGAGAGGCCGCCGGCCGTGATGATCTTTCCGTTGTCCACGAAACGCTTGTCCCTGACGACCCGCGTCTTCGGGGCCATCGCCGCCAGCTTGTCTATGAGGCCGGCCGTCGTCGTGGCTTCGAGCCCGTCGAGCAGCCCCGCCTTCGCCAGAAAGAACGCCCCGTTGCAGACGGACAAGACGTAGCGCGCATCCCTGGCGCTCTCCCGAATCCAGTTGATGACCTTCTGATTTCCGAGGTGCGCGTCAACGCCACCGCCGGGGACGACAATAATATCCGGCTTCGGCTGGTTCTCGAAAGTGTAGTTGGGGACGACGCGCATCCCCATGTTCGTCGTGATGGCGTCGGCCTTCTCGGCGACCGTGTAGACGTGGCGCTTGCCCCACCCGCCCAGCACCTCGTAGGGGCCTGTGTAGTCTATGATCTGCACCCCGTCGAAGATGAGGATGGCGACGTTCTGCTTCGGCTTCGGCTTCGCGGCCTCCTGCGCCTGCGTCTGCACGCTCGACGCCAGCAGCGACCCGAACAGGATCAACGCGGCGGCCGCTAAAGTTCTCTTCATGGCTCAATCTCCTTCTGAAAAATTCCGCCTTGTAAACTGGCCGGAGTTTACGCGAACTCTTCCGAAAGGCGCTCGGCTATTCAGGGAACCGGCCCGGAAATGCGGCGGGCGGCGGCTTTCGCGCGGCGAGTTGCGGCGGGCTTTGACGACGATTACGCGGGGCGTGCCAGTGTCAGGACGTAGACGGCTTGCGCGCCCGCGGCCGTGAGCGCGGCGGCGCAGGCAGAGGCGGTCGCGCCCGTGGTGAACACGTCGTCAACGAGCAGGACGCGCTCACCCTCGACGAGGCGCGGGCGGCGGACGGCGAAGGCCCCCTCGACGCTCTCGCGCCGCGCCCGCTCGTCCATCCCTGCGCGGTGGCGCGCGGCGTGGCTCGTGCGGACCAGGCTATCTTCGTCCAGCGGGAGGCGCGCGAGTTGCGCCAGCGCCCCTGCGAGCACGGCCGCCTGGTTGAAGCCGCGCTCGCGCAGGCGATCAGTGGAAAGCGGCACGGGCACGACGCGCGTCGCGCCTGCGAGAGGCTCGCGCCGCTGCGCCTCGAACATCAGACGCGCGAGGCGCTCGGGCGCGTGCGGCTCGCGCTTGAGGGCCAGGACGCTCGCGCGCAAAGCTCCCTCGTAAGCGCCGCAGGCGCGGGCCGCCGTGAAGTGCTCGCCCTCGCAGCGCCGGCAGCGCACGTCCCGTAGGTTCTCTTCCGGCACGACGCCGCGCGCCGGTGCGCCACACTTCCAGCAGACTACGTCCCCTCGGCCGAAGACGCGAGTCCTAAGCCAGCACGCCGCGCACGCCACCCCGTCGGCGCGCGCCTCCACGCTACGGCCGCACACGACGCACGCCTGCGGGAAGACGAGGGTGAGCCCCGCGTCCGCGAGCGCGTTCAATTTTCCGACGAAGTCCATCGAAGTGTTTTCACCGAAAAACAGGAAGCCCTCAGGGGTTGACCGCGGTCAACCCCTGAGGGCTTCGGATTATCTCACGCCTCGGAGCGTTTCTTCTATTCGTCGTCCTGGTTGAGCAGGCCGCGCTCCTGCAAGTCCTGGCAGCGCAGACAGTGGCGCGCCCACGGCACGGCCTCCAGGCGCTTGTCCTGCACGGGCTCGCCGCAGTGCACGCACTCGCCGTAGCCGCCCGCCTCGATTCTTTCGAGCGCCTCGTCAATCAGTTCGAGCAGCCGGCGGTCGTTGGCCGACATGGAGAATAATAGCTCTTTGGTGTATGCGTTGGCCGCCATGTCCGCAGGGTCCTGCGTGGCCTCGGAGTCGCGCTCGCGGCTGTACTGCTCGGCCTCCATGACCTGCCCGACCAGCCCCTCGCGCCTGCCCAGCAGCCTGTCCCTGTAAACTTTTACTCGTCTCTTATCCATCGTTATCAATTTACCCTCCGCTCCCTAAATACAGAATACAGAAGTCAGGAGTCAGGAGTCAGAATGAAGCGGCGGCGACCGCTTTAATAGATTCTCTTTTCTTCTGACTCCTGACTTCTGACTTCTGACTCCTACTTCTGGTACGGTAACCCGTGAATGATCGTGTAAGCCCTGTATAACTGCTCGGCCAGCACGACGCGCACCATCTCGTGCGTCAGCGTCAGGCGCGTGAGCGACCAGCGCGAGTGAGCGCGCTCCATCACCTCCCGCGAGACGCCGTTGTGGCCCCCGATGACGAACGCGACCTCTTTCGTCCCGGCGTTCTGCCACTTTTCAACTTCTGCCGCCAACTCGTGCGAACTCCACTCGCGCCCGCCCACGTCCAGCAGGACGACCAACGCGTCGCGATGGAGCGCGCCTATGATGCGTCTTCCCTCGTCTTCGATGCCTTCACGCTCTGTACGCGCGCCACTTTCTCGCAGTTCCGTCACTTCCCACCGGACGAAGCGCCGGAGCCGGCCCAGGTAGTCCTCCGCGAGCGCCCGCAGGTGCTCGTTCCTAGTCTTCCCCACCCAGACCAGACGAAATATCATGAGAGGTCAGAGGTCAGTCTTTTTCCCAGCCTCCGCTGCCGCGTACCTTGCCAGCTTCTCGTAAAGGTTCTTGCGGCTGATGCCGAGCAGCCGCGCGGCCGCCGCCTTGTTTCCCTTAGTCGCCGCCAGCGTCTCTTTGACGTAATCGGCTTCCAACTCCGCGAGCGTCAGCCTCTGCTTCGCGCGCCGCCGCAACTCGACCGAGGCGCGCATGGCCTCCGGCAAGTCGTCCGCGCTGACCGAGCCTTCGGCCGCGACGATGACGGCCCGCTCGACTGTGTTCGCCAGCTCGCGCACGTTGCCGGGCCAGTCGTAAGCCTTGAGAATTGCCAGGGCCTCGGACGAGAGCGAGGAGACGGCTCGCCCGTGCTTCGCCGCGTAAATTTTCAAAAAGCCGCGGGCCAATTTTTCGACATCCTCAAGCCGCTCGCGCAGCGGCGGGACGTGAACCCGCACGACGTTCAGCCTGTAGAAGAGGTCTTCGCGGAAGGCGCGGCGGCGCACCGCGTCGTCCAAATCCACGTTGGTCAGCGCGACGAGCCGCGCGTCCACGCGAATCGTCTTGCGCCCCCCGAGCCTCTCGAACTCGCGCCCCTCTATGACTCGCAGGAGCTTCGCCTGCGCGTCCGTCGTCAGGTGCGCGATCTCGTCCAGCACGAGCGTGCCCTTGTGCGCCGCTTCGAGGCGGCCCGGCCTTCCCTCGGTCGCGCCCGTGAACGCGCCGCGCTCGTAGCCGAACAGCTCGGCTTCCAGTAACTCGCGCGGGAGCGCCGCGCAGTCAATCTTGACGAGCGGGCCTTCCGCGCGCGCCGAGCGCGCGTGGATGAAGGCCGCGAGCGCGTCTTTCCCCGCGCCCGACTCGCCTGTGACGAGCACGTTGGCCTCGGTCGGGGCGACGCGCCCGGCGAGGCGCACGGCCTCGCGCATCGCATCCGACAGCGCCACGATATCCGTCACGGTCTTCAGTTTCTCAAAGAGCCTTCGTCGCCGCCGCCCGCCACGTCCGGCGGAAGCGAGACGCGCTTGGCGTCGCGCCACAGCCTTTCGAGGTCGTAGAACCTGCGCGCCTTGTCCTCGAAGACGTGCAGGATGAAGTCGCCGTAGTCAACCAGCACCCACTCGGCCGTGCTGTAGCCCTCGATGCGCGCGGGCCGCGTGCCCTGCTTCTTGAGCTGCTCGACCACCTCGTCCGCGATGGCCTGCACCTGCCGCACGTTCGTCCCGCTCGTGATGAGGAAGTAGTCCGTGAAGCTAGCCACCTCGCGCAAGTCCAGCACGACCATCTCCAACGCCTTCTTGTCGCCGGCCGCGCTGATCGCCGTGCAGATGCGCTCGTCCAACTGCTCGGCGCACTCTTCGGCCCCGGCCGCCTCATCAGACGACGACGCGCGCCCCTTGGCCATGGCGGCCTTAGCAGTGCTCTGCTCCGGGTGCAGAACCTGTTCCTTGATTGATGAATTTTCTTTCATACTTCTCTGTAGAGCCCGTATTTTCTGATGTAGTCGGCGACGGGCGGCGGCACCAGTTTGGGCCAATCTTCTTCGCGCCCCTCGCGCACGGCCTCGCGCACCTCCGTCGCCGAAATGTCCAACTGCACCGCGTCGGTCACGTAAATCTTCCGGCCTTCGCTCTCGTCCTTAATCTCGCCCGCCCCGCCCCGCAGGTCAACGATTCTCTCCCTGACGGCCGGCGTGACGTGCCCCGTGCCCAACTCGTAACCGGGCCGCGTGACGACGATGTGGTTCGAGAGCGAGAGCACGCGCTCCCACTCGCGCCAGGTCGTGATGTCGGCCCAGGAGTCCGCGCCCATCACGAAGAAGACAGACGCCTCGCTTCCCAAAGTCTCGCGCATCCGCGAGAGCGTCTCCCAGGTGTAGGGCCGCTCCGGCGCGTCCAGCTCCACGGTCGAGACGCGGAAGGCGTCCTCCGACTGCGTCGCCAGCGCGAGCATGGCGTAGCGGTGGAGCGCAGGCGTGACGACGCCCGCGCGCTTGTGCGGCGCGACGTGGGCCGGGATGAAAAGCACCTCGTCGAGCGCGAAAAGTTTTGAAAGACCTTCGGCCACCGCGACGTGGCCTTTGTGGATCGGGTCGAACGTCCCGCCGTAGAGGGCTACGCGTCGCATCACTCACGAAGCCGCGCGCAGCTCGCCCGTCTCGCGCCCCGTCGAAGCACTAATCTCGTCCAGGGCGCGCGCCACGGCGCTGACCAACTCTTTGACGCCCTGCCTCGTCGCCGACGAGATGACGTAGAAGGCGCGGCCGTCCGCCTCGGCCCTCTGTCTCAGACTCTCAAGCCGCTCGGGCTCGTCGAGCGCGTCCACTTTCGTCGCCACGACTATCTGCGGGCGGGCGGACAATTGCGCGTCGTAGGCCGCGAGTTCCCTGTTAATCGTCTCGTAATCCTGAACCGCGTCGCGGCCCGAGATGGACGACACGTCAACGAGGTGGAGCAGGAGCTTGGTCCGCTCGACGTGGCGCAGGAAGCGGTCGCCCAACCCCGCGCCCTTGTGCGCGCCCTCTATCAGCCCCGGAATGTCCGCCACGACGAAGGTGCGGAATTCGCCGAGGTCTACGACGCCGAGGTGCGGCTCAAGCGTCGTGAAAGGGTAGTCGGCGATCTTCGGCTTGGCCGCGGAGATGGTCGAGATGAGCGTGGACTTCCCGGCGTTCGGGAAGCCGACCAAGCCAACGTCCGCGAGCAGTTTTAGTTCGAGCTGTAGCTCGCGCTCCTCGCCCTCGCCTCCCTCCTGATGGTAGCGCGGCGCGCGGTTGGTCGAGGTCGTGAAGTGCGAGTTGCCGAAGCCGCCGCGCCCGCCTTTCGCCGCGAGCCAACGCTCGCCGTGTTCCGTAAAATCCTTGAGCAGCTCACTCGTCGCGGCGTCGAAGACCTGCGTGCCGACGGGAACCTTTACAGTCGTGTCCAAGCCCTCTCGGCCCGAGCGGTTCGAGCCCTCGCCGTGGCGGCCGCGCTCGGCGATGTGCTCGGGGTTGTAGCGCAGGTGCAAGAGCGTGTTCAGAGACTCGTCGGCCTCCATCCAGACATCGCCGCCGCGCCCGCCGTCGCCGCCCGAAGGCCCGCCGCGCGGGACGAATTTCTCGCGGCGGAAGGCCGTCACGCCGTTGCCGCCGTGCCCACCCTGGACGCGAATCTTGGTGCGGTCAATAAACACTTAAATCGAAAGCGACGCCCGGCGCGCGAAGTGTGAAGTCACTCGGCGCGGGCGTCGCTGGTGTTCGCGGGCTCGCTGAAGACGGGGACGCCCTACGCGGCAGGAGCGGCGGCGGCCGGCGCTTCCGCGATGGCGGCCGCCTCCGGGTAGACGCTGATGAACTTGCCCGAGCGGCCCTTGTCCTCGAACTTGACGACACCGTCCACGAGCGCGAAGAGCGTGTCGTCCTTGCCGCGCCCGACGTTCTTGCCAGGCTTCCACTTCGTTCCGCGCTGCCGCGCCAGGATGTTCCCGCCGAGCACCCGCTCGCCGCCGAACTTCTTCAACCCCAGCCGCTGCGCGTTCGAATCCCGCCCGTTACGCGACGAGCCGACCCCTTTTTTGTGTGCCATTTCTTAAAACTCCCTGGAATTCAGAAGTCAGGAGTCAGAATTCAGAATAAGAACCAAACGCTTTTCTTCTGACTCCTGCCTTCTGTCTTCTGACTCCTGCTTTATCCAATCGAGTCTATTTTCAAAGTCGTGTAACCCTGGCGGTGGCCCTGCTTGCGCTTGTAGTGCTTGCGGCGCTTTTTCTTGAAGACGATGATCTTGTCGTCGCGCCCGTGCTCGACGACCGTGGCCGCGACGCGCGCGCCCGCCTCGTCGAGTGTCGAGCCGACCTTCGGCCCGTCCTCGCCCGCGACCAGCATCGCCGCAAGCTCGACCGTCTCGCCAGCCTGCTTGTTGATCGAAGGCACGCGGACCGTCTTGCCTTCCTCGACGCGGAACTGTTTGCCGCCGGATTTGATGATTGCGTAAGCCATTTCTTTAGTTCTCCTGCTCAGGCGAGCCGCGCCCGCCTTGGAAAAGTCGTTTATTATACGGGCCGTCACCACGCGCGTCAACGCGGGGAGGCCGCGATTTCAACCGGCTTCTTCGTCCCGTTTTTCTTCAGGAAATCTTCCATGAACTTGGTCGAAAACTCGCCCGCGCGGAAGCTCGGGTCGTCCATGATTTTCAGTTGCAGCGGGATCGTCGTCTTGATGCCCTCGACGACCATCGCTTCGAGCG
Organism: uncultured Acidobacteriota bacterium; assembly: GCA_963774105.1. Lineage (GTDB taxonomy): Bacteria > Acidobacteriota > Blastocatellia > Pyrinomonadales > Pyrinomonadaceae > QHXM01. The sequence continues at coordinate 53,989 of CAVZDV010000005.1, read as the reverse complement.
CGCGCTTCATGCGCGCTATCGCCAGCTCGCGCGTCCCCGCGTGGACGATCACCTTCGCTATCATCGAGTCGTAGTAGGGCGGCACCTTGTAGCCCGGGTAGGCGGCCGTGTCCACGCGCACGCCGGGTCCGCCCGGCAGGTTGAAGGCCGTGATCGTGCCCGGCGACGGCGTAAACGTCTCGGGGTCCTCGGCGTTGATGCGGCACTCTATGGAGTGGCCGCGAATCACCACGTCGTCCTGCTTGTAGGCGAGCGGCGCTCCCTCCGCGATCCTGATCTGGTTGCGCACGATGTCCGCGAGCGTCACCATCTCCGTGACGGGGTGCTCGACCTGTATGCGCGTGTTCATCTCCATGAAGTAGAACTGGTCGTCCTCGTCCAAGAGGAACTCGAACGTGCCGGCGCTCGAATAGCCTATCTTCTTGCACGCCGCGACGGCCGCCGACCCCATCTGCTCGCGCAACTCCGGCGAGAGCACCGGCGACGGCGCTTCTTCGAGCAGCTTCTGGTGGCGGCGCTGAATCGTGCACTCGCGCTCGCCGAGGTGAACGCACTCGCCGTGCTCGTCCGCCAGGACCTGAATCTCTATGTGGCGCGGGCGCTCTATGTAGCGCTCTATGTAGACGTCGCCGTTCTTGAAGGCGGCCGCCGCCTCGTTCGACGCGGTTTCGAGCGCGGGGCCGAGTTCTTCTTCGGAGCGGACGATGCGCATCCCGCGCCCGCCGCCGCCGGCCGCGGCCTTGACGATGACGGGGAAGCCTATCTCGCGCGCGAGCTTGAGGGCCTCCTCCTCGCTTTCGAGCGGGTTCTCGCTCCCGGGCAGAATTGGCACACCCGCCTCCTGCATGGCGCGGCGGGCCTGAACCTTGTCGCCCATCATCTGGATGACGCTCGCGCGCGGGCCGATGAACTTGATGTTGCACGCCTCGCAGATTTCCGCGAAGTAGGCGGACTCGGCCAGGAACCCGTAGCCGGGGTGGATGGCGTCCACGTTGTAAATTTCGGCGGCGCTGATGATGGCCGGGATGTTCAGGTAGCTCTGCGCCGATGGCGGCGGGCCGATGCAGATGTGCTCGTCGGCGAAGAGGACGTGCAGCGAGTCGCGGTCGGCCGTCGAGTGCACGGCCACCGTCTTGATGCCCATCTCCTTACACGTCCAGATAATCCGGCACGCGATCTCGCCGCGGTTGGCGATCAGGATTTTTCTGAGCGGACGAGTCATAATAAAGTTTCGGGTTTCAAGTTTAAGGTTCCAGGTTCTAAGCATTTAACTTGAAACCTGAAACCTGAAACTATTTTTTAACCCCGAAGAGCGGCTGGCCGTATTCGACGGGCTGGCCGTTCTCGACGTATATCTTGGCGATCTCGCCCGTGGTCTCGGCCTGAATCTCGTTCATCAGCTTCATGGCCTCGATGATGCAGACCACGGAGTCCGGGTCTACGTGGCTGCCGAGCCGGACGAAGGGTTCGGCGGTCGGCGACGGCGAGCGGTAGAAAGTCCCGACAATCGGCGAGATGATGACGTGCAGGCTCTCTTCCTCGGCCGGAGCGGGCGGCGCGGGCTGCGCGGCCGACTCCTGCGCGGTCGTCGCGCTCGTCTGCTGCTGCGCGCCTGCGGGCTGCGGCGCGGAGCTCAGGGCGGGCGCGCCCGCGGCCTGCGGCGGGGCCGCGACTGTCTGCGGGGCCAGGTTACGGCCCAAGTGGACGCGCATCCCCTCGCGCTCGATTTCGAATTCGGTCAGGCCGTGCTCCGTGAAGAGCGCGAAGAGGTCGCGCAGCTCATCCATAGGGAGGTGCGGCTCCGTGCGGCGCGGCTGATTCTGCTGCTGCTGCTGGCCGCCCCCCCGCCTCCGCCGCGACGGCGTCCGCCCCGCTCGCGCTCGTTACTACTGCGCGGCGCGCCCGCGCGCTGTGGCTGCTGCTCGGGCTGCGGCCTGGGCGTCTGCTGCGGCTGCTGCTGCCGCTCCTCGCGTGCGGGCTGTGTTGCGCCTTCCTGATCGTTCATTCTTTTCGACTCCAAGCAGGGCGGCTCGCGCCCGTTCCTGTTGACGTTGAACAAAGCGAAGAGCCTCAACCGTCCCGTGGGGGCATCTGCCGACGGTCAATTGAGGCTCGGGGCCAGCGACCTCGCGCGCCGTGATGTTTCAGCCAGCGCGCACCTAGTCAAATACTTTCCGAAACTACTCCGTATCCTTCTCTTCGGCAGTCGCCTCTGTCTTCTTAGCGCGGCCGCCGCCCTTGGGCTTCTGGTCCTCAAGCCCGGCGTCCGGGGTCTTCCCGCGGCCGCGGGCCTTCGTCGTCTCTTCCTTCTCGAAGGTCTTGTCGGCCTTGCGGCCCCCGCGACGGCTGCCAGTCTCCTCGACCTCTTTGCTGGCCTTGGCCGTCTTCTTCTTGCCCGAGGTGGCAGACTTCGCGCGCTTGCTCGTCTCCTCGGCCTCGCGCTCGCGCCGGTTGTCAACCAGCTCGATGATGGCGAGTTCGGCGTTGTCGCCGTCGCGTCGGCCCAATTTGATGATGCGCGTGTAGCCGCCCGGGCGGTCCTTGAAACGCTCGCCGAGCTCGTCGAACAGGCGGCGCAGCGCGAGGACGCCGGCCGTGCGCGGCGCGCGCTCCTGGTTGCGGCGGCCGGTCGAAGCCTTCTGCTGACTGTTGCCGGCGTGGAAGAAGCCGGCGGCCTGGCGGCGCAGGTGGACGGCCTGGACTTCCTTGTTGTCGCCTTCGAGGTTGGTCGCGTGGCGCGAGAGCGTGATGGCGCGCTCGACGAACGGGCGCAGCTCCTTCGCCTTCGGCAGCGTCGTGATGATGCGCTCGTCCTGCGCGTTGATGAGCGAGGTCGCGAGGTTGCGCAGCATGGACATGCGGTGCGCCGTCGTGCGGCCCAGCTTCCTGTGTGCCTTCTGGTGTCTCATTTTCTTAGTGGTCAGTGGTCGGTGGTCAGTGGTCAGCAGGTATCAGCTTTTAACTGACTACCGACCACTGACCACTGACTACTGCTTTATTCTTCGTCGTTATCCGCGAAATCGTCCAGGTCCGAGGCGTCGCGCCCGCCGGAGCCGGGGATCGGGTTGCCCTGCGCGTCGAACTCCATGCCGAAGTCGAGGCCCATCCCGTTGAGGATGTCCTTGATTTCGTTCAAGCTCTTCTTGCCGAAGTTCTTGGTCGCCAGCATCTCGCGCTCGCTGCGCTGCACGAGGTCGCGGATGGTGCGAATGTCCGCGTTCTTCAGGCAGTTGTAGGAGCGCACTGACAACTCAAGCTCGTCCACAGAGCGGTCGAGCTGGTCGTTGCGCGGCAAGGGCGGCCGCTCCATGTTGGCGTAGGCGAAGTCGTCCGTGTCCTCCTCGAAGTTGATGAAGATGGACATGTGATCTTTGATTAACTTCGCCGCGAGCCCGATGGCGTCGTCCGGCTTGACCGAGCCGTCCGTCCAGACCTCTATGGTCAGTTTGTCGAACTCGGTGTTCTGGCCCAGGCGCGCGGCCTCGACCGTGTAGTTGACCTTCTTGACCGGCGTGTGCACCGAGTCAATCGGGATGTAGCCGAGCGAGAGGTCTTCGTCGAAGTTGCGGTCGGCCGAGACGTAGCCGCGGCCGCGCTTGAGACGCATCTCGATTCTCAAGCTCCCGCCCTCGCCGACGGTCGCGATGTGGACGTTGGGGTCCAGGACTTCGACGTCGGCGTCCGCCTCGATGTCGGCGGAGGTGACTTCGCCCGAGCCCTCTTTGTTGATCGTCAGGGTCTTGGCCTCGCCGCCGTGGAGCTTGAAGGGCACCTGCTTCAGATTCAAGATCACGTCGGTCGCGTCCTCGACCACGCCGTTAATCGAGGAGAACTCGTGCTCGACGCCCTCGATCTTGACGGCGGTGATGGCCGAGCCCTCGATGGAAGAGAGCAGCGCGCGCCTGAGAGAGTTGCCGACGGTCGTGCCGAAGCCGCGCTCGAACGGCTGCGCGGAGAAGCGGCCGTAGCGGTCGGTCATCGTCTCGGCGTCGGCCGCCAGGCGGCGCGGCATCTGAAAACCTGTCCAGAGATTATTTTGATCCATAGCCATGATGTGTCAGTACCGAAATAAAACTATTAAATGCACGGCGGCCAGAGGCGGGAGCGCGCGTGATAGCGCACTCCCCCTCCGGCTCGCCTGTCCTCGTTACTTGCTATAAAGCTCGACGATCAGCTGCTCGTTGATCGAGCGGTCAACGTCGGCGCGCGTCGGCAGAGTCTCGACCCGCGCGCTCATGTCCGCGCCGTCTGCCGGGGCGATCCAGGAGGGGCGGCCGCGGCCCGCTGCCGTCTGCCACGCGCCCTCGATGTGCGGATTCTTCCGGCTCGCCTCTTTGACGCTGATCGTGTCGCCCGCCTTCACCTGGAAGGAGGGGATGTCAACCTTGCGCCCGTTGACTTCGATGTGTCCGTGGTTGACGAGCTGGCGCGCCTGGCGGCGCGAGGTCGAGAAGCCTGCGCGGTAGACCGCGTTGTCCAGACGGCGCTCCAACAGGAACAGCAAGTTCTCGCCCGTGATGCCCTTCTGGCGCGCGGCCTTCTCGAAGTAGTTGCGGAACTGGCCTTCGAGGATGAAGTAAATGCGCTTGACCTTCTGCTTCTCGCGCAGCTGCTGGCCGTAGCCGACGAGCGCCTTGCCGCGCCGCATCGAATTGCCGTGCTGCCCCGGCGGCTGCGTGCCGCGCTTCTCAATCGGGCAGGAGGGCTTGTAACAACGGTCGCCCTTCAGGAAAAGTTTTGCACCCTCGCGGCGGCACAAACGGCACACCGCGTCTCTATACCTAGCCACTCTCTTTTTCGCCTCCTGTCTAACACTCAAGGTTAGACGGAAAAGTTTACAGGCCACGCGCTCGCGGCGCGCCCGCCCTTCATCCTTTAGGTTAATACTCAGTGGTCAGTGGCCGGTGGTCAGTGGTCAGTTAAGAGCTTTTGTCTTTAACTGACCACTGACCACTGACTACTGACCACTGTTGCTACACTCTGCGCCGCTTCGGCGGGCGGCAGCCGTTGTGCGGAATCGGCGTGGTGTCGCGAATGACGGTCACGCGGATGCCCGCGTTGTTGATCGCGCGAATCGCCGACTCGCGCCCGCCGCCGGGACCTTTGACGCGCACCTCGCACTGAGTCATCCCGGCCTCCTGCGCCTTCTTGGCGGCCTCCCATGCCGCCTGCTGAGCGGCGAACGGGGTGCCCTTGCGCGAGCCGCGGAAACCGCGCGCTCCCGATGAGGACTGCGCGACCAGGTTTCCTTCGAGATCGGTAATCGAGATCATCGTGTTGTTGAACGACGCCGAGATGTACGCGATCCCGCTCGGGATGTTCTTCTTCTCTTTCTTCCGAAAGACCTTCTTTTTTCCGCCTGCTGCTTTTGCCATAATTCGGTTATCGGTAGTTTACTGCTACTTCTTGCCGGGGGCCTTCTTCTTGGCGATGGTGGCGCGGCGCGGCCCCTTGCGGGTGCGCGCGTTGGTGTGCGTGCGCTGGCCGCGGACGGGGAGTCCCCGCCTGTGGCGCAGGCCGCGGTAAGCGCCGATGTCCATCAGCCGCTTGATGTCCATCTGCACGCGCTTGCGCAGGTCGCCCTCGATCTCGCCCTGCGCGTCGAGGATGGAGCGGATGCGCCCCAACTCGTCCTCGCTCAGGTCCCGGATGCGCGTGTCAACGCTGACTTGCGCCTCGTTCAGGATCGAGGTCGCGCGCGAGCGCCCGATGCCGTAAATGTATGTCAGCCCGATCTGCGCCCGCTTGTTCGGCGGTAGATCAACACCAGCTACACGAGCCATTTTCTTTTATTCTCCGAGTTAATGCTTATTGCCTACCCTTGCCGCTGCTTGTGCTTCGGGTTGGTGCAGATCACGCGCACCACGCCCTTGCGGTGGATGATCTTGCAGTTGTCGCACATCTTCTTGACTGAAGCTCGTACCTTCATCGCCCTAGCCTCTTTCCCGGCGCTTATTTGTAGCGGTAAGTGATCCGGCCGCGGTTGAGATCGTAGGGCGAAAGCTCTACGAGCACGCGGTCGCCCGGGAGGATGCGGATAAAGTGCTTGCGCATCTTGCCGGAGATGTGTGCCAGCACCTGGTGCTGGTTGTCCTCCAACTCGACGCGGAACATCGCGTTCGGCAGGGTCTCAAGGACCTTGGCCATCACTTCAATCGCTTCTTCCTTCGCCATATACCTCTACAGTTAAATTTTTGCGTCCACTCGCAAACTGCACATATTAGCACAGGCCAAGAACCTTTGCCAAGCCGCGGCCGGCGAACGCCTTACGCGCCGACTACCGCCACCGGCTCCGGCTCGGCCTCGACCACGCGGGTGAAGACTTCGGGGCCGTTCTCGGTGACGGCGATGGTGTGCTCGCAGTGTGCGCTGGCGCGCCCGTCCAGGGTCACGACCGTCCAGCCGTCCTTGAGGACCTTCGTCTGGTGCGTGCCCAGGTTAATCATGGGCTCGACGGCGAAGACGTAGCCCTTCTTGATCTTCGCGCCCTTGCCCGGCGTCCCGTAATTGGGGATTTGCGGGTCCTCGTGCATCCGGCGGCCGATGCCGTGGCCGACGTACTCGCGGACGACCCCGTAGCCGTAGCCCTCCGCGTGGCTCTGGACGGCCCAGCCTATGTCCCCCAAATGTCTGCCCTCGCGGCACTGCTCGATGGCGCGCTCAAGGCACTCCTCGGTGACGCGTATGAGTTGGAGGAGTTCCGGGCTGACCTGGCCCACGGGCACGGTCGTCGCCGTGTCGCCGACGAAGCCGTGCAGGGTCGCGCCGACATCAATCGAGAAGATGTCGCCCTCCTTGAGCGCGTAGTCGGACGGGAAGCCGTGGACGACCTGCTCGTTGACGGAGGCGCAGATGGAGTAGGGGAAGCCGTGGTAGCCCTTGAAGGTCGGCAAGGCCCCGGCGTCGCGGATCATGCGCTCGGCCGCGCGGTCCACGTCGAGCGTCGTCACGCCGGGCTCCACCATCCGGCGCAACTCCTGGAGCACGCGCCCGACCAACTGGCCCGCGGCGCGCATCTTCTCCAACTCTTTTCTGGACTTCCCGATAATCATAAAAAGCAGTTAACAGGTAGACCCTGTTCACTCGTCGCCCGTCACAATATTCTCAATGTCCGCGTAAATGGTCTCCGGGTCGCGCGTGCCGTCAACGCGGCGCAGGCGGCTCGACGCCTGGTAATAGTCGAGCAGTGGGCGCGTCTGCTCGTCGAAAGTGGCGAGGCGCGCGTGCACTGTCTCGGGGTTGTCGTCCGCGCGGTGCTTGAGCTGCGCGTCCGGGTGCAGGTCGCAGACGTTGTCGCTCTTGGGCGGCCTGAAATAGATGTTGTAAATCTCGCCGCACACGGGGCAGGAGCGGCGGCCGACCATGCGCCGTTCGAGTATTTCCAGCGGCACGTCCACGAGAATCGGCTGAATCCGCTTGCCCTGCTCGACGGCCAGTTTCTCAAGCATCGCGGCCTGGGCCGGCGTGCGCGGGAAACCGTCCAGGATGTAACCGTCTTTAGTGTCTTCCCGCCCAGTTCGCTCGCGCACCACCCGGATGGTCAAATCGTCTGGGACGAGCCCGCCGGAACGCATGATCGGGCGCAGCTCTTCGGCCAGGGGCGTCTGCGCCTCCTTCATCGCGCGGAACATGTCGCCCGTCGAAATCTGCGGCAGTCCCAAACGCTCCTGGAGGAGCCGCGCCTGCGTCCCCTTCCCCGCGCCTGGCGCTCCCATTAAGACGACAATCTTGGACATAAAAACAGTGGTCAGTAGTCAGTGGTCAGTGGTCAGTAAGGAATCAGTTTTTCAACTGACCACCGGCCACTGACCACTGACCACTGTTTTACGCTCTGCGCCCGCGCAGCCGGCTCCCGCCGCCGAGGAAGCCCTCGTAGTTGCGCATCACCAGTTGGGCCTCGATCTGCGCGACCGTGTCCATCGCCACGCCGACGAGAATCAGCAGGGAGGTTCCGCCGAAGTAGAACTGGTACTGCATCCCCTCTGGTATCCAGCTCAGGCCGGGCGTAGCCATGAAGAAGTTGTAGACTGACTCGCCGATGAACGGCAGGCGCTGCACGCGGAAGCCGCTGAGCATGACCTGCGGGACGAGCGCGACGAACGCCAGGTAGACCGCGCCGACAATCGTCAGCCGCGTCAGGATCGTGCGCAGGTACTCGGCCGTGGCGCGGCCCGGGCGGATGCCCGGCATGAACCCGCCGTGCTTGCGCAGGTTGTCCGCCACCTCCTCCACGTTGAAGACGATGGAGACGTAGAAGAACGTGAAGAAGATGATGAGCGTGACGAAGATCAGCTCGTAGTAGGGGTCGCCGCCGTGAAACTGCTGGAAGAAGGTGTAGACCTTGGCCCAGACAGAGCCGGGGTTGTTCGGGTCCGGCGGGAAGGCCGAGAACAGGCTCTGCGGCATGGCGAGCACCGACGAGGCGAAGATGACGGGGATGACGCCGGCCATGTTGACCTTGAGCGGCATCGTCGTCTGCTGGCCGCCGACCATCTGGCGGCCGACGTGCCGCTTGGCGTAGCTGACGGCTATCTTGCGCCGCCCCGACTCGACGAAGACGACGAAGGCGATGAGCGCGACGAGCACGATGACGAGCGCGATGACGCCGATGGTCGCCATCGGGTCGCCGCCGCTGAGGCGCGAGACCACCTGCTGCACGCCGCTCGGGAGCCCGATGACGATGCCCGCGAAGATTAAGAGCGAGATGCCGTTGCCGACGCCGCGCTCCGTGATCTGCTCGCCGAGCCACATCACGAAAATTGTGCCAGTCGTCAGGGTCAGCGCCGTCCCGATCAGGAACCCTTTGCCGGGGTTATTGGCGACGCCGTTGTACTGCAACCAGTTCGCCACGAAGAAGGTCTGGATGGCCGCGAGCCCGACGGTCAGGTAGCGCGTCCACTGGTTAATCTTCTGCCGCCCCATCTCGCCCTCTTCCTGCAACTTCTTGAGCTGCGGCGAGACGACCGTCATCAGCTGGAGGATGATGGAGGCCGTGATGTAGGGCGTGACGCCGAGGGCGAAGATGGAGATCGTGCGGAAGTTGCCGCCGGAGAAGAGGTCGAGGACGCCGAGCAGAGTGTTGCCGACGTCGTGCCAGACCTCTTCGAGCCGGGCCTTGTTAATGCCGGGCGCGGTGACGTGCGCGCCGACGCGGTAGATGGCGAGCAGGCCGAGCGTGAAAAAGATGCGCTTGCGCAGGTCCGGGACCTGAAACATATTGCGGACGGCGGCGAAGAACTTTTCCATAACGGGTGTGCCTCTGACTCTCGGTTTACTCGTGCGCCACTTCGGAATTGGGCCGTAATTATCGCCCCCGCGGTCGGGCGCGCGCAAGCGCGGACTGACGCGGAAACCACCGGGGCGTCTCCCGCGAGAGGGAACGCGCTCCGGTGGTCTCGATTAAAACGCCGCTCCCAACTTTTCTTTACTGCTCGGGCTGCGGCTCGGGCCGGCGCTCGATCACAGTCGCCGCGCCGCCGGCGCGCTCGATCTTCTCGCGCGCGCTCTTGGTGAAGCGGTGCGCCGAAACTTTCAGCGCCTTGGAGATTTCGCCCGTGCCGAGGACGACCACGTCGCGCTTGGCCTTCTTAATCAGCCCCCGCTCGTGCAGCACGTCGGGCGTCACCTCGTCGTCCGCCTCGAAGTGCTGGTCGAGAGAGGCGAGGTTGACCTCGATCCACTCTTTCTTGAAGATGTTGGTGAAGCCGCGCTTGGGCAGCCGGCGGTGGAGCGGCATCTGGCCGCCCTCGAAACCGATTTTCGCCGAGTAGCCCGAGCGGGACTTCTGCCCCTTCTCGCCGCGCCCCGCAGTCTTGCCCAGGCCCGTGCCGGGGCCGCGCCCCACGCGCTTCTTCTTGTGCGTCGCCCCCTTCGGCGAGCGTAAATTATCAAGACCGATTGCCATGATTTACTCCGTTATTGTCCCTACTCAATGATTCGTATCAGGTGCGGGACTTTGGCGACGGCCCCGCGCAGGGCGGGCGTGTCCGGGCGCTCGACCACCTGGTTGAGCTTCGTCAGGCCGAGGCTCTTGACGATCTGCTTCTGCGTCTTCGGCGCGGCGATGAAGCTGCGGTAATACTGCACGCGAATCGTCCCGCCCGCGCCCGATTGCTCTTTATTCTCGTCTGCCATCTCAAACCTCTTTTTAGAGTTCTTCCACCTGCTTGCCGCGCAGGCGGGCCAGCTCCATCGGGTCTTTCATCTTGAGCAGCCCGTCGAAGGTGGCGCGCACGACGTTGTGCGGGTTGCTTGAGCCCAGGACTTTGGTGCGCACGTCGTGGACGCCAACGGCCTGCATGACCGCGCGGACAGCGCCGCCGGCGATGACGCCCGTCCCCTCGGACGCGGGCTTCATCAGCACGCGGCCCGCCCCGAACCTGCCGATCAACTGGTGCGGCAGCGTGTTGTTGATGAGCGGCACGCGGATCAGGTTCTTCTTCGCCGACTCGATGCCCTTCTTGATGGCGAGCGGCACTTCGCGCGCCTTGCCCGTGCCGAAGCCGACGTGGCCCGCCTCGTCGCCGACGACGACGAGCGCCGCGAAGCTCAAGTTCTTGCCGCCCTTGACCACCTTGGTCACGCGGTTGATCGAGATGACTTGATCCTTGAGGTCAAGCCCCTGTGCCGAAATACGCTGTCTCGGTTGTCTCATTACTGCTCCCTGTTATTCTGCTGCCGCCGCTTCCTCGGCCTCGCCGCCGCCTTCGCCGTCCGCGGCTGCCGCCTCGTCGCGGTTTAAGCCCGCGGCGCGCGCCGCGTCCGTCAGAGCCTTGACGCGGCCGTGGTAGAGGTAGCCGCCACGGTCGAAGACGACGCTCGTGATGCCCGCGGCCAGCGCGCGCTCGGCGATGGTGCGGCCGACGCGCTCCGCGGCCTCCACGTTGCCGCCGGTGCCGCCGCGCAGGTCCTTCTCGGTCGTCGAGGCGGAAGCGAGCGTCAGCCCGCGCTCGTCGTCAATCACCTGTGCGTAGATGTGGTTCAGGCTGCGGTAGACCGCCAGCCTCGGGCGCTCGGTCGAGCCGCGCACCTTGCGGCGGATGCGCCTGTGCACCGCGTTGCGAACTGCCGCTCTGTTTCTCTGTGCCATAATTTTATATTTCAGGTTTAAGGTTTCAAGTTTCAGGTTCTGAAGGCCGACTTGAAACCTTGAACCTGCAACCTGAAACTAATTATTTGCCAGTCTTGCCGGGTTTCAGCTTGAGCTGCACGTCGGCGTAGCGCACGCCCTTGCCCTTGTAGGCGTCGGGCTTGCGGAGCTTGTGCATCTCGGCGGCCGCCTGGCCCAGCTTCTGCTTGTCTATGCCCGAGAGCGTCAGCGTCGTCTGGTACTGCTGGATGCTGGCCTTGGCCGGGACGCGCTCCGCCTTGGCATCTATGCCTTCGGGAAGCTGGTACTCAATCGGGTGCGAGTAGCCGAGCGCGAAGACGATCTTCTTGCCCTGCACGTCGGCCTTGTAGCCGACGCCGACCACGTCCATCTGCTTCGAGAAGCCCTCGGTGACGCCGACGATGGCGTTATTCGCGAGCGCGCGCGCCAGACCGTGGTGCGCCGCCAAATCGTCCGACTGGCGCTCGGCTACCAACTGGTCGCCCTCCTGCTTGAAGCTGATGCCTTCGGGCACCGGCGTCTTCAGGGTTCCCTTCGCGCCCTTCACTTCCAGCTCGCGCTCGCCAATCGTGACCGTGACGCCCGCCGGGACTGTGATAGCTTTCTTTCCAATGCGAGACATAATAACCTCAGTGGTCAGAAGTCAGTGGTCAGTGGTCAGCAGGAGTCAGTCTCTTTAACTGACCACTGACCACCGGCCACTCACTACTAATAAATCTGTGCCAGCACCTCGCCGCCGATGTTCTCGCGGCGGGCGGTCTTGCCGCTCATCAGGCCGCGCGAGGTCGAGACGATGTTGACGCCGTAGCCGCCCAGGACCTTCGGAATCTCGGTGGCCCCCATGTAGACGCGGCGGCCGGGCCGCGACACTCTTTCGAGGTGCGTGATCGAGCTCGTCCCGCGCGCGTCGTAGCGCAGGAAGATGCGGATCGTGCGCTTCGTGCCCTCGCCCTTCGTGACGAAGTTGTTGATGTAGCCCTCCTCCTTCAGGATGCGGGCGATCTCTAGTTTCAATTTCGAGGCCGGGATGTCCACGCGCGAGTGCTTCGCGGCGATGGCGTTGCGGATGCGCGTCAACATGTCGGCGATTGGATCAGTCATTCTTCAAACTCCAATGCTTTGATTACCAGCTCGATTTCACGACGCCGGGGATTTGGCCTTGCAGCGCCAGCTCGCGGAAGCAGATGCGGCAGAGGTTGAACTTGCGCAGGTAGCCGCGCGGCCGGCCGCACCGCTTGCACCGCGTGTAGGCCCGCGACGAGAACTTCGGCTTCCGGTTCGATTTCGCGATCAGTGATTTCTTAGCCATGCAACTCTCTCTTCGTTGTTACTGACGGAACGGCATCCCGAGCGCCTTCAGGAGGGCGCGGGCCTGCTCGTCGTTGCGCGCGGTCGTGACAATCGAGATGTTCATGCCGCGCGTCTTGTCCACTTTGTTGAAGTCAATCTCCGGGAAAATCAGTTGCTCGCGGATGCCGAGCGTGTAGTTGCCGCGCCCGTCGAACGCCTTCGGGCTCACGCCGCGAAAATCCCTCACGCGCGGCAGGGCGACCGACACCAGGCGGTCGAGGAACTCGTACATCCGGTCGCCGCGCAAGGTCACCATCACGCCGATGGGCATCCCCTGGCGGAGCTTGAACGAGGCGATGGACTTCTTCGCCTTCGTGACCACGGGCTTCTGGCCCGTGATGACGCGCACCTCGTCGGCCGCCGTGTCCAGTATCTTCGAGTTGGCGATGGCCTCGCCCATGCCCATGTTGATGACGATCTTCTCCAGGCGCGGCACGGCCATCGGGTTCTCGATGCTGAACTCCTTGGAGATCGCCGGGGCAATCTCTTTCGTGTATCGCTCTTTTAGTCTCGCTGCCATTTCTCTTCACCTTATTCGTCTGGGTCTCGCTCCTGAGAATCTCAGATTAAGCGTTTCCAGATCAGCGGGCTCTTACTTCTCTAAACTCTGCTTGCTCTTGGACGCGACGCGGGTCTTCGAGCCGTCGCCCTCGACCTGGTACTTGACGCGCGTCGGCTTGCCCGAGTCGGGGTCAATCAGCTGCACGTTCGAGATGTCTATCCAGGCTTCCTTCTCGATGATGCCGCCGCCGCCGGTGCGCCCCGAAGCGGGGTTGGCGCGCTGGTGCTTTTTGACTATCCCTGCGCCCTCGACCTTGACCTTGCCCCTGGCGGGCGCGACTTCGAGGACGCGGCCGCGGTGCGGCACGCGCTCGCCCTGCTTGTTGTACTTGTTGTGGTCGCGCCCGACCATGACGATCACCTGGTCGCCCTTCTTAATCTTGGCGCGCTTGGTTCCCTTTTTCATATCACCTCCGGCGCGAGCGAAACGATCTTCATGTAGTTCTTGTCGCGCAGCTCGCGCGCGACGGGGCCGAAGACGCGCGTCCCGATGGGCGTGCCGTCATCCTTGATGAGCACGGCCGCGTTCTGGTCGAAGCGGATGTAGGTCCCGTCCTTGCGGCGGACTTCCTTGCGCGTGCGGACGATGACGGCGTTCTGCACCGTGCCCTTCTTGATCGTCCCGTCGGGCGTCGCTTCCTTGACCGTCACCTTGATGCGGTCGCCGAGGCTGGCGATCTTGCCCGTCGAGCCGCCAATCGGCATGATCATCTCCACGCGCCGCGCGCCCGAGTTGTCGGCCACCTCCAGAGAGGTCTGCATCTGAATCATTGCTTGCTCACTCCGTTCGCAGTTTCAGGTTTCAAGTTCCAGGTTCCAGGTCCGCCGTTTTTAACTTGAGACCTGAAACCTGAAACCTGAAACTATTTTTCTGCCTTCTGTACTATCTCGACGACGCGCCAGCGTTTGCGCGCCGAGAGCGGCCGCGTCTCGACGATGCGCACCTTGTCGCCGATGGCCGCGCCCGTCTCGTCGTGGGCCATGAACTTCGACGTGCGGCGCACGTAGCGGCGGTACTTCGTGTGCTTGACGAGGCGGTCAACGCGCACCACCACCGTCTTCTCCATCTTGTCCGACGCGACGATGCCGACCTTCTGCGAGCGCTTCCCGCGCTTGCCCGCTTCCGTCCCCGCGGCGTTGCCCGCCTGCGAGTCCACGTTCGGGGCCGCGGCGTGCGCCAGCGTCTCGCCGGCGTCAGTGCCCGCGGCCACCTCGGCGTCCGTGCTCGTCGGCTTCAAATCTTCCTGATTCTCTTCCGTCATCTCTCAACCTCTTACTTGGCTGCTGCGGCCTGCACTTGGCGCTCGCGCAGCAGCGTCTGAATCCGCGCCAGCTGTTTCTTCTCCTGGCGTATGTTCTTGATGGCGTCCACTTCGCCCAGCGCCAGCTTGAAGTTCAGGCGGAAGAGCGACTCCTTCAGGCGCGCCGCCTCCGCACTCAAATCGGCGTCCGACGTTTCGCGCAACTGCTCCAACTGATCTCGCCTCTTTGCCATATCTCGTTTCGCTCCGCTTCACTCGGGTTTCAGGTTTCAGGTTTCAGGTTCCAAGTTAAAAACAAGAACCTGAAACCTCAAACTTGGAACCTCAAACTTAAAGCTAGATAGCCCCACCTTCCTGGTCCCTGCGCGAGACGAACTTCGTCTTAATGGGAAGCTTCTGCGCGGCCAGGCGCATCGCCTCGCGCGCCGTCGTCTCGTCCACGCCCTCGATCTCGTAAAGGATGCGGCCCGGCTTGACGACCGCCACCCAGTATTCGGGAGCGCCCTTGCCCTTGCCCATGCGCGTCTCCGCGGGCTTCTTCGTGATGGGCTTGTCCGGGAACATGCGAATCCAGATTTTGCCGCCGCGCTTGATGTGGCGCGTCATGGCGATACGCGCGGCCTCTATCTGGCGATCCGTGATCCACGCCGGCTCCAATGACTTCAGGCCGTACTCGCCGAAGCTGATCGAGCCGCCGCGGTTCGCAACCCCGGTCATGCGCCCCTTCATCTGCTTCCGGTGCTTAACTTTTTTCGGCATCAACATGATGAATGCACCCCTGAAAATCTCAGCTTTGAGATTTCAATTTTCAAATATTTTACGAACGGTCTCCACCGCGTCCACGCCCACCGCGGTCGCCACGGTCCCCGCGCTCGCCGTCGCGCCCTTCGCGCTCGCGCCGAGTGCGCGGGCGGCGCTCGCGCCCGTCGCCGCCGCGCGGCTCGTTAATCGGGTCGGTGCCGGTGCCGCGGGCCATCGCAGCCTTCGGGTCGAGAATCTCGCCGCGGTAAATCCAGACCTTGACGCCGATGACGCCGAAAGTCGTGTGCGCTTCGGCCAGCCCGTAGTCAACGTCCGCGCGCAACGTGTGCAGCGGCAACTGTCCCTGCAAGTGCCACTCGCTCCGCGCGATTTCGGCCCCGTTGAGGCGGCCCGAAATCTTGACCTTGATGCCCTGCGCGCCGAAGCGGATGGATTCCTCTACGGTCTTGCGCATGGCGCGGCGGAAGGCGATGCGCTTCTCAAGCTGGACGGCGATCTTTTCAGCCTGGAGCTGTGCGTTCAGCTCGGGCTTGTGAATCTCCTGGATGGAGACCAGCACTTCGCGGCCCGTGCGCGCCGAAAGGTCGCCCTTGAGCTTGTCAATCTCCGCACCCTTGCGCCCGATGATGATGCCGGGCCGGGAGGTGTAGATGATGATCTTCAGTCGGTTGGCCGCGCGCTCCACGTCAACGTGGCTGACGCCCGCGCCGGCGAACTTGCCCTTCAGCTCGCGCTTGAGCTTGAGGTCTTCGAGGAGGTACTCGCCGAACTGGCGCTTGGCGTACCAGTGCGAGTGCCAGTCCTTGTTGTAGCCGAGGCGGAAGCCGTATGGATGAACTTTCTGGCCCACTCTATTTCTCCCAGTGAATTTGAGACCTCAGACTTGAAATCTCAAATATTAAATTTACTCTTCAGTCGCGGCCGTCTCTTCTGCGCCGCCGCCGGTCGTCTCCGCGGCAGTCTCGGCCGGCTTCGTCTCGGCCTTCGGCGCGGTGCGTTTGGCGCGCGGAGCAGAAGCGGCCCCGCCGCGCTTGCGGCCCTTGCTCTCTTCGAGCTTGGCGGGCTTGGCCTCGGCGGCCTTCGTGCCGCCCTTCTTGGCCTCGGCCGCCACGACCTTCTCGTCGCTGGAGAGAAGAATCGTTATGTTGCAGAAGTGGCGGCGCTCGCGGTAGGCGCGGCCCTGCGGGGCGGGCCTCACGCGGCGGCGGTTCTTCGTCGGCCCGCGGTCAACGAAGGCGGCCTTGACCCACAGGTCGTCCGGGTCTATGGCGACGTTGGCCTTCTCGGCGGCCTCGCTGGCGTTGGCGATGGCCGAGCGCACGCACTTCTCTATGCCGTCGGCCGCGCGCTTGTTCGTGAACTGCAAAATCGCCAAAGCCTGGTTGACGTTCTTGCCGCGAATCATGTCCACGACCAGCCGCGCCTTCTGCGCAGACCCCCGCAGGTACTTCGCACTCGCTCTTGCTTCCATTAGCTCACTCCGTTAACGGTTTCAAGTTGAAGGTTTCAGGTTTCAAGTTAAAGCAAAGAACTTGAGACCTTGAACCTGGAACCTGAAACTATTTCCTCGCCACTTTCGCCGTCTTCTCGGCCTTCGTCCCCGAGTGGCCTTTGAAGGTGCGCGTCGGCGCAAACTCGCCGAGCTTGTGCCCGACCATGTTCTCCGTCACGTAGATCGGCAGGTGCCGCTTCCCGTTGTGCACGCCGAAGGTCATGCCGACCATGTCCGGCGTGATCGTCGAGCGGCGCGACCAGGTCTTGATCGCCGGCGGCCTCGCGCCGCCAGCGCGGATGCGCTCCACGACCTTCGCGATGCTCTTATCTACGAACGCCCCTTTTTTAACTGAACGTGCCATATCGTCTCGCTTCGCTCCACTCCACTAAGGTTTCAGGTTCAAAGTTTCAGGTTCTTTTCTTCAACCTGAAACCTGAAACTTATTTGACCCTACGGTCGCGCACGATCATCTTCGTCGTGCGCTTGTTCTTGCGCGTCTTGTAGCCGCGCGTCGGCTGGCCCCAGGGCGTGACGGGGTTGCGCCCGCCGGAAGTCTTGCCCTCGCCGCCGCCGTGCGGGTGATCCACCGGGTTCATCGCCACGCCGCGCACGTGCGGGCGGATGCCCTTCCAGCGCGAGCGCCCGGCCTTGCCGTAAGAGACGTTCTCGTGCTCGACGTTCCCGACCTGTCCAACGGTCGCCATGCAGACGACAGGCACGCGCCGCACCTCGCCCGAAGGCATGCGGAGCTGCGCGTAGTCGCCCTCTTTCGCGACCAACTGCGCGAACGCTCCGGCGCTGCGGGCCATCTGGCCTCCCTTGCCGGGGCGCAGCTCGATGTTATGAATCTGCGTGCCGAGCGGGATGTTGCGAATCGGGAGCGCGTTCCCGGGCAGGATGTCCGCCTCGGGGCCGCTGACCACGGTCTTGCCGACTTCGAGGCCGGCCGGCGCGATGATGTAACGCTTCTCGCCATCCAGGTAGGTGACGAGCGCGATGTGCGCCGAGCGGTTCGGGTCGTACTCGATCTGCGTGACGCGGCCGGGCACGCCCGCCTTGTCGCGCTTGAAGTCTATGATCCGGTAGTGACGCTTGTGGCCGCCGCCGCGACGCCGCACCGTGATGCGCCCGTCGTTGTTGCGCCCCGAAATGCGCGTCTTCGGCTCCAGCAGCGACTTCTCAGGCTCCGCGCCGACCGTTAACTCATCGCGCGTCAAATAAGTCTGGTAACGACGCGCCGGCGATGTCGGTGTCAGTTTCTTGATGCCCATAACTTTTTCAGGAGTCAGGAGTCAGGAGTCAGGAGTCAGAAGGAGGTAATCAGCGTTTTTATTCTGACTCCTGACTTCTGTCTTCTGACTTCTGCTCTTAGATTGCTTCGCCGTAATCGAGGGGCTTCTCGCCCTGTTTCAAGGTGACGTAGGCTTTCTTCCACGAAGGCTTGCGGCCCTCGTAGCGCCCGCGGCGCTTGATCTTGCCCATGTAGTTGACCGTGCGGACGGCGTCCACCTTGACCTGGAAGATCGTCTCGACCGCAGACTTGATCTCCGGCTTGGTCGCGTGGCGGTCTACGCGGAAGGTCAACAGCTGCCGCCCGTCCTGCGACTCCTCTTTCGCCACCAGAGCCTTTTCCGTAATCACCGGCGACTTGATGATGTCCCAAACTGTTCTCATCGCTTACGCCGCCTCCTCTGTCGCTTCTTCGTCGCCCGCGGCGGCAGTCTCCGCCGCCTCCGTGCTCTCTTCGGCCGCGCCCTCTTCGGCCGCGCCCTCTTCGGCAGTCTCCCCGGCCCTCGACGATTGCGGGTCGAGCAGCTCACTCAGCTCCTGCACGGCCGCGCGCGACAACACGAGCTTCTCGTGGTAGAGCAGGTCGTAGATGTTCAGGCCGTAGCTGTTGACGACCTTCGCGCGCTTGACGTTGCGCGAGGCGCGCAGCAGGTTCTCGTTATCGAGGCTGTCCACGATGAGCGTCTTGCCTTCGAGGCCGAGCGTGCCGAGCGACTTGACGAAAGCCTGCGTCTTCGCCTCGTCGAGCGCGAAGCCGTCGAGGACGACGACGTTGCCCTCGCGCACGCGCTCAGACAGGGCGGAGCGCAAAGCGCCGCGCCGCATCTTCTTCGGCAGGTTGTAAGACCAGTCGCGCGCCTGCGGGCCGTGCACGTTGCCGCCGCCCTTCCAGAGGGGCGAGCGGATGCTCGCGATGCGCGCGCGCCCCGTGCCCTTCTGCCGCCACAGCTTCTTGCCCGAGCCGGACACGTCGCCGCGCGTCTTCGTGCCAACGGTGCCGGCGCGCGCGTTCGCCATGAAATTCCTCACGGCTGCGTGAATCAGCGACTCGTTCAGCTCCGCGCCGAACACGGCGTCCGACAACTCCAGGTCGCCGACCTCTTCGTTCTTCAGATTGCGCACCTTAACGGTAGGCATAACTCACTCCGTTCGCTGTTTCAGGTTCGAGGTTTCAGGTTTCAAGTTAAAAACGAGAACCTGAAACCT
Source organism: uncultured Acidobacteriota bacterium (assembly GCA_963774105.1). Classification (GTDB taxonomy): domain Bacteria; phylum Acidobacteriota; class Blastocatellia; order Pyrinomonadales; family Pyrinomonadaceae; genus QHXM01. The sequence goes on along the minus strand of CAVZDV010000005.1, from coordinate 34,953 downwards.
GAAACTTGAAACCTGAAACTATCTCTTCGCTTTCTTAATAATCACCACGCTGCCGGTCGCGCCGGGGACCGCTCCGCGGACCATCAGCAGGTTGTTCTCAACGTCCACGCGCGCCACGGTCAGCCCCTTGACGGTCACGCGCACGTCGCCCATGTGCCCCGAAGAGCGCGTGCCCTTGAGGACGCGCGACGGGTAGGCCGACTGGCCGATGGAGCCCGGCGCGCGGACGTTCATCGAGCCGTGCGATTCCGGGCCGCGGTTGAAATGGTGACGCTTGACCGTGCCGGCGAAGCCGCGCCCCTTCGAGCGCCCGACGACCTCTATGCTGTCGCCGTCACTGAACTGGTCAACCAGGACTTTGTCGCCGACGTTGGTCGGGTCGGCCGAGTCCTCCAGGCGAAACTCCTTGAGGATGCGGGTCGGGGGCACGCCGCCGCCCGTCTTCTCGAAGTGGCCGCGCATGGGCTTGTTGACGTTCTTCAGCCTGACGGGCTTGTCCTCGACGAGCCCGAGCTGGACGGCGTTGTAGCCGTCTTTGCCGGCCGCGGACTTCTTCTGGACGACGACGCACGGCCCGGCCTTAATCACAGTCACGGGCGTGACCGTCCCGTCCGGCGCGAAAATCTGCGTCATCCCGACTTTCTTACCGATGATTCCGTTAATCATCACTTAACCTCAGTGGTCGGTGGTCAGTGGTCAGTGGTCAGTAAGAAATCAGTTTTTAACTGACCACTGACCACCGACTTCTGATCACTGTCTTATTGTCTGCCGAACGCCTTGATCTCGACGTCAACGCCCGCCGGGAGGTCCAGCTTCATCAGCGCATCCACGGTCTGCGGCGTCGGGTCCAGAATGTCCATCAGGCGCTTGTGCGTCCTGATCTCGAACTGCTCGCGCGACTTCTTGTCCACGTGCGGCGAGCGCAGCACCGTCCACTTGTTTTTCAAAGTGGGGAGCGGGATCGGCCCCGCCACGCGCGCACCCGTCCGCTTCGCCGTCTCGACGATCTCCGACGTGCTCTGGTCGAGCACGCGGTGGTCGTAAGCCTTGAGTCTGATTCTGATTTTTTCGTTCAGCATAATCTCTTTAACTCAACTTCATGCCCGAGCTATTCGATCACTTCCGACACGGTCCCGGCGCCGACGGTTCTGCCACCCTCGCGGATGGCGAACCGCAACCCCTTCTCCATCGCAATCGGCGCGATCAATTCGATCTCCATCGCCACGTTGTCCCCAGGCATCACCATCTCCACACCCTCAGGCAGGTGCGCCACCCCCGTCACGTCCGTCGTGCGGAAGTAGAACTGCGGACGATACCCCGTGAAGAACGGCGTGTGCCGCCCGCCCTCCTCCTTCGTCAACACATACGCCTCGGCCTTGAACTTCGTGTGCGGCGTAATACTTCCCGGCTTGCTGATGACCTGCCCTCTTTCGATGTCCTTGCGCTCGACACCTCTCAGCAAGAGCCCCACGTTGTCGCCCGCCACACCTTCGTCCAACAGCTTCTTGAACATCTCCACACCCGTGCAGACCGTGGTCCGCGTCGGCCGGATCCCCACAATCTCCACCTGCTCGTTGACCTTGACTCTCCCGCGCTCGATCCTGCCGGTCGCCACCGTGCCGCGGCCCTGGATGGTGAAGATGTCCTCGACCGGCATCAAAAACGGCTTTTCCACGTCCCTCTCCGGCGTCGGGATGTAGGAGTCCACGGCCGCCATCAACTCGTCCACCGTCTTCTCCCACTTCTCGTCGCCCTCTAAGGCTTTGAGCGCCGAGCCCTTGATGACCGGAATCTCGTCGCCGGGGAACTCGTACTGCGACAAAAGCTCACGGACTTCCAATTCCACCAGCTCCAACAACTCCTCGTCGTCCACGGCGTCGGCCTTGTTCATGAAGACCACCATCGCAGGGACACCGACTTGCCTGGCTAAAAGGATGTGCTCGCGGGTCTGCGGCATCGGGCCGTCGGTGGCGGCGACCACCAGGATCGCTCCGTCCATCTGGGCGGCGCCCGTGATCATGTTCTTGACGTAGTCGGCGTGGCCGGGGCAGTCCACGTGGGCGTAGTGCCGATTCTTGGTCTCGTACTCGACGTGGGCGGTGGCGATCGTGATGCCTCTGGCCTTCTCCTCCGGCGCGTTGTCTATCGAGTCGAAGGCGCGGACCGTGATCTTCGGGTTGTTCTTGGCCAAGACCTTCGTGATGGCAGCCGTCAAAGTCGTCTTCCCGTGGTCCACGTGCCCGATCGTCCCGATGTTGACGTGCGGCTTCGACCGATCAAACTTTTCCTTGCTCATCTCTTTATCTCTCGCTCCTTAACTTTTGAAAGTTGTTTCAATTTGGGCCGCCGCGCTTTACCAGCAGCGAGAGAAGCGACCCGCTTGTTTCCCCAAACTTATTTGGCGACTCCCTGCACCTTCGCGATCACTTCCTCAGCGATATTCTTCGGAGCCTGATCGTAACGCTCGAAGTGCATCGTGGAAGTCGCGCGCCCCTGCGTCGCGGAGCGTAAATCGGTTGTGTAACCGAACATTTCTGAAAGCGGCACGAAGGCCGTAATGACTTGCACACCGCCGGTGCGCGGCTCCATCTTCTCGATCTGCCCGCGGCGGCGATTAAGGTCGCCGTTGACAGCGCCCATGTAATCCTCTGGCGTCACGACCTCGACGCGCATGATCGGTTCGAGCAGCACGGGCTTGGCCTTCTTCACCGCGTCCTGGAACGCCAGGGACCCCGCGATGTGGAACGAGCGCTCGTCGGAGTCCACCTCGTGGTAGGAACCGAAGACGAGGCGGATTTTGATGTCCACCAACTCGTAGCCCGCCAGGAAGCCGCGCTCCATCGCGTCCTTGACGCCCTGCTCGGTCGGCTTGATGAACTCGCGCGGGATAGCGCCGCCCGTGATCGCGTTCTCGAAGACGAAGCCCTCGCCCGGGGCCGGCTCTATCTCCAACTCGACGTGGCCGTACTGTCCGCGGCCGCCCGTCTGCTTCTTGAAGACTTCCTTGCCGGGGGCGGGCCGCGTGATGGTCTCGCGGTAAGCCACCTGCGGCTTGCCGACGTTGGCCTCCACGCCGAACTCGCGCTTCATGCGGTCCACGATGATTTCCAGGTGCAGCTCGCCCATGCCCGCGATGATCGTCTGGCCCGTTTCGTGGTCGGTCGAGACGTTGAAGCTGGGGTCTTCCTGCGCCAAACGGTTGAGCGCGACGCCGAGCTTGTCCTGGTCGGCGCGCGTCTTGGGCTCGACGGCGACGCGGATAACAGGGGCCGGGAACTCCATCGCTTCGAGCACAATCGGCTTGTTCTCGTCGCAGACGGTGTCGCCGGTCGTGACCTGCTTCATGCCGCCGATGGCGATGATCTCGCCGGCCGACGCCTCTTCAATGTCCTCGCGCTTGTTGGCGTGCATCCGCATCAGGCGGCCCACGCGCTCCCTGTTGTCCTTGATCGGGTTGTAAGCGTAAGAGCCGGCCCTGATCGTGCCCGAATAAATGCGGACGAATGAAAGCTGTCCGAGATGCTTGTCGGCCATGATCTTAAAGACCAGGCCGCTAAACGGGGCCGACGCATCAGGCGGACGAGTCTCAGTCTCGCCCGTCTTCGGGTTCACGCCTTCGATTGGCGGAATGTCGAGCGGGCTGGGGAGATAGTCAACCACCGCGTCGAGCAAGGTCTGCACGCCCTTGTTCTTGAAGGCCGAGCCAGTAACGACCGGCACGAGCTTCAGGGCAACTGTGCCCTTGCGCAGCGCCGCGCGAATCTCTTCTTCCGTGATGCTTTCGCCCTCGTCTTCGAGGTACTTCATCATCAACTCTTCTTCGACGTCCGCCACGGCTTCGAGCAGCTTGTGGCGCGCGGCCTTCGCCTCTTCGACGAGGTCCGCCGGAATCTCACCGATCTCGTACTCCGCGCCCTTCGTCTCGTCCTTCCAGACGAGCGACTTCATCGTGATGAGGTCAATGACGCCCTTGAACTGGTCTTCGAGGCCGATGGGAATCTGGATGGCGACCGGGTTCGCGCCGAGACGCGTGATGATGGAGTCGAAAGAGCGTTGGAAGCTCGCGCCCGCGCGGTCCAGTTTGTTAATGAAGCAGATGCGCGGGACGTTGTACTTGTCCGCCTGACGCCAGACCGTCTCCGACTGCGGCTCCACACCGGCGACGCCGTCGAACACGGCAACCGCGCCGTCCAGAACGCGCAAGCTACGCTCGACTTCCATCGTGAAGTCCACGTGGCCCGGCGTGTCAATGATGTTGATGCGGTACTCCGTGCCCTCGCGCTTCCAGAAGCAGGTCGTGGCGGCAGACGTGATAGTGATGCCGCGCTCCTGCTCCTGCTCCATCCAGTCCATCGTCGCGGTGCCTTCGTGCACCTCGCCGATCTTGTGCGAGACGCCCGTGTAGTAGAGGACGCGCTCGGTCGTCGTGGTCTTGCCGGCATCAATGTGCGCCATGATGCCTATGTTGCGGAACCTGTTGAGATCGTGCTTAGCCATTTTCAACACCTAAGGCACTCGGGAGTCAGAACCCGGAAGGAGAAAAGCGCCCCCCGCCTTTCTTCTAACTTCTGCGTTCTGACTCCTTCGTTACCACTTGTAATGGGCGAAAGCCTTGTTGGCTTCAGCCATGCGGTGCGTGTCTTCCTTCTTCTTGACCGCGTTGCCGCGATTGTTCGCCGCGTCCAGGAGTTCCCCGGCCAAACGGTCGGTCATGGTCTTCTCGCCGCGGCCGCGCGCGTAGGTGACGATCCAGCGAATCGCCAGCGCGCCGCGGCGCTCCTGGTGAACCTCCACGGGCACCTGGTAGGTCGAGCCGCCGACGCGCCGCGACTTGACCTCGACGGTCGGCCGGACGTTGTCAATGGCGCGCTTGAAGACCTTGAGCGGCTCGTCGCCGGCCTTCTCCCCGACCTGCTTCAGGGCGGTGTAGAAAATTCTCTCGGCAGTTGATTTCTTCCCGCCCCACATCACGCCGTTGATGAACTTGGTCACCAACGGGCTGTTGTAAACCGGGTCGGGCAGCACCTCGCGTCTTTCGGCAACTCTTCGTCTTGGCATAATCAGTAATCAGTCGTCAGTGGTCGGTGGTCAGGGTGATTGACCGCCTCGCTATTTCTTCGCCCCGGCCGCGCCCGCCTTGGGCCGTTTCGCGCCGTACTTGGAGCGGCCCTGCTTGCGATCCGCGACGCCGACAGAGTCGAGCGTGCCGCGGATGACGTGGTAGCGCACGCCCGGCAAGTCTTTCACGCGGCCGCCGCGGATAAGCACGATCGAGTGCTCCTGAAGGTTGTGGCCGACGCCCGGAATGTAGGTCGTGACCTCGATACCGTTGGTCAGGCGCACGCGGGCGACTTTGCGCAGCGCCGAGTTCGGTTTCTTGGGCGTTTGCGTGTAGACGCGCGTGCAGACGCCGCGGCGCTGCGGCGACTCCTGGAGCGCCGGGCTGGCCGTCTTGTACTTGACGGCCTGGCGTCCCTTGCGAACAAGCTGATTGATGGTCGGCACTGCTCGTTGTCCTCTTCTTCCTGATGCGCGCTTGCTTTTCGGCCTTAAGCGCAAAAAGGGGCTCGACCTGCCTCTTTCCGAAACTTGTTCGGCAGTCAGCGCAGGCGGCTGTCCTGTTACAAAAACATGATTTTTAGGGGACGTTTTGGTTGCTAACGGGTGCGGATAATGGCCTCCCCCGAAGCCGAAACTTTTCTGTGGCGTCGCATCTCAAAGGATGAGCGGGTCCGTTTCAGGCCCCTCGTCGCGCGCCCTGAGTCCGTAGCGAAAACGGGCCAATTTTGCCCCGCCCCGCCGCTCGCGGGCGTTTTTACGCCACAATAATTGTCAAGCGACCGTCCTCACAACCCGCGCGACAGCCGGGCAACGCCTCCACACCGACCAAAACCTTCCAAGCGTTGCACTGTTGAGTTCAGACTGTTAGTCCGAAACGAGAGACTATACGGGTTGAGGCCCCTTCTGTCAAGCGCGGAGCGGTAGTGACGAGGGACGAAAAGAGGCCGGATTTACTCAGTCTTATTGTCTACTGCGTGTCCGAGAGGGCGTCGCTGGTCTCGCTCGCCATTTTCGCGGCGAGGCGCGCGGCCGCGTCGTCCGGCAACTCCTTTAAGAGGCCGCGCAGCCTCGCCAGGATGGCCTGCGTCGCCTCAATCGTCACCGCGTAATCTTTTTTCTTCTGCTCCACCTGCTCAGGCTCGCTCCCTTCCGTGAAGGGCTTGCGGTCAGGGGCCGAGAGCCAGCGCTGAATACTGGCGAGGCTCGTGTCAACCGAGCGGCGCTCGCTGGGACTCTGCCGCGCGGGCGCGGCGAGTGTGCGGATGAAAGTCTCCATGAACTTTTCGCGCTCGGCGTAAGAGCCTGTGCTGATGAGGCTCCACATGGTCCCGCCGCCCGCCTCCATGTATTTCAGTTCCCAGAGCGCCGTGCCGTATTTGTTGAACTCTCCGCGCGCGGCGTCCACCTGACTGCGCCTTGCTTCGGAAAGGAGCTGCGCGGCGAGCGCGTCGTTGGCGGGGCGCTTGCACTCGACCCAGTACTCGAACCCCTGTCTCTGCCCCGCGGTCGAATAGTCCTCGGTCTTCTTCCCGTAAACGTCCATGAACTTGTCCAGCCCTAGGCTCACAGCCTCCGCGCAGGGCATCTCAAACTCCGGGCCTTGCTCGTCCTGCGCCTGCGCCGCGGGCGCGAGCGCCAGTAGCAGGAGGAGGAGCAACCCGTGTCGAACTACTCGCGAACTAAATTTCCGCATCTCTTCACCTCTACTCATAGGCTTCCCGCCCGCCGCCACAGACGTTTACGGCGCGGACGTTTTGCCCGAACATGAAGAAAGGCCGACTGAGCATCGCCGGCCTTTCTTCGATGGAAACTTGCCTCGCATCTTAATGGACTTCGGGCGTGGGGGCCGGGGACGTGCCCGTGTTGGCGCTGGCGTTCGTGCTGTTGGCGTTGGCGTTCTTCGCGCCCTGCCGCTTCGCTATGATCTCCTGCTGCTTGACCATCGCCTGCCAGCGCTGCAAATTGATCTTCGCCCTCTCCAGCGCCTCCTGCGCGCGGTAGTTGTCCGGGTCGAGCTCGGTCGCCTTCTGTAGCGCCAGCACAGACTCCTGATACTGCGCGGCCTTGCCGAGCGCAATGCCGAACTCGTACTGGCTGTCGCTGTTCTCCGGCTCAAGCTTGACCGCCTGCCGGAACGCCTTGACTGCCTCGTCAGGCTTGTGAAGGCTGTTGTAGGCCATCCCCATGTTGAAGTGGGCGCGTGCGTCTTTCGGGTGGCGGCGTGTGAATTTCTGGTAAACCTCTGCGGCCTTCTTGTACTCGGCCTCGGCCTCGTCCTTCTTGCCCAGAACCTCGTAGCTCATCGCCAGCTTGAGGTGCGCCTCCGCGAACTCCGGGTCCAGCTTGAGCGCCTGTAGGTAAACTTCGGTAGCCTTCTCGTCTTCGTCCTTTCGCGCCAGCTCCCTGCCCTGCTCGAAGAGCTTGCGGGCCTCCAACTGCTCCGGCGTCAATTCCTCAGGCGGCGCTTCCTCCTCTTCCTCCAACACCACGTCGCCGGCGGGCGGCGTGCCGTCGGAAGAGGCCACTTCCCCTGCGGCCGGCGCAGGCTGCGTGGGCTTGGACGTGCAGCCGGCCAGCCCCAGCGCCAGGCACACGAAAATAATTGCGCAGGTTGATCTCATAACGACCGCCCGTCCGAGGAGAGAAAAATTATTCCAGCAGGACGTATCTACGCCAAATCCGGCCGCGAGTCAATTGCAGCGGGTTGGCCGCCGGGTTTGGACCTTATCTTGCCTCTTACACTTCGCTCTCTCTCACGTGTTTGGTTTGCAATCAACTAAAGGGATTTACGAACTGAAATGAACGATAACGAGCCGGTCACTTCTGCAAATAAATCGGAGAGGACTGTCGTCGCGGGCCGCGAGCGGACGAACGTGGCCCCGCATTTCGATTCCGCGGCGGTTGAGCACGCGCGCCCGGCCGTCCCCATCTCGCAAGTCTATTCCGGCCGCAGGTGGTGGCCCATTTTAATCGTCGCCGCGGCGATAGCCGGCCTGGCCGGCGGCGTCATAGGGAGTCTCATAACCACAAACCTTCTGAGGCGCGAAGCCCCGCAGCCGCCCGCCGCGGCCCGTAGTTCCGAGTTTAAACCTGAGGACATCGCGCCCGCCGTGAATCCCGCGCCGCCGGTCGCGCAGGATGCCGCGCCGGAAACTGTGCCAGAAATTGCTGACGCCCCGCAGAAGGAGATTATCGAGACGGCGGCCGGGCGGCAGCCGTCCGCGCGCAATAATGACGCCGCGAATGACGTGGCGGCGGCGGCGAAGGATGAAGAGGCGGCCCTGCGCGGTGCCCTGGAGGATTGGGTCGCGGCGACCAACGCGCGCGACATAGGCAGGCAGATGACTTTTTACGGCCCCACCATCAACGCCTTTTACAGGGCACGCAACGCCCCGTCAGCCCTCGTCCGCGCCGAAAAGGAGCACGTCTTCCGTAACGCCGACTCGATTGATATTCGCGTCGCGAAACCGCAGATCAGTGTCGCCCCGGACGGCCGCTCCGCGACGATGCGCTTCCGCAAGTCTTACGCCATCGCAGGCGGCGGGCAGGACCGCCGCGGCGAAGTAATCCAGGAATTGCGCTGGCTCCTCGTGGACGGCAAGTGGAGAATCGTCAGCGAGCGCGACCTACGGGTAATCCGCTGAGGTCGCCTGCGCCTTTAATCTCACCCCTCACCTGTATTACGCTCTACGTCCCGCACGCCAAAACTTCGGAGGAGCTATGACTCGAAACATTCGCGCCCTGACCTTACTCTGCCTAGCCCTGTTGACGTTCGCCTCAAGCTCACGCGCCCAAGAGGCAAGCGAGTGGGCCGCGACCGTCGGCAGTGAGTACGACGTGAGGCCCAACATCACCTACTCAAGGGCGAACAACGCGGAGCTGAAGCTGGACCTCTATCTCCCGAAAGAGCGCCGCGCGCCCGTGCCCGTAGTCATGTTCATACACGGCGGCGGGTGGGTGGAAGGGGCCAAAGAGGTTGACGTGCTGAACCTGCTCCCTTACCTCTCGCTCAAGTTCGCCGTCGTCAACGTAGGCTATCGCCTGGGGCGCACTTCGCCTGCGCCCGCGGCCGTGGAGGACTGCCGCTGCGCGCTGCGTTGGGTAGAGCGCAACGCCAAACAGTTCAACCTGGACACGACTCGAATCGTGCTGACCGGAATCTCCGCGGGCGGGCACCTGGCGCTGATTACGGGGATGCTGCCCGCGATGAATGTTTTCGACCGCCCGTGCCCGACTGACGATAGCGTCCGCTGGAATTCAGGGACGGAGACCATGCCGAAGGTCGCGGCCATCGTCAACGTCTTCGGCATCACGGACGTGGCCGATTTGCTGGAAGGAAAGAACGCGAAGCACTACGCCATCGAATGGTTCGGGAGCATGGGCGGCCGCCACGAACTGGCCCGGCAGGTCTCCCCGCTGAGCCACGTCCGCCCGGGCCTCCCGCCCGTCATCACCATCCACGGCGACGCAGACAACGTAGTGCCCTACAGCCACGCCGAGCGGCTGCACGTCGCGCTCGACAAGGCGGGCGTGCCCAACCAACTCTTCACCATCCGCGGCGCAGGGCACGGCGGCTTCAAACGCGAGGAATGGTTAAGCAGCTACGTCGCCATCACAAAGTTCCTGCGCCTGTACAACATCTTAAAGGAGTAGCACGACATCCCTGTTTATCCCCTTCGGGGATTAATCGCGCTCACTTTGAGGCGCTCATCGCCTTCTTGCTGCGCTGGTTGATGACGACGCCGGAGTCAACGGTCTCGCCGGTGCGGGAGATGGTCTGGAAGTGCATCTTGTCGCCGGCGATTTCGAGGATCATGAAGGACATGTCCTTGTCGTAAGCTTTCTCGGTGAGCGGCGAGTTGTCCTTCACGTCGCCGCTGCGGAGCTTGCCGCCCGCGCCCGAGATGAAATAGTAGATGCCCTTCTGCGGCTTGATGCGCTCGTAGAAGTGCTCGTGGCCGGCGAAGACCACGTTGACGCCGTACTTCAGGAAGATCGGCTCGACGACCTCGCGCAGCTCCGTGTCGGAGCCGTGCTTGCCGCCCGAAGAGTAGGGCGGGTGGTGGAAGAACATGATCTTCCACTCGGAGGTGTCCTTCGCCAACTGCTCCTCCAGCCACTTGAGCTGCTTCTTGTCCATGTAGTTGCTGTTCAGCGAGTAGAAGGCGGCGTTCCCCTTCGCGAAGCGGTAATACTCCTCGCCGTTCATGTTGAAGTTTTCGTAAAACCGCTGGTTCGACTCGTCGTGGTTGCCGAGCGTCGCGTAGAACTTGACCTTGTCGTCGAGCAGCCTGCGATAAACGTCCTCGAATTTCGTCTTGTAGTCCGCCGCCTTCTCGCTCTTGTAAAGGTTGTCGCCCATCATCAGCACGAACTCGAACGGGTAGGCGGCCTTGGTGCGGACCATCAAGTCGCCCACTTCGTGTTGCTTCTCCGTGCCCGTGCCCGTGTCGCCTATGACGGCGAAGCGGACGGAGCCGTCCTTCATCGGCAGGCTGACGCGGACGGGCGCGGTGGCCGGCGCGCTGCTCTTGAGATTCTTGGACGAAGATTCCTGGCCCAGAGTCTCCTGCGCCAGGCCGCCGCAGAGCAAGAATGCCGCGGCGACGATTGAAGCGAAAAAGCGTTTCATGACTGTCCTCCTCGCGCGCCTATGGGACCGCGTTCAGCATGTAATCAAGGATCAGACCGTTCTCCCTGTCAACCAGGAGCAGGTTCTTGCCGACGAAGCGATACTTCACCTGCTTCGGCAGTTGCGGCAGGCGGAGCAGGAGCGTGGGCGGCGTGTCCATCAACTCCTCAGACTCCGGGTACGGGTAATTCACGCGCAAAGGCACGGCCTTCGTCTCCGCTTCCACCACGACCTTCTCGCGCAGCTCCTGCCGCTCTTGTCCCTTGTACTCGTCGCGGATGATGAACCGTATGTATTCAGCTATGTCGGTGCTGAAGAGGTCGCCCTGTTTTGCGCCCGCCCTGGCCGTCCTGACTGTGTTCTGGAAGGAGATCTTGTGCGCCTCTATCTGCTCCGGTTTGCTGTCCTCGGGCAGCTTGGGCATCTTGTCTTCCAGCCCCTCGCGCAGCTTCACGTAGTCCTTGACGTGCTGCTCGAACGTAGCCACCGCCGGCTTGTACTTCGCAGGAACCTCCGGGGTCTGCTGCGTCGTCTGCGCCGAAACCGCCAGAGAGATGACGGCCGCCGCCGCGATTGCGAAGATTGCGTTGTGTTTCTTTTGCTGTCTCATCATTCCGCAAAAGAGCAAACACGGTGCCATAAGGAAACGCCACCGGGAAAGCCTGGCCCCGGCGGCGCAGATGTTTGAAACGCTTGCAGTTGATTGACGTGAGAACGCCGGGACTAAGGGCCACCCGCACGCGCGGCGTATGTTTGTCGAACAACCATGTACGCCTTCGCACCCCCTTCAGAAAAAGGCTCAACCCTTTGCGCCTTACGTCTTCCCTTAGCGCCTTTGCGTGAACGGCTGTTTCCCGCAAAGGCGCCAAGACAAGACGTAAGGCGCAAAGGCTTGAATGGTTTAGTCGCGGCCGTTTTACTCGGTCACGATGGTTCCCATCTTGACGACCTCGAAGTCTGAGCCTTTGATGGCCGAGAGCGTGTGCAGCTCGTCGTCGTTCCAGCGCGGGTCGGGCGCTCCGCTGACGTACCAACTGCTGCCGTTGTCGGCCAGAATCATCCCGTACTTTTTCAGCCCCCTCAGGATGACCTGCATCGCCGGCGAGAACCCGCTCGTGTCGAACGACGCCTTCAGCCGGACGCGCATCCCCATCGGCGGCAGGTTCGCGTCCGTCCGGCTGCTCGCGAAGTGGCGCGCGGGGGCGACGTAAGCCCTGCGCGTCGTCTGCGCCGTGAAGCGCAGGGCGTGCGTGATCTCCCCGCGCTCGTAAACCTCGTCGTAGCGCACCAGCCCCGGGAAGATGGGGAGCCCCGCGGCGTCCGCGGAAGTCCACCCCGCCGGCCTCATCACGTTCGAGTTCAGATCGAAGACCGCGCCGCTCCCGGCGCGCCACGACGCGCCATTGTTGACGGGATAGGCCGTGTACAGCTCGTAGAGCTTCCAGTTGTCGCGGTCTATGACGATGACGTGGCGGTCGCCCGTCCCGTTGGGGCCGCCCTCTACGGGCGCGTCCGGCGGGACGGGATACGGCCCTGGGTCGCTCTCGTCGCCGTAGTCCGTGAAGGTGATGGAAACTTTCTGCTGCAAGCCGGAGACGACCACGTATGGGATGCCGTTCGGCGCTCCGTTCCAGACTGTGCCAAAATCCGCGTGCAGCCCCGTGCCGAGTCCTATGCTCGTGATAATCGCGTTGGAGTTGGGGTCAACGGGCGCGGCCGAGATGTCTTCGTTCCACGCGTTGTCCGCCGGGAAGACCTGCTTGCCGTGCAGGCTCGCGTTCGGCCCCAGGTCCGGCTGAGCGCCGGGGTTGTCGTCCGGCGGCCCGCCGCCGACGCGGCCCATGCCGACGCGCACGCGGTTGCTGGCGATCCCGCGCAGGCGTATGCCTATCAACACGTCGCCGACGTTGCCTATCGCGTCGTGCAGACGGACGACGATCATGCCGAGCCAGTCGAAGCCGGGCACGCCGCCCGCGTACTCGACCACTAAGGGGTAATGCGTGCGCGTCGCATCTTCGGCCTCGGCCGTCACGACCGAAGCGCCTTCGCCGGGCTGCAAATCAAGGTTTCTGGCGAAGAGCATGACGCGCGTCCGTTTGTCCGTGCCGAACTGGTTGACTTGCGTCGGCGAGAAAGGCTCTTTGCGCCAGGTGACGGATTCGAGGGCGACGGCGCGCGTCGTCGTTCCCTGCGTCAGCAACTCCGGCGCGCCCGCGGCCGCACGCGCCCTGCGCGCGGGGACTGAGACGACGAGAGCCGTCAAGAAAGAGAGGACGATGCCAACGGTCAGCGCCGAACGCCCCTTGCCCTTTGGGGAGACAGAATAGCCCCTGCTCATAAAAGCTTGAACCTCGGTTTTCGAATTATTCGGAGAGGGTTAGGGCAAGTCTTGCAACTGACGACTCTACTTTAATACGATTCGCAGACTTGGGGCAATCATTTTAACGATTTTCAGATGGTTACGGCCGGAAACGCCGCTATAATGCGCGGGTCCGTTTCCACATCACTGCAAAGAAGGACCGCGATGCTCAATCATCTAGTCAGTCTCTCAGTATTAATCGCCCAAGCGCCGGCGCATCAGCCTGAGCCGGAGTCAGCGTCGCCGCTCCTGAGCGGCCCCTTCGTCCTGGGTTTAGTCCTGGGCGTCGTCATCGGCGCGCTCGCGGCCACGGTGATAAAGTTATCCAGGAACAAGCCGCAGGCCGCGCAGAGCCCCGCGCCCGCGGCTGATCCCCTGCCCTCCAAACCAACGGAGCCAACAGTCAAGAGCGCCGCGCCGGGTCAGACCAGGCGCTGCCCGAAGTGCAACAGCACTTACACGGACGAATCGCTGCTCTACTGCGTCAGCGACGGCACGGAGCTGGTCGCCGCGGGACGGCAGACCTCTGACCCTAACGCGACGATGCTTTACCCGCAGGCGCGTCGCACAGACTGAGCGTGAGACTTGAAGGAGGTTCCCGGCGGTGAATTGGCTCATGCAACTGGAAATCATAGGCGAGGTCGCGCTGGCGATGCTGCTCGGCGGGATCATAGGGATGGAGCGCGAGCGCGCCAACAAGCCCGCTGGGTTCCGCACGCACATGCTCGTGGCCGGCGCGTCCGCGCTGCTCGTAGGGCTGGCCGACGCCCTGCTGCATCGCTACGGCGGCGGCGGCGCTGACGGCCCCGTCCGCTCCGACCCCATTCGCGTCGTCGAGGCCATCATCACGGGCATCAGCTTCCTCGGCGCTGGCACAATTTTCCGCCGCGGCGAGAGTCGCGCCGTGGAGGGCCTGACGACCGCCGCCTCCCTCCTCCTCTGCGGAGCCCTTGGCATCGCCGTCGCCCTGCGCCAGTTCATCCTCGCCGGCGGCATCACCGCCCTCGCCCTCATAGTCCTCTGGGGCCTGAAATCTTTCGAAAGAAAGAGCGCGGGTAAGACCTGAACTCAACCCCTTAGCGCCTCCAGCGTCTTTGCGTGAAACTTAACCTCACGCGAAGACGCTGGAGGCGCAAAGATGTCTTCAGGCCGTTGGCGGAGGTGTTTCGACCTTCTTCTTCTTGCGCGGGAGTCTCTCGACGCGGCTGGCGCTTTCCCAGGCGGCGAGTGTCGCCCTGTCCTTGCGATACTTGTTGCGGACGATGGCGTCCAGCTCGCGCACGAGTTGCCGCCCGCGCTCCACGACCGCCTCAATTCCGGCCGTGCCTCGGCGCACCCGGCAACTTGCCGGGCAAATCAAGCCGGTCGTCAATCAACACATCCACACACACGCCGGCCACGCGCGCGTATTGCAGGAGAATCAGCAAGGTCGGCTCTCGTAATCCCAATTCGTATTTTGAGATTTCGTTATAAGCAATAAGGTCGTCAGCCTCAAGACGTTTCACCATCTCCGATTGAGACAATCCAAAAGCATCTCGAATCTGCCGCAGCTTTTCGGCAAGGCGTTCAGGCTTCCGGCGCGGTCTCGTCCCCATCAGGAGTTCCCTCCCGACGAGCCAGACAGACTTAGAGGTTTACTTTTATTCCCTTTTGGGAATAGAATGCGCTCGCTCAAGTTGTTCGCCGTGAGAATGAACCTTTCATTCCGAACGGCGATGCTCATCTCTCAGCTTTTGAGGTTGAGGCTTGAGCCACGCATAAGCCGTTGCCGAGTTTTCAAAAATGGACCGCGCGCCATCTTACCAAACCGCGCGCTTTCTTCACATACAAAGGATACTCATGAAAAGAAGAGAAGAGTACAGGGCCAAAATCACAAACGATAAGGGCCTCACTCGCGGACGTGTCCCCTGCCCGCTCCTGAACGAACTAAACGCGCGCCCCGGCGACCACCTCATTTTCCGTCTGGACGATTCAGGCAAGGTCGTCGTGAAGCTAGCACGGACAGGCAAGAAGTCAGCGAAAAGAAGTCGCCATTAAGAACGGGCGCGCACGCCTTGGGTGGGTCGTGCGCTCCCGCGCCGCACGTCTGTCTTCGTGGAAGAGACAGCCTGTGCGGAGAGGCCGCCACGTCAAGCCGCTTCCGACAACGGCGTGGCGGCCTTGCTTTTGCTATCCAGGGCATTCCTGCCTATGTTAGCGCAAAGTAGTAATGTCCCCTTTCTGCAAAGTAGAGATGTCCCCTTTTCGTGCTACTGAAGACATGATCTTCAGCACGAAAGGGGCAGCAGGAAGTGACGGACCTACTTGTGATGAGCCAACGTGAACTCTCCCGCCTGGAAGTCATTGAGCGAGTCGGCGGCAAGCGCCTGACGCAGCGCGAGGCGGCCAGCCTGCTCAAGCTCTCCGTCAGGCAAGTCAAACGGCTCTTGCGCGCCTACCGCCAGCGCGGCGCTCGTGCCCTTCAGTCCAAGCGGCGGGGCCGCCCCTCGAACAACCGCCTGCCTGAAGAGTTGGTCTCTCAAGTCAGCCACCTGCTCCGCTCGCGCTACCCAGACTTCGGCCCCACCCTCGCCCGGGAGAAGCTCTGCGAAGAAGACGGCCTCTGCCTCTCGCGTGAGAGCGTCCGCCGCCTGCTGATCTCTTTAGGGCTGTGGCGGGCGCGGCGCGCTCGGCGGGCGGTCGTCCACGGCCTGCGCGAGCGCCGCGCCCGCACGGGCGAACTCGTCCAGATCGAACGGAAGCCCTCACGACTGGTTCGAGGGCCGCGCCCCGCGCGCGACACTTCTGGTCTTTGTGGACGACGCCACCAGCCGCCTGATGCACCTCTCGTTCGTCGAGTGTGAGTCCACCTTCAACTACTTCGCGGCCGTCCGCTCCTATATCGGGCAACACGGCAAGCCGCTGGCCCTTTACAGTGATAAGTTCGGCGTTTTCCGCGTCAACATCCCCAACGCGCTCTCTGGCACAGGGCTCACCCAGTTCGGCAGGGCGATGAAAGAACTCTCGATTGAGTTGATCTGCGCGCACTCGCCGCAGGCCAAAGGCCGCGTCGAGCGGGCCAACCAGACCTTGCAGGACCGGCTCACGAAAGAGCTGCGGCTGCGCGCGATCTCGTCAAGCGAGGAAGCCAATGCTTACCTGCCGGAGTTCATCACCACCTACAACTCGCGCTTCGCCCTCAGCCCGCGCTCCCGTGAGGACGCGCACCGGCCACTGTCTCCGAGAGAAGACCTCGGCCGCATCCTGACGCTCGTCGAGCGGCGCACCCTCTCGAAGAACCTGACCGTCTCCTACAACGGCCGCGTCTACCAACTCAGCACGAAGCGCGCGGCCTACACCATGCGCGGCGCGCACGTGGAAGTCAGAGAGACGAGCACCGGAGAGATCAGTATCGAATACAAAGGCCAGGCGCTCGACTACCGCCTCTGCTCCGAGCAGGAGCGCGAGCAAGCACAAGTCACGCCCACGAAGCTGCTCGACCGAAGGCTCGCCAAGGCGACAGCGAAGCCGCACACAAAGTATCATCCGCCGATGACACACCCGTGGAGATACTTCGACTACACGGAGAACTCGATGGAGGCCAGAGAACGCAGGGGCGAGCTTTGCATCCTCAGAAGGTGACATCTCTACTTTGCACAAAGAGGGGACATCTCTACTTTGCGTTGACACAGGGCATTCCTGCCTATTGACATACACCTTCCGGCAGGAATATCGTGCGTCCGCGTCTGGGCCTCGTACCTTCCGCTAACGAGTGTCTTTCCTTATTAGCCTCAAGCTAATCTTTTATGAACCACAGAGGGAGGACTTTATGCCAAATAAGAAAAGACCTGGGCTTAAAAATATAGCCGAAGAGCAGATGCCGCCCCCGATTGCCATCGGCCATGTTACGCTCCGCGTATCAGATGTCGGCCTCGCCGCCGAGTTCTACCGGGCTCTGGGCATGCGCCCGATCTTAAAGCGAGAGGAGCTGGCAATCCTCGAATTGCGCGGCGGCACACATCTAGTGCTGTTCCGAGCCAAGGGCAAGCCGAAGGGTGGGCCAGTTCGCGTCTTTGATTTTATGGTTGAAGACATTGAAGCCGCTCACGCTGCAATGGGGAGCGCAGGAATCACGGGCACAGCCATCGGTGAGGATCACCTTGCGGGCCATCTCTGGTTCGAGGTTACTGACCCGGATGGCCATGTGCTAAGGGTATTTTCGAGCCACACCCAGGGGCGGCCTGTGTAATCTGTCTTGTGAGGCAGATCAGACAGTGTTGTTTGACGTTTGGAAGGAATCATCCCCGGAGCGCGCCTAACAACTCATTCAACGCGAGCGGAATCAGCATGGATGTCATCGAGAACTTGAATCAATTCGCAGATGCTTCCCGCCGCGTTAGATACTGTGTTGGATGTCAAGCAGATTTCACCCACTGCGGGTCGAACTGCTTGCCGTGCTTCAACACACCGTAAGCGAGATGTAGGAGCTTACGCATCACGGCGCAGATGACGCTCTTCTTGCACTTGCCTCTCTGGCGCAGCCCCTCGGCCCACTGTTGGAAGAACGGGCTGCACCGCAGCGCCGTGATGGCCGGGAAGTAGAGCGCCTTGCGCAGTCGAGCATTACCGATCTTTGAGAGCCTGGCACGCCCCTTCAGAGAACTCCCCGATTGGCGCTCTCTCGGCACCAGCCCCGCGTAGGCCGCCACTTGTCGCGCGCTCCTGTACTGCTTGATGTCCGTGATCTCGGAGAGCAGCAGAGCGGCCGTGGTCTCCGCGATGCCCGGGATGGAGTCGAGCAACTCGCTTTGTCGCTTGAGTCCGGGATGATTGTTGATGTGCTGGCGGATCAACTCCTCTGTCCGCTTGATCTGCTCGTTGAGGTGATTGAGCAGTTCTTCAACACTTCGGCGCACGACCTCAACCGTGATCCCTGAAGAGAGGCGATTCTCTTCGGCGACACGCATCTCGATGAGCGACTCCAGGCGGCGCACAAGTGCCTGTAGTTCTCGGACTTCGACCGGCAGAGGTGTCCATGCCGGGGGCTCTTGAGCTTGGCAAAAGCGGGCGATCAGTTCGGCATCCACGCGGTCTGTTTTCGTGCGTGAAAGCCGACTTTGAGCGAAGGCTTTGACGGCCGCCGGATTGATGACGCTGACGGTGTGACCCGCTTGATGAAGATAGAGGGCGAGAGCTTCGCCGTAAGTGCCGGTGGCTTCCAGGCAGGCGTGGACTCGCTGGCCGCCGTGCTTTGCGAGCCACTGACGGAGCTGCTCAAAGCCGGCTCCGTTGTTGGGAAAGACTTTGTGGCGGAGCTTACCTTGGGAGCTGATGAGGCAGACGTTGAACTTGAGTTTCGCGATGTCGATGCCGAGTGCTGGTTCCGTCATTGGGTGAACTCCTCCCGAAGAGAAGAGAATGCGGCGCGGGTCAAACTTGCAGATGCAAGCTCAGCTCAAGCGTGTGAGCGGCTTCGGATACTGTCCGACCTCGGTGCGCTGCACGCAATGGGCACCGGGAGCTAGACTAACCGACTGACTCCGTGGTCAGAATTCGAGCACAGCTTCTCCGGTGCCCTGTGATCGCTGAAGCTTGCCGCTTCAGCAGACTTCAGTCAACATACAAATTCGAGCGTTCGGCGGCTACTTATGATGTATGATTGGAATTCGGCTCTTCGTGGATAGCGTAACGTCTGTAATTCTAAAAAGGAGAAGAATTGATGGCTAAATTGACTTGCAAATTGCTGTTTATCTTGCATGGTTACATTTCTTCTTCCAATTACAAGCAACGCTCTGCCCCGTCGTGGCTTTATGTTGGAAACCATTTCGATTGATATTGCAGGCACTCAAAGTGACGTACATGCAATTGCTGACAAGGGCGGGAATTTAGTTCGGTTTCCTGTTTACTTTAGTACCTCGTACTGTGATGTGACTTGTTGGATGAACTTTGCTGAAGCGGTTCACACAGTCGCTAACCAACGCGGTATAGTCATGGTGATAGATTTTCATCACCCTGGTTCGTGTGATGTCGGTTCACCGAATTGTTCCACGATTACAGATGAAAATGATTTTGTTGCCAAATGGGGAATGTTTGCACAGCGTTTTGCTAACAAGCCCCGTATTTGGTATGACTTGTGCAATGAGCCAAATCATCCAGAATGGAGTAGAGTTGCATTGCGGGCGGCGCAGGAGATACGAAGATACGATACGCATACTGCCATCGTCTATGCGGCTAAAGGAGCTACAACAAGTCCAGCTTCGAGCAGTAGTTTCAGACCATTACCCGGAATAAGTAATCAAATTATTGAGTTCCATTTTTGGGATTGGGGTACAACTGTTCAATCCCCTTTCTCTAACATCTCTAGTAAATATCGTTACGTTGGAAGTGCTGGAAGCACAAATTACACTTTAGCTCAACTTCAAGCAAGACTTGAAAATGTTAGAAGATTTGGAGCAACACACAGAGTCCCTGTTTACATTGGTGAAGTTGGAATTTATCAAGGGCATCAAGACGCTGCTCGATTTTTGCGGGATTTCACGACAGAGTGTGATAACAAAGGAATTCATCTGACAGTTCACGCTTTTAGAGAATCCCCTGCTTGGAATTACGAACTTAATTATAACGCTTGGCGAATTTTGACATCGTGGCTTCACAAAAGGTAGAAAATCATAGTCAATCATCCTTTGGAACACCGCATCGAACAAGTCATTGGACCTGAGGGCGAAACATCTACCTTGATCAAGCGGGTTAATTATTGTGAGAAAACCAATTTACGCATTATTGTTAACTCTTGCGCTTCTGTATATGACGCCCGGAATGGACGCCATTGTTTCTCATGCTGGCTATCCCTCTGCTCAATCAGTACTAATAAATGAGGGGGTCGGTGTTGAGGACATTGTTGTGGGTAAATCAACCATGAGTGATGTGATAGCCGCGTATGGGGATGATTTTGGTTTAATTGAGCACAACAAATATTCCTACGAAATCATGTATGAAGAGCGCGGCTTATCGTTTTATTACCGATACGATGATTCGGATAAACGGATATTCGCTATCGTAATCAAGCCCCCTTGTCATGGTTTTACTAACCGAGGGATAGTTGTCTGTCACAGCACCCTCCGGGATGTATTTAATGCGTATGGGAAAGCGAAGGCGCAGACGACCACGGCCGAGGAAACCTGGTCCTATGAATACGAAGGAGTAATCTTCCATACCAAATTTGATTCGTTCGGAGAGACAGAAAAGGCCAAGTTGAAAAAGAAGATTGTGGGAATTGAGGTGGTAGATAATGCGGCGGATTTTTCCAGGCCCCCGGCATCTAACAACTCAATGAATTTCGCCGCAGCAAGCTGCGGAGTATCAGAATAGCTTGAGTTGTTCCTTGTGTAGCTGAATATATTCTGCACCTTGATCTTGAATGTACTTCCTAATTGACGTTTCGTTGCCATGCTGCCCGACTGTACTGATGAAATAGCCATTGCTCCAGAACTCTCCGCCCCACAGTTGCTTCTTGACCTCTGGACAGGCGCGGAAGATTTCTTTGGCCGTCAGGCTCTTGATGATCTGCACAATCCTTTTTGGACTCAGCATTGGCACTGATTGCACGAGAAAATGGACATGATCTTGATCTGTTCCAATCTCAAGGAAAGTGATCTCATAGCGTTTGCTGATTTCCAGGCAGATGTCTTTGAGCTTTTCATCCACATCGGCAGTGAAAACCACTCTCCGATACTTGGCCGGGCAAACGATATGGTAGAGAAGAACTGAGACATTGTGCCTTTTATGAATAAACTTGCTCACTCGCCAAGTATAGCGCAGCAAGCTTGCGAGGAATGTACCCGCTGAGATTCAACCGGACTCGCAATGAGCACCGCTCTCATCCTCAAAGTTAATTGCGCGCCAGTTAATTCGGACGTTAGCCGCCCTTACGCGGCTCAACCTCGTCAACGACTATGCCCCCGCGTGAGACGTTCTTAAGCTCAGCCCAGAGCAGCGTTTGATACTGCGCGCACGATGTTTTGAACGCGCGTTGCGCTTCTTCCTGTGTGCCGCGCCACTCGAAAAAGTCAACCTCAGTCCGTGCCCCGGTCTCGTAGCAGTAGAACATATTGAATTGTTCTTCGCTCATTTTCGCTCGCGCCTTTTCTTCGCGCCCTTCTTGCCGTAGATTTCGTCTCGCCTGTCTGCTCGACCTGACGGCAGAGGTCTTGTTACTCCTCTTCTGTCAAGGTGACTTTTTCTTGAATAGAAGGCATTACTCGCCCTCCTCGTTCTCGTCATAGTCTCTCGCAAAATCGCCTGTTCTTTCAAGGTTTTCCGCTCCGCGCTTCGACAAGGGCGGCGGCTAACAACTCATTCAACCGGAGCGGAACGAGCGCGGCTTTCATCCGCAAGATTGAAGGCTTGGTTGGTTGTGTCTCCCGGTTAATTCTGGCGTAAGGTGTCTAACAAAGCGTCCCTGCGTGAGGGCGAGGCGCGGTGGTTAGTGAAAAGAGTTCGGCCCCCGCTTTCCATCGGAAAGCGGGGGCCGAAGTTGTTGTCAGTTCTTCCCTACTTTAGAAGTTCTGAAGGTTAAGAATCGAGCTCAGGATGGTCCCGAGAATGTTCCACTTCCCGTTGCTATAGTTGCCGTACTGCTGGCGGCTGTAGTAGCCGTCCTCGTAGCCGCGGCGGAAGCCCTCGCGGAAGTAGTTACGGTACTCGCTCATGTCAACGTAGTAGCTGTCGTAACCGTAGCTCGCGTCCTGATAGGCGTCCGAGTTGCGGTAGTCCGCTGACCAGCCGTCCTCGCGGTCGGCGCGGCCGGCGTAGAAGCCCTGCTCGTAGCCTGAGTTGACGGCGCGCTGGAGCATCTCGGCCCCGTAGCGGTTCGTCTCGTAATACCTGCCGTCACGGTTGTAACGGTAGTAGGTGTTGTAGCCGGCGTCGTTGTAGTAGTAGTCGTCGCCGTAGTAACGCGAGTTCTGCAAGCGAATCTGGTCCTGGCGCAGGCGCTCCAGGTACAGCTGCTGGTAGCGGTACTGTGCCAGACGGCGCTGCTGCTCAAGTATCCGCGAGCGCTGCTGCAAGGCGTACTGCTGCTGCTGCATCTGCTGGCGGTACTGCTGCTGGCGCAGAGTCTGCTGCTGGCGCTGCTGTTGTAGCCGCTCGCGCTGGCGAGCGAGGCTCTGCTGCTGATTCTGGATCTGCGTCTGCTGGCGGCGGCGCTCCAACTCCGTCCGGTCCTCTATCCGCTCAGCGCGATCCCGCTGGGCCGCCTGCTGCTGCTGTTGGCGCTGGCGCAGCTGTTGCTCGCGGAGCCGCTCGGCCTGCTCCTGCTGGCGCTCGCGAGTGTTGATCTGCTGCTGGCGCTGGCGCGCGGCCTGATCCTGCTGGCGCTCACGCACCTGGATTTGCTGCTGGCGCTGGCGCTCGCGAATCTCGGCCTGGCGCTGCTGCTGCTGTATCTGCTGCTGGCGCTGATTTGTCTGGACTTGCTGCTGATTTGTCTGGACTTGCTGCTGCTGCTGGCGCTGGCGCTGGTCTATCTGGGCCTGGCGCTGCGCCTTCTGCTGAGCCTGCTGCTGCTGGCGCTGCTGGATGCGCTCCTGCCTGTCGTCCTGTTTCTGAGCCTTCTCCTGCTGACGCTGCTGCGCGCGCGGCGCTTGAGCGTAAGCCGCCCCCCCAACCAAAGAGACCGCGGCGAGAGTCGCAGTCGCGGCCAATCTTTTCATCAAATTACTTCTCATTTGCCCCTCCCTAAAATCGCTACCGGAACCCCAATTGATCCCGCCAACTCCTGGCAGCATTCTATTGGCAAGCGCCGTTCCAAAGCGCCTGCCTAAGAATTTTTAATGTTTACGGCGATAAGGAGCCCATAAAGAGTCATCTTTTCGTACATGATTAACCCATATAGGGTAGGGCGGGGGCGTGCCGTTTTAATACAAAAATGCCCGCGGAGGTTAGCGAAAACCTCCGCGGGCCTTTTTCCTGTGCCTGACGTTTTTTCGAGTGTCAGGCGGTTTTTACGGACTACTCCTCGTCCCCGGTCGCCACGGCGTCGCCGTCGCCGCCGGCCGCGACGGCCGTGCGGGTGGGCTCGGCCTCGGGCACGTCCACGCCGCCGACGATTTCGGGGAAGTCTTCGAGGTCGCGCTCGCGGCTCACCTGGTCAATCGTCTCGTCGCGCTCGACCTTGACGTTGCGGTAGAACTCCATCCCGGTGCCGGCGGGAATCAGACGGCCCATGATGACGTTCTCCTTCAGGCCGCGCAGGTAATCTATGCGCCCCGAAATCGCCGCCTCCGTCAGAACCCTCGTCGTCTCCTGGAACGAGGCCGCGGAGATGAACGAGTCCGTGGAGAGCGACGCCTTCGTGATGCCGAGCAGCAAGGGCTCTGCCTGCGACGGCTCGCCGCCCGTCTCGGCCACGCGTGCGTTCTCGTCCGCGAAGCGGAAGCGGTCTACCTGCTCGTCGAGGAGGAACTCGGTGTCGCCGACTTCCTTGATCTTCACCCAGCGCAACATCTGGCGGACGATCACCTCAATGTGCTTGTCGTTGATGTTGACGCCCTGTAGGCGGTAGACCTCCTGAATCTCGTTGACGATGTACTCCTGCAAGCGGTTCATGCCGAGCACGCGCAGGATGTCGTGCGGGTTGAGCGGGCCGTCCATCAGGGCCTCGCCGGCGCGGACGCGGTCGCCCTCCTGCACGTTGATGTGCGTGCCGCGCGGGATGTCGTACTCGCGCTCCTCGCCGTCGTTGCCCGTGATGATCAGCTTACGCTTGCCCTTCGCGATTGGCCCGAGCTTAACCGTGCCGTCAATCTCAGACATGATGGCCGTTTCCGACGGCTTGCGGGCCTCGAAGAGTTCGACGACGCGCGGCAGACCGCCCGTGATGTCCTTGGTCTTCGTGGTCTCGCGCGGAATCTTAGCGATGATGTCGCCGGGCTCCACCATGTCGCCGTCTCCGACCATCAGGTTAGCGCGAACTGGCATCTGGTAAGTCTTCAACACCTTGTTCGCGGCGTTGCGGATTTCCAGACGCGGCTGCTTCTTCTCGTCCGGCGAGTCCTTGACGACCATGCGGGACTGGCCCGTCACTTCGTCAACCTCCTCGTCCACCGTCACACCTTCCTTCAAATCCTGGAACTTGATGTGGCCGGCCACTTCCGTCAGGATGGCGAAGGTGAACGGGTCCCACGTCGCCAGCATTTGATCCTGGCGGACGCGCGCGCCGTCCGCGAT
The DNA here is from genome assembly GCA_963774105.1 of uncultured Acidobacteriota bacterium. Taxonomy (GTDB): domain Bacteria; phylum Acidobacteriota; class Blastocatellia; order Pyrinomonadales; family Pyrinomonadaceae; genus QHXM01. The sequence goes on along the minus strand of CAVZDV010000005.1, from coordinate 10,693 downwards.
GTGCAGGTGCGCGCCGTAGACGATTTGATAACGCGCGACCTCGCGCCCGCGCTCGTCCATGATGGTCAAAGCGCCGTTGCGGTTCATGGCGATGATCTCGCCCTTGCGGTTCTTGACCGTCTGCAACTCGACGTACCGGATGGTGCCGTCAACGCGCGCCTCGTGCTTCGATGACTCTTCGAGACGCGCCGTGCCGCCGATGTGGAACGTGCGCATCGTGAGCTGCGTGCCGGGCTCGCCGATGGATTGGGCGGCGATGACGCCGACGGCCTCGCCGATGTCCACGGGGCGGCCCGTGGCGAGGTTGCGCCCGTAGCACTTGATGCAGCAGCCGCGGCGCGACTCGCACGTCAGCACCGAACGGATGCGGACACGCTGGACGCCGGAACGCTGAATCTCGGCCGCGAGGTCTTCGTCAATCTCCTCGCCGATTTCGACTATGACGCGGCCCTCAACCGGGTCAACCACGTCGTCGAGCGAAGTGCGCCCGACGATGCGGTCGCGTAAGCTTTCGATCTCCTCGCCGCCTTCGACAATCGCCGTCGCACTGATACCTCTGAGCGTGCCGCAGTCGGGCTCAGAAATAATCACGTCCTGCGCCACGTCCACGAGGCGGCGGGTCAGGTAACCCGAGTCGGCCGTCTTGAGCGCCGTGTCCGCCAGACCTTTGCGAGCGCCGTGCGTCGAGATGAAGTATTGCAGGACGTTCAGCCCTTCGCGGAAGTTGGCGTGAATCGGCGTCTCGATGATTTCGCCGGACGGGCGAGCCATCAGACCGCGCATCCCTGCGAGCTGGCGAATCTGCTGTGCGGAGCCGCGAGCGCCCGAATCCGACATGACGAGAATCGGGTTCAGCTCGTCCAGAGCCTTCTCGCGCTCGTCCATCGCCTTGAACATCTCTTTAGCGACCTTGTCGGTCACTTCAGACCAGATGGCGACGACCTTGTTGTAACGCTCGCCGTTCGTGATGACGCCGTCCAGGTACTGCTGCTCAACGTCAATGACATCACTCTCGGCCTTCGCGACCAGAGTCTTTTTCGACTCCGGCGTGACGAGGTCGTCAATGCCGATGGAGATGCCGGCCTTCGTCGCGTAGAGGAACCCTAAGTTCTTCAGGTCGTCCAGCATCTTGACCGTCATCTCGTGCCCCAAACGGATGTGGCAGTAGTTGACGATGGATTGCAGGCCCTTCTTCTTCAGCGTGCCGTTAATGAAAGGCAGCCCCGGCGGAATCTGATCGTTGAAGATGACGCGGCCGACGGTCGTGTTGATGACGCGGCGGACGTTCTCCTGGACGGTCGCGCGCATCACGTCCTGCGTGTCGTGCTCCTGCGTCAGGTCAATCAGGTCGCCGGTGATGCGGAGCTTGATGGGCGTCTGCGTCGTGACCTCCTTGGCGTCGAGCGCCAGGAGCACCTCTTCGAGCGACGCGAAGACGCGCCCCTCGCCCTTCGCGCCCGGCTTGTCGCGCGTCAGGTAGTAGCAGCCCAGCACGATGTCCTGCGAGGGCACGGCGATGGGCTGGCCGTTCGCCGGGCTCAGGATGTTGTTCGAGGCGAGCATCAAAACGGCCGCCTCGATCTGCGCCTCGGGCGAGAGCGGGATGTGTACGGCCATCTGGTCGCCGTCGAAGTCCGCGTTGAAGGCCGTGCAGACGAGCGGGTGAATCTTAATGGCCTTGCCCTCGACCAGCACGGGCTCGAACGCCTGTATGCCGAGGCGGTGAAGCGTCGGCGCGCGGTTCAGAAGAACCGGGTGCTCGCGGATGACCTCTTCGAGGATGTCCCAGACGACGGGCTCCTGGCGCTCGACCATCTCGCGCGCCTGCTTGATGGTCGCGGCGTGTTGCTGCTTTTCGAGCTGGTTGTAGATGAACGGCTTGAACAGTTCCAGAGCCATCTTCTTCGGCAGCCCGCACTGGTGTAGCTTCAGCTCGGGGCCGACGACGATGACCGAGCGGCCAGAGTAGTCCACGCGCTTGCCGAGCAGGTTCTGGCGGAAGCGGCCCTGCTTGCCCTTGAGCGTGCCCGACAGAGACTTGAGCGGGCGGTTGTTGACGCCGCGCAGCACGCGGCCGCGGCGGCCGTTGTCGAAGAGCGCGTCCACGGCTTCCTGCAACATGCGCTTCTCGTTGCGCACGATGACTTCAGGCGCGCGCAGCTCCATCAGCTTCTTGAGACGGTTGTTGCGGTTGATGACGCGCCGGTAAAGGTCGTTCAGGTCCGACGTGGCGAAGCGCCCGCCGTCGAGCGGCACGAGGGGCCTGAGCTCGGGCGGGATGACCGGAATCACGTCGAGAATCATCCACTCGGGGCGGTTGCCGGACTTCAGGAAGCTGGTCGCGACCTTGAGGCGCTTGGAGAACTTCAGCTTCTTCTGCTGCGAAGTCTCCTCCTTCATGCGCGTGCGCAGCTCGGTCGCCAGTTCCTCGACGTTGACCATCGTCAGGAGTTCCTTAATCGCCTCCGCGCCCATCTTCGCCACGAACTGGCCCGGGTGGTCGCGCATCAACTCGCGGTAACGCTCGTCCGTCAGAAGCTCGCGCTCCTTGACGGGCGCGTCGCCCGGGTCAATGACGATGTAGGACTCGAAGTAAAGCACCTTCTCAAGCTCGCGCAGCGGGATGTCGAGCAGGTGGCCGATGCGCGAGGGCAGGCCCTTGAAGAACCAGACGTGCGAGCAAGGGCTGGCGAGATCAATGTGACCGAGGCGCTCGCGGCGCACCTTGGCCTGCGTGACTTCGACGCCGCACTTGTCGCAGATCACGCCGCGGTGCTTCATCCGCTTGTACTTCCCGCAGAGGCACTCCCAGTCGGCCACGGGGCCGAAGATGCGCGCGCAGAAGAGGCCGTCGCGCTCCGGCTTGAACGTCCTGTAGTTAATCGTCTCCGGCTTCGTCACCTCGCCGTGCGACCACTGGCGAATCTTTTCGGGCGAGGCGAGAGAAATCCGAATCGCTTCAAAATCCGGCGCAAGTTGCGTCTTTTGTTCTTGAAATCTGAACATCTTTTTCTCCGATATAAAAACAGAAGGCAGTGGGCAGAGGGCGGAAGGCGGCGACAGGCTTTTTTCGGCCTACGGCCTTCCGCGGTCTGCCTTCTCCTTACTCCGTTGCCGTCCCGCCGACGAGAATCGCCTCGCCCGTGCCCGCGCCGTCGCCGTTGCTCGTGCCGTCGTCCTTGTTAATCAGCTCCACGTCCAGGCAGAGCGACTGTAGCTCGCGCACCAGGACGTTGAAGGACTCGGGCAGGCCCGGATCGAAGTCGGCCTCGCCCTTGACGATGGCCTCGTAAATCTTCGAGCGCCCGGCCACGTCGTCCGACTTGGCCGTCAGGAGTTCCTGAAGGATGTGCGCCGCGCCGTAGGCTTCGAGCGCCCAGACCTCCATCTCGCCGAAGCGCTGGCCGCCGAACTGCGCCTTGCCGCCCAAAGGCTGCTGCGTAATCAGCGAGTACGGCCCGATTGAGCGCGCGTGAATCTTGTCGTCCACGAGGTGCGAGAGCTTGAGCATGTAGATGTAGCCCACGGTCACCTTCTGCTCGAAGGCGTCGCCCGTCAGGCCGTCGTAGAGGACAGTCTTGCCGCTCTCGTTGACGATTTCGGGCAAGCCCTCTGCGCGCAGGTGGTCGCCTGCCTCCTTGAGCTTGATCTTGATCTCCTTCTCGGTCGCGCCGTCGAAGACCGGCGTGGCGAAGTGGAGGCCGAGGACGCGCGCGGCCCAGCCGAGGTGCGTCTCTAAGATTTGGCCCACGTTCATGCGCGAGGGCACGCCGAGCGGGTTCAAGACAATCTCGACGGGCGTGCCGTCCGGCAGGTACGGCATATCCTCTTCGGGCAGGATGCGCGCGATGACGCCCTTGTTGCCGTGGCGTCCGGCCATCTTGTCGCCGACCGAAAGCTTGCGCTTCATGGCGATGAAGACCTTGACCATCTTGATGACGCCGGGCGCGAGCTCGTCGCCCTGCCTGAGCTTCGCAATCTTCTCCTCGTAGATGTCCGAGAGAATCTTGATCTGCCGCTCGGTGCGCTCCTCGTACTCCTTAATCTCCGCCCCAACGTCAACGCGCGTAGAGGCCAGTTCGGCTTTACGCAGCGCCTTCGGCTCGACGCCGACCAGCATCTCGCGCGTGATGGTCTCGCCCTTCGGGATGACCACCTCGCGGTTGACCGTCAGGTCTTTGGCGAGCTTGCGCCCTTCCAGAAGCTCGTAGATGCGCGCGTCGCGCTGCTCGCGCAGGATGCGGATTTCGTCTTCGAGGTCGCGCCTCAGACGGTCTTCCTCTTCCTGCTCGATGGTCTGCGAGCGCTGATCCTTCTCCTGCCCCTTGCGTGTGAAGACCTGCACGTCAACGACCGTGCCGTCAATGCCCGGGGGGCTGACGAGCGAGGCGTCCTTCACGTCGCCGGCCTTCTCGCCGAAGATGGCGCGCAAGAGTTTCTCTTCCGCCGTCAACTGAGTCTCGCCCTTCGGCGTGACCTTGCCGACGAGGATGGAGCCCGGCTTGACCTGAGCGCCGATGCGGATGATGCCGCTCTCGTCCAGGTCGCGGAGCATGTTCTCGCCGACGTTCGGGATGTCGCGCGTGATCTCCTCGGGTCCGAGCTTCGTGTCGCGCGCCTCGATCTCCAATTCCTCAATGTGAATCGAGGTGTAGAAGTCGTCTTTCACGAGGCGCTCGCTGACCAGAATCGCGTCCTCGAAGTTGTAGCCGCGCCACGGCATGAAGGCGACGAGCACGTTGCGGCCGAGCGCGAGCTCGCCCCTGTCCGTGCACGGGCCGTCGGCGATGACCTGCCCCTTCGCGACCCGCTCGCCGACGTGGACGATGGGCCGCTGGTTGATGCAGGTGTTCTGGTTCGACCGCTTGAACTTAATCAGCGTGTAGATGTCGGCGGTCACCTCGCGCGAAATCGTGCCGTCCACGTTGTGGTCGGCCTTGATGATGATGCGCTCACTGTCCACGTAGTCCACGATGCCGTCGCGGCGCGCGACGACGACCGCGCCCGAGTCCTGCGCCGTCACTTTCTCCATGCCCGTGCCGATGTACGGCGCTTCGGCGCGCAGAAGTGGCACACTCTGGCGCTGCATGTTCGAGCCCATCAGCGCGCGGTTCGCGTCGTCGTTCTCAAGGAACGGGATTAAGCTTGCCGCGACGGAGACGAGCTGTTTCGGAGAAACGTCCACGAACACGATCTCCTCGCGGCGGGCGAGGATGAACTCGCCGGCCTTACGCGCGGCGTTGCGGTCGCTGACGATGTAGCCGTTCTCGTCCAGTTGGATGTTGGCCTGCCCGACGACCCACTTGTCCTCTTCCCACGCGGTCAGGTAGAAGGGCCACGGCTCAGACTCCGCCTTGCGCCCGTCGGCTCCGACGCGCTTGTTAGCCTTCTCGACATCCTCCTGCGGCACGTGCTCGCCCGGCTTGAACTTCGTGTCGCCGCCGTTGACGATGCGCACGTACTCTATGACGTGGCCGTCAACCACCTTGCGGTAGGGCGACTCGATGAAGCCGAACTCGTTGATGCGCGCGAAGCACGAGAGCGACGAAATCAGTCCGATGTTCGGTCCCTCAGGCGTCTCGATCGGGCAGATGCGGCCGTAGTGCGTCGGGTGCACGTCGCGGACCTCGAAGCCCGCGCGCTCGCGCGAGAGGCCGCCCGGCCCGAGGGCCGAGAGCCTGCGCTTGTGCGTGATCTCCGAGAGCGGGTTCGTCTGGTCCATGAACTGCGAGAGCTGCGAGGAGCCGAAGAACTCGCGCACCGCGGCCGTGACCGGCTTCGCGTTAATCAGGTCGCGCGGCATCGTCGTCTGCATCTCCTGGTGGATGGACATCTTCTCCTTGATGGCGCGCTCCATCCTCTCCAACCCGATGCGGAACTGGTTTTCCAGCAGCTCGCCGACCGCGCGCACGCGGCGGTTGCCCAGGTGGTCAATGTCGTCCGCCTGGTACTCGGCCGGGTTCTTGCGCATCTTCAGGACGTAGCCGACGACCTCGACGAAGTCGCGCGCCGAGAGCAGCGGATCGTCAATGCGGTTGCGCTCCGGCTTGCCCATCTTGATGTTGAACTTCAGGCGGCCGACGCGCGAGAAGTCGAACTTGCGCGGGTCGAAGAACATGCCTTCGAGCAGGCGGTAGGCCGTCTGCACGGTCGGCGGGTCGCCCGGGCGCATCTTGCGGTAAATTTCCAGCAGCGCGTCCACCGGCTTCGTGATGACATCCTTCTTCAAGGTCTGCGAGAGCACGGGGCCGAGGTCGTCGCGCTCCGGGAAGAAGATCGAGAAGCGCTCGATTCCGGCCTCCGCGATCTCCTGCAATTTGGCCGGCGTGATCTCGTTGTTGGATTCGAGGATGACCTCGCCCGTCTCCGTGTTGACGACGTCGGAGAGCGAGTACGCGCTCTCGAACTGGGCCGTGTCAATCTCGACCTCGCGGACGTGCGCCTTGCGGAGCGCGTCCAGAGCCGAGCCCGTGACCTTCTTGCCGGCGCGCACGATCACGTCGCCGCGGCCTTTGATGTCGGCGTCAACCTTCATCCCCGTCAGGCTGGACGGGCCGGACTCTGGAATCTGTATGAAGAGGCGGCCCTGCTCGACGCGGACCTCGTCCGAGACGTAAAACTCGCGCAGCAAGTCCTCGTCCGAGAAGGACGAGTTCTTGACGGCCTCTTCCAGTTGCCCGTCGGTGTGGAACGACTTCGGGTCGAAACTGCCGTCGAGCCAAATGCCGAGGGCGCGCAGGAAGATCGAGGCCAGGAACTTGCGCTTGCCGACGCGCACGTACAGCAGGTTCTTCTGGTCGTACTCGAACTCGACCCACGAGCCGCGGTACGGAATCACCTTGGCGACGAAGAGCGGCCCGCGCTTGAAGAAGACGCCGGGCGAGCGGTGGAGCTGCGAGACGATGACGCGCTCCGTGCCGTTGATGATGAACGTCCCGTTGTCCGTCATCAGCGGGATTTCGCCGAAGAAGACCTCCTCCTCCTTGATGTCGCGGATGGAGAGCGTCTCGGTCTCGGCGTCCTTGTCGTAGACGGTCAGGCGAATTTTGACCTTCAAAGGCACGGAGTAGGACATGCCGCGCTCCTGGCACTCCTGCTGGTCGTGCTTGTGCTTGAGGCCGACGGGCTCGCCGCAGTTGTCGCAGAGCTGCGGGCGCACGGCGTTGAACGTGCCGCAGTTGTGGCACAGAGTCTCGCCGGGCACGAGCGGGTCAACCTTGATGGTCGAGCCGCAGTTCTTGCAGTTGGCGCGCAGGTAGTTCAAGCCTTCGAGCCGGCCGCACTTGCACTGCCAGTTGCCGATCTGGAACTCGACGAAGTCGAGCGTCGCCGTCCCGCGGAAGTCCGAGATCGGGAAGACCGAGCGGAAGACGGCCTGGAGGCCCGTGTTCTCGCGCTCCTCGGGCAGCAGATCCATCTGTAGAAAACGGTTGTAGGACTCCCTCTGAATCTCGATCAGATTCGGGATGCGCACGGCGGTGGCGATCTTGGAGAAATCCTGACGCTCAGGGGCCTGGCTCGTGCGCCGCCCCGTCCCACCGAAAGTTACTTGTAGCGGATTTGCAGACATCGGACACCTTTTATGAAGCGATCAGCCGTCAGCAGCCGGCGATCAGCCTAAATGCGGATAAACGGTGCGAATTTCCGGCGGCCCCGGTCAAACGGCCTGCTGAGAGCCGGTTGCCCGGCCGCCGAAAGCTTTAGAAATGCCAAATCGCGGTCGGGGCGCACAATGCCCTGACCGCTTTAGAGCGAAAGCAGTTCGAACTTTTAATCAAATTTTTCGGGGGCAACGCCAGCGCCTCAATACTCCCCCACCTTAAACGCTACCAATAAGACTGTCAAGCGGCCATAAAGTTTCAGGTTTCAGGTTCCAGGTTTCAAGTTAAAACAGCGAACCTGAAACCTGGAACCTGAAACTTTAAACTTACTTCACTTCGACGGTCGCGCCCGCGTCGGCGAGCTTCTGCCGGATGGTCTCGGCCTCTTCCTTCGAGACGCCCTCCTTGACGGCCTTCGGGGCTGCCTCGACCAGGTCCTTGGCCTCCTTCAAGCCGAGCGCCGTGACCTCGCGGACGACCTTGATGACGTTAATCTTGTTGCCGCCCGCGGCCTGCAAGATCACGTCAAACTCGGTCTTCTCCTCGGCCGGGGCCGCGGCCTCGCCGCCAGCCGCCGCACCCGCAGGGGCCGCTGCGACCGCCGCGGCCGCCGCCGAAACGCCGAACACTTCCTCAAGCTCCTTGACGAGCTGCGAGGCTTCCAGAAGGGTCATGCCCTTCAGATACTCGATTACATCTTCGCGTGTAGCTGCCATGATGACTTTCCAATCCTCCTCAAAGGGGTTCTAGTGTGCTTGTTGTTAGTTGTCCGCAAGCCGAAGAACCCACGGGACACCTTTTTCGCTTGTTGCATCCAAGCTCGAAAAGCGTCCGAGCCGAAAAGAACGACCTGACAAATCGCCCCGCTCGTTTTCCGCGTCCGGCTGACTATACGAGAAACCCCGAACTCCGGGATTTCAGATTTCAAATTTTAGGAGGCGACTTCCCCGCCGCCCTTATGCTCGCCGATCTGCTTGACGACAATCGCCAGGTTGCGCGGGACGGCCGACAGCACCGTCACGAGCCGCTGCGCCTGGCAGTTAATCAAGAACATGATCTTCGAGATCAACTCTTCCTTCGACGGCAGGCTGGCGATGGCCTCCACGTCGCCCAGCGCGACGACGCGGCCCTCGACCACGCCGACCTTGAACTTGAACACGTCCGGGTTGGCCTTCGTGAACTTGGAAATCGCCTTCGACAAGTTCACCGGGTCGCCCTCGCTCACGGCGATGGCCGTCACGCCCTTGAAGTGCTCGGCGGCCTGCTCGAACGGCGTGCCGGCGGCGGCCTTCCGCGCCAGCGTGTTCTTGACGACCTCGTAGCGGACGCCCGCCTCGCGCAGCTGGTTCCTCAGCTCCTGGTCTTTCGGGACCGTCATCTTGTTGAAGCCGACGATCATCGCGGCCTGCGCCTTCTGAAACTGCTCAGTGAGGGCTTCCAGGTCTTTCTGTTTTTGCTCTCTGGTCTTCATCTTTCCTTCACGCTCCTCACTTATTTGACGTATGCCGTCTCGTCCAGCAGCACGCCCGGGCTCATCGTCGCCGCCAGGTTCACCTTCTTGACGTACTTGCCCTTGGCGGTCGAGGGCTTGGCCTTGACGACCGCGTCCAGCAGCACGCGCGCGTTACCCATGATCTTGTCCGAGTCGAACGAGACCTTGCCGACGGGGACGTGAATCACGCCCGTCTTGTCCACGCGGTACTCGACCTTACCGGCCTTCGTCTCCTGCACGGCCGTGCGGACATCCACCGTGACTGTGCCAGTTTTAGGGTTCGGCATCAGGCCGCGCGGCCCCAGGATTTTTCCGAGTTGGCCGACGCTGCGCATCATGTCCGGGGTGGCGATGACGGCGTCGAATTCGAGCCAGCCGCCCTTGATGCGGTCAACCATCTCCTCGCCGCCCACGAAATCCGCGCCCGCCTCCTCGGCCTCGCGCTGCTTGTCGCCCTGCGTGATGACGAGCACCGTCTTGGATTTTCCGAGGCCGTGCGGCAGGACGACCGTGCCGCGCACCAACTGATCCGCCTTGCGCGGGTCAACGCCGAGCCACATCGTCAGCTCGACGGTCTCGTCAAACTTCGCGAAGGCGATCTCCTTGACCTTCGCCACGCCGTCTTCGAGCGTGTACTTGCGCCCGGCCTCTATCTTCTCCTCGGCCGCGCGGTACTTCTTTCCGTGCTTTTTCAATTCTTTACCCTCCGAGGTGCAAGCGAGCGCGCGGCCGGGGCCGAGCGTCTCTCCCTCTCCTTATAATTTGAGGTTTGAAATTTCAAACCTCAAATCGGTTACTCGATGGTCAATCCCATGTTCCGTGCCGTGCCCTCAATCGTCTTGACGGCCGACTCCAGGCTGGTCGTGTTCAGGTCCGGCATCTTGGTCTTGGCGATCTCCTCTATCTTGTCGCGGGAGATGGTGCCGACCTTTTCGCGGTTCGGCTTGCCGGAGCCCTTCGGGATGCCCGCGGCCTTCTTCAAGAGGTCCGCCGCCGGAGGCGTCTTCGTCTCGAACGTGAAGGAGCGGTCGGCGTAGACCGTGATGACGACCGGAATCTTCAGGTCGGGGTCCATCTGCGCGGTCTTCGCGTTGAAAGCCTTGCAGAACTCCATGATGTTGACGCCGTGCTGACCCAAAGCCGGGCCGATAGGCGGCGCAGGGTTGGCCTTGCCGGCCGGAACTTGCAACTTGATATAACCAGTTATTTTCTTCGCCATGATTATTACTCTGATTTGAAATCTCGAATTTCAAATCTCAAATTAAGATTATTCCTCTTCCGCGAACGTCACCTTCTCTACGTCCAGGAAGTTCAATTCCACGGGCGTCGAGCGGCCGAAGATGGTGACCGTCACCTTCAAGGTTGACTTGTCCTCATTGACCTCTTCGACCTTGCCCGTGAAGCTGGCGAACGGGCCGCTCTTGATGCGGACAGTCTCGCCTGCGGTGTAAGAGAACTTCGGCTTGGGCTTCTCGGCCGCCTCCGTCACGTTGTGGACGATCTGGTTGACTTCCTGCTCGGTCAGCGGCGTCAGTTTTGGCCGCCGACGAAGCCCGTCACCTTCGGCGTGGACTTGATCGCGTGGAAGACGTTGTCGGGG
>CAVZDV010000004.1:0-2404470 GCA_963774105.1 uncultured Acidobacteriota bacterium | reverse complement strand
CTTCCGCGGCCTGCGCGGCGTCCACACGCACCTGCGCGGCGAGGAATTGACGCAGGACGACCTGACGACCTCGCGCTGCTGCGGCTCGACCTGATGGTCGTCGCTCGACGTGGACGAGCGCACGGGGCTGCCCGGCATGGTGCGCGCCGCGCACCTGCTGCCGACGACCGCCGCCGAGCTGGACACGAACGGCCGCGCCGCCGCGCCCTACGCTTTTCTTGAGCCGCAAATTCCGTCGCAGCTCGACGTGGACTTCCTCGCGCTCATCAACTCGCTCGAAGAAGAGATGGCGCGCAACCGGCGGGCGACGCGCCGCGCGGAGGTGCGCGACCGCACGATCCTCGTCGGCGTGACGACCGGCTCAATGTTCGAGGCCGAAGAGTCCATGGCAGGAGTTGCAGGAGCTGGCGACCTCGGCCGGCGTCGTCGTGCTCGACGAGCGTCATCCAGCGCCGCAGCGCGATTGACCCGCGCACCGTGCTCGGGCGCGGCAAGCTCGAAGAGCTGCTCGTGCGCGCGCTGCAGCTCGGCGCCGACCTGATCGTCTTCGACCGCGAGCTGTCGCCCGCGCAGGTGCGCTCGCTCTCGGAGGCCACCGACCTCAAGGTGATCGACCGCACGCAGCTCATCCTCGACATCTTCGCCCAGCGCGCGCAGTCGCGCGAGGGCAAGCTCCAGGTCGAGCTGGCGCAGCTGAAATACCTGCTGCCGCGCCTCATCGCCGGACAGACTCCGCGTTCTCGCGGCTCGCGGGCGGCATCGGCGGGCGCGGCCCCGGCGAGACGAAGCTCGAAATCGACCGCCGCCGCGTGCGCGACCGCATCAACCGTCTCGAAAAGGAGATTCAGAGCCTCATCGCTCCGTCGCCAGCAGCGGCGCAAGGAGCGCGCGCGCCGCGAGTTCCCCGTCATCTCGATTGTCGGCTACACGAACGCCGGCAAGTCCACGCTGCTCAACACGCTCACTCGAGCGCGGTCCACGCCGAGCAGCGATGTTCGCCACGCTCGACCCGACCTCGCGCCGCTTGCGCCTGCCGCGCGAGCAGGAGGTCATCATCAACGACACGGTCGGCTTCATCCGCGACCTGCCGCCGGACCTGCTCGCCGCCTTCCGCGCCACGCTCGAAGAGATTAGCGACAGCGACCTGCTCATACACCTGGTTGACGCGAGCAACCCGCGCTGGGAGCAGCAGCTCCTGATCGGTCGAGAGAATCCTCGGCGAGCTTGAAGTTCAATCAGATTCCGCGCCTCACTGTCTTCAACAAGTCGGACCTGCTTGAGCCGGCCGCGGTCGAATCCATCCTGCGCCAGGCCGCGCAGAAGGACGCGCCGGAGCCCGTCGCCGTCTCGGCCGTCGAGCCGAAGAGCCTGCGCCCGATGCTTGAGCGCGCGAGCGCCATCCTGGCCCGCGACCTAGTCGCGCGCCCCGAAGACAACGGAAGAGGCCGAGTACGCCGCGCATAGCTGAGATGAGCCAGAAACACCGACGACGCTTCACTTCCCCGCTCGACCGCGTGCGCAACGCGGTCCTCGGCTTCCTCTTCCGCCCCTTCAGCCGGTTCCGCCCGCGCACGCGCTTCTTCATCTTCTACGGCCTCTTCGTCGTTGCGACCACGCTCCTGCTGGTCAACGCCAACTCGCGCGTCTCCGTCGAGAACTACCGTGAGGGCGACGTGGTGCGCCGCACCGTCATCGCCCCCGCGGACATCAGCGTGCCGGACTTGGCCGAGACGGAGAAGCGGCGCGAGGCGGCCCGCGAGGCCACGCGCCCTGTCTTCGCCTTCGACCCGACGCGCGCCAAGAGCGCCGCCCAGAGCTTCCGCTCCGCCTGGGAGGACTTGCAGAAGCAGGCGACGCAGCCGGGCAACAGCAACGCCAGAAAAGAGCTGAGGTGGACCGGGCCGGGCGGCAGGAGCGCGCTGGTGGACGCCCTCGTCGCGCGTCGCTTCGACCCCGCGGAGCTTGAGCAACTGGAGCGCATCCTGCGCGAGTTAAACGACGGCTACATCTACGAAGACGGCGACGCCGAGTACCTCAAGCAGGACATCGTGCTCGCGAACATGATGAAGCCAGAGGCGCAGTCCGTGTTTACCATGCCGCAGAGCCACATGAACCCGCTCTCGGAGAGGCAGAAGGACTTGCGCTCGCGGATTTCGCAACTGAGCGGCTGGACGACCGACGAGCAGCAGGCTCTGTTCGCCGCGATGTCGCCGCTGGTCAGGCCCAACGTCTTCTACGACCCCGCGGCCTCCCAGAACGTCCGCGAGGCGGCCGCCGGTAAAGTCGAGCCCGCCTACATGCAGCTCAAGCGCAACCAGGTCATCGCGCGCGAGGGCGACACGGTCAGCGGCCCGATGCTGGCGCAGATGCAGGCCGTGCGCGACTACGCGCGGCAGGGCCGGCGCTGGTGGAATCAACTGTTCGGCCTGTTCTTCCTCGTCGCCGCGCTCTACTGGCTGACCTGGAAGTTCATAGAGCACCGCTCGACGGCCGTCACACTGAACCTCTCGCCGCGCAAGGCGTTCGCGCTCGTCGGCTCGGCGGTCGTCGTCCAGACGATTCTCGCGCGCGTCGGCTTCACGCTCGCCGAGAGCATCGCCACGCGCGGCATGACCGCGCCCTTGAACGACCCGGTCATCTGGGACTTCGCCGTCCCCTTCGCCTCGGCCACGCTGCTCGTCGCGCTGCTCGTGGACACCCAGCTCGGGCTGATTACGGCGCTCGTCACGTCGCTCTTCGCGGGCCTGCTCGCGCCCACCGGCATCCTCGTCACCTTCTACGCCGTCATCTCCTCGACCGCGGCGATCTACGGCATCGGCCGCTACCGCGAGCGGCAGTCGGTCACGGTCGCGGGCCTGCTCATCGCCGCGGTCAACGCGATGACGGCCGTCGCCATCATCGCCTACGCGCAGCAGCCGCTGACCCTCAAGAGCGTGCTGTTCACGATGGGCTGCGGCGTGCTGGGCGGCCTCCTGACGACGATCTTCACGGCCGGGGGCCTGCCGATTAACGAGTCGGCGTTCGGCATCCTGACGGACGTGAAGCTCCTGGAGCTGTCGAACGCGGACCTGCCTGTTTTCGGCCAATTAGCCCTGCGCGCGCCGGGCACGAACCAGCACTCGCACGCCGTCGGCCAGCTGGCCGAGGACGCCTGCCGCGCCGTCGGGGCCAACCCTTTGCTCGCGCGCATCGGCGCGCTCTACCACGACATCGGCAAGACGGCCGCGCCCGACTACTTCGTCGAGAACCAGACGGGCGAGAACCCGCACGACCGCCTGAAGCCGACGCAGAGCGCAAAGCATCATCACGAGTCACGTCACCTACGGCCTCAAGCTCGCCAAGGAGATCGGGCTCCCGAAGCAGATTTCCGACTTCATCCCGCAGCACCACGGCACGCGCACGCTCCACTTCTTCCTGCGCAAGGCGCAGGCGCAGGCCGCGCCGGGCGAGGAGGTGGACGAGTCGGAGTTCCGCTACCCGGGTCCGAAGCCGCAGTTCAAGGAGTCTGCCATCATGATGATCGCAGACTCGTGCGAGGCCGCCGCGCGCTCGCTCGCGCAGCCGAACCCCGAGAACATACGCACCATCGTCACCAAGATCGTTGACGCCATCATCAGCGACGGGCAACTCGACGAGTGCAACCTGAGCTTGAAAGAATTGACGACCATCCGCGAGGCCGTCATCACGTCGCTGACGGCCATCTACCACGCGCGCATAGACTACCCCGGCTTCAACCCGCCGCCGCTGACGAGCGGATTGGCACAGCTTCCCCGCCCCGAGCTAGACACGGAGGAGCGCGGCGTTAGTTACAACAGGACTTCGGAGATTCCGATCAACAGGGCCGGCGAGGTCGAGGACGAGGCCATCCCGCGCGGCGCGTCGAAGCGGTAGGATGGGTGGGTGGATTAGTTACCGGGGTACGTCGCGCGCTTCGAACTTGTCCAAACGTTCTACGAGTCTTCCTGACCGCGCACCAGGCTGGCGAAGGTCGAGTGGAACAAACGCCGGAAATCTTTGTAATCGTTCTTCAGTTCCTTCAACTCGGCTTGCACACCCTCCCAAATTGGGCGCGTCTCCTGCAAGCGCCGGTCAACCTTCTCTTCGAGCGCGGTGAGCCGCGCTAAGATGAGTTTCGTATCGTCGCTCGGCAAGTGTTCTGTGGTCTCTTCGTTCATCTCATTCCTCCGTCCATCGTAACAGTTTTCTGCTCAGGGTGGGCGGGTGGATGACAGAATTATACGCCTGGCCTCAGTGTTCCTCAAAACTTATCGCGCAGCTTCTGGTAGGTGGTGGCGAGGTCTTCGGGGTGGACGCGGGTTTCGCCGACGGTGGTCATGAAGTTGGTGTCGCCCGTCCAGCGCGGCATGATGTGCAGGTGGAAGTGGTCGGCGACGCCAGCGCCGGCGGCGCGCCCGAGGTTCATGCCGAGGTTGAAGCCGTCCGGGCGGTAGACCTCGCGCATCACGGCCTGGAGGTGCTTGGTCAAGTCCATCATCTCGTCGGTCGTCTCCTTGGGCGCGGCCGCGAGTTCCGCCAGGTGCGCGTAGGGCACGACCATCGTGTGACCGCTGATGTAAGGGTAGATGTTGAGGACGACGAAATTGTGCGCGGCGCGGTGGACGATGTACTTGCTCTCGTCGTCGCCCTCGGCCGCGAGCATCGCGCAGAAGACGCATGAGGGCGGCCCGCTCTTTTCGGTTGACCCGGATTTGATGTAGTCGTACCGCCAGGGACTCCAGAGCCTGTCCATGAGCGCTCACCTCGCGCGCGTCTCAGATGGCGGGAGGGGTGCCGTCGTCCGCAGCGCCAGACTCGGACGCGCCAGCGCCGGAAGTGCCCTCTTCGTTGATCAGCTCTTTGAGTTCCTTGCCGGGCTTAAAGTAGGGGACGCGCTTGGCAGGGATGTTGACAGGGTCGCCGGTCTTGGGGTTGCGGCCGCGCCGCGCGCCGCGCTCGCGCACGCGGAAGCTGCCGAAGCCGCGCAGCTCTATCTTCTCCCCCTGATTCAGTGTCTCGATGATGCTCTCAAAGACGATCTCGACGAGCCGTTCGGCGTCCTTCTTGGTGAGTTCGGCCGCCCGCGCGACGTCTTCGACCAATTCCGCTTTAGTCATGCCATCACCTCGCTGCTTCACAGAGAAGAAAGGCCAACAAGGGCCACAAAGCCTCGAAAGGCCAAAGGGCGTTCCCGCCCACTCAAATAATGTGAGGTCGGTCCAAGTGAGCGTACAGTAGCAGAAAACGGCGGCCCGCCGCAAGACAAACTATGCGCGGCCAACATTTTAAGGCGGGAAGGGGCTAGAAGACACAAGTCAGGAGCCAGAAGAAGAGCGCGGCTCTCATCCTGACTCCTGACTTGTGTCTTCTGGCTCCTGATGCGGCTACTTTTCGCTGTCCTTATCGTCCTCGGACTGTGAGCCGCTGGAGGCCGGGCCGAAGAAGTCTGCCAGCTCGCTCAGCGACGCCATCCCGCCCTTGACCTCCGTCGAGTAGGTCTTCGTGTCTACGACGTGCTCGTCGGACGTGACGGCCCGCGCCGAGAGCCCTATCTTCTTGTTCTCCGGGTCAATCCTCAGGATTTTGAAGTCCAGCTCCTGACCCAGCTGCACCACGTCCTCCGGCTTGTCCACGCGGTCCTCGGAGAGCTCCGAGATGTGGCACAAGCCTTCGAGGTTGTCGCCCAGCTCGACGAAAGCGCCGAAGTTGGCGAAGCGCGCGATCTTACCTTTCACCACGTCGCCCGGCTTGTGATCCTGGATGAAGCGCTCCCAGGCGTTCGGCTCCAGGTCTTTGATCGAGAGCGAGAGGCGGCGGTTCTCGGCGTCTATGCTAGTGATGACGGCCTCTATCTCCTGCCCCTTCTTCAGGACTTCGCCCGGGTGCTTGATGCGCTTGGCCCAGGAGATGTCGGAGACGTGGACGAGCCCGTCCACGCCGTCCTCGACCTCTATGAAAGCGCCGAAGTCCGTCAGGTTGCGCACGCGCCCGGAGACGCGCGAGCCGATCTGGTAGCGATCCTTCAAGGTCTGCCAGGGGTTGGCCTGCACCTGCTTCATGCCGAGGCTGATGCGCCGCGCCTTCGGGTCAACGCTCAGGACTTCCACGTCCACGTCGTCGCCCGGGTTGACGAGCTTCGACGGGTGCTTGACCCGCTTCGACCAGCTCATCTCCGAGACGTGGACGAGCCCTTCGACGCCCGGCTCCAACTCGATGAACGCGCCGTAGTCGGCCACACTCGCGACCTTGCCACGCAGGCGGCGGCCAATCGGGTAGCGCTCGTCAATGCTGCTCCACGGGTCCGGCAGGAGCTGCTTGTAGCCCAAGCTTACGCGCTCGCGCTCGCGGTCGAACTTCAGGACTTTGACCTGCACGTTGTCGCCGACCTTGAACAGCTCGGCGGGGTTTTGCAGCCGGCCCCAGCTCATGTCCGTGACGTGAAGCAACCCGTCAATGCCGCCGAGGTCAACGAACGCGCCGTAGTCGGTCAGGTTCTTGATCTGGCCCTCGACGATGATGTCTTCCTCGATCTGGTCGAGCGTCTGCCCCTTCTTGCCGGCGTTCTGCTCCTCTATGACAGCCTTGCGCGAGAGCACGACGTTCGAGCGCTTGCGGTTGAGCTTGATGACCTTGGCCTCTATCTCCTGGTTGCGGAGACTGTCCAAGTTGCGCACGGGGCGCGTGTCAACCTGCGAGCCGGGCAGGAAGGCCGGGATGCCGTCAATGTCCACGCGCAGGCCGCCCTTGATGCGCTCGGTGATGCGGCCCTTGACGGGCGTGCCGGCGGCGTAGGCGCGTTCCAGCTCGTCCCAGGCCTTCATGCGCACGGCGTCGGCGCGCGACAGAACCGGATAGCCCTCGTGCGTCTCCATGCTCTTGACGAGTACTTCGACTTCGTCGCCGGGCTTGACCGTCATCTCGCCGCCGTCCATGAACTCGGCCTGGTTGACGATGCCCTCGGACTTGTAGCCGAAGTCTATGACGACGCCGCGCTCGGTGATGCCGACGACCGTGCCGCGCACGACCTCGCCCTCCTGGAAGCCGGCCTGCTCCTGCTCGAACTGGTCGAGGAGCGCGCCGAAATCCGAGCGCGACTCCTCTTCCTCGTCCTCGGCGGGCGCGGGCGGTGCGGCGGCGGTGACGGGCGGGGCCTCGGCCTCGGCGGGCGGCTTCGAGGGCGCGGGGGCTGCCTGCGCGCCCGCGCCTTGCTGGTTGGTCGGTTGCGGCGCGCCGCCAGCGGCTTCGCCGGTGGATGGTTGGTTGTCTTGGACCTCGCCGTCAGCCGGCTTGGTTTCTTCAGTGGACATGCGGGTTATTTGTCAGACTCCTCCTCAAAGTTGCGCCGGGTCCCGAAGGCCCACGCGCCATCCCGATTCTTGTTCAACTCGCGGCCGCGCGCTCAAGAGAGTCGCGGGCGGCGCGCGCGCCGAGCGGCTTGCGTATAGTTTCTCCGGTGACTTGGTCGGATTGGCGAACTGAGGTGAGGGGGATTAGCGAGCCGCTGAGATTAGGAAAAGGAGGTTAATTATCGTTTCGATTTCCGTCGTGCCCGTAGTCACCCTTCTGCTCCGACTTCTGATCACCGGCCGCTTGACCGGGTAGGGCTGAAATGTACACGCCGTAACGACGGCGTGTCAAGGCGGAAAGCAGAAGGCGGAAGGCGGAAGGCGGAAAGCAGCGTCACCAGATTTGCTGCTTTCCGCCTTTTATTTTTCTGCCTACTGCCTTCCGCCTACCGCCTTCTGCTCTATTGTCCGCTGTTCGAGGCCGTGCCGCCGCCGCGCTCGGCGACGTAGACACCCGCCGAGTGCGAGCCGACGAAGAGGCGGTTGGAGTTGCCCGCGTCGAAGGCCAGAGCCCAGATGCGCTGGCTCGGCAGGCGCACGTCGCGCGGGTCAATTCGTATCCAGGTCATCCCGGCGTCGGCCGAGCGATAGATGCCGCCGCTGTTGACGGTCGTCGAGCCGCCGCCCTGGTTCTGGTAGGCGTTGCCGACGAAGATTTCGTTCGGGTTCTGCGGGTTGATGAGGATGGCCGCGTAGTCGCCGTAGGGCAGGTTGCCCCCGCGCCGTATCCAACGCTCGCCGCCGTCGTGCGAGTAGTAGAGCGTCTGCTTCGTGCCGACGTAGATGTAGGACGAGCGCTGGCGGTCCTGCACGATGGTCGAGACGGGCACGGTCGCGGGGATGCCGGGGACCTGCCGCCAGTTGCGGCCCGCGTCGCGCGAGACGAGCACGCCGGAAGTGGCCGTGCCGACGTAGATGGTGCTCTGGTTCTGCATCGTGGTCGAGACGGTGGTCGTGCGCTGGTCAACGCCGCCGCCGTAGTTGAGCCTCTCCCAGCCCTGCGAGGGGTCGAACGTGCGGTAGAGCCCGGCGTTGGTCGCGGCCAGGATGCCGAAGCGCCCCTGCTCGTCCCAGGTGGGCGCGAGCGCGTTGACGATGTCGGTCAGGAAGACGGCCGGGGCCGGCATCTTTGTCGAGGGCGTACTGGTCTGCACGCCGCCGGCGAGGCCGAGGGCCGTCAGCGTCGCGTCGTCAAGCTTGCCCGAAATCGGAATGCCGCGGTCGGCCTGGAACCCGCGGATGGCGGAGACGGTGCGCGTGCCGGCCTGGCCGTCGGGCACGCCGACGTTGTAGCCCGCGGCGTTGAGCGCCTCCTGCGCGCGGCGCACCATGTCGTCCGCGGCCGGTCGCGTGGACGAGGGGCGCGAAGATGACGACGAGGCTCTCCCCCTGCGCGCGGGAGCCTTCTTCTTCGGCTTGGTCGCCGGGTCGTCCTTCGGCGCGCCGAGCGGAGCCCAGCTTGCCCCGCGGTCGGTCGAGCGGTAGACGCCGTAGTTCGTCCCCAGGTAGATGACGTTGCCGTCGCGCTCGTCCTGAAGGATGGAGTAGCTGATGAGGCGGTTCTCCTTCAGGTTACGCATGGAGGGCTGCCACGTCTGGCCGTTGTCGTTGCTGACGAAGAAGAAGCCGCCGCCGGTGGTCGTGTTGATGGTCGTCGCGTAGATGCGGCCGGGCCGCTCGCGGTCAGCGAGGATGGCGTTGGCGAAGCGGCCGCTGTAGCCGCCGTTGGTCGGGACGAAATTCTTCCCGCCGTCGCGCGAGACCATCACGCCGTAGTTGTTCGTCCCGATGTAAATGGTCTGCGGGCTGTTCGGGTGGACGGCGATGGAATTAATCTCAAGCTGCTTGGAGGTGGTCAGCATCCACGAGTCGCCGCCGTTGGCCGAGCGCCAGAAGCCCTCGGTCGTGCCGGCGAAGACGACGCCCGCCAGCGACGGGTGCTGAAGGATGGCGCGCGTGCGGCGCGACTGCGAGGGAATGCCCTGCACCTTGCGCCAGTTCCCGCCCGCGTTCTTCGTCTCGTAGATGCCGCTGCAAGCGGACGCGATGACGTGGTCCGGGTCGCGCGGGTCTATGTCTATGGCGAAGATGTCCGAGTCGTCAATGATGCCGTTCTTGATACTGAACCAGGTCCGGCCACCGTCGGTCGTCTTGTAAGGCAAGTACCAGGTGCCCGCGTAAATCACGTCCGTGTTGCGCGGGTCAACGACCAGCGACTCGACGTTGATGAGGCCGGGCGTGGCCCCCGTGTTGTACTTATCCCAGCTCTCGCCGGCGTTCATAGAGTAGTAGACGCCGCGGTTCGTCCCCGCCACGAGCATATCCGGGTTCTTGGACGACTGCGTCAGCGAGTGCAGCGCCTCCTCGCGCAGCTCCTGCGACTCGCGCCAGGTCCGGCCGCCGTCCGTGGACTTGAAGAAGCCGCCGGGGTCCTTGTGGCGGTGGGTCGCGACGTAGAGGACGCGCGAGTCGCGCGGGTCCACGAGGATGTGATCCATGAACAGCTTCGGGCGGTTGAAGTTGTGCAGCAGCCGCCAGTTCTGCCCGCCGTCGGTCGAGGTGTAAATCTGCCCGTCGAGCGTGCCGAAGTAGAAGCGCAGGGGGTCGTTCGGGTCAACGACGAGTGCCCGCACGTCGCCGCCCGTCGGCCCCGTGATGTGCCAGTCCATGGCGTACTGCGGGTCGGACTCGGGCGAATTGTTCTCGCCGCCCGCGGCTACGGCTGCGGGGACGAGCGCGGGCGCGAGCAGGGCCAGGAGAGTGAAGAGCAAGAGAGCGCGGTTAACTAGTCGGGTCTTCATCATCAGTGTTATCTCTGCCTCAAGATTAATGGTTGCCGATTCCTCGGGGAGAGAAATCGCCGGGATTATAAATTATCGGGCGTGCCCGCCGCCAGCCGCGGGGGGTAGGATGCTGGACGCCGAAGGCGCAGTTGTATTGCCGAAGGGAGCCCCGGCCGGAGGCGGACGCGGCGCAAAGCGACGCGGGCGACGCTTCTCTTTGGAGAGAAACGTCGCCCGCGTCCTGGTTGAAGGTCGCGCCTCGTCTTTGCAGAGTGAGACGCGAGCGTTACTGGTTATTCCTCACCACGACGGCGACCGCCGCGACGACGCCCGCGCGGAGCCGCCCTGCGGCACTCGGGGCACGGCGACACGTCGGCGGTGTTGGTCGGCACAGGCTCCGACGCACCCGTCGGCCTGATCCACAGCTCCACGGTCAGTTGCGCGCGGCAGCCACCGTTGACGACGGTGATGCGGCTGCGGTCAATACCGCGGTTGTTGACCAGGTAGTCAACGGCACGGGCCGAGCGCTGGTCTGCCTCACCTTCGCACGAGCCGAAGATGACGTAGTAGCCCTGAGCGCCGGGCTCCTGCTGGAGCTGAATCGCGAAGTTGTCGAGGCGCGCCTTCTCGTCGTTGAAGCGGAGGTCGGCGTACTCGTCAAACTTACGCGGTTGCGGAGGCACACCAGCGACCTGGAACGTGCAGGACTCGGTCCTGTCGCACTCAGGCGCGACGCCGCCGATTTCGACCGTCGCGGTCACGCTGTTGCCGGCGAGACCGGTCGTGTCAATGGTGATGGTGGGCGTGCCCTGACCAGCGCTAATCGTGCCGGCCGAGACCGTCCAGTTGTAGGTGATCGAAGCGTTCGGGTCGCCGCCCTGAACGTTCGCGCTCACGGTCGCCGGCGTGCCGGCCTGAACCACGTCGGTCGGGCAGCTGATCGAGAGCGTCGGGCACGGCGGGACGCAGCCCGTGCACTCGGCAATCGTCACGGTCGTCGAGGAGAAGGCCACGCAGCCGCAGCCGTCGTCAACTTCCACGGTTGCCGTGTAGGTCCCGGGCTGGACGCCCGAGAGATCCCACGAGACGTTCGCGCCGTCGCCGGTCACGCGGCCGCCGGTGGTCGTGTACGTGTAGAGCAGCGTATCACCGTCCGGGTCGGTCGCGTTGGCCGCGAGCTGAACCGTGCTGCTGCCCGTGGGCGTGCAGGTCGTCGAGATCATCCCCGGCGGGCAGGGCAGCGTGATCGTGCCGTTCGACGCCGACAGGGTCACTGACGGCGGCTGGTTCGGCAGGAACTCGGGCGTGCGCGGGTTGCGCCGGCCGACGAAGAACTGGGCGATGAAGCCGTTGGCGTCGTCGGACTCGATGAAGCCGCGCGGGAAGCTGCCCGTGGTAGCGGGCACTTGCGTTGACGGGATGACGACGATGCCGCGGCCCGGGACGAAGACGTTCGTGACCTGGTTGACGGTCGTGTTCGAGTCGTTACCCTGGAACATCGAGCGGTCCTGCTGGTTGATGTGGTAGCGGTACGCCAACCCGAAGCCCATCCAGCGGCGCGGGTAGAGCTTGACGCCCGCGAGCGCCTCGACCGGGCTGTTCTCGAACGAGTTCGGCGTGCGGCCGCCGACGTACTGCGTTGAGCGCAACTCCAGGACGGGCTGGATGTACTTGTTGATCGGGAAGTCGAACGCGATACCGCCGAGCAGTTCGTCCGGCCTGTCCAACAGCGTGGCCTCGCCGCCGGGGAAGTCGCCCTTCGGGTTCGAGTTCAGGATGTAGCCCAGGTTGGCCGAGACGTTGACCGAGCGGCTCAGGCGGCCGTCCACGAAGAGGACTAAGCCGATGTCGCCGAAGCTGCCGCCCGGGCCCGCGCCGCGCTGCATCTGGTTGAAGCCGGAGAAGTCGTCGGCCTGGTCAGGATACCAGCGGTAGAACCCGAGGAGACCGACGCCGAGCGGGTTGCGCGGCCCCGTCCAGCGCCACTTGGCGCCGGCCACGAAGCTCGTGAAGCTCGACTCGCCGAACAGTCGGTTGATGAACGGCGCGTCCGGCAGGTAGACCGGCGCGGTCGTGTAAGTGGCCGGCACGGTGGTCTCCAGGCTCAGGATGGTCGGCGGCAGCGTCGAAGTCGCCAGGACGATGCCCGGCAGGATCGAGCCGTAGACCGAGCCGACGCCCGGGAAGTTGTCGGCCGCGCCCCAGTTGCCGCCGCTACCGGTGGCGACGGGGTTCCCCAGAGTGGCGTTAAAGCCCGGGAAGCCGAAGAGCCCGCCGATGACACCCGGCCCGAGGCCGAAGGTGCCGGCCGAGCCCCCGACGAACGGGTACTGGACGAACGGCTGGTTAAACGCGGGGCGGAAGACCGCGCCCGCGACCGTGCCGACGTTCGGCCCCGACGGGGCCAGCACGATGGCCGGGCCCGAGCCGAGGAAGGGGAACTTCAACTGCGAGTTGGGCAGGTAGAAGCTCGACAGGTTCTGTGGAGTGTTAACTCTGATGCCGCGCCAGGCCGTGGTGTTGAAGAACAACTCCAGGTGGTCGTTGAGGCCCACGTTGAAGCTCAAGGGAACTTCGTTCAGGTCAACGTTACCGGGATCGCGGTCAAAGTTGCTGTAAGCAATCGAAAAGGTGAACTCCCCGCGCCTGAGCGTCTGCCCGTCATAAACGGTGAAGAGTCCAGTCGGCCCCGCAACAGGGCCGCCCGTGCCCACGGCCGGGGAAATGTTGCGCGGATCAGTCTCCGGCCTTAAAGCTTGAGCCGACGCTACGGCACACAGCGTCAACATGGCGAGCGCGGCAAACAGCGCTCTTCTCGCGAGTCTCATCGCATTCCTCCTGCGAAATGAGTATAGAAAATTTCGAAATGAGAGGCCGCGTCTTCCAAGGCTGCGGCGGGTTGGGCGGATGTCTTCGTGCATCTCATCTGTTCCTCACAGACATCGCGCGGTCTCCCTTGAAGAGCCTTCTCGGGGCGCGGACGCTCCAACTACAAGCGTGCAACGACTTAGTTTCAAGAACTGCTACCGCCCTCTGATCCATAACGGCTTGTAGATGGAGCGGAGCAGCGAGAGGAGCCTTAACTGCTAACTGGCACTCCTAGCGGCTTACCAGCTACTGAGCGCCTCTCAACTGTTCTGAGTTCTTAATTGCTAACTCTGACCACTGTTTATAAGAGACAGCGGCCGGGTTGTCAACAATTTATAGACTGACCCCAGGGTGCCGGGCTTTGGCGCTCTCATCGAAACTTGCGACTTTGCCCCGCATACTGAGTTCCGCCAGACCATATACCACATCGCGGCGGAAATCAAGACTTTTTCACGACTTAGCGGAAAAAGCTTGTATGTTTTTTCCGTCACGCATAAATGCCCCGCATCCGTGTGTCGTAGGCCACGCGGTCTATCGCCAGCATGTAAGCGGCCGTGCGCGTGTCCACCGAATGGGAGTCCGCGTACCGGCACAGGTCGTTGAAACTGGCGACCATCGTGTCGTGGAGCCGCTCGTTGACCACGTCCTCGCGCCAGAAATAGCCCATCCGGTCCTGCACCCACTCGAAATAGGAGACCGTCACGCCGCCGGCGTTAGCCAGAATGTCCGGGATGACGAAGACCCCTTTGTTATGTAGGATTTCGTCGGCCGCAGCCGTCGTCGGCCCGTTCGCGCCCTCCGCCAGAATCTTGCACTTAATCCGCTCGGCGTTCTCCGAGGTGATCTGGTTCTCGGTCGCCGCCGGCACCAGCACGTCGCAGTCCAGCTCCAAAAGCTCCTCGTTGGTGATGAACTCGACGCCCGGGAACTCCTCGAACGAGCGCGTCTGCTGTAGGTGGCGCAGGGCCTCGTGGATGTCTATCCCGGCGGGGTTGTAAATGCCGCCGTGCACGTCCGAGATGGCGACCACCTTGTAGCCGGCCTCGTGCATGAGGCGCGCGCCGATGCCGCCGACGTTGCCCGAGCCCTGAACGACGACGCTCGTCTGCTGCGGCGTCATGCCCAAACGCTTGATGGCCTCGTTGACAACGAACAGGATGCCGCGCCCCGTCGCCTCGCGCCGCCCGGAGGAGCCGCCGAGGTCTATGGGCTTGCCCGTGACGACGGCCGTCACGGTGTGGCGGGCGTGCATCGAGTAGGTGTCCATGATCCAGGCCATCGTCTGCTCGTTGGTGTTCATGTCGGGCGCGGGCACGTCCTTCTCGGGGCCGATGAAGTCCAAAAGCTCGGCCGCGTAGCGCCGCGTCATGCGCTCCAACTCGCCCATAGACATCTGCGTCGGGTCGCAGATGATGCCGCCCTTGCCGCCGCCGAACGGGACGTTGACGACCGCGCACTTCCAGGTCATCCAGGCGGCGAGGGCGCGCACCTCGTCGAGCGTCACGTCGGGCGAGTAGCGGATACCGCCCTTGGCCGGGCCGCGGGCGAAGTTGTGCTGCACGCGGTAACCCTCGAAGACCTGTATCCGCCCGGAGTCCATGCGCGTCGGGATGTAGACCTTCAGCTCGCGGTTCGGGACGCGCATCACCGCGTAGAGGTCCGGGTCGAGGTCGAGCAACTGCGCCGCGCGGTCGAACCGCGACATCATGGACTCGAACGGGTTGTCTTCCTTGACGTGCCGCACGTCGTCCGCGATTGCACTGCTTGCGATTGCCATGCTGTCCTCCATGAGCAGTGGTCAGTGGCCGGTGGTCAGTGGTCAGTAGGAGTCAGCTTTTAACTGACCACTGACCACCGGCCACTGACTACTTTTTTAATACTTCATTCATCGCGCCCGTGCGGTAGCCGTGCAGGTCTAGCGTCACGTAGCGAAAGCCGAGGGCGCGGAATTGTTGCGCGAGGATGTCAACGACGGCGCGGTCGAGCGCGCGGTCAAGCTCCGCGGGCGCGATTTCCAGGCGCACCAGCTCGTCGTGGTGGCGCACGCGGAACTCGCGGAAGCCGAGCGAGCGCATGATCTCTTCGCCGCGGTCAATTGTGCCGAGCCGCTCGATGGTGACCGGCGTGCCGTAGGCGATGCGCGAGGAGAGGCAAGGGCTCGCGGGCTTGTCCCAGGTCGGGAGTCCGGCGCGGCGGCTCAGCTCGCGGACTTCGCTCTTGCTCATCCCGGCTTCGATTAAGGGGCTGCGCACGTCGCGCTCGCCAGCGGCCGCGCGACCCGGCCTGTAATCGCCCAGGTCGTCCGTCGTCGAGCCGTCAACGACGAAAGCGAAGCCGCGCTCGGCGGCGAGCGGCGCGAGCTTCCCGTAGAGTTCGGTCTTGCAGAAGTAGCAGCGGTCGGGCGCGTTGGCGAGGTAACGCGCGTCCGCCAGCTCGTCCGTCTGAATGGTCTCGTGATGAAAGCCGAAGCGGGAGACAAGTTCCCCGATCTCGCCGCTGACGTGCGCGGCGAGGCTCGCCGACTCGCCCGTGACGCAGAGAGCGCGCTCGCCCAGAACCGCCGTGGCGACGTGTGCGACGTAAGAGCTGTCCACGCCGCCGGAGAAGGCGACGACGACCGAGCCCATCTCCGCCAGCAGGGCGCGCAGGCGCTGCTCTTTCGCTTCCGCGCCCGG
Organism: uncultured Acidobacteriota bacterium; assembly: GCA_963774105.1. Classification (GTDB taxonomy): domain Bacteria; phylum Acidobacteriota; class Blastocatellia; order Pyrinomonadales; family Pyrinomonadaceae; genus QHXM01. The sequence goes on along the minus strand of CAVZDV010000004.1, from coordinate 2,388,801 downwards.
CGAGACGGCCGGCTCTTCCCCGCCCCGCGCCGCGCGCGACTCCTCTTCGACAATCACACCGCTGCTCACAGTCTCTTGCTTTCACCTGGCGGCCGGGCGCGTGCGCCGCTGGCCGCAGCTCAACTTTTAATCTATGTGGGGAGCGTTTCTAACGCGACGCGCATGTTATCTCATGCCACGGTGAACGGCAAGTAGCAGTTGTCAGTGGTCGGTGGTCAGTGGTCAGTTAAAGACGAAGGCTCAACGGCGCGCGCCACCTGTTTTTATTGACCCCTGACTACCGACTACTGACAACTGGCTCTTGATTTCCCTTCGGCCCGTGCTAAGATGAGGGCCTCCCCGGGAGGTTTCTCGTAACCGTCAGGTCAAGGCTCAGGAAAGTAGCAGTCTGTTGGCGATGCTTGCTCGTTTTCGCATCCGCGCGGCCGTCCTCTTAGCACTCGCATTCCTATGCGCCTTCACGGCCCGCGCCCAGACGACTGAGGACGAAGAGGGTTCCAGCCCGGACGAAGCCGTGCAGCTCTTTCAACAGGGGCAGGACGCGCACGGTGCCGGCGACCTCGCACGCGCCCTCGAACTCTACGAGCGCGCCATCAAGCTCCGGCCGGAGTTCCCCGAAGCCGAATATCAGAGGGCGTCCGCGCTCGTCACACTCAACAGACTGCCGGAGGCGGAGAAAGGGTTCCGCCGTGCAATCGAGCTACAGCCCGAATGGACGCTCCCGCTCCTGACGCTCGGCAAGCTGCTTGGGCGCACGAATCGCGCCGCCGAGGCCGAAGAGCTTTTGCGTCGCGCCTACGAGTTGGACGAGAACTCCGTCGTGGCGCTCGTCGCGCTCGCGGACCTGCACCTGCGCACGAAAGCCCCGCGCGAAAAATTACAGGCGCTGCTCGCGGACTTGAAGACTGCCACCGAGGCGAACGGCTCGAACGGGAGCCTCTGGGCCGCGCGCGGCTCAATCGAGCGCGCCCTCGGCGACACGAAGGCCGCGCTCACGAGCTACGACCGCGCGCTCGACGCACACAATCAGCCAAACGCGGGCGTGCTCCTTGAGCGCGCCGAGCTGCGTGCGGCGTCCGGCAACTTCGAGGGCGCGCTCGCGGACGCGCGGGCGGCCGAGCGCGACCCGCAGCAATCCACGCACGCCAGGCTGCTCGCGGCACGCCTCTACGCGCAGGCCGGCAAGACGGACGAGGCGCTCAAGGCGCTCGACGCGCTCGACGCCGCGGGCCGCGCGTCGGCCGAGGCCGTAAGCTTACGCAACTCGCTGACGAAAGACTGCGGCGACAGCTCGGACGAAAACATCGCCGCCACGGAAGAACTCCTGAAGCAGCACCCGAAGGACGCGTCGCTCATGGCCTGCCTCGGCTCGGCGGTGAGGATAAAAGACCCCGCGCGCTCGCTCGAACTCTTCCGCACGGCCGCAGACCTTGAGCCGAGCAACATACGCCACGCGACCGGCTACGCGGCGGCGCTCGTGCAGGCGCGGCGCTTTGCCGAGGCGGCCGTCATCCTGCGTCGCATCCTCTCGGTCGAGCCCGAGAACTACACGGCGCACACGAATCTGGCGACGGCGCTGTACGAGTTGAAGCAGTTCCCGTCGGCCGTCGAAGAGTTTCAGTGGCTGCTCTCGAAGCGGCCGGATTTGGTCGTGGCCTATTATTTTATTGCCACGGCGCATGATTTTCTTGGAGAATACGCGGAAGCGCTCGCGGCCTACGAGATTTTCCTGGCGCGGGCCGACGCCCGACAGAACCAACTGGAAATTGACAAGGTCAACCTGCGGCTCCCCACGCTGCGCAATCAGGTCAGGCGCGGCGAGGGGAAGAAAAAAAGAAGACTGGCGAGTAGGAGCTGGTAAATGGTGAATGGAAAAAAAACATTTTCCGAACATTCACCGTTTACCATCTATTGTCCACCGTTCACTTTTCACCAACTGTGAGGGCTGAAGTGATGAACTCGACACACTCTCTCCGACGTCGCATCGTTTTAGGTTGCTGCCTGCTGGCCGTCGCCGCCGCTATCGAGGTCCCCGAGGCTCGCGGGCAGGACGGGCACATGCCATTCATCTCGGCCCCCGCGCCGCCGATGAAGTTCGTCTCCCGCGGCGAGCGCACGCAGCTCTCGTCCACGCGCGACGCCAAGGCGCGCACGCGCGCCACCATCGAGCTGGCCGAGGCGCGACTGGCACGCGCCGAGCAGTTGACGGCCGAGCAGAAGTACATCGCCGCCTCCGGCGAGCTGGGCGTCTATCAGGGCCTCATCGAGGACGCGCTCGACTACCTGGACGACATCACGAAGAACGACAACAAGCTGCGCGACACCTACAAGCGCCTGGAGCTGGCGCTGCGCGCGCACTGCATGCGCCTCGAAGCCATCCGCCGCGTGACGCCCGCCGAGCACGCCGTCCACGTCAAGTCCATCTGCGAGTGCGCGCGCGACGCGCGCTCGACGGCGCTCAACTCCTTCTACGGCGACACGGTCGTCCCGACGGAGTCCTCGCACGACGGCGTGAAACACAAGGGCGACGAGGCGGCCGCGGACTCCGCGAAGAAGCAATGAAGAAGAGTCTCGGCCGCACGCTCGGCGTCACCTCGCTGCTCGTCCTCCTGGCGCTCGCCGTCCCCGGCGCGGCGCGCGACTTCCTGACGCCGAAGGAGGAGGAGCTCGTCAAGGAGGCGCAGATTCTGGACAAGCGCGTCGAGGTCTTCATCAAGGCCGCGGAGCGGCGGCTGCTCGTGCTCGCGGGGCCGACCGCCGCAGACGGCAAGCAGGTCGCGAAGGACTCGGAGAAGTGGGGCGAGCTGCCGACCGGCACGCGCACCGAATTGATCATGGACGTCGCCAACATCCTCGACGCGGCCGTCACCAACATTGACGACGTGGCGTTGCGCGACGAGAAGAACAGCCTGATCCCGAAGGCGCTGCGCAAGCTGGCGGCCGCCGCCACTCGCTTCCAGTCACAGGTCGTCTCAATGGGCCAGCAGACGGAGGTCACCTCCGAGCGCCGCGCCCTCGAACTGGTGCTGACTAACATCCAGGAGATTCTGGAAGCCGCAGGCCGCCTGCCGGCCGAAGAGATTAAGAAGGAAAAAGGCAAAAGTAAAAATTAAGTAAGGCGGAGACCATGTTCAATGAAGGGTGGCTCTCCGCCTTCCTTTTGCCTGAATGGAGATTAGATGGACAGCAGATATTACCCTGGCGTGGAAGCGGACGCGCCGAAGCTGATGGTCATGCTCGGCAAGCTCTTCGACGAGGGCTACGAGGTGCAGACCATGCAGGTGGGCGCGACCAGCGTCTTGCAGGCGCGCAAGGAGAGCACGCTGCGCGACCTGACGGGGATGTCCTCGGCGCTAACCATCAAGGTCACGGCCGAGCATGGCGGCACGCGCGTCGAGATAGGGATGCAGCGCTGGTTCGACAAGGCGGCCGTCGCGGCCGTCGCCGTGATCCTCTCGTCGGGGCTGCTGCTCGCGCTCCCTGCGCTCGGCGCGTACTGGCAGCACCGGCTGACGGAAGACGCGTGGAAAGTGATAGAGGAGCACATCGCGGCGCGGGCGGGCGGCTACGTCCCGCCGTTGCCCGGGCGCTGCGGCACCTGCGGCGCGGCCAACAGCGCCGGCTCGGACTTCTGCTCGACCTGCGGCGCGAACCTGCGCGTCGGCCGCACCTGTAGCGACTGCGGCTCCGTCCAGAAAGACCCCAAGGCCCGCTACTGCAACCGCTGCGGCAAGGCATTGGGGAGCGGCGACTGGCGGTAATTAATAAGAGAGGTTCTCTATGACGGGCGACGAAATGGAGCGCGCGATGGAGCGCCTGCGGCAGAGTCAAGCCAACTTTGAAGCTCAGGCTAAGATTGACTTCTCGCTCCGCGACTCAGTCCGCGACCCCACGGCGTCGCAGTTGGGCACGGATGAACTCCTCGCCAGATTATCTAACCTTGTCGAGCGGCTTATTAGGGAAGACCGCGACGGAAATTCTCGGCAATAAAACTCTCCACGAGTAGTAAAAGTAGAAGGGAAGATGAGAGCTAAACTCCTCGTCTTCCCTTTTGCCTTTTACCTTTTTACTTTCTCCTTGACCTGCTGTTTGTCTTCGTACATCGCGGCGTCGGCCTTGCGGAGGAGGTCTTCGATGGAGGGTTGCGCCTGCGGGTCCAGGGGGACGATGCCGACGCTGACGGACAGCTCGTAGGGCAGCTCGCGGCGCTCGTTGACGAGTCGAATCTGCTGGCGCAGGCGCTTGCGGATGGTCTCCTCCGCGCCGTCGCCGGAGGGGGCGAGGGCGAGGACGGTGAACTCGTCGCCGCCGAGGCGCGCGACGATGTCAGAGGCGCGGAAGGTCTGGCGCAGGATTTCGGCCGTCTTGACGAGGGCGCGCGAGCCCTCGTGGTGGCCCAGCCGGTCGTTAATCTGCTTGAGCCCGTCGAGGTCTGCGAAGACGAGGACGAAGCGCTCGTCCGTGCGCCGCGCGTGCTTGAGCTGCTGCTCGACCAGTGCGAGGAAGCCACGCCGGTTGTAGAGCCCCGTCAGGTCGTCCGTCAGCGAGAGGCTCTCCAACTCTTCGAGCGCGCGCTTTCGTTCCGTGATGTCGCGCGCTATCGCCTGGAAGCCGACGACGCTCCCGTCCTCGACGACCAGCTGCGTGTTCTGCCCGAGCCAGATTTCGCGCCCCTCGCTCGTCAGGACGGGAATCTCCAAATAAGCGTTCGGAATCTTTTTGACGAGCTGACGCCTGTAAAATTTTTCGGCCGTCTCGCGGAAGTCAGGCTTGACCAAATCCAGGTAATGCAGCCCGACGAGTTCCTCTTCGGAGAGCTTGAGTACCCGCGTGCACGTCGGGTTGACGAACATCAAACGGCCGCCCGCGTCCGTGCGGTAGATCAACTCGTTGGCGTGCTCGATGAGGTACTTCGAGCGCTCCTCGCTCTCGCGCAGGGCCTCCTCGGCGCGGCGGCGCTTCTTGAAGTCGCGCCGGATGACGAGGAAGCCCGCGGGCAGGAAGCCCAGGAGCAGCGCGCCGAGGATGGTGAGCGTGATGGTCGTGTTGCGCGCGCTCTGGTTCGATTCCACGCGCCGCCTGTCGAGCTGCGCGTTCTCGCGCTCGGACATCTCGGTCACGAGCCCGCGTATGTCGTCCATGATTTTTTTGCCGCGCCCGGACGAGACGACCTGCTCGGCGGCGGCGAACCCGCTCGCCTTGCGTAAGTCTATCGAGTCGTTGATGAGGGCCAGGCGGGCAGCGATCTTGCTTTCGAGCTCGGTCAGCTTGAGCCGCTGCGAGGCGTCGCCCTCGGTCAGCTCCTTGAGGCGCATCAGGTGGCGGCCGATGGCCGGCAGCGCCGCCGTGTACGGCCGCAGGTACTCCTCGTCGCCCGTGATGATGAAGCCGCGCTGGCCCGTCTCCGCGTCCTTGACAGACGAGAGCGTCCCGTCCAGTTCGTCCAGCACCTCGTGCGAGTGAGCGACGAGGTTGCCGTCGCGGATGAGCTTGAGCGTGTTGCGGTAGGAGACGAAGCCGACGACTAAGAGAATCGCCAGCAGCAAGCCGAACCCGGCGGCAATCTTTTTTTCGACCGTCCACTTCATAGGTCCGACTCACACGGGAGAGCGCAGGCGGGAGAGCGAGGGTGCCACCAATCATTGACGCGCACAACCCGCTTTACGTTGTCTCCGAAAAGCAGGAGTCAGAATACAGGAGTCAGGAGCCAGGAGAAAAGAAAAGCCGTTCGTGCTTTTCCTCCTGACTCCTGACTCCTGACTTCTGTCTCCTGTTCTTCTCAATCGTGTCTCAACGCCTTAACGGGATCAATGCGCGCGGCGCGGGCCGCCGGGTAGAGCGCGGCCGCGACCGAGACGATGACGGCGAAGAGGATCGCGCCGAGCCAGAGGTAGGGCGGCAGCGCGAAGAAGTCTATGTAAGACGCGCCCTGCGGCCGGAGGATGAACCTGTAGGCCAGACGGTTCGCCACCGCGTCAATCCCCCACGCGAGGAGCGCGCCCAGCACGCCCCCCGCCAGGCCGATTACGCCCGCCTCGACGAAGAAGATGAGCTTAATCTCGCGGTCCTCCGCGCCGATGGCCTTCATGATGCCGATCTCGCGCGTGCGCTCCAGGATGGACATAATCATCGTGTTGGCGATGCCGAAGGACGCGACCAGAAGCGAGATGCCGCCCAGCAGGCCGAGCGCCGCGTTGATGATGAGAAAGACCGTGCGCAACTGCTCCAACTGGTCAACGATGGAGAAGCTGCTGAAGCCTAGCTCGCCGATTCGGTTGCGCACGGTGGAGAGCGCGACCGGGTCCGTGACGCGCACGACGGCAGAGGCGTAGCCTATCTCCTCGTCCGCGCCGAGCGCGCCGCTCGCGCGCGCGAGCTGCAAGGCGACCTCGCCCAGCTCGTCGCCGTGCTCCGCCTTCCAGGCGCGCGCCGCGGCAAGTGGAACGTAGACGTTGTAGGCCGGCATCATGCCGCGGAAGCGGCGGCCCACGCCCGTCAGCTCGTTGGCGAGGACTCCGACGACGGTGAAGGAGCGCGCGACCAGCGCGTCGCCCTGCGCCTTGCCGCCGCCGTCACCTTCTTCGAGCGGGATGCCGAAGAAGTTCGGCGTCTCTTCATCCTCGCCGTCCTTTCTCTCCGGCGGCGCGAGCAGCTCCATCCGCTGCCCGACGGCGTCCGCGGCCTTCTCGAAGCCGAAGTCGCGCAGGAATCTTTCGTCCAACACGACCTCGTCCGCGTCCGCTCCGGCAATCATCCTGCCGGCCGCGAAGGTCTTGAAGCGCGAGGCGGGGTTGGGAACGAGCGCGCCGCCGATTAAAGCGCGACTGGCCTTCCCATTCATGCGGACGTAGGCCGTGAAAGAGATGTTCGGCTCGACGGAGGCCACGCCCGGAATCTGTGCCATTTCCGCGAGCGCCGCGTCGTCCAGCGGGCGCGAGGGCTCCTTCTGCTGCTCTGCGCGGCGGCGGCCCCTCCCGCCATCCGGCCCATCGTCGTCCTCGTCGTCCGGCCCGCGCGAGCGCCTGCTCATTTCCCCCTCGACGAGTTCCTGTAGGCTCTTGCCGTAGACCGTGATTTCGTTGAAGAGGTCTAACTCGCGGAAGCGGCTGACGGTGTTGCGCTGGAGCCCGAGGCCGAACGAGACCATCGTGACGATGACGGCCACGCCGACGACGACGCCCATCGTCGTCAGCACCGCGCGCAACTTCGACTCGCGCAGGTTGCGCAGCGAGAGCCTGAGAATATCGAGGAACGACATTAACCTAAAGCGGATTCAAACAGGGATGGACAGGATAGACAGGATAAGAGCAGGAAAGTTTTTTTATCCTGTTCATCCTGTCCATCCCTGTTAATTCCTCCCTCAGTCAAACACATGATGGACGGCGTCGGTTGTCCAGTCGGCGAGGCTGTTGGTGACTACGTCCGCGTCGGCGTCGCGGAGCGCCTGCTCCGCGACCGTGTTGGTCACGCCGAGCGTGCGCATCCCGGCGGCGCGGCCAGACTGTATGCCGGGCGGCGAGTCCTCTACGACCAGACATTCAGCGGGCAGCAGCGGGAGCTTGCGCGCCTCGCGCCGCCGCTCGTTCAGGAGTTCGAGCGCGCGCTTGTAACAGGTCGGGTCGGGCTTGTGCGTGCCGGGCACGTCCTCCGCGCTGACGATGACGGCAAACCTGGGGCCGAGGCCCGTGCGCTCGAAGACATAGTCAATCCCGTAGCGGGTGGCCATGCTGACGAGGCCGAGCTGGTAGCGGCGCGCGCACGCCTTGACGAAAGTGACCGCGCCGGGCGCGAGCGGCAATTCGTCCTCGATCATCTTACGGTGCAGCTCGTACTCGCGCGCGATGATGCGCCGGCCATCCTCGTCCGTCAAAGCCTTCCCCGCGCGCCCGAACGCCGTGCGGACGAAAGTCACGTCGTCCATCCCGAGCATCGTCATGTACTCGGCCTCGGAGAGCGTGATGCCCTCCGCGGCGAGCGCCTCCTGGTACGCCTTCAGGTGCAGCGGCTCGTCGTTGATGATAACGCCGTTGAAGTCGAAGAAGATGGCTTGAATCATGTTAACGGCGGATTGTAAGCCGCGCACACGCCCGCGGGCAAATAGCTCTTCGGTCAGAGAATCCCCTCGCGCCTCTCGTCTGTTTCCGTCGCGGGGCGCGGGGGCGTTTCGTTCATCTTGTCGAGGAGCTGGCGGTTCTGCCTCTCGAAGAGGATGGGGAGGCGCTCGCTTTCGAGCACGTCGAGGCGGCGGAGGATTTCGGCGAGGGAGAGTTCGTTCTTGAGGTTGACCTGGTAGTCGAGGTCGGCGCGGAGGCGGTCCTTCTCGCCCTGGCGGTTCTGGGACATCATGATGATGGGGGCCTGGACGCCTGCGAGGACGCCGAGGATGAGGCCGAAGAGTTGGTAGGGGAAGGGGTCAATTTCGCTGGCCGCTATCAAGTATGAGTTGACGGCGATCCAGAGGATGAGGGTGACGGCGAGCAGGCCGATGAACATCCAGCTGCCGCCGAAGTTGGCGATGCGGTTGGCGAGGCGGTCGCCGACAGTCAGGCGCGCGTCCTCCTCCTCGTTGACGTTGCGCGAGACGCGGTGGCGCAGCATCTCGTCCGTCTTCCGCAGGCGGTGCGTGATGGCGCTCAGCATCCTGAGGGCCACGTCCGGGTTGGTGCGGACGAATTTCAGGAAGTTGTCGCGCGAGAGGACGGCGAAGAAGGCGTCCTCGATGACGGTCGTGTCGGCCGAGCGCGGCTTGCCGTCCAAGAGCGCCATCTCGCCGAAGAAGTCGCCGCCCGCCAGCTCGGCCAGCGTCACGTCGCTCCCGTCTGCGTCGCGGATGCTGATGCGCACGCGCCCGCGCTCGATCAGGTACATCGAGTCGCCCGTGTCGCCCAGGCGGAAGAGCGTCGTGCCGCCCGGCACCTCGCGCAGCTCCAACAGGTTGCGCAGCTCGCTCGCCGCCTTGTCGTCCAGCGACGCGAACAGCGGCACAGACCGCAACTCCTCAAGCGTGATCACACGCGAAACACTCGTAGACATAAGCTCACCTCAAGAAGAAGCGATGAGTGATGAGTGAAGAACTCTTTCTTTTACTCATCACTCATCACGCATCACTCATCACTCTGTTATCTTTCCGTCTTTCATCAGGATGATGCGGTCGCTGAAGCGCGCCGCGAGGTCGCGGTCGTGCGTCACCATCAGGACGGTCAGTTGGTCGTGCTCGACCATCCGGCGGAGGAGCGAGAGCAGCTCTTCGGCGCGCGCGGAGTCCAGGTTGCCGGTCGGCTCGTCGGCCAGGAGCACGCGCGGGCGGTTGGCGAGAGCGCGCGCGATGGCGACGCGCTGTTGCTCGCCGCCCGACAATTCCGGCGGGCGATGCGAGGCGCGCTCCTTGAGGCCGACGCGCTCCAACAGCTCGGCCGCGCGCTCGCCCCTTTCGGCCACCTTCATCCCGCCGAAGGCGAGCGCGAGCTTGATGTTCTCGGCGGCCGACATCGTCGGAATCAAGTTGAAGTTCTGGAAAATCATCCCGACCGAGTGGCGGCGGTAGCGCGCGAGCTGCTTCTTGGTGAACGGGCCGAGCGAGTCGTTCTCGAACAACACTTCGCCGCCGGTCGGCCGGTCCAGCCCGCCGAGCAGGTTCAGAAGCGTGGACTTGCCCGAGCCTGACGTGCCCTGAATCGCCACGAACTCGCCCGCGCGCACGCCGAGCGTCACGCCGTCGAGCGCGCGGACTTCCGTCGCCCCCATCATGTAAATTCTAGTGACCCCGCGGGCCTCCAGCAGTGGCGTCGTCATCGGCCCAGTATCATAGCCCAGGGCGCGCGCGCCCGTGAATTTCAGACGCGCCCGCGCGGCCAGCATTTTTCGCTATACAGGCGGGAACGATACTCATATAATGGCGGCCCATACGACCAGGCAGTTCCAGAGTTGAGCGCGTTATCTTAAGAGCGCATCCGGGCTTCATCAGTCAGCTCACTTGAGAGAAAGGATTCTTGGAAATGTCACAGCCATACCCGCCCGGAGGGGGGCCTCCGCCGGGACAACAGCCGCCATACGGTCAGCAGCCCCCTTACGGTCAACAGCAGCCTTACGGCCAGCCGCCGCAGCAGTACGGGCAGCAGCCGCCGCCGCCCTACGGCTACCAGGGCTACGCGCCCGCGCCGATGCCCGCTCCGGTCGTCGAGGCCGACGGCTTCGAGCGCGCGCTCAGCTTCGCCTGCTACATCTGGGTCGCCATCGGCTGCCTGACGGGGGCGAACTTCCTACAGTTCATCAACGTCGGCGTCTTCGACTTCCAGATTAACCTCGGCGCGCTCGCCATCCTGCTGCTCCCGCTCGCGGCCCAGTCGGCGGCCGGCGACAGCCAACTCGTCCGCTTCCACGCCAAGCAGGCGCTGATGCTCGCCGTCTTCTACATCATCGCGCGCTTCCTCGTGGGGCTCCTGTACCTGATCCCTGACCCCACGGTGGTCAACATCCTGGGCGGCATCCTGATCGGGGCCGTGCAGCTGCTCTTCATCTACCTGGCACTGACCGCTGGCGTGCGCGCCTTCTTCCGGCGCGAGCTGTACCGCGCCCCGCTGGTCGGCGGCATGGTGAGGTAAAAGGGCCGCGGCTACAGATTTGAGCGAACGGCGCGCTCGCCCTCCGCGACGCAAGCAGCGGGGGCGACGCGCCACAGCTCAAACTGCTCCTCATCAAAACCCTTCAGCATCACCTCGAACGGCGTGGCCGTCAGCTCAGCCTCCGGCCCGCTGATCATCTCCGCGACTTCCAGGTCTGCGTGCACCGCGGACGAGATGACCACGTCGCCGCCCGACGACAAGCCTTCCAAACGCGCCGCCATGTTGACCGTGCAGCCGAAGTAGTCCAACCGCCCGTTGAGCGTCACGGCGATGCAAGGGCCGGCGTGGATGCCGACTTTGAGCAGCAGCGGCCGCTCGCCCTCGCGCGGCGAGGCTAGCCTATGCTGCGCCGAGAGGAAGGCGCGGAGCGCGCCCGCGGGCCTGCGGAAGACGGCCATCACGGCGTCGCCGATGGTCTTGACGAGTGCCCCTTCCTCTTCCCTGATCGCCTCGCGCAGCACGTCGAAGTGGCTCATCACGCAGCCGAAGGCCGGCGCGTCGCCTATCTCCCTGTAGAGTTGCGTCGAGCCGCGCAGGTCCGTGAAGAGGACCGTCAAGGTTCCGACCGAAATCTGCTCGCCGGGGCGGAGCGCCTCGTTGCTGAAGAGGTCGCGGAAGATTTGGAGCGCCGTGACTTCGGCTGCCGTCGCCGCCTGATCGCTCCATGCCATGCGCTCAAGCACGAAGAACTGCTCTTTGTCGGTCGCGTTCTCAAGAATCAATTTCGGCTCGGTCGAGAGCGACAGCTCTTCATCCGTCCAGCCCTCGTCCGAGGCCCTGAGCGTCACTTCGGCGGCCCCCGCGTCTGACGCCTCCAAATACTGCCCTCCGGCCAGCTCGGACGCGCGCAGCCTGTAGCGCCCTTTCTCCAGGAGGGGCGAGACTTCGCGGCGCGCGCCGGGCGCGAGGAGCTGTTGGAGGACTATGTGCGGCGTGACCTGCGGGCCGCCGACACAGAACTGTAGGCCCTCGACGACGCGAACCGAGGGGTTCGGGCGGAAGGTCAGCTCTACGGCGCGGTCGAAGTTGACTGTGAAGTCCACGTTGCACGACTCGCAGAAGACCTCGGACTGGATGCCCGTCAGCGAGCGCGAGGTGTGCGCCGCGCCGCGGCAGTGCGGGCAGATCATCTCCCACTGCAAGTCGAGCAGCCCGACGCGCGTGGCCCAAAGGCAGACTTCGAGCACCGCCTTTCGCGGCAGCCCCCAGTAGTCCGCGAGCGCGTGCGACCTCATGCGCGAGAGCGTGATGTCGTCGGCGCGCTCGATTGTCTCGGCCAGGCGATTAACGATTTCGGCTTTCGCGCCCTGCGTGACGAGCCGCTCGCTCAGCGCCTTGAGCCGCGCCTCGCCGCCCTGCGCGAACTTCGCGGGCGAGGAAGTGTAAAGCTGCGGCCGCCCGCTCTTCAGCTCGCGGTCGTAGCGGCGGAAGATTTCGCCGAAGCTGCGTTTGGAGAGGAGGCCGATCTGGACGGGGATGGCGGCGCGGCCGACGAAGTTGCGCGGGACGGCGCGGACCTCGTAGACGAGGTGCGTGCCGCCCTCGGGCCGCTCCTTCAGCTCGGCCTCGACGCGCATCTCCCGGACGGGGCCTTTCGTGTAGCGGCGCACGACGCCGAAGCGGTAGGGGCGAATCCACTCGAAGGGCTGCTCCTCCCACTCGACCGCCACGCCGAACTTGAAGAGGCGCAGGCGGCGCGCGCTCCCCGCGCGGCCCAGGGCCTCGACGGTCGGCACGCCCGCGTCACGGTTGAAGCGGTTCGTGTCCGCCACCAGCGGCCACAACTCCTCCGGGCTCGCCCCCAGGTCGTACTCCCAGCGGTAATGGAACTCGCGCATAAGGCAGCAGGCAGCAGGCAGTGGGAAGTTTTTAAGCCCCGTCAGGGGCGCTCGATAATAGCCCAGCACTTCAGTGCTGGGAAAGATTGCGGGAAATTTTGTAGTCCCGTAGGGACGACTGAAACGTTTCAGTCGTCCCTACGGGACTCGAATATTTTTGGCTCAATTCCCAGCACTGAAGTGCTGGGCTATTTTCACGCCGCCCCTGGCGGGGCTGAAACCCTGGCTCGCCGCTTTTATACTTCCTTGTATTCAGAGTCCACGTCTTCGTCGGACGAGGCGACGCGGTAGTTGGGCGACTGCTTCTGTTTGGTGATGAGCAGGTCGTCTTTCGTCTTCAGGAGGTCGGCGCGGCTGTAGACCGAGAGCTCGAAGTTGTAGCCGTGCGTGATGGCGTCCTTCGGGCACGCCTCGACGCAGTAGCCGCAGAAGATACAGCGCCCGTAGTCTATGTTGTAGACCTCCGCGTAGCGCTCGTCCACGCCGACGCGCTCTTGCGGCGGGCGCGGGTCGTCCTTCGCCACGATGTAGATGCACTCGGACGGGCACGCCGCCGCGCAGAGGAAGCAGGCGACGCACTTCTCGCGGCCCAGCTCGTCTACGTGCAGGAGGTGCTGCCCGCGGTAGCGCGGCTGCACCGTCACGGGGTCGTCCGGGTACTCCACGGTCCACTTCTCTTTCGGGATATAAGAGAACGTCACGCCCATGCCCTTGATGATCGCCTTGGTTGACTCGATCACGTCGCTGATGATTGACATAAAAATCTCTCCGCCGCTTCACTGAGCGACAAAATTATAAGTGATCAAGCCCGTCACCTTCACGGGCTGCCCGGACAGTTGCGTGGGCGAGAAGCGCGCCCCGTAAGCGGCCTGCACGGCCGATTGCTGCAAGAGCGGGTGGCCCCCGACGGCGCGCGCCGAGATAACTTTACCCGACTCGTCAACCGTCACCTGCACGGTCACAGTGCCGGAAGCGCGCGCGGCCCTGGCGATTGGCGGGTAGACCGGCTTCGGCAAGCTGACGGCTTTGCCGTTCAGGACGCCGCCCGAAATTGGCCCACTCGGCCGCGGCCGCGTCGTCCCCGTGGCTTCCGGCGTGGGCGGCGGCGTGGGCCTCTCGGTCGGCGTCTGCCTGGGAGAAGCCGTCGGCGTCGGCGTCGGCCGCTCCGGCGTCTTATTGGCTAACCCAGGCCCGCTGCCCGACCCTATCCCGTCACCCGTCCGCGTGGGCGACGCCTCGCCGGTTTCCATGCTGGCCGAATTATCCCCTTGCGGAACAAGCTCCGGCTCCACCTCCGCGAGAGGAGACGCGTTTGTGTTTACGTTCAGGTTCGACTGCGCGACCTCTGTGTTATTCGCGCCGCCGCGAGACATGATGAACGCGACGGCGATGGCGGACAGGCCCAGCACGACCGCGGCCCCCAGAATCCAGGGCGCGGCGCTGGACTTACGCGCGGCCGGCGCGGGCGTTCCATACTCAGGCGCGGCCCGAGGCGCGGGTGTCGGCGCGGGTTGTTCTTCGCCCATGACCTCGGTCGGGGCGTCTCTCGTCACGCGCGCGGCCGGGATTTTAATCGTCGCGCCGGGGTCGTAAGCAGAGCCTTCGGCGCTGACGAGCGCAGTCCCGTCTTCGAGGCAGAACCTCAGCGCGTCGTCCTCGTAGGTGCGCTGGCAAGTGGGGCAAAGTTTCATTCCGAAATCCTTCGCTCGTCTTCAGTCGGCGGCAGCTATTTTACTTGAGACGCCTGCGAGCTGATAGCCTGCCAGCGGCGGTCGCGCCAAAGGAACGTGTCCGTGAAGCGGAACTTCAGCACTTGCCCCCCGGTGGACTTGGCCGTGTTGAGCCCCGTCAGGACGACCGTGTCGCCCGCGAGGCTGATCTTTAAGTCGCTCAGCTTGAGCGAGGCGATCAGCGGCTCGGGCTTAAGCGACTTCAGCAACTGCTCCTTGTTTTGGACCGAGCCGTCCGCGCCGACGCCCCTGAACTCGTCGGCCAGGATACGCCTGACCGCGGCCTTGTTGCCCTTGATGTTCGCGTCGTTCCACTCGTATTCGAGCGCCGTCAACTGCGTCAGTACCACGTCCGGGTCCGTCGGCGGGGCGTCTTCGTCTGTCGTCGCCCCGCGGTTGTCGTTCCCGCCCGCGTTCTGATTCCGCGGCGACGACCCGTTCGAATTGTTGCCGCCGGCCTCGACGTTGGCGACGTTCACAGGCTTACTGTTCGTGCCGCGCGAGGCGATAATGGCCCAGACGATGACGGCCCCGCCCACCAGCAGGCTCAGCAGCCCGCCGACGATCCAGGGCGTGGAGTTTCGCCGCTGCGGCGGCGGCAGCGGCAGGGCGGCGGCCGGCCTCCAGCCCGGCTGATTCCACGCATTAAATCCCGGCGGCGCTGGGGTGTGAACCGGGGCGGCTGGCCGTAGTGATGGGGGCTGCCCCGCATGGTCGTCGTCGGGCTGCGTCGAGGCGTTCTGGTTGGGGAACGTCGCCTGTAGCTCGTCGGGCAATGTCGCCTGCGGGTTGAACGGCGCGACGCCCACCAGCGACGCGCCGTCGGTCAGGCAGAAGGTCAGTGAGTCGTCCGTGTAAGTGCTCTGGCATGTAGGACAGCTTTTCATACACAGCCACACTTTCGCTGACACCAACTGACGACGAGAGCGACGGCGCGCGGGCTTTTTGCCTAAACGAGTTCGAGCCTGCTGAAGAAGTAGACGATTTCAATCGCCGCGTTCTCTTCGGAGTCGGAGCCGTGGACAGCGTTCTCGCCGACGGATGCGCCGAACTCTTTGCGGAGCGTGCCCTCGTCGGCCTTCGCCGGGTCGGTCGCGCCCATCAAATCGCGCCAGGCTTTGACCGCGCCCTCCTTCTCCAGCGCCAGCACGACGCACGGCCCGCTCGACATGAACTGCGTCAGCTCCGTGAAGAAGGGGCGCTCGCGGTGGACCGCGTAAAAGCCCTCGGCCTCTCCGAGCGTCATCCGAATCAACTTCATCCCGCGCACGCGGAAGCCGCCGTCCGTGATGCGCTGAAGAATCGCGCCCGCCTTCCCGCCGCGCACCGCGTCGGGCTTGATGATGCCGAATGTCAGATTACCTTGTTCCGCCATTGTTCTCCTCTGAAATTTAAGTCATCCCGAACTTCTCTTTTATCCCGTCGTCTATGCGGCGCGGGCGGAAGGTCTTCGAGTCCAGCGCGCACCAGATGCTTTTGGCGCTGACCAAAATCTCGTCGCCGCGCCGGACCTCCGTGAACCGCTCGCTCTTGACGGCCCACGCCTTGCCAACCCAGGTGCGCGCCGTGATCTCGTCGCCTGCAAACGCCGCGCACAGGTAGTCAATCTCGTGCCGCAGGACGATCCAGGTGACGCTTTCCAGTTGCTCGGGGGTCGCCGCGTCGCGCCAGTGAGCGACGGCCACGTCCTGAATCCACTGCACGTAGCGCACGTTGTTGACGTGGCCCTGCTGGTCTATGTCCTCCGCTGTGACGGTGAACGAATGTTCGTACTCGGCCACGGGTTTTACGTCTTCGACTGAGCCTGCGCCTCGAACGCCGCCGTGAGCTTAGCGAGCGCGCTCTCCATGCGGGCCTGCGCCTCCGCTAACCTGCCCTGGCGCTCTTCCACTTTGAGCAGGAGTTCGCGCAGTTGCGCCACGGATCGCTCTACGTCGTGGACGCGCCATTCGAGTTTGTTGACCCGGCGCTCTTCGTCGTCCATGACTCAGGCCGCGGCCACGGCCCCGAGCGCGTCCTTCATTGCCGCGCCGATGTCTGCGGGCGAGTGGACGACGCGTATGCCGGCCTCTTCGAGCGCCTTCATCTTCTCGGCCGCGGTCCCCTTGCCGCCGGCGATGATGGCCCCCGCGTGGCCCATGCGGCGTCCCGGCGGCGCTGTCTGCCCGGCGATGAAGGCGACGATGGGTTTCGTCACGTTCTCCCTGGCGAAGGCGGCCGCGTCCTCCTCGGCCGTGCCGCCGATCTCGCCGATCATGACGATGCCGTCCGTCTCGGCATCCGCCTGGAAGAGCGCGAGCGCGTCCGTGTGCGTCGTGCCGACGATGGGGTCGCCGCCGATGCCTATGGCGGTGGACTGGCCCAGTCCGAGCGCGGTCAACTGGCCGACGGCCTCGTAGGTCAACGTGCCCGAGCGCGAGACGACGCCGACGCGCCCCTCCTTGTGTATGTGGCCGGGCATGATGCCGATCTTGCACTTGCCGGGCGAGATGATGCCCGGACAATTTGGGCCAATGAGGCGCGTGGACTTGTCGGCCAGATACTCCTTGACCTTGACCATGTCCAGGGCCGGGATGCCTTCGGTGATGCAGACGACGAGCGGGAGGCCAGCGTCCGCCGCCTCCATGATAGCGTCGGCGGCGAACGGCGGCGGGACGTAAATCACGCTGGCGTTCGCGCCCGCCTCGCGGACGGCGTCCGCGACGGTGTTGAAGACGGGAACATTCTCGTGCGTCGTCCCGCCCTTGCCCGGCGTGACGCCGCCGACGACGTTCGTCCCGTACTCGATCATCTGCTTGGTGTGGAACGTGCCCTCTTTGCCCGTGATGCCCTGCACGACCAGGCGCGTGCTTTTGTCAACCAGAACGCTCAACGCTCTTGCTCCTCGCAGTCGGCGTCCAGAGGCGCGGCAATGGCTCAGAGTCCGCGCGAGACGCCTGAATTTTGGACAGCTTGACTAGAGCCGCAACTATACCACAGCCCGCGCGACCGCTCTAAACGCCACACACGGGCCGCCCAAAGTCGTGCTTGACTAATGAAACCCTTTTCTTTTAGTTTAGAGTTTGCCGTCTGTTTCGTCTTCGCGGGCGCGGAGACGGCAGTGTTCGCCCCAACCCTTACCATTCAAACATCCAGACTCTCGCAACCCGCGTCCCTTTTCGTTTAAGAGCGCGGGTGTTCCTCTCAAGCCCCCGCAGCTTGAGGCCAACATCATCTAGCCGTAGGTGATTACCCATAAGGAGAGAATGTGAATTTCAGTATTCCCCCTCAATACCGCGCCGCCCTGTTCTTGCTGGCGCTCGCTCTGCTCATGTCCGCGGGGACGGCCCGCGCGCAAAGCTCCTCGCCGGCGCAGCTCGAAGTGAGGCAGACCGAAGTCAACACCGCCACAGACCAGATCACCATCACGGGCGTCAATTTTGGCACAAGCCTGCCGGCCGTCACGCTCGCCGGCACGCCGCTCAACATCGTCAGCAGCACGCCCACGCAGATCGTCGCGGACCTGCCCGCAGGCACACAGCCGGGCACCTACTTACTCAAAGTCTCAAGGGGCAACGGGGCGTCACAGAAGGACGAGATTGACGTCGCCATCGGCGGCGGCGGGCCGGAAGGGCCGCAGGGTCCGCAGGGTCCGCAAGGCCCCCCGGGGCCGCAAGGGACTATGGGAGCGCCCGGCCCGCAAGGACCGCAAGGCGAAACGGGCGCGACCGGCGCGACCGGGCCAGCCGGCCCGCAAGGGCCGCAGGGTGAGACGGGAGCCACAGGCCCTCAAGGCCCCGCCGGCCCACAAGGCGAGACCGGCGCGACAGGCTCGCAGGGACCGGCCGGGCCTCAGGGCGAGACGGGACCGGCAGGAGCGACAGGAGCCACCGGGCCACAAGGTCCGGCAGGCCCGCAGGGGCCGCAGGGTGAGACCGGCACGACCGGGCCTCAAGGCGCGACCGGCCCGCAGGGTCCCGCCGGCCCGCAAGGGCTTCAGGGAGAGCAAGGCCCCGCGGGGCCGCAGGGACCACAAGGCGATGCCGGGCCAGCCGGGCCGCAAGGTCCGCAGGGGCCTCAAGGCTTGACGGGGGCCACTGGGCCGCAAGGCCCGGCCGGGCCGCAGGGACAGACGGGCGCGACAGGCCCGCAGGGTCCGCAAGGACCGCAGGGGCCGACGGTCTCTGTCTTCCAAGTGGGGCGCGCGGCCGAAGGTAATTTCCCGGCCATCACCTTCAGCGACGATTCGTCATCATTCATCTGCAACGGCCAGTACCTCGGTCAGGCGACGATTAACCCTTCGTGGTTCGGGTCGGGAGGCATTGACTACCGCTTCGTGGTCTTCGGCGCGCGCACGTCCGGCGTCATCGGCCAGAATCTTTACTTCGACCTCTGCGCCGGGAGCAGTCTCGGCGACAGCGGCGGCACCAACCTGTTCACCAACGTGATTTTCAACAGCCCGCACCTGGCGGACAGCGGCTGGCAGACTTATTCTGGCTCGGCCCCGGTGCGCCTCAACATCCGCGCCCGCAAGAACAGTGCGGCCGCGGGCACCTACGGGCAAGTCTACCTGCTCGTTCGCCCGCACCAATAGAGCGAACTGACTCGGATGACAAATGAGGAAGGGGCCTGCGGCATCTTCGTCGCAGGCCCTTTGCTTTTCTAAGTCTATTCGAGTTCGACGCGCTGGCCGTACTGCGGGGCTTCGACCTGCCAGCCGAAGCGGTCCTTGATGTGTTGGGCCATGGCCTCGGCGGCGACGGGCTCGCCGTGGGTGGTGAAGGTGCGGCGCGGCGCGCGCTCGACGGGCGTGAGCCAGCGCAGGACTTCCTGCCAGTCGGCGTGCGCCGAGAAGCCGCCGACGCGCTCGACCTTGCAGCGCACGGGAACCATCTGGCCCAGAATTTTCACCTCCGGCTGGCCCTCCTGTATGCGGCGGCCGGTCGTTCCGGCGGCCTGATAGCCGACGAAGACGACCGTCGAGTCCGGGTCGGGCAGGAAGCGGCGCGCGTGGTGCAGGACGCGCCCGCCCGTCATCATCCCCGACGCGCTGACGATGATGCGCGTGCCCTTCTCCTCGTTCAGCCGCTTAGACTCCTCGCGCGACGAGGCCGTCACCATCGAGTGCGTCCTCAGCGGGTGACGCCGCTGTGCCAGTACGCTCGCGTACTCCTCGTCCTGCTCCTCCTTGCGGTTGCTGTAAGCCTGCGTGGCGGCCGCGGCCATAGGCGAGTCAACGCGCACGGGCAGGATCGGGATGCGCTTTTCGTCTTCCAGCTCGCGTATGAAATAGACTATCTCCTGCGTGCGCCCGATGGCGAAGGCCGGGATCAGGACGACGCCGCCGCGCTGACGGGTCTCGTTGATGATGCGCGCCAGCTCGTCCTTAGGGTCCACGGGGTCGTGCAGGCGGTCGCCGTAAGTTGACTCGACCAGCAGGTAGTCGCAGGCGGGCGGCGGCGCGGGGTCGTGTATGATCGGCTGGTCGTAATGGCCCAAATCCCCGGAGAAGAGGACGCTCCGGCCCTGACGGTCGTTGCCCGCGTCGTCAATCTCGACGAGGACGAGGGATGAGCCGAGGATGTGGCCGGCGATGCTGAAGCCGGCGCGGATTCCGGGGGCAACGTCTGCGGGCTCGCCCGTGTTCTCGACGGGCCGGAGCATTTTGATGGCGCGGCGCGCGTCGTCTTCCGTGTAGAGCGGGAGCGCCGGGTTGTGCTTCGTCAACTTGTGCCGGTTGCGGTAGTCCGCCTCTTCCTCCTGGAGCCGCGCCGAGTCGGGCAGGAGGATTTTGAGGAGGTCGGCCGTGCCGCGCGAGCAGTAGACAGGGTTGTCGTAGCCGAGGGCGACCAGGCGCGGCAGGTAGCCCGTGTGGTCTATGTGCGCGTGCGTGATGAGCACGGCGTCGAGCGCGCGCACGTCGAACGGCGGGTCTTGCCAGTTGCGCTCGCGCAGCTCCTTGAAGCCCTGGAAGAGGCCGCAGTCAATCAGCACCTGACCGCGCTCCCCCTTGATTAAATACTTCGACCCGGTCACGGTCCCCACACCGCCCCAGAATTCCAGCGTCGCCATACGCGCCTCCGTCCGAATTTTTTGTTGCAGGATTGCAGGAAGATAATAGAGGGTAGGCGGTAAATGGTAAATGGCAAATCTATTCAGTGGCGCGCGTCATGCGCTATGATCGGGCCGGGCCTTGAGATTCAGGGAGGGCTCGGTCGCTGACGAGGTCGGGTTGAAAAGGAAACTGAACATGTCTTCGTTGAGTCCCCGCACTGGCAGGCTGAGGGCGTTCGCCTTCGCCGTGACGCTTTTCGTCGCTTCGTTTTCGAGCGCCGCCGCGCAGAGCAACGGCGGCAGCGTCTTGCAGGAGAAGGCCGAGCCTTTGACCGTCGGCTCGGCCGTCACGAGCATCCTCTCGGCCGGCGAGAGCGCGCTCACGGAGGCCGCGCGCCTTTTGCAGTCGGACCCCTACTGGCAGTTCCGCGGCGCGAGCTACTCGAACAGCGGGCTGCTGACCGAGCAGGACGAGATGAAGCTGGGCAGCAAGCTTCACGCGGAGTTCGGCAAAAGATTAACCATCGTCTCGGATGGCCAGGAGCGTGCCAACCGCATAGGGCAGCGCGTCGCGCGCACGAGCCTCCGCCCCGGCCTCGCCTACCGCTTTCACGTCATACGCGACAAGGAACTGAACGCCTTCTCCGGTCCCGGCGGCCACATCTACGTCACGACCGCGCTGATGAATTTGGCGAGCGACGACGAGCTGGCTTCGGTGCTCTCGCACGAGGTCAGCCACATCGTCGCGCGCCACAGCCTGAAGACCATACAGCAGTCGCAGAACCTGAAAGGTCTGGCGGACCTCTTCGGCTCGGTGGCTGGGCTGGCCGGCACGACGGCGCAGGAGTTGGGGACGGCCACGGCGACCATCGTGGCCGGCGGCCTGCTCGCCGTGCACAACCGCGAGGAGGAGCGCGAGGCGGACTTCCTGGGCGTCCACGCGATGGCGAAGGCCGGCTACAACCCGCAGGCCATGGTGACGCTGTTCGAGAAGATTCAGCGCGCCGGCGAGAAGGACGAGAGCATCCTCGGCGCAGTCTTCGCAGATCACCCGGGCGTCAACGAACGCATCGAGAACACGCGCTACGAAATCAGCCGAATGAGGTAAGTAAAGGTCAGCGCTTGACCCCGAAGGGGTCAAGACTATTACGTTCTGCCTTTTACCTTTTTAATTCCGAAGATGACGATGGCGGCCGGGACTAGTAGGAGCAGGTTGCGGAGCGCCGTGGAGACGCCGAGCTGGCTGCCGATGATGCCGCCGAAGCAGCCACATTCCAGCCCCTCCGCGTTGCCGAGGCCGTAGCGGTAGTAGAGTGCGTAGCCCGCGAAGCCGGCGAGCATGACGGCCGACCACACAGCGCCGAGTCGCGCCGTGCGCGGCCAGAGGAGCAGCGCGGCGGCGATGATCTCCGCGCAGATGATTGCGACGGCGGTCGTCATGGCCCAGCGTTCCCCGACGAGAAAAGGCATGTTCGAGAAGAAGCTCTCCGCCGGGTCGTTCCGCATGTAGAGCTTCATCCCGGCCGCGAAGAGCCACAGCGCCGCGAGGCCGAAGCGGCTGACGTGGACGAGCCAGAAAAGTATGGAGGTGCGCCGGCCAGAAGATAGACGCCGCAGAGCCGCCGTCTCATCCCTGGCCCCGTCCGCGTAAGCCTGTCTCTCTACGCCGCTCACTTCATCCATAGTCTTTCATCTCCGTTTTCAGCCCGCGAGCGCCACGACCTTTTCGGCGGCGTCCTTCATGCCGCTCGCCACGGTGAAGTTGAGGCCGGAGTCGCGTATGACGCGCTGGCCCTCCTCGACGTTCGTGCCTTCGAGGCGGACGACGACCGGGACTTTGACGCCCAAATTCTGAGCCGCGCCGACCACGCCGCGCGCCACCATGTCGCAACGCACGATGCCGCCGAAGATGTTGATGAGCACGGCGCGCACGTTCTCGTCCGCGAGCAGAATGCGGAACGCAGCCTCGACGCGCTCCTGCGAAGCGCCGCCGCCCACGTCGAGGAAGTTGGCGGGCTCGCCCCCCGCGAGCTTGATGATGTCCATCGTCGCCATCGCGAGGCCCGCGCCGTTGACCATGCACGCGATGTTGCCGTCGAGCTTGATGTAGTTCAAGTCGAACTTCGACGCCTCGATTTCCAGCGGCTCCTCCTCGTTGAGGTCGCGCAGGTTCAGAAACTCCTGGTGGCGGTAGAGCGCGTTGTCGTCGAAGTTGACCTTCGCGTCAAGCGCGATGAGCCGCCCGTCCTTCGTCAAAAGAAAAGGATTGATTTCGAGGAGCGACGCGTCCATCTGCTCGTAGGCCGCGTAGAGCGACTGCATGAACTTCGCGGCCTGGTTGATGAGCGGCGCGGGCAGGCCGAGCGCGAAGGCGAGTTTTCTGGCCTGGAACGGGCGGAAGCCGACGGCCGGATCAATCGTCTCCTTGGAAATCTTCTCGGGCGTCTCGGCCGCGACCTCTTCGATGTCCATGCCGCCCGCGGCCGACGCCATGAAGACTGGCCTGCCGGTCGTGCGGTCGAGCACGATGCCGAAGTAAAACTCCTTGTCAATCGGCAGGCCCTCTTCGATGAGGAGTACGCGCACTTCCCTGCCCTCCGGGCCAGTCTGGTGCGTGACGAGTTTCATGCCGAGCATCTGTTGCGCGATGTCGCGCGCCTCGTCGGCGGACTTGGCGAGCTTGACGCCGCCGCCCTTGCCGCGCCCGCCCGCGTGAATCTGCGCCTTGACGACGACCACCTCCGTCCCCAGCTCTTTCGCCGCGTGGTAAGCCTCCTCGGGCGAGCGCGCGACGAGCCCGCGCGGGACGGGGACGCCGTACTTCTTCAGCAGCTCTTTGCCCTGGTATTCGTGAATCTTCATCCGGTTTCGATTCCTCGCTCTGAATTGTTATGAAGGATGCCTTGGAGTGTATCCCCGCCGGGCGCACGCCGCAAGTCGCCATTAAGCTATTGTCCGAAAAAGGCAAACGCGATAACGTCAGTACCGCCTGCGGTAGCGGGCGGGTCTCAAGCTAGCATACCCGCCCGCTACCGCAGGCGGTACTGACTTGCTTGAGGAGGCAATTCGTATGAGCGAAGTCACTGTCACGTCCGTCATGGGGTTGCAGAACGAGGTAGGCTACGGCGAGGGCCAGACTTTCATCATTGACGAGCCGAAGGGTCTGGGCGGCGACGGTGCCGGGCCGGACCCTTACACGCTGCTGCTCGCGGCGCTCGGCGGCTGCGTCTCGATGACGGTCACGCTCTACGCGCGTCGCAAAGGCTGGCCGCTCAAGCGCGTCACGGTGCGCCTGCGCCAGGCCAGAATCCACGCCAAGGACTGCGCCGAATGCGTGGAAGACACCGAAGGCTTCGTCCACCGCATAGAGCGCGCCGTCACGGTCGAAGGCGACCTCACGGACGAGCAGCGCGCGCGCCTGCAAGAGATCGCGCACAAGTGCCCCGTGCACAAAACTCTTACCACGAAAATCGTCGTCGCGGAATTGAAGGAGTGAGCGGGAAGAAATTAACAGGGATGGACAGGATAGACAGGATAAAAAAATTTGAGATTTTTAGTTCTTATCCTGTCTATCCTGTCCATCCCTGTTCGAATCCGCCCCGTTTAGAGAACTCGCATGAAGGCGACGAGGTCCGTCTTCTCCTGCGCCGTCAGGTTGAGTTCCAGAATGAGATTGAAGAATTCCACCGTGTCTTCGAGCGTCAAGAGCCGGCCGTCGTGGAAGTAGGGCGGCGACTCCTTGATACCGCGCAGCGGGAAGGTCTTGATCGGCCCCTGCTTCGTCATCATCATGCCGCCTTCCATCCGCGGCTTGTAGAAGCGCTCGACCATCAGGTCGTGCATCGTCCCGTCCGTGTAGAACGGAGCCGGATGGCACGAGGCGCAGTTGGCCTTGCCGAAGAACAGGTCTTCGCCGCGCGCCTCGCTCTCGGTCGCACGGCGTCTGTCGAGCCGCCCGTAGACGTTCAGCTTCGGCGCGGGCGGGAAGTCCAAAAGCTCTTGAAACTCGCTCATCGCGTGGACGTGCAGCGCGCGGTCCAGGGTGTTGACGCCCTTCTTGGCCGCCGTCACGGGGTCGCCGTCGAAGTAGGCTGCGCGCTGCTCGAACTCCGTGAAATCCTCGACCGTGCGCAGGGCGCGCTGCGAGCCGAAGAGGCGCTGGACGTTGACGCCGCGCAGTGACGGCGTCTCTATCCGCCGCCGGTGCTCCTGCGGGCGTATGTCGCCGACGAGGTGCATCGCGCCGGAGTTGTGCCCGTTGACGTGACAGTCGAAGCAGGTCACGCCCCGCATCCCGTCTGGCTTTTCGGTCTTGCGGTCGGCCGTCGCGTTGAACTGCTGCTGCGGGAACTGCGTCACGAGCAGGCGCAGCCCGTCCAACTGTTTCGGGTTGAGGATGCCGTTGAACAGCTCGTAGAAGTTGTCAATCGTCACGAGCTGCCCCTTGGAAACGTCGCCGAGGTCCGGCCGCGTGGTCAGAAAAATAGCGGGCGGGAACTCGGGCAGAAAATGCTCCGGGATGTCGAAATCCATGTCGAAGCGTTCGAGCCGCGGCTGCACCTTGACGTGTATCTGCGGGAAGACCATCCCGCCGACGGCGTGGTTGACGTGCGGCAGCGGCAGGTATGGGAACAAACCCTTGTCCCTGATCTCGTCGGGCGTCATGCCCCCCAGCTGCTCCCACGTCACCCCGCTTTTGAGCCGCGCGGTCGGGCCGACCGGAATCGGCTTGCCGCGCGTCATGCGGACGCTGTCGTCAACGCGCCGCTTGAGGTCGTAACGCTCGTCCAGGAGCTTCTGATGAGCCGCCATGACGCGCGACTTCGCAGCCTTGTCGCGCGCCCTGACAACATCGAAAGGCTCTTCGACCACCGGCGTGAACGAAGAGTTTTCCTGATCCGAAGGTTTGGGTTGCTGCGGGCGCGACTGCGCGTCGGCCGGCCAACCCGCCAGCAGCGAGACGGCAAACACCGCCGCCAGGATTAAAACTGCCAGCAGCTTTATCCGCGTGATCTTGTTCATAGACCTCCTTCCGTTTGGAGCCCAGAACCTCTTTGTGATTAAGAAAGCTTGCACCTGAGGGTTAGGCCACATGATACTCCCCGCGGGGCCGCGGGCGGAAGAAAAATTTGTCGCCGGATAAAAAGAAGAAAGGCTTTCGGCCGCGGAGCCGAAAGCCTTTCTCATCGTCTGGATTTAAACTTCGGCGTGAGAGGATTCGAACCTCCGACCCCCTGAACCCCATTCAGGTGCGCTACCAGGCTGCGCTACACGCCGTCCAAGTTTCTAAGTATCTCTGGAAAAGTTTTTTTGTCAAATGCCGCCGGGGCGACTATTTTCGGCCGGCGTTGAGGTCGACTTCGCTGGCGTCGAGGGTGGCGAGCAGGTCGCGCAGTTGTTCGGCGAGGCGGCGGACGGCGACGCGCTGGTCGTCCGTCATGGAGTAGTTGGCGTCCGGCATCGCGGCGCTCTCGTAGACGCTGCGCGACTCAAGTGGCGGCGCGGCCGTTTGCAGGGCGGGCTGTGGCGTGGCGGCGGCCGGCGCGTTCGGGTCCGGCGTCGGGACGACCTTGAGCTTGCTCGCGCCGCGCAGCTCGGACGCCAGTTTCTTCTTCGCCCCCGCAATCGTGTACTGGTCTTCGTAGAGCAATTCCTTGATCCTGAGGGCCATCTCCACGTCGCGCTTGCGGTAAGTCCGCTGCCCGGCGCGGTTCTTCTGCGGCGCGAGCATGGGGAATTCCGACTCCCAGTAGCGCAGGACGTGCGCCTGCACGCCCGTCAGCTCGCAGACTTCTCCGATTTTGAAGAAGAGTTTTTCGGGGATGGCGACAGCGGCGCGGTTCATGGTTCGGGAGACCTTACGAACTTTTGTCCTGTTTTGCCGGCGGTTAAGATTTGCTACGGGATGGCCGCCGGAGAGATACAGGCGGCGCACACTTCTCACGCTAGCGGCCCATGTTACTCGCGGCCCCGTAGCGTGTCAATAGTTTTCCACAGGAACTTAACCCGGCGAGCAAGCAATATTTGCCTCTCGCCCCTTGAGGCGATACGTCAGCCCGGCACTATCCTGATGAGGCGGTTGACGGGGTCGAAGGTGAGGCGGAACGGCCTGAGCGCGTCGCGGCCGAGCAGGATGGGCGAGCCGGCCCTGACGTGAGGCAGCAGGTCTGTCGGAATCCCGCGTAAAACGAGTGAGCCCACGCGCACGGTCGCCGGAGGGATTCTGTGGGCGGTGATGCGCCCGCCCCCTAGGTCTCGCACGTCGCCGCGCTCTCTGCCTGCGCCGGGCAAAATTCCCAGGGCGAGCGCGGCGTCAACGGTCACGGCGAGGCCGAAGCCCGAGCCCGTGTCCAGGAGCGCGCGGCGGCCGCCTTCGAGCGTGACGAAGGGGCGTCGGCTCTGGCCGTCCGTCAGCCAGGGCACAATCGTTCCGTCGGGCGGAAGATTCTCGCCGCGCCTGAGCGGGGTCTGGCGCGGGTCGAAGGCTGTCATCTGCCCGCGCACGAGGTCTATCTCGAAGCCGAGCGAGCCGTAGACTTCGGCCGGATCCAGCACGCCGTCCACGCCCGGGGCGAGTTTTTCGGTGATGATGAACTGGCCGTTGGACTGTAGGACGTTCTGCGCGTCGCCGAGCGCGAGGCTGCGGACGACGGCGTTGTGGCCCGCGACGCCGCCCGCCCCGCTCAAGCCACCGATTATCACAGGGCGGCCGCCGGTTTCGCGCACGCCCGCCTCGACCGCCACGCGCCTGGACAGCAGAGAGCCGCCCGCGCCTGTGTCTACGGCGAACGTGTAAGGCCCCGTGCCGTTGACCCAGGCTTTGACGAGCAGCCCCGTGCCCTCTTCCTCTCGGAAGCGCACGGCGCGCGGCAGTCCGCCCTGC
Organism: uncultured Acidobacteriota bacterium; assembly: GCA_963774105.1. Lineage (GTDB taxonomy): Bacteria > Acidobacteriota > Blastocatellia > Pyrinomonadales > Pyrinomonadaceae > QHXM01. The sequence continues at coordinate 2,361,695 of CAVZDV010000004.1, read as the reverse complement.
ACAACCGTCATCCCCGGCGTGGCAGACAAATGGGCGACCCTGTTTGAAGGGGCCGCCCAACTGTTTATTGCCGGGATGAGAATTGTTAAGACGGGAACGCCGACGAGCGCCAGTTTTTTCAAGCCGTGCCCCATCGCAGCCTTCCCTGCGCAACGCTTAGTAAGTGCGGTTGCGCTTGCGAAGCTTGTAAGTCCACAGGGCCGAGCCGCCGCCGCCCGCCAGAGCGCCAATAGCCGCGCCCTTCTTGCCGCCGATCAGGCCGCCGAGCAGCGCGCCGCCGCCCGCACCCATCGCCACCGTCAGCTTGTCGCGGTGCTTCTGCCAGAAGGAGCGCTTGCGCGGCTGCGTGTTGTAGTCGTAGTAGACCTGACGCGACGCGCTATTGCTGCCGTAGCTGCGGCGCGCAGGCGCGTTTCTGTAAACGACGCGGTTGGCCGCCGTGCTCTGCGTCACCAGGTCGCTGGTGCGCTCGCGCGCCGCCTGGAAGCCGTCCAAGAAGCCCGCGCGGTAGCTATCGGGGTCGTCAATCCCGTCGGCCTTCGCCGTCAGGACAGGGTCGTCGGCCGTCGAATCCGCGGAAACCTGGCGAGCCGACTGCTCGTCAACCAGATTCGCGGAGGGCGTGGTCGAAAAAGTGTTCGCCGCCGTCACGGGCTCCGCGTTCTTGCGCGAGACGATGGCCCCGACCGATCCGCCCAAAAGAGCCGCTACGAGAGCAATAGGAATAATCTTATTCTTCAGAAGCATTGTGGTAGGTTCCCTTCAATAGTCTTTTGAGCTTGCCGCCCGCGGAAAACAACAGCAAACACCGTTCCTAAATCCCGTCCTGCCCTGAGATTAGCACGCCCCGGCGGGCCAATCTCCCATTTCCCACGGAAATCAAGCAATCACAAGCTAATCGCAACAAGCGCGGCCGCGCACCCCTTCCCTTGTTGTGCAAATCACTGCACGATATGGCTCACCCGCACACCCCATATCCTCAAACGTGTGAAATAAGAGCCTTCACCATTGAGCGCGCCGTGTCTCATTCCTGGTCATGCCCCTCCCCCGCGGCGGCGTTCCCGGTGGACGCCGCGTGAACAGGCAAGCTATAATCCGGCTTCATTTCGCACCGCAGACCAACGGAGGATAGCCACCAGACGTGTCCACATCTCAAACCACGTTCCGTCTCGCCGCGCGCCTGGATCGGGTCGGCTTCTCCGACATCGTCAAGGTTCGCAACCGTATTATGGAGCTGCGCGCCGAGGGGCAGACCGTTTACCAGTTCGAGGGCGGCGAGCCTTACACCTTCACGCCCGATTACGTCAAAGAGGCCATGACGCGCTCGCTCGCCGAGAACAAGACGCGCTACGCGCCCTCGTCCGGCATCCCCGAATTGCGCGCGGCCATCGCCGACAAGGTGCGCGAGCGCAACCGCATCCCCGTCACTGAGGAGCACGTCGTCGTCCTGACCGGCGGGATGCAGGGCCTCTTCGGCGCGTTCCAGTCAACCATCAACCCCGGCGACGAAGTCCTGGTCTTCTCCCCTTACTGGACGCCCATCAAAGACCTCATCGCGCACTGCGAGGGCACGACCGTCCTCGTACCGACCGCGGAGGCCCGGCGCGACGGCTTCACAGAGACGCTCGCGCGCTACGCGACGCCGCGCACTCGCGCCATCTACTACAACACGCCGACCAACCCCTCGGGCGTCGTCTTCACGCGCGCCGAAGCGGAGGCAGTCGCGCGCTTCGCACAGGAGCGCGACCTCGTCGTCATCGCGGACGAAGCCTACGAGGACTTGGTCTACGACGGCGAGCACGTCTCCATCGCCTCGCTCGACGGGATGCTTGAGCGAACCATCACCTCTTACACGCTCTCGAAGTCTTACGCGATGACGGGCTGGCGGATGGGCTACGCCGTGGCGACCGAGCCCTGGATGACTGGCCTGCGCAAGACGCTGCTCTACTCGACCAACGGCGTCTCGACGCCGCAGCAGTGGGCCGCGCTCGCGGCCTTCACCACGCGCTCGGACTTTTTGGAGAAGAACCGCGTCGCTTACTTACAAAGGCGTGACCTCCTGCTCGCAGGGTTGAACGAGCTGGGCCTGACCTGCGCGAGCCCCGCGGGGGCCTTCTACGCCTTCCCGGACGTGACGCGCGTCCACGCGGACAGCCGCCAGGCTGCCGACATCCTCCTCAACCGCGCACAGGTCGCCACCGTCCCCGGCATCGTCTTCGGCGAGCACGGCGAGGGCCACCTGCGCTTCTCCTTCTCCACCTCCCTGGAAACAATAGAGGCCGGCCTGGACTCGCTCCGCCGAAATCTATGAGGGACGAAGAAAAGCAGAAGGCGGAAGGCGGAAGGCGGAAGGCGGACAACAATCGAGCGGGTTCTGCCTTCCGCCTTCCGCCTTCCGCCTTCTCTCCCCCTCGCGGCGAGTTCGACTTCATCAACCACATACGCCGCCGCGCCCTCAAACACTCGTCACACGTCACTCATCACTCGTCACTCTCTCTAGGCATCGGCGACGACGCCGCCGTCATACGCCAGCGCGCCGGGCGCGAGACGGTCGTCACGGCCGACCTGCTCGTCGAGGAGATTGACTTCCGGCTGGACACGACGACGCCGCGGCTTCTGGGCCACAAGGCGCTGGCCGTCTCGCTCTCGGACGTGGCGGCGATGGGTGCGCGCCCGCGCCACGCGCTTCTCTCCGTCGGCGTCCCGCGCGAAATCTGGCGCTCCGATTTCGTTGACGAGTTCTATGACGGCTTCTTCGCCCTCGCCGAAAATTACGGCGTGGAGTTAATCGGCGGCGACGTGTCGCGCTCGCCCGAGCGAGTCGTGATTGACTCTGTTGTCCTGGGCGAGGTGGAGCGCGGGCGTGCCGTCACGCGAGCCGGCGCGCGCCCCGGCGACCACCTTTTTGTCACGGGCACGCTGGGCGGGGCGGCCGCCGGCCTGCGGCTGCTCGAACGGCGGCCCTCCCATCATTACCCCAACGCCGAAGAGCTGCTTCTTTGCCAGCTCCGGCCGGAGCCGCGCGTCCCGTGGGGCGCGCTCCTCGGCGAAGAGCGCCTGGCGACCGCCATGATAGACCTGAGCGATGGCCTCTCCTCGGACCTCGCACACCTCTGCCGCGCGAGCCGCGTCGGCGCGGTCATAGAAGCCAGCCGCGTCCCCGTCCGCCCGGCCGTCATCAGCCTCTGCGGGCGGCGCGCGCTCGACCCGCTCCAACTCGCCCTGCACGGCGGCGAAGATTTCGAACTCCTCTTCACCGTCCGCCCGCGCGACCTCGCCCGGCTGCCGCTCGCCCTCGGCGGCGTGCCCGCCACTTACCTCGGCGACGTGACTGATGACGCGGGCCGCGTCCTCATCAGCGAGGGCACACACCGCTGGCCCCTTGAGCCTGAAGGCTTCGCCCACTTCTGATTTGACTCCGCAGCCACAAACGCAGCATCATTCGTCCGATGCTGAGATTTCACAACACACTGAGCGGCCGGCTCGAAGAGTTCAGCTCGATGGTCGAGGGCGAGGTCAGGCTCTACTACTGCGGCCCGACCGTCTGGGACTACGGACACATAGGCAACTTCCGCTCGAACATCTTCACGGACGTGCTCGTCCGCTACCTGCGCTACAAAGGCTACAAGGTCACGCACGTCATGAACATCACGGACGTGGAGGACCGCATCATCGGGCTCTCGCAGAAGAACAACGTCACCATTGACGAGTTCACGGCCAAGTACATCGAGGCCCTCTGGGAAGACTACGACGCGCTCGGCTGCTTGCGCCCCGACATCGTCCCGCGCGCCACGCGCCACATCCCCGAAATGGTCTCGCTGATAGAGCGGCTCGAAGAGCGCGGCCACGCCTACCGCTCGGACGACTCCGTCTACTACCGCATCAGCTCGTTCCCCGAGTACGGCAAGCTCTCGAAGATCAACTTCGCGGGCAACATCGCGGGCGCGAGCGAGCGCGTGGACACGGACAAGTACGAGAAGGAGGACGCGCGCGACTTCGCCCTCTGGAAGGGCGCGGAATCGCCGGACGAGCCCGCGTGGGACACTTCACTGGGCCGCGGCCGCCCCGGCTGGCACATAGAGTGCTCCGCGATGTCCATGAAGTACCTCGGCGAGACCTTCGACATCCACGCGGGCGGCATAGACCTCGTCTTCCCGCACCACGAGAACGAGGTCGCGCAGAGCGAGGGCGCGACGGGGAAGCAGTTCGCGCGCTACTGGATTCACTACGAGCACCTGAAGGTGGACGGCGAATCCATGTCCAAGTCGAAGGGCAACTTCTACACGTTCCGCGACGTGACGGCGCGCGGGTTCTCGCCCACGGCCGTCCGCTACTTCCTCTTCTCCGTCCCGCACCGCAAGCAACTGAACTTCACCTTCGACGCCCTGCGCGGCATCGAGAAGACCGTCAAGGGCCTGCGCGACTTCCGCTCGCGCCTGAGGGACGCGCGCGTCGAGGCCGGCTCGAACCCGCAACTGCAAGGGGCGTCGGCCCGCGCGCTGAAAGAGTTCGAGGCCGGGATGGACGACGACCTCAACACTTCGGTCGCGCTCGCGGCGCTGCACAACCTGGCGCGCGAGGTCAACACCGCACTCGACTGCCACGCGCTGCGCGAGGACGACAAGCGCGAGCTGTTGGAGACGCTCGACCGCTTCAACTCCGTACTCAACATCTTCGCGGACGAGCAGCCCGTCATGCTCGACGCCGAGATTCACTCGCGCATCGAAGAGCGGCAGGAGGCTCGCCGCCGCCGCGACTTCGCCCGCGCCGACGAAATCCGCGACGAGCTCTCCGAGCGCGGCATCGTCCTCGAAGACACCAAGGACGGCGTGCGTTGGAAGCGCCGCTAGGTCAGTACCGCCTGCGGTAGCGGGCGGGTCATCAACGTCGAGCACCCGCCCGCTACCGCAGGCGGTACTGACTCTCTTCTTTTATTTTGCGAGTTGGTATAAGATTGGGCTGCAAATGAGCTATTCACGTCCCACGCATTTCCGCCCGCTCGACACCCGCGCCAACCTGTTCGCGGACTAGCCGCACTCTCTCTCAAGCCTCCGCCCAGAATCCTAATCAACCAGGTTTCCCTCGCTTTTTCTAAGGAGAAGAGTGTATGACCACGCTTGCACCGCCCAAGAGGCCCGAAATCAAGACCGCCCTGCCCGGCCCCGTCGGCCAGCAAATCATCGCCGCCGACAGCCAGTTCGTCACGCCCTCGTACCCGCGCCCCTCTTACAAACTCGTCGCCGAGCGCGCCGAGGGTGTCTGGGTCGAAGACGTTGACGGCAACACATTCTTAGACTGCAACGCGGGCGTCGCCGTCTGCTCGACCGGCCACTGCCACCCCGAGGTCGTCCGCGCCATACAGGAGCAGGCCGCGCGCCTGATTCACATCTGCGGCACGGACAACTACTACAAGCTGATGCCCGACTTCGCGCGCAAGATGGACGAAATTGTGCCAATCGAAGGCCCGACGCGCACCCACTTCGCCAACAGCGGGGCCGAGGCCGTCGAGACCGCGCTCAAGCTCTCCATGCACGCGACCGGGCGCGAGAAGTTCATAGCCTTCTTCAACAGCTTCCACGGCCGCACGCTCGGCGCGCTCTCGCTGACCTCCTCAAAAGTGGCACAGCGCAAAGGCTTCAAGCGCCAGGCGCTCGACGTGACGCACGTCCCCTACCCGAACACGTTCCGCCACCCGTTCACGGGCGAGCGCACGGACGGCGAGACGGTCAGCCGCGCCTGCCTCGACTGGATCGAGAACCGGCTGTTCAAGACGACGGTGCCGCCCGAGGAGTGCGCAGGCATCGTCGTCGAGTGCGTGCAGGGCGAGGGCGGCTACGTGCCCGCGCCGAAAGAATTTTTACAGGGCTTACGCCGCATCTGCGACGAGCACGGCATCATGCTGATTGTTGACGAGGTGCAGTCCGGCATGGGGCGCACGGGGAAGATGTTCGCGTCAGACCACTACGACCTCAAGGCCGACATCGTCTGCATCGCCAAGGGCGTCGCCTCTGGGCTGCCTCTGGGTGCGTGCGTGGCGCGCGCTGGTTTGATGGACTGGAAGCCCGGCGCGCACGCCTCGACCTTCGGCGGCAACCCCGTCGCCCTCGCCTCCGCCTTGAAGACGATTGAGCTGTTGGAACGAGAACTCGTCGCCAACAGCGCAGAAGTCGGGGCCTACTTGCAGGAGGGGCTGCGCAAGCTGATGCAGAAGCACGATTGCCTTGGCGACGTGCGCGGCCTCGGCATGATGGTCGGCGTCGAGATCGTCACCGACAAGGCTTCGCTGATGCCCGCGCCGGAGTTGCGCGACCGCATCGAGACGGCCTGCTTCGAGCGCGGCCTCATCCTCCTCGGCGCGGGCTACAACACCATACGCTGGTCGCCCCCGCTCGTCCTCACCCGCGAGAACGTGGACGTGGCGCTGGAGATTTTCGACGAAGCGATAGCGGCTTCGTGTCGGTGAGAGGTCGAAAAAGGTAGCGGTTAAATTCAAACAGGGATGGACAGGATGGACAGGATAATGAAAGGCAGGCTTTTTATCCTGTCCATCCTGTCCATCCCTGTTAATTCCCTCCTCGTTTCAATCTGAACCTATCATCAAAAATATATCTTCTTGACTTTGCGGCGGAACGGGATTAGATTTCGCCCGCTTATAACCCCTCGCGCTCAGCGACCCCGACAGACCTCTCGCCTCCGGGACAGTTGAAGGAGTAGCTGAACCTTACTGGCCGCGCGGCCTAGACCTCGCCGCCCCCGCGACCCTTCCAATTTGAGAAAGGAAAGCCATGCCAGACTTTTACTCAGAGCCTTTTCTCACCCTCGCCGGGCTGACCCACAAGTCGGCGCTCATCTCCTGGGGAGCCTTTTACTTCAAGGTCAAAGATTCCGGCAAGCAGTTCAAACTCGTGGACGACGACGACCTCAAGAACGTCCACCCGCCGCGGACAGATTCCATCGGTGCCAGGTCGAAGCCCTACGGGGACGCCAAGGTCGAGGTGAAAGACACGGCGGGGAACGTCGTCGTCACCGCCTTCACCTCCGAGGCCAACCACTGTTGGATTTCGGGCCTCTCGCCGGACACAGAGTACACCTACACCGTGACCGTCAACGGCGACGAGTGGGCCAAAGGGCGACGCCGCAACTGGGAGCGGAAGGCGGACGGCAAGATGGGGCTCGGCCCGGAGAGCAAGAGCTATCGCAACCGCTTCCGCACCTACCCGGACCCGACCAAGCCCACGCCCGGTCCCTTCACCTTCGCCATCATCGGCGACTTCGGCGTCGGGATTAAGAAGGAGAAGGAGGACCGCCGCCAGCGCCAGATCGCCGAGGCGCTGGAGAAGGCCGTTGACGAGCACAACGTCCGGCTGGTGCTGACGACCGGCGACAACATCTACCGCAGCGGCGGCTTCCTTAATTCGGGCGGCGACACGGGCGACGAAGACGACGACTGGTACTTCACCTATTACCAGCCCTACCGCTACGTCATCAACCGGGTGCCTGCTTACCCGACCATCGGCAACCACGACGCCGACGAGACCGAGGAGAAGGACGACCGCTCGCAGCTCGTTGACAACTTCTACGTCAACGAGCGCATCGCGGGCGAGGAGGCCGCGGGCCGCGCGTCCGTGGACCCTGGACTGTTCTACCGCTTCCGCTTCGGCTCGGACGTGGAGTTCCTCTGCATAGACACGTCGAAGGAGCCCGCCGTCTTCGACAAGAAGAAGCGGTTATACGAACACCCGAAACATCAGGAGTTTCTCAAGGCGGCGCTGCCGGCGGCGAACGGCGGCACGTCGCCCTCCTGGCTCATCCCTTTCTGTCACCACCCGCCGTTCTCGGCAGGCCCGGACCACCCCAACACGGAGGGGATGGAAAAGCTCATCGAGCTGTTCGAGAAGGCAGGGGTGCGCGTCGTCTTCAGCGGTCATCAGCACAACTTCCAGCACAGCAACTGGAAGGGCGTTGACTACTTCATCACTGGCGCGGCGGGGAAGCTCAGCGGCAAGCGCCCGAAGAAGTTCAAGGAGGCGCACACCGTTTCCTGGGGCGGCGCGTTTCACTTCCTGCTCGTGACGGTGGACGGGAAGAAGATGACGATTCGGCCAATCGGCGAATTGAACGGCGGTAAACTCTCCGACATCCAGAGGCTCGACACTAAAGGGAAGGCCATCAACGACACTATTACCATCAACCTCGCGTGAGCCTTGTCCGAAGGCGCGCGGACACCACGAGCCCTGGGCGCGAAGCCCAGGGCTCGCGGCATCTAATACCTCTGCGGCGCGCCCCTCACACAGCGCGCCGTGTCGCGCGCAATCAGCAACTCTTCGTCCGTGGGAATCACGTAAGCCGCCAGCCTCGATTCGTCGCGGCTGATGAGGCCCTCGTGCCCGCCTGTGTTCGCCTGGTTTCGCTCCTCGTCCAGCTCAAGCCCGAGCCACTGTAATCCGTCGCAGATCGTGGCGCGTACCTCGGCGGAGTTCTCGCCTATGCCGCCCGTGAAGATGACGGCGTCCGCGCCGTTCATCGCCGCCAGGTATGAGCCCACGTATTTTCTGGCGCGGTAGCAGAAGATTTCGATGGCGAGGCGCGCGCGGCGGTCGTCGTGCTCGTGCGCCTCGGCCAGCAGTTCCCTCATGTCGTTCGTCAGTCCCGAAATCCCTATCAGCCCGGACTGCTTGTTGAGCAGCGTCTCGACCTCCTGCGCCGACAGGCCCTCCTTGGCCGAGACGAAATCTATAATCGCCGGGTCCAGGTCGCCCGAGCGCGTCCCCATTACCAAGCCTTCGAGCGGCGTCAGCCCCATCGAAGTGTCCACGGAGTTGCCGGCGTTGATGGCCGCCGCCGAGCACCCGTTGCCGAGGTGGAGCGTGATGACTTTCGTCTTCTCGCGCTCGATGCCCAGGAGTTGCCGGTAACGGTAGGCGACGTAGCGGTGCGACGTGCCGTGAAAGCCGTAGCGGCGTATGCGGTGGCGGCGGTAGAGCTGGTAAGGGAGCGCGTAGAGGTAGGCGTGGTCAGGCAATGTTTGATGAAAAGCCGTGTCGAAGACGGCCGCCTGCGGGAGCCCCGCGCCGAAGACCTCGCGTGCCGCGAGGATGCCCTTGATGTTCGCAGGGTTGTGCAGCGGCGCGAGGTCTATGCAGTCCTCTATGCCGCGCAGGACTTCGTCGGTGATGAGGACTGAGTGTGTGAACTGCTCGCCGCCGTGGACGACGCGGTGGCCGACGGCGTGCACGTCCGCGACGCTCTTGACCGCGTCTATCCCGGAGTCGGCCGAGCAGACCCAGCGGATAATCAACTCGACGGCCGCGCGCGTGTCCCGCAGCGGCGCGGTCGAACGCTGCGGCTCGCGCCCCTCCGCGCCGAGCGTGATGATGGCCTGGCCGCCCACGCGCTCGACGTAACCGCGCGCCAGCCGCCGGTCTGTGCCCTGCTCTATCTGCTCAAGGTCGGTCGCAATCAACTGAAACCTGACCGAAGAGCTGCCGCAATTCAAAACTAGTATGTTCATAAAGCAATGATGATCTCTTTCATCCTCGCGCGCAGCCTGTCTTCGTCCGCGGCGTGGACGCGGTTGTCAGAGAAGATGACCTGGCCGGCGACCATTGTCATCAGCACGTCGCGGCCCGAGGAGGCGAAGACGAGGGCGGCCAGCGGGTCGTGCAGCGGCGTTTGGTGCGCGCCGCCGAGGCTGACGACCGTGATGTCCGCCTGCGTGCCGGGCGCGAGTGTGCCAATTTCGGATTCCAGGCCGAGCGCGCGTGCGCCCCCGGCGGTCGCGGCCTCAAGCGCGACCTCGGCCCCGAGCCATTGACTCGTCTTTCCGGCGCGCGCTGTCAGGAGGGCGAAGCGCATCTCTTCGAGCGGGTCGCACAGGTTGTTGCTCGCCACCGAATCGCTCCCGAGGCCGACCTTGATTCCACGGGCGACGAACGCGGCGAAGGGCGCGCGGCCGTGGCCGAGCTTGGCGTTTGATTTCGGGCAGTGTGCGACGCCCGCGCCCGCCTCGCGCAGGGTTTCGATGTCGGCGTCGTCCACGCGTATGCAATGCGCGAGCAGAGTGCGCGCGGCGAGCACGCCGTGTCGCGCCAGGTGCTGAACCGTGGAGACGCCCGGCGCGCGCCACTCTATCCCGCGGCGCGCGAGTCCTTCGGCGAAGGGGCCGCGGCCTTCCAGCATGAAAAGCTCCTCGGCCTCGGACTCCGCCGCGTGCATCATCAGCGGCAGACTCTCCGCGCGCGCGAACTCCGCTATCAACTCAAGCTGCGGCGGGCTGACGGTGTACGGCGCGTGCGGCGAGACGCCGACCCGCACGCGCTCGCTCTCAAGCTCTCTGAGCCGCGCCACCTTCTCGCGCAGCCGCTCGAAGTTCGCGCGCGCGTCCGCGGGGTTCGGCCCGAAGGACTCCTGGTAGACGACGCCCCGCAGGCCCACGTCCGCGAGTGCCTTCATGCTCGAAGCCGCCGCGTCGCTCGCGTCCGCGAGGCAGGTCACGCCCGCGCGCGCCGCCTCGACAGCGCCCCACGCTGCCGAGACGTAGAGGTCGTCCGCCGTCATGCGTTCCAGGCGCGCGACGGTCAGCTTCCTCAGCCACGCGAAAAAGTCCTGCTCCTCGCGTTCGAGGTAGCCGCGCATCGCCGTCAGCTCAAGGTGCGAGTGCGCGTTGACGAATCCCGGCACTATCGCCGCCTCGCCGAAGTCCCGCGCCGCCGCCCCCGGAAATTGTGCCAGGAGTTCGTCGCGCGTTCCCGTGCCAATTACGCGCGAGCCCTCGACCGCCACCCCGCCGTCCTCGACCGGCGGCGTAGCCACGGGCAACACCCAGCGCGCGAAATAAATCTCCGTCATCAGTTTTGTCATCGAAAGCCCCGAGAATTATGACTCAACCCTTTGCGCCTTAAGTATTAACTTTGCGCCTTTGCGTGAGCGGCTGTTTCGCGCAAAGGCGCAAAGAGAAAACTTAAGGCGCAAAGGGTTGAATTGTTCTCTAAAGCTCTGTTGCGTTTCTCACGGTCCCCGCATCCCGACGCTGCCGGCTCCGCAGGAGGAACCAGGTCGCGCCCGAGAGGGCCACGGTCAGGCCGCCGAGCGCGGCGACCGGGCGGATGCCGAAGCGGTCGGCCGACGCGCCCGCCGCCAGCATCGCCCCGACCATCATCAACATCGTCAGCGTCTCGTAGGACGCGAAGACGCGGCCCGCGTAGCGGTCTTCCGTGCGGCTCATGATGATCGTCTGCTTCGCCGTCCACCAGATCGAGAAATTGATGTCGCGCACGACGAGCACGGCCGCCGCGCTCCAGAGGCCCGGCATCAGCGTGAAGATGATTAGACAGCAGCCATCGCCGATCATCGAGCGGCCCATGCGCGAGGCCAGCGCCGAGCCTCCACCCGCGTTGGAGCGGCGCGCAATCGGCGAGCCGATCACGCCGCCCAGGCCCATCGCCGCGAACAGGACCGAGATGCCGAAGTCTGTCGGCTGCGCGACCAGTCCCTCGGCCGACATGAGCCCGAGGCGCGCACCGAAGATACTGTAAAGGGCGCGCGCGACGCCATTGCCCAGCCCCCACCCGGCCCCGACGACGAACAGCGCCCGCAACACGTCCTGGCTGCGGACGTAGCGCAGCCCCTCCCGGAAATCACGCCAGAAGGCCGTGACCACATTGCCCGCGGCTCCCCCTTTGCCATCTTCTTCCTTAGCGGCCGACGCCCGGCCGCCGAGCGACGTTCGCACGCGGCTGATCATCCAGGCCGAGAAGATGAAGGTCGCGGAGTTGAAGACGAAGACCGCGTCGCGCCCGACGAAAGTCGAGAGCAGCCCGCCGAGGGCCGAGCCGGCGGCGATGGTCGAGGCGGTCGTCGAGGAGGACAGGGCGTTGGCCGTAATCAATTCGTCGGCCCCGCGCGCGATGTTCGGGATGCTTGCGCGGCGCGCGACGTTGAAGAAGGCCGAGACGGCGAAGAGCGCCGCGCCGACCAGGTAAATCAGCTCAAGTGTGCCCCAGCGAGCCGCCGCCAGAAACCCCAGCGCCAGCACGGCGCGCGCGCAGTCGGCCGCGATCATCACGCGCTGTCGGTCGGCGCGGTCAACGACGACGCCCGCGAGCGGGCCGAAGAGGAAGAGCGGGAGGTGGCGCGAGACGGCGTAGAGCGCGACGGCCTGCCCCTCGCGCCCCGGCCCCGCGAGCTGAATCGTCAGGGCCAGCACGGCTATGTTGTTGAGCCAGTCGCCGACCTCCGAGACGACCTGCCCGGCCCACAGGCGGCGGAAGTCAACGTTAGTGGAGAGCAGCCGGCGGTAAGTCAACGCCCGGGCTCCCCCTTCAGCTTGCGGTAGCGTTCGAGGATGTTGGTCACGTAGGCGCGCGTCGAGGGGATGTCAATGCGCGCGACGAACTCGTCCGCGGTGAGAGGCTGCGCGCCCTCGGCCGTCTGGTTCCACTCGGCCGCGCGGCTCGGCCCGGCGTTGTAGCCCGCGACCATGCGCGCCTCCGTCCCCGGCTGGTCGCGGTACTGCTCGTAGAGTTTTTCCAGATACCAGCACCCGACCTGTATGTTCCGCTCCGGGTCGCGCAAGACCGCGGCCGGGTCCTGCTGCATCTGGCGCTCTAATTCGCGCATCCCCGTCTCGGCCGCCCACTCGCGCCCGACCTTGGGCGTCACCTGCATCAGCCCAATCTCGCCGTCGTTGCCCGTCATCCACGGGCGAAAATAGGTCTCCTCGTAAATGATGCTCCAGACGAGGTCGGGGTCTAGGCGGTAGATGCCCGCCTGCTGCTTAATCAGCGCGTCGTAGCGGTGAACCCAGTAGCCGTTGAAGAAGAAGTAGAGCGCGACGGCCCCCGCGGCGGCGGCGATGAGGACGATGACGGCGAGACGTTTCATAAAAGGCAGTGGTCAGTGGTCAGTGGTCGGTGGTCAGTTAAGAGCAGAAGTCTTTAACTGACCACCGACCACTGACCACTGACCACTGATCAGTTCCTTCGCTTTAATCCTGACCAGAAGTGCGCTCTGGCGCAGGCGCGGTCAACGCCCTCGTAGCGCGAGCGCAAGGCGCGCTCGTCGAGGACGTGCCCCTGCAACCAGACCTCGGCCGAAAGAGTCGCGCCTGCGCGGAGCGGCCCGCCGCGCAGCGCGCGCCGGTTGACGAGCACTTCGAGCTTGAGGCGTTCGAGGTCTAGGTAAACCCAGTAGAGCTCGTTGCCGGAGAGCGGGTTGCGGAGCGGCTTGAAGGCGATGACGCGGCCCGTCAGGTTCCAGTCGTTCTCCTGCGCCGCGCGCGCCGGGGCGCTCTTTTCCAAGGGCTGCCAGAGCGCGTCCGCCTTGCGCCGGCAGACGCGCGCGCGGTAGGCCAAGCCGCACAGGCCGACGTGCAGCTCCTGCGCGCGGAACCCGTCGGGGCCGACCTCCGTCAGGTTCTGCAACTCGAAGAGGACTTCCGTGTCCGTCCCGTCGCAGTAGCCGTGGACGACGGCCTCGCCCTCCTCGTCATACTCCGTGAGCGCCCAAGGGCTGATGCGCTGCGTGTAGCGCGCGCGAAAGCCCGGGCGGCAGTCGGCGTAGAAGATGTCGCCCGTGCCAGACTCGTAAAGCACGGTCCAGACTTCCAGCCCCTCGCCCAGCTTCCAGCAGCGCCCGTGCAGCACGGCCCCGCGCCGCGTGAGCTGCGTCGGCTCGCCCTGGTCGCCCGCGCGCTCGGCCAGATAGTTGAACGCCTTCTCGCTCGGCACTTCCAGCCCGATGGTCTCGAATGTCACGTCCATAAAAATCAGAGATTAGATTTCAGATGTCGGACGCTAGTGTAGCGCATTAACCGTCATCTGACATCCGACATCTTACCTTGCTGCCCGCTTGCTCCGTTTACGCGGCGGCGCGTCCTCAACCTTCTCGACCGGCTGGCGCGGGGCGCGGGTCTTGAAGCCGCGGACGTTGCGCTCAGGGCCGTGCGCGGGGCGCGCGCCCGAGCGCACCATCTCGGTGAACAAATCCACATCGTAATCCGCCTCGCGCGACATCTCTTCGCGGATCGTGTGCAGCACTTCGAGGAATCTGGGCTTGCGATACATGACGTGGTAAATCGTAAATGGTAAATGGTGAATAGTAAATAGAAGAAATCTCTTTTTACCATTCACCACTCACCAATTACGATTTACCAGTTTCCGTCGCTTCGGAAACGAGGAACTCCGGGGTGACGATCATCGGGACGAAGAAGCCCGCGGCGGTGTTGAAGAGGCGGACGCGCGCCTGGCGGCGGACGTTAGCCAGGTGGCCGAAGTTCCAGGTGACAAGGTAGTCAATCTTGTGGAACGACGCGGCGGCGACGTGGAGGGCGTCGGCGATGTACTTGCGGTGGAAGATGCCGCGCGAGATGTAGCCCTCGGCGAGGATGGCGACCTCCTCCGTCAGCTCGACCTGCTCCAACGCGCGCGCCAGCTTGAGGTAGCCCGTGCGGTGCGGCTCGGTGACGCGCTCAAGCTCGCGCAAGACGAGCGGCGAGATGACGGCGCGGTACTCCGGCAGCTCGTGCTCCCACCAGCGGATGGTCAGGTCGCGGCGGAACGGCTCGCCGTTGTCGAGGTACGCGCCGACGACGGAAGTTTCAAGGTACAGGCTCTGCTTCATGACTTCGCCGTAACCGCGCCGCTCTCCTCCGCGCTCGACGCGCTCGACTTCAGCGGCTCCAACAGGATGACGGACTTCCTGAAGTCGAAGGTCACGCGGAAGTGGCGCAGGAAGTTGCCGCCGATGATGCCGGACTGGACGAAGCCCGTCGTCTCGTTGACGGGCTCAAGGTCGAGCACGGCCACGTCCAGCTTCTCGCGCGCCTGCGTGCCGAGCAGCACGCGCGGCAGCACCAGCGTCTGGACGCCCTCGGCAACGCCGGCCGCGCCGTAGATTTTCATCCGGCGCGGATGCTTGAAGTCGTTCATCTCGCTAAGCTCCATCATCTTCTCGGAGACGACCGAGATGCTCGCGCCCGTGTCTATGATGAAGTTGAAGGGGCGGGCGACGCCCTCGACCTGGACCTCGCCGCTCAAGAACCCGCTCGACGTGGAGCGGAAAGGGATTTCGATGCCGCCGAGCGAGGCCGCCTGGCGCGCAGGGTCGGCCGCCATGCGCGCGGCCGCGCCCGGCCGGGCCAGTGTGAAGGTGCGCGCCCCGTAGTCCACGGTCACGAGGTAGCGGTTGACGACCGCCAGGCCGATGTAGCCGTCAACGTGCACCTCGTCGTTGTAGAAGCGGCGGATGTAAACTGGCACATTTTCGACCTTGGCGTCGCCGATCTCCATCGAGCGCAGGAAGCCGTAGACGATCTCGAACTTCCCGCCGACGGCGCGCGCCATCCCGCCGCGCGCCACGGCATTGATGCCGAGCAGTTGCGCCGTCTCCTCGGAGATGACGGACATCCCCGAGCCCGTGTCGAGCACGAAGCGCAGCGGCTCCTTGCGCCCGTTGACGCGCACTTTGATGATCGGCCGGCTGTTAGGCATCTCGAACCCGACGGTCGTAGCCTGCGCCCCGCTGATGTCGTAGAGGCTCTTGAGCGCGCCGAGGTAGCGCAGGAAGTCTATCAGGCCGCGGATGCGCGCGCGGCGGTCCTCGTCCGTGCGCGGCGCGACCCGCAGGAAATGCTCGTAAGCGTCGGCGGCCTCCCTGTATCGCTCGGCGCGGGCAGCCGCCTGGGCCAGGCTGAAGACGTAGTCGGGCTCGCGCGGGTTGAGGTAGACGGCGCGGCGCAGGCCCGAGAGGCTGTTCTGGAGGCGGTTCTCGTAGTAGTCAACCATCGCCAGCCCGGCGACGGCCAGCGACTCGTCGTCCTTCAGCGAGAGCGCCGCGCGGTAGTACTCGACGGCTCCGGGGAAGTCGCCGCCCGCGAGCAGGGCGGCCCCGGCCAGCGCGTGCCCGCGCGCCGAGAGCGGGTCCTGTGCGACCGCGGCGGCCGCCAGCTCGTAGGCGCTGACGAGCCGCCTCATCTTGAGCAGCGCGTAGCTCAGGCCGAGGCGTGCGGCCTGGTCGCGCGGGTCTTTGGCGAGGACCTCGCGGAACAACTGCTCGGCCAGTAGGTAATCGCCCTCGCGCATCGCGCGCTCGGCGCGGGAGCGCGTCTTGTCCCCGGCGACAGCCACGCCCGCCGGGACCGCCGCGAGCAGCAGAGAAACACAAATGACGGCCACACTGCCGACCGCCACACGGCCCAACCTTGTCTTCAAATTGCTTAACCGCATTGGGCACCTCCTCTAAAATGTTGAGGCATAATGAGGGCGGAGGGGAAGAGAAAGGCAGAAGGCAGTAGGCGGAAAGCAGAAGGCAGGAATCTTTCGCCCGTCTTCCGCCTTCTGCTTTCCGCCTACTGCCTTCCTTGCTTTCATCCCTCGTCCCTCATTTCAGGACTTCCCCTGTCTTCATAGACCAGAGGATCAAGTCAAGTTCGTCAAAATCAATCTGTACGCTGCGGGAAAAAGCTCTGAGTCGGTCTTCTGTCTCAAGATAACGCTTGCGGGTCGCCGGAGGTTCCGGCGAAGAGATGACGCCGAGCTCCGCCAGGCTCCGTAGTATGTGCTTGTCAAGGATCGCGTAGCCGCGGAAGCCTACGTTGCGCAGGAAGTGGCTGGACTCCTTGTAGCCGAGGCCCTTGACGCGGCGCTCGCGCGCCAGCCAGTCGCGCCGCTCCACAGGGTCCGTGAAACCCGCCAGCCGCTCCCTGAGCCGCATCCCGCAGTCCTCGCGCAGGTACTCGCGCGTGACGACGATGTAGCCGGGCCGGGCCGCCGGGTAGCGGTGCGCGCCGCGGCTGACTAAGGCCGCTGTCATCTCCTCGCGCGTGCCGTCGAGCAGGAGGTGGCGAATCGTCTCGACCGCCTTCATCCCCATGCGGGCCGACGCGCCGGCCGTGAAGATGCAGTAGACCAGTTCCTCCCAGAGCCGCTCGTCCGAGCCGCTCTCCCAGACTTCGCGGAACTCTCGGAGGCGGCCAAGGATTTCCGGCCCGCGCTCCCTGCGCGCGGCGTGTATGTTTTCAAGGGTGACGGGTTGGCTGTCGCGTCGCACGAGGTGTTCGGTCAACTCCCACGGATTTTATGGGCGCTTTTCGGCGCTTGTCAACGAAGTTGGTGCCGCGGGCCTATTGATTATTTTTAGCAGACGAGCGCCCTAGCATCCCGCACCCATCCGCGCGACATCCAATGCGAGCCGCGCGGGAGTCCTGGCGCGGCCGCAAATTTTTAGAACTGGGAGCGTCGCCGCGTGTGTTATCATCTGCGGCGCTCGCGCTTCTGAGACAGTTGACGGAGAACAGAATGGCCCGACGAACAAGCAGTATTATCTTCTCTCTCCTCATCCTGACGTGCGCGCTCTCCGCGCCAGCCCTCTCCCAAACGAAACCGGCCGAGACGCCGCCGCCGAACTACACGCGCCCGACCGTGCTCACGCGCCCCGTGGGCCAGCCCGCGACGACTGCGACAACAACAGCTACTACAACTACTGCGCCCTCGCAGCCCGCGTCCGTCGGCGCGGTCGCGCTCCCCGACATCGCGCCGCCGCCCCAGCCCGTCGTTATCACGCACGGGCTTTTGGTGGAGACGCTCGACGGTAAGACCGTCGCCGAGGCAGCGAAAGACCAGACCTTCAACCCGGCGTCGGCCGTCAAGCTCGGGACCGCGCTCGCCGCGCTCAAGAGCTTCGGGGCCGACCACCGCTTCATGACGGCCGTCTGGACCACGGGGACGTTCGACCCTGCGACGGGGACGATTACCGGCGACCTGATAGTCTCTGGCCGCGACCCTTCGTTCCACTACGAGCACGCCGTCATGATCGCGCGCGAGCTGAACAAGCAGGGCATACGTACCGTGACCGGCGACCTCATCGTCGCGCCCGGCTTCACGATGAACTTCGACTGGTCTGCCCAGCGCTCGGGCGACCAGTTCTACGACACGCTCGACGCGACGCGCCGCCCGGCCGCGGCCTCGCGCGCCTGGCGCGAGGAGCGCTCGCTCGTGCGCGACACCGAGAGTCTACAGACCACGCCGAGCGTCGCCGTCATGGGTTCCGTCTATGTCGCGTCGGTCCCCACGGGCGCGCGCACGCTGCTGCTTCACAAGTCGAGCCGGCTGGTTGACGTGCTCAAGGTGCTGCTCTGCTACTCGAACAACTTCATGGCCGAGCGCATCGGCGACACGATGGGCGGCGCGCCCGGCGTCCAGCGGTTTTTGATTCAGGAGCTGAAGCTGAGCCCCCTGGAGGTCAAGCTGGCCTCGACGAGCGGCCTCGGCGTCAATCGCGTCACGCCGCGGGCGATGATGAAGATTTACCGCGCGCTGCGCGACGAGCTGGCCCGCTACAAGCTGACGCCGGCAGACATTCTGCCGGTCGCGGGGATTGACCCGGGCACTTTGGAGAAACGCTACACGGACTTCCAGGCGCGCGGCAGCGTGATCGCCAAGACCGGCACGCTCATCCGCACGGACGGCGGCGTCAGCGCGCTCGTCGGCCAGATGCGGACGCAGAACGGCGAGACGCTCCTCTTCGTCATCTTCAACCAGCGCGGCAGCGTCTTACGCTTCCGCGAGAGCCAGGACGCGCTCGTCACGCAGTTGCAGAACGCGCGCGGCGGCCCGGCCCCCTTCAAGTACAACGCGCCGCCCATCGGCGTGCGCCTCGCCACGACCGAACTCAAACACGCGCCCGCCCGCGCAGACGAGTACGAGCCGGCGGAACAGTAAAGCAGGAGTCAGAAGACAGAAGTCAGGAGTCAGAAGAAAAGCCGTTCGTGCCTTTCATTCTGACTCCTGACTTCTGTCTTCTGACTCCTGCTTTTATGAGGCGCTCCGGCGGCCTGAGAGTCGCCGGAGCGCTTCGCGCCCCGCCCGCGCGCAACGTGCGGGGCCACGCGCAGGGGGACGATCCCTTGATCGCTCTCATCCGCGAGCGCTCCCGCACGCGCCCGTCCTGCTTGCCGCCCGCCGAAAGGGGCCGCCGCACGCGGACCTCTCAGACGTTTCTTTTCGACAATTGACGAACCCGGTTGCGCTCTCGGAGGTCGAAGGCTCGACCGTGCGCGCGCTCTAAGGGGGATGCGCGCGCCGTTCGCCCTCACAGCAAATCATGAGCCGCCCCAAGAATCACGCCTGCGCGCCCCGCCCCTGAACGCGGCTTACCGGCGAACAACCGAGGATTTGTCCGCGCTCGGAGGTGTGAAAGCCTGTGCGCGCAGGCGGGCTCGCATTGTGGAATGCGTTACACACTCCGTCACTGAAGGTGACGCTTTTCGCCCGCCCTACTCGCGCCGCCCGCGAGTTCGCCCGCAGTTTACAGCGCCGCCCCCCGTTGGCATGGGTGTTGCCCCTGTCGCGGCGGGCAGAGGTCTACTTTGCGAATAAACCTGCATCAGGAGACGAAGATGTTGAAGCGAGTGAGGCGAAACGACGTGAGCTTGAGCCAGCGTGGTTTCGGCGTGTTGCAACTGGTCATTACCATCGCGATTATTTCCGTCGTTTCGACGTTCGCCGTCATGGGCATCACGCGCGCCCGCGCCCACATGCGCCTCTCAGCCTCTGAGCGAGAACTCGCCGGTTACCTTGAGCAGGCGCGCACGGACTCTATCCGCCGCCACGCCGAAGTCCCGGCCGACGCCGGCTTCGAGGACGTGCGCGCGGTCATCACGCTGCCCGCCGCGGGCGGCACGACCTACACCGTCAGGATGGACTTCGACAAGGACGGGACGATTGACGACGCCCGCACGATCCCCTTGCAGAGCGGCGTCACGTTCACCACGGACTCCAACCTGATCACGTTCGATTGGCGCGGGCGCACCGTGGACTACGTCTCCATCGGCCTGAGGAACGATAAGGGCGACACCAGCACCATCGTCGTCACGGGCTCGGGCGACATCACGCTCAACTCGGAAGCCTTCAACGACGACGACATCCCCGCGGTCGCGCTGAATAACGGCAACGTCAGCGGCGACGTGATTGACGACAAGGACGCCGTCGGCTGGAGCACGGACGCGACCCCGACGCCGACGCCGACGCCGTCGCCGACGCCTACTACGTCGCCGTCGCCGACGACGGACCCGTCCCCGACGACCTCTCCATCCCCGACGACTTCCCCGTCTCCGACCACTTCGCCCTCGCCCGCCACGGACCCGTCGCCTACGACTTCGCCGTCGCCTACGACTTCACCATCGCCGACGACTTCCCCGTCGCCCACGCCGACGCCGTGCGTGCTGAGCGTCCCGGCCACGGCGACGTTCGACAAAAATGCCGGCTCGGCGACCATCACGATCTCGTACAGCAACGCCGTCAGCGCCGGCCTGACGGCCACGTTTTCGGGCAAGGTCAGCGGCCTCACCCCCACGTCCGCGACCCTCAGCGGTAGCGGGTCGGCCAACTTCACGGCCACTTACGGGAACGGCAAC
Source organism: uncultured Acidobacteriota bacterium (assembly GCA_963774105.1). Taxonomy (GTDB): domain Bacteria; phylum Acidobacteriota; class Blastocatellia; order Pyrinomonadales; family Pyrinomonadaceae; genus QHXM01. The sequence continues at coordinate 2,341,285 of CAVZDV010000004.1, read as the reverse complement.
GGCAGCGCCACGGTCTCGTTCACTTCTTCGGCCTGCGGCGGGACTAAGTCCGTTTCGATAACGGTCAATTAGGGCGGAGAGACTTTAGATGAGAAAGCGAAACAAAGAGGCTGGTTTGCGCGCCCCACATTCGGCGGCCGGGGGCGGCTCGTCCGAGCGCGGCTTCACCTTGATCGAGACGGCCATCGCGCTCGTCATCATGATGATCGTCGGGCTCGGCGCGGCCTCACTCTTCTTCTTCGCCGCGCAGAACAACATCGGGGCCAACGACCGCGAGCTGGCGATGGCCGTCGCCCAGAAGCGCATGGAGTGGCTGCGCAGCATCGCCTTCAACGAGACCAACAGGAACCTCGCCTACGGCTACCCGAACGGCGGGCTCAAGGCGACGGCCAACCCCGTGGTCGAGACGACGACGAGCGGCGGCCGCACCTACCAGGTGACGACCTCCATCACGGACGTGGACACGGACCTGGAGAACACGGCCACGTCGAACGCCATCCCGGCGACGACCAAGACCATCACCATCCAGGTCAAGCCGGTCGGCGCCGGCCCCAGTTGGTCGAAGGTCAACTCGGTCTTCGGCTCCGTGAGCCTTTCGACGCAGCGCTCGCTGCTGCGCATCGGGCCGCACCGCCAGTAACCGAGTCTTTCAGAACTGTAGAGGGGACGGGCAAACAACAGAGATGCTCAACAGAAATTCCAGACGCGGGGCCGCCGGGTTCTCGCTCATCGAGCTGCTGGTCGCGATGACCGTCACGCTCACCGTCATGTCGGTGGCGACGACGATGATCGCCAAGTCCCTGCGCGTGCGCTCCCGCGAGAACCGGCGCAGCGACTCGCTGGCCGACGCGCAACGCGCGCTTAACGTGATGTCGCGCGAGATTTCCAGCGCCGGCTTCCGCATGAAGACCAACGGCCTCGTCTGGGAGGACTCGAACAACGACAAGTCCATCCGCGTCCTCGCCAACCTCAACAAGTACACCGGCGAGGTGGACAACGGCGTCACCGAGGAGGGCGAGGACGTGAAGTTCTTCCTCGCCAACAACACGCAGTACCTCGTGCGCTACGACCGTTTCGCCCCGGCCGGGCTGCAAAAGACAGTGCTCGCCAACCGCGTCTCCTCGCTCAACGTCTACTACTACACCCAGCGCGTAGACTACACGACCGGCAACTGCGCCGCGCCCATCGTCACGGCCGCGGGCGTCAACAAGCTGACCAACGCCAACATTGCCAACGCGACTTACGTCGTCCTCGCGCTCTGCGTTGAGCTGCCCGCCGAGGGCAAAGTGAACACGCCCGGCTACCAGCCGGCCTCGAAGACCCTGCTCGTCTCCGACGTGACGCTGCGCAACTCGGACACCGACGACTTCTGAACTTAGCCGAGAGATTGACCACATGAGAGCAACGATTCGAAAAATGGAAACAAGGGACGCTGATGGTCGGCGCGGCGAGCGCGGCGCGGCGCTCATCTCGGCGCTGCTGCTCGCCATCCTGCTCCTGACGGCCGGCGGCGCGCTCGTTCTGACGACTACCATGTCGGCCACCAACGCCATTGACTCGACGGCCGAGATGCAGGCTTACTACGGGGCCGAGGCCGGACTCCACTCGACCATCAACGTCCTGCGCGGCAACGTCTGGGTGAGCAACACGACGCCGAAGGCCAGCTTCCGCACGGCCGTCGAGCCCGGCGAGTCCAACTACGCCGGCGACGAGGAGACCGACAACAACGTGGCCCGCCTCTCGAACTGGCTCAGCTACAACGACAACAACCGCGTCGTCGTCCCCGGCTCGGACAACCTCATCGCCTACGCCGTCTCGGTGCGCGACGCCGACGACAGCAAGACCGTCAGCTACTCGACCTCGGCCGCCTTCGACGTGGGCACCTCAGGCTGCACCGTGGCCGGCCTCGTCCTGACCTGCGGCGCACCCGGGGTCAACGACTTCAAGCTGACCTACACGCCGCAGCCGGTCACCGCGCTCTCGGCCTACCCGGCCGTCACGGGCCGCGGCCTCGGCTCCTTCACGCTGACGCGCACGGCGAGCGGGGCGACCATCCCGGCCGACAAGCCCGTCATCCTCCGCCTGAGCGTCACGCAGACGCTTCCCTGGCCCAAACGCGCCACCTTCATTGCGAAGATCACCGGCGACGTGGCGGCCAACACGGCCACGCTGACGCTCAACTTCTCCGGCAAGGTCGTCAAGGCCGACGGCACTCAGTACGAGCTGGAGCAGGCCAACCCCGTCGGCGTCAACCACCCTGTCGCCGCGCCGCCGGGCACGACGGCGCTCAGCGTCAAGGTCACGGCCCCACAGCCCAAGCGCATCGTCGTCCGCACGACGGGCTACGGGCCGAAGGGCGCGGTCAAGAAGCTTGAGATGGTGATTAAGAACACCATCTTCGACTTCGAGGCCCCGGCGACGCTGACGATGGTCGGCGCGGACGACTGCACGGCCCCGACCTTCGACTCCGGGAGCAGCGGCGCGAAGGACTACACGGGCGTGGACAACTACGGCACGGGGGCGCAACTGCCGGCCTTCGCCGTCACGGGCTGCGACGTGCAGGAAGCTTACGACGGCATCAAGAAGCACGACACGGTCGTGGACCCGGAGATAGGCTACCTGGACAGCGGCACCGTCCCGGCGGGCACGACGGCCCCGTCCATGATGGTCGCGACGCCCTCGTTCCTCGCCGACGCCAACGCGGCCCGCGAGACCCTGGACGAGTTGCAGGCGGCGGCCGAAAGCATGGGCCGCTACCACAAGCCCGCGGCCGGCGCGATCTACAGTATCACGGCCGCCAACACGGCCGCCGACAAGATCACTTTCGTGGACGGCGACGCCGACATTGACGGGGGTTCGGGCCTGGTCGTCGTCACGGGCAAGCTGGATATGAAGGGCAACCCGAACTTCAGCGGCGTCATTCTCGTCCTCGGCCAGGGCGAATGGGACCGCAGTGGCGGCGGCGACGGCAACATATACGGGGCCGTCGTCGTCGCCGCCTTCGACCGCCATGGGACCGGCGGGTTCACCAAGCCCACCTTCAACACCAGTGGCGGCGGCAACGCCAAGATCCAGTACGACTCGCAGGCCGTGGCGAATGCCGTCGGCTCGCTCGGCGTCAACTTCGCGGGCATGCGCGAGTTTTAGGGAGGCGGGGACTTTTTCAGGATGAAAGACGCGAACAGGAGACTCAGCCCGGGCGAGCGCGGCATCTCGGTCATCGAGCTGCTGATCGTGGTCGCCATGATTTCTGTCGTGACGACGTTCGCCGTCATGCAGATCGCCGGGGCGCAGCGCGCCATGCGGCTGACCAACTCCGCGCGCGAGTTCATGGCCTGGCTGGAGAAGGCGCGCATGGACTCGCTGCGCCGTCACCCCATGTCTAAAGACGAGATGGCGAAGGTCGAGATTACCGCGGCCAATTCCTACGCCATCACCATTGACCAGAACGGCGACGGCACGCTCGACCTGCCGCGCACCATCACCATCCCGGCCGGCGACGGCACGAGCTTCTCCGGCATCACCGTTCCCACCGTCATCCGCTTCAACTGGCGCGGCCGCCCCGTGGACGACCTGGGCAACACGCTGAGCCTGACTTTCAGCCTCCGCTCCACGGTCGCGGGCGTCAGCCCCGTGCCCATCAACCTGACGAGCGACGGCGACGCCTCGCTCTACGACAACATCAACGCCGGCGCGGTCAGCATCAGCGACAACAGCGGCGGCGCAGCCAACGTCAAGAAGACCACCAAAATTCCCTGAGGCTCAGGGCGGCACGAGTATGAAGAGTTCCGAGACAAGAGAGACGAACCGGCCGCGGGCGGGCGAGCGCGGCTTCACGCTCGCCGAGACGGCCCTCGCGCTCCTCATCATGATGATCGTCCTGCTCGGCGTGGCCTCGGCCTTCGCCTACTCCGTCTACAACAATTCGAGCGGGGCCGACCGCGCGCAGACCCTGGCGCTCGCGCAGCAGTCGCTCGAAACGCTGCGCGGCTGCGAGTTCAGCTCCGATGCGGTTGACGACAGGCTCAAGCAGGGTGACTACACGCAGACGGCGCGCTACGGCGGGGCCAACCGCGAGTACACGATTGAGTGGAAGATTGAGGACACAACCGCGACCGTCAAGACCATCACGCTCAAGGTCACGCCCTTGGGGGCCGGCCCGGCCTGGGGCTCGGGCGCGGCGGCCAGCGTGACCATCGTCACGCAGCGCGCCAAATCTGATTAGCCATGAGAAAGACTTCGCACAGGAACAAGGCGCAAAGAAGCGCGTCCGGGCTCGAACGGGCCGACGGCTTCTCGCTCATCGAGTTGACGATTGCGATGGCTATCGTCCTGGTGATGATGGCCGGCGCGAGCCGCCTCCTGATGACCTCGCTCGGCGCGCGCACGCGCGAGAGCCAGAAGTCGGACGCGCTCGCCGACGCGCAGCGCGCCCTCAACCTCATGTCGCGCGAGATAGGCAACTCCGGCTTCGGCATGGACTACAACGGGCTGGTCGCGACCGACTGTCACCCGACGACCGCGGCGGACACCAACACGGCCCAGATACGCGTGCGCGCCAACGTCAACAACGTGGACGCCGCCATCGCGCAAGCCGACGAGGACGTGACCTTCGTCTACCAGGGAGCGCCGACGCGGGCCATCGTCCGCTATGACGCCGTGACCAACTCGCGCACGGTGCTGGCGGGCCAGATAGACGCCATGCAGATTACTTACATCAACGCGGCCGGCGGCACCTCGACCCTGGCGACGCCGACCGCCGTGAAGGAGGCCGAGCGCATCAGGATCACCATCCAGGTCAAGCTCGAAGCAACCGTCGGCCAGCCCGCCTCGCAAGTCCTGCTGACCTCGGAGATCGCACTGCGTAACGCCCCGGCCGTCATCAGCCACTACTGACGGCCCACTTGCCCGAAAGGAGTTTCTCACGATGAACCAGAGACGGAAGTCGAGCCACACGGACGCTCGCCGCGGAGAGCGCGGCGCGGCGCTCATCAGCGTGCTGCTCATCAGTATGCTGCTCCTCTCCGCCGGCGGGGTGCTGATGCTGACGACCTCCATGTCGGCGACCGCCTCCGTGGACGCCGCCGCCGAGATGCAGGCTTACTACGCCGCCGAGGCAGGGCTTCAGCGCGCGCTCAACGTCCTCCGCAGTAAAGACATCCCCGCGGGGACGATGCCGGCTGGGAAGACCTCGCTGACGTTCAAGGACGTAGCCAAGAACCCGACGCTCGGGGGCTGGCTCCCGTCCGACGGCCCTTCGCGCGACGGCGCGACGACGACGCTCGTCGGGACCAACGCCTTCAGCGTCTCCGTCACAGACCCCGACGACCAGGGGTTAATCAAAAAGCTGCTGACCATCCTCAGCTACGAGCCCACGCGCCTCAACGTCCGCGTGACGGGCTACGGCCCGCGCCGCGCCCGCAAGGTCTTGAACATGGTCGTCTACCGCGGCGGGCTCGCGGGCTTCCAGGCCCCCGCGACCGTCACGATTATCGGCTCGGACTCCATCCTCCCGCCCGAGCCGCTGAACTTCAGCACGGGCGACAGCGGCGCAGCCCGCTACACGGGCAACGACGCGGCTGGCGGCTCCGGCGTCTCGGCCTTCGCCGTCATCATCCCGGACGTTGTGCCAACGCTCCTCGGCATACAGAAGCCGCAACAGGTCATAGGCCCCGCCGTCAGCGTGCTCGGCCCCACGTCGCCGATTGCCAACATCCCGCCGACGCCCAAGCCCGAGTGGCTCGAATCGGCCGGCGCGGCGCGCGACTTCATGTACGGCGAGAACGGCCTCTACTCCAGGGCCAACGCCGAGAACCGCTACTTCACGACGAAGCCCGCCGTCGCAGACATGTCGAACCCGAAGCAGATCACTTTCGTGGACGGCGACGTCAACCTCGGCGCGGGCGACCAGGGCTCGGGCCTGCTCGTCGTCACGGGCAAGCTGACGACGACCGGCAACACCAACTTCAAGGGCGTCATCCTCGTGCTCGGCGCGGGCAGCGTCGAGCGCAGCGGCGGCGGCAACGGCGTCATCTCGGGCGGCATCGTCGTCGCCAAGTTCGACAAGACCTCCGGCGGCTTCGGGAAACCCACTTTCACCACGGACGGCGGCGGCACCTCGCTCCTCCAGTACGACTCGAAGGCCGTGGGCGAGGCGCTGTCGGCTGTCCCCGGCTTCTCGGTCGTGGGCGTGGTCGAGAAGTAGCGCCCGGCGCGCGAACCCCCAAACTAATATGGCTAAACTTGACGAACTCCTGCGACTGATGCGGCAGCACAAAGCCTCCGACATTCACCTGTCGAGCGGCTCCGCGCCCTACCTGCGCGTCCACGGCGAGATGGTGAAGATGAACTACCGCGAGGTCGCGCACGAGCTTTGCCAGTCGCTCATCTTCCAGATTCTGACCGACCGGCAGAAGGAGATTTTCAACGAGACGCTGGAGCTGGATTTCGGCTACCCGCTCGCCGAGGTCGGCCGCTTCCGCGTCAACGTCTTCATGCAGCGCCACGGCATCGCGGCCGTCTTCCGCCTGATTCCCGAGAAGCCGCAGACCATCGAGGAGCTGGGCCTGCCCGAGCAACTGCAAGACCTGATAGATGTCTCCGAGGGCCTGGTGCTCGTGTCGGGGCCGACCGGCTCCGGCAAGAGCACGACGCTGGCCTCGCTCATCCATGCGATCAATACTTACGAGCGCGCGCACATCATCACCATCGAAGACCCCATAGAGTTCGTCCACGAGAACGACAAGGCGCTCATCAGCCAGCGCGAGGTCTCAAGCCACACCAAATCTTTCCAGGCCGCCCTGCGCGCCGCGCTGCGCGAGGACCCCGACATCATCCTCGTCGGCGAGATGCGCGACCTGGAGACGATGCAGCTCGCCGTCACGGCCGCCGAGACGGGCCACCTCGTCTTCGCCACGCTTCACACGAACAGCGCCGTCAAGACCGTTGACCGCATCATAGACGCCTTCCCCGAGAGCCAGCAGGCGCAAATCCGCGCCATGCTGTCGGAGAGCTTGCGCGGCGTCGTCGCTCAGGCGTTGCTCCCGTCTGCGGACGGCGAGGGGCGCGTCCCCGTCGTCGAGATCATGGTCAACGTCCCGGCCGTCGCCAACATGATCCGCGAGGGCAAGACGCATCAGGTGCAGTCCGTCATGCAGACCGGCCGCGCCTACGGGATGGTCACCTTCGAGACGGCCGTCGCCGACCTCGTCAAGAAAAAACTGATCACCAAAGAGGTCGGCGAAAACTTCCTCGCCCGCCGCTCGGCCGGCGCGTCCAGCCCCGGCCGCTACGGTAAAGGTTGACCCGCCTTCAAAAATTTCCGCCCGCTTGACACATTCACGAGCGACGATGAATGATGAACTCCGCGGGATGAATTAAAGACAGAAGTTTTTATTCATCCCGCGGAGTTCATCATTCATCGTTGAGTCATGCCTGACATCCTGCTCGTCGAGGACAAGGACAGTCTGCGGCGCGTGCTCCGGCTGACGCTGGAGAACGCGGGCTACACCGTGACGGAGAGCGCCGACGCGCGCGCCGCCGCGCAGGAGATAGCGCGCGCGCCGCACCGCCTCGTGCTCACGGACCTCAGGATGCCGCACGGCTCGGGCCTCGACGTGCTGAGGGCCGCGCGCGCGGCCGACGCCGAAGTCCCTGTCATCGTGATGACGGCCTACGGCTCGATTGACGACGCCGTGCAGGCCATGAAGGACGGCGCGCACGACTTCCTCCAAAAGCCCGTTGACTCGAACCACCTGCTGCTCCTCGTCGAGCGCGCGCTCGAACAGGCGCGGCTCCGCACGGAGAACATCCTGCTGCGCGAGGAGTGGTCGCGCCGCTACGGCTTCCCACGCATCATCGGCGAGTCCGACGCCATCAAGCGCGCCGTCGAGGCCGTGCAGCGCGTCTCGCAGACGGAGGCCAACGTCCTGCTCCTCGGCGAAAGCGGCACGGGCAAGGAGTTGTTCGCGCGCGCCGTGCACCACCTGAGCCCGCGCCGCGAGCGGACGATGGTCGCCGTCAACTGCGCCGCGATTCCCGAAACCCTCATCGAGAACGAGCTGTTCGGCCACGAGCGCGGCGCGTTCACGGGCGCGGGCGAGCGCCGCCAGGGCAAGTTCGAGCTGGCCTCGGGTGGCACAGTTTTTCTGGACGAGATAGGCGAGTTGCCGCTCGCCGTCCAGGGCAAGCTCCTGCGCGCCATCGAGGAGAAGACGATTGACCGCATAGGCGGGCGCGCTCCCATCCCCGTGGACGTGCGCGTCGTCGCCGCGACCAACAGGGATTTGCGGCAGGCGGCCGAGCGCGGCGAGTTCCGCCGCGACCTCTTCTTTCGCCTCGCTGTCTTCCCCGTAGAGATTCCCGCCCTGCGCGAGCGCGACGACGACGTGCTGCTCCTGGCCCGCCACTTCGCCGCGCAGATAGGCCGCGAGATGCGCGGCCGCGAGGCCACGCTGAGCGAGGCGAGCGTCCGCGCGCTCACAGAGCACGACTGGCCCGGCAACGTCCGCGAGTTGGAGAACGCGATTGAGCGCGCCTGCATCCTCGCGGACTCGGCCGTGCTTGAGCCGGAAGATTTGGGCCTCGCGAAGACGAACATCAACGCGCCCGAGGTCTTCGACGACCTGGACACGTCGGGCTCGCTCGCCGAAGTCGCGGAGCGCGCCGTGCGCTTCGTCGAGCGCCGCAAGATAGCCGAAGCCCTGGGCGCACACGACGGCAACAAGACGCGCGCGGCCGAGGCGCTCGGCGTCAGCTACAAAACGCTCCTGACCAAGATTAAGGATTACGAGCTGTAGTGCGCTCCCTGGATTCGAGTGGCGGAAGAAAAGCATAACGAGAAAGTGGGGGCGCGCAGGGACGCCGGCATGATTGCCGGCGAGACGGACGTTCCCGTCGGCACTGTCACGGGCGAGTTCCCCGCCGAGCAGGCCGCGCGGCCGAAACCGCAGGCGAGCACGAGCAAGTTCGCCTTCCTCGTCGGCGCGGGAATCCTGCTGAGCCGCGTCGTCGGCGTCATACGCCAGCGCGTCTTCGCGCACTACTTCGGCACCTCCGCCGCGGCCGACGCCTTCAACGCCGCCTTCCGCATCCCCAACTTCCTTCAAAACATCTTCGGCGAGGGCGCGCTCTCGGCCTCCTTCATCCCCGTCTACGCAGGGCTGCTGGCACGTGGGGACGAGCGCGAGGCCAACCGCGTCGCGGGGGCCATCCTGACGCTGCTCGCGCTGGTGACTTCCATCATCGTCCTGATAGGCGTCCTGACGACGCCTTACCTGATTGACGCCATCGCGCCCGGCTTCAAGGGCGAGACGCGCGAGCTGACCATCCGCCTCGTCGAAGTCCTCTTCCCCGGCGCGGGCCTGCTCGTGCTCTCCGCGTGGTGCCTGGGCGTGCTCAACAGCCACCGCCGCTTCTTCCTCTCCTACACCGCGCCCGTTATCTGGAACTTCGCCATCATCGCCTCGCTCATCTGGTTCGGCAGACGCGGCTCGGGGGCGGCCGACGTGGGCGGGTTCCAGTCCGAATTGGCACAGTGGGTCGCGTGGGGCTCCGTCGTCGGCAGCGCCTTGCAGTTCGGCGTACAGCTCCCGACCGTGCTGCGCCTCGTCAAACGCCTGCGCCCCGTGCTAGAGGTCAAGTCGAAAAACGTCCGCACGGTGATACGCAACTTCTTCCCGGTCTTCGTCAGCCGCGGCGTCGTGCAGATCAGCGCCTTCGTTGACGCCCTGCTGGCGAGCCTGCTGGGCACGGGCGCGGTCGCGGCCCTGACCTTCGCGCAGAGTCTCTACACGCTGCCCGTGAGCCTCTTCGGTATGTCTGTGTCGGCGGCGGAGCTGCCGCAGATGGCGAGCGCGCTGGGGACGGACGAGGAGGTCAAAGCGCAGTTGCGCCGCCGGCTGGACGCGGGGCTGCGGCAGATCAGCTTTCTTATCGTCCCGTCGGCCATAGGCTTTCTCCTGCTCGGCGACGTGATGGCGGCGGCGCTCTACCAGACGGGCCGCTTCACGCGCGCCGACTCCGTCTACGTCTGGGGCATCCTCGCGGGCTCGGCTGTCGGCCTGCTCCCGACCACCCTGGGCCGGCTCTACGCCTCGACCTACTACGCGCTCCACGACACGCGCACGCCCTTGCGCTACGCCTTCGTGCACGTCGTCGTGGCGGTCGTCCTCGGCTACCTGCTGGCGATTCCGGTCCCGGCGGCGCTGGGGATTGACTTGCGCTGGGGGGCCATCGGGTTGACGACGGCCGCGGGCCTCGGCGGCTGGGCCGAATTTTTTCTCCTCCGGCGGACGCTTAATGGCAGGATCGGGCGGACGGGATTGCCCACGCCTTTCGTCCTCAAGCTGTGGGCGGCGGCGCTCGCGGCGGCCGGCCTCGGCTGGGCCATTAAGCTCTTCGTCGGCGTCAACCGCCCCGTGTGGACGGCCATCCTCGTCCTGGGGCCTTATGGGGTCTGTTATTTCACCCTGACCTCCTTGCTGGGCTTGCCCGAGGCCGGAGCGATTTTTAGCCGTTTTAAAAGGCTTTTAGGCCGCGGGCGGCGCTGAGGCCCCGCTGTTAATTAATTATGAATAATTGCCGAGGGTCGTTTTTTTTCGGGAACCTTCTCCCCATTATCATTATTTACGGAGTAGGAAAGCCGGGTAAGTAAACTAAAAGTACACGGGCGATGTGCCCGCGGGGAAGGCTTCCTACGTTCTGCTCAGCGGCCTTAACGCGAGTAAGTTGACCAACTTCAAGACCAAGGAAAAGTGAATTTAGCCATGAAAAAAATCTTGTCTCCTTTAACATTCAGCCTCGCCGCGTTGCTCTTTCTCGGTCTCGCCGCCACCAGCGCCCGCGCGGACATCGTCCTCCTGCCGGGCGAAGGGGCTCCGCAGGGCGGTGTCGGTAAGGCCCCCGAGTCAATCCTGTCCATCCAGTCTCCCAAAAACACAGACCACGCCTACGGCAAGGTCGCGTGGAACGGCTCCAACAGCCTGATCACGGGCGAGATTGCGAAGCAGGGCGAGCACACCAAGGCTCTGACCTTCGCCCAGGCCGGGATTACCCAGGCCGGCCAGCTCAGAATCTACATGGACGTAGAGGACCCGGACAACGATCTCATTCTCCACGAGCTGGTTTTGACCGCCTACAATTCGCAGACCGGGGCCGTCCTCTTAGAGGCGACCTTCAAGCCGGACCCGTCGAGCGGTCAGTACTTCGTCGAGTTGGGCGGCGGCCAGGGCCACGGCGACTACGCTTTCGGCCTGACGGCCGACCAGGCGGCGCAGCTCCAGGCCGCCTACCAGAGCGACCCGAATCTGCGGCTCGGGCTGTTCGCCCGCACGAGCGACGACACGGGCTCGTTCACCAACTTCAAGCTCGGCCAGGGTCCCGCGCCCGTCCCCGAGCCGGCCACGATGTTCCTGCTCGGCACGGGCCTCGCGGGCGTCGCCGCCAAGATGCGCAAGCGCCGCAAGGCCGCGAAGGAAGAGTAAAAAGGGACGTTCCAGACCGTCCTCCGAGAGAGCCGGAGCGGGGCCGCCAAGCCCGCTCCGGCTCTCGCTTTCTGACCGAAAAATTTTTTCATAAATTTTTGGAGAACGCTTTCGATTCGACTTTTACTTAGATTACCGAACAGGAAAGGACGGCTAGCGAAGCGGCAGGCAGGCGGGGCGAAAAGCCCACCGGGCCTTTTTTTTGTGCGCCGGGAACAAAGATATGGCTTTGTTCCCGGCTTTATGTTATTTTCAGCCGCCTTCAAAATTTTCTGGAAGCCGCCTGGACCTGTTCCGATTTTTCTGGAACTACCATTCCATTGCGTCTTTTGAACAGTATCGTTGTCTGACAGTTTTCGCAATTATTTGAGGCGTCCGCGTGACCGCAATCACGCGGACGCCTCCGACTTGCGCCGAGCGAGCGAACCGTTGCCCCGGTTCCCGCGAGGTGTTTTCGAGACGCCGCGCCGGAGTGCCCGAAAAAGTTCGTAAGGAAAAACGGAGGTTTGGGGATTGATGAGAACAAGTATTCAAGGCTTTTTGAAATTCGTCATACTGAGCGTGGCGGCACTCGCGCTCTTCACCTTCAGCCAGGGGGTGGCGCGGGCTGACGAAGTATTTATCGCTGGCTCCACCACCGGTTGCTTCGGTGCGGGCTGCACGCCAGGCGCGAGCGCTACGCTGCTGGGAATAACTTACTCTAACTCGACTTTCGCCGGCACGACGGCTGGCGGCTTTCGCGCGCTCGGAGGTAACCCGAATCCTGGGTCGAACTTCAACAACCTCGGGTCTATCAGCCTGAGCACGGCCCAGAACACCTACACCGGGAACACCTTTACGCTTCAGGTGACGTTCACTGCCCCGCAGGGAATCGCCGGGTCGAATCAGGCGACGTTTACCGCCACTTTGACCGGCACCGTCATTAGTGACAATCAAGGCGGCGTCTTCCTGGATTTCAACAACACGCCGCTGCTCTTCACCTTCAACGATGTAAACTGTGAGCCTGACCCGACCGGAGGCGTACCCGGACAGCAAACCACGTGCGGGCAGGGAAGCTTCTTCTTCGCCGTCAACGATTTGGCGATTGATCCGGGTCAGACGGAATCGCTGACGGGACAGATTACAGGCGCGCAACAAACGACCATCCCTGAACCGGCCACGCTCCTACTGCTCGGGACGGGGCTCTCTGGACTCGCCGCGGCCGCTCGCAAGCGACGCAGAGCCAGCAAAAACGCAGTAGACCAATAAGGGCCAAACCTCCTGCTCAACTACAGAAACCGCCCGCGAGCCACGAAGCGCTCGCGGGCGGTTTCGGTTTTCGGGCGGGCCGCCGGGAACAATTTTTTCTAGCATTGTTCCCCTTTCTGTGCTATTTTCAGCCGCCTTTAATTTTCAGGAAGCCTTCAAGACCAGTTCCAGCTTTTCTGGAATAATCTTTTCATTACGTTTTTATCGTCAGTACTGGCGTTTTCTCTTTCCCCGGTCGCCACCCTCGTTCGGCGCGGAGGCTGTTAACCATGAAAATCCGTATCCCCGCAGCGGTCAAACCTCTGGCACTGGCCGTCATCACCCTGGCGCTGTTCACCCTCGGTCAAGGCGTGGCGCGCGCCGACGAAGTCTACATCGCAGGCTACGCGAACGGCTGTTTCGGCGTCGGCTGTAACCCCGTGAACAACGCCGGCACCAACACCGCGAGCCTGCTGGGGCTGACTTACACCAACTCCCAGTTCGCGGGCGTCACCGATAACGGCTTTCTGGCCTACGGTGGCAACCCGACGCCGACCGGAGTCCAGAGCGTCAACAACTTCGGCTCTTTCACCCTGGACAGCAGCACTAACGACTACAACGGCCAGGAGTTCCGCCTGCGCATCACGTTCACCGCGCCGCAGGGAATGTTCCCGGACCAGGACCGCGTTTTCACGGCCGACCTGGTCGGGACCGTGAGGTCGAACGGCAGCGGCGGCGTTCAGATTGACTTCGGCGACAACATCAACGACGTAGGCGTCCTGTTCAGCTTCAGCGACACGAACTGCGAGCCCAACCCGCTGCCGGGCGACGCCCCGCCGGGGCAGACAGTTACCTGCGGGAACGGGTCTTTCCGGCTACGCCTGAACGACCTCGCTATCAACCCCGGTCAGACCGCCTCGCTGACGGGCTTCATCGTCAGCGCCCAGCAGACGGCCGTCCCGGAACCCGCCACGCTGGTTCTGCTCGGCACGGGCATGGCCGGCGTCGCGGCGAAGATGCGCAAGCGCCGGAAGAAGTAAGTAAACAGGCAAAAGTAAAAAGGCAAAAGGGAAGACGAAGAGCCAGCCTCTCGTCTTCCCTTTTGCCTTTTGCCTTTCTCTCGTATCATTCCCTCAGTGCAAAGAGTTATTTCGGCAGATGAGATGCGCGCGATTGACCGTCTGACGACGGAGCGCTTCAGTACGCCTTCCCTGCTCCTCATGGAAGCGGCGGCGGCCGCCTCGGCCCGTGCCATCAAGGCGCGATTCCCCGGCGGCGTAGAGGGCAAACGCGTGCGCGTCCTCTGCGGGCGCGGCAACAACGGCGGCGACGGCGCGGCCCTGGCGCGCGCGCTCTCGCTCGCGGGCGCGCGTGTGGACGTGGTCCTTTTCGGGCGCGTCGAAGAGACGAAGGACGACGCCCGCGCCAATTTCGAGATAGCGCGCAGGCTCTCCAGCTTCGAGGCCGGCTCGCACACGCAGCCGCCGCCCCTGACTTTCATAGAGTGCGAATCAATCGCCGGGTGGGAAGAGATCGCCGCGCACAGTTACGATGTCTGCGTGGACGCGCTTTTTGGCACAGGTCTCACGCGCCCGCTCGAAGGCGTCCACCGCCAGGTCGTAGAGCACCTGGAACTCCTGCGCACAGCGCGCGAGCGCGCGCAGACGGAGCGCCCGCTCTTCGTCTCGCTCGACCTCCCTTCGGGTCTCGACGCGGACTCCGCAAAGATTATCGGCCCGACTGTCCGCGCCGATTTGACAGTGACCTTCACGGCCCCCAAGCCCGCCAACGTGCTGCCGCCCGCGTCGCATTACAACGGCGAGTTGATTGTGGCCCACATAGGCTCGCCGCCAGCGCTCCTCGAAGCGGACGGCCACTCGCGCCTTTTCCTGACCGAAGAGAGGGACGCGCGCACGTGGCTCGTCAAGACGCGTTATGTCCCCGAATCTTACAAGAACACGCACGGGCACGCGCTCGTCGTCGCGGGCTCGCGCGGCCTGACGGGCGCGGCCGTCTTGTGCGGCCAGGCCGCGATGCGCTCCGGGGCCGGCCTCGTGACGATTGCGACGCCGGCCGCCGCGCAAGCCGCGGTGGCCGCGCGCGCGATGCCGGAGATTATGACGGCGGCGCTCCCGGAGACGGACGGCGGCGCGGTCAGCTTTGAGGCGCTTGAGAAAGTGCTGGCCCTCGCCTCGCGCGCGAACGCGGTCGCCGTCGGCCCCGGCCTTTCTAGCGAAGACCAGGGCACGCGCCGCTTCGTCCGCGAGTTGGTCGAGCGCCGCTCGACGCCCCTTGTGATTGACGCCGACGGCCTCAACGCCCTCGCACCCTGGCCGGCAGAATTACGCGGCTCGACCGAGCTGCCCCTCGTGCTCACGCCGCACCCGGGCGAGATGCAGCGGCTGCTTGGCACGGACGACCGCGAGGCGCTCGCCGACCGCGTCGAGGCGGCGCGAGACTTCGCCGCCGCGCACGAACTCTTATTAGTCCTCAAGGGCTCGCGCACGCTCGTCGCCTCCCCGGACGGCCGCGTCTTCGTCAACCCGACGGGCAACGCGGGGCTCGGCACGGCGGGCGCGGGCGACACGCTGACCGGCATCATCGCCGGATTTCTGGCACAGTCTTACGGCACACTCAAAGGGGACGCTATCGAAGCGGTCCTCGCAGCCGTTTACGTCGGCGGCCTGGCCGGCGACATCGCGGCGAACGCCCGCGGGATGCGCGCGCTCGTCGCCTCCGACATCAGCCTGAACTTCGGCGCGGCGATTCGCTCGCTCGACCCGATGGGGGAGCGGCCGTGAGCGTGCGCGCCACAGAAACTGTGCCACTGGGCTGCTGGACTTCCCGCAGCGCAGAGGAGACTTTCGACCTCGGCGCGCGCGTCGGGTCAAGTCTCGCGGGCGGCGAAATCCTCCTGCTCGACGGGCCGCTCGGCGCGGGCAAGACCATCTTCGCCAAGGGGCTGGCCCACGCGCTCGGGATAGACACGGACGAGGTGACGAGCCCGTCTTTCACGCTCGTCAACATCTACGACGAGGGCCGGCTCAAGCTCTACCACATGGACCTCTACAGGCTGAGCGGGGGCGCGAGCGCGGCGCACGCCGTTGACCTGGACGAGCTGCTGACGGACGAGGGCGCGGTCTTCGTCATCGAGTGGGCCGAGCGCATGGGGCGCTACCCCCTGCCACCGCCCGCCTGGCGCGTCTCGATCGCAGGCGACGGCGACGCCGCGCGCGACATCAACATCACACGTTTGGACACATGAAAGCTTAAACACCAAGGAGAAGAGATAACATGCCATACCCGGAAATCATGATTCGCCCGATGAGGGAAGAGCTGACGAGGCTCGGGGCCGAAGAGTTGAGGACGACCGACGACGTTGACCGCGCGCTCGGGGAGCAGAAGGGCACGCTGATGGTGGTCGTCAATTCGATCTGCGGCTGCGCGGCCGGCAAGGCGCGGCCCGGCGTCGCGCTCGCCCTCAACCACGCGAACCGCCCAGACCGCGTCGCCACCGTCTTCGCCGGCGCAGACATTGAGGCGACCGAGAAGGCCCGCGCCTATTTCACAGGCTACCCGCCCTCCTCGCCCTCCATCGCGCTCTTAAAGGACGGCCGCCTCGTCTACATGATGGAGCGCCGCCAGATCGAAGGTCGCGGCCCGCAAGAGATCGCGCAGGAGTTGAGGCAGGCGTTCGACCAGTTCTGCGCCGCCCGGCCCGAAGCCGACAGCTAATGGTCTTCCTCGATTGATTTACTGCCCGGTAGTGTCCTGATTTCAGTTATTCTTTGTCCACCTCTGTGTCCCTCTGTGTCCTCGGTGGTGAGTATTCCTTCAGGATTCATTCACCACGGAGGACACAGAGGGACACAGAGGGAAATGAAATTAGGACACTACTGGCAAGCTGAACGCCTACAACAGCCTCGCCGTCGGAGAGGAGCGCTCCCTCGTCAGCGGCGACATGACCGCGCCCATCACGGCCACCAACTGCCACCTCGAAGGCATCGCGTCGAACGTGACGGTCGTTGACGCCCCGCCGCCTGTGTAACAGAACAGGTGAAACGAATCAGGCGTAAGGACAAGAGGGGAGGTGACGCGGCCGCGTCACCTCCCCTCTCGCCCTTACGCCTTCCCGCTTGGCCCTCTTAATCGCCCCGAAGAAAACCTTAATTTTTCGCGGTATCAATTACAGATTAACGTGTACTGGCGTGAAGTATGGTTAAGCCGATGACCTCATCGCCTTCATAACGAATAATGACATCCTCGTCCGTCAACTCGCTGTCGGTAGCCTCCGACGGCTTCTTGAAGTTGATGTAGAGCACGTCCGCCTCGGCGTCGTAGCTCGACGAGAGATAGCGGTGGGGTGAACGCATCACTGCCGGGACGATGCTTAAGTATTCGGCTAAGTTTTGGAGGGCCATACCTGCTGTCTCCGGTCAAGTCGCGCCAAACGTCGCGTTAAAAAAGCTGTGATGACGTATCCATCGTCCGCGCTCGTCTCTCGATATACTACAACAAGAGCTTTCCCAGCTTCCACCATCCGAATTGCCAGCAACTCACCCGCGCCGCCCGTTACGATTCGTTCAGCCTCAGTGATCGTCCGAAGCACTTCAGCACGCATCCCTGCTAACTCGCCATGTTCTTCCTCAATGTGCCCCCAACGCTCATCGGTCAAACGGATGGGAATGCCGTTGCGCGATATCGCTGTGTCTGTCATCAAGCCTTATCTATAACCCTGTCGGGACTTGAATACAAGGGACTGATGAAAGGAATCATCACGGGCTACACCTTTTGTTAGTCCCTCTCAGCCCTGTGTTATCATCGGGCGCGATGGCCGCGAATTCCCCCGTCAAGCTCGACACTCCCGTCGTTGAACTCTACCGCTTCGGCGTGCCGCGGTTCGGGCAGCCGACGGCGCGGAGGCTCGCGCTGGCGGTGGCGCAGGTGTCTGCGAAGGCGGACGCGACGGAGGCGACGGTCGAGGACTTGTTGAATTACCTGCCGATGCGGTACGAGGACAGGTCGAATCTGGCACAGATCGCGGATTTGAGCGACGGGGTGGAGGCTTCTCTTGAGCTGTACGTGCGGGTCGCGGGCGGCTATCAGGTGGGGAAGAACCGCGGGCCGAAGCAGCCGAAGCTGTTCATCTTCGAGGTCACGGCGTCGGACCCTTTGCGGACGGGCAAGCCCGTCGTCGTCTGGTGGTTCGTCTCCGGCCGGCAGGCCCCGCGCATCATCGCGTACCACCGGCAGAAGTTCACGCGCGGCGCGCGCTTCATAGCCTTCGGGCAGTGGGAGTGGGACACGCGGCGCAACACCTTCGCGCTCAGGCTGGGCAAGCCGGACGAGTTGGAGATGCTGCCGGGCACGTGGACGCCGCCCGAGCGCGAGTTGCTGCGCCTGGCCGAAGAGAGCGCGGGCGAGAACGGGCAGGCGGAAGAAGAGAGCGGCGCGGGCGCGGATGATTTAATTGAGGAAGATGACGATGGCGGCGCTGACCCGGCGCTGGCGGCGATTCACGTCGGGCGGCGCGTGCCCGTCTACCGCAAGCTCGGCGAGTTTCGCGCCAAGCGCCTGAGAGAGATCATGCACGCCGTGCTCGGCCTCGTCTCGGACGACCGGATCACGGAGACGCTGCCCGCGGACCTGCGCTCGCGCCAACATTTAATCGGCCGCGCGGACGCCCTGCGCCGCATACACTTCCCCACGGAAGACGTGCCGCTCGCAGACTACGAGCGCGCGCGCAGCCCGGCCCACCTGCGTCTCATCTTCGAGGAGTTCTTCTGGGTCGCGCTCGCGCTCGCGCTGCAACGCGGCGAGCGCATCAAGGAACCGAAGGGCGCGGTCATAGAGGTGACAGACCGCGTCCGCGAGCGCATCGCCTCCATCCTCCCCTTCCAACTGACGAGCGCGCAGGAGCGCGTCATCACGCGCATCTTCGACGACATGCAGTCTGACGCGCCGATGAACCGCCTGCTGCAAGGCGACGTGGGCAGCGGCAAGACCATCGTCGCGCTGATGGCGATGCTCGCGGCGATGGAGAACGGCTACCAGTCCGCGCTGATGGCCCCGACCGAAATCCTCGCCGAGCAGCACGCGCGCAACGTCAAGCGCCTGCTCGCGCTGACGCCTTACCGCGTCGAGCTGCTCACGGGCAGCCTGCGCGCGACCGAGAAGCGGCGGCTGCACAAAGACCTCGCCGCCGGCGACATACACGCCGCGGTCGGCACGCACGCGCTCATACAGGAGTCCGTAGCCTTCCACAAACTCGGCCTCGTCGTGATTGACGAGCAGCACCGCTTCGGCGTGCTTCAACGCGCGGAGCTGCGCGCGCGCGGCTTCAACCCGGACGTGCTCGTGATGACGGCCACGCCCATCCCGCGCTCGCTCGCCATGACGGCTTACGGCGACCTGGACGTGTCCGTCATAGACGAACTTCCGCCCGGACGAACGCCCATCAAGACGGTCGTGCTCGGCGAAGACCAGCGCGCGGGCGTTTACAAAGGCGTGGAGCGCGAGGTGCGCGCGGGCCGGCAGGTTTACGTCGTCTACCCGCTCGTCGAAGAGTCGGAGAAGATGGACTTGAAGGACGCGACGCGGATGTACGAGCAGTTGCGCGACCGCGTCTTCCCGCACTTCGCCATCGGCCTGCTGCACGGCAAGATGAAGGCGGCGGAGAAGGACGAGGTGATGCGCCGCTTCGTCGCGGGCGAGATTCAAGTCCTCGTCGCCACGACGGTCGTCGAGGTCGGCGTGGACGTGCCGAACGCCTCCCTGATGGTGATAGAACACGCCGAGCGCTTCGGCCTCTCGCAACTTCACCAGCTGCGCGGGCGCGTCGGGCGCGGGGCCGAGCAGAGCTTCTGCGTGCTCCTGACTTCGGACAGGAAGTCGAGCGTGGCGAACGAGCGCCTCGGCATCATGGAGGAGACGAACGACGGCTTCCGCATCGCGGAAAAGGATTTGGAGCTTCGCGGCCCCGGCGAGGTGATGGGCACGCGCCAGTCGGGCCTGCCGACCTTCCGCGTCGGCAACCTCGTGCGCGACGTACTGATTCTCGAAGAGGCGCGGCGCGAGGCAGACCACTACCTGACGGAGCGGCGGCGGACGCGCGAGACCTCGCAACTCATCGAGCGCGTGCGCTCGGACGCGCGCTTCGGCCTGGCCGCCGTCGGGTGAGCACCAGGACCCGGAATGGTGTCCTGAATTAACCATCCTCTGTGTACCTCTGTGTCCTCTGTGGTTAATAAACCTACTCACCACAGAGGACACAGAGGTACACAGAGGGAAACTTTAATCAGGACACTACGCTCAGGCTTTCATTCTGGATTCTGACTCCTGACTTCTGTATTCTGCTTCCATGCGTGTCATCTCGGGGTATTACCGCGGGCGGAACTTGAAGAGCCCGCCTTCGATGCAGGTGCGGCCGACTTCCGACCGCCTGCGCGAGACGCTGTTCAACGTCATCGCGCCGCGCATAGAGGGGACGCGCTTCCTCGACCTCTGCGCCGGCTCCGGCGCGGTCGGCATCGAGGCCCTCTCGCGCGGGGCCTCGCACGTCACCTTCGTTGACCGCTCGCGCAAGATGTGCGGGCTGGTGGAGGCGAACCTGGACTTGTGCGGCGTGCCCGAGGACGAAACAGAAGTCGTCCTGGCGGAGGCCGCCGAGTTCCTGCGCCGCGCCGCCGCGCGCGACGGGCAGAAGTGGGACATAGCCTTCTTCGACCCGCCCTACGCGCTCGACTACCTGCCTGTGCTGGCGGCCTTCGGCACTGGCACAATTCTGGCGGACGAAGGCTTGCTCGTCGTCGAGCACCACCACAAGAACGAACTGAAGGACGCCGTCGGCGAAATCCGCCGCTGGCGCACACTAAAGCAGGGCGACTCGGCCCTCAGTTTTTACGAAAGATAAGTGGTCAGTGGTCAGTGGTCGGTGGTCAGTTATAAAAACTGATTCCTACTGACCACCGACCACTGACCACTGACCACTGAATTATGCTGGTATTAGGAATCGAAAGCTCCTGCGACGAGACGGCCGCGGCCATCGTGCGCGACGGGCGCGAGATGGTGTCGTCCGTCATCTCCTCGCAGATAGAGATTCACAAACGTTTCGGCGGCGTCGTGCCCGAGCTGGCCTCGCGCGAGCACCTGGACAAAATTGTGCCAGTGGTCGAGGAGGCGTTCACGCGCGCGGGCGTCGCGAAGGAAGAGATTGACGGCATCGCCGTCACGGCTGGCCCGGGGCTCGTCGGCTCCCTGCTCGTCGGCGTCTCTTACGCGAAGGCGATGGCGTTCGCGCTCTCGCTCCCGCTCGTCGGCGTCAATCACATAGAGGGCCACATCTACTCGGTCGTCTTCGAGAACCCGCCCGTCGAGTACCCCGCGATGGCGCTCGTCGTCTCGGGCGGCCACACCAATCTGTTCCTCGTGCCGGAGCCGGGCAAGTACAGGGTCGTCGCGCGCACGCGGGACGACGCCGCGGGCGAGGCTTTCGACAAGGTGGCGAAGCTGCTCGGCCTGGGCTACCCGGGTGGGCCGATTATCGAGCGGCTGGCGCGCGAGGGCGATTCGCGGAGCGTGCGCTTCAGCGTCCCGCGCATGGGCGACGGGCGGCCCGACTTCAGCTTCAGCGGACTGAAGACCGCCGTCTCGAAGCACGTCCGCGAGACGAACCTGCGCCCGGTCGAGGGCGACGAAGCGCCGTCGCAGGAGATTAAAGACCTGGCGGCGAGCTTCCAGAGCGTCGTGGTGCGCTCGCTCACGGGGACGATGGAGCGTCTGGCCGAGGAGCACAGGCCCAGGACTCTCATCGTCGCGGGCGGCGTCGCCTGCAACAACGCCCTGCGCGAGGCGTCGCGCGAGGCGGCCGCGCGCCTCGGCGTGCCGGTTTACTTCCCTTCGCCGCACCTCTCGACGGACAACGCGGCGATGATCGCCGCCGCCGGGACGGTCAAGCTCCAGGCGGGCGAGCGCGCCGGGCTGGATTTGAATGCTGACGTTACGCTGCGCTTACAGAACGTGGACGTGGAGGACGATGCGCTGCGCCGCAGCCGCGTGCGCTACAGGTTATAAGGACAGACTCAAGCCTTTGCGCCTTACGTTTTCCCTTAGCGCCTTTGCGGGAAACAGCCGTTCACGCAAAGACGCAAAGGTAAGGCGTAAGGCGCAAAGGGTTGAGTGTGGAGGACTGGGATGAGCCGAAAGGGAAAGAAGAGCGTTGGCTCCACGAGCAGCCGCAGGGATTTCTTACGCTCAAGTGCGATTGCCGGCATCGTCGCCCTGAGCCAGCCGGCAATGGCCTGCGCGTCGGAAAATTCTGGCACAGCCGAGCGCGCGGCCGAAGTGAAAGCGTTCGAGCTGGACGAGCTGACCGTCGCGGAGTTGCAGGCGGGGATGAAGAACGGCAAGTGGTCTGCGCGCTCGCTGGTCGAGAAGTACCTGTCGCGTATCGAAGATATTGACAAGCGCGGCCCGGCCGTGAATTCCATCATTGAGCTTAACCCGGACGCGCAGCAGATCGCAGAGGCGATAGACAAAGAGCGCAAGGCCGGGAGCGTGCGCGGGCCGCTGCACGGCATCCCTGTGCTGATTAAAGACAACATTGACACGGCCGACCGCATGACGACCACGGCCGGCTCGCTCGCGCTCGCGGGCTCGGTCCCCCTCAAAGACTCTTTCGTCGCGCAACGCCTGCGCGCGGCCGGCGCGGTCATTCTGGGCAAGACCAACCTGAGCGAGTGGGCCAACATACGCTCGTCGCGCTCGACGAGCGGGTGGAGCGGGCGCGGCGGCCAGACACGCAACCCCTACGCGCTCGACCGTAACCCCTGCGGCTCAAGCTCGGGCTCGGGCGTGGCGGTCTCGTCAAACCTCGCGGCCGTCGCGGTCGGCACGGAGACGGACGGCTCCGTCGTCTGCCCCTCATCGGCCAATTCGCTCGTCGGCATCAAGCCCACGCTCGGCCTCGTCAGCCGCAGCGGCATCATCCCCATCGCCCACAGCCAGGACACGGCCGGCCCCATGACACGCACCGTCGCCGACGCCGCCGCTCTCCTGAGTGCGCTGGTGGGCATTGACCCCGCAGACTCGATCACACTTGAGAGCCGCGGCAAGGCGCACGCGGACTACACGCAGTTCCTGGACGCGGGCGGCATGAAGGGCGCGCGCGTCGGCGTCGCGCGGAAATTCTTCGGCTTCAGCGACCACGTTGACAAGCTCATCAACGAGGCCGTCGGCGTGATGAAAAGCCTCGGCGCGACGATCGTTGACCCGGCGGAGATTGAGACGGCAGGCAAGTTCGACGAGACGGAGTTGGAAGTGTTGCTCTACGAGTTGAAGGCTGACCTGAACAAGTACCTGGCCTCGCTCGGCCCGCGCGCGCCCGTCCGCTCGCTCAAAGAGGTGATAGAGTTTAACGAACAAAACGCCGCGCGCGAGATGCCCTACTTCGGCCAGGACCTCTTCATCAAGGCGGAGGCCAAGGGGCCGCTGACGAGCAAGGAGTACGTCAAAGCCCTGGCCGCAAATCAGCGGCTCTCACGCGCCCAGGGCATTGACGCGACGATGTCGAAGCACAAACTGGACGCGATGGTCGCGCCGACGGGCGGCCCGCCCTGGCCCACGGACCTGCTCAACGGCGACCACTTCACGGGCGGCTATTCGAGCCCCTCGGCCGTGGCAGGCTACCCGCACGTCACCGTCCCCGCAGGCTACGTCCACGGCCTGCCCGTCGGCGTCTCCTTCTTCGGCAGAGCTTACAGCGAGCCCACGTTGATTAAGCTCGCCTACGCCTACGAGCAGGCGACCAAACTGCGCCGCCCGCCGCGATTCCTGCCGACTGCCGATTTAAGAGTTTCTTAATCAAAGCGGATTCAAACAGGGATGGACAGGATAGACAGGATAAGAAAGCCAAGCTCTTTATATCCTGTCTATCCTGTCCATCCCTGTTAATTTTTCTCTTGGCACTTCTGAGCCTTAACTTTGGAGCATAACAAAAGCCGCTTTGCCTGCGAGGGGCAAAGCGGCTTTTTGTGCCGGTGGGCTACGAGGCGACGCTCAAACGAGCACCAAGCTCCTACCGGCGAACTCGTGCGAGCTGCATGTCTTCGGATCGCAGCTCGATATTTTTGGCGAACTTGACGGGCTTGTGCGCGTCCAGCTCGACCGTGACGACATCGCCTTCCCTCAAGTCTTTGAGCGAGACGACCGCGCCGTTAATCGTGACCTTCGTCCCCTCTCGGTCCACGGCGATAACGTGCTCGACGCCCGTGCGCGCCACCACGGAGACGTGCGCCTCGGCCACCTCGACCACTCTGGCCGAAACCATGCGCGTGTCCGTGTCCTCGTCGTTGCCGAAAGGCGCGGCCTCAATTCCGATTGAAAAGAGCGTGATTAGTATTGCCGCTGCCAGGCCCACGAGGGGTTTACGTTTCATCGTCGTTCCTCCGTCCACTGCCATTGCAGGGGTGAATGACGCGATGACCCGAGTGCAACCGATATGCCGCGCCGGACTGACTCGCGCGGCACGGGCTTTAATGCTTGAAGTTAAAAGGAAAACCCTTTTTGTTACGAAACCGTTGCCGCAACGCGTGTGAACCTTAATAGTTCAGCCCCCGGCGTGCCCGCCCCGTCGTGTTGTACGGTTGTGGGACGCCGGGGGCGAACCTCACTACAGGGCTCGGCTAGGAGTTAGCTTTGCGCCACGCATCCCCGATCTCGCAGTACGGCAGGGCGAACGTGCTGTGGTTCTGGAAGTGTACGTAGCCGGGCGTGGCCGCGCCCTCCTGGAAGCACCAGTACGCCCAGTCGGCCAGGTCGGAGCGCACGGACGGCTCCGGGTAATGCTCCAGGTAGGTGGTCACGACCTGCCCGTCGCGCAGGTGCAAGTTTTCCACGACCCCGTTCACGGTGTACTTGTGAATCAGCCCGTTGACGCGCACGGCGTCGGTGGAAAACATGATGGCCTTGGCCGGGTGCTTGCCGCTGTGCGCCAGCCGCCGCCGGCGTATGCTGGCCCGGTCCACGGCCGGGACGTTGGAGTCGTTCACCCCGCAGACGTTCTCCCTGACCAGGTAGGCGCTCAGGCCGTGGTAGCTGATGATGTCCACCTCGTTGTAGCCCGGCGCGTTGTTGCCGGGGACGCCGCTGAACCCTTTCCACCAGTCCATGTCTGTGTCGCCAGCCCCGCCCGGCTGGAAGCCCGAGGCGTTGACGCTGATGAGCGGTCGCCAGCCGCCCGCGTTCGCGAGGATGTCGCCGACCACCTTCGAGTTGAATCTCGCGCGCTCTTCCAGTGTCCCGCGGTGCGGCTCGTTCATCACCTCCAGGATGATGTTCTTGCGACCCGTCAGGGCCTGCATGACGCGCTTGACGAACATGGACTGGACGCGCGGCAGGCCGCTGGTGGCGGGCGGGTGTATGAAGAAGCAGTGGCGGAGCGAATCCGCGTCACTCTCCATCGCGTCGTCGGTGCAGTGATACCCTGCCGTGTTGACCAGGTTTTGCTGTCCGTAGGTCAGGTCGCTGCACATGGCCGGGTTCCAGTAGCTCTTCGACCACGTCCGGTAGACGGGGCTGTTCGGGGCGTCCTCCTGCGTCAGGTCCCAGTAGTTGAAGAGCGAAATCTGCAAGTAGACGCCGTTCTGCTCGGCCAGCCGGGCGAAGGTGCTCAGCCTGTCGAAGTAGGGTTGATACCAGAAACCGTTCTCGACGGCCTCGCGGACCTGATACTTGCCCGCGCTGTTCAAATGAAACGGCACCAGGTCCCTCGGCCTGCCGTCGCTCTCCAGTCGCGTGCCGTTGCTCGGCCAGATGCGTATCAGGTTGGTGTTGGTGCGGCGCAGCCAGAGGAAGAGCTGCGCCCAGTTGTCCGCGGCGCTGCCCCAGGGTAGCGCGAAGGCGTTCGGCGCGCCGCCGGGGTTGCAAGGCTCTTTGCCCTCGGGGTAGGCGACGACGAACGGGGGCGCAGCGCCGGTGGTCAGACCCAGGCTCCTCCAAGCGATGCCGTCCTTCTCGAAGAGGTCGTAATGCCCGCCGCGCAGGACGACGGGCGTGCCGTCTGCGAGGATTCTGCCGTTGGAAGTGTTGCGCGTGAGCTTCCCGGCGGCAAGCACGCCGGGCCGCACGGTGACGCGGACGTTCGGCGTGAAGTCGCCGAACCAGCGCACGCCGTCGTGGACCATACGCCACTGGAAGTCATAAGTCCCGGCGGTCGCGGGCGCCTGAATTCGCCAGATGAAGTCGAAGGTCCCGCCGGGCGGGACTTGCGCGCCCGCGGGCAGGCTGACGCGGTTCGTCCCCCAACGGGTGTTGTCCTGTGGGTTCTGGGAACCTAACCTGTAGCCGCCGGCCGGCGTCCAGGTGGTCGAGCCGGTGTTACGCATCTTCACCAGCGCGTTGAGCTGCTCGCCCGGTTGCAGGACGTACTGCACGCACTGGAAGAGGAACTCGGCGGCGTCGGTCACTTCGACGCGGAAGTCTACGAAGGCCGGCTGGCTGGCCCCGGCCGCGTTGACCGCGTGGACCCAGCAGTGGTAGCGGTGCCCGGGCTTGACTCTCATGGTGTAAGAGGTGCTCGTCAGCCCGTCCACGCAGAGGTAGTGCAAGTCTACCAACCTCCCCTGCGGGTCCTTGCAGTTGTTCTCAGGCAGGCGCAGGACGGTCTCGGTCATGTCGTTGGCGCGCAGGGCGTAAGAGGTGGCCCCTAAGACGGCGCTCCACGAGAGCGTCACCTGTGTCGTCCCGTCCGGGAAGCTCTGGTTGTTTTGTGGAAGGGTGAAGATCGGTGGTACTGGGATGCTTGTGGACATCGAAATGTCTCCTTCGGTTGGGGGCCTTCGGGTATCAACGAGGTGAGGCCCTGGATTTGTCTCTGTGCTGGCAGTGAAGCCCGGCCACGCAGAAAGTTGAGGGGCCGTTCCAGCATTCAGTAGACAGACTCCACCGGCCTCTTTTGCGACATTGCGTCTCCAGCGTGAAATTTTAATCTCACGCTGGAGACGCAATGTCGCAAAGGCGTTGGGCCAGGTTTTTGAGGTGGATGGCCGGCTAGCCGAAGATGTTGCGCACTTTGTCTATCAGCCCTTTGTCTTCGAGGTCTGCGGACTCGACCTCGGCGAGCTGTTCGAGGAGGCGGCGCTGCTCGCGCGTCAGGGTGGTCGGCGTGACGACCGTGACGGCGACGAAGAGGTCGCCGCGGCCGCGCCCGCCGAGCACGGGCATCCCGTGTCCCTTGAGGCGGAAGACCGTGCCGGTCTGCGTGCCGGCGGGAATCTTCACCTGCTGCTGGCCGCCGAGGGTCTGCACGCTCAGCTCAGAGCCGAGCGCGGCCTGCGCGAAAGTTATTGGCACAGAAGAGTAGAGGTTGCTCCCCTGCCGCTCGAAGTTCTCGTGCTCGGAGACGTGTATGACGACGTAGAGGTCGCCGGCCGAGCCGCCCTGCGTGCCCGACTCGCCCTCGCCCGCGATGCGCAGGCGCGAGCCCGTCTCCACCCCGGCCGGAATCTTGACCTCCATCGCCTTCTCGCGCTCGACGCGCCCCGCGCCCTTGCACGCCTCGCACGGCGTCTTGATGATGCGCCCGGTCCCGCGGCACGTGCCGCAGGTGCGGGCCACGGAGAAGAAGCCCTGCTGGTAGCGGACCTG
The DNA here is from genome assembly GCA_963774105.1 of uncultured Acidobacteriota bacterium. Lineage (GTDB taxonomy): Bacteria > Acidobacteriota > Blastocatellia > Pyrinomonadales > Pyrinomonadaceae > QHXM01. Next base: position 2,313,932 of record CAVZDV010000004.1, on the reverse strand, counting down.
GCCCGCGCCGCTACAGGTCTGGCACGTCTCGGGCTGCGTGCCTTCGGCCGCCCCGGAGCCCTTGCATTTGTCGCAAGTCTCAAGGCGCGGGATGCGCAGTTGCGCCGTCATCCCGGCGGCCGCGTCTTCGAGCGAGATTTCCAGGTCGTAACGCAGGTCGGCCCCGCGCTGCGCCGCGTTGGCGCGACGCCCGCTGCCCGAGCGCGAGCCGAAGACATCGCCGAAGCCGAAGAGGTCGCCCAGGATGTCCTCTATGCCGCCGAAGCCGGGCGCGCCCCAGCCGCCGGCCCCGGCGCTGCTGGAGACGCCCGCGTGGCCGAAGCGGTCGTAGCGCCGCCGCTGGTCGGCGTCGGAGAGGACGGAGTAAGCCTCCGCGGCCTCCTTGAATTTCTCTTCGGCCGCCGCGTCGCCGGGGTTCTTGTCCGGGTGGAACTTGACGGCGAGCTTCCGGTAGGCGCTCTTAATCTCCTGCTCGTCGGCCGTCCGGCTGACGCCCAGCACCTCGTAGTAATCGCGTTTACTCATTCTTCTTAAAAACTTTCCCTTTCAAATTTACGGGAGCATTATAAACAACCAGTCGCCGACAAAGTAAAGCCTGGAGTCGAGAAACAGTTGTTCGCCCTTCGACTCCAGACTCCAGAATTTTTGGCCCGGTCACTCGCCCGGGAGATTCATCATCACGTTCGTCAGCTCGTTGGCGAAGTGCTGGACGACCTCTATGGCCTGCTGAATCTGTTCGAGGTTTTCCGAAGACGACGCCTCCTCGCCCATCGCCAGCGCCTGCTGGCCGCTCTTGCGCTCCTCGGCCGAGAGCGAGCCGCCGAACTCCACGAAGGCGCGGCGCGTGTTGCGCACCAGGGTGTCCAGCTTGTTGCGCAGGCCGATGATCTCCTTGGCCCTGCGGTCTGCGTCCACCGAAGTCTCGGCCTCGACGATGAGGCGGCTGATCTCGTCGGGCGAGAGCCCCGAGGTCGGCGTGACGCGCATCTGCTGCTCGCGCCCAGTGGCCTTGTCCTTGGCCGAGACGGAGACGATGCCGTTGGCGTCCACCTCGAAGGAGACTTCGATCTGCGGGATGCCGCGCGGGCTCGGCGGGATGCCGACCAGCTCGAACTTGCCGAGGCTGCGGTTCCCTTCCGCGACCTCGCGCTCGCCTTGCAGGATGTGAATCTCGACCGACGACTGGTTGTCCACGACGGTCGTGAACGTCAGGCTGTTCCTGAGCGGGATGGTCGAGTTTCTTTCGATGATCTTCGTGAAGAGCCCGCCGCGCGTCTCCAAGCCGAGGCTCAGGGGCAGCACGTCCAGAAGCACTATGTCTTTAACGTCGCCCGCCATCACCGCGCCCTGAATGGCCGCGCCCATCGCCACGACCTCGTCCGGGTTGATCTCGGCCGAAGCCTCGCGGCCGAAAATCTCCTTGACCGTCCGCCCGACAATCGGCGAGCGCGTCTGGCCGCCGACGAGCACGACCTTGTCGATGTCCGTGGGCTGTAGCTTGGCGTCCCACAGCGCCTTCTGGCAGGGCTCGATGGTCTGCTCGACGAGGTCCGCGACCAGGGATTCGAACTCCTCGCGCGTCAAGGTCTTGTTGAAGTGCTTCGGCCCCGAAGCGTCGGCGGCGATGAAGGGCAGGTTGATGCTCGTCTCGTTGACGGACGAGAGCTCGCACTTGGCGCGCTCGGCCGCCTCCTTCAGGCGCTGCAAGGCGAGGCGGTCTTCACGCAGGTCGATCCCCATCTCCTCGCGGAACTGCTCGGCCATCCAGTTGATGATGCGGTCGTCGAAGTCCTCGCCGCCGAGGAAGGTGTTGCCGGAGGTCGAGAGCACCTCGAAGACGCCGTCGTTGATTTCGAGGATGGAAACGTCGAAAGTGCCGCCGCCGAGGTCGTAGACGGCGATGCGCTCGGACTCAGCCTTGCCGAGCCCGTAGGCCAGCGCGGCGGCCGTCGGCTCGTTGATGATGCGCTCGACCTTGAGGCCGGCGATCTTGCCGGCGTCCTTGGTGGCCTGGCGCTGCGTGTCGTCGAAGTAGGCGGGGACGGTGACGATGGCTTCGGTGACGGCCTCGCCGAGGAAGTCTTCGGCGGCGGTCTTCAGGCGCTGCAAGACGATGCCGGAGATTTCCGGCGGGCTGTAGGTGCGCCCCTGGACGCGTATGCGCGCGTCGCCGTTCTGCGAGTCAACGATCTCGAAGGCGGAGGTCTCGCGCATCCGCTGCGCTTCGGGCGAGTTGAACTTGCGCCCGATGAGCCGCTTGACGGCGTAGACGGTGTTGGCGGCGTTGGTGACGGCCTGGCGCTTGGCGATCTGGCCGACGAGGCGCTCGCCCTTGTCCGTGAAGCCGACGACCGTGGGCGTCGTGCGCCCGCCCTCTTTATTCGGGACGATCTGCACCGCGCCGCCTTCCAGCACGGCCACGCAGCAGTTGGTCGTCCCCAAATCAATTCCGATAACTTTGCCCATAAGATTCAGTGGTCAGTGGTCAGTGGTCGGTGGTCAGTTGGGAATCAGTTGTCTTTAACTGACCACCGACCACTGACCACTGACCACTATCTCGTCGCTACCTTGACTATCGCCGGGCGCAGCAGCTTCTCGCCGAGGCGGTAGCCGGGCACGATCTCCTGGATGACGGTGTCGGGTTCGTACTCCTCCGTCTGCTCGGTGATGACCGCCTCGTGGACGTGCGGGTCGAAGCGGTGGCCGAGCGCGGCGACCGGCTGAAGGCCCAAGCCTTCGAGCACCGTGTTGAGCTGCTTGTAGATCAACTCGACGCCGCTCAGGAAGTGACGGAACTCCTCGGACTCGTTCGCCTGCAAAGACCCTTCGGCGTCGAGCGCGCGCCGCAGATTGTCCAGGACGGGCAGCAGCTTGCTCACCACGTCGCCGACCATGCGGTTATAGCTCTCCGTGCGGTCGCGCTCCATCCGCTTGCGATAGTTCTCGAAGTCCGCCTGGCGGCGCGCCAGCGCGTCGCGCAACTCTGCGCGCTCGGTCTGGATGCGCTTCAGCTCCGCGCGCGTCGCAATCAACTCGGCGAGCACGGGGCCTGTTGCCTCCGCGCCCGAGTCATTCGCGGGACGCGCGCTCTGGCCGGCAGAAGCCTGCGGCTGAGACTGCGGCGCGGCCTGATGCTGGTCTTCGCGGCGCTCGGGCAGCTCGTCGCGCGGCGGCCCGCCGGCCGTGTCGCGGTCGTCGGCGTCCGTGCCGCCGCCTTCTTCTTCCTGCCCGCGGTCAATCCTGCGTTTCACTTCCGTCTCGCCCTCGTAGCTAGACTCGCGCCCGATCTCTTCAGCGCCCGGCTCGTCGTCGTCCCCGCCCGCGGCCCGCGCCTTCTCGTCGTCCACGAAATGAACGGGGATGCGGTTGGCCTTCTGTCCCCTCTTATCTACCATCACTGGTCAGTTACCCCTCCCTGAGTGACGCGCCCCGGCGGCGCGCACACGGTTCGCTTCAAAAGGCTCAGGCCGTGCCGCTCTTTTCGCGCAAGAGCTGCTCGATGTGGCGGGCCATGTAGTTGACGACGGCCATCATGCGCGCGTACTCGATGCGCATCGGGCCGACGACGCCGAGCGTGCCGGCGACTTCGCCGCCGATCCAGTAGGGCGCGGTAATCAGCGCGCAGTCCTGCATCGAAGGCGTAAGGTGCTCGCGCCCGATGACGACGCGCACCTCGCCCGCCAGAGACTTGTCGCGCGCCACGCACTCGTTGAGGATTTTGACGAGGCGCGACTTCTCCTCGAAGGTGCGGAACAGTTCCCGCATCCGCTCCGCGTCCGCGAAGTCGGGCTTGGCGAGAATGTTCGAAGCGCCGTCAACGTAAACTTCGGCCGCGCCGACCTCCTCGCCTTCGAGGCTGCGGTTGCAGAGCATGACGGCGTTCATCAGCAGGCGGTCGTAAAGCGCCTTCTCCTCGCTCATCAGCTCGACTATCTCGGCGCGGATGGCGACGAGGCTCTTGCCGCCGAACTCCGTGTTGAGGTAGCGCGCCGTCTGCTCAAGCTCATCCTGCGTCAGCGTCTCGTCAAGGCGGATGACCTTGTTGTGGACGAGGTTCGGCGCGGAGACCAGCACGACCAGGATGCGGTTGTCCGCGAGCTGAACGAACTCTATGTGCTGTAGGCGGTGGTCGGCGAGCGAGGGTGAGACGACGATGCCGACGTTCTCCGACAGCGCCGAGAGCGCGTGCGAGACTTTGCCCAGCAGGCGCTCGGGCGCGCCGCCCGCCTCGTTCTGCAAAGTTTTCAGGAAAGAATTGATGGCCGCCAAGTCCGCCTGCGAGAGCTGCGTCTGCCCGAGCATGTGGTCAACGTAGAAGCGGTAGCCCTTGTCCGTCGGCACGCGCCCCGCCGAGGTGTGCGGCTGCTCGACCAGCCCGGCCTCCTCTAATTGGCCCATAACGTTGCGGATGGTGGCGGCGCTCCATCCGGCGGCGTGCGCGAACCTGTCCGAGATGATGCGCGAGCCGACGGGCTCGCCCGTCACCAGATGCTCCTTGATGATGGCAGACAACACGACCTGCCCGCGCGGGTCGGTCGGGTACAAATTTCCTGCCTGGGACGTAGAGATGCGGCTGACCATCTGTCCTGCCAGATGCGGCGCGGGCCTCGGGCCATCGGCGATAAATTTTAGGGGGGCGCGCCGGCTACTAAAAATTGAATATCACTGCAACCCCGGACTGTCAACAATTCTTCTTTGAATTCCCGGCTGGGTCGTTGCTGGACTTCCGTTGAGAGTATAACGGATTGTGTCAGGGCGCGGCAAACATTACCTTTTCCCGTTCAAGGCGGGCGGGGGTAAACCGCCCTTCCCGACCTGCGAGGCGGCGGCGGTTGAGTCACTCAAGGCAGACTAATTGGCAGGTCAGGAAGAGGGGCTCGCCCCCGCCGTCTTTTCGATGAGCCTCGGAACCTCAACGTTGAGCTTCGGAACTTCAACGTTGAGGTTCCCGAAGCTCAACGTTGAAGCTCGGAGCCTTAACGGTGAACTTCGGAACCTCAACGGAGAGCCTCGGAACCTCATCGTTGAAGCTCGGAACCTGAACGGTGAAGCTCTGAAACCTTAACGGTGAGGTAAATATCCTCAACTTTGAGGCTCGGAACCTCAACGGTGAACTTCGGAACCTCAACGTTGAGGATATTTTCTCCAACGTTGAGGCTTTTTACTTGAATCTTGAGGCTCCGGGCCTCAATTACCAGAATCCGCGGCGCGGTCTAATCTATCCTCCTTCTTGCGTTTAGCCCGATTCGGCGGAGGAATTATTCTCATTTCTCGACTTAAATCGTTCTCACACGAAGGGTTAAGTAGAGCCTAGTTTTCATCTTCCGGCGTCGCTCGGCCGCGCCCGCGGGTCAGGTCATGAGTTTTCAAGGGCTTAGCCGGCCTCCCTAACGCGCTGATTGACGCGCCCGTCCGGCGGCTCGTAATATCAGGCTGAGTCTGGGTTCCCAGCAGGCAATACGTTCCCGCAAGTCTCGCGGCGGCTCCCGTCGGTCCAGGGTTTCGGCGATGTCACAATCTCAGAGTCATCTCAGCGCCCTTTTTTCGGAGGCTTTTCGACAGCTCGGCCGCAACCGCCCCGTGCCCGAAATCGAAGTCAGGTTCTACCCCTACGCCGGCATCAGCCACAAGATTCGCCTCCGCTCGGGCCGCGTCTACGTCCGCATCTCGGACATCTTCGAGAAGGCCCCGCCGGAAGTTCACCGCGCCATCGCCTACATCCTCGTCGCGCGCCTGCTCTCCAAGCGCACGCCCGAGACCCACGAGCGAGTCTACAGGGCCTACGCCTATTCGCCGCAGGTCTTGCGCGCCCAGGACCTCGCCCGCCGCCAGCGCGGTCGCAAGATGGTCTCCTCCGCGCGCGGCCGCGTCTACGACCTGGACAAGCTGTTCCAGCGGCTCAACCGCCGCCACTTCGACGACGAGCTTGAGAAGCCCGTGCTGACCTGGTCGCAGCGCCGCACGCGCAGGATTTTGGGCCACCACGACGCCGCGCACGACACCATCGTCATCAGCAAGACGCTCGACGACCGCGAAGTCCCCGAGTGGTTCGTAGAGTACGTGCTCTATCACGAGATGCTGCACGTCAAGCACCCGGCGCGGCTCATCAAGGGCCGCCGCTACTACCACACCAATGCCTTCCGCGCCGAGGAGCAGCGCTTCCCACACTACGAGGAGGCCCAGCGCTGGCTCGAAATGGTCGCCCTCAAGCGGCAGGTCCCGCGCGCCCGCGCCGCCTGAGATTTTCCCGGAACTTCTCAACCACACGAACGTAATAAAACGGCAGGTAGGTAGGCTCCAAGAGAGAGCGGGCCGTGCACCAAAGCCAACGTCAATCCCTCCGACGTTGACCGAAAGTGCCCGGCCCGCTCGCGTTTTTTCAGGCGCTCGGTTGATTTACAATTTTTCGTTCGTTATGTCAGTATGCCCTCATTTCCAAATGACAACTCAAGGAGCAGACCACATGACCGACAACGTCTTCAAAGGGATCGAGATCGTAGGGACTTCGGAGCAGAGCTTCTCGCACGCCATAGAGGTCGCCGTCAGCCGCGCGCGCCAGACCCTGCACAACCTCTCCTGGTTCGTCGTCACAGAGCAGCGCGGCGGCTTGCAGCAGGGCCGCCTCGAATACCAGGTCACGCTCCGCGTCTACTTCAAGCTCGACAGGGCCGACGCGACCGAGACGGCCGGCGAAGGCGGCGGCGAGCGGTCAGCGCCGGACACTGGACAAACCCCGTAAGGCCCCGCTAGACTACGCAGTTTGCTGACTACGCCCCGGCGCTCCCTATCTGACGCGCGTCGTAGCCCGAGCGATATTCTTTGAGACGGAGATTAATCTTCACTTATGGCAATTCCCGCAACACAGATTCGCCGCGGCATGGTCATCGTCTTCGAGGGCCAGCCGTGCAAGGTCGTCGAGTTCCGCCACCACACGCCCGGCAACCTGCGCGCGATGGTGCAGACCAAGCTGCGTAACATCCGCACCGGCTCTAGTTTCGAGCACCGCTTCCGCTCGGCCGACACGGTCGAGCGCGCCTCGCTCGAACAGCACGAGATGGAGTACCTCTACTCCGACGGCTCGCAGCACCACTTCATGAACACGGAGAACTACGAGCAGATCGGCCTCGGCGAGGACGACCTCGGCGACGCCGCCCAGTGGCTGATGCCAGGGCTCAAGATTCAGGTCGAGTTCTACGAGGGCGCGCCCATCGGCATAGATATGCCCGACTCCGTCGAGCTCAGTGTAACCTCGACCGAGCCCTCCCTGAAGGGCGCGACCGTCTCGAACGTCAACAAGCCGGCGACGCTCGAAAACGGCGTCACCATACTGGTCCCGCCCTTCGTCAACGAAGGCGACCGCATCCGCGTCTCCCCCTCCGAAGGGCGCTACATCGAGCGGGCGAAGTAGGTTCCAGGTTTCAGGTTTCAAGTTTCAGGTTCTCTGTCTTTAACTTGAAACCTGGAACCTGAAACTTGAAACCTATGTACTTTCTCTACAGCCTCCTGCTCACCCTCGGCGTCGTCGCGCTCCTGCCGCGATTCATCTGGGACGCTCTCCGCCACGGGAAATACGTGGCGGGTTTAGGCGAGCGTTCTGGGAGGCTGCCCGCCGTCGAGACCGGGGGCCGCCCCGTCGTCTGGCTCCACTGCGTCTCCGTCGGCGAGACTCAGGCCGCGCGCCCTCTGGCCCGCGCCATCCTCGAACGCTTCCCCTCGCACGCCCTAGTCGTCTCGACCACGACCGCCACGGGCCAGCGCGTCGCGCGCGAAGCTTTCCGCGACGACGCGGCCGCCGTCATCTACTTCCCCTTCGACTGGGCCTGGGCCGTCCGCCGCTCGCTCAGCGCCGTCAACCCTTCGGCCGTGCTCATCATGGAGACTGAGCTGTGGCCCAATTTCCTGCGCGAGTGCAGGCGGCGCGGGACACCCGCGGCCGTCGTCAACGGCCGGCTCTCGGAAAAATCTTTCCGCCGCTACCGACTCGTCAGGCGCTTCGTCCGCCGCGTCGTGGGCGACCTGACTCTCGCCCTCATGCAGACGGAGGCCGACGCCGAACGCCTGCGTGCCCTCGGCCTGGCTCCCGGGCGCGTCTTCGTCTCAGGCAACGTCAAGTTCGACGGCGGCGACAATGACGGGAACGCCCGTCAACTGACTGAAGAGCTGCGCGCGCGTTTTCGCTTCGACGGCCGCGCGCCCCTCGTCGTCGCCGCCAGCACTCACGCGCCCGAAGAGCGCGTCGTCCTGGACGCGCTCAAACGACTGCGGGCGACGCCCGGCCACGAGGACACACGCCTGCTCGTCGCGCCGCGGCACCCGGAGCGCTTCAATGAAGTGGCGGCGCTGCTCGACTCGTCCGGCCTGCGCTGGTCGCGCCGCTCGGACGCGCCCGCGCCGCAGGATGCTGACTGTGACGTGCTGCTCCTGGACACGATAGGCGAGTTGCGCGCGGTCTATCCTCTCGCGGAAGTGGTCTTCGTCGGCGGGAGCATCGCCGAGAACGGCGGGCACAACATACTTGAGCCGGCGGCGGCCGGCGTCTGCACCGTGACCGGCGCGCACACCTTCAACTTCAAGGCCGTCGTCGCGGCTTTTCTTGAGGCGGGCGCGCTCGTGCAACTCCCGGCCCTTGATGAGAGCGAGGCCCCCGCGGCGCTGGCTAACGTCCTGCGTGAGCTGCTGGATGACGACGAGCGCAGGCGCGAACTGGGCCAAAAAGCGCGCGCCGTGCTCGAACAGAATCGCGGCGCGACCTCGCGCACCGTGGAACTCCTCGCGGAGCTTTTCGCGGCCCCCTCGGACCCGACTTCGCGGCCCCGTTCGGAAGGCGCGCGTGAGGCCGCGACGCGCGCCTCCGCATGAACGCGGCGGCCGGCATCATCCTCGCGCCGATGGGCGCGCTCTACAGCGCGGTCACGCGCGCGCGTTTGGCCCTCTACCGACGCGGCGCTCTCACAGTCCACAGAATCAACTCCCCGGTCATCAGCGTCGGCAACATCACCACGGGCGGCACGGGCAAGACGCCGCTCGTCGAGTGGGTCGCGCGTGCGGCCGAAAGCTTTGGCCGAAAGCCTTGCGTCCTGACGCGCGGCTACGGGCGCGAGGACGCGGGCAAGCGAGTCTTAGTTTCAGACGGCGAGCGTGTGCTCGCGGACGCGCGGGAGGGAGGCGACGAGCCGCGCCTGCTGGCCGAGTCTTTGCAGGGAATCGCGGCCGTCTTGAGCGACGCCGACCGCGTGAGCGCCGCGCGCTGGGCCGCGGAGCATCTGAAGAGCGACCTTTTCATCCTTGATGACGGCTTCCAGCACCTGCGCCTCGCGCGCGACCTGGACATCGTCGCGGTGGACGCGACGAGCCCCTGGGGCGGCGGGAGGCTGCTGCCCGCGGGCCGCCTGCGCGAGCCGCTCGACGGACTCAAACGCGCTGACCTCATCATCCTCACGCGCGCGGAGCAAGCTTCGGACGCAGACTCGCTGCGCGAACAGGCCGCGCGCCTGAGCGGCGGCCGCCCCGTCATCCTCTCACGCACGCGCACGAAAGATGTCCGCCCGCTCGGCGCAGAGACGACCAAAGGAGGCACGCCGGATATTCCGCAGCCCGTCGCGGCTTTCTGTGCCGTCGGGAACCCCGCGGCGTTCTTCGCGCATCTGCGCCGCGAGGCGCTCACTCTTAATCACACGCGGGCCTTCCCAGACCATTACGTTTACAAACAGTCGGACGTGGACGCGCTCGCCGCCGAAGCGAAAGGGCTGGGCGCGCGCGCGCTCGTCACGACGGCGAAGGACGCCGTCAAGCTGCGCTCGCTTAACTTTGGTTTGCCGTGTTACGTGCTGGAAATCGAATTCACGTTCGATGACGAAGAGAAACTTCTGGGCATACTCCGCGAGGCGATTGGCCGTCGCTGATTTAAGGTAAGGACGGCGCGCCCGTGGCCGCGCCCGGCGGGTTCGAGTTGGGCGGCGGCAGCGTCGGCTTCGGTGTGGCCTTCGGGGTCGGAGGCGGGGGCGGGGGCTCGTCCCCCTGCTTGTCGGGCGTGGGCGTGTTGCGCGGCGGCGGCAGCTCACGCTTTTCGTTCGTGTTCTTCGCCGGAGTCGGAGTGGCCTCCGGCCCTTCCGTGTTTTCGTTCGCGGGCTTGCCGTTGCTGTTCTCGTTACCGCCCTCCGCGGGCTTCCCTGTGTTCGCGTTGGGGCTCGCTTCGGGGCCGCCGGGTTGCGTGTTCGCGTCCGCGCCCGGCGAAGGGGTCGCGTTGGGCTCTATGTTGCGCTCGCCCTCGCCCGTGGGCGTGCCCGAAGGCTCGACCGGCTGGCTCCCCTGCTCAATCGTCAGGGGCTGGGAGTTGTCGTTCGCCGAGGGGTCGTCGGATGAACCCGAGTTGCGCGTCAGCGCGTAGACGACGGCGAAGATGACGACCAATCCGATGACGGCCGGGACCACTATGCGCCACGGGTTGAAGCTGTCGGGCGGCGGCGCGTCGGCGGCCGCGATGCTGATGATGTCCGACTCGACGACGGGCGCGGGCTCCTCCGCTTCCCTGGCCCGGACGACGGTCGCCTCGTCGCCGTCGTCGCCGCGCGTGTTGCGCGGGGCCTCGTTCGACCCGGTGGTGACGACGATGCGGTTGGTCGCGCGCTCGGGCGTGCTGGCGTCGGCCGCGGCCGACGCGGTCGGCTGCCCCTCCGCGGCGGCGCTCAACTCTTCGGACAGCTCCGCGACCGTCTGGAAGCGCTCTTCGGGTCGCTTCGCCATCGCGCGCGTGACGACGCGCCCGACCGCGACCGGCAGGTCCTTGCGCTCTTCGAGCACCGAGGGCGGCGGCTCCTGCAAGTGTTTCATCATGATCGCCGTCGGCGACTCGCCCGTGAAGGGTACGTGGCCGACGAGCATCTCGTAGAGGATGACGCCGAGGCTGTAGATGTCCGAGCGCGAGTCAATCTCGGCGGCCTGCGAGCACTGCTCCGGCGACATGTACTGCGGCGTGCCGATGATCAGGTTCGGCGCGGTCAGCGCGGGGTCCTGCCCGACCTTCTCCGTAATCTTGGCGATGCCGAAGTCCAGCACCTTGGCCCAGTCGCCCCCGCCAATGTCCAGGAGCATGATGTTGTCGCTCTTGAGGTCGCGGTGGACTATGCCCGCTTCGTGTGCGGCTTCGAGCGCCCCGCAGACCTGCCGTATGATCTCGGTGGCGCGACGCAGAGGCATCGGCCCCTCGTCGTGGACGACTTCCTTGAGGGTGTTGCCCTTCAGGTACTCCATGACGAGGAAGACGACTCCGCTCTCGTCTTCGCCGAAGTCTGTGACGGTCAGGGCGTGCGGGTGCGAGAGGCGCGAGGCGGCCTTGGCCTCGCGCGTGAAGCGGGCGACGATCTTGTCGTCGGCGGCGAGCGCCGGGTGCAGCACCTTGATGGCGACAATCTTGTCCATCAGGGTGTGCGTGGAGCGGTAGACCGCGCCCATGCCGCCCTCGTTAATCAGTTCTTCGATGCGGTATTTGCCGGCGAGTGTCTGACCGATGAGTGGGTCTTCGGTCTTCTCTAGGACGGTGCCGTCGGCCGGACACAAAGTGCTCGCGTTCTCGAACTCCCTGCCACACTTCGGACACTTTTTCTTCAATTCGTTTACGCCTCGCCGCCGCCTTCGGATGAGTTTGAATCGGAGCGTACCATACAGTTTCCGCCGCGCGCAATGGCTTGAAAAAAGAGGAGACGACGTGTCGCGCCGCCTCCTCCTTTGGGTTCGGACGAGGACCGGGCCGGATTAGTAGCTAACCCTGACCTGGAAGCTGCCGCTGTTGTCGCGGTAGTCGTCGTCGTTGACGAGCAGGTAGAGCCTGCCGCTCTGCGGCGCGTCAATCGTCCGCTGCGTGCCGATGTAAAACGGCTGCGACGCGCGCCCGTCCGCCAGGCGTATGTAGCCGATGAGCGAGCCGAACGTCGCGTCGCGCATCGGGTAGCTGCCGGCTTGCGTGCGGCGGTAACCCTCCGGCGAGATGGCGCTCGTCGTCGCGTTGCGCGAGTAGATTGCGCCAGTCGCGCTGAACGACACACGCTGCCCGGAGCGCAGCTCGATTCCCGTGTCCGTGTCACGCGAGTTCGCGTAGACGGTCACGGCCCTGTCGCCGCCGCCCTGCGAGGGGAAGCCCCCGCCGCCGCCGCCCTGTGAGCCCGTGCGGGCGATCCTCACGGTGAAGCTGCCGCTGTTGTCGCTGTAGTCGTCGTCGTTGACGAGCAGGAACAGGCGGCCGTCCGCGGGGGCCGTGATGCTCTGCTGGCTCCCGACGATGAAGGGCTGCGTGATCTGGCCGTTCGTCAGCCGTATGTAGCCGATGAGCGCGCCGACGCCCGCGCTCGGCACGGGGCGCGTGCCCAGCAGCGCGCCGAAGCCGGTGCGCTGGCCGTCCGGCGAGACCTCGCCGACGCGGCGTCCCGCCACGATGTTGCCCGTGGCCGTGATGTTCAGGATGTCGCCCGTGCGCACGTCCACGCTCGTGTCCACGCCGCGCGAATTGCCCGGGACGGAGACCGTCCACTCCTGCGGGCCGGACGGAAGCGGCGGCTGCGGCTGCCCGCCTCCACCGCCGCCCGGACGGTCGCGCCGGCGCACGCGGCCGGGCTGCCCCTGCGTGGGCATCTCGAACACGTCGTCGTAGTCGTCGCGATTGCCCGCGGCCTGCTGGACGATTCTGATGTCGCGGAAGACGCGCGCGTTGAAGGCCCCGCGGGCGTCAGAGAAGCTGTTGCGGTTGGCCGTCAGGTAGAGACGCCCCTCGCGGTCGGTCGTGAACTCGCGGTCGGCCCCGATCTCTATGATGGGCGAGTTCAGGTCCTCGCCGATGACGCCGATCAGCGTGCCTTCGGACGCGCGCGGGAGCGGCGCGTAGGGGTCCGTCGAGCCCGTCCCGGCGGGCGGGATGCGGCGGTCGCCGACCACGATCGCGCCGTTGGCTCGGATGCGCACGGTCTCGCCGCGTTGGAGGTCCAGGCCCGTGTCCACCCAGTTCGGCCCGAGCACGACTCTGACGTTGCGCATGACGTAGCGCGCGTCGGCCAGCGAGCGCCCGTCAATGTCAATGCGCTGAATGCTGCGCGGGTGAATGAAGAGCACGTCTCCGACTTCGCCCGAGCCTGTGAACCCCGTCCTGTTGCTCTGCGACTCGGTCTGCATGGTGGTCGGCGGGTCCAGGTTGGCCGTCAGGCGGACGGCGAAGCGCCCGTTGACGAAGCCCAGCACCTGCCCGCGCACCGTGCGCCCGTCGTGCAAGGTAATCGTATCAGCCGCCGCGAGCGTTGCGGCCATAATGGTAATCACTAAAGCGAGAATTAACTTTCTCATCGTCTCAGTCCTCCCTCGGCCGCACGCGGGCCGAAGATAATTGTATTTTTGGAGCAAGGAGAGATTTCACCAAGGTTGCGAGTTGGCAAGGATTATGCCAAATGTTTAGATGACCCGGATGCATATTTTTTGCAAATAAATTGAGATTTCGAGGCGCTTTTCGGGGCCGCGCCGTATCGGGCCGATACGGCGCGGCCCCGAAAACGTACATAAAATGCGTGCGGGGCCGACGATTTCGGCTCCGCACGCACCTCTTAGCTCAACTTAAAACTAGAGCTTGGCGAACACGATCACGAGCGCGAACAGCACGAGCGACTCGATAAGCGCCAGGCCGATAATCATCATGATCTGGATGCGGCCGGCCGCGCCGGGATTGCGCGCCGCGCCCTCGACCGCGGACGCCGCGATGCGCGACTGGCCGAGCGCGCCGAGCCCCGCCGCCAGCGCGAAGCCGAAGCCCGCCGCCAGCGCCTTGTACTTGTTCACGCTGTCTGGATTGTCCGCCGCGTCCTGCGCGAACACCGTCACGGCCGACAGCAGAACGCAGAAGACCGTGTAGTACAGCATTCTCAGTTTTCTCATCTGGATTCCTCCACGAACAGAAGCAAAGGCGTCCGGTTGAAGTCGAATCGGGAATGGACAAGGGAGTTGAGAGTAGCGCCCCTCAGTGAATTATTTCGCCCGCCTCCGGTATTCGCCGCCCCTCTTACAACGGCGCGCCAGCGATGCAAGGCTCCTCTGCTTTCAACACTCGAAAGCTATGACCGAGCGCCCCCGCAATCCTTCCCTCTCCCGCGCTCCCGCGCGTCCGCCTTGAAAGTTTAAGAGCCTCACGCCCCAACGCGCGCGGGCGCATCTGCCCGCGCCGCTCGAAGCGTGTTACAGCTTAAGTCAAAACCGGCGCGATGATCTCGTCGCCCTCGACGTGATCGTGCGCGTGGTCGCCGTGATCGTCGTGCGGCGGGTGCGAGACCTCGCTGATGTAGACCATCGAAAGAAACATGAAGATGAAGGTCTGTATGAAAGCGACGAAGAGGCCGAGCGGCATGATGAGTACCGGCACGATCCAGTAAGTCCTCCCCGGCGCGAGGTTCGCGATATTCTCCGCCACCTTCTCGTCCGCGAACATATTGCCGAAGAGGCGTATGCCGAGCGACAGCGGGCGGATGAAGTTACTGATAAGCTCGATCAAAAAAAGCAGCGGCGCGATTGCCAGCACCGGGCCGGCGAAGTGCCTGAGGTGGCCGAGCAGTCCGTTCTCTTTAATGCCTATGTAGTTGTAATAGACGAACGACGAGATGCCGAGCGCGAACGTCACGCTCGTCGCGGAAGTCGGAGCCATCATGCCCGGGATGAATCCCAGGAGGTTCGAAACCAGAATCAGCACGCCGAAGGTCGCCACGACCGGGAAGTATTTGACGCCGTGCGGGCCTATCACGTCCACGATTAGATTGCGCACGGCGAGGACGCCGACCTCAAGCGTTTGCTGCCCGCCAGAGGGCTCGTCCTCGGAGAGCTTGCGCTTGAGCAGCCAGATGACGACGAGGCTGATGATGCACGCGATGATGAACATCACCGTGTACCACGGCACGGCCGTCTCCGGCGAGTATTCGCCAATGACTTTGCTCGCGTCCGTGCCGAACAATTTGTCCCAGTAAGGCTTGGTGTACTTCAACTGCATGTGATAGAGGGGCTCGCCTACAAGGTCGTTGACCTTTTCGACGATCCAGGGCGTGTGGTGCGTGGCCTTCTCGGCGTGCTCCACCACTTTCTCCCCGTGCTCGGCGGCGGCCCCCGCCACCTCGGGCTCGCTCAGTAGCCAGAAAAACATTTACGTTTCCTCTCGATTGACGATTGCGAAATAAATTTGCGTGAACGCTTCCATCATCGCCGCCGGCACGAACGAGCAGAGGCCGGCGAGCGTGGCGACGATGGAGACCAGGTCGAGCGTGTAAGCGGCAGCGACCGCCGCGGCGATGACGAAGTAGCGCAGCACGTAACGCGCCGCCTTGAACTTCACCCTCTTCCCGCTCTCGGCCGTGCTGAAAATGGCCGCCAGCGAAGAGCGCAGCCAGTGGTGATTCAGGAGCGACAGCGCCCCGCCCAGCGCGAGCCCCGTCGTCACGCGCCACGGCGCGAGCGGCAGACTGACCGCGACGGCGAGCGCAACGCTGAAGCACATCCCGCGCACCAGCCGGCGCTCCATCGCCACGGGGTCCGCGGCCGCGCCGCGCACACCACCGCCCCCTACACTGTCCACGATTTCACTCATCTCGAAGCAGAAGATTTTACACACGCGCGCGCGCACTGTCGAGCCACAGAGGCGGCGAGTAATGGGTCAGTCAGGGGCGCAAACGCGAGTGCCAACGAGCGTGTTCCGCATTCACACGGGTCGAGAACACAGACACGCTCGCCGATGTTAGCGTCTCCGCCGCCTTTCGGCCCGGCGCGGCCGCCTCTCGCACCGCGCGAGCCGTCTAACACGTTGCGCGAGTCAGGCTCTGCGCCGCGCCCGCGGTGTTGACCGCTGCGCGCGTGAAGTTTCACGTCGCGCAGCCGTGTGTTCGTGCGCGCAAGTCATCTGTGCGGCCGCGCGAACCTTCTGTGCTGGTGCGCGGGCCGTCTGTCGCGCTGAATCAGTCGCCTGTATCGCCGCGCACGTCTTCTGTCGCCGCGCGCAAGCCATGTTTCGCCGCGCGTGAGACGACTGACGCGCCGTGAAGGAGACCTGCGCGGCCGCGCCCGCCGGCTTGCGCCTCGTTTTCCTCTCGTGTCCGGTCGTGAGGCCCGCGCGCGCGCGGTTTCGCCCGGGTCAGGGCGGCGGCGTCATCGGTGACTCACCACGCTCAGGAAATCCGCGAAAGCAGGCGGACGAACTGGTAGAAGCCGACGCCCGCGCCCGTGACGATGCCGGCGACGACGAGCCACGGCCCCGTGCCGAGCCAGCGGTCGAGCAGCCAGCCGAGCCCCAGCATCGTCACCGTTGCCAGGACGAACGAGAGCACGGCGGCGTAAATCAGCCCGCTCTTGTGCGTCACGACACGGTCGTCTTCAGTTTCAGGCATATCGTCGGTTTCAGGTTTCAGGTTTCAGGTTTCAGGTTAAAAGCTCGGAACCTGAAACCTGAAACTTGAAACCTGAAACTACCAGCGTTTCCGCGTCAGGTAGTTCTTCGGCACTTCGTAAAGCAGGCCGCGGCGCGAGTGGCGCAGCGAGTCATGTATGAAGCAGACGTGCGTGCACCAGCAGGCGCGGCCCTCGTCAATCGCGCCGAGTTCTGCCTGCCGCTCCCCGGCCACCCAGAGTTTCCCGAAGTCGTAGTCGTAGTCGGAGAGAGTGGCGAACTTTTCGCGCAGCTCGCAGGCGCGCACGTCGCCGTTGTAGTCAATGACGGCGGTGGTCTCGCCGGCCGTGCAGGGGAAGGGCCAGGCCGTGGGTTCCGCGAAGTTGGCGTGCTGCGTGCGGTAATGCGTCGTGATCGTGCCGACGTAGGCGGCGTTCTTGACGAAGCGCTCGCTCGCGTCGTCGTCCGCGAACATACGGTCGCCGTAACGCTTCGTGAGCGCGGCCGCCCGCGCGTACATCGCGGGCAAAACCTCCGGCGGCACGCGCTTAATCTCGCCGCCGTCGGGCGTCTCGCCGCGGATGATATTGAAGTAGTGGCCGTCCAAGCGGAAATTGTGCCAGAGGTACTCGGAGAGCTTCTCGATTTCGGTGTAGTTCTCGGCGCAGACGACCGTGTTGACGTTCAGGCGGAAGCGGTCGGCGTACTTCTCTTTCAGGGGGTAGAGGGCGCGGATGCAGTCGAGCGTTTTGGGCCAGTTGCCGGGCACGCCCCTGATGCGGTCGTGCGTCTCGCCGTAGCCGTCGAGCGCGACGTTCAGGTAGAGGTCGAGCTCGGGGTGGCGGCCGAGGGCGAAATCCACGACTTCGAGGGTGCGCGCCTTCACGAGCGCGTTGGTGGGGATGATGAGGCGGCGCACGCCGTTGTTGCGGATGAAGGTGGCGATGACTTCGGTCAGGTCGCGCCTGAGCATGGGCTCGCCGCCGGAGAGCCAGAGGTCCGTGACGGGCGGCATCGTTTGCGAGACCTTCTCGATCTGGGCGAGCGTCATGTCGCCGGGGCGGTTCAGCTCCGCGTGGTAGAAGCAGGTCTTGCAGAAGGCGTTGCAGCGCGACGTGACGAAAAGGATGACTGTGCCGAGCCGCTTCTCGCGCTTCGTCGAGCGCAGGAGTTGAACAAACTGGACTGCTTTATTAGTCACGAAGAGTTTTACGCCGAGAGAGTTTTCTTTTCGGTCGCCGCAATGATGACAGTTTCGTGCGGCGATTTCAATTCGTAGGTGATGCCGCGCCACGCTATGCGGCGGGAGAAGAGTGCGGCGAGCGCGTTGTAGAGGTAGAGGACGGACGCGAGCGGCCAGAGCAGCAGATGGGCCGGGGCGTCGCGCCTCAGCTCGGCGCGAAATTGTGCCAGCGCCAGGCGGACGGCCCGCCAGCGCAGGAAGGCTTTCAGCGTCCCGAGCGCGTAGAGCGCGAGGACGAAGGCGAGCGGGGCCGCGAACGAAAGGCCGCGCGCGGCGCGGGCGGCCGCGAGAATAATGCCGCCGTAGAAGACCAGGACGAAGAGCAGGTTGCTGAAGAGGACGACTTGCCAGAGGTGCGGCGCGTAGACGCGCGTGATCTTCAACTGGCGCGTGGTGAATTCCAGAAGCTCGCGAAAGCCGCAGTCCTCGTGCGAGGCGGTCAGGCAGGCCGGCACGAAATGAATCGGGAGGCGCGCGTGGCCTAGAGCGCGCGTCATCGCGAAATCGTCCGAGGCCGCGCCCTCCCACTCCGCCAACACCGCCGCCCGCTCGAACGTCGCGCGGCGAATCGCCGTCGAGCCGCCCCAGCAGAAGTTTCTTCCCCGTTGCTCGCCCAAAGCGGAGGCGATTGACGCGTTCCAGACGGCGCGCAGGGCGGAGCTGAAGCCGCCCCTGACGGGGAGGAACCAGCGATAGCCCGTGGCTGCTCCCGTGCGCTCGTCCGCGAGCGGCGCGACCAACGAGCGCAGCCAGCCCTCGCGGGGCCGCGCGTCGGAATCAACGAAGACGAGAACCTCGCTCTTCGCGTCCGTCCCGCCCACGCCAGCGCGCAGGTTGTGAACCTTCTGCCCGCAACCCGCGGCCTCGCCCGCGACGCAGACGCTTGAGGGCACGCGACGGCCGAACTCGCGTCGCACCTCTTCGATGACGGCCAGCGCAGGGTCCGAGGCCGAGTCCGTGACGAAGACGATCTCGTAAGCGGGGTAATCCTGGCGGAAGAGCGCGGCGAGGTTCTCGCGAAGCCCCTGATCCAGGCCGCGGCAGGGCGCGACAACAGAGGCGTAAGGCGTGAACTCCGAGCGGCCTTTCGCCATCTCGCGCCGGAAGTAGGCGAGATAGCGCAGGCCGCCGCGCAGAGAGACGGCGGCCTGTATGACGAGCAGCGAAGCGAAGACGTAGAAGACCCACATAAAGGTTCGAGCCGCTGATTCTACTTTATTTTCCAGGCTAGAAGCAGCGGCCTCAACGGACATCAGAAAGCTCGCCCGCCTCCGTTGCGAAGCGTAATGGTCGTTCTCCCAAACATGGCGGCGGGAATGTAACTAGGGTTTAGACTGTCCGTAGGCGTCGGGGCACTCGCTTCTAACCAATTATTCGCTCTCCACATCTTCGCCGGCTGTTTGCTTGCCCAACTATCTTTAAGACGCGTGAAAGCGAGTATAATCGCAGGCGGCCGTCGAAAAATTGAAGGGCATAGCTGGCTATCTTGTCGGTTTGAAAATCTGCGTTACTGATTCTTACCCGAATCTAAGGAGCCCGCCGTGAGAATACACAGAGTCCAGAATGTTTCTGAAGCCGTTGGCTTGACATTGGAATTCAAACGCAAAGGAACTCATAACTGGTTTCGAGGGCAGATCAGTAATTGGCTGCTGAAATCAACCTACACGCGCTTAAAAGAAGAAGAGATGGACGAAGCCATGCAGAAGTTGGCACGCTTCGAACGCTGGGTAAAACTGACTCCCGGCCTTGAGTCGCTCGCCGGCCATGCCGATTCAATCATCGCCGTCGCCCAACATTACGGTCTCCCAACAAATTTCGTTGATTTCACTACGGAGCCGGACGTGGCCGGCTTTTTCGCGTCTTACGGCACACCCACGGAGGGGATGGATTCCTGCATCATGTGCCTGGACACGGCAGACATGGAAGATTTCTGGAGGACAATGCCCTCTGACTACCCCCCGCCTGAGTTCATCAGTCTCGAAGTGTCTAACCTTTGGAGGCTGGAAGCCCAGTCCGGCACGTTCCTGTTTTGTCCTTATAGTAACTTCGAATTCATTTACGATTTAGACCGCATCATATTTCCCTACTCAGGCCCGGCGACTAAACCCAGTGTCGAAGAGATGTATCCTCGCAGGAAAAGTAACCTTGAGATACTTCTTGACCAGTATTTTATGAATGAGACACTGCTCGAAGGTGAGCGCTCATTCCGAAAGATATGGGGCTCTGTTAACTCACTCTGGGTCGGCACACCGCCGAACAAGTGCAACCCGGAGTTGATCGCAGGCGGCAATCTTCCACAGGATAATTCCTGGGACGTGGTCAAGCTCCAGGCGTGGCTAACACCCAAGTTCGAGAAGCTCGCGGCCGCCCTTACCGAGGATCAGTGGGAGGTCATCGTTGATAGCGCAAAAGAGCCCCGCTCCGCCGGCGAAGAAATCGCGGAACACGTGGGGCAACGGCTGCGAGACGACGCCGACGTAAGGGGCAAGTTGATCTTGTGGAAATTCCGCTCTGACGACGGCGATCTGGATTCTGCCTTGAAGAGCAGCAGTTTGGCTCAGGCTGTTCAAAGATTGTGGGATGGGCTCAGAACCTTACCTTACGATAATGACGACATCGCAGCAGGCATCGGCAACTGTGTAGCTTTATATATGTGCGGGCGGAACGCCGTGCGCATTGGCTATGACTTCTGGCTGGACGCCACTTCCTCATGTTTCGGGGATGCGATGGAGGTGGAATTAGGCTCTGATGACGGGAGTTATTCACGCGCGTATGTCTCACGGTCAGCCTTACTCGGCACGGTACGTGATGATATTTCAGATTTCCTGGCTTCTGCTTGGCGTGACAGACTTATCGGTAACATGACCGGCCTGCTCCAAGCCGTCCAAGCACCAGATCGCCTATTCGTCTTCGAACGTTTGTCCAGACTGTTTGCGCAGCAGGTGGTCACGTCTCAGGTTTTAGTGAGGCCCACCGGGGCCATATTTTTTTCGCCCGCACGTTTACAAACTTTTGGCCTCCCGTGACTCTCCACCCACTCGGCAAGACTTATCAATGCCAGCTCATCAGGTGATTCAGTACGGCAACAGCCCCCGCGCGACTTTGATGAAGGGGTGCGGGTAGACGCCGATGAAAAGGATGCCGACGAGCGAGACGACGAGCGCCGTCATCAGCGCGGGCGAGAGCGCGAGCGGGCGGTCGTCGGCCACGCGGTCGCTGAGGTACATGGCGCGGATGAAGCGCACGTAGTAGTAGAAGGAGACGACCGTGTTGAGAACGGCCCAGATCGCCAGCCAGTAGTACCAGTTCTGGCCGTCCACGCGGCCGCGCTCGATGAGTCCGCCGAAGAGGAACCACTTGCCCATGAAGCCCCCCGTCAGGGGGAGCCCGCCCAGGGAAAGCATGAAGACCGTCATCATGATCGCCATCCACGGCGCTTTTTGTGCCAGCCCCGCCAGGTCGTCCACGTTGTCGCCGATGATGCCGCGCCGCCTGAGGCTGATGATGACGCCGAACGCGCCGATGTTCATCAGCGCGTAGACGAGCAGGTAGATGACGAGGCCCAGGTAGCCGTACTGGTTCATGGCTATTATCCCGAGCAGGAGGTAGCCCGCGTTGGAGACGGACGAGTAGGCGAGAAGGCGTTTCGAGTTCTCCTGCGTGACGGCGGCCCAGTTGCCGACGAGGATGGTGACGGCCGCGACGATGCCCAAAAGCGGAGCCCAGTCCGCGCGCATCGCCGGCAGCGCCTCCATGAAGATACGCGCGAAGAGGGCGAAGCTCGCCGCCTTCGAGCCCGTCGAGAGGAAGGCCGTGACGGAAGTGGGCGCGCCCTCGTAGGCGTCGGGCGCCCACATGTGGAAGGGCACGGCGGCGATCTTGAAGAAGAGCCCGGCCGCCATCGCGATCATGCCGAGCAGCAGCAGCGGCCTGAGCGGCAACCCCATCACAGAGCCCGTCGGGTCCGTCGAGGTCAGCGCGGACGTGACGGCCGTCGAGATATCGCCCAGGTTCGTCGAGCCGGCCACGCCGTAAATGAGCGACATCCCGTAAAGCAGGATGCCGGAGGAGAACGCGCCGAGGAGGAAGTATTTCATCGCCGCCTCGTTCGAGCGCTTCTGCCGCTTGGTGAAGGCGACCAGCACGTAGAACGTCAGCGCCATCAGCTCAAGGCTGATGTAGAGCGTGATCAAGTCGTAGCCGCACGCCAGCAGCATCATGCCCACGGTGGCGAAAAGCACCAGGGCGTAATACTCGCCGTGCTGCTCGCCCTCCACGTCCAGGAAGCGCGTCGAGATGGCGATCGAGAGCGCGGCGGCCAGCAGGAAGATGAGCTTGAAGAGGAAGCTGAAGCCGTCTATGCGGACCATGCCGTAGAAGCCGTCGCGCGCCGGCAGGCCGCCCGGAGTCCCGAGGCTCGCGAAGCCGCCCAGGCTGAAGAAGAGCGCGAGGAGCGAGGCGAGCGCCAGGCCGATGCCCGCGAGGGCGAAGTAGGATGTCCACTTGCTCTTCCTGTAGGGCAGGATGACCTCCATCACGAGCACGACGCAGGCGCAGGCGGTCAGGATCATCTCCGGCGCGATCAGTTGCAGGTCGCTCAGGTTGAAGAGGGCGGTCGTGTTGGCTTGTAGGAGAAACATTATCGTCGCTTTAAGTCCGCGTCGTCATCCCTGTAGACGAAGTAGTAGAAGTAGCGCACGTTGAGCCACAGGAGGGCGAACCAGCCGCCGATGGCGAAGACGCTCGCGATGATGGAGAGCGGCGAATGCTCGAAGAGCGTGCCGAGCAGCATCACTCCGGCCATCCACAGAATCCCGCCGACGAAGAACTGCCGCCGGAGAATCTGTAGCTTCGTCGGAGGCTGACGCGGTTGATAGAACCGAGGCCCCAACAGCCCTTTCATCAGCCGCCGCCTCTTCCGTCTCCTGTCACTCTCACTCATCACACTTCAGAACAGCTCACCGCGCGGCACGCTGCGGCTCGGCCGCGGGCCGCGCCGCGGGGGGCGTGCCGGGCAGCGGGTAGTCGGGCCTGACCTGGCGGACGACCGCGTCCACGGGCTGCTGTATGTAGTCCACGAAAGTCTTCGGGTAAATGCCTATCCAGAGCGAGAGGACGACGAGCGGCAGCATGTAAGCCCACTCGCGCCCCGTCATGTCCTTCAGCTTCTCGTTCTTCGGGTTGTCAATCTTGCCGAAGAACATGCGCTGGTAGAGCCAGAGCATATAGCCCGCGTTCAGGATGATGCCGAGCGCGGCCCAGCCCGCCCACCACGGGTTGGCCTCGAACGCGCCCCGCATCGCCAGAAACTCCGAAATGAAGACGCACAGGAGCGGCAAGCCTATGGCCGTCATCGCCATCGCCAGGAAGACGGTCGCGTAGCCCGGCATGACGTGCGAGAGCCCGCCGAACTCGGAGACGATTCTGGTGTGCCGCCGCTCGTAGATGATTCCGACCAGCAGGAAGAGCGCGCCCGAGTAGATGCCGTGGTTAATCATGTGGAGCACCGCGCCGTTCACGCCGTTCGGGTTGAGCGCGAAGAGCCCCAGAATCACGATGCCCATAGAGGAGACGGACGAGTAGGCCACCAACTTCTTCACGTCGCCGTTCTTCTTGACGACGAAATACATCGCCGCGAGCGCGCCGTAGATGATGCCGATAATCGCCAGCAGCACCATGACGCTGCGGACGCCGAAGCTCCCGAAGTAGCTCTCGTCGCGCGAGGCGGCCGGGAACATGGGCAGGTTGAAGCGGAAGAAGCCGTAAGTCCCGAGCTTCAGCAGGATGCCTGCGAGGATGACGGAGCCCGCGGTCGGGGCCTCGACGTGCGCGTCCGGCAGCCAGGTGTGGAACGGCCACATCGGAACTTTGATGGCGAAGCCCAGCGCGAAGGCGAAGAAGAGCAAGACCTGCATCGTGCCCATAGGCATCACGGAGCCCATCGCCTGCATATAGAGAATGTTGAAAGTGCCCGTGCCGTTCGCGACCGCCGCTTGCAGCGTGCTGGAAACCACGTTGGCCGCGTCCGCGTTTCCGGCGAGGTTGTTAATGGTTGCCTGCGTGATCTGCGACGTGAGCGCCGTGTCCTGCGTCAGGAAATACATCTTGATGACGCCGAGCAGCATGATGACCGAGCCGACCAGCGTGTAGAGGAAAAATTTAATTGCCGCGTAGAGCCTGCGCTCGCCGCCCCAGATGCCGATTAAGAAATACATCGGGACGAGCGAGACCTCGAAGAAGAGGTAGAAGAGGAACAAGTCCATCGAGGAGAAGACGCCGACCACGGCCGTCTGTAACAGGAGCAGCAGGACGTAGTATTCCTTCTCGCGCTTCTCTATGTACTTCCACGACGAGAGCGCGGCGATGACGCCCAGCAGCGTCGTCAGCACGATGAGCAGCACGGCGACGCCGTCGGCCCCCATCTGGTAGCGCGCCCCTATGACCGGAATCCACTGGCAGTCTTCGAGGAACTGCATCCCGCCTTTTGCCTTGTCGTAGGTGAAGAGGAAGAGCGAGACGACGAACGCCAGCCCGAACCACCCGGTCGCGAACTTCTTAATCAGGTTGCCCTGATTACTCTTGAACGCCGCGAGGATGATGATCGCGCCCAGCGTGGGCAGCCAAGTGACGATGGAGAGAAGGAATTTCATGTGTCCTCGATGGTCAGTGGTCAGGGGTCAGTGGCCGGTGGTCAGTTAACAGAAAAACGGTTTTAGCTCTTAACTGATCACCGGCCACTGACTACTGACTACTGCTTATGATTCCCAGTGCCGAGAGAAAATCCCTGCCAAAGAAGAGGGCGACGGCCAGGACGAGGCCGAGCACCATGACGAGCGCGTAGTTCTGCGCGAAGCCCGTCTGCGCCGTCCGCAGCAGCCGCGACATCAGCTTGCCGATGAAGCCCGCGATGCCGTTGACCAGCCCGTCCACCACGTAACGGTCGAACGCGCCCACGACGCGGCTCACCGTGCGCGTCAGCCACGCCGCCCCGTTGACCGCGCCGTCTATCCCTTTCGAGTCAACCGCGTAGACGCCGCGCGACAAGTCCATCGTGCGCCGCGTGAACAGCTTGGCGTAGAGCTCGTCCACCCAGTACTTGTTGAAGCTCGCGCGGTAGAGCGGCCGCAGGCGCGCGGCCCACACGTCGGGCAGGCTGGGCTTCCTGACGTAGAAGAGGTAGCCCAGTCCCATGCCAAGCCCCGCGGCGACGAGCGAGATGATGATGAACAGCCACTCGGCCCCACTGTGGCCGAGCGATTCCTCGGCCGCGTGTGCCAGATTGAACCCGGTGTGGCCGTAAGGCGAGGCCCCTTCTTCGCCACCGGCCCTCTCGCGGATGGGCTCCGCCGTCCCGTGCGGCGCGTCCGAGGCGAGCGGCGCGCCCTCGCTCTCGGCGTGCGTGCCCTCTCGGCCCGCGGCCTCGTGCTCGCGCCCGAAGCCGCGCGTCTGCGGGTTCCAGATGACGGGTTCGAGCCAGTTGACTATGTTCAAGCGCCCGCCCGCGTGCTCCGTCCCGGTGATGAAGCTGAAGGCGGGGCCGACGCCGATGAGCCCGCCGACGGTCGCCAGCACGGCCAGCACCGCCAGCGGCACCCACATGGAGGGCGGCGACTCGTGCGGAGTGTGCGAGCCGTGCTCGCGCGCGTCGTGGACGTGAGCCCCCGCGCGCGAGGCCAAAACGTCGTGGGCCACGCCGACGTGCTCCTCCGCGTCGTGCTGCGGGCGGTAGCCGACAGAATCCGTGCCGGCGTCGTGCGTGTCGCGCCCCTCGTCGTAGCCGTGCGCGTGCGCCTCGTCGGCCTGCCCGCCCGCGGCCACCTCCCGGAACCTTTCCTTGCCCCAGAAGGTCATAGCCATCAGGCGCGTCATGTAGAAAGCCGTGAAGGTCGCGGCAATCGTGGCGACGAGCCACAGCAGCCAGCCGCCCGGGATGTAGTTGGTCGAGGCCGTCTGCCACAAAATCTCGTCCTTCGACCAGAAGCCGGAGAACGGGATGACGCCGCAGATGGCGAGCCAGCCGGCGACGAAAGTCCAGTAAGTCTTCGGCATGTACTTCTTCAGGCCGCCCATCCGCCTCATGTCCTGCTCGTGGTGCATCCCGTGTATGACGGAGCCCGCGCCGAGGAACATCAGCGCCTTGAAGAAGGCGTGCGTCAGGACGTGGAAGATGCCTATGACGAACGCGCCGACGCCGCACGCGAGGAACATGAAGCCGAGCTGCGAGACGGTCGAGTAGGCCAGGACTTTCTTGATGTCGTTCTGCGTGACGGCGATGGTCGCGGCGAAGATGGCGGTCAGCGCGCCGACGACCGCGACGACCAGCATCATCGTCTGCGAGTGCTGGAAGATGACGTTCGTGCGCGTCACCATGTAGAGGCCCGCGGTGACCATCGTCGCCGCGTGAATCAACGCGGAGACGGGCGTCGGCCCCGCCATCGCGTCCGGCAGCCAGACGAAGAGCGGAATCTGAGCGGACTTGCCGACCGCGCCGACGAAGAGGCCGAGCGCGAGCCACGACATCAGGCCCCAGCTCCCGAGCAGCTCAATCGGGTACGCAGCGGCCTGGCCCATCACGTCCGTGTACTGGACTGAGCCGAAGGTGGCGATGATGCCGAAGATGGCGAGCGAGAAGCCGAAGTCGCCGATGCGGTTCGTGATGAAAGCCTTGCGCGAGGCGTCGCCCGCTTCCTGGCGGTCGAAGTAGTAGCCTATGAGTAAGTACGAGCAGAGCCCGACGCCCTCCCACCCGACGAACATCATCAAGAAGTTCGAGCCCATCACGAGGACGAGCATCGAGAACATGAAGAGGCCGAGGTAGGCGAAGAAGCGGTAGAACCCCGCGTCGCCGTGCATGTAGCCCGTGGCGAAGACGAAGATGCACAAGCCCACGCCCGTCACGATGAGCATGAAGATGGAGGAGAGCGGGTCTAGCTGGTAGCTCCACTCGACGTTGAGGACGGAGCCGCGCCTGCCCTCGCGCGCGACGCCGACGATGCGCGACTCGCCCGGCTCCAAAGGCCCATGTTCTTCGAGTTGCTGACGCCCTCCGGCCGCGGCGCGCTCGCGCTCGCCCTGAGTAATCTCGGTCGCGCCGCCCGGAATCCAGGTGTAGCTGAACGCGCCGTCCTCGCTCGTCAGGTAAGGCTTCGGCCAGCGCGCGTCCGAGCCGAAGCCGTAAGACCAGACCGCGAGCAGGCTGATAAGGAAGGAGAGCGCGACGGTGCCCACGGCGATGCCGCCGACGAGCCTCTCCGAGAAGCGCAGCTTGCGCCCGAGCAGGCCGTTGACGGCCGCGCCCAGGAGCGGCAGGAGCGGGACGAGCCAGATGTATCTATGCATAAGAGCAGTGGTCAGTGGTCGGTGGTCAGTCGTCAGTGGGAAATCAGTTTTTTTTAACTGACCACCGACCACTGACCACTGACCGCTTTTCTTACCATTTCAGCAAATCAATCTCGTCAACCCAGATCGTTTCTTTATTGCGGTAGAGCGCGATGACAATCCCCAGCCCGATGGCGGCCTCGGCCGCAGCGACGACGATAATGAAGACGGTGAAGACCTGGCCGGCGACGGCGTTGATCGAGCCGGTGTCTTGCAGGTAACGCGAGAAGGCTATGAAGTTCAGGTTGGCGGCGTTCAGAATCAGCTCGATGGACATGAAGATGACGATGATGTTGCGCCGGGTGAGCACGCCCGCCACGCCGATGATGAAGAGCAGCGCGCCGATGACCAGAAACTTCGAGAGGTCAGGGCGCGTGATTCCCTCGCCCACCGTCTGCGACCAACTGCCGCGCGGCCCGTCCTGCAACAAGAAGAGGAACACCGCGCTGAATAAGCTGCTCATAATCTCTCCGAAGGAGTCAGGAGACAGAAGTCAGAAGTCAGCATGAAAGGCTGAAACCTGCTTTTATTCTGACTCCTGACTTCTGTCTCCTGACTTCTGCTTTTTCAGATCTTCCGGGTCAACGTCGTCGGCCGCGGCCTCCTGCTTGACCGTGCGCGCGAGCATGACGGAGCCGATGATGGCGACCAGCAGCAGCACGCTCGCGATCTCGAACGGCAGCGAGGCGTAGCGGTAGAGGCTCCCTCCGACGCGCTCCGTGTCCTTCGTAATCCTGAAAGTGCCCGTGGCGGCGGGCGCGAGGTTCTCGTGCTCGGCCTCGCGCGCGGCCCCCGCGGCCAGGCGCTTCGCGTCGTCCCTGTCGGCCATCCCCCTGTAGCCCTGGTTGAGCGCGACGACCAGCCCGAGGGCGAGCAGGACGGCGAAGACGGTCGTCGCGACGACCTGCGGCTGGCTGTTGAAGATGCGCTCGCTCCCGCGCTCCTCGGCCCCGACGTTGACGAGCATGATGACGAACAGGAAGAGCACCATCACGCCGCCGACGTAGACCAGAATCTGCACGCCCGCGATGAACTCCGCGCCGAGCAGGATGAAGAGCGCCGCGATCGAGACTAGTGACGAGATCAGGAAGAGCGCGCAGTGGACGGCGTTGCGCGCCATGATCGTCAACAGCCCCGCGACCAGCGCCGCGACGGCGAACACCCAGAAGAAGAGCGCCTCCCAACCTGATAATGTCATAGTGGTCAGTGGTCGGTGGTCAGTGGTCAGTTGGCGGCGAGTGGTTTTAACTGACCACTGACCACCGACCACTGACCACTTTTTATGCTTCGTACTTAACGGTTTCGCGCCCCTGCTCCAACATCTCGCGGTTCCAGACGAAGCCGGCGCGGGAGTAGGTGGCGAGCTCGAAGTCCTGCGTCAGCTCAAGGCAGTTCGTCGGGCAAGCCTCCTGGCAGAGCGCGCAGAACATACAGCGCGAGGTGTCGAAGATGAACTCGTCGAGGACCTTCTTCTTGCGCGCTTTGCCGGCGACGGTAATCTCTATGTCCATCGGGAGCACGTCAATGCAGTCCTCCGGGCAGGCGAGCGCGCAGAGGTTGCAGGCGATGCAGAGCGTCTCGTGCGTCTCCGGGTCCATGTTGAGCCGCGGCGCACCGTGGAAGCGCGGCGCGACATCGGGCCGCACCTTCGGGTACTGCTCCGTGTAAATCCCCTTGCCCCCCACCGCGTCCTTGTCCGTCAGCGCCCCGACGTTGTACTTCAAAGTCAGGTGCAACCCCTTCAACAAGTCCACCATGAAGAAGCGCTTCAGCTTCTCCTTAAACGTCGGCCGCGGGATAGGTACTTCTGGCATGATAAAACCTCGGGTTTCAGGTTCGAAGTTTCAAGTTTCAGGTTAAAAGCCTGGGACGTGAAACTTGAAACCTGAAACTTTTAACTTTCATTCGTTGTCGCTACGGCCGGCTTGCCCTTCGGCAGGTTGACGAGCCGTATGTTGCGCCGCTGCTTCTTCAGGTTGAAGTCGCGCGCGCGCCAGTTAATCGCGGAGAGCAGGCCGCCCGCGATGAAGACGCCCGCGACGGCGAAGCCGATCATGACGATCTTGCCCGCCGCCGTCAGGTTGAGCCCGTGCGTGGTCCTCTCAATCGTATCAAACCCCTTCCAGCCGTCGAGCGCCTGCACGGTGAAGACGGCGACGGCCGTCAACACGATATTGATGAGCGCCGTCGGGATGAGCCACTTCCACCCGATGTCCATCAGTTGATCGTAGCGGAAGCGCGGCAGCGTCCAGCGCAGCCAAAAATAGAGGTAGAGCAGGACGGTTACTTTGACGAGAAAGATGAGCAGGCTGACGACGACGTAAAGCGTGTGATACCCCCTCGCCTCGGTCAACACGTAAACGAAGGGCGCGTACCAGCCGCCCAGATACAGCGTCGTCGCCACGGCCGAGACCACCACCATCGCCGCGTACTCGGCCATGAAGAAGAGCGACCAGCGCATCCCGGAGTATTCCGTGTGAAAACCCGCGACCAGCTCCGACTCGGCCTCGGGCAGATCGAAGGGCGCGCGGTTGTTCTCCGCAATCCCCGCGACGAGGAAGGTCAGGAAGCCGAGCGGCTGATAGACGACGTACCAGACGTGGTCCGCCGCCTGCGCCCCGACGATGCCCGAGAGCGAGAGCGTGCGCGAGAACATCAGCGCGCCGACGATAGCGAGCCCCATCGCCACCTCGTAGGAGACCATCTGCGCCGACGAGCGCAGCGCGCCCATCAGCGCGTACTTCGAGTTGGACGACCAGCCCGCGAGAATCAGCGCCAGCACGCCGACGCTCGAAATCGAAAGGACGAAGAGGAGGCCGATGTTAACGTCCGTGATGACACCCCAGTCGGGCGCGAACGGGATGACGGCGAAGACGATGAAGGCGGCGGCGACGGAGATGTAGGGCGCGATGCGGAAGATGTACGCGTCGGCCTTGTCCGGCGCGAGGTCTTCCTTGGTCAGCAGCTTGATGGCGTCTGCGATGGGCTGTAACAGGCCCCACGGGCCGACGCGCATGGGGCCAAGCCGTGCCTGCATGAAGGCGGAAATCTTGCGCTCGGCGTAGGTCGCGTAGAGCGCGTAGACGGCGACCGCCGTGACGACCGCGCCGATCTGTATGAACGGCCAGACGACGTAGTTGACCGTCTCCGGCTCGAAGAACTTTAAGAGCAGGTTGTCTATTAAATTGGGCGGCGCCAGGTACGTGAGCATAAATCTCAGTGGTCAGTGGTCGGTGGTCAGTGGTCAGTTAGGAATCAGTTTTTAACTGACCACTGACTTCTGACCACTGACCACTTCTTTTCACAGGTCAATCTCGAAAATCGTCTCGCGTGTCACTTTCAAGTCCACCAATTCCCAGTCGTCGTCGAGCGTGCTGGCCCTGTCAACGACTAAGTAAGAAGCCCACTCCTTGACCGGAAACGGCGGCGTATGCCAGGTCCCCTTGTGATAGGCGTAAGGCAGACGCCCTTCGACCAGAAAGGCCACAACCCTGTCAACGTCGGGCGCGTCGTCGGCGTTCGGCGGCGCGACCGCGATGACCGACTGCGAGGACGCGAGCGGGCTGAAGACCTGCATCGTCCTCTTGTGCCGCGCCATGAAGTCGAAGCGGAAGGGCCGCCGCTCCGCGGTCGCCCCCGTCAGCGACGGCTTCCCTTCACCCAGGTCAATCTCCACGGACCCGCGGCTGTCAATCAACACCCCGAACGGCGCGAACGCCTCGCGCGTCATCGGCCTGACTTTGAGACGAAGTAGATTCATCAGTGGTCAGAAGTCAGTGGTCAGTGGTCAGTAAGAAATCAGTTTTTAACTGACCACTGACCACCGACCACTGACCACTATCTGTCTATCTCTCCGAGCACGATGTCGAGCGTGCCGATGATGGCGACCACGTCTGCGACGAGGTGGCCGATGCACATCTGGCGGAGCGCCTGCAAGTTGATGAACGAGGGCGGGCGCACGCGCACGCGCCAGGGGCTCGATGTCCCGTCGGCCACGAGGTAGCAGCCGATCTCGCCCTTCGGCCCTTCAATCGAGTGGTAATAGTCGCCCGCGGGCGGCTTAATAATCTTCGGCACTTTGGCGTTGACAGGCCCGCCCGGCAGGTTGTCAATCGCCTGCTGGATGATGCGGCGCGACTGGCGCATCTCTTCGAGGCGGACGAGGTAGCGGTCGTAAGTGTCGCCGTTCTCGCCGAGCGGCACGTCGAAGTCCACGTCTGCGTAAGCCGCGTATGGCCGCGCCTTGCGTATGTCCCAGGCGACGCCGGAGCCGCGTAGCGCCGGACCCGAGAGCCCTATGGCGACGGCCTCCTCGGCCGAGATGACGCCGATGCCGACGGTGCGGCTCAGCCAGATGCGGTTCTCGGACAGGACGGTCTCGTACTCGTCTATGCGCTTCGGGAAGTTGCCGACGAACTGGCGAATGTCTTTCTCGAAGTCGTCGTAGGCGTCGTTCGGCATCCCGCCGATGCGCCAGGCGTGGCAGGTCAGGCGTGCGCCGAACTGGCGCTCGAAAATCTTCAGAATCTCCTCGCGCTCGCGCAGGCACCACAGGAGGACCGTGACCGCGCCGATGTCCAAGGCGTGCGTGGCGAGCCACAAAAGGTGCGACGCGATGCGGTTGAACTCCGTCAGGATGGTGCGTATGTAGTGGGCGCGCACCGGCACGTCGAGGCCCATCATCTGCTCGACGGTCTCGACCCAGACGAGGCCGTTGGAGACGGCGGCGAGGTAGTCGAGCCGGTCCCAGTAGGGCGCGATCATGGGGTACTGCCGGTTCTCCGCGATCTTCTCCATCCCGCGGTGGAGGAAGCCTATGTCGCAGTCGAGGTCAATGACAGTCTCGCCGTCGAGCTTGAGGACGACGCGCAGCACGCCGTGCGTGGACGGGTGCTGCGGCCCCATGTTCAAAATCATCTCGGGGCTGTCGAGCAGCGTCTCGCGGGTTGTCGCTATTTCTACCTGGTGCATCGCTACTTAACTCGCTGGCCTTCGGTGTCTCCGCTGATAAAGTTTTGAGAGCCGGCGCGCGCCTCTTCTTTTCCGGGCCTTCTGGCGGACGAAGTAGCGGCGCAAGCTTCGCCACAGCCGCGCCAGGAAGCTCGTCGCCACTTCCGACGCGAGGTACTCCCCGCCCGCGAAATCTTCATGCGGCATAAAATTCAAGCATCGCTGGCGGCGGCCTTCTCTTCCGCCTGCGCCGGCAAGTAACAGCCCGTCACGCTGTAGTTCTCAAGCACGAGGCCGAGTTCTTTCGCCTCGCCGCTCGCACGCCGTTGGAGCAGCTTGTGCATGATGGCCTGCGCCGCGCTCGCCTTGTTCCAGGTATTGCGCGGGCTGTGCGTCTCCGTCAGCACGAAGCCGGCCGCCTCCGCCGCCTCCTTCGTCTCGAACACCTTCGCGCCGTAATGCGCGGCCAGTTCCTTGGGACTCATAAACAGTGGTCAGTGGTCGGTGGTCAGTGGTCAGTTAAAAGCCAGTCGTCTTTACTGACCACTGACCACTGACCACTGACTACTTATCCTTCGGCATCACTTCCTTGCCCGCGCGGAAAATCTCGCGGACGCGGCGCTCGGCCGGGATCGAGAGAATCTCAAGGCCGTAGTTGCGCCGCTGCTCCAACTGCTCCTGCTGCACCTCGGTGAACTCCGGGAGGTGGCGTGCCGTCCAATCGTTCTCGATGAATTCGAGCGGATACTCTTTCCTCAGCGGGTGGCCTTCCCAGTCCGGCGGCAGCAGGATGCGGCGCAGGTCGGGGTGATTGCTGAAATGGACGCCGAAGAGGTCGTAGACCTCGCGCTCCATCCAGTTCGCGGTCGGCCACACGTCCGTCACGCTCTCGACGCACGTCTCCTCGTCCGTCGCCACTTTCAGACGCACGCGCTCGTTGGCGCTGATGGAGTAAAGGTTGTAGACGACCTCTAACGGCCCCGCAAGGCGGTCTGGGAAATGCACGCACGTCAGGTCCGACAGGAAGTTGAAGGGCGTCTCCGCGTCGTCACGCAACAGGCGGCAGACCTCGACGATGCGCTCGCGCTCGACGCGCAGGGAGAGTTGGCCGACGAACTCCGTCGCCTCCGTGATCGCGCCGTCCAGGCGCTCGCGCAGCTTTTTGACGAGCGGGTGATTCGAGGCGTCCGTGGGCTTCGGCCCTTCCTCTTTCTTTTTGACGGGAGCTTTGGGCGCGCCCGCTCCGCCTGCGGCTGCGGCGGGTTGCGGCGGCGCGGGCTTGTCGCCTGCGGCCTGCTTCGTCGCGGCGGCACGCGCCTTGGCCTCGGCGACCTTCGCGGCTTTTTCTAAATCTGATTGCGACGGACCCTTCAAGGGGTCGCCGGCCGCGGGCGATTGGCCGCCCGGAGGCTGCGGGCCGGGAGCTTCAGACGTGGGCGCGGAGCCGGGCTCGGTCGTGCTCGAAGCGGGGACGGTCGTGCCGCTCGTGGAGCTGCCGGAAGGGGCTTTGCCTGTGAGCGCGGCCTGGCTTTCGGGGGTGACGGGCACGTCCGGGCGCGGGTTGTCGGGCGGAGGCGGGAGGCCGCCGGCTCGGGCTATCTCGGAGCCGGGGCTGGGGCTCTTGTCGTCCGTGCGCGGCGGCGCGGGCGCGACACGGTCCTGCGCCGTGGCGTCCGTCTCGTCCACATACGGCTGCTTGGTTTCGTCTTTCATCGCGCCTCGAACCTACACCCTGACTCTACGGTTGCGCTCACGGCTCAGGCAGGACGGAGCGCAAAACATTCAGCTTTCGCTCTCACAGTGTAAATGCTAAGGGTACAGCTAAGGACGGTCAGGTGGGTTGTAACACGCGATTTACGGCGTTGTCAATAAACCGGGCACATAATGATTGACAACGTTTTGTCCCAACATATAATCCCCACACCCCGACAGTCCTGGCCTTCGCTTTTCGGCCCGCCCGACCGGCCGCGCCGGAGTTTGAAGCAAGTGTTTGCGCCGCGCCCGTCACCCCTCCGAGACCTTTGTCAACAGACCGCCACCCGGTCAGTAAGGAGATTCGCGTCATGTTCACACGCCAACGCCTGAGCTACTGCCTGCTGTTCGCGCTTCTCTCGTGCGCCGCCGCCCGCGCGCAGGAGGACGCGCCCGCTCGTCAACAGCCGTCCGGCCCGCCCGTGACCATCGTCGCCGCGGGCGCGGGCGTGCGCTTCGCGGCTTTAGGCCCGGTCGAGCGGCTGCGCCTGGAAGTCTTCGACGCGCGGGGCGAAATGGTCTTCGATACGGGACTTCGGCCCGGCAACGTCCGTGACTGGCGGCTGACAGACGCGCAGGGCGGGCGTTTGCCCGACGGCACGTACCTCTGCGTCGTCACGGCCAGAGACCTCGCGGGACGACTGACCTTCAAGCAGGGCAACATACTGATAGAGGGCGGGCGGGCCGCGCTCGCGCTGGACGACAGCGTCAGGGCCTCGGCAATCGAGCCGGGGCAGCCCTCCGGTCAGCCTTCCGCCGCGGAACCGCCCGCGATGGCGGTCGTGGCTCACGACGGCGCTGACGGACAGGTCACGAGCACCGCGGGCGCGCTCTCCTTCCGCACGGGCGATTTCTTCTCCGGCAAGGAGGTCGAGCGGGTCAGGATTTCGCCCGACGGGCAAGTCGGCATTGGCACAAAAGAGCCGCAGGCCGCGCTCGACGTGGCCGGGGAGATTCGCACGCGCGACGGGATACGCTTCGCGGACGGCTCGATGCTGACCTCCGCCGGGGCCGGGAGCAACGCCCCCCCGGATGGCACGACGCCCAACGTGTCCGGCACGGGCACGACCGGGAAACTTGTGAAGTGGACGGACGGCGCGACGGGCGCGCTCGGCGATTCGGTTGTCACGGAGTCGGGCGGCAACATCGGCATCGGCGTCGCCGCGCCGACCTCTAAGCTGCACGTCTCGGGCACGGCGAACATCACGGGCAGCCTCACGCTCGGCGCGAACGCCACGACCGCGACGGGGACGCTCTCCGGCAACTTCGTCAACGCCAAGTCGCAGTACAACCTCAACGGCAATCGCGTACTGGGCGTCTCTGGCAACTCGACCTATCCCAACTCCAACACGTTCGCGGGCGTCGGGGCGGGCGCGGGCAACACCGGCAGCTACTTCAACTCGTACTTCGGCTCGAACGCGGGTGCGGCGACGACGAGCGGCCACGGCAACTCTTTCTTCGGGCGCGACGCCGGACTCGCGAGCACGACGGGCCACAGCAACTCATTCTTCGGCCTCGGCGCGGGGGCGGAGATGACGACCGGCATCGGCAACTCCTTCTACGGCGTCAACGCAGGCCGCCACAGCACGGACGATCAGTTCAACTCGTTCTTCGGCGCTAATGCCGGGACGCTGAACGAGGGCGGCGAGAACAACGCCTTCTTCGGGGCCTTCGCCGGCAACGCGAACGTCTTCGGCCACAGCAACGCTTTCTTCGGGCGCAACGCCGGCCGGCAAAATAAGTCCAGCTACAACGCTTTCTTCGGGCGAGACGCAGGCATGGCTAACACGACCGGCAGCGGTAACGCCTTCTTCGGGGCTCTCGCCGGCGACTTGAACACGGAGGGAGCGGAGAACGCCTTCTTTGGCCGCCTCGCGGGCCACTCGAACACGACCGGCGGCTCCAACTCCTTCTTCGGCAACGCCGCCGGCTACGGCAACATCTCGGGCGGCTCCAACTCCATCTTCGGCGGCGCGGCCGGCTATAACAACAAGGCGGGCCGCAACTCCTTTTTCGGGGCCGCCGCCGGCTTCAAGAACACGACGGGCGAGGACAACTCCTTCTTCGGCCAGGCCGCGGGCAGAGAAACCAACACGGGCGCGAGGAACACTTTCATAGGACAGGAGGCGGGTAAGACCAACACGACCGGCAACAACAACACCATCGTCGGCGCGGACGCGAACGTCGCCACCGGCGGCCAGAGCTTTTCCACCGCCATCGGCTCCGGGGCGAAAGTCAGCACCAGCAATACGGTCGTCCTCGGCAGGAGCGCCGACACGGTTCGCATCCCGGGCAATCTGTTGGTCACTGGCGCGGTCTCGAAGGGCGGCGGCTCGTTTGTCATAGACCACCCGCTCGACCCGCTGAACAAGTACCTGTATCACTCGTTCGTCGAGTCCCCGGACATGATGAACATTTACAACGGCAACGTCACGACAAACGCGCGCGGGCACGCCGTGGTGCGCCTGCCCGCTTACTTCGAGGCGCTGAACCGCGACTTCCGTTACCAACTGACGGTCATGGGCCGGTTCGCCCAGGCCATCGTCGCCCGCAAGATAAGTGGCAACAGCTTCGTCATCAAGACGAACAGGCCGCGCGTCGAAGTCTCCTGGCAGGTGACGGGCGTCCGCCGCGACGCCTACGCCAACACCAACCGCATACGGGTCGAGGAGGAGAAGCCCGAGCGCGAGCGCGGCCTCTACCTTCACCCTGAAGCTTTCGGGAGGACAAAACAGTGACTACCCAATCGCGCTTGGACTTGCTCCATGCTTGACCCGAACGCGCGCCCACCGTATCATGGATTGTTTCGAAAGGGGCTCGGATAGCCGCCTATAGGAGAGGGAGCAAGAGGAACATGAAGCAAGGAATTCATCCCGAATATAACGAAATCAAAGTCCAGTGTGCCTGCGGCAACACTTTCACCACGCGCTCGACGCGCAAGGACGAGCTGCACATCGAAATCTGCTCGGAGTGCCACCCGTTCTTCACCGGCAAGCAGAAGCTGATTGACACGGCGGGCCGCGTTGACCGCTTCAACAAGCGTTACGGCAAGAAGCAGCCGGCCGAGCAGCCCGCGCCGGCCGAGTCCGAAACCGCCGCGGCGCAGTAAGAACGCCCGATGCGAGCTTTACGGGCCGCACGCGCCCGCCAGCATTAGCAGCACAACCTGAGGACGCCGACTCCGAAGCAGAGTCCGGCCGGTCGCTTTTCGTGTATCATGAGAGAAGCGACCGCGCCGGGAACCTGACGAGGGTCGGCGTTATTGTTTAACCTTCCTGATGCCTTAGGGGATTTCACTGTGAGCGCAAACGAGAGAGACTTGATTGTCGGCGGGCAGGCCGTCATAGAGGGCGTGATGATGCGGACGCCGAGCGCCTACGCCATCGCCGTGCGCCGCGCCGACGGCACGATTGTCAACACGGCCGCACAGCTTCCCAAGTGGAGCGACAAGTACCCGCTCCTGAAGCTGCCCGTACTCCGCGGCGGCGCGGTCCTCGTGCAGTCAATGGGACTCGGCATCAAGGCCCTCAACTATTCGGCGAGCCAGGCTTTCGCGGACGCCGAAGAGGCGGAGGTGGCCGAGGTCGAAGTGGCGCTCAAGCCCGCGGTCATCGAAGGCGAGGGCGACTTCGCGGGCATCACGGGCGGACTGCCCGGCCTCATCCCCGTCCCGACGCAGAAGCGCGCCAAGGACGAGATGAAGAAGGGCACGACCGCGGCGGCCGCGGGCTCCCTGGTCTTCGCCATCATCTTCAATATCCTGCTCTTCATCGTCGCGCCGCTCCTCCTGACCAACGCGCTCTTCGTCGCCGCCGGCTGGGCCAACCAGCCCGCCGCCGCGGAGCCGACGGCCGTCGTGCAGACGCAGGCCGCACCGGGCGAGAGTGCTGCCGCGCCGGCCCCGGCCGCAGCGCCCGCCAACGACGCCTGGTACGCGCGCGCGTGGCGCAGCGTGAAGACTTACCTGCGGCCCGTGACGCCGACCGTCGGCTTCAACCTGATAGACGGCCTCATCCGCATGGCCTTCTTCATCATCATGATCTTCAGCTTCTCGCTGATTAAGGACATACGGCGCGTCTTCGAGTATCACGGCGCGGAGCACAAGACCGTCTTCACCTGGGAGAACGGGCTGCCGCTGACGGTCGAGAACGCGCGGACGCAGCCGCGCCAGCACCCGCGCTGCGGGACGAGCTTCCTGATGGTCGTGATGCTCGTCTCGATAGTCCTCTTCTCGGTCGTCAAGTTCGACTCGCTCCTCTACAACCTGCTCGTGCGCATCGCGCTGATGCCGGTCGTCGCGGGGCTCTCCTACGAGGTCATACGCCTGTCCGCGAAGAAGGAGGGCGGCCTCGTCTTCAAACTCATCACGCTGCCCGGCGTCTGGCTACAGAACATCACGACGAAAGAGCCCGACGACAAGCAGCTCGAAGTCGCGCTCGTGGCCCTCAAAGAATCTTTGAAGCTGGAGCCGCAACCCGCGGCGGCCGAGGCCGCGCCGCTCTCTTAAAATTTTATGTTAGAGAAACTGGAACAGATCGAAGCGCGTTACGAGGAGCTGACGCAGGAGCTCTCTTCGCCGGATGTCATGTCGGATCAGGCGGCTTACGTGAAAGCGGCCAAGCAGCACCGGAGTCTGGGCGAGATTGTCGCCAAGTACCGCGAGCTGAAATCCCTGCAAGACGAGCTAGCGGGCGCGCACGAGTTGCTCGCGACCGCCGACGACGAGGAGATGCGCGAGCTGGCGCGCGTCGAAACCGAATCGCTCCAATCGCGCGTCGAGCAGGCCGAAGAAGCCCTCAAATTCCTGCTGCTCCCTTCCGACCCGAACGACGAGAAGAACGTCATCGTAGAAATCCGCGCCGGGACGGGCGGCGACGAGGCGACGCTGTTCGCGGCCGAGATGCTCAGGATGTACCAGCGATATGCCGAGCGTCAGGGCTGGCGCTTCGAAATCCTAGACGCCTCGGAGTCGGGCATCGGCGGCGTCAAGGAGGCCATCGCGCTGATAGAGGGCGACAAGGTCTACTCGAAGCTGAAACACGAGTCGGGCGTCCACCGCGTTCAGCGCGTCCCGCAGACCGAGACCTCGGGGCGCATACACACTTCGGCCATCACGGTCGCCGTGCTGCCTGAGGCCGAAGAGGTTGACGTTAAGATTGACCCGAAGGACTTGCGCATTGACACCTTCTGCTCTTCGGGGCCGGGCGGCCAGAGCGTCAACACCACCTACTCCGCCGTCCGCATCACGCACCTGCCGACGAACACCGTCGTCTCCATGCAGGACGAGAAGTCGCAGATCAAGAACCGCGAGAAGGCCATGCGCGTCCTGCGCGCCCGCCTGCAAGAGTTTGAGGAGCAGAAGCAGCACGAGGCCGTCGCAAGCGAGCGCCGCGCGATGGTCGGCTCGGGCGACCGCTCCGAGAAGATTCGCACCTACAACTTCAAAGAGAACCGCGTCACAGACCACCGCATCGGCCTGACCATACACCAGCTCCACCTGGTCATGGAGGGCGCGCTCGACGAAATCCTCAACGCCCTCGTCACACACTACCAGGCCGAGAAGCTGAAGGCCGAAGCGGTCGCGGCTTAAAATCCCGACCATGTCCGAAACGACACGCGTGCTGCTGGTGCGGCACGGCCAATCGGAGGGGAACGCGGAGGGGCGCTTCGGCGGGCACACGGCGACGCCGCTCTCGGCGCGCGGCCGCCGCCAGGCCGCGGTCACGGCGCGCGCGCTCTTCGAAGAGAAGGTCACGGCCATCTATTCGTCGGACTTGTCGCGCGCGGTCGAGACGGCGATGCCCTTAGCGCGCCTGACCGGGCTTGATGTCGAGCAGTCGGAAGCCTTCCGCGAGCGCAGCGTCGGCGTGATGGAGGGTCTGACGTTCGAGGAGGCGGCCGAGCAACACCCCGAGCAGTACGCCGCGCTTATTCGACGCGACTTCGACCACGTCCTCCTCGGCGGCGAGAGCTACCGCCAGATGCTCGACCGCGCCTCCGCTCAACTCGACCACGCCATAGAGCAGCACACGGGCGGCCGCCTCGTCCTCTTCTCCCACACGGGCACAATCTGCATCCTCGCCCTGCACCTGATGGGCGCGCTCGACGCGCCGGAACTCCGCCCCGTCTGGCTCGCCACCTCCAACTGCGGCATCACACGCTTCGAGCTGCGCGCCGACGGCTTCGTCCGCGTCCTCGCCGTCAACGACACGCGTCACCTGGCGGGCATCAATTAAACAGCGGGGGCAAGCCCCTCTTCCTGACCTGAGAGGCCGGTTGTCTTGAATGATTCAAGCGGCGCAGTCTCGCAGGTCAGGAAGGGCGGCTTGCCCCGCTCCTCCCGCTTTCATTCTTTTATTGAAGCCAGGTCAGTACCGCCGTCTTCGATCAGTTTACTGATCTCCGCGCGCGTCGCGGCGTCAGTCTCCCCCGCGAGCAGGCGCTTGAGAATCGGCTCGGAGAAGCGGCCGTATCTTTGTATCGCCTGTCGCGCGGCCTCGCGCACCTGAGGCGAGGGGTCGCGGAGCAAGACTATCTGCTGCCCGACTGACTTCTCCATCTCGGGCGTGATGACCTCCGCGCGGCCGACGAGGACGCGGACCAGCTCGGCCGGGCGCGGCTCTATCTGGACGGGGAGAATCTCGTCGGTCGTCCGGCGCGGTAGGAGGTAGAAGACGCGCAGGCCCTCCTCGAACCAACTGTCGCGCCAGGTCTTAATCATCGCCTCGGCCTCGCGCTCGTAGAGCCCGCCCGCGACGAGCACCTGTTTCAAGTCCGCGAGCAGCGCGTCCATGCTCTTGTCGAGCGCGGGGCGCTCGTGAGTCATCTCGCCCGTGAAGGCGTCGCAGACGCGGTAGCCGACGCGCCCGCCGCGGTTCTCGAAGATGACGAGGTGCGCGATCTCTTCCTGGCCCAAATTTTTGAGGACGACGTTCTCGCCTTCGAGCCTGACGGAGAGCGGCAAGTCGAAAGTGCCGACGCCGCGGTAGAAGAGGAACTTCTCCTGCTGCCCGGGCTTGCCCTTCGTCCCGCAGACCTGCACGGGCGCTGCGTCCACCTCGCGCGCGGGGTAGTAGTGGCTCTCGGCGCTCTCGACCGGGAAGGTCAGCGCCGCGCCCGGCATGACCTTCAGCCGGCCCCAGTCAATGCCCGTGCTGACGGCGCGCGCCTGCGGATACCACTCCGTAATCTTGCCCTTCGGGAAGTCCACCTTGACGGACACGTCCATCTCTGCGGGCGAGTAGAAGTAGAGCACGGGCGTCTCCATGCGGACAGAGGCGCGCAAGTCCCCTTTGCCTTTTTGCGAGTGGCGCAGGCCGTCGTCGTCCTCCTGGAAGCTGTGCACGAATTTCGGCAGGTCGCTCGGGCCGCTCAGCGGCCGCCATTCGAGCGCCACGCCGTCGCGCCCCGCTATCGAAGTGAACGTGCCCCACTCGTGCACGACCAGCCTGCTTCCCGGCTTCACGATTTTTTTCTGTGCCGAGAGACTGACGCCGAACAATGCGGCCAGCGCGAAGAGCGTCAGACAACCCGCGACGAGTCTCGGTGTGATGCGTCTAATCATGTTCGTTACTCCTTAGAAGGTTTGCGACACAACGAGGATTTGCGGGAGAGTTCAAAACCTTACTCGAACCATGCCCATTCGAGTTCCTGCCCCCAGAGGTACAGCATCGCGCGGTTCAGCCTGAGCACGCCCGCGCGCGTGACGCCCCGGGGCGGGGGGACCAGAGCGGCCATGCGGTCATAGACGCGGGCGCGCTCCGCTCTGCCGACGCGCGAGAGCAGGTGCCAGAGCGTCAGCGTGTCGTACTCGCGCGCCTCCGCGAGCACGACTTCTAAATCCTCCGGGCCGCCGCCGCGAAAATCCAGGCGCGTGAGCGCGGCGCGGAAGGCGGGCGAGGCGTCGTCGAAGTAAGGCGTGCCCGGCCCCTTGCCCGGCTCCGTCAGGCAGACGGCCCCGGCCGGCACAATCGCCTCGCGCCCCCTCACTTCGAGGGCGACCCAGCCGGAAGTGACGTGCAGGCGGCTGCGGCCCGCGTCGTCAACTTCGAGCGTATAAGAGCAGCCCAAATCAATGGCGGTCGCCGACGGCGTCTCGACGATGAAGAGGCGCGGCGGCGCGTCAATCATCGCGTGCAGCCGCCCGCGCGCCAGGGCCAGGCGGTGTTCCGTCGAGCGCGTCTTCAGCAGCCGCACGCGCGAGTTCGGCCCGACATCCACCTCGCCTATGTCCGCGACGTTGAGTTTGGCGCTCGAAGATGCGTCCGTCTCAAGCCACTCGCCGACCGCCAGGCGTCCGCGCCCTTCAAGATGTTTGGCCCCGACCTTCGGCAAGCCCGCCACGCGCGCCACTTCCCACGTCGCCGCAGACTCAACAGGGGTCCGGGCCGGCGGCGGCGGCTTGTTCGGATGCGGCGACTCACTCGCCACGGGAGGATTCGGGATAACCGCGGGAACGGGCGGCTCCTGTTGCTGCTGCCGCGGCGGCGGCGGAAGCTGCTCGGTCTCGTCCGTCAAGACGACTTGAGGGACGTTCTCCGGCTCGCGCGCGGAGTACCAGAGGAGCCCGGCCGCCAGGGCCAGAAGCAGCAGGGCGCAGGCCGCCGCCAGTTGCGGCCAACGGAAGAAGGAGGGGCGCGGCCGCAGAGACGTTTGACGAGAAGGCGGCCCGTCGAGCGCCTTTTCGATTTCGGCCCACAACTCCGCGCGGGCCGCTTCGCGCGGCAACTGCCCCGCGAGCATCACCCCCGCCTTGACCTCCTCGAACTCGCGGCGGCAGCGCGAGCACCCCATCAGGTGCTCGGCCACGCGCCGCGACGCGTCCTCCGCCAGCTCGTCGTGGCAGTAGGCGGATAACTCTCGGCTGACATGCTTACCCGACATCTTCTTCACTCACACGCGAGCGCGCCGCGCAAATGTGCCAACCGGCGCGCCAGAATCTTGTGCCCGCGGTTGAGCCGCGAGGCGACCGTGCCCTTCGAGCAGTTGAGCACGCACGCCATCTCGTCATAAGACAGCCCCTCCACGTACTTGAGCAGGATGGGGAGCCGCAGCTTGGGCCTGAGGCCCGAGATGGCCGCCTTGACGCAGTCGGCCAGCTCCACGCGCTCGTAACGCTCCTCCTCGGACCTCGCTTCCAGTGTCTTCCCTCTCGTCACGAACCCGTCCCCGAAGGGGAGGAAGCGGCGGCGGCGGCGCTGCTCGTCGAGGCAGGCGTTGACCACCATGCGGTAGAGCCAGGTCGTGAACTCCGCGTCCCGCCGGAACTGCGCGATGCTGGTCATCAGCTTGAGAAAGACCTGCTGCGTCACGTCGTGCGCCAGCGCCTCGTCGCCCTTGAAGTAGTAGAGCGAGATCGAGTAGACCCTGTCGCGGTAGGTCTCGAAGAGCAGGCGGAACGCGTCCCTGTCGCCGCGCCGGCAGTCCTCGATCACGCGCTCGTTGATCCGGTTGTCGCTCGCCACCGCGCGCCGCTCCATCCGCAGCCCCTCCGCTTCAAACCGTTAGACGAGTGGGGTTTCACTTTTCTTCCACTTTTTTTAGAATCGGGGCGAAAAATTTTCGGCCTACCGCCTTGACGCAAGAACGGCCCCCGCTGCCGTTCCTTTAGCCCGGAGGGTTTTCGATGAGAATCATGTCCGAACAGACCTCAAAGCCGCACACGGCCCGCTGCTGGCTGGTGCTGGGGGCGCTGCTTCTGGCGGGCGCGCTGGCGCTCCAACTACAGCCGCAACCGTCCGCCCGCGCGACGGCTTTTACTGCTCCGACAAACGGCGCGGCTTCTGGCACAATTAATCCGCAGGCCGGCGAAAGCCCGGTCGTGATTATCTACGAGATGAACCCCTGGGCGATGGTCATAGGCTCAGACTCCCCCTCCTTCGCGCTCTACGGGGACGGCCTCCTGATTTTCGTCAGGCCCAACGCCGAGGGCGGCTACGAATACGCTTCCGCGAAGTTGAGCAGGCAGGAACTGGACTCGCTCGTGGGGTCACTTCCCGCGAAGCAATTCCAGGAGCTTGAGCCGCGCTACGAAACGACGATGGTGACGGACCAGCCTACGACCGTCATCACCCTCTGGGACGGTGGCCGCGCGAAGACTGTCTCGGTGTACGGCGGCCTGAAGCGGACGGACAACGACAGGAAGGAAGCCGCGCCCGCGGCCTTCGTAGAGACTTACGAGAAGCTCAAAGGCTTCAAGGCGTCGAAGGCGGCCCGCTGGACGCCGGAGAAGGTGGAGCTAATGATCTGGCCCTTCGAGAACGCGGGCGACCCGTTGCCCTGGCCGAAGAACTGGCCCGACACTTCGCACCCAGAGACGAAGCGGCGCGGCCAGAGCCCGGACCAGATCAGCTACAGCATTTATCTGACGCCCGCGCAGTACGAGGCGCTGAAGAAGAGCGCCAAAGCGAAGTCGGCCGACGCGCTCCTCATCAACGGTCGCAAGTGGGCCTTCTCCTTCCGCTACCCCTTCCCCGGCGAGGACTCCTGGCGCAAAAATAAGGGATGAGAGCCCGGCTCTCATCCCCATCTTTTTTATGATTGAGCGGGGGCAAGCCCCTCTTCCTGACCTGCGAATCGGCGCGGGTTGAA
Source organism: uncultured Acidobacteriota bacterium (assembly GCA_963774105.1). Lineage (GTDB taxonomy): Bacteria > Acidobacteriota > Blastocatellia > Pyrinomonadales > Pyrinomonadaceae > QHXM01. The sequence goes on along the minus strand of CAVZDV010000004.1, from coordinate 2,269,629 downwards.
CCATCCAAGCCGCACAGTCTCTCAGGTCAGGAAGGGCGGCTTGCCCCCGCCGCTGTCCTGATTACCAACTCATTTTGTCGCCGCCTCGATGACTTCGACCGCCTCGCTGTCGGTCGGCGCGATCTCCTGCAACTCGTCGTCGCCTTCGAGTTGACGGCGGCGGCGGACGGTCCCGTCCGACTCGAAGATGTAGGCCGAGGGGGCCTCGCGCATGATGATGTCTTGCAGGCGCATCAGGCCGTAGAGCAGCGCCTCGGGACGGGGCGGGCAGCCCGGGATGTAAACGTCCACGGGGATGACGCGGTCAACGCCCTGCATGGTCGAGTAGGAGTCGAAGGGGCCGCCCGTCGAGGCGCACGCGCCCATCGCGATGGCCCACTTCGGCTCGGGCATCTGGTCGTAGACGCGGCGCACCACAGGCCCCATCTTGAGCGTCACGGTCCCGGCGATAATCACGAGGTCGCTCTGCCGCGGGGAGGGGCGAAAGACGCCCGCCCCGAAGCGGTCTATGTCGAAGCGGCCCGCGCCGGTCGCGATCATCTCGATGGCGCAGCACGCGAGCCCGAACGTCATCGGCCACAGCGCGGACTTGCGCGCCCAGTTGACCGGCCGCGCCGCAATGTCCATCACCTTCGCGCCCACCGACCGGCGCACAGAGTTGATGATCGAATCAACCGTCGTTAAGACGAATCCTTCTTCGTGTTCAGCCATAAAATCAGAAGTCAGAAGTCAGGAGTCAGAATACAGAAGAAAAGAAAGGCAGGAATGTTTTTATTCTGACTCCTGACTTCTGACTTCTGACTCCTGTGTTATGCCCATTCGAGCGCGCCCTTGCGCCAGGCGTAGTAGTAGCCGACGACGAGGATGCCGATGAAGACGAACATCTCCACGAGGGCGAACTTGGTGAACGAGAAGTCGTCGCCCATGAAGATGATCGCCCAGGGGAGCAGGAAGATCGTCTCAACGTCGAAGATCAGGAAGAGCATGGCGACGATGTAGTAGCGCACCGTGAAGCGGTCGTGCGCCTCCGTCTGCGGGTCTATGCCGCACTCGTAGGGGCGCATCTTGGCCTTGTTGTACTTCATCGGCCGGATGAACCGCCCCAACACAATCGGCAGCACGGGGAAGATGACCGCGAAGACGAAAAAAATCATCACGGGCCAGTACGCCGTCACGGGCGGGCCGACCCTCGTCACTGTTTCAGTTTCCTGTAGAAGAATGGCGCCGAGCATCATCTGCCTCACACCGGCAAATCATCGAGCTTGCCGGAACTATATGTCGCGCGAGCGCGGGTTGTCAAAAAGTTTCACGCCTCGGCGTGCGGCTTGCCGCCGAGCAGGGCGACGGCGTGGTGCAGGACGGGCTTGATGACACTGAAGCTCTCGCGGACGCCTGTGGGCGAGCCGGGGAGGTTGACGATGAGGGTGCCGCTGCGGATGCCGCACGCGCCGCGCGAGAGCATGGCGAGCGGCGTCTGCTTGAGCGTCTCCATGCGCATCGCCTCGGCGAGGCCCGTCGCCTCCTTCTCGATGACGGACCACGTCGCCTCGGGCGTGTTGTCGCGTGGGCCGAAACCCGTGCCGCCCGTGGTCGCGATCAGGTTCACGTCCTCGCGGTCGGCGTACTCGCTCAGCTTTTGTGCCAGCGGCTCAAGGTCGTCCGACAGGACTTCCGCGGCGACGATGCGCGCGCCCGCCTCGCGCAGCAGCTCCGCGAGCGCCGGGCCTGACTCGTCACGCTGCTCGCCGCGCGCGCAGCGGTCGCTGACCGTGATGATGACCGCGCGAATCTCAGTCGTCATGTGAATCTACGGCAGGGGGAGCCTCTGAATGATGTCGCTCGTGATGATGGTCGTCCCGACTGCGAAGGGAAATTTCTTAGAGCAACTCGTCTGATGCCCGGGCAAGCACGGAGCGATGCCCGCCGTCACTTATTCCTCATGTGCTCTTTGAGCCAGCAGCGGTCCATGACGACGAGCAGGCCGGCGGCGCGCGCCCGCTCGGCCGCGGCGTGGTCAATGACGCCCTCCTGCAACCAGACCGCTTTCGCGCCGACGCGGATGGCCTCGTCCACCACCTCGCCCGCCGCGTCCGACCTGCGGAAGACATCCACCAAGTCAACCGCGACGGGCACGTCCGCGAGCGTCGGGTAAGACTTTTCGCCGAAGACTTCGGTCTCGTTCGGGTTGACGGGGATGACCGTGTAGCCCTGCCGCCTCATGTAGCCCGCGACGCCATTGGACGCGCGCCCGGGGTTCGACGAGAGCCCGACGACGGCAATCGTCCGGCACTCTTCAAGGATTCTTGTGATTGCCTCTCGGCTGTTAATCTCAACCATAATCAAAATGCGGAATCAGGAACGATGAATGGTGAACCAGAAAGCAAACGTCTTTCATTCATCATTCCGCGTTCGTCATTGCCTTTGCGGCGTGCAGCTCCTGTAGAGAGTAAACGCTGACGGGCTGGCCGGGTTGGCGCGAGCCGATGGCTTCGACTATCGCCTGCGCGCCGGTCATCGTCGTCACGCACGGCACGTTGTACTGGAGCGCGGCGCGGCGAATCGCCTGCTCGTCGTAGTGGGAAGTTCGGCCCAAGGGCGTGTTGATGACGAGCGCGATCTCGCCGCGCTTGATGTGGTCGACGATGTTCGGGCGGCCCTCGTTGACCTTGAAGACGCTCTCGACGCGGAGGCCCACTTCGCGCAGCCGCTCGGCCGTCCCCTCGGTCGCCACGACGCTGAAGCCGAGGCGCACGAGCCGGCGCGCGAGCACGACGGCCTGGCCCTTGTCGCCGTCGTTGACGCTGATGAAAGCTGTGCCCTGCGCGGGCAGTTCGAGCCCGGCGCCCATCATGGCCTTCGCGTAAGCCTCGCCGAAACGTCGCGCCGACGCCCATCACCTCGCCCGTCGAGTGCATCTCGGGACTCAAGATCGGGTCAACGCCCGGGAACTTGACGAACGGGAAGACCGGCGACTTGATGAAGAACCGCCCGTTGATGCGCAAATTCTCCGTCAGGTCTTCGGGCAGGTTGAAGCTGTCGAGCGCGCGTGCCGGCCATCACGAGCGCGGCGACGCGCGCCAGCGGCACGCCCGTCGCCTTCGAGACAAATGGCACAGTCCGCGACGCGCGCGGGTTCACTTCCAGCACGTAGACGCGGTCGTCCTTGATGGCGAACTGGATGTTCATCAGGCCGCGCACCTGTAGCGCGCGCGCGAGCTGGCGCGTGTAGTGGCGCATCGTCTCAAGGTGCTCGGGGTCAATCCTGACGGGCGGCAGCACGCACGAGGAGTCGCCCGAGTGAATCCCGGCCTCCTCGATGTGCTCCTGGATGCCGGCGACGACGCACGCCGTCTCGTCGGCCAGCGCGTCCACGTCGAACTCCGCGGCGCGCTCCAAAAACTTGTCGATCAGGACGGGCCTTTCGGGCGAGGCGTCAACGGCCGTGCGCATGTACTCGTCCAGGCTCGCCTCGTCGTAGACGATCGCCATCGCGCGCCCGCCGAGGACGTAAGAGGGGCGGACGAGCACTGGGTAGCCGATGCGCGCGGCGCACTCTTTCGCCTCGTCGGGTGAGACGGCTGTGCCGTTTTCGGGCTGCGGGATGCCGAGTTCCGCGAGCAGCGCGCCGAAGCGTTTGCGGTCTTCCGCGAGGTCAATCGAGTCCGGCGAAGTGCCGATGATCGGCACGCCCGCTTCGGAGAGCCGCATCGCCAGATTGAGCGGCGTCTGCCCGCCGAACTGGACGATGACGCCCTCGGGCTTTTCAACGTCCACGATGTTCATCACGTCCTCGAACGTCAGCGGCTCGAAGTAGAGGCGGTCGGAGGTGTCGTAGTCGGTCGAGACCGTTTCGGGGTTGCAGTTGACCATGATGGTCTCGAAGCCGGCGTCGCGCAGCGCGAAGGAGGCGTGGCAGCAGCAGTAATCGAACTCGATTCCCTGCCCGATGCGGTTCGGCCCCGAGCCGAGAATCATAATCTTGCGGCGGTCTGTGGGCGCGGCCTCGTCCTCTTCCTCGTAGGTCGAATAGAGGTACGGCGTGAAGGACTCGAACTCCGCGCCGCAGGTGTCCACGCGCTTGTAGACTGGCACGATGCCGAGTCGTTTCCGATAAGCGCGCACTTCGTCTTCGCTGCTCCCGGTCAGGTAGGCGATGCGGCGGTCGGAGAGTGCGACCTCTTTGGCGGCGCGGATGACATCGGCCGGCACGTCTTCGAGGCGGCGGTCTTCGATGCGGTCCTGGATCCGCATCACGTCCTGAAGCTGTTCGAGGAACCAGGGGTCTATGCGCGAGAGGCGGTAGATTTCGGGAATCGTCCAGCCGTGCTGCAAGGCGTAGGTGATGTAAGAGAACCGCTGCGAATTGGGCCGGGCGAGTTTGCGCTGCAACTCGTCGTCGGAGACGCCGCGTAGGCGCAAGGGCTTGACTGCTTCCAGCGAGCGCAGGCCCTTGAAGAGCGCCTCCTTGAAGGTGCGCCCAATCGCCATCACCTCGCCGACGCTCTTCATCTGCGTTCCCAGAACGTCCTCGGCCTCGCGGAATTTTTCAAAGTTCCACTTCGGAATCTTCGCCACGACGTAGTCAATCGTCGGCTCGAAGCTCGCGGGCGTCTTCTTCGTGATGTCGTTCGGAATCTCGTCGAGCGTGTAGCCGACGGCGAGCTTGGCGGCGATCTTGGCAATCGGAAAGCCCGTCGCCTTCGACGCGAGCGCCGAGGAGCGCGAGACGCGCGGGTTCATCTCGATGATGCGAACCTCGCCGTTCTCGGGGTTGACGGCGAACTGAATGTTCGAGCCGCCCGTCTCGACGCCGACCTTGCGGATGACTGTGATCGCCATGTCGCGCAGGCGCTGGTACTCCACGTCGGAGAGCGTCTGCGCGGGGGCGACCGTGATGGAGTCGCCCGTGTGGACGCCCATCGGGTCGAAGTTTTCAATCGAGCAGATGATGACGACGTTGTCCTTGAGGTCGCGCATCACCTCCAGCTCGAACTCTTTCCAGCCGAGGATTGATTCCTCGATTAAGACCTGGTTGACGGGCGAGGCCGCGAGGCCGCCGCGCACGATCTCCTCGAACTCTTCGGGGTTGAAGGCCGTGCCGCCGCCCGTGCCGCCGAGCGTGAAGCTGGGCCGGATGATGGCCGGGTAGCCGGTCTCTTCGACCATCTGCTCGGCTTCCGCCCAAGAGTGCGCGAAGCCGCCGCGCGGCATCGGCAGCCCAGCCTCCTCCATCGCCTGCTTGAAAAGCTCGCGGTCCTCCGCGACCTTGATGGCCTCGCGCTTGGCCCCGATCATCTCGACGCCGTACTCTTCGAGCACGCCCGCGTCCGCGAGCGCGATGGCGAGGTTGAGCGCGGTCTGCCCGCCGACGGTCGGGAGCAAGCGCGTCGGGGCGCTCGCGCTTGATGATGGCCGTGACCGCCTCGACGTTGAGCGGCTCGATGTAAGTCTTGTCGGCGGTCTCCGGGTCGGTCATGATCGTCGCCGGGTTGGAGTTGACCAGCACGATCTCGTAGCCTTCCTGCTTGAGGGCGCGGCACGCCTGCGTGCCCGAGTAGTCGAACTCGCAAGCCTGCCCGATGACAATCGGGCCGGAGCCGATGATCAGAATTTTGCGTAGGTCTGTGCGTTTGGGCATCGAGCCATTATACATACGGCCCGGCGGAAGCACGCAACCCCTTGCGCCTTACGTCTTGTCTTTGCGCCTTTGTGCGAAACAGCCGTTCTCGCAAAGGCGCAAAGTTAAGACGTAAGGCGCAAAGGCTTGAGTGGTTCTGTCTCCTAGCTTTTAAGCTTACTGGCCGTCGCCGTAAATGATGCCGCGGCCATTGGTGCCGATGTAGACGCGGCCGTAGATGCGCGGGTCGCCGGTGATGGCCGTGTCGCCCGCGCGGCCCCACTGGTGCTGGTCGTCGTTGATGCGGACCCAGGTCGCGCCCGCGTCAATCGAGCGGAAGATGCCGCGCACGCCCGCCACCTGCGCCACGGCGTAGAGCGCCACGTAGGTCTGCCCCGTGGCCGCCTTGCCGAAGCCTATGTTGTCGGCCTCTTCGACGTTCGAGAGCTTCGTGAACGTCGCGCCCGAGTTGGTCGAGTGCCAGAGGCCGTAAGCGGTGTCCGTTTCGGAGCCGCCCGCGAGCCAGATGTCGCCCTCGCGGCCGGGCACGGCTTTGAAGCGCGCAGTCTGCGGCAGCCCCGCGGCCGGCGTCGCAGCGAACGTCTTCCCGCCGTCCGTGCTGACGTAGAACGTGCCCGACTTGAAGCCGTAAAACTTGTTCGCGTTGACACGGTCGGAGGCCACGCGCGCACCCGCAGGGATGCCCGCAGCGGCCGTCCAGGTCTTGCCGCCGCCCGTCGTGTAATAGACGCCTACGCCCGCAGGGCTCCACACGATCTTGCCGCCGCCCGTCGCCGAGACCGCGACCACCCCGCCGCCCGTCAGCCCCGAAGGCTGCGCTGACACGGCGGCCCAGGTCGTGCCGCCGTCGGTCGAGACGGCGAGGCTCTTCTCGCAGTTGGCCGTGTCGCCGTTGGCGGCGCGGACGATGTAGGACGGGCTCAGCTCCGCGTAGTCCAGGCTGACGCTATTGCCGCGCACGGGCGCGGCCTGCGCGTTGGGGACGACCGTCACGCTGTTATGGCGGAAGCCCGTGATGTCCCCGAGCGCGCTAATCAGCGGCGCGCCCGAAGGAGGACTGATGAGGTCCTGCACGGCCGTCTCTTCGAGCCCCTGCGCCATGACTCTGATAGTTATCTGGCTCGTCGCGCTCAAGTCCCAGGTCGTCAGGTTCGTGCTGCCGTAAATGGTCGCGCCGGTGCCGTACATGAAGCGGTTGGAGTTGAACGGGTCAATCTGCAAGGCTTCGGTCATCCAGCCGAGCTTGGGGTTGACCTCAGCGCCGGGGCGGCCTCCGCCGCAGAGTGGCCCGGCCGGAAACTTGAGCCACGGCGCGGCCGTGATGTCCTGCGTGTAGCGGAACGAGCGGTTCGGGTAGCGCGTCCAGTCCCAGATTCTGCTCCACGTCGCGCCGCCGTTCGTGCTCCGCCAGATCATCGTGTCCGGCCACCAAGAGCTGTAGCCCGTGACCATGATCGTGTTCGGGTTCTGCCGGTCAATTGAGAGGCCGCTGTAGCCGAAGAAATTGTCGTTCGTGTTAGCGGAAGGAATCGGGCTGATTAAGGTCCACGCCCCTGTCGCCGTGTTGAACTTCCACACGTCGCCGCGCCCGCCGTCGTAGGGGCCGCCCTTGTCGCTGTAGGCCAGGTAGAGGAAGCCGTTCACGTGGTCGAGCACGCCCTTGTGCGGCATGAAGCCCGTGGGCTGGCCCGGGAGCGCGGCCCAGGTCGCGCCGCCGTCCGTGCTGCGGTAGACGCTCGTGCCGAGGTCGGCCACGCCGGCGTAGATGGTCTGCGTCGCGTTGCCGGCTGTGCCAGTTCTCTTGTCGAACGTGACCCAGTAGACGCCCTGCTTGTCCGTCAGGTATCCGTTAGGGTCCGCGGGGTCTTGAACGTAGTTGCCGGGGTTCGGGAAGCTGTTGATTTTGGCCCAGGTGACGCCCGAATCCGCGCTCTTCCATAGCCCGTTGCCGCTGGGAGCGCCGAGGAAAATGATGCTGTTGCGGTTGGGGTCAACGGCGAGGCGCTCGCCCGCGCCGCGGCCCGGCATGTTGCCGCCGAGCTTGAAAGGCAGCATCGTGCGCTGCCACGTCGCGCCTCGGTCGGACGAGCGCAGGATGGCCCCGTTCTGAGTCGTCCAGGCGTTCGTGTAGGTGCCGGCGGCCACGTAGACGTTGTTCGGGTTGACGGGGTCCGTGGCGAGGCTGACGACGCCCGTCAGGTTCCAGTCGTCCCAGCCGAGAGAATCCAGGAGCGGAATCCAGCGATTGGTGGCGGAGTTCAGGCGGTACGCGCCGCCTATGTCCGTGCGCGCGTAGACGAGGTTGGCTTCGGTCTCGCTGAAGATGATTCCCGGCACGAAGCCGCCGCCGACGACCTCTACGTTCCGCCAGGTGTAAGACGGGGAGGTCTGCGTGGAAGCCGTGCCCGACAGCAACACGGCCGCGAGTCCGGCCGCCAGGAAAGCTGCGATCAGGAGGCGGGTTCGCGACTCGAATGTTCGACGTGTTCTCAGCATCTGTGTCTCCTTTGTTCAAGGGTGGAATGGTCACTCGCCCCCGGCGCGTGAGGCTCGCGCGCGGGGCTTTCGGTCTGGGCAAGAGTCCGGCCCGCGAAACTGGGCCAATTAAATTCCGGCGGGCGGGGACGCGTTAAGGCCCCGGGCACAAACCGGCGCCGCGCATTCCCGCCGGGGGCCGGGGCGTCGGGTCCGCTGCCGCGAAATCAGCTCAGGCGTTTTGTTGTAAGGCCGAACAAAAGGGTTTCTATACCCGACAGGGTTCCTTGTCAAGAAGTTTTGTCTGTCGCTCATGTCTTCGGCGCGGGGGAACTGGAATTCGGACGCCTCAGCTCGGGGCGTCGTCTAAGTGTGATAAGATGAGGCACTGAACAGCTTGACGCTGGGAGTAAGCCGTCTTCCCGTATTCGCTCATATCCGAGGTGACTATGCCCTATTTGCCTGCCGTGACATTGTCGTGGTTCATATTGGCGCTCGTCATCGTGCTTGCAGTTGCCGGCGGCGCTTCTCTTCTTCTTCTTTACAACTTCCTGCGCCGGCGCAGGCTTCAGCGGCAGATCGAGGAGATACGAAATCGCTCGATCCGCAACCCCGATTACGGGAAATGGAAGACCAACATTCCTTCTGAGACTGACACAAAAGCGGGCGGCACGCCGGCCGACGGCCGCGTCATCCTGGAATCGGTACACATTAAAAACTTCAAGAACATCGAAGAGATTAAACTTAATTTCACCAAGGAGTCTGCGCTGACGGGAAATTGGACTTGCGTCGCCGGGATTAACGGCGCGGGCAAATCCACGCTCCTTCAGGCGCTCTGCCTCGTGCTGCTCGGCAGCGACTATGTGACCGAACTCGGCAGGGTTCGCTTGGGGCGGATGCTCCGCCGCTCCGCGGACGGAACTGCCGACGCCGAGATCGAGGCCATAGTTAGGCAGGGCCAAGCTCAGCGGCGACTGTATCTCCCGCTGACCAGGAATGGCGTGGACGAGGAGACGCTCAGACATCAGCCGGATTTCCAAGAGATGCAGCAGACGTGGAAAGAGCTGCGCAAACAGATTCTCGTGTGCTATGGGGCCAGCCGCAACGTCTCCGATTACAAAGACCCCAGGCATGCGAATATCAGCCTGGCCGTCCAGCGGCAGATGACGCTGTTCGATCCCCTGACTCAAATCGCGAGCGTTGACGTGCTGCTCAAAGGAGGACGCGGGTCGGACCCGGTTCTTGAAACGCTCTATCGCGTGCTGAAGGTCGTTCTCGGCTCGGAAGGCTTAAGGCCCGAGCAGTCTGAGGGAGGCTCGAAGCTCCAATTTTCCATGCGCGACACGACGATAGAGGTTATCGAATTGCCGGACGGTTTCCGCTCGACCGTCGCCTGGCTGGCGGACCTCTGTGCGGCGTGGCACGACCGGGCCGACGGCGAGCAGGCCGACACCGACCCGTTGAGCATCACTGGCATCGTCATGCTGGACGAGATCGGCCTTCACCTTCATCCCAGCTTTGAGAAAGCATTAGTGCCTCAACTGCGAAAGGCGTTACCCCGGGTACAGTTCATCGTCTCGACCCACTCGCCTTTGGTGCTGTCCAGTTTCGACCGCGCTGAACTCGTTATGCTCGACGCTAACTCACCCACCGGGACGCGCGAACTTGACCGGCAGGTGTTCGGCTTCTCGATGGATGACATTTACGCCTGGCTGATGAACACGTCGCCGGGCAGTCCGGTCATGGAACAGATGCTCGCGGAGAGCTCGGACCCCGAGCTGGCAGTCTATCTGTATCAGTCCAAGGACGTGAGCGAAGACAGGGCCAGGGTGATCATCGCCGAGCGGGCGCAGAAGATCGCCGAGCTTCAGCGAAAGGTAGATGAGTTATGAGACGCCTCCGACGCCCCACCGTTTCGTTGCCGACGCTCGTCAGAATCCGCACCGACTATCCCTTCTCTGCGAGCGGGTCGCCCGACGGAGCCCCTGACGGGAAATGGAATGACCCGGATGTCCGCGGCGCTGTCTACGCGATGCACGGACGAATCTGCGCCTACTGCCAGCGGCTCGCCTCCGACAGCCGGGGCGACGTTGAGCACTACCGCCCCAAGTCACTCTACCCGTGGCTGATGTACGATTTCTCCAACTACCTGCTGGGGTGCAGGGTGTGCAACAGCAACCGCAAGTCTGATAAGTTCCCCCTGGCACGCCGCGCCCGCGCGGTAAAGTTTAAGGCGCGGATGGGCAGTGACGTGCAGTTTCTCCGGCAGGCCCTCGCGCGCGAGAGCCGACTCCTGCTGGACCCCGTGGACGACCCGGTCGAAGAGTGGCTGGACGTTGATTACGTTGACCCCATCTGCGCCATCAAGGCCACCCCGGCCTCCGCGGGCGACCGCCAGGGGAAGCTCCGGGTTCCCGAGACGATCAATTTCTTCGGACTCAACACCGTCACCGAGCTCGTTGATGATCGAATCATCCACGTTAACCTGGTCATAGATTTGGTGAAGGAGTGGCGTGACGGAAATGCTTCGAGGGCGGGTGACCTGCGCGCGCTGGCTAACCGCTTCCAGCCGCACGGTTGGGCCGTTCGCCGCACGCTGGCCGCGCTCGCCCCGGACCTGCCGCTGACGAGCGCCGAGGAGGATTTGAGGTGGTTCGTGGAGCAGATGCTAAAGCGGCTGGATCAGGACGACGCAGTGCTCGCGAGACCTATCTCGGACAGTGACCGTAAAATGGTGCAGCAACGCAGGACTGAAGTGTGCTGGACGCTGGCCGTCTTGTTAAGAGACCCGCCCATCGCCTCCCCGGCGGCGGTTGAGAGCTGGATCAACGCCCGCGGGGGGAGGCTCCCAGAAATCGCCGCCTTGAGCGCGCAGCTTTGACTGAACCGGATGGCCTCGGCCATTATTCCGGTGGGCGACAAGGGCTCGGCCTAGTCGCTCTATGCGAACGTCTGTGTGGGGGAATTAATGTTTCGCTCGAAGAAAGCTCTCTTGATTGTGGCGGCGGTGGTCGCGTGCTTCGCGGTGATCGTGTTCCTGCGCTACCGCTCGCTGAATAAGCCGCGGGGGCACGAGAAGGAGACTTATCACCAGGGGCCGGACACGGGGCAGGCTGAGGCGCTGACGGTCGCGTTCGTGCCCGTCACCTGCCACCTGACCTGCCCGGTCACGGACTACGCCTCGAAGACGACGACGACGGGGACGCGCTTCGACGCGCTCAGGTTTTCGGAGTTCCCGACAATGGTCGAGGCGCTGAAGGCCAAGAGGCTGATGGCGGCGTTCCTGACCGTGCCGCTCGCCATGAAGATGCGTGAGCAGGGCGTGCCCGTCAAGATAGCCTGTCTCGGCCACCGCGACGGCTCGCAGTTGATGGTCCGCAAGGAGAGCACGGCGAAAGACCTGCGCGACCTGCGCGGCAAGACCATCGCCATCCCGAACCCGTTCAGCAACGAAAATTTCTTCGTCAACAAGATGATGCGCGACCAGGGCGTGCGGCCCGACGAGATCAAGTTCGTCTCGATGGCCCCGCCCGATATGCCCGCGGCGCTGGCGACCAACTCGATTGACGGCTTCATCGTCGCGGAGCCCTACTGCGGCAAGGCCGAGATGGAGGGCTACGGCCGCGTGCTCTACTACGCCAAGGACATTTGGCCCAACTACATCTCGTGCGCGCTGGTCGTCCACGAAGACCTGATCCGCGAGCGCCCTGAAGTCGTCCGCGACCTCGTGCGCGGCATCAACGAGTCGGGCGAGTGGACGGAGCGCAACCGCGAAGGCGCGGCCAGGCTCGTCTCGCCCTACTTCCGCCAGGACGAGAAGCTGCTGCGCTACGTCCTGACGCAGCCGGCCGACCGCGTCACCTACCGCAACCTGAACCCGACCGACGAGGAGATGCAGAAGATTCTCGACATGGGCATCAGCCTCGGGTTCCTCAAGTCCCAGACGCCCATGTCCGAGCTGATGGACAAGTCGTTCTTCCCTTCCGAGATTAAACCAGCCCAGATTGATTTGAGCCGGATGCCCGAGATTATCAAGCCGGATAAATAGCTGAAACGCTGAAGGGCGAGCTGGACGCGGCCATCGCGGACTACACCAGGGCCATAGAGCTTGACCCCGCCTCGGCCCAGGCTTACGCGAACCGCGGCGTCGTCCGGCTGCTCCAGGGCAAAGAAGCCGAGGCGGATCAGGACTTCGCGAAGGGCTTTCAACTGGACGCCAGCCTCAGGGCCTCGCTCGAAAAATTCATCTCCGAAACCAAGCGCAGCCGGAGGAAAGCGCAGTGATGAGTAATGCGTGATGAGTGATGAGTGATGAGTGATGAGTGACTAACTCTCTCTTGTTACTCATCACTCATCACCTCTCCCGAATTTTCCTCTGGTCAACTCCCCTCGTTCGTGGCATCATGCGCAACGCGTTGATGCCCGAACTCGCCTGTGTCCTCGTCCTCGTCATGGCAAGTAGTGACGCGCTTCACCGTCCGGGCTTTTAGCATCATCAATGCCAATCAACAGTCATTCGAGGATTTGCTTGAAGGGAGCAAACAGATGCGCAGGTTTACTTTGATAATCGCGGCGACGACCCTGCTTTCACTCGCTTGTGCGAAAGGCGGTAACTCCGGTCAGGTCGGGGCTGCGACCCCGGCGGCCCCGACTTCCGGCAGCGCGGCGACGCTCGCGCCGGCGGCGGCTGGCCCCGCGTTCACGAGCGCCTACACGGACCTCAACAAAGATTGCAAGGCCGCCTTCAAGGAGAGTGAGGTTGGCGAGGGCCAGGATATGCCGCTCAAGTGTAAGGGCTACGGCGGCTATGTCATTTCCATAGGCTACAGCGCCATGGCCTCGCACCTGGGCGTGGAGAAGGAGGGCGACGAAGACTCCCTGATAGGCTTAGTCAACCAGGGCATAGGCTACAGCGACGAGCCCGGAAGGAAAGTCGAATGGCGCATGGCGGACGGCAAGCCCTTCGCCGTGATCGTGCGCGCCTCAAGCTACGACGTGCCGAAAGCCGAAGAGAAGGCTGATAGTCCGTACCAGGACAAATACAAGACGGGCGAGACGCTCATCGTCAAAGGCTTGAAAGGCTACGAGCAGATTGATTTCACCGTTGATGCCAAGACGCCGAACGCCAACGAGAAGGCCAGAGAAATGGCCGACAGCAATTACGCCAAAAAGTAGGCTGGGTTCGAGGTTGATTCTGAATGAAAAGGCCCGCGCCGCTTACAGGCAAGCGGCGCGGGCCTCATTCTTAAACTGTGGTTTCGGCCCTCAGGGTTGCGGTGCGTCGAACTTCCTGCGGTAGTCCTCTCCCTCAATCAGCACGGTCTTGCACATCTCGTAGAGGCGAGAGCGCAGGCGCACGCCGATTCTGTCTTCCAAAGTTTCGTCCTTCTCGCTCCTCCGCCCGTCCAGGTAGTTCGTCGTGAAGATCGTCAGCTTGCGGTCGTTGTACCGGGTGTTGATGATCTGCATCATCGTGTCTCTCACCCAGTCGGTCGGCTTCGACGCACCCAACTCGTCCAAGACCAGCACCTCGGCCTCGAAGACGGGCGCGAGCACTTTCAATTCCGAAGTCTGCGAGATGGGGTTGTAGGAATTCTGGATCGCTTTCAAGAGCGAGCCGAACTCATAAAACAGGCACGGGATGCCCTTCTTCTCGATGAGGTCGCGGATAATCGCCACCGACAGGTGAGTCTTGCCGACGCCGACAGGCCCCATGAAAACCAGGCCCCGGTCAACTACGGGGTACGTGCGGGCCAAAGTGTAGGCGTACCTGAAAGCGATGCCTTGATTGGTGTAGTACTTGCCCTGCACCGGATAGTAGTTTTGCAGCGAGCACTCGCTGTAACGGCGCGGGATGCGGGCCGCCTCAAGCAGCTTCGTCTGGTTCTGCTGCGTGCGGCAGCGGCAACGCTTAGCGCCCTTGCCGGGCACGACTTCCATCCCGCTGCCGAAACAGAACTGGCACACGACGGGCTCGTCTGTCACCAACGGCCGCCCCTCCGTCGAGGGCATCTCATCCGGCACAGCGTCGCCGTCCGGCACGGCGAAGAGCGGGTGGATTTTGGCGTTGTCAGACGACATTCGGCGCGAGACGCTTTGCGAGCTTCTTTTTAAGACTTCTGATTGACGTTTAGCGCGCGGGGGCGCAGGCTGATGCGGCGCGTTTTCTTCACGGCTCTTTCGACTTCTCAATCCCCCGTAGAGGCGCGGCGGATTATAGCACTCCGGGGGAAGATTGCAAGGGTCTCTCACGCGCGGGTAGTGTCTTAAAAGTGTGTTGCTAGGATTCGGCGGGGGGCTTCCATCCAAGTACCTCTCTAGCGGCCTGTTCAATCGAGGAGCGTTTGAAGCTATAAGCCCATATTTCGCTGGGCTGCACGTTTAGGTGTTCGGGCGATTCTTTCCAGGCTTGGCTAATGGCGATTTATTTGGCTTCTTCCTCGCTTGTGGCAATTGATGCGTCCATGAATTTGAACGGCTCACGGCCTGATCTGCTCTCAAAAGTAAGAAGGCAAAGGTAGACTTGTTTTTCGTTCATTGTCGCGCTCCTAAGCTGTCAGTAAGTCTTTCAACTCCCAAACCGTCTTTATAACACGCGCGACACGAGTCGCTAAACATTCACGGCCCGGCCGGTGCGCAAAGATTCGAGGATGCGGAACGTCGCGCGGGTCGTGGCCGCCAGGTCGTCGAGCGCGATGGGCGCTTCCCTCCCCTTCGAGACCACGTCGCAAACGGCGCGGGTCTCGTCCGCCTGCCCCTTGTCCTGCTGGCGCGGCTTCGTGCTCTCTTCGCGCCCGTTGCGGTACGAGGTCGCGCCGCGGAAATCGTCCAGGACGAAACTCTTCCCCTCGCCGAAAATCTCCACGCGCTCTTTCGGCATGGCCTTGTCACCCTCCGCGAGGTAAGCGACTGCGCCGTTCGAGCCGTCCGCGAAGCGCAGCGTGATGAAGACGCTGTCCTCGTCAACCGTCTCCGCGTTGCGGCTCGCGACCGCCTCGGCGTAGACGCGCGTCACGACTGACCCCGTCAGGAAGTGCATCAGGTCAACGAAGTGGCACACCTCGCCGACGATGCGCCCGCCGCCCTCGACCGGGTCTTGCAGCCAGTGCGAGCGCGCGAGCCGCCCCGCGTTGACCCTGTAGCTGATGGAGAGTGGAGACTGGCGACCCGTGAAGAACTCGCGCGCCGCGCGCGCCAGCGGCGAGAACCTGCGGTTGAAGCCGACCATCAGGCGGCCCGCGGAATTTTGGGCCACGCCGAGCACGCCTTCCAGTTCCTCGTCGCTGAGCGCGAGCGGCTTTTCCACGAAGACGTGCTTGCCCGCTTCGAGAGCGCGCCGCGCCAGCTCCGCGTGCAAGTCGTGGCGCGTGGCGACGACGACCAGGTTCACTTCCGCGTCGTTCAGGATTTCGTCCGCCCCCGAGGCGCAATACTCGAAGCCGTACTTTTCCGCGATGTCGCGCGCCGTGACGCCGCCCGCGGTCGCAATCGCGCGGAAGCTCACGCCGGCCGCCTTGAAGTGCGGCAGGAGCATCCCCTGCGCGTAAAGGCCCGCGCCGATCATCCCGACGCGCGGCGCGCCTGCGATTGTCTTGCCTGCCTTCGCGCCGCCCTTGAGTTCCACACGGCGTTCCAGCTCGCGCTCCGTGTCGTACCTTAACAGGATTCCGAGGTAAGGCTCGTTCGTCTCGCCGCCGATTAACTGGTAGGCGCGCTCGCCGTCTTCTATCGAGAAGCGGTGCGTGACGAGGCGCGCGACGTTGACGCGGCCCGCGGCCACGAGGTCCAGGAAGGCTTCTATGTTGCGGTTCTCCGTCCAGCGCACGTAGGCGAACGGGTAGTCGTGGCCGCGCTCCTCGTACTCGGGGTCGTAGCGGCCCGGGCCGTAGGACATCGAGACCGTCAGGGAAAGCTCGCGCTTGAAATAGAGGTTGCGCGGCACGTCCAGGCCGACCATGCCGACGGCGACCACGCGCCCCTTGAGGCGCGAGATTTCGCCGGCCAGCTCGACGGGCTGGTTCGAGGAGGTGGCCGCCGTAATCAACACGGCGTCCGCGCCGCGCCCGCGCGACCACTCAATGACGGCGCGCTTCGCCTCGTCGTCGCTCACCGCGGCGGCGTCCGCGCCCAGCTCGCGCGCGAGCTGAACTTTCGCCGCGTCCAAATCGAGGCCGAAGACGCGGCAGCCGTTGGCCTTCAAGAGCTGGACTGTGATTTGGCCCAAAAGCCCGAGGCCGACGACGACCACCGACTCGCCCAGGCTCGGCTCGGCCAGCCGCACGCCCTGCAAGGCAATCGCGCCGAGCGTGCCGAACGCGCCCTCCTCGAAGCTCACCTCGTCGGGCAGGTGCACGCAGAGATTTTTCGGGACCGAGAGGACTTCGGCGTGCGAGGCGTAGCCCGCCCCCGCGCAGGCCACGCGATCGCCCGCGCGAAATTCCGTCACGTCCGCGCCGACGCCGATGACCACGCCCGCCGCGCTGTAGCCGAGCGCGGTCGAGGAGCCGAGCTTCGAGCGGACGGCGTTGATGGTCTTGACGACGCCCTCGTTTTTGGCCCGCTCGATGACCTGGCGGACGAGCTCGGGGCGCTCCCTGGCCCGCTCCAAAAGGCTCTTCTTGCCCTCGTCAACGGCCATCTTTTCCGTGCCCGCGCTAATCAGCGAGGCGGCGGCGCGCACCAGCACGCGCCCGCGCTGCACCGTCGGGCTCGGCACGTCCGCGACCGTCATCCGGCCCGTCTTATTGTTCTGTAGAATCTGCTTCATGCGTGATACGAGTTTTTAGCACACTCTTGATAAAACCGTGAATGGTGAATGGTAAATGGTCAATGGCGAATGGGGAAAACCCGGCTCACCGATTCACCATTTGCCAATTACCATTTACTATAGGCGCGGTACACGGATTCGGAAGGTCTGGGTTGAAGAGAGACAGATGGGTATTTTGAGAGGGGTCTTAAGCAAGCTCGGGCTCGAAAGCGCCCGCGCCAAACGCACCCCGATTCGGGTTTTCCTGTTAGACGACGACTCGCGCCGGCACAACTGGTTCGCCAAGCGTTTCGAGGGCGACCGGCTGGACATCGCGGACGACGTGGCCGGCGCGCGCGAGTTCCTCAGCGCGAACCTTTACGACGCGATTTTTCTGGACCACGATTTACTGCCGGAGCACTACCACTCGGAGGAGACGGACGACGAGCGCACGGGCTACGCCGTCGCCGCCTGGCTCGCCGCGCGCCCGGAACTGCAACGCGCCTCGACCATCCTCGTCCACACGCGCAACGCCGACGGCGCGATGCGCATGGTCGAGGAACTGCGCCGCGCCGGCCGCCAGGCCGAGTACGTCCCCTTCCCCCTGCTCGCGCAGAAGATCAAACACTACTGGCACAGGTAGCGCGCGCTGGCGGCCCCGAAGACCCGAGGGGGCGTCCGCGGTGGACGCCCCCTCGGGTCTTTGATTCGAGAGGCGACTTTCTTAACCGGCGGCGGACTCCAGGAAGAAGGTGACCTGGTCGGCCGCGGCCCTGTAGCCCATCATCTCGTAGAAGGCGCGCGCCATCGTGTTCTTCCTGGCGACGACCCCGCAGACGGCTTTCGTCTTCCCTTCCAATTTTCGGGCCAATTCGGACATGCCGCGCCGGCCGTAGCCGCGCCCCTTCTCTTCGGGGGTGACGTAGATGCCTTCGACGTAGGTGGCGGCCGGCGTCAACGCGAGCACGTCCGCCTTGAAGAGCAGTCTCTCGCTCTCGCTCCAGACCCAAGTCTTCCCGCGCTCAATCCTCTGCGAGCAGCGCCGCCGGAACCCCTCCGGGTCGTGCGCCAGGGGGTCCAGGCCGTGCTCCTTCAGGATGATCGAGGCGTTGGCCGCCACAATCGCCTCCAAGTCGTCCGGCGTCGCCGGCCGCAAATCTGGCGCGCTCCCGAAGTCGTGTGCGGGAAGCGACTGCTCCATCAGCACGCTGTGGCTGACGAGGCGGGGCGCTTCCCCTTCGGCCGCGTAGTAACTCCAGAACCGCTCGACCTCGCCCCGCTCACCCGTGATCAGGTACTTGGACACGCAGTCCCTGGCCCGGCAGGCGAGCGCCGAGAGGGCGGCCTCCGTGCGCGCCTCGAAGAGCGTGGCGTGGCCGATGAGCGCGACGCCTTCGAGCCGGCCCAGGGCGTTGCGCGAGCCGTAGAAGCTGCCGCGGTTGAGCGCGCTCTCGACGCCGTTCTCGCGGATGAACCCGGCCATCGCGACGGTGTGCAGGGGCCGCTCGGCGAGGAAGGCCAGGGCCTCGGCCGCGTGCCTCGCGCGCAACGGCTCGACGATTGGGAAGCCTTCCCAAGCGGGAACGGAGGGGATGACGTGGGCGGCGTTGAGCATCGTTCTTCCGGCCTCCTAGCGCATCATCGCGGTGCTATCGCCGCTGATTAAGATTGACTGGGCCGCCAGGCTGGCGTCGCCGAGCAGGATGCCATCACCGAGCAGGATACCGTCGCCCAGGAGAATCCCGTCGCCCAGGAGAATCCCGTCGCCCAGGAGAATCCCGTCGCCGAGCAGGATGCCGGTGCCGCAATAAGGGACGCCGTCGCCGAGCAGGATGCCGTTACTCGTCACGATGCTGTCGCCGAGCAGGATGCCGTTCGTCATCATCGTGGTGTTCAGGGTCTGCGTGTCGTAGCCCTCCGTCACGCCGTCGCCGAGCAGGATGCCGGTCGCGTAGACCTTCTGGTACTTGCTGATGAGGTAAGTGCCGCGCGCCCAGGTGTGGTTTAGGATGATGCCCTGCGACCACTGGAAAGTCGTCCCGCCGACAGTCGACTGGAGCGCGGGCAGCGCGGTGGTCGTCAGCAGCGGCGACCCGACCGCGGTCGTGGAAGTCAAATCGGTGCGCACGAGCTTGGCGAGGCGCACGGCCCCCTCGACGTTAAGTTCGCCCGCGCCCTGCTCCAGCGTGTTGAAGTTGCGGAGCTGCTGCGCCGTGTACATCAGAATCATCTTGACCATGTTCGGCGTGAGCCGTGGGTTGGCCTGGAGCAGCAGGGCCGCGGCCCCCGCGACGACCGGCGCGGCGACGGACGAGCCGTTCAGGTACATCTGGTTCATGTTGGCCGTCGGGTAGAACTTGGTGTTCAGCTCGGGGTGCTGTGTGACGAGCCGGTTCTTGTCGGACTGCGCGAAGACCAGCTTGTTGCCGACGGCCACCAGGTCCGGCTTCATCAGGTTGTCGTAATGCCTCGTGCCCGAAGTGTCTGTCCAGGAGCTGCGCGTCGGCCCGCGCGAGCTGTATGTCGTGACCGCGTCGTCTGCGCGCGAATCAGTGCCGTAGCCGTTAGCCGCGCCGACCGTGACCGCCGAAGGCTCGTTGCCGGGCGAGTGGATTTGGCCGTAGACCTTCTGGCCCTGGTTGTCCTTGCCGTTGTTCCCGGCGGCGGTGACGACGACGATGCCGGCGTCCACCAGCCGCCGCACGGCCTGGCACAGCGGGTCGTTCTTGTAAGAGTTGACGGCCGGCGTGCCGAGGCTCAGGTTGACGACGCGGATGTTGTACGAGGGGTTCTTGTAGTTGGCGAGCACCCAGTCGAGCGCGGCGAGCAGCCCGGAGGTCGTGCCGCGGCCGTCGGAGTTGAGCACGCGCAGGTTGATGATTTTGGCGTTAGAGGCCATGCCCGTGTACTGGTTCTTCCAGGGCGCGCCCTGGCCCGCGGCCGCCGCCCCGACGTGCGTGCCGTGCCCGTAGGGGTCGTCCGTGCGCCCCTCGCCCGTGAAATCCTTGCTGAAGACGACGCGCGAGACGCCCTTCGCGTTCCAGAAAGCTTTGTGCCCGCTGTAGAGGCCGGAGTCAACGATGGCGATGCCGACGCCCGTGCCGTCCAGGGTGTAGCTCTTGCCGGCCGCCGTCGTCTGCGCGCGGACCTGTTCCGCGCCCGTGGTCGTGGTCACGTGGCCGAGCGGTTGGAACTGCTGGTCGGGCGCGACGAGAGAGACTTCGTCGAAGGAGGCCAGCTCGTCCAGCGAGCTGGCGGGCAGGTCGACGGCGAAGGAGTTGAAGCTCTTGAACTGATTTTTGAGGTGGACGCCGTTGCGGTTGAGGAACGCCTTGAGGGGGCCGCGGGCGGGGCCGCCGAGCTGAAGAATGACCGAGACCCTGTCCTCGCCCCTGGCCCACGACGCGCGCGCCTGTTCCCTGAGTTCGGGCGTCACCTTGTCGGCCGGCCCGCGGCCCGCGGCCGCCCGGCCCGCCGGCAGCAGGCCGGAGAAGAGAGAGACCGCCAACATCACGGCGGCGAGATGCCTGAGCGGCGCGAGGGATTTTAGTTTTCTCATCGTCTGTTACCCTTGTGAAATCTGTGCGCTTACTATCGAGGAACTCACGTCACAAAGGAAAGGCCGGTCTGATCGCCTGAGAGTGAAAAGACCGGCCGGAGGACAGATTGCTTGTGTCTCTTCGGGAACTCCCACTGCCGTATCCCTCCGAGGGACTTAGGCTGGTAAGTGCGTGCCGCCTCCCGCTTTCGCAAAGAGTGGGCTCTTATCGGTGACGATTCGGTAGCGGTTGTGAAAGACCAGGCTGCGCGCGGTTGCGCGGCTAGCCGCGGATTCACATAGCTAGAACTGTGCCAAAAGCCCAGCCGCGGCGGGACTCAAGTAAATCGTGATTTTCGGGCAGGGGTTGAGTCAGGTGGGCCGTCAATCTGACTCAACCCGTTCACTTTGGCGGGATCTCGCTCGCTTTCTGAATAACTTCGTGCCCGGGCCTCACCGGCCCCGCCGGACGAGGCTGGCGGCGACGGCGACCAGCTCCGCCATCTCGACGGGCTTCGGGACGTGCATCTGGTAGCCGGCCCTGAGCGCTTGCATCCGGTCCTCGACCCGCGCGTAGGCCGTCAGCGCGATGGCCGGCACGCGGCTGCGGCCCTCGTCAGAGAGCGCGCGCACGCGCCGCATCAGCTCGTAGCCGTCCTCGTCGGGCATCCCTATGTCGCTGATGAGCAGGTCGGGCGGGGCCGCCTCGATGGCTTCGAGCGCCTCGGCGGCGGACCCCGCGGCCGTCACCTCCGCGCCGCACTGCCCGAGCCCGGCCTTCAGCAGGTCGCGCGTGTCCGGCTCGTCGTCCACCACCAGCACGCGCACGCCGTCGAGCCGGTCCACGCACTCGAAGAAAGGCAGCGTGTCTCTCGCCGCCGGGTGCACGCGCTCGCCCTCGGCGGCGGCCTGGTAGACGGGGGCGACCGGGAGCAGCACGGTGAAGGTCGAGCCCTGTCCCTCGCCCGGACTCTCCGCGCGAACCGTCCCGCCGTGCAGCTCGACTAAGTGGCGCACGATGGCGAGGCCCAAACCCAGCCCGCCGTGCTGGCGCGTGGTGCGCTGGTCCGCCTGGCGGAAGCGGTCGAAGACGTGCGGCAGGAACCCTGGCGGGATGCCCGCGCCCGTGTCGCTGACGGCGATCTCGACGTGCGAGTTGACGCGCTCCAACCTGATCTGGACGCGCCCGTTCCTGGGCGTGAACTTGATGGCGTTCGAGAGCAGGTTCCAGACCACCTGTTGCAGGCGGACGGGGTCGCCCGAGACGGAGACAATCCCCGTGTCCATGATCTTCTGCAAGCGCACGCCCTTGGCCTCGGCCGCGGGCCTGACGGCTTCGACCGCCGACTCGACGAAAGAGTTCGGGTCAACCTGCCTGACGTCTATCCTGAGCTTGCCCGTGATGATGCGCGACACGTCGAGCAGGTCTTCGATGAGCTGCGCCTGCGCCCGCGCGTTGCGCTCTATCGTCTCGAAGGCTTTGCTGGTCGAGTCGGCGTCGAACTGCCCCGTGCGGAGCATGTGCGCCCAGCCGAGGATGGCCGTCAGCGGCGTCCTCAGTTCGTGCGAGACGGTGGCGAGGAACTCGTCCTTGAGCCGGCTTGATTCCTGCGCCTCGTGGTACAGGCGCTCCTTGTCGGCGGCGGCCTGCTCGGCGTCGGCGCGCGCGCGGTTCACGTCCTCGAAGAGCCGCGCGTTGTCCATCGCGACCGCGGCCTGCGCCGCGAGCCCCTCGACGATGCGCCCTGCGCGCTGCGTGAAGACGCCCGGCTCGGGGTGACCGAAGAAGAGCCCGCCCAGCACCTCGCCCGTCCTTGAGACGACCGGCACGGCCAGGTAGCTCGTCACCGGCAAGTGTCCCTCCGGCATCCCGTAGTACGGCGAGTTCTTCCCGTAGCGCGGGTCTTTTTTCACGTCCGCGATCAGCACCGTGCCCTCGCCGCGGAAGGTCGGGCCGAAGAGGTCGGTGGCCCGCGGCATCGGGAAGTGTGCGAAGGCTTCACGCGGCACGCCCGAGAGCGTGTAGAGCATGTAGGAAGCGCCGCGCTCGTCCAGGACGTTGTAGAAGAAGGAGCCGAAGTGTGCGCCCGTGATTTCTGTGGCGGCGTCCGTGACGGCCTGCACCAGCTTGTGCTCGTCGAGTTCGGCGGCGAGCAGTTGCCCCATGCGGTTGACGGTCTCTATGACTTCCGTCTGCTCGCGTAACTCCTCTTCATTCTGCTTGCGCGCCGTGATGTCGCGCGCGATTTTCGACGCGCCGATGATGCGCCCCGCGGCGTCCTTGACGGGCGAGACGGTGAGCGAGACGGCGATGAGCGCGCCGTCCTTGCGCCGGCGCACGGTCTCGTAATGATCCACGCGCGCGCCGCGACGGATCTGATCCAGAATCCGCGGCTCCTCGTCCGGCATGTCGTCGGGGATGAGCATCGTGACGGGGCGGCCGACGGCCTCCGACGCGGTGTAGCCGTAGAGCCGCTCGGCCCCGGGGTTCCAGCTGAGGATGACGCCGTCCAGATTTTTACTGATGATGGCGTCGTCGGAGTTTTCGACGATGGCCGCCGCCTGAAGCAGCCGCTCCTCGGCCCGCTTGCGCTCGGTCACGTCGCGCGTGATTTCCAGGATGGACGCGACCCCGCCGCGCTCGTCGAGCACGGTCGCCCAGCGCGTCTCGACGACAATCCGCTCGCCGTCCTTGCGCGCGTGCCTGAGTTCGCCCTCCCAGTAGCCGTCGAGCCGCAGCCGCTCGTAAATCTCGGAGAGCGGGACGGGCGACTCCGTCTTGAGCAGCTCGTGCGGCGAGCGCCCGAGCGCCTCGTCCTGCGTGTAGCCGTAGATGCGCTCCGCGCCGCGGTTCCAGAGGGTGATGGCGTTGGAAGAGTCGCGCAGGAAGATCGCGTCGTAAGCCTGCCGGATGACCTCGGCCTGGGCGCGCAGCGTCGCCTCGGCGAGCTTGCGGTCGGAGATGTCGCGCGCGATCTTCGAGGCCCCGACGATGCGGCCGTCCGCACCCCTGATCGGCGAGACCGTGAGCGAGATGTTAACGAGCGAGCCGTCCTTGCGCACTCTGACGGTCTCGTAGTGCTCGATGCGGTCGCCCGCACGGAGGCGAGCCAGGATGGTGGGCTCCTCGTCCAGGTGGTCTTCGGGGATGAGCATCGTCACGGGCCGGCCCACGGCCTCGCTGGCCGTGTACCCGAAGATGCGCTCGGCCCCCTTGTTCCAGCTCGTGATGACGCCGTCGAGCGTCTTACTGACGATGGCGTCGTCGGCCGACTCGATGATGGCCGAGAGCAAGTAAGGCGCCAGCTCCGGGCTCTGCAAGTTGTTGGTCGAATCCCCCTCGGTCCTGTTGTCGGGCGGCCCCTCCTGCGTGGGCTGATTGGGCATGGGCATACTTATCCGGCGTAAACTAACGGGGTCAAAGCGGGGGATGGCTGGGGGCCGGGAGGATTATACTGACTCGGCGTCTTTATTGCCACGACGCGTGTTTGCCTGGACGCGCCGGTAGCAATTGTTTCATGTTCCTTGTTTGAGTCGAATGTTGGATGCTATTCTCTGCGCGCCGGCCAATTCGGGCGTCAGGCACGCTCGGCAACCTACCTGCCGGCTACGCCATGTCGGGAGAAACTCATGAGCCGCACCCTACTCCTACGCTTCATCACTGTTTTAGCCTTGTTAGCTTTCCCGGCCACTCTCCGTGCCGATCAACTCGGCTTCGTCACATTTAACACCGGAATGGGAGGGCCTCACATTGCAAATCAGGTGCAACTCACAATCGAGTTCGGGTCGGATTTGTTCGGCCCGCCGCTCGTCACTGTCTTTGATGTCATTGTCGGCCCCGCGGACGTGGGGCGGACGTTTACACTCAGTTCCGGCCCTGAATTCGAAGTCGCCGCTCGATTCCTTACTGACGGGAAAAACGAGCCCGTCGGCTACTTTAGTTTCTTCGTAGGCGGCGGGGGGGGCGGTGAAGTCGGTCCCGAGTCTCTGGTCTTCTTTGGCGACGGCTCGGGTTCAGGCCGCGTTGACTTCGCGGGGTTTGAGATCACGTCCCTGGACTTTCGGATTGATGAGCTAATCGTGAACAGCCCCGGCACGAACCAGAGCGGAGATGGAATATGGACTGATGTAATCGTCCGTAGCACGTTGACGGTGAACGGGCGGGCGGCGGCAGTCCCCGAGCCTGCGACCCTTTGCCTGATGGGTTTGGGGCTCGCCGGGATGTACGCGCGCAGAAGGGTCCGTGCCGGTCGGAGAGCGCCACCTGCGTCGGAGATGAGCGGGCAGGCTTCCGTTATTGAATGAGCGGACTTCACGCCGCATGGCTGGCAGGCAGGAGCAACGGTCACAAGGCAGCGCCTATCCTCGCGGCATCAGTTGTCAGTCCTCGTGAAACCCCATGGCTTTGAGTGCCGGCGCGATTTCGGGATTAGCCATGAAATTCTTCCAGACTAAACCTGTCCGGTGATTCTCGATCATCACCACGACCGGCGCCTGGTTCAAGCCCATGTTCACGTCTTCGTACCAGTTATCCGTCTCATTGAAGCCGTCGCGGAAACCGTAAACGCCCCACGTCTTCGCGCCGAGGTCGCGGTAGAAGTGCTTCAACGCCTTCATCGAATCTTCGGGCGTGTAGGGGAAGGACGCGAGCGCGGCGTGGATGGTGATGGTGCCGTTGTCGTCGCGCGGGTTCGGCTTGCCGCCCCCGGAGTTGACCCCCGCCGAGCGGCCCCAGGAGTTGTCTCCATAGCCCTGCATCTTGCGCGGGTTCGCGACCGCGTAAGCGTGATGGATGCGCGCGATGCTTCGGTTGTTTTCGAAGTAGTTGGTGTAGCGGTCGCGCTTGTTCCGCGGGTCGAAGCCCAGGAAAGAGAAGTGTGTGAAGAACAGCTCGCCCCCGCTGCCCACGCCGACATCCAGCTTGATGCCGTAGTAGCTGTTTCCGTTGGTGTAATGATCCCCCTGCGTGGTGCCGCCCCACCCCCGGCGATACCGCACGGCGGTCTCCGACTGGCCCGCGAAGCCTGTGTGGAACATGGTCGCGGGCACAGGGTGTGTCGGGGAGGCGACGGCCAGTAAGTAGACGATCATCGTCTCGTTCCATCCGATCAGAGGATGGTGGATGTAGAAGCCGTGTTTGGGCGACCAGTGCCAGTAGAGGAAATCACTCTGCGGATCGCGGCGATACCAATCCCATTCGACATCCCGCCAAAAGCCTGTGATGCGCTCGCGCAACTCGCGCTCGGCGGCGTTGTCCCGATTAAAGTACTGCCGGGCCGCCAATAGCGACTGCATTATGAACGCTGTCTCTACGAGGTCGCCGCCGTCGTCGTACTCACCGAAGTATGCGATGGTCTTGCCCGTGCGGCCGTCGAGGAAGTGCGGCCAGACGCCGTGGAAGCGATCCGCCTTCGCCAGAAACCGCACAATCTTCAGCATCCGCTCGACGCCTTGCTCGCGCGTAATGAAACCCCTCTCGATGGCGGGCAGCATCGCCGCCACGCCGAAGCCGGAAGCGCCGAGAGCCACCAGGTTCTTGTCGCCGGGCAGCACCTCCAGAGCCATGCCGGCGACGGGGTGTGCGCCTTCCCAGTAGTAGCGGAAGTTCCCCTCCTGCACCATCGTGAGCAGCTCGTCGTCGGTCATCTCGCGGGTACTCGCCTGGACAGAGGCCGACGGCTGGCTCTCCTTGTAATCGAGGCCCACGGCCGTAACCTGGTAGTAAGCCGTCTTGCCGCTCGCGCCGAGGAAGTCCTCGAAGCGCGTGCGCTCGTCCATCTGGGTCGCGATGGGCGTGAAGTTCTTCCCGTCGGTGGAGCGGTAGATGACGAAGTAACGCGCCGGAGCGCCGCCCGCCTGCCAAGTGAGGTCCACGTGGCGGTCATAGCCCACAGCCGCAACCCCGCGCGGAGTGGCCGGCGGGCTCGCCGCGCCACCTTCGGCGCTCTCGACAGTGATCTCGTCGAGCAGCAGTGAGTGGGGCTGCTGCTCGTCATCCATTCCTTGTATGAGCGAGATGCGGACGAGTCGTTGCGGGTCGAAGCGATTGCTACTCGTGCTCGCAACCTGGCCCGTGAAGTCCGAAAACGGTAAGGTCAGCCGCGTCCACTTGTTCGCCGGGACCGAGGCCAGACGCCCGAGCAGCGGCGCGGAAGGAGTTGATTGACCCTTCTCGTCTACGAGCTGCAACAGCGGGGAGGCGGCGCGCGTCAGCTCCCTGTCGGGCTTCACCCAAAAGGAGATGGCGTCTCCTTTGAGCCACGGCAAGCCCCAGTGTCTTCGAGCATCCACCGAGACGTTCCAGGTGCCGCCGGGCGCGGATTGCCACTGCAAGGCAAGACAGTTCGGCGGGGTGAAGCAGCCGTCGGTCGCCAGCGGTAACTTCCCGTGATCGAGCTTGAGAGCACTGGGAGCGACGGCACTCCCCCAGCTGTGGTAGTAGTAACCGTCACTGAGGCTGTTGCCGAAAACAACGTGCTCATTGTAGCTCCACTGCGCTCGACAGGGGGTAGACAGTAGTACCACGGCTGCTAAAAGAAGCGCTGCTCTTTTGCTCATATGAATAGATTCAACGATTATTAGCCGGCAATCACTTCACCGGGTTATTGCTGCTTTTAGCCTGCACCGCCTTCTTCGCAGGCAAAGTTTGCGCGGCCGGCTTCTTCGCAGGCACAGGTTTCGCGGCTGGCTTCTTCGGAGGCGCAGTTTTCGCTGGTGGATACTGGGTCCAATACACACCGCCACCACCTTCATATTCCACTCCGGTGGTAGTTACCTGGGTATCATCGCTGCGGAACAGTGTGTAGGTGCTTTCCAGTGTATAAGCGGCGACAGCTTTGCCCGCGGGGACCTCAATGCCTACCTTTCGGGTCTTCTTCGTTGACCATCCTTCGGTATTGGTTTCACTATGCGTGAAGCTCTGGCTTAACGTAGCAGAGCACTCCCAGGCGCCGGAGCTCCAGGCGAGACTGAACTCAATACCTGTCGTTTCTGAGAACTCTCTGGTTTTACTCCCATCAGCGCCCTCCTCGTACTCAAAGTCAAGTCTTTGCGAGGCTGTCGTATCGTTATAGCCCCAGCCGAAGCGCTTATAGCGGTCAACCCTCTTGAGGCGATACTCGGGAGACTTCATTATTTGCTCGACCGGCAACAGGTTGGGGTCGTCCACCGTAAACCACGGAAGTATCGTCGTATAGGTGACGCTGTCTTTCCTGACTGTGTCCGCCGGTTCAGAGTAGCCCCTCAGGACAGGGGCCGGAGGCTTGGGGGTATTAGGGGTTTCCTGTGGCATCAAAAGACGCAGGGCATAAGCGTTGAGGTCCTTGGTGGGCGCGGTGTGGCTGGCCGCTCCGATGAACGTTCCTGGGGACAGGTATATCTCTCCGGCTGGAGCATCCGGGGCCTTGATATGCCATGAGCCAAAATTGTACCAGGCATTTGTACCTTTATCATCCCAGATCGAATCGCCCGGGTAGGCCGGGATCACAAGGTCCGAGCGAACGCAGCGAATAGTGTCCGTGGAAGGGGGATCATAGCCACTATTGCAGACCAGGCCGAGGGCCACATAGCCATCGGGTGGTATTGGCCGCCACATTGAGCCATCTTTGTAAGAACCTGACCCACTGTCTTTCCACACTTGCTCAAAGCGTAAGGGCTGGCGAAGCGCGGTTCCTGTATCGCCCTTGGCGTCCTTTACCACGGCTATGGCGGTAGCGCCATTTACTTCGTTGCGATTGTTCCTGGCAAGATCGCCGACCGGGTAGAAGTTTTGAAGCCTCGGGTCGTTAGTCAGCGGGCGCCAGAAGGCCCCATCGCGCTCACCTCGACTGCCTTGGTCGTCCCACATCAGTTGGAACGATGAGGTGAAATCTATAAGCAAATCCTTATATGCGAATGTCGTCATCTCGTTGTCCTCCTAAGCGAAAGGGGTGGGATGGTCAGGGCGATCTCACTCGGTAATTGACCGTGCGGGCGAGTAGGGGCCAGATCAGCCGCCATGCTTGTCAACCAAGAGCTGCCTCCAAGGATATTCCTGGTTCTCCAGAAGCAATTTGCTCGGTCTCGATCTTTCCGCCTCACTACCTTGATAGACGAGGCCAGATGAAGGGAAGGAGCTAGGTGAATTTAGCGGGCCACAGCCTACACCTCCCCGCTGGTGTGGTCAAGATGACATCAAACGCGAGTGGACAGAGATGGCTTGCGGAGTTCACCTCGACCGCTCGCAAGGCTCCCGTGCTTCCACTCAGTTGATATGCGACGAGACAGGTATCGCCAACACAGATCGCAAGGCACAATGTTGATAACGGCCAAGCTGAGGATGCGCCCTGAAGAATATCTCGGGTTGCAATGGAAGGACGTTGATTTACAGCGCGGCGTCGTGACAGTCAGGCGCGCTCTCGTGTGGCGCAGCACAGGCGGAGGCTGGGCCGCGACTGACAAACTGGAAAAAATGCTTTTCGCGTGACAGTGATACTATAGTGATACAAAGCAGAAACGGGCAGCTTGCGGGCTGCCCGTAACTGTTTGATTTTACTGGTGGCCAGGGACGGAATCGAACCGCCGACACCCTGATTTTCAGTCAGGTGCTCTACCAACTGAGCTACCTGGCCGGAATTTCTAATCCTCTGCGAGAGGAGAGCGAAGTATAAGGAGCGGCCGGGCCGGGTGTCAACCGGGGAAGGCTCGGCTGATTGTGAGCGCCTTCGTTGACTGCCGTGGCCGATTTTCGGAGCAACTTTTCATGGAAGCTTCACCCGCAGACGGCCGATTTTTAGGGGCCGGCTATTTAAATTCGTGTGTCGCGTAGGTTTGTTGAATTAGTCACAAAAAAGCGTTGACAGTTTCGCGAAGAGGTGTATAATGGCGCGCGTTGAGGATGGGGCTGACGCCCAAACGTCAGCCGGTCGCAAGACAAGCCATCTGAGGCCCGAACTTCGATAGTGCCCGCCCGTGCCAGCTCGGAAGCCGCTCTCGCCCCCCGAGGACGCTCCATTCGAGCTGGCACAGCCATTTTTACAGAACCTCCTTCCCTACCCTAGTTTGAGCCAGACACCCTCCGAAGGCACGCGGTCACCGTTAACCACAAACAGTAAGTGGTAGCCCGACGGCGCAGTGTTGTCGTTCGGTGGCGCGGTGGCTTGAACTGCGCCTCCACCGGCGGAGACGATGGCACAGCCGACATAGCGCTGTGACTGGTTGAAGCCGTGTGTCACCGCGCCGGGACGCATCAGCACCACCTCGGCGACGCCACCGGCGTCAGGCGTGTTGATCGTGAAATCGGCACCGTATGCGATGGCGGCCGGCGCTCCTGTGATGGCTGGCCGGGCTTTGAAGAAGTAGGGCGGGAGGTAACGCTCGTGCGGCGTGAAGTCGCCGCCGGGGTCGCCGCCCACCAGCACGCTGCCGTCCGCCAGCAAGATGGCCGCCGAATGGTAGCCACGCACGTGCGTCATCGTCGGCCCGACCTGGAAGCCCGCCAGTGGGTCTTCAGGGTCGAACGTCTCGACGGGGCCGCCGTCCGGCCCTCCCTCCACTCCGCCGACGACGAGCACAGTGCCGTCCGGCAGGAGCACCGAGTTCACTTTGTCGCGCGGGACGTTCATGTTCGGGAGCGCCTGCCACGCCGGTGCGCCGGCCGCGAGGTCTATCCACTCGGCAGACTGTAGCGTGTCGGGCGTGGACCCGCCGGCGATGAGCACGCGCGGCTCGTAGCCCGGAGGCCGCAGCGGCAGCAGCACCGCCGTGCCGTCCATGTTAGACCCGCGCTGAGAGAAGACTTGGTTGAACTGTTTGGCCGGGTCGTCCACGACCGGCGTCACGGTCCAGTCGAACCGCCGCGCGGGCTTCTGCGGCCCGGCGACGAACAGCTCGCCGTCCGGCAGCAGGAAGGTCCAGGGGTAATAGAAGTAGTCGAAGGGCAGCGCTTCCAGCTTCGACCAAGCGCCCGCGCCCCCGGGCGTGAAGACCTCGAAGGAGGCGTCTATGATGCCGCTCACAGTGTCCTGGCCGAAGAGCGTCAGTGCGCGCCCGTCGCCGAGCGTGATGGTCGTCGGGTAGAAGCGGCCGACATTTGTTTCCGTGGCGTGAGACCACGTTTGGCTCGGCGGGTCGAACAGGAACGCGCGGCGCTCTGAGTCGGGGCCGTTGGCGAGGCCGCCGTGCACGAGGATGGTGCCCGCCGCGTCGTTCAGGTGAGCGTGCGCGCACGACCAGATGTTCTCGTCGGGCGAGATGTCCGAAGGCTGGTTCGCGGGCGGCGAGTAGAGGCCGGTCGCCTGATCCCAGACGCGCGACTGGTCGGGCCGCGGGCCGTAACCCCAGAAGAGGACGCTCCTCGTGTTGGGCAGCAGCACCGCGTGCATGAAGGTGACTCCGGGCACGCCGGGCAGCTCCTCCCACTTCCCGCCGGTGGCGTTCGCGCAGTGGTCGAAGTCAACGGCCGGGCAGCTGTTGTCGCCCGGGTCCAGAGGCAGGCCAGTCTGCGACTGTAGTTGGCCCGCCTGCTCAGCCGTCAGCCAGACGGTCTGCGTCGAGCGCACGAGGCCGGCGAGACCCTGACGGAGGTCGCTCTCCGAGTGGCAGTGGAAGAGGAAATCGCCGCGCACGTTGAAGGGCTTGGCGTCTTCCGGCCGCTTGTCCGGGTCCTGGCACTTCTGTATTTCGGGCGGGAGCAGCAAGACCGGCGGGGCCTTCGTCTCGACCACGAAAGACTCGGCGGGGCTGAGGCTGCGCACGTCCATGTTCTGCTTGGCAAACTGCCAGCGCTGGGCGTGCGGGTGGAAATTGTGCCAGTTCGTGCCGAGGTCCAGGTTGAAGACGTACCAGCGAATCCTCTGGCCCGCCGCGGCCAGGATGGTCGGCGTGTTGCCGACGAACGAGCGGCCGTTGAAGCAGAGCGACGGCAGTCTCTCGCCGCTCATGAGGTGGAAGAACAGCGGGACGTGCAAAATGTGCGACGGTTTGACGGGCGGGTGGATGTGCGGCGCGCGGGCGACCTCTTCGAGCAGTATCAGGTGCGCGGCCAGGGCGGCGTCCACCTCGCCAGCCTTCCGCCCACGGGCGGCCGCCTGCTCTGGCGCGCGGCCGCCCTCTAGCAGCTGCGTGATGCCGGTCGGCAGTGGGAATCGCGGCAGCTCGTCACACTCCTCGCCCGGCAGCACGATGAGGCCGCCGAAGAGGCCGCGGTTGACGCTCGCACCCATGTCGCGGTAGTGGTCGTGGAACGGCCACGCCCCGATCATCTGGTCCGTGACGTCGAAGGTGTAGGTCCAGGTCTGGCCCGGGCAAATCTCGTCGGAGCGGCGGCCGTCGGCGCTCTGCGTGCCGAAGGGCCACGCGCCGTCGGACTCGATCCCGTGCTTCAACCCGTGCAGGTGAAAGCTGTGCGGCACGCTGTCCTCGTTCTTGACGTGGATGCGCAGCCAGTCGCCGGGGCTCGCGTAGACCACGGCGCCCGGCACGCGTGAGTCGTAGGCCGGCTCGTTGATGTCGGCCAGTACAATCTTGTCGGGCTTCGGGATCAAGAACCCAGGGTCCAGGTACTCGCGGTAGACCAGGGCCGTCAGCCGGCGCGCGTTGACCTCGTCTGCCGGGATGGTCCCGTCCTCGTGCCCCGCGTTGCGCATGCAGTCGCGCTCGTAGACGATGGGCGGCGAAACCTCCTTGTCCGGCGCGACGGGCGAGTAATCGGGCATGGTCTCGATTTTGAGATAGATGTCTCGGAATGACATGGCTGAATTCCTCCTGCGATCCGGCCTCGGAGTAACGGTGAGCGTCCGATGATCTTGACCGGATAGTGACGTGAGGCTGGCGAGAGAAGGCTCTACGTCAGCGGGTAAGCGAGGATGAGAACGGCCGCACGATATGCCCCTTATTGACGAATGTCAATAGTCAGAGTTGCTGATGTAGCTGCTCAGGGATAATGTCGCAGATAACTGCTCAGCGATAATGTCGCTCATACTTGGAGGTATGAGGACACTTACATTGAGCACACCGCAACAACGTCGCGCCGAGATTCTGACCCACCTCATCGCAGGCAAGCTCTCGACGGCGGACGCTTCAGAACTGCTGAGAGTCAGTCACCGTCAAGTTCAACGCTTGCGCCGCCGCTTCCTCGCTGAAGGCATTGCTATGGTCGTGCACGGCAATCAGGGACGAGCGCCTCGTAACCGCACCGACTCCAACCTCATTGAGCGCCTGCGCTCTCTGTGCGGCCCCCACGGCAAGTATCACGACTTCAACATCTCGCACCTCTGTGACCTGCTCGCCCGTCACGAAGAGATTCGTCTCCCGCGCTCGACCCTCTCGCGCCTCTTGCACTTAGAGGGTCTGCGCAGGCTGCCGCGCTCCCGCCCAGAGGTCAAACGCCTCCGGCGCGAGCGCAAAAGCTGTGAGGGGATGATGCTCCAGATCGATGCCACGCCCTTTGACTGGCTGGAGAGTCGCGCCCCACGCATGAGCCTGGCCGCGGCCATTGATGATGCGACCGGCAAGATCATCTATGGTCGTTTCCGTCCGACCGAAGATCAAGCCGGATACTTGATGATGCTGCGAGGGATTGCCACTTCTTACGGCCTCCCCCATCTGCTCTATCACGACCGCCACACGATCCTGCGCTCGCCCAAAGAGCCATCGCTGGAGGATGAGCTGGCGGGTCGTCCTCCGATGAGCCAGTTCCAGCGGGTGGTCGCCTCGCTCGGGATCACCTCCATCGCCGCCCTCTCACCACAGGCTAAAGGAAGGATCGAGCGGCTCTGGCGCACGCTGCAAGACCGCCTGACCAAAGAGTTGCGCCTCGCAGGCGTCAGCGGGTTGGCGCAAGCTAACGCTTTCTTGCCGGCTTTCATTGAGTCTTACAACGCCCGCTTCGGACATCTTCCACGAGAGGCCGAGAGTGCCTGGCAAAGGCTGCCTGACAAGCTGGACTTGGACTATTACTTCTCGACCTCTGAGAGCCGGCAGGTGCGGCGTGACCACACCATCACGTGGCTGGGACAAGTCTTGCAACTCGTCCCGGAAAAGAATGAGCCGAGCTTAGTCATGAAGAGGGTCGAGGTCCATGTCACGCCCGAAGGTCAGGTCTCGATCTACGACGCAGCGCGCCGGGTGAGCCATCGTCAAGTGGGAGCGAGCGCGCAGCAGCCAGCGGCCAGAGCTATCGCGCGTCATCATGTGGCGTCAAGCACAGAACCGGATCCGCAGTCTGACGCGCGCCGCCGCGGCTGGCTTTATGGTAAGGTGCGGTAATCTTGCCAGGCGACATTATCGCTGAGCAGAGCAGCGACATTATCCCTGAGCAGTAACATAGTCAGAGTTGCTGTGTCAACGCAAAGTAGAGATGTCCCCTCTTTGTGCAAAGTAGAGATGTCACCTTCTGAGGATGCAGAGCTCGCCTCTGCGTTCTCTGGCTTCCATCGAGTTCTCCGTGTAGTCGAAGTACCTCCACGGGTGTGTCATCGGCGGATGATACTTTGTGTGCGGCTTCGCTGTCGCCTTGGCGAGCCTTCGGTCGAGCAGCTTCGTGGGCGTGACTTGTGCTTGCTCGCGCTCCTGCTCGGAGCAGAGGCGGTAGTCGAGCGCCTGGCCTTTGTATTCGATACTGATCTCTCCGGTGCTCGTCTCTCTGACTTCCACGTGCGCGCCGCGCATGGTGTAGGCCGCGCGCTTCGTGCTGAGTTGGTAGACGCGGCCGTTGTAGGAGACGGTCAGGTTCTTCGAGAGGGTGCGCCGCTCGACGAGCGTCAGGATGCGGCCGAGGTCTTCTCTCGGAGACAGTGGCCGGTGCGCGTCCTCACGGGAGCGCGGGCTGAGGGCGAAGCGCGAGTTGTAGGTGGTGATGAACTCCGGCAGGTAAGCATTGGCTTCCTCGCTTGACGAGATCGCGCGCAGCCGCAGCTCTTTCGTGAGCCGGTCCTGCAAGGTCTGGTTGGCCCGCTCGACGCGGCCTTTGGCCTGCGGCGAGTGCGCGCAGATCAACTCAATCGAGAGTTCTTTCATCGCCCTGCCGAACTGGGTGAGCCCTGTGCCAGAGAGCGCGTTGGGGATGTTGACGCGGAAAACGCCGAACTTATCACTGTAAAGGGCCAGCGGCTTGCCGTGTTGCCCGATATAGGAGCGGACGGCCGCGAAGTAGTTGAAGGTGGACTCACACTCGACGAACGAGAGGTGCATCAGGCGGCTGGTGGCGTCGTCCACAAAGACCAGAAGTGTCGCGCGCGGGGCGCGGCCCTCGAACCAGTCGTGAGGGCTTCCGTCGATCTGGACGAGTTCGCCCGTGCGGGCGCGGCGCTCGCGCAGGCCGTGGACGACCGCCCGCCGAGCGCGCCGCGCCCGCCACAGCCCTAAAGAGATCAGCAGGCGGCGGACGCTCTCACGCGAGAGGCAGAGGCCGTCTTCTTCGCAGAGCTTCTCCCGGGCGAGGGTGGGGCCGAAGTCTGGGTAGCGCGAGCGGAGCAGGTGGCTGACTTGAGAGACCAACTCTTCAGGCAGGCGGTTGTTCGAGGGGCGGCCCCGCCGCTTGGACTGAAGGGCACGAGCGCCGCGCTGGCGGTAGGCGCGCAAGAGCCGTTTGACTTGCCTGACGGAGAGCTTGAGCAGGCTGGCCGCCTCGCGCTGCGTCAGGCGCTTGCCGCCGACTCGCTCAATGACTTCCAGGCGGGAGAGTTCACGTTGGCTCATCACAAGTAGGTCCGTCACTTCCTGCTGCCCCTTTCGTGCTGAAGATCATGTCTTCAGTAGCACGAAAAGGGGACATCTCTACTTTGCAGAAAGGGGACATTACTACTTGGCGCTAACATAGTCAGAGTTGTGCCAAATCATTTATTGAATGCCGGCGCGCTCCTGCAAGAGTTGCGACTGACGGTTCGCCGCGCCGATGACTTCACGCTCGTCCATCAACAGAAGCTCGCGCTCGCGCATGACAAGTCGGCCGTCAATGATGACGCTGTGGACATCGTCGGCCTGCGCCGAATAGACGACGGCCGAAGTGAGGTCGGCGGGCCGCGGCGTAGAGTGAAGCCGGTCGAGCCTGACCACGATCACGTCCGCGCGCTTCCCCGTTTCGAGGCTGCCGACCTCGCGGTCGAGGCCGAGGGCGCGCGCGCCGTCAATCGTCGCCATCCGCAGCGCGCGCCACGCGGGCAGCGCGTCCGGCCCGTGCGCGACCTTTTGCAGCAAGGCGGCCGAGCGCATCTCCGTGAACATGTCGAGGCGGTTGTTGCAGGGCGCGCCGTCAGCGCCGAGCGAGACGGAGATGCCGCGCTCCAACATCTCCTTGACGGGCGCGACGCCGGAGCCGAGCTTGAGGTTGGACGACGGGCAGTGCGCGACGTGCGTGCCGGTTGCGGCCAGGATATTTAACTCCGCGTCGTCCAGGTGGACGCAGTGCGCGAGCGCGACGTGCGCGCCCGTCAGCCCGAGCGAGTCCAGGTAGGCGACGTTGCGCTGCCCCGTCTCGCGCTCGACCATCTCGATCTCCGTCAGGTTCTCGGAGGCGTGCGTGTGCACCATCACGCCGCGCTCGCGCGCGAGCCGCGCGACCTCCGTGAGCAACCCGCGCGTGCAGCTGACGGCGAAGCGCGGCGCGAAGCAGTAGCGTATGCGTCCCCCCGCGCTGTTGTGCCAATTTTCCAGGAGCGCGAGCGACTCGTTGATAGAGCTGGCTGTCTCCTCGTGCAGCGCGGCGGGCACGTCGTCGCCTTTGTCCATCATGCACTTGCCGACGGTCGCGCGCCAGCCGGTCTCCTCGACGGCGCGGAACGCCTCGTCGGTGTGGCTGACCGTCTCCATCGTCAGCGCGCAGGTCGTCCCGCCTTTAATCATCTCGGCGATGGCGAGCCGCGCCGAGGCGCGGGCGCTTGCTGCCGTGTGCGCGGCCTCCATCGGCCAGACGCGTTTCTTGAGCCAGTCAATCAGCGACAGGTCGTCGGCCGCGCCGCGGAAGAGCGTCTGGCAGAGGTGGACGTGAGTCTGCACGAAGCCGGGCAGCACGGCGCACCCGCCCGCGTCAATGACGATGTCCGCGCCGCCCACGTCTACGCCCACGCCCGCGATCCGGCCGCCGCGTATCAGCAAGCCGCCGGACACAATCGCGCCGTCGGCGTTCATCGTCAGCAGCGTGCCGTTCTTGATGAGAATCGTCTGTTCCATCGCCACGCGGGAAACTTTAAAGTAAAAAGGCGAAAGTAAAAAGGCAAAAGTGAGGACGAGAAGCTCGCTTCCCCTCCCCACTTTTGCCTTTTACCTTTTTACTTTCGCCTTACTTCGCTGCCTTGCGGCTGGCCGGGGCCGTCGTCTCCGCGGCCTCGCCCTCTGCGGCCTCGGCCGTCGGGATGGCGTCACCCGCCACGTGGATGCCGAGCGCGCGGCGCACGTCGTTTTCTATGCGCCGCAGCATTTCCGGGTTGTCCTTCAGAGTCTGCTTGGAGTTCTCGCGGCCCTGGCCCAGGCGCTCGCCGCTGTAGGAGAACCACGCGCCGCTCTTCTCGACGACCCTGTTGGCGACGCCGAGGTCAATCGCGTCGCCCTCGCGCGAGATGCCCTCGCCGTACATGATGTCGAACTCGCACTCGCGGAAGGGCGGCGCGACCTTGTTCTTGACGACCTTGACCTTCGTGCGGTTGCCGACCACGCGGTCGCCGTCCTTGATCGCGCCGATGCGGCGGATGTCTAGACGCAAGGAAGCGTAGAACTTGAGCGCGCGCCCGCCGGTCGTAGTCTCAGGGCTCCCGAACATGACGCCGATCTTCTCGCGAATCTGGTTGATGAAGATGAAGCAGGTATTCGACTGCGCGACGATGGCCGCCAGCTTCCTCAGGGCCTGAGACATCAGGCGCGCCTGCAAGCCCGGCAAGCTGTCGCCCATCTCGCCGTCCAACTCCGCGCGCGGCACGAGCGCCGCCACGGAGTCAATGACGATCACGTCAACGCCGTTCGAGCGCACGAGGGCTTCGGCAATTTCCAGAGCCTGCTCGCCCGAGTCCGGTTGGGAAATTAAAAGCTCGTCAATGTTGACGCCGAGCTTGCCCGCGTACTCCGCGTCCATCGCGTGCTCCGCGTCAATGTAGGCCGCGACGCCGCCAGCCTTCTGCGCTTCGGAGACGATGTGCAGCGCCAGCGTCGTCTTGCCGGAGCTTTCCGGCCCATAAATTTCAATGATGCGCCCACGCGGCACGCCGCCGACGCCAATGGCCGAGTCAATGCTCAGCGAAGTCGTGGAGATCGCGGGGATATCGGAGACCTCGCGCTCGCCGAGCCGCATGATCGAGCCCTTGCCAAATTTCTTTTCAATATTGAGCAGCGCCGCTTCGACCGCTTTCCCGCGATCCGCGCCGAATCTGTCTTCTGCCATCACAAACATCTCTTTTCTACCGTTCCTTTTCTCACGTTTCGTGGGTGTGAAAACTGCTGTCGGTCTGCTTCGGCCAAATTTCGCCTGCCGCGAACGAAAGGCAGTATAACACACACGGCGCGAGAATGGAACAGTGTTTCACGCGTGCAACGAACTTTTTTTTCTGGGGTGGGGGGCGACGCCGTCGGTCGCCGCGCCTGCGGGTATAGCATGGCCGGGGCGCATCCCGCAAGCGCGCCTCACGACTGAAAATATTCTTGCAGGCCGCGCCTCGTGCGCTGCTCGAACTGTTCGGCGAGCGACGGGACGCCGCCCGCGCTCTCGTCTCGGGAGAGGCGCTCGACGCGCCACATGGGGAAGAAGAGGTCTGTGAGGCCGATGAAGGGCTCGTCGCGCGCCACGGCCCGGACCCAGTCGTCGAAGGAGTTCAGGTCGAGGCCGCGGAGGAAGACGCCGGCCGCGTTGATTTCGTCAAGCACGCCCCAGCACTTTTCGCGCGGGCTGTGCAGGACGACGACGACGGCCGCGCCCGCCTCGATTCCCCGCCCCCGCCTTTGTTCACCCTCCTCAGACATCTTTCTTCTCCTCCCTGGGAAGCAGGCCGCGCGCGAAGTCGCCTACGCGCTGTGCCAAATCGGCCGCGCCCGCGAGCCTCTCAATCTCCGCGACAAGCGCCGAGCCGACGACCGCGGCGTCCGCGTAGCGCCAGGTCGCGGCTACCTGCTCGGCGCTGGAAATCCCGAAGCCGACGGCGACGGGCAGGTCCGAAAATTTCCGCACGCGCCCGACCAGCCTCTCGGCTTCCACACTTACGTCCGAGCGCGCGCCCGTGACGCCCGCGCGCGAGACGGCGTAGATGAAGCCGCTCGCGCGCTCGGCCACCAACGACAGGCGCGCGTCCGTCGAGGTCGGCGCGACGAGAAAGATCATGTCCAAATCGTGCGCCCTGAGTTGGGCGTGGAAGTCTACGGCCTCTTCCGGCACGAGGTCCGTCACGAGCACGCCGTCAACGCCCGCGGCCGCGGCCTCGCGGCTCAGACGCTCGGGCCCGTATTGCAAAAGCGGGTTGTAGTAACTGAAGAGCACGACGGGCACGCCCTTCATCGCGGCGCGGGCGCGCGCGACCACGTCTAGCACTTCGCCCAGGCCGAAGCCGTGGCGCAGCGCGCGCTCCGAAGCCCTCTGGATGACGGGGCCGTCCGCCACTGGGTCGCTGAACGGCACGCCGAGCTCGATCACGGTCGCGCCGGCCGCGGCCAACTCGACGAGCAGCCGGCCGGTGGTTTCAAGGTCCGGGTCGCCGGCCGTGATGAAAGGAATCAGGCCGCGCTTCCCAACGCGCTTCAAGCCCGCGAAGGCTTCTGCGATCCTACTCATTAGACTCCGCGACCGTGTGCACGTCTTTGTCGCCGCGCCCGGAGAGGTTCACGATGATGATTTGATTCTGTGCCATTTCGCGCGCGACCTTGAGGGCGTGGGCGACGGCGTGCGCGGATTCGAGCGCGGGCGTGATGCCTTCGAGCCGCGAAAGATTCCTGAAAGCTTCGAGAGCCTCCGAGTCGGACGCCGAGACATATTGGACGCGCCCGGCGTCGTGCAGGTAGGCGTGCTCCGGGCCGATGGAAGGGTAATCGAGCCCGGCCGAGACCGAATGGGTCGCGGCGATCTGCCCGCGCTCGTCTTGCAAAACGTAGCTCATGGTCCCTTGCAGGACGCCCGGCCGGCCGCCCCCGCCCTGATTAAACCGCGCCGCGTGCTGGCCCAAAAGGTCTCCGCTCCCGCCGGCCTCGACGCCGA
Organism: uncultured Acidobacteriota bacterium; assembly: GCA_963774105.1. Lineage (GTDB taxonomy): Bacteria > Acidobacteriota > Blastocatellia > Pyrinomonadales > Pyrinomonadaceae > QHXM01. Next base: position 2,230,088 of record CAVZDV010000004.1, on the reverse strand, counting down.
TCATTCGGACGCCCTCGTCGGCGAGGAACGGGTAGAACAGCCCGATTGAGTTAGACCCGCCGCCCACGCACGCGACCAGAGTGTCCGGCAGCCGCCCCTCTTTTTCGAGAATCTGCGCGCGGGCCTCGCGCCCGATGACGCTCTGAAAGTCGCGGACCATCAGGGGGTACGGGTGCGGCCCGAGCGCGCTGCCCAGCAGGTAGTAGGTGTCCGCGGGCGAGCCGACCCAGTCGCGTAGCGCCTCGTTGATGGCGTCCTTCAGCGTGCGCGAGCCGGCCTCCACCTCGCGCACCTCCGCGCCGAGCAGTTGCATACGAAAGACGTTGAGCCGCTGGCGGCGGATGTCTTCCGCGCCCATGTAGACGACGCACTCCAGGCCGAAGAGCGCGCAGACGGTCGCCGTGGCGACGCCGTGCTGGCCCGCGCCCGTCTCGGCTATGACGCGCCGCTTGCCCATCCGGCGCGCGAGCAGGACTTGGCCCAACGCGTTGTTGATTTTGTGCGAGCCGGTGTGTGAAAGGTCTTCGCGCTTGAGGTAGATGACGGCCCCGCCCGCGTGCTCGGTCAGCCGCGCGGCGCGGAAGAGGGGCGTCGGCCGCCCAGAGTAATCGCGCAGCAGCCCCTCGAACTCGGCCCGGAAAGCTGAGTCGCCGCGCGCCGCCTCGTAGGCCGCCGTCAACTCTTCGAGCGGGGCCATCAAGGTCTCGGGCACGTAACGCCCGCCGTACACGCCCCAGTGGCCGAGCGCGTCCGGCTCAGTTTTTACGCTAGATGTCATACCTCGACGAAAGCCTGGGAGCGCAGGCATCCTTGCCTGCAAGCTTGCTTCAGCAAGCTAACGTCTGTTCGCGCTGGCGCGCTCATGGCAGGTAGGGATGCCTGCGCTCCCAGGTTTTTACCAGCTTAGCACAACGGAGCTGTTTACGAGGCGGCGTCTCCGGCGATGGAGGTGCGGTTGCGGCCCGCGCGCTTGGCGTCGTAGAGCGCGGCGTCGGCGGCGGCGTAAAGCGCGCGCTCGGCGGCGGCGTGCGCCGGGCAGGCCGCCAGGCCGAGGCTGATGGTGACTGTGCCGACGCCCTCGACCGGCGTGGCCTGGACGACGTGGCGCAGGCGCTCGGCGGCCGCCAGTCCGCGCTCGCCGTCCGTGCCGGCCAGGAGCAGCGCGAACTCTTCGCCGCCGAGGCGCGCGGCCGTGTCGTTGTCGCGCGACATCTCAAGGAGCGCGCCCGCGACGTGCCGTATGACGCGGTCGCCGGCCGAGTGCCCGTGCTTGTCGTTAATCTGCTTGAGGTGGTCTATGTCTGCGAGCACGAGCGCGCAGGTGGCGTTGTAGCGCCGCCACCTCTCGACCTCGTGCCCCAGCGCCGTGCGGAAGCGGCGGCGGTTCGCCAGCCCCGTCAGGTAGTCCCTGTCGGCCTCCGCGCGCAGACGGTCCACGGTCTGCTTGAATTGTACGAGCTGGGCGACGCGCGCGACGAGCAGCGAGAGTTCGGCGGGCACCTGGAAATAGTCGAAAGCGCCGAGCGCAATCGCCTCGCCGCGGCGCGCGGCGGTCGAGGCCGCGTCGCCCAAAAGGAGCACGGAGACTCCCTCGTCTGCGCGGGCGAGCGACGCCATCAACTCGTCGGCGCTGATGCCACGGAGGCCGACATCCACGACGACCAGATGCGGGCGCGTGCGCCTGAGCGAGACGAGTGCGGCCGCACCGCCCGTGACGCCGACGACGACGAAGCCTGCGCGTTCGAGCGCCCCGCCGTAAGCGGCCACCGAAGGCGAGTCCGTCACCAGCAGCACGCGGCCCTGGTCACGCGCGCGCGTGCGTTCGTTGGAAATTGCCTGGGCTGTTGCAGTCATTTGGGGGATTCTCTGCGAGTTGCACGAGTGTTCGGCAGTGAGGTGACGGGGGACGGCCGCGCGGACGACGCGTTCTGCGTTTGCTTTGACGCTCGCCTCTGGGCCACAACCGACAGGATAACCGATGGGGCCGGGCCGGCGTCAAGGTTTAACGCGCGCGGCGGCGATGAAGGCGCGCACGAGCGCGGGGTCTTTCCGCCCGGGCGCGCTCTCCAAACGGCTGCACGCGTCCACCGCGTAAGGCCCGACCGCGCCGATTGCCGCGCCGACGTTCTCCGGCCCGAGGCCGCCAGCGAGGAAGAGGTTCGGGACCAATTCCCTCACCCTGCGGGCCACGGCCCAGTCAACGACCAGGCCCGTCCCGCCGCGCTCCGCATCGGAAAAGGCGTCGAGCAAGATAGCGTCCGCCTCGTATTCGAGGACGCTCTCCGGCTCGAAGTCACGTCCCGCGCGCACGGCCTTGATGACGAAACGCCCTCGAAGCGCGCGGCAGTATTCGGGCGACTCGTCGCCGTGTAACTGCACCGCCGTCAGCCCGACTTCATCCGCCACGCGCGCGACCTCTTCCGGCCCGCCCCAGTTAACGAAAACGCCGACCTTCATCACCGACGGCGGCAACCCGGCGACAATGCGCCGCGCCTCTTCCGGCCCGACGTAGCGCGGGCTCCGCCGATAAAAATTGAACCCGAGCGCGTCCGCGCCCGCCTCGACCGCCGCCAGCGCGTCCTCAAGATTCGTGATGCCGCAGATTTTGACGATCATGATGAGTCCCGTCAGGGACGATTGATAATAGCCCAGCACTTCAACGCTTGGTGTGAATTAAAGCAGAGACTTGAAAGGAAGGTGAGAGCCGAGCATAGTTAGCTTGCAACCCAATCCGAACGGAAAGGAGCTGACTGATGCTCGACCCTGAGACCTTCCTGACGACACTTTACGTCATGGTTGACGATTTCGCCAAAGTCTTTCTCCCCGAAGAGGTGCAGCGCGGCCCGCGCCCAGCACTGACGCGCTCCGAGGTCGTCACGCTCTCGCTCTTCAGCCAATGGGCCTGTTTTCAGAGTGAGCGCGGCTTCTACTCGTGGGCCGGGCGTCACCTGCTGGCGGCCTTCCCCACCTTGCCTGCCAGGACACAGTTCAACCGGCAGGTGCGCCTCCACGCCCGCTCGACCACGGCCTTCTGTCTTCACCTCAGTCAGCGTCTTGAGGCCGAGCGCGCCAACTACCAGGCGCTGGACTCGACCGCGCTGGTCTGCCGCGAGGCCAAGCGGCGTGGGCGCGGGTGGCTCTCTGGGCAGGCTGACATCGGATGGAGCAATCGGCTGGGCTGGTATGAAGGCTTGCATTTGCTGCTCGCGGTTGACCCTAAAGGCGTCATCACTGGCTTCGGGCTCTCGCCGGCGAGCGTCAAAGATCAGCGCCTGGCTGAGACCTTCTTCGCCGTGCGTCACCATCAGCAGCCGGCACTGGCGAGCGTTGGAGCGCCGACGCTCTCCCCCTATGTCACGGACAAGGGCTTTGAAGGTGCGAGTTGGCATCAGCATTGGTTCGAGAGCTACGGCGCACGGGTCATCTGTCTGCCCAAGCGCGATGTCCGTCCACCGTGGCCGCGCAGTTTGCGCCGCTTTGTGGCCGGCATCCGCCAGATCGTCGAGACCGTTAACGAGAAGTTGCACCATGCTTTCCGTCTGAGTCGTGAACGACCGCACGCACTCTCGGGAGCGCAGGCGAGAGTGGCGGCCAAGGCGGCGCTGCATAACTTCTGTATCTGGCTCAACCGCCAGTTCAAGCGCCCCGGCCTGGCTTTCGCTGACTTGGTGGATTGGTAACATCTCTTTATTTCACACCAAGCGTTTCAGTGCTGGGAAACGGCGTCGAAAAAATTTGAGTCCCGTAGGGACGGCTGAAGTTTCTGCTCAGCCGTCCCTACGGGACTCGAAAAATTCCGTCTGCTTTCCCTGAAGTGCTGGGCTATTTTCACGCCGCCCCTGACGGGGCTTAGAACTTAAGAGCTTTCTTTGTCTACCACGAACTGTTTGTAGTGGTCGAACCGTTCGAGAATCAGGCTGACGTAGTTGACGGGCTCCAGGCCGCGGCAGAAGCCGAACTTGACGACGGGGTCTGCGGAGTATTGCTGCGTTGACTTTTGCAGGAGCCAGTAGGAAACGTCGTCCCAGCGCGTGGGGTCGCCGCCGTACTTCTCTGTCAGGCGCTGCGCGTCCTCTACGTGGCCCGCGCCCGTGTTGTAGGAGGCCAGGATGAACTTGAGGCGCTCGTTCTCGTCCGGGATGCGCTTGGCCCAGCGCTCCGAGAGCCACTTGAGAAACCTGACCGCGCCCGCGACGTTGTCCTCCGGGTCGAGCGGGTTGCGCACGCCGTACTCGCGCGCCGTCGCCGGCATCAGTTGCAGCAATCCGGTCGCCCCGGCCCACGAGCGCGCCGCCGGCTTGAAGCGCGACTCCTGGAACATCTGCGAGCCGAGCAGTCGCCAGTCCCAGTTCAACTGGGCGGCGTACTTCTTCAAGAGCCCGTCGAACTCGCAGAGCTTCCCCGTCGTCGAGGTCAAATACTCGCTCGCCACGCGCTCCAGGTGGCTGCGGCGGTCTATGAAATATTTCTTGTAAAGTCGGTCGAAGAGCGAGCCGTTCTTCTTCTCCTCGATCCAGCGGTTCAGCGCGTCCGTCAGCTCGGGCGCATTCTTCCTCACGGCCCACGAGACGCTGTGCGAGCGCCCGACGATGGGGCGCACCTTGAGGTTCTTGAACTCGGCCTCCTTCAGCTCGGCCAGGTTGCCCTGCATGACCGTGAACTCGACCTCGCCCTTCGCCACTTTTTGTGCCAGAACCTCGTCCTCTATCTTCCCGCCCAGCTCGACGACGTTGACCTCGCCGGAAATCTGGTCCGAAAGCTCTATCAGCGTGCGGCGGTAAGCGGACTTTTCGGGCAGCGTGACGGTCTCGCCCGCGAGCTGGGCCGGGCGCGTGATGCGCCGCGCCTGGATTTCAACTTCGGGCAGCTCTTCGTCCGGCCCCGGCTGAAGCGCCTTCTCCGCGTTCTCCGGCAGATTCGCCTTGTCCGGCGGCAACTCCTGCTGCACGAGCGCGGGCTCCGTGCGGTACAGCTCGCGCGTGAATGAGACGTTCTGCTTGTCCTCCTCGGTTGGGACGAGTCGAGCCGCGGCGATGTCGCCGTCGCCCGCGTTGAGCATGGGGTAGAGGCTCTTGCGGTCAGTGACGACGACGAACTTGAGCGCCACGCCCAACTCTTTGGCGAACTCACGGAGCAGCTCGAACTCGTAGCCCATGGGCTCGCCGCGGTAGAGGAAGTAGGTGGTCGAGTTGTAGGGCGCGAGGACGACGAGCTGGCCGCGCTCCTTGATGTCAGTGAGGTCGCGCTTGATGGGCTCGACCATGGGCAAGTCTGTGCGGCGGTCAATCGTGTCCACGGCCTCGAAGTCCGGCGGCTTGTAGTTGACGGTGCGCTTCACGAAGAAGACGGTGAGCGCCGAGCAGATGACGACGACTGCCCCCAGGATCAATCCCGTCCGAATTCTCTCAGTCATGTGCGTTGGCCCTGTCTCTTAGGAGGAAGGGTTATGGAGGATGTTTAGGGGAAATTTTTGGACGAAAGACTTTTATGTCAAAGCCGTGCGGAAGTCAATGACTTTGGGAACTCACGCGCCGTCGCCCATCAACTCGCGGAGCGCCTGACCGGGGCGCGCGGCGCGCATCAGGGATTCGCCGACGAGGAAGCCACTGTAGCCCAGCGCCTTGAGACGACGCAGGTCTTCGCCCGCGCGCAGGCCGCTCTCGGCGACGAGCGTCGTGCCGGGCGCGGCTTCGTGGGCCAATTCGACTGAAACGTCGAGCGAGACTTTGAAGGAGTGTAGGTCGCGGTTGTTGACGCCGACGAGCGTCGCCCCCGCGGCCGCGGCGCGGCGCAGCTCGTCCTTCGTGTGGACTTCGACCAGCGCGTCCATGCGCAACTCGTTTTCGGTGACGCGCCGCAGACGGCCGAGCGTCTCGTCGTCGAGCGCGGCGACGATGAGTAACAGAGCGTCCGCGCCCGCGGCGGCAGATTCCCACAGTTGATACTCGTCGAAGATGAAATCCTTGCGCAGCACCGGAACTTTCACGGCCGCGCGGACGGCCGCGAGGTCTGCCAGAGAGCCACGGAAGCGGTCCTCTTCGGTGAGGACCGAAATGGCCGCCGCGCCGCCCGCCTCGTACTCGCGCGCGATTCGCCCGGCGTCGGCGTCGGCGCGAATCACACCCTTCGACGGCGACGCGCGCTTGAACTCCGCGATGACATTCACGCGCTCTGGATTTTTAAGGGCGCGACGAAGGGCGTGCTCCTGCGCGTCGCGCCGCACTTCCGCGGCCCGCGCGCGCAACTCTTCCGCCGGCCGCTCCCGCTTCGCCCGTTCGAGCCGCGCCCTCTTGAGCGCCACAATCTCCGCCAGAAAGTTCCGACATGCATCGGCTATGTGACCATATCTTCCCACCAGAAGAAAGGCGAGAGGCGCCGCCATTTCGCAATCCGGGCGGCGGGCAGTCCCCGTCCGCCGACGAGCACGGCAGTGTGTCCCGCAAACTGCGTCTTGCTTAAAGCCCCGCGGAACGCCCTCACGGCCCCCGTGAAGGCACGCCGGTCAAGGAGCAGTTGGCCGCCGGCGAGCAAACTTTTAGCTGCGGCGACCTGCTTGCGCTGCCCCGCGTTGGAAGCGGCGGCCTCCGCCCTGGCGATTGAGTCCACGACGATTGACTTGGCCGTCAAGGCGAGCAGGCTTTTAGACTTGGTCAATTGAAGAGCGGGGTCGGCCTTCTCCGCGGCTTCCAGGTGGCCGATAGCCTGCTCAAGTTTCACGAGGGCGGCGGCGCGCGCGCCCTGTGCAAGTTTGTCCAGCGCGCCGTCGTGCGCTTTCCCCCCGTTGTTTCCCTGTAGGTCCGCGACGGAGGCGTTGAGCGCAGTCTTCGCGGCGGGCTTAGTCGAAGTCAGGCGCGACAGGTCGGAGATCATCCGGCTCATCGCGGCGGCCGGCGTGACCACTTGAATGGGACGAGACGTGGTTCCCGTCCCGGTGTCGTCATCCGTCACAAACAGCGACAGATTGTACGTGGCCGCCTGATTGTAAGTGTGGCTTCCCGTCGTCGTGGCCGTCACCGCGCCGAGATTTTCGACACTCGTGTCGCCCCAGCTTCGAGTCGCCGTGCGTGTGTCCTGCGTGCCGGCGTCCGCGTAGCTCTCATAAGAGGTGAGGGGCAGCCCGACCAGGGCGATGTCCGTGACTGTCACCTCCTGGCCGCCCTCATCCACCACCCTGTCAATCTGGACCACCGGGTTCACGTTGCCGACACTGATGCTCGCGCCGGCGGCCCCGGCCCCGCCGTCTTTATCCCGGACGTTGATTCCAATCGGGTAGACATCCGAGGGCGTTCCCGTCGGGTTGTCATCCAGATATTTGTGGCTGATGTTGTAAACGGTCGTGCCGGCCGGCAGGTTGATGGTCTGGGGGCTCCCTTCCCCCCAGTTCACGACGAGAGTGAAGCTGTCATTGACGCCCGGGTCTGTAATCACGCCGTTGACGGTTTCCACCCCGTTTTCGAGAATGTTCAGGCCGCTGGCCGTGATCGTGGGGGCCACGTTATTGACCGTCACCTGGAACGTGTATGTCGTCTGCCCCCTCTCGTAGCCGTCGTCCGCCGTGACGCTGACCATGTAACTACCATTGTCGTTGTAAGTATGCGTCGGGGATTTGCCGGCCGAGCTCCCGCCGTCGCCGAAGCTCCATGCGTAGGTGAGCGCGTCCCCGTCCGGGTCAGCGCCCGCGGCGGAGAACGCGAGCGACGAACCCTCCAGGGCCGGCGCGGTCAGGAGCGAGCCGGTGACGGTCGGCGGCCTGTTGATGGTGAAAGTTTGGGGCGCGGTATTGGCGCTATTAAACGCGTACATCCAGACGTTGCCGTCGTCGTTCTTAATTTGACGCGAGTCACACACGTCGCCCGCGGCCGTCACGAACTCGGGTTTGCCGCCGGCAGACTTGACCACCCCGACGTTGAAATACTTACGATGAAACTCGGCGAACAAGAACCGCTCGCACTCGACGGAGCCGCTGAGCAACAAAGGAATCTCATAAACTCCGTTATTGATGGTACTCCCTGATTGCCCGTATTTCTGGTGGATATGCCCCGCAAAGATAGCCACCACGTTCTGATTGGCGATGGCGTTTGTGAAATCCTCGTCATCCCTCACGTCAAAATTGTCAGTGGCGTCATGCATGTTGATGACGATATATTTGTCGTCCCTGGTGGCGGCAGCCAGGTCATCCTTCAACCAGTCGTAAGACCGTGTGACACTGAAGGAAGGAGACTCGTGAGCGCCGTACACGCCTAGCTCGTAGATGTCCTGAATGACATCATGGATGGTTGTTACCTTCGGGAGGTTGACCGCATAGTTCGGACGGTTATGAAGTTGGACGAAATGGAAATCCCCGATGTCGAAGGAGTACGAAAGGCTGCCCTTGCTTCCGCTGGGCCATTCGTCCGGGCAGGGAATATCGTCAGAGTCCTGGTCTAGCGCCGTGCCGGTCGTTCGGTAACAGGCGGCGACGGGGGCCGAGAACCGATAGGTGTCCACTTTTATCCAGCCGTCATCCCCTTGAAAGATATTCCCGGTATTCCCCTCAATCGTGAGCTTGATGTCTGTGGCGCCCTTCGGAATTAAAATCTTTTTGGTTTGCAGGACCGGGAATGAGCCGGAGTTCTTTTCAACCTCCTTGCCGTTCTCCTTGTAAGTCACCTTAAAGCGCGTCGAGAAAGCGCCCTTGCCGACCACGGCCACGAATCCGCTCAAGTCTCTATTGACTACCCCCGTAAGGTCCTGAATGGTATTCGCCATGTACCAGACGGCCTGCTTCGCACACCTCTTTTCGTCCGGGTAGTAGAGGGGAAGGTAGTAACAAGTGTCATCGCCTGCATTGTTACTGTAGTCGTGGTTGCCGAGCCCTGGGTAGAGCGTATACTTCAGGTCGTCGCGATTGTAATGATCCTTGAAGAGGTGTGCCTCATCTCTCTGCCAGTAGGCCGTCAGGTCTCCGTTGATGATTATTCCCGACGGCTCGATGATGTTCGCGCCGGCCCCCATCTCAAGACCGGCAGGCCATTGACCGAGGCTCATAATGTGATTCATGGCCGAGACCGTGTTCTCGTTGGTCTGTTTCGCCTTTCGACTTTTACAGTCGCCCGCGTTCGTGCAATCCGGGTCCTGTCCTTCCCTCCACCAATTGAATTGAGTATCGGATGCGATAATCATTGAGATGCCATCTTGACTGTCGGCCGGGGCCGGCGCGGGGGCGGTCGAATCCGCTTCGGTGGTCGCGAGTAGGATAATCCCGAAAAAGATAGAGAGGGTTGAGAATGCTCGTCTCATCGCAGATTCCTCCTTTGAGGGTATGAAGGTCGGTTAGAGTGAGGCGTGAAGCCGATGAGATTCAGGCAGTCTACAACGGGGACACGCGAGGTCAGAACACGCGTGGACGATATGACTGTCCGGCGCGGATGTCAATCTTTTTAGCTTGAGGGCGGCGGGGGCTGTGGCGAGTCCGAATTTCCTCGTCGCCGGCGTGAGAACAGCGGCCCCGAAGCGGGAGCGCATGGTTCGGCGGCTCAACTCGTCGCGTCAATCAGCCGTTCGAGCTTGGCCGAGGCCGCGCCGCCGTCAATGCTCTGCTCCGCGAGCCGCGCGGCCGCGGCGAGGTCTTCCGCCTCGCCTCCGACCAGGAGGGCCGCCGCCGCGTTCAGTACGACGAGCGAGCGCGCCGCGTCGCGACGCGTGCCGTCCAGCACGGCGCGGATGATGCGCGCGTTCTCCTCCGCGTCGCCGCCGCGCAGGTGTGCCAATTCTGAGCGCGCCAGCCCGAACTCCTCCGGCGCAATCTCGAAAGTTTTCACTTCCCCGCCCACCGCCTCCGCGACGAACGTCGTGCCCGCGAGCGTCACTTCGTCCAGGCCGTCCGCTCCGTGTACGACCCACGCGCGCTCGGTCCCCAGACGCGCGAGCGCCCGCGCGACGGGCTCCACGAGTGCGCGGTGCCAGACGCCTATCAGCTGTCGGCGCGCGCCCGCCGGGTTGGTCAGCGGGCCGAGCAGGTTGAACGTCGTGTGGACGCCGAGCTCGCGGCGCACCCCGGCCACGCGCTTTGTCGCGCCGTGGTAGAGCGGGGCGAACATGAAGCAGATGCCGAACTCGTTCAGACAATTCTCAGAGACTTCTGGCCCAACGGAGACATTGACGCCGAGCGCGGAGAGCACGTCCGCGCTCCCCGAGCGGCTCGTCGCGGCGCGGCTGCCGTGCTTGGCGACGGCGAGCCCCGCGCCCGCGATGACGAAGGCCGCGGCGGTCGAGACGTTGAACGTCTTGGCGTGGCTCGAACCCGTCCCCGCCGTGTCTATGAAGCGTTCGTGCCGGCAGTTGATTCTGGTCGCGCGTGCGCGCATGGCCTGGGCCATTCCCGCCAGCTCCTCGACCGTCTCGCCCTTGACCGCCAGGGCGACGAGCGCCGCCCCTATCTGCGCGTCCGTAGCCTCGCCGTCGAGCAGCGCCTCAAGCAGCGCCTCCGCCTCCTCGCGCCGCAAGTCCTCGCCGCGCATCAGCCGCAGCAGGAGCGCGCGCAAACCCTCGCCCGCCCGCGGCTCATCTTGGCGCGCGGGCGTCGGCAGCAGCCACGCGGGCCGCCCTCTGTTCCCTTCAGTCATAATCTCTTTTTGAAATGGACGAGCCTGCACGTCTCTTCATATCCCAACCGCAGGTGGGCCGCGGTGCTGACTTCGTTTTCCAGGAGACAGTCCGAAGCCATCTCCGTGCAACCGCGCGAGCGCGCCCACTCTTCGGCGGCGCGGACGAGCGAGCGGCCCAAGCCCTGAAGCCTCACGTCCGCGTCCACGTACCAGCCTTCGACGTAGCCCACGGTACTCGTCTCGCACTCTTCGGCGTAGTCGCGGACGCGCGCCTCCACGAAACCCGCGAGGCCCCCGCCCTCTCTTTCGGCGACGAGGACAGTCCCATTACTCTCGTCGCGCAGCCAGGCGGGCATTTCTGTCTCAAGGTCCGCGGCCGTGGAATCGGGCCAGAGCGCCAGCCTCATGCGCAGCAGCTCGTCCCAGTCCTCTCTGGTCACACGGCGAATCACAGCTTCAGAAAATTCGAGAGCAACTTTTTGCCGTCGGTCGTGAGGATGGATTCGGGGTGAAACTGCACGCCCTCGATTTTCAACTCGCGGTGGCGCAGTCCCATGATGACGCCGTCGGGCGTGGTCGCGGAGACTTCCAGGCACTCCGGCAGGCTCTCGCGCTCGACGACGAGCGAGTGGTAGCGCCCGGCCTTGAAGCGGTAGTCCAACCCGTCGAAGATCGTCCGCCCGTCGTGGCAAATCTCCGACGCCTTGCCGTGGACGAGCGAGGGCGCGCGCACCACGCGCCCGCCGAAGACCTGGCCGATGGCCTGGTGGCCCAAACAGACCCCCAGAATTGGCACACGTCCCGCGAACTGCTCGATCATCTTCATCGTCACGCCCGCGTCCTCCGGCCTGCCCGGCCCCGGCGAGATCAGAATCTTGTCCGGGCAACACCGCGCCTCCACCTCCTCGACCGTCACCTCGTCATTACGCCGCACCTCTATCTCCTCGCCCAACTCCCCCAGGTACTGCACGAGGTTGTAGGTGAACGAATCGTAATTATCTATGACGAGAACGTGCATAATAAATCTCTACCGGCCTTCGGAAATTTAACCACTATTTCAAAAGGAAAGGCCAGCGAGAAAGCAACGACTACGAAGCCTTTTGAAGATGATAGGGACCTTCTCGCAACAGAAAATGTCGAGCGAATTTGGAGACAACTATTCCTCTGGATTATTTGGCTCAAGAGCAAGCTGACGACTGATACGCATGAACCGCAAATGGAATCTCAAATATAATGCCTGAACGGAAGCGGTGGGATATTCTCAAGTGGGCCGGCTGTGAGTATCTCTCCGACCGCGTCCGCAAATTTTAGCGTAACAGGCTCCCCATCACCGAAAATACAAGTGTTGTAATTTAACTTTGTCAAAGCAAGGATATCCCTAAGGACGGTCTGGATGTCGGCCTTGCCTCGGCAAATATCTATTAAAAGCGGGTTCGGGACACCTCGGCCTGGGTATGTCTGAAGTCTGGGTGTAAACCCCTTAGTCATAAGATACCCGGCCCACTCGTCACGGATTGCGGCGAGCCCCCTTAACACGGCATGATTGCCCTTTGTGAAGAACTTGAGCCCTCCCTCATTTCTGATACGAATGCCAACTAGGTTCGTTCTTCCATTGACAGCGGATTTAAACCCCTGCCATTCGTCGGTCGCGAATCTCACCCTGCCATGAATAAACAGTTCTCGGGGTGGATCCGTGAAGTAGCTTTTATAAGCATCTACTGCCATGCCTACCAACTCTCTCGCTGCATCTTGCGAGAGATGATATTCACCTCTCTTGGATGTGCGCCAAGGTCCGACTGCTCCTCGGAATACTATCCCATCACCGGAATCAAGGAACATTTGAGCAGCGCAACATGCTTCACTAGGATCAGGGTTGCGTTCGTCCCTCTTAAAAACTAGTCCGATATAACAAACTCCCTCGCGGATCTGATTAATTTTCCATGGCCTCCCTCCTGCTTTGTAAAAAACGGCCGTAGAGAGTTGCCATGCGATCGCGGAAGGCACATCGACATCTCGTATGCGCCTATTGAATTGATTTAGGAAGTCGTCGGGGGCGATCGTCGTCTCACGAACGATCTGTGTCAGTACCTCCTTTTTTAGGAGCCGGGCTTTGAGTTGGTTATGAAAATTAATTTCATACTGATAAGGGACGGCCGCTTCATTCATCTCTGCGAAAAAGGTAGGTTCTCTTCGGAGCTTTTGAGCCTCTTTGGGGTTCATCTTCCCCTCGGCCTTACGTCGAATAGATGTTGCTACGTTAGATTTCGGCCTGCAATATTTGTAAACATCCTCAGGTATTATGACAAACCATAAGTCAATCAATATGTCCTCTTCTCTTTTCGCCTTAAGTATTCTTTCAGAGTATATCTCCACGGTCTCGAAGACCCTTCTGTAAGGGTCATCCAAGTAAACATGCCTTTCAATCTCACCATCTGGGATCACAATCTGCCGTACGTGCTTTGGACTCCATTGTGCTTTAAATGCCGTCTGAAAACCGGGAAAGAAAGGTTAATTTAGCATGGGATTTCCATGCTTGTCTAAGTCCTGAATAGGCGATTGAATCTTTTCGACCCAGTTTGTGAAGCGCCGGATGCCCTCTTTAGTTCCTATAACCCCAGCTCGGATGCCATAAACATTATTGCCGTCGTATGGGCCAAATAAGGTCAGGCCGTCATGAGGGTCTTCCATACCCTGTTGATAGCCAAAGCGGAGGGTCGGTTCCGCAAGGTGTATGAGGGAATTCATTAATCGTCCTCCTCATCACCATAGAGATCTTCTTCCTCATCAATGATATCGTCATCCTCTTCTGCGGTAGGACTATCAGACGCGATATTTTTGGAGGGGGGTTCGTATGTAACTGGACTGATCATCGTGACGGGGCGTGGCGAGATTTCCAATGATTGATCACCTCCGAGAGGAATTTGAATATGCTCATGCCCGGCCGTTAACCACTCCATAACAGCAAGCATCCGGTCCCGCCAATCGTCGTTCCACCAGTCCTTACACTGGCTCATTCGCGCCCTGTGAAGCCGACCATCACTCTCCCAGATATTTAGCCCATCATCTGAAAAGAGGACGTGAGATTTTACGCTCAGAACATGTTCAGGGTAGAGTAGTATTCTCGCGCTGACCGCGTAATGCCAGTATCGAATGCGGAAGGTGCCGTCAGGTTTCTTAAACTTTCGGAACCCAATAATTGCGCGTTTGGCCTTCTCACCTTCGACACTCGTGTATCTAATTTTATCGTTTTCGATTTGCCCTTTTGTGAAATAGTAACAGAAATTATTGTTGGCGAGCTCATGCGCGTGCAGGCCGTGCACTACCAATGCTTGTCGCCATGCCTGCTCTAACAGATTGACGACTACATTGCCCGCCGTCCTGGCGTCCATGAAATCAACTTCATGTTTACCGGTGAGTAAGTTTTGAACGCTGAAACGGTGCGTATCTACTATTGAAGCACCTTTAAGTCGGAAATCTTTAAGCTCTTCCCGTGGCGCAAACGACATGAGGCCATTTTTATAAAGGTAAACTGGCCAGGCAGGTTCTGTATCCTCATCAGCGGCTGTCGCCGGCGTCTCCCAAAGGATATGATAGTAAATATCCGGCGGTCGCGTCGTTAATTGAAACCAGCTAGACAGAAGCTCTTCATCACGCCGAAGCAGCCCCCGCTCGGAGCTGTATTGCCCCCGCCACCAAGATGCAACAATATTTGCGCCGAGGCTCGGGCTCTTACCAACCCCCTCTCTTTCCAGCTTTTCAATAAGTGTATTAAAGCCTTTCGCCCAACTTTCTGCGAAGGTTATTGAGTTTAATCGGTGAAGCTCAATATTGTAGTCAATCGCTTGGAGATCATCTATGGCTAGGGGAATAACAAAGTCCTTCAGGTTTTCACTGCGCTGCACACTACGTGCTGTGGCAAGCTCTAGTAACGGGCCGTCTTTCGTATTTGAATTTTTAGAAAGAACATAGAGGAATTTAACAGTCCTCTCTCGAATCGCTGCCTGGATATCCTTCCAAAAGTCTTCACCGCCAATAAGCTTGGTTAAGTCACACCATACCGGATACCCTTCTTTAATGAGTTGAAGCGCTAGCCAGCGAGTGAATTCATTATCTTCTGGGCTACTGTGGCTGATGAAGATCTTGTCACGCAATCGTGAGGCTCCTTTCATGCGCCTGTAGATCGGGAGTGGCGCCGGAAATTAAAATAAGGGGTTTAAAGCATGCCTGTATATAAGTGAAATGATTTGGAAGAATAAAGAGTTGCAAGGATTTTCTAAGACTTCACTCTTGGTTGTCTATAACGAGAACATGCATCGCCGTGGTCGCCTTCCTTCTGGATTGTAGAGGCGGCGGGCGTTGCCGCGCAAATGACAGAATCGGCGGGCGTGTTATTATCGAACTTCCAGACTCAGGACACGTTTCAAGACTCAGGGCGGTTCTTTGCGCCTTAGTTCTGAAGCTGACTCTTAATATTCCCAATTCAAGGAGCCGTATTGATGCGAAGATTTTTAGTCTTGATAGCCCTGCTTGTTTTCGGGTGTGTGACGCGCGCCGCAGAGCCGCAGCGTGACGAGGGGCTGGCGCGGCTGCTGCGGTTCCCGGACATACACGGCGAGACGATTGCTTTCGTGTACGCGGGCGACATCTGGACTGTGCCGGCGGAGGGCGGGACGGCGCGGCGGCTGACGTCGCACCCGGGCCTCGAAATCTTCCCGAAGTTTTCACCCGACGGACGGTTCATAGCCTTCTCCGGCGAGTACGGCGGCACGCGCCAGGTCTTCGTCATCTCGGTCGAGGGCGGGCAGCCGCGACAGCTCACTTACCGCAACGACGTGGGGCCGCTCCCACCGCGCGGCGGCTGGGACAATATCGTCTTGGGCTGGACGCCCGACGGAAAGAACGTCCTCTTCCGCGCCAACCGCGTGCCGCAGAGCAACCGCCTCGGCCGCCCCTACCTAGTCCCGTTCGAGGGTGGGCAGGAGCAGCCGCTGCCGATTACCGAAGGCGGCAGCGCGCACTACTCGCCGGACGGAACCAGGCTCGCCTACACGCCCATCTCGAACGAGTTCCGCGGCTGGAAGCGTTACCGCGGCGGCCAGTCGCCGGACGTGTGGATTTACGATCTGGCACACAACACGGCCGAGCAGATTACGACGACGCGCGCGCAGGACATGGTCCCCGTCTGGCTCGGCGACACCGTCTACTTCCTCTCCGACCGCGACTGGACGATGAACCTCTTCGCCTACGACACGCGCTCTCGACGGACGCGCAAGGTGACGAACCACACGGACTACGACGTGCTCTGGCCTTCGGGGTCGGGGGACAAACTTGTCTACGAAGCGGGCGGCTACGTCTACCGCCTCGACACGGGCGGCGACAAAGCGGAGCGCGTGCCGATACGCGTCTACGGCGACTTCCCCGAAACTGTGCCATATTTCCGAAACGTCAAGGCCAACATCAACTCGTACTCGCTCTCGCCGAGCGGGGCGCGTGCGCTCTTCGAGGCTCGCGGCGAGGTCTTCACGGCCCCGGCCAAGGAGGGCGAGGTGCGCAACCTGACCGCGTCGCAGGGCGTGCGCGAGCTGGCCCCAGCATGGTCGCCCGACGGCCGCTGGGTCGCTTACCTCAGCGACCGCTCCGGCGAGTACGAAATCTATGTCAGGCCGAGCGACGGGACGGGCGAGGAGCGCAGGGTGACGACCGACGGCGACATCTGGCGCTTCCCGCTCGTCTGGTCGCCGGACAGCCGTATGCTCGCCTACGGCGACAAGCGGCAGCGCCTGCGTTACGTCAACGTCGAGACCGGAAAGACCACGGACGTTGACCGCAGCGCGAACAACGACATCACGAACTACACCTGGGCTCCCGACAGCCGCTGGCTCGCCTACACGAAGCTCGGCGACAACCAGTTCTCCGAAATCTGGGTCTACTCTCTGGCGAACGGGAAGACGCGCAAACTGACGGGCGGGATGACGAGCGACACCGAGCCCGTCTTCGACCCCAAAGGGCGCTACCTCTACTTCCTCTCCAACCGCGACTTCAACCTGACCTTCAGCGGCTTCGAGTTCAACTACATCTACACGAACCCCGCGCGCGTCTACGTCGGCCTGCTCGCCGCGGACGGCCCTGCCATCCTGCTGCCCACGAGCGACGAGGAGCGCGTCAAGACGGGCGAGCGCCCGCTCACGCCGCCGCCCAATCCGGCGCAAGCCCCGCCGCCGCAAGGCGCGAAGGCGCAGCCCGCAAGTGGTACGCCTGAGCAACCGAGCGCAGCCGCGACGCCCGCACCCACACCCGCCGCCGAAGCCCCGAAGGCGGACGAGAGGCCGTCGGGCTCAGTCGTCGTCAAGATTGACTTCGAGAACTTCGAGGACCGCGTGCGCGCCGTCCCCGGCCAGCCGTCTAACTACCGCCGCCTCGCCGCCAACGCCGACGGCGTGCTCTACCTTTCTGGCCCAGGAAAGCTCGCGCTCTACAACCTCGCGGCCAAGGCCGAGCAGACTATCATCGAAGGCATACAGAACTACGACCTCTCGGACGACGGCAAGCAGTTCATCTTCCAGGCGGGCGAGAACTTCGGCGTCGCCGCGGTCGCGCCCGGGCAAAAGACGGACGCCGGGCTGCTCAAGCTCGACGGCATGACCGTCAAGATCGAGCCGCGCGCCGAGTGGGCACAAAGTTACACGGACGCCTGGCGCATCATGCGCGACTGGTTCTACGACCCGAACATGCACGGCGTGGACTGGCAGGCCATCCGCGCCAAGTACGGCCAGCTCGTGCCCTTCGTCTCCAACCGCGAAGACCTCAACTTCCTCATGACGGAGATGGGCAGCGAGTTGATGGCCGGCCACATCTACGTCGAGCGCGGCTCCTCCGACTCGCCGCGCATCGCGCGCACGGACGGCGGACTGCTCGGCGCGGAGTTCGAGTCGGACGCATCCGGCTATTTCAAGATCACCAAAATCTACCCCGGCGAGAATTGGCACGAAAGTTTTCGTTCGCCGCTGACGGAGCCGGGCGTGCGCGCCAAGGTCGGCGACTACGTGCTCGCCGTGGACGGCCGCCCGACGCGCGGCGTCAGGAATTTTTACGAGCTCTTGGAAGGCAAGGGCGACCGCGTCGTGACGCTCAGGCTCAACAGTCGGGCGGACGCGGCCGGCGCGCGAGACGAGCGCGTGCGCCCCGTCAAGAGCGAATCGAATTTGCGCTACCTGGACTGGATCGAGTCGCGCCGGGCGCTCGTCGAAAGACTTTCGGACGGGCGCATCGGCTACATCCACGCGCCGAACACGGCGGCCGAAGGCAACCGCGAGCTTTTCAAGAATTTCTACCCGCAGACGAGGAAGGACGCGCTCGTCATTGACGACCGCTACAACGGCGGCGGCTTCATCCCGGACCGCATGATAGAACTTTTGGAGCGCAAGCCGCTCAACTACTGGGCGCGGCGCGGCGTCGGCCTGACTTCGACGCCGGCCTTCGCGCACCTGGGGCCGAAGGCCATGCTGACGAACGGCTACGCGGGCTCTGGCGGCGACGCGCTCCCCTACTACTTCCGCGAACGAAAGCTCGGCCGCGTCTTCGGCACGACGACGTGGGGCGGGCTGATAGGGCTCTCCGGCACGCCGCAACTCGCAGACGGCGGGAGCCTGTCCACGCCCAGCTTCCGCTTCCTGGACTTGCAGGGCAACTGGGATGTCGAAGGCGTCGGCGTGGACCCGGACGTGGAGGTCGTAGACCGCCCGGACGCCCTCGCGCGCGGCGAAGACCCGACGCTCGAAGCGGCCGTGAAATATTTGCTGGAAGAGCTGCGCCGCAACCCGCCGCGCAGGCCCGCGCCGCCCACGCCCCCCGTGCTCAGGCAGTAAGCCCCGTCAGGGGCTGTTGATAATAGCCCAGCACTTCAGTGCTGGGTAAGAATGCGAAAAGATGATTGAGTCCCGTAGGGACGGCCGATGGAAGGTTAACCTCGTTCGGCCGTCCCTACGGGACTCGAATATTTATTGGCTCAATTCCCAGCACTGAAGTGCTGGGCTATTTTCATCCGCCCCTGACGGGGCTTCTGGGCTTGAGCTTCCCTTGACTGGAAATCGGCGGCCATTATAGATTTTCACCCTGTCAGATAAGTTTTCTTAGACTGGCCCAGAAAGTCTTGCGTTAGCCCCGCGCCTCCTTCTGCCCAGTCTCCACCTTAACCCGATGCGCTGTCTTTAACTACAGGTAAAATCCCGATGAAAAAGTACGTCCTCTTCGCCGCCCTGTCGCTCTGCCTGCTCGCCTTGAGCACAGCCGCCGCGCGCGCGCAGACCGCCAGCGGCAATACAATCTACGCCTGCTACAACAAGAACAACGGAGACCTCCGCAAGGTGAGCGGCCCCGGGCAGTGTAAGAATCCCGAGCTGCCGATTAGTTGGAGCGTAGCAGGCACGCCAGGCCCCCAGGGACCGCAGGGTCCGCAGGGACCGCAAGGGCCGGTCGGGCCGCAAGGGCCGCAAGGGCCGCAAGGCCCTCAAGGGCCGCAGGGCCAGAAGGGTGAAACGGGCGCGACGGGAGCGACCGGCGCGACGGGTCAGCAGGGGCCGCAGGGCGATGCCGGCCAGTCCGTCACGAGCGAGGTCATCCCCGTTGGCGACGTGCGCTGCGCGAACGGAGTCGGCGGCGTCGAGTACACGGACAGCACGGGCACGCGCGTGGTCTGCAACGGCCAGCAGGGCGAGCGTGGGCCGGAGGGGCCGCAAGGCGCGCCTGGCTCGGGCACTCCCCTGAGCTTTTACATACGCGACCTGCCGACGCGCTCCGCCAAAAGAGCCTCTGAGGGGGACACCGTTCAAGAGTTCTCCTGCCTGGCCGGCGACGTAGTGACCGGAGGAGGCTATACGACCAGCCCGTCGCTCATCGTCTACGAGAGCAAACCGCTCGACGCCGACACGTGGAGAATATCCATGAAGAATACGACGGAGAACTTAGTCGGTTACTCGATGCACATAGTCTGTGCGGATGTGACTCCCGGAAACTGAGCTGCGTCGTTATTCTCGCCCTCCGTGTGTGAGGTTGGCGATGGCGAGGACCAGCTCGGCCGGCTCGACGGGCTTCGGCATGTGCATCTGGAAGCCTTCGGAGAGGGCGCGCAGGCGGTCGGAGGAGCGCGCGTGCGCCGTCAGGGCGATGGCGGGGATTCTGGGGACGCGGTTCTTCTCCTCCAGGGCGCGCACGCGGCGAATCAGTGAGTAGCCGTCCTCGTCCGCCATCTCTATGTCGCTCACGAGCAAGTCCGGTTGCGCCAGCGGCAGTTGTTTGAGGGCCTCCGACGCGCCCGCCGCGGCCGTGACCGACGCCCCGCTCTGCGTCAGGATGGCGGTCAGAAGCTCGCGCGCGTCCCGCTCGTCGTCAACGACCATGACGCGAACCCCGTCGAGCCTCGCCAGCCCCGCCGGCTGCGTGTGGTCTTCGCGCTCGCGGCGTCGCCCGGCATCGTCTTCGTCCGCAGCTTCGGCGCGGTGAACGATCATCACGGGCAGCTTCACGACGAAAGTGCTGCCCTGCCCCTCGCCCGGGCTTTCGGCCCGAATAGTCCCGCCGTGCAGCTCCACCAAATGCCTCGTGATTGACATCCCCAAGCCGAGCCCCGCCTGCCGCCTCGTCGTCGTCTGGTCTGCCTGCCGGAAGCGGTCGAAGACGTAAGGCAAAAACTCAGGGCTGATGCCCTGCCCCGTGTCGCTCACAGTAATCTCGACGCTTGAGTTGACGCGCGCCAGCCGCACCTGCACGCGCCCGCCCTTCGGCGTGAACTTGACCGCGTTCGAGAGCAGGTTCCACATGACCTGCTGCAAGCGTTCACGGTCGCCGGAAACTGGGCCAGCCTTCGGGTCGAGCGTCGTCTGGAGCCTGATCTCCTTGGCGTCCGCGGCCGGGCTGACCACGTCTATCGCCGCCTCCACGACCGCCGCCAACTCGACGCGCCCCACGTCCAGACGCATACGGCCCGAGATGATGCGCGAGAAGTCCAGCAGGTCGCCTATGAGCTGGTTCTGCGACTCGGCGTTGCGCTCGATGGCGTCCATGGCGCGCGCCGCCGTCTTCTCGTCGAGCGTCCCCGTTTGCAGCATCCGCGCCCAGCCTAGAATGGCCGTCAAAGGCGTGCGCAGCTCGTGCGAGACGGAGGCGAGGAATTCGTCCTTGGCGCGGGCGGCCTCCTCGGCGACGCGTTTCGCCTCCAGGATTTCGTCCTCGTACTGATCGCGCTGGCGCATGGGCATGAGGACGCAGTCGTTGACGACGCGGCCCCCGCGCTCCTTGCGCGCGGCGTTGACGAGCACGGGGATTTCCGCACCATTGCTCGCGCGCAGCGAGAAGTAGACTTCGTCCACGTGGTCGTGCAGCTTGAGCAGCGGGAAGAGATGGGTTTGATAGAAGATGCGGCTGGCGACCGGGAGTAAAGATTCTACGTGCCGGCTCAGGAGTTCGCCTTCCTCGTAGCCGAGCAGCTCCAAGAGAGTGACGTTCGCCTCTACGACGTGGCCGTCGTCCGTGAATGACAGGAAGCCGCAGGGCGCTCTGTTCAGCAGGTCGTCCATCAGACTCGGGAATCGGCGGCCAGATACTCTTTGATGACCTCTATGGTCTCCTCCGGGTGGCTCATGTGCGGGCAGTGGCCCGTGGCCTTCAGCACCCGCAGCGTGCTCTGCGGCAGGCGGCGGTGCAGGTAGTCGCCCACTTCGAGCGGCGCGATGGCGTCCTCCGAGCACTGCATGATGAGCGACGGGACGGGCACCTTCGCCAGGTCGTCGCGGTTGTCCGAGAAGAAGGTCGCTTCCGCGAACCGCCGCGCGATCTTCGGGTCGGTGGAGCAGAAGCTCTCGACCAGCTCCTCAGATAGCTCGGGCCGCCCCTCGTTCTTCATCACGACGGGCGCGAGGAAATTGGCCCAGCCGATGTAGTTCTTCTCCATCACGTCGAGTAAGCCGACGATGTCCGCGCGCTCGAAGCCGCCGACGTAATCCGGCGGCTCGTTGATGTAGCGCGGCGAGGGGCCTACGAGGACGAGGCGGTCGAAGCGCCACGGCTCGCGGATCGCGGCCAGCATCCCGACGACGCCGCTCACGGAGTGGCCGACGAAGATGACATCTTTGAGGTCTAGCTCGGCGCAGATGTCGAGCACGTCCTGCGCGTAGCCTTCGAGGTTGTTGTAGCGCTCGGGGCTGTAAGCCTTGAGGTCGGACTTGCCGGAGCCGACGTAGTCGAAGAGGACAATGCGGTAGTCGTCCTCGAAGGCGGGCGTCACGAAGCGCCACATATTCTGATCGCACCCGAAGCCGTGCGCGAACAGCATGGGCCGCGTGCCGTTGCCGAAAACCTTCACGTTGTTCCGAGCGAGAATATCGCGCGCCACTACTTTCTCTCCTGAGAGCGTCGTCTGTCGTTGGGGGGTTTACGGCTCAGATATTACACCATGCGGCCCGCGATGACACGGCGCATTGACACCGCCCTGTAGTTGGAGTATCTATCGCTTGACTCAAACAAACGCGGGCCGCCACCGAGCCAACATCATCGCACCGGCGACCTCTCTCTGCACGGCCCCGCGCTTTCTGTCCGAGGGTTGAGAACGATGCAAGTTGCCTCCCTCCCCTTCCTCGCTACAATGCCACCCCGCTCGCGGTCTGCCCGCGCGGTGCGTGCACGCCGTCAATCCCTTCAAACCTCTCAGGTGATAAGGAGTAGATGCCATGCCGACCTCATGCTCACGCCGCCACTCGTTTCGTTTCCTACTCACGCTGGCGCTTACCTTCTCGCTGGCCGCGGGGAGCTGGCCCCGGCCACAACGCGCGGCCGACCGCGTGGCCGGCCCCCCCGCGAAGGTCTCCACGCAGACGAACGCGGGAATTGAAGGGCGAGCCAAAGAAGCCTACGGCAAACTGGGCGTGAGCTTCGAGGAGAACCGCGGGCAGTCGGATGCGCGCGTGCGTTTCCTTTCGCGCGGCGGCGGCGCGACCGTCTTCCTGGCTAACGACGAGGCGGTCTTCGTCCTGAGCGCACCCCGACCGCGCGGCAGCACGCCGGCTGAAAGGCCGAACGGGGAGGAGGCTTTGCCCGAAGCACTCGCCCGGCGCGGGCGCGCCCCGGAGGAGCGCGAGCGGCCGCAGCTTCACACCGTCCGCATGAAGTTCGAGGGCGCGAACCCCGCGGCCGAAGTCTCAGGCGAGCGCGAGCTTGCAGGCAAGGTCAATTACTTCCGCGGCAGCGACCGGTCTAAGTGGCAGATGGGTGTTAAGACTTACGGCGCGGTGCGCTACCGCGGACTGTACGAGGGGGTTGACCTCGTCTACTACGGCAACGCGCAGGGCCGGATGGAGTACGACTTCGTGGCCGCGCCCGGGGCCGACCCGCGCCAAATCTCGCTGAAGATAGATGGCGCGCAGTCCGTGGAGGTGGACGCCGCGGGCGGCCTGGTCATCAGCACGCCGGCCGGGGAGATGCGGCAACACAGGCCGGTGGTCTACCAGGAGGTAGCGGGCACAAGGCGGGCGGTCGAGGGCGGTTACGCGGTCGAGCCGGGCGGGCGCGTGCGCTTCAGTCTCGGCGAGTACGACCACAGCGCGCCGCTCGTCATAGACCCCGTGCTCGCATACTCGAACTTCATCGCCGAGTACGGCGCGGATGATTCCGGTTTCGGGAAGCCCCAAGCCATCATCTACGACTCGTCGGGCCACATCTACGTCACGGGCCACCTCGGCATCACCTACCTTGACGGCGGCTACAATACAGTCGGTTTCGTGATGAAGTTAAAGGCGGACGGCTCGCAGCTCCTCTATCAGACTTTCTTTGAGGGCTATAATAGGGTCGAGGGCAATGACATCGCCGTGGACTCGGCCGGCAACGCCTACGTCACGGGGCATACCAACGGGGGAGGCTTCTACGTTACGGACAACGCCTTCCAGCCCACGGTCCACGGAGACTACACCCGCGGGGACGCGTTCCTGGCGAAGCTCAGCCCCAGCGGCGACGAGTTCCTCTACTCGACCTTCCTCGGCGGCTTCGGCTACGACGAGGGCCGCGGCGTCGCGGTGGACTCGGCCGGCAACGCCTACGTCGCGGGGTACACGAACTCGACCGACTTCCCGACGGCCAACGCCCTCCAGGGCGCGAACGCCGGCAGCTACGACGCCTTCGTGACGAAGTTCAGCGCGGACGGCTCCGCGCTCGTCTACTCGTCCTACCTCGGCGGTACTGACGATGATATAGCCTATGGCATGGCGCTGGACTCGGCCGGCAAAGTCCACGTCACGGGCGACACCGAATCGGCCGACTTCCCCGTAGCTAACGCCTTCCAAAACACGTACGGAGGCGGCTCCGCAGACGCTTTCGTCACGAAGCTCAACGCGGCCGGCTCGGCCCTCGTCTATTCGACCTACCTCGGCGGGAGCGGCAGTGACTATTCCCGCGCCATCGTGTTAGGCCCGTCGAACACCGCCTACGTCACGGGGGAGACCTTCTCGACAGACTTCCCCGTGACCAACGCCCTCCAAAGCGCGAACGCCGGCTACTCCGACGCCTTCGTCACGAGGCTCAAGGCGGACGGCTCCGGGCTCGTCTACTCGACTTACCTCGGCGGCGGCGGGTACGACTATAGCTACGGCATAGGGGTGGACTCGTGGGGCCACGCCACGGTGGGGGGAGACACAGGCTCGGCCGACTTTCCGCTGAAAAACCCCCTCCCGAGCGGGCAAGTCGGCGACGGGGACATGTACGCGGCGAGGCTCAAAGCTAACGGCTCGGCGCTGCTCTACTCCACTTTCGTCGGCAATGATTCTAAGGACTATTTCGGCGACGTGACGGCGGACCCCTCCGGCAACGCCTACATCGCGGCGTCCAGCCCCAACCCCGTGTATGAAGAATTTACGGAGGACCCGCACGACGTTCTCCTGATCAAGCTGAAAGACACCCCCGGCATTAGAGGGCGCGTCGTCACACAGGGCGCGACCGGCCCGGTCGGCGTCCCCTGGGTCACGGTCCAGCTCACGGGCGCGCAGACCACTTCCAAGCTGACGGACGCGCACGGCTACTACGCCTTCACAGGGCTGACGCCGGGCGGCGACTACACCGTCACCGCGTCGAAGACCAACCTGTCATTCGCCCCGCCGAGCAGAACCTACAACGACCTGTACGCGGACACGTCCGACGCCGACTTCACGGTGCCCTCGCTCTCGGTCAGCGAC
Source organism: uncultured Acidobacteriota bacterium (assembly GCA_963774105.1). GTDB lineage: Bacteria > Acidobacteriota > Blastocatellia > Pyrinomonadales > Pyrinomonadaceae > QHXM01. Next base: position 2,205,292 of record CAVZDV010000004.1, on the reverse strand, counting down.
ATCGCCGTGACTGAAGGCAACGCGGGCGAGGTGACGGCCGTCTTCGCGGTGAGGCTACAGCCGGCGAGCTCTCAGCCCGTCACGGTCAGCTACCAGACGGCGGGCGGCGTGACCAACCCCGCGGCCGCCGGCGCTGACTACACGCCGCTGCCTGCAACGACACTCAGCTTCAACCCGTGGCAGACCGCGAAGGCCGTCTACGTTAAGGTCAAGGGCGACACGCTCGACGAAGCGAAGGAGACCTTCCGGCTGCTCCTGAGCGCGCCGACCAATGCCTTGATCTCAGACAAGGAGGGCGTCTGCGCCATCAACGACAACGACCCCGCGCCCTCGCTCTCAGTCAACAACGTGTCGGTGATAGAGGGTAACGCGGACGGGACCGCGACCTTCACCGTCACGCTGTCGGCGGCGAGCGCGCAGACGGTGAAGGTCATGTACCGGACGGCCAACGGCACGGCCGCCGCGCCCGCCGACTACACGACCATCGGCCTGACGACTCTGACGTTCGCACCTGGGGAGACCGCGAAGACCGTCTCCGTGACGGTCAAGGGCGACACGCTCGACGAGGCCGCGGAGATTTTCCGGCTGCTGCTCTCGTCGCCGACGAACGCCACTGTCGCGGCCGGCACAGGGGGATGCACGATCAATGACGACGACTAAAAATCAGGCGGGGCCGGGTGTGAATTCCCGGCCCCGCCTGACTGCCTTTCATAACTTTCTTACTTACTCCCGCCGGCCTGATATTTCAGATAGCAGAAGGGATGAAAACAGAAGCGTGACGTCTCCTAGAGCTTGACGGGCGCGCAGGCGAGGGGCATACTCCGTGCCATAACTCAGCCCTAATCTCTTACAAGACCTCGGGGCAGTCCTTATTTTCAGCCTGAGAAAATAATAGCGCAAGTCGGAACGTCACTTCGCGGCAGCTTCACATTCGGCGATTGAGCTTGCAGCGCCGTCGGCAATGATTCTCTTGATGCCGGGTCAACGTTTTTGCCCTCCGAACGACCCCACCTGTTAGCCACTCACGAAGGAGAGACATCATGTCAGCTACCCAATCCACCTGGACTGTAGACCTCGTCCAACAACACGCCCAAGTAGCAGTCGCCGTGGAGCTATACACGCTCCCCTTTTACCTGACGGCCATGACTTCAATCAAAGACCCTTCGGAGCAAGCCTACCAAACGATTCTGAGCGTCTGCATGGAGGAGATGTTTCATTTGGAGCTGGCCGCGAATCTATGTCTGGCGCTGGGGACGACGCCGAATTTTAAGGGTCCTCAATTCGGGAAACCGCTCCCGTTCTTTGACCCCGACGACCCGGCGACAGGGCATCATGCGTTGGTTAACGCGGTCTTAGGCCCGCTGAATGAAACCACCCTGCAAACGATGCTGGACATCGAAACGCCTGAGGAGCTTGACCCGTTCGACAATACGACACCTCAATACCCTTACAACTCGATTGGGGCCTTCTACCGGGCGCTCCGCGACGGCATCAGGCTGGCCGGGGTTGAAAATTTCCCCTGGACGACAACAGGCCAACAGTTCGTCTGGACTTCCGACTTTGCGGAACGCATCTCCGAGGTGATAACCAACTTCGACCAGGCTACCGAGGCCATTACCGCCATTACGGAGCAGGGCGAAGGGAAAAGGATGAAGGTTGTCCCGTTGCCACCTTTTACGCCGGAACAGTTTCCCATCCCTGAGGACTATCAGCTACAGGACCCTGGGGATCCGTCTCCCCTGAACGGCTACTCCCACTTCGGACGTTTTATTGCCATCCAAAACGCGCCGCTCCCGTTTGTTTACCCGGCCGTCCCGAACCCTACCACTGAGGAGCAAAGAGACGCCATTGCTCAACTGAAAGGTGACTTTGAGAGCTTCGTAGACAACCTTAATTCAACCTGGGCTTGCCAGAATGATTTTAACATTCCCCTCATGACGGGATTAACTGACAATGCCGTGGCGTGTTGGAAAGCGGGCGTCATTCCTCAGTGGTCATTGAACGACTGACGGATTTCTCGCACGGATCACGCGCGCCAAAACAAGTTCCGGCGGAGAGCGCGGCTTTTACTGCCCGCCGCTTTTCGCGCACTGACTGACGACGGCGCGCGTGATCGTGACGGGCTTGGAGGGCTTTTCGCTCTCGGCCTCGGCCTGGTTGATGGCGTCCACCACGTCCATGCCGCTTGCCACGCGGCCGAAGGCGGAGAACTTGCCGTCGAGCTGGGAGGCCGTGCCGACGAGGATGAAGAAGTGCGTGGTCGCGCTGTTGGGCTCGTCGGGCCGGGCCATCGAGACGATGCCGCGCTCGTGCTTGATGAGGCTCGGCTCGTCGGGGATTTTGCGGGCCGCGCGCTTCGCCGTCTCGAAGTTCCACTTCGGCCCGGTCGAGAGGTTGCCGCCCTGTATGACGAAGCCCTTGACGACGCGGCTGAAGGTCGTCGCGTCGAAGAGCCCGGTCGCCGCGAGGTTCAGGAAGTTGCGCACGGCTTCGGGCGCGTGCTCCGGCAGCATCTCCAACTCTATCGCGCCGGCCTGTGTTTCGAGGCGGACGCACTGGGCCGCCATCTTCTCCACGCTCGCGCCGTCGAAGGGCTCCGCCTGCGATGTCTGCTGCGACGCGGGCCGCTCGTTGCTCTTCTTCGGCGTCTCCTGTGCCAAAACCTGCGGAGCCATCGCCAGAGTTAATAACAGGGTAATGAGTGCAAATCCGCCCCGACTCATGTTCACAGTCCTTTCTCTGCCATCTCTATCGCGCGCAACAGGGCGCGCGCCTTGTTGATCGTCTCCTCGTACTCGCGCCCCGGCACGGAGTCGGCCACCACGCCCGCCCCGGCCTGCACGTAGGCGCGTCCCTCGCGCATCACGATGGTGCGAATCGCGATGCAGGAGTCAAGGTTCTGCGCGTAGTCCATGTAGAGGATCGCGCCGGCGTAGACGCCGCGCGGCCCCTTCTCTAAGTCGCGTATGAGCTGCATGGCGCGCACCTTCGGCGCGCCCGTCACGGTCCCGGCCGGGAAGCACGAGGCCAGCGCGTCGAAGCGGTCTAGGTCGTCGCGCAGCCGCGCGCGCAGACTCGTGACCAGGTGCTGCACGTGCGAGTAACGCTCGATGGTCATCAACTCTTCGACCTCGACGGAGCCGTAGTCGCTGACTCGGCCCAGGTCGTTGCGCCCGAGGTCAACCAGCATCATGTGCTCGGCCACCTCCTTCTCGTCCGTGCGCATCTCCTCGCCGAGCAGCCAGTCCTCGGCCTCGGTCGCCCCGCGGCGTCGCGTGCCCGCAATCGGGCGGTAGTCCAGGCGCTGCCCGCGGCAGCGGACCAGCATCTCGGGCGACGCGCCGATGACCGCCTCCTCGCCGAGCCGGAAGAAGTACATGTAAGGCGACGGGTTCGTCGCGCGCAACGCGCGGTAAATCTGCACGGGGTCGGCTGAGACCTTCTTGCTGAGGCGCTGCGAGAGCACGACCTGGAAGCAGTCGCCGGCCGCGATGTGCTCCTGCGCACGTCCGACGGCCTCCTCGAAATCCTTGCGCGCCCAGTTCGACTCGAACGCGCCGTCGCCGTCTGCCTCGCCGCGCGCGACGGGCACGGCCGCCCCGCCCTTCAGCAACAACTCTTCAACGCGCTCCGTCTCCGCGACCGCTCCATCATAAAGCTCGCGCAGCCGCTCGTGGCTGCCCTCGGCCTCTTCGGTCAGGACGACGGCCGTGATCTCCACGCGCTGGCGCACGCGGTCGAAGGCGAGCACGGTCCTGTAGAACATCCAGACGGCGTCGTCCACCTCCATGCCCTCGTCGCCGCCGGTTTCGAGCACGGGCTCGAACCAGCGCGCCGCCTCGTAGGCCAGGTAGCCGACCGCGCCGCCGGCCAGAGGTGCCAGCCCAGTGCGCCGGGCCAGTTCGCGGTCGCGGAAATACTCGCGCGCGAAGTCTGTGGCGCGGACATTCTTCATCATCTCCCACTTGCCCTTGCGCCAGACGAGCGTGTCGTCGCCGCAGCCGCGCACGACCATCTCCGGGTTCGCCCCGAGGAAGGAGTAGCGGGCCACGCGCTCGCCGCCCTCGATTGATTCGAGCAGGAAGGCGTAGGGCGCGCCCGCCGCCACGCGCAGGAACGCCCCGACGGGCGTCTGCAAGTCCGCGAGCACGCTCCGCACAACTGGCACAACATTGCCGCGCCGCGCCTCGCGCAGGAAGTCGTCAAAAGTCGCGGGCTGAAGGTCGAGCATAAGAAATAATGCGGGATGAGCTAAAGCATCCGGCTGGCGGAGAGCCACTGGCCGCCGTCCACGACGATGATTGCGCCGTTGATGAAGCTGGCGGCGTCGGAGCAGAGGAAGACGGCCGCCTGCTCTATGTCGCGTATGCGCCCGAAGCGGCCCAAGGGGATGTTGCGCCTCAGTTTCTCCTTGACCTCCGCGGGGACGAGCCGCGTCATGCCTTCCGTGTCTTCGATGGGGCCGGGCGCGATGGCATTCGAGCGGATGCCGTAGCGCCCCCACTCGACGGCGAGTTGCCGCGTCAGCGCGTCCACGCCGGCCTTGGCCGCGGAGACGTGCAACTGCAAAGGCGTGCCGACGTAGTGGAGCGTGGCGCTGATGTTGAGAATCTGCCCGCGCTCCTTCTTCAGTTCCGCGAAGGCCGCGCGGCAGACGTTGAAAGTTCCCTTCAGGTCAATGTCCACGACCGTGCCGAACCCGTTCGGCGACAACTCCTCGGCCGGGCAGAGGAAGTTTCCCGCCGCGCCGTTGACGATGATGTCTAGTTTTCCGAATTTCTCCACAGTCGCGGCGACAGCCTGCTCCACCTCCTCCATCTTCCGCACGTCGGCCGCGACCGCGACGGCCTCGCCCCCGCCCGCGCGAATCCTCTCGGCCGCCGGCTCAAGGTGTTCGAGCCTGCGGCTCACCAGGGCCACGCGCGCGCCCGCCTCCGCCAGCGCCCTTGCGACGCCGCCCGTAATCCCAGTCCCGCCGCCCGTCACCAAGGCGACGCGCCCGGCCAGCAACCCGTCAACAAAAGTTTTTTCGCTCATAGTCAATTGTCAGTGAAGTGATGCGCGACTCTTCAGCCCCGTCAGGGGCTGTTGATAATAGCCCAGCACTTCAGTGCTGGGGAAGGGACGGATAATTGTGCCGAGTCCCGTAGGGACGACTGAACATGGGCCGCCCTTTCTTCAGTCGTCCCTACGGGACTCAATATATTTTACGAACTTATTCCCAGCACTGAAGTGCTGGGCTATTTTCACGACGCCCCTGACGGGGCACACGGCCGCCCTCTGCCCACTGGCCCTCAACTGCCGGAAATGTACGGCCGCGATTGGACGATGAAGATTTGTCCTTTCATGTAGGCCCACTCGATGTCCTGGTCGCGGCCGCCGAAGACTTTTTTGATCTGGTCGGCGGCGCGCACCAGGCGGCGTATGACTTCGTCCGTCAGCACGGCGCGCGCGTCCGTGATGGGAATCTCTCGGACGCCGCCCTTCTCGTCGAAGGTCAGCAGGCTGTCCTCGGCCGAGCGCGTCAGCACCTGCACGGACTCGCCCCGCGGCCGGTAGAGAATCTGCTCGGCGATCTTCTTGCCCTCGACGACCTTGATGCCGAGGCCGCGCTTGGCGCTGATGTAGATGGCCCCGCGGTTGTCGCGGTCGTATGGGTCGGTCGTAATCATCACGCCCGAGCTTTCGGAGTTGACGCCCTCCTGAATCAGCACGGCCATGTAGATTTTCGAGTGGTCAACGTTGGCGCGCTCGCGCGCCTCGTAAGCCTCGAAGTTCCAGAGCGAGGCCCAGACGGTCTTGATGGCCTCGACGAGCGGCTCCTCGCCTTTAACATTTGGCACAGTCGTGTAGAGCCCCGCGCCGCTGAAGTTCGGCAGGTCTTCGGAGTTCGAGGAACTGCGGACGAAGAGGCCCTTGCCCGCGTACTCGGCCGAGACGCGCCGCTGGATTTCGGCGCGCAACCCGTCGTTGAGCTTGCCCTTCTGGATGCGCTCGCGCATCTGCGCGAGCCGCTCGCGCCTGTAGGCCGGGTCGTGCACGAACCGCTGGTCGTTCATCATCTCGTAGATGGGCTCTTCGAGCTTGTTCTCCTTGATGAACTGGTCGTAGTAATGGAAGGGGACGGTGAAGCCGCCGGGCACGCTGAGTCCGGGCAGCCGCGCCCTCATCACTTCGCCGAGGTTGGCGGACTTGCCGCCGTAGCTGAGGCTGTCGCGCGCGCGCTGCTCGCTCAAGGAGGCGAGCCGGGTCGTCTCAAGATTAGCGCGCGGCTTCATCACGTTTAATCTTTCCTTGAGCCGCTTCTGGTACTCGTCAATCTGCTTGAGGTCGGCGCGCTTGATGTCGTACTTGTCGCGCAGCGTCTCGAAGCTCACCCACCAGCCGTCGTACTCTTTGAGGAGCGTGTGCGCGTCCTTGATGTAGGCGTTCGGGATGCCCCAGCCTTTGGCGAGCAGGTTGATGTGCGAGAGCGGCGTCGAGGGCTTCGTCGTGATGATGCCCGCGACCGGGGGAAGGTTAATCGGCACTTCCGTCAGGATGAGGATTTCGTTGAAGCCAATCTCGACGTGATCGTCCAGTTTCTCGATGATGTGAATCCTTCCAAGACCCTTCGCCACGTTCAAGGGCTGGTACTCCTGCTCCTTCGAGATGTCGCTTTGCAGGACGCGCGGCAGCTCCGCGAGCGGCGCGGTCGCCTCCTCCTGGCGGAGCGAGTTGGGCTTGTAGGCCACGGGCGCGAAGAAGCTCTTGCTGATGACCTCGTAGGCGAGCTTGATCTGGTCGGCGGGAATCAAATCGCCCTCCCAGAACTCGAACGTCCAGCGTTTGACGGGAGTCTGGTAGGCGAGCGTGCCGAGGATGAAGCGGCGGTTGGGCTTCAGGTAATTGTTCTCGAAAAACTCCTGGCCGCGCTCCAACGACAGGTAGTTGGCGTTGACGAAATCCTTGTGGAAGGCGTAGCGCCTGGCGTTGGCGTAATAAATCTTGTTCTTGTCCTTGCGGTCTATCACGAAGATGACGTGCGGCAGCGGGTAGGGCGTGTCCGCGTCATAGGTGCGCGCCAGAGTGTCGAACTCTGCGCGCGAAGCGATTGATGACAGGTAACGCTTGTCGGAAGACTGCGCGAGGAGGTTGACGGCGCTGCCCCACGCGACTAGAGCCACAAGGAGAAATGGAATCCTAACGAGCTTCATACAGACTTCCCTTCCTCGGCGATTCTACCAGATCGAGAATGTGCGACCGGAGTTTTTGCCTTCGGCCGTCGTTCTAAGTTAAAAGACTGTTGTGACGTTCGCAGACGAATTTGCCAGCGCCCTGGGAGAGAGCGCGCCGCGCTACGGCGTGCGGCTGGACGGGGAGACAATCGGGCGCTTACGAGAATACTACGAGCTGGTCACGGCCTGGAACGCGCGGCTGCACCTGGTCGCGCCGTGCCCGCCCGCGGAGTTCGCCGCGCGCCACGTCCTCGAATCGCTAATAGTATTGGCACACATCGCGGAGGGCGCGCACGTCGCGGACGTGGGCTCCGGCGCGGGCCTCCCCGTCATCCCCTGCCTGATAGCGCGCCCGGACTTGAGCGCCACGCTCATCGAGTCGTCCCCGAAGAAGGCCGTCTTCCTGCGCGAAGCACTGGCCCGCGCCGGCGCGCGCGAACGGGCCGCGGTCGTCGCCGCGCGCTTCGAGAAGACGCCAGCGCCCGCGGCATCTTACGTCACCTGCCGCGCGCTGGACCGTTTCACAGAACTGCTGCCCGCCCTCGTCGCGTGGTCCCCGCCCCGTTCTACGCTGCTCCTCTTCGGCGGCGATAGCTTGCGCGAACAGCTCGAAAAGTCCGCTCTCGTCTACAAGGCCATCCGCATCCCCGAATCCGAGCGCCGCTTCCTCTTCGTCGTCAACAAAGAGTCTAAAGTCCAAAGTCCAAAGTCAAACCGAGCTTCCTGACTTTGGACTTTGGACTTCAGATTTTGGGCCGAATTTTACCTGACCACGTCGAGCCCGATCATCTGCTGGCCCGTGATGACGAACTCTGCGGGCGCGAGCTCCTTCTCGTAAATCGGCGAGAGCACGGTCGGCGTAAACCCGCCCGTCGTGCGATCAGAGTTGAGCGTGGCGAGCATCGAGGGCGGCAGGTTCGGCAGCTCGCTCGTGCCTATGACCGCGCCCGGCGTGATACGGAAGAGCTTCACGTAGAGGCGGTCGCTCTTCTTCACCTTGTTGATGGCGCTGACGAGCTGGCTCAAGTCCTGCGGGACGAACGCCTGCGCGGCCGAGCCCTGCTGCAAGGCGCTGCCGTCGCCGACGAAGACCAGGAGTTGACCCAGCGGCACGTCGCGCGGAACCTGGACGGGGATGCGCTGGACGAACTGCTTGCCCGACTCCGTGCGGACGTAAGCCTGAACCTCGACATTGTCGCCGCGCCCCGCCTCCGTGCGGTCGAGCGAGATGCGTTCGAGCGAGGCGGCGTACTTCGTCTCAGACGAAGTGATGTCGAGCGTGATGCCGCCGATCTGCACGTTCTCGAAGCCGCTCGTCAAAAGCGCGTTGACGGGCACGGCCACCGCGCCTGCCGCCATGACAGGGGCGTTGGCCGACGAGAACCGGCGCTCGACCAGGATGGGATCGTGGCCCACGACGTTGATTTGGCCGTTGACGCTGATGGTCGCGTCGCCGATGCTGCGCTCGGTCGAGGTGATCGTGCTGAAGACCGTCAGGTTCAGCAGGAGCGGCGTCAGGAAGGAGTCGTTCGCCACCTCGTAAGTGAAAGTCTCCGTGCGGTCGCGGCTCGTCCGCAGGTTGATCTTGACGGGAATCATCTTCGGGGTCTGGCCGAGCCGGCCGTAGATGCCCGTGGCGCGGTCCTGCGAGATGTTGCCGACCATCTGCCCCGGCACCGCCAGCTTGAACGAGTTGTTCGCGTTCGGGATGACGGTCACGACCGAAGCCTCCGTCATCGGCATATCGCTCCCGCCGAGGCTCAGGAACGGGTGGCCGAAGGCGTAAATCTTGTCGCCGTCGCGCATCGTCACCGTGCCGGAGGCCGCAATCGAATAGTCGCCGCGCACGAGCTGGACGCTGACGCTAGTGCCGCCCGTGAGCGTCTTGTCCGTGGCCGGGGCGAGCCTGGTGATGGCCGCCGCGCCGCCGACGCCCGAGACGGGGAGCAGGCCGTTGGCCTGTAGCTGCGGCGCGTAAAGTGCGAGCGCCTCCTGCGAGACGCCGCCGAAGACGACGGGCGTGGCGATGGGCTGCAACTGCTGGCCCAAAAGCGGGAGGAGCGGCGAGCCCTGCGCGACGGGCGCGAGGAAGGCCGCGCCGGTGATGGCCGGCTTCGGCAGCCGCGGCTTCCAGTCCGTCGAGGCCAGCTCGGTGAACGAGAAGGTGCGCGGCTCGTTGTTCCCCCCTGTGTTTCGCTCGACGCCGCCGTTCTCGAAGATGTCAATCATCTGCTTGATGGGCGTGATGCCGGCAATCGGCTCCTTCGAGAAGGGGAAGCTGAAGGCGACGGCCCCGATGAGGCGGCCGTCAATGTAGACGGGCGAGCCGGACATTCCGCCGAAGACGCCCGTGCGCTCGGCGAGCGGCCCGGTCAGGCGCGCGATGATGGCGCTCTGGCGCGGGGCCGGGAAGCCCGGCAGCACGCCCAGGATTTCGACGCCGAACTCTTCGGGCTCGGTCCCGCTAAACACCGTGCGGCCGACGCCCTTCATCCCCGGCTTGATATCTTCGAGGGGGAAGAGCTGCGGCGCTCCGGCGCTCGTCGCGCCGAGGGCGGCCTTCTGAGCAGAGACTGTGGAGAGCGAGAGCGCCAGCACGAGGGCCAGGCCGAAAGTCGCTGCGAAAATTCTTCTCATTAAGTTACCTCTGGAAACTGGAAACGACGAAGGTACGGGCCGGGCCTCCTCGTCCGAACGGTAAGGACGCCCCCGGCGGCCGGGCGAGGGCGATTGAATAGGGGAACAGGGCCGCTTCCACCACCTGCGAATATAACTTTAGTCAGTGACAGGTGACAAGGGACAGGTGACAGGAAAGAACCTGTTTTTATCCTGTCGCCTGTCCGTTGTCACCTGTCACCGCTTTCCTTGCCTCTGTTCGCGCCGCGTGTTAACGTGCGCGTTCGATGGCCCCCATCACCAGCGCACAATCTGATGAGATAAACTGGCCGCCGGTTGGACGCCTTCCCGAATTAGATGCGGGACGTTGAGGGGTTCATACTGGTCGGCGGCGCGTCGAGCCGCATGGGGCGCGACAAGTCGCGGCTCACCCTCGGCGGACAGACCTTCGTCGAGCGCATCTGCGGGGCACTCTCGGCGCTGACAGGGCAGGTCACGCTGGTGGGCTCGGCCGAGAGGTGCGCGGCGTGGCCGGGGCTGCCCGCTGTGCCAGATTTTTATGTAGAATGGGGCGCGCTCGGCGGGCTCCACGCGGCGCTCGCGGCCGCCAGTCGCGGCACCTGGGCGGCGGTCGTCGCCTGCGACCTGCCCTTCGTCACCGGAGAACTTTTCGTGCGGCTCGCCTCCCTCAGGGAAAACTTTGAGGCCGTGGTCCCCGTACAACAGGACGGACGCCGGCAGCCGCTCTGCGCGCTCTACCGCGCCGACGCCGCGCGCGAGCGCGCCGCCGAGCTGATCGCCGCCGGCGAGCGCCGCCCGCGCGCCCTGCTCGATTCCCTGCGCACGCGCCTGGTCACCTTCGACGAGCTCAGCGACCTCGGCGGCGCCGAACTTTTTTTCACCAACGTCAACACCCCCGAAGACTACGCGCTCGCGCGCAAGAGGGAGGAAGTCAAATGATGAACTTTGCGGGCGGAATGATGAATTGAAGACAACTGCTTTTAATTCATCATTCCGCATTCATCGTTCATCATTATTTTTTCAATGTCGCCTCGCCGGATGCCAGGTAAGAAGCTGCTGAAGATGCTCCTCCCGATTGCGGGGGTGCTGCTGCTGGCGGTCGCCCTCGTGATGGGGTGGCTGGTCTACAAGGTGACGCGCCCGCCCGCGCAGGACTACCTCGTCACGCCCGAGACCTTCACGCTCCTCAGCGAGCGTGGGCTGAAGGCGACGAACGAGGAATGGGCCAACCGTGACGGGACGCGTGCGCGCGGGTGGCTCCTGCGCGGGGCAGAGGGCGCGCCGGCCGTCGTCCTCCTGCACCGCTACGGCGCGAACCGCTCCTGGCTCCTCAACCTCGGCGTCAAGCTCAACGAGACGACCAACTACACCGTGCTCTGGCCCGACCTGCGCGGCCACGGCGTCGAGCCGCCCGTCGCCTGGACTTCCTTCGGCGGCACGGAGACCGAAGACCTCGGCGCGGCCCTGGACTACCTGCGCTCGCTGAAGACGCCGCAGGGCGGCCCGCTGGTCGGCCCCGCCATGGGCGTCTACGGCGTCGAGATGGGTGGCTACGTCGCCCTGCGCGCGGGCGCGCGGGACGCAAGCGTGCGCGCCCTCATCCTGGATTCTGTGCCAGAATCGCCGGACGACATCCTGAGCGCCGCGGTGCGCGAGCGCACGGGCCTGAGCAACGGGCTGTTGCGCTGGATGGCGCGGCGCGGGACGCGCATCTATTTCATGGGTGGCTACGACGCGGCGCGCGCCTGCGAGGCGGCTCAATCAATCGGCGACCGCCGCGTGCTTATCCTGGCCGGCGGCGACACCCCGCCTGACTTGCGGGCCTCGACTAACGCGCTCGCGCAATGTATGCCCAAGACGGCGGCCGTCGAAGTCAAAATGGACTTGCCGCTGACCGGCTATAACCTGCCCTTCGCGCAGGGCGAGCAGGGCGAGACCTACGACCGCCGCGTGATAGATTTCTTCGACAGGTCTCTGCGCGCAGGCCCCTAGCCTCTCATGCCAAAGCACGGCAACGCCCCGCCGCAGGACTCAAGCGCAGGCCGTAGGCCGCTCGTCGTCGCGGCCGGCGTGCTGCTTTGCTACCTCGCGCTGCTGACGAAAAATTACTACTGGGACGGAATCTTCTTCGCGCGCGTGATCGAGGAGGCGCGCGGGCTCGACGCCTCGCTGCTGCACCCAAACCACCTCGTCTACAACGTCGTCGGCTACCTCTTCTACAAACTGGCCCACGGCGCGGGGCTCCAGGTGAGGGCCGTCGTCGTCCTGCAAGTCCTCAACTGCTTCTTCGGCGCGGCCAGCGCCTACGTGCTCTTCCGCATCCTGCAAGACTGTTTCCGCTCCCTCTACCTGAGCACGGCGCTCACGCTCCTCTTCGCCTTCTCCGCGACGTGGTGGAAGTTCGCGACCGACGCGGACAGCTACACCGCCAGCACCTTCTTCCTCCTCGTCAGCTTCTACTTCGTCCTCCCGCACCGCAGGCCCAGACCTTTCCTCGCGGCCGGCGCACACGCCGCGGCCATGCTCTTTCATCAACTGGCAATCTTCTTCTTCCCGGTCGCCGCGCTCGGCGTCTTCCTGCAAACCGCAGACGAGCCGACCAGGCGGCGACTCGTACACGTCTTCAAGTACGCGGCGGCCGCCTTCCTCTTCACCTTCCCGATTTTCCTCTACTCGTTTTACCTCACGACGGGCGGCCTTGAGGTCGCGCCCCTCGTCCGCTGGCTGACCAACTTTTCGCCGGAGCACGGCTTCACCTTCAGCTTCTTGGACAATCTGGCTTACACGCTGCGCGGCCACTCGCGGCTCATCGCGGGCGGCCGCCTCAGTTTCCTGCGCGACCTGAAAGACCCCGCGATGTACGCGATGGCGGCCGTCCTCGTCGCCGTCGCCGCGGCCTTTTTCTATCAACTCCTGCGGCGGCCCGGCGAGCTGAAGGCGATGTTTCGGAGAACGGCGGACGGCGGCGACAGGCTGCGCCCGCTGCGGTTGCTCTGCGCCGTGTGGTTCGTCTGCTATGTCGTCTTTCTTTTCTTCTTCATCCCGCAGAACACTTTTTACAGGCTCTTCTACCTCCCGGCGCTCGTCGTGTTTCTGGGGAGCGTCCTCGCGCCGTGCCTGGCCGCAGCCGACCACGTGCGCAGATATCGCCTCGCGCTCTTCGTCGCGATGTTGGCTGTCGCTAACCTGACCTTCACCGCCTACCCTTACGCGCAGGTCCGCGCCAACCCGCCGCTCGCGCTCGCGCTCGCGCTCAACAAGGCTTGGCCCGCTGGCACAATTATTTACTTCGCACAGTGGAACACTGATAACGAGATGATCAGGTACTTCAACCCACAGACCACCTGGCGTGAAGTCAACCGCGAGACGTTCGAGAAGGAGATGCGCGAGCAGGGGGGCGGCCCCGCCTGGATGGACACCACGCTCATAGAGCTTTACCAATCCGACGAAGGCAAGAGCTGGCTTGAGTCGCACACCGTCCGCCGCCCCGAGCACGAACTGGTCAACGACAAATACAAGCTCAGGTTCTACGAAATCAAGAGAGACTCAGAAGACAAACTCAAGCCTTTGCGCCTTAAGTATTAACTTTGCGCCTTTGCGCGAAACAGCCGTTCACGCTGGAGGCGCAAAGACAAGACGTAAGGCGCAAAGGGTTGAGATATTCCGCCAACGCCGAATCTAGCGCACGCGGATGACGGCCAGCGTGAGGAGGCCGTTGTCGCCTATGATTTCGGTTTCGACGGCCCTGTAGTCCGTCAGTTGATTCGTCCACTGGACGGGCACGAGGACGAGGGCCATGCCCCCGCGCTCGCGCGCCGCGGCCGCTGCCTCCTGCGCGCCGTCGAACCTGAAGGGCTCGCCGTCGGCGCGGTACAGCAGCCGCCCACCCGCGTAGAACTCGGCCGTGCGGTCGTCCGTCAGCATGTAGAAGACGGGCGTCGAAGCGTAGCCACGCGCGTCCGCCAGCCGCATCAGGTCGCGCACGGACTCGCGCCGCCCGAGCGGGCCGACGGCGCAGTTGAGCGCGACGGCTATCGAGATGAACATCGCGCTGCAAATCAGCTCGACGCGCACCGCGCGCCTCCCGCGCAGCAAGATAGCCAGCGCGCCCGCGACCGCGAGCGGCGCGACCGAAAGGACCGCGCAGGCAATCGTCACGTCGCCCGTCCGTGCAGCGTAAGCCAGCCCCCCGACCGCCAGGAGCAGGAGCAGCCCGCCCGTCGCTCGCAACACTCCTTCCCCGCCCTCGCCGCGCACGAACCGCGCGAGCGCGAAGCCCGCGAGCAGCATCGCGCCCGGCAGCGCCGGCAGCACGTAGCCCGGCAGCTTCGACTGCGAGACCGAGAAGAAGAGCACGGGCGCGGCGAGCCACGCGAGGGCGAAGACGCGCGCGCGGCCCTCCGCGCTCTGCTCGCGCCACTTCCAGCGCCGCGCCTGTGCCAATTCTGAGACGAGGTACAGAGTCCACGGCAGCGCGAGCGCCAGCATGATCGGCAGGTAGAAGTAGAACCTTTGCGGGTGGCGGTACTGGTTCGAGACGTAGCGCGCGAAGTGGTGCTGTATGAAGAACTGGTCAACGAACGTCCACCCGTGGCGCGCGATGACGGGGCCGTACCAGAGGCCCGCGACGACGAGCGCGAGCGGCACGCCCCACAGCAGGCTGAAGAGCACGTCCCTGCGCGGCCACTCGCGGCGGAGCACGTAGTAGAGCCCGACGACGCCGAACGGGACGACGACGCCGACCAGCCCTTTCGCCAGCAGCGACGCCCCGACCGCCGCGTGGAACGCGGCCAGCAGCCGGAGCCTGCTCTTGCGATTCGTCTCCACCTCGGCGGCGAGGAAGCACGCGAGCGCAGTGGTCGTCGTCGCGGTCACGACCACGTCGAAGCTGGCCGCGCGCGAGAAGACTACGAGCCCCGCGCTCGACGCGAGCGCCAGCGCCCCCCATTGATTTGTGCCATTTTCAACTTCTTCCACGCCCGCGCCCGCGCGCTCGACGCGGCGGCCGACCCAGTAGACGAAGAAGACCGTGAGCAGCCCGCAGAGCGCAGGCCCCAGCCGCGCCGCCCACTCCGAGACGCCGAACAGCCCGTAGCCCGCCATCATCATCCAGTAGAGGAGCGCGGGCTTCTCGAACCAGGTGTGCCCGCCGAGCGTCGGCGTTACCATGTCGCCCCGCTCGAACATCTCGCGCGCGACCTGACCGTAGCGCGGCTCGTCCGGCCCGACGAGCGGCAGGTGTCCGAGGCCGTAGAGGTAGAAGAGAAAGACGGCGGCGAATAGGAGGAGCGGCCAGGCGCGCGCAGGCTTCGGCATAGTTCAGTGGTCAGCAGTCAGAAGTCAGTGGTCAGTTAAAAACCTGTTATCATGCTTGAGTATCGGCTAAGAGACATATATCTTCAATCCGTCAGCCGTTAACTGACCACTGACTACTGACCACTATGACCTTACGTACAGCCGTCATCGGCGTCGGGCACCTGGGCCGCCAGCACGCGCGCGTCCATGCCATCCTGGCCTCCGAGGGGCAAGCACAGCTCGTTTCCGTCTGCGATCTGAACGAGGAGACGGCGCGCGCGATTGCCGCCGAGCGCGGCTCCGAGTGGACGACCGATTGGCACAATCTCTTGGGCCGCGTTGACGCCGTCAGCCTCGCCGTCCCGACCGAGGCTCACGCCGAAATCGCCTGCCCGCTCCTGGAAGCCGGCGTCCACGTCCTCGTCGAAAAGCCCATCGCCCGCGATTTGGCCGAGGCCGACAGGATGATTGAGGCCGCGCGAAGTGGCGGGGCGCTCTTGCAGGTCGGCCACCTCGAACGCTTCAACCCGGCGCTCGCCGCCCTGCGCCCGCACGTCCGCGGGCCGCTCTACTTCGAGATTCACCGCGTCGGCGAGTTCACGGCGCGCTCGCTAGACATTGACGTGGTGCTCGACCTGATGATTCACGACCTGGACATAGTGCAGTGGCTCGTAGGCAGTGAGGTGGAAGTGACGGACGTGCGGGCGGTCGGGATTCCGGTGCTGACGAACCGCGTGGACGCGGCCAACGCGCGGCTTGAGTTCGCGACGGGCGCGGTCGCCAACATCACGGCCTCGCGCGTCGGGACCGAGAAGATTCGGAAGATGCGCTTCTTCCAGCCGCACGACTACGTCGCCGTGGACTACACGACGCGCTACGCTTCCATCAGCAGCCTCGTGCCCTCGGGCGCGCGGCCCGGCGTCAACACTCGCCGCCTGGAGGTCGAAGACGTTGAGCCCCTGCGCGCCGAGATAGAGGCTTTCCTTCACGCCGCCCGCACGGGCTCGCCCGCGCCCGTCTCCGGCGAAGACGGCAGGCGCGCTCTGACCCTCGCCTTGCGGACCCTCGAACGCATCCACGAGCACGCCGCGCATCCCGCCTTGGGTATCTTCGACGGAATCCTGCCACACTGATGCGCGAAGCCTCCATCTCGTCAATGCTGGCCGCGGCAATCGCGGCGGGCGACTTCCCTTCGGCCGTCTATGCCGTCGCCGAGCGGGGCCGCATCCGTTTCGCAGACGCGCTCGGCCACGCCGTCAAAGACTCGGAAGAACGCCCGGCGACGCTCGACACGATTTACGATTTGGCCTCGCTGACGAAGCCACTGGTCACGGCCCTGCTCTGCGCGTCGCTCGTGGAGCGCGGCGAATTGGGTTTAGACGACAGCGCCGCGCGTTATCTCAACGAGCTCGACACGGACGACAAGCGCGCCATCACGCTTCGCCAACTCCTGACGCACTCCGCGGGACTCCCCGCCTGGCGTCCGCTCTACCTGCTCGCGGGCGGAGACAGAAGGCGCGTCCTCCAATCAATCGCCCGCCAGCCCCTTGAATCCGAGCCCGGCACGCACGTCGTCTACAGCGACCTGGGCTACATCGCGCTCGGGCTGATGCTCGAAAGGCTGCACGACGCCACGCTCGCCGACATCGCCCGCCGCGAAATCTTCGAGCCGCTCGGCCTCCGGCGCACCTTCTTCAACCCGGACAAAGCTTTCATCACAGAGATTGCCGCCTCCGAGCTGGGCAACGCTTACGAGCGCGAGACGTGTCAGGCGGAAGGTGCCGCTGCGGGTTACGCTTGGCGCGAGAGTCTCATCTGGGGCGAGGTGCACGACGCCAACGCGCACTTTCTTGGAGGCGCGGCCGGGCACGCCGGTTTCTTCTCCACCGCCGCCGAGACCTGCCGCCTCGGCGCACAGTTCCTCGCCGGAGTCACAGAACTCCTCAAGCCGGAGACCTGCGTCCTCTTCCGCACGGACATGACGCCGGGGATGGAGGAGCCGCGCTCCGTCGGCTGGCAGCTCGCCTCCATGCCCAACTCGACCGCGGGCGCGAGCCTCCCGCCCGACAGCTTCGGCCACCTGGGCTTCACGGGCACGAGTTGCTGGAACGATCCCGTCAACGAGCGCACCTACATCCTCCTGACCAACCGCACGCACGCGCGCCCGCTCCCCTTCGTCAACATCAACAGCACGCGCCGCGAATTTCACAAACTGGCCGCCGAAGCTTTAGACAGGTAAGACAACCGTGGGAGAAGGCGTGAACGAAGCCGACAGGACGCGTGCGCGACGGGTCGCGGAGTACCTGGGCTTCGAGCGCAACATCGCGCTCGCCTCGGCGGCGATCCTGCTGCTCGGCTTCGGCGAGGAGCTGTGGAAGAAGTTTCTGCCGAAGTACCTCGAAGCTCTCGGCGCGAGCAATACCGTCATAGGGCTCTTCGGGACGACGAAGGATTTCTTCGACGCCGTCTACCAGTACCCGGGCGGCTGGCTGGCCGACCACCTGGGCCGCCGTCGCGCGTTCGTGGCCTTCGTCGCGCTCGCCTCTGTGGGCTACCTCATTTACCTCCTGAGTCCCTCCTGGCCTTTCGTCTTCGTGGGGCTCGCGCTCTCTATGGCCTGGAACAGCATGGCGAGCCCGGCTGTCTTCGCCGTCATAGGCGACGCGCTACCGCCGGAGCGGCGCGCGATGGGCTTCACACTCCAATCCATGATTAAGCGCGCGCCGATGGCCGCGGCCCCGCTCGCGGGCGGCGCGCTCATCGCCGCCGCCGGCATCTTAACGGGCGTCCGCCTCGGCCTCGTCATCACTCTGTTTCTCGCGGCCGCCACGGTCCTCGTCGTGCGGCGCATCAACCTGCCGGTGATTAAGGGAGCGCCGACCAATATGCGCGGCGTCTGGCGCTCGTTTCACCCCGCGCTCAAGCGGCTGCTGATTTCCGACATCATCATACGCACCTGCGAGGGCATGGTTGATCTCTTCATAGTCCTCTACGTCACGAACGTCGTCGGCGTCCCCGTAGCGCAGTACGGCGTGCTCGTCGCCATCCAGCTGACGACCTCTATTCTCGTCTACATCCCAGCGGCCAGGGTGGCGGGGCGCATCGGGCGCAAGCCTTTCGTCATCGCCACCTTCCTCTGCTTCGCGCTCTTCCCCGTCGCGGTCGTCTTTTCGAAAAGCTTCGCGGCGCTCGCCCTCGCCTTCGTCGTCGGCGGCCTGCGCGAGATCGGCGAGCCCTCGCGCAAGGCCATGATCGTGGACTTCGCCCAGCCGCACCTCCGAGCCCGCTCCGTCGGCCTGTATTACCTCGTCCGCAGCCTCTCCATCACCCCGGCCGCGGCCACCGGCGGCCTCCTCTGGTCAATCTCCCCGCGCGCCCCCTTCATCACCGCCGGCCTCATCGGCCTAATTGGCACAATCGTCTTCGCCGCGACCGTCGAAGAACGATACGCGAGTTAAAAAAACTCAACCCTTTGCGCCTTAAGTTTTTACTTTGCGCCTCCAGCGTGAACGGCTGTTTCTCGCAAAGGCGCAAAGAGAAAACCAAAGGCGCAAAGGCTTGAGTGATTTAAGAGGATGAAGTGGTATCTACTGTAGTATGATGTCGGCGGCCAACTCGCTCTCCCGAATCTTTGCCGCAGCCGGAAGCTTGAAGTTGATGCGCCGTCCCCTCTGCTCAAAAGCAATCGCCTTACTGCTCGCGCACGCCCTCCTGGCGTCTTCCTCCGCCGCCTTCGCGCAGGAAGGCCCCGCGCAGACGCGCCCGCGCCGCGTGCAAGCCGAGCCCACGCCCCCCGCCGAAATCTCCCGCCTTGACGCAGAGCCCCTGGTTCGCATAGGGCTCGCCACGGACGCTCGCTCCGTGACCATCTCTTCGGGCGGCAGGCTGCTGACTGCGACCGCGCCGGGCACGCCGCCCGCGCCGCTCGCCGTCGCGCGCGTGCGCCTGGAAGCGCGACTGCTCGCCCCCAGGCCAGAGACTTTCGACGCCGGGGGCTTCCGCGTCGAGCTGGCACGAATGGCGAAGCGCGATGACGCCGACCGCGCCGCGCGCGAGATACGCGAGGCCACAGGCGCTGAGGTCACAGTCACCCAAGAAGCCGCGACTAACTCCTGGCGCTTACAGGTCGGCTCGAATCTTTCGGCGTCGAAAGCCGCCGAGCTGCGCGCCCAACTCGAAGACGCTGGCTTTGCGGCCGCGACCGTCGTCGAAGCGCGGAGCACGACGACAACCGCGACGCGCGACGCGGCCCCGAGCGTCGCACGCCCCGCAGCCCTCCTGAGCGCGCCGACGCGCGAGGTGGTCGCCTACGGCTCCGGCTCGTCCAAAATTTTCAGCACGTCTGCTCCCGTCACTTTCGTCTCCGAAAATGAAATGAGCGCCCCCGTGCGTCTCAACGAGAAGCCGTACCGCGGTCGCCTTGAGGTCTTCGCCAACCGCTCGGGCACGCTGACGGTCGTCAACGTCCTGGGGCTGGAAGACTACGTGCGCGGCGTCGTCCCGAACGAGTTGTCGCCGGGCGGCTACCCCGCGCTCGAAGCGCAGAAGGCGCAGGCCATCGCCGCGCGCACCTACGCCGTCAGGAACCGGAACCAGTTCGCCTCGCAGGGCTTCGATCTGCTGCCGACGACGCGCTCGCAGGTCTACGGCGGCCTCTCCACGGAGCATCCGCTCTCGACGCGCGCCGTCGAGGAGACGCGCGGGCTGGTCGCCACCTACCGCGGCGAGCCGATTAACGCGCTCTACACTTCGACCTGCGGCGGCCGCACGGAGAACGCCGAGAACATCTTCAACGAGGCGATGCCCTACCTGCGCGGCCGCGAGTGCTCGCTCGAAGGGCACGCGCACTTCACGCCCTTCACCATCAAGTCCTCGCGCGACCTGCCCGACATACGCGACGGGGCGCACGGCGGGCTCGCGCGCGCGGGCGCGCTCCTCGACATACACGGCTTCAATCTTGGCACAAAACACCTGACGGACAGTTGGCTCGGCGCGCCCGTCTCTGCGGCCGAGGTCCGCAACTGGCTCTCGGCGGTGGCCCGCCTCGCGCGCCAGACTGTGCCAGTAATCGCGGACGACGCCGTGCGCGCGCCGGCCTTCAGCACGGCTCTGGCGGCAGCGGTCTTCGGCGAGGCGCGCGCGGACACCTTGCTCGACAATGCGGACGTAGACTACCTGCTCTCGTTCCGCGACGCGGGCGACATTCCGGCACAAAACCGCGCGGACGTGGCGTGGCTGGTGCGCGACGGGTTGCTGTCGCTCTTCCCGGACGCGACTTTGCGGCCGCGCGAAGCGATGACGCGCGCCCGCGCCTTACAGTCAATCGCCGGCACTTTGGAAGCGCGCGGGCTGTTCGGCCTGCAAAAAGGGACGACCAGGCCCGCGGCCGGCGGCAACATGATCCTGCGCTCGCAGAAGAACCGAGACCAGCCCATCAGCGTTGACTCGGACTCTTACCTCTTCCGCGCCTTCGGCGAGAACAGTTACCCCGTGCGCTCCGTCTCGCTGGTCGGCGGCGAGCCCGTCACCTTCCACCTGAACGGGAGCGGCGAGGTTGACTTCCTGGAAGTCCGCCCCGCCCCGAACGGCGCGGCCGCAGACCGCTCGTCGCCCTTCGCCAACTGGACGGCCGCGATGAGCGTCGGCGAGGTGCAGACGAAACTCTCGCGCTGGTCCCGCGGCATAGGCTCTTTGACGGACCTGCGCGTGGCGGCTCGCGGCTCGTCGCGGCGCGCGACAGACCTGCTGATTATTGGCACAAACGGCACGGCGCACCTGCGCGGCGGGCGCATCCGCTCGGCGCTCGGCCTGCGCGAGCAGCTCTTCGTCATAGACCGCCGCTACGACGACGCGGGCCGCCTCACGGGCTTCACCTTCACGGGCCGCGGCTGGGGCCACGGCGTCGGCCTCTGCCAGGTCGGGGCCTACGGCCTCGCCCGCCAGGGTCTTACATACGACAAGATTCTGAAGGCGTACTACACCGGCATCGAATTGACGAAACTCTACAATTAAGCCATTAGCTAGAACCACCCACCACCCACCCGCCCTGTGCTGTCTTGAGCCCCGTCAGGGGCGACCGACAATAGCCCAGCACTTCAGTGCTGGGAAACAAGA
Organism: uncultured Acidobacteriota bacterium; assembly: GCA_963774105.1. Lineage (GTDB taxonomy): Bacteria > Acidobacteriota > Blastocatellia > Pyrinomonadales > Pyrinomonadaceae > QHXM01. Next base: position 2,184,029 of record CAVZDV010000004.1, on the reverse strand, counting down.
CGTTAACGATTGAGTCCCGTAGGGACGACTGAAAAGGAGTGTCTCATGGCTCACTCTTACATCAGTTGCCTGATGCATTGCGTCTTCAGCACCAGCCAGCGACAAAAATTTATCACCCAGGATTTACAGCGCCGCCTCTGGCCGTTCATGGGCGGGATTGCCCGCGAGAACAACATGAAAGCTCTCGCTATAGGAGGGGTAGAAGACCACGTCCATCTGCTGCTGTCTCTGCCCGCGACAACGCCTGTCGCCAAGGCGATTCAAGTAATCAAAGGCGGCTCGTCAAAGTGGATTCACGAGAGCTTTCCCGAGCAGCGTGATTTCGCCTGGCAGGAGGGTTACGGGGCATTCAGTGTCGGCATCTCGCAAATCGAAGCGACTGTTCATTACATCCAAACGCAAAGAGAGCATCACCGGAAGAGAACATTCGAGGAGGAATTCGTGAGTTTCCTGAAGAGACACGGGATTGATTACGACGCGCGGTACGTGTTGGGGTAGAATTCAGTCGTCCCTACGGGACTCCGTTATTTTTTTTCGCCCGGTTCCCAGCACTGAAGTGCTGGGCTATTATCGAATGTCCCTGGCGGGACAAACGGCGGCCGATTTCAACTGGCCCTGAGGGTACAGGCGGCTACCGAATTTCTGTATTGCTTAATGCCATGCGTCTCTCCCGTGCACAAACTCTTGGCGCGCTCGCGCTGCTGGCGATCAACTGGGTGGTGATTATCTTTCGGCTCGTCCTGTCCGGCCCGTGAAGTCTTCTGATTCATCTTCCAGACCTATTCCGGCAATCGTCGGGCCGACCGCTTCGGGGAAGAGCGAGTTGGGCATCGAGCTGGCGCTGCGCTGCGGGGGCGAGGTCATCAACTGCGACTCCGTTCAGGTCTACCGCGAGATTGAGGTCGCGACGGCCAAGGTGCCCGTTGCGGAGCGGCGGGGCGTGCCGCACCACCTGATTGATTTTGTGCCGCCGGAGGTGAACTACACGGCGGGCGAGTGGGCGCGCGACGCGGCGGCGAAGATTGATGAGATAGAGGCCCGCGGGCGTGTGGCCGTGCTGGTCGGCGGGACGGGCTTTTACCTGCGGGCGCTGCGCCAGCCGTTCTTCTCTGGGCCAAAAACGGACGAGGGGTTGCGCCGCCGGCTGACGGAAATCCGCGAGCGGCGCGGGGCCGAGCACCTGCACAGAATGCTCACGAGGCTCGATGCGCCGTCGGCCTCAAGGCTCGCGCCGCGCGACTGGGTGCGCGTGCAGCGCGCCCTGGAGGTCCGGCTACAGACGGGGCGGCCCATGTCCGAGCAGGCGGGCGCGCGCCCGGAGCCCCCGCCTTTCGCCCGGCGCATACGCGTCTTCGCGCTCGCCCCGCCCCGCACGGAGCTTTACCGGCGGATTAACGAGCGCGCCGAGGCTCACTTCGCCGCCGGGCTGGTCGAGGAGGTAAGGCGGCTCCTCGCCAAGGGCGTGCCGGCCGACTCGAACGCACTAGGCGCGCACGGCTACCGCCGCGTCGTGGAGTACCTGCGGGGCGAGCGCGAGCTTCCGAGCGCCGTCGAGCAGACCAAGCTGGACGTGCGGCATTACAGTAAAAGGCAGTTGACCTGGTTCCGCCGCGAGCCCGGCGTCGAGTGGATCGAAGGCTTCGGCGGCGACCCGGCCGTGCAGGAACGAGTGATAAAGCTAATGATGAGTGCGGAATGAGGAATGATGAATAAAAGGCAATCTTCTTTAATTCATCATTCCGCCCGCACAGTTCATCATCCCTCATTTCTTTTTCCTTGTAACTGCTATTCCCGTGGTGTAATCTGACTCGCACAGCACCCCTTTCGGTTGATCGCTAAGCGGAGAAAACGGTGGACGCAAAGGCTACTCCCCAGAATATTCAGGACGCTTTTCTGAATACGGCGCGGCGCGAGCGGAGCACTGTCACAATCTACCTGATGCACGGCGCGAAGCTGACGGGGCGCATCCGCAGCTTCGACAAGTTCTCGGTGCTGCTGGAGACCGGGTCGCAGGAGCAGTTGATCTTCAAGCACGCCATCTCGACCATCTCGCACTCGCGGCGGTCGAGCGGCGACCTGCCGCGCCCCGCGAGCCAGGCCGCGAGCCCGCCGCCGCCCCCGGCCGAGGCCGCCCCCGCCGAAACCACTGAAACCCCTGAGCCCTGACGCTTCACGGACGCGATTCCCAGACCACCACGGAAACTAATAATTTGTCCGGCACTTTTATCACTTTCGAAGGCATTGACGGGTGCGGCAAGTCCACGCAGTTACGCCTTCTGGCGAGCGAGTTGCGGATGCGCGGAATAGATGTCGTGACGACGCGCGAGCCCGGCGGGACTCCTTTGGGCAAAAAGCTGCGCAACGTGCTGCTCGATTCCCAGATCGAAGTTGACCCGCTGGCGGAACTCCTGCTCTTCGCCGCCGACCGCGCGCAGCACGTCCGCACGCTCCTCCAGCCGGCCATCAAGGCGGGCGGGATAGTCATGTCCGACCGCTACGCGGACGCGACGGCCGCCTACCAGGGGGCCGGGCGCAGCTTCACGCCCGAGGTGGTCGGGCAGGTCATAGAGATTGCGACCGGCGGCCTGAAGCCGGACTTGACGCTCGTCTTCGACCTCCCGGTGGCCGAGTGCCTGGCGCGCACGCGCCGCCGCACGGAGGGCGACAGCAAGACCGACCGCCTCGACGCGGAGGACGCGGCCTTCCACACGCGCGTCCGCAGCGCCTACCTGGCGATGGCCGAGCGCGAGCCCGACCGCTTCCGCATCGTCAACGCCACGGGCTCGGTCAGCGAAACGCACGAGCGCGTAATGGAAGTCGTGATGCCCTTTCTCGAAAAGCAGAAGTCAGGAGCCAGGAGTCAGGAGTCAGAATGAAAAGCCTTCTGTGCTTCTGTCTTTCTTTTCTCCTGACTCCTGACTCCTGTATTCTGACTCCTGAAGTATGTTCGACCGACTCGTAGGAAATCAGCGCGTCAAGGAGATTCTGCGGCGGATGCTCGAAGCGGGCCGAGTGCCGGGGGCGCTGCTGTTCGCGGGCGAGGCGGGCGTGGGCAAGAAGCTGTTCGCGCTCGAACTGGCGAAGGCGCTCAACTGCCGCGACCCGCAGGGCGTGGAGGCTTGCGACAAGTGCCCGTCGTGCGTCCGCATCTCGCGGTCCAAGTTCCAGGAGTACGCGGACGACAGGGAGAACCGCGAGAAGCTGGTGCGGAGTGAGCACCCGGACGTGGCCCTGGCGCGGCCCTTCAACCGGATTCTCAGAATTGGCCCGATGCGCGAGATAGAGCAGGAGGCGAACTTCCGCCCCTACGAAGGCCGCGCCCGCGTCTTCATCGTCGAGGACGCCGAGCGCCTCAACGAGAACTCCTCGAACGCACTCCTGAAGACGCTCGAAGAGCCGCCGCGCACTTCGCACCTCGTGCTGACGACCGCCAGGCCCGCGGCCCTCTTGGCGACGATCCGCTCGCGCTGCCAGATGATTCGCTTCAGCCCGCTCGCGCCGGACGAGATCGAGCGCCACCTGCTCGCGGGCGGCCAGGTCTCGAAAGGGGACGCGCGGCTGCTCGCCCGCGTCGCGCGCGGCAGCATAGGGCGCGCGCTCGCGGCCGACGTGGAGAGCTACCGGCGGCAGCGCGACGCGATGATGGATGTCGTCAGCGCGCTCGCCGTGACAAACGACCGCGCGCGGCTGTTGCGCGTCTCCGAGGAGATGAACGACGCGAAGCACAAGGAGGAGTACGAGCCGCGGCTCGACGTGCTGGCGACACTCGTGCGCGACGTGTGGGTTTTGTCACTGGGCGCGGGCGACGAGCAGGTGGTCAACGAAGACCTACGCCCGCAGCTCTCCAAGCTCGGCGCGAGCGTCGCCAGCCACCGCGCCGCGCGCTGGCTCTCGCAGCTCGAACAGCACCGCGGGCGTCTGGACTTCAACGTCAACCGCAAGGTCGCGACCGACGCCCTCTTTCTCTCCATGGCCGAGCCCTAAACCATCATGCCAGACCACGACACATCGCGCTTCGTTGACGTCAGCCACGCCGTCGAGCACGGGATGATTACTTACCGCGGCCTGCCCGCGCCCGTCATCTCGGACCACCTCACCCGCGCCGCCTCGCGCGCGCACTACGCCGCTGGCACAGAATTCCACATCGGTAAAATCGAGATGGTGGCGAACACGGGCACGTACCTGGACTCGCCTTTCCACAGGTACGAGGACGGCGACGACTTGTCCAGACTCTCGCTCTCGTCGCTCGCGGACCTCGACGGCGTCGTCTTGCGCGCCGCTGGTGGTGTGCGCGCGCACGACGCCTCGCTCTTCAGCAATGTGGAGGTCGAAGGCCGCGCCGTCCTGATTCACACGAATTGGGCCAAGCACTGGGGCAGCGAGCAGTACTACGACAACCACCCATTCCTGACGAGAGACGCGGCCGAGCTGCTGGCCGACTCGGGTGCCAGGCTCGTCGGGATTGACTCCTACAACATTGACGACACATCGGACGCGGCGCGCCCTGCGCACTCCGTCCTGCTGCGCGCCGGCATCCCCGTCGTTGAGCACCTGTGCAACCTGGACGCCCTGCCCGACCGCGGCTTCAGCTTCTTCGCCGTCCCCGTCAAGGTCAAAGGCATGGGCACATTTCCTGTAAGAGCATTCGGAATACTCGGACGGTGATTCAGAGGGAGGCCGCGTGATGTCGAAAAGGGTTCTGGTGGTGGACGACGACCCGGAGTTGCAGCAGCTCGTGGATTTCGCGCTCAGGCAGGAGGGCTACGAGGTGAGCCAGGCGCGGGACGCCTACGCGGGTTTGGAGATTATCGAGCGTGAGAAGTTCGGCCTGGCGCTTTTGGACGTGATGATGCCGGGGATGGACGGCCTCGAAATGCTCTCGCGGCTGCGCGGCTTCGACAAAGACCTGCGCGTCATCGTCATGACGGCGCTGACGACGCCCGAGGCGGCCGTCAGCGCCCTGCGCGACCAGGCTTCGGACTTCTTAACGAAACCCTTCGATATCGAGCAGCTCCTGTCGGCCGTCCGCACGGCCTTCGAGCTGGCTCCGCGCGAGATGCAGATCGAAGTCCTCTCGGCGCGGCCGGAGTGGATAGAGCTGCGCGTGCCGTGCGACAGCGCGGCCATAGAGCCGTTGGAGCGCCTGATGTCGCAGCTCAAGACGGACCTCCCGCCCCTGACGCGCGAGACCGTCACCTACGCCTTCCGCGAGATGCTCCGCAACGCCATCGAGCACGGCGGCAAGAACGACCCCACGCAGTTCGTGGAGGTCGGCTACCTGCGCTCGCCCCGCATCATCCTCTACCGTATCAAAGACCCCGGCGAGGGTTTTACCATCGAGTCGCTCTACCGCGACGAGGGCGCGATTGCGGCCTTCCTCAACCCCGAAGGCGACCCGCTACAGCACGCGCGCGTGCGCGAGGAGGAGGGCCTCCGCCCCGGCGGCTTCGGCATCCTCATCGCCCGCGACCTCGTGGACGAGATGATCTATAACGAGAAGCACAACGAGGTGATTCTGATTAAGTACCTGGGCGGCGCTCCCGCGTCGCCAGAGGGCCAGGGCTGACGCCTCACGTTCGCCGCCGGCAAGATTTCTGTGCGCCGTGAAGTTGATTGGGGTAGAATCTCGCCCGCGGTTGGCAGCCCCGTCCTGTGCCAATATCAACTCTGCGAGCGGAGACAACCATGTCGCAGCAGTCAGCCTCATCCCCCACCCGGCGCATCATCGTCACCTACCGACGCGGCGACGCGGAGGCTCATGCCAAAAGATTGATTCAGACGCTGAGGCGGCACTTCGGCGACGATAGCGTGAAGAGTTGTTACGACCTTTCGGAGTCCAGTCTGTTTTCGCCGCGCGGCGGCGCAGGCGAGTCGCCCGTTGTAGTCGCCGTCATCGGCAGAAAGTGGCACGAGGCGGCGAAGGGGCCAAGCCCCGGCGACGCGCGCGCACACGTGACAGTGGGTGTGGCCTTCCTGTTGGGCATTGACATCATCACCGTACTGGTCAACGGCGCTCCGAGCTCGTCGGCAGACTTCTCTCAGCACGTGAGATTGAGGGACGCGCGATGGGAGAAGGACGTCGAAAAGTTGGTCGGCAGGCTGGAAGGGCTGGGCGTTTCGCAATCCAAGGGCGCGGCGGGCGAGCGGGCCTCCGACGATTTAGTGAAGACCAACATACGCCGCGAAGACGCCGTCAAACTCGTCACCGCCCTCACGCTCTACCTCGGCACCGCGCCGGAAGCGCCCCGCGGGGTAAAAAAAGGCAGAGGCAAGAGCAGAGGTAAAGACCAAACCGATTGGAGTCAGAGAGGAACAAAACGCCTCCCCTTGGGCAGATTGTTCTTGAAACATTCGCTCGTGGACTTGATGGTCAAATTGAAGACCACGAGACTAACATGGCGCGCAGACTTAAGTCGGGAGGCCAAGATCGCGGGCGGGGTCAAGGCCGCGGACGTGGTCTCCTGCACGGTGTTCTCGCCGCCGAGTGTCACGCCCGGCGCGACCTTTCTGGTTCAGGTCTTCGCGCACCTGCCGGATGATGTGGGTGAGGCGTCGCAACTCGCTAAAGAGGCGGTCAAGGAGGCTGAGCAGTTGGGCTCGAAGACGCTGAACTCGACAGTCGCTTGGGGGACGACACTGAGATTCGACCTCTCGCTCCCCGGCCTCGCGATTGACGAACCGAGCCAGCATTTGATCTGGCGCGGCAGGCCCGAGGCCGTCCAGTTCGGCGTCACCGTCGCGCCCGCGCACACGCTTGGCAACGTGATTGGCACAGTTCGCGTCAGCCAGGGCGGCGTGCCGTTCGGCCACGTCAAGTTTCAGCTCACGGTCGCCGCGTCGGAAGCGACCGCCCCCGCGCCGCAGCCGCAGCCCACGCGCGACTGGGTCCGCTACCAAAAAGCTTTCATCTCTTACGCCTCGAAAGACCGCACCGAAGTCCTGAAAAGGGTGCAGGCGCTGGTGCGCCTGATCGGCGATTTCTTCATGGATTTCATGACACTCAAGCCGGGCGAGCGGTGGGCTAGCGGGCTCTACAAACACATAGACGAGAGCGACGTGTTCTTCCTTTTCTGGTCAACGGCGGCCAAGCGCTCCAAGTGGGTGATGAAGGAAGTTGACTACGCGCTGGCCCGGAAGGGCGATGACGAAGCGGCCCCGCCGGAGATCATCCCGCTGGTCATCGAAGGGCCGCCCCCCGTCAAGCCCCCGCGCAGGCTCTCTCACCTGCACTTCGACGACATGTTTCTCCACCTGATGACGCAACCTGAGAAGCCCGCCCCAAAGAAAAAGGGCCGGCCCCGCGCGCGAAGCCAGCCCTGAATCTCAACTCCGCCCCGTCCCTATTTAATCGTGACGAGTTCCGGCTCGGCCTTCTCTTTGTAAGTCCCCTCTGCGAGGAGTTTCTCGGTCTCGCGGACGAAGGCTTCGACGATGTCGGAGCCCGCGACTTTGCGCATGGGCACGCCGTTCTTGTAGATCATGCCGACGTTGCGGCCGAAGGTGACGCCGAGGTCGGAGTCGTGCGCCTCGCCAGGCCCGTTGACGGCGCAGCCCATGATGGAGAGGTGCAGCGGCTCCTAGACGTGCGCGAGCCTCCGCTCGATCTCCGTGACGATGCCGACGAAGTCGTCCACGTCCAGCCGCCCGCAGGTCGGGCAGGCGACGACCGTCACCCCGCGCTTCCTCAGCTCCAGAGACTTCAGAATCTCCCACGCGACGCGCACCTCCTCCTGCGGCTCCGCGGCCAAGCTTACGCGGATCGTGTCGCCTATGCCTTCGTGCAGGAGCACGCCCAAGCCTATCGCCGACTTGATCGTCCCGCCGAAGGCCGTGCCCGCCTCCGTCACGCCGAGGTGCAAGGGGTAATCAACCTGCGTTGCGAGCAGGCGGTAGGCGGCGACGGTGCGGTGCACGTCCGACGCCTTCAAGGAGATGATGATGTCCGTGAAATCCAGGTCTTCGAGAATCTGTATGTGGCGCAGGGCCGACTCGACCATCGCCTCGGGCGTGGCCGTGCCGTACTTTTTGAGCAAGTCCTTTTCGAGCGAGCCGCCGTTGACGCCGATGCGGATTGGCACATTTTGCGCCTGGGCCGCGCGCACCACCTCGCGCACGCGCTCGTGCGCGCCGATGTTGCCGGGATTGAGGCGGAGTTTGTCCACGCCCGCGTCGAGCGCCATCAGCGCCAGCTTGTAGTGGAAGTGTATGTCTGCGACGAGCGGAACCTCGGGGACGCGCTGCCTGATCTCTTTGAGGGCCAGCGCGGCGTCCTTGTCCGGGACGGCGAGGCGCACGACCTCGCAGCCCGCGCGCACCATCTCCTCTATCTGCGCCACGGTCGCGCCCACGTCCGCCGTGTCCGTCTTCGTCATGGACTGCACGACGACGGGAGCGCCGCCGCCGATCTGCACGTCCTTAACTTTTACCGCTCTGGTTTTCCGTCATCTCAGTGTTATTTCTGTGGCTGCGTCGCGGCCGGGGGCTTGGTCTCCTCCGGCCCGCGCGAGAACTTCTTCAAAATGTCGTTGGTGATGACGAAGCCCATCAGCAGGAGCAGCATGACGAAGCCGACCTGCTGGATGCGCTCGCGCACGCGCATCGAGAGCTTCCAGCCGCCGAGCGCCATGACCGCCTCGACGCCGAGCAGGAAGATCGCGCCGCCGTCGAGCACCGGGATGGGCAGCAGGTTGAAGATGCCCAGGCTCAGGCTCAGGAACCCCAGCATGCTGAAGATGCCGGTCCAGCCCTGCTCGTCCACCGCGCCCGCGGCGGCGTCGTAAATCCCGAGCGGCCCCGACAGGGTGTTCCGCGCCGAGCGCTCGCCGCTGAAAAGTTGGCCCAGTGCCTTGCCCGTCAGGCGCAGGATTTCGATGTTGTTGTCCCAGGCGTAGCGCAGCGTCGCCAGCGCGCCGACGTGCTCGCGCGGCGTCAACTCGACGGGCGAGAGTCCAAGCCTCTCGGTCCCGTCCGCGAGCTTGCGCGTCGTCGCCGTAATCTCCCGCTGCTGCCCGTCGCGCTCGATCGTCATGCGTATCGGCTGGGCCTTGTGACTGGACACGTACTCCGTCACGTGCTCGGAGCTGGAAACTGCCTCGCCGCCCAGGGAGACGATTCGGTCGCCGGGCTGCAAGCCCGCCTCCAACGCGGGCGAGTCCGGCGTCACCGCGGCGACGACGACCTTGACGTCGCCGTAGTCGGGCTCGAACCCGAGGTCGCCGAGGATTTCACCCTGCTCGACGCGGCGCGCGGGCGTAATCGTCAGTTGAAGTTTCTGGCCGCCGCGCATGACTTCGAGCGGGAGCGGCTTTTCGGGCGAGAGCATGGCATCGCCGCGGATGCGCCCCCACTTCGGATTCTCGACGCCGTTGAAGGAGACGATGTGGTCGCCCTTCTGGAGCCCCGCGGCCTCGGCCGCGCCGCCCTGCTGTATGTTGCGGACCACCGGGGTCGGCGTGACGGGCACGCCGTACATCAGGCCGCCGATGAAAGGAATCGCCAGCGCCGTCAGGATGTTCATCACGGGGCCGGCCACGGCCACCAGGAACTTCTGCCAGCGCGGGCGGAGCTTGAACTGCTCCTTTTCGGGGATGTCGCTCGCGCCCGCGCCCTCAATCGGCGCGTTCGATTCGTCGCCACCCAGCTTGACGTAGCCGCCGAGCGGGACCGCGGAGAGGCGGTACTCGGTCGTGCCCCACTGCCGCCCCCAGATGCGCGGGCCGAAGCCGACCGAGAAAGTCTCGACGCGAATCCCCAGGAGTTTGGCGACGATGAAGTGGCCGAACTCGTGCAGGACGACGGCCGTGCCTAGGATAAAGATGAAGGCGAAGAGTCTCTTGCCCGTGTTGAGGTTAATGGAGCCGAAGTACCAGAGGACGACGACCAGGGCGATGAGTGCGGGGATGATGATGCGCGACCAGGAGGACTTCGGCCTCTCGGCCTTGGCCTCGCCGGCCGGTTTGGAATCGTCTGCCATAAATAAAAACCCCTAAATTATCGAATCAACTGCTAAAAACCACAGGCCCTTAGAGCCACGAACCCGGCCGCGCCGTTGTCTCCAAGTTTACAAGGCAAAGGGGAAAAGGAAAAGCTGGTAAATGGTCAATGGTGAAGAGGAGAACGGTTTCCTCCATTCACCATTGACCATTTACCAGCCTTCAGGCTGCTGCGTTGACCCCGCGGCCGAGGCGGTTGATGGCGGCGGAGGCCGCGGCGCGTGCCGTGCGGTCTGCGTCGAGGACGACATCGAGCCTCTCGACCGGGCGGGTGTCGTGCGCGTCCATCACCTCTTCGATGACGCGCGGGATGTCCGTCAGCGAAATCCTCTCTTCTAAAAAGGCGCGCACGGCCTCCTCGTTCGCGGCGTTCATCGCCGCCGCCATCGTCCCGCCCTCGCGGAGCGCGCGGTAGGCCAGCTCCACGCACGGGAAGCGCTCCGTGTCCGGCTCCTCGAAGTGGAGCGTCGAGAGCTGAGCCAGGTCCAGCGGCGGGAGCCCGCACGGGTGGCGCGCAGGGTAGGTCAGCGCGTACTGAATCGCGTGGCGCATGTCTGTGACGCCCATCTGCGCGATGACCGAGCCGTCAACCAATTCGATCATCGAGTGGACGACCGATTCGGGGTGGACGACGATGCCGATCTCTTCGGGGCCGAAGCCGAAGAGCCAGTGCGCCTCTATCACCTCCAGCCCCTTGTTCATCAGCGTCGCGGAGTCAATCGTGACCTTCGCGCCCATCTGCCACGTCGGGTGGCGCATCGCCTCGGCCACTGTTGCCGCGGCCATCTCGCCCGCGCTCTTCGTGCGGAACGGCCCGCCCGACGCCGTCAGGATGAGGCGGCGCACCTCAGCGCGCTTCTCGCCGCGCAGGCACTGGTGCAGCGCGTTGTGCTCCGAGTCAACAGGCAGCAGCTCCGCGCCCGCACCCTCGGCGGCGCGCGTCATCAGCTCGCCCGCCATCACCAGCGTCTCCTTGTTGGCGAGCGCCACGCGCTTGCCGGCTTCGAGCGCGCGCAAAGTTGGCACAAAACCGACCGCGCCGACCGTCGCGCTGACCACGCAGTCCGCCTCGGCGTGCGTGGCGACCTCGACGAGCCCCTGCTCGCCGACGACGATGCGCGGCAAATCCACGTGGCGCGCGAGCAACTCCGCGCGCAGTTTCCTCGCGCCCTCTTCCGACTCGACCGAGACCAGTTCCGGCAGGTGGCGCGCGACCTGCTCGGCCAGCGCCTCCACGTTGCGCCCCGCGCCGAGCGCGACGACGCGAAACTCGCCCTCGCCAAAAGACTCAACCACGCGCAACGTGTTGCGCCCGATTGAGCCGGTCGAACCGAGAATGGCGATGCCCTTCATAAACAGTTTATCCGAAGTACAGTCGTCCGAAATAGTAGAGGACGGGCGCGTTGAAGAGCAAGCTGTCGAGCCGGTCGAGCAGCCCGCCGTGGCCCGGCAGAATCTGCGCCGCGTCCTTCGCGCCCGCGCCGCGCTTGAGCGCGCTCTCGGTCAAATCCCCCAGCACCCCCAGCACGTTCATCGCCGCCGCCAGCGGGAGCGCCCACTTCAAGGGCAGCTCCTGGAAGAACCAGTAGTGTGCCAAAACCGCCATCAGGAGGCTCGCAATCATCCCGCCGATTGCGCCCTCCCAGGTCTTGCCGGGGCTGACGGCGGGCGCGAGCTTGTGGCGGCCGAGCGCGCGGCCCGTGTAGTAAGCGCCCGTGTCCGAGCCCATGATGACGAGGAAGAAGAAGGAGAGCAGGTCGGCGGCGCGCGGCTGCTCGAACCCCGTCCGCACGGCGACGAGGTGGCCGCCGAGGAAGGCGACGTACATCACGCCGAGCACGGTCGCCCCGACCGACGCGATCATATTGTCGAAGGGCGCGCCGCGCAGCATCGCCGCCGCCAGCGCCGCGATCACGAGCGCCGGCAGGACGAGCAGCAACAACACGGGCGACTCCTGCGGCCTGTCGAAATAGAAGACCGTGAAGAGCGCCGCCGCCCCCGCGAACCCCACCACCACGTCCGGCCTGATGCCGCGCTTCCGCGCCAGCAGCCAGAACTCGTAAAGCCCCAGCACCATCGCGGAGAGCGCCAGCGCCACGAACAGCGGCGCGAGCCAGGAAATCAAAATCGAAGCGATGAGAACCGGAAGGACGATGAGCGCGGTGATGATTCGAGACATTTGTCTAAGTGATGAGTGATGAGTCATGAGTGATGAGTGACTGGCATGAACTCATCACTCATCACTTTCATTTCGCATTCGCTACAAGCTGAAGGCCGCCGAAGCGGCGGTCGCGGCGCTGGAAGTCTAGGACGGCTTCGAGCAGGTGCGCGCGGCGGAAGTCGGGCCAGAGCGTGTCGGTCACGTAAATCTCGCTGTAGGCCGCCTGCCAGAGCAGGAAGTTAGAGATGCGCATCTCGCCGCTCGTGCGCACCAACAAGTCCAGCTCGGGCAGGCTTCGCGTGTAGAGCCCGCGCGCGATCTGCTCCTCCGTTAACTCGTCCGCGCCCTTGCCTTCGGCGAGGAGCTGTTTGAAAGCCGCGCGCGCCGCGTCAATGATCTCGGCGCGGCCGCCGTAGTTGAGGGCAACGCTCAAGACCATGCCGGTGTTCCGAATGGTGCGCTCGGTGGCGCGGTTGATTTCGCGCCGGACGTTTTCGGCGAGCGAGTCTGTGCGCCCGATGGCTTGAAAACGTATGTTCTGCCGGTCAATCTCGTCTATCTCAAGGCGTATGTAGCGGCGCAGCATACGCATCAGGGCGTCAACTTCGAGCCGCGGGCGCTTCCAGTTCTCGGTCGAGAAGGCGTAGAGCGTGAGCGCCTGTAGGCCCAGGCGCGCGCCCGTGTCAACGGCGGCGCGCACGGCCTCGACGCCCGCACGGTGGCCTGCGATGCGCGGCTGCCCGCGACGCGCGGCCCAGCGCCCGTTGCCGTCCATGATGATCGCCACGTGGCGCGGCAGACGTTCCCACGCGATGCCCGCCAGAAGCGCCTCGTCGCGCGTCCCCTGCTCCACAACTGTAGCGAAATCCGCGAGCATTCAAACTCTTTCACTTGTCCGATTAACTTGTGCGTCGCCATCTTAATTAAAGCAGTGACGAGTGACAAGTGACAGGGAAAGGTTTCAAGTTTCAGGTTTCAGGTTTCAAGTCAGGAAGGCTGATTTAACCTGAAACCTGAAACCTGAAACTTGAAACCTATTCAGTAGCGCACGGCGATGAGCGTCAGCCCGTGCGGGGGCGCGGTCGCGGCGGCGAGCGAGCGGTCGCCGGTGTTGATGGCGCGCTCGACAGTCTCTTCGTCAATCTCGCCGCGCCCGGCCGCCAGCAGCGTGCCCGCGATGGAGCGCACCATGTAGCGCAGGAAGCCGTCCGCGCTCGCGCGAATTTCAATCAGGCGGCCGCGACCGCGCCCGTCGAACTGTTCCGCGACTTCCAGCTCCGTGACGTTGCGCACGCGCGTGCGTGCCTCGGACTGCGCCGCGGAGAAGGCCGTCCAGTCGTGTCGGCCGAGGAAGAGGCGCGCGGCCGAGCGCATGCGCTCCGCGTCCAGGGGGCGCGACTCGTGCAGCGCGTAGCGGCTCAGGAAGGGAGACATGACGGGCGCGTTGAAGATTTTGTAGACGTAAGTTTTCCCGAGCGCGGAGTAGCGCGCGTGGAAGTCGTCCGCGGCCGCGCTCGCCTCCATCACGCGCACGTCGCGCGCGAGGTTGCCGTTGAGCGCCGCGCGCAAACGCTCCGGCTCGATTTCGCGCGCGAGCCGCACGTTCGCCACCTGCCCCTCCGCGTGGACGCCCGCGTCCGTCCGCCCGGCCCCGTGCACCACGACCTCGCGGCCTTCGAGCAGCGCCAGCACGCGCGCCAGCTCGCCCTGCACCGTGCGCCCGTCACTCTGCACCTGCCAGCCGTGAAAATCCGTGCCGTCGTACTGAAGCGTCAAGCGGTAGTTCATAAAAGTGGTCAGTGGTCGGTGGTCAGTGGTCAGTAAAAGCCAGTCTCTTTAACTGACCACTGACCACCGACCACTGACTACTGCTTCCTGCTTCCAGGTTTGACGGCCTCTTCGCCGCGGGCGCAGGCTTCGCAGGCGGCGGGGGCGACCGAGGGGACGTGGAGCGTGGCGAGGGCGACGCGCGGGACGCCTACGTCCGCGCGGCCGCCGGAGCGGTCTATGATGGAGGCCGCGCCGACGACGCGCGCGCCCGGATCCGTCAAGGCGACGATCGTCTCGCGCGTCGAGCCGCCGGTCGTGATCACGTCCTCGACGACGAGGATGCTCTCGCCGGGGCTGACTGTGAAGCCGCGCCGCAAGGTCATCCGACCGGCCTCGCGCTCTGTCCAGATGAAGCGCGCGCCGAGGGAGCGCGCCACCTCGTAGCCGATGATCAGGCCGCCGATGGCGGGCGCGGCCACGGTCTCGATTCCCTGGCCCAGAAATCGCTCGGCCAGCGCGGAGCCCATGCGCGCGGCCTCGGCCGGGTGCTGCAAGAGCAGCGCGCATTGCAGGTAATTCGTGCTGTGCAGCCCGCTCGACAGGACGAAGTGGCCTTCGAGCAGCGCACCCGTCCGCCGGAACCTTTCGATGACTTCTTCCGTCTTCAAACCTCTCACCTCATTATTCACAAAGGGATGCCGCGCGCGCTACAATGCCGGCGCGATGCAGCCACTGCGCAACCTCGTTTCCGACTCCGCGCTCGTCCAGGAGACTGTCGAGATGCTGCGCGTGTGCGGCGGGCGCGCGCCGGCCGCCGACATCGCCGACATAGTCCTCAAGCTCCCGGACCTGGAAGCGGGCGTCGCGGCCATGCTCGTCGCCGACCTGATACGCGACGACAACCGGCTCGTCCTGCGCGACGGCACGACGGTCGAGCTGGACTGCGAGAACGCGGAGGAGCGCCTGCTCGCGGAGTCCGACTTCGTCGTCGTGGACGTGGAGACGACGGGGGCGAAGACGCCGCCGTGCCGCGTCACGGAGGTCGGGGCCTACCGCGTCAGCCGCGGCCGTATCGTCGCCGAGTTCCAGACGCTGGTCAACCCGGAGTCGGAAATCCCGCCCTTCATCGTCGAGCTGACGGGCATCACGAACCAGATGGTTAAGACCGCGCCGGTCTTCGCGGACGTGGCCCACGCCTGGCTCGACTTCGCGGACGAGGCGATTCTCGTCGCGCACAACGCGCCCTTCGACGTGCGTTTTTTGAATCACGAGCTGGCCCGCGTCTTCCCCGGCCGCCGCATGGCAAACACGCATCTTTGTACGGTCAAGCTCTCGCGCCGCATCTTTCCGGGGCTGCTGAACTACAGACTGCACACCGTCGCGGAGCACTTCGCCATCCCCATCGTCAACCGCCACCGCGCCGCAGGCGACGCGCTCGCCACGGCGGAAATTTTTCTAAGAATGCTGGACCGCCTGCACGAGCACGGCGTCCGCGACGTGGCCGGCGCGCGCCTCTTCAGCTTCCCCCAGAACGGCGATTGCTGAAAAGCAGCCGGCAAGTTTCTAGCTCCGTCAGGAGCGATTGAAAATAGCCCAGCACTTCAGTGCTGGGTGGTTGACGATAAATTTTAGTTGAGTCCCGTAGGGACGATTGAATCTTTCAATCGTCCCTACGGGACTCAACCATTTTTGCCGTGCTGTCCCAGCACTGAAGTGCTGGGCTATTTTCAACAGTCCCTCCAGGACAGTAACGCGCGTTGCGTTAGTCGTTGGCCGTTTCCTCTTTCTCATCAACCTTCGGCTTCTTCCGCCACAACCATCTGCCGACGAAGAAGAGCACGACCGCCACGGCCAGCCCGAGGCCGACCCAGGGGAAATACTGTTTGAATAAAACCTCTGCGCGGTCGCCGTAGGCCACGGCGAGGTAGCCTTCGAGTAAAAATCGAAGCGCGCGGCCGACGGCGATGGCTATGGCGAAGCGCAGGATGCTGACGCGGAAGACGCCGCTCGTGATGACGAAGAGCTTGAAGGGGAAGGGCGGCGGCAGGATGCTTGCGACGAAGACGGAGAGCGCGTCGTAGCGGTCAATCATCTGCTTGACGCGCGCCTGCTTCTTCTCCGAGAAGCGCGCGAGCGCGCGGCCGCCCGCCTTGCGCGAGATGTAGTACAGAATCACGCAGCCCGCCACGGAGCCCACGGTCGCCGCCGCCGCGTAGACCGGCATCCAGGACGGGTCGCGGAGCGTCAGCAGAATCATCACCACGTCCGGCCCGGCCGGCAGCGGCACGAGCGCAGAGTCCAGGAGCGCGATGGCGAACAGCCCCAGCGGCCCGTAGGCGATGAGAAAATCTTTGACGACCCAAAGCGCGCCCGTGATCTTGTCCCAGAGCCAACTCAAACCAGTCGCCCGTCCCTTCGCTTAATCCGCCGCCGGCTCCGAGGCGTGCGCGGCGCGCCCTTCCGCCCTGCGTTTCCGGCGCTGAAGAATCAAATAGACGGTCAGGCCGACGACGCACGCGCTGACGACGAGGGCCAGGACGGGGAAGCCGTACCGCTTGATGAAGTCAATCACCGACCGGCCGTAGAAGACCGCGAGCGTCCCCTCTATGTAGTAGCGCAGCGAGCGCGCGATCATGATCGTCAGCACGAAGCGCCAGCGCGGGTATTCGAGCGCGCCGGCCATCGAAACGAAAATCTTGAATGGCATCGGCGGCGGCAGCAGCGCCGGCACCGCGAGAGCCAGGAAGCCGAAGCGCGCGTAGGTGCGCTCGACGCGTTCGATGTCTTTAGCGCGGAAGCGCCTGCGCAGCACGTACTGCCCGCCGCGCCGCATGATCGTGTAGAGCAGAAGGCAGCCCAACACCGAGCCCGCGGCCGCAAAGAGCGGGAAGTAGAAAACCTCGTAAGGCGCGTTCGTGCACCTCATGACCACGAGGTAGTCGTTGATTTCCGGCAGCGAGAGGAGCGACGAGTCGAGCGCGCCGATGACGGTCATCGCCGGCCCGGCCACGTAAATCGGCACGCCGATGACGAACTGTTCGAGCCACTGGACGACGGCCCCGAAAGTCTGATTGAGCCAATGAAGGGCGGAATAAAGCCAGTCAAACATAAAAAGCAGCGGTCAGTGGTCGGTGGTCAGTGGTCAGTTAAAGGCAAAGACGTTTTTCTTTTAACTGACCACTGACCACCGACCACTGACCACTTTTACCTCACGGGTGCGAACACTGTCGGGGTGTCGTAGGTGACGCCGAAGGTGACGCCGGAGCGGGGGCTGAAGTCTGTCAGGCCGGCGATGCCTGCGAAGTCGAAGCGCAGGCCCGCGCCCCTGATCTGCATGCCCAAACGCGCCTCCGACTGGGCTTCGGTGCCGAGCGGCGCGCGGCCCGAGCGCGTGTTGGCGCGACCGTTGATCTCGCCCGCGAAGCTGATGGCCTTGTTGAGGCGAACGATGGCGGCCACGCCGTAGAGCAGCACGTCGTTCTGTGTGAAGCGGTCGAGCGGCGCGGTCAGGATGCCGAGGCCGAGGTTGCCGAACGTGTTGACGCGCCCGTCGCGCCCGAACTTCTTGCCGATGAGAATTGTGCCATAAGCGTTGATCTGGTTGACGCCCGTGCCGCGCGCCTCGTTCGAGTTCGGCAGCTGCACGCCGAAGCGGAAACCGAGCGAGGGGCCGATGCGCGTTTCGTTGCGGAGCTTGATCTTGGTCGAGAGCGTGAAGTCGCCCGTGTCGTTCGTGGAGTTGCCGGAGGCCAATTCGAGCGGGATCGGCGGCGGCACGGTGACGGAGTTGATGCTCAGGACGTTCTGCACCACGCCGTCAATCTGGAACTCGACGTTGGGCGAGAGGCCGACGTTGATGCCTATGACGCCGACGCGCGTCAAATCGCCCGTCAGCCCCGAGAGCGGAAACTTCGCGTCCTGCATGAAGTCTATCCCGGCCTCGATCCTGAGCGTGCCCGGCGGGATGATGTCCACGTCCTCCGTCAGCAGCGGCCGCTGCTGCGCGCCCGCGCTCAACCCGCAGAGCAGCACTAGAAGGAGCACCCACCTGACGTGTGACATTCGCATGAGTTTGATGACGACACCGAAAAGCTCAGGATAAGACTTCGCGCGGATTGTAGCGGCACGGGTAATCAGGCGTCAACGCGCAAACCGTTCCGGCAGACGGTCGGCCCCTGACTACTCGTTGATGTTGTCCAGCTGGACGAATCGCCACCCGGCCCGCCCGCGCGAGAAGTGGTAGAGGACGACCTCGTTGCCGCCCGCGTCCGGGCAGGCCACATAAAAGGCCCTGGGCCGCGCCGGGTCCGTCTGCGGTTTGGCCGCGGCGAAGCACTTCACGGCGTCGGCCTGCTCGCTGAAGACCTGGCGGTAGCGCCTCATGAGCGCCGCCCTGCTCCTGACGCTCGGGATGCCGTAAGACATGCCGAGCGGGAAGCTCGTCAGCCTGGCGACCCTTTGCTTATCGCCCGCGATGACCGACGTTTTGAATTTCTGCCAGAAGGACTCGATTGACTCGCCTCGCTGCGCGGGGACGGCACTCGCGGCCGACGACAGCAGCGCACAGATGATAATAATTTTCTTCATCACCTTCTCCAACAAGGGGCGCTCGTGTCACCGAGCACTCGTGTCAGTACCGCCTGCGGTAGCGGGCGGGTGCTCGACGTTGATGACCCGCCCGCTACCGCAGGCGGTACTGACTTGAATCACGCTCAAGCCGTCAAAGCGGCGGCTATGCTATCATCCGTCCACACCGGGATGGAAACAAAACCTTTTCTCATCGGAGGCGAGTGGCGGACGACGCCCGACGCGCGGGAGGTGCGCTCGCCCTACACGGGCGAGGTGGTGGCACGCGTTTGCTACGCCTCGCGCGCCGAGGTCGAAGAGTCAGTTGCCGTGGCCGCGGCCGCCGCGCGCGAGATGCGCGAGCTGCCGCGCTACGAGGTGGCCGAGGCGCTGCGGCGTGTCGGCGATTACATACGCGGGCGGCGCGAGGAGTTCGCGCGCGCGATTGCCGTCGAGTCGGGCAAGCCGATTACGGCGGCCCGCGGCGAGGTGGACCGCGGCGTCTCAACCTTCGTCTTCGCCTCGGAAGAGGCCCGCCGCTTCGGCGGCGAAATTGTGCCAGTTGACACGCAGGCGCTGGGGCGCGGGCGCGCGGGCTGGGCCGAGCGCGTTCCCCGCGGGGTCATCTTCGGCATCACGCCTTTCAACTTCCCGCTCAACCTGGTAGCGCACAAGGTCGCGCCCGCGCTCGCCTCGCGCAACGCCATCGTCGTCAAGCCGAGCCCGCGCACGCCGCTGACGGCGCTACTGCTCGGCGAGGCGTTTCTCGAAAGCGGCCTGCCCAAGGGGGCGCTGCAAGTCGTCCCGATGGAGGTCGAGCTGGTTGACGTGCTGATCGAGGACGAGCGCGTGCCGATGATTTCGTTCACGGGGAGCGCGGAGGTCGGCTGGCTGCTGCGCGGGCGCGCGGCGCGCAAAATGGTGACGCTCGAACTCGGCGGCAACGCGCCCGTCATCGTTGACGAGACGGCCGACATCTCTTACTCGGTCGAGCGCTCGGCGACGGCCGCCTTCGGCTACGCGGGCCAGGTCTGCATCGCCGCGCAGCGCCTGCTGCTCCACGAGAGCATCGCGGACGAATGGACGGCGCGCTTCGTCGAGCGAGCGCGAGCGTTGAAGACGGGCGACCCGCTGGACGAGCAGACGGAGCTTTCCGTGATGATTACGGAGGAGGCCGCGCGCCGCGCGGAGGGCTGGATTAAAGAGGCGCTCAGTGCGGGCGCGCGACTGCTCTGCGGCGGCGCGCGGAGCGGCGCGCTGCTCGAAGCGACCGTGCTCGCCGACGTGCACTCCGAGATGCTTGTCTGCTCCGAAGAGGTCTTCGCGCCCGTCGCCACCATACAGACTTTCACGGACTTCGACGGCGCGCTCGCGGAAGCCAACAACACGCGCTACGGGCTCCAGGCCGGCGTCTTCACGCGCGACATGGCGCGCACGTTCCGCGCCCTGCGGGTGCTCGAATACGGCGGCGTGATCATCAACGACGCGCCAGCATTTCGTGTTGACAACATGCCTTACGGGGGCGTTAAACTGTCTGGTGCCGGGCGCGAAGGCGTCCGCTACGCGATGGAAGAGATGACCGAGCTGAAAATGATGGTCATCAACCCCTCCTCTTAAAATCCACTCAGCACCTTAGCGCCGCCAGCGTCTCCAGCGTGAAACTAATTCTCACGCAAAGACGCTGGCGGCGCAAAGTTCTGTTTTGGCCTGTTGATTCGTGCTAGATTATCGGCCGAGCAGCATTCGATTCCGCAGCAGAGTTTCCTACTCGAAGATGAAAACCAGGCTCCAACTCTTTGCGCTGATATTTTCCCTGGCGCTCGCGCCCGTGCGCGCGCAGCAGCCGGCACAGGGAACTGGCCCACAAACGCCGCGCCTCGCGGGGCTCACACAGGCCGTCACTGTCCGGCGCGACGAGCGCGGCATCCCGTACATAGAGGCTGCGAACGAGACGGACCTCTACTTCGCGCAGGGGTACGTCACGGCGAGCGACCGCCTGTGGCAGATGGAGCTGCTGCGCCGGACGGCGCGGGGCGAGCTGGCGGAGATTTTCGGCGCGGGGCCGCAGGACTTCGCGCTCGAAAGCGACAAGCAGCACCGCCGCTACGGCTTCGCGCAACTCGCAGAGAAGCAGGAGGCGATGCTTCCCCCGAAGCTGCGCGCCGCGCTCGACGCTTACGCGAGCGGCGTCAACGCCTACGCCGCGTCGCTCACGGACAAACAACTGCCGCCCGAGTTTCAGGTGCTCCAACTCAGGCCGCGCCCGTGGCGGCCCGCCGACTCGCTCGTCATCGGCAAGCTCTTCGACGAGACGCTCTCGACCTCCTGGCCCACGGACCTGACGCGCGCCGCTTTCGCAGAGATGCCGCAGTGGTTGCGCGAGCGACTCTTCCCCGAGACCTCGCCCCTCGACGTGCTCCTCGTGGGCAGCGACCGCCCCGCGAAGAACAAGTCCTCCTCCCTTCCTCGGCCCGCGCCGGTCGGGGCGGACACACTTCAAGCCGTCTCAAACGATGAGGCCGTGCGCCGCGATGCGCTCGGGCGCGTGGGCCTCTACGCGCTGGACTGCGCGGCGAGCAACAACTGGGTCGTCTCCGGCAAGCACACGGTCACGGGGAAGCCCTTGCTCGCCAACGACCCGCACCTCAACGCCTCCGCGCCCTCCGTCTGGTACATGACGCACCTCACGACGCCCGACAACCGCGTCGCCGGAGTCTCGGTCGCCGGCCTTCCCGGCATCGCCATCGGCCACAACGAGCACATGGCCTGGGGCGTGACGAGCCTTGAGCCGGACGTGCAAGACCTCTACGTCGAGAAGTTCGACCCGGCGAATCCGCGCCGCTACATGACGCCCGCGGGCTGGCGCGAGGCCGAAGTCCGGCGCGAGGAGATCAAGGTGCGCAAGAGCCCGCTCGGCACGGCGACCGAAACTGTGCCATTCGAGGTGACAATCACGCGCCACGGCCCCGTCATCCTCGAACGCGAGGGCAAGCGTTACGCGCTTCGGTGGGCGGCGCTCGACCCGCAGACGAACCTGGCCGAGAGCTTCTACCTCGTCAACTACGTGCGCGACTTTGACGGCCTGCGCGCGGCCTACAGGAACTACGGCGGCCCGGCCTTCAACATCGTCTACGCGGACGCGCGCGGCCACATAGGCTATCAGGCGGTCGGCCGCTTCCCCGTCAGGAAAACAGGAACTGGCACACTTCCTTACGACGGCTCGACGGACGACGGCGAGTGGACGGGCTTCGTCCCCTACGACGCGATGCCGAAAGTCTACGACCCGCCCAGCGGCATCATCGTCACGGCCAACAGCCGCATCACGGGCGCGGACTACCCGCACAAGCTGACCGTCATGCCGCTCGCGGCCTACCGCGCGCGCCGCATACAGGACTTACTGTTGGCGCGCCCCAAACATTCGATTCAAGACTTCCTGAACATACAGGGCGACACCTACAGCATCTCGGGCGCGCTCTTCGCACGCGAAGTCGCGGAGGTCGCGCGCGAGGACACTTCGCCCGAAGGCAAGGACGAGAAGTGGCTGGCGGCCGTCCGCCTGCTTTCCGAGTGGGACGCGAAAATCGAGCCCGACTCGCGCGCGGCGCTGCTGGCCTCGCACCTGCGCGACGCTTTCCGCAGGCGCGCGGTCGCGGCCGCGATTGGCCCAGAGCTTGCCAAACGATACAGGTTCTCGAACTCGGACACGCTCGTTGACTGGCTGATAGAGGAGCGCCCGCGCGAGTGGCTGCCCAGGGAGTTCAAGAGTTACGCGGAGCTGCTGCGCGCGTCTCTAACGGAAGCGCGCGAGGAGTTGACGAAGGAGCTCGGCGCGGACGAGGCGCGGTGGACTTGGGGGCGCGAAATGGTCGTGCGCTTCCCGCACCCGCTCGCGGGAGCGCCGCTCGTGGGCCAGATGTTCGCCATCGAGCCGTTCCCGGAGCGCGGCGGCCTGTCAAAGCACGTGACCGTCAACCGCGGCTCGGCCGTCTCGATGCGACTCGTCGCGGACCCGGGCGACTGGGACCGGACGCGCCAGGGCATCGCGCTCGGCGTTTCGGGGCTGCCCTCCAGCCCGCACTGGAAAGACCAATTGGACGACTGGCGCAACGTTACCCCGCGCCCCTTCCCCTTCACGAAGGCCGCGGTCGCGGCGGCCGCCAAAGAGACGCTCGTGCTTGAGCCGGCGACGAGATGAACGAGAAACGGATGCGCGTCTTCTGCGCCGTGGAGCTGCCGGCCGAAGTGCGTCAGCGTGCGGCCGAGCACGCCGCGCGTCTGCGCGAGCGCTTCAAGGAGGTGCGCGCCAGTTGGCCGCGCGCGGAGAACCTTCACCTGACTTTGAAATTTCTGGGCGAGATTGAGGAGAACCGCGTCGCGTTGCTGAGGGGCGCGGCCGCGCGGGCGGCAGAAGAGTCGCAGCCCTTCGAGTTGACGGTCGAGGGCGCGGGCGCGTTCCCGCCTAGAGGAGCCCCGCGCGTGCTGTGGCTCGGCGTCGAGGACGGCACGGGCGGCCTCGCGCGACTCCACAGCCGCCTCGAAGCGGAGTGTGCCGCCGCGGGCTTCGAGCGCGAAGAGCGCCCATTTCATCCACACCTCACGCTCGCGCGCCTGCGCGCCCCGCAAGGCGCGCGTCCGCTGGCACAATTTCATCAGGAGACAGGATTCCCCGCCGCCCAATTTCCCGTCACGGAACTCGTCGTCATGCTGAGCGAATTGGGGCCGGGCGGCTCGCGCTACACGCCGCTCTCGCGCCACGCGCTCGGCGCGCGCCCGTCGCCTTAGTCGTCGTTGAGAATCGTCACCCGCCCCTGCGCGTCGGCAATCGTCGCGTTGACCGCGCCGCTCAGATTCACGAAGAACGTCTCGTTGGCCTCACCCAGCGTGTCGCCGCGCACCTGCACGACGATGGTTCTGGTCGTCTGCCCCGCGGTGAAGGCCACGGTCCCCGTCTTTGATACGTAATCGGTCGAAGAACTCGCGGTCCCGTTGGCCGTCGCGAAGTTGACCGCCACGGTGCGCCCGCTCGCGCGCGAGAGCGTGACGGTCAGCGTGGCGTTCGAGGTGTTGGCGTCCACCTCCGTGACGCTCACGTCGTTAATCCTGAGGCTCGGCAGGGGGTCGTCGTCCGTGATCGTGCAGAGGCCCTGCGCGTCCGCGAGGGTCGCGTTGACCGGCGCGCTGAGGTTGACGAAGAAGGTCTCGTCGGCCTCGTCGAGCACGTCGCCGCGCACGCCGATTAAGACAGTCTTGCTCGTCTGCCCCGCCAGGAAGGTCAGCGTCCCCGTCTTCGTCCCGTAGTCGCCGGGGGCTTTGGCCGTCCCGTTAGCCGTCGCGTACTTCGCCGTCACAGTCTTCGCGCTCGCGGCCGAGAGGGTGACGGTGAAGGCGGCGTTGAGCGCGCCCGAGTCGCCTTCCGTGACCGTGACGTTGTTGATGGAGAGCTTGGGCGGCGGGTCGTCGTCCACGATCTTGAGGACGGCGGTGCTCGGCGTCCCCAGAGAAATGCCGCCGGTCGGGCTGCTGAGCTTCAGGCTGACGGTCTCGTCCGCCTCGTCCAGCGTGTCGTCAAGGATGGGGACGGTGAACGTCCTGGCCGTCTCGCCTGCGGCGAACGTGAGCGTGCCGCTCTTGCTCGTGTAATCCTTGCTTGCAACAGCAGTCCCGTTGCCCGTCGCGTAGTGGACCGTCGCCTCGTCGTCCAGGGCGGCCGTGAGCTTGACCGTGATGGTGATGCTCGGCGTGCTTTCGTTGACGCTGTAGGCCGCGCTGCTGAAGCGCACTAACGGCTGCGCCTCGAACGCGCCCATGTCCGTGCCGTCCCCGCCCTGGGCGTTCTGGATGAGCGGGATGTTGACGGTGCGCGGGAAGCCCGCGCCGCGCTGGTCCGTGGAGAGCGGCCCGGTGAGCCCGGCGCTCGTGCCCTTGTCAATGGCGGGGCTGCCGGCGAGCAGCGGCATGGTCTGCGTGGGGCCGCCGTTGCTCCCGAGCGTGCCGAGTCCCGGGTCGCCGCCGAAGATGTCTGTCGCCTGCTGAACGATGGAAGCGTCCGAGGTATCCTTGACGAAGTTGTAGCCGGACGAGTTGAACGCGCCGAAGAGGTCCTGGCCGGAAGTCTGTGCCGTGTTGTTGGCGACGATGGTGCTCTTGAGGTTGGCTGCGCTGGACTGTGTGTAGACGCCGCCGCCGCTCCCCTGCGCGACCTCGGGCGCGGTGGACAGGTTGTTGGCGATTGTGCTGTTGGTGATGTTGAGGATGCCGCTCGCGTTGAAGACGCCGCCGCCCTGCCCGCTTCCGGCCGCCGTGAACTGGCTCGGGTCCGCGCCGATGGCGAAGTTCCCGACGATGGTGCTGTTGACCACGTTGACCGCGCCGGAGGACAGGTTGGCGATGCCCCCGCCCGCGCCCCTGTTACAGCAGTTGCTCGACGCGCCGCGGGCCACGTTGCGTGCGAGCAGGCTGTGGCTGACGTTGACCGTGCCCGTGTTGAAGTTACTGATGCCGCCGCCATCCGTGGCCTCGTTGTCTGTGACGGCGCAGGATTGGACGTTCACAGTCCCCGTGCCGGAGTTACTGACGCCGCCGCCGGAAACGCCGCCGAGCGCGCTCCCGTTGCTGATGGTCATGCCGGCGAGCGTGACCTCGCCCGACGTGGTCACGTTGAAGATGCGGAACCCGGCCGCCATGATGTCGCGCCGCACGGCCAGCTTGTCGGCCCCGGGGCCGACGATTGAGACGCTGTCGGTGATGTCGGGCAGCGCGCTGGTCGGGTTGATGTTGCACGCGCCGGTCGTGGGGTTGCAGCTCGGGTCGGACGTGGGGATGGCGAACCTGATGGCGTCCGTGCCGGCGTGCGCGTTCGCAGCCTCCATCGCGGCCCTGAGAGTGCACTTGCCCGTGCCGTCGTCGCAGATGTCGCTGGAGCCCACGTTGCCGCCGTTGCCCGTGCTGGTGACCTGATAGATCAGTCCCGTGGCCTGCGGGGCCGGGACGACTTTAGCACTGAGCTTGCCCGGCCGGACGGCGAGCGCGGGCGGCGCGCAGAGGAGCGCGGACAATCCGAGGCCCAGCCATTTCGAGATGAACGCGCGCCCGCCCGGCGACCCTTTCCGACGAGAATCCATAACACCACCTCCGGCAAAGCGGGTTCACCGCAGAATGCTCTCGGGTTGAACACTTCCGTCGGGACGCTCGGGGGAATGTTTTGTCGGGGCTCGAATTCTCCTGCGGCCTTACCGCGCTACGTCGGCAACTGGCGCGGGCGCGGCGGCGGCTGGCGGGTGTCGTCCTTCGGCTTCTCGCCCGTCTCGGAGAGCATCTCCTTGATCGCGCCGACGCTCGACAGCATGCTGCTGGTCTCGACCGGCATGAAGATGACCTTGGAGTTGTTGGTGCGCGTCATGTCGCGCAGGCTCTCTATGTAGCGCGCCGTGATGAGGTACTGCGCGGGGTTGCCGTGACCCTCCATCGCCTGCGCGATGCGCGCGATGGCCTCACTCTCGGCCGTGGCGTTGCGAAGCCGCGCCTGCGCCTGGCCGTCCGCCTGTAGGATGGCCGACTCCCTTTCGCCCTCGGCGCGCGTGATGGCCGACTGCTTCTCGCCCTCGGCGCGCGTGATGGAGGCTTGCTTCTCGCCTTCGGCCTGTAGGACGAGGGCGCGGCGCGTGCGCTCGGCCGTCATCTGCTTCTCCATCGTGATGCGCACGTCGTCCGGCGGGTTGATGTTCTTCACGTCCACGCGCGTCACCTTGACGCCCCACTTGTCCGTCGCCTCGTCGAGGATGATTCTGAGCTTCGAGTTGATCTGGTCGCGCGACGAGAGCGTGTGGTCCAAATCCATCTCGCCGATGACGGCGCGCATCCCCGTGATGGTCAACTGGACGATGGCCCCGACGAGGTCTGCGACTTCGTAGACGGCCTTGATGGGGTCGGTGATCTGCCAGTAGACGACCGAGTCAACGTGAATCGTCACGTTGTCGCGCGTGATGACGGGCTGCGGCGGGAGGTCTATGTACTGCTCGCGCAGGTCAATCGAGGTCATGCCGCCGCGCATGTTCGACCAGTAGATGGAGCGCGGCCTGTCCAGGAAAGGCATGATGACGTTGAGGCCGCTGTCGGCGACGCGGTTGAAGCGGCCGAGCCGTTCAATCAGCATCACGGTCGCCTGCGGGACGATCTTAATAGTCTTGGCGGCGATGGTCAGCAGGACGATGCCGAGGATGATGAAGAAGAGGGGAACGAAATATTCCATGATGCCTCCGCAAGTTGAATGTTGACGCGGGCGGCCCGCGCGCTCGTCTAGCCGCGAGCGCCAAATATACACGGACTGAGGCCGCGGGCGAAAGGGCAACCTTACGTCTTCGCGTCCGGCCGCGCCCAGCCGCCGAGCGCGGCTTCGATGATCGAGGCGGCGGCGAGGACGGTCTCCTCCTCGAAGGGGCGGCCGATGACCTGCACGCCGACGGGCAGGCCGTCGCGCGAGCGGCCGGCGGGGACCGCGGCGGCAGGCAGGCCGAGCACGTTCGCGGCGCGTGAATAGCCAAAGGCGCGGAAGACGCTGAGCTGGCGGCCGCGAACGACGACGCGCCTCGCGCCGTGCTCGAACGCCGGCACGGCCCCGACGGGCGCGACGACGAGCGGCGTCGCCTTCATCCACCCGCCGAGCGCCTCGCGCAGACGGTCTCGCTCCGCGAGCGCGCGTTCGAACTCCTCTGCGTCGTGCTCTTGACGCCTCTCCGCCGCGTCGAGCACAGCGCGCACGACAGGCCCCGCCTCTTCTTCATGCTCGCCGTAAGTCTCGCGCAGTTGGGCGGCGGACGCGCGCGAGAACAGCGCCGGCCACAAATCAATCGCGCGCTCTATCCCTGGCGGCCTCTCGTCCACGACGACCATTCCCGCTTCGGCCAGCGCGCGCAGCGCAGCGCCGACCGCCTCTTGTGTCTCTTCGCTGACCGGCGTGCTCTCGTCCACGAACTGCGCGACGCGCCAGCCGCGCACGTCCGCCGCCGCCGAACTTCGCTCCCCCGTCAGAACATTGAAGAGCAACGAGAGGTCTTCCACGCGCCGCGCCATAGGCCCGACGACGGCCCCCAGGGCGAACGCGCCGACCGCGGGCGGGAAATGCCCGTCGCCGGGGACGCGCCCGGTCGTGGGCTTCAGGCCGGCGACGCCGCAGAAATGCGCGGGCACGCGTATGGAGCCCGACAAGTCGCTGCCGAGGCCCGCCGCCGAAAGGCACGCGCTGATGGCCGCGGCCTCTCCCCCGCTCGACCCGCCCGGAGTTTTCCCAGGGTCGTGCGGGTTATTCGTCCGCCCGAAGACGGGGTTGTCGCATTCGTAGGGAATCGCCATCTCCGGCACGTTCGTCTTGCCCAGGATGATGGCACCCGCCGCCCGCAGGCGCGCGACCGCCGTCGCGTCCTCTTCTGGCACAAATTGTGCCCTCAGCCTTGAGCCGCTCGTCGTCCTCAGCCCCCGCGTCTCGATTGTGTCTTTGACGGTCAGCGGGACGCCGTGCAGCGGCCCCGTCCCCGCGCCCTGCATGACCGCAGCCTCCGCCTCGCGCGCTCGCTCCACGGCCTCCGGGTCGAGCGTCACGACGGCGTTCAACTCCGAGTTGAGCCGCTCAATCCGCCGCAGATAAGCCTCGACCGCCTCCACGGGCGAAACCTCGCGCCGCGCTATCAGCGCCGCGAGCCTTGCGGCAGACTGCTCTGTCAACTCGTCACTTGTCACTGCTCTTGAGTAACTCTATGAACTTGCGCGCGGCCGTGCCGAGCGTGCGGTCGGCGCGGTAGATGACGCCGACGGTGCGCGCCCACTCCGGCTCGGCCAGTTGGGCGACCGCAAGTTGGCCGCTCTTCTGCTCGTCCAGGACGCTCGGGCGCGGGACTATCCCTAAGCCGAAGCCGACCTCGACGGCGCGCTTGATGGTCTCTATGTTGTCGAACTCCGCGACGCGGTGCACCGTCACGTTGTGCGCCCGGAAAATTTTGTCGGTCACGCGGCGCGTCGGGATGTCGCGCTCGAACATCACGAAGTCCTGCCCGTTGAGTTCCGCGGCGCGCACTTTTTTACGCGCGGCCAGTGGGTGCGACGGCGGGCAGATGAGCACGAGGCGGTCCCCCGGCAAAGGCACGACGGCGAGCCCGCGCCGCTTCTCCGGGTAGGCCACCAGCCCCAGCTCTATGGAGCCGCCCAACACGTCGCGCACGATGCGCGTCGTGCGGCTGTATTCGAGGTCAATCCGCGCCTTCGGGTAGAGCGCCATGAAGCGCCGCACGACCGGCGGCAGCTCGTGCAGGCCGATGCTGTAGACGGTGGCGACGTGGACCGTGCCGCTTACCTCCGCGTCGAGCGCGCTCATGCGCTCCTGCAAGCCCTGGTAAGCGGCGAGCACGTTGCGGCTCTCCTCGTAGAAACTGCGCCCCGCCTCCGTCAGCCGCACCTCGCGCCGCCCGCGCACGCGCTCAAGCAGCCTCCGCCTGAACTTCTCCTCCAGCCCGCGCACCTGCTGGCTGACGGCCGACTGCGTCACGAAATTCCTCTCGGCCGCCAGCGAGAAGCTCTGCGTCTCCACCAGGTCGCAGAAGATTTTCAGGGTCTCGATTTGCACGGGTCAGTTTTCAGCCCCGCGCCTTTGGTTTGTCAAGCGGAGGCCCGTCGCGCCCGTTCGCCTCATGACTCGCGTGCAAACTAATCGGCCGCGGGGACCGATTTTTTTTGGCCCAGAACGCCGCCCCTGACCATTGACATCCGGCACGGCCGGGCATATCTTTACGACCATCCAGCAGGGCGCACTACTCACTCCCGGCGCTGTTCTCGCCAGCTACAGCAGCATGATTGCCCGATTCTACAGGGCTGCCCAGATTACCTGTCTAAATCTGATTAGGTCGGAGCACAACAATGAAAAGAACTGTCCCCCTGTCGCTATTAACGCTCCTCGTCGTGGTCGGCGTGTCTCTCAACTACACCCGCAGCGCGTCTTCGAGTTCGTCCAATCAACCGGCGGCAGTCCCGCGGGCGGCTCACGGGATGTCGAGCCTGCTTCTGCCGTTAACGACGACGCTCGACGTTGACCGGACGGACGACACGGCCGCGGCCTCTGCCTGCACGGCTGCGCCCAACGATTGCAGTTTGCGCGGCGCGGTCATTGCCGCGAACGCAGACCTCAGCGCGGACCCTGTGGTCATCAACCTCCAACCGGCGACCACGTACAGCCTGACGCTCGCCAACGCGACGCAGGAGAACGCGGCGGCGACGGGCGATCTGGACATCACCACGAGTCTACACACGGTGACCATCGTGGGCGGCGGCTCGTCTGGGCCGAGCGCCAGCGTCGTTGACGCCGCCGGGCTGAGCACGGGCAGCCAACGCGACCGCGCGTTTCATCTCACAGGCTCTGGCGTCAGCGTCACCTTCCAGGACCTGGTCATTCAGAACGGCCGGGCGGCCGACGACGGCACGGGCGGCGTGAGCACAGACCCGGCGGCGCAGAACACCAACCGCGCCGGCGGCGGCATCCTCAACAACGGCGGCAGCCTCACGCTCGATAACGTCGCCGTCCAGTCGTGCCAGGCACTCGGCAAGGGCGACGACATTATCAACGAACACAGAACCCTCGATGCTCATGGCGGCGGCGTCGCCAGTCTCGGCGCGACCGGCAACGTGGTCATTACGGATAGTACGTTGACGGCCAACACCGCCGCGGGCGGGAACGGCGGCAACTTCAACAACGGCGCGGGCTCCAATGCGAAGGGCGGCTCGATCTATTTCGAAGGCGGCACGCTGAACATCAACGGGGCGCGAATCGAAAACAGCGCCGCGAATGGCGGCATTAGCGGCAGTGTCAGTCAAAACGGTCAGACTAACGGCGGCTTCGGCGGATTTGCTCAAGGCGGCGGTGTCTGGATTGGCGGCGGCACGGCAACCATTAACAACACCACTTTTGAAAGCACTGTCGCCAACGGCGGTGACACAGGCACGGGCGGCAACGGAGTCAACCCTGCCGGCGACGCTGGGGGTGGCGGTCTGTACAGCCTCGGTAACGTAACGGTGACCAACTCCACGTTCCATCTAGCCGGCGCGACCGGCGGCGACGGCGGCGACGCCTTTGGCACGACTTGCCTGGGCGGTCATCAGGCCGGTGACGGCGGCGGTGCGCGCGGCGGCGCGATCTTCGCAGACGGCGGGAGCCTGATTGTCAACACCGCGACGTTCGCCAACAACTTCGCTGTCGGCGGTAACGGCGGCGACGGCGGACAAACGGACGGCGGCCTTAACTGCGGCAATCACGGCGCGGGCGGCCTGGCCTACGGCGGCGCTATTACCAACAACAACGCGGCCACCGTCAACATCAAGCACGCCACGATCAGTCTGAACAACGCTCAGGCCGGTAACACGGGCGTCAACCAGGGCGGGGCCAACAAGCCGCCGCGCCTCGCGGCCGAAGGAACCGGCGGCGGCATCCGCGTCGGCCCCGGCACAGTGACTTTGGAAAACACAATCATCGCCGACAACACGGCCGCCAACGGCGCGGGCGACACCACGGGCGCTCCCGTTCCCGGACCCAACGTTGACGGCGCAGTCGTCAGCAACGGTCACAACCTCCTCGGCAACCCCGCCGAAGCGACTGGCTTCGTAGGGGTCGGCGACCAGACCGGCGCTAACCCCATGCTGGCGGCGCTGGCCGACAACGGCGGCCCGACCCAGACGATGGAGCCCCTGCCGGGCAGCCCGGCGATTGACGCGGGCGTGGCGTCCGGCTCTACCTTCGACCAGCGCGGAATGCCCCGCACCGTTGACGACCCCGGCGTCGCCAACGCCGCCACCAGCGACGGCACAGACATCGGCGCTTTTGAAACTGAAGTCGCTTGCGTCCTCTCCTGTCCGCCCGACATTAGCGTGTCGAACGACCCGGGCGAGTGCGGCGCGGATGTCAGTTACACGGAGCCCTCTGGAGAAAGCTGCGGCACGGTGACGTGTGACCACCCCTCCGGCTCCTTCTTCCCGGTCGGAGACACGACGGTCACCTGCACCAGCTCGGCCGGCCCGTCTTGCAGCTTCACAGTGACCGTCACGGATGACGAAGCGCCCGTCATTACAACGGGCGGTCAGGGCATCACGCTCTGGCCTCCGAATCACAAATACAAGACCATCAACGTGACCGACCTGGTGACGAGCGTCAGCGATAATTGTGACGCGGGCGTCGGGACGGGCAGCGTGCGGATTACGAGCGTGTCCAGTGACGAGCCTAATAACAGCGGCGGAGACGGCAACACGACTAACGACATCGTGATTGCCGCCGACTGCAAATCGGTGCAACTGCGCTCCGAGCGTAAGGGCGACGGCAACGGGCGGGTCTACACCATCACGTTCAAGGTGACTGACGCCTCGGGCAACGTCAGCACCGCCACGGCGACTGTCTCCGTGCCCAAGTCACAGAACGGCTCGGCCGCCGTGGACGACGGGCCGCAGAACACAGTCATGAGCAGTTGTCCTTGAAAAGGGCAATCTCACGCTGGAGACGCTGGAGGCGCTAAGACGGCGACTGCTTTCTTCGCGCCTCCAGCGTCTCCAGCGTGAGACTTTTTCCCGGCGTAGAAACTGAGCCGCTAGTCGCCGACGAGTTATAAGTATTCCTCACCTGGAAGCGCAATATTTTTCATTTTACCTTATCTGCGCGGGGCGCTATATTCTTCCTGCCAAGTGGAGGCGGGATGTTACATGTCCGAGTAAGGAGGCGGCGTGTGGTTGCGAGGCCGTCCGCCTGCGTCATATAATTTCCGGCGTTCGGCGCAATCTTAAATCATCCCGCCTCGTTGAATTGTGTCGGCTCTCAGACAAGAGAGCCCCTCCGGGCGAAGGAGTGTTTCACCGTGGCTATCCGCATGAGCAGGACTTTCGTCCTCCGCAAGCTCCACCAGCTGTCGGGCATCGTGCCGCTCGGCGCGTTTCTCCTCGAACATTTTTACACCAACTCGAAGGCTGTCCACCCGGCGAACGGGGTCAGGGACTTCAATCAAGCGGTCGCGGACCTGCAAGCCATCCCCTACATCCTGCTCGTCGAGATCACGTTTATCTTCATCCCCCTGCTCTTCCACGCCATCTACGGGCTGGTGATTACGTGGGAGGCGCGGCCGAACAACCTGGCCTACCCGTACCCGCGCAACTGGTTCTACACGATCCAGCGGCTGACGGGCATCATTCTCTTCTTCTTCATCGCCTTTCACGTCCTCAACATCCGCTTCGGCATCATCCCGGGACTGGACACTTACGGCAACGCCGTGGCTCATCACCCGGACCAAGCTTTCGGCATCGTCAAGCAGGAGTTCCAGAAGACGTGGATTTTCGCCGTCTACGTGATCGGCATCCTCTCGACCATCTGGCACTTCGCCAACGGCATCTGGCTCTTCATGGTTGACTGGGGCATCGCCATCGGCGCGAAGGCGCAGCGCCTGACCGGCTACGCCTGCATCGCTTTCGGCTTCGCGCTCCTCGCGGTCGCCATCAACGCGCTGACGGCTTTCGTCTACCCGGGCGGATTATGGGGAGGTCTTTTCTACTGACATGGCTACCAACGGAATCAAGATAGCGATTGTCGGCGGCGGGCTCGCGGGCCTCGCCGCGGCCATGAAGATCGCCGAGAGCGGCCACTCGGTTGACCTCTTCTCGGTCGTGCCGGTCAAGCGCTCGCACTCCGTCTGCGCGCAGGGCGGCATCAACGGCGCGGTCAACACCAAGGGCGAGGGCGACTCGACCTGGGAGCACTTCGACGACACGGTCTACGGCGGCGACTTCCTGGCGAACCAGCCGCCCGCCAAGGCCATGTGCGAGATGGCCCCCTCCATCATCTACCTCTTCGACCGCATGGGCGTCCCCTTCTCGCGCACGAAAGAAGGGCTCCTCGACTTCCGCCGCTTCGGCGGCACGAAGCACCACCGCACGGCCTTCGCCGGAGCCTCCACGGGCCAGCAGCTTCTTTACGCTTTGGACGAGCAGGTGCGCCGCCGCGAGGTGGAGGGCAAAGTCCAGAAGTACGAAGGCTGGGAGATGATGTCGCTCATCCTGGACGACCATCAGGTCTGCCGCGGGCTCGTGGCGATGAACTTGCAGACGCTGGAACTGAAAGCCTTCAAGGCCGACGCCGTCATCATGGCGACGGGCGGCCCCGGCTTAATCTTCGGCAAGTCTACGAACTCGATGGTCTGCACGGGCTCGGCCGTCTCCGCCTGCTACCAGCAGGGCGCGCGCTACGCCAACGGCGAGTTCATACAGGTTCACCCGACCTCGATACCGGGCGAGGACAAGCTGCGGCTGATGAGCGAGTCCGCGCGCGGCGAGGGCGGGCGCGTCTGGGTCCCGCGCCAGCAGCGCGACACGCGCGACCCTTCGTCCATCCCGGAAGGTGAGCGGTGGTACTTTCTCGAAGAGAAATATCCGGCCTACGGCAACCTCGTCCCGCGCGACATCGCGACGCGCGAGATTTTCCAGGTCTGCCTGGACGGCTACGGCGTCGGCGGCGAGAACCAGGTCTACCTTGACCTCTCGCACATCCCCGCGGAAACGCTCGATCGCAAGCTCGGCGCGATTATTGAAATCTACGAGATGTTCGTCGGCGACGACCCGCGCCACGTCCCAATGCGGATTTTCCCGGGCGTGCACTATTCGATGGGCGGGCTCTGGGTTGACTTCGACCAGCGGACGAACATCCCGGGGCTGCTCGCGGCTGGCGAGTGCGACTACTCGATTCACGGCGCGAACCGTTTGGGTGCGAACTCGCTCGTCTCCTGCGTCTTCGGCGGCTTCATCGCCGCGCCCGCGGCCATCGAGTACGCGAAGTCGGTCGAGCGCAACGGCCACGAAGGCTCGCGCATTTACGACCAGGAGTTAAAAAGGCAGGAGGAGATTAACGAGGCGCTCGTCAAGCAGTCAGGCACGGAGAACCAGTACGTCATACACGAGGAGATGGGCAAGTGGATGACGGACAACGTGACGGTCGTGCGCTACAACGACAAGCTACAGGCGACAGACCAGAAGCTCCTTGAGTTGATGGACCGCTACCGGCGCATCTCCATCAACGACTCGAACCTCTGGGCGACGATGGCCCTGCCGCACGCGCGCCACCTGAAGAACATGCTGGAGCTGGCGCGCGTCATCACGCTCGGCGCGCTGAACCGCAACGAGTCGCGCGGCGCACACTACAAGCCCGACTTCCCGGAGCGCGACGACGAGAATTTTTTGAAGACGACGATTGCGGAGTACTCGGGCGAAGGCCCCGTCATCTCGTACGAGGCGGTAGACGTTTCGCTCGTCAAGCCCCGCAAGCGCGACTACAGCAAGGGCAAGCAGGAGGCCGCCAAGACGGTCGTCACCGCCGCCGCGAGCGCCTCGGGCCTCCCGCCCAAAGACGGCTCCCCGCAGCCCACTGGCGGCGAGGAGCAGAAGCCGAAAGATTTGAGCGGCCCCGTCGTCTGGACGCAGAACAAAGAAGAGGTCAACGCGAACGAGGACGCCACACGCCGCGAGCGCGGCAAGTCAATCGAAGACGCGGGGGGCAAGTCGGATAAACTTTGACCGATGTCAACGCAACTCGACAACTACCTGACGCCCGAAGAGTATCTTGCTCTCGAACGCCGAGCAGAGCAGAGGAGCGAGTACGTTGACGGCGCGGTCTTTGCCATGTCGGGCGCGAGCCTGCGGCATAATACGATTGTCGCCAACGTGATTGCCGAACTCGGGCAACAACTCAGGGGGCGCGATTGCCGTGTACTTGCGAGCGACATGAAAGTCCGCGTGCCCGACTCGCGCAGGTTCTTCTACCCGGACGTGTCTGTCGTCTGCGGCGAGCCGCTGTTTCATGACGAGCGCAGCGACGTTCTCCTGAACCCGACTTTGATAGTGGAAGTTCTGTCCGATAGCACCGCGGCGTTCGACCGCGGTGACAAGTTCCAGGCTTATCAACAGCTGGAATCGCTGAAGGAGTATCTGCTGATTTCTCAGGACAAGAAGGTCGTCGAGCAGTACGTGCGACAGACCAGAGATGTTTGGAGCTACACGGCGACCGTGGGGCTGGAAAGCTCCCTCTCTTTACCCTCAATCGAGTGCACACTCTCGCTCGGGGCAACTTACGACAAGGCGGAATGAGGCTATGAGCACGAACACTGACGTCAACGTGGGCACGGCGCAGTTGCGGCCGGCGGAATACGTGGAGCTGCGCATCAGGCGGCGGGAGAACCCGGACGCGCCGCAGCGTTGGGAGGAGTTCCGCATCCCGTACCGCCCGAACCTCAACATCATCTCGTGCCTGATGGAGATCAGGAAGAATCCCGTCACCAAAGACGGCAAGCGCACCACGCCGCCCGTCTGGGACATGAACTGCCTGGAGCAGGTCTGCGGCATCTGCACGATGGTCATTAACGGCAAGGTCAGGCAAAGCTGCTCGGCGCTCGTAGACCAGTTGAAGCAGCCCATAACCTTAGAGCCGATGTCGAAGTTCCCGAACGTCCGCGACCTCGTCGTAGACCGCTCGCAGATGTTCGACCACCTCCGGCGCGTCCACGCCTGGATAGAGATTGACGGCTCTTACGACCTGGGGCCGGGGCCGAAGATGTCGCAGGAGGAGGTCGAGGAGCGTTACGCTTACTCGCGCTGCATGACTTGCGGCTGCTGCCTCGAAGCCTGCCCGCAGTACGACGGCGACCAGTACATAGGCCCGCAGGCCATCGCCCAGGTGCGCCTGATGAACATGCACCCGTCGGGCAAGATGACGCGCGACGAAAGATTGGAAGCCATCGTCGGCGAGGACGGCATCACCAACTGCGGCAACGCACAGAACTGCGTCCGCGTCTGTCCCATGTCCATCCCGCTCACCAAAGCCATCTACGAAGAGAACCGCGAGACGGTCGTCCACGCCCTCTTCGGCTGGTTCAAGCGGTAGTAACTAACGGTCACACGGGTCGGCCGTTCAACTAACCTCGCTCGCGTCTTAACACTCCCCGACGAAGGAGTCTGCCTTCCCCTTGCCGAAATCAACGCGCCTGCTTGTTCTCTTAACATCACTTCTCTTCATCTCAACCGTTTGCATAAACGCGCAGACGACTCAAAGCCAGCCAGATGTCGCGGACTTCGTCAACGCGGCGGCCGACGGCGAGCAGAAGCTGGTCGAGCAGTATCTGAGGGCTGGGGTGGACGTGAACGCGCGCGACGAGTACGGGCAGACGGCCCTGTTCGCGGCGAGCGTGGGGCGCAGGTACGCGCTCGCGTTGATGCTGCTCGACAGAGGGGCAAACCCGAACCTGGCGCGAGACACGGGGAGGACTCCGCTTCTGGCGGCCATCAAGCGCGGCTTCGACACGAACTTTTACGAGCGCGAGCCGGAGTCGCAGAAACTCGTCAACGCGCTGCTTGAGAAGGGCGCGGACGTTGACGCGCGGGACGAGGACGGCGTGACGCCGCTCGAAGAGGCCGCGAGGATCGGCGACGCGGAGACCATCAGGGCGCTCGTCGCGCGCGGCGCGAATCTGGCGACGAAGAATAACGAGGGGGAGTCGCCGCTCCACGTGGCGGCGCAGGAGCTGCGCGGGCTGGCCGTCAGGGCTTTGATCGAAGCCGGCAGCCCGATGACGACGCGGCAGAAGCTCCAATATTTCAGCTACAGGGTCGCGCGCGTCGAGGGTTGGATTCTTCCCTTCCTCATCGTCTTCAGTTTCCTGGTGGGCTACTTCGGCAAGAAGCTGACGCGGCCCGTGCCGAAGCGCCACGCCGTCGAGGGCGGCGACGAGTTGCCGCACCTGGCCCCGCTCAAGTGCGTGCAGTGCGGCGCGGGCGTGCCGCTCAACCACGAGGAGATGAAGTGCCCGCGCTGCGACACGCCCACGCCTGTGCCCGAAGATTACGGCGAGACAGTGCGCCTGCGCACAAAGGCCACAGAGAAGTTGGAGCGCGCCGTCGCCGCCTGGCGGCGCGCGAACCTTTTCACCGTCTGGCCCCTGCGCTGGACGCTCTGGCTGCTCGCCCCAGTCCTCCTCGTCCTCACGGCCTTCGGCACCTTCAGCAAACTCGGCGACAGCCTCTTCGCCATCAAGACCTCTACGTCTTTCCTCGGACTCTTCGCAGTGCTCGGCGGCCTGAGCCTGGCCGTGGCGCTCTGGGCTTACGCCTCCTACCTCGCTGGGACGCGCAGGCGTTTGCCCGAAATTCCCGCCGTCGGCCAGAAGGTCGGCGAGGCAGAGGTCGCCAACTGTCACCTCTGCGGCGGCGGCATCTCTTACGCGGCGGGCGACCTGGCAGCCATCTGCGGCTACTGCGGCGGCGAGACTTACCGCGTCCGGCTCACGCGCCGCGCACGCGCCGTCGCCGCCGATGAGAAGGAGCAGGCCACGCTCTCGCTCTACGACGCGATGGCCGAAATCGTCGAGCGCAGGCAGAAGGCTTTCAGATACCTTTACAAAACCGCCCTCGTCATCTTCGGCCTCGCGCTGGCCGTCCTGATCTACGCCGTTTGACTTTTCGCCGTTGTTCTTAGATTTTCTCTTGCCATCACGGGCCAACTTGTATAAACTTCGTTGGGCAGGCCGACCTGCTCGCCATCAAGCTTTACCCATACTCTTCCCGTAATTCCATTCCGCAGGAGACTAAGACAGACGAATATGTGTGCAGACGAGTCAAGTGTGCGGGTTGACGTGTGGCGCTCGGCCGTGACCTCGGTGCTCAACCGCGCCAGGCACCCGCAGCCGCTGGTCGAGTCTTTGACCGTGGAGGAGTTTGAGAGCCTGCTGGCGTTCGACGATTGCTGCCTGGTGCTGCCGGAAGCGGACGGGCGCGGGATTCGGGTCTGGCGTGCCTCGCGCCGCGCGCAGGCGGCGTCAGACACTTTCGGGAACTCGGACGCGCTGCTGGCGCGCGCCCTCGGCGATGGCTCTTCGAGGCTGATTGACGGGGGCGAGACGCGAGAGCTCGGCAGCGACGTGAAGTCCGCGCTCGCGCTCCCGCTCTCGGTCGGCGGGGTCTGTTTCGGGCTGCTCTGCTTCGCGAGCGCGCGTGCGGACGCATACACCCGGGACGATCTGGACAGGCTCGGCTGGCTGGCCGACGTGGTCGCGGCGGCCGCGCAGACGATTCTCCTGCGCGCGCGCCTGGACGCGGCCAACGAGAGCCTGCGCGAGATGGACCGCCTCAAAAGCGGCTTCGTCAACACGCTGGTGCGCGACATACGCCTGCCGCTGACGAGCGTGCTGGGCTTGCTTGAGCTGTTCGAGAGCAAGCTACAGGCGCGCGAGCCTTTCGATTTGGAAGACCGCCAGCTCCTCTCGAACGCCATAGAGAACGGCGGCCGTATGCGCCACCTCCTGGACGACCACCTTGAGATTGCGCGCCAGCACGAGCAGCCGCTCTCGCTCAATTTGGAAGACGTGCGCGCTGAAGGCTTGCTCGAAGAGGTGACGGAGCCCCTGCGCGGCGAGGCTGCGCTGCGCGGCGTCGAGTTGAACGTGCAGGTGGCGGCGCGCGGCCTTTCGGTGAGCGTGGACGCGCGGCAGACGCGGCGCGCTCTGTGCCATTTGTTGACGACGGCGCTGGCGGCCACGCCCGACGGCGGCGCGGTCCAGATAGAGGCGCAGTCCATCATGGGCACGCGCATCGGCGACGAGGGCAAGCGCTTCGTCATCATCAGCATCTCGGACTCCAGCCAGGGGATTCCGCCCGAGGAAGTGCCCTTCGTCTTCGACGCCTTCTGGCAGGCATCCGACAGCCGCAGCTCAGGCTTCAAGGGCATCGGCCTCGCCATCGCCAAGCGCATCGCCGCCGCGCACGGCGGCAACGTCTCCGTGCGCAGCCAGCGCGGCCGCGGGACCGTCTACTCGCTTGTGCTGCCCGCGAGCCAGCAGGTCCCGCAGGCGGAGATGCGCCGCGTGCTGATCGTTGACGACGCGCCGGAACTTTTGCTCCTGCTCCGCAAGCTCGTCGAGCGCATGGGCTACCAGGTCGAGATGGCCTCGGGCGCGCAGGACGCGCTGAAAATTCTGGAGGCGCGGCCCGTGGACTTGCTGCTGACGGACTGGTCTATGCCCGGGATGAGCGGCGGCGAGCTGATCGCCGCGATGAAGGAGGACGACCGCACCCGCGAGATTCCGGTCATCGTCCTGACGGGCCACGACACGGACGCGGAGCGCCAGGCCGCAGAGGCCGTCGGCTGCGACCGCTTCCTCGTCAAGCCCATCATGCGCGACGAGCTGCAACGCGTCATAAGCCAACTGCTCCCCGCCGCCGCGGTCAAGTAAAAAGGCAAAAGGTAAAAGGCAAAAGGGAAGACGAGAGCCGCGCTCTTATCCTCCCTTTTGCCTTTTACCTTTTTACTTTTGCCTTGCTTCAGATTCCCAACACGTCAATCAACTCTTGAACCGCCGCGGCGCTCTTTTGGAGGGCGATGCGCTCTTCGGCCAGCAGGTTGATCTCGATGATCTGTTCGAGGCCGCGCGCGCCGAGCTTGCAGGGCACGCCGACGTAGAGGCCGTTGATGCCGTACTCGCCTTCGAGGTAGGCGGCGCAGGGCAGAATCTTCTTCTTGTCTTTGAGGATGCTCTCGGTCATCTCGACGGCCGCCGCCGACGGCGCGTAGTAGGCCGAGCCCGTCTTGAGGAGCGCGACGATCTCCGCGCCGCCGTTGGCCGTGCGCTTCACAATCGCTTCGAGCTGCTCCTTCGGCAAGAGCTCCGTGACCGGGATGCCGGCGCAGGTCGAGTAGCGCGGGAGCGGGACCATCGTGTCGCCGTGTCCGCCCAAAACGA
Source organism: uncultured Acidobacteriota bacterium (assembly GCA_963774105.1). Taxonomy (GTDB): domain Bacteria; phylum Acidobacteriota; class Blastocatellia; order Pyrinomonadales; family Pyrinomonadaceae; genus QHXM01. The sequence goes on along the minus strand of CAVZDV010000004.1, from coordinate 2,143,758 downwards.
AGGCCGTCACGTTCTCGACAGACACGTCCAGGGCTTCGGCCAGGAAGCAGCGCATCCGCGCCGAGTCGAGCACGCCCGCCATGCCTATGACGCGGTGCTTGGGGAAGCCCGAGCGTTTGAAGGCCACCTGCGCCATCGCGTCGAGCGGGTTCGAGACGATGATTAAGACTGCGTCGGGCGAGCGCCGGCTGACTTCGTCCACGACCTTCGTGACGATGTCGGCGTTGGTCTTGAGCAGGTCGTCGCGGCTCATGCCGGGCTTGCGCGGCAGGCCCGCCGTGATGATGACCACGTCGGAATTCTCCGTCCCGTCGTAGTTGTTCGCGCCCGTGAGGCTCACGTCGAAGCCCTCAATCGGGGCCGTCTCGGCGAGGTCGAGCGCCTTGCCCTGCGGCACGCCCTCGACGATGTCCACGAGCACCACGTCGCCCAGTTCCTTGCTCGCCAGCCAGTGCGCCGCGGTCGCGCCGACGTTGCCCGCGCCGACCACCGTAATCTTGTTTCGCTTGCCCATCAGCTCATTCCTTTCCGAAGATGTAGTCTGAAAACTGCCGCCCCGAGATTTCGCACCTCGGCCCGAAAGTGTTCGGTGTAAGATTGTTCTCTTGAAAGAGCGCGAGTGTACAGGCGCGCGAGCGCGAGTGTCAAGAATGAGGTGGATTCGTCTGCGATGGGTTTCCGCGAGTGGCTGAAAAAGCGCAGGGCCGAAAGGCGCGACGAAGAGTCCGAGGCGGCGGAAGAGGCTGACGGCGAGGGCGACGTTGACCCCTTCGACCCCTTCCCAGAGCCCGTCCGCCTGGAGATTCGCGATGTCTTCGATTTACACACGGTCGCGCCGCGCGAGGTGAAGGGCGTGGTGGAGGAGTATTTGCGCGAGGCGCGGCGCAAGGGGTTCAGGAGCGTGCGGATTATTCACGGCAAAGGCAAAGGCGTGCAGCGCGAGGTGGTGCGTTCCATCCTCGCGCGCACGCCTTTCGTCTTGGACTGGACGGACGCGCCCGCGGAGGCGGGCGGCTGGGGCGCGACGATTGTCCGGCTCTCGCCCGAAGGCGACTGAGCTAGAGTCGCCGTCCGGCGTTGTTAGCCATCCCAATGAGCCAGAGGATTATCGGTATCGCCCCGAAGATGATGCCGAGGATGCCGTGGACTTTGCTCATCGCAGGGTTCCTGTTCGCCTGTGACAGGACGACGATGCCCAGGATGACGGAAGTCAGGCCCGCCAGGAGCGCCAGCAAGCCGAGGATTCCGATAATCGGCAGCAGGTCTCGCAGGGTTCCGAGGCCGCCGCTGTAACCTATCATCGCGACGACGATGGCGACGATGAAAGTGCCGAGCGCGCCGATGCCCGTAAACAGCGCGGCCTTCGAGAGTCCGCCAGCCGCGGCGCTCGGAGCGTAGGGGCCGCCGTAGGGCGGCGGTGGCGGGTACGCGCCGCCGGGCGGCTGCCACTGCGAAGGGTCGCTCGGCTGGCCGTAGGGCGGCGGCGGCCCGCCCCCGTAATACGGCGGCGGCGGCGCGTCGCTTACCAGGTACGTCCCGTCGTAGGGGCACTGGGCGGGGGCGTTATCGGGGAACATCTGCTGACAACTCGGACAACGTTTCATGGTCTCTCCTTAATCAGGCAAATCTCTACAGGGTGAAGTAATAAACGAGCGCGGCGGTGCCGGCCGCGAGCCCCGCAATCGCCAGGGGAATGCCGCCGAACCGCGAGGGCTTTTGCAGCGCGAGGAGCAGCGCGGCGACGCTGAACCCGATTCCCAAGACGGCGAGCGTCAGCAGCGAGCCGAGGACGAAATCGCGGCTGCCGAAGGCGATCATCGCCATGATCGTCACGGCGCAGCACCCCGTCACGACGGCTGCGATGGCTAACGCGTGGCTCCTCCCGCCCAGGGCGTAGGGCGGCGCGATGGGCGTGGTCGGCACGGGGCTCTGGTAGGAATTGGCCCAGGGCTGCGCGGCCTGCGGCGGTGGAGTCTGCTGCTGCGGCGACCAGCCCTGCGGCGCGAAGTTCGGTGCGGGCGGCGGAGGCGGTGTCGCGGGCGGCGGAGGCGGAGGCGGATAAACCGCCGCGTCCTCCTCCTCCTCCGCGTCAGGCTCGGGCGTTGAAGGGGGCGGCGGCGGTGACTGCGGCCGCACAGGCTCTGGGAGCACGGGCTCCGGGACGCGCAGCCCAGAAGAGAGCACGGCCCTTTCGGAGTCTGACCGCGCGGCCGTCTCCCTGACCAGACGCATCCCGTCGTTAGGGCAAAAATCCGGCGCGTCTTCCGCGTAAGTCCGCTGGCACGTTGGACAACGTTTCATCAGCCTCTGGCTCTTCGGCCCTCCGGGCTAGCTGAACAGGATGCCGTACTCGACTTCGAGGTAAATCCAGAAGCCTATGCTGAAGGCGGCCAGCAGCATCCCGACTATGGCGAGCGGCTTGCCCACCTGCCGCTTCGAGATGAGCGTGAGGGCTCCGGTCACGAGCGCGGCCGCGCCCAGGACGATGGCCCCTATGATCGCCGCGTAGCCCGTATCCCTGTCGAAGATGTGCATCCAGCCGAGGTAGTCGCCGAGCAGCAACAGCCCGAGCAGGCCGCTGATGCCGCCGACGATGAGGGTTATCAGGCCGAGGGTCTTGCTCTGGCCCGCCGTCTGCGGGGCGTAGGGCGCGCCGTACTGTTGTCCGGGCTGCTGCGGGTAATAGCCGCCTCCCCACTGGCCCTGCGGCTGCTGCCCGGGCGGCGGCGGAGGCCACGGCGCGGCCGGCGGCTGGTGCTGCGGCGGCGGCTGCCATCCAGTCGGGGGCTTGATGCCCGCCGGCTGGTTCGGGGCCTGATAGGACTGCGGTGACGGCGGCGCTTGGGGCGGCGGCGCGGGATTGTACTGAGGGGGCGGCGGCGCGGGGTTGTACTGAGGAGGCGGCGGCGCGGCGGGCGGCGGGGTAGCCAGGATGGTCTTCTGCGGGTCGTAAGCCTGAGGCTCTTCGGTGACGAGTTGCGTCCCGTCGTTGACGCAGAAGCCCGGCGCGTCGTCTGGGTAAGTTCGCTGGCATTTAGGACAACGTTTCATCTGTCTCTCCTCTGGGCGGGCCGCGGGGCCTATCGCCCGAACCTGTTCGCGTTGGCTTTCAGAAAGCTGCACCACTTCTATGCCAAATTCGGCGGCGAGTCAATATTCATTCTGAGAATTTTGGGAAGCGCCGACTCGGGGGCCTGAAAGGCCGGACAGGGGCTTTCTTCTCGAACGCGGTTGCGGCTATACTCGTCGCCGCCGACTCCCCACCAGCGGGCGCGTTCGACCAGCCCGTTTGGGCTGAGACTTAATGCCCTTTGGAGCCGAAGATGAATCCCATTCCCTTGAGCCGCGGCTCACGACTTCGCGTGCGGCCCGCGCCGCGCACAGTTTTCCTTCTCGTCCTGGCCTTGCTGCGCGCCGGCGCAGTGCCCGCGCAGGACATCTCGGGCGGGGCCGACCTGGCTAAAGACATCACGGGCGGCGCGGTCGGCGTCCTCAAGCTGCCCAGGATCAACCGGCAGCACAACCCCAAGCCCAAGCCGACGCCGACGCCGCGCGACCCGGGCACGTCGAGGCTCACGCAGCAGGTGAGCGCGCGCGCCCCGAAAAGCTCGCCGCGCGGGGGCGCGCCCAAACGGCCGCAGCCCAGGCCCACGCCGCCCAAGCCCCCCATCACCGCCGAGGAGCTTAACGACCAGGGCGACGACCTCTTCGACGAGCGCCAGTACGAGCGCGCCGCCGAGGCTTACAAGAAGGCTATCCAGCTCAAGCCGACCCTGGCCGTGGCGCACAACAACCTCGGCGACGCTTACTTCAATCTGAAAAAGTATGAGGAGGCGGCCGCCGCCTACAGGCAGGCCCTCAGGCACAGGCCGAACTGGGCCGAGCCCGCCGCGGCGCTCGGCGACGCGCTCTCGAATTTGGGCCGCGACGACGAGGCCATCGCCGCCTACCTCGACGCGCGCCGCCTGAAGTCGGATGACCCCTCGGTTCATTACAACCTCGGGAAACTCTACTTCGGCGCGGGCAAGTATCAGGAAGCGGTCGCGGCGCTCAAGGAGGCCATCCGCTACAACGGCAGCGACTGGGAGGCGTACAATTTACTGGGCCAGGCTTACGACCGCCTTGAGCAGTACGGGCCGGCCGCAGAGGCTTACAGGCAGGTCGCGCGCCTCAACCAGAGTTCCACGGAAGTCAACTATAACCTCGGCGCAGCTCTCTACAACGCGGGCCGCTACGAGGAGGCGCTCGCCGCCTACAAGGAGGCGACGCGGTACGGGCCGGGCGAGCACCCGGACGTTTACAACAACATCGCCGACGCCTATCGCCGCCTCGATCAGTTCTCCAGGGCCGCGGACGCCTACAAGCAGGCCGTCCTGCTCAAGCAGGCCGACGCGGACACCTACAACGGCCTCGGCTTTGTCAGCACCAAGCTGGCGCGCTACAGCGACGCCATAGATGCTTACAACAACGCGCTCAGGCTCAAGGACGATTTGGACGACGCCTACACCAACCTCGGCTACGCGCTCGGCAAGTCGAAGCGCTGGCCCGAGGCGATTGACGCCCTGAACAAGGCCATCCGCCGCGATCCCAAAGACGCCGAGGCTTACACCAACCTCGGCTGGGTCTACAACAACACGGGAAAATTCAGCGAGGCCGTCGCGCCGCTCAGGGAGGCCGTGCGACTTCAGCCCGATTACCCCGCGGCGCACTTCAACCTCGGCCTAGCCTACGGCCGCCTGGGCAAATTCAGCGAGAGCACCGAAGCCTTCCGGCAGGCCGTGCGCGTCAAGCCGGAGTGGGCCGAGGCGTACAACAACCTGGGCTTCGCCCTGGGCAGCATGAAACGCTGGCCCGAGGCCATAGAGGCGCACAAGCGCGCGGTTCAGCTCAAGCCGGATTACGCCGGGGCCATCTTCAACCTGGGCTACGACTACTACCAGAGCGGCGACAGCAACCGCGCCATGGAGCAGTACAAAATCCTGGAGAAGATGAACCCCAACATGGCCGCGAAGCTTTACATCATCGTCAACAAAAGGAACCCGCCAGCACAGGGCGCTTACTGATTGCGGAATGCGGACTGAAAAGAAAGCACTCAAGCCTTTGCGCCTTAAGTATTAACTTTGCGCCTTTGCGTGAACGGCTGTTTCCCGCAAAGGCGCTAAGGGAAGACGTAAGGCGCAAAGGCTTGAATCTGTCTCCCAATCCGAAATCCGCAATCGGCGGCCGCAGGCGGTACTGACTTCCCCTCCATCACGAATCCTCTACTCTGACCGAAGCTGACCGGGCATCCTGACTGAGCGGGCCGGCGGTCGTGCGAATATTCCGGCTTTTCACTCCTGGCACATTAATTGACTTGGCGGGGCCGCGGCGCAAGGCCCGACCTGCGCCGTTGACAAGGAGGAATGTGTTTTAGGAGTTAGCTGAAAAAGCCTTCGCCCCGCCAGAATTTTCCGCAGGAGTGTGTCCTTGCGGCCTCGCCGCCTCTCGCCGCCCCGACGGTAAATGGCCTGTCATTGCCTCTCGCCCGCCCGACCAGGAGCGGCGTGGGACAATTGTGCCTTCTTTCAAATTGAGAGACCTGCGTCATCAATCTGACCGAATTCTATCTGACTGACCTCTCCACAGAGACCGCCTCAAAATCTTAACTGAAGAAATATTGTGAGTTGCCCCATCATGCAAGTGCGGCATGGTGCTTGCCATTAGTTTTCCGCGCCGGGAGGCAGTTTTATCCCGCCGGTCAATTCCCGACTTTCCCGAACATCAAGCCAGGGTCAACTTCTTTCGCCAGAGGTCACGCGCTTTGAGCAGAAAAAAGAAAGCAGCACCGTACATGTGGACGATCATCGTCCTCGGCTCGGCGGCCTTTCTCTTTTCCTTGTTCAGTGTCACCAGCGCCCAGTTCGACATACGGTTCCTCTTCCTGGCCCTCACCACCATCTGCATCGGCTCGCGCATCACCATCCAGATTCCGCGCCTCAGCTCGCACATCTCCGTGTCCGACACTTTCATCTTCCTCTCGATGCTGCTCTTCGGCGGCGACGTGGCGATCCTGCTCGCGGCGGTCGAGGCGTTCTGCTGCTCCCTGCGCCTGCGCCAGAGGCGGATGACCATCACCTTCAACACGGCGACGGCCGCGCTCTCGACCTTCGTCACGGTCTGGGCGCTGCGCGTCAGTTTTGGCTCAATTTTCCAGTTACGCGGCGGCTACTCGGCCCCCTTCATCGTCGGCATCTGCCTGATGGCCCTGGTGCAGTACGTCGCCAATTCCGGCCTGGTGGCGACGGCCGCGGCCCTGAAAATCAACCAGCCGCTCTGGACGACCTGGCGCAAGAGTTTCCTCTGGACTTCGATCACCTACTTCGCGGGCGCGTCGGCCGCCGGCATCATCGCCAAGCTGATTGACACGGTCGGCTTCTACGCCTTCCTCTCGACGACGCCGATCATCGCCATCGTCTACTTCACCTACTGCACCTACCTGAAGAACGTCGAGGCGTCTGTCGCGCAGGCCGAGCAGGCCGAGCGCCACGTCGCGGCTCTGAGGGAGAGCGAGGAGCGCTTCCGCAGCGCCTTCGACCACGCGGCCGGCATGGCGCTGGTGGCGACCGATGGCAGTTGGATCAAGGTCAACCGCTCGCTCTGCGAGATGGTCGGCTACTCCGAAGAGGAATTGCTGGAGTCCAACTTCCAGGCCATCACGCACGAGGACGACCTGGCCGACATGACCTCGCAGGTGGCGCGGCTGCTCGACGGGCAGTTCACGACCTACCAGATGGAGCTGCGCTACAACCACAAGCGCGGCCACGTCGTCTGGGCGCTCCTGAGCGTGACCGTGATCCGCGACTCGCTGACGGATTCGATCAATCTCATCTTCCAGATTCAGGACATCACGGATCGCAAGCGCGCCGAAGAGCGACTGCTCCACGAAGCCTTTCACGACATGTTGACGGGGCTGCCCAATCGCGCGCTCTTCATGGATCACCTGAAGCTTTCGGTCGAGCGCGGCAAGCGGCGCGAGGATCGTCTCTTCGCCGTTCTCTTCCTCGACCTCGACCGCTTCAAGGTCATCAACGACTCTTTAGGCCACATGGTCGGCGACCAGCTGCTCGTCGGCATCGCGCGCCGCCTCGAAATCTGCCTGCGGCCCGGCGACACCGTGGCGCGCTTGGGCGGCGACGAGTTCACCGTCCTTTTGGAAGATTTGACGAGCGTGACCGAGGCGATTGACGTGGCTGAGCGGCTGCAAAAGGCGCTGGCCCTGCCCTTCAACCTCACCGGCCACGAGGTCTTCACGACCGTCAGCATCGGCATCGCGCTTTCGAGCACTGGCTACGACCGGCCCGAAGAAGTCTTGCGCGACGCGGACACGGCCATGTACCGCGCGAAGATGCTCGGCAAGGCACGCCACGAGGTCTTCGACAAGACCATGCACGCGCGCGCGATGAACCTGCTGCAAATGGAGAGTGACCTCCGCCGCGCCATTGAGCGCCGCGAGTTCATCCTCCACTACCAGCCGATTGTCGAGCTGGAAACTGGCACAATCCGCGGCTTCGAGGCGCTCATCCGCTGGCAGCACCCCGAGCGCGGCTTCGTCTCGCCCGACGAGTTCATCACGATTGCCGAAGAGACGGGGCTGATTACGCCCATCGGCCAGTGGGTCTTGGAAGAAGCCTGCCGCCAGATACGCAGCTGGCAGGACGAGTTCCCGCAGTTCCCGCCGCTCCAGATCAGCGTCAACCTGTCGAGCAAGCAGTTCATCAATTCGAACCTGACCGAGCAGATCCGCCGCATCCTGCGCGAGACGGGCGTCGAGCCGCAGAGCCTCAAGCTCGAAATCACAGAGAGCATGGTGATGGAGAACTTCGAGACGGCCGTCGAGATGCTCGAACAGCTCCGCGCGCTCGGCATAGAGTTCAGCATTGACGACTTCGGCACGGGCTACTCAAGCTTGAGCTACCTGCACCGCTTCCCCATCTCGACGCTCAAGATTGACCGCTCGTTCGTCAGCCGGATGATCGAGAACAACGAGAACGCGGAGATCGTCCGCACCATCGTCATGCTGGCGCGCAGCCTGAAGATGAACGTCGTGGCCGAGGGCGTCGAGACGCGCGACCAGCTCGCGCAGCTCGCACTCCTCGAATGCGAGTACGGCCAGGGCTACTACTTCTCCCGGCCGCTCGACTCGAATGGCGCGGCGCGGCTCCTGGCCGACCGCCACACTTACCCGATCCCGCTTTCGACGCTCGAAGGCATCATTCAACAGGAGAGTGTACTGGCCGCGTGAAGCGCCGGCGCGTCAGGAGGCGCGCTCGTTTGTTTGTCCGTTCGATTAAAAGGTCTGGATTTTATGCCTGAAATTGAGACCGACCGCCTGCTGCTGCGCCAGTTCAAGATGGACGACCTGGACGCGCTGGCCAAACTGTTCGCGGACCCCGAGGTGGTCAAGTACCTCGGCTCGGGCGAGCCCGCGTCGCGCGCGGAGACGGAGACGGCCCTGCGCAGCATCATCGCGCACTGGGAGCGCCACGGCTTCGGCAGGTGGGCTGCCGTCTACAAGCCCACGGGCGGGCTCATAGGCTACGGCGGCCTGCGCAGTTTTCACGGCGAGCCGGAGCTGGTTTACCTGCTGGGCCAATCCTACTGGCGGCGCGGGCTGGCGACGGAGATGGCGCTGGCCTCTCTCAATTTCGGCTTCGAGCAGCTAAGGTTCGAGCGCATCATCGCGATGGCGAAGACGCAGAACGTCCGCTCTCACCGCGTCCTGGAAAAGGCCGGGATGCGTTTCGAAAGGGCCGCCAACATCTACGGCATGGACGTCGTCTGCTACGGCCTCTCACACGCCTTCTACCTTTCCGAGCAGATGTCGCGCCCGCACGCCCTGGACCCTTACTACTTCGGCGGCGAGGCCCCCGAGACCACGCGCTTGCGAGCCTAAGACGCCCCGCGGTATTCCTGCTCCAAGAGCGACATCAAGACCAGCGACTCCCAGCCGCCCTCCGCGCTCACGCACTCGCGCAGCATCCCTTCCGTGACGAACCCTTCCGACTCGTAGAGCCCGCGCGCGCGCTCGTTCTTCTCCCTCACGTCAAGCCACAGGCGGTGCGCCTTCAGCTCATCGAACGCCATCCTCTTGACGGCCCGCAAGACCTCGCGGCCGTACCCCTTGCCCTTCTCCGTGATGACGACGCGCCGGAACTCCACGGAGCGGTTGCCGTCCAGCAGCCCGGCCATGATGACGTAGCCCACCGGGCGCTCGTCGTCAACACTCTCGACGACGAGGTGCGCCAGGTCAGGATTCGACAGCGCCTCGCGGTGCTGCTCCCGCGCCCACTGGCCGACGTATCGGCGGTTCTCCTCCGCCCCCTCCCCCGCCAGGACGAAATCAAGATCGCCTTCAACGGTGCGACGCAAACGGACTTTCATTTATAAAATGTGTGGTGCCCCCGGCAAGACTTGAACTTGCGACCCCCTGCTTAGGAGGCAGGTGCTCTATCCACTGAGCTACGGGAGCACACAAAACGGCTTGAAGTGCGCTGCGCAGAGTTTAGCACGCCCCGGTGCGAAAATTTAACCGGGGCCGCGCCGTCGGGCTCCAAACTACAACGATCACGGGCCGGCGCTATAAAGCGCCAGCCTGTGGTAAATGGCGTGATCGTTGCCGCTGACGAAGACATCCAGGTAGCCGTTCGAGTTACGCCCGACGGCGAGGTTATCAGCCGCGCCGTTGAGTGAGACCCACCCGCTCCAACTGTTGGAGTTGGCCGCGGTCTGCCACCTGTGGTAGATGATTCCGTCACTGCCGCGGCCGAACACGTCCAGCCTCCCGCCGGAGTTGAGCCCCACGGCCAGCCTGTCCAACCAGCCCCCGAGCGATGTCCACGCGCCCCAGGCGGCGGAGTTGGGTGCGACCTGCGCCTTGTGGTAGAGCGCACCATCGCCCCCGCGCGCGAACACCTCAAGGCGGCCGTCGGCATTGCGCCCGACTTCGAGCTTATCAACCCCGCCCCCGAGTGATGACCACGCGCCCCAGGCGGCGGAGTTGGGGGAGACTTGTGCCCTGCGATAAACGGCTCGGTCCTGCCCCCGGACGAACACTTCCAGCCGCCCGTCGGCATTACTGCCGACGGCCAGCACGTCGAGCCAGCCTCCGAGCGATGACCACGCGCCCCAGGTATTCGAGTTCGGGGCGACTTGTGCCCTGTGGTAGAGCGAACCGTTGCCGCCGCGCGCGAACACCTCAAGGCGTCCGTCCGCGTTGCTCACCACGGCCAGATGATCTATCCCGCCCTGGAGGGATGACCAGTTGCCCCAGGTGTTGGAGTTGGCGGCGACCTGCGCCCTGTGATAAAGCGCCCCGTCCAGGCCGCGGACGAAAACTTCCAGGCGTCCGTCCTTGTTTCTCGCCACGGCCAGCCGGTCAATCTTCCCGCCGAGCGACGACCACGCGCCCCAGGTGTTTGAGGTCGGGCTGAGTTGTGCCCTGTGGTAGAGTACTCCGTCGTTGCCCCGCACGAACGCCTCCAACCTCCCGTCGCTGTTACTCGCCACGGCCAGCAAATCAGCCCACCCGCCGAGCGGCAACCACTGCGACACGCTCGCGGCCTTTGTGGTGAAACTTAATATCGTCCCGCTCGAAGTCCCCACAAGGTTACTGCCCACCGCCCTGTAGTAATAGGTGGTGTTCGGAGTGAGACTGCTGATTCCCTTGCTGAGGGAAACGCTCCCGCTCGAACCGAGGGCCTGCGCCGAGGTCAGGTTGGGATTTGACAGCGTCGGGCTGGTCCCCCACTCGAACCACCCGTCCGTGCTAGACCCGTTCGGGTTGACAGTCCCCTTGAGCGTCGCCGCAACGTCCGTCACGGACGTGGCGGCCGAGGTCGTCACAGTGGGCGCGGTGGCGCCGGTGGAAACGGAGAAAGACCGCACTGCCGTCGTGTATGTCATGGAACTATCGCAACTGACTTTCGCCACGATTTTCCAGTAGTAAGTCTGCCCCGACGTCACAGTCACGGAGCGGCTCCGGCTGGTCTGGTTCGCCAGCAATCCGGGGTTAGAGGTCGTGCCGAAGTAGACGCCGTAGGAATCGGCGTTCGCAGATGCACCCCACGACAGCGTCACCGAGCTTGTCGGGTTAAAGACCTGCCCGTTAGTCGGCGAGGTCAACGAAAATGAGCCGGGCGCGTTGCAGCCCGAGCTGACTGTGAAGCTAATCAGGTCAACCAGGCCGGGAGGGTCTGCGGGAATTTCATCCAGCAGACCTATTCTCCACCCGTCGGCGGTCCTGAACGCCGGGAAGAACCTGTAGTCGCCCGCTTCGTTGAGGGTGAAATCATCCTGGTAGGTGTAGACCTCGCCGGCGTTGAGAGTGATGTTCGTGTGCCACGGGAAATCCCTCACAGTTGCGTCGTTGTCCAGACGCCCGCCGATGGTTATCACCTCGAAAGTGATCGGCGAAGTCCCTTTGTTGGTGAGGGAGAAAGTCCCCGTGACGGTTTGCCCCTGCGAGTACGGCTGCGACGGGCTCAGGACGAGGCTCGCCGTCAGCGTCGGGATGGCCCGGTAGTCTATGGTGTTTTGATAGATGGCGTCGGCCCCGCCGACCGTGTTGATGCCGCTCCCGCTCGCGTCGTTCCAGAAATGTCTGAAGGTGCTATCAACGTGTGTGCGGAAAGTAGTCCAGATGTGCCCGAAGCCGTCCGAGAAATCGTCATAACCGTCCCCCGACGAATCGTAAATATCCCAGAGCGCGCCGGCCACACGGCCTTCAACCGTCGCCCCATCGTCCCAGTTCGGACTCCCCCAGGTCGGAGTTTCCAGGTTCAGCGCGGCCCCGCCGGGCCAGGTGAAAACAGGGTCGCCGTTGACGACCAGCGCATAAAAGTTGGCCCAGCCTTCAGTCCAGGCGCAGACGATCCCGCTACTGGCATTGATGTAGTGCGGGGCGGGGCAGTCCGTGGTCGGGAAAGTATTACCGTAAACGTTGTACATCACGTTGTGGCCCATTTCGTGAAGGACAGTGTCCGGCGAATTTCTGTCTTCGCCTGTGAGGTGGACGTGCTCTCCGCGACGGTAGAAAGTCCCCACGGTGCTGTCGAATTGCCATTCCACCGTGCAGTCGCCGACGGCAGTCGGGGGATACCGCCAGCCCCTGTCCAGGTCGTCTTTGATGTACCACGCGTGTGCGTTGGGACGAGACCCCTCCGGGTTGTCTCGTGAAATCTCCCAATTGCCGATGCTATTGGTCCCGTCAGCGAAATAGGACACCGGGGTTTCGCCGTAAAATGTATTGGTATAACTACTGGCGCTCCCGTTCGGGACGACCATCAGCTCGTCGTCGGTCGGGTCGGCCGAGTCATATTTAACGTAAGTCCAGATTCTCACTCTCACTCCGTCGCTGCCCGGATTAGCCACCGGCCCCAGAGTGAAATTCCCGCTGCGGTCTGTATAAGCAAAAGCCAGGTGAGCGCCGTCTGAGGCGCGGCGAAGTTGTACCAGGAACGTTCTCGAAGGAATCAAATTACCGTTAAGGTTGTAATGCGACCACTTGCCGGTGACGGTCAATGAGCCGCCTGTGAGATTCAAGTCTTGAGACTGACCGGCAGGTTTCCGCCCGGGCACGACGAGCGCGGGCGGAGCGCCTTCTCCTCCGTCCACATACTGTAACGGGGCGTCGGGAGTTTGCGGCTGGCTGTCGGGCGCTGTTGACGGGCCGGCCTGCGTCCTATTAAGTTCCAGCGCCTCTTCGGGGGAGTATATGCCCTGGACGCTTTTAGACTCGCCGACGTTGAGATAGATCGTATCCAGGTCTCCCCACGACTCGCGCTGACTGATGATATGTTTGGCTAAGCCTCGGACTATTTTTTTGCCGCCGGACTGAAACTTAATCGTCGCCGAGAAGGAGACGGACTGCCCCGCGTACAAGTCGCCGTGCCAGTTAGTGGAGCCTGAAATCAGCGAGGCGTCGGGAGGCAGGGCGATTGTGGCGGTCGTGTCGGGGGCGTCGGCGACGGTGCTGACGGTACAGAAAATTTCTGTCGGTTTATTCAACACCGGCAGGTCGCTCATAGAGATTTTCACGGTGATGGGCGTCTTGGCATCGTAATCCCCCGCCTTGCCGTGAATCTTTGCTTTGGAGGCACGGGCCGCGACGGAGGCGGGTACGTCGAGCGCCGCAGACGACTGGAAGATATTTGCCGCAAACAGGCAAAAGAGGATGACGATTCCGATAAATATTCTGAAGAAGATTTGTCTTTTCATGAGGCTCTCCTGGCAAAACGTTTGCTTCTCGGCACACGAGGCGAGGCGTGACCCGTAGAACTAAGACCGCGCGGGGACATCCGACGGCAGCCCTACGACGGGAGGAGGGCTGAGCGGTGCGGCGCTGGAATTCGCGGCGGGGTTGAACCCGTCACCGGAGTCTTTAGACCGACGGCTTTTTACACGTTATACGCAGTAAAAGCGTGGCCGTGATGGGAATGGAGACGAATACTGGATTTTGTGTAAGTGAAGAGTGAGACAAAGGCATTGGGGGAACTCCTGGGAGAAATCACGGTGGTTGCCGTGAGGGCGGTCGAGTAGCGAGCTGGATACTGTGCGTAGCTGAGGGAATGCCAACGATGCCAGCCGCATCAATTTTGAAAGCGCGCTCAATCTACTCCTAACGCCCCCGCGAGTCAATCAACTATTGAGGATTTTTCCTGAGGCGGCATCTCGACACCATCAAACATTGATGGTGTCGAGTACACGCCGGGCCGTGTCCGCTTGTAGCACGTCGAAAGAGGCGTTCGTGGCGAGCGCGAGTTTGAGGTACTGCGCGGCCCTGGGGCGGTCGCCGAGTTGGTTGTAGATCAGCCCGGCGTGATAGAGGATGCGGGCGTCGCGCGTGCCGAGCCGCGTTGCTTCGTCAATCGCGGCCTTCGCCTCCGCGAATTGCCCTCGCTTGAAGAGCGCCCAGGCCAGGGCGTCGCAGGTGTGTATGTCGCGGCGGGCTTCACGCGCGCGCCGCGCCAGCGTCAGCGCCTCGTCAAGATTCCGGTCGTGGTCGGCCCAGAAATAAACGAGATGGTGCCAGTCGTTTTCGGCAGCCGCGTTTCCGCGCTCCAGCGACTCGAATAGTTCGTACTGCCGCGCCGCTTCGTCCGCACGCCCCATGCTCATGTACAAGTCGCCGAGCGCGAGGGCCGCGTCCGCGGAGTTGGGGTTTTGTTCCTGCTCGCGCCTGTAGATGTCAGCGGCGCTCTCCGTGTCTCCGGCCGCGATGCGCGCGCGTGCTTTCGCTTCGAGCGCCGCGCGGTAGTCCGGGAAGACCTGTAACGCGCGGTCGAATTCGCGCTCGGCCTCGGCCAGCCGCCCGGCGTTCATCAAGAGGTTGCCGAGCTGCACGCGGCACCAGGCTAGGTTCTCTGGGTCTTGCGGGCTGGCGGCCCTGACCGCGACGGACATGGCCTCAATCGCGCCCTCTGTGTCGCCGTGCAGCTCGCGCAGGTAGGAGACGCGCGAGTAAGAGGAAGTGTCCGGGCGCAGGTTCACCATCGTCTGCGCGGCGGCCGCCGCCTCCTCGTAGTCGCCCAGCTCGACCAGCGCATCGGTCAGCGCGCCGTAAACGTCGTGGTCTTGCGGGCGCATGGCCTGTGCGCGGCGCGCAACGTCGAGCGCCTCTCTGAATCTGTGATAGGTGAGCAGCAGTTTGGCGCGCAGCTTGAGCGCGTCATAGTTGTCCGGCTCCACTTCGAGCGAGCGGGCGAGCGCCGCCTCTGCCCTGGCGTTCAGGCCGAAGTCCCCTGTCTCGCGCGCCTTCTGCGAGTAGGCAGAGGCGAGCAGGTTGTAGCCTTCGGCAGCGTCCGGCGCTTGCTCTATTCTGGCCTGCGCGGCCTTGATGCGCGCGTCGGCGGGCGTCGCCTGCTGGCCCATTTCGGCGGGGCTTTGGGAAGTGGGCTTCCCCTGACGAATGAAGCTGAACAGCGCCACGGCAACGGCGAGAACACCGACCGCCGCCCACGCTTTTCTCATGCTGAGAGAGTTCATCATTACCTCCTAATTCACATGGCGGAGCCAGAAGCCCGAAGTCCAAAGTCATCCTCTTGACTTTGGACTTCGGGCTCGCCTTCAAGGCTTACTTCGGGTTGCCAGAGTGCGGCGTGCCGAGGTAGGGGAAGCGGTCGAGGTAAGGGACATCGTTTCTGTCCACGCCGTCGCCGAGCTCGTTGTTGGGCGCTTTGTTCGTCTCCGGCGTGAACGGGGTGCCGCCGGCCACTGCGCGCAGCGCGATGTCCGTCACGTCGTCGCCGACGCGCCGGCCGTTCGGGAAGCCCGCGGGGTCGCCGCCGAGCAGGCCCAGGCGGTTCGGCTTCGCGCTCGGCGGGATGGCGACGTTCAGCCGCAGCATCTCGTGCGGCTTGCCGTCCGAGAGCCAGGTGTTGAACTCGGGCGCGCCCGGCACGGAGCCGGCCTTGATGCCCGTGGCGAAGATCGCCACCAGGTCGTTACGCGGGGCCGCGGGGATGTCTATCTTGTAAACGGCCTTGAGCAGTTTGGGCAGTTGCGGGTCCAGGACGAAGGGCGCGGCCGCCGCGTCGTCCTTCGGCGAGAGGCCGTTGAAGGTGTCCTTGAGCTTGAGCGGGATGACGACTTCGTTGACCAGCGGGTTGCCCAAACGCGAGATTTGGATCCACTGGCCGTTGCGCGCGCCGTGCGACTGCTCGCCGCGGAAGACGTTGGTCGAGCGGCGGCTGGCCGTCGCCCACATGCCTATCACCGCGTCGTCCGCGGTCGGCCCGGCCGGCATTTTGCCCGTGCGCGTCAAGTCCTTGACCGGAACTTCGATGGCGATGGCGTGGACGTTGAAGCCCGCGGTCGAGTCCTTGCTGCCCGTGGAGGTAATCGAGCGCAGGTTGAGCGTGTCGAAGATGGTCGAGACGTCAACGTAAAAGCCCTCGTCGCGCTGTCCGGCGAAGACGCGCCCGCCGCCCGGAAGTTGGTGGACGGTGTGCTGCGCCAGCATCTCGTAGTCGGGCGTCGTGCGGTTGCCGATGTTGCAGGGCGGGGTGTGCAGCCCCGTCGCCAGCACCTTGCCCTTCGGCCCGGTTTGCTTGTCCACGCGCGTGACGTTGAAGTACTGGGTCTCGTTGAAGTCCGGGTCGTTGCCGTTGGTGATGAGCGGGTCAATGCCGCCCTTGCCGGCGAGCGCCTCGTTGGGCGAGGCCATGCCGAGGATGATGTCCGGGTTCTTGATGTTGTTGGTGAACTGGAACTGGTAGGAAATGTCCTCGACGCCGTCGCCCGTGTTGTCAACCTTGATCTCGTAGAGCACGGTGTCGTCGAACTTGTAGAAGTGTGGCCCGCCGTAAGGGGCCTCGAACGGGATGTAGTTGGCGATGAAGGTAACGAAGCCTTCGCGCCCGGCCTCCGTGCTGCGGAAAGCGTAAACGTCCGTGTTGTCGGCCAGCGGGTCGCCGACGATGAGCGGCGCTTCGCGGTGGCTCGACGCCTGCGAGGGTCTTGTGATGCCGCTCAAGAGCAGCGAGCATCCCAGGACGAAGAGTAAAGCGAGGGTCAATGTCTTTCTCATCTATATCTCCTTATTCAGCGGAGAGTCTTTCTCACACTCTCCTCAGACGGCGGCCGCGAGGGTTCGATAGATGGCCGGGGGTAACATTGTCAGAGCGTCGCGCCCCTGGACTCGGGGCACACCTGTACGCCGTCGGACCCGTGTCTTCAGCCGACACCAGCCCGCCACTTGTCGCAATCAACCTTGAAGGAAACTCACTTCCGCGACACAACTCCGAAGTGAGCTAGGCACAGGGTCCGTCCCCACGCCAGGTAAGTAACCTCGGCTGCTTCCCCATGCTGTGTTCACTGCTAAATACGAAGAGGCGTGAGGGGTTGGATTTATATCCCCCGGCCAAGATTCTGAATAGAGTATTCAGATGGCAGGCGCGCGGGGCAAAATCCGTTAACGCCTGAACCGCCGCCTCACCGAAAGTAGCATCAACGCCGCCTGGGTGGCGACTACAACGACTGCGAGATAAAGCCAGAGCTGGGATTGCCACCCGACGGCCTCATAATGGCGCTCCCGCTGGAAGGTGATGACTGAGAGGGTGAATAAGACTGCCTTCCCGTAATCGGACAGCCACCTTGTTAGCGACACGTTTTGATGTTCATCATCTGGTAGCGCGTTATACTCGATGGCTCCTGACGAACCGGCGGCGGCCTCAGTGTTCAAGTTGTCTTTACCAGGACGGAATCCCGAATACAGGAAGGCCCCTGAAAAAAAGGCCATGAATATTAGAAGCACCAAAAAAGCTTTGATATAACTGGAGCCGTAGTTACTTAACAGCCGATATAAATAATAAGTGTTCACCCACTTCCTGATCTTCCGCCAGGCCCGTCCCCTGGATTGTATGCCTGCTTTTTTCCTCCTTGTTTCCATCTCTCCTATATGAAAGTCCTCGGCTAAATCGTAGTCCCTTTTGTCCTCATAGTTGATAACCAACTGTCTGTAGTTTTCTGCGATTCTCTCGTAGATGCCCTCATCGTCATTTTTGGAAAACTTCTGCTCGTCCCAGAGCCTCGGCCTGCCGCGAAACTTCGTCTTCCACTTCACTTCGGGGCGGAACCACACCACGTTACTAAAAGTGACTTTCTCAAGCTTCGTGTAAAAGAAGGAGGCTTTACTTAAACTGACACTGTCGAAGCTCAAAGTCGCATCCTTGGACAGGTGGACTCGCCTGAAGTTGCACTCCTTCTGGAAGCACTTGTTATCGCCCGCACCGATAAAATTGACTTCGCCTGCGATCTTAGCCGAGTAGAAGTTGACCACCTCTATAAAGCTAGTCCCCCAGAATTTCGCCTCCCCTTTGAATTCGGTTTGCGTAAACATCGCATCTTTATTGAACGTGGCCTGTATGAAATTGGCCTCGCCGCAAAATTCGGCGGCGGTGAAATTCGCCTTTGAATTAAAGACGGCCTTGTCGAAGCTCGCCGCCTTGTTGAATGTCACGCGGGAGAAGTTCGCTTCCGCTCCGACTTGAGAATCGTGACCTTCGCCGAAGGACGCTCCTGTAAACATTGCCTCTTGGTTGAAGGTGGACAGGTGGAAAGTCAGGGGCTTATCCGGGAACTTGGCGTTGTGGAAGTTGGTGCTCCCGTCGAAGGTGACTTTATTGAAGTTGGCTTGCTGAGAGAAGGTGGATTCCTCAAACGAAGCATACTGATTGAAAGTGGTTTGCCAGAAGACAGCTTGAAAGAATCTCGCTTTGGTAAAATCGCCTCCCCCTGCGAAAGACACCCGGCCGAACTCGGCGTACTGTACGAACGTGGAGTACCTGAAGTTGAACCCGCCTCTTGAAAGTTAAATCCCTCAAAATGATTCTAGGGAAGTTGAAGCCGATATAATTATGAAAATCTTCCCCTTCTATTGCCGGATCAATCGTTTTAAGAAACTCCCTTAAAAACTTTTCCTCAGCCCTCTCCGCCTCCTCTCGTTCGGTTTGCGACATCAGTTGTTTTTCGGCCTCTGTAAACTTACGGAGGTGGAAGATGCACTGTCCGTCGCTTTCAACCGGGTAAGGGCACGCGTACTGATAAAGCTCCTCAAGCGTGAAGCTACATTTTTCCGCGTTACTTGACATAATCAGCAGATGTCAGACGGAGAGGACAACGCCGGGCGGGGAGGAGTTCCAGTTCGACGGCGGAGACGAGGCCAACGACCGTGTCGCCGAGTTGTCCGACCTGGGCGATGACGGTGCAGGCCGCCTTATTAGGACCGTGTTCCGATGTTCACTTCACCGTCAGCGTCGTCTTGGCGAAATAGTCTGTCAGGTTGCCGTTCTTCATCATCAGCTCGCGCTTGCCCCAGGAGATGACGTAGACGCTGTAGGTGCCGGCGGGGAGTTTCAGCATATCGCCGACGGTGGCGTACTTGCTGTTCTTCTCGCCGATCTGCTGCTGATATTCATTGACGTGCTCCACGTCTTTGCCGTCGGCTCCCTGCTTGTAGAAGACGATGCCGATGAAGTCCACGCCGACCGGGCCTTTGTTCTCGAAGAGGACGTTGAAGGGCTTGTCGGCCTCCCACTCGCTCGACTGCTCGACGCACTTCCAGTCGTCGTCAATCTCTTTGCAGATGCTGACCTTGCCGCTCGGGGCGTTGCCGGCGGCCTGGTCCTGGGCCTGAGCCGTGGAGGCGAATAACACAGAGCAGCAAAGCGCCAGAAGCGCCAGACATGGAGTTCGTCCCGGGGACAGCATAAATTGTTCAGTCTCCTTTCGTGGTCGCGAATCTTACCGGCCTCAAGAACTCCAAGTCAATGATTAAGAGAAGGCATACGGCGGGAGAATCAGTAAATACCGATTCTCCCGCCGTATGCCTTTCATGCCCGATGCGGACCTGGCATCTTTTTACTTCTGATTTTTCGGAGCACTGACCGTCACGGTCTTGCTGGACGAATAGCCGGCGCTATCCGTGGCCGTAATCGTGATGGTGTAGACGCGGCCCGACCCGTTGCCTGACCGCTCGGCGCGTAGTCGCACACGGTTCGCGTCCAGGACCTCCCAGTCGGGGGCCGCGTCGCCGTCGCCCGTGCCGTTGACCGGCTCGTTGCTCTTGACGCTGAGGACTTTGGTGACGGGGCCGCAGTTATCCGTCACCGTGTAGTTGACCGTGATGTTTTCCATCTTGTGATTAGGCGGCCAGAGCGACGATTTACTGACCGACACGTTGGTGATGTTGGGCGGCGGGTTAGAGGCCGTCGTCGTGACCGTGGGCGTCGAGTTGTTGCTCGTGTCCGGGTCCGGCGTCAGCGCGCTGACCGTTGCCGCGTTGCCGATGATCGTGCCGTTGAGCAACGGGCAGCTCACCTTGGCGACCAGCGTGATTGTCTCAAGGCTGCTGGGCGCAATCGAGGCGAACGTCACCGTCCGGTTGTTGCCCGAGCCACCGCAAATGCCCGTGCCCGTCGAAGCGCACGAGACGAAGGTGGTCGTCGCGGGTAACACGTCCGCCACTACAACGTCCGTGGCGGTGTTGCCGCCGTTGTTGGTGACCTTGATCGTGTAGGTGATGTTCGAGCCGGTCAGGACCGGATTGGGCGCGGCCGCCTTGGTGATGGACAAGTCCGTCCCGGCGGGCACGCCCGTCACGACGGCGGTCGAGCTGGCCGCGCGTATGAACTGAGGAACGGCATTCGAGTTCGATTGGGCGAACACGAAGATGTCCTCACCGCTGTAAGTCGTCCCCGTAGTGATGACCGCCGTGAGGTCGAAGGTGTAAGTTCCGTTCCCGCTGTATTGATTGAAGCGCGCGGCGTAAGTGCCGTCCGCGGCCACGGTGTCCCCGTGCGCGGGCTGCCCGTCGTCGAACAGGGTCAGGGTCACCTTGGAGCCGTCCGGCCGCGCGGCCGTGCCGGACACCTGCGCGCCCACCACGCTCTCGCCCCCGAACCTGGGAGTCGCCACGATGGTTATCGGCTCGGGGAACGCCAGCGTGTCCTTGAGCACGGAGGCGTTGAACTGCACGCCGTCGTGCTTGGCGAAGGCGAGCACCTGCAAGTTGCCGTTAACGATCGGCCCGGCCGTGATAATCATCTTCCACGTTCCGGCCTCAGGCGTGCGGATGCGGAAGATGCGGCTGTTCGGCCCGCTGAGGAATTCGACGTTCGGGTTGACACCGGCGTCCGCCGCAGTAATGACAGCGCCCGACGGAGTCCGCAGCGTCAGCGTGATGGCGTCGGCCGGGTTGGCAATCGTCACGGCGAAGTCTGCGCTCTCCACCGCGGCCTCGACCAGGACGGAACGCTCCTTGACTTGCCCGGAGTTGATCGCCTCCGGCGCGCGCGTCAATAAACCGCTGCCGGTCGTCTCGGCCGAGAGTTGCGTGAAGAGGGCGACCAGATCGGCGGCGTTGCTCACGCTGTAATACTTGCCGCCGGTCTGCGTGGCGACATTCTGTAACGTGGCTTGGCCGGAAGCGGAGATGCCGGCCCCGAGCCCCACAGAGAGCACCGTCACGCCCTCGTTCTGCAACCCGGGGATGACGTTGGCCGGCGGCGTCCCAGTGTTGTGGTCACCGTCGCTCAGCAGCACGATGACGTTGTTGCAGCAGTTATCGGCCTGCGCGGTGAGCTGGTTGAGCGCGGCTTGCAGCCCGCCGCCGATGTTGGTGTTGCCGCTGGCGTTGAGAGAGTTGATGGCCGTCTTGGCCGCCGTCTGCGTGCCTGCGCCGTTGATCGTGGTGACGGGGAAGTTTACAGAGACCGTATCCGAGAAGGAGACGACCCCGACGGAATCGCCGTCGCGCAGCAGGTCAACGAACTGGCTGGCTCCCTGCTTGGCGAAGTCAATCCGCTGCTCGGCGCTCATGCTCCCGGAGCGGTCCAGGACCAGAATCACGCGCAGGCCGGCGGTCCCGTTCTCGAAAGTGACGTTGTGGGCGGCGGGCGGGCCGCCGACAGGTAGACCGGCCGGGGCAGCCGCGCTGCGTCGCGGGTGCGCGGCAATCGTCGCCCAACAGGATTGGTGATTGATGCTCTCCTGATACGTGTCCATGTCAGGGTCGTGGTTGCCGGCGACGCAGAACTCGTTGAGGGTGTAGCCGGCCGCGGTCGTGCCGCCCGCATTCCCGCCGCGTGTGAAATAATTGTCCATCAGGCAGAAGTTGGTGGCCGCCGTGTCCGGCGGGGCGGCACAGTCGCCGGCACCGCCCGGCCCCGAGTACTCGTCCGCCACGCCGAACGTGTGGTGGGCGTGCTCGTGGGCGATGGTGTAGGCGTCGCCGTTCGGCCCGGCGTTGGCCCCCTGAAAGTTACTATCGAAAAAGAGCATGACGTGCTGGCCGCGGACGCCATACTGACCGTAAGTGGCATAGGCCCTGCCCGAGCCCGAGTTGACCCAGTATTCGGCAGAGTCGGACGCCCCGCTGTCGTTGACGATGGTCACGGTGCCGAAGCGCTGCTGGCCGTCCGTGGCGTCGGCGAAGATCTGGCTGGCGTTTTGAAAGGCGTCGCGGATTTGTTGGAGCTGCGCCGCCGTGGCGTTGAAACGCACCGAGACGCAGAAGTTGTATTGTCCGTTGCGTAACGTCCCGTTGCCCGCGTATGCGACCGCCGGCAGGGCCACGGTGACGGCGAAGACTCCGACTGTAAGGAGTAAGAGTTTACGCGCTACTGAGAGGTACATTGAGGTGAGCATTACTGATCTCCTTTGGTGGGGGGCGCGGCTCTGTCCCGCGCCTTGAAAAGGGTGAGTTGATAGCCGGAGCCTTCGGCGGCCAGGAAGAATTCGTGGCCGTGTGAGGCTTGAGGCAGAAGTTGCTCGTATTGGGTTCGGCTGATTGGAAGAAAATCGCGCGGGCGAGAGACCGCGCCGGTCAAGATCGGTTGGACTTCGGGCGGGAATTCACGGACGGCGGCGAAGCGGACTTGTCCCCTCTGTCGCAGCGCCGCGAAACGCTCCGCGGCTATCGGCTCGCTCCTCACGTAGGCGTCCGAGAGCGCGGCCTCTTTCAACTGCGCCTTCAGCGCCAGTAAGTCGCGGACGAAATCACGCACGACGGCCGGCGCGTCTTCGACAAATCCGAAGCATTCGCCGCCGCCGCTTTCCTGAGATCTTATTGAGAGATAAAACTGGTCGCCGCGTGAGAGGCCGTTGCCGCCGAAATTCCCGCGGCGCAGGGCGTCGGCGAATGCAGGCTCGCCCGTCCTGGCGAGCAGTTGCGAGACGTGCGACTCGGATAACTTGCCCTCATAGACGGCTACGACCTGGAGCTGGCTGCGTGAGTAGTGCGCCGCCCTGGCCTGCCCGTCCTGACCCACCAGCACGAACGCCGAGAGGGGTTCCGTCATCGGGGTGATATCGAGAGTTATTTCCGCGGCGCGCGGCAAGACTTCGGGCTTAACGTCCGTCCTCGTTCCGTCGGTGAGCGATTGGCGACTGCACTGCGCCGAACAGAGGCAGAGGATGAGGAGGGCCGGAAGAATCCCCCGGAATGAAGAGAGCGCGTCCAGGCGATGAGGACGAGACGCCATCGGCTTACCTCTGATTCTATGTCTATGTCAACGGTGACGGGGCTGTCTGTCGCGAGGTTGGCAGCGTCGCCATGAGGATAGACGTGATGGTGAAGAACAGTGTCGGCTAGTTACAGCCTTCCGGTCGAAAGAGTCAAAGTGATGCGGTGCGGCAAAGTGTGCGTCGCAGCGAGAGGACCGCACGGACAGGTCGTTTATGAGTCAACGGCTCACGCGGAGTCTGCCGGCGGTGAAAGTTGGTGGCGAGACGCCGTCTGAGCGGGTGCAAAGTATAAGACATTCCCGCGAATGTCAAGATATTCCTGGCGCGGGAGCCGGCCGGGCACACTTCGCTGCGGGCAAGCTCCCGGCCCCTCCGATTACGACTGGTACTTGATGAGCGAGCGCACGTCGTAGCCTTCGAGCTTCTTGCGGCCGGGGAGGAACTCCAGCTCGACGACGAAGACGAGGCCCGCGATTGTGCCGCCGAGTTGCTCGACCAGTTGTACGACGGCGCGGGCCGTGCCGCCCGTGGCGAGCAGGTCGTCGGCGATGAGGACGCGGTGGCCCTGCCCCACGGCGTCGCGGTGAATCTCCAACGTGTCCTGCCCGTACTCCAGGTCGTAAGAGATGGAGGCGCACTCGGCGGGCAGCTTGCGCGGCTTGCGCACTGGCACAAAACCCGCGCCGAGGTGGTAGGCGAGTGCCGGGGCGAAGATGAAGCCGCGGGCCTCTATTCCTATCACCGTGTCAACCCGCTCGCCGTCGAACGCGGCGGCCAGCGCGTCCACAGTCTTGCGCAACCCCTCGGGGTGCTTGAGCAGCGTCGTGATGTCGTAAAAATTGATGCCGGGCTTCGGGAAATCCGGCACCTCGCGGATCAGAGCTTTGAGATCATCCATGATGGCAGTTTTCAGTTCTACCTTTCCGTCTTCGGGCAGTTGGGTTGGAGCAAACGTGTGGGAAGTTATCACACGGGGAGCGTCCGTCACAAAGAGAGAACTTCGCCCTGCTTGATTCTCATCTCGATCTTCTGGACGTTGGTGAAGTCCTGAAGGGGGTCGCCGCCGAGCACCAGAAAGCTGGCTTCGTAGCCGTCTCTGAGGCGGCCGATTTTGCGTTTGGGGAAGATGGCGGCGGCCGTCGTCTCGCACCACATCTTCAGCAGCGTCAGGTTGTCGAAGACGCCGAGCCTGTTCAGGCTCAGCGACTCGGGCACGGAGGTCTGGCGGAAGCTGTCGCTGCCAATGGCGATGGGGACGCCGTGCTTCCTCAGTAATTGCAGATTACGTGCGAGCAGTTCGCGCACGGCCTTGCGCGTTTCGGGCGACTTCTCCTTGTCATCGAGCGCCCAGTTGACGCTCGTCCCGACGGTCGTCACGACCACGACGCGGTTGCGCCCGGCGAGGCGCGCGTCCCGCTCAGCGATCTCGTAGCGCGAGAGGTTCGTGTAGTTCTTCACGTCGTTGCCTTCGGGCCGGAAGCCGGGCGTGTGGTTAACCTCGTCAACGCCCGCGACGAGGGCGTGATGAAAGTCCGCAGCCGTCTCGACGTGGGCCGAGACGCGCAGGCCGTCACGGTGCGCGCGCCGGACGATGTCGGGCATCAACGCGGGGTCGAGCCCTTTCCAGGCGAAGTATTTTTCGTCGGCGCGCCGCTGCTCGTACTCCTCCGAGTAAACGAGGATGGTCTTGATGAAGTCCGGCCTGCCGGCGACGATTCTCGCCCACTTGCGGTCGAGGTCCGCCGCGTTATCAATCACCCAGTAGAACGCGCCCTCGCCGTCCGCCTCGGTCATCCCGCCGCGCTCCATGTCGCGCTTGACGACTCCGAGCGGGTGTCCGCCCGAAGCCGTCAACGCGCCGTTGGCGAAGACGACATCAATGCTGGTGGGGATGTTAATCTTGCCGGCCAGCGGTGCCGTCACCCTCGGGAGGCTCACGGGGTTCTTGACGTAGTAGACGCCCCCTTCCAGATACATGCGTTTGATCCGCGCGAACTGCTCCTCGTCGGCCCAGGTCACGTTGTGATTGTGCGCCTCGCCGAAGGGCGGCACCACGTACTTGCCCGCCAGGTCGGTGACGGAAACTGCCCCGGCCGGCTTCCTAGAAGTCAGCACTCCGCCCTGTGTATAAAACTTCTTCGGCCTGAACCTTTGTCCGTCGAACCAGCGCCCGTTGACATACTCGTGAGCCTTCAGGCCGCGCGCCTCCGCCCCGACGACTGCGCCGACGAGGGCCGCCGCGCCGCCCCGCAGGAAAGACCTCCTGGTCAGCCCTGTGCCAATTTTATTTTGAGCGTCAGACATGGTTTCGCAGCGCGCGAGGGGAGCGTCCGTGATTATCTTTCGATTCTGAAAGCGGAGTAATTGCCGGTCGGGTCGAGGTTGATCTCTTCGACGTGCTCGACCACGGAGAAGGCGGGGCCGGTCGCCAGGTCGTGCTTGAAGGCTTCGACCGCCTCGGCCGTGCCTTCGGCCAGCGCCTCGACGCGCCCGTCCGCGAGGTTACGCACGTAGCCCGTGACCTGGTGACGCGCCGCGGCCCGCTGCGCGAAAAATCGGTAGCCGACGCCCTGCACCTCGCCCCCGATCAGAAATTTGCGCGCGACTTTCATCCGCCGAAATTTAGCATAAAACGGTGGGCAGCAGGCAATCATTCAGCCCCGTAGGGGCGCGTGAAAATAGCCCAGCACTTCAGTGCTGGGAACAGGACGGTAAAAATGGTTGAGTCCCGTAGGGACGGCTGAAGCTGGTGTTCAGCCGTCCCTACGGGACTCAATTTTTCCTCGTTGCTTACCCAGCACTGAAGTGCTGGGCTATTTTCACGACGCCCCTGACGGGGCTTAAACCTTACCGACTGCTCACTGCCCACTTTTCTCAACTAATTCAACGACAGCGACGCCGCCGGGCGCGAGGGTGAGCTTGACGGCGCTTTCGCCGCCTTCGCGCGAGACTTCAAGGCGCTTGTCCTCAGTCCACTCATTGGCCTGCCCGATTCCCTTGCCTTTCAGGGTCAGCGTCACGTCCATGCTCGCGGCGCGGTCAACCTGCGCCATGCCCTGCTGCGGCTTCCAGACGCCGCGGTTGTTGATGAGCGTCACGACCCAGCCGCGCTCGTTGCGGTTGACGAGGTACTCGACTTCGCCGCGGACGCGGACGGGCGTGGCGTCCGCGCAGAGGTGTGCCAGAAGGTGCGCGGCGAAGGGAGTCAGCCGCTCGTCCTCGCCGAGCAAGTCCGCGAGCGCC
The DNA here is from genome assembly GCA_963774105.1 of uncultured Acidobacteriota bacterium. GTDB lineage: Bacteria > Acidobacteriota > Blastocatellia > Pyrinomonadales > Pyrinomonadaceae > QHXM01. The sequence goes on along the minus strand of CAVZDV010000004.1, from coordinate 2,117,514 downwards.
ACGAAGACCACTCTTCCGCGCCCGACCTTGTTGACGGTGACGAGGGGGTCGCCCGCGGGCGTTCGGATTAAGACCTGCGCGCCGCCGCGCGGCTCGACGCGCTCGTAGCGAAACATTTGTCCGCGCAAGTCTGTGCCAGTTTCGCCCTGAGCCGTGCACTGCGCGTCGTCGGCTTCGGCCTGCGCGCCCGTCAGGCGAGCGCCCGTCAGTTCCTCCGAAAGCCCTTTGACCTGCGCCGAGTTAATGACGAGAGTGCCGCCCTGGCGAACGTACTCTTCCAGCCTTTTGGGCCAGTTCGTGCCCCACTCGACGCGCCCGCCGACGACCACGGCGCGATAGGCGTCAATCGCCGCCGGGCGAGCCGGGCTTGCGACGAGCACGTCGTAGATGTCGCCGAAGACGGCAGCGACGTAAGCCTGGCGGTCGCCGCTCGCGGGCTCGCCCTCCACGACTGTCAAAGGATAATAGGCCGCGCCGAACAACTCGCGCAGCGCGTGGTCGGACCTCCCAATCTGCGAGACGCCGAAAGGCCACTGCGGGAAGTCTGTCATGTCCCAGCCGTGCGCGGGGTCCAGCAGAAAGGCGATGGGCGTGTAGGGCGTGCCGCGGTCAGGGTGTTTCTCCGCGAAGCGCACGAACTCGTCCGTGATGCGCCCGATGGGGTTCAACTGAAAAGGGTGCTGGCCCGGCCCCGGCTTGAAGAATTGGTCGAAGCCCTGTTCGAGGTAGATGGCGCTCGCGCCGGCCATGTAGTAATGGTAGTAGCTCTTGCGATACCAGGAGAGCGACGGCCCCATCGTCGCGCCGTAGCGCGTGTGGAAGAAGTGCTCCGGCCCGGCGAAGTTCTGTTGCTTGGTGAAGCTCGTCGCCGTGTCGCCGAAGTTCGCCGCGTGGTAGTAGAGGAACGGCCCGCCGTACTGTCGCGCCGCGCCGCGCGTGAACGCCACGCGCATCGCGAACCCGGTCTGCACGGCCGCCGTCTCCAGGCCGAGAGTGCGGACGCCCCACTCGGCGAGCGCGTGCGCGAAGATGGTGCTCGAAGTTGACTGGGCCGGGATCAGCTCATTCCACATCGCGCCGGGCTCGGGGGTCTGGAAGATTTTGGCCCATTTACGTTCGAGCGCGCCGGTGTAGGCGACGCGGTGCGCTTCGAGCAGCTCGCGGCGCGACATCTCCGCAGAGATTTTCAGTTGGCGCGAGGCGTCGCCCCAGACGTGCCCGACGCTCTCGCCCGAAATCCACCCCAGGAACTGCCCGCGCAGGTCGTTTGACAGGAGACGCCACGCGGCCTGCGCGTCCGTCGCCGCGGGCCACTTGGCAGTCGCGTAGTTAATCCCAACGGCGAAGGGCGCGCGCGTCTCGCGCAGGTAGCGCACGAACGGGCTGCCCTCTTTCAGGTACTCCGGCAGGTCGTTGAGGCGGACGACCGGGGCGACGAGCTTGGAACTGAAGATGGGAACGTCGGCCGCGCCCTTGTACTTCTTGACGAACTCGGCGACCGGCTCGGCGTTGAACGGGTAGAGCGGGCGCTCGGCGGGCGGCGTCGCGTCGTAGAGCTTCCAGAACTCCCTATTGATGTTCCAGGGCATCAGGAAGTCGCGCCCGGCTAAAAGCGGGCGACGCCAGAGCGCGGGCACTTCCGTCTTCGCGTCCTGCGCGATGAGCGGCGCGAGCGCCGGGCGCGTCGCTGACCAGTCGCGCAGGTAACGCATCGCGGCGAAGTCCGGCTTCCTTCTGCCTTCTGGCACAAAACCCGGGTCGCTCGTGAGGAGCAGGCAGTCAACGTGGCGGCGCGCTTCCGATTCTTTCTCAATCTCCACGGAGACGCGCGCGGGGCCTTTGGCGAGCGCGGCCGGAGCGCCGTCCCAGGTGAAAGCCCAGCCCCAGTACATGCTCACCTCGTCGTGCGGGTCAACACGGTCGCGCGCGCCGAACTCGTGCCGGAACACCTCGCGGCCTTCCTGCGTGACGCGCACGACGAAACTCTCCGCGCGTTTGGCCCAGTCCGCGTAGCGCACCCAGACCCTGTACGTTCCCGCGCGCGGCACCTCCAAGTCCTGGTAAAGGAGCGCGCGCGTCTCGTCGGCGCTCGCCGCCGCGGAGTTCCATTCGCTCTCGCCGCCCTGCGTCCACTCGGCCGAAACGCCCGGCCCGTTGATCCCCCAGCCCGGTGCAGCCGCGCGCGGCGGGTTCGTCCACGACGGATTGAGGACTGGCCGCAGGCCGTCCTTGTTGACGGAGAAGCCGCGCATGTTCTCCGCCTCGTACCAGAGATATTCGTAAGAAACTTTCGTGTTGGTTTGGGCGGAGACGGAGAGCGAGAGGCACAGACAGAGAAACGCGGAGAAACAACCCAGAGGCTTTCCGGTCTTCATAGTTGCTCTCCGCGCCGGTCGTTTCTTTTCCGTCAGCCGAGGGCTTCGAGGCACTCCGCGAGCGTGCGCTGGCGGCAGGTGAACATGGGCGTGTCGCGCAGCGTGAATGAGCTGGCCTTCGTCTCGCGCAGCTCCTGAACGAGGTCAAGAAAATCTGCCGGCTCGTCCGTCTCGAAGGCGACGACGAACTCCTGGTCGTCGAGGCCGAAGGAGTAGGTCGTGTGGAGCTTGACCGAGCGGTACTTCGAGCCGATGCGGATGTGCTCGTCCATCATCTCCTGGCGCACCTCGCCGGGCTTCGAGTACCACTCGCGCGTCTTGACGAACGGGTAGACGAACAGGTACTTCGATTTTCCGGGGACGATGTGCAGGCGGTCCTCGACGTGCTCCGGGTTGTCCTTGTCTATGTACATCGAGCGCTTGGTCATCGAGAGGAACGACTGCGTGGTCTCCAGGTACTTGCCGAGCGTCGTGTGGTTGAGCCGCGCCGTCATCTCCTGAATCGGGTCGAGGTGATAGCCTATGCGCCAGGTCATGAACTCGGCGTTGGTCCGCAGCCCGACGAGCGAGTAGGTGTGAATCAGCAGCCCGCGCCCGAACTCGGCGATGGCGTCCGCGAACTCCTGCCGCGCTCGCTCCTTCGCGTCGTCGTCGAGCATACGCCACTCGGGGCGCGCGCGGTAAAAAGTGAAGCTGACGAACTGGCGCGGGAGCTTCGGCCGCAGTGGGTCTTCCTCTTCGGCAGCGGGGGCCAGCCGCAACGAACCGTAGACCGCGTTTTTGCCCTGCTCACCTTCGGTGCTCATGACGCGTGTGTCACCTCTCCTGTAAGATTGCCGCGAAAAAAGGGTCGCACAATTTCATCCGGTAAGATAGAATGCGCGCCGTACAGTCTAAAGCTATTCTGCTCTGGAACGGGTTTAAAAGTCTAGCGGGCCACGCCGCGACTGACCGGACTCGCCGAACTCAAGGACATCATGCCGGATTCCAAACAGCCGAAGGAACGAAAAGTGGATAAAGGGCGGAGGGAATTTCTGCTCTGGGTCCCGATAGGCATCTTCGCCGGGCTGGCCGCGACGGTCGCGACCGCGGCCTTCCGCTACCTGCGCCCGGCGAAGACCGCGCAGGAAGAGACCTGGAACGACATCGGCCCCGTCAGCTCGCTCACGGGCGACAAGCCCATCATGAAGAGCATCGTCGCCGAGCACACGGCGGGTTGGGCCAGCACGCTCGAAGAGCACTTCGTCTACGTCCTGCCGTTCAAGAACAACCAGGTGGTGTCGAGCATCTGCCCGCACGAGGGCTGCAACGTCGCCTGGCGCGCGGAGGAGAGCCAGTTCTTCTGCCCCTGCCACGACAGCTACTTCGCGGCCGACGGCGAGTGGGTGAGCGGCCCTTCGCGCCGCGGCCTGGACCCGCTCCCGACCCGCGAGAAGGACGGCGTCCTACAGGTCAAATACCAGAGCTACCTGAACAACACAGAGGAGCGGATCGTCCGGGGATGAGCGAAGAAGCGCGGGCCGACACGTTCGACGCCGAGGGGCAGCGCCAGAGCTGGGTGACGCGCTGGACGACGCTCGGCGACATAGAGCGCACGCTGATTGACAAGCCTTCGAGCGGCCTCGAAGCCTGGGCGCGCACGACCGCGGGCGTCGTCGTCATGCTCCTCGCGCTGCAAGTCGTCACCGGCCTCCTGCTCGGCTTCTACTACGTCCCCTCGACCGAGAACGCGCACACGACCGTCGCCTACATCGAGAAGGTCGTGCCGGCGGGCTCATGGGTTCGCGCGCTCCATCACTACGGCTCGCAGTGGCTGACGCTCGCGCTCGTGCTTCACCTGGCGCAGATGTTCTGGCGCGGGACTTACCGCCGTCGCCCCGTCGGCTGGATGGCGAGCGTCATCCTGCTCGGGCTGATTCTCGCCGCGGGCGCGACGGGCTACTCGCTGCCCTGGGACGCGCGCGCCTTCTTCGGCACGCGCGTGACCGAAGGCATCGCGGGCGGACTGCCGTTTGTGGGCCACGCGGCGCGCGAGTGGCTCATCGGCGGCTCGGAGATTACGCCCATCACGCTGGCGCGCTTCTTCGCGCTGCACGCGCTCATCATCCCGGCGTTGATGATGGCGGTGCTTGCCGCGCGCCTCTTCGTCTTCCGCGAGCGGGCGCTTGTCAGCGCGGCCGAAGAAAGGCGGCTGGAGAAGTGGATGCACCGCCAGGTCGTGCGCAACGCCGTCGCGGCCGGCGTAGTGTTCCTCGCGCTCGCCATCTTCGCCTCGAAGTACGCCGCGCCGCTCGGGCCGGCGGCAGACACGGCCGCGCCCGGCTACCTGCCGCGCCCGGGCGCGCAGTTCCTCTGGCTCTTCCAGATGCTCAAGTACCTGCCGGGGCGCACGGCCTCCGTCATCGCGGCCATGCTGCCGGGCCTGATTCTCTTCGGGCTGGCGGTGCTGCCCTTCCTTTACAGGCCGCTCAACCGCGTGATGACGCACCCGCGGCGCAACATCGGCGTCGTCCTCTTCACGCTCGGCTTCCTGCTCGTCACGGTGCTGACCATCGTCGCCTACGTGGACGACGCGCGCAACCCGCTCGTCGCCAAGCAGCTCCGCATACAGGAGGCCGAGGAGAAGGCATTCCGCGAAGCGCCGTTCGTGCCGCTGCGCGCGCGCACGAGCGAGTCTCTCATCGTGGAGCAGCAGGCCAATGGCTCGCCGTCGCCGACGCCGCAGGGTCCCTCGTCCGGCTCGCCGCCCGAGTCCTACGTCACGCACTGCTCGGCCTGCCACGGGACGCGCGGGCAGGGCGCGCAGATGTTCCCGAAGCTGACCGGCGTCGGCTCCAAACCCCGCCGCACGGTCGAGGACATCGTGGGCCTGCTCAACGACCCGCTCGCCTACGGCATAGAGCCGCCGATGCGGTCTTACAAAGACAAGCTGACCGAGGAAGAAAAGCGCGAGATCGCCGAGTGGGTCGCGGGCCTGAAATAGTGGTCAGTGGTCGGTGGTCAGTGGTCAGTTAAAGTTTTCAGCCCCGTCAGGGGCGATTGAAAATAGCCCAGCACTTCAGTGCTGGGTGAAGCGGCGAAAACAAGTTGAGTCCCGTAGGGACGGCTGACGCGTCTGTTCAGTCGTCCCTACGGGACTCAACTATTTTTGGCACACTTACCCAGCACTGAAGTGCCGGGCTATTGTCAGCCGCCCCTCACGGGGCTTTGAGATTACCGACTGATCGCTACTTTTCCGTCTTGCCTTCTGTGATATACTCGCTCCGCTCTTGCGATAAATCAGCTCTAAAATCCTGATCCGGTTTCGGGGACGAAATGAGAATCAGCAAACTTGTCATCATCACGGCGGCCTTAGCACTCTTCGCGGCGGCGTGCGGCGGCGACTCGGGAGGAACGAATCAAACTGCCGGCAACGGCGGGACGCAGCCCACCGCGTCACCGGCCGCCACGGCCAAGGCAACGCCGACGCCGGACGAGCTGGCCGAGGCGAAGACGACCTACGGCCAAATCTGTGCCAATTGCCACGGCGAGAAGGGCGAGGGCGGCCCTGTCAAGATCGAAGGCAAGCGGCTGAAAGTCCCCAGCCTGCTCGAAGGCCACGGGCTTGAGCACGACGACGCCGAGTTCGCCAAGCAGATCGCCAACGGCGGCGACGGGATGCCGGACTTCAAAGACCGCATGAACGAGCAGCAGATTAACAACATGGTCCGCTTCATCCGCCGCGACATACAGGCCGGCCTGACGCCGAAGAAGCCCGCGCACAAGTGAGGGCGGCAGAGATCACGCACCCGTAGCTCAGTTGAATAGAGCACTGGTCTTCGGAACCAGGTGTCGCAGGTTTGAGTCCTGCCGGGTGCACCAGGATTACGTCACACAGCGGCGGGCGCGCTCGCCGCTGTTTCCATTCTCATCCCACACTCACAAGACCTTGTGCTGGGCTCCCAGCTTAAGTCCGAGAGTAAAGACACGCGGGAAGAGGGCGGGGAGGGTTAACGCTCCCCTCCGGCCTAAACCTTCTAGCTCGATGGCGCGGGCGGGGGAATCGGGTTCAGCAGGTCCAGCACGACTTCCCACTTGCCGCCGCCGCCCTGCCGCTTCCAGATTCTAAGGTAATTGCCCTCCTCGGAACTCTTCCCGTCGGCCGCCTTGAACTCGTAAGCGCCGTAGGTGTAGCCCAGGTCGCCCGAGCGCGAGACCTCTGCCTTCGCCGGCTGCCACGTCAGGCCGCCGGGCCTCTTCGCCAGCAGCGCGCGGCCCGCTTCCCTGCCCACCGCGGGGAGAGCGTCCTCCCTGTAGACGCGCGCGTCCGCAGCCAGGCGCGAGAGGAACGCGTCCGCGGTCTTCTCCGCCTCGACGGACTTCGAGAACTCGCTCTCAAGCTTGAGGAGCGCCGCGCTCCCGGCCTGCACGTCGGTCTTACTGAGCTTTTTATTGGCCCAATTTTCCGCCGGAGAGCTGACCTGCGGCGAGGCTATCTCGGGCGGCGGCTCCGGGTGGCCTATGCCCAGGTCAACGGCGACTTTCCACTTGCCGTCCGCCTGCCTCTTCCAGACCGTGACGAAGTGCCCGAAGGCGACGGGCTTTTCATCCAGCGATTTCGGCCGGAACTCCCAGGGGCCTGTCGTGTAGCCCATGTCGTCGGCGCGCGCCACGTCCGCGAAGGCGGGCCGCCAAGTCAGCATACCGGGCCGCGCCGGTCGCTCCTCCATCCACTTCTTGCCGGCCACGGGGCGCGGCCGGAAGAGGATGCCGTCGTCGGCCAGGTTCGCGACGAAAGACTCCTTGACGCCTTTGGCCTCGGACAGGCTGGCGAAGGCGCGCTCGGCTTCGATCAGCGAGCGCAGCGAAGCGTCACGGTCGGGCGTCTTCTTCTGCGTCAGCGCGGCCGGCGCGAGCAGGGACAGGAACAGCAGGACAAACAGGGCTTTTCTCATGGTCAGGCTCCAGTCAGGTGTTTCTTCACGAACTCAAGCGTCCGTTTGATGATCTCTCGCGTCCGGTCAGTGTTAACGTCCACGTCGAAGCCGTGCGTCCCCTCGACGTAGTTGACGAACTCCATGCTCAGATTCTGTTTGACGGCCTCGCGCAGGAATTCGTCCACGGAGTCGTTGATGAAAGGCACGTCGCGACCCGCGCGCACGACCATCAGCGGCGGCACGCTCTTCGGGTTTTGGCCCAAATAGTTCGCCACCGTGAACTCGCGCACCACGTCCTCCGGCGCTGTCCCCTGCGGCGGGCCGAACATGGAGTAGTAGCCGACGATGCAGCGCACGAAGGCGGGCTTGTCGCGCAGCATCGTGCGGAGGAAAGGCCCGCCCGCGGAGTAGGCCCAGAGGCAGATTCTGTCGGGGTCTATGCCGAGCGCGTCGGCGTGGCCGCGGGCGTAAGCAATCGCGTCGTCTACGTCGGAGGCGGCGTCACGAATTTTTGTGAACCTCTCCGTCGAGCGGTGGTTGAAGGTGACGCCGACGAAGCCGTGGGCGGCGGCGAGCTGGCCGTAGGAGACGTAGACTCCCCAGTCCTTCAGGTCTTTGAGGATTTCCCACGGCGCGTCGCCGGAGACGAAGACGACGGCCGGGCGGCGCTCACCGCGCTTGAGGTCCGGCGGCGCGTAAACGTCCATCTGTAGCTCCAGGTCGCCGGCCTTTTTGTAGACTAGATTTTTCTGGACCTTGACGCGCTCCATGCCCGGCACGCTGTAGACGACGCGCATCGGCTTGATCTCTTCGAGCGTCGGCTCCTTCGCGGGCTTGCTCGCCTCCTGCCCGAGCGCGCCAGCGTGGACGAGCAGCAGGACGGCGAGTAGAAGTTTACGAGTTCTCACCCTGCGGCCTCCTGTAATCCATCATGTACTGCGGCTGCTCTATCCCTTCGGCGAGGCGCGGGTCCGCGACCGCCTCGCCCGCGACGAGGCGCAGCGGCAGCACGCCCGCCCAGACGGGCAAGCCGTAATCCTCATCGTCGTCAATGGGCGGCCCCGTGCGTATCTTGGCCGACGCCTCTTCGAGCGGCACTGCGAGCACGGTCGTCGCGCGCAGCTCGTTCCTGTTCGGCAGCCGCGCGTCCTCCCAGCGCCCGCGCAGGACGTGGTCGCTGAAAACTCGCAGGGCCTCCATCTTCTCGTCCTCACCCTCGACGACGCGCGCGCGGCCGAAGACGACGACTGACCTGTAGTTCATGGAGTGGTTGAAGGACGAGCGCGCCAGCACGAGCCCGTCAACGAGCGTGACCGTCACGCACACGTCCACGCCTTCGCGCAGTGTGCGGAGCATGCGGCTCGCCGCCGAGCCGTGTATGTAGAGTTGGTCGCCGCTCCGGCCGTAGCCTGTCGGGATGACAACGGGGCGGCCCTCGTGAACGAACCCGACGTGGCAGACGAAGCCCTCGTCCAGGATTCGGTAGACGGTCTCGCGCTCGTAGCTCGCGCGCTTCGGCAGTCTTTTGAGCGTCGTCCGCGCCGTCGGCTCGAAGTTATCCATCAACTCTGGTCCTCACGCTTCCACAGTCTCTGCGAGGGCACGCGCAGGGCGCGGTTGAACTTGCTGGATGAATTCTCCCAGGCGATGACGGCCGTCAGCTCCACGATCGCGTCGTCCGTGTAGAACTCGCGCAGCCGCGCGAACAATTCGTCCGTGACCTCGCGCCCCGTAATCGTCATCGAGTCCGCGTAAAGGAGCGCGACTTTTTCGGCTTCGGTGTAGAGCGGGCTCGTCGCGTAGTCCGCGAGCGCCAGGATTTTCTCTTCCGTGACTCCGAGCTCGCTGCCCACGGCAGCGTTGATGTCCTGTCAAAACTCGCAGCCGTTGATTGAGGCGACGCGGCGGTTCAGGAGCGCCTGGAGCCGCGGGTCAATCAGCCCCGAAGAGTCTATTCCCGTCCACATCCCGCGCGCGCCGCGGAAGATGGTCGGCCGCCGCGCGTAGACCAGGTGGTTCAGAAGGGGCGCGCCCCACTTCTTCGCCTGCGCCTCGAAGACCTGTTTGACGTAGCCGTCGGCCTCGTCCGGGTTGACGCCGTTAATGCGTGCCATCAAAGTTTTCCTGGGTTGTGAACATCTTCCTCGCTCCGTCAGGAGCGATTGAAAATAGCCCAGCACTTCAGTGCTGGGAAGAACGAAGAATAGTTATGTGAGTCCCGTAGGGACGATTGAAAGGAGGCCATTGATTTCGGCCGTCCCTACGGGACGACTAAATCTGTGCGCTCCCCGCGCCGTTGAGGACGCGCACTTTCTGGCCCGTTTCGAGCCGGCCCGCCTGTAGGACGCGCGCGTAGAGGCGCGACTCGCCCGGGTGAATTTTGTGGGAGATGCGTTTGAACTCGCCGCCCGCGAACGAGCCGGCGATGGTCTTGCAAGGGCTGGCGTAGCCGGTGATCTCCACGACCACTTCGTCGCCGAGCGCGAGTCGGCTCCCCGGCGCGAGCGTCTCCCAGTCCAGCCCCGCGACCGTCACGTTCTCGCCGATTGAGCCGGGGAAGATAGGGTGCCCCTCGTCTTGCAGCCGCGTGATGTGTTCGAGGGGGTAGAGGCAGAGCGCGCGCTGCGGCCCGCCGTGAAACATCCGATGGGCCTGCCTGTCGCCGGCCAGCCCCGTCTCGGTCAACTCGGCCGCGCCCACCGGGCGCTTCGGCACCCCGCCGTCCGAGCAGTTGAGTTGAAAAATGTAGCCCTCCATCGTCGCTCCTGTTGTCAGTCAGACTGGTATTGCCGGCCCACCGCTCGCTGATTTTTCACTCATCATACTTGAAACGAAACCGGCGGCACAAAGTTCATTTGGACACGGGCGGCGCGTCCGGCTATGATGCTTCACTTTCACCAACGCTTCTGGGAATCCCTTTGCGGAGGACTTCTTCCATGACGGACGCGCGGCCCATCACGATTCTCTGCCTGGCGAGCTACGAAAAGGGGCACGAGTTCATGCGCGAGTGCAAGCGCCAGGAGTGTCGCGTGCTGCTCTTAACGTCCGAGAGCATCGCCCAGGCAGACTGGCCGCGCGAGAGCATTGACGAGATTTTCCTGATGCCGGACGTCAACAAGAAGTGGAAGTTGGAGGACGTGATTAAGGGCGTCAGCTTTCTCGCGCGCCGGGAGCGGATTGACAGAATTGTGCCACTCGACGACTTCGATTTGGAGACGGCCGCGGCCCTGCGCGAGCACCTGCGCGTCCCCGGCCTGGGCGAGACCCGCACGCGCTACTTCCGCGACAAGCTCGCCATGCGCGTCCGCGCCAGCGAGGCCGGCATCAGTGTGCCCGAGTTCATACACGTCCTCAACTACGACCGGCTGCGCGACTTCATGCGGCGCGTCCCCGCGCCCTGGCTCCTCAAGCCGCGCTTCGAGGCTTCGGCCACGGGCATCAAGAAACTGAACACGCCCGACGAGTTCTGGGCCGCCGCCGAGACGCTCGGCGACCGCCAGTCCTTTTACCTGCTGGAACGCTACGTCCCCGGCGACATCTACCACGTTGACTCCATCGTCTCCGAACAGGAGGTGGTCTTCGCCGCCGCGCACAGGTACGGCTCGCCGCCGCTGGACGTGGCGCACGAGGGCGGCGTCTTCACGACCGCGACCGTCGAGCGCGGGTCCGAGGACGAGCGCGCCTTGCTCGAACAGAACGAACGGGTGCTCGGCGCGAAGAGCCTCCGGCGCGGCGTCTCGCACACGGAGTTCATCAAGGCGCGCGAGGACGGGCGCTTCTACTTCCTCGAAACTTCGGCGCGCGTCGGCGGCGCGAACATCGTCGAGTTGATAGAGGCCGCGACCGGCGCCAACCTCTGGGCGGAGTGGGCCAAAATCGAGATCGCGCACGGCGAGCGCGAGTACGAGCTCCCGCCCCTGCGTCAGGACTACGCCGGCCTGATCGTCTCGCTCGCGCGGCAGCAGCAACCGGACACTTCGGCCTACGCGGACCCGGAGGTGGCCTGGCGCATGACGAAGCCCTACCACGCCGGCCTCATCGTCCGCTCCCCGGACCCGGCGCGCGTCGCCCAACTGCTCGGCGAATACACGCGCCGCTTCTACACGGACTTCTTCGCGCGCCAGCCGCCCCCGGACAGGCCGGTCAATTAAGGCAGAATTAAAAATTAAAGATGAAAAATGAGAAATTCGGGCGGAGAACCAGATTAAATTGAACCTGGTTTGAGCCTCTTATGGACGCGACGCTGCTTCAGAGTTTGGCGCTGGTGGCCGCCGCCTTCGTGGCGGGGATGATGAACTCGATTGCGGGCGGCGGCACGCTCGTCACCTTCCCCGTGCTGCTCTGGGTCGGCCTGGACCCGAAGGTGGCGAACGCGACGAGCACCGTCGCGCTGTGGCCTGGGCTGTTCGGCGGGCTGTGGGGTTTCCGGCGCGAGACGGCCAACAGCCGCCCCATCCTCGTGCGCCTCGGCCTGACGAGCGTGGTCGGCGGGGCGGTCGGAGCAATCCTCCTCATCCTGACGCCCTCGGAGACGTTCGCGCGTCTTGTGCCATTTTTAATCTTCTTCGCCACCGTGCTCTTCATCCTACAGGAGCCCTTCAGCCGGCGGCTGGGGATGGCCGCGGCCGCCGAGAAGCCTCGCGCCCGCTGGTGGCTGGGGGCCATCGTCTTCCAGTTCTTCTCGTCTGTCTACGGCGGCTACTTCGGCGCGGGCAACGGGATTCTGATGCTGGCCGCGCTCGGCCTGCTCGGGCTCCAGGACATACACCGCGCCAACGGCATCAAGAATTTCCTCGGCATCGCCATCAACAGCGCGGCCGTCCTAGGCTTCGCCCTCTCCAAGCTCGTCGTCTGGCCGGTAGCCCTGCTGATGGCGCTGGCCGCGACGGCCGGCGGCTACTTCGGCGCGAACACGGCCCGCCGCCTCGGCCGCACGTTCGTCCGCCGCGCCGTCATCACCATCGGCCTCGTCATAGGCTTCGTCATGCTCTGGCGCTTGTGGCGCTGAGCTTCTTCGACGCTGTCTTGACGCCCGCCCTTCACTCAAGAGGCTTCAGGTCCGGCTCGACCCAGCGCGTGCGCGCCTCCCAGGACATCAGGCGCTCGCGGCTGTAGTAGGCGAGCGGCAGGTCGCGGTCGCCGCACTCGCAGACGAGCCGGTTGGCGAGCGCGGCGAGCGTGCAGTCGCGGCCCGCGTGTGCCAGAAATTTGCCTATGGCCCAGACGTAAAAGAGCGTGATCGTCTCGTGGTAGCCGCCCGTCGGCGTCGTCTCGACGCCCCACGCCCTGTTGTAGCGCTGGATGCGGTCGCGGATCAGCCGCGTGGCCGCCGCCTCGTCGTGACGCAGCAAGTACCAGAGCCCGACCGTCAGGTGCGCGTGGTGCGTCCACTCCGCGCGCGGCAGCGTACACGCCTCGAACTCGCGCATGAGCCTCAAGACCTCCGCCGACGTGCGGTAGGGCGCAATGCTTTCGTGAATGACGACGGCTTCCATAATTTGCACCCCGATAACATCAAGCACCTGGAAGAGCGGTTGGCAGTTGACAAGTTTTAAGCCCCGTAGGGGCGATTGGTAATAGCCCAGCACTTCAGTGCTGGGTAAAGCGCGAAAATCTTATCGAGTCCCGTAGGGACGACTGAACCTGTGCCGACCTTTTCAATCGTCCCTACGGGACTCGGCACAATTTTGTGTCGCGTCCCCAGCACTGAAGTGCTGGGCTATTTTCACAACGCCCCTACGGGGCTTAAAGCCTATCAACCGCTAATTGCCTTTCAAGCAACCCCCGCCGCTTCCTCCATGAAGAGGAAGGGACGCCATTCGGGGCGCGAGGCAGCGTGGTGGCGGAGCATGGCTTTGTCGAGGCCGTAGCGCAGGGCGCTCGGCGTCGCCAGCAGCGGCATCCGCGCCTCGTCGGGCGTGCGCATCCCCTTGCGCTGGTTGCAGGGCTTGCACGCCGCGCACAGGTTCTCAGCCTCGTCGTGCCCCCCGCGCGAGCGCGGCAGGATGTGATCCAGCGTCAGCTCGAACTGCGTCCCCTTCACGCCGCAGTACTGGCAGCGCATCTTGTCGCGCGCCAGAATCCGCAGGCGCTGCTTGCCGGAGGCGCTGCGCCGCCTGCGCACGTCCACGTAACTGACGAGCCGGACGACGCTCGGGACTTCGAACGTGAAATGCTGCGAGCGCAGGACGCGCGCGCCGTCCCTGACGATTACTTCGGCCGCGCCCTTCCAGACCAGGCGGACGGCGCGCGGAACGTCCACCGTGCCCAGCGCCTCGAACGAAGCGTTCAAGAGCAGAACTCTTCTTGAGAGAATCATCCCACGCGCCTCCTTTCTTTGGTTTAAGGTTTGGGAGAAGTTGGAGCACGCAGTCAGATTCGAACTGACGATTGCCGGCTTTGCAGGCCAGCGCCTTTCCAGCTTGGCTATGCGTGCGTCGAAAACTTGGCGGGCCTGGTAGGACTTGAACCCACGACCTGCCGGTTAGAAGCCGGCCGCTCTCTTCCGCTGAGCTACAGACCCGAAAGACGGAAGGCGGTAGGCGGAAAGCAGAAGGCAGAAAGAAGAGCCGCGCTCCGGCTCTCTGCCTTCCGCCTTCTGCCTACTGCCTTCTGTTTCCTGGTGGCGGCAAGAGTCGAACTTGCGGCCGGGCGATTATCAATCGCCTGCTCTGCCATCTGAGCTTCGCCACCGTAAGGCTTGGCTGCGGAGTTTGGACTCGAACCAAAATCTCTGATTTCAAGGACCAGCATCCTGCCGATTGGACGACTCCGCATGAAAAACTTGGTGGCTGGGAGTGGACTCGCACCACCCTCTTCGGCTTTTCAGGCCGACGCTTGAGCTGTCTCAGCTACCCAGCCGGGCTGTAAAAATTTCTGGTGGCTGGAGCCGGATTTGCACCGGCAACCTGGCGCTTATGAGACGCCTGCTCTGCTCATTGAGCTATCCAGCCACTTGTTCTGGTCGGGGCGTGAGGACGCTTGGCCTCTCAGCTCCACGCGCCCGCGCGAGTCACGTTCTGGCGGGTTGAGCCACGCCCCGAGAAGAGCGAGTCTGGCTGTGGCGGCGGGATTCGAACCCGCATCTTCCCGTTTACGAGACGGACGCTCTCTGGCCTTTGAGCTACACCACAAGAGAGAAAGATTGGCTGGGGCGGAGGGATTCGAACCCACGCGTGGCCTGATTAACAATCAGGTGCCTTTCCAGCTTGGCTACGCCCCAAAAAAGTTGATGTCGGTCCCGCGCCCCGGAAGCCCCTTCGAGGCTTCAGCGTCCGGCTGTTTCGTCCAGCGGTGAGGATTCGCGTTGGTTGGCTGTGGATGGTCACTGGAAGGCGCGCTTTTTTCATGGCCGCCGACATCAATGTTCATGGTCGAGAAAGGATTCGAACCTTTGACCCTCCGCTTGTGAGACGGACGCTCTGGCCTGGCTGAGCTACTCGACCGTCAAGAGAGTTTGTGAAGTTGGAACGGGCGGCCGGAGTCGAACCGGCGCATCAGGGTTGGAAGCCCCGCACTCTGCCAGTTAAGTTACACCCGCGGAAAAGTTGGAGGGCCAGGCAGGACTCAAACCTGCGGCTTCCTGTTTCGAAGACAGGCGCTCTCATTCACCTGAGCTACTGGCCCGGAAGGTAAAACGGAAGGCAGAAAGCAGTAGGCAGTAGGCAGAGAACAAACGGTCGCTTTCTGCCTTCCGCGTTCCGCCTTCTGCCTTCATGTTTTTTGGACCGCCTGAGACTCGCACTCAGCCTTCTTGCTTGCAAGGCAAGTGTGCCGCTATCAACACCTCCGGCCCGTGATTGATGTTTGGTCTGGACAGGAGGACTCCAACCTCCGCCACGAGTTCCCAAGACTCGGATGCTTTGTCACTACACCATGTCCAGGTGAGAAAATTTTTGGTGAGCCAGGAAGGATTCGAACCTTCGATCCCCTGCTTAAAAGGCAGGTGCCTTGATCCGTCTTGGCTACTGGCCCCGTGTGAAAATTTGGAGCGGGAGACGAGATTCGAACTCGCAGCCTCAAGTCTGGCGGACTTGCGCTCTGGAACCGTTTGAGCTACTCCCGCGCGAGAGATTTTTTTTGTTTGGTGCGCCGTGAGAGGCTCGAACTCTCTGTCCGTCGCTTAAGAGGCGACTGCTTCACCCGTTTAGCTTACGGCGCGTGATGAATTGGCGGAGCTGACGAGACTCGAACTCGCGGCCTCCCGATAGACAGCCGGGCGCTCTACACACCTGAGCTACAGCTCCGTTTTGTGAAGTTGGGTTGGCCGGTGGGATTCGAACCCGACAACCTCTGCGTTCACGGCGCAGCGACTCTGCCACTTGAGCTACGGCCAACATGAACTTAGGGCATGTGGGAATCGAACCCACGATCTCCACATTGAAAGTGTGGCGGCTTAACGCTCTCGCCCAATGCCCTCAAACTTTTTCTGGTGCGCGCGGAGAGATTCGAACTCTCAACTTTCAGATTTTAAGTCTGACTCCTCTGCCCGTTGGGATACGCGCGCGTCTGGTGTCTGGTGCTCGCGGCGGGATTCGAACCCTGCACTGTGCAGTTTTTGAAACTGCCGTCTCCTGCCAGTTGGACTACGCGAGCGCGGAAAGTTCTGGTGCTGCCGGAGAGACTCGAACTCTCATCAACATGGCTCTCGACCATGCGCGTCTGCCAGTTGCGCCACGACAGCACTGAAAAGAATTTGGTGCCGACGGAGAGAGTCGAACTCTCAACCTCTTGATCCTAAATCAAGCGCCTCTGCCAATTGGGCTACGTCGGCGTGAAGAGTGGTGAACCCGGCACGATTCGAACGTGCGGCCTCGACCTTCGCAGAGTCGCGCTCTTATTCCACTGAGCTACGGGTCCGTAAAATTTTGGAGGAAGGTGTGGGAGTCGAACCCACAGGAGTTTTCAGGCTCCGACGATTTTCAGGACCGCTTGGCGTTGCCCGTGCCCAACCTTCCAACGTCTTTGGCGGAAGCCGTGGGAGTCGAACCCACACAGGAATTTTTCACCCGCGACCGCGAGCCGGGGTCGTGCCATACCATTAGGCAAGACTTCCTTAATCTGGCAGGGGCGACACGACTCGAACGTGCATCGTCCGCAAGTGGACGCGGGTTTGGAGTCCGCTGCATTGCCGGTTATGCTACGCCCCTCTACTGGTGCATGCGGCAGGATTCGAACCTGCGGTGTCACTCGTCGGTGATCCTGATTTACAGTCAGGTGCCTGCTCCGCTCAGGCTACGCATGCGAAATCTGTTATAGTAAAAAACGATGAGGGCAGAGAGTTAGAGGCACCTGAAGACACACTTCGGCGCACACTTCTCCCGCGGATGGCGCGGCCTTCGGGACTCTCGCAAAGCACGCGAGGCCGCGCCATCCTGAGAAGGCATCCCTGCCCTCATCTCTCTCTTCACAGGTACTTCAGTTATCAAACAACGAAAAGAGCGGGCGGCTTCAACAGGGAAGCTCACTGCCCGCTCCAACAATTCTCTTAAATTTTCTTAGGAGATTTGGGAGCGGGAGCCGCTCCCGCTAACTTACATCTGCAATTGACGGCTATCGGAATTCGCCTGTTGCGAATTCAGCTCTTCGGTCTGTCCCTGAAAGGGTTTGCCGCCAATCGAGAAAATGGCCGGTATCGAACCTAAACAGTAGACAGACGGAGAGACGCCGGGCATCGCGGCGAGCCACCGATGAGTGGCCGGCCTCGTGCCGCGCGTCTCGAATCTGTTTGTCCGGTTCGTCAACATCGTCTTCTCTTTCGCCTCACGCGTCCTCATCTTTGAAAACGCGAACGCGCATGTATAAACCCATCCGTGCTTCCTGTCAAGAAAATTTTTCTGCGACGAAAAATTTTCTGGCCCTGAGTCGGCCGAAGACTATGACGACGCGAACGTAAACACGAGTTGCCTTCGCGCGTTTTTAAATTTACGGGATGCCGAGCAGCTTGTGCGTTTGCAGGCTCAGCCGCCACTGCGGATGTTCGAGGCAGTAACGAACCGCGAGCCGCGTGTTCTCCTCGCGGCGCGGGCCGTCCATCGGCTGAAGAAAGAAGTGTCGGAAGTCCAGGTTCTCGTAAAGCTCCGGCCCGGCGTTCTCCTGCGGGAAGATGAGCTTCAGCTCGTGGCCCGAGCGCAAGACCAGCTCCGCCCCGGCCTTCGGGCTGACGCAGACCCAGTCCACCCCGCGCGGCGCGGGCTGCGTCCCGTTCGTCTCGACTGCGACCTCAAAGCCCGCCTGATGAAACGCCGCGACCAACTCTTCGTCCAGTTGCAACAAGGGCTCGCCTCCCGTACAGACGACGAGCGGGCGGATACGCGGCGACCTTTGTTCCGACGGCCACGCGTCCGAGACTGCGCTGGCTAAGTCGGCCGCCGAGGCGAAACGCCCGCCGCCCGGGCCGTCCGTGCCGACAAAATCCGTGTCGCAGAATTGGCACACCGCGTCCGCGCGGTCTTTCTCGTGGCCCGTCCACAGGTTACAACCCGCGAAGCGGCAGAAGACCGCCGGGCGGCCCGTGTTCGCGCCTTCGCCTTGGAGAGTGAAGAAGATTTCCTTAACGCTGTAACTCATGCTTCGGTCTGCGACGCCGCCTGATAGCTGGCCGGGTCGCTCATTCCGTTCTCCGCGAATCCCTTCAACCTGAGCAGGCAGGCGTCGCACAAGCCGCAGGCCGCGCCGTCCTCCGTCGGGTCGTAACACGTCACGGTCAACGAGTAATCCACGCCCAACTCGATTCCCTTCCTCACGATCTGCGCCTTCGTCAGACTAATCAGCGGCGTGTGTATGCGCAGCCGCTGCGTTCCTTCTACTCCCGCCTTCGTCGCCAGGTCGGCCATGCGCTGAAAGGCTTCGATGTATTCGGGACGGCAGTCTGGATACCCAGAGTAGTCGAGCGCGTTGACGCCTATGAAGATGTCGCTCGCGCCGAGGACTTCGGCCCAGGCGAGCGCGAACGAGAGGAAGATGGTGTTGCGCGCCGGCACGTAAGTCACGGGGATGCCTTCCGCCATCTCGTCCAGCGCGCGCCCTTTCGGGACCGCTATGTCGTCGGTCAGGGCCGAGCCGCCGAAGGCCCGCAGGTCAATCTCGGCAACGACGTGTTGGGCCACGCCCGCGAGCGCGGCGACGCGCCGGGCCGCCTCGATCTCGGCCTCGTGGCGCTGCCCGTAGCGAAACGTCAGGGCGTAGACTTCGTAGCCCTCGCTCTTCGCAAACGCGAGCACGGTCGTCGAATCGAGCCCCCCGCTCAGCAGGACGACCGCCCTGCGCCTGTTCTCCTTCGCCTCAGTCATCATCCCGCCAATCATACGTCCTGCTCAAACAATAAAAAAGTGAGGAGTGATGAGAGCCGCGCTCTCATCACTCCTCACTGCTTCTCTCACTAAGTCTTAACTGAGCTTCTGGCTGCGGCGGCGCGAGACGAGGTCGTAGAGCAGGCGCTTGCGGCTCAACTTGTCAGACCGATTTCGTATCACTCGAAGAAATTGGACGGCGGGTTTGAATTGACGATCACTTCCCAAGCTGTCTTCTCTCACGGTTCGGCCTGAATCGCTGTTTCCCAGGCTTATCTACTGAATCTTTAGGCTTCCCGAACTCAAGGCGAAGTGATCCGACTTGAACAGTCTTTAGCTCAACGAGCTTGTAGATAATTGTGCCAAGGAGTACATACGGTAATATCAGGTCGAACATGGGCACACCTCATCATATAAAGGGACATCCGCCCGGGCGCTCAGTCAGTAATCCGATTTTCGGGACTCCTTTGGGCATATTAAAAAACACCTCCTCGCTTTCCAGGTTTCTGGCCCTGTGACTCTATGACGCGCAGGATGAGCTGCGTCAGCCTGCGTAACCCTCTAGCTTCAAGCGGCGGCCTGTACTGGTCGTGAATGTGTAGCTCAAGGCCGGGCTCCAACTCGATGCGTGACCACGTCCCCGCGCCAGTGCCCCCGCTCAAATTCTGCGCCGCGGGCGGCGGCGACATCACGCTACGCGACGGCGGCTGTGCGCTCTGCGGCGGCGCGGGCTTCGTGAGCAACTGTTCGAGGTAACTGAGCGCCTCGTTTTTCTTGGCCGTTATGCCGTCCTCCGCGCCGAGCAGCCGCTCCAACTCGCGCTCCGTGCGCCCGTCAACCAGGTCGCGAATCTTGCGAATCGGCAGGTGCTCGGCCTGTAGCTTCTTCACGACGAGGAGCTGAAGCAAGTGCCTGTAGCCGAAGACGGAGGCCGTGCCCTGCTTCTCCTCCGCCGGGGAGAGCAAACCTTCGGTCAGGTAGTAGCGGACAGTGCGCTCGTCCGGCACCTCCGTCACCGTGCCGCGCTCCTGCGCCAGACCACTTCCGGTCAGGATTTTTGCGGCCTCCACGGCCAGCCCCGCCACGCCCACGTACTTCTCGCCCCGCATCTTCTCCAACGCGTCCTTCATCACGGGCCGGAATATACACTGGCAGGCATTTCATGTCAACAGTAATTACTGTCAAGATAGTATTAGATTCAGTTCATCCCCTTCGGGGATAGTTGGGAATCAATTTCTTGGCGTCGGCGGGTTGCGCGGGAGCGGCTGCGGCAGGTTGGCGAGGGCGTAGGCGAGGACGGCCATCGCGGCGGCGTTCTCGGCCAGCTCGCGCGGGGAGACTTTGTCCAGGGTGTCGGCGGCCGTGTGGTGGTAGTTGAAATAGGTGCGCGTGTCCTGCCAGAGGCCGAAGGCTGGGACGCCCTGCGCGGCGATGGGCGAGATGTCCGCTTCGGTGCCCTCGGTGCGGCGAATCAGTTCCGCGCCCTGGCTCCGCAGGACTTCAGAGACGGGGGCGAGCAGGGGCAGCACTTCGGGGTTGACCATCGCCTCGAAGCCGAGCGGGTGGCCGGCTCCCCTGTCGCTCTCGATGGCGGCGTAATGGTTGCTTAACTCGGCGGCGTGCTCGCGCGCGTAGGTGCGGCCGCCGACGAGGCCGTTCTCTTCGTTCATCCACGCGATGACGCGGATGGTGCGCCGCGGGCGCAGGTTGAGCTGCTTGAGGAGCTGCGCCGCCTGCATGGCGACGGCCACGCCCGCGGCGTCGTCAATCGCGCCCGTGCCCAAGTCCCAGGAGTCCAGGTGGCCCGAGACGATGACGACCTCTTCGGGGCGCTCGCTGCCCTTGAGGTCCGCGACGACGTTGTAGCTGACGGCGTCGGGCAACTGCTGCGGCGTCAGCGTCAGGTGCAGCCGTACCTTCCCTTCCTTCACGAGATTCACTATCAGGTCCGCGTCTTCGGAGCTGACGGCGGCTGCGGGGATGCGCGGCGCGTCCTCCGCGTAACGCATCGCGCCCGTGTGTGCCAGGCGGTTCTGCGAGCCGCCGACGGAGCGCACGAGCGAGGCGACGGCCCCCTGGCGCGCGGCCGCGCTCGCGCCGACGACGCGGTAGCCCGCGACCTGCCCGTAGGCGTCGCCGCCATATCCCTGCGCGGCCATCTGCCGATCGAACCTGACATCGTAGAGAACAATCTTGCCCGCGACGCGCTCGCGCCCGAGGAGCTGAAGCTCGTTGAAGTCGTGGACGACGACGACCTCCGCTGTCAGTCCTTCGGCGGGCGTGGCGACGCTCCCGCCGAGCGCCGTCAGCACTATCTTCTGCGTCGTCTGCGGGGCCTGGCCCGCGTACTCCACCAGCTCGCCCGTCTCGATGCCGCGTACCCAGTGCGGCACCATCAGCTTTTCGAGTTTGACATCCAGGCCCAGCCGCTTCAGCTCGTCGGCCACGTACTCTACGGCGCGCTGAGCCTGCGGCGAGCCGCTGAGTCGCGGCCCAATGTTGTTAGACAGGTGGGCCGTCTGCCTGTAGGCGTAATCGCTCGCGAGCGCGGCCTGCTGAAGCTGCTTCAGCTCGGAAATGAGTTGCGGCGAATAAAGGTTCTGCCGGTCCTGCCCCTGCTGCGCGCGGAGTGGGAGGTTGTTAAAAACCGATGCGGCGGCGAGCAGGCAAAGAATTGCAACTCGCCGTCGTGAAGTCTTAGACCAAAATCGCTCGTTCATGTCCCAGTGCCTTCAAAATCAAGAGCCATACAGAAAGTCCCGCTAGGGACTATTGAAAATAGCCCAGCACTTCAGTGCTGGGAATCGTGCGGGATTTTGAGAAACATTCAGCCGTCCCTATGGGACTCAACTCTTTTTTGCCATTGTTACCCTGAAGTGCTGGGCTATTGTCAAACGTCCCTAGCGGGACGATACGGCCGCGGTTTGCGGATAGTTTCCTCAAAGGTTCTCAATCGGCACGGGCTCGACCGTGTCGGCCAGCTCGAAGCCGAAGACGCGCGAGTAGAAGTAGATTTCGCCGTCGAGCGCGCGCTTGATGTTCTCGGCGCGGCGGAAGCCGTGCTGCTCGCCCTCGAACGGGACGTAGGCCACGGGCAGGCCCTTGGCGCGCAACGCGTCCACCATTATCTCCGCCTGGTTCGGCAGCACTATCTTGTCTTCGAGCCCCTGGAAGAAGATGACGGGGCACGAGAGCTGTGCGACGTAGTGGACGGGCGAGCGCTCGCGGTAGAGGTCTGCGCGCTCGGGGTACGGCCCTATCAGCCGGTCCAGGTAGCGCGACTCGAACTTGTGCGTCTCGGTCGCCAGCGCCTCGCAGTCGCTCACGCCGTAGTGGCTCGCGCCCGCCTTGAACACGTCGCGGAAGGTCAGCGCGCAGAGCGTCGTGTAGCCGCCAGCGCTGCCGCCCGTAATCATCAGCCGCTCGCCGTCGGCCAGGCCGCGCTCGACCAGGTAGCGCGCGCCGTTGGCACAATCGTCCACGTCCACGATTCCCCAGCGGTCGTTGAGGCGGCGTCTGTACTCGCGCCCGTAGCCCGTGCTCCCGCCGTAGTTCACGTCGAGCACGCCTATGCCGCGGCTCGTCCAGTATTGAATGTTAAGTGAGAGCGTGGTGGTCGCGGCCGAGGTCGGCCCGCCGTGGCTCTTGACCAGCAGTGGCGGCTTCTCGCCCTCGGGCGTGATGAAGTCCTTGTTGCGCGGCGGGTAGAAGAAGGCGTGCGCGGTCTTCCCGTCCTCGGTCGGGAACTCTATCGCCTCGGGGACGGAGAAGTAACCGGGGTCAATTTGCAGTTCGTTCGAGCGGCGCAGGACTTCCGTTTCGCCCGTGCGCAGGTCCAGCCGGACGATTGACGCCGGCCCGGTCGGCGAGCCGCCGCGGAAGACGGCCGCGCCCCCGGAGACTTGCAGCGAAGAGATGTCGGTGTAAGGCGTCTCAATCTTTTCGAATTGGCCCGCGCGCGTGTCCAGCCTCGCCAGCCGCGAGCTGCCGCGCTCGATGTAGGTGCAGATGACGCCCGCAGCGGACTCGAACCCGTACATCGAAATGCCGAAGACCCACTGCGGCATCCCAAACTCGGCATCCATTTCGACGAGCCTCTCCGCCTCGCCCTCTTCGTTCCTACGGTAAAGATTCCACCAGCCGCTGCGGTCGGAGACGAAGTAAAGCGTCCCGTCCGGCGACCACTCGGGCTGGAAGATTGACTCCTCCACGCCGCCCGCCACCAGCTCCGTGTTCGTGAGCGAGCCGTCCGCCGCAAACTCTCCGACCCACAACTCCGTCCCGTCCCACGGCATATTCGGGTGATTCCACGCCAGCCACGCGAGCCGCCTGCCGTCCGAGCTGAGGCGCGGCGACGAATAAAAGTCGTTGCCCGAGGCGAGCACCTGAGCCTCGCTCCCGTCTTCGAGGTTGATGCTGACGACGGCGTTCACGGCCTCGCCGCCCCCCGTGTGGTCCTCGCGCACGCAGACCAGCCGGCTGCGCGCGCGATCAATCACCGCGTCCGCGTACCGCATCGCCGCTTCGGGCGTCAGCGCGCGCGGCTCGGAGCCCTGCTCCTGAACGTACAGCCGCTGGTCGTCGAAGTTCGAGAAGTAGACCGTGCCGTCTGCGACCGTGTAGTCGCCCCCGCCGTATTCGTGTACGCGCGTGCGCGCGTTGAAGGGTTTGGGCGTCACGTCCGCAGTCTCCCCGTCGGGCGTGCGGCGGACGACGACGCTGCGGCCCCCCTCGGACGGGCGCATCTCCAGCCAGTACACCTCCGCACGGTCGAGCTTGACCGCGCCGACGCCGATTGAGCCTTTGACGATTAAGTCCGAAGTGATTGGCGACTTCCAGGAGCCGTAGGGCGCGACCTGCGGTGTCTGAGGCATTTTGGACCGTGTCTCCTTAAGCGTGTTGTAAGGGCTTCAGGCGATGATACAGGGAGTTGCGCCACTGTCAACAATCGCGCGTGAGGGCCAGGGCGACGGCCGCCCCGACGCGCGCGTTCCGTTCCAACAACGCGACGTTGGCCCGCAAGGTCGCGCCGCCGCTCATCTCCCCCATGCGCGAGAGCAGAAACGGTGTCAGCTCGCGCCCCGTAATGTTTTTGCGCGCGGCCTCTTCCAGCGCCTCGTCCAGAATCTCGCTCAACCTTTCGGCGGGGATTTCCGCCTCTTCGGGCACGGGCACGCAGACCAGCGTCGCGCCTTCGAGGCCGAGTCCGCGCCGCGCGCGTGCGATTTCCGCGACCTCTTCCGCAGAGTCCGCGCGCACGTCAACCGCCAGCCCGCTCCGCCTCGAATAGAACGCGGGCATCTCGTCCGTCCCGAAGCCTATGACCGTGACGCCGTGCGTCTCCAGCCACTCGCGCGTCGCCGGCAGGTCCAGGACAATCTTCGCGCCCGAGCAGACGACGACCAGGCTCGTCTGTGCCAATTCCGGCAAGTCCGCGGACACGTCCGGCAACGTCCCGCGGTGGACGCCGCCGATGCCGCCCGTGCTGAAGACCTTGATTCCGGCCCGCCCCGCGACCCACGCGGTCGTCGCGACCGTCGTCGCGCCGTCCCAACCTTTCGCCACTGCCACGGCCAAATCGCGCCGGCTGAGCTTATGAACCTGCTCCTGCCTCGCGACGTGTTCCAGCTCTTCCCTGTCCAGGCCGACGCGCAACACGCCGCCGAGCACGGCGACTGTCGCCGGCACGGCCCCTCCCTCGCGCACGATCTGTTCGAGACGAAGCGCCGTCTCAAGGTTCAGCGGGCGCGGCAGCCCGTGCGCGATGACGGTTGATTCGAGCGCGACGACGGCCCCATTCAACGCGAGCGCGGCGGCCACTTCGCCGCCGAGTTTAAGAAGATCCGTCACGCTACTTCTTCCCCTTCTTCCCCTTCGCGGCCTTCTGCTCGTTATCGTCCGGGGCCTTCTCGCCCTTCTCCTTCGCCTCCGGGTCGCCTGCTTTCGCGGCCGCGTTCTCGATCTCGGAGTTAATCTCGCCGCCGATGAGAATCGCCAGCCCCGTGAAGTAGAACCAGAGCATCATGATGATGAGCGCGCCGAGGCTCCCGTAGGTCGCGCTGTAGGAGTTGAAGTATTTGAGGTAGGTCTTGAAGCCGAAGGAGACCAGCAGCCAGAGCGCGACGGCGATGGCCGCGCCCGGTGTCACCCACTTCCACTCCTGCTCCTTGAGGTCCGGCGCGAAGTAGTAGATGAGGTTGAAGGCCAGCAGGATGAAGAACAGGACGATGGGCCACTGGGCTATCTTCCAGGTGATTGTGAAGACCCCGCTCAGCCCAGCCCACCTGGCGATGGCGTCCGCAATCTCGAACCCGTACAGCAGGAGCGCGAGCGCCACGATAATCAGGAGCGCGAGCGAGACCGTCAACCCTATGGCGACCACGCGCGTCTTCCAATACGGCCGCGACTCCTTGACGTTGTAAGCAGTGTTGAGCGTCTCGCTGATGGCCCCCATGCCGTTCGACGCGGCCCAGAGCGTCGCCAGCAATCCTATGGAGACTTTGCCCGCGCCCGCGGAGTTACTCAACTCCTCGACGGTCTTCGTGACCAGCTCACCCGCCGACTCGGGCATCACCTGGCCCAGGTAAGTAATCAGGCTGTGGCGCAGCTCCGTGCCCTTGTCGGCGAAGATTCCGAGCAGGGCCATCATCACCAACAGCAGCGGGAAGAGCGCCAGCAGGAAGTAGTAGGAGAGCTGCGCCGCGCGCCCCCACACGTCGTCCTCGTTCATCTCGCGCCAGACGCGCTTCGCGAGTTCCTTCCAGGTCAGCCCGCCGAATCCCCACAACGAAGGTTTAGGCTTAGCCATCCAAGTTCCCTCCTCCCCGACCGCTTACGGGACGCCCCGGACCAGAATTTTAGAGAAGATTCTTCGCGGCTACTTTACAACAAAACCGGCGGGCGCGTGACCAATTTTAAGGGCCGGGGTCGGCTTGACAGCACGGGCATCATCTTTTAGGATGAACCTCGCCCGAACGGCAAATAAGTTCTTTGCCTGAAGGCACGTATGTCAACGGTAGACGGCTTCCCTTACAAGGAAGAGGTTGGGGGTTCGAATCCCTCCGTGCCTACCAGAGAAGGTTTGAAAACTAGAGTTTCCCTGCGGAGTCGTAGTTCAGTTGGTTAGAACGCCGGCCTGTCACGTCGGAGGTCGCGGGTTCGAGTCCCGTCGGCTCCGCCACTTTAGTCCTGAGAAATCAGGGAGAAGAGAGCCACCTTTCGGGGTGGCTCTCTTCTTTGTTGAGGCATAAACGAGATTCAATCCGACACCCCTAAGGAGCTTACAGATGCCTAGAAAGATAACCGCGTTCATGACGACGCTTCTTGTTTTCACGCTGCTCGCCGCCGCGTGCAGTAAGTCCGGCGGCGCGACCCCGACCGCGACGGCCAAAGCCTTTTACGACGCCGCGAAGTCGCAAGACGTCAAGGGGATGAAGAATGCGCTGTCCAAAAAATCGCTTGAGGTGATGGAAGCGTTCGCCAAGATGGGGAACAAGTCGCTCGACGACACTCTCAAGGAGCCCTCGAATATGCCCCCGGCCTTTGAGGCACGCAACGAGAAGATAACGGGCGACACGGCGACGCTCGAAGTCAAAGGCCAGGGCGACAGGTGGGACACGCTCTACTTCGTCAAAGAGGACGGCCAGTGGAAGATCGCCTTTGACAAGGCCATGGAAAATTCCATGAGGGACGCCGGCCCGAAGCCTCAAGTACCCGGCCCCGATCTGCCCCCGCCGAGTGAGGGCAAGAGCGAAGACGAACACTCCACACACTAGGGCCACGACTTAGTCTTCAGAAAACACTAAAGACCAATCCTCGGATTGGTCTTTAGTGTTTGGGCTCTTTTTACTCACCTTCCCAACAGCCGCTTCCACCACGAAGTTTTTTTATAGCCCTCCTTGTAGCAGTCCTCATAAATCTTCTTCCAAAAAGTCTCGTGGAATTCAGTGTCATCCTTCAAAGGTTCTCTATCCCAGATTTTTCTCGCCTCCCTCACCTTCCCCATATACAAAAACGTCTTGGCCTCGTCGAGCAGCTTATTGGCTTCCGCCATCTTACCGTCATCGTCATAAGGTAAACTCATGCCCGCTATATATAACAATAAGAAGCAGGGCGCAAGAACAACACAGCTTTCAGAAAAACTGGCAACTTGCCTCAACGCCTACACCGTAAGCAACGAGTCATCGGACAGGCTGCTTTCCAGGGTCTTGATTATTTCCTCCAGTTCTACTTTCGGATCGGCCTTTTGGCCCAAACAAACGGCTATCCCGTCACTGTCGGTGCTCTTTCTGGTGTCGAGTTGCAGATAGTAATGATCCGTTGCCTCGTGTAGAGAATATGCGTGAAAGTGCATCGAATCTCCGATGCTCGCCGGGCGTATACAGCTAAAGTTAAACTCCTTCTCCATGTAATCAAGCAGCTGATCCTGCATCACAAGAACGAAGTGCTTTCCTAAATGCTCGAATGTTTTAATCTTATGGTGAAGCTGAACAAGGATTGTCTTAGCTGTCATCTTCCAGTTCATACCGTATGACTTGGTATTCTTCACGTCATCGGGATCAACTGGCACACCTACTGAATTAAGGAACCTCTCGCGCTCCGGCCATACCGTTCCGGTAGTGTCGAGCGTTTGAAGCTCTATGCCAACGAAGTCAACCACCTTCCGCTTGCCATTAATAACCCTTGCGGAAATCAACACATAATCCACGCTCCCGCCAGGGATGGTTATTTCCCCGAGCTTATGGAGTTCGTTGCCGGGCTCGTGAAGTGTTAGAAGGTGGTAGCAATCGGTGAAGATTTGTTTCCGTTCGAGCAACCGGTGCGGACAGATGATAACGCCTTTAGGATTCTTAGCGTCATACCCGACCGTGCAGGTTCCGATGGCTATGTCGGGTCTACTCTTTCGATTCTTGATGCACGTCCTGCCAAGATACGAGCAATGGCTTTGCTTGACTACCTCATTCCAATCAACGCCTTTTCGGTGAGTGGCGATGGTGAAGAGTTCGGAGATTTTTTTGCTCATAGAAGTCGGCGACACCTTTGCTCGGCGAAGGATATATACTCCTTAGAAATATCAATCCCGACTGACTTGCGGCCTAAATGCATGGCTACGAGGTTGGTGGTTCCTGTCCCGCAGAATGGATCAAGAGCCACGCCGCCGGGCGGGCAAGTGGCGAGCAGGGGGATTCTACAAAGGTCTTCCGGGTAAGCAGCATAGTGGCCGTTACGCTTTTGAGTATCCTCTGGGATGATGTCCCAAACGTCACTCGGTTTTGTCCCGTTAGGATGATATTTGAGGAAGTAATAGCCTCGTTGTTGCAGTTCCTTTGCTCGCCCGGAAACTCTTTCCTGGTCTGAGTGGGTGGCTCGCTGTTGTCCTCTAATTACCATGCGGAAATCTGAAACTGCCCCCTGTTCCACTTGCTTGAGGATTCCATTGAGGGCGGCAAAAGCCGATTTCTTTTCCTCGTCAGACAAGGCAGTTGAAAGCTCTATTTGTCGCTTATAACGAATCCCGGACACCCCGGTAGCCGATACGACCGCCCCGTTAACAACCTTGCTTTCTCTGGCTTTTTTTCTGATCGAATCAACGTCGTAATAATACCCCTTGGGTGTCTTGACGAAGTGGAATAGGTCTTCGTGTATATTCCGCAGCCGGTCTACTGAATTATCCGGCCCACCCTTCACTTTGTTCCAAACCACATCATTTCTTAGTATCCACCCCTGTCTGTCTGTCATGGCGATAGCGACCCGCCACGGAATCCCGACAAGACATTTATTTTCATATGTGTCCCCCAGGTTAAGCCATAATGACCCCGTCAGCTTTAAGACTCGCTCCACTTCCTTAAAGATATTGAGCAGATTATTAATGTAATCCGCATACTTTTCTTCCAGTCCGATTCCCCCGGACGAATACTGGCGCTGCCCCCAATACGGTGGGCTGGTCATGCAAAAATCAATTGAGTCCGGCGGTAGCTTTTGCAGGACGCTGACACTACTCCCACAGAAGAATAGCGGCATGGAATCTGGCTGACTAAGGTACTGCTGGAATTTTTCGGCAACCTTCATGGTCTTAGTCATATCATGAAAGCACCGTGAATTAAAATAGACCCCTCGCCCTCGGTCTGACGCGCGAAGTTTGCGCGGGAAAATTGTAACCGCCGAAGCCTCGTTGTCGTCTTCAATGGTAGGTCGGACTCTCCCGGTGCGCGTCAAGGGGATGCGCGGGGGAGTCCGGCTAATTTTTTTCGGACAAAGGGAAAGGGGAAGGTCATGAAGAGGTTACTGGTATTCGCATTAGCACTGGCTTCGTTCGGGTTCGTCGTCTCGCCCGCGGAGGCGAAGGCCGCGGGGGTTGCGGTCTCGGCCGGAGTCGTCAGTTCCGCCAACGCGCCCGAGCCGCAGTGGCAGAACAACGGGAGACGCAACCGCAATCGCAGGGGCTGGCGCTGGAATCACCGCGGCGGCGTCCGCGTGACCACGCAGACACGCCTCGTGCGTTTCGGCAGGCGGCTCTTCCGCGAGACTTATCAGGTCCGCATTCTGCCGAACGGCAGGACTCAGACCACGCTGATAAGCCGCGTCAGAGTCCGCTAAGTCGCTGACAAATCATCACATGAGCCGGCGCGTCCGCGGAGGGCGCGCCGGTTTTGCTTGCGAGAAATGCGGCCCAAAAACTAACTATTGACAAAAGGAGCCGAAACATAATTAACTAAGTATGTCGCCGGCCTCGCGCCGTGCGGCCACGATCTTTACAAGACGGTTGCACACGATAAAGGCAAACCCGCCGCGAGGCGGGGACGCAAAGCCGTGAGTCTCCATTTTTCGGAGATTGTCTGGTTGCCGAAGGCAATTGGAAAGAGCCAGGACTTCAAACTTTCCACTGCTCTGAAGTGGGGAGAATTCTCTTCGAGCTGCGCTGTTACTCACGCGCCCTTGCAGCCTCCGAAGTCCAGGCCGGAATCATTCACGCCCAGCGCCCCCACGTCGTCGTAGTGATTCCCTTTCCCATTATCTCCTTCCAAACCTGAACCAGACCAACTGAAAGTTACTAGCGGCACGAGCCTGTCACGGCCTCCGTGCTGCCTACACGCGCGCCGGCAATCGCGCGCGGCCATCCCTGACCGACCTTCCGGTCTCGCCGTAGCGGGGCCGCCAAAGCCTTCCGAAACCAAAGGAGATAATTTGATGTTCAAGAAATTCTTCGTCACCGCAACGGCCCTCCTGGCCCTCGCCTCCGTCAACGCCCTCACGGCCAGCGCACAGTCCTCCTGCCCGACCACAGACATGTTCGGCTCCCGCCCGCTGCTCGCCGTGGACAAGTCCCTACAGTCTCAGATCGAAGTCACCTATTTCACCACGGACGACCCGAACGCGTTTATCTCCGAGAAAGCCGGCGCGCGTCGCAGCGCGAGCTACAAGAGCCTAGACGCGCAGCAGTTCGTAGCCCGTCTGGGGTCGCTGGAGAAGTCCGGCGTGGCGAGCATCAGGAAGCGCGAGTCTGCTTCGTCGTTCCTGGGCGAAGTTGCCGAGCTGAATTTGGAGCGCGGCCTCGCGAGCGAGGGCGGAATGATTAACGCGAGTCACGCGACCGGCCTCAAAGGGCTGGACCGCCGTTCGGAGATTAACGTCACTAGGGGCCTCCCCAACGAGCAGGGCTACTACCGCGTCAGCCTGCTGTCCTGGTTCGTCGGCGGCGGCCACCAGACCGTTGACTACGACGCCATCGTGCTCCTCAAGCCCGGCCAGACCGCCGTCTTCAAGCTCATGAGCGACAACGAAGCCAAGCGCACGGGCGCGGCGCGCAGCTACGTGGCCGTCACCATGCGCTCCGTCGGCAGCGCGAGCCTCGCGTCCTTACGCTAAACACCGACTGGAGGCCGCGATGTCTCTGAACAGGACGAGGCCGTATCTCTTCGGCCTGCTGGTCATCGGTTGTCTCTCACTACTGCTTCACGCAGCGCCCGCGACTTCCGCCAGCAAGTCTGGCGGCGAGGCGGCGATGCCCAAGCAGTGCCGCGCGGGCAAGACTTCGACGGAAGCCTTCGGCTGGCGCTGGCGGCCGGGCGCGCGCGTGCGTGTCTACTACCTGAAAGACAACTTCAGCCGTGAGGAGACGGCGGCCTTCACGCGCGCCGTCAGCAACTGGAACGCGGCGCTCGTGGAGATAGACTCCCGGGTCGCCTTCGTCTCCGGCGGCGAGCGCGAGACAATCGCCGAAGACGACGCGAGCATCACCGTCATGCGCGGCGTCCCGAAGGGGAAAGACCGCCTGGGTCAGTTGAAACTCTACTCCATGTCGAACGGGGTGATGCGCGCGACCATGATCATCAGCCCGGCCGTCACCGACCTGGACGCGCTGACGAGCCTGATGGCCCACGAGCTTGGGCACTCCATGGGGCTCGGCGACTGCTACGGCTGCCGGCGCGGCACGACCACGATGGCCGCGTTCAAGGACACTAACGAGGGGAACGATGTCTACTCGCCCAGCGAGTGCGACAAGTATGTCGTCGCGCAGGGGTACGCGGGCGGCGGCAGTTCCCAAGCTTTAACGAGCGAGGGGAGATAAAACTCAACACCACGGAAGTGGTCAGGCGATGCGAGGGGCGGTCTCTTGAGACCGCCCCTCTTCTTTTATCCCGAAAAATAAACCTTGACGGTCTACTACGCTTGTCGTAGCATCAGCCTCAAATGTAGTATTCCCTGATTTGAGGAGGTCGTCATGGTTCGAAGCTCGCGTCTGAGGCTCAGGCTCGCCGCCTATTCAATCGTCGCCTTGATCTTTTTGCCGCTCGCCGGCCGCGGGCAGGCCGCGGACACCGCCGAAAGCCTTCACCGCCAGGGCACGGCCCTGGCCGACGAGGGGAAGTACGACGAGGCCGCCTTGAAGCTGAAGAGTGCGCTCGCCCTCAGGCCGGATTTCGCGCTGGCCCATAACGACCTGGGCTACGTCTATTTCAAGTCCGGCAAGTATGAGGAGGCGGCCGCGGCCTACACTGAGGCCATGCGGCTCAATGGCGATTACGCCCTGGCCCATAACAACCTGGGGATGGCCTACGGCGCGCTGGGGCGTTACGACGAGGCCGTCGCCGCCTTCGAGCGGGCCGTCCAATTGCGGAAAGATTACGACGCCGCCTACTACAACCTGGGCGCGACGCTCTACAAAGCGGGCCGCAGCCGCGCCGCAGTGGACGCCTTCAAGCAATCCATCCTGCTCAGGCCCGACAGCGCCGAGGCGCACTCCAACCTGGGCGTGGCCTACACGGACCTGGGCCGCTTCGCGGAGGCCGTGCAGTCCTTCAAGCAGGCTTTAGCTCTCCGTGCAGATTTCGTCCCGGCGCTCCGCGGGCTGGGCCTGGCCTCTCACAAGCTGGGCGACACCGCCGGGGCTCTCGCGGCCTTCGAGCGCGCCGTCGGCCTGGACCGAGACGACTCGGAAAGCTTCAACAACCTGGGCGTCTTGTACGCCGCCGCGAGGCGCTACAAGCAAGCCATCGCGGCGTACCAGGAGGCGCTGCGCCTCAACCCGCAGTACCACGAGGCGCGCTTCAACCTGGGCGTGGCCTACCTGAGCGTCAACCGGAAAGGCGAGGCGATCAAACAGTACGCCGCGCTCAAGGCCGAACAGACGAGCTTCGCCGACGGCCTCTACCGACTGATCTACCGCGACCAACTCCTCACACTGACCTACAAGGAGTGAGCCGGAAAACTATTGACAGCCTACTACAACAGTCGTAATCTCAGCTATCTTCGTAGTAGTTACATTGAGGAGGGAAATGTGACTAAGGAACAAAAGAACGTCAGGCTGACGAAGTTCGAGCTGGAGCTGATGACGGCGCTGTGGGAATTGGGCCAGGCGTCCGTCCGGGAAATCCAGGAGCGCCTGCCGGAGAAGAAGCGGCCGGCCTACACGACCGTCCAGACCATCGTCTACCGCCTCGAAGAGAAGGGGGCTGTCCACCGCGTCAAGAAGATCGGCAACGCGCACATCTTCGAGGCGGCCGTGACCCGCCAGTCCACGCACCGCCGTCTGATCAACGAGCTGTTAGACCTCTTCGGCGGCTCGGCGCGGCCGCTGATGGCGCACCTGGTCGAGACGGGCAAGCTCTCGCTCTCAGACGTGCGCGAGCTGGAGAGCGACATCCTGAAGCAGGACGGCCCCGCGCCGAAGGGCGGCCAGGAGGGCAGGAAGCGCGGGCCTCGGGCGTAAAAGACTTGGTGCTGTCGAAAGGAGCAGCGAACGATGCCTTTCTACGAGCCGTTGGTGGAATGGTCCAGGTGGGGCTGGCCCCTGCTCGCCAATCATCTCTGGCAGGCGACCCTCTTTTCCCTCTTCGTGCTGGCGGTCTCCGCGCCGCTCACGCGCGCCCCGGCGCGCGTCCGCTACTCGCTCTGGCTCGTCACCCTGGCGAAGTTCGTCCTGCCGGGCGCGGCCCTGGCCCTGCTCGTCCGTCAGACGGGCGTTGACGGCCTGTTCGTCCCGGCGGGCGGCGTGCCGGCCGCGGGGCTGGCGATAGAGCCTTTCCTCTCGCCCGTGGCGAGCCAGCCCGTACTCGTCCACGCCGCGAAGGAGGCAGTGCCCGGCAGCGGGTCCGCCGCCGCGGCCTACGTGGCCGCCGTGCAGGATCAGGGCGGCCACTGGTACGTCCTGCTCACCTTCGTCTGGCTCGCCGGCTGTGCCATTTTGTTCGGCACATGGCTGCGGCAGCGCAGGATGTTGCACGCAGCCGTGAAGGCCGGGAGGGTGGTCAGCTACGGCAGGGAGTGGGCGATTCTGGGGCGCGTCACGTCCTGGCTCGGGCTGCGCCGGAAAGTCACGCTCGTCGTCTCGCCGGAGATCGCGGAGCCGGGCGTCTGGCGCACGCTCCGGCCGGTCGTGGTGTTGCCCGAAGGCGTTTCCGAGCGGCTGAGCGACAGCGAGCTCGAAACCGTCATGATGCACGAGATGGTTCACGTCGAGCGCTGGGACAATTTCGTCGGCTTCGTGCAGAGGGTGGTGTGCTGCCTGCTCTGGTTTCACCCGCTCGTCTGGCTGCTCGACAAACAGTTGCTCGCCGAGCGCGAGCAGTCTTGCGACGACACGGTCATCAGATTGAGCGGCGACTCGAAGGCTTACGTCTCGGGCATCACGAAGGTCTGCCGGCACAGCATGGGGTGGGAGCAGTCCGGCCTCTCCAGCGCCACCGGCTCGGACTTGAAGAAGCGAATCAAGCGGATCACGGCCGCAGACATCAACAGGATTCCGTCCGCGCTGCACCGCGCGCTGCTCGCCGCGGTCGTGGCCGTGCTGTTCGCCCTCTCGTCCGCGTCCGGGGTCATCAGCCGCGGCGAGACGCAGGACAAAAGCTCGGTGGCGGGCAATGCGGACCCGCGCTTCATAGTGGCGGACGCCGCAGAGGCCCCGGCCGAAGCTGTGCCAATTTTTGATGCGAAGACCCCGGCGGCCGCGCTCCCGCAGCCGCCGCCGGAGGCCGCGACCACGTTGCTGAAAGAGTCTTCGGGCGTGCCTGTCGTAATCAGGGCCAACCCGGAGCAGCTAGAGCAGACCGTCCAGGCGGCGCAGCCCGAGCAGCAGAACGGCCCGTCAATCGTGGCGCTGGTCAAACAACCCAATCCCCCGCAGCCGCCGCCACAAGACACGCAGCCGCCCGCCCCGGTGGCGTCCGCCGCGTTTATCCCCGTCGCCGTCGCGCAGGTTGACCTGGCGGAGTTCGCGGGCCGTTACGAGGTGGACCCGACGAGGGTCGAGAATTTCGTCCTGGACATCACGCTCGAACGCGGCGAGCTGTGGCTCAAGCCGTCGCACGCGTCCAGGCGCAAGCTGCTGCTCATGACAGACATGCGCCTGTCGGACTCTTACTCGGATTTCGTCTTCACGCCGATCAGGAGTAAGGCTGGGCGCGTGACGGGGCTGCGGCTCAACTCGTGGGACAGCAACATCACGGCGCGTAAATTGTCTCTCTCTCAGCCGAGCTTGCAGGGTAACGTGACGTTCAGGCTGAGCGGCCGCGCGAACGCCAGGATAGTTGCGGTCGCGGGCTCTTTCAACAACTGGAACCAGTCGCAGTTCCTCTTCGCGCGGGTCGGCGACGAGTGGGTTTGCAAGCTCAAGCTCCCGCCGGGGCAGTACGAATACAAGTTCATCATTGACGGCGACTGGCTGGTTGACCCCCGCAACTCGAAGACGAAGCACGACGAGCGGGGAAACCTGAATTCGGTTCTCGTCGTCGAGTAGCCAGTATCCCGCGGCCTACACACCCGTTCGCCCCCTATGCCGCCGCTCGCGCCCCGGCTCGGCAGCGCCCAAAAGCTAAGCCCACCTGTCCGCCTACACGATGAGGCGGACAGGTGGGCGAGCGAGAACCGACCGAAAGCTGCTCTACTGCTGCCCGGCCGGGGTAAACGCCGGGCCGGCATTCGTGTTGTTGAAGAAATGGTTGTTATTGTGCGAGCTGAGCGCCGCACCTCCAGAAGTAACCAGGTTAGTGTTGCTCACAATACTGGTGTTCGCAATATCCACTTTCGTCCCGGCATTGCCCGCCGCAATCCCTGTGCTGCAAGAGAAGATCACGGATCCCTCAAGGTGTATGGCGCCGGAATTCGAGGGCGCATTGACGGCGATGCCTGCTGTCGTGCAGTTGGTAATGTAAGCCCCACGGATGGTGAGGAAGGCACGATCCTTCGCGTTGATGGCGGTCGTCATCTTCTCGATCCGCACATTTTCAAACGTCCCGAGCACGAAACCCGTGGTGGTGTTCATCTGGATGCCGACCCCGGTATCAGAGAGCACCGTATTTATCACTGATACTTGCGAGCCGGTTTCAGTGAGGGCCACGTCAATGCCCGCCGTTGCGAAGTTCTGGATGTAGCAGTTTTCCACATGTAACCGATTGGCCCCGTTAGTGTTAACCCGGATGGCAGTTAGTCCGGTATTTGTGCCGACGGCGCCGCTCAAGCCCGCGCCGTTGATAGAGAGGCGGCGCAAGGTCACCCTCCTCTTGGGGTCATTGGCGCTCACGGCGATGCTGACAGTGACGCCGTTCGTGCCACTGGCGAGGATGGAGCCCAATGTTTCCCCGCCGTCAATGGTAATTGACTTGGTGATGGTTACTGCGCCAAAGCCGCCCGGATCGAGGGCGTCAATCTCGCCGTTGATGGCGGTCTTGGAAATAGCCCCGGCGAAGGTCTTACAGGGGGCGGTGCGGCTGCACGGGTTGGCGTCATTGCCCACACCGGACACCCATGTACGGGTCGCCTGGGCTTGCGCCAGGGAGGCGCCGGCCATGATGAAGAGGGCGCAAGTTAGAACTTTAACGGTGGTAGACGGGGTTTTCATAGCAAATCTCCTTACAGATCTGGTTGTTGATTGTGGGGTGACGCTTGCGGGGCGTCACATGACTTGATGAAAAGAGAACGAAGCCGTTCCTGAACTTGGCCGGGATTTGTCTTTACAAGGCCGCTGAGCGCGTATCACGAGCTAGAGCTTGCGGAACTAATCTGCCGATGATTACAGGATAAAATCGGTCGCGGAGGTTTTACTGCTCGACCCGGATATCGCCCGCCCCGCGTTGGACTTCAATAAATGAGTAGGCCACGAACGGAAAACTCTGAGCGCCTATCGGTTCAACCTTCCTCGGATACTCCACCACCTCACGGTCTTCGCGCTCCTCATCCCATGTTTCCCACGTCGTTCCGACCCCTGGGTCTTTTTCCCACTCCGCATCCCCTACTTCCCATCCCCCCGGTGTCGGCGCATAAATGCCCCAGGTCAGCTTATCCGGTGTCTCAGTATTGTCACCGTTGTCTTCAACCGTTATCAGCACCCGCTGCCCGATGAAGCTGCTGATGCTGGAGTCCCTGACAGTTCCGCTCATTACTGCCTGGTTTCGCTCCACCACCAGGCCATCAAATTCCGCCTTGATGAAAAACCCCGGGTACTCTTCATACCGCTCGCCTGTGCCGTCCACGTCCTGGTCTACAAGCGGAGCCTCGTCGCTTAACGTCAGCTCGCCGGTCGTACTGCCGTCCTCGCGCGTACTGGCGGCGAACTCTGCGTACTTTGTATAGCCGTCTTCTAAGGAAAACTGGTAGCTGCCGCTGGCAGCTTGAGTTTGGGCAGTAACCGACTGCGGTGTGGCGAAGCTCAACAGGAACAGCGTGAAAATTGAAGCAAATACTTTGACCTTCATTGTGAAACTCCTTAGCTAAGGTTAAAAGGGCGCCGCGGGGTGGATTCTCAAGGGGAAATTTAGCTGAAATTTCAGCTCTGAAGTCCTGTCATCAACCCTGGCCTGCTGCTCATCGGCTGCACAATACTTGACACGCGGGAAAGAATCTTTAGGGCGTTCTGAATTTCTCCTGAAAGACTTCTGAAGATGCTCAGCCGACCTCTCAAGACTTGAGGATGCCGCCTGGAAATTCCAGGAGTCTCTAAAAAGAGTGATCGAGGACTCACCACTGACGCGTGGCACAGCGGCTTTTGCGCAAAGGTGTGCTCGTGCAGACGAGGCCGTCCGCTCTCCGCGCTTCAGGTTTAAGAGGGTTGTGATGATAGGGCGTGGGAGTTAGCTCAGCGCAGCTTCAGGGGCGGCCGATTATTTCAGCCGTCCCGACGGGACTCAGTTGTTTTCATCGTTCAGTTCCCGGGTGAAGTGCCGGGCTATTTTCAACAGACCCTGACGTTGCTGAACGCCAGGGACCGAGTGCGGGCGGCTGTTTAGCCGCCCGCCGAGTAGGTAAAGGCGACTCTGGTGAGGGCGGCCTCCTCGCCGTCTTCCATTTTCGTCAGCGTGCCCTTCAGTATCAACTCGTCTGCGGCCGGCGGGTTTTTGGAAAAGTCGTCGAGCCTTTCGAAAGCTCCCTTGAAGCTGTAGCTGATTCCGCGGGCTGTGGTGGTCGTGAAGGTCAGAAACTTCCCTTCCAGCTTGGGGTCCACCAGCTTGTAATCCTTCGCGGACCTTTCCTTCGGCCTGATGAAGCCGTTCAGCGGGGCGCTCTCGCCCTGCGCGTCCACGGTGGCGAGGCTCAGGTGCTCCATGTCAGAGAACTCGGCGGGCAGTTGGCCGGCCGGGAAGTAAGCCCCGGTCACGTCGCCCTCCGCCTCCTCCGCCTCCTCGCCGTCGTCTTCTTCTTCGTCTTTCGATTCGCCGCCCGTCGTTGACGTGCTGATGGAGGAGCCGGCGGGGGTGGGCGTCGCGGCGGGCTTGTTGTTGGTGTTCACGGGCGTGCCGCCGCACGCGGCGGCGAATAACCCGAAGAGCGCGCAGACCCAAAGTAGACGATTCATCTGGTGGCCTCCCGGCGTTTGGTTTGGAAGAACAGTAATGCTCACATGCACCGGCACGGGCGGGTCTTCACTTCGCCGACGGGCATGAAGCCCTTGCCGTCCCAGCGGTACTGCGTGACTTCGTTGCGCTCGCATTGTGTGCCATTTCCGAAGACGCGCTCGACCCTCAGCATCCCGTCGTCAACGTCTAAGTAATGGTCCAGTTCGCAGTCTACCGAATTGGCGACGACCAGCGTGGCGAGCAGCGCGGGCGCGCCGCCGCGCAGCGTGTAGACGCGCGCCTCGGCCATGTTGAAGCCGCCGACGGGGCCGTAGCGGAAGACGAAGGCCGCCTCCTCCTTCTTGTCGCCGGTCAGGTCGCCGTAGTACGGGCCGTCCGCCAGCATCAGCCCCCACTGCTCGTCCGGCGCGACCATTTCGGCGTAAAAGCCGTCTATCAGTTTGTACGCCCTGCCGTTGAGCTGGAACGTGTAGTTCATGAAGTCAATCTGGACGATGTTGATGACGGCGGCCTCGGCCTGCGCGGGCGGCCTCTGTCTCCTCCCATTGCGCGACTGCGCGGCCAGCACGGCCGCGCACACCATCGCCAGGGCAAGAGCCGGCGCGAATCGTTTGAGCATCCCCGGGTCCCTTTCTGTTCGGTTCTGTTGAGGGATACATTAAATAAGTTTCCGCAATTTTTCTACGGCGGAAACAGTTCGGGCGGCGATTCCCGTGAAGGAGCCGCCGCCCTTTTATCCTCCTCAATTTATTTTGGCCCAGAACTATTCGTCCTGTCGGCTACGTGCTCACGCGCGCTTTGCGGCTGCGGCGGGGTGTGGCTCCTCCCACGGCCCACGCTTGAAACCCGCGCTTCTTCATGTGCCAGTGGGCGGCGTTGATGTTCGCCACGGGGTCTTCGCGCCGCATCCCGGCCCGGCCCTCCGGCGTGTTGCGCCAGGTCATCAGGTCGAACTGGTAAAGGCCCACGTACCTGCCGCTTTTGCTGCGGGCCGTCGGCTTGAACCTGGACTCGCGCCAGGCGATGTGCACGACCCTGTCCTCCGGCAGTCCGTACTTACGCGCGGACGCCCGGATCATGGCCTCTATGTCTTTGGGCGAATGATTGGACTGTGGCTTTGGCGGGGTGATGCCCAGCGCGGCCGGCTGTACGAGGATGCCTCCGGCGAGGGCGACTAACAGGATGAATTTCAAATAAGCAGTTTTGGCCGCTGTGCGGCTCTGTCGTAATTTCAACATAACGGGCGGGGATTTTACAACAAAATCCCCGCCCCGGCCAGCCGAGAACGCTCGCCACGCGCTCCGATTGGTCACGCCTTCATCAGTTATTTGCTGGGCTCTACTTCCACCTCGGGCGTCCAAAAGCGCTCCCAACCCGGCGGGGAAGAATTAATATCCACTTGCTGGCTCACCAAGACATCTTCATTGCTGACGACCCAGACGCGGGCGCTCTGATTGTTCTGCCTGGCGGCAGTTATCTCGTCCCCGCGCAACGTGTCTTTGAAGCTGCCCACAGACCAGCCGAACCAGCTCCCGCCGGGCTTGGCCTGTTCGTTGTAGATTATCTTGTAATCATCGGTTATGCCCCAGATGCACGCGCCGTGGATTTTCTCCCCGCGGCGGTCAACTGTCGTCGTGACCGCGGCGATGTTGCGGAGCTTCGGGGCGTCCAGCCAGTTCGGTCCGCTCCAACCACCCCAGTTACCGCCCGGCGACTCCTGGCCCATGCCCCAGAGTTGCCTCTTCGTGTCGAGCGCCCACATCGCGCCTTTCCCGTCGCCCTGCTCGCACGCTGTGACTTCGATCCAACGGACGGGCGTAGGGGGGTTCGTCGTCTTGTCATCGGGCGGTTTGGGCCAGTCACTCCACGCCCCCCAGTTACCGGCCGGCATGTTCTGGGCGCAGGAAGTGAGTATGCCGTCCTCCGTGATGCCCCAGAACCGCGAGCCTCTCATGACGCCCATCCACGCCGCGGCCATCTTCTTAAAGCGAAAACTGCCAGGGGGTTTGTTCCAGTCCTCCTTCCAGTCCAGCCAGTTGCCCTGCTTGTCCTGGCCGATTGACCAGAGCTTCCGCTTCATGTCGAGCACCCACAACCGCGCCTCCCCCTCCTGCACCTGCGAGGCGCACAGCTCGTAGACCGGGTCCGGGTAGCCCCCGTGCGACCAGCTATTCGTCAACCAGCCGTCCCAGTTGCCTCCCGGCGACATCTGGTAGTTAGTGTAGAGCCTGCCCTTGAAGTCAACCCCCCAAATCTGGGCACCGTTTTTGCCGATTAGCGGCGCAGCCGCCAGTTTGTTTAAGGCGGGCGCGTTTTGCCAGGACATAAACATTTCTCCTTCTTCGGATGTGGGACGAAGTCAGTACGACCCTGTGTTAGTCGTCAGCGAGGAGTATCTTGCGTGAAACCGTCAAACAGCTTGAATGGAAGCTAAAGATGGACCTTGGGGAATTGGGTTTGATGCTAACGATACGGAACCTGGGCTGATGTGACCGGGGCGAATAATACATGGCGACTGCCGGGCGGTCAATTTATTTTTTGGGCCAATTATTTTCGGGCCAATAATTTCTGCCACAAAAGAGGCGCGCGCGGTGTTAGCCCTGTAGACGGACGAAAATTCGGGGCTGCGTTAAGGCCAGCCATTCTTTTTTTGAGGAGAGAATCGAGATGATGAGAAGAATTTTGACGGGCGCGGCGCTTCTTTGCCTGGCGGCCTCGGCGGCGCTGGCGCAGGGCGACGGCCAGCGTTACTCGCTCAGCTGCCGCGACCAGGGCGACTCCTACGGCAACTCCTGGCGCGGGCGCTCCTGCGAAGTCAAAGAGCAGACGCTCGCGGCGGGCGGCGCGCTCGACGTGGACGCGTCGCAGAACGGCGGCATCGCCGTCAAGGGTTGGGACCGCAACGAAGTTTTGGTGCGCTACCGCGTGCAGACGCAGGCCGCGACGAAGGCCGAGGCGGACAACCTGGCGGCGCAGATTCGCCTGAACACGGCGGGCGGGCAGATTCGCGCAGAAGGCCCGGAGGGCGGCCGGGACTCACACTGGGACGTGAGCTACGAGATATTCGTCCCGCGCCAGTCCAGCCTCGCGCTGCGCACGCACAACGGGGGCATCTCCGTCTCTGACGTGCGCGGGCGCGTCCAGTTCGAGGCCACCAACGGCGGCGTCTCGCTGACGCGCCTCGGCGGCAGCGTCTCGGGCGAGACGGTCAATGGCGGCCTGAGCGTCGAATTGACCGGCAGCAACTGGGACGGCGAAGGGCTCGACGTGAAGACGACCAACGGCGGGCTCAGCGTTTCTGTGCCAGAAAACTACTCGGCGCACCTGGAGACGGGGACCGTCAACGGCGGCTTCAACATCAGCCCCTCCATCGCCCAAGTCAAGCGCGACACCAAGCGCCTCTCGCTGGACCTCGGGGCCGGCGGCTCGAACCTGCGCATCTACACGACCAACGGCGGCGTCTCCATCAGGCGACGCGGCAGCCGTGAGATGTAAGCGGGACGCATCACGAAACAGCAGTAAGCCGCGCGAAGGATTAACGCCTTCGCGCGGCTTCTTCCTTAAACATATTTCCGGCGGAAATCGTAGAGGCTTTTGCCCACTCGCAAAACCCCGCTGCCGCCGGAGGTCTCTTGATGCTTCTCGCTCGCGTTTGCCTGCTCGCCCTGCTGCTTTTTCTTGCACCGCCGCCTGTCGCGCTCTCGCAAACGGCCGCAGACTTCGAGGTCGTCAAGGTCGCCGAAGGCGTCTACGCCGCCGTGCGCCGTGAGCCGCCCGGCCTGACGGTCAACGCCAACAGCGTCTTCATCATCAACGATGAGGATGTCATCGTCGTGGACACCACGCTCACGCCCGGCTCCGCCAGGGAGACCCTCGCCGCGCTCAGGAAGCTGACCGACAAGCCCGTCCGCTACGTCGTCAACACGCACTGGCACGACGACCACGTCCTGGGCAATCAGGTCTACAGAGAAGCCTTCCCCGCCGCGGAGTTCGTCGCGCACGCGCGGACGCGCGAGTACCTGCCGACGACGGGACTTAACAATCGCAAGCTCGCCATGTCGCCCGACGGTTATCCGGGCTTCATCGCGGCCCTCAAGAGCCGGCTGGAGAAGAACGAGAGCCCCTTCGGCGGGCCGCTCGACGACGAAGAGCGTGCCACGCTCGCGAGCGACATACGCATCGCCGAAAGATACATGGCCGAGAACCCTGCGGCCCAGGTCGTCCTCCCCACCTTGACGGTCGAAGACAAATTGACGCTCCACAGGGGCAAGCGCACGATAGAGATTCTCTCGCTCGGGCGCGGCCATACGAGCGGCGACATTGTGGTTCACCTCCCGGCCGAAGGCGTCCTCGTCGCGGGCGACCTCGTCATCTGGCCCGTCCCCTACGTCGGCAACCCGCAGTCGCACCCCGGCGAGTGGGGCGCGGCTCTGGAAAAACTTATCGCCCTGCGCCCGTCCGCCGTCGTTCCCGGCCACGGGCCGGTCCTGCGTGACGACTCGTACCTCAAGTTGATGGCCGGGCTCTTCGCGTCAATCAAGCGGCAGGTGGAGGCGGCGGTCGCGCGCGGCGAGTCGCTTGAGCAGGCGCGCAAGAGCGTCAACCTGGACGAGTTTCAAAAGTCGTTCGCCGGCGAATCCCGCACGAGGAGAATGATTTTCCGCGGCTACGTCCTCGGGCCAGCCGTTGACGCCGCCTACGCGGACGCGTCAGCGAAGAAGTGATGTATACTGTGCGCTGATGACGGACGAGCTTAAATACCTGACTGAAATCGCAGAGGTGGTCGAGGCGGTGAAGGGGCCGTCGTACCCAGCGGCGCGGGCCGTCTCGGCGGCCGTGCAGGCTCACTTCGAGCGGCATCAGGCAGCCGCGCGCCGCCGCGACCCTGGGGAGAAGCTCGCCCCGCAGCCGGACGCGCAGGCGATAGAGACGATCATAGACACTGCGTTCTGGGCCAGCCTGCGGCGCGAGGAAGGCGAGTCGCCGAAAATCTCGCTCACGTTTCTCCCCGCCGAGCAGGCCGCGCACCCCTTGAGGTTCGAGAGCCTGCTGCCGCTCACGCCCGCGGCGCTGGTGCGGCTCGCGCCCGCGGTGGAGCGCCCCGGAATACACCTGGGCGTCTGGCGCAGCGACGGCGAGTTGTGTGTCTGGGGGACGACGCGCGACATCCCGAAACTAGGCTTCGTGCTTGAGGTGATTGAGCCT
Organism: uncultured Acidobacteriota bacterium; assembly: GCA_963774105.1. GTDB lineage: Bacteria > Acidobacteriota > Blastocatellia > Pyrinomonadales > Pyrinomonadaceae > QHXM01. The sequence goes on along the minus strand of CAVZDV010000004.1, from coordinate 2,074,441 downwards.
GGGCTGCTCGTCGTCAAGTACCGTCGCAGCCAGGAGACGGGCAAGTTCGTCAACGTGCTCGTCCTCAAGGGCGACCAGATCAAAGAGGTGGACGAGCAGGGCACGAGTCTGCCGGACTGCCCATCGCTGCTCAAACAACTGCTCGGCTTCGGCTCGCCCGCGCCGCAGGACGACTCCGTCAACGCGCTCGTGCAGTTGGCCGCCTCCATGCGCGCGCACGGGCGCGGCGGCTCCCTGCTCGTCGTCCCGCACGGCACGAACAACTGGCGCGAGTCCATCGTCTGGCCCGTCCTCTACTCCGTCAGGCCGCCTTACGAGGAGATGGCGGTGCTGATGCGGCAGAGCCACGAGGAGAGGGACACGCGGCTGTGGCAGGAGGCGTTTCAGGACGCGGTCGAGGCGACCGCCGGGCTGACGGCCGTGGACGGCGCGACCGTCATCTCGGACCAGTACGAGCTGCTGGCCTTCGGCGCGAAGATAGGGCGGCGCGAGGGCGGGCCGCAGGTCGAGCAGGTCATCTGGACAGAGCCCGTCATCGGCAACATGCCCGCGACCGTCCATCCCGTGCAGATAGGTGGGACGCGCCACATGTCCGCCGCGCAGTTCGTGCAGGATCAGCGCGACTCAGTCGCCCTCGTCGCGTCTCAGGACGGCCGCTTCACGGTCTTCGCCTGGTCGCCCTGCGAAGAGATGGTTCACGCCCACCGCGTCGAGTCGCTGCTGCTGTAGTCTCAGAGCGGGTGGAAGAAATTAACAGGGATGGACAGGATCGTCAGGATGAAGAGCTTACTTTTTATCCTGTCTATCCTGTCCATCCCTGTTTGAATCTGCTTTCTGTTACATCTTCCCTGCCTTCATGTCGGCGAGGCGCTTCTCGAAGCGGGTCGTGTCAACCTTGTCGGCCTTGCCCTGGGCGATGGCCTTCTCGGCGACGGCGAAGGCTTCGTCCTTGCGGCCGGAGTTAAAGAGGATGTGCGCCTTGGTGGCGAGGTTCTGGAAAGTCTCCTTGACCTTGATGGACTGGTCGGCCCACTTCAGCGCCTCGTCCCACTTGTCGTCTCCGGCGTAGAGGCTGGCGACCTGCAAGGGGATGCGCCAGTCGGTCGGGTTAGCGGCAATCGCCGCGTCCACTTTCGAGCGCACCAGCGCCTCCACGTTCGGCACCTCGACCGTGAAGGGCACTACTATCTTCTCCCAGCGCACCACTATCTTCGCCGAGCTCGGAGTCACTTCAGGGATGCCGAAGAGGAGCCACTCCTGGTTGTCCGCGGCCGGCTGCGGCTTGGCTGTAATGCGCAGCACGTCCTTCTTCTCGTCGTAACTGAAGCTGCCCCACTGGCCCGCGTCCGAGTTGAAGATGATCGTCCACTCGTCCTTGCCCGGGATGGTGTGCAGGCTGTAAGTGCCGGCCGCGAGCTTCTGGCCGTTGATCGTAACGTCGTCCGTCACGGCGAAGGTCGTCGCCTCGTTGGCCCCTGTGCGCCAGACGTGGCCGAAGGGGACTATGGGCGCGTCCTTGGCCCGCGTGCTTGAGTCGTCGAGGGTCGCCGTGCCGGCCGCCGCGCCGGCCGGCGGGTCGCCCCAGATTCTGCGCCCCTTCACGCCGGGGCGGCTGTAGGTGATGGTGATGTCCGTGACGCCGACGGTCTGCGTGACGGTGGCCTTCTGGCTCGGGCGCGGCAGCCGCAGCGCCTGGTTTTGTGCCAGAACGTGAGCCCCCGAGAGGGCGGCCAGCAGCGCCGCGAAGGTGAAAGTGTAAAAACGTTTCCGAGTCTTCATTCGTGTCTCTCCTGGCGATGAGTTCGTGAATCCTGATAAGTAAAACGTGACGGGAGAAAAGCAGGTTTCAACCCATTCACGATTTACTGTGGTGTAGGCCCCAGAGAATAAAGAAAGTCGCAGACGAGGGCAACACCGCTGCTAACACTCAACCCTTTGCGTCTTTGGTTTTTCCTTGGCGCCTTTGCGAGGAACAGCCGTTCTCGCAAAGGCGCCAAGGTAAGACGTAAGGCGCAAAGGGTTGAGGCGATACGCTGGTTGAGTTTCGAGACGGCCCCTTACTGGTTGATGAGCCCGAGGAGTTCGCCCGCGAGGTTGGGGTCGAGGGACTTGAGGATTTCGTACTGCTCGCGGGCCGCGGTCTTGTCGCGCGCGCCCAGGTAGGCCAGCCCCAAATTGAAGTGCGCCATCGGCAGCTTCGGCCTGACCTTGAGCGTCTCCCTGTAAGCTTCCGCGGCCTCCGCGTACCTGCCCGCCTCGTAGTAGGCCGCGCCGAGGTTGAAGTGCGCCGCGGCGCTCTTCGGGTCCAGGCGGACGGCGCTCTTGAGGCTCTCTATCGCTTCGGGGAAGCGGCGCAGTTGCGCGTAGGCGTTGCCCAGGTTCTTGTAAGCCTGCGACAGCACCTCGTACTTCGCCTGGTACTCCTGCATGTACGACTGGCCCGACTCGGGCACGAGGCGCAGGACTTCCTTGCAGGCCGCGATAGCCTCCTCGTAGTTGCCGGCCTGGTTGTAGACGTAGCCCAGGTTGTTGTAAGCCTCCGCGTAGTCCGGCCTGAGCTTGAGCAACTGGCGGTAAACCTCCGCCGCCTCCGCGAAGCGGTTCAGCCGCGTGTAGGCGTAGCCGAGCGGGAAGTAGGCTTCGACGTAAGTGGGGTCTTTGCTGATGGCCTTCTTGTACTCCTCCACGGCCTTCTCGTACTGCTCCCGGTCGTTGAAGATGTTACCCAGCCCGGCGTGCGGGCGCGGGTCATTATCGTCCAGGCTCGCGGCCAGCCTGTACTCCTCTTCGGCCTCCGTGTAGCGCGGCGTCGGAGCCCTGCGCGCCGCGTTGGCGCGCTCAATCGCCTTCTCCTTACGCAGCGAGGAGGGTGAGGACGAAGTGCCGCGTTTGACCGTCGGGTCGTTGGCACGCCGGACGATGAGCCCGGCCCCGCCGGAGATGTCCCTGTTTTGCGCGAGCGCGCCGAAGCCGCCGGGCGCGAGCGCGGCGACCAGTACCAGTGTCAGGCGGAAGATCTGTTGCTTCGTGTTTCTCATAACGTTATCAAGACTGCTGCGGGCCGCATCAATTGCCGAATGAGGGGAGCCTGGGCACGCTTATATTATCATCACTGGCGCGCGCGGGCCGGGTTATTTTAGCCTTGCAATCCGGCCGCGCCCGGGTCATGCTCTAACGCATTCCACCTGGACGGAGAGGAAAAGTATGGTGACGAGTGTTGCCGAAGAACTGCTCAGGGTAGTCGAAGCCTCGGCGGAGCGACTGCGGGCCGTGGGCGAGGCGGAGGCCGCGGCCAGCCCCGCGTCGGGCCGCTGGTCGAAGAAAGAGATTCTGGGCCATTTAATAGACTCCGCGGCCAACAACCACCAGCGCTTCGTCAGAGCGCAGGAGGGCACGGAGTACACAGGCCCCAGGTACGAGCAGGAGCACTGGGTCGGCTCGCAGGGCTACGCGGCGAGCAGCTGGCCCGAGCTGATAGAGTTCTGGCGGCTCTACAACCGCCATTTGGCCCAGGTCATCGGGCGCATCCCCGAAGAGCGGCTCGGCGTGAGCTGCCGCATAGGCCCGGCCGAGCCCGTGACGCTCGGCTTCGTCGTGGAGGACTACCTCGCGCACCTGAAACACCACCTGCGCCAGATAGAGGGCGAGCAGACGGGGTCTTTCCTTTCGACGCTGGGTGATCCGAACGCATGACGAACGAAGAGTCCTTCCCCTTCTCCGACCTTTCCCTCTCGCGCCGCCTCGAAAAGGCGGAGGGGCGCAGCAACCTGGAATTCGTCGAAGCCCGCGCGCAAGTCTCCCCTGACAGTGGCGCGTGTTGGATAGAGGCGGCCGGCGCTTATGCGATGTACGACGGCGCGGGCTCGCCCCTGACGCAGACGTTCTGCCTGGGGATGTTCGAGCCAGTGACGAAGGCCGCGCTCGCCGAATTGGAACAGTTTTTCCAGAGCCGCGGCGCGGAAGTCTTCCACGAGGTCAGCCCGCTCGCGGACCCGAGCGCCCTCGCCCTGTTGAACGAGGGCGGCTACCAACCGATAGAGTTTACCAGCGTGATGTTCAAGCCCATCCGGCGGGGGCTCCGCACGGCCGCGACGAGCGGCGAGCGGCTTCGCGTGCGCGTGGTCTCGGAAGGCGAGCACGATCTCTGGGCGCGGACGGCGGCCCGCGGGTGGAGCACGGAGTTCCCGGAGCTGACGGACTTCATGCTTGAGTTGTCTGAGGTCAGCGCCAGGAGGGCCGGCGGGCTTTCGTTCGTCGCGGAGTTGGACGGGGAGGCGGTTGCCGCGGGCGCGCTCAGCATCTGCGAGGGCGTGGCGCTCCTTGCTGGTGCGAGCACCGTCCCCGAAGCGCGCAAGCAGGGCGCGCAGAGAGCCCTGCTCGAAACCCGCCTGGCGACGGCCGCCGAGCGCGGCTGCGACCTCGCCATGATGTGCGCGCTCCCCGGCAGCGCCTCCCAACGCAACGCCGAGCGCCAGGGCTTCCGCATCGCCTACACGCGCGTCAAGTGGAAAAAGAAATGATGAATGAAAAGCTCTTGCCTTTCATTCATCATTCCGCAATCCGCAATCCGCATTTCTTTAGTACGGGCTGCCGAGTTCCTGGATGGTTTTGACTTCCGTGTAGCCGGCGGGCACGTCGAAGAGCGAGGCGTCCAGCGTGGCGGTCGAGATGTTGACGACTTCCTGCGCCGAGGACGAGGTGGGAGTGGCTATGGCCTCCACTTCGTCGCCCGTGTTGAACTTCATTTTGGTGGTCGTCTCGACCGGGTAGCCGAGTTTGACGTTGCCCTCGGTCTTGAAGCGCACCTCGTCAACGCACTCCGACTGGTCTACGGGAAACACAGGCGCGTTCTTCCCGTCCGCCGCGCAATCCATCCCGCCCGGCAAGTCCACGTACCAGCCGTCCGTCTCCATCTCCATGTTCATGGGATTGCACGCGCCCTCGGACGCCGCGATGACGACCTTGGACTTGATGCGCCTCGCCGTCAGCCCCATCACCTGCTTGCGCTCGCCCGTGTCCGTCGCGCTCGTGGTGTACGTGACGACGCCGCCCTTGCGCGCCTTGCCCGCGGCCTGCCCGCTTGCCGCCGCGGCCGTGTTCGCCCCGGCGAGCGGCGTGACGAAATAGGTCTTCGCCTTGTCGTTGATCTGAATCGAGCGTTTGAGGTCGCACTGGTAAATGCTCGTGTAGCCCATGCCTTCGGTGCGCTGGCGCGAGCCCTTGATGTAGGTCGTGGTCGTCAGGCTCTGCCCGCCGGACGTGCTCTTCGTGGTGATCTTAACGTCGGCCAGGACGACCGAGGCCGTACAGAGCAACGCGACCGTGAGCGACACCGAGCGCATGAATTTCTGGCCCCAGTGAGTCCGAGTCCACTCCGCCTGCGCGGTGCGCTGCCGCCTGAACGAAAAGACGCCGAAGACTCTCGCGAGCCTGGATTCCGAATTTTTATGATTGCTTTTCCGCATTTCGCCTCTCCTGATGTGTGTCGGGAAATCCTGCCTTACACGTTAACGCGCAAAGCGGCGGCGAAACGGATCAGCGGACTCATTCGGCCCCCAGCCGGACGCGCCCGCCCGTCAAATTTGTGCCAAGTTCTGCCGAGAGGTCTGTCAGGCGCTGAAGGATGGCGCGGGCCTCCTCGGGCGCGGCCGGGCGCGGCAGGTATTTGTCCAGGACGATTGGGTGGACCTCGGCCGAGACGAGGCCGCCTTTGTCGAAGCGGCAGCGCAGGACGACGCTCTCGACGACTCTGCGGCCGAGGCTCGGCGGGGAGTCGAAGACGAAATTGCCGAGCGAGTAGGCGACGAGCGCGCGACGCGTCGTGCCTACGGGCGCGAAAGCTTCCAGGCCCTGTAGCGTGTGCGTGTGGTGGCCGAGCACGAGGTCCGCGCCCGCCTCCACGGCCGCCTGTGCCAATTCGCGCTGGCGCGCACTCGGCCGCGAGGCGTACTCAATCCCCCAGTGCATCGAGACGACGACCGCGTCAGCGCCCTCGCGCGCGGCCGTGACGGCGCGGCGCAGCGCGAGCGGGGACGCCCGCGCGACGCCGTCCCAAACGTCCCGCCGCGGCCCGCTCAGAGGCTCCACGTCCGTGAAGGCGACGAAAGCTATCTTGATTCCCTTGACGGTCAGGACGACCGGCGCTTCGGCCGCGGCGGGTGTAGGGCCTGCCCCGGCCCAGCGCAGGCCGCGCGCCTTGAGGTGGTCAATCGTCTCCAACAATCCCCTTTTCCCGCAATCCAGCGTGTGATTGTTGGCGAGCGAGACGAGGTCGAGGCCCGCGCCAACGAGCGCGTCCGCGTACACGGGCCGCGCCCGGAAGCTGATCCTCTTCGCAGCCCTGCGGCAGCGCGACGCCAGCGGATTCTCAAGATTGCCGAACGCCACGTCCGCGCCCGCGAGTTCCTCTTTCACGTCCGCAAAGACCCGCCCCACCCCCTCGCGCCCGACCCGCCGCGCCACGCCGCGGTCGAGCAAAATGTCGCCCACCGCAACCAGCTCGACCGTCGCCTCCTGCGCGCGCACCTCAGGCGAGAGGGCAAGCGACGAGATGATTGCCACAAGCAGGAGGAAGCAGGAAGCAGTGGGCGTTGACGCAACGCGCAAGTCTTTAGCCCCGTAGGGGCGGTTGAAAATAGCCCAGCACTTCAGTGCTGGGTAACTGTGCCAAAAATATTTAAGTCCCGTAGGGACGGCTGAACACGGGCCGACCTCTCCTCAGCCGTCCCTACGGGACTGCGAATTTCAATTACGCGCTTTCCCAGCACTGAAGTGCTGGGCTATTTTCAACCGCCCCTGACGGGGCTGGGAAATGGCGCTTAACGACTGACCACTTTTTTCTGGCCCGGCAAAAGAAAACTCTTCGTCCAGACGGGGGGCTCTGGGGCTCTGCCTGTGTTGAGCATCCGCTGCCACTGCTCGTCTGTCAGGCGGTCGGCGCTGGGGTGCTGGAACTCGTAGTAGCTGAAGACGGCCCCGCGCGTCAGCACGAGTTTGCCCTCGACTGGCACGACAACCAGAAGCTCGTTGGCGTGGCCGACGCCCTCTTCGAGCACGCGCGCGCCCCCCGTGTGCACGTCCGCGACCACGGCCATGTCCTTGTCCGTCTCGTTGACCATCTCCCAGGTGTCAGGGTTCCCTGTCATCACGGACAGCGTCAGGTATTCGAGCGTGCCCCCTATGTGACGAATCGCCTGATACTCGTCCTCGGTCAGATTTTCGCTGCGCAGCTCCTTCTCCGAGATGGTCTTGAGCGTGGCGAGCAACTCCTCGAACTGCTCGAACTTGTCCTTGAGCTGGTCCGAGAGCAGCTCGCGCGCCACCAAGCCCTCGCGCGACTGGCGCGTGAGCCCGAGCAGGCGGTCCCAGAAGAGGACGTTCGGCTCGACGTAACCCTTGTAGGCCGCGGGCTCCTCGCCGTCGCCCATCTCGGCCCCGCTCTGCTTGCCGTAAAGAATCGTGTCGTGGCGCAGCTCAGCCCAGGAGCCGAGCGCCGTGTTGAGCGACTTGTCCTGCCACGCTGCGTTGAGCATGAAGGACGGGTAACCCTTCGGCGCGGGCTCAAGGAGCGCCTTCAGCGCGTAGAGCCAGCTCCAGTAAAGAGAAGATGTCCACCGCTCCGGCTTCACCACGGCGAACTCTTCGGCGAGCTTCGCGCGCTGTGGCAAGTAGTCCGCCCAGTTCTGCGGGTTGTAGACGGTCGGGTTGGCGTCCAGGTGCGTGCGCGCACGCCCGCTCCCGATGACGGCCATCACGTCCAGGCCCGAGGGGAAGACCCTGTGGATTGGGACGGAGAGGCGCTGCATGATCTCGCTGTCGGGGATGTAGCGCTGGCCCATAAATCTCAACTGGACGGAGGCGTCGGGCACGGGCGGCTGGTTCGGCCGGATTTGGGTGCGCGCCTGTATGCGTGCGGGCCTGAGCTTCTGCGCCGCGTCGGCGAAGGCGGCGAACTTCGCCGCGTCCGTGAACGCCTCGGGCGGGGCTTCGCGGCCGAAGACTTGCTCGACGGCCGCCTTCCATTCGACTGGCGTCACGTCGTCCGACGCGCCGACGTAGAAGGAGGTCGGCTCGTAGATGGTCGCCCACTCGTCGTCGAGTTGCGAGTTGTAGAGCGAGCGCACCAGCAGCAAACCCTGCCGAATCTGCTCCTCCGCGAGCCCCTTGTTGGTGCGCACCGCGAACGGCGTCAGCCCGTACCACATCATCGCGCCGAAGTAGCGTTTCAGCGTTTCGCTGCGCGTGTAGTGGCCGCGCGGGTTGAACTGCGAGTAGTCAACCACGTAGGGGAAGATGGCCCCGACCTTGAAGCCCTCGTGCTGTCTGACCAGGTCGAGCTCGGTTTGCACGATTGCCGAGACTTCCTCGGGGACTTTCGCCTGCGGGTCGAGCAGCCGCAGGGCGACGGCGAAGTAGGCCGTGTTCTTCAGCGCCGCCTGCTTCAGTTGCGGGTCCGAAAGCTCACGCATATTCCGGGCGGAGTCTTCGAGCATCCCTTCCGTCATCCGGCGCAGCACGGGCGCGAGCGACTGCTCCTCGACCGTGCGGAGCGTGAAGTCGTAGAAGATGTGGTAAAGGTGCAGCACCGCGTCCGTCGTCACGAAGGACGGCAGGTCGCGGTAGTCGTTGTCCTCGTAGACGTGGAAGAGTTGCTTCTGCGCGGTCGGCGCGGCGACGAAAAGGTTTTGAGCCAAAAGTTGCCGCTCGGCTGGGCTGAGGGCGCGCACGCGCGTGAACGCGCGCAGGTTGACGACCTCCCGGAGCGTTGGCGACACCGTGTAGGGCTTGACCGCCGCGGCCTGCGGCGCGGCCGGAGCGGTGCCGCCCGCCAGCGCCGTCGTCAGCAACGCGAACAGCAGCAAAATGGCACAAATTTTTCTTCGTCTCATTGATTTCAATCCCCTGTCGAATTTTTGTCCCGCAGCGTGACGCGCCCGCCGTCCGCCTCGATTGTAATCTCGCCGCGCGTCACCGAGAGCAACGCGGCCTTCTGCCAGTCGCCGCGCTCCCAGTCGCGCGTGAAGCCGAAGCCGTTCCAGGAGTAGGCGGCGAGGGCCAGCTTGCCGTCGCGCCTCGTCTCCAGCGCGTAGACCTCGTCGCGGCCGTCGCCGTCACCGTCCGCCAAAAGGAAGTCCGTGAAGGGGCGGCTCAAGGTCGAGCCGAGCCACTTGGGCGCGGCTCGCCGCCCGTCCCAGTCGTAGATGAAAAGACAATTGTGCGGCCGCGGGATGAACTTTGTCGGCTTGAAGACGCCGACCACTATCTCCTTGCGCCCGTCGCCGTCAACGTCCGCGACCGCCAGCTTCCAAGGACGCCACCGCCCGTGCACGCCCTCCCACATCAAGCGGCGGCCGTGGCGCACGCTCACCGCAGGGTCGCCCGCGGTATCGAGCGTAATCCTCTCGACGCGGCCGTCGCCGTCGAGGTCAGTCTCGATGGAGAACGTCCCTTCGGCGCGAGCCGCCGCAGCGGGCACACAGAGAGCGAGCAGCAGGAAAAGAGTTAGACGACGCATGGGTCAGCGATAAAAGTCACGGGAGAGAATTGTCAGGCCGGGCGCAAGCTTTGTCCACCGGCAAATCCTGAGATGCGATTGAGCGGGCTTTTTGCTTAAGAAGACATCCGCCCTGCTTTCTGAGATACTGTGGGGCGCGCGATGGCGACGATAACGAGCAGCTTGCAGGTACTCGTGAACCCGGCGGGCTACCGCTACTTTCTTCAGGAGAGGATTGCGGGCGGGGGCGGCGGCGATGTCTACGGCGCGGTCGGCGAGCACGGGCAGAAGGTGGCGATTAAGTACATCAAGCCCAACCCGCACAACCGCGGGGCCAGCATCGCCACCTGGGTCAACGAGTGCAACTCGTCCTTGAAATGCCAGAACCACCCGCACGTCATCAACGTCTTCGAGTACTTCCAGACGGCCCAAGGCCATCTCGTCATCATCATGGAGCGCGCGGACTGCTCGCTCGCGGACCTCATCAAGCGCCGCTACCGCTTCGACACGCGGGCCGCCTGCAATGTGGGAATGCAGGTGGCGCAAGCCCTGAGCTTCATACACTCGCTAACCTCGCCCATCATCCACCGCGACGTGACGCCGAAGAACATACTGGTCTTCCCCAACTGGGTTTATAAACTCTCGGACTTCGGCATCTCGAAGCACACGGTCACGCCGGCCGAGATCGCCAACACCTTCATAGGCTACTCGTCCTACATCCCGCCGGAGCTTTTGGGCCGCGGCTACTCCTGGCAGCAGGCCGACCTGTACCAGCTCGGCGTCCTGCTGCTGACGCTGATGCTCGGCGTCTCGCCGATTGACGAGAGCCAGCCGCAGCAGTACATCTACGACCAGATCATGGCCGGCGTGCCACGCCTCAAGGCCGAGGCGCTGATCGCTTCGGGGGGGAGCGCGGGCGAGTTGGCGAAGGTCGTCGCCATCATGCTCCGCCGACGCAACGAGTACAGGTATCGCTCCGCCGCAGAGGTCTACAACGAGTTGGCGCGCGTCTCCAATTTGGCTTATTAATCTGGCCCAGATGATCTCCGTCGAAGAAGCCATCCGCATCGTCAAGGAGCAGACGCCCGTGCTCGCGGCCGAAAGGGTCGCGCTCGCGGACGCGCTCGGGCGCGTGCTGGCCGAGGAGGTCGTGGCCGATTCGGACTTGCCGCCTTTCGACCGCGCGCAGATGGACGGCTACGCCGTGCGCGCCGCGGACACGGCGAACACGCCCGCGCGTCTGCGCGTCGTCGGCGAGTCGGCGGCCGGGCGCGGGTGGGGCGGCGACGTGAAGCCGGGCGAGGCCGTGCGCATCATGACGGGCGCGCCCGTGCCCGCCGGGGCCGACAGCGTGCAGAAGGTCGAAGTGACGGAAGAGAGCGACGGCCACGTCTCCGTCGCAGAGGCCACGCGCCCAGGCCAGTTCATCGTCGGGCGCGCGAGCGAGATAAAAATGGGCCAGACTGTTTTGGAGCCGGGCGAGGAGATTAACGCTGCGCGCATGGCTGCGCTCGCCTCGTTCGGCTACGCGGAGGTCAGCGTCGGCCAGCGCCCGCGCGCCGCCGTCCTGGCGACGGGGACGGAGCTGGTCGCAGTCCATGAGCGCCCGGGCGCGGACCAGATTCGCGACTCGAACAGCTACTCGCTCGCCGCCTACGCGCAGCTCGCGGGGGCACGAGTCGAGCGCCTGCCGCTCGCGGGCGACGAGCCCGAGCTTTTGGAGCGCGAGATCACTGAGGCGGCCGCGCGCTCGGACGTGCTCGTCCTATCGGGCGGCGTCTCGATGGGGGTTTACGACTTCACGAAGGCGGCGCTCCGCGCTCTCGGCGCGGAAATCTTTTTCGAGCGCGTGAGCCTGCGGCCGGGCAAGCCCACGGTCTTCGCGCGCCTCGGCGACGTGCTGGTCTTCGGCCTCCCAGGCAACCCCGTCTCCGTCTCCGTGACCTTCAACCTGTTCGCGCGCACGGCGCTGCGCGCGATGCAGGGCGCGCGCGAGGCCGCGCTCTCCGAGGAGCGGGCCGTGCTCGCGCGCGGCGTCAAAGGCTCCGCGGAGCGCGCGAGCTATCTCCCGGCGCGGCTTTCGACGGACGAGGAAGGCAGGCTCGTCGCGGAGCCTTTGAAGTGGGGCGGCTCGTCCGACTTCGTCGCGTTCGCGCGCGCCACCGCGCTCGTCGTCGTGCCCGAAGGTGTGCCAATTCTGGACGGCGGAGCGGTCGTGCGCGTCGTCCGCCTTCCCGGCTGACCCTATGGAAAAAGAGAAAACGCCGGAAGAATTGGCACAAGCCGACTCGCCCGCAGACGGCGAGCGTACCTCTCGTCATCGCCGCCGAATCATCCTCATCTGCTCGCTTATCTTCCTTCTGGCATTCGCCTGCCGCCTGCTCTCCTGGCAGGACAATCGCCTCGAAGCCCGCAAAGTTCAGACGATGGTCACGGAGGGCTACAAGCACACCGCGCGCCTGCTGCGTGAGGGCGGCGTCGCGTCCTTCTTCAGCGCCGCGTCGCCGCTCGCGGACCCGAACCACCTCGGCCACCCGCCCGGCTACTCCGTCCTGATGGCCGTCATCTTCGGCCTCTTCGGCGAGTCAGACGCCGCCATCCAAATCACGCAACTCCTGGCGGACTCGGCGGCCGCGGTCGTCGTCTTCCTCATCGCGCTCGCGCTCCTTAACACTCCGACGGCAACGGTCGCCGGCCTGCTCGTCGCCGTCGCCCCGCAGTTCACCTACAACTCCGTGCTGCTGCTGCCCGACACGCTCGCGGTCCTCCCCGTCCTGCTCGCCGTCTACTGCCTCGTCCGGGCCACAAGAGACCCGCGCCTCGGCTGGTTCGTCGCGGCGGGCGCGCTCGTCGGCGTCTCGTGCTGGCTGCGTGCCAACGCGATGCTGCTCGCCCCTTTCATGGCGGCGACGGTCCCCCTGCTCTTCGGGCGCGGGCGGCGATTGCGCTACGCGCTCGCCGTCGTCTGCGGGAGCCTGCTCGTCATCGCGCCGCTCACGATCAGGAACGCCGTCGTCTACAGGCATTTTGTGCCAGTTTCGCTCGGCGCGGGGCAGACGTTTCTCGAAGGCATCGCGGACTACGACGACGGGAGTCTTGGCATCCCGAACACGGACATGGGGCTGATGAAGTGGGAAGCGGAGAGGTACAACCGGCCGGACTACTACGGGACGCTTTTCAACCCGGACGGCGTTCGCCGCGACCGCCAGCGCATCGCCGAAGGTTTTGTCGTCATACGCTCGCGCCCCCTCTGGTTCGCGGGCGTCATGCTCCGCCGCGCGGGCTCCATGCTGAGGCTCGAACGCGTTCGCCTTATCTCCGCAGACCCGCCCGTGACGCACTCAATCGCCGTCGCGCCAGATGCGCCCCCGGCCTGGGCAGCGTCCCCGCGCGACTTGCTCGCAGGCCCGCCCGTCGAATCGAAGGCCGTCGCACTCTCGCTCTCCCCGGATGCGACGCTGCTGCACATTCGCGGCGACGAATCCAAAACCCTGCTCACCTCCCAGATCATTGATGACCTCGCGTATGAAACGGACTGCGTCCTGAGGCTGCCGGTCAGAATCGAGCAGGGGCGCGTGATGGTGCGCGTCGTCGGCGTGCACGACGAACACGAGTACGCCTCCGCGATTGTCGAGGTGCAGGACTGGAAAACTACGGCCGAGCAGCCGCTGAACGTAATTGAGATTCCCTTCGCCAGCGACGGCGCGGGCGAGGTGCGTCTCGTGCTGACGAACGCAGGCGCGAAGGGCGTCAGCCCCGTCCTGCAAATCGGAGAGGCACGAATTTACGCGCTCGGCCCGACGGCGTTCACCTGGACGCGCCCCGCGCGCGCCGTCCTGCGCTTCGTGCAGAAACTTTTCATCACCGCCGTGATGCTCCCGCTCTCGCTCGCCGGCCTCTTCCTTCTGGTTCGCGCGCGCCGTCGCCGCGCCCTCGTCCTCTTGCTCGTCGTCCCGGCCTACTACTTCGTCGTCCAATCAGCACTTCACACGGAGTACCGCTACGTCCTGGCGATTCACCACTTTCTTTTCATCCTCGCGGCCGTCGCCCTCACGAGCGCGGGCGCTTATCTCTGGGGACTCCGCGAAAAGATTCCACTCAAGCAAAAGTAGGCTCAACCCTTTGCGCCTTACGTCTTCCCTTTGCGCCTTTGCGTGAAACCGCAACGTCTCACGCAAAGGCGCAAAGATAAAACCAAAGGCGCAAAGGGTTGAGCTTTCGTCTGGCTTCACTTTTACTTTTTCGTTCATTTAAGGTTTACTCTGCCCTGATGAAACGTCTTTCGCACATGGACGACGAGGGGCGGGTGAAGATGGTGGACACGTCCGCGAAGGAGGCGACTGTGCGCCGCGCCGTCGCCTCCGCGCGTGTCCTGCTCTCGGCCGAAACCCTCAAGGCCGTGCGCGAGCACCGCACGCCGAAGGGCGACCCTTTGGAGACGGCACGCCTCGCGGGCATCATGGCCGCCAAGCGCACGGCCGACCTGATCCCGCTCTGCCACCCGCTCCCGCTCACACACGTCGAGGTCCGCGCCGAACTCTACGACGCGGGCGTCCTCATCGAGGCCGAGGCCGCGACCCGCGCGCAGACGGGCGTCGAGATGGAGGCGCTGACGGCCGCAACTGTCGCCGCCCTGACCGTCTACGATATGTGCAAGGCGCTGGACAAAGCCATCACGATTACGGACGTGCGCCTCGAAGAGAAGACCGGCGGCAAGTCCGGCGAGTACAGGAGGGGGAAAGGTAAAAGGAAAATGTAAGGAACAGTCGGGGCCTGGCCGTCGTTTCCAGTTTTGTCTTTCCCCTTTTGCTTTTTCCCATTACAATGGGTCTTACATGTTTCGGAAGCTTTTTGGAGCGGAGTTTTGAAGATGAGACTTAACAGCATTTCCGCGGACGCGCGCCCGCAGGTTCGCACCCTGCTCATCGCCGCGGCCGCGACCATCGCGCTCTGGTACATCCCCTTCCTCAGCGTCCTGAGCTACCCCTTTAACATCTTCGTCACCTTCATACACGAAGGCGGACACGCGTTGGCCGCGCTCCTGACGGGCAACTCTGTCATGAGCCTGAGCGTGGCGACGGACGGGAGCGGCCTGACCTACACGACGCAGGGCGGGCTGGTTTCGCAGACGATAGTTTCGAGCGCGGGCTACCTCGGCGCGATGGCCTACGGCGCGCTGCTGCTGTTCCTGATTCGCAGGGCGGTCGCCGCGCGCTACGTGCTGGTCGGGACCGGCGCTTTCATCCTCGGCCTGACGCTCATCTTCGGCCTCGGCAGCCTGTTCACAATCGTCATGGGCGTTGGCATCACGGCCGCGCTCGTCGCGATTGCAGTCTACGGCGGCGCGCGCGTCGCGACCTTCTTCGTCAGCTTCCTGGCCGTGCAGTCGGTCCTGAACGCCCTGCTCGACCTGAAGACGCTCTTCTTCTCCTCGTTCGTCCCCGGCACGCACTCGGACGCGGCGAACATGGCGAACGCCACGGGCATTCCGGCGCTCTTCTGGACGGTGGCCTGGATCGGGCTCGCCTTCGTGATTCTGTCGCTCGCCATGCGCGCCTACTCGGCGAGCTGCGAGCGCAAGAACCGCCAGCAGGACTTGCCTTTCGAGGAGCCGCTGGGGGTTTAAGACAAGACTTTGGGCGCGAATTTCGAGAGGCCGCCGGGCGACGAAGCTGCTCTCGCAGCGACGCTCGCCGCGAGCGGCCTCGACGCTTCCACGGCCGCGGAAAATATTCTGACGCTCGGCTCGCTCGAAGTCGGCGCGCGCCTCGTCCTGCGCTGCCGCAAGGACTGGCGCGACGCTGTCGTCGTCAGCCGCTCTCCCGAAGGGGTCACGCTCTCCGTCGGCTCGCCCTCCGGCCACACCTACCGCGTCCGCAGGCCCGCCGACGCCCCGCTCTCCCTCGACGGCTCAATCCCAGTCCTCGGCGAAGGCTCCTGGCGAGCCGGCCGCGCGCGCTACGACTTGCGCTGGTGAAATCAGGAAAGAGGAAGGAACACGAAAGGACACGAAACACTCTCTGCTTCGTGTCCTTTCGTGGTTCTGCTTCTTCCGCTCTTCGGGAGTTCTTTCCTACTTGAACTTGACCGAGGTGACTTCCATCTTGACGACGGCCTGGCCGCTCTCGACCTTCGCCTTGTCGTCGCCGCGGAAGCCAGGAATCGCAATCGGCACACGCGCCGTCCCGTTGTGTTCCAACTCGGCCAGCGACCCCGAAGGAATCACGATCTTCGTGCGCTCCTTGATGAGCTTGCCGTCGAGGCCCGTGACCGAGCCTCTCATCTCTAGCCCGGTGATGGTGCGCCCGGTGAAGTTTCTGACGGTCGTGGCGAGGTTCATCTGAACATCGCCCGAGATGCTGTTCGCGTATTCGGCGTCGGGCGGGTCGTCAAACTTAATCAGTTCGAGCGCCTTGCCGAACTCCGGCGAGTCTGCGCGCAGGCCGCCTTCGAGCCTCTGCTCGGCGGGCAGGCCCCCGGGCTTGGGCTCGGGCCGCGTCTTCAGGAAGACTATCAGCCCGACGGCCAGGAGCACCGCGACCGCGCCGGCAATGATGAAGATCGTTTTTCTGGGGCCGTCGTCCCGTTTACTCTCACTCGTAATAGCCATATCTGCCTCTTCTTTAAAGCATACACCCGCCGGGCACAAGTCTGAAAACGTTAGACTCCCGGGCGGCCCGTTTGTTCCCCTCACGTGCCTTTGGCGCGGTTGCGCAGGCGCGCGAAGCCTACGGCCTCGCCCGGCGGCGGCACGCTCTTTTCCACCAGGGAACCCGTGCCCGTGCGCTGCCGGACGCTGCGCGGCCACGTGATGCGGAAGCGGCTGCCCGCCTGCGGCTCGCTCTCGACCGTGATCTCGCCTTCGAGCAGCTCGACGATCTTGCGCGTGATGGCGAGGCCGAGGCCCGTCCCGCCGTAGGAGCGCGCGAGGCGGTCGTCCACCTGCCGGAACTCGTCGAAGATGTAGTTGAGCGCCTCGCTCGAAATGCCTATGCCCGTGTCAGAGACCTCCAAAGACCAGCGGTCTGCGCCCTCGGGCTCGGCCCGCACCACCACGCTCCCCGCGGTCGTGAACTTGACGGCGTTGCCGACCAGGTTCGAGAGCACCTGTTCCAGCTTGTGCCTGTCCGTCCAGACCTGGCCCAATTCGCCCGAGACTTCGGCCCGCACCTCTATCCGCTTCTCCGCGGCCTCGCGCGCGTAGTCCTTCACGATTCTCTGCACCGCCTCGCCAACATCCACATATTCCAGGTGCAGCGCGGCGCGGCCGGCTTCGAGGCGCGAGTAGTCCAACAGGTCGTTGACCAGTTCGAGCAGCGCGCGCGCGTTGCGCTCCATGCGCGTGACGGCCTCGTTCTGCAAGGGCGCGAGCGGGAGCGAGCGGTCGCGCGCGAGAAGTTGGCTCAATCCGATGATGACGTTCAGCGGCGTCCGCAGCTCGTGCGAAATGTTCGAGACGAAGGCAGACTTGAGCCGGTCGTGCTCGCGCAAGCGGTCGTAGGCCGCGACTAGCTCGTGGTGCTGCTTGACCTCTTCGGTGATGTCGCGGAAGACGGCGACCGCGCCTTCGTGGCGGCCGTCCTCGCCCGTCAAGGGCGTGGCCGAGATGGCGACGACGCGCCGCTCGCCGCCGGCCCGGACAATCTCCAACTGCTCGCCCGAGAGATGCTCGCGCCGTTCGAGCGCGCGCCACAGCGGGTGCTCCTCCGCCGGAAGGTCGCGTCCCACGAGGTCTCTGAACTTCATGTCCGCGATGAGGGCCTCGGCCCCGTCGCGGAACTCCGCGGGCGCGCGCCCTATGATCTGCGCGCCGGCAGGGTTGACGCGGTAGCGCCCCTGGCGGTTGATGATGACGACGCCCTCGTTCATCTGGTTGATGATGCTCTCCAACTCGGCGGCGCGCGTGCGCTCGGAGGCGAAGGCGGCGGTGGCGAGTTTTTCGGCGCGGACGCGCTTGGCGACTTCCGAGATAATCAGGATGAGGTCGCCGCGGCCCGCGCTCTGCGCGCTCGTGGGCCAAATCGTCACGTCCCAGAAGCTGCCATCCTCCGCCTCGCCGTCGGGGCGCGCGACGAGGTTCAGGGGGAGGCCGTAGGTGACGAACGGCTTGCGCGTGCGGCGCACGTCCTCGACGATGTCGCTCAGGACGGCGAGCCCCGCGGCCGCCTCGTAGAGCCCGCGCCCCGCGAGCGCGTCGGCCTCGCGGCCCGTGAAGCGCGCGAAGGTCGAGTTGGCCTTGCGGACGATGAGGCGCTCGTCCAAAACGGCCAGGCCGAGCGGCAGCCCGTCGAGCACCTCGCCGATGAAGGCCCCCTGCGTCCGCAACTCAGTGAACTTTGTTTCCAACTGCGAGGCCATGACGTTGAGGCTTTGGGCCAATTCGCCGACCTCGTCGTCCGTCTCGACCGCCACGCGCTCGTGCAACTGCCCGCCGCCGAGCGTGGAGGCGGTCGCCGCCAGTTTCCGCAAAGGCTTGGTGAAGCGGCCGACGGCCCAGACGCCGAGCAGGATGGAGGCCAGGAGCGCGATTGCCCACGTCGCCGTCAGCATGAAGACGGAGCGGCCCGCGGTCGTCTCCTCGGCCACGGGCACGCCGACCGCCACCGTCCACCCGAACGGCGCAACGCGCATCACCCCCGTCAGCCGCGTCGCCCCGTCGCTCCAACGCACGCGCTCGGTTTGGGCCAACGAATTGATTGATGCGGTGGCTGGCATCGCCGAGTTATTGAGGGCGCGGCCCTGCGCGTCGAAGACGGCGATGGCCGTGCCGGCCTGCCCGCCCGCGTCGCGATTGAGTCGCGCGCGCAGCGCCTCGGCCTCCGCGGCCGGGACGGACGAGGCTGAGGCGGCGTAAGACGGATGACTTTCGAGCCAGGAGGAGACCGCGCCGGCCGCCGCGTTGGTCTCTATGCGCGCGGTGGCGGCCGCCTGCTCGTCCAGGTGCTGGCGGTAGTTGCGTAGCTGAATCAGGCTGACGACCAAGAGCGGCAGCGAGAGCACGGCCAGCAGCAGCAGCAGCTTGGCGCGCACGCTCTTGAGCATCGGTAATGTTCCGCCCGGCCTGGTCATCGTCTCCTGTTCTCCGGGTAGTCAGTCCGGCGGCGGCGCGGCGGCGGCCAGAAAGTGGTGCGCGTGGCAACTGGCGGGCGAAGACTGGCGGCGTAAACAACTACGACCTGCGCGAGCAGTTCGTCCACGAAGCGGTCGGCGCGCCGGAGCGCGTCGCGCAGTTCCCGGATGTCCCCTTCGGTGGCGCTAAACCCCTCACGCCACAAAAAATCGTTAAAGACTCTACGGAAAATCATCAACTCGCGTGCCACTTCATCAATCAGCGCGCCCTGGTGGAAGCGGACTTGCGGGTGTGAGCGCAGGCGGCGTGTGGCTTCAAGGATTTCCGCGTCGGTCGCGCCCTGGTCGAGCGCGGAGGCTATTTCTTGCAGCGTGTCGGGTAAATGGTCCACCAACTGCCCGTAAGAGAGGACGGCCGGCATTTCGGTGCGCCGCTCCGCATACATTCCGTCCACCCAGGCGCGGACGATAGTTTCCTCGTGCTCACGGACGAGCGTGGCGAAGTTCTGCGACATGGGAAAGGCGGAAGGCAGTAGGCGGAAGGCAGAAGGCAGAGAAAAGCGCGTTTGTCTTTCTGCCTTCTGCTTTCTGCCTTCCGCCTACTGTTTTTTAGGTAACAGGCGGCTCAGGAGTGCCTCCAACTGGTCGAAGTCTATGGGCTTGGTGACGTAGTCGTTGCAGCCTGCGGCCAGGGCGTCGGCGTGGAAATCGGCCGTGTCGTGGGCCGAGACGGCGACGATGGGCACGTCTTTCATGTCTGGGTACTGGCGTATGCGGCGCGTGGCCGCCAGCCCGTCCAGCTGCGGCAGGCTCAAATCCATCAGGATCAGATGCGGCCGCTCCCTGTATGCCAGTTCGACGGCCTCCTCGCCGTTGACGGCTTCGAGCACGCGGTAGCCGCTCATCTCCAGCAACCGCCTCATCATAAAACGGTTATCCTCGAAGTCCTCGACCACCATGACGGTGGGCGGAGCGCCGCCGTTGTCCCTGTCCATCACCACGTACCCCATTGTATGACTAAATTGCTGAATTTCCACGAGGATTCGTCCCTCTCACAATGCATGGCTAGCATACGCTCGCGTTTTTTGTTAAGATGCCGCATCGAAACGCAACACAACAAACCGCCGTGTTTGGGTTCTATTCGTACACGCGGTATGACCCTGCGAGCCACCCTTTTTGCTCTTGGAGCAACCGGCGGGCGGGGCTTTTGAGCGATATGAAGCCGCTAAAATCGGAGACTCAAGACTTAGCCACGCTCCAGGAACTGGGGCGCGCCTCCGTCCAGATAGTCCACGACCTGAAGAACCAGCTCAACGGTCTCAAACTCTATGCCACATTCCTGCGCAAGCGGATGGAGAAGGCCGAGCGCCCCCAGGACGAGCAGGAGACGGTCGCCAAGCTGATCGCCGGCCTGGAACGCGCCGCCTCTGACATGACCACGCTGGTTCGCATGGGCCGTCCCCTGGAGCTGCGCCGGCAGCCGCAGACGGACCTCGTCAAGATTCTGAAGGGCGTCGAGGAGACGGAAGGCGTCCGCCTAGAGGCGGAGGCCACGGAGCTGGCCGGCGACTTCGACGTGACGGCCATCACAGAGGCTTTCAAGATGATTACGGCGAGCGCGCTCGCGCTCAAGGCCCCGGACGACGACGCCGGTTTGAGCATACGCCTCACGCCGGGCGAGGGCGGGCAGAGCGCGACCGTCGAGTGGCGCGGCGTGAAGACTACGAATGGCGACGACGACCCGTTTCACTCCTTCGCGGGGAGCGACGGCCTGCGGATGTCGCTCGCCGCCAAGATCATCGAAGCCCACGGCGGCCAAACGGGCTTCGACGCGCAGACCCTGCGCGCAGAGTTGCCGCTGGGAGAAAGCCCCTGAGTGGTCGGCGGCGCACACACGGACGCTCTCCCCATATACCATTGGTGATTTACGTCTTTATAACAGGAGTCGAAGGTGGAACGTAAAGAGGCACGTATTCTGGTCATTGACGACGAACCGATGATGGCCGATTCGCTCAAGCAGAATCTGGCCGAGGAGGGCTATTCGGTTGACACCGCCGCCACGGGTGCCGAGGCGATAGAGTATTTCGACCGCGGCGGGCATCACCTCGCAATCTGCGACCTGCAACTCCCGGACATGGACGGGCTCGAAGTCCTGCGCCACATGAAGGACGTGCGCCCCGAGACGGAGGTCATCGTCGTCACGGGCTACGGCACCGTCGCGCGCGCCGTCGAGGCGACCAAGGCCGGCGCGTTCTACTTCGTCGAAAAGCCTTTCGACTTCGAGCAGATGCAGCCCCTGGTCGAGCGCGCGTTGGAGAGCCGCGAGCTGCGCGCCGAGACCAAGATGATGCGCGACCGTTTGGCGACCCGCGCCGAGTACTTCAACATCATCGGCGCGTCCAAGCAGATGCAGACCATCTACGAGACCATAGAGTCCGTCGCCAAGTCAGACGCCAACGTCCTCATCGTCGGCGAGAGCGGCACGGGCAAGGAGTTGATCGCCAACGCGATTCACTACAACTCGCTCCGCTCCAAGAAACCTTTCATCAAGGTCAACTGCGCCGCGCTCCCCAAAGAGTTAATCGAGTCTGAACTCTTCGGCCACACGAAGGGCGCGTTCACGGGCGCGCACGCCGACAAGGAAGGATTGGTGCAGCACGCGGCGGGCGGCTCGCTGATGCTCGACGAAATCGCGGAGATGCCGGTCGAGCTTCAGCCGAAACTCCTGCGCGTCCTGCAAGAGCGCAGCTACCGCAAGATCGGCTCCGAGAAGACCTACGCCGTGGACTTCCGGCTCATCTGCTCCACGAACCGCCTGCCGGCCGACGCCATCCGCGACGGCCTCTTGCGCGACGACCTTTTCTACAGGATTTCGACCATCACGATTCACGTCCCGCCCTTGAGGGAGCGCGCCGAGGACATACAGCTTTTAACCGAGCACTTTTTGAAGATGTACTCGCAGAAGTACGACCGGCCGATCACGGGCGTCTCGCAGGCGGCCTACCAGCGCCTCTTCTCGCACGCGTGGCCCGGCAACGTCCGCGAGTTGCAGAACGTCATCGAGCGCGCCGTCCTCCTAGCCAAGAGCACCAAGATAGAGCCCGTGGACCTGCCCTTCGACAACGGCTCGATGCCCGAGGGCACGGCCCCGAGCGCCGAGTGGGACGTGCCGCCCAACATGACACTCGAAGACATCGAGAAGCTCGTCATAGAGAAGACGCTCCAACGCACCGGGGGCAACAAGCAGGCCGCCGCCAACCTGCTCGGCATCTACCGCCCGCGCCTCTACAGCAAGATCAGGAAGTACAAGATTGACGTGGCGAACCTGGTCACGTCGTAAGTACGAAAAAAGGTAAAAGGCAGGAGGGAGGATAAGAGCGCGGCTCTCGTCCTCCCTCCTGCCTTTTACCTTTTACCTTCTTCAGTCCACTTGGTACGTCGCCACGCTCGTCGGCGTCTCGAAGCAGCGGACTTTGTAGACCTGCACGCGGTCGTCGCCGACGCGCGAGGCGACGCGCTCCAGGATGTAGCGGGCCAGATTTTCGGCCGAGGGGTTTAATTCCACGTCGAACGGCGGCAGCTCGTTGATGTTGCGGTGGTCAAGGTACTGCACAACCTCGTCGGCCGCGTCCTTCAGCTCGCCGAAGTCTACGAGCAAGCCTATGTTGTCCAGCTCGCGCCCGCGCGCGTAGATTTCGATCTTGTAGTTGTGCCCGTGCAAGTTCTCGCACTTCCCCTTGTAGCCGCGCAACTGGTGCGCGCTCGAAAAGTTGCGCTCGATCATCACTTCAAACATAGCTCTGAGTCTCAGGAATCCTCTTGTCAAAGATGGCCGCGAGGTCCGCGATGTTCGAAGTCACGCGGCACGGCGGCAGGCTTTCGAGGAACAAGCGGCCGTAGGCTTTCGTCCGCAGCCTTGGGTCGAGCACGGCGAGCACGCCGCGGTCGGTCGCGCTGCGAATGAGGCGGCCCAAGCCCTGCTTCAGACTGATGATGGCCTGCGGCACGCTGTACTCATAAAAGGATGAGCCGCCCTGGTCTTCGATGTAACGCTGGCGCGCGGCGACCACGGGGTCCGATGGGACCGCGAACGGCAGCTTGTCTATGATGACGCACGAGAGCTGCTCGCCGCGCACGTCCACGCCCTGCCAGAAGCTCGACGTGGCGAAGAGCACCGCGTTCGGCGTCTCGCGGAACTTTTCCAGGAGACCCGCCTTCGACGCCGTGCCTTGCAGGAAGCACGGGAAGTCAACCTCGCCCGCCACCCTCTCGTAAAGCGCCTTCATCCCCGCGAAGCTCGTGGAGAGCACGAAGGCGCGGCCATCCGTCGCGTTGAGCAATTGTATGACCTCCTCCGCGGCCGCGTCCGCGAACTGCGGCGAGCGCGGGTCCGGCAGCCGCTGAGGCAGGTAGAGCACGGCCTGGCTCTCGTAATCGTAGCCCGAGTGCGCGACCAGGTCTTCGGCCTCCGCGAGCCCTAGCCGCTCGCGTATGAAGTTGAAGTTGCCCGCGCTCGCCAGCGTCGCGGAGGTCAGGACGACCGTCTCGACGCGCTCGAACAACTTGTCTTGCAGCAGGCTCGACACGTCAATCGGCGAGGCGCGCAGGAACGCCCCGCGCCCGCGCCGTTCGAGCCAGTAGACGAAGTGCTTGTCGTCGCCGGCCACTATGAACTGCAAGTCGAAACGGACCTGGCGGATGCGCCGCAGGATGTTTTCGACTTCGAGCGGCTGCTCCGGCAGGGCGTCGAGCGTGGTCTCCAATCTGTCGAGCGCGCCGTCCAGGCTGAGGTAGGCTTCGCCCAAAGGCGTCGCCTCGATCTCGCCATCCGTTCGCTTGCGCGCGAACGTGCCCGGCAGGATGGGCGAGCGGCCCTCCTCGCCGCGCCCCTCGCGGAAGCCCATCCAGAAATTGTCCGAGAAGCGCGTCAGCCGCGCGGCCGTGCGCGTCAGCTCGCGGTTCGCCTCCACGCTGGTGATGGGCAACTGTGCCAAATCGCGGACGAGGTCTTCCATCTGATAGCTGGAGACCTGCGCGCCGAAGTACTCGGCCGCCACGTCCTCTATCTGGTGCGCCTCGTCGAAGATGACGGCGGAGTAGTCGGGCAGCACCTGGCCGTACTCGCTGTTGCGCAGCGCGAGGTCCGCGAAGAAGAGGTGGTGGTTGACGATGACGATGTCCGCGTCCATCGCGCGCTGGCGCATCCGCGTGATGAAGCAGGGGTCGTAGTCCGGGCATTTTTGGCCCAGGCAAATCTCCGTGCGCGCGTCTATGTGCCGCCAGAAGGAGAGGTTTTCGGGGAGGCCCACGAGTTCCGCGCGGTCGCCCGTCTTGGACTCGCGCGCCCACCGGCGGACCTCGTCGAAGTAGTCCAGCTCGTCCAGTCCGTCTAGCACGGGCGAGTTCTCCGCGCGCCGTATGCGTTGCAGGCAGGCGTAATTCCCTCGCCCCTTCATGTAGGCGGCCGTGAATTTGCGCGGGAGCACCTTTTGGAGAAAAGGGATGTCCTTCTCCATCAACTGCTCCTGCAAATTCTTCGTCCCCGTCGAGATGACCACGCGCGTCCCCCGCGCCGTCGCAGCCGCAATCGCCGGGACGAGGTAGGCGAGCGTCTTGCCCGTCCCGGTTCCCGCCTCGACGATCAGGTGGCGCTTCTCCTCGAACGCGCGCAGCACCGCCTCGGCCATCTGAATCTGGCCGGGTCGGTACTCGTACTCTGGGTGCGCCCGCGCGATCAAACCTTCGGGGCCGAAAATTTCTTCCATAACTGGATTACTGTTTCAAGCCTGAGCAGAGACCACGCGCGGGCTAAGTTTTCTTCGCATAGCTATAAACAAGACAGCGCTCCCTTTGAATCGTCTCGCCGTTCTTCTTGACCAGGACTTCGGCGAAGGGGCGCTCCGCGGACGTGCTCACGTTCACTTCGTATGTATATTCCCCGTTCTTAAAGGTGAAAGACTCGATGCCTTTCGCGGGGTCTAAGTTGCTCTTCCCGTCTTTCGCGGTGGCTGACGGCTCGGCGCCCGCCCCTTTATGGTTGAAGCTCTGATACTCCAAAGCGCCCGCCTCGTTCTGGGTGACGTAGATGCTGCGCATCTCCGTTATCAAGGCGACGCGCGTCCTCTCATGCCACCGGCACTCGTCCATGTTGTTTTCGGCCGCCTTGCCTTTGCCGATCATCACCGCATGAATCCAATAGGCTTCCTCGTCACGATAATTGCTATCCATAATCACGTAGCGCCGGTTCGAGCCCGGCGCGACGTAGGTGGAATAGCACTTCATCATGCCGCAGTCGGGGTCGCCTTTCAGGCGGAACGTCAATTCGGTCTTTCGCGTCGGCTGGCTCTTCAGGAAACAAGTCACGCGGACGGTGTTTAAATTGCCGGCCGGCTTGACTATGGTGACCTCTCGACTCCCATCGCATTGAGTCCCGCCACTCACCCATCGTGTCCCGTTATAATAGGCGTTGATTTCCTCGTAAGGATATTGCGCGCCGGCAAGAGTCGTAGCGCCTGAACGCCCGGCCGGGCTCGTTCCCTGTGAATGCCGCGTTGAGGAGAGCAGCAACGCACTCACACTGAGGGTTAACCCGAAGGCTTTGAGGATCGTCTTCACATCAAGCTCCTTCAGCTCAAGCGAGAAGAATATTAAAAGTAGACAGGGCGAGCGCCACGGTTAGTCCGCACCCATAGCTTCCTGCTCGGGCCTTTGCCTGAGCCGCTTGGGATACAGTGGGAAACGAGACGCCAGGTCTGCGACATCAAGCTGCACCTTGCGGCGCACGTCTTCGGATTGCGGGTCGTGCAGGACTTCCGCGATGAGGCGGCCGACCGTGTCGCATGTCGTCCTCGCCCATGCCGCGCGTGGTCAGGGCGGGCGTGCCAATGCGTATGCCGGAGGTGACGAAGGGCTTGTTGGTGTCGAAGGGAATCGTGTTCTTGTTGACGGTGATGTGCGCGGCTTCGAGCGCCTTCTCGGCGTCCTTGCCCGTGATGCCCTTGCCGCCCATGAACACGTCAACGAGCATCAGGTGATTGTCCGTCCCGCCCGAGACGATGCGCAGGCCCTGCTCGGCCAACTCCGAGGCGAGCGCCTTCGCGTTCTTGAGAACCTGGCCCTGGTACTCCTTAAAATCCTCGCGCAGCGCCTCGCCGAAGGCGACGGCCTTGGCCGCGATGATGTGGACGAGCGGGCCGCCCTGCACGCCCGGGAAGAGCTTGCGGTTGACTTCGGCCGCGTGCTCCTCTTTACAAAGAATCAGTCCGCCGCGCGGGCCGCGCAGCGTTTTGTGCGTGGTGGTCGTGACGTAGTCGGCGTGCGGCACGGGCGAGGGGTGGAGGCCCGCGGCGATGGGGCCTGCGATGTGCGCTATGTCGGCGAACATGCGCGCGCCGACGCCCTTGGCGATCTGGCCTATGCGCTCGAAGTCAATGGTCCGCGGGTACGCGCTCGCGCCGCAGACGATGAGCTTCGGCTTGTGCTCCTCGGCGATGCGCTGCAACTCGTCGTAGTCAATCTGCTCCGTCTCGGGCGAGACGCCGTAGTCCGCGACCTTGTAGCTGAGGCCCGAAAAATTCATCGGGTGGCCGTGCGTCAGGTGGCCGCCGTGCGAGAGGTTCATGCCTAGAATCTGGTCGCCGTAAGAGATGGCCGCGAGGTAGACGGCCATGTTCGCCTGTGCGCCCGAGTGCGGCTGGACGTTGGCGTGGTCCGCGCCGAACAGCTCTTTCGCGCGGTCAATGGCCGCCTGCTCGACCACGTCCGTCCACTCGCACCCGCCGTAGTAACGCTTCTTCGGGTAGCCCTCGGCGTACTTGTTGGTGAAGACCGAGCCCATCGCTTCGAGCACCGCCTCGCTGACGAAGTTCTCCGACGCGATCAGCTCAAGCCCCTCGGCCTGCCGCCGGACCTCGTTGTCCACGGCCTCGCTGATTAAAGGGTCAACTTCCGCAAGGCGCGAGTTAAAACGTTCGTTCATCATCTCTCCTCTGTAGGGAACTTCGATTCTTCGAGCTGCTTGATCTTCTCGACGCGCCCGTTGTGGCGGCCGCCGTCGAAGGCCGTGGAGAACCAGGCGCGGACGATTTTGGGAATCTCGTCGGGCGGCGTGGTGCGCGCGCCGAGCGCGAGGACGTTGGCGTCGTTGTGTTGCCGGGCGAGCCGCGCAGTCTCTTCCGACCAGGCGACGGCCGCGCGGACGCCGTGCACTTTGTTGGCGGCGATAGCCATGCCCGTGCCCGAGCCGCAGACGAGTACGCCCTGCTCGGCTCGGCCCGCGGCGACGCGCTCGGCGACCAGGGCCGCGTAGTCAGGGTAATCAACAGACTCCTCGGAGACCGTGCCGAGGTCTTCGACTTCCAGGCCCAGTTCGCCCAGGAGCGGCTTCAGGCGTTCCTTCTCCGCGTAGCCCGCGTGGTCGCTGGCGAGCGCAATTTTCATGACATTTCGGCCTCAATCATGGGCGGTCTGATGGCGTGCAAGACGTTGATGGTACATCACGCCGGGGACGCCCGCAACAAGAGCAGTGGTCAGTGGTCAGTGGTCAGTGGTCAGTTAAGGCAGGCGGCGGGCAGCGTCGAGCTTCTGTCTTTAACTGACCACTGACTACTGACTACTGACCACTGCCTTCCCGCGTTTGCCTTACGCGCCGCTGCTTTGCGAGAATGAGCGGCGGACACAATCATCTGGCCGCCGAGGAGACCCGTTTTATGCGCTGGTCGCAATATTTCATCCCCACGCTCCGCGAAGACCCCGCCGACGCGGAGGTCGTCTCGCACCGCCTGCTGCTCCGCGCAGGCATGGTGCGCCAACTGGCCGCGGGCGTCTACTCCCTGCTGCCGCTCGCCCAGCGCGTCTCGCTCAAGATTCAGCAGATACTGCGCGAGGAGATGAACCGCATCGGCGGACAGGAGTTCTACCTGCCGGCCCTGAACCCGCGCGAGGTCTGGGAGGAGTCGGGCCGCTGGGCCGTGATGGGCGACAACATGTTTCGCCTCAAAGACCGCAAGGGCGCGGACATGTGTCTGGGGATGACGCACGAAGAGGTCTTCACCTCGATTGCGCGCCACGAGATTCGCTCCTACAAACAACTGCCGCAGGTCTGGTATCAGATTCAGGTAAAGTTCCGCGACGAGGCGCGTCCCAAGTCCGGCGTCCTGCGCGTCCGCCAGTTCATCATGAAGGACGCTTACTCGTTCGACCTAGACCAGGCGGGACTGGACAAGTCTTTCGAAGACCAGCGCGAAGCCTACAAGCGTATCTTCGACCGCTGTGGGCTGAAGTACACCATCGTCGAAGCCTCGTCGGGCGCGATGGGCGGCTCCGCCTCCAACGAGTTCATGGTCAAGACGGACGCGGGCGAGGATTTGATTGCGACGTGCGACCACTGCGGCTACGCGGCGAACCTGGAGAAAGCCACGTCGCGCCTGCCGGAGATTAAGGACGGCATCGGATTGGACGCGCCCGTGGAGTTTCCAACGCCGGGCGTGCGGACGATTGAGGACTTGACGACGTTCCCCGGCGGGGCCGCGGCTGATCGTCAGATTAAGACGCTCGTCTACGTCTCGACACGCGACGGCGAACAAGAGTTCGTGCTGGCGCTCCTGCGCGGCGACCATCAACTGCACGAGACGAAGCTCTCGGACGCGCTCGCGGGCGCGGAGGTGCGCGCGGCCCAGCCCGAGGAGATACGCGACCTACTGGGCGCGGGCGCGGGCAGCCTCGGCGGCGTCGGCGCGAAGGCGCGCGCGCGTGAGCAGGGGCGCGAGGCTCGCATCCTCGCCGACCTGGCCCTCAAGAACCGGCGCAACATGACGACGGGCGCGAACAAGGACGACCACCACTTGCGCGGAGTCCAACTCTCGCGCGACATCCCCGTGGACAAGTGGGTTGATCTGCGCACGGTCACCTCGGGCGAGGGCTGCCCCGTGTGCGAGACGGGCGTGCTCGAAGTCGCCAAGTCGCTTGAGATCGGCCACATCTTCAAGCTCGGGACGAAGTATTCCGACACGATGGGGGCGCGTGTGCTGACGCAGGACGGCAAGGAAGTGCCGATTGTCATGGGCAGCTACGGCATAGGCGTCGAGCGCATCATGGCCTCGGCCATAGAGCTGCACCACGACGCGGACGGCATCATCTGGCCGAAGGCGATAGCGCCCTTCGACTGCGTCGTGACCATCACCAGCATGAAGCAGGACGATCTGCGCGAGACCGGCGAGCGGCTCTACCATGACTTGCAGCGCGCGGGCCTGGACGTGCTGCTCGACGACCGCGAGGAGCGCGCCGGCGTCAAGTTCAAGGACGCGGACTTAATCGGCATCCCCTACCGCGTCACCGTCGGCAAGAAGGCGGCCGACGGCCTGGTCGAGCTGTTCGACCGCGCCACGAAGCAGACGGAGGACGTGAGACTCAAGGACATCGTCGAGCGCGTGCAGGCGCTGGCGCTCGCCGGGCTCTGAGTCCGACGCCTTTTATTTACCGGAGGTGAGCATGTCTTCGACGAAATGCCGCGCCTGCGGGCTCACGAACTTTTCGTCCGCGGTGGTGTGTAGAAGATGCCAGTACCCTCTGTTCGGCGTCGCCGCGCAGGTTGGAGGGCCGCCGAGGAGGAGTTCGGACCGTTGGATTCTCAACGCCGCGATTGTTTCAGTCATCCTGGCCGTCGTGCTTCTCTTCGGGCTTTACTTTTTCACTCTCATCACTACCTTCCAGGACCCTGAACAACTGCAAGACGGGTGGGTGCATTTCACCCCGAGGCAGTTGAGGAGGATGGGCAGTAAATACGTGGCCTTGCTCATCATAGGGCTCGTCGTCGTGTGGGGGTACTTTTACTGGCGCAGAGACAAGTACGATCTGTGATGGAAGAATCTCATCCGCTTTTATGACGAGCCGCGCGAAATATCTTTTTCCGGCTGTTGCCCTCCTACTCTTCTCCGCTTTCGGCGCGGCGGCGCAGCAGGAGGACTTGCCGGAATTGGTCCGCCGCATCAAGCCGTCCGTGGTCGCCATCGTCACCTACGACGCCAAGGGCGACCGGCTCTCGCGCGGGAGCGGGTTTTTCACGGCGCGCGACCGCGTGGTGACGAACCGCCACGTCCTCGAAGGCGCGTACCGCGCGGAGATTCACACCATCAACGACACGGCCTACAACGTCAAGGGCGTGCTGGCCGTGGACGGCGAGGGCGACATCGCGCTCCTGCAAGTTGACATCCCGCCGGCCATCGCTGCCCCGCTGCCCGTGGTCCGCACCTCGCCGCAGGAGGGCGAGTCCATCGTCGTCATCGGCAACCCGCTCGGGCTCGAAGGCAGCATCTCGAACGGCATCGTCTCGGCCGTGCGCGACATCCCCAGCTTCGGCCGCATCATACAGATCACGGCGGCCATCTCGCCCGGCTCCTCGGGCAGCCCCGTCATTAACATGCGCGGCGAGGTCGTCGGCGTCGCCACCCTCCAACTCGCTGACGGCCAGAGCCTCAACTTCGCGGTCCCCTCCGACCGCGTGGCCCAGTTGCAGGCCGGGCAGGCACGCACGCTCGGCGAACTGGTCGCGGCGACGCGCCGCAGCCAACGCGCCTCGGCCGAAAGATTCTACATGCAGGGCCTCGGCTTCCTCTCGCGCGACGACTGTGAGAAGGCGCTGCCCTACTTCAAGAAGGCGACGGACGCCGACCCGGACTACGCGGACGCGTGGGCGCAGACGGGCTTCTGTAGCGGGATGCTCGGCCGCCACGCCGACGCCCTGAAAGCCTCGCGCCAGGCGATTCGCCTCAAGCCGGACTCGCCCGAGTCCTACCTCAACCTCGGCTCGGCCTTCTCGTATTTGGGCCAGTTCAAGGAGTCCGCGGACGCCTACCGCCAGGCGCTCCGCCTGGACCCGAACAACGCCGACACGCACTACGCGCTCGGCGTCACTTACGGCAAGATGGGGCGCACCGAAGACGAAGTGCAGGCTTACAAGCAGGCGATTCGCCTCAGGCCCGACTTCGTCTCGGCCTACGAGAGATTGGCCCAGGGCTACTTTCGCCTGAACCGGCTGGCGGAGGCGGTCGCCAGCTACAAGGTGATCGTCCAGTTGAAGCCCGGCGACGGCGTCGCCTACGACAACCTCGGCATGGCCTACCTCAAGCTGAAGCAGCCGGCCGAGGCCGTCGAGGCTTTCCGGCAGGCCATCCGCCTCAAGCCCGACTTCGGCCGCGCCTACTACAACCTCGCGCTCGCCTACCTCTCGCTCAACGACCGCGACTCGGCCCTGGAGCAGTACAACCTCCTCAAGACGATTGACCCGGACAGGGCGGACAAGCTCTACACCGTGATTTACCCTTAGTCAGTTTTCAGCCCCGTCAGGGGCGTTGTGAAAATAGCCCAGCACTTCAGTGCTGGGAACAGGGCGGTAAAAACGATTGAGTCCCGTAGGGACGATTGAAATCTTTCAGTCGTCCCTACGGGACTCAAATATTTTTGGCACATTTACCCTATTTTCAGCCGCCCCTGACGGGGCTGGTTGCGTCGTTTACTTTATCGCCTCGCTGACCAGCGTCGTGAGCGCGTTGTTCTGGAGCGTCTCGTTGTTCTGTAGCTCGCCGTGGAGGTCGCAGGCGAAGACGGCGTAGACGATGGGGAGCGAGGTGCCGAAGAGCGACTCATTGCGGCCCGAGCCCGCGAGGTCTTCGCCGAGGAGCGAGCGGCGCGTGACGCGGCCGTCGCCGGGGGCGGACATGGCCTCGGCCACCTCCTTGAGCTTGAAGCGGCGGCCAGCGGAATTCTGGAACGCGCGCGGCCGCGTCCAGGTCACCCACCGCCCCTTCTTCCGGTCGAAGATGATGACGGGCGCGACCAGCGTGTCCTCGCAGTCGCCGCCGAAGGCGAAGAGCTTGACGGGCGGGTCGCCACCGCCCGCGGCGTCCAGCGCCTCGTGAAAACGCTTGGCCCGGTTGAGGACGGTCGCGAAGTAGGCGTCCAACTCTTCGAGCGAGCCGCCCTTAAAAGGCGCGTCGTCGCCGTGCGTGCGCCCGCGCACGAACCGCTCGCGGTATTCCGGGTCCGCGACCGGCGACCAGAAATAGCGCCGCCACACCTCCGGGTCGTAGAGGTCAACCTCAATGGGGCGCAGCTCTTCGTCCAGAAAGCGCACGACCCCCTTGTGCGGCAGCAGTTGAAAGACAGCGGGCGCTGTGAAGATGTCCTCGCGCGAGAGTTTGTTCAGGAGCGGGATGGGCCGGCGCAAACCCTCCGTCACCGAGTAGCCCTGAAGCAGCGTCGTGAAGGCGTCGGCCGAGCCCTCGTTCGGCGTGCCGAACATGACTATGCGGCTGATGTGCGCCGCGCCCGCCCAGGTGGGGACAATCGTCGCGCCGTCCGGCGGCAAGTCCGCGTCGCCGTACATGGCCGCATAGCGCGCCACCAGCCCTCCCATAGAGTGTGCCAAAATGTTGAAGCGCAAGTCCGGCCGCTTCAGCTTGCGTTTGAGCACTTCGAGGCGGCCGAAAAGTTCGCGCGCCGTCTCGACGTTGTCGCGCCGCCAGTCGTATGGGAAGACGTAGAAGGTGTCGCGGTCGCCTTCTTCACCGGGGTTGTTCCAGTCGCCCTCGCGGTAGCCGCCGTATTTTTTGAGAGCTTCGAGCAGCTCGTGATAGATGTAGACTTCGGGCGTCAGGCGGGCCAGTCGCGCCGTGTCAACGATCTTTCTGGGGACGAGGTTGTCGCGGTTGCGCGCGAGGTCGGGCGTGACCGGCAGGCTCAGGCCGTCGTGCGACGAGCGGAAGAGCGAAGGCCAGACGATCTCGCCCGTCTCGTAGTTGACGAGCTGCGAGCCGAGCACGCCGGGAATGACTATCAGCGGGCGCTTGCCCACGCGGGCGCGCGACTCCGCGAAGATGCGTTCGAGGTTCGGCCTGCGCCGCGCGCCGCCGACGCAGCCGGAAAGCGGTAACAGGAGAGTGATGAGTAGTGAGTAATGAGTGATGAGACGACGGGTTCTATTTTTCCTCATAACTCATCATTGTTTTCTTCATTCCAACGCCGGTTAATCAGGCTGGCGACGAAGCCCGCGCCGAAGCCGTTGTCAATGTTGACGACCGTGACGTTCGACGCGCACGAGTTGAGCATCCCCAAAAGCGCGGCCGCTCCGCCGAAGGACGCGCCATAGCCGACGCTGGTCGGGACGGCGACGACCGGCACGCTCACGAGCCCGCCGACCACCGAAGGGAGCGCGCCCTCCATCCCCGCGGCGACGACGACGACGCGCGCGCGCCTCAAGAGTTCCCTCTCGGCCAGGATGCGATGAATCCCCGCCACGCCCGCGTCCCAGACGCGCTCCACGCGGTTGCCCATCGCCTCTATGGTCAACGCAGCCTCTTCGGCCACGGGGATGTCGCTCGTGCCGGCGGTGACCACGGCGACGGGTCCGACGCCGCGCTCGGTCGTGTCCCTGCGGATTCTGATGAGCCGCGCTGACTCGTGCCACTCGGCGTCGGTCGCGACGTTGCGGACTTCGCCGAACGTCCCCTCGTCCGTGCGCGTGACGAGCACGTTCGGCGAGCGTGCGACGAGGCGCTCGACGATGCCCACGACCTGCGCCCGCGTCTTGCCCTCGCCGAAGACGACTTCTGGAAAACCCTGGCGCGCGGCGCGGGCGTGGTCCACGCGCGCGTAGCCTATGTCTTCGTAATGCAGGTCGCGTATGAGACGCGCGGCCTCGCCCGCATCCAGCTCGCCGCCCCTGAAGGCGCGCAGGAGTTTTTCGATCTCTCTTAAATCCACTTCGTTACGGTCCCCTTGAAAGCGCGAGCCATTCTAGCATCCATCTCCGCCGCCGACGAAAAGAAGTGACAAGTGACAAGTGACGGGTGACAAGTTAGAATCTGTTTTTACTTGTCACCGTTTTCATGGAACTGACCGTCGCCATCACGGGGGCTTCCGGCTCCATCTACGCGCACCGCACGCTGCTGCAACTGGCGGCGAGCGGCGCGGTCGAGCGCATCAACCTGATTATGTCCGAGTCTGCGCGCACGGTCGCGCGCGTCGAGCTGGGCGTTGACCCGGGCGAGGCCGACGCGGCGCGCGTCAACGAGTGGCTGGGGCTCCCGGCCGACTCCAAGCTCGTCCGGCCGCACCGCCTGGATAATTTGGCGGCGACGCCCGCCTCGGGCTCGCACATACAGGCCGGCATGGTCGTCGTGCCCTGCTCGATGGGCACGCTCGGCGCGATAGCCTCCGGCGCTGGCACAAATTTGATTCACCGCGCGGCCGACGTGACGTTGAAGGAGGGGCGCAAACTCGTCCTCGTCCCGCGCGAGACGCCCTACAGCGCGATTCACCTGGAGAACATGCTCAAGCTCGCGCGAGCCGGCGCGCGCATTCTCCCGGCCAGCCCAGCCTTCTACCACCGGCCCCGCTCGATTGAAGAGATGGTTGACCACCTGGTCTTCCGCATCCTGGATCAGTTCGGCGTCCCGCACTCGCAGGCGACACGATGGAAAGGGGAAGAACAGAAAGCAGGTGGCGAAGAGTAGCGCGGGGCGGCTGGCACAAAATTTTCCGCCTTCTGCATTCTGCCTTCCGCCTTCCAGCTTTTGGCAGTTTGCGAAGTAATTGTGCAGGGGACGGGCGATTTTACGGCTCAATCCGAGTGGCCCCGTCCTTGCACTTTGGGACGGGCAGGAGGTCTCGCAGAGGGAAAGGGCGCGGCCGGAAAGGGTGCCGCGCCGCCTGCGAGTTTGAGAAGCTATGTTGACTGCCACGGCTAAAAACGTCCGCACGACGCTCGAAATGATTAAGATCGAGCACACGCTCTTCGCGTTACCGTTCGCCTTCCTGGGGGCCGTGCTCGCGGCGGGTGGCCTGCCGACGGCGCAGCAGGCGCTCTGGATCACTCTGGCGATGGTCGGGGCGCGCTCGTGCGCGATGGCGTTCAACCGCATCGCCGACCGCGAGCTTGACGCGCGCAACCCGCGAACGAGCGGCCGCGCGCTGCCTGCGGGCTCGCTCTCTGTCGGCTTCGTCTGGGCCTTCACGCTCGTCTCCGCGGCGCTCTTCTTCACGGCCGCGGCGATGCTCAACCGCCTGACGCTCGTCCTCGCGCCCGTCGCGCTCGCGAGCATTTTGCTCTACTCGTACACGAAGCGCTGGACGATGCTCTCGCACCTGGTCTTGGGTTGGTGCCTGGCGATAGCGCCCGCGGGCGCGTGGATCGCCGTTCGCGGCGCGCTCGACAGCCCTGTGCCATTTCTGCTCTCGCTGGTCGTCATGCTGTGGACCGCGGGCTTCGACGTGCTCTACGCCTGCCAGGACTACGACTTCGACCGCAAGGCCGGGCTGCACTCGATCCCGCGCCACTTGGGCGTCGCCCGTGCCCTCTGGATTTCGCGCCTCTTCCACGCGCAAGCCTTCGCCACGCTCGTTGCGCTATACTTGGTGACGCACCTGGGCGCGCTCGCGCTCGTCGGAGTAATCGCTACCGGCGCGCTGCTAATCTACCAGCACACGCTCGTGCGCCCGAACGACCTGAGCCGGCTGAACGCTGCGTTCTTTACCACGAACGCCTTCGTCAGCGTCATCCTGTTCGCGACCTTCGGCGGGGCGCTGCTCCTCAGGCTGGTTTGAAGAGAGAAAGCTATGAGCACCACCACACTCACTCCGGTTGAACAGAGCGCGGAAGCGCTCGTGTTGCACTTCCACCCTGTGCTGAAGAAGCTCGGCGAGGACGGCTTCTTCGAATTCTGCATGCTCAATAAAGATTTACGTATTGAGCTGACCAGCGCAGGAGATTTGATCATCATGTCACCAACTGGAGGAAAGACGGGAAACCGCAACGTCAAAATAACCATCAGGGGCGGGACCTGGGCAGAACAGGACGGAACGGGTCTGGCCTTCGACTCATCCACCTTGTTCACGCTGCCGAACGGCGCGAAGCGTTCGCCCGACTTCTCGTGGGTACGGAATGAAAGGTGGGAGCAGCTTTCCGAGAAAGAGCAGGAGCAGTTCCCGCCGCTCTGCCCGGATTTCGTCGTCGAGTTGCGCTCTCCGTCGGACTCACTTCGCACGCTGAAGAAGAAGATGCAGGAGTACGTCGAGAATGGCGCGCAGCTCGGCTGGTTGATTGACCCGTTCGAGAAGAAAGTTTACGTCTACAGGCCGCAGATCGCGGTCGAATGCCTGGAAGCCCCCGAAACAATTTCCGGCGAGCCCTTGCTGCTCGGCTTTACGCTCGACGTGCGGTCGCTCTGGGAGTAAATTTAGCTTTCGATAAACTCATGAACTTTTCACACGACCCGAATTTGAACGACCTCGCGCCGAAGGTCTGGCGCGGCGAGCGTCTGACGTTTGAAGACGGCCTCAAGCTCTACGCGACGGACGACCTGCCCGCGCTGGCGAAGCTCGCAGACACCGTGCGCCGCCGCCTACACGGGCGCACGACCTACTTCAACGTTAACCGCCACTTCAACCCGACCAACGTCTGCTACGCGGACTGCAAGTTCTGCGGCTTCTTCCGCACGCCGCGCGCGGCGGACGCCTACACGCACAACATAGAGGACAGCTTGCGCATCGCGGGCGAGGCCGTCCGCGAGGGCGCGACCGAGCTGCACATCGTCGGCGGGCTGAACACGAAGCTGCCGTTCAGCTACTTCACGGACCTGCTCTCGTCGCTCAAGCGCGAGTACCCGCGGCTGCACCTGAAGGCCTGGACGATGGTCGAGCTGGATCACTTCGCGCACTTCTACAAGATGACGGACGAGGAGGTCATCGAACAGTTGAAGGCGGCGGGCATGGACTCGTGTCCCGGCGGGGGGGCGGAGATTTTCCGCGAGCCGACGCGCTCCATGATCTGCGCGCACAAGACGAACGGCGCGCGCTGGCTCGAACTCTCCGGCAAAGTCCACGCCGCCGGCCTGAAGACCAACGCGACCATGCTCTACGGCCACATCGAGACGACCGAAGACCGCGTTGACCACCTCGTCCGCCTGCGCGAGCAGCAGGACAAGTCGGGCGGCTTCCAGTGCTTCATCCCGCTCGCCTTCTACCCCCCGGGCACGCAGCTCTCGCACCTGCCCGGCCCGTCGGGCGTGGACTCCCTGAAGACGATGGCCGTCTCGCGCCTGATGCTCAACAACTTCCCGCACGTCAAAGCCTACTGGGTGATGCTCGGCAAGCGGCTCTCGCAGGTCGCGCTCCACTACGGCGCAAACGACCTCGACGGCACGATCACCGAAGGCGGCGAGCTGTCGGAAAGCTACTCGGTCGAGGCCGGCAACGAGGTCAAGATGAGCAAGCAGGAGATCGTCGCGCTCATCGAAGATGCCGGCTTCGAGGCCGTCGAGCGCGACACGGTTTACAACAGAATCGAGCGAGAAGAGGCCGAGGTTCATCCATCCTAATCATGTCATCCGCAACTGAGACACGCACCATCACCGTCGCGCACTCGCCCGACTCGGACGACGCGTTCATGTTCTACGCGCTCGCGACGAACAAGCTGGACACGGGCGGCCTGCACTTCACGCACGTCCTGAAAGACATTCAGACGCTGAACGAGATGGCGCGGCAGGGCGTCTACGACGTGACGGCCGTCAGTTTCCACGCCTACGCCTACGTCGCGGACAAGTACGCGCTCCTGCCGCACGGCGCGAGCATCGGCGACAACTACGGCCCCATCGTCGTCGCGCGCGAGCCGCACGCGCCCGAAGACTTGCCGCGGCTGAAAGTCGCCGTGCCGGGCACGCTGACGAGCGCCTTCCTCGCGCTCAGGATTTTCAATCCTGATTTCGCTTACGAGGTCGTGCCATTCGACCAGATCATAGATGCCGTCTTGCAGGGGCGCTGCGACGCTGGGCTCCTGATTCACGAGGGCCAGCTCTTCTACGACAAGTTGGGCCTGCACAAGGTCGTAGACCTCGGCGAGTGGTGGCACGGGCGCACGGGGCTGCCGCTGCCGATGGGCGGCAACGCCATCCGCCGCGACCTGGGCGTGGAGCTGATGGCAAGAGTCTCCGAATGCCTGCGCGAGAGCATACGCTACTCGCTGGAGCACCGCGAGGACGCGCTCCGCTACGCGATGCAGTTCGCGCGCGACATGGACGCGGAGACGGCCGACCGCTTCGTGGCGATGTGGGTCAACGACCTGACGCTGGACTACACGGAGCGCGGGCGCGAGGCCGTGCGCCGCCTGCTCGCCGAAGGCGCGGAGCGCGGCATCATCCCGCACCGCATCGCCGTTGACTTCGTCGGCTCGTAGAAAATGTTCCGCACAGCACAAAGGCGCGGGGATCGCGGAAATCAAGAAACTTGACTTCCGCGCCTCCGCGCCTGTTGTGGCTGTCGCCACCGGCGGGGGTCGCTGCCTGAGTGCTAACCCCGCCGGTAGTTTAAGCAGCCCCGGGAAAACCTGTCAGCTCGCTGCGGCCAAGCCGCCTGGGTGAGCCCTGTAAAATCCTTCCGCGCCGAGGGCGGCGACCACCGCCTCCGCGTCGAGCGCGACGTGGCCGAGCACGTCGGCCAGCCTCCACTCCACCAACAGCTCGCGCGCCAGCTCCGACAGCGGCCGCGCCGTCCCCGTGATGATCCGGCAATTGACCATCCGCGGGTACGGGTCGCCGGCCGGCGTGTAGTGGCCCGTCTCGATGACGCGGACCAGGACGTGCTGCGCGGCGGCGCTCATCCGCTCGACGTTCTTGATGAAAAGTGTGCCAGCGCCCGCCGCGGCGAAGAGGCCGCAGCGGGGCTGAGAGGGTAGCGCGACGCCGCCCGCCGTTCCGCCCAGAAGGAACGACGTGCGGTCGCCGCGCTTGTCATCGGCTAGGTGAAGTCCGTCAAGCTCCTCCCACTGGCCTGACGTTTCGTCCATCCCGTGGAGCAACGCAGCCGCTCGGCGTTGCACCTGCGCTTTCGCGCTGTAAAGGTTCACGGGTAGATGTGCCCTCACCAATCGCCGATATGAGGACCGAATCCTCGCTAAGTCTTTTCGCCAACCGATCACTTTCTTAAAGCCTGCGCCCGAGCCGCGTGCCCCCCACCGCTCGCGCCCGCCCGCGCGGCTTCCCCCAATCGAGCCGGCCGCGCCAGAGGATGCCGGTTCGGCCAAGTTTCCGCTCGTGCTGCCCTAACCCTATAACAACAATTGTGCCAATTCTGCCGGACGCGCCCCGGCGGCCGAAGCGCCAGTAAAACCGGGCCTTCGGGCCAAAATGGAGAGGCGGCGGGGCGAGCGCGGATGAAAAAATTTTTGCGCCGTCACGGGCGCGCATTTACGCTCGCGCCAGAATTGGCACAGTTTTCACTGGGGTTAATCGGAATGCAGGATTTTTTGCGGGTGGTGAAAAATTTTTTGCGCCTTCCTCAGTCCTCGTCCTCGACGAGGTTGAGTTCCGGGCGGCTGAGGCCGAACTTGCGCAGCTTGTAATTGAAGGTCTGACGGCTCAGGCCGAGCGTCTCGGCGGCGCGCGTGACGTTGCCGCCGTGGCGGGCGAGCGCCTCGGTCAGGAGCTGCCGCTCGACATCGAGCATGATCTCTTTGAGGTTGACGGGCCGGCTGAAGTCCGGCTGGAAGTGTACGGCCGAGGAGGTCGAGGTGACGACGCGCAGGATGTCCGGCGAGAGCGACTCGACGCCGACCGATTGCCCCTCGTCGGCGAAGACCACGACGCGCTCGATCTCGTTGCGGAGTTGTCGAACGTTGCCGGGCCAGGAGTAGCGCGAGAGATACCCTATGGCCTCCGTCGTCAGCCCCGCGAGCCGGCGGTGGTGGCGGCGGCACATCTTCTCGAAGTAGTAGGAGGCCAGCGCCGGGATGTCTTCGGGCCTGACGCGCAGCGGCGGCACTTTGATGACGAAGGTGTTGAGGCGGTAGAAGAGGTCTTCGCGGAAGCGCCCCTCGCGCACGTCCAGTTCGAGGTCGCGGTTGGTGGCGGCGATGACTCGCACGTTGACTTTGCGCGGCGAGTCGCCCAAGGGCATGATCTCGCCCTCTTGCAGGAAGCGCAAAAGTTTCGGCTGTAGTTCGAGCGCGAGGTCGCCGATCTCGTCCAGGAAGAGCGTCCCGCCCTCGGCCGCGCGGATGATGCCGCGCTGGTCGTTAATCGCGCCGGTGAAAGTCCCGCGCCGGTGGCCGAACAGTTGGCTTTCCAAAAGGTCGCGCGGCGCGGCCGAGCAGTTGAACGGGAGAAAAATCTTGTCGCGGCGGCGGCCCTCCTCGTGGAGGCTGCGCGCGATCAGCTCCTTGCCGGTGCCGGTCTCGCCCGTGATGAGGACGGTCGCGTCGGAATCCTTGAGCCGCTCCATCCGCCCCAGCACGTCGCGCATGGCGAAGCTGCCGGCGATGACGCCGGGGAACGGGCCGGCCGCGCCCGGCAGGACGACCGCGTTGGCGTGGCGACCGCGCCGCCCCCACTCGATGGCGACGCGATAGTGCTCGCGCGCACGCTCCTGCTCGCCGGTCTCCTGTAGCGAGCGGCCGAGGCAATAGTAGACGCGCACGAGGTTAGACGCGTCGCCGAGCGGCTCTAA
Organism: uncultured Acidobacteriota bacterium; assembly: GCA_963774105.1. Lineage (GTDB taxonomy): Bacteria > Acidobacteriota > Blastocatellia > Pyrinomonadales > Pyrinomonadaceae > QHXM01. The sequence goes on along the minus strand of CAVZDV010000004.1, from coordinate 2,034,387 downwards.
TAATTCACGCGCGGCGTTGAGGAGGGCGAGCGAGTTCTGGTAATTTTTGTGCCAGTAGGCGCGGCAGCCGAAGGCCAGCAGGAGCAGCCCGCGCAGGTGCGCCGGCAGGGGGTCCAGGGAGCGCACGTCGTAAGGCGCGAGGACTTCGTCGGCCTCGGCGTGGCGCTCCATCTCCTCGTAGACCTCTGCGAGCGCGACGCGGGTCTGGACGGCCTGCGCCGACGCGTTCTCGGGCGCGCCTTCGCGCAGCAGCCCGAGCAGGATTTTCTCGGCGCTCGCCAAGTCGCCGCGCGCGGTGTAGGCTTGAGCGCGGACAAAAAGGTCTTCAAAGGCTATCTGGTTGTCTGAAACCTGCGTCATCGGATTACCGGGCCAGAAGTTTCGCCCCCTAGGATTGAGGCCGGGTAGTTCTTTGGGCTCTATGGTCAGTATAGCACAACCGGCGCGGGCGGTAGACTATAAATGCGGGGACGGCGAGAGTCGGGCCGGGGCTGCAAAAGAACTTGCGTCCGGCCTTCGTCCGCCCCGGCGAGGGGGCAACACGGGGCGGAGTCGTGGCATCTGAATGACTTACGACGTGCCTGGCGTTTACCGGCACACCCGGCGCTGCCCCTCGGTCCGGTAACCCAACCAGACGGAAACGGAATTTATGAAACGAATTTCTTTCTACACGCTCGCCCTCGCGGCGCTCGTCCTCCTCAACGCGCTCGGGGCCGCGGCCCAGACCGTACAGGCTTCCGCGGGGGGCCAGCCCGTTGACGTCCAGAAGGTCATCAGCAACCTGACGGCCAAGGAGACGGAGTTCCGCCGGGCGCTCAACGACTACGCCTTCAAGCGCGAAGCCGTCATACAGGTCATAGGCATGGGCGGGCAGATCGCGGGCGAGTACCACCGCGTCTCGCAGTTCACCTTCGACAGTCAGGGCCAGCGCTACGAGAAGATCGTCTTCTTCCCGATGCCGACTTACGCGGGCGTCACCCCGGAGGACATCGAAGACCTGGGCGGCATCAACCCGTTCGCGCTCGAAGCGCGTAACCTCGGCCGCTACAACTTCGCCTACGCGGGCCGCGAGCGGATTGACGAGTTAGACCTTTACGTCTTCGACGTGACGCCGAAGGCGATTCCAGACCCGAAGACGAAGGAGCGTCTCTTCACGGGGCGCATCTGGGTGGACGTGGCGGACCTGCAAATCGTCAAGTCGCGCGGCAAGGGCGTGCCCGAGACCAAGAAGAACAAGTTCCCCGTCGTCGAGACTTACCGCGAGCAGATTGATGGGCGCTACTGGTTCCCGACCTACAGCTACGCGGACGAGGAGCTGGTCTTCGACGACGGCCAGGTGCTGCACATACGGCTGCGCGTCACCTACAAGGATTACGCGAAGGGCCGCGTGGACATCAGGATCACGGACGCAGACGACGGCGGCGAGATAGACGACGCGACCAAACAGCAGCCCACGACGACGCCGCTGACCAAGAACGAGATCAGGAACGCCTCGCTCAACAGTAAGGCCATAGAGCTGCCGAAGCCCGTCTACCCGGAGGCGGCCCAGCGCGCCGGCATACACGGCACGGTCAAGGTCAGTGTCACGGTTGACGAGCGCGGCAACGTGAGCGACGCCGAGGCGGTTGAGGGGCCGAAAGAGCTGCGCGAGGCAGCGGTCGAGGCGGCCAAACGCGCACGCTTCGAGCCGACGCGCGTTCACGGCGCTCCCATCAAGATTGACGGCGTGCTGACTTACGAGTTCTAAACAAGAGCACCGGCGGAACACGAAGCGACACGAAGGCCAGCCCTTTCGTGTCGCTTCGTTTCATTTCTCAACACCCAACTCGGCGGCGACGCTCGCGTGGACGCGCGCGACGAGGCGCTCTATGTCTTCGTCGGTCGAGAGCCCTGTCGTCTCGACGGGCGGCAGGATGACCATCTCGATTGTGCCGGGCCGCGCCTCGCCGGTCCCCTTGCCCATCAGCACGTCCGTGTTTTTAATCGCCACCGGCACGACGGGCACTCCGGCCTCCATAGCCATGTAGAAGCCGCCCTTCTTGAAGTGCAGCAACTCGCCCGGGCGGGCGCGCGTGCCCTCCGCGAAGACGGCGAAGGAGACGCCCGAGCGCAGGCGCTCCGTGGCCGCGCGCATCGTCTCTATGGCCCGCTCGCTGTTGCTGCGGTCAATCGCCATCACGTTGACGTAGCCCATGCCGTAGCCCAGGACGGGGACGCGCAGCAACTCCTTCTTGGCTATCAGGCCGATGCGCCGCCCGACGTAGCAGAAGATGGTCGCCGTGTCCAGGTACGACCTGTGGTTGGCGATGAAGACGTAAGGACGCGCGGGGTCCAGGTGCTCCCTGCCACGGACGCGGACCTTGGCGCCGCTCAGCCGCAGCCATGTGCGCCCGCCCCACAGTGCCGGGGGGTAGACCCAGTGCCTGCGCCGCGCGGCCCACGCGACGAGGATGGAGGGCGTGCCGAGGACGAGCAGGAGCGCGCCCGCCACAGCGAGCGACCACCAGTAGCGCAGGCGGCCGCCGAGACTGACGCGCCGCCGTGTGCTAGACTCGTCGGCAACCAACTCGGTCGAAGGATTTTCTGAATGCCCCATCGTCGAAGATTTCAGATTTCAAATTTGAAATCTCAGATTCCCTGCTTCCTTCTTCTTCTTCTAGTCCTTCACCCGGCTCTCGCCCGCGCGCAACAGGTGCCGAGCCCGCGCTCCGTGCTCGGCTTCGCCCCGGGCGACGACCGCACGATTGCCGACTGGCGACAGATTACGGACTACTTCGCGCGACTCGACCGCGCGAGCGACCGCGTCGCCGTCGAGACCTTGGGCGAGTCCACACGGGGCCGCCCCCTCTTCGTGGCGTTCATCAGCTCGCCTGAGAATATACGCAATCTGGCGAAGCTCAAAGAGGTTCAGGCGAAACTCGCGGACCCGCGCCGCGTGCGCGACGAGCGCGAGCGCGACCGCCTCGTCCGCGACGGCAAGACTTTCGTCGTCATCTCCTGCTCGATTCACTCGGACGAGATCGTCGCCTCGCAGATGGCGATGCAGCTCGCCTACGACCTGGCCTCGGGCGACGACGCGGCCACGCGCGGGATTCTGCGCGACACGGTGCTGCTGCTCATCCCGTCGCCGAACCCGGACGGCGTTGACGCGGTCGCCGACTGGTATCGCAAGACTCTGGGCACGCCCTACGAGGGCACGGAGCCGCCCGAGCTTTATCACCACTACGCGGGGCACGACAACAACCGCGACTGGTTCATGCTCAACTTGCAGGAGACCAGGCTCGTCACGCGGCTCCTCTGGCGCGAGTGGTTCCCGCAGATCGTCTACGACGTGCACCAGCAAGGCGCGGAAGGCGCGCGCCTCTTCGTGCCGCCCTTCCACGAACCCGCGAACCCGCACATCGCGCCGCCGCTCCTGCGCGAGGTCAATCTGTTGGGGAACAAGATCGCCGCAGACCTGCGCGCGGCCGGCCACAAAGGCGTCATCACGAACGCCAGCTATGACACCTGGTGGCACGGCGGCTTCCGCACGGCGCCCTACTATCACAACTCCATCGGCCTGCTCTCCGAGGCCGCGAGCGCCAACCTGATGACGCCGCTCACGGTCACGCGCGAGCAGTTGTCCAAGTCGAGCACGCGCGGGATGCCATCGGCGCTCAAGGCCGCGCCGAACTTCCCAGAGCCCTGGCCCGGCGGCCGCTGGCGGCCCCGCGACATCATGAACATGGAACTCATGGCCGCGCGCACGGTCCTCAAGATGGCAGCCGAGCGCCGCGCCGAGTACCTGCGGAATTTTTACGAGCTGGGCCGGCAGAACGTCCAGGCTTCTGTAGAGGAGCGCGGCCCCCTCGCCTACCTGATACCACCGGCGCAGGGCAACGACGAGGCCGTCGCCCGTATGATCGGCGCGCTCGTCGAGCAGGGCGTGGAGGTTCACAGGATCGAGCGCGAGCTGCACGGGGTCGCCGCGCCTCAGGAGTATCTTGCCGATCTCGGCCCGAACAACCCTGACGCCATGCACATGGAGGAGATTCCGGCCGGCGGCTACATTGTCTTTCTCAACCAGCCGTTCCGGGCCAACGTTAAGGCGCTGCTCGGGCTGCAAATTTATCCGAAGCGCCTGACGCCGCAGGGCGAGGCCGAGCGGCCTTACGACGTGGCCGGCTGGACGCTGCCGCTCCAGATGGGCGTCGAGACGACGGTCGTGTGGCGGCTGCGCGAGAAGAGGGATGAGATGAAGTTGACGCTTATCCGCGACGAGGCCGAAGTGCGCAAGGATTTCGGCCTGGCACAAAAACGCGGAAGCGAGTCGCCGATTCCCAACCCGCTCCGCAAGACGCCGCGCAAAGTCGCGGTCTACCGCAGTTGGATTGAGAGCATGGATGAGGGCTGGACTCGCTACGTCTTCGACACCTTCAACGTGCCTTACGAGTCTCTGCGCGACGCGGACGTGCGCCGCGGGAACCTGCGCGAGAGCTACGATGTCATCATCCTCCCCTCGCAGCGCATGAAGCAGCTCATAGAGGGCCACGCGGTCGGCAGCTACCCGACCGAGTACACCGGCGGCATGACCGAAGTGGGCGTCCAGAACCTGCGCCGCTTCGTAGAGGAGGGCGGGACGCTCATCTGCTTCGACGCCTCTTCGGAGCTGGCGATCAAGCGCCTCGGCCTGCCGCTGCGCAACGTCCTGGAGGACTTGAAGCCGAACGTCTTCTACGGCCCCGGCTCGATTGTCGGCCTGGAAGTTGAGACCGCGCACGCCATCGCCCGCGGCCTGCCGCGCGACCTCAGCGCCTACTTCATCAACAGTTCTGCCTTCGAGGTGACGGACCCGCGAGCGCCGATCCGCGTCGTCGCGCGCTACAGTTCATCAAGTGACCTGCTGCGCTCGGGCTGGCTCCTCGGCGAAGACCGCCTCAAGGGCAAAGTCGCGCTCGCCGAAGTTACTGTGGGCCGCGGCCGCGTCATCCTTTTCGGCTTCCGCCCGCAGCACAGGGGGCAGACCTGGGGCACTTTCCCGCTCATTTTCAACGCGATTCGTGAACCGTAAATCGCCGGACGGCTGTTTCGATTTACGATTCACGGCTTTTAGAGTTATATTACAGGCAGCGTTCGATTTCTCTCCCGTCCTTCGCTGAAAAAAGCATCCTTTTGCCCGGAAGCGCATCAAACGTGGGTCGTCGGCCCGCGTGCCGCAGTCGAAACCCGTAGGAGTTACAGGCCATGAGAAAGTTTGCCAGCGCCGCGCTGCTCCTCTCCCTCTTGCTGACCACAGTTCTTTACTCGCAGGCGCAGACGCGCCCGCGCCGCGTCGGCCAGAGTTCGAGCCAACAACAGCAGCAGCCGCCCGCGACTCCTTCCGAGCCGCAGGACGCGGCGACGCCCGCGCCTTCACCGAGGCAGCGGCCCGTGCTTCAGACCGGGACCACAATTTCCGGCGGCCGGCCGCCCGCGTCGCAATCTTCCGGCAAGACTTCTACGCCCTCGCCCAACGAGCCCGAAGAGGTTGACGACGGCGACGTGGTGCGCGTTAACACGACGCTCGTCAGCATCCCCGTCACCGTCATGGACCGCAACGGCAGGTTCATCCCGAACCTGCGCCAGCAGGACTTCCGCGTCTACGAGGACGGCGTCGAGCAGCCGGTCGCCTACTTCGCCTCGGTCGAAAAGCCCTTCACCGTCGCCCTCGTGATAGACACCAGCGCCTCGACGCGCTTTCGTCTCGAAGAGATTCAGGACGCGGCCCTCGCCTTCATCAACCAGCTCCGCGCGGACGACCGCGTCATCATCGTCTCGTTCGACGAGGACGTGCGCGTGCTGGCGCAGGCGACCAACGACCGCTCGCGCCTGCGCGAGGCCATCAGCCGCGTGCGCACAGGCGGCGGGACGAAGCTCTACGACGCCATGGACCTCGTCATCAACCGGCTGCTCAGCCGCGAGCAGGGGCGCAAGGCCGTCGTCCTCTTCACGGACGGCGTGGACACGACGAGTACGCGCGCGAACTACCAGTCGAACGTCCGCGACGCCGAAGAGCTTGACGCGCTGATCTACCCCATACAGTACGACACGTCGCAGGACGTGATGGGACCCGGCGGCGGTGGAGGCGGTGGCGGCGGCTACCCGTATCCTTACCCGCCGCGGCGCAGGCGCTCTTCGGTCGGCATTTGGGGAGACATTCTGGGCGGAGTCTTAGGCGGAGGCGGAGGCAGAGGCGGAGGCTGGCCCGGCGGCGGTGGTGGTGGCCGGCGCGGCCCCGTCGTCATCGGCGGTGGAGGCGGCGGGACCAACGGTTCGAGCCCGGAGGACTACAGGCGCGCTAACTCTTACCTGAATGATTTGGCCTACAAGACGGGCGCGCGTGTCTACCGCGCAGACACGACGCGCGACCTCTCGCAGTCGTTCGCGCTCATCGCCGAGGAGCTGCGCCGCCAGTACAGTATCGGCTACTACCCGAAAGACGTGGCCCAGGCCGGCCAGCGCCGCCAGATACGCGTCCGCGTCAACCGCCCCGACCTCGTCGTCCGCGCCCGCGACAGCTACATCACAGGCTCCCAGCCCGGCGACGCCACCACGGCGCAGCAACGCACCAACACCCAGCAACCCAAGCCCGAGCTGCGCCGCTTCCCGCTCGCCGGCACGCGCTAAACCAATCACAGCTTTACCAACCCACAAAGCCGCCGGCCTCTTTGGTCGGCGGCTTTGTGTTTCTGCCTGAATTGCGGTAATTCTACAACGCGCGCGTGCCGTGGCAGTCACTCTCACGACGGATCAGGGAGAAACTCAATGAGCCCTCAGAAAGACCCGCCAGCACCCAAAGTGCAAGCCCCCGCCGGCCTGCGCCTCCTCCGCACCCTCCGCGGGCACGAAGGCAGGCTCCAAGATATAGTGTGGTCGCCCGACGGAAAGATGTTCGCCTCGGCATCCGCGGCATCCGCGGATAAGTCCATCCGCCTCTGGGAAGCGCAGAGCGGTAAACTGTTGCGGACGATTAGAGGCCATACGGCTAGCATTAACAGCGTGGCGTGGTCGCCCGACGGGCAGACCCTGGCCTCCGCTTCAGATGACAACACTATATGCCTCTGGGAAGTGTCAAGCACCAAACTCTTAAGAACGCTTGGAGGCCGTCGAGTCCGCAACGTCTACAGCGTGGCGTGGTCGCCTGACGGGCAGACCCTGGCCTCCGCTTCCTTTGATAACTCTGTCCGCCTGTGGGAAGCACAGAGTGGTAAACGGCTGATAAACCTCAAAGGTCATAGAAGTATGGGCTTGAGTGTGGCGTGGTCGCCCGACGGGAAGACTCTAGCCTCTACTTCCTATGACCATACCATCCGCCTCTGGGAAGCGCAGAGCGGCAGTTTAGTGCGGACGCTTGAAGGTCATAAAAGTGGCATCTACAGCGCGGCGTGGTCGCCTGACGGGCAGACTCTGGCCTCTGCTTCCGCTGACAATACTATCCGCCTCTGGGAGCCTGATACAGGAAGCCTGTTGACTATTCTCGAAGGTCACACTGACGCGGCTCTCTGTATACGTTTCTCACCTGACGGCCGTTTGCTCGCCTCGAAGGGCTCCGACGTTTGTTTACGGCTGTGGCGTTGCGATTCTTGGGAACAGATTGCAGTCTTCAATGAAAATGCTATGGGGAACTTAGGCGGCGTTGCCTTTCACCCACACGAACGCATGTTGGCTACATACGGCGAGGGAGACCGAGTTGTCCGAATCTGGGAGATGGACTATGACATCTTGTTCAGCGCGGCAGCGCCGGTAGACACGCGCCACTACCGGAATGCGAAGGTCGTCCTGATGGGTGATTCCGGCGTGGGGAAGACGGGATTGGGGCTCGTGCTGATTGGTCAGGAATGGGAGCCGACGGAATCCACGCACGGCCGCCACGTCTGGTCGTTTGAGAGCTGCGAAACGGAATTGCCGGGCGGACTCCGAGAGTTGCGGGAGACGCTGCTGTGGGATTTGGCGGGCCAGCCGGGTTATCGGCTGATACACCAGTTGCACTTGAACGAGGTGGCGGTGGCGCTCGTCGTCTTCGACGCGCGGAGTGATGTGGAACCATTCTCGGGCGTGCGGCATTGGGTCCGCGCGCTGCGGCAGGCGCAGAAGCTTCAGGCGGGCGCGGCCGTGCCGCTGAAGAAATATCTCGTCGCTGCGCGTGCAGACCGAGGCGGAATCTCTGTCAGCCGCGAACGCATTGAGATGACGGTGCGCGAGTTGGGCTTTGATGGTTATTTCGAGACGAGTGCGAAAGAGGGGTGGCAGATTCAGGAATTGATTAAGGCGGTTCACGAGGGAATCGGTTGGGACGGGTTGCCGTCGGTCAGCTCGAACCAACTGTTCCAGACGATCAAGGAGTTTCTCATCGCGGAGAAAGAGGCCGGGCGGCTGCTCTCGACGGCGGACGACCTTTACCGCTCGTTCCAGCAAACTCACACGGACCTGACCGACGACGCGGAGTTGCGGGCCAAGTTCGACACTTGCGTCGGGCGCGTGGAGAATCGCGGGTTGATTCGGCGTTTGAGCTTCGGCGGGTACATCCTGCTTCAGCCGGAGTTGCTCGACGCCTACGCCTCAGCGATGGTCAACGCGGCCAAGAGCGAGCCGGACGGCCTCGGGTGCATCGCCGAGGAGGACGCGATGCTCGGCCGCTTCAAGATGCCAGGTGACGAGCGCGCCGCCAACAAAGACCAGGAGAAGCTGATTCTGATAGCGACCGTCGAGGAGTTGCTGCGCCACGAGATCGTTTTGAAGGAGACGACCGAGACCGAAGTAGACTTGGTCTTCCCGTCGCAGTTCACGCGCGAGCGGCCCGACATGCCGGACGTGCCGGGCAAGGCCGTCATCTTCACCTTCGACGGCCCCGTGCTCAACATCTACGCGACGCTCGCGGTGCGCCTGTCGCGCAGCCGCCTGTTTCGCAAGCAGGAGATGTGGAAGAACGCGGCCAGCTACCAGGCGCTCGTCGGCGGCACTTGCGGGATGTACCTCAGGGAGTTGGAGGAAGGGCAAGGCGAGCTGACTCTCTTCTTCGAGGCGGACGCCAGCGAAGCGACGCGCTACCAGTTTGAAGACTACGTCGCCACACACCTGCGGCGGCGGGCCTTGCCCGACAGCGTCACGCGCAGGCGAATCTTCGTCTGCGCCTCGTGCGGCACGGCCGTCTCGGACGAGCAGAGCCGGCGGCGGCGCGAGCGCGGTTTCACGGAGACGACTTGCCCCGTCTGCGACGCTGGAATCTCGCTGCTCGACCGCGAGGAGCGCGTCGCCGCGGCCGACGCGGCGAGGTCGAGCGAAGTCGTCGCCCGCATGGACCGCGAGGCCGACGAGGGGCGCAACCGCGAGGCCGCGGCGATGGTGCTGCGCGGCAAAATAGAGTCGGGCGACTACGACGTGTTTCTGTGCCACAACAGGGAGGACAAGCCGGAGGTGAAAGTCGTCGGCGAGCGCCTTAAAGAACATGGCCTCCTGCCGTGGCTCGACGAGTGGGAGTTGCGGCCCGGACAGTCGTGGCAGACCGAGCTGGAAAAACAGATCGAGGTCATTAAGGCGGCGGCAGTGTTCGTCGGGCCTGACGGCATAGGCCCCTGGCAGGACAGGGAGCGTCAGGCTTTTCTACGTCAGTTCGTGCGGCGCGATTGCCCTGTGATCCCGGTCATCCTGCGCGGCTGCGCCGAGACGCCTAAGCTTCCGGTGTTCCTTGAGGAGATGACGTGGGTGGACTTCAGAAAAACGGAGCCCGACCCCATCGAGCAGCTAATCTGGGGAATCACGGGCGAGAAAAAGCGCCTGGGAATTTGATACGGCATGGAAGGAGTACGGTTATGGTTAGTGACGAGTCAGAGACGTTGTGGTATCCGCCCTCGCTGGACGTTTTTCTGAACCGCTGGTTCACGACCTACGAGGAGGCGCGGCGCGTCCTGGACAGCGAGGGCGGGTACTTGCTGCCCTACAAGCACCAGTTCTTCGTCTGCGAGGCCCCGGCCATCAAGGCTATGGGCCTGGACCCCGCCGACCCCGACTGGGAGCACATCGGCCGCGACTGCGCGCGCCCCGCCGACGAGCAAGCCTACAGACGCCTCCGCGAGAAGCGCGAGCGGGCCGCGAAGTAAAATTGCGGATTGGAAAGAAAGCACTCAAGCCTTAGCGCCTTTGGTCTTCCCTTAGCGCCTTTGCGCGAAACAGCCGTCCACGCAAAGGCGCAAAGTTAAAACGTAAGGCGCAAAGGCTTGAGTGTTTGGCTCTACAATCCGCAATCCGAAATCTTTTTAGACCACCGTCCCGTCCGGGATGACGGCGTTCTTGGGGACGATGATGATGCGGTCGCGTATGGAGTAGCTGCCGCCGTCGCCGTCCGCGTTCTCGACGCCGGCCTCGTTGAGCAGCCGGACGTTCGCGCCGATGCGCGTGTTCTTGTCTATGATGGCGCGGCGGATGACCGTGTTCTCGCCGACGCCGAGGCGCGGCATCCCCGCCCGAAACTCCGTGCGCATGTCCTCGATTGACTGGTAGTAGTCGGCTCCCATCAAAATCGAGCTCTCGATGCGCGCGCCGGCCTCTATGCGGCTGCGCAGGCCGATGATCGAGCGGTTGATGTGCGCCGTGTTGATGATGCAGCCCTCGCTGATAATGGAGTCGTGTATCACGGACTCGTTGATCTTCGACGGCGGCAAGTAGCGCGAGCGCGTGAAGATGGGCGCGTCCGTGTCGAAGAGGTTGAATTTTGGCACGCGAGAGGTCAGGTCTATGTTGGCCTCGTAGAAGGCGCTGATGGTCCCTATGTCTTCCCAGTAGCCGTCGAACATGAACGCCTGCACGTTGCAGCAGTCAATCGCCGCCGGGATGATGTTGCGCCCGAAGTCGAAGGCCGTCGGGTCCGCCGCGAGCAGTTTACCCAGCAACTCGTACTTGAAGACGTAAATCCCCATCGAGGCCAGGAAGGGTCGCGCCTGCGCCTCCTCGGGCGTCAGCCCCAGGCTGGAAGTGTCCACCCTCATGGATTCGAGCGCCTCGCCCTTCGGCTTCTCCTTGAACTCCGTGATGCGCCCCGTCGCGTCCGTCTTCAGGAGGCCGAACTCCTCGGCCGCCTCCTGCGCGCACGGGATGACCGAGACGGTCACGTCGGCGTCCGTTTCGAAGTGGCGCGCGAGGAAGTTGCGGTAGTCCATGCGGTAGAGGTGGTCGCCCGACAGGATCAGGAGCGTGTCTATGCCCCAGTCGCCGATGTGAGGCAGGACCTGGCGCACGGCGTCGGCCGTCCCCTGGAACCACTGCGGGCTCTCGGGCGTCTGCTCGGCGGCGAGGATTTCGACGAAGCCGTCGGAGAACTGCGAGAAGCGGTAGGTGCGCGCGATGTGGCGGTTGAGCGAGGCCGAGTTGTACTGCGTCAGGACGAAGATTTTGACCACGTCCGAGTTGATGCAGTTCGAGATGGGAATGTCCACGAGCCTGTACTTGCCGCCGAGCGGGACGGCGGGCTTCGACCGCTGCTGCGTCAGCGGGAACAGGCGCGAGCCCGCGCCGCCGCCCAAGACTACCGCCAGCAGGTTGCGTTTGACAGCCATAACCCCTCCTTGACCGCCTGAATTTTTCGGGTTGGAGCGACCTGAGAATAGACGCAAAGCACCGCGCGTTTCAAGGTGGGAAGCGGGACAATAGTCATGATAAAAAAAATCCTTCGCGCGTGCGCCAACCAAATCACGCGCGCCCGTGTCTATAGCTCTGACCTGAACGAAACTCGGCCCCGAGGGGTAAACTTCGCTTGACGCCCGGCGAGAACGAACTTGTGAGGCGAGCCCAGGCGGGCGACCACGAAGCTTTTTCGCTCCTGGCGAAACAGTTCGAGCGCCGCGTCTACACGCTCGCCCTCTATTACACGCGCGAGCGCGGCGACGCCGAAGACCTCTCCCAGGAGGTCTGGCTCAAGGCTTTCAGCGCGATCAATCAGTTCAGGGGCGACGCGGGCTTCTACACCTGGCTGCGCCAGATCACCGTCAACACCTTCCTCAACCACAGGCGCGCAGAGGCGACTTCGCCGCAAGTCTCGCCCGAGGACGAGGCGGACGACTTAGCGTCCGACCGTCGCCCGCAGCGCGCGGAAGAAGATTTTCACAGGCAGATTCTAATCGGCAAAGTTTTCCGGGCGTTGGGTGAGTTGACGCCGCAGCAGAGACTCATCTTCCTGCTCAAGCACCGTGAAGGGATGACCTACGAGGAAATCTCGCAGGTCTTCGACTGCTCCACGGGGACGGTCAAGAAGGCTCTGTTCCGCGCCCTCGCGAAATTGCGGCGGCACTTAGGCGTCGAGGCCGAGCCGCTCGAATATGCTCCGTGCGGCGCGGGCCGCAAGGATTGAATTTTTCAGGAGTGAGTGTCATGCACGATTGCCGCACGACCGAAGGCAGGCTGGTGGATTTGGTTTTCGACGAGCTGGGCGCGGACGACCGCCGCCGCCTGCTCGCGGAGCTGGACGCCTGCGCCGGCTGCCTGAACGAATACCGCTCGCTGGCGGGCACGCTTTCCGCCTTCGACGAGGCGGACGAGACGGCCCTGCCCGGCGAAAGCTACTGGCACAATTATCACGCGGCGCTCGGCCAGCGACTCCGGCCCGCGGCCGCCGTCGTCGCTCCGCGGCGCGCTCCGTTCTGGCGGCGCGCGTTCGCCGCACGGCTGACCGTGCCAGCGCCCGCCGCGGCCGTCATCACCCTCGCGCTGCTGGTTGCGTCCGTGATGGCGCTCCGCCCGCGGACGACCGCCGCCCCGTCACACGCGCCGCAGACGCAGGCGGCCGCGGCGACGCAGCCGACACAAGTCCAGCCCGCCCCGGCCGTCGGCGAGAGAGTCGTGACGCGCGTCGTCTACGTCGAGAGGCGGCGGCGCGGGAAGCGTGAGGTGCGGCGCGACGCTGCCGTGCGGGGCGAGCCGACGCTCGCAGCCGGCCGCGAAAAAGAGAGCGTCCAGGGCGGCTTGTTCACGCGGGCCAACTTGACGGACTTTCAGCCGGCGGGCGAACTGAAAATCAGGGTGATTAAGAGGAGCAACTCCGATGAGAACTGAGCGCACGGGGCGCTGGTGCCTGCTTGTGGTCTTACAGCTTTTTGTCTTCACCTGCGTTTTGGCACAGGAAGGCGGCAAGGAGCAGACCATCGTGCCCATGAAGGGCGGCTTCTTCGTCGCCTTCACGACCGAGGCCCCCGGCGCGAACGGCTGGTCAACGACCTCGGCCGAAGCCCTCTTCGAGTCGAACACGATTCGGCGCGTCTTCGTGGACAGCGGCGGCTCGCTCTATTTCGGCTACGCGCTCGTGGTCGAGCCGCTCGCCGCCGCCAAACAGTTCAGAGTCTCCGTCCGCCCGCTGAGCCCCGAAGACGAGGCGGAGTTGCGCGCGCGGAAAACTTTTCAGGGGCTGCGCATACACCCCAGCTACAGCCCCGAAGGACTCTCGCGCTCGGCCGCCCCGCAAGTAATCGCCGACGGCGACGCCTTCGCCCTCGACGTGCTGGTCAACCCCAGGACCGGGGAGAAGATCACGGACTACGTCGCCGTCTCGTCCGACGAAGCCACGCTCCGGGAGGCGACGACCGCCGCGGCCGACGGCGGCGAGCCGCGCGACTTCACGCTCGCGGACGTGGAGCTGAAGGTGAGCAACTACCAATTAGTCGTCAACGGCGAGTTGGTGGCCGCGGCGAAGCGTGCGGGGGCCGTCTCCGGCCCGGTCATCTGGTTCCACTTGGAGGGGCGCGGGCGCTTCATCTTCTCGCTCATGCCGCACGCTGGCTACGACTTCAGGAAAATTGGCACAATCGAGCGCAACCGCATGAAGTTCACTCTCGGCGGCGAGCGTTACGAGTGGGTCTCGGACGCGCCGGTGATAGCGGCCGGCGGCAACTGGAACTTGTACGTGCTGCACGACCCAGGCTACATCCCAGACTCATTCTTCCTGGGGGTCAGGGGCGCGGCCCGGGCGGAAAAGCGCGCCTCCCCTTCCCGCCTGAAAGAGATTGAAAACTCTTTGCGCCTGCCGCAGGACGCGCGCCCCACGGGCTTCGGCAGGCCGCCCGGCCCGCGCAAAGCCGACGAGCCGGAGAAGGCTCCCCCCTTACGTCTCATCATCGGCGCGTCAAATCGCGTCGAGAATCTGCTCCCCAAAAACTAACCGGACTTAACACGGACGACTGACGGCTGTGGAACCGAAGCGCCTCGCGGCGCGCGGCCGGAGGTCTGTCTCGAAACTTACGGAGGTGAATCGAATGAGAAGGAACGCACTCATCCTGACGATGTTCTGCACGCTGCTGCTGACCGGCCCGAGCATTCTGGCACAATCGAACGAGACGCCGCGGCTCGAAATCGGCGCGCACTTCACTGCGCTCGGCTTCTCCGGGAACTCCGACACGCGCTTCGCGCCTGGCTTCGGCGGCCGCCTGACGTACAACCTCACGGAGACGTTCGCAATCGAGGCCGAAGGCAATTTTTTCCCGCGCGACAGGTTCCACGGCCTGCGCGCGGTCGGCCGCGCCGTCCAGGGCTTGTTCGGCGTCAAGGTCGGCAAGCGGTATAAAAGGTTCGGCCTCTTCGCCAAGGCCCGGCCCGGGTTTATTAGCTTCAGCGAGGGAATCTCGGAGCTCGTCCCCGAAGGTCCCGTCTTCGACCCCGCGGCCCCGCTCAACTTCAGGACGAGGCGGCTGACGCACTTCGCCGCGGACCTCGGCGGCGTGCTCGAAATTTACCCCTCGCGCCGCGTCCTCCTGCGCCTCGACGCGGGCGACACCATCATCCGTTACGGGAACACGACCGTGAACACCTTCCAGTTGATTCCAGGCAACCCGTTCGTGCCCGAACCCTTCACGATCCCCGGCGAGACCAAGCACAATTTTCAACTGTCGGCCGGCGTCGGGTTCCGCTTCTAAAAAGGAAAAAGTGAAGACCCTGAAGGGGTCGCGCCTCAACGTTGAGGCGCGACCCCTTCAGGGTCGGATTCTTTTGTCTCGTCATTCCGAGAGCGGCGCGTCGTGCGCTTCTCGCGCACTCGCTAGCCCCCGGCTATCATGTGCGACCCCTTCGGGGTCTTTTCTTTTGCCTTCTTCAGTACGCCGCGCCCGTGGCCGTGGGTTTCGCGCCGGCGGCCTCCTGCGCGATCTTGACGCCGACGCTCGCGCCGATGCGCGTGGCCCCAGCCTCGACCATCTTGCGCGCGTCGTCCAAGCCTTTGACGCCGCCGGAGGCTTTGACGCCGAGGTCCGGCCCGACCGCCTGGCGCATCAGCGCGATATCCGCGACGGTCGCGCCGCCTTTGGAGAATCCCGTCGAGGTCTTGACAAAGTCCGCGCCCGCGCGCTTGGCCGCGAGCGAGGCGCGCACCTTCTCCTCGTCCGTCAAAAGCGCCGTCTCGATGATGACCTTGCAGATGACCTCGTACTCGTGCGCGACCTCGACGACCGAGCGTATGTCGTGCTCGACGGCGCAGTCGTCCCCGCTCTTGAGCGCGCCGACGTTGATGACCATGTCCACCTCGCGCGCCCCGTCTAGGATCACGCGCCGCGCCTCGTAAGCCTTCACGTCCGGGAGCGTCGCGCCGAGCGGGAAGCCTATCACCGTGCAGACGGGCACGTCCGTCCCGCGCAGGTGGCAGGCCGACGCGCGCACCCATGTTGGGTTGACGCACACGCTCGCGAAGCGGAAGCGCGCGGCCTCCTCGCACAACCGCCTGATGTCGTCCTCGGTCGCCTCCGGCTTCAGTAACGTGTGGTCAATCAGGCTCGCCCAGTCGCGCGCCGAGGCCGTCTCGCCAAGCACGAGCCCTATGCGGGCCGCGCCCGCGTCCACAATCCTGTGCATCCGCTCGGGGCAGCGGTTGAAGCACTCGTTCGTGCACCCGCACATCGCCGCCTGCTCGTCCCGCTCGCCGTTCAAGCGCGCGACGATCACGTCCGTGATCTGCTCCACGAGCTGCTCTAAATCGCCGTTGTGTGAATATGGCATTGAAACTAAAGCCTCATAAATCAGGCGGCAGATTTGGACGGCTCTTCGAGGCTGCGCTGAAGCCTTGAGATGTACCCGTCTAAATCAGCATACCTGACATAATCCATCTGTCTAATCAGCACCGGGAGGTCTCTCGGCTTGATCCCCTGAATGAGCGGAGTGATGTGCTTGCCTAACGAAGTAGCCACGCCCATTTCAAACAAAAGCCACTGATTACTGATCGAGTTCCTGGTCAAAATAATGATGACCTCGCTCACTCCCCGCAGTGCTTTGCGTAATACAGCTTCCAGGTACTCCCTGGCGTCAGTGTTGTCGGAGGGTGTGACGACTTTGACGACTTTGAGCCCGGACTTATTAAATCTTACGGCCAAGTCCTGAGCCAAATCGGAATCTTCAGGCGAAGAGCTGATAAAAATTTTTCGTCTCATGTAAGCGCACCGTCACTTCACTTCTTCATGCTCGCTATCCTGTTTTTCAGTTCAGCCAAATACTGGTTGAAATCATTAAGCTCGATTGCCTTCGCCCTCTGAACTAAAGGAACGTCGCTATATTTGACATTGTTCAAGATGGGAGTCAAGTGCTTTTGCATGGTCATAGACTGTGTCCAGGGTGGGTTAGATTCTCTCGGGTGGGTCTGTTTATCTTAGCACACACTGCGCCGCGCGTTCATCTCGCGGAGCAGCGGCATGAGGCGTGGGAAGCTGAGGCGCTCACCCCGCCAGCGGTATTCGCGCAGGCCGTCAATGGCGGTCCACGTGGGGTGGTAGCGGAGGTAGATGTCCTTCGCCGAGGTGTCGCCCCAGCTCCCGTCGGCGTTCTGGCGCGAGAGGAGGAACTTCATGCCCGTGCGGAGGAGAGGGTGCGTGTCTTCCAGGCCGAAGGCCCGCAGGGAGTCTAGGAACTCGCCCATCATGTCGGCGTCTTCCGTCTCGACGGCCTCGTGCAGATTCCGTTTCAGGAACTCGTACTCCGCGGGCAGCCAGCGCGGCGAGAGCCTGTAGCGGCTGTAGTCGTTGAGCGTGTAGACGACGTGCGAGACGGCGTAGAGCGAGTCGTAGAAGTCTGGGTTCGCGCCGCCCTCGCGCCCGCGGTAGGGGCGCATCGCGGGCAGCCACTTGAGGACTTCGCGGTAGCGCGCCCCGACGAGGACGCCGACTCGTTCGCAGTTGTAAGCGCCGATGAGCGCCTCGTACCAGAGCTTGTAACGGTTGATGACCTTCAGCCGGCGGCGGCAACGGCGACACGTCTTTCGCCCGCGCTCGTTCAGGAGGCCGCAGCGGCACCGCCACGTCACGTTCGCGGGCGGCGGCTCGTTGACTGGGTCGAACCAGCAATAGTCCTGCGCCGTAAGGCGTCGCCCCGCCCGCCGGAGCTGTTGCTGGTGCGCGGGATCGCGCAGGCCCAGGCGGTCGGCCGCGTAGCTGCCGTGGAGGTGCACGGAGAGGGTGTCTACGTCGGCGTCGGCGGGGAGCCTTGAGTGCTCGCGCCGCCAGACACGCGCGCGCTCGCAGCCCATCCGGCGCGCGGCGCGCCTTAGCGAATCGTCTTGCGAGGTGTCGGCGATGAAGAAGAAACAGTTGATGAGGTCGTGGCCGTAATCCGCGAAGCACTCCTCGTCGCGGGCCACTTCGTAGAGGAACTCCAGGCCGCGCTCGGTGGCACGCCTTCGTTCTTCGATTCTGAATGGTCGCATGAGCTAACTAAGTAAGATACTGCCGCTCGACGGCCGTGATCTTGGCGACGCGCTTGCGGTGGCGGTCTTCGCTGATCTCCGTGGAGAGCCAGGCGCTGACTATCTCGCGCATCTCGGCGGCGGTGATCGCCTTGCTCCCGAGCGTGAGGACGTTGGCGTCGTTGTGCTCGCGCGAGTTTCTGGCGACGGCCGCGGAGTAGCAGGCGGCGGCGCGCACGCCCGGGACTTTGTTGGCCGTCATGCAGGAGCCGACGCCCGCGCCGTCTATGACGATGCCGACATCCGCGTGGCCGTCAGCGACGGCGCGCGCGACCGCGTGCGCGAAGTCCGGGTAGTCAACGGCGTCCTCCGAGTCCGTGCCGTAGTCGCGCGCGCGGTGACCCAATTCCGCCAGCAGCCCCTTCAGCTCCTCCTTCATCTTGAAGCCGCCGTGGTCGGCACCGACGGCGACCGTCTTCGCCCCGCGCGACCCCCTGCGCGACCTGCGGCGCACGAGTTCTATTCCGCGCTCGCGCACGATGTCCGCGGCGAGCGGCGTCAGGCGCGCGCCCTCCGCGACGCGCAGGCGCGCGCCCGGCTCCAACCCTCGCACGTCGTCTTCGGTAATCACCATCTTCGACGACTCGTCGCGCGCGAACTCTTTCTGCGGGGCCGCGGGCTCTTCAGGCACGGTGCTGACGAAGCGCGTCGGCGTGGGCGCAGTCGTCGCCGCCGCATCGTCTCCCGCGGGCAGAGAATTGGCTAACACGTCGCGCACCAGCGCGCGCACACGGTCCCTTGTCTCGTCGTCGGCTGGCATAAAATTCTGTGCTCAAAAGTCGAGGATGAGAAACTCGTACTCCCCGTTCTCGACGATCTCGTTGCGATTCAAGTCCCTGAAGATGACGAGGTACACGTCATCCTTCTGCTCCCTGAGGCTGTGCTCGTTACCATCCGAGAAGACCGAGGAGATGAAGATCGTGCTCTGGCCGTCGGAGACGGGTTTCAGCCTGTCTTCGTTGTAAACGTAATGCGCGTCCTCATCCAGCATGAGGCTGGCAGAGCCGGCGGGCGTGTCGGCCATAGCCTTGTACGGATTGAAATACGAGGTCGCCTCGATGTCCAGCTTCTCATCTTGCTTAAGCTGGCCGAAGATGCTGTCGGCCGTCCAGGCCGTCACGAGGACGGGCGGGTCGTCTTTCAGGCGCGGCACCCTCAGCTCGAAAGGCTCGTGGCCGAGGCTCACGCGGGTCCGCCGCAAGTCCACTTTGAACAGGCCCGCGGCCTTGCCGTCCTGCCAGACTTCCAGGCCCAGCCAGGGGGAGCGCAAATAGTCTGTCGGCGCTCTTGTCTCGGTCGGCCGCGCGTTGGCGGTCGTAGAGCCGGTGTTTGAAGTGAGCCCGACGGGGCCGGAGGGCGGCGCTTTCCGACCGAGCTTGACGACGGCCAGGATTCCGACGGTGAGGATCAGGACCGCCGAAGCGGCGATCACGTAAGGCACGGCGCGGCTCTTACCCGGCGCGGGATACGTCGGCGCAGAATGATAGGGCCAGGATTGCGGCGGCGCTCCGTCCGTCAAGAATTCCGTGGGCGCGGGATTGGTGAGCCGCGCGGGGATGCGCTGCGTCGCCTCCGGGTCGTAGGGGGCGGAGAGCAGCGCGCCGTCGGCCAGGCAGAAGGTCGTCGTGTCGTCTGCATACGTGCGGTCACACGCGGGGCATCGTTTCATCCAAATTCTCCGACTGAGTATTTACGTTCGACGGCGAATCAACTGATGAATGGCGCGGGCGTCCCGCATCATATGCTAAGCGTCCCGTAAATCCAACAGCCCCTCGGGCGCGGTGTTGATTATTCGCTCATACCGGCCGGAAGAGGCGCGCTTCGAGCGCCGCTATTTCAAACTCTTTGCGGTTTCGCCCGACAAATAAGTCCGAAAGACGTAATCGCTCTCCTCATTGCCGAGGTGGCAGCCCTGGCAGTTCTCCAGGTTCCCACGCCCTTCCATTTTTGTGCCAGTTCCGTCCACGACCATGTATTCCCAATCGCCGTTCGCCGGGTTGAAGCCCTTCCGCTGCTTGATCATCACCGTCAACAGCTCCGGCGTCTGACTGTCCCTGGCCGGCAGTTTCTCCTTGACGATGACCGAGCCCACTGGGAACTTCGGGCGCTTCTGCTTGAGCATCGCCGCCCGCCCGACTTCATTGACGTAAACGGTGAAATACTTGTCGCGGTGCGGATTCGCTTGCCCGTCGATTTCGATGCCGCCGGGAGCCCCCCAGTAGACGCACGACATGGCAACCCGCTCCGGCATCAGTTGCGGGACCGCGTTGACTTTCGTCCAACTTTTATAACCCGCGATCTCGCTCACCTGACTGCCGCCGGGAAGAATCTTTTCGGCGGCCCCGGCCGGGACAGCCGCACCGATCGCCAGGTGGTAAACGATTAGGCTCAGAGCGCTGGACAGCAGAACTGCCGCGGCCGCGTATTTGAATTTCTGAAAACTTCCGAGCATGTCATCACTCCTTAATCCGACTCGCGGGACGGCCCGCCTGTCACGCGTCGCGTAAATCCAACAGCCTCCCGGCCGAGGCCGTGACCTTGTTGAACCTGACAGTGAAATCCACGCGGCCGAGGTAGATGCCGCTCTTGCCGACCTGGAAGACGATGGTGTTGGAGCCCGAGGGCTGTTTGACGGCGACGGGCTGGCGCATGAAGGTGTGCGTGTGGCCGCTGGCGATGAAGTCTATGCCGTCAACCTGAGAGGCCACCTGCGAGTCGCCCACATCGTCCGGCTTCGGGTTCGGGTAGTAGCCCAGGTGCGACGCGCAGACGACCATCGCGCAACGCTCGCGCTCGCGCAGGAACTGCACGGCCCCGCGCGTGACCTTGACCGGGTCGTGATACTTGACGCCCTTGAAACTGTCCGGCGGGTTCAAGCCTTCGAGCTTGATGCCCAGACCGAAGACGCCGATTCTCACGCCGCCCAGTTCCCTCACGACGTAAGGCTTGACGCGGCTCTCAAGCACCGTCCCGCGCACGTCGTAGTTGGTCGAGACGAACTCGAACTTCGCGTGCTTCATGGCCTCGGCCAGCGCCTCCACGCCGTTGTCGAAGTCGTGGTTGCCGAGCGTGACCACGTCGTAGCCGATGGCGGTCATGGCTTTGTACTCGACCTCGCCGCGGTAGAGGTTGAAGTAGGGCGTGCCCTGGAAGGCGTCGCCGGCGTCCAGGAGCAGCGTGTTGGGGTTCTCGGCGCGGACGCGTTTGACGAGCGTCGCGCGTCGCGCCATACCGCCCTTGCCCGCGTTGCGGTCGTTCGCAGGCAGCGGGTCAATCTGCGAGTGCTGGTCGTTCGTGTGGAGGATGGTGATGAGCGTCTCGCCCGCGCGGGGCCGGAGCAGCGGCGCGCTGAAGGCGGCGAACGAATTGACGGCGCGGTGGCCCAAAAATGGCCGAGCCGAGGCCGTGAGCGCGACGCTCGCGCCGCCTGCGACGGACGCGCACAGGAATTTTCGTCTGGTAATCATTGCGGGTTCTCGCCCTCCGGCTTCGTCGCCCCTGCGCCGCTGACTGAAAGGAAACGTCCGTCGAGTTCGGCCTTGACGGGCCGACCGGCGGCCGTCTCCGCCTTGACGTAATCAATGACCGCGTCGCGCATCGTCAGGCCGAGCGGGCGCACGTTCTTCGCTTCCTTCAGGATGCTGTAATCGCCGCCGCGGTTCACCAGGTAGTCTATCGTCACGATGGTGTACGTGGCCTGCGGTTCGATGTTTCTTTGCGCGCTCTGGCTGCCGAGCCTGGCCGTGACCAGCTCGTCCTCTTTGCCGCTCGCGGCGTAGACGATGCGCGCGCCCGACTGCGCGTCGCGGTGCGAGACGACGATTTTGAGGAAGCGCAGGAGCTGCTCGCCCGTGAGGTCCAGCGCGACGAGCGCGTTCTCGAAGGGCAGCAGTTGATAAATGTCGCTGGCCGAGAGCGGGCCGGCAGCGATCTCGTTCTTGCGCAGGCCGCCGCTGTTGGTGATGGCGAGCAGGACGGGTTGGCCCAGTTTGGCCGACGCGCGCGCGCGCAGGGCGTCCGCCACGAAGTTGCCGAGCGAGCCAGCGCCGATCCCTGTCTTCTTCAGCTCGCCCGCGAGTTTTCCGATGGGCGCGTCCAGCTCGCGCACCTTCGCCGTGTAGGGCGCGACGACCGCGGCGGTCGCCGGGTCCGCCGGGACGCTCTCGTCAACCTCGCGCTCGGTGGCCTTGACGCGAATCTCCAGGGGCGCTGCGGGCTGCTGAGCCGGGGCGGGTTGTTGCGCCGGGGCCGCGGCCGCGGACAGGCAGAGGAGAGTGGCGCAGACGCCGAATCTCGCAGAATATCTCAAGCCGGTTCCTTTCGAGACTGCTCCAATGTTGACCTGCGGGGAGAGCTTGAATAGTATGTCGTCCCGGGCAGCACACGCAAACGAAAACGATATTAATTCGATTTTCAACACAGGAGGCCGTCTTGTCCACTTCGACCGCGCAAGCTCTCTCTGAGTTCAACAACCCCAACCTGGAAATCCTCTACACCGCCGAACAGATTCGGGAGCGCATCGCCGAGCTCGGCCGCGAGATCGCGCGCGACTACGAGGGGAAGAACCCCTTACTTATAGGCGTGCTCAAGGGGGCCGTCATCTTCGTCAGCGACCTCTTGCGCGCCATAGACCTCAAGCTCGGCATTGAGTTCATGGCGATTTCCAGCTACGGGTCTTCGACGCGCACCTCGGGCGAGGTCCGCATCGTCAAAGACCTGGACGTGGCGGTGGAGGGGCGCGACATCCTGGTCGTCGAGGACATCGTGGACACGGGGCTGACGCTCTCCTACCTGCTCGCCAACCTCGAATCGCGCGGCGCGTCGAGCGTCCGGCTCGCGGCCCTGCTGGACAAGTTCGAGCGGCGCGAGCGCGAGGTCGAGATCAACTACCTTGGCTTCCGCATCCCGGATGCCTTCGTCGTCGGCTACGGACTGGACTTCGCCGAGCGCTACCGCAACCTGCCCTACATCGCCATCATCAAGGACCCGGAAGCGTAGCGGCGGACGGTGAGGGCCGAAACTTTCATCGCTCTTTAAGAGGGGACGTTTATGAAAAGATTGGTGTTGGTTTGCGCGCTGGCCGTCATCTCTGCTGGCACAGTTTCCGTGCGCGCGCAGCAGCCGGACTTCTCGAAGCTCGAGATCAAGGCCACGAAGGTGGCGGGCGCGGTCTACATGCTCGAAGGTGCGGGCGGCAACATAGGCGTCTCGGTCGGCGCGGACGGCATCCTGATCGTGGACGACCAGTTCGCCCCGCTCGCCGAGAAGATTCGCGCGGCCTTGAAGTCGCTCGGCGACGGGAAACTAAAGTTCGTCCTCAACACGCACTGGCACGGCGACCACACGGGCGGCAACGCTCAGTTCGGCCCCGAAGCCCCCATCATCGCGCACGACAACGTGCGCAAGCGGCTGGCCTCGGAGCAGAAGATTTTTGGCAACAAGGTTCCGGCCGCGCCGAAGGAGGCGCTGCCCGTCATCACCTTCGGCGACTCGCTCACAGTCCACTTCAACAACGAAGAGATTCGCGCCGTACACTTCCCCAATGGGCACACGGACGGCGACAGCGTCATCTTCTTCACCGGCTCGAACGTCGTCCACATGGGCGACGACTTCTTCGCCGGGCGCTTCCCCTTCGTTGACATAGAGAACGGCGGCAACGTGGTCAGCCTGGCGAGGAACGTCGGCGAGATCATCAACCGGCTCCCCGCCGGCGTGAAGATCATCCCAGGCCACGGCCCGCTCTCGACCGCGGACGACCTCAAGCTCTACCACCGGATGCTGCTTGAGACGATTGATGTCGTCCGCAAGCAGGCCGCCTCCGGCAAGACGCTCGAACAGATCAAGGCGCAGGGCCTCCCCGAAACCTGGAAGGACTGGGGCGCAGGCTTCATCAAGACAGACCAGTGGCTTGAGTTGATTTACAGGAGTCTTACGCAGAAATAACGGCCACCAATAGTCCCGTCAGGGACGACGTGAAAATAGCCCAGCACTTCAGTGCTGGGTAACTGTGCCAAAAATATTTGAGTCCCGTAGGGACGGCTGAATGTTTCAGCCGTCCCTACGGGACTCAAACTTTCTTATCGTGCTATTTCCCAGCACTGAAGTGCTGGGCTATTGTCAGCCGCCCCTGACGGGGCTAAATATCTGTTAGTTCTTTTAGAAAACTCTCGCCCGCCGTGAGTTTCAAGCCGAAGTTGTCGGCAATGGTCTGGCCTATGTCGGAGAGCGAGGAGCGCGTGCCGAGGTTGACGCCGGGGCGGGCGCTCTTGCCGTAGACGATGAGGGGCGAGTATTCGCGCGTGTGGTCTGTGCCGGGGAAGGTCGGGTCGTTGCCGTGGTCGGCGGCGATGATGAAGAGGTCGCGCTCGCGCATCACCGCCTCGATCTCGGGCAGGCGCGCGTCGAAGTGTTCCAGGGCGCGGGCGTAGCCTTCCGTGTCGCGGCGGTGTCCGTAGAGCATGTCGAAGTCCACGAGGTTCGAGAAGATGAGGCCGCGCGAATCCTCACGGAGCGCGCGCACCGTCTGGTCTATTGACTGGTCGTTGTTCTTCGCCGTCAGGTCAACGGTCACGCCCGCCGAATCATAAATCGAAGCCACCTTGCCTACGCAGACGACATCGAGGCCCGCGTCATTGAGGGCGACCAGAAGATTCTCGCGCGGCGGGGGCACGGCGTAGTCGTGGCGGTTCTCCGTGCGGCGGAACGCGCCCGGCTCGCCCAGGAAGGGGCGCGCGATGACGCGGCCGACCTCGTGCTCGCCACTCAGGATGCGGCGCGCCGTCTCGCACAGCTCGTAGAGGCGCGGGACGGGAATCACCTCCTCGTGCGCGGCTATCTGGAAAACGGAGTCGGCCGAGGTGTAGACGATGGGCTTGCCGGTGCGGACGTGCTCTGCGCCGAGTTCCTTGATGATTTCTGTGCCAGAAGCGGGGACGTTGCCGAGGACGCCCGGGACGCCCGTCTCCCGGACGAAGCGGTCAACAATCTCCGCGGGGAAGCCCTGCGGGTAGGTCGGGAAGGCGCGTTCGAGGATGATGCCGGCCATCTCCCAGTGGCCCGTGGTCGTGTCCTTGCCGTTCGAGCGCAGAGCGCAGCGCCCGTACGAGCCGCGCGGGTTCTCCGCGGGCGGGAGATTTTTCAAAGGGCGGATGTTGCCGAGCCCGTAACTTTGCAGGTTCGGCAGCCGCACCTCGCGCGAGGCGAGGATGTGGCCGATGGTGTCCGAGCCCGCGTCGCCCCACTCGGCCGCGTCCGGCATCTCGCCGATGCCTGCACTATCCAAAACAATCAGTATGATTCGCTCAAAAGTGTTCGCCATCAATTTGAATTAACTCCTTGATTTTTTCACCGGCCGCCGCTCAGCTCTTCGGCGCGTAGTAGCCTTCGCGGGCGCGGACCTGCGCGCCAGAGCCAGCGCCGCGGACCTCGACGCGGATGGTGCGGAAGCGGCCGTCGTGCGTCTTGTTCGTAGAGTAGTAGCCGAGGCTGTACTGTGTGCCAATTTCCGCGGCGACCTGCGCAAAGGCGGCGCGCGCGTCGCGCAGGCTGGCGGCGACGAAGGTCTTGCCGCCGGAGGCCCGCGCCAGGTCGCTCATCTCGCGGCGGGCCAGCTCGTAGAGTTTGCGGCTGATGTCCATCCGCTCGAACGACCCCATCTGGCAGAAGTCGCCGAAGGCCCCCGCGGAGGCGCGCGGGACGAAGATGCGCCGGTAGCGTTCGAGCTGAGTGCGCGAGAGCCGGAGCGTGCCGAACTCCTGGCAGTCCCTGAGCAGGCGCTCCTCGACGAAGTCTTCGGTGTTGACCTGGACGAAGTAGCAGGCCACGTCCGTCAGCCGCAGGCGCTCGCGCGCCTCGGCGAAGCCGGCCTCGCTCGCGGAGTCAACGCCGTCCGTGAGCGCGACCACGGCGCGGCGGCCGCGCACCTCCTCGCGCGGCGACTCGCGGAAGACCTCGCGCGAGATGCGGTCGAGCGCGTCGTAGTAAGGCGTCCCGTTGCTCGCGCCGATGCCCTCCAGCGCCCGCTGCAACTGCTCGCGGTCGTCCGTCAGGCCGCTGAGCACTTCGACGGTCGCCAGACCCTGCGGGCCGTCGTCCGCGCTGTTGAAGGCGACGATGGCGACGCGGTCGCCCGCGCGCAGGCCGTCTAGGAAGGAGCGGGCCGCGCGGCGGATCAAGCCTATGTCGGCGCGCGTCGAGCCCGAAGTGTCCAGCAGGAGGGCGATCTCGAAGGGCGCTTCGGTCGTCGCGAAGTTACTTATCTGCTGCGGCCGCCCGTCCTCGTAGAGGACGAAATTCTCCGCGCGCAGGTTGGAGAGCGGCCGGCCCGTCTTGTCCGTCACGACCGCGGGCACGGAGACTAACTGCGTCTCGACGCGCACAACGTCGCCCTCGTCAACTTCTTCGCCCCCGGCCGCGGGCGGCGGGGTCTGCGCGGGCGCGGCCGGGTTGTTGCCGCCGACGCGGCGCGGGCGTTGTTGCTTCTGACCGTCCTGCGGCGTCTGCTGCGCGTGTCCGACGACCACGAGCACGCACAGGACCGCGAGCGCGACTTTCATTCTTTTCGGGGTTGCGGGATTTTTCGGCATGGACGTAAACTCTTTCGGGAAAACGTTGGGATAAATATAGCCGCAAACGCGCGGCGGCGAAAGAGCCGGGCCGCGGTGTTCGGGAAAGGAGCGGGGCTGATGGCCGTCATAGGGAGGCTGGACGAGCAGGTCTGGGAAAAGCTCATCGCGCCCATCGCCAAGCGGCACGAGCGCGAGGCCGAGGAGCGTGAGCAGCAGGAAGCTGCGCGTGAGGAAGAGGCGCGGGAGGAAAGAGAAGAGGGCGGCGAGACGAAATAGACAGTCGCTCTCAGCGTCCCGTAGGGACGTTTGATAATAGCCCAGCACTTTAGTGCTGGGGATTGAGCCAAAAATTATTCGAGTCCCGTAGGGACGACTGAGGATTTCGGCCGTCCCTACGGGACTCAACTTTTTTTCTCGCTTCATTCCCAGCACTGATGGTCTTTGACAACTTAATCCGGTAATAATCCGACGTAGCGCAAGAGCGCCTGCGAGCCAGCCTTGAAACTCTCCAGAAAGGCTGCTACCCGGTGCTGCAACCTCGGCCAGTCCTGACTGCTGCGGTGCAAGTGCAAGACCTCTTGTTTGAGCTTGCGCCACAGCTTCTCAATCGGGTTGAGCCACGGCGCATAGGTCGGCAGGCGGACCAACTCAATGCCTGACTGCTGTGCCGCGGCTGCGACTCGCGCTTCGAAGTGAATGGGCCAGTTGTCTTGAATGACATAGATCCGCTCGGCCTCCGGGTAATGCTCTCGGACGAGCGGGTAAAAGCTGACCAGCCGCCGGACGCCGATCTTCCAAGCCTGCTCGAAGATCACCTCTCCAGTGAGAGCATTCAAGGCCGCGACGATGCGCCGCTTGGCATTAGTGGCGTAACTGAAGTGCGCCCGGGGCTGATGCTCTGCGCCGCGCCGAGACCAATCAGTGGCGAGGCTCGGTTGACGATAATAAGTCAACTCATCCAGGAAGAGTGCCACGATGCGGCCCGCCGACGCTTTCGCTTGCCTGACACACTCGCGTGCATAATCACGCTTGGCAATGTAGTCAGGGTCAGGACTGTGGAGATAATCACGGCCACGTTTGTAGCGGAGGCCCCAACTCTCCAAGAGTCGCCAGATGCCCGACAGACTATAGTCGCGCAAGCTCTCGAAGACTCGCCCGACCTGCGCCAGCGACCAACGCGGCGGCGCATCAGACCCCTCAGCCGCCGGTGGTGCGTGTGCCATCTGCTCACGGACTTCGAGAATCTGTTGAGGGGGAAAAGGGGCGCTTGCGGCGCGCTCGATGGCGTAAAGAGGCCAACCCCTGTTGCTCAAAGCCCGTCAGCCAATTGTAGAGCGTTTCAGGATGATGCGGCTTGAGCACGCCATTGAGCGCCACGTGGTAAGCCGCTTCGCCAGCGGCAATCCGCAGTAAAGCCGCAGCTCGTTCGCGCACATACGGGAGCGGATGATGGTCACGCGCTTGCTCCAGCGTCAGCCGCTCGGCCTCTTGCAGGATGAGCGCTCGTTTTCGCCGTGACATCTTGATTCACCTCCGGTCTGAAGCTGAATCAATATTATTATCGGATTAATTTGTCAAAGACCATAAGTGCTGGGCTATTATCAAACGTCCCTGACGGGACTCTTTGTGGGACTCATCAAGAATAGATGGGCCGGGGACGTGAATCCCCGGCCCATCTATTTTTCGTCAAAGCGCGTGCGCGGTTAGAACTGGTAGCGCAGCGCGAACTGCATGACGCGGCCCGCCTTGTTCTCGTTGAGCGGGGCCTGGGTTGAAGTGAACCGGCCGAAGTCCGGCCCGGCCGTGATGTCGCGCAGGTACGGGTCGCGCGTGAGCCCCAGGTCCGCGATGGTGGCCCCGTCGAACCGCTGCGTGTTGGTGACGTTGAAGACCTCCCAGCGGAACTGAATAACGTGGTTCTCCCACGGGAGCTTGAAGTTCTTGAACAGCCCCATGTCGAGCGAGACGTAGCCGGGCGCACGAAAGACGTTGCGGTCGCCGACCTCGCCCGGCCGCGCGTTGCGGAAGCTGCGCAGGACGGCCGTCGGGTCGCTAAAGACGTTCGGGCTGGCCCCGCTCGTCGGCGAGGACCGTACCGGCCGGACGCGGACGCCGTTGGACTGCACGTTCCAGTTGGTCGCCCAGCGGCTCGCGTCGAACGGGGTCTGGATCGGAATCCCCGTGTTCCAGCGG
This sequence comes from uncultured Acidobacteriota bacterium, assembly GCA_963774105.1. Classification (GTDB taxonomy): domain Bacteria; phylum Acidobacteriota; class Blastocatellia; order Pyrinomonadales; family Pyrinomonadaceae; genus QHXM01. The sequence goes on along the minus strand of CAVZDV010000004.1, from coordinate 2,005,914 downwards.
AAGACGCCGGACATCTGCCAGTTGCCGAGGACCGCGTCCACGAACTTGTTCGTCTCGGTCCCGAAGTGCTTGCCGCGCCCGTAGGGCAGGGCGACGAGCCAGTTGGCGTTGACGAGGTGGCGCACGTCGAAGTCTGAGTCCGCGTAGTTCTGGTCGGGGTCCAGGGCATTGACGATGAAGGCCGTCCCGTAAGCCGTCGAGTTTTGCAGTCCCGAGGCGCTGTCGAGCGAGTGGGCGAGCGTGTAGTTGATGTCAAAGGTCACGTCATTGCCCAGCCGTTGGCGCACGCTGAACTGCGCCGAGTTGAAGTTCGAGTAGGCGACGGTCCCGAACGACGAGAGCGCGGCGAATTGCGGCTGGTAGAAAGTGTTGTTATAGCGGGCCGGGCCGCCGCCGAACGGGCACGTCGAGCAGTTGGGGCTATCGTCCCAGTAGAGTTGCACGAACGTGTAGTCGGTGATGCCCGCGCCGCCGACGGCGGGAAACGCGATGAACGAATACGCGGCCTGCGTCGCGTTCAGGCCCGGGTCGGTCCCCACTTCCTGCGCCGCCCACGCGGGCATGAACGGGAAGAGGTTGCTGAAGAATGGGAGCGACGGGACCGCGTCAATCGGCGTGTTGGCGTAACGGTGATCCACGAGGATGTTCATCGCCTCGTAGAAGGTCATGCCGGACTGCGGGTCACGGATGTTGTTCAGGTGCATGATGTCGCGCGAGGCCAGGAGCTTGCGCGCGAAGCGCCCGACGTAGCTGGCCTCGAACGAGAGTCCCTTGCCGACCTCGCGCCCGTAGGAGAGGTTGATGCTGTAGTTGTAGGGCGTCGTGATCGAGTCGTCGAGCGACTGCTCGATGCGCTGGTCCTCATTGGCCGCGATGGTCAGCGGGAAGGTCAGCGACGTGGGGATGGTTCCGACCTCCGGCTGGTTGCGCACCGACGGGTCGGGGCCGGTGAAGAGCGGCCCGAGGCGGTCGCTCACGTTGAAGGTGTTGGCGGCGTTGCCGAGCCCCGAGGTGAAGCCCAGCACCGAGTTGAGGTCGAAGTTGACGGCGAGCTGGCTGCCGATGCGGTCGTAGGTCATGCGGAAGCCGCCGCGGATGACGCTCTTGCCGTTGCGCCCGAAGAGCCGCCCAAAGAGGTTGTCGCCGAAGTCCGGCGACCAGGCGAAGGCGACCGACGGTGCGAAGTTGTTCCAGTCCTGCTCGTAGTAGCCGGGGGCGTTGTTAGCCTTGCCCGCCAGGTCGAAGGTGATGGGGTCGTTGAAGGGGACGCCCGCGTCGGCGCTCTGCCGGCGCTGGTCGAAGTACTCGCCGAGGCTGATGGTCGGCTTGACCTGGATGCCCTGCCGCTCGTAGACGGGCGTGGACGTTGACCAGCGCACGCCGTAAGTGAGCGTGAAGTTCTGCCTCATCCGCCACGAGTCCTGCCAGTAAAGCTCGTACTCCTCGGTGGCGAAAGAGCGGATGGTGGGCGTGCCGGGCTGCTGGAGCTGGCCGCTCTGGTCGTAGACGAGGTTGGCCGTGAACTGCGAGAAGCGCCCGATGACGGCCGTCAGCGCGTCGCGCAGGTCGGTCTCGCCGCCGCTGACCACGTCCGCGAAGATCGGGTCGCCGGTGTTGTAAACGTCGAAGACGACGGCGTCGCCCGAGAAGTCGTAGTAGGACGGGTTGGCGACGGCGTCGTCGAAGGAGGCCCCGAACGAGGCCCGGTTGTTGCGGATGAGGCGGACGTTGCCGCCGAAGCCGAAGCTGTGGTTGCCCTTCGTCCAACTGATGTCGTCCACGAAGTTGTGGACGGGGGTCGTGCGGCTCACCTCGCGCGCGAAGCCGTTGGGCGAGAAGATGAACCGGAAGTTGTAGCGGTTCTGGGTCGAGTCGCCGCCCTGCGTGAAGGCCGTGCGCGTGAAGCCGTAGGCGAAGCGGTTGACGAAGCTGCTCGACGCCGTCCAGGTGTGGCCGAAGGCGATGCCCTTCGGGTGGCTCCAGATGCTCAGCGGCGGCGTGTCCGGGAAGCACTGGACGTTGTCGCCGGGCGTGCTGCAATCCGAGTCGAAGTAGACGGCGCGGGTGACCGTGTCGTTCTGGTAGTTGGCGCGCACGAAGAGCGTCTGCCGGTCGGTCAGGTTGAAGTCGAACCTGCTGATGTAGGTGTTCAGCTCGGTCGGCGTCTTGGCGTTGAAGCGGAAGCCGCCCGTGTTGAGGCCGTCGCCGACGGTCGAGTCGTTGGCCTGGTAGCGCTGGGCCGCGCCGGCGAGCACGGAGAGCCCCACCGGGTTGATGCCCGGCGAGACGCCGTTGACGGCCGTGTAGGCGGCGTTGATCTCGGCCGGCGTCAGGCAGATGACCCCGGAGGGCGTGCCGGCCGGGCAGCCCGGGTCGCTCGCGCCGCTGTCGGAGCGGTAGCGCACGATTCCCTGCCCGAGCGTTGCGAGCGGGACTTCGCGCACCACGGACGTGCCCGTGGCCTCGCGGAAGCCTTCGTAGTTGAAGAAGAAGTAGGCGCGGTTCTTCTTGAGGGGGCCGCCGACCGAGCCGCCGAAGATGTTGCGCAGCAGTTGCGGGCGCGGGACGCCGGCCGCGTTGTTGAAGAAGTCGTTGGCCGTCGTCACCGTGTTGCGGTGATACTCGTAGAGCGAGCCGTGCCACTCGTTAGTCCCGGACTTGGTGACGAGCGTGACCTGCGCGCCGGAGGAGCGCCCCTGGTCCGCGTTCGCGTTGGTCGTCGTCACGCGGAACTCCTGGAGCGAGTCGGGGGTCGAGCGCAGCACCGAGGCGAACGCCTCGTCCGTCACGATGTCCAGCCCCCGCTGCTGCTCGTTGTTGTCTATCCCGTCGAGCGTGACGTTAGCCTGGTCCGCGCGCCCGCCGTTGACGTAGCCCGTGCGGGTGACGCCGGGCTGGAGCGAGAGCAGGCTGACGACGTTGCGCGCGTTGAGCGGCAGATCGCTGATGCGCCGCGACTCGAAGGTATTGCCGATGGTCGCGTCGGTCGTGTTGAGCGGGGCCTCCGTGCCGGCGACGACGTTGACCGTCTCGCTGACATCGCCGACCTCCAGCCGGACGTCAATCTCGACCGGCGTCTCGACCAGCGCGCGCACGTCGCTGACGGCCGCCTTCTTAAAGCCCGCGGCCTCCGCCTCGACGCGGTAGGCGCCGGGGGGGATGGCGGTGAAGGCGTAGGCCCCTTCATCGCTGCTGACCTGGGTCCGCGTGAAGTTCTTTTCCGTGCTCGTCAGCGTCACGGTCGCGCCGGCCACGGCCCGCCCCTGCGGGTCTGTGACCACCCCGCGCACAGACGAAGTGCCGGTTTGCGCGAGCAGGGCCTGTGAGACTAAAAGCTGTAGAAGGGCGCACAACAGCAGTCGAATAAGAAAACTTCCGAGAAGTCTTTCTCTCTTCATACAACCTCCTATTGGCTGGGAAAGCGTGTGCGATGTGGTCAGAGCTCTGTCGGGCTCTACGCGGGCGCGGCCCGCAACCCACAGGCTTGACCTAACTCCGACCTCAGGCTTCTTAAAAACAGAGAGTAAGAGGCGAGGGCAAAGTCTGTTGACAGCTAAGGCCCCCTTGAGATTTATCCGTCAGATTACGACAGGCACCTGATGTTCCACGATATCTTCCGTGGCGGCGCGGCCGAATACCCTAGAAAAAGCCGGCCCGCGCGCCCCATGAGCCTGACAGTTTATCCGAAAGTTTGGAAAGATTGCAGAATTTCGTTAGTCCCGGCAAAAAAATTGCGGGCCGAGGCCGTGAAGCCTCAGCCCGCTTCCCTTTGGTCAAAGCGCGTGCGCCGTTAGAACTGGTAGCGCAGCGCGAACTGCATGACGCGGCCCGCCTTGGTCTCGTTGAGCGGCGTCTGCGTCGAGGTGTACTGGCCGAACTCGGAGCTGGGCCGGCCGCCGAGGAACGGGTCTATGTCCATGCTCAGGTCGGCGATGGTCAGGCCCTCGAACCGCTGCGTGTTGGTGACGTTGAAGACCTCCCAGCGGAATTGCACCGAGTGCCCCTCCCACGGGAGCTTGAACACCTTGGTGAGCCCCATGTCCAGCGAGACGAACCCCTCGTTGCGGATGACGTTGCGGTCCCCGACCTCGCCCGGCCGCGCGTTGCGGAAGCTCTGGTAGGCCGCCTCTGGGTCGCTGAACAGATTAGGCGTCCCCGAGCGCGTCGGGTTCCCACGGACGGGGCCGACGCGGATGCCGTTGGACTGCACGTTCCAGTTAGTGGCCCAGACGCCGCCGTCGTAGGGCGTCTGCACCGGCAGCCCGGAGTTCCAGCGGAAGACGCCGTTCAGGTTCCAGCCGCCGAGGATGGTGTCAGCCACGCCGGACATCCCGAACATCTTGCCCCGGCCAAAGGGCAGGCCGAGGAGCCAGTTGGCGTTGATGATGTGGCGCGCGTCGAAGTCCGAGCTGGCGTAGTTCTGATCGGGGTCGAGCGCGTTGACGATGAACGCCGTGCCGTAGGTCGTCGAGGTCTGCAAGCCCGAGGCGTTGTCGAGCGAGTGGCCGAGCGTGTAGTTGAGGTCGAAGGCGAGGTCGTTGCTGAACCGCTTGCGCAAGCTCAACTGCATCGAGTTGTAGTTCGAGCGCGCGACGGTCGAGAAGGCCGAGAGCGCGCCGAACTGCGGTTGGTAAAACAGGTTGTTGAAACGGCCCGGCCCCGGCCCGACGGTGGCCGGGCAGGTCGTGCAGTCCGGCCTGTCATCCCAGAGCAGCTGGATGTAAGTGTAGTCGGTGAAGTCGGCCCCGCCGACGCTGGCCGGGGCGATGAGCGCGTAGGCGGCCTGCGTGTTGGTCAGCGTCGGGTCGCCCCACCAGTCTCTCATGAACGGGAAGAAGTGCTCGAAGAACGAGATCGGCTGAATCGAGGTGATCTCCGCGTTCCTGTAGCGCGCGTCAACGAGCAGGTTCATCGCCTGGTAGAAGGTCATGCCCGACGGGTCGCGCGGGTTGTTGAGCTGCATGATGTCGCGCGAGGCAAGCAGGTTGCGCGCGAAGCGGCCGACGTAGCTGGCCTCGAAGGCGAAGCCCTTGCCCAGCTCGCGGCCGTAGGAGAAGTTGACGCTGTAGTTGTAGGGCGTCGTCAGCGTGTCGTCGAGCGAGACCTCGATGCGCTGGTCCTCGTCGGCGGGGACGGTCAGCGGGAAGGACAGGTTGTTCGGGATCGGCCCGGTCGAGCCCGGGAAGGGCAGGCCGCGCACCCCAGGGTTGAAACCCGTGAAGAGCGGGGCCAGTCCGTTCGCGCCGCCGGAGGTCACGTCGTAGGTGTTGGCGTTGATGTTCCTGGCGGAGGTGAACCCGGCCAGATTGTTGAGGTCGAAGTTGACGGCGAGCTGGCTGCCGATGCGGTCGTAGGTCATGCGGAAGCCGCCGCGGATGACGGAACGGCCGTCGCGCCCGACGAGGCGGCCGAACCAGTTGTCGCCGAAGTCGGGCGACCAGGCGACCGAGACGGTGGGCGCGAAGTTGTTCCAGTCCTGCTCGTAATAGGACGGGCCGCCGTTGGCCTTGCCGCCCTTGACGAAACTGATCGGGTCGGTGAAGGGCACGCCCTGGTTGGAGCTTTCGACGCGCTGGCGGAAATACTCGCCGAGGCTCGGCGTCGGCACGACCTGGACGCCGTTGCGCTCGTAGACGGGCGTCGAGGTTGACCAGCGGAGGCCGTAGTTGATCGTCAGGTTCTGCCTCATGCGCCACGAGTCCTGCCAGTAAAGCTCATATTCCTCGGTGGCGAAGGAGCGGTCGGTCGGAGTGCCGACGGGCTGGAGCTGGCCGCTCGCGTCGTAGACGAGGTTGGCGCTGTACTGCGAGAGGCGGCCGATGACCGACGAGAGCGCGTCGCGCAGGTCGTTGCGGAACGCGGGGTCTACGTCGGTGAAGGGCGCGCGGACGACCGCGCCCGATTCGTTGTACCAGGACGGGTTGATGATGGCGTCGTCGAACGAGCTGCCGAACGCCGTGCGGTTGTTGCGGATGAGGCGGAGGTTCCCGCCGAAGCTGTAGGTGTGGTTGCCTTTAATCCACGACAGGTCGTCCACGAAGTTGTGGACGGGCGTGACGCGCGAGAGGCCGCGGCGGTAGCCCTGCGGCGCGAAGACAAAGCGGAAGGTGACGCGGTTCTCGTTCGACTCGCCGCTGTCGGTGAAGGCCGAGCGCGTGAAGCCATAGGTGAAGCGGTTGACCAAGTTGGAGGACGCGGTCCAGGTGTGGCCGAGGGCGACGCCCCACGGGTGGTTCCAGACTGTCAAGGGCTGTGTGTCCGGGAAGCACTGGATGTTGTCGGAGGGCGAGTCTATCCCGCAGTCCGGCCCGCCGTAGACGTTGTGCGTCACGAAGTCCGACTGGTAGTTGCCGCGCACGAAGAGCGTCTGGCGGTCAGTCAGGTTGAAGTCCATCCGCGTGATGTAGGTGTTGAGCCGGGCCGGCGTCTTGACGTTGAAGCGAAAGCCGCCGGTGTTGAGGCCGTCGCCGACGGTCCCGTCGTTGACCGGGTAGCGGCGCGCGGCGTCGGCCAGCACGGAGAGGGTCAGGGGGTTGACGCCCGGGGTGTCGCCGTTGGCGGCGATGTAGGCCGCGTTGATTGCCGCGGGGTTCAAGCTGATGACGCCGCCGGCGGCCTGGCACTGGGCTCGCAGGGCGGCGTCGTCGTGGTTTTGGTCGCAGCGATACCTGACGATGCCCTGCCCGAGCGTGGGCATGGGCACCTCACGGACGACCGGCGTCTCGGAGGCTTCGCGGAAGCCCTCGTAGGTGAAGAAGAGGAAGGCGCGGTCTTTTTTAATCGGCCCGCCGACGGAGCCGCCGAAGACGTTGCGCAGCAGTTGCGGGCGCGGGGCGCGCTCGTCGCCAGCCCTGGCCTGCCCGGTGGTGACGGCCAGGTCGTCGGCCGCGTAATTGCCGGCCGCGTTGTTGAAGAAGTCGTTGGCGGTCGTCACCGTGTTGCGGTGGTACTCGAAGAGCGAGCCGTGCCAGTCGTTGGAGCCAGACTTGGTGACGAGCGAGACTTGCGCGCCGGAGGAACGGCCCTGCTCGGCGTTCGGGTTAGTCGTCACCACGCGGAACTCCTGGAGCGAGTCGGGGGTCGAGCGCAGCACCGAGGCGAACGCCTCGTCGGTCACCACGTCCAGGCCGCGCTGCTGCTCGTTGTTGTCCACGCCGTCCAGCAGCACGTTGGCCTGGTCCGCGCGCCCGCCGTTGACGTAGCCCGTGCGCGTGACGCCCGGTTGCAGGCTGAGCAGCCCGACGACGTTGCGCGCGTTCAGCGGCAGCTCCTGGATGCGGCGCTGCTCGAAGGCGTTTCCGATGGTCGCGTCCGTGGTGTTGAGCGGGGCCTCGTTGGTGGCGACGACGCTGACGGTCTCGGTCACCTCGCCGACCTCCAACTTGACGTCAATCTCGACGGGCGTCTCGACCAGGGCGCGCACCTCGGCGATGGAAGCCTTCTTGAAGCCGGAGGCTTCGGCCTCGATGCGGTACGTGCCGGGGGGCACGGCCGAGAAGACGTAAGCGCCGTTCTCGTCGGTCGTCTGCGTGCGCGTGATGTTGCGCTCGACGTTGGTGAGCGTCAGGGTCGCGCCGGCGACCGGCCTCTCCTGCGGGTCCAGGACCGTCCCGCGCACGGAGGACGAGCCGGTCTGCGCGAGAATGGTGTTGAAGGCGAGGAGCTGTAGTAGGGCGCACAACAGCAGTTGAATAAAAGGACTCCCGAGAAGTCTTTCTCTCTTCATACAACCTCCTAAGTTGACTGGGAAAGAGCGTGCGTGTGATGCCCGGGCAGGCCGTGCGGCGCGCGCGCGCGGGCGCGGCCTTCCCGATTTTCGGAATGAAAAAGAAGGGGGGCGTAGTCCGGCAACCGGAGAGCCCCCCCTTCAAAATTTTCCGCCGACTGCTATCAGGCATCCTCCGTTCCACGGAGTTTTTCTGGCCCAGCCGCACGGATGGTCTAAGAGAATCCGGGCGCGCGTTCGCGGCCTCCGGCCACTGCTCTCCGAAAGTTTGAAGAGATTGATAATTTCGGTGTCTGAGGTGAGGAAGAAAGAAGGGCGGAAGGCAGGAAGCGGAAGGCGGAAGGCAGTAGGCGGAAGGCGGTGCTTACGAAAATTCGTACCCGCCTTCCGTTTTCTGCCTTCCGCCTTCTGCCTTCCGCCTACTGCCTTCCGCCTGCCGGCAACTGCGGAGCGACGTAGCGGACGAACGTCAGCGCGGCGAGCGCCTCAAGTTTCTCGATTGGCAGACGGCCGATGATTAGCTTGGCCGTCTTCGGGTCGAGGACGACCTCGAAGCCGAGTTGCTTGAGCTGCGCGATGGCCTCGTCGGACTTGTCCGTCAGCCAGACCTGAAGCTCGGCGCGGCCGTCGCGGACGAACCGGGCCTCGTCCGCCCCTGGCTTCGCGCCCTTGTCCTTCAGGCGGTCAACCACTGCGACGAGCGAGCGGTGAAGCTTCGTCTCAAGCTCCAGCCGCTTCTTCTCCACCGGCGAAAGCTGCTGCTCCACCGTGGCCGGGGCTTTCACAGTGACGGCCATGTTGCTGAGAACGCCTGCGGAGACCGCGCGCGCGGGCATCGGCTGAGGCGTCGGTTTCGGCGGAGGCGGAGGCGAAGACTTCATGGCCGCGCCCGACCCGACTGTTTGAGTGGCCGTCAGGGTCACGGTCGGCGGCTGGTTCGGCAGGAACTGCGCCTGCTGGCCGCCGCGGCCGACAGAGAAACCGCCGAGGAAGCCGTTCGCGTTACCCTCGTCGCCGAGCGTGCTTTCCCGATTCATCCCGTCCGGCAGCTCGACGGGCACCTCTATGCGCCGCGGCACGCCGCCTTCGGTGACGGTCATCTCCTCGACCGCGACGAAGGAGGTGAACTGCGTCATCAGCCTGTACTCCAGGCCGAGCTGCGTGATGGTCTCGCGCAAGTCCGCGTGCGCCTTGTTCCGCTGAAGCCCCTCGTAGTCCTGACTCATCAAGTCCGAGACGCGCGTGCGCGCCCAGAGAGTCGCCAGCACGTCGTGACGCGCCTCCGCCTCGGGCAGCTCGACGGGAATCTCGCGCACGAAGTCACGGCCCGACATCTTCCCCCTCAGACGCAACACGCCGCGGCCGCCCTTCGTGTAGCGCCCGGACAGGATGACGGGCTTGGCGCTGAAGAGGTCCGGCACGCGCTTCGGGTAAACGTCCGCCACGGGCAAGCCCGCCCAGTCAACCTGTATGTCGGTCAACAGCGGCGCGCGCACGCGCTCGTGGAAGCGGCGCGCGGCCAACGAGCCGTCGTCGGAAAGCCCCACGTACTCGACCTCGCCGCGCCCCTCCTCTGCGATCTTGTCGAGGAGGAAGCGGTTGACGGAGCTGCCGATGCCGAAGGCGAAGACGCGCGCACGCGGGTGCTTCTGGACCTCCGCGATAATTTCCAGGTCGTCGCCGACGTGGCCGTCCGTCATGAAGCAGACGACGCGGATGTGGTCTTGCGCGTCGGAGGGGGCGAGCGCAGCCCTGATGGCCTCCATCATCTCCGTCCCGCCCTCGCCCACGCGCGAGGCCAGGAACGCGCGCGCCCGGCCCAGGTTCCCGGCGGTCGCCGGCACGGGCCGCGGAAACAGGATGTGCGTGTCGCCTGCGAAGGTGATGAGGTTGAAGGTGTCGCGCGGGTTGAGCCCGTCGAGCGCGAGCTTCATCGCCTCCTTGGCCTTCTCAATCGGGAAGCCGCTCATAGAGCCGGACGTGTCCAGCACGAAGACGATCTCTTTCGGCGTCACGTCCTCGACGGTGACGCGCTCGGGCGGCTGTAGGATGAAGGTGAAGAAGCCGCCGCGGTCGTCGCGGTGCGCGAGCAGCGCGTCCGAGATGCGCCCGCCGGCCACGTCGTACCTGAGCACGAAGTCCCTGTTCGGAATCTCGTCCCTGTTCTTCAGCCGGACGCGCGCAGACCACCCGTTCGGCCTCTCGACCTCTATCTCGTGCGACCTGGATTTCAAGTCTTCGACGGGGACGCCCGCGTCGAGCGCGACCTCCAGCGAAACGTCTTGGCCCGCGCGCGTGCCCTTCGGCGTCACGGGCGGCGTGACCTTCGAGGCGTCAGGGACTTTGTCCGTGCCGCCCGCGCCGTTCGCAGCGCCCGGGACGTAGCGCGGGCCGACGACCATCGGGAAGACGAACTCGTAAGCGCCGTCCTCGTACTTCAGCGTCTCGACGTAGCTGATGGTGACGGTGACTTTCTCGCCGGGCATGATGTTGGCGACAGACTGTGTGAAGACGTTGGGGCGCTCCTGATCCAGGAGGCTCGCCACCTGCCCGCCCGCCTTCGCGGCCTCGTAAACGGCCTGGGCCTCTTCGCGCTTGAGGATGCGGCCGCGCACCGTGCGGTCGCCGACCGTCATCGTCATGTCGTCCACGGCGGCGGACTGCGGGAGCGGGAACGTGTAGACGGCCTCGATCTTCTCCGCGAAGGGATTCTCGAACTCCTGCGTGACGCGGACGCGCGAGATGAAGCCGCTCACCTCCGCTTTAACGTCCGTGTGTTTGAGGGGACAGAGCCCGCGCGCCTTACCCTTCGCGTCGAGAGCATAGAGCGAGCCCGCGGCGCTCGCGCCTTCCTGCGGCGCGGCGGCCGATGATGGACTGAAGCGGGCGGCGGCGAGCGTGGCGGCGAGCGAGGCCGTCAGCAGCAGCAGGGAGATTTTCGAGAGGGACTGTTGCATCAGAGTTCTCCTGAAAGAGAGATGAGCGGAGCTTCGGCGTCGGCGAAAAAGCATTGTGCACGGCTTGATAGTTTAGACGCCACGCCGAGCCCGCGGTTCCAGATTTATTCTTGAGCCAGAACGCAGCGGCCGTCGCCGCCTTGCAGTTGACGTTATTCAAGCCCCGTCAGGGGCGACCGAGAATAGCCCAGCACTTCAGTGCTGGGTAAGTGTGCCAAAAATATTTGAGTCCCGTAGGGACGGCCGATGTTTTCAGCCGTCCCTACGGGACTCTCTTCTTTTCTCGCCTGTTACCCAGCACTGAAGTGCTGGGCTATTGTCAGTCGTCCCTGCGGGACTCTCGTTTAGTACAAATTGAAGTTGTACTCGATCTGGATGTATTGCGAGACGGCCCGCCCGTCCTTCATCGCGGGCGTGAACCTGATCTGGCGCGCGGCCGCTATCGCCCTCTCGGTCAACCCGTAGGGCAGACTCGACACGGCGCGGATGTTGGTCACCTGGCCCGAGGATGAGAAGACGGCTCTTAAGACGACCGTGCCGGAGACCTGGTTCTTGCGGGCCTCCTCGGTGTACTGCGGCTCGGGCCTGGACAGGATGCGGGCCTTGACGTTCACGTCCTTCGGGCTGAACGTCTTGCTGTAGTCTGTGCCATTATTGCCTGTGCCGCCGCCGGGGCCGCCGCCGCCGTCGCGCGCGTCACCGCCGCCCATGTTCCTGTCGCGGCCCGGGCCGAAGCCCTGCCCGTCGCCTTCGCCTATGCCCGCGCCCGTCCCGTTGCCGAGGCCGTTGCCGCTCCCAGGCCCGGCGCTGGTCGCCGTGGACTTCGAGCGCGGGTCGCCGAAGCGGTCGTAGGGGAGGTTCTTGTAAAGCGCCGGGTCAATGTTGATGCCGGCCGCGGGAAGCAGCGGCGGCCTGACGGGCGGCGTCGTCGGAATCAACGCCGGAATCTCGGACGGCGGGGGGATGCGCCCCTGCTGCGTGGGCAGCGCCTGCTGCTGGCCGCCGCCGCCGCCGCCGCCAGCCTTCGCGGGCTTGGGCAGACTGCCCTCGCCTGCGCCCTTGCCGAAGCCTACGCGGCCGCCCTTCCCTGTGCCGATGGCCTTGTCAGGCTCTGTCTTTTCGATCTCGTCCGGGATGTCTTCCGGCGTGAGTATCTGCTCGACGATCAGGTCACTATCCCTCTGTTCCAGCGCCGCGCGCCTCTCGGCGTAGCGCCCGTAGACGACGAACCCGATGGCGGCCGTCAGCACTATCAGGAGCGCCGTCGAGGTCGCAATCGCCACCTCTTTCCGGGAGAAGAACCTCCACACGAGCGAGCCGTAGCCCGTGACGAAGCGTTTGCTGTAGCCGAACGGGTCGCGCTTGAACTCGGGCCAGGTCAGCTCCGAATTGTGGGCCACTTCCTTCAGCTCGTCCAAGAGGCGGCGCGTCAGGCCCGTGTCGTCCATGAACGTCAGACGGTACTCCGCGCCGGCCGGCACGAGGGCCATGGCGGCCGCGGACATCGCGCCGACGTGGACGGGCTGGATGTCGGGCGCTGCTGGCGGCCGGGCCGTCAGCTCGTCCAACGGCGTGCCGTCAACCGGGCAGAAGCTGAATTTGTTGGCGAACTCTTCCTGGCAGGTGGAACATTGCTTCATAAAAACCTCCTGACGGTCTCCTTCGAGTATCTGTTGCCGGTAAGATTCGATGATGCGCCAGTCCAGGCGCGCGGGCGTCTTCGGCGCGTTCCAGAGCTGGAACAGAGCCTTGAGCCCGCGCTCGTCCGCCGCGTCCGACGAGTCGTGCGCGCGGTCGTGACTGCTGTAAATCGAAAGTGGCTCTCTCTTCTCGCTCATTTCAACACCTCGTCCACGACGCCCGCCTCCGCGTCCCGCTTGAGATACGGCGCGAGTTGTCGTTTCAGGCTCCGGCGCGCGCGATGCAGTCTGGCCTTCACCGTGCCGAGGTCCGCGCCCGTGACGACCGCGATCTCGCTCAGTGCCAGCTCCTCGTACTCGAACAGGAGCAGGGCCTCGCGCTGAAGCGGCGGCAGAGCATCAATCGCGCCGCGGACCACTTCGGCCAGCTCCTCGTCGAGCAGTTGGCGGAGCGGGCCGCGCCTCTCGGGGACGGCGGGTTCCATCGCCAGGTCTTCGAGGGCGTCCTCGCCGCGCAGCCCGCGGAAGTGCTTCATCGCCAGGTTGCGCGTCGCCGCCAGCAGGTAAGTCTTGAGCGAAGCGCGCTCCGGGTCGAAACCCTGCGGCCGCTTGAGCAGGCTCAGGAAGCAGTCGTGCGCGACATCTTCCGCAAGCTCGGTGGAGCCGAGCAGGCGGTAAGCGAAGCGGAAGACCGCGTCGCGGTGGCGCTCGTACAGCGTCAGAAAAGCCGCCTCGTCGCCGCGACTCGCCTTCACCAGCAGTCGTTCGTCTGTCATGCTTTCGGGCAACTCGGTTTGCCCCCGCGTGCGTCGGGAAACTTTCGCTTCCCAGTTGTTTATTACCGGCAATCTCAGAAAAGATACGCCGAGGCTTCAAAAAAAGTTGAGGAAAGAGAAAACTCCCCTGCTCTGATGCCACGTCTGATGGCCTAACTCGCCCGCGAGTTGCCGGAAGGAAGGAAAGCAGTAGGCGAAGGCGGCAAGCAACCAACGACGTGTCATCGCCGCGGCCGTCTACTGCCCACTGCTTATTACCTGCTGCTGCTGCGTGCCTTCGTAGAGACTGAGGCCGAGGCCGAACTTGGCGGCGGCGCGGCGCAGCGACATGCTCTCGGCGTTGCTTGAGCTGTCGCCGTACTTGTCCACGTCCTCGTCCTCCTGGCCCGTGGCCTCGCGGTAGACGATCCCCTCGGCGCACGGGATGGAGATGCGCGAGACCAGCACGAGCTTGCCGCCGATGCCGGCGAGGTGGCGAATCTCATACGACCACCCGGGCGCGTAGAGGTCCAGGAACTTGACCGCCGTGTGCCACGGCAGGAAGAGAATCTTCTGCCCGCCCACGGTCTTGCTCCGCAGCAGGCGGCGCGGGATCGGCTTCGACAGGTCGGCGATAATCTCCTCTATGCTTCGTAAAGCCATCGGTTGCTCTTTTCACCTCCGCGGGCGCGAGGATAACGACAAACGCGCCCGAAACTCAAACCGAGCCTTCAGCCCCAGGCGGTTGACACCCCTCGGGCTGTATGGTTATTTTAGTCCACGCCACCAAGCGAGATAAACAAGAGCGCCCGGCAGAAACTTTCAGAGCGTCGCTTCCGGGCTCTGCCCCTTCACGTCCCGTTCGTCTAGTGGCCTAGGACACCGCCCTTTCACGGCGGCGACACGGGTTCGACTCCCGTACGGGACGCCACTAAAAATCAACAAGGATAGAGCCGTCATGTGGACGGCTTTTTCTTTCAACGGACACATTAACGGACACATTCAAAGCTGCGCGCCCGGTGCCGAGCCTATATGCTTACGTGTCGGCCGCATCCCCATCGTTCGGGGAGGTACGGAGGGAGATTGTTTCTATGCTGAATCCGTATGGGAATCAATAACAGATCAGCCGACCGTGTATGCCATCTCTTTTCTATGCCATAAAACAGGCTCGAAAGGCGAGGTCCTCCTGCCGTCATTGACGTTCGGGCAAGAGCAGATTAGCATCCCCAGTGGGAGCATTGTATGGCGGAAGAAGCAGCGGTCAACCATTACGAAGTGCTACAGGTGAGCTCGAACGCCGAGCCGGAAACGATTAACCGCGTCTATCGGATGCTCGCGCAGCGGTTCCATCCCGACAACCAGCAGACCGGCGACGAGGCCCGCTTTCGCGCAGTCCTCCAGGCTTACACGGTCCTCAGTGACCCAGAAAAGCGGGCGCGTTATGATGTCGCGCATCAGCAGCAGCGGCAGCACCGCTGGCGGCTCGTGTCCGACGGCGAGCAGGCCGAGAACAACTTCGAGATGGAGCAAGCCGTGAGGCTGACAGTGCTCGAAGTGCTCTACACCCAGCGGCGCTTAGACCCGAGTGACCCAGGGGTCTTACAACTGGAACTTGAAAGGCTAACCGGCAGGCCGCGGGAGCACCTCGAATTCACCGTCTGGTTCCTCATGCAGAAGAAGTTTTTGACGCGCGACGACAACACACGCCTGCTGCTGACAGTCGAGGGCGCCGAATACCTGGAGCAAAGCTACCGCAGCGGCCTGCATCAGAAGCGGTTGCCGGCCCCAGGTGGAAACGTGTAAGGGTTGAAGATGAAACGAATCCCCGTCCTGATTTTGTTCCTGGCATTATTCGCCGGCGGCTGTGCCAGAAAAGAGTCCGCCTTGACGGATTCGAGAGAGCAGTTGGCCGACGTGTCGCTCAAAACCCCCGAGGAAGCCGTGACGCACTACCTCGGAGGGGTCGCGCAGAACGACGTGCGGAAAATCTTGCAGGCGTCGGCGATAAATGAGATGGGCGGGAATTTCAAGTTCGCCCTGTATGCTGAAAGGCTGCGCGTGATAAACCCCACTTACCTGTCGCCGGCCGAGTACCCGCTCTACGCGGAGATTAACAAGGCGCAGCTGTCGTCACAAATTCTGAACCAGGTAAAAAATCTTTCCTACAGCCTGCTGTCCGGCGAGAAGATGGAGGGCGGCATCATCCAGGCGGACGCGGAAAGGGTGAGCCGATTCATCAAGGACGTGGACCCGCAGAGGCTCTCCAAGTTGGAAATCAAAAAAATTGATCTCCCTAACAAGAAGGTCATGGCCGAGGCCGGTTACTTGGAAAACGCGGCCAGAGTTGCCAAGGGCTACGGCGCGGACGAATCAACCGAGCGGGTGGTGCTGTTTTCGTTCGAGCAGAACTATTACTACCTGGGCTTCACGCTCCTGCGGTACGGGACGAACTGGAAAATCGCCAATCAGGTTTCCCAACTGGCCGGGACCAGCGTCCTCGGCGCGGCCCAGGGCATAACGGAAGCAGAATTCGAGAGAATAATTAACGGCCAGTGACTTGACTGCCGCCCGGAGAATGATCTCCGGGCGGCACCCAATTTCAAACCACGCATCCTTTCACGGGCAAGTGTTGAGCAGGACCGCGATGTTATTGGTGGGGTAGGTGGACGTCACAAGGTCCGGCCTGCCGTCGCCGTTGAAGTCGCCCGCGCCGAGGCCGCCGAAGGACGAGTCGGCCTGCACTGGGTACTGAGTGACGGGGCCGAAGCCGCCCGCGCCGTCGCCGAAGAGCGCCACGATGTTGGTCTTCTGCGAGACCGTCAGGATGATGTCGTCCTTGCCGTCGCCGTTCATGTCGTGGACGAGGACGCGGTGCGGGAACGGGCCGACGTAAATTCTTTGATGAACCGTGAAGGCCCCGCTCCCGTTCCCCAGCATGATGACGACGCGGCCGTTGTCGGCGGCGAGCACGGCCAGGTCCGGCTTGCTGTCCTTGTTGAAGTCGCCGGCCGTCAGGACATCCGGGTGATCGCCCGGGTCCAGGTTAAACCGGGTCGGGGCTCCGAAGCTGCCCGCGCCGTTGCCGAGCAGCACAGAGACGCTGTCCCAGTAGTTGGCCGTCGCCAAGTCTAGCTTGCCGTCCTTGTTGAAGTCACCCGCAACCAGCCCGTAAGGGGACGCGCCGGAGGTCGTGTCGTAAGGCGATTGCCCGGCGGCGAACGTGACCGGCGACCCGAAGCCGCCCGCGCCGTCGCCCAGCATCAGCGCGACCTGGTTCGTGTTCGTCATGGCGAGGTCCGGCTTGAGGTCTTTATTGAAATCCGCGAGGACGACGTTGTAGGGGTGGACGGTGGTGAGCAGGTGCTTCGGGGCGGCGAAGCCCCCGGCCCCGTTGCCCATGAAGATGGAGAGGTAGCCCGCGTTGACGACGACCAGGTCCGGCTTGCCGTCGCGGTTCAAATCGCCCGTCGCCATGTTCGTCGGCTCGGCCTTGACGGCGTAGTTGAGCTGCCCGCCAAAGTTCCCTATGCCGTCGCCCAGGAACGACGAGACGTTCTTGAGGTAGTAACTGTGGACGGCGAGGTCCGGGCGGCCGTCCCCGTTGAGGTCGCTCACGGCGAAGCCGTTCGGGTTCTTGGCCGGCGTGAGCGTGACCTTGAAGGTCGGCGCGGGGCAGGTGGCCGCGACCGCCGGGTTGACCATGAAAGCGGCGCTCTTGGTCGTGCCGTTGGCGCTGGCCGTGAGCGTCCCGCCCTGGAAGGCGGTCACGCTCGTGGTCGTGAGCGTGAAAGTCTTCGAAGTCGCCCCGGCGCTGACGACGACGCTCGCGGGGACCGTCGCCGCGGCCACGTTCTCGGAGAGCGTGACCGTCGTGTTGACGGGCGCGGCGCGCTCCAATACGACCGTCCCCGTGGTGTTGTTGCCGCCCACGACCGGGTTCGGGCTGACCGACACGGAGAGCACGCCGACGGGCCGCACCACGAGCGACCCCGTCTTCGTCACCCCGTTGAGGGAGGCCGACACGGCCCCGACCTGCTTGACGGAGACGACGCTGGTCTTGATGGTGAACGTCCCCTTGTTCGCGCCGGCCGCGACGGCGACGCTGGCCGGCACGGTGGTCGCGGCCAGGTTGTCCGAGAGAGTGACGACAGCGCCGCCCGCGGGCGCAGGCCCGTTGAGCGTCACCGTTCCCGTGACGTTGTTGCCGCCCGCGACAGAGTTGGGGCTCAGCGCGACGGAAGACGGCACGATGGTCTGAACCGTCAGCGGGGCGGTCGCGGTCGAATCACCGGCGGCGGCCGTGACCGTGCCGGTCTTCGAAGCAGAGCCGGGGTACGTGGTGTTGACGGTGAACGTCTTCGAGAACTGGCCCTCGGGGATGGTGATGATGGCGGGCATCGTGGTCGCGGCCAGGTCGTCGCTCAGGTTGATGACGGCACCGTTCGGGGGCGCGGGCTTGGAGAGAGTCACTTTGCCCGTCGTGTTCTTGCCGCCGACGACCGTCGCGGGCGTCATGGTAAGCGACGCAATCTGGACCTTCAGCCTGCGCGGCGTGAAGACGACCGTTTGCGCGTTCGCCAGGCTCTTGTAGGCGCTCTCGGAGGTGTGCGAAAGCACCGCGTAGGCGTCGGGCTTGCCGCCCGAGATGCCGACGACGGGCCAGAGCTTCTGGTTGCCGGTCGCCCCGTAGCGGAACTTAATCACGCCGTTGCGGTTTAGTTCCACCTCGAAGCTGACAGGGTTCTCGCCGCGCGACGTGGTAGGCGTGATGCGCGTGTTGTAGGTCACGGCCTGCCAGCGGAAGATGATGCGGTCGGCGTCCGGCTTGACGACGTAAACGTCGTCGCCCCCGCGGCGGTCTGTCCGCAGGTCGTCCCAGAGCCCGGCGATCATCTGGTAAGAGTTGAGCAAGTCCACCGTGTTGATGTTGTCGGGCAACTCGCCCTGGCTGGTGCTCGGGGTGAAATGGGTGTAGAGCACGCCGTTGGTGGAGGCGTGGACGCTCCAAGCCGCCCCTTCGTACCACGGGAAGGCCCACGGCAGGTTGTAACTCTCCGCGTAAGCGTCATCCGCTTTCAGGTTGAGCGGCGTGCCGCCGGTCGAGAGCGGCTGGGCCGCCTCGGTCGTGACGGTGTAGGGGTCGCTGTAGTCTAACGGGCTCGACACGGGGATGGAGGTGATCGGCCCTGCGTTGCCGACGTTGTCCAAGGCGCGGATGGAGACGAAGCCGCTGGGGTGGCGGTAGGGCAAGTCCAGGGTCACGTCTTCGAAGCTGCCCGCCACGCCCGGGAACGGGGCGACGAGCGGCATTGCCAGCTCGAACTCTACGCTGGTGGTCGGCTGCGTGTCGGAGAAGCGAATCTCGTAGAGGGCCGCGCGCCCAGTGTTGCCGTTGTCGCCGGGGGCCGTCCACCGCAAGCCGTTGCTAATCTGAAAGTCCGTGATCGCGGCCGGCGGCGTCGCGTCGTTCTCCGAGAGATTTTGCAGCGCCTTGAGCGCGTTCAGCCTGCGGCCGGAGGCGAAGGTCATGTAGTAGCTGGGGCCGTCCGGGTCGCCGAGCACGTCGCCGCTGTACATCAGCGCCGCGCGCAGCCGCCGCACCGTGACGTTGGGGTTGGCGGCCACGACGAGCGCGGCCGCGCCCGAGACGTGCGGCGCGGCCATTGAAGTGCCGCTGTAGAAGTCGTAAGTCCCGTTCGGGGTGGTGCTCAGAATCCACTGGCCGGGCGCGCCCATGCTGACCGTGCGCTCGCCGACGTTCGAGAAACTGGCGACCTGGTCGCCGTTGGTCGTGGCCCCGACCGAAATCAAGTTGGGCGCGACGTAGCTGGCAGGGTAGGTGGGCACCCTGTCGTTGGAGTTGGACTCGTTGCCGGCCGCCGCCACGAAGAGGATGTTCGAGGCGGCGAGCGCGCGGATGGCGTCGAGCTCGGCCTGCGAGCGGCCCCAGCCGCCGTAGCTGTTGTTGAGGACGCGGATGTTCGCGCCCTTCGTCCCGCCGGAACTGGCCCACTTGTCCTTCATCATCTTGGCGTAGTTGTAGGCCCGCACAGTCACCAGCACGCTCGACGCCGCGCCGAACTCGTCGCCCTGACCCAGCACCTTGAGCGACATGAGGCTCACCTGCCAGTTGACGCCGGTCACGCCCACGCCGTTGTTGCCGACAGCCCCGATCGTGCCTGCGACGTGCGTGCCGTGCGCGTCCGTCTCGTCAGTGGGGTAAGCGCCGGAGCCGTCGAAGACAGTCTTGTCGTTGTGGAAGAAGTCCCAGCCGTTCACGTCGTCAACGAAGCCGTTGGCGTCGTCGTCCACGCCGTTGCCCGCGACCTCGCCGGGGTTCTTCCAGACGTTGGCCTTCAGGTCCGCGTGATTAATGTCCACGCCCTCGTCCACGACGCCGACGACGACCGAGCGGCTGCCGGTCGTGATGCCCCACGCGGGCTCCGCGTCAATGTCCGCGCCGACGACGCCGGGGTTGCCGCCGCTCGTCCCGGCCTGCCCGGTGTTCTTCAGCCCCCACATCTCCTTAAAGCGCGGGTCGTTCGCGGCCACGAGCTTGCGCCGCACGTAGTTCGGCTCGGCGTAGAGCACGCCGGGCCGCGCCCTCATGGCGGCTATCGCCGCCAGAGTCGCTTCAGCGGGGACGCGCACGAGGCGCAGGCCCCTGACCAAATCGGAGCCTTCAAACCGCTCGACCCGCACGGGAAGTCTTCCGCCGCCGGGCGTCCGCAACTGCATGGCGGGCTCCGTCTCGTCGCGCCGCGCCTCCGCGTCGTCGCGGTAGCGGACCAAAATTTCGCCGGGCACGAACTCCATGCGCGGCCGCTTCTCGCCGGGGCCAGCGGAGCCGGAGGGCTGTAGCTGCGCCGTGGAGAGAGTTGGCAGGGCGACTAGAGAGATGAGGAGCGCCAGGGCCAGGACGAGCCGGGCGCTCGATCTGCCGCGCAGAGATGTCTTTAATGGGCCAGAGAATCGAGGCATTATCTTACTCACAAAAGCTGTCCGGGAAACTCGCGCACGTAAAAACTTGAGGAAACGAGTGTGACCTGTGCCTGTCGGCTACGGTTAACTTAATCGGGAAAGTGAAAATCCAGGCGGCGGGCACCGAACGCGGGACTTACCTCCGCACCAGGGACGCAGGAGTATGCACGAGCCCGGGCGAAAGGGTCAAGTCAGGACGCTTTCGGCGTCAAACGCGCTGACGGTGAAAGTCGGCCCGAGGTGTTAGACCGCCGGGAGCGATAATCGCCGGTCCTTGAGGTATCATGCCGCCAGCGGCGATGAGAGACGACCTTCCAAGCAAAATGCCGCGGCTGGCGGCCAATTGTAGTGGGATGAAGAGGATTGACCATTTCGGTAAGACCCACTAACCTTCAGAAGAGTGAAGCTTGATAAGGATGGAGTGCTTATGAACATCAAAGTTATTGTTGAACCCGGCGAAGATGGTTATTTCGTCGCTCACGTCCCCTCTCTCAAAAGCTGCTGGTCACAAGGTAAAACCAAAGAAGAGGCTCTTGAGAATATCCGCGAAGCTATAGATTTGTACTTAGAGCCTGAGTCTACAGAGTTAGCAGAAGATCAGGAAATGGTTGAGCTATCGGTATGAAATTGCCCCTGCTCTCAGCGCGGCAAGTCTTAGCAACGTTGTCGCGTTTAGGCTTCGTCGAAGTGCACCGTAAAGGCAGCCATGTGAAGATGAAGCACGAAGATGGGCGAGTAATCGTTTTCCCTTTCCATGATGAGGTTGACCGCTACACGTTAAAGGGTGCGTTGCGTGATGCGGACGTTGAGATAGAAGATTTCCTCAAAGAAATTAAATAATCCGGCGCAGCTCACCAACTCACTCACCCTAGGTCCTCACCAGCGAGCCTCTCTATAGCGGAGCGCGGTAAGCGACTGAGCCCTTGCAGACGGTCGCGCGGACGGAGTAGTCCTGTGCCAGAATCGCCAGGTCCGCGTCCTTGCCGACTTCGATCGAGCCTTTGCGGTCGGAGACGCCGCAGACCGACGCGGGGAGGAAGGACGCCATGTACGCCGCGTCAACCAGGCTCATGCCTGTGAACTCCACGGCGTTGCGCACGGCCTTGTTCATGGTCAGTAACGAGCTGGCGATGGTCTCGCCGTCCATCAGCACACACCTCTCGCCCTCGACCCGGACGGGGAGTTCGCCGAGCGTGTACGTCCCGGCGGGGCAGCCGACGGCCGACATCGCGTCCGTGACAAGAATCAATCCGTCCCGCCCCTTGATGCGCGCCGCGAGGCGTGCCATCTCGGGCGCGACGTGCAGCCCGTCGAGCACTATCTCGGCCCGGATGAAAGGCTCGTTCAGGCAGGCCGCGGTCAGGTTGGGCTTGCGGTGGTGCAGCGCGGGCATGGCGTTATAAAGATGCGTCGCGTGCGTCGCCCCGGCCTCCATGGCCGCAAGCGCCGTGTCGTAATCGGCCTCCGAGTGGCCCAGGGAAGCGACCACGTTGTGCGCGACCAGCAGGCGGATTAACTCCATGCCGCCGGGAAGCTCCGGCGCGAGCGTCATGATCTTGACGAGGCCCGGCGCGGCGCGCAGGTACTCCATGCACTGATCGAGGTCAGGGTCGCGGAGCGTTTCAAGCGAGTGCGCCCCCTTCTTGTTCCTGTTGATGAACGGGCCTTCGACGTGCATGCCGACGACCTCCGCGGCTGGCCCCGTGTCCGCGGCCGCGGCGGCGCAGGCTTCGAGCGCGCGGAGCAGGTTCTCGTGGTGCGCGGAGACAGTGCTCGGCAGATAGGCGGTCGTCCCGTAGTGCAGTTGTGCGCGCGAGATGCGGCGGACGCTTTCGGCCCCGCCGAACATCACGTCGTCGCCGTGGCTGCCGTGAACGTGCGTGTCAATCAGGCCGGGGAGGACCGTCAGGCCGGCGGCGTTAATAATCTCGGAGCCGGGCTCCGGCCCTGCGTCGCGCGCGCGGCCCACGAAACTGATGTGGCCGTCGGCGACGAGCACCACGCCGTCCTCTATCACACGGTCGCGCGTCACGACCGTGCCGCCGACGACCGCCAGCCTGTTTGATTCACTCTGACTCATAACGTCCGCGTGACTTTCGAGAGTGAGCGAGGTGCGTCCGGGTCTAGCCCCTTGGCTTCCGCGAGCAGGGCCGCGAAGAGTTGGGCCGGGATGATGTAGGGGATGGGCGTCAGGAACTCTTCCACCCCCGCCTCCATCCTGACGGACCTCGTGGACATCGTCACGACCTCCGCGTCCGCGGTGATGGCGAGCGTGTCCGCGCGCAGCTCGCGGAGTCGGCCCGCGAGGAGCCTCGCCCCTTCGAGCGTGATGCCCGGCGGCGCGAAGAGGATGATGGGGAAGTGGCGCTCGACCATCGCCAGCGGCCCGTGGAAGAAGTCCGCGGACGAGAAGCGCTCGGCGACGACGTAGCAGGTCTCCATCAGCTTGAGCGCCAGCTCGTAGGCGTTCGCGTAGAGGAGCCCGCGGCCGACGACGACGCAGTTCTCCATGAAGACGTAACGCTCGACGAGCTGCCTGATGCTGGCCTCGTGTTCGAGTGCGCGCGCGGCCAGCTCCGGGATGGCCTCGTGGCCGAAGGAGTGGCCGCCGTCGGCGAGCGCCGCGGCGAGCATGTAGAAGAGCATCATCTGCCCCGTGAAAGTCTTCGTCGCGGCCACGGAGCGCTCGCGCCCGCCGTGCATGACGAGCAGCTCGTCCACCTGGCTCGACATGGATGACGCGGGCTCGTTGGTGATGCCGACCGTGTAAGCGCCGCAGGCGCGCGCGCGAGCGAGCACGCGGTTGATGTCCTCACCCTCGCCCGACTGCGAGACGCCTATGACGAGCGCGCGGCCGAGTCGCAACTCGCCGCCGTAGAGCGTGTAGACGGAGGGCGCGGCGAGCGAGACGGGGATGCCCGTCTTGATCTCCAGGAGGTAGCGGCCGAAGAGCGCCGCGTTGTCGGAGCTGCCGCGCGCGACGAGCACGATCAGGTCAACGTCGCGCGCCTTGAGGAAGGAGCCGAGCCGCGCCACCTTGCCGCGCTCCTCGGCAATCGTCTTCTCTAGCGCCGCGGGCTGCTCGGCGATCTCCTGAAGCATTAACGACACTGGCACAAAATTACCTGATTCTTTCTTGAGCTTATCCGCCCTTGCGGCGGCCGAGCATATCCATGCCGACGGCGACGACGAGGATCGAGCCTTTGACGATGTCCTGCATGAAGTCGGGCACGTTCTTGAGCGACATGCCGTTGTCGAGGCTCGCCATGAAGAGCGCGCCGAGGCACGCGCCGAAGATCGAGCCGCGGCCGCCCATCAGGCTCGCGCCCCCTATGACGCAGGCCGCAATCGCGTCGAGTTCCAGGAGCACGCCCGCGTCCGGCGAGGCGCTCCCCACCCGCGCCGTGTAAATCACGGCGGCCACGCCCGCGAGCGCGCCCATCAAACAGAAGACTAGCAGGATGTGTTTGCGCAGGCTGATGCCGGAGAGGCGGGCCGCGTCCGGGTTGCCGCCGATGGCGTAGAGGTAGCGCCCGAAGGTCGTGTTCTGCGTCAGGAATGCGCCGAGCAGCGCAATCGCCATCAGGATGATGACGGGAATCGGCACGCCCGCGTAAGAGTTCAGGGCCAGGATGAAGCCGACGACGACGAGCGACGGCACGGCGATGCGCAGCGCCGTCTGAATTGTGCCAGGAATCGCCAGCCCGTAGCGCGCCCGCGCGCGCACCCTTCGCAGGTTGAGCCAGACGATGGCGGCGACGGCGGCGACGGCGACCGCGATGCCGACGGCCGGCGCGACGTAGCTCTGGCCTATGTTCTTGTAAGCGGGCAGCGCGATGGGAATCGTGTTGCCCTGGCTGAGCCCCTTGATGGCCCCGCGCCAGACGAGCAGGCCGCCGAGCGTGACGATGAAGGCAGGGATGTTGGCGTAGGCCACGAGCGCGCCCTGCAACGCGCCGATGACGACGCCCACCACGAGCGCCGCGAGAATCGCCGGCCCGAGCCCCCACCCGAGCCACGTCAGTACCATCACGGAGACCCCGCCAGCGAGGCCGACGAGCGAGCCGACCGAGAGGTCTATCTGCCCCGTGATGATGATCATCAGCATCCCGACGGCGAGGACGCCCGTGACGGCCGTCTGCCGCATCAGGTTGGAGAAGTTGCGCGCGCTCAGGAAAATTCCGTCGGTGGCCCAACTGAAGAGCAGCCAGATGACGACGAGCGCGATGACCATCGTGTAAGCGCGCAGGGCCGACGTTGGGATTTTGAGACGGCCGATTCCCTTCTGCGGCTCCGTGTCAGCCGTCGCCGGGGGGCGCTCGATTAAAGGTTCATTCGCCTGTTCGCTCACCGCACGACCTCACTCATTAAAAAACTCAGCTTACTTGTTAACTCAACCCTTTGCGCCTTACGTTTTTACTTAGCGCCTCCAGCGTGAGACGTTGCGGGTTCTCGCAAAGGCGCAAAGGTAAGACGTAAGGCGCAAAGGCCGGCTCCTTAACAGCTAGGCGGCCCGGCTCGCGTGGCCGGTGGCGCAGGCCATGACGGCCTCGGGCGTGGCCTCGGCGCGCGTGAACTCGCCCGCGACGCGGCCCTCGTGGAGCACGAGGAGGCGGTCGGAGAGGCCGAGCACTTCCGGCAACTCCGACGAGACGAGGACGATGGCGAGGCCCTCGCCCGCGAGCCTGCTGATCTGCGCGTAAATCTCCTGCTTGGCCCCCACGTCTATGCCGCGCGTCGGCTCATCCAGGAAGAGCACCTTCGGATTAGTTAAGAGCCACTTGGCGAGCACGACCTTCTGCTGGTTGCCGCCCGAAAGTGTGCCAGCAATCGTCCAGACGTTTTTGGCCTTGATGCGCAGGTCGCGCGCCGCGCGCTCGCCCGCGGCCGCCTCCGCGTCCGCGTCCGTCACGAAGCGGCCCGAGAGGTGCGGCAGGCTCGCCAGCGTCATGTTGTTCAAGATGGTCTGGTCGAGGACGAGGCCGAAGCGCTTGCGGTCCTCCGTGACGAAGCCCAGGCCGAGGCGTATGGCCTGGGCGGGGCTAGTGACTCTGACCGGCCTGTCCTCCACGAAAAGCTCGCCCGTGGTGCGCCCGGCGTGAGCGCCGAAGACGGCCATCAGCAGATCGCTGCGCCCCGCGCCCATCAGCCCCGCGATGCCCAAGACCTCGCCGCGCCGAACATTGAAGCTGACGTTATTGACCAGGAGCTTGCCCGCCACGTTCGGGTCTTCGACCGTGATATTGCGCGCCTCGAAGACAGTCTCGCCCGGCCGGTGCTCCGCTTTCGGGAAAATGTTGTCCACCTCGCGCCCGACCATCAGACTGATGACGCGCCGCTCGTCGAGCGCGGAGGTGGCGTCCGTGCCGACCGTGCGCCCGTCGCGCAGGACCGTGATGCGGTCGGAGAGGCGGAAGACTTCGTCCAGCTTGTGCGAGATGTAGACCATGCCGACGCCGCGCGCGCGTAAGTTGTCCAGGATGCGCGCGAGGGTTTCGACCTCCGCGCCGGTGAGCGCGGCCGTGGGCTCGTCCAGCACGAGGATGCGCGCGTCCTGCGAGAGCGCCTTGGCGATTTCGACGAGTTGTTGTTGGCCGATGCCGAGGTTGCGAACGGGCGTGCGCGGGTCTATTGCGAGGTGCAGGTCGTTCAGGAGTTTCTGCGCGCGGCCGTACAGCTCGTCCCAGCGGACGACGCCGAAGCGGCTCGGCTCGCGCCCCAGAAAGATGTTCTCGCCGACGGTCAGGTCTTTGACGAGCGAGAGTTCCTGGAAGACGATGGCGATGCCCGCGGCTTCAGAAGCACGCACGCCGTTGAAGCGCACGGGCTCGCCCTCGATCAGTATCTCGCCGCCGTACTCGGGGTGCGGGTAGACGCCGCCGAGTACCTTCATCAGCGTGGACTTGCCCGCCCCGTTCTCGCCGACGAGCGCGTGGATTTCCCCGGCGCGCAAATCGAAGCTGACGCCGTCGAGCGCGCGCACGCCCGGGAACGTCTTCGTGATCTCGCGCATCTCCAGCAGGGGCGCGCCGCCGGAATATTCCATCCTCACCTCCTGCGCGCGAAGGCGAACGCGAGCAAGGCCGCGGAGAGGGCCAGCGCGTAGCCGTGCAGGCCCGAGACCGCGCCGGGACTGTTCGCGGAGGCCGTGGCCGCCTTCGGCCACTGGTCTTTTGGCACATTCTGGTAGACGGCCTCCAACTTCTGGAAACCCTCTTTGATGACCGTGTCCGCCATGTTGGCCTTATCAACCGCGATGGGCTCTTGCAGCATGGCCGGCACGTCCTTGAAGCCGTTGTTGATTTTGTCGTTCGTCTGCACCTTCTCGCCGCGCGCGAGCTTGATGGCGGACTCGACGGCGCTGTCGGCGAGCGGCTTGATCGGCTTGAAGATGGTCATGGACTGCTTGCCCTCGACGATGCGCTGGCAGGCGGCGAGTTCCGCGTCCTGGCCCGTGACGACGACCTTGCCCGTGAGCTTCTGCTCTTCGAGGGCCTGCACCGCGCCGCCGGCCGTGCCGTCGTTCGAGCAGACGACGGCCGCCACGTCGTTGCGCGTCTGCGTCAGTGCGTTCTCCGTGATGTTGAGCGCCTCGCTCGCCTTCCACTCCTTGGCGTACTGGTCCACGACGATCTTGATGTCGCCGCGGTCTGCGGCCGGCTTGAGGATATTCATTTGGCCGTCGTGCAGGAGCAAGGCGTTGTTGTCCGTGGGCGAGCCGCCGACGATGACGTAGTTGCCTTTGGGCGCGCGGTCGAGCGCGTACTTGGCCTGCATCTCGCCGATCTTCACGACCTGGTGCGAGACGTAGAGGTCAACGTCGCTGTCCAGAATCAGGCGGTCGTAGCTGATGACGGGGACGTTCTGCCGCTTGGCCGACTCGACGATGGAGGCCGCGACCTTGCCGTTGTGCGGCGCGACCAGGAGCACGTCCACGCCTTGCGTCAGCATGTTCTCGGCCTGCTCGATCTGTAGCTTGTCGTCGCCGTTGGCGACCTGGACGATGACGGTCGCGCCCAGCTCCTTCGCCTTGGCCTCCACGAACTCCTTGTCGCGCTGCCAGCGCTCCTCCTTGAGCGTGTCCATCGAAAACCCTATCTTGACGGGGCCGCTCTTGTTCTTCGCGCCGCCGCCCGCGCCGCCCTGCTCCGGCGGGGCGTTCACGCAAGCCCCGGCCAGCGCCAACAACGTCAAAGACAAAAGCGCAATGAAAGCTCTCGCAGTTCGCATGGGTTGTGGAATCTCCTTTTTAATACTCAAGCCGTTGACCCGCTCAACTCCTTCGCGCCTTTGCGTCTTTGCGTGAAAAGTTAGTCTCACGCAAAGACGCAAAGGCGCAAAGAAAGACGCGGGTTTAAAAGGCTCTCTTAATCGGAAAGAATGCAGCGCGCCGTATAATAGCAAAAGTTTGTCGCGCTTCGGAACAAAATAATGCTTGAAGAAAACGGGCGGATACAAGAGAATGGCGGCCACCATAGCTCCTACTAATCCGGCTACCTGAAGGACAAGCAGACCGCCATGAGAAAGACTGCTCTCGCAGTGGCCGCCATCCTGTGCGCCCAAAGCTTATGCCTAGCCCTGCCACAAGCCGCCGCCGGCGAGGACATCAAAGACAGCGACGCTTTCTTCCAGGCCGCCGTGCGCCAGAGGCCCGCGCGCGACAACACGCGCCGGATAGAGGCGCTGCTCGCGCGCATGACGCTCGAAGAGAAAGTGGGCCAGATGACGCAGCTCGAAATCGGCATGGTCACGACGGGCTCGAACCAGGCCATACAGATTGACCCGGCCAAGTTGGAGAAGGCCGTCGTCAAGTACGGCGTCGGCTCAATCCTCAACGTCAAAGACCAGGCCCTGCCGGTTGATTACTGGCACAACCTCATCCGGCAGATACAGGAGGCGAGCCAGCGGACGCGGCTCAAGATTCCTGTCATCTACGGCATAGACTCCATACACGGCGCGAACTACGTGCAGGGCGCGACCCTCTTCCCGCAGGAGATTGGGATGGCCGCGACGTGGAACCCAGAGCTGATGCTGCGCGCGGCCGAAGTCGTCGGGATGGAGACGCGCGCCGCGGGCATCCCGTGGTCTTTCTCGCCCGTCCTGGACATAGGCCGCCAGCCCCTCTGGGCACGCTTCTACGAGACCTTCGGCGAAGACCCGTATCTGGCGAGCGTGATGGGCGTCGCCTTCGTCCGCGGCCTCGAAGGCGAAGACGTGTCTTCCAGTAAAAGCGTCGCCGTGAGCCTCAAGCACTACATGGGCTACAGCCTGCCTTTGAACGGCAGGGACCGAACCTCGGCGTGGATTCCAGAGAATTATTTGCGCGAGTACGTGCTGCCGACGTTCGCGGCCGCGGTCAAGGCGCGCGCGCGCACTGTGATGGTCAACTCGGCGGAGATTAACGGCGTGCCGGGCCACGTCAACCGCCACATCCTGACGGACATCTTGCACGGCGAGCTGGGCTTTCAGGGCTTCGCCGTCTCCGACTGGGAAGACATCAAGAAGCTGGTCACGCAATGGAAGGTCGCGGCCGACGAGCGCGAGGCGACGCGGATGGCCGTCATGGCGGGCATAGACATGAGCATGGTGCCGAGCGACTACAGTTTCGCGGACCACCTCGTCGCGCTCGTCAAAGAGGGCAAAGTTCCCATGACGCGCATCAACGAGGCCGTGCGAAGAATCCTGAGAGTCAAGTTCGAGCTGGGGCTTTTCGAGAACGCGATGCCGGACCCCGCGCTCAAGGCCAACGTCGGCACGAACGCGGCGCGCGACTTGAGCCTGCAAGCGGCGCGCGAGTCAATGACGCTCCTGAAGAACGACGGCGGACTGCTGCCGCTCTCGAAAAATCAGAAGGTGCTGGTGACGGGGCCGACGGCGCACTCCCTCGTCTCGCTCAACAACGGCTGGACTTACGTCTGGCAGGGCTCGGATGAATCGCTCTACCCGAAAGACCGCCCGACCATCTTACAGGCCATCGAAGGCAAGCTCGGCAAGAACGTGACCTACGTGCCGGGCACGAAGATTTTGCTGCCGCCCGGCGCGCCCCCGACCGGCACGACGGACTTTGAACAGGAAGTTGACATCGCGGCGGCCGTGCGCGCCGCGCGCGACGCGGACGTGGTCGTGCTCTGCCTCGGCGAAGGCTCTTACGCAGAGACTCCCGGCAACGTCACCGATTTGACTTTAGGCGAGCCGCAGTTGCGGCTGGCCGAAGCTGTTCAAGCCACTGGCAAGCCCGTCGTGCTCGTGCTCGTCGAAGGCCGCCCGCGCGTCATCAGCCGCATCGCGGACAAGGCGCAAGCCATCCTGATGGCCTACAACCCCGGCAACGAGGGCGGCACGGCCGTGGCCGACGTGCTCTTCGGCGACCACAACCCTTCGGGCAAACTTCCCTTCACCTACCCGCGCACGCCGAACGGGTTCGTGACTTACGACCGCAAGCTGTTCGAGACAGAGGCGACCAGCTACGGCAACACGGCCTTCAGCCCGCAGTTCGAGTTCGGCCACGGCCTGAGCTACACGACCTTCTCTTACGGCGCGCTGCGCGTGAGCCCCAGGCAAGCGCCCGTGGACGGCCGCGTGAGCGTGAGCGTGACGGTGACGAACACGGGCCGCCGCGCGGGCAAGGAGACGGTCATCGTCTACGTCCGCGACGAGGTGGCGTCCGTCTCGCCGCCGGGCAAGCGCGTCAGGCGCTTCGCCAAAGTCCACCTGGAGCCGGGCCAGAGCAAAGAACTAAACTTCACGCTGACGCGCGACGACCTCTCCTTCATAGGCGCTGACAACAAGCCGACAATCGAGCCCGGCGACTTCACCGTCATGGTCGGCAACCTCGCAGAGAAATTCACGCTCACGGGCGGGCAAACGCAGAGGCGAAGGCGCTGAGAAGAGTTGACCGTAATGACGGAAGCCGTCGCAGGAATAGACATAGGCGGGACGAAAATCGCCGTCGCCCTCGAATCGCTGGGCGGCGAGAGAATCGCCGGCCGGCGTTTCCCGACGCTCGCGGGAATTGGGCCGGAAGCCATCCTCGGCAACGTCGCGGCGGCCGTCGCCGAGCTGAGCGCGGAGGCTGAGGCGCGTGTGCTGGCGGTCGGCCTCGGCTGCCCCGGCTCCGTGGACAAGGACCGCGGGACGGTCCTCAACCCCATCAACCTGCCCGGCTGGCACGAGTTCCCCATCGTCCGCACCGTCGAAGAACTTTTAAGGGTTCCGGCCGCCATCGAGAACGACGCTAAGCTGGCCGCGCTCGGCGAGCACGCGCACGGCGCGGGGCGCGGCTTCACAGACCTCGTCTACCTCACCATCTCGACGGGCGTGGGCGGCGGCGTCATCGTCAACAATCAACTCCTGCGGCGGCTCGGCGCGGGCGAGATAGGACACATGACTGTCCTGCCGGACGGCCCGCCCTGCGGCTGCGGCTCGCGCGGCTGCCTCGACGCCCTCTGCTCCGGGAAGGCCATCGCCCGCCGCGCGCGCGAGCTAATCGCCGCGGGCGAGCCGAGCGTCATCAGCGAGACGGTCACAGGCCCCGAAAAAATCACCGCGCGCACAGTGGCCGAGGCGGCGCAGAGCGGCGACGCGCTCGCGCGCCGCGTGTGGGACGAGATGATTCACTACCTCTCAATCGGCGTCGGCAACGTCGTCACGATTCTAGCGCCGGAGGCGGTCGTCCTCGGCGGCGGCGTCGCCTCCTCCGGCGAGCAACTGCTAGGCCCCTTGCGCCCGCTCGTCGAGCTGCGCGCGCGGATGATTCCCGTCGAGAGCGTGCAAATCCTACAGGCCGCGCTCGGCGGCGAGAGCGGAATCCACGGCGCACTCGTCCTCGCGCGCCAGGTCTCCTCCACCCTCCCGTCGCAAAGTTAACCAAGACCAAAAAAACCACTCAAGCCTTTGCGCCTTACGTTTTCCCTTAGCGCCTTTGCGCGAAACAGCCGTTCACGCTGGAGGCGCAAAGTTAAGACTTAAGGCGCAAAGGGTTGAGTGGTTTTTTTCGGGTTTCCTCAGACTTTGATGAAGATTCGCTTGCGGTAGAGGATTGTCATGACGCCGAGCCAGAGGAGCACGATCGAGATGGCGAAGAACAGCGACGCGTTCAGGGGCGAGGCCCACGAGGCGTAGAAGTTGTCGTAGAGCCAGCTCTTCAAGTCCACGCCCTGGATGGTCACGACCCCGATGATGTTCGAGAACAGCTCCGCCAGGAAGTAGAGCGCCAGCGCGTTCGAGCCGAAGATGAGGAAGGGCCTGGCCCAATTTTTGTAGCCCTTGATGTCAATCAGCCAGTAGCACAGCGCCAGAAGTTGCAGCGCCATCCCGGCCGTCACCAGGACGTAAGAACTCGTCCAGAGCGCTTTGTTGACCGGGAACCAGAAGCTCCACACGTAGCCCGCGACGAGCGCCGCCGCACCCGCGACGAACATGGCCGAGACCTTCTCCAGCGCCGCGCGCTTCAAGCGCAGCAGGTGGCCCGTCAGCACGCCGCACAACGCGGTCGCGATGGCCGGAATCGTGCTCAGGATTCCCTCCGGGTCGTACAGCGGCTTCCACTTGTGTGCTCCGAGCACCTGGCGGTCAACGTAGGCCGCGAGGTTCCCCTCCATCTCCAAATTCCCCGCCCCGAATCCCGGCACGGGGAAGTATTTCATGATGACGCAGTAGAAGACGAGGAGCGCGGCGGCGATGATGGCCTGCGTGCGCCAGCGCGTGTTGAGAAAGATGACGGAGGCGACGAGGTAGCAGACGGCTATGCGCTGAAGCACGCCCGGGATGCGTATGGTCTGTAGGTCGAAGTAGGGGAAGCCGCCGAGGAAGAGGCCGAGCGCGAAGATGATGAGCGTGCGGCGTATGATCTTGACGTAGAGGTCGCTGCGGCTGCCGGCGGTCGTGGCGCGTCGCCCGAGCGCGAGCGTGATGGAGACGCCGACGATGAAGAGGAAGAAGGGGAAGACCAGATCAGTCGGCGTCAGGCCGTGCCAGGAGGCGTGTTCGAGCGGGCTGTAGATGTGCTCCCAGCTTCCGGGGTTGTTGACCAGAATCATGCCGGCGATGGTGATGCCGCGAAAGACATCGAGCGAGAGAAGTCGGCCCGTCGCCTGCGTCCCCTTGTGCTCGCCCGTCAGCGCGTCTTCCATCAACGTCCTCCTTCTTCTTCCCTACTCCTTCGCGACGGAGTGGAGCTTGTCGGCCACGCGCCCGGCCACTTCGCGCCCGGCCTCCCGCATCAGGTATTGCAGGGGCATGCGGTTGCCGACGGAAGGCACGCCCACGCCGACGGGGCCGCGGCCCACGCGCCTGCCCGTGAGGTAGACGTTGCCGGAGGTCAGGATTTTAGCCGTCTGCGGGCGGAAGACTGTGAAGCTGACCCAGATGTCCTCCACGCGGTTGCCGTCGCTTCTCATTTCGAGCCAGACCACGTAGCCTTCGGTCTCCTTCTTCGCGCGGTCAACGGCCTCCTTGCGCGTCATCCCTCCGCCGCTCCTGGCCTCCAACCCGCCGGCCTTGTCCAGGTCCATCGCGCAAGACTCGACGGCCTCGTCAATGTAGTTCGGGCCGATGGTCATGTTGGAGGAGCCGAACCTGTCGCCGCCGACGACGACGGGCGTGAGGGGCTCGGTCCTGGCGGCGCGCGGCTTGGCCTCGCTTTCGTTTTTGGTGGGTGTCTCGGCGGGCGTCGGTGTCGGGGGCGAGGGGGCTGTCTTCTGGCGGCGGCCAGACTGTGCCAGCGCGGCCTGCGAGAGACACAGGAGCGCGACGGCGCAGGCTGTCAACATAAAAGCCCGGCCCGGGTTTTCAAGACGCATAAAACACCTCCACTAAACTTCTTTTGACTTTGTCGCCGCTGCGGGCGGATTCAAGGCTGGCGCGCGGAGCATACCAGATATGAAAGGCCGAGGTCACTCTAAAACTTTTCGATTGACGGCGCGGCGGCGGAGGCGCTAAGAGTGAGTTCAGTTTTTATCCACCCACATACACGAGGAACACATGAAAGCTAGCAAGCACCTTCTGCTCGTCCTGCTCCTGTCACTGTCCCCGAGCGCCGCGGCGCAGACCGCCGGCCCCGCGCGCCACAACCTGATGCCCGTGCCCGCCGCCGTGCGCTTCAATCAAGGCCGGCTCCCGATTAACGCATCCTTCACCGTCGCCACGCGCGGCCATTCTGATGACCGCCTGCGCGCCGCCATCAGCCGCGCCGCCCGCAGGCTCGAAGGGCGCACGGTGTTCGAGTTCCGGCGCGACGTGGCGGGCGATGCCACGTCGGCGACGCTCGTCGTCGAGACGCAGGGGCCGGGCAAGGCCGTGCCCTCCGTGGACGAGGACGAGTCTTACTCGCTCGACGTGACGGACAGGCAGGCTGTGCTGCGCGCCCCCACAGTCGTCGGCGCGATGCGCGGATTAGAGACTTTCCTCCAACTGCTCGCGAGCGACCGCGATGGCTTTTACGTCCCGGCGGTGCAGATTCAGGACAGCCCGCGCTTCCGCTGGCGCGGCCTAATGATTGACATCGGCCGCCATTACCAGCCGATGGAAGTCCTCAAGCGCAACCTCGACGCGATGGCCGCCGTCAAGCTCAACGTCCTGCACTGGCACCTCACCGAAAACCAGGGTTTTCGTATCGAGAGCAAACGGTTCCCGAAGCTTCACCAGATGGGCTCCGACGGTTTGTACTACACGCAGGAGCAGGCGTGCGAAGTCATAGCCTACGCGCGCGCGCGCGGCATACGCGTTGTGCCAGAATTCGACATCCCCGGCCACGCGACGAGCTGGCTCGTCGGCCACCCCGAGCTGGGGAGCGCGCCCGGCCCCTACACGATTGAGCGCAGGCCCGGCATCTTCGAGCCCTCTTTAGACCCCACGCGCGAGGAGGTCTACAAAGTCCTCGACGCCTTCCTCGGCGAGATGGCCGCGCTCTTCCCGGACGCCTACCTGCACATCGGGGGCGACGAGAACGAGGGCAAGCAGTGGGACCGCAACCCGCAGATTCAAGCCTTCATGAAGAAGAAGGGCATCAAGGACAACCACGCCCTACAGACCTACTTCAACCAGCGCCTCTTACAGATTCTCAAGAAGCACGGCAAGCGCATGATGGGCTGGGACGAAATCTTCCAGCCGGGCATCCCGAAGGATGTCGTCATACACTCCTGGCGCGGGCAGAAGGCGCTGGCAGAGGCCGCGCGCCAGGGCTACGACGGCATCCTCTCGAACGGCTACTACATAGACCTCATCTTCCCAGCCTCGGATCACTACCTCAACGACCCGCTTCCCGCGGACAGCGGGCTCACACAGGCCGAGGCGGCGCACGTCCTCGGCGGTGAGGCGACGATGTGGGCCGAGTGGGTGACGCCCGAGACAATTGACTCGCGCATCTGGCCGCGCACGGCCGCCATCGCCGAGAGACTCTGGTCGCCGCGCGAGGTCAAAGACGTGGCGGATATGTACCGCCGCCTCGCCGTCACGAGCGTCCACTTGGAAGAGCTGGGCCTGATGCACGAGCGGAACCAGGCGATGATGCTCAGGCGGCTGGCGCAGGGGCATGACACGCGCGCGCTTCAGACGCTCGTCTCTGTGATCGAGCCCGTTAAAGAATACAGGCGTTACCAGCAGCGCCCGCAGACTATGTTGAGTCCGCTGACGGGGCTGGTGGACGCCGCGCGGCCCGACAGCGAGGCGGCGCGCAGGTTCGCGCAGGCGGTTGACGTTTTGCTCTCTGACGCCCCGCGCTTCGAGTCGCGCGCCGCGGAGTTGCGCGCGATGCTGACGGAGTGGCAGAGCGCCGGACCGGAATTGGACGCGCTCATCGGCGGGTCGCCCGCGCTCTGGGAAGCGCGGCCGCTCGCTAAAGATTTGTCGGAGGCCGGGGCGGCGGGCATGGAGGCTCTGTCGTTCCTGACGAGAGGCGTCTCGCCGTCCGCCGAGTGGCGCGACGCGCGCCTGGCCTTGCTCGAACAGGCCGCGAAGCCGAAAGCAGCCCTTGAGCTTCAAGTCATCCCCGCCCTGCGGGAGCTGGTCATCGCCGCTTACGAGTCGCCCCAACTCGCAACGCAGCAGCCCTCCGAGTGGAGAACGCGCGTCAAACAACTCGCTACCCCGAGCAAGGAGCAGTAAAGCGGAGGGACAAACGAAAAGGCGGCGGGGGCGAGCCCCTCTTCCCGACCTGCCAATTATCTTGGCTTGAATCATTCGCCCCGCGCCCCCTCGCAGGTCGGGAAGGGTGGTTTACCCCCGCTCGCTGTGTGTGCTGTAGCCGGCCCTCATTTTATTTTGCAATCCAAACAGTCCGCGGAACGGGGCGTCAAATACAATAAATTTACTGGCACAAAAACGGCCGGGCGAGATAAATGCGGGGCGCGCAGACGGCCCGTGATAGAATCACGCCCGGTCAACCGCGATTTTCAAACTCACCCGGAGGCGCACAGCACATGACACCCATCAACGTCGTCGTAGACTTGTCCCACTTCAACACCGTTTCCAGCTTCGAGACCGTCAAGGAGGCCGGCATCGTCGGAGTCATACACAAGGCCACGCAGGGCACCTCGATGATTGATTCGAAGTACCACGAGCGCAAGACCGCGGCGCTGGCCGCGGGGCTCATGTGGGGGGCCTACCACTTCGGCGTCGGTAACGAGGACGGCGCGGCGCAGGCCAAGTTCTTCCTCTCGGTCGTCGAGCCTGGGCCGAACGACCTGCTCGTGCTCGACCTCGAAATGAACCCGAGCGGCCCGGGCATGACTTTGGCCCAGGCCGAAGAATGGGTGAATTACGTCCAGGCCCAGACCGGGCGCTGGCCGGGCGTCTACGGGGGCTCATACATCACGCAACTGTTGCACGGCCACGCCGCCCAGACGCCGCTCAGTTCCTGCTGGTTCTGGCTGGCCGAGTACGGGCCGACGCCGCACCTGCCGCCCATCTGGAGCGAGTGGACGATGTGGCAGTATACGGACGGCAAAGACGGGCTGGGGCCGTACAGCGTCCCCGGCATAGGCAATTGCGACCGCGACAAGTTCGCGGGCGACCTGGACGGCCTGAAAAGACTCTGGGGCTACGAGACGGCGGCGGCGGCGACGACCGACACGACGCCCACGACGGCGGACACGTCTCCAGGTCAACCGCCCTCGACTGAATGAGCGGAGAAGGAACGACTCATGGGAAAGAATATTCTGGTCACGGGGGCGACCGGCACGGTCGGCAGCTTCCTCGTGCGTAAGCTCGGCGCGGCGGGCGTCGCGGCGCGCGCGCTCGTCCGCGGCCGCGAGAAGGCTGAGGCCGTCGAAAAGCTCGGCCTCGAAGCCGCCGTCGGCGACCTCTCCCGGCCGGAGACACTGGAGCCGGCGCTCGCGGGCGTCGAGAAAGTTTTCCTGCTCTCCGCGCCCGAAGAGCGGCAGGCGGAGCTGCAAAACAACCTCGTCCGCGCGGCCAAAGAGGCTGGCGTCCGCCACGTCGTCAAGCTCTCGGCCATAGGCGTCGGCGGCCCGCTGGACGCGATCTCGCTCGGCCGGGTTCACCGCGAGACGGAGGAGGAGATTGAGCGCTCCGGGATGGCGTACACGCACCTGCGGCCGAACGGTTTCATGCAGAACAGCTTCATGTTCGCCGCGACCATTAAATCGCAGGGGACTTTTTACGCGCCGTTCGGCGACGCGAAGGTCAGCTACGTGGACGCGCGCGACGTGGCCGCGGTCGCCTACCACGCGCTGACCGAGGACGGGCACGAGGGGAAGGCTTACGAAATCACGGGGCCGCAGGCGCTCTCCTACCACGACGTTGCGCGCGAGCTCGCGGCGGCGCTCGGCCGCGAGGTCAAGTACGTCGAGATTCCCGTCGAGGCCGCGCGCGCGGCGATGGTCGGCATGGGGATGCAGGAGTGGACGGCGGACACGCTCGTCGAACTGTTCAACTTTTACAAGGACGGCCGCGCCGACCAGGTCCGCGACACCGTCCGCGAAATCACCGGCCGCGACCCCATCGCCTTCGCGCAGTTCGCCAAAGACTTCGCGCAAGTTTTCGAATAAGACGAAGAGAATTCAAACAGGGATGGACAGGATAGACAGGATAAAAATTTGAGATTTCAGATTTGAGATTTCAAATTCTTTCATCCTGTCCATCCTGTCCATCCCTGTTAATTCTTCTGCTTCTTAAGTCCAACCGCGTTTCGGGGAGCCGCATCTGATTCGAGGGCCGCGCCGCTGTTTGTGCGCGCCCTCTTTTATGTGGCAAACTTGCCTGTTTGGGGGCATAACGTAATGCTATTCATACTGAGACGACCCGTTTTGATGTGCGCCGCGCTGGCGGCCCTGCTCTTCATCCAGCCCGTCATTTTCGATTCCTCAAAGGTGGCCGCGCAGACGGCGGCCGCCAAGGACGTGGTGATGATCCTGCCGTTCGAGAACACGACCTCGAACCTGCCGGAGTACAACTGGGTCGGCGAGAGCTTCGCCAACTCGCTGGCCGACCTGCTCAAGGTTCCGGGCCTCGTCGTGCTCTCGAACGACGAGCGCGAGCTGGCCTACCAGCGCCTCGGGCTCCCGCTGACGACTATCCCCTCGCTCGCCACGGCCATCCGCCTGGCGCGCGCGGCCAACGCGACGATGATCGTGCTCGGCACCTACACCGTCAACACCACCTCCGCCGGCGAGGACAAGACGGCGGCCGCGCTCCTCGGCACGGCGCGCGTCATCAAGGTCAACGAGGGTCGCCTGATGGGCGAGGTGATGCCGGACGGCCGCTGGGCCTCGCGCGTCTTCGACTTCGCGGACCCGCTGACGCAGTTGCAGACGATGCAGGGCCGCCTCGCCTTCGACATCCTCTACGCGCGCGACAAGGCGTTCCCCTTCACGCGCCGCGAGCTGATCGAGCGCGCCACCAAAGTCCCGCAGGTGGCCTTCGAGACTTACCTCAAAGGCATCCAGACCGACGACAAGGAGAAGCGCGTCAACTACCTGAAGAACGCGCTGAAGATTTACTCGGACGAGAAGGGCGGGGCCGTCTACCCGGAGGCCGCCTTCGAGCTGGGCCAATTCTACTTCCAGCAGCAGGAATGGAGGCAGGCCGCGGAGTACCTGTCGAGGCTCCAGAAGGAGGACACGCACTACACGGAGGCGGCCTTCCACGCGGCGCTGGCCTACGACAAGCTAGGCAACCCGCGCGACGCGCTCGACGCGCTGATGCCGCTGACGCCCGAGAACTCCAAGACGCCGCTGACGAGCGTCGTCAACAACGCGGGCGCGCTCTCCGTCAAGGCTGCGCGCGACGAGAAGGAGGCGAAGGAGCGCGAAGAGATGCTCGCGCAGGGCACGAGGTTCCTCAAGCGCGCGGCCGACTCTTCCGCGCCCGACGACTCCATCGTCCGCTTCAACTACGCCTACGCGCTCTTCCTCGCCGGCAAGTACGCGGAGGCGGCGGAGCAGATTCGGCCCATCATTGCCGCCGACCCGCGCGACGGGCAGTCCTACTTCCTGCTGGCGAAGGCGCTGGAGAGGACGGGCCAGGCCGAGCAGGCGACGGCGGCCGACGACCAGGCGCGGCGCTTCCTCCCGTCCTACGCCAAGTGGCAGACGGAGTGGCAAAAGTCTCAGACCACGTCGAACGTGGCCCTGCGCCTGAAGCCGTTCAACCGCGGCGACCTGCCCGCGACGCAGACCGCGGAAGGCGAGATCATCCCGACCGCGGGCAGCCCGCAGGAGTTTCTCGCGCAGGCGCAAAAGCTTTATCAGGAAGGGCGTGACGAGGAGGCGCTACAGCTCCTGCGCCGCGTGCTCACGCTTGAGCCGACGAGCGCCGACGCCTTCCTCCTGATAGGGCGCATCAACCAGCGCCTCGGCGACCAGCAGGCTGCCATCAGCGCGCTGAAGACGGCCATCTTCTGGGAGTCGCGGACGATTGACGCGCACGTCCTGCTGGGGCGCATCTTCCTCGAACTGGGCGACCGCGCGCAGGCGCTCTCCTACGCGCGCAGCGCCATCCAGATTGACCCCAACAACCAGGAGGCCATAGCCCTCCAACGCCAGGTCGAGACGGGGAGCAGGTAAAGCGGAAGGTAAAAGGAACCCGTGAGGGCGAAGAGCGCGGTTTTCGTCTTCACTTTTCCTTTTACCTTTTTCCATTTATGTTAGAATGCGCTTCCAACCGGACGGGATTTTCGCTTTTCAGATAATGACTAATTGGCAGATCGTTTTCGCGGCCTCGCTCGTCGCCCTCGTTGCGCTGGCGCTGTTCGTGGCCGCGCTCTGGAGGCACAAGCGCGCGGGCATGGGCGACCTGGATCTCCTGGGGGCGGCGGCCTCCGTCGAGACGGCGCTTGAGCCGGAAGGCTCCGTGCTGGTGCGCGGCGAGTTGTGGCGCGCGCGTTCTCGTTCGGGCGCGCGTCTTGAGCGCGGCCGCGCCGTCCGCATCGTCGGCGCGAGCCGTCACCTGCTCGAAGTCGAGCCGGCCCGAGCCGGCTCTCGCGAATAGACGGCGGCGACTCGGCCCGCCCGGACCTTCGCGGTTATGGCGACAGACACTCACAAATACGCCGACCAGGTGGACTACGAGACGCGCCACTCCGCGCTCGCGGAGTTCAGCCGCGACGAGCGTAGGCCGGCCGTGCTGCTCTTGAGCGCGCTCCTGCTCTCCGCGCTCTTCTTCGGCCTGGGCATCATCGTCGGCCGCTGGACTGCCGAGCCGGAGAAGGCGTCGGTCGCCACTTCCAGCTCGCCCGCGGCCCAGGCGGCGGCCACTCCCGCGCCGCAGCCGACCGCCTCGGCCACGCCGGCCGCCACCCCCGCGCCCGCCGACGCCGCGCGCCGCTTCTCTCTGCTCGTAGCCACCTACGACGCCCCGGAGAAAGCACAGACGCTCGTCAAGTCTCTACAGCAAGCAGGCTACACAGACATCCGCACGACGAGCCCGCGAGCCGGCGAGACGAGGCGCAGCTAC
This sequence comes from uncultured Acidobacteriota bacterium, assembly GCA_963774105.1. Lineage (GTDB taxonomy): Bacteria > Acidobacteriota > Blastocatellia > Pyrinomonadales > Pyrinomonadaceae > QHXM01. Next base: position 1,965,944 of record CAVZDV010000004.1, on the reverse strand, counting down.
TCTGTCCTCGTCGGCCGCTTCACGCAGGACGAGGCCCGCGAAGCCGCCACACGAATGCGCGCCGCCAACGACGCCCGCCTCAAGAACGCGAAAGTGATGGAGGCCAGTGGTCAGTAGTCAGTAGTCAGTAGTCAGTAGTCAGTGGTCAGTGGTCAGTTAAAAAAAGAAGGCAGCAGAGTCATTCACATTCTGCTGCCTTCTTCTCTTACGTTCTTAACTGACCACTGACCACTGACTACTGACTACTGCTCTCTTCACGTCTAATCGTTTCCGCATTCCAGAAAAAAGTTTTCCGTGGCACGCGATGTGCTGAGCATAATGTCGGCAAGCACGATATGTAACGTGTCCCCGCCGCCATCAACCCTCTGAGCGCCGCCTGCCGCTGCGCCAGCCGCCCGCCGAGCGATCCTTCAGTTTAACTCTCCGATATGAGAACCCGGTCAGAAATGGCCGGGTTCGCCCGCTTTTACAGGCTTTTAACTTATTCGCCGGATTAGTTCCACTTCGCTCAAACAGCCACGCGCCCGGCTCGGCCGCCGCGCCCCAACCTCTCTCTAGTACCAGAGCGACGAAATTTGTCACCGGGGCGGTGACGTTTTCTGTCGAAATGCACTCTCCGGTAGACCATTTGGGCGAGCGGCCGCGCGTGCAGCGTCTAGGTTTTTACTCCCCAAAAAATTTTTCGCCGCGGCGGTCTGCTCAAGACTCGCGCCCGCGCTTTTGTTAAACTCACGCGCATGGACGACGCCGTCTCGCTCGATGCGCCGGTTCGGGGGCGACTGCTGACGCGGCTTCGCAGGCGCGTGCGCGCCGCGGCCCCCGCGCGCGTGGAAGTCGCTCTGGCCGCGGCGTCCGCCGCGCTCCTCGTCCTCTCGTTCCCCGACTTCAATTTGTGGCCGCTCGCGTGGGTCGGGCTCGTCCCGCTCTTTCTGGCCGTCGCGCGCGGGGCCAGCCGCGGCCGCGCCTTCATGCTCGGTTGGGTGACGGGCACGCTCTTCTTTTACGGGTCGTGCTACTGGCTGACGTATTCCATGATTCGTTACGGCGGCATCCCCACGTGGGCCGCGTTTCTGCTGCTCGTGCCGGGGCCGATCATCGCCGGACTGTTTCCCGCGCTGTGCTGCATGGGACTGGCCCGCGCCGTGGCGCGCTGGGGCGGGCGTGCGTTGTTCGTCGCGCCGCTCATGTGGGTCGCGCTGGAGTGGGCGCGGCTCGGCGCAATCGGTCAACTGTGGAACGCCATGGGCTATTCGCAGGCTTACATGACTCCGCTCATACAGACGGCGCGGTGGGGCGGCGTCTACCTGGTCGGATTCCTCGTCGTCGTCGTCAACGCGGCCGTCGCACACATTCTCTTCGAGCGCACGGCGCGCGCGGCGAAGACGGGCGGCGCGGCCATCGTCTGTGCGGCCCTCGTCATCGCGGCGGCGTCTTTGACGGCGGGACAGAACACACAGGCGGGAGAGCCCGCCGCGGTCGTCGTCGCCGTCCAGCCGAACGTGCCGATGGAGCAGGGGAAATCCGCGGCCGAGCTGGCCGAGCTCGTCGAGCGCCATTACCAACTGAGCGAGCGCGGGCTGGCACAGCTCGCGGACCAATTCCCGAACGTCCCGCGCGTCGTCATCTGGCCCGAGTCGCCCATGTATTTTCAGTACGCGGGGGACGCGGAGTTTCGCTACCTCATCGCGGACTTCGCGGCGAAGAATCGCGCCTCCGTCATCTTCAACTCGCAGGAGCCCGCGCCCGGCGGCGGCTCCTACAACTCGGCCGTGATGGTCAACGAAGAGGGCCGGCTCGTCGCGCAGTATGATAAGATTCGCCTGATGCCGTTCGGAGAGTACGTGCCGCTGCCGCGTTGGCTGCCCTTTGTGAGTTACATCCCGACGATGGTCGGCGACTTTACGCCGGGCGCGCAGTACACGCTGATGCCGCTGGGCAGCGCGCGCACAGGCGTCTTCATCTGCTTCGAGTCGGCGTTCCCGTACATCTCGCGCCACTTCGCAAGCGAGGGCGCGGACGTGCTGGTGAACATCTCGAACGACGGCTACCTGGGGCCGACGCCCGTGATGCGGCAGCACCTGGCGAACACAGTCTTCCGCGCCGTCGAGAACGACCGCCCCGTGCTGCGCGTGACGAACACGGGCATCACGGCTTTCGTCACGGAGCGCGGCGAGGTGATAGACGCGACCGAAGGGTTCCGGCCCGCGGTCAAGGCGTGGCCCGTGTGGCGCGTCGCCGGGGGCAAGACTTTTTACACGCGGTTCGGCGACCTCTTCGTCGGGCTGTGCGCGGCGCTGAGCCTGGTTGTGGTCGCCCTCTCGTGGAGAAAGGGCGGCGGGTTTAACAGAGTGAGGGGTTAAAGGAATGATCGAGACTGTATCGCTTCTGGACTTACGCAACGCCTACGAGGACCTGCGCACGCGCGTGGAACAGCTCGGGAGGTTTCTTTGATGTTGCCGCGAAGCGCGACGAGCTGAAGCGCATCGAGCAGCAGGCGAGCGCGCAGGACTTCTGGAACGACCAGGGGGCCGCGCAGAAGCTGATGGCGCAGCGCAGCCGCCTGGAGCGCGTCATTCAAAGGCAGGAAGAGTTCGAGTCTGCAATCTCGGACGCGGGCGTGCTCTTCGAGTTCGCCGAAGAGGATGACGATTCCCTGCGCGAGCTGCGCGCCCTCGTCGAGCGGCTCGGGCACGAGGTGGGCGAGGCCGAGACGGAGATGCTGCTCTCGGGAGACAACGACGCCCGCAACGCCATCTGCTCCATACAGGCCGGGGCCGGCGGCACGGACGCGCAGGACTGGGCCGAGATGCTGCTCAAGATGTACCTGAAGTGGGCTGAGCGGCGCGGGTTCAAGACGGAGATTCTGGACTACCAGCCGGGTCAGGAGGCGGGAATCAAGAACGCGACGTTCCGCGTCGAGGGCGAATACGCCTACGGCCTGCTCGCGGCAGAGGCCGGCGTGCACAGGCTGGTGCGCATCTCGCCTTACGGGACCGGGAGCCGCGAGACCTCCTTCGCCTCGCTCTTCGTCTACCCGGAGGTTGACGAGAACATAGAGGTCGAGATTAACGAGAAGGACTTGCGGGTGGACACCTACCGCTCGACGGGCGCGGGCGGCCAGCACATCAACACGACCGACTCGGCCGTCCGCATCACGCACCTGCCGACCAATATCGTCGTCCAGTGCCAGAACCAGCGCTCGCAGCACCAGAACCGCGCCGTCGCCATGCAAGTCCTGCGCTCGCGCCTCTACGAACTGGAACTCGAAAAGCTGCGCGCCGAGACGGCCGAGCTCGAAGCCAACAAGCAGGACATCTCCTTCGGCTCGCAGATCAGAAACTACGTGCTCGCGCCCTACCGCCTGGTCAAAGACGCGCGCACCAAACTTGAGCGCGGCGACGTGGACTCCGTCCTCGCCGGCGACATAGACGACTTCATCAAGGCGTACCTTCTCTCTCGACGTGCGGCATAAAGCAGGAGTCAGAATACAGGAGTCAGGAGTCAGAATGGATAAGGCTGAGAACCACTTTTTCAGATTTTCTTTTCTCCTGACTTCTGACTCCTGACTTCTGACTTCTAATGGAGAGTTTATGGCAACTACACAGACTGAAGCGCGGGCGAAGGCGGTCGCGCCGAAGAACACGCGGCGCAACGAGATCATAGCCATCCTGCTCTGCGCCGTGGGCGTGCTGCTGGCCCTGTGCCTCGTCTCCTACAAGCCGAACGACCCTTCGTGGAACACGGCCGCGCCGGGCGCGACGCGCAACTGGATCGGCCCGTTCGGCGCGAACGTCGCCGCCACGCTCTTTCAGTTCGTCGGGCTCGCGGCCTACCTGCTGCCGCTCCTGCTCCTGGCCGCCGCCTGGCGGCGCTTCCGCACGCGACGCATCCGCGCCCCGCTCTCCAGAATCGTCGGGCTGCTCACGCTCGTCATGGCCGCCTCGGCGCTCTGTAATCTCTACGTCTCGCGCCCGCTCGCGGACATGAGCTTCAGGGCCGGGGGCTTCGCGGGCGCGCTCATCTCGGACGTGCTCGTCAGCGCCCTGAGCACGACGGGCGCGACCATCATGCTGGCGGCGCTCGCCGCGACGGGGCTGCTGCTCGCCACCAACTTCTCGTTCGTCCGCGCCTACGAGTGGCTCGGCGGCGAATTCGGCAACCGCTTCACCTTCTTCCGCAACCTGCCCGGGCGCTTCGGCGCGTGGCGCGTCGCGCGCCGCGAGCGAGCGCAGGAGCGCATGAATATGCGCCGCGCCGCACGCGAGGAGCGTCAACTCGCGCGCGAGGCCGCGTTGCAGACTCACGAGCTGACCGCCGCCGAGCGCGTCGCGGAGTTCATGAACGAGCCGGAGGGCGTCTCGGCCGCCTCCGCCATCAAGCGCGCCGCGAACATTTCCGCGCAGCCCACCATCACGACGCCCGAAGGGGCCAAGGCGGTCGCCACCCAGATTGGCACAGCGCCGCTGACTGCTTCGGCCGCCGCCGCGGGCGTGGCCGTCGCGACTCCCGCCGCCCCGCGCCGTTCTGTGCCAAAACCCGCGCGCGGGGCTGACGACGAGGCGGAGGCCGTCGAGGAGATGGTCAAGACGGCCGAGGTCGTGCGCACGGAAGTCGAGGACGAGGCCGCGCCCGTCTCCAAACAGTCGCGCCGTGTTGCGGCCGCCGCCCCGGCGCCCATCGGCGACTACAAGATGCCTGAGTTGGAGTTTCTGCACCCGCCGCCGCCGCACAGTGAGCAGGCCGACGAGGAGCTGCTCGGCCTCGCCACGCGCCTCGCGGAGAAGTGCAAGGAGTTCAACGTCACGGGCCAGATTAAGCACATCTGCCCCGGGCCTGTGGTGACGACCTACGAGTTCAAGCCCGACCCCGGCGTCAAGTATTCGCGCGTCACGGGCCTCGTTGACGACCTCTGCCTCGCGCTCAAGGCCGAGTCCATACGCATTGACCGGATGCCCGGCAAGCCGCACGTCGGCATCGAGGTGCCGAACCCCGAGCGCGAAACGATTCACCTGCGCGAGGTCGTGGAGTCGCGCGCCTTCCGCGACTCGCCCTCAAAGCTCACCATCGCGCTCGGCAAGACGATTGACGGCCTGAACTACGTCGCGGATCTGGCGAAGATGCCGCACCTCTTGATCGCGGGCGCGACCGGCGCGGGCAAATCGGTCGGCGTCAACTCGCTCATCGTCTCGATCCTCTACAAGGCGCGGCCCGACGAGGTGAAGTTCATCCTGATAGACCCGAAGCGCCTTGAGCTGGGTCTTTACGAGGACATCCCGCACCTGGCGACGCCGATTATCACGGACCCGAAGCGCGCGGCGATTTCGTTGAAGTGGGCCGTCGGCGAGATGGAGCGGCGCTACAAGGAGCTGGCCGGCTGGGGCGTGCGCAACATAGACGGCTTCAACGCGGAGGTCTTAAGGCGCAACCTCGTCAAGGACTACGACGAGCTGACGAACGAGCCGCACAAGCCGCTGCCCTACATCGTCATCATCATAGACGAGCTGGCCGACCTGATGATGGTCTCCGGCCACGAGGTCGAGGAGTCCATCACGCGGCTCGCGCAGATGGCCCGCGCCGTCGGCATACATCTCGTGCTCGCCACGCAGCGCCCGTCCGTGGATGTCATCACGGGTTTGATTAAAGCGAACTTCCCCTCGCGCATCTCCTTCCGCGTCTCGTCCAAGGTTGACTCGCGCACCATCATTGACGCCAACGGCGCGGAGCAGCTCCTGGGCCGCGGCGACATGCTCTTCCTGCCGCCGGGCACGTCGCGCCTGATACGCGTCCACGGCGCATACGTGGACGAGGCCGAGATCGGCCGCATCGTCTCGCACGTTAAGGCGCAGGGCGCGCCCGCTTACGACGAGACGATCACGCAGTCGGACGAAGAGCTGTCGGGATTGGACGGCACGGGCGGCGAGCGCGACGAGCTGTTCGAGGACGCGCTCAGAATCTGCGTCGAGATGAAGCGCGCCTCGACCTCCGTCTTGCAGCGAAGGCTGCGCATAGGCTACGGCCGCGCCGCCGCCATCCTAGACATGATGGAGCGCGAGGGCTTCATCGGCCAAGCCGACGGCGCGCGCCCCCGCCCCGTCCTCACACGCGCCTACGAGACCGTCTCCGACTGGGACGAGCAGGAGCAACCTTAAAGAGAGGAAGTCAATCAGCCCCGTCAGGGGCGACTGACAATAGCCCAGCACTTCAGTGCTGGGGACAGACGTTAATAAAAGTTCGGAGTCCCGTAGGGACGGCTGAAGATTTCGGCCGTCCCTACGGGACTCGAATTATTTTTGGCATGATTACCCAGCACTGAAGTGCTGGGCTATTGTCACGAGTCCCTAACGGGACTCATGCATCGCCTTGCTTTCGAGCGCCTCTATCCGCCTCCTGATCTCGTCCGGCAGAGCGGCCTTCCTCTTCTCGCGGTAGTCGTAGGCGACTATCAATCCGACGCCCTCGGCGGCGACTCTCGCGTGGCGGTGGCTGACGATGAGGTACTCCATCGGGAAGCGGTCTTCGCCGACTTCGCTGACCCGCGCGCCGACGGAGACGGTGTCCGGGTATTCGAGGGGCAGGCGGAACCGGCACTGCGTCGAGGCCAGAATCGGGCCGACGCCCGTCTCCTCCATGTAGCGCCAGAAGCCCGTCTCGTCGAAGTAGGCCATCCGCACGCTCTCGAAGTAGCGGAAGTAGACTATGTTGTTGACGTGCCCGAGCGAGTCCATCTCGCCCCACGCCACGGGTATCTCTATCACCACCGGGTAAGCTTTGAGCAACTCCTGCAATGAATTTCGCCGCAGCAAGCTGCGGAGTATCAGAATAGCTTGAGTTGTTCCTTGTGTAGCTGAATATATTCTGCACCTTGATCTTGAATGTACTTCCTAATTGACGTTTCGTTGCCATGCTGCCCGACTGTACTGATGAAATAGCCATTGCTCCAGAACTCTCCGCCCCACAGTTGCTTCTTGACCTCTGGACAGGCGCGGAAGATTTCTTTGGCCGTCAGGCTCTTGATGATCTGCACAATCCTTTTTGGACTCAGCATTGGCACTGATTGCACGAGAAAATGGACATGATCTTGATCTGTTCCAATCTCAAGGAAAGTGATCTCATAGCGTTTGCTGATTTCCAGGCAGATGTCTTTGAGCTTTTCATCCACATCGGCAGTGAAAACCACTCTCCGATACTTGGCCGGGCAAACGATATGGTAGAGAAGAACTGAGACATTGTGCCTTTTATGAATAAACTTGCTCACTCGCCAAGTATAGCGCAGCAAGCTTGCGAGGAATGTACCCGCTGAGATTCAACTCTCCTGGCCGGCGAGCCACCTCGCGATGACTCGGACGACGTACTCCTTCTCACTGGTCGTGAGCGCGCGCCCTTTCGGAATCCTGTGCCATTTTTCCAGGCACCCGCGGCAGCAAGTCCCGGTCGCGTGCTGCGCCACGAACGCCGGGTGGTTCCCCATGGGCGTCTGTTTGCCGTCGTTCGCGGGCGCGGCCGGCGCGAGCCGCTGCTCCACGAACGAGGCCGCGTGTTCGAGCACCGTCGGCAATCCCTTCTTGCGTAGGTAGTCCAACTCCCTGCCGCCCAGGCGGAAACTACTCCTGAAGTCCGACCAGGCGAGCGCCTCGAAGACCTCGTCTAAATCTCTGCCGGTCACGTCCCCTGCGTCAATCATCGCCGCCGATCAATCGGTCGAAAGTGTCTTCGGGTAAGTCCGCGAGTGAGCTCACGACCACGTCCGCTTCGAGCGCCGCGTGTGAAGAAAGCACCCCGACGCGCCGCATCCCGGCGCGCCGCGCGGCCTCAGTCCCGGCCGGCGCGTCTTCCACCACGACGCAGCGCGAAGCGGGCACGTTCACCTTCGCCGCGGCCGCCAGAAAAATCTGCGGGTCCGGCTTGCCGCGCGACACGTCTTCGGCCGAGGCGACCGCCGCGAAGAAGTCTTCGAGGCCGAGCGCCTTGAGAATCGCGTCGAGGTTGAGCCGCGGGGCGGACGAGGCAATCGCCTGACGCCAGCCCTCGGTCCTCAACTTCCCGAGCCAGCGGCGCACGCCCGGCAGAGGCTCTATGCCGCGCGCGCGGACCAGCTCGCGGTAACGCTCCTCCTTGGCCTCGCCGATGCGCGCGACCTCCGCGGCCGCGAGATCCTGGCCGAAGTAGCCGCGCAGGATTTCGTCGTTGCGCTGCCCGAACGAGGCGTCGAACTGCGCGCGCGTCAGTTCAAAACCCTCGCCCAGGAGCGTCTCGCGCCACGTCAGCCAGTGGTACTCCGCCGAATCAATCAGCGTCCCGTCCACGTCCCACAAGACCGCGCGCGCCGCCCCGTCTGCTTCGTTGATCTTCATCCCCCCGCTCAACGATTGACGGATGACATGGCGGCCTCGGGGTAACGCGTGCCAGCCACCGCGTCGGGCCGCGCCACCTCGTTGATGCGAGCGAGGTCTTCGGCCGTCAGCTCGACTTCGAGCGCCTTCGCGTTCTGCTCAAGATAAGCGCGCCGCTTCGTCCCCGGAATTGGCACAATGTCCTCGCCCTGCGCGAGTACCCAGGCGAGAGCGAGTTGCGCGGGCGTGCAATTTTTAGCCGCGGCGATCTCTGTGACACGCTCGACGAGCCGCAGGTTCTGTTCGAAGTTCTCTTCCTGGAAGCGCGGGAACATACGCCGGCGATCGTTCTCCGGCAGGTCTTCCGGCTTCTGGAACTGGCCCGTCAGGAAGCCGCGCCCGAGCGGGCTGTAGGCGACGAAGCCGAGCCCCAGCTCGCGGCACGTCGGGAGAATCTCTTCTTCCACGTCGCGCGTCCACAGGCTGTACTCGCTCTGCAAGGCGGCAATTGGGTGGACGGCGCACGCGCGCCGTATCGTCTCGGCCGACGCCTCCGAGAGTCCGAGGTAACGCACCTTCCCTTCCTCCACCAGCCGCGTCATCGCGCCGACCGTCTCCTCAATCGGCGTCTTAGGGTCAACGCGATGCTGGTAGTAGAGGTCTATCGTCTCAACGTCCAACCGCCGCAGCGAAGCCTCGCACGCGGAGCGCACGTACTCGGGCGTGCCGCTGACGCCTAGGAAGCTGCCGTCCGGGCCGCGCACGTTGCCAAACTTGGTCGCCAGCACGACCTCTTCGCGGCGGCCGCTGATGGCGCGCCCGACCAACTCCTCGTTGTGGCCGACGCCGTACATATCGGCCGTGTCCAGGAAGTTGATGCCGAGGTCGAGCGCGTGGTGAATCGTCGCGATAGACTCCTCGTCGTTGCGCTCGCCGTAAAACTCAGACATCCCCATGCAGCCCAGCCCCAGCGCCGAGACCGTTAACCCGCTCCGACCAAGCTCTCTCGTTTTCACAGACTCGGTTCCTCCTGCGATTTCTAAACTTACCCCGCGGCCTGACGTGTTGATTAAGATTGCCACTAAGTTATATGTTAGCGGGGCGGGAAGCAAGGACGGGCGCGCGTGTCGCGAGCGCGGCGGACAATTTTGTGTGTGCCGACACAAATTTGGGATTTTTCCACAGAAGCTGTGGAAAAGTCTGTGGAAAAGCGGCTCTTTAAAGTTACAAGTTCCTGAAATTTTTATACTTCTAGCATTTTGCACACGGTCGCGGCAATTCCCTTAGAGTTGCGACCTAAATCACATGAGACGACGCACGCCGGCCGGACGAGCACTCGATTTCTTCTCGCTCTTGCTCGTGTTGTGCGCGCTCACGGCCGCCGCTTCGTGCGTCAGACTGTCGCGCAGGCACGCGGGCGATGTTAGTCAGATTGCGCCTCGCGCTGGCGCGCCCCTCGTCAACGTCAACGACGCCTCGACGGCGGAACTCGAAAAACTTCCGGGCATAGGCCGCGGGCTCGCGGCGCGCATCGTCGCGCACCGCGCTGAGTACGGCCGCTTCCGACGGCCCGAGCACTTGATGATGGTGCGCGGCATCAGCGACCGCCGCTTCCGCGCGCTACGCGCCCTCATCAGGACGGAGTGAAAAGGCTCTTGATGACCGACCTGCCCACACTCAGACGCGCCGCGCGCGAGATTTTCGACCGGGCGCTCAAGAGCGTGGACGCAGGTCGCGCCGTCCGCCGTGCGGTTCGTCTTGATGGATCTCTTCTCAAACTGGCCGACACAAACATTTTTCTCTCCGACAATCGCGCGGGCGTTTACAGCATCGCCATGGGCAAAGCCGCGCGACCCATGGCTGACGCGCTGAGCGAGGTTCTGGGCGAGCGTTTGACGGCGGGCGTCATCACGGCCCCGGCGGCCGAAATTTCTCTACCCGGTTGCTGGCGCGTGTTCACAGGCGGCCACCCGCTTCCTAATGATGAGAGCCTGCGGGCCGCGCGCGCTGCCTTCGAGCTTCTGCGACGCGCGAACGACGAGGGCGCGCCCGTCGTCTTTCTGATTTCCGGCGGCGGCTCGGCCATGATGGAATGGCCGCGCGAGACGGACACGACGCTCGAAGAGTTGCGCGCGACGAACGAGGCGCTCGTCCGTTGCGGCGCGAGTATCTCGGAGATAAACGCCGTGCGCCGCGCAGTCTCTGCCGTCAAAGGCGGCGGCCTTGCGCGGCTCGCGCCGAACTGCGAGCAGGTGAGCCTGATAGTCTCCGACACGAATGCGGGAGATGAAGCGTCCGTAGCTTCCGGCCCGACCTTCGAAGAGACGCAAGAAGGCCCGGACGCGAACGAGGTCATCACGCGCCACCGGCTCGAAACGAAACTGCCCGAATCCATCCTGCGCGCCGTCCGAAGTCCGCGCACGCCGACGCCGCACAATTCCCCCGGAGCTTCGCGGCGGCACTACGTCCTGCTCGACAATGAGAGCGCTCTCTCCGCCGCGGCCGAGGCGGCGCGCGAGTTGGGCTTCATTGTGGAGGTCGCGCGCGACGTAATCGAACAACCCGTCGCGGAGGGCTGCGCCGCGCTCCTGTCCAGACTTTTAAGCCTTGGGGCGGACGGCGCGCGCGGCGTCTGTCTCCTCTCCGGCGGCGAGTTCGCGTGCCCAGTCCGCGGCGGCGGCGTGGGCGGGCGCAACAGCGAGTCCGCCCTGCGCTGGGCAATCGAACTTGACGGTCTCGCGCAGGGAGACGCAGTCTTCCCACACGCCGTCGCGCTCAGCGCGGGCACGGACGGCGTTGACGGCAACAGCCCTGCCGCCGGCGCAATCGCGGACGAGACGACCGTCGCGCGCGCACTCCATTTGGGCCTGAACGCGCGCCGCTCCCTGGACGAGAGCGACGCTTACAATTTTTTCGCAGCCCTCGGCGACGCAATCACGACAGGCCCGACGGGCACGAACGTCCGCGACGTGAGAGTCATGCTCGCGTGCCGGCCCGAAGTTTGACTCGCGGGCGTCGGGCGTACTATAAAAACCAACGGCGCGGCCCGGTTTGCGGCGGGCGTCATCCCCCTTAAGGAGTTTCCTGAATCATGTCAACGAACGTCACGCCTCCGCTGCAACTCCCGAAGCCGGTCGAAGGCGCTGTGCCAATTCTCTTATTCAGGTCGCTGGCGGAAAGGCTCTGCGCGCTGACGGAAGCGCCGGCCTTCGCGGAGCTGAGCGACTGGCTCTCGCGCGTGACGGTGACGCAAGACGACCTGCGCCCCTACCGCTCGTTCAAGCCAGGGACTTACAGCCGCCACCGCGTCGTGCGCAGCCCGTTCGCAGAGCTTTTGGTGCTCTGCTGGAAGCCCGGGCAGCGCACGCCCATACACGACCACAACGGCTCCTACGGCGCGGTGCGCGTCTGCGAAGGCGTCATGTGGGAGACCTCGTTCATGCTGGACGACGAGCGCAGGCTTTACTACCACTCCGCGCGCGCGTGGGCTCCCGGCGAGACGACCGCGGCCGACGTGCCGGACATACACCAGATCGGCAACCCTGACATCAGCGGGCAAGATTTGGTGACGCTGCACCTTTACGCGCCGCCGCTCGGCGTGCTCAACACCTACAAGGTCGGGAGCCGCGAAGTCGGCCACTACTCGCCCAACGAGTTCATGGACGGCGCGGGAATATGATTTCTCGCGCCGCCGCCCGCCGCCGCGTTTCCACGCTCGTCATCCTCTCCTTACTCATCGCTTCTTCGCCCGGCTGCTCGCGCAACACGTCTGAAGAGAACCAGGCCGCGTCACAAGAGATAACGGTCGCGGCCGCCGCGAATTTGACGGACGCGTTCGCGGAGTTGGGCAAAGAGTTCACGGCGCGCACGGGCGTGCGCGTCACGTTCAGCTTCGGCGCGACCGCGGACCTGGCACGGCAGATAGAGAACGGCGCGCCCTTCGACGTCTTCGCCTCGGCCGACGTGGAGCACGTCGAACGCCTCAACCAGTTAGGGCTGATCACACCCGGCACGAATAAAGTTTACGCGCGCGGCCTCCTTGTGCTCTGGATTCCGCCCGGCAGCCCGCTCGCCCTCACCCGCCTCGAAGAACTGACGCGCCCAGAGGTCGAGCGCGTCGCCGTCGCCAAGCCGGACATCGCGCCTTACGGCCGCGCGGCGGTCGAGGCCCTGCGCGCCACGAACCTCTGGCCGCAGGTCGAGCCGAAAGTCATCTACGGACAGAACGTCTCGCAGACTAAACAGTACGCCGCGACCGGCAACGCCGAAGTCGCCTTCATCCCGCGCGCCCTCGTCAAGCCGAACGAAGGCCGCGCCATCGAAGTTGACGAGCGCCTGCACCAACCCATTGACCAGGCCATAGCCGTCCTCAAATACTCGGGCCACCAGGACGCCGCCCGGAGCTTCGTCTCCTACGTCCTCGGCCCCGAAGGCCAGGCCCTGCTCGAACGCTACGGCTACAAAAAATTTTGGTAGTGGTTCAGTTTGAAGCGCAGAAGGAATTAACAGGGATGGACAGGATAGACAGGATGAAGAACAAGCAATGATTCTTTCTCTGTCTCCTGTCTATCCTGTCCATCCTGTTTGCATCCGCTTCATACTGAACCACTACCAAAATTTTAAGAAGACCGAAGTCTTTTTATCTTGACGGCGAGCGACGGCTCGACCCTCCCGCGCTGCCCCTCCTGTCATGAAGATTGCGAGGCTCAATAAATATAATGGCCTCGGAGTTTGGCGAAAATAGTTCTTGACACCATCTGCGCCGGGGCGTATAAGCCGATTTGGCAAATCTCACCCTCGCGCTGACAGCAGGTCACCCAATTATCTGCTCCGTTACTCTCACCACCCTCAGTAAGGAGTATTATGAAAATCACCTCAAAGAAAATGCTGGCTGTGGTAGCCTCATGCGCGGCCACCTTCACGGTCATGTCCGTCGGCGCCGTAGTCATCACCCAGAAACGCGGGGTGTGGCGGCGGGCACAAGAAAAACGGCCCGTGACCGACACCCTCCCCCCGATTGTCTCCCAAGTCAAAGACCTTGAAGTATCGGAAGCCACTATCAACGAGCGCGCCAAAATCGCGTTCATCAAGGTGAAAAACAACTCGAAGATACCTGTCACGGGTGTGACCCTCGTCTACGGCAGCGTTTCATCCGGGATAGACGGCGAGACCGACTTTAGCGGGCCGAATACAGTCATCGAACCGGGCGGGACGGTGACGTTTACCCTCGGTCTCGATGAGCTGGATATGAACACCACGATTTTCATCGGCGGGGCCATCTTCGCCGACGGAACGGAGGACGGGGTGGACATCGTCCTGGAGGAGATGCGTGAGTCGCAAGCTGAGACCAGGGCCAGGCGTGAGGCCAAGAAGCAAGGGAGGCCGCGGCCATGAAGAAGCCGTCCCTTCAAGCCTCACTCGTCGGGACGCTGGCGGGCATCTGCCTCTTCGCGTTCCTCTCCCTGATGCCGCAGACCGTTTGCGCGGAATGTTACGAGGACTGCACGCCTCTGGGGTGTAGGGACACCTATTACTCGACCGCGCCGGACGAGTACGTCTACTACGGCGACCTGTATAATTGGAACACCTACTACCAGAGGAAGTTTTGGACCGTCAAGTTCCTGGACGGCTACAGCGAAGACGCTAAACTTCGGTTAGGCGGACAGTACAACGAGGGCATCATCTACACCAGCTACTGCGAGCCGTATTTCTCCACCCCGACCTTCGTCGCCACGTACAACACGAGCGCGAAGTGGGAGCAGTACGGCTACAGCGCCTACCACAACGGCAGCAACTGCGTCCTGGACACGGTGCACAGGTACAAACAAACCGTGAATCACTATTGCCCATATTCGCCAATTCTCGTTGACGTGGCGGGGAACGGATTCGACCTCACGAACGTGGCGGGCGGCGTCACCTTCGACATGGTCGGCAACGGCTCGACCTTTCACGTTTCGTGGACCGCCGCCGGCTCCGACGACGCGTTCCTCACACTGGACAGGAACAACAACGGCACGGTGGACAGCGGCAAGGAACTGTTCGGCAACTTCACCCCGCAGCCGGACGCCTACGACCTGAACGGCTTTTTAGCCCTCGCGGAGTACGACAAGCCTGCGAACGGGGGCAGCGGCGACGGCCTGATAGACGGCAGCGACTCCGTCTTCTCAAGTCTGCGCCTGTGGGCGGACACGAACCACAACGGCTTTTCAGAATCGCGCGAGCTGTTTACCTTGCCGGAGTTGGGCCTCGTCAGCCTTTCACTCGACTATCGCTTGAGCAGAAAGGTTGACCAGTACGGCAACAGGTTCAGGTACAGGGCCAAAGTCGCAGACGCGCACGGCGCGAAAGTGGGGCGCTGGGCCTGGGACGTGTATCTCGTCGCCACACAGTAATCCGCCGGCCGCCTGAATGCCAGGAAAGCCCCCTCGCCGGGTCTTCATTTTTACAGCGTTTCGCCCAAACAAGGAGTTGCTGATTCCATCCGAGCCCCTTCAGGCTTAACGTCGGGACTCTGAATCACGGCCCCAGAAAAGTTTCCACCCTGAGGTCGCCGCCGTCCGTGCTGATGGTGATCGTGCCGTGCTGGCCGGTGGTGAGGACTTGTGCGCCGGCGGCGAGCCAGCGTTCGAGCACTTCTTTGTGCGGGTGGCCGAAGGGGGAGTCCAAGCCGACGGAGATGACGGCGTAGGGCGGGTGCGTCGCGCGCACGAATGGTTCGCTCGAAGATGTCTTGCTTCCGTGGTGCGCGACCTTGACGAGATCCGCGCGTAGCTCGGCCGGCTCCTTTGTGAGCGCGGCTTCGGCCCGGCGCTCTACGTCGCCCGTCAGTAGAAAAGTTCTGCGGCCGTAGCGCAGGCGCAGCACCAGAGAGTCGTCGTTGCCCGAAGGGGCGCTCGGAGAGTGCGTGCGCACGGGCCAGAGCACGTCGGCCTCGACCGCGCCGAAGCGGAGGCGGTCGCCGCGCCCGACGAGCACGACGGGCAGCCGCTCGCTCCCGGCGGTCGCGCTGAAGCGCGCGAACTCCTCGTCGCCCGCCGGCGCGCGGGCCACGATTGCCGCGCGCACGCGGAAGTTGCGCACTACATCGTTGAGGCCGTCAATGTGGTCCGCGTCGGCGTGAGTCGCCAGGACATAGTCAACGCTGTCGAGGCCGCGCCACCACAAATACTCAGAGACGACCCGCTCGCCCACGCCGCGCGTGTCGCGCTCGAAGCTCTCTTCCCCGTCGCGTCTTGAGTAGTCCGCCCGGCCGCCCGCGTCCACGAGGAGCGTCGTCCCGTCCGGCATCGTCAGGAGCGCCGCGTCGCCCTGGCCCACGTCCAGAAAATCAATCCGCAATCTGCCGTCGGGCAGCCCCGCGCTCAGCGGGTGCCAGACGATCAAGGCGAAGAGCAGCGCGAGCGCCGAGGCCGCGTACCGCGGCTTGATGAAACGCGCGGCCACAGAGTTTTCGTCGGCGGCCGAAGGAAGCGACAGCGGCCGCCAGCGTGCGAGCGCGTAGGCCAGCGCCGCGAGCGGCGCGTAGTAGATGACGTAGACGAGCGCAGGCCAGCCCGTGTACTCCGGCAGGCGCACGCCCGCGACGCCGAAGGCGCTGAACGGATCAACGCTGTGCGTCATCAGCCAACATAATCCTTCCGCGAGCTTGAAGAGCGGCGCGGCGAGCCACCCGCCGAGTTGCGAGAGCAGGAGCGCCGCGGCGGCCGTCAAAGCCAGCAGGGCCAGCAGCGCCCCGACCAGTATGTTGAGCAGCGGCGCGGCGAACGAGAGGCGGTGGAAGTAGACGACGAGCAGCGGCAGGAGCATGAGCTGCACGCTGAGCGAGACGACGACGGCCGCGAACGAGTAGCGCAGGGCGCGCTGTAGGCGCAACCTTTCGAGGCGCGCGGCCAGCGGCGTCTTGAAAAGCCTGTAAGCGTAAGCGGACATCTCCATCTCGCGCCGCCACTCGCGCTCGCTCCAGAAGAGAGCCTCGGCCAGCAGGCGAAGCTGCCGCGGCGCGCGCGGCGGGTACGGCGTCGCGCGCGTCGGCCGCCACTGGCCCACCTCGCGCATCTTCACGACGAGCGGCCAGCCGAGAGTGATGATGGCGAGCACGGAGAGGAAAGTTAACTGGAACGACGGGTCGAAGAGGTCCGCGGGCCTGTAGACGAGCAGCACGAGCGTCGCGGCCCCGAGCGCGTTGAGCGAATTGGCACGGCGGTGCAGGACGGGCGCGAGCGCGACGAGCGTGAACATCCACGCCGCGCGCGCGACGGCCGTCTCCGCGCCGACGGCCAGCGTGTAGGCCCAGAGGAACGCGACGGCCGCGAGGAACTGCCACGCGCGTCGGCGCGTGATGCGTCGCATCAGCAGGAGCGCGAGCCCGCCTATGAAACTGATGTGAGCGCCGCTGATGACGAGGACGTGAAAAGTCCCGCCCTCGCGGAAGCGCTCGGCCGCGTCGCGCGACAGATGGTAGCGGTTGCCGAGGAGCGCCGCTTTCAAGATGCCGCCCGTCCGCGGCGAGAACCCGGCGTCAATCTCGGAGAGCATCAACCGCCGCCAGCCGTAGAGCCACGCGAGCGGCAGCAGGACGCGCTCGTCGTCCAGCCGCTCGACGAGCAGCGGGCTCTTGATCGTGGCGGTGGCGTCGAGGCCGCGCTGCTCAAGGTATTCGGTGAAGGGCGAGACGCCCGGGTTGCGGAAATCGTCCGCGCGGCTGAGCGCGGCCATCACGCGCACGCGCGCGCCGTAACGCAGCTCAAGCGCCTCGTACTCTTCGCGCGCCGCGCCCTCGCGGACGGGCGCGAACAGCATCACGCGCCCCGCGCATTCTTGTTCCTCATCCCTGAACCTCAGCCTCTCGACCTTCAAGGTCAGGTAGAAGCCGTCGGGCGTCGGCTCCGGCTCGCGCTCCAACGCGCCCGTCACCTCCGCCGGGTCGCCGGACTTCATCACCCCCGCGTCATAAAGTCCACCGAGCCGCCCGACCGAAGCGGCGGTTCTCTTCTCTAAAATCATCAAGGCCGCGCCCGCGTGCCAGAACGCCAGCACGACGAGCAGCGAAGCCGCGAGAGCGCGTCGCACGACGAAACAGTAAACGGCGAAGAGCGAGCACGCCGCCCCGCACGCCAGCACAACGGCCAGAGGCAGCGCGACGCAGCGCGCGGCGAGAACGCCCAGCGCGAACGACGCGGCCAGGACCGCGAGCGGGTGCAGCAGAGCCATAGACTGTCAGGGAATCCGAAAAGGGTGGGACGGGCTAACTATAGCACGGAGGAGAACCGCTCAGAAGGTTTGCCGTGAAAACGCGAAGCCCCCGCGAGCCTGAGCCCGCGGAGGCTTCGTTGACAGCGTCCGGCCTGCTCTCAGTTCGAGCAGCGGGCGGCGATGATGGTGTTCGCCTTGCGGACGAACTCGGCGGTCCAGGCTTCGGCCGGCTCGTCGCGCTCGGCGTTGCGCGAGGCGCGGAAGACGCGCGTGATGAGGCCGTTGCTCTTCTCCGCGTCGAGGAGCCTTTGGAGTCCCGTGGCGAGGAGCTGTCGGCCCTCCTCGCTGATGTTAGTGTCACCGACGCTCTTGGCCGTCGTCGTGCAGCGCCCGCCGCTCACCTTGATCGGGTCTTTGCCGCTCCACCTTTGGAGCCTCGCTTTACTCTCGCTGGAGCTGGAATAGCCGAAGGTCGAGCCCATGTCGCTGACGTAGAAGACGGCCTGGCCCTCCTTGCAGATGCGCGTGCCGCCCGGGAGCTTCTGCGAGTCGAGGCAGGAGAACTTCTGGTTGTCCGTCTTGGTGTCGCCGTGGTCTATGAAGGCTAGCCACAGCTTGAAGGCATCAATCTCGGCGCGGCGGCCGCCGTTCTGCAAGAGCCCGGAGAGCGCGTCGGAGATCGAAGCGCCGTCCTTGTTGTTGCACTTCACGTCAATGCCCTTGCCGAGCGTCAGCTCTATGCCCGCGGCCGGCTGGGAGGGCTGCCACGGCGCACCCTGGAAGCCGCTCGTCAGACTCTTCTCGCAGTCCGGGCAGGTCACGTCCGCGACCCACTCGTCATCGGCGAAGAAGCCGAGCGCCTTCGAGAAGCGCGACGAGAGGAACTCGCCGTAAATCTCGCCGTTCCTCTTCTCGCGCGACTGCCCCTTGAAGTGCGGCTTCACCTTGTAACGGATCAACTCGCCGTCGTCGTCCACGACGCCCGCGACCGAGCAGTGGAACTTCGGCGTGGTCCCGGCACCCTTAGTGGGGTCCTTGTTCGCCATGCACCTCAGAGGCTTGCCCAGCCCGCTCTCGTCCACCTCGATCGCGCCCTTGCGCGGCCCCTTGCCGGTGCTGTAGCCGAGGACAGGGTCGTAGTCCGGGTCCGGCTCCTGCCAGACCTTCGCCGTCCGCTCGGCGGCCGCGCGCGCCTCCTGCGTGAAGCAGGATTCCGATTCCTGGGCCGCCGCGCGCGACCCTGCGAGAAGAAGCACTACGGGGAGGACTAGATATCGCGCCTTACGAAACATGCAGTAGTCCCTTTCATCGTCCAAGATTGTCGTCGGCCATGAATGTATTTGCCGCCCCGTCCCCGTGTCAAGAGGCCGCGCCTGCGGGCCACAGAGGAACGGGCCGCTTCTCTCATTCATCAAGACACTGTCAATCTACAACACCAAAAGCGACCACCACCCCGAAACCAGACCGTTCCCACAAAACTAGCTGCGACTTTCCACAACGCTACGCGCGAGCAGTTTTCATCTCCACAACAGTTCCTGCTATTGGTTCAGGAGGAATTATGACAGGCATTAGTGTCTCTGACGGGAGAAATGTGTCCCGTCGTGTTTACCGTAGCGCGGCTAACCGTAACATTGACCGGGAGCCTCGCAACTCACCTAGCCCCGGCTCCGCCGCGCTCCTCGGCGATCTCTTTACACTTCTGGACTTCAATTTGGAAGTTCTTTATTATGAACGTCAGCCGGTGTTGATTCCGTACACCGACCCTTCAGGCGACTCCCGCGCCTACGCTCCCGAACTTCTAATTGCCTATCGCAAAGACATTGCCCCGGAGAGGCTACCTTTGCTCTGTGATGTCATGCTGCGCGAGGATTTATTTGGGAACTGGAAGGAACTTAAGCCGAAGCTCAAGGTAGCGCGTGCGTTCGCACGCGCGAAAGGCATGGCCTTCAAGGTGCTGACGGAGCGGGACATCTGTACGCCTTACCTCCGGAACGCTAGGTTCCTGCTTCAATTTCAGCGCCTCCCAAAGCATCGGGCGCATACGCTCGTGCTGCTCGATAAGCTCTCTGAACTAGGCCGGACGACCGCCGTAGCCTTGCTTGCCGCCTGCTCAGATGATGAGGCTGAACGCAAGGACATGATGCCAAGCCTGTGGCGGCTCGTCGCCCGCGGGCGTGTCGGCGCAAACCTGACTTGTCCCGTTACGGTGGATAGCCCCCTGTGGCCGCTGGGGTGAGACGTGACGGGCCGTAAGGAGGTTGGATTAACGTAATGCCAGCGAGGAAGATACCTACCAGCCGCCGCAGCCTGACAGGCATGGTTGCCAGCCGGAAGAACGACCGGCTGGTCGCCTCTGAGTCTTCGCTGGAGCGCGACTTCCTGGTGCTGCTGGAGTTCGATCCGGCGGTCGAACGCTACGAGGAGCAGCCCGTTCGTATCGAATACGTGGACGCTGGGGGGCGTCGGAGGACTTACACGCCCGACGTGCTTGTCTACTACCGCGCCGATCTCTTCCCGGTGCGGCCTCCCCTGCTCTGCGAGGTGAAGTACCACGACGAGTTGACCGCCCGGTGGGAAGAGTTTAAGCCGAAGGTGCGTGCCGGTCGAGCTTACGCGCGGGGGCAGGGGTGGCGTTTCAAGCTCGTCACCGAGCGCAAGGTACGCACGCCCTACTTGCAAAGCGCCAAGTTCCTGCGCCCGTACCGCGCCTTAGCTGTCAACGATGAGGATGTGGGCCTGATACTTGATGCCCTCCGTGAGGCCGGCGAGTCCGACCCAGAGCGGCTGCTTACGCTCATCCATCACGACCCTTACAAAAGAGCGGAATTGCTCCCGACGCTATGGCATCTCGTGTCGCACGGCCGCGTCGGCGCAGACCTCAACCAACCCTTGACCATGCGCAGCCCACTGTGGGCACCCGCGTCAGTCGAAGGAGGCAGTACAGTATGAGGAATTTTCTCGTCACCATCGCGCCAGGGGCGAAGGTCAAGTCGGGCGGTCGTCGTTACAAGGTCACGCATCTGCTCGACCTCGAAGCCGTTCTCGCCAAAGACGAAGAGACGGGGCGCACCGAGCGCCTGCTTATCAAAGACATCGCCCCCGCCACGATGAAGGCAGAACCGGAGGGAGGGTCGCAACGCGAACAGGAACTCACCCTTATCCCCGAAGAGGACTGGCAAGAGGCACAACGGCGCTTCACCCATTTGCGGCCTCTACTCGTGGCGTCGCGGCGTTCGCGCGCGATGGTCGAAGAGGTGGCTCGCACCCTCGAACTTCACCCAGCGACCGTCTACCGTCTGATCAACGCTTACGAGCGCACCGGGCGCGTCTCCTCTCTCATCCCACTCAAGCGCGATGGCGGGCGCGGGCGCACAAATCTCCAGCCGGAAGTTGAGAAGATAGTCCGCGACACCATCCAGAACTTCTATCTCGGTAAGCAACAGCGCAGCATGGAGAAGACGTGCAAGGAGGTCGCGCGCCTCTGCCGCAACGCGGGTCTGGAGCCGCCGCACGACAACACCGTGAGGAACCGCATCAACGCCATTACGAACAGGGAGAAAGTGGCGCGGCGACGTGGCACGCGCGCAGCTAAAGAGCAGTTCGACCCCGTACAAGGCCACTTCCCCGGCGCAGACTGGCCGCTCGCTGTCATCCAGATAGACCACACTCTTCTCGACATCATCCTCGTGGACGACATCTACCGCCGCCCCGTCGGGCGGCCGTGGATCGCGCTCGCCATCAACGTATTCAGCCGCATGGTCGTCGGATTCTACATCTCCTTCGACCCGCCGGACGCGCTGTCTGTGGGCCTCTGCATCGCGCACGGCATCCTTCCCAAAGAGAAATGGCTGGCAAAGTACGACATCACCACGCCTTGGCCGTGCTGGGGCCTCCCCCGCACCATCCACGCCGATAACGCCAAAGTGTTCCGCGGCAACATGCTCAAGCGCGCCTGCGAGGAGCATGGCATCGACTTGGACTGGCGGCCCGTAGCGACGCCGCACTGGGGAGGCCACATCGAGCGGCTTCTCGGTACGTTCCTCAAGGAGATTCATTCCTTGCCGGGCACGACCTTCTCGAACCCGAAAGAGCGTGGCGAATACGACTCGGAGAAGAAGGCCGCTATGACTCTTTCAGAGTTCGAGAAGTGGCTCGCCACCTTCATTGTCGAGGTTTACCACCAGCGCGTCCACAGCAGCCTGAAGATGAGTCCCATTAAGAAGTACGAGGAAGGCATCTTCGGCACGAAGGACAAACCGGGCACGGGGCTCCCGGCGCGCGTCACAGACGAGGATCAACTGCGCCTGGATTTCATGCCCTACATCGAGCGCACCGTCCAAGGCTACGGCGTCGTGGTGGATGAGATCCACTACTACCACGACGTGCTGCGCCGCTTCATCAACGCGACCGATCCCGACAACCCAAAGCTCAAGCGGCAATTCATCTTCAAGCGCGACCCGCGCAACATCAGCCAACTCTACTTCTACGACCCGGAGGTCAAGCTGTACTACGCCATCCCATACCGGGACACTTCGCACCCACCCATGAGCATCTGGGAACTGCGTGAGGTCAGGCGGCAGCTTGAGAAAGAAGGCTATGAGAATGTCAACGAGCAGTTAATCTTCGACGCCTACGAGCGCATGAGGCGGCAGGAGGAGGAGTCCGTGCGGGAGACCAAGCGAGTTCGGCGCACCCGGCAGCGAAGAGCCGATCACCGGAAGGCCGAACAGCCTAAGACAGCGCAGGAGTATACGCCGGTTGATAAGGACAGCTTCCAACCCTCAGAATCCATCCCTGACATCACGCCTTTCGAGGAGATGGAAGAGCTAACCTGACTCGCTCACCGAAGCACGCCATTCTTACTTGGACTCGCCGCTGCTCTCGGGCGGCACGGCCGGGGCGTTGGCGAAATAGCTGGGGTTCAGAGTGCGATCTATCTGGATAAGCATGTGAGTCGCCCACTCGTCTTGCGAGTTGTCGCCCTTCCTTTTAAGGATGTCATTCAGAAGTTCGATAGTGTTGCGCGCGTCCGCCAGCACGCTACGCATCACCATCACCTGGGCTTCCAGCTTTCGGTTCAGCCCCAGCCATCGCTCCATGTCGTCTTCCTGTGCCATCTTTACGTCCCTTCCTGCTCTAACCGCTGGGGCGGCGGGAAACCTTCACAGCTTCTCGCGCGCCCTCCTGACGGTGTTCCTGATCGCCTGTGCTAACACCCCGATCTTCTCGTCATACTTCCCCTCGTCCCTGAAGTCGGCGTAGGCGTACCCTGCTAAAAACGGGGGGATGTCGCAATCTTTATACAGCACCGGGTGTATCTTAATGTCGCCGCTAATTCGCTGCTCGTATGCCGCCGTCAGCTCTTCCTGGACGTACGGGCTCTTGAGCGCCTCTGGCGAGAGGACGATGACGAAACAGTAAGATTGCAGCAGCCCCTCCTGGATTCTGCCCGAAATCCTGTCGCCGATCTCTATCTCGTTCCTATCACGCCAGAGGTGCAACTCGCGTAGGTGAAGGTCTCGCTCCAGCCTGTCCACGAAATCTCCGTCCCCGCTGAAGTAGCTGATGAAACAGTCGTACCGCTTATCCTTCATCACGTCCACTATCGGTGTCGAAGCAATGAAACCGTCCCACTCTGAATACCGGCCCTTGTTATAGGGAACCAAGCGGGCGATAAGCTCCTCCGCCCCCTGCTCGCGCACGCAGACGCCGAGCCGCGCCCAGTAATCCGCGTCCCGCACCTCGTCGGCGTAATTGATGACCTTCTCGCAGGACGCGATTAGCCAGGAGAGATGCAGTACGGACTCTGCCTCGTCGGCGGAGTAGTTAATAAGGGCGAGGTCTTTCCCCGAAAGCATGTCCGCTAGGTTTTCAAATTGAATCCGATTCTGGGTCAACCTCCCTGTCTGCTCGTACACGCCCCAGGAGGCGTTGTCACCCTCCACGTTCGGCAGTGAAAAGAACACGTTCGGCTTTTCAGGTGTACCCCGCTTCCAGATGCCCATCGTCTGGCTATGTCCCCAGTCGTGACTAATCGGTTCTCTCCCCGCCGCCACTATCGCCTTAAACAGAGACCTGTCGAATGTAGTGTCAATGAAATTAGAGATGGGTATGGAAGCGATCATCCTGTGGGTGAAGGTTGGTTCAACGCCTTTCACCCTCTCGCCGACGAACCTGACCAGTTCCCCTCGGCCCACGGCCTCCTCTGCTTTCTTTATGAGTTCGTTCCACCTCTGGAAAAACTCGCCCCTCTCGCCGACGCTGAAATCCATGCCGTATGCGCTTATCAGCCCTTCGGCTATTTGAGGGATGGAGCAGACATCAGGTGAAGACGAACTCCCGACGGCAATTGCCAGTCGGTTGTCCAACGCCTTCCTTTTAAGCCTTAGTGAGATGCTGTCATACATAACTTACCGCCGCTGAAAGTTTTTAGGCATTATAAACCGCGTGACCTAGTAACTTGGAAGGGCCGACGTAGGCGTGTAATGATTTCAAGGACTTTAGACCTCGGGAATGTGCATTTGCGATGGAAATTTACGATGAAAAGTGGTTACGGGATATAGGTCGCCGGTACAAATCCAGCGCCTATTACGACCGGACTTCCATGTACTTTTTTATAACCAACGCGTGGGAACACGTTAGAAAGCAGGTGGGGAACTGGCTGACGAGGTTCCCGGAATTAGCCTCCCCGCAGCTAGTGAATAGGCTAAGGACTCCCAGGCTCCACCTACACGCGATCTACGAGTTGGCCGTTGGCGTTACGCTCAAGGCTCATGGATTTAACGTGGAGCATGAAAGGCAACTCGGCGAAGTCACGCCCGATTGGTATGTTCGGGGGCGGGGGGATACTCCCAGCCTCATTATTGACGCCACGACTATCAACCGGCCTAAAGAGTCCCTCACGAGAGCACGGGCCATCGGCGAATTTTTGAATGCGATCAGAGGACTGAATATCGGCGTGACGCTTAGAGTCACCGAGATGGATGAAAACAGCTATTCGCAGATAAACTCTAAAGTGACCGCCGAGGCTGTGTCTTTAATCAAGGAGTGGCTGGAAAAGACGCCATCACCGGGCGAGAGCCTTGAAGTTTTCGGGTTCAGTTTTACCGTGTCCGAGTGGAAACACGGCTCACCGCTGATGACTACCTCGCAGTCGGGCAGTACATCCTATTATGTGGACCCGACTAAATTCATCAAAACACTTGAGGCCAAAGTTAGTAAGTATGGAAGGCTGGAAGAGAATACCGCCCTCGCAGTCGCCGTCGGGGCGGATGAGAAGTGCGGACTGAACCTCGACTCGTTAAAGCAAATCCTTTACGGGCGGCGAAAGTCCTTGGCTCACCACGAGACTAAACTTCCGCCCCATGTAATCATGCACCTGACATCCGCAAATAACAGGGGGCTGTTCTACAAAAAGCCGCTACTGAGTTGCGTGCTATGGGTAGGGCTGGAATACACTCAAGGGATATGGACGATAGTCCCTCTTTACAATCCTTACGCTCATAACAAACTTTCTACCGATACTTTCAATAAAACCTGGCTTTTATAAATCGAGTATTCTTGTGGTTAATCAGGCAACCTCTATTACTACGAGGCTTCCTGATAAATGCCGACCGATCAAAACTTAAAGCTGTTGGTGCGGTTTCCTTTTCTTGCTTCATCGTGATCTCGCTCCCTCTGCTGGCCGCGCCCGCTCAAGCGCCGCCGGTCGGGAGTTTGTCAGCAGCCTCATCCGATAGCGGTTGAGGGCGGTGCGGGTCTGCATCAAATCGTCCTCGGCACTGTAGAGACTCAGCCGCTCCCTAATGATCGGGCCGCGCCACCCCAGGTCGCCCCACTCGGCGGGCCACCGCCAGTAATTGGCTTGCTCCAGTTCCCCGGCCGTGTTCCCTTGTGGCTTGCGCCACACCTCGATCAGGCGCAGCAGTTCCCGCTCCCTGAACTCCAGCACCTGTACGAACTCGTCAAGCGGCAGGACGTAGATCGAATGCTTAGAAGGCCGGTTCGAGCCTTCGCGCTCCTCGATCTTACGGTTATGCCGCTCCGCCGCCTCGCGGTAAATGTCATAGTTGTAATCGAACTCCGGCAAGCTCGCCGCGACCGCAGACCAGAAGTAGTATTTACGGGTGTCATCCCCCAGGTGCTTGTGCATGTGCCACAGCCCGTGCCCGTCGAAGTCCCGCATCATATCGAAGACCTTACGCCGGTAATGTAGCTGCGCGACCAGAGACGTGCCCACCCCGGTCAGGCGCGACTTCACCTCGTCGGCGACCTCGGAGCCGTGGATGATGCTGTCCGACAACCTGACGAACTCCCGCAGGCTGCCCGCGAAGTCCGGCTCCAGAACTTCGGCCCTCTCTAATTCGTCTATGTGGCGTGCGACGCTCCACTCCTTGATCTCCTTCTGGTTCAGCGTGCGCCAAGAGAGCCGGAACAGTTCCTTTTCCGCGTCCGTCCGTATCTGCGCGATGGCGAGCTGGGGGTCGGCCTGCCTTATCATCGAAGGCTCGGTCAGCAGCTTGGTGTCCACAGCCTCCTTCGACAGCGTGACGGACTTCTCCACCCGCTCCTCTAATTTCGCCACCTCGACGGTGATCGAGCCGCCGGGATATTTTACCTCCTTGATGGCCCTCAACATCCCCCTGATCTCTTTACGGAACAGCAGGACCAGGGTCAAAACGACGCCCGGCCAGACGAGGCTCACGATAAGGTGGGAGATTACTTTGAACCACTCCATCTCTGAGCGTCCTCCGCGCGCCGCCCGCTCTATTCAACGTCTTCAAAGCCCTTCTCGCCCGCGCAATAGTATTGCCATTCTTCCTCGCTGACTGACTGCGGCCACTGGCCCGGCCACTCAGGTCTTGAAAGGACGTGTGCCTTATCGAGATTATGCTGGCCTGGAGAGTACGACCTCCTGAGAGGCGGGGCAACGCGCTCGTCACCTTCGGACCCGCGTTTCCCTAGAGCGACGTAACCCGCTTCCGTGAGGCGGACAAGCATCTCGCCGGGGATAGTCCATTCTATTCCATAGGAGATGACCAGGCGAAAGCCGTGTTTCACATAAACGGGGATGACAATATCCTCCACCTCTTTCGGTTTAAGATACCTGTTCGGCTGAAAGGCGGCGCGGACTAATGCGCCCTCGCCGGGTATTTCCAGCACGTTGCCGAGACGGTGCTCGCCGATTGGCGCTCTGTATACGGTTAGAGACTTAGTGATGGGATGCCTGGCTTGCTGATGAACGCGGGCGACGGCGTCGTGGATGATGATCGTGTCCTGAGCGCCGTTGTTCGACAGCCTGCACCTGATTAGATAATTAAGCCTGTCATCGCTCAGAGACCATTCGGCGATTTCCAGGCGCGACCTCACAGGGCCGTGCTGCGGGGAGGCGAGCGAATGCTCAAACTGATCCCTGCGCCCCGGCCTGGCCCCTACGATGGCGCAGCGAAGCAGGTGCAGCCCCCAGGCGTCAACGGTTCTCAGATCAACACACTGCTTCGCATCCAAATAATCCGGCAAACCCATGTCGTGGGGGCAGCCCGGAAGCGCGACCGGGATTATCCGAATCAGCCCGCGCTTGACGGCCCGTTGAAGACCAATCTTGATCTCCTCTTTATGCCACGGCCCTAACCCGTTCGGCCCGACAAAAACAGCCATCGCGCGCGACTGTGAAATTGCTTCGGGCAAGCGGTCAACCCAGTCATCCCCTCCGGCAAGCTCCCAGTTATCCTTCCAGACTAATAAGCCCGCTTCATCTTCAAGCCGGCGGGAAAGATTCTCGACCGCTTCGCTATCCCGGCTGTTGTAACTGATGAAAACGTCGTAGACATTTACGACCTCGTGGCCTCGCCGGTATGTTTCGTCCATCGTGAAGCTCCGTCTATGTCCAGCGTCACGCCGACGTGAAGCTGAATAGCGACTCAGCGCATCGCGAACTCCAGCCGCGACACCCACTCCATGAAACTATGGATGCCGTCAGCCGAGACGACTGGCACGGTGCGGATGTATTCGACCTGATACAGTTCGACTAGATCGCGCGGCGAGTTGGCGCTGACCGCCGTGTGCTTGAGTCCGGGCGACATCGGGTATTGGTACATCACCCACGCTGCGCGCGCAAGATTCCCGCCCGTCAGCTTCCCCGTGGCTAGCTCGGCCTCGTCTAACTTTATGTCCGACGTGTAGAGGCTCGCCGTCGTGAAGATCACCGGGAGTATTCCGACTTGCTCTTTATCTTCGAGCAAGTGTGGGTGGCGGTCGAAGTGCATCACGAAGCCGTTCGCGCCGCGCAGAGCCTGCCCCACCGCTTCTTCAATCTCACTCTGCCGAGCCCCCTTGCTGTCCTCGTCGCCCTTCTCCTGCGTGCGGAGCGGAAATGCCAGATGATAGGCCGGACGGTCGGAGTTCGCTTTAATGCCGCCGGCGAGCACACCTCCGAGCGCATCAGTGACCACCGTCTTCTTCACGCATTCGAGGTGGACATACTCCGTGCTGCCCCAGACCCCGCGGTGCGGGTAGGGCGATTTGACGAAGCACCAGTTCGCGGTCGCGGGGTTGGCGCGCTTACACTCGGCCACCAAGAACAGCCGCTTGTAGCTGCCGGCTCTTGCCGGCCGCTCCAGCACAATATCAACCCGCGTCCCCTTCTCAATCTGGACCGGGAACTCGCTCATCAGGAAGCGCCAGAAATCGTCAATCATGACGATCCCGTGTTCTGCTATGAGGGTTCTGATGTACTTGATGACCGCAAATTGAAACCCGTAGCCGTGGCGGCTTAGGTACTTGGCGAACTCTTGCGCGAGTTGGTCATTTGGTTGCGACATCGGTTGCTACTTTCCCGTCCTTTTGCGGGGCCGGCCTGATCTGAGCGTTTTGAGGAAGGCCACCGGGTTGAAGCCAACCACATCTGCCATCTCCAGAAACTCTACCAAATCCATCCGGCGCGTCCCCAGCTCACACTTCGAGACGTAAGTTTGAGGCCGACCGAGACGGTCAGCCACCTCCTGCTGCGACAGCCCGCTCTTCTTTCGCGCCTCCACTAACATCGCCTGGAACCGCTCATAAATTTGGTCAGAACCGGATTTCATGGCGCTCTCATCGGGAGATTTTCAAGCCCCTGAAACGTCTCGTTTTAGCTTACCTGTGCTATCAAAATAACTCTTCCCTTCTAGCCGATTTTGGACTAAGATACAGCCCTCCCGTTTCACACATGGGACGACGTACAACGCTCAAAACGGCGTTAAACCCTTAACCGCCAGAGTCTACTTGCCAATGAACAGGGTGTCCAGATGCTCAGGCGAATCTTTCTCGATGTCGAATCAGTGCCCCCGCCGGAAGAACTGCGCCCCCTGATTAAGCCTGCCGTCGTCAAAAAGCTGTGCCGCAAGAATAGCCTCGCCTTTCCCAACTGGCAGGACGAAGAGCAAACGGGCAGCGTCTGCACGGACGAACAGTTTCGCCTGCTGGCCCTCCACGCCGAGTACGGTCGCGTGCTGGCTATCGGCATGATCGTGGAGCAGGACTTGCACGTCGTCCACTGCGGCCTGTTAGGGCGCGAGCGCCCTTCGGGGCGGTTTCACTTAGACGAGCGCCGCACCTTGCGTTCCTTCTGGAAATTGTTGGATGATTTCAACGTGGGCCGCGATCTCGTCATCGGCCACAACCTCATGGACTTCGACCTACCGTTCCTTTACAAGCGATCACGCATCAACCGGGTTCACCCAAGCATTCTTTTCAGCTTCGCGCGCTACAAGAGCGCGCCCATCTACGACACCATGAGGGAATGGGCGCACTGGAATCCGCACGAGGCGCATATCTCGCTCGTGGAACTCGCCGAGATATTGAAGGTCGGCATGACCAAAACTGACGGGATGGACGGCGGCCGAATCTATGACGAGTTCTTGGCGGGCAACCACGACCGCATCGCCGAGTATTGCTTGCGGGACGTGCAGATGGCCCGCGCCATTTTCTACCGCATGGTCTTTCCCGAAGGGCCGGAACCGCAGGAGGTCAACTGTCATCATGGCGGACGCCTTTAACGAATATAAGCATTTGAATGACAGCGCCAGGGAGGCGCTCAAGTTAAGTCGTGAGGAGCGCATCAATCGGATACGCAGCGCACGGTGGATCGGCTACACCAGGGCCAAAGAGATTCTCGACCAGCTCGAAGACCTACTCACGCATCCGAAGAAGCACCGGATGCCGAACCTCCTAATCTACGGCGACACGAACAATGGGAAGTCTATGATCGTCAACCGCTTTTACGGCCGTCACGAGGCTTATGACAACCCCGCAGGCGAGGGCATCATTGTGCCTGTTATCCTCATCCAGTGCCCGCCCGTGCCGGATGAGGGTCGCTTCTACAACGCCATTCTTGAGGCTATCTTCTCTCCCTACAAGGCGAGCGACCGCCCCGACAAGAAGCAGTTCCAGGCTATCAGGATGCTGAGACTCGTCCAGCTCAAGTTGCTCATCCTCGACGAGATTCACAACCTCATTGCAGGCAACCTCAGCAAGCAGCGCCACTTCCTCTATACGATCAAATACCTCGGTAATGAACTGCAAATCCCCATCGTCGGCGTCGGCACGAAGGACGCTTTGGTCGCCCTCCAGACCGTCCCCGAAATGGCGAACCGCTTCGAGCCGGCTCACCTGCCCCGTTGGGACATGGGCGGTGAGTACCTGAAGCTGCTCGTCAGCTTCGAGCGGATGCTGCCACTCAAGAAGCCGTCAAATCTCGTCGGGAGGGAATTGGCCGCCAAGCTGCTCTCGATGAGCGAAGGACTCATCGGCGAACTTTCCGCCGTCTTGGTCAAGGCAGCAGTGAAAGCCATTAAAAGCGGCGACGAGCAGATTACCGTCGGGGTACTGAACTCCCTCAAATGGATACCACCGTCGAAGCGCAGGTAAGATGCGAGGCGAGACAGGAGCAAGAGGTCTATCGGGCAGGCTGTGGCCCGCGCACATCAAGCCGCAGCCCGACGAATTGCTGTCATCATGGCTTGTGCGCTTGGCGATGGCACACGCGAGTAAACTGCATACTTTCTGCTCAATAATTTGGCCGCGAAAGCAGATATGGAACCGAGACATTGATCGGTCGGCAGATCCAGAATTGCTGCAAACTCTGTCCGACAAAACAGGAACATCAATTGAACGCGTGCGCGCCACGACACTTGCCGCTTATGAAAGTGTGCTCTACGAGGAGCATAAGAACCTCGGCCCTGCGGCGTGGATCACGCCCATAGGAGTCTATCATCGTACCCACACGAAGTGCGGCCTACAATTCTGTCCACACTGCTTAGCAGAGGATAAAAAGCCTTACTACCGTAGGAAGTGGCGACTAGCTTTCATGGTGGCCTGCGAGAGACATCATACCCTGCTCCATGAGCGCTGCCCCGTATGCCGCGGAGCCATCAATTTCCACCGTGACGAGTTGGGCAACTTCAGAAAATTCGCCGCCGAGTCCCTGACCACCTGCAACCACTGCGGCTTGGATCTACGCACGGTTTCTGAGATGGCACCGCCCTTCCCCATCACGCCCCCCGAAGTAAGATTCAACGCTAACCTTTTAAGTGCGATAGAGATTGGCATGGTGCGAGTGAGTGAGAGCGTTGTTACCTACTCACATTTGTACTTCGCAGTGCTGCGTCAAATAATGAAAGTCATGGCGATGCGCGACAGCCGCATAGATAGGTTACGGCGGGCAATAAGTAGTACTTTCGGCTTGGCACATTATACGCCGTCGGCGTCTGGGCCGCACCCGGACGTGCAGGAGTTGGACACCACAAATCGAAGGCAATTGCTCACACTTGCCCGCTGCTTACTTGAAGAATGGCCGAGCCGATTTGTTGAACTTTCGCGGAAATATAAAGTGTGGAGTTCGCTCTGGTTAAGAAACTTTGAGCCTAAAGCACACGAGCGACCACGAATAGCTCCGTTCTGGTTCTGGAGCGTTGTGCATGAGCATCTATACCGTGCTAAATACTGCCCCTCTGAAATAGAGACGGCCGCAGCTATAAACCACCTCAGGCGGCAGGGAACAGTGTTGAATCAATCATCTCTTGCGCGACTACTGGGGGTCGCTGTAATACGGCGAAAAGGTCTTCTATGCTAATGCGGGAAACGGAACACCTAAAGTGCTAGGCCCACACAAAATTATCTATCTTCTTATTTCCGGCAACGTACTAATAAAAAGCAAGCTCGCCGTGAACACACTACACCTATAACTGCCGTCTGGGGCGGCAGCTCTCAAATCCGCTCAGATGAAAGCGGCCTCAGATAAGCGACAGGATATAGAGCAATAACTCTGTCACCGCGTCGGTTGACTCCACACCGTTCGGCATATCACCCGATACTGTTCCCTCTGACGCTTGTGGCTCATCCGTTATCCCAGGACAGGGAATGTGCCCCGCATAAGCAGATAGCGTGAGGCTCAACGCCAGAACGATTCCGGCGCAGAATCGGCCTAAATGTTTCATCGTTTCTCTCCTTTAGAAAATCCTTGCAAGGATTTTTGCAAGCCCTCAGAATAGAGCAGTTTTGGAGTTGCCTTGCAAGCCTAAGAGCGAAGGCATAAGGTGTTATGCCGTTCTGCAATATTCCCGGCGCTCCTTGGAAAAACCGCATGGACGTACAAGCCTCACTTCTGCGCCAATTGGAAAACCCGACCTTGACCCGCGACCAGCGGGCGGAGTTACGGTGTGAACTGGCTAGAGAACTGGAAGACACAGGAGACTACGAGGCCGCGCGTCAGGCGATGAATGAGTTCTGGCAGCGCGTTGGTGAGTATCCCCGGCTTGACGAGCTAGAAGCGGTCACAAAGGGCGAAGTGCTCTTGCGTGTCGGAGTGTTAACAGGATGGATAGGTAGTCAGAAACAGATCACGGGCGCACAAGAGATAGCTAAGAACCTTATCAGCGAGAGTGCCGCCGTCTTTGAATCTCATAGTTATCCGAAAAAGATAGCAGAAGCACAGACCGAACTCGCTTGCTTCTACTGGCGCGAGGGTGCTTACGATGAGGCGCGCGTACTTCTCAATGAAGTGCTCGCACGGCTCACGAAAGATAGCGAGTTAAAAGCTAAGGCCGTGCTGAGACTCGGCATTGTGGAATGGTCTGCACTTCGCCACGCCGACTCATTACAAATCTTGACAGATGCCGCCCCGCTTTTTGAAAAGATTACCAATCACGCCGTCAAAGGCGGATACCACAATGCGCTTGCTGGCGTGCTGGAAGATATAGGCACGTCTGAGCAGCGGGCAGATTATCTCGACCGTGCCTTTATCGAATACGCGGCTGCCAGCTTTCACTTTGAACAGGCCGGGCATAAATGCTATCGCGCTAATGTCGAAAACAATCTAGGATTCCTCTACTTCAAAACCAACAAATTCACAGAAGCGCACGAGCACTTAGACCACGCCCGGCGCTTGTTAATGAACCTGAAAGACCGTGGCGGTGTGGCACAGGTGGACGAGACACGCGCCCGCGTGTTTCTTGCCGAGGGGCGTAACGTCGAGGCTGAGCGGTCGGCTAGTGCGGCTGTTAATGCTTTAGGGGAAGGCGGGCAGCAGTCCCTCTTAGCTGAAGCCTTAATCACTCATGGAACGGCTCTAGTTCGCCTCAGACATTATGACCTTGCCCGCTTGAGCTTTCTCCGCGCGATGGAAGCGGCGCACCAATCAGGGGCACTTAATGACGCTGGCCTGGCCGCCCTGACCATGCTTGAAGTGATGAGCGACCACATAGAGATAGACGAGATGCACACCGTTTACGAGCGGGCGTATTGTTGGCTGACCCCTTCGCAGGATATTCCAACTCTACAGCGTTTACTCCACGCCGCCAGCCGTGTTCTCTCCGCAGGACGCAGGAAGAAACCCACAACACCGGGCGAAATGAGCCTGATTACCAAGCCGGGAACTGCCACGCTTGACGAGATCATGCGCCGCTTTGAGAACAACATCATCCGGCAAGCCCTGGAAGCCTCCGAAGGCAGCATCACAAAGGCTGCTCTCCTGCTCGGCATCTCACACCAAAGACTAGGTTACATTCTGGAGAGCAGGCAGAGGGACTTGCGATCCGTGCGGACTCCGGTCAAACGTCGGCAGAGTGTCATCAAGAAATTGCCGGAATAGTTTCTTGCCTAATGGGAAATCATCCTGCCCAACAACCTTCTGTTAGGCAAAGCCCCTATGGATCATAATCAGACCATTCAGCCCCCAAATTAGAGGCAGTGTGATTTTCTGTTAAGTAGTAGTCACACAAATGAGAACTCATTTAGTCTAATTCGATCACATGGCTGTGCCAGTTTTCGATACTGGAAGTTTTTGTGCCAATAGCAATGAAATTTGTTGTGTTGGTAGCCCGTGAAGATGTCCGCCTTTCATAGCACATGAGATGTCCGGGTTGCATTTTTAAGCCGCGCGTTTCTTGACCGCCTGTTTCACTATGTCTTTGCGTGCCTGTGTGCTGATGGGCGTGCCCTCCGAGCTGTAGCGCCCGACCTCATGCGCGCCGTAGCCTAAGCTGAGCGTCCCGTCCAGATGCTCATAGACGATTACCCGGCAGCCGGCCAGGGTCGAGCGCCACTGCTGCCGCTCGATCTGCAAGCTGAGCCGGGCGAAGCTGACCGTGTTATCCCTTGCCACGACTCGCTCGTGTTGCAGGCAGAAGACGCGCTCCAAGTCCGTGCGCGCGCAGGTCACGAAGGCCGTCCCCTCTTGCGCGGCTCCGACGCTGAACCGCGCATTGAACTCGGCGACGTACTGCCGGCGGAGGAAGCGGTTCGCCTCTTCGAGCGTCGTCACGTCGGCCAGCCTCAACTCCTGCGGCAAGCGGCCCTGCCAGGTGCGGAATGAGCGCTCACTGCGCCCCCTGGCCTGCGGCGAGTAAGCCGGAATCAACTGAATGCCCAGCTCTCTGAGCGCCCGTCCGACTTGCGTCAGCGCCTGGCGGTCCACTGGCTCTCCGGCCTTCGGCGTGAGCCAGAAGTGGCTCGCCCGGTCACTGTAGAGCGAGCAGAAGAGACCTTCCGTCTCAACCACTTGCCTGAGCGCGCGCATGACCGTCCGGGTGGACTCCTCCTCGACCAGTTGCGCGTAGTAGATGCGCGATGTCGCATCATCGAGAATGACGATCAGGTCATGCCAGCGCTCATCACCGAACCACTGATGCTGACTGCCATCAATGTGCAGGAGCATCCCTGGCAGTGGACGGCGCGGCCTGCGCCGGTGATGAGTGCCGCGCTTGGGGGCACGCTTGACCAGCCCTGCCCCCTGGAGGATGCCTTTCGTCCAGGTATACGAGAGTTCAATACCATGCTCACTCTTGAGCTTCTCGTGGAAGTGCGAGACGTTGAAGTCGAAGTAGCGCTCCTGGTAGAGCCGTAAGACCTCTTCGACGATGGCGACCGGCACACTCCTGGGACTCTTGCGTCCGCGCCGCCCATCAAAGAGAGCATGGAAGCCGAACTGCTCATACTTCTCACGCCAGCGCCGCAAGTGACGGTCACTGACGCCGAGAATCTCGGCTGCCTGAAACCAAGTGATCTTCTTCGCCAGGGCGCGTAACATCACGTCTTGAACTTTCATGGCCCGCTCCACGGCGGCCTCCGAGTAGTGCTTCATGACTGTACCCTCCAGCCAAAAAGCTTTTACTCCTCGCCGCCTGAAAGCGGACATCTACCGTGCTACTTGACCGGACATCTAATCTGCTACCTACAGCAATGAAATTTGTTGTTGACATCAGCCTCTTTCGGGATTACCCTCTTGGGGCCTAGTAGCCCTTACGGCCTTTTATTGGCACAAAATTATTGGCACACTATTCGTTAGCTGATTTACCTCGCGTTCGCAAACTCACTTAAGCAGTAGGACAATTGATGCAGCATCCCTCTCTCGCTGCCATGTTCCTCGTAATGGAAAAGCCTAGCTGGCGCTTTTCTATTACAGGTACGTGTGGGCGGCGGGGGAAAGCTCAGGTCGCCTCTTGGTCTGTCTTGACGAAATGAAAAGCCCTGTGGTCACGTGCTAGTGACCGCAGGGCTTTTGAAGCAATACAACCTCCGCACTTCCGCGCAGAGAATGCACCGCCTCGGACAGCGTACATTCTAGCGTAGAGGGCGGCGTGAACTCAACTTCTCTCACAGGAGTTTGCCCCTATGGTTGCCACGCGTCCTCCCGCTCGTCTTTTTATTGCTCTTTGTTGCTTTCTCTCATCCAATGCTGGTCGTCTCCCTTTGCGTGCCAGCGGCAATTGGTAGAGTTGTAGCCGCCCCCAGTTCTGAGAAGACATCCTCGGCTCATGTGCCTATGAAACTGACTGCACAGGGCAGCAATCGACGACGCCGCGCGGGCGAGATGATCATTCGTTTCCGTGAAGGCGTCTCCGAGCATGAGAAGAACGCGATTGTCGGCGCGAGAGGCGCTCGGCGCAAGAAAACTCTGCGTGGGAGATCCCGCATCGAAAAGCTGGAACTGTCGGCCAGACAAGAGCCGGAAGCAATAGCCGCAGAACTTCGCTCTCTCCCCGCCGTCGAATTAGCCGAGCCGAACTACCTGATCTCACGCGACGAGCTTCTCCCCAACGACCCACAATTTTCGGAGCAGTGGGCACTCAGGAACATCGGACAGAGCGGGGGGCTCGTGAACTCTGATATAAGTGCCGCGCAGGCTTGGGAGACCACAACCGGAGCGCCGACGACCGTGGTCGCCGTCATTGACAGCGGGATAGACTTCACGCACCCGGACCTTCAGAACAACCAGTGGACGAACACGGCGGAAACGGCCGACGGCAGCGACAACGACAACAACGGCCTCGTGGATGACCTGCACGGCTGGGACTGGGTTGCCGGCGGCGGGAAGGTCATTGACGAGCAGGGTCACGGGACTATCGTCGCGGGCATCATCGCCGCGCAGGGCAATAACGGAGTCGGCATCGCTGGCGTGATGTGGCGCGCTGCTTTGATGAGCCTGCGCGTGCTCGACAACACCGGGACGGGGAGTGTGGCGGACGCCGTCGAGGCCATGGACTACGCCGTGGACTACGGCGCGCAGATCATTAACTGCTCGTGGGGGACGGACGAGGTGTCCATGGCGTTAAAGGACGCCATCCAGCGCGCCGGGACAAAAGGCGTAGTCGTCGTCTCTTCGGCCGGCAACAGCGGGAGGGACATAGAGGGCGCGCCGTACTACCCGTCCTCCTTCGGCCTCTCGAACCAAATCAGCGTGGCGGCTACCGATAACTTCGACCGGCTCGCCTCCTGGTCGAACTACGGAGGCACACACGTCACCGTTGCCGCTCCGGGCGTGGGCGTTCTTACGACCAGAATGGGTGGGGGCTATACGACCGTCAGCGGCACTTCGGCTGCGGCACCGATAGTCGCGGGAGTGGCCGGACTCATTAAGACGCAGCGGTGGTGGCTCACAGCCCCCGGGACGCGGGCCGCAGTCGTGGCCGGCGCGCGGCCGGTGGCGGAACTTACGGGCAAAGTCGTAGCCACCGGCGTCGTCAGCGCGACGGGTGCGCTCACGGCCATGATTGACCCTGGGCCTGAACCGTCCCCAACTCCGACCCCGACTCCGGGTGGCGGTGGAATTTCCGGCACGTCTGAGGGCGCACCTGGCCCTGACCTGCCCGACCTTGATGAGGCGCGCAGCACAGAGCCTACGGACCCTGTAGCTCCAGCCCCCATCCGCGCGGACCTCTGCCCGGATTGCGACCCAGGCGGCGGTGTGCCGCCGTCGGCCGGCGGCTCCGACCCCTACTTTGCCACGGCTCGCACCCGTCCGCAGAACGAGACCGGCGAGCGGGGCGTGGACCTCGGCTCGCGCAACTTCAACTGGGGGGCGACGCTCGTGAGCCTGCCAGGCCGGGCCGGCATGGACCTCAACATCGGCATCAGCTACAACTCGCTGGTCTGGACGAAGCAGGGCACGGCCATGATGTTCAACGCCGACCGCGGCAACCCCAGCCCGGGCTTCCGACTCGGCCTGCCCACGCTGGAGGCCGAGTACGTCAACGAGGACGACTCCATCGGCTCCTACCTGCTGGTACTGCCTTCGGGACAGCGCGTCAACCTCAAGAAGGTCAGCGTGACCACGACGGCCGCCACCTACGAGTCGCAGGACAGCTCCCGCATCCAGTTGGTCCTGACCTTTGGCACGGGGGTGACCTACGTCGCCAGGACGCCGGACGGTACGCAATACCAGTTCAGTTACTTGGTCGGTGGCTACGGCCTTCTCTGCACCAAAATCCAGGACCGCAACGGTAACTACATCTCCATCACTTACGCGAACGGGAAAGTCACCAGCATGGTTGACACGCTCGGGCGCACCATCAATTTCAACTACGACCCCGTGGACGGCAGCCTCAGCTCCATCACGCAGGCGCGGGCCGGCGGCGTCACCTACACCTGGGCGACCTTCGGCTACGGCAACCTGGCGATCAGCACTTGGTGGTCGGGCCTCAGTTACCTGGGGCCGCAGGGCTCAATCCCCGTGCTCACGCAGATCGGCTTGTCCGACGGGACGCGCTACAACTTCGACTACACCTCGTGGGGCCAGGTCTGGAAGATCCGCCGCCACGCGCAGGACGGCCACCTGCTCTCCTACACCTCCTACAACCTGCCGCTCACGGCCTCGTCCGGGCACACCGACTGCCCGCGGTTTACGGAGCAGCGCGACTGGGCCGAGGACTGGAACGGGGACACGGACGGCGTACCCGCAACGGCCGAGGAGGCCGTCACCTACTACAGCGTGGACCCGAACAGCGCGGGCGGCGAGCAGCCGGCGTGGACCCAGGTGACCACGCCCGACGGCACGATCTACAAGGAGTTCTTCGACACGTCTGACACCTGGAAGAAGGGTCTGACGACGGGGACGGAGGTCAAAGTCAGCGGGGTGGCCGTGAAGACGACTACTACCGACTGGACGCAGGACGACACGTCGCTCACAACCCGGAAGAACCCGCGCCCCACCGTGACCACCATCTCCGACTCGGCAGGTAACGGGCGGCGGCTGAAGTTCACTTACCTAGGGGTGAGCGCCTTCAGCCTGCCGACGGACGTAGACGAGTACGAGGTCCAGGGGGCGACGGAGACTCCCTTGCGGCGCACGCACACCAACTACAACCTCGGGACCGTCTACAGGAACAACCGCATCATTGGCCTCGTCAGTTCGCGGATAGTTTACGACGGCGTGACGACTGACCCAGACAAGATCGTCTCGAAGGTAGATTACCAATACGACGAGGGCGGCGGGTGGTTCAAGGACGCCGGCGTGGCGCTCATCAACCACAACATGGCCTTCGACGGTTCGACGACTTACGCCGGCCGCGGCAACATGACGAGCGTCAGACGCTGGGACGCCACCGACTACGCCAACGGCGCCAAGCTGGTCGAGTCCAACATCGGCTACGACAACGCCGGGTCCATCGTCCTGAAGCGCGACCCGCTCGGCCACACGGCCAACGTGGACTACACGGACTCCTTCTCGACGGTCGTCGGCGTCACCACGCGCGCCTACGCGACAAAAGTCACGCCCCCCGTTACGACAGCCGAGCAGACGAACAGCGACGACTTTGCCTCTACCGCCCAGTACAACTACCACACCGGCGCGGTGATGAAGACGACACGCCCGGTCAACAACACGGGCGGCACGACAGGGGACGTAGTCTCATTCGCGGACGTTAACTACCAGTACGACACAGCCGGCAGGCTCGCGAGGGTGACAAACGTCGCCAACGGCGCTTACACGCGCTGGGTTTACCCGACGGCCAACACTCTCGTCCAGCAGTACCAGACTGTCCAGAGTACGGCCGAACTCTATTCGACAAAATTGCTGGACGGCGCGGGGCGCGTGCGCGCCGCCTCGACCGAGCACCCGGGCAGCACCGGACTCTACAGCGGGCAATACTTCGTCTACGACAAGACGGGTAGGCTTGTGAAGCGGTCGAACCCGACGGAGATGACGAGCGCGTGGGCCGCCGTCGGCGACGATGCGGCCGCGGGCTGGAAGTACACTCAGCAGACCTACGATTGGAAGGGCCGGCCGCTCGTGACGACTAACGTGGACGGCACGACCCGCACGAACATTTACAGCGGTTGCGGTTGCGCCGGCGGCGAGCAGGTGACGACGAAGGACGAGCGCGGGCGCAAAAAGGTCTACAAGAAAGATACCCTGGGCAGGCTCGAAACTGTTGAGGAGTACACCTTCGGCGGGACCGTCTATGCTACGACTACCTACACCTACAACGCGCGTGACCAACTCACCGAGATCAATCAGGCAGGGCAGACGAGGACTTTCACCTACGATGGGCACGGGCGGCTGCTGACGCGCAAGACCCCGGAGCAAGGGACTATGACCTACACCTATAACAAGGACGACACGGTCCAGAAGGTGATGGACGAGCGCGGGGTGACGGCGACGAACACGCAGGGGGTGACGACGACCTTCGCCTACAACTACCGCCATCAGCCGACGGCTATCACCTACGTGGTCCCATCGGGCGTCACGGGTTTAGAGAGTACGGACAACGTCACCTACGGCTACGACACTGCCGGCAACCGGACCTCCATGACGGACGGGCAAGGCACGGCCACTTATCATTACAACTCGGTGTCCCAGATGGACTGGGAGTCGCGGACCTTCACGGGGTTGAATCCCTCCTACAAGCTCTCCTACCTCTACAACAAGTCTGGGGCGGTGACGAGGGTGACGGCGTCGTGTTCCACGAGTGCCTTCGGCGGCAGCGTGGTGGTCAACTACAACCGGGACCAAATGGGCAGGCCGACCAGCGTGACGGGCTCGGGCTACGCCGGGGTGACGAGCTACGTCACGGGAATCAGCTACCGCGCCTTCGGCGCGCCCAAGCAGATTAATTACTCGACGGGCAATGCGCTCGCGCTGGAGTTCGACGCGAACCTGCGGCTGACGAAGTGGGACGTGGCGGGCGCGTCCTTCGGATGGGAGTACAAGTACGCGACGCCAGGGCTCCAGGAGAAGACCGGGAGGGTGGCGTTTGCCGACAACCTCTACGACGCCACACTCGACCGCTCCTACGAGTACGACCACGTCGGCCGGCTGGTCGAGGCCCAGACCGGCAACTACGCCAACGGGCACGCCGGCTACACGGCCATGCCCACGGGCACGCCGACCGGCCCCTACGCCGGGGCCTACACGTACGACAAGTTCGGCAACATGACGGACCGCGACGGCTGGGGCGTAGCAAACGCGCAGTACGTCGCCAACCCGCCGTTCGGCACCAACAACCGGCCGGCCGTCAACCCCGCGACGGGCGCGGCCATGACCTACGACGCGGCCGGGAACCTCCTGAGCGACGGCGCGACCGCTTACACATACGACGCCACGGGGCAACAGATCAGCGTCGGCGGGACCGACTTGGTGCAGGCTTACGACGGCGACGGGCTGCGGATCAAGAAGACGGAGGATGAGGTGACGACGACCTTCTACCTGCGGAGCAGCGTCCTGGGCGGCAGGGTCGTGGCCGAGATCGGCGGCAGCTCACCTTACGTCGGGGAGATGACGCGAGGCTACGTCTACCTCGGCGGGCAGCTTTTGGTCGTGCAGGAGGGGCGCGAGGACGCCAGCCTGCCCGACCGAGTCCTTTGGGTACACCAGGACCCGGTGACCAAGAGCCAGCGGCTGACCGACAACACGGGAGCCGTGGTCAGCACGGTCAACCTGGACCCGTGGGGCGGGGAGACGGCCGAGAGCAGCAATCAAAGTGTGCAGCCGCACCGCTACACGAGTTATGAGAGGGACGGTAACGGCGGCGACGAGGCCATGTTCCGACGTTACGAGAGCAGGCTGCCGAGGTTCAGTCAGCCCGACCCCTACGACGGGAGCTACGACCTCTCGGACCCGCAGAGTCTCAACCGCTACTCTTACGTGCAGAACGACCCGGTGAACTTCGTAGATCCGAGCGGACTAATGCCAATCTCAGACTGTCACCTTCTTGGCTCTGTTCGTACTGACAGCGGTGAGTCAAGTTTCTATATCTTTGGCTGTATTACCGTTGATAATGGGTTCTCTGGCTATGAGCCGAAAGAGCCGAATGTGCCTGAGGTAGGAGAGCCACCTGCACCGCTGGAGAAGCAGCCTTGCGCCGTTCAAATTCCAACTGACAATCAAGATCAGCTTGCCCTTGTGTATACGCTTGCTCACGAAGTTAGTCCGGGTGGGAGAGAAAAAGAAGCGCGTCTTATTGCGAGTGCCATCTGGAATTTCGCTTACTCAATCTTCAAGCGGGAAGGGACAATTCAGTATGGAGATATTCATAATGCTGTTATGTATCCCAGCCCCGCTGCACTACGCGGACAGTATATTCAAGACAAAAACCACTATCCGAATCGAACCCCTCAGGATTGGTACGACGCAGGCAAAGACAACGTGAACGAGGCGCTAGCAACGAACAACGGTGATCCCGCGTGTGAAAGATTGCGGGCAATCGTTAACGCCGCCACTACTAGCGGGGAGGGCTTACCGCCTCATCTGCAACATTGGCGCGGTCGTGGAACTTATACAATTGCCGTACCCTGAATTTGCTGGTTGCTCTGCTACGCTTGTGCACCCAATTAGTGATGGTGAATGTAATTGTGGGGTTGAGTAAAATGATTAAGAGGGTCGCCGAAAATTTGTTGCCTGTTATGGCAATCTTAATTCTGGCCTGGCCTAGCGTCTACATCAATAATCAAACAGCCATCTCTAGTGCTCAGTTGAAAGGACACGTCGCAGATAATACTATTGCGGCGCAGCGGAATAAATTAGAGAAGGTCGGGACACGCGCAGTTGACAACTTACCAGGCTGTTATATGACTTTGCACTTTGCTGGCGAGAATGAGGGTTGGATGACATGCCTAGAGCATCTCTGGAAAACTTCCGACAGCGGAAGAACGTGGCAAGAAATACCCTATAAATCACCCGATGGCATGTTTCCCAGGTTCCATTTCCTTAATTCCAAAGTTATTTGGGCATATACATTAACTAGCATACAAAAATCAGAAAACGGCGGGTATATATGGAAACCTATCTCTGCTCCTATTTTAAAGGGACAAGGCCATATATTTGAACTTCAATTCCTCAAAGATGGGCGGCGCGGTTGGTTAACTGGAAATCAGTATGTTTCCTGCTCACAACAAGAACGAGATAGGGTAGGTATACATGGGCTTGCCCCAGACCTTGAAAGGTGCATAAAGGGAGTCATTTTCTACACAGAAGACGGAGGAGAAACATGGCAGCAGCAAGTTGTCAATTCGAAAGTGGGCAGCTCTATTGATTATTTCTATCTCTCCCCAGATGGCCGCATCTGGGCTTTATTACAACCAGATGTTTTTTATTTAGCTATGGGGGAGTGGAGAAGGGTTGACTATACGAGAGGCCAATGTAAACACAGCAATCTTCTTGAAACTGTTGGATTCAACAAAAAAATGTCCGATTGGTACGCCCCATCTGAAATCTTTTTTGTGGGTGAGATAGGCTGGTTAGCTTTCTCTAATGGCTACCTTGCAAAATCAATGGACGGCGGTCGCACTTGGTGCGATTTATTTGATCTGAAGTCAATAACAAATAATCCAGGAATCTATTTTAGAAAACTTTATTTCAGCGATACGAACAACGGATGGGGGCTTGCAGACCATGTTTATAGGACAAAAGATGGGGGGAGCACATGGGAAAGAATAGAAACAAGTATAGATGTTGAAGACATTGTACTTTCTCGACGCTCATCACGGCTGGTTAATATCTAAAGAAGGTTTATTCCAGATAAATTCGTAAACCTGGATCCCAAACCATCGCACCCGTTCGTGCAATAACCCGCGAAGAAGAAGGACATTATAACAAAGCAACACGACTTCCGTTGAGAGCAGAAGCTGTTAGTGGTAACATTCAGGTGGTCGAGGGATTTCCTGCGGATAGAAAGAAGTGCTGCTTGCCGACCCGCGCCCTCTCTAGCGCGTGGAGCAGGGAATAATCCCGCTTCCGCGCTGTTAACAGATAGCCCTTCAAGCGGCAGAAGGCGCGTGCGCCTTCTGCCGCGCGGAAGTAGCCCGAAGTCTTCTGCTGGAGTTTGATCATCCGCAGGACTCTTTCCGAACAGTAGTATTATGGGAAGGCATACTAAGGTCTGTCATAAAGCGTAAGACTTCATCGCGCCAGCGTTGCGGACGGTCGATGAGTTTTCTCGGCGTCGGCTGAGAGGCCCGCCTCTTCCCTGGCACGCCAGGGCGCGACCAGCTACACATACGACGCCACGGGGCAGCAGATCAGCGTCGGCGGGACCGACTTGGTGCAGGCTTACGACGGCGACGGGCTGCGGATCAAGAAGACGGAGGATGAGGTGACGACGACCTTCTACCTACGGAGCAGCGTCCTGGGCGGCAGGGTCGTGGC
This sequence comes from uncultured Acidobacteriota bacterium, assembly GCA_963774105.1. Taxonomy (GTDB): domain Bacteria; phylum Acidobacteriota; class Blastocatellia; order Pyrinomonadales; family Pyrinomonadaceae; genus QHXM01. The sequence continues at coordinate 1,922,027 of CAVZDV010000004.1, read as the reverse complement.
CGAGATCGGCGGCAGCTCACCTTACGTCGGGGAGATGACGCGAGGGTACGTGTACCTCGGCGGGCAGCTACTGGCCGTCCAGCAAGGCGACCAAGTGGACGGCACAGTCAACTGGGTCCACCAGGACCCCGTGACCAAGAGCCAGCGGCTGACGAACAGCGCGGGCACCGTAGTCAGCACGATTGACCTCGACCCGTGGGGCGGGGAGACGAGCAGAAGCAGTAACCAGAGTCAGCAGCCGCACCGTTACACCACTTACGAGCGTGACGCCAACGGTGGCGACGAGGCGATGATGCGCAAGTACGAGAGCAGGCGGGCCAAGTTCGCCCAGCCCGACCCGTACGAGGGCAGCTACGACCTAGCCGACCCGCAATCGCTCAACCGCTACTCTTACGTGCAGAACGACCCGGTCAACTTCACGGACCCGACGGGGATGATGCGGTTCTATAACTGCACATTCACGATCTACTTCGAGGGCCAGCCCCTGGGGTACTCGAACTGCGACGAGTTCGGCCCGTACGACGACTGGTGGGGCGGCTATGACCCGGCAGATCGGCCCATCCCGGATGGCGGGCAAGACCCCTACTTCGGGCTGGGCGAGCCACCGCACCCCGATATATGGTGTCAGCCCGATGTCATCGAGGCGATGAGAAATGCCTGGGCACAATCATCAAATGGCAATAGCGGAGTGGAGGCCGGCTTCAGGTTGGATGGCACGCCGGGTAACTACACTATCGTGCCCAACGATTACACCAATCAACAGCGACACCAAACGCTGGAGATTAATACTAGCGGGTCTAACCGCACTTTCGCCGTTTTCCACGTTCACCCGACTCGCGGCGGCATGTATCCTTCGACGCCGGATAATAACTACTTGAACAATGGTGTAGGAGACACAGGACTTGCCGACAGGTATCACATGGATTTCTACGTCATGCACAGATACGGGCTGACCAGGTATAACCACAAAACCAAGAAAAAGAAGGACAAGCTCCGTGACAACCTTGAGTGGACGGAGCCATGCGAGTGAGGATCCAAGCCATGACTTTACGACGCATCAGCAACGCTGCTCTGGGCGCTCTGCTCACGTTGGCGCTGCACGTTGGCAGCGCCAACGCGCAGGAGAGCGCCCGCAAATCTTACCCGGTGGTGAGCCGGGAAACATACAACCGCGTCTTGGACATTCTCTTCCCGCGGGATGACCCTGACCCCAGCCAGACGGTCTTTGCTTTGGTCCTTCGGTTCAAGCCAAGCTTCAGCCCGGAGTCACAGATAGTAATCAAGAAAGACGTGAACAAGGTTGAGAAGGTTGAAGTTGTTGTATACACGTCATTGGACGGAGACATCTACCAAAGACTCAACGAGGCTTTGGAGCGCGGCGGTAAGGAAGACGCGGCTAAGATGGCGAAGTCAATCAGGGTCAAGCGAAGAACGGTCAGCATACATTACACACTGGTCAAGCAATGGCACAAGAATTTTCTTGACAGCATCAGCGGCTCGCTCAAAGTATTCGAGCAAAAACTTGACAAGTATGATGAAGCGGGCACTGTCAGCTTCGCCCTTGACGGCACAACCTACGACCTTTGGTACGAGCAAGGTGTTCACAAGATGGCTTTCAGCTTGTATGACTTTGAGGGTGATACCCCCGGCGATGACGGCGAGTTCAGGCTGGTGCAGTGGATGAACGCGGTGCGCCGCGAAGTCGAGGCCCTCAGCAATGGTCGGCGAGGAGAACCTGACGGCAAGCGCGAGGCATCCCGCCGGCCCCCGGCGTATTCCGCACGACATCCGGCGAGGCGACGTACGAAGGCGCGTGCGGCGCACAAGCGCAAGGTGCGAGAGACAGAGACGGCGGCCCGCTCTGAGTTCCGCTAGTGAGCCTTTTATATTTAACACGAGGCGCGCGTTTTAGTTTAGGATTCCCCTCCCCCGCGTCGGCTACCCACCTTTGACCGCGACCCTACTCACTAAGGAATTGAACCCCGATGAAAACTTCTCCTTGTCTCCGTGGCGATAATATTTTTAGCCGATTACGGAGACCTCCCGCTAACAGCTCTCGCTTCGCGCGAAGTCGAAAGGAGTCAGCGGACCCTCCCACGAGAGCAGGAGGGCGCAAGCGAGTGCAATACATTAGACCTACTTGTCACTGCCCAAGGCGGCAGCGAAGCTATGTTCAGAAAGTTGTTGGCGGCAGGCGCAGATGTGAACGAAGCCAACGGCTGCCGCCAGACAGCCTTGATGAGTGCCGCGAATAGCTCCCGCCCGAACGTCGTTAAGTTGCTGCTGTAGGCGGGACGAATGTGAACGCCGCAAACAAATGCGGACGAGGGCAAGGGTATTTCGGCACATCCAGGGGCGGAGGATCGATCCGGTAAAGTAGATCAAGGTCAGATAATTTATAGGCAGCCAAGCTAATTTATGGGCAGACGGCTTTTTGTAGGCAAAGCCACTTAGACCTTGTGGAATCCGACCTCCTCTGGATAGCCAAGTAAGTGCTGCGAAGTGATCAGATCGGGAGCAGGTGAAGGATGCTGCATCTCCCATTAGCACGTTCGCTTAAGTAGCGAGCTGACTGTACCGGGGCCGCTACATCGAGGTGAGGCGAGGAGCGTAACAGCCTCGTCGAATTTGCCGGACGTGGTATGAGCATGGGTTCACATCGCGAAGCAGGCGACATTCAGTGCCCGCCAGCCTGTATTCTGTCTTATGCCAGTAACCCCGCCTCTTCTAACTCCTCAATGATCCGCTTGACGTAAACTTGGTGGGATTTAGAGGCGTGCTTGAACTTGTACCACCCCAGATCAGCGATGTCATTCTCCTTGAGCCATGCGCCCTTATTCCGCGCGCAACACGCTAGCACTTCCCGCAGATCGACCGCGTCGAGCGGCTTGAACTGCACGCCCTCATACACCATCAACATGGTGTATGTTCTCTTCTTCTTACCCTGCTTCTTTTTCTCCTGCTCCGGGTCGATCTCCAGCAGGTAAAAGTGCCGGTTCTGCCGGAAGACACCCTCCGCCACCATCACCCGGCGACGCTCCCGCATCCCGCCCGGCGCGGTCGCATACGACCAGCTAAATTTCTCACGGCCTCGCCCGGTCGGAAACAGCGAAGGCGCGCGGCCGTGCCGTATCGCGTCGCCGCCTTCCGGCACCTCCACGAGATGACATGACAGTCCCCTGGCCTGTTGGTTGAGGAGAGTGACAATAGCCTGGAAGCTATTAAAGCTAGCAGGTATCGCCACCGCACGTTCGCCTCCCCCTCCCCCTGCCGCCGGTCCGGCATCAGGCGGTGTGTCCGGCCCCGTGTCCCCACTGGCACCGGGATGCACGTCCGTGACGATGCTGAGAGGCGTGACGGGCGTGGTCCCTCCGGTAGGGGCAGTCAACATCGGGGGATGCTCCCCGTCTATTGGGAGGAACACTTCCTCGGTAGGTTGTGTCTGATACTTTGACTTCTTCTTTGGTCGCTTTTTCCAACTCTTCTTATCAAGGTCGATGAACCTATTTTTGGTGAGCAGCCGTTCGACCAGCTTCTTCAGGCGGGACGGCTCTACGTCGCTGCGGATGACCTCTTCTTCCGCTGGTGGCGTGACGGTCTTGAAATCCGGCTCCGGCGGGGGATGCGGCCAGCTCACGAAAGGCCGATTCGGGTCTACGATGTCAGTCTTGATGCCGCTATTGTCGCGCTCGAACTCGAACTTCTTGAACGGGAAGGGGCCACCGCACCGTTCGATCCAGAAGACGAGGAAGTATCTATCCGCGCCCGACTGTATGACCTTCCCGTGGACGATGATCGTGGCTCGCGTCCCGGTGAAGGGGAACCGTGCCTCCGGGAGGTACTGCTTGATCCTGCGGTAGTTGATGCCTATCGATCTATAAATGTGGTTCGCCTCGGCCAAGGCGTAGGGGTCGAATGCCATCCGCGCAACGATGGGCGCGTCCTCGTCCTTGACGAACTTCGACAACTACACATAGCCGTTGAGACCCTCGGCGTCGGGCATCTCTGTCCTATTCGCGTTGAAGATACGGTTGGGCCTGCCGAGCGCCCCGCCAGTGAAAATCTCCCTGAACATCTCCGACGAGTTGGCGTAGTGGAAACGGATTATCTCGACGCAGGGGATAATGATTTTCGAGACCCCGTCAGGGTCGGGCGTCGGCAGATTGACGAGCAGGCACCTGGCATCAAGGTTCATACCGAACAACCGGTATTCGTCAAAGTTGATAAGGTATTCCCACAGCTTCCTACCTGTAGAGTCATTGCCGATGTTACGACTCTTCCACGTCGGGATGATTCTTACCGTCGTCGCGTCTATCCTCACGTCGTTGAACTCGCGGTGCGTGAAGCCGGGACGGCTGATGGGGCGACCGTGCTGGAAAAAAGTGCCGATGCCGAAAAGCGGAAGTTGGCCGACGCCGACCTTAACCGTCATTGCCTGCTTGAATACGTAGGACTTGTTCAGCAACAGTTCCGGCGGGTTCTTATTAGGGTCAAGGCGCGGATCTGCGAGCGGCACCAGCGTCGCTTCGATTAGCGGCTCCCGATTCTGCAAATTGAAGTCCGTCCGCGCGAACCAGTGCAACTTCCAGTAGCGGTCGTCGCCCTCTCGCCTGATTTCGTTGATAACGTAATAGTGAGGGTCGAGCTTTTTTCGTGGCATAGCACTTTATTGTCGCACATGCCTCTGTTAAGTCGCACTATTTTTGTTAAGTCGCACGGAGCTTTGTATTTTCACAAGACACGGCGCTGAGGCGCGCGACCGTCTCGACGTGGTGTGTCTGAGGGAACATATCGAAGGCGGCGACGGTGTCGAGTTGGTAGCCGCCTGCGGTGAGGGCTCGGAGGTCGCGAGCGAGGGTGGCGGGGTCGCAGGAGACGTAAGTGATGCGGCGCGGGCGGAGCGAGAGGATGCCGTCCACTGCGCCTTCCTCGGCCCCGGCGCGCGGGGGGTCTAAGAGGATGAAGTCCACGGGGGCGAGGGCCGCGGCCGCGTTTCTGAGCCAGTCGCTGACTTTGCTGGCTTCGAAGGTGACGTTGTCGAGGCTGGCTTCGGCCAGGTTGCGGCGCGCGTAGTTGACGGCGGCGGCGCTCGCTTCGATGCCGTGGACGCGCGCGAAGCGGCGGGCCAGGGGGAGCGTGAAGAGGCCGGCGCCGCAGTAGAGGTCAACGGCCGTGTCGCCGCGAGCGTCGTGCGTGGCGTGGGTCACGAGCGGCCCCAGGAGTGCGTGGTTGATTTGGAAGAAACCTTCGGCGCTGAAGCGGTAACGATAGTCACCTATCAGGCGGCTGACCTCGCGCGTTGGCAGCCCAGGCGCGGGCGGCGCGAGCGACGCGCCTTCGTCGCCCGCGACCGATTGAAACTCCGTCAACTCCTCCGGCAACTCACCTTCCTTCATGCGCCCGCGCAACTCTTCGAGCGCCGTCTCCAACTCCGGGACGAGGACGGGGCACGCGGCAACGTCGCAGACGCGATGCGAGGCGCGCTCGAAGTAGCCCAGCCGTTGGCGCAAAGGGTCGCGCTGCCATTGCGCGCGCGAGCGGTAGTTCCAGACGAGGGGCGAAGGCGTGATCGGAATTTCTCCCGCGAAGTCCACGCGCGCGATGCGGCGCAGGCAGTCGCGTATGATTCCGACTTTGGCGTCGAGTTGGGCCGCGTAGCTCAGTTGCTGGAAGTCGCAGCCGCCGCAGCGCCCGAAGTAAGGGCAGGGCGGCTCGACGCGCGCGGGCGAGGGCTCCAGGACCTCCGCGATGTGGGCGAAGCTCACGCGCCCCTGCGTGCGCTCGACGCGCGCGCGGACGCGGTCGCCCGGCGCGGCCAGCGCGACGAGCAGCGTCTGCCCGTCGGCGTGCGCGAGCCCCGCGCCGCCCGGCAGGATGCGCTCGATGGTAACTTCGACGAGTGCGCCCGACGGCCGCGGACCTTTCGGCCCGCCTTTGGTTTCCGTTCGCTTACGCTTTCGCATCAGAGGTAGAACAGGCTCAAACGCGGCAGGGCGTGCGCCTCGCGCAGGCGCTTGAGGACGAGGTTGTTGAGCGTCTGCTCGTAGACGGCTCGCTCCATGCGGCCGCGGTAAGGCTGCAACTGCTCTTCGGCCTCGGCGCGGGCTTTGACCAGCTCGCGCGCCGGGAGGTTCGCTTCGAGCGCGCTATCGAGCATCTTCTCCAGACTCGTCAGCGACTCTTCCAGCTTCTCCGCGTCCGCGCGGGCCGCGCGCGAAAAATCTTCCTTCAGCTCTTTCAGGCGGTCGGCGGTGCGCTGGAGTGCGTCGCAGAGATCGTCCTTGCGCGATTTCCCGCGCTCGTCGCAAATCTTCTGGAGCGACTGGCGCGCGCGCTCCAGGTGTTCGAGGATGGCCGGGCGAGAGAAAGGCAGCGCCGCCTCCGACGCTTCGTCCGCCGCGGCGGTTCGGCCGTTCCCGTTGGCGGCCCCGACCTGCGCCTCCTGCCACTCCGCGAACTGCGCCTCGACCTCCTCCTGGCAGTAGAGCAGCGACTTGACCGTGCGCCGCCGCGGCTTCGACTCGAACGAGTCGAACGAGCGCTCGATGCCGCGCAGCGCGACGTGCAGCGGCACGCCCATCTCCTTCCAACTCTCTATCAGCGCCCAGTCCATAGGGCTCAGCAGCAGGTGCTTGCCCCGCCGCCGGATGAACGTGTCTTCGATTTCGGTGAAGTAGTTAAAGTAATTCAAGGCAGAGTTTCAGGTTTCAAGTTCCAGGTTTCAGGTTTTCGGTTTTTAACTTGAAACCTGGAACTTGAAACTTATTTCGTTCTTTCGTAGATCAGCCTGAGCCCTTCGAGCGTCAGCGTGCTGTCAACTGTGCCAATTAATTCCGAGCCGGTGCTGATGAGTGAGGCGAGGCCGCCCGTGGCGACGACGCGCGTGTCCGGGCCGAGTTCCGCGAGCATCCTTTTCAGTATCCCGTCCACCAGGCCGACGAAGCCGTAGTAGAGGCCGGACTGCATCGAGCCGACGGTCGAGGAGCCTATCACCTTCTCGGGCTGCTTGATCTCCACGGGCGGCAGGCGCGCGGCCCTCTGGAAGAGCGCCTCGGACGAGATGCTGATGCCGGGCGTGATGACGCCGCCGAGGTAGCGCCCGCGCGCGTCTATGGCGTTGAAAGTCGTCGCCGTCCCGAAGTCCACGACGATGCAGGGAGCGCCGTACTTGTGCACGGCCGCGACCGCGTCAACCAGCCTGTCCGCGCCCACGTCCGACGGCGGGTGGTAAAGAATCTCCAGGCCCATCGGCGTCGCGTGGTCAATCATCAGCGGCGTCACGTTGAAGTAGACCTCCGACATCCGCTTGAGGGTGTAGTTGAGCGGCGGCACGACCGACGCGATGGCGATGGCCTTGATCGCCGCCGCGTCAATCCCCGCGAGCTGGAAAAGGTTGCGCGCGTAGACGCCGTACTCGTCCACCGTCCGCCCACGCGCCGTCGTCAGCCGCCAGTGCGTCACCAGCCGCTCGCCGTCGAACACCCCGAGCGTCGTGTTCGTGTTGCCCGTGTCAATGACTAGAAGCATATAAAAAAGTGATGAGTGATGAGTGATGAGTCAACTGCTCTTACTCGTCACTTTCTCTTAATGACGTGATGTCGCCCGCGCGCACGATTCTGATTTCGTCACTGTCTGTTTCTACACGTAAAGCGCCGTCGGGTTCAAGGCCGCGCGTCCGGCCGTCGAAAGTTTCCCCGGCGAGCGCGACGCGGACCCGCCGGTCGTGCGCGTAGGAAGAGTGGCGCGACCACTCGCCGACGGTCTCCTGCGCGCCGCCCGCGGCACGGAGCGCACTGTAGCGGCGGGAGAGCGCGCCGAGGAGCGATTGCAGCAGCGTCTCCGCGTCCGTGCCGTCGCCGGCGAGCGCCGCGACAGAGGTGGCCGTCTCTTTCAGCTCCGGCGGGAAGGCGCGGTCGTCCAGGTTGACGCCGATGCCTAGGATGACGGCGCGGCCCGCCTGAGTCTCGACCGTCTCGGCCAGAATCCCGCAGAGCTTGCGCCCGCCGGCCACTATGTCGTTCGGCCACTTGATGTCGGCTTCGAGCGCGCACGTCTCCGCGAGCGCGTCGCGGACGGCGAGCGCCGCCGTCAGCGTGATGAGCGGCCACGCTTCGGCGGCAAGCGCCGTGGGCCTGAGCACGATGCTGAGGTAGAGGCCCGCGTCCCTTGGCGAGACCCAGACGCGCTCGCGTCGCCCGCGGCCTCGGGTCTGCTCGCGCGCGACGACGCACAGGCCCTCGGGCGCGCCCGCCGCGGCCTGCCGCGCCGCCTCCGTGTTCGTGGAGGGCAGCGAGTCGAACCTGAGGATGATGGGGCGCATGGGCGGCTTCATAATCTTCTTGCGGGAATCAACCTAGTACGATAGCTTCTCACCGTCAAGCGGCTTTGAAACCGACTTCGCACAGGAGGGTTTCTGTCATGAAAAACTTCGGTCTGCTGTTTCTCTCCGCGCTTCTCATTCTCTCGTTAAACTCCGCCGGCACGGCCCCGCCCGACTTCCCCATGGGGAAACTCGTTGACCTCTCGCACTCCTTCGACGCCGACACGGTCTACTGGCCCACGGCCGAAGGCTTCAAGCTCGAAAAAGATTTCGAGGGCGTGACCGAGAAGGGCTACTACTACGCCGCCAACAAATTCTCGACCGCCGAGCACGGCGGCACGCACATTGATGCGCCCGTGCACTTCGCCAAAGGGCGCTACACCGTGGACGAGATTCCGCTCGAACAGCTCGTCGGCGAGGGCCTGGTCGTTGACGTTGCGAAGCAATCGGAAGGAAACCGCGACTACCAGGTGACGGCCGACGATTTTCTACGGTGGGAGAAGGCGAACGGCAAGATTCCGGCGGGCGCGATTGTCATCCTCCGCACCGGCTACGCGAAATTCTGGCCCGACCGCAAGCGGTACATGGGCACGGACGAGCGCGGGGCCGACGCTGTGCCAAAACTGCACTTCCCCGGCCTGCACCCGGACGCGGCGCGCTGGCTCACGACCAACCGCTCCATTAAGGCCGTCGGCCTTGACACGCCGAGCATAGACTACGGCCAATCGTCTCTCTTCGAGAGCCACCGCGTCCTCTTCGACAAGAACGTTCCCGCCTTCGAGAACCTGGACAATCTAGACCAGCTCCCCGTCAAGAACTTCACGGTCGTGGCGCTGCCGATGAAGATTAAGGGCGGGAGCGGCGGCCCGCTTCGTGCCATCGCTATTCTGAAAGAGAAGCGATGAGCGGAGAGATTGACTGGTTCCCCATCAAGCTCTCGTTCGCGGTGGCCGGCGCGGCGACTTTGATCTCGCTCGCCGCCGGGGGGCTGCTCGCATGGCTGCTGGCGCGCAAGCGTTTCCCCGGGCGAGACCTGCTCGACGCCGTCATCACGCTGCCGCTCGTGCTGCCGCCGACCGTGCTCGGTTACTACCTGCTCGTCCTGCTCGGCACGCGCTCGCCTTTGGGCGGCTTCCTCCACAGGAACTTCGGCATCCGTCTGACCTTCACGGTGACGGCGGCCGTCATCGCCGCGACGATTCACGCGCTGCCGCTCGTCACGAAAAGCCTGCGCGCGGCGTTCGAGGGCGTTGACCCGCAGCTCGAAGCCGCGGCGCGCACGCTCGGCCTCAACGGGCGGCGCATCTTCTTCCGCGTGACGCTGCCGCTCTCTGCGCGCGGCGTGCTGGCGGCGACGGCGCTCGCGTTCGCGCGCGCGCTCGGCGACTTCGGCGTCACGATCATGATCGCCGGCAACATCCCCGGCAAGACGCAGACGGCCTCGGTCGCCATCTACGACGCGGTCCAGGCGGGCCGCGACAACGAGGCCCTCACCCTCGCCGTCATCGTCTCCCTCATCGCCGTCGTGACGCTCTACCTCATCAACCTCCTGGGCCGGAACCAGTAGAAGACAAAATTTCACTTGACCCTGGAATTAGTTCCGGGGTCTAGAATGCGGGAGTGCTCGAAATGGCACAGAAGACGAGTTATCGCTCGGGTGAGCTGGCGCGGCTGGCCGGCGTCAGCACGGACACGCTGCGCCATTACGAGCGCAAAGGCGTGCTGCCGGCCCCGCGCCGCGCGGCGAACGGCTATCGCGTTTACTCTGCGCGGGCGCTCGAACAGGTGCGGCTGGTGCGCCGCGCGCTCGGCGTAGGGTTCACGCTCGCCGAGCTGGCCCTGATTCTCAAGGAGCGCGAGCGTGGCGGCGCTCCCTGCCGCCGGGTGCGGACGCTGGCCGCCGCAAAGCTCGCCGAGGTCGAAACGCGATTGAGCGAGCTGCTCGCCCTCCGCGACGAGTTGCGCGCGACGCTGTCGGACTGGGACGCGCGATTGTCGCGGACGAAGGACGGGGAGCGCGCGGGGCTACTTGATTCACTGACCCGCTTTTCAAAGTAAGGAGATGAGAAGATGAAAACCAAACTCTATTTCGTCCTGGCGCTGCTGGCCTTCGGCGCGACGGCCGCCAGCGCGCAACAGCAACCGGCCGCGAGTTGTCCGCACGCCGTTCATCACGACAAGATGAAAGAGATGAACGAGCGCGGCGATCATGCGATGGGCTTCGCCCAGGATAAGACGGCGCATCATTTCCGGCTGCTCGGCGACGGCGGCGCTATCGAAGTCGGAGCCGCGGACGCACAGGACACGGCCAGCCGCGACCAAATCCGCGCGCACTTGCGCCACATCTCCCGTATGTTCTCCGAAGGAAATTTCGACGCGCCCGCCTTCATACACGACCAGACCCCGCCGGGCGTGCCCGTCATGCGGCGGCTCAAGGCGGAAATCGAGTACAGCTTCGAGCAGACGGAGCGCGGCGCTCGCGTCCGCATCAGGACGCGCAACAAGGAGGCCCTCGCCGCCGTCCACGATTTCCTGCGTTTCCAGATCGAGGAGCACCAAACAGGCGACCCGCTGGAAATGCAGAATTAAAACTGGCACAGCAACTCCTTTCAGAGATTTGAGAAACATCGGTCGCACCGGGGACGTATCTTCTGCCACACGACGGCCAGAACGTTCTTCAGTATTCCCGGAGGCAGACCATGAAACTTCCACTTCTCTTAAAGTGCGCGGCCGCTTCGCTGGCGCTGGCGGCTTCCTTTTCCGTGCCCGCGCAGCAGGCGGGGGTGACGCCGGCCCTGCTCGTCCTCAACAAGGCCGAGAACACGCTGGCGATTGTTGACCCGACCAGCCTCAAAGTGCTGGGGCGCGTCCCCGTGGGCGTGGGGCCGCACGAAGTCATCACGTCCGCCGACGGCCGGCTGGCCTACGTCGCCAACTACGGCACGCAGCAGGTGCTGGGCAATTCCATCTCGGTCGTGGACCTGGCCGCGCGCAAGGAGCTGAAGCGCGTCGAGCTGGGGCCGCTTTTCCGCCCGCACGGGATCGTCGAAGTCGGCGGGAAGATTTACTTCACGGCGGAAGTGAACCGCGCCGTGGCGCGCTACGACCCGGCCGCCGACCGCGTGGACTGGGTGATGGGGACGGGCCAGTCTGCTACGCACATGCTCGTCGTCACGCCCGACGGCAAGCGCGCCTACACGGCCAACATCGCCTCCGACACGGTGACATCAATCGAGCTGAATCAGCCGCCGGGGCCGAAGCAGATCGCGCACATCAGTGTCGGCAAGAACCCGGAGGCGATTGACGTGTCGCCGGACGGGCGCGAGCTGTGGGTGGGCCAAAACGGCGACGGCTCGATCTCGATCATTGACACGGCGACCAACAAGGTCAAAGAGACGGTCAAGGTCGGAGAGGTGCCGATTCGCGTCAAGTTCACGCCGGACGGGCGGCGCGTGCTGGTCTCCGACGCGAAGGCGAATCAGCTCATCGTGCTGGACGCGGCGACGCGCAAAGAGATCAAGCGGGTGGCGGCCGACGGCGTCCCCGTCGGCATCCTCATCACGCCCGACGGCCGCCGCGCCTTCGTCGCCGCGATGGAGGCCAACAAAGTCCTCGTCGTTGACCTCGAAAAGCTCGAAGTCACGGGCTCAATCGCGCCCGGCGACGGCCCCGACGGGATGGCGTGGGCGAAGGGGTAAACAAAAAGTAAAAAGGTAAAAGGCAAAAGGGAGGATGAGAGCCAAGCTCCTTGTCCTCCCTTTTGCCTTTTACCTTTTTACTTTTGCCTTCTTCAGATCACGCCGCGGAACTTCGACGCGCTGGCGTCGTAGCCGGGGAAGAGGGCTTTGAGGTTGGGGTTGCCGAGGTGCTTCTGTGCCAGTTCGCCGAAGACATCGCGGAAGTCGGTGGTGAGCGCGAGGTCGCGGCCTTCGTGCAGGTCGTCGGCCTTGAGGCCGGGCCAGTCGCCGTAGACCTTGCCGCCGCGGACCCCATTGCCGATGACGAACATGGCGTTGGCGTGGCCGTGGTCCGTGCCGCGCGTGCCGTTCTCGCGCGCCGTGCGGCCGAACTCGGACATCGTCAGGATGACCACGTCGTCCATCCGCGCGCCGAGGTCGGCCGTGAGCGCGCTGAGCCCTGCGCCGAACTGCCGCAGGAGGTTCGAGAGCTGACCGCGCGCGCCGCCCTGGTTCGAGTGCGTATCCCAGCCGCCCACGTCCGCGAACGCGACTTCGAGGCCGACGCCCGCCTTAATCATCTGCGCGATTTGCAGCAGGCTCCGGCCGAAAGGCGTCCGCGGGTACTGCGCGCCGTTCTCCGGCCTGTACTGCGCCGGGTTGACCCTCTTCAAAAAATTGACGGCCTCGAAAGTCTCGCGCCCCGTCCCGCCGAGCACGTCCCTCGCGCTCTCCTCGTAGATGGCTTCAAAACCTCCCTGCACGCTCCCCGAGTAAGCGCCCGCGCGGATGGAGAAGTCCGCGAGGTTCGAGACGGCGACCGCCGGCGCTGTGCCATAAAGCGCGCGCGGCATGTTCTGCGTCATGGAGACGGCGCGGAACGGCGAGGCTTTCGCGTCGCGCGTGGTTTGCAGGTGGCGGTTGAGCCACCCGTCCGGCGTCCCCTTCCGCCCGGGCGTGGCGGACTCCATGTAGTCCTGCGCGTCGAAGTGCGAGCGCGTCGAGTCCGGCGAGCCGACGGCGTGGACGACGGCCAATCGCTTCGCGTCCCACAGCGGCTTGAGCTGGGCGAGCGACGGGTGCAGGCCGAAGAAGCCGTCCAGGTCAACTGCCGCCTCGCCCGCGGCCGCGCCCTTCGGCTGCGCAATCCGCAGCGTCGGCCGCAGACTGTAGTAACTGCTCTCGCCGTGCGGCACGACCACGTTCAACCCGTCCACCGCGCCGCGCTGGAAGATGGCGATTAAGACCTTGCGGCGGCCGCCGCTACCGCTGACTCCCTGCGCCAGCGCCGCGCGTTGCAGAAACGACGGCACCGCCTGCATCGCGCCCACACTCGCCAGCGCCACGCCGCCCGACTTTAAAAAGAATCTCCTGTTCATAGAGCAACATCCTTTGTTTCAAGTTTCAGGTTCCAGGTTTCAAGTTAAAAGCCTTGAACCTGAAACCTGAAACCTGAAACTTGAAACCTGAAACATCTTTACTGCCTCTGAAATTCGGGCGAGCCCAGAATCAGGCCGACGACTTTGACGAGCTCAGGGTCGCCGACTCTGGAAAGGTCTACGGCCGCGGCGCGCGTTTGCTGCCTGCGCCGCCCGCCCGCGGCGAGCATCTCGTCGTCATCGGTCGCGGCGGCCTCCCGCACCTGAGGCGCGGCGGCCGGGAGCGGCTCGCTCAGTTGCTTGAGGAGCGTCGCTTTCGTCTTCGCGGAAACGTCGCCGTGCACGAGCACTTCGAGGAAGCGCTCCGTCACGCGCCCGAGGTTCGCGCTTGAGACTTTCGCGTCGCCCGCGAAGCGCGCGAGGTCCACGCGCGTCCCCGGAATGCGGTTGCTGGCGAGCGCGAGGCCGAAGTTCAGGCGTTCGAGCAGCGCGCCCGTGTTGACCCAGTTGGCGGCCGCGTCCGGGTAGCCCGTCGGCGCTTGATACATGTAGAGCGGCTCGCCCATGCGCGCGATCCACTGGTGCAAGCCCGGGCCGCCGTTCGTCTCGCCGCCGAGCGCGCGGATGGAGCTGACAGCCAGCTCGAAGGGCGTCTTGATTTTGGCACGATAATTTTCCGCCGAGTTGAACTCGGGCGAAGTCAGCAGCGCGCGCAAGGTCTCGCGTATATCGCCGCCGCTCTTGGTAAAAGCCGCCGCGGCGCGGTTGACGAGCGCGGGGGTGGGCTCGTCCGAGACGAAGCGGCGCGCGAGCTTCGTCGCGATGAACTTCGCCGTCGAAGGGTGCCGGGCCAGAATCTCAAGAACCGTCAGGCCGTCGCGGATTCCGCCGCCCGCCGGAATCTTGTGGCCGAGCACGACCTTCTCGCCGTCGTCGTGCAGGCGCGGGTTGAAATGAAACCGGCCCGCGCGGTCGTCCATCTCGCCGAGCGCGGCGTTGCGGTAGCCGCGCGGCGCGTAAATCGTCCAGCCCGTGAAGCAGCGCGCGACCTCCTGCACGTCCTTCTGCGTGTAGCCGCCGTCCACGCCGAGCGTGTGCAGCTCCATCAGCTCGCGCGCGTAGTTCTCGTTGACGCCGCGCCGCCGTCGCTGCTGCTGTTGTTGCTGCTCCGGGCGCGGCATCTCATCTGCCTGCCCGTCGCGCCCCATCATCATCCCGAACAAACCGCCCGGCTGGTTGCGCCGCCGCGCCCCTACGTTGGGGCTCACGCTCTGGTAGTTGTCCAGGTAGAACAGCATCGCGGGGCTTTCGGCGGTCGCCTTCAAGAGGTCGTAGAACTTGCCGAGCGTGTGCGGGCGAATCGCGTCGCGGTCGTAAGCGGTGAGGAACCAGCGGGTCGAGCCCTTGCCCGCGAAGACGTTGAAGTGGTTGGTCCAGAAATCAACCAGCGCCTCCTGCAACTGCCGCTCGCTGTAGACGGCCCGCAGGATGCGCGAAGCCTGCAACTCCGCGGTCAACTGCTGCGGCGGCCGCATGCCTTGCTTCGCCAGGTACTCGCGCAGCGCGCGTCGCGCTTCCCTGTTGCGCGCCTGTGCGTCCGTCTCTACACCCTCTGGCTTCGTCCCCTTCTCCTCGCCCGCGGCCTGCGCCTTCTTGCGCGCCTCGACGACGGCCGCGAGTTCCGGCGGGAGCTCGCCGCCGCGTTCGAGTCGGCGCAGGAGCGCGCCCGGCTGCGGGTACTTCGCGTAAAGCTCGGGCGTGGAGAATTGGAGCGACTGAAGATGCTTCAACTTCGCCTCGGCCGCCTCGTCGTTGATTTTCTCAGGGTAAAGCTGCTGCTCTACGTAGCGCCCGACCCCCACCGCGCGCACGCGCTCGACATCGCCGGGCCGCGCGCCGAAGCCCAAACGGTTAAGCACGTGCAGGGCACGCTGCTCCTCCGTCAGCCGCTCGGCCTGCCGCGTCTCTTCGGCCCTCGTCCCGAAAGCCAGAGCGCCCGCCAGGAGCGTCAAGACACAAAGAAGCGCCGCCGCGCGCCGCGCGACATTCGGGAACCCGGCTCGTGAACTCGTCCTGAAAACTCTCATAACATCCATTTTTGGCTCAGAATTAATTTCTGGCGGAAGACGCCCGCCACCGCTGATGTGAGTTAGACGCGCGGGGAGCGCGGGGGGACGAAAAATATTTAGTAAGACCCAGGTCAGTACCGCCTGCGGTAGCGGGCGGGTGTTCGATGTTGACGACCCGCCCGCTACCGCAGGCGGTACTGACATGAGGTGCAATCACCTGACGGGTTTCGGGTAGCTGACGGGGCTTCTGTTTCCCTGCTTGTCCACGGCGCGGACGCCGAAGAAGTAGTTGTCCTTGGACATGCCTTTCATCGTGTAGCTCGTCGCGCGGCCGACGGCGCGTGAGTTCGTCCAGACGGGCGAGGTCGTGTCGCGCCAGACTATCTCGTAGCCCGCCAGGTCCGCCTCCGCGTTCGCGTCCCACTTCAAGTCCGTGTCGTTGGTCAGCCGCGCCGTCAGGATGCCGACATTTTTGGGTCGGGCGGGGGCGAGCGCGAGCGCGGCCAGGTTGGCGGCGTTGACGCGCGCGACCTGCGCGACGTAGCCGTAGTCCACGAACTCAGGCAGGTCGCCGTACTGCACGCCGTTCTCGACTCTCACGTTCTGGTGTTGATGCCTGTACTCCTCGTTCGGCTCTGTGAAGCGCACGGCCGCGTAGCCGCGTTCGAGGAAAGGGATGTGGTCGCCGCCGCGCAGGTAGCGGTCGCGCCTGTAGACCATCATCACGCGCACGCCAGCGACGTAGCGCTCGCCCGTCTCCTTGACGAAGCGCGCGAGCTGGCGCGAGGGCGAGTCGTTCTCGCCGCCGACGCCGCGGCGCACGCCCGCCTCTTCTGTCGTCTCGCTCGACGGCACGCCCTCGGAGAAGACGCGCACGGTCGCGCGGTCGCGCACGCCGTTGCCGCCGAGCGTGTTGCCGACGATGTCGTTGGTGAACATCGCCTCCACGTCCAGCTTCTTCTCGCGCGCCTGCTCCGCGAAATAGGTCGAGCCGACGAGCCCCTGCTCCTCGCCCGCCACCGCCATGAAAATTATCGTCGCGTCGAACTCATACTTAGCCATGACGCGCGCCATCTCAAGCACGGCGGCCGTGCCCGAGGCGTCGTCGTTCGCGCCGGGCGCGTCACACTCGGCGTCGGTCGGGCTCGTGCACATGGAGTCGTAGTGGCCGCTGACGACGTAGAGGCGGGCGGCCGAGGCGGACTGCGTGCCGCGCAGGGTGGCGACGACGTTGGTGACGACAGTGGGGCGCGCGATGCGCGGGTACTTGCCCGGCTGCTGCTCGAAGCTCTGCTTCTCGACCGTCATGCGCCCGCCGGAGGTCTGGCTGATTTTCTGGAACTCGCCGTAGAGCCAGTCGCGCGTCGCGCCGATGCCGCGCGCGGGGTCGTCCTGCGCCGAGAGCGTGTTGCGCGTGCCGAAGGAGACTAGCTTGCGGATGATGGTCTCGACGTTGCGCGCGCTGATTTCAGAGACGATGCGAGTGATCGTCGGGTTGCGGCGCGCGGCCGGCACGGTCCTGGGCTGCGCGTGCGACCTCGGCGCGTGCGCGCAGAGGACGGCCGACAGGGCCAAAAAGGTTAACGAGTTTAGAGACGTGCGCACGGAGCTAAGTTAACGCGAAGTGGATTGACGAAGCAACGGCCGCGAGAAGCCAGGCTCAAACCTTAGCGCCTTGGCGTCTCCAGCGTGAAACTTAATCTCACGCAAAGGCGCTAAGAAGAGGTTGATGCTTTTTTTTAATCCGCGGTTAGTAGAAGTGGTAGGCGCGCTTCTTCCAGACGACGATGACTTCGCCGTCGAGTTGGTTTGTGATGTCGCGCAGGCCGGGCTCGTCCGCGACGAGCGTGCGGTATTGCTCAGAGGCGCGGCGGACTTTGGTCTTCGGGCGCGAGGGGTTGTAAGCCGTGTCCACCCACGCGCCGTCCTGTCGCCGAAAGCTGCGGCTGCCGGCGATGCGTGTATCGGAGGGGGCTTCGTTCTCAGAGACCACGCCGCCGGGGGGACGCTTGCTCGCCATCGGGGCTCCTGCACGCGTCGAGGTCGGCCCACCGCCTTCGGCCCTCCCCACGTCGCGGCGCTCCCTGTTCTGCCCCGCGCTCTTCGCGGCAGTGGTTGTGGAAACGTCCGTGCCGTCCACTTGCCGCTCGGCTTTCGTCTTTCTCTGTTCCTGCTCGTCCCTCGCGCTCGTCTCGCCGGCGGCAGACGGCGCGGCGAGCACTGGCTCCTGCGCCGGTTGAGGCGGAGGAGGGGGCGAGGCCGCGACCTCCTCCTGCGCGCGCCTGCCTCCCGTGGGCTGGTCCGATTCGCGCGAGGGGGCTCTGTCGTCCTCAAACTGGGCATCTGTCTTAGGGGCCGGCGTCGCCTGCGGGGCCGGGGCGTTGTCCTTATCCGCGGGCGCTTTCTCGGCCGTCGTGGTAGCGTCTGTGACCACTTCCGATTGCTTCTCAGTCTGCCCGTCGTACACGGGAGCCGCGCCCGCATTGCCGTTGGCGTGGTTCTCGGAGCTTAGCGGCTGCGTTTGCTGCACGGCCGAATTCGCGGCCGCCGTCCCGGCCGGCGGGGCGGTGGCGGTGGTGTTCTGCTCGTTGCGTGCGACGGAGGAGCCGCCCCTATCGGTGCGCATGGCGACGATGGCAATGATGACGACGGCAAAGAGCGCGAGCGCCGGAACTGCGTAACGCAGCACCTGCGGAGAAAGGATCGCCGCCAGCCGCTCACGCCAGGACTTTGACGGCGCGGCCGTCTGTGCGGCGGCCACGCGCTCCCTCCCTTCGGCGGCCGCGGAGGCCGCGAGCGTCAGTTCGGTGACGAGCTTGCGGCACGAGTCGCAGTCCGCCAGGTGCGAGAAGTAGCGCGAGCGCGCGGCCTCCGGCAGAGCGCCTTCCGCGTAAGCGTTCATCTCGTCCGCGTCCATGTGCGCGCCCGACTGCGGGGCCGCACCGCGCACGGCTCCGCCGCCGAGCCGCGCGTGGCGTCGCAGGAGACGATCCATTTCCGTGTTGTCAGGACGCTTCATCGGATTCAATAGCTCTCGCGCTCAAAAGGGCCGTCAGCACGGCCGACTACAGAACGCTTCAGGTCACTCTCCCTTGCGGCCGCGGCCGCATTTTGTGAGCACGCCTTTCATCAACTTACTCTTCGAGCCCGGCCTGCCGCTCGCCCTGCGCCTTGTCGCTCGCGAGCATCAACTCCAGGTCGCTGTCCAGTCGGAGCGCGGCCTCCGAGAGCGACCGCGCCGTCTCGACTTTCGTCCAGCCGTGCTCCTTCATCAAAATCGCTTCGACGCGCTCGCGCACCTCGTTGTGGATGCGCGTCAGCCGGCGGCTCGCCGTCGCCTCGTGCACGCCCAGGACCGCGCCCGCCTCGCGCAGCCGCAGCCCGTCGAAGTAGTAGAGCTTGACGAGCAGCCTGTCCTCCGGGGCCAGCTCGCCCAAAACTTTCGCCAGCGCCGCCTCCACGTCGCTCGCCGCGCGCTGCTCGCCGAGCGCGGTCTCTGGGTCCGGCGCGGCCTGCGCGGCGCTGAAAGAGTCCTCGGCCTGGTGCGAGTCGCGCGCCAGGCGGTCGAAGTCCGTGTCCAGCTCCGTCTGCACCAGCCGCGAGGACTTGCGGTGCTGGTCTATGGCGAGCTGGCCCACGACCGCGCGCAGCCAGCCGCCGAGCGAGCCGCGCCCCGAGTAGTACGCGATCTTCCCCGAAGGGCGGCCGTCCTCGCGCACGCGCAGCCCGTGCAGCTCGGCCCAGATGGATTGTGCCAAATCTTCCGCGGCGTCTTCGTTCGAGCTGGCGGAGCGCGCGGCCGAGCGCACGGTCACGCCGTACTGCGCGACGAGGTCACCCCACGCCTGCTGGTCGCCGCGCTCGCAGGCCACCACCAGGCAGAGGTCGTCTGCGTGCAGCGCGGCGATGAACTCGGAGACCGCCTCCGCCGAGGCGTCTGCGTCGTGCGAGAGCAGGTACTTGTCCAGCGCGGCGCGCACGCGCGGGGCGAGCGCCTCCACGTCCAGGCCGCGCGCGTCCGCCGCGCGCGCGAGCAGCCGCGCCGTGCCTTCGTTGACGAGTCTCTGCGTTTGTGCGTTTGTCTGGCTCACGGGGGCTATCGGTTTAGAAACGCGCCTGACCCGCCTATGCTATCACGAACTTCACTCTTTCGCGCCCGGCAAGACGGGCCAGGAAAGCGGACGAAACAGCCGCCCGCTCTTGCGCAGCCTGTCAGCGGGCTCGGGGCGCTCAATACTATTGACAACTTCAAAATACCGGCATATGCTGCGCGCGTTCTCATTGTTCCTGCTAACGTCAGCTTCGTTAGCCTCACTTCCGCTCAGCGGTGATTGACCGCTATTAGATTGCTTAGGCCGCCGCCGTTTTTATCGAACATTATCAATAGCAGCACAATCGGTTGGAGGTAACAGTGGTCCAAGTAGCGTTTGGCGTGGCAGATAACGATAAGGCTGACAAGCCCTCGGTTTGCCTGACAAAATATGTGGGCTGGCTGGTTGTTCTTCCTATAGTAACGGGGTGTCTCATTTATCTAAGTTTCAGAGGGGAATCGTTATCAGTTTACTCCTGGTTTACCGCGGCAAGTCGTTTCACCGGTCCCATCAGAGAATGGCTCTTCCCGATTAAAACCCTCCTGCCAAATTGGTTTCTTTATACCTTGCCTGATGCCCTTTGGACGTTCTCAATATTGTGGGCTTTTGCTTTGATTTGGGGGGCTGATCGGAAGCGACGACGCGTCTGGATAATAATAGCTGTCGTGCTGGCTTGGGGGTGGGAATCCGGTCAATTATTCCATTTTATACCGGGAACTTTTAGTGTCGATGACTTGATTGGCATTGGGATAGCTCAGGCCGTCTTTCTATTTTCTCTATCACAAATGAAGGTGCTGGAATATGAAGACTACGGCGTCTAAAAAACTTCTTTCGTTGGTGACACTCAGCATCTATCTTTCTCTTGCCTGGAGTTCCACTTCTCCGCCAGTTCAACGCGTCACCATTAGTCAGATTATTACAGGGGTGCGGATTGTGGTGGAACTTTTGAAATTGGCTAAAGCATATTCAAAGGACACGTCAGATTCCGTCAACGTAGCCTATCGCGATTTAAGTACGTATTTGAACGCGGCAAACTTATCTTCATCAACCATTCAATTGATGGAGCAGACTCATGCTTCTTTACAGGAGAAATCCGGCAAATTACGAGGGACATTAAGCCAAACGAAAGCTAAAGTAGATGACCTGTTTGCTCTGCTTAAGAGAAGAGCGGATGAGAATCAGACCCCGGCCTTGAAAGAGCAAATGTTGGCGGATATCAACCAAAAAGAGACGGAATTCAACAACACGCTCAATACGGCAACCCAGGTTCTGGATAAATTAGACGGTTCAATAAAAAAATATGATGACATTTTGGGCTATTGTCAGGTTAAAGGCGGGCTGATGGCATTGAATACATATATTGGAGATATAAACCAGGTAATAAATGAGGCAAATAAATTGAATCAAGAGGCACAGGTTGCCATTAATCAAGGGCTGGGAATAATGAATTCGATCCAGGAAATCAAAGATGAGCCGGCAATTGAAAAGGAGGAGTCCTCAAACAGAGCAGCCACGCCCCAAAGCAGTAGAGAGAAACCTCAGAGTGCTAGCGTCGGCCATCCGCTGATTTTTCACAATGCCTGTTCTCGCCCGGTCCAGTTAGTTATTCGTTACGCATCCGATGGCCGGCAATATACAGTAGAAGGATTGTGGGCGACCAATCCTAATCAAAAAATTACCTTGGCAGATGAGAAGAAAACTACGCTCTTGCTTCATAACCCGACGCTTTTTTTTTACGCCTGGGTCCCTGGAGCAGACTATTCGTGGCAAGGCGATTATCCATTTAGTTTCGAAGGACAGTCGCTTCCCATGAGGCAGCAAACTTTAACACTCGACTCTCAAGGAAATTATGTATTACAAGTTAATTGCCCCAATTTGCCTAATTAATCCGGCCGAGCAACTCGGCCGCACGCACCAGATGATTCTGAGCCTGCCCTGGCTCAAACAGGCTGCCCATCCGTTCGGGTTTCTTCTCAAATTCGCTCATACGCGCCCGATACCCTTTCTCTGACAAGCCGCGAACCGATTTTCACTCTCCACGAGCCAAGTTTCATGCTCGACAGCCTGCTTTCGCACGCCACGAGCCTTCTCGCGCAAGCCGCCAACGAATTTTCCACACGGCCCAGTCGATTTTCACCATCCACACCTCATTCCCGCCGGCACTCACCCTGAACAGATTACAATCAACAGCGCCGCAGCAAGCTGCGGTGTATGAAGGTCAACGCATTCGGCGGGCTTTCGCAGCAAGCTGCGGGGAATGCACCCGCCTAAGATTCAATAGAGTCAAAACAGTTGTCACAGCGCAGGGAGAGCAGCGGTGTCCCTATTCACGGTCGAAATAGTTATTTCAGCCGCGGGTGCGGAGGATTGTGAGCGGAGTCGAGGAATCGAGCTTTCATAGCTATTCATTTAGCCGCTTCTCTGCCGCGCTTGCTTTGACAGCCCGCGCACGTTGAGATAAATTTTGGGGCCGAAAAGTGTGCGCCGGAAAATCGAAGACCGAACGGGCCGCGCGCGCGGGCTCCTCCCCCAACTTAACTGTTGACAAAGTGCCGCTTCTCAAGTATTTGAAATGACAACCAGTTCTCCGTCCAAGGCATCCTATCCGTGCCCTTCCGCGAAGGGTGCGATAATCTCTGGAGGATTCTTTATGATGCGCCGCAATCGCCTTTTCATCACTCTCGTGGCAGCCGCCATGCTGCTCCTTTGTAACTTCTCTGCCTCCGCGCAGACCGGACAGCTGTTCGGCGAAGTGACGATGCAGCAGGCCGACGGGACGACTGTCCCCGCGGCCGGCGCGCAGATTGACGTGTTCCGCCTGGACGTCAACGGCAAGTACCAGACCAAGGCGGATAAGAACGGCAAGTTCATCTTCGCGGGCCTCCCTTACACGGGGACCTACGCGATTTCGGCCAGCGCGCCTAGCGCCAAGCCCGACGTGGTCGGCGACGTCAAGGCCGGGCGCGACGTTAACTACAAGCTCGTGCTCACGCCGGGCGACGGCAAGCGCCCGACCGAGGCGGAGGTGAAAGGACTGGCCGCACGCTCCGGGGCCGCCGCGGCCGGCGGCGGTGGCGGCGGCGAGAGTGATGAGGACCGCAAGAAGCGGCTCGCACTCGAAGCCGAGAACGCCAAGATCGCGGCGTCCAACAAGAGGATTGAAGAGACTAACACCACCGTCACGAACAGCTTCAAAGCCGGCAACGACGCGCTCAACGCCAAGAACTACGACCTGGCGATCACGCAGTACACCACGGGCATTGACGCCGACCCGACCCACCCCGGTGCGCCCTCGCTTTTAACGAACAGGTCGGTCGCCTACCGCGCGCGCGGCGTGGACCGCTACAACGCCGCCGTCACCGCCAAGGACGACGCCACGAAGGCTTCGGGGATGGCCGCGGCGCAGCAGGATTTCCGTGACGCGGCCGCTTCGGCCAGCAAGGCGGTCGAGATGTACAAGACGCAGCCCGCGCCGACGGACCCGGCCCAGTTGAAGAGCTACGAGACCAACAAGTACTACGCCCTCGCGGCCCGCGCCGAGGGCCTGCGGCTGCTCGTGACCAAGGCCGACCCGACGCAGGCCGACGCCGGGCTGACGGCCTTCCAGGAGTACATAGCGGTCGAGACGGACGCGGCCAAGAAGGCGAAAGCGCAGGTTGACGTCGCGCAGATGCTTCTGGACGCCGGCTCGTCCGACAAAGCTTACGCGGAATTCCAGAAAGTGCTGGCCGACAACCCCGAGAACGCTGACGCCCTCCTCGGGGCCGGCCTCTCGCTCTTCAGCTCGGGGGACAAGACCAAGTATCAGGAGGCCGCGAACTTCCTACAGCGTTTCGTGGACAAGGCCCCCGACACGCACAAATTCAAAGCCGACGCCAAGGCCGTGCTGGACAATTTGAAGAGCCAAGAGAACATCAAGCCGGAAAGGACTTCCGGCGGCCGCCGCCGCGGCTAAAAGCTTCATCGGCCCCATCAATCCAGGCCGTGCAAGGTTCTACACGAACCTTGCACGGCCTTTTTCACGTCAATCTGACCGCCAAATTATCATCTTGACACCCTCGCGGTTTAAACTGTAATATGCTTTGTGCCAACGATGTTTAGCATCGTTGCCTATGCTTTGTGGTTGTGCCGGACTTCCTGTTCGCGAATCCGTCCGCGGTCAAACCCTTTGCGCTCCTACCCCTTTTGAAGCGTTTCTCTACTGGAACTTCTAAAGATGTCAGCCAAACTAGGCGAAATCCTTGTCCGCGAAAATCTCCTCAGTGCGCAGCAATTGCGCGAAGCGCTCGACTACCAGCGCAGCCACGGCGGCCGGCTCGGGTACAACCTGGTCAAGATGGGGTTGGTCTCCGACGACATGATCACGGCCGTGCTCTCGCGCCAGTACGGTGTCCCCTCCGTCAACCTTGAACTCTTCGACATAGAGCCTTCCGTCATCCGCCTCATCCCTCAGGAGGTGGCACAAAAATATTCCGTCCTGCCGCTGTCGCGCGTCGGCGCGAGTCTCACGCTGGCGATGGTTGATCCCACCAACGTCTTCGCGATGGATGACATCAAGTTCATGACGGGCCTCAACATCGAGCCCGTCGTCGTCTCCGAGGCGAGCGTCCAGGAGGCCATCGCGAAATACTACGGCTCGACGCGCGAGATCGAGCTGGCGGCGATGATGAACGACCCCGAGGTCGAAGTCAGCGGCGTGGGCCGCAACGGCAACGGGCACCACAACAGCATCCGGCACGAAGACCTCGTTTCGCTCGACAGCCTCGACTTCGACACGGAGGCGGCCGAGGGCCTCGAAGTCATAGAGGACAACGAGGAGATAGATCTCTCCACGCTCTCGCGCATGAGCGAGGACGCCCCCGTAGTGCGGCTCGTCAACGTCCTGATGGTTGACGCCCTGCGCCGCGGAGCCTCCGACATACACATAGAGCCCTACGAGAAGGAACTCAGAATCCGCTTCCGCATTGACGGCGTGCTCTACGACGTGATGCACCCGCCCTTGAAGATGCGTGACGCCATGATCTCGCGCTTGAAGATCATGTCGAAGCTCGACATCTCGGAGAAGCGCCTGCCGCAGGACGGCCGCATCAAGATCAAGGTCAAGGTTGACGCCCGATCGCGCGAGCTGGACTTCCGCGTCTCGACTTTGCCGACGCTCTTCGGCGAGAAGGTCGTGCTTCGTCTTCTGGACAAAGAGAATTTGATGCTCGACATGACGAAGCTCGGCTTCGAGCCCGAGTCGCTCGTCAAGTTCCAGCGCAACATCTCGCGCCCCTACGGCATGGTGCTCGTCACGGGGCCGACCGGCTCCGGCAAGACCAACACGCTCTACTCCGCGCTCCAGTCGTTGAACACGTCCGAGACCAACATCATGACGGCCGAGGACCCCGTCGAGTTCAACCTGATGGGCATCAACCAGGTTCAGATGAAGGAGCAGATCGGCCTGAACTTCGCCGCCGCCCTCCGCTCCTTCCTGCGCCAGGACCCGAACATTATCTTGGTCGGCGAAATCCGCGACTTCGAGACGGCCGAGATCGCTATCAAGGCCGCGCTGACGGGCCACCTCGTGCTCTCGACGCTCCACACGAACGACGCCCCCTCGACCATCTCGCGCCTGATGAACATGGGCATCGAGCCCTTCCTGGTCGCGACCTCGGTCAACCTCATCCAGGCGCAGCGCCTCATCCGCCGCATCTGCAAAGACTGCAAGACCGAAAACCCGATGCCGCCCGAGGCCATGCTCGAAATCGGTTTCACGGTCGAGGAGTCCAAGCAGATGAAGACCTACAAGGGGCGCGGCTGCCAGACCTGCAACAACACTGGCTACAAGGGGCGCGTCGGCCTCTACGAAGTGATGGAAGTGACGGACGAGTTACGCGAGCTGATCTTGATCGGAGCCTCTGCGCTGGAGCTGCGCAAGAAGGCGATAGACGACGGGATGATCACGCTGCGCGAGTCCGGCCTCCACAAGATACGCAGCGGAATCACCACCATCGAAGAAGTCGTGCGGGAGACGGTGGCCTGACGAGGTGAAAGCATAATGTTACGCGCAGCAGTTCTATCTCTACTAATCCTCGTTTCCGTGGTCGTCATGCTGCCCGCGGGCGACTCCTCCGCGCACCACAGCGGCCGCGCGGCCGTGTCTCGCCGCAGCAACATGGGCCGCCGCCACTCGCGCGCCTGGTGGCGTCGCTACCGCGCTCGCTTGCGCCGCCGGCGCGCGGCCATGCGCCGCCGGCAGGCACTCCTGCGGATGAGCCGCGGCGGAAACCTGAACACGGTCGCCGAGAACCACAACCAGTCCGCGCTCTCTGAGAAGATTTCGACCGTGAACACCCAGCGCGAGTCGCCTGCCACGAAGAGCCCGGTCCTTCCGAACGGCTGGGCGAGGCGCGCATCAAACGGCGGCGGGATGAGATTCGTCCTGAACGCCGACGGGCGGAGCGTCGCCGAGGCCACGTTCGCACCCGTCAACGTCCAGCCCACGGGCGAGGTCGCGCTGACGGCCAAGGCCCAGCGCAAGATGCTCGCGGGCGTCCCCGTCGCGGACTTGCGCCGCACGGTGATAGACAAGATGGTCGCCGCGGACGGCTGGGTCGTCAACGACATGCAGCGCGAGATCGCCGGCCGCCCCGTCTTCGTCGTCATCGCGCGCACGGGCGAGCAGTCCTGGGTCTTCTACTTCGCCGAAGTCGAGGGCCGCATCTACAGCCTCGCCGCCAGCTCGCCGGCAGAGTTCGCCGCCCGCCTGGCGGACGAGTCCGCTCAACTGATGGCCTCCTTCAACGCTAACAAGTAAGCGCCGGAAGGCCCGCCGCAAACTTCGCCCCGCGGCCCGCGCCGAATTTTCAGCGGGGCCAATCCAGGAGAACTTTCTTTATGGCATTGAACGAAACCGTCCCGCAGATCACGCTCTCCGAGCTACTGAAAAAGCTCGCCGAGTACGGCGGCTCGGACCTTCACATCACGACCAACACGCCGCCGCAGATTCGCGTGGACGGTCACCTGCGCCCGCTCGAAGGCTACAAGGTGCTGACCTCGGCCGACACCAAGCAGCTTGCCTACTCGGTCCTGACCGACGCGCAGAAGCACCGCTTCGAGGAGAATTTGGAGTTAGATTTCTCGTTCGGTGTCAAGGGCCTCTCGCGCTTCCGCGCCAACATCTTCAACCAGCGCGGCGCGGTCGGCGCGGTCTTCCGCGCGATCCCCTACGAGATTAAGCCGTTCGAGGCGCTCGGCCTGCCGCCCGTCGTCAAGCAGCTCTGCGACAAGCCGCGCGGGCTCATCCTCGTCACAGGCCCGACCGGCTCCGGCAAGTCCACGACGCTCGCGGCGATGATTGACAAGATCAACAACGACCGCCACGACCACATCCTGACCATCGAGGACCCGATCGAGTTCCTGCACAACCACAAGAGCTGTCTCGTCAACCAGCGCGAGGTCAACGCCGACACGAAAGGCTTCGCCGAGGCGCTTCGCACCGCGCTACGTCAGGACCCCGACGTGGTGCTCGTCGGCGAAATGCGCGACCTCGAAACCATCGAGTCCGCGCTCCGCATCGCAGAGACGGGCCACCTGACTTTCGCCACGCTGCACACCAACTCCGCGGCCTCGACCATCAACCGCATCATTGATGTCTTCCCCTCCGAGCAGCAGTCGCAGGTGCGCGCGCAGCTCTCGCTCGTCCTCGAAGGAATTTTGTGCCAGGCGCTGTTGCCGAGGGCCGAGGGCCAGGGCCGCGCGATGGCGCTCGAAATTCTCGTCCCGAACACGGCCATCCGTAACCTGATTCGCGAGGACAAGGTCCACCAGATTTACTCCATGATGCAGACCGGCCAGGACAAGTACGGGATGCAGACCTTCAACCAGGCGCTCGCCACGCTCTACCACAAGCGCCAGATTTCCCTGGACGTGGCGATGCAGCGCTCCTCTAACACGGATGAGCTGCGCGAGCTGATCGAGCGCGGCTCCGGCATCAACACCGGCAACGGCGGCGGGCTCCCGCGCCCCGGTGCTCACCCCAGCCCCTACGCGCAGGCGCGACCCGTTGGCGTCCGCCCCGGCACGCGGTAGACGAATCATTAGAGTGCCAGACACTTTTATGTTGAGACGAACGACACTACCAGTTGAACCGGCGGGCCGCGGGCGGGGCTTCAAGAGCTTCGCTTTCGTGCTCGCCCTGCTGGCGTGCGCATTCGTTCCCTCCTCCTTCGCGCAGGAAGCCGGGCGGCGCTCCGCCCGCTCGCTCACCAGCGAAGACCTGCTCAACCGGCCCGCTGTTTACATCTCCCAGCCGGTCGCCGGCTCAGCCGCCGACTCGTCGCGTTCTGTGCCAATTGCCGGCGCGACGCGCTACAGCGACCCTTCGGGTGCCTTCACGGTCAGCTTCCCGAACGGCAGCTGGCGGGTCAACACGAAGGCGGGCAGCGCCGGCAGCCTGTACCACCAGCGCACCTTCCGGCGGATAGAGGCCGAAGGCTTCGCCTCCGCGACTGCCAACGTTTACGTGCTGACGGAGCGCTCGGGCCTCCCCGTCGTAGACCCGTCGAGCCTGAGCGCCGAAGGGCAGCGCGATTTCGCCGCGGCCCTGTCCGCGCTTTTCCTGAGCAGCAACGCTACGCTCGTCTCGGTCGTGCCCGTCTCGGCGGGGCCGCGCTCGGGGCAGCTGCGCATCGTGGCCGACCAGACCATCGCGCGCCGGGTGGCCGTGCGCGCCTCCATCAGCGTCTCCGAGCGGAACGGGCGGCTCTACGTCGTCGTCTGCCGCGCGCCCGCCGAGACCTTCGACGCGTACCTGCGCGAGTTTGAAGTAATCACCAATTCACTAGCCTCTTCGGCCGCGCGCTCTTAAGGAAAGCGCGGCACTTCGGGAACAGGAGTTTTCACGGACCATGCCCACTTACGTCTTCAAAGGCCGCAACCGGCTCAACGAGATCGTCGTCGGAGAGCGCGTCGCGGAGAACCGCGAGGCGCTGCGCCAAATCTTGCGCCGCGAGCAGGTCACGCTCACGTCCGTCAAGGAGAAGGGGCGCGAGATCGGCATCCCCAAGATCGGCGGGTCGAAGAGAGTCAAGTCCAAGGACCTGGCTATCTTCACGCGCCAGTTCTCTGTGATGATTGACGCCGGCCTACCCCTCGTGCAGTGCCTGGACATTCTGGCGCAGCAGCAGCAGAACAAATACTTCCAGCAGACCTTGCAGCAGGTGCGGCAGGACGTGGAGGAGGGCTCGACCCTGGCGGCGGCGATGGCGCGCCACCCGAAGGTCTTCGATCAGCTCTACACGAACATGGTCGAGGCCGGCGAGACGGGCGGCATCCTGGACCTGATTCTCCAGCGCCTCTCGACCTTCATCGAGAAGATCGTCAAGCTCAAAAAAGACATCGTCTCGGCGATGATCTACCCGTCGGCGGTCGTCCTGCTCGCCATCGGCGCGATCGCCGTCATCATGGTGGTCGTCATCCCGCAGTTCCAGGCCATCTTCGCGGGCCTGCTCGGCCCCGGCGAGCAGCTGCCCTACCCGACGCGCATCGTCGTCGGCACGAGCGACTTCCTCGCCGGCTGGGGCGGCCTCGTCATCCTGGCCGCGCTCATCGGGATCGTGCTGCTCATCCGCTTCTACTACAAGACGCCGGGCGGGCGCGTGAAGATAGACGGCATCATGCTGAAGCTCCCGATCTTCGGCAGCATCCTGCGCAAGATCGCCGTGGCCCGCTTCTCGCGGACGCTCTCGACGCTGCTCTCTTCGGGCGTGCCGATTCTGCAATCGCTGGACATCACGGCGCGCACGGCCGGCAACGTCATCGTCGAGCAGGCGATCATGAAGGTGCGCGCCGGCGTCGAACGCGGCGAGAACTTCGTGGACCCGCTCCAGGCGACGGAAGTCTTCCCGCACATGGTCGCGCAGATGGTCGGCATCGGCGAGCAGACCGGCGCCCTCGACGCGATGCTCTCCAAGATCGCCGACTTCTACGAGCAGGAAGTTGACGCCGCCATCGCCAACCTGCTCACGCTGATCGAGCCCATCCTCATAGGCTTCCTCGGCGTCACCATCGGCTCCATCGTCATCGCCATGTACCTCCCCCTCTTCACCCTCATCGGCAAACTCTCGCAGGGGCACTGACCGTGACGAGGAACCATTTGAGGAAGGAAAATAATGAGCGTCCCTAGAAAATAATTACCGCCCCCGGGAAAAGTTAACGTCTCATACGACAGCTGAAACGCCAGCGATAAGTCCAGTCACTTATCGCTGGCGTTTCTTTCTGTATTGGGACTGGGCGATAGGCTGAGCCACTCGTCAGGAACAGGGATGAGGAATAAGATCGTACCCCCACCTCAGTTTTGAATCGAGCTTGCGCATGAACAGCTCGTCGAGGAAGACGGGCGGCAGCGCGCAGACGGCCGGGTCAACCTTTGGCTCCCTTTCGTGGATCAACTCCCACGGCGTCTTGTGCTCCTTGCCGCTGTTCCTGCGCGCCACGTTGAACCACAGGTTGTAAGCCCCGGCCTTGGCTAAGAAGTCGGCGCGCGAAGTGAACCGCTCGACCTCGTAGAACTCGTCCTCGATCAACCGGTGCGCCGTCTCGACATCACTCTGCCAGGTATGCGCCCGCGGCGGGATCGTCGTGTGCCGCAGCCCCCCGACCGCCTCGACCGAGAGCGTGAACGCACTCTCCGTCTTGCGCTGCCAGTTGCCGACGAACTCATGGCCGTTGTCGGTCTGGAGGCGTGAGTCTTTGAAGCTCACTCCGCACGCCCTCAGGTGCGAGAGGATGATCTCAATGAAGAGCTTCGAGTAGGCCAGCGTGCACCCCTGCGCGTATGACAGGTAGTGCCAGCCCGAGGTGACCTCTCTGGCCGTGTACTGGTAGCGCGGCAGCCTCAGCGCCTGCGCCCACAGCTCGGGGATGTCGCACAAGCCCTTGGTGTCCACTGAGGTCTGCTCGAAGAGCCGCCACGCTTTCTTCACCTCGCGCAGGCATTGCTTGGTCTTGTGCTTGCGGCGCTTGCGCTTCGACAGCCCCTCCTCGCGCCAGATCGCCAAGAGCGCCTTCTCCGAGAGCGAGAGCGAGAAGTCGCGCTTCATGCGCGCCGCGCCCCACGACGGCAAGCGCCGCTTGAGGCGCACGGCCTGCCGGCGCTGCCCCGGGGTGATGCCGCGGCGCGGGTGCAGCGGGGCGCGGCTGTGGTCGGCGAGCCCGCGGAGCGAGCCGGGCTCCCACCGCCTGAGCCACTTGCGGACAGTCTTGACGGTGGTGGAGAACTGGCGCGCGGCAGGCTTGATGCCGTGCGCGCGGGCGTACCTGACCAGCTCGAAGCGCAGATAAATGGGCTCTTTACTCTGGCGCAGCATCGGGTAATATCTGAGAGGACACATCGCTCTAGCGGCCCTCCTATGGTTGTGTCGCAACTCCATAGTTAAGCCGAGTGGCCGATGTGTCCAGTCTTTAGCTCACCGCTTCAGCCATCGTTTCACCCAACCCCGCATCTCGGGCAGGCCACTCCTGCCGAAGATGAGGAGCCGGCGCAGGGGGATACCATGTTTGTTCCGTCTCCCAAGGTCAGGTCAGGAACCTTATTGACAAGGATGGATTAGTAGACTTACTATTCGGCTGCTTTCTAGGCTACTTTCTCAGATTTTCTAGCAGGCGTCCTTCTAACCTTGACTGGCGGGAGCCTTACAGTCGCTGGTCTCCACATACATATTTGAGCAGAAGGGTCAGCCGAAGTTCTAAGTTGATTTTCTAATCATAGAAGTACTGTTCGGCTAGGACAGGTCTATGTTTCAGGTTAAGCCTACTCTCCGCGAGCTTTCAGGTCTGCTCTTATCCAGAGCCCCGGTGTGCGCGGTCTCGTGGGCAGCCTAACCTGGCGAGGAAATTTCGATGGCTGATCTCTTGCATCTCAGCGTGAAGCGGAGACGAAGAAACGGGGGCTTCCTAGACGTCTTAGCCAAGGAATACAATCAGTATAAAAATGGATCTCAGGAACCCGGGGGCGAGCTGAAGGGACTCATAGAAAACTGGCTCGTCGAGGAAGAACTGCTGAGCGACCCGCGCGAGGAGACCGATTCTGTAAATCTATTAAATCTAGCGGACATCATTATGAATCGGGTCTGCGAGATCTCGGGCCATGTCTGGCTTGAATTTATTGAGGGTCTGGATGACTCGCCGATTCGTGGGGCGGCGGAGCAGCGGCGCGAAATGATTAACGCATACGTCGCCGAATTTATTCCGACGTTTGAATTGTTAGTAGACTTAATTTTTGAGGTTTTCGAATCTGCCGAGGGGGGTGAAATTCTTTGGAGCTACGTGACCAACGAGCACTTGCTGAGATTGTTTGGTCACCTGCTGGATGAGTCTCAGCCCAATAAAAAGAGTCCCGCCTCGAACCGCCCCCCGGCCGGCGCATTAACCGGTGACATAAACCTCATCTCCCCGGCCCAACTTCGCCAGCATTCGCAATTTTGGTTCAAAGACCGCGACGAGTCATACATGACGCCTGCCTGGCAGGCGGATGACCCGCTTGTAGTCATCACCTCATACGTGAAACAGAACTCGGGGGTGCGCTATTCATTTACCCCTGAGTATTACTCGGACGCGGAGAACTGCGTCACGTGGGCGTCCCAGGTATTGGACAGTCTGGTCGCGGGTGATTGGCTCAGCATAGTCCGGGCGCAGTGCAGCATAGACCCGGCCACCCTTCACGATGGGGGCTGTAACGACTCTCACATAAAAGAACAAGGGCGGATGGGTTGCGCGACCCGGCATGCCTCTCAGGCGGACAAGCGGCGTCAAGATGGCCTAGCTGTGTTTGACTGAACACGCATCTAACTATATGTCAGGGCGCGGGGCTGCGGAGCGCCGGGCCGAATTGACTGTAAGTCCTTCTAAAGCAAGAATTTTCTTGCGCGTGGGATGCTCATGGTGTTATTCTTTAAACTGGAAGGGGTTTGCTGTATAAGTCCCCAGAGTCAGCCTTACCGCCAACGCACTGACTTACCACTTCTAGCTATCGCGCGCGCGCCGCGGCGCGCTTTAGCGTGTTGTCTTAGAACTTGCGCCTGTAGAGTTGACTCCTTACACTCAAAGGGATAAAAAGTACCCTAAAGAGTTACCCAGCGATGTTTCAGCCGTGGTAGACCCTGACCTTTTTTGCCCTTTTTACGCGGCAAAAGAGGCCGTTGTGTCTTTCCGGCACCGAAATTGCCCCGATGAAACCTGGCGAACGGTCGCTCGTATAAGGGGATTAGAAGATGAGCAGAGTGAAAAGAATGTTTGATACTCCTCACAATGAGAAGGTGGCAAACGCCGCCAGCTGCGCTGTGGCGCCTGACGTCATGGAGCCGGAGCGGGCCGGGGAATCGGAGAGTGCCCCAGGACCCAGCGCGCCCGAGGCAGCCGCGAACATTATTCCTTCCGAGTCTGAAATAATTGTCGGGGTCGAGTATTCTGACGACACGGGTTGGCACGCTCTTCACCTGCTTAATTCACTCTACGCGATCTCCGTTCGCCCGGACAAGGGCGCGGTTGTAATCGCTGAGGGGCCCGGTCGAGGGCGGCTGCGGAATATTCGTATCCCTTTCAAGAATATATTTCGCTTTGAAGCCGTCGAAGTCCCGATAGGCCACAATTGCTTTACGCCTTATGAGGCAGCCGACCAGTCAGACGAGCAGCAGCCTGCGCCGAAAGAGAAGCCATTTTTCCCTGTCACGGTCCGGCTGATTATCAAACATAGCGGCAAGTCCGATTTTGTGTCTATACATGACATCGGGACGACGCCCCTCCCTGTACTGATACCTGCCCTGAGTAAGAGGCTGGAAGACAGGTCTGTCAATACGAGCATTAACCTGCATAGCGTCGAGGATTGTGTCAGTCTTATCAAGGCTGTGAAAGAGTGGGTGCACAAGGTTAACTTAAGGATAAAAGCTGAGAGCCACAGCCGAGCGATAGCTCCGTCAAAATACGCGTCTGAGGAGTCTCGAATATATCGGGAACTCCAGGGCGTTTGTGCCGAGCTTAACCCGGACGAGCCCGATGTAAAGCAGATACTCGTGACCGCGCTGGTGGCGGTGAATGTCTCTATATTTATTTACAACGTAATAAATCATCTCAGGAGGATGGTCGGGGCGGCCAGGGTGTGCAGCTCGTTCCCTCTCGACTTAGCGATCAACGATTCGGTCAACCAGGATCGGCACTTGACGGTCGGTGACTTGTACGAGTCAATAAAGACGTATCATGAAAAAACTGGCAAGCCCGAGAGAGAAGCTTTCGACGCGATTCGTGAGCACGTTGAGGATTGGAAAAAGCGCCAGGTCATCATAAAGTCAAGTCAAGACCTGTGTTTTCTGGAGGAGAATGCGCCGAGGCATATAAACATTGTAGATCCGACTAAGAAGATCAACGAGAAGAAGCGAATCTTGAGCGGGTTGGAGCTGAGGCACGAGAAGCAACTTCGGGCGGTCTTCGACAACGAAGCGATAGAGGTTCATGAATTCCCGGATCTGCCGTTTCTATCGCTTCTGGTTGAGTATGAAACCGAGGGCGACCAACCTCATTACGCGGTGCTCATCAAAGACGGGCTCCACCAGGCATTGAAGGAGTTCTTGCTGGCCCATGAGATGGGGCACTGGTTCCTCCACATCAGCAGCGGGATAGCGGCAAGGTCTGAGAAGGTGGAGCTTTTCCTGCGGTCGTCCGCCAGGCACACGTTCCTGGAGGACGAAGCCGACAACTTTGGCATGGCTGTCTTGTTCCCCCCAGCGTATCTTGCCGACCGCGAGATTTTGAAGGGTGAGCTTTCCACCGAACAGTTGCTGGATGAATTCCTGGAGGGCATGACAGCCGAGGCTACGCCGAGGTTGAAGGAGGGGATGCGCCATTACATTGACGATCATCTTAAGAGGTATAAAACATTCAAAGAAAACAAGGCGCCCAAGTTTTTGACGATTGAGGTCAAGTCAATAAAAGAAAAAGACCTTGAGGGCCTACTTGCGCTAATTCAAGAGGCTAACGAGACCTTCTACTGGGTGAAGCTTGATAAGGATTCTTTGATAGTAGACGCCAGCGACAACTCCGTCGAGTTGTTCGGGCTGCCCAAAACAGAGCTCATAGGAGCCCCGCCCACAGACCTCGTGGTGGAGGAGGAAGTGGAGCGGATGAGGCAACGGGGTAAGTACAGGAGGGAGCATAAAAAAGCCATCTACTACTTTACGGAGATCAAAAATAAAGAGAAGAACAGCAGTCGCCCCGTGATGGTCTACTCGTTCCCGATCCTCGACGACGAAGGCGCGTACGCCGGCGCTATGGCCGCACTCAGAAATCTAGACGAGAGAGAAGACGAGTCCCTCTCATAGACGGCTCGATAGTGATGTCATCGGCCCACTAGGAATGCGGGGTGGTGAATTAAAGACTTCCGGTTTTTAATTCACCACCCCGCATTCGTCACTCCGAAAAGTTCAACGCCATACCTCTCCCCAAGCGGACGGCCTTCTCGTAGACGGCTGCGGCTGAGACCACGTCCTGCAAGGCCATGCCGGTCGAGTCGAAGACGATGACTTCTTCGGCCGACGCGCGGCCGGGCTTCACTCCCGCCACCACCTCGCCGAGTTCCGCGTGCACGCGCTCCCTGGTGACCAGGCCCGCGTCGAGGGCGTGGTGTAGTTCGCCGAGGGCCGCGCACTGTTCTATGAGGTCGCAGACGATTTTGGAGCCGGCCGTGAGCGCGGGCTCCAACTCCTGTTTATCGGGGCTGTCGGCCCCGACGGCGGCGACGAACGTCCCCGGCGAGACGGAGTCGCGCGTGAGGAAGGCTTGCCGCGAAGGCGTGCAGGTGACCACGATGTCGCTCTGCCTCGCGGCCTTCTCAAGCTCGCCCGCGACCTCGACTTCAATGCGCAACTCTTCGGCGAGCTCGGCGGCGAAGCGCCGGGCCTGCGCCTCGTCCTGATCGTAAGCCAGAGCCTTTTCGAGGGGAAGAACCTGCTTGAGCGCCCGGAGCGAGATGCGGCCCTGGTTGCCGCAGCCGCAGACGGTCACGACTTTCGCGTCGGGCCGCGCAAGATATTTGGCAGCGACGGCGGTCGCGGCCCCCGTGCGCTGGATGGTGATCTCGATCGAATCCATGAGCGCCAGCGGGTAGCCGTTTTCCGCGTCGCACAGGACAATCACTCCCTGAATCAATGGCAGCCCGAAGCGCCTCACGTTCTGCGGGAAGTTGGCGTTGGTCTTGGCTGCGAAGTACGGCCTGGAGAGCTCTAGCAGACCCGCCTTGATGTGAAACCCTCCGTCGCGCGCGTGAACGCCCAGCACGCCCGGCGGCTCTGTCTTCCCTTCCCCCTGGAGCCTGAAGACCTGCTCGACGGCCGCGATGTATTCTCCGGTCGTGAGGAGCTCAGCCACGTCCACGCGCCTGAGCAGCAGAGTCCCGTCCGGTTTCATACACCACCTCCTACGTGTTGAAAAGAAGCGTGCGGCAGAGGCCCACGACGCCCCCCGCCAGGACGACCCACAGCACGTCAATCTTGAGCCTGTAGAGCGCGACGAACGCGAGCGCGCTCAGCACGGCCGCGAACCAGTTGACGCTGCCGGCGAAGCCCTGCGGCCAGATGACCGCGGCCCCGAAGACAAGGGCCAGATTCAGAATCACGCCGACGACCGCCGCGGTCACGCCCGTCAGCGCGCCCGTCAAATTCTTGTTCCCACGCAAGACCTCTATGTAGGGCGCGCCGAGGAAGATGAAGATGAAGCACGGCAGGAAGGTGCAGTAAGTGGCGACGAGCGCGCCCGTCACAGCGCTCAAGGTCTGGCCCATTCCCTGCGGGTTGTTCCAGCCGGCCATGAAGCCGACGAACTGCAAGACCATGATGAGCGGCCCCGGCGTGGTCTCGGCCAGCGCCAGCCCGTCCACGGCCTGCGCGTGCGTGAGCCAGCCGAAAGAGCCTGCGGCCGCCTGCGTGACGTAGGCCAGGACGGCGTAAGCGCCGCCGAAGGTGACGAGCGCGGAGAGGGTGAAGAACCTGTACTCCTGCGCGTGCAGACTGGCCCAGCCGCGCCACGCGACGAGCGCCAGGAGAGGCAACGCCCAGAGCAGTAGGCCGAAGGCCACTGTCCTCACGGCGCGCGCCACGGAAGGCAGCGTGTGCGCGGGCGGCGCGGCGTGGTCGTCAATCACGATTGCCGCGGGCGCTGTGCCATTTTCGTCATGAACTGTGCCAGCCCCCGCGGCCTTCTTCTGCCTCGCGCCGGCGAAGACCTCCGGCCACAGGCGCGAGCCCGCGAGGCCCACGAGTCCGGCCGCGAGGACTATCAGCGGGAACGGGGCGCGCAGGAAGTAGATGGCGACGAAAGACGCCGCGGCGATCAGGAAATGCGCGCGTCGCTTGAGCGCGCGGCCGCCGATCTTCAAGACCGCCTCGACGACGATGGCGACGACCACGGGCTTGAAGCCGTCCAGGACGCCGACCACGGCGGGGACGTTGCCGTGTGCCGCGTAGACGTAGGAGAGCCCCAGGAGGACGAAGATTGACGGGATGACGAAGAAAGCGCCCGCGACGATGCCGCCGATGGTTTTGTGCAGGAGCCAGCCGACGTAGATGGCGAGCTGCGTCGCCTCCGGCCCAGGCAGCAACATGCAGTAGTTGAGCGCGTGCAGGAACCGCTCCTCGCTGATCCAGCGCTTGCGCTCGACCAGCTCCTTGTGCATGAGCGCGATCTGCCCGGCGGGGCCGCCGAAACTGATGAAGCCCAGCTTGACCCAGAAGCGGAACGCTTCTGCGAAAGGGACGCCGCGCGCTTCTGGCGGATTAGTTTCCATATTGTATAGTAGCAGGCCGTTGATCGTAGCGATTGTGCCGACAGGAAATCAAGCCGTGCGGAAGGTGCGACGATGAGAGCAAAGCGGACGCTCGCGGCGCTGGCCCTCGCGCTCTCGGCCGTGTGCGCGGCGCGCGGGCAGACGAGTTACGCGCCGCCGGACAAAGAGACTTACCTGAAGCTTGCGGAGGAGGCGGAGCTGATGCTGCGCCGCGACGTGCTGGGCGTCTGGTTCCCGCGCACCGTGGACACGACGAATGGCGGCTTCCACGCCAACTTCACGCGCGACTGGAAGCCGCTCCCGGGCGACGGCAAGTTCTCAGTCTTCCAGGGCCGCATGACCTGGATCGCGGCGCAGGTGGCGCTGCGCCGCCCGGACCTCAAGGCCCAATTCCTGCCCGCGGCGCGGCACGGCCTCGACTACCTGCTCAACGTCATGTGGGACAAGCAGGCGGGCGGGTTCTTCTGGGGCCTGGACGAGAAGGGGGCCGTCTCGCCCGCCTTCACGGACGGCAAGCACCTTTACGGGATGAGCTTCTGTCTGTACGGCGCAGCCGCGGCCTACGAGGCGACGAAAGACCCGCGGGCTCTGGAATTGGCACAGCGCGCCTTCCGCTGGATGGACGAGCACGCGCACGACGCGAAGCACGGCGGCTACTTCGAGTGGCTCACGCGCGACGGCCACGTCGTCCAGGCCCGCTCCGCGCCAGGCCACGTCGAAGCCATCCCCGTCTCAGGCTTCCCCCTCGGCTACAAGTCCATGAACACGCACATACACCTGCTCGAATCCTTCACGGAGCTGTACCGCGTCTGGAAGGACGACGGCTTGCGCCGTCGGCTCGCGGAGCTGCTCGTGATTGTGCGCGACAAGATTTGCGTCGAGCCCGGCGCGATGAACCTCTATTTCACGAACGACTGGCGTGCCATTCCTGGCCACGACTCTTACGGGCACGACGTTGAGACAGCCTACCTCATGCTCGAAGCGGCAGAAGTTTTGGGCCAGAAACCGGACGCCGTCACGGAGCGCACGGCGCGGCTGCTGGTGGATCACGCGCTCGCCTACGGCTGGGACGAGACCTACGGCGGCTTCTTCCGCGAGGGCACGGCCGCGGGCGAGGCCGAGGACACGAAGAAGGAGTGGTGGGCTCAGGTCGAGGGCCTCAACACCCTGCTCCTGATGCACGAGAAATACGGCCGCGAGACGGACGCTTATTTCCGCGCCTTCCAACATCAATGGCAATTCATACGCGACCGCCAGGTTGACCGAGAGTTTCGCGGCCTCTACGATACGACCGAGCGCGACGGCACGCCGACCAACACGCCCAAGGCGCGCAGGTGGAAGGCCGCCTACCACGACGGCCGCGCCCTGCTCAACGTCACCGAGCGGCTGCGCAGGCTGGCGGAATTAACACCACAGAGGGCACAGAGGGACACAGAGGTTAAGAGGGGTTTGTAATTAATTTGATTCCCCCGTGTTCCTCTGTGTCCTCTGTGGTTAATTCTTATTCTCGGAATGATGAAGATGAAAAGTCTGGCGCTCGCCCTCCTACTCCTGACGTTCTCCCACGCCGCGGCGCAGGGCTTCAAGCCCGTCAACAAGAACGCTTCGCCGGAGGCGCAGAAGCTGCTGGCCTACCTCTACAGCCTCGAAGGCAAGCGCACGCTCGCGGGGCAGCACAACTACAACCACGAGATGAACAAGTACGTGGAGGCGGCGCAGGCCATGACGGGGAAAGCCCCGGCCGTCTGGGGCACGGATTTCATCCTCGGCGGGACGAAAGATTATGGGCCAGAAATCGTCGCCGAGGCGATCAAGAAACACAAGGAGGGCTTCATCGTCACCCTGATGTGGCACGCCGGGAGGCCGACGGACGAACCGCCTTACGGCTGGAAGGAGAGCATCCAGGCCGAGGTGACGGACGCAGAGTGGAAGGAGTTGACGACGCCGGGCACGCCCCTCAATCTTAGGTGGCAGGCGCAGGCGGACAAGGTCGCCGCGCACCTGAAGCAGTTGTGCGACGCGCACGTGCCGGTGCTGTGGCGGCCGTACCACGAGATGAACGGCGTCTGGTTCTGGTGGGGCGACAAGAAGGGCAAGGACGGTTATCAGAAGTTGTGGAAGATGCTCTTCGACCGCTTCGTCAATTTTCACAAATTGGACAACCTGCTCTGGGTCTGGAACGCGAATGCGCCGCGCGACATCCCGAAGGACGAGGCGTTCAGTTACCAACACTACTTCCCCGGCCGCGACTACGTGGACGTGCTGGCCGCGGACGTTTACCACTTCGACTACGAGCAGAAGGACTATAACGAGCTGCTGGAATTGGCCCAGGGTAAGCTGATCGCGCTGGGCGAAGTGGGCGAGCTGCCGAAGCCGGAGATTCTGGAGGCGCAGCCCAGGTGGGCCTGGTTCATGGTCTGGTCTAGCTGGCTCCTGACGGACAACACCCCCGAGCGCGTCAAAGACATTTACTCGCACCCGCAGACCCTGACGCTCGACGAGGTGACGCTGCCGAGGTAGCCGCCAGAACTCATTCGGCGTGGCGGCCGCGCCTGATTTTGAAGTAGAGGGCCAGCCTCCCGAACGCCCATATCCCGCCGTAGTCGAAAATCAAATCCACGGGGTCGAAAGTCCTGTAACGCACGAAGATTTGGGAGAACTCCTCCAGCGTCACCGCGACGCACGCGACGAGACTGCCGAGCAGCAGCGTCCAGCCGAACGCCCGCACTGTTCGACAATCAAAGCTGACGTTGAGGAGAAACGAGAGCAGCCCCATCAGCACGAAATGGCCCAGCTTGTCCCCGCCCGGGATTCTCCTGACGCCGTCGAATACACCGTGATACTGATGATTGTCGGCCAGCAGGACGATTCTTGCGAGCAGCATTAAATAGATGCCTGTGACGAGCCTACTCTTCATCCCTCACTTCGTTCTTCCGTACATAAAACTTCCTCAGCCCTATCGTCAACGCCAGGAGCGGCGCGAAGAGCGCGAACTCCAGGACAAGTGATTTGACCACCTCGACTGCTGGCATCCTCGAAGGCAGCTCGGAGAGTCCCACCAAGCCGAACACCAACCTCTCGGACGAGAAAGGCCAGAGCAGCTCCACGCCGCCGCCCTCTTTCGTCGTCAGGTAATCCAGAATCCCGTGGGAGGCGTAGGCCAACCCGTAAGCGACCGCCTCCCTGACGCGCCGCTTGCCGAGTGAAAACACCAGGACCAGGCAGACCACGAGCGAGAACGCTATGGAGTGCGAGAAGCCCCTGTGCCAGGCCCTTGAGTGAAAGGTGAAGGCCAGTGCAAAGTCCAGGTCCGCCGCGTTCGCCAGAAGCGCGCCCGCGACCAGAGGCTTGAATGACCGTTCGGCTCGTGCGCTGCCGAGGGCGACGATGCTCGCGCCCAGCAACCCGTGAGCGACTGGCAGAGGCATGAAAGCTTCAGACTCCCTGAACCTGACAATCAAACGCACGCATTTTCAACAACGCCGTGCGCAACGCGCTGGCGCTCAAGGCCGCCTGCCGCTGAAACGCGAAGAAGCTTGCCGCCCGGTTGTCATCTTCCGTCCCCCGGTCAAGGCGTCACGACCAGGGGCAGCTCTACGTAGCTGGCCTGCCCCGGCTCGTGGTAGATGCGCTGCGTGGCCTTGCGGTAGTCGCCGGGCTTGGCCCAAAAAATGTTGGGCACGAACGTCTGCGGGTTGCGGTCGTAGAGCGGGAACCAGCTCGACTGCACCTGCACCATGATGCGGTGGCCGGGCAGGAAGACGTGGTTCGCGGTCGGGAGCGCGAAGCGGTAGAGCAAGGGTTTATTCGCCGCGATGGGTTTCGGCGTCTCAAGGCTCTCGCGGTAGCGGCCGCGGAAGATGTCGGCCGAGACCATCAACTGGTAGCCGCCCATGTTGGGCTGGCCCGCGACCTCGTCCGGGTAGAGGTCTATCACCTTGACCACCCAGTCGGAGTCCGTCCCCGAGGTCGAGGCGATGAGGTTGGCGACCGGCTCGCCGCTGATCTTCACGGGCGCGGTCAGAGTGTCGGAGATGAAGACGGCCACGTCGGGCCGCCCCGAAGCCTCGCGCTGATCGTCAACGAGCCAGCGCGACCAACTGCTGTTGTCTATCGGGCGCGCGCGGAAGGGCACGGGCCTGGCTGGGTCTGAGACGTACTCGTCAAACTTATCGTCGCCCGCCTTCGGCGCTGTGAAACCGAGCTTGAGGCCGCTCGTGAGGTAAAGAGGCGTCGGCTTGACGTTGCAGCCGCTGGCACAGCCCGCGGGCCAGGACGAAAGCCTGCGCCAGGTGTTCGTCCCCGTCTCGAACGCCGTGACGGGCGCGATGTCCGCCTTGGGCGCGCCGTCTTTCAGGTACTGGTCGAGGAAGGGGCGCAGGACTTCGCGGCGGAA
This sequence comes from uncultured Acidobacteriota bacterium, assembly GCA_963774105.1. Lineage (GTDB taxonomy): Bacteria > Acidobacteriota > Blastocatellia > Pyrinomonadales > Pyrinomonadaceae > QHXM01. Next base: position 1,880,283 of record CAVZDV010000004.1, on the reverse strand, counting down.
GGTGAGCGACGTGTCGCTGTTGAATTTCACCGCGCCGAGCGCCGAGCCGTCGTGAATCATCTGGCCGTGGTGCCAGGGGCCGAGCACTAGAAAGACTTTGTCGTTGCCGGTGTCCTTCGGCTCGATGGCCTTGTAGACGGCTATGTCGCCGTAGATGTCTTCCTGGTCCCAGAGGCTGTGCACGAGCATGACAGGAACCTTGAGCGGCTGCGCCGCGAGAATCCTGTCCACGGCTTGCTCGCGCCAGAACTCGTCGTAAGCCGGGTGCTCTAGGAGCTTGCGCCAGAAGCCGAGTTGTTCGAGGCCGCGCCGCCGACCCAACTCGCCGGCCGAGACGGCCTCCATGAACATATCGTAGTCGTCCTGGTGGCTCGTCCACCATTTGAGGTCGTTGGCGCGCGTCGCCTCCTGGTTATAGATGTAGGGCATTCCCTGCTGGCGGAACGCGCCGTTGTGGAACCAGTCGTCGCCGCGCCAGCCGTCCACCATCGGGTTCATTGGCACAGAAACTTTGAGCGCCGGGTGCGGGTTGATGAGCGCCATCAGCGGCAGGAAGCCGTCGTAGGAGATGCCCAGGATGCCGACCCTGCCGTTACTCTCCGGGACGTTCTTGACGAGCCAGTCAATCGTGTCGTAGGTGTCGGTCGCGTGATCCACGTCGGTCGGGTTGAGCGCCCCGCGCAGCGGGCGGTTCATCACGTAGTCGCCCTCGGAGCCGTACTTGCCGCGTATGTCCTGTACGACGCGTATGTAGCCGCCCTCGACGACGACGTCGGTCGCGTTGTCGTAGCCCTGCAAGATGGGGCCTAGGTGCGAGCTGTCGGAGTGGCTCGTCAGCGCCGTGGCGTTGTAGGGCGTGCGCGTCAGCAGCAAGGGCGCGTTCTTCGCGCCCTTCGGCACGAGGATGACGGTGTGGAGCTTGACGCCGTCGCGCATGGGGATCATCACGTCGCGCCGGACGTAATCGTAGCCTTCGTTCGTGGGCTCGAACTTGGCGGGCATCTCGCTCGGCAGCGTCTGGGCCGCGGCACTTACGCCGAGCAGCAGGAGGGCACAGGCGACCACGGCGCGCGCGGCCGACGGGCGAAGATTCCTCATCATCGGTTAATCATCCTCTTCGGAGTTTTTGAATTGCGCTCGGAGAGGAGTAGCGCCGACCGGGCACGAAAGTCAAGCCCTTTGTCTGCGGCCGCCGCGAATCCACCACACCTTTTACGGCAATCGGGCGCACGACTCTACCCGTTTTGGCTCACGCGCGCGTTTGGCCCCGGCCCGCCCCCGCGAAACAGGCCCATTTTTACAGGGGACGGCCGCCGACCGAACCCCGCGGCACAATCGTTGCCCTCGGGCCTGACTGGCGTTTCGAAGGATTTTTGATAACCGGGTCATGACACGACAAGCAGAACAGACATATTCACCCGGAATCCTTTATACAACGTCTCTCTCCGACATCATCAATCGCCCCCGACGCGGCCGCACGCGGCCCACGGAGGTCCGGCTGGCTGTGAGACACGGTTGAAACGGCCAATGACACATGACCTCGAAGGAGTAAGAAGATGAAGGCTCAGAAGCTTATCGCGATTGCTTTCGCACTCACAATCGTCCTGACGTGCATCACTGTTTTCTCTCAGGACGCTCCGCTCCCCGCCCAGGACACCGCGACGCAAAGCCCCGTGAAGAATCCGCGCGCCGGCTACACGCCGCTCGCGGACGGCTCCCGGCAGACTTCCGCGAACAAGACCGGGACGATGGCCGCCGCCGCCGTCGGTGACAACGTCACCCCGTCCTCGGCCACGGCCTACAAGACCTTCACCAGCGGCTCCGGCGACGGGCTCTTCAAGTGGACCATCAGCAACCACGGCAACCTCATCCGCCTGGAGTCTCCCGTGGACTTCGAGCACATGGCGAGCGGCACCGTCGGCGAAGGCTACGTCGTCAGCATGAGCACCGCGAGCGGCGTCGTCCGCTACTTCGACGCCGGCTTCAGCGAGGGCACCGGCTGCACCGGCAACCTGCGCTCGTGGAGCCCGACCGTCTTCGAGACGAACGCGACGGCCAACGGCACGACGCTGATCCGCGACACCTGCGACGGCGCGTGGCGCTTGACGCAGGTCTTCCTCAGGAACGTCACCAACCACGAGTTGACCATCACGATGACGCTGAAGAACCTGACGGCCTTCAACTACACAGGCGTCGTCATGGACCGCTACTTCGACGCCGACCTCGACAACGACAACAGCGACGACAGGTTCACGCGCACCTTCGACGCGGTGGCGGGACAGGACAGCACGTTCGACAATCTTTCGCTGACGGCCATCAGCTTCACCATCCCGCACTCGACCGCGATTCACACGTTCGCCGGCTGGAACCCGACCGTCACCAATCAGGCCAGCGTCGCGTCGCCGACCGGCGCGGGCGACTTCGTCGGCCGTGTCTCCTACAGCCTGGGGACGATCAACGCCAACGCGCAAAAAATCGTGAAGGTGCTTTACAAGCGGCAGTAACATCCGGCATCACGTCGGACTCATCACAGAGACACAAAGGGGCACGGAGACTTGACTTTCTCCGTGCCCCCTTGTGTTATCTGTGGTGAATAGCGTTTTCCGATAACAACTCAAGAGGGGGCAAGGTTCAATGCCGAACGCGCGACGAGCCGTTTTGTTGACCTTCGTTCTTTTCCTGTCCAACGCCTGCGCGGCGCTGGCACAAAACAGTTCCGTGCCGCGCCCGGAATACCCGCGCCCGGATTTGGCGCGCGCCGACTGGCAGACGCTCAACGGGCGCTGGGAGTTCGAGTTCGACGACGCGAACCGCGGGCTGGCCGAAGGCTGGCATCGAGACGCGGGCAAGCGGTTCACGCGCACGATACAGGTGCCTTACGCCTACCAGGCCAAACTCTCCGGCATCAATGATCCGTCCTTCCACGACGTGGTGTGGTATCGGCGCGCGGTCCAGGTGCCGCAAAGTTTCAGAACAAACGGCCGGCGCGTGATGCTCAACTTCGGCGCGGTGGATTACGAGGCGACCGTGTGGGTCAACGGCGAGCGCGCGGGCGACCACAGGGGCGGCCACGTCCCCTTCGCCTTCGACATCACGGACCAGCTCAAGCCCGGCGACAATCTGATAGTCGTGCGCGCCCTCGACCCCTCGACAGACCGCACGATCCCGCGCGGCAAGCAGTTCTGGGAAGTCAAATCAGCCGCCATCTGGTACACGCGCACGACAGGCATCTGGCAGCCCGTGTGGCTCGAAGCGGTCGGCCCCGTCCACGTCAAGCGCCTGCGCATCACGCCCGACATAGACAACCGGCTCGTCACAATCGAAACCGTCCTCAGCCGCGAGGCAAAGGACGCGCGCCTCCGCTTGACCGCCTCGTTCCGCGGCGAGGTCGCGGCGCAATCGGAGGTCGCGGTCAAAGCGACGGCCGGCGCAAACCCTGTGGCCGTCCTCAAACTCGAACGTCACGAACTGTGGTCGCCCGAGCGCCCCAACCTCTACGACCTGCGCGTCGAGCTGGTCGGAGCAAACGGCGAAGTCATGGACCGCGTCGAGAGCTACTTCGGGCAGCGCAAGGTCAGCACCCACGACAACAAGATTTACCTCAACAACGAGCCGTACTACCTGCGCATGGTGCTCGACCAGGGCTACTGGCCGGATAGTTTACTGACGCCGCCCACCGAAGAGGCCATCAAGTATGACATCGAGATGACGAAGAAGTTCGGCTTCAACGGCGCGCGCAAGCACCAGAAGGTCGAGGACCCGCGCTGGCTCTACTGGTGCGACAGGCTGGGCCTCCTGGTCTGGGGCGAGATGGCGAACGCCTTCGACATCTACACGGACGAGTACGTTGACCGCTTCATCGGCGAATGGCAGCAGGCCGTGCAGAGGGACTACAACCACCCCTCGATTATCGCCTGGACTCCGATTAACGAGTCGTGGGGCGTTGACGACATCCTGACCAACAGACTCCAACAGGCGCACGCGAAGACCTTGTACTACCTGACGCACTCGCTCGACCAGACGCGCCTCGTGCAGGACAACGACGGCTGGGAGCACACGGACGCGACCGACATCTTCGGCATACACGACTACGCGCGCACGGGCGCTGACTTCGCCGCCAGGTACAAAATCCTCGAAACCGACCGCACACAAGTCCCGCGCAACGGCCGCGAGGCGGTCGCCTACGGCTACCGCTACAACGGGACGCCCATCGTCCTGACGGAATTCGGCGGCATCTCCTACCGCACGGGCGGCGAGCGCAAGGAGAATGAGTGGGGCTACTCCGGCATAGAGCCCACGAAGGAGGCGTTTCTCTCACGGCTCGACGGCCTCGTCAAAGCCGTCACGGAGAGCAAGGCGATTGTCGGCTACTGCTACACGCAGCTGACCGATGTCGAGCAGGAGATCAACGGACTCATGACCTACGACCGCAAGCCCAAGGCTGACCCGGCGGAGTTCGCGCGCATCTTCAAACGCTGAGCATTGCTTAGAGAATGTTTCAAAACCACAACTCAAGCCTTTGCGCCTTACGTCTTCCCTTCGCGCCTTTGCGCGAAACAGCGGTTCACGCAAAGGCGCAAAGTAAAAACCTAAGGCGCAAAGGCTTGAGGCATCAAGCCGCCCGGGCTTTATGAGCACGCGTCACTACAGCCCGCTCTCCGTGGGCCTGCGCGCCGCCCGCGCGAATCTGGCCCCGGCCCTGATCATACAGGCGTGCGTGGTCGCCATCGTCCTCGCCTACTACTTTCACGCGCCGGCCCGCGCGTGGCTGGCGCGCATGGCGGATTTGAAGCGCGAGGGCGGCTACCTGTTTTCGTTCGTGTCCGGCGCGTTGGCGGGCGGGCTGCTGCCGGAGTTGCTGAAGGTCGCGGTCTTCCAGCGTTGGCGGGTCAGGCGCGAGAATTTGGGCGACCTGCTGTTCGGCTGCTGCTTCTGGGGACTGATGGGGATGGTCGTGGACGGGGTCTACCGCGCGCAGGCTGTTATGTTCGGCCCGCAGGTGGACTTCGTCACGGTCCTCAAGAAGACGCTCGTGGATCAGTTCGCCTTCACCCCGTTCATCTCCATCCCGCTGACGGTCGTCGTCTTCGAATGGAAACACCAGGGCTACAGCCTCGCGGGCCTGTCCAGAGTTTTCGGCCTGAGTTTTTATAAACAGAAGATACTGCCCACGGTCGTCAGCGCCCTCGGCTTCTGGCTGCCGGTCGTAATCCTCATCTACTGCCTGCCGCCGCTCTTGCAGTTCCCGCTCTTCACGCTGGCCCTGACGCTCTGGGTCTTAATCATCACCTGGATCAGCCTCGCGCAGAAAGAGGCCGCGCCGGAGCGATGACATTTCATGTTTGCGATATATGAGGTAAGATACGCGGCCGGCGTCCCTCGCAGTCAAACGAGTCGGCAGCATTCTCACGGGCCTTAATGGCTAAACCGGGCGACACAATCGGGTCTTACACTCTCGTCAGGAAGTTGGGGCGTGGTGCTTTCGGTGTCGTCTGGCTGGCGGAGAAGCGGACCATTCTCGCCACGACGCAAGTCGCGCTTAAGCTCCCCAACGACGAAGACGTTGACCTGGACGCCGTCAAACAGGAAGCCACCCTCTGGGTCCGCGCGAGCGGCCACCCGAACGTCCTCACTTTCATGGACGCGGACGTGTACGACGGGCAGGTGGTCATCGTCAGCGAGTACGCGCCCGACGGCTCGCTCTCGCGGTGGCTGGAAGCGCACGGGGGCCGCGCCCCTTCCGTCGCCGCGGCCGTCGAGATGGCCCTGGGAATCCTGGCCGGGCTGGAACACCTGCACAAGCGCGGCATCATTCACAGGGACATCAAACCCGACAACATCCTGCTTCAACACGAAACCCCGCGCCTCGCGGACTTCGGCATCGCCCGCATCTTAAAGACCACTTCGAAGAGCACTGTCGCGACCGGCACGCCCGCCTACATGTCGCCCGAAGCCTTCGACGGGAAGCGCAACGAGCGGACAGACATCTGGTCCGTGGGCGTCATCCTCTACCAACTGCTGTCGGGCCGCCTGCCGTTCCCGCAGACGGACATCCCGTCGCTCCTGATGGCGATAGTCACCCGCGACCCCGAGCCGCTCCCGGCGTCCGTCCCGGAGGCGCTCCGTCATCTCGTCGGGCGCTCGCTGGAGAAGGAGCCTGAAACTCGTTTCGTTTCGGCGGCCGAGATGCGACAGGCGCTACTGAAGGCGAGACTGAACGAGCCGGCGTCGCCACTCGCGGACCTGCCGACTCAGATGGGAGAAGCGGCGCAGGAAAGGCTTGAGACGGCCCGCCGTCAACAGGAGCGGCGCGCGCATGAAGCGCACGGGGCCGTCGGAATCGCGGCAGCGCCCGACCCTGCCCAACCGCCGATACGAAAACCCAACAGGCTGGGATGGGTTATGCTCTCCGCCTTACTGGCACTCGTTGTAGCGGCCGTCATCCTGTTCGCTTACAGGTCTAACAGGACTCGCTCGACCTCGTATGAATCGGGCGCAGACGCCGAGCGGACGCCCACTTTTTCGTCGAACACAAAGGAGCAGCCGACACCTTCCCCGTTCGAATCGAGCCAGCCAACGCCGACGCCCACGCCCACGCCGCCCCCGTCGAGCGATGTCCGCCTGCGGCTCCTCTATTCGGGCGCGTCGGCCTATTCGGCGGCTGAAGGCGTCGAGGTGACTCTGCAATCCAGCACACAGAACTTCGCTCAGACGACTGAAAGTCAGGGCTTCATCACCTTTCATGGCGTGCCGTGCGGCGAAGAGGTTGAGATCAACTACAGGTCGGACGCGGTGGACAAAAAACTGCTGAGAATCAAGAGGTATGTGGACTGCGGAACTTCGCTCAACGATTTGGGGATATTCTCGGCGACCTACGGGGAAAGGTTAGGCTCTACCGAGTCGGACTTAGACGGCCCCGTTCTGAACTGAACGCGCCTCGCGCTCTACGCCGCGGATGAACTCCGTCTTGGCGTCCGCGTACTCGTTCACGTCTGCCCACTCCCGCTGTGCCAATTCTTTCTTGAGCGCGGCGTACTCCGCGGCGACGCCCGGGTTTCGTCTCAGGTAATCGCGAAACAGGAGGTGCCTCTCCCAGAATTCTGTGCCAATCCCGACCATGTGAATCTGGTGCGTGCGGACTCCCTCCCGATCTTTGAGGAAGAAGCGGCGCAGCGGCATGTCGGCCTCGTACTTCTGCACGTACTCGTAGCCCAGCGCCTCAATTTTTGGCACAAGACCGTCGGCGTGCGAGAAATCTTCGAGGCCGACCATGATGTCTATGACTGGCTTGGCCGCGAGCCCTACGACCGACGTGCTGCCGACGTGCTCGATTTGTGCCGCGACTCCCCCGAGCGCCGCGCCGAGAGCTTTTTTTTCGTCCTCGAACATCACCGGCCACTCAGGGCGGTATTCGACAATACTGACTTTCACGTTTTCAGTTTAGGCGCGGGTGGAGGCGAAATCAATTGCATACCGGCGCGGCGGGCTGTAGGCTACGCGTTGCCGCACGACGACAGAAAGGGTGCGAAGGTATGGTTGAAATAATTGACTTGAGCCAGGAAATCTTCACGGGTATGCCCGTCTTCCCCGGCCTCCCGGAAGTGAAGGTCACGGTCTACCAGTCGCACGAACAGTTGGAGGGCGTCACGGACAGCGAGGTCGTCTCGCCCGCCGTCAACCGGCTCGAACTCGGCGAGCACACGGGCACGCACGTTGACGCGCTCAACCACATGGGGCGCGAGTACCGCGCCCAGTCCATAGAGACCATGCCGCTCACCACGTTCTACACGGAGGGCATCTGCCTGGACCTCTCCGACAAGGGTCTGATGGAGTTGATCGAGGTGGGCGACCTGGAACACGCGCTCTCCAAGGCCGCTCTTGAGATCAAGCGGGGCGACACGGTCCTGCTCTACACGGACCATTACCGGCGCGCGTTCGGGACTGAGAATTGGCACAGAGGGCCGGGGGTCAGCGTGGAGGCCACGCGCTGGCTGGGCGGGCAAGGCATCGCGGCCTTCGGCGTGGAGCCCGCGGCCCCTGGCGTGCGCGGCGTTTCCAACAAGGAAGTCCACCGCGTCTGCGGCGAGTTGGGCTTCACGCACTACGAGAACATGATCAATCTGCACAAGCTGGTGGGGCGCGGCCGCTTCCGCTTCATCGGCCTGCCGCTCAGGATACGCGGTGGCACGGGCTCGCCCGTGCGCGCCGTCGCGGTCTTCGAGGGATAAGACAGATATTCTTTGATGAAGAGAATTTTAATCCTGGTTGCGGCGGCGCTGCTCCTGCTCGGGCTGGCCGCGTTCTTCCTCATCGTGCCGAAGGTGGTGGACGGTAAATATAACGCAGTCTTCCACGCTCCGCCCTACTCGGCCTCCGACAAGGCCAGAGAGCTGCACCGCAGGCTCATCGTCGCCGACCTACACGCCGACTCGCTGTTGTGGGACAGAGACTTGATGGCTAGAAACACGCGCGGCCACGTTGATGTGCCCCGCCTGCTCGAAGGTAACGTGGCGCTGCAAGCCTTCACCATCGTCACCAAGGTTCCGCGGGGCTTGAACATCGAGAGCAACGATGACCGGAGCGACCTCATCACGCTGCTCGCCGTCGCCGGGCGTTGGCCCATTTCGACATGGACGAGCTTGAAGGAGCGTGCCCTCTACCAGGCCCGCAGGCTCGAAGCCCTGGCGGCCGGCTCAAACGGAAAGCTCGTGCTCATCAAAACGGCCGCGGACCTTTCGAGCTACCTTGAGCGCCGCCGCTCGGACCCGCACGTCACGGCCGCCATCCTCGGCATCGAAGGCGCGCACGCCCTGGAAGGCGACCTCAACAACGTCGAGGTCTTTTTCAATGCGGGCGTGCGCATGATGTCGCCGTCACACTTCTTCGACAACGACATCGGCGGCTCGGCGCACGGCTTCGGCAAAGGCGGCCTGACGGAAAAGGGCAAGGAGATGGTCAGGAGAATGCAGGCCGCGCACGTACTCCTGGATTTGGCCCACGCCTCGCCCGCCGTCATCCAGGACACTCTCGCCATCTCCGCCGCCCCGCTCGTCGTCTCCCACACGGGCGTCAAGGGGACCTGCGACAACACGCGCAACCTCACGGACGAGCAGCTCAAAGGCATCGCCGGGACGGGCGGCGTCATCGGCATAGGCTACTGGGAGACGGCCGTCTGCGGCCGCGACGCGAGATCAATCGCGCGCGCCGTGCGCTACACCGCCGACCTCGTCGGCGTCGAGCACGTCGCCCTGGGCTCGGACTTCGACGGGGCCGTGACCACCCCCTTCGACACGACCGGCCTCGTGCAGATCACGGACGCCTTCATCGCTGAAGGGTTCGGCGAGGAAGAGATCAGGATGATTATGGGCGGGAACGTCGTCAGGGTGCTCACGCAAAGCCTGCCCTGAGAGTTCGCGGCCGCAAGGGGATTTGCTGCGCGGCGTTGCGGCGGCGATGACACGCAGTTGCGCATATTTTCATTGACATACCGGGGGGCGTAGGATTAGGCTTTGGGTGTTTCCGGTGTTACGTCAACCTCGCTCAGTTTTTGGCACAGAAGTCTCTGGGCCATCGCTTTACTATCGTCGGTTTCACAAATTGAAATCCGGGACGGAGCGGGCCTTTTTTTCCGAAATCTCGCAATCGCCCTAATACTTCATCAACCCAGTCGGATCACGCGGCGACAAGGGGTGTGGCTGTTTCTCACGCAAGCCGGCCGGAGTCTCAAGTGACTCGCCGCCGGCCGCCTCTTAAAGGTGTCTGTCGCGACTCTGGTCGTCGCTTATGATCAGAATAAACATCATCGCCACCTTGATCTCGCCGCCGTCGGAGGACGGCCACGAGATAGCAAGCCTGCCCCCGGAGGTCGAGTGGCTGGAAGTGTGCCCGGGCCTCACCGGAGATCTTGACCCGGACTGGCTGCGCGGCCGCTTCCCCGGCCGGCTGCTCTACTCGCCGCGGAGTAATTCTGACGGCCCCCCGGACGAAGAGCGTCTGAGGCGGGCCGCTCGCTTCTACGATTTAATCGAGATCGAAGCCGGGCGCGACTTCTCACCTGACCTGCTGGCCCAAATTCCCGCCGACAAGCGCCTCGTCTCCTGGCACGGTTCGGCCGCGAGCATCAGTGACCTCGAAGCCGCGTTCGCGCGAATCTCGTCCGTTCCGGCGCGCTTCTATAAGCTCACGACCCGTGCCGCGCGCTGCGGCGACGAGCTGCTGCCGCTGGCGCTGCTCGGCAGGCTCCGCCGCACGGACACGACGGCCTACGCGAGCGGCCCGCTCGGGTTCTGGAGCCGCCTGGTCGCGCCGCACCTGGGCGCGCCGCTCGTCTTCGGCTCGGTCCCGAGCGGCGCGGCCGACCCCGCGGAGCCGTCCATCGCCAGGCTCATCGAAGACTACGGCTTCCCGCTCGTCCGGCCCCTCGAAGCCATCTACGGCATCGTCGGGAGCCAGGTCTTCAAGTCGCTCTCGCCGCGCCTGCACAACGCCGCCTACAGGGCGCTGGATTACCCGGCGCTTTTTGTGCCATTTCGCGCGGAGTCTTTCAAAGAGTTCTGGGACGAGGTGGCCGAGAGCGAGGCGCTCAAGTCTCTGAAGATTCCCGTCAAGGGTTTGACCGTCACGTCGCCGCACAAGGAGGCCGCGCTGCTGACGGCGCGGAAGGTGAGCCACACGTCCAGGCGCGCCGAGTCCGTCAACATCATGGTGCGCGACAACGGCTCGTGGCGCGCGGACACGACGGACCCGGAGGTCGTCTTCATGGCGAGCCGCGAGCGCGGGGTCAGCATGAGGCAGAAGCGCGCGGCCGTCATCGGCTGCGGCGGCGCGGGCCGCGCCATAGCCACGGCGCTTGACCAGTCGGGCGCGGGCGTCACGATGGTCAACCGCGGCCCCGAGCGCGGCCGCTACGCCGCGACTCTTCTGGACCTGCCTTACACGCCGCTGCAAGGCTTCAGCGCGCGCGGCTACGACATCGTCATCAACGCCACGCCCGTCGGGCGCGACGACGGCCGCTCCCCCTTCCGCGTCGAGAGCCTGGGCCGCGACTCCGTGGTCATTGACCTGGTCTACGGCGCTCAGCCGACGCCGCTCGTGGCCGGCGCGCTGGCGCTCGACCGCGCGACGGTTGACGGGCGCGAGGTGTTATTGGCACAGGTGCTCCGCCAGTTCCACATGATGACGGGCCTGGAAATGTCCCCGACCCTCGCCCGCGAAACTCTCGGCATGGAAGAAACTCAGGTCAGTACCGCCTGCGGTAGCGGGCGGGCGCTCAACGTCTAAGACCCGCCCGCTACCGCAGGTGGTACTGACGTAATTCAGGAGGTGCGGCTATCGAAACCCAACTCGATCTCACCTGTGACCGCCAGGCGCTGGTTGACCGCGTCAGGGAGTTGGCCCGCGAGAAGTTCGCGCCGCGCGCGGCCGATTACGACCTGGCGGCCGCCTTCCCCGCCGAAGACTTCGTTGACCTGTTCGAGGCGGGGCTCAACGCGCCGGTCGTCCCGCGCGAGCACGGCGGCCTCGGCCTCGGGCCTTACCGCGGCGACGTGTTCACGCTCTGGATGATGACGAAGGAGATCGCCAAGGCGGACCTCTCCCTGGCGCGCTGCTGGGAGGGGCACGTCAACTCGCTCGTGCTGCTCGACGGGATGGCGAGCGACGAGCAGAAGGCGCGCTGGTTCGAGTCGGTCGTCGGGCGCGGCGACAAGTGGGTCGCGTGGAGCGGCGAGCCGCAGGCGCGCGCGCCGGGCGAGACGCGCCGCTTCGGGACTCACGTCGAGAAGGTCGAGGGCGGCTACGTAGTCGAGGGCAACAAGGTCTTCTCGACGAGCGCGGGCGGGGCCGAGTGGGCCATTCTTCTCGTCAACACGGCCGGGCCGGGAGGCGTCCGCCACGCGACCGCGGAGTCCTTGGACACGCAGCTCATGATGGCCTGCGACCTCTCGGACCCGACCGTCGAGATTGACGGCTCGTGGTGGGACCCCATCGGGATGCGCGCCACCGTCAGCTACCTCGTCAACTTCCGGCGCACCTTCATCCCCGATGAGAATTTAATCGGCTACCCCGGCCAGTACATCCGCGAGGGCTGGCAGACCTGCTTCATCCCGCACTACGCGGCGACCTTCCTCGGCGCGGCCGAGGCGGCTTACGAGTACGCCGTCGAATACATCACCACGCAGAACAAGACCGCGGACCCTTACGTGCAGCATCACGTGGGCCAAATGTCAGTCAACGTGGAGGCGGGCCACCTGTGGCTGAGGCACGTTGCGCGACTGTGGGAGACGGGCAAGTACGCCGAGGCGCAGGCGGCCGGCAGCCGCGCGCGCCACGCCGTCGAGCACTTGGCGGAGGAGACCGTCCGCCACTGCATACGGGCCTGCGGGGCGCGGTGCCTGAACCGCCCGAGCGCGTTGGAGCGCATCTACCGCGACCTCTCGTTTTACGTCCGCCACGACAACGACGACCACATCCTCGCGACCATAGGCAAGTCCGTGCTGGGCCTGACGCACGACCCGTCCTTCTACAAGCCCTGACCGCGCGCCGGAGGTGTGAAATGGCAGCTACTAAACGCCGCTACAAACTGGTCATCTGGGGGCTGGCCCTGGGATATTTCGTCACCTACGCTCCCTACAGCGCGCTCGTCAAAGTCACGGCCACAGGGCTCTGGCCCGGACTCGGCGAAGGGGTCTCCGGCTTCCGGCTGATGCCCGCAGTGGTCGTCTCGACGGCCGTCACGCTGCCCGTCATCATCTCGCTCATGGGCTGGTGGAAGTACGCCGGCCGCCGCGTGATTTTCGGGGTGAGCATTCCGTTCCCGGACAAGCTGGTCTTCCTCTCGGGCCTCGGCACGGCCGTCATCATCGGCGCGACGACCCTCGCCTTCACTTTCACGGGCGTCTCCATAGTCTTCGCGCTCGTGCTGATGCGCGCGGGCGTGCTGAGCATCGCGCCCCTCGTGGACAAGCTGTTCAAGCGGCGCGTGCGCTGGTTCTCGTGGGTCGCGCTGCTGTTGAGCGCGGGGGCGCTGTTCGTCGCCTTGATGGACGTTAATAACTACCGGCTGACGAACGTCGCTGCGCTGACCATCGCGGCCTACCTCGCCGGCTACCTGCTGCGTCTGCCCTGCCTCAACGCGCTGGCGAAGACGACCGACGTGAGCGTCACCCGGAAATACTTCGTCGAGGAGATCATGGTGGCGATGCCGCTCCTGGTGCTCGCGCCCGTGCTGTTCGCGCTCGGCGGGCGGGGCGAAATCGTGGCGGAGCTGCGCGAGGGCTTCGCGGGCTTCTTCACGAGCAATGTCACGCTCCCGGCCGTCCTCATCGGCGCGCTCTACAGTTGCCTCTACTATTTCGGGACGCTCATCTACCTGGACTGCCGCGAGAACACCTTCTGCGTCCCGCTGAACCGCTGCGCGAGTCTGCTCTCCGGCGTCTGCGCCTCGTTCGCGCTCACTCTCTTTTTGGGCCAAACTCCGCCGAGCACGGCGCAGCTCGGGAGCGCCGGCCTGATCGTCGGCGCGCTCCTCTTCCTCTCGCCGCTCCACCACTTCGACCGAGTGTGGGCCTGGCTCAAGTACGCGCTCGCCGTCGCCTGGCGCGCGCTGCTGAACCTTGTGGGCGTCTCCGGTGAACGAACACCATTGGTCCGGCCGGCCCCGCTCATGGCGTCGGCGCACTCAGGCCCCGAGGAGGTCGCGGCCCGGCGGGATTAGCCCAGGATGAAGCTCGTCGTGGCACAACTGAGCGCCCTGGGGAGATACGTCAGCCGCGAGTTCTACTACGTCATCAGGGAGCTGGTTGACACACACGGCTGGCGGCACGCGGAGACCTACAGCCTGCGCGACGGGCGCAGGACGATGAGGGAGTTGCTCCTCGAAAGGTTCGGGGAGCTGCCCGAGGTCATACTGTTCTGGGAGGGCTACGACCTGCTGGCCCACCACGCGCTCAACCTCCGCGGGCTCGAATGCAGGAAGTACATTCTGGCCGACGACCTGCACTGGCCGGGCGAGTTGGTGAGGCTGAAGAAGCTCGTCAGCTTCGCCTTCTGTCATACGGTGCTCGCGACTTACGGCTACGCTTGGGAGAGGTTTTACCCGGCGCTGGCCGGCGTCAAGAAGGTGGTGTGGGTTCCGCACTCCGCCTCGCCCGATTTCATGATGCCGTTCAACCCGCGCCCGTCGAATTCAATCCTCCTGAGCGGGGCTGTCAGTCAGCTCTACCCGCTCCGGCAGCAGCTCATGCGGCTGCACGAGCGGGGAGACTACGCGGTCGCTTACCACCCGCACCCCGGCTATCACTGCCGCTACGATTACGAGCGGGCGGGGGACGTGGGCCGCGGCTACGCCGAGACGATTAACGAACACCGCGCCGCGTTCACGGACAGCCTGAGCTTCAATTACGTGGTCGCGAAATACTTCGAGATTCCGGCCACGGGCGCGCTGCTCCTGGCCGACGACGCCGTCCGCCGCCCGCTCGAAAGACTGGGCTTCTCAGCCTTCCGCCACTACCTCCCCGCGTCGAGGGAGAATCTGGAAGAGCGCATCCGCTACGTGCTCGACGAGAGGAACCACGCGGAGGTGGACCAAATCCGCAGGCGCGGGCAGCGGCTCGTCCGCGAGAGACACAAGACCAGCGACCGCGCCCGGCAGATTAACGAGGCGTGCGTGGCTTAAAACGTGACTATGAGGCTCAACGAATTCTTCCCGCACAAGGTCTGCATCAACCTGGAGAAAAGAAGAGACCGCTGGGAGCGAATGTGTGCCAGATTCTCGGAGCACGGGATCGAGGGCGTCGAACGCTTCCCCGCCCTCGACGGCCGCGAGCTGACGCCGCCTGACGGGTGGGCCGCCTCGCGCGGGGCTTACGGCTGCCTGCGGAGCCACCTCGCGGTGGTCGAGCACGCGCGCCGCGAGAATTGGCCGAGCGTCCTGATTTTCGAGGACGACGCCGTCTTAGACCCGCAGTTCGGCATAAAATTCCCGGGCTTCGTGGAACAACTGCCCGCCGGCTGGGATATGCTGCTGTTCGGCGGCATACACTACCTGCCGCTCATCCGCGTGGCCCAAAACGTCATCAAGATTGACCACTCGCTCTCGACCTACGCCTACGCGATGAGGCACACGGTTTACGACCGATTCATAGAGCTGAACCGGCGCGCGCCCGGCGCTCTGGACGAGAACAACAGGGAGTTGCAGAAGCAGTTCGACGCCTACTGCTTCATGCCGCACCTGGCGTGGGTCGAGGAGGACTACTCGGACGTGACGGACGAGCGCATTAATCTCTGGTGGCTCAGGGAATCGCTCGTCCTCTGGGGCGCGGAGATGGACGACGTGCTGCGTAACACGGCCGCCGTCATCTTCCACCGCGGCACAGGTCCGCGCGCCGAGCGCAACCTGAAATTCATTGCGGACCATTTTTATAAAAAGCTGCCGACCGTCGCGCTCCTGGTCGTCGAGCAGGGCGAGCGCCAGCGCCTCTCCCCCGAAGCCCTGCCGCCCGGCTGTCGTCATCTTTTCCTGAAAGGCGGCGGGCGCGCACGCGCCTTCGCGCGCGGCTTCGAGATGTTCGAGCGCGACAAGGAGTTTTTCGTCTTCCTCGACGGCGACGTTTTCCTCACGCGCGAGGACATCAAGGCCAATCTGCTGAAGTGCCGCGAGTACGACTTCGCCAGCGGCTTCCGGGAAATCTGGGATTTGAACGAGGAGGACACGCGCAGGATTTTCAGAGACGACCTGCGCTGGGATTACAACGGCGACTACCGGCCGCGCCCCAAGCGGGACGCGTGCGGATCACTCTGCGTCTTCACGAAAAACGGGATGCGAATCGTCGGCGGGTGGGACGAGTCGGAGGGCGCGACCTCTGAGAAAGTGGCCCAAAAGCTCAAGGTCTACGACTCCCCCAACCCGGCCCGGCGTCTCTTCCACGGCTAGCCCCTCTGGACTCACGGAGAGCGACGATGTGGTCAATCGGCATCTACGCGGGGGACACTCCTTTCCGGCTCCTCCCGCATCCGGGGGTCACGAACCCCGTCCTCACGGGCCGCGACGTGACGGACGTGCCGGCCGAATTCGTAGCCGACCCCTTCATGGCGCGGCACGGCGGAATCTGGCACATGTTCTTCGAGGTGATGAACCGGGAAACGCAGAGGGGCGAGATCGGATTGGCCGAGAGCGCGGACGGTTTAGTCTGGTCTTACAAACAGATCGTCCTCGCCGAGCCGTTCCACCTCTCCTACCCTTACGTCTTCGAGTGGGAGGGCGAGCACTACATGATGCCGGAGACACTGGGGGCGAACGCCGTGCGGCTCTACAGGGCCACGAACTTCCCCGTAGAGTGGGTTTGCGTCGGCCCCATAATCGAGGGGACGTTCGCGGACCCTTCGGTCTTCCGCTTCGCCGGAGACTGGTGGCTCTTCGCCTGCTCGACTCCCTACAGGCACGACACGCTCCGGCTCTTTCGCGCCAACTCCCTGACGGGGCCGTGGACTGAACACCCGGCCAGCCCCGTCGTCGAGGGCGACAGGCTCTCGGCGCGGCCCGGCGGGCGCGTGCTGGTGACGGACGGCGGCGTCACGCGTTTCTCGCAAGTCTGTTTCCCGAGCTACGGCTCGCGGGTCCGCGCCTTCGAGATTCGCGCGCTGGCGGGCGCGCTTTACAGCGAGGCCGAGCACCCGCACAGCCCCGTGCTTCAGGGCAGCGGCACCGGCTGGAACGCCGCCGGGATGCACCACGTAGACCCGCACCCTTTACTGGGCGGCGGCTGGCTAGCCTGCGTGGACGGCCTCAGCCAGCTACCCGGCGCGCAAGATTGAGTATGCGACTCCTGCTCCCGTCAACGCACAAGTACCCGGCCTTCGGCGCGAAGGGCGCGGGCGCGCACCCCAGGGAGTTCCCTTCCGGCTCGGCGTTCTACCTCCACGATATGCTGGTCAAGGGCTTGGCGGAATTGGGCCACGAGGTCTTCTACCTGCTGCCGCAGGGGGCCGAAGAGCCTCTGCCGGATGGCGTCACGCTCGTCTCCGAGTTCAGGCTGGACGCGGACATCCTGCACACCATCGCGGGCCGCGACTGGGACCTCGTCCGCGAGATGGAGGCGCGGCGCAAGCCGTGGGTCACGACCTGCCACATGGACATGACGGCGCGGGGGCTTGAGCGCGAGGCGACGACCGCGAACTGGGTCTTCGTCTCGCGCACGCTGGCGCGGCTGCACGGTCGAGACCGCTACGTCCACAACGGCGTGGACCCGGCCAACTACTTCTACTCCGAGACGAAGGACGACTACTTCCTCTTCATGTCCACGCTCGACTGGGGGACGAAGAAGGGCCTCGATGTCGTGCTCAGGCTCGCGGAGGAGCTTGGGTTCCCGTTGGTCGTCGCCGGGACGGGCTCGGACTACGAGTCAATTAACAGGGTCGCGGAATTGTGCCAGAGAATCGGCGCGCGTTACGTCGGCGACGTGAAGGGCTCGGAGAAGGCGGAACTCCTGGCAGGGGCGCGCGGCTTCCTCTTCCCGACGAAGGTGGACGAGGCGTTCGGCCTCGGCATGGTCGAAGCCCTGATGTCCGGCACGCCCGTCATCTGTAGCGACCGCGGCGCGTGCCCCGAAGTCATCTCGCCGGACGTGGGCTTCGTCTGTGCCAATTATGAGGACTACGTGCGGGCCGTCCACAGAGTCGCCGAGATACCCCCGCGCGCGTGCCGCGACAAGGCCATGCGCGATTACCATTACCTGAAGATGGCGGCCGGCTACGTCGCCGAGTACGAGAAAGAGATTGCCCAGAATGGCGGCTGAAGGTTCCGACAGAATCATACAGGGGCTGTGGATCGGTGCTGAGCTGTCCGTGATGGAACAGCTCTCCGTCTCCTCATTCCTGCTGAACGGCCACGAATATCACCTCTACGTTTATGACGAGATGGGGAACGTGCCGGAGGGCGCGGTTGTCAAGGACGCGAACGAAATCCTGCCCCGTTCGAGCATCTTTCAGTACAAGCGCCAGGCGAGCTACGCGGGCTTCGCCAACTTCTTCCGCTACAAGCTGCTCCTGGAGCGCGGCGGGTGGTGGGTTGACACGGACGTGGTCTGCCTCAAGCCGTTCGACTTCGTTGACGAGCACGTCTTCTCCACGGAGACTTGCAGGGGCGAGGAGGTCGTCAACAGCGGCATCATCAAAGCGCCCGCGGGCAGCCCCGTGATGGCCTACGCGTGGGGAGTGTGTCAGGGCAAGAACCCTTCGGAGCTGGTCTGGGGCGAGACGGGGCCGAGGCTGATGACGGAGGCCGTGGGCCGATTTTCGCTCGCGCACTTCAAGCAGCCGTTCCGGGCCTTCTGCCCACTTGAGTATTCGGATTGGCACAAAGTTTTGGAGCCCGATTTCGAGGGAAGGTTCGGCCCGGAAACTTACGCCGTCCACCTCTGGAACGAGATGTGGAGGGCGGACGGGCAGGACAAGAACGCGACGTACCACGCGGCCTGCTTTTACGAGCGGCTCAAGCGGAAGTATCTCGGTCGTAGAGGTACGCGTACTTCTCGACGAAGCCCAGGTAGTTTTGAATGACTTCGAGGTAGCCTTCGAGCCCGCCCCGCCTGTAGCCCTTCTCCGCGAGCTTTCTTTTCATCCCCCGCCGCCAGGCGTCCGACGCGCGCTCGTCGCCGCGCACCCCGAGGTAGCCCGTCACAATCTCGTCCCAGTCGCCGAGGCGCGCGAGGAACGTGCGGTGAAACATACGCCGCAAGTTGGGGTTGCCCAAGACCTCGCGCTGCGTCTTCGTGTAGGCGTCCTTCAACGCCTTGTGTGCCAGAATCTCGCCGCGGGCGTGGACCTCCGCGCCGGTGCGGTAGATGCTGCGCAGGTAGCCCGCCTCGCTCGTGGCGCACTGCGCCGGGTTCGAGCCGCCCCAGACGTAACGCTCGTCCATCCTCATGTTGGGCAGCGCGCCCTGTGCCAGAAAGTTTTCGTTGTCCAGGCCCGGGATGACGAGCGCGTCGTGGTCCATGAAGACGGCCCGGACGCGCCACTCGCCGCCGCGCCAGACGCTCCTCAGGCCGACGTTTCTGGCGACGAAGGACTCGCCCCTCGAATACCCGCGGACGGCCAGAAGCGTCCCCCAGAATTTCCCTATCTGCCCAATGAGCGACAGGTAAGTCTCGTCGGCCCGCGCGCGATTCTCCCTGACAGAGAACGCGGCCTCGACGTACTGCTCGTAACTCTGGAACCTCACGCGCGGCGGGCGGTAGACGCCCAAGACTTCTTCCAGCAGCTCGTCGGCCAGCCGCCTCGCGTCGTGCGCCGAGCAGGCGGCCCCGAGCCCTTCCGCGAAATATTTTTCCGGCCCACTGGCGGAAAGGTAGAGGGCCAGCTTGTCGAGCCTGAACGAGCTGGTGCCCGAGAGGATGGTCTGTGCCGGCGCGACGTCGCTGATGAATTGGGCCGTGAGCCCGAGGCCGTGCCGCGGGATTTCCAGGGTCGTGTAGCCCTCGTCCCTGAAGGCGGACACGGACTCCTCCATCGCCTGTCGCATCTCGTCGAACTTCGCGCCGTAGACGCGCGCGTCCGTGAAGTAGCTGAGCACGGGGGTCTCGGAATTTTTGACTGGGACGGAGGAGACGGTCGTCCTGGCGTGGTAGCCGGCCACGGGCGCTTCCTCGCCGTGCGTGGCCCTGTAGATGAGCGCGATCTTCGTCGCCGAGTTGGTCTCGAAGCGCAGCAGCGAGAGCATGCTCCCGCCGTCCAGGCGGTGCGAGGGCGAGACGGTGTAGCCGCCGCGCGCGTAGACGACGCGCAGGCGGTTGGGGCCTTTGCGCCCGGCCCGCTTGATCTCGAATTCGACATCGCTGCCGGGCGGCTTGACGACCAGCACGACCGTCGTCAGCGGGTACTCAACGAGCGAATTGATTTCCGACTTCGTCTCGTCCGAGACCCAGTAGACTTTGGAGGACGAGCAGAGACTTTTCAAGATAGAGGCCTCGAAGTCCGGCAGCGCGTCGAGGGAGCGCGCGACCTCGCCCGAGACGTGGCGCGGCTGGTCGAGGTTGATGTCCTTGATGCCCCCGCTCACTTCCATCTGCTTGAGGATGCGCGCGACGACCTCTTCCGGGCGGAAGACGTAGCGCGCGAGCGTCAGCTTGCACTCGCGCCGGGACAGCTCAAGGAAATCGCGCAGGGCTGGGCCAGAAGTGCGCGGCCCTTTGATTCTCTCGTGGACGCGGGCGAGCCTCCCGAGCCTGCGGCGCAGTTCCTGGACGAAGCCGGGCAGCTCCGTCGTCGTGTACCCCTCTTTCAGGACGGAGGCGGCGAGGGGGACGTGCGCGCCGGTGGTGGGCTTGAGGCCGAGCTGCGTGAGCAGGAGGTCGTACTCGCCGAGGCGGTCGGGCGCGAGCTTCAGCATCTGGTGTTCGAGCATCAGGACGGCGAGCCGCCGCGCACCCCAGGAGACGCCCGTGCCGCGTTTGGCGAGCGCCAGGAGGTCGAGGCAGAAACTTCGGCTGTAGTCCTCGTGCCGCAGGAACTCGCTGAGTAAACCGTGGGGCTTGCGCGTTTGATTGAACTCGGCCGTCAGGAGGGCGCGCAGGTAGTTCAGCTCGGACATCTGCGCGGCGCTTGCGGGATTCTTCATACCTTTGATCGAAAGACAAGCGTCGAGCCCGTCTTAGCGCCTCCAGCGTCTTTGCGTGAGACAAATTTTTTCACGCAAAGACGCTGGAGGCGCGAAAGAGTTGGGAGACGCTGCGCGTTGAGTTCTTTCTTCCCAGAGAGCGGGGCGCTATTTCCACTTCTTACTGCCGCCGGAAGGCGTGCCGCCCTTCGGTTTGCCGCCGCCTTTGGACGTTCCGCCGCTAGCCTTCTTGCCGCCGCCGGCAGGTTTAGCGACGCCCGAGGGCTTGCCCCCGCCGGTAGGTTTGCCGCCGCCCGCTGTGGGCTTGCCGCTGGGCTTCGGCTTACCGCCGGGCTTCGGCTTGCCGTAAGGCTTCGGCTTACCGTAAGGCTTGGGCTTGCCGTCGGGCTTGGGCTTGGGCTTCGGCTTGCCGTCCTTGCCGTCCTTCTTGCCGTCCTTCTTGCCGTCCTTCTTCTTGCCGTCTTTCTTCTTGCCCTTCTTTTTCTTCTTCTTCGGATCGGGCGTGATGCCGAGCGCGATCAGCAGCGCGGTGAGCAGCTCGTTCGCACACTTGGTGCTGAGTATGACGCAGACGGTGTCCTGATCGCCGCCGCCACCGCCGCCATACTTACCGCCTTTGCCTTTGCCTTTGCCGCCATACTTGTCGGCTTTCTTGTTGCCTCCCATAACTTTCCTCCTTAGCTTGAAAGGAATCCCGCATTGCGCTGTTCGGCTCGCGCGGCTTTCGTTGACGTGCGCCAGGGCCGGCGGGACTTTCTGCCGCCGGTTATCGAACAGAGATGGTGCCGGGAATGGGCGAGGATGATGTTCCCGAATCTATGGTTAATAGCTTCATCCTCGGCCCGCGGCAGCCTACACAGCCGCCGCGGGCCGAGGATGGATGATTAACGGGCGAGCCCGTTGGCGTAATTGGGACGCCGGAGCCGTCCGCTTACGGCCTCAACGTCGTGTTGCCCTGGTTCTGCGGCTGCCTGATGAAGCGTTGCAGCTCGCTCTCCTTCTTCTTCGGCGGCGGGGGCTGCACGGACTGCTGTATCAGCGGCGGCGTGCAGGCCGGCATGGTGACCGGCGTCCCCTGCGGCGTGCCGACGCGGAAGACGCCCCACGCGCCGAGCTTGGCCTGGTTCGGCAGGAAGACCGTGTACAGGTAGTCGCCCGCCTGCCCGAACTCGCCGCCGGCCTTGCCGATGACGGCGTCGAAGTGGTCCGACGAGCCGTGGTTGTCGCGCGACCCTATCCACTGTGACAGGAGTTGGTCGCCGATGGCGGTCGAGTCGTTCACGTAGGGATTCTTCTGCCAGACATGGCCGTGAATGGTGAAGACCTGCGACGTGCCGGTCCCGAACGGGTGCGTCATGCGGAAGCGGACGGCGTCGCCGACGCCCGCCGTCAAGAGCGGTGTCTCCGGGTCAATCTGGAACTCGCCCTTCTGCTTCAACTGGTTCGACAACATGCAGGAGAAGTCCGACGTGTTGAGGTTGTTGTACCGCCAATCCATCGGCTCCGTGCGGTAGTTGACCGCGCTCGAATTGAGCGGCCCGTTCTGCGTTGACTTCGAGATGATCAGGTTATCGCTAATCATCAGCGCGAACTCGCGGAACTTCGACGTGCCGTCGGCGAGCGTGACGGTCGCCTGCGCGCGTGTCGTCGGGGGCGTCGGGCCGGGCTGGTCGCAGTCCATGCCGCCGCCCGCGCCGTCGCACTTCCAGGTAGAGCCCGCCGGCTCGATGATCATGCTCCCGAACAGGCCGTTGATCTGCTGGAAGACCGGGTCGGACGGCATCAGGTTGAGCGCGCCGAACTCGACCGGCGTGTAGACGAGGTTCCTGGTCGCCTGGTCGCGCTCGATCTTGCCGGCGTACCACTGGTACTTGACGGTCTTGCCGAAGGCGACCGATTGGTCCTGCTGCCCCTGGCTGTTCCAGCCGACGTTGACGCCGTTGCTGAGCGCGCCGTCGTAGGCCAGGAGCTGCGGGTGCAGCCCGACCCTGGTGGACGGCGCGCGCATGTAGAACGAGCTGTCGAACGGCGGCGCCCACTTGAACTTCGAGTCGAAGAGGTCGGAGTTCGGGTCAATGTAGTTCGTCAGGTTGACCTCTATGCAGTCGCCCGCGTTGGCGCGCAGGACGAGCGGCTCGACGGGCGCGCCCGGCTTGAGCTTGCCGTAGCCGGGCGTGTTCGGCGTGGAGGAGACCAGGTCCTCCGCCCGGACGTACATGATGCCGCCCGAGTTGTGCAGCGTCTCCTGCGGCTTCGGCGGGGTGTCCAGGTTCCCGCGGTTGTTGAAAATAATCTCCCCCTTCTTCGGGCTGGTGCCGGGGATGGGGCTGATGTCTACGAGCGCCTTCTGCGCGGCGACGGCGAAGATGTTGTAGACGCGCTTGACCGCCGGGGCCGGCAAGGTCGCCGGGCAGGTCGAGTAGTCCATGTTGGTGTTCATCGCCGCCGTGTTGTTGGTCAGGTACTGCAACTTGTCCGCGCCCTTGCGCGGGTCGTAGGAGCGGAAGAGGCCCCACATGCCGTTGGCTAAGCCCAGCTCGTCAAGGCTCGGGCTGTAGAGGAAGTCAACGCAGTTGCCCTGCGATGTCCCGTCGGGACACTTCCGGGAGCTGCTCATCGTCGCGGAGTTCGGGACCTGGAAGAGCATCTCGAAGTGCTCGGAGAGGCCCATCGGCTGGGCGCTGCGGTAGCCGGAGTTTTTCCAGGACGGCTCGGCAGTCCAGACGGGGCCTTCGACGTTGAACTGGTGCGCGAAGACGTGTGCCCCGACCAGGATGCGTATCTGCACGTTGTCGCCCTGATAAGCGCGCAGCAGAGGCGTCAGCGGGTCGCCGACCGGCGGCGCGTTGCTCGCCGGCTTGACGGACGAGTCGTAGGCGTTGGAAAGATCGCCGAACTGCCCGACGCGGAACGGCAGCGGCTCGTTCAGGTAGTTGACCGAGTGCGTGCCCGGGCCGCGCGAGAGCGCCGTGCTGATGAGCTGCGGCGTCGGCGGCGGCACGATGGCGTTGTTCTTATCTATCCAGCCCTGGTTGGGGTTGGCGCTCGGCGTCTTGATGCTGAGCTGGTTGTAAGCGAGCTGGAAGTCCTGAAACTCCAGCATGAACTCGCGGTAGCTGATGTCCGCGCCGGTGACGGCGTCTTTGGTCAGGATGTCTGCCTTCCAACTGGTCGGCCCGCCGTCCATGCGCGCGGCCGACGGCATCGCCTCGCCCGTCTCGGAGTTCTTCCAGACGGAGCCCTTCGGCTCGATAAGGAGGCCCGCGTAGAGCCCGGCCTGCTGGTGCGTGGACGGGCCGAAGTGGTCGTGCGTGAAGACGGTTCGCATCGTCCGGTCCGCGTTCGAGTTGTCTACGAGCGGGTCCAAGTACCAACGCTGGATGGTCGTCTGCGCGCCCAGCCAACTCTCGCACATCGGCCGCGAGGTGGGCGTCGGGTGGTCCGTACAAGGCTTGCAGCGCACGTTATTCGGGTTGGTGGCGCAATCCACGATCTCCTTCGGCGGAGGCTTCAGGGAGAGCGACTGCTGCGTCCCCGTGACCATCAGGCCGCCGGTGGCGTTAATCGCCGCGACCATCTCCTGAACTTCCTGCGGGCTGTAGGTTCCGTCCTCGTAGTTGAACCCGTTGGCCGCGCCGTCCGAGGCCGTCACGTCGAACTTCACGAGGTGTATGTGCTGCCCGATGATGTCCGTCGGGGTGCGCACCTGGAAGTCGTCAACGAGATAGTAATTGGGCACGAGGTTGGTGTGCCAATATTCGATGATGTCCCCGGAGTTGCCGCGGAAGAACAGCGGCTCCGGCCGCCGACCGCCCGGACTGCCGAACTTGTAATCGTAAGTGGGCTGCACGTCCTGCCAGAGCGTGAGTATACGCTGCTGCGGGTAGTGCCATTTCTGCTTGTTGAGGACCACGTCCAACTGGATGACCGCGGCTTTGTAGCGGCGCGGGGTTCCGATGGGGTTGCCGTTGTCGTCCACTCCGGGGTCCGCGAAGGGCGCGCCGTGCTGCGGCCCGTTCGGCAGCCCGTTGAGGATGAAGCCCGTGGGCGGCTGGGGCAGCGTGCTCTGCGGCGGCGTGCTCTGCGTCGAGGGGCAGTCGCCTTTGGTCCCGTCTGGGAAGTAGGTCTCGTAGCACCGCTTGCTGAAGAAAGCGATGGCGGCCTTCTCGACGGCGGTGCCGTCCTCGGGCAGTTGCGTCGCGTTCATCTTCGAGAGGTCTTTGCTCCAATCGAACTTGTTGTGGCGCTCGTAGCCGACCTCGCCGCCGATGACGACGTGGCGCGGCAGGCCGCCGTCCTGGACCCCGCCGTTGGTCGGGTCAACGGCGAAGTCCAGCGGCGGGTGCGGCGCGCGTGCGCCGGCAATGCCGGGGATGAAGTAGGGATAGCCCGGGTTCTGTATGCTGTTGGAGGGCACGAGCTCGCCCGTCATCTGCGTGCCGTTGAACTGGCTGTTGATGACCGTCCCATAGACCCGCTGGCCGTTCGCGCAGCCGCCGACGACCGAGAGGCCGTTGACCATGTTGCCCTGGCACGTCCCGCCGACGACGACCTGGCCGCCGAGGACAGTCCCGTTGACGTTCTGCCCGTTGGCGCAGCCGCCGACCACGTCCATGCCGTTGACCATGTTGTTCTGGCACACTCCGTTGACGGGCGGCTGAAGCGGCGTGTTGAGGTTGACTGTGGTCGGGCCGTTGACGCGGACGACCTGGTTAATCTGCGCGTAGGCCGGGAGCGGGGCCATCGGGATGGTCGGCAGCGGCACGATTGCCGGAGTCGGCACGCCGGTTTCGATCTCGCCGTCGGGCAGCGCGCGCGCGCCGGGGACGACTTGCCCGGCCTTCGGGCCGCCGCCCGGGAAGACGAAAGTGCCCGCCTCGAACGTGTCGTGCACGCGCCACATGGCCCACATGCCGGCGGCGAAGTGCGGGTAGAAGTGGCAGTGGAAGATAGAGTCGCCCACGGTCTTGTTGCGGTTGCCGCTGCCGTTGTAGGTCATCTCCAGCGTGTAGCTCGCGCCCGGACTAATCATCTGGCTGTCCAGGTAGCTCGACTCGTCGCTGTTGGGCGACTGCAACCACTGGTGCGCGTGCTGGTGGTGGACGTGGCTCACGTCAATGCCGCCGTGCAAGATACGGAACTTGACGTGGTCGCCCATGTAGCTGTGGTAGACGTTCGACGGGTCGTCCGGGAAGAACGCCTTCGTCGCCTTCGGCAGCGGCACGAGCGTGTAGGGCTGCGCGGTCCCGCCGGGGTTCGAGGGGTTGGGCTTCCTGGCGTTGGCGCAAGCCGGGTTGGGCGGGCCGGGCGGGTTGGTGCTCGTGTTGCCCTCGAAAGCCGTCGTCGTGTTGCAGGGCGGAACCAGCGCCCGCTGGTTCTTCATGTTGACGAAGTTGGAATTCGCCGGCCTGTCTACCAGCATCGCCGGATCGCCGACCGTCCACGCGCTCAGGAAGAACTCCTCATACTTGCAGTCAACGCAGTCGCCCATCGGGCCGACGCCGATGCGGTTGGCGTAGATTTCCGCGCCGATGCCGCCCGTGCCGTAGTTGATGGCGAAGGCGTCGTTGCCGGCGGCGACCGTCGGAACCATCGCCGGGTCGTTGAAGACAGGGAACGCCTGCATGGCGACCTGGCCCAACGCGCCGTGGTACATAATCGTGATCTCGCGGTAGGGCTGTTTGCGGTCGGGCGCGGCCGGGTTGGCACAAAACAGCGGGTCAGTCCCGGCGGGCAGCGCCGGGTTCTTCTCCGCGTTGCAGGGCGGCTCGGGGTTGTTGGGGCCGGTCGTCCCGGCGAACCTCCCCGCGCCCGGCCCCGTAATCATGGCCGTCAGATCGCCGTAGACGAGGTTGTTGCCCGCATCGAGCATCTTAAGGATCGGAGTGCCGTTCGGGATCGGCGTCCCGTCATCCCATTTCGCGCCCGCCGGGTAGACGGCGTCGTAGTTAACCATCGGGTGATTGTCCGGCGTGTTGAGCTGGCCGCCGGGCGTCTTGATGACTTTCACCTGCTTGGCCGGGCCAGCCCCGGCCGGGATGTTGAGCGTGCAGTTATTCGAGCCGTCGCAGTTGGTGACGGTCACACCCGAGGGCAGGCTGTTGGCGTTGTAGGTGGCGAGCGCCAGCTCGTCGGCCGTCACCTGGCTGCGATACCACTCGGCGGTTGTCGGCTGGACGTTGATGGCCCCGAAGAGTCCGCGCACGAGCTGGTCGCCCTGCGTGCTCGTGTCGCCCATCGTGTAGAGCAGGAAGGTCCCCTCGTTCTTCACGTACAGGGTGTAAGTCTTCGTCGGCGGCGGCCCGGCGGTCGGGGTGACATTGGCGAGGCTCGAATTGTTGAGGCCGACGTAGGAGCCGTCGTCCTGCGGGCCTGTGACCCACTCCAGGCCCTGGATGTGCAGGGAGACGGGCTTCGTGTCCGGGAATTGTAGCGGCGGGGGCGTCGGCGTCGTCGCGGGCGGCGGCGGGGGCGGCTGCACGGCCGGTGGCTGGACCAAATTCCAGAAGTTGACGGTCAGGCAGTCGCCGACGTTGGCGCGCAGCACAATTGGGCGCGGGCGCTTGCCCGGCCGGAGCATCTTGCCAGACGGGTCCAGGTCTCTCTTCAACGCGAAGACCAACCCGTTCGGAATCGCCGCGCCGATGCGGTTCAGCATGATGGGCTGGAAGAGCGCCACCACGTCGGCCGAGACGTTCCGGCAATTCGGGGGCGCTGTGGCGGGGGCCGTCGCCTTCGCGGGCGGCGGCTGCTCTTTCGGCACTTCGGCCTTGGCGTCGGCCGCCGCCGAGTCCACCCTGGCGTTCATCGCCACGGCGTCGTCGGCCGTCGGCCCGGGCGCTGTCGCCGTCGCCGCGGCCGCCTCAGGCTTCGCGGCCTCGGCCGGCACGACCGGCGTTTGCGCACTCGCCCGCCCGGCGAGCAGTGCGAGAGCAAGGAGCAGCATGGAACAACTGATGAGACTGAAGGGAGACTTGCGGAGGGTAAACATTTGTTCTTCTCCTTGAATCCGCCGATCCTGCTGTGCGGTGAACGCTAGGCTGTCAAGCTGACGACCACGACCCGGGCTCGCGTGTGGGACGACGTGAGGCCAACGAAACGAAGCGACCTCGTTAGCGGCTGGTGAAAAGTCAAGTGAGAAAGCTGATACAGTTTCCCTGGTCCGTTAGGAAGCGGGGAAAGCCTAACTCTTCGTCCCGGCCCTGTCAATAAAAAATTGCAAGAAACGTTTCAAACTGTGCCAATAAATATCCACGGATGAGTTAGTACGCTGCCAGCGGTTCGTTTCACTTCTGGTCGGCGGCCTGTGTGATGACTTTGACCAGCGTCGTGGGCGAGGCGAGTCCGTAGGCGCGGGTCCAGTAGCCCTTCGCGTCGTTGCCGACGAGTACCGTCGGCGTGTGGTCGTTCTTGTCGGCGACCGCGACGCCGAACGCGCTGAGCAGCGAGTCAATCTCCGCCTGGTCGCCGGTGACGAACGTCCAGCCCGGCCCGGCCTTGAACTTGGCGGCGAAGTCGAAGAGTCTCTCGGGCGTGTCGGTCGTCGGGTCCACGCTGACGGAAATCAGCTCTATGTCGCGCCCCAGGTGCTCGCCCAGTTCCTGTTGGACCCGGCGGAAGGTCGCCGTCAGCGGCGGGCAGATGGTGGTGCACGTCGTGAAGATGAAATTGATGGCGACGACTTTGCCCCGGACGAGGTCTGTGTAGAAGTTGAGCCGCCGGCCGTTCTGGTTGTAGACGGTGGCGTCCGGGATGCGCAGCGACGAGGCCGCGACTTTACTTTCAGTCGCCGGGCTCGCGGCCTGCGCGGGCGCGTCCTCCTTGGGCTTCGCCGGCCGCAAAGCCATCCCGCACTTGGAACACTTGCCGGGCCTGCGGGAAGTGACCTCTGGGTGCATGGGGCACTCGTAGCGCGCAGCAGCCGCCGCCTTGCGCCGCGACTGACGCCGCGTCTGCCCGGCCGCCGAAGAGTTGACGCCGCACGGCACCGCGCCGCAGACCATCGAAGCGGCGAGCGCGACCACGAAAATGAGCTTCGCTTTCATCGAATTTCTCCGCCTTCAATTGACAGGCACCCAGTCGCCCGCAGGCACGAACTCTTTCTTCTCCAGGTCAACCGTCACGACGTAAGCCCCCAGCGCGCCGATGCGGCGGTTCGGGCCGTAGGTGACGGGCGGCGTCAGCCCAGTCGTAAACTGGCTGAGCCCTTCGAGCGTCTCGATGAGCCTTTCGCGGCTGACGTCTCGGCCCGCGCGTTTGAGTCCCTCGACCAGTATCTTCGCCGCGGCCTGCGCCGAGAGCTGCGCGGCGAGGTGCGTCCTGGGCAGATTGTACTTCGCGGCCAGGGCGCGAAACTCCCCGACGCCCTCCGCGGTCTGGTCCGCCGGCGAGGTCGGGAAGGCCAGATAAATTTTCCGGTTGAAGCTTGCGGGCGCTTCCATGAGCCCGCCGCCCCCGGCCCCCGTCAGGAGCACGGAAGGCGACCACCCTAGCTTGTCCGCCTCCCTCATCAACGCCACGGCATCTTCGCCCGCGCCGAGGAAGAGGACGTGCTTCGCGCCGGTCTTACTCAACTGTCCGGCCAGGGTCGGCACGTCGAATTGCTCGCGCCGGTAAGCGCGGGCTTCGATTGGGCCACACGCGCTTTTTTGACACTGGTCTTTGACGCCGTCCAGCACGCCCGCGTAGAGATCGGTTTCCGGGTAGACGACGACCAGGCCCGCTTTATCGCCCGGCGATTGACGCGCGACGAAATTGACGAGGGCGCGCGACTGCTCCTGCAACCCGGACAGGAGGTAGAAGACGTGGCGGTTCAGAGGCCGGCTCGTCCGCGGCGAGAGAGTCAGCGGCCCGACGACGGGCACGCCCAGCTCGTTTGCGAGCGCGGCCACTTCCCCGTCGGCCCCCGCCGTGAAAGCTCCCGCGAGGGCGAAGACCTGTTCGTCCTGAATCAAGCGCCTGAGGTTCGCGGCCGTCGCCGCGGGCGTCTCGGCCGTCTCCATGAATTTCAGCTCGACCTTGCGGTTGTAGATTCCGCCGCGGCTGTTGACTTCTTCGAAGAAGGCCACGAGCGTTGCCTTGACCGCCCCGCCGACGCCGGCCAGCTCCCCTTTGGTTGGCACAATGGTCCCGACCGTGATGCTCTTCTCCGTCAGCCCCGGGTCGCGGTCGTGGCCCACGCGCTTCAAGTAGGCGACGAGGTCGGCCATGTCCTCGCGCGCCATCTGGTAGCGCGGCATTGCCGGGTGAAGTTTGTTGCCCGCCGGGTCCAGCCCGCGCGTGAGGGCCAGCTCAAGCGCGCGCTCCGTATAGGGCGGACGCCTGCGCCCGCTTGCCTCAGTCACCTCGTAGGGCTTGGTCAACGTCTCCCAGGAGAGGTTCGACGGAATGACGCCGCCCTCCGGCTTGCCGCGCCCGTCCAGCCCGTGACAACCGGCACAGGGCAGCGTGCTGCCGGGCACTTCGATGGCGGCGTCGCCGACGTAGGCCAGGACATCGCGGCCCGCGGCGGTAGTGCCTTGGACGTAAATCTGCTTGCCGCGCTTCTCCTGCGGCGTCAAAGCGCCCGCCGCCTCCTGCGCCGCAGGCGCGCTGGCCGCGGCGAGGGCCGCGAGCAGGGCCGCGCAGAGGGCGGCGGCGCGTAGCTTTGAGGCGGTGCTGAGACGCAAGACTTTATTTACCGCCGGCCGGTTGGTCGTTGAGCACGCTCTCGACGACCTTGTTGAACTCGTCGCTCTTGGCGAGGCCGAAGGCTTTCTTCCAGAGCCCCGTGCGCTCGTTGCCGATGAGGACGATGTTGGTGTGGTCTTCCCTGTTCTCGACGTATTGGCCCAGTTTCTTGAGGGCGAAGGCGACGTTCTCCTTGTCGCCCGTGATGAAGTACCAGCCCGGGCGCGCGCCGATCTTGGCGGCATACTCCTTGAGGCGCGCGGGCGTGTCCACGGTCGGGTCAACGCTGACGGAGATGATGTAGGCGTCCTTGCCCAGGCGGTCGCCGAAAACGTCCTGTGCTTTCTGGATGTTGCGGTTCATCGGCAGGCAGACGCCCTGGCAAGTGGCGAAGAAGAAGTTGATGACGACCACCTTGTCCTTGAGCAGGTCGCTGTAGAGGCGCATCGGCTGGCCGTCCTGATTCACCAGAATTACGTCCGTGAAATACTTCTGCGCCGCCTGCTGCCTGGACTGCTGCGACGGCGCGGGCTGCTGCGCCGCGGCCCGCGCCGGGCAGAGGAGCGCGACGCACGCCGCCGCGAGCATCGTCGCGGCCCACTGGCACAGTTTTCTCGTCGGTGCTTGCTTCATCTATTCCTCCTCGGGCGGGGCGCTCGCCGTGACCGCTTGCAGGGTGATGAAAGGAATCTGGTTGAAACGGACCCCGAGCGACGGGACCTGGAAGTAGACGTAGTAGACGCCCTCGCGCGGCGGGACGAAGCTCATCTCGTAGACGCCGTCGCCGTTCGATTTGGCCCACTCGCGCTGCTGCCAGATGCCCGGCGCGAGGAAGACGAGCACGCCCATCTCCCTGACCTCCCGCGGGCGGCCCGTGGCCGCGTCCGTCACGCGGAAGCGCAGCTGATAGCTCTCGCCGACGCGCAAGGAAGTGTCTTTCAGAAGCGGCTCGATGCGGATGGGCACTTCCTGCTTCTTCGGCAGGGCTGGGTTTTCGGCGACCGCGACGCTGAAGCAGTTGACGACGCGCGGCGAGTCAAGCAGGAAGGGCACGTCGTACTGGCCGTGGCCGCTGAACCTGACGGTGGCCGTGTACACGCCGGGCGCGGTCTCGCTCAGGCTGTTGTCGAGGACGAGCACGGCGCGCGGGTCGCGCTTGTAGTTCTGGAAGCTGCCCATCGGCGCGGCCATGCCTTCGCTGTAGAAGTAGATCATCTTGTCGGCCGGGTTCGCCACGAGGACCGCGCCCGATTCGGGGGCCTGGACGACCGCCGCCGCGTGCGAGGCCGAGGGCGAATCCCGCGGCGCGCGCTGCCCGGCCGGGAAGCGATTGACGGCCGGCTCGTAGCCCCTCTCGCCGATGCCCGTAATCTTAATCATCGAGACGAACTCGCTCGCCCCGGAGCGCACGTAGGCGAAGTCCCTGGTGAAGGTGAGCTGGTCGGGCCGCCGGTCCACTGGCACAGAATAGGCGAGGCGGTTCGTGGAGGCGTCGAAGATGTAGACGGCGTCGCCCGCGGGGTTGACGACGAAGCCGAAGCGGCCGCCGGGCGCGAAGCCGAGCGCGCCGATGCCGGGCCGGGACTTTATCTGTGCCAAAATTTCGTGCCCCGCGCCGCCGACCGCCGCAATCGTCCCGTCCCCCTCGTGGGTCACGTAAACGGCCCCGGCGAGCGGCGAGTAGGCGACGGCCGCGGGCGACGCGCCCGTCTTCAGGTCTTTAATTTTGGCGAGCCGCCGCACGTCAATCACGGAGAGCGTCCCCGCCTCCCGGTTGGTCGCGTAGGCGTAGCGGTCGTCGTCCGTGAGCGCGAGTTCGTGGTGGCCCGCGCCCGTCGGGATTTGGGCCACGACCTTCAGCGCGGCCGTGTCAATCACCGTGACGCCGCCGGGCGTCTCGGCAGTGCCGTCGTCGCCGACCCAGAGGTATTTCTCGTCGTGCTGCAAAGCGAGGCTCGTCGGCCGCGTCCCGGCGGGGATGTTGGCGGCGACTTTCCAGGTGACGGTGTCAACGACGGCCACCTGCCCCGCCTGCGGCATGGAGACGTAGAGCCGCTTCTTGTCGCCGCTCAGAACCCAGTCCTCGCCGGGGCTGGCGAGGGCGACAAGCGTGTAGAGCTTGGTCGTGCCGAAGCCGGAGAGGGGGTCTATGACGGAGATGTTGGGCTCCTGGTTGAGCGCCAGGATGAAATAGGAGTTGAGGTCTATGTCTGGGCGGTCGCTCAGGCTCGCCTGTAGGAACGACTGGATTTTCTCGCGGCAGGCGCGGTCGTCCGTGGCCTTGCCGCCGTCACGCAGGTCCAGCCAGGCCGCGGGCCGCAGGCCGCCGAGCGGCTTGCCCGCGCCCTGGTCCGTGACCCTGAACCTGACGGTGGCCTCCGCGCCCTCCATCAAGCCCTTGTCCCGCGCCACGGGCTCTACGTCGAACTCGATTGCGACGCCCTCGCGCGTGAAACGCTGCGGCGTGCCCGCTTTCTCCTGCTGCGCGCCGACGCGCGAAGAATTGGCGGCGACGAGCGCGACGATAATTAGCGCGCATTTGACGAACACGATTGTCGGGCGGTTCTTCATTTCATTCCGGGAAATTTAGTGAGGCAGTCTGGACACCACGTAACTTCTCAACCAGGTCCGTCAGAATCTATGCCCGTCGCCGGGAACTGTCAAGGGGTTTCTGCTCAGGCATCGCGCAGACTTGATTGAAGACGCCGCTGACCTGTTATAGAATCAGCGGCCATGATGCGCCCGCGCACAATTAAGATAATCGCCCTGACGTTGGTTCTCGTCTTCGCCGTGGGCACGGCGTTCGGGCTGGACGTAATCAGCGGCGGGTCAGTCACAGATTGCATCGAAATAAACCCTGGCCTTTGGGACGACGTGATAGGGTCGTGACCGCCGGACTCACCAGTCAGCAGCGCGAACAGTACGGACGCGACGGCGTGGTCTTCCCCGTCCGCGTGTTTTCCGAGACAGAAGCCGAAGAGTTCCGCCGCGCGCTCGAACGCCTCTCGGCCGAGTGCGGCGCGGGCGCGATCAAGCGGTACGACAACCTGCACCTCTTCTTCGACTGGGCTCACCATCTGGTCACGCGCGACGCGCTCCTGGACGCCGTCGAGGGCGTGCTCGGCCGCGAAATCCTGGTGGAAGCCACGGTCGTCTTCTACAAGCCGCCGCGCGATTCGAGCTACGTCTCCTGGCATCAGGACAGTCTTTATTCGGGCTGGCACCTGACGCCCTCGACTTCCGCCTGGGTCGCGCTCACGCCGAGCACTCGTGCCAACGGCTGCGTGCGCGTCGTCCCCGGCTCGCACAGGCGCGGCCTGCTCGGTCATCAAATCATCCGTGACGACCCCAACCTGCTGAACAGGCGCGGCGAGAAAGTCGAGATGGAGGTGGACGAGGCGGAGGCCCTGGACCTCGTCCTGCGGCCGGGCGAGATGTCGCTGCACGACAGCAACATCGTCCACGGCTCGAACCCCAACGCGTCCGACGAGCCGCGCGTCGGCTTCATCGTGCGCTTCGTCACCAACCAGAGCACGAACCGCGACCGCCCGATGCTGCGCGTGCGCGGCCGCGCTGACTGCTCCCACCTCACCCTCGCTCGTCCCCCGGCCGAGGCGGACCACCACACGGCCTTCAACGCCTGGCGCGCTTTCAAGCTGCCGAAACTCAGTGATGAGTAAAGACGAGTCCCGTTAGGGACGATTGATAATAGCCCAGCACTTCAGTGCTGGGTAAAGGACGGAAACAAGAGTCGAGTCCCGTAGGGACGGCTGAACATTTCAGTCGTCCCTACGGGACTCAAATCATTTGCGTTCCGTTTCCCAGCACTGAAGTGCTGGGCTATTATCACTACGTCCCTGGCGGGACGATGAAAAGATTCTTTTTCTTTAACTCATCACTCATTACTCATCACTCATCACTTGTTTTTATTGACACCGCGGGGCCGCTCTCATAGACTGTGCCGCAATTCGCGTTGCAAGAGGGTGGAAGTATTTTCGGGGATGCCGCATACCCTGTAGACTGGAGCAGACGCCGAAGATGCCCGCACCGTTTCCCGATCCGGCGAGACTGACTGTGCCGCCCGCGCTGGCGCGCGAACTGTTCGACGGGGCCAACCGCCTCCCGCTCTACGACAATCAGGAGTTCTACTCGACCGCCTTGCAGGAGAGCGTCCGCGACGAGGTCCGCCGCCTCAACCCGGACGGCTTCGACTGGCTCGTCGGGTCAATCGGGGAGCGCCTCCGACGCCGGCCCTACTGCGCGCTCGTCGGCGGCCTGCGCTTCGACGAAGGCAACCGCGTCTTCGTCGCCGTCAACAGCGCCTTCGGGCCGATGGTGGCCCTCCCGTACAAGAAGCCGCGCGCGCAGCTCGTGCATTACATACAGCCCGCGACCGACATACATTCGCCGCGCGGGGGCCGCGAGAGTGAGAGGCTGCACACGGACGCTGCGAATTGGGCCATTCCCATCGAACTGATCTCGATGGTCTGCGTCCGCCCTGACAGGCAGGGCGGCGGCCGCTCAAGAGTTCTGGACGTGGACACCGTGCGCGACGAAGTGCGGAAGCAGCTCGGGACTGGAACGCTCGGGCTGCTTGAGACGGAGGCGGTGCCGTGGCGGATGTCGCCGCTGTGCGGGGGCGGGCTGAAGTGGCGGCCGGTGCTGACGGAGTCCGGGCGAATGTGCTGGCGGCGCGACGTGATTAACCTCGCCCTGGAGTCCGTCGGGCTCAAACTTTCGGACGAGCTGCGCGCCGCGCTGGACGACTTCGAGAGGGTCATCTCGACGACGCCGCGCACGCTGGACTTCCTGCTCGGCGCGGGCGAGCTGCTCTTTTCGGACAACACGCGGACGGTCCACGCGCGCACGCCCATCGCCAACGCGGACGCCTCTGACCGCCTGATGATTCGCAGTTGGATCAGAGTAGATTGAAGGAGCCCCATGCGATTCGCGCAGATTCGTGACCGAGTCGAAGTTCAGGACGGCCCGCTCGACCTGTCAGCGTTCCCCGGGACGTGGGTCAACTCGAACCCGGAGACCAGTGGCATCGCGCGCATCATCATGGAGGAAGATGGCGGCAGGCTCAGCCTTCAGGTCTACGCGGTCGGCCCGGAGGGTTTGATTGACTGGGGGAGAGCGGACGCCGAGCCGTTCACCGCTTCCCCGTCCTCGCGCACGGGCTCCGGCTTCGCCTGCGTCTACGACTTCGGCTTCGCGGAGACGGAGCTTCAGGCGATGCTCCTCAAGGGCCTGATGGTGCTCGCGCAGTCGCACCGCTTCAAGGACGGGAGCGGCCGCATGGACTACTTCGTGCGCGAATACTTCGCCCTCTCACACGGTCGCTACTAGCGCCGGAGGATTCAAGAATTGGCACAGACCCTGGAGTTCAAACAGGCCGGCGACCTGCACGCGGCGCTCGCGGACCCCGCGACGAGGACGCTCAACGCGGAGAAACTCCTCGGGCGCTGGGTCAACACGGAGCCGGGGACGCAGGGCGTCGCGGAGATAGTCATCGAGCAGGACGGCGAGCACTTCGCCGTGCGCGTCAGGGGCGTCGGCGACGGCGGCCCCGTCGAATGGCCCGCGGCCCGCGCGCGCGTGCTGGCGAACCTGGAAGAGGAGGCCGGCCAGCGCGCCGTCGCATTGGCGGCCGCCTTCGACTTCGGCTTCATGCGCGCCGAGAGCTACCTGCGCGTCAACAAGGGCGTGCTTGTCATCGTCGCCTACCACACGTTCCTGGACGCGAGCGGCCGGGCGAACTACGTCAACCGCGAGTTCTTCTACCGCGCGGGGGATTAGCAGTGGCGTTCTTCTCGCAAAAGACGGGTCAGTTCACTTACTTCTCGCGGCAGGTGGGCGAGTCGCACTGGGGCGGCAAAGACGTGCTCGACTTCGGCGGCAACGTCGGCAACATCCTGCGCGACCCGAACTCGACCATCGAGCCGTCGCGCTACTGGTGTGTTGATGTCGTCCGGGACTCCGTCGAGCGCGGCCGCCGGGCTTACCCGCAGGCGCACTGGGTCTTCTACGACCGTTACTGCTTCTTCTTCAACCCGCGCGGCGAGCCGCGGCTGCCGCTCCCGCCTCTGGGCCAAAAATTTGACTACATCGTCGCCTACTCGGTCTTCACCAACACCTCGCAGACGGACCTGCTTCAGCAGGTGAGCGAGCTTGAGGCCCTTTTGAGCGACACGGGCGTGCTGGCCTTCACCTTCATTGACCCGAACTACTTGTCCTGGCCCGGGCGGTACGATGGGAACAACTTTCAGTGGCGGCTGGAGCGTGAGATATTCCTTGAGGGCGAGAAGGGCAACGTCCTGGACATGGAGCCCGCGCAGTTGATGAAGCGGGCAGAGGGCGCGGACTGGTTCATGCTCGTCAACGGCGACGACTTGTACCTGGAGACAGAGGAGATCAAACCTTACGAGCCGGAGCGCCAGCGGACGTGCCACGTCTTTTACACGGCAGCTTACATGAGGCGCTTGTTCCCGCACGCCGCCATCCTGCCTCCCGTCAACGACGAGATGCAGCATTGCTGCGTGATTCGACGGACATGACTGTAAAACCCCCACTTTTATCCGTCGTCATTCCGACCTGGAATCGCCAGCGGCTGGTCTGCGAGGCCGTCGAGAGCGCGCTCGTCCAGCGGGCCGGGTCCGTCGAGGTGATTGTGGTTGACGACGGCTCGACCGACGACACCTGCGACGTGCTCGCGCGGCGTTTTGGGCCAGCCATCAAACTGCTCAGCCTGCCGCGGCGCGGCGGCG
This sequence comes from uncultured Acidobacteriota bacterium, assembly GCA_963774105.1. Lineage (GTDB taxonomy): Bacteria > Acidobacteriota > Blastocatellia > Pyrinomonadales > Pyrinomonadaceae > QHXM01. The sequence continues at coordinate 1,843,233 of CAVZDV010000004.1, read as the reverse complement.
CGAGGGCGGCGCGGAACGCCGGCGCTCGCCTGGCGACCGGAGAGCTGCTCGCGTTCCTTGATTCCGACGACCTCTGGCTCCCCGGCAAGCTCGACGCGGAGCTGCGCGTGTTCGAACTGTTCCCGGAGGCGGAGGCCGTCATCTCTGACAACCTCTACTTCATCGAAGGCGAGCGGCAGGAGATGAGCCGCTTCGAGGCGAGCGGGCTGCTGAAGTTTTCGCGCGGCGAGGTCTGCTGGATGAGCGATTGCCACCCGGTCTGGGCGCATCGCAGCGCTGTCTCGACTTGCTCTATAACGCTGCGCCGGGGCGCGCTGGCCCGGCTTGGCGATGGGCCTCTGTTCGCCGAAGACCTCACGTCGCACGACGACTGGGACCTCGAAATCCGCGTCTTCTACAACTGCCGCGTCGCCGTCCTGCCCGAAGTCTGGGCACACGTCCGGCAGTTCGACGACGGCACGCGCCCCGAACGTGCCACTCCCGGAAGGCCGCGCAGCATCGCACAGCAGTTCCGCTTCCTGTGCGGCCGGCTGGAAGTTTTGAATCGGTCGCTCAAGCTCGACTGGACGGCCGGCGTCATCCCGCGCGAGCTTGAGCGCGCGCGCAGTGCCACGGCCCGGATGCTGGCCGGTTGCGAAGGGCTCGAAGGGTAATGCCTATGGATTTCGTCCGCCTCACGCCCGAGCAGCGACGGTCCTTTGACGAGGACGGGTTCCTCGTCGTGCGCGGCGCGCTCGGCGGCCGGGAGGTCGCGCGCCTCATGGAAGCGTGCGACCGGCTGGCGAGCGTCTTCCTCGACAAGCCCGTCGTGCTCAACCGGCCAGAGTATAACCACCTGGACTTGCGCCCCGGCCTGCTGCGCGAGCAGGCGCTCTTCGAGCTGGTCTCCCATTCGTCCACGGTGCCGCTCGTCGTGCAACTGCTCAGCCCCAACATACACCTGCACTCGACGGCCCTCATCTGCAAGCGGCCCGAGAACTCGGACGCCCCGCGCTTCCGGCGCGGCTGGCACAGAGACATACGCATCCCGCAGGATTTGGGCCACGAAGGCTTGCCGCGCGTCGGCGTCAAAATCTGCTACTGCCTGACGGACTTTCACCAGCCGGACTCGGGCATGACGCTGCTGGCCCGCGGGAGCCACCTGCGGACGGAGCCGCTGACGCTTCGCAAGGGCGAGGTTGACCCGGCGGGCGTCGAGTTGTGCGACCCGAAGCTCGACGCGGGCGACGCCTTCCTCTTCGAGAACAGGCTCTACCACACGGCCGCGCCCAACTTGAGCGGGCGCACGTCGAAGGTCTTGATGTACGGCTACGCCTATCGCTGGATGAAGCCGGAGGTCTACCTGGAGTCGCCGGACGAGCGCGGGCTGTGGCAGGCGGACCCGGTCACGCGGCAACTGCTCGGCGGCTACAGGGACGTTGACACGCAGCCGTGGGCGCTGAAAGAGTGGGCCAAAAGTCACGGCGTACTCCCGCGGCCCGTGCCGTGGACGATTGAGGCTTGAGCGCAAAAGTTCTCTCTCACTTTTCGGAGGTGCGGTCACTCATGTGGGATTTCATCTCGACGCGCGTCACACAATTCTCTTACTTCGACCGCCAGCTCGGCCGCCCCGACTGGCGCGGGCGCAAGGTGCTGGACTTCGGCGGCAACGTCGGCGGCTTCCTGCTGGGCGCGGACGGCCAAATAGCCCATGAGGACTACTGGTGCCTCGACCTCAACCGCGGCGCGATAGAGCAGGGCGGCCGCGCCTTCCCGCGCGCGCACTTTTATCACTACGACCGTTACAGCGCCTTCTTCAACCCCGATGGCGCGCGCCGCCTGCCCGTCCCCGACCTGGGCCAAAAATTCGACATCATCCTGGCCTTCTCGGTCTTCACGCACACGCACCGGAACGAGATGGTCGAGCTGGTCGGGCAGCTGCGGGAGAAGCTCGCGCCCGGCGGCCGGTTGGCCTTCACGTTCTGCGACCCCTCTTACGACAGGTCTCTGTCCGCGCCCGGACTGCCTTCGGGCACGGACGTGCGCAAGAATCTGGAATGGCAGCTCGACGCGCACCCGTCGCTGGACATCGCCGGCCTGGTCGAGACCGCGAAGAAATCCGACTGGTGCGTGCTCGTGGACGACCGATTGTACGTCGAGCCCGGCGACGAGTTGTGCGAGCAGGAGCGGCCGGGCCAGGCCGGCGAGTCTTACTGCTCTTACTTCACGGTTGATTACATGCGCGACCTCTTCCCCGGTGCCGAGATACTTGCGCCGGTCAGCCCGGAGTGGCAGCACTGCTGCGTCCTGACGAATGACGAGAGTTGAGCGATGAGCCTTCTAAGATTCCACTGGATGCTGCCGAAGGCCGGCGAGGTCGCCGCCGGCCAGCCGCAGACTGCCCTGGAGGCCGCGCGTTACCGAATCAGTTACGCCGACCGCGACTCGCCCGCCGCCCGGCCCGACACGGAAGGCTGGCGACACTTCGCGCGCCGCGCCGAAGAGGCCGGCATAGAATCTGTCTTGGTGGCGCTCAATCACTGCGAGCCGGACCCGCTGCTCGTCGCCTGCGCGCTCGGCCTCGAAACAGAGAGGCTGAAGTTCATCGTCGCCTACCGCTCCGGGTTGATGCTGCCCGCGACGTTCGTCCAACAGATGAACACCGTCTCGGCGCTGCTCGGCGGGCGCGTCTCCCTCAACATCGTCGCCGGCAGCTCGAAGGCCGAGCAGCACGGCTACGGCGACTTTCTGGCCCACGACGAGCGCTACGCGCGCGCCGAAGAGTTTCTCGCCGTCTGCAACGCTTTCTGGCAGGGCGGCGGCGAGGTTGATTTCGAGGGCAAGTTTTACAGGGTAGAAAAAGGGAGGCTCAACACGCCTTTTCTCGCGCCCGACCGCGCCGCGCCGGAAATCTACGTCTCGGGCCACTCGGAACAGTCCGAGCGGTTGGCCTGTGCGCAGGGCACGACCTGGCTGCGCGCGGCCGACGTGCCCGAAAAACTTCGGCCCGCGGTGGCGCGACTGCGCGCGTGCGGCCGTAGCGTCTGCCTCAGGCTGTGCCTGGTGTGCAGGCCGACGCGCGAGGAGGCCGTCAGCGCCGCGCTGTCGCTGCTGCCCCAGGACAAAGACGAGAGCACGATTCGCCAGCGGGACGACTCGCAGATGTACAGGGAGGGCGCGTCGCTCGCCGACGACGCCCACTGGCTCACACGCTCGCTCTGGGCCGGGCTGGTGCCGCACTACGGGCCAGTGTGGACGACGCTGTTGGGTACGCCGCGCGAGCTGGCGGACGCCTTCATGGCCTACAAGGAGATCGGCGTCGGCGAGTTCATCATCTCTGGCTGGCCCGAAATTGACGAGGTGGAAACTTTCGGCCGCGAAGTGCTTCCGCTCGTCCGCGAGGCCGAAACGTCTTGAGTGATTCGACCATGAATCTCAGGTTCCACTGGATGCTGCCGAAGGGCGGCGAGGTCGGCATGAAGACGGCGCAGGAGACGAACCGCGTCCTGACGACCGAGCGCACCTCGCCGGCCGCGCTGCCCGACATGGAAGGCTGGGCACACTTCGCGCGCTGCGCCGAAGAGGCCGGCATCGAATCCGTGCTCCTCTCTTTCAGCCGTTACGAGCCCGACACGATTTTCGTCGCCTGCGCCGTCGGCCGCGCGACCGCACGGCTCAAATTCATCATCGCCTACCGCACGGGCCTGATGCAGCCCGCGGCCTTCGTCCAGCAGATCAACACCCTCTCCGGCCTTATCGGCGGACGCCTCGCGCTCAACGTCGTCGCCGGCAGCTCGCCCGCCGAGCAGCGCGGCTACGGCGATTTCCTTGAGCACGACGAACGCTACGCGCGCGCCGAGGAGTTCCTGACCGTCTGCCGCTCCTTCTGGCAAACGGGCGGCGGCCCCGTTGACTTCGAGGGCCAATACTGGCGCGTCGGAGCGGGCCGTCTTCACACGCCGTTCCTCGCGCCCGACCGCGCCGCGCCGGAAATCTACGTCTCGGGCCACTCCGAGCAGGCGCAGCGGCTCGCGCTCGGTCAGGGCTCAAGCTGGCTGCGCCTCGTGGACACGCCCGAAAAGCTCGCGCCGCAGGTGGCACAATTCCGCGAGCGCGGCGTGGAGGTCTCGCTCAGGCTCTGCGTGGTCTGCCGGCCGACGCGCGCGGAGGCGCTGCGGGCCGCGGAAGAGTTGCTGCCCGGCGAAGAGATCGGCCGGAAGGAGCGCGGCATCCTCGCGCGCAGCGACTCGCAGACGCTCAAGCAGGCGCTGGCCGCCGCGGACGAGGTCGGCTGGCTCAACGACTATCTCTGGGCCGGGCTGGTGCCCTACTACGGCTCGTCCGCGATGACGCTCGTCGGCTCGCCCGCGGAATTGGCACAGGCGTTTCTCCAATACAAGCGCGTCGGCGTCACGCAGTTCATCATCTCCGGCTGGCCCAAGCTCGACGAGATGCTCATCTTCGGGCGCGAGGTGCTGCCGCTCGTCCGCGCCGCCGAGGGACACTGACGATGGAAACTTTTAGCCCGCAGACGAAAAACCCTCTCGCGCACGTCGCGGCCCGACTGCGCGCGGCCGAAGTGGTCGCGGAGCCATACCCGCATTACTACCTGGAGCAGGTTTTCCCCGAAGACTACTACCGCGAGCTGCTGCGGCACCTGCCCGAGAGCGCCGTCTACGAGAATTTGTTCGAGGTGACCACGCTCAAGCTGGATCACTTCCGCCACAGGGACCAGCGAGATTTTAACGAGGGCTGGACGAAGGCGCTGCCCGCCGGGCTCAGGGAGTTCTGGGAGGATTTCAACCGCTGGTTTCTCGGCCCGGAATTGGCACAGGCCGTGTTGGACTCGTTCTCCGCGCAGCTCGGCGGCGACAAAAAACCCTTGCCGGAGGTCGCGGTCGAATCGCAGTTGATTCGCCACCGGGCCGGTTATTTTCTAGGGCCGCACTCGGACCTCTACACGAAACTGGTCGTGCTGCTCATCTACCTGGCCCCGGACGAGAGCGCGAGCCACCTGGGGACTTCGCTCTACGTCCCGAAGGAGCCCGGCTTCCACTGCCCCGCCGGCACGCACCACCAGTTCGAGGACTTCGTGCGCGTGAAGACAGTCCCCTACAGGCCCAATTCCCTGCTCGCGTTCCTGCGCTCTGACATCTCGTTCCACGGCGTCGAGCCGCTGTCGGCGGAGGACGTTAACGACTGCGGGCGGGACTTGATTCAATACGTGCTCTACGACAAACAGGCCCGCGAGGCGCAGCTGCGTGAGCGCCGCGAAGCCGCCGAAAGGGCGACGGCGTGAATCTGGCACAAAAAGAGACGCCGCGCCGCGTCGTCTTCGTCGCCAGCCGCGCGGCGGGGGAAAGCCTGCGCTGCGCCGAGGCCGTCGGAAAACTCGACGGCGTCCGATTGTTCGGCGTCTCGGAGCGCACCGAGGGTCCGGCCGGGATTTTTGAAGACCTCGTCGCGGTTGAAAACGCGCACGACGCGGCGCAGTTGACCGCGGCCACGCGCCAGTTGCGTGAGAGGCACGGCCCGCTACACCAGCTCGTGACGGCGCAGGAGACGCTGCTCCTGCCCGTGGCCCGTGCCAACGAGGCGCTCGGCCTGCGCGGCATGAGCGCTGACGTAGTCGCCCGCGTGCTGGACAAGTCGTCCCTGAAGCGGACTCTTGAGCGGGCCGGAATTGGCACAGCGCGCGATTGTTTGATAACGGCGGACGAAGACGCCCGGCGGTTCGCCGCCGAAGTAGGGTTCCCCGTTGTGCTCAAACCCCTGGACGGCAGCGGCGGGCTCGCGACCTGGCGCATCGGCGGCGCGGAGCAGCTCGACCTGGCGCTCCGCCTGATGCGCCCGTCATCCGAGAGCCCCGTGCTGGCCGAAGAGTATTTGCGGGGCGAGGAGCTGTGTCTCGACACCGTCACGATTGCGAACGAGCCGCGCTTTTACTCCGTCTGCTGTTACCGCCCTTCGATTCTTGAGGCGTTGGAGGACGCGCGCATACAGTGGTCTTGCGTCATGCCGCGCGAGCTGAATCAGGAGCGCTTCCGCCAGTTCATAGAGCGCGGGCTGGAGGCAGTGCGCGCGCTCGAAGTCGGCAGCGCCATGACCCACATGGAAGGCTTCCTGCTCGAAGGCGGGGGCGTCCGCTTCACAGACGCCACGCTCCGCCCGGCCGGCGCGCGCATAGGCCCCATGCTCGGCTTCGCACACGACATGGACCCGCGGCTGGCCTGGGCGCGGGCGGCCGTGGACGACTGCTTCGACGGCCCCTGGGAGCGCAGGTACGCCGTTGGCACAATTTTCCTGCGCGGGGTCGGGGCCGGGACGGTCGAGAGCGTTAGCGGCGTCGAAGAGGTGAAGCGGCGCGTAGGCCGTATGGTGGCCGAGGCCCGGCTGCCGCGTGTCGGCTCAAGCGCGTCCGCCACCTACACGGGCGACGGCTACATCACCCTCCGCCACGAGGAGACGCGCGCCGTCGAAGACGCCCTTCAGTTGATCGCCGAGACCGTGCGCGTCGCCTACAGCCGGCAAGGCTCATCAAAGCCCTTAGACCAATCTCCCGCGGAGCAATGGTCCGAGCGGCTCGGTTATTTCGACAGGCAGCTTTTCAGGCCCGCATGGGACGACGACCCTCTGCCGAGTCTGTAGCGATGAGGGATTCGAGATTTCAATTTTGAGATTTTTTATTTGAGGAGGATGAGGCGTGACATCGCAGGCACCGAGAGCTTTTAACCGCGAGATATACCACGACCACCCGGAGATGGTCTTCTACGGGACGGACGACGGCCACCAGGACGGCTCGTTCGGAGAGTTCGCGACCATCAAGGAGCACTACGAGGGCGTGGCCCCTTGGAGGCGCGAGGACATACACATGGTCAGCGTCGTCGGCGGCCTCTACGGCCTCAACCTGCTCCCGCTCTGGCGGCCCAAACGGATTACCATCTTCGACATCAACCCGACGGCCGTCACCTACTTCCAAACCATCCGCCGCGTCTGGACTTCGAGCCGCGACGTGGGCCATTTTCTCGAACGCCTGACGAACGCCGACTACGAGGCCGAGACGGAGCGCGAAGAGTTCGTGCGCGAGAACATTCGCCTCAAACAACTCGGCCGCTTGCCGCGCGAGCGCGGCTCGACCAAGCGGCCCTACGAGCAGAGCTGGCAGTACGCCTTCGAGCACTTCGATTTGACCAAACGACTCCTGACTGAAACTCCGCTCGAAATCCGCACCGAGCCGATGGAGAGCGAGAGTTTCAGCTCCTGGATTCGCAGCCAGGAGAACCTCTGGATTTACGCCTCGAACATCACCGAATTCCATTACTTCGATTTGGAGTTCGCGAACCCTACGAACGTGGTCGCCGTGCAAATCATCTTCCCCGGCGAGTCGGCGCAGATGCTGGACCTGGCCCCGCTCGCCGGCGGCCCCGTCCGCGTCAAATTCGAAATCCCGCTCCGCGCCGAGCGGATAAACGAATAAAAGGAGCCTGCCAGATGGTCAACAAGATTCGGATTAAGACGGAAGCGGCACCGCCCGCCCTCGGCACCTACTCGCAGGCCATCCGCACGGGCGACCTCGTCTTCGTGATGGGCCAGACGGGGCGCGACCCCGCGACTGGCAAGCTGGAAGAGGGGCTCGACGCGCAGACGCGCCGGATGCTCTCGAACATTGACGCGATTTTGAACGCCGCCGGGTGCACGCCCGCGGACATCGTCAAGGTGACGCTGATTCTGGCCGACATCAAGGACTTCAAGGCCGTGGACCAGATTTACTCGGCCTGGCTGCCGGCCGTCGGCATCACGCCGCTGCCGGCGCGCACGGCGTTCGCGGCCGCCGCGCTGCCCGCGGGCGCGCTCGTCATGCTCGAAGTCGTCGCCGCCTACCCGGGCGAGGGGTAACTCATTTCGCGCCCCGCTTATTTTTCACCCTGTAAGTGACGAGCACGCAGCCGTTCTTAAAGGGCTTGCATTCGAGCAGCTCAAGGTTGATCTGTTGTTTCATTTCGTGGAAGAGGGGGACGCCGGAGCCCAGCAGGACCGGGTGAATGTTGAAGCCTATCTCGTCAATCAGCCCGGCCTCGAAGAGCGTCTTGGCGAAGTCGCCGCCGCCCATCACGCAGATGTCCTTGCCCTCCTGCTTCTTCATCCTGCGGACGAAGTCGGCGGCGTCTTCCTTGACGAGCTCGACCGACTTGTCCCCGCTCTCTTTGAGCGTGCGCGAGAAGACGTAAGTCTTCACGCCTGGGTAGGAACTGCTCTTTCCCCCGCTCATCTTGAGCGCGACCTCGTAAGTCTTACGGCCCATCAACACCGTGTCAATCGTCTTCCAGTAATCCCTCAGGTACTCGGCCGCCTCCTTGCCGTGCATCAGCCAATCAACCGAGTCGTCCTTGCGCGCGATGTAATTGTCCAGGCTATTTGCCCCGCCGAATGTCACTTTCCGCATCTTCATTTCTCCTTTCCTTCGTGGTGATAAGAAAATAAGTGACGATTGATGACACCTCCTGTCATATTTGTGAGATAAAATCGCGGGCGGTCGTTGAAAGGAGTGTTGAGATGCGCGCGGACAGGCTGTTCTCCATCGTGCTGCTGTTGCAGTCTTACAGGCAGTTGACTGCGCGGGACCTGGCCCGGCGGCTGGAAGTCTCCGAGCGCACCATCCACCGCGACATGGACGCGCTGAGCGGCGCGGGCATCCCCGTCGTCGCCGAGCGCGGCACGGGCGGCGGCTGGTCGCTGCTCGGCGAGTACCGCACGAACCTGACCGGCCTCAGCGAATCGGAAGTCCAGTCGCTCTTCGTCACGCAGCCGTCGCGGCTGCTCGCGGACCTGAACCTGGAGAAGGCTTCCGAAGGGGCGCTGCTGAAACTGCTGGCGGCGATGCCGGCCCCGCACCGCCGCGGGGCGGAGTACGCGCGCCAGCGCATACACGTTGACGTGGCCGGCTGGGGCCGCACGGAAGAAACTGTGCCACTTCTGCACACGCTCCAGGACGCCATCTGGCAGGAGCGCAAGGTGCGCATGAGCTACGGGCGCGGCGAGTGCGGGACGACGGAGCGCGTGGTTGAGCCGCTGGGGCTGGTCGCCAAGGGCAGCGTCTGGTATCTGGTCGCGGCCGTGGAAGGCGAGGTGCGCAGCTACCGCGTCTCGCGCATGGAGGAAGCCGAGGTGCTGGACGAGGCGGCGGCCCGCCCGGAGGGCTTCGACCTGGCGGCGTTCTGGGAAGAGTCTTCCGCGCGGTTCCGCGCGAACCTGCCCAGCTACCGCGTGCGCGCCCGCGTCCGCCGCGAGGTAGTCCCGCGCCTGCCCTTCGCGGGCCGCTTCGCGCGCGTCGAGGAGGTGGGCGAGGCTGACGCGGAGGGCTGGGCCGAGGTCACCTTGCGCTTCGACGTGGAGGAGATGGCCTGCGAGTACGCCCTCGGTTTTGGCACACAGTTGGAAGTATTAGAGCCCGAGCGGCTGCGCGAAAAAGTGGCACAGGCGGCCGCGGACGTTGTCGCCTTCTACAGCCCCGTCAGGGGCGACTGACAATAGCCCAGCACTTCAGTGCTGGGAACAGGAAGGCAAAAACGATTGAGTCCCGTAGGGACGGCTGAAGAGTGGCTCTCAGTCGTCCCTACGGGACTCAATTCTTTTCCCGTTTCTTTCCCAGCACTGAAGTGCTGGGCTATTACCAATCGTCCCTGGCGGGACTCCGCAGCCTTTTCAATCCTTCGGAATCTGGATGCCGATGGATTCGAGGAACTTGGTCGGGCGGTCGCCGCCGATGAGGGCGAAGATATAGTCGTTCTGAAGCCTGACCTTCTCCTCTTTCGTCCGAGCGTCCATCAGGACGACCTCCGCATCCGAGACCTCCTTGATGGCCGCGCCGAAGTAGACCTTGACGCGGCCCTCGTCTATGCACTGGTAGACTTGCAGCTTGTTGCCGAACTTCAAATCGTTCTTAAAGTCGCTGCGCACGACTAAGGTCACGTCGTTGATCTCTTCCTTGGGCCGGAACTCTATCCGGTCGCCGTCGCGCCGCGCGACCAAATCAACGGCCGCCTCGACCGCGGAGTTGCCGCCGCCGACGACGACGACGTGGCGGCGCTTGAACTCCTCGGGGTTCGTCAGCTTGTATAGCACCTTGTCCTCGGCCCGGCCGTTGCGCGTGATCTTCATCTCTTCGCCGGGGACATTCAGGCGCATCGGCGTGCCGCGGTTGCCGATGGCGATGACGACGCGGCGCGCGCGGTAGGTGACGGGCTCGCGCTTGGCCCCGCGCTCCGTGCTGACCGTGAAGTAGTCGCCGTCCTCCGCGCGCCTGATGGCCTTGCAACTCTCGCCCTCGTTGACGGCGACGCCCGTCTTCATCATCGTGCCGAGCCACGAATCGAGAATCGCCTCGCGCTGGTCGCCCGCGCCCTCGACCACAATCCCGCCGCGCGACTCCATCGTCTCGGGCTTGAAGAAGACGTACTTGTTCTTCGGGTAAGCCTCGATCGTCGCCAGCACCTTGTCCTGCTCGATGCCGACGTAGCGCAGGTTGTGCTGGCGCGCGAGCACGGCGGCCGAGAGCCCCGCGGGGCCGACGCCGATGATCGCCACGTCGTACTCGGCCCTGGGCTCGGGCGGCGCGGCTTTCAACTCCTCACTGATGTGCAGGACAACGTCCGCGCCCTCGTTGGCGGCGTTCTTGATGAGGGGCGTGCCGGAAACGTCGCCGATGATGAAGCAGCCGGGCACGTTCGTCATGAATCGCGTGTCGCGCACGGGCACGGGCCGCGGCTTAATCTTCTTCGTCGTGTTGACGACGATGCAGGCTTTCGGGTTGACGGGGCACTCGACCTGGCACGAGGTGTCCTCGGCGCACTGGTCGCGTGCCACGGGCACGGCCAGATTGTCCACCATCGCCAGCACGTCATGCGGGCAGGCGTCAACGCAGGCGTGGCAGCCTATGCACCGCTCCGTGATGATGACCGGGTGCGGGTAGTCCGGCCCGTCCGGGTCGTAGCGGTCGAGCAGCTCTTGCGAGAGCTGCGCTTCACGCTCGTTCGGGTCCGCGCGTTTCTCGACTCTCTCGACGAGCAGGCGGCGCGCGCGCCACCCGTCGCGCACGGCGAGTGCCACGCCGACGAGGACGAGGATGCCGACCATGCCCGCCCAGCCGTACCACGGCAAGCCCCCCGCGACGCTCTTGAGGAACGAGCTGTCCTCGGTCGTCTGGTTAATCCAGACGAGCAGCGCGAGCAGCGCGATTGTGATGAGCAGTTGCGACTTTCTCATAATCAGGTTTCAGGTTTCAGGTTCAAGGTTTCAGGTTCGCCGTTTTTAACTTGAAACCTGAAACCTGGAACTTGAAACTTATTTTGCCGTCACCTTCTCGTGCCAGTCGCTCGGGAGCGGCGCGTCGGCGAAGAGGAGCGGCCGCCAGTGCTTGTCGCGTATGTGCTGGACGTGGCAGGAGGTGCAGCTGATGGTCGTCCTGGCGCGCACGGGCCGCGCCATCGGCTCGAAGATTTGGCCGTTGTGGCAGCGGATGCAGGTCGTGCGCGGCGTCTGACGGTCAATGGGCGCGAACGAGCGGTGGCAGCTCGAACAAGAGATGACGCGCGTCCCGTCGCCTGCGTCCTCGTCCTTGATGCCCTCGATGCTGGCGACGGCGCGGACGCGGTAGAGGTGGAGCGCGTGAAACTGCTTGTTGCGCCACTGCTGCTCGTTGTCCGTCGGGCGGCGCAGGCGCGCGACCTCGGGCTTCAGCGCCAGTTCCTCCGGCTCCAACCCCTTCCAGACCCACTCGCCGCCCAGGACCGGGTAGCCGAGCGTGCCGCCGTGCGGCGTGCCGACCTTTTTACCGTTGTAGGTCTTCTTGTTGTTGTCGTTGTGGCAGTTGGTGCATGAGTCGAGCGAGGCGTGCATGGGCCGGAAATCCGTCCCGCGGTGCTCCGTGTGGCAGACGACGCAGGTGATGCCGGCCTCGCGGTGCGGGCGCGTCGTCGTGGCGACGAAGACCTCCGTGTCGTGGCAACTGGCACAATTCTTCTCCATCCGCGCGCGGTTCTCGGCGCTCACGCCGACGGCGTGGCAGGTCGTGCACGAGTTGTTGTTGGCCTCTTTCGCAATCGGCGGGTCCAGGACGAAGCCCGCGCGCGCGTGCGGCGACGAGAGCAGCTCGGGCGCGAAGGCGTCCTTGTACCTGAAGGCGGCGAAGGCCGAGAGAGCGCCGACGATGATGACGCCCCAGACGAAGACGGAGGCGGGCCAGGGGCGCACGAGGTCGCGCGTCGGCGTCCAGTTGAAGCGCGCTTTGCCGAGGCGCGGCGGGTTGTGCGGGTGGAGCGGCGACTGGCGGCCGGCCTTCTCGCGCGTGCGCTTGTCCCAAAAAACTTTGAGCGCGCCGGCCACGTCGCGCGAGACGATTTCGAGCGTGCTCTCCTCCTGCGCCTTCTTCGCCTTCTTGCTCTCGGCCTCGGCGCGCGCCTCTATGTCGCCGGCGTTGAGCGCCACCTGCTCTCCGACGCGAATCCTGAGCGTGTTGCGGTCGGCCTGCTCTATGTAGAGCACGAAGGGGCCGACGCGAATCTGGTCGCCGGAGGCCACGGCGTCCGTCTCGTCGAAGGGGATGACGCGGCCGTTCAGCGTCGTCGCGTTCGAGCCGGAGAGGTTGACGATGTAGAAGCGGCCGCTGATCTGGTTGATGCCGGCGTGCAGGCGCGAGACGGTCGGGTGGTTGAGCACCAGGTCGTTGTCCGTCTGCCGCCCGATGTGGAGGCCCTCGGTGACGAGCGTCACGGCGTCCTCCGCACGGTCCTCGCGCGTGATGACGAACGTGCTTTTCCTCAGCTCAAGGTTCATAACACAGTAGTCAGGAGTCAGAAGTCAGGAGAAAAGAAAATCTGTCAAAGTGGTTCTCGGCCTTATCCATTCTGACTCCTGACTTCTGACTCCTGTATTCTGCTTTTCACCTCACCGTGAAGAAGATCACCTGCACGATGTGGACGGCCATCAGCGCCAGCATGATGGAGGAGGTGACGACGTGCGGCGCGAGCCAGAGCTTGAGCAGTTGGTGCAGGTAGATGAGCGCGTCCACGCGGCGCAGGGTGACGGTCGCCTCGACCACGTCCATCAGGAGGCGGCGCGCGTCCGCGTCCTGCAACTTCTCGGCGTCCTCCCTGAACTCCTCGCGCGCCGCCGCCATCATCTCCGTCAAGTCCTCGCGCCGGGCGTACTGCCGCATCAGGTAGCGGAACGAGAGGAAGCGGCGGCGGATTTTTCGCTTCAGGATGTCGCGCAATTCCGGGTTGCTGAGGTCAATCCGCGACAACGTCTCGCGCAGCTCGTCGCGCCTGTCGCGCAGGTCTTCGATGAGGAGCGGGTCGCCCTCTATGCTCGTCATGACGCGCGGGACGACTACGTAGACGAGGACGCCGAAGAGGCCCGTCACGATGACCAGATCGAATGAGACCATCAGGAGCGAGGTCAGCAAGCCCCCCGTGTCGCGCCCGCCGTGGAGCAGCAGCACGACGCCGCCGATGACGCCGAGGTAGACGTGCATCAGCATCCAGTAGCGCAGGGGGCCAGCGCGCCGCCTGTAGACCTGCTTGCGCGCGGGGTACGTCATCACGGCCGCGATTCCCAGGAGCCCGACCAGGCCCGTGATCCAGCGCACCGTCAGCCAAGTCCCCCAGAGGTGGCCGTCGAGCGTGTACTTGCGCGCCGCCCACAAACTGGCCCAGGTGATAATGATGGTCGCGAGCACGCCGAAAATGTGCCAGAGGCGCGCGGGCGTGTCGCGCTTGTGTATGTTGCGGCCGATGGCGTGCGTCTGGTCTTTGTAGACCAGCCCGACGGCGTTTTTGGCCTCCGCGAAATACTCGCGCGGGTTGACGCGCACGAGCGCGCCCGTGGGGCAGTTCTCCTGGCACGAGTAGGCTTGCTTCCTCCTCCTCGTCCCGGGCGGGTTGAGCGGCGTGTTCTCGCAGAGGTTGCACTTGACGGCCAGCAAATTCTCCGTGTCCGTCACGGGCGGCGGCAATTTCGGCTTCGCCAGGCTGAACAGGTTCTTGAGCTTCGCGCCGAACGTCGGCGGCGGCACGGCGGCCGCCTTGCGCGGGGCCATCGTGATGGCGTTGTACGGGCACTGCGTCGCGCAGTCGCCGCAGCCGATGCAGGTCTGCGGGTTGATGTCTATCTGCCCCTCCTCGAAGCGCCCGATGGCCCCTGTGGGGCAGCCGGTCAGGCACTCCGGGTCCTGACAGTGTAGGCAGACCGAGGGCGCGAGGACGTGCTGAAGCGAGCGGCTCCCGACCTTGACGGGGCGGGCGATGTGTATGCCGCGCCGGAGGAGCCGCGAGCGGCCGTGGACCTTGTGGCAGGCGAGCGAGCAGTTGCCGCAGCGTATGCACAAGTCCATGTCCATGACGAGCAGGTTCGTGCCGTCCACGATGCCGGTCGTGATCTCGCGCCCGGCGGCGGCGACGAGGCGGCGGTCGGCCGGGGGCTCCGGCTCGCGGTCGTCCGCGTGCGAGAAGGCCGAGAACTGTTTGAGCACCGCGTCGCGCAGGGCCGGGTTGGCGCGCAGGCGCGAGACGGCGACTTCCAAAACTTCCGTGCGCGCCATCACGTTCGCCGTGTACTTCCAAGTCCCTTTGTCCGCGGGGTCGAAGGATTCGAGGCCGAGGCAGTTGCCCGCGCCGAGGAAATCAATGCCAACGTCCTTGCCCATCTCCAAAACCATGTCCGCCTGCGAGGGGTTGGCGAGGCCGCGCACGCGGCGGACCCAGCCGTTCTTGATGAAGACGAGGCGGTTGACGGGGTCGCCCTCGCGGAAGAGGATGTGGTTCTTGCCGTAGACGGTGAAGCGCGCGGCGTCACCCAGTTGCCTGAGCAATTCTGGGCCAAAAGCGTTGGCCGTCGCCTCCTCGACTTCGAGCAGCGTGCGGTCGAGTCCGTACTTGCGGTAGGCCACGTCGAGCATGTGACCGAACTTTTTCAGCTTGCGCAGCAGCCGGAGCGCGGGCCGCTGGATTTCGATGACGTAGGCTTTGGACTCGGGCGGGACGACGATTGTCGCGTTGCGCGGCTGGCCCGCGAGCACGCTGCGCTCGCCGAAGGTCGTGCCCGGCAGAAGCTCGGCGACCTTGCGGGTCGTGCCGTGGTCGTCCGTGATGAGTACGTCGAGGACGCCCGCGACCAGCGTGTAAAGAGTGTTGCCGCCCCAGTCGCCCTGGCGGACTATCTCCTCGCCCGGGTCGTAGGAGAGCAGCCGCGCGTAGGGGCCGACCTTCTTGCCCGTGTAATTGCGGCCGTAGACGATGACTTCCAGGTCCAGCTCGTACGTGTAGTGGCCGTTGTCTCTCTCGACCAGCTCCGAGATGCTGTCCACGCTCGCGATGGCTTCGAGAATCTGGCCGTGGTGTGTGATCTCGCGCGGCATAAAAAGGTGTCTGAACTGTCGGTCGGAAAATAATCGGGAGCGAAACGAGAGCCTCTGAAACTTCAGGGCGTAACTTTACCACGATTGGCGAAAAATGGAACGGATGTAAATTTTCGCCTTCGCGCTGTGACCCGGACGGCGGCCCGTTTACGCGTTATCAGGAAGAGGTGAAATATGGTCACAGAGCGAATCGAATTGCCCGCCGCGCAAAATAGTTACTTAACCCCCAGGCTGCTCGGGACAATCGGGATGATCTGCGCGCCGATGCTTTTTCTCTCCGGTTTTTTGTACGCGCTCGGCGACGGCACGGCCGCGCTGGCAGCTTCCGCCCTGGGGATGCTCTACCTGATCGGGTGGGCGGCGAGCGCGGCGGGGATGCGACAACTGAGGGTGGCGGGCCGGCTGAGCGGGGCCGTCTTCGCCGTTCAACTCCACGGCCTCTCCCTGGCACTCGTCTTCAACGTGCTTGAGATGACGCGCGCGAACCCCGACACGCTTTTCTTCCGCGTGACGGACCTGGCATGGCCCGTGAGCCACCTTTTCATGCTGGTCGTGGGCGCGCTCGTGCTGACGGCGCGCGTGTGGCGCGGGTGGCGCAGCTGGACGCCCTGGCTTTGCGGGCTGGCGCTGCCCGTCTTCTTCGGCGCGCGCCCGCTCCTCGGCGGAGAAGTCGGCGGCTTCATCTTCGGCGTCCTGACGGCCGTCGCGTTCACGCTGCTCGGCTACGCTGTCCGCACGAGCGCCCGCAACGCGGTTTGACCGGCCGCGGCCAATAGTGAGACGATTGCCCGCTAGAGAGTCAGTTATCATGAATCGAGCGGGAGGTTTCAGCGAGTGGAAATTGACAAGGACAAGATTGTGACGCAGGAAGAGTCGGGCGAGCCGGCCCCGATTGACCAGGTCGAGGAGCGCGTCGAGGCCGAGATGAAGGAGATCGAAGGCAGCGCCAAGGAGCGCGTCGCGCAGGGCCTACAGGACGAAGAACTCGAACGCGAGGCCCGCCAGCTCAAGGACGAAGGCAGACGCGAGAAGGACGAAGCGAGGCAAAAGGAATAAGGTAAAAGGCAAAAGTAAGTAAGGCGGGAACCACGTTTAATTGAAAAGTGGTTCCCGCCTTTCCTTTTGCCTTTTTACTTTTGCTTTTACTTGAGCGCCTGCTCGATGGCGGCGCGCATTCGCCGTGGCGTGTTGACGGGGTGGAAGCCGACCAGGTGCTCCAGAATCTGCCCGTCGCGGTTGACGATGATGCTCTGCGGGATGTTGCCGCCGCGCATCAGCGAGATAGCGAGTTCCCTGTCGGCGAAGGCGAGCTTGTAGTTGATGTCGAACTCCTTGGCGAAGCGGCTCACGTCCTCGGGCGTGTCGCTCTCAGGGTCTATGTCCAGCCCGACGACCTCGAAGCCCTGCGGCCCGTACTCCTTCTGCATGGCGACCAGCTCGGGAATCGAGGAGCGGCACGGCCCGCACCAGGTGGCCCACAAATCAATGACCAGCACTTTGCCCTTCAAGTCCGAGAGCTTGAACGGCTTGCCCTCCAGAGTCTTCAGCGGGGCGTCGAGCGCGCTCGCGGGCAGCATTCGCAGCTCCGCGGGAGTCGCGGCGGCGGCCGGCGTCCCGTTGGCCCTCGGCCCGGCCGTGACCGTCACCTTCGGCGTGTTCTCCGTCTCCCTGTCCTTTGAGTTGCAGCCGGCGACGCCCAGGGCGGCCAGGAGTGCGAGCGCCGTCAGCGTGAGCGCGGCGCGCGCGGGCGTCCAGAAGTCGTGCGGGCCTGTGGAATGGTTCTTCAACTTATTATCACCTCAAGAAAATTCTACTGGATCACGGCCGGCATGACGCGGAAGGTCGCGACGCGCTGGAGGTCCGTGCCGATGATGGCGTACTCGCCGTCGAAGAGCGGCTCGCGCGGGCGGAACTCCACGAACTGCGTCCCGCCCTCGCGCTTGATGACGCGGTAGTGCGGCTTGACGATCTCTTCGGAGTCTATGGCGAAGCCGCTGTAGCCTTTTTGGGCCATGGCCGTCACGCGCCGCGCGCCGCGTTTCAGTGTCAGGCGCACCAGGAACGGCGGCTTTGCGTTCGCCTCGTCCGGCAGGAAGAGGTAGAAGCGCGGCTCCAGGCCCGTGACGGCCGTCGCGGCGTGCTCGCCCTTCAGCTCGACGTAGCTGCGCTTGTCGCCCTTCGCCACCTCCGCGACGCGCAGGGGCGTCGAGCCCTGCTCGAAGCCGAGCGGCGCGAGCGCGTCGCCCTGCCCGTTGGCGAAGTAGATGAGCGCGCGGTCGGCGGGCGGCTCGGGCAGAGTCTCCTGCGCCGCGGCCTGTGCCAGAACGAGCGCCGCCGCCAGCACTACGAGGGCGGCGCACGCGCAAACTTTCAAACATTTTTTTGGCACAGCCCTTTGTCCTCGAAAAATACTTTTTAAGTTAATAACGTGTCCCGCCGCCGGCGGTCAAGCGCGTCGTCGGCCGCGCTACTCCTGAGGCGGTGTGGTCTGCTGGGCGTTCATCTTTTTGGCGTCCTCGGCCGTGCCGCGGCCTTCGGGGCCGAGGCTCCTGGACTGGCTCCGCTTGGTCCCTTCGGGGAACGAGTTGAACTGCTGCTGCGCCGTCGTGTTGTTCAAGGGTACGTCCACGTTCTTCTGGGCCGGGGGCGACTGCTTGGGAGTGGGCCGCGGGCGCGGGGCGCTTTGCTTGCCGGCGACTCTGGGCGTCTCTTTCGACGCCCCTTTCTCGGCTGCGAAACCAACCGCCGCGGCCAGCTCGTCGCCGCTGGCTTCGAGCGCGCGGGGTATCACGTCGGCCGGCAACTCGCGCTCGTCCCCACGGGTTGAAGTGACGCGGGCCGTCCGCTGCTTCTCGAAAGTCGTGACCACGACCCGCGAGACGAGGGCGTGGCCGTTGAACGTGCGCGTCTCGGTCCTGGTGCCGTCGGACGCGGTCGTCGTCGTGATGACCGAATTGTCGGGCGCGTCCGTCCTCTGCTCGGAGACTTTGAGGACGGGGGCGGCGGTTGAAGTCGTGTCGGCCGCGGCCGACTTCTCGACACTCGCCGGCGGGGCGGCCGAGAGGTATTTGTAGACGCCCACGAAGCCGAAGACGATGACGAGCGCGGCCGCCGCAGCCCCTGCCCATTTCAGCTGGCTCGCGCTCCTCCCGGCCTTGACCACGGCGGGCAATTCTGCGGCTGTCGCGGCCTCGTCAAGTTTGGGTGCGGACGGCTGGGCCGTCTGCGGGGCGGTGGTCGGCGTGGGCGCAGTCTCCGCAGCCTCCGGTATTTCGTGCGTGTCGGCCGGCTCCACGAGCGTTGATTGAAGCGCGACTCGCTCCCTTTCGATTGCCATCGCCTGGCCCGCGCCGACCGCCTCCGGCGCGGCCTCGCGGAGCTGCCGGCGCAGCTCGACGGCGCTCGCGGGGCGCTGCTCGCGGTTGTGCGCCATCGTCCTCGTCAGAATCTCCGAGACCGCGTGCGGGACTTGCGGGTTCACCTCCTCGGCCGGGCGCAGGGGGTCCGGCTGCCCGTTCGCCACCTCTGTGATGCGCGTCAGGGCGTCGGGCGGAATCGCGCCCGTCATCAGGTAATAGAGCGTGGCGGCCAGAGAGTAGAGGTCCGAGCGCGGCCCCGTGCCGGTGCCCTGAATCTGTTCGAGCGGCGCGAAGTTGGGCGTGAAGCCGAAGACGCTGCGGCTCGTCATCACGGAGGAGGTCGCGCCCGCGGTCCCCTTCGCCAGGCCGAAGTCCAGGAGGATGACTTCGCCCTGCGGCGTCAGCTTCAAGTTCGCGGGCTTGATGTCGCGGTGGAGGATGGGCGGCTCCTGTTTGTGTAAATAGTCGAGCGCCTTCAGCAGCTCGTCGCCCCACGCGAGAACCTGCGCGGGCGGGAACGGCTCGCCCCGCTGTGCCAGAAGCATTTCGAGGTCATCGCCCGAGATGAACTCCATGACGATGAACTGGCCGCCGTCCTCCTCGAAGTGGTCCGTGACCTTCGGCAGCGCCGGGTGGCGCAAGTGTGCCAGAAGCCGCGCCTCGCGCTCGAAAGCCTTGCGCATCCGCTCCTCGGTGAAGAAGGTCTCCTTGAGCGCGACCGTGTGGCCGAGCCTCTGGTCGCGCGCGAGATAAACGGCCCCCATCCCGCCGTGG
This sequence comes from uncultured Acidobacteriota bacterium, assembly GCA_963774105.1. GTDB lineage: Bacteria > Acidobacteriota > Blastocatellia > Pyrinomonadales > Pyrinomonadaceae > QHXM01. The sequence continues at coordinate 1,823,709 of CAVZDV010000004.1, read as the reverse complement.
CCGATGGGGCGGATAACCTGGTAGCGGTTCTGCAAGAGCGTGTTGGGCGCGAGCATGGTCGGAACTCCTTTAATCAACCACAGAGGACACAGAGGGCACAGAGGAAGATAAAAAATTTCAGCTTTTAAATCTCAAAGCCCTTTCTTCCCTCTGTGTTCCTCTGTGTCCTCTGTGGTGAACGCATATCTATCCGATGTCCTGCGACCGGAGCGCGCTGAGCGTCCCGGCGAGCAGGCCGAAGAACATACCCAGCAGGATGAGGGCGTCGAGCAGGCGGTCGCCCCACGGGTGCAGGAAGTCCACGTAGCCGCTCAAGTCCTCGGGCTGCTTGACGGCGTCCTTCGGCTGCGGGGCCTCCTTGAGCTTGGGCGCTTCGGGCTTGTCCGGCTTCTCGCCCTGCCCGCGCGCGGCCTTCGCCATGTCCTCCTGATACTGCTCCATGTCATCCTCGAACTGCTCGGAGCTTTCCTCGGCGTCCCGCTTGTAGTCTGTGATGTCGGTCTTGGCCTGCGCGATGTTCTTGTCGTTCTCGGCCTCGACGAATTTCTTGAGGCCCATCCCCTTGTTCGGCCCTTCGGGGTCCGAGCCCTCCTCGCTGATGGTGTCCAGTTTCGAGAGGCGCTTGATCTCGTCGAAAGACCACGTCGCCGGCATCACCGCGCCGATGTAGCGCGCCGCGCCCGAAGGCACGCCCACCAAGCCCGAGAAGAGAATCTGCGGAATCAGGATGAGCGGCACGAGGCTCGTCGCCATCTCGGAGGTCTTGACGATGGACGAGACGAAGAGGCCGAGCGCGATGCCCACCATCGCGGTCAGGATCATGACGAGAAGCTGGGCCAGCGTGTCCGTCAGGTTGTCGGGCGGCAGCTTCATCATCCCGGCGTAGTGAAAGAGCTTGAGCGTCCCGAAGAGCAGGGTGCACTGTAGGCCGACGATGACGGAGAGCACGAGGAGCTTCGAGCCGACGTAAGGCAGGAGCCCCAGGTTGACCATCCGCTCGCGGTTGTAGACGGCGCGCTCGCGTATGATCTCGCGCGCGGAGATGGAAGTGCCGAACCAGATGGCGACGAGCGCGAGCATGAAGTAGGGAAAGTCGCGCGGCTGGTTCTGGCCGACGACGAGGTAGGTGAGGAAGGCTATGATCGGGGCCTGGCCGAAGAGGATCAGGAGGTTGAACTTGTCGCGCGACAGCACCTCCATGTAGCGGCGCGCGAGCGTGGCCCACTGGCGCAAAGAGTCTGTCACGGTCGGGCGGCGCGTGACGACGGGCGCTTCCTGCTTCTGCCCCTTGAGCACGCCGAGCGGCTCGATGATGTTCCTCTGGTACTGCACCGTCTTCTGGAAGCGGCGCTTCCACTCCTCCGCGACCTCCTCCGCGATCTTCTCCTTCTGAAGTTTGTACGCGAGTTTTTGTTCCTTCGTCGCGCCGGGCGGGAGCGGCGCCATCTTCGCTGTCCGCTCGTCAATCGGCGCTTCGAGCTTGTCGTAGAGGTCTTTGAAGCTGTCTGCCTTGACGTGCTCAAGCGCCTCCTTCGGTGCGCCGTACCAGACGAGCTTGCCCCTCATCATGACGACGATCTTGTCGAAGAGGCGCACGTTCTCCATCGCGTGCGTCGTCAAAATCACGGTGCGGCCAGACTCCGCGATCTGCCGGAAGAGCTTCATGATCTTCTCTTCGGTCGCGGGGTCTAACCCGGAAGTCGGCTCGTCGAGGAAGATGACGGAGGGCTTCGTGATCAACTCGACGGCGATGGAGACGCGCTTGCGCTGGCCGCCGGAGAGCTGGCTGACGGGCACGTCGCGGCGCTCGGAGAGGCCCGTCACGTCCATCACCTCGCCGATGATCTGGTCAATCTCCTGCGTGGACACGTCGCGCGAGAGTCTCAGGCGCGCGACGTAGTAGAGCGTGCGGTAGACGGTCAGCTCCCTGTGGATGATGTCGTCCTGGGGGACGTAGCCGATGGACTGCTTGATGGAGTCGAGGTGTTGATAAAGGTCGAGGTTGTTAATCAGCACGCGGCCGCTCGTCGCCGGGCGCATCCCGTTCAAGGAGTCCATCAGCGTGGACTTGCCCGCGCCCGAGGGGCCGAGGAGTCCGACGAACTCGTTGGGCTGAATCGTCAGGTCAACGTCGTCGAGCAGTTTAATCATCCCGCCGCCCGAGCGGTTGGGCACGACCTTCGTGATGTCTATCACGTCAATGCGCGTCTTCGAGCGGGTGTCGAAGACGGCGACGCCGCGTTGCGGGTCGGCCTGTAGGACGAAGGGGCCAACCTGGACGATGTCCTGCGCCGAGACGGGACGGCGGCCCGTGATGCGCGCGCCGTTGACGTAGACGCCGTTGGTCGAGCCCGCGTCCTCGACCATGACGGTCGAGCCGGCGTTGACGAGCCGCGCGTGGTGGTTGGAGATTTGCAGGCCGTCGAGGTGTATGTCGTTGTCGGGCGCGCGGCCGACCGAGAGCTGCGGCTTGCCGTTGAAGGCGACCTGCATCAGGAGCTGCGGCTGCGGGCCGCCGCTCGCGGGCGGCGGGGCGAGCGAGCCGGAGCCCGGCTTGACGACCATCGTCGCGGCGCTCGCAGGCACGTTGAGCGGGTTCGCGGCCGGCGGAATTGGCACGGGAATCGGGGCCTGCGGCGAAGCGCCCGCGGAGATGGCGACCGAGCGCTGGCCCGTGTTGTGCGCGCCTGCGGGCGCGGGGTGCGCGGGGTCTATGAAGCGCAGGATGGGTCCGCCCATCCCGAGTTGTATGCGGTCGCCGTCGTAGAGCGGCGTCGGGCTGGTGATGCGCTGGTCGTTGAGGAGCGTGCCGTTGAAGCTGCCGAGGTCAACGAGCGTGTACTGGCCGTCGCGCTTTTGAATCTCGGCGTGGCGGCGCGAGACGACGGCCGCGGCCGCCTCGATCGCCACCTCCACCCCCGGCTCGCGCCCGAGGCGCGTCACGTCCTTCGTCAACTGTATGCGGTCGAGCTTGCCCGTCGAAGTCCGCACCAGCTCGATAGTCGCGGGCGCGGCGGGCGGCGCGGGCGGAGTCCTGGCCGCGGGCTGTGCTGGTGGCGGAGCCTGCGGCGGGGCGGCGACTGGCTGCTGGGCCACGGGTGGCGGCGGTGGTTGTGGCGCGACGGGCCGGGGCGGTTGAGCGTAGGGCGGCTGCGGCTGGTATGGCGGCTGGCCGTAGGGAGGCGGCTGCTGGGCCGGCTGCCCGTAAGGCTGCTGTGCGGGGGGCTGTCCGTAAGGCTGCCCCGTCGGCGGGCCGTAGGGCGGCTGCGCGTAGGGGGGCGGCGGCTGCGGCGCGATGGGTTGCTGCTGCTGGGGTGGCGGCGGTGGCTGTTGCGGCGGCTGCGGCGGTTGTTGAGGCGGGGCGGGCGGCCTCTGCGCGGCCTCGCGCGGGGCAGTCACCTCGTCGGCCTTGTCCATGTCTCGGCGCGTTTCCAGCTCGGAGAGGTCCGGGCGCGGCTGCGGCGGGGCCGGCTGCTCTATGCGCGCGACGAACATGACGGGGCCGCCCGCGCCGAACTGGACGCGCGCGCCGGGTCCGACCTCCGTGGGCTCCATGACGCGCTGGCCGTTCAGGAAAGTGCCGAAGCTGGAGTTGGTGTCCACGATCAGGCAGCGCCCGTTCTTGAAGCGGAACTCGGCGTGGCGGCGCGAGACCATCGGCCACTCGGACTGGTTGAAGACGATGTGGCACTCGGCCGGGTCGCGCCCGACCTTGACGGCCTCTTGTTCGAAACTGCGCTCGGGGGGTCGCGGCTGACCGCCGCGCTCCTCTATCAAAACGATTTTCATGACTGTTACCTGAGGTTAATTAGGGGCCTCTTCGAATACTCACTCAACCCTTTGCGCCTTTGGTTTTCCCTTAGCGCCTTTGCGGGAAACAGCCGTTCACGCTGGAGGCGCAAAGTTAAGGCGTAAGGCGCAAAGGGTCGCGTGAATCGGTAGCTTGAGTTTTGAAAACTGAATCTTACTTTGTTCCCATCTTGAACGAGTTGAGAATCACGGGCAGCTCGCCTTTGATGCCAACGTCGTCGGCACTCTTCAATTCAGGGGAGAGGGAGCTGGTCAGCATCAGGAGCGTGATGCCGTTTTTCTGCCCCTCGGTCCCCGGCGGAAGAAAGACGACGCGCCCCCAGTATGTGATGTCGCCTTTAGGGGTCTTGCCCACCGGGCTCTCGAAGCGAAATTCGTAGCCCTCATGACCGCTAATCGTCGTCTCGCCCTCAGAGACTTTACGGTAATTCGGGTAGATAGGTGCGAACCTATCGCTATAGGTTTGCACCAGCTTGGCAAAGCTCGAACGATCTGCCTCGAACGTGCCCTTACTTTCGTAGTAGCTGACAGCGAACCTCTCCTGCGGAAATTCCGGCGACTCCTGCCGATCCACCTTGGCGAAGTTTCCCGCACCGGAAACGCCGGCATTCGGGTCTTTCGTCCAGGTGTTCGGGTAATAGAAAGAGAAGTCCGAGTAGTATTCGGCAAGCTTACCGTCCAGATTGGCGCGCGAATTGACGAACTCGGTAGCGTTAGCCGGAGGCGGTGTCGGTGCTGTGTTCGCATTCGCCGTCGCGTTCGTGTTGGTGTCGCTGCCGGCGTTGGCGTTCGTGTTCGCTGTGGTGTTCGCGTTGGCGTTGTTGCCGGCCACGCCTGCGTCGCCCTTCTTGTAGACGAGGAAGTACCAGGCGGCCAGTCCGCCCAGGAGGGCCAGGACGACGAGGCCGATGATGAGTGGCGCGCGCGAAGACTTCCTGGCCTGCGCGGGCTGCGCAGGGTGCTGGTACTGCGGCGCTGGGTGCTGATACTGCTGCGGCGGCGCGGCCGGGGCTTGCGCCTGCGCGGGCGGCGCGTAGTACTGCTGCTGGGGCGGCTGCTGGGGCGGCTGCTGCGGCGCTGGCGGCGGCTGATTGAAGGCCACCGTGGGCATCATCTCGCGCGGTGCGGGCGGCGGCGGTTGCTGCTGCTGTGGCGGCGCGTGGGGCGTCGGCGGGGCCGCAGCCGGCCCGGTCTCCTTGGGGCGAATCTCGGAGGTCGGGAGCGAGGCGACCGTCTTGTTGAGGTCCGGCATCCGCGTGACGGTCGCCTCCGGGTCGAACGGGTCCGTCCGCACGGTCTGGTTCAGGTCGTAGGACGTAGGGGCCGAAGACCTGTCATACGGCCCGAGCCGCCCGCCGTCGTGCGTGCAAAACTTCTGCGTATCGGTCTCGTAAGTGCGACCACATTTGGGACACTGTAGCATCTATGTTCCTCAGTTTCAGTGGTCAGTAGTCAGTGGTCGGTGGTCAGTTAAAAGAAAACCGCTTTTGTCTTTAACTGACCACCGACCACTGACCACTGACTACTGTTTCACTTTCGCCTGAAGGCTGGCGCTCGCGGGGTCCAGTTGCAGGCCGCGCTGGTAGGCGCGCATGGCGTCGGCCTTGCGGTCGGCCTTCATGTAGCCGTCGCCGACGCCCTCGAAGCCGTAAGCGCCGGCCAGCCCTTTGCGCTCGCCCGCGGAGGCTACGTCCAGCGCCCGCGTGTAAATCTTCTCCGCGTCCTCGTAGCGCGCCTGGCCCAGGTAGGCCGAGCCGAGGAGTTGATAGGGCGCGAACGAGCGCGGGCTGATTTCGATGGCCCGCGCGAGCGGCTGCTCGGCCTCCGCGAAATTCTTCCTGACGACGAGCACGCGCCCCAGGAGGAAGAGCGCCGAGGGGCTGTTCGCGTCCAACTCAAGCGCGCGGCGCAGCACCGCTTCGGACTCGACCCAACGCTGCTCGGACTGCATCGCGCCGGCGACGAGGACGAGCGTCGGCGCGTCCTTCGCCAGCTCGATGGCCCGCGCGTAAAGCGGCTGAGACTCGCTCTTGCGCCCGGTCTTTCCGAGCAGTCGCGCCAAGTGCGCGTAAGCCACGGCAAAGTTCGGGTCTAGCTCGATGGCGCGGCGGTAAGCCTGCTCCGTGTCGGCGGCCGCCATCCCGCGCTCTTCGAGCGCGACGCCGAGGCGGTCGTAAGCTACAGGGTTGGAGGACTGAATCTGCACGGCGCGGCGCGCGGCCTGCTCGGCTTCGAGGAGGCGGCGGGCGTTGGCCCCGCCCGTGCGCGGCTGGACGAGCACGTAACTGAGCGCGACGAAGACATCCCCCTGGAGCTGCGCGTCGGTGCCCGAGTTAGCCGCCTGCTTGTAGGCCGTCTCGGCCTCGTCCCAGCGCTGCTGGTCAGTGTAGACGTTGCCGAGGCCGTACCACCCGCGCCAGTCCTTCGGCTTCAACTGGCTGGCGGCGCGGTAAGACTTTTCGGCGTCGGCGTACTTGCGCGCGTCGCGGGCCTCGTTGCCCTCTTCGAGCGAGTCCTCGAAACGCTCCTCGACGACCTCGGGTGGGAGCGCGGCCGTCCGGTTGGTGTTGTTGGCGCGCACGCCGCTGCCGGTCGCGCGCTGCCGGTTGGTCGGCGGCTTGATGCCTGTGCCGGTGCGGCGGCGGCTCGTCTCGGGGTTCTTGGGCCTGAAGATGCCCGCGCCGCCGCCGAGGTCGCCGCCCGCCTCCTGCGCCCTCGCGCCCGCGGCGAGCGCCAGGGCCGCGCACGCCGCGAGCAAAGATAGCTTGAAGAATGAACGCGAAGTCCCTTGGCGTCTCATCTCTCTTCCTTTCTTAGAGCGTGTTGAAAAAGTCATCTGGCGAGACGACGCAGCATTAAGCCAATCATAGCGACATGAATCATCGCTTCGCTCGTCTCAGTCAAGTATTCGTAGTCTTTGCTCAACCGGCGGCAGCGACTTAACCATGCGAAGGTCCGCTCGACAATCCACCGCTTCGGCAGCACCGCGAATCGGTGCTCCTCGGTGCGTGCGACCAACTCAAGGCGCACCTTGCGCCGCTGGCGTAAGCCCCAGAGCCAATCGCCGAGACTGCCGCGGTACCCGCCGTCGGCCCACACCTTCCGCAGACGGTGAAAGCCGCTCGACAATGGAGCGAGCACCCTCCGCGCGGCCGTGCGGTCTTGCTCTGAAGCAGCATGCACGACCGTCAGCAGCAGTAACCCTAAAGTGTCAACCAGCAGGTGACGTTTGCGCCCAACTACTTTCTTTGCCGCATCATAGCCCCGGACTCCGCCTCGGTCTGTGGTCTTCACCGACTGCGTGTCGAGAATGGCGGCCGACGCTGTGGGCAACCGCCCCTCGGCCTGGCGCACCCGCCGGCGCAAACGGTCATGGATGCTCCGCCATGTCCCGTCGCGCCGCCACAGACGGAAGTAATGGTACGTGGTCGCCCACCTGGGCAGGTCGTGTGGGACGAGTCGCCACGCCCCGCCTGAGCGCACGACGTAGAGGATTGCATTTACAATCTCGCGTCGTGAATACTTACAGGGGCGACCTCCGGGCTTCGGTGGCGGAATCAGAGGAGCGAGCCGACTCCACTCGGCGTCGCTCAAATCTGTTGGGTATGTTTGTCTCATACCCCTTTCCTAACCGATTCACCGGAGGTCGTTCCACTTTTTCAACACGCTCTTAGAAACTTTACAGCCGGTCGTGGACAGAACGAAAGCCGGGGCCGAAACTTTCGCGCCTTACCTCAATTGCCCCAGGGCACGGTTGACAGACGGAAGCCCGGGCGAGGAGTTGCCTTGTTCCGTCGCGCTGCGGACGAGGCGGAAGCCTATCACAGCCTCCCTGCGAGACGGGTCGAACCAGTCGCGCCAGGTCGTCGGCGGCTTCTGCTTGTGGTCTGTCACGTAGGCCCCGCCGCGGATGACGACCCAGTTTTTGTGAGACGGGTCAATCTGCGCGTCGCTCCCGGGGTAGAGCGAGGCCCGCGACGAAGTCCACTCGTAGACGTTGCCCGCCATGTCGAGGACGCCCCAGCGCGTCTTGTCTTGCGGGTAAGAGCCGACGGCCCTGGGCTGTGTCGCGCCCGAGTCCTTCGTCCCGGCGTAGCCCGTCACCCAGTCGTTGCCCCACGGGTAAAAATTGTTCTGGTCGCCGCCCTTCGCCGCGTACTCCCACTCCTCCTCGGTCGGCAGGCGGTACTTGACCTTGTCGCGCTGCGAGCGCCACGCAGCGAACTCGACCGCGTCGCGGTAAGAGACGAAGACTACGGGCAGCAGCTTGAGCTCGTCCGGGGGCTGCGGGCCTTTCCAGTGAGACGGGGGCTCGTGCTTCGTCTCGCGCACGAAGTCCGCGTACTCCTGGTTGGTCACTTCCGTCTTGTCCATGATGAAGCCGCCGACGCTCACGTTGTGGCGCACGGGGCCTTCCTGCGTGGCACCGTCCTCGCGCCCCATGTCGAAGCGGCCGCCGGAGACGGAGACCATCTCGGGCTTGAAGGGTGGTATGTCGTCGCCGTCGGCGCGGGGAGTCTGCGTGGGCGTCGCGGTCGCCGTCGCCGTCGCCGTCGGCGTGGGCGTCACTTCTCCGCCCTCCGTGGTGACCTGTTTCGTCCCCGTCATGAACCAGACGCCGAGGCCGCCGCCGACGAGCAGGACGCCAACGATGGCGGCGATGAGCGCCGTCGAGACGCCGGTCCTTCTGGGCTGCGCCGCCCCTGCGTCCGCCCCCTGGCCTGAGCCGACGAACGGCGAAGTCTGACCCGCGGGCCTCTGGGCGTTAGTCTCGCCGCCGCGCCACGCGGGCACGGGCCGCTCGATGCCTTGCAGGCTGTCGGACTCCAAGTCCTGCGTGACGACGCCGCCGCGCTGGCCCTGCGTGGACTCAAGATCGGAGGGAGGCAACTGCTGCTGGTTGATCGTCGCGGCGATGCGCGCGGCCTGCTCCTCGCGCTCGCGCTGCTGGCGAGCCGTGCGCTCCTCCGTCGCGGCACGCTCCTCGGCCGTGGCACGTTCTTTTTCTTCTTCGGCGATGCGCGCTCTCTCTTCCGCGCGCCTGCGCTCCTCTTCTTCGGCCCGTTTTCGTGCGGCCTCCTCCTCGGCCAGACGCCGTGCCTCCGCCTCCGCGGCGAGTCGCGCCTCTTCCGCGGCGCGCGCCCGTGCCGCTTCCTCTTCCGCGGCCTTGCGTCGCGTTTCTTCCTCCGCGCGCAGGCGTGCCGCAGCCTCTTCCTCTGCCTTCAGCCGGGCCGCCTCCTGCTCGGCCTTCAGGCGCGCGGCCTCTTCTTCGGCGCGGCGCGCTTCTTCGGCGGCGCGCAGCTTTTCCTCCTCCAACGCGCGCAGGCGGGCCTCTTCTTCGGCCCGTCGTCGCGCCTCTTCTTCAGCACGGAGCCTCGCTTCCTCTTCGGCCTTGCGGCGCTCCTCTTCCTCGGCCTGGCGTCTAGCCTCCGCCTCCGCAGCCAGCCGCTCCTCCTCGGCTTTACGTCGCGCCTCCGCCTCGGCGCGCTCGCGCTCTGCTTCGAGCGCCTTGAGGCGAGCCGCTTCCTCTTCTTCGGCCTTTCTTTGTTCCTCGGCCTCGCGCGCCAGCCGCTCGCGCTCCGTCTGCTGGCGGCGCATCTCCTCCTCTTCGCGGCGGGCCTGCTCTTCGAGCGCCTCGGCCTGCTGGCGCAGCCGCTGGGCCTCCATCGCGGCGTTGCTCTGGTGCGGCAAGCCCGGGAACGCGCCGGAGATGGTCCCCGCGCTGGGGTCGCTCACGCTCTCGACGCTCTGGTGGCCGAAGACGGAAGCCTGCGGCAACGGAGAGCCCGTCTCGCTCAAACCCTGAAGGTGCGCCTCTATGTGGCACACGCCGCCGGAGCACTCGACCTGCTGCTCCCAGGCTGCGTAGCCGTCGTGCAGGACGTTGACGCGGTGCACGCCGCGCAGCATGTCGGCGACGACGAGGAGCCCCGTCTGGTCGCTCATCCCGACAGAGACGTTGTTGATGTAGACGCGCGCGTTCGGCGGGTCGGTCGTAATCCTCAACGTGGTCGCGTCCGGCGGAATCGAAGTCGTGTGCTGCGGCCCCGTGATCATCGTCTCGACCTGGAAGGCGGCCGTGGTCGTGGCCTGCGTGCTCTTCAGGGCGTTGGTGACGGACGCGATGGCGTCGCGCAACTCCTGCACGAAATCTTCGACGGAGGCCGGGCGGTTCTCGGACTCCTTTTCGAGCGCGTGGTGCACGACCGCTTCGATCTGCGGCGGCACGTTGACGTTGAACGAGGCGAACGCCGGCGGCTCGGCCGTCAAGTGCTTCTTCATGATCGAGGGAATGCTCGTGCCCTTGAAAGGCACGTCGCCCGCGAGCATCTGAAAGAGGATGACGCCGAGGCTGTAGATGTCCGCGCGCGCGTCCGGCTCCTCGTCGCCCCACTGCTCCGGGGCCATGTAGAAGGGCGAGCCCATCAGGCCGCTCGTCTTCGCCTGCACGAACGAGCCGAGCAGTTCCCCGGACTTGATTTTCGCCAGGCCGAAGTCCAGGACTTTGACGGCCTCGGCCACGGGCAGACCCTCCTGGAACATGATGTTCAGGGGCTTCAGGTCGCGGTGGATGATGCCCTGGCGGTGCGCCGCGCCGACGCCCGCGCCGACGGCCGCTAGGATTTCCAGTGCGCGCGCAGGGGGCAGCGCGCCTTCGTGGCCCAAAATTTCGTGCAGCGACTTGCCGCTGACGAACTCCATCACGAGGAAGGGCATCGTGGCGCGCACGACGCCGAAGTCCGTGACGGCGATGATGTTCTGGTGGCGGATGGCGGCCGCGGCCAGCGCCTCCTGGCGGAAGCGCGTGACGAGCATGGGGTCGTTGCCGACCAGGTCCGGGAGGATGACTTTGATGGCGTGCGCGGTCTTGAGGAAGATGTGCCGGGCCTGGAAGACGACGCCCATGCCGCCGTGGCCTATGCGGCGTTCGAGCTGGTAGCGGCCGTCCAGGATGGGGTCGCCCGCGATGGAAAGGGTCGTCGCGTCACCGTCGTCCGGGCAGTGGTTGACGTGGTCGGGGAAGCAGCGGCGACAAACGGGACATTCTTTCATCTATCGGCTCGGTCCAGAAGCAGCCCGCACGAAAATCCGTCCGACCGCCCAGGCCCGCGGCCGGCGGCCCCCCTCGCGTAAGACGGTGGCGGCAAGAGAGTCTTCGAAAGCCGGGGAGACTCGTCCGGCGCGGCGCGTGCTCCATTGGGGAGCGACGTAGAAGTTGAAAAGGCTGCCGGGCAACAAGTTGAGAAGTTGGCTTTCACCGCGCTCACCGGATTTTAACGACTCGCCGCCCGTCAAGCAAGTAGCAGTGGTCAGAAGTCAGTGGTCAGTGGTCAGTAAAAAAAACTGCTGTCTTTAACTGACCACTGACCACTGACTTCTGACCACTGCTTTTTGACAACAGGTATTGTGAAGAATATATTGCCCGCTGATGGGCGAGCTGGAGAAATACAGGGGGCGCGACTTCCGCGGCGTCGAAGAGTTGGCGGCCGCCGCCTCGAAGCTCATAGAGCAGTACGGCAAGGAGCCCGCGCGCGGCAACGTCCGTTTGGGCATCACGCCGCGCATCGTGCGCCACTACCTGTCTGAAGCCTTGCTCGGCCCGCCCACGGGGCACGCAGGCCCCGCGATTCTCTTCAACTACGGGAACCTGCTCCGGCTCCTCGCCGTCAAAAAGCTGCTCGCAGACCACTGGTCTGTCGTCAAGATCAGGGAGTTCATGGCGGCCCTCGACATCAGCGCGCTCGAACAACTCGTCACCACCGCGCTCACTTTGGTCGCGGACGCAGGCGGGCGCGCGGCACGCAGGGCCGCCGAAGGGACGCAGGATTACCGCGTCACGCAGCCGCTACTGAAGCGAGGCCCGGCCGACGCGCCGCCCCCGCCGTCAATGACGCTGGCGAGCGCGCCGCCCCTGGCCTCGCTCGCCGTCGAATCGGTCAAGCGCGCCGAGCGCGCCTCCGCCGAATGGATAGAGATCGCCACCGGCCTCGAAATCAAAGTCCGCCGCAGCTTCCGCCCCCCGCGCACAGACCAGGAGCGCGAACGCCTCGCCGCACGCTTCTGGTCGGTAGTTAACAGAGAAAAGCAGTAGTCAGCAAAGCGGCTCACCCGCCTTCAGCCCCGTCAGGGGCGGCCGACAATAGCCCAGCACTTCAGGGTAAGTGTGCCAAAAATATTTGAGTCCCGTAGGGACGGCCGAAAGTCCCCTGAAGTGCTGGGCTATTATCAACAGCCCCTAACGGGGCTTAAATCTTATTGACTGCGACTGCTACTTGAGCGAGAGCGTGCGGCCTTCGGCGTCGCGGAGTTTGAGGCCGAGCGCGGCGGCGATGGTCGGGCCTTCGTCAATCAGGCGGATTGTGCCAAAAGAGCCGCGCCGCGTGACGCCCGCGCCGGAGGCTATGAAGGAGGTGTAGTAACGCTCGGGCAGGTAGCCGTGCTGGCCGCGGATTCTCGAAGCGATGACGGCCTCGCCCGCGTAACCTTTGTCGAAGTAGTAGCCTTCGGCCGCCTCAAGCACGAGCGCCGCGTTCGGGTAGGTCTTGAGCCGCCGCAGCTCCTTCCGCTCTACCACGCGCAAGGCCCCTCGCCCCTCCCCGTTTGCGAACTCCCTGAACGCGGCCAGCGCCTTGCGGTAGGCGTCGCGGTCTGACGGGTCGCGCAGGACGATGGCGCACGAGCCCCCGTTGATGTAGGCGGCCGCGCGCCACTCCGCGACCGTTCGCTTGTCCTCGCTCAGTTTCAAGAGCCCGGCCCGCGCCAGAATCACGCCCGGTAGAATCTGTTTCGAGACTGCGGAGAACCCGTGGTCGCTGACGATGAAGACGACCGTTTCCGGGAGCGTGCCGGCGCGCTCGGCGGCCGCGAGGATGCGCCCGACGTAGCCGTCCACCTTTTCCAGCATCGCGAACGCTTCCGGCGTGAACGGGCCGAACTCGTGCTCGAAGTGATCCAGGTCGAAGAGGTGAACGAGGAGGACGCCCGGCTTCTTCTCCGCGACGACGTACTCGGCGAAGCGCGTGCGCATGTCGTCGCCCTCGTCCTTGTTGACGCCGCGGTAGAGCGAGGGGTCGCGCCGCTCAAGCTCCTCGACCAGCCCCGCGGGCCGCGCGTTCGTCCTGATGACCTCGCGCGTCTCCTCGCGCGTGCCGCCGGGCTTCCAGATTTCAGGAAAATTGTAATCGCCCGCGCCCGCGCCGACGGGCCAGGAGATGAGAGCCGTCTTGAGGCCGCGCCGCCCGGCTTCGTTCCACAAAGTCTCCGCGCGTATGTCGCGCGCGAACCAGTTCCAGCTCCCCGTCTGCGGCTGGTCCGGCCGCTCGAAAAGTTCGTTGCCCTGTATGGCATGACGCGCGGGGTGCGCACCCGTGACAATCGTCGTGTGCGATGGGTACGTCACGGACGGGTAGACGCCCACGACGCGGCCCCACACGCCTTCGCCCATCAAGCGCCTGAGCGTGGGAATTTTCAACCCGTACTCGTCGCGCTTTTCCAAATAGCGCGCGTCCAGCCCGTCCAAAGAGATGACGATGGCGCGTTTGGCTTGCGGCGGCGCGGAACTGATTCCCCTGAACGGCGCGAGCCCCAGGGCCAGGGCAACGACGAGCAGGGCGAGAGCTAGGCGGCGAGCGTGTCGGCTGGTTTTCATCGGACCTCCGATTAAGACAAAGCGAATTCTAACAGGGATGGACAGGATCGTCAGGATAAAGAATTAGTCTTTCTTATCCTGTTCATCCTGTCCATCCCTGTCAATTCTTCCTCACTGCACGACGACGTTGACGAGGCGTTGCGGGACGACGATGACTTTGACGACATCGCGGCCTTCGGTGAAGCTGCGCACCTTTTCGTCGGCGAGCGCGGCCTCGCGCAAGTCGGCTTCGGGCGTGTCGGGCGTGGCGCGTATGCGCGAGCGCAGCTTGCCGTTGACCTGGACGGGGATTTCCAGCTCCTCCTTGCGCGCCAGCTCCTCGTCCGCGCGCGGCCACAGCACGCCCTCGCCCGCCAGGATGCCGCCCGCGTGGCCCAGGCCCTCCCACATTTCTTCCGCGACGTGCGGCGAGAACGGCGCGAGCATCAGGACGAGCGTCTGCAAAGCCTCGCGCACGGCGAACGCGTCCGCCGCCGAGGCGGTCGCCGGCTCCGCGCCGAAGTCCCCGAGCGCGTTCGAGAGTTCCATCAGCGCGGCCACGCTCGTGTTGAAGTGTAATTCCTCGAAGTCCTGCGTGACGCGCGCAATCGTCTGGTGAGTCTTGCGCCGCAGGCCGCGCGCCTCCGGCGAAAACTCTTCGACAGCCTTCTCGGCCCCAACCGACAGCCGCTCGCGCCAGCGCCAGATCATCCCGTAGACGCGGCGCAGGAAGCGCACGGCCCCCTCGATGCCCGTCTCCTGCCAGCGCAGCTCGTTCTCGGGCGGCGCGGCGAAGAGGACGAACAGGCGCACCGCGTCCGCGCCGTAGGCCGAGATCATGTCGTCAGGGTCAACGCCGTTGCCCAGAGACTTTGACATGCGCTTCCAGTCGTTCGTGCCCTCGACCAAGTTCGTCACCATGCCCTGCGTCATCAGCCGCCGGACGGGCTCGTTGAACGAGACCAGCCCTATGTCGCGCATGAATTTTGTCCAGAAGCGCGTGTACAGGAGGTGCATGACCGCGTGGTCTATGCCGCCGATGTACTGGTCAACGGGCGTCCAGTACGCGACCTCCTCCTTGTCGAACGCCGCCTCGTCGTTGTGCGGGTCGCAGTAGCGGAAGAAGTACCACGACGAGTCAACGAACGTGTCCATCGTGTCCGTCTCGCGCCGCGCCGCGCGGCCGCACTTCGGGCACGTCACGTTGACGAACTCCGCGACGCTCGCCAGCGGCGACTCGCCCGTGCCCGTGAAGTCCGCGTGATCGGGCAAGCGCACCGGCAAGTCTTTCTCCGGCACGGGCACTGTGCCGCATTTGTCGCAGTAGACGATGGGAATCGGCGCACCCCAGAAGCGCTGGCGCGAGACGCCCCAGTCGCGCAGGCGGTAGGTCACGGCCGCCTCGCCGAAACCCTTCTTCTCCGCGAACTCTGCCATCTCCGCGACCGCCTCTTCCGAGAGCTTGCCGCTCCAATCGCCCGAGTTGACCAGGATGCCGTAGTCCGTGAAGGCGTGCGGCATCATTGCAGACTGGTCCTCGCGCGACGGGTCGTGCTCGATGGCCTCCTGCTCGTGCGAGACGCGCTCGATGACGCGCCGGACGGGCGAGCGAGTATTTCTGCGCGAACTCGAAGTCGCGCTCGTCGTGCGCCGGGACGCTCATCACCGCGCCCGTGCCGTACTCCATCAGCACGTAGTTCGCCACCCACACGGGCATTTGCTCGCCGCTGAACGGGTTGACGGCGACGAGGCCCGTGTTGATGCCCTCCTTCTCCTCCTCGTCGCCCGCGTTCGTGCGGTTGCGCGCGCTCGCCTTGACGCGCTCGACGAACTGCATCACGTCCGCCTTCAGGGGCGAGCCTTCCGGCAGCTCTGCGAGCAGCGGGTGTTCGGCGGCCAGCACGACGGCCGTTGCGCCGTAGATGGTGTCTATGCGCGTGGTGAAGACGCGGACCTGAGCAATCGTGTCTTTAATCTGGAAGTCAATGTAAGCGCCTGTGCTTCTGCCGATCCAGTTGCGCTGCATCGTCAGCACGCGCTCGGGCCAGCCGGCCTCTATCTCCTTCATGTCTTCGAGCAGTTGCTCGGCGTAGTCCGTGCTGCGCAGGAACCACTGCTCTATGTCCTTCTTCTCGACCGCGTTCCCGCAGCGCCAGCAGACGCCGCCCGACGACTGCTCGTTCGAGAGCGTCGTCTGGCAGGTCGGGCACCAGTTGACCGGCGACAGCTTCTTGTAGGCGACACCACGCTCGTACATCTTCAGAAAAAACCACTGGTCCCACTTGTAATACTCGGGCGTGTGCGCCGCGATCTCGCGCCGCCAGTCGTAGGAGACGCCCATGCGCTTCAACTGCCCGCGCATGTGAGTCGATGTTCTCCTCCGTCCAGTCGCGCGGGTTGACGCTGCGCTTGATGGCCGCCTGCTCGGCCGGCTGCCCGAAGCTGTCCCAGCCGATCGGGTGCAGGACGTTGAAGCCGCGCAGCCGCTTGTACCACGAGAGCGCGTCGCCGATTGAGTAGTTGCGCACGTGCCCCATGTGCAGATAGCCGGACGGGTAGGGCAGCATTTCCAGCGCGTAGAAGGGCTCGCGCCCCTGCTCGCGTTCGACCTCGAAGGCTCTCCTCTCCTCCCACAGCCGTTGCCACTTCTCTTCGATCTTCTCCGGGTAATATTTTTCGTCCATTGTTCAGCCTCTTCAGGAATCAATTAAACACGAACTGGCCGGACGCACAAACCCGCCGGGGGCGTGCCGTGGCGCGTTCACGGTCTCAGTTTTTTGTGAATCTTGCTGGTCGAGTGCCGCCGCTTCTGAGCGAGCCGGCCGCGCGCGCCGAGGGCGCGGGGCGCTCTAAAGCGGCACCGTAAGGAGGAGCTTGGTGTGTTTGTGAAAACGTCCGGTCATCTTCGGAAACTCTGACGCCCCGCGTCCCTCAAAAGTTTCCTCATGTTAGCGCACGCTCGCACGGATTGTCGAACAAAAATTCAGTCAATGTCACCGATTGAGAACTGGCCTTTGACGGGCAGGAAGGCGAAGATGGCGCGCTTGGTCTCCGCGCCCTGTTTGAAAGTGACGGCGATGACGTGCCATACGCCTTCGGATTCCCTCTCGACCTTGACGGGGCCGAGGGAGTAGCCCCGGCTCTCGTCCAGGTAACCTTTGATTCTGGCACAGGCGTCTCGGACTTCCGCGCGCTCGGCCGCGTCCGCGGCGCGGTACGTGTCCTTCCACTCGCGGGCCTTGTCCGGCCCCCTGTAGACGAAGTAGCCGGCCACCGCGCTGAAGTCGCCCGCCCTGCACAGTCCGAACAACTCCGTCAGCCGCTTCTTGACCGGCTTCCTCTCGGCCGTGCCGGCCGACAGCGACAACGCCAGCGCCGCAACCAGGAAGACTCGCGCGATGAGTGCCGCGCTCGCTCTCTTCATCCGTGCCTCCCCGTCAAGCGCCGCAGCCGCACCCGAAGACATTCTCGACCTTGTCGCCGTCCAGGCGGAAGACTGAGCTCCAGGAGCCCTCGTAGTACGCGCCGTGCAGGATGATCTCCATCCGCCCGTCGCCGTTGAGGTCCAGCACGGCGGCCACCTTGTGCTGGTTGGGCGTCCAGGGGTCGGAAGTCTTGCGCGGGAAGTATTCCTCAACGAGCGGGATGTCGCGCACTTTGCCCCCTACGATCTTGCGCAGGAGCACGAACGAGTAGTCGCCCGGCTTCGCGTGTATCGCCATCCCGCTGTCCGGCCCGCCCAGGCCGCCCGCGAGGTGAGTCGCGCTCAGCAGCACCTCCTCGCGCCCGTCGCCGTCCAGGTCAATGCGTATGACCTGCGTGATGTTGACCTTCGGGCGGACGATGCCGTGTTTTCGCAGGATGCGCGCGACCAGTTGGCGGTAGACGGCATCATTCGTGCTCATCACGCGCGGGACTCTGGGCAGCGCGTTCCAGTCGCCGCCGACGGCGATGCCGGGTTCGGTCTGCACCGTGAACTTGACGTGCTGCGTCTCCGAGCACGGCTCGCCCATTGACTCCGGCTTCTCGCCGACCACATCGCCTATCGTCTTCGTCATGGTGTAAAGCCGGTAATGCTCGCCGCCCTTGAGCATCGTCTTGACGGCGTCGGCTTCGAGCCACTTGCCTTCGCTCACGCCGCCGATGAGGCAGCTCTCTTCCGTGTCCACGACCGGGTGAAGGGATTGTGCCAAAACGCCCGCGGCGGAAGACCAGACGCAGGTGAGTGCGGCGAGCGCCGTGAGCGTGAGCTTTCGTGTTTTCGACATCGCTTGCTACATCTCCTTGAAGAAGAAAAAGAAGAACGCGGCGGCGTACTCCGGCCGCACGCCGCGGGCCGAGCCGATGGTGTTGCCGGAACTGTTGCGCACGTCGCCGCCGCCAGTGACCTCGCCGATCTTGTTGCCCGAGCCGTCGCGCACCTCGCCGTCGGATTTGACGTAGCCGACGGTGTTGCCGCTCCCGTTTTTGACTTCGCCGTCAGAGCGGATCGTGCCGATACTGTTGCCCGAGCCGTTCCGCACGTCGCCGTTCGATTTGATAGCGCCGATGGTGTTGCCGGACTTGTCCCTGATGTCGCCGTCGGCCTTGATGTAGCCGATGGTGTTGCCGGAGCCGTCCCTGAACTCGCCGTCCTGCTGCGCGCGAACGGGCGCGGCGGCCGAAAGGAAGATGAGAAGAAGCAAGCCCCCGTAGAGCTTCATCGAGTCGAGGAGTTTCATGTCGCGCAGTCCTTTCCACAACTTAGTCTACCGCGACGCGCGCGGCCGTCATGCTTGACGCCTGCATGGAGGCCGTTTTGCCCGCCCCGCGTCACTTGGCGGCGGGGCGGTAGACCCAGACGGCTATGATCGTGAGCAGGCAGAGCGCGATGATGATTTCGGCCCAGAAAAAAGAGATATAGTCGCTGAACGAGCCGATGGGCGGCGAGCCGGGCTGGGCGTTCCTGAGTGCCACGAAGGCGAAGAGCAGCGCGGCCAGGAACGAGAACATGCTGACTTCGATCTTGCGCCCGCGCATGACGATACTGAAAGTCATCAGCAGCACGACCAGTGTCACGCCCCACATCACGGCCATCACGAAGATGGAGAAAAACTTGACGGTCGAGGCGCGTTCGAACTCCATGTCAATGCCGACCAGATCCTCGTCCGTCTGTGCGGTCTTCTCCGCCTGAATCTTCATGCCCGGAATCGAGCCGAAGAAGTCCACGCCGATGGGGATGCCGCCGTCGTCCGCTGCCGTTTCCGCCTTCGGCGTTTCCTGAGTCGCGTGCTGCAACTGCGGTTGGTCGTCGTCGTCCTCCTCGCCCTGCGGGGCCGGGGTCGGCGCGGGCGCAGGCGTCGCCGCGGCCTCGGCCTTACCGCCCTCCTTCTTCTCCTTGGTGACTCCCTCAAGATACATTTCGAGGTAAGCCTTGTGGCTGTCGAACGGGTAGTCCGTGACCGCGCCGTCGAAGAGGTTGACGGTCACGTCCACGGGGTTCATGCGCTTGCCCTTCTCGAAGACGTGTTCCTGCTTGCCGGTGGCGCTGTTGACCAGGAGCTTGATGTCTCGTGAAAGAGTGCTGCCGTTGTCGGGCGTCAGGTCGCCGTGCGGGACGAAGTCGAGGCGGGCCGAGGCGTCGCCCTTAATCGGGTCCACGGCGACGAGCTTGACGAAGACTTCGACGTGGTTGGGGTCGCGCTCGCCGCTCTCGGAGATGACGGCGGCCCTCCGCTCGCCCTCCTGCCTGTAGGCACGCAGGACCAGGAAGAAGGCGACGACGAAGAGGGCGACCAGGGCCGCCGCGATGGCTATATTTTTACCGCTCAATTTCTTAGAAATTTCCATGACTCATCCTTATCAGGCTTTCGAGATTGAAGACGGAGCTCAAGAGAGCGAGGCGGGAACCGGGTTGTTATTGGGTGCGAGCGAAAGTGCGTGACCAATCCTACACGAGCTTTATTTAACGTCAAGGATTTTGTTGCGCGCCCGCCTCGACGAACGAGCGCAGCGCGCCGAGGTTGCGCGCGTCGTCGCCGGCCTCGTCCTGCGGGGTTTCGAGGAGGAAGGCCGCGTGTGCCAATAAGGGATGGCCTGCGACGCGCGCCAGCGCCTCGCTGCCGATGTGGCCCAGGCCGATGTGCCAGTGACGATCCACCCTGGAATTGTACTCGGCCTTCGAGTCGTTGAAGTGCACGGCGCGGACGTTCGCGGCCCCGACGTTGCGGTCGAGCGCCTCTATGGTCGCCGCGAGGCCGTCCTCGTCTCGCAGGTCGTAGCCCGCGGTGAAGGCGTGCGCCGTGTCCAGGCAGACGCCGAGGTTGAGTTCCGTGCAGGCGGCGATAACGTCGCGCAGGTGCTCGAAGCGATGACCTATGCACTCGCCCTGCCCGGCCGTGTTTTCGAGGAGCACGCGGAACGAGCCGAGATCCAATCCTTCGCACGCGGCCTTCAGACTCTCGGCGCAAGTCCTGACGCCGTCGGCCTCGCAGGAGCCCTTCGCGCTGCCGGGGTGGACGACGAGGTAGTCCGCGCCGAGTTGCATCCCGCGCTCTACCTCTTCGCGGAACGAGGCGCGCGATTTTTCCAGAATCTCCCCGTTGGCCGCCGCGAGGTTGACGAGGTAGTTGCAGTGAATCACGACCGTCGAGATGCCAGTCTCCTCGCGGACGGCGCGGAAGCGCGAGACCTCTTCGTCCGTCAGCGGGCGCGCGAGCCACCCGCGCGGGTTACGCGAAAAAATCTGCACCGCGTCGCAGCCGAGCGCCGACGCCTTCACGAGCGCGTTATGCAGCCCGCCCGCGATGGGCGCGTGAAAGCCTATCTTTGGAATTTCAGCCATCAAACCTCAAGGCCACGCATTGATTCAACCCTTTGCGCCTTAAGTTTTAACTTTGCGCCTTTGCGTGAACGGCTGTTTCCCGCAAAGGCGCAAAGCTAAGACGTAAGGCGCAAAGGGTTGAGCGTTGGTGTTACCGGCTCACTTACTCTCTACCTCTTCCATCACGCGCAGCATGTTGCCGCCGAGAATTTTCTGCACGTCCGCTTCCGAGTAGCCGCGGCGCAGGAGTTCCTTCGTCAGGTTCGGCAGGTCTTGAACGGTCGCCAGGTCGGTCGGCACGGCCTGTATGCCGTCGAAGTCTGAGCCGATGCCGACGTGATCCACGCCGACGAGCTTGACGATGTGGTCTATGTGGTCAACGAGGCGCGCGACCGTGACGGGCGGGAGGCGTCGCGCGTACTCCCTGAGGCGCACGCGGTCGCGCGCCAGCTTCTTCTGCGCGATGCCGCCCGGCTCCGCGTCCGAAGCCTGCTGCACGAGCGGCGCGATCTCCGCGTCTACCTTCTTCTTCTTCTCGCTCCATCCCGGCTCCAAAAACTCCGGGTAGAAGAGGACGGAGCAGACGCCGCCCGTCTTCGCCAGCGCGCGAATCATCTCGTCCGTCAAATTGCGCGGGACGTTCGCAATCGCGCGGCAGCCCGAGTGCGTCGCGATGACGGGCTTCGTCGAGGTGTTGACGATGTCCCAGAACGTCTGGTCAGAGACGTGCGACACGTCAATCATCATCCCCAGACGATTCATCTCGCGCACGACGCTCTTGCCGAACTCGTTGAGGCCGCGCGTGCGGCCCGCCTCGTCGCCGGAGGAGCCGGCCCAGCTCGTCGAGACGCTCCACGCGGGCGACATGTAGCGCACGCCCAGCTTGTAATAACGCTCGACCATCTCCAGCCGCTCGTCAATCGCGTAGCCGCCTTCGAGCCCCATCAGCGCCGCGAGCTTCCCCTCGCCGACGATGCGGCGCACGTCGGCGGCCGTCGTCGCCAGCTCCCAATCGTCCGGGTACTTCTCCGCGAGCGCGCGCACCGCCTCGATCTGCTCGTCCGCGCGCCTGATTGCCCGCTCGCCCCCGCCGCCGTAGAGCTGCGGCTCGACCCAGATGGAGAAGAACTGCGCGTCGAGCCCGCCCTCGCGCATGCGGACTGCGTCGAGCTGTCCGTCCGCGAGCCGACGGTTGATGTCAAGGCGCTCGTCAACCATGCGCTGCGTCGTGTCCGCGTGCATGTCTATGCTGACAGCGCGGCGGTGAACGCTGAGCGGGTCGTTGTCGTTACCGTCGGCCGTCTCGGCCGCGGCGTTAGTAGAGGAAGCAGGCGCTTGCGTGTTTTGAGTTTGTTGAGACATACGACAGTTGCTATTAGCGAGAGAGACGAGCAGTACGGCGAAGAGAAGCGAAGCGGGCACGGCCCTGTGTGCGCGGTGCGTCATCCCTTGACTCGGAAGCGGAGATACGAATTTTCGTTGATTCGACAAAAGCGATTCGATGTTACGTCTCCTCTCGCGGAAGAATCAAGCGTGCTTGCAAAGGGGCTCTCGTTTACGGTATTGTGCGATATCTTAACAGACCGGATTTTAGCGGGAGAAAGGCTGCCGTCTTCATAACAGGTTCCGTGTGATTGCAGGCCGGGAAACCGAGCAGCCGCCGCGCGCATGACCCCTCAAATTTATTCCCTTAAGGAGTGACTCATATGTTCTCGAAAGACGGCAAGACGAAAGACGTGAAGACCCCTCGCATCGTGCAGGAAATCTGGCACAACGGCGAGTGGATCAGTTGGGACGACGCGCGCGTGCACGTCATGTCGCACGTCCTGCACTACGGTTCCAGCGTCTTCGAGGGCATACGCTGTTACAAGACCAAGCGCGGCCCCGCCGTCTTCCGCCTGCGCGAGCACATGCAGCGCCTGCTCAACTCGGCCAAGATTTACCGCATGGAGCACGAGTGGACGCTCGACGAGTTGTGCGACGCGACCGTGGAGTTAGTCCGCCGCGGCGGCCTCGAACAATGCTACGTGCGGCCCATCATGTTCCGCAGCCTGGACGAGGAGCGGCCCGCGTTCGGCGTCAACCCCTTCCCGAACCCCATGGCCTGCTACATAGGCGCGTGGGACTGGGGCAAGTACCTCGGCGAGGAGGCCATCGAGCAGGGCGTTGACGTTTGCGTCTCGACGTGGAACCGGCTGACGCCGAACTCTATGCCCGCGATGGCGAAGTCCGGCGCGAACTACATGAACTCGCAGCTCATCAAGATGGAAGCGTTGCTCAACGGCTTCGCCGAAGGCATCGCGCTCGACGACCGCGGCTACGTCTCCGAGGGCTCGGGCGAGAACATCTTCCTAGTGCACGACGGGCGCGTGATTACGCCGCCGCTGTCTAGCTCCATCCTGCCCGGCATCACGCGCGACAGTGTTATCGAGATTTGCCGCGAGCTGGGCATCAAGGTCAAGGAGCGCAGCATCCAGCGCGCCGCGCTCTACGTCTCGGACGAACTCTTCTTCTCCGGCACGGCGGCCGAGATCACGCCCATCCGCTCCGTGGACCGCATCACGGTCGGCACCGGCAGCCGCGGCGAAGTCACGCGCCGCATACAGGAAGTCTTCTTCCAGATCACACAGGGCGAGCGCGAAGCGCCCGGGCCGTGGCTCACCTACGTCAACGAGCGCCCGGCCGGGCAGTCGAGCAACAACGGCCACAGCGCGACGCAGGCCAAAGCCTCCGGCGCTTCTTCCGGCGGCTCCGAGCCGGCGGCCGTAGACCTTGCGACTGTGATGACGGAATAAACTTTAACTGCGGACGCGAAAGTGATTCATCGAACGGGAGCGCATCGTGAGCCTTCGCGATGCGCTTCTCGCTTTACGGGGGCCGCCGATGGACATACGCGAATATAACAGCGCGGCCTGGGACAGGGAGGTCGGGCGCGGGAACGAGTGGACGCGCGCGGTCGGCCCCGAAGTTATCAGGGAAGCGAGGGAAGGTCGCTGGGAAGTCTTGTTGACGGAGACGAAGCCGGTGCCGCGCGAGTGGTTCCCGGAGCTGAACGGCCTGGAAGTGCTCTGCCTGGCTTCGGGCGGCGGGCAGCAGGCCCCAGTCCTGGCGGCGGCCGGCGCGCGCGTCACGGTCCTGGACAATTCGCTCAAGCAGTTGGAGCAGGACCAGTTGGTCGCCGAGCGCGAGGGGCTCGGGCTGACGACCGTCTTGGGCGACATGGCCGACCTCTCCGCGTTCGAGGACGAGAGCTTCGGTCTGGTCTTTCACCCGTGCTCGAACCTCTTCGTCCCCGAAGTGCGGCCCGTCTGGCGCGAGGCGTTCCGCGTGCTCAGGCGCGGGGGCACGCTCCTGGCGGGCTTCGTCAACCCGGTCATCTACCTCTTCGACAACAAACTGGCAGAGCGCGGCGTGCTTCAGGCCCGCCACGCGCTGCCGTACTCGGACCTCGAAAGCCTGACGAAAGAGGAGTGCCGCGAGTTCATCCAGAAGGGCGAGCCGCTCGAATTCGGCCACACGCTCGCGGACCAGTTGGGCGGTCAGACAGACGCCGGCTTCCACATCACCGACCTCTACGAAGACCGCCACCGCACACACCCCGCCGCGCAATACACGGCGACCTACCTCGCCACGCGGGCCGTCAAGCCGTAACGGGGCAGCGGCACGAGGGCTCTAGGGGCACGCGACCGAGGAGGCCGACAGAGCGCCGGCATTGCTCACGACGATCTTCCAGCACGCGCCGTTGACCGACGTGATGACCAGACTGTTAGGGTTGGCGACGAAGAGATGGCCGCCCTGCACTTTGACCTTCGCCGTTCCGGGCGAAGTCGTCCCGACGCCGACGTTGCCGTTCGACGTGATGACCATCCGGGTGTCGTTATTGGTGCGGAACTGGACGTTGTGGTTGGTCATCGAGCCGAAGAGCGCGGCACCTACTTCGGCCCCGAACAGCGCCTCGACGTTGTTGGTCGTGTCGCGGGCGATGAGGTAAGCCGGGCCGGCCCCGTAAATGCCGACGCGGGCCGACGTGACGTTGGGGACTTCCGGCACGCCTATGGTCAGTTGGTGGTTGGGGGCGTTGGTGCCGATGCCGACCCCTCCCGCGGCCCTGATGAGGAACTGGTTGACGCCAGTCGAGGCGAAGTTAGCGTTCGTCGAATCAGCCCAGACGAACGAGCCCTGCTGGAGTGCCTGGGCACGCCGGCCCGCGGCGAGGCTGAAGTCGCCCTGCGCCATGTTTAAGGACCCGCCGGGCACGGTGGAGACACTGCCGCTGGCGGTGTTGACTGAACCGCCGCCGACGGTGGAGCCTGTGCCGCTGGCCGTGTTGAATGCGCCGCCGCCGATGGTGGAGCTTGCGCCGCTGGCGATGTTGAATGAGCCGCCGCCGACGGTTGCCGATGGTTTGTCGGACGTTTCGCCCGCGTTGTCACCCGCCACGTTATTGGCACCACCGCCGATTGTGCCGAAGTCGTCGGTGACGAGGTTGAAGTCGAGTTGGTTTCCCCCGCCGCTGATTGTCCCCCCGATGACGTTCGCTCTCACAATGTTCTCGACGGACCCGCCGATGACGTTCGGCGACAGTGGCACCCCCTCAGTCCGCAAGCCCAGGAAGTTGACATCTCCCGCGACGTGCAACATCGCCGCCGGGTCGGGCGTCCCGATGCCGACCCTGTTGGTCGGAGTCAGGACAAGGGGGCGGATGGTGAAGTCGCCCGCGGCGTCCGCGCCCGAGGCGTTATTGGCGTATCCCATGTAGAGTTTGTTGTCACCGCCAGTGACGAACGTCCAAGTGTCGTTGGTCGTAGAGCGCCGCAGGTGAATGCCCCCCACGAAGGAGTCGGCCGACTGCTTGATGTCGAGCGTCGCCCGCGGCGTCGCCGTCGCTATCCCTATTTTGCCACTCAACTCCGTGACGATGGAGTCGCCGAGCACTTCGGCCGGGCCGTCCGTCCACTTCGTGAGCTTTCCTGTCGTGCCCGCCCCGGACACCGACGGCTCGATCCCATCGCCGGGAGCGGTGCTCTCGCCCTTGCCCGACGCTTGAGTGTCCCCGCCCGCTGTGCCTTCAGTCGAGTCGGTGGCCTCGGCGCGCTCGAAGCCGGCTGCGCCGAGGCGGTCAATCGGCGTCACGGCTTCCGTCAGCTTATTGGCCTCCAGGGCCGTGGCTTGAGGCCCTGCTATTTCATCCCTGCTTGTCTGCTCCAGGTAGACCCGCCCCTTCTCCAGCACGCTCGTCCCATGCTTCTGCGTGAGATTGCCCGAGAAGTCTTTGACCGTGACGAGGAACAGGTAAGCGCCGTCAGCCAGACGCGAGCCTTGCTGGTCGGTCAAGCGCCACGTGACGAGGTTGCCCAAGCGGAAGCCGGAGTCGAAGGCTTGCCCGCCGTCCGGGGAGAAGACTTGCAGGCGAGTCTGGTGGACTTCGCCGAGCGCGGCGTAGCGCACGCGGCCGGGTGACGCTGAGGCCGTGACGACGGGCGGCTGAGATTGGCTCTCGGGCCGCTGTGTCTGGGCGCGGGCCGCGGCCGGAGCTAAAAGGGAGATAAGAATAAGCGAGAGAGTTGTGAATGAGCGGCGTGTCGTTAGCATGTTGGGGGTTCTCCTGAGAGGTCTGTCCGGCGGCTGAGTTGCGGGCCGCAGGCGCGGAGGTTGGAAGACTGGGCGTGGCGGGGAGGCGAGGAACACTTTCCGCCCGCATCTCATGTGGAGCGCGAGTAGTGGCTCAATTTGAAATTGACTTGGCCCTCCCTTCAATGGACAAGCCCACAGATACTCGTCCATCTCACCGTTATCTAATTGCTTTATGCGATTCTACGGGAAAACATTTCGTGAGATTGCCGGGAAGCAGGGGGAAGATTGGAAATGTTTATCAAACTGATTCACTACTAAATGTTGACGCCCTTTTGGCCCGCGGGCTATCATGTTTACGGAGCGCGTCCCCGGGCTTTAATCTTCCGGCGGCGCAAACTCTTCAAGCCCGCGAGCCCTCCTTCGACGCTTCTGTAAACGAGCGTCGGCAAAGCCCAGACACGAAACGCGCCCGCCGCGGCCCAGTTTTCCCGGAAAGGTTCACGGGTTTCTCCAACTATGTCAGTCAAGATTGACGACCTCCTGCGGTTCGCCGCGAGCCACAACGCCTCGGACTTGCACCTCAAGGCCGGAGCCTTCCCGTACATGAGGGTCGGGGGCGAGCTGCGCCCGGTCGTGGACGTGCAGCCGCTGACGCAGGAGGACACGCTCGACATGGCCTTCTCGATGATGTCCAACCGCCAGAAGCAACGCTTCAAGGAGGTCTCCGAGGTTGACATAGGCTACGGTGTCTCGGGCGTCGGCCGCTTCCGCGCCAACATCTTCCAGCAGCGCGGGACGGTCGGCATCGTCCTGCGCGTCATCCCCGACTCGACCCGCACGACCAGCTCTCTCGGCCTGCCGCCGGTCGTTGACCGCATCAGTGACGAGCAGCGCGGGCTGATTCTCGTCACGGGCGCGACCGGGTCGGGCAAGTCCACGACGCTCGCCGCGATGATTGACCGCATCAACGCCACGCGCAGCGGCCACATCGTCACCATCGAAGACCCGATAGAGTTCCTGCACCGCGACAAGCGTTCCTTCGTCACGCAGCGCGAGGTAGACGTGGACACGCGCTCTTTCGCCGAAGCCCTGCGCGGGGCGCTCAGGCAGGACCCGGACGTGATTCTCGTCGGCGAGATGCGCGACCTCGAAACCATCGAGACGGCGCTGACGGCGGCCGAGACGGGCCACTTAGTTCTCTCCACGCTGCACACGCTCGACGCCACCGAGACCATCACGCGCGTCGTCTCCTCGTTCCCAGCGCACCAGCAGAAGAGCGTGCGGCTGCAACTGGCCGGCATCCTCAGGGCCGTCATCTCGATGCGGCTCGTGCGCGCGGCCAAAGGCAGGGGGCGCGTCCCGGCGGTCGAGATCATGGTCTCGACGGGCCTGATACGCGACTACATCATCAACGAGGAGAAGACCTACCTCATCCGCGAGGCCATCGCCGCGGGCACCTCGCAGTACGGGATGCAGACCTTCGACCAGTCGCTCTTCCACCTCTACCAGTCCGGGCTGATCTCGCTCGAAGAGGCGCTGCGCAACGCGAGCAACGCCGACGAGTTCCGCATGCGCGCCGCCGGCATACAGTCGAGCACCGAGCGCGCCAAGGAAGAGATGGAGCGCATCGTCAGCGTCGTCGCCACCCCGGCCGGAGACAAGGGCAGTGGTCAGTAGTCAGTGGTCGGTGGTCAGTTAAAGACAAAAGAAAGAGGCAGCCGGTTGAAATTAACTCGGCTGCCTCTTGCTTTCTCTTAACTGACTTCTGACCACTGACCACTGACCACTGCTCTTCAGTGTCCGTCGTGGCCGCCTCCGCCGCCTCCGGGCTGGGGCGGCGGCGGGGCCGGATTACCTTGGGGAGCCTCCCCGCCCTGCTGGTTGAGCATGGGCTCCGTGTGGCCCGCGGCCTTCGCGCCGCCGTCCTTGAGGTAAGGCTTGAGGAGGTTTAGCCAGGCGTTGGCGAGGCGCGAATATTCCTTGGGACAGCGCACGGCGCGCGCCTCCGGGAGCGGCTTGTTGACGATGCCCATGTACTTGTTCGGGTTGTGCCCGAAGATCCAGCAGAGAATGTTGTAGAACCTCTGCCCGTCCATCGAGTGCTCGTCGGCCCAGAGCATGTCCAGCTCGGCGGCCGTCTTGCCGGACTTCGCCAGCCGGTCGTACTGTATGCCCCACGCGAGCGCGCCGCTGACGGCCATCCGCTCGCCCTCCTCGCCGTTCATCCCGACCAGCACGAAGGTCGAGAGCTGGTCAACCGCGTCCTCCTCGCGGCCCGTCGAGGGGAGCTTCAGCACGTCAATCAGACAATGGCCCAATTCGTGTATGAAGGCGAAGGTCAGTGCGCCGCCGACGCGCTCGCCGACCTCGTCTTCGTTCTTCGAAACCTCGCGGAAGTCGTTCGTCAACTGCGACATGTACTCGTAGCACATGACGATCTGCTTGTCGCGCGGGTTCCAGAAGGCGTTCGGCTCGCCGCACTCCTTGAAGGTGATGACGACGTTTTCGGGGATGGCGATGGAGGCGTTGAGCTGGTCGGCGATGCCTTCGAGGAAGCGCTGCTGCCGGAACCGCTCGTTGACCTGCGCGTACTCAGGGTTCTGGACCGCGGAGTATTCGACGCTGAAGTTGCCGCGGTCGGGCTCGGTGGCCTGCCCCTGCTCGTTAGCCATGCCCTTGATGACTTCTGCGCTGTTGGTGTTCTCGCCCTGGCCGGTCTCGGTGGTGCCGCCCGTGTTCGCGTTCGCGTTGTTCGCGTTCCCCGCGTTGCGGTTCTTCTTGCAGCCGGCCAGCCCCAGCGCGAGACACGCGAGGACGGCGAGCGCCACGAGGGGGGTCGCCCGCGACGTGTGGCGCGCGCCGCGGCGGGGGTCATTTAAACTTGCCATTAGCTTATCCTTTCAACTGCCCTAAGGAATTGAACGCAGGTGAATACCACAAAAAGGGCGGCCGGCACAAGCGCGCCGAATTGCGGGTCATGTCCTCATTATAGTTTTCCTCCGTGTTCCTCTGTGTCCTCCGTGGTTAAAGAATCTCACCACGGAGGACACAGAGGGCACAGAGGGCTGTTAATTTCCGCAATCCGCAATCTATTGGCCGAGGCCGGCCGCGGCCCCGCCGTCCTTCAGGTAGGGCTTGAGCAGCGTCAGCCACGCGCCGGAAAGTCGCTCGTACTCGGTCGGGCAGCGCACGGCGCGCGCCTCCGGCAGCGGGTTGTTAACCATCCCGGCGTACTTCTGCTGGTTGTGCCCGTAGACCCAGCAGATGATGTTGTACATCCGCTGCGCGTTCAGGGAGTGCTCGTCGGCCCAGAGCTGATCCAGCTCGCCCGCCGTGCGGCCCGACTGCGCCAGCTCGTCGTACTTCTGGCCCCACCACATCGCGCCGCTCAGCGCCATCCGCTCGCCCTCCTCGCCGCCCGAGTCCACCAGCACGTAAGTCGCCAGTTGGTCAACGGCGTCCTCCTCGCGCCCCGTCGAGGGCAGCTTCAGGAGGTCTATCAGACAGTGGCCCAATTCGTGGAAGAAGACGAAGGTGATGGCCCCGCCGACGGCGTCTTCGAGCTGCTGCTGGTCTTTCGCCACCGTGCTGAACCGCTGCGCCAGGTCTTCGATCAGCTCGTAGCACATGTTGATGGTGCGCTCGGGCGGACTCCAGAAGGCGTTGATTTCGCCGCACTCCTTGAAGACGATGGTCACGTCTTCCGGGAGGGAGACGGCCGCGTTCAGCTCAGCGGCGACCTGTTCGAGCGAGCCGTCTTTCTTCAGCTCCTCGTTCATCTGCACGTACTTCTCGTTCTGCGGCTCGGAGTAGGCGATCTTGAAGTTGCCGCGGTCTGCGGCCGTGGCCTGGCCCTGCTGGTCTGCCATGCCCTGTAGGTCGCCGCGGCTCGCCGTCTTCGGCCCCGGAGTGGCCGTGGAGCCGGAGTTCCCGTTGGAGCCGAAGGGCGAGCCGCCCGTCGTCGTGTTCTGGTTCTTCGAGCACCCGGCGAGGAGGAGCGCCGCGGCCGTGACGAGGGCGAAGAGTCTGAGGAGAGGTTTCGCGTGAGAGTCAGTGCGCCTGAAAAGCTTCATGGGGCAAGTCCTTTCTGTCTGGAGAATATTCTGGATGAGAAACACCGTAAGACTGTTGGAGCGGAAGAAATCAGGTGGCCTAATATCATAGATACCCGAGCGCGCACAAGCAGTTTTCCGGCGGGAGAGGTCTTCTGGTTTTACCGTGGGCCAGGACGCGCGCACGCCGGACATTTTGCAGACGACCGATTACTGGCGTTCGGCCAGGGTCGTGAGCGGCTGCTGGCCGAGGCCGAACGCCTGCGGGTTCTCGCCGATAATGGCGGCGGCGAAGAAGCGCGGGACGTAGTAGGCGTTTTCGATGTTGAAGATGTCGCGGAGGCGGTCGCGGTTGGCGTGCAGCGTCCAGAAGTTTCTGTCGGAGTTGCCGGTCTCGCGCAGGCGGCGCAGGGAATCGCGGACCCGCCCGTCGCCGCTGTTGAAGCTCAGGATGACGAGCGTCATGCTCTCGGCGTCCTCGCCGAGCTCGGCCATGCGGTCGGCGATGTAGTGCGCGGCCGCGGGCGTCATCTTCTCCGCGTCGCACATCTCCTCGCGGGAGACGCCGTAGAGTTCGGCCGTGCTCGGCAGGAACTGATAGAGCCCCTTCGCGCCGATGTCGTTCTCAAGACAAGACTCGTACTCCGACTCGATGAGCGGCAGGTAGACGCCGACCAGGACGGGGACTTTGCGCTCACTGAACGAGCGCCCGATGAGCGGCAGGTAGGGCACGGCGCGGGCGTAGACGGCGCGCAGGTTGTCATCGCCGTGCACTGTGGACGTGCTGCCAAGGCGCGCGGCGTAAGCGTCCAGATGGAGCTTGATGGCCCTGAGCGCGTCCTCGCTGAGGCGCACCGGGCGCTCGCCCATGCGCGCGGAGATTTCCTGCTCGCGCGCGTCAATGAAGGCCAACTGCTCCGCCTCCGTCATCTCAGTGTAGAGCTTCGCGGGCGCGGGGGCCGGCGCGCGGCGCGCGAGTGAGCGATTGTAGAGGAAAGTCGCGGCGACGATGGCGAGCAACAGGCCGACGGCGATTAACGCCCTCAAGACACGCCGCCCCGCCGCGCGCGCCTGCTGCTCGGCGAGCGAGACGCTCGAAGATGAGAGCGCAGGATTGAGAGCGCCGTTTTCATGCTCGCCCGCCTCCGAGCCGCGCGACGCGCGCAAGGCTTCCAGCGCCGCGCGGCCTTCCAGACTCGCAGAGACGGACTTAGCGACGCCCCTCAAATCTTCCAGCATCTCCGCGGCCGTAGAGTAGCGCCCGTCCCGCTCTTTGCTCAGCGCCTTCGTGACGATGCGTTGCAGCTCTGTCAATTCCGCGGGCGCGTCCTCGGCAGGATTCAAGAGCGGCGCGGGCTCGCGCTCCAGGACCGCGACGAGCGTGTCCATGCGCGTCTCGCCCGTGAACGGCGCGCGCCCCGCGAGCATTTCGTAGAGCACGCAGCCCAGGCTCCAAACGTCCGTGCGCTCGTCCACGGGCAGACCGCGCGCCTGCTCGGGCGACATGTAGCCGACGGTCCCCATCACCATCCCGGCCTCCGTCTGGCCCAGGATTCTCGTAGGGGCCTCGCTCGAAACTTCGGCCGCCGCGGGCTCCGTCAGCTTGGCGATGCCGAAGTCCAGGACTTTGACCAGCCCGTCCTCGCGCCGCATGACGTTCTCGGGCTTGATGTCGCGGTGGATGATGCCCGCGGCGTGCGCAGCCGACAGCGCCGAGGAGAGTTGCGCGGCCGTGTCCAGAATCTCCGCGAGCGTGAGCGCGTCTTCTTTAATCAACTCGCGCAGCGTCCGCCCGGCGATGAACTCCGTGCTGATGAAGTGAGCGCCGTCCGCGTCGCCGACCTCGTGTATGGTCAGGATGTTCGGGTGGTTGAGCGCGGAGGCGGCGCGCGCCTCGCGCTGGAAGCGGCGCAGGCGGGCCGCGTCGCGCGCGAAGTGGTCGTGCAGAATCTTGAGGGCGACGGCGCGCCCGAGCCGCGCGTCCTGTGCCAGAAAAACTTCGCCCATCCCGCCCGCGCCGAGCCGGCCCGTGACGCGGTAAGGCCCGACGACCTGCCCGACGCGAGCGTCCTCCATCGCGTCACCGAAGAGCACGCGCGCGTCGCGCGCGATGGCCGGCACCTCTAAAAACTCGCCCGCCTCCTCGTGCGCGCTCAACAGCCCGCCGGCCTCGCTCAACAGCTCCGTGTCGCCCGCGCACGCCTCGTCCAGAAACGCCGCGCGCTCCACCGGCGGCCGATCCAGCGCCGCCTGCAACACCTCCTCGACTTGTCGCCAACGCTCAGGAGTCATAAAAAAATAATGAGGATTGCGGATTGCGGATTAAAAAGCGGTTATCTTTAATTCCGCAATCCTCAATCCTCAATCCGCAATTCTTTATAGAGCCAGGCGCGGGCGGCGCGCCAGTCGCGGCGGACGGTCATGACGGAGACTTCGAGAACGTCCGCGGTCTCTTCGAGGCTCAGACCGGCGAAGTAGCGCAGCTCGACGACGCGGGCCTTGCGCGTGTCCAGTTGTGCCAGTTTTTCGAGCGCCTCGTCGAGCGCGAGCAGTTCGGCGGCGCGCTCGCCTGTCATCGCGTGCGCCTCTTCGAGCGGCACCTGTTGGGCGTCCGCGCCCCCGCGCTTGGCGTAGCGGCGGCGGCGCGCGTGGTCAATCAGGACATGGCGCATGACCTGCGCCGTGACGGCGAAGAAGTGCGCGCGGTCCTGCCACTCGACGCGCTGCTGGCCGGCCAGGCGCAGGTAAGCCTCGTTGACGAGCGCCGTGGTTTCGAGCGTGTGCCCGCCGCGCTCGGCGCGCATGTAGCGGTGCGCGAGGCGGCGCAGCTCGTCGTAAACGAGCGGCGTCAGCCGGTCGAGCGCGGCCCTATCGCCCCGCCGCCATTCGAGCAGCAGCTCCGTCACGTCCGGCTCTGATGAAATTGCCGTCATCGGGCCAGATTCTAGCATCTTTTCCCCGAAAAAAATTTCCGCGCGCCGTGAACACTTTCCCCGGAATTTCACGCTTACTCTCTCGGAGGGACGGCCTCGGGCTCGCAGCCCTCGCGACTTTAAAAATAAGTGAGGAATAGTTGATGAAACGCAAGCTGACAATCGTACTCTCGCTCTCCCTGCTGCTGCTCTCGCTGGCGCTTCCGGCGCGCGCGCAGACGGGTGGAAAACCCTATCAACAGATGACGAACGAGGAGCGCGCGGCCTTCGTCCGGGCGGAGGCGCGCGCCGTCGCGCGCAAGATTTCTGGCACAGAATACGAGTTCACACAGAGCTTCGAGGCGGAAATCCAGAAGTGGGTCGAGAGCTACGCCGCGCGCATAGGCAGTCAGGGCGGCGACCGCTTGTGGAAGGGCGACCTGCGCCCCGTCTTCGAGCGCGGGCAAAAAGTAGCGCCCACGCTGACCGCCGTCTTCAAAGCGCAGAACGTCTCGCCGCTCGTAGGGCTCTACATCCCGCTCATCGAGTCCGAGTTCGTCAACATCGAGTCGCCCAACGCGGTCGGGGCCGTGGGGATGTTCCAGTTCTTGCCGAAGACGGGCGAGCGCTTCGGGCTCACGCCGCAGGAGCTTTTGGACGTGGAGAAGTCTGCCGTGGCCGCCGCGCGCTACATCGCGAAGAACGTGGAGCAGTTCCGGGACGACCCGATGAAGGAGGCGCTGGCGCTCCTGGCCTACAACCGCGGTGAGGACGGAACGGCGCGGGCGCTCGCCCTCGTCGTCAACGACCAGAACCGTCGTTGCAGCATCTGCGCCCTCGCGGACGCCCGCGCGCAACTGGACAAGAACTTCCGCGAGGAGAACGTCCACTATGTCCCGCGCTTCTTCGCCGCCGCCATCATCGGCGAGAACCCGCAGACGTTCGGCCTCGGCCACCAGCCGCTCTCGTCCTATTGAATGATAATGCGGCGGCCAATTATGTCAAAAGACGACGGCGTGATCTTTTAACCAATTAGCGGCAAGGGTGAAGCAAAAAAATTGGGTGGGTGATGACGAAACTCTTTAGAAACCGTCATCACCCTTTTGTTTAACCGATTACTGTCAGGCGATGTACATCACTCGCCGGGACACAACAGAGTTAGAAGCCAATCGCCCCGGCGTTCGTGCCTCCGGGCAATTTAACCCGGGATCATTTGTTAGTGCGTTTATCAACTTCTGATGATCCGCCCTGTGCGAGGCGGACTTGATGTCCACCAAACTTTAGAATCAACCTGTTAATAAAATCTGGTTCAATACTTTTGCAATAGGCCAACAATCCGGCCAACCGCTTGCGTTCAACAACCTCTAATGATTCCACACGATAGACCATAGAGCGAATCTGGCGCTTCAATTTGCGACCCAGAGATAGGGTTCCGTCTGTAGACAACACAACGCCCGTAACCTGTCTCTTCTGTCTCTTTGATAAATGTCTAGTCTTTTTTTGGTTGACGTGCAGGTTCGCCGGACATTCTAAATTGCGAACGATACGAACCACCGCACGTTCTAATTCGGATAAAACTTTCGGGGTATTCGTCGAGAAAATAAGGTCATCCGCATATCTGGTGTACGTGGCTCCGAGGTCGTCAGAGACCTTCTTAATTTCAACATCCATGTGTCTACATAGCACGTTAGAGAGTGACGGTGAGGAAGGCGCACCAACGGTAAGTTTTCCGAACCTGCACACTATCGAGTTGAAGAACCAGACATCTTTTTCCGCCCAACTCTGAAATAGCCGGTCGTTCCCCTTGATGTAATAACGTATGTCTTCCTCGCCCAGGGAGGGGAAAAAATTTATGAAATCCATCCTGAGGAGATACTTACTGTTTAAATGCTGCTCTGCGTTAGAGGCGACGTTCGTCTTCTTCCTATATGCGAAGGCGACTCCCTCCATCACTGGGAGATATTCGATTACATTACGCAGTAGCCACCGCTGCAAAGCCTTCAGCTCTAGCGACGGGTGATGTATTGTCCTGCTGCCACCGCCCCTCTTAGGAATCTCATACGTTCTATACAGATAGGAAGCAGATTTTGCGCTACTCTCAAGGTAAGTGATCGGGAGTTGCAACTCCTCCGACATTAACTCTATTAACATCAGGCCGCCTTGAAGTATTCACTTATTTGTTTCGCATCAAACATTTTCTGTAAGACGCTCAGGTGGCGGGCTCGCCACGCCCTCAGGCTAAATACATGTCTGTATAGATAAGATTCCAGGTCATCATTCTCCAGCGGGCGGTAGTACATCAATTCTCCGTGACTGTTGGTTAATGATTTTATTATCCCTAAGGAGACTCCTAAACTCAGTAGATTTTCCGCGTCCCACGACGTTCTTCTTGTTCTGGTAATCCTTCTTAGGTAGTAACCACAGTGGGACTCGGGTGCGGGTCCTATGATGGCCAATAAGTCACAGAGTAAAAACAGTAAGTGCCTGGGACTGTTTGTAATCTCAGTTACCTTCTCTCTTACCCTGCCTATCCGCGTGAGTCTACCTAACCTGTCATCTATTTCGGCCACGGCGCTAAGAATTACGTTGAAGTCAGCGAAAATGGTAGGCGCGAACGCCGAATCTATATCAACCCATTTTACCGGGCCAGTGTTAATGAATGACTCATCATTCTTATAAGACACATCTATTATAGGGAGCACCTTCTTTCTCAATTCGTCGCTCAGGGAAAACGCCCCTAATTCCGTAAAAGTGCCTGCGCTTTCGACAATGATCGCGACCATGTCGGCGAATCCGGCAAGCTGCCGTTCCATCTCAAGCGCGTTGGCCGTATGCCTCCTTTTTTTGGAACCGGATGATTGCTTTTTGGCTATCTGTGCCCACACGTCGTCAGCGTAAAAAACTAACTTGTCAGGGTGATGCTTGCGGATGTAGTCAGCAACACGGTTCCGCCGTTTGCTTAGAGCTCCTCCGCATAGAAATATAACGGGGCGTAAGCTTTTGAAGGTATAAACCTCCGCGCGGAACCGTGAGATGATACGATTCCGCACAGGCTTATAAGCTGGGTGGGCTAACCAAGACATGAGGTAGGTCTTTTACTAAATGCGAGACCGAGTGTCCCCCGGCCGGCGCGCAGTAGCGACGCGACTGCGCGCCTTCGGGGGAAAACTCGGGTACGAGTCCCTAACAATACTGCCGAGCCGGCTATACACCAGCCTACAAGGCATTCTCCTAAGAGAATGCCCCGAGCTAAAAGACCCCTAGGTATATAACAGACTCAGATTATGGCAGGCAAGTTAGACCTTTGGGAGTAGGTTACTGCAAATTATTGGTTAACGTCACACGGCGCGTGACGCGGACGCCTGTGCGCCAGTCTTCGTTGAGGTCGAGGCGGTACATTTCGATGGCGGGGGTGATTGAGCGGGCGAGTAGGTGGAAGGCGCGGTGGAAGCGGAGGGCGGGCGCGGCGAGGTAGACGAGGGGGGGTTCGTCGGAAATCTCCGCGTCGCCGAAGAGGCGGGCGCGCGTGATGTGGCCGGCGCGGCGGTGGGCCTCGACGCGCCGCCAGTAGTCCGCGGCCTGTAGGACGTGTTCGCGGTCTTCTGAGACTTTCAGCTCGATGACGACGAGGCGGCCGTCGCGCCTGAGGGCCAGCAAGTCAATCGGGCGCGGGTGGCCGCCGGCTTCCCGTGAGGGCCGGAACTGCGAGAAGAGCGGGGCGAGGCGCAGGCCGGGGTCCAGGCGCGTGATGTCGCGTCTCAAGATTGATTCGAGCCAGGACTCGGGCGCGGCGCGGTAGAGCGCGTGGCGGCGGTCTAAGGCTTCGGCGCGGCGGTGCTCGGTCAGGTCGCGGAGCAGTTTGGTCCATTCTTCCAGCGTCTCTTCTTCCAGCAGGCGGCGGCGCGCGCCGGCGATGCCGAACCAGACGCGCTCTCTGTTCATCAAGCGGCGCACGCGCGCGAACGGCAGGCCGCGGAAGCGCAGGGTCTCGGCGTACTGCTTGCGCACAACGTCAATCGCCTCGGGCGCGTGGGCGACGATGCCCGCGGCCGTCTCGCTCAAGGCGTCCTCGGCGGGGCGGCGCAGGCGGCGCGGCGACTCACTCCAAAGCTCCGCGAGTTCGGGCGCGCGCACGGGCGTGAGCGTTTGCCACTCGTCGCCCAGTTGGTAGAGCGTGACGACGCGGCGCAGATCGTCGCGGAGCAGAGCGAGTTTCTGTGCCAGAACTTCGACGCTTCCCCGCCCCGCGATGAGCCACAGTTTGCTGACGCGGTGGCGCTGCTCCCCGGCGCGCGCGAACCAGAGGAGCGCGCTGGAGAGGAAGGCGTCAACGTTGCGCGCTTCGGCTTCGGCGATGTCGCAGGTCACGGCGATGCGTTCCCGGCCCGCGCGCCGGAGCGTGATGCGCGCGTATCTTCCGGGCTCGCCGCGGCGCGCGCCAGGGCTCAGGCCCGCGCGCTCCAGTGTGATGCCGCCGAGCGTGGCGCAGGCCAGTTGTGCTAGTCGAAGGCTCGCGCGCCGCCGAGCGTCGCCGGCCTCCGCGGCGAGAGCAGCGGCGGAGGCGCGCGGGATGAGTTCGAGGCGCGCTCTCTCTGCGCCCATGCTCCGCGTCGCCGTGAGCAGGAGTTTTTCGCCCGTCCACTCCCACGCCGTCACGCGCCACGCCTGCGCGCCACGGTCGCCCCAGCAGGTGAAGACGAGCCGCCCGTGCGCGACGCGAAAGTCGCACTCGCTCTTCCTCAAACTCACGGCTGCGCCCGCACGGCCGCCGACGTAGAGCCACTCGCCGCGGCCGTCAATCAACTCCGTCAGACGGCGCTCTGCTTCGCGCGCCGCCTCCTCGTTTGTGAGACGCACGATCATTCGACATTGCGGGTGGATTGCGGGTCAAAAAGGTGGGTGAGCGGTCGTCGTTCCGCAATAGGAACCGCTCTATAGCGTGTGCTAACATTTCGTGTCAATCAAAAAATGGAAATTAAGGACAGCGCAGTATGAAGAACGTTTACCTGGCCGGCTCGGCGCGCACGCCTATTGGGCGCTTCGGCGGGACGCTCGCCGACTGGACGGCCGCGGACCTGGGCGTGGCGGCGGCCGCCGAAAGTCTCAGGCGCGCGCGCCTCGCCCCCGACCAGATTCAGGAATCCATCTGGGGCTCGGCGCGGCAGGCCGGCAACGGGCCGAACGTCGCGCGGCAGATCACCTACCGCGCAGGCGTGCCCGAAACTGTGCCAGCCTACACGGTCAACCAGGCGTGCGGCTCCGGCCTGAAGGCCATCATCCTGGCCGCGCAGGAGGTCATGCTGAATCGGGCGCGCGCCGTGCTCGCGGGCGGCACGGAGAGCATGTCGCGCGTGCCCTACTACGCCGAGGGGGCTCGCTGGGGCGCGCGCATGGGGAACGTGGAGCTGGTTGACGGGATGTACCGCGACGGCTTTCTGGACCCGCTGTCGGGTCAGGTGATGGGCGAGACGGCGGAGACGCTCGCGCGCCGCTACGAAATCTCGCGCGACGAGCAGGACGCCTACGCCCTGCGCTCGCAGCAGCGCGCCGAGGCCGCTATCAGTTCGGGCCGGCTCGACGCGGAAATCGTCCCGCTCGAAGTCAAAGGCCGCAAGGGAGAGGCGACTCTCTTCGCGCGCGACGAGCATTACAGGGCCGGGACGACCATCGAGTCGCTCAAAAAACTCCCGCCCGTCTTCAGCCGTGAAGGGACTGTGACGGCCGGCAACTCCTCTGGCATCACGGACGGCGCGGCCGCCCTCGTCGTCATGAGCGAGGAGACGTTGAAAGAGTCAGGCGCGGAGCCGGAGGCGCGCGTCGTGGATTACGAGATCACGGGCGTCGCGCCGGAGATCATGGGCATCGGCCCCGTGCCTGCCGTGCGCGCCCTGCTCGACCGGCAGAAGCTGAAGCTTGACGAGATTGACCTCGTAGAGCTGAACGAGGCGTTCGCCGCGCAGGTCATCGCCTGCGACCGCGATCTGGGTTTCGACGCCGAGCGTTTGAACGTCAACGGCGGGGCCATCGCGCTCGGCCACCCGATAGGCTGCACGGGCGTGCGTGTCACGACGACCCTGCTGCACGAAATGAAGAAGCGCGGGGCGCGG
This sequence comes from uncultured Acidobacteriota bacterium, assembly GCA_963774105.1. Lineage (GTDB taxonomy): Bacteria > Acidobacteriota > Blastocatellia > Pyrinomonadales > Pyrinomonadaceae > QHXM01. The sequence continues at coordinate 1,784,824 of CAVZDV010000004.1, read as the reverse complement.
CGCGGGCTGGCGACCCTGTGCGTGAGCGGCGGCATGGGCCTGGCGCTGCTGGTCGAGCGCGTCTGAGCGTGAAGATGAGAACGCCCGCTCTTTTGTTCTTGTTAACGCTCGCGCTCGCGCTCGCGTCTTGTAAACGCCAGGACGTTTCGGGCAACCAGAACTCGGCCAATGCCCCGCCCGCGACCGGCAAGCCGTCCTCGGCCCCGCCCTTCCAGACGAAGGAGCCTGAGCGTTATCAGGCGACGCGGGTCTTGACGACGGGCGAGGGCGGCGCGAGCGAGACTTTCATCGCGCGCGACGGCGAGCGCCGCCGGGAAGAGTACGCAGAAGGGGCGGGCGGGCGCGTCGCTTACCTGGAACGGCCGGAGGCGCGTTACGTGCTGCTGCCCGCGAAGAAGTTGTACGCGGAGTTGAAAACTGAGACGGGCGGCGGGGACAAGGGCGCTCAAGTCCCGCCCGACTTTTCCCCGGAGAAGCTGCTCAACGAGTCTCGGCCCGAGACCGTTTACGAGAGGCTCGGCGAGGAAGACCTGGGCGGGCGGCAGGTTGTCAAGTACCGCGTCACGGTGCGCGACCCCGGCGCGGGCCGCGCGCCGGTTGAGAGTCTCATCTGGGTTGACGAGCGGCTGGGGATGCCCGTCAAGTCCGAGACGAGTTCGTCCGGCGCGCGCACGACGATGGAGCTGCGCGACGTGAGAGAGACAGTGGACGCGGGGCTCTTCGAGCTGCCGGCCGACTACAGGAGGGTCGAGCCCGAAGAGATTTTCGCGCAGGCGGGCTCAAGGCCGTGAATGGCGCGGGGCCAACCTTGCGCGCCGGGCTCCGCATCCGAAAGTGGCCCAAAGTTGGGATTAAAAGTTTGAAAGGTGAAGTTTCAAGAACGTGAATAAGAAATCGCTCGCAGTAGTTCTCGCCGTCGGCCTCGCGCTCACGGTCTTCGCGCTCTCCGGCGGCGCTCGGACGAAGAGTGCGCCGGCCGCCGCCGCCGCCGCCCCGTTAGACATGCTCCCGCCGTCGGACCTCGTGGCCTTCGTCAACGTCAAGCGGCTGATTACGGAGGCCGCGCCGAAAGTCTTCGCAGACAACCCCGCAAAGCTCGCGGAGTTCAACGCGGAGATTGATAGCCTCAAGACCAAGACGGGGATTGACGCGCGCAGCTTCGACTCGCTCGCCGTCGGCATGCGCTACCAGAACCCGTCCGCGGGGGTCACGACGGCCGACACGGTCGTCATCGCGCAGGGCACGTTCGACGCGGGCGCGCTCCTGGCCGCCGGCCGGCTGGCCGCCAGAGGCAAGTACCAGGAGCAGAAGTACAAGGACGCGACCATCTACGTCTTCAGCGTCAACGACCACGTCAGCGTCCCCGGCCTGATGAACATGCGCGTGCGCGAGCTGGCGGTCGTGACGCTCGGCTCGAACGCGCTGGCCTTCGGCGAGCTGCCGGCCGTGCAGGCCGCGCTCGACGCGCGCGGCGCGCGAGCCAATGCCGCGAACGCGGACCTCGTCCGCCTGGCGACGCGTCAGCCGGACGCGCTCATGGGCTTCGGGGCCAACGTGCCGCCGTCGCTCTCGAAGGGCGTCACGCTCCCCAGCGACGAGCTGAACCGCCTCCTGGCCTCCATCCGCCAGGCTTACGGCTCCGTCGGCACGACCGCCGGTGGCTTCGACCTGATGGCGATTGCGCGCACGGAGAAGGCCGACGACGCCAAGACGCTGAGCGAGACGCTGACGCAGCTCAAGCAGTTCGCCAGCGCCGTCTCCGGCCAGCTCTCGGCCGAGCTGAGCAAGCTCGCGCAGGGCGCGCTCGACAGCATGAAGATCAGCGCCGAGGGCAACGAGACTTCCATCAGCTTCCGGCTACAGCAGGCGGACATCTCGACCCTGCTGCGCGCGCTCAAGCCGAAAACGCAGAACCCGGAACCCAAAAGCCAGAACCCAGAATGAAAGTAAAAGCAGAATACAGGAGTCAGAAGTCAGAATGGATAAGGCGGAAACCGTTTTTCTTCTGACTCCTGACTTCTGACTCCTGACTCCTGCTTTTAAGAAAGGTCGTCATGAATAGAAAATCTTACTTCTCGCTCCTCGCTTGCGCCGTAACGGTGCTGGCGGCGGTCGTCTTCGTCGTCGGGCTCAACCAGGGCACGCGGGCCGCGTCCGCGGGCGGTGCGCTCGCGTCGCTCCCGGCCTCCGACTTCGTCATCAGCATAGACGTGCAGCGCGCGCTCAACGACACGCTGCCCGCCGTGCTCGCCTCGAACCCCGCGGCGCTGGCGAAGATGAACGCCAAGCTCGAAGAGTTCCAGCGCAAGACCGGCGTCAACCCGCGCACCTTCGAGAGCATAGCCGTCGGCATGAGCCTCGATTCCGCACACGGGGGCAAGGCGTCGCGCACGGCCGCGCTCCCGGCCCATGGGATTCTGGTGGCCGCGCCGCCCGCGGGCTCGCGCGCCGTCGTCATCGCGCAGGGCAGTTTCAAGTCGGACGAGCTGCTGGAGACGGCCTTCGCGTCGGCCAAGGCGCAGGACCAGCACATCCAGAGGGAAGAACAGCAGTACGAGGGCCGCAGGGTCTTTGTGATCTACTCGACGCGGACTCCCGCGGACGACGCGCGGGACGGCAAGACCGTCGCGCAGGCGGAGGCCCGGGCCAAGGCCCGCGCCGGGTCGGAGAGGATGGCGGTCACGGCGCTCAACGCGAACACGATTGCCGTCGGCGAGCTTGAAGGGGTGCGCGCGGCGATTGACGCGAGCCTGGGGCGCAACCGCGTGGACGAGGAATTGGTCCGGCTGGCGAGCGAGACGCCCGGCGCGGTCCTGGGCTTCAGCGGCAGAGTCCCGCAGGGCGCGGCCGCGAAGTCCCCGGACAATTTCATCGAAAAATACTTCGCCTCGATACGCCAGTTCTACGGCTCGTTCGGCGCGGACGGCGCGGACGCCCGCGCCGACATCAACCTCCGCACGGAGACGGCCGAGCAGGCGAGCGACATAGGGCAGGCGCTCAACACCGTCAAGGCGCTCTCGGCCTTCGGCTTCTCCCGCTCAAGCAGCAGCTCCGCAAAAGGAGAATCGCTCGCGGACCTACTCAAGGGCCTGAGCATCAACACGCTCGGCAACGAAGTCCAGATCAGCGTCCGCGTCCCGCAGACGAGCTTCGCACCTTTGATGAAGGGCTTTTAGACGACCGCGGAAGAGAACGAAGCAGGGGGCGAGCTACGGAGTCATTCGTAGCTCGCCCCTTTCTCTTCTTTTATTGTGAAAATCGCTGTAGTATCCCGCCGGTTCTATCACTCCTGTAAGATTCGTGTGAAGGTTAATTAATGGAGACCGGAACGGACGCCGGCCGCGAGGCGCGCGGCCGGCTCTGGAAGTGGGCCGTCGTCGTCTCTGCGGCCGCGGCAATCGCGCTCACGCCCGTGCCCGCCGGGGTCACGCCGCAGTCCTGGCGGCTGCTGGCGATCTTCGTCGCCACCATCATCGGCTCCATCCTGCGCCCCGTGCCGAGCGCGGCGATCGTGCTTCTGGGCGTGACGGCCGTGGCGCTCGTCGGCGTGCTGCCGGTCGGCGAGGCGCTGCGCGGCTACGCGGACCCCGTGGTCTGGCTCGTGCTCGCGGCCTTCTTTATCTCGCGCGGGATGATTAAGACGGGACTGGGCCGGCGCATCGCGCTCCACTTCATCAGGACTATCGGCCACCACTCGCTCGGCCTCGGCTACGCGCTCGCCTCGACGAGCGCGCTCCTGGCCTCCGTCATCCCCTCGGTCGGCGCGCGCTCGGGCGGCGTCATCTTCCCCGTCGCCAAGAGCCTCGCCGAAGCCTACGACTCCAGGCCGGGCGAGACGGCCAATCGCCTCGGCGCGTTCCTCTTCGTGACGCTCTACCAGTGCGAGGTCGTCATCTGTGCCATTTTCCTGACGGGCCAGGCGTCGAACCCCATCATCGCCAAGTTCGCAGGGCAGGAGGCCGGCGTCCAGTTGACCTACAGCCGCTGGCTCGCGGGCGCAATCGTGCCGGGCATACTTTCGCTCGTCGTCGTCCCGCTCGTCATCTACCGCCTCTTCCCGCCCGAGGTCAAACACACGCCGGACGCGGCCCACGCGGCCCACGCCGAGTTGGAGCGCATGGGGCCTATGACGCGCGCCGAGAAGACGATGCTCGCCGTCTTCGGGCTGGTCGCCGCGCTGTGGGTCGTCGGCGACAAGCTGGCCTACTGGACGGGCGGGAGAGTGCCGGACATACATTACGCGACCGTGGCGCTCGTCGGCATCTGCGTCCTGCTGCTCGGCGGCGTCCTGGACTGGGACGACCTCCTGGCGGAGCGCAACGCGTGGGACGTGTTCATCTGGTACGGCGGGCTGGTGCGGATGGCCGAGGCGCTCGGCGAGACTGGCATCACTAAAAGGTTCGCGGACGCGGCCGCGGGGCTGACAATCGGCTGGGCCTGGTGGGTCGCGCTCGGCGTGCTGCTCTTAATCTACTTCTACGCGCACTACGGGTTCGCCAGCATCACGGCGCACGTCACGGCGATGTTCATCCCGTTCCTCGCCGTCACCATCGCGGCCGGAGCGCCGCCCGTCCTGGCAGTGCTGCTGCTGGCCTATTTCTCGAATCTGGGGGCCTCGCTCACGCACTACGGCACGACGCCCGCGCCCATCTGGTTCGGCGCGGGCTACGTCAGGCAGCGCACCTGGTGGTGGCTCGGCCTCGTCGTCTCCGTCCCCAACCTCCTCATCTGGGGCGGGGTCGGCATCGTGTGGTGGAAGATTCTGGGGTGGATATGAGGGAAAGCAGGGAGTCAGAAGTCAGAAGTCAGAAGTCAGAAGTCAGAATGAAAGGCCGAAACCCTTCTTTCTTTTATTCTGACTCCTGACTCCTGGATTCTGGATTCTGCTTTTACTTCACTGGGATCTCAATCGGGGCGGTCGTCGTAGTCGGCGGGAGGCCGGGGGGCGGGGCCGCGATCGTCGGCTCCTCTTCGCCGCCGAGCTTGGCGATCGCGTCCTGGTCTATGTAAATCTGCCCGGCCGCCTCCATGCGCGCCTGCGCCCCCGTGATGTAGTCCTGGAAGACCTGGTTGCGGCGCTCGTTGAGCGCGTTGTCCATCAGCGAGTCGCGCTGCTTGGCGAACTCGCCGAGGTCGGCCTCCGTGCGCTTGGTCGCGCCGACGACGATCCAGTCGTCACCGACCTTGATGGGCGTCTTCGTCACCTCGCCCTCCTTGAGCGCGTAGATGGCCTCCTGCGCGGCCGTGTTCATGTCCAGCTCGCCCAAGGGCAGGCTGACCGCGTAGGTGTCCTGCGTGCGCGCCTCCAGGCCCAATTTCTCGGCCGCTGCCTTGAGGTCGCCCGCGCCCGTCACGGTGTTCGCCAGGTTGCGCGCCGTCTCTTCGAGCTGCGTCTGCGCGCGCTCCTTCTTGACCGCCTGCGCCACCTTGTCCCTGACATCCTCGAAGGCCGGGAGGTAGTTCGGGTCGCGCTTCTCGACGAGCATCGGGACGGCGAAGCCGTTCGGGATGGGCGTCACGTTGCCCACGTCCTGCGGGTTTTCGAGCGGCTTGATGCCCTCCTCGAACTGCTGGTTACTGCCGATCTTCGGCACGTCGTCGCCCGGCACGACGAACGGCGTCTCGCGCACCATGTCGGCCGGCGTCATGTTGGCCTCGGCCGCCAGCTCCTGCGCCACCTTCTGAAAATCCTTGGTCTCCTTCAGGCGCGCGGCCGCGCGCTGTGCCAGAGCGGCCGCCGCGCCGTAAGCACGCTTGTTGCGCATCGAGACGAGCAGCTCCTGCTTGGCCTCCTCGAAGGTCTTCGGCACCGACTCGCCGCGCCGGAAGATGTAGTAGGCGTTGGCGTACTTGAGCGGGCCGGAGATGCCGCCGACCTCCGTCTCGAAAGTGCGCTGGAGCGGGTCGTCCGGCTTGTTCGGGTTCTTCTTGACGACGCCACTGATAAAGCCGCCGTCCTTGGCCGTCGCCGGGTCCTCCGAGTTGCCCTTGGCCGCCTCGCCAAACTCCGCCTCGGTCGCGGTCCCCGTCTGCCCGCGCAGCTTCTGGGCCAACGCGTCGGCCTTGGCCTTGACCGTCTCGTCCAGGGCCGGGGTCGCGACCTTGAGCACGATCTGCTGCACTCGGTGCCCGCCCTGCTTCAGCTCCGGCGAGAGCCCGTCGTACTCGGCGCGCAGCTCAGCGTCGGGAATCTGAATCTTCTCGCCCATCTTGGCTTGCTCGATGAAGAGGTAGCGAATCTTCTTCTGCGGGACGGGGACGCGGTAGTCCGTCTTGTGCTGCTCGTAGTAGTCCTTCAGCTCCTGGTCCGACGGGTTAATCTTGTCGGCGAGCTTCTCGGCCATGACCGGCACGTAGACGAGGTCGAAGGTGGTCGTGCGGCGCTGGTAGTCGCGCTGGACTTCCTCCTCCGCGACGTTGACGCCGGCCGTGACGAAGGCGCGCAGCTTGTTCACCGCGATGGAGTCGCGGATGCGCTCCTCGAAGCGGGCCACGTCGCCGACGCGCTGCTTGTACTTCTCCACGTCCACCTTGCCCGAGGCGTCCTTGTTCTGCTCGCGGAGGATGGCGGCCAGCTCCTCGTCCGAGGCGGTCAGGCCGAGCCGCCTGGCCTCCTGCACCATGACGCGCTGCTGGATGAGCTGTTTGAGGAGCATCTCGCCAATCTGCTTGTTGAGGACCGAGGGGTCGCCGACCTGCTGGACGAGGTCGCCGACCGTGATCTCGTCGCCGCCGACCGTGGCGAGGACTTGCGTGTTCGTGGCCGAGGGCGTCGAGGCGTTGCGCGCGGGCGCGTAGAAGACGACGAGGCTGACGGCCATCAAGATGGCGAACCCGACGATAATCAGGCTCCGCGTGCGCTCCATCTTGCTGAGAAACTTGAGCATGGGTGATAACCTTCCGAAAAGTCAGTAGTCAGTGGTCAGTGGTCAGTGGTCGGTGGTCAGTTAAAAGCTGCTGGCTGATTACCGACGACAGACTGCTAGCCTGAAATGGCGGATTGTAGCGGAGAGACGGGCGGGCTCGCAACTGTAGGACAAGGGCGGCGGCGGCCGTCGCACCTCTTTAGCGCCGCCCCCCAGCGGGGAGCGGGGACGCGAATGCGGTTCATCATTAAAGTCACTTACACGACAAGGTACATGGGACGAGTTTTGGAAGGAATTGTATTTAACCCCAAGCGAAAGTGGATAGAATGACTTTTCGCGCGTGTTTCAGCCTATAAACCACACAATCTTCTCCGGGCGGCTGATGGAAAAATTCCTGGAACACCGGGACGCCTGTTGTGTCTGATTCATCCTTCGCGATGCTGCTGCTAACTTTGAGGAGGAAAGATTTGACTTCTTCTACGGAAATCCCGTCAGCCCGCCCAAGCTTGTCGCTGAGCGCCTGATCCAAGATCGCGTCCCACCCCGCAAACATCTTGGCTATCTGTTTCTTATTCTTTTCGCTGGTCGCCGCCGTCCGCTTGTCCGCCATGTCGTCATCCTGGCGAAACATAAGAGGAATGGGTCTCTCCGTAGTTGCGGGAGACGCCGCGACTTCCCACACATGAAACTCTCTGACCGGCTTGTCCGCAACAATCGCTATCTCGACGGTGGCGGCGTCCCCTCGCTCGAAATCAATATACTTTGAGACGTCAACATAGACATAATCACCACTTTCAATGTCATCGCCCTCGTAAACGGCCACGAGCAAGATATCTATGTTAGGCCAAGGCACTTGTTTCCAGTCCCCGTGAGAATGTCTTGCCGTCTCATGGCCCCCGTGTTCGTCACGTATAAAATGTAAGCCGGACGGCGGGTTTCCCTGTGTAGACGACGTCTGGGGTAAGTACACCCTTGGGCTTTTTTTATTGTCGGTACGCTTGACGCCTTGTATTCTTTGAAATTTTACAGCCCGCCCCTTCGAGAAACAGAACAAAGTCTTGATGGTGACTTTTTCCGGCTTAACCAGATCGAAAGGGCCGTGATAGAAGACCTTCGGGAGGAGGTCTTCGATAAAATGACGCTCGGATTTTTCAATCACACGCTTGAATGCGCCCAAGCTTTCTTTCCAGTCGCGATAGTACTCGAAGCCGCGCATTCGGTAATCGTGCTCGACATCAGAGTTGGGCGTTAGGGCCGCGGCCCAGTGCTGCACCTTTGGATCGGAGCCGAAATACCGTGAAGTAACCGCGGATACTATAAACCAAATTGCTATGGCCCCTCCTAGATTGAAAGTCCAGCGACCTAACCCCTTGCCCGTGACATTAGCCAGTGTGTCCTGAGCCTTTGGCAACAACCCGACTCCAACCAATATTACCGTGATCAGAATATTGGTTACCATGAGCATGAGTTTCTGACGGAAGTCCCTGGTGTAATCGGCGGCTCTAGCGATCAGAAAGATAATCAGCCCAACAAAACTAACAAAGACGAACAAGCCGGTGATTAGGACGACAATTTTGGTTACCTGTTCTGCTTCTGTTCCCATCAGTTCCTCCGATGCGTTACTCGATCCGATAGTCTGAGCTGGATGTTTGTCGTTGAGGGGCGGACGCCGTCAGCCGCAGTTCATCAGGACTGCGCCACCGCACCGTCGGCATTCTCAAGGCGCTCTTGTTTTTGGCTCCGCTTTGCCGCCGCAAATTCTGAGACAAGGGTTCCGACCAGGATCAGCAAGCAGCCCAACGCCGACAGCTTCGAATAGGTATCGTCAGCACCTCGTAGTCCGATGAACAGAAGGGTTCCTACCGCCATGACGGTAAAGACGGGTTCGAGCGCGGCGATGATAGCGGCGCGCGGGCCGTCAATAATTTTGGCGCCCTTTATTTCCTGCGCCTGCGCCCAATTCTGAAGGCCCAGTGCGATGGCGGTGGCAAACGTCCCGGTGAAGATAACCGTAAGGATCCTCGGAGCAGCCTGGCCTTCCTGCCAGCCCCCATTCGTCTTGAAGAGAGCGATAACCGTCATCAACAGAGCTACGCCCAGGCAGCTAACCGTCGTCCACTGCATATTTTTCTCTTTGGGCGCAAACCGCGATACGAGGAGAATCTCGATAGCAAAAGCAACTGCGGCCAGGATCGCAAACCAAGTCTTAGAACTAACCCCTGATAATGTAATTGAATGCCATTCTATTAACACTATGCCGACCATCGCCAAACAAGCGCCGATGATCGTAGCGGTGTAAACTCGCTGACGGAAGAGAGGGGCAAGGAGGGGCGCCCAAACGACGGTAGTGGACGTGAGAAAAGCGGCGCCGACCGCGTTCCCTCGTTCCACATAATACCAGGTCTGAAACCCGTAGCCCGCCGCGAGTATGACCCCGACTAATAGGGCTCGTAAAACCGTTCGCCTATCTAGTGAAAAGGCTTTCACCAGTGACCTGTGACGCGCAATTAGAATCACGCCGTAGACGACGCAGGCGAGCCAGAAGCGGGCGGCGAGAAAAGTAAATTCTTGTCCCTTCCAGACGCCGATTGCCCCCTCGACGACCACGAAGTTAACGCCCCAGATAAACACCGCAGACAGTAATGCGAAGTAGGCGAGTGCTCTATGTCGAAGCATTACGATTTACCTTTCTGATTGTGAGATAGACCAGTCTGGATCATTTCACCACCCAGGCACCTGGCTTAGCGCGCCGTCCCGCACGACACGCAAGACAAGTCCGCTGTCCTGCGGTCGCATGCAGTGAGTTGTTAGCCCGCCGCTGCCGCGGCACGAAGCTAAACAATGCCACTTTGCGGCGTGACCCTTGCTTCTTGGGTTTTATTGCGAGCCGTGGTCTCAGGCAGCGACCGTCGGCCCTTACAGCATTTGTCTGCCAAGTATGTGTGAGACTAAGTAAGACGCTAGTCAGCCAGGTAAAGCGCGGTGAAGATACGTGAGTGCAGGCTGTCTGTCAATAATAATATTAACCGGTGTAGGTAGCAGATTAGATGTCCGGTCAAGTAGCACGGTAGATGTCCGCTTTCAGGCGGCGAGGAGTAAAAGCTTTTTGGCTGGAGGGTACAGTCATGAAGCACTACTCGGAGGCCGCCGTGGAGCGGGCCATGAAAGTTCAAGACGTGATGTTACGCGCCCTGGCGAAGAAGATCACTTGGTTTCAGGCAGCCGAGATTCTCGGCGTCAGTGACCGTCACTTGCGGCGCTGGCGTGAGAAGTATGAGCAGTTCGGCTTCCATGCTCTCTTTGATGGGCGGCGCGGACGCAAGAGTCCCAGGAGTGTGCCGGTCGCCATCGTCGAAGAGGTCTTACGGCTCTACCAGGAGCGCTACTTCGACTTCAACGTCTCGCACTTCCACGAGAAGCTCAAGAGTGAGCATGGTATTGAACTCTCGTATACCTGGACGAAAGGCATCCTCCAGGGGGCAGGGCTGGTCAAGCGTGCCCCCAAGCGCGGCACTCATCACCGGCGCAGGCCGCGCCGTCCACTGCCAGGGATGCTCCTGCACATTGATGGCAGTCAGCATCAGTGGTTCGGTGATGAGCGCTGGCATGACCTGATCGTCATTCTCGATGATGCGACATCGCGCATCTACTACGCGCAACTGGTCGAGGAGGAGTCCACCCGGACGGTCATGCGCGCGCTCAGGCAAGTGGTTGAGACGGAAGGTCTCTTCTGCTCGCTCTACAGTGACCGGGCGAGCCACTTCTGGCTCACGCCGAAGGCCGGAGAGCCAGTGGACCGCCAGGCGCTGACGCAAGTCGGACGGGCGCTCAGAGAGCTGGGCATTCAGTTGATTCCGGCTTACTCGCCGCAGGCCAGGGGGCGCAGTGAGCGCTCATTCCGCACCTGGCAGGGCCGCTTGCCGCAGGAGTTGAGGCTGGCCGACGTGACGACGCTCGAAGAGGCGAACCGCTTCCTCCGCCGGCAGTACGTCGCCGAGTTCAATGCGCGGTTCAGCGTCGGAGCCGCGCAAGAGGGGACGGCCTTCGTGACCTGCGCGCGCACGGACTTGGAGCGCGTCTTCTGCCTGCAACACGAGCGAGTCGTGGCAAGGGATAACACGGTCAGCTTCGCCCGGCTCAGCTTGCAGATCGAGCGGCAGCAGTGGCGCTCGACCCTGGCCGGCTGCCGGGTAATCGTCTATGAGCATCTGGACGGGACGCTCAGCTTAGGCTACGGCGCGCATGAGGTCGGGCGCTACAGCTCGGAGGGCACGCCCATCAGCACACAGGCACGCAAAGACATAGTGAAACAGGCGGTCAAGAAACGCGCGGCTTAAAAATGCAACCCGGACATCTCATGTGCTATGAAAGGCGGACATCTTCACGGGCTACCAACATAATAATATTAACCGGGTGTTGGTTGATTGAGCGCGCGGGCGGGTGCTATGTTAACCGTCACGTATGAACATGGCGGAACATTCTTTCTGGCTGTGGGTCGGCTTCGCAGGGCTCATAGCGGTCATGCTAAGTCTCGACCTCGGGCTCTTCAACCGGAAGTCTCACGCGGTCACCTACAAGGAATCCGTCATCTGGAGTTCGGTCTGGGTGTCGCTGGCGATGATCTTCGCCGGGGTCGTCTTCTGGCACCTGGGCAAGCAGAAGGGCGTCGAGTTCGTCACCGGCTACCTGATCGAGCTGTCGCTCTCGGTGGACAACCTGTTCGTCTTCCTGCTGGTCTTCGCCTACTTCAAAGTGCCGTCGAAGTACCAGCACCGCGTCCTCTTCTGGGGCGTGATGGGCGCGCTCTTCATGCGCATCACGATGATCCTGCTCGGGACGGCGCTGATCCGCCAGTTCAACTGGATTATCTACCTCTTCGGCGCGTTCCTCGTCATCACGGGCGTCAAGATGTTCAGCCAGGAGGAGACCGAGATTGAGCCCGAGCACAACCCCATCGTCAAACTGGTGACGCGGTTCATCCCGATCACGCGCCACTACGACGGCGAGAAGTTTTTCACGGTCGAGAACGGGCGGCGGACGGGAACCTTGCTCCTGCTCGTGTTGGTCATCGTCGAGGTCACGGACCTGGTCTTCGCCGTGGACTCCATCCCGGCCATCTTCGGCATCACGACCGACACGTTCATCATCTACACCTCGAACGTCTTCGCCATCATGGGGCTGCGCTCGCTCTACTTCCTGCTGGCCGGCGTGGTCGAGAAGTTCCACTACCTCAAGCTCGGCCTGGCGATAGTCCTGACCTTCATCGGCGTCAAGATGCTTTTGCCGCTCATCTCGATGGGCGTGGCGCACGTCTTCGACTGGGCGAGCGCGCCGGGCGCGGCCGAGTACGTGCGCCACCACGGCAACCACATCCCCATCGGCATCGCCCTCGGCTTCGTCGCGACCGTGCTCGCCGGCTCGGTCGTGGCCTCGCTCCTCTGGCCCAAGCGCGCCGAGCGAGACATAGACGTTGACCTCCCCGAAGGCTTCGACCCGCCGTTCGAGAACGTCGAGCCCGAAGAATCGGAGCCGGTCGAGCGCCGGTGACTGGTATTTAACGGACTTTTCTTACGTCGAACTCAAGTTATTTATAGAGAAACCCGAGTTCACGACATAAACCTCCGGGCTCGAAGCCTCAACGTTCGAGAAAAAAGCTCCAAGATTCGAGAAATTTTCCCCAAGATTCGAGAAATTTGCTCCAAGATTCGAGAAATTTTCTCCGACGTTCGTGCTCAGAACTCCAAAATCCGTGAAAAAAGGTCGAAGTTTCGAGAAAAAAGCTCGGCCGTTCGAGAAATTTTCCCCAACGTCCGCGCTCCGAACACGAACGGCGAGGCTTTTTTCTCGAAACTTCGAGTTCCGAGGTCGGAGCTTCATGAAATAAGCATGAAAATCGTACACCGCCTTGGCGAAAATTTTCCTTTTGCCTAGAATCTCGGCTTTGTGCTAACTTTTGTTTAGTCGCGCCCGACGAGCCGCGGCCGTTCGAGCCTCAATTTTTGGGTATGCGGGTCAAAATTGACTGCCCGCCCCGTCACTCGATAGCATTCTAGAGCCCCGCAGTAGTAGTTCAGTAGTCCCGACTTCATATCCCCGATATGGCTACCAAGCACGGTCGCTTCGACCTCGAATGGTGGGTCGTTCAGAAGCGGCTGATTTACATCATCGTCGCCGGGCTCGCCTTCGCCCTCGTGGGCGTGGGGGCCTGGTTCTACGTCTCGAAGTACGGCAACCCGTTCGCCGGCTCGAAGGCGGCTGACAGCGCCACGGAGGGCGCGCGCTTCACCTCGTTCGAGGGCGACGTGCGCGTCATCCGCGCCGCCACGCGCGAGTCGCTCCCGGCCAGCCTGCAAACTCAGCTCTACCCCGGCGACACCGTCCAGACGCAGTCGGACGGCCGCGCCCGCATCACGCTCGCCGACGGCTCCACCCTCGTCATCCGCCCGAACAGCACCGTCATCATCCGCGACAACACGAACACCGAGGGCGGCCGCAACGTCCGCGTCCGCGTGGACACGGGCCAGATTAACGTCCGCACAGAGCAGCAGCCCGAGGGCACGACCAACGTCGTCGAAACCTCCCAGACACAGAGCCAACTCGCCTCCGAGACGGCCACGAGCTTCAACGTCAACCCGGACAGGACCGCCGAGATTCGCGTCCACACGGGCCAGATCGAGACGACCACCAACAACGGCGAGAAGACTGTCATCCCGGCCGGCGAGTATGTCTCGGTCAACCCGGCCGGAGCCATCGGCCAGCGCGAGCGACTGCTGGACGTGCCCGCCCCCGCCGGGCCGCGCAACCTCGAAAGGATTCCGGCCGGCGGCTCCGGCGCGGCCGACGTGAAGCTCCAGTGGCAGCGCCCGCAGTCCGGCATGGCCGCGCACTACCGCGTCGAGGTCGCCACCTCGCCCTTCTTCGTCCCCACCGGCAAGGTCATCGAGCGCGACCAACTCGCCTCCAACGAGTTTGACGCCTCGGACCTGAGGCCCGGCGACTACTTCTGGCGCGTGCGCGCCACGGCCCGCTCCGGCCAGGCGAGCGATTGGAGCGAGCCGCAGAAGTTCACCATCGTCTCGAAGGGCGCGAACGGCGGCGGCCCGTCCTTCTCGGAAGTCGCGGCCGAGTACGTCGGCGGACGCATCTACGTCGTGCGCGGCCGCACAGAGCCCGGGACGACCGTCAGCTACGCCGGGCGCGGGACGCTCTCGGACAGCGGCGGCACGTTCCGCCTACAGATCACGGCCCCCGAAGGCGCGGGCGATGTCGCCATAGAGGCCGAAGACCAGCAAGGCAACCGCTCGCGGCACAAGGTTCAACTGCCGGCCGCCCGGTAGCGCGAGGAGACGGACGACGGCGCGAAACTGACTCATGAAGCACGTAGTTTTACTGACCAACGCCCACGAGCCGCCTGCGGCACTCCTCACGGAAGTGCTCGAACGCAGCGGCGTCGCCGCCTTCTTCGAGGGCATACGCGAGGAGGCGCAATTGCCCCCGCCCGGCGACGCATCACAGGGCGAGGCCGGCACGGACGCGCCGCCGCCCCCGCTCGCGGTCCTCTACGAAGTCACCGCCGGGGCAGACATGCGCGAGCTTTACTCTGTCGTCGAGCACGCGGTCGCCGTCTGGCCGAGCGCGCCCTTAGTCGCCTGTCGCCGCGCGTCCAGAAACGGCGTCTCATCAAGCCTCCGCTCGCCCGACGCAGCGACGCTCCGGCGGCTGGGCTTTCGCGCCATCGCAGACGACCCGGCCCAACTGCCCGCGCTCTTGCGCGAGCTGGAAGACCGCGGGATGACGGGCGAGCTGCCGCGCGCGCCCGACAGTTTGGAGACGGCCTGGCTGCCGCAGGCGCTGCTCCTCCCCGACAGGATTTCCCCACGCGCCCTGCGCGCCGCCTTCGAGCTGGTCGCCTCGCTCCACTTCACCAACGACCAGTTGGGCGCGGCCAACGCGGCGCTCGCGGGCCTCGCCCCGCTGGTCGCGGCCGACCGCTGGACGATTTACCTGACTTCGGAAGCGAGCGGCGCTCAGGCGCAGAGCCTTGAGCCGCTGGCCGTGCGCGGGTTGACTAATGAAGAGCGCGAGCCCGGCGAGACGGGTTGGCAGCGGGCGCTTTTGGGCAACGCGCTGGCGCTCTCCGGCTCGGAGTCCAAAGCGGCCGCGGAGGCCGTGGCGAAGACCGAGACGGTGAGAAGGAAAGAGGGCGGGCGGCGCGTCGTGGCCGTCCCGCTCGTCGCAGGCGAGCGCGTGATGGGCGTGCTCGAAGGCGTGCGCGAGGGCCAGGCCGCGCGCTCGTTCAGGCGCGCGGACTTGCGGCTCCTGGACGCGCTGGCGCTCCCCGTGGCGTCGGCGCTCGCCAACTCCCTGCGCATCGCGGAGGCCGAGCGCCTGTCGCAGACGGACGATTTGACGAAGCTGCACAACGCGCGTTACCTGCGCCAGTTCCTCCTCGGCGAGGTGCGCCGCGCCCGCAGATACAATTCGAGCGTGGCCGCGCTCTTCTTCGATTTGGACGACTTCAAGCACGTCAACGACGTGTACGGCCACCTTGTCGGCTCGCACGTCCTGATGGAGATGGCGGCCATCATCCTGGCGAGCGTGCGCGACACGGACGTGGTGGCGCGCTACGGCGGCGACGAGTTCGTCGTCATCCTGCCCGAGAGCACGGAAGCGCAGGCGGCGTATGTGGCCGAGCGCGTGCGGCGCAAAATTGAGCGCAATGCCTTCACGGGCGGCCGCGCGCTCCGCCTCCAACTGACGGCCAGCTTCGGCGTCGCCACCTTCCCGGCGCACGCGCAATCCCCGCAGCAACTGGTCGCCAGCGCCGACGCCGCCATGTACGAGGCCAAGGCCGCCGGCAAAAACTGCGTCCGCTTCGCGGCCCCGTCGCAGCCGCGCGCGGCGAAAGCCGAACTGCTGCCGGCCGAGCAAAAATAGCGGCGACTCCCCCGCCCCCCGGACGACACGGCCGGGCATCTCCCCAAAACCTCATTTCCCGGTAGCGCGCAAGCGTTTTTCGTAGTATCTTGCCCAGTTAGCTCTTGAACGGTTGAGTCGTTCTCCGACCGGGGACGCGTGTTTTAGGCTTGGGAATCCGGGCAGGAACGCGAGGCCACCCATCACTCCACCGCTGCCGGGCGCACTTATCCTTAAAAGATACGGACACGTGAAACTACATGGCCTTTAAATCTATCTTTAGTCTTTTCTCCAGTGACCTGGCGATTGACCTGGGGACCGCCAACACGCTCGTCTTTGCCAAGGGCCGGGGCATCGTCGTCTCCGAGCCTTCCATCGTCGCCATCAACAAGATCACCAACGCCGTCGAGGCCGTCGGCCGCGACGCCAAGGAGATGCTGGGCCGCACGCCCGGCAACATCGTCGCCATCCGCCCGATGAAGGACGGCGTCATCGCCAACTTCGAGGTGACGGAGAAGATGCTCCAACACTTCATCCGCAAGGCGCACAACGGGAAGACCTGGGTCAGCCCGCGCGTCGTCATCGGCATCCCCAGTGAGATCACGCAGGTCGAGCGCCGCGCCGTCGAAGACTCTGCCTACCGCGCCAAGGCTTCCGAGGTTTATCTCGTCGAGGAGGCGATGGCGGCGGCCATCGGCGCGGGCCTCCCCATCACGGAGCCCCACGGCAACATGGTCGTGGACATCGGCGGCGGGACCACGGACATCGCCGTCATCTCGCTTTCCGGCATCGTCTACTCGCGCGCCGTCCGCGTCGCCGGCAACGAGATGGACGAGGCCATCACGCAGTTCATCAAGCGCAAGTACAACCTGCTCATCGGCGAGCGAACCGCCGAGGCCATCAAGATTGAGCTCGGCTCGGCCTGCGAGCTGGAAGAGCCGCTGACGATGGAGGTCCGCGGGCGCAACCTCATCGAAGGCATCCCGAAGACGATCTCGATTTCGGACGCGGAGATTCGCGAGGCCCTGGCCGACTCCGTCTCGACAATCGTCAACGCGGTGCGCGTCGCCCTGGAGCGCACGCCGCCCGAGCTTTCCGCCGACATCGTCGAGCGCGGCATCGTCCTGACCGGCGGCGGCGCGCTCCTGAAGAACCTGGACAAGCGGCTCTCGATAGAGACGGGGCTCCCCGTGAGCCTCGCCGAAGACCCGCTCTCCTCGGTCGTCCTCGGCACGGGCAAGATGCTCTCCGACTTCAACCTCCTCAAGCGCGTCAAGTGGGACAACACGCTCACTAGCGGAACGTAAGAGCAGTGGTCAGAAGTCAGTGGTCAGTGGTCGGTTAAGACCATTGGCTTTTAACTGACTACTGACTACTGACTACTGACCACTGATTATGGCTGTCGCACGCACCCAGAAGGAGATCAGGCAGCGAGCCCCCTGGTGGCTCGTGGGGCTGCTCGTCCTTAATTTGGGGCTGATGGCCTACGACGCGCGCGACGGGGTGACGAAGCAGCGCATGATTCGCGTCTGGGCGCAGGCGCTGCTCTCGCCGTTTCAGCGGGCGACCGCGGGCGTCGGCAACACGGGCTCGGGCTTCTTCAACTACCTCTCGAACCTGCGCAGCGCCGCGGCCGAGAACGTGCAGCTCAAGCAGCGCATAGAGCAGATGGAGATGGAGCTCAACCAGCTGCGGACAGACCGCGACGAGAACCTGCGGCTGCGCGCGCTGCTGGACTTCAAGGAGAAGAGCCAGTACCAGATAGTGACGGCCAGCGTGATCGCGCGCGACCCCTCCGTCTGGTTCAGCACCATCACGATCAACCGCGGGACGACGAGCGGCGTCGAGCTGAATATGCCGGTCGTCACGCCGGGCGGCATCGTCGGGCGCGTCATCGGCGTCGGCCCGTGGTCGGCGCAGGTAATGCTGATCTCGCACGAGCGCTCGGGCGCGGGCGCGGCCATCGGCCAGCTGGGTCAGTCCAAGGCCCTCGGCTCCGTCAAGGGGCTTGGCGACAGCGACCTCTTGGAGATGCTCCACGTCCCCGGCACCGAGGAAGTCAACACCGGCGACTACGTGGTGACCACGGGACAGGACGGTATCTACCCCCCTGGCCTAAACGTCGGCGAGGTGGTAGAAGTCAGGAAGGGCTCGGCCACCGTCTCGCACGTCATACACATCAAGCCTGGCGCGCGCCTGAACGCGCTCGGCGAGGTGGCGGTGCTGCTCTACCACCCGCCGCAGGCGGGCGCGCCCGAACAGGTGTTGCCGAACGTGGAGAAGAAAAGTGGTCAGTAGTCAGTGGTCAGCGGTCAGTTAAAGACGAACTCGGTTTTTAACTGACCACTGACCACTGACCACCGGCCACTGTTTTACCGATGCGTCAACTGAAAATCGCGCTGGTCGTGGCGGTCGCCGTCATCCTGCAATCGTCGCTGCCGGCCGTCTGGCCCGGATTTGTTTACGCCGACCTGCCGCTGATTGTGGTAGTCTATGTGGCGTTGCAGCGCGACGCGTTGCAGGCGTTGTTCGTCGGCGCGGCGGCCGGGCTGGCGACCGATCTTTTGAGCGGGGGCTTGCTGGGCGGCGGCGGCTTCTCCAAGACGCTGGTGGCGTTTCTGGTCGTCAGCCTTTCGACGCGCGTCATGCTCGACAACCCGCTGGCGCGAATCCCAGTCTTAGCGGGCGCGTCCCTCCTGGACGATACGGTCTACGTCCTCCTCCACCGCATGCTCGGGCAGCCGACCGACTTCAAGTTCGTCGAGCAGGCTTCCTTTAAGCTGCTGGCGACGACCATAACGGGGACGGTCCTCCTGTACCTGCTCGACATGATTTTCAGCGAGCGCGCGCGCCAGCGCCGCCAGCTCGCCTTCCGCCGCCGCGTCGCGCGCCGCGGCATCGTCAAGCTGGGGAGAAGAAAGAGCCGGTAAATGGCAAGTAGAAGGAAGGCAGTCGCCATTCACGAGAGATGAAATTCGAGGACGATTCACAGAACCTGCGCTCGCGGCTGCGCGTCATACAGATCGTCGTGGTCTTGATGATCACGGCGCTCGGCGTGCGCCTCTACTACCTGCAAATCGTCAAAGGCCCCTACTACGCCGAGCGCGCCGAGAACCAGCGCATCCGGCTGCTCGCCATCCCCGCGCCGCGCGGCGTCATCTTCGACCGCAACAACAAGCTCCTGGTCGACTCGCGCCCCATCTACAACATCATCCTCTCGCGCGAGGACATCAAGGGCAAGGACTTCATCGAACTCGTCAAGCCCTACGCCAAGGGGCTCAACGTGGACTCCGATGACCTCGCGGCCCGCTTCGAGCAACTGAAATCGCAGCCCGCCTTCGAGTCCTTCACCGTCAAGGAGAACGCCGACCCGAACGACCTCGCCTGGGTTGACGCACACGGCCTTGAGTTCCCAGAGTTGCGCGTCGAGTTGCAGCCGCAGCGCCGCTACCCCTCGGAGGGCAAGCTCGCGCACGTCCTTGGCTACGTCGGCGAGATCAGCCCCGAGCAGTTGGAGCTGCCGCAGTACAAGGAGAAGGGCTACAAGCCCGGCGACATCATCGGCAAGGAGGGTTTGGAGAAGGTTTACGACGACTACCTGCGCGGCCGCGACGGCTACCGCAAGGTGATCGTGGACAGCCGCGGCCACATCCAGAGCGAGGTCGAGCGCGTCGAGCCGCAGCCGGGCCAGGATTTGGTGACGACCATTGACCTTGACTTGCAGGACGCGGCCGAGGAGCAGCTCCGCAACTCCGTCTCCAAGCGCGGCGTTATCGTCGTCATGGACCCGAACAACGGCGAGCTCCTGGCGATGGCCTCCTACCCGACCTACGACCCGAACCTCTTCTCGCAGCGCATCACCTCGAAGGAGGGGCGCGCAGAGTACGCTGCGCTCAAGGCCGACCCGCAGACGCCGCTCATCAACCGCGCGATTCAGGGGCGCTACCCGCCCGGTTCGACCTGGAAGATTCCGATGTCGGCGGCGGCACTCATGCAGGGAGCGATCTCGGTCGAGGAATCGCACCTGGCCTGCGGCGGCGGCATCACCGTCGGCAACAAGTTTACGCGCTGCATGAGCTTTCACGGCGTCCCGGATTTGCGCTACGCCATCACGAAGTCGTGCGACGGCTACTACTACCGGCTCGGCCTGAAGATGGGCGTGGACGGCATCATCCATATGGCCGACGAGTTCGAGTTCAGCAAGCGCACGGGCGTTGACCTGCCGCATGAGCTCATCAGCTGGACGCCCTCTTACTGGAAGCCGGAACTCGCCAAGCGCAAAGAGGAGTGGAAGGACATACGCACCGTCTACGCCTCCATCGGCCAGGACACGGTGGCCGTGACGCCGCTCGCTTCCCTGCGCGCCGTCTCGTCCATCGCCGTCGGCGGCAAGCTCTACGTCCCGCACCTCTTCAGGGAGGCGCGTGCCATCGGCGAGCCCGGGACGGACACCTACCGCCCGGCGCGCACCTTCGACCGCCCGGACCCGAAGCTCATCCCGATTCCAGACGAGCAGCACCAGTTGGTCGTCGAGGGGATGTGGGGCGTGGTCAATAACGGAGGCACCGCCGCGCGCATCAAGATGGCCGGCTTCGAGATCGCCGGCAAGACCGGCACGGCGCAGGTCGTCGGACTCGGCAAGGACGTGGGCGAGAAGAAGGACCACGCATGGTTCGTCTCCTTCGCGCCCGCCTACCAGCCCGAAATCGCCGTCATCGCCCTCATCGAAAACGTGGGCTTCGGCGGCACGCACGCCGCCCCGGCCGTGCGCGCCATCTACGACGCCTACTACCGCAAGACACGCCACCAGGAGCCCCCTGGCTCGCAGCAACTGGCACAGCAACAGAAAACGAAGCAAGCGGGCACGCCCGACGGGACGAGCGCCACCTTAACGGCGCACAGGCGATAAAGCCGCCGGGGAAACTCCTGACCGGGTCTTAACATTCTGACTTCTGACTCCTGACATCTGACTCCTGTACTAATGGTCGCGATTCTGGAAAAACGCAGTTTGAGAGACTTCGATTGGATGCTGGCGCTGCTGGCCCTGATGATCGTCGTCTTCGGGACGTGGCAGATTCACAACGCGCAGCCGACCGAGAGCTACTGGCAGAAGCAGCTCCTCGGCCTCGGCGTCGCGGTGGTGACCATGATCGCCGTCGCGTTCACGGACTACCGCAAGCTGGTCAACATCGCGCCGGCCTTCTACGCCTTCGGCCTGCTGCTGCTCGTCATCGTCCTGATTCCCGGCATAGGGATGCGCGTCCACGGCCAGCAGTGCTGGATCAAGCTCCCCGTTTTGGGCCAGTTCCAGCCCTCCGAGTTCGTCAAGATTCCGACCGTGATGATGCTGGCGCACTACTTCGCCCGGCCGCGCCACTCCGCTTTGACCCTGAAAGAGACCTTCATCGGCGTGCTCATTCTGGCCCTGCCCGTCGGCCTCATTCTGCTTGAGCCGGACACGGGGCAGGCGCTCACTTACCTGCCGCTCCTCGCCGTCGTCCTCTTCCTCTCGGCCGTCCGCGCCTGGATAGTGGTCGCGGTACTCGCCCTGGCGATAGTCGCCGCGCCGGCCGCCTACTTCGTGGGCATCAAGACGGGGGCTCTGAGCGGCTACAAGCTCGAACGCATCAACGTCATCCTCGACCCGGAGAACGCGGACAAGCGCGGCTACGCCTACCACACGTGGCAGTCAATCCTGACGGTGGGCAAGGGCGGACTGACGGGCGCGGGCGCTTCGTCCTCTGAGTTCTCGCAGAGCCGCCTGAAGTTTCTGCCCGAGCCGCACACGGACTTCATCTTCGCCGTCACGGCCGAGACGACCGGCTTCCTCGGCTGCATCCTGCTGCTCTTAGCTTACGCCTTACTGCTGTCGCGGCTGATTACAGGGGCGCGGCGCGCCCCAGACCGCACGGGTATGCTCGTCATCATGGCGATTGTCGGCGGCCTGGCCTTCCAGCTCTTCATCAATATAGGAATGGCTTTGGGGATGCTCCCCGTCATCGGCGTGCCGCTGCCCTTGATGAGCGCAGGGCTCTCCAGCATCCTCGCCACCTTCATCGCCATCGGCTTCGCCATCAGCGTTCAACTGCGCCGCTTCGTCAACTAAGGCTGCGTTGACAGGGCGGGCGCTGGCAAATAAGATTCCCGCGCTTCGTCAAAGGTGAGACCTCGCCGGCAGTCGGCCACGACGCGCCCGCTCGCCGTGCATAAGGAGAAAATTGCCATGACGCAGTTCAGACAGACATTACTCAGGCTCACCCTGGCACTCGCCACCACACTGATTTTCGCCGCCGCCGCCGAGGCGCAGATGCCCCTCATCACCAAGGCCCGCGTCGAGAAGGCGGGCGAGGCGTTCACAGGCCCGGTCTACGTGACCGTCGCGGGCGAGGAGAAGAAGATCGCCGAGAGCGCCCTCGAAGCCTGGGTCATACGCGGAGGCCGCCAGGTGATTTACTCCGGCACGGACGGGTCCGGCGGGTTCGAGGACGAGGGGCAGTCGCTGCGGGTTTACGACGCGCGGACGGGCAAGACCCGAAAAATCATGTCCGAGTACGTGATGGTTGACAAGATAACGGAGGTGACGACGAGCCGCGGCAAGACGGCGCTCGTGGTGGAGTTGTCGGACGGCGGCCTCGGCGCGAGCTACCTGGCCGTCGTTGACCCCGACCGCGGTGAGGTCTTTTCCCGCGACTGGGTCAAGCTGCTCTCGCGCCGCGGCGACATCATCGTGATGGGCCACTACAAGGAGGCGGACTGGGGCGAGATGATGGAGCCGGGCGGGGCCAGGAAGGTCAAGCCCTACAAGATCGAGCGCCGCAACCTCAGCGCCCTCCTCCGCAGGCGCGTCATCTACAACAAGCGCGAGCCCCGGATGTGACGACCCGAGAACATTTCTTAGCGCCTCCAGCGGCTCCAGCGTGAGAAAACAGTTTCACGCTGGAGCCGCTGGAGGCGTAAAAGGGGTTGTGATTAATCGGCGAAGAGGACGGTCAGCTCGCGGAGCTGGGCCGATTCTTTGGCGTCGAGGTCGGAGGGCCGCTCGCGGTTGACGTGGCGGTAAAGAATGTCGCGCTGCTGCGGCCGGAAGCCCGCCTCGCGGATCAGGTAGCGCAGCATCTTCTCGTCTGCGAAGTTGTGCGCGCCCGCGGCCGAGACGACGTTCTCCTCGATCATGATCGAGCCCATGTCGTCCGCCCCGAAGCGCAACGCGACCTGCCCTAGCCTCAGCCCCTGCGTCAGCCACGACGACTGAAAATGCTCCACGTTGTCTAGGAAGAGGCGCGAGACCGAGAGCATCTTGAGGTAGTCTATGCCGGTCGGCTCCTCCTTGACCCGCCGGCCGAGCGCGGTGTTCTCGCGCTGGAACGTCCAGGGGATGAAGGCCGTGAACCCGCCCGTCTCGTCCTGCAAATCGCGCACGCGCGCCAGGTGCCGCACGCGATGCTCGACGCGGTCGCCGATGCCGAACATCATCGTCGCCGTCGAGCGCAAGCCTACGCTGTGAACCGCCCGCATCACGCCGAGCCACTCGTCGGTCGTACACTTTGTCGAGACGCGCTTGCGCACCTCGTCGTCCAGAATCTCGCCGCCGCCGCCCGGCAGGCTGTAAAGCCCCGCCGCCTTGAGCCGCGCCATGATGGTCTCGTAGTCCAGCCCGGAGATGAGGTGTATGTTGTGAATCTCCGGCGGCGAAAAACAGTGTAGCTGAAAGCCCGGGTACTCCGCGCTCAACGTGCGCAGTAAATCTTCGTACCATTCTAGACGGAAGTCCGGGTGCAGTCCGCCCTGCATCAGCACGCCCGTGCCGCCGAGCGCAATCGTCTCGTCAATCTTCTGGCGAATCTCGTCGAGCGTGCGGACGTAAGTCTCTGGGTGACCGGGCCGGCGGTAGAAAGCGCAGAACGTGCAGACGACGTTGCAGACGTTCGTGTAGTTGATGTTCCGGTCAATGATGTAGGTGACGACGCCTTCGGGATGGAAGCGCTTGCGCACCTCGTCGGCCGCCAGCCCGATGCGGACGAAGTCGTCCGACTCAAGCAGCGTCGTGCAGTCGTCAACGGTCAGGCGCTCGCCCGAGAGCGCGCGGTCTAGGATCGGCTGGATGTCTATTGTCATCGAAGCCATTATAAACCAGAAGGGCGGAAACTTTTACCCGACGGCCAGCGGCAGCCTGACCGTGAAGGTCGTGCCCGCGCCCGGCGCGCTCTCGACCTGTATGTCGCCGCCGTGGCGGCGGAGGATGGCGTATGCGGTGGCGAGGCCGAGGCCCGTGCCTCTTTCGCCTTTGGTGCTGAAGAGCGGCCGGAAAAGTTTTCCCACCACCTCGGGACTCATCCCCGTGCCCGTGTCGCTGACCTCGACGACGCCGTGCGTCCCCTCGGCGCGCGTGCGAACCGTCACCTCGCCCTCGCCCTCGACGGCGTCCACGGCGTTGCGCAGGAGGTTGACGAAGACCTCGCGCAACTCACTCGGGCTGGCGAGCACCGGCGGCACGTCCTGGCCCAGCTCCGTGCGGAAGCGCGCGTGCGCGCCGCGCTCGTCGCGCGTGGCGCTGGCGTAGTCTTCGGTGAACGCGATGGAGTCCTTGACGAGGTCGTTCAAAGGGACGCGGGCGAGCCGCACGGCCGTCTCCGGGTGGTGGTGGCGGCGCGTGCTCTCGCCTATGCGCTTGACCATCTGCTCGCCGTCGTCGGCCGCCTGTATAATCTTCTCGACGCGCTGGCGCGCTAACTCCCCCTCGGGCAGCAGCGTCAGCAGCAGCTCGGCATTGCCGCGAATGACCGTCAGGATGTTGTTGAAGTTGTGGGCCACGCCCGCGGCGACCTCGCCGACCTCGCGCAGCCGCTCGCCCTTTATCAGGCGCTCGCGCAGCACGTCCTTCTCCGTCACGTCGCTGACCGAGATGAGGCACAAGTTGGAGCCGTCCTTCTGGAAGCTGGTCAGCGTGATCTCGACCTCGCGGGGGCGGCCCGGGAACGGGAAGTGGAAGTGGAAGTCGGCGACCAGCCCCGCCCGGTGCATCGTCTCCTTGAAGCGCCCGTAGAACTCCTGCACTTGCGCGCAGGGGGCCACCTCCGAGAAGAAATTCCGGCCCAAAACCTCCTCGCGGCGGCGGCCGGCGATCTGCTCCTCGCGCGCGTTGTAGAAGAGGATTGTGCCAGTTTCGTCAACGACGATGATGCCGTAGGGCAGCAGGTCGAGCGTGGCGAAGTCCACGTCGGGCTCGTCCTGGGAGATGGGGAGGTTTAACTGTGACATGAGTCACCCCCGCCGAGTGTGCGGCCCGGCTACTCGCCGATCATCCTTAAAGGTCTGGCCTCGGGGACGACGCCGTGCTTGGCGGCGAGTTTGTAGAAGAGGCCGAGGCCAGCGCGCATCTCTTCGTCCAGCTCGAACGAGATGTTTTCGAGCAGGTACTTTTTTATCTCCTCGGGCGGCAGGCCGACCAGCGGGCTGTACGTGGCGGCGATGTCGTTGACGTTCTCCAAACCTTCGTCGCGCGCGCCCGCGAAGTCTATCCGCCGCACGCTCTCCGCCGCGCCCGCGCGCGCCATCCACATCGCGAAGACGAAGCCCAGGCCGGTCAGCTCGCGCCAGAGTTCGGCCAGATCATACACAATCACGCCGCGCCGCGAAAAGGTCATGCCCGGGTCGCCTATGACCAGGGCGGCGTCCGCCTCCGCGAGCATCGAGGCCACGTCCGGCGCGCGCTCCCGCCACAACGGCTCGTGCCCCACGAACTCGCGGAAGATGACGCGGATGAGCGCGGCGGACGTGCGCGACGAAGTATCGAGCGCGACCTTGCGGACGCCCTTCAGTCCGTCGAGCCCTTCCTTCGCCACGAGCACGACGCTCCGCACGCTCTTGCGTGAGCCGACGCACACGTCCGGCACGACCACGAGTTCCGGGACGCGCTGGTACTCTATGACGGGCACGAGCGCCGCCTCCACCTCGCCGCGCGCCAGCATATCGCCGCACTTCGCCGGCGCGGCGTCCGACACCAGCTCGACCTCGCGCCTCCGCGCCCCGTTCGTAAAACTCCACACCAGCGGGACCGTGTTCAAATAACTCGACGCGGCCACGCGCGGCACACTCCTCTTCAATCCAGACCTCCCGCTCGCATTCTCCGACACGCCAAAATGCTAACGCAGGGGAAAGGTAAAAGTAAAAAGGCAGGAAGCCCCCGGAGGGTTTTCACTTTCGCCTTTTGCCTTTATATTTGCTGCTCATGCGAATCTACGATGTCAGCGTGCCGATTTCGGCGGAGACGCCTATCTACCCTGGCGACCCGCGCGTGGAGATCAGCCAGTGGGCGGCGATTGCGCGCGGCGACGCGGCCAACGTCTCGCGGCTCAACTTCGGCGCGCACACGGCGACGCACGTTGACGCGCCCTCGCACTTCATAGAGGGCGCGTCCAAAGTTGACGCCATGCCGCTCGACGCGCTTCTGGGCCGGGCGCGCGTCGTCGTCATCCCCGAAGACGCGGACGCCATCACGGCAGACCACCTCGCGGCCTTGAACCTTGAGGGCGCGTCGCGCGTACTCTTCAAGACGCGAAACTCCGCCTTCTGGTCCGCGGCGGCCGAAGGCTTCAGGCGCGACTTTACCTACGTCGCGCCCGACGCCGCGCGCGCTCTCGTCCAGGCGGGCGTGCGGCTCGTCGGGATTGACTACCTCTCGCTGGAAAAGTTCCAGTCCGAAAAGTTCGAGGCCCACGAGGTCCTGCTGTCGAGCGGCGTCGTCATCCTTGAGGGGCTGGACTTGCGCGAGATCGAGGGCGGCGATTACGAATTAATCTGCCTACCGCTCAAGATCGCGGGCGGATCCGGCGACGGGGCACCCGCGCGCGCCGTCTTACGCACGATTGAGAAATGAGCATCTCACG
Source organism: uncultured Acidobacteriota bacterium (assembly GCA_963774105.1). Classification (GTDB taxonomy): domain Bacteria; phylum Acidobacteriota; class Blastocatellia; order Pyrinomonadales; family Pyrinomonadaceae; genus QHXM01. Next base: position 1,758,156 of record CAVZDV010000004.1, on the reverse strand, counting down.
GACGCTCGCGTCCTGCCTCGCGTTGATTCTTCTAGGGTGCGCGCCGGCGCTGCCGCAGGCCGGCGGCGGCGGAACACGGACGACGCCGCAGCCGGGAGCGTTGGTGCGGAATCGCTTCGGGATGGAGATGGTCTACATTCCGGCCGGCAGCTTTCTGATGGGGTCGCCGTCATCAGAAGTCGCGCGCGAGCCCGACGAAGAGCCGCAGCATCAGGTGACGATTGGCGAGGGCTTTTACATGGGGCGCTATGAGGTGACGCAGGCGCAGTGGCGGGCCTTGATGGGCAGAAACCCGTCTTACTTCAGGAACTGTGGCCGCTGTCCCGTGGAAGGGGTTTCGTGGAACGACGCGCGGGCGTTCATACGCAAATTGAACGCGCGGAGGGGCCGCTTCACCTACCGCTTGCCGACGGAAGCCGAATGGGAATACGCTTGCCGGGCCGGGACGACGACGCCCTTCGCTTTCGGCTCAAGCCTCTCGTCGAGGCAGGCAAATTTCAACGGCTTTCCCTATGGCGGGGCGGCGGAGGGAGTCAACCGCCGTAGGACTACGACGGTCGGCAGCTTTCGGCCGAACGCGTGGGGCCTGTATGACATGCACGGGAACGTGTGGGAGTGGTGCGAGGATTGGCACAATTATAATTACGACGGAGCGCCAGCGGACGGGAGCGCGTGGCTGAGCGTGGGGCTGCGAAGGTTCCGCGTGCTGCGCGGCGGCTCGTGGAACGACCGCGGCTACTACCTGCGCTCAGCCGAGCGCGGGGGTGAGGCGTCCGGCAGTCGCAGAGGCGTCTACGGCTTTCGCATCGTGGCGGTGCCGCGGACCCCGAGTGAAAAATCATGCGCCGCGAAGGAGAGGAGAAACGAGTGAGCAGTCTTGAGCCGGGCCGCGACGTGCAGGAGTCGGCCGCGTACCGCGAGCGCGTCTACGAGATCGTGCGGCTGATTCCGACGGGGCGCGTGATGACCTACGGGCAGATCGCGGAAATCCTGGGCGAGGGCTACACGCCGCGCACGGTCGGCTTCGTGATGCACGCGGCGAACGAGGAGACGACGCCCTGGCACAGGGTCATCAACTCGCAGGGGGCCTGCTCGACGGGCCGCGTCATCCTGCCGCCCGACAAACAGCAGCGCATGCTCGAAGCCGAAGGCGTCGTCTTCGACGCGCGCGGGCGCTGCGACTTGGGTCGCTACCGCTGGACGCCCGAAGAGACAGAACGCACGGGCGAGGACGACGAAGCCCAGCCCAGTCTCTTCTCGGATTGAAACCATTCAAGCCTTAGCGCCTTACGTCTTAACTTTGCGCCTCCAGCGTGAACGGCTGTTTCGCGCAAAGGCGCTAAGGGAAAACTTAAGGCGCAAAGGGTTGAGCCATTTTTTTCTTCTTGAAGGGTAAACTTGTATGAACAACAACCCTGCGGCGCGGCTCGCGCCTTACGAAATCAGCCCGCCGCGCTACTCCGTCTCGCACCACATGGTGACGACCGCCTTCGAGCTGCCGGGCTTCCGCGTTACGCGGAACCTGGGCGTCGTCCGCGGCATCGTCGTCCGCTCGCGCAATCTCTTCGTCAACATCGGCGCGGCCTTCAAGAGCATGGTCGGCGGCAACATCACGGCCTGGTCGAACCTGTGCGAGCAGACGCGCTCGGACGCCTTCGACATCATGATCCAGCACGCCACAGAGCTGGGGGCCAACGCCATCATCGGCGCGCGCTACGACGCGACCGAAGTCACCGGCGGCGTCACGGAAGTCCTGGCCTACGGCACGGCCGTCATCGTCGAGCCAGTGGACTCTGGGGAGACCTACCGCACGTGACCGAGGACGACCGGCTGACGCCCGAAGAGGAGCGGCGCATCCGCGAAGCCTTCGAGCAAATCCCCTTCGCGCGGCTGCTCGGGATGGAACTCGGCGAGCTTCGTCGCGGAGCGGCCACGCTTCATCTGGAAGCGCGCGAGGAACTCAAGCGAAACCGCGGCATTCTGCACGGCGGCGTGGTCGCATCATTAGCGGACACTGCCGCCGCTTTCGCCGTCCTCACGCTCAGCGAGCAAGGGCAGGCCACGACCACAATTGACCTGACCGTGCACTACCTGAGGCCGCTCGCCGCGGGCCGCGCCACCGCCCGCGCACGCGTCCTGCGCGCAGGCAAGCGCATTCTGGTCATCTCCGTGGATGTTCTGGATGAGAGCCAGGCTCTCGCGGCGACGGCCTTAACCAGCTTTATTAGGCTCAGTTAAAGCCCTTATCTCAACGTCTTCCGCCCGCCTTGCGCCCCTTAAAATACTATAGACAAGAATGTTAAATCATGCCAAAATGGGTTTGACTTCGTTGCCGCTCGTCTGGCAACCCTATGTAAGACCTCAAAAAGCGCGACCCCGCCGCTGTCAGTTAGCCGCCCGGACCCGATGTATTCACTCTATCAAGCACTGCTCACACAGCACGCACGCCAGCTCACGCCGGTTCGGTGCGCGGAGCAGACCATTGCCCAACTCCACAGGTATTTCGAGGACGTGGTGCTTGAGAATAATCTGGGGGCGCTCGTCATAGAGAGTCTGCCGATGGTGGCCGAGCGTTCCTTGCGCGACCTGGCGCGCGTGCGCGAGGTCGGGCGGGCCACGCACAAGGCTTTCTTCTTCGTCGCGACCGGCGACGCGCTCAACGACCTGCCGCTCAGGACGAACGACCAGGACCGCGAGCCCGTGCTCCTGAAGCGCGGCGAGAGCGCCGTCGAGTGCACGGAGCGTTTCGTGGTCATCGCCGACGCGCGCTTCTCCGCCCTGCTCGCCTCCGTCCGCTGTAACGACGAACAGGAGACGGAGAGCAACGGCGACATGGTGATCTGGACGTTTGAGCCGGACATAGTCTACTCCGCTCTAGAATATTTGATGGCGCGCGTTACGGCCGAGGGCCACCTGCAAGCCGCCGCCTTCGCCTCGGCCGTGCGCTCGTCCATGCCGAAGGCGACCTCGCTGCAACTGACCGTCGGCGTGACGACCAAGCTGGCGCGGCTGCTGCAAGAGCAGGCAGGCCGCGAGGTCGCCGTCAACCGGATCGCCACGGCCATCCGCAACTCGCTCGAACTCGACAGCGTCCTGCAAACGACCGTGACCGAAGTCGGCCGCGCGCTGAGCGCCCAGCACTGCGCGCTCCGCATAGAGGCCGAGCCCGGCAAGCAGCCTTTGACCAACTGCTACTTCCGCGACGGCGCAGGCAGCGAGAACGCCGAGGAGGCCGAGCTGATGGCCGACCTAGACGCCTACAGCGTGAGGCTCGCGGGCCGCTACAAGAGCTACGTCGTTGACGGCCGCAACGAGACCGAGGCGTCCGTCGGCATTCACCCCGTGGCCGCCGTGCCCCTCATCTACCAGAAGCGTTTCATGGGCGTGCTGATGGTTCGCTCGGACGACCCGACGCGCGTCTGGCAGGAGAACGAAATCCTGTTGCTGCGCACGGTGGCAGACCAGGTGACGGTCGCCGTCAACCACGCGCGCCTCTTCTCGCAGATGCAGCAGCAGGCGCTGACCGACGGGCTGACCGGCTGCTTCAACCGCCGCTCCTTCGAGATGCAGTTGGAGCGCGACCTGCACATGGCGACGCGCATGAGTCTGCCCATCTCGCTCATCCTCCTGGACCTCGACAACTTCAAGCGCGTCAACGACACGTTCGGCCACGAGGCCGGCGACGTGGCCTTGAGGCTCCTGGCCGACGGGCTGCGCGACGAGCTGCGCAGCGTGGACACGGCCGCGCGCTACGGCGGCGAAGAGTTCGCGGTGATCTTGCCGCAGGCCGGCGTGGACGGCGCGCTGATCGTGGCCGAGCGCCTGCGCAAGCGCATAGAGCTGATGGAGGTGCCCGGCGTGGGCCACGTCACGGCCTCGCTCGGCATATCCACCTTCCCGCAGCACGCCTCCTCGCGCGACTCGCTGGTACTCGCCGCAGACCGCGCCCTCTACAGCGCCAAGAGTTCCGGCCGCAACTGCGTCCGCGTCCCGCCAGACGACCCCGCGGAAGAAGCCGCCGCCGGCCCGACAGACACCCTGCACGAAGCGGACGAGCCCGTCGAGGCGGACGAGCCCGTGCTCGTCTCCGACACACAAGTACATTGAGCCGAACGGCTCACCCCCCCTTTGCGCCTTGGCGTCTTTGCGTGAGACTAATTTTTCACGCTGGAGACGCAAAGGCGCAAAGCTTTGCCTGACGCTTTTCTTGCAGAACCCCGTTCCGCGTTTGGCGTCCGGGCGAAAATCGCGCATCATAGACGGCACGCGGTTTTATTTTAAAACTTCGGCGGCCGGGGCTGCGTCTTCCTGTGCGCCGAGAGCGCGCGCGCCTTATGGACGACCTGCGAAAATTTGCACGCTACTTCCGGCCCTACAAAAAATCCCTGATCCTGGGAATCTTCTGTATCGTCGCCTGGGTCGCCATCAGCCTTTTAATCCCGCTCATCGTCGGGCACGCGATTGACGACCTCAAGCAGTCCGGCGTCACCTGGGCCAAGCTGACGCGCTACGCCCTGACGGTCCTGGGCATCAGCCTCGTCGGCGGCTTATTCCTCTTCCTCCAGCGCCGCATTCTCATCGGCATCTCGCGCCACGTCGAGTACGACCTGCGCCGCGACTTCTACGCGCACCTGGTGGGCCAGCCGCTCTCCTTCTTCCAGGAGCACAGGACGGGCGACCTGATGGCGCGCGCGACCAATGACCTCGCGGCCGTGCGCCAACTCGCCGGCCCGATGATCATGTACACGCTGCAAACGGTGCTGGTCGTCGTCATCATCCTCCCGCTGATGCTCCGCATCAGCGTGCGCCTCACCCTCCTCCTCTTCGTGACGATGCCGCTCGTCTCGCTGACGGTCAAATACTTCGGCCAGCAGGTTCACGTCCGCTTCGAAAACATTCAAGACTACTTCGCCCAAATCTCGGCCCGCGCCCAGGAGAACTTTTCCGGCGTGCGTGTGGTGCGCGCCTACGCGCAGGAGACTTCGGAGATAGCGATTTTCGAGAAACTGAACAGCGCCTACGCCAGTCGCAACCTGAGCCTCGTGCGCGTCTCGGCCGTGATGCGCCCGCTGATGCAGTTCCTGATCGGGCTCGGCTTCGTCCTCATCATCTGGTACGGCGGCACGCTCGCGGCGCGCGGCGAGATGACCATCGGGCAGTTCACAGAGTTCAACCTTTATCTCGCGCGCCTCATCTGGCCGCTCATCGCGCTCGGCTACGTCGTCAACCTCTACCAGCGCGGCACGGCGAGCCTCAAAAGGATGAACGCCATCCTGGCCGTCGAGCCGAACATCGAGGACGCCGACGGCGTCAAGGCGCAGCCGCCGATTCAGGGGCGCATAGAGCTGCGCGACCTCACCTTCGGTTACAACGAGCAGGACGAGCCGGTCCTCAGCGACCTCAACCTGACGATTGAGGCCGGGCAGACCGTGGCCTTCGTCGGCCGGACGGGCAGCGGCAAGTCTACGATTGCGAACGTCGTCCCGCGCCTGATAGACCCGCCGGCTGGCACAGTTTTCATTGACGGCGTGGACGTGCGCGACTACCCGCTGGCACAGTTGCGCTCTGCCATCGGCTACGTCCCGCAGGAGACTTTCCTCTTCAGCGACACGCTGGCCGAGAACATAGCCTTCGGGACCGAAAATTCTGACCGCGCCGAAATCGAGTGGGCCGCGGAGGTCGCGGGGCTGGCCGAGGACGTGCGCGGCTTCCCGGACGGCTTCGAGACGTTGGTGGGCGAGCGCGGCATCACGCTCTCGGGCGGGCAGAAGCAGCGCGCGGCGATTGCGCGCGCCGTGCTGCGCCAGCCGCGGATTCTGATTCTGGACGACGCGCTCTCGTCCGTGGACACCTACACGGAAGAGAAAATTCTGGGCCGGCTGCGCGGCGTCATGCGCGAGCGCACGAGCATCATCATCTCGCACCGCATCTCGACCGTCCGCGACGCGGACCTGATCTGCGTCCTCGACGACGGCCGCGTCGTCGAGTTCGGCACGCACACAGAGTTGCTCGCCGCGGGCGGCGAGTACGCGAACCTCTACGAGCGGCAACTTTTGGAGGAGGAACTGGCGGCGAGCTGACTCCGCCAATCGAGGTTATCCGTCATGAGTCTGGGACTGGACGAAGAGAAGGCCAGAGAGAGGGACGCCGAGCGCGAGGTGGACGCCAACTACGGCAAGCTGCGCGTCGTCTGGCTGGCGATTCTGGCGAGCCTCGCCGTCATCTTTATTGTGACGCGCGTGGTAGAGCCGGCCGCTGGCGGCCCCGAAGTGCTCTTCTGGATTCTGCTCGCGCTCGGCGCGGCGGAACTCGGCGCGTCCTTCGTCCTCAAGCAGAAGATGCTCCGGCAGGCCGTCGAGCAGCGCAAGTCGGGGCTGGTCGCCACGGCCTACATCCTGGCCCTCGCGCTCTGCGAATCGGTCGGCATCTTCGGCCTCGTCGCGCACCTCGTCACGGGCAGCAAATACTACTATTTTTTCTTCGTCCTCAGCGGCTTCGGCCTCGTGCTGCACAAGCCGCAGCGCGACGACGTGGTGGCGGCCGCGGCCGGGCCGGGCGGCGTTTGGGAAGCGAAGAAGCAGGGCTGAGCGAAAGAAGACATGGCGACCGCCGTCAAACAGTTTCACGAAGAAGAGGCCATCGGCAAGACTTACGACTGGCAGGTGACGCGCCGCTTGATGCGCTACCTCAAGCCGTACATGCGCGCGCTCCTGCCCGCGCTCGGGTTGACGCTCGTGCTCAACCTGCTGCGCATCCTCCAGCCGAAGTTCACGCAGTACGCGATTGACTGGTACATCACGCCGGGCGACATCGGCGGCTTGAAATGGCTCGCGCTCGTCTTCCTCGCCGTCCTGCTCGTCACCTTCGGGCTCTCGTACCTTCAGGCCGTGCTCCTCGAATCCGTCGGCCAGCGCGTGATGTACGACCTCCGCAGCGAGCTTTATCGCAAGCTGCAACGCCAGGAGGTCGCCTACTACGACCGCAACCCTGTCGGGCGCGTGATGACGCGGCTCACCTCGGACGTGGACGCGCTCAACGAGCTGTTCACCTCGGGCGTGATTGACGTGCTCGGCGATCTGGTGATGATCGCCGCCATCATAGGGATGATGCTCTGGATGGATTGGCAGCTGACGCTCGTCGCGCTCGTCACGGTCCCCATGCTCATCTTTGCGACGAGTTGGTTCCGCAGGGGCGCGCGCCGCGGCTACGACCTTGTCCGCACGCGGCTCGCGCGCATCAACGCCTTCCTGCAAGAGCGGCTCTCGGGCGCGCAGACCGTGCAGATTTTCAACGCCGAGCGGAAGTCGCTCCGCCAGTTCCACGACATCAACGACGACTACCGCAACGCCAACGTCGAGACCATCTTCTACTACGCCGTCTTCTTCCCGCTCGTGGATTTAATCGGCGCGGTCGGCGTCGCCGTCATCATCTGGTACGGCGGCTGGCTCGCGATGGGCGACACGTCAGGCGGCAACTCCGCCTTGACCATCGGCGCGCTCGTCGCCTTCATACAATACTCGCAGGCGCTCTTCCAGCCCATCCGCGACATCTCGGACAAGTACAACGTGCTGCAAGCGGCCGTCGTCGCGTCGCACCGCATCTTCCGCACGCTCGATCTGCCCGTGACGGTGACGACGCCCGCCGTGCCAAAAAAGACGGGCCGCGCCGAGGGGAGAATAGAGTTCGAGCACGTCTGGTTCGCCTACAAGGAAGACGAGTGGGTCTTGAAGGACGTGTCCTTCACGGTCGAGCCGGGCCAGTCGGTCGCGCTCGTCGGCCACACGGGCTCGGGCAAGACTACCATCACGAACCTGCTCATGCGCTTCTACGACGTGCAGCGCGGGCGCGTGCTCCTCGACGGCGTGGACGTGCGCGACTGGGACTTGCAGTCCTTGCGCGAAAACTTCGCCGTCGTGTTGCAGGACGTTTTTCTATTTAGCGGGACGGTCGAGAGCAACATACGGCTCGGCCAGGAGGCCATCACGGACGACCGCGTCCGCTGGGCCGCGGGAGAAGTCCACGCCGACCGCTTCATCCAAAGGCTGCACGACGGCTACAAGACCGAAGTCAAGGAGCGCGGCGCGGGCCTCTCCGTCGGCCAGAAGCAACTCATCTCATTCGCCCGCGCCCTCGCCTTCGACCCCGCGCTCCTGATTCTCGACGAGGCGACCAGCTCCATAGACACCGAGACCGAGCGCCTCATCCAGCAAGCCATCGAGCGCGTCATGCGCGGCCGCACCTCCCTCGTCGTCGCCCACCGCCTCTCCACCATCCAACGCGCCGACCGCATCCTCGTCCTCCACCACGGCGAACTCCGCGAACAAGGCTCCCACCAACAACTCCTCGCCCACCGCGGCCTCTACTGGCGACTCTACAAACTCCAATACGCGGATAATTCGGAGGAAGTGGAGTTACCGGAGCTGCCTCGCTAAGTCGGAAGGTTTGAGAAGCATTATGCCGTCGGCTGCGGGGCCACATCAGCGCGCCCCCTTGGCGTGAGCAGGGCCAGGGCGAGTGCTACTGCGAAGAGCGCGGAAACGTCGCCCCAGAGGTGTGCGATGCTGTGGGGGTAGACGATTGACTGCACCGCCATGATGCCGCCGTGAACCAGGCTTGACCAGACGGTGAACCAGATGAGGCTAAGGTGCGCGAGAGGATTGCGTGAGGCGATGATGAGGAAGACGCCGAGGGTAGCGTAGATGCCGACGATCATCTCCAGGTAGGCCGAGCGGCCCTCGGTGTGCCACGACCAACTTGAAGGCCAGAGGACGGTGAGCGGATAAATCCCCAGGATGAAACTGATGCCAGCCAACAGCAGAGCGATGCGTAGATACTTAATGCGCGTTATCTCGGACATGCTCTCCTCCTTACTTCTGCGTGAGCTGGTTGAAGAGAGTGAGCGCCTCTTCTTCGTAGGGCTGCTGTTGCGGGCGCGGTTTGGCTTGCATGCGGACGACGATCAGGTCTTTGTCGGGGATGACGTAGAGGTTGGTTTCGAGGTGGCCGAGGGCGGCGTAGCCTTTGGGGTTGTCGAAGAGCCACCAGAGGAGGCCGTAGCGCGGGTTAAGTGTCTGCGAGGGTTTGGTCATCTGCTCGACCCAGGACTCGCTGACGATGCGCTTGCCCTGCCAGACGCCTTTGTTGAGCATCAGGAGCCCCATGCGCGCGAACTCGCGCGGCGTGGTCTCCATGTCGGCGTAGGTCCAGGCGTGATTCTTGTCGTCCAGGTGAAGGCTCGTGGCCTTCATGCCGAGCGGCTCGAAGAGGCGCTTGCGGGCGTAGTCCTGTATCGGCTCGCCCGCGGCCTTGTCGAGGATGGGCGAGAGCAGTTGCACGCCTTCGTTGCTGTAGGCCCAGGCCGCGCCGGGTTCTGTGGCGAGCGGCAGGTTGATGACGAAGGGATTCTTGTCGCCCACGAAGCCGACGCTTTCGCCCTGCATGCGTGGCAGCCCCGAGGTCATCGAGAGCAGGTGCCTGAGCGTCACCTTGCCTTTCGGCCCCTCGCACCACTCCTTGACGTAAGTGCAGACGGGCTCGTCCACGCTCTTAATCTTGCCGTCGTCAATCAGCATCCCCACCAGGATGCCGGTGATGGACTTGGTGCTCGACATCGCCATGATGGGCGTCCTGTAGGTGCGGTAATACCGCTCCTGCACGATCTTGCCCTTGTAGACGACGAGGCAGGCGTCGGCCCCCGTCTTCGTGCACAGGTCTCCGTGAAGTTCGAGCGCCTTGACGTTTATGCCCAGCGAGTCTGGGTTGGCGCGCTGCCAGAAGTCGTCCTCCATCACCACCGGCGGGGGCTGCGGCGTCAGCTCCGCACGCAGGCGTGCGATCCCTTCAACTATCCCGCCGCCGCCGGCCGGCTTGCCGCATTCCCTGTCGTAAACGGCGAGGGTGTCCTGCGCTTCCCCCTCCCGGCCCAATTTGTTCTGGGCGAACGCCAGCTCGTAATAGACGCGGCACCTTTGCGGCTGCGACTTGGGCTCGCTTGAGATGAGAAATGTTTGAGCGAGCCGCGCGGCCTGCTCCCACTGGCCGCTGCGGTTCAGCTCGCCCAGCTTGTCAGGGGTCACGTCTCGCTGCTGTGCCAAAACCACAAAGACGAGCGGCGACACACACAGCCACAGCAGCGCCGTCCTGAATAAGTTAATAGTTGCTCTCAGCATAAGTTTACTTCGGGGCCGTCGCGGGGGGCGCGGGCGGCGGGTTGAACTTCGCGTCCTCCACTGTGACGTTATGTTTGATCTCCGTGTACTTGCGCGTCCAGCCGACCCAGGGGTCCACGAATGACTGGCGGATGGTGAAAGGGAGTTTCACGCCGTCCACTTCCCTGTAGTCCTCGAAGTCCATCTGCTCTGGGATGGGGGCCAGGAGAGTGTGGTTGACGGCGAGGATGCGCGTGAGCAGGCCCGTCTGCGCGTCGAAGTAGAGTCTTTCCGTGCGCGCGTCGGAGACTTTCGAGACGAGCACGACCATTTCGCGGTCGCCGATTTTTTCGCGCCCCGCCACGGTCAGGTTCGGGAAAGTCTCGCGCGGTCGCACGTCCGCGTAGAAGTCGGCGGCGCGCTTCATCAGCTCCAACTGCGTGCCCGTCAGCTCGCGCTGCCCGCGCGGGTTCTTAGACCAGCCGACCGCGCCGTTGTAGCCCGACATGACGACCACACCCTGCCTCGGCGTCATGACCGTGACGATCTTGTCGGGCGCGGCCTGGTAAGTCTCGACCGGGAAGCTCGTCCCGTCGTAGGTGACGTGTGAGCCCTTCATCACGCGCGTGTTCAATTTCCTGAACGCGGCCTCGCCGCCCACGGCCTGCACGTACTTGTCCAGCACTTGATCCGCAGTCGGGAGCGGGGCCGTCGGCTCGGGCTTAGGCTCCCCGGCCGCGCCGCCTTCGGGCGCTGGCTGCGGCAGAGTCGGCATGACCTGGGGTCTGGTCTGACCTCGGTGGCAGGTGAAGCAGGTAACGCCGCCCGTCGTCCCGAAGATGTCCTTGTTCCCCTGGTTGAGCGCGAACTGCATCCGCATCATCTTCCGCGCGGTCACTTTCGTCGGCTTGTCGTCCTTCTCCCACTCCCACTTGTCGCCGCCGCTGTTGACGTGGCAGTAGGCGCAGCTGACGCCGAGCGACGTGCGTATGAAGTTCATGACCGCGAAGAGTTGCGAGTCCGGGAGCCCCTTGAGTACCTGTATGTTCTTGCGCGTCTGCTCGACGGGCTTATCGCCCTGGGCGTGGCCGCTCTCGACGAAGGCCGTGCCGCAGGCCGCCAGGAAGAGCACGAGCGCGAAGAGTTTGAGCGTCGTCTGCTTCATGCGAGCGCCTCCTCAGTTGTGTTGGTACTGCGGGTGAACGTTTCAAAGGGGACGGGAGAAATTATATGCTGATTTCGACCTGAAATACGACGGCCCGGCCGGCATAGTTCCCCTGAAACTACTTAGCGCCTTGGCGTCTTTGCGTGAGATTTTAATTTCACGCAAAGACGCCAAGGCGCTAAGTAATCGGGCTCGCCGCCTTCCCTTTTTCAAGAGCGCGGCTTCATGGGGATGTTCAGGTCGAGCGAGCGGTAGATGACAAGATACATCTGTGTCTCGCGCGGGATGAGCGTGCGCCAGGCGGAGCCGCCGCGGCGTATGTAGCCGGGCAGTTTCGCGGGGTTCGAGTTGTAGCCGGCGGCCATCAGCTCGGGCCACGTCGCATGGCCCGCCGCGAGCGCCGTGCGCACGTCCTCGTTGCCCTGAAGCAGCTTCCAGGTGTCCAGCATGTAGAGCAGCATGGCTTCGAGCGCGTTGCCGTGGTTGCGCATCCCCAGGACGAAGTCCGGGTTGAGGCCGACGCCCGGGTGCATCCGCCTGACCATCTGGTAAGTCGAGGGGATCATCTGGATCATGCCGCCCGCGCCCGCAGTGCTCACGGAGTGGTTGTACGTTTTCAGCTCGTTCAGCGCGTAGAGCGCGAAGACCTCCTCGAAGAGCGCCTTCTGATTTTCCGCGCGGAAGCGTATGTGGTCCGAGTGCTCCACGATGCACAGCCGCTCGCCGATGTCCACGAGGTTCGACGGAATTGGCACACCTTTGTCTTTGAGCCTCTTGGCCGCCAGGTCAATCATCGTGCGGACGTAGTTCTGTCCTGCCTTGACGACCTCGGGCGAAAGGAGCGCAGGGTGCGCGGAGACGTAGTAGGCGACCTCGTGCAGCCGGCCCCCGCGCTCGACCGGGTACTCCACGATGAGCGGGACGAGCGAGCGGCCCGTCTGGTCGAAGACCGTGACGGCCGTGTTGACGCCGTTGGCCCGTATGATGCGCAGGTTGACGGTCGCGCCCAGTTGGGTCGTGGCCGTCATCTCCGAGCCCTTCTTGAGAAAAAGCTCCTTCGGGACGGTCAGCAAGTGAATCTTGTCGGTCTTGTCGTCGAGCGCCGCGAGCGTCACCGTGAAGAGCGAAGGCGTCGTCAGGGCCGTCGGCGACGGGTGCGACTTCAAGAGCCGCACGGCCTCCTCGGTGCGCGCGCGGATAGTGTTCATGGAGAGGCGGCCCGACCCTGTGATCCCGACCGAGACGACGGCCGCGGCCGTCTGCGCCTGCTCCAACGTGGCGGGCGCGGTCGTCTGCTGCGGGCGCGCAGTTACAGTGCGCGGGCGCGTGGCCGACCGATCCGGCTGGTTCGACTGTGAGCGCGCGGGCGAGAACTCGAAGACGAGGCCCGCGGCCAGGAGGAAGAGGGAAAACTTCGCGCGTTTATTCATAACTCTCCAAAGGGTCTCCTTCGTTGGGGGCTCGCCCGAGGCGGCAAGAGGACTCTAAGATTCTCGCGCGCGCCTTTCGGTTGTCAACAATTTTTTCTCCGATTACCTTTTAATCCGCGCGCCCCTGTCGTTAACTTTAAGATTGGCCTGGAGGAAATTGACCAGCTCCTGAAGGTACGCCGGGGAGATGCGCCCGAACTTCCAGTAATAAATTTCCATCTGGCCCTCGCCTCCCGGCAGTCTTTGCAGGCGCTGCCCGTGGTCCAGCCCGTGCCCGGCTTCCGGTATCACGAGGATGCGAAAATTGCGGTTGCCCGCCTCCGTCAACAAGCGCCGCAACTCCGGCACGTTCTCGTCGGGCGGGACCACGCGGTCAGCCCCGCCATAGAAGGCCAGAAACGGCGCTTTGATGCGCTTGAGGTCTGCGCGCGGGTCGTAGTTGAAACGGCGCACCCACAAATTCTTAATCTCCGCGGCGGAAGGTGCCACGTCCGTCGTGTCCAGAAACTCCTGCGCCCACCCTGTCTTCTCCCCCTCTGCGATGAGCCGGCGCATCTCCGCGAACTGCGCCTCGGCGTCGCCCTCAGCGAACATCAACTCTACGTAGCGCATTAAAGATTTCTGGTCCTCGGCGCTCAGCTTCAAGTCCCGGCTGATGTAGCGCGCGTTGTCCAACTGCTGCTCGCGCACGCTGGTCGAGGGTCCGACGGTCGTCACGATAAAGGCGAGCGCCACTTTCGAGCGCGCGGCGGCCCGCGGCACGACCCACCCGCCCGCGCTCGTGCTGATTGCACCGATCTGCGCGCGGTCAATTTCGGGCCGGGCGGCGAGAAAATCCAGGGCCGCCAGCACGTCGTTCGTCTCGTCCTCTATGGTCGCGCTCTCGCAACTCCCTTTCGACGCGCCGACGCCTCGCTTGTCGAAGGCCAGCCCCGCCACGCCGTAACGCGCCAGCACGGCGGCCTGCCTCAAATAGCCCCTGCGCCCCTGGCAGCCGCGGCCGTGGACCTGCAAGGCGGCCGGGTGCGGCCCCTCGCCTTCGGGCAGAACGAGCGTGCCCGAGAGGACCACGTCGCCGCTGCGAAACGTCACTTCCTCGGTCCTGATTTCGGGCCGCCGCGGGCGCAAGACCCGCTTCAAATGCAGGCGCAACGGCGGCGTGTTTTCCGCGACCTCCCCCACCATCTCAAGGAAAACGGGGTCGAGCGTGACGGTCGCAGGGCCGTAGAGGGTGTCGAACTTGAGATGCCCGCTCGCGTCACGCTCGACGGCGCTCGCGGACGGCGCGGCGAAGGGCCGCTCCGGCACTTCCATCTCAATTCTGAGCTTACCGCCCTCGCGCCGGATCTCCGCGTTCACGACCTGCACGGCCCCTTCCCTGACGAAAGCGCCCGCCCAGAAGCCTTCGAGCTGCTCCTCGCCCACGGCCTGCGCGTGTGAACCTGCCGGCCAGAACAATAAAAGCACGAGGAGGCCCGCCAGTTGAATTATGTGCGTCATTCTGTGTCTAACCATTAAAAGATGATGGCCTTCGGCGTTGAGAAAGATGCGAAAACGGACAGGCAATGTGGCTATGTCAGAGCAGTTTTTTGAACTCTTCGACGGTCAGGCCGGCGTCCCGCGCGATGCCGCCCATCGTAAATGCGTTGACAGGATTGTGACGTGGGATAGTAAGGATGCGGACGCCATCAGACATAACGATATGCTTGCCCTGACGAACGATGCGAAAGCCGGCTTTTTCTAAAGCCCTGACTGCGTCCAGATGATTAACGCCGGGAATCTTCGGCACAGCTAAACTGTCACCTCGATCTCACGTACATCTTTGCCCTTCACCAAATCATTCACCGCCGCTAGATACTCTCTGATAGCGTCCTGAATGTTCTCCAACGCCTCTTCCTCCGTCCGCCCTTGCGACCAGCAGCCGGGCAATCCGGGACACGAGACGCTATAGCCCTCTTCCGACTCACGCAGGATAACTTTGTAATTCATCATTCGGCCTCCGGCTTTGATTATACCCTCGGGAGAGATTTAGTGACTAAAAGGAATTAGCGCCTGCGGCGCGGGCGGTTGATTAGCAATTGAAATAACGGATGGGATTCTGGGTGTGACGTACAGGCACGCGTTGGCCTATGAATCTTTGTCGGATAGACTCCGGGGCTAATTCTCCGATAAATTCAGACCGCCCATCATCAATTTCTGGCGAGAAGTATAACCCCTGTGAGTTATCCCTTTCTTTCCAATACTGCCGTGTTTCTTCGGTGACTGGAATCCACCGATCAATCTTGTAGACCTCTTTAATTACTCCCTGGAAGACGGCGAAAGCGTATTTTGCTTTATTAGCACGCTCCAAGTTAACCCGCCATATACCTCGGGTAGCATGGTACAAATCCTCTGCGCTCCTCGCATGCGGATAGTGCCGATTGATAGAAATTGCAATTGCCGGCTCATTAATGCTCGTAATCGGAGCCGGATTGGATTTTAATTCTGCCGGGAGGGATAAAGTGGCCTGAGGGTCGTATGGAGCGGATAAGAGCGCGCCGTCGGCCAGGCAAAAGGCGAACATCTCGTCGGCGTAAGTTCTATCGCATTGGGGGCATCTTTTCATAATCGTCCTCCAAGGGTGAGAAGTAGCCAACGGCTAATTGTGCCTAGCGGCGAGAATTATACTGCACATCGCCCGCAACTGTGAGATGGGCGCGGGTCCGTGTAAAATAGAGTCGTAATGGAACAAGCAATACATCTGACGGGGCTGACTGAGGCGGAGTTGATCGCGCTCGTCGAGGAGATGAATGAGCCGGCGTACCGCGGGCGGCAGATTTTTGGCTCAATTCATCACAGGCGGCTGCTGTCGTTTGACGAGATGACGGATTTGCCGAAAGGTTTTCGGACGAAGTTGAACGAGCGGGCGGCCGTTTCGACGCTGACAGTCGAGTCGCGGTACGTGTCGGAGGACGGGACGCGGCGTTATTTGATGAAGACGCGCGACGGGCTCCCGGTGGAGACTGTGTTCATCCCCGAAGAGCGGCGCGACACGATCTGCTTTTCGTCGCAGTCGGGCTGCCCGCTCCAGTGCAGCTTCTGCCTGACGGCGAAGCTGGGGCTGCTGCGCACGCTCGCGGCGGGCGAGATCGTCGAGCAGATTATCGTCGCGCTCAACGACGCTTACGGCGTGGGCCAAAAAACCCCGCGCGGGACGAACCTCGTGGGGATGGGCGCGGGCGAGCCGTTCCTCGCCTTCGAGCCGCTGATGAAGGCGCTGCGCATCATGAGCGACCCGAAGGGCCTGCACATCGTCCCGAATCGCGTGACCGTCTCGACCGCAGGCGTAGTCCCGCGCATCAGAGAATTGGCACAAATCCCGGATCGCCCGCACCTCGCGATTTCCCTGGCCGCGCCGACCGACGAGCTGCGGAACGAGCTGATGCCGATTAACAAGAAATGGCCGCTCGAAGAGCTGCTCGCCGCGTGCAAGGAGTTCGAGCGTTCGCTGAAGCCCGGCGAGCTGTTCACCTTCGAGTACGTGATGCTGGACGGCGTGAACGACTCGGACGAGCAGGCGCGGCAGCTGGCGAACCTGCTCAACCGACACGGGCTGCGCGCCAAGGTCAACCTGATTCCGCACAACCCTGCGGACCCGCTCCCGTACAGGCCGTCGCCCGCCGAGCGCGTGGAGAGTTTTAAGCGGATTCTGGAATCGAAGGGCGTCCACGCTTACGTCAGGCGGCCGCGCGGGCGCGACATCTACGCCGCCTGCGGCCAGCTCGCGGCGCGGCGCACGGCAGCCAACCCTCAGCCCGCCGCCCTTCATCAATTAGCCTGACGGCCCGCGGCCGTCCAATCTTCTTCAGGGTCAGTTAAGTAATAATGAGAAATAGAAAATCAATCCGACGCGCGACACTGTTTACACTGGCGAGCCTGCTGCTCGCCCTCCCGGCCGGCACGCACGCCGGAGCCCAGCCCAACATACGCGTCAACGGCTTCTTCGCGGCCGACAAGGCGCAGCGCGGCCGCACAGTGCAGGCGGCCGTCGTCCTGGACATCCCGGACGGCTTCCACATCAACAGCAACCGCCCGATCGCCAAGTTTCTGATTCCGACCTCGGTCAAGATAGAGGCACCGGGCGGCGTCAAGGTCGGCGCAGTCAGCTACCCGCGCGCCCAGTTGCGCGCCTTCAGCTTCTCCGAAGAGAAGCTGTCGGTCTACGAAGGCCGCGCCGTGCTGCGCTTCAACATCACCATCCCGGCCGACTTCGCGACCGGCGTGACGGAGTTGCGCGCCCGCGTCAAATACCAGAGCTGTAATGACGAAGCCTGCTTCCCCCCGGCCACGCGCTCGATCAGCATGCCCATCTCCGTCGTCGGCACCAACGAGTCCGTCAAGCGAATCAACGCCAACATCTTCGGCGGTAAAAGGCGCGGCGGGATAACCGGCGCTTGGCAGTAGTAATCACTAAGAAAGTCCCCGCAGGGGACGACTGACAATAGCCCAGCACTTCAGCTGGGAACGGGGCGGGAAAATCGTGCCGAGTCCCGTAGGGACGACTGAAATGTAGGCTGACCTTCATTCAGTCGTCCCTACGGGACTCGGTAAAATTTCGCGCTCTATTCCCAGTACTGAAGTGCTGGGCTATTATCACGCGCCCCTGACGGGGCTTAAATCTTTTTCACTGCCCGCTCTGCCCACTGTTCCCGATGACTGACATCAGCCGCCCCGTTCGGCCGTGCGTGCGCTTCTCGCGGCGGTAGGAGAAGAAGAGGTCCGTGCGGCACATGGTGCACAGCGGCGCGGTGTGTATGTGCTCGGGGGAGAGGCCGGCGGCCGCGAGCTGTTCGCGGTTGGCCCTTTGCAGGTCAACGCGCGCGTGCCCTTCGCGCGTCGGCGTGAAGAGCGCATCAGCGTCCGGGAATTTTCCGCGGAACGCTTCGATGACTTCTGTGCCAACTTCGTAGCAGCAGCCGCCCGCCGCCGGGCCTATGGCCGCGCGCACGTCGCCCGCCCGCGTCCCGTACTCGGCGCTCATGCTCTCAAGGGCGCGCGCGACGATGCTTGAGACGGTCCCGCGCCAGCCCGCGTGGACGGCGGCGCACGCGCCCGTCCTCGAATCGGCCAGCAGAATTGGCACACAATCGGCCGTCTTGACGCCGACGAGGACGCGCGGCGCGACGGTCGTGAGCGCGTCGCAGTAGACCGTCTCGCCCAGCGCCTTTTCGGGCTGGCGCGTGTCCTCCACATTCCTGACCGTGCGCACGTCCGTGCCGTGCATCTGCCAGCAGGAGGCGAGCGCCCACTCGCCTTCGAAGAGGTTGAGGAAGCGGCGGCGGTTCTCGTAAATGTTCTCGGCCGCGTCGTCGTTGAAGCCCGCGAGATTGAGCGCAGCCTCCGGCATGGGGCTGACGCCGCCGAGCCGCGTGGAGAAGGCGTTGGCGAAACCAAGCTCTTCGAGCCGCGCGCTAGCGAGCGCGAGCGTGGTATCCTTCTCGCGCCAGTAGAACCCGGCTCGCGCCAGTTCCGTTTCGTCCGTGATTATTTCCATCGGCATAGACATCATCGAAGTGCGCCGCGTGCGCGAGGTGCTCGCGCGCACGCCGCGCTTCGTCGAGCGCGTGTACACGGAGCGCGAGCGCGCCTACTGCGACGGGCGCGGGGCGGTCGCCGCCATGCACTACGCCGCGCGCTTCGCCGCCAAGGAGGCCGCGCTCAAGGCCCTGCAAACGGGCTGGATCGGCGGCATCGCCTGGCAGGACATAGAGGTCGCCTCACTAGATTCGGGAGCGCCCGTCCTCATCTTTCACGGCCTCGTCCGCGAGCTTTACGAGCAGTCGGGCGCAAAGGCCGCGCACCTCTCCATCTCGCACACCTCCGAGCACGCCGTCGCGCAGGTCATCCTCGAAGGCTGATTCAACACTTTTGCGCCTTTGCGGCTTCGCGTGAAAATAATATCTCACGCGAAGCCGCAAAGGCGCAAAGAAGGTCTATTCCAATCTGTAATTCTACGGCGCGCGCCGTGCGGGCTGGGCGCGCATCTCGTTGACGAGCGTGTGCTGCCCGCGCGTGTCTGTCTCGACGCGCGTGATGCGCCGGGTCTGGGGCTCGAACCGCTCGCCCGTGAGTTCCGGGCGCGGCAGAGGTCTCGGCTGGATGATTCTGGTCCGGCCGTCCGGCTCGACGACGGTCGCCGGCTCGTACTCGTAAACCTCGCCGTCTTCGGCCGAGGCTATCATCCCGAACGTCTCGCTGTGCGCGACGCATTCCAGGTTCGGCGCGAGCGCCGCCGCAATCGCTATGCGCTCCTGCTGCGGGCAAGAGGCCGTGGCGCGCATCCCCGTCTCCGGGTCAACTTCCACGAAGACCACGCCCGCCGGGCGCTCGAACGCCTCGCCGCCGAGGTCCGGCCTCAGGACGACCGCCTCGCGGACGAAATCGGTCCAGGCCGGCAGCGCCGCCTCCGCGCCCGTCAGGCCCAATTGCTTGTTGTCGTCAAAGCCTATCCAGACGGCGACCACGAGGTTCGGCGTGTAGCCCACGAACCAGCCGTCGCGCGACGTGCCGGTCTTGCCCGCGATGGCGGTCTTCTTCACTGCGCCGCGCGCCGCGCGCGCCGTCCCGTGGTCAATCACGTCCCCGAGCATGTCCGTAATCATGTAGGCGGTCGCGGGCTTAAGCACCGGCCGCGTCTTCGGTATGTCCGCGACGACTTCGGCGTCCGACGAGTCCACGACGCGCGCGATGACGTTCGGCTCGACGCGCTCGCCCAGGTTGGCGAACGTGGTGTAAGCCGCGGCCATCTCCATCGGCGTCGCCTCGGTCGTGCCGAGCGCAATCGCCGGATAGGGTTCCGCCTTCGGCAGGCCGAAGCGCTCGGCCATGCGCTCGACGCGCTGTAAGCCCGCGCGCATCGCCACGTCCACCGTCACGACGTTGAGCGAGCGCACGAGCCCCGTTCTCATCGTCACGTCGCGCATAGAGAAGCCGCCGCCGTAATTGGCCGGGCGATACTTGGAGTTGCCCGCGTAAATGAACTCCTGTGGCGCGTCCGCGTACATCGAGAGCGGCGACAGCCCGCCCTCCAACGCCGCCGCGTAGACGACGGGCTTGAAGGTGGAGCCGGGCTGGCGGCGCGCGTCCACGGCGCGGTTCAGCTGCGACTCGGCATAGTCGCGCCCGCCGACCATCGCCAGCACGTTGCCCGTCTTCGGGTCAAGCGCGACGAGCGCGGCCTGCGGCCTCACGCCGCGCTTCGCGTAGACTTTGTCGAGGCGTTCGAGCTGACGGCTGACGGCCTGCTCGGCCGCCTGCTGCAAGTCCAGGTCAATGGTCGTGTAGACGCGCAGGGCGCGCTCGTCCCCGCTCTCGTTCTGGCCCAGTCGCGCCTCGACGACGCGGTTGACGTAGTCTATGAAGTAGGGCGCGGTCGAGTGCTCGCGGCCGTTTAGGGGCGCGACGGCGAGGGGCTGCTGCGCCGCCGCGCGCGCCTCGTCGAGCGTGACGAACTGGTCGCGCGCCATCGCGCCGAGCACGAGGTTGCGGCGCGCGGCCGCGGCCTCCGGGTGGCGGTCGGGCGCGTAGCGGTTCGGGCTCTGAATCATCCCGGCGATGGTCGCGCCCTCTGCGAGCGTCAGGTCTTTCAGCTCCTTGCCGAAGTAGACGTGCGCCGCCTGCTCGACGCCGCGGACGCTGACCGACCCGCGCTGGCCCAAATAAATCTCGTTGCAGTAGAGCGCGAAGATGTCCTCTTTCGAGAGGCGGCGCTCAAGCGCGAACGCCGTCATGGCCTCCGCGAACTTGCGCCGGAACGTGCGCTCCGGGCTGAGGAACGTGTTCTTGACGAGCTGCTGCGTGATGGTCGAGCCGCCCTGAGCCGTTTCGTCGTCGGCCGCGTTCCTGAGGAGCGCGCGCCCCACGCCCCAGATGTCCACGCCGCCGTGCTCGAAGAAGCGGCGGTCCTCTATGGAGAGGATGGCGCGGACCAGGACCGGCGGGATGTCGCGGAAGGCCGTTTGCGGCCGCTGGCCCGTCTTCATCGCGGCGTCGGTCGTCAGGATTTCCGGCTCCAGTGTGTAACTGTCGAGCGTGACGCCCATGTCGCCCGTCAGCTCGGCGATGTGGCTCTTGCGGTCGAAGCGGACGTTGACGGTCGTGACGGTGGACGACTCCGAGCGGCGCGGGCGAATCTCGATGGCGTCCTCGCGCGCCGTGAAGCTCCCGCTCCACACGTCGCTCGCGCTGGTCTCTATGTAGCCGGCGCGGCGCAGCAGTTCCACGAGCGCGTCGCGCGAAATCGTCTGCCCGGCGCGCAGCGTGCGCGGCGCGGCGTAGATGCCGGCGCGGCTCGTCAGATAGCCGCTTCTGAGGCGCGCGTCAACGAGCCCCGCGTAATGGTTGTAAGAGTAGATGAAGAAGACGAGGCCCGCGACGAGGAGGAGAGCCACGGAGCCGAGGATTGAGTAAATGATGACGCGGCGCTTGCGCCTCAGCTCGCGCAGGGCTTCCAGCCGCTTGAAGGCGCGTTTCGTGATCCGCTTGACGCGGGGGCCGCGCTGTTCGTCCACGGATGTAATCTCGATTGCCATGCCTGCCTGTCTCACGGCGGACGGCGTGCACAAAAGGGAGAACAGCGCCAGCCCTCACGTCCGGTTATGTTGTCGGCGTTCTCAATAAACGCTTAATGGCCCAAAAATTCTAGCTCACCTGGCGACCGCGAGCGTCGCGGGCTGAGTGGCCGCATCGTCCGTGCCCGCGCTCGCCCACTGCGAGATCGCCGCGGTCGAGACCGCGAGCGTAATCAAGATCATGATGATGGCCGCCAGTTGCGCCAAGCCGTTTGCCAACTCTTTCATCGCCGTACTCCCCCGGAATCGTTCGATTTCTGCCCCTGCCCGCTTGTTTGAGCAATGTTTATGCCAGCCACGCAAATGAATAACGGCCGCGGCGACCGCGGGATGAATTGCGCGTGTAGAGAACGATTTAAGCTTTTCGGGGGCCGCCGAAGGAGTGCGCGTCGGAAGGATGACGCTCCGCCTGCGTCCGCCTTCAGTACGGGGCCGCGAGTTTCAGGGGCGGCGGGTGTGTTTTAAAAACTTACGGCCGGGGGCTTTGACACAGAGGCCCGGAGTTGCAACTCCGGGCTTCGGACTTGCAACTCCGACCTTTGGAGTTGCAAGTCCGATCTTTGGAGTTGCACCTCCGAGGCTTGGAGTTACAAGTCTGAGGCCCGGAGTTGCACCTCCAAGCCTCGGAGTTGTAACTCTAAGCTTTAGACTTGCAACTCTGACCTTCGGAGTTGCACCTCCGAGGCTCGGAGGTGCAACTCCGAAGGTCAGAGTTGCAAGTCCAAGCTTGAAAATTGCGATTCTCGGTGACAAATTGCCGCCTCCGGGCGTGAGTTTTGGGCGTGATTCGAGGTTTTCCTCAAGAAAAACGGCGTTCGCCCGGAGGGCTGCGGTGTGGGGAGGCACACTGGTCCCCGGAGTCCCGGTCGGCGGAGGCTCCTGGGGATGGGGCTGTGTTAAGACGTTACTACTTCCCGGGCTCCCTGCAACCGCCGGTGCAACACTCATTGCAGAAGGCGTAGGCCGCCTCGCAGAGCGGTTCCTCGATTATTCCGTCTTTCACGCAGTCCTTGTAGGTCTTCTTGCACTCCTTCTGGCATTCCTTGATCTGCTCGGGTGTGGGCGGCCCCTCCTGCGTCCGGGACGGAGAAACGGTGAAGCCCATCAGCAGCAGACAGGTGAGCAAAGCCAGTGCTATACGTTTCATGTATCCACCTCCGATTGTGTTGAGAGACTGGGGCGCAGTATACACCCAGACTTAAAACGGAACGAGGAATTTGGCCCAGAAAGTGAAAAGGGTTTCGCGAGGACTCTTCTCTTTTACCGCAGCGGCGAGACGCGGCGCTTGTCTTCGAGGGGCTGCGGCCGGCGGCGGCGCTGATACCACTTGGGGCGCGGTTCCGCGACGGGTTCGAGGAGGCGCTTGATTCTCTCGACGGTCGGGCGCGCGGCCTGCTCGCCCGTGGCGATCAGCTCGTCGGCGCGCTGCATCTCGTCCCAGCGGATGTGGCCCGTCTTGGGCATGACGACCACGTCCGCGTCGTGGAGCTGGTGGATGGCCGCCGTCCGCTGGATGACCATCATGGATTGGAGGATGACGCCGATGACGGACTGCGGCGGGCCGATGAACTTCGCGCCCTCGCTGTTAACGTCCACGGCGATGACGAGGTCTGCGCCGAGGCCGCGCACGGCCGCCGTCGGGATGTTGGCGACGAGGCCGCCGTCAACCAACTGCCGCCCGTGGTCGTCCGTCACGGGGACGTACCAGCCGGGCAGGGCACAACTGGCGCGCACGGCGAACGGCACGTCGCCCTCCGTCATGATGACGGCCGAGCCCGTCCTGAGGTCCGTGGCGACGACCGCGAGCGGGATGCGCAGTTCCTCGAAGCGGTGGACGGGCAGGCACGCGCGCACGAACTCTTCGAGGCGCGCGTTCGACTGCACGCCGAGGCGCGAGAGCGTGACGCGCCCCACGTCCTTCCAGCGCATCTTGCGGCTGACGCCCTCGACCTCGTCGAGGCTCATCCCGGAGGCGTAGGCCGCGGCGACGAGCGAGCCGGCCGAGGTGCCGGCGATGTAGTCAACGGGGATGTGGTGTTCTTCGAGGACGCGCAGGACGCCGATGTGCGCGAAGCCGCGGGCCACGCCGCCCGACAGGGCCAGTCCGACGCGGGGCCGCTGATTAAGCTGTGCGTCATCTCTCGACATGAGCGTTTGATGTCGGACGACGGCTGCCGAGATGTCGTGAGGCGTTCGGCGTCACGCCCCGCGCCTAGAACGGACTTTCGTCTGCGGACGGGCCGTAGAGCGCAGGGACCGGCACGTCGTTGAGCCGCAGGTAAACGCTGAGTTGCGCCCGGTGGTGTATCGTGTGATTCATGATAAAGCCGCGCAGCACCCCGAAGCGCGGCTGCGTGAAGATCGTCTTGTCTCCCATGCGCAGCGTCCAGGGCTTTAGCAGGTGCTCGTCGCTCGCCCCTTTGATGGCCGCGCGCGCCGAGGCAACGTTGCGGTCGAACGTTTCGAGCGCCTCCTCGACGGACTCGACGGGCTTGGCGCGCATGGGCTGGCCCCCCGGGGCCGCGTCCAGTTCGTCCCGCTCAATCGTGTGGACCGTCCAGCTCACGAGGTTGGAGAGGTGCGTCGCCAGGCCGCGCATCGTCGTGGACTTCTCGTGCGGCTTCCAGTCGAGCTTCTCTTCGGGGATGCGTTCAAGAGTCTTGCGTGTGTTCGCCATCTCGTGGTCGAACTCCGGCAACATTGATTCAGCGAGTCCCATATCGGTCTCCTCAATTACTTGACGAGCTGCCTGCGCTTGATCTCTTCCAACTGGCGCATGGCCTCGTTCAGTTCCCTGTCGCCGTCGTTCTCTTCGAGCCGGCGCGGCTCGGACTTGCCCGCGAGCTTGCGGTAGATGACGATGCCGAAGACGATCAGGGCCACGAAGAAGAGGATTTTGGCGAGCCACATGACGAAGCCGATGACGGCCAGCACGCCGAGCACGGCGACGAGGATGGCGGCCGCCACCAGCAGAATCTTCGCGTTCTTTAACATGGTACTACCTCCGAAACCGAAGCTTACAACAGGTCGCGGAATAAAAGAAGGTCAGTTCGATTGCGGATTTCGGATTGGACAACAGATTCAAGCCTTTGCGCCTTAAGTATTAACTTTGCGCCTCCAGCGTGAACGGCTGTTTCTCGCAAAGGCGCAAAGACAAGACGTAAGGCGCAAAGGGTTGAGTGCTTTCTCTTCAATCCGCAATCGTCAGACCGGGTTGAGGATGGTGATGTCGGCGCGCTCGCGGGCGCTGTCGAGGAACTCGTCGGTCTCGGACTCGATTTTGCTCTCGGTCAGCTCGGCTTCTATCTCCTTGTACGCCTCGGCGAGCGTGGGGATGAGGCGACCCGGCTGCTGGCGGCGCAGGCGCGGGACGTAAACGTCGCGGTAGTAGTCCTCGACCTCCTTCTGCGTGACGACCGTGAAGGAGCGGAAGCGGAAGTCCAGGTATTTTTCTATCGTCAGGCGCTGGCGCACTATCTCGCGCAACTGGTCGGCGCTCAGCCCGACGCGCGCGACGCGCTCCTGAAACTCCGCCTGCGACGGGAACAGCTTGACGAGGTCGTCCGTGCTGTCCTTGATCTCCTGGTCGGTCGGCTCGATGGCCGGCAGGCGCTCGGCCTCCTGCAAGATGAGGCGCTGGCTGATGACGAGGTTGAGCACGCGATTCAAACTGTCGGAGCCGGGCGCGTCGAGCGGCGCGGAGGGCTCAAGCGCGAGCTGCCAGAGGAGGTCCGAGTAAGTAATCAGGCTCGGGCGCACGCCGCTGTTGACGGTCGCCACCATCTTGTCCGCCACGTCCTGAGCCCGCGCGTCGAAAGGCAGAAGACAGAAGGCGGAAAGCAGAAGGCAGAGAGCGGAAAGCGGAAGGCGGAAGGCAGAAGGCAGAGAGCGGAAGGCAGAAGGCGGAAGGCGGAAGGCAGAAAGAAAGAAAAGCTGTTTTTCCTTTGCCGCCTTCTGCCTTCCGCCTTCCGCCTTCTGCCTTCTGTCATCTGCCTTCTGCATACTGTTCTTCTCCTTCTTCAGAACGCCCGCGTGAAGCGGAAGTGTAGCTGGCCGCGCTTGAGGCGGTAGATGGCCTCTGTGCCGTCCGCCTGCGGAATCAGGAACTCGGGCGGGTTGACGAGCCAGCCGTAGTCAATCGAGAGCGTGCCGCCGAGCGGCGTCTTGATGCCGACGCCGAGGCCGATGGTGTGCGTCCAGTGCATGCGCGCGTTGTGCGCGTTGATGCGCTCGGCGCGCGTCAGCGCGGGGTCGTCCTCTTCGGGCGCGTCGTTGCGCCCGAAGATGTCTCCGACGCGGGCGAAGACGTTGCCGCCGTCATAGAACGGCACGACCTGAAATGCTTTCGTCAATGAAGTGCGCGCTTCGAGGTTGACGACTGCCAGCGCGTTCCCGCCGACGGGCACGGTGAACGGGTCGAGCTGAATCAGCTCGCCCTTGTTGTTGCGGAAGATGCCGCAGCCGGCGGGAACGGGGAACGACAGGAAACAATCGGGGTTGATGGCACGCGGCCCGGCCTCCTCGTAGTTGAAGCCGCGCAAGCTGGTCGAGCCCCCGGAGAAGAATCTTTCACTGATGGGCAGCGTGCGGTCTACCTCGTCAATCACGCCGTTCTCGTTGCGGTCGCGCGGGTTGAAGAGGTGCGCCAGCCCGAGCGTGACGTTGCCCGCGAGCACGGTGTTGCGCAGCCGCCCGACCCTGTAGTAGCGGCGGTAGTTGAGCTGGAACTTGTTGAATGAGATGTTGCCGCCGAGCTGGCGCAGGGCGAGCGAGTAGTCGAGCGTCAGGAATTCGCCGCGCGTGGTATCGAACTGACTGTCGCGCGTGTCGCGGACGAAGGTCGCGCCCAGACGAGAGAGGCGGATGGCGCGGTCGGGCCTCAGAATCGAGGCGATGAGCAGGCTGTTGATGTTGTAGAGCCGCACGTCCTCGTAGGAGTAGCGCAGGAAGAGGATGCTGCGGGTCTTGCGGTCTATGACGCGCTGCGTCTCGGCGTTCAGAGTGAAGCGGTTGATGGTCGGCTCGCCCGCTGGTGCACCGAACTCGTCTATGGGGTCGCCGTTCTCGTCGAGGCGCTGGACGATGCCGAAGCTGCCGCGGTCAATCGTCGAGCGGAAGAAGCGCGTGACGGTCGTGTCGCGCTGGTACTGGGCCGAGAGCGCGAGCGGCGCGAACTGGTTGTCGCCGTAGGTGCGCCAGCGCGGGTCGAGGTATTCGAGGCGGACGAGCTGCTGGCGCTTGCTCGCGCGGACGCGGAAAGCGCCCTGGCGCAGCTTGCCGAACATATTGAGGTTGCGGATGTCGAAGAAACCGAGCGGCCCGTTGTCGGTCGAGTAGCCGCCGCCGTAGCGCATCTCGCGCGGCTTCAATTCCTCCACGTCAATAATCACGTCGCGCTTCTTGAAGCCCGAAGCGGTCTCGCCCGCGGGCTCCGTGCGGATGATGACCTGGCGGAAAACGTCGGTCGCGTAAAGCGCGCGCTCGGCGTCGGAGATGCGGTCGGCGCGCAGGACTTGATTCTCGCGGAGCGGGATGGCGGCGAGGATGGACTCCTTCTTCGTGCGGACGTTGCCGTTGACGAAGATGCGGTTGATGATGACGCGGTCGCCCTCGCTGCGGATGGTGTAGACGAGCCGGACGCGCTCCTCGCGCCGCCCGTCAGGTGTGGTGACCGAGGGCAGGTCTATGCTGGAGAACTCCATGCGCGCGCCCGTCTGGCCGTCGCGCGCGTAGAGGTTGAGGATGGCGTCGCCGTCCGAGCGCGCCTGCGAGCGCGAGAAGAACTCGCCCTCCTGCGTGCGGAAGCAGGGCGTGAAGTCGCCCCCATCGTAGCGCGCGGCGCAGCGGGCGCGGCCCGCCTCCGCGATCTCGTTGCGTAGCTTCGCGTCCGTGTAGAGCTTGTTGCCCCTCAGTTCCAGGCTGGCGATGCGCGTGCGGTCCCCTTCGGCGACGACGAAAGTGATGATGAGGTTCTCGCCTTCGAGCGTGACGCCCTGGCGAACGGTCACCTCGGCGCGGCGGAAGCCCAAATCCTGCATCCGCGTGCGAATCGTGCGGCGGTCCTGCTCCAAAAGCTCGCGGCTCGTGTAGCCGCGGCCGTAGCCCAGGAACGGGATGAAGCCGAGCGCGTTGGCCTTCTGCGTCCGCAGCTCGACCTCTATGTCCTCGACCTTCAGTTCCTCCGTGCCCTCTATGCGGATGTCTGTCAGCTTGAAACGGCGGCCGCGGTCAACGTCGTAGGTGACGGTCAGCTGGCGGCCCGCCAGCTCCTGCGGGTTGAGGTTGTTGCACATCTCGATCGTGCCGTTGAGGTCGGCGTTCGTCGGGGGCGCTGGCGCGACGGTGCAGGCGGAGGTGACCTCCGCGAAGAAGTAGCCGGTCTCCTGAATCTTGTTGCGGAGTCTGCGCTCGCCCTCGACGATGGCCGAGATGTCCACGGTGCCCTCGCGCTTGATGGGCAGCAACTCCCGCAGCGCCTTTTCGCCGAACTCGTAGTTGAGGACGTTGACCAGGACCTTCGGGCCGATGCTGCCCTTCTGCTCGACGGTCACGCGGTTGGTCGCGTTGTCGAGGATGAATCGCTCGTCTTCGAGCTGCGGTGCGAGGTAGCCCTCCGCAATGATGGCCTGGCGGATGCGCTCGATGTCTGCGGCGAGGGCGGCGCGCGAGAACGTGGCTCCCGGCTGAAGCTCTAGCTTCGGGCGCACCTTGGAGGGGTCGAAGCCCGTGACGTTAATGTTGAAGGCTTCGACGCGCGACTGCTCGCCGGGCTCTATGTCGAAGACGGCGGTCATGCGCGTGCCCGTGGGGTCGTTCGGGTCGCGCACCTGCGTGTAGTTGACCTCGGCCCTGTAAAAACCTTTGTCGCGCAGGTAGACCTGAATCAGGTCCGCGTTGTTCCTCAAGACCTGCTCGGAGAGGGACGCGCCGGGGTCCAGCATGTTGAGGCGCGAGCGTAGCTCGTCCTCGGCGACGGGCGAATCAATCCCGGAGTGGAGGCTGATCTTGACTTCGCCGACCTTGACCTGGCGGCGGACGACGAAGGTGACGCAGAGCGGGCGAGTTTGGCCCCCGGCGGCCGGCGTGCCGCAAGTCTCGCTCACCTCGACGCGCGCGTTCGAGACCATCCCGGAGTCAAAGAGCGTTTGCAGGGACTCGCGCACGCGCACGGCCGCGAACTGCTGGCCTTCGGCGACCGCGAGCAGCGAGAGCAGCTCGGCCTCGGCGGCCTCGTCGCGCGGGCTGCCTTCTATCAGGACGCGGAGGCTGGTGATGACGCGCCCCTCGTAGTCGCCAGGGCCGGGCGCGCTGCCGCCCCGCGCCGCTGGTAAGGCGGCGAGTAGCAGCAGAACGAAAGAGAGGATGCGGCGCGGAGTCACCCTATGATCTCAGAATATTTTTCACCACAGAGGACACAGAGGAACACAGAGGGAGATAAAAATTGTTGCAGATTTGAAGTCTCAAACCCTTTTCTTCCCTCTGTGTCCTCCGTGTCCTCTGTGGTTAAGCAAACAGGTCAAAAACGCTTCTTCAGCCTGATCTCGAAACTGAAGTTGTCGTTGCGCGAGTTGAAGCCGGCGGTGCTGCCCTGCTCGTACTGCGCGACGAACGAGAGGCGGTTCGAGAGGCGGTACTCGACCGCCAGCACCTGGTTCTGGTTCCCGGTCACGTTGGTCGAGTAAGTGATCGAGAGGTTACGGTTAATCTGCCGGCCGACGGTCAGCCGGGCGGTCGGGCTCTCGCCGCCGCGCCCCGCGATGAGCGGGTCAATCTCGAAGCGGTTGAGGCCGAACAGCTTGTCCGTGGCGCGGCGCGCGGGCGCGCTAATCAGACTCTCCGTCAGCAGGCTCGCCGCCGTCCCCAGGCCGGACTGGGCCAGAGTCGAGACGCCCGTGTCGCCCGTGGCGAGCTGGCCGTTCAGAATCAGCGAGACCACGTCGGCCTGCGGCAGCGCAGGGTCTGAGCGGACGTTGACGGAGGGCGACGTGAGCGGCCCCGTGATGCTCGTAATCACGTCGTAGCCCTGAATCTCGCCGACGGTCTGGATGTTGAGCAGCGGGTCGGTCTCGATGCTGCCGGGCAGGTCAATCGTCGCGCGCTGGATTTCGTGGCGGTTGTTGCGGAACTGGACAGTCCCGCTCGTAAACGTGATGCGCCCGGAGACGACGGGCTCCTTGACCGGCCCGTTGACACGCAGCGAGACGGAGCCGACCGCCTCGGCCAGGTTGTTGCGGACGGCGAGCGCGTCGCGCCCCTCGATTCTCAAGTCCTGGAACTGCGCGGTCGCGGCGAGCGCGAACTCCCCGCCCTGCTCGATCGGCGCCTCGCGCCGCCGGTTGATGAGAGTTTCGAGGTCGAGGTCTTCGGTGTACTCGGCGCGGCGCAGGTTGACCTGACCCGAGATGACCGTCGCTATCTGCTGGCCGCGGCCCGCGGCCGTGCCCCTGATTTCGAGGTCCACGTCGGCGGTCGAGCGCACGTCCTCCGGGTAGGGCACGGTCACGTCGTCGCCGCGGATGTTGATTTGGAAGCGCGTCGGCGTGAAGCCCGAGAGCAGCGCGCCGCCTGTCACCCAGACGCGCCCGCCGCCGAGCAGGCCCGTCAACTGGTCAATCTGGGCCTGGTTGCTGTTGAAGCGGACGCCGCCCGTGACGTTCGTGATGCTCAGGCGCTCCTCGCCGAGCAGGATGGAGAGCGACGCGTTCGTCAAAGACGCCGTGCCGTTGATGCGCGGCTGCTCGAACGTGCCCGCGACGCGGACGTTGGCCTCGGCCGAGCCGTTCAGGAAGAGGTCGGGCGAGAGCCCTTTCAGCACACGCAGGTCGAGCCTGCCGTTGACGGTCAGGCTGTGGACTCCCCTCGGCGCGAGCGCCAGCGTGCCGCCCAAAGTCAGGTTCGTGTTCGTCCCAGTGAACTGCGTCTTGGTGAATGTCACCTGCTCGCCGGAGAACTCCAGGAGGAGCGGCTGGACGGCGGTGAGCCGTATGTCTTCGACCTGGACGGTCAGGTCCGTAAAGTTGGCCGTCCCCTTCAGTCCGCGCAGCGAATACTCGGCCTCGCCCTCCGCGTTCTCCGTCAGGAGGTCGCCCTCTGCGCGCAATGTCCCGGTCGCGCGCCCCGTCACGCGCACGTCCGGGTTGTTGAGGATGATGGAGAGCAGTTGAGTCAGGTCTGCGTTCGAGAGCGTCGTCTCGATGGTCGTCCGCAGGTTCTTCGTCAGGTCAACGCGCGCCGACACGACCTGCTGCTGCGCGCCGAGCAGGCCGGTCGTGAAGCTGATGTCGAGCTGGCGGTTCTGCGTGCGGCCCGTCAGCGTCAGGAGCCCGGCCGGCCTCCCGTTAACTTTCACGTCGCGCCCCTCGCCGTCGAAAGTGATGTTGAAGTTCGAGAAGTCCTCTTCAGAGAGCACGCCCGTGATGTGGCCCGAGAGGTTGGCCGTGCCGGTGACGTTGGGCAGCGCGCCGGGGTTGGGGGCGAAGGCCGCAAGGCGTTCGAGCTGTATGCCCGTCGCCGCGGCGTTGATGTTCAGCGCCTGGCTGTCGGTATTGTAGGTTCCGTCGGCTGTGACGCGGCCGGCGTCGAGCTCGGCGACGACCGAGTCGAGCGTGACGACGGGGCCGCTGAAGGTGGCGAGCGCCTTGATGCTCTGGAAGGGCTCGCCGCTGATGCGTCCGCGCGCGAAGCTCAACTCCGCGCGCCCGCTCATGGCGTCCGGGATGCCCTCGACGCGGACTGTGCCAGAAAGGTCAGACTCCAGGCTCAGGCGAGCCAGGCCGGGGCTGAAGGCCGCGAGCGCCGCCGAGAGGTTCCCGGCGTTGACGCGGTCGAGCGTCGCCGTGAGCGACGCGTCGCTCAACCCCAACGGGCCGAGCGCGGCCCGCAGGCTGAACTGGACGCCGCCGCCGTCGCGCTCCACGAGCCGCCCGTCGTTAATCGCCAGCTCCGTCGGCGTCTTAACTATCCCGGCCTCCAGGGAGCCCAGGTCGCGGCCGTTGACCGTGAGCGAGGCGAGCGAGGCGCGGCCGTCGAGGCTCGGGTCTTTGAGCCTCCCTCGGACGTTGCCCTCGAAGCTGAGCCTGCCGGCCAGCTCGATTTTGCCCTTTTCGAGTCTGGCCTCAAGGTCGTCGAAGAAGCCCGTGCTGAAGAGCACGCGCTGCAACTCGGTCGCGTCCTCGGAGACGAGGTTAACTTGCAGGTTCGAGTCGTCGCGCTCTATCGAGAACTGCCCCGTCGCGGTCAGTTGCGTCGAAGGCGTCGAGAGCGTGGCGCGCTGAAGCTGGAAGAGGCCGCGGTCGGCGCGCAGCTCTATCTGGCCTGTGACGGGCGTGCGCCCGGTCGCGTCGCCGCCGGTCTCCGCGTTGAGGTCGAGGCGTGCCGTGCCCGACGCCGCGCCGAAATTTGTGCCGGGGAACCTCAGGTCGGCCGAGCCGCTGGCGCTGCCCGTGATAGGGATGTTGCGCCCCGCCAGGGTCGTGACGAGGCTGCCGATGTTCAGGTTCGTGAATTCGGCCGCGACGCGCGACGCGCCGCCGCGGGCCGTGCTCAAGGTGGCGTTGCCCGCGGCGCGGCCACCGAGGAGGTTGGCGTCGAAGTTGTTGAGCTGGATTTCGCTGCTCGTGGCAACTAAACGCGCGCGGGCCGCGCCGAGATTGATTTGGCCCAAAACTCCGCCGCCGAGGCTCAGGTCGGCGCTCACGCGGTAGCTCCCGCGCGGCTCGACGACGAAAGACGGCCGCCCGAGCCGCAGGTTGTCCACGCGCCCGCCCGCGAACTCGCGGCTTGCGGCCACGTCCACCGTTCCGGCGTTGATGTCGCCGCTCGTGCCCTCTATCCGCCCGCTATCGTAGACGCTCAGGCGCACGCCCGCGATGTTCAGACTCCCGACGCGCGCGCCCGAAGCCAGGACCGGGCCGACGCGCAAGTTACCCGTCTCGACGTTCGTCACACCACCCCGCGAGACTATCTCGACGTTGCTCGTGGCTAAACTGTCCACGCGCGCGGTCGCGGTGACAATCGGCCCGGTTTGCAGCCCAGCGACGGAGGCGACCGTGACCTCGTTTTCGGTTCGCCCGCGCACGCCCGACGCGCGCAGGTTGCTGACGGTCGCGCCCTCAGCACCGAGGCGCGAGGCGGCGACGCTGCCGGCCGAGAAGGTCAGGACGTGGTCGCGCGACTCGGCCGTCGCGTCGCTGATGATTAAGCCCGCCACCGTGCCCGAGGGGTGGCGCGCGGCCGCGGCGCGCAACTCGCCCAGCCAGCGAAAGTCAGTGCCCGTGCCCATGACGTTGCCCGCGAGCTGGACGGAGTTTAATTGGAAGTCGCCGGCCGCGAGCAGCTCCGCGACGGCACGCCCGTTAATCTCGTAGGTCTTGCCATCGCCGCTCCCCTTCCCGCTCACCGCGAGCGCCTGCAAGCGCACGCCGTCGGCCGCCAGCGCGTCGGCCTTGATGCTCCCATCCACCTCGTAGCGCGAGCCGTCGCCCGTGACCGTGCCGACAATTGTGCCAACGCCGCGCAAGGTCGTCCCCGCCTGCAACACGTCCGAAGCCTGCGTCAAATCAACCGTCGAGTTGACCTCCATCCGGTAACGCAGGTTGCGCCAGTCGTCCATCACGCCGCTCAAACGGGCCTCGGCCACGGGCGAGCGCAGAACGAGCTCCTGAATCTCGGCGCGCGTCTGGTTGATGCGCCCACGGGCCGTGATATCAATCTGGTTGACGGGCCGCCCGTCGTAAACAAACGTCGAGTTGGTCGAAGAGAAGGTCACGCGGTTCATGCGGCTCTCTTCGGGCTCTGCGGGGTCTTCGGGCTCGACGGTGGCGAGGATGTTGCGCGCCTCGCCAGAGATGTCGTGCCGCTCGTCGCCGTAGTGCACGACGGCGTTGTTGAGTGTGACTTTGGCGGTCGAGTAGGAGAAGAGGATGCGCGCGTTCGGGTCGGGCGCGGGCAGGCGCAGGTTGCGGAAGTTGGAGTTGCCCTCGGCGTCGAACTTGACCCAGAGTTCGAGGCCGTCAATCTGCAAGTCCCGAAGCTGCACGTTGCGGCGCAGGCTGATCTTGTAGAGGTCGTCTATGCGGACGGTGGCGAGTATCCGGTCAATCTTGCCGAGCTTTTCGCCGCTCTTCTCGTCGTAAAGCTCTATCTCGCGCATCTCGACGGTGCGCGGGCCGAACTTGGTTTCGAAGAATTTAATCTCGGCGCGGATGCCGTATTCGGCGAGCGTCCCCCTAATCTGGTTGGCGATGTAGCGGTCAATGTAGCCGAGGCGGTAGGCGACGATGACGGCCAAGACGACGAGGACTAAGAGGACGGCGACGCCGAGCGTGGCGAAGAGGGCGTTGCGGCGCGTGAGGAAGCGGCGGCGGCGACCTTGCGGAGTCTTGGGCTCCGGGCGGTCTGCGTCGCGCTCGGCCGCAGCCTCTGCCGCGGGCGGCAGGGGCTCGTCCGTCTCCGACTGGAGCGCGGCCTTGATCTCCTTCTCTTTTTCCGGCGGCGGCGGCTGAGCGGGCTTCTCGTCGCCGCGGTCATCAACAGGCATAAACTCAATGCCGCCTTCGGTGCGGCCCATCAAATTAATTTTAGAGAGGAGAGCCGAAAGGTTTTCCGCAAGCTCTTCGCTCCGTAGGAGCGACTGACAATAGCCCAGCACTTCAGTGCTGGGAAGAGATCAGGAAATCCGCTTGAGTCCCGTAGGGACGGCTGAGAGCTGCTGTTCAGTCGTCCCTACGGGACTCAAACATTTTCGCCGTCGTTACCCAGCACTGAAGTGCTGGGCTATTTTCAAGAGTCCCTGACGGGACAAAAGCAGGCGCAGCTAAAAATTATCCGCCGTCTCTTTCGCGTTTGCGGGAGAGCCGAGCGGGACGTTGCCGACGACTTCGAGGTCGAAGCCTTCGAGCGCCGCGACCCGCGGCGGGTGGTTCGTCAGGAGCAGGATGCGGCGCAGGCCCAGCTCGTGAAGAATCTGCGCCCCGACGCCGTAGTCGCGGTTCGCGCCGTAGCCCGTCTGCACGCTCGCCTCCTGTGCGCTCAAGCCCTGCTCCTGCATCAGGCTGTAAGTCTTCAGTTGATGCACGAGGTCGAGATTGTGCTCGCGCTGCCTGAGGTAGAGGACGACGCCCCGGCCCGCGGCCGCGATTTTTTCGAGCGACGTGTGGAGCTGAAAGCCAGTGTCGCCGATGAGCGAGCCGAACATGGCGAACGTGACGTTCTCCGTGTGGACGCGCACGAGCACGGGCTCGGGCGTCGTCACGTCGCCCATGACCATCGCGAGGTGCACCTCGCCGTTGATGACGTTCTCGAAGGCGACGGCGCGGAAGCGGCCGTAGACGGACGGAATCTCCGTCTCGGCGGCGCGGCGCACCAAGGTCTCCTTGCGGATGCGGTAGCGCACGAGGTCCGCGACCGAGATGATTTTCAGGTCGTGCACGCGCGCGAACTCTTCCAACTCAGGCAGCCGCGCCATCGTCCCGTCCGGGTTCATGATCTCGCAGATGACGGCCGACGGGTCGAGTCCCGCGATGCGCGCCAGATCAACGCTCGCCTCCGTCTGCCCTGGGCGGACGAGCACGCCGCCCTTCTTGGCGCGCAGGGGGAAGACGTGGCCCGGGCGCGCGAGGTCTTGGGGCCTGGTCTTGGGGTCCACGGCCGTCAGGATGGTCGTCGCGCGGTCGGCCGCGGAGATGCCTGTGGTGACGCCCTTGCGGGCCTCGATTGAGACCGTGAAGGCCGTGCCGAGGAAGGAGGTATTGTCGGCGACCTGCATTGTCAGGTGCAGCTCGTCGCAGCGCTCCTCGGTGAGCGGCATGCAGATGAGGCCGCGCGCGTGCGTCGCCATGAAGTTGATGATTTCGGGCGTGACCTTCTCGGCCGCGCCGACGAGGTCGCCCTCGTTCTCGCGGTCTTCGTCGTCAACGATAATGATCATGCGCCCGTCGCGGATGTCTGCGGCGGCGTCTTCAATCTGAGCAAACGGCATCTGGGTAACTCAGCTTCGGGTCAGGGAGATTCGAACGCCGCCTATGTTACCCGAAAGCCCCGTTTTTTGCGACTGGCAATGTAGGCGGGGGTTTGAAAAGTTGCGGCGCTCTGTGTCCCGTAGGGACACCTCGAAAATAGCCCAGCACTTCAACGCTTGGTGTGAATTAAAAACTTGAAAGGAAGGTGAGAGCCGCGCATAGTGAGCTTGCAACCCAATCCAACCGGAAAGGAGCTCACCGATGCTCGACCCTGACACCTTCCTGACGACACTTTACGTCATGGTTGACGATTTCGCCAAAGCCTGCCTGCCCGCGGAAGTCCGCCCCGGCCCACGCCCCTCGTTGACGCGCTCGGAGGTCGTCACCCTGGCCGTCTTCGGCCAGTGGGCCTGCTTTGTGTCCGAGCGCAGCTTCTACTCGTGGGCCGCGCGCCACCTGCGTGCGGCCTTCCCCACCTTGCCCGCCAGGACACAGTTGAACCGCCTGCTGCGCCATCACGAGGGGGCGACCACGGCCTTCTGCCTCCACCTGAGCGGAGAACTGGGCGAGCGCCAAGCCGCCTATCAGGCGCTGGACTCGACGGCCCTGGTCTGCCGCGACGCCAAGCGCCGTGGGCGCGGCTGGCTCGCGGGGCAGGCCGACATCGGGTGGAGCAATCGGCTGGGCTGGTATGAGGGCTTGCATTTGCTGCTCGCGGTTGACCCCAGAGGCGTCATCACTGGCTACGGGCTCGCGCCGGCCAGTGTCAAAGACCAGCGCCTGGCCGAGACCTTCTTCGCCGCGCGGCACCGCCCGCAGGCGGCGCTCGCGAGCGTCGGGGCACGGACGCCAGCCCCGTATGTCACGGACAAAGGCTTTGAAGGCGAGCGCTGGCATGAGCATTGGTTTGAGAGCTACGGGGCGTCTGTCATCTGCTTGCCCAAGCGCGATGTCCGCCAGCCGTGGCCACGCAGTTTGCGCCGGTTTGTCGCCGGGGTGCGGCAGATCGTCGAGACCGTCAACGAGAAGTTGCACCATGCTTTTCGCCTCAGTCGTGAGCGGCCACATGCGCTCTCCGGGGCGCGGGCACGCTTGGCGGCCAAGGCGGCGCTGCACAACTTCTGCGTCTGGCTCAATCGGCAGCTCAAGCGACCGGACTTGGCTTTCGCTGACTTGGTGGACTGGTAATATCTCTTTATTTCACACCAAGCGTTTCAGTGCTGGGAACTAGGCGAGAATAATCATTGAGTCCCGTAGGGACGACTGAATCGAGCGTGGCTTTGTTTCAGCCGTCCCTACGGGACTCAATCTTTTTCCGCCCGTTACCCAGCACTGATGGTCTTTGACAAATTAATCCGATAATAATATTGATTCAGCTTCAGACCGGAGGTGAATCAAGATGTCACGGCGAAAACGAGCGCTCATCCTGCAAGAGGCCGAGCGGCTGACGCTGGAGCAAGCGCGTGACCATCATCCGCTCCCGTATGTGCGCGAACGAGCTGCGGCTTTACTGCGGATTGCCGCTGGCGAAGCGGCTTACCACGTGGCGCTCAATGGCGTGCTCAAGCCGCATCATCCTGAAACGCTCTACAATTGGCTGACGGGCTTTGAGCAACAGGGGTTGGCCTCTTTACGCCATCGAGCGCGCCGCAAGCGCCCCTTTTCCCCCTCAACAGATTCTCGAAGTCCGTGAGCAGATGGCACACGCACCACCGGCGGCTGAGGGGTCTGATGCGCCGCCGCGTTGGTCGCTGGCGCAGGTCGGGCGAGTCTTCGAGAGCTTGCGCGACTATAGTCTGTCGGGCATCTGGCGACTCTTGGAGAGTTGGGGCCTCCGCTACAAACGTGGCCGTGATTATCTCCACAGTCCTGACCCTGACTACATTGCCAAGCGTGATTATGCACGCGAGTGTGTCAGGCAAGCGAAAGCGTCGGCGGGCCGCATCGTGGCACTCTTCCTGGATGAGTTGACTTATTATCGTCAACCGAGCCTCGCCACTGATTGGTCTCGGCGCGGCGCAGAGCATCAGCCCCGGGCGCACTTCAGTTACGCCACTAATGCCAAGCGGCGCATCGTCGCGGCCTTGAATGCTCTCACTGGAGAGGTGATCTTCGAGCAGGCTTGGAAGATCGGCGTCCGGCGGCTGGTCAGCTTTTACCCGCTCGTCCGAGAGCATTACCCGGAGGCCGAGCGGATCTATGTCATTCAAGACAACTGGCCCATTCACTTCGAAGCGCGAGTCGCAGCCGCGGCACAGCAGTCAGGCATTGAGTTGGTCCGCCTGCCGACCTATGCGCCGTGGCTCAACCCGATTGAGAAGCTGTGGCGCAAGCTCAAACAAGAGGTCTTGCACTTGCACCGCAGCAGTCAGGACTGGCCGAGGTTGCAGCACCGGGTAGCAGCCTTTCTGGAGAGTTTCAAGGCTGGCTCGCAGGCGCTCTTGCGCTACGTCGGATTATTACCGGATTAAGTTGTCAAAGACCATCAGTGCTGGGCTATTATCACGTCGTCCCTGACGGGACTTCTCAAACAGTTTCTGAAAACTCACTTTTTCCCGAGGCGGAGGACGAGGCCGAAGGCGAGGCGGCCGCGGGCCTCGGTCTCGCCGAAGAACCGGGAGCGCAGGTAGTCGAGCTGGAAGGCGCGGATGCTGAGGCGGTCGTGCACACGGATGTCGAGGCCGCCGCCGAGGACGAAGCTGAAGCCCGTGTCGTCGAACTCGAACCTCTGCCCCGGGGCCGTGAGCCTCGCTTTCAAGCTCGAAGCGCCGACGAGCGCGTGCGCGAAGGCCGTCACTCTCTTACGGCGCACGGAGAAGCGCGGGCCGAAGTGGTAGGAGTAAACGCGCTGGCGCTCGTCGAAGCCGTCCTCGTCAATCGCGCCGCCGTGGTGACCCGTGAAGTCCGCCGCGAGGCCGAACCACTTGTTGACGTTGCCGGCTATGGAGGCGTGCCAGCCGTGGAAGTTGCCGCCCGCGTAACTGTAGCCGCCGAACAGCTCGGCCTGAGGGGTCTCCTGGGCCGCGGCCGTTTGTGCCAGTAAGAGAGCCAACAGCGTTGTGAAGAAAACTTTTCTCATCATCATTCTCCTTCGAAGGGATGGGCCGAAATGAGTGCAGGGGGAGAGAAACGGTCCGCCGTTCTGGAATCGCGGCCGATCTGCTAAACTGGCCGGCAGGCCAGTCCGCCGCGCATCATCGTCCGAAGACGCGGCCCACGTCCTTAACGAACCGCTGAGAACTTCTGAATCTTTCTGAACGGCGACAGGTGAGCGTGCAAAAAGTGGGTTTTTACGAGTTCGAGCCTTTCAGCCTGGACGCCTCGCGGCGTCGGCTGCTGCGCGACGGCGCGGACGTGCCGCTCAAGCCGAAGGTCTTCGACACGCTGCTCGCCCTGGTCGAAAACAGCGGGCGCGTCGTCGAGAAAGACGAGTTGATAAGCCGCGTCTGGCCGGACACCATCGTCGAAGAGAACAACCTGACACAAAACATCTCGGCCATCAGGAAGGCGCTCGGCGAGCGCCGCGACGAGCACCGCTACGTCGTCACCATCCCCGGGCGCGGCTACCGCTTCGTCGCCGAAGTGCGGCAGACGAACGGCGCAAGCGATGATGAGAGTGCGGCTCTCATGGCGGAGGGAGTTGAAGAGAAGCGCGCGCAGGATCAACAACCGCTTTCGCCGTCTGCTGCTCCTGCGTCTCGCCGCGGGAGTTTCCGGCGGCTGGCCGCGGCCGCTTTGATTCTTTCGGCGCTGCTCATAGGGCTGGTCGTCGCGCTCCCGCGGCTCCGGCGCGGCGCGAATCAGCCCGCCCCCGCAGACCCCTCGGCCCCCGCCGTCGAGTCAATCGCCGTCCTCCCCTTCGTGCCGCTCGGGGCCAACGCGGGCGACGAGCACACAGGGCCGGGAATGGCCGACGCGCTCATCACTCGCCTCAGCAACAGCCGCCGGCTGACCGTGCGCTCGACGAGCGCGTCGCTGCGCCACGCTGGACAAGACCCTGTCGCGGCCGGGCGCGAGCTGAATGTTGACTGCGTGCTCGACGGCAAGTTCCAGCGCGCGGGCGACCGCGTGCGCGTCACGGTCCAGCTCGTCCGCGTGCGCGACGGGGTCACGCTCTGGGCCGCGACCTTCGAGGAGAAGTTCACGGACATCTTCGCCGTGCAGGACTCCATCTCCGAGCAGGTCGCGGGCGCGCTCACCCTGCGCCTCACGCGCGAAGACCGCGAGCACATGCTCAAGCGCTACACGGAAAGCACGGAGGCTTACCAGGCTTACCTCAAGGGCCGCTTCCTGCTCGACCGGCGCACGGCCGAGAGCGTCCAGAGGGCGAAGGACTATTTCCAGGAGGCCGTCGAGCGCGACCCGCGTTACGCGCTGGCCTACTCGGGGCTCGCAGACTGCTACCACCGCTTCGCGCAGTTCAGACTCGCGCCCGTGTCCGAGGTCATCCCCAAAGCGACCGAAGCCGCGGCGACGGCCCTGCGCTTGGACGAGACGCTGGCGGAGGCGCACGCCACGCTCGGCGTCATCAACTTCCGCTTCCTCTGGGACCTGCCGGCCGCCGAGAGGGAGTTCAGGCGCGCGCTTGAGCTTGACCCGCGCTACGCGACGGCGCACATGTGGTACGGCCTGCACCTGATGGCTCAACGCAAGTTCGCGGAGGCGGACGCGGAGATGCGGCGCGCGCTTGAGCTTGAGCCTCTCTCCATCACGATCAACAACGCGATGGGCGACTACTACCTACAACTGCGCGACTACGACCGCGCGCTGGAACACTACCGCAAGACAATCGAGATGGACCCGAGCCTGCTCGTCGCGCAGGTCGGCATCGCCAGGGTTTACGAGCAGAAGGGGATGTACAGGGAGGCGCTTGAGCAGTACGAAGTGGTGCGCGGCAAGACTAAACAGATGCCGGGCGCGGCCGGCTACACTTACGCCGTCACCGGGCGCAGGGACGAGGCGCGTAGGATTCTCAAGCTGATGGCGACGGCGACGAAAGAGTCCGGGGACAATCCTTACATGGTAGCCGTCATCCACGCCGCACTCGGCGAAAAGGACGCGGCCTTCCGCTGGCTCGAAAAATCTTTCGACGAGCGCGCGCTGATGCCCGGCCCGCTCCTCTTCGACCCGCGCCTCGACAGCCTGCGCGGCGACGAGCGATTCAAGCAACTCGCGCGGCGCATGAATCTCCCTTCATGACCCGCCGCTCTCGGCCGGCAGGTTCAAGCCTTTCCGTTCCAGAATCTCCCCCTTAATCCTGTCGGCCAGCCTCTCCGTGTCCAGGAAGACTGAGTCAGCCTCTATGAGCTGAATCTTCACGTCCTCGGCCGGCCGAATCAGCCGGTGGCCCAAAACGTCCCTGATGAATATCTCTTTGACGCGGCCGGGGAACAGGCGCGCGAGCGCGCGGTAGACTTCCGGGTCTTTCTCTCCCGAGTCGCCGAAGAGGATGAAGTCGCGCCCCGGCAGGTTGACCATCAGCTCCGCGATCTGCTCTATCTTCTGTTCGAGCGTGGCCGTCTCGCCGGCCAGCACGAAGTTTCGGATGTC
Organism: uncultured Acidobacteriota bacterium; assembly: GCA_963774105.1. GTDB lineage: Bacteria > Acidobacteriota > Blastocatellia > Pyrinomonadales > Pyrinomonadaceae > QHXM01. The sequence goes on along the minus strand of CAVZDV010000004.1, from coordinate 1,717,296 downwards.
CTGCCAGCTCCCGCGGTCGAAGAGGTTCTTCCGCAGACTCTTCATGTGGAACGTGCCTTCTGGGAAGCCGCTCTCTTCGATGAGAAACTTGCGGAGCAGCCTGTACATCTGCCACGGGCTGCCCGAGACGTAGTGGAACGAAACGTCGCTCCCGCCGTCGCGCAACCCCGCGTAGCGCTCGCTCATGGAGGGCACGGCCTCGTAAGCCTCAAGGAAAGTTCTACGCAGCACGGTCTTCTTGCCGGCGGGGACTTTGGTCACTTTGATGGTGTCGTCAATGTCGGAGATGACGGACGTGCCCCGCTCGTCGAGCAGGCGGACGCGGCCCGCCGCGCTGAAGCCCTCGGCGCGCGCCGTCAGCGTCAGCCATTTCGCCCCGGCCCCTTGCGCCTTCAGCAGCTCCTCGGCCTTCGCCGCGGGGAGTTTGACCTCCTCCTCCACGAGCCCGTTGAAGCTCGTCCTCCTGGACAGTTGGTAAGAGCCGCCGGCCGCGTCCTTGTCGTCGAAGACTATCTCCACCGCCTCGTTGCTGTCGTCGTCCGCGACGAACTCCGAGAGGCAGTCTTTGAGCCTCTCCTTTTCCGCGGGCTCAAGTCCACGCTCTATGTCCTTCTCGAACCGCTGCCTGACGCGCAGCGCGACCAGCTCCAACGTCACGGGCCGGCGCTTGTGCACCCACACGCGCAAAGGGATCGTCCACTCCTCCTCGCCCGGCTTCCTGTAGCCGTAAGTCGGATAGACGGTCACGTGCTTCTCCTTGCGCTCGAAGAAGCGGCGGATGAAATCAGGGATGAGACTCATGAGGTGCCTCCACTCAGGATTGAAAGACGGGAACGCGGCGCGCTTACTTGTATCCCAGGTCGGCCAGTTTTTCCAGGGTGAGCCCGCCCCCGTCCGTCTCGCGCCGCTGCGCGCCCGTGGTCAGGATGCGCTCGACGTACTTGGCGATGATGTCGGCTTCGAGGTTGACTTCGTCGCCGGGGCGCAGGTGCGAGAGGTTGGTGACGACCCAGGTCTTCGGGATGACGGCGATCTCGAAATACTCGTCCGCGAGCGCGGCGACCGTGAGGCTGATGCCTTCGACGGCGACGGAGCCTTTGAAGACGAGGTAGCGCGCCACGTCCCGCGGGTAAGCGACGCGGACTGTCCAGGAGCCGCCGTGCTCTTCCGAAGAGAGGAAGCGGCCGCGCGCGTCAACGTGGCCTTGTACGATGTGGCCGCCGAGGCGCGTGGAGGGCGTGGCGGCGCGCTCCAGGTTGACGACAGAGCCGGCGCGCAGGCGGCTCAAGGTCGAGCGCTGCAAAGTCTCACGCGACCCGTCGGCCGCGAACGAGTCTGAGCGCACGTCCACGGCCGTCAGGCACACGCCGTTGACCGCGATGGAGTCGCCCTCGCGCGTCCCCTCCATCACCGTGCGCGCCTCGACCACAATGCGCACGCCCTCGCCGCGCGACTCCACGCTTCGCACGCGGCCCAACTCTTCGATGATTCCCGTGAACATGAAAACCTTGAACTTGAGTGGGCGGCCCGTCACAGGCCGCCCACGCGTCCTTTCATCCTTCCTTTAGGGCCTCGACGGCATCATGCCCCGGAGGCTCATGTAGTAATTGCATTTGGGCGGGGCTGCGGCGCGGAGGTCAGGGACGCGCCCCTCGCCGCCGAACCTGTTCCCGAGTAAGTGGGCGAGGGCGCGGTGTTCGCTGACCGAAAACTGGCCGCCGTCGCAGAGCTGCCACGTTGGTGGCTGGATGTCGGGCACCTCAAACGGCAGCAGCACGATCTCGCCGACGAAGGGGTCACGCGGCGAGGTCGGGTCATATCCGTCCCTGCACAGCATGTAACGGCACTTGGCCGGGTATCTGTCGCGCAGGTCCGGCAGCTTGAACTTACCGGCTTCGGCCCCGCCGAACCGCCCGCCAATGAGGGTTTGGAGATACATGTTTTGGTTCGTCGGGAGCGACGGGCCGTTGCACTCTACTAAATTGGTCGGCGTAGGATCAGGAATGGCCCAGATGACGGTTTGGCCGAGTACCCCTTCATACCTCCCCTTCGGGTACTCCCCGGAGAGAGACATGCAGTAGCGGCACTCCTTCGGGGCGGCCCCGTTAAGATTCGGCAAGCCGAAACTAAACTCGTTCGGGTTGCCGCCGAAAGTGTCCTGTAGCAGAGAAAAGAGTGTTTCACTCTCGTCGCCGTTGAGCGTCCTCCCGTCACACCGCGCCCAGCCGGCGGGGTCAAAGTCATACGGGAAAAGTGAGATCGCGCCGAGTGTTCTAAGCATGGGGGTTCTCCTTTCCACATTACCTTTCAGTTAGGATGGAACAGGTGGATGAGCCTGCGCGGTTATTTTCAACCCTTGGAGATGACTGAGAAGATACCACTTCGCGTGGAGATGTAAATGTTTTTTCTAAGTGTTCAACTCGCGGACGACTTCAAGCATCCGCTCGAAGACGCCTTCGATGGAAAGCTCGGTGGAGTCTATGAGGACGGCGTCCGGGGCGGCGGCGAGCGGCGAGTCCTGGCGCGTGGTGTCGCGGCGGTCGCGCGTGTTGATCTCGATGAGAGTCTCCTCGAAAGTCGCGTCGCGCTCCTTCATGCGGTCCTCCTCGTAGCGGCGGTGGGCGCGCTCCTCGGGCGCGGCCGTCAGGAAGAACTTCACGTCCGCCGCGGGGAAGACGACTGTGCCAATGTCGCGCCCGTCGAGGACGACGCCGCCCCCGCGCTCTCCCAGCTCGCGCTGGCGGCTGACGAGCGTGCGCCGCACTTCGGGGATGGCCGAGATGACGGAGGCCGTGTGGCTCACCTCTTCGGTGCGTATCTCGCGCGACACGTCGCGTCCGCCTAACATCACCCGCAACGAATCGGGATCGCCCGCGAGGTTGATGTCGGAGTCGCGGACGACGCGCGCAACTTCTCCCTCGTCCGCCGTGCTCACGCCCGACTCGATGACGGCCAGCGCCGCCGCGCGGTACATCGCGCCCGTGTCTATGTAGAGCAGCCCCAGCTCGCGCGCCAGCAAGCGCCCCAGAGTTGATTTGCCCGCCCCCGAAGGGCCGTCAATGGCGATTATCATAAGCAGTGGTCAGTGGTCAGTGGTCGGTGGTCAGTAGTCAGTAGGAGTCAGCTTTTAAACTGACCACCGACTACTGACCACTGACCACTGTTCTTACCTCGTCGAGCGTCGTCTCGATGTCGGCGCGGGAAACGTCGTAGTGCGTGACCATGCGGACCTCGGGGCCGAAGGGGATGGCGAGGACGCCGCGCTCGCGGAGGCGCGCGCAGATTTCGCCGGAAGTCTTCCCGGTCCCAGTGATGTCGAAGAGGACGATGTTGGTGACGACCGATTCGGGGTCAATGCGGACGCCGTCCAGCTCGGCCAGCCCCTCGGCCAGACGCCGCGCGTTGGCGTGGTCTTCCAGGAGGCGCGGGGGCGACTCTTCGAGCGCGACGAGCGCGGCCGCGGCGAGCACGCCCGCCTGACGCATCCCGCCGCCCATGACCTTGCGCCACGAGCGCGCCTCTTCGATGAAGCCGCGCTCGCCCAGAAGCAGAGAGCCGACCGGCGCGCCCAGGCCCTTCGACAGACAGAACATGACGGAGTCGGCCCCGCGCGCCAGTTCCGCGACCGACTCATCGAGCGCCGCGCTCGCGTTGAAGATGCGCGCGCCGTCCAGGTGGACGGGCAGGCCGACGGCGTGCGCGCGGTCGCAAATCTCGCGCGTGCGCGCGCTCGTGTAGACGCGGCCGCCCGCGAAGTTGTGAGAGTTTTCGAGCGTGATGAGACCCGTCGGCGCGACGTAGTAGGGGCCGCCGACGTGAAGCACCGGCTCGATGTCTTCCCAGTTGAGGATGCCCGAGCCGTCGCCGCTGCGGACGGGGCGCGCGAGCGTGCCCGGAGACGGCGGCCATCGCCGCCATCTCGTAGTTGAAGATGTGCCCGCGCTCCTCGATGACGACTTCGGTGCCCGGCCGCGTGTGCAGCTTGACGGCGATCTGGTTGCCCATCGAGCCCGTCGGCATGAAGAGCGCGGCCTCCTTCTCGAACATCTCGGCGGCGCGCTCCTGCAAGCGGTTGACGGTCGGGTCCTCGCCGTACACGTCGTCGCCCACCTCGGCGTCCGCCATCGCGCGCCGCATCGCGGGCGTCGGCTTCGTCACTGTGTCGCTGCGTAAATCTATCATCGGTTTATTCACCACAGAGGGCACAGAGGACACAGAGGGAAGAAAAGGATTTGAGATTTCAAATCTGAATCTATTTTATCTTCCTCTGTGTTCCTCTGTGCCCTCTGTGGTTAATCTGCTAGACGAAGGTCGCGAAAACTTCATTGGAAAAAAGCGCGCCGGAGGCCGTCAGGCGCAGCAGGTCGTCGTCCAACTCTATCAACCCCGCCTCGTGCAGCCGCGCCAGATCGTCCGCGTACTCGTCGCGCAGGTCCGAGCCGAAGCGCGCGCGGTAGTCCGCCAGATTCACGCCGCGCATCAGGCGCAGGCCCAGGAAGACACTTTCGGCGCGCGCCGCGCGCTCGTCGAGCCGCGTCGTCTCGACGACGGGCGAGCCGCCAGCCTCGATCAATCCGGTGTAGCGCGCGGCGTCGCGCTCGTTCGACCAGCGCGTGCGGACGCCGTCGTAGGAGTGCGCCGAGCAGCCGAAGCCGTAGACGGCGTCGTCGGTCCAGTATTTACGTGTTGTGGCGCGAATCGCTTGCCGGGCAAACAGAGGTTGGAAATCTCGTAGTGCTCGTAGCCCGCGGCGGCCGCGCGCACGAGCATCAGGCGGTACATCTCTGCCGCGAGGTCGTCGTCGGGCCGGGGCTCCGCGCCGCGCCTGATCTGCTCGGCGAGCGGCGTGCCCTCGTGGACTTCCAGGATGTAGAAAGAGAGGTGCTCGGGGCGGAGCGCGAGCGCCTCTTCGAGGTTGCGCGACCAGGAGTGGAGCGTCTGCGCGGGAAGCCCCGCGATGAGGTCGAAGCTGATGTTCGTGAAGCCGGCCTCGCGTAGGAGCGCGAAGGTCTGACGCACGTCCGCGGCCGTGTGCGTGCGGCCGAGGCGCTTGAGTTCGCGGTCGTCGAAAGTCTGCGCGCCGAAGCTCGCGCGGTTGACGCCAAGCTGCGCGGAACTCACGCAGGCCGTCGGGCGTCACGGTGCCCGGGGTTCATCTCCATCGTCACTTCGGCGCCCGGCGAGGACGCGGAAGCGAGCGCGCACGGCTTCGAGGATGAGAGCAACCTGGGCGGGCTGTAGCAGGCTGGGGGTGCCGCCGCCGAAGTAGATGGTGTCAATAACGTCGGCCGCGGCCTCGCCCGGCCGGAAGTCCTCAATCTCGCGGGCGACGGCGCTGACGTAACGCTCCGCCAGGCCGCCGTCGTATGGTCCTGTGGCGAAGTCGCAGTAGGAACAGCGCGCGCGGCAGAAAGGGATGTGTATGTAGACTCCGGCTGGCTTCATCACGAGTGGCTCGGATTATAGCACGCGCGCGCCGACCGGCAGACCGAAGGCCGCGGGGCGCAGGAAGGTGTCTGGATGTTCACTCGGTACGGAAGCGCAATGCTTTTTTGTGGACGAGAACGTGACGCGAGTTTTCCGGCGTGTACGCTTTTATAAAGTGGCCTGGTGTTAAATTTGTTCTGCTGTCGAACTAATCTAACAATTTCGCCAAACTTCCCGCACACAATCGCGGCATAGTGCTTGATAGTCAATTAGACCAAAGCAGATGAACACGTAGTTTTCCAGCCTCCGACTGTTTTTTGTTGGCGTGTTCATTGAACTGATAACCACGCAAGCACCTACTAATGGAGGATATCAAGCATGAGAGAAGAAGACGAAGGAACGGGCGGCGGTAGCGGCTCTGGTGGCAGTGGCGGCGGTGGTGGTTCCAGCTCCGGCGGCGGGAGCCCGAAACCAGAAGGAGGCGGCGCTGAAGTAAGCACCGGCGGAAGCGGTGGTGCAGGCGGTGGCGGCGGCAGCTCATCGGGTGGTGGCGCTGGCGGCTCATCCGGCGGCGGGAGCCCGAAACCCGAGGGCGGCGGCGCTGATGCCGGCGGAAGCAGCGGCGGCTCGTCGGGTGGTTCGTCTGGCGGCTCAGGCGGCGGCGGCACGGGCTCGGGCGGTTCCTCGGGTGGTTCCGGCGGGAGCGGCGGTTCTTCCGGCGGAGGCGAGGGCGGCGCTGGCGGATACTGAGGCAGTTCCGGCGGCGGCCAGTAACCGTCGAAGTGGAACTCTCAATTCCCTTCTAACTCAAAACTAAACGGGCGCGCGGCGTGTGTCAGAGGCACACGCCGCGCGCCCGCTCACTTTTTCCGCCCGAGACTATTTCCTAGATGGCTCCAAACGCTTCTGGCTGCCCTCGCCGCTGACCGTGCGGCTGGCGTTGCGCGCGACCCGCTCGGCCTCACCGAAGGCGCGCAGGAAGTTTTCGCCCAGGATTTTACGCACGTCCTTTTCGCTGTAGCCGCGCCGCAGGAGTTCGTAGGTGATGGCGGGCAGTTTGGTTATGTCCTCCATGCCGACGGGCAGGCTCGACACGCCGTCGAAGTCCGAGCCGAGGCCGACGTGGTCAACGCCCGCGACCTTGGCGATGTGGTCAATGTGGTCTATCAGGACGGAGAGCGGCGTCGGCGGCAGCGGGCTCGCGTTGAAAAGTTTGTCCCTCTCTTCCGAAAGCCTCTTCGGGTCGCCTTTGAACTGCTCGGCCAGCGCGTCCAGTTGCGGCTTCAGCCGCTCGGCGCGCGCCTTGTTGGCGTCGAGCGCCTTCTGGTCTATGAAGACGGGGAAGAAGTTGACCATCACGACGCCGCCGTTTTTAGCGATGCGGCGCAAAAGCTCGTCCGGGATGTTCCGCAGGTGTGAGTTCAACGCGCGCGCCGAAGAATGCGAGGCGATGACCGGCGCGGTCGAAACGTCCAGCACGTCCGACATGGTCTTGTCGGAGACGTGCGAGATGTCCACGAGCATTCCCAGACGGTTCATCTCGCGCACGACTTCGCGCCCGAACTCCGAGAGCCCGTCGTGCCGCGCCGCGTCGCAGCACGCGTCGGCCCAGTCGTTCGTGTTGTTGTGCGTCAGCGTCATGTAGCGCACGCCGAGCCTGTAAAAATCGCGCAGCGCCATCAGCGAGTTCTCGATCGCGTGTCCGCCCTCTATGCCCATCAGCGCGGCGACCTTGTCCTGCTTCTTCGCGCGTCGTATGTCCGCCACCGAAGTCGCCATCATCAGCTTGTCCGGGTAACGCTCGGCCGCGCGGTACACCAGGTCAATCTGGTCGAGCGCGCGGCGGGCCGAGCCGCCTTCCGCCGCGTACTTGCGGTCAACGTAGACGGAGAAGAACTCGGCCGTCAGCCCCCCCTCCTTCATGCGCGCCAGGTCCGTGTGGTACTTCCCGACCGAGGAGGTGCCGAGGTCGTAGCCCTCGTCAATCATCATCGAGGTGATGTCGTTGTGCGTGTCCACGACAATCGCCTTGCGGTGAAGCTTCGTGGCCTCGCGCCAGAGCCGCTCGTCGCGCTGCGGCGGGGCGTCCTGCGCGAGCGCGTGCGGGGCCAGCGTGAAAAGGAGCAGGCCGCAGGCGGCGAGCGGCGAGAGTTTCCGTGTGTTCATTGGCTGTCCGTCTTTTGGTTGAAGTGGTTGCCGGGAGCGCGAAAACTCTAGCCTACTTCGCCCGAGCCCGCAACCTGCGGTACGCCCACGCGAGTATGATGAGCGCGGCCGCCGGAATCCAGACCCAGACGACTTCGCTTTTCAGCACTTCCGCCCCGCGCGAGCTGAAAAATCTGTCCAAACTGAGCGGCGAGACTTCGATGGGCCGCCAGGGGAAGAAGTAGCGCGCGTCGTCGAAGGGCGCGAAGAAGGCCACGCCCGAGCCGCCGTCCGTCAGCGCGTCGAGCAGCCCGTGCGAGGCCGTCACCGCGAAGAAGTAGAAGACGAGCCACCCCGTCCTGAACGGCCGCGCCTTCCTGAAAGCCACTCCGACGACGACGAGCGCGACCGCGAGCGCGAACAGGAGCGAGTGCGAAAGCCCCCTGTGCCCGAGCATCGAGCCGCGCCATCCCAGAGAGAAGCCGACCACGTCCGCGTCCGGCAACACGGCGCACAGCGCCGTCAGCAGCCAGAACCGCGCCGGCATCTTCCTGGCCCCCGCGCTCGCCTTCCCCACGGCGAGCGCCGCGACCGCGTGTGTGAAAATCGTCGGCATCCTTCCGAGAGCTTAGCCATGTCACCGCCACGCCTGTCAACTGTGGTTGCCCACATTGACCCTTCACCCCGGCGGGCGTAAGAGATTCGACTGTGGTGGTGAAATGTTTCGGCTCGTAGACTTAAACGCAAGCGAGTCTTCCCCATTAAATTAATGCGCCTCTAGTCCGCGCAGGTTATAATCATGAGCAATATGTCCATCCTGATTGCCGAAGACAACGTGGCGCAGCGCCGTTACCTGCGCGAGATTCTGGAGCGCGAGTTCGCCGCGCACGCGCCCGTCATCGAGGCGGGCGACGGGGAGCAGACGATTGAGCTGGCCTTAAAGCACAGGCCGGGCTTGTGCGTGCTCGACATACAGATGCCGAAGCTGTCGGGCGTCAAGGCGGCGCGCGCCATCTGGAAGGACTACCCGGCGGCGCGCATCATCTTCTGGACGCAGTTCCCGCACGAGATTTACATCAACGAGATTCGCAAGATCATCAAGTCTGTCCAGCCGCCGCCCGCCTACGGCTTCATCCACAAGAACAACCCGGAGTCGCGCTTCCTGCGCTTCGTCGCGGCCGTGTTGGAAGACGGCGCGGACATGATTGACCCCGCGTTCAAGGACTCGTTCAAGCGCCCGCTCCTGACGGAGTTCGAGGCCGAGGCGCTCTACTACCTCGCGCTGGGCTTGTCGAATTGGGCCATCGCGCGCAAGTGCAGCCTGAGTTTGCGCGGCGTCGAGAGCCGGCTCGCCACGCTCTACGAGAAGCTCTTCGTCTCGATGCCCGAGGGCACGCAGAACGAGGCTTACGACAAGCTCGCCTACAACGTCCGCACGCGCGCCTTCTTCGAGGCCCTGCGCCGCGGCCTCCTCAACTCGGACGAACTTGAGACGGCCGCCCACGACCTCGAAGGCTGGATCGAGCGCGACCGCAGGCGCTACACGGAGGAGCAGAAGGCGGAGGGCAGGAAGCATTAGAGAGTAAGCCGCATGACTGATGGCACAGAAAGTCTCACGCAAAGACGCAAAGGCGCTAAGAAGAGCTTCGGGTAAGAGCTTTGCTGTTGCCGCCTCCTGCCTTCTGCTTTCCGCCTTCTGCTTTATTGCCCCCTTCATTCTCTCGGCCCAGAACTCGAACCAGCCCGCGCCGCGTCAAACCGAAACGGCGCAGGCGACGCCGACCGCCACGCCGACTCCGACGCCAACGCCGACGCCCACTCCGCCTTCGACGTTGCACCAGTGGGGGGCCGTGACGCTCTTTCACGGTTTGCCGTCGAACCGCGTGCGCGCGATTGCGCAGGGGCCGGACGGCGCGATGTGGTTCGGGACGGACGCGGGGCTGGCGAAGTACGACGGGCGGCGCACGCAGGCCGTCGCGGCCGAGGGCCTGAGCGGCAAGCGCGTGCTCGCGCTCAAGCTAGACGAGGACGGCGTGCTCTGGGTCGGGACCGAAGACGGCGCGGCGCGCGGGCGCGCGGGCGAGTTTCAATTCATCAAGGAGACGGCGGGCAAGTCGGTCACGGCCGTCATCACGCCCGGGCGCGGGCGCGCGATTCTAGCCACCGAGCAGGGCGTCGTCTTCGACTGCCGGACCAATTCCGACCAGACGCTCGACGTTAAGAGCGCGCCCGCGGAGCCGCTTCAGAGCGCGGCCGTGGACGAGCCCGGCCCGCTCAAGCTGACCAGCCTCGCGATGAAGGACGACGCGCTCTACGTCGGCACGCGCAGCCGCGGCGTGCTCACGACAGCCGGCGGGGTCTTCAAAGAGATTCAGAGCCGGCCGCGCGCCTTCTTCATAGAGACGATTGAGCGGGACGCGCGCGGCCGGCTCTGGTACGGCGCGAAGGCGAAGAGCGAAGACAGCGGGTTGTACGAAGCCGGCGACGACCTGAAACCCGTGAAGGTCGGCGCGGGGCTCGGCACCGTCCTGGCGCTGCGCGCGGGCGCGCACGATGACCTCTGGGTCGGCACAAACGGGCGCGGCGCTTTCCACTACGATAACGCGGCACGCCTGATAGAGCGTTTCACGTTCGAGGGGACGGCCGGTGGCTTGCGCTCCGATTACGTCTACTCCGTCTTCGTTGACCGCGAGGAGGTCATCTGGTTCGGCACTGACCGCGGCGTCTGCCGCTACGACCCGCACGCGCCGCGCGTCGAGAACGTCTCGGCCGACGCCGAGAGCAACTTCGTCCGCGCACTGTTCGAGACTTCGGGCGGGCAACTGCTCGCGGGCACGAACCGCGGGCTGTTCGTCTACGACGACGAGGCACGCGACTGGCGCGTTGTTCCCGGCCTCGCTCAAACGGCCGTCTTCGCGGTCGCCGAAGACAAGGCGGGCCGCGTGCTCGCGGCCGCGGCCGACGGCCTCTACCGCGGCGAGAAGCCTGCGCGCGCAGGATTACTCAGTTTGCAGCGCGTCGAAGGCGGGAGCGCCGAGGCGGGCGCGAAGGAGAACGTGCGCGGCGTCGCGGAGTTCGAGGGGAAGATTTACGCGGCCGTGTTCGGGCGCGGCGTCGAGCGGGTGGAGCGCGACGGGCGCGCGCTCGTCTGGCCCACAAACCTGCCGGCCGCAGCGCCGGAGCGCGCCGTCGTCAGCCTGCAAACAGACCGCAGCAACCGGCTCTGGATCGGCACGGCGCTGGCCGGCGCTTTCGTCTACGACGGCCGCGAGGTCAAATCAATCCCCGCCCTCGACCGTCTCAAAGGGAGCGCCGTCTGGGGCGTCGCCGACGCGGGCAATGACCGCCTCTGGTTCGCCTCCGCGCGCGGCCTCTACCTTTATCAGGGCGGCGTCCTCAAAGAAGTGGCACAGAATCTGGACGTGCGCGCCGTGCTGGCCGACCGCGCCGAGACGGGCGCGGCCGGCGCGTGGTGCGCGACGACCGGCGGCGGCCTGCTGCGCGTCCTTTTGGACGAACAGTTGGGGCCGGTCGTCTCGCGCCTGGACGCCGAGCAGGGCCTCCCGTCGCAGAACGCCTTCGCCGTCCTGCGCGCGCGCAACGACGACCGGACGCTGCTCGTCGGGACGAGCCGCGGCGTGGCGCGCTACAGCCCCGGCCGCGTCGCCCCCGTACTGACTCCCGTGCGCGTCCTAGGGCAGACGGCGCACGGGCTGGACGAGCTGCGCACGGGCTTGCGCCTCGAATACCCGCAGAACAGTCTCCTCTTCGACGCGGCCGCGACGAGCAGCCGCACCTACCCGGAGCAGTTCCAGTACGCCTTCCTGCTACAGGACGCGCGCGGCCGCGTCATCAGGCAAAAGTTCTCGCACGACGCTCAGTTCGCCATGGAGAGCCTGAGCCCCGGCCGTTACAGGGTCACGGCGCGCGCCTTCTCGAAAGACCTCGTGGCGAGCGACCCCTTCGCGTTCGAGTTCGCGGTCGCGGGTGCGCCGTTCCCGTGGACGACCGTTTTGCTCTCGGTGCTGCTGGCGCTGGCGCTGGTCGCCTTGTGGTGGGGCTACAGGCAGAACCGGCGGCTGGCGCGCACGGGCGTGACGCTCGCGGACACGAACCGGCAGCTCGCGGACGCGCGCCTCCAACTCGCCAACGAGACGGAGGCCGAGCGTCGCCGCATCGCGCGCGACCTGCACGACCAGACGCTCGCAGACCTGCGCCACCTACTGATGCTCACGGACCAACTGCCAGCCAACGGCGGCGCGGCCGCGGGGCACAAGGGCGCGGCGGTCGCGCCCGCGGTCTTTCGCTCCGAGATCGAATCCATCTCGCACGAGATTCGGCGCATCTGCGAAGACCTGAGTCCTTCGGTGTTGGAGAACGTGGGCTTCAGCGCGGCGCTGGAGTGGGCGCTCTCGAACGCCGTGACGCACGCGCCGCCCGAGCGCAAGTTCGAGTACGAGTTCGCGGCCGACGACGACCTGGAGGAGAGATTGAATCTGCCGCGCGCGACCGAGATGCAGATTTACCGCATCCTGCAAGAGGCCGTCAGCAACATCTCGCGCCACGCCCGCGCCACGCGCGTCCGCCTCAGCGTGAAGACCACGGCCGCGGGCGAGTTCCTGCTCGCGCTCGAAGACAACGGGCGCGACTTCGACCCGCAGGACGTGAAGGTCAAACAGGGCCGCGGGCTGGCGAACATACGCGCGCGCGCCAGTTTGATAGAGGCCGAAGTCACTTGGAGCAGGCGCGCGGGCGGCGGGACCGAGTTCACGCTGCGCAAGGCCGGCGCGGTTGAGCCACGAGTCAAGGGCTGATTAGCTCAACCCTTTTGCGCCTTTGCGTCTTTGCGTGAGACTGTTTTTCTCACGCAAAGACGCAAAGTTATAATCAGACTCTTTCCATCAACTCTATCCGGTTGCCGAACGGGTCGAAGAAGGAGAAGCGGTCGAGGCCGGGGACCGCGACTTCGTCTTTAATCTTGACGCCGTTCGCGGCCAGGTATTCACGGACCTGTGCCAATTCCTCGACCTCGAAGGCCGGGTGTCGCTTCGACTTGCCCTGGACTTCTTCGGCTCCGACGTGCAGCTGTATGTCCGCGACGCGGAACCAGAGGCCGCCGTTCGGCTTCAGGGCGTCAGGCTTTTCGATCTCTTCGAGGCCGAGCACGCGCCCGTAAAACTCACGCGCCCGGTCCTCCTCGCCGAAGGGGATGCAAATCTGTACGTGGTCTAATCTCTTGAAGCGGACTTTCAATGGTGGCCCTCCTACGCCGCACAGTATAGCTCAGCCCGAGCCCGCCGCCCACTTCCGAATTTTCGTCCGTCGTCCGATATTTCGTAAAAAATTTCATTCCCCGCAACAACGCTCGCGGCGCGAGTCTGCATCTCAGCCGCAAAACCGAGGGCCGCCCGCCTGGGCCTGCGGTTTGCATCAACAGGAAACAAGATAACCAGGAGCTTCTCCCCAGGCCCGCGTTTGTCTGCACCCCGTTTCAACTTCGAGAGTTCGGAGGTTCACACATGCGACGCCGCCGCTGGGTCCTACTTCTGCTTTGCCTCTCAGCCTCCCCGCTTCTCTTCTCCGAGATTACAGACGCCAGCGCGACCTTGCGCGTTGACGAGGCCGCGACCCGCTTCATCTTCGAGCCGGGCCGAACCGGCGCGGCCCTCGGCGTGCTGAACCCCACGGGCCGCGAGGTCGTTGCCCTCGTCCGCGTGGAGCTGCTCGACCCGCAGGGGAGCGTCCGCGCAGAGGCCGCGCTCCGGGAGACAATCGGGCGCGGGACAACGACCCTCTTCGTCCCCGTCGCTTTCCGCCCCTCCGACCTGGACCCGGGGGTGCTCAGGCAACTCCTCTGGTATCGCTTGCGCTACACGCTCACGCCGCAAACACCCGCCGACGACGGCGCTCAGACTTCGGGCGTCGTCTCGCTCTCCGCCATCACGCCGGGCCTGTTTGAGCTGCGCGTGTCCGCCTCCAACTACGCGCGCGAGGGCTCGCGCTACCGGGCACGCGCGCGCGCCACGCACCCGCTCAGCGGCGACCCCGTAGAGGGCGTCGCCGTGGAGGCGCAAATCGAGATGGATGACGACGAGGGTCACGCGGTCGTGCTCAAGGCTTCGGGGCTGACCGACCGCGAGGGCTACGTCACGCTCGACTTCGAGCTGCCGCCGAAGATCAGCGCGGACAGTGCCGAGCTGAAGGTCACGGGCCGGCGCGGCGACCTCGTGCAGGAGGCGCAGGACTCGATCCGGTTCGACAACATGACGCGCTTCCTCGTCAGCACGGACAAGCCGCTTTACCAGCCGGGGCAGACGCTGCACGCGCGCGTGCTTCTCCTCAGCCCCTCACGGCAGGCGCTGCCCGGCGCGGCGACTCCGTTCAAGATTACGGACCCGGAAGACACGGTCGTCTTCCGCTCGCGGATAGTGACCTCGCGCTTCGGCGTCGCCAGCGCGGATTGGCCCATTCCAGAGAACGCGCGGCTCGGCGATTACACAGTCACCTTCGGCGACGACGACTCGTCTTCCGGCACGCACAAGGTCAAAATCAGCCGCTACGACCTGCCGAACTTCACGGCCGAGGTGAAGCCCGACCGCCCCTTCTACCTGCCGGGCCAAAACGCGGAGGTCCTGGTCCGCGCCAGCTACCTCTTCGGCCAGCCGGTCAGGCGCGGGCGCGTCCGCGTCGTGCGCGAGACGGAGCGCAGCTGGAACTACCGCGAGCAGAAGTGGGAGACGGAGGAGGGAGACGAGTACGAGGGCCTGGCCGACGCACAGGGCCGCGCGCGGTTTCGCATCAACCTGAAGGAGGAGCACGAGGAGTTAAAGGGCTCGGGCTGGTCTCAGTTCAGGGACGTGACCTACGCGGCCTACTTCACGGACGCCTCGACGGGACGCACCGAGCAGCGCCGCTTCGACCTGCGCGTCACGAGAGAGCCGATTCACGTCTACTTCATCGGCGACACTTACGACCACAGCTCGCGCCTGCCGCTTGAGTTCTACGTCTCGACCTTCTACGCCGACGGCACGCCCGCGCCCTGCGAAGTCGCCGTCAGCGAAATCCTGAAGAAGGGCGACGACGAGGAAGAGGAGACGCGCCGGCTGGCCCTGGTCAGGACGAACCGTTACGGCGTGGCGAAAGTGAGTGCCTTGCGGCCGGTCGGAGAGGAAGGCGGCGGGAGAGCGGACCTGCGCCTCTCCGCGCGCGACGCCCGCGGCGCACGCGGCCACAAGGAGAAAACCTTTTACTCGGACGACAAGCCCGCGATTCGCGTGACGACAGACAAGACGTTCTACCGCGCGGGCGAGCCCGTCAACGTCCGCGTCGTTTCGAGCGAGAAGAATTTGGGCCGGGCCGTCGTGGACGTTTCCAGGAACTGGCAGGTGCTGCGCTCGGAGGTCGTGAGCCTGCGCGACGGGCTCGGCTCCATCTCCGTGCCGGCCGACGACCGTTTCCGCGACGAGATAACCGTCACGGCCTCGGCCGACCTCTCGCCGCGCGACCCCGCGAGTGACAGTCACACCGTCCTCTACCCGCGGCGGCGCGACCTGCAACTGGACGTGAGCCCGTCGAGCGACAAGTACCGCCCGGGCGAGGAGGCGCACATCAATTTCCGCGTCCGCTCGCCCGCCGGCTCGTCGGCCGAGGGCGCGCTCGGCGTAGTCGTCTTCGACCGCGCCGTGGAGGAGCGCGCCCGCACGGACAGCGAGTTCGGCTCGGGCTATAACCTTTACGGCAACTACAACCAGCTGCTCGGCTGGGACGACTCGCTGGCCGGCGTGAAGAGAAGCGACCTCGACCGCGTTGACCTGTCAAAGCCGCCGCCCGCGGACCTCTCCCTGCTGGCCGAAGTGATGCTCAACGGGTCCGACAATTATTACCCGAACGCTTTCGGCGGGGAGGCTTACGAGACGAACCAGGTGACGGTCTTCGCCCCGTCCATCAACGCGCAGCTCGCGCCCGCGCTCGCCGCGCTCAACGCGCTCTACGCAGCCCGCGCCGAGTACCCCGCCGACGAAGACTCCCTGCGCCGCGTCCTCGCCGAAGCGGGCATCCAGTTCGACTCGCTACGAGACCCGTGGGGCACTCCGTACAACGCGCTCTTCTTTGTCGAGAAGGAAAATGACGTGCTGAAGCTGATGAGCGCGTGCGCGGACAAACAATTCGGGACTGAGGACGACTTCTCCGTCGCCGTCGTCTCGCGCCCCTACTTCCGCAAGGTCGGCGAGGCGATTGACCGCGCCGTCCTCAAGTACCACGAGCGCACGGGCGGCTACGTCCGCGACGCCGCGACGCTCGGGGCCGCGCTGCTCGGCGAAGGGGTTGACCTCAACACCCTGCGCGACCGCTGGGGCGAGCCCTACGCGCTCGACTTCGGCGTCAACCGCACCAACTACGTCCTCAGCGTCAGGAGCGGCGGTCCCGACCGCGTCCTCGACCGCCTCTCGAAAGCGCCCTGGAACGACTTCTTCCTCTGGTTCTCGACGATTGACTATTTCTCCGAGACGCGCGAGCGCGTTGACGCCGCGCTCGACTCTTATGCGAAAGAGACGCGCAGCTTCCCGGCGGACGTGAAGGGGCTGCGCGCGGCGCTCGCCAGGTCCGGCCTGGACTACGATGGCCTGCGTGACCCGTGGGGCCGCGCCTACTATGCGACCTTCAAGACGGAGTCGCGCTACTCCGATCGCGTCGTCACGAGCGCCGGCCCGGGACCGGGGCGGCAGACCGAGCCGCGCACGGAGATTCAGCCGGTCACGCAGACCGTGGGCTTCGTCACTATCCGCAGCGCAGGCGCGGACGGCCGCGAGGGGACGGCCGACGACTTCGACGCGGGCGTCTTCTCCCAGATAGTCAAAGAGCAGGCGCGTCGCGCCACGAAGCAGAAGCACGGCGCTTTCGTCCTGACGGGCGAGGGCGGGGCCGTCAGCGGGACGGTCGTGGACACGCAGGGGGGCGTCGTCCCGGGCGTCGCCGTCAGGGCGACTCTCTCGTCCACGAGCCTATTCTACGAGGCCAGGACAGACGACGAGGGAAGATACTTGCTCCGCAACCTGCCGCCCGGGACGTATGAGCTCAGCGCCGAGGGGGTAGGATTCGCGCCGTCCATTGTGAGGGACGTTCGAGTCGAGGCGCGCAACGTCACCGAAGTCAACATCACCCTCTGGCCGGGCGCGGCCACCGAGACGGTGACAGTCACCGGCGATTCCGGCGCTAAGATAGATACAACGTCCAACTCCGTCGCGTCGTCCGTCAGGGTGCAGAATGCCGAACTCGCTACCGTCAGGCGCTCGGGCGCGTCGTCCACGCCTCGCCTGCGCGAATACTTCCCGGAGACGCTCGTCTGGCAGCCCTCGCTCGAAACGGACGCGGAGGGCCGCGCCCAGTTGAGTTTCAAGCTGGCCGACAACATCACGACCTGGAAGATGGCCGTCATAGGCTCGACGGCCGACGGCGAGATCGGCTTCGCCGAGAGCGAGATTCTGGCCTTCCAGCCCTTCTTCGTCGAGCACGACCCGCCGCGCGTCCTGACCGAGGGCGACGAGATTCAGCTCCCCGTCGTGCTGCGCAACTACCTGAACAGCGCGCAGACCGTTGACCTCACCATCAAGCCCGAGGACTGGTTCGCCATGCTCGGCCCTGCGGAGAAGCGTGCGCAAGTCGCGGCCGGCGACGACGCCCGCGCGACTTTCGGCTTCCGCGCCGTCGCCGCCGCGGCCGACGGCCACCAGCGCGTCACGGCGGTCGGCGCGGACGCCAGCGACCAGATCGAAAGGCCCGTCAGCGTCCACCCGGACGGCGAGGAGTTGGCGCAGACCGTGAGCGGAATCCTGAGCGACTCCGCCGCCGCGCTCGAAACACAAATCCCCGCGGACGCCATCAAGGGCTCTGTGCGCTCGGAGCTGAAAATCTACCCGAGCCTCCTGGCCCACGTCATAGAGAGCATAGAGGCCATCATGGAGCGGCCCCACGGCTGCGCCGAGCAGACGATCTCCTCGGCCTACCCGAGCCTCCTGGCCCTGCGCGCCTACAAGCGTGCGGGCCGCGACGCGCCCGCGGCCGCGAAGGCACGCCGGTACGTGCAGGTCGGCTACGAGCGCCTGCTCAACTACAGCGCGGCTGACGGCGGCTTCTCCTACTGGGGGCGCGGCGGCGCGGACGTGGCGCTGACGGCCTACGCCCTGCGCTTCCTGAGCGACGCGCGGGAGTTCATAGAGGTTGACGAAGACGTGCTGAAGTTGACGAGCGAGTGGCTCGTCAGTCAGCAGCGCCCCGACGGCAGATGGTCGGTGAGCGCCCCCTGGGACAAGGCCGAAGACACGCGGCGCTCGGCGCTGCTCACGGCCCACGTCGCGCGCGTGCTGGCGGCGACGACCAATGACGCGGCGGCCTCGGCCCCTCTCAAGCGCGCGCTCGCTTACCTCTCGGAGAAAGCGCGGGCGATTGACGAGCCGTACCTGATCGCGGCCTACGCGCTCGCGTCCCTCGACGCGGGCGACGCGGACGCGGCGGGCCAGGCCGTCGCACGCCTGCGCACCCTCGCCCGCGAGGAGGACGGGACGAGCTACTGGGCGCTTGAGACGAACACGCCTTTTTACGGCTGGGGGCTGGCCGGGCGCATCGAGACGACCGCGCTCGCCCTGCAAGCACTCAGCAGGTATTGCGGATTGCGGACTGCGGATTGCGGATTAGAAGACAGGCGCTCGGCCTCCTCGAATCTGCAATCCACAATCGGCAATCCGCAATTGATTGACCGTGGCCTGCTCTTTCTGCTGCGGCAGCAGGACCGCTACGGCGTCTGGTACTCGACGCAGGCGACCGTCAACACGCTCGACGCGCTCGTCACGCTGCTCGGTCAGAGGGCGAACGCCGCGGGCGGGCGTGCTGAAATCTTCGTCAACGGGAAGCCGGCGGCGACGCTCGAACTGCCGCCGGGCGGCGAAGTGTCCGGCCCGCTCACCGCTGACATCTCCGGGGCGGTCGCGCCCGGCGGCAACCGCATAGAGGTTCGCCGCGCGGCGGGCTCGGCCCCGGCCTCTGTTCAGGTGGTCTCGACCTATTACGTGCCGTGGCGTCGGGCGCGCGCCGCCAGCCACGCGGAGTCGGCGCGTGAGTTGCGGCTCAGCGTGAGCTACGACCGGAGCGCGGCCCGCGTGGGCGACGAGGTCACTTGCAGGGTCGCGGCCGAGCGCGTCGGGTTCAGGGGCTACGGGATGCTGCTCGCTGAAATCGGCCTGCCGCCGGGCGCGGACGTTGACCGCTCGACGCTCGAAAGCGCGATGAAGGGTTCGGAGTGGGGCCTGAGCCAGTACGACGTGCTGCCCGACCGCGTGGTCGTCTACCTCTGGCCGCGGGCCGGCGGGACCAATTTCGTCTTCAAGTTCCGCCCGCGCTTCGGCCTCAACGCCCTGACCGCGCCGTCACTCCTCTACGACTACTACAACCCGGAGGCCCGCGTCGTCGTCGCCCCGACAAAGTTCGTCGTCAAGTGATGGCTTTTAGAAGTACTGTCCTGCTGACAGCTTTCCTCTGTGACCTCTGTGTCCTCTGTGGTTAATAGGTTTTTCACCACAGAGGACACAGAGGAACACAGAGGGGTGTTTGATTCAGGCCACTACTCATTTAGAGTTTCTGTTGTTCGACGAGGCCGCGCAGTTCGGCGATGGAGTGGTCTGCGATGATGCGGAAGACGCGGGCGTCGCAGCCGGCGGGCAGGTGCGCGGCCGTGACCGCGTCCGTGATGACGAAGGCCGCAGACGACAGGCCGCGCTGCCAGCCGCGCGAGCGCGCGTCGCGCGCGCTGATCGCCTCCGGGTCGAGCCCCGCCGCCACCAGCATCGTCCGCGCCCACCGCAGGAACCCCGGCCAGCGCGAGACCACCGCCACGAGCGCGTCCCGCGGCGGCAATTCCTGCCCCTGCATCGAACCTTGCACCGAGCGCGCGTGGACGAGCAGGCAGGGCGTGCCCGGCGGCAGCGCGGCGCGCGTGCGCTCGCCCTCCTGGCCGTACAGCGCGACCGCCAGCCCGCCCGCCAGCGCCTCGCGGTCGTCGCACGCCTCCGGCCCCACACCCGCCACGCGGAAGCCCGTCGCCTCCCTGATCTCCCTGACGAGAATCGCGCGCATCTCCTCGTCCGACTCGATGACGACGAAGTGGTCGGGCGGCTGAAGCTCCAGCAGGCGCTTGAGGCTCGACTGAACCTCGGCCAGGGAGTGGCCGCGCGCGCGCGCCGCCTGCAAGAAGGCGGAGATGAGTTGATCCAGTTCGAGGCCGGAGCCCGGCGGCCCCTCGCCGTCCTCGTGGCTGCAAACGTAGATGCCGCTCCCGCGCCGCAGCTCGACCCAGCCGCGCCCCGCCAGGTCGCGGTAGGCCGCGCTGACCGTGTTCGAGTGAATCCCGAACCGCCGCGCCAGCTCGCGCGTGCTCGGCAGCCGCTGGCCCGGCTTCAGGTCGCGGCTCACGATGCCGAGCACGATCTGCGTCACGAGCTGCTCGCGCACCGGGACTTCGCTGTTTTTCGAGAGCCAGAGTCTCATTCGCCTCGCGTGACGATCAGCGTGGCGCTGCTCTTGCCGAACGGGTCAACGCCCCACGCCTTGACGGTGTAAGCGCCGACCGCCGTCTCCTCGCCGACCTTCAGCCACTGCCGCTTCTCTTCCCCATCGAGCTTGATACGGAGGTCCGCTTCGGCCGTCTCGCTCTTGCCGTCAACATACCAGGTGCGGCGTGTGCCCTTCAGCTCAACGGTCAGCGCCGTTTCTTTGACGGAGACCTTTTCGTCGCGGCCGATTTTGAACCGCTCGCCGAGCGCCACCTCGCGCGAGTTCGGCGGCCAGCCGTCGTCCGCGTGGTTGGCGTTCGCCGGCAGTCCTCTCCCCGCCGACGCGGCGCAGCCGGTTAACAGTGAAAGGCTCAAGGCGAGGAAGAAAAGCGGGCGGCGATTTGAGAAGTTCAGTCGCATGGGTAACTCCATGTCCAAGCCATAAAGAGTTAGGACTCCCGTAGGGAGTCTTGATAATAGCCCAGCACTTCAGTGCTGGGAATAGGTTCGTAAAAATATTCGAGTCCCGTAGGGACGATTGAAATGTTCAGCCGTCCCTACGGGACTCGATCATTTTTTGGCACAGTTACCCAGCACTGAAGTGCTGGGCTATTTTCGGTCGCCCCTGACGGGGCTCTCAATTCGTAGACTCTTGGCCGAGTTATTGACCTTAATTGCGAGCGGCTCATTGTCGCGCCGCTCGGTTCTGTGGTACACAGAACGGCAGTTTCAACGATTTTCCAGACACAGGTCGCGTCCGGTCATTCTCCGAGGGAGTTAAGATCAGAGTCTATGTCTTCCGCCACGACGAACATCGAATCTGTGCTGCACGAGGAGCGCGTCTTTCCGCCGCCCACGGAGTTCAGCCGCCAGGCGCACATCAAGTCTATGGAGGAGCTTGAACGCTTGCGCGCCGAGGCACACGACTCGCCCGAAACTTTCTGGGCGCGGATGGCCGAGGAGCTGCACTGGTTCAAGAAGTGGGAGACCGTGCTCGAATGGGACTTGCCGCACGCGAAGTGGTTCGTCGGGGGGAAGACTAACGTCTCCTACAACTGCCTCGACCGCCACTTACAGACGTGGCGGCGCAACAAGGCGGCCATCATCTGGGAGGGCGAGCCGGGCGACCAGCGCACGCTCACTTACCAGCAACTACACGCGGAAGTCTGCCGCTTCGCTAACGTGCTCAAGCGCGCCGATGTGAAGAAGGGCGACCGCGTCGCGCTCTATATGCCGCTCATCCCTGAGCTGGCGATTGCCATGCTCGCCTGCGCGCGCATCGGCGCGACCCACTCGATCATCTTCGGCGGCTTCTCTTCGACGGCCATCGTTGACCGCATCAACGACGCTGGCTGCAAGCTGGTCGTCACCGCCGACGGCGGCTGGCGGCGCGGCAACGAGGTCAAGTTAAAGCCCGCCGTGGACGAAGCGTTGAAGCAGACGCCGACGGTCAAGGGCTGCATCGTCGTCCGCCGAACTGGCACAAAAGTTCACATGGAATTGGGCCGGGACTACTGGTGGCACGAGTTGATGGAGACGGTTGACGACAACTGCCCGGCCGAAGAGCTGGACAGCGAGCACCCGCTCTACATCCTCTACACTTCGGGGACGACCGGCAAGCCCAAGGGCATCCTGCACACGACCGCCGGCTACCTCTTGCAGTGCCACCTGACGACCAAGTGGGTCTTCGACATCAAGGACGAGGACGTTTACTGGTGCACGGCCGACATAGGCTGGGTGACGGGCCACAGTTACGTCGTCTACGGGCCGCTCTCGAACGCGGCGACCGTGCTGATGTACGAGGGCGCACCGAACCACCCGGAGCCTGACCGCTTCTGGCGCATCGTCGAGCGCCACCGCGTCAACATCTTCTACACCGCGCCGACCGCCATCCGCGCCTTCGTCAAGTGGGGCGAGCATTGGCCGCTCAAACACGACCTGTCGAGTTTAAGACTGCTCGGGACCGTCGGCGAGCCGATTAACCCAGAGGCTTGGATGTGGTACAGGGAGATCATAGGCAAGGCGCGCTGCCCGATTGTGGATACGTGGTGGCAGACGGAGACGGGGGCCATGATGATCGCGCCCGTGCCCGGCGCGACGCCGACGAAGCCCGGCTCGGCGACGAAGCCGCTGCCCGGCATAGAGGTGGACGTGATGTCGCGCGACGGCAAGCCTGTGGGCGAGGGCGAGGGCGGCTACCTCGTCATCAAGCGCCCGTGGCCTTCGATGCTGCGGACTATCTGGGGCGACGACGAGCGTTACCGCCGTCAATATTGGTCCGAGATTGAGGGCGTCTACTTCGCGGGCGACGGCGCGCGCAGAGACAAGGACGGGTACTTCTGGATCATGGGGCGCGTGGACGACGTGATTAACGTGAGCGGCCACCGCCTGGGCACGGCCGAGGTCGAGAGCGCGCTCGTCTCGCACGAGTCCGTGGCCGAGGCGGCGGTCGTCGGCCGCCCGGACGAGCTCAAGGGCTCGGCCATCGTCGCCTTCGTCACGCTCGAAGGCACGCACAAGTCGTCCGACGCGCTCAAGGACGAGCTGCGCCGGCACGTCGCCCGTGAGATCGGCGCGCTCGCGCGCCCCGACGAGATACGCTTCACAGACCAGCTGCCGAAAACCCGCTCGGGCAAAATCATGCGCCGGCTCCTGCGCGAAATCGCCACCAGCGGCTCGGTCGCCGGCGACGTGACCACGCTCGAAGACTTTTCGGTCCTGGAGAAACTGCGTGCGGAAGAGGAATAAAAACAAGTGCTGAGTAATGAGTGATGAGTAGTTGGCTTTGACTCATCACTCATCACGCATCACGCATCACTGCTTTTAAGGAGTGAACGATGGCCCGACACATCACGTCAGAGCAGCGGACGGGGCCGCGCTACCTCGCCTCCTTGCTGGTGCGCGCCGAGTGGGACACGGAGGAGGGCCGGCACGTCGTCGCCGAGGGCACGACCGAGAACGTCGGCCCAGAGGGCGCGCTCGTCCACTTGCAGCGCGAGCTGCCGGACGTGGGCAGCCGCGTGCAGCTCCTGGTGCTCAGCGAGGACGGGATGAAGCTGCAAGTCATCACGGAGGTCTTGCGCATCGAGCGCAACCCGGCCTACCCGCTCGCGGCGCTGCAACTGCTGGACGCGGCCGACGAGTGGCGCGGCCTGGTCTGGGAGCCCGCCGCCCCGCGCCTCGCCCAGCCGGACGAGGACGAGGACGGCGAAGACGAGGACGAAATAACACACTGAAAGCAGGAGTCAGGAGTCAGGAGTCAGGAGTCAGAAGAAAAGAAAATCTGTGAAAGCGGTTCTCAGCCTTATCCATTCTGACTCCTGACTCCTGTATTCTGACTCTTTCGGAGGTTGTTATGTTTGACTCTCAGTCGCAGTCCGAGCTGCTCGGGCACGAGCGGCGCAGGCACCCGCGCTACCCCGTGATGGAGCGCATGAACCTGGCGGTGGAGGACGTGAGCATCGGCGAGTCCATAGGCATCGGCGAGGCCGTGGACATCAGCCGCGGCGGCCTGCGCGTGCGTCACCTCCCCAAACAGACCGCCGTGCGCGAGGGCGACCGCCTCGGGCTCCTGCTGCTCGACGAGGAGCGCGCCCTGTCGCTGCGCGCAGAGGTGGTGCACCACGGCACGAACGATACCTTCGGCGTCGAGTTCCGCGACCTCTCGCCGATCGAGCGCCGCGAGGTCGAGCGGCTGCTCCAGAGACTACACATTGCCTGAGAGAGAATCCCTTTGAGACCCAGAAAAGAGAAGAGCGAGAAGCTGACCGAGACCGAGCAGATGGTCGAGACCGCGGCCGTGGCGGCCGCCGAAGCCTCCTGGCCGCAGACGCGCGCCATCCTCCGCGTCATCATCATCATCCTGCTCGTCGCCGCCCTCATCTGGGTGCTCTACAAGCTCGAAGGCGTGCTCCTGCTCGTCGTCCTCTCGGTCTTCTTCTCCTACCTGGTCGCGCCGCTCGTCGAGCTGGTCCGCCGCCCCTTCAAGCTGCGCGGGCGCGAGCGCACCATTCCGCGCGCCGTCGCCATAGGCATCGTCTACCTGGTAATCTTCGGCTCGCTCATCATCGCGCTCTGGCTCCTGCTGCCCAAACTTAGCAAGCAGATCAAGGCGTTCTCCGACGCCAGCACTCAATTCCAGACCAACGCGGCGGGGCGCGTCAAGCTGATTAACGACTTCTGCCGCCGCAACGAGATTCCCGAGAACGCCTGCAACACCATCAACAACGCCCTGCTGAGCGGCATCGAGGGGGCCAAAAACTACATCGCCACAGACCTCCCGGACCTGCTCGTCGCCATCATCAGCTACATCCCGTGGCTGATTCTGATTCCGATTCTTTCGTTCTTCCTGCTGAACGACGCGGACGACTTCCGGCGCTCGGCGCTGAAGATGTTGCCGCGCGGGCGCTGGCGCTGGCGCGGCGACGAATTTTTCCAGGACGTGAATAGCGCGCTCGCCGCCTACATCCGCGCGCAGTTGACCGCCTGCCTGCTCATCGGGACCATCTGCACGCTCGGCTTCATAGCCCTCGGCGTGCCGTTCCCGCTCGTGATCGGCGTCATCGCGGGGCTGCTGGAATTCATCCCCCTGGTCGGGCCGGTCGTCGTGGCGGTCATGGCAGTGCTCGTCACGAGCTTCAGCCCGGACACCTCTACCTATTCGGCACTCTGGGTGCTGCTCTTCCTCGGCGTCCTGCGCATCATCCACGATTACACGATCTACCCGCGCCTCGTCGGCCAGGGCGTCCACCTGCACCCGCTCGCGGTCATCCTCGCCATCCTCGCCGGGCACGAGTTGGCCGGCGTGGCCGGAATCTTCCTCTCGATTCCGCTCATCGCGGTCGCCACCGTGAGCTACCGCCACTGGCTCGAACACCGCGGGAGCGAGGGGCTGGTCGCGGAGATTTTGCAGCCCGTCGAGGAGGCCATCGAGGAGCCCGAGCCCGGGGACGAACTAGCGCCTTACTACGAAGACGAAGTACCGGACGAGCCCGTGCGCCGCGAGCGCGATGGGCACTCACACCCGAGCGCCGAGACGACTCCCGACGAGATGGCGCGCGCCCGCCCCGACCTGACCACCGGCGAGCTCAAGATGCCGAAGATGGATTGAACCCCAGAATAATCTAAAAAAGGAGACTCTTCATGCAGGACCCGTTTGTCGGCCAGATAGCCCTGTTAGCCTTTAACTTCGCCCCGCAGGGCTGGCTACCTGCGCGGGCCAGTTGCTGCCGATTAACGGGAACCAGGCGCTCTTCTCGCTCCTCGGGACCACGTTCGGCGGCAACGGGGAGACGGACTTCGCGCTGCCCGACCTGCGCCAACTCTCCGTCCCGGTCGGCACGCAGTACTGCATCTGTGTGCACGAGATGATGCCGTTTTCCGCGCCAGGGCAGGGAGAAGCAGAGGAGGGCGACGCGAGCACGCCCACGGATGAAACGGGCAACCCGCCCGCGGAAGCAGGCGGCTACTGAGGAACATTTGCCGCCTGAGCCTTCGTGCTTCGGTGCGAGGCTCAGGCGGCGGCGCGCGCGCGCTCCATCAGCTCTATGAAGCGGTTGAAGTGGTGTTCGGCGTCGTGGGGGCCGGGGGCGGCCTCCGGGTGATACTGGACGGAGATGATGGGGAGCGTCTTGTGGCGCATCCCTTCGACGCAGTTGTCGTTGAGGTTGACGTGCGTGACTTCGATATCGGCGGGCAGGCTCTCGGCGCTGACGGCGAAGCCGTGGTTGTGCGAGGTAATCTCGACGGAGCCTTTGAGCAAGTCCTTGACGGGCTGGTTGCCGCCGCGGTGGCCGAACTGAAGTTTGTAAGTCGTGCCGCCGAAGGCGCGACCGAGCAGCTGGTGGCCGAAGCAGATGCCGAAGGTCGGTAAGCCCGCCTCGGCGACGCGGCGCACCTCTTCGACGACCTTCGTCATCGAAGCAGGGTCGCCCGGCCCGTTCGAGAGAAAGATGCCGTCGGGCCTCAGGGCCAGGGCATCCTCGGCGGGCGTGTCTGCGGGGACGACCGTCACGCGGCAATTCATCGCCGCCAGCTCGCGCAAAGAATTCAGCTTCACGCCGAAGTCGTAGCAGACGACGTGGAAGCGCTCCGAGCCTTCGGCCGGGACTTCATAACTCTCCTTGCAGGTGACGACGCTCGCCAGCTCCCTGTTCTCCATCGCGGGCGAGCTGCGCGCCTTCTCGATTAGGCTCGCTTCGTCTAAATCCAGAGTCGAGAGGCAGGCGCGCATGGCCCCCTTGTCGCGTATGTGGCGCACGAGCGCGCGCGTGTCTATGCCCTCTATGGCGACGACCTTCCAGCGCTTGAGGTAGGCGTCGAGCGTCTCCTCCGCGCGCCAGCTCGACGCCGTCCGGCTCGCCTCCTTGACGACGAAGCCCTCGACCCACGGCCGCGCAGACTCCGCGTCCTGACTCGTCACGCCGTAGTTGCCTATGAGCGGGTACGTCATGCACACGATCTGCCCGGCGTAGGACGGGTCCGTCAAGACCTCCTGGTAGCCGGACATCGAAGTGTTGAAGACCATCTCGCCGCAGGTCTCGCCCTCCGCGCCCCACGAGCGGCCGCGGAAGACGCGCCCATCTTCGAGCGCGAGCAGTGCCGGTTTTGAATCAGTCAGTGCCATTTGATTTCAGGATGCTCAGGGAGTCGGGGCGGGCCGCGAAGGCGTCCGCGCGTCGTTCGACAGGTGCGAGGCGACGACTTGCCAGCGCCCGCCGCGTTTGACGTAAGTGTCCGTGTACCGCGACGCCTCCTTCACCGCCTTGCCGTCGCGGACGTACTCCGTGACCACGCGCCCGAGGAGAATCACGGTGTCGCCGTAAGCGCGCGACCGAACCTCTTCGGTGTAAAACTTGGTGGCCGGGCTGTTGGGATTGCGCGGCCGCTTAATCATCTCCATGATCTGCGGCTTGGTCTGCATAGAGCCGTCCGGGAACGTGATGGTGAAATCGTCGGCGACGATAGCGTCCATCGCCTTCGCGTCCGACTGCTCGTAAGCGTCGAGCCACGCGCGCTCCAACTTTCGCACTTCCTGTTCGGCCCCGCCCGCCTCCTGGGGACGTGGACTCGCGGACCCGCCGGCGGACAAAGGCAGCGCCGCGGCCAGAAACGCGAAGAGCATCAGGTGTCTCATATTTACCTCCTCAAGCCTGCGAGCGCAGGAACTGCTGCGCCTCGTTGAGCCAGCGTTTCTCGGTGCGGTACTTGTAAGCGGGCGCGGTCTTGACGGCCTCGATGCAGGCTTGCATGGAGTCTGCGGCCTCGCGCTGGCGTCCCAATCCGGCGAGGGCGCGGCCCATCAGGTAGAGCCCTTGCGGGTCCGAGACGCGGTTTTCGAGGAAGCGGCTGAGGGCCTCGCGCGCGTCCTCGAACTGTCCGGCCGCTAAATACGTCGCGCCCGTCTCGCGCCAGATTTCGTGCTGCGCGTGCGCCGAGTCGCGCGCCACGACCTCGCTGAAATGGTTGATGGCGTCAGAAAGTCGCCCTTGCTCGCGCGCGATGCGGCCAAGTTGGTAGTGCGCGTCCAGCTCGTCAACGTCTATCTCGATGGCCCGCTCGAAACGCTTGCGCGCCTCGTCCAGCTCGCCGCGCCCCTGGTGAATCAGCCCGAGGTTGTAGTGGGCCGAGGCGTCCGCGGGGTTGAGCGTCGCCGCCTCCAGGTTCTGCTTGAACGAGGCGCGCGCGCGGTGGCCGCGCGTCACCTCACCGAAGTAGCCGCGCATGATGATGAGCAGGAAGATGAGCCAGAAGGGTGCGCCGAGGAACATCCCGAAGACGGGCGCGAGGATGGGGCCGACGACGAACATGAAGGCCAGGCCCACGAGCGTGACCAGCGTCGAGCGCAAGGTCGAGAGCCGGAAGACCTCGCGCACGGCCCTGACCGTCCAGAAGACGAAGAACGGCAGCAGCAGCATCGCCGCGAACGTGATGGTCTGCCAGAGCGGCGAGGAGAGCGACACGGCCATCTCCGGCGTGGTGTCGCCCTGCGCGACGCGCGCGTCCAGCGCCCGCTGGAACTGCGTGAAGAACTCGGCCTCGAAGCCGCTCGCGCGCGCCAGCGCCGCCAGCGGGAGCGCGGCGACGTTGGCCGCGGCCCAACTGTAAAGCGTCGCGGACGCCAGCGGCGCGTACTCCTGCTGCAAGACCAGGCCGTAGCTCCCGCGCCGCTCGAACAGGTTGGCGACGAGCAGGAGGGCCGGCACCAGCACCGCGGCGATCAGGAGAATCGGGAGCAGCACCCAGCGCAGCAGGATGAAGAAGACGAAGTAGGGCGAGCCCACGAGGAACAGGGGGGTGAGGAAGTGCCAGAGCGTGTAAGCGACGAAGCCGAGCTGTGCCAAAAGCGCCAGCAGCATCGCGCCGCCGAGCGGGGCGCGGTCGCGCACCTCGCTCATCCCGCGCCGGGGCGCATAGAACATCAACAGCAGCGGCCGCAGCCAGTTCGTCATCTCTTCTTCAAAACTCGCGCTTCAGACACCCGCCGCCGCGCCCCTGACCTTATTGCGTCTCGACCCCGGCCGGCACCGGCTCGGCCCTCTCGGGCTGCGGCTGCGGCTGCGGCGGCGGCGACTGGACGTTGTAATCCGACTCGTGCGAGATGAAGCTGATGCTCCCCAGCGGCCAGTAGCGGAAGAGCGCCTTGCCGTAGATGTACTTCTCGGGGACTAGTCCCCAGATGCGCGAGTCGCTCGACGCGTCGCGGTTGTCGCCCATCACGAAGTAGTAGTGCGGCTTGACCTCGACGGGCGCGTAGTTGGCGCGCGAGACGTTGCGCTGCGGGTCTAGGTACGGCTCTTCGAGAGCCTGCTCGCGCCCCTGCGACGTGATGTGGACGCGCCCGTCGCGTATCTCGACGCTCTCGCCGGGCAGGCCGATGATGCGCTTGATGTAGCTCTTCGAAGGGTCGTCTGGATACCAGAAGACTATGATGTCGCCGCGTTGCAACTCTGGCAGGCCGTAGTAGATCAGCTTGTTGACGAAGATGCGCTCGCCGTCGTGCAGGCGCGGGAGCATCGAGGTCCCCTCGACCTTGACGGGCTGGACGACGAAGACGACCAGGAGTGCGGCGAACATCAGGGCGAAGACGAGGTCGCGCAGGAGCAGCCGCGCCTCGGCCCAGAAGCTGTGGCGTGCCACGTCGCGCGCCCGCTGGACTTCGATGTCCTTGTCGTCCTCGGCCGCCACGCCGCCGAAGAGCGGGGCACGCCGTTTCTTGATTCCGAACATAAGAGAGCAGTGGTCAGTAGTCAGTGGTCAGTGGTCAGTAAAAAGCTGGCTTCCGAGCTTCATCATTTATGCACTTGGAGGTTAGCCGCGCGCCCATCGCTTTGTCAACGAGACAGTGGTCAGTTAAAGCCGACCCACTGACCACTGACTACTGACCACTGACCACTGTTCCTTGACAGTCTTCTCGGCGCGTCACTATCATCGCTGATGTCCCGCCCGGACATCATTCCTTTTGCCAAGGCAACAGAAAGATGGAGGCCGTGAGCCGTGATTAAACTAGACATCGTCAACCGCGTGGCCGACCGCACGGGGGTGCCCAAGATGAAGGCCGAGCAGGCCGTGGACGCCCTCTTCCACTCGATGAAAGAGGCGCTGATGCGCGGCGAGCGCATCGAGCTGCGCGGCTTCGGCGTCTTCGTCGTCAAGCCCCGCAAGCGCGGGGTCGGCCGCAACCCGCGCACGGGCGAAGAGGTCGCCATCCCCTCCGGCAAGACCATCCGCTTCAAACCCGGCAAGGAGCTGCAAGCCCACGACGGCGGCGACGAGCCCCAGGCCGGCGACCCCGCGGCCGACACGCGCCTGCCCGACTCAACGTACTGAAAACAGTGGTCAGCGGTCGGTGGTCAGTGGTCAGTTAAGAGCACTTGATTTAACTGACCACTGACCACCGACCACTGCCTACTGCCTTTATGTCTGCCGAAGCGATACCACCGTTTGTTGACTCGCCGGTGACGGGGGAGCGCCGTCGGGCCGCGCGGCCGACCGCGCGCGAGTGGAGGAAGCACGCGCTGCTTTTGCTCGCGACCGTGCTGACGACCACGTTCTCGGGCCTCATGATTATGGGCGAGTCGGCCCCGGAGCCGGCCGTGGCCTCGCCGCAGGGGCTGCTCGACTACGTTCTCTACGTCCCGGAACTTTACGTCAAGGCCGTCTGGGCTTACCTCGTCCACGGCCTCGCGCACCCCGGGCTGATCGCGCAGGGGGCCATGTTCTCGGGCGCGCTTTTGAGCATCCTGGCGGCGCACGAGGCGGGCCACTACGTCGCCTGCCGGCGCTACGGCGTGGACGCCACGCTCCCCTTCTTCATCCCCGCGCCGCCGCTCTTTTTGGCGGGCACGTTCGGCGCGTTCATCAAGATCAGGTCGCCCATCCCGTCGCGCCGCGCGCTCTTCGACATAGGCGTGGCCGGGCCGCTCGCGGGTTTCGCCGTCGCGCTGCCCGTCGCCCTCCTCGGACTGCTGACGGCCGAGCCCGCGCCGCCGCAGGCCATCGAGCCGGGCCAATCCCTGATTATCTTCGGCGACCCGCTCCTGATGCAGCTCATCGGGCGCGCCGTCGGCTCGGGCCTCAACATTCAGATTAACCCGTTCTACTTCGCCGCGTGGATAGGGCTGCTCGTGACGAGCCTGAACCTGATGCCCGTGGGCCAGCTCGACGGCGGGCACGCCGTCTACGCGCTCTTTGGCAAACGCCTGCACGCCTGGGTCGGGCGCGTCGCCTTCGTCGCGGCGGCGACCCTGGCGGTGCTCGGCTGGGTCTGGTACAGCAGCCCGAGCGGCTTCCTCTACGCCGTGCTGCTCGCAGTCCTCCTGCGCATACGCCACCCGCAGGTGCTCGACGAAAGAGAGCCGCTCGGCGCGGGGCGCACGGCCGTCGCCGTCGTCACCCTGGCCGTTTACATCGTTTCGTTCCTGCCCTTCCCGATTAAAATCGTCTGACCGTTGCCGAAAGCAAATTGCGCCTTTGCGTGAGATTTTAATCTCACGCAAAGGCGCAAAGAAAGAATTGACGCCTCGGATTCGGGGTCTCTAGTCGGCCGGCGCGGCGGGGAGCGGCGGAGGCGGCGGCGGGACCGCGACGAACATTCTCTTCATACGGCAGGAGCGCCCGCCCTCGTTATGGGTGAACGACTCGGAGGTCGTCACGTAGTAGCTTTCGCTCTGGGCCGAGGACCAGCTGCGGTGTTGGCCGCAGCGCTTACGGCGAGAGCCCGACTCCGAAGAACCCTGGAAGGGGTTGATGCCGCCGAGCGCCCAGACGACGGCGACGCCGAGGAGAAAGGCCAGCAGGCCGACGGCCACGCGTAGTATGAAGCGTCTGATTCCTGTGTTCATGGTGTCCTTCCTTTTACGACAAAGATGCCCGTTCGGTGATTTCGGTTGACCGGCGGCGAGAAAACTTGCGCCGCCTCTCCCCCGTGCCCTTCTGCCGAGCCGCTACATGTCAAGTATACGCCCAGTGTACTTCAAACGTTCGTGCAATGTTAAGGGCTACCCGTTAAGAGTAGCCCTCTCGTCGCTTTCCAAAGCTATTGAGCCGGATTCAGACCTGTAGGCCGTCATCAAGCGCCCCGACGATAGTTAGACTGACCTTTTCTTGTCACTCACAAATCTGCTGCCGCTATGTTCGATTTCGGACATATAACCTTGACTTACAGTTGGTGCGAGCGTAGATTCAGCGTGTACAGGGTACAAACGCAGAATCATTATTCCTTCCTTTTAGGCGCAAGGTTTCATCAACCTTCCACCTAAATCTAAGCCATAATCCTTCCGCGCCATCGCTCAACACAGGCTAAATATTAGCTTTGTTCGAGTGGGTTATATCTCACGCAGGCTTACAAGGGAGTCTGTTATGGCGAAGAATGGTGATTGCCCGCACACCATCATGGTTGTTGACGATTCAGACGACATTCGTGATTTCTTGAAAGAAGTCTTCAGCATGAGCGGTCACAATGTAGTGGAAGCAACGAATGGTCAAGAGGCAGTAGAGATTGCCAGGCAGGAGTGTCCAGACCTGATTTTTATGGACTTGTGTATGCCTGTGCTGGATGGCTATGCCGCGACGCGGCAGATACGGGAAGAGTCGGGAATATGTGATGTACCGATTATCGCTTGCTCAGCCTATGGCACGTCTGACCACCGCGCTAAAGCCTTTGCTGTAGGCTGCAACGAATACATCACAAAGCCGATTGACCTTACTCATTTGAACAATCTTCTTTGCCGGTTCTTAATGGCAGCGTAGGATTATTTCGCAGATAAGCGGTTAAAATCGTTCTTCACAACTTCATAGCACTCGCAAGCAAATGCTTCCAATCCTGCTCTGTTCAAGATGGTGATACGTCCCCGCACGTAGCGAATCAATCCTCTGTCTTGCAGGATGATGGCGGCTTCCGTCACACCAGACCTGCGAGTTCCAAGCATCTCGGCAATAAATTCTTGCGTCAGGACTAACACATCGGAATCAACACGGTCTTGAGTCGTCAGTAACCAGCGTGCCAGTCTTTCTCCAATATGGTGAGTGCGGTTGCAAGCTGCCGTTTGCGAGACTTGCTTTAACAAGGTTTGAGTGAAGCGGAGCAGTAGAGGCTGTAATTGACCGCCCTGACTCAACTCCTTCTTGAGCGCAACGGCTGACAACCGCATCGCTCCGTCTGCTAACTGGACAATAGCCTGGTTTGATGAAATACCGTCTCCGAGAACAACGGAGACGCCTACCATTCCTTCCCTTCCTATGATGCCGACTTCAACGCTCGCTCCCTTTTTCATGTGTTTGACCAGGGAGACGACAGATCCGCTCGGGAAATAAACCTGATGGATTTCATCGTCGGTTTCGTACAGGACTTGACCGAGAGGCAACGGAATCTGCTCCAAATGTGGAAACAGGCGTTCATATTCTTTAGCTGGTAGCGCAGCCAGAATTTTATTTGGGATTTTGGTGGAAGTATCTTGGGACATCAGGACTCTCCTTTGTTTACGGTCGCGTGTGTGAGCACAGCAGACGGCACAAGGAGAAGGTCTTTAAGCTCTTCCCGATGTCGAGTGTTGGATTCTCAAAAGAACAGGTTTGGTCAACCTGGTAAGCATAGCACACAAGGGCTTATATGTCCTGTTCCGTACAGACATCTCCAAAACGTCCCATATACAATTCCGGCACAGATCAAGCAGGGAAAGCAGAGAGCCGCCGTCAGGTTTGACCTCGCCAGGTCAGCACACCTTACGGCGGCACTGCTATACAATTACCCACTCAACCATGCCACGCTTTTTAGTCGAGATTGTCTCATGCAGATAACGAAACCTCGCATCCTTTTCGTTGATGACCATGATGATACCCGTTTCATGGTAACTATATTGCTTAGAAGGTCAGCCTACGAAGTTATCACGGCAAATTGTTTAGCGAGCGGATTGAAGTTAGCACAGGAGGAAGCCTTTGACCTGTACTTGCTTGACAATAGATTGCCTGATGGTACAGGTAATGAGTTATGCGAGGAGATACGCAAGTTCGACCAGACCACGCCGATTATTTTTTATTCGGGAGACGCCTACGAAACTGATAAGCAACGAGCATTAAGTTATGGAGCACAAGCTTATGTGGAGAAGCCGGACATTGATGGTTTGCCCAAAGCTATTGCACGACTGATACGAGCAGCATAACCACGCAGGCTAAATTCAATCATTACGAAGCTGATTAACAGCAAATAGGCGCGAGCAACTTTGGGGTCGCTCAGCGCCTATTCTTTTGTGCGGTCACAGTTCTCACCCCTGCAACCGCTCAGACTTTAAGCCCGAAAAGACCTAATTTCCAACATCAAGCCGGATTGCCTGCTGGCAGTAAACCCCTGATTTCTTTGACAACTCGCGCGACCTCCTCCTGCCCCGCCAGCGCAATCATAAAGAATTTGTAGCCCTGATAGAAGCAGAGCACGCCGTTACTGAATAACCAGACGCCGTCGAGGAAGGGGTTCCCGCCGAGAATCCAGCTAATGGGCGCGCCCGTGATCGCGCCGGGCTGAAAAATCTGCGCCCACATCGCCACGCCCGCCGCGCAGCTAAACGCGCCGAGGAGCGGCGCTCCGACGTGCTTGACGATCTTGCGCTCGAACTCGACGCGCTTGCGCTCGGCCTCGGTCAGGTCGCCGTTAGCCACCAACGTCTCGCGCTCGCGCAGGTAGCCGTCGAACTTCTCGCCGATTTTCCGCAGGCCGTAGACGGGGAGTGCCGAGTGCGTCAGCCAGTGCGGGTGAGAGCCCAGTAGCACGGCGTCGAGGCTCGGGAACGACGCGCCGAGGCGCGCGCCCGCGACGATGGAGAAAGTGACCATCGCGGCCTTGCCAGGGTTCTGCTTGACCCACTCGCGCGCCTTCAGGAGCCCCGCGGTCGAGGCCACGGACGCGCGCGTGAACCGCGCCCCCGCCGTGGCGAAGCGCGAGGCGCGCTCGTAATAGTGCTTGGCCCCGTCCAGCACGTCGCCGGCCTTCTCGCCCGCCACGCCCGCGGCGCTCTTGACGGCATCAGTGGCCTCGCGCGCGCGCCTGGCGGCCTCTTCTGCGGCGCGGCGTGCACGCTCCCTGACCTCGTACTCTTCGTCCAGCCGCTCGGCCTCGGCGCGCACGCGGTCGGCCCCGCCGGCCAGGGTTTCGGCCCCGCGCCGTGCAGCCTCCTGCGCGGCCTCGGTGACGCCCTCGACGCGCTCCTTGATGCCGTACTTCTCGTCCAGCTCGCGCGCCTTGCGCCGCGCCGCCCGCTGCCACTCGTCCAGCTTGTCCCTGTAATCTGCCATCGGTTTAAAGCCTCGGTTAAGGTTTCAAGTTTCAAGTTTCAGGTTTCAGGTTCTCTGTCTTTAACTTGAAACCTGAAACCTGGAACTTGAAACCTATTGTTTATACGTCGTGCGCCGGCTGCCGGTTCGCTTCCACGGTGTCGCCGCGCTCGACGCGGTCGCGCCCGCCGCGCTTGGCCTGGTAGAGCGCCGCGTCCGCCACCGAGACCAGCTCGCGCCCCGTCGCCGCGCTGACGGGAAACTCGGCCACGCCGAAACTCGCCGTCACCTGCCCGATCAGGGGCACGTTCATCTCGCGCACAGCGATGCGCAGGCGCTCGGCCACGTCGAGTCCGCCCACGAAATCCGTCTCGGGCAGGATGACGGCGAACTCCTCGCCGCCGACGCGCGCCGCCAGGTCTATGCCGCGCGTCCCGGCCTGGAGCGTCAGCGCCAGCCGCCGTATCACTTCGTCGCCGGCCTCGTGCCCGTGACTGTCGTTCACCTGCTTGAAATTGTCTATGTCGAGCAGCAGCAGGCAGAAGGGCCGCCCGTAACGCTGCGTGCGCGAGACCTCGCGCTCAAGCTGGCGCTCGAAGCGGCGGCGGTTGGCGAGCCCCGTCAGGTGATCCGTAAACGCCGCCTCCTCGCAGGTGTCCAGGTAGTGCTTGAAGTCCAGAAGCGTGCGCGCGCGCGCCAGGAGCATGTCTATGTCCGTGGGGTCCGTGATGTAGCCGAGCGCGCCGACCTCGGAGCCGCGGCGGATGTCATCGGCTCCGCTGCGCGCGGCCGTCTGGATGATGATGGGCAGGAAGCGCGTCTGCGGGTTGGCGCGAACCCTTCGGGCCAGCTCGTAGCCGTCCATTTTCGGCATCATGACGTCGGTGATGATGAGGTCGGGCTGGAAGGACTCGACGGTCAGCAGCCCCTCCTCGCCGTCGTTGGCCGTGCGGACTTCGTAGCCGGCCATTTGGAGCGCGACCGTCAGCAGCATGCGCTTGTCCGGGTCGTCGTCAACGACGAGGACGCTGAATTTTCCTACCATAGAATGGTCTTACCGTTGCGCAAAAGGAAGTGCTTGCGCGCTTTTCTTCTTCGTGCTAGAGTGTCGCCTTCTTCAGTTGTTGCCGCGGCGACAAAGTTTGAATGCCACCCATCGTCAAACAATCCGTAGACAAGGACTGAGAAGCGTTTTGCCTCGCGCTCGACTACCTAAGGACGATCTCCTTACTCAAACCCGGAATTTATCCAGGAATCTTTTCTGACTTGTAACACTCGCGAACTAAGTTACGGGAACCCAGGCCGAATGTAAACGCCGGCCCCCGTTTATTCCCGACAACGTAAAAGGAACTGTATCCCCCATGCTACAAAAACGCGCCTGCGACCTGACCGCTGAAGACCGCGCCGAGATCATCAGCCAGTCCGATTTCGGCGACTTGCTCGACGCGGGACTGCTCGCCCGGCTCGCCGCAACTTCTCTTGCAGTTGACTACCGCCGCCGCCGCTTCATCTACCGCGCCGGCGACGACTCGGACGCGCTCTACGTCATCGCGCGCGGCCGGGTCAAACTGTGCCGCGTCGAGGACGCGACGGGGCGCGAGGCCGTGATAGACATCTTCGCGCCGGGCGCGCTCTTCGGCGAGTCGGCGCTCTACGTCGCCGGGCCGCGCGAAAAATGCGCCGTGGCCTACGAGAACTCGCGGCTGCTGCGAATTCCGACGGGGGAATTTAAAGAGGCGATGGGGGAAAACCGCGAGCTTTATGATTACACCTTCCGCCTCATCGGTCAACGGCTTTCTCGCGCCGAGCGACTGGTCGCGGACTTCGCGCTCGACGCCATCCCGGCCCGCCTCGAAAAACTGCTGCTCGAATTCTCCAGCCGCTACGGCATCAACGAGACCGGCGGCGTCCTGATAGACATCCCGCTGCCCCACCGCGAGATCGCCTCCATCGTCGGCTCCACCCGCGAGAGCGTGACCGTGCGCTTGAACGCCATGCGCCGCGAAGGTATTATTGACTTCGTCAATCGCAAGATTCTCATCAAGCGCCCCGAATCGCTGGCAGCAGCGTGAGGAATGAAAAGTTAGGAATTAAAGACGCAAAATGGAAGACGAGGGCCGCGCTCTTAGTCTTCCATTTTGCATTTTGAGTTATGAAGTGTCCGAATTGTGGGAAGCCCGCCGAGTGGCAAGATAACCCGAACCGCCCTTTCTGCTCCGAGCGCTGCCGGCTGATAGACTTCGGCCGCTGGGCTAACGAAGAGTACCGTATGCCGGCCGAGCCCGCGCCCGCGCAGGGCGGCGCGGAGGAGGCCGCGGGCCTGGACGACGAACGATGAGCCGGACAGCCGCCGCCGCCGCGAGCCTCCTCCTGCTGCTCTTTGCGAGCGCGGCGTGCGGGCCGGCGGATGGCGGTCGCACGGAGACGCCCCGCGGCAAGAACCCCCCGGGCACGTCGCTGCCCATGCCCCCGGTCGCGCCGGCCGCCGCGCAGACGTTCACGCTGCTCGAAGGCGACCGCCGCGCGAGCCTGTCGGACTACCTGGGGCGGGTCGTCGTCCTGGACTTCTGGGCCACTTTCTGCCAGCCGTGCGTGGAAGAGACCCCGCACCTGGACGCGCTGCAAAGCCGCTTCGGCGCGCGGGGCCTACAGGTCATCGGCCTCAACGTCGGCGGGGAGGACGACCTGCCGTTGATTCCCGGGTTCGTCGAGCGGCTCAAGATCAAGTACGCGCTCGGCGTCCCCGACCCCGAAATGGTCAACTTCTACATGGGCAGCAACGCCAGCATCCCGCAGACCATCGTCTTCGACCGCCGCGGCCGCGTCGTCAAACATTTCATCGGCTACGACCCCAACGTCAGGCGAGAGCTTGAGAGCACGATTGAACAAGAAATGATGAATGAGGAATGAAAGACAACCGGCTTTTAATTCATCATTCCGCCCGCAAAGTTCCGCATTGATTTTTTATGCCTCGTGACATCCCTGTTGGAAACGGCTCGCTGCTCGTCACGTTCGACGAGCTGTACCAGATTCGTGACATCTACTTCCCGCACGTCGGGAAGGAGAACCATTCCGAGGGCCACCCGTTCCGCTTCGGCCTCTGGGTCGAGGGCGCGTTCTCCTGGGTCGCAGACGCCGGCTGGACGCGCCAGCTCAATTACCTGGACGAGACCCTCGTCACGGAGGTGCGCCTCGTCAACCGCGCGCTCGACGTTGAAATCGTCTCGAACGACGCCGTGGACCCGCACGAGAACATCTTCGTCCGCCGCGTCAGGCTGACCAACACCGCGGGCGCGCGCCGCGAGTTCCGCCTCTTCTTCCACCAGGACTTTTACATCTCCGAGTCCGAAGTCGGCGACACGGCCTACTTCGACCCGGAGACGCGCGCGCTCGTTCACTACAAGGGCCTGCGCTACTTCCTCGTCTCCACCGACTCGGCCGACGGCGTGGAGACTTTTGCCACCGGGCGCAAGGCGTTCAAGGGCGCGGAGGGGACGTGGCGCGACGCCGAGGACGGCGTGCTCGGCGAAGGCGCGATTACCGAAGGCTCCGTTGATTCGACCATCGGGCGCACACTCGTCGTCGGCGCGGGCGAGACGGCCGAGATGTTCTACTGGCTCGCGGCCGGCACCTCCCACGGCGAGGTGGCGGACCTCAACACGCGCGTCGTGGCGCGTGGGCCGCGCTGGTTCATGAAGCGGACGGAAAACTACTGGCGCGCGTGGGTCAACAAGAACGAGACCGACTTCGGCAACCTGCCGCCGGAGGTCGTCCGCCTCTACAAGCGCTCGCTGCTCATCGCCCGCACGCAGATTGACGACGGCGGGGCCATCCTCGCCGCCAACGACTCGGACGTGACGCTGCGGGCCACGGACCATTACAGCTACCTGTGGCCGCGCGACGGCGCGCTCGTCGCCTACGCGCTCGACCTCGCCGGCTACAGCACCCTGCCGCGCGCCTTCTTCGACCTCTGCGGGAGAATCCTCCACCCCGAGGGCTATTTTTTACAAAAATACAACCCGGACGGCTCGGTCGCCTCGGGCTGGCACGCCTCCTGGGACCCGCGCGCCAGGCAGCGGCTCGTGCCGATTCAGGAGGACGAGACGGCGCTCGTCCTCTGGGCGCTCTGGAAACACTACGACGAGTTCCGCGACACGGAGTTCGCCAGCCGCCTCTACCGTCCGCTGGTCACGCGCGCGGCCGACTTCCTCGCGCGCTTCCGCGACCCCCAGACGGGCCTGCCCGAGCCCTCCTGGAATTTGTGGGAGGACCGGCGCGGCGTGCACACCTTCACCTGCGCGGCCGTCTACGGCGGCCTGCGCGCGGCCGCCGACTTCGCGCTCCTCTTCGGCGAGCCGGAGCTGGCGGCGAAGTACGAGCAGGCGGCCCGCGAGGTGCGCGACGGGATGCGCGCGCACCTCTACAGGCCGGAACTCGGCCGCTTCGCGCGCTCCGTCATGCCGGTCGCGGGCGGCTTCGAGGTGGACGAGACCGTGGACGCCTCGCTTTTCGGCCTCTTCTACTTCGGGGCGTTCGCGCCCGAAGACCCGATGGTGCGCGACACCATGCGGGCCGTCGAGGAGCGTTTGTGGGCCAAAACGGACGTAGGGGGCCTGGCGCGCTACGAGGGCGACAACTACATGCGCGTGACCGAAGATGTCGGACGCGTCCCCGGCAACCCCTGGTTCATCTGCACGCTCTGGCTGGCCGATTACCGTGTCGCGGCGGCGCGCAGCCTGGAGGATTTGGAGCGCGCCGTCGAGCTGTTGGAGTGGGCGGCCGGGCGTGCCCTGCCCTCGGGCGTGCTGGCCGAGCAGGTTGACCCGCTCTCCGGCGCGCCCGTCTCCGTCTCGCCGCTGACGTGGTCGCACTCGACGGTCGTCGCCACGGTCGTCGCCTACCTGCGCAAGCTCGAAGCCCTGCTCAGGTGCGACGCCTGCGGCCGCCCCCTCTTCCGCCACGACCGCCGCGCCCGCAGGGTCTACGATTAACGGCTTTTACAGGCAACTTTTGGCCCTTCTCGCGGCATCTTGACTCTGTCCTGAGCGAGACCGTAGAATTCGTCGTCAACCCGACGCCGGTCACGCTTTGACGTGCCGCCGCTCTGATAACCCGAATGTTTCGTCCCGTAGTTGTTCGCCTTGAGACGCCCGGTTGAGGCTGCCGCGTTCTTGAACAGCACGTTTTTGCCCATGTTCGGGAGCTTGGCCTCCCCTTTCGTTCTTCAACAGGAGTTGTCAGCCATGCCTAAACTTATCCGCCGCGTGAGCCTGTTGCTCTTCGCCCTGGCGCTCTCCCTCCCCGCCGTCTTCGCGCAGGATTTGCCCGACCGGAAAACCAACCAGAAGCCCGAGGTGCCCAAAGCCTACAGGGACTGGATTGACAAGGACGTTGCCTACATCATCACCGAGGGCGAGCGCGCCGCTTTCAAGAAGCTCAAGACCAACGAGGAGCGTGAGCAGTTCATAGAGCTGTTCTGGCGCAGGCGCGACCCGGACCCGGACACCGACGAGAACGAGTACCGCGAGGAGTACTACGAGCGCATCGCCTACTCCAACGAGCACTTCGCGTCCGGTATCCCCGGCTGGAAGACCGACCGCGGCCGCGTCTACAT
This sequence comes from uncultured Acidobacteriota bacterium, assembly GCA_963774105.1. GTDB lineage: Bacteria > Acidobacteriota > Blastocatellia > Pyrinomonadales > Pyrinomonadaceae > QHXM01. The sequence continues at coordinate 1,676,805 of CAVZDV010000004.1, read as the reverse complement.
CATGTACGGCAAGCCCGACGAGAAGGAGTCGCACCCGATGGGCGGCCACTACGACCGCCCCTCGTACCAGGGCGGAGGCGCCACGACGACCTACCCGTTCGAAATCTGGTTCTACCGCTACCTGCCCGGCATCGGCTCCGGCATCGAGATCGAGTTCGTTGACCCGACGGGCAGCGGCGAGTACCGCATCGCGCGCTCGCCCGACGAGAAGGACGCGCTCCTGAACGTCCCCGGCGCGGGCCTGACGCTGGCCGAAGAGCTCGGCCTCTCCGACAAGACCACGCGCATCCTCGGCCAGGGGGGCAACAACTCCTACGGCTTCACGCGCGCGCAGGACCAGCCCTTCGAGCGCCTGCTCCTGATTCAACAGCTCAGCCAGGCCCCGCAGATCAAGTTCAAAGACCTGGAGGAGAGGCTCGGCGTGACGGGCGGCCCCGTCATCGAGGAGAACCCGCTCGACTTCGACGTGCGCGTTGACTTCTTCCGCCAGTCGGAGGACCGCGTCATCGCGGCCATCACCGTCCAGACCGAGAACCGGGACCTGGTCTTCGAGGACAGCGGCGGCATCCAGCGCGCGCGGCTGAACATCTACGGCCGCATCATCTCGGTCGCGGGCCGGCGCATAGGCATCTTCGAGGACGCCGTCGAGACCAACGCGACGGCCGAAGAGCTGGCCGATGCCAAGGAGCGCAAGTCAATCTACCAGAAGGCGTACCCGCTCGCCCCGGGGACTTACAAGGTCGAGGTCATCGTGCGCGACATCGCGTCGGGCGCGACCGGCGTGCAGAAGTACGGCTTCACGGTCCCGAAGTACGACTCCAAGCAGCTCAACACCTCGACGCTCGTCCTGGCGGCCAAGCTGGAAAACGTCTCGAACCCGGCCATCGAGACCGGCAGGTTCATGATCGGCCAGACGAAGGTCGTCCCGAACCTCTCACGCCAGTACCGGCGCGGCCAGCCCGTCGGCCTCTACTTGCAGGTCTACAACGTCGGCACGGATCAGACGACGCTGCGCCCGTCCGTGGACGTGCAGTACGTGCTGACGCAGGGCGGCAAGGAGGTCGGGACGCAGAGCGAGGATTGGCAGGGGTTGGCCGACTACGGCCAGCGCCTGACGCTGGCCCGCTTGATTGACACGAGCCGCCTGAGCGCCGGCGAGTACGGCATCGAGATTCGCATCCGCGACCGCGTCTCCGGCCAGACCATCAAACAGGAAGACAAGTTCACCGTCCAGCAGTAAGTTCAGCGACACGTCTTCTCACAACATCGGGCCGCGAGTTCATCTCTGAAACTCGCGGCCCGAACTATTTTTCTGGCTCTTAAAACAATCGCGGGGTTTCGTCCTCGGAGGGCGGGCGCTCGCCGCGACGGAGCGCGTTGACCAGGAGGTGCGCGCGGCGCGTCGGCTCGGGCTGGCGGTAGCCGCCGTCGGCCGCGAGCGTCAGCCGGATGGCGCTTTCGAGGTCAATCAGGTGGCCCGGGGAGACGAAGATGGGCTGCGTCCGCGTCTTCGTCCTCAGGGCCGCGCCCACCGTCTCGCCGTTCTTCGGGTCAACCAGCGGCGACCAGTTGCCGCGCTCCTCCTCAGGCTCCTCGTACTTGCCGACGAGCACGGATTTGGCACAGCCGAGCGTCGGGCGCTTCAGGATGAGGCCGACGTGCGAGGCGATGCCGACGCGCCGCGGGTGCGCGATGCCCTGCCCGTCGAACATCACCGCGTCCGGCTCCGTCTTCAGCTTCGCCCAAGCCTCCAACACCGACGGCGCTTCGCGGAACGAGAGCAGCCCCGGCACGTAGGGGAAGCGCGTCTCGCTCACCACCCCGACCTCCTCGATTACTTCGAGGAGGGGCAGCCGCATCACGACCAGTCCCGCGTAGACCACGGGCGAGAATTTATTGAACGAGATGTCCGCGCCCGCAATCGTCTCGACCGCGTTCTTCAGCGGCTCAAGCCTGACCCGCTCGCGCAGCTTCTTCTGAAGCTCCACGGCCTCCTTCGGCGTCATCGTCCACTCGTGCAACTGCTCGTACTGCGCCATCTCTCCCTCTTTCTCCCCGCGAAACCTATCCTTAGAGTAATCCGTAGAACTGCTCGAAAGGAGGGGCGTCAATGACTGACACGGACGGGAAGGCCGCCAACCCTCTCCCGCTGACCCGGCGAATGGTCATCGTCTTCAGCCTCGCCGCCGCGGTAGTCTTCTCACTCGTCGCCTGTGTCGTCACAGTCTACTACCGCGGGCAAACGCTCCACGCACTGTTCACCGCGGGCCGCCCGCTCTCAACGCAAATCCTCGTCGGGCTAGTCACGGGCCTCGCGTTGGGCTCCTTCGTCATCGCCCTCCTGCTGAAAGCCCCATTCTTCGCGCGGCTGCGGGATTTCATACGGTCAATTCTGGGCCAAATTCGGCCGACGGGTCTCGACATGGTGCTGGTGTCGCTCCTCGCGGGCTTCAGCGAGGAGCTGTTCTTCCGCGCCACGCTTCAGCCCGCGCTCGGCCTGTGGCTGGCCGCGCTCGTCTTCGCGCTCGCGCACACGGGCGTCTCCGTCAGCCCGGCGAAACTCGCGTTCGCCGCCTTCGTCTTCGTCATGGGCCTGCTGCTCGGGACGCTCTACGTGCGGGCCGGGCTCGTCGCGGCGATAGTCACCCACGCCGTCTACGACCTGACCTTCCTGCTCGCCGTCAAACGATTCCTCAGCCCGCCGAACGCGGGTCCGGCCCTGTAGACCCCGTCAGTCGGCCGTCCCGCCCCCTTGCGCTTCCAATGCCTCTAGCGCGGCGGCTGAAAAATCCAGTTCCGGGCTCGAAGAGATGTCCGCGCCTTGCCGGACAATCGAGTGGACGCGCCAGCGCTGGTCATCGCGCGCGGGGAAGTCCGTGCGATAGTGTGCGCCGCGCGACTCCTCGCGCCAGAGGGCCGAGCGGGTGATGAGCGTGGCGACGTCGAGAAAGTTTCGCGAGGCGCGCGCGAGCGGGGCGCGCGCGATCTGCTCGAACTCGAAGAGGGCGCGCGTGATTGATTCGCGGCTGCGGAGGATTCCGACACGCTCCCACATCAAGCGCCTGACGCGCTTGCGCACGGCGAGCGCGATCTCGCCGGAGGCGCGCACGGCAGTCACTTCCCTTTCGTCCTCGCCCGCGGCGGCGTGCGGCACGGCGCGCTCGTTCGCAAAGTCCGCAGCGGCCGCGCCGCCTGCGCGCGCCCCGAAGACCAAACCTTCGAGCAGCGAGTTAGACGCCAGACGGTTCGCGCCGTGGACGCCCGTGCAGGCCACCTCGCCCGCCGCGTAGAGCCCTGCGAGGCTCGCGCGCCCGTCGAGGTCGGTGCGGACGCCGCCCATGCAGTAGTGCGAGGCGGGCGAGACCGGCAGCGGGTCTTCCGTGATGTCGAGCCCGTAGCGCCGGCACGTCTCGTCAATCTTCGGGAAGCGGCGGCGGACAAAGCGCGGGTCGAGGTCAGTCATGTCCAGGTAGACTGTGCGCGTCGCCGTGCGCTGCATCTCCGCGACGATTGAGCGGCTGACGATGTCGCGCGGAGCCAACTCGCCGCGCTCGTGGTAGCGCGCCATGAAGCGCTCGCCCGACGCGTTGCGCAAGACGCCGCCCTCGCCGCGCATCGCCTCCGAGAGCAGGAAGCGCGGCGCACCTTCAAGGTTCAGCGCCGTCGGGTGAAACTGCACGAACTCCATGTCCGCCAGCTCCGCCCCGGCCGCGTAGGCCATGGCCATCCCGTCGCCGGTCGCGACTTCCGGGTTCGTCGTGTGCAGGAAGACCTGGCCCGCGCCGCCCGAGGCGAGGATGACGGCGCGCGCCCACAGCTCGCGCGGCGCGCGCACCAGCGGGTCTAAATAACGAACGCCGCGCACGCGACCCTCACTGACGAGCAGCGCGTCGGTTGCGGCGTGAGCCACGAAGGCTATCTCGCGTTCGGCGCGGGCGCGCGCGATTAAAGCGCGGACGATCTCGCGGCCCGTCGAGTCGCCGTGGGCGTGCAGGATACGGCGGCGCGAGTGCGCGGCCTCGCGCGTGAAGACGAGGCTGCCGCCCTCGCGGTCGAACTCGGTGCCCCAGCTGATTAACTCCTGTATGTAGCGCGGCCCGTCCTCGACCATCACGCGCACGGCGCGCGCGTCGCAGAGGCCCGCGCCCGCGTTGAGAGTGTCCTCCTCGTGGAGCGCGACCTCGTCCTCTTCCGAGAGCGCGACGGCGATGCCGCCCTGCGCGTACTCCGTGTTGGATTCGCTCGTGCGGTCTTTGGTGAGGACGGTGACGCGCGCGCCCGTGCGTGCCAGCTCGATTGCGGCGCGCAGGCCGGCGATGCCGCTGCCGACGACGATGAAATCTGTTTCGAGTGCCATGCGAGCCTACGGCGTTTCCGGTTCCAGCTTGGTCACGCGCTCGTCCAGGTGACGCAGGTCGCCACGCACCTCAAGGAGGTCATGGTTGAGGATGTCAACATGGCGCTCCACCCGACCCAGACCCTGGCTCAACTCCCTGCGCAGTTCGGCTATCTCCGCGAGCACACGCTCCCAGATCGGGCGCGTCTCCTGCAAGCGGCGGTCAACTTTCTCTTCGACCGCGGTGAGCCGCCCGTCCATAGAATCAAACCGCGCTTCCACCGAATCGAACCGCCTGTCCATAGAGTCGAAGCGCGCGAGGATGAGTTTCAAAACGTCGTTGGGTAATTGGCGCGTGGTGTCTTCAGTCATTTCTCTCCTCCGTCCAGCTTAATAGTCTTCTGCTACTGGGTGGGCGGGTGGATGACGGGATTATACGCCGGGGCTCCGCGCTCCTCAAAACTTTCGGCGCGGCATCCGTTGCGCGCCCGTCGGCCCGCGCGCTAGAATGCTTTTTCCCCAAGCATCAATCTTAAAATTTAAGGAGACAGCGCGCCCTCGAACCCTCGCGTGCGGCGCTCTCTTCTTCCGCCGACGCGAACTGATAAGGAGACTTTCGAGATGAGAATGAAAAGATTGCTCGTCATCCTGCTGGCCGTCTCGCTTTCCGCGCCCCTGACGGCGCTCGCGCAGAGGAGAAAGAGGGCCGCCGCCGCGAAGGACGTGGGAGCGCCGACCGTGAAAGCCGTGTTACCGCCCATCAAGTTTACGCAATTCACACTGGACAACGGCCTGCGCGTCATCTTCCACGAAGACCACTCGACGCCGATTGTCGCCGTCAACGTCTGGTATCACGTCGGCTCGAAGAACGAGGTGCCGGGCCGCACTGGCTTCGCGCACCTCTTCGAGCACATGATGTTCCAGGGCTCGCTCCACCACGACAAGGACTACTTCGTGCCGCTCCAGGAGGCGGGCGGGGCCTTGAACGGCTCGACCAACGTGGACCGGACCAACTACTGGGAGGTCGTGCCCTCCAATTTCATCGAGCTCGCGCTCTGGCTCGAAGCCGACCGCATGGGTTACCTGCTCGAAGCCCTGACCGAGGAGAAGCTCGCCAACCAGCGCGACGTGGTCAAGAACGAGAAGCGGCAGAACTACGACAACCGCCCCTACGGGCTCGTCCAGGCCAAAATCGCCGAGACGATGTACCCGAAGGATCACCCGTACCACTGGCTGACCATCGGCTCGCTCGACGACCTGACGGCCGCCTCGCGCGAGGACGTGGCCGCCTTCTTCCGCCGCTTCTACACGCCGAACAACGCGAGCCTCGTCGTCGCCGGAGACCTCGACCCGGCCGAGGCGCGCGCGCTCGTCGAAAAATATTTCGGGCCAATAAAACGCGGCCCCGAAGTCCAGAAACCGAGCCCGCCGCGCGCGAGCCTCAGCGAAGAGAAGCGCCTGACGATGGAGGACCGCGTCTCGCTCCCGCGCGTCTACATGACCTGGCACACGGAGCCGGCCTACACGAGCAACGACGCGCCGCTCGACCAGCTGGCCTTCGTGCTCGCCGGCGGCAAGGGCTCGCGGCTCTACAAGTCGCTCGTCTACGAGAAGCAGATCGCGCAGGACGTTTCGGCCTTCCACAACTCGCGCGAGCTGGCCGGGCAGTTCCAGATCACCGCGACCGCCAGGCCCGGCGTCAAGTCGGAAGATTTGGAGAAGGCGATTGACGAAGAGGTCGCCCGTCTCAGGTCCGAGCCCCCGACCAATGAGGAGATGGAGCGCGCCTATAACGCGCGCGAGTCTTCCATCATCTACGGGCTGCAAACCGTCGGCGGCTTCGGCGGCAAGAGCGACCAGCTCAACCAGTACGCAGTCTTCCTCGACCAGCCGGACTACTTCCGCCTGGACTTGTTGCGGTACAGGAGCGTCAAGCCCGAGGACGTGACGCGCGCGGCCCAGGGCTATTTGACGGACAAGCGGCTGGTGCTGACCGTTGTGCCAAAACAGAAGGGCAAGACGACGGGCGACCCCGCGCCGGCCTCGCCGACGAACGCCATCGCCTCGCCGTCGCAGCAGACGGGCTCGCCGTCCGCCGCCGCCACGCCCGCCGCGAGGCCCGGCGCGACGACGACCACGCCCGCCGGCCTACAGCCGCAGACCAAGCCCGAAGCGGCGGCGACCACGGCCGCGGGCGCGACGCCGCCCACTACGGCCGCCAAAGGCGCGGGCGAGCGAGGCGAGGACAAGTCCAAGCTTGGCGGCCTCTACGTGCAGCCGAAGCCGAAGTCCGACCCGCAGTTCAAGTTGCCGCGCATCCAGCGTCACAAGCTCTCGAACGGCCTCGAAGTCTTAATCGTCGAGCAGCACGAGCTGCCCGTCGTCAACATGAACCTTGTGCTGCGGAGCGGCGGCGCGGCCGACCCGCAGGACAGGGCCGGGCTGGCGAGTCTGACGGCCGCGCTCGTTGACGAAGGCACGAAGACGCGCTCGGCGCTGGACATCTCGAACCAACTGGCGGCCATCGGCGCGCGTCTCGGCACGGGCTCCGACTACGACAGCAGCCTCGTCAATTTGCTGACGCTCTCGAAGCACCTGGACCGCGCGCTCGAAATCTACGCGGACGTAATGACCAACCCGTCCTTCCCTGGGAGCGAGCTGGAATTGCAGCGCGCGTCGCGCCTCGCCTCCCTGCTGCAACGCCGCGACGACGCCAACGCGATTGCCGGCGTCGTCTACGCCTCGCTGCTCTACGGCCGCAACCACCCTTACGGCCACCCGACCATCGGCGACGAGGTGAGCGTCAAGGCGATTTCGAACGATGACGTGCGTCGCTTCTACGAGATTCATTACCGGCCCAACAACGCCACGCTCATCGTCGCGGGCGACGTGAAGCCTGCGACGCTGCTGCCGAAGCTCGAACGCGCCTTCGGCAACTGGAAGCGCGGCGAAGTCCCGGCCGTCCAGATAGAGACGCCGCCCGCGCGCGAGCGCGCCGGCCTCTACATCGTTGACCGCCCGGGCGCGGCTCAGAGCGTGCTGATGATCGGGCAGGTGGGCCAGCCGCGCTCGACGCCCGACTACTTCCCGCTGCTCGTCCTGAACACCGTGCTCGGCGGGCAGTTCACCTCGCGCGTCAACATGAATTTGCGCGAGGAGAAGGGCTACACCTACGGGGCGCGCACGTCGTTCGACTACCGGCGCGGCGCGGGGCCGTTCGCGGCGACCGCGGGCGTGCAGACGGCCGTGACCCGTGAGTCCGTCTTCGAATTCATGAAAGAATTGCGCGGGGTGCGCGGCGAGCGGCCCGTCACGCCCGCGGAGCTTGAGTTCGGCAAGCAGGCCATCATCCGCGGCTTCCCGCGCACCTTCGAGACGTCGGAGCAGATCGCGGGCCGCCTGACGGACGTCGTGCTCTACAACCTGCCGGACGACTACTTCAACAACTACATCGCGCGCGTGCGCGCCGTGACGCTCGCGGACGTGGCGCGCGTCGCCGACCGCTACCTCGATCCGTCGCGGATGGCGATTCTCGTCGTCGGTGACCGCAAGGTCATAGAGCCCGGCCTGCGCTCGCTCGACAACGTCGGGCAGACGATCACGTTCGTTGACCCGGAGGGCCGACCCGCGGGCGAAGGCGGCGGCACGAGCGGCGGCGGGGTCCGTTAGCTTACGAAGAAACTGAGCCGCAAACGAATAAATGGAAAGGGGCCGCGCGAAAATCCTTAGACTCGCGCGGCCCGATTTTTTTTGGCCCTGCCCGTAGAACTTTTCAGACGGGGACGGCGTATGGCTGTTCGACATCTTGGATGAGGTGCTCCCCATCACACCGGGTGTCGCCGCGCGCGCGGCCTTACATCGGCGGCGAAAATTTTTTGGAACGAAAGAAACGCCGCGGCGTTCCGACAGAGGCGAATAATCGGAGACGAAGAATCGGCACAGTTTTCGATTAGTCCGGCCTGCCAAATCACAACATAACCCCGCTTGGGCATTCCCTTCTTCTTTCAGAGGGGAGGGTGAAGTGTTTTCCAAGGAGCCACTCTCGAAAGGAGTAACGATGAAAAAGTTTGCAGTCCATTTGATTCTCGCGCTCATGGTGTGCGCTCTGACGGGTGGCGCGGCGCTGGCCAAGGTGAAGAGCAAGACCATCACCGTCGGGACGGATTTCGTGGTCGGCGACACCCTGGTCAAGAAGGGCACCTACAAGTTCAGCTTCGACGACCAGACCAACGAGCTGTCCATCATCGCCAAGGACAAGACGGTCGTCGCCCGCGCGGCCGCGCGCATTGAGAAGCGCGAGCAAGTGTCCCAGGGCCTCGACATCGTCCTGGCACAGAAGGGCGACCAGCAGGCGCTCGTGAGCATAGCCTTCCGCAAAGAAAGCGAGAACATCGTCATCGCCGGCGCGGCCGCCTCCGCGAACAAGTCCGGCAGTTAAGACAATTCCCCCCACAAAATTCTGGGAGCCAACCCCCTCAACGACTGTGCGCCTCCGCGCGAGAGTAACTCTCGCGCGGAGGCGCACAGTTTCTTTCAGTTGTTGTGGTAGTCCGTTCTTAGTCTACCGCGAAGCCCACGTTGACGACGGCGGTGATGTCCTTCTCCAGCGACGAGGTGTCGTTGATGCCCTCGCCTGAGACCTCGTTGGAGTCGGCCGCCGTGATCTGCATGACGCCCATGCGGGCCGTGCGGACGCTGCCGATGCTGCTGCCCGTGCTCTTGGCAACCTGCTCGGCGCGGACCTTAGCGTCGGCGGCGGCCGCGGCCAGCATCTCTATCTTCAGGTCGGCAATCTTCGTGTAGTAATACTCGGGCGAGCCCGACTCTAACAAGATGCCCTGGTTGATTAACTCCGTCGCCTCGCGCGCGATCTTCTCGACGCGGTCAACGTCGCCTGAGCGCACCTGAATCTCCTGGCGCAGGCTGTAGCCCGTGATCTCCGAAGTCTCGTTGCCGTCGCTGTCCTTGCCGTGCAGCGTCATCGAAGAGATTGACGAGACGGTCATCTGGTCTTCCGCGATGCCCTTCGACTTCAGGTACTGCTTGATCTTCGAGATGGCGTCGGTCAAAGAACTGTAAGCGCCCTGCGGCTGCGCGGCCTGGTACGAGACGCCCGCGCGCCAGATGACCAGGTCGGACTTGATGCGCTTGCGCGCCGAGCCCGTGACGGTGATCGTTTGGTCCGATTTTTTGTTCTGCGTGATCGCCCAAGCCATGACGATTGACGATAAGACCAGCGCCACGGCCAATGCGAACCCGGCGTTAAAAATGTTTCCGTTTTTCTCTGTACTCATTTTCTTCTTGGCACCTCCCAATGCCGCGAATTAGACGCCAAGCGGGAGTGTCTTTGCATAGTACAGCGCACGGTGCCCGACTGTGGCTGCCCACAGTCAGGAGGACGAAACTCAAAAGTCCCCGCAAGGGACGACTGACAATAGCCCAGCACTTCAGTGCTGGGAATGAGGCGAGAAAAGAGTTGAGTCCCGTAGGGACGGCTGAACAGAAACATTCAGCCGTCCCTACGGGACTCAATCATTTATGCCGTTCTTTCCCAGCACTGAAGTGCTGGGCTATTTTCACGCCGCCCCTGACGGGGCTGTCCAATCTTCGCTCTAAAACTCCCGTAAACTCCCGGCCAGCGCGCCGACGGCCGACTCGGCCAGGTCTTTGAGCGCGCCCGTGCGCTGCATCAGGCGGAAGCGGGTGGCGACGACGAAGCCCGCGCTGAGGCCGAGGCTCGTGTCGAACACGCTCAGCTCGTTGGCGAGGGCGCTGCGGGAGACGCGCTCGAAGGCGCGGCGCAGTTCGTCGGCCGCGTCCACGCCCTCTATCAGGAGTACTTCGACCTCGCCGCCGCCGCGCGAGCGACGGCGCGCGCGCTCGCGCAGCCGCACGCGCGCCTCGTCCTGAATCCTGCCGCTGGCGATGACGACCAGGTGCGCCGCCTCCGTCTCGGCCTGCGCCGACAGGGCGTGCCGAGCCTGCGTGGCCGTCACGTCGCCGTCGCGCAAGACGAGCAGGAACGGCTCGTCGCAAACGCTCACGAGGACGTGCGCCTCGCCTGCCTCCGCGGCGCGCGCCGTCGTGATCTGACTTTCGGGGACGCCCAGCTCGCGCAAAGTCGCGTGGACGCGGCTGGCTAACCACGAGCCGTCCTCCAGCATCCGCGAGGCCGCCTCGGTCGGCTTCACCAGGTCTTCTATCTTCTCGTCGGCGATGGCCGTGCCGCATTCGCTGCACACGGCGCTCGTGGCCGTAATCACGTTGAGCGCGTCGGGCGACGGCAGCCGGAAGATGGGCCGCCCCTTCTTGCGGCAACTGACCAGCACCTCGCGGCGCAAGAGCCCCGCGTCCGCCATCCTGCGAATCAGAGAGGCCGCAGCCGCCTCGTCCTCCGCGTTCGAGAGGACTTCGGAGACGCGGCCCTCGGCCTGCGACTCGGTGACGCGGCGCATCAGCCTGCGCACTTCCGTGTCTTCGAGCAGCTCCAATGCGCGCGCGCTCGCCGCCTCGCCCTTCGGTGCGGGCGCGGCCGAATCACTTTCGGCCGCCGCGAGGCGCGCGGCATCACCCGGCAGGCGCGTCGCGGGCTCGCGCCGCCGCCACTCCGTCTCCTGCGGCGCTCCGCCGTTGCTCCCCGCGCCGCCGACGGCTTCGAGCGCGTCCGCCACGTTGCGGCAGAAGGCGTCGAGCTTCTTCATGGGCTCCAGCATCTCCGCCCCGTAAACTATCCCCGCGCGCATCCCGGCCGCCTCGTCCTGGTCGTCGCCGAAGATGAGGAAGAGGACGAAGTCCTCGAAGCAGAAGATGTCGCCGCGGACGTAGGCGCAGTCGTCTTCCGACTCCGTCCAGGCGGCCACCTCGCGCTCCATCTCGGCCACGCGATCCGGTCCCAGCAGCGCCTGCTCGTAACAACTCTGCCGCGTGGAGCGGATGAGAGGGGTTAAGCCCTTCTCCTGCAACCTCTCCAGCAGAGCCAGGCGCGCGCCGCACTCGACGCCCCGGTCGGAAGTCTTCGTCTCGATGAACAGCATCGTCTCTCCTTTAGCCACGCTTACTGGCCGCGCATCCTATCACGCCGCGTGGAAAAATTTCTACGTCACCAACGCAGATTGACCGACTGTGTTTGGTGACGGGACGTGTGTACGCTCATGCTCCACCGCCCGAGCTAGGGGAGTCACGCGCTGTGACCCCTTTTGGGTCGTCTGACCGACCCCTTTTGATTCATCACGAAACAGTCACATTGCTTCTTGTAACGCCGCTAAGTGCTTAGTAGAATGGCTTTTGTGGTTAAGTAATACCCACCGCAACACGCAATCCATCAAAAGCAAGAAAGAATTTATAAGGAGATACTATTTCCCCGTCCATGAACTTTAAAAGACTGTTCCCCTGTGTCATCGCCGCCTTCTCGGTCCTCAGTTTCTTCGCCACGGTCATCGCGCAGGACGCGCCCGTCAGCCAGTTCACGAATCTGACGACGACGGCAATCGCGCCCAACGGCGTGACGCGCCTCGAAACCGAGCCGACCATCATCTCGCGCGCCAAGCCGGCGGCGGCCGAGTTGAACGCCGCGCCGCTTTTCAATCAGATGCTGCTGCACGCGATTGACACGCGCCTCGGCTCGCGTTACGTCTGGGGCGCAGCGGGGCCGCGCGTCTTCGACTGCTCGGGTTTCGTCTGGAGTTCTTTCAAGGAGATCGGCGCGGACTTCACGCGCGGCAGCGCGCGCACCTACTGGTCGCGCTTCGCGCCCGCGAGCGAGGACGAGAAGTATAAATTTGGCACACTCGTTTTCTTCAACGGCCTGTCTCACGTCGGCATCGTCGCCGACAAGGATGGCTTCTATCACGCCTCGCGCCGCAAGGGCGTGATCTACACGCGCTTCGACAAGTACCCCGCCCGCATTGACGGGTTCCGCCGCGTGCCGCTGCCGACGCCCCTGCTGGCTGCGGCCGAATAGGAGAGCAGATAAACAGAGGGTCAAGAGGCCGGCGCTGAAGTTTCAGCGCCGGCCTCTCGGTTTTCAGCCGGGCCGCGCCCGCGCTCAGCGGTTGTTCGGCGGCGGGACGGAGACGAAGCCCGCGCGCTTCTCGTCCTCGCGCGCCTCCCAGACGACTGCGATCTTATCAATCGCCACGAAGCACATCTGGTGGTCGTCGTCCTTCAGGTGGAGCACGCCGCCCTCGACCTTGACGACTTCCCCGCGCAGGCTCGACGCCCCGCCGCAGAAAATATCTATCTTGCGCCCGATCATTCTCGAAAGAAATTCCTGCATCGCTACCTCCAAAAGCGATGACGAGTGATGAGAGCCAGGCTCTCACTCAACACTCATCACTCATCACTCATCACTGTTCTTTTTTCCACTCCCAAATCCGCTCGCTGCCGTTCTCGTCGCGGACAGTCTTCTTCTCGACCTCGCGGAAGGTGATCTGGACGAGCGGGACGACGGTCGGGTCGTCCTGCTGCCTGCGCTCGAACTGCAAGAGGTCGTAGTAGGCGCAGCGCTTGCGGTCTGGGTACGTGCGGCAGACCGCGGGGCGCGCGTGGTAGATGGTGCAGCCGCGCGTCTCCTGATCCAGGAACATGCACGTCTCCTCGAAGATCACGTCCTTGCGGCGGCGCAAGACCCTCTCGCCGCTCGACCGCTCAATCTTCGTGTAGCGCTTCTCGGCCGCCTCCGGCGTCAGGTCGAAATATTTAGCCAGCCGTTTGAGGTCGCGCTTCGAGACCTGCACGCGCTCGTAGACCGAGCAGCAGTAGGCGGGACACTTGGAGCAGTCGAAATAGACCCGCGGCTGTTCGTCCGTAATCTTTTTCCCCATCAGTTCCCCTTCCAGCCCTTCCTTCCTACTGAGTCATGCCCTGCCAAAGATAATAACCGCGACCGCGCCTTCTGGGCTTCAACATGGTGGTCATGTCGCCGCCGGGGATGCTGACCTGCAACCCGTTCGGCCTCTCCTCCGTGATGGCGAAGAGGAAAGCATCCGTCCCGAACTCCGTCTCGTTGTAGTAGGCGGGCCGAACCCACCTTCTGCCCCTGAAGGGTCCGTTGAAGACGGCGACCGCGAAGTCTTTCGGCCGGCGCGTGTTGACGAAGGCGACGGCGAAATCCTCGCGCCCGTCGTTATTAAAATCCCCGACGGCGTAATAGGGAGACTTGTTCTCGCCGTAATTGCCGTCGCTCACGTTCCCCAACAGTTCCTTATTCTCCGCGTCCGCGTAGGTCGCCACGCGCAGGTGCGGCTTTGACTTCAAGAGGCCGCGCACGGCCTGGCGGTGCGCCGGGTTGATGAACGAAGGCACGTCCGATTGCGCGGCGCGCGCCGTCAGACAGCAGAGGAACAAGGCGCAGAGCCCCAGTCTCTGACAAATCAGACGGCACATCGTCCGCAGCCCTCCTACCGTCGCTTGGATTTTTTGTACTCCGACAGTAAAAGCCCCATGAACTCTTCCCGCCGGTCGTAGAGCCGCTTCGGCTCGCGCGGCTCGTGCCGGGCCAAAGCATACGCCGTAATAATCGGCAGCGCGACCGTCGAATCAACATAACACACAACCGCGTCCGGCAAACGCTCCGGGTCAACCTTCCCCCACGAGACTGCCTCCCCGGGCGTCGCCCCGGAGTTGTGGACGACGATGCCGTTGGCGACGAAATTCCGCGTGCGCTTCACAGACATGTCGTAAACAGGGACGACGATGCCCGTCGGCTCGACGGAGATGACCTTGTGGTTGTCTGCGTAACGCTCTTTGATTTCATCTCTCGTAATGCCGTACATCTTCAGCCGCCGGTCGAGCGTGCGCCAGTCAACGCGCAGAATCTCGCACGCCCCGTAGATACGCCCGCCCGACTCAATCAGCGCCGCCCGGACCCGCCCTTCATCAATCTCATGCTTGAAGCGCGGGTTCTCTTCGAGGCGGAACTTTTCGCACCACTCCTCGCGCTCCTCTGCGGAGAAGTTTTGCCAACGCTCCTGAGTCTGCCGGCCCGACTCTGCGCGCCGCCGCTCCTGCTCATCCTCCGTCAGCTGGCCGAACCATTCGCGCGCACGCTGGCGACGATACTCAAGGACGGCGGGGTCCGCGTTGAGCGCCTCCTGTCTCTTTTTCTCTTTATACTCCGCGAGTTCTTCGGGCGACAGACCATCCCAGAATTTACGTGAGAGTTGCTGTGCGACCCCGCTCTTCATTCGTTGCCGGTGAAGCTCACTCCAGCGTCGGCGCTCGTCCGCGGTTTTCTTCTGCCATTCCAGCTTCCTGTGATTGGCGACGTGCGTGCGGTAATGCTCGGCGGCCAGGTTGCTGAAGTTATTGTTCAGGTGATTATGATCCAGATGATGTGAAACTTCGTGCGGCTCCAGTTTTCTGCCGAGAGCGAACTCCAGCAGGTAACGGTGCTCTGGGATGGTCTTGCCCACGCCCAGTCCGATCTGCCGGTAGCCGTGAGTTGAGTAAGAAGTATTAAAAGCTTTCAGGCTCTCGCCCGCCTTCAAAGCCTTCAGAGGTTTGTACGAACTGTTGTGAAGCATGACGAGATGTTCGGGCGTCGCCAGCAACTCACCCTCCTGGTATATCTCTTTGCGCTGCCCGCTGTACCAACCGAAGCGCAGCCGCCACACTTCCTTCTCGCCGGTGCGCCAGACCTTTTCGACTTCCGAAAGCGTGATTTTATTCTGCTCGTGGTCGAACGAATAGACGTGAAAGCCGGATTTACCGACCAACTGCTCAATCGGGATGCCCTCCGGGTACTGGCTTAAATCTCGCGGAGTGTCTATGAATGTGCCTTCGGCCACGCACAGACCGCCCGTGTCGGGGCGGGCGTCTGTGACTTGCAAAAAGTAGTCGTGGCCCCGCTCGTCAATGCCCAGGACTTCCTGAATCTGCGGCTCTGTCTGGAGCATGAAGTTTTTGGGGCTGCCGCCGCCGAGGATGAAGACGGCCGAGCGCCCGCCGTGCTTGGTGCCCTTGTCGCCGCGCCCGTGAATCGCGCCGCGCTTGCCCGCGAGGACGATGGCGGCCGTCTCGTTCACGTCGAGCGACGGGTCGAAGCTGAGCTTGTTGCCTTGCAGCGCCTTCGCCGCCACGTTCATCCCGATGGACGAGTCGCCGGGGCTCGACGTGTAAATTGGCACACCGTACTCGTAAGCCGCGGCCAGCAGCGACTTGTTCTCCAGGCCCAGTTTCCGCTCGCGCTCGCGCACGTACTTGCCGCAGAGGTAGTGGAACTCGGCCGTGGACATGGGCCGCTGAAACTCCTCGCCCTCGATCAGCCGGCGGAAGAAGGCGTCCGTGTCCAGGAGCACGCTGTAGTCGAAGAAGATGTCGTAGATGCGGACGACCTCCTCCTCGCGCAGGATGACATCCGAAGTCTGCGTGTTCCCTTGATGAAGAGAAAGCCCTATGCCGAAGTGGGCGTCGTGGTAAAGGTTCGCGCCCGTCGAGATGATCCAGTCAACGAAGCCCGCCTGGATTAAGGGTATCAGCGCAGAGATGCCGAGCCCCGCGGGCGTCAGCGCGCCCGTGAGCGAGAGGCCGACGGTCACCTCCGGCTCAAGCATCTTTCTGGTGAAGAGCTGGCACGCCTCCCTGAGCCGCGCCCCGTTGTAGGCTATGAAGGCGTCGTCAACGAGGTCTGCGAGCGTCGTCTCGGTCGTGATGGGTTTCGGGTCAATGCGCCTTCCCTGTAGGAACTTGCTCTTCTTTTTCGCCATCTGTCGTCTCACCCTCCGCGTAATTTTCCAGGCACGCGCGGCACAAACACCGCTCGTATCGCGCGCGCAACTCCGCCCGCGCCCTCTCACTCAACTTGATCTCCCCGCACCAGCAGACCCCGAGCGAGGCCCCGCAGGTGAACTCGCTGCCGCACGCCTCGCACACAGAAGGCGCGACGAACAGCGGGAGAACCTTGCCGTCTGATTTTTGAAAGCTCATCTCTCTTCGCTCACTCCGCTTGGGCCTTGCTCTCCTGCTCCTCGACGGCGCGGCGCAGGCGCAGGCGGTTGATGCGGCGGTCGTCTGCCTCCAAGACTTCCACGTCCAGGCCGCGTATGTCCAGGCGCTCGCCGGGGCGCGGGACGTAGCCCGACTCGCTGATGACCAGCCCCGCGATGGTCGTAAAATCGTCCGCCTCGATCTCCATGTCGAAGAGGCGCTCGACCTTGCCGATCTCCGTCGAGCCGAGGACTTCGTAGTAGCCGTCGCTCGCCTCCACGATCTCCACGATCTCTTCCTGCGCCGTGTCCTCGTCCTCAATCTCGCCGACGATCTCTTCGAGGATGTCTTCGACCGTCACGAGCCCGGCCACGCCGCCGTACTCGTCAACCACCATCGCGAGCTGCGCGTGCGCCTTCTGCATCTCTTCGAGGAGGGCTGCGACCGGCTTCGTTTCTGGCACAAAATAGACGGGGCGAATCAGCTTCCCGATCTCCTCGTCCTCGCGCCCCTCGGGCCAGCACTGTAGGAGGTCGCGGACGTAGATGAGCCCCTCGACGTTGTCAATCTGGTCGCGGTAGACGGGCAGGCGCGAGTACTTCGACTCGATGATGATGTCGCGCGCCTCGCGCACGGTCGCCGTCACGGGCAGCGCGACGACCTCCGTGCGCGGCGTCATCACCTCGCTGACGCGCGTGTCGCCGAACTCGATGATGGAGTGAATCAGCTCGCCCTCTTCCTCTTCGAGGATGCCCTCCTCCGCGCCCACGTCAATCAGCGCCTGTATGTCGCCGCTGTCGCTGTCATCCTCCTCGGCGGCCTCGGGCGTCACCGTCAGCTCGCGCTCGCGCCGCAGGCGTGCCCTGCGATTCAGCGGGTCCGCGAGGAAAGAGAGCACGCGGTAGAAAGGCTTGACCAGCGGCAGCAGCGCGAGCAGCGTCTTCTCGGGGTTGCTCAAACTGATGAGCCGCGGGATGAGCTGGCGGAAGATGCCCGCGAGGAAGAGCCCCGCGAAGAGCGCGATGAACAGCAGTTGGATGCCGTAGAACCAGCGCGTGAGAATCGAGGTGACGAGGACGGAGACGGCGACGAGCTGAATCTGGATGGCGGCCCCGATGGTGAAGCGGAAGCGCGGCCGGTCCTCCTGAATCTCCTTCAGGAAATCCGCCGCCGCACTCTTGCGCTCCTCGGCCTCAGCGATGAGCAGCCGCAGGCCCACGTCGCTCAACTGGCCGAACGCCATGTCCACAATCGCCAGGAACATCAGTCCGACGAGCAGCAGGCACGTGATGACGATTTCGATTCCCATAGTTAAGTGGCCAGTGGTCAGTGGTCGGTGGTCAGTTGTTCAACTTACTGACCACCGACCACTGACCACTGACTACTGCCATTATATTCCAAGTCGCCGCCGGAGGCGCACCTCCAGCCGGTTCATCTCCCCATCGTCCGTCTCGTGGTCGTACCCGCACAAATGCAACACCCCGTGCAGAATCAACTGCTCCACCTCATTCTCAAAACTCAACCCATGCTCCCCCGCCTGCCGCGCCGCCTGCTCCACCGAGATAACCACATCCCCCAACGTCACACCCTCCACCTTCTCAAACTCCACCTGCCCCGCCGGAAACGACAACACATCCGTCGTCCCCCCCTTCCCCCGCCACCGCCTATTCAACCCCCGCATCACCCTATCCGACACAAAAGCCACCGTCACCCCCGCCCCACCCGCCGGCGCAACCTTCAAAACCTTCTCCGCAAACTCCCGCCACCGCTCACAATCAAGCGGCACTTTGCGCTGGCGATTGACGACTTCAATCATTACCCGCCTCAAGCATTTTCCCTGAATACTGCCTGAGCCGGGGGCAAATACAAACTGTTTAGTATCGCCTTCTTATCTTCTGGCGATATTGTCGCCACCTCTAAACAATCTTGCAGCAAGTCCGTGCTCTTTAGGTAATCGGTCAAACGCTCTTCTTGCTCTTCGGTTAAATTCCACCCGCGCCCAATATTTCTGTGCCTGATTGCCAGAGTGCGCACTTTATCCGTGAATTCTTTCTTCAGCGCAGCCGTGTTAAGGAAGCTCGGTAGCGAGAGCGCTGTCAACTCGTTCGCCAACACACTTAATCCCAAATCATGTGCAAGCGAGTATGCCAGATCGTGAACGTGCTCGTGATCGAGGCCGAGGTCAAGGGCGAGCTTCACGGCTAGGTCACGCGTGCGTGCAGGGTCCATGTCTAAGGCGTAGTCACGAGCAAGGGCGAGGTCAAGAGCCAAATGGCGGGCTTGGTCACGGTTTAGGGTACTGACGAGACTGAGAACTTTCGGAAGGATGTGAGTGAGGGCAAGGACGAGGGCCTCACTCCGGCTTGAATAATAAAGCTCAATGAACAGGTAGCTCAGTTGTCCTAATTGAGGGTCGGTCTGGATTAGAGCTGTTTTTTCAGCCACCCCTGTCGACAATCCCGCCAGTTCTTCATCGTCTGCTAAAAGCTCGTTGATACTCTGCTGAAAGATACGCATGAACTGAGTAGCATCCGGCAAGAGGCTCGTCGTCAATAATAGCACTTCCCGCCAGCGCCCGTCGGCGGCGTGTACCTTTACCAAGTTCACTAATGTGCCTTTAGCAGCGTTAGCGACAACATATTTCGCCGTGTAGTACTCTTGAAAGGTGAGGTGAGAAAATGAATAGATTTCACGATAGCGCTCGACAAAAATACCGTGTTGAGCCTCAATTGCCTTAAGAATCACCCTCCCGTCAATCCCTTCATTCGCGGCGTGCGGCGGGATATTTTTGACGTAATCCGTGATGAGTCTTTCGAGTTCCGACTGCGTGATGAAATACTCGTTGTTTTCAAAAGTCTCCGCCGCGATCCGCGCCAACATATTCTTTTTATGGCCTAACGAGAGTTTGCGATAAACCTCGCCGCGCTTAATCCCCCGCGACGCGTCCCACTTCTTCAGGAGCGCGTCCAGGGCCTCTTCATAAATTTCGACCCGGCGCTGAGGGAAGGTTAAGGTCTCGCTAAAGGCCAGACACAGTAACGTCGAGAGAAGCGGCGTGCGCGCCAGCTCACGTAAGTCTTTGTTCTCCTCCTTCTCGAACTCGGCGAGAAATTTAGTACAGGTCTCTTTGTCATTGCGGAACCAGTTGGCAACAAATTTTTTGCTTTGGCTCTTAGTAAAGTCTGCGATCTCGACATAAGTGAAAGGCCCGAAGGAATAATCGTTGGCAGCGATGCGGCAGGTGATAAGATATTGCGCCCGGTCATACTTCTCTATCAGGTTGTTTATCTCGCGCGTTTGCTCGTCCCGCTGCCCGCTCTCCTGAGTAACTTCATCGAGGCCGTCGAACAGCACAATCGCGCGGCCTGATTTCAGCAATTCCTCCACGAATGGTCGCGCGTCGGGGAAGTCGCAGGTGTCGAAACGCTCCACGATGAAGGGCATCAGATCGAGGCCGGAATCGGCCCAGTGTTTGAGGGTGACGAAGATGGGGATTTTATCTATGTTCTGTTCGGCGGCCTGGAGGGCGATGTATTTGAGGAAGGTCGTTTTGCCCGCGCCGGGCTTGCCGAGGATGAAGAGGTTGCCTTTTTCCCTGACGAGTCGGAGACCGTTGATTCGTTCGGCCTGGGGCGGCGGCGCATCCGGGTCGGCGGACAACTGTTTCAGGCGTTCGATGTCGAAGCGACCGAAGGCGGTGGGCTTGTCGAACATGTAGGCATCGGTGAAGATGTCGTCGAGGGGAACGGGTTCGGCCATGCCCATGATCTGCATCGTGCCGTAGAGCTTCTTGATTTTCGCGCGGTACTTTTCTGCCGCCTCTTTCCACTTAAATTCGCTCCACTTGTCTTTAACTGCCCCAGTGGTTTTATCCGTGACGCTCTTGCCGTACTTTTCCCAGAGCCAGGCGACAGCGGTGGTGGTGAGCGAAGACATTTGTCTACAGGAGCCTAAAGATTAAACAAGGTTCGTTAAAATCCCGACAGCCCGGCTGAAGCTTTCAACCGGCCGGCTGAAGCTTCCAGCCCGTGAATTTAAGTTTCCGGCCGCCGTGTTGAAATTTTCAACCGGGCTGTCGGAATTTTCAACGGCCCGGTTGAAAACTTTAACCGGTCTGCTACAAATTCCGCCCGGAGTGTCAATTATTCCGGCCGCCTTGCCCGAAAGTTTAGCCGAGCCGCCGTTTTTATAACGGCGGGTTATTAAATCTGGGGCTTGCTCGTGTGCTTCTCGTAAGCCTTGATGATCATCTGGACGAGGCGGTGGCGGACGACGTCCTTCTCGGTGAAGTAGATGAACTCTATGTCTTCGACGCCGGAGAGGACACGCTCGGCCTCGATCAGGCCGCTGCGCTTGCCGGTGGGCAGGTCAATCTGCGTCACGTCGCCCGTGATGACGGCTTTGGAGCCGAAGCCGATGCGCGTCAGGAACATCTTCATCTGCTCGCTCGTCGTGTTCTGCGCCTCGTCCAGGATGATGAAAGCTGACGAGAGCGTGCGCCCACGCATGAAAGCCAGGGGCGCGACTTCGATGACGCGCTTCTCAAGGAGCTTCGTGGCGCGCTCGTAGTCAATCAGGTCAAACAGCGCGTCGTAGAGCGGGCGCAGGTAGGGGTCCACCTTGTCCTGCAAGTCGCCGGGCAGGAAGCCCAGCTTCTCGCCGGCCTCGACGGCCGGGCGCGCCAGCACGATGCGGTCAACCTGCTTCTGCATCAGCGCCTGCACGGCCATCGCTACCGCCAAGTACGTGTTGTGGCTGACGAACCCGTTAGCGACAAACGAGTGCGTGCCAGGGACGGTCAAGTCGTACACCTGCGCGCGTGAGGGCTCGATTGATGAGACTTCGAGAAATAAGAGGTGACGGTCGAGCAGGTCGCTGATTTGGGCAAACCGTCCATTTTGAACGCCGTGCGCTTGTAGGACTCCAACCAGCTCTCCCAGCTTTGCGTAACTCGGTCTCCGCTTCTCCACTCGATAATCGCCGAACAATTTGTGCTCGGCGCGGGTGAAAACTGTGCCGCTCATTGCGGCGCTGAGTTGCTCCCCGAGATGAGGCACGACATCTATATTGGTGTTTGTTCTTCTGGCTTGCCGTCGCGCGCGTTTGCGTTCGAGAGCGAAGCCGACCAGTTCGTGGAAGTTCTCAGCCTCGGCCCCCGCCATTGTCAACAGGTATGAGATATGAGGCTGTCCCTGATAACGCGTGCGCTTGATTGACTTCGCCCCCACGACCCCGAAATTCAATAGCACGATTTGTGTTTGGCGGATCAGCTTCTCCGAGACCGAAGCTAAGGACACCAGGCCGTCCCGCTTCTCCACCGTCCCGTCAGTATCGAACAGCCCGCGCAGGAAGGCCGCGACAATCGGCGCGGGCGCGGACAAAATCGAATGCGGGATGATCTTGCTGGCGGCCCGGCCCGTGGACATGCCTAGCTGCTGAAGCAGTCGGTAGAGTTGTGAGCTGGCGATGACGTAGTCGTACATCCGGCCTTTGCCGTTGCGGAAAACATGTAGGCCCAGCCGCGCGGCTACGTCGTAGAAGGCTTTGATGATGGATTCGTCCTTCGACGAAAGGATGATTCGATTGCGGAAGGTCAGGCAGCCGTCGCCCGTCATTATTCCCATGAAATAGGCGAGTTGCTCATCCAGCCGTTCGACCTTAATCTCTCTGGACGAGCGGTCGTTCGGCCCGCTGGGGGCGTAATCAAATTCGACCGCGTCCTGCCGGCCGAACATCCGCTGGCCCCGTTGCAGCGCCACAGCATCTCCCAGGCGGAACTCGTCCGCCCGTTTCCAAACCAGGCTTCCTCTCTCGTCGAGCGTCAGGAGTGGATGCTCCGGCGTCGCTTCGATGCTAAAACCAAATCGCGTTGTCAGGCGCACCGTTTCCGTTTCACCGCCGTTATAGATATGCGAAACAGGCTCCACGCCGTTCAACCCGTGTATCTGGAAATTGGCGGGGAGATACTCGCCGGTTAAAGCGTCTGAGCAGAGCGCCTGCACCTCAAGCACGCCCTGGTCTGTCAGAACCAGCGAATCGCCCGCGAGGCACTTGCCCGTGCCGGCTGGGCCAATTCCGAAGACGATGTCTTTGTCCTGGATTGACTCTATGTAGCGGCGCTGCATGGCGGACTTGGGCGCGACCTGTTTCTTGCCGGCGGGGTTGAAGCGGGCCTTCGTGAAGTAGTCGCGCAGGGAGTAGGCGCGGTCTTCGGCGATCTGGGCGAAGGCTTCGCGCAGCTCGCGATCCGTGAAGTTCTTGCCCTCCGTGAAGAGTTCTGTGAAGTCTTCGAGGATGCGCTCGACCGTCTCCACGTCCTTCGGGTCGCCGTCCACGGTCAGGTCCTGCCCGCGTGCGTTGATGCGCACGTCGAGGAGCGACTCCAGGTACTTGATGTTCTGGTCGTGGACGCCGAAGAGCGTCTCCAGACCTCTAGGCGGAAGCTCTATCTTTTTCAAAAGGTGCAGACATCTCCTTGCCGGGGGTTTGGAAGTTCGGGCGACCGAAGCGGGCGCGCCCGTTGAGGTGGGCCGTGTGGACTTGCATAGGCTGCATGGGCGACGCTACTACAGGGCGCGCGCGGGTGTCAATGCGGTTGCGTGGACAGAGAGCGGCTCGCCTTGACACGAGGGGGTCCGATACCTATACTTTGCCCTTTGCGCCCGGCGGCGTAAATGCCGCCCGTCAAGACTATAGCGGGCCGACTAATTGAAACACAGAAGGTAAAGGGACGGAGATTGAGTAATGCCAAATCATAAATCAGCAGAGAAGCGCGTGCGCCAGAACGAGAAGCGCCGCGAGATTAACCGCAGCAACCGGAGCCGCCTGCGCTCCTCCGTCAGGAAGCTGCGCGCGGCCATCTCGGCCGGCGACGCGGGCCAGGTCACGGAGCTGCTGCCCGAGACGATTTCGACCATTGACAAGGCCGTGCAGAAGGGCGTGCTGCACCGCAACGCGGCCGCGCGCCACAAGTCGCGGCTGACGGTGCGCGCCAACGCGGGCGGCACGAAGTAGGCAAGGGTTTCGGCAAACATTTTGAGCGGCGAGGCGGGCCGGGTAATCACCCGGCCCGCCTCGCTTTTTGTCTTCCGCCGGGAGAGAAAGGAGTGTTTCACTGTGGCCGGTTCGAGTAATCTTTACGGGGGCGAGGACGAGATGGAGGCCCTGGTGCGCGGCTTCGAGGGCTGCACGACGCCCCCCGCCGAATTCACACACTCCGCGCACCTCGTCGTCGCGCTCTACTACCTGCGCAACTCGCGCCTCACAGTGGAGGAGGCCGCCGAGCGGTTGCGCGCGGCGCTCTACCGCTACCTGGATCACAACGGCGTTGACCGCCGGAAATACAACGAGACCATCACACTCTTCTGGCTCAGGCGCGTGCGCGCGTTTCTGGGCGGCGCGGACCCGGCGCGCACGGCCGCCGAACTCGTCGCGCAGATGCTCGAAAGCTGCGGCGGCGCGAAACTCGTCAGCGACTACTACAGCCAGGAGCGCCTCTTCTCGGACGAGGCTAGAATCGGCTGGGTCGAGCCGGACTTAAAGCCGCTGGATTTTTGAGAAGGGATTTAACCACAGAGGACACAGAGGGGCACAGAGGGAATAAGAGATTAAGCCTTCTCTTTCCTCCACTGTGTCTCTCTGTGTCCTCTGTGGTTATGACGCGAGTTCGCAGATGAGGAGTTCGAGTTGCAGGCGCGAGCCCTGCGGGCCGCCGCCGCCGAGCGAGGTCTTGATGGCGAGGTCCGCGGCGGCGATGCGCTCGATGCTGCGCGCGAGAGCGGCGGCGTCGCTGCGGCGCGCGGTGGCGAGAAACTCTTCGCGGCGGCCGAAGATGCCAACCTGTCTGTAGACTTCGTTGTTGGGCGCACCCTTCGACATCAGCTCCTTGGCGAGCGCGAGCCTGTGATAGTTGCTGGCGACGAGCCCGATCAGCATGACAGGCTCCGCTCCATCATCTAAAAGCCGCCGCAGGGTCTGCAAGGCGCGCTTGCGGTTGCGCGCGATCAATTGGTCCGTCAGCTCGAAATTCGACAGCTCGCGCGAGCGGCCGACGAGCGCGTCCACCATCTCCATCGTGATAAAGCCCGTATCGAGCGCGGCCGTCGCCAGCTTCTCCAACTCGTTCGAGAGCGTGCGCACGTCCGGCCCCGCGAGCGCGATGATGTGGCGCAGCGTCCTCTCGTCCGTCTGCACCTTCAACTCCCTAAGCCGCCTTTTGGCCCACTCGGCCAGCTCCGCGTCCGCGAGCGGCGCGAACTCGACGGCCGCGCAAACGTCCAGCAGCGTCTTCGTCAGCTTGCGCCGCTTGTCCAGCTCGTCCGCGACGAAGATGACGACAGACGTTTCGACGGGCCGCGCGAGGTAACGCGCCAGCGCCTCCTCGTCCGACTCGCGCAGCTTCGTGAAATCTCGTACCTGCACGACGCGGCGCGCGGACATCATGGGCAACTGCTCGGCGGCGGCAATCGCGTGCTGCACGTCCGTGCCCGCGAGGCTGTAGGTCGTTTCGTTGAACTCGCGCAGGGGCGCGTCCTTCAGCGCCGCTTCCGCGACGGCGCGCGCCGCGAGGTCGCGCAGGTAAGTTTCGGGGCCGAAGAGTAGGTAGAGCGGCGAAAGCTCGCCCTGCTTGAGGGCCTTGTGCAAGTCCTGGCGTGTGAGCGCGCTCATTTCTCGTCGTTGACGCCGAAGCCGTTGACGAGCGTGGAGACGACCGACTCGGCGAAGCTGCGCGCCATGCGCTGCACGGCCGGGTCCTCCTCGTTGAAGAAGGAGCGCGGGTCGTTGGCGAACTCGAACTCGCCGCGGAAGACGTAGTTCTGGTTGTCGTACAGCACGCGGTTCTCCGTCTGGTCGCGCACGGTCACGGCCGCCGTGATCGTGACCTCGAAGATGCGCGCGCGGCCGCGCTCGTCCAGCAGCACGCCCGAGAAGCCGAAGCTCTTGATGACGCCGTCAATGACGGCGTCCGCGCCCTCGCGCTCGCCCTGGACGCGCAGGCCGCGCCCGCGCCTGACCAGCTCGTTGATGACGGCCTCCGTGAAGCGGTGCTCGATCTTGTAGCGCAGCGCCTGATTCTGGAAAGCCGGCACGGCGACGGTGCGTATGTGCGCCGGCAGCTGGTTCTTCGTGACGGGCTTGTAGCACTCCGTGAAGCCCGCCGCGAAAAGGAGCAGACTGAGGAGCGCGACCGCGCGCCAGAACCTTCGCGTAAAACTCATCAAACTTTTCTGCATAACGCGCAGATAGTATGAGCCAACCCGCGGGCAAGTCAAATACGGCCGCCCGACTACCTTTTGAACAGGGGTGGCGCGCTGACGCGCTTATCCCTGGCTGTCATGTGTGACATCTTCGGGGTCGAATCGCGCGCGCCTGATGGCGTCGGCGACGCGGACGGTCTCGACGGCTGCGCGAACGTCGTGGACGCGGACGACGTGCGCGCCGGCGAGGACGGCGGCCGTGACGGTCGCCATCGTGCCGTGCAGGCGCTCGGACGCGGGAGCGCCCGCGAGCAGGCGGCCGATAAAAGATTTTCGGGACGTGCCGACGAGGATTGGGAAGTCCGCGAAGAGGCGCGCGAACTCCTGGAGCCGGGCCAGCAGCAACACGTTCTGCTCCTGGCTCTTGCCGAAGCCTATGCCGGGGTCAACGACAATCGCCGACCGCTCGACGCCGCGGCTTTCGGCTAGCGTAATGCTGGCGGTCAGGCTCAACGCGACTTCGGCCATGATGTCCGCGACGGGCGGGAGGCTGTGCATCGTATCGGCGTCGCCCCGCGAGTGCATGAGGACTAATCCTGCGCGCGCGCGCGCCGCCTCGTCCGCGAGCAAGGGGTCGAAGCGCAGGCCAGAGATGTCGTTGACGATCTCGGCCCCGGCGGCGAGCGCGGCCCGCGCCACGGACGCCTTCGTCGTGTCAACAGAAATTGGCACAGTCACGCGCCCGCACAACCGCTCTATGACGGGCACGACGCGCCGCAGCTCTTCCTCGGCGGGCACGGTCCCTGCGCCGGGCCGCGTTGATTCGCCGCCGATGTCCAGGATGTCCGCGCCCTCGGCAACCATCTCTTCGGCGCGGGCCACGGCGCGGTCGAAGTCGCGGAACTGCCCGCCGTCGCTGAAGCTGTCGGGCGTGACGTTGAGCACGCCCATGACGAGCGTCCGCTCGGTGACGTTGAGCGCGCGGCGCGCGAGTTTCCATTCCAATCGTCTCATGTCCAACGGAGCCGATTTTACCTGAACGGGAATCAGCTTGACAGGCGTCGCGCGCGGGTAATAGAGTCGTCTGACTTCGCCGAATCACCGGCGAGCCCAAAAGGTCGCCGCCTACTTTAACCAGCCGGACGCTCTCCCGAGAAGAAGATGATGAGGAGAATTTTGAGGGCCAGAAATTTCGCGCCGCCGACTCTTCTGCTGTTCGCGGCGGGGCTCGTCTGGGCCTGCTCGGCAACCGCCCGGCCGCAGTCGCGCCCGGCCCTGACTTCCGCCGCCCCGACGCGCGAGAAGCTGGCCGCGGCGAGCCTCGATGGTAAGGAGTTGCCCTACCGCGTGCTCCTGCCCGCGGACTACGCGACGAGCGGGCGGCGCTACCCCGTGCTCTACCTGCTGCACGGGCTGACGGGCAATGAGGACGACTGGTGGGAGCGTTCGCACGCGGCCGAGTACGCCTCGCGCTATCACCTGATTATCGTCACGCCCGGCGTCGGCGACAGTTGGTATGCCAACAGCGCAGCGGACCCCGCGGCCCGCTACGAGGACGCCTTCGTGCGCGACCTCGTCCCGCACGTTGACGCGCAGTACCGAACGGTCGCAAAGCGCGAGGGCCGTGCCGTCGCGGGCCTTTCGATGGGCGGTTTGGGGGCCATGAAGTTCGCGCTCCGCTACCC
The DNA here is from genome assembly GCA_963774105.1 of uncultured Acidobacteriota bacterium. Lineage (GTDB taxonomy): Bacteria > Acidobacteriota > Blastocatellia > Pyrinomonadales > Pyrinomonadaceae > QHXM01. The sequence goes on along the minus strand of CAVZDV010000004.1, from coordinate 1,649,662 downwards.
GGAGCTGTTCGCTTTCGCCGCGAGCTTCAGCGGCGCTTTCGACGTGCCACTGACGGCGCGGTTGGGCTCGAAGCCGAGCGCGCGGATGCTCAATGAGCTGCACAAGGTCTTCGGCGACGAGAAGAGCCGGGCGCGGCTCGACAACGATTTGTTCGCGCTCGTCAGGCAGGGGCCGCCGAAGGGCGCTAGCTTCCCTTACCTCTACGTCTCGACGGGCAAGAGCGACCCTTTGCCGCAGGTCTCCGACAGCAACCCGCGTTTCGCGGAGGCGCTGCGCGCGGGCAAGCTCAAGCACGAATACCACGAGCGGCCGGGCACGCACGACTGGAAGTTCTGGGACTCCGAGTTGGAGTTCATGCTCGGCCGCCTGTGCGCCGTGATGCCGCAAATCTGTTCCTGACGGGCCGTCCACCAAGTCAGTTTTGGCCCAAACGACCGGCAAGAGTTAGTGAAGGAGTTTTTTAAGATGAGAGCTCGCCGCCCCCACTTCCCCCTGTTGAGCCTGCTCGGTGTCCTGCTGCTGGCGACCGCCTGCCAGCGCGGCCCCGTGAAAGAGACCACGCGCATAGGCATCGTCCCCCTGACGCACGTCGCCGTGGGCAAGTCCGCCCCGTTGAGCGCCTACCGCGAGTACAGGCTGGCGTCGGGCGACCCGGACGCGGCCTACGCCTCGACCGTGAGCGACCTGCCGCGCGAGATTGTCCAGGCGAGGTGGAGCGTCTCGGACGACGCGCTCGCCAGCGTCAAAGAGGACGGCAGCCTCCTGGCCCTGAAGCCGGGGAGCGTCAAGGTCAAAGGCGCTTGGGAGAATTTCGAGACGGAGGCGACCGTCAGGGTGGTGAAGAATCTGCCGGTCGCGTACCTGCCGCAGGTCACGGCGGCCGGGACCAACTGCCGCCCGCAATCAATCTCGCTGAGCATGGCCGAGGACCGCGCCCTGAGCTTCCGCCTCGGCTTCGACGACGCTCAGTGCCGCCCGGTCATAGTCGAAGCCAAAGCGCCAGAGGGGCAGTTCCCCTGGAAGCTAGCCTTCGACGGCGGGGCGCTCGAATTGACGAAGGCGCAGGGGCCGATAGTGAGCGGCTCGGCGCGGCTCAACGCGGGCGGCGCAGTCGAGTTCACGGCTTGGGCCGACGGCGAAGGCGTCTTCCCCATGTCGCTCGCCAACAAGACGATTCTGCTGACAGGCGACTCGATGGCGGAAGGCATCGGGTGGAGTTTCAGGGACAAGGTGGAGGCCGCGGGCGGAAAGTTGATTGTCCAGCCCGTGTACAGCTCCACGACCGTCAAGTGGGAGGCCGAGCGTCTCCTGAGCCAGTACATAGCGCAGTACCGCCCGGACGTGATCTTCATCGCGCTCGGCTCGAACGAAATCTTCACGTCCGACATGACGACCCGCGGCGCGGCGGTGCGCTCGATTACGGCCGAGCTCGGAGACATTCCCGCCTACTGGATAGGGCCGCCGAGCTGGAAGCCAGACCACGGCATCGTCAACACCATCGAGGAGAACTTCCGGCCCGGCTACTTCTACAACTCGAACTCCCTGGTCGTGCCCCGCCGCAAGGACGGCGCGCACCCGACCGTGGAGGGCTACGTCACCTGGACCGAGTTGATCTGGAAGTGGTGGGCGCGGACGGTGTAGTGACGGCGGGCCTCACACCCGCCCGCCACAAGTCGGCAAATTTTTTGACTCACTTAAAGAAGTAGGAGTATCTTTAGCCTACCCTCGCGTTCCCGCTGTGGGGCTGAAGAACGACCCGCTGACCATCCGTGCTTAGCCTCTCGGCTTCATCGTCATCCGAAGAAGCAACAAGAGGAGTACCCTCATGTCCAGGACTCTGCGGACAGCCTCCGTCTATCTGTCCCTCCCGAAGCGTATCGTCTGGTTATTGTTGAGCGCGGCCTGCGCCGTGGTGTTGGTCTTTTCCGGCGGCGAGCGCGCGGGCGCGGCCGGCGGCGGACTGGACCCCGCATTCAATCCCGGCGGCGCTGGCGCGGACGGCGACGTGTATGCCGTGGCCGTGCAGCCGGACGGGAAAATTCTCATCGGTGGCGACTTCACCAGCTACAACGGCGACGCCAACGTCAGCGATAGGATTGCACGCCTTAACGCGGACGGCACGCTCGACACCTCCTTTAACTATAGCGGCGCGGGTGCGACTTCCGCCGTGCTGGCCGTGGCCGTGCAGCCGGACGGGAAAATCCTCATCGGCGGCACCTTCCTCAACTACAACGGCGCGGATTGCAGCGATACGATTGCCCGCCTCAACGCTGACGGGACGCTCGACACTTCGTTCAATAACGGCGGCGCGGGGACGAACAACATCGTGCGGGCCGTGGCCGTGCAGCCGGACGGGAAGATTCTCATCGGTGGCGAGTTCACCAGCTACAACGGCGACGCCAACGCCAGCGATAGGATTGCACGCCTGAACAGTGACGGCACGCTCGACACCTCATTCAACGAAAACATCACCGGGGCCGACGAAGGCGCTGTCCTGGCCGTGGTGGTGCAGCCGGACGGCAAGGTCATCATCGCGGGCACCTTCGCCAACTATAACGGCGCAGATTGCAGCAACGGGGTTGCCCGGCTCAACGCTGACGGCACGCTCGACGCCTCATTCAATTCGGGCGGATTCGGCGCGAACAGCAGCGTGATGGCGGCGGCCTTGCAGCCGGACGGCAAGGTCATCATCGGCGGCAGCTTCAGCGACTACAACGGCGCAGACCCCGGCGACGGGGTCGCTCGCCTCAACAGTGACGGGACGCTCGACCCCACGTTCAACCCGAGCGGCGTGGGAACGGACGCCGCTGTGGCTGCGGTGACCGTGCAGCCGGACGGGAAGGTCATCATCGGCGGCACCTTCGCCAACTATAACGGCGCAGATTGCAGCGATAAGATCGCACGCCTCAACAGCGATGGAACGTTAGACACCACGTTCAACAACGGCGGCGCTGGGGCGGACGAGACTGTGAATGCGGTGGCCGTGCAGCGGGACGGCAAGATTCTCATCGGCGGCGACTTCACGAGCTACAACGGCGACGCCGACGCGAGCGACAAAATCGCACGGCTGCTGCCGGCGACGGGCTCGCTCGCCTTCTCTTCCGCCACCTACAACGCGGACGAGACGGCCGGCGACGCGACCATCACGCTGACGCGCACGGGCGGGACGGACAACGAAGTGGTCGCCAAAGTGAGCCTGAGCGATGTCACGACCAGCTCGGCCGATTACCGCTTCGCGCCCGGCTCGGTTGACACCACGTTTACTCCGGGCACCGGCGCGGACAGCACCGTGTGGGGCGTGGCCGTGCAAGCGGACGGCAAGATACTTATCGGCGGAAACTTCCTCAACTACGACGGCACCCCGCGCGCACGCATCGCGCGCCTCAACTCGGACGGCACGCTCGACACTTCATTCAATCCTGGCACAGGGGCGAACGGCATCATCCATGCGATAGCCCCGCAGCCGGACGGGCGAATCTTAATCGGCGGCGAATTCACCAGCTACGACAGCACCTCGCGCTCTCGCATCGCGCGCCTCAACTCTGACGGCACGCTCGACACCTCGTTCGATCCGGGCACGGGGGCGAACGGACACGTGTGGGCGATAATGCTACGACCCGACGGCAAGCTCATCATCGGCGGTGACTTCTCCACGCCGCGCGGCCGCATCGCTCGGCTTAATTCGGACGGCACGCTTGACACCACGTTCATTCCGGCACCGCACACCGGGGCAACCGGGCCGGGCGGCGTCAGCGGCGTATACACGATGGCCCTACAGCCCGACGGCAAGATCATCATCGCCGGAGGCTTTATCTCCTACGATGGCACAGCCTGCGGTCGCATCGCGCGCATCAACGCGGACGGCACACTCGACACCACGTTCAACCCAGGGACCGGCGTGGACGACAGCATCGTCTGGGGCGTGGCCGTTCAGCCAGACGGGAAAATCATAATCGGCGGGAACTTCACTTCATTTAATAGCGCAGCCCACAACCGCCTCATTCGGGTGAACGCGGACGGGACGCTCGACCCCTCATTTAATCCGGTGTCGGGGCCGAGCGCCGTCGTCTGGGCGACGAGCTTACAGCCGGACGGCAAGGTCATCGTCTGCGGAAACTTCGCCACGTTCGACGGCGTCTCTCGCAACCGCATCGCGCGCACCAACGCGGACGGCACGCTTGACACTAGCTTCAATCCCGGTGCGGGGGCGACCGGCACCATCTTTACGGCGACCCCCTTGCAGCCGAACGGGCGGATTATCGTCGGCGGAAGCTTCATGACTTACAACAGTGCCTCACGCGTCCGCGTCGCGCGCGTCAACGGCGACCTCTTCGTCACCTGGCCCGCGGGCGACGCGACAGACAAGACCATACAGCTTCCCATCATCAACGACGGCGTCAACGAGACGCCGGACGAGACTCTCAACCTGGCCCTCGCAGTGATGTCCGGCGGGGCCGCGCTCGGCTCGCCCAACGCGGCCGTGCTGACCATCCTCGACCCGAACGACGCCCCCGTGAACACCGTCCCCGGCGCGCAGACGACGGGCGAGAACACCGCGAAAGTCTTCTCCTCCGGCGGCGGCAACCAGATTTCGATTGACGACTCGGACGCTGGCTCGAACGCCGTGCGCGTCACCCTGACGGCGACCAAAGGCACGGTCACCTTGAGCGGGACGAGTGGGCTCAGCTTCCTCACGGGCGACGGCACCGCCGACACGGCGTCGAGCTTCACGGGCACCGTCGCCAACATCAACGCGGCGTTGGATGGGCTGAGCTTCAAGCCCACGCTGAACTACAGCGGCGCGGCGAGCCTGCAAATCGTGACCAACGACCAGGGCAGCACGGGGGCCGGCGGGGCCAAGAGCGACACGGACGCCATCAGCATCACGGTCAACGAAGGCGGCGTGCTGAAGCTGAGCGCCGCGACCTACAGTGTCAGCGAGGGCGCGGGCACGCTGGTCATCAACGTCACGCGCACGGGCGGCAGCGGCGGGGCGGCCACCGTCAAGTACGCGACCTCGAACGGCAGCGCGGCGGGCTTCACCTCCTGCGCCGCGGGCAAGGACTACGTCACGCAGACGGGCACGCTCTCGTGGGCCGACGGCGACATGGCGAACAAGACTTTCACCATTCCCATCTGCGACGACGCGGTCTACGAGGGCAATGAGACTGTGAAGCTGACCTTGAGCAACCCGACCGGCGGGGCCAGCCTCTCCACGCCCAGGACGGGCGTGGTGACCGTCGTGGACAACGAGACGCCGCCGAAGCTCTCGGTCAACAGCGTGATGGTGACGGAGGGCAACACGGGCGCTGTGAACGCCACTTTCGTCGTCACGCTCTCCGGCCCGAGCAGCAGAAGCGTCACGGTCAACTACGCGACCCTGAACGCGACGGCCGTCGAGCCGGCCGACTACACGGCCCTGCCGCTGACCACCCTGACGTTCACGCCGGGGCAGACGAGCAGGAACGTGAACGTGTCGGTCAAGGGCGACCTGATTGACGAGCTGGACGAGACCTTCAAGCTCACGCTCTCCTCGCCCACGAACGCCGCCATCGCGGCCGGCTTAGGCACGGGCGTCGGCACCATCAAGGACAACGACGACGCCAAAATCTCTATCAACAACGTGTCGGTGACGGAGCCGGACAGTGGAACAATCGCCATGACCTTCACGGTCAAGCTCTCCGTGGCGAGCAGCCGCACCGTGACTGTGAAGTACCAGACGGCGAACGGGACGGCGACGGCTCCCGCGGACTACGCGGCCAAGGCGCTGCAACCGCTCTCGTTCAGCGCAGGGACGACGACCATGTCCATCACGATCATGGTCAACGGCGACCTTGTGAAGGAGCCGAACGAGACCCTCTTCGTGAACCTGTCCAGCCCGGTCAACGCGACCATCTCGGACAGCCAGGGTCAGGGGACGATTATCAACGACGATTGAGGCCACGACCGACACGTCTTAGCGCCTCCAGCGTCTTTGCATGAAATTTAATCTCACGCAAAGACGCTGGAGGCGCTAAGACGTTAAATCGGGCGCGCTGATCAGGCCACGCCAGATGAACTTCTCTATCTGCCGCCGGTGGCGCAGGATGTGCACGACGGCGTGCTCTAACAATCCCTCAACGTTGTAGACCACTCCCCAACGGCTCTCAATGACGGTGGCGGTTATCTCCTCGTCGCTCATCTCCCACCTGCCCTCTAAAGTCTCTGCGGTGTAGCGCAGCGCCGCGTCGAGTTGCTCTAACGATTCCTGGCGCGAGAGGAGTCTGGGCTGTGGGCGCGTGGACGCGATGGAGAATTGCTCTCTGATGTAATCGGCGTAGCCGTACCCCGACCTGACGACGTGGGACATGATGGTCTGCACCGAGCGGCAGTCCTCGTCCTTCGTCTGCGAGTCCACGACCCGCACGAACTCGCCTTCGGGGATTCGCTCGATCAGGCGCACGAGGTCCGCCGCCGCGCGCTCGTACTCGTCCATCAAAGCCCCCATGGCACCGTCCCTGTAAGTCTCTCTCATGCTCCGTGCCTCCGCACCCGCCGTTAAGACCTTTGTCACCGGCGAATCATCGTCGCCAGCATCGTCGCCACCAGTTTCGTCTCGCCGGCCGCACGGCCGTAGACATCGCCCCTCGTCACCGTCAAAGTCTTCCCAGCCTTCAGGACTCTGGCCTCCGCCACGAAGACCTCTCCCGCCGCCGGCCGCAGGAGGTTCACCTTGAACTCCACGCTCAGGACTTCCGAGCCTGCGGGCATCAGCGTGTAAGCGGCGTACCCGCACGCGCTGTCGGCCACGGTCGTCAGGATGCCCGCGTGCATGAAGCCGTCCTGCTGCGTCAGGTCGTCCCTGTAGGGGAGCACCACGTCCACCGCGCCCGGCTCGACCCGCGTGAGACTGGCCCCGATGAGGCTCATGACCCGCTGGCGCGCAAAGCTCTCGCGGACGCGCCTCTCGAAATCCGCGTCCCGAATCTGGAAGGAACTCATGTCACATAGTTAATCACAGGGAGGCTACCAAACGCCAAGGCCCGCGGATTTCGCAAAGCAAGAGGCCGGCGTGAAGAGATGAACTTCACGCCGGCCCCTATTGTTGCCTCTTGCCGTTTTAAGCGGTCGCCGGGTTGCTCCCGGTAATCGGAGGCAGGATCGGCTTGAGCGGTTTGACCGCGGGCTCCTTGAGCTGCGGCTTCTCGTCGTCGTTCGTCGGCGGGCGCTGGTCGTCGTCGAGCGGGAGCCCTGCGACGATCCTGCGAATCTGCACGCCGTCGAGCGACTCGCGCTCAAGCAGCGTCTCGGAGAGGCGCACCATCGTGTCGCGGTTCTCCTCGATGAGGCCCTTGGCCCGCTCGTACTGCTCGGAGATGATCTTCTTGACCTCCTGGTCAATCTTGATCGCCGTGTCCTCCGAGAAGTCGCGGTGCTGCGCGATCTCGCGGCCGAGGAAGATCTGCTCCTCCTTCTTGCCGAACGTGAGCGGCCCCAGCTCCGACATCCCGTACTCGCAGACCATCGCGCGGGCCAGCTCCGTCGCGCGCTCGATGTCGTTCGACGCGCCCGTCGTGATGCTGCCGAGGAACACGTCCTCCGCGATGCGCCCGCCCATCAGGATGGCGATTTGGCCCAGCAGGTACTCCTTCGAGTAGTTGTGGCGGTCGCCCTCCGGGAGTTGCTGCGTGACGCCGAGCGCCATCCCGCGCGGGATGATCGTGACCTTGTGGACGGGGTCGGCGTTCGGCACCTTGAGGCCGACGAGCGTGTGGCCCGCCTCGTGGTAAGCCGTGATGCGCTTCTCCTCGTTCGAGATGACCATTGACTTGCGCTCGGCCCCCATCAGGACTTTGTCCTTCGCCAGCTCGAAGTCCGGCATCGCCACGAGCTTCTTGTTGTAGCGCGCCGCGTTCAGCGCGGCCTCGTTGACGAGGTTCGCCAAATCAGCGCCCGTGAAGCCCGGCGTGCCGCGCGCGATCACACTGATGTCCACGTCCTCGCCCAGAGGAATCTTGCGCGTGTGGACTTTAAGAATGCCCTCGCGCCCGCGCACGTCCGGCCGCGAGACGACGACGCGGCGGTCGAAGCGACCGGGGCGAAGCAGGGCGGGGTCCAAAACGTCCGGCCTGTTAGTCGAGGCGATCAGGATGACGCCGTCGTTCGACTCGAAGCCGTCCATTTCGACGAGCAACTGGTTCAAGGTCTGCTCGCGCTCGTCGTGCCCGCCGCCTAATCCTGCGCCGCGGTGACGGCCGACGGCGTCAATCTCGTCTATGAAGATGATGCAGGGTGCGTTCTTCTTGCCCTGCTCGAAGAGGTCGCGGACGCGGCTCGCGCCGACGCCGACGAACATCTCCACGAAGTCCGAACCGGAGATAGAGAAGAAGGGCACGTTGGCCTCACCGGCAATGGCGCGCGCCAGCAGCGTCTTGCCCGTTCCCGGCGGCCCCATCATCAGGACGCCTTTCGGGATGCGGCCCCCTAGCTTCTGGAACTTCTGCGGCTCCTTGAGAAACTCTATAATCTCCTGCAACTCCTCTTTGGCCTCTTCGACGCCGGCCACGTCCTTGAACGTGACGCGCTTCTGCTGGTTGTTGAGAAGCTTGGCGCGCGACTTGCCGAAACTAAGAGCCTTGTTGCCGCCCGACTGCATCTGCCGCAGCATGAAAATCCAGATGCCGACGATGAAGAGGATGGGAGCCCAGCTCAGGAGCACGCCCCAGAGCATGCTGTTGCTGCCGGGGTCTTCCTCGACCTTTTCGACCTTCGGCTTGCCGCTGGTGTCCTTCTCGGCGGCCCGCTTCATCAGCTCGGCCTTGCGGAACTCGTTGGCCAGCGGGGCGCGGAACTCGTTGTTGTTGCGGTCGGTCGCGACTGCCTCCTGCGGCTTGAAGACGAGCTGCTTCAACTCGCCGCCGTCAATCTTGGCCTCCAACGCCGTCTGGTCAATCTGCGACGCGGGCTTGTTGGTCGGGTTCGCGAAGAACTTGTAGAGCAGCAGCGCCCCGACCACGATGAACATCCAGAAAATGATTTGTCTAGCCGTAGAACTCAAAATTTTCCCAGCCTCCGGTGCAGATGATAACCCATCCGAGCACCTTTTGTCGCTCCCGCCGCTTCCGGCAAAAATGGCCCGGGCCGGCGCGGGAGCAAACCCTTTTCAAATTCGGCCCGAAGCCGCTCGTTTAAGATGCCCCGCGCCGGCCCCGCGTTGCGCTTCCAGACCAGACCGGCCCCTGTCGAAACCTTCAACCTTTTGTCACGAATCCTGCCCGCCGCGCGCGAACGTGGCGACGTAGGGCAGCCCGCGCCAGCGATCCTGGAACCCGAGCCCGTAGCCGAAGACGAAATTCTCGTGCGTCTCGAACGCGCGCCAGTCCGGCTCAAGCGGCACGCGCCGCCCGTCCGGCTTGTCAATCAGCACGCAGAGCCGGACGCTCGCCGCCCCGCGCGCGCCCAGTTGCTTCATCAGGTACTCGGCCGTGACGCCCGTGTCGAGCACGCCCTCGACCAGCAGCACGTCGCGGCGCGAGAGGTCAACCTGCGTGCTGAAGGAGATGTCCTGGACGCCGCCGACGGCGTGGTGGTCGTAGCGCAGGAAGGCCGTCCGGCAGGGCGCGTCGAGCGCGCGCAACAGGTCGGCCAGGAAGACGAAAGTGTCGTCCAGGACGCCGAGGACCGTGAAGTCGCGCCCCTCGTAGGCGCTCCCGATTTCGCGCGCCAACTCGCCGACTCTGCTGGCGATTTCCGCCGCGCCGTAAACCTCTACGATGTCATCCGCCATATTTGAGCCCGCTTCCCCGAAAGAGGCCAACAAACCGAAAAACCGCCTGCGAAATTGAGGCGGCAAGTCAACAGCGATTGTAGATGGGAAGCGCCCCCTTTTTCAACCTATATTAACGGCGCGCGGGGAGGCGGCCCGCGCGCCGTGCAACTCCGACCGGAAACCGGCCGCCATTCGTTGTCTACTCCGTGTGAGACCCGGGCCAGGACACGCATCGTTGACAGACTCCGGCGCGAGCCATAATATCGCCGCTAGAGTTTCGACAAGCTACAGTTTTTGGGCCAATCACGCGCCCGGCGTGCCCGAACCGTCAGCCCGTCGGTAGAAAACCAAGTGACAACTAACAGAGGGAAGCGGCGTGACTCGCGCTCTCGCGCGGGCCGCGTCCGCCCAGCCCTCTTGTTTCGCCGGTCCCGAAATTTTTTTTACCCTTGAAAGGAGAGGCGGCGCTTCCGCCCCGACAACCAGCCTTGAACAGAAAACTTCTGAGCCTTGCTTTCACTCTTCTTCTCTCCATCTGCCTCGCGCCGTCGCTCAGCGCGCAGGAGGCGGCCCGAGAGTTCTACAAGAACACCCCCGAGAACCGCGAGCGTCTAAGCCAGGTGATGGCCCCGACGGCCAACGTCGAAGAGTTCCGCAGGGAGTATGACGCCTACCTGGCCGAGATGCAGAAGGTGGCGGCGGTCCTGATGGAGAGCCCGCTGGCGCGGAGGCTGGCGAAGCAGAAGGGGCTGGCCCCCGTCGAACAGCTCGCAGCGGCGCGCCGCCTGCTCCCGGGACTGTCGGCGCAGGACTTGACGCTGCTGCGCTCGGCCCTGGCCCGGACGCCCTCGTGGCGGGCGATACCGCAAGCCCTCAACTCGCTGTTCAGGCCGGAAGTGCAGAGCGGCTTGAAGGCGATGGCCCTCAAGGGTGGAGTCGTCGTCGCGAACGGCGAAGTCCCAGACCCCGCGGGCATCACGCTGGATGGGGGCGTGACGCCCGACAACTGCTCGGACGCGTTCGTCAACGGCGCGCCGCGGATCAGTAACACGGACATCGCCGCCGCCGAGGCGGCCGTCATCGCGGCGCACGCCGTCATGGAGGCGCTGCCGACGGACGCCTTAACTTTCGAGGCCCACGCCACGGCCGGCGCGGCGGTCGCCGCCGTCGAGGCGACGGCCCTCACGCTCACCACTTTCAAAGCCATCTCGGACGACTGCTCGGGCCAGGCGTTCGAAGACTACGTCACGACCAATCTGGACACCACCGTCTCGTCGCGCGCCACGCAGACGAGCGTGGACAACGTCCAGAGCCTCCTCAACGACCGCCTAGACGTGAAGGTCTCGACCCGCGCCACGCAGGCGAGCGTGGACAAGTTGCAGGGCGACGTGGACACGGCCAACGCCAACATCAACCTCGCCAACATAAAACTCGACACGCTGCTGACCAACCTGGCTAACTTCCAGGCCCAGCACCTGCGCTTGCAGATTGAAGAGAATCTGGCCGCAGGCACTAACGACGCCGCCGTAGGCCAGTTCGAGCTGCCCGCGTCGAAGGGCGGCCACCTGGAATTGGCCCGGACAATCACGCTCGAAACGATAGACAAGCTACAGGCCGCCGGCCAGAACATACGCAACGCGCGCGCGCTCTTCGCCAAGGGCGACCAGTACAGGGCCGCAGGCAAGTACAAGGACGCCTACGACCAGTACCGCCAGGCGTACAGGGCCGCCACGGGCCACTGAGGAAGGCTGCTCTGTAAGGATAGACAGGAAGCGGGAGGGGCGACGATGCCGCCCCTCCCGCTCTTTTTATTTGACGTGAAAGGTGAGGCGGCCGCGCCTGCGCAAAGCCGGCGCTGCACCCGACAGCACACTCACGTCGAGCGGGGCGGCGCGCGCCATTGATTTGCCGGCTGATTTGACGTCTCCGCACGCGCAGTAATGGGTCAGTTTGATGAGCCAGTTCCCCACGCCCCCGCTGCGCGGTCTCCCCGGCGAAATGTTTTGCCCCGGAACGGCATTAACGTTTTAGAGAACACCAGGGAGGACAATAATCCCGGAGTGGTCAACCGGAGGGTAGTCCTCCCCGGCTTTGAAATTGACCCACTACCGAACGTGCGCCCCAACGGCTCTAATGGTGTAGGAGTTCGGCAACTGTCCACACTTGTAGACATACGTGTCACGTCGCGTCTACTAATACGGACACAATCCTCGACTGGCCACAAAAAATTTACTGAATCGAGCCTGATTCGGCGCATTTGGCCTTGACTCCACCCGGCATGGGTGTTGCCTTTCGCAGGAGGCGAGCATCTCGCCTCAAGTGTCAGCCGGAGCGGTTCAGCTTCGTTGGATGGAATCTCACAGACCTCTGAAGTCGCCTTCTCGTTTGTCCATTCGACCTGACGAAGCCGGTCTACTCAACCTCGCGCCCCAATTCTCTCTGAAGGAGAGCATCATGAGTGAAACACTCTCGATTAAAGAGACTCCGAAAACTGAAAAGGAATCTGAGGAAGCCTCTAAGGACCCGTCAAAAAGTCCGAAAGTGGTAATCACTATCGCCCTCTTGTCGGCCCTCAGCACTATTCTGGTCTCCTTCATCGCCATCGTCCCGCAGCTGCGGCGCGGCGACGCGGACGAAATCAACTCGTTGAAGCAATCGTTCAACGAGCTGAAGCAGGCGAAGACCGTCTCCCCGCTCCCTTCCATCTCCGCCGACAAGAAAATCAACGTCTCGGGCACGGTGATAACTAAAGACGGGAAACGCTCGCCGGGCGGCGTGGAAGTCTACCTGCTGCCCGACGGCAACAACATACTGACGGCCAGGACGGACGACTCAGGCGGCTTCAACCTGCCGGGCGTACCCGCCGGGACGTACTCGATAATCATCCGCGACCCGTCTGACGGGATGAGCGGCAAGGTGTCCCTGCGCATGCCCCAGAATGAGGTCGAGATTAAAAGGCTCGGGGCCAAAATCAGCTACATCATAGGGCAGGGGCGCTGATCACACGCGGCGGGAGAGTGAGACTTCGCACGAACGCCGGCCCACGTCAGGCGGCGTAAGCAAAGGAGACTGCAATGAAAACCAGACACGTTTTTCTGTCGGCCTGCGGGATTGTTCTGTTAGCAATGGTCTTCTCCGTTGCCGCCGTCGCACAGTCGGGCGAAGCCTCCGTCAATGGGGAGGTCAAGGGCACGCGCGGGCAGATGCTCGTTTCCGTCTGGGTGGCCGTCAGCCAGGACGGTGTCGAGAAAGGCAGGTCGCTCACGGGCGACGACGGGCTGTACTACATCACCAATCTAAGTGGGGGAGACTACGACATCATCGTGCTGGAGGGAGACCGCGAGCTCTACAGGGAACGGGTCTCCGTGGCAGGAGACAGCCGCCACGACATTCTGGTCAAGCCCGGGCGGTGAGTTAATCGGGCGCGCGTCCTCAGTAACGACAGGCGACGCGCGAGGCACCGACGAGTCTTTACTACCTCCGAAACCACAGCCGCCCGCGCCTGCGCTCGACAAAACTCCCGCCCGGCAACTCGGCCTTGCGCCCGCCGCGCGCGCCCTCCAACAGTTTTTCAACGCCCAGCAGGTGAACCAACTCCAGGCGTCTTAAATCCCCGCGCCCGCGCGCCAGCCACAGCCGCAGCGCGCGCCTGCGCAGAGCCGGCGGCGCATTCAACAGCGTCTTCACGTCCAGCGCCGCGACGGCCGCGCCCTCTTCCGATTCCCTTTCGCACGCCGCCTCCAACAACTCACGCGCCGCCGCGTTCAGCGTCTCCGCGTCCTCGCGCAAAAGCTCCGCCGCCCGCGCCAGCGCCTCGACCGCCCGCGGATTAAACGTCAACAGCAGCGGCAGCACCCTGCGCCGCACACGCACGCGGGCGAAACTCTCATCCTCGTTCATCGCGTCGCGCCGCACCTCGACGCCGCGCCCCCTGCAATACTCCTCAGTCTCCCCCCGCCGCGCCCAACGCAACAGCGGCCTCGCCAACTTGATCTCACTCCCCGCATCGAGCGCACGCACCGCCTCCATCCCGCCCAACCCCTCCGCCCCGCTCCCGCGCACAAGACGCAGCAACACCGTCTCCGCCTGGTCATCCATCGTGTGCCCCGTCACCACCACCCGCGCCCCGCATTTCTGTGCCACTTCCCTCAGAAACCCATACCGCGCCCCCCGCGCCGCCTGCTCCAAATTCCCCCCCGCCTCCGCCACGCGCACGCGCCCAACCTCAACCTCAACACCCAACTCCCCCGCCAACTCCTCCACCCACCTCGCGTCCTCCCCACTCTCCTCCCTCAACCCATGATCCAGATGCGCCACCACCAACCGCCCCGCCACCCGCCCCGCCCGCACCAACTCCACCAACCCCAACACCAATGCCACCGAATCCGCCCCACCCGACACAGCCACTACCACGCCCTCACCCGCCCCCGGCAACCCCAGCCGCCCCCACTCCTTCAACAACTCCCCCGCAAACGCGCTCAGCCCGCGGCGGCCGCGAGCCTTCAGGCTTCGCCGCGCCCGGGGAACGCCCGAGGATGGCTCTTTCTCGACAGTTTTCATCCGGCTGGATTGTCAGACCGCGTCGCCCGAAAGTCAAAAACAACCCGGTCAATGAAAGAAGTGATGAGTGACTGCTGTCACTTATCACTGATCATCGTTCCGGTGCCTTCGTTTGTGAAGACTTCGGCGAGGAGGGCGTTGCGGGCGGTGCCGTTGATGATGTGGGCGCTGCGGACGCCGCGGCGGATGAGGCCGGTGATGCTCTGGAGCTTGGGGATCATGCCGCCGGTGGCTGCGCCGTCGCGCACTAAGGCTTCGGCCTCGTCAATCGTCAGCCGCGAGAGCTTCGTGCGCGGGTCGTCCGGGCGCAGGTAAATCCCGTCCACGTCGGAAAGCAAGATTAACTTCTCCGCCTCCAATTGAACTGCGATCTCGGCGGCGATGGTGTCGGCGTTGATGTTGAAGACCATGCCCTTCTGGTCCGCGCCGAGCGAGGAGACCACGGGCAGGTAGCTCTGATCCAGCAGCACGCAGAGCAGCCGCGCGTTAATCTCGACCACGTCGCCGACGTGCCCGAAGTCCACGCGCTCGCGCTCGCCCGTGGCGCGGTTGAGCACCTCGCCGGGCGGCCGCCTTTCGGCGTGCACGATGTTGCCGTCCACGCCCGAGAGGCCCACGGCCTCGACGCCCCTGTGCCTGAGCGCCGCCAGGATGTCCGTGTTGATCTTGCCGGCGAAGATCATCTTCGCCATCTCAAGCGTGGCGTCGTCGGTCACGCGCCGCCCGTTGATGATCGTCTGCTCCACGCCCATCAGCGAGGCCAGGTCCGTCAACTGCTTGCCGCCGCCGTGCACGACGCAGAGGCGTATGCCGACCTGATGAATGAGGGCCAGTTCCTCCGCGAGCGAGGCCAGGTTCGACGCGTCCTCGGTCGCCTTGCCCGAGAGCTTGACGACGAAAGTCTTGCCCTTGAACCGCTGGATGTAGGGCAGCGCCTCGCGCAGGAGGTCGAGTCGCAACTGGTTCGAAACCTCAGTTTGTGTCTGGCTCATCTCTGACCCTCGCCGAGCAGCTTTGCCATGACGGCCTTCTGCGCGTGCAGGCGATTCTCGGCCTCGGCGATGACGACCGAGGCGGGCGAATCAATCACGCCGTCGGTGACGATGACGTTGCGGCGCACGGGCAGGCAGTGCATGAAAATGGCCCCGCGTGTGCGCGCCATCTTCTCTTCGTCAACAATCCACCTTTCGCGGTGGACGGCGCGCGCGGCGATCTCCGTGTGCGCCGCGCCGTAGTAGTCCTTGCTCCCCCAGCTCTTCGCGTAGACGACCTCCGCGCCCTCGAACGCCGCGTCCACGTCGCGCGTCACCGTCAGGCTGCCGCCCGCGCCCTCCGCTTTGCTCTTAATTTCACTCGTTAACTCGTCGTCGAGCGCGTAGCCGGACGGCCGCGCGATGGTCAGGTCGTGGCCCATTTGCGCGGCGGCCAGGGCGAAACTATTTGGCACAGCCATCGGCAGCGGCTTCGGGTGCCAGGCCCAGGTGAGCAGCACTTTCTTGCGCCCGCGCCCCAGCTTCTCGCGCACGGTCATCATGTCTGCGAGCGCCTGACACGGGTGGTGCATGGCCGATTCGAGGTTGATGACGGGCACGTCCGAATACTTGGCGAACGCCGCGAGGATGGGGTCGCGCCGCTCCTCCTCCCAGTCCTTCAGCGCCGCGAAAGTGCGCACGCCTATCGCCGCGCAGTAGCGCCCGAGCACGCGCACGAACTCCGCGACGTGCTCCGTCTTGTCGCCGTCCATCACCACGCCGTCGCGGTGTTCCAGCGTCCAGGAGGTCCCGCCCGGCTCAAGCACGACGGCGTTGCCGCCCAGCTCGTAGACGCCGACCTGCATCGAGGCGCGCGTCCGCAAGGAAGGATTGAAGAAGACGAGCGCGACCGAGCGCCCCGCGAGCGTTTTGCTCTGGTCGTCGCCGCGCTTGAATTGAAGGGCAGACTCGATAAGGCCCTCAAGCTCGGCGCGCGTCCAATCTCCAGTTGTCAGAAAATCTTTAGGCATCCAATTCCTTCAACGCTTCGATGAACAGATCAACCTCTTCGCGCCGCAGGCACAGCGGCGGCAGCAGCCGCAGGACGTTCGCGTCGCTCGACGTGCCCGTGATGATGCGCCGTTCGAGCAGCGCCTGGTGAATTGGCCCAGCCTTCTCATCGAACTCCAGGCCGAGCAGGAAGCCGAGGCCGCGCACGCGCGTGACCCGCGGGACTTCGGCGAGGCGCTCGCGCAGGTGTTGCTCGACGGCCCTTACGTTGCCGAGCATCGCGTCCGCCTCAATCGCTTCGAGCGTCGCGTTGACGGCCGCCATCGCCAGCATCCCGCCGCCGAAGGTCGTGCCGAGGTCGTTCTCTTTGACGTGCGCCGCGACGCGCTCGCCCACGAGGCACGCGCCGACGGGGACGCCGCTCCCGAGGGCTTTGGCGAGTGTGATGATGTCCGGCACGACGCTCGCGCCCGCGCTGCTCCCGGCGAAGAACCACTCGCCCGTGCGCCCGACGCCCGTCTGCACCTCGTCGTAAATCAGCAGCATCCCGCGCTCGTCGGCCAGCTCGCGCAGCCTCTCGTAAAACTCCGCTTCGGCCATACGCACGCCCGCCATAGACTGAATCGGCTCAAGCATGACGGCCGCGACCGATTCGTCCGCTAGCTCTTTGACCGCTTCGATGTCACCGAACTCCGCGAACAGGTGGCCCGGCACGTTGGGCTTGCCCAGCTCTCGATACTTGCCGAGGCCGGTCGCGCTGATGGCGTCGGCCGTGCGCCCGTGAAAGCTGCCCGTGAAGGTGATGATCTTCTCGCGCCCCGTCGCCATGCGCGCCATGCGCATCGCGTTCTCGTTAGCTTCTGTGCCAGAGTTGCAGAAGAAGGCTTTCGTGATCGGCTCGGGCGCGAGCGAGACCAGCTTCTCGGCCGCGCGCGCGCGCACCTCCGAGTAGACCAGGTTCGAGTAGAAGAGCAGGGTCTCTGCCTGCTCTTTGAGCGCCGCGACCACGCGCGGGTGACAGTGGCCCGTGCCTGCGACGGCGTGCCCGCCGTAGAGGTCAAGATAACGCTCGCCACTGGCGTCGAACAGCCACGCGCCTTCCCCGCGCGACGCGACGAGCGGCATCTTCTTGTACGTGGCGAGCTGAAAGCGCTCCTCGCTCGCCTCCACGCTTGTCGAAATTTTCGCAGTGCTCATCTTCACCCCGCGCGCGACCCGTCGGGCACGCCTTTCTCGGGGACGGCCAGGACGGGTGTTAGCCCATCAGCGTACCCTATGTCGAACAACATCCCCTGAGAGACCTCGCCCATCATGGGCTTCGCTTCCAGGTTCACCACGAACAGCGCCTGCCGCCCCTCTATCTCGCGCGGGTTCTCGCGCTCCTGCTTGAGGCCCGCCATGATTGTCCGCTTGTGGTCGCCGAAGTTGACCGTCAGCTTGACCAGCGTGCGCGACTTCGGCACGTCCTCGACCCGCTCGATTGTGCCGACGCGAACGTCAATCCGGTCGAGCAGGTCCGAGGGGATGGCCGGCTTCACGGGCGCGACCTCGAACACGTTTTTCGTCTCGTCGCTCAAGGGTTGCTCCCCGTCAGAATCAGCCCCGTCTTCTCGTCCAGGCCCGCCATCAAATTCATGTTCTGCACGGCCTGCCCCGCGGCTCCTTTGACGAGGTTGTCTATGGCGGAGAAGACTGCGAGTTGGCGGCCGCGCGCGGCCAGCCCGATGTCGCAGAAGTTGGTCGTCTTCACCCAGTTGATGTCGGGCGAGCCCTCCACGAGCCGGACGAAGAAAGAGTCTTTGTAAAAGTCTGCGAAGAGGGCACGCGCACGCGCCTCGTCGAGCGCGTCTTTCGTCTCCACGTAGGCGGAGGCGAAGATGCCGCGCGCGACGGGCAGGCTGTGCGTCATGAAGACCAGCTCGCTCGTCCAGTCGCCGACGATGCGCAGCTCCTGCTCTATCTCCGGCACGTGCTGGTGCGTGAAAGGCTTGTAAGCGTAGAAAGAGTTCATGCGCTGCGGGTGGTGCGTGTTGGCCGCGGGCTTAGCGCCCGAGCCCGACGAGCCCGTCTTCGCGTCAACAATCACGCGCCCCTCGATCAGGTTATTGGCGACGAGCGGCGCGAGCGCCAGCAGCGTCGCGGTCGCGAAGCAGCCGGGGTTGCTGATACGGCTCGCGCGTTTGATGGCTTCGCGGTTCGTCTCCGTCAGGCCGTAGACGAACTCACCTTGCGCGTCCATCGCCGTGTGCTCGCGGTTGTAGAAATGCTCGAACGTCTCGCGGTCGCGCAGCCGGAAGTCGCCCGACAGGTCAATCACCTTAAGCCCACTCGGCAGGCGCGGCACGATGTCAATTGCCTGCCCGTGCGGGAGCGACAGGAAGAGGAAATCCAGGTCGCCCAGACTCTCCAAATCCTCCGGCGCGCGCTCGAATCTGAGCGGCGTCAGCCCGTACAGATTCCTGTGCACTTCGCCGACCAATTTACCCGCGTGCTCGTTCGCCGTGACGAGCGCGACTTCCGTCTGCGGGTGCATCAGCAGCAGGCGCAGCAGCTCCGCGCCGCCGTAGCCCGACCCGCCGAAGATGCCGACACGCAGTTTCAGGTTTGAGGTTTCAGGTTTCAACTTAAAGCCTCCTCTTCGCAAAGATTCACGGGAAGGTTAAGCGGCCGCTTCGCCCGCCGAACCTGAAACCTGAAACTTGAAACCTGAAACCTTCTCTTTCACAACCTCGAAAAGCCTCGCCCCGTCGCGGCGCGCGTTGCTCGCCGGGACGCCGAACTCGCGCTCGATGTAGTCCTCGCCCATCTGCGAGTCGGTGACGGAGCCCGCAATCAAGTCAACCTCGATTCCTCGGCGGCGAAACAACTCTATGCCGCCCCACGCGCCGACGTAGTCGGATGCGCAGAAGACGAGCGCCGCGGTCGCCGCGCGCAGCTCACCGTCCTCGAAGACGGAGTCCACGGAGTAGCCGCCGAGGATGCCGTCGCCCAACTCTATGATGACGAGGTCGGGCGCGCTCTCGTTCAGGCGCGCGATGATTGACTTGGCGACGGGCGCGAGGTCGCCCGCGTCCACGGTCGAGGGCAGGCCGCAGTCGAGAAAGCTCGCCGTCGCAATCGCCCCGTGGTCGGCCATGTTGAGCGTGTCGCGCAGGGCGGCCACGCCCGACAGCTTCGCCGCCGCGACCCGCAGCCCGGCGCGCGTCGCCTGCTTAATCAGCTCCGTCACCGCGTAAGTCTTGCCGCTGTTCATGCACGTGCCGGCGACGAGAACGAGCGGCGCGGTTTGGCCCAGTTTCTCGCTCAGAGGAAGCGCCGCGTCCGCGATGTTGAGCACGCGCCCCGCAGCGTCCGCCGCGAGCCCGAGGACTTCGAGGCTGATGGCGTCGCTCAGCGAAGAGTGATGTCCCGTGCAGAGGCCAATGACGCCGCCCATGTTCAGCAGGTGCAGACGGTCGCCCGCCTTGACCGACGCGGGCACGTCGCCGACGAAGCCTTTGAGCGCGCGGCGGCGGCCGAGGACGCCAACGAGCACGTCGCCCGGGTTGATCTTCGCCATGCGCCCGGTCGGTAATTCCAATTGGTTGTACGTCGCGCTGTCGGTCAGGGCGCGCACGACCACCACGTCACCCGCGCGCGCCGGGGCGGCCGTGCCCTCGACCACGGCCACCGTCTTCGACAAATTGAGCGGCGACGCGGCCGACCCTATCTTGTCCGCCTCGACCACCATCACGGCCTCCTCCACGCCTTTCGTCATCAACATCGCCATTCCCCCACGAATTTTGGCTCAAGCCTTAGCGCCTTAAGTTTTAACTTTGCGCCTCCAGCGTGAACGGCTGTTTCGCGCAAAGGCGCTAAGACAAGACGTAAGGCGCAAAGGCTTGAATGGTTTTTTTAATGGCCCTTAATCCCTGAAGCGCGCCTGCGTCCTCAAGCGCAGCGCGTTGAGCTTGATGAAGCCCTCGGCGTCGCGCTGGTTGTAGACATCTTCGGCCTCGAAGGTCGCCAGCCGCTCACTGTAGAGCGAGCGCGGGGCGCGGCGGCCCGTCACCGTTGCGTTCCCCCTGTAAAGCTTCAGGCGCACGTCGCCCGTGACGTGAACCTGCGTCTCGTCAACCGTCTTCCGCAACAGCTCGAACTCGGGCGCGAACCAGAAGCCGTAGTAGATGCTCTCGGCGAACTTCACGCCCAGCGAGTCGCGCAGGTGCATCACCTCGCGGTCGAGCGTGATGGATTCGAGCGCGCGGTGCGCCGCCTGCAAGATGGTCACGCCCGGGGTCTCGTAAACGCCGCGCGACTTCATCCCGACGAAGCGGTTCTCCACCAGGTCAACGCGCCCTATGCCGTGCTCGCCGCCCAGCTCGTTGAGAGTTTCCAGCAGCTCGACCGCGCCGAGCCTGCGGCCGTTAACCGAAACCGGCTCGCCGCGCTCGAAGCCTATCTCGACGTACTCGGCCTCGGCCCGCGCATCTTCGGGCGCTTTCGTCAGCCGGAAGATGTCGGCCGGCGGCTCCGCCCACGGGTCTTCGAGAATGCCGCCCTCGTATGAGATGTGCATCAGGTTGCGGTCGGTCGAGTAAGGCTTCTCGGCCGTCGCCGTGATCGGAATGTTGTGCTCTTTGGCGTAGGCGATTAGGTCCGAGCGGCCCTTGAACTCCCACTCGCGCCAGGGGGCCACGACCTTGATGTCCGGCTCCAGCGCGTAGTAGGTCAGCTCGAAGCGTACCTGGTCGTTGCCCTTGCCGGTCGCGCCGTGGGCCACCGCGTCCGCGCCCTCGCGCCGCGCGATCTCTATCTGCCGCTTCGCAATCACGGGCCGGGCCAGCGACGTGCCCAACAGGTACACGCCCTCGTAGACCGCGTTGGCCTTCAAAGCCGTCCAGACGTACTCGCGCACGAACTCCTCGCGCAAGTCCTCGACGTAGAGCGACGACGCGCCCGTCTCGCGCGCCTTCGCCTCCAAGCCGTCCAGCTCCTCACCCTGGCCTACGTCGGCGCAGTAGCAGACGACCTCGCACCCGTAGCGCTCCTTGATCCAACGCAGCATCACGGAGGTGTCGAGCCCACCCGAATAAGCCAGCACGATTTTTTTGATCTTCTTCTCAGTCATCTCAGACAAACAGCTCCCAGATTTTCTTGATCGCCGCGCGCTGCGCCTTGTGCTCCCTGACGGCGATGAAAATCGTGTCCTCGCCGGCGAGCGTGCCGACGATTTCGTTAATCATGGCGCGGTCAACCTCGACCGCAATCGCGGAGGCCATCCCCGGCTCGCATTTGGCGATGACCAGCACGTCGCCGGCCGTCTCCAGACTCAGGAGGCCGCGCGCCGCCGCCCCGTTCGTGCTCCGCGGCAGCGCGTAGAACCCGCGGTGCTTGACCACCCCCAGCTCGACCAGGTCGCGCGAGACGCTCGATTGCGTCGCCGGGAAGCCCGCGCGCTCCAGGTGCGCCGACAACTCGTCCTGCGTCCCAATCCGCCGCGCCCGGATCAAACTCAAAATCTTCTGCTGCCGCGTCTCTTTCTGCATGTGGCCTCGTCTTATGCAACTGATTTGCATAATTATTGCATAGATGCATAAAATAACACCCAAGATGCACCCCGGTCAAATAAATCGCGGGGTTATAATTCGCGCGGAGGCATTCAGAGTGGCTGAGACGACAAACCTGTGGGGCGGGCGGTTCGCCGGGGGGACGGACGAGCGATTCGCGGAGTTCAACCGCTCGTTCGGCTTCGACCGCAAATTGTTCGAGGCGGACGTGCGCGCGAGCGTGGCGCACTGCGACGGGCTTCTGGGCGCGGGCGTGCTGACGGACGAGGAGGCGGCGAGGATCAAGGACGGGCTGAAGACGATTCTCGAACGCGCGGCCTCCGACCCGTCTTACTTCGACGACCCGGCGGCGGAAGACGTGCACTCGTTCGTGGAGTCGCGGCTCGTGGAGCTGGTCGGCGACGCGGGGCGCAAGCTGCACACGGGCCGGAGCCGCAACGACCAGGTGGCGACCGACCTGCGCCTCTGGCTGCGCGCGGAGATTGACTCCATACGCGGGAAGGCGCACGACGCGCAGGCGGCGCTCCTGGAATTGGCACAGCAGCACAGGGAGGCCGTGCTGCCCGGCTACACGCACCTGCAACGCGCGCAACCCGTCCTCTGGGCGCACTGGTGCCTGGCCTACTTCGAGATGCTCGGGCGCGACCGCGAGCGGCTCGCGGAAGTGCGCGCGCGCGTCAACGTCATGCCGCTCGGCTCGGCCGCGCTCGCCGGGACGGCTTACCCGATTGACCGCGAGGCGGTGGCGCGCGCGCTCGGCTTCGACAATGTCTCGCGCAACAGTCTGGACGCCGTCAGCGACCGCGACTTCTGCATAGAGTTTCTGAGCGCCTCGTCGCTCGTCATGCTGCACCTCTCGCGCCTCGCCGAAGACCTGATCCTCTACTCGACCGCCGAGTTCGGCTTCGTGGAGCTGGGCGACAAGGTCTCCACGGGGTCGTCGCTTATGCCGCAGAAGAAGAACCCGGACTCTATGGAATTGGTCCGGGGTAAGGCGGGCCGCGTCTTCGGCCACCTGGCGGGCCTGCTGGCGACGATGAAGGGTTTGCCGCTCGCCTACAACAAGGACATGCAGGAGGACAAGGAAGCCGTGTTCGACGCGGCCGAAACCGTCGGGGGCGCGCTCGAAGTGACGGCGACGGTGCTGAGGAACGTGACCTTGCGCGAAGAGAAGGCGGGCGAGGCGGCCGCGCGCGGCTACATGAACGCGACGGAGCTGGCAGACTACCTGGCGCGCAAGGGCGTGCCCTTCCGCGAGGCGCACGAGACGGTCGGCCGCGTCGTCCTGCGCGCCATCGAGCGCGGCTGCGAGTTGCAGGAACTGGCGCTCGACGAGATGCGCTCTTTCTCGCAAGCCATCGAGGACGACGTTTACCCGGCGCTCTCACTCGACCAGACACTCAGGACGAAGTCGCAGGCGGGCGGCACCTCGCCCGAGCGCGTCGCCGAAGCGATTGAAGAGGCGCGCGCGTCCTTGAGAGAGTGAACCATTCAAGCCTTTGCGCCTTAAGTATTAACTTTGCGCCTCCAGCGTGAACGGCTGTTTCTCGCAAAGGCGCAAAGGGAAGACGTAAGGCGCAAAGGCTTGAGTGGATTTTGTTGAGCTTGTGATTGACGCTCGGTGCGATTTGCCGTATGTTCGCGTGGATTTCGTGAACCCTTCTGTGTAGTCAGGAACTGCTCCGCTTGTCAGCACAAATCTTGCCGCAGTACAAATGGGCGTCCACTTGAATGAAGAAGATTGACCGCCTGGGTTGGGCGGCCGGCATCTCCTTCACGAGTTACGGCGTGCGCGTCGGGGTCCGCGTCAGCAGCCCCGAGGCGCTCGCGCTCGTGCAGGACTACTTCCCGCCCGGGTGGAAGCCCACGCGCTCGCCCGTGGTCGAGCGGCTCTACTCGCTCATTCTGGGCCAGGGCGACGGGGCCGCGCGCGGCGCTCGCCGCTTCAGCCTCTTCTACAGGGACCTCGCGCGGCTCGCCCGCACGAAAGACCTCGAAGAGGCGCTCGCGCTGTTCGAGTCGGATTTGCACCTGCACGTGGCGACGGAGGCGCGCGGCCGCGTCTTCGTTCACGCGGGCGTGGTCGGCTGGAAGGGGCGCGCGCTGCTCGTGCCCGGCCGCAGCCTCAGCGGCAAGACGACGCTGGTCGCGGAGCTGGTCAGGGCCGGGGCCACTTACTACTCGGACGAGTACGCGGTGCTGGACGCGCGGGGCCGCGTCCACCCGTACCCCAGGCCGTTGCAGATTCGCGCGGGCGAGACCGGGCGGCAGAGCAGGCACGCCGTCGAGACGCTGGGCGGGCGCGCGGGCCGCGGGCCGCTGCCGGTCGGGCTCGTCGTTTTGGCACAGTTCAGACAGGGGGCGAAGTGGCGGCCGCGCAAGCTGTCCGCAGGGCGCGGGGTCTTGGAGTTGCTGTCGCAGACCGTCTCCGCGCGCAACCAGCCCGAGCGTGCTTTCAGTGCGCTCCAACAGGTTGTTGCGGGCGCCCTGATTCTGAAAGGCGCGCGCGGAGAAGCAGCGGAGTTGGCCGGCCAGCTTTTGAGAACCCTGGAAGAGCGTGAGTGACGGCCCGCAGAAAGTTATTGCGGCTTGCCGCGGGATTCTGCTAACTTGCCAGTCGTTCATCTCCGGTTCGCCTCATCCGAATCTCTACCCTCATGTGAATGGCCTCAAAGCAACCAGGTTTTTTAATGAGGAGGAATCCGATGGGAGATAGAACCGCCCGGGTCTTACCTCTCGCCCGAACGGATCAACTGGTCGTGCAGGAGTTGCCTGACGAGGTGCTGGTCTACGACCTGGAGCGCCACGCGGCGCACTGCCTCAACAGGGCTTCGGCCGAGGTCTGGAAGGGCTGCGACGGGCGGACGACCGTCGCGGAGATGACGCGCCGGCTCGGGCGCGAGTTCGACGCCCCGGTCGGCGAGGACGTGGTCTGGCTGGCTCTGGCCCAGTTGCGCAAGTACCGGCTGCTGGAAGAAGGGAGCGGCGGCGTCCCGCTACAAAAAGTCTCGCGGCGCGATCTGGTGCGAAAGTACCTGCCCGCCGCGCTCGTCGTCCCGCTCATCCTGTCCGTCCCCGCGCCGACTCCCGCGCAGGCGTTAAGCAAGTGCGCCGGCGCGTTCGAGCCCTGTAGCTTCCCCGACAATCCGTGCTGCCCCGGCCTCAGCTGCGACGGGATATGTTTCCCGCCCTAGGGCTGACGCGAGCAGCCAGACCTGTCATGGGCGAATCAGCCACTCTATCCTCCGGCCGATTGTTGGCGACTCTGCTCGCGGGCTCCTGGCGTCTCGCGCCTCCCCTGCTCGACTGTTCGGCGGCCCGATTGGAAGAGGCCGCCCCGCTGCTCATCAGGTCCGGCGCGGCGTCTTTGTGTTGGCGGCGGGTTCGGGATTCCGAGTCGCGCGCGCTGCCGGCCGCCGCGGCGCTGCAACAGGCTTACCGCCACAACATTCTCCTCACGGCCATCCGCGAACAGAAGATAGAGAGGGCCGTCGCCGCCCTGCGCGCGGCGGGCGTCGAGCCAATGCTGGTCAAGGGCTGGGCCGCGGCGCGGCTCTACCCCGAGCGGGGCCTGCGGCCTTACGCGGACATAGACCTCTGCGTGCGCGCCGAGCAGTTCGAAGCCGCGTGGGCGGCGCTCTGGGAAGCCATGAGTTACGAGCGGGCAGAGGTGGACTTGCACAGCGGCTTCGCGCGGTTCGGCGGCGGGAGCGTGGAGGAGGTTTACGCGCGCTCCCAGTTGGCGCGGCTCGGCTTGACGGACGTGCGCGTGCCGTGCGCGGAAGACCACCTGCGCGTCCTCTCGGTTCACATGCTGCGCGAGGGGGCGTGGCGCGCACTCTGGTTGTGCGACGTGGCGGCGGCCGTCGAGGCGGCCGGGGAGGACTTCGACTGGGACCGCTGTTTGACACGAGACCGCAGGCTGGCAGGCTGGGTGAATTGTGCCATGCGGGCCGCGCACGAACTGCTCGGCGCGGACATCCGTCACACGCCCGCGGCGCGGGTGAAGAAGAGGCTTCCGCGCTGGCTCGTCCCGACGATTTTGAAGGAGTGGGGTTCGAGGCTGCCCTCGATGCCCGAGCGGCACCGCGCGCCGATGGCATACTTGCGCTCGCCGGCCGGAATTTGGAAGGGACTGCGCCACCGCTGGCCCAACACCATAGAGGCCACCGTCGGCGTCCGCGCTCCCTTCAACGACTGGCCGCGGCTGCCCTTCCAACTGGGCAACTGCGTCGCCCGCACGGTTAAATTCGCGGCGCGGCTGCCGAAGTCACGGACGCGGCGACCTGTGAAAGTCATCAGCCCCGTCAGGGGCGACTGACAATAGCCCAGCACTGAAGTGCTGGGCTATTGTCAGTCGTTCCCTACGGGAACTTTCTCCGCTACTCCCCGAGGTACGCTTCCTTGATGCGCGGGTCGGCGGCGAGGTCGGCGGAGGGGCCTTCCATGACGATCTTGCCGGTCTCCAGGACGTAGGCGCGGTCGGAGTGTTTGAGGGCGGCGTGCGCGTTCTGCTCGACGAGGAGGATGGTGGTCCCCTTGCTGCGAATCTCCTCTATGGCCTCGAAGATGGTGTGGACGACGAGCGGGGCGAGGCCCAGCGAGGGCTCATCCAGCAGGAGCAGGCGCGGGCGCGACATGAGTGCACGGCTCATGGCGAGCATCTGCTGCTCGCCGCCCGAGAGCGTGCCGGCCTTCTGCGACTCGCGCTCCTTGAGGCGCGGGAACATCCGAAAGGCGTGCTCCATGTCCTCCGCTATCTCCGCGCGGTTCGACTTGAGGTAAGCGCCCATCTGCAAATTCTCGCGCACCGAAAGGTTGGCGAAGACGCCGCGCCCCTCGGGCGACATGGAGATGCCGCGCGCGACCAGCTTGTGCGTCGGCACGCCCTGAATCTCCCGGCCCTCGAAGAGGATGCGCCCCTCGGTCGGCTCCAGGAGCCCCGTGATGGTCCGCAGCGTCGTCGTCTTCCCCGCCCCGTTCGCGCCGATGAGCGTGACGACCTCGCCCTGCTCCACGCGCATGGAGATGTTCGTCAGCGCCTCGATCGCGCCGTAGTTCACAGAGATGTTTTCGATGGTCAACATAAACAGTGGTCGGTAGTCAGTGGTCAGTGGTCAGTCAGAAACCAGTTGTTTAACTGATCACTGACCACCGACCACTGACCACTAATCGCCTAAGTACGCCTCGATCACCTTGGGGTCGTTCCTGATCTGCTCGGGCAGGCCGAGGGCTATGGACTTGCCGTAGTCCACGACCTGTATGCGCTCGCAGATGCCCATGACGACCTTCATGTTGTGCTCGACGAGCAGGATGGTCAGGCCGAAGCGGTCGCGAATTTCGCGGATGAGCCCGATCAAATCCTCCTGCTCCGAAGGGTTCATGCCCGCCGCCGGCTCGTCCAGAAGCAGAAGCTTCGGGCGCGTGGCGAGCGCGCGCACGATTTCCAGCCTGCGCTGGTTGCCGTATGGCAGACTCGTCCCGCCCTCGTTTTGAAAGCGTTCGAGGTTGAAAATCCTGAGCAGCTCCAGACAAAAATCCTTGTGCTCGCGCTCGTCGCGCGCGAAGCGCGGCGTGCGGAAGACGGCGTCCGCGAGCGTCTGCCGCGCGTGGCGGTGGCAGGCCGTCATCACGTTTTCGAGCACGCTCATTCCGGGGAAGAGGCGTATGTTCTGGAACGTGCGCGAGACGCCGCGGCGCGAAATCTGGTGCGGGCGGAGTCCGTCTATGCGCTTGCCCTCGAAATAAATCTCGCCCTCGGTCGGCTCGTAAACGCCCGTCAGCAGGTTGAAGATGGTCGTCTTGCCCGCGCCGTTCGGCCCTATGAGGCCGTAGATTTCGCCCGGGGAGACATCCATGTCCAGCGTGTTGACGGCGACGAGGCCGCCGAAGCGGATCGTGCATTTGCTCGTGCGCAGGACGGCCCCGCTCGCGTCAACCCTTTCTTGCGAGCGGGCCGTGCGCGCCGCCTCCGTAATCACGCCGTCTTCCTTGGTCGCGCGCACCGCGTCCTGTTCCGGGTGGCTGCTCATCTGTTCTCCCTCTCCTTGTACGGGTCTGCGGTCGGCGCGTCGCGCTCGGCGATGGGCACGCCGCCCGCCCCGCCGACGGCCACGTCACCTTCGGGTCGCCGCTGCGCGCGCTTGAGCCAGTTGAAGCCGAACTCCTGGTGGCCGAGCAGGCCCTGCGGCCGCGTCAGCATCATGGCGATTAAGAGCGCCGAGTAGATGACGAGCCGGTAGTTGGAGATGTTGACGCCGGCCGCGCTGAGCCTGTAGTCCAGGTCGAGCGTGTTAATCAGGACGAAGCGGCTGAGCATGAAGAGCGCGACGTAGAAGACGAGGACGAAGATGGCGTGCGGCCACCCGCTGCGTATGGTCTCCGGCAGGCGCTCGCGACCGATGGCGCGCAGCAGCACGGCCGCCAGCGGGATCAGCGCGAGCGCGATGACGATTTCATACGGGTAAGTGCGCAGCAACTCGGGCAGAGCGGTAATCACGACCGCGCCCAGGATGGAGCCCGTGATGGAGCCCATGCCGCCGAGCACGATCATGATGATGACCTCGAAGGAGCGGAAGAACTGGAAGTCGGCCGTGCTGAGGAACGAGTTGTAGTGCGCCCAGAGCCCGCCGGCGATGCCTGCGAACGCCGAGCTGATGACGAAGGCCAGCACCTTGTAGCGCGTCGCGTTGATGCCCATCGCCTGCGCCGCCAGCTCGTCCTCGCGGATGGAGACGAGTGCGCGGCCCGTGTCCGAGCGGACGATGTTGTAGACGACGACGATGGTGATGACGGCGAACAGACCTATCCAGAAAAAGTTGGCGTACTGCGGGATGGTCGCGCGCCCCTCCCACGGCGCTATCGCTCCCGAGAACCCGGTCGGGCCGCCGACGCGCTGCACGTTGACCAGCAGGATGCGAATAATCTCCGCGAACCCGAGGGTGACGATTGCCAGGTAGTCGCCGCGCAGCCGCAAAGAAGGGATGCCGACGACGAGCCCCGCGAGCGCCGCGGCCAGCGCGGCGACCAGCAGCACGAGGAGGAAGATTATCGCCTGCGCGGCCCCCGCGCCCAGAGAATTCGTCAGACTCTGCTCCAGGCCCTGCGTGTAGTAGACGGTGAGAAACGCGGAGGCGTAAGCGCCGACCGCCATGAAGCCCGCGTGCCCAATGGAGAATTGTCCCGTGAAACCCGTAATCAGGTTGAGCGAGACGGCGAGGATGATGTTAATCCCGGCGAGCCGCAAAAGGTGCGAGTAGTAGTACGGCAACCCGAACCCGTAAAACCCCTCGTTGCTCGCCGCCAGGTTCATGACGTAGAGCACCGCGACGATGACGAGCGCCCCGATGAGTCGTTTGATGAAAGGAGGCATAATTGAATTTCGGATTGTGGATTGCGGAATGCGGATTTAAGAAGTTGCCTGTTCAATCCGCATTCCGCAATCCGCCCGCAATATCGTCAGACTTTTTCCTGCACGGTCGAGCCGAGCAGCCCGGAGGGGCGCAGCAGCAGGACGAGAATCAGGATCGTAAAGGCGACGGCGTCGCGGTAAGACGAGGCGAGGCCGATGTCGCTGCCGTAGGCGACGACCATCGTCTCGGCCACGCCGATGACCAGCCCGCCGAGTACCGCGCCCGGGATGTTGCCGATGCCGCCGAGCACGGCCGCGACGAACGCCTTGAGGCCCGTGATGATGCCCATCAAGGGGTCTATGCTCGGGTTGTACTGCGCCGTCAGCACGCCGCCCGCTGCCGCCATCGCCGAGCCGAGCGCGAAAGTGAAGGCGATGACGACATCCGTGTTGATGCCCATCAGCTTCGCCGAGTTGAGATTGAAGGAGACGGCGCGCATCGCCGTCCCGATTTTCGTCTTGTAGATGATCCATTGCAGCAGGAGCATCAGCAAGATCGAGATGACGAAGATGATGATCTGCGGCATGGAAATCCGCACGTCGCCGAAGAGGTTGAAGGCTTCGTTCTTGACGAGCGAGGGGAACGACTGCTGCGCCGAGCCGATCTGCGCGACGAAGAGGTACTCGATTAACAGCGAGACGCCGATGGCCGTAATCAGCGTCGTCATGCGCGAGTACTTCCTGACCGGCCTGTAGGCGAAGCGCTCGATCGCCATCCCGACAATCGCCGCGCCGACCATCGAGCCGATGAGGACGAGCGTCAGGCCGCCCCAGAGCGACGTGCCCACGGTGTCGGCGTTGTAGCCCGGGATGGTCGTGGTGTAGCCGAGGAGCTTCGACAGCCCGAGGCCGATGAACGCGCCGACCATGTAAACGTCGCCGTGCGCGAAGTTAATCAGGCGCAGGATGCCGTAGACCATCGTGTAGCCGAGCGCGATGAGCGCGTAGATGGCCCCGATGTTCAGCCCGTTGATGAGTTGTTGGACAAAATAATCCATCGCAAGCTTCCCGCTCTCGGTTTTGGCACAAACTCGGATTACTGTCGCGGCCCTGACGGCCCTTGCGGTCTTACTGTGTCGCCGCCGCCGGAGACGCGCCCGTCGCCGCCCCAGCGGGCGACGCGGCCGGAGACGCACCGGCCGTGGTCGGCGGCGTCATCCCGTCCGGGTAGATGGTCTCCTTGTACGCGAACTGGCGGGCCTGCGGCTTGAGTTCGAGCACGGCGGCCGGCTTGTCCACGTTGCGCTCGGCGTTCATCGTGATGGTGCCCGTGACGCCCGGGAAGTTCTTCGTCTGCGCGATGGCGTCGCGCAGCTTCGCGCTGTCGGTCCCGCCCGCACGCTTGAGAGCGTCGGCCAGCACGCGCATCGCGTCGTAGCCGAGCGCGGCCAGCGCGTCGGGCGCGACGCCGTTGAAGCGCGCCTTGTAGTCTGCGACGAACTTCTGAATCTCCGGCTTGGGGTCGTCAATCGAGTAGTGGTTCGAGATGTAGGTGTTGGTCATCGCCTCGCCGCCGAGGTCCCAGAGCTGCGGCGCGTCCCAGCCGTCGCCGCCGAGGAGCGGGACGTTGATGCCTTGCTGGCGGGCCTGCTTGGCGATGACGCCGACCTGGCCGTAGTAGCCTGGGATGTAGATAACGTCCGGGTTGGTCGTGCGGATGGCCGTCAGCTGGCTGCTGAAGTCGCGGTCGCTCTGCGTGTAGGTCTTCTCGTCCACGATGGTCCCGCCGAGCTTGGTGAAGCTCTGCTTGAAGAACTGCGTCAGCCCCTTGCTGTAGTCGGAGTTGAAGTCGGCGAGGATGGCGGCGCGCTTGGCCTTCAAGGTGGTCGCGGCGAACTTCGCCATCACCTCGCCCTGGAACGGGTCTATGAAGCAGACGCGGAAGATGTAGTCGCCGACCTGCGTCACCTTCGGGTTGGTCGAGGAGGGCGTGATCATCGGAATCTTGGCCTCCTGCGCCTTGGGCGCGGCGGCCAGCGAGTTGGTCGAGGCGACTTCGCCGAGGATGGCGTGGACCTGGTCCTGGCGCAGGAGCTTGGTGACGACCGTCGTCACCTTGCCGGGCTCGCCCTGCTCGTCCTCGATAATCAACTCGATGTTGCGGCCGCCTATGCCGCCCGCCTTGTTGATCTCGTCGCGGGCCATCTCGATGCCGTTCTTGGTTGACTGGCCGAAGCTGGAAGTCTGGCCCGAGAGATCGAGGTACACGCCCACCTTGATGGGCTCGCCGGTGCCGCCGGTTTCGCCGCCGCGCCGCTCGCAGCTCAGACTGAGCAACATCACGGCGACCAATCCAAGAGCGATTAAAGTGCGTCTCATATTTTACCTCGCTAGAAGCGTTAGTTTCGCTGAAACTTCGAAAACGGAAGATTGAAGCAGCGCGCGCGCCCGTGCCGGAGGCTTCGCGCCGCGCGACACCCGTATGTTCTCATGGCTGTAATCAGCATAATAGCGGCCAGTCGGGCGCAGAAGCAAATTTGCCGCTCGTGCTTTTTGGGGCGAACGAGGCGCATTATACCCATTTGCCGCCGCGTGTCGAGCAATTATATAGTCCGAGCCGGAGTTTCACATGAGTGAGAACGAAAAATCATCGGAAGGCGTGGCCCCGGAACTCGGCGACATGAGCGCCGAAGAGTTCCGCCGCTTCGGCCACGAGGTCATTGACCAGGTCGCGGACTACATGGAGCGCGTCGGCCGGCTCCCCGTTCTGGCACAGGTCAAGCCCGGCGAGCTTATCTCTCAAATTCCGTCCGAGCCCCCGGCCGCGGGCGAGGCAATGGGGGAGATACTGGCCGACGTTGACCGCCTGATAGTCCCCGCGCTCACGCACTGGAACCACCCGTCCTTCTTCGCCTACTTCGCCACCTCCGCCTCGTCGCCCGGCATCCTCGGCGAACTCCTGACTGCGGCCTTCGACGTTAAGGCGATGCTCTGGCGCACGAGCCCTGCGGCGATAGAGCTTGAACAGGTCGCGCTCGACTGGCTCAGGCAGATGATGGGGCTCGACGCCGGGCTCGACGGCATCATCTACGACACGGCCTCGGTCGCCTCCATGCACGCGATTGCCGCGGCGCGCGAGGCGCTCGACTTGCGAATCCGCGAGGACGGGATGAGCGGGCGCGCGGACCTGCCGCTCCTGCGCCTCTACGTCTCCGAGCAGGCCCACTCGTCCATCGAGAAAAGCGCGCTCACGCTCGGCCTCGGCCAGCGTTCAGTCCGGCAGATTCCCACGGACCCGGAATTCCGCATGGACGCGGCGGCGCTCGCGCGGGCGATTGACGAAGACAGGCGGGCGGGCTTTCTCCCCTTCTGCGCCGTCGCCACCGTCGGCACGACTTCGACTTCGAGCGTAGACCCTGTGCCAGAAATTGCGGACATCTGCGCGCGTGAAAAAATCTGGCTCCACGTAGACGCGGCCTACGCCGGCTCGGCGGCGATTCTCCCGGAGCTGCGCCACGTCCTCGCGGGCACGGAGCGCGCGGACTCCCTGGTCACCAACCCGCACAAGTGGCTTTTCACGCCGTTCGACCTCTCCGTCCTCTTCTCGCGCCGGATGGACGTGCTCAGACGCGCCTTCTCGCTCGTGCCCGAGTACCTGAAGACGAGCGAGGCCGAGACGGTGCGCAACGGGATGGACTACGGCATACAGCTCGGCCGCCGCTTCCGTGCCCTCAAACTCTGGATGGTCATACGCTACTTCGGCCGCGACGGGCTGGCCGCCCGCATCCGCGAGCATTGCCGCCTCGCGCGCCTCTTCGCGGACCTCGTTGAAGAATCCGCCGACTGGGAACTGCTCGCGCCCGTCCCCTTCGGCCTCGTCTGCTTCCGCGCACGCCCCGCGGAGACACCGGCCGCGGGCCTCGACGCGCTCAACGAGGCGCTCATGAACAACGTCAACTCAAAAGGCGAGATGTTCCTCTCGCACACGCGCCTCAACGACCTCTTCACGCTCCGCCTCGCCGTCGGCAACATACGCACCACCGAAGCGCACGTCCGCCGCGCCTGGGAACTTTTGAATGAAGAACTGGCCCGACTCGTGGCAGAATAGAGAATCATGCTGACTCATATCGTTGTCTGGAAATATCGCAAGGATGTCGAGCAGGACGTGCGCGAGGAGCACGTGAGCCGGCTGCGGCGGCTGGCGTCGCTCGTCCCCGGCATAGAGAGTTTATGGGTGGGCGCGGACGTGCTCGGCCTGCCGCGCTCTTACGACGCGGGGCTGGTCGCCACCTTCCGCGACCGCGCCGCGCTGGAAGTTTACACCGTCCACCCAGAGCACATCCTGATCGCGGACATGGGGCGCAACATCAGCGAACACGTCGTCTCGGTTGACTTCGTGGACGAGGAGTAGCTGAGCGGGCCATGAAGTGGAAGTGGAAGCCGAACTGGAAGGGCATGAGGCGCTGGAAGAAAGTGGCGCTCGTCGCGCTCGCCCTCCTGCTGCTCCTTCAAATTCCTTTCATCTTCAGGCGCATCACCCTCGGCAGTCTGCGCGCGGCGATTCGGCGCGTGAACGCCGAGCGCAAGGCGGACGAGGCCGGCGGCGCTTACGCGCAGTACGCGGGAGTGCTTCACGTCCACTCGGCCCTCGGCGGCCACAGCCTAGGGAACTTCGAGGAGATCATAGAGGCCGCGCGGCGCAACAACCTCAGCTTCGTCGTGATGACCGAGCACACGTCGTCCCTGATGGACACCTCCGCGCTGACCCTGAGCGGGGTTCACGCGGGCGTGCTTTTCGTCAACGGCAACGAGGTCAACACGGCGAGCCACGACCGCCTGCTGCTCCTGCCCGGGAGCAATGAGGCTTCCTCGGCCAACACCGTCGGGACGCAGCAACTCCTCGAAGGCCAGAAGACGCGCGGCAGCCTCTCCTTCGTCGCCTACCCGCACGAGTTTCAAAGCTGGGGCGCGAGCGGTTACGACGGCGTGGAGGTCTACAACCTTTACACGAACACGAAGAAGATAAATTACCTCGTCACCTTCGGCGACTGGCTCTGGTCTTACTGGGGCTACGCGGACCTGATGTTCGCGCGCTTCTACGAGCGACCGGCCGACGAGCTGAGGAAGTGGGACGAGCTGACGGCTGAGAACCGCAGGCTCGTCGCTGTCGCCGGCAACGACGCCCATTCGAACGTCGGCTTCCAACTCGGCGACCGCACGGGGAAGAGTCTCATCGGAGTGCACCTGGACCCTTACGAGCGAACCTTCGGCGTCGTCCGTAACCACGTCTTGATTGAAAGGGAAAAACCTCTGACGACCGAGACGCTGCTCGCCGCACTCGCGGGCGGCCACAGCTACATCGCCTTCGACCTCTTCGGCGACTCCTCGGGCTTCACCTTCACGGCCGACAACAATCGGGAGAGCAAAATCATGGGCGACGAGATAGAGCTTCTCGACGGCATCCGGCTCGTGGTGACGACGCCCGTGTGGAGCCGCACGCTGCTCATCAAGGACGGCCGGGTCATACGCGACGACGACGGGGCGGCGCGGCAGGAGTACGCCGTGACGGAGCGCGGCGTCTACCGCGTCGAGGTCTACCTCACGCAGCTCGGCCCGCTCGTCAGGGACAAGCCGTGGATTATCTCGAACCCGATTTACGTGAGGTAAGGCGAAAGGCCCCGGACACGACAACGCCCCACACAGTTTTAACAACCCTGTGGGGCGCGCGCGTGCCGGAAAGCTCCTGACACTATTTTTTTGGAAGCGGTGCCTAGGCCACCGACTGCTGTAGAGAGTCTAGTGTTTGACTCTTCGCTCGCTTTCAATTCCTAGTGTTGGCGGAACTGTGCGAGTACAGCTTCCTTCAACTTGTACCAGTGTCCCGGATTTTATCCGCGTCCGCCGCGCTTGTCAACCCCCATCTTGACCGCACCGTAACGGGACGTGGGCTCCCCCCTCGAAATCGCCAGCGTTCATACTGTATATTAGGCGTCAGACCCTATGGCCCTGCGAAACGAACAGACGGTCGTCGAAAAGGAACGCGAGCCCTTACAGACGCCGCAGCAAGTAGTCAACCTGACGCCCCCGTCGCCCGCCACCTGCAAGCAACTGCCGATGGTCGGCTGGTACGACCCGCGCCAGCTCATACGCACGGGCATACAGGTCGTCATCTCGACCATCTTTGGCCGCCACTCCGACCGCCGCCTCGTCGAGGCCCTCGCCTCCGGCCGCCCTGAGATTTACGACTACACGCACCACTACCGCGACGACGGGCGCGACGTGTGCGAGCTGGACGAGGCGCGGCCGCGCGAGGAAATCTGGATTGACTACGTCGCGGACACGGGCGAGGGCTGGAACTCGACTTACGGCGTCGCCTACCACCTGTCCGAAGACTCGCTTGAGTTGGAGTACGCCGACGCCGCGACGGGCGTGACCAGAAGCGTCGCGGTGCGCCGCGGCGACGTGTTCGTCTTCGGCGGCGATCAGGTCTACCCTGCGGCCGACCGCGTGGAGTACGACCGCCGCCTGGTCAAGCCTTACGAGAACGCCTACCCGCACGCGGAGCGCGAGGAGCACCCGCACCTCTTCGCCATTCCCGGCAACCACGACTGGTACGACAGTCTCATCTCCTTCTCGCGCCTCTTCTGCTCGAAGCGCTGGTTCAGCGGCTGGCGCACGCGCCAGAGCCGCAGCTACTTCGCGCTGAAGCTGCCGCACGGCTGGTGGCTTCTGGGCACGGACATGCAGCTCGGCTCCGACATTGACGCCCCCCAGGTCGAATATTTCAAGAGCGTGGCGGCCGAGATCAAGGAGACCGACCGCATCATTCTGTGCCACGCCGAGCCGCACTGGATTTTCTCGAAGATGTACGAGCACATGGATTCCAGCATCTCCGAGAGCAATCTTTCCTTCCTCGAAGAGATGTTGAGCAAGAAGGTCGCCGTCTTCATCGCGGGCGACCTGCACCACTACCGCCGGCACGAGGCGACCGACGAGTCTTCGACGCAGAAGATCACGGCGGGCGGCGGCGGTGCTTTCCTCCACCCGACGCACGATGGGAGATACGGCACGGACTGCTCCGTCCTCAGAGAGAAAAGCTCCGGCCGCGTCTTTCAAAAGAAAGTCGCCTTCCCGCCCGAAAAGGTTTCGCGCAGGCTTTGCTGGCGCAACCTGATTTTCCCGTTTCTGCCGGGGAATCAGAGTTGGTCGTTCGGCTTTCTGACCGCCGGGCTCTACCTGCTGATGACGCTGGCCGTCGTCACCGACCTCAAACACATAGAGGAGGACGCGACGGGCCTGCGCTCGGTCGTCGGCCTCAAGAACATTATCGGCACGGCGCTGCACAGCGTGCTCAACAGCTCCATGACGCTCTTCTTTGTGGCGCTTGTC
Source organism: uncultured Acidobacteriota bacterium (assembly GCA_963774105.1). Taxonomy (GTDB): domain Bacteria; phylum Acidobacteriota; class Blastocatellia; order Pyrinomonadales; family Pyrinomonadaceae; genus QHXM01. The sequence goes on along the minus strand of CAVZDV010000004.1, from coordinate 1,613,082 downwards.
ATCCTCGGGTTTGTCCTCTTCACCGACACGCACTCGAAGCTCTACCGCTGGTTGATGGGCTCGGCGCACGCGCTCGCGCACATCATCTCGGCCTTCGCCGTGGCGCTCGGCTCCATCTATCTGGTCATCTACCTCTCGGGCGCGAGTTCGCGCGCCTGGGTCTACACCTTCACGCAGGGGCCGCACGTCTTCAACTTCGACTTGAGAATCCTGCTCGCGGTGGTCCTGGTCTTCGTCGGCGGCTACCTCGTCGGCTCGTTCATACAGGGGCTCTACCTGCTAGTCTCTTTGAACGCCTTCGGCCGCCACTTCAACGAGTCCTTCTCGACCATCGCCGTCGAGGACTGGAAAAGCTTTCTCAAACTGAGGATTGACCGCGCGGGGGACTTGACGATCTACCCCGTGGGCATCCGCCGCGTGCCGCGCAAGTGGAAGATGAACGACGATGCGGCGGGCGCGCGCCTCGCCCCCGACCGCGAGCGCGACCCGCGCGCGACGCCGCCCGCGCTGATAGAGCCGCCCATCGTCCTCAAGAGCACGACCGCGACCACGACCGGCGTCGTCGAGGCCAAGAAGATTTGAACAAGATACTACTCAAGCCTTTGCGCCTTACGCCTTAACTTTGCGCCTTTGCGTGAACGGCTGTTTCTCGCAAAGGCGCTAAGGGAAAACCAAAGGCGCAAAGGGTTGAGCAGTTTTTAAAGAGTTCTATGTCGGGAGTGTTGAAATTTGAGTGAGGTAATCTACAGGCCGGTGCGCGAAGACGAGATGTCAGAGGCGGTCGAGCTTTTCATGACGACCGTCGCGGACCTCTACGAGCGCATGAACTCGACCGCGCCGCTGCCGCCGCGCCCCTACGTCGAACTGAACTACGAGCACATACGCCGGACGGGCATCTTCCAGGTGGCGGAGGTTGACGGCCGGCTGGGGGCCATCTGCCACGCGGTAGTGCGCGGGCCGCTCTGGTTCCTCTCGGGCTTCTGGACGCTGCGCGCCTTGCAGGGCCAAAAAATCGGCCGCCCGCTCCTCGAACGCGTCATCACTGAGGGCACGCGCGCGGGGGCCGAGACCTTCTTCACATGGTCGTCCACGGACCTGCAAGCGATGGCGACTTACATGAAGACGGGGATGCTGCCCGGCTACCAGACGATGACCTTCGCGGGCACGCTGCGCGACCTGGCCGGGCCGCGCGCGGGCTACGAGACCGCGCCGCTGGACGAGCGGGAGGCGCACGCGATTGACGAGCAGATTCGGGAGGCGCGTCGCGAGGAAGACCACCAGTTCTGGCGGACTGTCGTGAAGGCCGAGGCCGGACAGGTCGTGCGCGGCGGGCGCGTCGCGGGCTACTTCTACGCCAACAAGGGAACAATCGGCCCGGCCGCGTGGCTTGACGCGGAAGACGCCGACGCCGTCCTTGAGTCGGCCGCGCGCGCGGCCGCAGCGCAGGCCGAGCAGGTTCGCCTGATGGTGCCCGGGCCGAACCACGCCGCCATCAACTTCGCGCTCCGCGCGGGGCTCAAGCTCACGGCTTACGCGCACCTGTTGACGACCGCGCCCTTCGGGCAGATGGACAAGTACCTGTCGTCCGGCCCTTCACTGTTTTAACCTCGTGCAAGTTCAATCAGACGAGGCGTTCTAGCCCTGCCGGAAGGTGTTTGACTGCCCGGCCCGTGGCGAGCTTTGAAATCTCCCTTAATGGATTGCGGTTATCTTTGACGTGAGCGAGAACGAACGAACATGAAGCATCTAAGATTGATTCTCAGCCTCTCCCTGATTTTCTTTATCTTTGCGGGCAGCATCCCCCGCGTCAGCGGCGTGGCATCGGCGGCGGCCGAGGGCGCGAGCGCCGCGGACGACGCGGACGGAGGACAGATGAAAGAAGGACTACAGTTTCGCCTGAGTCAGGGCGCGGGCCAGCCCGAGGCGCGCACGAACGTCCCCGTGGCCGAGGCCGCGCGCCTGACGGACGCCGAAGTCCAGAACGTCTTCAAGCGCCTGCCGCCGATTAAGGCCGAGGGCACAGACCAGCAGGAGTTCGCGCTGCGCGACAAGTCGCTCCCGCCGCCGCGCACGGGCCGCACGGTCAACGTCTCGTTCCCCTCGTCCGAGCCCGCCCCGACGCCGGACCAGAAAGCCGCCGGGCCGCTCGAAGTCCTGCGCTTCTCGCCCGAGGGCGAAGTCCCGCTCGCGCCGCAGCTCAGCATCACTTTCTCGCAGCCGATGGTGGCTGTCACTTCCGTGGACGATCTCGCCGCGCAGGACGTGCCCGTCAGACTGTCGCCGCAGCCGCCCGGCAAGTGGCGCTGGGTCGGGACACGCACCCTGCTTTACGCCCCCGACAACCGGCTCCCGATGGCGACGGAGTTCACGGCGACCGTGCCCGCCGGCACGAAGTCTGCCAACGGCGGAACCATTGCGACCGAGAAGACCTGGAAGTTCGCCACCCCGCCCCCGCAGCTCAGGAGCAGTTACCCGTACTCGGGCACGCCCGTCTCGCGCGAGCAGTTGATGTTCGTCGAGTTCGACCAGCGCATTGACCCCGCGGCCGTGCTGCGGACGATTAAAGTCCCGGGCGCGTCGGGCGACTTGAGACTCCGCCTCGCCACCGAGCAGGAGATCGCGGCCGACAAGGTCGTCAGCCAGCTTGCCAAATCCGCCGAGCAGGGCCGCTGGCTCGCCTTCCGCGCCGTCACGGAGACGGGCGAGACGGACGCGCTGCCGGGGGATTCCAGCATCAACGTCCAAATTGGCCCAGGCACGCCCTCGGCCGAAGGCCCGCGCACGACCGTCGTCGCGCAGAGCTTCTACTTCCGCACCTACGGCCCCTTCAAGGTCACCGAGCACAGGTGCGGCTACAGCAACAACTGCACGCCGTTCGAGCCCTGGATGGTCACGTTCTCGAACCCCATTGACCAGGACGCCTTCGACCTGTCGCAGGTCCGCGTCGAGCCCGAAGTGCCCGGCCTGAAGGTGAACGTCTACGGCCAGATGATGTACATCGAGGGCGTCAAGCGCGGCCGCACGACTTACAAAGTCACCATCGCCCGCTCGCTCAAGGATCAGTTCAACCAGACGCTCGGCACGGACGCCGTCCTGACCTTCAAGGTCGGCCCGGCCCCGCCGTCGCTCGCTTCCAGCGGCAAGGCGTTCGTCGTCCTCGACCCGTCGGCCCCGCGCACCTTCTCCGTCTACAGCGTCAACCACAAGACGCTCCGGGTCCGCCTCTACAAAGTGCAGCCCGAGGACTGGGACAAGTTCGTCCGCTACATGCGCTTCACTTACGACTACTACGAGGACACGAAGCAGAAGCAGACCACGCCGCCGGGCACGCTCGTCTCGCAGAAGACGGTCGCCGTCAAGGGCCAGCCCGAGGAGATGACGGAGACGCGCATCGAGTTAGCCCCGGCGCTCGACCACGGCCTGGGCCACGTCGTCCTCGTCGTCGAGGCAGGCGCGGGCACGAAGAAGCGCGAGCGCCAGTCGGTCGAGGCGTGGGTGCAGTCAACCAACATAGGTCTCTCGGCCTTCGCCGATAACGAGGACCTGTTCGCGTGGACGACCTCGCTCAAGGAGGGCAAGGCGCTCTCCGGCGTCCAGCTCAGAATCCACCCGCTCGGCGTCTCCGGCGAGAGCGGTATGTTCGGCATCGCGCGCATCCCGCTCAAGACGCTGGCGAAGAACGAATCGAGCATCCTCATCGCGCGGCAAGGGCGCGACGTGGCCTTCATGCCGGAACACGAGGAGTGGTGGAACACCGGCACGGGCTGGTACAGGCGCGAGTCCGTGGACGCCCTGCGCTGGTTCGTCTTCGACGACCGCAAGATGTACAGGCCCGGCGAGGAAGTTCACCTCAAGGGCTGGATTCGCAAAGTCGGCGGCGGCAAGCTCGGCGACGTTGAGCTGGCGGGCCAGGGCGCGGGCCGCACCGTCTCTTACGGCGTCCGCGACTCGCAGGGCAACGAAGTCCTCAAGGGCTCGGCTGTCATCAACTCCCTCGGCGGCTTCGACACCAAGTTCAAGCTGCCCCCGACGATGAACCTGGGCTATACCTACGTCCAGCTCAACGCCGATCAGGCGTCCATCTCGGGCGGCTCGACGCAGCACTACATTCAGGTCCAGGAGTTCCGCCGCCCCGAGTTCGAAGTCAACGCGCAGGCCAACGAAGGCCCGTTCTTCGTCAAGGGCTTCGCGGAGACGACCGTCACCGCCGCCTACTACGCGGGCGGCGGGCTGCCGAACGCGGAAGTCAACTGGCGCGTGACCTCGCAGCCGACCGTCTACACGCCGCCCAACCGCCAGGACTTCACGTTCGGCGAGTGGGTCCCGTGGTGGCGCTCCTGGAACCAGCCGGCCGAGGGCCGCACGGAGACTTTCAGCGGGCGCACGGACGCCGCTGGCAAGCACCGCCTGCGGATTGACTTCGATTCGGTCAACCCGCCGCGCGCGTCCAGCGTCATCGCGACCGCCTCCGTCATGGACGTGAACCGCCAGCAGTGGGCCGCCACGCAGACCTTGCTCGTGCACCCCGCGGACCTCTACGTCGGACTGCGCAGCCAGCGCACGTTCGTCCAGCAGGGCGAGCCCCTCGTCGTCGAGGCCATCGTCACGGACCTCGACGGCAAGGCCATCGCCGGCCGCCAGATCAAGATGCGCGCCGTCATGCTCGACTGGGTCTACGAGAAGGGCAAGTGGCAGCAGAAGGAGAAGAACCCGGAGGACTGCACGGTGCAGTCTGGCGCGGACGCCGTCAAGTGCACTTTCACGCCGAAGCTCGGCGGCCAGTACCGCGTGTCGGCGCGGATTCAGGACGACCGCGAGCGCCCGAACGAGTCCGCGCTCACGCTCTGGGTCGCGGGCGGCAAGCAGCCGCCCAAGCGCGACGTGGAGCAGGAGACGGTCGAGATGATTCCCGACAAGAAGGAGTACAAGGCGGGCGAGACCGCGGAGATTCTCATACAGGCGCCCTTCTCCCCGGCCGAGGGCGTGCTGACCTTGCGCCGCTCCGGGATTCTCAAGACCGAGCGTTTCCAGATGGACGGCCCTTCGCACACGCTGAGAATTCCCATCGAGGAGGCTTACACGCCGAACCTGCACGTCCAGGTTGACCTGACGGGGATGGCCGCGCGCACGGACGACAAGGGCCAGGTTGACGAGAAGCTGCCGAAGCGGCCCGCGTTCGCCAAGGGCGAGCTGAACCTACAGATTCCGCCCGTCGAGCGTAAGTTGCTGGTCTCGGCCAGCCCGCGCGACGGCGCGCTTGAGCCCGGCGCGGAGACGGTCGTCAACGTCGAGGTCAAAGACGCCGCGGGCCGCCCTGTGTCCGGCAGCGAGGTCGCGCTCGTCGTGGTTGACGAAGCCATCCTCTCGCTCACGGGCTACCGCATAGGCGACCCGCTCTACACCTTCTACTCGCAGCGCGGCGCGGACTCCACAGACCACCACCTGCGCGCCAGCATCCTGCTCGGCAATCCCGAGGACGTGCTTCAGCAGATGCAGAGCGCGACCGCCAACGGCCGCGGCGGCGTAGCCACGGGGATGCTGGCCGAAAACGCGCCCGCGGCCCCGCCCAGGCCCGCGGCTCAGGCCCGGCGCGCGATGAAAAACGGAGACTTCGCGGCCGACGCGATGGCCTCGGAAGAAAAGGCGGAGGGGCAGAACGAGGCGATTCGCCTGCGCGAGAATTTCAACGCGCTGGCGGTCTTCGCCCCGGCCGTGCCGACCGACGCCAACGGCCGCGCGCAGGTCACGGTCAAAGTGCCCGACAACCTGACGCGCTACCGCGTGATGGCCGTCTCGGTCGCGGGCGGCAAGCAGTTCGGCTCGGGCGAAGTGTCATCACGGCGCGGCTGCCGCTGATGGTGCGCCCCTCTGCCCCGCGCTTCCTCAACTTCGGCGACCAGTTCGAGCTGCCCGTCGTCGTGCAGAACCAGACGGACCAGCCGATGAGCGTTGACGTGGCCGTGCGCGCGACGAACGCCGCGATGACGGACGGCATGGGCCGCCGCGTCACCGTGCCCGCGAACGACCGCGTCGAGGTGCGCTTCCCCGCGTCGGCCAACAAGGCGGGCACGGCGCGCTTCCAGGTCGGCGTCGTCTCGGGCCGCTGGTCGGACGCGGCCGAGATCAACCTGCCCGTCTGGACGCCCGCCACGACCGAAGCCTTCGCCACCTACGGCGAGATTGACGACGCGACGGCGATGATTCAGCCGGTCAAGGCCCCTTCGAACGTCTTCAAGCAGTTCGGCGGCCTCGAAATCACCACGTCCTCCACGCAGCTTCAGGCGCTCACCGACGCCGTGCTCTACCTCATGGCTTATCCTTACGAGTGCTCCGAGCAGTTGTCGTCGCGCGTCCTCGCGGTCGCGGCGCTCAGAGACGTGCTGACGGCCTTCAAGGCCAAGGACCTGCCTTCGCCCGAGGAGATGCTCAAGGCCGTCTCGCGCGACATCGAGCGTTTGAAGGGTCGTCAGACGGACGACGGCGGCTTCGGCTTCTGGCGGCGCGACGACTACGTCTGGCCCTACGTCTCCATCCACGTCGCGCACGCGCTCGTGCGCGCCAAGGAGAAGAATTTCCCGGTGCCGCCGGAGATGCTGGAGAAGTCCAAGCGCTACCTGCGCGAGATCGAGAGCCACATACCCTCGTACTACGGCCCCGACGCGCGCCGCGCGCTCGTCGCCTACGCGCTCTACGTGCGCAACCGCATGGGCGACCGCGACACGGCCAAGGCGCGCAAGCTCCTGGCCGAGGCGGGCCTGGAGAAACTCTCGCTGGAAGCCCTCGGCTGGCTCCTGTCCGTGCTGTCGGGCGACCCGGCTTCGGTCGCGGAAGTGACGGCCATCCGCCGCCACTTCAACAACCGCGCGACGGAGACGGCCGCCGCCGCGCACTTCGCCGACTCCTACAGCGACGGCGACTACCTGCTCCTGCACTCGGATCGCCGCGCCGACGGCGTTATTCTCGAGGCGTTGATCGGCGACCAGCCGCAGAACGACCTCATCCCGAAGATCGTCCGCGGCCTTCTGGCGCACCGCAAGCAGGGGCGCTGGGAGAACACGCAGGAGAACGCCTTCATCCTGCTCGCGCTCGACCGCTACTTCAACACCTACGAGAAGGCGACGCCGGACTTCGTGGCGCGGGCCTGGCTGGGCGACGCGTTCGCGGGCGAGCAGCAGTTCCGCGGGCGCTCGACCGATAGGCAGCAGGTCAACGTGCCGATGAGCTACATCGCAGAGAAGGACGGGACGCAGAACCTGGTGCTGAGCAAGGAGGGGACGGGCCGGCTCTACTACCGCATCGGGATGAGCTACGCGCCGACGAACCTGAAGCTGAAGCCCGCGGACTACGGCTTCACGGTCGAGCGCGTCTACGAGGCGGTCGAGAACCCGGCGGACGTGCGGCGCGACGCCGACGGGACGTGGCGCATCAAGGCGGGCGCGACCGTTCGCGTGCGCCTGACGATGGCCGCGCACGCGCGCAGGTATCACGTCGCGCTCGTCGACCCGCTGCCGGCGGGGCTCGAAGCGATGAACCCGGCGCTCGCCGTCACGGGCGACATCCCGGCGGACCAGAAGGACGACCCCGCGAAGCGCGGCGGCTGGTGGTGGTGGCAGAACTGGTTCGAGCACCAGAACCTGCGCGACGAGCGGGCCGAGGCGTTCACCTCGCTGCTCTGGGAGGGCGTCTACAACTACTCCTACGTCGCGCGCGCCACGACCCCCGGCACCTTCGTCGTCCCGCCGACGAAGGCCGAGGAGATGTACCACCCCGAAACCTTCGGCCGCAGCGCCAGCGACAAGGTGGTCGTCGAGTAAGAGTTCACCACGGAGGACACAGAGGGGCACAGAGGAAGAAAAGGGATTTGAGGTTTCAAATTTTTATCTTCCTCTGTGCCTCTCTGTGTCCTCCGTGGTTAGTCCTAAGCCGCCTGTCCTCCCAGCCACTCCCTTTGCAGCCTCTCGACCGCCAGCTCTTTCTGCTTGGCCTCGACCTCTATCCACGGCGCGGCGCGGAAGGCGGCGGGCATGGCCTCTATGAAGTCGCTGTGGTTGCGGTCGCCGAAGGCCGCGCGCCCATTCGAGATGTGCACGAGTTGCCACTCGGGCACGGGCCACGTCTCGCGCGCCGCCGCCAGCATCCGGGCCACGCTCTTGTCGTCGTAAGAGTCCAGCTTCTCGTGAACCAGGTGGTGGTGCGCGTCGAAGACCATCGGCACGCCGGCCGCGCGGCAGACCTCCAGAATCTCCGCGGCGCTGTAAATGTACTCGTCGTTCTCGAACGCGATGCGCGAGCGCACGCCCTCCGAAAGCCCGCGCACGACCTCGACGAGCCGCTCGGCGCGACCGCCCTTGCCGCCGTGAATCTCTATCAAGGCCCACGCGCTGCGCGGCTGCTCCAACAAGTCCATCACGCGCGCGTGCGTCTCAAGAATCTTGACGCTGTTACTGATAACCTGCGGCGAGTCCGAGTTGAGCACGACGAACTGGTCCGGGTGGAGCACGAGGCGGATTCCCATTGCCGTCGCGCGTCTCCCAGTCTCCCCGATTCCCTCCCCGAACTCTTCGAGCACGCCCTCGCCCGCCGCGTCGTCCGCGAAAGGAAAGAGCGCCGAGGTCATGCGGTAGAGCCGTATCCCGCGACTGGCACAAAACGAGAGCGCGCCGTTCAAGCGCGCGAGGTTGTCCGCGTAAAGCTCTCGGAGCACGCGGCGCTGCTCGGCCGCGTCGAACTGTAAAAGCCGCTTGCGCGTCAGCGCGCGGTAGCGCACGGCGTCCGAGGTTGTGATGCACACCAGCCCCAGACGCGGGCGCGCGCCGGAGGCGTCGGTTGCCGTCGTCATGCCGGCAGTTTCGGCCGCGCACGTCACAACAATCTGTCCTGCGTGTGGAGTTTACTTGCTGGCCGCGGCACGCCTGCGCTCGTAGTGGCGGCGCGACTTGGCGCGGTTGCCGCAGTATTTCATGTCGCACCAGCGGCGGCTGCGGTTCTTGCTCAGGTCCATGAAGAGCCAGGAACAGTCGCCCGCCTCGCAGACGCGCGTCCGCCCGACCTCGCCCGAGGTGAGCACCTCTGCGGCCGAAAGCGCCACGGGCCAGACGACGCGCTCCAATCGGTCGTCATCGTCCGCCCACTCCCACGAGAAGCCCTCATTCGTCCTGACGAGCTGCTGCTGCGCCAGAGCCTCGGAGAGCGCTGCGTTCAAGACGTTGAGGTCGCCCTTCGCGGGCGGGCGGCCGCCGCGCGCGGCCGCGTAAAAAATCGCGTATATCGCCTCGCGCAACTCGCGCGCGCGGGCCAGGGCGCGCGCCGCGCCGTCAGGGTCGCGCTCGGCCTCCTTCAAGAGCCTGCGCGCCCCGCGCTCAGTGACGGCCCCCGCCTGGCGGCCCCACGCGACGAGGTCGCCGTAAGAAGAGAGCTTCTCTTCCGTCTCCCCCGTCTCGCGGCTGCCGTTCAGCGTGTTGACGAAGTCCAGGCACATCCGCCCGCCGACCAGCTCGAAGACGTAACCCTGTTTCCCGGCCTCGGCCATTAACTAACCCTCCGCGGCACATTATAACTCAAAATCTTCCTAACCACCAAAAACCGTTTGACAGGTTGAGCAGGCCAAGCTATAGTCTAACCATCAAAACTGCTTTTAGCCGGTTTGGGCGAGGGAGAAGGTCATGGGCGATGTCGAGCGTTGGAGCATTGAGCGACTAAAGTGTTCTCTGGGCGGGGTGGCGATCGGGGATTTATCGCCGGGGCGTGTCGTCACGCGGGTGCGCGGCGGAGAGGGCGCGTGCCGCAGGCTGGCCGTGGCGGCCTTCGTCGTCGCGGGTTTGCTCTGGGGCGCGGCTTTCCTCTTCGGCAAGCTGGCGTTCACGGAGCTGCCCGTCTCGCACGTCGCGCTCTACCGCTTCGTCATCGCCACGCTCGTCCTGCTGCCGTTCGCGCTCATGCGCCGCCGCTGGCCGAAGTGGCGCGACCTGCCCCAGTTTCTGCTGACTGGCTTTTTGATCGTCCCCGCGACTTTCATGCTGCAATACACGGGGCTCGCGTGGACGAGCGCGACGAGCGCGTCGCTCATCATCGGGACGCTGCCGCCGATGCTGGCCGTCGCGGCCGCCTGGTTCTACGGCGAGCGGCTGGGCACGCGCGGCTGGGCCAGCATAGGGGTTTCGACGCTCGGCGTGACGCTGGTCGTGGGGCTGCCGGGCGCGGAGCACAACTGGGCGGGCGACGGCCTGGTCTTCCTCTCGATGATCGTGGTGGTGGCGTGGGTGCTGTTGAGCAAGCCGCTGATAAAAAAATACACGGCGCTGGTCGCCACCGCGTACTTGATGTTGTTCGGCACGCTGACGATGTTGCCCGTCTCGCTCCTTTGGGACGGGACGCCGCGGCTACAGATGTCCGCGGGGGTGCTGGCGTCCGTGGTCACGCTCGGGCTGGCCTGCTCGGCGCTGACCTACGCGCTCTGGAACTGGGGACTGAACCACGTCTCGGCCTCGCACGCGGGCATTTACACGAACCTTGAGCCCGTCGTCGGAGTCCTGCTCGGCGTGATGTTCCTGCACGAGACGTTGCAGCCCTGGGCCATTATCGGCGGCCTCCTCGTCATCGCCGGGGCCATCGCCATCACGCGCGTGGAGAGTACAATTCAAGAGTGACGCCCGCCGCCAGCGTCCCTGACGGGGCTGAGAGCTCGTGTCTCAGCCCAAGTCGAATAGCAGAACTTCCGCCGTTTCTGTGCCAACAAGCGTGAGCTTGGGTTCGTTGCTGACGGCCGCGCCGTCGCCCTGCCGGAGCGTCTGGCCGTTGAGTTCGACGGAGCCTCGGGCGACCTGGATCCAGGCGTGGCGGCCGGGCGCCAGCTCGTGCGTGACCTCGTCGCCGGGGCCGAGCAGCGTGGCGTAGAGGCGCGCGTCCTGGCGGATGGTGACCGAGCCGTCGTCGCCGTTCGGGGAGCCGACCAGGCGCAGCCGCCCGCGTTTCTCCTCGTCCTCAAACTTCTTCTGCTCGTATGCGGGCTCGATGCCCGTCTCCTCTGGCTGAATCCAGATTTGCAGCAGGTGAACGGACTCGGCCTCGGACGGGTTCGCCTCGCTGTGGCGGACGCCGGTGCCGGCGCTCATCTTCTGCACGTCGCCGGGGCGTATGACGGAGCCGTTGCCCATGCTGTCCCTGTGCGCGAGGCCGCCTTCGAGCACGTAGGTGATGATCTCCATGTCGCGGTGGCCGTGCGTCGGGAAGCCGCGCCCGGGGTCCACGCGGTCCTCGTTGATGACGCGCAGGCTGCGGAAGCCCATGAAGCGCGGGTCGTAATACTGGTCGAACGAGAAGGTGTGATAGGTGTCCAGCCACCCGTGGTTGAAGTGGCCGCGCTCCTCTGCCCTGCGAACGGTAATCATTTTGTTTTCCCCTTTCTCTACACTACGTCTTCGCGTTTGACGCCTTCGATCTCAAGTATCAAATCTGGCCCATAAGCCAGCGACGGCGTCTGAAAGCCTGCCGTGAACTTTCCGCCGAGAACGTGGCCGACGATTGTCAGAGAAGTCAGCGCGGTGAGCGTGTAGCCTTCGGGGCCGCTCAAGCGCGAGACGGCACGCTTCCCTGCGTCGTCCTCGACTTCGCCCCAGACGAAACTCTTGCCTTTGACTCTCTCTTCATCATTTGGCCCTGGCGGCTGACTTTGGATGCGCCGCTTCAGGAAGCGTTGCACCGAGGCGGAGCCGAGGAGCCAGCCGAACGAGCGAGTCAATTTCATCATCCGGCGCAGCTTCGCGGGCATGGCCGCGTAGACCTCTATGTTGGGGATGCCCGTGCTGTAAAAGGCCGAGGCCACGTCGCCCCACGGAATCGTCGTCGCCTGGACGGGGCCGCGCCCGTAATCAATCTCGCGCGTCTTCCACGCCGCGGGCACTGGCGTCAGCCTGCCGTCGCGGCGGACGAGCCCGCCGCGGTTGATGTTCTCGGCCATCGTCGTCGCCGTCCCGCGCGAGACGCGCCCCATCCCCATGATGGCGAGCGCGAGTCTCGTCGCCGAGGGCAGCCGCCGCTTGAGGTGCGCCGCCAGACAGTCCGAGGGCACCACGTCGAAGCCGACGCAGGGCAGCAGCATGACGCCCGCCGCTTTGGCTTCGCGGTCGCGCGCGGCGAGTGATTCGATCACGACCGCCTCGCCCGTGATGTCCAGGTAGTGCCGCTTCGTCCTCAGGCAGGCGTCGGCCATGGGTTTCGAGGTGCGCGAGAAAGGCCCGGCGCAGTGGAGCACGACCGAGACTTCGCCGAGCGCGGCGTCGAGCGCCGCGGCGTCGTCGAGCGGGAAGACGCGGTGCTCGAAGCCGAGTTCCTGTGCCAGTTTTTCGATGGAGGCGCGGTCGCGCCCAGCGAGGACGGGACTCAGGCCGCGCTCTTTGGCGAGGCGCGCGACGAGCTTTCCCGTGTACCCGTTCGCGCCGTAAAGGAGAAAGGTTGGGGGCATCTCGGAAGCCTCTGTTTCGATGGTTTGCTGGCGAGCGCGAGGATTGTAGCACCAAAGCGATGTTTATGAGACGGCCGCTTTTTGCTATCCTCCCACGCGACTTACCGAACACGCGCCCCAGAGCCCGACGAGGCCACTCGATGCAAACGAAGAAACTGCTTTCCGTATCAATCGTCCTGATTCTGTTCCTGACGCTCCCCTTCTCGGCCTGCCGGCGCGGTGGGGGCGGCGGCAAGCAGTTGACGCTCGCGGTCAACTCGGGCGTGGAGGGCGACGCGCTCAAGCAGGCGGCGCGCGACTACGAGGCGCAGACGGGCGTGCACGTACAGATCGCGGAGTTCCCTTACGGCAACCTGTTCGAGAAAGAGCTGGTTGACTTGAACGCGCGCACGGGGGCCTACGACCTGATCATGCTGGACGACCCCTGGTTCCCGAAGTTCGCCGCGCAGAATTCGCTGACCGATCTCGGGCCGCTCTACGAGAGGCGCGGGCTCAAGGGGCCGGACGAGGATTTTGTGCCAGCGTCCATCGCGCTCGGCCGCGAACCTTACGAGACCGGCGCGCTCTACGCCCTGCCCTACGTCGGCAACTCGCAACTCTTCTTCTACCGCAAGGACGTTTTCGAGAAGCACGGATTAAAAGAGCCCGCGACCTGGGACGAGGTTCTCGCGGCGGCGCGCACCATCAGCGAGCGCGAGACGGCGGGAGCGCCCGGCGGCGGGCGGATGCACGGCTACGTGATGCGCGCCGCGCAGGGCAACGCCGTCGTCGCAGACTTCATGCCCATCTTCTGGGCCTTCGGCGCGGAGATGTTCGACGCCGAGGGCCGCCCCACGGTCAACAGCCCCGAGGGCGTGGGCGCGCTCAAGTTCATGCTCGAACTAGGGAAGTACTCGCCGCCGGGCTATCAGAGTTTTAATGCGGACGAAGTCTCTGCCCACCTGCTGCAAGGCACGGCGGCGATGTCCATCAACTGGCCCGCGTGGATCAGCGCCTTCTCGGACCCCGCGAAGTCGAAAGTCATGGGCAAGATGGAGTTCACTGTGATGCCCGGCGGACTGAAGCCCGGGCGCGCAGAGATTGGTAACTGGCTGATAGCCATCCCGCGCGCGTCGAAGAACGCGGACGCCGCCTTCGATTTCCTCGTCTGGGCCACGAACGCCGAGCAGATGAAGCGCTCGGCGCTGAGGGGCAACCCGCCGACGCGCAAGTCCGTCTTCACGGACGCGGAGTTATTGGGCAAATTCCCGTCCTACCCGGCGCAGTTGCGCTCGCTCGAAAATTCGCGCCCGCGCCCGCGCACGCCCTTCTGGAACGAGATCGAGAACGCCTTCGGCATCTACCTCTCGAAAGCCAACGGCGGCGAGCTCACGCCCGAGGAAGCGATGAACCAGGCCAACGCCAAGATCGCAGAGATCATAGAGCGCGGGAGATAGGATTGCGGATTTAAAAGAAAGCACTCAAGCCTTTGCGCCTTTAGTTTTTACTTTGCGCCTTTGCGCGAAACAGCCGTTCACGCTGGAGGCGCAAAGTTAAGACGTAAGGCGCAAAGGCTTGAATCTGTCTTCCTAATCCGTAGTGGACAGGCCACCTGATATGCGTTCATTTCTTGAGCGGAAATTATCGGCGGGTCGCGAGCGCGCCTTGCCCTACCTGCTCATCGCGCCGACCGTCGCGGTGCTCCTCGCGCTCTCCGTCTACCCGCTCGTCTACTCCGTCAGGGTCAGCCTGCAATCGGACTCGGGCTGGACGCTGCGCCATTTCGCGCGCCTCCTGTCGGACGACTTTTTCAGGAGCGCGCTCGCGCACACGCTCGTCTACGCCGCCATCGCGCTGACCGTCGAGTTCCTGCTCGGCCTCGCGCTCGCCGTCCTACTCAATCGAGAGATGCGCGGGCGCAGTTTTTTCCGCGCGGCGCTGCTCGTGCCGATGATGCTGCCGCCGGTGGTCGTCGGCGTCGTCTGGCGGCTGATGCTCAACCCGAACTTCGGCGCGATAAATGGCACACTGCAAGGCGTCGGAATCAACACGGAGCAGTTGACGTGGACGGCGTCCCCGACGCTCGCCTTCGCCTCGGTCATCCTGGTGGATGTCTGGCAGTGGACGCCCTTCATGTTCCTCATCCTGCTCGCGGGCTTGCAAGCCATCCCCGACGAGCCCTACGAGGCGGCGCTGATTGACGGCTCAAGCGCGTGGCAGACTTTCCGCTACGTCACGCTGCCGCTCCTCAAACCCGCCATCCTGATCGCGCTCCTCTTGCGGACGATGGACTTGCTCCGAGTCTTCGACCAGATTTTCATTCTCACCGAGGGCGCTCCCGGCTTCGCGACCGAGACCATCTCTCTCTACATACGCCGCACGGCCTTCCGCTTCGGCGACTTCGGCTACGCCGCCGCGATGTCCTTCGTCCTGCTGATTCTGACGAACGCCGTCAGCCTGCTCTACATACGCCTGCTACAGAGACAGGAGGAGGCATGAGGCGAGGGGGCCGGCTGTGGACTTACGCGCTGGTCGGATCGGCCGTCGCGGCGGCGCTCCTGCCCGTCTACTGGATGATGACCATCTCGCTCAAGAGCGAGGTGGATCAGTTCGCTGTGCCGCCGAAGTGGTTTGCGTTTTGGCCCACGCTCGCACACTACCGCGACGCCTTCGTGGAGCGCTCGTTCGGGCAGTATCTGGTCACGAGCGCGGTGGTCGCCGTGCTCTCGACGGCGTGCGCGCTTCTGTTGGGGACGCTCGCCGCATACGGGCTGGCGCGCTTTCGTCTGCCGCGCAGGCTCAACACGCGCGTCGCGCTCTGGATACTCTCGACGCGCATGTTCCCGCCGATAGTCACGGCCGTCCCGCTCTTCCTGCTGATGAACGACCTTGAGCTGCTGGACACTTGGGCGGCGCTCGTCATCGTCTACACGGCGTTCAACCTGCCGTTCGTGGTCTGGATGATGCGCGGGTTCTTTCAGGAGATACCGCGCGAGTTGGAGGAGGCGGCGCGCGTGGACGGCGACACGCGCCTCGGCGCGCTGCGGCGCGTCATCCTGCCGCTGGTCGCGCCGGGGCTCGCGGCGACGGCCGTCTTCTGCCTCATCATCTCGTGGAACGAATTCCTGTTCGCGCTCACGCTGACGCAGACGGACAACGCCATGACGCTGCCCGTCGGCATCGCCGGCCGCGTCACGCAGTACGAGATCGAGTGGGGCGTAATGAGCGCCGCGGGCGTCGTGGCGATGATTCCGATACTCGTCTTCGCGCTCGCCGTTCAGCGTTATCTCGTGCGCGGGTTGTCACTGGGAGCCGTCAAGGGATGAACGTGAGTTTCGTAAACGTGAGCAAGAGCTTCGGTCAGACCGTCGTGGTTGACGACCTGACGCTCTCGACGGAGGACGGCGAGTTCGTCGTGCTGCTCGGCCCGTCGGGCTGCGGGAAGACGACGACGCTCAGGATGCTGGCCGGGCTCGAAGAGGCGACGGCCGGCGACATCATGATCGGAGACGAGCGCGTCAACGACGTACCGACGCAGCGGCGCGACGTGGCGATGGTCTTTCAGTCTTACGCGCTCTACCCGCACATGACGATTGCCGAGAACATAGCCTACCCGCTGCGCGTCAGGAAAATCCCACGCGACGAAATCGAGCAGCGCGTCAACAGGGTCGCGTCCATGTTGGAGATTGACGGGCTGCTCGCACGCCGGCCGCGCGAGTTGTCCGGCGGCGAGCGGCAGCGCGTGGCCCTGGCGCGCGCGGTCGTGCGCGAGCCGCGCGTGTATTTGATGGACGAGCCGCTCTCGAACTTAGACGCGAAGCTGCGCGTGCAGATGCGCGGCGAGTTGAAGCGCCTTCAGCACGAGCTGGGGACGACGACCGTTTACGTGACGCACGACCAGTCGGAGGCCATGACGCTCGCGCACCGCGTCGCGGTGATGCGCGCCGGGCGGCTACAGCAGTTCGACACGCCGCTCAACATCTACAACCTGCCGGCCAATCGCTTCGTCGCCGAATTCGTCGGGAGCCCCGCCATGAATTTCATAGAGGGCGCGCGCGACGCGGGCTCACGCGTCTTCGCGGGCGGCGGCCTCGCCCTGCCCCTCGGCGATGCCCAACTGGATTTGACGGACGGGCGCGAGCGCCTCACGCTCGGCGTGCGGCCCGAGCACGTACACGTCTCCGCCAGCCCGCGCGACGGCTGGACGCCCGCCGAAGTTTACGTCACGGAGTTGATGGGTAACGAGACCTTCGTCTTCCTGCGGCTGCCGGGCGGCGAGAAGATCATCGCGCGCGCCGCCGCAGACTTCCGCGCCGAACAGGAGACGCCCGCCTGGGTGCGCTTCGAGACGGACAAAGCAGTCTTCTTCGATGCGGACACGGGCGAGCGGATTTGATTAGCGTTGAGATTGTTTGTGCGCGGCGAGGAGGGCGCGGCAGTTCGGCGCGTAGAGTTCGGTGTAGCCGCACTGAAAACAGAAGGCAGAAGGCGGAAAGCAGAAGGCAGAAAGAAAGCTTTTTTTCTTTTCCTGCCTACTGCCTACTGCCTTCTGCCTTCCACCTTTTTACTGTCCGCCCGCGGCCTCGCCCTTGGGCTTGTTCGGCTGCGGCGTGACGCGCAGGTAAGGTTTCAGGGTCTTCCAGCCGCCGGGGAATTTCTCTTTGGCCTGCTCGTCCGAAAGCGCCGGGACGATGATGCAGTCGTCGCCGTCCTTCCAGTTGACGGGCGTGGCGACGCTGTAGTTGGCCGTCAGTTGCAGGCTGTCTATGACGCGCAGGATTTCGTCGAAGTTGCGGCCCGTGCTCGCGGGGTAGGTAATCATCAGCTTGACCTTCTTGTCCGGGCCGACGACGTAGACCGAGCGCACCGTGAAGGTGTCGGAGGCGTTCGGGTGAATCATGTCGTAGAGGTCTGAGACCTTGCGGTCGGAGTCTGCGATAACCGGGAAGTTGAGCTTCTGGCCTTGCGTCTCTTCGATGTCCTCGGCCCACCTGGCGTGCGAGTCTGCGGGGTCCACGCTGAGGCCGATGATCTTGACGTTGCGGCGGTCGAACTCGGGCTTGAGGCGCGCGGCCTCGCCCAGTTCGGTCGTGCAGACGGGGGTGAAGTCCTTGGGGTGCGAGAAGAGGACGCCCCAGCTGTCGCCGAGCCAGTCGTGGAACTTGATTTCGCCCTCGGTCGTCTGGGCCGTAAAGTCGGGTGCGGTGTCGCCTAAGCGAATAGCCATAACGTGTGTGTCCTTTCTATCGTAAAAAAATTAGCTTTCCCCCTGCTCTTGATACGAAGCGAGGGCCGGGCAAGATTGCAGAAAGTGTTTTGGGCTTTTACCCCTAAACCGGCCCGCAAGTCAACAACCGCGGCACTAAAAATCACTCAAGCCTTTGCGCCTTCGGTTTTAACTTTGCGCCTTTGCGGGAAACAGCCGTTCACGCTGGAGGCGCAAAGACAAGACGTAAGGCGCAAAGGGTTGAATTTTTGGGTAGAGGTTCAGTATGAAGCGAAGAAGAAATTAACAGGGATGGACAGGATAAACAGGATGAAGAAAAAGCAATGATTCTTTCTCTGAATCCTGTCTATCCTGTCCATCCTGTTTGAATCCGCTTCAAACTGAACCACTACCAATTTTTGATATGCTGAGTTTTGAAAGGAGTGACGGATGAGATTAGCTTTGAACGGCGCGACGACGATGCGCGCAGACCTCGCTACGGACGTGCGGGTGGCGGCCGCCGCAGGCTTCGAGTGCCTGGAAATCTGGGCCGCGAAGCTCCGCCGGTTTCTCGCGTCCCGCTCGACCGCCGAGCTTAAAACCATGCTCGACGTGCACAATCTTAAGCCTTACAGCATCAACTCCATCGAAAGCATCACGTTCCGCGATGCGGGCGGGCACGCGCGGCTCCTCGAAGAGTGCGCGGAGCTGTGCCGCACGGCGGCCGAGCTCGACTGCCCTTACGTCGTCGTCGTGCCGGGCCGGCTGCCCGAAGGCACGAGTTGGGGCGACACGGTCCTGGAGTCCGTGCGCGTGCTGGACGAATTGGGCCAAATCGCCGGGCAGCACGGCGTCGGGCTCGCCTTCGAGTTCCTGGGGCAGCCGCGTTGCAGCGTGCAGAGGCTCGACCAGGCCGCGGAAATCGTCAACCAGTTGGGCCGCGAGAACGTCGGCCTCGTCCTCGACAGCTTCCACTTCTACGCGGGCGGCTCGCGCCTCGAAACGATTGACGCGCTCGACCCGCAAAAGCTCTTCGTCTTCCACATCAACGACGCCGAAGACCTGCCGCGCGAGGAGCTGGAAGACAGACACCGTTTGCTGCCGGGCCTCGGTATCCTGCCGCTCAAGGAAATCGTCGCCGCGCTCGCGCGGATAGGCTACGATCGCGTCACGAGCGTGGAGATTTTCCGGCCGGAATACTGGGAGCGCGACCCGCTGGAATTGGCACACAACGCGCGCGCGGCCGTCGAACAAGTTTTGGCCGAAGCGGGCATCCGGCGGTAGGGCGCGGACGAGCCGTTTTATGGTCCTCCCGCCGCCGGCAAGCGTTTGCGCAGCGGGCGTTTTTGAGGTATATTTCTGAGGCAATTTCATCGTGAATTGCCTCACGGCCCGTGAAAGGTTTTTCCCCCCGTCCAGAAAGCCGTCCTCGCGCCACCGCTGAGTTTTTTTAACCAAACCCACGACGATTGCCCTTTCGGCGACCCTGAAATTTGTGATGAGAAAAATGTACCTCGCTCACCGCCTGGCCCTGCTGACTCTGCTCTGCCTCTGCCTCCCCCTCGTCTGCGCGGCCCAGGCCCAAGCCCAGGAACCGCGTGATTATTTTCTCCCCGGGGAGCTGCCCGCGGAGGCCGGCAGCGTGCGCGTACTCGAACCGGTGGGCAAAGGCACGCCCGAGGCCCAGGCCGGCGCGCCGTCGCACTTCCCCATCAAGAGCACCATCGAGTACACGTCTTTCGGCGGCACGACCTACACGCTTCACGCCTACAGCGGCAAGTACATCCGCTGGGCCGTCCAGGATTCCTGGCTCGGGGCCGACGGGCTCAGCGAGGACGACATGCGGGAACTGGTTGACTTGACCGACCAGCTCTACGCACAGATGGCCGAGGTGGCCGGCGGCGAGCCGTCGGGCACCGGACTGCTGACGCTTGCCGCCGTTGACGTGGGGCCTTACGGGGGCCTCGGCTACGTCGGGTTGAAGGGTGTGGAAGTCGCCCCCTTTACCATCGCCGACACCAAGAAATATTTAGCCCTGGGGCAGTTGAACGGGTACGTCCAGCACGAGATGTCGCACAACTTCGACATCTACACCAGCTACATGTCCTACTACTCGGACTTCAGCCACGCCTGGACGACCTTCTTCCCGTTTTACTTGCAGGTCTACTCCCGCACGGGCGATTACGACATAGCCCCCGACGCCGCGCTCGTCAAGCACATAACAACGTGGCTCAAAGCCTGGGACCAGGCCGGGAACGGGGTCTCGTGGGAGACTTGTGTCCGCAACGGCAGCGGGTGCGAGGCGCTGGGCGTTCGCGCCAACGACGCGTGGGGCGGAATCATGCTGCGCTACGCGCGCCTGCACGGCCCAACGGCCGTCCGCAGGGTGTTCGACCACTTCAAGGCTTACAAGGCGGCGAACGTGCCGCCGCTCTCGCCCGACGATAAGAATGACCTGTTTGTGGAAGCGCTGGCCTACGGCGCGAACGCGAACGTCGCGTGCGAGATGGACGCCTGGCACTGGTCAATGTCGAGCGCGGCGCGGACCCGCCTCGGGCAAAAGTACTCGGCACAGAATCCCATGTGCGCCGACGCCGACGCCGACGGCTACAGCCGCGCGGGCGGCGACTACAACGACAACAGTAAGGCGGTGCACCCCGGGGCAGTCGAAACGCGCAACGGCGTTGACGACGACTGCAACGACATCGTGGACGACGTGCTGACGGCCGAGCCCGCCGCGGGCGACTTCCCCAATCCTCAGAGCTTGGGTTTCCCGGCGGCCGTCTCCGGGCGCATCACCGGCACCACAGATGGCGACGCTTTCACCATTAGTCTCACGGCCCCACGCAAAGTCGTCTTCAAGCTCTGCTCCGCGACTGACTTTCAGGGGTGGCTCTTCGTCTACAAGAGCGACGGCAGTTGGCTCGGGTATCAATACGTCTCGAAGGGACAGTGCACGACCAGCTCTTACGACCTGAACGCGGCCGGGACGTGGAGGTTCGAGGTGGCGATGAACAGTGCATCGCTGCCCGGCAGCTACACGCTACAGTTCTCCGACAACAAGCAGTGGCCCGCGCCGTGGGGGACGACTGTCGCCCCGGCGTTGCAGGACGGCGGCTACCGCCTGACGAGCACCACGCAGACGCTCGCGAATGCCCTCAAGGCTCCGACGCACGTTCGCTTCTGGGTTGACGGCCTGGGGTTCGTCGGGACCGCGCCCTACGCGGCGACGGCCGCCTTCAACTGGACGCCGCCCGCAGGCACAGCGCCCGGGACTTACCGCTACCGCGCCCAACTGCTTTCAGCCTCCATCCCCGTCGAGGCCATGACGGCGGCACAGCCGTTTGAGGTCGGGGCCGCTTCGCTCGGAGTCGCTTCGTTCAGCCTGACGCCGACAGCCGTGACAGGGGGCGGCACGGCCACGGGGAAAGTGACGCTGACTGGGGCCGTGCCCGCGGGCGGCACCGTGGTCACTCTTTCCTCGGCCAACGCGGCGGCCTCCGTGCCGGCGAACGTCACCGTCCCGGCGGGCGCTACGGAGCAGACGTTCACGATCACGACTACGCCCGTCGCAGCCGTTCAGGCCGCCTCGATCACGGCCACGGTCAGCGCGAGCAGCAAGTCCGCTTCACTGTCGGTGCGGCCTCCCGCGCTCTATTCTTTGAAGCTCAGCGCGGCCTCCGTGGCCGGCGGCAACGCCGTCACGGGCACTGTGACGCTCAACGCGGTCGCCCCGGCTTCCGGCCTGGTCGTCACCCTCTCTGACAACATCGCTGCGACTTCTGTGCCCGCGACCGTCACGGTGCCGGCCGGGGAGAAGACCAAGACCTTCAACATCACGACCGTCCGCGTGGCGGCCAACCAGTCCGGGACAGTCACGACCACTTTCGGCGGGGTGAGCAGGACGGCCGCGCTCACCGTCCGTCCTCCCGTGCTCTTGTCTGTGGCCGTCAACCCGGCGGCCGTTTACGGCGGCAAGAATGTGATCGGCACGGTGACGCTGGACGGCGCGGCCCCGACCGGGGGAACGATCGTGACGCTGTCGGACAACCTGGCGGCGGCCACGACCCCGACGCAGATAACCGTTGCGGCGGGTGCCAAGACCAAGACGTTTACCATCACGACGACCTCCGTGACCGCAAGCCAGAGGGGGCTTATCACAGCCAAAACCGGGGCCGTGACTAAGACTGCCGTGCTGACAGTTGACCCGCTGAAGCTCGCTTCGCTGAAGCTGAACACGTCCTCGGTCGTCGGGGGCCAGAGCCTGACGGGCACTGTCACCTTGAACGGGCCTGCGCGCGCGGGCGGCACTGTCGTCAAGCTCTCCGACAACCTGGCCGCCACCACCTTGCCGGCCAGCGTCACAGTCCCGGCCGGGGCCGCGAGCAAGATATTCACCGTGACGACCGCCGCGGTGAGCGCCGCCCAGACCGGGACCGTCACGGCCAGTTACGGCGGCCTTGGCAAGACCGCGCCATTGACAGTCACCGCGCCTTAACCGCATTCTGCCCCCGGAATGACGGACAAAATCAGAGTCGGAATCATCGGCGCGGGCTACATCGGCACCGTCCACTCGCAGGTGCTCGGGCGCGACGCCCGCGTCAAGCTGGCGGCCGTCCACGACGTTCGTGAAGAGCGCGCGCTCGCCCTCTCCCGCTCGTCGGGCGCGGCCGTCGCGCGCAGCCCCGAAGAGGTCATCGAGGCGTGTGACGCAGTCTACGTCACCACGCCGAACACGCGTCACACGGAGTTGGCCGTGGCCTGCGCCGCGGCGGGCAAGCACGTCTTCTGCGAGAAGCCCATGGCGACGAGCGTGGAAGACGCGGCGCGCGTGCTGGCGGCGGCCGGGGCGAGCCGGGCCGTCTTCCAGGTCGGCCACAACAGGCGTTTCGCGCCCGTCTACAGCGCGCTCAAGCGCATCCTCACCGAAGAGAGCGCGCCTCACTCCGCGCACGTCAAGATGAACCGCGGCGAGCTGATTAACCCCGAGTGGGTCGGCGACCCCGTCGTGACCGGCGGCTTCCTCTACGAGACGACCATACACATGTTCGACATGATGCGCTTCCTCTTCGGCGAGGTCGCGCACCTCACGGCCCTGGGCTCGACGCACGAGTACCCGGAGACGGACGACTTCTCCGTCCTCTTCGGCTTCGAGAGCGGCGTCCACGCCACGCTCTGCTCGTCGGCCGACGCGAGCTGGCTCTTCCCCTTCGAGCGCGTCGAGGTCTTCTGCCACCACCAGACCATCGCCACGCGCGAGATGGAAGCCCTCGTCTCCAGCGAGGGCATGGAGGGCAAACAGGTCACGCTCTCCACGCACCAGCTCACGAAGGAAGAAAAGTGGGGCTACCTGCAAGAAGACCGCGCGTTCATAGACTCAATTCTGGCACAGACGCCGCCGCCCGTGACCGCGCACGACGGCTACAAGTCGGTCGAGCTGGTTGACGCCTGCTACCGCGCCGTCCTCACCGGGGAACGAATAACTTTCTGAGCCGCGAAATCTTCCGCGCCCCCTGGCGAACGGCATTGAAGTGGGGCGGCGAATGAGATATAACCTCACACGCTACGGAGCCCGCCCATGATCGGCTCGAACCTGCACAACTATCGGATTGTCGAAAAGCTCGGCGTCGGCGGGCAGGGCGAAGTCTACAAGGCCGTTGACTCTAAGCTCGGCCGCACGGTCGTCATCAAAGTCCTGCCGCCCGCGCTGACGGTCAAAGAGGCCAACCTCAAACGCTTCGAGCGCGAGGCCCGGCTCGCCTCCTCCCTCGACCACCCCAACATCTGCACCATCTTCGACATGGACGAGGCCAACGGCGTGCACTACATCGCCATGCAGTACGTCGAGGGGCGCAACGTCCGCCAGCTCGTCAACGGCCGCCCCCTGGAATTACCGAGCGCCCTCTCCATCGCCGTCCAGGTCACAGACGCGCTCGCCGCCGCACACGCGCGCGGCGTCATCCACCGCGACATCAAATCGGGCAACGTCATGGTCACCGACGGCGGGCAGGTCAAAGTTTTGGACTTCGGCCTGGCGAAGCTGCTCGACGACGACGCGGCGCACGCCGAGGGCATACACCGCACGGAGCTGACCGAAGTCGGCGTGCCTTACGGGACGCCGACGCACGCCGCGCCCGAGCAGGCGCGCGGCGACCGCGTGGACGCGCGCGCCGACATCTTCTCGACCGGAGTTTTGCTGTATGAGTTGCTGACGGGGACGTGGCCCTTCCGCGGGAAGACGACGATAGACGTGCGCCACGCCGTCCTGCACGACCAGCCGAAGCCGCTCGCGGAGACGAGGCCGGGCTACGTCCCGCCGCACCTGCAACAGATCGTGGATCGCGCGCTCCAGAAGGAGCCGCGCGACCGCTATCAGAAGATGGAGGAGTTCCGCGACGACTTGAAGAGCGTCCTGCGCGAAGTCTCGGCCGGCGACAGTGAGTTCGGGGCCTCCGCGCCGCGCCACCTCCCCAGCACCGGGAACCCCATCTCGCGCGCGATGCGCTGGCTGCGCCGCAATACTTCCTCCGGCACGGAGAGGACCGTGCCGACGAGTGTGCCAATTTCGACCCCGCACACCTCGCAGATGATTCACCAGACGCCCATGACGAGCGTTGGCGAGCGCGAGAAGAAGAGCGTCGCCATCCTGCCCTTCAAGAATTTGAACAAGGACCCGGCCTCCGCCTTTTACGAATTCTCGCTCGCCGACGCCGTGATTACGGAACTGGCCCGGCTGCGCTCGCTCGTGGTGCGCCCCTCCTCTGTCATCTCCAAGTATCAGGGGCAAGCGGTTGACCCGCGCGACGCGGGCCGCGAGCTGAACGTCAACGCCGTACTCGCCGCCGGGTTCCTCCACGCGGGCGACCGCTTCCGCGTCACGGCCCAACTGCTCGACGTGACGAGCGGCGACCTCTTGTGGAGCGACCGCATTGACGCCGCCGCGAGCGACATCCTCGCCGTGCAGGACACCATCGCGCAGCGCATCGTCGAAGGACTCAGGCTGGAACTGACGCACGACGAGCAGGCGGGCATCGCGCGCCCCGCGACCGAGAGCGCCGCCGCTTACGAGGAATACCTGCGCGGGCGCGACCTCTTCGCGCGCTTCATCTTCCGCACGGTCGCGCCCGAAGACTGCGACGCGGCGATGCAGCGCTTCGAGCGCGCCATCCAGCTCGACCCGGACTTCGCGCTCGCGCACGACGGTTTGGGAGCGTGCCACGTCAACCGCGTCTTCAAGGGCTTCGGCTCGGCCGAAGACTTCGAGGCGGCCGAGCGCGCCTTCAATCGTGCGCTCGCGCTCGACCCGACCATCGCCGAGGCGCGGATGCTGATGGTCTTCGTCTACCTCTGGCGCGGCGAGAAGCAGAAGGCGCGCTCAGAGGTCGCGCGCGCGCGCCGCGACTCGCCGAACGAGGCCGTGGTCTACTTCGTCAAGGGGACGCTGCACCGGCTGGACGGCGAGTACGACCGCGCGCTGAGGAGTTACGACAAGCTGCTGCAACTAGACCCGGCGGCCCGCACCGTTGTCCGCTGCAATCGCGCGCTGATACGCATCTACAAGGGGCGCTTCGACGACGCACTTTTAGAGTTGGACGAGGCGGCGCGCAGCGAGCCCGAGAACCCGCTCGTCAAGACTTTCCGCGCGCTCGCGCTCTACTACAAGCTGGACGTGGAGGGGGCGCTCTCGTTGATGCGCGAGGTCTTCGCGCACCACCCGGACATGCACGGCGTGCGCCCGTTCCAGGCGATCTTCCTGAGCGCGCTCGGGCGGCGCGAGGAGGCTCTCGCCCAGGTCACGGACGACGTTAAGCGCAACGCGCGCGTGGACCCAGACATAGCTTACGGGCTGGCGTCCGTGTACGCCCTGGAGGGGATGCGTGACGAAGCCTTCGACTGGCTGGAGCGCTCCATCTCGCTTGGCAACGAGAACCGCCCCTGCTTCGAGCACGACCCGAACTGGAAGCGTCTGCGCTCGGACCCGCGCTTCGCCGCCCTCATGCTCAGAATCGCCGCGCCGCGCCCGCTGTAAACAAAGACAGGATTCTTGAGCCCCGTCAGGGGCTCGGTGAAAATAGCCCAGCACTTCAGTGCTGGGATTCAGGCGTGGGATGTAATTGAGTCCCGTAGGGACGGCCGAACATTTCAGCCGTCCCTACGGGACTCAATTTTTTTTGGCTCAATTCCCAGCACTGAAGTGCTGGGCTATTGTCGAGAGTCCCTACGGGACTCAATCACGTCTCGCCGGCTATTGCGAGTTCTTGTTCTTGTTCTCGGGCTGTTTCTTGTCGCCGGTGTTGCCTTCGTTCGCGTTCTTACCCGCGTTGGCGTTTGACGTGGACTTGGTGGGGCCGTTTTCTGGCTCGGGGCCAGGGCCGCCCGTGGGGGCTATGTTCGAGCTCTCGATTCTTTCGCTGTTGACGGTCGAGTCCACGTCGTCACGGCCCGCGTTCGTCGTGTTGGAACTCCCGCCGCAGGCGCTCGCGAGCGCCGCGGCCGCGAGCAAGAGCGAAGCTGTTAAAGTCCGTCGCATTAATCGTTCCTCCCTCAGTCTGTCAAGCTTACCTCAGTTGCGCGGCCCCGCGCACCCTTACTCCTCGTCGTCCTCGGGCGCGACGCCGAAGTAGCGCATCCACTCGCCGACTTCCCCCTCGGCCGCGGGCTCGTCCGCACCCCGGCCGGCGGTCGCCTCCTCCATCCGCTTGCGGAACTCGCCCGAGCGCACGACCTGCGCGCCGCACCGCCGCACGTAGTCCGCGAGTCGGCGGTCGGACGTGACGACCACGAGCGTGCGCCGCCCGCGCGTCTCCTCGACCATGCTCTTGATGCGCTCGTCGGCGTCCGACCCGCGCTCGCTGTAGAAGACGCGCACGCCCTTGTAACTCGACCCGTCCGGGAAAAACTCCTCCGGCGCGCCGTCGAACACCACATTCACACTCACGCGCCGCGCCCGCGCGAATTGTGCCAACTCCTCCATCAGCCCGCGCCGCGCCCCGGCCTTGTCCCTGTGCCAGCCGACGCGCTGCGCCATCACGTTGTTGCCGTCAATCAAGTAGGGCATAAGTGCAGGAGTCAGGATACAGAAGATGGGAGTCAGAATGAAGCGGGCGAAGTCATTGACATTCCCGCGAAATCGTCTTAGCTTGCCCGTGCAATTCAGTTCGCTTTCGCGCTCACGTAGCCGCCGAACCCTTCCATCTTGTCGCCGTTGGAGCTGAAGCCCTATGAGCAATGCAGACGCGCCCCGCGAGGCGAAAACCCGGACGCAGCCGGACCCCACCGTCGAGCGGCTGGAAGACCAGATCAGGTGGTATGAGGACAAAAGCGGCTACAACCAACAAATGTTCAAGTGGCTGAAGACGACGACCATCGTGGCCGCCGTCGCCATCCCCCTGTGCGCCGGGCTGGGGGCTCAGTACGCCATCATCACGGGCGTCCTCGGCGCTCTCATCGCCTTGATCGAGGGCATTCAGCAATTAAATCAGTACCAGCAGAACTGGATTACTTACCGCTCGACCTGCGAGGCGCTGAAGCACGAGAAGTACCTCTTCCTGGCTAACGCCGGCCCCTACGCGGCCGCCGAGAACCCCAAACCCCTCCTCGCCGAGCGCGTCGAATCCCTCGTCTCGCAAGAGCACGCGAAATGGGCCGCCACCCAGCAACAGCCCGCCAAAACTCAAAGCGCTTCCGGCGCGCGTTAATCAGATGAGTTCCTGTCCGTAGTCGCAGTATTCGACAATCGGGCAGCGCTCGCACAGCGGCTCGCGCGGGCGGCAGATGGCGCGGCCGTGGCGGACGAGGTTGACGTGGAAGGAGTAGAACTTTCCCGCTGGCACAATTCTGTTCATGAGCTCGTGGGCGCGGGCGTCCGTGCATTTTTGCGGGATGAGACCGACGCGCCGCAGGATGCGGAAGATGTGCGTGTCGAGCGGGAAGACCTCCTTGCGACAGGCGAAGAGGAGCGTGCAGGCGACGGTCTTTGGGCCGATGCCGCGGAACTGCGAGAGGTAGCGGACGGCCTCTTCGTTTGAGAACTCGTGCAGGAAGTCCAGGTCGAGCGCGCCGTGCTTCTCTTTGATCTGCCCGAGGAGGTCTTTGATGACGGCGGCCTTCTGGTTTGCCAGGCCGCCCGCGCGAATCGTCTCCGCGAGTGTGGGCGTGCGCGCGCGCAGGGCTGCGTCCCAGGTGGGAAAGCGTTTCTTGAGCGCGGCGAAGGTGCGGTCGGAGTTGGTGTCGCTCGTCGCCTGCGAGAGGATGATTTTGACGAGCATGTCGAGCGGGCTGGACGTGCGCCGGTTTTCCGGCACGCCGCAGGTCCGCTCCAGGTTCTGTATGATGTAGCGGACGGGCTTGTCGCTCACGTCCTCTTCAGTGTGGGCCGCCTCACGCGGCGAGGACGCGCTCATAGAAATTGATGTACTGCGGGATGACCAGATCCGTGCTGTAGCGCGAGACGGCAGACGCGCGCGCGCGCCGTCCCATCTCGCGCCGCAACTCCTCGTCGGCGACGAGGCGCGCGGCCGCCTCGCTCATTCCCTCCACGTCGCCGACCTCGCTCAGAAAACCCGTCTCGCCCTCGGTCACGACTTCCGGGATGCCCCCGACGCGCGAGGCCACGACCGGCACCTCGCAGGCCATCGCTTCGAGCGCGGCCAGCCCGAAAGACTCCTGCTCCGAAGGCAGCAGGAGCACGTCGGACGCCGACAGGTAATCCGAAATCTTCGGCTGCTTGCCGACGAACGAGCAGTGCTCGTAGACGCCGAGACAGCGTGCGCGGTGCTCCGCGTTGGTGCGCTCGCTCCCGTCGCCGACCATGACGAGGCGGGCGCGCGTCTTCTTCAGGACGCGGGCCAAAATTTCGACGCAGTCCACGGGTCGCTTGACCGGGCGAAAATTCGAGACGTGAACCAGGAGCGGCTCGCCGTTGGGCGCTAACTCCGCGCGGAGTTGTTCGACCGCGTGGCGCTGGTAGTCTGAGGCGCAGATGAAGTTCGGGATGACGGCTATGTTGTCGAAGTCGAAAATCTCGGCCGTGGCCTTTTTCAGATAGTGCGAGATGGCGGTGACGCCGTCCGACTGCTTGATGCCGTAGCGCGTGATAGGAAGATACGAGCGGTCGGCCCCGACGAGCGTGATGTCTGTGCCGTGCAGCGTCGTGATGACTGGGAGGCGACGGCCCGGCAGCAAGGACTCGCGCGCGAGGATGGCGCTAATCGAGTGGGGGATGGCGTAGTGTACGTGCAGGAGGTCGAGGTTCTCCGTCTCTGCCACCTTCGCCATCTTCGTCGCGAGCGCGAGCGTGTATGGCTGGTGCTCGAAGAGCGGGTAGGACATCATCTCGACCTCGTGGAAGCGGACGCGCTCGCTCAACTTCGTCAGGCGCGTCGGGAGCGCGGAGGCGATGAAGTGGACCGTGTGGCCGCGCTCGGCCAGCTCCTTGCCCAGCTCGGAGCCGACGATGCCGCTGCCGCCGTAGCTCGAATAAACGGTGATGCCTATGTTCATAAAAAGTCAGGAGCCAGAATACAGGAGTCAGAAGTCAGAATGAAAGGCTGAGAACTGCTTTTCTTCTGACTGCTGACTGCTGGCTTCTGACTCCTGCCATACAGCAAGAAAGCAGGCGACCCTCGCAATCGCCTGCTTCTTGCCTCAACTTGTCTCACCTGGTTAAAGGGGGGTCAAGCGAGGTTTGTGAGTATAGTCCTCCGACCTGCATTTGGCAACACTTATTTTGACGGAATGTCCATTTTTTTTGGACACACTGTGGACAGGTGAACGGGATGTTAACTTATCCGGTTTTCCGGCCATTTTTCGCCCTTTTCGGCCCGCGCTCAGGGGCCGCGGGCGCTGCCCCTTTGGCGGCAAACGAAGTATAATCAGGGGTCATCAAATTCGAGACCAGTCATGGTACGAACAGCAGGCGAACACGCCGGAGATGAGAGATGCCGAAAATTAGCGACATTCAAGAGACGCCGAACCCGAACGCCGTCAAATTCATACTGAGAGAGCCCGTGACGAACGGCGTCGCGCGCCAGTTCGACTCCGCAGACAAGGCCGCGGACGACACGCTGGCCCGTGCGCTTTTCGACACGGGGCACATCGTCTCAGTCTTTTACATGGACCGCATGGTCACGGTCGAGAAGGACGAGGAGGGCGATTGGGACGAGTTGCTGCCGCAGTTGGCCGTGCCGATTCGCGCGGCCGAAGCGACGACCGCCGCCGCCGCGGGCGCGTCCACAGAGCAGCCGTCAATCGGCGGCGCGCTCGGGGCCTTGATGAGCGACGACCCGCGGCTCGTGAGAATCAACGAGATTCTGGACGAGAAGGTCCGCCCCGCCCTGATGATGGACGGCGGCTACCTGGAAGTGCTCGGCATCAAGGACAACACGCTCAACATACGTTACCAGGGCGCGTGCGGCAGTTGTCCCAGCTCGCTGACGGGCACGCTGATGGCTATCGAGGGGATGATCCGCCAGGAAGTTGACCCGGACCTCGAAGTCGTCGCCGTCTGATACGAAGACTCGCCACAGTTCCAGAAAACAGTGAGGAGTGATGAGAGCCAGGCTCTCATCACTCCTCACTGTTTTTGGAACCCAGCGCCCGCGCGCGCGTGTGAGTGCGCTGGAAAACTATCTGTACAGCCTTCTCCGTCCATGAAAACTTACGCGAGCCGGAAAACGTGGCCGAGAGTCTGCGCGGCGCTCGCGCTCGTCTTGCTGAGCGCGGCGGCGGCGTTGGCCGAGGTGAGGCCGCAGCTCAGGACGGATGACCGCGTCCGACTGGCTGAAGCTTTCCGCATGGGCGACCAGTTGGGCGAGCGCGTCTGGAAGGGTTGGAGTAAAGCCCCGTTCGCCGTCCTGCTGGTAACTCCCGACTACGAATTCCTGGTGCGCCACCCGCAGCCGTCGGACGACTTCGAGCGGCTCGGCTACGACGCGCTGCTCAAAGCGGAAGTCCACTTCCGCAAGCGCGTCTTCCAGACCAACCTGCTCGCCACCTTCCCGGCGGTCGGCGGCGTCTCCACAATCGTCATCGGCCAGCCGGAGAACACTCAGGCCAAGACGAGCACGCGCTGGGTCGTCACGCTCCTGCACGAGCATTTCCACCAGATGCAGGACTCGCAGCCGGACTTTTACGAAGAGGTCAACCGCTTGAACCTCGCGCGCGGCGACCAGACGGGCATGTGGATGCTCAACTTCGCCTTCCCTTACGAGCGCCCGGAAGTGGCACAGAAATTTGCGGCCGCCGCGCGCGCGCTGGCCGCGGCCCTCAACGCGCGCGGCCGCGCCTTCCGCGGGAAGCTCGCGGCCTACCTCGCCGCGCGCAAAGGTCTTCAGGACGCGCTCGCGGCGGACGATTACAAGTACCTCTCCTTCCAGCTCTGGAAAGAGGGCGTGGCGCGATACACGGAGTATCGCGTGGCGAGGGAAGCCGCCGCGCGCTACACGCCGACCAAAGAGTTTGCTTCGCTCAAGGACTTCACGCCGTTCGCCGAGGACGCCAGGCGCAGTCTGGCCCTTGTGATGGACGATCTCGAAAAGATGTCTCTGGCGGAACGCAAGCGGACGGCCTTTTACCCTTTCGGCGCGGGCGAGGCGCTGTTGCTTGACCGCGCGCGGCCCGGCTGGCAGCGGAGATATTTCGTCGAGAAGTTTTCCCTGGCCCAATTCTTCGCGCGTTGAATTTCGGAGGCTCAACAATATGTTGCGACTAACACGCGTCTGCCCCCGTCTCGCCCTCTCCTTAATCGTGCTCGCCGCGCCCGCCCTCGTCCGCGCCCAGAAAGAGGCCGCCCCGGCGAAGACGAATAAGCAGGCCGCGGCCAAGCGCGCGGCGGCGAGTAATCCCCTGGCCGAGCAGCGGCGCATGACCGCCATCACTCTCATCAGCACGCTGGCCGACGACGCCAGGAGTTTTCAAGACCCTGTCCTTCGCGCGCGCGTCCTGGCGCGGGCGGCGGACGCCCTCTGGGAGACTGACGCCGAGCGCGCGCGCAACTACTTCCAGCGCGCCTGGGAGGCGGCCGAGGCCGCCGACGCGGAATCGCAGCGCCGCCTCGAAGAGGACATACGCCGCCAGCAGCGCGAGTCTGGCTCGATCGCCGTCACCTCGCCCCCGAGCCTGCGCAACGAGGTGCTCAGGCTCGCCGCCCGCCGCGACCGCGCGCTCGGCGAAGAGTTTTTGAAGAAGATCGAAGAGGCACGCGAGCGCGAGACCGCGAACAACCCGCTCGAACGCAACCCCTGGATGTCCACGCCCACCGAGTCGCAGCGTTTTCGCCTGGCGATGCAGCTCCTCCAGGACGACGACGTGGAGCGCGCTTTACAGTACGCTGACCCCGCGCTCGCGGGCGTGACGCGCGACTCTATGGACTTCCTCTCCGCCCTGCGCGAGAAGGACGCGAAGGCCGCCGACCAGCGTTACGTGAGCATGCTCAGGCGCGCGTCCGCCGACCCGTCCGCGGATGCCAACACAGTCTCCGGCCTCTCGTCCTACGCCTTCACGCCGTTCATCTACATCGTCTTCGAGCCGGGCGGCGGCATCGTCGCACATGCAACGGCGCGAGCCCGCGCCCGCGCCCGAACTCCCGCGCGAGGTGCGCGCGGAGTTCTTCCGCGCGGCCGCGCAGGTTCTCCTGCGGCCGCTGCCGCCGCCCGGACAGGACAGGACGAGCGCGGGGCGCACGGGCAAGTACATGGTCATCAAGCGTCTGCTCACGCTCTTCGACCGATACGCGCCCGAGCTGGCCTCGGAGATGCGCGCGCAGTTGGCGGCACTCACGCCCGACGTGGGCGAACAGTTCAGGACGGGCGAGAACCGCGCCATCACCGTCGGCATCGTCCCGGAAGACGCTTCGCGCGACCCCGTGAAAGAGCTTGAAGAGCGCCTCAAGGGGGCGGCCGACCAGGCGGAGCGCTACCGCGACGGCGTCATGATAAACAACGTGAACGCGACAGACTTCGACCTCTCCGGCCTCTTCCGCGGGTTAGCCCGTGACGACCTCTACCGCGCCATAGAGGTCGCCAAGAATTTCACGACCGAAGCCCCGCGCGCCAACGCGCACCTCGCCATCGCCCGCGCCGTGCTCGAAGAGAAAAGGAAATAACCACGGAGGACACAGAGGGCACAGAGGAAGATAAAACCATTTCAGATTTGAAAATCTCAAATCCCTTTCTTCCCTCTGTGCCCTCTGTGTCCTCCGTGGTTCAATTTAACTCTTTACGCCCGCTCCACCCGCGGTGTAAGTTATGGCTCACTTCGCTCTCCTCGAAGGAGTCCATGTCCGAGCAGACGCCCAGCACGACAATTGAGACGCCGACGGGAAACTTCGCCGTCTTTCTCTCTCATAACAGCCGCGAGAAGCCCGCGGTCGAGCGCATTGCCGAGAAGCTCAAGCGCGCGGAGCT
Source organism: uncultured Acidobacteriota bacterium (assembly GCA_963774105.1). Taxonomy (GTDB): domain Bacteria; phylum Acidobacteriota; class Blastocatellia; order Pyrinomonadales; family Pyrinomonadaceae; genus QHXM01. Next base: position 1,580,033 of record CAVZDV010000004.1, on the reverse strand, counting down.
TGAGCCGTGGCTCGACAAGTGGTGCCTGACGCAGGGGGGCGACTGGCAGACGGAATTGGCCCAGGGACTGCGCGCCTCCACCGCCTGCGCCGTCTTCGTCGGCCCGCACGGCATAGGCAGTTGGGAAGACCTCGAATACAAGCTGGCCGTTGACCGCATGGCGAAGGACCGCGGCTTCCGCGTCTTCCTGGTGCTGCTGCCCGGCCTGCCCGAGCCCTTCGACACGAGCCAGCTCCCGCCCTTCCTGAGCACGCGCACCTGGGTTGATTTGAGGAAAGGCATAGAGGACGCGCGCAGCTTTCAGTCGCTCGTCAACGCCATCAAGGGGCTCCCGCTCGGACCCGAACGTCCGATCGAGCCGCGCGACGACGTGTGCCCGTACCGCGGCCTGCAAACTTTCGACGAAGACCACGCGGAACTCTTCTTCGGGCGCGAGGGCGACATCCAGCGCCTCATCGAAAAACTGAAGACGACGCGCTTCCTGGCGGTCCTCGGCGCTTCCGGCAGCGGCAAGTCGTCGCTCGTGCGGGCCGGCGTCGTGCCGCGCCTCAAGAAAGGCGTGCTGCCCGAGAGCGACACCTGGACGATTCGCGTCTTCACGCCGGGCGCGCACCCGCTCGCGAACCTGGCCGCCAACCTCCTGCGCCTGCACCCCGACGGGTCCATGAACCGCACGCTCGACGAGATGAGCGCGGACGAGCGCACGCTTCACCTGGCCGTCTCGCTCGCCCTCGCAGAACGCCCCGCGAGCGAGCACGTCGTCTGGGTCGTGGACCAGTTCGAGGAGATTTTCACACTCTGCACGGACGAGAAGGAGCGCGCGCAGTTTCTCGCCAACCTGCTCTACGCGTCCTTCATCCCCAACGGCCGTAACGCGGTCGTGCTCACCCTCCGCGCCGACTTTTACCAGAAGTGCGCCGCCTACCCGGAACTCTCCGAGCGCATCGCGGCGCAGCAGTTCCTCGTCAGCCCTATGGACGAGGAGAACTTGAGGCAGGCGATCGAGGAGCCTGCGTGGCACGTCGGCCTTGAGTTCGAGCAGGGGCTGGTCGAAACGATTCTGGACGACATACAGAGCCAGCCGGGCGCGCTCCCTCTGCTGGAACACGCGCTGCTGGAATTGTGGGAGCGCAGGCGCGGGACTCTCTTGACGCTCGAAGCCTACCGCGAGAGCGGCGGCGTCCAGGGCGCGATTGCCAAGCGCGCCGACGCCATCTTCGACGCCTTCACCGCCGAGCAGCAATTGATCGTGCGCCGCATCATGCTCCGCCTGACACAGCCGGGCGAAGGCACTGAGGACACGCGCCGCCGCGCGACGATGGACGAACTCGTCACGCGCGGCGAGGAGAGCAAGGCCGTCGAGGACGTGACGCAGACGATGGCTAACGCGCGCCTGCTGACCACGGACGAAGAACCCGGCAAACAAGTCGTTGATGTCTCACACGAGGCGCTGATTCGCGGCTGGCCCAGGCTGCGGAAGTGGATCGAGGAGGACCGCGCGGGCCTGCGTATCCTGCGCCGCCTGACCGAAGCCGCGCGCGAGTGGCAGCCGACCAAAGACGAAAGCCTGCTGTATCGCGGCGCGCACCTGGCACAGGCCGTCGAGTGGCGCGAGCGCAACGAGACGGCTTTGAACGAGCTGGAGCGCGAGTTTCTTAACGCGAGTCTGGCCGCGCGGCGGGCCGTCGAGCGGCGGCGGAAAATGGTCATCGTCGGCCTCGCCGCAGGCTTCTTCGTCGCCGTGATTCTCGCCGTGTTCGCAATTTTTCAATGGCGTCGCGCCGACGCGCAGGCGCAGATAGCTTTGGCTAGACAACTGGCGTCGGAATCCTACGCGCAGATGGAGAACCGGCCCGACCTCGGCCTGCTGCTCGGCGTCGAGGCCAACCGCGTCCAGGAAATTTTCGGTGCCCGCAGAACCCTGCTCCTCGACATGCTCTACCGCGAGCACCTCTCGATCTATCTTCACGGGCCGGCGGACAGAGTTAATCAAGTTGTCTTCAGCCCTGACGGAAAGCTTCTGGCCGGGGCGAGCGGCGGGGCGAGTGGCAGAGACAACTCAGTCTGGCTCTGGGACGTCGCTTCCGGCCAGCCCGTCGGGACGCCCCTCGCCGGCCACAAGAGTCAGGTCAACTGCGTGGCTTTCAGCCCGGACGGAAAACTTCTGGCCTCCGGCGACAACACCGGCGGCATCATCGTGTGGGACGTTGCCACCCGACAGCCGCTCGGAACTCCTCTGACAGGACATCGGGATGCCGTCTACAGTCTGGCCTTCAGCGCCGACAGTAAAATTCTGGCGTCGGGCGGCTTTAACAACGAGACGCAGGCGACGGGGGAAATTTATCTGTGGGACGTTGTCACCCGAAAGCCGCTCGCCGAGCCGCTCAGAGGCCACGCGGGCATCGTCAGGAGCCTGGCCTTTAGTCCCGACGGCCGAACGCTGGCCTCCGGCAACGGCAGGTCCACGCAGGACGGCGCGACAGTCACAGTCATTTTCTGGGATGTCGCCGCGCGCCGCCCCCTCGGTCAGCCGCTCGTCGGACACGAGGACAGCATATCCTGCCTGGCCTTCAGCCCGGACGGGAGGGTCTTGGCCTCGGGCAGCGCTGACAAGACCGTCAGGCTGTGGGACGTGGCCGCGCGTCGGCCTCTCGACGGTTTCGAGACGCTCTTCGCGCACACCACTGAGCCTCACAAGAACGGAATCCTGGACGTACAGTTCACGCGCGACGGCAAGACCCTCATCTCAATTGACGCGGGCTCGCCCGACGTTGGCAGTCACGTCCTGGTGCGAACGGTCGAGTTTTCGCCCGCCGGGAGCAAACAACTGGCACTCGTCAAGAGCGCCCAGGCGAGGGAAATCACCACCTACTTCCACCAGGTGCAGAGCGTCACCATCAACCCGGAGACGTTTCAGTGGGCCGCGTCGGGCGGCTGCTGGAGGCTGGGAGCGAATAACGACTGCTTGGAGGGCGAAGCCGCCATCTGGGACATCAACGCGCGGCTCCCCATCGCCCGACGCTTGCGGGAAAGCTCCGTCCAACAAGTGAACCGAATCGCTTTCAGCCCCGACGGCAAGCTGATGGCGACGGGCGGCTGCGGCGAGTTGACTAACGGGTCGCCGGTTAAGGAGTGCCTCCGTGGCGAAGTCGAATTGTGGGACACGACCAGCTTCAAAATTGTCGGCCGGCTGACAGACACGCCCTATGAAATTACGAGTCTGGCTTATAGCCCCGATGGGAAAACTCTGGCCGCGGGCAGTTGCGCGAAGATTGAAAAATCGGATACGGGGAATGTGTGCAGGCAGGACGAGATACGGCTGTGGAATCTGGACACGGGGCAACTCGTCTCACAACCGCTCACGGGGCACGGCGCTTTCATTAAAATGTTAGCCTTCAGCCCTGACGGACGAATCCTCGCCTCGGGCGGCGGCGACACAATCATCCTGTGGGATGCCGGCACACGGCAGATGCTCGGCAAAATCACATCCGGCCATCAACTTGAACCGGCGAATCCGTTTGTCGCGGGCGTCCAAACTATGGTCTTCAGCCCGGACGGTAAAACGCTGGTCTCGGGCGGCTGTGGGAAACTGGAACGCAGAGCCGGCCAGCCAAACAATTCATGTGGCCTGGGCGAGCTGCGTTTCTGGGACGTGGCGACGCGCCAGATGATCGGAGACCCACACGCTGCTCACGCAGACCAGGTCATCAGCCTGGCTTTCAGCCCGGACGGCAAGACGCTGGCCTCGGCCGCGGGCAGTTACGACGATACGGTTCAACTGTGGGACGTGGCGACGCGGCAGACGACCGGGCGGCCTTTGACGGGCTATGACACTGACATGGTGAAGATGCTCTTCAGCCCCGACGGCAAGACGCTGATTACTGCCGCGACGATGCAGGCGGAGAATAAAACCTACAACATTTTCCTCTGGGACATGGAGAAGCGCCAGCTCCTCGGGCAGCCGCTCACCGCCCACACCTTTAATCTTGATGACATGGCCTTAAGCCCGGACGGGCGGGTGCTGGCGTCTGCCGGCTCGGACTTTCTGGGAGGCCGGAGAGATGCGGGCAGCGGGACGCGAGCCTTGAAGCTTTGGGACATGAATCTGGAATCGTGGATTGAGAAAGCCTGCCGCGTCGCCAACCGCAACCTGAGGCACGCCGAGTGGGAAGTCCTCTTCCCGGGTCAGAAGTACCGCAAGACCTGCCCGAACCTGCCGGAGCCGAAAGAATAGAACTTTGAAGTTTTTCCTGCTAGATTCCGCAATCGTTGAAACGCGCGCCCGCCCGCCGGCGTAGTGTAATTCGAAGGAGTCAACCGAATATGTCTCAACGCCCTCGCATCATCATTCTCTCACTCGTCCTGCTCGCCTCCTCTCCGGCGGCCCTTTCGCAGACGCCCGCGGAGAAGAAGGCCGCGCCGCAGAAGCCGGCCAAGCCCGCGAAGGCCGCGCGGCCCGCACGCGAGCGCGCGGACGCGGCCGACGACGAGCGCCGGACGACCGTCATCACGCTGGTCGCCTCATTGGCCGACGAGGCGCGCTCGTTCCGCGACGAGCAGTTGCGCGCGCGCGTCCAGATGCGCGCCGCCGACGCCCTGTGGGAGACGGACCAGGAGCGCGCGCGCCTGCTCTTCCAGAGGGCGTGGGAGGCCGCGGACTCTGCGGAGCGCGAGGCGCTGCGCCGCCTTGAGGAGAGCCGCGACCGGGAAGGGTCCAACGAGGGGATGCCGGAGCTGCGCTCGGAAGTCCTGCGTTTAGCTTCCCGGCGCGACCGCGCGCTCGGCGAAGAGTTTCTCGCCAAGATGACTGAGGGGAACGAGCGCGACAGCCAGAATCTCACAATCAGCCTGGACAATTCCGCGGGGCGTGCGACGCCCGACCCCCTCAACCCGCCGGCCGAGATCGGCCAAAGGCTGGCGCTCGCGCGCGGGTTCCTCGAAGAGGGCAACGTCGAGCGCGCGCTCGCTTTCGCGGACAAGGCGCTCGACCGCGTCACCGTCCGCGGCATCAACTTCCTGTCGCTGCTGCGCGAGAAGGATCAGGCGGCCGCCGACAAGCGTTTCGCCGCGATGTTCCAGCGCGCCGCCGCGGACCTCTCGTCGGACGCGACGACCGTCTCCGTGCTCTCCTCCTACGCCTTCACGCCGTTCCTGAACATCGTCATCAAGGGCAACGGCGAGAACTCCTCGATGATGGAGAGGGACCGCATCGTCGCGCCGAGCATGACGCCGCAGTTGCGCGCGGCCTTCCTGCGCTCGGCCGCGCAGATTCTCCTGCGGCCCATCCCGACGCGCGACCAGGACCGCACGCTCGCGGGCCGCGGCGGGCTCTACTTCGTCATCGCGCGGCTGCTCCCGCTCTACGACCGCTACGCCCCTAACCTTTCGGCCGAGCTGCGCGCGCAGGCGAGCGCGCTCGCGCCCGACGTGCCCGAGCATTTGCGCAACGGCCAGAACCCGGAGCTGACGCGCGGCCTCGTGCCCGCCGAAGAGATGCCGGACGAGGGGCGCGAGGCGATGGAGCGCGGCGACCGCGAAGTGAATCCCGCCGAGCGCGACTTCTCCTACGCCCGTGCGGCGCTGGAGGCCGCGCACAAAGGCGACCCGTCGGCGCGCGATATACTGGACAAGATTCAGGACGCCGAGACGCGCAAGGGCGCGCGCTCCTACGTTGATTTCACACTGGTCAGCAACATGATCAGGAAAGGCGATGCGCAGGAGGCGCTCAGGCTGGCCCGCGCGGGCGAACTCAGCACTATCCAGCGCGTGTGGGCGCTGACGGAGATCGCGGGCGTGATGAGGAAGAGCGACGCCAAGAACGCCGCGGAGGTTCTGGACGAGGCCGCCGCCGAGGCGAGGCGCATCGGCGGCGGCGAGGCAGACCGCGCGCGCGCATTGTTCGGCGTCGCCACGCAGATGTACGAACTGGACCGCAACCGCGCGTGGGAACTCGCGGGCGAAGCCGTCAAGGCGGCCAACTCCGCAACTGGCTTCACCGGCGGCGACGCGCAGATCGAGTCCCGGTTCACGACCCCGCACGGCTCGACGACGACCAACTTCGACGTGGAGAGCTTCAACGTGCAAGGCGTCTTCGGCCGGCTGGCCGGCGACGACCTCTACCGCGCCATCGAGCTGGCGAAGAATTTTACGGGCGAATCGCCGCGCGCCACTGCGACGCTCTCAATCGTCCGCGCCGTCCTCGACAAAAAGCAGAAGTCAGTGGTCAGGAGTCAGGAGTCGGAAGAAAAGAAAATCCAGTGAGGCGTGGCGAGCTTACTTCTCATGCTCGATGAGCCTTTGAAAGCGCGCGGCGTCCTCGCGCATCCGCACGTTGTTGAAGAGGACGTAGGAAGTCCCCTTGCGCGGCAGCATCCCGTAAAGCTCCAACAGCTCGTCGTCCTCGTAAACGTAGCGGAACCCCGTGCGGCCGTGCAGGCGGAAGTAGCACCGCTCGGGCGTCACCGTCCGCGCGCTGAAGGGGTCAACGACGTGCGTCAGCTTAAATTCCTGGCACAATTCGCGCACGAGCGCGTCAGCCCAGCCCCCGCGCGGCTCCCAGAGAAACTCCATCCCGCGCGGGCGCTTTATCCCCTCGAAAAAATTGCTCATGTTCGTGACGTTCGTTTTCGTCGGCTGAAAGCTCGCCGGGCACTGGAAGAGGACGCGTCGCGCCTGAAGCGCCCCGGCGCAGGCAAGCGTTACGTCCCAAGCCTCTCGCACGATAGCGGTCGGGCGGAACGCGCCGCACTCTTCGCGCTCACTTTCGGACAGCGCGCGCTTGAGCCTGCGGTAAGTCGGGCTGCGCGCCTCGTGCGTAATCAGCATCCAGGCTTTGAGCGTGAACTCGAAATCGGGCGGGGCCTCCGCGCGCCAGCGTTCGAGCGTCTGCACCTGCGGCGGCTGGTAGAAAGTCTGCTGCACCTCTACGACCGGAAACTGCGCGACGTACTCGCGCTGCGCCATCCGAAAACCGCAGCAACCCGTCTTGACTCGAACGCCTCGGCCCATCCTGGTTAAGAGTAGATGTTCATCGGGCGCGTGAGCAGCCCGACGGGGTCTTCCACGTTCAGCGCCTCGCGGACGTAGAAGGCTTCGCCGGCCGCGACGTTGATGAGCGAGCCGTAGTAACGCATCCGCCACTCAATCTGCTGTAGGAATCCTTTGTCGCTGATGCGCGTCTGCGGCTCCGCGGAGTCCGGGCTGTAGAACTGCGAGGCGTGCGCGCGGATGGCGCGCATCTTCTCCTCCATGAAGTCCGAAACGTCCACGATGAAGGAGGGGATGACGAGGCGCGAGTAGATGGTGTGGGCAAGCGCGGGCACGCGCACGGCGTCCTGGCCCGCCTCCTCGTCGTAGCGGCGCATGCTGGCGAGCCGCGCCGCTTCGCGGACGATGTGCGCCGTGGCGGCGTGGTCCGGGTGCGGGTCGTCCCAGTGAAAGGTGAAGACGACTTTCGGCCTGTGCGCGCGCAGCACCCGCACCATCGCGCGGCGCGCGTCTTCTGACACCTGGACGTGGCCGTCCGGCTGCTCCAGGTTGAGCCGCGCGTCTAATTTCAGGATGCGCGCCGCCTCGCGCGCCTCTTCCGCGCGCCCCTCGATAGTTCCGCGCGTCCCCATCTCGCCGCGCGTCATGTCCAGGACGCCCGTGCGGTAGCCCAAACTCTTCAGCTTGAGCAGCGTCCCGGCCACGCTCAGCTCGGCGTCGTCCGGGTGCGCGAAGACCGCCAGCGCGTCCAATTCCACGTTCGAAGTATCCATCGCCATTTGAAATCTCAGGTTTTGAATTCGAGATTTAGCTTAACAGACGCCCGCCGGTCAAGCGAGCGTTTGACGGCCCCCGCGCGATTTGGGTAGCCTGCGCGCCATGAATCTAATCGTCCTCGGCTCGGGCACGTCCGTCCCGCACCCGCGCAGGGCTTCGTCCTCGCACTGGCTCGAAACCAGTCGTGGCACAATTCTGCTCGACGTGAGCGCGGCGGCCGTTCACCGCATGGCGCAGGAGGGCCTGGACTGGGTCAACCTCGACGCCGTCTGGGTCAGCCACTTTCACCTCGATCACGTCGGCGGCCTGGCCCCCTTCCTCTTCGGCACGAAACATGCTCCGCAGACGAAGGGGCGAAGCAAGCCCCTGCTGATTTACGGCGGGCGCGGCCTCAAAAAATTGGTCCGCGCCTTCGACGAGGCGAATAGTTACGGGCTGCTCAAGCAGCCCTTCCCCGTCGAAATCCGCGAGGTCGCGCCGCGCGCCGAGTTCGAAATGCTGCCGGGCTTGAGGGCCAAGACTTTCTCGACGCCGCACACGCGCGAAAGCCTGGCGCTCCACCTGACGGACGAAGACGGCACCTCGCTCGTCTACACTTCGGACACGGGCTACACGGACTCGCTCGCGCGCTTCAGTGAAGGCGTTGACCTCTTCCTGATGGAGTGCTCCTTCAGGCGCGACAAGCCCATGGCAACGCACTTGGAGTTGAAGGACGCGATGCGACTCGCGCGCCGGGCGCGGCCCCGCAAGGTTATGCTCGCGCACCTCTACCCGGAGTGGGACGGCGTGGACATCGCGGCCGAGGCGAAGAAGCTGTGGCCCGGCGAGACGATTGCGGCCTCCGACGGCCTGCGCCTGCGGATAGGCCCCGAAGACAGCAAACCCTGAAGGGCTGCGCCGTCAACAGCACGGAGGTGTTTCGGAAGATGAGAAGAAAGCTCGCAGTTATTTTCCTGGTCATCGCCGCGCTCTCACAGGTCACGGCTCAAGAGTTGACGGTGGAAGAGTCGCGCGAGACGAACGCGCTGGCGCGGCTCTTCGTCAAGCGGATGACGGAGACCAACGACGTGGCAGTCGTCGCCGCCGAGTTGTTCGTCCCGGACTTTCTTGACCGCCACCTGAACGGCCCCGAGAGCGAGCCTTTCATCTTCATCCCGCCCGGCATGGCGCGCCGCCTGACGCGCGACGAGCTGAGCCGCTACTACGTCGCCAACATCAACTTTCAACATTTGGGCCAACTGTACATTTACGGCAGGTTCAGCGCCGACCGCCTCCCGGAAGACGGGCGAGCGTACCCGCCGGCAATCGCGCGCCTCGTCGGCCGCCTCGACGCTGACTATGAAAAGATTGAGAAGGCCAATGAGGACGACCCCGCCGAGGTGGCCGACGCCGTCGCGCGGCTGCGCGCCAGCCTGGACGTGTTGGAGAGGGTGAACGGGCTGCTGCGCGCCGAGGTGTCGGGGCGCAAATTGGCACAGTCGGCCCAATACCGGAAGGCCGTGGCCGAGTGGGACGAGCGGTTCAAGCTCTACCAGCCCTGGCCGGGCGTGTGCGAGGAGGGCTGCTACGGCTTGCCAGCGGGCTCGCGTTTGATTATCGTGAACGTGCCGTCGTTCCAACTAAAGGTCGCCCTCGCCGCCGGGGGCGCGAAAATCGTCTCGGCCATGCCGTACTTCGATTAAAGAGGGGTTTACACATCCCGTGGCTCATCCGCCTGGTCATTTCAGCCGCGCTCTGGTCGTCCCCCTACTTCTCATCCTAACCCTTCTCGCGCCGCCCCTGCCCGCACGCGACAATAATGGCGAGCAGATACTGCTCGAAACCGGGGCCGCGCCCAAGCCCGCGCAGCCACCGCCCGCGCCCGACTCCATCAAGATCGTCTCTTACAACATACGCTGGCGCGGCGGCGAAGACCTGCGCCGGCTGATTCAGCTCCTGAAGACGGACCCGGAGATCGGCGGGGCCGCCGTCGTCGGCCTACAGGAAGTGGACCGCAACAAGAAGCGCACGGGCAACGTCAACACCGCGCGCCTGATGGCCGAAGAACTCGGCATGTACTACGCGTGGGCCGCGCCGCCCCCGCCGCCCTCGAAGGACAAGGAGCCGAAGGAGGAGGAGACGGGCGTCGCCATCCTGAGCGCCTACCCGCTGACGGACGTGAAGCGGTTGGTGCTGCCATACGAAGGGCCTGGGGGCCGCCGCCGCGCGGCCATAGGGGCGACCGTCCGCATCGGCGAGCGGAGCGTGCGCGTCTACTCCGTGCACGCGGAGCTGCGCACCAGCAACGAGAAGCGGCTGGCACAATTCCGCGCCGTCCTCGAAGACCTCGCCAGCGCGGACCACGCGCGCGTCGAGCGGGCGGTCGTGCTCGGCGACTTCAACACGCTGACGGACAAAGATGTCGGCGCGACCGCAGGGATGTTCGAGGCCCAGAAGTTCTCCACCCCCTTCGACCACGGCACGAGCACCTGGAAGACCTTCATCATCCAGCTCAAGCTCGATTGGCTCTGGCTCCGCGGCCTCAAGCCCCTGCGCCACGGCATAGACAAAAAGATCGGCCTCTCAGACCACTGGCCCCTCTGGGTCGAAGTCCAACTCTAGCCACAGGTGACCGCATTCTGCCGAAACGTTCTATCACCCGCCGCCGTATTGAATAATTAAGCCGCGGTCGGATGAAACAGGCGGCCCCGTCCCGTTCAAAAGTTAACATTCTTACGAGGAGTGGCGATGGCGTATCCGAGGGCCGTAACGGCTTTTCTGATAATTACCGCCTGCCTCTTCAATCTTCAACCCGCAGCTCTCGGAGGCGTGGCGATTAAGGAGAGGCGGGTTGTCGTTGAGAGCGGCGGCTGGAAGATTGTAGGCGACCTGTTAGTCCCTCAAGCCAAGCGCCCTGTGCCGGCGGTGATCCTTCTCAACAAAGCGGCCGGGGATAGAAGAGTCTACGAGCGATTGGCGCGGCACCTGGCCGAGCGCGGCATCGCATCCTTCCGCATAGACCTGCGCGGGCACGGCGAGAGCATCAACAAGGGGAAGTTTGTTCCGGGGAATCAGGATTCACTGGCTTTGATCGAAGGCGCGGACGAAGACGTGGCCGCGGCCTTCAGCTACTTGAAAACAGTCTCGGGGATTGACGCGCAAAAAATAGGATTCGTGGGGGCGAGTTATAGCGGGGAGGAGATGGCCTCGGCCGCGAGGAAGCATGGTTATGGTCAAGCTTACGTGGCACTCTCCCCAGGCTCGTTCAGCGAGGAATCAATGGCGGCGATTGACGGCAGCGGTGCCGCGTGGCTGTTCATCAAGTCGTCGGAAGAGAGGGCTAAGTCTGTGAAGGAACTATTCCCGCTGCTGCGTCAAAAGAGCCGCACGGCACAAACGATGGAGGTCGCCGGCACAGGGCACGCCACAGACATCCTGAGCGAACAGGCGGAACTCGCGGAGATGCTCGCCGTCTGGTTCAAGTATCACCTGCATTGATTGCCTGAGATATTATTTATGCGTCGTTTAGTCTTACTCACAGCTCTCGTCCTGACCGTTTTCAGCCACGCGCCATCCGCGCAGGCGCAGTCTTTCCCACTGTGGGGCGACTTGCAGCCGGGCGCGCACGCGGTCGGCTACCGCGCGACGATTGTGCCTGACCGTTCGCGCACCTTCATCCCCGAACGCAATTATGAAGGGAAGCTTTACGCGGGCGAACGCTCGCGCCCTCTGCACATTCAAATCTTTTATCCCGCCCGGCTTCAGTCAAACGCCGTGCGGATGGTTTACGGCGACTATTTGAATCTTCAGGGTGACACGCCCGTCGCGGAGGGTTTACGCCGCCGCGCGCAGGTGATTCACGACTACTATCAGGGCAAATATTTACAGGCTCACAGGGACGGTCTGTACGAAAGATTGGTGCGCGTGCCGGCGGCCTCCGTGCGTGACGCGCCCGCCGCGGAGGGACGCTTCCCTCTCGTCATCTACGCTGGCGGCGCAGGGTTCGGCACGGACGAGAACGTAGTCCTGTGGGAGTTCCTGGCGAGTCACGGTTACGTCGTCGCCGTCGTCCCCATGATGGGGGCCAACAGCGTGAGTTCCACCGCCGACGCAATCGGCCTGGAGACTCTCACGCGCGACCTGGAATTCCTGTTCGAGAAGATGCGCGACCTCCCGATGGCGGACATGGGCCGCGTGTGCGCCATGGGGTTCAGCTACGGCGGGCAGGCTGCGCTCCTGATGGCGATGCGCAATCCTGACATCAAAGCTGTCGTCGGCTTCGACCCTTCGTTCATCGGCATTCATTACAGCCGCTTTCTGAAAAGCTCCCCTTTTTATAACGTAGACAACGTCACCGTCCCGGTCCTGGAACTCCACCGCAAGGATGCGGGCACGGTCACTTACGATGTCACCGACGCGCTCAAATATTCCGAGCGATATTCTTTTGAAATCGCCGACCTGAATCACGTTGATTTCGACAACTACGCGCTACTCTACACCGCCGTCCTGCCCGAACAAGTGAAGCAAAACTCTCCTGTCGCCGCGAGGAAAGCAGCCTACGAAATCATGGCGCGCTACGTTCTCTCTTTCCTCGATGTCTATTTGAAAGCGGAGACGGGCAAGAGCGCGGGCCTGAAGAAGCCTGCCGAATGGAAAGGCTATCCGCGCGCAGCCGTCAGCTTTCGCTACACGGAGGCTCTGCCTGCCCCGCCCTCTTACGCGGACTTACTCGGAATCATCCGCGAGCAAGGCGTCGCGCGCGGCGAGCAGATTTATCGTGAGGTTCTGAAACGCGACCCGAACGCCAGAGTTATCAACGAACAAAGCATCAACACTCTGGGCTACGAGCTGATGGAAGCCGGGAAGCTTGACGAGGCGCTTCGCGTCCTGCAATTAAACGCCGCCCGATTCCCGCGCTCGGCGAACGCTTACGACGGCCTGGCAGACGTTTATAGGGGGAAAGGCGATCAGGCGTGCGCCGCCTATGCTTACCAAAGACTGCTTGAAGTTTTGCCGCAAGACACCTCGCTCGACGAATCGGCCAAAGCATCTCTCCGGCGTAGCGTGACCGAGCGGTTAGAGAAGTTGCGAGCCGCCGGGGTCACGGGCAAATGTGAATCGGACGTGAAGTGATGAACAAACAGTAAACAAATTAATTGCCAGAAAACCGAAGCCCCCGGTGTTTAGCTGATGAGCCCATCAGTTAAAGACGGGGGGTTTTCTCACTGTGAAATCTAGTAATACCAAGATGCAAGACAAAGAGAGGTCAGTACCGCCTGCGGTAGCGGGCGGGTCATCAACCTTGAGCACCCGCCCGCTACCGCAGGCGGTACTGACTTACTCCTCTCTTTCTACTGCAACTTGGTATAAGCTGCTCTTAACGCTGGCGGCGATTCTCTTTCTCGCCGTTGGGTCGCCGGCGCAAACTCCCAACAGTCCGACGCGCGCCATCACGCCCGAGGACGTACTCAGCATTCGTGAGTTGGACGAAGTCGCGCTCTCGCCGGACGGCAGGAGAATCGCCTTCTCGGTCACGGAGCCGAACGACCCCGCGAGGACGCGCGAGCCGCGCGCGTCGAACGTCTGGGTCGTCCCCGCAGACGGAAGCGAGCCCGCGCGCCCTCTGATTCCCGGCCTCAAGAACGCCGCGACTCCTAACTGGTCGCCCGACGGGCGCGCGCTGGCGTTCCTCTCCGACGACGAAGGCAACGGCACTCAGGTCTATTTGCTGCGCGAGGGCGAGACGAAGGCCGCGCGGTTGACCGACGCGCCGGGCGGCGTCGAAGGCTACAGTTGGTCGCCGGACGGCAAGATGATCGCTTTCCTCGCGCCCGAGCCCGCCGCGCCGGAAGAACAGTCGAGAAAGACCGCGGGCGACGACGCCATCGTAGTTGACCGCAACCAGAAGTTCTCAAGACTCTGGGTGACGAGCCTCTCGGACGGGAAGGCCGCGCAAGTCACGAAACAGAACTTCGAGATTCGTGAGCTGGCGTGGTCGCCCGCGGGCGACGAGCTGGTGCTCGTCACGAGCACCCCGAACCCCGGAAGAATTGGGCCAGGCAATCTTTCTCTCGTGGTCGTCAACCGCTCGACGGGCGAAGTCGCGCGCACGCTCAGCACGAGCCCCTGCTCCGTCAACGGACTCCTCACGTGGTCGCCGGACGGCCGCTGGGTGACGTTCTACGATTGCCCGCCGAATGATGAAAAGCTAGACCTGACGCTGTCGCTCGCGCCCGCGCGCGGGGGCGCTGTGCGTCCGCTTTTCAAAGATTACAGGGGCACGGTCTTGTCAGTGGGATGGACGCCCGACTCGAAGAGCCTGCTGGCACAAAGCATAGAGGGGACGCACGAAGTCATCTCGCGGGTAGACGCGGCCACCGGAGAGTTTGACAAAATAACCGACATCATACAGTCGCAGTGGGGGGCGAGTTTCAGCACGAACGGGGAGACGGTCGCCTATCTGGCTCAGACCCCGGAGTCCGCGAATGACGTGTGGGTCATGCAGAATACTGCTCCGCCGCGCAGGCTCACGGACTTCAACCCGCAGACGAAGTCGTGGCGCTTCGGAAAGGTCTCGGAGGTCGTCTGGAAAAATTCCAAAGACGGCCTCACGCGCCGCGGCGTGCTCATCACCCCGCCCGACTACCAAGAGGGGCGGCCTTACCCGACCGTCGTCAACACGCACCCGGGCGACACGGCCTGGTGGACAGGGTTCCACGCGAGCAAGTGGTGGGACTGGGGGCAGCTCCTGGCGTCGCACGGCTACGTGGTCTTCCTGCCAAACACGCGTGGCGTGACGGGCGAGGGCGGCGCGATGCACGCGACCAACAGCCACTGGGGCGGGCTGGCTTACCAGGACTTGATGGACGGGGTTGATTATTTAGTCGGCCGTGGAATCGCGGACCCGAATCGCCTGGGCATAGGCGGCTGGAGCAACGGCGGCTTCATCACGGAATACACGATCACGCGCACGACCAGATTCAAGGCGGCCGTCGCGCAGGCGGGACACTCAAACCTCTTCAGCCTCTACGGCACGTCGTACCTGCGCGACGGGCTCCGCAAGTCAAGCGGCGCGAGCCCCTACGTCAACCGCGAGTGGTACGACGAGCACTCGCCCATCACGCTGATTAAGAACTGCCGCACGCCGACTCTTCTATTGCACGGGGAGTTCGACCCGGGCGTGCCCCTCGGCCAGGCGCACGAATTTTACACGGGGCTCAAAGACGCGGGCGTCGCCGCCGAGTTGGTGTTTTACCCGCGCGAGCGCCACAGCATTCAAGAGTACTGGCACAGAATAGACTTGCAGAGGCGCGTGCTCGCGTGGTTCGACAAGCACCTGAAAAGCAGGAGACAGGAGTCAGAAGGGAATCGGCGGCGACCGCTTTCACAGATTTTCTTTTCTTCTGACTCCTGACTTCTGTCTCCTGACTTCTGCTTTTCACCTCGCGCTGACGACGACGTTGTTGGCCTGCATCGAGTTGCCGGTGGCGCGTTGCAGCTCGGCGATGGCCTTGTTGAGGTCCGTCTGCGCGCGCAGCTCGTTGCCGCGGGCGGTCGTCAAGGCGGTCTGGCGTTCGAGCACGAGGAAGAGCGTTGACTGGCCCGCGTCGAAGCGGCGCTGCTCGCTCGCGTACTGCTGCTCGGAGGCCGCGCGCGCCGCGGCCGCCGCGCGCAGCCGCGACTCGGCCGTCCTCACGGTCTGCACGGAGTTGCGCACCTCCACTTGAATCACCTGCTCCAACTGCTCGCGCAGCGTGGCGATGCGCCGGCCCTCGACGAGCGAGCGGCCCAGTTGCCCCTCCGCCGTCCGGTTCCTGAAGGGCAGGTTGACCTGCACGCCGACGCGGAAATTGCTGTAGCGGTTCGCGCCCAGATTCAGAAGGGACTGCCCGAGGCCGCCGACCAGCTCGGGCGGGAACGTCTGCTGAGGCGGCGGCTGTAGGAAATCGAGAGGGGTGTTCGGGATTCCCCCCGCGCGACTCGCCAGAGTATTCACGACGCCTGTGAGCGCGTTGATCTGGTTGAGCTGCGCCTGCGACGAGGCCGTGAAAGGGTTGATGACGCTGCCGCTGTTGAGCGAGCCCGCGAGGCCGACGACGCCGTAGCTCCCAACGAGGTCAATCTGCGGCTTGGTCTGCTCGCGGAAGTACCGCTGGTCTATCTCGTTGACCTCGCGCGCGAGCGTGGACTGCTGCAACTCGGGGCGCTTGGCGAGCGCCTCGTCCATTGCCTCGTTCAGGCTGACGACCGGCGGCGTCAGGTCAACAGGGTCAACCGGGATGAGCGAGACGTTCCAGAAGGGCGACTGGCGATTCTCAGCAATCAGGTTCTTCAAGTTGTTCTCGGTGCGCTGCACGTCTTCGAGCGCGCTGTAGACGCTCTGCTCGAAACCAGAGACCTGCGCCTCGACCGCGACCACGTCAATCGGCGCGAGCGAGCCTTCTTCCACCAGCCGCCTGTTGTGTTCGAGCTGCGCGCGCGCGTCGCGCACGGCGTCGCGCTGAATCTGTAGGTTCCTGAGCGCGAAAACCAAATCCCAGTAGGCGCGCTGCACCTGTGTAATCGTCTCGATGGTGCGCTGGCGGAACTGCGCGTCCGTCAAGGAAAGGTTCTTTTTGGCGACCTCTATCTGTCGGCGGCTGTTGTCGAAGCGCAGGCCGCGGAAGAGCGGCTGCGTGTAGTTGAACGTCAGGGCCGTCGGGTACTGCGGGTTGAGGGCGGCGAACACGTTGTCGGTCGTCAGCCGGATGGCGGAGAAGTCCACGCGGTAGCCGCCGCCGAATTTCGGCGTCAGCCCCTCCATGCGCGCCGTGCCGGTGTAATCGCTCTGCGTGACTGAATTGAGGACGCCTCCGCTCAGGAAACTGGCCGAAGGCGTCTCGCTGCGCTCGTAGTAGGAGAGCGAGCTGAAGCGCGGGTCGTAGGCGCCGCGCGTGCTCAGGAGGTCGAACTCGGCGGCGCGCACGTTATGGCGCGAGACCTCTATGTCCTTGTTGTTCAGCAGCGCCATCTCCAACGCCTCGCGCAGAGAGAGCGGGCGCTGGTCCGTCATGTCCACGCCGACGCGGCCTATCTCCGGGAGCGGGCGCTCGGGCGCGCGGTAATTGGGTGCGATCTGCGGCAGCGCGGGCAGAATCTCCGTCTGCGGCGCGGGAGTGACGACGCTCTCGCCGCCGGGCGCGGGCGCGGGCGGCGCGGGCGCGATTACTTGCCCGGGCGCTTGCGGCTGCGGCTGCGTCGGCGTCGTCGCGGGCGCGGGCTCACCCTCCGACGGCAGGCTGTCGGTCGTGGGGATTGAGGTCTGCGCCCCTCCCTGCGGCGTCTGCGGCTCGGTCGCGGGCGCGGGGTTAGTGCCGCGCGTCTGCTGGTCGGCCTGCGTGGTCGGCTGCACGCTCTGCTCGGTCTGCCCCGCGGGCGTGACGGGCCGCGCGTTCGAGCCCGGCGCGGGCGCTGCGCCCTGCGGGTCGTTGCCGCTCGGCGCGACGTTCACCCCGCTCGACGGCGGCGTAGTCTGCGTCGGCGTGTTGCCGCTCGGCGCTGGCTGCACGGGCGCGGGGGTCACCCCGCCGGGCTGCTGCGCCATCACGCCGGACTTCGTTCCTCCCGCGAAGAACAGAAGGGCGAGGGCGATGATTGCCAGATTAAAGTTGCGACGGTTCATAACGATTTCAAATCTGAAAGTCAGTACCGCCTGCGGTAGCGGGCGGGTGATGGCGACGCTTGAGACCCGCCCGCTACCGCAGGCGGTACTGACACGCTAACTCTTCGTGAACATCCCGAAGAGCGAGGCGGCGGCCGAGGCCGTCTTGCGTCTCGCCCAGGCAAATGCGCCGCGAACCGGCGACAGCACGCGGCTGAAGATGCGCGCGCGGCCGATGTCGTCGAAGAGCGAGTAGAAGACGGGCACGGCCAGCAGCGTCAGCAGCAGACACAGGCTTTGTCCGCCGACGACGAGGACGCCGATGGAGCGGTTCGTCCCGGAACCGGGTCCCGACGAGACGACGAGCGGCATCATGCCCGCGACGAGCGCGATGGTCGTCATCAGAATCGGGCGCAGGCGGTCGCGGTTCGCCTGGATGATCGCCTCCAAACGCTCCATGCCCTGCGCCCGCAGCTAGTTCGTGTGGTCAATCTGTAGAATCGCGTTCTTCTTGACGACGCCGAACAGGAGCAGGAGCCCGAGGCCCGAGAAGATGTTCACGGTCTGCCCTGTCACCAGCAGCGAGACGATGCCGAACGGGATGGCGAGCGGCAAGGTGAGCAGGATCGTGATGGGGTGTATGAACGACTCGAACTGCGCCGCCAGCACCATGTACATGAAGACGAACGAGAGGACGAAGGCGAGCATGAAGTAGTAGCCCGCGCGCCCCAATTCTTTCGAGCGGCCGGCCGTCCCCGTAGTGTACCCTGTCTCGACCTTCAACTCCTTGACGAACTCGTTCATGCGCGCGACCACGTCGGCCTGCGAGCCGCCGGGCCTGACGTTGCCGAGCAGAGAGACCTGCCGCTGGCGGTTCAGGCGGTCAATCGCGGACGGCCCAGTCCCTTCCTCGATGGTGACGAGATTGTCCAGACTCGACCCAGCCCACTTTGGCCGACGGCACGATCATGCGGCGCAAGCCTTCGACTGATGCGCGGAACTCGCCTGTGGCGCGCACGCGCACGTCGTACTGGTCGGTGCCCGCGTTGAAGGTCGAAACCTTTTGCCCCGCGACGAGCGTGTTCAGCGCCTGCGCGATGTCGCCGACGCGCACGCCGAGGTCGCCGGCCCGCGCGCGGTCAATCTTGACTCGCAGCTCGGGCTTGCCCGTAATGAGCGTCGAGTCGGCGTCAACCACGTCCGGGATGGTCTTCATCTTTTGGAGCAGCTCTTCGGAGTACTTCGTCAGCTTCTGAAGGTCGGGGCCGCCGATGACGTACTGGATGTCCGCGTTGCGGAAGCCGCCGCCCGAGATGGCCGCGACCTGCTGCACGCTCGTTCGAAGCTCCTTCGGGTACTTCGCCAACAACTCGCGCGCCTTGACCATCAACTGCTCCTGCGTCTGCGCGCGCTCCTTGATGGGGACGAGCTTGATGTAGATGGAGGCGACGTTGACCAACTCCTGCTGGCCGCCGCCGACGGTGACGAGCGTGGCCTCCACACCCGGCAGCCGCCGCATCTCGGCCGCAATTTTATCCACCAGCGCAGAGGTCGCCGGCAGCGTGGAGCCCTCGGGCGCGCGCACGTTGACCTCGAACTGCGACTGGTCGTCCACGGGCAGGAAGTTCTTGCCGACGAACTTGAAGAGCGGCACGATGCTGATAATCACGCCGACGCACATCAGCACAATCGCCCAGCGGTGCGCCATCGACCACTTGAGCATCCACGTGTAGGTGCGATCAATCGGCCGATACCAGCGCGATTCCTTCGAGCCGTGGCCGGATTCGGCCCGAGGCTTCTTCCCTTCCCTCGGAGGCGAGGAAGCTTCGAGCAGAGGCGGCGCTGCTTCGTCCTGAATAATCGCGTCCACGCGGCTCCGCGCCCCCGCCCCGTCCTCGACGTTCTTCTCCGGCCCCTCTTCGGCCGCGACGACGCGCGACTCGTCGGCGAGGCCGGCGGGCGCGTCAGCCTCGGACGGGACGCTGCCCGTGCCCGCCGGTAAGGGGTCGTCCTTGCGCTTAATCAGGCGCGCGGCGAGCATCGGCGTCAGGGTGAACGAGACGATCAGCGAGACGGCGATGGCGAAGGACGCCGTCAGGCCGAAGCTGGACATGAAGCGGCCGACGATGCCGCCCATGAAGCCGACGGGCAGGAAGACTGCGAGCAGAGAGAGCGTCGTCGCCATGACGGCGAGGCCGATCTCCTTCGTGCCCTGAATCGCGGCCTGAAACGGCGGCGTGCCCTTCTCTTCGATGTGGCGGAAAATGTTTTCCAGCACGACGATTGCGTCGTCAATCACGATGCCGACCATGAGCGTCAGGGCGAGCATGGTGATGTTGTTCAGCGTAAAGCCCATCGCCGCCATCAGGCCGAAGGTGGCGATGATGGAGGTCGGGATGGCGATGGCCGCGATGAAGGTCGAGCGGATGCTCCACAAGAAGATGAAGACGACGATGGCCGCCAGGATGCCGCCCTCGACGAGGTGCGTCTGGATGGCTTCGAGCGAAGCCTTGATGAAGATGGACTGGTCGCCGACGATCTCTGTGTTGAAGCCGGGCGGCAGCGTCGGCTTGATCTCGGCCAGGCGCTCCTTGACGGCGTCGGCCACGGCCACGGTGTTCTGGCCCGACTGCTTGGAGACGACGAGCGTCACGGCCGGCTGGCCGTTCAGGAGCGCCTGCGTGCGCTGCTCCTCGGCCCCGTCCTCGATGTAGCCCATGTCGCTCACCTTGACTTGATAATTGCCGCGCGTGGCGACGATCAGGTCGTTGAAGCTCGCGGGGTCCGTGATGCGCCCCATCGTGCGCACGGTCAGCTCGCGCGTGCCTTCGTCCACGCGCCCGCCCGGCACCTCAAGGTTTTGCGCGCGGACGGCGGCCGCGACCTCCGCGACCGTCACGTTGTAGGAGCGCAGCTTGTCCGGGTCCACCCAGATTTGAATCTCGCGCTGGCGGCCGCCCACAATCTGCACCTGGCCGACGCCGTTGATGGACTCGATGCGCTCCTTAATCTGCTTGTCGGCAACGTCCGTCACCTCGCGCAGAGCGCGCGGCGCGGAGATGGCTATGCGCAGCACGGGCGCGGCGTCGGTGTCCAGCTTCTGGACGATCGGCTCCTCGGCGGTCTCGGGCAGGTCGCCGGTAATCAGGTTGACCTTGTCGCGCACCTCCTGCGCGGCCACGTCCGCGTCCTTCTCCAGAAGGAACGTGATGAAGACCTGCGAGACACCCTCGACCGAGGTGGAGCGCAGCTCGTCAATGCCGCTGATGGTGTTGACCGCGCCCTCGACCTTGTCCGTGATTTCGGTCTCGATCTCCTGCGGGCTCGCGCCGGGGTTGACGACCGACACGGTGATCGTCGGCAGGTCAATCTTCGGGAAGAGGTCAACGCCGAGAGACTTGTACGAGAAGAGCCCGACCACCGTCAGCGACAGGATCAGCATCGTCGCGAACACCGGCCGGCGGACACAAATTTCAGCAAGCTTTTGCATGGCACTCAGTGGTCAGTGGTCAGTGGTCGGTGGTCAGTAGGAATCAGTTGTTTTAACTGACCACTGACCATTGACCACTGACTACTGTTTGACGGGTGACCCGTCGTTCAGTAGCTCGACGTTGCTGGTGGCGACCTGCTCGCCGGAGGCGAGACCGCTTTTGACTTCGACGAGGTCGCTTTCGGCCTGGCCGAGCTGGACGATGCGCTTTTCGGCGCGGCCGTTGTTGATGACGAAGACGTAGTTGGTGCCAGACTCGGCGCGGACGGAGCGCAAGGGCACGAGCACGGCCGGGCTCGTCTGCGGTTGCAGGATGCGAATCGTCGCGAACTGGCCCGGCTTCAGGAGGCCGTCATTGTTTTCGACCTCGGCCTCGACCGTCATCGTGCGCGAGTTCGGCGTCACGCTCGGCGCGACGTGGTGCACGCGCCCGCCAAAGTTGCGGTCGGGGTAGGCGCTGACGCTGACCGAAACGCTCTGCCCCACCTGAATCGCCGTGATCGCCTGCTCGGGCACGTCTATCCGCACGCGCAAGGGGTTGGTCTTCACGACCGTCGCCACCTTGGTAGACGGCGAGACGTACTCGCCGAGGTCGGCCGGGCGATCCGAGACGTAGCCGTTAATCGGCGAGAAGACGACGGCGTAGGAAAGGTTCCGGCGCGCGGCTGCGACCTGCGACTCGGCGTTCGACACGCCGGCGCGCGCCGAGAGTACCGCCGCGTAATCCTGCCGCGCCTTGTTCAAAGCCACCTCGTACTGCTCGCGCAGCAGGTCGCGCTGTGCCCTCTGCTGGTCGTAAGCCGAGCGCGAGACATCGCCCGACTCAAGCAGGCGCTCCTGGCGGCGCAGCTGCGTTTCGGCCAGTTGCCAGGTGACGCGCGCGGCGTTCACGTCTGCCACCTTCGCCGGGTCGAAATTCTGGCCGGGCCGGAGGTTGATTTTCTCCTCGGCCTGGCGCACGGCCGCCTTCGCCTGTTCGAGCTGCGCCAGCGTCTGCTCCAGGCGGATGCGGTTATCAACGCTGTCGAGCCGCACGATCAGCTGGCCCTGGCGGACGTAGCTGCCCAGCTCGACGCCGACCTCTACGACCTTGCCCGCGATGGAGGGCGCGACGTCCGTCTGCTCGTCGGCCGCGAGGCTGCCCGTGGCTTCCAGGAAGCGCGGCAGCTCGCGCGTGATTGCGGGCGCGGTCGTCACGACGACCTCGGTCGTGGTCGTGGTCGTGGTGGTCGTGTTGGCCTGCTCCGCCTTGGACGCTTTCGAGCCGCACGCCGCGCCCGCCAGGGCGACGACGGCCAGGACGAGGGCCAGTGATAAAGACTTTGATTGATTCGAGGAGATCATCTCGTTCGCTTTTTCTTCTTGACGTTTAACGACTGCGGCCCCGCGTCGGTTCTAATGCCGCGGAGTAAAATCTCTGTGAACTCGCGCGCGGCATCTGCGTTCGTGACGGCTAGCAGGCGGCGCTCGGGGTCCCACAGATTGTTGTTGAGCGAGTGGTGTATGAGCATGCCTATGAAGGCGCGGACGACGATTTTCGGCTCGACCGGGCGAAACACTCCGTCGCGCTGGCGCTCGGCGATGTAGGCCGCCAGGAACTCGTAAAGCTCCAGGACATTTCGGTCCCAGAACATCTGCGCCAGCTCGTGCCCTTCCAGAGCGGAGTGGAGCAGGAGGCGCAGGAATTCCCTGTCCTGGTCGTGGTGTTCGAGCGCCGTGAAGGCCAGCGTCTCGAAGACGGCGCGGTCGTCCTTGTGCCCGACCGCGTCTTCGACCAGCTTGCACGGGTCGGCTATCTCCATCGCGCAAGCCTTGTGGTCGAGGATGGCCGTGTAAAGCTCCTCCTTGGTGGCGAAGTGGCGAAAGACCATCGCCTCGGAGACGCCGGCCGCCTGCGCTATCTCCTTGGTCGTGGTGCCGCGGAAGCCGCGCTGCGAGAAGAGGCGCACGGCGACGCGCAGGATTTGGAGCCGCCGCTCCTCGCCGGCCATCCGGCCTCCGGCCGCCACGGGCGGCACTTCGGCGCTGGCGTCAGTAATGTGCTTGCTCAATAATTTGATTCCTATCTGAACCGTCTTAAAAGTAAGTACTTACTTACCATCTTCAGATAAACGAAGTCAAGGGCGACGTTGGTTGCAGAAAAAGTGGTCAGTGGTCGGTGGTCAGTGGTCAGTTAAAGACAAAAAGCGTTTTTCTTTTAACTGACCACCGGCCACTGACCACTGACCACTTATCCGCTGTACTGTTCCCGACCTTTGCGCTAAAGTAGCACGTACCTTTTCGCAACAAGAGCAAGCAGCCGCGGCCGCGCCCCCTGGCAAGTGGGTTGTGGCTCGGGTTCTCTTTTTCGGGCGCGCGCGGGCGTGAGGGCCGCGCGCGGGCTCGGGCCTTCATCGTCGGCACGTTGTTTGCTCAGTTGCGGCGGGAGCGACTAAATTTTTGCAGACTCTCTCGCACTACTCATCCTGCCCGGGCGGCGGATGAAATACTTTTCAGCAAGGAGAAGACGAAATGTCAGAGAACAGAACCCCAGGCGGATACACCCCAGGACAGGGCGGACAGGCGACGGGCGGGGCCGGCACGGGCGCGACCGACGCGGGGACGACCCGCGACGCGGGCGCGGGCGGCGGCTATGACCAGGGCCTGACGACCACCGGCCAGGGCACGGGCGGCGGCACGGGTGCGGGCACGGCGCCGGCGCAGGATAAGGGCTACGGCGCGAAGATCGCCGACGCAGCCTCCACGGCCAAGGATTACTTGGGCGAAAAAGTCTCCGCCATCGGCGACAAGCTTTCCGACCTCAAGAACACGGACATCAAAGAGGTCGCCACACAGGCCAAGGACTATGCGCGGCAGAACCCGGGCCAGGCCATCCTGATCTCGGCCGCCGCCGGGCTCGTCCTGGGCATGCTGATCCGCGGCAGCCGCAGATAAGACAGCGACAAGGGACGGGTGACAAGTTAAGACAAGCTCTTACTCGTCACTCGTCACTTGTCACTTGTCCCTCGTCACTGTTTAAGGAGGGAGCGATGGCCGATTTAGAGAAGAGGACGGCGGCCGCGCCCGCCAGGAACTCGGACGCGCCGCAGGCGGACGTGGAGGGCCTGCCCGCGCTCTTCGGGCGCTTGAGCGACGGCGTGACGACGCTGCTCGACACTAAGCTCAGCTTACTCAAAGTCGAGATCAAAGAGGATGTCAGCGCCTACACGCGCAACGCGGTCACGATGCTCATCGGCGGCGTCATCGCGGCCGTGGGCTTCGCCATCGTCAACGTGGCGATCGCGCTGTTCGTCGGCTCGCTGATGCCCGAGAGGATGGACCCGGCTGTGCGCCTCGCGCTCGGCTTCGTCATCACGGGCGCGCTCTACCTGGTCATCGGCGCGATCTTCATCTTCAAGGCGAAGAGCAACATGGCGAAGCGGGACATCGTCCCGAACCGCAGCGTTGAGGAACTCAGAAAGGACAAAGAATGGCTGAAGAAGGAACTCTAGGGCCGGCGCGCGCGGACAACGGTGAGCCCAGCAAGGAAGAGCTTCAGCGTCGGATGGACGAGGCGCGCGAATCCATCACGCAAACTGTTACGGAGATTAAAGAGACAGTGACTAACCAATACTACTCCATGAAAGAGACGGTCTCGGACGCGCTCGACTGGCGTCACCACTTCCGCCGCAACCCCGTGGCCTTCAGCGTCGGCGCGCTCGCGGCAGGCTTCCTCACCGGCTACTGCGTGGCCGGTGCGCTCAAGGGCGGGGGCGGCCGCGACGACTACCCCTCGGCCGAGGACACTGATGTCTTCGCGCGGACGGGCGCGACGCCGCAGAGGTACGACGAGGAGGAGTCGCGCCGCACGGCGTTCCACGGCCACTCCTACGCGGCCCAGCCCATCACGGACGGCCCGAGCAACAACGCGGCCTACGAGCGCGTGACCGACGAGCCGGCCGACGAAGT
This sequence comes from uncultured Acidobacteriota bacterium, assembly GCA_963774105.1. Lineage (GTDB taxonomy): Bacteria > Acidobacteriota > Blastocatellia > Pyrinomonadales > Pyrinomonadaceae > QHXM01. Next base: position 1,555,212 of record CAVZDV010000004.1, on the reverse strand, counting down.
GGCGGGCGACTACAGCCCGTCTTACGCCTACGCCACTCGGGCGGGCGTGGAGGCGACGGAGGCCGAGGAGCAGAAGGCTGAGAAGCCAGGGCTGCTCGAACGCTTCAAGGAGACGAACGCCTACGACCGCCTGCAATCTGAAGTCTCATCGCTCGGCGACCGCTTCATCGAGGAGCTATCCAGCACGGCCCAAACGGTCGTGCTGCCGGCGCTCTTCAACAAGATCAAGGAGCTGTTCGGCGTGGACCTCTCGAACAAGCAGGGCGGCGGCGGCAAACGGCAGGCAACCGGCGGCGGCGCGTCAACAGCCTCCGAGCCGCAGCAGGGCGGCAGTAGCGGCGGCGGCGACGACGCGGGAGCTTACGGCGCACGCGCCGCGGGCGCTGGCGCGTCTTCCGGCGCGTCCTCGTCACTGGCGTCTGCCTCGCGCGGCTCGAACCCTTCGTCTTACGGGACGAGCGAGAACCGTGGCTACGGCGCGCAGTCGAACGAAGGCGGAGGCGCTGGCGGCACGGACAATTCCGTCCTCGACCTTGACCGGTAACGAGGGCTAGTTCAAACGAACCGTTCGCGCAAAGGCGCAAAGACAAAACTTAAGGCGCAAAGAAAGCCGTAGAGCCTGAGTTGTGCTCAACCCTTTGCGTTTTACGTCCTGTCTTTGCGCCTTTGCGCGAAACTGCTTCTTTCGTCTACGGCATCATGTCCGAGGTAAAGAACCACGGAGACGCCACGGCCACCATCAGCCCGCCGAACGAGGCGCGGGCCGCGGACCTTGCGCCCGCGCGCCCGGCCGTCATCCTCAACGCAGCCTCCGGCACCGGCGACAAGGAGGCGGCCCGCGACCGCCTCGCGGAGCTGTTCAGGGAGAGCGGCCTGGAGGCGCGCATCCAGCTGGCGCGCAGCGGCGAGGAGATAATAGAACTCGCGCGCCGCGCCGTGCGCGAGAATTGCCAGCCGATTGTGGCCGGCGGCGGCGACGGGACGATCAACGCCGTGGCCTCCGAGGTCGTCGGCACAGACCGCACGCTCGGCGTCCTCCCCCTCGGCACGCTCAACCACTTCGCCAAGGATTTGAACATCCCGCTCGACCTGGACGCGGCGGCGCGCGTCATCATTGACGGGCGCGAGGCGAGCGTGGACGTGGGCGAAGTCGAGGGGCGCATCTTTCTGAACAATTCCAGCCTGGGGCTCTACCCGAGCATCGTCCGCCACCGCGAGAAGCAGCAGGAGCGGCTGGGGCGCGGCAAGTGGCCGGCGTTCGTCTGGGCCACTTTGACGATGCTGAAGCGCTACCCTTTTCTCAGCGTGCGGCTCAGCACGGACGACCAGCAGCTCATCCGCCGCACCCCGTTCGTCTTCGTCGGCAACAACGAGTATCAGATGGAGAGCTTCAACGTCGGCGCGCGCTCGTGCATAGACGCCGGCCACCTGAGCCTCTACGTGGCGCACCGCACGGGACGCCTGGGGCTGCTCCGGCTGGCGTGGCGCGCGCTCTTCGGGGGCCTGCGCGACGCCGAGGACTTCGACGCGCTTTGCACCACGGAGGTCGTTATAGAGACGCGGCGGCCCAAGCGCCTGCGCGTCGCCACGGACGGCGAAGTCACAATCATGACGACGCCGCTCCACTATCGCGTGCGCCCCGGCGCGCTGCGCGTGCTCGTGCCGAAAGAACAGTGACACTCATCGTCCGGGAGCTATACCGATGCGCAAGATAGTTCACCTTTCAGACCTGCACTTCGACTGGGTTGACGAGTCAATCATCGAGCCTGTGATTAAGACCGTGACGGAGATTGGGCCGGACCTCGTCGTCGTCTCGGGTGATTTGACGCAGCGCGCGCGCAGCCACCAGTTCGCGGAGGCGAAGGAGTTTCTCGACCGCCTGCCCGCGCCGCAGATCATCGTCCCAGGCAACCATGACGTGCCGCTCTACAACGTCTTCAAGCGCTTCTTCGAGCCGCTCGACAACTACAAGCGCCACATCACGGACGACCTGACGCCGTTCTACTCGGACGAGGAGGTCGCCGTCCTCGGCATCAACACGGCCCGCTCGCTGACCATCAAGTACGGCCGCGTCAACGAGGAGCAGATCGCCGCCATCCGCGAGAAGCTCTGCCCCTTCCCCGAAGGGGTGACGAAGATCATCGTCACGCACCACCCCTTCGACGTGCCGGAGGGGCAACACGAGGACGAGCTGGTCGGCCGCGCGCAACTGGCGATGGAGGCGATAGCCAACTGCGGCGCGGACGTGCTCCTGGCCGGCCACCTGCACATCAGCCACACGGGCCACAGCTCCGCGCGCTACAAGATCGCCGGCCACAGCGCGCTCGTCGTCTCGGCGGGCACGGCCACTTCCATCCGCCACCGCGGCGAGCCGAACACTTTTAACGTCATACGCGTCAAGCACCCCTACATCAACGTCGAGCGCCTCGCCTGGCAGCCCGAGAGCAAAGTCTTCGCCCCATCCTCCACCGAGCACTTCCGCCACACGCCCGACGGCTGGCAGCGCGTCCCCGACGAGATGGCGGCCGACATCATCTACGAGTAAATGCGGAATGATGAATGATGAATGATGAATTAGAAGCAACTGTCTTTCATTCCTCATTCATCATTCATCCAGCAAAGTTGCTCTTCCGAGGATTCTTCTCATGCACGAACAGAGCCCAACGCCTTCGGCCCGGCGCGCGGCCGCGGTCTGCGCCGCCGTCCTGCTCGCCCTGACGTTTGCCGCCGCTCCGCTCGCCCGCGCGCAAGGAAGCGCCGAGTTTCAGCAGCGGCGCAGCCGCGCCCTCGAACTCTACGCCCAGAGCAAATTCACCGAAGCCATCCCGCTCCTCGAAAAACTCGTCCAGATTGACGACAAGGACATAGCCCTCTGGGAGCGGCTCGGCTTTGCCACTTACATCGTCGCCGCCTCGATCAAAGACCCGGAGCAGCGCAAGCTGGCGCGCGAGCGCGCACGCGCCGCCTTCCTGCGCGCCAAGGAACTCGGCGGCGACAGCGAGCTCTTGCGCGCCGGGCTCGAAGGGACCTCCGGCCCCGACGCGGCCGAGACTGCTTTCTCCGCCAACACAGAGGCCGACGCGGCGATGCGCGAGGGCGAGGAGGCGCACGCGCGCGGCGACCTGGACAAGGCCACCGCCGCCTACGAGCGCGCGCTGCGGCTCGACCCGAAGCTCTACCACGCGGCGCTGTTTGCCGGCGACATGTATTTCAAGAAGGGTTTCCAGGCGGCCGACCCGCGCGCGAAGCGGGAGCTGATGGACAAGGCCGGCGAGTGGTTCGCGCGCGCCATCGCGATTGACGAGAACATGGAGACGGCCCACCGTTACTGGGGCGACGCGCTGATGCACTCCGACAGGCAGCAGGAGGCGAAGGTCAAGTTCGTCGAGGCCATCATCGCGGAGCCCGGCAACCGCAGCGGCTACGTCGGCCTGACGCAGTGGGGCGAGCGCAACCGCGTCGGGATGTCGCACCCGGAGATAGAGATTCCGGTCAAGCTCACCATGTCAGTGGAGAAGAAGCTGGACGTGCAGCTTGACCCCGCGCTGCGCGAGAGCCCGGACGGGTCGGGCGCGTGGGAGCACTACGCCTTCGTCCGCTCGAAATGGGTCGTGGATGATTTCGCCAAAGCCTACCCGGCCGAGAAGGCTTACCGTCACACCTTGCGCGAGGAGACCGAGGCGCTCAGGAAAGCCGCCGAGCTAGCCTCCGAGTGGCTCAAGTCCGGCAAGGTCAAAACGCTCTCGCCGTCTCTGGCCGCGCTCGTCAAGCTGAACGAGGCCGGGCTGCTCGAACCCTACGTCTTCTTCGCCCGCGTGGATGAAGGAATCGCGCAGGACTACGAAGCCTACCGCAAGGCCAACCGCGACAAACTCCGCCGCTACTGGACCGAGTTCGTCATCGCAAAGCAGTGATGAAGTCAGTACCGCCTGCGGTAGCGGGCGGGTCTTCAGTGTTGAAGTACCCGCCCGCTACCGCAGGCGGTACTGACTTGCCACATTGTTTTTCAGCTCGCGACGCGGCGGTCGCGCGTGGCCGTGGGTTTGACGGCGGCGGCGGCCGGCGCGTCCTGCCCCTCGCGGTAGCCGCAGCCTTCCTTGGCGCAGTAGCGCACGGTGCCGTCCTTCTTCGTCGTCTTCTCCAGCAGGAACGGGGCGTTGCAGTTCGGGCACGGCTCGGCGATGGGCTTGTCCCAGAAGACCACGTCACACTTGGGGTACTCCGAGCAGCCATAGAACGCCTTGCCGCGCTTCGACTTCTTGACGACTATCTCGCCGCGGCAGCCGGGCCGCGTGCACGCCAGGCCCGTCGTCTCGCGTTTGATGTAGTTGCACTTCGGGTAGTTCGAGCACGAGACGAACTCGCCGAAGCGACCGTGACGCCTGACGAGCTGCGCGCCGTCCACGGGACACGTCTCGTCCAAGGGCACGGGCGCGGGCGCGACCGCCCCGCTCCGCGCGATCTTGCGTATGTTGCGGCATTCGGGATAACCCGTGCAGCCCAGGAACTGACCGAACCGGCCGCGCTTTAACGCCATGGGCTTGCCGCACAGCTCGCACGTCTCCGCCTCGTCCTCGCCAGCGCCGTTCGCCTCCCTTTGGGCCGCCGACGCCGCACCGCCCGCCGTTTCACCTTCGGCGCTCGCCGGAGTGGGCTTGGCTATCTCGCGCGTGGTGCGGCACTCGGGGTAGTTCGAGCAGGCCAGGAACTGGCCGAAGCGCCCGAACTTGATGACCATCCCGGAGCCGCAGTTCTCGCACGTCTCGTCGGTCGGGATGGCCTGCTGCTTGGCCGCGCGCATCTGCGTCTCCGCGACCTTCAAGTCCTTCGCAAACTTCCCGTAGAACTCGTGGAGCGCCGCCGTCCACTTCAGCTTCCCTTCCTCGATCTCGTCCAGTTCCTCCTCCATCCGCGCCGTGTAAGACTCGTTGAAGAGGTCGCCGAAGCTGGCGACCAGAAGGTCGTTGACGGTCGTCCCCAGCGCGGTCGGGTGAAAGCGGCTCTCGTGCTTCTCGACGTACTCGCGGTCCAGAATCGTCGTCATAATCGCCGCGTAGGTCGAGGGCCTGCCGATGCCCTTCTCTTCGAGCACCTTGACGAGCGTGGCCTCCGTGTAGCGCGGCGGCGGCTCCGTGAAGTGCTGCTCGGGCGTGATTGAGTTGAGCTTCAGGGCCTCGCCCTTCTCGACCAGGGGCAACTTGCGCTCGGCCTCTTCGTCATCCTCCGCCTTCTCGTCGCGCCCCTCCTGGTAGACTTTCAAAAAGCCGTCGAACTTCTGCACGGAGCCCGTGGCGCGGAAGATGAAGCGCCCGGCCTCTATGTCAATCGTGGTCTGGTCGAAGACGGCCGGCGTCATCTGCGAGGCGACGAAGCGCTGCCAGACGAGGCGGTAGAGTTTCAGTTCTTCCTTGTTGAGATACCTCACGAGCGAGTCGGGCGTGCGCGCCACGTCCGTCGGCCGGATGGCCTCGTGCGCGTCCTGTGCCCCCTTCTTCGAGCGGTAGAAGACCGCCTTCTCCGGCAGGTAATCCGCGCCGTACTGGCCGCCGATGAAGTCGCGCACCTCGTTCAACGCCGCGTCCGAAATCCTGGTGGAGTCCGTGCGCATGTAGGTGATGAGGCCGACCGCGCCCTCCGCGCCCAGCTCCACGCCCTCGTAGAGTTTCTGTGCCAGCATCATCGTCTTCTTGACGGCGAAGCCCAGCTTGCGCGAAGCCTCCTGTTGCAGCTTCGACGTGATGAAGGGCGGGACGGGGTTGCGCTTGCGCTCCTTGGTCGCCACGTCCGCGACCGAGTAAGCCTGTCGCTCGGCCTCCGCGACGATCTCTTTCGCCTGCTCCTCCTTGCCAATGAGGATTTCGCTCTTCTTGACCTCCTGGTCGAAGCCAGAAGTCTTGACCGTCTGCTCGCCGACCTTCAAGAGGCGCGCGTCGAAGGCGGGCGGGAGCGCAGCAGCGAGGTTCGCCGTCACGGTCCAGTATTCGGTCTTGACGAAAGCCTCTATCTCGCGCTCGCGCTCGACCACCATGCGGAGCGCGACCGACTGGACGCGGCCCGCGCTCAGGCGGCCGCCCACCGTGCGGCACAAGAGCGGCGAGACCTTGTAGCCGACCAGGCGATCTAACACGCGGCGGGCCTGCTGCGCGTCCACGAGGTTCGCGTCAATCTCCTTCGGGTGGAGGAAGGCGTCCTGGACGGCGCGCTTCGTGATCTCGTTGAACATGACGCGGTAGGAAGGTTTCCGCGGGCGCTTCGGGACGATCTCTTCCGCTAGATGCTGGCAGATGGCCTCGCCCTCGCGGTCAGGGTCGGCCGCGAGGTAGATGGCCTCTGCCTCCTTCGCGGCCTTCTTCAGCTCCGTGATGATCCTACGGTTGTTGCGCTTCTTCGTGTCCGGGATGACCTCGTAAGTCGGCTCGAAGTCGCGCTCCACGTCCACGCCCAGGCCCTTCGAAGGCAAGTCCTTGATGTGGCCGATGGAGGCCAGCACCGTGTAATCTTTTCCTAAATATTTATTGATCGTCTTGGCCTTGGCGGGCGACTCGACGATGACCAAATTTTTTGCCATTACAAACCCCTATTTGACGCCAGAAGTGAGCGGCAGACGCGCCGCAACAGCACTCGTCTGCCGCCCACCAATTATCGTTATTTAAATACCATGTTTAGATGCGCGGGTCGCCCGTTTCGCTCGCCGCAAGACCAATTACATTTGATGAGCGACAGGCCCGCCTCCGTCTTGCGGCCAATGAAAATAGCACTAAAGGTGCACGCAAAGTCAAACGGCGCGGTGAATAACGCGTCCCAGTGAGCGAACAAACTCAACCCCTTTGCGCCTTTGCGGCTTTACGTGAAACTTATCCTCACGCAAAGCCGCAAAGGCACAAAGGGGGTCGAATGGTGTCCGGCTCTACTGGCCGCCCGTTGGCTATGGCGTGGGCGCGGGCGGCCCGTAGGGTGAGGGCCGGGCTGTGCGGAGGCCGCTCGCGCCAAGGCCGCTTCATACGAGTGGCGCGGGCGGCCTTGCTTTTTGCCTCATGGCATAATCAGGGCACTACCGACTATTGACATGCCCCTTCCGGCGGGAATATCGTGCGCCCGCGTCTGAACCACGCGCGTCCCTTTATTGAGAGCCTTTTTCTCGTTAGCCTCATGCCCGTTGAGCGGTAAAAGTTGCCCCCGGGATGTGTTCTGCCGAACGGCTCGGTAATTGATGCCTGACAGCGTGATTAGGCCGCAGTCGGACTAAATGGGAAATGCCGCCGCGGTATAATCCGACGAAAGCGACTGCGGTCCAATCAGCGTTAGACGCTTTAGATTTGGACTAGCGAAAGTTAAGGCAGAGGAGGTGAGGTAAAATGAGTCCTGAATTAGCGGGTACGATACAAGCGTGGGCGGCAATAGGCTCATTCTTCGCCACAGTCGTAGGACTTTACGCCGTTTATGTTCAAGTCAAAAAACTGCGTGAAGCTATTTGGGGAGAAACGCATAGCAACTTAAATGAACAGAGTTTGGAATTAATTCGCTTCCTCGCTGAAAAGCCGGAAAGCTACGATTATTTTTATAGTGGCAAAGAATTAGAAGAAAATTCACCTAACCGCGTTTGGATATTGTATGCAGCAGAAGCTATTACCAACTTTCTGGAACATCTTGCGCTTCAAAAACAAAATTTACCGGAAGCACAATGGGCAACTTGGCATAGATTTATTTGCAGCACATATGAAAAAAGCCCTGTAATTAGGCAATTTATTAAGGAACATCGTGAGTGGTATGCAGATGAACTTGAAATGATTGTTGACAAATATGAAAAGCAACTTTCTGCAAGTACGGCTGAGACATCCAATAATGAGCAAAGTTAGAATCCATTTCTGCCACGCCGCGTCTAACAACTCATTCAACCGGAGCGGAATCAGCATGGATATCATCCGCAAGATTGAAGGCTTCTCGCAGATATTTCCCGCCCGGTCAATTCGGGCGTTATGCTGCTCCTTTAATGGGCCATTTATATGAGAAATCCGTGGAAAATATTCAGTGAGTGGAGCGACAAACGATGGCTGAAACACGGCTTGAAAAAATGGGAACGCACCAGAGCAAAAGGGAAGATCCGCTTTGCCCTGGAGTTCGCCATTTTCATGGCGTTGTTCGTCACAATTTTTAGTCTGATTTGGTCGTGGGTTGAGACTAACGGCTGGTCTATTCGCGGGAATATACCGCCTAACTTCTTAAGGGACGTGTTGATTAAGCCAATCGCGTGGTTCGTCGGCGGATATATCACCGGCGTCTTAACTTGGAATCAAACTGAAAAGGATTATTTGAGGTTAAAAGAACGTCAGAACGGCGAAGGGAGAAATCTCTCATCGTGATTCGTTTCTTACGAGGCGCAGCCTAACAGGTCATGATACAAGTCCCACCGTCCGGTGTATAATTCTCACGCCCTGCGAGAGGCGATGAGAAAGATAGGGTAAGGGTCGGGAATGAGTTTGGGCCAACCAGAGAGCAGAGCCCGTCTAACAGTGTGACCATTTCGAGCCCTCGCCCGAATCATGAAGTGGGACGAACAGATCCCGAATAGGAGCGTGGAACTACGCCGGACACATTCTTTCTCATCAGCCAGGCGGTGCGAGAAAGACAGGAGATCGTGCTCAACTAGGATTGATTCGAGTTGGGCACGGTGAGGTGTGCTTACTTGAGTCTTGACTTGCATAGGAACTCATTCAAGTATGCTTTCACCTCACGCAAGGCTACAAACAATAACGGGGAATCAGTCGGCAGCCAGCTCGATGAGGTCGCCTTTCTTCACCAAGCCTTCGACCAATACCGCACAATAAACGCCGGCAAAGTTATCGTGTGCCTGGGCGACTTGCCGTAAAACTTCGGGGTTGTGTTCGCCCGTGTCCGGGTCTAGCGAAATCAGTTTACAGCGCGGGTCGCGTTCGAGAACCATGATTGTCGCCTTCGAGCCGATACGCAGGCGGCGGCCGACTAAATTACCTTCGGCAAATCCGCCGCCCTCGGATGCGTAATCGAAATAGATGTTGGCCCGAAAACGCCGCTTGTCGAGCGGTATGCCCAACTCCGATTCGACCTGCCGCACGGTTGACAGGCTGATGACTGAAACCGGGCGGCAATCGGTTAAAGCGCGGTCTGACCGCACGAGTGTCAGTTGATTCTTTTCGCCGATGCCCGCGCCGAGTAGTTTGATGAGGGCCGGGTCGTCAACGGAAATGATTTCGCCCGACGGCGTGACAACGTCTAACGCCATGTCTTCCGCATCAGCGTTCGCGTGTGTGACGCCGGGCTCGATGCTCGACGCTTCGAGCAGATTCGGCGGTTGCGACGCTCGCTCCGGGTGACGGAATTGCGGGCGATAAAGCAGCATTTGTTGCTGCACGTTTGCGTTCAAATAAGGAAAGCCTTTGCGGGCGGCGGAATTTTTGAAGGCGTAGCAGCGGTCGCCGTAGACGCCCGAGAATCCCATAAAGACTTCGGGCAGTTCCTCGCCGCGCATACTCTTAACCGGGTAGCGCCACAAACTTTCGACAGTTCCGATAGTCGTCATCTCAAGTCCTTATTTCAGCGGAGTCGCAAGAAGCGGGCGCACGATATTCCCATCGAGGGGTGTACGTCAATAGTCGCCAGACGGCGGCCTCACTCGCGGGCGTGTCCCCTGCCCGCTCCTGCAAGACATGAACGCACGGCCCGGCGACCATCTGATTTTCCGCCTGGACGATTCCGGCAAGGCCGTCATGCAGCTATCACGGACGAGAAAGAAAGCCGCGATAAGTAAGGGTCAGCGCCGCTGAGAAAGGGAGCGCACGCCTTGGGCCAGCTGTGCGCTTCCTGCGCTGCACGTCCGCTTGCGGAGTGGAAGCGGGCTGCGCGGAGAGGCCGCCCGCGTCAAGCCGCTTCCCACGAGTGGCGCGGGCGGCCTTGCTTTCTGACGCTCAGAGGATTAAGTCACCACTGACCATTGACATCCACCTTTCAACGGGAATATCTTGCGCCCGCGTCTGAGCCTCGCGCATTCCGCTAATGAGTGTTTTTCTCGTTAGCCTCACGTCAATTCAGCGGTGAAAGTCATCCCTGAGACGTGTTGTACCGCGGAGAGCGGTAATTACCATCACATGCCTGATTATGCCGCAGTCGCCTTCGCCGGGAATTACCGCCAGCGGCATAATCAGCCGGAAGCGACTGCGGCCCAATGAGCGTTAGGCCGCAGGCAGCAACCTGCAATGAACCTTAACACGCCTCTGCGATGAGGTATTACAAAGGAGAGTACACATGGCAATGAAGACTTGTCCCACTTGTGGCGGAACCGGTGTGAAGAACACATCCATTTCGAAAGGCGTCGCGAGCAATCTGTGCTCAACTTGCGGCGGGTCTGGCCAAGTGGTGGATCACAGCGGCGGCGGCAAAAAGAAGGTGATCTGCACCGAGCTTGTTAGGCAGAGACGATTCAGCCGCGCGCTTTATCGCGCGTGCAATCGATACGCTCAAACTCGCTGGTCGGAGACTACCTTTAATGGTTACCACTGGTGGGCAGTACCGCTGGTGAAAGCGATGCGACGCAATAGATGGCTAGTGCCCGTCGTGTCCTTTTTCGCGAATTCAACCGGAGCGGAACGAGCGCGGCTTTCATCCGCAAGATTGAAGGCTTGGTTTGTTGTGTCCCGCCCGGTTAGATACTGTGTTGGATGTCAAGCAGATTTCACCCACTGCGGGTCGAACTGCTTGCCGTGCTTCAACACACCGTAAGCGAGATGTAGGAGCTTACGCATCACGGCGCAGATGACGCTCTTCTTGCACTTGCCTCTCTGGCGCAGCCCCTCGGCCCACTGTTGGAAGAACGGGCTGCACCGCAGCGCCGTGATGGCCGGGAAGTAGAGCGCCTTGCGCAGTCGAGCATTACCGATCTTTGAGAGCCTGGCACGCCCCTTCAGAGAACTCCCCGATTGGCGCTCTCTCGGCACCAGCCCCGCGTAGGCCGCCACTTGTCGCGCGCTCCTGTACTGCTTGATGTCCGTGATCTCGGAGAGCAGCAGAGCGGCCGTGGTCTCCGCGATGCCCGGGATGGAGTCGAGCAACTCGCTTTGTCGCTTGAGTCCGGGATGATTGTTGATGTGCTGGCGGATCAACTCCTCTGTCCGCTTGATCTGCTCGTTGAGGTGATTGAGCAGTTCTTCAACACTTCGGCGCACGACCTCAACCGTGATCCCTGAAGAGAGGCGATTCTCTTCGGCGACACGCATCTCGATGAGCGACTCCAGGCGGCGCACAAGTGCCTGTAGTTCTCGGACTTCGACCGGCAGAGGTGTCCATGCCGGGGGCTCTTGAGCTTGGCAAAAGCGGGCGATCAGTTCGGCATCCACGCGGTCTGTTTTCGTGCGTGAAAGCCGACTTTGAGCGAAGGCTTTGACGGCCGCCGGATTGATGACGCTGACGGTGTGACCCGCTTGATGAAGATAGAGGGCGAGAGCTTCGCCGTAAGTGCCGGTGGCTTCCAGGCAGGCGTGGACTCGCTGGCCGCCGTGCTTTGCGAGCCACTGACGGAGCTGCTCAAAGCCGGCTCCGTTGTTGGGAAAGACTTTGTGGCGGAGCTTACCTTGGGAGCTGATGAGGCAGACGTTGAACTTGAGTTTCGCGATGTTGATGCCGAGTGCTGGTTCCGTCATTGGGTGAACTCCTCCCGAAGAGAAGAGAATGCGGCGCGGGTCAAACTTGCAGATGCAAGCTCAGCTCAAGCGTGTGAGCGGCTTCGGATACTGTCCGACCTCGGTGCGCTGCACGCAATGGGCACCGGGAGCTAGACTAACCGACTGACTCCGTGGTCAGAATTCGAGCACAGCTTCTCCGGTGCCCTGTGATCGCTGAAGCTTGCCGCTTCAGCAGACTTCAGTCAACATACAAATTCCGGCGTTAGATTTCTGTTGAATCTTAGGCGGGTGCATTCCGCGCAGCTTGCTGCGAAAGCCCGCCGAATGCGTTGACCTTCATACACCGCAGCTTGCTGCGGCGCTGTTGATAATGAAAGATAGAAATTTGTAAAAATAAAGGATGATTATGGAAGATGAATTCTTTGGCAAGGTAACGTGGGATAAAGATTCCCGGTGGAGCGGAATAATGACTCTGGCAGACGGGAAAACCGCCGTGTTCGAAATTGATGGTTTTGAACCAGTCGAGTCGCTCCCCGAAGCAGCTCGGAACACTTTAAGATACCTGATAGCGAACGAACCTCTGATTCGTCACAAAATCGCTGTTTCCATGAGACAGGTTTATAACGACACATGGCTCTACGAGAGCACAATTACTCCTGAGGAGCTGGCACAAAGGATTAACCTTGATAGCGTTACAATTTTTGATGAAGGCGGCGGACAGCTTTTGTATGAGGCTGATGATAATCTTTTTACGGACCATTGTATTCAAGTCTTGATTGATGCAAATGGTGAGATCGGCGAACCGGAGTTAGAGGGATAAGAGTGTGGTCGAAGAAGCTCCTGGAAATTACAGCGACAGCCAACAACTCATTGAACCGGAGCTGAATCAGCTTGCTTTTCATTCGCCAGATTGAATGCTTGGTACAATTCTTCCCGCCCGGTCAATTCGGGCGTTCGGCGGCTTCATATATGGAAAGGATATGGCTAATAAAGTCTGGACAATTAACCTTGAGGACGGTAAGCACACGGTTGAGTTAGAACATGGCTACTTCTCAGGCAAGCGTATTATTCGCATAGACGGCCATCCTCTTGCACCTCCGGCCAAGGCGACACGCTCTACTATAGATTTCGGTAGCGAGCACCCTTTCAGGATTGGCAATCATTATGGCGTCGTCCACATACGAACCAACGGCCTGACGTTCAATTACGATCTTTCTGTAGATGGTCGCTCAGTGGGTACTGGCGAGAAAGTCTCGGAGTCCGGCCCTGTGCCCGCATGGGCGTGGATATTTGTCGTGGCGTGCGGGGTCATCCCGATTGTCTCACTGGGCGGTGCGCTACCTGCCGCAATTGGTTTCGGTGGTGCTGCGGGATGTTATGCGATAGCCAAAGATGGCCCACAGCAAGTGCTGACGCGTGTCCTACTGTGTGCTGGAGTGACAGGGTTGTGTTGGGCATTATTCGTGGGGTTGCTACTAGCCATGCGAAGCGCCGCCTAACAACTCGTTCAACCGGAGCGGAATCAGCTTGTCTTTCATCCGCAAGATTGAATGGTTGATACAATACTTCCCGCCCGGCTAATTCGGGCGTTAGGCGGCTTCCTTAAGGTATTAAATTCTATGCCCAAATATATCGCATTCCTGCGAGCCATCAACGTCGGCGGCCATAACATCGTCAAGATGGATTTTTTGCGCCGTCTCTTTGAGTCACTTGGCTTTGCAAATGTCGAAACCTTCATCGCCAGCGGCAATGTCGTGTTTGAGACTAAGTCGAAGAACGCTCCGGCTCTTGAACGAGAAATAGAGAACAGGCTGCGTGAGGCGCTCGGCTTTGAAGTAGCCACGTTCATTAGAACGGACGCGGAATTGGCAGCCGTCGCGGGTTACAAGCCATTCAGCCAATCCGATCTTGACGGGGCCGCGGCGTTGAATATTGCTTTCCTCGGCGACGGGCTTGATGATAAATCAAGTCAAAGGCTGATGACGTTGAGAACGGATATTGATGACTTTCATATTCACGGGCGTGAGATTTACTGGCTCTGCCGTCAGAAGCAGAGCGGATCTAAGATTTCAAACGCCGTGCTGGAGAGGGCCATCGGCCGGAAGTCAACGTTACGCGGGGCGAACACGGTCCAAAAGATGGCCGCGAAATATTCTTAATCGGAGCTTTGGTATGTATTACGCGCCGCCTGCTTCTACATTAGATTAGAGTTCAGACGAAAGAGGAAATCATGAGTGCTAATGCTTTGACACATTCCGTTGATGACACGTTTATCCTCGGACGGCCTCGTGCTCTTGACACAATCCTGTATGGCGGTTTGGTTGTAGGAATATTGGACGGGCTTTTTGCTCTCATCTTTTACGGTCTAATATTAGGCGTCCAGCCAATGCGAATTTTTCAATCCGTCGCTTCAGGGTTACTCGGCAGGGCATCGTATGAAGGCGGAATCCAGACCTTTGTGCTTGGCATTCTTCTTCATTTCGTGGTGGCAACGTGTATCGCCGCAGTTTATTATGTGGCAAGTCTGAAGTTTCGGATTTTGATTCATCATGCTGTGGCTTGTGGATTAATTTACGGGCTGATTGCTTATCTGGGGATGAATTATATCGTCATCCCGCTTTCGGCTATCGGCTCAAGACCTTCCCCGTCGTTGGGCGTCTTTCTGCCAGCATTCATTGCACACGCTTTGCTGGTCGGATTACCGATTGCATTAATAGCGCGACGCTCCGCTAAAGCGAACAAGAGAGATTAAGGAGATTCGGATGTCAGTGAGCAAACGTCTTCGCGCAGTCTTCATCGCATTAAGTTTCGCTTTGGCGCTTCTGCCAGCCGCGGCGGCCGCGCAGGAGCAGCCGGGCAAGCCCGTCTCGGAGTTGGACGTGTCTCTGTCGAGCAAGGCGGACGGCGCTGAGGCGAGCGCCAGGACGGACGCCGAGGGGAATTTCACGCTGGGCGGGCTGAAGCCGGGCAGTTACAAGCTGCGCCTGGTGTGCAGGGATTGCCAGTACGCGGGGCGGGGCCAGCGGAGCGGCGAGTATGTGTTCTACGTGAGCGTCGCCGTGGCGAAGGAGCGCAAGCTTTACAAGACCGTCGCGATGAGGAAGATGGGCGCGGGCGTAGAGTACACGGTCAAGATTCCAGAGGGGACCGAAGGCGAGATTTCAGGCCGCGTCACGGGCGCGTGGGAAGAGTCCGAGGAGATTAAGCCGCCGACCATCAAGCCGCCGACAAAATGAGCGCCGTCCCGGCAGAACAAAATCTGTTTCCCGTTCGTTAGCCTGAGCATGATGACTCGTCAAGGGTTTTGTCCCGCTCTACTCTGCGCGCTCCTGCTGGCGTCCGGCCTTTCCGCGCCGGCTCAAACTTCCACCCCTTTACGCGAGAAGCTGCAAGCGAAGCTCGCGGAGCTTCATCGCAACGGAAAGTTTCCGGGCGCGACGCTCGGCGTGGCGCTGGCCGACGGGCGGAGCATCGGGCTGGCCGTCGGCGTCTCCGACCGCGAGGCCAAAACAGAGATGAAGCCTTCGGACCTGATGCTGCAAGGCAGCGTGGGCAAGACCTACGCGGCGGCCCTCGCCTTGCAGCTCGTCGCCGAGGGGAAAATCGGCCTCGACGAAAGGATCGAAAAATATCTAGGCAAGGAGAAGTGGTTCGCGCGCCTGCCCAACTCGAAAGAGATTACCGTGCGGATGCTGATGAACCACACGAGCGGGCTCGTCCGCTACGAGTTCAAAGAGGAGTTCGCGAAAGACCTGACGGCCAATGTTGACAAGGTCTGGAAGCCCGAAGAGCTCGTCTCCTACATCTTCGACACCAAGGCCCCGTTCGAGGCCGGGAAGGGTTGGGACTACTCCGACACGAACTACATCGTCCTCGGGATGATTGTCGAGCGCGTGACGGGGAAGCGTTATTACGACCTCGTGAGGAAGCGCGTCCTGGGGCCTTTGAAGCTGAAAAAAACTGTGCCATCCGACAGCCGCGTCATCCCCGGACTGGCTCAAGGCTACGCGGGCGCGGACAACCCCTTCGGCGGCACGGACGCGATGATTCACGACGGGAAGTTTGTCATCAACCCGCAGTTCGAATGGACGGGCGGCGGCATGGCTTCGACGGCCGAAGACCTCGCGGTGTGGGGCAAAGCCTTGTACGAAGGGCGCGCCTTCCCCCGGAAGCTGATGCCGCAGGTGCTGGCGGGTGTGACCGCGCCGATGCTCGGCAAAGAGGCCAAGTACGGGCTCGGCGTCATCATCCGCCCGACGCCCCTCGGCACGGCCTACGGCCACAGCGGCTTCTTCCCCGGCTACATCACGGAAATGATCTACTTCCCCGACCACAAAATAGCCCTGGCGCTCCAGATCAACTCCAGCGTGCCGCGCGCGGCGGGCCGCCCGCCCGTCGGCTTCTTAGTCGAACTGGCCCAAATTATTAACTCAGGTCAGTACCGCCTGCGGTAGCGGGCGGTACTGACTTTGTCGCACACGAAAAACGGCCCGCCTGCTCATCGAGCAGGCGGGCCGAAGTGTGTCGGGTTCAGTTGAGGGGTTAGAAGATGAAGCGGAAGCCGAGCTGGATGCTGCGGCTGCTGCCGGTGTTGGCCCCGGGGTTGTTGTAGGTTCCGACCGTGAAGCCGTTGAAGGCCGACTCGACCACGGGATTCGGCACGCCGAAGTTTCTGTGGTTGAGCACGTTGAAGGCTTCGGCGCGCAGCTCCAATCTCGTCCCCTCCGTCAGCTTCAGCGTCTTGAAGAGCGAGAGGTCAACGCGGTAGAACGGCTCGCCGATGAAGTTGTTCCGCCCGATGCCGTAGGGCGTCTGGAAGAGGTTGAAGGCGTCGAGGAACGGGATGAAGGCCGCGGAGCCTAGGAAGGCGGGCAGCCCCGAGTCGTTGTAAATCAGGCGGGCCTGCTGTTGCGCCTCGGCGGCCGTCACGATCCGCCCCCCCGTGCCGGAGTTGGCCGTGTCGTAGATGATGAACATGCCCGCGGGCACGCTCGGGTCACCGAAGTTGACGAGGTTGGCGAAGCTCCCGAAGGCTATGGTCGAGACGGGCGCGTCCGGGTTGCCGTTGTACGGCCGCAGCGTCGGGAAGCGCGGGTCGTAATAGCCGGCCAACTGGACGGGAGTGTACGGCCGGCCCGAGCCGAGCCGTAGGATGCCGTTGACCTGGTAGCCGCCGAGGAGCTTGCCGACGAGGCCCCGCTGCGCGCGCATGAACGGCAACTGGTAGAGGAAGCTCGCCGTGAAGTTGTGCTTCTGGTGGAAGGCCGAGAGGCCGCGCTCGCCGCCCGTCACGTCGAACGGGTTTTGCGAGAGCGAGATTGACTGGCCGCCCGCGACGGTCGAGAAGACCTCGGAAGAGTTGTCAATCGTCTTGCTCAGGCTGTAATTGGCCGTCAGCGTCAGGTCGTTACTGAGCCGCGTGTCGAAGCGCATTTGCAGGCCGTGGTAAACGGACGACGCGCCGTTGGTGAAGATGAAGGTGAAGCCCTGCTGCGGGATCACGCGGCCGTTGCCGTTCGTCCCGGGGTTCACGCCCGCGAGCGCGCCGCCCGTGAACGCGCCGGGGTTCCCGGTCGCGGCCACGCCGAGCGCGTTCAGGAAGTTCAACTGCGGGTTGCCGTTGAACGCCTGGAATTGGCCCACTATGCGCGAGCCGACGTAGCGCGCCTCAAGCACCGTGTTGCGGAACAACTCCTGCTGAATGCCGAAGTTGAAGTTCATGGTGTAAGGGTTATAGAAGTCGGGGCTGACCCTCGTCTGGTCGAAGAGCAGGGGGTTGCCGCCGGCCGTGCCAGGGGTGCGCCCCAGGTCTGCGCGCGAGGCGGGCAGGAACGGGAACGCGAGCGAGCCGGCCGCGCCGGGCGTCTGGCGGATGCGGCCCGCGCCCGCGAACGGCGCGCCCGTCACGACGTTGTCCACGATGTTGAAGAAGCCCGGGTCGTAGGCGATGCCGAAGCCGCCGCGGAGCACGGTGCGCCCGTCCGTGAAGCGGTCACCGAGGAAGCCGAAGTTGGGCGACCACGCGAAGCCGACGCGCGGGGCGAAGTTGTTCTTGTCGGTGGGCAGCTCCGCGAGCGTGCGCGACGCGAGCGGGAAGCTGGGGTTAAAAAGCGCGGTCGAAGCGTCAGCCTCGCGCGCGTTCAGGTCGCGGATAAGCGGGTTGAGCGGCTGCGTCGTCAGCTCATAGCGCAGCCCCAGATTGAGCGTCAGGTTGGAACGCACGCGCCAGTCGTCTTGCAGGAAGAAGAAGAAGTTGTCCTGGACGATGTCCTTCTGCGGGTTGCCGAGCGCGAAATCTATGTCGCGCGGGCGACCCAGCAGGAAGTTCTCGAACGAGGTCGGCAGCTCGCCCTCACGCGAGAGGCCGTTCGTGCCGTTCGTGCCGAAGTCGAAGAAGGTTCCCGCCGGCACGAAGCCCGTGACCGCAGGGTTCGTCCCGCTGCCCGTGAAGTTGAAGGAGCCGCGGAAGGTCGGCAGGAAGAAATTGTCCTGGAAGTTGTGGATGATGTCCGCGCCGAACTTCAGGGCGTGGTTGCCGACGGTGGCGGACATGGTGTCCTGCACCTGCCAGACCGTGACGATGCGCGCCTGCGGGAAGACGGTGTTCGTGCCGAAGTCGAGGCCGGCGTTGAAGAAGAGGTCTTGCGGCGAGCCCGTGAAGTTGACGTTGGGCGTGAACTCTTCGAGGTTGTCGCGGCTGCCGAAACTGACGTCCGAGGTCGAATAGTTGAAGCGCGCCTGGTTGACCCAGTTCGCCGAGAGCGTGCGCGTGTAGGTGAGCCCTATGTTGTGCGAGCGCGAGGGCACGGAGATCGGGCGGCCGTTGAGGATGCGGTCAATGTAGTTCGGGAAGTCCGAGTCGTTGAAGATGTAGCGGCCCGTGATCTGGTCCTTGTCCGTCAGGTTGTAGTCAACGCGCGTGATGAGCTGGTGGTTCTTGGAGTTGAGCGGGACGACGCGCACGGCCTCGCCGCCGAAGATGACGCGGCGGTTGCCGAGGGCGTCGTTCGTCACCGCGAGCGGCGCGAGGAAGCCGGGCGTGACGGGCTGGCCGAACGGGTTGCCGGGGCCGAACTGGAAAGTGTCGGGCACGCCGTCGCCGTCCGTGTCGAGGCTCGGCGGGGCGATGAGCAGCGTGCCGAACTGGACCGCGGCCGGGCCGCCGCCCAACCCCGTGCGCGCCAGTTGCGCCGTCGCGGCGTTCGGGAAGCGGGTCGCCAGGAACTGGACGGCTTCGAGCGTCGGCGTCAAGGTCGCAGAGCCCAGGCTGTTGGCCTGCTGCTCGCTGCGGAAGATGGTCCCCTCGTAGGTCGCGAAGAAGAACGCCTTGTTCTTCTTGATGGGGCCGCCGAGGGCCGCGCCGAAGCGGTTCTGGCGGTAAGGGTCAATGCCCTCGCGCGCGGCCAGCCCCGAGAACTCGTTGAAGCCGTTGCGGACCAGAAAGTCGAAGGTCGAGGCGGCCAGCTTCTGCTGGTTGTTGCGCGCGTCGAGCGCGGAGTTCTGGTGGTACTCGAAGAGCGCGCCGTGGAACTCGTTGGTGCCGGGGCGCGTGATGATGGTGATCTGCGCGCCACTGTTGCGGCCGAACTCGGCCGAGAAGTTGTTGGTCACGACCTGAAGCTCGCCGACGGCCTCCGAGTTGGAGATGAATGTGGAGGGGCCGCCGATGTAGAGGTCGTTGTTGTCCTGGCCGTCAATCTGAAAGTTGTTCGAGCGGGCGCGGTTGCCGTTGGCGCTGAGGCCCACGCCGTTTGAGAAACCCGCGTCGTCCGGCGTGATGACGCCTGGGACGAGGAGCGCGATGTTGTCCACCAGCCCGTTGATGGGGAGCTGCGTCAACTGCTCGTTGTTGAAGTTAGCGGAGAGCTGGTTCTGCGTGCTCTCGATGAGCTGCTGGTCGGTCGTGACGACCACGTCCGCGCCGACCTGCGAGAGGTTGAGCACGACATCCGAGTTGTTCTCCGAGCCGAGCTGGACGCGGACGGGCTCTAAGACCGCGGGCGCGAACCCGGTGGCCGCGACCTCCACCTTGTAACGCTCGCCGGGAATCAGGTTGGTGACGCGATAAAAGCCTTCTTCGTTGGTCGTCGTCTCGCGGGTGACGCCCGTCTCCGTGTTGGTGACGGTGACGTTCGCGCCAGCGACCGCCGCCTTGTTCTGGTCGAAGACGATACCCTGAAGGTTGCCCGTGGTGTTCTGGGCCACGGCGCCGATTGAAGCCAACACGAGGGCGGCGAGGAGACTGAGAAACCGGCCGGCCCGTGTACGAGGGGAAAACTTGTTCATGGAAATCCTCCGCGCTCTTTGTGACTGCGCTGCCATTGTTCGTCTGTAATCAATGAGCTTCTTCGAAGAAGCCGGGGAGTAGTACGCGCCGCGCGCGCGGTCACTTCCGAATACTTGAATCCTCTGGAAGCGGGCGCGCGCGGCGCGTTCAATTTAGGCAAGCAGTATTCCGACTCGCGCCGGTTCGTCACTAAGCCTTTCGCGTCATTCCGTTTTTGTGCTTGAGGGCGCAGGTGTGGCGGGACTTTAATCTTGCGATATTTGGACGCGGGCACGAGGCGTCTACGGATGTCAGGATAAACCGCGGCCGTCCGGCGCTTCTGGGCCAGAAGACTCTTCCGAATTTCTGTAAGGAGTTGTGCGCCGCGGCGGCTTCTTAAAGGAATGAAATAATCGCGCGTTTGTCAGGCCCGACGAAGGCGCGCGCGCCCCTCTCGTCACACCGTCAGTCCCTCTCGCCATCGGCTCCAGACACTCCGTCACAAAACTCCGCTCCGCACAGTCAAGCCAGCGTATCTCCCGCTGCGAGCAGACACACGACTCAAGGCGACAAGCGATCAATCCGGTCTGCGACGCACGCGCGACTGACAGCTTCCGCGATTCCGTTATCCGTCCGAACAATTGGAGGTGTAGAGATGAGCGCCGGCAGAATTTCGAGAGCCCTCGTCCTGACACTGCTCTTTGCGACTCACGCCGCGGCGCTCGACGAGCGTGTGAGCTTGCAACGCCGGCCGGGCGAATCCGCCAGGGTGGAGAAGTTCATCTTGAATCCCGCGGCGGCGGCCACGCCCGCGCCCGCGGAGAGTGTGGAGGTCGAAGCCAGGGAGGCCGTGACGGACTCCGCGGCGGTCAGACTGGTAGCGCCCGCGCCGCCGCTGGACCTGCCCGAGCGCCCGTCGTTGATAGACAAGGCGTACCTGGATGCTTACGCCATTCTGAGTGAGAATAATTCGTGCAGCGGATTTTTCGGCGGGCCTCGCCTCGCCACGGTCGTGCTCAACGGCCTGCGCCTCAGGTTGCAGACGGCCGTGCTGCGGAGCAACGTGGCCATCGTCATGCACGGGCCGCCCATCTCCGGCACGGACGCGCGGACGGGCTTGCGGTACAGGCTTTTTAAGAAGGCGCAGGTGAATACGACCGGGCCGTTCTTCCGCAGCGCGAGCGACTCGAACCAGACTTTCTTCCGCAGCATAGGGCGCTACGCGGCGAACACTAGGAAGGCGCGCGCCTTGATGCTGCTGCATGAGGTGGGCCACCTCGTACCGTCCGGGGGCGGGAGCTGGCTCCTGCCGGACGATGGGAATGACCCCCTCCGCGTCGCCGCCAACACGGACGCCGTCATGGACACCTGCGGCGCACAGCTTGATTCCCTGGAATGAGAGTCCCCCACTCAACCCTTTGCGCCTTACGTCTTACCTTTGCGCCTTTGCGCGAAACCGCAACGTCTCACGCTGGAGGCGCAAAGTAAAAACTTAAGGCGCAAAGGGTCGAGCTTAGGGTTTAGAAGTGCTTCTTAGCTGGCGGCGCTTGCGGACGCGGGCTTGGCGTCAGGGGTGATGCTCCTTTGCGCCGCGGGCTCTTTCGCGGTCGGCTTTTCCTGCTTCTCCGGCGCTGCCTCCACTGTCTTCATCCGGCAGTTGCCTTCGAAGACGGCACCCTCTTCGATGACGAGCACGGGCGTGTGTATGTCGCCGTAGACTTGCGCCGTGCGCCCCAGTTCCAGCCGCTCGCGCGCGACCACGTCGCCGTTGACGACCCCGTTGATCTTGGCGGCCGCGACGTTGATGTCCGCGTCCACCTGCCCTCCCGAGCTGACGATCAGCGTCCCGTTCTCGGAGTTGACGCGCCCGGTCAGGTGGCCGTCCACGCGCAGCATCCCCTTGAAGACGGCTTCGCCCGAGAGGACCGTGCCGCCGCCGACAAAGCCGCTCATCGTCCCCTCCTTGATTTCTCGCGCGAGGGACTCTGACTCGGCCACCGCCCGCGCAGCCGTGGGGCTCTGGGGTTCAGCCCGCGCCGGCGCTTCGGGGTAAGCGTACTGCGGCGGCGGCTGCGCGGGTGCGGGGGGCTGATAGGCCTGCGGCTGCGCCGCGGCCTGTTTCTCGTTCTCTGCCTGTTCCGGTTTGGGGTTCTTACCCATTCTCAACATTTCAGTTCCTCCACTCGATTTCGAGATGAAAAAAATTGCACCCGGGCCGCCGACACCACGACCACGACGCTGCCTTCAATCAGTTAAAACGCGTGAAATGAGGGATGAGCTAACAAAGGGAGATGCCGGGCAAGACCTCCGCTCACGAGAAGTGACTTGATAGTAACATCAAAACTGACGCCGCGCATCATTGCATAGTTGTTATATTCCGGTTGCAGAGGGCGGTGAGGCGCGAAAGAATTAACAGGGATGGACAGGATCGTCAGGATAAGAATTAAAAAGCTCAACTCTGCAATCTCAATTTTTATCCTGTCCATCCTGTCCATCCCTGTTTGAATCCGCCTGAGCCTTTGTGCCGCTACGGCCGCCCGAGCAGAGTTTTCGTCAGGAACTCGCGAGTGTGGGCCGGGGCCGCTATGCGGTCTGTGTCGTGACCCTGTCCGGGGTAGAAGAACGCCTGGTAATTCGAGGGCGGTACTTTCTGCCGCCTCAGCTCGGCGACGAAGCGAAGACCGTTCCTCACTGGCACAGAAGTGTCTTCGACGCCGTAGTGGAGCTGTGCGCGCGGGAGCCTGCGGGCGAAGTAGAGCGGCGAGCTGGCGAGCATCTTGTGGCGGACTTCCGCCAAACCTTGCTCGCCCCGGATGGCTTTGAGGAGGAAACGCTCTACGTTCTGGCCTCCCGTCTCAGAGGGGTTGGCGCGCGTGCGCAAGCCTTCGGCGTAGAGTTCCTCTTCGGTCCAGCCTTCGGTGCCCATCAGGTAGAACCAATCTGTCGGGCCGGCCCAATCCGCGACGCAGCGGACGCGCGCGTCGCGCATTCCCATGAGGAGCGCGACCGTGCCCCCGCGGCTGTGGCCGAAGGCGCAGACGCGTTCGGCGTCGGCCTCGGGCGTCGTCTGGAGCGCGACCGAGAGCAGCGCGATGGCGTCGTCCGTCGCCCCGTCGAGCGCGTCCGTCCGGTCGCCCTCGGATTGATAACTGACGCCGCCGAAGTTCAAAACCTCGCCGCGGAACGACGGCACGACGTAGACGAAACGTTGTTGGAAATTCCCGAGCAGGCGCGGGCCGTGTAGCTTCTCAAGCTCAAGCGGGAAGTAGCTCGGGGAGACGCCCTTCGCCTCGATGATGACCGGGCAGCACTCGGGGGTCGCGCCGTCGGGGACGATAATCGCGCCGTAGTGGCGGCTGCCCCTGACCGTGTGCGACACGACGCGCACCGTCGCCTTCGCTTGCCCCAGGTCAATCGAGCCGCGTGCGACCTCGCGCACGTCGCGCGGCTTCAGGTCGCGCGCTTGCCAGTCGTCCTCAACCCGCCTGATCTCCGCGGCGGTCGGCCTGGCGAAGACGGCGCTCAGCGGGAACGGGAGCGTCCACGAGTTCGTCTCACGCGCGGCCGCGGCGGACCTTCGTCTTCGTCGTCGGCACGCTGCGCTGGAAGCACAAGGAGATGTTCGACTCCTTCCCGCAGGAGAACCGGCGCGACGCCGAGCTGGTCTCCTTCTTCGAGGAGCAGGGCGTCCCCCCTTCGCAAATCGTCTACCTGAAAGACCGCGAGGCCACCGCGCTGAGAGCGCCGCGCGCTCAATCAATACGTGGGCGTCGAATAAGCGCGCGCCCGCGGGCAACCTAATCCCCTCCTTGAGGCGTCATCATCTACGCCGGCCGGGCGCGTCCAAGTCTGTCACCCCTTCGGGCTCGCCGCCGGGCGTCAAGTTACAACAGAAGGATTTCAAGTAGATGAAACTCAAGCTCGGTCTCATTGCGCTCATAATATTTGTCTGCGGCGTCGGCACGCTCAGCGCCCAGTCCGGCCGCCGGCAGACTACTGATAAAGGCTCGAACGCCACGAGCGGCAAGACTCCTCAGACCTCTACGGGGACACAGACGAACAACCCTCCTGAAGACGAGGGGCTGATTAACCAGGACACGTATGAGGGCGAAACCGTCGAGGGCGACGTGGTGCGCGTCAACACGGCGCTCGTCACAGTGCCCGTCACCGTGATGGACCGCAACGGCAAATACATCCCGGACCTCGGCCGTGAGGACTTCCACATCTTCGAGGAGGGCGTCGAGCAGCGCATCAGCTACTTCGCCACCGTGGATCAGCCGTTCACGGTCGCGCTCGTCATGGACACGAGCAACTCGACCGACTACAGCCTCGCCGACATACAGAAGGCGGCCATCAGTTTCGTCAACCAGCTCGGCCCGCAGGACCGCGTGATGGTCATCTCCTTCGACGACCGGATAGACGTGCTGTGCAAGCCGACCAGCGACCGCGAGGAGTTGACCCGTGCCATCCGCCGCACTCGCACCGGCGGCGGCACGCGCCTCTACGACGCCGTTGACGAGGTCATCAAAAAGCACTTCCGAGGGATTACAGGGCGCAAGGCCGTCGTCCTCTTCACGGACGGCGTGGACACGACGAGCCGGCACGCTTCCTACGACAGCACCGTGCGCGACGCGGAGGAGTTGGACGCGCTCATCTACTCCGTCGCCTACGACGACAGGGGCGGCGCGGGCAGCCTCGGCGGGGACTGGGGCACCGGCACGCGGATTCCCATGCCGGGCGGCGGCGGCATCAGAATAGGCGGCCCCGGCAGCGGTGGAGGAGGCCGCGGCGCGAGCCGCGCGGAGTACGAGCACGGCCGGATGTACCTTTCGGAGCTGGCGCGCGCGACCGGCGGGCGGATGTACAACGGCAATTCCATGCTCGGGCTTTCGCAGGCGTTCGCGTATGTCGCGGACGAGCTTCGCCGCCAGTACAGTCTCGGCTACTACCCGAAGCGTGGCGGGCAGGTCGGGCAGCGCCGGCAGCTAAAGGTCCGCGTCAACCAGCCCGGCCTCGTCGTGCGCGCGCGCGACAGCTACGTCTACACGCCGAAGACGAACGAGGCCCCGCCCGCAGACAAGCAGCAGTTCTCGAAGCAAGTAAGCAACGCGGCCCCGACCCGTTAGAAAATTCCGACTCAACCCCTTAGCGCCTTTGCGTGAAACTCAATCCCACGCAAAGGCGCTAAGTGTTGCTTGATTCACCGTCACCGACTTGGTAGGGTTAATTCCATTATGAGCGTCAAAGACAAGTTCACGCCCGAGGAATGGAAGGAGCTGCTCAAGGCCCCCATGCTGGCCGCCTACGCGGTCGCCGGGTCGGCCCCGAGCAAGCAGGACGATTTTATACGCGAGATGGCCGCGGTCGCCGACGGCGTCGTGGAGGGCGAGCACCGCGCGCCGAAAGACTCCCTGCTCGGCGCGGTCATCGCGGACATCGTCGCCAACGCGGAGGACGAGCACCGCGGCCAGACCGAGAAGCTCTCGCTCGACGATATCCGAGCCCGCGCGCTCGCCACCTGCCGCTCGGCGGCCGCGGCCGTCGAGGCGAAGGCCAGTCCAGAGGAAGCCTACGAGTACAAGAGGTGGGTTCTGGTCGTGGCCCAGAAGGTCGCGGCCGCCGCGAAGGAAGGCGGGCTGTTCGGCTTCGGCGGCGAGCAGGTCAGCGGGGCAGAGATAGCCACCATCAACGAAATCGGCGAGGCTTTAAATATTTGAGCAAGGCGATCCAGACAAGCCTCGCCGCCATCCTGGCCGTCTGGCTCTCCGCGCACGCCGTCCGGCCGGCGGCCCTCGCGCAGTCGGACGCGAAGCTTGAGCGGTACGTGAGCGCCGCCGCCGCCGCGCTCGATTCCAGGCCGCGCTCCGTGCTGCCCGCCATCTGGGGCACGCCCCGCCGGCTCCTGGCCCTGCGCGGCTACCTGCGCGGCGAGGGGAACATCGGTGCGAAATGGAGCTGGACGGCCGAAGAGATTAAGCGGTTCGAAAATTCTGCCGAACACCGCGCGGCCCTGGGCGAGGTCGAGAAGGTGCGGCGCAAGTTCGCCGAGCAGAATCCAGGCTACGAGCTTTACGTCAACACGCAGGCGCGGACCCTTGAGAAGCAGATCAGGTTCTGGAACGAGACCCGTTCGGTCGAAGCCGCCGCGGGCCAGTTGCTCGCCGCCACCCTTCGGGAGCTGAGCGGCTCCGCTTACGGCGACTCCCCTTCCCCTTCGAGTCTCAACAGGTTCCGCCAGTTCCTCAAAAACTTCAGGCCGGCGACCGCGCCGACCGTAGCGACGCCCGGCCTCTCGCAGCACGGTCAGCTGCGCGCCTTCGACTTTCAAATCCAGCGCGGCAACCAGCTCGTAGCCAGCACCGAAAGCTCCACCATCGAATCCGTGTGGGAGGCGCAGGGCTGGACTGGAAAACTCAAGGCGGCCGTCACGGCGGCCAGCAACAAATTCAAGGGGCCGCTCGCCTCTCCACGCGAGCCCTGGCACTACGATTACGTCCCCTGAGACTGTCAAAGCGCGCATCATGTCAGTACCGCCTGCGGTAGCGGGCGGGTGCTCGACGTTGCAGACCCGCCCGCTACCGCAGGCGGTACTGACATCAATCGCTTCGCGGCTTGTATGATTTCAGTATGTTTCGCCGGCCCGCCCTTTGAATTAGCCCCTGAAAAGGCTTGCCCCCGCTTTACCCCATCTGGCTCATCACTTGCTAGGCATGACCCGAGCGAAGCTTTTTGACGGGAGCGAACGAGCATGGGACAAGGCACGCAGGGAGAGAAGAAGGACGCCGAGCTGACCGAGGAGGAGATGCGCGAGCGCGTCATCACGCTCGCCTTCGGTGGCGAACTGCGCCGCCTCGAAGAGTTCTGTGCCGTGGTGCGCGAGGCCATCCCCGAGGGCACGGCCGTCGTCTTGCGCGGCAGCGCCATCACGGGCCGGCGCTGGAAGGACGGCTCGCCCTTCGACGCGGACGGCCCCGGCTCAAGCGACCTGGACTTGACGCTGGTCGGCAGCGAGGTCTTGAGTCTCTACATCCTGGACGGCTTCTACCTGCCCGGCGTCCACACCAAGCCGCTGAGCGACAAAGACCCGGACATCGCGCCGGACTTGATCCCCCTGCGCCACAGGCTACAGAAGATGGTCAGGCGTCCCGTCAACATTCAGGCCACGCGCGATTTCGTCATGCACATGCGGGAGAACTGGTTCGGGCAGCCTTACCTCACGCTGATCGGCCGCGTCGGGGAGTCGTGAGCTTTAAACTTCTGAGCTACAACATACGCCACGGGGGCGCGGGCCGCGAGGCGCTGCTCGCGGAGGTGATTAAGGGGTGCGGACCCGACCTCGTTCTCTTGCAGGAGGCCGTCCGGCCCGACGTGGTCGAGCGCCTGGCGGCCGAAACGGGGCTGCCCCACTGGGCCGCCCTGCGCGGAAACTCGCTCGCCGTCCTGAGCCGCGCGCCCATCGCCCATCACGAGTGGCACCCGCTCGTCCGCCCCGGCCGCGGCTTCCTTGAGGTCGTGCTTTCTGGCACGGACTGCCGCCTCTTCGGCGTGCATCTGAGCGCCGTCCATTCGAGCTGGACCGAGCGGCGGCGCGTGCGCGAAATCAACCTGCTGCTCGAAGGCATCAAGTCGCACCGCCAGGGCTTTCACCTCCTGGCGGGCGACTTCAACACGCTGGCCCCGGGCGAGCTACTGGAAACGAAGAGACTGCCGCCGCGGCTCCGCCCGTTCATCTGGCTGAGCGGCGGCCGCGTCCGCTACCAGACGATTCAAGTCATGCTCGACGCAGGCTACGCAGACGGCTACCGCAACTTGCACCCCGCGGACCCGGGCTTCACCTTCCCCACCTGGGACCCGCACGTCCGCCTGGACTTCGTCTTCCTGCCCGCGGGCGGCGCGCGCAGGCTGAAAGAGTGCCGCGTCATCACGGACGGCCCCGCCATCGCGCACGCCTCTGACCACTTCCCGCTGCTCGCGCACGTAGACCTCGAAGACCGAACGGAGGTGAGCCGGTGAGGAACGAAGTCGTCGGCGCACGGCGCGGAGAAACTCTGAGCGGGGTGAAGCCAGCGCCCGCGGCGGCCCCGCAGCGGCGTCAGCGGCCGAAGGGACTCCCGCGCCTGTGGACGCGCGTGCGCCGGCTGCTCTGGTCGTGGTGGCTGTGGGCGGCGCTGGCCGTCCTGGCGCTGCTCCTCGACCGCTCCTACACGGCGCTCGCGCTGGCCGTCGTCGCCGTCGTCATCTACATGGCCGCCCCGCGCGAGCGCGCCCCCACCTACGGCCTCGATCACGACTTCGAGATAGAGTCCGAGGAGTTCCTGAACACGGTCGTCGGCGCGACGGGGACGCCCTTCCTCGCGGGCAACAGCCTGGAGGTCTACAACAACGGCGACGAATTCTACCCGGCGATGTTGGAGGCCGTAGAAAGCGCGTCGGTCTCCATCACGATAGAGGCTTACATCTACTGGGCCGGCGACATCGGGAGCCGCTTCGCGCAGGCGCTCGCGTCCAAGGCCCGCGCCGGGCTCCCCGTCAAAATACTCCTCGACGCCGTCGGCTCCTCGACCATCGGCGACAACATCCTCAAGCTGCTGGAAGAGTCCGGCTGTCAGGTCGAGTGGTATCGCCCCTTGCGCTGGTACAGCCTCAACCGCTTCAACAACCGCACGCACCGCAAGTCGCTCGTCGTTGACGGGAAGGTGGGCTTCACGGGCGGCGCAGGCATCGCCGACCACTGGCTCGGCAACGCCGAGGACGAGCGCCACTGGCGCGACATACAGGTCCGCATCGCCGGCCCGGCCGTCACCACGCTCCAGACGGGCTTCGCGCGCAACTGGCTGGAGACGACGGGCGAGCTCGTCTCCGGCCCGGTCTACTACCCCGAGCCCTTAGAGGCCGGCTGCCTTGAGCTTCAGTCCATCCTCAGCTCGCCCGAGACAGGCTCTTCGACGGTGCGCATCATGTACTACCTGGCAATCGTCTGTGCCAGAAAATCCGTGCTCATCGCCAACCCCTACTTCATCCCGGACAACGCCGCCATAGACATTCTCGTGGACGCCAGGCGGCGCGGCGTGGACGTTAAAGTGATGGTCTCGGGCATCCACAACGACATCCGGCTGGCGCGGCTCAACGGTCGCCGTCTCTACGGGCGACTGCTCAAGGCGGGCGTGGAGATTTACGAGTACAACCGCACGATGCTCCACCACAAGTACATGGTCTGCGACGGCGTCTGGACGACCGTCGGCACGACCAACTTCGACAACCGCTCCTTCGGCCTCAACGACGAGCACAACCTCTGCGCCTACGACGCGGGCCTGGCCCAAAAATTCGAGCGCATCTTCGCCGCCGACCTCGCCGCCTGCGACCGCGTCCAACTCCAAGCCTGGCTCAACCGCGGCGCAACCGCCAAAGCGGCCGAGCGCCTGGCCTCCTTCCTCAAAGAGCAAATCTGAGCCGCGGACCACGGGACAGACTATTGACATTCGCATCCCGGCGGGAATATCGTGCGCTCGTCTCAAACCTCGCAAATCTGCTGACGAGGACTTGGATTCCAGACCTCGTCAGTCTCACGCCACCGCCGACAGTGACGGGCATCCGACAGGCGTTCGGCGGCTTTGCTTTGAGACGAGGAGAAGTAGGATGCGCGCCCTTACACAAGAACAGAAGCGACCTCAACCGCGAGGCCCGTCCAACCACATCAGGCTTCAGTCAAAACGCACTGTGAATGCTCCCGGAGACATGTATGAGCAGGAAGCGGAGCGCGTCTCAGAACAGGTGATGCGCATGCCCGAGTCGAAGTTACAGCGCACTTGCCCCTGCGGCGGAGGATGCCCACAATGCCAAAGCAAACAGATGGATCAGGGACAACTACAGTTACAAACCGACCACGGCCATGCAAGCGAGCACGGAGAGCAGGCCGTGCCTCCGATAGTCCACGAAGTATTACGTTCACCCGGTCAGCCGCTGGATTCGACCACGCGCGCATTCATGGAGCCGCGCTTAGGCCAGAACTTCAGCCGCGTGCGGGTGCATACCGATGCGCGGGCGGCGGAGTCCGCGCGGGCTGTGAATGCGCTGGCCTATACCGTCGGGTCGCACCTGGTCTTTAGCCAGGGGCAATATGAGCCTGGAAGTCAGAGCGGCAGGAAACTGCTGGCGCACGAGTTGACGCACGTCGCGCAGCAGTCGGAGACGCCGCGAGAGGCCGGAGTGGTGCGACGGCAACAGCCGAGCGGGCCGGGGCCTGCGCAACCTGTGGCTCCGGCATCGGCCACCGTCTTTCACCCTGGGGTCAATCATAATCATCAGCCGAGCGGGCGGTGGGCTGCCGTCCAGGCAAACCCGAACAGCGACTTTTGGGAAAGCAGGGCCTGTGCCAATTTTCCACCTAACACGGTTGTCGGGCTTGCCATCCACCAGGAATTTTCCAACAAGCCTATAGCGTTGGCTCATCTGAACTGGTATCTGGGCAACGGCCAAGGGGCCGATTTCGTGGAGGATGCAAATCTAGAAAGTCTGCTGCGGACCGACCTCGGCGTTAGGACCTTACTTTCCGGGCTCATTCCTTCCAGTGCCCCTGCAAGCGGCAGGTTTACCAGCCACGTAAAGGTCGAGCAAAGCCACTACCGGATTGAGGACTTCCAATATGCTTTTGGCGCTATTGACCGTCTCGATTTTGAAGTTGATTTCACGGCCGGGACCGTGCACGCGTGGTTTCAAGACCGGTACGAATGGCATCCCGTTTACCCTGGGTTGTACACCGCGTTACCGGGCGACGTTGCGCGCGGCACGAACTGTATTCATGCCGCGCTGGTCGAATTGAAGTCCGGCGGGGCCAGAGACTACTGGATGAAAGGGGAGGCCACAGTCCCGCTGCACCTGTTTCGGGGAGTTCCCGCGCCGAGCGGGGGCGGGGGCGGGACAGCTTGAGAACTGACGGCCTCACCTCTGGCCTCACATCTTCCGCACGAAGCACTTGCCCGGCAGTTGACGAATTAGCTCGCGCATCTCAAGGCCGAGGAGCGCGCCCGTCAGTTCGGGGACGGAGAGTTTGCTCTGCGCGGCGAGGTCGTCAATGTGCGCGGGCTCGTCCGCCGAGAGGAGGTCGAAGACGGCGCGCTCGGTCGCGGAGATGTCCGCGGGGGCGAGCGGCATTTGCGGCCGGGGGCCTTCCTCTTTCTTCTTCGTCTCGGGCGGGAGGAGGCGCGCGGCGATCTCCTGCGGCAACTCTTCACAGATGTCCTGCCACTGCTGGACGAGCTTCGCGCCAGCACCTTTGATGAGATAGTTCGTCCCGAAGGAGTTGCGGGAGGTGATGTTGCCGGGGACGGCCCAGACTTCTCTGCCCTGTTCGAGCGCGAGGCGGGCGGTGATAAGTGAGCCGCTGTTCTCGGCCGCCTCGACGACGAGGACGCCGAGGCTCAGGCCGCTGATGACGCGGTTGCGGTACGGAAAGTTTTGCGGCCCGGGCGGCGTACCAAGCGGGAACTCGGAGACGAGCGCGCCGCCCGCGGCGAGAATCTCCTGTGCCAGTTTTCTGTGGTCGCGCGGGTAGACCTCGTCGAGCCCCGTGCCCATCACGGCGACCGTGCGGCCGCCGGCTTCGAGCGCGCCGCGGTGCGCCGCCGCGTCTATCCCGCGCGCGAGCCCCGAGATGATCGTCACGCCCCGCTGGGCCAAATCGCGCGCCAACATCTGGGCCGCGTTCTGCCCGTAGGTCGAGGAGCGCCGCGAGCCCACGACCGCCACGCACGGCGCGCTCAAACACTCCTCCCAGGCGCCCTTGAGGTAGAGCGTCACCGGCGGGTCGAAAATCTCTCGCAGCAGCGCAGGGTAGACGCCGTCGTCCAGGAGCAGCAAGTCCGCGCCCAGCTCGCGCACGCGCTTGATTTCGTCTTCGGCCTTCTCGAACAGGTCGTGCGCCCTGATGCTCTCGACCGCTTCGGGCCGCAGCCGCAGACTCTCAAGCTCGCCCCGCGTCGCGTTAAAGACAGCCTCGGCCGACCCGAATCGTTCGAGGAGTTTCGCCGCCGCGCGCGGCCCCACCCCCGGCGTCATGTTCAGCGCGACCCACTCTTTCATAAACAGTGGTCAGTGGTCGGTGGTCAGTCGTCAGTGATTGAGTGTCGGCAAGCCAGTTTTTAACTGACTACCGGCCACTGACCACTGACTACTGCTTTTTGGCGGAGGCGTGTGGGAATCGAACCCACCTGAGGCTGCTCTCACAGTCTCACGGACGGTTTTGAAGACCGCGCCCGTCACCAGACGAGATGCGCCTCCGTGGTTTGGGTGGAGTGTGTAAGAAGCTACGCGCACGGGCGCGCGGCTGTCAAGATTCGGGTGGGCGTCAGCCGCCTAGGTGTTCGAGGCGGCGGCGAGCCTTCGTGATCTGCCGCTCGATGTTCTCGGCCATCAGGGCCAGGCGGTCGCGCCCTGCGCGCGCCTCCTCGTCCGCTTCGAGCTTGAGGCGGTAGAGGGCGTCCTGGCGTATGCGTTTGATGCCGAACTCGACGGTGCTCAGTTCGCCTTTGAGCCTGAGGAATCGTCCCGCCAGGTCCTCTTCCCCTTCGTCCGCGCCTTGCGTCGTGCAGAAGAACTGCAACTGCTCGTCGCCGAGCAGCGTGTGCAGGCTCTCCACGTCGCCCTCGCTGTAGGCGCGGCTCGCCTCGGCCATGACGGCGTGGCGGCGCTGCGCCTCGCGCTCGTCCGCCGCGTGGTCCGGGTGAAAGAGCCTGGCGACCGACCAGAACAACTTGCGCATGGCAGACTTGCCGTGCGCGACGGTCGCGGGGGGCGTGTCGTCGTCGGAGGCGTCCTCCTCCTCGTCTTCGGCCTCCGTATCGAGGTTGAAGAGGCGAGCCTCCGCCTCCTTGATGCTGCGCTCGACTTCGCCCAGCTCGGCCAGCCGCGCGCCCACCTCGCGCGCGTACTGTTCCTTGAATTCGCGCAGCTCGCGCTGCAAGACGACCAGCTCCGCGCGCCGCTCGGCCAGCAGCATTTCGAGCTTCGAGACTTGAAGCAACAGGTCCGGCTGCCCCTCGCGCGCCGCGGTTTCGTGTAGGCTCAGGCTCTGCATAAAGACTCCGACAGACACGGACAGTGTAACAGGAAGCCTTTGAAAAGTCGTACACGAGCGGCCCGCACGCCCGCGCTTGACGCCGCGCCGCGAGCCCACTATGATAATTCGAACGGACGTTCGAACGGCCGAATTTTTATTAAGAAAAGACTGAGGGAATGGTTAATTTCGAGACTTCGCCGGAAGCTTACCGGCACTGGAAACTGAAGGTTGACGGGCCGGTCGCCACGCTCTCGATGGACGTGCAGGAGGACGCGACGCTCAATGAAGGCTACAAGCTGAAGCTGAACTCTTACGACCTGGGCGTGGACATAGAGCTGGCGGACGCCGTCCAGCGACTGCGCTTCGAGCACCCGGAAGTGCGCGTCGTGGTCGTCACGAGCCTCAAGCCGCGCATCTTCTGCGCGGGCGCGAACATTTACATGCTCGGCACCTCGTCGCACGCCTTCAAGGTCAACTTCTGCAAGTTCACCAACGAGACGCGCTGTGCCCTCGAAGACGCCTCCGCGAATTCGGGCCAGAAATACGTCGCGGCCTTGAACGGCACGGCCTCCGGCGGCGGCTACGAGTTGGCGATTGCCTGCGACCAGATTTTTCTGGTGGACGACGGCAACTCGGCCGTCTCGCTGCCGGAAGTCCCCTTGCTCGGCGTGCTGCCGGGCACGGGCGGCCTGACGCGCCTCGTGGACAAGCGCAAGGTGCGCCGCGACCGCGCCGACGTTTTCTCGACGCTGGCCGAAGGGCTCAAGGGCAAGCGCGCAAAGGAGTGGGGCCTGATTGACGACTACTTCCCGACCAGCAAGTTCCAGGAGTCCGTGGCCGAGCGCGTGCGAGAATTGGCCCAGTCAGACGGGCAGGAGAAGCCGGCGCGCGGCGTCAAGCTCAACCCGCTTCAAGTCGAAGCGCCAGACTCCGGCCGCGAGTACAGGTACGTCAGCCTGAAGCTGAACCGCGAGAAGCGCTACGCGGATTTGACCGTGCGCGCGCCCGAAGGTGAAGCGCCCGCCTCCGTCGAAGAGATAGAAAAACTGGGCGACGCCTACTGGCCGCTTCAGGCTTACCGCGAGCTGGACGACGCCCTACTCCACCTGCGAGTCAACAACCTTGAAATTGGTCTGGTCTGCCTGCGCACGGAAGGAAACATCGGCGACGTGCTCAAGGTTGATGAGACCTTAGTCGCGCACAAAGACCACTGGCTCGTCCGCGAGATCATCCTCAACATGGCGCGCGTGCTGCGCCGGCTGGACTTGACGGCCAAGAGCTTCTTCGCCCTCGTAGAGCCCGGCAGCTGCTTCGCCGGCAACCTGCTTGAGCTGCTGCTGGCCTGTGACCGCAGCTACATGCTCAACGACCCGGAGCAGACGGTCGAGCTTGCGACGAGCGAATTGAACGAGGGCGCGCTGCCGATGTCGAACGGCCTGACGCGCCTGCAATCGCGCTTCCTGGCGGAGCCCGAGAAGGCCGGCGAGGTGCTGGCGCACGATGGCACGTTCGACACGGAAGCGGCCGAAGAAGCCGGCCTCGTCACCTTCGCGCCGGACGACCTCGACTGGGAGGACGAGATTCGCGTCGCCATCGAGGAGCGCACTTCGCTCTCGCCCGACGCGCTCACGGGCATGGAAGCGTCCCTGCGCTTCGCCGGCCCGGAGACGCTCGACACCAAAATCTACGGCCGGCTCACAGCCTGGCAGAACTGGATTTTCCAGCGCCCCAACGCCGTCGGCCCGCAGGGCGCGCTGACCAACTACGGCAAGCCGACGCAGCCGCAGTTCGATTACAAGAGGACGTGAGGAATAGTGGTCAGTGGTCGGTGGTCAGTGGTCAGTTAAAAGCTGATTCCTACTGACCACTGACCACCGACCACTGACTACTGCTTATGGAACTATACGAACGCATTCCTAACAACGTGAATCTGTCGCAGGACAAGCGGCTGCTGAGGGCCTTGGAGAAGTGGCTGCCGAATTACCTGGACTGGTGGCGCGAGATGGGGCCGGAAGGGTTTCAGGACAAGGAAGTCTACCTGCGCACGGCCGTCGGCGTGGACGCGGAAGGCTGGGCCAATTTCGATTACATCAAGATGCCCGACTATCGCTGGGGCATCTTCCTCAAGCCCGCCGAGGCGGACGCGCGTGTCGGCTTCGGCGACAACTACGGGATGCCGGCCTACCAGGAAGTGCCCGGCGAGTTCCGCAACGCCTTGCGCCGCATCATCGTCACGCAGGGCGACACGGAGCCGGCCTCGGTCGAGCAGCAGCGCGAGCTTGGCAAGACCTGCCCGTCGCTCTACGACCTGCGCAATCTTTTTCAGGTGAACGTGGAGGAGGGCCGCCACCTCTGGGCGATGGTCTATTTGCTGCACGGCTACTTCGGCCGCGACGGGCGCGACGAGGCGGACGCTTTGTTAGAGCGCCGGAGCGGCAACCCCGACAAGCCGCGCATCCTCGAAGCCTTCAACCAGCCGTGCGACGATTGGCTCAATTTTTTCTGCTTCACGATGTTCACGGATCGCGACGGCAAGTACCAGCTCGCCGCGCTCGCCGAAAGCGGCTTCGAGCCGCTGGCGCGCACCTGCCAGTTCATGCTGACCGAAGAAGCGCACCACCTCTTCGTCGGCGAGACGGGCGTCGGCCGCGTCGTCAAGCGCACGGCGCAGCTGATGAAGGAGGCGGGCGAGAATGGTGACGTGCGCGAGCTCGGCGGCATCCCGCTCGACATCCTTCAAAAGTACATCAACTTCTGGTTCAGCTACTCGCTGGACCTCTTCGGCGGCGAGATCAGCTCGAACTCGGCGGACTTCTTCGCCGCGGGGCTCAAGGGCCGCTTCAAGGAACAAGAGCAGTACGAAGACCACGTCGCGGCCGAGGGCTCTTTCACGATCACGGTGGTCGAGGACGGGCGGCTCGTGCCGCGCGAAGTCCCCTTGCGAAACGCGTTGAACGAAGTCCTGCGCGGCGAGTACGTCAAGGACTGCGAGCGCGCGATGACGCGCTGGAACAAGTACCTGAGGGACGAGGGGCTTGAGGCGCAGCTTCACCTGCCGAGCACGCGCTTCCATCGCCACGTCGGCGAGTTCAGTGGACACCACTTCGACATCCGCGGCAATCTCATCACGAAGGAAGAGTTCGAGCGGCGCAAAGACGAGTGGCTGCCGACGCTTGAAGACCGCGAGTACGTGCGCAGCCTGATGCACCCCGTCACGGAGCCCGGCAAGATCGCCAACTGGATCGCGCCGCCGGCCGCCGGCATCAAGGGCAAGCCCTTCGAGTTCGAGTACGTCAGGCTGTAACGACGAAGTGGTCAGTGGTCGGTGGTCAGTAGTCAGTTAAAAACTGATTTCTTACTGACCACCGGCCACTGACCACTGACCACTGCTTCATGGAAAATTTCACGCGCTACGATCAGAAGCTGGAGTTTATCCTGCGCAACGCGGCGCGCATCTTCGCGGAGAAGGGTTATCACTCGACGACGATGCGCGACATCTCGCGCGAGACGAACGTCAGCCTCGCTGGGCTCTACCACTACTGCAAGTCGAAAGAGGAGCTGTTATTCCTGATTCAGGACAACTGCTTCGGGCGCGTCCTCGAACGCTTGCAGGAACGGCTCGGCGAGACGAGCGAGCCGGTGGACAAGCTGCGCCTCGTCATCGAGAACCACCTCTCGTTCTTCGCCGCGAACATGGCCGAGATGAAGGTGCTCTCGCACGAGGCCGACTCGCTCGCCGGCGAGTTGCGCGCGCACGTCTCCAACAAGAAGCAGCAGTACACGCAGCTCGTCCGCCAGATTCTCTCGGAAGTCCAGCAGGCCGGCGGCGGACGGAAGATTGACTTGACGGTCGCCACCTACGCGCTCTTCGGCATGATGAACTGGATTTACAATTGGTACGACCCGCGCGGTAAGCTCTCCGTGGACGAGCTGGTGGAGAACGTCACGCGGCTCTTCCTGACGGGCTTCCTCGGCGGGTCCGGGGGCGATGAGCTACAATTCAGGACGAAGGTAACGGACGCCGAACGGCTCAGCGTCTGGCGCGCGACGTAAACGTCTTGCCGGGCGCGAAGATGGAAAGCGGCCTTAGAATTTATTTTGAGGAGCGAAACATGGCTGAAGCGGAAGCGAAGGTTCAAGAGGCAGAGGGCAAGCTCGTGCGGTACAGCGTGGCGGAAGGCGTCGCGCTCCTGACGCTCAACGCGCCGCCGGCCAACACGTATTCTTACGAGATGATGCAGGAGTTGGATCGCTCCATCCTGAAGGCGCGGATGGACGAGACTGTGCACGTCATCGTCATCACGGGGCAGGGCGAGAAGTTTTTCTGCGCGGGCGCGGACATACAGATGCTCGCCGAAGTCACGCCCGAGTTCAAATACTACTTCTGCCTCCACGCGAACGAGACTCTGGTGCGCCTTGAGCAGACGCCGAAGCTCGTCATCGCGGCGCTCAACGGCCACACGGTCGGCGGCGGCCTCGAAGTGGCGATGGCCGCTGACCTCCGTATAGCGCGCAAGGGCGCGGGCAAGATGGGGCTCCCGGAAGTCGCCCTCGGCGTCCTGCCGGGCACGGGCGGCACGCAGCGCCTCGCACGCCTCATCGGCAAGTCGCGCGCCATCGAGTTGATGACGACGGGCGACCTCTTCGACTTCGAGCGCGGCGCAGACCTCGGGCTCGTCAATCAAATCTACGAGGCCGACACGGCCGCGGCCTTTCTCGAACAAGTCCTCGATTACGCACGCCAGTTCACGCCGCCGCACAAGGCCGCGCGCGCCGTCGGCCGCATCAAGCGCGCCGTCCAGACCGGCGCGGAGATTCCCTTCGAGTCCGCCCTCGCCCTGGAGCGCGAACTCCAACAACAACTCTTTCAATCCGAAGACGCCCGCGAGGGCCTAGACGCCTACGCCGGCAAACGCAAGCCGGAATTTAAGGGTAAATAAAGTTTCAAGTTTCAGGTTTCAGGTTTCAAGTTAAAAACTCGGAACCTGAAACTTGAAACCTGAAACCTGAAACCATCATGTCTTACGACAACATCAAAGTCACAACGGAAGCGGGCGTGATGACCATCACGCTCGACAGGCCCGAGAAGCTGAACGCCTTCGCGGGGCACATGCGGCGCGATCTGGCGGACGCTCTGGAACACGCGGCGAGCGACCGCTCAGTGCGCGTCGTAATCATCACGGGCGCGGGGCGCGGCTTCTGCGCGGGCGCGGACGTGGCATACATGAATGAGTTGATGGAGCGACAGGACGTGGAGGAGTTCACGCGCCTGCTGGGAGCGGGCCGCCGCGTGCTGACGACCATACGCCAGATGGCGAAGCCCGTCCTCGCCTCGGTCAACGGCCCTGCCTACGGCGCGGGCTTCAACCTGGCGCTGGCGTGCGACCTGCGCCTCGCCGGAGCGGCAGCAACCTTCAGCCAGTCGTTCGTCAAAGTGGGCTTGCACCCGGACTGGGGCGGGACCTATTTTCTGCCGCGCGTCGTCCCGACCAACCTCGCCTGCGAGATGTTCTTCCTCGGCGACGCCATCAACGCGGAGCGCGCGGCGCAGCTCGGCATAGTCAACCGCGTCGTGCCGGACGGGGAGCTTGCCGCCGAGACCTTGAAGCTGGCCGGGCGGCTGCGCGACGCGCCCTTACGCTCGATAGCCGCCGCCAAGCAAGCCGTCTACCTGAGCGAGGCCGCGAGCCTCGAACGCATGCTTCAGTACGAGACGGAAGCCCAGCTCCAATGCTTCCAGTCGCCCGAAGCCCGCGAGCGCGTCAGGGCTTTTCTGGAAAAACGCGAGCCGCGGAAAAATCAGTGACGAAGAAGCTGGCCGAGAGAATCGCCGTCATCACGGGGGGCGGGCGCGGCATCGGGCGCGCTGTCGCCTTCGCGTTCGCGCGCGAGGGCGCGGACGTGATGGTGTTGGCGCGCACGGAGGGCGAGGTACGGCGCGTCGCCGAAGAGGTCGGGGGCGAGTGCGGCGTGCGCGCCTTCCACGCCGTCTGCGACGTATCGGACGCCGCGAGCGTCCGCGGCGCTTTCGAGCAGGTGAGCAAACAGTTCGGCCGCGCCGCCGACATTCTG
Source organism: uncultured Acidobacteriota bacterium (assembly GCA_963774105.1). Taxonomy (GTDB): domain Bacteria; phylum Acidobacteriota; class Blastocatellia; order Pyrinomonadales; family Pyrinomonadaceae; genus QHXM01. The sequence goes on along the minus strand of CAVZDV010000004.1, from coordinate 1,516,169 downwards.
GTCAACAACGCAGGCATCGCCGAGAGCGCGCCGCTCGCCAAGACCGGCGACGAGCTGTGGCGGCGACACATCGAAGTCAACCTTTCTGGCACATTTTATTGCATGCGCGCCGCGCTGCCGGCGATGGTCGAGTGCGGCTGGGGGCGCATCATCAACGTCGCGTCCATCGCGGGCAAGACGGGCGCTCCTTACATCGCGGCCTACTCCGCGTCCAAGCACGGCGTCCTCGGCCTGACGCGCACGGCGGCGCTCGAAGTGGCGACCAGCGGCGTGACCGTCAACGCCATCTGCCCCGGCTACGTCGAGACGGACATGACCGAAGGGGCCATCGCCAACATCACGTCCCGGACGGGCAAGACGGCGGACGAGGCGCGCGCCATCCTCGAACGGATGAGCCCGCAACAACGCCTCGTCACCTCGGAGGAGGTCGCGGCGCTCGCCCTCCTTCTCGCCGGCCACGAGGGCCGCGGCATCAACGGCCAGGCCATCAACGTTGACGGCGGGAGCGTGCTATTTTAAAAGTGGTCAGTGGTCAGTGGTCAGTGGTCAGTTAAAAACCTGATTTCACTGACCACTGACCACTGACCACTGACCACTGACCACTGACTTCTGACCACTGCCCTATGTTTCGTTTCATCAACCCGGAATCGCTCGGACCCGCGCGCGGCTACTCGAACGGAGTGCTGGTGCCGCCGGGCGGTCAGGTGCTCTTCGTCGCGGGGCAGATCGCCTGGGACGAGCAGCAGAGAATCGTCGGCGCGGACTTCGTGGAGCAGTTCGACCGCGCGCTCTCGAACGTCCTGGCGGTCGTCGCGGAGGCCGGCGGGAAACCGGACCAAATCGCGCGCCTCCTGATTTACGTAACGGACAAGGAGGAGTACCGCCGCCGCACGCGCGAGGTCGGCGAGCGCTGGCGCGCACGCATGGGCCGCCACTTCCCTGCGATGGCGCTCGTCGAGGTTAAGGGCTTGCTCGAAGACGGCGCGAAGGTCGAGATCGAGGCCGTCGCCGTAATCACCTGAAGCGCGATGAAGACGAGGCCCCAACTGCTGCTGTTCGCCCTGCTGCTCGCCTGCGCGGCGTCCTGCAAGTACGCGGGCCGCGCGTTCGGCCCGAAGGACGAGGGCGGCATCTACCTGATCATCGCCGTCAAGGCTGACCCCGCGCAGCTGGATCAGGCGGTCGCGCGGACGGTCGAGGTCATGCGCGCGCGCTGCGAGCGGCTGAACGTCTACTGCAAAGTCGAGCGCGGCGTCGGCGACAAGTCTGACCGAATCAAACTGAACATCTCCACCCGGAACGACCCCGAGCGCGTCAAAAGCGTCATCCTGTCGCAAGGGTTAGAGCTGCGCGCCGTCGTCTCGCAGCCCGGCCCCGCGCCTGTCCAGACTTATCTCACTCAGGGCGAGGCCACAGAGGCCGCGGGCGCGGACAAAGACGTGATGCCTTACGACGAACAGATGGGCGGGCCGAACGCGACGGGCGTGAGAAGATACATCGTCGTCGAGCGCACGCCGATAGTCAGCGGCCAGGATATGCTCGACGCCGAAGCCGTCACTTCGGTGATGGACCCTAAACAGTACGAGGTGACCTTCACGCTCAATCCCGCGGGCGCCAGGCGGTTCGGTGACTGGACCGGCTCGCACTACAATCACTACCTGGCGGTCGTGTTGGACAAGCAGGTTCGGTCGGTGGCTTACATCAAGGGCCAGATTTTCGACAAGGGCGTGATTAGCGGCAGCTTCACCAGAGAGCAGGCCGAGGACGCGGCCCTGGTGCTGAAGAGCGGCCAGCTGCCCGCGCCCATTGAGGCGCTCGAAGAAGGAATCTACAAGCCCTGAGCGTCCAATTATGCTTTCTCCGAAATCTTTTCTCTACGAAGTCCGCGACTCGGTCGCCTACGTCACGCTCAACCGGCCGGAGCGGCTGAACGCGCTCACCTTCGAGGTCTACCGCGAGTTGACGGACGCGTTCGCGGCGCTCGGCGGCGAGCGCGAGGTGCGCGCCGTCGTCATCACGGGCGCGGGCCGCGCCTTCTGCTCGGGCGGCGACGTGCACGACATCATCGGCCCGCTCTTCGAGCGCGACGCGGAGGGCCTGCTCGACTTCACGCGGATGACCTGCGAGCTGGTGCGCAACATACGCGCCCTGCCCAAGCCCGTCATCGCCAGCCTCAACGGCACGACCGCGGGGGCCGGCGCGTGCATCGCCCTCGCCGCAGACATTCGCCTCGCCTCGCCCGCGGCCAAGATCGCCTTCCTCTTCGTCCGCGTCGGCCTCTCGGGCGCGGACATGGGCGCGGCCCACCTGCTGCCGCGCTTGGTCGGGCTGGCGAAGGCGACCGAGCTGCTCTACACGGGCGACTTCATCCAGGCCGAGGAGGCCGAGCGCATAGGGCTTTACAACCGCGTCGTCGCGGCCGAAGAATTGGCACAGGCGACACACGACCTGGCCGCGCGTCTCGCCCGCGGCCCAGGCTTCGCCCTGGCGATGACCAAAGAGATGCTCAACCGCGAGTTGGACGTGAGCCTCGACACCGCCCTCGAATGGGAGGCGCAGGCGCAGGCCACCTGCATGCAACACCCCGACTACCGCGAAGCCTACACAGCCTTCGTCGAGAAACGAGAACCGAGTTTTAAGAAGTGATGAGTGCTGAGTAATGAGTGAAAACGCTCTTACTCATCACTCATCACTCATCACTTTTTTTATGGACCCTTTCATTGCCGAGACGCCGTTTTTCACAGCGGAGCAGCGCAACCTGGCGGCGAGCGTGGCGGGCTTCGTCGAGCGCGAGGTCGAGGCGCGCGCCGCCGCGGACGAAGGCCACGACGCCGAAGCGACTTTCCGCGCCTACCTGGACGTGCTGGCGAAGGCCGACCTCCTGCGCTACGCGATTGCCGCGCCCGGCGGGCGGATTGACGCGCGCTCGCTCTGCCTGATACGCGAGATGCTTTCCTACTCGTCCGCGCTCGCAGACCTCGCGTTCGTCATGCAGGGCCTTGGGACTTACCCCCTGAGCCTCGCCGCGCCCGAGCACGTGCGCGACTTCTGGCTCGCGCGGGCCGCGCGCGGCCAATCAATCGCCGCCTTCGCGCTGACGGAGGCCGAGGCCGGCTCCGACGTGGCCGCCATCAAGACCACCGCGCGGCGCGAGGGCGACGCCTACGTCATCAACGGCGCGAAGCGTTTCATCTCCAACGCGGGGCTCGCCGACTTCTATACGGTCTTCGCGCGGACGGGCACGCGCGAGGACGGGCGCGCAGAGCTTTCGGCCTTCGTCGTCGGCGCGCGCATCCCGGGCTTCAGCGTGCGCGAGCGCACGGAGCTGATCGCGCCGCACCCCATCGGCGAGATAGAGTTCGCGGACTGCCGCGTGCCCGCAGAGGAGATGCTCGGGCGCGAGGGCGACGGCTTCGCGCTGGCGATGCGCACGCTCGACACCTTCCGCGCGAGCGTCGGCGCGGCCGCCTGCGGGATGGCTGCGCGCGCGCTCGACGAAGCCATCTTCTACGCGAAGAACCGGCGTCAGTTCGGCCGCCCGCTCTCCGAGCACCAGTTGATTCAGGAGAAGCTGGCCGACATGATGACGGAGCTGGACGCCGCGCGCCTGCTCGTTTACCGCGCGGCCTACCTGAAGGACGCGGGCGTCGCGCGCGTCACGCGCGAGGCGAGCGAGGCCAAGCTCTACGCGACCGAGGCCGCCGGCCGCATCGTAGACAGCTCGCTCCAGATTCACGGCGGCGCGGGGCTCGTGCGCGGCACGGTCATCGAGCGGCTCTACAGGGACGTGCGCGCCCTCAGGATTTACGAGGGCACGTCCGAGATTCAGAGACTCGTCATCGCCGGCCAGCTTTTGAAGGATTAGATTAGTTCTTATGAGACCACTTTCGCCGGATACCAGCGCTGAAGCCCAGCAAGTACAGTTTGAGCTGCTAAGGCGAATGCCCACGTGGAAACGCTTCGCCCTCACCTGCGAGCTTATTCAGGCTGCGCGGAAATTGATGCTTGCAGATTTGCGTCGTCGCTTCCCCCAGGCGGGCGAAGAAGAGTTGCGGCGCAGATTGATTGCCAGACTGCTGACGCGCGATGAAGTCATCAGCGCTTACGGGTTTGATCCTGAAGAGATGGATTGATAGGCGAGCGCGATGGAAAGCCCCTTTGTAGCTCTGTCACAGATTGCCCACGCCTTTGAGGATCAGGGGATACCTTACGTCGTCGTCGGCTCATACGCCAGTTCATTGCACGGCCTCTACCGCACTACGAATGATATTGACTTGGTCGCCAATATCAAACTCGAACAAGTCACTCCGCTCGTGGCCTCGCTACAGCAGGACTTTTATATTGACGAGTTAGCAGTCCGCCGAGCAGTCATAGGCCGGAGTTCTTTTAATGCCATTCATTTCGATTCAATTTTCAAGATTGATGTTTTCATACCACGGGCTGACGATTTCAGCCAGCAACAGTTGACTAGAGGAAAGCCGGAGAATCTTTCACCAGACGTGTCTCAAGTAGTCTACGTCGCCACCGCAGAAGACACTATCCTGGCAAAGTTGAAGTGGTATCGTTCGGGCAAGGAAATCTCAAACACGCAGTGGACAGACGTGCTGGGAATTATCGGAACACAGGGGAAAGACCTTGATGTCGGCTACCTGCGCGACTGGGCTGATAAGTTAGGGGTGGCGGACTTGCTAGAGAAAGTCTTGGACGAGGCGGGCTCAAAATAAGTTATGAGAATCAACGTCATCGGCGGCGGGCCGGCCGGGTTGTACTTCGCGCTGCTGGTGAAGAAAGCGGACCCGGCGAGCGAGATCGTGGTCGCGGAGCGCAACGCGGATGACGATACGTTCGGCTGGGGCGTGGTCTTCTCCGACAAGACGCTCTCCTATTTGAGGGAGAACGACGAGGAGACGCACGACCGTATTACGGCGAGCTTCGCGACGTGGGACAACGTGGATGTCGTCCACCGCGGCGAGAAGGTCACCATCCGCGGCAACAAGTTCTCGGGCATCGCGCGCATCCAGCTCCTGCAAATCCTACAGGAGCGGTGCCAGCAGCTCGGCGTGACCCTGCGCTTCCGCACGGAGGTTAGCGACGTGGACGCTTTGCGCGAGGGCTCGGACCTGCTCGTCGGCGCGGACGGCGTCAACAGCACCGTCAGACAAAAGTACGGCGCACACTTCCAGCCCTCACTGAGCGTCCGCGCGAACAAATACATCTGGTACGGGACGAACCAATTGTTCCACGGGCTGACGCTCACCTTCCGCGAAACGGAGGCGGGCGTCTTCGCCGCGCACTCCTACAAGTTCAACCAAACGACCAGCACGTTCATCGTCGAGTGCGACCCGGAGACGTGGGCCGCCGCGGGCTTCGAGCGGATGACGGACGCCGAGACGCGCGAGTACCTGGCGGAAGTCTTCCGCGACGACCTGGGCGGCCACCCGCTGCTCTCGAACAACTCGAAGTGGATTAACTTCGTCAACGTCAGGAACGAGCGTTGGAGTTACGAGAACGTCGTGCTGCTCGGAGACGCTTTGCACACGGCCCACTTCTCCATAGGTTCTGGCACAAAACTCGCGCTCGAAGACGCCATCGCGCTCTACAAGTGTTTCCAATCGGGCGGCGGCGATGTCCGCGACGCGCTCCGCGAGTTCGAGCGCGTCCGCAAGCCCGTCATAGAGGAGTACCAGGAGGCCGCGCGCGAGAGCCTCCTCTGGTTCGAGAACGCGCGCCGTTACACGCACCTCGCGCCGCTGCCCTTCGCCTACAGCCTGATGACGCGCAGCAAGCGGATTGACTACGAGAACCTGAAGCGGCGCGACCCGGCATTCATCGCCGCCTACGAGCGCAGCCAAAGCCGCTAAAAAAACCGCACTTTTTTTGCCACAAACCTCCCGGCCGCGGTGTTTTCCCAGTAGAAGCGGCATTTTCGCCCTTTTTGAGGCCACCTAAACCCAGAGCCAATCTGCTTCTTGAGCTTTCCGAACGGGAGGAATTTTATGAGACAGGAATCTTCGATGACGGCGCGCGCCGCGGGCGTGCTCGGCTCGTTCATCTTCTTCGCGCTCTTTCTGGCCGCGGCGTGCGCGGCGACGCCCGGCGCTGTGAGCGTGCCCGATATGCCGGCCGCCCCCGAGCCGAACGTCGCGCCGGCCCCGCAGGGCGAGACGTTTTCGGGAACGTGGACGGCCTCGGCCAAGACCGACAAGGCCGACGACCGCATCCAGTTCTCGTTCAGTCGCCGCGGGGACGGCAACAACTCGAACTTCGGCCAGGACTACGCGCTCACAGACTTTCAGGGCCTGACGCGCGAGCAGGTGAGCGCCGCCGCGAGCACGCAGGTCACCTTCCGGCTCGTGCGCGAGGCCGGCACGATAGAGTGCGAGGGCGTCTTCCGCAACGGCCGCGGCGCGGGCACCTGGCGGCTCGCCCCGAGCCAGGCTTTCAGGAGCGCGATGGGCACGCGCGGCTACGACCTGAGCGACGAGGACGTGTTCAAGTCTGCGATGCTCGACGTAACGACCCGCTTCGTTGACGACCTGAAGGCGATAGGCTTCGAGCGCCTGGAGTTCGAGGACGTGGTCAAGGCCGTCATCTTCAAGATCACGCCGCAGTTCGCAGGCGAGATGAAGGCCCTCGGCTTCGGGGAGATGGGGCTCGAAGAGTTGGTCAAGGCGCGCATCTTCAAGATAGACGCCGCGTTCGCGCGCGAAGTCCGCGAGATGGGCTTCGACGAGCAGCAATCAATGGAGCAGCTCGTCAAGCTGCGGATTTTCAAAGTCACGCCCGACTTCCTCAAGGAGATCAAGGGCGAGGGCGTCGCGCTGGACTCAATCGAGGAAGCCGTCAAGCTGCGCATCTTCAAAGTTGACGCCGACTTCATACGCCGCGCCCGCGCCAGCGGCCACACGGACCTCAGCGTCGAAGAACTCGTCCGCCTCCGCATCCACAAGCGGGTGGACTAAAAGAAGAGTCCCGCCAGGGACTCTTGAGAATAGCCCAGCACTTCAGTGCCGGGGATTGTGTCCCGGAGGGACAGTTGAGAATAGCCCAGCACTTCAGTGCTGGGAACAGGACGGCAAAATAGTTGAGTCCCGTAGGGACGGCCGAACGAAACCTTCAGCCGTCCCTACGGGACTCAATTTTTTCGTCAACGTTACCCAGCACTGAAGTGCTGGGCTATTTTCAATCGTCCCTGACGGGACGATGAAGGCACGGCTTTCACTCGTCACTCATCACTGCTTTCGGAGGCAGAAGTCTCCGCCTGCCGTCGCTGCTCAAGGTGATACCGGGTTCGTCCAGGCGGTCGTGGTCCCAGAGTTTGCAGGTGACTTGCTTGTGGAGTTGGTCGAGCGCCTCGCAGTAGTTGGTGTAGGTGCAGCGGCGCACTTCGCTGCCGCGCCCCGCCCTGACTTTGGCGAACCAGTCCGGGTCCGCGAGCGCCTGGCGCGCGAAGGCCGCGATGTCAGCCTCGTCGCGCCTGAGAATCTCCTCGGCTTGCTCGAAAGTGGTGATGCCGCCGGCCGCGACGACGGGCGTGGTGAGCCCCTCCGCGTTGACCGCGCGCTTGATGGCCGTGACCAGCGGGACGCTGCGGCCGAAGGGGCCGCGCTCGTCAGAGATGACGGTCGGCATGCACTCGTAGCCGCTCCGGCCCGTGTAGGGGTAGACGGCGTGGCCCACTTTCGGCTGCTTCGCGTCCTCGAACTTCCCGCCCTTCGAGACCGAAAGAAAATCGAACCCCGCGCGCGCGAACTGCGCTCCGAAATAGACCGCGTCGTCAACGCGGCTCCCGCCCTCTATCACCTCGTCGCCGAGGAAGCGCACGCCGACCGTGTAGTCACGGCCGACGCGCTCCCTCACGGCCCCGTAGACTTCGAGCGGGAGGCGCACGCGGTTCTCGCGCGCGCCGCCGTATCCGTCCCCGCGCGTGTTCCGCGCGCTCAGGAAAGAGGCCATCGTGTAGGCGTGCGCGTAGTGCAGCTCCACGCCGTCGAAGCCCGCCTCGCGCGCGCGCACCGCGGCCGCGGCGAAGATTTCCGGCAGCACGGTTGGCAGCTCTTTAACGTGCGCCAGGTGCGTGTCCGTGACGCGCTCGCGGTAGCCGAAGCGCAGGGATTCAAGCTCGCGCTCGTCGAGCACGCGCTCGTGCACCGTGTCCGGCGCTTGTGCCAAAAAGCCGCGCACCGCGCTCTCATCCTTGGAGAGCCAGCGCTCATCCTCGGTCGCTTCGGCGAGGGACTTGCGGTGGCGCGCGTCGAGTTTGAGGAAGCGCTCGAAGAACTTCTGCTTTTCGGGGCGGCGCTTGACCGAGAGGAAGTCTATGATCTGTATGAAGAGGCGCGTGTGGCCGCCGCTCGCCTCGCGGACGGCCTCGACCAGCTTCTTGAGGCCGGGGATGAAGCGGTCGTGCCCGATTCTCAGGAGCGGGCCGCTCGGGATGTCGCGCACGCCCGTCGCCTCGACCACGAGCGCGCCCGGCCGCCCAGCGGCGAAGCGCGCGTACCAGTCCAGATTGTCCTTCGTCACGAAGCCGTCCTCGGTCGCGCGCCACGGCACCATCGCCGGCACCCAGGTGCGGCTTTCGAGCGTGAGTGGGCCAATTTTGACGGGCCGAAAAAGGAGCGAAGCCGCGGCCTCTTCCGCCGTCGGCCAGCGCGCCTCGGGAATCTGGTGACGGGTAGGATTTTCGGGATGCCACATGCTTGCCTGAGTGTAGCAGGTTTGCCACGAGCCGCGGAGCGCGCCGACTTCATCCGTCTCACACGGTCGTGATGCGGTCGTAAGCGGCGCGTATCTCGCCCATGCGGGCCGAGAGCGCGCCGGTCAATTCGGCGGCCGTCGCGAAGTCGAGGCGGCGCGCGATGTCGCGCAGCGCCGGGTGGTCGCCGGTCGGGAGCCGAGTGGAGCGGCCGACGATGAGCCGCAGGTGGTGGTCTAGGGCGCGCAGGAGCGCGTAGCCCTCGGACATGGCCGCGTAATCTTCCGCGGCGAGCGAGCCGGCGGCGCGCAGTTTTTCGAGCACGCCCTGCGTCGAGCGATCCGCGACCGCGTCCGTGACGCGGTCGCGCAGTTGCAGGTAGCGCATCGCGAAATAAACGTCGAGCATCCCGCCCGCGCCGTACTTGATGTCCACAATCTTACGGCCTCGCGGGGTCTTCTCGCGCTCCAACCGCTCGCGCACGCGCCGCGTCTCAAGACTCAAGTCCAGCGCGCCCGCGCGCTCGGCCGCGTCGTGGATGATGCGGCGCGCCTCGCGCTCGACTCTCGTCCCCAACTCCGTGTCGCCGGCCGCCGCGCGCAGCTTGACGTAGGCCAGCCACTCCCAACCGACGGAGCGCGACGACAAATAATCCATGAAGGCGTGCTCGCCCGTGCACGTCGCGCCGTTGCGGCCGTCGGGCCGGAGGCGCAAGTCCACGCGGTATAGATAGCCGTCGCGCGTGACGGACGAGAGCGCGGCGACGAGCAGCTCCGTGAAGCGCGCGTAAGCTTCGGCGGGCGCGAGGCGCGCGACGGGCGAGGGCGCGCGGTCGTCGTACACCAGCACGATGTCCAGGTCCGAGCCGTAATCCATGCCGCCGCCGCCGAGCCGCCCGAGGCCGAGGACGGCGACGCGAGCCCTGCTCTCATCTTCGCCGTAGCGTTGGGCCAATTCCCGCGCCGCGAGCAGGCACGCCGCGTCCAGGCTCGCCGCGGCCAGCCGCGTCTGCCGGCTGTTGGCCTCGCGCATGTCAATCGCCCCGGCGGCGTCGAGCGCGCCCGTCTCCAACAGCAGCCGCGCCCAGGCGCGGCGCAGACTAGTCATCCCCGCCCCGAAGCCCTCCGCGTCCAGGACCGCACCCGTGAGAATCGCGCCGTAGTCGGGCACAGGCTCGGCCGCCGCCGCGGCTTCGTCCGCTGGCAGGGCTTCTATGAGGGCGGGGTTGCTGGCGATCATCTCGCCGAAGAGCTCGGACGCGCCGCACAGGCGGACGAGCGCCTTGAGGTGCGCCAGCGAAAAGCGAATCGCGCCGCTCGACTTGGCGAGCGAGGACGCGACGCGCGAGGCGAAGGTCAGCGCGCGACGCCGGTTGAGCGAGCGGCCCGCCTCGTCACGCAGAACTTTTTCGATTGCCTCGGCCGCGGGCGCGCCCGGCTCTTCGCGCGAGTCGCCCGTTAAATGAGAAGCGAAGACGGCCGCGGCGGAGGCATAAGCCGCAGCCTGAGCGTCAACGGGTTGCGCCGAAGCGGTGTAAGTATTCTCTGTAGGAGAATCGCCTGCGGCAACTGTTGTATCGTCGCCCGCGGCCGATTCCGCGCCGAAGACGCGGTCGTAGGCGGCGCGGACGTGAGCCGTGTGTGCTCCGAGCGCGCGGTCGAATTGTGCCAGAACGTCTTCGCCCGCGAAGCCCATCCGGCGCGCGACCAGCAGGCGGCGCGGCGCGTCGTCCGGCACGGCGTGAGTTTGCAGGCCGTGCTCCATCTGTAGGCGGTGTTCGAGCGTGCGCAGGAAGACGTAGGCCGCGGAGAGGGCCGTGCGCTCGCGCTCCGTGATGAGCTGCCGGTCTGCGAGCCGGCCCAGGCTGATGAGCGTGTGCGGGGCGCGCAGCCACGAATCCCTCCCGCCGAAGGCGAGTTGGAGCGCCTGGGCTATGAACTCTATCTCGCGTATGCCGCCGCGCCCGAGCTTGACGTTGAAGCCGCCCGCGTCCTGCGCGTGGTGGCGGTCAATCTTGAGCTTGGCGAGGCGGACGTGCGCGAGCGCCCGCTCGACGGTCACGTCCCGTGCGTAAACGCGGTGGCGGACGCGCTCCATGAAGCGCGCCTCAAGTGTGGCGTCGCCGGCCGCCGCCCGCGCGCGAATCAAAGCCTGTAGCTCCCACGCCTGCGCCTTCTCGACGTAGTAGCGCACGGCCTCGTCAATCGAGGTGGCGAGCGCGCCGTCGCGCCCGAAGGGCCTGAGGCGCAGGTCAACGCGGTAGGCCGCGCCCTCGCCCGCCTGCTGGCCCACGAGGCGCGCGACCCTTTCGGCGAGCCGGTTGAAGTATTCGCGGTTGGTCACCTCGCCGCGCTCGCCCGTCCCCGCGGTCGTGCCCTCGTCCGAGTAGATGAAGAAGAGGTCTATGTCCGAGGCGTAGTTCAGCTCAAGCGAGCCGAGCTTGCCGAGCGCGACGGCCGAGAAGCTGGCCGTCGCCTTGCGCCCGCGCTCGTCCGTGCTCTGCGGCGGGCCGTAGCGGTTGTCGAGCTCCTGGCGCGCGAGGCTGAGCGCGTGTTCGAGGACGGCGTCCGCTAGGTTCGACAGCTCCTCCGTGATTTCGACGAGCGTACTGGTGTCGCGTATGTCGCGCAGGTAGATGCGCAGGAGCTCGCGGCGGCGGAACCGGGCCAAAAGCACCTGCGGGTCTAGTTGCGAGTTGGTCAGGCTGAAGCGCGCCAGAGACTCCTTCAGCTCGTCGCGGCTCTTGACGCGCGGGTGAGTCCGCTCGCGCCCGAGCCACGCGAGGTAGTCCGGGTTTTGTGCCAGCGTCGTCGCCAGGAGCGGGCTATAGGAGGCGAGCGCGAGCGCGTCGGAGAGGAGCCCGGCGTCGCGCTCAAGCGAGCGCGTGGCGCGCGGGTGCTCGGCCGCCAGGCGCTCGAAGAAGAGCCGCGCGCCCGCCGGGTCCGGCAGGTCGCGCGCGAACGCCTCGATCCTTTCGCTGAGAGCGGGCGGAGTCACGGCTGAATAATACAGGAAGAACAAATTAACAGGGATGGACAGGATGAACAGGATGAAGAAATTTGAAATCTCAAATCTGAAATCTCAAATTCTTATCCTGTCTATCCTGTCCATCCCTGTTCGAATCTGCTCTGAGTTGATTAGATGTCGAAGTAGAGGCCGAACTCCAGCGGGTGCGGGCGCATCCTCAGGGGCTGAATCTCCTTCTCGCGCTTGTAGGTGATCCAGCGTTCGATCAACTGAGGCGTGAAGACATCACCCTTGAGGAGAAAGTCGTGGTCGGCTTCGAGCGCCTTGAGCGATTCGTCGAGCGAGCCCGGAAGGCTCGGCACGTTCTTGAGCGCCTCCGGCGAGAGGTCGTAAATGTCCTTGTCGAGCGGCTCGCCCGGGTCAATCCGATTCTGGATGCCGTCGAGGCCCGCGAGCAACATCGCAGAGAAGGCTAGGTAGGCGTTGCACGATGGGTCGGGCGGACGAAACTCAAGCCGCTTCTGTTTCGGGTTCTGCGAGAACATCGGAATGCGAATAGCCGCTGAGCGGTTGCGCGCCGAGTAGGCCAGGTTCACCGGAGCTTCAAAGCCCGGAACCAATCGCTTGTAGCTGTTCGTGGTCGGCGCGGCGAAGGCGACGATGGCCGCGGCGTGTTTCAACAGGCCGCCGATGTAAAAGCGGGCCATTTCCGAAAGCCCCGCGTAGCCGTCGCCCGCGAACAAGGGCTTCTCGCCCTTCCACAAAGACTGGTGGCAGTGCATCCCGGAGCCGTTGTCGCCGTAGAGCGGCTTCGGCATGAAGGTCGCCGCCTTGCCGTAGGTGTGGGCCGTGTTGCGGACGACGTACTTGAAGATTTGCAGGTTGTCGGCCGTGCCGAGGAGTGTGGAGAAGCGGAAATCAATCTCGCACTGGCCGGCCGTGGCGACCTCGTGGTGATGGCACTCGACAGTTATGCCGCAGCGCTTCAGCGTCAGCGAAATCTCCGAGCGCAGGTCCGAGAGCGAGTCGGCCGGCGGCACGGGCACGTAGCCTTCCTTCGGGCGGATGCGGTAGCCCAGGTTCGAGCCGCTGAACTCATCTGCGTCGCGCCCGCTGTTCCAGTGGCCCTCGTCGGAGTCAACGGTGTAGCCCGCGGAGTGCTGGTCGTTGTGGAACTTGACGGAGTCGAAGACGAAGAACTCCGCCTCGGGGCCGAAGAAGACTGTGTCTGCGAGGCCCGTGAATTTCAGATAGCTCTCGGCGCGCGTGGCGACCGAGCGCGGGTCGAAGGGGTAGCCTTCCTTCGTAATCGGGTCAACGGCGTTGGCGATCAGGCAGAGCGTCGGCTCCTCGGAAAAGGGGTCCATCCAGAAGCGGCCCGCGTCCGGCACGAGCAGCATGTCCGACTCGTTAATCGCCGCCCAGCCGCGCAATGAAGAGGCGTCGAAGCCGAAGCCGTCCTCGAAGGAGTCTTCGCTGAGCTGGTCAATCGGAAAGGTCAGGTGGTGCCAGGAGCCCGGGAGGTCTGTGAATCTGACTGAGACGAACTTAGCCCCCTCGTCGGAGGCATACTTCAAGACATTTTTAGCGTTCATGTGATCTCCTGCAAGAAAATGGGAGTGTTGGGGGTGCGAACCGCGCCGTAGAAGCGGGCTGAGCGGTTTAGTCTCAAGGCGATGAAAGCTGTGCGAGAGATGGCGTGCGTCATACTGCGACGGCGCGTTAAAAAAGCTTGCATTATAGTTCGCGGGCCGCCCGTGTCAAGCTTTTCTCGGCAGGGGAATTTTCGGCCACCGACCGTTTCCGAGCCTAAACCTTTGCCGTGCCTCGTTTACCCACTGTCTAGGGCTGAGCCTCGGGGAAAATAGTTATTGTCCGCCCCCGCTTTTTCTGTTAAATTGCCCGCCTAGTGTCCATCCCTGAAACTTAAGGCTGACGAGGCTCGGATGTTGGAGGGGCAACTGCGCTTCGGACGCAACAATCCACACGCGCATGACTTCAGTTAGAGACAAGCAGGAGACCGCTCAAATTGACCACGGCCATCGAACAGACGATTGAAACTTACGGCATAGAGAATTGGGGCGCAGGTTACTTTGACGTTAATCGCAAGGGTAATTTAATCGTACACCCGGCGGAGAACGACAGCCGCGCCGCCGACCTCAAAGAGATTGTAGACGACCTCGCCAAGCGCGGCATCGGGACTCCCGTGCTCCTGCGCTTCCCCCAATTGGTAGCGAGCCAGGTCCGCAAACTCCAGCGAGCTTTCAGCAAGTCAATACGCGAGTACGAGTATCAGGGCTCGCACATGTGCGTCTACCCGATGAAGGTCAACCAGCAGCGCGCCGTCGTCGAAGAGTATTTGCGCGAGGGCTCGCGCTACGACTTCGGCCTCGAAGCCGGCTCCAAAGCGGAACTCTACGCCGCGCTCGCGCTCGACCAGCCGTCCGACAGCCTGCTCGTCCTGAACGGCTTCAAGGACGAGGAGTTCATCGAGCTCGCCTTCGCCGGGGCCAAGTGCGGCAAGCGCGTCGTCATCGTCATCGAGAAACTAAACGAGCTGGATCACGTCCTCAGAGTCGCCGAGACACACGAGGGCGACCTTCCGATGGTCGGGATGCGAGTCAAGCTCTACTCGAAGGGCTCCGGCCGCTGGGAAAAATCCGGCGGCGAGGCGGCCAAGTTCGGCCTGACGACGACCGAGATTCTCGAAGTCATCCGCCGCCTGCACGACGCCGACCGCATTGACATGCTCCGGCTCCTGCACTTTCACATCGGCTCGCAGCTCACGGACATCAAGCGCATCAAGAACGCCATGAAGGAGGCGGCGCGCGTCTACGCGAAGGTGCGCCAGATGAAAATCCCGATTGAGCTTCTGGACGTGGGCGGCGGGATGGCCGTTGACTACGACGGCTCGAAAACGGCATTCGATTCCTCGGCCAACTACACGGCGCAGGAGTTCGCCAACGATGTCATCTACACCATCATGCAGGTCTGCGACGACGAGAACGTGCCGCACCCGACCATCATTCAGGAGTCTGGCCGCTTCCTCGCCGCCTACCACGCCATCCTCGTCACCAACGTCGTAGACGAAATCGAAACGGTCGTCGAGGACATCACGCCCATTGAGATTGACGACGACGACCCGCAGGTCGTGGTCGAGCTGGGCGACCTGCGCGAGACCATCACAGTCAAGAACTACCGCGAGTATTACCACGACGCGCTCGAACACCGCGAGGAGCTGTTCACGCTCTTCAACCTCGGGCTCATCTCTTTGGAAGACCGCGCCAAGGGCGAGGTGTTGTTCTGGGACGTGTGCGAGCGCGCGGACAAGTACGCGCAGCAGGCCAAGTACGTCTCCGAAGAATTTGACGACTTGCGGAAGCTGCTCTGCGCCAAGTACCTGACCAACTTTTCGGTCTTCCGCTCGGTGCCGGATCACTGGGCGCTCGACCAGCTTTTCCCGATAGTTCCCATCCACGGGCTGAACAAGGCCCCGACCGAGTATGCCACGCTCTGCGACATCACCTGCGACTCGGACGGCATCGTGGACAAGTTCGTAGACCTGCACGACGTCAAGCAGGTCCTGGAGCTGCACGCGCTCAACAAGGAAGAGCCCTATTATTTGGCCTTCCTGCTCGTCGGCGCGTACCAGGAAGTGATGGGCAACAACCACAACCTTTTCGGCGCGCCCAACGAGGCGCACGTCCACATAGACGAGGACGGCTACCTGATTAAGAAGGTGATTCGCGGCACTTCCATCGGCCAGGCCGTCGAGCGCGCGCGCTACGAGCGGAGCCTGTTACACGACGGCTTCCGCCGCCAGGTCGCGCATCGCGTCAAGCGCGAGGAGCTGACCGAGGCCGAGGCTGCCGAGCTGATAGAGTTCTACGAGTCGCGCTTCGACGCCTACACCTACCTCGCCGTCAGCGGGAAGGCCGGCCGCGACCGACGCGGAAGGGATTGAAAACAAGTGATGAGTGCTGAGTTAAGAACTCTTTCTTTTACTCATCACTCATCACTCGTCACTCATCACTCGGAGAAACTTATGGTGACTCAGCGGAGACCGAAACCCTCGAAGTATTTGACTGTGCCGACGCGGCCCGTGCAGGTTGACCGCGACCGCTCTGTGGCCGGGCTGCTTGAGAAGATGGAAGGCACGGGCTTCGGCGGGCGGCAGCTGGCCGAGTCGCACCGCATCTGGCTCGACATGCTCGGCGACAACACGACGATTTACCTCGCCGGCTCGGGCGCGCTCATCCCGGCGGGGATGCGCCGGCTCCTGGCCTACGTCATCAAGAACCGCTTCGTGGACGTGCTCGTGCTCTCCGGCTCGATCATCTTCCATGACCTGCACGAGACGCTCGGCCGCCACCACTTCCAGGCGCACCCGAGCATGACGGATGCCGAGCTTGAGGCTTCGCAGATCAACCGCATGTGGGACTTACTCGCGTCTGATGAGGAGTACCGCGAGGCCGAGGAGTGGGTCGGCGGCTTCAGCAGCCAGCTAGACCAGTCGCGCCCCTACTCGACGCGCGAGTTCCTGCACCTGCTGGGCCGCGAGCTGGCCGAGATCGCGACCGAGGACGGCGTCCTGACTTCCGCCTACAAGTCGCGTGTGCCAATTTTCTGCCCTTCGATTGCGGACAGCTCCATCAGCATCGGCATCGCCGCCTCGCGCTTCGAGAAGAAGAACAACTTCCAGTTCGACATCATCCAGGACGTGCTCGACATGACGCAGATCGCGGCGCGCGCGCGCGTCTCGGGCGTCATCCACCTGGGCGGCGGGACGAGTAAGAGTTTCATCCAGCAGACGGAAATCTCGACCAACATCGTCAAGATTCCGGCGCGCGGCCACAAGTATGCCATCACGGTCGCCACGGACGCGCCCCACCCGGGCGGGCGCTCCAACGCCACCGGCGGGGCCTCGGCCGCCGACGAAGCCCTCGTCTTCGGCAAGCTCCAACGCGGCGCGCACACCGCCTACGTCCCCTGCGACGCGACCATCGCCCTCCCCCTCCTCGTCACCGCCCTCTCCCAAACGGCCGCCAAATACATGAAAGGCCGCAAGCGCCCCAACTTCACATTCGCCGGCAAAGATTTGACGATTGAAGTTCCATAAGAGCAGGAGTCAGTGGTCAGTGGCCGGTGGTCAGTTAAAAACTGATTTCTTACTGACCACTGACCACTGACTACTGACCACTGCCATGACCGAATCAGCACAACTTCCGATGAACTTCGGCGGGATCGCCGAGGATGAGTTTTCGAGTTTCGAGCGGGCGCGCATCGTGGTGTGGCCCGTCTCTTACGAGGGCACCGTCTCTTACGGGACGGGGACGGGGCGGGGGGCGGAGGCCATCATTGACGCGTCGCGCAACATGGAATTGTACGACGAGGAGACGGACGCGGAGGTCTACAAGCTGGGCATCCACACGGTCGAGGAGTCGCCGTCGGTTGACCCGCCCGCGCGGATGATGCAGTCGCTCTACGAGCGCGCGAGCGAGCTGGTCTCGACCGGCAAGTTCGTCACGATGATCGGCGGCGAGCACTCCGTCAGCGCGCCCGTCATCCGCGCGCACGCCGAGCGCTACGACAATCTTTCCATCCTACAGATTGACGCGCACGCGGACCTGCGAGACACCTACGACGGCACGCCGCACTCGCACGCCTCGATCATGGCCCGCGTCACGCGCGACCTGCGCCTTCCGGCCGTCCAGTGCGGCATCCGCTCCATCTCGGCCGAGGAGGCGCGCGCGCTCGACGAGTTGCCGACGCGAATTTTTTGGGCCAAGGACATCGTCGGCCGGAGCGACTGGTGGGACGCGGCCGTGGACGGGCTGACGGAGAACGTTTACCTCACCGTGGACATAGACGGCCTGGACCCCTCGCTCGTCGCGCAGACGGGGACGCCGGAGCCGGGCGGGCTCGGCTGGTACGAGACCGTCGGGCTGATCCGCACGCTCGCGCGCAAGCGGCGCGTCGTTGGCATGGACTTGACTGAATACTCTTACGTCGAGGGCCAGGACGCCTCCGCCTTCCTCTGCGCCAAGCTCATCTACAAGTCGCTGGCCTTCATCTTCGAGGGGCAGACGCCACGCGTCCGCGGCTCCTGATTTTCCGGCGTCAGGCGAGCCACTGGAGCAGGTCGTCTTCGGTCTGTCTTTCGCCGCCGACGACGCGCATGAAGTAGTCTTCGAGCGAGAGCGGCCCGCGGCGCGCCTCGGCGACATCACCCTCGACCTCTATGCCGCGCCGCAGCTCGTCCAGAGAGCCCGCGGCGACCAGCCTGCCCTGCGAGATGATGGCGATGTCCGTGCAGAGCCGCTCGACTATTTCGAGGACGTGCGAGGTGAGGAAGACGGTCAGGCCGCGCGCCGTCAGCCGCGAAAGCAGGTTCTTGAGCGTGCGCGACGCGATGGCGTCCACGCCCTCGAACGGCTCGTCCAGGAAGAGAATCTCGGGCCGGTGAATCAGCGCGCAGGCCAACGAGAGCTTCTTCTTCATCCCGTGCGAATACTCGACCACGAGCTTGCGCGGCTCCGAGTCCAACTCCATCAGGGCCAGAAGCTCGGCCGTGCGCTCGGCGATCTCGCTCTTTGCGAGCCCGTATATGCGGCCCGTGAAAGTCAGCATCTCCGCGCCCGTCAGCCGCTCGAACAGGTTCAAGTCTTCGGGGACGACGCCAATTCTACGCTTGACCTCCATTCCCTCCGTCTCTATGTCGCGCCCCATGACGCGAATCTCGCCGGAGGTCGGGGCGAGCAGCCCCGTCAGCATCTTGATAGTCGTTGATTTGCCCGCGCCGTTCGGCCCGAGGAAGCCGAAGAACCGCCCGCGCTCGACCCTCAGGTTGATGTGGTCAACGGCCGCGAAAGCGCCGAAGCGCCGGACGAGGTTGAAAGTCTCGACCGCCGGCTGTTGTATGGGATTAAGCGAGGCGCTGTCTATCATCCCGAACTTTGTACGCGCGCCGGGCGGAGACAGTCAAGTTGCAGATTCGAGTGTGAAGAAGAATTAACAGGGATGGACAGGATAGACAGGATAAAAAGCAAGCTCATTATATCCTGTCTATCCTGTCCATCCCTGTTTGAATACGCTTCGTCAGGTCATCCCTTCAGCAGCGGCTGCGCCTCGTCGGCGCGCACGAACGAGGGCAGCGCGCGGTGGGTGCTCATCATGAAGGCTGTGGAGCTGGCGCGGAGCGCGTTGCCGTGCGTGGCGGCGAGGCGCGCGAGGCGGCTGAAGAGCGAGTCGCCGTAGAAGTAGCGGTCTTTGAGGCTGACGAGCACGTCGGCCGTGTGGCCGACGCGCGGGGCGTGGAGCGAGAGGAAGATGTTTGAGACGGCGTCCGGGTAGACGTGCGCGGCCGTGCGCTCGTACCAGGCGGTGTCGGCCGCGTAGCCACTTTCGTCGAGCAAGCCCCCTGCCCTCAAGTCTTCGATGACCCGCGAGAGTTCGAGCGGGTCGCCCGTGATCTGCTCGTAGCGGTAGGCTGTGCCATTTTCGTCCGCGCGTTGGTGAATCCGCGCCGCGCCGCGCCAGCCCTTGACGACGACGGCCGTCGCGCCCTCGCGGTGAATCGAGAAGTCCACGCCCTCTAAATCAACGAGCGCGGCGGCGACCGCGGCCGAGACCTCGTCGTCGGGGCAGTAGATGGCGGCGTAGCTGCACAGGCCGAAGGCCGGCACGGAGACGGCGCGGCGCTCGCCCCCGCGCAGGTTGTCCGTCAGGGTGAAGCCGTTCCGGCGCAGGTGCGTTTGCAGGTTAACGCGCTTGTTCTCTTCCAGGTTCATCCCGTGGTCCGAGAAGAGGACTATCTCCGTCTCGTCGCCGCAGTGTGCCTGAATGCGCTTCAGGATTTTGTCGAGCGAGTCGAGCGCGACCGAGAGACGTTTTGGCCCACGGATGTGCATCAGGCCGTCCGTGCCTTTGAGGAAGGCGAAGAAGTCTCTCGTCCGAGGCGCGCGGCGGAAGCGGTCGTGGAAGCGGCGCATGTCCGCGCGCCAGACCGTCTCGGGCGCGACGTAGACCAGGAACTCGAACGGCAGCGGCTCCTGGTAATCCAGCTCGTCCATGTAGGACGAGGGTACTTTGTCTGGCGTGCGCCAGCCTATGTACTTGCGCACCCCGCCGCGCAGCTCGCGCGCCTCGCGGTCGAAGTAGAGACCCTCGTAGCCGAGCGGCGCGGTCGCGCCCAGCATCCTTGAGAGCGCGACGTTCGTCATCGTCGGGAACGGCGAAAGCAATCGCGCCGGCTCGTTAAAATTCTCGAACATCCCGCGCCCCTTGGCCCCCTTCAAGACCTCGTAAGGCACGCCGTCCAGGCACAGCAGCAGGCGGCGCGGCCGCGTGCGCCCCGCGCCCTCGCTTCTCGAATTCTCCCCGTTGGTTTTCATTCCGACACGCTCTTTCCGTTGTTCTTCAACTTGTAAGGTTCTTTCAATCCCTGCCGGGCGTGGTCGTGCGCGTTCGACGAGTCGGGCCGCGCGAGCACGATGCGGTATTGTGCCACGGCTTCATCCCTGCGTCCCGCCAGGTCGTAGGCGCGCGCCGCGCTCAGGTGCGCCACGGTCGCAAGGCCCGGCTCCGCGCCCGTGACAGAGGCCGCCGCCAAAAACTCTTTCGCCGCGACCTCGGGACGGCCCGCGCCGAAGAGCGCCTCGCCGTAGCGGAAATGGACCAGATCGAGCGAGCGCGCGGCGGCGCGTTCGCGCACGAGCGCGTCGAAAATCGTGACGGCCTCGGCGTCGGCCTTCGCGGCCTCGTCCGCGCGCCCGGCCTCGCGCTCCCCGGCCGCAATCGAGACGAGCGCGTCCGCCGCTTCGAGCCTGAAGAGGTAGTTGCGCGGATACTTCGTGCCCAGCTCGCGCGCGAGCGCCAGCGCGTCCGCGTACCTGCGCTCGCGCTTGAACAGGACTATCAGCAGGGCGCGCGCGTCGTCCTTAGACCAGCGCCCTTCGTCGGCGACGCGCTGAAGCGTCGCCAGCCCGCGCTTCTTGGAGCCGCGCGTGCCGACCACGGTCGCCAGCAGCTTGACGGGGCCGGGCAGGCTCCCGACCACGTAATCGTACAGCCCTATGGTCAGCTCCGCGTCGTGGAACTCCGGGTCCATCTTGACGACTTCGCGGTGGCGCTCCACGCTGCTCGAACCGTCGCTCAGCGCGGACATGAAGCTGCGCTGGACGGCCGTGGCGAAGGCGGCCTTGAGCCCTTCGGTCGCGCCGAGGAAGTAGAGGGCCTCCACGTCTTTCGGGTCGCGCCTGAGCCGCGCCCTGGCGAGCGCGGTGGCCGTCCGCGTCAGGGAGCGGAACTCCTCGACCATCCGCGGGTCCGGCTTGTCCTCCTTCTGCTCGTAGAAGGACTCCGTGTTGTAGAGCGTGGACTGTAGCCGCCGCGACTCGTTCAGGACTTGCGCCCAGAGCGTGGCGGCCAGGAACTGCGACCCGGCCGGGTGGTCCGGGAAGAGGCGCACGACCTCTTTGAAATGCTTGCGCGCCCCGTCGTAATCCAGATTGTAGAGCGCCTCGAACCCGGCGGCACGCAGCTCGTCCAGGCGCGCGGGGGCGGCCGCGCCGCTCTCGTCCCTCGCGCCTGCGACCTTCTCAATCGCCTGCTGCCCGCTCGCGCAAATTGTGCCAATCGTCAAAGCGAGGGTCAGGGGGAGTAGTTTTTTAAGCGACATTCTCCGTTCTCCGTTTTAGTCTCTACTTGGCCGGCGCGCGCAGCTTGGTCAGCCGCTCGACCACGCGCGACGCCATGAGCGACGCGCCGTCGCCGCCGCCCCACGCGTAAACCTTCCCCGCCGTCACGATGACGCCCGTGCGCTGGTGGCGGACGGAGAAGTTGAACTCCCAGGTCAGCGGGACGTGCTCTATCTCAAGAATCAGGTCCGCGACCTCGCGCTCGTCAACCAGCGAGAGGCCCCAGTCCGTCAACTCGCGCTTCTTCCGCAGCTCGTTCACCAGTTGAACCGACTTGAAGATGTTGCTGTACGAGGTGACGTACAGCGTCTTGGAAGCCGCGAGGAGCTTGGCCGGGTTCGTTTCGCGAATCACGAGTGAGCCGGGGCCTGCGGGGGCGAGCGCGGTGGTCGGGCGCTGCGGCACGTCCGCCTGCGGCATCGGCGCAATCGGCGTGGTCGAAGATTGCGCGACCGGAATCGCCGGACTCAAGTTCCGCGGCCCCTGCGCGGCGAGGGGGTACGTCCCCTGAGATTGCACGGCCGCGACCGAGCGGACGAGCCCCATCACGTTGTAGAGCGGGACGGCGTAGCTGCGCGTGCCGGCCTGCTTGAGCGGCGCGAGCAGGCCGATGGCCTGGCCGTAGTTGTCCAGAAGAATGCCGCCGTAAGACTCCGGCCCGAGCTGCTCTGTGAATTTGAGGACGCGAAAGCCAGCGCCCGCGCCCGGAATCTCGTCGGCCAGGGTGACGGCGCTCAGGACGCCGCACGGCGCAAGCGCCGCGCGCCCGCCCGCGCTGTACATGGCGCGCACCTCCGCGCCGACAGTCGCCTGTTCCGTCAAGCCTGCGTAAACGTAAGGCGTGCTCGTCGCGTTGACGCGCAGCACGGCGACGTTGCGCCGCTCGTCTGAGGCGACCACCTCGACCTTGTCGTAAGTCTCGCCGTCGGCCATGCGCACCTGAATCTCGCGCGCGCCGCGCACAAGGCTGTAAGCCGTCAGCATGAGGCCGTCGCTGCGGACGAAGACGCCGGAGCCGACCGTCTGAAAATTCCCCGCGCCGTCGCGAACCAGCACGGCGGCGACGGCCGGCCCGAGCCGGCGGCTCAACTCGCGGCCCAGCTCGTCGTCCTGTGCCAGCGCGCGCGGGCTCGCGGCGAGGACGAGTAGCAACGTCGTTAACAAAGCAAAGCGGCTTCGCATCAACTCAACCTCTGTCTCATTTCATCTAAGACGCCGGGCGTTCGTTTACCCGCCGTAACTTTCCAGGTACTTGACGCCCGCGCCCGTGTTGAAGAGGACGACCCTTTCGTCCTCCCTGATTTCGCCCGCGGCCAGCAGTTTCCTCAGCGCGGGCAGGCAGGCCGCGCCTTCGGGAGCGCAGAAGAGACCCTCGGCCGCGCCGATCTCGCGCGTCGCCGCCAGCAGCTCTTCATCAGTTACGCTGACGGCCGTGCCGCCGGATGCCTTGAGCGCGTCCAGAATCAGGAAGTCGCCGACCGCGCGCGGCACGCGCAAGCCCGAAGCCACGGTCGCCGCGTTCGGAAACTCGTCCGCGAAACGCTTCCCTTCCTCGAAGGCGCGGACGATGGGGGCACAGCCCGCGGCCTGCACCGTGACCATGCGCGGGCGCTTGCTCCCTATCCAGCCCAGTTGCTCCATCTCGTCGAAAGCCTTCCACATTCCTATGAGCCCCGTGCCGCCGCCCGTCGGGTAGACGATGACGTCCGGCAATTCCCAGTCGAGCTGCTCGGCCAGCTCGTAGCCGAGCGTCTTCTTCCCTTCGACGCGGTAAGGCTCCTTCAGGGTCGAAACGTCGAACCAGCCCTCTGCGTCCTTCAGGCGGGCGACCTCCGCGCCGCAGTCCGTAATCAGTCCGTCCACCAGTCGGACGTGCGCGCCCGTCTGCTCGCACTCGACGATGTTGGCGCGCGGCGTGTCCTTCGGCATGAAGATGAAGGCTTCGAGGCCGGCGCGCGCGCTGTAGGCCGCGAGCGCGCCCGCCGCGTTCCCCGCCGACGGCACCGCGAGCTTGCGCGCGCCTAACTCCTTCGCCATCGAGACGGCCGCGGCCATCCCGCGCGCCTTGAAACTCTGCGTCGGGTTCTGCGACTCGTCCTTGACGAAAAGCTGTGCCAATCTTACGCGCGCGCCCAGCCGCCCCGCGCGGAGCAGCGGCGTCCAGCCCTCGCCGAGCGAGACTATGTTCTCGTCGCGCTCGACCGGCAGCACCTCGCGGTAGCGCCAGAGGTCCGCGCGCCGGCCCCGCAAAGATTCTTTTGTCAAACTCCCCGCCGCCCGCTTCAGGTCGTAGCGAACGAGCAAGGGCTTCCCGCATTCCGTACAAAGGTTGTGCAACCGTCGTGCCTCGTACTCGCGGCCGCACGCGCCGCATTCCAGGTGTGTCACGTTCATAAGAGTAAAAAGCCTTTCCGAAGATGTGATGCTGATTTTAAGCCCAAATGCGCGTAGAAGGACAAAAGCCGCGCAAGATTTTGAACGGCACATTTCTGTCAGGTGGAGCGTGGATACTGCACCCGCCCGGCTTTGCCCGACAATTCGAGCGGCAAGGAGTTGGGGAAAGCACTGTCGGGCAGACTTCGGAATTGTCGGGCAAGGAAGCCCGGCGGCTAAATGATGTTTCTGTCTAGTAGGTAGGCTTTACCTTTGTCCGTAATGAGGTAAGTGGTTGTTGAGCGATAAGAATGAGCGGTCACGTAATCACTTTCCTGCAAGACTTCAAGGTCATGTTCCACGCGAACGGGAGACAGTTGCAAGAAGGCCGTGAGGTTGTGGACTTGGACACCCCCGCTTGCCATAGAGAGGGCAACAAGTATGTCCCTTTTTGTTTGGCTAAGTTCGCCACTTGGATGTGGAACTTTATTGACAGGCCGATTAAGAAACTCTTTGCCTTTCGGGGTAAGGGAGCAACTATAAGAACTACTCTTATCATCGCGCGTGGCTTTCACGTAGCCCTCTGTAAGTAGCCGTCCCAAATGGGAGTCAACAAGTGAGTGGTCTAAATTCAATTGGTTTGCGATTTCAACAACGTAGACATTTGCGCGTTGCGGCGGGGCAAGAAAGACAAGGATTTTCACATCTATTTCGTCGGGTTCGTAGGGGGTAGGTTCAGTCGCTTGACTTCGGGGGCGTCTTTTTATGATTTCAAGGGTTCTATCACCTATAGCCCTAAGCTCGGCTACATCAAGTCGAGTGAGTTTTGCTTCGTCAACTGTTAGGTGGCTGCCGTCACCTGCTTTCAGGATGAAAGGTATTTCGCAGGACATACACTTGAGGTCGCCCATTCTCCAACTGCCTATCTGCGTAATCTGCATAGGAATAAGCCGCTTCTCGCAAACAGGACAGAACGGATCGTTGTTTTCATCCCATAGTACGCCGAAGTCGGATTCGAGTTTTGGTTTAGAGGTTGGCGGCGATGAGGGTTCATTGAGTGCTTTTGGTTGTTGTGGCGTTTCGGTTGGAGGTGGCTCTGTCTCGGCAATGACAACAAGCTTGGATTCAGAGGGCAGTTTCTTTGGAGACAGCAAGGCTTGGGCTTCTCTTAGGGTTAAGGGCTCCCCGGTTTCTTCGTTCGTTAAACGGTAGCCATGATTGCAGGGAATACATTTGAAGTGAGAGTTATCGGGGATGCCCGTAGTGGGGTCAACCACTGGCGCGAGTTCAGTAAGGCACACAGGGCAATGTGGGTCATGAAATTCTTTATCAAATCTGACCGTGAATTTTTTAATAAAGTCCGACGCGGTTTTTTGCTTGGCGCGCGACACGAATCGCCGTCCAAACCACCAGCGGATAAATGCAATTAGGCTTATGAGTCCGGCGAGAGAAAATAAGGCAATGCCGACAACCAGATACCAATATTCAAGGGTTCGGTTGCCGATGGAGGCGTAATGATTAGACAGCGCAAGAGCAATAGTGCCGAGTACGGTAAGGATACTGACTATCGTAACAGTCCACATAATTATCTTATCGCCCCGCGCGATTTGATACTTGGACTAATTCTTGTATTCCAGCTTGGGTTAGCCGTCGGCGCACTAATCGCGCTACTAATTGGCCGTTAAAACGATGCGCCTAAGTAGAAACACCACGCGCAGATTGCTTGTGCGAGACTTCAGACCTGCGCGGTTTGTTCCAGTAAGGACTCTTGCACTTCGGGCAGACTCGCGGCTCGTTCTCACTGTCGCGCGGTATCCATTCATGCTCGCACCGTTCGCAAACGAACTTGTAGAGTGTGACTTTTATCTTTGCCATACCTCGCACTATATACCTTAAAATAATACCCCGTCAAGTGATTATTTCCTTGACTTACTATATACCTTAAAGTAATATGCTCATGCGTAAGCGACAACAACACCGGAGGCGCAAAAGCATGGGTCTCAGAGAAGCAAAAGGTCGGCAGATAGCGGAGAAATCGAAGATCACGCGCAAGGGCAATCACTGGCTAGTTCCTTCGCAGCGTGGTTGCGGGATGCTTTACAAGGTTGACCTTGATGCCGAGCGTTGCACCTGTCCTGATTTTGAGATGCGCCGCCAGCCTTGCAAGCACCTTTTCGCCGTTCAGTTCGCCATTGAAAAGACCGTCTATTCAAGAACTGTCGTTGATGAGCGCGGCAAGACTATAACGACAGAGACGGTTCAAGTCGAGCGCAGAACATACAGGCAGGAGTGGCCTGCTTATAACAAAGCGCAGACGAACGAAAAGCGGCTGTTTCAATACCTCTTGAACAAACTCTGCCAGGGTGTTGGCTCTCCCGCACAGAACGGAGCGGGCCGTAGGCTCATGCCGCTTGAAGATGCGATTTTCGCTATGGCATTCAAGGTCTATTCCACTGTTAGCGGTCGCCGCTTTATGAGCGACCTTAAAGATGCTTTCGCTAAAGGCTATCTCTCGCAAGTTCCAAGCTATAACTGCATGTTCGACTACTTCAACTCTAAGGTGGTCACAGACTATCTACAAATGCTCATAGAGGAAAGCAGTTTGCCGCTTGCTGCTATTGAAGAGAGCTTTGCAGTTGATTCCACTGGCCTGTCGGGTTGCCGTTTTATTCAATGGGTAGAGGCAAAGCATGGTAAGGATGAAAAGCTACTCTTAGAGAGAGACTGGATAAAGATGCACGTCTGCTGCGGCGTCCGAACGAATGTTGTTACGGCTGTTGAAATCACGGAGAAGTATAAAGGCGATTCCCCCTACTTTAAGCCTCTAGTTCAAGCCACAGCGCGAAACTTTATGATGCGGGAAGTATCGGCAGACAAGGCTTATAGCTCTAAAGGCAATTTACAAGCTGCCGCAGACGCTAACGCCATTCCTTATATCGCTTTTAAGTCCAGCGCCGTCCCTAATGAGAGAAAGGCTACTACCCTCTGGAAACAGATGTATCACTACTTCTCACTTCACACTGACCGCTTCATGCGCTCCTATCACAAGCGCAGTAATGTTGAGTCAACCTTTTCGATGATAAAAGCTAAGTTCGGAGATAGCCTGAGAAGCAAAACAGAGAGAGCGCAGATCAACGAAGCCTTGCTCAAGGTTCTGTGCCACAATATCTGCTGTCTTATTCAGGCGATGTATGAGTTAGGACTGAAACCGAAGTTCTACGCTCAAGTTGCATAGAGAAAAGCCCCGCTAATAAACGGGGCTTTCCTGTACTTTAATCTTTTTCTTAGGTTTAATTCCCCGTAGCTTGCTGCACGGAGAATTCATCTAACAAAGTCGTCACCTAGTAGGCATAAAGAAAGTGGGTAGCATCTCCTTACCATGCCGTATGTGCGGTTGCGATTCAATACCAGCCCATAGACATGGCAACGAATCTCTCTTGCCGCTCCTTCTCACTTGAGTAACTCAGATACCGCCAGCCTGTCTGAGATTGCATCTGCCGCTACCATCGGCAGGTGAGATTGCGACTCAGGCGAAAGCAAAAGTTTGGTCAAAAACACCACCTCACTTTTACCGCCAAGTTAACCCCTTGTTAATTTCATTATACGATATGAGCCGACTTAGGTTCAAAAAATTGTCGGGCAATCCTCAGAATTGGCGGGCAAGAGGGTATTGTCGGGCAAAGCCCACCCGCCCGGCTTTGCCTAACGGAACCCCTCCCGTCACGTTCTGTTGGGCAGAATAATCTTCTGTTGGGCAGAAAATTGGCTATCGTTTAATGATGGACTTGAGGCGCTTGGGACGACGTTTGGGGAGTCCAAGGCAAGAAAGCCCCGCTTAAAACGAGCGGGGCTTTCTTTAGGAACTACATACTTGGCTGTCCTCACTAGAACCCGAGACTTAAGGCCCTAGAGTAGCTATGGGATTGTCCGTACCATATGCGAAAACACCAGAGACTGGGGGATTGTCTGAGCCATATGGGGTAGTTGTCGCCAAAGCAGAAAGCAAAAGCGTGAGAGTGAGAGCTAATATCATAGGTTCTCCTTTTTAGGTAAGGTTGAGGCCGTGCCGGGGATGCTTACGCGCCCGGCGGAGGGTTGCGCCCTGGGACGCCTTGCACAATACACCCGAAACTAATCGTTGGGCAAGCTCCCGTTCCGTTGGGCAAAAGGGTTCCGTTAGGCAAAGCCCACCCGCCCGATTTTACCCGACAATTACTGCCCTTAGACAAAGCAAGGCCGCCGCGTGCTTCTCAGGCAAGCGGCTCACGCGGCGGCCCCTCCGCACAGCCCGACCCTCACCCTACGGGCGGACGTGCGAGATTGTTAGCGGCGTTTCTTGGCTGGCTTCCTTACCACGCGCGCGAGACTCATCACGGCCTTGCCGGAATCGTCCACGCGGAAGATCAAGCGGTCGCCAGGGCGCGCGCCTATGTCTTTAAGAAGCGGGGCTGGCACACGGCCGCGAGTTAAGCCTGTGTCAGCCGTGACTTTCGATTGATACTCGTCTCTTTTTCTCATGTGAAGATGCGCGCTTGTTTGGTAAGATGCGCGCGGTCTGTTTGATAACTAGCGACGGCTATATGCGACGCCTCAATACCTCAAGGGAGTAATGAGCATCGCCGTTGAGAAGAAAAGGAATCTCACGGCGACTCCATTGAGTGAACACATCTTACCCATAACAAAGGGCAGGCGCAAGTTGTATTGTGCGGGCGAGGCTCTGTCGGGAGGTGTTTCCTGATGGGGAGCGCACGCCCGAAGCCAGAACGTCTAGCCGACAAACTGCGCCAGATTCGGCTTGCGCTTGGCCTTTCTCAAAGTGAAATGCACAAGCATTTAGGAGTCGAGGACAGCATCGCATTTAAGAGGATTTCGGACTATGAATTGGGCAAGAACGAGCCGCCGCTAATGATTCTCTTGCAATACGCGCGAGTAGCGAATGTGTGGGCGGACGTACTGATTGACGATGAAGTGGACTTGCCCGATAAGTTACCAAGTCGGGAGAAGAGTGGAGGCGTGAGGCGGCGTTAATTGTCGGGCAGGTTGAATAATTATCGGGCAAGCGGGGATTGTTGGGCAAAGCCCACCGCCATAAAAGGAAAGGGCGGCCATTGCTTGCCGCCCTTCCCCCAGCGAGGAAGCTGATGATGATGCGCCGTTAGTCCCTGTGTTCGTTCAGTGGTGCCCCTTGCCCTTGCTGTTGTCCGTGCCGATCTGGCTGCGTATCTCGCCCCCGGGGGAGACTTCCGTGTGGACGTTGACGTAGGTGTTCCCGTCACGCATGGCTTTTATCAACTCGCCCAGCTCGCCGGTGACTATGCCCTGGCTGGCCGGCCCGACGATGTTCGCGCCAGTAATCACACCCGTGATCGTCCCGGACCTTTGCGGGCAGGTCTGTATGACCGGCGGCGGCACGGGCGTCGGCGGGCTCGGCAGATTCGAGCACAGCCACACCTGTATGCCGCCGTTGGTGTTCGCCTTGCCTAAATGGATGTGGGCCTGCGTGACGTTGCTCTGCATGTCGGCGTAACTTAGCTCGTAGCTGATCGAACTTTCGTCTTTGCTGATGACCGCGCGGAACGTGCCGCCGCCCGGGGTCGAAACGACGGGCACTTCCTCAAGCCCGCTCAGCAGACCCTTCAGCTTGCCGACGTTCTGAGCGTAAATCAGAGTCGCCCCGAGCGCGACGACGACCAGCACAAAGACGACGCCCCTTTTCCTCATCGCTTCACCTCCTAAGAGCAATTGTAGGGTTATCTGGGGAGCCGCGCAGAATATCACAGACCGGCGCGGGTCGGATATGATATTTGTCTTTCATTCGGGCGCGGACCCGGCCTCCCCCTCCCCGGGCCGACTAGAATTTTCGGCGCGTCTGGTCTAAGGTAACTCCACTCATGTTTCGTGCTCAGATGGCTATAAAATTACTCGCGCTAGACCTGGACGGGACTCTGCTCAATTCGCGTGGCGAGTTGTCGCGGCGTAACCTTGAAGCGATTTCCACGGCGCGCTCTCTCGGCGTGCGCGTGGCGCTGGTGACGGGCCGCCGCTTCCGTGACGCGCGCCCGCTGGCGCTGGAACTGGGGCTGGACGTGCCCGTCATCTCGCACAACGGCGCGCTCACCAAACACGCCCGCACGCTCGAAACCGTGGCGGTGCGCCTGCTGCCGCTCGAAGCGGCGCGCGAGGTCTTGAGCATCGGGCGCGCGGCCGGCGCGGATGCGCTTGTCAGCGACGACGCGGAGGGGATGGGCGTGCTGGTCTACGATCACATGAGCGACAACAACCCTGCGCTCGCCAAGTACGTCGCCTGGTCGCGCCGGATTCACGGCGAGGAGGCGGACGAGGCCGTGCGGCGCGTCCCCTCGCTCGAAGACTATTTAGACCATGCGCCCGTCCACGTCTCCTTCTCCGGCGGTGTCGAGAGGATGAAGCGTCTGGAGGAGAGGTTGCTGGCGGAGTTGGGCGCGAACATCAAGGTGCTGAGCACGGTCTACCCGAAGCTGGACTTCGCGCTGCTGGACGTGCTCCACCCGGAAGTCTCGAAGGGCGTCGGCGTCGAGGCGGCGGCGCGCGAGTTGGGCGTCTCGCGCGAGGAGGTGATGGCCGTCGGCGACAATTACAACGACCTGGAGATGCTGCAATACGCAGGCACGGGCGTTTTGATGGGCAACGCGGAGGCGTCTTTGCGCGCGCTGGTCGCGGACCTCCCGCACTATTACCCGACGGCCACCAACGACGAGGACGGCGTGGCCCTGGCAATCGAGAAGTTCATACTTCAGGAGACAGGAGTCAGGAGTCAGGAGTCAGAAGAAAAACTGGTTTAGCTTTTCATTCTGACTCCTGACTCCTGACTCCTGACTTCTGCTTTTGAGGAGCATCAATGGCAAACCGAATCGCAGTGATAGAGACGAACAAGGGCACGATCCGCTTCGAGCTGTTGGAAGAGGACGCGCCGAAGACGGCCGAGAATTTCCGTCTGCTGGCCGAGCGCGGCTACTACGACGGCATCATCTTCCACCGCGTCATCAAGGGCTTCATGATTCAGGGCGGCGACCCTTTGGGCATGGGCTACGGCGGCGAGTCGGCGTGGGGCGGCAAGTTCAACGACGAGATTAATCGCTCGTCGCCGCTCTACCAGGGTCCGTACAGGGCCGGCACGGTGGCGATGGCGAACTCCGGGCCGAACACCAACGGCTCGCAGTTCTTCATCATGCACGTTGACTACCCGCTGCCGCCGAGCTACACCAAGTTCGGCCGCGTCATCGAAGGCCAGGACGTGGTCAACGCCATCGCCGAGTCCCAGACCGACCGCAACGACAAGCCGGCCCAGCCCGTCACGATGGAGAAAGTGACCATAGAAGAACAGTGATGAGTTAAAGCCGGGCCTTCATCGTCCCGTTAGGGACGACTGAAAATAGCCCAGCACTTCAGGGCTGGGTTAAGTGTGCCAAAATAGTTGAGTCCCGTAGGGACGGCCGAAACCTTCAACCGTCCCTACGGGACTCGATAAACTTTTCGACGCCTTTCCCAGCACTGAAGTGCTGGGCTATTGTCGGGCGTCCCCTGCGGGGACTTCCGGCGCGGCTTTCGGGCGGCGGCTTCTTAACTCATCACTCATTACTCGTCACTCATCACTGCATTTATGGGTCCGTGGCCGTGGCCTAAGCCGGGCGCGCGGCGGATGGCGTCGGTGACGAAGCGTTTGGCCGCGCCGACGGCCTCTTCCAGATTCATGCCGCGGCCGAGGCACGCGGCGATTGCCGCCGAGAGCGTGCAGCCCGTGCCGTGCGTCGAGGTCGTCTCAATCCACTCGCCGCGGAGCACGGTGACGCGCCCCTCGTCATCAAGCACGTCAACCGCCGCCTTGTGACTTTGCAGGTGGCCGCCTTTGACCAGGACGGCGCGTGCGCCCATCTCGCGCATGAGGCGCGCGGCGCGTCGCATCCCGTCTTCATCTTCAATCTTGAGGCCCGTGATGCGCTCGGCTTCGGGCAGGTTCGGCGTCAGGACGCGCGCCAGCGGCAGCAGTTCCGAGACGAGGGCGGCCAGCGCCTCGTCGTCAATCAGATCGTAGCCCGAGGTCGAGCGCACGACGGGGTCAACCACAGGCGCGGGCAAGCTCGTCTCGCGGAACAGGCGCGCGACCTCCGCGATCACCTCGCGCGTCGGCAGCATCCCGGTCTTCGCGCACGCGACCGCGAAATCCTCCACGACCGGCAGAACTTGCGCGCGCACGGTCGCGGCCGTCTGGTGCGCCGCGCCGAACACGCCCGTCGTGTTCTGAAACGTGAGCGACGTGACGGCCGCCGCCGCGAAGCAGCCGAAGGCCGTGAAAGTCTTAACGTCCGCCACCACGCCCGCCCCGCCCGACGGGTCGAACCCCGCGACGGTCAGCGCGACGGGCGGAGTTTTCTGCTCGTTGGCGACCATGCCTGCATTATACCTCTTACCTTCTGTGCCAATTCCGAAGGGTCCGCGAACAGTCGAATCGCGGCCACGCCGCTCGCCCCCGCACCGAGGGCGCTGGCCGCGTTCTCTTCCGTGATGCCACCGAGGGCGACGAGGGGAAAGGGCGTGAGCTGCCGGGCGGCTTCGCCCAGAGCTTCCAAACCGACGGGCGGGCCGTAGGCGTGCTTCGAGGGTGTGTCGAAGACGGGGCCGAAGACGGCGAAGTCCGCGCCCTCGTCTCGCGCCGCGCGGGCCTCGGCGATGGAGTGCGTCGAGACGCCGATCAAAAAATCCGGGCCAAAAATTCGGCGGACGGTTGCGGCTTCGAGCGAGCGCGTGGTGAGGTGCACGCCGTCCGCGCCTGCGGCGCGCGCCACGTCGGCGCGGTCGTTGACGACGAGGCGCGTCGCCGTCCCGCGCGTTAACCGAGCCGCGCGCGCGGTCAACTCGTAGAGCGCACGCGCCGTCAGATTCTTTTCGCGTAGTTGGACGAGGGAGACTCGCGCGCGGACGGCCGCGCCGACGAGTGTTAAGACGGCCAGGAAGTCTTCACTGGCCGGGGTCGTGGCCTGCGTCGTCGCGCCGCTCGTTATCAGGTAAAGGATTGGGTCTGGCAAGTCTTCGAGGGGCATCGCTCGGCCGCGGAGCGGGCTTGGCCTGGCCGCCCACTTCGAGCGCGCGCACGGTCTGCTTGAAGTGCGCTATCTCCCAGGCGGCGATGGCGAGGTTCAGCAGCCCGAGGCCCGAGACGGCCCCGCGCACCCAGCCCGAAGAGACCGCGTACTGCAAGCCCTTGATCCCCGTCCGCTGCGCCGCGTAGAGCAGGAAATAGTTGTCGCCCCAGTCGCCCAGCCCGAAGGTCGGCAGGAAGGGGATGACGTGCATCCACGGCAGCAGCGTGAGCACGAGTCCGACCTCTATGCACAGGATGATGTAGAAAACGACGCTGAGCCTGGCTGCCATACGGGGAATGGTAAATGGTCAGTGGTAAATGGTCAATGGACGAGGCGCGCTCTTCCACTGACCGTTGACCATTTATTATTGACTCGCTTTTTGCGCTTGCAGCTCGCGCAGCTTGTCGGCGACGCCGCGGTAGGAGATGTCTATCCCGTAAACTTCCGTGAAAACGTCAATCGCGCTGTCCAGCTCGCCCATCTGCTCGTAGGCCGTGCCGAGGTCGTAGCGCAGCGCCTGGTACTCGTCCTCCGTGTGGCCCGGCGCTTCCAAGCCCTTCTTGAACCACATGACGGCGAGGCGCGGCATCTCCTTGCGCATGAAGCAGTGGCCGAGCATATTGCAGCATTGCAGGTAGCGCGGCGTGCCGTCGCGCGGGCTGGCGAGCGCCGCGGCCGACTGAAACTCCTCGACCGCCTCGTCCAAAAGCTCCATCTCCTGGTAGGCGATGCCCAGGTTGTAGTGCGTCTCGTAATCGCCGTCAGACTCGGGCGACTCTTCCTCGGCCGCCTCGCGGAACTCGTCGAAGATGGCGGCCAGGCCCGGGTCAATGCCGGGGCGGCCCATCGTGGCCGCCGGCTGTGGCGTGGGCTGCGGCGCGGGCTGCGGCTGAGGCGCGGCCGGCTCGGGCTCATCACGCACCTCTACTACGGCCTCGGCCTCCACGCCTTCGACCTCCTCCGCCATGTCGTAGCGCGCGAAGCCCTCGAACTCGACCGTCTCGGCGGGCTGTGCGGCGGCTGCGGCGGCGGGCGTCGCGGGGGCCGCGGGGCCTAGGCGCGCGCGGCGGCTGTCAATCTCTGCGTGCGAGCCGAACTGCCGCTCCAACATGTCCAGGGTGTCCGCGGCGATGTCCAGGTAGCCCTGATCCAGATAGAAGTCAACGCTGTCCAGTTCCTGACGCAGCAGCGTCTCGTGCCGCGGGTCAATCG
Source organism: uncultured Acidobacteriota bacterium (assembly GCA_963774105.1). GTDB lineage: Bacteria > Acidobacteriota > Blastocatellia > Pyrinomonadales > Pyrinomonadaceae > QHXM01. The sequence continues at coordinate 1,482,102 of CAVZDV010000004.1, read as the reverse complement.
CGCCGGGGGCCGTCTCCGCGCCGGCCGGTGCGTCGCCCGCCGCGAAATCGAACTCCTGAAAAGCGCCGGACGAAGCGCCGGGGGTTTGCGTGTCCGCGAACTCGCCGCCCGCGGGGGGCGTGGCCCAATCTTCGTTGAGGTCCGCGAACGAGGCCGAGGGGTCCGGGGCCGGCTGCGCGACCGTGTTGAACTCGAACTCGGCAGCCTCCTGCGCGGGCAACCCCATCGCCTCGGCCGTCGCCGCCGTGTCATTCATCAAAGCGAAGCTCTCGAACGACGGGACTTCTTCCTCGGCCGCGGGCTCGCTCTCTTCGTACTGGCCGCCCCCGTGAGTTTCGGGCTGCTGCTGCTGCGACGGCGTCGCCCCGGCGTGGCCCAGTGCGTGAAGGCGTTCGAGGTAACGCTGGTCGGGCGCGAATTGTGCCAGTTGGAGCAGCGCCGAGCGCTCCACGTCGGGCAGCCCGGCGGCCTCGGCGGCCTCTGCGAGGCGTTCGAGCGCCTGGTGCTGCTTCTCGTCGTCGCGCTGCCAGGCGTGGACGCGGACCAGCAGGCGCAGCGCCTCGACGTGTTCGGGGTCGCGCGAGAGCACCTCGTTGAGGAGCCCCATCAGCGTCTCGTCCTCGCGGCCCGAGAGCATCTGTTCCGTGACGGCCGAGAGCACGCGCACGGCCTCGTCGGCCGAGTCTTCCTTGAGGTAGAGCCGGGCCACGTCCACGAAGCGGCCGTAGTGCGAAGCCTCCACGGCGGTCAGTTGAGCGACGGTGCGCTCTGCGGCCTCTGCGTCCTCGGCCTCTATGTAAGCCTGTGCGAGCATCGAGAGCAGCTCTACGTCTTCGGGGCTCGCTTCGAGCGTCTTCTCCAGGACTTCGGCGGCCTCCTCGGGCGTGCCGAGCGCGATCTGCGTGTTGAGGAAGCCGGCAATCGTCGCGTAGTCGCGCGGGCGCAGGTCGAGCGAGGCGGTGAAGGATTCGGCCGCGCGCTCGTAAGAGCCCTGCGCCAGGTACTGCAAGCCGGCCTCGCCGAACGCCTCGGCGGCCTCGGCCGTCATCCCCTCGCGCATGTACCCTTGGGCCAGTTTGACGCGCGTCTCGGTGTTCTGCGGGTCTAGGTCTGCGACCTTGCGGAGGATTTCCAGCGCCTTGCGCGATTGGCCGTCGCGTAGCCACGCCTCGGCGATAATCATGTACTGCGCGCGGGCGTCCATGATGAGCCCCTGCGACTCGTAGAGGCCGGCGAGCTTGTTGGCGATCTCGGGGCTGCGCGGGTTGAGGCGGTCCACCTTCTTGTACATCGCGATGGCTTTGCTCTGAAAGCCCTCTTCGCGGTAATGTTCGGCGATGCGCAGGAAGCACTGCATGGCCTGCTGCTTGTCGTTCTGGCGCGCGTAGAGGTCGCCCAGCATATTGAGCGCCGTGAAGTCCAGCGGGTCGTTTTCGACAATCTGCCGGTACTCTTTGATGGCGGCGGGAATCTTGCCCTGGGCAAGGTACTTCTCTGCCGCACGCACAACCTTTGCTTTATCGAAGGCCATTCTTGAATCTTCTAGTCGGTCAAACTCGCAGCGTGTTTGAACCCTCTGGGCGGTGAGCCGAGCGAGAAGTCGGGACGGGTACTGACTCGGCCGGCGTTGTCATCCGGCGCTCTCTCCGAAAAGCGTCAGCGACAGGGTACGCTAACACGCGCCAAGACTGAGTGTCAACGCCTCGTTTTTTAGCAGTTTAGCCCGTTTTTAGAGCCGCTTTTGCCTGTAGCTTGAGAGCAAATCCCCAGACCATCGGCCCCGTTAAGCCGCGGCCGGCGCGCACCTCAGAGCGCGTGGCGCTCGCCGGCTTCCTGCTCTACGCAGCCTTCGCGCCGCACTCGATTGCGGGCGCGGAACTGAGCCTCGTGCTGGTCGGCGCGGGCTGGCTCGCGCGCCTCGTCACGACCGGGCGGACGGGCCTTAAACGAAGCGCGCTCGACGTGCCCATCCTGCTCTTCCTCGGCTGGACTGTGCTCTCGGCCCTCTTCTCCGAGGAGCCGCGCATCAGTGTGCCAAAACTCCAATCCGTCCTGGTCGTCCTGCTCTTCTACTTCGCGCAGTCGCTGCTCACGCGGCGCGCGGCCGTCATCGTGGCCGCTGTGATGATCGCGTCGGGCGTCGCTGGGGTGGCGGCGAGCGCGTTCGACCTCGCACGCGGGCGCGGCGTGTTAATCGAGGAACTGACGCCCGAGAGCCCTTTTCACGAATTGCAGATGGGAGCGGGCGCCGCCGTGTGGCGCGTCCGGGGCGCGCGCGTCTCCTCGGTCGCGGAGATTGACGAAGCCTTCAGGCGGGCGGGCACAGGCGAGAGCCTTCCCGTCAGCGTCATCATCGGCGGCGAGCACGCCGAGCGCGCCCTCGTCGTCACGGACGAGCTGAAGGCGCGCGCGTCGCCGTCTGGAATCAGAAGCAACGGGCCGACGCGCCGCTTCCGCGCCTCAGGCTGGACGCGCCATTACGAGACTTTCTCCGAGACGCTGCAAATTCTGGCACAGCTCGCGCTCGGCCTCGCCATCGCCTACGCCCTGCGCCGCGGCCCGCGCGGCAGACACTTCCGATTAGCGCTCGCGGCGGCCGGGCTGCTCGCCGTCGGCGTCGCGCTCACGGCGATGAGGACCGTGCTCGTCGCGCTCTGCTTCGGGGCGGTGGTCGTCGCGCTGCGCGCCGTGCGCGGGAGGGCGCGTCTGCTCGTCCTCGCGCTCGTCGTCCTGGCGGTCGTGGCGGGCGCGTTCAGCGTCTGGCGCACGCGCACCGCGGGCGCGCTCCTGCTCGAAGACCACAGCGCGTCTTTGCGCTGGCAGGTGGCGCGCGTGGGGCTCGCGCGCGTGCCCCTGCACCCCGTCTTCGGCCACGGGATGGACGCCGTGCAAAGGCACTGGACGGAGTGGGGCTTTCCCGGCACGGACATGATTCACCTGCACTCGACGCCCTTGCAGGTGGCCTTCGACCGGGGTCTGCCCGCGCTCGCCTTCTGGCTCTGGCTGATGCTGGCGTGCTGGCTGACGGCGGCGCGCGCCGAGAAGCTTTTCCGCGACACGGGGGACGCAAGCACGCACGGCCTGTTGCTCGGCGCGACCGGAGCCGTCGCCGGCTTCTTCGCCAGCTCGCTCGTCAACTACAACTTCGGCGACGCCGAAGTCGCCCTCGTCTTCTGGTGGCTCATGGGCACGGTCGTCGCGCTGTCCGCCGAGCGATGATAATCTAAAGCGGATTCAAACAGGGATGGACAGGATAGACAGGATAAAAATTCAAGCTCTATATCCTGTCTATCCTGTCCATCCCTGTTAATTTCTTCGACGCCCCTACTAAATCACGTCAGCGAAGTTTTTTCTTGTTCTGGCGAACCACCAGTAGCCGAAGAGGAAGAGGATGAGGGCGAAGCCCGTGAAATAGGCGAGGCCGCGCCAGTCGGGCTGCGTGCCTTCGAGCATGACGTTGCGGTAGCTCCTGACGAGGTGCGTGAACGGGTTGGCGTTAATCAGCGTGCGGAAACGCTCCGGCACCATCGTCTCGGGGTAGATGATCGGCGTCAGGTACATCCAGACCATCAGCAGCAGCGCGATGCCCTGCACGATGTCGCGCAGGAAAACGCCGAGCGAGGCGACGAGCCACGCCGCGCCGAGCGTGGCGAGGAGCTGCGGGACGAGGAGCACGGGCAGCCAGAGCGCCGTTGGGTGAAGGGTACGCTGTATGACGAGGGCCGCGACGAGGAGCGCGACGGTCCCGAACAGTTGGTTGGCGAGCGAGGCGAGCGACTGCGCCACGGGGAGGATTTCGAGCGGGAAGACGACGCGCTTGACCAGGTTGGCCTGCGAGACGATCTTCTGCGACGAGAGCTGGACGGCCTCCGCGAAGGCCGTCCAGGGCAGCACGCCGCAGAAGAGGTAGAGCGCGAACTCCCAGCCGCCGCCCTTCACGCCGAAACGCGCCCCGAAGATGCCCGCGAAGATGAGCGTGAACGTCGCAATCGTCACCACGGGCGTCAGAATGGCCCAGAGGATGCCGAGCACGGAGCCCTTGTAGCGCGCCGCCACCTCGCGCCGCGCCAGCTGGAAGATTAAATCCCCGCGGCCCGGCAGCTCCCACAGCGGACGCCACACGGCCCGCCGCGCTGTCTGCGACGAAATCATGCGTCGAGTATATCAGTGGTCAGTGGTCGGTGGTCAGTGGTCAGTTAAAAGAAAAACGTCTTTGCCTTTAACTGACCACTGACCACCGACCACTGACCACTTGCTTTACCGGGCTCTTTCCCTGATTATTCACCGCTGGCTATGGAGACGACGAAGCAGAAGCAAGACGCGCGGTTCGCGGAAATCAAGCTCGGGGTCGTGTGCCCCATGGCGAATGAGGAGGCGGACGCGGTGCGGTTCGTCCGTGAGGTGCTGGACGAGTGCGCGCCGCGCGGCTTCAAGTCCGTCAGGTTCTTCGCCGTGCTCGACCGCGTCAGCAAGGACCGCACGCGCGAGCTGTTGGAGGAGTTGAAGGCGGAGCGGCCGGAGTTGGAGGTCGTCTGGTCGCCGGAGAACAGGAGCGTGGTTGACGCCTATGTGCGCGGCTACCGCGAGGCTCTGAACGACGGGTGCGACTGGATTCTAGAGATGGACGCGGGCTTCAGCCACCAGCCGTCAGACATCCCGCAGTTCTTCGACAAGATGGCCGAGGGCTACGACTGCGTCTTCGGCAGCCGCTTCTGCCGCGGCGGAACCATCTCCGACAGCTCCACGAAAAGAAGGCTCATCAGCCGCGGCGGGAGCCTGTTGTCGAATTTACTTCTTGGCACAAAACTCAAGGACATGACGAGCGGCTTCGAGATGTTCACGCGCGGCGCGCTCCTGGAAGTCATCAAGAAGGGCGTCAAGTCGCGTGGGCCATTTTTCCAGACGGAGATTAAAGCCTACTGCCGGAAGCTGAGAATCGCGGAGGTGCCGATTCAATACCGCGCCGCCAGCCATTCGGTCGGCAACCAGGCCATCAAAGACTCCTTCAGCAACCTCTGGCGTCTCTTCCGCCTCAGACTGCAAGGCCAACTCTAACAACACCGCATGAAAGATAAGACCGCCCTCGTCGTCACTTCTATTTCGCCGCCGAACGCCGTGCTGCGCGCGCTCGCCGAAGGCTGCGCCGAGCACGGCGTCGAGTTCATCGTCATCGGCGACGAGAAGAGCCCCGCCGATTTTAGTCTGGAAGGCTGCCGCTTTTACGGGCTGGCCGAGCAGCGCGAGACGGGTCTGCGCTTCGCCGAGGCTTGCCCGACGCGCCATTACGCGCGCAAGAACATAGGCTACCTGCTCGCGCTGCGCGGTGGCGCGAGCGTGATCGTGGAGACGGACGACGACAACTTTCCTGGCACAGAATTCTGGGGCGAGCGCCGCTGCGGCGTGCGCGCCCCGACGGTCACGGACGCGGGCTGGGTCAACGTCTACCGCTACTTCACGGACGCCAACATCTGGCCGCGCGGCCTGCCGCTCGACCGCATACTGGCGGCCGTTCCTCCGTTCGAATCGCTCGCGGAAGCCGAAGCGGATTGCCCGATTCAGCAGGGCCTGGCGGACGAGAACCCGGACGTTGACGCCATCTACAGGCTGGCGCTGCCGCTGCCGCAGTCGTTCAGGAAAGACCGCCGCGTGGCTTTGGGCCAAAACGCCTGGTCGCCGTTCAACAGCCAGAACACGACCTGGTGGCGCGATGCCTTCCCGCTCCTTTACCTTCCGGCTCACTGCTCTTTCCGCATGACTGACATCTGGCGCAGCTTCGTCGCGCAGCGCATCTGTTGGGAGAACGACTGGGCCGTCCTCTATCACGAGCCGACCGTCTGGCAGGAGCGCAACGAGCACAACCTGATGCGCGACTTCCGCGACGAAGTGCCCGGCTACCTCAACAACAGCGCCATCGCCGAAGCCCTCGGCAAGCTCCCTTTAGAGCCCGGCGCGGACAGGCTCACGGAGAACCTGCGCGTCTGCTACGAGCAACTCGTCCGCATGGAACTGGTCGGGCGCGAGGAACTGGATTTAATCGAGGCGTGGGCCGCCGACTTGCAAGAGATTTCGTAAGACTGCTAGAGCATCCCCGCCAGAAACTGCGGCTGCGTCCAGTCCCAGAGCCTCTCTGGGTGCTGGTCTATCTCGGCGGGCCTCATGTTCCAGAGCCAGGTGGCGTGCGAGGTCGCGCCGCGCGTGTTGATGAACATGCTCACGAGCAGGAGCGCCGCGCCGCACGCGAGTTGCGCGCGCCAGCCCGCGCGTGAGGCGGCGTCGTGTTTCTCTCTCCAGTCGAGCATCGCCCTGAGACCGAGGACAGCGAGCAGGAAGAGCCAGGGGACGAGCCCCGTCGAAAAGCGCGGCCCGAAGCTGTGCCCGCCCCACCAGTGGTTGAAACTTGAGATCGCCACGAGATGCCCCACGATGATTGCCAGGGAGAGCCACACGAGCCGCCGGTGCGGGAGTGTCGCGCGGTGGCGCACGAGCAGGAAGGCCACGTAGAGCAGGACCGGGACGTAGACCAGCAGGCCGCGCGCGGGGCTCACCAGGTTTCCCGCAAGCGCCTCCCAGAAGGAGCCGAACTCCAACCTGCTCGCGCTGTAGTAGCTCGGCAGCAGCCGGCCGAAGTGAAACCAGGAGTAGCAGACGAAGAGCGCCAGCCACGCCGCGCCCGTCAGGGCGTAAGCGGGAAACAGGCGGCGGCGATAGATGAGAAGGTAGACGCTCACAGCCGCGATGTGCACGGCGAAGGTCGGGCGCACGAAGTACGTCCACGCGAGCAAGCTTGCCAGCCATACGGGGCTGAGGCCGCGCCCCTTCGCCTCGTCCCGCAACAGTAGAAAGACCACGACGCCGAGCAGCAGGATGCCCCAGGTGTCCGACCACAGGGCGCGCGACGCGGTGCTGTAGACCTGCGTGCCGAACGCCGCGCCGAGCGCCGCCGCCACGCTCCACCCGAGAGGAAGCCGAAGCCGCGCCGTGTAGAAGAAGACGGCCGCCAGCCCCGCCATCAGCAGCGCCGCCAGCCCCGCCTCGATTATCACCTCGCCGCGCGGGTCGTAGCTGCCGTCCGCCGCGGTCGCGGAGACGCCCACGAGGTTGAGGGCCGCGACGAACGGCGCGGAGAGCACGGAACTGCCGGGCGGCAGGTGGTAATAGAGGTGGCCGTCCGCGACTTCTAGCTGGTAGATTGGCCCATTCTTGAAGTAGTAGCCGTGCCACGCGGGCTCGTGGCGCGGGAGCGCGTAGGCGTCGAGCGAGAAGCTCGCGCGGCTGACGAGGCTCTGGCTGAGCAGCATGGAGTAGTGCGAGTCGGCGACCTGGTGAATCCGCGAGAAGAGGAAGACCGAGAGCGTCACGGCGAAGATAATCGCGCCCGCCGCCGCGTCGCGGCCGAGTCTTCGCGCCAGCCTGAACCGTCCTTCAGTCATTATCGAGGGCGCGATGATAGCAGAAAACGGAGCCCGCCCCCGTCCAGACTTCTGCGCGCTTGTCACTCGCGGCTCGTCTGGGGTAGGTTCTCAGACATGGCAACGGCTCTGCGCGTCGAGAACGTCTCGAAGCAATATCGCATTTACGAGCACCCTGGCGACCGCCTGAAGGAGTCTTTGACGCGCGGCCGCTGGAAGCGCCACCGCGAGTTCTGGGCCTTGCGCGACGTGACGTTCGAGGTCGAGCGGGGCACGACCACGGGCGTCGTCGGCCCGAACGGCTCCGGCAAATCCACGCTCCTACAGATCATCACGGGCACGCTTGAGCCGACGCACGGGAGCGTCGAGCACGAGGGGCGCATCGCGGCGCTGCTCGAACTGGGCGCGGGCTTCAACCCGGAGTTCACCGGCCTGGAGAACATTCACCTCAACGCGCAGCTCCTGGGTTTTTCCAGGCGCGAGACCGAAAGGCTCCTGCCCGAGATCGAGCGGTTCGCGGAGATCGGAGACTTTCTTGACCAGCCCGTCAAGACCTACTCCTCGGGTATGTACATCCGTCTCGCCTTCGCCATCGCCGTCGCCGCCGACCCGCAAATCTTAATCGTGGACGAGGCGCTCTCGGTCGGCGACGCGGTCTTCCAGCACCGCTGCCTGCGCCGCATCAAGCAGATGCAGGAGCAGGGCGCGACCATCCTCTTCGTCTCGCACGACACGCACGCCGTCCGCGCGCTCTGCTCGCGCGCCATCCTGCTCAACGGCGGGCGCGTCATCTCGGACGGCTCGCCCGCGGACGTGCTCAAGCGTTACCAGCGCATCATCATGTCGCGCGAGGCGGCTTACGAGGCGGGCCGACTCGACGGCGCGTCCGAAGGCGAGGCGGAAGAGGTCGCGCCCGAGGAGTTGAATTTCAAGCCGCTCAGCTACAGCTACCGCCACGGCGAGGGGAGCGCCGAGATTCTGAGCGTCGAGCTGTTGGACGGCGCGCGCCGGCCCGTGGAGTTGGTGGAGACGGGCGAGGCTGCGCTGGTGCGCGTGCGCGCGCGCCTCAACCGCGACGCGGACAACCCCGTCTGCGGCTTCCTGATTCGCAACCGCCACGGGATACACGTCTACGGGACGAACACGGAGATTCAGCAGGCGGACTTCGGTTGGGTGCGCGCCGGCGAGATTATCGAGGCGACTTTCGGCTTCAACTGCTGGCTCGGCACGGGCGAGTTCTCGCTGACGGCGGCCGTCCACAGCGCCGGCGCGGTCAGCTTCGACTGGGTTGACGACTGCGTCTACTTCCGCGTCGTGAGTCCGACACTCATAGAGGGCGTCGCCAACCTCAACGCGAGCGTGACGACGCGGCGGCTGGCCGTGCGCGCCGAGCGCGTGGGCGCGCACTCGTAGGCCGGCTCCGGGACGAAGGATGATCGAGACAGAGGAAATTGATGTCGAGCAGTTGATGGCCGAGATACGCGAGGCCGTCGCGCGCCGCGAGGCTGAGGGGCGCAGGCGGTCTCTGGTCGGCGTCTCCTTCGAGCTGAGCGGCGAGCTACGGTCTGCGGACGGGCACGGCCCCGCCGCCGGCCAGGCGGAGGTCCCGCCGCCGCTCAGCCTTCAGCCCGAGTTCGTCCCGGCCGAAGACGACCGCTACCACGTCAACGACCTGCTTCAGTACCACGACCAGACTTTCGTCTGGAACGCCTACCGCGCGATTCTCAAGCGCGAGCCGGACGAGGCCGGGCTCAGGGAATTCTTGAGACGGCTTCGCGCCGGCCGCCTCAACAAGCTGGACGTGTTGGCGGCGCTCAGCTTCTCCGTCGAGGGCCGGGCCAGGGGCGTGCGCCTGGACGGCCTCGCGCGCAGGCCCGTCTTACGCAGGCTCTACCGCGTGCCCGTCCTGGGCTACGTCCTAGAGATGCTCGCGGCAATCGCGCGCCTGCCCGCGATGATTCGCAGCCGGCGGCAGTTCGAGAATCACGCCCTGGCCCAGCAGGAGTTGATCGCGGCGCGCGTCAACCAGCTCGCACAGATGAGCTTCCCCGTCATGGACTCGCTCTCGCGCGAGCTGGCCGGCATGGCCGAAAGCCAGCGCCGCTACGCGGAGTTGCAGCACCAGCAGGTCGTCGGCCTCTTCCGCGAGCAGCGCGCGCTCGCCGAGCGGTTGGAGAAGCTGGAAGCCGAATTGGACGCGCGCCCCAACGAATCACCTGCGTCGCCGCGTGGGGACGGACGCAAGGCGGAGGCGGTCACGCGCGCGCGCCTTGACGGGTTGTTCGCCAGATTCGCGGACGAGTTTCGCGGGCCGCGCGACGAGGTGAAAGAAGGACTCAAATTTTATCTTCCATTTTTGAAGGAGGCGGGCGTTCGGGGCGACCTGCTCGACCTCGGGTGCGGGCGAGGCGAGTGGCTTGAGCTGCTGAAGGAGGAGGGCGTGGAGGCGCGCGGCGTCGAAATGAATGGCGCGCTCGTTGAGGAGATGCGCGCGCGCAAGCTGAAGGTCACGGAGGAGGACGCGCTCGAACACCTGCGCAAAGTCGAAGACGCGAGCCTGAGCGCCGTGACGGGCTTCCACTTCATAGAGCACTTGAGTTTCGAGTCGCTGGTGGAGTTGCTGGACGAGGCGGCCAGGGTCTTGCGGCCCGGCGGGCTCGTCATCTTCGAGACGCCGAACCCTAAGAACCTGACAGTCGGGGCCTGCAACTTCTACGCGGACCCGACGCACGCGCGGCCGCTCTTCCCCGAAACCGTCCGCTTCGTCCTCGTCAACTGCGGCTTCGCGGACGTGCGCGTCGAGTACGTCAACTCCGCGGGCGGCAGCCCCTTCACGGACGAAAGCGAAGGCTCGCGCGCCCTCGACGGCTGGCTCTACGGCCCACGCGACTTCGCCGTCATCGGCCGTAAAGCTTAAACTCAAGCCTTTGCGCCTTACGTCTTACCTTTGCGCCTTTGCGAGAAACCGCAACGTCTCACGCTGGAGGCGCAAAGTAAAAACGTAAGGCGCAAAGGGTTGAGTCGGTTCTTATCTTGTATATCTTGTTGGACGCTTGATTAGCCTGTGATTGACCTTCAGCGCGTCGCGGTCGTGACTTCGCACCTGTCCGCGGGCGACGCCGTCAGCAACGACGTGGTGGGTATGTGGCGCGCACTGGCCGGGCGCGGCGTCGAGGCGCGGATGTACGCCGGGAGCTGGGATTTCTCGGACCCGCCCGTTCACCCCGTCGCGGAGATACGCGAGTTCCTCAAAGAGCCCGCGGACCTGCTCGTCTATCACCACTCGATTGCCTGGACGCCCGGGCGCGAGCTGCTGCGCGAGAACAATTTCCGCAAGGCCATCAAGTATCACAACGTCACGCCGCCAGAGTTCTTCGCGGGCGTTAGCCCCTGGCACGAGGAGATGTGCCGCGTGGGGCGCGAAGAGTTGCGCGAGGTCGCCGCGGCGGGCTGCGACCTGTACCTCGCCGACTCCGAGTACAACCGGCGGGAGCTGTTGCAGGCGGGCGTGCCCGACTCTCTCAGTTTCGTCGTGCCGCCCTTTCATCACATTGATCGCCTGAAGACGATTGAGGCGGACCTGGACGTGCTGGACGAGTACAGGGACGGCCGGACGAACGTCCTGATGGTCGGGCGCGTCGCGCCGCACAAGGGGCACGTCGCGCTGATAGAGGGCTTCGCCGCGTACCACCACGACTACAACCGCGCGAGCCGCCTCGTCATCGTCGGCAAGGAGGAGGCCGCCTTCAAAACCTACTCGGACAGGCTGCGCGAGGTCGTGACCTTCCTCCTGCTCGAAGGCGCGGTCATCTTCACGGGCGAGGCCACCGACAGCGCGCTCAAGTCTTACTACCTGCTCGCGCACGTCTTCGCCATCATGAGCGAGCACGAAGGTTTTTGTGTGCCAATCGTCGAGGCGATGGCGATGAAAGTGCCGGTCGTGGCTTACAGTTCGTCGGCCGTCCCCTTCACGGCGGGCGGCGCGGGCCTGCTCCTCAGCGAGCGCGACCCGTACCTGCTGGCCGAGGCCATTGACCGCCTCGCCCGCGACGAGTCGCTCGCGCTCGCCCTCGGCACGAAAGGCTGGCGGCGCTACTTGCAGCAGTTCTCCAACGAGAAGATAGAGACGGACTTTTTCAACGCCCTGAGCAACGCAGGTCAGTACCGCCTGCGGTAGCGGGCGGGTGTCTCAACGTTGACGACCCGCCCGCTACCGCAGGCGGTACTGACAGAGTCGAGTTTACGATGACGAGGATTGCCATCCTGACGCCGAGTATTACGACGGGCGACGCCGTCAGCAACGACGTGCTGGGGATGTACGACGTGCTGCGCGGCCTCAGGCATGATGTCAGGATTTACGCCGAGGGGTGGACTTTCGACAGCCCCAAGGTCAGGCCCGCGCCCCGCGTGACCGGCTTCCTGAAGAGCGCCTCGGACCTGCTCATCTACCACTACTCGCGCGGCTGGGACCTCGGCCTGCGCCTCCTCAACGAATTAAAGTGCGCGCGGGCCATCAAGTATCACAACGTCACGCCGCCAGAGTTCTTCACGCGCTTCAGCCAGGACTTCGCGCGGATGTGCATGGAAGGGCGCAACCAACTGCCGGCCGTGGCCGGGGCCGGCTGCGACCTCTACATGTCCGCCTCCGAGTACAACGCGCGCGAGCTGCTCGAAGAAGGCGCGCCCGCCTCTCGCAGCTTCGTCGTCCCGCCCTTCCACCACGTTGACCGCCTCAACTCCGTCGAGGCCGACCCGAGGGTTTTGGAAGCCTACGGCGACGGCCTCGTGAACATCCTGACCGTCGGGCGCGTCGCCCCGAACAAGGGGCACGCCGCGCTGATAGAGGCTTTCGCCGTCTACCACCACGACTATAACCCGGAGAGCCGCCTCGTCATCGTCGGCAAGACCGAGACGCGGCTCGACGCTTACAACAAACTTTTGGCCCAGATTGCCGGGCGGCTCGGGGTCGCCGACGCGGTCGTCTTCGCCGGCGAGGTCACCGACCACGCGCTCAAAGCCTTCTACTCGGTGGCCCACGTCTTTATGATGACGAGCGAGCACGAGGGCTTCTGCGTCCCTCTGGTCGAGGCGATGGCGATGAAGGTTCCGATTGTGGCCTACGGCGCGGCCGCCGTGCCCGTCACCGTCGGCGGCGCAGGGTTAGTCTGGGACGAGAAAGACCCTTACCTGCTCGCGGAATCCGTCAACCGCATCGTCCGCGAGAGGAACGTCGGAGCCATGCTCAGCCGCCTGGGCGCGCGCCGCTACGAGGAGCACTTTACGAACGCGCGCGTCCGTGAGAAGTTCCTTGACGCCGTGGGCCAATTCTTATGAAGCGAGTCGCCGTCGTCGTGCAGCGCTGCCACGAGTCCATCGTAGGGGGCTCGGAGGCCCTGGCCTGGCAGTACGCAACGCTGCTCAAAGACGCTTACGAGGTGGACGTGCTGACGACGACCGCGGTGGACGCGGCCTACTGGTCGAACGTCCTGCCCGAAGGTCTCGAAGTGCGCGACGGGATAAACGTCCGCCGCTTCCACGTTGACGTGGGCTACAGCCCCTACCGCACGGAGTTGTGGTCGCGCATGATGGCGGACTTCGGTAGGCTCGGCGCGGGCAGCCACAACGCGCCTGACGGCGGAATGAAGCACATCCCCTGGCCCGTCCCCTTGCAGGAAGAGCTGATCCGCCACATAGGCCCCTACTCCGACTCGCTCGTGCAGTACCTGCGCCGCCACGCCCGCGAGTACCGCGCGATTATTTTCGTCACGTATCTCTACCCGACGGCCTACTTCGGCCTGCTGGAAGTCCCGCGCGGGCACGCGCTGTTCGTCCCGACGCTGCACGACGAGCAGCCCGCCTACTTCTCCGTCTACAAACACGCCGCGCGCCGCGCGCACTCGCTCATCTGGCTGACCGAGGCCGAGCGCCAACTGGGCCATGACTTCTGGGGGAAGCTGCCCGGCCGCGTCATCGCCATGGCAATCGAAGCCGAGCCGCGCGAGCCCGCGCCCGTGGCCCGGCCCTACCTGCTTTACTGCGGGCGGATTGACCCCAACAAGGGCTGCAACGAGTTGTTCGGCTACTTCGCGCGGTTCAAGGAGGAGAGCGCGTCGCCGCTACGCCTCGTGCTGACGGGCAAGGCGGACGTGCCCGTGCCAGACCATCCGTGGATAGAGTTCCGCGGCTTCGTCACGGACGAGGAGAAGTTCGGCCTGATGGCCGGCGCTGCCGCCTACGTCATGCCGTCCGCGCGCGAGAGCTTCAGCATCGTGACGTTGGAGGCGATGGCGCAGCGCACGCCCGTCGTCGTTAGCGGCGCGAGCCAGGTGCTGGCCGACCACGTCAGGCAGAGCGGCGGCGGGCTGATTTACCACGACTACGAGACGTTCGCCGCCGCGGTCAGCGAGATAACGTCGGACGAGGCGGCGCGCGCGCGCATGGGCGAGTGGGGCCGCGAGTACGTCGTCTCCAAGTACACGCCCGAGCGCATCCGCGAGCTGCTGATAGAGGCCGTCGAATCCTGCCCGCCGCCCGGCGAGGAGCCGCGCGCCGCCTCCGAGCCGGAAGTAAAGTTAAAGGTCAAAGAGCCGGCCGAGTTCCCTTCCTTCTCGCCGCCGCTGCCCGTGCCGCGCGGCTGGACCGTAGAAGGCTTGCGCGCGCTCGTCACCTCCGTGCGCGTCGAGGACGCGCCCGAGGAGGAGATGAAGAGTTACGCCGAGTCGGACTTCCGGCGCTTCGTCTACACGCTCGGCCTCGTCCCCGAGCGGACTGGCATGAGCGTGCTCGAACTCGGCGCGAACCCTTACTTCACGACCGTCCTGCTCTCGAAATTCAGGGACGCGCGGCTCACCCTCGCCAACTACTTCGGCACGGGCGGGCGCGCGGGCAAACAGAGGGTCACGATTCAACAGACGGGCGAATCGGTCGAGTACGCCTACGACCACTTCAACGTCGAGGCGGACGCCTTCCCTTACGACGATGAGAGCTACGATGTCGTCCTCTTCTGCGAGATCATAGAGCACCTGCTCTCGGACCCCGTCCGCGCACTCGTGGAGATCAGGCGCGTGCTCAAGCCCGGCGGCACGCTGGTCTTGACGACGCCCAACGTCGCGCGCCTGGACAACGTCCGCAAGGCAATCGCCGGCGCGAACGTTTACGACCCTTACTCCGGCTACGGCCCTTACGGCCGGCACAACCGCGAGTACACGCAGGAAGAGCTCTTCGCCCTGCTCGACGCCAACGGCTTCAGCGTGCGGACCATGTTCACGGCGGACGTGCACCCTGACCAGGCCGGCTCAACCATCCCCTTAAGCGCGGTCGCCCCGCTCGTCCTCCGCAGGTCAACGGATTTGGGCCAATACATCTTCTGCCAGAGCGGCGTCAACAGCGAGTCGAAGCGTGCTGCGCCCGCGCGCCCCGCATGGCTCTACAGAAGTCTGCCCCAGGACACTTGATTGAGATGCTCAAGCTTTCGCTCAAACCGGAAGTCGAACGGGCCGCGCGCCACGCCCTGCCAGTCCTGCTCTTTTACTCGCTCCTCTTCACGCTCTTCTTCTCGCCCGTACTCTTCCGGGGCTCATACCTGGCCCCCGGCGGCGGCCGCCTCGGCGACGCGCTCCTCTACCACCTGACTTACTTCGAATCGCCGAAACTCTTCTGGGACGGGCTGCTCGGGCTCGGGCTGCCGATGACGGCCGACCCGCAGGTGATGGCGTGGTATCCGCCTTCGATGCTGCTCTCGCTCGTGCCCGGCGGCTGGAACCTCTTCGTGCTGGCGGCCTACGTCATGGCGGCCTGCTTCGCCTACGGCTACGTTCACGCGCTGACCGAGTCCAGACTGGCGGGCTTCGTCGCGGGGGCGGTTTACGGCATGAGCGGCTTCATGATGGCTCATCAGGGCCACACGACGATCATACACGTCGCCGCGTGGCTGCCGCTGCTCGTCTGGTCGCTTGAGATGCTGCGCCGCAAGGTGAGCCGCGGCTGGTTGGCGGCGGCTTGCGCGGCGGTCGCCTGCTGCGTGCTCGCGGGCCACTTGCAGATGACGGCCTACTGCCTGCTCGTCGCCGCCTGTTACAGTGCCGCGCTCGGCTGGACGGCCCCGGCCGGGCGCGCGCGTTACTACGCGGCCTCCGTCGTTATCTTCACAATCGGCCTGGGCCTGACTGCGTTGCAACTCGTGCCGGCCGCGGAGCTGGCCCGCGAGAGCACGCGGGCCGACTTCGCTTTCGCGGACTTCGTCTCTTACTCCTTCCCGCTCAAGCAAGCCGTCCTGCTCCTGTTCCCGGCCTCGCTCGGCGGGTTGCCGCAGTACGGGACGACCCCCTACTTCGGCGCGTGGAATCTGACGGAGGTCACGGGCTACGTCGGACTGCTCGCGCTGCTGCTGGCCGCGGCGGGCTTCGTCGCGTGGCGGCGCAAGGCGGTTGCCGTCTTCTGGCTGTGCGTCGCGGCCGCGGCCTTCCTGCTGGCCCTTGGCGACCAGACGCCGCTCGCGCGCCTAGCCTACCACCTGCCCGTCATCAACAAGTTCCGCGCGCCGGCAAGGCATCTGCTGGAAATGTCCTTCGCCGCGAGCGTGCTGGCGGGCCTCGGCGCGAGCGCGGTCATGCGTGGCGAGGTCACGCGGCGCGCGCTGTTGATTATCGTCTCGGCCGGGGCGCTCCTGACGGGGGCCGGGCTCGCCGTGCTGCTCTCGGGCAAGATGGTGGCTGACGCGCGCGCGAACGGCGTGGCTGACTTTAGCGCGCTGCCCTGGAATAACGCGGCCGTCGGCGTGCCGCTCTTAATCTTCCTGGCGTCGGCCGCGGCCCTCGTTTACTGGCACAAAAAGCCGGCCTCACTCGTGCGCCGCGCGCTCGTCGTCTCGCTCGTCGTCGTTGACCTGGCGAGCTTCGGGTGGTTCTACAACTGGCGCTTCTCTTACCCGAAGGGGGTACTCGACGCGCCCGCCGTGGCCGTCAAGTACGGGGAGCTGTTGCGCGACACGAATCAGCGCGTGCTGGCGGCGCGCGGCACTATGGGCACGCGGGACGAGTTACCCCCGAACCTGTCCAGACTCTGGAATGTGCCGAGCGCGAACGCTTACGGCCCGCTCGTCCCGTCCAGAACCTTGTCCTTCCTGTCCATCGTCCCGGACACGAGCGTCGCCCCTTCGTGGAGCGACGCAAGCGACCAGTGCCTGAGCCTGGCGGCCGTGCGCTACGTCTTTCTGCCGCGGGACGAGGAGGACATGAACATCTGGCTGGGACAGGGCTGCGACCACCCGGCGCGCGAGGCCGTGCGCTTCGAACTGCCCGCGCCCGTCCGCGCGGCGGGCCTGCGCCTCGTCAGCCGCCTGGCCTGCGCTGTGGCAATTGAAGACGGGAAGGAGGTCGCGCGTGTCGTCGTCACGGGCGCGGACGGGAGTGTTCAGACGCGCGGGCTCGTCGCCGGGCGCGACTCCTCCGAGTGGTCTTACGACTGCCCGAACATCAGGCCGCAGGTGCGCCACGGCCGCGCTGAAATCTTCCGCAGCTTTCCGGCGAAGATGTACGACGAGTCGTGCGAAGGCCATTTCTACAGGGCCGAACTGTCGCTCGACCCCGAACTGGTCCGCGTCGTGGAGATTCAATGGACGGGCGGCTCGGGCGCGATTACCATCGAAAAGCTCAGCCTGGTCGAAGAGCCCGGCAGAACCTCGGAGGTCGTCGGCCCGATGTCAATCGAGGGCGGCCGCTGGCGTTTCCACTCGGCGGCGGGCGGCGCGCACGTCTACGAGAACACGCGCGCCATGCCCCGCGCGTGGCTCGCGCGCGAGACCCTGAGCCTCGGCCCCGAAGACATTCTGAAGGCGGTTAAAACTTCCAGGCTGCCCGACGGGCGCGAGTTCGACCCGGCGCGAACGGCGCTGCTGGAAGAGCCTTCGCCTCTACAGCATCAGGGCGCTGACGACGCCACGGCCTACGCCCGCGTGACGCAACTTTCCGACACGTTCATGGAGGTCGAGACCACGTCCTCCGCCCCCGCTTTTCTGGTGACGAGCGACGCCTATTACCCTGGCTGGGAGGCGACCCTCGACGGCTCGGAGCGCGTCTCGTTGCTGCGCGCCGATTACGCCCTGCGCGGCGTCGCCGTCCCCGCAGGCCGCCACGTCGTCAGGTTCGATTTCAGGCCGAAAACCTTCTATTTCGGGGCAATTTTGAGCGCCATCTCACTCGCCGCGCTCGCCGCCCTGCTCGCCCTCGGCGCGCGCCGGCCGCTTAAATATTGGGTTGACACGGGCAAGGCCCCGCCTTAAACTTCATATTGTCTCGCGGATGTGTTAAAACATCCCGAGGGCCGTACAGTCGCCCCGCCTTTTTACTAAGCATGACCATCTCACGCCGAGCCATTATTGATTAGGAGCAACAGGATGAAGTTCGTTATTTCCCTTTTACTAGTCGCCTTCGCGGCCACGGCCGCGCTCGGGCAGACCGCGCCGACGCTCAGAATCGTGACCGAAGACCCGACCCTCCCGTCCGACCTCTACTACGGCGACATCAAGGTCAAGCCGCTGCGCCTGCGCCCCGGCACCAACCAGAAGATCACGATTGACGACAGCGACTTCATGATCCAGCAGCACTACATAGACTTCCTGAACCGCATGCCGGAGCCCGGCGGCTTCCAGGGCTGGGTCAACATCCTGAACAGCTGCCCCGCGGGCAGCCCCTCCTGCGACCGCATCGAAGTCTCCTCGGCCTTCTTCCGCTCGACAGAGTTTCAGCAGAGGGGCTACGGCGTCTACCGTCTCTACTCGTCGGCCTTCCGCCGCCTCCCTAGATTCGCCGAGTTCATGCCCGACCTGCGCCGCGTCAGCGGCTTCCAGTCGGACGCGCAGCTCGAAGCCAGCAAGGCTGCCCTCGTCAACGACTTCGTCGCGCGCTCCGAGTTCAAGAGAAAGTACGACGCCCTGACGACGCCGACGGCCTTCGTGGACGCCCTGCTGAAGACCGCCGCGGTTCCCTCGCACCCTGGCCGCGACGGGTGGATCGCGGCCCTGACGAACGGGACGAAGACCCGCGCCAAAGTCCTGCGCGAGCTTTCCGAGAGCGGCGAGGTTTATCAGAAGTATTACACCGAAGCCTTCGTCGTCATGCAGTATTTCGGCTACCTGCGCCGCGACCCCGACATCCTCTACAAAGAGTGGATCAAGATCATGAAGGCCAACGGCGGCGACTACCGCGTCATGATTAACGGCTTCCTCAACTCCGCCGAGTACCGCAGCAGGTTCTAAAAGACAAGACGCTCTTCAGCAAAACAGAAAGGCCGGCTTCCATCGAAGCCGGCCTTTCGTCATTCAGCGGCCTCGTCATGTGGCGGCCCCAGGTTGACGGACTCTTCGACGACGTAGAGCGGCCGGCGCTTGCTTTCGGCGTAGGTGCGCCCGACGTATTCGCCGAGGATGCCTATGCCCATGCTGTTGAGGCCGATGGCGACCAGCAGTAGCACGATGATGGTCGTGATGCCGGGCGGCGGCGAGCCGACGAGCCAGAGGATTATGTAGACGACGGCCGCGACCATCGAGAGCGTGAGGATGACGGTGCCCATCAGCGTGAAGAGCCGCAGCGGCCTGAGCGAAAAGCTCGTGATGGCGTTGAAGACGAAAAAGAGCAGGTGCGAGAAAGGGGCCTTGCTCCCGCCCGCCGTGCGCGGCTGACGCTCGTAGGGCACGCCCACCTGACGGAAGCCGAGCCACGCGATCAGGCCGCGCATATAGCGGTTCTGCTCCGGGCAGCGTTCGAGCGCGTCGCGCACGCGGCGCGTGATGAGCCGGAAGTCGCCCGCGTCGTTCGGAATCGGCACGTCGGAGAACCAGCCAATCAGGCGGTAAGCGATTTTGACGGCCCTGTTCCTCCAAGCCGGGTCGCCCGGCCTCACGTTTCGCACGCCGTAGACCACGTCGTAGCCCTCGCGCCACTTCTCCAGGAGGCGCGGGATGACCGACGGCGGGTCTTGCAGGTCCGAGTAAAGGACGACGATTGATTCGCCCGCGGCGTAGTGGTAGCCGGCGGTGATGGACATCTCGACAGTAAAATTGCGGCTGAGGCGCAGGTACTTCCAGCGCGCGTCGCGCGCACAGAGCGCCTTGACTAATGGCCCAGTTTCGTCCGTGCTGCTGTTGTCCACGACGACGAACTCGAAGGCGTAGGGGAGGCCCTGAACGGCCGCCAGCAGTTCCTCCTCCAGGCGCGCGATGTTGTCCTCCTCGTTGAAGGCGGGGATGACGATTGAGACGAGCGGCTGCTCGTGCGCCGGTTTCATGACGACGGCTCCATCTCGGTCATGGGGCTGCCGAAGGAAATCTTCGGGTAGGCGTTCGCGTAAGTGTCTATCATCACCTGCAAGAGCGCGGGGCTCTTCTCATCCTCCCAGAGCCAACGCAAAGCCGCTTCCACGCGCGCCGGGTCGGCGATGGTAAGCGAGGGGATTTTGTAGGCGGCGGCGACCGCCGCGAAGTCCGGCGCGCTGTAGCCCCAGAGCGTTGACTGGTAGCGCCCCTCGAAGTAGCTCTCCTGGAACTGCCGCACCATGCCGTGGCAGCCGTTGTTGAGGACGACCATCTTGACGGGCAACTGGTGGTGCGCGACCGTCTGAAGCTCCTGAATGTTCGACTGGAAACCGCCGTCGCCCGCGACGAGGACGACCGGCCTCGGGGCCGCACACAGCGCCGCCCCGACCGACGCCGGCAAAGCGAAGCCCATCGAGCCCATCCCGCCGGAGGTCAGGAACCGCTGCGACTCGGAAAGCTCAAGCGACTGCGCGGCCCACATCTGGTGCTGCCCCACGTCAACCACGTATGCCGCCGCGCTGGTCGAGACTTTCGACAGTTGGTGCATCAGCACGTTCGGGTTGATTCCCTTCGCGCCCGCGAGTTCCGACGTGTCGGGCCACGCCCTGCGCAAGCCGTTAATCTCTTCGAGCCACGCGGCGCGCTCCGCGAACTCGCGCTCCGCGGCGTGCTCAATCGCACCTGACAGGAACTCCCCGAGTCCTGATTGGATCGCGCGGCAGCCCGTCACGCGGTTATTCATCTCGCCGCTCTCGCAGTCAACGTGGAAGATTGTGCGCCCGCCCTTGAACTCTTCCGTCCGCGAGCCCGTCTGCCGCACGTCCAGGCGGCTCCCGAGGACGAGGAGGAAGTCCGAGCGGCCGACGGCCAAATTGGCCCAGCGGTTGCCGTAGGTGCCTATCATCCCGACGCGCAACGGCTCGTCGGACGGCAGCGCGTCAACCGCCATCAGCGAATTGACCACGGGCACGCGCGCGCGGCGGACGAACTCCCTGAACGACTCGACGGCGCGCGCCGACCGTAGCCCTCCGCCCGCCAGAATCAGCGGCCGCTCCGCGCGTTCGAGCTGCTCGAAGAGACTGTGCCAAAACTCTTCGTCCGTCGCCGCGTCGCACGCTCCAAGAGCCTCGCTCTCATCTTCATCGGCTCCGGCCTCAATCTCCGCGCGCTGCACGTCCATCGGGATGTCGAGTAGGACTGGGCCGGGACGCCCGCTCGTGGCGAGGCGGAAGGCGCGCGCGAGGATGCGCGGCACCTCTTCGGGCTCGCGCACGCGCCACGCGGCCTTCGTCAAGGGCTCGGCCATCGGCACGATGTCCGTCTCCTGAAAACCCAGTTGCCGGACGGCGCGCGCGCCCTTCTGCTCGTCGCGGTTGACCTGGCCCGTGATGAAGACGGCGGGCGAGGAGTCGAAGTAGCAGCTCCCCACGCCCGTCAGCAGGTTGGTCGCGCCGGGGCCGCTCGTCGCCATCGCCACGCCGGGCACGCCCGTCATCCGACCCACAGCGTCCGCCGCGAAGGCCGCCGCCTGCTCGTGGCGCATACTGACGGCGCGAATCCCCCTGCGCCGCTCAATCGAGTCGAGTAGGTGCGCGATCATCCCGCCAGACATCTCGAAGACGAACTCCACGCCGCGGCCTTCGAGGTACTCGACTATGTAGTCTGAGACTTTCATCCTTTAAGTCGCGTTCTGTGCCACTCGATTGTGCGGCTGAGGCCCTCGTCGAGGCCGACGCGCGGCTCCCAGCCGGTCGCGCGGCGCAGCCGCTCGGTGCTCGTTTCGAGTCGCATCAACTGGCCCGGCGCGTAAGGCAGTTCGCCGAAGCCCAGCTCCATCGAAGGGTCAATCAAATCTCTGAGGCGCTCGACAATATTGCGGACGCTCGCGGCCCGGCCCGAGCCCAGGTTGAAGACGCCGCGCGCCCCTGGGTTCACGGCAACGCTGAGGACGGCGCGTGCCGCGTCTTCAACGTAAAGGTAGTCCCAGGTCTGCTCCCCCGCGGTCAGCCGCGGGCGCTCGCCCTTCAATAGACTGCGGATGACGGCCGGGATCAGGTGCGTTTCGTCGTCCTTCGGGCCGTAGGTCGCCAGCAGCCGTAGCCAGGCATGGCGCACGCCCGCGAGTTCGCAGAGCTTCGCCGTCATCACGCCAGCGCAGAGCTTGGCGACGCCGTAAGCCGTGACGGGGCGCGCGGGGGTCTCCTCCGTCAGCACTGCGTCGTGCGGGCCGTACTCCGCCTGCGACCCCAGGCCGACGAAGACGCGGCAGCCAGACTCTATGACTATCTGGCACAATTCCAGAGTCGCCGCGACGTTGACCGTCAGTTGTTCGGGTGCGTCGTGCGAGTCGCCCGCCACGCCCTGCCATGCCAGGTGAAAGACTGCTTCCGGCGCGGCCCTCTTAATCTCAGACACGGGCGCGCGCCGGAGGACGTGGACGCGGCCGAGTACATTCTTGAGCCGCCAGAGGTCGCTCTCCTCGCGGCAGAAGACGGTCACTTCCGCGCCCTCGCGGAGCAGCAGTTCCGTCAGGTGAGAGCCCAGGTGGCCGGAAGCGCCTGTCACCAGACATCGCATCGCTAACGCCTGACCATCCCGTGCAGGGTCTCGACGACGAAGAGGAGCATCTCGCGCGTCAGGCCGGGCCACACGCCCATCCACAGGACGTGGTTCATGACGAAGTCTGAATTCCTGAGGTCGCCGACGCGGCGGTGGCGCACGCCCCTGTAGGCCGGCTGGCGCAGGAGGTTCCCGCCGAAGAGGAGGCGCGTCGCTATCTTGTAATTGTCCAGGTAGCGCAGCACGTCGTCGCGCGTGAACGGCGCTTCCGCGCGCACGGCCAGCGGGAACCCGAACCAGCTCGGCACGGAATCGGGCGTCGCTTTCGGCAGGATGAAGAACTCTTCTAGGTCGCGCAAATGCTCGTACAGGAACTCGAAGTTCTGCCGGCGGCGCTCGATGAAGGCGGGCAGCTTGCGGAGCTGTGCGACGCCGACGGCCGCCTGCATGTCCGTGAGCTTCAGGTTGTAGCCTACGTGCGAGTAGGTGTACTTGTGGTCGTAGCCGTGCGGCAGGTCGCCGAGCTGCCAGTCGAATCGCTTGCCGCAGGTGTTGGAGACGCCGGGCACGCACCAGCAGTCGCGCCCCCAGTCGCGGAACGACTCGACCAGGGTCTTCAGCGCCGGCCTGTCCGTCAGGACGCAGCCGCCCTCGCCCATGGTGATGTGGTGCGCGGGGTAGAAGCTGACGGTCGCCAAATCGCCGAAGGTGCCGACGTGGCGGCCGCCGTAGGTCGCGCCGACGGCGTCGCAGCAGTCCTCAATCAGCCAGAGGTCATGTTTTTTGACGAACTCCGTGACGCGCGCCACGTCGAAGGGGTTGCCGAGCGTGTGTGCCAAAACGACGGCGCGCGTCCGAGGACTTAAAGCCTCTTCGAGCTGCGATGGCTCGACGTTGTAGGTCGGGACTTCAACGTCCACGAAGACGGGGACGAGTCCGTTCTGGATGATGGGGTTGACGGTGGTCGGGAAGCCGGAGGCGACGGTGATGACTTCGTCGCCGGGGAGGAGTGCGCGGTCCTTGAGCGCGGGCGAAGTCAGCGAGGTGAGCGCGAGCAGGTTGGCCGAGGAGCCGGAGTTGGTCAGCATCGCGTGGCGCAGGCCGAAGAGGCGCGCGAACTCATCTTCGAACTGGGCGGCGTAGCGCCCGGTCGTCAGCCAGAAGTCGAGCCCGGCGTCAACGAGGAGTCGAATCTCCGCGTCGTCGAAGACCTTGCCGGAGATCGGCACGGGCGTCTGGCCTGGGACGAACTCGGGCGCGGGGAACGCCGCCGCGTAGTAGCGGCCCACCATCTCCAGGATTTGCGCGCGCAGCTCGTCGGCACTCTCCGTCATCGGACTTGCAGCATAACGCTAAAAAAGCAGTTCACGCAAAGGCGCGAAGGTAAGACGTAAGACGCAAAGGCTTGAGTCAACTCTCCAGCGCCTTACGTTTTTACTTTGCGCCTTTGCGCGACGCTTTTCGCCTGAGCGCCTCTTCGTAAACCTCAAGCGTGGCGCGCGCCGTCCGCTCCCAGGTAAACCGCGAGGCGCGTTCGCGGCCGAGCGCCGAAAGGCGGCGGCGCTCGCTCTCGTCCGTCAGGAGGCCGACGAGTTCGCGGGCCAGGCCGCCCATGTCCGTCGGCTCCACGACGCGCGCGGCGTCGCGCCCCGCGGCCTCCGTGACGCTCGGGACCGGACTCGTCACGACGGGAGCGCCGCACGCCATCGCTTCGAGCGGCGGAAGGCCGAAGCCCTCGTAGAGCGAAGGATAGACGAAGGCGCGGCACGACGAGTAGAGAGCGCGCAGGTCTTCGTCCGTCACGTAGCCCGTGAAGCGCAGGCGGTCTTTGACGCCCGACCGCTCGACCCGCTCGTGCAGTTCATTCGTCAGCCAGCCCTCGCCGCCAGCGATGACGAGCTGCGGCCGCAGCTCCGTCGAATGAAGCACCTCAGCGAAGGCCGCGACGAGCGTCGTCAAATTCTTGCGCGGCTCCACCGTGCCGACGAAGAGCAGGAACTCGTCCTCCACGCCGAGCCGCCGCCTGACCTCCATTGCTTCGTCTTCGGGCGCGGGGCGGAAGACTTCGCGCGGCGCTTCCGGGACGGCGACGGTCTTCGACGGCCGGACGCCGAGGTGCTCCGCGAGCTCGGCGCGCACGCTTTCGGAGGGCGTGATGATGAGCGAGGCGGCGCGCGCCATCAGCGGCAGGCGACGGCGGCCGCGCCGCACCAGCCGCGCCTCGTGCGTTTCCGGGTGCAGCAGGAGCGAGAGGTCGTGGACCGTCAGCACGCTCGGCGTCGCTCCCCAGAGCGGCACTTCGTAGTTGGTGCCGTGAAAGAGGTCCGCCGCGGAGCGCCTGAGAAGAAGCGGCAGGCCGACGGCGAACCAGCGCCGGCCGAGTGAGCCGACTTCCGCGCGGACGAGGCGCAGGTTGTCGGGAAAGCTCTCGCCGTCCGAGACCGTCGTGTCGAAGGGGAAAGGCGAGACCAGCTCGAATTGGTCCGCGGCGGAGGCGAGCGCCAGGTGGCGCGCAAGCTCTAAGGTGTAGTGCCCGACGCCCGTCAGGCGGGACGCGAGCGGGATGGCGTCAAGGCTCACGCGCATGGCTCAAGGAGTCCCGTCAGGGACGCAGTGATAATAGCCCAGCACTTCAGCGCTGGGAAGAGTGCGATAAAAAGCTTGAGTCCCGTAGGGACGGCTGAAGTTTCCGTTCAGCCGTCCCTACGGGACTCAAGCTTTTTGCCATCGTGTCCCCAGCACTGAAGTGCTGGGCTATTATCAATCGCCCCTACGGGGCTTAACTAGAGAATCCGAATCAGCGGCGCGGCGTTGGCGGCCGGGCGGCTGGTGAAAGTCGTCCCGCCGACGTTGACGTTGACGATGACGGGCACGTCGCCGGCCCCGGCCAGCGTGGCTGGCAGCGTCACGTCTATCCGGTCAGTGCCGGGCAGGTCCGTCGGCGCGACCTTCACGAGCGAAGTGTCGGCGGCCGTCCCGACGATGTCGGTCGTCCCTATGCGGACGGTAATCTGCGAGTTGTCCGTAATCCGGCGCACGCCCGTCAGGAAGATTCTGAGAATCGTCGCCTGCGTGACCGTCTGGCCGGACCCGTTGACGAAGGTCGTCGTCACGGTGAAGGGCTCGGGCGTGCCCGCGCTCAGCGGGTTCGTGACGTTCAGGGCGACGGCGCGGTTCGTGCCGAAGCCGTTGGTCTGCGTGAACAGGTCGGGCTGCGTCGCCAGGATGCGCAGCGTCGTGCGGACGATAGAGCCGTTGTTGTTGATGACGACCGGGACGGCGTCGGCCGCGGCCGTCAGACCCGGCGGGACGACGAAAGTTATCTGGCCCGGGCTGACGAAGAAGAGCCCCGCGGCCGCGTTGTTGACGGAGACGGAGACGCCGTTCAGCTCGATGGGCAGCGGCGGCCGGCGCAGCGATTCCGACGCGCTGTCGGCCGTCTGGTCCGAGGGCGCAAGCGCCGTGGTCGAGCGGAGGATGCCGAGCATTCCGGGCGCGAGGCCGGAGACCTGTGGGGCCGTCGGGGTCGCCACCACGCCGCGCTCGCTCGCACCCGTGAAGAACGTCACGGTCGGGTTCGCCACGTTCGTCCCCGTCTTGACCAGCAGGTAAAAGGCTTCGGACAGCAACTCGCTGTTGAGGCCGCCGAGTTCCACGAACTGGAGCGAAAAGGCAATGCGCTCGCGCGTGTTGCTCGTTAAGGGTCTGAGCTCCGGGAGGAAGGCCCCCGTCGGCGTGTTCGTCAGCCGCGTGAAAGTCGTCGGGTTGCTAACCGGCGTGGCAAAGATTTGCATGCCGCTGTTAGGGTTCAACCCCTCGGAGGGCGTCGCGGGAGCCGTGCCGTCCGCCTTGAAGTTCAGGGCCGACGAGAAGATGAGGGTCGCGGGCGCGAGCGTCGTCGGGTTGTAGTCCGTGAATGTCGGGTAGCGGAGCGCCGTAGACACGTTCGGCCGCGGGCCGACCGCCTTGAAGTTGTTGGCCGAGACCGTGTAGAGAATGACGGTCGGCGTAGTCTTAATCGAGCCGTCGCCCGGCAGGTCCACCACCGAATCGAAGGCGATGAAGTTGCCGTCGCGGCTCAGGCGGCGGCCCGGCGACAGGAAGTTGAGCCCGATGCCGACGAAAGGCGAGGTCGTCGTCGTCACCTGGCGCGTCACGGTCGCGGTCGTCCCGTTGAAGCTGCCGAGGAAGATTTCCCCGTTCAGGTCGGCGTTGCCGGTCAGAAGGTTCGCGTTCGAGATGAAGGCGATGACCGAGCCGTCGCCCGAGAGCGAAGGGTTCTCGCTGAAAGGAATCTGGTTGCCCGTGGGGGTCGTGGCCGTCAACTGGGCCAGGGTCGCGGGAGTTGGGCTCCTCCTGTAGAGGAAGATTTCCGGGCTCCCGTCGGCGTTGTTGCCGCCGACTAGGTTGCGCGTGGAGACGAAGGCGACGACCGAGCCGTCGTCGTCTATCGCCGCGTCGCGGTTGTCGAAGGCGACGAAGGGCGAGGTGGCCGGCGAGGTGTTGGTGGCGGCGGTGCCCGCGACGGGCAGGCGGCTGGCCGCCGTGTCGGTCACGCGCGTGAACGTGCCAGCGGTCAGGTCAACCGGGACGGGGTCCGAGCCGTCCGTCAGGTCAACGACCGGCGCGGCCGGAACCTGATAGATGAAAATTTCCTGGTTGCCGTCGGCAATGAGCGCCGCCGAGTTGGCGTCGCCGTTGAAGCTGCCGGGCGTCGTGGCGTTCGAGCTGAAGGCGAGCCAGCGGCCGTCGTTGCTGATGACGGGCTGGTTGCTGCTGACCTCGACCCTGATGTTGCTGAAGTCGTTCGGGTTGGTCGCGGGGAAGAACGGGTTCGCCGTGTTGACGCGCGCGCTCGTCGTGCTCGTGATCTGAAAAATCTTGCGCTGCGCGTAGTCGAAGAGGAAGATTTCGCGGTTGCCGTCGGCGTTGTTGCGCGCGGTGGTCTTCTCCGTGGCGATGTCGCCCGTGGACTCGATGACGACGAAGCGCCCGTCGCCGCTGATGTCGCCGGCGAAGGACTCGCGGTTCGAGGTGGTGATCTGCGCGACGAAGGGGTCCTGGACGGTCTGGGCAAAAGTGGTGGCCGCGGCTGCCGTCAACAGAACAAAAAACAAGGCGGCTGCGCCCGACAAACGAAAAGCTTGCTTCACGTAAAAAGCCTCCGGGATTAGGACACGGACGTAAAAGATATAATGCTCACAACGGGGAGCTGCTGAGCTGTGGTCAGAATAGCGCAGGTGAAGAACTCTTTCGCACACCCGAGCGGTCAAAGAATCGCCATTTTAAGCGCAAGTAGGCGCGCTTCGCAAGGCAGGGCGCAAAGTTTTACAGAGTTTGGTCCGGCAGGAGGGCGTCCAGCAGCCGATTAGGAATCCAGAGCGCCGAGGCCACGGCCAGTTTCCCCTGTGGCTGGCGCGCTCCGACGGCCTCGTCTATCGTCAGGCCGCCCGAAATGTACGCGACCTCGCCCGCCTTCGTTTGGAGGCGCACGGTGTAGTCGCCGAGCGGGGCATCAGTCCCGACCTCGACCTCGAAACTGACGATCGGGTACTGGTAGTTGACGCCAGATTGCAGCGTCAGGCTGGCCGGGTTGACCTTGATGAAAGGCGAGGTGACGGTGACGCCGCTGCCCTCGATCAGGTCAATGCCCTGGCCGCCGACGAAGATGGTGTAGCGCCGGCCCTGCACGAGCGGGACGGCGATAGTCGAAAGGTGCCCGTTGCTGCCGAAGACGTGCGGTCGCAGGGCAGAGTTCTCGCGCCCGAGCGTGAAGTCCTGTTGAAGCGTCGAGCCCGCCGTGACCTGTAGCTGTTCGCCGGTCTCGGCCGTGCTGACGGACTTGGGCGCGTCGCCCAACTCGCTCGACAGCCCTTCGGCGAAGCCCGCCTCTGAGGCGCGGCCGACGCCGGCGTGTTCCGTGACGACGCGGTATTGGCCCGGCGGCAGACCTTCTATGCGGTAAGAGCCGTCGGCCTGAGTCGTATTGCCCGCGGCGACGCGGCCCGTCGTCACGTCCTCGGCCCAGACGTGTGCGCCCGCGGCGCGCGTGCCCGCAGCATCAGTGACGACGCCCGCGATTGAGCCGAAGTTTTCCAGCGAGCCGTAGAGCGTGCGTGCGCCCGCGCGGTCGTCGTCCGAGAGCGTGCGCGGGCAGACGGCCGCCTGCTCGTAAAGTCCGTTAGTCCCCTGGCGCGGCTGCATCGCCGCCCCGGCCTCGTCCGAATGCTCCAGGCCGAGGACGTGCCCGATCTCGTGCGTCAGCGTGGCCTCAAGGTCGTAGGTCCCGGGCGTGCCGTCGGTCGAGAACTGGGCCGCGGGGTTAAGCACGACATCCGCCTCGGCAATCGCGCCGGTCGCGGGGTCGTAGAAGATGCGCGTGCGGCCCGTGCGCTCGGCGTTGACGAAGACGGCGCGGTTCTCGGAAGTGTCGGCGACTGTGATGAGACTGACGCCGTCGCCCCCGGCGCTCGGGCTGATGGAGAGAGCGTCGGAAGAAGTTTCGACGAACTCGACGCCGGCGGCCTCCGCCCAGCGCGCGAGCGCGAGGCGTACTGCACCGGCGACATCGCTGCCCGGCTTGATGTTGGCGGGCGGCGAACTGAGCGAGCTTGAGAGCGCGACTCTGATCGTGCGGCCGGGCCACTTGATTCTGACGGCGGCCGTGTTGTCCGTGTGTTGCAGCGTGTAAGCGTGCGCGCGGTTCTGCGCGACCCCGCCGAGGCCGAGGCTGACCAGAATCAGTGATGTGATGAAACGCCGCATGAAATTTACGCCGGCAATCTCTCGGCAACAATTTCTCAAAATTTGAGCCGTCCGACAGCCCGTCGCCTCTAACCGCCTGCGAGCGATTAGTAGCAACAAGCAAGCCACACGAAGCGGGCGGGTGGCACCATTTCTTACTGTTGCAGTTTGAGGTCTTAGGCTCTATCGGCCGCTGAAAGCAGAGGCGGGCAGTCTGATACGAAATGAGCTTTGAACGTATCAAACGGATGCAGTTATTGGGTGGGTGGGTTGTGACGCGGTCGGCTTTAGAATCCGAAGCTAAGAATTTCCGTTGAGATTTTCGCGAATATTACGCTCGACTGCATCGGCGAGCCGGTTCAGCCGCTCGTCCGTCCGCTTGAACCGCTCGTCTGTTTCCTTAAACCGCTCGTCCGTCTGCCTGAACCGCTCGTCTGTTTCCTTAAATCGCTCGTTTGTCTGTACGGCGAGTTCTCGGATCGAGCCGCGCAATGATCGGATTGAGCCGCGTAGTGAAGCGTTAATTCCGGCCTGCGTTTCGATGTGCCCCGTGACGACCTGGACAAACTCCCTCAGCGTCTCCGCGTTAATCTGAAGTTGCCGGTTGGTTTCGGCGATCTGCTGATTCGTCTGCTCCAGCCGCGTCTCGAAACTCGCCTGGCCCTGAAGGATAAATTCGATGGCGCGCTCCATCTCTTCGTTTGTCATAGCTCACCCCCTTTCGGCGGCCGATTATATCAGATGTGAGCCGGAGTTTAACGGTAGGGTTGGCCGATCTGTTCCGTGCCGAAGGCGCCGATGCCGTTGAGGCGGAAACCGAAGACGAAGCGGTTCTCGTTGCGCAAGCCCACGTCGAAGCTGTAGTACTGCGCGGTCAGGGCGCAGCAGTCGAAGCTGTAGCCGATGGTGGCGACCGAGCTGATGAGCGAGGAGTTCTGCTGGCCGGGCCGGTTCTGGAAGTCGAAGAAGAAGGAGACGCCGCCGAAGAGGCCGCGCTCGCGGTTGCCCAGGAAGAGCGACGGGCTCCAC
The DNA here is from genome assembly GCA_963774105.1 of uncultured Acidobacteriota bacterium. Classification (GTDB taxonomy): domain Bacteria; phylum Acidobacteriota; class Blastocatellia; order Pyrinomonadales; family Pyrinomonadaceae; genus QHXM01. Next base: position 1,452,051 of record CAVZDV010000004.1, on the reverse strand, counting down.
TGCGAGCCGCGCAAGGTTCCAGGCTCCTTGCCGCGCGCGTCCGCGAACTGCGCGAGCGACGGCGCGAGGTCTATGGCGCGCGTGTAGTAAAAAGTCTGGAACGCCTGCACGAGCGGCCGGTTCAGGCCGAAGCTCACGGAGAGCGTGCGCAGCCCCCCGCTCTGCACGTCCAGGTCCGAGCGCACGTCCGCGAAGAGCGAGTAGCTGGGGCGGTAGCGCGCCTCCACGTTGAGCGGCGACCAGCGGCGCGGCACGCCGCCGTAGGAGAAGCCCGAGAAGGTGTTGATGGGGTAGAACTGGTTGCGGCGGCCGGGGACGAGCGCGCCGCCGAAGTAAGGGTCGAAGAAATATTTGCCGCGCAGCGTGATGGTCAGCGCCTCGTAAGGCTGGCTCGACAGCGGGACGCGCTTGCGCCCGACCGCGGCCTCGCTCTCGCGCGTGTCCTTCGGTTTGTTGACGTTCTCCGTCGAGCGGCGCGTGAAGAAGCGGTTGACGATGCCGAACTCTATCTCGTTGGTGTCGGCGACGGCGTCCGCCGCGTCAAAACGGATGATGCGCTCGAAGTTCGAGACGCCCTCGATCTTGCGGTAGATGAAGTAAGGCTCTATGACGTGGCGGAAGAAGAAGGAGCCGTCGCCGTGCCGGAAGTTGCGCGCCAGCGCGGGCGGGCGCACGTCCAGCTCGAACTCGCCGTAGCCGCGCACCACGTCGCGGCTCAGGATCAAGCGCGTCACCGGGTCAATCGAGTTCGAGTAATAAGTCGCCCTCAAGCCCGCGGTCGCCGTCACTGACCAGCCGCTGAAGTGCGCCGGCACGCTGAAGCGCGGGTGCACGTCCAGACGCTGGACGATGGAGGGCGAGACGACGGGCTCGCCGTCAACCTCGTCGCGGAAGAGCAGCAGGTCGTCCACCGTCTCCTTGCGGCTGACGCCTTCGAGGCTCCCCTCGAAGGAGAAGTAGACGGGGACGCGCTCGAAGTAGCGCAAGGCCGAGGGCCGCTTGTCGAGCGAGATGCTCGGGAGCTGGCGCGTGCGGATGCGCACGTTGGGGATGGAGGTCACCTGCGAGCGGGCCAAAAAGTTGAAGCTGTAGTCGCCAAAGTTCTTGTTGACGAAGACCTGCGAACGCTCCTCGGGCGAGATGGCCTGCTGGATGGAGTCGGAGAAGACCTGGCGGAAGGCCAGGTTCGACGTGACGTTCACGTCGGCCGCGGCGAGGAAGCCGTTCGGGAAGTAGTGCACGCCGTCAACGTAAAAACTGGAGCCGCCCTGGTCCGGGTTCGCGGGGCTCTCGTCGGGGCCGAAGATGCGGTCCTTAACGGCGTAGAAGCCGAAGTTCAGGTAGGAGCGCGAGTTGGCCCGCGTCCGCACGTCGAGGCCGAGGCCGATGCCGCGGCCCGTGTAAATGTCGTTGCGCAAGGTCGCGTCGGCCGAGCGCCCGAGCGTCTGGTAGTAAGCGTTCGAGAGGCGGAAGCCTTTGTTGCCGGAGCCACTGAAGGTCGGCGTCAGGAAGCCCGAGGCGCGGTCGCGCCGCTTGATGGGCACGGATGCGTAGGGCAGGTAAAGAATTGGCACATTCTTGACGCGGAAGGTCGGCCCCTTGACGCGCACGCGGTCGCCGATCTTGATCTCGGCGCGCGCGGCCTTGAAGCTCCACTTCGGGACGTTGTCCTCGCAGGCCGTGATCTCCGCGTTGACGGCGACGATGGTGTCGTAAGAGACCTTCTCGACGGAGTCGGCCGTGTAGTAGATGACCGTGCCGTCCTGCGTCTGGTTCGTAAAGCCCGTCGAGTTGACGAAGAAGCCCGTCTTCGTGCGGTAGTTCCACTCGGCGCGCGTGCCCGTGATGCGCTGCTGGTCGCCCTGGTCGAAGACGACGTTGCCCTCGGCGACGACGCGGTTACTGGCCTCGTAGACGGTCACCTTGTCGGCCTGTAGACGAAATGTGCCAATACGCGCGTCAACGTTCCCCTCGTAGACGGCGACGACCGCCTCCTTCGGCCCCGAGACTGTTTGCCTGGCGGCCGTGACGGTCAATTCCTCCGAGTTCTGCGCGGCGTCGCCGGTCTGCGTGACGCGGGGCGGGCGGATGGGCGGCTGCTCCTGTGTGAGCGGGTTGACGTTCGGCGTGTCGGTGATGGGGTTGGTGACCTGGCGGTCAACCGGGTTGGTCTGCTGGGCCAGAGCGGGCGCGAAGGCGACAGCGAGGCACACGACGAGCAGCGCGAGCCTGGCACAAAATTTTGGCGTGGGGAAGACGTTACCCAAAGAAGAAATCGCAGACCTCCGCGGGCCGAACGCTGGGGCGCGCGCTCTCCAGCTCTCAAAGGGTCGTGAGAATTGCGCGCCGTCTTGGTTTGAAAATCCGGGCGATGCTAACACGGAAAAGGGGAAAGCTGAAAGCGAGTAACCGGAAGAGAATCGGGGCGGCGGAGGCAAGCCCCTCTTCCTAACCTGCGAGGTGTTCTTGCTTGAATCTTCAGGACTCAAGACTGAATGTCTCTCAGGTCAGGAAGGGTGGCTTGCCCCCGCCGCCTTTGATGCCATTGTGTTATTGTCCAACTCAATGTCTGCTGAAGGAATTGAGCGATTGCCTCTGATGATCGTCGCGGGCGAGCCCTCCGGGGACGCGCACGCGGCGGCCCTCGTGCGCGCGCTCAGGGAGGAAGCAAACGGGCGCGCGGGGTTTGAGTTTTTCGGGGCGACGGGCGCGCTGATGCGCGAGGCCGGCGTCGAGTCTGTGGTGCGCTCGGACGACCTGGCGATCATGGGGCTGGCAGAGGTCGGCCGGGCGCTGCCGAAGTTCTGGCGGGCCTTCCAGGCGCTCAAGCGCGCGGCCGCCGAGCGACGCCCGCGGGCGGTCGTCCTGGTGGACTGGCCCGACTTCAACCTGCGGCTGGCGCGCGCGCTCCACAGGCGCGGCCTGCGCGTCATTTACTACATCAGCCCGCAGCTCTGGGCTTGGCGCTCCTACCGCGTCCGCAGCATACGGCGCGACGTTGACCTGCTGCTCGCCATCCTCCCCTTCGAGCCCGGCTGGTACGAGGGGCGCGGCGTCTCACACGTCCGCTTCGTAGGCCACCCGCTCGCCGGTCAGGTCAGGCCGCGCTACGGGCGCGAGGAGTTTTGCCGCCGCCACGACCTAGACGCGTCGCGCCCGCTGGTGGCCCTCCTGCCGGGCAGCCGGCGCAAAGAGCTGGAACGCATCCTGCCTCCGATGCTGGACGCGGCAAAGCTTGTGGCGCGCGAGCGACCTGAGACGCAGTTCGTCGTCGCGCTGGCTCACAATCTCCCGCGCGAGGAAGTCGAGGGCGCGGTCGCCGCCGCGGAGCGTGACAACCCTGCGCTTAACTTGCGTCTGGTGCAGCACGAGACGCGCGAGGTGCTCGGCGCGGCGGACGCGGCGGCCGTGGCGTCTGGGACGGCCACGCTCGAAGCCGCGCTGATAGACACGCCCTTCGTCATCGTCTACAAAGAGTCCTTCATAAATTGGCACACTCTGGGCCGCCTCATCAGCGCGGAGCACTTCGGCCTGACAAACCTGATCGCGGGCGAGCGGCTGGTGACCGAGCTGATGCAGAACGATTTGACGGGCGAGCGGCTGGCGGAAGAACTCAAGGGACTGTTGGAGCGAGAACGGAACGAAGAAGTCCGCGCGAAGCTCAAAGAGGCCGCCGCGCGTCTCGGCGAAGGGGGCGCGTCGCGCCGCGCCGCACGGGAGATTTTAAGTTTCCTCGAACAAGAGAAAAGAGCTTGAGCCGTTGCGGCCTATTGCTCCGGCTTCATCTTCTCCAGGAGTTCTTCCAGCCGCCTGCGCAGTTCTTTGACCTCCTCGCGCAGTTGCGGCAGGCGGTTGAGGTGCGCGTTGAGGCGCTTGTACTGGTCGAGCGGTTGAACGGGGATGCCCCACCAGACGCCCGCGCGGACGATCTTGCCCGGCAGGACGCCGGCCTTCGAGCCGATGATTGCGCCGCTCTCGACGCGCGCGTGGTCGCCCATCCCGACCTGTCCGCCGATGACGGCGTCGTCTTCGATGACGGTGCTGCCCGAGATTCCCGTCTGCGCGGCGATGACGACGCGGCAGCCGATGCGGACGTTGTGGGCGATCTGCACGAGGTTGTCAATCTTGGTCGCGCTCCCGATGCGCGTCTCGCCGAGCGCGCCGCGGTCAACGCACGTCGCGGCCCCCAGCTCCACGTCGTCCTCTATGACGACTGTGCCAATCTGCGGGAACTTGTGCCGCACGTTCTCCGCATCCGGCACGTAGCCGAAGCCGTCGGCCCCCACGATCACGCCCGCGTGCAGAATCACGCGGTCGCCCAAGGTGACGTTGTCGTAGAGCACCACGTTCGGGTGGAGCACGCAGTCGCGCCCGACGCGCACGTTCTCGCCGACGAACGCACCTGAGAGAATCTGCGTGCCCGCGCCCACAGACGCCCCCGCGCAGATTTCCACGCACGCGCCCACGAAGGCGCTCTCGTCCACGCTCGCGCTCTCGTCAATAACGGCGGTCGGATGTCGCGACGGAGCGCGCCGCTTCGGCGGGTGCAGCAACTCCGCGACGAGCGCGAAGGCGAGCTTGGGTTTCTTGACTTCGATGAGACAGGGGCCGTCCACCTGCGCCCCTTCTGGCACAATTAAGCAGGAAGCACTGGACGCGCGCGCGCTGTCAAACAGCCTCTGGTCTTCGACGAAGGCTATCTCGCCCTCGACCGCGCCCTCTACGCTCGCGACCCCTCTGATTAAACGCTCACCGTCGCCGCGGACGCGCCCGCCGACGTGCGCCGCCAGTTCCGCCACAGTCGCTTCTCTTCTCAACGGGTTCATGGATTCAGACCTCTACGGGCTCGTCTCTGCGGCGGCGGTCGGCGCGCGTGAAGCCGCGGCGCGAGCCGCGTATGAAGTTGACGAGGTGACGGACGTTTCCGTCGTCAATTCGCTCAAGCTCCGCGAGTGCGTCTTCGAGCGCGAGGTTGCCGCGGAAGAGAATCCTGTAGGCTTCCTTCAGCGCCTTGCGCTCCTCCGCCTGGAAGCCCGCGCGCCGGAGGCCGACCGAGTTGAGCCCGCGCACGCGCGGCGGGTTGCCGTCCGTCGTGAAGAACGGGAGCACGTCCTGCACGATCTTGGACTTGCCGCCGACCATCGCGTAGCGCCCGATGCGTATGAACTGGTGGCAGCCGACGTTGTTCGAGAGGAAGGCGTGGTCTTCGACCGTGATGTGCCCGGCCAGCGCGACCTCGTTGGCGAAGATGTTGTCGTCGCCGATGGCACAATTGTGCGCGACGTGGACGCCGATCATCAGGAAGTTGCGCGAGCCGACGCGCGTCGCCTCGCCCTCGCCGCTCGCGCGGTGAATCGTCACGTACTCGCGTATCAGATTGTCGTCGCCGATGACGAGCCGGCTCGGTTCATTCCTGAACTTCACGTCCTGCGGCTCGCCGCCGAGGACCGCGTGCTCGTAAATCCGGTTGCGCGCGCCCAAGCTGGTGAAGCGTTTGACGACGGCGTGCGCCCCGACCTCGCACCCGGCCCCGACGACCACGTCCTCCTCGATGACCGCGTAGGGGCCGACGCGGACGCCCGCCGCGACCTCCGCCCGCGGGCTGACGACGGCTGTCGGATGAATGCTCACGGGCCAATGGTAAATGGTAAACGGCAAATGGTAAATGGACAAAAGCAGTTTCTCTTCACCATTTACGATTTACTAACGACCGTTTTCCGCTTGCCTTTGCCCGGCTCAGCCTCTATCATGTCAGGCTGCCTGCTTTTGTGTGCAAAAGTGTGCGCAGGCGGTAGTTATTTCAGCAATTTTTCATGCCCGGTCATCCGGGCGCGTCCAGGAGAACAATTCTTGTTTAGCGATCAATTTCGCAGGGGCGAGGCAGAAAAGGCCAGGTTCAGCGGCGTCAGAAGTTCGCGGCTGATTTCGGGCCTGTCGGACGTCGCGTGGAAGGTCTTCCAGTCCGTCAACCGCCGCCTGCCCGAAGGCGAGGCCATCCGGCCGACGTGGGCTCCGGGGCCGCTCCTGAAATCTTACGAGCGCTCGGCCCCGCCGCTCGGGTTCCCGCGCGAGACGGATAGCTTGTGCCCGCGCTGCGTCAAGGAAGTGCGCACCGCCGTCATCACCGGCGAGACCACGCTCGAAACCCTGATGCACCAGCACCCGGGCGAGATCAAGGCGCAGATTCTGGAAGAGGACGGACAGGTCATCATGCGCAAGACCTGCCCGAAGCACGGCGAGTTCACGGACGTGATGGCGACCGACCCGAAGTTTTTGGAGCGCATCGAGTCGCTCTTCTTCGGCCGCGACTTCCGCGCCGCCGAGGACGCAAGTATTCACAAGCACGGGACTTCAAACATCAAGTTCGGCCGCGGCGCTGTCCTGACGGTTGACCTGACGAACCGCTGCAACATGATGTGCGACCCGTGCTTCATGGACGCCAACCAGGTCGGCTACGTCCACGAGCCCACGTTCGAGGACACGAAGGCGATTCTTGACCGCGCAGTCAGCTTCAAGCCGCGCCGCCAGATTATCATCCTCTTCTCGGGCGGCGAGCCGACGCTCTCGCCCTACTACCTGGAGGCGGTCGCCTACGCCAAGAAGGTAGGCTTCTACCGCATCCTGGCCGCCACCAACGGCATACGCTTCGCCGAAGACATAGAGTTCTGCAAGGCCGCCAAGGAGGCGGGCCAGCACGGCGTCTATCTGCAATTCGACGGCGTCTCCGAGGAGAAGAACAAGCACCGCGGCGTCGGCAACCTCTTCGACGTGAAGTTGCGCGCGATTGAGAACCTGGCCGCGGTCGGCATCAAGGTGACGCTGGTCACGACCATCGTCAACACGATCAACAACGACGCCATCGGCCAGATCGTCGAGTTCGCCGCCCAGAACATAGACAAGGTTCAGACCATAGCCTTCCAGCCGGTCTCGTTTACTGGCCGCGACGAAGACATCTCCGACGAGCTGCGCATACGCCAGCGTTACACGCTCGCCGGCATGACGCACGACCTCAAAGACCAACTCGGAGGCCGCCTGCAACCTTTGCGCGACTGGTTCCCTCTTTCGAGCTATTCCGCGTTCACGAGCGTGATGGACATGCTGCAAGGAGCGGACGCGCCGTGGGGCTGGTCTAGCTGCAACTGCCACCCGAACTGCGGCATCTTCACGCTGATGGTCGTCAACCGCAAGACGGGCGAGTTCACCTCGCTCTTCGAGTTCTTCGACTACGAGCAGTTCATGAAGGACGTGGCCGTCATCACGGACACGGCGCGCGGGAAAAAGCTCTCCTACGCGCAGCTCGCGATGGCGATCATAAGAAACTTCGACGCGCGACGCGCGCCCGAAGGCTTCCCCGTCTCGCAGATCATCAACCTCTTCCGGCCGTCCTCGACCAACTCGAACTCGGATCGCAACGACCGCATGAAGACGCAGCACGGCTCCGAAGACCCGGGCGATGTCTGGCGCGTCCTCTGCGTCGAGGGGATGTGGTTCCAGGACTTGTTCAACTACGACTTCCGCCGCACGGAGATGTGCGTGATCCCTTACGGCACGCAGGAGGGCGAAATCTCCTTCTGCGCCTACAACACGGGCGTCGGCTGGCGGCAGATTATCGAAAACATGCACAAGACGGCGAGTCTAGCAGACTGGTATCAGGAGCACGGCCGGCACGCCGTCTACGCCAAGGGCAAGGCCGTGCCGGGCATTTCCGGGAAGCACTCGCTGAGCCTGCCCGTCATCAGCGCCATTCTGGCCGAGGACAGAGACGAGGCGACGACGCCTTACCTCGTGGAGGAGGCCGAAGAAGAAGTAACGGTCTGACGGTCGAAAAATTTGTGTAGGGAGATGCGTGGCATTCACTTGCCACGCATTTTCATTTTCGCCACTCCGAACGGTAAAGGGCTGGCATTGTGATTGCCAGTTTCACTTTGAAAGTGATTCTTACCGTCAGGAGTCCGGCTCATGAACAAGCTTATCCACGCTCTTTTACTGCCCTTGCTGCTCATTCAGACGACGCCAGCGTTGACCGCGGCCGCGCGTCCGCAAGCAGCAAAAAGTATCCAACAGTCGCAAGAGGGCGCCGCGCCGTTGAATAATCAGGACGTGCTGAGGATGGTCGAAGCCGGTTTCGTGCCCGAAGCCATCCTCGGCATGATTAAGGCTTCGCCCTGCGACTTTGTGACCACGCCGGCCGCGTTACAGCACCTGAAGGAAGCGGGCGCATCGGACGCTGTGATTCTGGCGATGGTCATGGCGCCCAAAAGCAGCGAGGCGGTCAAAAGCCACGCGACGCCCGGCGCGCAAAGTCTCAGGGTGAAAATTCCCAACGGGGTGACGATAGAGGTCGAAGCGCCTTTCACGGTCAGTTCACAGGAAGTGAAAAAAGGCGACGCGATCAGCTTTCGCGTGGTCAATCCCGTCAAGGTGGACGGCGTGGTGGTCGTCGCCGCGGGCGCGACGGCGACGGCGCGTGTGGTGAAGGCGAGCCGGGGCGGACACTTCGGGCGCGCTGGCCGGCTCGCCTGGGCGATGCAGGACGTGATGGCCGTAGACGGCACTAGGATTCCGCTTCAATCCTCCGGCAGAATCGTGGGCGACAGCAAGGGGGCCAAAGTCGCCACCCAGATGATCATCACGGCGGCGGCCCTGCCGCTCATCGCCCCCGTGGCGCTACTGTACGGCTTCAAGCGCGGCGAGAACGCGATTCTCCCGGCCGGCAAAAGGTTTGAAGTTCTGACTCAAGGAGGAGCGGAGGTCGGCGCGACTGCGCAGTGAAGAACAGAAGGCGGAAAGCAGAAGGCAGAAGGCAGAAGGCGGAAGGCAGAAAGCCGTCGTGCGTTCTGCCTTCTGCTTTCCGCCTTACTTCATCCCTTCTTATGGGGGCGCTGGACGGCGCGCAGCTCTGCGACCGTGTCGCGTATGCGCCCGGCCAGTTGTTCGATGGTCTCGACGCGACGGCGGGCGGACTGGCTCAGTTCTTCGCGCAGGAGCAGCTGGGCCTGGCCTATGACGCCCGTCAACGGGTTGTTGATTTCGTGGCGCACGTGCGCCACTAGGTCCGCGATCTCCGTCAGCCTCGCCTCGCAGGCGGCGACCAGGGCGCGCAGGCTCTCGTCCTGTCCGTCACCGGCCGCGTCGCCCGTCTTCTCGGTGCTCATCCGCTTAACCCGTCCCTTCAGGGAATCCGCCGCAAAGGGGAACGCCGCCCGGCAAGTGGCGAGAGGGCGGCTTCGTCGTGTCTCCATTGTGCGTCCAATCGCCGACGCCCGGCAAGGGGAAAGTTACCGCGGGGATTTGTTCCGGCTCATTTGGCAGCGGTTGACAACCGCTGCGTCCATACGTAAATTTATTCACCGTGCTGGGAGGTCGTCCAATGGTAGGACTCCAGACTCTGGATCTGGCTATCGGGGTTCGAGTCCCTGCCTCCCAGCCATTTAATAACAAACATTTACGGGCAGCCCATAGGCTGCCCGTTCTTGCTTTGTATCACTATAGCATCACTGCCTTATGTGGGAGTTACCCTCAGGAAATTTTCAGACCACCAATAAATCCTCATTTTTGCCATAACAATCTTATTACTACTAGTGCGAGGTGAATAGAATATTTAGTAACCAGAGTGTTAAGGCTGTATGTCTACGCTTAGAGACCGGCGCATTTGTAAGGGTGCGCCGGTTACGCTTTTAGTTGGTTCTTGAGATTATAAGAAAGTAAAAGGCTACCTATGTTAGCGCCAAGTAGTAATGTCCCCTTTCTGCAAAGTAGAGATGTCCCCTTTTCGTGCTACTGAAGACATGATCTTCAGCACGAAAGGGGCAGCAGGAAGTGACGGACCTACTTGTGATGAGCCAACGTGAACTCTCCCGCCTGGAAGTCATTGAGCGAGTCGGCGGCAAGCGCCTGACGCAGCGCGAGGCGGCCAGCCTGCTCAAGCTCTCCGTCAGGCAAGTCAAACGGCTCTTGCGCGCCTACCGCCAGCGCGGCGCTCGTGCCCTTCAGTCCAAGCGGCGGGGCCGCCCCTCGAACAACCGCCTGCCTGAAGAGTTGGTCTCTCAAGTCAGCCACCTGCTCCGCTCGCGCTACCCAGACTTCGGCCCCACCCTCGCCCGGGAGAAGCTCTGCGAAGAAGACGGCCTCTGCCTCTCGCGTGAGAGCGTCCGCCGCCTGCTGATCTCTTTAGGGCTGTGGCGGGCGCGGCGCGCTCGGCGGGCGGTCGTCCACGGCCTGCGCGAGCGCCGCGCCCGCACGGGCGAACTCGTCCAGATCGACGGAAGCCCTCACGACTGGTTCGAGGGCCGCGCCCCGCGCGCGACACTTCTGGTCTTTGTGGACGACGCCACCAGCCGCCTGATGCACCTCTCGTTCGTCGAGTGTGAGTCCACCTTCAACTACTTCGCGGCCGTCCGCTCCTATATCGGGCAACACGGCAAGCCGCTGGCCCTTTACAGTGATAAGTTCGGCGTTTTCCGCGTCAACATCCCCAACGCGCTCTCTGGCACAGGGCTCACCCAGTTCGGCAGGGCGATGAAAGAACTCTCGATTGAGTTGATCTGCGCGCACTCGCCGCAGGCCAAAGGCCGCGTCGAGCGGGCCAACCAGACCTTGCAGGACCGGCTCACGAAAGAGCTGCGGCTGCGCGCGATCTCGTCAAGCGAGGAAGCCAATGCTTACCTGCCGGAGTTCATCACCACCTACAACTCGCGCTTCGCCCTCAGCCCGCGCTCCCGTGAGGACGCGCACCGGCCACTGTCTCCGAGAGAAGACCTCGGCCGCATCCTGACGCTCGTCGAGCGGCGCACCCTCTCGAAGAACCTGACCGTCTCCTACAACGGCCGCGTCTACCAACTCAGCACGAAGCGCGCGGCCTACACCATGCGCGGCGCGCACGTGGAAGTCAGAGAGACGAGCACCGGAGAGATCAGTATCGAATACAAAGGCCAGGCGCTCGACTACCGCCTCTGCTCCGAGCAGGAGCGCGAGCAAGCACAAGTCACGCCCACGAAGCTGCTCGACCGAAGGCTCGCCAAGGCGACAGCGAAGCCGCACACAAAGTATCATCCGCCGATGACACACCCGTGGAGATACTTCGACTACACGGAGAACTCGATGGAGGCCAGAGAACGCAGGGGCGAGCTTTGCATCCTCAGAAGGTGACATCTCTACTTTGCACAAAGAGGGGACATCTCTACTTTGCGTTGACAGGGCACTACCGACTATTGACATTCACCTTTCAATGGGAATATCGTTCGCACGTCTTACTCCTCGCATTCCTGCAATGAGTGCTTTCTCGTTAGCCTCACGTCCACCGAGCGGTAAAAGACGCCCCTGAGACGTGTTAGGCCGCTCGCAGCGATAATTGTCGGCTTACAGGGTGTTAGGCCGCCATTAGCGGTAAAGGTCGTCTTAAATGGAAAACTACCGCCACTGGCGGCCTAATGGTAGTTATGCCGCTTCGCTAGAACCAAGGCAGTGGCGTTAATGCAAGTCGCAGCTCAAAAGCAAAAAGCCAGCGGCTCGTTCCGGCATTGGGCGGCATAACAACTCATTCAACCGGAGCGCGAATAGCATTGCTTTCATCCGACAACTTGGATAGCTGGTTGGTTGTTTCCGCGCCCGGTTAGATACTGTGTTGGATGTCAAGCAGATTTCACCCACTGCGGGTCGAACTGCTTGCCGTGCTTCAACACACCGTAAGCGAGATGTAGGAGCTTACGCATCACGGCGCAGATGACGCTCTTCTTGCACTTGCCTCTCTGGCGCAGCCCCTCGGCCCACTGTTGGAAGAACGGGCTGCACCGCAGCGCCGTGATGGCCGGGAAGTAGAGCGCCTTGCGCAGTCGAGCATTACCGATCTTTGAGAGCCTGGCACGCCCCTTCAGAGAACTCCCCGATTGGCGCTCTCTCGGCACCAGCCCCGCGTAGGCCGCCACTTGTCGCGCGCTCCTGTACTGCTTGATGTCCGTGATCTCGGAGAGCAGCAGAGCGGCCGTGGTCTCCGCGATGCCCGGGATGGAGTCGAGCAACTCGCTTTGTCGCTTGAGTCCGGGATGATTGTTGATGTGCTGGCGGATCAACTCCTCTGTCCGCTTGATCTGCTCGTTGAGGTGATTGAGCAGTTCTTCAACACTTCGGCGCACGACCTCAACCGTGATCCCTGAAGAGAGGCGATTCTCTTCGGCGACACGCATCTCGATGAGCGACTCCAGGCGGCGCACAAGTGCCTGTAGTTCTCGGACTTCGACCGGCAGAGGTGTCCATGCCGGGGGCTCTTGAGCTTGGCAAAAGCGGGCGATCAGTTCGGCATCCACGCGGTCTGTTTTCGTGCGTGAAAGCCGACTTTGAGCGAAGGCTTTGACGGCCGCCGGATTGATGACGCTGACGGTGTGACCCGCTTGATGAAGATAGAGGGCGAGAGCTTCGCCGTAAGTGCCGGTGGCTTCCAGGCAGGCGTGGACTCGCTGGCCGCCGTGCTTTGCGAGCCACTGACGGAGCTGCTCAAAGCCGGCTCCGTTGTTGGGAAAGACTTTGTGGCGGAGCTTACCTTGGGAGCTGATGAGGCAGACGTTGAACTTGAGTTTCGCGATGTTGATGCCGAGTGCTGGTTCCGTCATTGGGTGAACTCCTCCCGAAGAGAAGAGAATGCGGCGCGGGTCAAACTTGCAGATGCAAGCTCAGCTCAAGCGTGTGAGCGGCTTCGGATACTGTCCGACCTCGGTGCGCTGCACGCAATGGGCACCGGGAGCTAGACTAACCGACTGACTCCGTGGTCAGAATTCGAGCACAGCTTCTCCGGTGCCCTGTGATCGCTGAAGCTTGCCGCTTCAGCAGACTTCAGTCAACATACAAATTCGAGCGTTCGGCGGCTTCGCCCACAAGCGGAGGTGATGTTGAATGAGAGGTGTGATCAAAAGCATAGTCAGCCGTGAATAGTCACGTCGCAGGGGCCGCCGAACAACTCATTCGACCCGACCGGAATGAGCCTGCCTCTCATCGTGAACTTGGATGCTGCTCGGCAATTCTTCCCGGCGGGTCAATTCGGGCGTTAGACGCTTCTTATTTTTAGGTCTGCTGTAATTCTGATAAATTGTCCACATCCGCTCAAATATCTTGTTTGATGATGGAGATTCCTCATGTCTAAAACAACAGTTTTTCAATGCCCGCGCTGTCATGAGTTTATCGCTGCCGATGCCAAGAGTTGTCGCTTCTGTTCTACTCCGATTGATGCCCAGACTGCTCAAGTGGCTGCCGACGCCCAAGAAAAGGAGAATCAACGCTATCGGCGTAAACACTATGCTCGGCATATGTTGATTGGTACAGGCGTCTTGGCTCTTGGGTTAATTATCACTCTTGGTAGCTATAGCATCGCGGCATCCTCGCGGGAAGGTGGGCACTATCTAATTACCTATGGAGTGATGCTCTCTGGTGCGGGGGATTTACTTTATGGCTTAGTTGGGTGGATAGGAGAGTTGAAACGGGAGTAAGTAGGCGCGTTTCAGTTCTGCCGCGGGCGTTGTTGCACAAATGGAGTAAGCGGGCACCCTCCCGCGGCTGATTGAATCTGGCCTTACAGAGCGACACTCGTCGGCATTCCCAAAGCCGTCATCCGGTTCATTGCCGCGCACCTGACCCTCAACTCCGCCTCCTGCCTGCTCCACTCCCGTGACTTCAGCCTGTCCGAGAAGAGAGTCTTGATCCTCATCATGGCCGTCTCCACCAGACTCCTTCTGTGATATCCCGACTCCCTTTTCCACCCACCTTTACCTACGGCGCGCGAGCGTAGAACTGCCTCGTCCCTGTCCCTCAAGTGTGGCTGGCCCCGGACTCGGGCACCCTTCTTGGGCGGGATGACGGCCCGCGCGTTCCTCTCATAGATGGCGCGATGGCAGACCTCGAAGTCATAAGCGCCGTCGCCCAAGACTTCACTAACTTCGCCTTCCAAGCCCCCGAGCAGGTGAGGCACCTCTACGCGGTCGAGCACGTCCTTGCCGGTCATCGAGAGCGAGACGACCTCATGGGTGGTGTGGTCTATCGCGAGGTGGAGTTTGCGCCAGGTGCGCCGGCGCTCGGCCTTGTGGAGTCTGACCTTCCACTCGCTCTCGCCGTAGACTTTCACGCCCGTGGAGTCTATGGCCAGGTGGAGTGCCCCCTTGTTGAGGCGCGGCAAGGAGACTTCCAGGCGCGCGGCACGACGTGAGAGCGTAGAGTAATGCGCGGCGGGCAGGCCCGGAGCCGAGCAGCCGCAGGACGGACGAGACTAGCCCTTGAGTGGAGCGCAAGGGCAGCTTGTAGACCTCGCGCAATGTCAGCGCGCAGAGGATGGCCGCATCGCTGTAGGTGCGGCGTCGCCCGCGGCGAGAAGGAGTCGAGTGGTCACGCCACGCGCCGACGGCCCGCGCCTCGACCCAGAGGGTGAGGCTACCGCGGCGGACGAGGGCTTTGTTATAGTGAGGCCAGTCGCGGGTGCGGTGCCGGCCTTGATGGTTATTGTTGGTCACGCATCAAGACTATCAAACGCGCCGCCTCCGCGACCATTTGTGCAACAACGCCCTGCCGCGGGCGTTGTTGCACAAATGGAGTGAGCGAGCAGACTCCCGCCGATGATTGATGCCAGCCTTACACGGCGACACTCTTCGGCATTCCCAACTTCGTCATCCTGTTCAGCGCCACACATCTGATAGTTGCTTCTATCTTCTGCCTCTCCTCTGTTCGTGACCTCAGCTTATCCGAGAAGACCGTCTTCAATCGGAAGAAAGCACACTCCACCAGTGAGCGTTGATGATACGTGCTCTTTCTCTTCCACTGCTTACGCCCCAGCTTGTGGATGCCTCGCACATTCTCATCTCTTTGCTCAAACGGACTCTTCCCACGGATCACGGCATCACTGCGGGGAGGTATCAGCGCCACCGCTTCTCGCTGCTTGATGGCCCGATAGCATTGCTCGAAGTCGTATGCCCCATCCGCACAGACTCGCCCCACCTCCCCTGCGGTCTGCTCCAGCAGACCGGCCAGCGCGTTGCGGTCCAGCAGGTCTTTATCAGTGATGAGCGCTGCCGTGACTTGATGAGTCGAGGCGTCCATCGAGATGTGCAGCTTGCGCCACGTCCTGCGCTTGGCCTTCCCATGCGTCCTGACCTGCCACTCCCCCTCGCCGTAGACTTTCAGCCCTGTGGAGTCTATCACCAGGTGACGGATCTTCTTGGGCGCACCCAGAGAGAGTTCTAAGGAGCGAGCGCGCCTGGAGAGCGTAGAGTAATGAGGCGACAGCAAACTCACGCGCATCAACCCGAGGACCGACGAGACGAGCCCCTGCGTGGAGCGTAGAGGCAGATGATAAGCCTCTCTGAGCAGGAGAGCGCAGAGGATGGCCGCATCCGTGTAGGTGCGGCGGCGTCCTCGGCGTGCCGGACAGTCACAGTCGAGCCAGGTGTCAGTCGTGCGAGTGTCAATCCAGAGCGTGAGACTTCCGCGCGAGACGAGAGCTTTGTTATAGTCGGGCCAGTTGCGGACGCGGTACCGGCGTTTGGTTTGGTTGGTCACGCATCTGAACTTAGCAGACGTACCGCCTCCGCGACCATTTGTGCAACAACGTCCTGCCGCGTCTAACAACTCATTCAACGCGAGCGGCGGGAGCGTGCCTTTCATCTTCTTGCCTGCGTTGTGGCTTGCATGGTTTCGCGCCGCCGCGTTAATTCGGGCGTTAGGCGCTCGCCCTAAATGGAAAGTTTAGATATGAGGTTTCTACGCACTTTGATTCTATGTTCGGGCATTCTCCTTTCGTCAGGCAGCCTTTCTCCTGCGAAAGAATGGCATGGCATCGTGCCTTTGAAATCTACACGCGCTGATGTCGAGCGGCTGTTAGGCCCTTCCCCTGACGGAATCTATCGTCACGGTAACGAAATCATTGATGTGGGGTACGCGCGCTTCCCTTGCGGACATAAGAATCCTCCCGGCTGGCCTCAAGCGCCGCCTGGGTGGAATGTCCCGCCGGGCACGGTCGTGGCAATCCGCGTCTCTCTGGGGGACAACCCTATTCCACTTTCCAGCTTCTCCCTTGACCTGGGTAAGTTTAAGAGGGTGCGCGGCGACGACGATCTGCCCCAACATTTCTATTACACGAATGATGAAGAAGGGTTTGCCATAGAGTTCTTCGACTACGGCGGCCAGGGGGGCGAGATGCTAAGAGCCTACATCTATAAGCCGACCGCTAAAGAAGAAGAAATGTTCCGGTGTAGAGAATAGAATTTAGGTTATGCCGCGCCTAACAACTCATTCAACCGGAGCGCGAATAGCGTTGCTTTCATCCGACAACTTGAATCTATCGGCGTTGTCTGCGCGCCCGGTTAGATACTGTGTTGCAAGTCAAGCTATTTTCTCCCACTCAGGATCGAATGGCTTGCCCGTCTTCAGCACGCCGTAAGCGAGATGCACGAGTTTCCGCATCACGGCGCAGATGACGCTCATCTTGCTCTGGCCGCGCTCCTGTAGGCCCTTCGCCCAGGCTTGGAAGAACGGACTGCACCGCAGCGCCGTGATGGCCGGGAAGTAGAGAGCCCGCCTGAGCCGCGCATTCCCGATCTTTGAGAGTCGAGTCCGCCCTCGCACACTCGTCCCCGATTGTCTTTCACGCGGCACCAGCCCGGCGTAGGCCGCCACCTGTCGCGCACTCCGATATTGTTTGATCTCCGTGATCTCTGAGAGCAAGAGCGCGGCGGTCGCCTCTCCGATGCCCGGAATGGAGTCGAGTAGTTCACTCCGCCGCTTCAGTGTCGGATGATTGTTGATGTGCTGGCGGATCAACTCCTCTGTGCGCTTGATCTGTTCGTTGAGATAAGTGAGATGTTCTTCGACGCTCCGGCGGACCGAGTCAACCGTGATGCCCGCGGAGAGCCGGTTCTCTTCCATCACGCGCATCTCGACGAGCGAGTCCAAGCGGCGGACAAGCGCCTGTAGCTCGCGCACTTCCACAGCGGGTGGCATCCATGCTGGCGGCTCTTGCGCCTGGCAGAAGCGTGCGATCAGCTCGGCATCCACGCGGTCGTTCTTGGTGCGTGAAAGGCGGCTCGCGGCGAAGGCTTTGGTCGCCGCCGGGTTGACGAGGCTGACGGTGTGGCCTGACTCGGCGAGGAAGAGAGCCAGTGGTTCTGAGTAAGTGCCGGTGGCTTCCAGGCAGGCGTGGACACGCTCAACGCCGTGCTTGAAGAGCCACTCACGCAGGTGCTCGAAGCCGGCCGCGGTGTTGGGGAAGACTTTGTGGCGGAGCTTGCCGCCCTCACGGATGAGGCAGACGTTGAACTTCAATTTCGAGATGTCAATGCCGAGTGCTGGCTCTGTCATGGGTGAACTCCTCGCGGAAGAGTGTGCGGCGCGGGTCAAACTTGCGGATGCAAGCTCAGCTTCTCGCGGAAGCGGCTTCGGATACTGTCCGACCTCGTTGCGCTGCAAGAGTGGATGCCGGGAGCTTCTCTAACCGACTGACTCATGAAGGTCATAATTCGGGCACGGCTTCTCCGGCACCGCTTGGTGGCTCAAGCTTGCGGCTTGTGCCGACTTCAGTCAATATACAAATTCGGGCGTTAGGCAGCGGCGGAACAGTGGCCCATAACGTTCCGGCTATCAGTTTGGAAGCGCCAGAATGCAGGCACGGTTCTTAGGCAAGTTAGCCGGACGTTGCATCGCTTCATTGCGGTCTGGTGGCAACTTGAAGCAAACCGCCGTTGGGCTTGCGGGTGGCGCTTGACGCTAAGAACTGACCTAAAACGAAAAGAAATGAGAAGGGAGATACGAATGAAGCAAAAAAGCGGAGCTATCGATTCTAACGCACGCATCGCGATCATTGGTGCCGGGCCCGCTGGGCTCTCGACGGCCTGGTTCCTGCTCAAGAATGGCTTTCGCAACGTGACGGTACTAGAAAAGCTGGGGCGCGTAGGCGGCTTATGCAAGAGTATTACCATTAACGGTATGTCCTATGACATCGGTGCAAACTACGTCACCTGGGCATACCGCGAAACGCTCAAAATCGCCAAGGAAGTCGGCGCGACGACCTATGAGGAAAAACCTTACACGACGATTTATGTTCATTCGAACGGAGAAGAACGAGCGGAGTATCGTTCGCTAAAGGAAGCGATTCTCTTTAATCCCTATACAAACAAGAAAGTTTCTTTGTGGTCGTTCGCAATCGCCGCGATTCGCTACCTGTGGATTCGGCACGGTCTTAACAGTGTCATCAATCCGCCCGATGCTTTTTCGAAAATCAATCAACGTCCAGACCTGTGTGTACCGTTCAAGAAATGGCTGGAGTCCAACGGACTATTGGATCTGGCATCTATATTCGAGGTACCGACCACCATTATGGGTTATGGGCACTTGACGGAACTCGCTACGCCTTATGCCCTCAGGTATATGCCGATAAAGACCTTTTTACCGATGGTATTACCAATCAAAATACTGTTTCCCTGGCCCAGACGCTTCACCTTCGGATTCCAGAGGCTTTGGGAGAAGGTTTCGTGGAGAACCAATCTCAGACTCAATGCCATGATTCATCAGATCGAAAGGCAGCCGGAGGGAAAGATCGTCATTCACTTCAAGTACATTGAACAGGAGTTGGATACCATCAAAATCGTAGAAGAGATACCGCCGATGGAATTTGATTATATGGTCCTAGCCTGTCCCCTGACACCGGATGTCTTCAAGCAGCTCGGGTTGGAGCGAAACGATTGGGAGCGGGAGATGAGCGAAAAGATAAGGGTCAACCCATACTGTATGACGACCTTCTGGGTCAACAATATGGAGATGCCGAAGCCGATTGCTCCGACGCTGCCAATCCATAAGCTCGGCTCGCCCTGGGCGGTCGCGCGCCAGTTTCAGGACTTAGGCAACTATTTCACACAGTTTTACACGCGCCCCGAGCCAGACCAGAGCGACGAACAAGTTATTGAGAAGGTTCGTGAACTTGTGTCTCTTCTCGGTGGTGAGATTGACGAAACACAGTCACGGTGGCACGGTTTCGACCGTTTTACGTACTTCCAACACGTCACGCCCAAAGATTTCGCTGATGGATTTTACAGCGATCTTTCGGAGAATCAAGGTAGGGATAGAACCTTTTATGTGGGCGGGGTGACCGATTTCGAACTCGTTGAGCCCATTGTGGAGCACTCGAAGTACCTGGTAGAAAAACACTTCGTTGGATCGAGCTGATGATGCTTGGGCGTACATTTGAACCCAGAATAGGTGCCGTATAATATCGCGCCGCACCAACCGCCGAACTTGTCTGTCAGACTGCTCCGATAAAATGAGAGAGCCGAGCGAGTTGTTGTGAAGTTTGAGAAAAGCCGTGTTGCAGGTCGGATGCTATCCGCTCAGGGGCTGCCTAACAAGTCGCTCAAGCCGACGCGCAATGAAGCTTGTCTTTTATCTTTCAAGTTGTCGGCGCGCGGCTTAGCTCCGGCGTTAGATGCCTTGTGGTTGCTGGAAAGGAGATTCATGGATGGAAGAAAAAGATGACGAAAAATTGCTGAGCTATGTGGCGGCTGGACGCCATAAGGTTTATCGCTTCTACGATCATGATGAGTACAACGTAAAATTTGTTCATGTTGACTATCCTGATCGTTATATCCTAATCCAGAAGCAAGCTTTGTTAGCTCTAGCCAGCGTTGTTAAAGAGCTTGCCGACAAGTTTACAAAGTGATGCCTCAACCTGTGTTATTGCGCACGTAGAGGGTCATGCTGTTCTAAATATTTCTTGCGGGCGTGAGCAGTCGGAGAGATAGACGCGGTTGGTCAGGTCAGTTGCCAACCACCAAGCTTCCTTTGCTCCTTTCGCCCACACGCCAATGAGACGGACCCGCACGGCCTCATCGGCGCGCAACTGGACGAACCCGAAGTCACGCCTTTCGCCTTCGCTGACCGCTAAGCTCTTGAGCAGACAGACTCTATCTCGCAGATGAACCGTCACGTCGCGCTTCAGCCGCACGACGAAGTGCTGCTCGAACGCCACAAGGCGCTTGAGCCAGCCGACGCGGTGAAAGCCGCGGTCACAGAGCCAGACGGCTGTGACTCCGGCTGAACGCAACCGCTCTACTATGAGCCGGAGGAAGGTCTCTTCATAGAGGTTCTGCGAGCGCGCCAGGTTACGGCTCACGCAGGCTGAGCAGGCAACCGGGATCGAGCGCGTACCCGTGCAGACCGAAGCGGTCAGGACACTGAAGCGCGCTTGCCAGCACGTCCAATCCAGCGCCACGAGCAGGGGGCCGCCGCGCCCGCCCAACAAGCGCAACAACTGTTCGGTCAAGAGCCAGTCCTCGAATCGCCGGTTGCGCAGGAAGCGGTAAAGGCGTGTCAAAGCCGAGCCGAGTTGGACATCCGTCAAGCAGGAGAGTTGCCCGGCGATGGCGAAACTGGAAGCCTGTGCAGCCTGACAGAGTGCGGCGATGACAGCCGCGCACGTCTTCCGTTGCGAAAGACGGAAAGGTCTTAACAAAGTGGAGAGGATGGGGTAGTGTTTCAAAGGGTTCATGGCTCTGTCTCCGGTAGTAAATTGGGTCTAGACACCTCAACTTCTACCACAGGGTGGTGAACCCTTCATTATTCTTCTCTCAAAAGTGATAAGCGGTCAGTACTACTAACTATTGACAGTCACCTCCCGGCGCGGATATCGTGCGCCTGTCTGATCCTCGCAGTTCTGCTAATGAGCGCCTGTACTCTTTAGCCTCACATCAATTGAGCGGTAAAAAGTGGACCTTGAAACGTGCTATACCGACAAGAGCCATAATTTAGATTATACCGCAGTCGCCTTTGTCGAGGATTACCACCAGCGGCATAATCAGGTAGAGGCGACTGCGGCCCAATTAGCTTTAGTTGAATTACTGGGTGAACTTAAGAAAAGAACGAAGGGAGGATTGTTATATGAGTCAATCAACACCCAAACGCGTTTTCATTAGTTACAGCCATGAT
The DNA here is from genome assembly GCA_963774105.1 of uncultured Acidobacteriota bacterium. GTDB lineage: Bacteria > Acidobacteriota > Blastocatellia > Pyrinomonadales > Pyrinomonadaceae > QHXM01. Next base: position 1,431,108 of record CAVZDV010000004.1, on the reverse strand, counting down.
TCTTCGTCGCACAAAGATTGGGTTCTGGCACTTGCTACTCATTTGCGAGATGATGGCATTGACGCTTGGATAGATAGATATATCTCCTCACCCCCGGAAGGTTGGCCGCGTTGGATGCAACGTCAAATCGAAGAATCCGATTTTGTAATTCTAGTCTGTACCGAAAATTACAAGAATCGCTTTGAAGGACGTGATCCAGAAGGAAGAGGGGTTACATGGGAAGGATTAATTGCCAATCAAATTCTTTACGATAATTCAAGCCGTAACCATAGCTTTATCCCGATAATTCCTCCGCAAGGAAACGTTAAAAATATCCCGATGGCTCTACGTCCCTTCTCCTTTTATCAACTCGACGATGAGTATGATGCTCTTTACCGTCACATCAACACTAAGCCAGAGATTGTGCCAGACCCACTACCTAACCTGTCTGTCCATTCATCCAAGTTCAGCTCGGGACTGGAAGAGCGACAAGTGAAGAAAGAAGAAATAGTGTTGGGACAGATACCAGTTGAATCCGAAGGACTCCCGACAGACCCGCCCCCGATTGATACGACAGCGGTTGAGAGTCCTAGCGGAAACACGTGCTTCACTATGGAATTATTTAGTCCACTCAACTGCCAGGTATTTAACTGTGGAGTGATAGGCACAAAATATGGGCCTGAGTCCCCAATATGGACTGTCCGTGTAATGGACGAGCAAAAATTATTCAATGAGGACGGAGAAGTTAGAGAGCTACAGCCGTTCCTCGTACTAGTAGAGTCGAAAACCAAAGAAGCGCAATCGCTTGTGGCGAATACAAAGCTGTGGATAAAAGACCCCGTCCCCAACGGCACGTCTGTGAGCGCCCAAGACCGAATCTGCACAATTCTTGTCCCAATGGATAATGTTAAGCACCCTCCGTTTACCTTTTCCAGGGGGGCCACATACGAAGGCGTTTTGAAGTATAGGCCACGAATCACCGACCGCTTTTGGCGTTCGATTGGTTCGGCTAAAAAACGAGACAAGTATCAGATAGTAGGGCATCACGCCGACAGTGATTCGGGGGTTACGTATGTAAGCGCACCTTCGGCAGGCACTTTTGAGATGGCACCTGATTTTCACTATGTGCCGGGGTACTGGTTAAGACGAAACGAATGCCTCGGCTTTATCAACCGTGGGAATACGCGGAGTGAAATCATTTCCACACGCAGCGGTGTGCTGCTGTCTACGATGGTTAGGGTTCATGAGGCCGTTCACGCTGGGCAGCGGCTTTTTCGAGTACGAACCGGCCCCCCATCTGTATACTTTACAATGATGCCTTCTCATGCTGATAGTTCATACTGGTTCGAACTGTTTTCGCCTTTGTACGGTAAATTCTGTCTTGAAGAGAATGGCTTACTTGGGCGGCCATATTCAGAGGGGGCGGATTTTAAGAGTGGAGAAGCCGTATGTAGCATAGATGCACAATATATACATCTCAAAATAGGATTGGATATAGAGGGCTCAATTATGCAGATTTTTCCTGGTCCCGGCGATGAAGTACACTTCGGCCAATTGTTAATGCTTGTACAAGCTAGGAGCGTCATCTTCAGGTCTCCAATAACCGGGAACTTCTATCGAGCACCCAATCCTGCGGCAGAGCCATTCGTTAAGGAGGGCAGTTTCATTAAAGAAGGAGATACTTTATGTATTATTGAGGCTATCAAATTAGAGATTGATATTTCATCTGAACTTGACGGGGTTATTGTTTCCGTATTAGCCGCGAACGGTCAACCAGTAGAGTTAGGACAACCTCTCTTTATTATCAAACCAAGGGAATAAGCCAGCGTTAAAAATCACCCGTAGGAAAGTTTTTATGCTGAAGTCTCACCTAACGACTCATTCAACCCGTATAGCATTTTGCTGGTGTTCAATTACTCATATCGCCGCACGATCCGCACCGGAGCACCCGCCTGCCTGAGCATAGCCCGAATCCCACGCTTGACCCGGCGTGCGTCCGGCCCCGTCAGAATCGCGTAGAAGGCAGCGTTGTTATCCTTCCACGCCTGGCACGCTGCGCGGGCTCTCTCAACGTCCGCGCGCCTCACATATTCTTTTCGGAGTCGGCCCCCTTCGCGCCAGAAGCGATAGAACGCCTCATGCTTCTGCCCTCGCGCGCATCGGCAGTTAGCTTTCCCGCAGCGCACGAGCTGACGGCAGACCGCGCCCGGCATCGGCGGGAATGGCTTTCTCAGTATCGCGTCAAAGGCTTTCACCATAGGGCCGTCTTAGGTAGCACAGGCGCGGAAACTATACCCCGGCTTTCATTGGGTATCAGCGGCCCACGTTCTTTCATGGGGTATTAATCAATCTTAGAGCGTGTTGAAAAAGTGGAACGACCCCCGGTGAATCAGTTAGGAAAAGGGTATGAGACAAACATACCCAACAGATTTGAGTGATGCAGAGTGGCATCTGCTCGCTCGACTGATTCCTGAACCAAAGCCCGGAGGTCGCCCCGCCAAGTATTCACGACGCGAGATTGTAAATGCAATCCTCTACGTCGTGCGCTCAGGCGGGGCGTGGCGGCTCGTGCCGCACGACCTGCCCGCGTGGGCGACCACCTATCATTACTTCCGCCGCTGGCGGCGCGACGGCACCTGGCAGAGCATCCATGACCGCTTGCGTCGGCGGGTGCGCCGCGCCGCAGGGCGCAAGCCGACCCCGTCAGCCGCCATTCTCGACACGCAGTCGGTGAAGACGACCGACCGCGGCGGGCCGCACGGCTATGACGCGGCAAAGAAAGTAGTTGGGCGCAAGCGGCATCTGCTAGTTGACACTTTAGGGCTACTGCTCTTGACGGTCGTGCATGCCGCTTCGGAGCAGGACCGGACCGCGGCAAGACGGGTGCTCGCCCCCTTGGAGAGCGGCTTTCACCGCCTGCGCCTGGTGTGGGCCGACGGCGGATACCGCGGCAGTCTGGCCGACTGGCTCTGGGGCTTACGGCGCTGGCGTAAGGTGCGCCTTGAGTTGGTTGCGCGCACCGAGGAGCACCGCTTCGCGGTGCTGCCCAAGCGGTGGATTGTCGAGCGCACGTTTGCATGGTTAAGTCGCTGCCGGCGGCTGAGCAAAGACTACGAATACTTGACCGAGACGAGCGAAGCGATGATTCAAGTCGCCATGATCGGCTTGATGCTGCGGCGTCTCGCTCGATGACTTTTTCAACACGCTCTTAGGTAACTAAACCGTGTCAGTCCGTCCAACTTCGCCCAACTTGAAAAATCTTGAATGAATTTCGCCGCAGCAAGCTGCGGAGTATCAGAATAGCTTGAGTTGTTCCTTGTGTAGCTGAATATATTCTGCACCTTGATCTTGAATGTACTTCCTAATTGACGTTTCGTTGCCATGCTGCCCGACTGTACTGATGAAATAGCCATTGCTCCAGAACTCTCCGCCCCACAGTTGCTTCTTGACCTCTGGACAGGCGCGGAAGATTTCTTTGGCCGTCAGGCTCTTGATGATCTGCACAATCCTTTTTGGACTCAGCATTGGCACTGATTGCACGAGAAAATGGACATGATCTTGATCTGTTCCAATCTCAAGGAAAGTGATCTCATAGCGTTTGCTGATTTCCAGGCAGATGTCTTTGAGCTTTTCATCCACATCGGCAGTGAAAACCACTCTCCGATACTTGGCCGGGCAAACGATATGGTAGAGAAGAACTGAGACATTGTGCCTTTTATGAATAAACTTGCTCACTCGCCAAGTATAGCGCAGCAAGCTTGCGAGGAATGTACCCGCTGAGATTCAAGATGCTAACCAGAGATAGGGCGCGGCTTACCGTTTTGATTTCCCGAAGAAAAGCGGAAATAAAACGGAAGTTTTGAACGCCCCGGATGCGACATTCATGTGACATTGGCAATTGATTTATTTTTCAAGATTTCAAGTCGCCCGCCCGGCCGCCCTCTTTCGGTAGCGCCGCTCTAAAAGTCGCACAAAGGGCTTGAATGAGGCGGGCACGCGCGGCCATGAAGGAGTGCCCGCCGGGGTCAGTCGGATGAATAGGGGCGGGTCCGGCCAACGGCATAAGCCGCCCCCTGGACGATGCGGCCAACTGTAAGCGCGACAGGTGCAGGGCACAAAGCGCGTGCGCTCGCTTGCGCCTCTGGCGAGCCTCAGAGCCCCTCTGTGATGCCTGCCCGAATGGCTCATGCACTTCTGGCGCTCGTCGCCCCACACGGCCCAGGAACGGCACGGCCTACCATCCCGCCGGTTGTCCGTGCATCGCCTCAACTCTTTTGCCCGTTCTGTGTATGCCATTTCCCCAAGATGTAACGCTGTGTATAGATTGAATCAGGTAAAGGCTTCGGCCTGCCCTACCACGTCGGCGACCTGAAAGCCGCCGATCCCCGCCCGAATCGCCTCACGAAAATAAGTTGCTGTGCAATAGCCTTTCGGAAGCTGGCGCGCGCTATCTTTGAAGAGTTGATAATAACGCGCCCGGCTGCTCTGTGCGCTCTCATAACTCAGATCATGACAGATGCGGCAGAGAAAGAACCTTTCGCGGTTCGGAAGATAGAGGCGCGAGGCGCGACGAACACAACGGGGGCAGAGATACCACCAGCGCACGCCGCCATAATTCGGGCTTGTGGCTTCAAGCTCGATTGCCTGTCTTCCCCATAAGTCAAGACAGGCCGAGCGGCCCGCCGGGGTGAAGGTGTACGAAAAAGAATAACCGTACTTCGGCCACGTCCACGCGCCGGAATGCTCTCTCAGGAAATGAGCGGCCCGCCGAGTGTGCGGGGCAGGCAAAATCAAGCAACTCTCAACCTGTCTTTTCGACATTCAACTTTGATTTTTTCCAAAATAATTAAGCCATATCACCCGGCTTTGTCACCCATGACACCGCATTCAATACTATTCACCGTCACGTCATAAAGGGTTGTAACAGGCCCCAACTCAGGCGGGAGGATAAAGGCGCTTTCATTAAACCATCGCTCGCGGCCCTTATCGTCAACAATCACCCCGGCGTATAGCTTAATGCCGTCGCCTTCTTCCACGGTCGGCGCGAGCGTCACGTCAGGCCAGGTGAAGCGGCGCGCGTGGCGTTTGAATTTAACCTCCGCGATGAGTCGCCAAGTGTTCGGCACGGCGCAGACGAGGCCGTCTTCAAATCTATAAACTTGGTCTGTGCCATAAACGCGCCACGCGCGCGGGTATGCCCGCCCCGCTTTCTCAGTGAGCGTGACGCCTTCGATTATGATGCTCCCTTTATCCGCCACGCCCACCCCTTTAGCTTTCAATATCTTTCGTTACGGGCTCTTGATCTCCGGCGTAGTAGTCTAAGAGCGCAGCACGCTCCTCTATTTCTTCCGGCATCTCACCATTAGAATGAGCCTGTAAAACATCGTCAGAGATTGTCAGACCGTCAGCGGAGCCGTTTTCATTGGCCTTTTCTGCTGTTGATGGTAAGGGAAGATTGTCAGCGGCATTGTCAGAGGCCCAGGGATCGTCAGAAGAGATTTGCGAATTTACTGAGCCTTTGGTGACTTCTGACGATGCTGACGATACTGACGATGAAATGCGGGTCTGTTCTAATTTAATCTTCCGGCTGCCCTTGCTGTCTGAGCGACTGAGGCGTGAGAAATTGACACCTGCTGTCCGCAGATTAGGAGCAAGCCGTTTCAAGATGCCGCTCAAGGCATTGCCACGCTTAGGCCAGCCCTGTTGCTTTTGAGCCTCATCGCCTGCAATAGCGTTCAGCCCTTTTAGCAGTTCCGTCGCCGTGCCCGTCCACAGCCTCTCACGCTCGACAAAGGCGATAATTGCCGGCGCGACGGGCGAAGCCTCTAGCGCCAGATCATTCGCCGCCTCACGGTTGCCCGTGTATGCTGCCATGAATGCGCCGGGCGCTAACTCTAAAGCGCCTTCGGCTGCGGTTGCCCACAGAGCGAAGTCCGCCATGCGCGGGAGCTTTTCAAGATGGACAGAATCGAGATTGCGTAAGGCGTGGCTCACAGCGTCCAGAATCGCGCCTAATATCGCGGGCCGCGCCGCTTCAAACTCGATCCATATCTCAGCCTCAGAACGGCGGCCGTCTTCTGGAATCGTGGGCAGATTCAAGACGATTGCCCGGTCTAGCAAATCACCCCTTGTAGCCAACTCTTCAATGCCGTTCAAGAGCACGGGGCGCATGGCATCAAATAAGACCTCTTCATCGTTGGCGTACAGCTCGCGCGTGGCGAAGCCACCGCCCGTCGCCAGACGGCACAAGGAATCGGAAAGCCAGGGCGAAATGCGCGAGAGATTGTCTAACGCAATTAACCTGGCATTCGTCGCCGCAATCATCAAGTCACGCTCGTCTCGCGGCTCACTCCTCAGCGGCGCTTTGTTCGGGTCAATGGACGCGCGCAGCATCCGGGCAAGCGTGCTTTTGGCGCTGCCCTGTTCGCCGTGGAGCGCGAGGACGGGGCACGGACTGTCCGGCCTGCATGTCGAGACAAGCCATGTCGCAACTAACGGCCAGTCGCTATCAGTTACGTTGACGAGTGAGCGCAAGAGGTTTAGAGAGCCGCCGCGCACGGGCTCAGGCAAAGGGAGCATCCCGCGAGTGCGGCGGAATTTGACGGGCGAATTGTCTATTACTTCCCAGCCGTCGCGCGTGATGTGTACCACGCTCCAATTCTCGTCACACAAATCGAGGTATATTGCGCCCTCATGCCCGGCGAGGCGAGTGTGAACCTCGCGCGTCTCGCCCTTAAAGCGTGCGAAGCCTTGCAAGACTCCTAATGCCTCTTGCACAGCCTGTGCGGACGGCGCAGAGCCCTGGGCATCGTAAAAGAGACGCGCTATGTAATCCCGGAAGCCGCGAGATTCCAGAGGCCACGTCTCGCGGTGATTGCCGACTGTGATAATGGCGAAAGGCTTGTTTTCGGAAGTGTGGAAGAGTTCGGCGTCCCGCGCTAGCTCGACTAAGATTGTGGCCTGCGATTTACGCTCCGGCTTTTCGCTTTTCTTCGCTTCGGCTATTAGCGATGTGAGAAATTCAGGGCCTTCGAGATACAGCAAATCATCAACGCCGTTCACGCCGTCAATCTCTGGCAGATCAACTAGGCGCACGTCTACGCCGCGCCTCTTCAATTCCTTTGCAAGTCCCTTACGGGCCGCACTCACGCTTTCATTAGTGGCGACGTTCGTGTCGTAAATGACATAGACCTTACGCTTGTCAAACACAACGCGGTCAAAGTCAGGGATTGGGCCTTTAAGGTCGCAACGTGCGCCCTTATCGTCAGTCGTCTTGCCTACAGTCCCGCGCCAATTCCAAGCGCCGGAGAGTCCGACCACTAGCACGCGCTCGCCGCCTTCTATGAAGTAGCGGTAAAGGGCGAGGGCTTTCTTTTCGCCTTCGGTAAAGGCGCACTTGATAGAGGAGTCGGAAAGGTATTCGGCGGGCGTGCCGGGCGGGATGTAAAAGAGGTTACTGCGACCGGGCGGCGAAAGGTACTTGCCTTTCTCTTTGGGCACTCCGTCTTTTAGCTCATATTCTGGGTGGTCGCGGCGCAAACGATGTTCGCGCGGGCTATCATCACCCGGCCAGTAATAGGGGAAGATGATGCCCGAATAATCAGAGTGTCCATTTCGCCCGACGAGTTGCGCTCCTTCGCTTGAATCAACTCGGGAAAGTCCCGCGCGTCGTGCAAGCTCTGGCGTGACATAGGACTTCGCCAGCGTGTCGAAGTCAGCGTTAGTGAGCCCGTGGGCATGTGCGCCTAAAGTCATTGCGCCTGCTCCCCTTCCTCTTGCCGGAAGCAAGTGCTATTAGGCAACGTCGCGGGCCTCGGCTTTAGGCAAGGCGCTTCCGCCCTGCTCTATCCACTCCATGATCTTTGACTCGTGGAAACGGATTTGCCGGCCCATTCTCACGCTAGGAATTAAGCCTTCCCTGGCTAATTCATAAACGCGCGGCAAAGTTACTCGCAGAATCTCCGCCGTTTCTTTGGCTGTTAGCAGGCGCATTTAATTAACCTCCTGCACACACGATAGAACACAACGCACCTGCCGGTCGTCTCAATAAGTCTCACTTATTTATTTTTTATTCTGAGGAAGGAAGTTAGAAGGGCGCAGGTTCGATCAAAAGCCTGATAGCCATATCCCGGATTTGATTTAATGAAAGGTTAGCACGCTCCATACAGCGATAAAAGGTAGCTCTACTGATATAGAGTTCTTCGGCAATCTGAACGTCAGCGGGCATTTCGCCCAATATTTCAAGCAGTTTTGCACACGCTTGCGGAGCGCGTTCAATGAATTGAGTCCTGCTGAGGATTGCGCTACTCTCAGGGCGTCCTCGTGGATTGATCTTCTGTAACAGCACCCGGCCTCGCCAAGCGGAGGTAACATCTCGCAGTCTTCTGGCATTTTCTATGCCGGGGAAGGTGACGGTTTCCCCTTGACCCGGCTGCCACCGAACATCACAGTAAACCGGCGAAGATACACAGGAGACGCGCTGATACCAAACTTGTACTAGCTCAACATCGTTCCCGTTCGCGTCAGAGATGCGCCAGAAAGGCCAGGAACATTCCGATTGCGCTGACCGCTCTACTACAATCCCGACAGATCGTAAACTATAGTTGTGCCAGCGAAAACCGAAGATAGCTCCGGTTGTGGTTAAATGCTGCAATGTCGCATCGCCGGGCATTTCTAAGTCCGACTTTAGATTATGTATTCACCGTGGAAGGGCTGCCCGGTCATCCGTTGTCAGCTCGAAGCCTAAAGCCGGTCTATGAATAATGTGTGAGCTTGAATATGTAGAACGAGATTGATTTTGAGACAGGGATGGTTCTACTCTTAATTCAGGATTGTATCTATACGTTTGCACTTCCCCTGAATTAGAAAATTTAAGTATCAGTTTTTGGTTCTCACTATTGCTCACTTCCGTTATCTATAGTTCTGCCCTCTATAGGTAACTCTGCTCAACAGAGCAGTATTCATCAATATTGGACCACTATACCAGATGAGACTGTCTGAAAACCGCAAATTATGTTGCGAAGGAATCCTTAATGGCAGGCTTCTGGACCAGCTCTAATTCTGTATCACTCCTGTATCACAACTCAGCCAAACTAGACTATCTCAGCCAAACTCATCTATAATAGTAACGGCTGGAAGATTAACAGATCAATACTCTTAGATGCTCAGCCATACTTAACGGATGAGCGCAGTTAAGACTCTGGATCTGGCTATCGGGGTTCGAGTCCCTGCCTCCCAGCCAAATTTTTTTCGAACTTAAAAGCCGTGTATCCCGTGCCGAAGACAAAGCACATTTGCATCGCCTGCGCCTGTTGTCGCTCCATTACGGAGGGGCGGCCGGGTGATGCTTGCGCGCGCGTTGGTTTGAGGTTGAAGAGTTAGGCGACGCGAAAGAGCGAGCAGATACCGAGGCCGCGAATTCCCTTGATGGGAGTCGCGGCCGTAGCTTTTTAGGCGGGGTTGACGAGTGTGATGACCCGTAGAGTTTTGGAAGAGGCCGCGCCGGCCGGGCGCGTGGACGAGCTGTCCGAGAGCATCGGCGGGACGCCGCTCGTCCGGCTGCGGCGCGTGACGCGCGGGCTGGTGCCGCAGGGGGTTTCCGTCTTCGCCAAGGCCGAGCACCTGAACCCCGGCGGCTCGGTCAAAGACCGCGCGGCGCTGGCGATGATTCTCGCGGGCGAGCGGTCGGGCCAGCTCCGCCCAGGCAAAATCATCCTCGACGCGACGAGCGGCAACACCGGCATAGCCTACGCGATGGTCGGCGCGGCGCGCGGCTACAAGGTCGCGCTCTGCCTGCCGCGCAACGCGAGCCGCGAGCGCAAGCGCATCCTAGGCGTCTACGGGGCCGAGATCATCGAGACCGACCCGATGGGCGGCACGGACGCCGCGCAGGTCATTGCCAGGGAGCTGGCCGCGGCCGAGCCGGACAAGTATTTTTACCCGGACCAGTACAACAACGACGCCAACTGGCGCGCGCACTACGAAGGGACCGCGCCGGAAATCTGGGAGCAGACCGAGGGAAGAGTCACGCACTTCCTCGCCGGCCTCGGCACGACGGGGACGTTCACGGGGACGGGCCGTCGCCTCAAAGAGTACGACCCCTCGATTCGCCTCGTCTCCATGCAGCCTGACTCGCCGCTGCACGGCCTCGAAGGCATGAAGCACATGGCGACGGCGATTGTGCCAGGAATTTATGACCCCGTGCTCGCCGACGAAGGGGTCGAAGTCACGACCGAGGACGCGCACGAGATGACGCGGCGGCTCGCGCGCGAGGAGGGTCTCTTCGTCGGCGTCTCCTCGGGCGCGAACGTCCACGCGGCGCTCAGGCTCGCGCGAGAACTCCCCGCGGACTCTGTCGTCGTCACAATCCTCTGCGACGGCGGCGGGAAATATTTGAGCGAACACTTCTGGGAAGAAAAGAGATGATGAAGAGAGATGATTAAAACAGAGACGCTGCTCCTCGAAGACATCAAGCGCCACGCCGAGCGCGAGTATCCGCACGAGTGCTGCGGCCTGCTCATCGGGCGCATCGAAGACGACGGACGCACGCGCGCCGTCGTAGAGACTTACCCTGTGGCGAACTCCTGGGAGGAGGGCGACAAGCAGCACCGCCGGATGCTGATTACGCCGCTCGATTACATGCGCGCCGAGCGCCATTTCGCCAAAGACGGCCTGGGCGTCGTCGGCAATTATCATTCGCACCCAGACCACCCGGCCGTGCCTTCGGAGTTTGACCTGAAGAACCTCGCGCCCTGGCCGACGATGTCCTACGTGGTCGTCGCGGTCGTCAAGGGCCGCGCCGTCGAGCTGCGCTCCTGGGAGTTGGAGACGGACGGTTCCCGCTTTAACGAAGAGCAAATCCTGAAAGGGAGTTAATCATGGCAGTCACCATCATCATCCCGACGGCCCTGCGCCAGTTTTCCGGGGGCAAGTCCGAGATCGAAGTCGAGGCCCGGACGGCGGGCGAGGCGCTTGAGCGTCTGACCCATGAGCACGCGGAGCTGCGCCGCCACCTCTACAACGACGCGAACAAGTTGCGCAGCTTCGTCAACGTCTACGTCAACGACGAGGACATACGCCACTCGGGCGGCGCGGACACGCCCTTGAAGGACGGCGACTCCGTCATGATCGTGCCCTCGGTTGCGGGCGGCGTAGGCTGCGAAGACGAAGTGAAGGCGGCCGCGCTGCCCTCGCTTTCCAACGACGAGATAGCGCGCTACAGCCGCCACCTCATCATGCCCGAGGTCGGGATGGACGGGCAGCGCCGGCTCAAGGCCGCGAGCGTCTTGATGATCGGCACGGGCGGCCTGGGCGCTCCGACCGGGATGTACCTCGCGGCCGCCGGCGTCGGCCGGCTCGGCATACTGGACTTCGACGTGGTGGACGAGTCGAACCTACAGCGACAGATCATACACGGCACGAAGGACGTGGGCCGGCCCAAAATCGAGTCCGCGCGCGACCGCCTGCACGACATCAACCCGCACGTCCAACTGGACACTTACGAAGAGCGCCTCACGAGCGAGAACGCGCTCCGTCTCTTCAAAGAGTACGACATCGTCGTGGACGGGACGGACAATTTTCCGACGCGTTATCTCGTCAACGACGCTTGCGTGCTGACGGGCAGGCCCAACGTCTACGGCTCCATCTTCCGCTTCGAAGGGCAGGCCAGCGTCTTCTGGGCCGAGCGCGGGGCGTGCTACCGCTGCCTGTACCCGGAGCCGCCGCCGCCCGGGCTCGTGCCGAGCTGCGCGGAGGGCGGCGTGCTGGGCGTGCTGCCCGGCATCGTCGGCGCGATTCAGGCGAGCGAGACCATCAAGCTCATCCTCGGGGCCGAGGGCGTGCTCGTCAACCGCCTGCTCCTGTTCGACGCCTGGCGGATGCGCTTCCGCGAATTGAAGCTCAGGAAAGACCCAGCGTGCCCGGTCTGCGGCGAGAACGCGACGATCAGGGAGTTGATTGACTACGAAGAGTTCTGCGGCCTGCGCCCGCCCGCGCAGGAAGTAAAAGAGGAAAGGAAGCTGGAAGAGATTACGGCCGCCAAGCTGAAAGAGCGCCTCGACCGCGGCGACGACCTACAGGTGATAGACGTGCGCGAGCCGAACGAGTACGAGATCGCGCGCCTTCCTGGCACAAAATTGATCCCGCTCGCCCAGGTCACGAGCCGCATGGGCGAGATTGACCCGTCGCGCGAAACGGTCGTCCACTGCAAGGGCGGCGTCCGCAGCGCCAAGGCCATCCGCGCGCTCGCCGAGGCCGGTTTCACAGGCAAACTCGTCAACCTCAAGGGAGGCATCACGGCCTGGTCAGACGAAGTTGACCCGAGCGTGCCGAAGTATTAGAGAATTAACCACAGAGGGCACAGAGGGACACAGAGGGAAGAAAGGGATTTGAAATGGCAGATTTGAGATTTCAGATTTGAAATTTGAAATGTTTTATCTGCCTCTGTGTCCCTCTGTGTCCTCTGTGGTTAATTCTTTGCTCTCCTTACTACTCAACTAAATTTCCTCAGACCGGGGGCGGCCTCGCGCTTATGCGCTCGCTTGCCCCCGGCTATCTTGTTTGACCCCTGCGGGGTCGGACCCCGAGTCTTTACCACTTTCCCGCTTGTCCATCGGGACGTAGTCGCGCGTGCGGTGGCCGAGGTAAACCTGGCGCGGGCGGGCGATCTTCTGGTCGGGGTCGTTGAGCAGCTCGACCCACTGTGCGAGCCAGCCAGAGGTGCGCGGGATGGCGAAGAGCACCGGGAACATGTCCACGGGGAAGCGCATCGCGCGGTAAATAATCCCCGAATAAAAATCCACGTTCGGGTAGAGCTTGCGCTTGACGAAGTAGTCGTCTTCGAGCGCGATGCGCTCCAACTCCAACGCTAAATCCAGGAGCGGGTCCTTGCCCGTCACCTCGAAGACCTCGTAGGCGATCTGCTTGATGATCTTGGCGCGCGGGTCGTAGTTCTTGTAGACGCGGTGGCCGAAGCCCATCAGCCGGAACTCGCCGGCCTTGACGCGCTTGACGTACTCCGGCACGCGCTCGACCGAGCCGATTTCGTTGAGCATCCTCAGGACCGCCTCGTTGGCCCCGCCGTGGAGCGGGCCGTAGAGCGCGGCGGCCGCGCCCGCGAGCGCCGAGTAGGGGTCCGTGTGCGCGCTCCCGATGGAGCGCATGGCGTTGGTCGAGCAGTTCTGCTCGTGGTCGGCGTGGAGGATGAACAGCACGGAGAGAGCGCGTTCGAGCACCGGGTTCGGCTCGTACTTCAGCTCCGTCGTCTTGAACATCATGTTGAGGAAGTTGCCCTCGTAGGAAAGGTCGTTGTCCGGGTAGGCGTACTGCACGCCGACGCGGTGGCGGTAGGCGAAGGCGGCGATGGTCGGGACCTTCGCGATGAGGCGGTGAATCTGCTTCTGGCGGCACGCCGCGTCACCTATGTCCTTGGCCTCCGGGTAGAAGGTCGAGAGCGCGGCGACCATCGCCTCGAACATCCCCATCGGGTGCGCGTTGTAGTGGAAGCCGTCCAAGACCTTCTTGATGTTCTCGTTGATAAAGGTGTGGTAGGTAATGCTGCGCTTCCAGCCGGCCAGCTGCTGCTCGTCCGGCAGCTCGCCGTAGAGCAACAGGTAGGCGACTTCGAGGTAGCTGCTCTGCTCGGCGAGCTGGTCTATGGGATAGCCGCGGTATTCGAGAATCCCGAGGTCTCCGTCAATGTAGGTGATCGTGCTCTTGCACGAGGCCGTGTTCATGAACGCGGGGTCGTAGGTCATCAGGCCGAAGTCTTCGTCCGCGACCTTGATCTGCCGCAAGTCCATCGCGCGGATGGTGTCGTTCTCGATGGGGACCTCGTACTGGCGGCCCGTCCGGTTGTCCGTAATCGTTAGCGTGTTGTTGCTCATCGTCCCTCCGCCTTTTGTATGTGCTCACTTGTCGCGCGACTGCGCCCCGCCGTTCTGTTCGAGCGCGGCCTGCGCGGCGGCCAGGCGCGCGACCGGCACGCGGAACGGCGAGCAGCTGATGTAGTCGAGCCCGATCTCGTGACAGAAGCCTATCGAGCGCGGCTCGCCGCCGTGCTCGCCGCAGATGCCGACCTTGAGGCCCGGCTTGGCCTCGCGCCCGAGCGCCGTCCCCTTCTTGACGAGATAGCCGACGCCCTCGCGGTCCAAAACCTGGAACGGGTCGTCCGGCATGATTTTGTGCTCGACGTAGTACGAGAGGAAGCGGCCCGAGTCGTCGCGCGAGAGGCCGTAAGTCGTCTGCGTCAGGTCGTTCGTGCCGAACGAGAAGAAGTCCGCGTGGGCCGCGATCTTGTCTGCCGTCAGCGCGGCGCGCGGCAGCTCGATCATCGTGCCGACCGTGTAGTCAATCTTCATCCCATGCTCGCCCATCACCTGGCGGGCGACCTCGTGAATCAGCTCCGCCTGGTGGCGCAGCTCCTCCGCGGTCGAGACGAGCGGGACCATGATCTCCGGCCTGACGACGAGCCCCTCGCCCTGCACCTGGGCCGCGGCCTCGAAGATAGCGCGCACCTGCATCCGCGTCACCTCGGGGTAGACGAGGCCGAGGCGGCAGCCGCGGTGGCCGAGCATCGGGTTGTTCTCGCGTATCCGCTCGACCTGGTGGAAGAGGCGGCGCTTCTCGTCTATCTGGTCGAGCGTGCGGTCCATGTCGCGGATGGTGCCCGCGCGTTGCAACTCCATCTTCAGCTCCGACAGCTCGCCCATCAGCTCGCGTATGTCAGGCAGGAACTCGTGGAGCGGCGGGTCTAAGAGGCGGATAGTGACGGGCAGTCCCTGCATCGCCTGGAAGATGCCGACGAAGTCCTTGCGCTGGAGCGGGAGCAGCTTTTCGAGCGCCTTCTCGCGCTGGCCGACGCCTTCGGAGAGAATCATCTCGCGCATCGCGGCCAGGCGGCCCTCGCCGAAGAACATGTGTTCCGTGCGGCACAGGCCGATGCCTTCGGCCCCGAACTCGCGCGCGACCTTCGAGTCCTGCGGCGTGTCCGCGTTGGCCCGCACCCTCAGGCGGCGGAACTCGTCGGCCCAGCTCATCAGCTCCTTGAAGTCGTCCCCGAGCTTCGGCTGCACCGTCGGCACCTGGCCCAAAAAGACCCTCCCGGTCGAGCCATCAACCGTGACCCACTCCCCTTTAGGTACAACTGTGCCATTAACACTGAACTGCTGCTGTCCGTAATCAATATTGAGTAGGCTCGCGCCGCACACGCACGACTTGCCCATGCCGCGCGCTACGACGGCGGCGTGCGAGTTGGAAATCAGCACGGGAGTCAGGCGGCTGGAGAACGCGACGTAATTTTTGTCCAGGTCGGCTTCGGCCCCGACCTCGAAGTTGTAGACGAACTCAGGCTCCGCGTCCCCGACCTGCCGGGCGCGGTACGAGCGCAGCGGCGCGTCGAGAAGCCGGCCGACCTCGCGGAAAGTTTCGCCGTCGCACAAGGGCAGCACGTCGCGGCGGATTTTCTCGACGCCGAACATCAGGTCCCGCTTGATACCCTCGCGGACGCGCCCCATGTAATTGACTCGGTCAACAACGTCGCCGAAGAGCGCCTTGAGCGAAAGGCATTTCGATTCGTAGAGTCTATTCGGGATTTCCGCCCTGAGGCGCTGAGTGTGTTTCAGGATGTCGGCGACGCGCTCGCTGATTTGCAGCAGGAAGCTGTCGCGGTTGTTCGTTATCTGCGGAACGATGCCGAGGCGCAGGCAGGCCAGGGCCAAGCCTTCCAGCAAGCCCCGCTTTTGTCTGGCGACCACGATTTGCAGGCGGACGGCGCTGGACTCGCTGTTATAAGAGCCGTCGCCGTCCGCATACCCGGCCAGGAATTTCAGCAGGCAGGTTTCGTCCAGCGACAAAACCCAGGTGCTTATGTTATCGCGAATCTCGGCCAGCCGCGCCGCAGGCTCGCGGCGGAAGCAGATACGGTCCTCGACGCTCCCGCGAATCTCGCGGCCGCGCAGGTTGCCGACCGTGTGGCGCTCGCGCGTGTAGCTGAACGGCGTGCCGAAGCTACTAGCGAACGTCTGCTCGACCGTGGAAATAAACGCGGCCTTTTCGGGCGTCGGCTTTTGAATAAAAGTCACAGCGCCCTTGGTGCGGCCGAGGCGGATGTTGCCGTCGGACAGGAGCGCCCCGGCGACGTAAGCAAGGTCCGGTGAAGTCGTCGCTTCGCCGAGGGCAGGGATGCGGTCAACGACTGTCAGGAAATCGCCGTCCGCCAGCACCGCGTCCAGCCGCTTCTTGGCGAGCTTGCGATTCTCGACGACATACATCTTGTGGTCGGCTGTGAGCCGCATCACGTTCTTTTCGGCGTGCCCCGTCTGCGAGACCGCGACCGTGATGACCTCCGAGCGTTTGCGGCCGGCGGCGATGACGGGACGCCAGACGGGTCGGAGCCGGTTGCTATCGAAAGACAAGATGCGAAGCGGCTGCTCCTGTTCGATGAGCGCGAACGCCTGCTCCGCAGTCAGGAGCCCGCGGTCGGTCAGAACCCGTGTCTCCCCCGCCACGCAGGTCATCCCGCCGCGGGCGGTGACGATGGCCTGGGCGGCGACCATGCCGTGGAAGTCGTCGGGGCTGGTCTCCTGGCGTACGAGGATGACTTTCGCGCCGTCGCGGGCCATCTCCTCGGCCTCGTCCGGGTCGAAGACGACGCGGCCCTGCGCCGCGCCGGGGCTGGCGGGCAGGCCCGTCGCCAGCACGGTCGTCTCCGCGTTCGGGTCAACGGTCGGGTGGAGCAGTTGATCCAGTTGCTCTGGCGAGACACGCTGGATGGCCGTCGCCTTGTCAATCAATCCTTCGTTCACCATGTCCACGGCGACGCGCACCGCGGCCGCGCCCGTGCGCTTGCCCGTGCGCGTCTGGAGCATCCAGAGGCGGCCGCGTTCTATCGTGAACTCCACGTCCTGCATGTCGTGGTAGTGCTTTTCCAGGAGCTGCGTGATCTCGTTGAACTGCTCGTAGACCTCTGGCAGCTCCTCCTTGAGCTGGCTGATGGGGTTCGGCGTGCGGATGCCCGCGACCACGTCCTCGCCCTGCGCGTTCAGGAGGTACTCGCCGTAGAGAGCCTTCTCGCCCGTCGAGGGGTTGCGCGTGAAGGCCACGCCCGTCCCGCTGTTCATGCCCATGTTGCCGAAGACCATCGCCTGCACGTTAACGGCCGTGCCCAGGTCGTCGGGGATGCGGTTGACGCGGCGGTAGTCCACGGCCCGCCGGCCCATCCACGAGTTGAAGACGGCGGCGATGGCGACCCGCAACTGCTCGTAGGGGTCTTCCGGGATGGTGTCCTCGCTGTGCTCGGCGTGGATGATCTGCTTCTCGGCGGCGATGATCTCGCGCAACTGGTCTGGCTGTAGGTCTGTGTCGCGGCCGCCCTCTGTCTGCGCCTTGAAGCGGTCCATGACGCGCTCGAACTTTTCGTGCGCGACGCCGATGACGATCTCGCCGAAGAGCGAGGCGAAGCGGCGGTAGGCGTCCAGGGCGAAGCGCAGGTCTGAGGTCTGCGTGGCGAGCCCCTGCACCGTGTTGTCGTTGAGGCCGAGGTTCAAGACCGTGTCCATCATGCCCGGCATGGAGAAGGCCGCGCCCGAGCGCACGGAGACCAGCAGCGGGTTATCGGGATGGCCGAAGCCCTTGCCCGTCTTCTCTTCGAGGCGGCGCAGGCCCTCTTTGACCTGCTCCCACATGCCTTCGGGGAACTGCTTGTTGTTCGCGTAAAAAGCGTTGCACGCCTCGGTCGTGACGACGAAGCCGGGGGGCACGGGCAAGCCCGCGCGAGTCATCTCGGCCAGCCCCGCGCCCTTGCCGCCCAGGAGCGACTTGTCCTCGCCGCTGCCCTCCTCGAAAAGGTAGACCCACTTGCGATTCTGATTTTGGCTCATAATAAATCCTTTAAGGTAGTGGACTCGTGATTGTCGGGCTCGGGACAGTCTATCACTAAAGGCCGGGGGGCATCCTAATGGCGGAATGCGGATTTCGGATTGCGGATTGAGCAAGCCAGGCTCGCCTTTCAAATCCGCAATCCGAAATCCGCATTCCGCAATCCGAGCGGCCCGAGGGGAACTCTCGCCCGGCTTAGAACCCGGGGTAAGGCGAGCTGATGAAGCTGATCAGCATCCAGAGGCCCAGCAGGATCGCGACGATGCCGAGGGGGCCTTGGTACGTGGCGAGCTTGGACTGGACGCCCGCGCCGCCGGCGGCCGTGCCCGCGTTCTTGCTGAGGACGTACTGGTTAATCAGGCCGTAACCGAGCAGGAAGCCGAGGACGATCCCGACCAGGAGGGCCAGGATGGCGAGCAGGGCCTGGAAGGCCGCGAACTGCATGAGCAGCCCGATGTAGGGGAGAATCCTGATCAGCATGATCAGGGACCAGATGAGCAGGACGATGCCGATGATGCCCTGGAAGGGCACCAGCTTGCCGATCAGCTCTCTGGCGTCCGGTTTATTCTTAATGATGAGCGCGGCCGCGCCGAGGACGCCGGCGACGATCATCAGGAGCGCAAACAGTAAGCCCATAATCCGAGTCTCCTTCAAAAGTTGGGGTCAAAGCGCGAAGCGTGCCGTGTGACTATATTGCAAGTCCCGGTTTTCGCCAACTGTTTTTCTGACTGCGGGTAAAGACTCAACTCTCTTCGCGTCTTTGCGTCTCCGGCGCTAAATTTTTTGGCCCTGTGCCTAGCTGACGCGGACGGTCAGGCCCTCGCGGGCGATCCGCCAGTCGAGGACTTCGACGTTTTCTTCGAGCAGCGCGCGCTCGACTTCCTGCCGGCGGCCCTCCGCGCAGAGGAAGGCGATGCAGCCGCCGCCGCCAGCGCCGCAGACCTTCGCGCCCTCGGCCCCGTTCGCCAGCGCCTTCTCGACCAGCATGTCCATGTGCGGCGTCGTCACGCCCGGGGCCAGGCGTTTGCGTCCCGGGTACGCGTCGCGCATCGTGGACGAGACCTCCTGCCAGTCGTCGGCCAGCAGCGCCCGGCGCATCCGGGCCGCCGAGTCGCGTATGCCGTCGAAGAGCCTGAACAGCTCCGGGTCGCCGTCTATGTGGTTCTTCATGATCTCCCAGTTGTTCGTCCCCGAAAGACGCGGCTCGCCCGTGTAGCAGATGGCTATGCGGCGCTCCAGCGTCTCCTCGTTAACTTTCATTTCCTCGCGCTCGATGCCGTCGGGCCGAAAGTGCAGGCTGTTGACGCCGCCGTGCAGCGCCGGGAAGTAGTCCTGGAAGCCGGCGGGGACGCGGATCACGGTCGTCTCGACGTTGGCGGCGATGGTGACGAACTTGCGCTCGTCGTAGCGGTCGCCGACCAGCTTATTGAGCGCGCCGATGCAGGCGATGTTGAGCGCGCTTGAGCCGGCGAGCCCCGCGCCCGCGGGAGCCTCGCCATGGGCCACGAGGTGAAAGCCCGTGGTCGGCTTGAAGAAGTGCACGAGCTTCGCGACGAGTTCCAGCCGCTCCTCGTGGATTAAGTCCTCTATGGCCTCAAGGTTCGTCTCGAAGCTGACCTTGCGGTCGCGCGACTCCAACACGATGCGCCCGTCGTCGCGCGTCTCGATGCGGCACGAGGCGCGCAGGTTGATGGCGAAGTTGACGGTCGAGGCCCCCGGGTGGAACAGGTAGAGGGGCCAGATGTCTATGGTTCCCCCGGCCAGGTCAACGCGCGTCGGGGCGGATGATTCGATTATCATATGAAAAACAGAATACAGGAGTCAGGAGTCAGAATACAGGAGTCAGAATATAGAAGTCAGGAGTCAGAAGAAAAGCCTGCGACGGATTTTCTTTTCTTCTGATTCCTGACTTCTGACTTCTGACTCCTGTTTTTAATCTCCCTCGCTCTTCGGGGCGGGCTGCTCGTGCTGGGCGGATGAGTCCTTGCGGCGGTGCGGCAGGTGCATGCGCTCCTGTATCTCTTCCTTGAACTCCTGGACTTCGACCTTGATCTCGTGAATCTTCTCCTGCGCGGCGTGTTCCAGCTCCTTGAGCTTCTCGGGGTTCGCTTCCTCGACCTTCTTGCTGAGCCAGAAGCGCTCGACCACGTAGAAGCCGACCACGCCGACGACGAGGATGACGAGCAGGTAGACGGTGATGTTCTGCACGTCGCCGATGA
Source organism: uncultured Acidobacteriota bacterium (assembly GCA_963774105.1). Classification (GTDB taxonomy): domain Bacteria; phylum Acidobacteriota; class Blastocatellia; order Pyrinomonadales; family Pyrinomonadaceae; genus QHXM01. The sequence continues at coordinate 1,411,036 of CAVZDV010000004.1, read as the reverse complement.
CGCGCGTGATCGTCCCGCTGAACATGTAGCCGACGCCGCTCAAGATGAGCACCCAGGCGGCGACGCTCGCCAGCGTCCAGAGCAGGAACTTCACCAGCGGCATTCTTCCGACGCCGTAGAAGACGCACGAGGCGATGCGCAGGCCGTAGATGTACTTGACGATGAAGATGGAGAGCGTGCCGAACTTTTCGACCAGCTTGACGATGCGCGGCGCGGCCATCTTGTAGAAGCGGAAGCCGCGCACGCCGCGCTCGAAGCCGCGCCCGCCCGCGTAGGCCAGGCTGTCGCCGACGACGCCGCCGAGCGTGCCCGCGCCCAAGACCTGCGCGAAGCCGTAGTCACCGAAGACGCCGTGGTGTGCCAGCACGCCGGCCAGCAGCAGCGTGATGTCGCCCTCCCACATCGTCAGGACGAAGACGGCGTAGAGGCCGTAGGTCCCCATCAGCCTGTAGAAGAAGCTGCCCTCGACCGTGTCCGTGAGCAGGACGGTACTGCCCCCCGCCCCCAGCGCCAGGGGGAAGAGGGCGTAAAGGATGAACTGACCCGTTAGTCCGTAAAGGTAACTCAGAGCCATAAGTAAAGTGAGCCGGAGGCGTCGCTTGAGTCACGACCGGGCCTCTCCCGCCCTTCTCTCAATCTTCCTTCTCCGGGGGCGGCTTGACGACGAGCACGGGGCAGGGCGCGTGGCGCACGACGGCCTCCGCGGTCGAGCCGAAGAGGATGCGCCCGAGTCCCGTGCGGCCGTGCGACGAGATGACGATCAAGTCAACGCCGCGCTCCTCGGCCGTGCGGACGATCTCCGTGGCCGGGTCGCCGTGGACGATGACTTCCTCCACGTCCAGGCCGGCGCACTCCTCGCAGCCGGCAATCTTCGGCAGCTCGCGCGTCGCAGAGTCTTCCATCTGCTCGCTGATGTCCGCAATCGGGAGCGGCTCCGTAATCCCCGTGTACCCGACGGTCGGCATGACGGGCTCTATGACGTGGACGCAGAGCAGCTTTGCGCCCGAGTCGCGCGCCAACTCGGTCGCGTAGGAGAGCGCGTGGCTGGCGCACTCGCTGAAATCCGTCGGCAATAATACAGAGCGCAGCTTCATAAACGTGAAGCAGGAGCCAGAATACAGAAGTCAGAAGTCAGAATGAAAAGGCCGAAATCGCTTTTGTTTTTATTCTGATTTCTGACTCCTGACTTCTGAGTTCTGTCCCGTGCATTCTACACGGAGAAGTGCTTGTTTGACAGTCCCGTAAACCGTTTATTACAATGCGCGCGACTCCTGCCCCATGAATTTATTCTGAGACTTCAGTCGGCAGACCCGAAAAGATGGCGCAGCCCGCTCAATCAACAACGAACTTCATCGGCGTGGACGTTTCCGGCCAGACGCTGAACGTCGCCCTCGTCGGCGCGGACGGCGCTGTCCTCAAGCGCCACGAGGAGCCCATCCAGCGCGACGCGCTGGTCGCGCAGGTCACCCGGGCCGTCTCCGCCCTGCGCGACGTGGCCCCCGAAATCGCGGCCATAGGCATAGGCATTCCGGGCCTCGTCAACCGCCAGACCGACCGCGTGCTGGTCTCGACAGACCTGCCCTCGGTCGTGCGCGGCGACTTCCACGCCGAGATGGAGCGGGCCACGGGCCTGCGCGTCGAGCTTGAGAACGACGCCAACGCGGCGGCCTACGGCGAATACCAGGCCGGGGCGGGCCGCGGCAGCCGCGACATGTTCTACGCGACCATCGGCGCAGGCATCGGCGGCGCGATCATCCTGAACGGCAAGCTCTGGATCGGCGCGAGCGGCTTCGCGGGCGAGTTCGGCCACATCACGATTGACGCCGAAGGCATTGAATGCGTCTGCGGCAACGCGGGCTGCCTGGAGACGGTCGCCTCTGGGCCGAACATCGTGCGGCGGGCCAACGAGCGGCTCTACCGCGACAACACCTCTTCGCTCTCGCGCCTAGCCATCAACAAGGAGTTCACGGCCGCCGACGTGGTGCGCGAGGCGCAGAACGGCGACGACTTTTCGCTGATGATGCTGGAGCGCACGGGCAAGTACATCGGCGCGGCCGTGGCTTCGGTCATCAACCTGCTCAACATCGAGCGGATCGTGCTCGGCGGCGGCGTCATGGAGGCCGGCCCGCTGGTTCTGGACTCCGTCATCAACGAGGCCGAGCGCCGCGCCTTCCAGCCCTGCTTCGAGGCCACGCAGATAGTCGCCGCCGCCCTCGGCCCCGACGCCGTCACCGTCGGCGCGGCCCTCCTCGCCCGCGACACGCAGGGTGCCGACCCAGTTAGTTAAAGCGGCCAGTCTTAAGCCCCGCCAGGGGCGACCGAAAATAGCCCAGCACTTCAGTGCTGGGAATCGTGCGCGTAAAATAATTGAGTCCCGTAGGGACGACTGAAGGTTCGGCCGTCCCTACGGGACTCACAATTTTTCGCCGTTGTTTCCCAGCACTGAAGTGCTGGGCTATTTTCATCAGTCCCTAACGGGACTCAATTTCAGCGCACGCCGGTCGCCGCGTCCACGGGCTCGGCGTCAGTCTTCGTCTCACCCAGGCCGAACAATCTGCGGTGCAGCTCCGCGACCTCTTCGGGCCGGACTTTGGGGCGGCGGTCGTAGGTCAAGAGGCCGTTGATCTCCTGCTCTATGTCCGTCAGCTGCGTGTAGCAGAAGCCCGCGACGAAGGTCAGCGACGCGATGCCCTCCATCAGGTCGCTGTACTTGGCGAGCAGTTCTTCCGCCGTGTGGACGGAGCCGTAGAACCTGTAGAGCAGGTCGCGCTCCTCGGGCGGCACGTGAGGCGGGATCATCAGAAAGCCGCCGACCTCCGACAGCACGATGGGCTGGCCGCGGTAGCGCGAGCCGAGGACGAAGAGCGGCTTGTTGCCGATCCAGACGTGCGGCGGGAGCGCGCCGCCGGTGGCCGCCTCCTGGTAACGCTCGCGCAGGAGCGCGGCCGTCGGCGTGTAGTCGTGTATCGCGCAGATGTCCGTGATGTCCGTGTGCTCCCAGCCGTCGTTGTCTATCACGGGGCGCTTCTGGTCGAGCTGCCTCGTCATGGCGACCATCCGCTCGATGAAGGCGAACTGCCCCGGGTGGTTCTGGCGCAGCTTCGGGAAGCCCATGCTCTCGTTGACGGGAACCCAGCAGATGATGCACGGGTGGTTGTAGTCGCGGCGGATGGCGCGCTTCCACTCGGCGGCCAATCGCTCTTCGGCCATCGAAGACCACTCGCGCGTGTTCGGCATCTCCTCCCAGACCAGGAGCCCCAGCCTGTCGCACCAGTAGAGCCAGCGCGGGTCCTCTATCTTCTGGTGCTTGCGCGCGCCGTTGAAGCCGAATTTTTTGGCCCACTCGATGTCGGCGCGCAAAGCCTCGTCCGAAGGCGCGGCCAGGTAACTCTCGGGCCAGTAGCCCTGATCCAGCACCATCGCCAGGTACACGGGCGCGCCGTTGAGCCACGCGCGCCCGTCGCGCAGCTCCACGTCGCGCAGGCCCGCGTAAGACTCTACCTCGTCGAGCAGGCGCTCGCCTTCGTACAGGCGTATGCGCAGGCCGTAGAGGTAGGGCGACTCGGGCGACCACGACCGGGCCTCCGGGATGGCGAGCTTCAGGTTCGCGGCCGCGGCCCTGATCTCGACGCGCGTGCGCGCCACGACCCCGCCGTCCTCTTCGAGCGCCTCGACTTCGAGGTTCCAGCGCGTGGACGGCGCGTGTAGCAGCACGCCGATCTCTATCGCCCCCTCGCGCGCCGACGCGTTGAGCCTGAGGTCCTCTATGCGGATGGGCGGGACGGGTTCGAGCCAGACCGTCTGCCAGATGCCGGTCGTGCAGTAGTAGTCAATGTCGTGCGGCAGGCCCGTCGTGGACTGCTTGCCGCGCGGCTGGCGCGGGTTCTGCCGGTCCTCGACGCGCAGCGTCAGGCGGTTCGCCCCCTGCGTCAGGTACGGCGCGATGTTGAACTGGAAGGGGACGTGGCCGCCCTGGTTGTGGCCCACTTCTTTGCCGTTGACCCAAACGGTCGCGCGGTAGTCCACCGCGCCGAAATTCAAGCAGCACGTTCTGCCCGCGCCACCCCTCGGGAACCTCGAAGCTGCGCGCGTACCAGACGATTTCGTGAACGGCCTTGTCGTTGATGCCGGAGAGTTCCGACTGGTAGGGGAACGGGACGACGATCCGCTTTTCTAAAGGCAGGCCGAAGTGCCAGCCCAGCTCGCGCCCCTTGTTCGCGTCGTCGAAGGCGAACTCCCACTCGCCGTTCAGGTTCAGCCACTCGCGGCGGACGAACTGCGGGCGCGGGTACTCCGGCCGGGGGACGTTGACAAGCGATGGTTCCATCATTAAACCCAGTGCGCAAATTTTTTAAAGCTCAATGAGTCCCGTCAGGGACGATTGATAATAGCCCAGCACTTCAGGGAAACGATGACGAAAATAATTTGAGTCCCGTAGGGACGGCTGAAAATTTCAATCGTCCCTACGGGACTCAATCGTTTTTATCGTTCGGTCCCCAGCACTGAAGTGCTGGGCTATTTTCGATTGTCCCTACGGGACATAAAATCCACGCGCCCCTCTTCAAACCCGCGCGCCGCGTCAACCCTTCTTCGCGGCCATCGCGCGCCCTGCCCTCTCGTCTCCGGCCCAGCGCACCCCGCACTCGCGCACGAAGCGCGAGAGGGCGTCGTCGAGAGTCGGGAGCAGCGCGCCGCGCTCGCTCCCGAGCGCGCTGTAGAGCGGCCGCGCCGCCGCAAGCCTTAGCGATGCGGTCGTGCAGTTGCGGACGAGTCCCGCGTCGAGGCCGGCGAGCGCGGCCGCACGCCGCGCGAAATCGGCCCAACTCGTAGCGCCGCCGTTTGCCAGGTGCCACACGCCGCGCTCGTCGTCAATCAGAAGGTCGAGCGACGCGTTAACCAGGTCGGGCACGTAGGTCGGCGAGACCACGGCGTCGGCGGCCGCGCTGAATTCCCTGCCCGAGGCGAGCGCGCGCAGGGCGTGCGCGACGAAGTTGTGCTCGTCCCACGGCCCGAAGAAGGCGCTCGTGCGAATCACCAGCGCCGAAGGGAGCGCGGCCAGGACCGCGGCTTCGGCCTCGGCCTTGCTCCGACCGTAGACGTTAAGCGGCGCGGCCGCGTTGCTCTCGACGTAGGGCGTGCGGGCCGTCCCGTCGAAGACCAGGTCCGAGGAGAAGGTCAAAAGTTTCGCGCCCGCGTCGGCGCACGCCTGGGCCAAAATCTTCGGCCCCGCGGCGTTCTCGCGCAGGCACGTCTCGGCCTCGCGCTCGGCGTCATCAACGCGCACGAACCCCGCCGCGTTGACGACGGCCCAGGGCTCGTACTCGGACAGGACGCGGCTGACCGCGCGAGCGTCCGCGATGTCCATCTCGCGGCGCGAGAGCAGGCGGTAGGCGAGCCCGCGCACCTCGCAGACGCGCGCGAACGCGCGGCCGAGCGTGCCGGTCGCGCCCGTAATCAAAATGGGTTTCGCCGCCTCGCCTTTCATGCTCACCCCCTGCACGGCCGTCGAGACGGCGTGCGCGCGGTGCATGACGGGCTGGTAGCAGAGCCGCTCCAACCTGCGCCACCACCCGGGCGAGTCCAGCGCCGGGTGCTCGTGGTCGCCGACGGTCGCCAGGTCGCGCAGCATCCGCGCGAGTGCCGTCGGTCGTGGCCGCGGCCCACGCAAATCGTAGACGCCCGGCTCGTAGTGCCCTTCGTCCCGCGTCAGCAAATTGTGCCAATCATACGCGCCGAGCAGCGACCAGGCCGTGACGGCGCGCACGTCCACGCCTTCTCGCCTCAAGCCCTGCGCCCCGTCCCAGACCTCTTTGAGCCAGCGCAACTGCTCCTCGCGCGTGCACCCCAGGTGCGCCTCCGTGACGGCCACAGGCAGGCGGTAACGCTCCCAAACCTCTTTCAGCAGGGCGCGCGGCCCTGCCGTGCCCTCGGCGCAGACGCGCACCGCCTCCACGTCCGCGTAAGCGTGGCAGCCGTTGCCGCCGTGCGTGTGCGCGGGGTAGCGGTGGAGCCGCTCGTCGAGGAAGCGCTCGCTCGTCAGGTAGTGATTGACGCCGACGATGTCCGGCGGACAAGGGTTTTCCGCGAACCATTCCAGCTCGGCTTCGCCGACGCCGGCCGTGCGGGTCAGGTAGAGCCACATCGGGCTCCCGCGCCAGAGGCTGCCCGTCAGCAGGTCCCAGGTCAGCCAGCGGCGCTCGTTCTCGAACTCGGCCTGGTAGCCGAGCGCGCGCGTGCTGAAGGTCTTGCCCAGGTCTTCGGTCTGGACGAGCCGCGCCGCCGGGTTGACTCGGCGCACGGCGCGCATGGCGAGCACGACGCCGCGGCACTGGTTGACGAGGGCGCGCGCGAAGGAGCGCTCGTCGCGGGCGTGCGGATACCAGTGGCCGTAGAGGGCGCTGAAGCGGGCGGTCGTTAAGGGCTCGTTGACGGGCGTGTAGTCCGTGACCCAGGGGAAGCGGCGCGCGACCGCCCCCGCGTATTGTGCCAGTTTTTCCGGGAAGGCCGGGTCAACGAGGCTCGTCGAGCGCGGCCCGCTCCCGTGGTGCACGAGGCCGACGACCGCGCGCACGCCCAGCTCGCGCAGCCGCGCCAGCCGCTCGTCGGCCCAGGACCAGTCCGCGCCCTCCAACCCGTCCGGCGCGGTGCGCTCCCACAGCACGGGGTAGCGTAAGGCGCTGACGCCGAGCCCCGCGAAGAGCTCAAGGTCGGACGCGCGGCGCGCGTGGCCGCCGCGCTCAAGCTGGTCGAAGAACTGGTCACCGACGCGGTTGACGCTGCACTCGACGCCGGCCCAGAGCTCAGGCGGGGCGGGCCTGAGCGTCCCGGGTGTCTCGTGTGAGGCCATGACCGAATCTCTCATCTAGACGGCCGCGCCGGCCGCCACCTTCACTTTCTTGGCGCGCGCCCCGTTCGCCGCCACGGCCACCTTCACCTTGTCGGCCACGCGCAGGGTGCTCTCGCTGCGCTTCGTCGCCCCACTCAACTTGCCGTAGACGGTCAGCGCCTGCGCTACGATCTGGTCCATGTTGTAATACTTGTAGGTCGCCAGCCGGCCGACGAAGTGCACGCCCGGCGTCTGGTCCGCGAGCGCCTTGTACTTCGCGTAGAGATCGGCGTTCTCCTTGCGCGGCACGGGGTAGTAGGGGTCGCCCTCGCCCTTCGGGAACTCGTAGACGACGCTCGTCTTCGAGTGCTCCTGGCCCGTCAGGTACTTGAACTCCGTGATGCGCGTGTAGAGGTGCTCGTTCGGGTAGTTGACGACAGGCGCCTCCTGGAAGACGGGGCGGTCGTGCGTCTCGTGCTTGAATTCGAGCGAGCGGTAGGGGAGCTTCCCGTAACGGTAGTCGAAGAACGAGTCCACGGGGCCTGTGTAGATCATCTCCTTGTAACTGATCTCCTCCTCAATCTCGCGGTAGTCCGTGTTGAGCATGACCTTGATGTTCGGGTGGTCGAGCATCTTTTCGAACATGCGCGTGTAGCCGTGCGAGGGCATCGCCTGGTACGTGTCCGTGAAGTAGCGGTCGTCGCGGTTCGTGCGCGTCGGCACGCGCGAGGTGACGGAGGCGTCGAGCTCCGAGGGGTCTAGGCCCCACTGCTTGCGCGTGTAGTTGCGGAAGAACTTTTCGTAGAGCTCGCGCCCGACGGCCGAGACGACCACGTCCTCCGAGGTGCGGACGCGCTCGACGGGCTCCGAGACCTTCTTGAAGAAATCCTCGACCTCGAACGAGGTGAGGTTCAGGCCGTAGAGCTTGTTGATCGTGTCGAGGTTAATCGGGATGGGGACCAGTTGCCCGTCAACGTGTGCCAAAACGCGGTGCTGGTAAGAGCGCCACTCGGTGAAGCGCGAGAGGTACTCGAAGACCTCGCGCGAGTTGGTGTGGAAGATGTGCGGCCCGTACTTGTGGACGAGGACACCCGCGTCGTTGTAATGGTCGTAAGCGTTGCCGCCGATGTGCGGGCGCTTGTCGCAGATTAAGACTTTCTTATCCGAGCCGGCAGCCAGCCGCTCGGCCAGTACGCTCCCGGCGAAACCCGCGCCGACAATCAAATAATCAAACATCTAAGTTCTCCTCCCGTTGCTCATTCTCTTCCCCTGAAAATGCTCCGACACTCAATGCCAACTTTTGGCTCAAGCCTTTGCGCCTTACGTCTTGTCTTTGCGCCTTTGCGTGAACGGCTGTTTCGCGCAAAGGCGCAAAGTTAAAACGTAAGGCGCAAAGGGTTGAGTGGTTGTTTTGAAATGCGCTCTCAGTCTCCCGTCACGTAGCTCGACGCGTAGGCGGCTCCGGCCGCGGCCGGGGCGGCGAGCGCGCGGCGCGGCGCAAGCTCTGCGCGGCGGGCGGCGATTACGTCTTCGACCAGCTCACTCATGCGCCCCCAGGTCTGGTCCCAGGAGGTCTGGCCGAGGAAGGCGTCCACCTTCTTCATGCGCGCGGCGTCGTCCTCGCCGAGCGCCCGCTCCACGGCCGCGACGAACTCGGCGGGCGTGTCCGCGATGTGGACGAGCCCCAGCTCGCCGTAGGGGCGCACGACGTCGCGAATCGAAGTCGAGACCACGGCGCGGCCCGCCGCCAGGTACTCGGGCGTCTTGGTCGGACTGATGAAGCGCGTTGACTCGTTGCGCGCGAACGGCAAGAAAGCCACGTCCCAGCCCGCAAGGTACGAAGGCAGCTCCGCGTAAGACTTGCCGCCGAGGTAATGAATGTTGTCGCGGCGCGGCAAATCATTCGGGTCAATCTTGACGACCGGGCCGATCATGACGAGGTGCCAGTCGGGCCGCGCCTCGGCCACGGCGTCCAACAACTCTATGTCCATGCGCTCGTCAATCACGCCGAAGAAGCCGAGGCGCGTGTGCGGGATGTCGCGCTGGTCTTCGGGCTCGACCGCGGCCGAGCGCGCCTGCGCGAAGTGCGGCGCGTCAATGCTCGAAGGGAAGGCGTAGACGTTGCGGTGCTGGTCGCGCTTGACCTCGTAGAGACTGTGGCCACCCGTGAAAACCAGGTCCGCGCGCTCGAACAGCGCGAGCTCGTTCTCTCTCAAAGAGCGCGGCGCGCCCTTGAACGCCGAGAGCTCGTCCATGCAGTCGTAAACGGTCGCCAGCGGCTTCAGATGCTTGGTCCAGGGCATAGCCATCGGCGTGTAGTACCAGAGGACGTAATCCTTGATCTGCTGCTCCGCGAGCAGGCGGTCGAGCTGCTCGCGCTGCACGGACACGACCTCGTCCGAGCCTTCCAGCTCGCGCGGCAGGCGCGGCACGACGACCGTCACGCCGCAGTCGCGGGGGCTCACATCCAGACGCACGGGGCCGTCGTCGAAAATCGGTTCTTCGATAAAAAAGAGGCGCTGCTTTTTGGCGAAGCGGCTCAGGAGGTGCTGCGGCCGCTGGTAGACGAAATCCCAGCGCAGGTGCGACAAACACACCATGTCCGGGGCGGCCTCGGCCACCGAAGTTAGAGCAAGAAGTTCCGTGACCTTCTGTTGATTAAGCATAGTTATCTCCTATGAAAACTCTCCGCGATTCCCAGATTCATAATGAAGCGGAATCCGTAACCAGCGTGGGCGACCAGGGGGGTGGCGCGACCGCAGGCAGAAACGAGCGCAAACGAGTGAGAGTAAGAATTACGGCTCTTACGACTGAGCGAATCTTAGTCCGGGGGAATGCTCAGGATATAGCAAGAATGTGTAGAAAGTCTGTACGTTGACGTACCCGGGAACTACCCGGCCGGAGGTTTTAAAGTGTTCAGCTTGTTGAAGTACGTTTTTCTGATGTCCCCTCGCTAAAACGGGGGGCGAGCCGCCCTACGGCCCGCCCCCCGACCCTCCCCTTGCTCGTCCTGTTCGCGCCACTACCCTGAAGAGGATCAACCCGGCGCGAAACCTTAGGGCAGTCGTGCCGCCCTAAACTTTTCCAGTTGTCAATGAAGTTACTCTCTAGGGGGGGTTGAGTGTTCCTGAAATATACAGAGAGCGCGCGCGACGTGTCTGCACGCAAGCGTACCGACCTCGCCGCAAGGCGTGCCCCACCGTGCGCAGGATTTAAAAGTCGTGCGCCCCTCGCTCATTCTTAATCATGCTCGCCGGGAGGACGCCATAGCCGCCGCGAACACAAAAGTCTGAATGCTGCGAGGTGACTCTCAAAGAGGTACGCGCGCGTGGCACACGCCCCCGGGCGTCCGCAATGTACGATAGGGTACAAACGATTCTGGAATAAGTGAGCTAATCTTGAGCGCGAAAAAATTTTTCCGGCCTGACTTTTAAGACAGGACAGCCCCGCATGGAAAACCGACTCTTAGCCAAATTACCGCCGGCAGAGTTTGAGGCCCTGAGCCCGCACTTCGAGCGGGTCAGCCTCGCGCACGGCAACCACGCCATCGTGCCGGACGAGCCCATCCGCGACGTTTACTTCCCGCTCAACTGCCTGCTCTCTTTAGTGACCACGATGGAGGACGGCAGCTCCATAGAGTCCGGCTCAATCGGCAGGGAGGGGATGTCCGGCATCCCGGTCCTGCTGGATGCGGCGACCACGCCGATGCCGACCTTCGCGCAAGTCCCTGGCGAGGCCATACGGGTGCGTACCGAAGTCCTCAAGCGGGTCTACGACGAGAGCCGCGCGGCGCGTCAGCTCTTCAACCGTTACATCCACGTCGTCATCGTCATCGGGTCGCACGCGGCGGCCTGCAACCGGCTGCACAAGCTGGAGGAGAGGTTCTGCAAGTGGCTGCTGATGAGCTGCGACGGCGTGGGCTCGGACGAGGTTGACTTAACGCACGACTACCTGGCCGTGATGATGGGCGTCCGGCGCGCGGGCGTGACGGAGGCGGCAGGCCGCGCGCAGGCGATGGGGCTCATCAGCTACCGGCGCGGGCACGTCCGCATCACCGACCGCGCGGGCCTTGAGGCGTGCGCCTGCGAGTGCTACCGCAGGACGAAGGAAGAGTACGAGCGCCTGTTCGGCGGAGAATGATGGATGTCCCTGACGGGACTTTTCAATCGCCTGCGGTTCCCCCTTTTGATTCTTTCCGCTTTCGTGTTATTTCTCCAATTTTTTTCGCGCGGCGCGCGCATGGTGATTTGAAAAAAGGAGAGCATCTGGTAAAGTAGTCGGCACTTGGCATTACTTCAAAGGCAGTGAGATCGAATTGGGGATCAAGGCACATGTGTCTCGATTTTGGGTATCGAGACAACTGCCGGATTGTCGTGCCGTAGTTTATCTTCAATCTATTCGAGCCCCAGAGCTTCGACTGCCAGACTGTAAGTTCGCTTCCGTTGAGGTTTGAACGAAAGGCTGGGGCGATGCCTCAAATTTTTCATCACAGCACCAACTTCTTAGCCAGGCTGTCGCTCTTCGGGGCCATCTTTATCGTGCTCGGCGCGCTCTGGGTCGTCGCCGCCATCCACCGCTCGTCCTGGGGCACGGGCGCGTTCGTCGAGCGCGAGCAGCCCGTCCAGTTCAGCCACAAGCACCACTCGGGCGACGACGGCATTGACTGCCGCTACTGCCACACGACGGTCGAGACCTCCGCGTCCGCCGGGATGCCCTCGACGCAGGTCTGCATGAACTGCCACTCGCAGATTTGGGCCGACAGCCCGTACCTGGAGCCCGTGCGCGAGAGCTACCGGACGGGCAAGCCGATCGAGTGGACGCGCGTCCACGACCTGCCCGACTTCGTCTATTTCAACCACAGCATTCACGTCAACAAAGGGGTGGGGTGCTCGACCTGCCACGGCAACGTCAGCGAGATGCCCCTGATGTACCAGTTCTCGTCGCTGCAAATGGAGTGGTGCCTGACCTGCCACCGCAACCCGGAGAAATACATCCGCGCGCAGAAAGACATTTTCAAGATGGACTGGGAGCCGGCGGCGAACCAGTCGGAAGTCGGCCCGCAACTCGCCAAACAGTACAAGCACCCGGACACGCACGTGCTGACGAGCTGCTCGACGTGCCACAGGTAGAAGGAAACATTTTTTCACGATGCCTAGCAAAGACAGCCACCAAAACTTCGCCCTGATGCGCGAGCGCATACTGGCCGAGCAGGACGGGAAGCACTACTGGCGCAGCCTCGAAGAACTGGCCGACACGCCCGAGTTCCGCGAGTTCGTCGAGCGCGAGTACCCGCAGCACGCGGAGGAGTGGCACGACCCCATCGGCCGCCGCAACTTCATCAAACTGATGGGGGCCAGCTTGGCGCTCGCCGGCCTCAGTTCCTGCGCCTACCAGCCGCCCGAGAAGATCGTCCCCTACGTTGACCAGCCCGAAGAGCTGGTCCCCGGCAAGCCGCTCTTCTTCGCCACGGCGATGCCCCTGGGCGGCACGGCCACGCCCTTGCTCGTCAGGAGCAACGAGGGCCGCCCGACCAAGATTGAAGGCAACCCGGACCACCCGAACAACCGCGGCGCGGACTTGAACGTCAAGGGCACGAGCGCCACCGACCTCTTCGCGCAAGCCTCCATCCTGACGCTCTACGATCCCGACCGCTCGAAAGTCCTGACCTACCGCGAAGAGATTCGCGCCTGGCCGTCCTTCGTCGCGGAGATGCGGACGGCGCTCGAAGAGCAGCGCAAATCACAGGGCGCTGGCTTCCGCATCCTGACCGAGACGGTCACGTCGCCGACGCTCGCCGCACAGATTCGCACCATCCTGACGGAGTTCCCGGCGGCCAAGTGGCACCAGTACGAGCCGGCGGGGCGCGCGGGCGCGCACGCGGGCGCAGTCGGGGCCTTCGGCGAGCCCGTCAACACCGTCTACCGCTTCGACCAGGCCGAGCGCATCCTGGCGATTGACTCTGACTTTCTCAACTGCGGCCCCGGGAACCTGCGCCACGCGCGAGACTTCGCCGCGAAGCGCCGCGTGACCGAAGAGCACAAGACGATGAACCGTCTTTACGCCGTCGAGTCCACGCCGACCAACACGGGCGCGATGGCCGACCACAGGCTGAGCGTGCGCCCGAGCGAAATCGAGGCGACCGTGCGCGCCATCGCCGCGGCGCTCGGCGGCCAGGGCGTCACCGTCAAGACGGACGTGCGCCCCGCCGGCACCACGTCTGCTCCCGCCACCTGGGTCAACGCCGTCGCGCGCGACCTCAGAGAGAACGCGGGCCGCAGCATCGTCATCGCGGGCGACGAGCAGCCGGCCTCTGTCCACGCGCTCGCGCACGCCATGAACGAGGCGCTCGGCAACGTCGGCAAGACGGTCTTCTACACGGAGCCCATCGAAGCGCGCCCCGAAGACCACACGGCGTCGCTGCGCGATTTAGTGGCGGACATTGACGGCAAGCGCGTCCAGCTCCTAGTCATCCTCGGCGGCAACCCTGCCTACACGACGCCTGCCGACTTGAAATTAGATTTTGCGCGGCTCGACAAAGTGCCGCTGCGCGTTCACCTCAGTCTCTACAAGGACGAGACTTCGGAATTGTGCCACTGGCACGTGCCCGAGGCGCACTACCTCGAAGCATGGAGCGACGCGCGCAGCTACGACGGCACGGTCTCCATCATCCAGCCCTTAATCACCCCGCTCTACGGCGGCCGCAGCGCGCATGAGCTGCTCGCCGTCTTCTCCGACGAGTCCGACCGTAGCGGCTACGACCTCGTCCGCAACTTCTGGCTCGGGCAGATGGGAGGGGCCGGACAAAATCAGCCGCAGCCCGCCGCCGGCCAGGCTTCATTAAATTTCGCCGACAAGCCGCTCCTGACCGCGCCGATTACGGACGGCGCGACTGACCCCGAGCTGGCCTGGCGCAAAATCTTGCACGACGGCTTCATCCCGAACACGGCGGCCAAACCGCGCGACGGCCTGACGGTGCGCGCGCCCGGCGAGAGCGGCGCGACGCCCGCCCCGCCGCCCCCGCCCGGCGGCTTCGAGCTACTCTTCCGCACGGACCCGTCCGTCTACGACGGCCGCTTCAGCAACAACGGCTGGCTACAGGAACTGCCGAAGCCCTTCAACAAGCTGACGTGGGACAACGCCGCGCTCCTGAGCCCCGCGACCGCGAGGCAATTGGGCGTGACGCAAAAAATTGGCACACACGGCGGCGACGTTCACGTAGACACGGTCACGATAGAGTACGGCGGCCGCAGTCTCGTCGCGCCCGTCTGGATTACGCCGGGCCAGCCCGACAACGTGGTCACAGTCCACCTCGGCTACGGGCGCACGCGCGCCGGCCGCGCGGGCTCCGGCCTCGGCTTCGACGCCTACAAGATTCGCACCGCCGACTCGCCCTGGTTCGGCGCGGGGGCCAAAGTGACGAAGACGGGCGAGCAGCACTCGCTCGCCGTCACGCAGCTCCACCACATGATGGAGAACCGCGACGTGGTGCGCTCGCAGACGCTCGCCGATTACCTGCACGAGCCCGAGAAGGCGAAGGAGGGCGACGAGCACGGCGTCCCGCACGGCGAGTCCGGCTACGACGAGTCCATGTACCCACAGTGGGACTACAAGCAGCGCGACTACGCCTGGGGCATGGCGATTGACGTTAGCTCCTGCGTCGGCTGCAACGCCTGCGTGGTCGCCTGCCAGTCCGAGAACAATATCCCCATCGTCGGCAAGGAGCAGGTGCAGCGCAGCCGCGAGATGCACTGGCTCAGGATTGACAGCTACTTCGGCGGCCAGGACGAGAACAACCCCGAAGGCCCGTACTTCATGCCCGTGCCCTGCATGCACTGCGAGCAGGCCCCGTGCGAGCCGGTTTGCCCCGTCCACGCGACCGTGCACAGCGCCGAGGGCTTGAACGACATGGTCTACAACCGCTGCGTCGGCACGCGCTACTGCTCGAACAACTGCCCGTACAAGGTCCGCCGCTTCAACTTCCTGCTCTACCAGGACTGGACGACGCCGACTTATCAACTGATGCGCAACCCGGAAGTGTCTGTCCGCAGCCGCGGCGTGATGGAGAAGTGCACCTACTGCGTGCAGCGCATACAGTGGGGCAAGATCGAGGCCGAGAAGGAGGGGCGCACGCTGGCCGACGGCGAGGTCGTCACGGCCTGCCAGTCGGTCTGCCCGACCGAGGCGATTGTCTTCGGCAACATCAACGACCCTAACAGCCGCGTGTCGAAACTGAAGGCCGAGCAGCGTAACTACTCGCTGCTCGCGGACCTCAACACGCAGCCGCGCACGACGTACCTCGCGGCGCTGAAGAACCCGAACGAAGAAATCAAGAAGGCTTGAGAGACGTTATGTCATCAGAAGTGGATCAACCACACGACGACGTTCGCATACACAAGACCGAGACCGCGCCGCTCATCGAGCCGGGCCACGATTTCGCGTCCGTGACCGACAAGATCAGCTCGCTGGTCTTGAAGCGCAAGACGCCGATCTGGTGGTTCATAGGGTTCGCCATCGCCTTCTCGATCACGATGATCCTGATGCTGACGATCACGAACCTCGTCTTTACGGGCATCGGCATCTGGGGCAACAACATTCCGGTCGGCTGGGCCTTCGACATCATCAACTTCGTCTGGTGGATTGGCATCGGCCACGCCGGCACGCTCATCTCGGCGATTCTACTTCTGCTCCGGCAGGAGTGGCGCACATCAATTAACCGCTTCGCGGAGGCGATGACGCTCTTCGCCGTCGCCTGCGCCGGGCTCTTCCCTTTGCTCCACACGGGCCGCCCGTGGCTCGCCTACTGGCTCTTCCCCTACCCGAACACGATGGGGATTCAGCCGCAGTTTAGAAGCCCCCTGATGTGGGACGTGTTCGCCGTCTCGACCTACGCCACGGTCTCCGCTCTCTTCTGGTTCATCGGCCTGATACCGGACTTCGCGACGCTTCGTGACCGCGCCAAGAGCACGGCCTGGAAGAAGCTTTACGGCCTGCTGGCGATGGGCTGGCGCGGGAGCGCGCGCCACTGGCTCCGCTACGAGGCGGCTTACCTGTTGCTCGCCGGATTAGCCACGCCGCTCGTGCTTTCGGTTCACACCATCGTCAGCTTCGACTTCGCCGTCTCGCAGATTCCGGGCTGGCACGCGACCATCTTCCCGCCCTACTTCGTCGCGGGCGCGATTTACGCGGGCTTCGCGATGGTCTTGACGCTGACCATCCCGCTGCGGAAGTGGTACGGCCTCGAAGACTTCATCACCATGCGCCACATACACAACATGGCGAAGGTGATGCTGGCGACCGGGTTGATCGTCGTCTACGGCTACGCGATGGAGGCGTTCTTCGGCTGGTACAGCGCCAACGAGTACGAGAGCTTCATGATTTTCAACCGCATGACGGGGCCTTACGCGGTCTTCTACTGGCTGCTCATCCTCTGCAACGGCATCATCCCGCAGCTCCTCTGGTCGAAGAAGCTGCGGAGCAACATGCTGATTCTCTGGTTAATCTCGATTGTGGTCGGCGTCGGGATGTGGCTCGAACGCTTCGTCATCATCGTGACGAGTTTGCACAGAGATTTTCTTCCCTCGTCGTGGGGCATGTACAGCCCGACCATCTGGGACTGGACGATGTTCATCGGGACCATCGGGCTCTTTTTCAGCCTGCTGTTCCTCTTCATACGCTTCCTGCCCATCATCTCCATCTTCGAGATGCGCACGATACTCCCGCAGGCGGAAGTCGAGGAAGAGCACGCTTGAGGAGCAGAAGTTATGGAGACTAAGCCACCGCTCTACGGCCTGATGGCCGAATTCGAGAATCCGACGGACGTGGTCGAGGCCGCGCGCGCGACTTACGACGCGGGCTACCGCCGCATCAACGCCTACTCGCCGTACCCGATTGAGGAGCTGTCCGAGGCCATAGGCTTTCACCGGACGCGGCTGCCCATCATCGTGCTCATCGGCGGCATCATCGGCGGCCTCGTCGGCTACGGGTTGCAGTATTACGTCGCGGTGATTGACTACCCGATCAACGTCGGCGGCCGCCCGCTGCACAGTTGGCCGTCGTTCATGCCGATTACATTCGAGATGACGGTGCTGTTCGCGGCCTTCGCGGCGGTCTTCGGGATGCTGGCCCTGAACAAGCTGCCGCAGCCCTATCACCCGGTCTTCAACGCCGAGCGTTTCGCCCTGGCCTCGCGCGACCGCTTCTTCCTCGTCATAGAGGCGCGCGACCCCAAGTTCGACCACGACCGGGCGCGTATGTTTCTGTTGAGCTTGAACCCCAAAGAGGTGGTTGATGTCGAACAGTAAAGAACTGAAGGCAGAAGGCGGAAGGCGGAAGGCAGCAAGAAAGCCGGTGACTTCTTGCGCTCGCCGCCTTCTGCCTTCTGCCTTCTGCCTTCTGCTCTCCGCCTTCTGCCTTCTGCTTTCCGGCTGTCGGCAGGACATGCAGGATCAGCCGCGCTACGAGGTCTACGAGCCGAGCAGCTTCTTCAAGGACGGGCTCTCGTCGCGCCGCCCCGTGGAGGGCACCGTGGCGCGCGGCTACCTGCGGGCCGACCGCCAGCTTTACACGGGCAAGATGGACACGGCGCGCGGCGCTCAAGGCAACGGCAACACGAACGCGGGAGCGAGCGGCGCGGCGGAAGCCGGCGCGCAGGTGAACGGCAACTCCAACACGCAGGGCAACGTTAACGCCGCGGCGCAGGGCAACACCAACACTTCCTCGCAGGGCGGGGCCGCGCAACAGCAGGCCGCGGCCGGCGAGCCGGACGACGCCGACACGTTCCCGTTCCCCGTGACCGAAGAGGTGGTCAGGCGCGGGCACGAGCGTTACGAAATCTTCTGCTCGATGTGCCACGGCCCCGTCGGCCAGGGCGACGGCATGATCGTGCGCCGCGGCTACCGCCAGCCGCCTTCCTACCACGAGGACCGCCTGCGGCGCGCGCCCGTCGGTTACTTCTTCCGCGTGATGACCGAGGGCTTCGGCGCGATGCCGCCCTACAAGTCGCAGGTGCCCGTGCAGGACCGCTGGGCGATTGCCGCCTACATCCGCGCCCTGCAACTGAGCCAGTCGAACTTGCGCGCGGTAGCGCCCGCGGCCCCCGCGGCGGGGCACAACGAGACCGGAGGACACTAATAGTGGCGGAGACGAGAGTGCAAAACCTGACCTACCCCGCCCCGCGCGAGACCGCGCGCTACCAGCAGCTCGCCCTGATTGTCGGCGCGGTCTTCATGCTCCTGCTCGTGGCGGGCGCGTTCGTCCCGGCGCTCGGCGGCCCGGACCAGTTCTTCCGCTCCTACCTGGTGGGCTACGTCTTCTGGGTCGGCATCACCTTGGGCTGCCTCGGGCTCCTGCTCCTACAGCACGTCATCACGGGCGCGTGGGGCCTCGTCATCCGCCGCGTCCTCGAAGCCGGGACGCGCACGCTGCCGCTGATGCTGCTCCTCTTCATCCCGATAGTCTTCGGCATGAAGAGCCTCTACGAGTGGATGCACGTCAACGAGGTCCAGGACGAGGGCGTGCGGAAGATTCTTTTAAAGAAGCAGCCGTACCTCAACTTCTGGTTCTTCGTGATTCGCACGCTCATCTACTTCGCCATCTGGGGCGGGCTGATGTATCTGCTGAACAACTGGTCGGCGGAGCAGGACCGCACGGCCGCCCGCGGGCTCAAGCGGAAAATGAACATCCTGAGCGGCCCCGGCATCATCCTCTTCGTCCTGACGGTGACGTTCGCCTCCGTGGACTGGGTGATGTCGCTCAACCCCGAGTGGTTCTCGACCATCTACGGCTTGCTGTACGTCGCCGGGTGGACGCTCTCCGCGTTCTCGCTCGTCATCGCCATCATGGTCTACCTCTCGACGCGGCCGCCCTTGGAAGGCGTCGTGCGCGCGCCGCACTTCCACGACCTCGGCAAACTCCTGCTCGCCTTCGTCATGCTGTGGGCCTACTTCGCGTTCTCGCAGTTTCTGATTATCTGGTCGGGCAACATCCCGGAGGAGACGAAGTGGTACTTGCACAGGCTGCGCGGCGGCTGGGGGATTGTCGGCGTGGGGCTCGTCATTCTCCACTTCGCGCTGCCGTTCTTCCTCCTGCTCTCGCGCGACCTGAAGCGCAACGCGAAGAGGCTGGCGACCATCGCGCTGCTCATCTTCCTGATGCGGCTGATTGATGTCTTCTGGCTGATCGAGCCGGAGTTCAACCGCGAGCACTTCCGCTTCAGCTGGATGGACTTGGCGGCACCCCTGGCCTTCGGCGGCCTGTGGCTCGCCTTCTTCATCTGGAATCTGCGGCTGCGCCCGCTCCTGCCGTTCAACGACCCGAACTTCGACGAGGCCGTCGAGCACGGGCGGCGCGGCGGACATTAATTCGGAGGCGTGTACTAAATGGCTAGGCTTGGGCACAGGAAAAAGGACGACATTCACGAGACGCCGGACGTGTCGCACATACAGAACCCGGACGTGAGCCACGAGGCGAGCGACGTGAACGTCGGCTCAATCGCCAAGTTCGTCATCGGGCTCTTCGTCCTGACGGTAGTCACGTTTGTCCTGATGAAGCTGCTCTTCAAGGTGCTGGAGAACCGCGCGGCGAGCTTGGACCCGCAGCCGCGGCCGATGGCGCTCAGCGAGCAGGAGCGCCTGCCGCCCGAGCCGCGGCTACAGGCCGCGCCCGGCTTCGGCGTTGACGAGGGCCAGGGCAAGCGCATCAACCTGCAACTGCGCGAGCCGGAGGCGGAGTACGAGGAGCTGCGCAAGATTTGGGACGGGATGCTGGCAGGCCAGCCGGACCCGCGCACGGGCCAGGCCGGGATGCCGATTGACGAGGCCATCAAGCGCGTGGCCGAGGACGGTAGTTTGCGCAGCCGCGCGCCCTCAGCCAACCAGGAGCAGCTCGACCTGAAGGGGATGGACATCCCCTCGTTCCAAAGCTCCGGCCGGATGCCGGAAAAGAGAGACCAATGAGGAAAGCAGTGGTCAGTAGTCAGTGGTCAGTGGTCAGTAAAAGAAAGGCCGAAGGCGGAGGTGTGCCAGTAGCCGGACGAGTCTTACTCGTCTGCCTGCTGCTCGCCGCTTCCTGCTCATTCTCTTTCGCGCAGGGCAGGCTCTACGACGGCTCGGCCCCGCTCTACAGCCCGCGGCCGGAGTTGGGGCCGACGGGGACGGGGCTGCCGCAGCCGCTGCGCGAGGTGAAGATCGAGCAGCGGCTGAACGAGCAGGTTCCGCTGGATTTGAAGTTCAGGGACGAGGCGGGGCGCGAGGTCGCGCTCGGCGAGTATTTCAAAGGGGAGAAGCCCGTCGTCCTCTCGCTCGTCTTCTACAAGTGCCCGATGCTCTGCGACCAGATACTGACGGGGCTGCTCGGCGGCCTGCGCTCCATCAACTTCGATGTGGGCAAAGAGTTCGAGGTCGTGACCGTCAGCTTCGACCCGCGCGAGACGCCGGAGCTGGCGGCCGAGAAGAAGCAGAACTTCGTGCAGCGCTACAACCGCCCGGGCGCGGGAGACGGCTGGCACTTTCTGACGGGCGAGCAGGAGAGCATCACGCGGCTGACGGAGGCGGTCGGCTTCCACTACAACTACGACCCGCAGACGGACCAGTTCGCGCACGCCGCGGGCATCATGGTGCTGACGCCGCAGGGTCGCCTCTCGCGCTACTTCTACGGCATAGAGTATTTCCCGAAGGACTTGCGCTTCGGCCTGATCGAGGCTTCGGACAACAAGATCGGCTCGCTCGCCGACCAACTGTTGCTCTACTGCTACCACTACGACCCGGCCACGGGGCGCTACGGCCCCGTCGTGATGCGGATCATGCGCGTGGGCGGCGTGGCGACCGTGCTCGGCATCGGCGCGCTGGTGCTGGTCTTGCGGCGGCGCGGCGCGCGCAAAAGCGCGAGCGTAGGAGGGACCGCTTAAACTTATGCTCATGCAGGGTTGGATTCCATTCGTTCCCGAGAGGGCCTCGACGCTCGCGCCGAAGGTGGACGGCCTCTACTTCTACCTGATCGGGGTGACGATCTTCTTCACGCTGCTCATCAGCGCGACCATCGTCTTCTTCATCATCAGGTATCGGCGGCGCTCGCCCTCGGAGGTGCCCCGCCCCGTGGCCGGCTCGCTGAAGTTGGAGACGCTCTGGACGGTCATCCCGTTCATCATCGCGATGAGTATGTTCGTCTGGGGCGCGGACCTCTTCTTCCAGCAGTACCGTATGCCGAAGGACGCGCTCGAAATCTACGTCGTCGGCAAGCAGTGGATGTGGAAGACGCAGCACACGACGGGGCAGCGCGAGATTAACGAGCTGCACGTCCCCGTGGGCCGCCGCGTCAAGCTGATTATGACGACCGAGGACGTCATACACTCCTTCTTCATCCCGGCGTTCCGCACCAAGGCGGACGTTGTCCCGGGCCGCTACACGACGCTCTGGTTCGAGCCGACCAAGCCCGGGCGCTACCACCTCTTCTGCACCGAGTACTGCGGGACGAACCACTCGGGCATGACCGGGTGGGTGGTCGTGATGGAGCCCGCGGAGTTCGACGAGTGGCTCTCGGGCGCGGGCGCGCAGGAGTCGCCCGTCGTCGCCGGGCAGAAATTGTTCCAGTCGCAGGGTTGCACCTCGTGCCACGGCGCGAACGGCGAGGGCGGCAAGGGGCCGCCGCTCGTCAACGTCTACGGCAGCACCGTCAAGCTCGAAGGCGGCCAGTCGGTCGAGGCCGACGAGAGCTACATCCGCGACTCGGTTCGCAACCCGCAGGCGCAGATCGTAGAGGGCTTCCGCCAGCCGCTGATGCCCTCCTACTACAAGGAGCAGCTGAGCGAGGAGCATCTGTTGCAGATCATGACGTATATCAAGTCGCTCGCGCCGAACCGCACGCAGGGCGTCCAGACGACGGCCCCCGCGCGCGGCAACAACGAGCGGACGGGTCCGGCCACGCCCGAAGGCCAGGGCGCAAGCTCGCCCGACTCGCAGCGCTCGAACCCGGTCGGCTCCACTCCGCCGAGCACGAGGACGACCGGGCCGGGACAATAAATCAAGCAGTCATTCGTAAAGATTATGGAAACGCCAGAACAACCATTCGAACCGCCGCGCGTGAACTACCTGAACAAGGAGTACGGGCTCAAATCCTGGCTCCTGACGAAGGATCACAAGCGCATCGCCCTGCTCTACCTGGGGTCGGTCACGCTCTTCTTCTTGCTGGGCGGCATCTACGCGCTGCTCATCCGGCTTGAGCTGTTGACGCCGCAGAGCGACCTCTTCCAGCCGAACACCTACAACAAGGTCTTCACGCAGCACGGCATCCTGATGGTCTTCTTCTTCCTGATTCCGGCCATCCCGGCCGTGCTCGGGAACTTCCTCGTGCCTATCATGATCGGCGCGAAAGACCTGGCCTTCCCGCGCATCAATTTGCTGAGCTGGTACATCTACGTCCTCGGCGGCATCTTCACGCTCTGGGCGCTCGTCTCAGGCGGCGTGGACACGGGCTGGACGTTCTATGCGCCCTACAGCACGACGTACTCGAACTCCTTCGTCATCCTGGCGGGCGTCGGCATCTTCATCACGGGCTTCTCATCCATCCTGACGGGGCTCAACTTCATCGTCACGATTCACACGATGCGCGCCCCCGGCATGACCTGGTTCCGCCTGCCGCTCTTCATCTGGTCGCACTACGCGACCAGCCTGATTATGATTCTCGGCACGCCGGTCATCGCCATCACGGTCCTGCTGCTTGCTTTCGAGCGGCTCGTCCACGTCGGCATCTTCGACCCTGCTTACGGCGGCGACCCGGTCCTCTTCCAGCACCTCTTCTGGTTCTACTCGCACCCGGCCGTCTACATCATGATTCTGCCCTCGATGGGCGTGGTCAGCGAGTTGATCGCCAACTTTTCCAGGAAGAACATCTTCGGCTACACGTTCGTCGCCTTCTCTTCCATCGCCATCGCGGTCTTCGGCTTTCTGGTCTGGGGCCACCACATGTTCGTCAGCGGCCAGTCGGTCTACGCCGGGCTCATCTTCTCGTTCCTGAGCTTCGCGGTCGCGATTCCGTCGGCCATCAAGGTCTTCAACTGGACGGCGACGCTCTTTAAGGGCTCGATCTCCTACGACACGCCGATGCTCTACGGGCTGGGCTTCATCGGCCTCTTCCTCATCGGCGGCATGACGGGGCTCTTCCTGGCCGCTGCCGGCCTCGACATACACATGCACGACACCTATTTCGTAGTGGCACATTTCCACTACGTCATGGTGGGCGGGACCGTGATGGGCTACCTCGGCGGGCTGCACTTCTGGTGGCCCAAAATCACGGGGCGGATGTACCCGGAGGGCTGGGCTAGGTTCGCGGCGCTCGTGGTCTTCGTCGGGTTCAACCTGACTTTCTTCCCGCAGTTCCTGGCGGGCTACATGGGGATGCCGCGGCGCTACGCGGCCTACGCGCCCGAGTTCCAGGTCTTGAACGTGATGTCTACGGCCGGGGCTTCCATCCTCGGGCTCGGGATGCTGATGCCGATGATTTACTTCATCTGGTCCATGCGGTACGGGCGCGTGGCGGCCGCGAACCCGTGGCGGCTGCCGGGGCTGGAGTGGCGCACGGCGAGCCCGCCGCCGACGGAGAACTTCGAGGTCACGCCGGTCGTCACCTGGGAGGCTTACGAGTTCGCGCCGCCCGAGGAAGTTCAGGTCGTCGGCAAGCTCGACCGCCGGGACGAGCCAGACTTCCCGCCGGTGCAGGCGTAAAAGCAGTGACGAGTTAAAGGCTCAGTTTTTAAGGAGAGAGGTTTTGGCAGCAACTCACGTAGACGAGCACGGGGCGCACGCGCATCACTCGGCGCTGGCGCACCACTTCGACAACCTGGAGCAGCAGCGCGAGGCCGGCAACATCGGGATGTGGGTCTTCCTGGTGCAGGAGGTCATGTTCTTCGGCGGGCTGTTCCTGGCCTACGCCATCTACCGCGCGAAGTTCCCCGAGGCGTTCGCCGCCGCGAGCAACCACCTGGACTGGAAGCTCGGCGCGACCAACACGGTCGTCCTCATCGTCAGCAGTCTGACGATGGCGCTGGCCGTCTACTTCGCCCAGACGGGCAAGCGCAAAGCGCAGGTCGGGTTCCTCTTCGTGACGATGCTGCTCGGCCTGACCTTCCTGGTCATCAAGGCGTTCGAGTACGCCGAGAAGTTCAAGGGCAATCTGTTTCCGGGGGCGTCGTTCGAGTGGAAGGAGGCGGCGGGCGACCCCAACCAGGTGCAGATGTTCTACTGGATTTACTTCGCGATGACGGGCCTGCACGCGCTGCACATGATCATCGGCATAGGCATTCTGGCCTACCTGATCTTCTTCGCGTGGAAGGGCCGCTACACGCCGGAGTACCACGCGCCCGTGGAAATCTCCGGCCTCTACTGGCACTTCGTTGACATCGTCTGGATATTCCTCTTCCCGCTGCTTTATCTACTCGGCAGGCACTTCGGGACGGGACACTAGCGACAGGCAGGGACTATGTCGGAACACATCGTTCAGAGGAAAGTTTACTTCGTCATCTTCGGCGTGCTGATGGTGGGAACGCTGCTGACGGTCATGGCGGCCTTCCAGGACCTGGATCACGTCCTGTTCCCGGGCGCGAACACGGTCGTGGCCCTGACGATTGCCGTCATCAAGGCCACGTTCGTCGTCCTCTACTTCATGCACGTCCGCTACAGCTCGCGCCTCATCTGGGTGATCGTCGTCTCGGGCGTCTTCTGGCTGGCCATCATGTTCGTCTTCACGCTGGCCGACTACCTGACCAGACCCCACGGGCTCACGTATCCTGGCGGCTGACGAGAAGAAGGCAGAAGGCAGAAGGCGGAAGGCAGTTAGCAGCCCCGTCAGGGGCTGTTGATAATAGCCCAGCACTTCAGTGCTGGGCAACGCGTGCGAAATATTATCGAGTCCCGTAGGGACGGCTGAAATCTTCAATCGTCCCTCCGGGACTCGAATAATTTTTGGCACAGTTACCCAGCACTGAAGTGCTGGGCTATTATCAACAGCCCCTCACGGGGCTGAAGACTTGCACGGCGCTTCTATCAACAGCCCCTCACGGGGCTGAAGACTTGCACGGCGCTTCACTGCTTTCCGCCTTCCGCTTTCTGCCTACTGCTTTTCGGCGTAGATGTGCATGTCGCGGACGCTGAGCGTCCTGCCGCACTTGGGGCAGTCGAGGCGCATGGTGGCGTCTGTGGTGTGGATGTCGGAGCCGCAGGCGGGGCAGGGCTCGTCAATGTCGTTGCGCGCGAAGACGCCGCGCACCATGAAGAGCGGGACGAGCAGCCCGGCGATCAGGAGCGGGATGCCGAAGACCAGGCCGAGGCCGTTCTCGCCGCCGAGCCAGAGGCTGACGACGAGGCCGCCGATGAACAACGCCAGTCCGAGCGCGATGGCGAACGAGAAGCCGTAGGCCCCGTCGAAAGTCTTGACCGGCTTGGCGGCGGCTTCAGTTCTCTTTGCTTCCATAAGGTAGTCTCCTCCGTCGTGAACAAAGATAATGGCTGGAAGGGGGACCCGCTTGAGTTAACCGGCTGTATGCCCTGAAAATTACCACACGGCCGCCGCCACCGACAAGACCCGCGCGCCGTCAGCTCACGCCGGCCGCGCACTCCTTGTCCGCCAGCAACCGCTGGACGGTCTGGATCAGCCCGTCAATGTCCGGCTTCGGCACGTAGGCTTCGGCCCCGGCGCGCAGGCCCTGCTCGCGGTGCAGGTCGTAGGCGTCGCCCGTGTAGAAGATGACGGGGACGTGCGGGGTCACGGTGGTCAGTTTGCGGCACAAGTCCAGCCCCGAGCCGTCCGGGAGCCGCTTGTCCAGGACGTAGAGGTCGAACTCCTGTGCCTGTATCAGGCCGAGCGCCTCGCTCATCGCGCGGGCCGTCGTGACCTCGTAGTTAGAGAGCCCGAGCAGGTGCGTGAGCATGAAGGAAGTGTCCTCGTGGTCGTCCACGCACAGGATGCGACATTTTGCTGGTTGCATTTGGGGGAAGCCTCCAACCAAAATCAGATTTAAGCTGTCTTCATGAGAACCGCGAAGCAAAACCGACGAGGCCCGCATTATAGAACGAAAGCCGCGGTAATTTCCACACGCGGCCCCGCCCCAGCCCTGCCCCATTTGTGCGCCGCCCCCGCCGGCTGGTAAAGTATCCGTTTTTTAGAACCACTGCGATTTTCACTTCTGAGGTACTTATGACCGTCGAGACCGTTACCCCTTTCGAGCAGCTCTTAGACAGGCACGACGACGCGGCGTGGGACCGCGCCGTCACGAGCCTCCTGCCGTCCGTCCACGAGGTTGACAGGGCGGCCACGCACATCTGGTTTCACTTCTACCCGCTCGCGCTCCTGCGCGCGCTCCGGCAGGCCGAAGACCCGGAGAAGCTGGCCGCCGAGCTGCTGCTTCAGGGCGACTACTACCTGAAAGACCAGGTTGATTCCTCGCACGCCTTCCTCTACGGCCACCGCTTCTGGCCCGAGGTCAAAAGCGCGGTCGTCGCACGCGCCTCGGCCGGCGGGGATTCGGACGAAGACCTGGCCTCCGTGATACGTGAAATCGCCAACGCGGCGGCCGCGCGCGTCCGGCGCGACGAATCCCTGCTCTTGGGCATCACGGCCGTCGGCCTGATGACTTTGCAGCAGGTCGGATTAGAAGCCTTCAAGGCGTCGCCCGGCACGGTCGTCATGGGCGAGCGCGCCGCGCGCAAGTCGCCCGAGCAGGTTCTCAAAGCACGCGCGCGCGACGACAGCCAGGGGCTCTTCGGCTTCCTCAAGACGATTGACAAGGAGTGGACTGTCACCTTCGACGAGAACGACCCCGCCGCCCGTTACAAGATGAAGAACGCGACCGACCTCGCCTACGGCGCGGCCGAAGACCACTCGCGCGACTGGCGCGAGGTTGACCCGCGCCGGGTAGAGGGGCCGATTCCGGTCGAGTGCCGCTCGGCCTCGTGCGGCACGTGCTGGGTCGGCGTGCTCGGCGGCGCTGAAAAACTCTCTGACGTGGCCCGCCTCGAAGGCAGGCGCATCAAGGAGTTCGGCTACATCGAGACGGACGAGCCGAAGCCGCTCATCCGCCTCGCCTGCCAGGCGCAGGTCTCCGGCGCGGTCTCCATCGTCATCCCGCCGTGGAACGGCGTCTTCGGCAAGTACCTGCGCGCGCGGCAGACGGAAGAGACTAAAGCCGGGGCCGACGAATAAGACGCGCGTCCGATGGCTGAGCCAATCACAAGCGAAGAGCAGCTCACGCCGGAATGGTTGACTGAGACGCTGCGACGCGGCGGACACCTCGCGCGGGGCCGCGTCTCCCGGCTCGGCCTCCAACATTTCAAGACGCTCTTCTCACACATCTACCGTCTCGAAGTGACCTATTCGCGCGGCGCGGCCCCGGCGCTGCCGCGGAGACTTCTCCTCAAAAGTCACTTCACGGACGACGAAGCCTCCGCGAAGATGGGCAGAGACGAGGTGCTGGTCTACCGCGTGCTCTGGGAGGCCATGACAGACCCGCCCGTCGTCCGCTGCTTCGACGCCGTCGCTACTGCGGATTCGCGCGGCTCTCACCTCTTACTCGAAGACCTCTCGGAGACGCACTACCAGCCGGAGTTGCCCGTGCCTCCTTCGGCACGCCACTGCGAGCTGTGCGTCGAGGCGCTGGCCGAGCTGCACGCGTTCTGGTGGGAGCACCCGTGGTTGGGCGTGAAGATAGGCGAGCTTTTCGACGAAGCATCGTTGAAGGAAATCGTCGCGCTCAACCGGAAAGCCCTTTCCGGCTTCTTCGATTATCTGGGCGACCGTCTTTCGGCGGAGCGGCGCAGAGCCTACGAGAAGGCGCTTGAGTTTCTCCCGAACTTCTGGCAGCGCCGCCTGACCGCCGTCGAGCGCAACACGCTCATCCACGGCGACGCGCACGTCTGGAATATGCTGCACCCGAAGGATGCGGCGCGCGGGCGCGTCTACCTGATTGACCTTGCGACCACCAACCGAATTCGCCCGGCGACGAACGACCTCGCTTACATGATGGCGCTTCAGTGGTATCCAGAAAGGCGCGCGCGCCTGGAAGAGCGTTTGCTCCGGCACTATCACGCCGCCCTGCTCGCGCGCGGGGTGAAAAATTATTCGTGGGAAGACTGCCGGCTGGATTACAGGTATTCAATAGTCACGCACCTGTTCACTCCCGTTCTACAGTGGTTCCTGGGTCAGATACCGGCGACCGTCTGGTGGAACAACCTTGAGCGAATCTCGGAAGCCTACACAGACTTGAGCTGCGACGAACTGCTTTGACGTTAATGGGAGAGAAATCGCTAAGCGGCGGGCCGTCCCACGTTTCGCCACTGCTGCTCGTGCTTGGGGCGGCGGTGCTGTGGAGCACGGGCGGGCTGTTCATCAAGTGGACGACCGTTTCGGCCGTGGAGCTCACCTTCGGCCGCTCGCTGCTCGCCGCCGTGACGGTCGCGCTCTTCACGCGCCGCGAAGGCTTCCGCCTCAACGCGCTGACGGCGCTGACCTCCGTGCTCTACGCGGCGCTCTTGCTCCTCTTCGTCGTCGCCACGAAGCTGACGACGGCCGCCAACGCCATCTTCCTACAGTACACCGCGCCCCTCTACGTGCTCGTCCTCGAACCGCTCTTCTACAAGGAGAAGTTTCGGCGTGCGGACCTCTCTGTGGTCGCGGTCTGCGTCGTCGGAATGTCGCTCTTCTTCGTCGGCAAGCTCCGGCCGCAGGACGTTTCCGGCAACCTGGCGGCGCTGGCCTCCGGCCTCTGCTTCGCCTTCTACATCCTGCTCCTGCGCCACCCGCACGCGCGGCGCGTCAACCGCGCCTCCTCCGTCATCTACGGCAACCTCCTGCTCGTCCTCTTCACCGCGCCCGCGGGCCTGGCCGCCCTCGACGACATGACCGGGCGGGACGCCGTGAGCGTCCTCTACCTCGGCGTCGTCCAGATCGGGCTCGCCTACACGCTCTTCACGCTCGGCATGGCGCGCGGCGTGCGCTCGCTCGACGCCGGCATCGTCGGCTACATCGAGCCCGTCCTCAACCCCGTCTGGGTCTACCTCTTCCTCGGCGAGCGCCCCTCGGCCTGGGCGCTCGCCGGCGGCGCGATCATCATCGCCGCCGTCGCCGCGCACACCGTCGCGGGGGCGAGGAGGCGCAACGGGGCGGCCGCAAAGGACGCGCTTGTTTGAGTCGTAAAAATCCTTTGCCTCCGCGCTCGTCCTGGAATACATTACCCGTGAAGGAATTGGATCGTGATGTCTTACCAGCGTAAAACCTTGCTCACCCCGGAAGAGTATCTGGCCGCCGAGCGGCGGTCGGAGACTAAGCACGAGTATTTCGCCGGGGAGATGTTTGCGATGGTGGGCGCGAGCAAGCGGCACAACCTCATCACGGCGAACATCATTCGCCTTCTGGGGAACCAGTTGGTGGATCGTCCCTGCAATGTTTACCCGAGCGACATGCGGGTCAAGGTCAGCGCGACGGGGAAATATACTTACCCGGATGTCGTCGTGGCCTGCGATGAAGAGAAGTTTGACGACGAACAGAACGACACGCTGCTCAACCCTGTGGTCGTCTTCGAGGTGCTGTCGGAGACCGCGGAAGCTTACGACCGCGGCAAGAAATTCGAGCAGTATCAGAACATCGAATCCCTCACGGAATACTTGCTCGTCGCACAGGAGCCGTTCAGGGTCGAGCAGTACGTCAGGCAGAGTAACAGGGAGTGGAGATATTCCGAGTACCACGCCGCGGGAGACGTAGTCACGCTCGGCGTCATCGGCTGTCAGCTCACGCTCAAAGACGTGTACGCTAAAGTCTGACGGCCGCCGGGACGCCACGAAACTTCGGCCCGTTATCGTTCGTACCCTTGTGCAAGGCCCCGGCTAATTTGTGGGTGAAAGGCGGGATTGTTCAATGTTTTGTCCGAAATGCAGCCAGCAGCAGGCTTCTGACGAGGTGCGCTTCTGCTCGCGGTGCGGCTTCCAGCTCGGCGTCGTCAAAGAACTGCTCGCGCAGCCGGAAGCACCCGCGGCGGCGAGGGTCGAGCCGCTTCCGCCTGCGCCCGCGCGCGGGCTGCGCAGGAGGGACGTGACGGTCGGGGCGCTGCTGATGTTCGTCGTCGGCCTCATCGTCGTGCTCTTCCCGGACACGACGCCGCCGCCCGTGCGCGACGGGCAGCTCCTGATGCTGGTCGGGCTGTTCATCGCGCTCACCCTCCTCGTCAACTTCATACGGCCCCTGCTGAGGGCCGCCAACAAACTCTTCGGCGACGATGACGCCGCGCGGCCCGCGCCCGCGCCCGACCTGACGACGCGCGTCAGCCCAGCGGCCCAACGCGCAGCCCTCCCGCCGACACGCACCATGCCCGCCTCTTCCTTCAGCCCGCCGAGCGTCAACACGGCCGAGATGCGTCAACCGCCCAGCATCACAGAGCACACGACGAACCTGCTGGACAAAAAGTAGAGCCGCGTTACGCCTTCCGACGCCATTCTTCAGAGGCGGAAATAGCCTGAGCCCCCGGTCGCCTTGCCGGACGTGAAGCGGTCCAGGGCTTCGAGCACGTCGCGGCACAGCGCGCGCTCCTGCTCGCCGCGGCCGGCGATGTCGCGCAGGCGCACCGCCAGCAGCAGCAAGTCCCTGTGCTCCGGCGCGGAGCGCACCTTCTTGAGCCACGAGACCAGCTCGCCGCCCCCGCCCTCTGTCTTCACAGCCCGCTCGAACAGCGTCTCGACCAGCCCGGCCGTCTCGTGCGCGTCCACGAGCGTCGCGAGCGCGTCTGCGAAGTGCGCCGCCTTGTCCATCTCGGCAGGCGTGAAGGGCTGGTAGGGCGGGTCGCCCAGCCGGTTGACGAACTCAAGCACGCCCACCGTCTCGCCCTCCACGCGCAGGGGGGTCGCCAGGATGGTGTGCGTCGAGTAACCCGTGGCGCGGTCAACCTCTGCGTAGAAGGTCTCTTCGCGGGCCACGTCGGCGACGGCCACGGGCTGGCCGCTCGCGAAGACGAACCCGGCGATGCCCTTGCCCGGCGGCAGCCGCACCTTCATCAGCTTGTCCGCGACCTCGCCGATGGCGGCCAGGAATTTGAGCCCGCCGCGGTTTCCGTCGCGCACCAGCACGCTTGCCTCGTCGGACCCCATCGCCGCGCCCGCCACGTGCAGTAGATTTTCGATGGAGTGCTTCAGGGGCGAGGTCAGGAGGTTCGCCACGTCAACGGCGCGGACGGCGTCGCGCAGCCGCGACTCGAACGCGCTGCCGCCTCCCGCGCCCGAGGCACGGCCGCGCTGCTTGGCACCCCTCTTTTTCGCGGGACTCCCCGCGCCGCCTTTCCTCGCCATCGCTCACCTCCCACGACGCCTGGACCTGCGGCGCGGCGTGGGCTTGTTCGTCGGCGGCTTGATGCCCGGGTCGGCCGTGCCTGTCTTGGGTTCCTCGGCGGCCGGCGGCGGCGGAGCCGTGGTCTGTGCCGGGCTCTCGCGCTGCGCCGCGAACATGGCTCCGAGGGCCTGCAAGGCTTCGCCCTTGATGTCGGCCCTGACCATCACGTCGCTGCCTTCGGTCTTGACCTGCACGCCTTCGAGCAGGGGCGCGAACTTCGGCTGGTCGGCGGCGAGCTTGCGGTTCACCGCCGTCAGCAAGTCGCCCATCCCCTGCGCCTGCTGCGGGTCGCAGAAGCGGACGCCGAGCGACAGGCTGAAAGTTCCCGGCGCGACCCCGGCCGAAAGTGAGAACTGCTTGACGGTCGAAAGCACGAACCTGACGCTGGCCTGCATGGCCTCGTCCGGCCCGACGCTCTCGCTGATGTGCTGTACGACCGACGGCGACAAGTTGACGCCCGCGGCGAAGATGGCTTCCGGGTCGCGCGTCGCCAGGCGCAGCACGTCCGGCGCGATCCTGCCCTTCCCGGCCGCCGCGTCAACGGCCGCGCGCACGGCGGGGAGGTCTCCGACCGCCAGCGTGTTCGCGTCCAGCACGACGAAGGCCGGCCTTTCGCGCTCGGGCTTCGTCTTCGGCGGCTCGGGCGGCGGCTCGTGGTAGATGACCTTGCCCTCGTAAGGCTGCTCGCTGATTTTGCCCTTGGTCTCGGCCTTGGCGAACGTGATGAGAGCGTTGGCGTCGAAGTCGCCGTGGGCGATGATGATGATGCCGACGTTCTCCTTCTTGATGTCCTTGGTGCCCGGCGGCCCGTAGAGCTTGACGCCGACGACGACGCGCTCGATGCCGAGGACGTTGATGCCCGTCTTGGCCTTTGCCATTTCGAGCGCGCCCGTCACCTTGGCGAGCATCGAGGGGTCGTGGGCCAGAATGCGTGGGGCGAGCTCCATCATCAGGCGCCGCATGTCGGCGTAGATGACGAGGTCGGAGTCCGGCAGCGCCGAGAGCGGGTCCGCGACCGTGACGGGAGTCGCCGTCTGGGCCGCGGCGGCCGCGGCACTGAGCGTCGCCAGCAGCAGTGAGAAGAGCAGAGAGCGCAGCTTGGTTTTCATGGTCTCGTAATCACCTCCGGCCCGCGCGGGGCGGATGAAAAAGAGTTTTCAAAGGGGGCCTGACTACTTGCTCGTCGGCGGCTTGATTCCGCCCTCGCCCGGGCGGTTCGCGTTGCTGTTAGACGACGACGGCGCGGCCCCGGTCGTCGCCGGAGCGCCCGCGCTCCCGCCGCCCGCCGCCGCGTTCTCGTTGCCGTAAACGGTCGTGCCGGGGCTGTTGACGTTCGGCTTGTTGTCTTGCCCGCAGCCGGCCGCGGCCGCCGCGACCGCCGCAAGGACTAAAAACCCTAAAGCTCTACGCATGGGTACTGTCTCCTGGGATGGTTTCATTGGACGGCGTTGAGGATACTACTGTCTGTAGAGTTTGACCACACGTTTCTTATGAGGACCAGCGCTGAAGCGGCGGGGGCAAGCCGCCCTTCCTGACCTGAGAGACTGTGTGGCTTGAATGATTCAACCGACGCCGCCTCACAGGTCGGGAAGAGGAGCTTGCCCCCGCCGCTTCGATCACCTTCCAGGGCGGCGGAGCCTGTGCCAGCCGACGAGGAAGAGGAAGAGGAAGAGGCCGCCGACGAGGGCGACCGGCGTCTTCGTCAGCGGGGCCGGCGTGATGAAGGCGCGGACGACTGTCGCGCCCGTCCCCCCGGCGGCGGCGGGCGGCTCAAGAGGCGCTGGGATGTTCTGGACGCGCGGCAGCGGGGTCTTGTCATCCAGGCCGCGTATGTTCGCGACGGTGAAGACGCGGCCGTCCTTCGTCAGGTACATCCGGCGCATCTCTTCGAGCGTTAAGGGGCGCGCGCCGCGCCGGCCGAAGACGGCCGTCTGGTTGCCGCTCTCGTCCACGGCGCGGTCGCGGTCGAGCCCCTTCGAGACGCCGACCGCAGGCCCCTTCGTCTGGAACGTGGCGATGAGTCTCGGCTGCGGGCGCGGGCTGAAGCCGGCGTAAGTCGGCATCGTCTCGGGGTCAGTCAACTGCAAGACGCGCAGGCCGGCCTCGCCGTCGGCGACGTAGGCGAAGAGGCTCGCGTTCGTCATCGCCACCTTCACCTGATGCACGTCCTTGAGCGGGCCGCCCACTTCCCCTTTTGCGTCGTACATCATGTAGAGCGAGGGCTTCTCAGGGTTCTCCACGTCCAGAATGGCGACGCCCTCGTGGCCGTTCGAGACGTAGGCGTAAGTGCGCGCCACGTAAACGTCGCGCGCCTCCTTGAGCGGCAGGGTCGCCCCTTCAACGAGACGCGCGCGCAACGGGTCCGTCACGTCAACGACCTTCAGGCCGTCCGCGTCCGTGACGAAGGCGTAGCGGAACTGCACCGCTACGGAGGTCGGGCGGTTGAGCGCAATCTGTCCGACCTTCTCCGGCTTGAGCGGGTTGTTGATGTTGACGACGACGAGCGCGCTCGCGGTCGTGACGTAAGCGTAGGTGCCGGCAATCGTGATGTTGTTCGCGCCCGTCAGCGCGCCGCCCGGGTTGTAAGCGCCGTTCGGGTAGGCGTCTTTGTCGAGCGCGCGCTTGAGGTAGTTGTTCAGCGGGTCGCCATCCAGGAGCGTCGCCGCGCCGACGAGAATCAGACCCTCCTCGCGGTCGGCGACGTAGAGGAAGGCGTAGAGCGGGTGAATCGGCTGCTCCTCGTTGACCCAGGGGTTCGGCGTCTTGTTGCGCGCGTCCGGCGCGAGCTTCATCCAGTCGCGCCAGCGCGCCCAGGCCCTTTGACTCTTCTGGTCAGTGCCGAGCGGGTCGAACCAGCCGACCTCGCGGTCGAGCCGCCAGCGCGCGGGGTCAACCGCGAGGGTCGAGGGCGCGGCCACGGCCGTCGCGTACTTCGTGTCCACGTAAAACTTCTGGCCGAAGGGCGAGACGGGCGCGGTCGTGATGCGCTCGGAGAATCCCTTGTGGTCAATCTGGGCCACGTCGTAGACGCGCAGGCCGCCCTTGCCCGCCGCGACGTAGGCGTACTCGCCGCGCAGTTGCACCTGCAAGACCTCTGGGTTGCCGACGTGCTCGAAGAAGTAAGTGAGCTTGCGCTTGCCGTCGTTGACGAAGCGGTCGTAGTTCTGCCGGTAGGCGAGCTTGTGCAGCGTGCTGCCGTAGACGGCCTGCGGCTCGGCGCGCTCCGTAATTGGCACAACTTCGAGCGAGTGCTCGGCGGCGACGTAGACGTAGCGGCCCATGAAGTTGACGAAGTTGGTGCCCTGAAGGTAAGTCTGCGCGAGCCAGGCGTTGTTGTCGTTGGCGCGCGAAACGTGACAGTCCTCGCAGTCCTTGGTCTCCTTGGAGCGGACGGTGTGCGGGACGTGCGTGTTGAAAGCCTGGCCCGCGTAGCCCTCGGCCGAGACGGTCTGCTGCTGGCTGTAAATCCACTCGCGGCTCTGATTCTGCGAGCTGACGAGGACGGCAGAACTTGAGCGCACGGGGGCGACGCGGTGGCCCGTCGTCGTCCCGTCCACGCCGAGCATGAACACGTCGTCGCGCAAGACCTGGAAGTTGTAGGTCGTGTAGTTGCGCGAGTCGCCGCCCTCGTTGTGCCGGTTCGGCATCTTGCGGTTGGCCGTCATCGAGAGATGGCAACCGAAGCAGCTCGTCATCCACGACGAGTGGCACGCGAAGCAGGTCACGCGACCGTCCTCGTGGGCCATTTTTCCGTCCTTCGCGCCCCAGGTGAGCTGCCCTTTGTCGTCCAAGCGGACGGTCTTCGCGTAATGCGACTTCCAGTTGTAGTCGCGGCTCCCTTCCGTCACGGTGTCCACGGTCTGCTTGACGCGCCACCACACGCCCGGCTCGACCATAGAGTTCTGGATGATGTCGCCGCGCTGAAGCGTCACGTCTTTCCCGGAAGCGTCCTTGCGAACTTCCTTCTCCTTCCTGATCTTCTCGAAGAGGCGCACCTGGCTGCCGTCGGCCGAGCGCCAGGGCACGGTGATGCGCGAGAGGTCGCGCCCCTGCCCCTCCTCGTACTTGCCGTCGCGCGTGACGCGCCGGCCGGCGGCCGGCCCCGAAGTGCGCGGCGGCTGCGCCTTGCCCCCCTGCGGCGTGTCGGGCCAGCCCTTCTCCGTAATCGAGCCGTGGCAGTCGGTGCAGGTGATTTCAATCGCGGCGCGCGGCTCGTTGTAGAGGATGCCGTTGCCGTGCGCGTCCTGGCTGAAGTGGCAGTCTACGCAGTGCATCCCCTTCTCAAGGTGTATGTCCTTGAGGTGGACGGGCGCGTCCGGCTTCAAAGCCTTGTTCGCTAGCTCCGCGTTGTCCGTGTCGCGGAACTGGACCGCGTCCCAGAGTTGCTGGCTGTTGACGTTGTTCAGGACTTTGTTGTCGCGGTCGAGGAATTCGCCGCGGCGGTTGCGCTTGAAGACGGCGCGGAAAATCCAGCCGTGGCCGTGGAAGTCCGCGAACTGCGTGCGCGTCAACTGGCGATTAAAATCCTGCCTGCCCGTCCGGGCCAGAAACTCCGGGTCCGTCCAGAGGCCGCGCAAAGAAGCCGCCTCGGGGTTGCGGTCGAGCAGTCTTTGCTCGTCCTCCTGCGACGAATCGCGCTGGTCGGTCGGGTACATCACGCCCCCGTCCGTCTCGTTGTCCCACCAGGTCATCCCGAGGTAGGTGGCGACCATGTTCGTGCCCGGGTGCATGTGGCAGACCATGCACTGCGAGGTCGGGATGCTGCGCGTCAGGCGGTGCCTGACCGGATGGCCTGGCTCGTTCCGCAAGTTATTAAAGCTCGCGTCGGCCGTCTGCGTCGTGCCGCGGTTGCCGAACTGTGCCAGTTCCTTGCCCGAGTGGAGCGCGCTCGAATCGTTGGCGTAGAGGACGTGGCAGGCCGTGCAGCCCGAGGAGCGGTAATCGCCCGGAAAATCGTTCGTGCCGAGGAAGTTCAAAGTCGGGTCGAGCAGGCGCGTCTTTTGCAGGCCGAGGTAGACGGGGTCTGTGCGCTGTGCTGTGCCAAATCCGCGCGGGCTCAGGCCCTTGTCGGGCTTGCCGGGCTCTTCGTCGCGGTCGGGCAGGCCGACTTCCAGGCGGCGCTTGCCCCCGCGCTCGAAGACGCGCAGGACGTTGCCGGGCTGCGAAATCTCCCAGCGCGGCAGCGGGTCTATGAAAGGCAGGACGCCGCGCTGGGTCATCACCTCGGGCTTGATGTCGCCCTGCTGTATGAGCCGCTCGGGCGCTCCGCGCGCCTCCGAGTAGCTCTCGCCGAAGCGCGTGTCTTTCAGCGGGAAGCCGCCGTTGTTGTAGAGCGCCGCGCCCCAGAGCATCGCGCCGTGGCGCATCATGCTGTTGGCGACGGCGTAGTTCTCGCCGCCGTGGCAGGTGCCGCAGGTCGTCTCGACGACGCGCAGGTCGCCAGGGTTGATGAAGCGCACGAACTCGCGGCTCTCGCGCGCGAGCAGCGTGTTGGTCCGCTCCGGGTTGGCAGTCGTGCGCCGCCCGTCGCGCTCCCAATCTTCGGGGTAGCGCGGCCGGACGTGTGCGAGTTCCTTGTCCGTCCTCTCGGCGGGGTTGCCGCCGTGGCAGAACGTGCAGGTGAGTCTCTGCCCGTCGCGGCCTTCTTCGAGCTTGCCCGACTTCGTCTCGTGCATCGGCTCGATCTGGCCGTGGCAGTTGAGACAGCCCTCCTGGAAAGGCGCGGGCGTCTGCTGCGGGACAGAAGAGGCGCGGGCCGGCTTCTCATCATCGGTCGTCACTTTCGAGCGCACGCCCGTTGTGCCAATTATGATGGCCGCGCCCATGAGCGCGAGAAGGAGGACGAGCTTGCTGCGGTGGCGACGCATGATGATTCCCTTTATTCACCACAGAGGACGCAGAGGTTCACAGAGGATGATAAATTTTTCAGAATTCAAAGCCCTTTCTAACCTCTGTGTCCCTCTGTGTCCTCTGTGGTTAATCTCGCCCCGAGTTAGAACACAAACTTGACCTGCCCGAAGAGCGCGTAGAGCGGCTTGCTCGGGTCTACGACGACTCCGTCCGCCGTGCAGAAGTCGCCGACGTTGGGCGGGCAGTTGCGCGAGGCGTCCGTGAAGATGTCGCGGAAGCCGCGGCCGGGCTGCATCAGCGCCGCGCCGAAGGTGAACGTCACGTTGTTAATCAGGAACGGCCTGTAGGCCACGCCGACGCTGTAGTCGAACCCTATGTCCTTGCGGATGCGGTTCTGGAAGAGAACGTATTCGAGCGGCTCCGTGCGATGAAAGCGCAGGTAGTTGACGTTGAAAATCGCCTTGATGCGCTGCGTGAACTCCACGTCGAGGCCGAGGTTGTAGATGAAGATTCCGGGGTTGACGAAGTTGGCCTGCCCCTGCGTCTTGCTGCTGCGCAAGGAGGGGAGGATGCTGTTCGGCTGGACGAGCCCGACGCCCGTCTGCGTCAGGCGTATGCCCTGGCGGTTCCAGAAGGAGAACTGGCCGCCGATGAAGTTGGGGTCGTCGAAGATGGCGTCGAAGCCCGTGGCCCTCGAATCGGTCGGGTTCTTGTCGCCCTGCGCGAAGAAGAACGAGCCGCGGAACCTTAGATAGTCTTTATCAATCGAAGCCTCGACGGCCGCCATGTGCGACTTGATGCGCGTCGAGCGCCCCGCTATCGGGTTGCGGTCGTCGCGCCCGAAGGCGAAGTAGTAGGCGTGCGAGATGTTGAGGCGGCGGATGTGGCCGTCGCCTGCGATGCCTAGGTATCCGACCTTGACGGAGTGCGGGCGCGCGTCGCCGACGAGCGCGGGCCGGACCAGAAAACCGTTCCGGTCGTACTCGACGCTGCGGTGGTCGTCGTTGTAATGGACGCTGCCCTGGAGCGTGTAGCCCTTGGCAAGAAAGTCCTGGCGGAAGACGTTGGCGATGAAAACGTTCTGCGGCCGCTGGTCGAAGCGGTTCAACCCGCTGTTGGTGTCCTTCTCCAACTGGTGAAAGTAGGCCGCGTTGAATTGGAGGCGGTTGTTGTCGAACGCGCCGAAGAGTCGCGCGCCGAGGTTGTTGTCCGAGTAGATGAAGCCCCGGAAATCCGAGACGAAGGGCTGTATGCCGGCGCGCAGACTGACGAAGTCGTAGTTGGCGTTCACGTCTGCGAGCTTGACCTCGGCGAAAGCCTCTTCGAAGGAGAAGTGAGTGTCTGTGCGGCGCGTGCCGCGGCGCACGTCAACGTGGACGACGCCGTTCTCGCGCGCACGCGCGTAGTTCGGCAGGCTGAACGTCGGGGAAATTTTTATGGCCCAGGTGCGCGGCTTGAACGTGGAGTCGCCGCGGAACATCTCGAAGGTGAACTGGAACGTCTGGCCTATGCCGAGGAGTTCCGGCTTGCCGAAGAAGTCCGCGCTGCCGGGTCGGACGGAGCCAACGTCCGAGGGCTTCGGCGTGCGGTTCTGCTCGACGGCAGAGGTCGAGACGGCCGAGAGGATCATGAACGTCTTGTCGCCGAAGATGGGATAGTCGCCTTTGAGCACGCTCTGGTTATAGGGGTCGTACCAGCGGCCGCGCTTGAAGGGGATGTCGCGGCCGCGCGCGCCGCGGTCGCCGTAGCGGTCGTATTCGGGGAAGCCCATGCGCCAGCGGTCGCGCACCTCGCGGCGGTCGGGCTGCGTCTGCGGCGCGGACTCGACCGTCTTGCCGCCCGCGTAGCCCGCGGGCTCCTCTACCTTGTCATTCGGGTTGGGCGGCCGCTTCTCTTCATCCTTCGGAATCTCCGCCGGGACGTTCAGTTTCGTTTCGAGGTCCGCGGAGACGATGACATTCTCCTGCGTGTCGTTGAAGTTGCGCGCCTTGTAGTCCTTCTCCTCGGGGAAGGCGGCCTCGTAGGGCGCGTCGGGCGTGACGTACTGCTTCTCGGGCAGGTTGCTGACGCGCAGGAAGCGCGCGGCGTAGGGCGCTTCGACCCAGACGCGGTAAGCGCCCGAAGGGAGCTTGATGGAGTACTGGCCCTTCTCGTCCGTTTTGTCGCGGTACTCGCGGCGCGTGACCTGATTGGCGGCGACGACCGTCACGCCCGCCAGAGGGGTCTTCGCCTGGGAGACGACCGTGCCCGTGATGCGCCCCTTCGATTGGGCCAGTGTGCCAACGGCCGCGGCGACGAGCAGGCCAAGGACGACGGACACACGGGCAGCCGAAGCGAAAAAGAATTTACGGGAAGACGCTCTTGGCATCGTCGGCCTTCTGCTCGGACGCCCCTTGTTCGAGAAGGGCCAGCGGGCCAGTGATAAGAGCCGTGACCATGCCGGCGCGCAGAGTTGTGCCTTGCGTGTTGAAAAGCGAGGTTGCAGCCTTGTAGCACAGTAGTGGAAGGCTGGCAACCGAAATTTTCTCGCCGCCTGAAAAGCCCTGGACCGCTGACAAATGATTAACTCTGAGAGCGGTCGGGCTATTTGCCCGCGGCCAGCGCCCGGCCGGCCGCAGCGGACTGCAAGGGGTCGAACTGCGGGTTGAGCCGGAGCGCGCGTTGAAGGTAATCGCGGGCCGAGGCCGCGTCGCCCGCGGCGCTGGCGATCATCCCGGCGTGATAAAACAGCTTCGCGTCGCGCGTGCTGAGCCTGAGCGCGTCACCGATGGCGGCCCTGGCCTCCTCGATTTTGCCAGCCTTGAGCGCCGTCCACGCGAGCGCGTCCGCCCCGTAAATGTCGCGCCGCGCCGCGTACTCCTGACTGGCGCTCGCGTAAGCCTCCTCGGCCTTCAGGTCGTGGTCGGCGTAAAAGAGCGCGAGCTGGCGGTTGTGGACAGCGTCCTGGCGCGCGAGCTGCTCGACCTGCTGATACTGCGCGGCCGCCTCCTGCTCGCGGCCGGTTAGATGGTAAAGGTCGCCGAGCGCGGCGACGTAGCCGGGGTCGGGCAGACGCCGGACGGCGCGCTCCAGCAGCCCGGTGGCTTCGTCCCGGTCGCCGCGCGCCGCGCGCGCCAGCGCCAGAGAGTAGAGCGCGCGATGGTAGTCGGGGTACGTCGTCAGCGCGTCCCTGTAATGCCGCTCGGCCGTCTCGTAGTCGCCGCCGGCGAAGGCCGTCTCGCCGAGCTGCCAGCGGCACCAGGCGACCGTCTCGCGCGAGGGAACGGCGGCCCCGAGCGCAAGGTTGAGCGCAACACTGTAGCGGCGCGCGGCCCCGTCGTGGTCGCCGCGCAGGATGGCGAGGCGGGCCAGCCGCGTTTCCGTGGCGACGGTGCTGCCGCCGAGCTGCCGCATGCGCTCGAAGGCGGCGGTCGCCGCGTCGTAGTCGCCGAGTTCGAGCGAGGCGTCGCCGAGCAGTTGATAGCCGTGGCTCTTGCGCGGCTCGTACTCTGTCAATTCCCGTGCGTGGTCGCGCGCCGGCGCGAACTGGTGGCCGGCGAATTCGGCCTCCGCCAGCATGGCGAGGCCGCCCAGGTTCTGGTCCGCGGGCAGCACGGCGAGCGAGGCGCGCGCCGAGCGCGTGGCCAGCTCAAGATATTTCACGTCGCCCGTCTCGCGTTCGAGTTGCAGGTAGTAGGCGGCGAGCTTGTTGTGGGCGACGAGGTCGTCCGGGTCACGCCTGACGCGGTCTTCGAGGAAGTGGACTGCGGACATCGTCGCTTGATCGTCGGCGGG
Organism: uncultured Acidobacteriota bacterium; assembly: GCA_963774105.1. Lineage (GTDB taxonomy): Bacteria > Acidobacteriota > Blastocatellia > Pyrinomonadales > Pyrinomonadaceae > QHXM01. Next base: position 1,370,232 of record CAVZDV010000004.1, on the reverse strand, counting down.
GAGCGGAGCGGCTGTCGGGGCCGGAGGAGGCGCGGCGGGCGCGCGGGATTCGGCCGAAGGCGAGCGCCCGCAGCCCGCCGCCGCCAACAGGAGGCCGATGAGCAGAGCAGAAACGGAAGCGACGGGCCGCCGCTTCACTCGCCCGCCAACCCGCCGGGCAGGCGAATCAGCGTGGAAGCGGGCCGACGAAACATTGGCCGCCTTCTCATCGCGCATCCTTCGTCCCCCACACAGACTTTAGTTGCGCGTGTTGTCGTCAATGGTCCCGGGCGGGCGCGGCTGCTGCGACCCGGCCAGGAACGGGAACGACGAACGAAACGGCATGTCGTTGCCGTTGACGTTGTCGCCGAGCGGGTTGCCGTTGGCGACGAGCGTCAGGATGATGTCAATCACGTCGTCCGTCAGGCGGCGCCCGTTCGGGAAGGAGGCTTCCGCGTTCGTGCCCGTGTTGGGCTTGGTCAAGTCCAGGCGCAGGATGTCGCCCCTCGTTACGGCGACGCCGGCGAGAATCGCCTGGTAAGTCGGATTGGTGCCGAACAGATTGAGCGTCGAGATGATGCCGGGGGCGAACTTGCCGTTGGCGTCGTCAATCGAGTTGGCGGCGTTGTACGCGTTCTTCGAGTTGAACGGGACGAGCGCCACGTTGACGGCCGGGATGCCCATGCGGTCAACGTTGACCCACCGGCCGAAGCCTGTCCGCTCGCCCGTCTGAGTGTTGAAAATCTGCGGGCTGCGGCGCTGCGTGATACCAGTCAGGCCGAGCTGGTTGCCGCCGTTGCGCACGAGCGAGACAGGAATCCTGAAGGCGATTGCCATCGTGTTATAGCCAGCGAAGGTGTCGCGCCCGCGCTGGAAGACGGCGGGGTTCGGCGCGCCGGCCCTGACGGAAGCGACGAAGCGCCCGAAGGCCGGGATGTCGAAGAAGAACGGGTCGTCCGCGAGGCCGGCGTAGAAGCCGACGCCGGACGGCCCGTCAGTCGTAATCACCGGCGTCGGAGAGACCTCTGCGGTGGGGCTCGAATTGGTTGCCGGGGCCGTAAAGGTGCGATTGCCGCCGAAGCCCGAGAAGCTAATGGTCGCCGTCTGCGCCTGCGCGACACCGCCGACCGCGAGGCGCTGCGAGAACTGCACGTCCGCGAACACGTCGGGCTTGGCGTCGCCAGTGTTCTCAATCGCAAAGCGGTAGCGGAGCGCCGGGTCGAAGATGCCGAAGTTGCCGTTCTCGCCCGGCACGATGAAGCCGTGGACGGTCAGGATCATCACGACCTTCGTGTTGTCGGTCGGGTCGAGGAATATGTAAACGTCGTTGATGTCGGCCCCGAGGTCGTTCGAGGTCGCGGGGGCGTCGCCGTGGTCGGCGGCTTCGAGGCGCTGAGGCGGCGTCAGGATGATCGCCGCGATGATGGTCAGCGCGAGAGCCCCGAGCGCCAGCCTGCAATTGTTACTTCGTGGGCTAATCATAACCTTCTTCTCCTCGCCGTCCGGCCGGACGGCCCAGGGTTTTACGACGGGCCGAACCTGGAGCGGTACTCTTGAGAATTGACGAAGCCGTTGACCATCACGCGGAAGTCGCCCGTCCGGTTGAGCAGGTCGAGCCACTTGAGGTAGAGGATGTCCGGGTCGCGGTGCAGGTAGCCGAAGTACTCCATGACGACGAAGGCTTCGTTGAAAAACTTCGCGGCCACCTGCCCGCTCTCGACAATCGCCCGCAGCACCTCGGCGCGTGTCTTTCTCCCCGCCACCAGGTCGTCAATCAGCGCCTGCTTGTTCGGCAGCGTGACGCCTGCGGTCGTGACCAGCGCGTTGACGTAGTCGGCGTCGGTCAGGGCGTCGTAGAGAGCGCGGAACTCCGGCCGCATGATGAAATCGTTGATGAAGGCGACCTTGCTGGCTTCGAGCTGCGCGTCCGTCTGGAAGCCGCTGACCCGCGCCAGATCGGGCACGAACTCGGCGTAGCGCGGCCGCCGCCCGAGGGCCGTCGCGTAGAAACGGTAAACGAAGAAGCCGCGCCCCTGGAACTCGGCCGAGCGGAAGAAGGCCGACGAGACTTCTATCCGGTCGCAACGTGTGTCGCCGAAAGCGCAGTTGCGGAGGATGCTCACCCACCCGTTGAAGCCTGGAGGGTCGGGCTCGCGGCCGAGGAAGTCGAGGTACTGCTGGCGGACGAAAAATTCGATGTCGTCAATCGGGTTCGGGTTCGTGGACAGAATCGCGCCGTCGTTGTCGAGGATGACGAGCCTCGCCGTCGCCGGTGGCCCGAGGGCCGCGCCCGACGGGTTACGGAGCGTGAGATTGACGAACTCGTCGCCCTCTATGAAGGCATCGTTGATGATCGAGACGGTGAAACTCCTGCTCGTCTGGCCCGGGCTGAAATTGAGCGTGCCGATGGCCGGAGAGTAATCGCCCCTGTCGCTCGCGCTGCCGTTGCGCGCCGCGTACTCGACGCTCGCCGCGCCGGCGGTGCTGCCCGCACGGGTGACGGTGACGGTGGCGATTGTCCCGCCCTCGCCCACAGTGTAGACGGTGGAACTGAAGCGCAGCGTGCTCGCGGCCGGGCCGGGGATGACGCCCACAGACTGGAGCGCGGGCTGGATGTCGCTGGCAGGGTTATGCGTCAGCCGCACGGGGCCACTCCCGTCCGCGTTCGCCAGGTAAATCTCGAAGTCGCCGCTGCGCGTGCTGGCGAAGGCGAGGTCGGCTCCGTCGGCCGAACTTGAGGGCTCAACGTCCAGGACGAGAGCGTTGTTCGTGACGTGCTTCTGGCCGCTCCCGTCGGCGGGGTTCATCAAGTACAAATCCTCGTCGCCGTCACGATCCGATTGGAACGTGATCTGGCCCGGCGACCAGTTGGGATTGGAATCGTTCGTGTCGTTGCTGGTCAGGCGGACGACGTTGCCGCCGTCATCGTCCATCCGGTAAATCTCGTATTGCCCGAACTCGCGCGTGCTGGCGAAGGCGATCATGGTCCCGTCGGGCGAGTAAGCGGGCTGCGTGTCGTCGCCGGGGTCGTGGGTCAGATTCAGGATGCCGCCTCCGGCCGGACTCATGGTGTAGATTTCGTCGTTGCCGTTGCGGCTGCTGCTGAAGGCGATGCGCGTCCCATCGGGCGACCAGGCCGGGCTGAGGTCGTCGGCGGCGTTGTTGGTGAGCCGATGTTGGCCCGTCCCGTCGGCGTTCATCACATAAATCTCATGGTTGCCGTCGCGGTTGCTGACGAAGGCGAGGCGCGTCCCGTCGGGCGACCAGGCGGGGCTGAAATCTTCCGCGCTATTTTCGGTGAGGCGAATGAGGCCGCCGCCGTCTGCGTCCATCGTGTAGATTTCGAAGTTGCCGTCGCGGTCACTGGCGAAGGCGATTTTCGTGACGGCGGGACCGGCCGCGGCCGGCTGCGGGCGCGCAGTGGCCGTGCCGTTGAGCAGCGCCGCCAGCACCAGCGTCAGTCCAATCAGTTTGGCCGTGCCTCCTGCTATTCTCATGGCGACTCTCATCACCTTCATTAATGTCAAAAACTCTTCGGGCAATTTACTTGCTCGAAGGAGGTGTCGGGGCCGCCGTGAGCTGAAGGGGCGTAGGAATTTTGTTGCCGCGACGATATTGCAGAATACGTGCAGCGTCAAGCTTTTTCCCGCCAAAATCATCTTGACTGTCCGACGAATAGTGATACATTGGGCGCTGCCCCGGCGGCAGTCCCACAGTTTCGACCTGCGTTCGTTGAAGTTCAATCGGTCCAAGGTGGCTATGTCTCGTCAACTTCAAAGCGCCAGCGCGCGGCTGCTCATCGTCGGCGGTTTGCTCGCCCTGATGCTGTCGGGGGGCGCGCACCGCGTCGAGCGGGCCGCGGCTCAGTCGGGTCGCCCCGTGCTGATTAGCGAACCCACCTCGACGCGCGCCCTGGCCTTCGAGTCCGTGACGCAAAAGCGCGAGCCTTTCCCACTCACCTCGACGGTCAAGTTCAGCGCCGACACCCGGACGCGCATCATGCTCTTCGCCCAGAACATGAACTTGCAGGCGGGCGAGAGCGCCTCCTCGGTCACAGCCGAGGCCGAAGACTTCGCACACAGGATTTACCCGCTCAAGGTCGAGTACGTCGGGCGCGTGCCGAACCAGACGTGGGCCACCTCAATCATCGTCAGGCTCAACGACGAGTTGGGCGAGGTCGGCGACGTGCTGGTCAAGATCACCTACCGCGGGCTGGCGAGCAACCGCGTTCGCGTCGGCATCGGGCACACGGGCGGCGGCCTGCCGGACGACCTCGGGGCCGTGCCGACGCCCGGCCCGCCGACCCCGGATTTCCCCGGCAACCCCATCACCGCTGGCAACCTGACGACGAGCGACGTGCAGACACTGATCGCGCAGGCGGTCTCGGCGGCGATGGCCCTGAACAAGCCCGTGACGGTGGCCGTCACCGACAAGGAAGGTAACGTGCTCGGCCTCTTCAGCATGACGAACGCCCCGTCGAACATCATCATCCGCGGCGGCGGGAGCCCCGGCCAGGTGGCGGACCCGACCACGGGCCTCGTCCCCGTGGGGCTCGAAGGCACGCGCCTGCCGTCGAAGTTCGCGGCGATCTCAAAGGCCGGGACGCCAGCCTTCTTCGGCACGCAGGGCAACGCGTTCACGACGCGCACCGCAGCCTTCATCATTCAGCAGCACTTCCCGCCGGGCGTGGACAACCAGCCGGCCGGCCCGCTCTACGGCGTGCAGTTCTCCTCGCTGCCCTGCTCGGACATCAAGTCGCCGGGCCTCCCGCTCGGGCTGTCGGGCGACTCGGGCAGTATGCCCGTTTACAAGAACGGCCAGCACGCCGGCGGCATCGGCATCGAGGGCGACGGCGTGTACACGCTCGACAGGGACCCGTCGGACTCGGACCTGCCGTTCGAGGAGGTGATCGCGGTCTCGGCCGTGCGGGGCTATGAGACGCCCGCCCTGATTCGCGGTGACAACATTCTGGTCAACGGCATCCGCCTGCCCTTCGTCAACGTGGGCGCGCCGCTCACGCCGACCACGATTCCGTTCGCCAGTCTGCCCGGCCTGATAGACCCGGCGTTCCCCATCCGCGGCGCACAACCCAGCCAGTTCGTCCCCGCAACCGTCGGCGGCATCGCAGGCCAGGTTGACCCGCAATTCTTCCCCTTCATCAGCAGCCCCGCGGGCGGAGCCAACTCGCTGACGGCGTCGGACGTGGACACGATCATCTCGCACGCGGCGCAGCAAGCGAACATCACGCGCGCAGCCATCCGCCAGCCGCTCGGCAGCAACGCACGCGTCTCCATCGCGGTCGTTGACGTGAACGGGAAAGTGCTCGGTATCTTCCGCACAGCGGACGCGCCCGTCTTCGGCTTCGATGTCTCCGTGCAGAAGGCGCGCGGGGCGGTGCTCGCTTCGCGGTCGGACGCCGGGGCGATGTTGCGGGCCGCCGGCTTAGGCTCTTACGTAGACCGCGCCGCCGCCGACGGCATCGCCTTAAATGGCAGCATCGCGTTCAGCGACCGCGCCATAGGGTTCCTGCACCGCCCGTTCTTCCCGGACGGCATCAACAACACGGCGGCCGGCCCGCTCTCGCGCCCGTTTCCAGAGTGGAGCGTCTTCAACGTCGGCCTCCAGCTCGACCTGATTAAGACCAACTTGCAGGCCGCCCTGCTGGGGGCGAACGTGCGCTGCACACAGCTAGCCGTCGCACCCAACGGCATCCAAATCTTCCCCGGCAGCATTCCGCTCTACAAGAATAACGTCCTGGTCGGGGCCATAGGCATCAGCGGCGACGGCGTGGATCAGGACGACCTCATCGCCGCGGCTGGCGCGCAGGGCTTCGCGCCCCCCGCGGCCATCCGCGCCGACCAGTTCTTCGTCAGAGGCGTCCGCCTCCCCTTCGTCAAATTCCCGCGCAGCCCGAATCTGTAGAAAGCCAAATCAGCGGGGGCAAGCCGCCCTTCCTGACCTGCGAGACTGCGCCGCTTGAATGACTCAAGGTCGCATGGCGCAGTTAGGAAGGGCGGCTTGCCCCCGCCGCGCCTTAGCTCCGCTCAACCTCATTTTGTTGTGCAACTCAGTATTACTTGCCCGCGGGCTGCTTGCCTGACCCGCGCCCGGCTTCGAGGTCGGAGCGGAGTTTCGTGAGGCTCGGATTACTCGGGTTGACTTCGGCGAGCTTCTTGAGCGCGGCGTCGGCCTCGGCGTAGCTGCCTTTCTTGAGGAGCGCGACCGCCATGTTCTGTAGGGTCTGCTCGTGGCGCGGGTTGATTTGGAGCGAGCGGCGGAACTCCTGTATGGCGCGGTCTGGGTCCGCGGGCTCGCGCACCAGGAAGGTCAGGCCGAGGTCAGTGCGGACGTTGATGTCCTTCGGGTCTTTGACGAGCGCGGCCGTGTACCACTTCTCGGCGGCCTCGTAGCGACCCGAGTCGAAGTTGGCGTTTCCCAAGGCGACCACCGTCTCGCGGTCGTCGGGGCGCAACTGGTTGGCGCGCGTCAGGAGTTCTATGGCCTCCTCGAACCGCCGGTTGCGGTAGTGGACCGCGGCCGCCTTCATCTGCGCCTCGAAGTCGTCGGGCGCGGCCTGCGCCTTCTCGACGAGTGCCGCGTCCTCGCCCGAGTCGTCTACCTGAAGCGCCGGGCCTCCGCCGTCCGGCGGAATCGGCGGGTGGTTCTCTGGAAGCTCGGCCCCCGCCGCGGGCGCTCGCTGTGGCGGCGGACTCTGGCGGTTGAGGTTGGTCGCGAACACGTAGCCGACGATGACGCCCAGGAGCACGCCGATGATTCCGAAGAGGACGTTTTCTTTGTTCATGAAGCGGACTGACTACTTGATTCGCGCGCGCGCGTCTTCGACGCTGGCCGAGACTGCCTGCGCGGCCTCGGAGCCTTCGGGCAGGAGTTTCAGGAGTTGCTCCCAGTAGGAGACGGCCCGGCGGAAGTCCTCGGCCTGGAAGGCTGCGTTGCCGGCGAGCCAGAGCGCCTTCTCGTGTTTCGGGTCGAGTTGCAGCGCCTTGTTAATCAGCTCCACGGGTCGGCCCTGCAAGTTCGAGTCGTTCGCCAGCGCCAGCGTCTCCGCGTAGTCCGCCCACAGCCCGGCGTCGTTGCCGGTCAACTCGGCGGCCCGCCCGTAAGCCTCGCTGGCTTCCTGATAACGCTTGAAATTCTGGTACGAGCGCGCGAGCATGGCCCAGCCCTGCGCGTCGTTCGGATTCTCCTTGAGCCTTTCGGCGAGCTTCGCCACGCGCCCCTCTATCTCCTGCTGCGTCGGCGCTCCCGGCTGCCCCGCCGGAGCCTCCTCGCCCGCCGCCGCGGGTCCGACTTCCGCGGCCTCCGAAGGAGCCACGGGCTGCCCCGGCGCGAGCGCCGTCGGTGTGCCAATTTGCGAATAGAGGATGACGGCCAGGAGCGGAATCGCCGCCCCGACGACGGTCGCGGTCGCACGCCCCGCGCGCGCGGGGCTCGCGTCCGCCGCACGCGCCTCCGGGGAGGGCGCGGCCACGTCTTTGAGGAGCCTGCGCTGCAACTCCGCGCGGCCCTGCTCGTACTGCTCGCGGTCGAGCACGCCGTCGCGCAGGTCGCGTTCAAGCTCGTCGAACTGGTCGCGGTAGACGCTGACGTTGGCCCGCTCGCTCTCGTCCGCCGGTCGCTCGTCTGTGCGCTGCAAGAGCGGCGGCAGCAGGTAGACGAGCGCAATGGCAACAAGCAGGGCCGCGAATATCCAGAAACTCATCATCAGGAAAAGCACCCTCCGCTCAGCCGTCGCCGAGCAGCTCCTCGACGCGTTTGCGCTCGGCCTCCGACAGCGGCCCCTCGCTCGCCACGCGCGCGCGCCGCCGCTTGAGGTAGAGATACTGCACGGCGACGCCCAGGCCGAGCAGCAGGAAGGGGCCGAACCAGAGCAGGTAGGTCGTAGCCTTCACGGGCGGGCGGAAGAGGACGAAGTCGCCGTAGCGCTCGGTCATGAAACTGATGATCTCCTGGTCGGTCTTGCCGGCCCGCATCTGCTCGCGAATCTGTTGGCGCAAGTCCACAGCCAGCCCGGCGTGCGAGCCCGCGAGCGACTCGTTCTGACAAACCAGGCAGCGCAGGTCTTCCGCCAGCGCCATGACGCGCTTCTCAAGCTCCGGGTCTTCGGCCACGGGCTGCGCCTCTTTGGCCCAAGCCGCGGCAACCGGCAGCAGAAGCGCGAGCACGGCCAGCACGAGGAGAGCGCGCCTCATTTCTGCAACTCCTTCACGAGCGGGATGATTCTCTCGCGGAGCGCCTCGGCCGTGACCGGGCCGATCTGCTTGTAGCGGATGATGCCGTCGGGTCCGATGACGAAGGTTTCGGGGACGCCGTAGACGCCGTAATCAATCCCGACGCGCCCGTCCGCGTCCACGATATTCATGACGTAGGGGTCGCCGAACTCTTCGAGCCAATTGAGCGCGTCCTGCCGCTCGTCCTTGTAGTTGAGGCCGTAGATGGGGACGAGGCGCGAGCGCGACAGCTCCAACAGCAGCGGGTGTTCCTCGCGGCACGCCACGCACCACGAGGCCCAGACGTTCAGGAGCCAGACCTTGCCCTTCATCTCCTCGGACTTGAAGAGCCGCTCGGGGTTAGCCAACTGCGGCAGGCTGAACGCGGGCGCGGGCTTGTTCACGAGCGGCGAAGGAACCTCGCGCGGGTCGCGGCTCAAGCCTATCGCCAGGAAGACGACCAGCACGAGGAAGAGGACTAATGGAAGAAGAAACTTCATGAAACCTACCGTTCTGTCATTAGTCCCGTAGGGACCTCGTGAAAATAGCCCACCACTTCAGTGCTGGGATTACCGGTGAAATTTTTATCGAGTCCCGTAGGGACGGCTGAACTTCAATCGTCCCTACGGGACTCCGGTGGACAAGCTGACGTTTCCCCAGCATTGAAGTGCTGGGCTATTTTCAACTGCCCTGACGGGGCAAAAATTCAAGCGCCGGGTTTTACGATTCTTCCGTCGTTACCCTTGCGAGCGCGGGCGCGGCCGCCTTGCCTTCGTCTGCTTTAGCCGCTTGCCTGCGCTCGCGCGCCGCGACCCTGTAGCGCCGGTCGCTGACGGCGAGCACTCCGCCCAGGGCCATCAGCGCCGCGCCGCCCCAAATCCAATCCACGAACGGCTTGTAGAAGATGCTCACGCTCCACGCGCCGCCGCTCACGGGCTCGCCCAGCGAGACGTAGAGGTCTTTGAAGAAGCCTGTCGCGATGTCGGCCTCCGTCATGGTCTGCTCCGTCGAGACGTACTTGCGCTTCTCCGGGTACATCGTCCGCAGAGGCTCGCCGCCCTTGCTCACCTGGACTTCGCCGCGCGCGGCCACGTAGTTCGGCCCGTTGATTTGACGCACGCCGTCGAAGCGGAAGACGTAGCCGCCGACCGTCGCCGTGTCGCCCACGTTCATCCGCACGTCCTTGCGCTCCTCGTAGCCCGTGACGAGTGTCACGCCGATGATGAAGACGGCCACGCCGAGGTGTGCCAATTCCATGCCGTAGTAGCTGCGCGACTGCGCGGCCAGCTTCTTGAGGAAGCCGCCCTCGCCGCGCGCGCGCGTCCAGACGTTGAGGGCGACGGTCGTGATGATCCACGCCGCCAGGAGCAGGCCGAGGCTGACCTTGACCTGCCAGCCGCCGATGACGAAGGGCAGAAGCACGGCCGTCAGGACGCTCGCCGCGAAGGCCCAGCGCAGGCGCACGGCCAGCTCCGGCAAGCTGGCCCGCTTCCAGCGCGCCACGGGGCCGACGCCGATCATGAAGGCGACCGGGGCCATAATTGGCACAAAGACCGCGTTGAAGTAAGGCGGCCCGACGGAGAGCTTGCCGAGGCCAAGCGCGTCAACGAAGATGGGGTAGAGCGTGCCCAACAATACGGAAGCCGCCGCCACGACCAGGAGGACGTTATTCGAGAGCAGGAACGACTCGCGCGAGATTAACTCGAACTTCCCGCCGAGGCCGACGCTCCGCGCGCGCCACGCGTAAAGCGCCAGTGACCCGCCGATGACGATAACCAAAAACGTCAGGATGAAGATGCCGCGCTTCGGGTCCGTGGCGAAGGCGTGGACGGAGGTCAGGACGCCCGAGCGCACCAGAAACGTGCCTAGCAAACTCAGCGAGAAGGCTGCGATGGCGAGCAGCACAGTCCAGCTTTTAAGACTCCCGCGCTTCTCCGTCACGGCGAGCGAGTGAATCAAAGCGGTCCCGACCAGCCACGGGATGAACGACGCGTTCTCCACAGGGTCCCAGAACCACCAGCCGCCCCAGCCCAATTCGTAATATGCCCACCAACTGCCGAGCGCTATGCCGCAGGTCAGGAAGCTCCAGGCGATGGTCGTCCACGGACGCGACCACCGCGCCCACGTCGCGTCCAATTTGCCGCCGAGCAGCGCCGCCAGCGAGAAGGCGAAGGCGACCGAGAAGCCCACGTAGCCCATGTAGAGCATCGGCGGGTGAATCACCATCGCCGGGTCTTGGAGCAGGGGGTTGAGGTCGCGGCCCTCGACCGCGGCCGGGATGAGCCGCGTGAACGGGTTCGAGGTCGTCAACAGAAAGAGCAGGAAGCCGAAGCTGATGAAGCCCAGCACGCCGAGCACGCGCGCGCGCAGTTCCAGCGGCAGTTGCTTGCTGAAGAGCGTCACCGCCACGGTCCAGATCGCCAGCATCAGGGTCCACAGGACGAGCGAGCCCTCGTGCGAGCCCCACGTCGCCGCGAGCCTGTAGTTCATGGGCAGCAGCGAGTTCGAATTGGTCGCGACGTTGAGGACCGAAAAATCGTTGGTGACGAAAGAGTAGGCGAGGCAGCCGAAGGCGACGAGGACGAAGATGAACTGCGCCTGCGCCGCCGAGACTCCCATGTTCATCCACGCCTGTAGCCCGCGCGCCGCGCCGACGAGAGGCAGCGCGCACTGCGCCGCCGCCACCAAGAGCGCTAGGATGAGGGCGAACTGTCCGACCTCTGGGACGACGGTCATCTCTAAAACTTCTCCTGCTACTTCGTCACAGTCTCGGCCGCATGTTTCAGGTAGTCCTGTTTCGGCTTGAGCGCGTCGGCCGCCTCTGGCGGCATATAGTTCTCGTCGTGCTTGGCGAGCACCTCGTTGGCGTGGAAGACGCCGTCCTCCGCGAGTCGGCCCTGGGCCACGACGCCCTTCCCTTCCTTGAAGAGGTCGGGGAGGATTCCTTTGTAGACGACGGGGACGGTGTGCGCGAGGTCCGTGACGACGAAGCGCACGGTCAGCCCGTCGTCCTCGCGGCGGAGGCTGCCCTGCTCGACGAGGCCGCCGACGCGGAAAGTCTTCTGGACGGGGGCCTTCTTTTCCGCGACCTCCGTCGGGCTGAAGAAGAAGACGAGACTGTTCTGGAAGGCGTTGAGCACGAGCGCGGCGGCGACGCCGAGGCCGCACAGTCCGACGCCGATTAACGCGAGCCGTTTATGTCGTGGTTTCATTTTCTTTCAAGACTTTCATTTTAGGGGCGCTCTCCGACTGCTGCAAGAGGACGCGCCGCCGCCTGCGGCGCAGGAGTATGACTTCGACGACCATCAGGAATAGCGCCACGCCGAAAGAGCCCCAAACGTAAAAGGCGTAACCGCCCATCTCGAAAAATTGCGCCCAGTTGCTCATTTCGCCTCCGCCGCGAGTTCGGCCACCCAGGGCGCGTGGCTCTCCCTCTCCAGGATGATGTTGCGCACGCGCATCAGGGTCACGACGATGGCGTACATCCAGCAGGCCGCGATCATGATGAGCAGGGCCGCGAGCATGACGGGCGCGATGGAAGGCTTGCTGCCGAGGCGCAAGCTGGCCCCCTGGTGCAGCGTGTTCCACCACTGGACGGAGAAGTAAATAATTGGCACATTAATCGCCCCGACAATCGCCAGCAGAGCCCCGGCGCGATCGGCGCGGCGCGTGTCCTCTATGGCCGACTGCAAGGAGATGAAGCCGAGGTAGAGGAAGAAGAGGATGAGCGTCGAAGTCAGCCGCGCGTCCCAGACCCACCAAGTCCCCCACATCGGCTTGCCCCAGAGCGCGCCCGTCCACAGCGAGATGAAGGCGAACATCGCGCCCGTCGGCGCAATCGCCGCGGCCATCATCGCCCAGATGCGCGCGTTGAAGGCCAGCCCGAGCGCCGCGTAAACCGCCATCAGCAAATACAGAAACATAGCCATCCACGCGGCCGGGACGTGTATGTAGATGATGCGATAAGCCTCGCCCTGCACGGCGTCCTTCGGCGCGACGAAAAAGCCTATGTAGAGCCCAACAATCAGCAGCACGGCCGTCAGCACCGCGAAAAACGGGATCAGTTTGCCCGCCAGCGGGTAGAAGTTGGCCGGCGAGGTGTACTTGTACCAGTTGATTTTGCGTCGAGCCATACCTTCCTACAGTCTCGCTTTACTCCATAGAGATACGTAGCGCGGCGGCGGTTGCCCAGGGCGCAAACATCAGGGCGACGACGAGCATGGCCCCGAGCAGGGACAAATGAGACTCCGCGCTCGCGCCCGTGATACTCGCTTCGACCGCGCCCGCGCCGAAAATCAGAACCGGGATACAGAGCGGCAGGACGAGCAAGGATACCAGCACGCCGCCCCCCCGTAAACCTAGAGTCAATGCCGCGCCGACCGCCCCGATCAGGCTCAAAGCCGGCGTCCCCAAAAGCAGCGAGCCCAGGAGCGTCAGGAGCGCGCCGGGCGGCACGTCGAACTGCAAGCCGAGCACCGGGGCCATCAAGACCAGCGGCGCTCCCGTCACCAGCCAGTGCGCTATGATTTTGCCCAGGACGACCACCGAGAGCGGCTGCGGCGTCAGCATCAACTGCTCCAGGCTCCCGTCCAGGTAATCATGCGAGAACATCCTGTCGAGCGAGAGCATGGAGGCCAGCAGCGCCGCGACCCAGACGACGCCCGGGGCGATGGTTCTCAGGACGTTCAAATCGGGGCCGACGCCGAGCGGAAACAGGCTGACGACGATGACGAAGAAAAAGAGCGTCGAGAGTACGCCCGCGCGCCCGCGCCACGCCAGCGTCGCGTCCCTCTGTATGACCCATCGCAGAGTTGCCAGCATTCAACGCTCGCCCGCGGGCTCAAGGTGTACGTGCGCGTGCCGGCCCGCGCCGACCGACAGCGGCTGGTGCGTCGTCAGCACCGCCAGCCCGCCGCCTTCCAGGTGCTCACCTATGACGGACTGAACCAGCCGGACGGCCGCGCCGTCCAGCGCCGTCAGCGGCTCGTCCAGAATCCAGAGAGCGCGCCCGGAGACCAGCAGCCGGGCCAGTGCCAGGCGGCGCTGCTGCCCCTGCGACAGCGTCTTGGCCGGACGCCGTCCGCTCCCGCCTAACCCCAGTCGCTCCAGGGCCGCGAGGATTCTCTCTTCGTCCGGCCGCCGGCCTTCAGCGAGGCCGTAGTGTATGCGCAAGTTCTCCGCTGCGCTCAGCTCGGCCTTGACCCCGTTGGCGTGGCCCAGGTAGGCCAGCTCTTTCAAATACTCTTCCTTGAGCGCGCTGATTTTCTCCCCGCGCCAGAGGACGTGGCCCGCGGCCGGCGCGAGCAGTCCGCAGAGGATGCGCAGGAGGCTGGTCTTGCCGCTGCCGTTCGCCCCCCTGACTTCCAGTAACTCCCCTGCCCCGAGCGAGAAACTGAGATTTTGAAAAAGCGTCCGCCCGCCGCGCACGCATTCCAGAGCATTAGCCTCAAGCCTCTGGCTCATCCGTTGTTCGACTGTGCTTGATGATTCATCAGAATCCGGGAGGAGCGCGTCGGCTGAAGCCGCGCGTCGGCGGAGAGTTTTCCGGCCCAAACAATCCGCTCTCCTACTTTGCGCGGATTGTATCACGCGGCGTAAACGCCCTCCAACCGCCGACCCCGCCGCGCGGCGTCCCCGTCTGAAATTAGCATCTAGCAAGCCGACGGCCCGGCGTGTTACTCTGGCGGCCGTTCAGCTAACACGATTTTGGTCCGTTTCCGACGAAACGCGCGCCGTCCTAATAACCATTCAGCATTCGGTCCCTAGAGGAGATTCAAGATGAGAAGACGTTTGACAGCGTTCACCGCTGCCGCCGGCCTCTGTGTTCTTTTCAGTTGTGCGGTTGCCGCCGTGGCGCAGCAGGTCGGCGGCTACAGGGCGGCTGACAAAGCCGACCCGGAGGTCGTCGCCGCGGCCGAGTTCGCCGTCGGCGCGCAGAAGGAGAAGCAGGGCGGCCCGCTCTCGCTCGTCTCCATCTCGCGCGCCGAGATACAGGTCGTGGCCGGAAGAAATTACAGGCTCTGCCTGGAGGTCAAGGCGGCGGACGAGACGGACGCCGAGGTCGAGTCCGAGACCGTGCAGGTCGTGGTCTATCAAAACCTACAGCGCGCGTATTCGCTCAAGAGCTGGGAGGCGGCCGACTGCGCCGGGGGCGAGTCCGAGGGGAATCACGCCTCCGCATTCGCCGCGCGGCCCGCGGACCCACTCACGAGCGTCTACACCTCGCTTACGGGTTGCAAGTTGGTCAAGACCGGGCAGGACTGGTCCGTGTCGGCCTGCCCCGGCGTCGGCGGCTACAACTTGCAGCTCGAATACGGTGACGTGCGCGAGTCCATCACCGTCTTCACCCCGGACAGGCAGAAGCACCCGCTGGAACTCTGGCACGTCGTCAGCAGCGGCTTCAGCAGCGTCGGTAAAAAGGCCGAGTGGCGCGTGCCGCAGAAGAAAGGGCACGTCGTCCCGCGCGCCCTCATCGTGCGCTTCGACGCGAGCGAAAACCCGGAGGACTCCTCCAAGGTGACTTCCTATCTCGTCGTCGCCAAGATCACGCCGGATAAAATCTGCGTGACGGACAAAATTGGCCCATCTGCGACAGCCAACGAGGACGCGCGCCGCGCGGCCGACGCCTCGGCCGACAAGCCCTGCCTCGAAGTTCCCAACCAGAATCACTAGCACCAATTAAGAGAGGGAAAATGAGAACCATGAAAATCAAAACCGTTTCGACGCTAGGCGTCGCTTCGCTGACCTTGCTCCTTATGGCCTGTAGTAACGCGGCGAATACGACGGCGAACAACTCGACGTTGAACGCCGTCAGCAAATCAAACACGACGGTGGTCACCAATACCAACCCGACGCCCGCGAGCAACACGAACGCCGTCACTAACACCGCGTCTACCCCGGCGGCGCAATCCGAAGCGAGCGAAGTCGAAGGCGAATTGCAGGTTGGGAAAACCGAGTCCGTGATTTTGTACGTCGGCGAGGAGACCGGCGACTACGCGGGTTACTGCTTCACCAACGACTCCGAAGCCGGCCGCGCCATCATGGCCGCCTGCAAAGATGAAGAGCGATGTGCAGTCAAGGGAACGGTTGATCATGAAGCCGGGTGCGAAGTTCCCGGACTCGAAGCGACCCTGTCCGACAAAGGCAAGATAACGAAAGTCGAGTCGGCCAAATCGCTCGGCCGCAAAAAGTAGTCGGGCGGCGGCGCGGGTTTGAAAAACGAGCCCCGCGGAATTTATTATCTCGGACGGATGAAAGAAAACATCCTCTTTACTATCGCGGGCCTCGTGCTCGGGTTCTTCGTCGGCTTTTTCATGGCGAACAGCACGGGCGCGGGGCAGCCGCCTCCGGTCATTGACTCGGCGCGGGGCGGGGCCGCCGCCTCGCTCCCGCCGGGCCACCCGAACGTCGGCGGCGACGGCGTCGAGGGCTCGGCCGCGGCCTCCTCCGCGCAGGCCCAGCAGGCGATGGACGCGGCCGACCGCGCCCCGCAGGATTTCGACGCGCAGCTTCGCGCCGCGGCCGTCTTCTACCAACTGGGCTCTTACGACAAGGCCAGGCTCTACCTCGGCCGCGCGCTCGTCCTGAAGCCGGACGACCCGGACGCGCTGACGGGCATGGCGCACACGCTCTACGACACGGGCGACTTCGTGGGGGCGGCCGGCTACTACGAGAAAGTTCTGGCCCAAAAACCTGACGACGCGGACCTGCGCGCCGACCTCGGCAGCACCTACGCGCAGCGGACGCCGCCCGACCTGGACCGCGCGCTGGCCGAGTACCGCAAGGCGCTCTCCCTTGACCCCAGGCACGAGCAGGCGCTCGCGCGACTCGCGGACGTTTCCATCCGCAAAGGCGACAAAGCCACCGCCCGCGACGCCGTCAACAAGCTCGGAGCCATCAACCCCTCCAACCCTGCCCTCGCCGAACTCCGCTCCATGCTCTAAAGCTCAACCCTTTGCGCCTTACGTCTTCCCTTAGCGCCTTTGCGTGAAACAGCCGTTCTCGCAAAGGCGCAAAGACAAGACGTAAGGCGCAAAGGGTTGAGCCAATTTGCGGCCTTGAGTTTCGCCGCGCCGGACCAGGAATTTATTTATTGCCAATCGCTGCCGATGGCGCTATAAACTGTAGCCGCCCGGCGCTCGGCTTAAGACAACCGTAAGACCCTCGCGATTTCAGATGCCGCTTCGATTGCGAAAAAGCGTTGGAGTCTGGACAAGGCTGGCCGCCGCGCTCTGCCTGCTCGCCGCCTGCGCGCCCGCTTCCAGCGCGCAGACGCCCACGCCCTCGCCGACGCCCGCGCAAGCGCAGCCCTGCACGCAGCCCGCGCCGTGCCCCAGGCTCGCGCCGCGCGTCATACAGTTGACCGTCGTCTACAAGAAAGGCACGGAGCCTTTGCAGCAGGACGACAAGGTCACGCAGCTCGCGCGCAAACGCTTCTACCTCTCCTCCTGCCCCTTCAACCTGGACAAGATTCCTTCGGCCGCGCGCCCGCCTTCGCGCAGCGCCTACTACTCCGGCGTCAAGGCCAGCCCGCAGCTCGTCAAGTGGCTCCAAGAGAACAACTGCGACACGGTCTACTGCCGCGAGCTGACGATTGCTGAGGTCGGTTGCAAGTCGGGCGAGGCGGTTTGCGTCCCCGAATTCGTCAGCTCCTACGAGGAGGCTCTGCGGAAGCTCAAAAACGACGCTGAATTGGCCCGCAGGTGGGTGACTAATTATGGGCCATTAGCCGCGCCGGAGTTGCGCGTGGGCTTCTACGAACAGAAGATGAAGTGGCTCGACGCCGTGGTCAAGGAGGCCGAGCGCGCCGCGTCGCTCCCCGCGGGGACGATCAGGACGGCCGTGACCGACCGGCGCGGCGTCGCCTACTTTTACGACCTCTGCCCCGGCACTTACTACATCTCGACCCTCGCGCCCGTCGAGGTCGAGGGCGAGCGCATCGTCTGGGAGACGACCGCCATTAACGTCAAGGGGCCGAAGGCTGGCGAGGTCGAGCCGCTGGCCGTGACGCCCGTCTTCCTCGCCAACGTCCCATCGAAGAAGAAGCGGGCCAACTACTTCGTCGGCCGGAAACTCGCCGAATGACTCTGAGGGAGAACGAACACTGGAAGCGCCGCGTCGCGCGACACCGCATCGTCGCGCTGATGATTCTCTTGCTGCTCATCGCGCTCCTCTTCTTCTACCCGCACGCCTCCTCCAACGCCGCCGAGCCTCAGCGGCAACGCACGCAACGCCGACGACGCCCGCCGCAGCCGCAGCCTGGGCAGACGGGCAGGGGCGGCGGCCGCAACTACTCTCGCTTCAGGCACGAGAGCCACCGCCCGCCCGTCGCCAAGCTCGACTGCAACGACTGCCACGCGATTCCCGCGGCCTCTGCGCCCGACCGCGTCACGGCCGCGACGAAGCCCGGCGCGGACGGCTACCCCTATCACGACAGTTGCGTCCAGTGCCACCGCCAGCAGTTTTTCGTAGGGGCCGCGCCCTCCATCTGCACCGTTTGCCACACGCGTTCGAGCCCGCGCCTGACCGCCCGCGATATGCGCCCCTTCCCGCGTCAGTCGGACCAGGCCATCGCCCGCGAGTTCCCCGGCTACTTCCCGCACAGCCTGCACCAGGGCGTGCTCGCCCGCCGCGACGAACATGAGAGGAACGGTGACTGGGCTTTCGTCCGCGCATCTTTCGCGCAGCAGCAGCAAGTAGCCGACAACTGCGCGGCGTGTCACCTGACGGACGAGCGCCCGCCCGCGGCGATTAAGGTCGGCGGCACGGAGGCGACTTTCAAGCCCGAGGCCAGGACGTTCAAAACTGTGCCAGCGGGCCACGCCTCGTGCTTCAACTGCCACTGGCAGGCGCAGAAGCCCGCGAAGGACGACTGCGCCGGGTGTCATCTCTCAAGGGCCGAGTACGCGAAGCGCAAGCGCGCTGGCTCCGTGGAGGCCCCGCTGCCCGGCGTGATGGCGGCGGGCGCGGCGCAGTGGTTCAAGACGTGGACGGACGAGTGGCCCAGGCGGCTCTCCATCAAGTTCCGCCACCAGACGACGAACCATGACGTGGGCTGCACGACCTGCCACATCAACATCACGCAGATGGAGACGCTCAACATCCCGAAGGCCGACGTGCCGATTGCGACCTGCGCGCCGTGCCACATCAGCGCCTCGCCCGTGCTCAGGCGCGAGGGCGTCGGAGGCGTCACCATCTTCTCCGAGATGTCGGACGAGGCGAAGGACACTGACAACAAGGCGAACACGTGCGTCGGCTGCCACACGAGCCTTATCGGCCGCGAGCGCCCGCCGTGCAGCCACTACCTGATTTTGGGCCAGCCGTGCACGCAGTGACGACGATGAAGGACGAGCAGAGGAGAGCTGAAAAGCAGTCCCGCGCGGGCGCGGCCGTCGGGCGTCGTCGCGCCGTGCCCTTCGTCCTGCTCCTCGTCCTCGCGGCCTGCGCGCTGGCGTCGCTTTTCGCGGTCAGGCGCGTCGCCGCGCAGAACTATGCCAGGTTCTCGCACTCGACGCCGGGCGCGCACGCCGCGCTGACGGGGCGCTGGAGCTGCTCCATCTGCCACGACCGCCGCGGCAACTCCATCGAGCCCACCTTCCCGCAGCACAAGGACTGCATCAGTTGCCACCAGACGCAGTTCACCACGCCCGACAGCCCCCTGTGCACCATCTGCCACCAAGCGGGCGGCCTGGGCCAGCAGAACCCGCCGCTCAAAAAGTTTCCGGGGCTCGCGGGCTTCAACACGGAGTTCGACCACGCGCAGCACAACGCGGGCGAGGCGCGCGCGCAAAGCGGCTGCAACGCCTGCCACGCGCCTGCCCGGGGAGGCGTGGCACGCACCATCCCGGCCGGGCTCAGTGCGCACCAAGTCTGTTACCAGTGCCACACGCCGGGCCGCCAGTCGCGCGGCCACGACATCTCCTCGTGCGGGGCCTGTCACAACTACGGGCGCTACGCGCGCACCCCCGCGACCGGGCGCTCCTTCGGCATAGGCTTCAGCCACGCCGACCACGGCCCGCGCCAGAACCTCAACTGCGAGCAGTGCCACACCGTCGGCGCGCGCGGCCTCGCCCAAGGGCGGCAAGTCACCTCGACCGCCCCCGCCCAACACTTCCCCCAGACCCGCGCACAGACCTGCGCCACCTGCCACAACGGCCAGCGTACCTTCGGCGAAGCCAACTTCAACGACTGCAAACGCTGCCACACAGGGCAGACCTTCCGCCTCTGACGGAACAAGCAGGGCAGACTTTTCGTCTTTGATGAAGTAATATTCTGTTTTCCGTCTTCCTGAACTTAATCAGACAAGTAATCAACACCTCGTCAAAGGAGAATTTTTCTGTAATGCTTCGCCGTCCGTTGATAGCCGCGCTCGTCCTCTGCGCGCTTCTTTTTCAGAGTTTCGCCGCCATCGCTCAGCAGCCTCAGCCGACCCCTACGCCCGCGGCCACGCCGCCGCCGCAGCAGCAACAGTCGCCGCCCGTAAACCCTAACGACCCCGTCGAGCGCATCAAGGACGAGGGGTTGAACCGCTCGCAGGTGATGCAGACTTTGGGCTACCTGACGGACGTGATCGGGCCGCGGCTGACCAACTCGCCGGGCATGAAGCGGGCCAACGAGTGGACGCGCGACAAGCTCGCGGAGTGGGGCTTGCAGAACGCGCAGCTCGAAGCCTGGGGGCCTTTCGGCCGCGGCTGGACGCTCAAGAGTTTCTCGGCACAGGTCACGGAGCCCGTCGCCTTCCAGCTCATCGCCTACCCGAAAGCCTGGTCGCCCGCCATCAAGGGCACGCTCACGGCCGATGTCGTCTACGTGGACGCCAAGACCGAGGCGGACCTTGAGAAGTACAGGGGCAAGCTCAAAGGCGCAATCGTCCTGATGAGCGCGCCGCCGCAGCTCAAGGCCGGCTTCGACCCGCTGGGCACGCGGCGCGACGAAAAGAATCTGCTCAGGCTCGCGGACGCGCCCGACCCGCGCTCAATCCAGCCGCCGAGCCCGTTCCAGCTCACGGCCGAGCAGCGCGCCGAGGGGATGCTCCTGGCGAAGAAGTACCAGTTCTTCACGGACGAGGGCGCGGCCCTGCTGGTCGAGGCGAGCCGCAAGGGCGACGGCGGCGCGGTCTTCGTGCAGGGCGCGGTCGTGCCGCAGCCTTTCGTCGAGAACCCCTTCGCCCCGCGGCCGCCGGGCACACCAAAGCGCCCCTCGCCCTGGGACGCAGACGCCCCGCGCATCGTCCCGCAAGTCGTCATCAGCGCGGACCATTACAACCGCCTCGTGCGAATCATTCAGGCCGGGCAACGCGTGCGCGTGGCCGTCCACCTGGACGTGGAGTTCCAGGACAAGGACTTGATGGGCTACAACACTGTGGCCGAGATTCCTGGCACAGACCTCAAGGACGAAGTCGTCATGCTCGGCGCGCACATGGACTCGTGGCACGCGGGCACGGGCGCGACCGACAACGGCGCGGGCGTGGCCGTGGCGATGGAGGCCGTGCGGATTTTACAGGCGCTGAAATTACAGCCGCGCCGCACCATCCGCATCGCGCTGTGGAGCGGCGAGGAGCAGGGGCTTTTGGGCTCGCGCTACTACGTGATGAAGCACTTCGGCACGTTCGGCGACGGCTCGATAGAATCTTTCCGCTTCGCCAACTTCAACGTCGGCACGCCGCAGAAGCTCACCTTGCTGCCGGGCCACGAGAAGTTCAGCGCCTACTTCAACCTCGACAACGGGACGGGCAAAATCCGCGGCGTCTACTTGCAGGGTAACGAGGCCGTGCGCCCCGTCTTCCGCCAGTGGCTCATGCCGTTCCGCGACCTCGGCGCGTCCACGCTCTCGATTGCGAACACGGGCGGCACAGACCACCTCTCGTTCGACGCCGTCGGCCTGCCCGGCTTCCAGTTCATACAGGACGAGATCGAATACTCTTCGCGCACGCACCACTCGAACCAGGACGTTTTCGACCGCATACAGGCCGACGACATGAAGCAGGCCGCGACCATCATGGCCGCCTTCGTCTACAACACGGCCGTGCGCGACGAGAAGCTCCCGCGCAAGCCCATGCCGGCCCAGTAGGGCAGCGGAATTTGGAGATTAACCACGGAGGACACAGAGGGCACAGAGGAAGACAAAGGTAGTAATCACAGATTTCAGATTTGAAATCTTAAACCCCTTCCTTCCCTCTGTGCCCTCTGTGTCCTCCGTGGTTAATCTTCCCGCTCATGCGGAAAAGTTTGACAAGCGCGCTCGCGCGCCACTATATTCGGCCCGGACGCTGACAATCGGCTCTAGTCTTAAACGAGCGTCCCCCCTCGCGTCCGAACATCTTCCCGAGGACGGGCGAACATGAAATTAAAACTCTTCGTGCTGCTGTTGGCGGCTGTGGCCGCCCTGGGGGTTCTGGCCTGCAACTCTAAGCCGCCGACCGCCGCGCTGGTCAACAGTTCCGCCCCGCCGTCACCGCCTCAGCCTCCGCTCCCGGACGGCGTTGACCCGCCGCACGCCGTTGACACGGCCGGCAAGGCCATCCCCAACGAGAGCGCGACGCAGCCCGACAAGCCCATCATCCTCGCCAAGGACAGCGACGACCCGAAGTCCGGCGAGATGAAGCCCGAGGCGGCCTTCGACCACGTCAAGCACAGCACGCTCCCGCTCTACGGCGCGGACGGCAAGACGGTCGCGGCCTGCGTGGACTGTCACCACACGGACCAGCCTTCGAGCACGTTCGGGTTCCTCAAAAAATTCGAGCGCAAGGAGGTCTTGACGACCGCGCAGCTCGCGTCCTCGAAGGAGCCCGTCAAGTCCTGCCGCGCGTGCCATTTTCAGCCGTCGGCCGAGGAGACGGACGAGTATCCGCCCGCGAGCGTGACCTACCCCGCGGAGACGAAGCGCGCGCCCTCGGGCAAGCTGACGAACGACATCGCCTACCACCTCAACTGCAACACCTGCCACGAGGCGGCCAAGAAGCGCGACGCGAAGAACAAAGCGCCAGTCACCTGCGACGACTGCCACGTCAAGAAGGGTTGATGCCTGAGCGCACGGGCCTGACGACATTCACGACGACGGCGCGGCCGGGCTCAATCTCCCGGTCGCGCCGTCGCCCTTTTTACGCCGACGGTAATGACCAAAAACAGTAGAGCGTTTCTCATCGCCGCGATTCTTCTCCTGACGGCTTGCGCGCCGCTCCGCGCGCAGTCGCGCTTCGTCACCGTCCGGGGCAAACAGTTCGTGAGCCCGGACGGGCGGCCGCTCTTCCTGAAGGGCATCAACCTGGGCAACTGGCTTTTGCCAGAGGGCTACATGTTCAAGTTCAAGACGGCCAGTAGCCCGCGCCTCATCGAGCGGGTCGTCAACCAGCTCGTAGGCCCTGACGAGGCCCGCAAATTCTGGCGCGCTTACCGCGACCGCTACATCACGCTCGAAGACATACGCTTCATCAAGCGCGCGGGCTTCAACTCCGTCCGCGTCCCCTTCAACTACCGCCTCTTCGTCTCGGAAGACGACCCGCGCAAGTTAGAAGGCGTCGGCTACGAGCTGCTCGACCGCGTCGTGGGCTGGTGCAGGCGGGAGGGCCTTTACGTCATCCTCGACATGCACGGCGCGCCCGGCGGGCAGACCGGCGACAACATAGACGACAGCTTCGGCTACCCCTTCCTCTTCGAGAGCCCCGAGAGCCAGGAGCTGACCGTCAGCATCTGGCAGAAGCTCGCGGCGCGCTACAGCCGCGAGACCATCGTCGTCGGCTACGACCTCCTGAACGAGCCGATAGCGCACTTCTTCGACACGGACTACTTCAACCCGCGGCTTGAGCCTCTCTACCGCCGCATCACGGCCGCCATCCGCCGCGTTGACCGCAACCACATAGTCTTCCTCGGCGGCGCGCAGTGGGACACCAACTTCAAAGTCTTCGGCCCGCCCTACGATTCGAAGCTGGCCTACACTTTTCACAAGTACTGGATGGACGTGAAGCAGGAGGCCGTCGAGGAGTATGTTGCCTTCAGCAACAAGTACGACGTGCCGCTCCTGATGGGCGAGTCCGGCGAGAACACGGACGAGTGGGTCGCGGCGTTCAGGGCGCTCCTGGAGAAGAACGGCATCAGCTGGTGCTTCTGGCCCTACAAGAAGGTGGACGCGACCTCCTCCCCCGTCTCCATCAACAAGCCCGCCGACTGGGATTCAATCGTCGCCTTCGCAGACCACCCGCGCGCGACCTTCGAGGACGTGCGCAAGAACCGCCCGCCGAAGGAGAAAGTGACGAAGGCTCTCGCCAGCCTCCTAGACAACATGAACTTCCAGAATTGCAGAATCAACGAAGGCTACCTCAAGGCGCTCGGCCTGAAGTGAAAAGAGAGAGGGCCGGACTAACGAGTCCGGCCCTCTCTCTTCGAGTACGAAGCTAAGGACGCGCGCGCCCGGCCTCCTCCTAATTCGCAATCAGCACGTTGTACTGTGCGCCGTCGAAGTTACTCGGGTCGGCGTCTCCCCCTCTGATTAACCAGCGGTTTGCGGGGCAGGTGCCGAAGGAGGTCGAGCCCGTATAAACCACAAACGTGTTCTGGTTCGCGTCGTTGTTGCTGGCGGTAATCCCTATGATGGGGGTGACGAAGACCAGCGCGTTGGCGTTCCCGTTGATAGAGGGATGGTCCAGGGGGCTGAACTCTGTGGTCAACCCGGACGGCCCGCAGTTGGTCGCGGCCGTCCTGGTGTGCCTGAAAGCTGTGACGCCGCCTCCGCCTCCGCCCGCGAGGGTCTGCCACGTCAGGCCCGAGGCGGTGTAGCCCAGCACCTTCCCGGCCGCAGGCGCGTTCGTCGTGTTCAGCTTCGCCGCGTTGACCGCGCCGTTTGCCAGGTGCGCCGCGCCGACTCCCAGAGCAGCGATGGCGAGGGGCGAGCCGACCGTGCCCTGTCCGTGATCCTCATCTCGGCGAGCGGCCCGCGCGACGAGAACTCGACGCGGGCCTCGTCCGCTGCGACCTCGATGGAGGTTGATTGGGCACGCGCGCCGGCCGTCAGCGCGAAGAGAGCGACGGCCAGCGCGTAGGGGAAGCGCTTCAGTATGGTCATAAAGGGGAACTCCTTCAGGGAATGGAATCGTTGCAGAAGACTGACAGGGCGGCTCAACGCTGAGCCTCCGGGCGCGAAGGGAATTTGTGCGAGGTCTGACAAACGCCTGAGAAGATATGCTAATCGTCGCGGCCGGTCAATCTTTCTGGGCCAATAATGACGGCCCGGCCGCCGCCCTTTTGCCCAGGCCGGGCGGGCGGCGAAAGAGGCGGCCGGCTGTTGCGTTCACCGCGAAACGTGGACATAATCCAGTCCATGCGAACCATTCTTTTTTACCTGACGCTGGCTGCCGCCTTAACGCTCTCGGCCGCGTGCGGCTCGTCCGAACAGACGAAGAGTTCCGCGGGGAACGCGCCGCAGGCCGGCCCGCGTGGCGCGGCCCAAAACTCTACGGGGGCGGAAGGCCCGCCCGTCGCCACCTCGCACGGCGCTCCGCCCGCGGCCCAGTCTTCGGGCACGGACACCGCCGCGCTCGACGCGAAAATCGAGCAGGCTGAGGCCAAAGCCAAAGCCGCCGGCGCGGCCGCGGCCGACAAGAAGGCGGCGGCCGCAGCCTATCTCGAACGGGCCAACGTCTTCTACGCCGCGGGCCAACCCAGCCTCTACAAGTTCGCGCTCCGCGACTTCCGCCGGACGCTCAAGTACGACCCGGCGAACGAGGAGGCGCGCGCCAAGAAGCAGCAGATCGAAGACATTTACAAGTCAATGGGGCGGCCCGTCCCGGACTTAGGGAACGAGCCCTGAAGACGACACGAGAAGCTTTCGGCAGTTCAAACCCATTCACCCTTTAGAGGTCAGTTATGCGCCCCTCCTTTCTTCGCACCTTCGTTGCTCTCTGTCTCTCGCTCGCGCTCGCCGCGGGCGGGGTGGTCACGGCCCGCCCGCAACAACAGCAGCAGGGCGGCACGCAGCAGCAGCCCGCGTGGCTCAAGGAATCCATGACCAAACTCGAAACCGAACTGGCGGCCAAGTATGGCGAGGGCGTGCGCCCGCGCCTCGGCCGCGGCCTCAAGCAGGTGGCGAGCTTCTGGCGCAACGAGGACGGCGACGCGGCCGCCTTCGAGGAGTTCGTCCGCACGAGCTTCGCCGGCGACCAGAAAACGCTCGACACCATGTTCGCGCGCTTCCAGCACAACCTGGAAATGGTGGACGGCCACATGGCCGAGATCGGGCGCGAGTTCCGCCAGCAGTCCGACCTGGACCTCGGCGAGATTCTCCCTTTCGACGAGGTCTTCGCCGGCTACGACCCCTCGGCCCACGTCACCGACGATTTCTTCCAGAACAAGCTCGCCTTCGTCGTCCTGCTCAACTTCCCTTTGACCACGCTCGAACAAAGACTGGCCGAGGGCGAGAACTGGTCGCGCCGCCAGTGGGCGGAGGCGCGCCTCGCCCAACGCTTCTCCAAGCGCGTCCCGGCCGAAGTCAATCTGGCGCTGGCGCAGGCGGCGAGCGAGGCCGACCGCTACATCGCCGAGTACAACGTCTGGATGCACCACGTCCTGGACGAGAAGGGCGCGCGCCTCTTCCCCGCGAAGATGCGCCTGCTCTCGCACTGGAACCTGCGCGACCAGATCAAGGCCGACTACAGCGACACGCAGCAGGGCCTCGCCAAGCAGCGCGTCATGCAGCAGGTGATGGAGCGCATCGTCACGCAGACCATCCCCGAGGTGGTCGTCAACAACCCGAACGTGGACTGGAACCCGTTCACGGGCGAGGTCAAGCCCGCGGCCGTGAAAGATTCTGACGAGCCGCAGGCGGGAGGCGACGCGAAGCCCTTGACCAACTCCCCCGAGCCGAACACGCGCTACGCGAAACTGCTCCTGACGTTCCAGGCTTCGCGGAAAGTTGACCCCTACTCGCCGACCGCGCCGACCTTAATCGCGCGCCGCTTCGACGAGAACCGCGAAATCCCGGAGGCGCGTGTCCAAAAGATGTTCGAGCAGGTGCTATCGAGCCCGCTCGTCGCGGACGTGGCCCGCGTCATAGAGAAGCGCCTCGGCCGCCCGCTTGAGCCCTTCGACATCTGGTACAACGGCTTCCGCCCGCGCGGCGCTTACTCCGAGGCGCAGTTGGACGAGGCCGTCTCGAAGCGTTACCCGACCGCCGAGGCTTACAAGAAGGACATCCCAGCCTTGCTCACGCAGCTCGGCTTCACGAAGGAGCGAGCCGAATATTTGGCGAACAACATCGTCGTTGACCCTGCGCGCGGCTCGGGCCACGCGCTCGGCGCGAGCATGAGGCAGGCGAAGGCGCACCTGCGCACGCGCGTCGGCAAGAGCGGGATGGACTACAAGGGCTTCAACATCGCCGTCCACGAAATGGGCCACAACGTCGAGCAGACTTTCTCGCTTAACGACATTGATTACTACACGCTCCAGGGCGTCCCGAACACGGCCTTCACGGAGGCGCTCGCCTTCGTTTTCCAGGGCCACGACCTGGAACTGCTCGGCCTCGCCAAGGAGGACGCCAAGAGCCACGCCTTCAAGACGCTCGACGACTTCTGGGGCGCTTACGAGATCGCGGGCGTCGCGCTCGTGGACATGGCCGTCTGGCACTGGATGTACGACCACCCATCAGCTACGCCCGCCGAGCTGAAGGAGGCGACGCTACAGATCGCGAAGGACATCTGGAATAAATACTACGCCCCCGTCTTCAAGAAGCGCGACGTGGTGTTATTGGGGATTTACTCGCACATGATTGACTCGTTCCTCTACCTGCCGGACTACCCCATCGGCCACATGATCGCCTTCCAGATAGAGGAGCAGATGGAGAAGGCCGGCCATCTCGGCCCCGAGTTCGAGCGCATGGCCAAGGTCGGCAGCGTCGTCCCAGACCTCTGGATGAAGAAGGCCACCGGTGCGCCCGTCGGCCCCGAAGCCCTGCTCACGGCGACCGGCAAGGCGCTCGCGGAAATTAAATGAAGGGCGCGGAGCTGTTGTCCCGTAGGGACGGGTGAAAATAGCCCAGCACTGATGGTCTTTGACAATTCGATTCGGTAATATGGGTGAGTTCCCTCAAAAGGAGATTCACCATGTCCAGACGGCCCCGTGTCCTGAGCCTGTCAGAGTTTGAGCGGCAGACTCTAGAGCAAGCCCGTGACCATCATCCGACGCCTTACATGCGTGAACGTGCGGCCGCCCTGTTGCGCATTGCTTGCGGTGAAGCGGCCCATCATGTAGCCACCACCGGCGTGCTGCGTGCCCGCGACCCCGACACCGTCTACTGCTGGCTCGGCCGTTACGAGCGCGAGGGGCTGGCCGGCCTCTTCAATCATCGCAAAGAGCGAGGCTTTCCCCCCTCAGCAGATTGAAGCGTTGAGAGAGGTGCTGCACCAGTTGCCCGGTCAAGCCACCCGCTGGTCACTCGCACAGCTCAGAGGCAGTCTGCACTGGCTCAACTCTTATAGTCTGAGCGGCATCTGGAGAGTGCTCAGGCGCTGCGGCCTCCGCTACAAGCGCGGCCGCCATTACCTGCACAGCCCCGACCCACGATACCTTGAGAGGCGTGACTATGCGGTGGCTTGTCTGACTCAAGCTCGCCAGCGGCCTGGCCGTGTCGTGACACTGTACCTGGATGAGATGAGCTACCATCGGCAGCCGACCGTTTCCCGTGCGTGGTCAGAAAGGGGCGCGCGGCGTCAACCGCTGGCGCGCCTCAGCTATCATCGCAACAACTTGTCGCGCCTGGTCGGTGCACTCGACGTGGTCACGGGGCGAGTCATCTGCGAGCAATGGCCGAAAGTCGGGGTCCGCCGCCTGGCCGCCTTTTATCAGGTGATCCGCCACCACTACCCGGAGGCTCAAGTGATCCACCTGATTCAAGACAACTGGCCCATTCACTTCTACCCGCAGGTTGAGAGGGCCGCGGCCGCAGCCCATGTTGAGATGGTGCGCTTGCCGACTTACGCGCCGTGGCTCAACCCCATCGAGAAGTTGTGGCGCAAGCTGCGCCAGGAGGTCTTACACCTGCACCGGCTGAGCGATGACTGGCACACTCTGCAACAGCGCGTGAGGGCCTTCTTCGAGACTTTCGCTCACGGCTCGCAAGCACTGTTGCGCTATGTCGGCTTATTACCGAATTGAATTGTCAAAGACCATTAGTGCTGGGAATTGAGCGGAATAAATATTGAGTCCCGTAGGGACGGCTGAAGGCTTCAGCCGTCCCTACGGGACTCGTTCGTTATCATAACTCTTTACCCTAAAGTGCTGGGCTATTTCCATGTGTCCCTGACGAGACTTTCGCGACGGCAAATCCTCCCGGCCCGCGCGTCCTGCACGCGGGACGTTCGTACTCCTCGCGGAACTTGAAGCTAGCTCAACTCACAGCCCTTCTTGAAAGGAGAACCTCATGAGCGGCGTCATCAAAGACCCCACAGGTAAAGTGGAAATCGGGACCTTCAACAACATCAAATACGTCAGGTACAGGGGCCGGTTCGCGGGCGCGACCGCCTCGGGCCGGTTCGATGTCCCTTACGAGATCACGACCCCCCTCAACCCGAGGGAGGGGAGCAGAACCTTCCTCTTCGAGCCGCTGCACTTTGCCGACGGCACAATCGCGCGCGATTATGAACTCGGCCACCCGTTCCTGTTCGGGAGAGGATTCAGCCACGCTACGGTCAGGCACAAAACTTTCAGGGTCAGAAGCCTTGAGCCCGACCCGCTGACCCAACTCGTCATCCGCGGCAAGGAACATCCGGGGCCGGAAGTGATTGCCGACACCGAAATCTTGCAGGAGTTCGCCACGGCCCTGAGGCAAAGCCCCGCCTTTGTCGGCAGCGTCCAGAGGCTTTACGCCATAGGCTTCTCCGAGTCGGGCAACACCGTGCAGGACATCTACAAGCCCTTCGGTCACAAACTCTTCGACATCACGTTCGCGTGCCTCGCGCGCTACGTCGAGCCGGTCAGACTCCAGGGGCAAAAGCCTATCATCGTTTTTAACACGGAGGCGGATTCGGACGCCCGCGCGGTCCCCAGACCGCAGTTCTCGCAATACCGCTGGTACGCGGTCGCCGGCGGCGCGCACATCCCCGACGCGGTGCTCTCACGGATAACGTTCCCTAACCCTCCCAAGGCCGGGAGTCCGGCCCCCGCCATCGAGGGCACGACTCCGATCAATTGGCTGCCGTTCATCAGGGCCTTGTTTGTGGCCGGGGATCAGTGGGTGCGGGACAACGTACAGCCCCCGCCGAGCTTGACCTTGAAGTTAAATGCCGAGGGCTACGTGATGCGGGACGCGAAGGGCAACGCGCTCGGAGGCATCCGTCACCCCGCCCTGGAGACGGGCGAGGCCACGTTCCTGCCTTCGGTTATCAGAGGGGGTTGGGACCTCTTCGGCGGGTGCGGTTTCCCGGAGCGGGTGCCGTATGCCAGGCTCACTACGTTCGCTGAGTACCTGAGCGCCTTCACGAATGCGGCCGACGCCTTAGTGGCCGCCAAGTACTTACTGCCGGAGGGTAGGGACAGGATGATCGAGCAGGCCACACTGAACCAGCCCAACACGTTCACGCTGAACTATCTTGAGGGGCGCTTCTTCGTGCCGCCGCCCACGGCCGCGTCTACGACGGGGCTTAACGACTAGGCGGCTTCGGCCACAAGCAAAGGGGCGGGGATGATCCCCGCCCCTTTGCTGACTCACCCTTTTTGAGATTCTACTACTGCGCGGCCGAAGCGCCGGCCACTTGCTTCTCGTCTTCCTCGTTCTTGGAAGAAGAAAGAATGAAGCCCTGCTCGACGAGGTAGGCGAGGATGCGGTCGGCGTTATCCTCGGCGGAGAACTTGACGGCGTCAATCACCAGCTCGGGGTTCGAGGGCGGCTCGTAGGGGTCGTCAATGCCCGTGAAGTTCTTGATCTTGCCCTCGCGCGCGAGCGCGTACATTCCCTTCGTGTCGCGCTCCTCGCAGACTTCGAGCGGCGCGTCCACGAAGACTTCAACGAAGCGGTCGTCGCCGACCATCGCGCGGCACTCGTTGCGCGTGGCGCGGTAGGGGCTGACCGCGGCGCAGATGACGCCGCCGCCGTGGCGCGCGATCTCGGCCGCGACAAACCCTATGCGCCGCACGTTCGTGTCGCGGTCCTCCTTGCTGAAGCCGAGCCCCTTCGAGAGGTGCGTGCGGACCACGTCGCCGTCCAGGGACGTGACCTGACGGCCGTACTCCAGGAGCTTGATCGTCAGGATGTCGGCCGTGGTTGACTTGCCCGCACCGCTCAGTCCCGTGAACCAGATGCAGAAGCCCTGCTCGTGGCGCGGCGGGTGTGCCTCGGCCAGGATGGAGGCGACCTCTGGGCGCGTGAACCAGCCGGGCAGCGAGCGCCCGCGTTGGAGGTACTGCTCCCTCACTTCTGTGCCAGAAATCGAGGCCGTCCGCTTGCCCTCCGGGATGCGCGAAGACTCCTCGTAGCGGTCCTCCTCCGGGATGTAGAGCAGCTCCGAGAAGGGCATGGGCTGGACGCCCGTCTCTTCGGCGTTGTTGGCGACCAACTCCTGCGCGTCGTAGGGGCCGTAGAAAGGCTTGTCCTTGGAATCCTTGCCGGGGCTCGCGTGGTCGCGCCCGACGATCAGGTGGTTCGCGCCGAAGTTGCGCCGGATGATGGCGTGCCAGAGCGCCTCGCGCGGCCCGGCCATGCGCATCGCCAGCGGCAGCAGGGCCAGCAGCATCCGGTTCGGGTCGTAGTAACGCTCGGCCAGAACCCTGTAGGAGCGGACGCGCGTGTAGTGGTCTATGTCGCCCGGCTTTGTCATCCCGACGACCGGGTGCAGCAGGAGCGTGCCGTCAATCTCTTTGGCGGCGCGCGCCGTCAATTCCTCGTGGGCGCGGTGCAGCGGGTTGCGCGTCTGGAAGGCGACGACGTTCGTGTGACCGAGCGCGGCCAGGCGCTCGCGCACCTCGGCGGGCGTCAGGCGTAAGCTACGGAAGTCGTAGTGGCCCGGGAGCGCCAGGACTTTCAGCTCGCCGGAGATGTAAAGCTCGCCCCACGAGTTCATCTCGGCCACGAGCGGGTGGCGCAGGTCGGTCGAGCCGTAAGCGTGGCGCGCCTCGCGCTCCTTGTCCCACTCGTAGACCTCCTCGACGCGCATGACCGCGAGCAGGTCGTTGTGCTGGCTGGCGAGCGCGATTTCTGTGCCAGTCTTGACGTTCGCCTCGCGGCTGACGGGGAGCGTGACGGGCATGGGGAAGAGCGTGCCGTCCGCGAGCCGCATCTCTTCGAGCACGCGCTCGTAGTCCGATTGGCCCATGAAGCGATTCACAGGCGAGAAGCCGCCCGTGGCGATAAGTTCCAGGTCGCAGACGCTGCGCGGGCTCAGTTGCAGGCGCGGCAACCCGGCCGCGCGATTCCACAACTCGTCGCGCTCCTCGCCGCGCACGACGAGGTCAACGAGTCGGCCCCCATAAGGCTCGATTAAATTCTGTCCATGATTGCTCATCAAGAAAAGTCTCCTAAGTACAGGGTCAAGGTGGCGACAGCCGGAAAGCGCAGGCCGGCGCAAAGTTGACCATTTACGCACGCCTCTCCGAAAAAATCAAACGCGACCGCGCGAAGACCGCAGGCTGATGCGGACGGATTTCGAGGCCGGCGTGTTGCTTTTGTCGGCGACGCTGCCGATGGGGACGAGCACGTTGGCCTCCGGGAAGTAGGTCGCGGCGCAGCGGCGCGGGATGCTGTAGGGGACGACGACGAAGCTTCTGGCCGTGCGTTCGCCGTCCTCGAAGTGGCTGACGAGGTCAACGAGCTGGCCCGGCCGCAGGCCCGCCTCTTCAACGTCCGAGGGGTTGAGGAAGACGACGCGGCGGCCGTTGTAGACGCCGCGGTAGCGGTCGTCCAGTCCGTAGATGGTCGTGTTGAACTGGTCGTGGCTGCGCATCGTCATCATCAGGAATTGGCCCGGCGCGAGATCGTGGCGCGGCAGCTCGTGGACGGTGAAATTGGCCCGGTTCGTGGCAGTCTTGAAGCGACGCTCGCGCGCCAGGTTCGGCAGGTAAAACCCTCCGGGCTCGCGCACGCGCCGGTTGTAGTCGTCGAAGCCTGGAATCACGCGCTCGATTGTCGCGCGGACAAGGTCGTAGTCGCCCGCGAGCTTGAGCCAGTCAACGCGGCTCCGCGCGCCGAGCGCCTTCGCGGCGAGCCGCGCGACGATGACAGGCTCGCTCAAGAGATGCTCCGAGGCGGGCTCCAACACCCCGCGCGAGGCTTGCACGACGCCCATAGAGTTTTCGCAGCTCACGAACTGCGGCCCCGCGGCCTGCACGTCACGCTCCGTCCGCCCGAGGCACGGCAGAATCAAAGCCTGCTCGCCCGTGACGAGATGCGCGCGGTTGAGCTTCGTCGAGACGTGCGTCGTCAGCCGGCAGCGCCTGAGCGCCGCGGCCGTAAAGTCCGTGTCGGGCGTGGCCGAGAGGAAGTTGCCGCCGAGCGCGAAGAAGACGCGGACGCTGCCCGAGTGCATCGCCTTGATTGATTCCACCGTGTCGAAGCCGTGACGACGGGGCGGCGCGAAGTTGAACTCTTTGGCGAGGCTGTCGAGGAACGCCTCGGTCGGCCGCTCCCAGATGCCCATCGTGCGGTCCCCTTGCACGTTCGAGTGGCCGCGCACGGGGCACGCGCCCGCGCCGGGTTTGCCTATCTGCCCGCGCAGCAAAAGGAGGTTGACGATCTCCTGTATGTTGGCGACGGCGTTCTTGTGCTGCGTCAGCCCCATCGCCCAGCAGACGATAGTCCGCTCGGAGCGCATGAACACCTCCGCCGCCGCGCGCATCTCGTCACGGCTCACGCCGCTCTGCTCGACGATGTCGTCCCAACTCACAAGCTTGAGCGCGTCCACGAAACTCTCGAAGCCGTCGGTGTGCTCTTTGATGAACTCGTGGTCGAGCACCTGTCCGGGGCGGCGCTCTTCCTCTTCGAGCAGCTCTTTCATGATGCCTTTGAGGAGCGGCACGTCGCCGTTGATGCGGACCTGTAGGAAGAGGTCTGCCAGCTCCGTCCCCTTGCCCAGCAGGCGGAAGACTTCCTGCGGGTGCTTGAAGCGCGTGGTGCCGACTTCGGGCAGCGGGTTGACGTGGACGATGGTGCAGCCGCGCCGCTTCGCCGCTTGCAGCGCCGTCAACATGCGCGGGTGGTTCGTCCCGGGATTCTGGCCGATGACGAAGATGGCCTGGGCCAAATTAAAATCGTCCAGCGTGACGGTCCCCTTGCCGATGCCGATGGTCTCGGTCAGCGCAGAGCCGGAGGACTCGTGGCACATGTTGGAGCAGTCGGGCAGATTGTTCGTGCCGAACTGGCGCACGAAGAGCTGGTAGAGGAACGCGGCCTCGTTGCTCGTGCGGCCCGAAGTGTAAAAGACAGCCTCGTCGGGCGACGCGCACGCGTTCAGCTCTTCGGCGACGAGCGCGAACGCCTCGTCCCAGCCGACCGCCTCGTAGTGCGTCGCGCCGCGGCTGAGCAGCATGGGGTGCGTCAGCCGACCCTGCTTGCCGAGCCAGTAATCAGATTTCTGCGAAAGCTCCTCGACGCTCCACTCGCGGAAGAACTCGGGCGTGACGCGCTTGGTCGTCGCCTCCTCGGCCACGGCCTTCGCCCCGTTCTCGCAGAACTCCGCGTGCGAGCGTTCACCGTCCGGCTCGGGCCAGGCGCAGCCAGGGCAGTCGAAGCCGCCCTGCTGGTTGACGGCGAGCAGCGTCTTGAGACTCCTGCGCACGCCCATCTCGCCCCACGCGTGCTTGACCGTCTGGACGACGGCCTGTACACCGCCCGCAGCGCCGCCGCCCGCCGGCCTGACCTCCAGGCCCTCCGTCTCGATTGGCGGCTGCGCGCCGCTATCGTGCTCGACCTCCCTCAAACCCTCGGCCGCGGGCGCAGACTCCTCCTCGTGCGGCACGACGTTGTAGTGCGTCGGCTGCGTCGCGCTCGCAATCTCCTCGGTCGCGTGCTGCTCTAAATGTTCCCGCGTCTTCTGGCTCATTTTAGATTCCACCCGGAGGAATGATTTTAGCACTATTTCCCTCGCCAGGCAGTTGACGTGAAGGTGTGTCCCGCAGGGACATTTGAAAATAGCCCAGCACTTCAGTGCTGGGCTATTTTCAGGCGCTCCTGACGGAGCGCATACCGGACGGCTGTCGCTCCCTCACGGACTCACCCTGAGCGAAAAGCCTTCGCTCAGGCCGAGGACGAACTTCTCCCACTTCTTCTGGAAGGCGGTCATGTCGGCTTCGCGCAGGGTCGCTTGCAGGGTCTGGTAGCCGGTCGGGTCCTCTTTGTGCCGGGCGTAAAAATCTTTATAGAAGCGGACGAGCAGGCCGTGCTCTTGCAGGTAGTAAAGCAGGTAGCGCGCCTGGCCGTAGTTCGTCCCCTTGTCCTCGTTGTAGAAGGCGTTGGCGTTCATCTCGGTGAGCGCCTTGAAGGAGGGGACGGAGCCGTCCTTGATGGCCTCTTGCAGCCCCGGCAAGCGCCAGTTGGTGTAGCCGTAGATGTGGCCGTCCTGCTCG
The DNA here is from genome assembly GCA_963774105.1 of uncultured Acidobacteriota bacterium. Taxonomy (GTDB): domain Bacteria; phylum Acidobacteriota; class Blastocatellia; order Pyrinomonadales; family Pyrinomonadaceae; genus QHXM01. Next base: position 1,335,491 of record CAVZDV010000004.1, on the reverse strand, counting down.
CCGCTCTGCTCGTAGAGCGAGCCGAGACCCTCGTTGAGCCAGGGCGGGGCTCCGGGGAAGTTGGCCTCGACGAACGGGTGCACGATCTCGTGGACGAGCGTGCCGCCGCCCGTGGAGATGTTCATGATGAGCGCCTTGTGCGCGGGCGAATAGTAGCCGTAAGGCGTGTCCGGGTTGTCGTTGAAGAAGAGGCGCGCGTGCTTGCGGTAAGACGCCTCGTCCTTGAAGAGCCACACGTCGAGAATCGCGGTCGGGTCTTTCGTGAAAAAGTCTTGTTTGAGTTTGTCCACGGCCCAGCGGACGGTCTCGGACTGAGTGCGGACGGCCGCGGGCGTGCCGTCGCCGACGACGACGAAGGGCCGCTGGACGACGACCGTGAAGCCGCGCCCGCGCACCTTCTTCTTGAGCTCGGCGATGTGGCGCGCGAAATCCTGTTCCGTGAAATTTGTGCCAGCCGTTTCCAGCACGGAGGCTGCTTGCGGGAGGGCGGCCCGTTCACCGCCCGGCGCTCTGTGCGTGCCGAAGTAGAGCGCGGGCACGAGCACCAGGACGGGGAGCGCCAGCGGCGCGAAGATGGCGAAGGTTCTGTGGTGCGGCGTCTGGTATTTCATCTTCATGGAACGTTAGACGCCGCGAGTCAGGTCGCTTTTGCCGGCTGCGAGGCGGCGAGGCCGGGCGTGCCGAGCGTGCGGCCTTCGGCGAGGAGTTGTTCGAAGGCGTCGGCGGGCACAGCCTTGCAGAAGAGAAAGCCCTGCATGGCGTCGCACCGCAGGAGGCTCAGGAAGCGGAGCTGCTCTTCGGTCTCCACGCCCTCGGCCTTGACCTCCAGTTGCAGGCTGTGCGCGAGCTGTATGATCGCCATCACGATGGCCGCGTCCTTGGGGTCGGCCGTCATGTCGCGGACGAAAGACTGATCAATCTTGAGCACGTCAATCGGGAGACTCTTCAGGTAGCTCAAGGAAGAATAGCCCGAGCCGAAGTCGTCCACGGCGATCTTGATGCCCATCGCCTTCAGCTCGCCGAGCGTGCGGATGGACGCGGCCGCGTTCTTCATCACGGAGCTTTCCGTCACCTCCAGTTCGAGCGAGGCCGCGTCGAAGCCGGTCTCGTTGAGCAGGCGCTCAACCATCGGCACGAGGTCCGGCTGCTGGAACTGCCTGGGACTCAGGTTGACGCCGAGGCGGAGCTGGTCGAACCCGTTGTCGCGCCACCGCCGCGCCTGCGCGCAGGCCGTGCGCAGGACCAACTCGCCTATGGGCGAGATGAGCCCGGTGTCTTCCGCGAGCGGGATGAACTCGGCCGGCGAGACGAGCCCCAGCTCCGGGTGCTGCCAGCGCACGAGCGCCTCCATCCCGATGACGCGGCCCGTGCCGACAGAGACCTGCGGCTGGTAGTGGACGCGGAACTCGCCGCGCTCTATGGCCCAGCGCAGCTTGTTTTCGAGAGCCAGGCGGTGCAGCGCGCGCTCGTTCATGTCGGCCGTGTAGAACTGGTAATTGTGCCCGCCCGACTGCTTGGCGCGGTAGAGAGCCGCGCCCGCGCTCTTCAACAAGTCCTGCGCGTCCGCGCCGTCCTCGGGGTAGACGGAGATGCCTATGCTGGCCGTGACGTAAAGCTCGTGACTCTCCACGTCGAAGACGGAGTCGAGGACGCGCTGGAACTCGCGGGCCGCGCGCGCCGCGTCGTCCGCGCCGTCAATGCGCGTCAGCAGGAAGGCGAACTCGTCGCTCCCGAAGCGCGCCACCGTGTCGCCGTCGCGCACGGCCGCCCTCAGCCGCTCGGCCACGCTCTTGAGCAGCCGGTCGCCGATGGTGTGGCCGAGCGTGTCGTTGAACTTTTTGAAGCGGTCGAGCGAGAGGAACATGACGCTGAGGCGCGCGGCGTGCGAGACCTCCTCGGCCAGCCGCTCCTCGAACGAGACGCGGTTGGGCAGTCCCGTCAGCGTGTCGTGATGGGCCAGGTAGTTGATCTTCGCCTCGGCGACCTTGCGCTCCGTCACGTCCGCGACCACCGCCATGATGCCGCTGACCTCGCTTTGCTGGTCGCGCAGCGCCGTCGTCCAGACGTTCACGTCCACAAGCGATCCGTCCTTGCGCCGCCTGCGCGTCTCGTAGCCGGCGACGAGCTTGCCCGCGAGCGCCTCCTCGAACCCTGCGTCCGAGTCGTCCGCGCCGAGCGGGAAGGGCTGGCCCAGAACCTCGTGCTCGTCCCAGCCGAACATCCGCCGGGCCGCGGGGTTCCAGAGCGCGACGCGCCCCCCTTCGTCGAGGACGAAGATGGCGAGCGGCGAAGCCTCTATCAGCGCGCTCAACGTCTGGTTGCTCTTGTGCAGCTCGTTCGTGCGCTCGCGGACGATCTCTTCGAGGAAGTTTTCGTAGTAGCGTTTGGAGCGGCGCAGAGCGCGGTGTTCGAGAGCGCGCTCGACGGCCGCCTCGACGTGGCGCAAATCGAAGGGCTTGGTGATGTAGTCGAAGGCCCCCGCGCGCAGGGCCTGGATGGCGCTCTCTATGTTCTGCTCGCCGCTGATCATGATGACGACCGTGTCGGGCGAGTGTGCCAAAACCTGCGGGACCATCTCCAACCCCGTGATGCCGCCCATCATGATGTCGCTCAGGACGAGGTCGAACTCCTCGCGGCCTGTCGCGGCCAGCGCCTCCTCGGCCGAGGAGACTTCGGCGCACTCGTGTGCGTCGCCCAACAATTCGTGCAGCACTTCCCTGATCTGCGCGTCGTCGTCGGCGATGAGAATTCGCGGCCGCTTGTCCTGGGGTGCGAACATAAAAAGTGATTCCGCGTAGGATTCTAACCCATTCCGCCCCGGTCTGACACCGTCAAAGCCTGCGCGGCCGCTTCACGTTTGCCCCGCGCTCGGTTATACTGCCGGCTGTTAGTCCCGCCTTGTCCCCTTCATTTCGGCGCGGGATGTGATTCGCGCCGGAGCGTTTGATGACCCGGAAGCACAGGTAAACTGAAGTTTCCCAGTGCGCCGTGACAGGCGAGAAACGGATTTTCGCGGGCCGCCCTGGTCGCGGTCCCGCGCGTTGCAACTTTTGAGAGGCGGCCGTCCGGGCAGGTTTTCCGAGCGAGCGCAAGACACGAAAGAGGTCTTGCCGCGCTCCCTGCGCGACGGACGCGGACGCGGCCCGTAGTTTACGAGGGGCCGCGCGCCGGGCCGAGCCGCCGGGGATTTCCGTTTGAACAACTCAGAATGTACTCGCGCCGCGGCGGCGCAAGAAGCGCGGACACCGTCCGACTTCCGCCCCGCGTCCGGGCGCGTACACACCACCAAACTCACGGCCCATAACTTAAGGATGAGCGAGCGGAGCCGCGCGCACCGTATGTCGGCGCACGCCTGCGGCCTCCTTACCGTTGTAACTTACTCGCGGCCGTCATCCAGGGAGAGACTTCAGTCAACATGGCAAAAGAGTTAATCGTCAGCGTCAACGGGCGCGAAAAGAAGATCGCCATCGTCGAGAATGAGCGCGTCACGGAGTTTTACATCGAGCGCGGCGAAGAGAATCAGGGCATCGTCGGCAACATTTACAAGGGGCGCGTCATGCGCGTCCTGCCCGGCATGCAGTCCGCCTTCGTGGACATAGGGTTGGAGCGCGACGCCTTCCTCTACGTCTCGGACTTCTTCGACGAGGAGGAAGAGTTCGAGCGCATCGTGATGGACAAGACGAAGAAGGCGGCGGACCCGGTCGAGGCCGCGCGCGCCGCCCGCGGGGCCATCGAGCAGGCCCGCGTCGAGCGCGAGCAGCACATAGAGGCCGCGCAGGATCGCGTCGAGCCGCTGCTCGACTCGGAGCCGGTGGCCGCCGAGGCCGTCGAGCCGGAGGTCGTCGAAGTCGAAGAGCCCGAGACGGGTTCAGAGTTCGAGGAGTTCAGAACCGAACTCGCCGAGGTTGGTACTCAGGAAGCTGAAGAGCAACCTAGAGAGGCCGATGCCGGCGGGCGCAAGCGCGGCCGGCGCGGGAAGCGCAGGGGCCGCGGCGGTGAAGAGCAGGAGCGCGCGCCGCAAGCACCCGCGGCCGGGCGCGGCGCTGCGCCAGTTGAGTTCGAGGACGTGAGCACGCCTTTCGTCGCCGACGCCTCCTTCCAGCGCGTCGTGGACGAGGACGAGACGGCCGCCGAGAACGGCGAGATGTTCAAGGACGCGCGCATACAGGAGCGCATCACTGACCAGATTCACGCCGTCGAGTTCGACATGGAGGACGTGCCGACCACGGAGGTCGGCTCCCTGCTCGGCGCGGAGTCACCCCAGCGCGGCTCCTTCCAGCGCATAGAGGACGACGACGCCCCCGCCGCAGAGCGCCCCGAGACAGCCTTCGTGCAGGAGACGGTCGCCGCTCACGTTGACGCCTTCATAGACGAGATCAACGAGGAGACGGCCGGCGCGGGCGTGCAGACTTTCGAGCGCGTGAGCGACGACGAAGGAAGCGCCGAAGAGGCGGCCGAGCCCAAGGGCAAGCGCGCGAGCAAACGCGCTGCGACCAAGCGCGGGGCCAAGAAGGAGGCGGTCGAGGTTGCGGCCGAGGTTGAGGAGCCCGCCGCCAAGCCCAAGCGCGCGTCGAAGGCCGCGGCGAAGAAGACCGCCGCTAAGAAGTCTAGTAAGAAGGCAAGCAAGCGCGGCTCGTCGCGCGCCGCCGCGGCCGTAGAGGGCGGCGAGGGCGAGACGGACATGGCCGTGCTCGAAACCGAAGCCGAGCGCGCCGAGAGCGCGGACGTTGTCGCCTCCGAGGCCGCCGACGGCGAGCACTTCGAGGCAGGCGGCGGCGACTACGAAGACGGAGAGGCCAGCATCTCTTCCGGGCGCAACGGGGCCGAGTTAGCCACGCGCCGCGGCGGACGCCGCCGACGCCGCCCGACCGGCAAGTCGGGGGACGGGAACGGCGAGGAGCGCACCAACGGGAAGGACGAAGAGGCGGAGCCGGCCGCGCCGGAGGTCGAGGAAGCTCCTCCTCCCCCGACCCGCAGGGCTTCCGCCCCGCCGTCGCGCAGCGATTCGCGCCGCGACCGCCCAGAGCGCGGCCCGCGCGAAGAACGAGCGCCGCGCGAAGACCGAGCCCCGCGTGAAGAGCGCGGCGCTCGCGAAGAGCGCAGCCCGCGCGAGGACCGCCCGGCCGGCAACGGCGGCGGCCGTCCCGAGCGGCGCGAGCGCAGTGGCGGCGGACGCCGCGACCGACACCAGCCGACCATCACGGACCTTCTGCGCGAGGGCCAGGAAGTCCTCGTCCAGATAGCCAAAGAGCCCATCGCCAAGAAGGGCGCGCGCATCACCTCGCACATCGCGCTGCCCGGCCGCTTCCTCGTCTACATGCCCACGGTCGAGCACGTCGGCGTCTCGCGCAAAATCGAGTCAGACTCCGAGCGCAGCCGCCTGCGCAAGCTCATCCAGGCCATCCGCGCCGAGGAGGACGTGCCCTCGGGCGGCTTCATCGTCCGCACGGCCGGCGTCGGCATCTCCGAGGAAGACCTGCGCGACGACGCGCGTTACTTGGTGCGCACCTGGCTCGACATCCGCCGCTCGGCCGAGAAGACGAAGGCCCCGGCGCTCGTCCACCGCGACCTTGACTTGGTGCAGCGCCTCCTGCGCGACCAGCTCTCGGACGACTTCGCGGCGATTCGCGTGGACTCCGAGGAGGAGTACCTGGGCATCGTCGAGTTCATCAACCGCATCCAGCCGCGGATGGTCAAGCGCGTCAAGCTCTACACGCGCGAGGAGCCGATTCTCGAAGCCTTCAACGTGCAGGCCGAGATTGACAAGGCCATCAAGCCGCGCGTCTGGCTGCGCTCGGGCGGCTACCTCGTCATCAACCAGACGGAGGCGCTCGTCGCCATTGACGTTAACACGGGCAAGTTCGTCGGCCGCGGCGGCACGCGCCTCGAAGACACCATCACGCGCACGAACCTCGAAGCCGTGGACGAGATCGTCCGCCAGATTCGCCTGCGCGACCTGGGCGGCATCATCGTCCTCGACCTGATTGACATGGAGGACAGGCGCAACCGCAACCGCGTCATGCAGGCGCTACAGGAGGCCCTGCAACACGACAAGTCGCCGACGAAGGTTCTGTCCTTTAACGACTTCGGCCTCGTCATCATGACGCGCAAGCGCGTCAAGCAGTCCTTGGAGCGCACGCTCTGTAGCCCGTGCGCTTACTGCCAGGGCGCTGGGCTGGTCAAGTCCGCGCAGACTGTCTGCTACGAAATCCTGGAGGAGGCTCGCCGCCTCTCGCGCGGGCTGGACGAGGACGGCGTCAAGCAGACGACGCTGCGCATCAACCCCGAGGTCGCGCGCTCGCTGCGCAGTACGGAGCGCGACGTGCTGACCGAGATTGAGGACTACCTCGGCGCGGTGGACATCACCAGCGACCCGCAGATTCACCAGGAGCAGTTCGACTTCGCCTTCATCTAGCGAACGCGCGCCGCGAGCACGGAGTGATGAGGAGAGTTCTTATCTTTCTGACTTTCGCCCTCGCCCTGTCGCTCGCGGCGTGTTCCTACACGACCAACTTCGTAGTCGTTAACGCGACCGCCCGGCCGCTCGAACTTCGCTACAAGGTCAAAGCCTCAGAGCGCGACCCGCTTCAAGTGGCCGGCGAGCCGTTGAAGACGGCCGAGGAGAATCTTCGCGGCAGCGACAGGCAGTGGCAGCGGCTTTCGCCCGAAGAGTACACGGTTGACCGCGAGGCGCGCACCATCACTGTCCGGGTCATGCCGCACGAGGCCGTGGTCGTCAGGCGCTTGACCAATTACGGCGGGCACGACGACACCTCCGACGCCGAAGCCTTCGCCGTCGAGGAGGTACGCCTCAACGGCGCGAGCGGCGAAGTTAAGTTCGAGGGCGAACAAGCGCGCCGCGGCTTCATCGCCGAGTCGGACAACCAGTACACGTTGACTTACAAGTGAGCGGTTTCGATGGGTAAGGCGGGGAAAATCTGGAAGGCCCTCGGCGCGGCGGGTGCAGGGTTCGCGACGCTCGCGGCCGTCAACGCGCGCATCCGTCGTCAGGCCCAGGAGCCCGACGACGCGGCCTACGGCGGCGAGCCGCGTTACTACGAGTGGCGGCTCGGCGACATCTTCTACAAGGCCGCGGGCGAGGAGCACCAGGGCGGCACAATCGTCTTCGTCCACGGCGTCGGCGCGGGCACGTCGAGCTTCATGTGGCGGCGCAACTACGACGAGCTGGCCCAGGACTTCCGCGTCCTCGCACCCGACCTGCTCGGCTTCGGCTTCTCCGACAAGCCCGCGACCGCCCCCTACTCCGCTGACCTCTACGTCGAGTTGCTCACGGACTTCCTGCGCGAGGTCGCGGGCGAGGGCGCGCACCTCGTCGCCAGCTCGCTCGGCGCGGCCTACTGCGTCCAGGTCGCCTACGAGCGGCCGGAACTCGTGCGCTCGCTCGTGCTCGTCGCGCCGACGGGCGCTGGCGGGAGCTTGCGCGTGCGGCCCGGCGTCGCGGGCGCGGCCTTCTACGGGCTGCTGCAATCGCCCGTCCTCGGCACCTCCTTCTACAACGTCATCGCCAGCGAGCGCAGCATACGCGACTACGCGCGGCGCGAGCTCTTCTACGACCGCAGGCGCGCCACGCCCCGGCTCGTGGCCCAATATTACGCGGCGAGCCATCAGCCGGGCGCGCAGCACGCCATCGCCGCCTTCCTCTCCGGCTACCTGAACACGGACACGCGCGAGGCGTTCGGCCGCCTGCGCCAGCCCGTCACGCTCTGCTGGGGCAGGCAGGACGAGACCAACCCGCTAGAGAACGCCGCCGAGCTTTTGAGCCTCAACCCGCGCGCCGGCCTCGAAATCTTCGACCGCTGCCGCATGATGCCGCAGGAGGAACACCCCGAAAAGTTCAACGCGCTGGTGCGAAGCCGCCTCAGCGCACGCCCGGCCGCCGCCTGATAGACGAGGCGGCGGGGGCAAGCCCCTCTTCCCGACCTGCAAATTATTTTGACTTGAACTATTCACCCCGCGCCGCCTCGCAGGTCAGGAAGGGCGGTTACCCCCGCCCGCTTTGAGCGGTTGCTTTTCCGCCCCGCGATGTTAAGATACTTGCCAGGCTCCAATAACTCATAAGCGGCTGCCGTAGACGGTGGCGAGAGACTCCCCCGTGTTCGGAAAAAACTGTGCGCTCCTGACCGCGCCCGCGGGCGCGTGTCCCCGGGCGGCGCACCACTTGAGGATTTAAGGATGGCTGCTGAAAACCCTGTCCAGAACCACGACACGACCGCCGTCGTCAACCTGCTCGTCAAACGTCACGACGAGATTATTAACCTGTGGATTAAGGACCGCCTCGATTCCGGCGAGTTCCGCGACGAGCTGATTCCGAAGAAGGAGCTGCGCCGCCAGTCGCAGCAGATCGTGGATATGCTCGCGCGCTCGATCAAGGACTCGGAGGGCGGGGAGTTTGAGACGGCGGCCTTCGACGAGATGCGCGTCTTCCTCAACGAGATTTCCCGCGCCCGCGCCGTCAAGGGCTACACGCCGCTGGAGAACGCGACCTACATCCTCTCGCTCAGGAACACGATCCTGCCGCTGCTGGCCGAGGAGCTGGACGGCAACAACGACGCGCTCGTGCGCGAGATGCAGTACTTCACGAGCCTCCTGGACAAGATGGGCCTCGTCATGGTCGAGAACTTCATACGCTCGCGCGAGGAGATCATCCGCCAGCAGCGCGAGGACATGATGGAGCTGTCCACGCCGGTCATCAAAGTCTGGGACAAGATTCTGACGCTCCCCATAATTGGCACACTCGACTCGCGCCGCGCGCAGATGATGATGGAGGCGCTGCTCCAAAAGATTGTCGAGACCAACTCGGTCATCGCCATCCTGGACATCACCGGCGTCAAGACGATGGACACGCTCGTCGCCAACCATTTGATTAAGACGGTGACGGCGGCGCGGCTGATGGGCGCGCGCTGCATCCTGACGGGCGTCAGCCCCGGCATCGCGCAGACGATGGTGCAGCTCGGGATAGACCTCACGCAGATCACCACGCGCGCGCAGATGTCGGACGGCATCAAGCTCGCGATGGAGATGATCGGGCGCACGGTCGTGCCCGCCCGCGTCCTCGCGCAGATGTCCAACGGCACGGGGGCCGCCGCCCAGACCACGGCCACCCTCGCCGCCCACGGCGCCAGCATCGCCAGCGAAAACCAGCGGCGCGAAGAAAGTTAAGAGCAGTGGTCAGAAGTCAGTGGTCAGTGGTCAGTTAAGAACTAAAACCTTTTTTCTTTAACTGACCACTGACCACTGATTACTGACCACTAATTTTTGCGGAGCAAAAATTCATGAACGCTGTGCGCATCCCGATTCTCAAAGTTGGCCGCGTGCTGATCGTGCCGATCCAGGTGGACATGGACGACCAGACGGTCATGCACCTCCAGGAGCGCATCCTCTCGGAGTTGGAGCGCACGGGCGCGCGCGGCGTGCTGATAGACATCTCGCTTCTGGAGATGGTGGACTCGTTCATCGGGCGGATGCTCTCGGACATCGCGGCGATGGCGCGCATCATGGACGCGCGCACCGTGGTCGTCGGGATGCAGCCGGCCGTCGCCATCACGCTCGTCGAGCTGGGGCTGGAGCTGAAGGGCGTGGACACGGTGCTCAACGTGGACGAGGGCTTCCGCCTGCTGCGCGGCGAGTTCAACACCGACGAGGAAGTGGAAGAGGACGCTTACTGGGGGTTGGGCGCGCTTGGAAAGTCGGACTATCGTTCTTGAGCAGGCCCACGACATCGCGGTCGCGCGCAACGAGGTCCGCCAGCTCGCCGCCGTCCTCGGCTTCAGCGTCATGGACCAGACGCGCCTCGCCACGGTCGCCTCCGAACTGGCGCGCAACGTCATCAAGTACGCCGGGCGCGGCCGTCTCATCGCGCAGCCGATGGAAGGCCCCAGCGGGCAGCAGGCCCTGCGCCTCATCTTCGAGGACCGCGGCCCCGGCATCCCGGACATAGAGGCCGCCATGCGCGACGGCTTTTCGACGGGCCGCGGGCTCGGCAAGGGCTTGCCCGGCTCGAAACGGCTCGTCAACGAGTTCCACATAGAGTCTGAGGTCGGCCGCGGCACGCGCGTCACCGTCACGCGCTGGCTCTGAAAAGCAGGAGTCAGGAGTCAGGAGTCAGAAGTCAGAATAAAAAGCCTTCGGCCTTTCTCCTTCTGCCTTTCTTTTCTCCTGACTCCTGACTTCTGTATTCTGTCTCCTGTCTTATGCGCGAAATCCACTCCGTAGAGATTAAAGATTTGGCCCAGGTCGGGACCGCGCGCCGGGCCGTGCACAGGTTCGCCAGCGATCTCGGCTTCGGGGAGACGGGGCTGGCCGAGCTGGACATCGTCGTCCAGGAGATTGGGACGAACGCGGCCCGCTACGCCACGAGCGGCGGCTGGCTGCACTACACGACGCCGCTCGGCGCGTGCCCGGGGCTGGAGCTGTTCTACTGGGACACGGGGCCGGGAATCTACGACCTGGACCGCGCCATCCGCGACGGCGTCTCGACCTCCGGGAGCCTCGGCGCGGGGCTCGGCGCGATCCGCCGGCTGATGGACGAGTTCGAGGTCTACTCGACGCTGCCCGTCTCCTCGCGGCTCTCGCTCACGCCGCGCCGCACGTCGCACGGCACGGCGCTGCTCGCGCGCAAGTGGCTGGGCGGGGGCGAAGACGGCGCGGAACCGGAGGCGTGCGAGGAGGCGCGGCGCTTCGGCGCGTGGAGCCGCCCGCACCCCGGCGAGGAGCTGAGCGGCGACGCCTACTTCATGCGGCGGCGCGGCCGCCAGATGCTGCTCGCGGTGATTGACGGGCTCGGCCACGGGCCGGGCGCGAAGGAGGCGGCCGATGCGGCCGTCGAGCAACTGGACGACTGGATGGGCGAGCCGCTCAACGAGCTGTTGCTCGCGCTGCACGAAACCCTGCGCGCGACGCGCGGCGCGGTCGCGGGAGTGGCCGTCGTTGACCAGGGGGCCGGGCGCTTTTCTTACGCTGGCGTCGGCAACATCCTGATCCGCGTCTACAACGCGCCGGAGCACGCCTCGCCCGTCTCAGCCAACGGCACGCTCGGCGCGCGCCTGGGCCAGTTGCGCGTCTGGTCGTATGACTGGTCGCCGGCGGCGACGCTCGTGATGGCGAGCGACGGGCTGAGCGCCTCGTGGGACATCAGCTCCTACCCCGGCCTCCTGGAGCGCAGCCCGCAACTCCTGGCCGGCGTCCTCATGCGCGACTACGGCCGCCACGCTGACGACGCGACCGTGCTTGTGGCAAGATAAGAGTGGTCAGTGGTCGGTGGTCAGTTAATAACTGATTTGCTGACTGACCACTGACCACCGGCCACTGACCACTATGAAGGATATTGTTTCCACACGTCTCGGGGACATTTACGTCCGGCGCGAGAGCGACATCGTCAAGGTGCGCGACCGCGTGCGGCGGCTGGCGCGCGAGATGGGGTTCGACTCGACCACGCAGATCAAGATCACGACGGCCGTCTCCGAGGTGACGCGCAACATCTACGAGTACGCCAGGTCGGGCGCGATCATGCTCGCCCTGGCCGAGCGCGGCCCGGACTTCGGCCTACAGGTCACGGCGCGCGACGACGGCCCCGGCATTGACGAGCAGACCTTGCGCTCGATCATGCGCGGGCACTACCAGTCTGCCTCGGGCCTCGGCGTCGGCCTCTCGGGCACGCGAAAATTGATGGACGAGTTCGACATCCAGACCAAGAGCGGCGAGGGCACGCGCGTCACGCTCGTCAAGTGGATGCCGCGCGGCGCGGCCAACGACGTTAAGGGCCGCGTCGAGGAGCTGCGCGCTCACCTCGGCGATGACGCGGAAGACTCGGCCATAGAGGAGTTGCAGCAGCAGAACCGCGATCTGGCACAGATTCTCGCGGAGCTGGAAGAGAAGCGCGGCCAGCTCGAAGCCCTCAACGTGCAGTTGAGCGAGACCAACCGCGAGCTGAACGAGGCCAACGCCAAGCTGCGCGAGCTCTCCGAGATGAAGGAGGAGTTTCTGGCGCTGACGACGCACGACCTGCGCTCGCCGCTGACGGTCATCAGCGGCGTCATCAGCTTCTTCACCTCGGGCCGCCTGGGCGAGCTCTCGCCCGAGCAGAAGAACATGGTGGCGATGATGGAGCGCAACACGCAGAGCCTGATCGAGCTGGTCAACGACCTTTTGGACGCCTCCAAGCTCGAATCCGGCACGATGCGTCTGGAGGTCGCCTCGTTCGACATGCGCGGCCTGGTGGACGAGCTGCGCGAGTCAATGGAGCCGCAGGCGAAGGAGAAAGGCATCGAGCTGGTGGAGACGCTGCCGGCGGACTTGCCCCCCGTCCGGGCCGACCGTGCCAAGCTGCGCCGCGTGCTGCTGAACCTGCTCTCCAACGCCGTCAAGTTCACGCAGAAGGGCGGGCGCGTGGAGATCCGCCTCGCGCGCGAGAATGAGCGCGTCCGCGTCGCCGTCTCGGACACGGGCGTCGGCATCGCGCCGGACGACGTGGCGCGTCTCTTCGACAAGTACGAGCAGGCGCGCAGCCGCGCCACGCGCGGCGAGAAGGGCACGGGCCTCGGCCTCTACATCACCAAGCAGATCGTGGAACTCCACGGCAGCGAGATTAAAGTCGAGTCGGAAGTGGGCAAGGGGTCAACTTTCTCCTTCACGCTGGCGACAAAAAGGTGATGAGTGATGAGTGATGAGTTAAAGGCTCTCACTCATCACTCATCACTCATCACTCATCACTTTCTTTATGCACTATCACTTAATCGGAATCTGCGGGACGGCGATGGCGTCGCTCGCCGGGATGTTGCAGGCGCGGGGCCACAGGGTCACGGGCTCTGACGAGAACGTCTACCCGCCCATGTCCACGATGCTTGAGGCGCTGGGCATCCCTGTCATGCAGGGGTACAAGGCTTCGCACCTTGAGCCCGCGCCCGACTGCGTCATCGTCGGCAACGCCATCCCGCGCGGGAACCTTGAAGTGGAAGAGACCTTGAACCGGCGGCTGCTCTACCGCTCGCAGGCCGAGACGGTCAAGGAGGAGTTCATACGCGGCCGCCGCTCGCTCGTCGTCGCCGGCACGCACGGCAAGACGACGACCACGAGCATCGCCGCCTGGGTGATGGAGCGCGGCGGCCTCGACCCCACGTTCCTGGTCGGCGGCGTGGTCCAGAATTTCGGCGCGAGCTTCCGCGTCACCGGCAGCGACTACTTCGTCATCGAAGGCGACGAGTACGACACGGCCTACTTCGACAAGGGGCCGAAGTTCATGCACTACCTGCCGGAGCTGGCGATTGTCGGCAACATAGAGTTTGACCACGCGGACATCTACAAAGACCTCGACGCCGTCAAGACGGCCTTCCGCCGCCTGATGAATTTGGTGCCGAGCCAAGGCCGCCTGATAGCCGGCTGGGACAGCCAGCACGTCCGCGAAGCCGTCGGCGAGATGGGGACGAGGCTCCACACCCAACTCGAAACTTTCGGCACTTCGGAGGACGCCAGGTGGCAGGCGCGCGACATAGACTACTCCGGCGAGCTGGCTCGCTTCCGCGTCTTCCGCGACGGAGATTTTTGGGCCGAATTCGAGACGCCGCTGATTGGCGACTTCAACGTGCGCAACTGCCTGGCCGTCATCGTCGCGGCCGACGCGTGGGGCGTGAGTCGTGAGTCAATCGGCGAGGCGCTGAGGACTTTCGAGAGCGTGCGCCGCCGGATGCAGGTGCGTGGGCTTGAGCGCGGCGTGACCGTGATAGACGACTTCGCGCATCACCCGACGGCCGTGCGCGAGACGCTGCAAGCCCTGCGGACGAAATACAGGGAGCGCCGCCTGGTCGCCGTCTTCGAGCCGCGCTCTTGGTCTTCGCGCCTCGCAGTCTTCCAGGATGACTACGCCCGCGCCTTCGAGCCGGCCGACTACGTCGTCATCGCCAGCGTCTTCGACAGCACGAAGGCCACGGAGAAGGGCCGCGTCCTGGACACCCACAAACTAATCGAAGACATCGCCGCTCAGAACAAACCCGCACACCAGATCGAAGGCGCTGACGACATCGTCAAACACCTCGCGCCCGTCCTGCGCTCCGGCGACGTGGTGGCCGTCATGTCCAACGGCGGCTTCGGCGGCATCCACGACAAACTCCTCGCGGCGCTGCGCGGCTAAAAACAGGTCTCACGACTTCGTCCCCCGGTCCCTGTACACCGGGTCGAAGGTGCGCGTCGTGTTCTCCGTGACACTCGCCACGGGCTCGCGCGGCGCGGCCAGTTGCGGCGGCGTCTTTTCCGGGAGCTTCTTCTTCTCCGGCTTGAGCGTCGCGTCGTCCGCCGCTTGAGCCTTCCCGCTCGTCAGCCGGGTGAACTGGCGCAAGAGCAGCCAGTCAATCAGGAGGACGGAAAACAGCATCGCCATAATCACGGCCAGCCGCCCCTCTTCCAGGCTGAGACCCCTCTCCACGAACACCATCACCAGACTGAAGATCAACCCGAACCCTATGATGGTAATGAGCGCCACCGCCGCCGCCATCGCCCACGCCCCCCCGGCCGTCGGCCTGACCACAGCCTGCGGCGTCTGCGGCACCACCGCCACATCCTCCTCCGCCGGCCTCACCAGCCTCGCCCCACACCGATTGCAATAACTCATCCCCTCCGACACTTCCGCCCCACACGCCTGACAGTACATATTCACTCACCCTCTCCTCAAATTAACAACGCGCCCTCACCTCTCAACATGAAACTCATCCTCCGGGTCAATCTCCACCTCCGGCATCTCCTCGAACTCCCCCTCGTCGAACGCCGGCATCTCCGGCTCCCCCGCCCCCAACTCCCGCAAATGCCCCCGCGCCCTCTCCAGCCCCCAATGATACGCATACGGCGGCCCGTCGCACCACGCCAGCCTATACGCTTTCACCGCCGCCTCGGTTGCCTCCGTCTCATTCCCATCATCACTTTCAATCTGCTCCAACACGTTGCACGCATCGGCGTAAATGAGCGGGTACGGCCCGCGCCCCGCCGCCTCCGACACATCGTCCAGCAGTTCGCGCGCCGCTTTAGCATCCCCCTGCCGCCGCCGCAACTCCGCCAGCGCCACGAGCGCGGGCAGCTCTTCTTGAACCAGATTCACCCTGCGCGCGCGGGTGAGCGCGTGGTGCAGCCGCTCGTCGGCCGTGGCGAAATCATTCAAGCCTAACGCCGCCTCACCTTGTGCTCGCGCCGCGTGAATGAAGTCGCGCTCAAGGCTACTAACGTGAGCCAACTCCCACGCGTGGTCGGCGAACGAGAGCGCGCCCGCGAACTCGCCGAGCCACAACGCCCTCTGCGCGAAATCAAAATTGACTGTGCCTTCACTTTGACTTTCAGAATGCGCTCTAAACAGGCGCAATGCTCGTTGTAGAGCCGGCCCGGATTCGTTCGCACGACCCCGCGCCGCCAGCGCCGAGCCAAGCCAACGCAGACTGACCGCTTCCCAAAAACGATCACCCAGCCTGCGTGCGATGACCAACGCGCGCCGCGCGGCCGCCTCCGAATCGCGCAGCGCACCCGACAGCCGTAGCGTGTCTGACAGGTTGCCCAGGCCAACGCTGAGGCTATAGTTATCCTTCATCTCCGAGCGGATTATGATATTTCGGCGATACAGCGCGGCCGCGCGCCCCGGCTGTCCGCTGAATTTATACCCCTGCGCTAGCGCGTTGAGTGTGTAGGCTTGATAGTCTTGCCGGTTCAAACGCGGCAACTGATCAAGTCCGTCGGGGAAGAGCATCTCCAGAAGTTCGGCCCGCTGCCGGCTGGCGCTCAGGCGGTAGTGCGTGGATTTATCCAATCGCTCGTAAAAGAGATAAAAGGCATCGTCATAACGCCCCAGCCCGATCAGCGTATTGTATAACTCGATAGCGGGGGTGAGTTCTTCGAGGCTGTTGACTTTAAGATCATCGTCAACCATCGGCACCGCTTCGAAGTGCGCGCGCAGGCTCTCGTAAACGCCGCGCCGGGCGTCGTCGCCCAGGCCGCCCCAGACCACGCCACGCACGAGCGGGTGCAGGTCGTAGCGGTTGGCCCGCCTATCCCAGCCGAGCAATCCCCGATCTTCCAACTCGGTTAGCACCTTATCCAACTCACGCTCGTCGGCGCACGTCTTTCCTTCTCCTATCAATAACGCAGCCAGCGTGTCGTAGCGCGCGGGCATTCTGAACGCGGCGATTGTTTGCAACACTTGGAGCGCCGCGTCGTCCAGTCCGCGCAGGGCGAATTCCAGCACGTGGCTTATTGCATCCTGCAAGTGCGGGAAGTTGGCGGGGTCGAATCGCGGATTGGCCTTGCGCCACTTCTCGAAGTCGCCCGGCGCTGGGCGGTAGCGTTTGACCTCTCCGGCCAGCGCCTGAATAAGCAAAGGATGTTTGCCGAAGGTGGCGAAAATAGGCAGTAACTGGGCGCGCGCGCCGGGGACGTTAAAAGCGCGCCAGAGTTCGACCGCGTCCTCGTCAGTCAGCCCCGTCAAGTCGCGCCTGAAGCTGCCTGGCATCGGCTCTCCGCCTTCCGTCTCAAGCTCTGCCGGGTAAAGGCGCGTGCTGACGAGGATGCGAGAGTTCCTGACCTGCGCGAGCCTCTTCAAGAAGCGGCCCGCGCGCGGGTCAGCGGTCTTGCGAAGGTTCCTTTGATTGCCCACCTGGCTGTCGTCAAGACGTGCCGCGTCCATTCGCGCATACGCAATCAACACTCGTTCTAACCCGTCGAGCACGATGAGGAACGGCTCACGGTCGAGGGCGGCGAGGAGTTGTGTTTCGCGGTCGGGCGCGGGGATTTGCTGCACTTCGGCAAGCGGACGACGCGAGACGTAAGCCAGAGTGCGGGTGACGAAGTTCTCGAACGTCGCGTCCGATTCGTAAAAACTCCACCACACGCGGCCCGCGAGCGTCTTCATTTCCTGCGGGGCGATGTCATTGAACCATTTCCACGTCAAAGCGCTTTTGCCCAACCCGCCGATGGCGACGATGTTCAGAAAGCGAGCTTTGTAGACTTCAGAGTCCGGTTTTGAAACCCAATCGGTCAGCAGACCGAGTTCCTCCTGCCGCCCGATGAGCCTTCCGGTTTGCAGCAGCGTGTAGGGGTGCGCGATGAAAACTTCGGGCGGTTCGGGAATGTCGCTGACGTAGTGAAATATCGTGAGGTCGGCTTTGCGGTACGGGACTAAAGCCTGGATGACCTTAGCCAGTAAGTCGTCGGGAGACTCGAAGAAAGCGACCGCCCGCTCTTCCTTGAGCCGCTCTTTGAGCTTCTTGAGCTTCTCCGCGCCTTCGCCCGTCTCAACGTCCGAAGGTTTGACCTTGTGCTCATCGCTCATCAGGAAAATCAGGCGCGGGATGCCGCGTTCGATGGCGCGATTATATTCCGCTTCAGTGACCGAGACCTGCTCGCCCTTCGGAACGTAGCCGTAACGAAATGCAAAGACGCCCACGTATATCTCGGCCTCATCAACCATTTTGAGCGAGACTTCCAGCGCGTTCGCGTTGGTGGCAGTCAGGTGCTCCATCATGTCCGGGTAGAACATATCGAGCCGCATACAAGCGTGCATCACCTTTTCGCGGTGCTCTGGCAGGTCGCGGGCGGTGCTGCTGATTATTACTTTGAGTTGAGGCATTTGGTTGAGGCAGCCTCCTGACTGCGGTTCACCCTCTGGTGGAGGAGGCGGAGAAGCCGGCGGGTTGGCGTTTGACGATGACGAGGGTGATGTCGTCGCCGGCGGGGGTGCCTTGAGCCCACTTGGTGAGGGCCGCTTCGATGCGGTCGCGGATGCCGGCGGCGGAGGAGTCGAGGTTGCGGGCGACGACTTCGAGGAGGCGGTCTGTGCCGAACTCTTCGCCCTGGGGGCTGGTGGCTTCGGAGACGCCGTCGGAGTAGATGACGAGCACGTCGGAGGGGTGCAACTGGGTGCGGCCTTCGCGGTATTCGGCGTTCTGGCGAATGCCGAGGGGCAGGCCGCCGGCCGCCAGGTTCTCGACCGTGCCGGCGTGGTGGACTATCAAGGGCGGGTTGTGGCCGGCGTTGATGAAGGCTAGGTTGCCGGTCTGCGGGTCAAGCTCGGCGTAGAAGAGCGTGACGAAGCGGTTGTTCGGCGTGTTCTCGGTCAGATAGTTGTTGACCGCGCTGATGGTTTCGACGAGCGAGTGGTGCGAAGCGGCCTGCGCGTGCACGGCCGCGTGGAGGCTGGACATCAGGAGCGCGGCGGCAGTCCCCTTGCCCGACACGTCGCCCAAAGTCACAATCATGCGGCCGTCGGCGCGCGCTATGAAGTCGTAGTAGTCGCCGCCGATTTCGTAGCAGGGGAAGCTGATGCCCTGCATCTCGTAGCCGGGAACCTGCGGCGCTTGCGTCGGTTGAAATCTCTGCTGAATCTCGCTCGCCAGTTGCAACTCCTGCTCAAGGCGCTCGCGCTGGATCTGCTCCTCCATCAGACGCGCGTTCTCGACGCGGATGGCCGCGACGGAGGCGAGTGTGGTCAGCACTTTGAGATGGTCTTCAGTAAATCTGCCTTCGGCGATGGGCGAGTCGGCGTAGATGATGCCGAAGACTTTTTCGCCGACGCCGAGGGGCACGGCCAGCACGGAGCGTATGCCTTGCAGGGTCATCGTGCTGCTCATCAGGCGCGGGTCCTGCTGCGCGTCGGCCGTCAGCACCGACTTGCCCTGGCCGACGACCTCTTCCATGATCGTGCGGCTGACGCGAATCTCGCCGACCTCGCCCTGGCGGTCGCGCAGGCGTGCCACGGCGACCTTCAACTCCTTGCCCCCCTCGTCGCGCATCATGATCGAGCAACGCTCGGCGGGCACGGCCTCGAAGACTAAGGACGCGACCTGCTGCAACGTCTCGTTGAGCGTGGCGGAGGCGAGGAGCGTGATGCCCACTTTACTGATTAACGCGAGCAGGTCGCTCTGGCGCACGGCCTGGCGCGGCGAGTCCTGGTCGGGCTGCGTGCGCGCGCCCTCTATGGCTTCGAGCAGGCCGGAAGTCGTCCGGTCGGCGGAGTTCATGGCGATGGTCGCCTCGGGCACGGGCGAGGCGTCCGGGTCCGTAATCATCGTCGCCACGCCCGCGCCCGCGCCGCCGTCGTTGAAGACGATCTCGGTCTCGCCGATCTGTATGCGGCCGCCAGTGGTCAATGGCACAGCGCCCTCGACGGTCGCGCCGTTGTAGAGCGTGCCGTTGGCGGAGCCCAGGTCTTGCAGGATGTAGCGGTCGCCCTCGCGGCGCACCTCCGCGTGGACGCGCGAGGCGAACGGGTCCGGGATGCACAGGTCGTTGCGCGCCGAGCGTCCGATGGTGATGCGCAAGCGCCCAAGCGGAAAAGTGTCCGGGCTGCGGTCAGGGTATTTGACGATCAGGTCAGGCATAGCTCAGTGGTCAGTGGTCAGTGGTCAGTGGTCAGTAGGAATCAGTTTTTAACTGACCACTGACCACTGACTACTGACCACTGCTTTTATAATTTTCTTCTCCGGTCGTACTCTTTGCCGAGGCGGTCGGCGTAGCGTTGCGCCTCCAGGCGGTGCGAGCCGCCGAGGGCGGCTTTCTGGAAAAGCGCGAGGGCGCGCAAGAGCTCCGCGCGCTCGATCTGCTTCGGCTCGCGCCCGTTGACGATGTTGACGGCCAGAAAGTAGTAGGAGTCGTAATCAACTCGTGTCTCGGCTGCGGGCGCGGGCGCGGGCGTCTGCGTCGGCGCGGGCTGCGGCGTCTGCTGCGGCGTGGGCGATACGGAAGCGACTTCGGGCGCGCGCTCCTCTTCCTCCTGCTCACCGGCGCGCGGGCGCTGTGGCGGCGGCGGCGGTTCCACGCCGGCCGGAGGCGAAGGCGCAGGCCCCAGTTCCGCCAGGCGCGCGCGCGCCGTGCGGGCCAACTCCGTCGAAGTCGAGCCGTACATCCTGTAGAGACTCTGGTAGGCTGCGCGGGCCTCGTCCACGCGCCCGGCCAGGCGCAAGGACTCCGCGTGGGCCAATTCCGTCTCCGCGTCACCCCCGCCCCCCAGCGCCAGCGCACGCTCGTAACTGTCCGCGGCCTCCGAGTAGAGCTTCTCCTCGAACTGCGCGGAGGCCAGCGCGCGCCACGCAGCCTCGTTCTCGGGACTAGACTCGGCCGCGGCCTTGTACTCCGCTATCGCCTCGTCGCGCGCGCCCGTCCGCTCCAAGGCGTTACCGAGCCGCATACGCACCTCGGCGTTGCCTGGGCTCAGCTTCGCCGCGGCGCGCAGGACCGTGATGGCCCGGTTGAACTCGCCGGAGGCGAGTAGGGTCTCCGCCTCGGCCAGTTTCTCGGCGACAAGTTGCTGCTGGTCGCTGATGGAGATGGGCGACGAGCCGTCCTCGGCCGCGGGGCCGGAGCGGCGCGAAAGGACGAAGGCCAGCACGACCGCCACGAGCGCGACGCCGAGGAGCGCGGCGGCCGCCACCTGCCAACCGCGCCGCGCCGAAGTGTTCGCAGCGGCGGGCGCGTCCCCCGACGCTGCCTGGGCCGCAGCGGGCGCGTCCGCCTTAGCGACGAGCGTGGTCGTCTGCGCCCCGTTCTTCTCAGGGGCCGCGTCGCCGTCCCCCTCGGGCTTCACGTCTGCGGACGCGCGCCTGAGCAGGTCTTCAACCTCCGCGCGGGCGACCCTGGTAGTGTCGCGCGCCTCCTCGTGGCCGAGCCCGTCGGTCGAGCGGCCCTCGCCCGTGAGCGGGATAGTCTGCGCCATAGGCGAGACGGGAGTCTCGCCCTCGCGCGCGCGCCCGGCGTGGAGCGGAGTCCCACACAGGCGGCAGAAGCGCGCCTCCGGCACCGTCGCCGCACCACAACCTGGACACCGCTTCGCCATTAAAATCCTTCGCTCCCCGTCGGGCAGCCGCCGAGCCTCAGCGTATGCGGCGCGTGCGGCGCACGGCCTCGCGGACGACGACCGTGTCGGCGATGATGTCGTGCAGCGCGCGCCCGTTCGCGCTCAAGACCGCCATTAGAAAACCCAGCGCCAACGTGAGGGCGAAGCCCGCGCCCGCGACCGCCGCGGCCGTGGGCCAGTCGGCCAGGAAAAAGACGATTCCCAGGATGAGGAACGTGAGTGGGTACGCGACGAGGTGGCGCAGCAGCGCGCGCGCCACCGTCAGCGGCTCGCCGTCCCTGCGCTTGATGACGAGGCCCGTGGCCCACTTGCCTATCGTCTGCCCGCGCCAGAGGGTCAGGCCGACGAAGTTCAGGAGCGCCACGCCGCCTGCGACGAAGAAGCCCACGGCCTCGGCCGTGCTCGCCAGGGCGCGCGGGCGGCCGCCGAAGCGGGCCAGCACCGTGCTGAAGGCGATGATCGCCACCAGCAGGATGTAGTCAATCAGCAGCGCGCCGCAGCGCAGCGAGAACGGCGCGCGGTATCTTTCCAGATAGCCCTCGCCCCGCGCTCGCGCCTCCGCCTCGGCCTCGACCAGTCCGGTTGTCTCTACTCTTGCAGTCATAAATCAGTGGTCAGTGGTCAGTAGTCAGTGGTCAGTTAAAAGCCAATGGTCTTAACCGACCACTGACCACTGACTTCTGACCACTGCTCTTCAGCCGACTAGAAAATGGAGCGTCGTTTCGCCGAGGCGCAGTTTGTCGCCGCTCTCCAGGACGCGTGGCTGGCGCGGGGCGAGCCTCACGGCGTCGTTGATGACGGTCCCGTTGACCGAGTTCAAATCTTCAATCAGGAAGGTCTCGCCCTCGCGCCAGATGCGCGCGTGCCGGCGCGAGACTTTCGTCTCCGGGTCGAACCGCGACAGGTCAATCTCGGGGAAGATGTTCGACTGCGGGTCGCTGCGGCCCACGAGGTTGCTCTCCTTCTGCAAGGTGAACGACACGTCAAGCTCCGTGGTTCCGGCGACGATGAGCTTCGCCGTGGCGCGCGCCGCGCGAAGCGCCGCGCTTGAGCCGACGCCGACGAGCGGCTGCTTCATCCCGCAATGCGCGCAGTAAACGTCGTCGGCCGCAATCCTACCGCCGCAGAAGCCGCAGAAGACCGTCTCGACCTGTATGGTCTCGCCGCCGAGTTGCTGGGCCGGCACGCCGTAGCTGACTTCTCCGCGGCGCAGCTTGTCCAGATGATTGGCGAGCGTCTCGCGCATCTCCGCGGCCGAGCGGAAGCGATTCTCCGGCTTGTACTCGACCGCCCGCATCAGTATGCGCTCCATCTCCGTCGAGATGGCCGGGTTGACCTGGCGCGGGCGCGGGTTCTTCGTGAAGTCGAAAATCAAAAGCGGGTTGTCCTGCGGGTCCGAGCCCGTCAGGAGGTGAAACATCGTCGCGCCTAAAGAGTAGATGTCCGAGCGCGGCTCGACCTTGCCGCTGAACAACTCGGGCGGCGCGTAGCCCATCGTCCCGACGGCCGTGACGCCCTTTTCCTGCGGCGCGACCCAGCGCGCGATGCCGAAGTCAATCAGCATCACGCGGCCCGTGTTGCCGTCAATCATCAAGTTCGCCGGCTTGAGGTCGCGGTAGATGATCGGCTTCGGGCGCTTGTGCAGGTAGTCGAGCACGTCGGCGATCTGCACGGCCCAGTCCGTGACCGTCTTCTCGTCAATGCGCCCGCCGGGCGCGTTGCGCAGGCGGCCCGCGAAGTCGCCGCCCGAGATGTACCTCATGACGAGGTAGAAACGGCCCTTCTCGTCGTCGTAGAAGTAGTCGTAGATGGTCGGAATCGAGGGGTGTTCGAGCGAGGTCAGGAGCAGCGACTCGCGCTTGAAGTCGCCGATGGCCTTCTCGTGCTGCGTGGTGTCGAGGTGGGTCTCGACCATCTCCTTGACGGCGCGCGGGGCGTCGCCGAGGTGGTGATCTTTCGCCAGATAAACCGCCCCCATCCCGCCGCCGCCGATTCTTCGCACGATCTCGTAGCGGACGTTGAGGACCGCGCCCGCTTCGAGCTGTTTGACCGTGGGCTGCCGCCCGCCGGTCGAGCCCGCGCGCGCAGTCGCGCCCAAGGGGGCGTTGCGTTGGTCCTGCAACGCTTCCTGCTCCGCGACCTCGCCGGTTGACTTGTCCCGCGGCGCGGCCGCTTCCTCCGCTTCCTCCGCTTCCTCAGCTTCCTCAGCTTCCTCCGCGCCCAACTCGCCCGTGCCCTCGACAGTCTTCAGCCCGAACTCCGGCTCGGCGGCCTCCGGCGCTTCGTCTTCTTCCGCCTTCGCCTCCGAAGCCGCCTCCTGCTCTTCCTTGTCCGGGGATTCCGTGTCGTCCATACGCGTGTTCGCGGTCTCAGCCATCTGCTGCACTTCGGGCTCGGGCTCGGGCTCGGACGCCGTGGCGGTGGCCGCGGCCCCCGCTCCTTCGGCGGCTGCGGGCGCACTCTGAACTGCGGGCGGGCCTAGCTGGGCCGCGCCGCAGTTACCGCAGAAAGGGTCGTCGGGCGCGACCTTCGCGCCGCATTCGTGGCAAAAAGACAAAGACATCTCTCTCTAAGATGACTCGCTCGGGCCGGGGCAAGGGTAAATCGTTAAAAGCAGGAGTCAGGAGTCAGAAGACAGAAGTCAGGAGAAAAGAAAATCCGTGACAGCGGTGCTCAGCCTTATCCATTCTGACTTCTGACTCCTGTGTTCTGTCTTCTGCTTATCATCACTCTTACTGAACAATGTGGAAACGTAAGAAAGTCTTGCCGACGATAATCTCGTCGCCGTCGCGCAGGGGCTGGCGGTCGCCCGGCAGCAGCCGCCGCCCGCGGTTGATGAAAGTCCCGTTCGTCGAGCCCAGGTCTTCGATGAAGTACTGGCCGTTGCGCCGCATGATGCGCGCGTGCCGCCGCGAGACTTTCGCCTCGGGGTCGTCCGCGTCCAGGTCCACGTCCGGGAAGATGCCGCCGTCTGCGTCCCAGCGCCCGATCTGCGACTCGTCGTCGCTCAGGGGGAACTGCTTGCCTGCGCTTCGTCCGCGCTCTATGACGAGGCGTGCGTGCGCGCCGTCCATCAGCGCGATCGAGCCGGAGGAGACGGCGTAAGCCGCGGAGGGCTGTGCGGCGGCGGCGGCCGGCGCTGGATGCGGCGCCTCCTGGCTGCGCGCGAGCGCGGCCTGCGCGTCGGCAATCTCGCGGCTGTCCGTGGGGCTGCCGGAGTTGCCCGTCCCCGCGGGCTTCTTCATCGCGGCCGCGCCGCCCAGAGGCGCACCGCACTCGTCGCAGTACTGCGACCCGTCAAGATTTTCCGTACTGCATCTTTCGCAGATTGTCATAGTAATTTCCCCTCGTGCGTGCTCCGGCCAGTGGGAGAGCGCGCCGCCCCCCTGGCCCGGCAAGGTACGGGCCGCGCCGCCGCCCGCGCGAGAAACAGGCGATATTGTAGCGCGAAACCAAGGGCCGCGCCAATAACCCTTTATCGAAAGCCCGCGCCGGCTCGAAACGGCAGGATTCACGAAATTAAACCGCGCGCCGCGTGTTAATATAGAGTCAAGACGAGGAGGCGGAATCATGAGAAGCGTTCTGGTCAGGAGGGCTTCATTACACGACCCGGATGCCGGCACCGATTTGAAGGATAAATCCCCGGAGCAACTGCTGGGCATGATGTGGCAACTGGCCCTCGACGCCTGGTCATTTAAGGAAAACCTCCATGCTGAACCCAGACTTCAGAGACATGTTGTCGTGCTTAAACGACGAAGAGGTTGAGTTCATCATCGTCGGCGCTTACGCCCTCGCCGCGCACGGTCTCCCACGCGCCACGGGCGATATAGACGTCTGGGTCAGGAATAGCTCCACTAACGCGCAGAGAATATTACGCGCGCTGGTGAAATTCGGCGCTCCCGTCTCCAACCTTTCCGAGGATGACTTCGTCGCCCATGACATGGTGCTTCAACTAGGCATCGAGCCGTCTCGAATTGATCTGTTGACAGGCATAGACGGGGTCGAATTCGATGAAGCCTGGAAAAATAAGGTTAGTGTTCGAATTGACGGCATGGGAATCTACATCCTGTCGAAAGCGGATTTGCTTAAGAACAAGCTGTCCGCTAACAGGGACAAGGACCGAAGTGATATAGCCTGGCTGGAGAAGAATCAAAGCGAATGACCTATTTACTACAAAATATGAAAGACACGTTAATGAAACGAATCTCAGTCGCCGCCCTGCTTGTCTTCGCCGTGTCGTCGCTCGCCTTCGGGCAGACGGCTTTGCGGTCGCTCAACGAGCGGCTTGGTTATCCGAGCGACGCCAAGCTTTTGATCGTGCACGCGGACGATCTGGGCATGGCTCACTCGGTCAATGCGGCCTCGACGAAGGCGCTGGAGACGGGGCTCGTCTCGTCTGCGAGCATCATGGTCCCGTGCCCCTGGTTCGCGGAGATAGCCGCCTACGCGCGCAAGAACGCGGGCGCGGACCTGGGGCTGCACCTGACGCTGACGAGCGAGTGGGCCTTTTATCGCTGGGGTCCCGTGCTCTCGAAGGAGCGCGTGCCGTCGCTGCTCAATAAAGACGGCTACCTCTACCCGCTGGAGAACGAGGCCGCCGCCGCGATGGACGTGCGCGAGGCGGAGGCGGAGGTGCGCGCCCAGATCGAGCGCGCCCGCGCCTTCGGCATAGAGCCGACGCACCTGGACTCGCACATGGGCACGCTCTACCAGACCGAGCCGCTCTTCAAGATGTTCCTCCGCGTCGCGCGCGAGAATCGCTTGCCCATCAGAATCTCAAAAGACCGCTTCCCGCAGTCTTCGTTCATAGCCACCGCGCTCGCGCCCGACGATGTTGTCCTCGACCGCATCATAGACATAGGCCCCGACGTGAAGCCCGAAGGCTGGGCGGCCTTTTACACGGAAGTCGTCAAGAGCCTGCGGCCCGGCGTCACGGAGTTGGTCGTGCACCTCGCCTACGACGACGAGGAGATGCGCGCGGCGACCATCGCCCACCCGGACTGGGGCTCCGCCTGGCGGCAGCGCGACTTCGACTTCTTCACCAATGATGCCTTCAAGCGCCTGCTCGCCGAGCACAACGTCAAGCTCATCACCTGGCGCGAGGTCGGCAAACTGCTGCGGAAGCCGCAACAGTAAGGCAAGCGGCGGTTTCGACCCTGCCTCGGCAATCGCGTATAATGAAACCGTGCGGGCCGCTCCCACGTAGAAGACTCTCTGGCAGTGGTAGCGCGCGTAAACTTTTGTGGCCCGACTGTGGATTTAATCCCCTCTTAGCGAGTTAAGGAAGCAAGCAGATGGCTCTGAGCCGTAAAAGAAAGATCATCATCGCCGTCTCGGCCGCGGCGCTCGTCGGCATTATCATCGTCGTCAGCATCCTGGCCGGCGGCAAGGACGAGCCGGAGGTGACGACCGTCGTCGTCACGGTGCGCCCCGAGCTGCGCTCGACCGTCACGGCCTCGGGCGAGGTGCGTCCCATCCAGTTCATCAACCTGACGAGCGAGGTCGCGGGCCGCATCGAAGAGATTTACGTCAAGGAAGGCCAGCTCGTGGACCGCGGCACGCCGCTCGTGCGCCTGGACCCGACACAGTTGCAGTCGAACGAGGCGGCGCAGGCCGCCGCGCTCCAGGCCGCACTCTCCGACACGCAGAACGCGCGCACGCAGGTCATCGCGGCCCAGAACGGCGTGGCGACCGCGCAGCAGTCTTTGACGGTCGCGGAGGCCAGCCTCGCGCAGGCGCGCCAGCAGGTCGTCTCGTCGCAGACGGCCGTGGACCGCGCGCAGGTTGACCTCAACACGGCGCAGCGCGAGTTGAAGCGCACGACCGAGCTGGTGGAATCATCGGTCGCCTCGCGCGCCGAGTACGACGCGGCCCGCGACCGCTTCGAGCAGGCCAGAGTCGCGCTGCGCACGGCCCAGGCCAACTTCGAGGCGCAGAAGATCGGCATCGAGGAGGCCAAGGCGCGCGTCAACCAGCAGCGCGTCGCCGTCCGCAACTCGCAGACCAACGTCGTCGCCGCCCAGCAGAGCGTCCGCACGAGCGAGGCCCGCGCCACGCAGCAGCAGGCGATTCTCAGAGGCCAGGGCAGCCAGCTCGCCAAGGCCACGCAGCTCGCGCCCATCACCGGCGTCATCGCGGACATCCCCTCGAAAGTGGGCCAGTTCGCCGTCGCCGGGCTCTCGACCACGCCGCTCCTGACCATCGCCGACATGTCCACGGTCAACGTCGAGGTCAAGGTGGACGAGACGCAGATCGCTGACGTTGAAGTGGGCCAGAAGGCGAAGGTCAAGGTGGACGCCTTCCAGGACCGCGAGATTGACGGGACCGTGACGCAGAAGACGCCCCTCGCCGTCGGCAAGTCGTCCACGCAGGGCGGCCTACAGAACACGATCAACGTCCAGGAGGCCAAAGAGTTTCGCGTCGTCGTCCAACTCAACATCTCCGACGAGATACGCCTCGGGCTCAAACCCGGCATGAGCGCGACCGCCGTCATCACCACCAAGACGGCACAGAACGCCCTCGCCGTCCCCTTGCAGGCCATCGTCGAAAAGCCCGCCGCGCCCGCGCCTTCTCCTGCGGCAACCGGCAGCGTCCCTTCGCCCGCCGACAAGCCGAAGGACGTGAAAGGCGTCTACGTCGTCTCTGGCAACAAGGTCAAGTTCGTCGAAGTCACCACGGGCATCATCGGCGAGTCGGACATACAAATTCTGAGCGGCCTACAGGAGAAGCAGGAGATCGTCACGGGGCCGGGCCGAGAGTTGAAGAAGCTGAAAGACAACGCGACCATCAAGCGGCAGACGCGCAAGCCCGGCGAGGCCGCGGACGCCGTCGCGGAGAAGTGAGTGATGAGTGACGCGACCCTGGCGGCCCCCGCGGAGGGCGGCGCGCTCGAACACGGCGAACTCCTGGCGCGCGACGCAGTCCCGGCCGCGCTCATCTCCATGCGCGGCATCTGGAAGACCTACCAGATGGGCTCCGAGCAGGTCCACGCCCTGCACGGCGTCTCCTTCGACGTGCAGAAGGGCGAGTACCTCGCCATCATCGGCCCGTCGGGCTCCGGCAAGTCCACGCTGATGAACTTAATCGGCTGCCTCGACACGCCGAGCCAGGGCGAGTACTGGATCAACGGCAAGAACGTCTCCGAGATGGACGACGACGAGCTGGCGCGCATCCGCAACAAGGAGGTCGGCTTTGTCTTCCAGACTTTCAACCTGCTGGCGCGCGCCACCTCGCTGCACAACGTCGAGCTGCCGCTGATTTACGCCGGGATGAGTTCCGGCGAGCGGCACGAGAAGGCGAAACAGGCTTTGACTTCCGTGGACCTCGCCGACCGCATGATGCACAGGCCGAACGAGCTGTCGGGCGGCCAGCGCCAGCGCGTCGCCATCGCGCGCGCGCTCGTCAACCACCCGTCAATCCTCCTGGCCGACGAGCCCACGGGCGCGCTCGACACGGCGACGAGCCACGAGATCATGAACCTCTTCGAGCGGCTCCACGCCGAGGGCAACACGATCATCGTCGTCACGCACGAGGCGGACATCGCCGCGCGCGCCCACCGCGTCATCTCCATCCGCGACGGGATGATCGAGAAGGACGAGCGACTGAGGTAAGAGAGCGAGCAGCCACAGATGACGACAGCGGGCGAGACCAGCGTCGAATCCCCAACGCCGCGGGGCCGCCGCATCGCCACCTCCGCGCTCTGGGAGTCGTTCCGCGTCGCCTTCTCAAGCTTGCGCGCCAACAAGCTGCGCGCCGGCCTCACGCTCATCGGCATCATCGTCGGGGTGACGGCCGTCATCGCCGTCGTCACCATCATCAAGGGCTTGGATCAGACGGTCGCCTCGACCTTCTCCTCGCAGGGCTCCACAGTCTTCTCGGTCTCCAAGCGGCCGCAGATCATCACCTCGCGCGAGGACTTTCTCAAATTCAACAAGCGGAAGGACGTGACGCGCGACGACGCCGAGGCCATCGCGCGCCTCTGCACCTCCTGCTGGCGCACGGGCATCTCGGCTAACGTCCCGCGCGTGACGGTCAAGCACGGCGACGAGAAGTCGGACGAAGTCACGATCCGCGGCGTCACGCTCTCGATGTTCGACATTGACGCCGTCAACCTGGACGCCGGGCGCTTCTGGTCCGAGAGCGAGCACGCCGCCGGGCGCGACGTGTGCGTCGTCGGCTCGGACATCCTCGAAAACCTCTTCGGCGGCGCGACGCCCGAGCGGGCCGTGGGCCAGGAGGTGCGCGTCGCCGGCCGCATCTTCCAGATCGTCGGCGTCGCCGAGAAGAAGGGCAGCGTCTTCGGCTTCTCCCGCGACAGCCTGATTTACATCCCCTACACCTCCTACCAGAAGATGTACGGCGCGCGTGACTCGCTCGTCGTCTTCATCCAGGCGGCCTCGGCCGAGCGACTGCCGGAGGTGCAGGATCAGGTGCGCTCCATCATGCGCAACCGCCGCGGCAAGACTTTCCGCGACGAGGACGACGGCTTCGCCCTCGAAACGCAGGACGTGTTTCTGGACTTGTACGGCAAGGCAACCTCCAACATCTACATCGTCACCATCGGGGTGGCCGCCATCTCCTTAGTCGTCGGCGGCATCGTCGTGATGAACATCATGCTCGTCTCCGTGACCGAGCGGACGAAAGAGATCGGCATCCGCAAGGCCGTCGGCGCGCGGCAGTCCGACATCCTGCGGCAGTTCTTAATCGAGGCCGTCACCGTCACGGCCATCGGCGGGGCCATAGGCGTCCTGACCGGCTTCGGCCTCGCCTACTTAATCTCCATGCTGATGGGCTTCCCGCTCCTGATGAGCATCGGCTCGGCGGTGCTGGGCGTCGGCGTCTCGTCGCTCGTCGGCATCATCAGCGGCCTCTGGCCCGCGTGGCGCGCGGCGCGCCTGCACCCTATAGAGGCACTTCGCGCCGAATAGTGGTCAGTGGTCGGTGGTCAGTGGTCAGTTAAAACCACTCACCGCCAACTGACCACTTACCACCGACCACTGACCAGTGCTTTATGACTTTCGACGACGTTAAAGAATCCGCGGCCATGGCGCTCGCCACCATGCGGGCGAACAAGCTGCGCTCGTCGCTGACCATCCTCGGCGTGAGCGTCGGCGTCGTCACGGTCATCTTCATGGTCTCGATCATACAGGGGCTCAACCGCGCCTTCGCGCAGCAGATCGAGTCGCTCGGCTCCAACACCATCTTCGTCTCGAAGTTCGACCCCTCGTTCGGCCGGATGCCGCGCGCCGAGGAGTTGCACCGCAAAGACCTCACCTACGATGACGCTGAAGCGTTGCGCCGCGAGACTACGTCCGTCGCAGGCGTCTCGCCCATCCTGCGCCTGATCGCCGTCACCATGCGCTACCAGGACAAGCAGACCGACACGCCCATCCTGCTCGGCGTCACTCCTTACTACGAGTTCGTCCACTCGCAATACGTCGGGCGCGGCCGCTGGATTTCGGACGGCGACATGACGGCGCGCTCCAACATCTGCATCCTCGGCGTGGACGTGGCGCAGGCGCTCTTCCCCCTTGAAGAGCCGCTCGACAAAGAGGTCAAGATTAACGGCAACACCTACCGCGTCGTCGGCATCATGGAGCCTTTGGGCAACTTCTTCGGCCAGTCGCGCGACAACTCGGTCTTCATCCCGTTCACGACCTACGAAAAATATTACCCGGACATCCCCGCGCCCGAGTCCGTCTTCTTCGTCATCGTGCGCCCGGTCTCGCGCGCCGAGGTCAAGCTCGCGATGGACGAGATACGCGACATCCTGCGACGCCGCCGCAGAGTGCCACCCGGCGCTCCCGACAACTTCGGCATCTCCTCGCAGGACTCGCTCCTGGACATCTACAACCAGTTGACCGGCGCGACCGCGCTGGTGCTCACGGCCGTCTCCTTCGTCGCCCTGATGATCGGCGGCATCGGCGTGATGAACATCATGCTGGTGTCCGTCACGGAGCGGACGAAAGAGATCGGCATCCGCAAGGCCGTCGGCGCGACGCGCGGCAACATCCTTTCCCAATTCTTAATCGAGGCCGTCTTCCTGACGGCCATCGGCGGCGTCGCCGGCTTACTCGTCGGCGAACTCTTCAGCCTCCTGACCAACCTCTACTCACCGCTCCCGGCCTTCGTCCCACTCTGGGCCATTTTGCTCGGCATCGGCATCTCGGGGGCCGTCGGCCTCGTCTTCGGCCTCTGGCCCGCCTGGAAGGCCGCCCGCCTCGACCCCATCGAGGCTTTAAGGTACGAATGAGAAAAGCAGGAACCTCCGCACTGACTCTGCTGCTGGTTTTAGCCGCGGGTCTCTTCGCGCACGCGCGCGGCCAGGCTCGTCCGGCGGCCGAAAGCCTGGCGCTCGTCGGGGCTAGAATCTACCCCTCGCCGTCCGCGCGGCCGATTGACGACGGCGTCGTGCTGATACGCGGCGGCCGCATCGTCGCCGTCGGCGCGAAGGGCAGCGTGAAAGTTCCGCGCAACGCGCGTCAACTCGACTGCGCGGGGCTGACGCTCGTGGCCGGCTTCTGGAACAGCCACGTCCACTTCACCGAACTCAAATGGGAGCAGGCCGACTCGCTCCCCGCCTCGCAGTTGACGCGACAGATGCAGGAGATGCTGACGCGGTACGGCTTCACCACTGTCTTCGACACGGGCTCTTACTGGGAGATAACGAAGCACCTCCGGCGGAGGGTGGAGACGGGAGAGGTCTTGGGGCCGAAGATTTTCTCGGCCGGAGAAATCCTGTTCCCCAAAGGCGGGACGCCGCCGGCCGCGGCGCTCAAAGAGATCGGCTCTATCCTCAGGGAGATGCCCGAAGTCGAGAGCCCGCGGCAGGCGGTCATGCTGGTCCGTCAAAAGTTTGCCGGCGGCGTGGACGCCGTCAAACTCTACGCACAGACATTCTGGGACCCCGACCTGAAGTTGCCGCCCGAAGTCATCAAAGCGGTCACGGCCGAGGCGCACCGCCGCGGGATGTTCGTCCTGTCGCACCCGTCCAACACCTACGGCCTTGAGGCGTCGGTTGACGCGGGCGTGGACGTGCTCATGCACACGACCCCGCAGACGGGACCGTGGGACGCAGCTTTGCTGGCGAAGATGAAACGCAAGGGAATCGCACTCGTCCCGACTCTGAAGCTGTGGAGGGTGGAAGGGGAAAAGAGGGGCGCGCCCGCGAACGCCGTGCAGGCTTTTCAAGACGCGGGGGTGGAGCAACTGCGCGCCTACTTCGGGGCCGGGGGCCGCATACTTTTCGGGACCGACGTGGGCTACGTCACGGACTACGACCCGGCCGAGGAATACCGGCAGATGGCGCGCGCCGGGATGAGTTTCCGTGACATCCTCGCTTCGCTCACCACGTCGCCCGCGGCCCGCTTCGGCGAGTCGCGTAAAAAGGGTAGAATCGCTCCGGGCATGGATGCCGACATGGTCCTGCTGTCGGCCGACCCGGCGGACGACAGCACGGCCTTCTCGAAAGTCAGGCACACGCTGCGCAAAGGGAAGGTTATTTACAGCGAACCGGGGACGGCGTTTTGACCCCGACTTCGGCCCCCGCGCCTGCAACCCTCCCCCGAAATCTGACGTACTAGACTCGTCGTGAAATTCATCGAGACTCTACAACTGGCGCTCGCGGCCATCTGGGCGCACAAGCTGCGGTCGGCGCTGACGCTGCTGGGCATGATCATCGGCGTGACGGCCGTGGTGGTGGTCGTCTCTTTGATTCAGGGCTTCAACGCCTACTTCGACGAGAAGATCGCCGGCATCGGGTCGAAGTCGTTCACCGTCTTCCGCTTCGACTTCTTCAAGGACTTCAGGAACACGGACACCATCGCCGCCGCGCAGCGCCGCAACAAGGAATTGACCATCGAGGACTTCTACTACCTGCGCGACCACGCGGCGCTGGTTGACGAGTTCGGGGCCGTTGCGGCGGCCACCTTCTCGGAGATCAAGCGCGGCGGCCAGGGTCTCGAAGCCATCCCCGTCTCGGGCACGACGGCCAACATGGCGGACATCGGCAAACTGGACATCGCCGGCGGGCGCTACTTCACCAAGACCGAGGAGGAGGCCGGAATGCGCCTGGCCTTCCTGGGTGCGGACGTGGCCGACAAGCTCTTCCCCGCGGGCAACGCCGTCGGCGAGGAGATCTACGTCGCGGGGCTGCCCTACAGGGTGGTCGGCGTCGCGGAGGCCAAGGGTCCGTCTTCGGCCACTCGCAGGACTCCTACATACAGGTTCCCATCAAGACTTACGGGCGCGACTTCGGCCCGTTCGTCCGCAACCGCTGGCTCTCGTTCACGGCCACGGCCCGCTCGGACGAGCTGTTCAACGACGCGGTCGAGGAGGTCAGGCAGTTGATGCGCGCGCGGCGGCACCTCCGCGGCGACGAGGAGGACAATTTCGCCATCATGACGCCCGACATCATCATGGGCGTGCGCGACCGCGTGCTGGGCCAAATCTCCATCGTCGCCATCGCGGTCCCGGCCATCGCGCTGGTCGTCGGCGGCATCGTGATTATGAACATCATGCTCGTCTCCGTCACGGAGCGGACGAAAGAGATCGGCATCCGCAAGGCGGTGGGCGCGCGACGCGCCGACGTGCTCAAGCAGTTTCTGGTCGAGGCCATCACGCTCTCGGCCATAGGCGGGGGCATCGGCGTCTTCCTGGCCTGGGTCATCGGGCGCATCGTGACTGCCACGTTTTTCCCGACGTACCTGTCGGTGACGGCCATCGTCGTCGCCATCACGGTCTCGGGCGGCATCGGCATCCTGTCCGGCATCTTCCCGGCCTGGAAGGCCGCCCGCCTCGACCCGATTGAGGCGCTCAGAGCGGACTGAAAGGCAGAATACAGAAGTCAGAAGTCAGGAGTCAGAATGAATAAGGCCGCAACCGCTTTCACAGATTTTTTTATTCTGACTCCTGACTTCTGACTCCTGACTCCTGTTTTATGAAACTTCTCCGCAGCGACATTTACGAGAACCTGAAGATGGCGCTCCAGACCTTGCGCGCCAACAAGCTGAGGAGTGTGCTGACGGTGGTCGGCGTCGTCATCGGCGTCCTGACGGTGATGGTCATCGCCTCGATCATCAGCGGGATTGACCTGGCCGTCAAAAAGGAGATCGAGAGCTTCGGCACGCGCTCGATCTTCCTGCACAAGTTCAACGTCGGCATCCGCACCAGTGAGCCGACGCGCGAGGAGCGGATGCGCAAGCCCCTGACGTTCGAGGACTCGCAGGCCATCTCGCAGCTTCCCGCGGTGGAGCTGAGCGTCCCCTTCCTCAACATCACGAACAACTACTGGGGCCAGAAACTCCTGGTCGGCCGCGGGGGCAAGACCTCCTCGGCCGTGCGCCTCGAAGGCACGCTCCCAGATTACGAGCGCGCCGGCATCGAGATCGTCTCCGAGGGCCGCTTCTTCTCGCCCTACGAGAACGAGAGCAACAAGCAGGTCTGCGTCATCGGCGCGTCCGTGGCCGACAACTTCTTCCCGTACAGCTCGCCCATCGAGGAGACGATTGAGATCGGGGGCACGCCGTTCCGCGTCGTCGGCGTCCTGCAAAAGCGCGAGCAGTTTGGCGGCGGCGACGGCGCGGACGACCTCAATAACGTCATCTACGTCCCGTTCCAAGTGGCACAGTCTCTAAAGCCGAACGCGGACGACCTCTTCATCCTGGCCGTCGCGCGCGCCGGCTTCATGCAGGAGGCCAAAGACCAGGTCACGGACCTCCTGCGCCAGCGCCGGCAGGTTCCCTACGGGGCGGAGAACAACTTCGGGATGGAGACGGCCGAGTCCATCATCGGCACCTTCCGCTCGATTCTTTCGGGCGTGGCGATTGCGATGGTCGCCATCTCGTCCGTCGGCCTGATGGTCGGTGGCATCGGTGTGATGAACATCATGCTCGTCTCGGTGACGGAAAGGACGCGGGAGATAGGCGTGCGCAAGGCCATCGGCGCGCGCCGGCGCGACATCCTCTGGCAGTTCCTAATCGAGGCGATGACGCTGACGGGGTTGGGTGGCTTGCTGGGGCTTTTACTGGGCTGGCTGGCGACCCTGCTGATACGGATGTTCGTGCCCTCTTACGTGCCGCTCTGGGCTCCCGTCGGCGGCTTCGTCGCCAGCGTCGGCATCGGCCTCGTCTTCGGCCTCTGGCCCGCCTGGAAGGCCGCCCGCCTCGACCCCATCGAGTCGCTCAGATACGAATAAAAAAGTGACGAGTGACGAGTAAAAGGCTTTTACTCGTCACTCGTCACTGCTCTTAGGCGACGAAGGTCGGGAAGAACACGGCCAGGAGCGCGGCGAGCAGCGCGCCGAAGAACCAGAGGATAAGAGTGATGCTCCAGGCCGAGCCGCTCTTGATCTTGTCCGCGACGGTCCTCAGCCCTGAGGCCGTGAGCCACAGTCTGTAGATCGAGAAGAGGCCGATGAAGCTCGCCAGCGTGTAGAGCGCCGGGTGGTCCACCGCCGAGAAGAGCAGGCCGAGATCCGCGCGCGCCAGGTTCTGCTGCGCCGCCTTGAGCGGGACGATGTTGTCCACGGACTGGCTATAGAGCAGAATCAGATTCAGCACCGTCAGGATGATCGCGGGCGGGAGCGCCGCGTAGACCGAGACCGACACGGCCTGCCAGAAGTTCATCCTCCCGCCGAAGGCCAGCACGGCGAGCAGGTAGAGGCTCGCCACGATGAGCATGAAGAGCGCGGCCCCCGCGACGGCCCCGACCGGCTGGAAAATCTGGTCTACGCCGGATGTCTTGACGGCCTGCGCAATCTGCATCTGCCTGAAATCGTCCGGCGAGATCGGCGCGCCCTGTAGGAACCCGCCGTCTATGATGCGGGTCGCCATGTCGTCGGCTATCCTCTCAGGCCCCAGCCGCTGAACCACCGCGAACTGGTAGACCGCCCCCGCGAGCCCCAGCACGAGGAGCGCGGCCAGCCAGCGCGGGTGGTGCTTGAGGTTTTTGAAGACCGGCTCCGGCTCGTAAAAAATTTTCGTCAGGGTGTCGAGGGTCGAGAGGGGCTGCGGCGCGCCGGCCGCGGGGCGCGGCCCCGGGACGAAGCTCAGGCCGATGAAGGCCGCGCCGACCACCATGCCGAGGATGCCCAGGCCCTTCCCGGTCGGGACGCCGAAGCGCAGATTCGCCAGGAGTAGGAGCAGCCCGAAGAGGAAGATGACGATGCCCGTGATGCGGCCGACGGGGTAGGAGCGCGGGCCGGCGTCCGGGGCGGGGCGTGGCTGTGGCAGGTGCGACGCGGGGTCGCCCGCGGGGGTCGCCGCGGCAGGCGTTATGACCTCTTGACCGCAGTCTCGACAGAAACTCTCGCCCGGCGGCAACTCCGTGCCGCAAGTGGGACACTTCATCGCTCAAGTCACCTCGCTTCTGATTCTCGTAAAGCCTGTCGCCTCGCCTCTAATACGTGCGGCGCGGAGACGTTGTTTCAGTCGGGCCTCAGGCCGCGGTCGGCGCGTCTTCCCAGCCGGGCACGCGTATGCAGGCGGCCGTGTGGCCCGGGGAGATTTCGCGCAGGTCCGGGTCAATCTCGGCGCACTCACTGATGGCCCAGGGGCAGCGCGTGCGGAAGCGGCAGCCCGACGGCGGGTTGATCGGCGTCGGCACGTCGCCCGTCAGGATGATGCGCTCGCGCTTGCGCATCGGGTCCGGGACGGGGATGGCCGACAGCAGCGCCTGCGTGTAAGGGTGCAGCGGGTTGCTGTAAAGCTCCCTGGCGTCCGCCACCTCGACGATGCGCCCGAGGTACATCACGGCGACGCGCGTCGAGATGTGCTCGACGACGGCCAGCCCGTGCGAGATGAAGAGGTAGGTCAGGCCGAACTCCTGCTGCAAATCTTGCAGGAGGTTGACGACCTGCGCCTGGACCGAAACGTCGAGCGCCGAGACGGGCTCGTCCGCGACGATGAGCTTCGGGTTCAGGGCCAGCGCGCGCGCGATGCCGATGCGCTGGCGCTGCCCGCCCGAAAACTCGTGCGGGTAGCGGTTCATGTATTCCGGGTCGAGGCCGACTTTCTTCAACAGCTCGCCGACGCGCGCGCGCCTCTCTTCCTTGTCCTTGAGGCCGTGTATGACGAGCGGCTCGCCTACGATCTCGCGGACGCGCATCCGCGGGTTGAGGCTGGCGTAAGGGTCCTGAAAGATGATCTGCATCTCGCGCCGCAGCTCGCGCAGCTCGCGCCCGCCGGTCGCCAGCACGTCGCGAGCGTCGAACTCCACGGTGCCGGCCGTCGGCTCTATCAGGCGCAGGATGCAGCGCCCGACGGTGGACTTGCCGCAGCCGGACTCGCCGACGAGTCCTAGAGTTTCGCCGCGGAAGATTTCGAACGTCACGCCGTCAACGGCGCGCACCACGTCGTCCGAGCCCTCCACGGGGAAGTGCTTGACGAGGCCGCGCACGCGCACCAGCTCGTCGCCCGCGCCCTCGCGCGAGTCGCGCGCGCGCGCCGCCGCCGCTTCCCTCTCCGGCACGCTCTCCGCGCCCGGACGCTTGTCGAAGTTAAGTTGCTGCTCGAAGCTCACGATAAGGTTCTAAAATTTCGCGTCTCAAATTTTAGGTCGGGGGCGACTGCGCCTCGCTCTGGTGGTCGGCGGCGACGGCCGCCGCCAGGTCGTAGAGCACGCAGCGCACGCGCACGTTTCCTTCCAGGTCGTAGAGCGGAATCTCGCCCTGCTCGCAGCGCGGCATCCGGTGCGAGCAGCGCGGGGCGAAGTGGCACCCAGGGGGGAGCGCGGCCGGGCTGGGCACGATGCCCTCTATGGTTTCGAGTCGCGCGGCGCGGCCGACCTCGTCCGCCGTCAGTTTTGGCACAGAACGCAGCAAGCCCTCCGTGTAAGGGTGCTTCGGGCGCGCGAACAGCTCTTCGACCGGCGACTCTTCGACGATGCGCCCCGTGTACATCACCGCCACGCGGTCGGCCACCTCGGCCACCACGCCCAGGTCGTGCGTGATGAGCAGCACGCCCAAATCGCGCGTCCGGCGCAGCTCGTTCAACAGCTCAAGAATCTGCGCCTGGATGGTCACGTCGAGCGCGGTCGTCGGCTCGTCCGCGATGAGGAGCTTCGGGTCGCACGCCAAGGCCATCGCGATCATTACGCGCTGGCGCATCCCGCCTGAGAGCTGGTGCGGGTAATCGTCCACGCGCCGCGCCGGGTCCGGGATGGCGACTTCCGTCATCGCCTGTATGGTCGCCTCGCGCGCCTCGCGCCGCGACATCCCGCGGTGCAGCCTGAGCGCCTCCGCGATCTGCTCGCCCACCGTGTAGACAGGGTTGAGCGAGGTCATGGGGTCCTGAAAAATCATCGCTATGTCGTCGCCCCGAATCTCGCGCATCCGCTCCTCGGAGGCGGCGAGCAAGTCCTCGCCTTCGAAACTGATCGCGCCCCCGGCGATCTTGCCCGGCGGCGAAATCAATCGCATCACGGAGAGCGCCGTGATGGACTTGCCGCAGCCGGACTCGCCGACGAGGCTCAGCAGCTCGCCGCGCTCGACGTGAAAGCTCACGCCGTCCACGGCGCGCACGAGCCCCGCGCGCGTCGGGAAATGCGTCTGTAGATTACTGACTTCGAGCAGGTGCGCCATGCCCGTGAAGTTTAGCAGGCGAGCGCGCCGCTTGACCAATTATCAGGTGGCAAATAGGCGCGCGGTCATCTAAGATTAATTTCACCCCCACGTCAAAGTTAATCGAACCGAGGGAGAGTCATGCTCCGACGAAGAAGCGCGGTCGTCTTACTGGTCGTTTCGCTCCTGGCTTCGCAGCCCGCGTGCAAAAGTTTGCTCGGCGACAAGTCCGGCTCGACCGGCTACGGCGACGCGGCGACGACGCGCCCGGCCCCGCACTTCAAGCCGGGCTTCAATCTCTTCACGCCCGAGCAGGACATACAGCTCGGCAGGCAGTCCGCCGAGGAGGTCGCCCGCCAGGTCCCGCTCATGCGCGACGAAAGGATTGTCGCTTACGTCCGCCGCCTCGGCGAGCGGCTCGCCAGTAAAGCGCCCGGCTTCGACTTCACATACCAGTTCAACGTCATCGCCACGAAGGAGGTCAACGCGTTCGCGCTCCCGGGCGGCTACATCTTCGTCAATGCGGGCGCGATTGCCACGGCGCGCAACGAGGGCGAGTTGGCCGGCGTTTTGGCCCACGAGATCGCGCACGTCGCGTTGCGCCACCCGACCAACCAGGTCTCCAAGGCTTACGTCGCCAAAACCGGGATGCGCATCATACGCCGCTTGACGGGCCAGGAGATCGGCGGGGTCCTGGAACAGGTCGGCGGCGCGGGCGCGAACCTGCTCTTCCTCAAGTTCGGCCGGACAGCCGAGACGCAGGCCGACCTCGAAGGCGCGCGCATCATGGCGGCGGCCGGCTACGACCCGCGCGACATGGCCGGCTTCTTCGAGCTGCTCCAATCCAACGAGGGCGGCGGGCGCTCGCCCGAATTCCTGAGCGACCACCCGGACCCTGGCAACCGCGTCGCGGCCATCCGACGCGAGCTGCCGTCGCTCTCCGTCAGCCCGAACCCCGTCCGCGACTCCGAAGAGTTCAAGCAGGCCAGGGGCCTGCTGACCGGCGGCGGCGCGCAGCTCTCGACCTCCGCCGGCCCCGAGCGCAAAGGCTCCGGCGGCCCGAACGAAACTGGCCCAGGCACGCGCCCCGCCCAGCCCTCGCAGACTTTCCGCGACTTCCAGGCGCGCGACAACTCTTTCGCCCTACAGTACCCCGACAACTGGGACGCGCTCTCGGCCGACGACGCCAACATGATCTTCGCGCCCGCGGGCGCTTACGGCCAGATTGACGAGGGCCTCGTCGTCACGCACGGCGTCATGATCGGCGTCGTCCGGCCCGCGAGCTCTGACCTCGAACAGGCCAACACAGCCTTCGTCCAGCAGCAAGTTCAAATGAACCCGGACTTCCGCGTCGAGCGCGGCCCCCAGGCCATAGACTTCGGCGGCCGCCGCGGCTTCGCCACCATCGTCGCAGGCCCCTCGCCCGTCACCGGCGTCGTAGAGATTGACGTTATCTACACCACCGCGACCGACGACGGCAGACTTTTTTACCTGATAACCATCGCCCCCGAAGACGAGTTCAAAAACTACCAGGCGACGTTCGAAAGAATCGCGCAGAGCCTTCGCTTGGCAGGATAGTGAGGCGCAAAGAAAGGATTGACGCTTACTTTTATCAGCGGTTATTCGTTGATCTCTTTTTTCGGTAGTGGTTCAGTTTGAAGCGGATTCAAACAGGATGGACAGGATAGGCAGGATACAGAGAAAGAATCATTGCTTTTTCTTCATCCTGTTTATCCTGTCCATCCCTGTTAATTTCTTCTTCGCTTCATACTGCACCTCTACCCTTTTTTCAGAAACAGGAGGTTCGCCGCGCCCGCGGCGTCGGGTTGGGGGACGACGGAGACCAGCTCCCAGCCGTCGCGTCCGGCGGATTCCAGGTAGTCCCAGACCATCGGGCAGGAGTTGTAGAGTTGCGCCGGGTTTGCCTCCTCCGCGACCTGCAAGCCCTGCCAGCGCCCGTTGACGAACGTCACGCGCGCGGCCTGCGTCTGGCACACACGGTACTTGAAAGTCTTCGCCACAGGAACAATCCTTCTCTTCCTAGACCGTCACGGCCTCCTGATACTCGCCCCAGACGCGGCGCAGGCGGTGGCTGATCTCGCCGACCGTGACGGAGGCTTCGACGCAGTCGAGGATGCGCGGCAGCAGGTTTTCCGTGCCGCGCGCGGCCTCCTCTAATCGGACGAGTGACGCTTCGGCCTTCTCGCCGTCGCGCCGCTCGCGCAGGGAGCGCACGCGCTCGACCTGCTCCTGCTCGACCTTCGGGTCAACGCGCAAGGTCGGCACGCCCGCCTCCTCCTCGACCTGAAAGCGGTTGAGGCCGACGACGATTTGCTCGCCCGTCTCGGCGGCGCGCTGGTAGCTGTAGGCCGCGTCCTGTATCTCGCGCTGGACGTAGCCCGTCTCAATCGCGCGCAGCATCCCGCCGAGCGCGTCTATCTTGTCAAGGTAGTCAACCGCGCGGCGCTCTATCTCGGTGGTCAACTCCTCGACGGCGTAGGAGCCCGCGAGCGGGTCCACGGTGTCGGCCACGCCCGACTCGTGGGCGATGACCTGCTGCGTGCGCAGGGCGAGTCGCGCGGACTGCTCCGTGGGGAGCGCCAGCGCCTCGTCCATCGCGTTCGTGTGCAGGCTCTGCGTGCCGCCGAGCACGGCCGCGAGCGCCTGGATCGTCGTGCGGACGACGTTGACTTCGGGCTGCTGTGCCAAAAGCGAGGAGCCGGCGGTCTGCGTGTGGAAGCGCAGCATCAGCGAGCGCGGGTCGCGCGCGTGGAAGCGCTCGCGCATCAGCCGCGCCCAGAGGCGGCGAGCGGCGCGGAACTTCGCCACCTCTTCGAGCAGGTTGTTGTGCGCGTTGAAGAAGAACGAGAGGCGCGGCGCGAACTCGTCCACTTTCAAGCCGGCTTCTATCGCGGCCTCGACGTAAGCGGTGGCGTCGGCGAGCGTGAAGGCGACCTCCTGGACGGCCGTCGAGCCGGCCTCGCGGATGTGGTAGCCGCTGATGGAAATCGTGTTCCAGTTCGGGACCTCGCGCGCGCAGAAACTGAACGTGTCCGTCACGAGCCTGAGAGACGGCTTCGGCGGGTAGATGTAAGTCCCGCGCGCGATGTACTCCTTCAGGATGTCGTTCTGAATCGTCCCGTTGACTTTGTCGAAGCCCACGTTCTGACGCTTTGC
Source organism: uncultured Acidobacteriota bacterium (assembly GCA_963774105.1). GTDB lineage: Bacteria > Acidobacteriota > Blastocatellia > Pyrinomonadales > Pyrinomonadaceae > QHXM01. The sequence goes on along the minus strand of CAVZDV010000004.1, from coordinate 1,293,924 downwards.
TACGGCCAGGTAGAGACACAGGAGCGTCGAGGCCGTCGCGTTGATCGTCATGGAGGTCGAGACCGTGTCGAGCGGGATGCCGTCGAAGAGTCGTTGCATGTCTTCGACGGAATCAATGGCGACGCCGACGCGGCCGACCTCGCCCTGCGCCAGCGGGTCGTCCGAATCCAACCCGATCTGCGTCGGCAAATCGAAGGCGACCGAGAGCCCGGTCGTCCCGTGCGCGAGCAGGTACTTGTAGCGCGCGTTGGACTCCTCGGCCGTCGCGTAGCCGGCGTACTGGCGCATCGTCCAGAGGCGGCCGCGGTACATGTTCGGGCGGACGCCGCGCGTGTAGGGGTACTCGCCGGGCGCGCCCAGGTCGCGCTCGTAGTCCAGCCTTTCGGTGTTCGACGGGTTGAAGTCCACGGGCAGCTCCATGCCCGAAGGGGTCTCGAAATGCTCTCGGCGCTCGGCGCTCGTTTTTGTTGCCATGACGGTTTTAAGAACCTCTGCGAAGGCTTGGGTTTTGACGTGGGCACAGCGTCTGCAATCTTGTTTGTCGAAGCCTAGCACAGCCGCCGCGCGCGCCGCAATTTAGAGCCCGGGTTGACCTCGGCGGCCGCGGTCGCTTAGCATCGGCATCAACCTGCAATCAGAGTTTGGTGTATTTTGGAAATCAACGACGAAGCCAAGCAGATCGTCCAAGACCTCGGCACGGCCATCAACTCGGCCGTCGAGCAGTCGCCCCAAGTCGCCGCGGCCATCGAGCGCCTGCGCGAGGCCGGCTACGAGATGGAGCTGACGCTGCGCCTGGAGATCGCCCTCCGCGAGCACGAGCAGGATGATGAAGAGGAAGCCGCCGCGCAAGAGACCTCGCTCGAACTCACCGACGAAGACCTGCACACCCTGCGCCGCATGAAGATTCGCATTGACTCGGAAGAAGGCTGAGGGAAGACCCCGAAGGGGTCTTCCCTTTTACCCTTTACCTTTTCCCTTACCTCGCCGCTTTATCCCCGCGGGATTTTTCGACCGCGGCGCGGAGTTCGGCCATCGTCGCGGTGCGGCCGTGGACGGAGGCTATTTTTTCGGGGGCGAGGCCGAGCGCCTGTATCCGCTCGGCGAAGTGCGCCGTCGTTTCGTTGGCCGCGGTGACGAGCGGGGTGTCGTTGGGCAGCCCGAGCATATCGCCCTCGAAGAGAATCTTCTCCTTGGGCAGGTAGACGACCAGCATCTCCTTGGTGTGCGGCCCCGGGCCTATGTCGTAAAGCTCGACCGTGTGATTGCTGTCAGAGAAAACGCGCTTCATGTTCTCGACCGTCTCGATGACGGGCTGGCGCGGCTTCATGGTCAGCGAGTCGGGCGCGATGGTGCGGACGGCCTTCGCCACCGTCTCGAAGTAAGCCTTGTTGCCCGGCGTGGTGACGACGGTCGCGCCCTCGCCCATGTAGGTGCGTATGCCGCCCGAGTGGTCGTCGTGGAAGTGCGTTGGGACGACGTACTTGATGGGCTTGTTCGGCACCGTCTCCTTAATCTTCGCCATCACCTTCTTGGAGGTCGCGTCGTTGAGCGGGGCCTCGACCACCAGGACGTGATCGTTCATGGCGACGAACATCACGTTGTAGCCGTTGGCCGCGTCCTTGACCATGTACACGTCCTTCGCCAGCTCGACCACCGTCGGCGTGGGGTTCGGGTTGTTGGCCGGCAAGTCCTCGAACCCCTGCGGCCGCTCGTAGGCGCTCTCCGCCGGGTGCGTGTTGACCTGAACGTCCGTGACCTTGATGTCCTGGAGGGCCTCGCCGCCGCGCCGGAGGATGCGGCGGCCGGCGATCTTGATCCCGCCCGCGGGGATGTAGTCGGAGAAGATGAACTCCTGCGCCACGTCGCCGACGCGCGAGTCCGTGTCCAGGTTTTCAGACTTGGTCAGGAGGTTGGTGGCCGCGTCGAAGTAGAGCGCCAACTGCGTGCCGTCGGGGAGGGCGAAGGTGATGACGTTCTGTTTCTTGCCTTCAAAGTCCTGCTGGCCGAGCGAGCGCAGCGTGGCCGCGCGCTCCAGCGCCGTCATCAGCGTGACGTGCGGCAGGCGCGTGCGCGAGACGTTGCCGATGGCGTTCGGGTTGGTGACCGCCTGCGCCGTCTTGTTGTCCATGTCGAAGGCCAGGCCCTTCTCGCCCTTGAAAATATTTCGGAAGCGGAACTTGAAGCCGGGCAAGGTGCTGCCCTGCTCGATGACGACGCGGTTGCCTTTCGCGTCGTAAGTGAACCAGCCCTCGACGCGCCCCTCGAAGTAGGGCGTCTCGGGGGTCGCGCTCTGGTTGCGCGCGAAATTTGTGCCAGCGTATTTGACCGTGATGTCTTCGACCTTGGTGATGGCTTCGCGCCCGCCGAGCGCGGCCACGCCTGCGTCGAGCACGCGCCGCGCCTCCGCATACGAAGTCTCGGAAGCCGTCTTCCCTCCCTGAGCCAGGGAGCGGGCCGGCGCGAGGCCGAGCGCGAGGACGAGAGCCAGACCGACTGCCGCGTACCTGTATCTTTTCATCTTTGAGCCTCCACTAGAAGAATCGAACCTCCCGTTGGGGGTTTCGAGGTTTGAAGTTTCCCGCCAGAGCTGAACCGGAAGAAGAGTGCCCGCTTTTGATGGCCTTGATGTTTACCTTTACGTGCCCGGGGCCGCGCGCGTTCCGACAAAAAATGGCGCTTAACGCGCTCTTTGCCAAAGGCGAGAGCCTTGTGATATCTTGAACTTTCTATAAAACCTGCCAGTTTTTCGCCTTCATAGGCTGAACAGTGAGGAGTCGAACAGTATGGCTACGCCCAACGGAAACCCGCCGACCGAGGCCCAGATGACGGGCCGCGTCGTGCAAATTATCGGCCCCGTCGTTGACGTGGAGTTTGCTGAGCACTACCTGCCGCCCATCTACCAGGCGTTACGCATCACCTCGGAAGGCTTCGACGTGCCCTCGCCGATTGACGTGGTCTGCGAAGTCCAGCAGCACCTTGGCGAGGGGCGCGTGCGCGCCGTCTCGATGCTGCCCACGGACGGCATGGTGCGCGGCATGAAGGCCATTGACACGGGCGGCCCCATTACTGTGCCAGTTGGTGAAGGCACATTGGGCCGCGTGCTCAACGTCATCGGCGAGCCGGTGGACAACCTCGGGGCGGTTAAATACGAGCAGCGTTACCCGATTCATCGCCACGCGCCGGACTTCGACGAGCAGTCCACGGAGTTGCAGATGTTCGAGACGGGCATCAAGGTCATTGACCTGATTCAGCCCTTTCTGCGCGGCGGCAAGATCGGGCTGTTCGGCGGCGCGGGCGTCGGCAAGACCGTGCTCATCATGGAGCTCATCAACAACATCGCCAAGGCGCACTCGGGCTTCTCCGTCTTCGCGGGCGTCGGCGAGCGCACGCGCGAGGGCAACGACCTCTTGCGCGAGATGGTCGAGTCGAAGGTCATCAACTTCGGCGAAGAGTTCTACGAGCACTTCGAGAAGACCGGCGACTTCGACATGACCAAGGTCTGCATGAAGTCCATCGAAGAGTCGAAGGTCGCGCTCATCTACGGCCAGATGACCGAGCCGCCGGGCGCGCGCCTGCGCGTCGCGCTCTCGGGCCTGACCGTCGCCGAATACTTCCGCGACCAGGGCCTCGACGTGCTTCTCTTCATTGACAACATCTTCCGCTTCACGCAGGCGGGTTCCGAGGTGTCCGCGCTTCTCGGCCGCATGCCTTCGGCCGTGGGCTACCAGCCGAACCTGGCGAGCGAGATGGGCGAGATGCAGGAGCGCATCACCTCCACGAAGACGGGCGCGGTCACTTCGATTCAGGCCGTCTACGTCCCCGCGGACGACTACACGGACCCCGCGCCGGCCACGACCTTCGCGCACCTCGACGCCGTCACGGCGCTCTCGCGCCAGATCGTCGAGATAGGCATCTACCCGGCCGTGGACCCGCTCGCGTCGAGCTCGCGCATTCTCGACCCGCGCATCGTCGGCGAGGAGCATTACAAGGTGGCGCAGGACGTGAAGCAGATTCTGCAACGCTACAAAGACCTGCAAGACATCATCGCCATCCTCGGCCTGGACGAACTCTCGGACGAGGACAAGCAGACGGTGGCGCGCGCGCGCAAGATTCAGCGGTTCTTCTCGCAGCCGATGTTCGTCGCCTCGCAGTTCACAGGGCTCGAAGGCAAGTACGTCAAGCGCGAGGACTCCGTGCGCGGCTTCCGCGAGATCATCGAAGGCAAGCACGACGATCTGCCCGAGCAAGCCTTCTACATGGTCGGCACCATCGAAGAGGCCCGCGAGCGCGGCCGCCAACTCGCGGCGCAAGGGTAAAACAGAACACAGGAGTCAGGAGTCAGGAGTCAGAATAAAGACCGGACGCTTTTCTTCTGACTCCTGACTCCTGACTCCTGACTCCTGATTTTTATGGCTGAACAGATTCAACTGGAAGTCGTCACGCCGGAGCGGCGCGTGTTGTCGGAGGCCGTGGACTCGGTCACGGTCCCGGGGATGAACGGCGAGCTGGGCATCCTGCCGGGCCACACGCCCCTCATCTCGCAGTTGCAGACGGGCGTGCTCACTTACTCTAAGGGCGGCGCGACCGAGCGCCTGCACGTCTCGGGCGGCTTCGTCGAAGTCAACGCCGACCGCGTCTCCGTCCTCGCGGAAATCGCCGAGCGCCCCGAAGAGATTGACGCCGCCCGCGCACGCCTCGCGCGCGAGCACGCCGAGAAGACCCTGAGCGCGTTCACGGGCACCGTGGAAGACTTCGAGATCGCCCGCGCACGCCTCGAACGCTCAGTCGTCCGCCTCCAACTCGCCACCGGCGCGCCCAACATTCAAAGCTAGTCTCAACCTCCGACGCCGATTATAATAACGCCCGCGCCCTCAGCGAGCGCGTGCCCGCGCCCCTAGTCGCGTTGGCACAATTTCTTTCACCACGGCGGCTCCACGTTTGCCCGAGGCCCGAGCATCGTGCGCGACCAGGTCTTCATCAGCTACAGTCACCGCGACCAGAAGTGGTTGCAGAAACTGCACACGCACCTCAAGCCGTTCGAGCGGACGCACCAGATACAGGTCTGGGACGACACCAGAATCGAGACCGGGCAGAAGTGGAGGGGCGAGATCGAGGACGCGCTCAAGGCGGCCAGGGTCGCCGTCCTGCTCGTCAGCCCGAACTACCTCGCGTCCGACTTCATCGCCGCGCACGAGCTGCCGCCACTGCTCGACGCGGCCGAAAAAGAGGGGCTCAGAATCATCTGGGTCGCCGTGAGCGCGAGCGCCTACCTTGAGACGGACATCAAGCACTACCAGGCCGCCAACGACCCCTCGCGCCCCCTCGACGGCCTCAAGCCCGCGAAGCTCAACGAGGAGCTGGTCAAGATTTGCGAGGCGATTAAGCATGCGATTTCTCCCGCCGCCCCGGAGCCGGAGAGCAGCCGCGTGCGACGCGCCGCCCCGGCCGACGAGCCGGAGCCTTCGACCGCAGCCCAGCCGGCAGCGCCTCCGCCCCCGACGCCTCGCGCCGCGGACCAACCGGACGTGCCGCCGTCCAGGAGGAAACAGTTCGCGGTCCTCGCAGGTCTCGTCGCCGTCCTCGCCGTCGGCGGCGTCTTCACCTACAGCAGGCTCAAGAGTGAGCCGGCGGGGCAGCCGGGCTCGGCCGAACCCGGCTCCGACGCTCAGCTCACCAACGTGGAGTTCGACGACGAATTTCTGAGCCTGAATAAATGGACACCGCCGCCCACCGGCTGGACGATTGACCCGGGCGAGGGGCAGGGCCGCCTCGTCATCGAGAATCAACCGCAGGTCGGCCAGGCGGCCGACATCGTGTACGGCGATTTCGAGATGAGCTTCAACCTCAAGCTCCTCAACGACGGCGGCGCGGCGTGGGCCTTGCGCGTGGACAAGTCCGGCGGCAATTATTATCTCTTCTACCTGTCAGGCCCCGCGGGAAAATACCCGAACCGGTTCCTCACCTACACCGTGAGCCAGGGGCAGATCAACCTGAAGTCCGAACGCTCGAACGAAGTCATCGCCGAACTCAAGGCCGGCAGTCAGTACCAGGTGGACATCAGGGCGGAGAAGAACAAGATCACACACACCCTCACGCCCGCCGAGACGGGCGTGGAGACGAAGCTGCACGAGTTCGTGGACCCGCATAATAGTTTCCCGCGCGGCAGCTTCGGCTTCAGGACGGTCGCGGGCGAGAAGTTCTCCGTTGACGATCTTTTCGCCCGCCCCGTGGGCCTCCAAGCGCCCCAATAAGAGCGCGGCTTTCCGCGGCCGCGCCGGCTCTTAAATTTTGTTGCGCCGGTCATTGAAAAGGTATATCTTCGCCACTCAAGCCGCTTCCTTCCTCGCGTAGAACTTAGCACACTCTCTCTGCTAACTCTTTGACACGAACCGGGGCGCACGCCCCGCAGGCTTGCCCTTACAGAAGGAGTGCCTCATGACGTTCCGCTTCGCCCCGCAGAGCCGGACGCGCCTCTTTGTCTCGCTCGGCCTCGCAATGATTCTTCTGGGTTGTCTGCTGCTCGCGCCAGCTGTCACGGCGCAGACCAACTCTGGCACACTCTTCGGCAGGGTCCGCGACGCGTCGGGCCGCCCGCTGGAAGGCGTGCAAATCAGGCTCGTCAACGAACAGAATGGGAACGAGCGCTCTCTGCGGACGAACGCGGAAGGGTACTTCACCGTCCCGAACCTGCGCTCCGGCATCTACCGCATCACCGCGTCGAAGGACGGATTCTTTCCACAGACCTACGAGCGCTTCCCCGTCCAGATCACGATGAAGAACGAGATCAGGATGCCGGAGGTCAGCCTCCGCCGGGCCACACTCAACGGCAGGATTACCGACCGGGCCGGCAACGCGCTGGGCGGGGCCAAAGTGTTCGCCGCCGGCCTGCGCTCGAAGACGAGAGGCGCGGCCGTGACAGACAACGTCGGCGGCTACCGCATCACGGACCTCCCGCCCGGCCCTTACATCGTGACCGCCGCGTGGAACGACGAGAGCAATCACGGCCTCGCCAGCGTCTCGCTCTCGCTGGACGAGGTGGAGACGGTCGCCCCGCCCATCAGGCTCAAGGAAGTTCTGCGCTCCTCCGCCTACGCGCAGGCTCAGGCGGCGGCCGCGACGACGGAGGGCGAGAAGGCTCTCTCGCTCGTCCACACGATTGACCCGGCGCGCGTCAGCAACTTCAGCGGCGGGCTCTTCGACGCGTTGCCCGTCGGCGGCTCCGCCCCCATGCGCAGCTTCGACGAGTTCGCGCAGCTCGCGCCCGGCGTCGCCCCGCCGCCTTACACGCCCGGCGCGCGCGGCCCAGGCGTCGGCGTCGGCGTCGGCACGGCCGGGCAGTTCTCCGTCAACGGGATGCGCGCGCGCTCGAACAACTTTTCCGTGGACGGCTCGGACAACAACGACCCGGAGGTCGGCGTGAGAAGGCAGGGCTTCATCACGCTCGTCCCGCAGTCAATCGAATCGGCCAGGGACTTCGCCATCGCCACGCTCCTCTGGGACACGGAGCTGGGGCGCAACTTCGGCGGGCAGGTGAACGTCGTCTCCGACTACGGCGGCAACGATTTTCACGGCGACGCTTACGTCTTCTTCACGGACTCGGCCCTGAACGCGCGCAACTTCTTCGACCAGGTGGGCGGGCCGTCGGGCGGCGAAAATCCTTTCACGCGCCAGCAGTCGGGCTTCGTCCTGGGCGGCCCCGTAGTGCGCGGCCGCACCCACTTCTTCCTCAGCTTCGAGCGCGATTGCACCAACGCCTCGACCGAGCAGCACTTCGCGACGCCCACGGCCTTAGAGCGCCGCTTCAGTGCGGCAGACAGGTTCGGCCCCGGCGGCTTCGGGGCGGGGGTTTTCGCGTCCACGACTATCTTCGGGCCGTTCTTCGACGCCACGCCGCTCGGGCGCAACGTGCTCTCGTTCTACCCGCTGCCGAACAACACGCGCGGCCCTTACGGCGCGAACACCTACACGGAAGTCCTGCCGGCGCGCGGGACGGGCCACATCGCATCTTTCAAGCTGACGCACGCGCAGGGCCGGAGCCTCTTCAGCGCGCGCTACAACTTCGGTGACGACGGGCGCACGCTGCCGAGCGTCAACCGCGCCATCCGCTCGACGCTCCGCGCGGGAACCCACTCGCACAACGTCTCCATCATCCTGGACAGCCCGCTCGGCCCCAACACTTTCAACCAGGCGCGCTTCTCCTTCGGCCGCACCAGGCTTAACTTCAGCGAGTCCCCCGGAAACCCGTTCGTCTTCTCCGCCACCTCGACGGGGACGGTGGCGACTCCGAGCGGCACTGTGCCCTTCACGTCGCAGACGGGCCCGCTGGGCGAACTCGTCATAGAGCCTTTCAGCCCCGTCGGCGTCGGCGCTCAGACCTTCCCGCAGCACCGCGCCAGCAACACGTTCCAGTACGCCGACACCCTTTCGCTTTCACTGCGCGGCCACTCGCTCAAGTTCGGCGCGAACATCCGGCGCTACCAACTGAACAGCCGGTTGGATAGCTTCTACCGCCCGCAGGCCGTCTACGGCGGCGGGATAGTTTACATGGACGGGCGCGACCCCGTGCTCATCCCCGGCGTCGAGCTGGCGAGCATCGGCCCCGCGTCCTCGCTCCTGCAAACCATCACGGCCGCCGCGCCCGACCCGACCCTCGGGCTGCGCTTCACCGAGTACCACTTCTTCGTCAACGACAACTGGCGCGTCCGCCCGAGGTTCACGCTGGATTTCGGGCTGCGCTACGAGTACAACACCGTCCCGCGCGAGGTGAACAATCGCGTCGAGGACGCGCTCGCGCTCGACAGCCTGCCGCGCCCGGGGGCCTCGACGTTCGACACCCCTGCGCGCACCGCCGCCTTCAACCGGGCGGTCGCCGCCTACAGCCAGATCGTTGACGGGCGCGCGCGGATGTACGAGCCCGACGCGAACAACTTCGGCGGGCACCTGGGTTTCGCGTGGTCGCTCGACCGGGCTGGCAAGACGGCGCTGCGCGGCGGCTACGGCATCTACTACGACACGATTCTCGGCGCGGTCGTCAGCCAATCGCGCAACATCTTCCCCACCGAAATTCCCGTCAACGTTGACCCGGCCTTCCTCGCCTTCAGCGTCTTCAACCTCAACAACCCTGTCTACCTGACTATCGGCCAGGACCCGAACGGCAACCCGGTCACGCTGCTGCGGCCCGGGGCGTGCAATCAGTTCGGAGCCTGCAACCAGCTCGGCGGCACGCCCGCCGACTTCGCGGCACTCGCGGGCCAGTTGTTCCTACAGAACACGAGCGGCGGCCTGGCCTTCACCCTGCCGGAGAAACGCCTGCGGACGCCCTACGCGCAGCAGTGGCACCTCACCTTCGAGCGCGAGATTTTCGACGGCCACTACCTTTCGGTCGCCTACGTCGGGACGAAGGGGACGAAGCTGACCCGGCTGACGACGCCGAACCTCGGCCGGCTCGTCACCCCGATTATTCCCCTCTTGCCATCGCACGGGACGAACGCGAGCCTCTTTCCGTTCCCCATCATCGCCGCGACGAATGTGGCGAACGGGTTCACTTCCGTTCTGCCGGACCCGCCGGGCCTCGCGTGCCCCGACGATCTCCCGGGCGCAGACCCTTCCCTCCCCTTCGTCTGCGGGGACGCGACCTTTAGGTTCGACGCGCGGCCGAACGGCGCGCTCGGCCCCTACAGGATTTTCGAGAACTCCGCCAACTCCACCTACCACGCGCTGCAAATCGAAGCGCGCAAGCGATACAGCCGCCGCTTCCAGTTCACCGCCGCCTACACCTGGTCGCACTCCATTGACGAGGTCTCCGATCTTTTCCCCATCGCGGGCGCGCCCATCGTCGCGCAGGACTCGTTCAACCTGCGCGCCGAGCGCGCCTCGTCCAACTTCGACGTGCGCCACCGCTTCGCCGCGTCGCTCGTCTGGGACTTGCCCTTCGGGAAGACGACCAAAGGCTTCGTCGCGCTGCTGCTCGCCAACTGGCAGGTCGCCTCAATCTTGCAGGCACACACGGGGCAGCCCTTCACGCTCAACCTCCCCTACGACGGCAACCTCGACGGCAACCTCTCCGACCGCCCCCCGAACACCGACGGCCTCATCTTCTTCACAGGGCACGGCCCCCAGCGCGTCGCGCTCGCGCCCGGCAGACGGGCCACGGATTTCTTATCCACGGCCGAGCACCCCTCAGGTCGGACAGTGCTCGTTTTTCAGAACGGGGCGGTCGGGCGCAACACCGTGCGCGGCGACGGCTTCATCAACCTAGACCTCGCCTTCAGCAAGCGGTTCCGCTTCGGCGAGACGCAGGTGCTGATCTTCCGCACCGAAATCTTCAACGCACTCAACCGCGCGAACTTCGGCCTGCCCGTCCGCATCATCGGCGCGCCCGGCTTCGGCTCGGCGTTCGAGACCGTCACGCCGGCCCGGATGATCCAGCTCGCCCTCAAGTACGGCTTCTGAGACGCCTGTGCCAAAAATCCTGCGACCCGGACTATTCTTTTTCTGTTTCACTCTTGAAACATCGGCCCGAAGACGGTATAATGCGGTTCGTCATTAAACGGGCCAAGTTTTCAAGAAGGGTTTTTGCGAGATGTCACAAGCCATAGCCGAGAGCGCCGCCGAAGTGACCCGCCCCGTGGCGGGCGAGGCGACGCCGGAGGACGTGCAGGCCGAGCCGAGTCTGCGCCCGCGCCGCCTGGACGAATACATCGGCCAGACGAAGGTCACGAGCAATCTGAAGATTTTCCTGCGCGCGGCGCGCGCCCGGCGCGAGGCGCTCGACCACGTCCTCTTCTACGGCCCGCCGGGCCTGGGCAAGACCACGCTCGCCAACATCATCGCCGCCGAGATGCAGGCCGAGCTGAAGAGCGTCAGCGCGCCCGCCATCGAGCGCGGCGGCGACCTCGCGGCCCTGCTCACCAACTTGCAGGAGGGCGAAGTCCTCTTCATAGACGAAATTCACCGCCTGCGCCCGCAGATCGAAGAGGTCTTGTACCCGGCGATGGAGGACTACCAGCTAGACGTGATGATCGGCCAGGGGACGGCCGCGCGCTCCATCAAGCTTGACCTGCCGAAGTTCACGCTCGTCGGGGCGACGACCCGCGCCGGCCTGATTACGGCCCCCTTGCGCGGCCGCTTCGGCATCATCCAGCACCTGGACTTCTATTCGCAGAAGGATTTGGAAATCATCGTCCACCGCTCCGCCGAAATCCTGGGCGTGGAGATAGAGGCCACGGGCGCTAGAGAGATAGCGCGCCGCGCGCGCGGCACACCGCGCATCGCCAACCGCCTGCTCAGGCGCGTGCGCGACTACGCGGAAGTCTTGAGCGACGGGCGCATCACGCAGGCAGTCTCGCGCCGCGCGCTCGACGAGATGGAGGTTGACCGCTTCGGCCTGGACGAGGTTGACCGCAAGCTCCTCTCCGCGATTATCGAGAAATTCGACGGCGGCCCCGTCGGCGTCGGCACCATCGCCGCCTCCATCAGCGAGGAGCGTGAATCAATCGAGGAGATCATCGAGCCGTACCTGATTCAGATAGGCTTCCTCAACCGCACGCCGCGCGGCCGCGTCGCCACGCGAGCGGCCTTCAAGCACATGGGCTTTCCTCCAAACCAGAAGGAGCTGGACCTGTTGGCGAGTTAACAGAGCGAGAACAAGTTTCGGTGGCTACTGGCTTACCGAAAACGGCCGGGGGCGACGAGAGGAGGGCGGATCGGGAGCTGCTCCTTCTTGAGTCGCCCCCGGTCTTATTTACGGCGTCAGCTCCTGGTCGCGATGGCCGCGCGCATTTCGCTGACGGCGCGCTCCAGGCCGACGAAGATGGCGCGCGCGACGATGTTGTGGCCGATGTTGAACTCCGTGATCTCTTCGATGGCGGCGACAGCAGTGACGTTGCGGTAGGTGAGCCCGTGGCCTGCGGCGACGCGGAGCCCGTACTGCGTGGCGAGCGTCGCGGCCTCGCGCAAGCGCCGCAACTCGTGCGCGGCGCGCATCGCGCCCTCGCTGTGGGCGGCTCGCGCGCCGAGCGTGGCCTCGGCGTACTCCTTCGTGCAGAGCTCTACCTGCTGCGCGCCGACCTCGCGCGCGGCCTCTATCTGGTGCGGCTCGGGGTCTATGAAGAGGCTCGTGATGACGTTGGCCTCGCGCAGGCGGTGGATTGCCGCGCGGACGATTGAGAGGTTGGCGCGCACGTCCAGCCCGCCCTCGGTCGTGATCTCCTCGGGGCTCTCGGCGACGAGCGTGACGGCGTCGGGCAGCGTATCGAGCGCGATCTTCATCATCTCCTCGGTCGCGGCCATCTCGACGTTGAGGTAGGTCGTCACCACCTGGCGCAGCGCGAGCAGGTCGTTGTCCTGTATGTGGCGGCGGTCGCCTCTGAGGTGAATCGTGATGCCGTCGGCCCCCGCCTGCTCGCACGTCATGGCGGCCGCGACCACGCTCGGCTCCGGCGCGCGCCGCGCCTGCCTGACGGTGGCGACGTGGTCTATGTTGACGTTCAGTTTCGCAGTCATAAAAATCCAGACGGCAGCCGCCTATCTCGCGTCCGCCTCGAAAGCCTGTGCCAATTCCGACGCCTCGCCGCCTTCGAAGAAGGGTGCGCCGGAGGTGTGCAGGGCGCGCTCCCTGTCCTTGGAGCCGACGCGCGCGGCGGCGATGGCCGCGTCGTAGACGCCCTCCCTGGCCTGGCGGCGGATGAGCCGGACCTCGTTGAACATCCGCGTGCTGTCGCGCATCACGCTGACCTTGCTGCCCTCGTTGTGGTCCCAGCGCACGGGTATCTCGCGCAGGGCCAATTCCGCCAGGTAGGCCAGGAAGACCAGCTCCACGTCGAAGCCGAAGCGGTCAACGGTCGCGGCCTCGACGAGCGGGCGGCAAACGTCCATGCGGAAAGCCTTGAAGCCGCATTGCGTGTCCCAGAAGGGCAGGCCCGTCGAGAGCCGCACGATGAGATTGAAGACGCGCCCGCCCTGCTCGCGCCGCCACGGCTGGTGCACGCCGATGAGGCTGCGGTCGAGCGCGCGCGAGCCGAAGGTCAGGTCATACTGGCCGCTCAGGATGGGGCGGATGAGTTTTGGAGTCTCCGTGATGGGCGTCGAGAGGTCCGCGTCGGAGAAGAGCGCGATGGGCGCGCGCGCGGCGAGGAGTCCTGCGCGGACGGCGTGGCCCTTGCCGCGGTTGGGCCTGACGCGGATGGCGCGCGCGCTGACGTTCCCCGCCTGCGCGAAACTCTGCTCGGCCACGTCGGCCGTCCCGTCCTCCGAGCCGTCGTCCACCACTATCACCTCGCCCTGCGGGACGTGCTCGTTCAGGTACGCGAAGACGGTGCGCAGCGTCTCGCCGAGCCGCGCGGCCTCGTTGTACGCGGGGATGACGATGGAGAGCGAGAAAGACATCGGACAATCAGTGGTCAGTAGTCAGTGGTTGGTGGTCAGTTTAGCTGTTTTTCGATCTTCAGTCTTTAACTGACTGCTGACCACTGACCACTGACCACTGACTCGTCGCGCTTCATCCCGGCGCGTGCGGGTGTGCTATATTTGACGTTCGGCGGCGCGCGCGCGCGTCAGCTAAAGAGTTTTCGGGAGCATAGCATGACGAGAAAATTTGGCCTAGTCGCTCTCGCGGTTATTATTTCGGCGACGATTGCCGGGGGGATGGCCGACCTCATGGGCCGCCGGCCCGCCGGGCCGCGCGCGGCCAACAGGGCAATCGCCAGCCGCGACGTGGTGGACGACTACCAGGAGGCTGTGCGCGTCGTAGGCTTCGAGTACGCCGGCGACGTGGACTACGAGAGGGCCACGCAGGCGGCCATCCAGGGGATGCTCTCCACGCTCGACCCGCACTCGATGTACTTCCCGCGCCCCGAGTTCACCAAGCTGCGCGAGGACCAGGACTCGCGCCTCATCGGCATCGGCGTCACCATCCTGCGCCACCGCGACGGCGTCTACGTCCAGTCGGCCGTCCAGGGCACGCCGGCCGCGCGCGCCGGCCTGCGCTACGGCGACCGCATCGTCGAGGTGGACGGCAAGGACGCGCGTGACTGGACAAGCGAGCAGGTCTCTAAAAACGTCCGCGGCGAGCGGGGCGAGCCCGTCCGCGTCAAGGTCGAGCGCGCCGGCTCAGAGGTGCCGCTCACCTACACCATCATACGCGAGTCCGTGCCGCTGCCCTCGATCCGCAACGCCTACATGATTCGCCCCGGCACGGCCTACATAGGCTTGACGGGCGGCTTCCAGCACACGACGGGCGACGAATTGCGCGAGGCGTTCACCAAGCTCAAGGCGCAGGGGATGCGCCAGGTCGTGCTCGACCTGCGCAGCAACCCCGGCGGACTTCTTGACCAGGCCATAGAGGTGTCGAGCGAGTTCCTGCCACGCGGCCAGGCGGTCGTCTCCGTGCGCGGCCGCACCGAATACCGAGAGCCATACGTCTACCGCTCGACGGGCACGGACCCCGAGGACTTCCCTCTCGTCGTGCTCATCAACCGCAACACCGCCTCGGCCTCGGAGATCGTCGCCGGAGCGATTCAGGATCACGGGCGCGGCCTCATCGTCGGCCAGACCAGCTTCGGCAAGGGCCTCGTCCAGCGCGTCTTCCAGCTCCCCTTCGGCACGGGGCTGACCTTGACGACCGCCAAGTACTACACGCCCTACGGGCGCTCGCTCCAGCGCGACTACTCCAGCGGCTCGCTCTACGACTACTACGCCCGCCACGACGAGGACGACGACGAGACGCCGGCCAAGCCTTCGACTTCGACGAACCCGGCGACGCAGCCGCCCGAGTCCATCAGCACGCAGCCGACGCCCGCGGCCACGCCGCCGCCCCCGACTGGGCCAGCGGTCGAGACCGCCGCGGGGCGCGTCTTCTACGGCGGCGGCGGCATCACGCCCGACGTGGAGGTCAAGCCGCTTCAGATTACCCCCTTGCGCGGGCGCATCGCCGAGGCCGCCTTCTTCTTCACGCGCGAATTGACGGCCGGCAAGCTCGCGGGGCTCGAAAGCTACCGCGTCGAGAAGACGGACTTCGACCACACGGTCAAGCCGAGCGAGTATCCGGTCACGCCGTTCGTGGTCGAAGCCTTCCGCCAGTACGTCGAGCGCGACGGGACGTTCGGGATTTCCCCGGCGCAGATCGAAGAGGAGCTGGACTTCGTCCGCCTGCGCATCCGCGAGGAGGTGGTCACGGCCGCCTTCGCCAGCGACGCGGGCGCGCGCGTACTCCTCGACAGCGACCTGCAAGTCCTGCGCGCGCTCGAAGCCCTGCCGGAGGCCAAGCGGCTCGCCGAGAGCGTCCGCAACCTCCCGGGCCGCGGCTGAAAAAGATTGGCACAAAAATTGGAACGAGAAGCCGCCCGCCCGCGTGCTATAATCGGCGTCCGGCGATCCCACGGCTCAAAGGAGAACTTTCATGAAGCAGCGGCGGCTCTTCTACGCACTCCTCCCCGTCCTCTCGCTTTTCGTTTTGTGCCAGACGGCGGCCCGCGCCCAGCAGGTCGTTGCGGAAGGCGAGACCGTCCCTTTCCACATCTCGTCGCTCGACACGGCCTTCGCCATGCAGGGCGATTTCGAGGGCGAGTATACGGTCTACCCGGAGGCGATCAGGGTCAGGCTGACGAAGGCGCTCGTCCGCGTC
Organism: uncultured Acidobacteriota bacterium; assembly: GCA_963774105.1. Taxonomy (GTDB): domain Bacteria; phylum Acidobacteriota; class Blastocatellia; order Pyrinomonadales; family Pyrinomonadaceae; genus QHXM01. The sequence continues at coordinate 1,278,302 of CAVZDV010000004.1, read as the reverse complement.
GGGACGCACTGCCCTTACAAGGGGCGCAGGGAGTTTCGCGCCGTCAGCTTCTGGCTGGCGACCACCAACCCCGAGACCGGCAGGTGGAAGAGGGCTTTCGCGAGCCAGAAGCACATGGTCCGCACGGTCATGCTCCCTGGCGACGAGTACAGGTTCGACGGGGCCGAGTTCCTGATCCCCAAATTGTCCGAGACCGACCTGTCCAAGCACTGGCTCGTCGTGGAGATGGAAGACATCGCCCTGGAACTCCCTGCCGAAGAGGACTCCGTCGAGGGCTACGCCTTCGCCAACAGTTGCCGCGACGTCTTCATCAAAAAGAAGCCCTCTGACGATTAATCAATCACGCGCGCGATAACGCACTTGAGGTAGTAAGTCTCCGGCACGCCGAAGAGGATCGGGTGGTCGCTCGACTGCGCCCGCTTCTCTACGAGTTGCACGCGGCGGCGCGCGTCGCGCGCAGCGTCGGCCACGATTTCGAGGAACAACTGTTCTGACATGTGGTAGGAGCAGGTGCAGGTGACGAGCACGCCGCCCGGATTGAGCAGCTTGAGCGCGCGCAGGTTGATCTCCTTGTAGCCGCGCGCCGCCGCCCTCACGCTCGCGCGGTTCTTGGCGAACGCGGGCGGGTCGAGCACGATGGTGTCGAACCTCTCGCCCGCCGCCTCCATCTCCCTGAGCGCGTCGAAGACGTTGGCCTCGCGGAACTCCACGTTGCCCGCGCCGTTCAACTCCGCGTTGCGCCGCGCGGCCAAGACGGCATCATTCGAGATGTCCAGCCCCACCACGCTCTCGCACGCGCCGGCCAGGTGCAGCGCGAACGCCCCGTTGAAGGTGAAGCAGTCGAGCGCGCGGCCCCGCGCCAGCCGGCGGGCGGCGAGGCGGTTCTCGCGCTGGTCCAGGAACGAGCCCGTCTTCTGACCGCCGAGCGGGTGCACCAGGAAGCGCACGCCGTGCTGCTCTATCTCAAGCTCTTCGGGCGCGTCGCCGTAGAGGACGCCCGCGCGCAATTCTAACCCTTCGAGCGCGCGGACTTTCACGTCGTTGCGCTCGACGACGGCGCGCGGGTTGAACTCCTCGACGAGCAGCCCCGCGAGCGTCTCTTTGAGCGCCTCCGTCCCCTGCGAGAGCGTCTGCATCACGAGCACGTCGCCGTAAATGTCCACGATGAGCGAGGGCAGCAAATCGCCCTCCGAATAGACGAGGCGGTAGGCGTTCGCCTCGGGCGCGATTCCCTCCCTGCGGCGCGCGGCCGCGCGCAGCCGCGCGCGCCACCACTCGCGGTCAATCTCCTCGTCCGCGAGCGTCAGCAGCCGCAGCGAGATTTCCGAGCGCGAGGAGTAGAGAGCGCGGCCTGTGAAGCGCCCGCGCTCGTCGCGCACGGCGACGACCGAGCCGGCGGGCACGTCGCGCGCGTCGCGCACGTCGCTGCGGTAAATCCAGAGGTGGCCCGCGCGCGCGCGCTCCGCGCCGCGCTGTGTGATAATGACGCTCTCGCTCATGGGTCTGGACTATTAAATCAGAAAACGCGTGGAAAGGGCCAATCCTGTTGCCGAGCTTGAGACTAGACTCCGTTAAAAACGTGCTCTTCGATCTGGACGGGACGCTCTCCGACCCCGTCGAAGGGATCACGCGCTGCATCTGCTACGCGCTGGAACGGATGGACGTTCAGCCGCCCGCCCGCGCCGACCTGCTCCCCCACATAGGCCCGCCGCTGCGCGACACGTTCGCGCTGATCCTGCGGACGACCGACAGGCCCGCCATCGAGAGGGCCGTCGAGTTGTACCGCGAGCGGTTCGCCGCGACGGGGATGTTCGAGAACGTGGTCTACGACGGTGTGCCAGAAATGCTGGCACAAATTCGCGCCTCGCGCCCGCGCCTCTTCCTCGCCACCTCGAAGATGCGCGGCTTCACCCTCAGAATCCTGGAACACTTCAACCTGTCCTCTTACTTCGACGGCATCTACGGGAGCGAGCCCGACGGGACGCTCGGCGAAAAGAGCGACCTCATCCGGCACGTCCTGGCGAGTGAGCGGCTGCGGGCCGAAGAGACTGTGATGGTCGGCGACCGTAAGTATGACGTGGTGGGCGCGAAGCAGAACGGGTGTCTCGCGGCGGGCGTGACTTACGGCTACGGCTCGGCCGCAGAGCTGACCGCGGCCGGGGCGGATTTTTTGTGCCACAGCCCGGCGGGCGTGGCCCAACTCCTCGCCGCGCGCCCTTGAATCGGCCCGGGCCTGGGTGTAACCTTCCCACAGTTTTCCGAAACAAACCAAGCTCTTTGCAACTACCGAACGGAGGAGGACTACCTAGCCATGCCTGAAGTTGGAGACGTGGCCCCGGACTTCGAGCTGAAGAGCCACCTGGAGAAGGACAAGAAGGTGCGCCTCTCGGACTTCCGCGGGCAGAAGAACGTCGTGCTGGCGTTCTACCCGCTGGCGTGGACGCCCGTGTGAACGGCGCAGATGCCGGCCTACGAAGCTGACTTGGAGCGCTTCGAAGGCTACGATGCCCAGGTCCTGGGCATCTCTGTGGACAGCGTCCCGTGCAACGCGGCCTGGGCCAAAAGCCTCGGCAATCTTTCCTACGACCTGCTGAGCGACTTTCACCCGAAGGGCGAGGTCGCACGCGCCTACGGGGCCTACCGCGAGGCCGACGGCATTTCCGAGCGCGCGCTTTTCATCGTGGACAAGGAGGGCAAGCTCGCCTACGTAGACATCCACGACATCAGTGACCAGCCGGACAATGAAAACCTCTTCGAGGTGCTTCGCAAACTAGAATAGACGGGCTCGCTGTCGGAAGCGACCCACTGCCCAGCGGGCTGAATCCCGCCACGCTTCTCAGGGAGCCTCTGGAGGGTTCAGCCCGTAATGCTACAATGGCCGGGCAGTCATCACGGCGAATAAGGGGGTTTTAGTCATGCCACTCTCGCGCAAGTGCGTCCCGTTCACGCCGTTCGACCGGGCGCTCGACAAGAGCACGATTGCCATCGTCTCGGCCGGGGGCGTCCACCTCAGGGAGCAGGAGGCTTTCAACATCGCGGACGAGTTGGGCGACCTGACCTACCGCGTCATCCCGCACGACGCCGCGGCGCAGGACTTGATGGTCACGCACCACCACTACGACCACGCGGACGCGGACGAGGACATCAACGTCGTGTTCCCGCTGGACGTGCTGCGCGACCTGGAGACCGAGGGCTTCGTCGGCGGAGTGGCGAAGAAACACGTCGGCTACATGGGCTACACGATGCAGCTCAAGGCGATGTACGAGGGCACGGCCCCGCAGATCGCCAACGAGATTGACCGCGGCTCGCGCGCCGACGCGGTCGTCCTGACGGGCGGTTGACCGAACGTTTGCCACCGCACGGTCGTTGCGGTCCAGCGCGAGATAGAGATGCGCGGCATCCCGACAGTTCTCATCACGGTCAGCCCGGAGGTCTCCGCGCAGATGCGCCCGCCGCGCACTCTCTACCCGAAGGGCTTCAAGGTCGGCAACAGCCTGGGCCGACCCGGCCTGCGCGAACTACAGCGCCAGGTGCTGCGCGACGCGCTCCTGCTGCTGACCGAGAACACGCGCCCCGGCGACTACGTGACGCGCGAATACCCTGACTACGGCGAGCAGTACGAACCTCCGAAGGTAAAACAGTAGTCAGTGGTCAGTGGTCGGTGGTCAGTTAAAAAACTGATTCCTGACTGACCACTGACTGCTGACCACTGACCACTGATTATGTATAAAACTATAGGCATCGTGACGGGCGGGGGCGACGCGCCCGGGTTGAACGCGGTGATTCGCGCGGCCGTGAAGACGGCGACCGGCAAGTACGGGATGCGCGTCATCGGCATCGAGGACAGCTTCGAGGGCTGTCTCGGCGAGACGCGGTCGCGCGAGCTGACGCCGGCCGCCGTGCGCGGGCTGCTGCCGCGTGGCGGCACGATTTTGGGGACGCGCAACCGCGGCTGTTTCGTCGTGCGCGAGAAGGACGGCAGCGTCACCAAGCCCGAGGAGACTTACCGCGAGGCCATCTCGAATCTTGAGCGACTCGGGATAGAGGCGCTCGTCGTCCTCGGCGGCGAGGGCACGCTCGCCATCGCGGCCGAGTTCGACCGGATGGGCTTTCCCGTCGTCGGCGTGCCCAAGACGATTGACAACGATCTGGCGGCGACGGAGCTGACCTTCGGCTTCCTGACCGCGCTCGACATCGCGACCGAGGCGCTCGACCGGCTGCACACGACCGCCGAGTCGCACGACCGCGTGATGATTCTCGAAGTGATGGGCCGCCACACCGGCTGGATCGCGCTGCAATCGGGCATCGCGGGCGGCGCGGACGTGATCCTCATCCCCGAAATCCCCTTCTCGGTGGAGGCCGTGGCCCAAAAAATTCGGGAGCGCGAGGCGAGCGGCTCGCAGTTCTCCATCGTCGTCGTCGCCGAGGGCGCGCAGGAGGTCGGGCGCGATGTCATTTACCAGGAGCAGGGCGACGCGCAACGCTCGCCGCGGCTGGGCGGCATCGGCAACTACCTGCGCGAGGAGGTCGAGCGGCTGACGGATAAGGAGACGCGCTGCGTCGTGCTCGGCCACCTGCAACGCGGCGGCACGCCGAACGCCTTCGACCGGATGCTGGCGACCAACTTCGGGGCGTGCGCGGTGCGCGCTCTCGCCGACGGCGAGCACGGCGTGATGGTCGCGCTCCGCGCCAGCGAGATCATCACCGTCCCGCTCCTCGCAGCGGTCTCGGCGCTCAAGACCGTGCCGCCCGACGGCCAACTCGTCCGCACCGCCCGCGACACTGGCATCTCGTTTGGGAATTAAAATGCGTGCAGGTCAGTACCGCCTGCGGTAGCGGGCGGGTCTGCAATGTTGACGACCCGCTCGCTACCGCAGGCGGTACTGACTTATGCGGCGTGGTGCAGTCGGTCCAGGAACTGTAAGTTGAGGGCGCGGGTTTGCTCCATGTCGTAGCTTTGCAGGCACTCGACCAGTGTCTCGACGACCGCGGCGTCGAACTGTATGCCGGCGGCGGCGCGCAGGCGCTCGATGGCGGTCGTTTGCGAGAGGCTGCGGCGGTAGGGGCGGTCGGAGGTCATGGAGTCGTAGGCGTCCGCCACCGTGACGATGCGCGTGGCGAGCGAAATCTCCTCGCCCTTGAGCCCGTCGGGGTAGCCCCCGCCGTTCCACCACTCGTGATGATGTTTGACTATCGAGCGCACCGTCTCCATGTGCGGCACGCCCACGAGCGCCTGCTCGCCGTAGTGAACGTGCTGGCGCATGACGAGCATCTCCTCGGGCGTCAGGCAGGCGGGCTTGCAGAGGATGCACTCTGGGATGCCTATCTTGCCTATGTCGTGCAGGAGGCCGCCGAGCTTGACGTTCATGACTTCGCGCTCGGTCATCCCGAGCCGCACGGCCACCATCTCCGCGAGGTCGGCCGTCACGTTCGAGTGCTCGCCCGTGTAGTTGTCCTTGGCGGCCAGGAGCGAGATCAGCGCCCGCACGGTCCCGACGAAAGACTGGCGCGCCTCGGCTTCCAGCACGCGGTTGCGCTCCCTGATCCGGGCCATGATGAGCACGTTGTCTATGACGTTCAGGAGCTCGTGGTGGCCGAAGGGCTTGCAGAGGTAGGCGGCCATCCCCAGCTCCAAAAGCTCGCGCTGCTCGTCGCGGTTGTCGTGCTTGGCCGTCAGCATGACGACGGGCGTGCGCCTCAGGCGCTCGTCGTCGCTCGTGGCGAGCGTGACGAATACTTCTTTCCCGCTGATGCCGGGCATCATATAATCGAGCAGGATGAGGTTCGGGTAGAGTTCGCGCGCGAGGCGCAGGCCCTCGTGCCCGTCGGCCGCGCCGGCGTAGCCGTAGCCGGCGCGCTCCAAACTGACGCGGGCCAGCCGCCGCAGCTCTGGGTCGTCGTCCACGAAAAGGATTAAGCGTCTCTTGCTCAGATACTGCTCTGACATGACATCCCTCCCAAAGAGGTTTCCAATCGGCCACCGAGCTGCTACGCGCTCTGGCCGCAGTGGTGAGGCAAATGGGGACACTTTTAGCTCGGGTCGGGGAGCGCGAGCTTTCTCTGGGCTTCAAACGGGAGTTTCAACGGCGCGCAGCGCCTTCTGGGCCGCGGGAGAGTGGCGTCGGGTGCAGGAGCAAGAATTAGATTTCGTTCGTCAGACTTTCGTGGTAGTGCCAGAACAATGTTAGTACCAAACCGGGCGAATCCGATATTTTTATTTCGTTGCAATTTAATTACACCAGTAGAGGGGGACCGAGGTGACACAAGAGATTAAAGCCCGGCTGCAAGCGGAGCTGGACGAGTTGGAAGCGGAATTGCGTATACACCTGCCGAAGGAGATCAAGCGCGCCCTGGAGTTCGGCGACCTGCGCGAGAACGCCGAGTACCGCGCGGCGCTCGACCGGCAGAACGTGGTCAAGGCGCGCATCCGCGAGCTGCGCCAGCGCATCAGCGAGGTCGGCTCGATAGACCTGTCGAGAATCCCGCGCGACAAGGCGGGCTACGGCTCGACGCTGGTGCTCTACGACCCGAAGCGGGACGAGGAGCTGACCTACCGCCTGGTGACGCCCGAGGAGAGCGACCCGCAGGGCGGGCTGATCTCGACCATGTCGCCCGTCGGCAAGAGCCTGCTCGGCAAGGAGGAGGGCGACGAGGTGGTGGTGCGGACCCCGGCCGGCGCGCGCCACTTCGAGATCAAGCGGATGACGACGATTCACGACGAGGCGGGGAAAGAAGGTGAAGAGTGAATGGTCTCATGGCAAACGGAGGAAGGCTGTTTCCATTTACTATTTACCATTGACGATTTACTATCCTTGACAAGCCCTCTGGCGCATCCCTATGATGCGCTCTTCGAATAGGCCCGACCCGGTTTAAGGGGCGGCACCTGTTCGCTTTTGTCAGCAGGAGAAGGACCGAAAGAAGTGTTTGGGTCGAGCATTGGGCGCGGCGCTCAGCGAATCATTAACGCGATTGTGCGCGGGCTGGCTTACGGCCGCATCAACCCGAACCTGCTGACCGTCATCGGCGTCGCCATCAACGTCGGCTGCGGGCTGCTCTTCGGCTTCGGCCGCTTCTTCTGGGCGGGGATTATCCTGATCGTCGCCAACCTCTTTGACATGCTCGACGGGCAGGTGGCACGCCTTTCGGGCCGCGTGACGCGCTTCGGCGGTTTCCTGGACTCCTCGCTCGACCGCCTCTCCGACATGGTCGTCTTCGTCGGCCTGATGGTCTTCTACGCGCGCGACACGGAGTTCCACTCGACGCTGAACGTCTTCCTGACGGGCGCGGCCCTGATGGGCTCGGTCATGGTCAGCTACACGAGCGCGCGCGCCGAGAGCCTGATTCCGAAGTGCGACGTGGGCTTCCTGCGCCGGCCCGAGCGGGTGGTGCTGCTGATTATCGGCGCGCTGACGACGCATCAGGGATCGCAGAACCCTTTCCTGAACCGGATGCCCGCGGTCCTCTGGGTTCTGGCCGTCGGCTCCTACTGGACCTTCGCGCACCGCATGTACCACACCTGGCGCGAGGTCAATAAGGCCGACGCGGCGAACCTGGGCGCGGCAGCGGAAAAAGCGGCCGCCGCATCTAATGCCGGGCCTGAGAGAAGGCCCGAGCCGGACTTCGCGCGCAACGCGGGCGCGACGCATTAACGAGAACGTGGGCCGCCGAGAGAGAGTGGTCTTTTTCCCCAACGTTTCTGAAGTGACGAGGTATACACCCTTGACAGTCTGCCCCTGCTGCGGTTTCAAGTTTGAAGGCGACATGGAGCGCGACGGCTGCGCCAAGTGCGGCGCGCGCGCGGTCGGCCCACCCCTCTCCCGCCCCGTCCGCGAGCTTCCGTCTTACGGCCGCTCGCTCTTCGCGGGCGTGACGGGCGGCGTCATGCTCATCACCTTCCTCGTCAGCACCCTCGTCGCGCTCTTCGAGCGCGGCACGTCCTCCTTCGGCTTCTGGACAATCATGGGCGCGGCCGAGACCGCCGCCTGGCGCTTGAAGTGGGCGGCGATTCCGGCGGCCGTCTTCGCCATCTGGACCGGCGCGCTCATCTGCCGCAGCATCCGCCGCAACCCGCACCGCTTCCTCTGGAGCCGTGCCGCGAGCACCGGCCTCTGGTCGTCCGTCACGGTCGCCGTCCTGATCGCCACGCTCATAGGCATCACCGTCCCCGAGCGCCTGCGCCAGCGGGAGCTGCGCCAGGAGGCGGCCATCTACGCCCAGGGCTACACGATTCAGCGCGCGCTTCTGGACTATCGCGCGCGCTACGGGACGCTGCCCGCGGCGCTGGACGAGCTGCGCCGGCTGCCGGACTCGGACAGCTCAATCTCGACGGCGCTCGCCGGCATAGACTCGAACGCCTACAGCCCCGGCGCTGAGCTGGCCGCGCTCCCCAAGAAGAAGTCTCGCTCCTTGCGCGGCTCGGCCCTGCGCAACGCTTCCTTGCGCTCGACGGACGACGTGCCCGGCGGCGGGCTGTCGTTCACCAGGTACGAACTGCGCCTGCCCGGCCCCGACAACAAGCTCGGGACCGAAGATGACTGGGCCATGCGCGACGGCCTCATCACCAAGCCGGTCGAGGCGGACAAGCAGCCGGTAGCGTCGAGCGCCCCCTGAGTCTTCCGAAGAGACTGACCCGGCCATGCCCCTCTCGAACCTGTTCCGCAGGAAGAAATCCGACCCGGAAGCGGAGCGCCGCGCGCGCCTTCTACAGGGCGGCCGCATCACCGAAGGCGTCGTCTTCGACGTCGGCTCCGACGACTCCGGGGCCATCAGACAAATCTACTTCCACTACGAGGTGAGCGGCGTCGAGTACGAGTCGTCGCAGCTCCTCGACGACGCCCAGCGCGGCCGCGAGGTCGAATACGCCCCCGGCGCGCGCGTCACCATCCGCTACGACCCGCAGCGACCAGGCAACTCCGTTGTAGTCTAAAAACAGGAGTCAGGACTCAGAAGTCAGAAGTCAGAATGAAAAGGCCGCTTCCGCGGTTTTTCTTTTCTTCTGCCTCCTGTATTCTGACTCCTGACTCCTGCTTGCTATGTTTCGAAAAATCCTTATTGCCAACCGCGGCGAGATCGCCGTGCGGATTATACGCGCGTGCCGCGACCTGGGTGTCTCGCCGGTCGCCGTCTTCTCGGAGGCGGACGCGGGCGCGCTCCACGTCAGGCTCGCCGACGAGGCTTACGGAATTGGGCCAGCGCCTTCGGTCGAGAGCTACCTCCGTGTCGAGCGCGTCGTCGAGGCGGCGCTGAAGTGCGGCGCGGAGGCGATTCACCCCGGCTACGGCTTCCTCGCCGAGAACGCGTCGTTCGCGCAGGCGGTCGCTGACGCGGGCCTCGTCTTCATAGGGCCGAGCGCCGAGGCCATGCGCGTGATGGGCGAGAAGACGAGCGCGCGGCGCGCGGCGGTCGCGGCCGGCGTCCCGGTCGTGCCCGGCACGACCGAGCCGCTCTCCTCATTAGAAGAGGCGCGCGAGGTGGCCGCGCGGTTGGGCTTCCCCGTCATGCTCAAGGCCGCGGCCGGCGGTGGCGGCAAGGGTATGCGGCTCGTCCGCGCCGACGAAGAGTTGCCGGCGGCCTTCGAGACGGCCGCGGCGGAGGCGGCCGCGGCCTTCGGCGACCCGTCCGTCTACTTGGAGAAGGCCGTCGAGCGCCCGCGCCACATCGAAATCCAAATCTTCGCCGACAACCACGGCAACTGCGTGCACCTCGGCGAGCGCGAGTGCTCCATCCAGCGCCGCCACCAGAAAGTCGTCGAAGAGTGCCCGTCGCCGATTAACGACGCTTCCTTGCGCGACGCGATGGGCCGCGCGGCCGTCAACGCCGCGCGGGCCGTCAACTACAGCGGCGCGGGCACGGTCGAGTTCCTCGTCGCCGACGCCACGCGCGACTTCTACTTCCTTGAGATGAACACGCGCCTGCAAGTCGAGCACCCCGTCACCGAGCTGGTCACGGGCTTCGACCTAGTGCGCGAGCAGATCACAGTGGCCGCGGGCGCGCGGCTCTCCTTCACTCAGGAAGATGTCGCGTGGCGCGGTCACGCCATAGAGTGCCGCGTCTACGCGGAGAACCCCGAGAAAGATTTCCTCCCGTCGCCCGGCCGCATCACACACCTGCGCGTGCCCGCGGGTCCGGGCGTGCGAGACGACGGCGGCGTGGAGGAAGGGGCGGAAGTCTCTATCTATTACGACCCGATGATCTCGAAGCTCGCGGCCTGGGGCCGGACGCGCGAGGAGGCGATTGACCGCCTGCGCCGCGCGCTCGACGAGTACGCGGTCGGCGGCATCAAGACGACGCTCCCCTTCTTCCGCGAGTTGGTCCGCGACCCGGAGTTCATCGCCGGCCGCCTGGACACTGGCTTCATCGCGCGCTTCTTCGAGCGCCGCGCGGCGAAGTCGGAACCGGAGGGCGAGGACACGACCGAGCGCCGCGACATGGCGCTCGTCGCCGCCGCGCTCGACTACGCGCTGGCACAGAAACAGTCTTCGACAGACAACCACCAGCCGCGCGAGCTGGAGGAGCAGAGCCAGTGGCGACTGGCCGGCCGCGCGGCCTTGCACAGGAGAGCATTGTAGGACTCTATGAAGTTGACGGCGGAGATAGCGGGCGAGAGCTACGAGCTTGACTTCAAGCAGGAGGGCTCGCGCGTCACGGCGCAAATTGACGGGCGGGCCTACGAGTTGGAGGCGCGCTCGGGGCAGGCGGGCGTCTACCTGCTGCTGGTGGCCGGGCGCGTCTACGAATGCCGCGTGAGTCACCCGGAGACTAAACGCGAGGCGGCGGAGGTCACAATCGGCCGCCGCGTCTACGCCGTCACGCTGACGGACCCGAAACGCCTGCGCAGCACGGCGGCCCCGAGCGGGCACGCGCACGGCACCTCCGAGATAGTCGCCCCCATGCCGGGCAAAGTCGTCCGCGTGCTGGTCGAGGCCGGTGCGGAAGTTGAGGCGGGCGCGGGCGTCCTCGTCGTCGAGGCGATGAAGATGCAGAACGAGATGAAGTCGCCGAAGGCCGGACGAGTGGCGAGCCTCAACGTCCGCGAGGGCGCGACCGTCAACGCGGGCGACGTGCTCGCGGTCATCGAATGAGCGAAGGCAGAAGGCAGAAGGCGGAAGGCAGCGAGCGGCGGGCGGAATTGGGCCAGCCGCCTACTGCTTTCCGCCTTCCGCCTTCCGACCTCCGCGTCCTCCTCTGGGACATTGACGGGACGCTGATGCGTTCGGCGCGCAGGGGCGCGTTCAAGGACTACACTGTGCCGGTGCTGTTGAGCGTCTTCGGGACGGCGGGGCGGCTGCCGGAGATGGTCGTCTCGGGGATGACGGACTTGCAGATCGTCGCCGAGGCGCTGCGCGACGAGGGCTTCACGCCCGAGCTCATACGCGAGCGGCTGGACGAGTTGAAGGCGCGCTACATGCAGGAGATGGAGCGCGCCACGAGCGCAGACCCCGAGTTCTTCTACCTCCTGCCGGGCGCGCGCGAGGCGCTCGCAGCGACGGCGCGGCACGGGCGCTACCTGAACGCGCTCCTGACCGGCAACATAGAGCCGGCCGCGCGCCTGAAGATGAAGATAGTCGGGCTCTCGGACTACTTCACGCTCCCCGGCGCGTTCGGCGACGAGTCGCACGACCGCCGCGACCTGCCCGAGCTGGCCGCCGCGCGCATCAACGCGCATCTCAACCTTGACCTCCCGCCCCACCAATTCATCGTCATCGGCGACACGCCCAACGACGTGGCCTGCGCCAAGCACTTCGGCGCAAAAGCCGTCGCCGTCAACACCGGCCGCATGTACACGGCCTCGGACCTCCTCGCCTGCGAGCCCGACGCCCTGCTCCCGGACCTCTCCGACCTTGACCTCGTGATGCGAACCCTCGACTCGCTGTAAAATTAACAGGGATGGACAGGATGGACAGGATAAGAGAGGCAAGCTCTTTATATCCTGTCTATCCTGTCCATCCCTGTTTGAATCTGCTCCCCGTCGAGCGGGCAGAGGACTGGCCCCTGCCCCTACATTAATTCCGTTTTAGTATTCACAGCTTCAAAATAATCTTGGCGATGGTGAAGTAGATGACGAGGCCGGTGGCGTCCACGAGGGTCGTGATGAGCGGGGCGGAGAGGACAGCCGGGTCTATGCCGAAGTAGTGCGCGACGATGGGGACGAGCGAGGCGACGGTCGTGGCCCAGACGCAGATGGTGAACATCGTCACCGAGACCGTCAGCGCCAGCTCGAAGGGAGCCTGCCACAGGAGCGCCTGGCCGAAGGCGACCACGCCGACCAGCAGACCGACGATGACGCCGGTCGTCGCCTCGCGCCTGACGACGCGCCACGCGCTGCGCACGCCTATCTCGCCGAGTGCGAGGCTGCGGATGACCGTCATCACGGTCTGCGCGCCAGCGTTGCCGCCCGTGCCAATTAAGAGCGGGATGAAAAAGGAGAGCGCGACCACCTTCGCTAGCTCGCCCTCGAAGTTGTGCAGCACGGCGCTCGTCAGCGTCCCCGCGACGAACAGGAGCAGCAGCCAGCCGATGCGGTTCCGCACGACGCGCGTGATGGGGTTCTCGAAGTAGGGCCGGTCGAGCGCGCCGGGCTCAATGGCCGCCATCCGCATGATGTCTTCGGTCTGCTCTTCGACGAGCACGTCAATCACGTCGTCCACGGTGACGAAGCCCACGACCTCGCCGTTCGTTTCGAGCACGGGCACGGCGAGCAGATTGTACTTCGCTATCTTGTGCGCCACGACCTCCTGGTCGTCCGCGGCGGCGACCGTCACGGGCTTGTGCCGCATCACCTGCGACAGCGGCCGGTCCAATTCCGCCATCACCAAATCGCGCAGCGAGACGGAGCCCAGGAGGCGTCCCGTCTCCGGCTCCATGACGTAGCAGGCGTAAATGGACTCCTTCTCCTGCGCGACCGAGCGGATGTGCTTGAGCGCGCCGCCGACGGTCAGAGACGGGTCGAGGCGGACGAACTCCGTCGTCATGATGCCGCCGGCCGTGTGGTCTGGGTACTGCAAGAGGTGCTCAAGCTCCGCGCGCAGCTCCGCGCTCAGCTTCGGGACGACGCGGTGGCGCTCGTGCTGGTTCATGCGCTGGACGACGTCCGTGCGCTCGTCCGCGGAGAGGCCGGCGAGTACCTGTGCGGAACGCTCGGGCTCAAGCTTTTCGAGGATGGCGCTGCGGCGGCGCATGGTGGGCTGGTCGAAGATTTCGACGGTGCGCGGGACGGGCAGCATCGAGACGATGGTCGCGGCCTCGGCCAGGTTGAGCTGGTTAACCAGCTCGGCGAGGTCCACGGCCGCGAGGTCCGCGACCTCCGCGCCGATGCCGACCATGCTCTCGTCGAGCCGGAGGTGTATGCGCTCTAACAGCTGCTTCAGGTTTTGTGCGGGCAACTCTCTCACCTCCGTCGGCAGGCGGGCAAGACGAACAGCCCGCGCGCTCAGCTTCTGTGAAAACCTTTTTCGATGTCGCGCGTCGCGAGCCGCAGGATGACGGGGCGGCCGTGCGGGCAGGTGGTCGGCGAAGAGGTCAGCAGCAGGCGGTCAATCAGCCAGCGCATCTTCTCCGCCGCGAGCGGCGTGTTGACCTTGATGGCGGCGCGGCACGCGAGCGAGGCCGCGACGCGCTCGCGCAGGGTCGCGCGCGCCGCGCCGCGCTTCTCCGCGTCCACAGTCTCCAGGACTTCCGTCAGCACGTTGCGCGCCTCGCCCGGCGGCAAATCCGCTGGCACGGCGCGCACCGCCACCGTCCGGCCCGACAGGCGCATCAGCCCGAAGCCGTAAGTCTCAAGCTCGTCGGCGACCGATTCGAAGGCCGCGGCCTGGGCCGGCGTGAGGTCGAAGGTCTCGGGCAGTAGAAGGTTCTGCGACTCCGCCGGGCGCGAGGCTTCGAGGCGGCGGTACTTGTCGAACAAAATTCGCTCGTGCGCGACGTGCTGGTCAATCAGGAGCAGCCCCTCGTCGTCCGTCGCGACGATGAAACTCTCTTCGAGCTGGCCCAAAGGGCGGATGTTGGTCGAGACGGACGAGAGCTCCACTTCGCGCACGAGGCCGGCGGCCGAGACGAGCGGCGGGAGCCCGCTCTCTGAACGCTCCGCGGACGGCGTAACAGACCTTTCTTCGTTGACGACAGCCGGGCTCTTTTCAATCTCTTCGAGCCCTCTCGCCGTCTCCCTCTTCGCGGGCGGCGGCATCTCCGGTTCCGCGCGGCGCGGCGACTCTTCCGCCGGCCGCGCGAAGCCGAACTCAATACTCCCCTGCCGCGCCGGTGGCACAATTTCGAGCGTGATGTCTGAGATGGTGGTGCGTGCTGGTGGCTGCGCCTCGTAAGGCGCTGGCGTCTCGCGTGCCGCACTCACACTTCCCTCTTCGTAGTCTCGCGCGGGGCCGACTGTTTCGTAAACGGCCTCGACGGCGCGCGCGTAGCCGGCGCTCGCCAGCGCCGCGCGCACGGACTCGCGCACGGCGTCGGCCACGGCCGCGGCGCGGCGGAAACGGACCTCCGTCTTCGCCGGGTGCACGTTCACGTCCACCTCTTCGAGCGGCACTTCCAGGAAGAGCAGCGCCGCGGGGTAGACGCCGTGCGGGAGAATGGAGCGGTAGCCGTCGGAGAGGGCGCGGCTGACGAGGCGGTCGCGGACGTAGCGGCCGTTGATGAACAGGTACTGCGCGTCGCGCGACGTGCGCCGCTCGCGCGGGGCCGAGACGTAGCCGCGCACGCGGGCCACGCGCTCGTGCCCGCCCCCGACTTCGAGCAGGTTGTCTAGGAACTCCGGGCCGAAGAGTTGGTAGGCGCGCTCGCGCAGGTCCGCGGCGCGGTCGGCGCGCAAGGTCTCGCGCCCGTTGCTCGTCAGCGTGAAAGAGATTTCCGGGTGTGCGAGCGCGTAGTGCGTCACCAGGTTCGTCAGGTGAAAGCTCTCGGTCGCCTCCGAGCGCAGGAATTTGCGCCGCGCCGGGACGTTGAAGAAGAGGTCGCGCACGCTGATGGTCGTGCCGCGCGGGTGGGCCGCGTCCTTCACGTCGCGCATCCGCCCGCCTTCGATGACGACGCGTGTGGCCGCCTGGTCGTCGTCCGTCTTCGTGACCAACTCGACGCGCGCGACTGAAGCGATGGAGGCCAGCGCCTCGCCGCGGAAGCCAAGCGTGGCAATCGCGTCCAGGTCTTCGGCGCGGCTGATCTTCGACGTGGCGTGGCGCTCGAAGGCGAGCACCGCGTCGTCGCGCGTCATCCCGGAGCCGTCGTCCGCGACGCGCAGGAGCCTGCGCCCGCCCGCCTCCACGTCAATCGAGACGCGCCGCGCGCCCGCGTCAATCGCGTTCTCGACCAACTCCTTCACCACGGACGCCGGCCGCTCCACGACCTCGCCCGCCGCGATCTGGTTAGCCAACTGGTCCGAGAGGACGCGAATCTTTGACATAAAAGTGGTCAGTGTTCGGTGGTCAGTGGTCAGTTAAGAACTGGCGGCGGTCGGCGGTGTTGAAGGTCTTTCTTTTAACTGACCACTGACCACCGACCACTGACCACTTCAAAGATAGACTATCTGGTGGTCCGAAGAGCCCAGGTTGATGGCGTCGTAAATCCAGCCGACGACGTAGTGGCCGTGGCGCGCGAGCAGGCTGGTAATGTTGACGTGGCGCTCCTGCAAGGTCTTGTGCGGGTAGAGGGCGGCGAAGGCGCGCTCCAACTGGCGGTGCGCGGCGCGGTCGCGCCCCATCTGCGCGCGGTGGAAGCGCGCGCGCAAGCCTTCGAGCTGGTAGTTGATCTTGCGGCGGCCCGTGTCTAACGCCTCCGCGAGCGTCGGGTCAACCTCTCGCAGCTTCTCCTTGAGCGCCTCCAACTCGCGGTTGATCGTCTCCTCGGCCCGCGTAAAAGTCTGCGCCGTCTCGCCCCCCAGATGCTCTTCGACGACGCGCGCCATGACGGCGTCCCAGCCCGCGAACAGGTCTTCGAGGCCGAGCCCGTAGCGTTCGAGCGTGCGCCACGTCCGCCGCTCGACGATGGTCATGCTCGCGCGCGGCAGGACGCTGGTGGATGGCCGCTCAAGCAGGCGGTAGACTTCGGCCGTCTGCGCGAAGTAGGCGATCTCGGCCGCGCCGCCGAGGTAGGCCGCGGTCGGCAGCAGGTAGTCCTGCACGACGGCGCGCAGCGTGACGTTCGGGCTGAAGCGCGTGGGCTCGCGCTGTGCCAATTCCGCAAGCTCTTCCGTGGTGAACTCCTCGCGCGCGTCCTTGACCTTGTAGCGATTGTCCCCGGCGCGCACGAGGGCGTGGCGCGTCCCGTCCTCCTCGTGAAGGAAGAGCGGGAAGGTGTTCTCCGTCGTGGAGACCTGCGCGTGGTAGCCGGCTGCTTCAAGCTCGCGGCTGCGCTCGACGAGCGCGGCGGCGATTTCCGGCGCGCGGCGCGCGGCGAGAGAGTAGAGCGGCGCGGCCAATTCCTTCAGCTTCACGTCGAGCGGGTCGAGCAGAATGAGCCCGTAGCGCCCCGTGAGCCTCGTCATCATCCGCGCGAACGCCTCGCCGTAGCCGCGGCCCGGCTCCCACGTCTCGCGCAAGAGCTTTTCCACGTCGGGGATGAACTCCGTGCTCGGCAGCACGTCGAGCAGGCGCTTGGTCGTCTCGTTAATGGACTCGTCCAAGCGGACGCTGCCGACGGGAGCATTCTCTCTGTGCATCTCGGCGGGAACATGGACGCTCGCCAGCCGGCAGTCGCAGCCTATGAACTCGGCCGACGCGACCTCCGCGAAGTCGTGGTCTTCGGTGGCGATCCAGAAAACTGGCACAGCGGGCGTCCCGCGCTGCGCGAGGCAGCCCGCGAGTTTGACGGCCGAGAGTGCTTTATAAATAGTGTAGAGCGGGCCTGTGAAGAGCCCCGCCTGCTGACCCGAGACGACCGCCAGGCAGTCCGCCTCTCTGAGCCTTGCGACGTTGGCGAGGGTCTCGTCAGTCGCGCCCCAACTCCTGTTCATCGCTTCGAGCGCGTCGCAGAGCTGCGCGCGGTCTGTTTTGTATGCGGCGAGGACGGAGGGCGCGCGCTCGGCCAGTTCGTGGTGCAAGCGGACGGCCGCGGGGTAGAACTTGCGTAGGGCGTGTGGGTCGCGCAGGTAGTCCAGAAAGAGGCGCGACTGGTGTGGGATGCGCTCGAACGGCAGCGTCTCGACGCGCAGTCCGGCCTCCTCAGGCGTGCTGTAACATGCGGCTTCGGTCGTGCTCACTCTCTTGACGCTCCCGCCGACAAACTCTCACCGCCCAAAAGCCCCGTCTCCCTTAAAACTCCTTCGATCTCGCGCCGCGCTTCGCGGGTCGCATCCTGAAGCGGCGCGCGCACGCGCCCACCCGCGTACCCTAGCATATGAAGCGCCGCCTTCAGCCCGCTGATCCCGTAGCGGCCTAGCACCCCGCGCGTCACGCGCGCCAGCCGAGCTTGCGCCGCCCGCGCTCGCCCGTGCTCGCCTGCGCCGAAAGCCTCGTACACCTCCACGGCCAGCCGCGGCGCGACGCACCCGATTGCCAGAATCCCGCCCCGCGCGCCCACGCACAAAGCAGGATACAACGCCGACCCGTTCCCCGTCAGCACCGCGAACCCTTCCGGCACCATCCTGACCATCTCCGCCAGCGCCAGCACGTCGCCCGAACTGTCCTTCACGCCGACAATATTCTCGTGCTCGCTCAACCGCGCGACCGTCTCAGGCGCAATCGTCACATTCGTCAACTGCGGCACACTGTACAACACCACCGGCACCGGCGACGCATCCGCCACCTCCAGGTAATGCTTGACCAGCACCGCCTGCGTCATCTCCGCACGGTAGAAGCTCGGCGTAATCACCAGCACCGCGTCCGCACCCGCCTCGGCCACGCGCCGGACTTCCTCAACACTCGCCCGCGTACCCTGCTGCCCCGCGCCGACGACGAAAGCCATCCGCTCCGGCACACACGCGCGCGCCGTTTCTACTATCTCAAGGCACTCCCGCTCCTCCACGTGAACGCGCTCGCCCGTCGAGCCTAGCACGACGTAGCCCGCGACGCCCGTCTCATTCCACTTCTCCACGTTAGAGCGCAGAGCGCGCGCGTCGGCGCGTCCGTCCACGTCGAAAGGCGTGGGGAACGGGAGCAGGACGCCGCGCATCTTTTCCTTCGAAAGCGGCGCGGCGGAAGAGGCTGTTTCGGTTGGCGTGATTTCCTGCTTCAAGCCGGAGCATTATAGCGGGCGCACCCTTGGGCGGCAACGAACGCACGGGGCGGCGCGCACGAGACGGCCGCCGCGGTTTCAGACAGCGCGAGTTTGAAACCGCGGCGGCTGGCTCTCATCAGAAGCGACTGCCGGTGTCTTAGAATGGATTGAACTTGGAGAGCAAAGTATCCAAGTTGAAGGTGAAGCCGAAGTTCCCCCGCACCTCTTTTTCTTTAATCAACTCCGTGCGGTTGGCGAACGTGAAGGAGATGGGGAATTTCATCCCCAGCCCTTTGATAGGAATCATGAGCCCGAATTGTCCGACGGCGATGTCTCCCTTCGTGTTCGGCATGATTGTGCCAACTTGCGTCGAGGCGTCTTCCATCAGCCGCTCGTACCTGCCGCTGAACCAGAAGTCGAACTGACCCAGGTCGCCGAGGGTGAAAGGTATGTCAACCTGCCCGGCGAACTGGAAGTCGCGCACGCGCCCAAGCCGCGGGTCCGTCAGCGTGAGGGGGATCGGCCGCTTGTGGAAGATAGTAATTGAGCCGTTGGCGGTGAGGCTTACACGCCGGCCCGTCCCGGTCGCGGCGATGAAGTTGAAGTTCGACGTGTCGGGCGCGTTGATCTCGCGCTTGTTCACGTACTCGAAGGTGAGGATTTTGCCTCGGGCAATCTTGTCGAGGAGGCGGCCCTTCGCCAGCTCATACTCCTGAAATCCTTGCGCGAATCTCTCGACTGCCGACACGGTTTCCTCAGAAACCAGATCGACCGGAATGAGATCGGCCTGGCTCCTGATGATTTGGGCTATTTCCTCGATGCTGCCCCCGCCCGCCAGGAGAGTATTGGTCTGCTCCAGCCACGCTTGAAGGGCCGCGTCTTTGAATGTCTTAACGGGATTTCGCAGCGTCCCCAGTTTCTGAGTGGCCTGCGTCGTCGCCCAGATCGTCTTCGAGAATTCGAGGCCCACCGTCGAAACCAACCGCTCCCAGTCGGCCTGGTATTTTTCAAGGCGTGGGTCTCGGTCGTTGACGAATTCGTATCGGAAAGAGACGGCCGAGAGTTGCTGCTTGTCGCCCGTGAAGACGCCGGGGGTATCGCCCCGGTTTGTATCGAACGTCAGCCCGAGGGAGGATTTTCTCAGGAATTTCATCGCCGGGTCATCTTCAGTTTCCCGAAACCCGGTAATGAATCCCTTATCGCCGATCAGATTGATTAAGCCGCCGGGGTTGATTTGGAACGTCACCGTCGTGTCGCTTCTGGTCTCCACGGCAGCGCCGTTTTCGACGGCGAAACCGAGGGCGTAGGGGATGCCTCCTTTGGAGACCAGAGAGGTGGTCCCGCTGCTGCTCGGCGGAGAGCCTATCTGCTGGTCCGTCCGCGCTTCCTGGGCTTCCGTGATGAAGGAGACGAGCGATTCGTCAGTCTCAGTTTTCAGCAACTTCGCAATCATGATGGTCAAGAGATTGCCCTGATCAAGCGCCAGCCGGATGTTAGGAGTTTGGCCCTGGGCTTTCCTGTCTCTGACGGATTCCGCTAAAAAACAGACGGCCTGTTCATATTTTGAGAACCTGTCCGGGTTGGGGTCGGTCACCAACCTCGTACAGTTCGCCACCGGGAGCACGCTTTCCATCACTTCCGGCGGCCCCGCAGCCGCCTTCAGCGTCTCGGGGGTGAAGCTCTTCACCGTTGCATCAAAATCTTTCTCCGCTTCTGTCGGTGTCGGCGCGGGCCTCGGCGCTCCGCGGGAGGTGGGGGTCTCCTCCGCCGACTCGGCAGGCGTGACGGGCGGGCTAATAGCAAAATCAGCCCCTAAGTCTCCAATCTCCTTTTTCACATCTTGCAGGACCTTATTAAGCTCCCCGACATAATCTTTGATCTCCGGCGCGCTCGAAGCCTGTAGGTCGCCGATGTCTTTCGTCAACGCGCCCTGCTTCATCAGCAGCAGGTCGCGCAGCCTCCCGCGCAGGCTGCGCAGCGCGTTGCGGTGCTCCTCCTGCTTCTCGGCCGGGGGGCGCTTGGCCTCCAGCACCCTGAGACCTTGACGGGCCTCGATGATGTCCTGTTCTTCCTGCGACAACGCCGGCTGCTGGCCCAGCACGCCGGCGGCCGACAGCAGGATCAGTGCGGCCCCCAGAGTCATGTTCATTATTCTGTTTTTCATCGGACTTGCTCCTGTGGCTGCGCCCCGACTCACTCGGCAAAGAACGTGTAGTCGATGATGACCGGTATCGAGCCTTGCTGCTTGAAGCCGTGAAGGCTTTCGTTATTGGGAAGGTCTTCGACTTGACTCACCGCGACGACATATTTTCCGCCGGTCGGGTTCGAAAACATGAAATGAAATTGCAGGATCGTCGCGTCGCCGCTAGGTTTCAGGCTAAACTCTATAGGCTCACCCTCGGTTAAAGTTTGCGTGTCCCCGTCCAACGTGAAATTGACTAAGTGGAACGTGCCGGTCTTCCCGACAGTGACGGTCACAGCTTCATTCGGGGCACCTACGTAGATTAGATTTTCGGGGTCGGTTTCTATCATCTCCTGTCTCTCCTTATTGAAACTCTTCCGTTCATCAGGAAGGCGCTGCTCAAAAGTGGATGGAATGGTTAAGACTTCTGAGGCCATCGCGGCCGACGACCTTGTTTAAGACGAAGATACGGCAAAAGAACGGATCTAAGAATTTTACGCTTTTGTCTCGGCCTCTATGCAGGAAAGGACTGAGCAGGTGAGACCGGCCAGCGCAAGAGAAGGAGCGATTGAACGCGCGCACGATATTTCAAGCCCCTGGCCTTGTCAAGAACTTTCTGCGCGAAGTGTAGGTAGCAGATTAGATGTCCGGTCAAGTAGCACGGTAGATGTCCGCTTTCAGGCGGCGAGGAGTAAAAGCTTTTTGGCTGGAGGGTACAGTCATGAAGCACTACTCGGAGGCCGCCGTGGAGCGGGCCATGAAAGTTCAAGACGTGATGTTACGCGCCCTGGCGAAGAAGATCACTTGGTTTCAGGCAGCCGAGATTCTCGGCGTCAGTGACCGTCACTTGCGGCGCTGGCGTGAGAAGTATGAGCAGTTCGGCTTCCATGCTCTCTTTGATGGGCGGCGCGGACGCAAGAGTCCCAGGAGTGTGCCGGTCGCCATCGTCGAAGAGGTCTTACGGCTCTACCAGGAGCGCTACTTCGACTTCAACGTCTCGCACTTCCACGAGAAGCTCAAGAGTGAGCATGGTATTGAACTCTCGTATACCTGGACGAAAGGCATCCTCCAGGGGGCAGGGCTGGTCAAGCGTGCCCCCAAGCGCGGCACTCATCACCGGCGCAGGCCGCGCCGTCCACTGCCAGGGATGCTCCTGCACATTGATGGCAGTCAGCATCAGTGGTTCGGTGATGAGCGCTGGCATGACCTGATCGTCATTCTCGATGATGCGACATCGCGCATCTACTACGCGCAACTGGTCGAGGAGGAGTCCACCCGGACGGTCATGCGCGCGCTCAGGCAAGTGGTTGAGACGGAAGGTCTCTTCTGCTCGCTCTACAGTGACCGGGCGAGCCACTTCTGGCTCACGCCGAAGGCCGGAGAGCCAGTGGACCGCCAGGCGCTGACGCAAGTCGGACGGGCGCTCAGAGAGCTGGGCATTCAGTTGATTCCGGCTTACTCGCCGCAGGCCAGGGGGCGCAGTGAGCGCTCATTCCGCACCTGGCAGGGCCGCTTGCCGCAGGAGTTGAGGCTGGCCGACGTGACGACGCTCGAAGAGGCGAACCGCTTCCTCCGCCGGCAGTACGTCGCCGAGTTCAATGCGCGGTTCAGCGTCGGAGCCGCGCAAGAGGGGACGGCCTTCGTGACCTGCGCGCGCACGGACTTGGAGCGCGTCTTCTGCCTGCAACACGAGCGAGTCGTGGCAAGGGATAACACGGTCAGCTTCGCCCGGCTCAGCTTGCAGATCGAGCGGCAGCAGTGGCGCTCGACCCTGGCCGGCTGCCGGGTAATCGTCTATGAGCATCTGGACGGGACGCTCAGCTTAGGCTACGGCGCGCATGAGGTCGGGCGCTACAGCTCGGAGGGCACGCCCATCAGCACACAGGCACGCAAAGACATAGTGAAACAGGCGGTCAAGAAACGCGCGGCTTAAAAATGCAACCCGGACATCTCATGTGCTATGAAAGGCGGACATCTTCACGGGCTACCAACACAACTTTCTGCGCGAAGTCAATTATCCCGCTTTTCCTTCCTCTAAATTCGTATGGTGATTTGGCCCAAAACGTTTCACGGGACGGCGGCGGTGAGTTGTCAGGCGGGCGGGCGGCGTGCGAGGATGTGCGGAAAACGGGAAAGAGTTCGGACGTGGCTTATGGGCGTTGAGAGACTGGACTTGGTGATTATAGGGGCGGGGCCGGCGGGGTTGTCGGCGGCCGAGGCGGCGGCGCGCGAGGGGCTGAGCTACTTGGTCGTCGAGAAGGGGCTCATCGCCGACACGGTCTTTCATTACCCGGTGGGGAAGACCGTCTTCTCGACGCCGAACGAGTTGGAGTTGCGCGAGGGGGAGTTGAGGCCCTGTCGCGAGAAGCCGACGCGCGAGGAGTTGCTGTCGTACTACGTGCGCTTCGCGCTCGACGAGGGACTGCGCATCAACACGGAGGAGGAGGTCACGGGGGTCGAGCGCCTTGAGCCGGAGGGGTTCCTGGTGCGGACGACCCGTGGCGAGTACAGCGCCGCGCGCGTCCTCTTCGCCATCGGCGCGATGGCCCGCACGCGCAGATTGGGCGTGCCCGGCGAGGATTTAGTGAAAGTCCAACACCGCTTCGTCGAAGCCTACCCTTACGTGCGCAAGGACGTGATGGTCGTCGGCGGCGGAAATAGCGCGGCCGAGGCGGCGCTCTTCCTGGCCGAAGAGGGCGCGCGCACGACCTTCGTCCTCTGGCGCGCGGACTGGGAGAACCGCGACCCCAAGATGAACGCCATCAAGCCCTGGGTTCGCACGCCGCTCGAAGAGCAGATTGAGCGGGGCAGCCTGCGCGTCCTCTTCTTCAAGGAGGTCGAAGAGATTACGGAGCGCGAGGTGCGTGTCCGCCGCGAAGACGGCGAGTCGGTCGTGCTGCCGAACGACGCCCTCTTCGTCCTCATAGGGAGCGAGGCCGACCTCTCGCTGCTCCGACGCCTGGGCGTCCGCATAGAGCCGGGCAAACTCTGCGACGTGCCCGCCTACGACCCGGAGACCTTCGAGACCAACGTCCCCGGAGTCTACGTCGCCGGCCACTTCACGCACGCACGCCACATCAAAGAGGCCATCGCCGTCCCGCGCCGCATCATCCCACTCATAGCGCAGACGCTGCGCGCCGCCGTGTGAAGCCTTCCGGTCCCGTGCTACTGCTTCGACAGGCTCTCATCTAATAAGACCTCCGCGTGAGATTGATTAGCGTGGGCGGGTCCGTGTGTCATTCCACACGACCGGCACTTTACATATACCTGCGGCGAGCTATCCTCGCCCCCCGCCACGCTATCTCTCATCCGGCGCGGGCTCAGCCTTTGTTATCGCCCTCCTCCGGGGTCTCCTCTTTCTGTTTCTTGGTCGTGTCGGGCGCGGGCTCGTCCTTGGACGGCTGGGTCCGACTCTTCTCCTGCGGCTTGACGGTCGAGCGGATGACGATGAACTTGTTGAGCAGGTCGAACCAGAACGGCGCGCCCTGCGAGACGGCCATCGCGGTCAGTAGGATGCCCAGTATTTTCAGGAACCACTCCGCGCCGTTGCTCGGGAAACGGCGCGGGTTCGTCGGGTACGCCTCGTATTCCGCGAGGGCCTCAACGTACTGCGGGTCCTTTTCTTTCAGTTTGTACTTCGCGTCGTTCGGGTCCGGCTTCTGCGGCTCGGAGGCCCAGCCGATGGGCAGGCCGAGTTCGTCCATCATGCCGCGGACCTTACTAATTTTTTCCCTCGCCATCGCCGCCTGCTCTTGAGCGGTCGGTGTCGGCGACGGCGAGGCGGACGCAGCTGAAGCCGGCGACTGCGCAGGAGACGGCGAGGTCGTGGCAGCCGGTGACGCGGCCGGATTGGGCGTCGCGGCAGGCGTCGCAGCAGGCGTCGGCGTTTGAGCGGCGGGTGCGGGGGTCGGTGCCGGATTCTCCGCGACGTACTGTTCGGCTGACTTCACGACCGCGGCGCGCAGCGAGTCGTTATACCAGAGCACCTTCGCTATGTTGATGGTGTCAACGTTGAGGAGCGCGGCCGTGATGAAGCCGAGCCCGATGAGGATGAACTGGACGCGCCGCTTGTACCAGCCGGAGACGCGGTCCATCGCGTCGTTGTACCAGCCCTCTATGTTGGAGCGCGCTTTGGTGATGTCGTTGCCCGCCTCGTCAATCAGGGCGAGCAGGGAGATTTGGATGTTCTTGTACTTCGCCACGTCCAATTGCTCAATCCAGCCGCGGATGACGCTGAGTTGTTGCGTGACGCCTGCGACCTTGCTCTGAGCCTGCGCCGCCCTCGTGGTCGCCAGATTCCACAGCGCCAGGCTGAACGTGCGCGCGGGGATGTACGAGGGCCTCTCCCCCAGGGGCTTAATGAGCGGGTGCTCAAAGAAATCTTTCGCCAGGTCCGGGTTGTCCAGAAGCATTTTGATGCCCTTCTCCAAGTCCTTGGCGCGGTACTTGAGGAAGGCTTCGAGTAACTCGCTGATGGCGGAGCAGAGCATGCTCACCAGCAGGAAGACGAAGATGACTCCGATTGCGACTTCGAGGAGCGTTGAGCCGAAGATCATAGTGGGGGTCTCCTTTCAGAGCTTTCAGGTAAGGCCGCTCGGCGAGAGGTCAGGACTAACCAGGGAAGTGATACACGACGAGGGAGCCGAACGGCTTCAGACAAGTCTTACAAGCGCGGCCCACATTATCACATTATTTCCAATAATCAATTCTTTTTCCTCCGGCCCGCGCCGTCGCGCCGCTCGCCCCCGTGCCGGCAACGCACCTGCTCCGCCTAAATCGCTGACAACAGATCACTTGGGTCGCGCGCCGCGCCTTGACGTTCGCCCCGATTCGATCTTAGATCGTGATCGTTTTCGAGAGGCACGAGGTCACAGCAGCTCAAGAGAGGTTCATGTCTTCCACCCACCCGGCAGTTTCAATCATCGCGGACGATTTTCTCTGGGAAGAGGAAGTGTCGCAGCCCGTTCCAGACCCTGTGTTCGTTGACGAGAAGCACGGGATTCGCCTCTACAGGGGCGACGCCCTGGAGTTGCTGCGCCGCGCGAAGGCCGAGATGTTCGACGTGATTTTCGCGGACCCGCCTTACTTCCTCTCCAACGACGGCATCACCTGCCAGGCCGGGCGCATGGTCAGCGTCAACAAGGGCGTCTGGGACAAGGCCACGACGTTCGAGGAGATACACGAGTTCAACCGCCAGTGGTTGAATGAGTGCCACCGCCTGCTCAAGCCGAACGGGACCATCTGGGTGACGGGCACGTCGCACAACATCTACAGCGTCGGCTTCGCGCTGCAAACGCTCGGCTACAAGATTCTGAACGACATCGCGTGGTACAAGGTCAACCCGCCGCCCAACCTCTCGTGCCGCTACTTCACGCACGCGACCGAGACGATTCTCTGGGCGCGGCGCAGCCCCAAAGCGCGCCATACCTTCAACTACGAAGAGATGAAGCGCGAGAACCGCAACAAGCAGATGCAATCGCTCTGGCACATCAAGCCGCCCGCGCCCCGCGAGAAGCGCTACGGCAAACACCCGACGCAGAAGCCCGAGGCCCTGCTCGACCGCATCATCCGCGCCTCCTCCAACCCGCACGACATCGTCCTAGACCCCTTCTGCGGCAGCGGCACGACCGGCGTCGCCTGCGCGCGCCTCGGCCGGCGTTTCGTTGGATTTGAGATGGACAATTCATTTATCAAGGTTGCGGTCAAACGCATTGAGGACGAGGTAATGTTTATGACCAAACAGGAAAGCTTTGCATTCGGCACGCAAAATGCTGGGGGGGGGGAATTTAGATCATGGCTGATCCCTCTTTCTACCTCGCGCATTACGGCATTAATTCTACGGACGCAGCTTTCGAGCATTTCACCAGCACGCTCCAGAATTACTATGACGCTGACTTTTATGTTGACTGGGATAAAATCTATCAAAGAATTGAACGCTTCCGGCCAGAATTGTTTTTATTAAGCTCGTTATGCGGCGCACAAAATAAGGAGAAAGCTGCACGGCGATTGTTAGCAGATTACCCTAAGGTGATAGCGGTGCTGCCTCTCCTTATGGCTTGCCGAGAAACCGTTCAGCTTATAGAGGAGCAGAGCGAAGCGCGCGTGACGACGTATGACTTTCCGAAAAATCTGCAACACCTTTCGGACGCCGAGGTAGAACACTACATACATTTTCTCTGCGACTCACGTGTGATCAAACTTCTCGATCACATCAAATCCGTGCCTGACTATGTGACGGGCGTTGAGGTTGGCATGGATACAAACGGGCGTAAGAATCGCGGCGGTAAATGTGGGGTAAAGGCAATCCGACCTTTTGTTGAAGAAGCCTTGGGAAAACTTCCATTCCTTCAAGCTAAGGACGAAGCGACGTATGATTTCCTCGCAGCGCGAAGCTGCATCTTACCTGATGCTTTTCGCAATGAGCGGTGGGACTGGGCTTTTTGGACTGAAGACAAACCACGTCGTTTCGCTGTCATGGAGGTCAATCACTACGGGGCTGGTGGCACTAAACCTAAAGCGATAGCGCGGGATTACATCGGACGCCATAAAGTTCTTGAAGATGCGGGAATCGGTTTCATCTGGGTGACTGATGGGCGCGGCTGGCTCAAGTCCCGTCACGCTTTACGTGAAGCGTTCGACGTTTTTAAGCATCTCATCAACATTCGCCTCGCCAAAGACGGTCAACTCGAATGGGCCTTACGCCGCCTACTTTCTCTCGCCGGGAAAAGGCGGGAAGAACACGCTGCTTAGTTGTATAATCCCCGCCACACCAATAATTCTTATTAGGTGATGGCTATGAAGCAGCACGAAGCAGTTGTCGAAGTGATGCGCCGAAACGGTGGCTTCGCGACGCTCGGACATTTATATCAAACCGCGCTGAAAATCCCCGGCTCTCATTGGGGCACGAAGACTCCCTTCGCGAGCATTCGCCGCATCGTTCAAGAACACTCAGACTTGTTCTTCAAAATCAGGCCCGGCCTCTGGGCGCTCACCGCTCAGAAAGAACAAGTCCTCGAACGATTCACCCTTACCGGCCATGTGCCCTCAAATAAACTTGAAGAATTCAACCACAGCTATTATCAGGGGCTGTTGGTAGAGATCGGCAATTTGAAAAACTACGAGACCTTTGTCCCGAACCAGGATAAGAATAAGCTCTTTCTCTCGCGAAAGCTCTCGGAGATTTCTACCTTGAAACAGTTTCACACCTTCACTTATGACTCGCTGCTAAAGAGAGCGAAGACGATAGACGTTTCATGGTTCAACCAAAGAAGATTACCGAAAGCATTTTTTGAGGTCGAGCACTCGACAGACTTTCAAAACTCACTCCTCAAGTTTTTGGAGTTTCAGGATTTCAGAATTAAATTTCATATCGTCGCAGACGCCTCAAGGCGAAAAGAATTTGAAAGCAAGTTAGCCCGGAACGTATTTAAGCCGATTCGTGGAGGAGTTATCTTCCGCGATTACGAATACATTTCAGAGTGGCATTCGAGGGCCGTCGCGCTCGCGAGTTTCCTGAGTAAGTGAGTTTGATGTACGCGCTGCTGCGTCAGCAATCCTCAAAGCTGAGTCCGTCACCCTTCACCTTGCGCTTAAAATCCGCGCGCTCGCGCTCGTTATCCTCAGGCGTGCGCTCATTGTCCGCAGGCGTGCGGTCTCTATCCTCAGCGGTGCGGACGGTGGGTGCAGGCGTGCGGGAAACGTCCGCAAGTGTGCGGGAAGCATCCTCAAGTGTGCGGGAAGCGTCCTCAAGCGCGCGCCCGGCTTCCGCGCGGATTAGTCTTAAATAATCATTGACTTTTCGGGCGCGAGGCGTATGATGCGCGCGGCCTCAAACTCCGGCTTTCTCACTCTATTCTTACAAGGAGTTCCCCGTATGGCTAAGAACGAAACCAGACGCCTCAAGCCCTCAGACCTGCTCGAAGACGAAGGGATTTATCAGGCTCTGAAGGGCATCACGGGTTACGCGCCCGCTAATCCCGATTATTCAATTGCTGCCGTTGACGCCTCCTACACGGCATGGAAGGCAGCGCAGCAGGCTGAGGCGCAGGCCGCCGCCGACTTGGCCGCCAAGCGCGACGCCACGGTCGCAAGCTCCTGGGCGTTTCACAACAAGATACTCGGCTCGAAGAATCAGATCAGGGCACAGTTCGGCGAGGACTCGAACGAAGTGCAGGCGATGAAGCTCAAGAAGAAGTCCGAGTATAAATCCAAAGCGCCTAAACCGAAGACGCCTCAGACCGAGGCTTAAGGAAGAAATCCACTATCACACCGCACCGTCAACGCCGGCGCGTTCGCGGCAGGCTGTCTTGTGGGCGGCCTCTTCGATGGCGCGGGCCGATGCTTCTTAGGCTGATGTGGTAGACTTTCGCAGGATTGTTCTGTCTTATGAAGGCGAAGGTTTACATAGAAACCACGGTTGTTAGTTATCTAACCGCGCGCCCGAGTCGAGACCTGGTGATTGCCGCCCACCAGCAGGTCACGCAGGAGTGGTGGGCGAATCGCCGCTCTGACTTTGAGTTGTATGCCTCTCAGCTTGTCATTCAGGAATCGAGCGCCGGAGACGCGCAAATGGCGCGGTTGCGGCTCACGGCGCTTGATGAGATTCTGCTGCTTGACGTGAACGAGGCGGCGGTCGAGTTGGCACGCTGGCTTGTTCAAAAAGGGCCGATACCGGAGAAGGCTGCCGTGGACGCTTTGCACATCGCCGTCGCCGCCGTGCATGGAATGGATTATCTGCTGACGTGGAATTGTAGACACATCGCGAACGCCGAGATGCAAACAGCAGTCGCGGCCATTTCTCGCGAGGGTGGCTACGAGCCGCCGGTCATTTGCACGCCGGAAGAACTGTTAGGAGATTAGAAGATGTGGACTGACGAGATAGTCGAATCAACGAGAAAGGCGCGCGAGGAGTATGCGGCAAAATTCGACTATGACCTCGAAGCCATCCGCGCGGATTTGAAAAAGCAGCAGGAGCAGGGCCAGCGAAAGGTAGTCACATTGCCCGCGAAGAAACCGGCACTGACTCCGCAAGCGAAAGCTTCCTAAAGCCTCGGCCTCATCTTACTCCTCCTTGATTACCTAAGCCGCGCCGTCAACACCGGCGCGCTCGCGCCTCGCCACACCTGTTTGGTAGGCGGCTTCTTCGACTTCGCGGGCGACGGCTTCGGCGACGCGCTTGTCGAAGACGGAGGGGACGATGTATTCGGGATGCAGTTCGGCGTCGGTGATGATGCCGGCGATGGCGTGGGCGGCGGCGAGCTTCATCTCCTCGTTGATGCGCGAGGCGCGGCACTGTAGCGCGCCGCGGAAGATGCCAGGGAAGCAGAGCACGTTGTTAATCTGGTTCGGGTAATCTGACCTCCCCGTCGCCATCACCGCGACATACGGCTCCGCCTCTTCCGGCATGATTTCGGGGACGTGGGTTCGCCATCGCGAAGACGATGGGCTTCTCTGCCATCTTCTGCAAGTCCTCGGCCGTGATGACGCCCGGGGCCGAGAGCCCCATGAAAACATCCGCGCCCTTGATGACATCATGGACTGTGCCAGTTTCGTTCGCGGGGTTCGTGTTGCGCGCGTACCAGTCCTTGACCCAGTTCATGTTTTCGGTGCGCCCGCGGTAGAGCGCGCCGTGCTGGTCGCAGCCGATGATGTTCTTCACGCCCGCCGCCATGATGATCTTCGAGCAGGCCACGCCCGCCGCGCCCACGCCGTTGACGACGACCTTAATCTCCTCCATCTTCTTCCCGACAATCTTGAGCGCGTTAATCAGCGCCGCCAGCACGACGACGGCCGTGCCGTGCTGGTCGTCGTGAAAGACCGGGATGTCCAGCTCCTCCTTCAGCCGGTCCTCGATCTCGAAGCAGCGCGGGGCGGAGATGTCTTCGAGGTTGATGCCGCCGAAGGCGACCGAGATGCGCTTGATCGTCTCGACGATCTCGTTCGGGTCTTTGGTCGAGAGGCAGATGGGGAAGGCGTCCACGCCCGCGAATTCTTTGAAGAGCATCGCCTTGCCTTCCATCACCGGCATCGCCGCCGCTGGGCCGATATCGCCGAGGCCCAGAACGGCCGTCCCGTCCGTGACGACGGCCACGGTGTTCTTCTTGATGGTCAGCGTGAAGGCTTTCTCGGGGTCGCGGTGGATGGCCTCGCAGATGCGCGCCACGCCCGGCGTGTAGGCCATCGAGAGGTCGTCGCGCGTCTTCAAAGGGGCCTTGGACGTGACCTCAATCTTGCCGCCGAGGTGCATCAGGAAGACGCGGTCGGAGACCTGTAAGACCTCGACGCCGTCTATGCTGCGAACGGCCTCTGTGATCTCGGCGTCGTGCTCGGCCGAGCGGGCGTTGACGGAGATGTCGCGGATGATCCAGTCGTGCGTGACGCTGACGATGTCAATCGCGCCGATGTCGCCGCCGACGCGGCCGATGGCGGTCGCCACCTCGCCGAGCGTCCCCGACCGGCTGGACAACTTGACGCGCAAGGTCAGACTGTAACTGGCGCTGGGCGTGCTTTCCATCGAATCCTCTCGCGGTGTGAATGTGTTTATCGGAAATATGGTGCTGACTCTAACGCCAAAGAAGCGGGAGGCGCAAGTATTCGTGTAGGGGATGGAAACGGGAGGAAGGATTAACAGGGATGGACAGGATGAACAGGATAAAAAAGCTTGCCTGCTCTTATCCTGTCTATCCTGTCCATCCCTGTTTGAATCCGCCTTGTGCTTCGGCCAACACGCGCGCGATCTCTTCTAAAGACTTATCGCCCGCGCCCGCGGCTTTCGCCAGCATGAGGGAGCGGCGGCCGAGCAGGACGTAGGCGGCGAGCGCGTCCGTCATCTGCTGCGAGCGGAGGGAGGCCAGGTGCCTGCGCACGGTCTTTGTGTCCGCGCGGGCGAAGGTGCCTGTGAGCGCGCCGGAGGGCGTGCTCGCGTAGAGGTTTTCGAGAGTGCTGCGCAGGAGCGGGAGGAGGACTGCGCGGGCGCGGCGCTCCGTGAGGCCGCAGCGCGCGAGCATCTCCTCGGCGATGTCGAAGAGCGCGGTCGTGTGGCCGGAGGCCATCACGGCGGCCGCGTGGTAGAGCGCCTTATCGTTCGCGCTGATGGAAAAGCTGCGGCCCCCGAGTGAGCGCACTACCTTGCGGGCCACGCGCGCGGCCCGCGGCTCGCCCTCGACGCAGAAGAAGGCGGACGCGAAACTCTCCGCCCCCTGCCTCGCGTCGCTGACGGAGACGAGCGGGTGCATGGAGCCCGTGACAAAACCCGCGTTGCTCAGAGCGTGTAAGACTTCGGAGGAGAGCGCGCCGCTCGCGTGCAGCGCCGTTCGCGTGCCTGCGCGGCGCGCGGAGGCGGCCGCGATGCGCGCGGACGTGTCGGCAATCGCGTCGTCCGGCGTCGTGATGAAAAGAATGTCGCTGGAGGGGAGGCGGTCCAGTTCCGCCTCGGTGAGCGCGAGGGGCTCGGTCCCCACGAGTGCGGCCGCGCGCCGCGCGCTTCGCCTGCTACGGGCCACGACCGCCTCGACGGCGTAATCTTTTTGGGCCAGTGCGCGTCCGAGCGCCGTGCCCAGGCGGCCTGCGCCGACGATTGAGACAGTCGTCTTTCGCTTCGCGGCCTTAGCCGCCATCGCCGTCCTGCGCGCCGACGAATTCGACCACCGCGGGCTCGTTCGGCAGATCGTCGAGCCACTGGTTGAGGCGCGCGCGCAGCTCGTCGCGCGTCAGCAATCCGTAATCGCTCACGGGCAGGCTCAGCCGCACGGGCGGCGGGGCGGACATGCGGTTGAGAGCGCGCTCAATCAGGCGCACGTCCGAGGGCGTGAACTGCGCGGGGCCGCGCCCCTGCGCGAACCCGCCCGAGAGCGAGCGCGCGCGCGCCGCCTGCTCGGCGTCCGGCTCGTTGCGCGCCAGCGCGTCGAGCGCGATGGCGAGCGGCGTCGAAAGAAAGTCGAGCGTGCGGCGGTAGGCTGCGCGCCCGCGCTCCTGCACTTCCAATAACTCCTCAGGGAGGCGCGAGAGCGCGTCCGCCGAGGAGAGGCGGAAGCGGCAGGCGCAGAGCGGCCTGTCCGCGAGGAGCTGGCGCACGGGCAGGCGGCAGGCGGCCGCGCGTTCGCGCGCCATGATCTCCGTCGCCTCTTCCCAGTAACGGCGGTTGACGATCTGCAATTCGGCCAGCGCCTCGAACTCGCGCCACTCGTCGCCGCGCGCCAGTTCATCCACGCGGCGGCGGCGCTCCTCGTCCTGCAAAGCCTCGTCGTGCTTCGCGGCGTAAACTTCGGTGTAGCGCGCGTGGAACTCGCGCCAGAGGAGGTTAAAGCGGTTGACGGATTCCGCGTCGAAGAGGTTGTGCACGTCGCCTGTGATTGCCAGAAGCTCGCGGCGCGCGCTCTCTATCTCGTCAACCCCTGTCGGCTCGGCCAGGGCCAGGTACTCGCGTGCGCGCGCGCGCGCCGGCAACTCGGCGACGAAGGCCGCGAGCTGCCGCAACTGCTCGCGCACGCGGGCCAGTCGCTCGGGCGAGTCGTTGAACGCGTTCGCCACGTTCTGCAAGCCCTCTTCGAGCGTGATGTTCTTCGAGAGCACGGCCTCGACGGCGATGGCTGCCTCGCCGAAGCCCTTGCGCACGGCCGCGGCCAAATTCCAGATGCGCGTCGTCACGCCCTCGTCCGGCAGCGCGTCGAAGTGTTTGAGCGGGTTGTCCGCGCGCCAGCTCGTGAGCCACTCGCCGAGCGCGACGCGCGCGGCCGCCTGCGCCGCAGCCTCTTGAAGCGTGACGGGCAGCTCGCGCCCCGTCAGCAGCGCGGCCCAGCGGGCTAAATCCTCGTCGCCAAGGTAGAGAGCGCGCCCTGGCTTCTCGCCTGCGGCAGAGCCTTCGGTCGCGCCTTCCTTCGCCGCCTCCGCTGCGGGGGCGATGTCGGTCGGCGCTTCGATGTTGAAGCGATAAAGAGCCTCGCCCGCGCCCTCGTCCCGCAGGAGCGAGCCGGGTGGCGCGGTCTGCGCGAAGATGGAGAGTACGTTCTCTATGCGCTCGATGCCGGCCGTGGGGTGCTGGTCGTCGTAGAGCAGCATGGCCGCGCCCAGCTCCTTCGCGGTCGCGCCGCGTCCGTCAAGAGAGAGGACGAAGAGACCTTTGAGAATCAGCTTGGCCTGTAGGCGCTGCATCACCGGGACGTGCGAGACGGCGCGCAGGGCCAGGTGGTCGTAGGCCACGAAGGCGTCCGTGAGGCGCGCGGAGCGGCGCAGTTGTTTCTCCGACCGGTCGAACAGCTCGTCCAGAACGACGAGCGAGAGGGCCGGGCGGCTGCCGGCGTGCGCGCCCGCGGCCGCGGCGAAAGGCAGGAAGGCGAACGACGGCACGTAGAGGCGCACGGCCGAGGCCACGTCCGCAATCAGCGGGTGCATCGGGTAGATGGCCGCAAACCGCGGCTCGCTCCAATTGAAGCCCGGGACGGACGCGCGCAGCTGGCGGTACATGTCCTTGAGCGCCACGCGCGCCTGCTCGTCCTTCTGGAACAGGTGCGTGTCCGCGATTTTGTAGAGGTGCTCGGGGTCCAGGTAGTCTATCTTGAACGAGCCCGCGAGCGAGACGTTGGCCCCATCCGCGCCCGCGATGTCGTCGTCGAGCGCCAGGGCCAGGAAGATGTTCTGAATCTTGGCGGCCGCCGCCAGCTCGCTGAGGAGCGCCCCGTCGTCGCGCTCGACGCGGGCCTCGCGGTCGTGGGCCGTGTCAATAATCAGCAGGAGCGGCGTGTCCGACATGCTGGCGGCGAAGCTCAGCATCTTGGAGGGCTCTGTCTTCCAGGTCGCCTCGTCGCCGCCGAGCGCCGCGCTCAGCTCCTCGTGGAGCGTGGGGCGCGTGCCGCGCTCGACGTGCGCGACCTTGTAGCGGTAGTTCAGCAGACGGCGGGCGCTCGTGGCGACGTGCGTGTCCTTGACGGTCGAGCGCAGGTCGGGGAGCGCGGCGAGCGCGCCGAAGGCGGCGAGCGTGTGGCTCTTGCCGACGCCGCGCAGGCCGGCCAGCGCGCGGGCCGTGCCCTGATTGCGCGGCAGGTCGGCCAGCTCGTCCAGCCAGCGGGCGAAGAGGTCTGAGGTGGCGTCCGTGAAAAAGTAGGAGGAAAGGGCGCGCGCGGGGTCGTCCACGAAGTTTAGCACTTCGGTGAAAGTCCCTGGCTCGACTAAGTCTTTGATCTTCTCCTGCGCGCGCTTCAAACTGCTCTCTCCAAGGGGTGACGACCGGCGGGGTGGCGGCTTCTGCGAACCGCCACATTCGACTGTATCACGCGCCCGGCAAACGGCGCTATACTTTTTCTGCCCGCCGGCTGCTATAATGCGTCGCCAGCAGACCCGTGCCGTCTCCCCAACTCGAAGTCGAACGCCTGACCGGCGTGAAGTTTTATCTGTAAAGGCGCAACCCGCCCCGCGGGCGGCGGCATCAAAGCCCTGCGCGCCGAAAAGATAGCCCGCGAAAGTGGTTCGACTTTCACCCGAGAATGTGGCGCGCACCCCTCTTCAATGCGAAATTTCGGCCCCGTTGTTTACAAGTTTTTGGAGGCTTTTCACCATGAATAATCGCTTCTCCCGCTTCATGACGGCCCTCGTGCTCGCCTTCAGCATGTGGACGAGCGCCATCTCGGCCGTCGCCCTGCCCGCCCAACAGCAGCAGCAGGATCAAGAGAAGACCGCCCAACAGGACGCTAAAACCAAGCAGGACAAAAAGCAGCAGCCGACCGCGACGGTCGCCAGCGCCGGCAAGCCGCTCAAGGCGGACGAAGACCCGTCCATGATCGGCAAGCGCAAGATCAACGGCGGCTTCATCAACTGGATGGCGATGGGGATGGAGAAGGAAGTCGCGCTCGGCCGCTACCTGTCCGCCGAGATTGACCGCGAGGCCAAGTTCGTTGACGACCCGCTGATTACGGAGTACGTCAACCGCGTCGGCCAGAACATCGTCCTCCACTCGGACGCCAAAGTCCCGTTCACCATCAAGGTCATTGACTCCGACGAGGTCAACGCCTTCGCCCTGCCCGGCGGCTTCTTCTACGTTAACAAGGGGCTGATTTTGGCGGCCGACAACGAGGCCGAGCTGGCGGGCGTGATGGCCCACGAGATCGCCCACGTCGCCGCGCGCCACGCCGTCGAGAACCAGGCCAAGGCCACGCTCGCGGAGTACGGGCTGCTGGCCGGCTCGATTTTCCTGGGCGGGATTCCCGGCCTGATTATCAACAACGCCGGCCCGCTGGCCGCGCTGCTGGGCTTCATGAAGTTCAGCCGCGACGCCGAGGCCGAGGCCGACAAGCTGGGCGTGCAGTACCTGTACGCGGCCGGCTACGACCCGAACGCCCTGGCGACGATGTTCGAGAAGCTGGCGGCCAAGAACAAGAAGAAGCCGGGCTTCTTCTCGAAGGCGTTCTCGACGCACCCGCAGCCGCCCGAGCGCCGCGCGGCCTCGCTGGCGCTCGTCGCACGCTTCCCGGAGCGCGAGGAGTACGCCATCAGCACCTCGGAATTTCAGAAGGTCAAGGGCCGTTTGATGCGCATGTCGAACGCCAAGGCTTCCACGGCCGGCAACATCGCGGCCGACGATAACAGCGCGCCCGGACGCCCGACCCTCAAGCGCAGGCAGCCGCCTCCGCCCGAGGGCACGTCCGACAGCACCACGACGACGACGGCCCCGTCCGACAGGGCCCCGGCCGACCCGCCGAAGCTCAAGCGCAACACGGGCGGGACGGACAGCCAGACGACGACGCCGCAGTCAACGCCCTGACGCGGCCAGCGAGACTGAAAGCGGGAATGAAAGGCCCTTCAGCGTACTCACGCTGAAGGGCCTTTTTTTAAGAAACCTCACCCGATTCGTCGTTTTTTTAATCTGCCGGACGCGGCTTTTGTTGTACAATGCCCTGGTCCGCCGGCGCTCCTTAACAATTGCCTGCTTCCCTTTAGCCCAGACATCAAGGCATCATGAAAAATCAGCTCAAGTTATTTTCGGCGCTCCTCTTTGCCGTCTGCTTCTCCTTCGCTCCCGGGGCCAACGCCGACTCTCTGGTCATCACGGGCGGCTCCGCCAGCATTCCTCCCGGCTACCAATCACGTACTTATGACATCACGGGCCAGGGCTTCCGCGCGAGCGGGTTCGCGGAGACCGGAGGCCCCTGGCTCGTAAATCAACCCGGGGACGTGCTGAGCTTCTCCGCCACATTCCAGGGCGAGAGCGACCTCAAGTGGGGGCCTGGGACTTACGACGGCGTTGACTACGCAAAACTTTATTACACGGGCCGGATTACTTTTCACGTTGACCCGTTCACAATTCCCCTGGGCGACGCCACGGGACTGATGACCGCCTCGCTGCCGTTCACCTTCGACGGCTTTTTATCCGGCCACTTGAACAATCCCTTCAGCGGCGACCCGAGCCCGACGATCTTTAGCCACCTCGATCTGACCGGGCAGGGGACGGCCGTCGTTACGTACAATAGTTTCTTCTACGCCGGGATGCACTTATATAACTTCAAGGACATCACCTATAATTTCCAGCCGGCCCCGGTCCCAGAGCCCGCGACGCTGATTTTACTGGGAACGGGGCTGACGGGCGCGGCCGCAGCGCGCCGCAGGCGGCGAAAGGCCCTGCGGGATAATTGAGCAGATATGAGATAGGAAGGCCCCGAGCCCGGGGCCTTCGTTCATTCCCCGCCGCCGAATTCCCGCCAATTAATCCCCTTACCTGCCGCCCCTTAGCTTGACATTTTTCAGGCCCGTTAGTTATTCTAGCCGTTCGCGTTTCAGACGCTTTTTCCAGAGAGAGTTATCTATGTCAACATACTTTCCTAGCGGCAAGGGGCTTGCCGGAAATCGCAAGTGGTACGTCGTGGACGCGGCCGGGCAGACGGTCGGCAGGCTCGCGACCGAAGTCGCCAGCCTCCTGACGGGCAAGCGCAACCCGCAGTGGACGCCCTTCATGGACATGGGCGACCACGTCATCGTGATTAACGCGAGCCGCGCCGTCTTCAAGGGCTCGAAGGCCGAGCAGAAGGTCTACCGCCATCACACGCTCTACCCGGGCGGCCTGCGCGAAGTCTCCGTCAAGGAGCAGTTTGCGAAGCACCCGGAGCGCGTCATCGAGTCGGCGGTCAAAGGGATGCTGCCCAAGACGAAGCTGGGCAAGGCGATGGCGAAGAAGCTGAAGGTTTACGCCGACGCCAACCACCCGCACGCCGCGCAGCAGCCCCAACCGCTCGACATCAACCCCGCATAACATCAAGGCATTAGAAGGACAGAAAGACTGTGGCTGAGATTCAATATTACGGAACGGGCAGGCGCAAGAGCTCCACGGCTCGCGTCTACTTGCGCCCCGGCGCGGGCGATGTCCGCGTCAACAAGAAGGCTTTCGAGCAGTATTTCCCGAACGAGACGCTGCGGATGATTATCCGCCAGCCGCTCCAACTGACGGAGACGGCCGGCAAGTTCGACATCCTGGTCAACGTCGAAGGCGGCGGCCCGGCCGGACAGGCCGGCGCGATTCGCCACGGCATCACGCGCGCCCTGATCGAGTTCAACGCGGACCTCCGCCCGGCCCTGAAACACGCCGGTCTGGTCACGCGCGACCCACGCATCAAGGAGCGCAAGAAGTACGGCCAGAAGGGCGCGCGCAAGCGCTTCCAGTTCTCGAAGAGATAGTTTTTTCAGTTCGAGTCCATTGTCGCCTGCCTCGATTGGTTGCTTTCCCCCTCAGGGGGGAATTCACTCTGGCGGCGGCGAGTACATTAAACCAATTCACGCAAAGGAGAATTTCTTTTGGCTTCGGTTACGATGAAAGAGTTGCTGGAGGCCGGCGTACACTTCGGCCACCAGGTCAGGCGCTGGAACCCGAAAATGAAGGAGTACATTTTCGGCGAGCGCAACGGCATCTACATTATTGACCTACAGAAAACGCAGCGCATGTTCCGCGACGCCATCCAGTTCGTCACGAACCTGGTAGGCGAGGACCGCGGCAAGACGCTGCTCTTCGTCGGCACCAAGCGCCAGGCGCAGGACGCCATCCGCGAGGAGGCCGAGCGTGCCGGCCAGTACTACATCAACCAACGCTGGCTCGGCGGCCTCTTGACCAACTTCCAGACCGTCCAGAAATCAATCAAGCGCCTCAAAGACCTCGAAGCGATGCAGACCGACGGCCGCTACGAGAAGCTGACGAAGAAAGAGCGCATCAAGCTCGACCGCGAGCGCGAGAGTCTCAACAAGAACCTCTCCGGCATCAAGACCATGACGCGCCTGCCGGACGCCGTCTTCATCATAGACGTGCGCAAGGAAGAGATCGCCGTCGCGGAAGCGAACCGCCTCGGCATCCCGGTCGTCGCGGTCGTGGACACCAACTGCTCGCCAGAGGGGATTGACTACGTCATCCCCGGCAACGACGACGCGCTGCGCGCCGTCCGCCTCTTCGCCTCGCGCATCGCCGACGCGGTGCTCGAAGGCCAGCAGATGGTGACCGAGGGCGCTGACCAGGACGAGCAGCAGATCGCGGCCGTAGACGGCGGCGGCGATGCGGGCCGCGGGCGCAGGCGCGGGGGCGCGAGTTCCGACAACACGAGCAGCGTGACGACGAGCACGGAGCCCGGCCGCGAGGCCGAGAACGCGGCCGACATGGGCGCGGGCGCGCAGACGGGCGAGACGCAGGTTTCCGTGCCCGGCAACACCGGCTTCGGCAAGACGGGCCAGCAGCCCGACAGCGTGGGCGACCACCCGCAGGCCGGCACCGGCGCTCCCGTCGCAGGGGCCGACGGCGCGGGCGACGAGTCCGAGGTGCGGCCCTCGTCCTCGGCCGAGCAGGAAAAGGGAGCCGAGTCGGTCGGCGTCGCGAGCTAAAAGTTCAACCAGTCATTCAATTCACGGCGAGCGCAGTCCACAGCGCGGGAAATCCGCCGGGCTGCGCTTTTTAATGAGAAGTTAAAGGGAGATTTTTCGAGATGGCAGAGATTACGGCCGCCGCGGTGAAGTCGCTGCGCGAGAAGACCGGGGCGGGCATGATGGAGTGCAAGAACGCGCTCACGGAAGCGAGCGGTAA
This sequence comes from uncultured Acidobacteriota bacterium, assembly GCA_963774105.1. Lineage (GTDB taxonomy): Bacteria > Acidobacteriota > Blastocatellia > Pyrinomonadales > Pyrinomonadaceae > QHXM01. The sequence continues at coordinate 1,238,925 of CAVZDV010000004.1, read as the reverse complement.
CGAGGAGCAGGCTATCGAAATCCTGCGCAAGCGCGGCCTGGCGAGCGCCCGCAAGAAGGAGGGGCGCGTCGCCGCCGAGGGCGCAGTCGGCTCCTACATACACATGGGCGGCAAGGTCGGCGTGCTCGTCGAGGTCAACTGCGAGACGGACTTCGTCGCGCGCACAGACGACTTCCAACAGCTCGTCAAGGACGTGGCGATGCACATCGCGGCGGCCGAGCCGCGCTACGTCACGCGCGAGGAAGTGCCCGCGGACGCGCTCGACAAGGAGCGCGAGATCGCGCGCGCCCAGGCCAAGAACGACCCGAAGAACGCCAACAAGCCCGACCAGGTGATTGACAAGATCGTCGAGGGCCGCCTCAACAAGTTCTACGAGGAGGCCGTGCTGCTCGACCAGCCGTTCGTCAAAGACCCTGCGAAGACCGTCGGCGAGATGGTCACGGAGAAGGTCGCCGCGACCGGCGAGAACATCACCATCCGCCGCTTCGCCCGCTACAAGATGGGCGAGGGGCTCGCCAAGCGCGAGGACGACTTCGGCGGCGAGGTCGCCGCGCTCGCGGGGAATCAATAGTCAACAGGCTTCAGGCTTCGGGTTTAGAGGCAGACGAACCCGAAGCCTGAAATTTCTAATCGGGAATTTATGTCCGCACCTGCACCTGACGCCGACCGGGCGGCCTTCCGCCGCATCCTGCTGAAAATCTCCGGCGAGGCCCTGATGGGCGCGCAGAACTACGGCATTGACGTGGACGTGGCGCACGCGGTCGCCGAGGAGATCAAGGCCGTGCGCGACGAGTTGGGCGTCGAGGTCGCGGTCGTCGTCGGCGGCGGCAACATCTTCCGCGGCGTCTCCAAGAGCGCCGGCAACATGAACCGCTCCAGCGCCGACTACATCGGGATGCTGGCGACGATCATGAACGCCGTCGTGTTGCAGGACGCGCTGGAAAAGACTGGCGTCTACACGCGCGTCCATGTCGGCCATCGACAGTCCCGCAACTGGCGGAGCCCTTCATCCGCCGCCGCGCCATCCGCCACCTGGAGAAGGGCCGCGTCGTCATCTTCGCTGCCGGCACGGGCAACCCGTATTTCACGACCGACTCGGCGGCCGCCCTGCGCGCGCTCGAAATCAAGGCCGAGGTGATCCTGAAGGCGACGAAGGTCGAGGGCATCTACACCGCCGACCCGATGTAGGACGAGACGGCGACGCGCTACGACTGCATCACCTATCAGGAAGTTCTCGAAAAGCAGTTGAAGGTGATGGACGCCTCGGCCATAAGTCTGTGCATGGACAACAACCTGCCCATCGTCGTCTTCAACATGCGCAAGCCCGGCAACATCCTGCGCGTCGTCCGCGGCGAGGAGGGCGTCGGCACGCGCGTCTGCGTCAAGAAATAGTTCCAAGTTTAAGGTCTCAGGTTTCAAGTTGATGACGGTAACCTGAAACCTTAAACTTGAAACCTGAAACCTAGTTTCGGAGAAAATTTTTATGACTGAGAAAGATGTCGTCAAGGAAGCGCGGCCCCGGATGGAGGCCGCCATCGAGGACGTGAGAAAGAAGCTGGCGACGATCCGCACGGGGCGCGCGGCCGTCAGCCTGCTCGACTCGGTGATGGTCGAGTACTACGGCACGCCGACGCCGCTCAACCAGATGGCCTCGGTCCATGTGCCCGAGCCGCAGATGCTGACCGTCCAGCCCTGGGACCAGACGCAGCTCGTGGCCATCGAGAAGGCTATCCGCGCCGCCGACCTCGGCCTCAACCCGTCGAACGACGGCAAGCTCATCCGCATCCCCATCCCGCCCCTGACCGAGGAGCGCCGCAAGCAGCTCGCCAAGCAGGTCCACGAAATCGCAGAGGAGCACCGCACGGCCGTCCGCAACATCCGCCGCGACGCCAACGACCGCCTCAAGAGGCTGCTCAAGGACAAGGCCATCTCCGAGGACGCTGAGCGCGACGGTCTCGAAGAGGTGCAGAAGCTGACCAACACCTACATCGGCAAGATTGACGAGCTGATGAAGACCAAAGAGAACGAAATTTTGAACGTGTAGGAAGTAAGTCAAAAGGCACAAAGCGAAAGGGAGGACGAGAGCGCGGCTCTCGTCCTCCCTTTCGCTTTGTGCCTTTTCCCTTTTAGAAGTTGAACCTGACGGTGGCCGTGACGCGGCGGTTGCCGGCCGCGGGGTTCCCGCCCTGGCCGAAGCCGCCGAGCGTGCGCGTGGACTCGCCGAAGAACGGCGAGCTGAGGTTGCCGACCGGCGGGGCCAGGTTCGTGCGGTTCAGGAGGTTCTGGAAGTTGAGCGAGAAGGTCAGGTTGTAACGCTTCTCAGAGCCAGCGCCTCCGGGGCCAGCGCCGGGGCCGCCCGGCCCACGCTGACCGCCGCCGCCACCGCCGCCGCGCGGCCCGCCGACTCCTCCGCCGCGGGGACCGCCACCACCGCCGCCTGCGGCCGCCGCTGCGCCGCCAGCGCCCGGCAGCTCGCCGAAGCCGAAGGTGCGGCTGACGCCGAGGTTGACGGCGAAGAAGCCCGGACCCTCACCGTAGTTGCGCGGGATGAGGGTCTGGCCCGGCTTCGGCTTGATGTCGAAGTTGCCCCAGGGCGTGGTCCTCAGGTCGGCCGCGGGCGTCTGGGCGTCGGCGAAGGCCGGACGCTCAAGGAAGAGGCGGTCGCCGTTGGTGTCCTCGCCCGTCGTGATGTTGAAGAACTGGCCCGTCCTCGCGATGATGAACGGGTTGAGCGCGATCTTCAGTTTCGGGATGCCGAGCGTGCCGCCGAAAAAGAAGTTGTGGCGCGGGAAGAAGGCCACGCGCCCGTAGTCCGCGTTCAGGTCGTAGCTGTTCGACGGGTGGCACGCGAACTGGTTCCCGAAGACGCAGTCCGTGTTGCTCTGCGCCTTGCCCGTCACGTAGTTGGCGAAGATCGAGAACGCGCGGTTGATCTGGTTGCGCACGCCGACTATGAAGCGAAGGTCGTTGAAGACGCCGCTCGACTCCCACTGGAAGACGTTGCCGAGCGTCGGGTCCGGCCGCTCCAACGTCCCCGGAACCGGCGCGTTCACGTCGCGGAAGACCAGCGCGTGGCGCGTCCGGTAGGTGAAGAGCACGGTGAAGACCGTGAAGTTGTAGGGCAGTTGCCGCTCGACGTTGATCGCCCCCAGCATCGAGTAGGGCGCGCGCAGGTTCGGGTCAATGCGGTTGATGACCTGCGGCTGATTGAGGCCGACGAGCGCGTCAATGGTCGGCGCGTTCGTGATGGTCCCGTCCGAGTTGTAGACCACGCCCGAGAGCAAACTCTCCAGGATGGGCTGGCCGTTCGCGTCCAGGTCCTGGTTCGAGATGTTGAAGCGCAACTGGTCTACGCCGTTGAAGCGGTTGAGGCCGAGTGTGCCCGACTCGTTGAAGCGGTTGTAGAAGAGGCCGCCGCCGCCGCGGATGACGAACTTCGGCTGGCCCGCGCCGAACTGGCCGATGGTGCCAGTGTTGGTTCCGCCCGGAGCCCACGCGAAGAAGGCGCGCGGCGCGAAGTTGAATTTGCTGCTGATGTTGTTCTGCGTCTCGTAGCGGACGCCCAAGGTCAGCGTCAGGTTCGGCCGGAGGCGCCACTCGTCCTGGAAGAAAGCGCCCAAGTCCACTTGGCTGACGGTCGCCTCGGGCTCGCCGCCCGCGATGGTGAACTGCGACGGGATGGCGCCCGCATCGCCCCGCAAGGCGGCCCTGTACTGGTCGAGCGTGGAGAAGAAGAAAGTCCCGCCGAAGTTGTTGCGCGAGACGTCCGTCAGCCTCACGCCGCGCAGGCGCGCGCCGAAGCGGAACGTGTGGTTCGGGAACCACGTCGCGGTCGAGTAGTTCTGCAACTCCCAGCGCGAGGCGCGGTTGAAGGAGAGCCCGACCTGCGCGCCGCCGGCGGAGAAGGCGTCGTTGACGATGACGGACGAGAGCGTGTTGGTGTCGTTCTGCTCGCTGCTGTCGCGGACGTACTGGAAGCGCGTCTCGTTAATCAGCTTCGGGTTGACGACGGCCGTCTCCGTGATCTGGAAAGTGTGCTGCGTGTTCTCGGTGTCGAAGCCGCGCGAGGCGAGCGAGAAACCGCCGACGCCGGAGTTGTCGAGCGTCGTCTTCGAGAAGCTGTAGCGCAGGGTCAGCGTGTGGTTCTCGTTGAGTGCGTAGTCGAAGCGCGGGCTGAAGGTCGTGAACCGGCGCGGCTGGAAGATGATCTCGTTGACGCGCACGGCGTTGAGCGACGAGTCGAGCACCGTCGCGTTGATGATGTCGTTGTCGTCCTCCTCGCGGCGCTGAAAGTCTATAAAGAAGGAAGACTTCTTCGCACTGATGGGGCCACCCAGGGTAAAGTTGATGAGGCGCTGCTGGAAGTCCCCGCGGCTCGGCGCGAACGGGTTGCGCGCGTTCATGCTCTCATCTTGGAAGCCGTAAGAGGCGCTGCCCGTGATCTTGCCGAAGCCGGGGCGCGTCAGGATATCTATGCGGCCGAAGCCGGGCTGGTCGTTCTCCGCGTTCAAGGGGTTCTGGCTGACGCGGACTTCGCGGATGGCCTCTTTCGGAGGCATGCGCCCGCCCGTGAAGCCGTCAATGTAAATCTGCCCACCGTTGGGGCCGACCGAGGGACCCGCGAGCGCGTTCAGCGCGGCGGCCAAATCATCGGGGTCGTCCGGCAAGGCGTCGAGGTCTTTGCCGCGGAGCACAAGCGCGTCGGCGTTGTTTTCAGACTCCGTGCTGACGCCGCGCTGGTCGGTCGAGACCGTGACGTTCTGCTCCTCGATGGTGACGCTCAATTTGATGTCGAGCGGCTCGTTGCGGCCGGCGGCGACCTGCACGTCCGCGGCCTCGTAGGTGGCGAAGCCCGTATTGGCGACGCGCACGGTGTAGGCTCCGGGCGCGAGCCCGCTGACGACGAAACTGCCTTCGTCGTTGGTGACGGCCGTCTTTTCCGCGCCGGTCGGGCCGACGACCGTGACGGTCGCGCCGACGAGCGCGCCGCCGAATTCGTCAGTCACCTGCCCGCGCAAGGAGCCCGCCTGCTGCGCGAGGCCCACCACGGCGGCCAGCGCCAGCACCAGCGCGAGGCCCATGCCCCGCGCAAAGATTCTCTTAACTGAATTCATCATAATTGCCTTCTCGTATGTGGCCGGGGTTCGGTGAAACCAGCGGCCTCGGGTATGTCACTGTCTCAATACTTCGCGGGCCTTGCTCGCTTCACGGCCCGCCGATGCCTATGTTGATGGTGCCTAGATTGGGCGGCCGATTCGCCGGCCCGCCCTGGCTCGCCTGTAGCATTTGGAAGACGGGCTCGACGCCCGCGACGAGCGTGATGGCCGTCACGCGCGAGGGGTCCGCGCCCGTCGTGCTGGAGATGAGAATCATCTCGCCGGCCTTCAACTCCGCGAGCGTCGTCGCGGGTGCGCTCTCAATCAACCGCTGAATGTCTGGGCCGCCGCCGCCGCCGGGTCCGCCCGGGCCACCCTGCGGCGGGCCGCCGGGTCCAGCGGGTCGCGCGCCGCCGCCGCCGCCGCCGCCTCCACCTTGCGGCGGGGGGCCGCCCGCGCCGGGGCCGCCCGGCCCCCGCTGCATGAAGTCGGCGGGGATGCGCTTGATGGTTGAGTCTTTGCTGACGACGACCGTCACGGGCTGCTTGCTCTGTATGTCGCTGATCTTGATCTCGCCGGTCGCGGGGTCAACGGAGGTGACTGAGCCGCCGATGGTGCGGAAGGCCCCGGTCACGATTTCGTCGGGCGTGAAGCGCGCGCCGTCCTCGCTCTTGTCGCCCTTGGCGCGGAGCTGGTCGCCGACTTTCAGATCGTCGAAGGAACTCTTCCTGGCGTCGCTGAACTTGACGGAGTCGGGCGTGTAGCGGCGCATCTTCACCTTGTCGGTGACGGGGACGACGATGGCCTTCGGCCCCTCGGGCGTGCGCGTCTTGACCGTGATCTCTTTGGTCTGCGGGTTGAGCGACTCGACGATGCCGGAGAGCCCGCGCACACGCCACTCGGCGCGCTCCTTCTCCTGCTTCTTGGCGATGTCACTTTGGGCCACGACGATGACCTGCTGCGCCGGCACCGACTTGCGGTCCTCCGCGACGTAGCCGCGCGCGTAGACGCCGTCGCCGACCGCGATGTCCGTCATGCCGATGGGGACGCCCTTCGCGCGGTCAGTCTCGCCAGGCGGCATACGCAGGTAGCTGGTCTTTTCGTTGACGCCGACGAGGACGGTCGAGCCCGCGTCGGTCTTGACGGTCAACTGGCCTGCGGGGCCGTTAATCTCCGTCACCTTGCCCATGACGCGCGTGGCCGTAATCGCAGGGTCGTTCGTCTGTGCCCGCGCTGTCACCGCGCCGAGGGCGGCGGCGACGAGCGCGAAAACGATAAAAGCCTTTTTCATCAAAATCCCCTCGCTTCTTAACGTGAAGGCGGCCGCGGTGGTCAAGGAATTGGGCCGAAATCTAGCCGCTAATATAAAAACGTGCGACCAAGGATTTTATTACGCAGTGGTCGCAATCAATGTTCAGAATTTATCCGGCGTTTCGGAAGACACACGAGCGGGCCGACTGCCGTTAAGGGAGATTATCGGAGGCGGGGCTAAAAGTTCCAAAATCAGCGGTCTGAGTCCGAAACGGCCGCCCGCAGGCGTCCTCAAGCGGACGAGCTTAGACGCAACAAGCGCCCGTTTCGTCTCCCGTGCGCTCTAATATTTTTCGGGGATTTTTGGGGAGGACTGGACGCTTTACGGACGCTTCCAGCCGACGCGGTATCTGGCCGTCAGCGCCAGTCCGAGGCTCGCCACCAGGAGCCCCGCGCCCACCAGCGGCCAGACGTAAGGCAGCGACAAAAGCGTGGCCCAGAAGACCGTCCCGACGAGCAGCGCGACGGACTCCGAGCGGTACTCTCCGGGAAAAAATCTGCGCTGGAGCCACTGGCCCGTCGCAGCCTGTATGGCGACGCGGCCGAACAGGTAAGCCAGCAGCAGGAGGATGAGCGCAGCCAACCCGACGAGCGCGCCGACGACAGTCGGCAGCACGCTCAGGCCCGCGACCACGCCGAAGGTCATCAGGATCGAGCCGACGAAGCCTATGACGGCGACTCTCAAATTGGTCAGCTGCAAGCGCGTCACGGCGCGGCTAATCGCGCCGGGCGTGACGGCCGTCAGGACGAGCGACGCGATGAACCAGAAGAGGACGGCCAGCACGCGGCTGCCCAGGTAGGCCACAGACAACTGCGGCGTGAGCAGGGAGGCCGGGTTGCGCATGACGCCGCGCAGCTCCTGCTCGAAGCCCGCGAACATGACGGTCGTGCGCGAGGGGTCGCGCCCGGCCTGCGCGTTCTCGCCGTGGCGGTAGAGCCCGCCGATGACGATAACGTCGCCGCCGATGCGCGCGCCGTCGCGCTGCACGACGGAGCCGCCGATGGTCGCCACGTCGCCCTCGACCACGCCCTCCACGATCACGTCGCCGCCGAAGGCCATCACTCCGCTCTTGACCTGCCCGCGGACGACGACCGACTGGCCCCAGCCGAAAACGTCGGAAGTGTTGACGCCCTCGACCACGAGCGGCGCGCGGTCGTCCGGCAGCAGCCCTTCCGCGGTTTGCGACCGCGCGCACACAGCCAGGAGCAGCAGCGCGGAAAAGGCGAGCGCGGCGCGCGCCCACCCGGAGGCGGAAGAGTTCTGTAGCGAGAGTTGATTCACGGTCAAAAAAAAGAGGCGCACGTCCCCGGCTCTAAAAAGGGACGTGCGCCGCGGCCTTCATTCGACGGCCCGCGCGCGGTGGTAGCCCGTAATCAGTCTGCGGAGCATGAGGAGGGCCAGCACGAGCAGCAGGAGCACGAGCGCGCCAGCGCCGCGCGACCCGAAGAGCACGCGGCCGCCGACGCCGCGCGAGATGACGGCGAAGCCTGCGCCCGCGTCGTAGAGCGCGTGGCCCAGAAAACCTGCGACCGCCGCGCAAAACTTCCAGACGGCACGCAGCGGCGCGAACACTCCCTCGGTCAGCGCCGCGCCGCCCGTGAGCGCGAAGGCGGCCGCGGCCAGGACACCGCACAACCGCAGCGCACGGCGGCGCTCGGCCGGGCCGCGCACGCCGCTCATGTCTGCCTGCGCTCGCGCGGCCACGACCTGCGCGAAGTTCTTCGGCATTTCAAGCTGCGGCTCCGCGGAGAGCGCGGAGTCAAGCTCGCGGAACAACTGCCGCTCGGCGGCGAGCGCCGACGCGCAAGATTCGCAGCCGCCGACGTGCCGCTCGAAGCGCGCGAGCGCGCGGGCGTCCAGCTCGCCGTCCAGGTAGGCGACGATCTCTTCGCCCGCGCACGCGGAATTGTCCGGCGTCTCTGTCATACCCCCGTGATTCCTCTGCCGACGAACTCGCGGCGCATCACCTCGCGCGCGCGGAAGAGACGATTCTTGACCGTGCCGAGCGGCAGGCCCGTGACCTCGGCAATCTCGTCGTAGGAGAGGTCGTGCGAGTGGCGCAGGACGACCAGCTCCCTGTAGGCGGCCGGCAGTTGGCCGACGACCCGCTCGATCTCGGCGCGGCGCTCAGCCCGCTCGCTCTCCTGCTCGGGCGAGGGCCTCTTGCTCTCGACCGGCAGGTCGTACTGCTCGCCGTCGAACTCGCGCAGGAGCGCCTGCTCGCGCCCGCCCTGCCGCCTGAGGTGGTCAACCGCTGAGTTGTGCGCGATCTTGTAAATCCAGGTCGAGAACTTGAACTCGGAGCGGTAGCGACGGAGCGAGTTGTAGACCTTGATGAAGACCTCTTGCGTCAGGTCCAGTGCCGACTCGTAGTCGCCGACCATGCGGTAGACGTAAGCGGCAATCGGGCGCTGGTAGCGGCGCACCAACTCCTCGAAGCCATCCTCGCGCCCAGAGGCGGCCCGCGTCACCAGGTCGCAGTCGGCGGCGGCCGAAAGGCTCAACAATGCGGGGGTTGCACTCATCGTCATGATGCTGAGGTTTTACGCATTTGAAACCCTGAAAGTTTCAAGGCGACGGCGGCAGCGATTGAGTGTCCGCATCCACAGCCCCGTCAGGGGCGATTGAGAATAGCCCAGCACTTCAACGCTTGGTGTGAAATAAAGAGATATTACCAGTCCACCAAGTCAGCGAAAGCCAAGTCCGGTCGCTTGAGCTGCCGATTGAGCCAGACGCAGAAGTTGTGCAGCGCCGCCTTGGCCGCCAAGCGTGCCCGCGCCCCGGAGAGCGCATGTGGCCGCTCACGACTGAGGCGAAAAGCATGGTGCAACTTCTCGTTGACGGTCTCGACGATCTGCCGCACCCCGGCGACAAACCGGCGCAAACTGCGTGGCCACGGCTGGCGGACATCGCGCTTGGGCAAGCAGATGACAGACGCCCCGTAGCTCTCAAACCAATGCTCATGCCAGCGCTCGCCTTCAAAGCCTTTGTCCGTGACATACGGGGCTGGCGTCCGTGCCCCGACGCTCGCGAGCGCCGCCTGCGGGCGGTGCCGCGCGGCGAAGAAGGTCTCGGCCAGGCGCTGGTCTTTGACACTGGCCGGCGCGAGCCCGTAGCCAGTGATGACGCCTCTGGGGTCAACCGCGAGCAGCAAATGCAAGCCCTCATACCAGCCCAGCCGATTGCTCCACCCGATGTCGGCCTGCCCCGCGAGCCAGCCGCGCCCACGGCGCTTGGCGTCGCGGCAGACCAGGGCCGTCGAGTCCAGCGCCTGATAGGCGGCTTGGCGCTCGCCCAGTTCTCCGCTCAGGTGGAGGCAGAAGGCCGTGGTCGCCCCCTCGTGATGGCGCAGCAGGCGGTTCGAACTGTGTCCTGGCGGGCAAGGTGGGGAAGGCCGCACGCAGGTGGCGCGCGGCCCACGAGTAGAAGCTGCGCTCGGACACAAAGCAGGCCCACTGGCCGAAGACGGCCAGGGTGACGACCTCCGAGCGCGTCAACGAGGGGCGTGGGCCGGGGCGGACTTCCGCGGGCAGGCAGGCTTTGGCGAAATCGTCAACCATGACGTAAAGTGTCGTCAGGAAGGTGTCAGGGTCGAGCATCGGTGAGCTCCTTTCCGGTTGGATTGGGTTGCAAGCTCACTATGCGCGGCTCTCACCTTCCTTTCAAGTTTTTAATTCACACCAAGCGTTTCAGTGCTGGGAACAGGCGGACAAATTGTGCCGAGTCCCGTAGGGACGGCCGAATCGTGGGCAGACGTTTCTTCGGTCGTCCCTACGGGACTCGAATATTTTTTGGCTCAATACCCAGCACTGAAGTGCTGGGCTATTTTCGACTGTCCCTACGGGACACTTACCTGCCGCGTCACTGACCACTGCTTTTACCACGCGAGCGTGGCGAGGCCGGCGGGCGCGGCGATGGCGTCGAAGTTCAGCTCGGCGGACGGGAGCGCGAGGCCGACCTCGACGGGGCCGAGGGCGCGCAGGTGTACTTCGAGAGTCTCGTTGACGATGTCGCCGACGTGCTCCTTGTCGAAGCCCTCGCCGACGACGAGCAGGCGGTTGAGCGCGACGGCCGCGTCACCCTCGCCGGGCGCGAGCACGCGGTCGCGGTAGAAGAGCAGCAGGCGGTAGAGCTCGTCGTCGCGGTCTTCGGGCTCGCACATGACGGAGCGCGCGACCAGCGGCTGGCTGTCCCTCATGAGGAGCGCGGTGAACCCTTCGGCGTGCGAGCTGACGAGCAGCGAGTCGCCGCCGGCAGGCGTGAGCCAACGCGCCTCCCCCTGATGGCGCGGCATGACGAGCCCAGCGCGCCAGCCGAGCGCCTCGAAGACGCTCTCGTACTCGGCCAGGACTACGGCGCGGATGCCGACGGCCAGGTAACGCCGGCGGCCCTGAGCGTCGGCGTGCAGGCGCTCGCGCGTGACGACCAACTCTTCGGGCGGAGCGCCGAAAGCGCGCTCGGTCTTCCAGCGCAGGACTTCTTCGAGTTCCTGGCGCGAGGCGGGCGCGCTCTCCAAAGTCAGGATGGACGCGCGCGTCGCGGCCTCTGGCAGGGCCACGGACCACTTGCGCTGCTTGCCGAGGCCGGCGCTCAGCGCCACCTCGCTCAAGAGCACGACGAGCGAGTTGGCGTCCGTGACGTTCACCTCGTCGAAGCCCGGCTGGACGAGGCCCGCGGGGAGCGTGGCCGTGGCCGCGCGCTTGATCGAATAGCCGCCGCCGCGCCCCTTGCGCTCAAGGTGGACGACCGACGCCGTGCCGCTTTCGAGGCCGAGTGCGGCCGGGGGGAAGCGCGGGCTGATGAGCTTGTTGAAGGGTGTCGGCATTGTCAGTGGTCAGTGGTCAGTGGTCAGTGGTCAGTAGGAATCAGCTTTTAACTGACCACCGACTTCTGACCACTGACCACTGCTCTACCATTCGTTGTAGGGCTTGCCCTCGGTCGAAGGGTCCGGCGAGGCGCTGCGGACGTTGACGACCCCCTGCTCGCCGGTCAGCGAAGAAGCGTCCTCGCCCGTCTCGACGACCCAGTCCTTCTCGCCCGTGATCGGGTCGAGCGGGATTTCGCGGACGTAGCCGGCGGTGACGAGGTCGTCGAGCGACTGCGGCAGCTTGCCCTTGTCCGCCCCGTAGAGGTCAATCGCCTTGCGCAACTGGTACAGGTTGTCCCTGAGCACGGTCTCGCGCGCGTGCGTCACGCTCTTCTGGTATTGCGGCATCGCGATGACGGCCAGGATGACGATGATCGAGATGACGATCATCAGTTCGAGCATCGTGAAACCGCGCTGGAGAACAGTGGTCAGTGGTCGGTGGTCAGTGGTCAGTAAAAACGGCGAGCGGCCAGACTCAGGTGCCGGCGGCTGCTCAAGCTTGGCGACCGTCTTCACTGACCACTGACCACTGACTGCTGACCACTGCATTTCACCACTCATTGTACTTCGTCTCCCCGTCGAGCGAGGTCGCGGTGGATTTCGAGCGCACGTCGAAGACGTTCTCGCCGCCCCAGGAGCCCGCGTCCTTCGAGTCGTAGGTCGAGCGCAGCTCCCAGTCGCGCTCGCCCGTCATGGGGTCTATTGGAATCTCGCGCAGGTAAACTTTCTTCTTGGTCGAGGTGAGCGTGTTGCTCGTCGCGGTCTGGTCCGAGCCCGAGAGGCCCACTATCCCGCCGCCGCCGCCCGCGCCCGCCGCCCCGATGGGCGTGACGCTGACGCCGTTGACGAGCGTCTCCAGGTCGGGCGGGTAGCGGTCAGGGTTGTCCGTCCCGAAGATCGTCGTGTCCGTGATGGCGACCCTGACGCGCGGGTCTACGAACGGCACGCCCTGCTGCTGCTGCGGGTTCGCCTGCGGGTTGTCCGGGTCAGTGGGCGGCTGAGGCACGGGCGCGCCGCCCGCGCCGCCGACGCCGCGCGCCTGCCCCCCCGCGAGCGCCTCGCGGTGGAACTGGTCTATGGCCCGGCGCATCTGGCGCAGCTCCTCGCGCAACTGCTGCTCGCGCTGCCGCCGCACAGAGGTCTTGACGAGCGGGATGACGCCCAGCGTCAGAATCGTCAACACCGTCAGCGTAATCACCAGCTCGATGAGCGTGAAGCCCTGCGCCCGGCGAAAAACAGAAGGCGGAAGGCGGAAAGCAGAGAAAGACCGTCCGGCGCTTTCTGCCTTCTGCTTTCCGCCTTCCGCCTTCTGCCTTCTGCCTTCTGCCTTCTGCTCTTTCATACTACTTCACCGTCAGGCGGCTCTCCGTCAGTTGCAAGCTCACGCCGCGCCCGTTCGGCGCGACGATGTACGCGTCCGGGCCGAATCTGATGACACCCTCGCCGGCCGCGAGCGCTTCGACTTCGAGGAAGAGTATGACGCTCGCGCCGGACTTCAGGGGCGCGCCCGACCGCGGCTGTATGACGAGAGTGATCATGCCATCAGGCTCAATTGATTGCATGATGACGGGCGCGCTCGACGCCCCGTCCGGCCAGTCCCCCTGCAAGACGCCGCGCACGGCCAAGAGCCTCGGGTCGAAGCGCAGGCGCGCGGTCGCCGCCCCGAGCGGCTCCTTCGAGATCAGCACGAGCCCGACGCGCTGCTTCTCGCCGACGCGCATCTCCTGCCTCTCGGCCATCAGCCGCAGCTCCGCCACCAGAGCGCCCGGCTCCGGCCTCGCGACGGCCGCGGCCGAAGGCGCTACGGTCGCGTTCCCTTTCGCGGCCAGAGACTTCTCCAGCGCCGCGGCGAGCGCCGGCTGCGGGAGGCTCAGCGGCACGCCCGTTTGCTGGGCCATCGAAACCGCGCGCGGCACGGCCGCGGAAGACTTCTGCACCAGAGTCGGCGGCGGCGGCGCGTCGCCCGTCAACTGCGCGATGGCGTTGGCGAGGGCGTTCGCCTGCTGCCGCTCGGGCGTGACGATGGCAGCGGACACGGGCTGCGGCGCGGGCGTCGTTGAAGCGGCCTTCGCCTCGGTCGGCTGCGGCGTCGTCGCTGCGGACTCCGCGGCCGAAGGCATCAGAGCCCTCGGCGCGGGGACGTAAGACGGGACGGGCTCCGTGTCCGGGAGCTGCACGACCGAGTTGGTCGGCAGGCGGCGCGCGGCTGCCAGTTGGTCTTCGCGGTCTGCCTCGCGGACCATCGCTTCGAGCGAGCCTGTGGTCGGCGTCTGCAAAGTGCCGCTCGGGCGCTCGCGCTCGTCGAAGGGCGTGACGGCCGGCGCGCGCAAGACGCGCGGCGTGACGGCGATGACGATGTCTATCTGCGTGTCGTTGCGCGTCGGCGAAGAGAACAGCCGGCCGAGCACGGGGATGAGCCCGAGGAGCGGGAGGCCGCGCCGCCCTTGCGACTGCGTGTCCTGCGCGACACTGGCGAGCATCATCGTCCGGTTGTTCTGGATGCGCGCCGTGCCGGAAATCGTGCGCTCGGTGAAAGTCGGCGTCAGGCTGCCCGCGCCGAGGATGTCCTTGGACTCGATGGACATCTTGACCTGCACGTCGAGGTTCGGGAAGACCTGCGGCGTGAACTTCAGCGTCAGGCCCGTCGGCTCGTACTGGATAACTGGGAAGCCGCCGCTGAAGACGCCGCCGGTCGTGCCCTGGCCGCCCGTGCCGCCGGTCGTCGGCACGGTGCTGAACGGGTAGGTCTGCGCCGTCTGCACGGGCACGCGCTGGCCTATGCGCGCCGAAGACTCCTCGCCGTTGAAGGCGTGAACCTGCGTCGAGGCGAGCAGCTTCGTGCGGTTCTTGCTCTGGAACGCGGTCAGGACCGCGTTCGGGATAAGGATCGCCGCGCCGAAGGCGGTCGGCGCGGTCGTCAGGGCCTGCGCCACCTGGCGCGAGCCGGCGACGACGTTCAGCCCGCTTGAGACGCCCAGGTTGAAGAGGCCGCTGGAGTCACTGCCCGTCCCGATCTGGTTGCCGACTTGCAAGAGGTCCGTGCGCGAGACCTCGTAGATGTTGACGTCCATCACGACCTCGGCGCGGTCCTTGTCAATGCTCTGTAGGATTTCGCCGATGAGGCGCAAGTTCTCGGACGTGTCGCGGATGGTGATGCTGTTGGTCGCCTTGTCCGGGAGCACGACCGTCTGCGGGCGGCCCTGGTTGGGCGGGATGGCGGCGGCGATGATGTTGCGCGCCTCGTCGGGCGCGATGTTCGAGAGATAGAAAGTGCGTATGGAGAGCTGCTGGTACTGCGCGCGCCGGTTCTGGTCGGCGACGAGAATCGTGCGGCGGTTGACCTTCTGGAAGAAGAGGCCCTCCTGTAGGAAGATGAGGTCGAGCGCCTGCGCCGTGGTCACGTCCGTCAGGTTCACCTCGACGGTGCGCGGCGCGCGGAACGACTGTGAGTCGAAGATGACGTTGAGGCTGAGCTGCTCGGCCAGGTTGCGTATGAAGCCCTTGAGGTCGCCGTTGTACTTGATGACGCGCAGCTGCTCCGTGCGCTGCGGCGGCAGCACGTCCTCGGGCGGCGGGTTGCGCGTGTCAGCCGGGGCGGCCGGCGTGCCGCCCGCTCCGGGGACAGCGCCCTGCCTGTAGGAGAGCTGGTTGATTCGCGGGCCGGGCTGGCCGTTGCCTCTGCCGTTGCCATTGCCGTCGCCCTCGCCCGGCGCGGCTTCGCCCGTCTTCTCGCGCTGGAGGCGCAGCATGCGCTCCATCTCGGAGAGGGCCAACTCGTTGACCGGGTCGTAGCCGTAAGCCTGTCGGAAGGCGTTGTACGCGCCGATGTAGTCGCGCTGCTCGGCGAGCGCGCGGCCCTGCTGCATGTACTGCTGCGAGGCGTTGAAGACGGCGCGGCGGTAGTGCAACTGGTACTCGACGTCCGCCGGGTTGGCGGCCAGGGCGAGCGTGAACTCCTGCGCGGCCTTCTCCCACTGCTGCGCCTGCTCGTACTTTATGCCCTGCTTGAAGTTCTTCTCGCCCTTCTTGGCGAAGGCCGTCATGGGGGCGGCGAGCAGGCAAAAGACAACCAGGAGTGCGGCGAACGGGCGCGCGTGAATGGGCGATCTCTTCATCTTCGAGTCCTCTGGCAAAACGGATAGGACAAAAACGGGCCGGGGCGACAATCAAACTCGGTCTGGTCGGAAACCTGCGGGCGCGTCCCCGAGACTTACAACACGCCGCGCGATGGATGCAGTTCCCAAAAACAGTGGTCAGTGGTCAGTGGTCAGCAGTCAGTTAAAAGAAAAACCTTTCTTGCGTCGCAGGTCAGTTCTGGCACAGCCGCGCGGGCCGTTCCTTAACTGACCACTGACCACCGACCACTGACTACTGCTTAATCTCCTCGACGAACGTCACGCGGTTAATCTCGTGCAGGGTGGAAGTCCCGGCGAAGACTTTGGCGAGCGCGGAGGCGCGCAGGCCCGTCAGGCCCTCGGCCTCGGCCGCGCGGCGCACCTCGGAGCCGGGCCGCCGCTCGACGATCATCTCGCGTATGTTGTCCGTCAAATCCAGCAACTCGTGAATCGCCGTGCGCCCGCGGTAGCCCGTGTGGTTGCAGGCGTCGCAGCCGACGCTCATGTAGAAGACGCGGCCGCGCTGCTCGTCCGGCTTGAGGCCCGACTCCAACAACTCGTCGTCGGTCGGCCGGTACTTGCGCTTGCAGGTCGGGCACAGGATGCGGACCAGGCGCTGTGCCAGCACGCAGTTTAAGCTGGAGACGAAATTATAAGGCTCGACGCCCATATTCAGGAAGCGGCCGATGACGTCAATCACGTTGTTGGCGTGGACGGTCGTGAAGACAAGGTGGCCCGTCAGCGCCGACTGGATGGCGATCTGCGCCGTCTCCTCGTCGCGGATTTCGCCGACCATGATCTTGTCCGGGTCGTGGCGCAGGATGGAACGCAGGCCGCGCGCGAATGTGAGCCCCTTCTTCTCGTTGACGGGAATCTGCGTGATGCCGTGCAACTGGTACTCGACCGGATCCTCGATCGTGATGATCTTGTCTTCCTCGTTGCGAATCTCGTTCAAGGCGGCGTAGAGCGTCGTCGTCTTACCGGAGCCCGTCGGCCCCGTCACGAGCACCATCCCGTAGGGCTCCGCGATGTAGCGGCGGAACTTCCTCAAGTCATCCTCGGAGAAGCCGACCACGTCCAGGTTCAGGTTGCGGAACTCCTCGTTAATCTGCTCCTTGTCGAGAATACGGATGACGGCATCCTCGCCGTGCACCGTCGGCATGATGGAGACGCGGAAGTCCACGTTGCGCCCCTTGTAGCGCACCCGAAAGCGCCCGTCCTGCGGGATGCGGCGCTCGGCGATGTCCAGCTCAGACATGACCTTGATGCGCGAGATGAGCGTCTGGTGATAGGCCAAATCAATCGGGTCAACCTTGGCGTAGAGCGCGCCGTCTATGCGGTACTTGACCTGGACCTCTGTGTCGCGCGTCTCGATGTGTATGTCGGAGGCGCGCGACTCCATCGCGTTGAAGACGATGGTGTCCACGAGCTTGATGATCGGCGACATCTCGGAGTCGGTCGCCAGGCGGTCGAGGTCTAAAACTTCTTCGCCGGTCTCCGTCTCCTTGACGAGCGAGATGCGGAAGCCCGAGGCAGCCTCTTGCAGCACGCGCTGCGTGGCGTCACCTTTTCTGAGAACAACGTCAATGGCCCCGGCGGTCGCGACGTGCGGGACGACGCGCGCGTGCAGGGCGCTCGCCAACTCGTCCAGCCTTTCGAGGTCGGTCGGGTCGGCCATCGCGATGTGCAGCCGCTTGCCCTCGCGCCTCAGCGGCACGAATTGGTGGCGCAGCATCAGGTCAACGGGTATCTCGCCCAGCAGCGCGTAGTCTATCGGCGAGTCGCCGTCGGGCGGGAGCAGGTCAACGTAGGGCAGGCGGTAGCGGCGCGCGAGTGTCCGCGCCTCGCGCACCTCAGGCGGGTCGTTGTCCTCGGCCGCGAGCGGCGGCAGAGCCTCCTGCGTGGCCTCGTCGTAGGCCGAGACCGTCTCCGTGTATTCTTCCGACAACTGCTTCATAACAAAAGTTTCAGGTTTCAAGTTTAAGGTTTCAGGTTCTTCGTCTTTAACTTGGAACCTGAAACTTTAAACTTGTAACCGCCTTATCGTCCCCCCGAGGCGTTCGAGATGGCCGAGATGATCGGCAGATAAATGCTGAGCAGAATCGTGACGACGACCCCGCCCATGACTATAAGAATCGCAGGCTCAATCGTCGTCGTCAACTGCTCAAGCTTGACCTCGGCCTCCGAGTCGTAGAAGACCGCCACCTCGTCCAGCATCTCGCGCAAACTACCCGACCGCTCGCCCACGCCGATCATGTCCACGGCCAGCTCGGGGAACCACCCGGCCGACTCCAAACTCTCCGTAAAAGAGCGCCCCTCGCGGATCATCGGCAGGATGGCGGAACTCTTGCGCCGCAGCTCGCGGTTCGTGATGGACTCGGCCGCTATCTCCCATGACTCGACGAGCGTGATGCCGCCCGCCAGGAGCGTCGCCAGGCTGCGCGTGGCCTGTGCGACGGCGATCTGCTGCAAGAGCTTCCCGACGAGCGGGAGCTTGAGGAGCACGCGGTCAATCGTCATCCTTCCCGAAGGCGTGCGCGCCCAGAAGACGAAAGCGATGAGGCCGACGATGACCGCCGGGACGAGCCACCAGAAGTTGGTGCTCACCCAGTCGGCTATCCCCGTCACGATGATGGTCAACCAGGGCAGTTTGCCCCGGCCGAAGCCCTCGAACAGGCTCGACATCCGCGGCACGACGTAAACCGTCAGAAACGCGACCATGCCGAACGACGCCGCGAGGAGCATCATCGGGTAGGCGAGCGCGCCACGAATCTTGCGCCGCAGATTCACGCTCCGGCGCATGTACTCGACGTAGCGGTCGAGCACCTCGTCTAACGCGCCCGAGCGCTCGCCGGCCAGAATCGAGGCCGTGTAGATGCGCGGGAAAACAGGCCCCTGCGCGGCGAAGGCGGCCGACAGCGCCAGCCCGCCGCGAATCTTGTCCTCCACGTCCGCGAGCACGATCGAGAGCCCCGCGCTCTGCGCGCGCTTGCGCAGCATAGAGATGGCCTGGAGGATGGGGATGCCCGCGCGCAGGAGTGCCGACAGTTGCTGGTTAAAGAGCAGGAAGTCGTTGGCCTTGAAGCGCGCGTGTGAGCCCTTGCCGCCGCGCCTGGTCAGGGCGGCGACGCCGGAGGTCTTCGGCGGCGTGACGGCGAAGACGCGGAAGCCCTCGCTTTCGAGGCGCACGCGCGCCTCCTGCGCGCCGACGGCCTCTATCGTGCGCGTGACGATTTCGCCCGCGGGCGTTCCCAGACGACAAATGAACTCAGCCATGAAGATTCGGGTCGGGGTTAAAAACTGTCTGCCGCGTGGAGTCCAGGGGTGACGCCGCGAAAGTATATCACGCGGGCGCGCCAACGCGCACTGCGCCTGCCTGATGGCCGGCGGCCGTCACTCTCACCCGCTCTCGGGAAACAATTCGCCTCTTAACCGCATGCGTTATTAGATTATGAGGGCGGGCGTCGTCGAGTTTGACGCCGCCCGCCGCCGCCATTCCAGTACACGCCGCACGGCGCGGGAGGTTGCGATTTAACCCGCGCCCGGGCTTCAGGTTTGGCGCTATCTTCGCCCCGCGGCGAAAAGCTATCATCCCGGATTCTTTTTGTGATAGCCTGCGGCCGCCCGACAACTCCTCCGACAGAAAGGGATAACCCATGACCACCTGGCTCACTAAAGTTTTCGACTTCAACGTCGAGCGCCGCGAGATTCCCCGCTCCGGCGGCAAGCCCTACCGCTCGATGGGCCGCACGCAAATCGGCGTCCTGCACACGACCGAAGGCCCCGGCGTTGACTCCGCCTGGTCAACGCTCAAAAACAATCCGGGCGGCCCGTCCGCGCCGCACTTCATCGTCGGGCAGAACCGCATCGTCCAGTGCCGCCCCATCGGCGTCCAGGCCGCCGCGCTCAAAGGCTCGGCCACGTCGAACGGCAACCAGTTCGCCAGCATACAGGTCGAGATGTGCGCGTTCACGGGCGGCAACTCCAATTTCCAGAAGCACGGGATGGACCCGTGGCTGCCGGAAGACTCGACGCTCAGGCCGCTGGCCGCGCTGATGGCTTACTGCTCCGCCAACGGGATAGACATTCCGCTCGCTCGCCCCCACGCGGACTGGAAGGACGACTGCTCGGACATCACGACCATCTGGGCGATGGATAAAAATACGCGGCGGCTGTCGGGCGTCTGGCCCAACGCGAAGGGCTGGTACTACCACCTGGAAGTCCCTGGCAACAACCACTACGACTGCGGCGCAATGCGCAGCGCCGAACTGTTCGCCATGGCGAAAGCTCTCGCGGACACGGCCCCGCAGCCCGCGCAACCCGCGACGCCGCAGCCGACGACGCCGCAGCCTGCGGTCTCGCAGCCTGCAACTCCTCAGCCCGCGACTCCTCAGCCCGCGACTCCTCAGCCTGCCGCCCCGCAGACCGCGCCCGCCTCTGCGGTCCTCAAACAGGGCGACCACGGCGACCGCGTCAAACAGCTTCAGGTGAAGCTCATCGCGCTCGGCCTTTTGAAGGCCGGGTCGGACACCGGAAATTTCGGCCCGCACACGCTCGGCGCGGTGCGCCGGTTCCAGTCCGCGCACGGGCTGGGCGTTGACGGGAAAGTCGGCACCACGACCGAAAAGGCCATCGGCGACGCCCTGGCGGCCGCGGGCGCGGGTAATTAGGAGAGGGAGACTGAGCGGCGGGCGCGGGCGTCAAAAACGCTCCCGCGCTCGCCGCCCGCCGTTTTCCCAAACGCCCGACTTCGGCACGGGGCCGCCGCCTCCGACGCTGGTAGTGGTTCAGTTTGAAGCGGATTCAAACAGGATGGACAGGATAGGCAGGATACAGAGAAAGAATCATTGCTTTTTCTTCATCCTGTTTATCCTGTCCATCCCTGTTAATTTCTTCTTCGCTTCATACTGAACCTCTACCCCGACGCTCTTCTTCTTGCCTGAGCCGCCCCGCCTGTCCTACAATGCGCCGTAGCCTTCGCTGACAACGGGTGGAAGTTTTGCGAGCGGCAGTCTCCCCGAACGCCGTCCACACACGCTTCGTACTATTAAGAATGGCACAGCAGCCAGGCCGCTTGCCCCGGCCGGGAGCCCGCGCCGCCGAAACCTTTTTGAGCGGGGCCGTCACACGTCTCGCAAGTGTCGTCACAGAAGCAGGGGGTCAAATGAAATCCCAGCGCCGCCCGAGAGCACTCCAAGTCGCGCTCGTCTCCTGTCTCGCCCTCGCCGTTGTCTCAATCATCGCGCCCGCAATCGCCCGCGCCCAGGAACAGCAGAAACCAGACGCCCCGAAGGTACAGCAAACTCCGACTCCCGCACCGCAGCAGCAGCAGGGCCGCGAAGCCCAGGAGACGGAGATCATCAACACGGACCTCATCACGCTGACCGTGACCGTCACGGACACCTACGGCCGCTACGTCTCCGGCCTCGACAAGAAGGCGTTCAAGGTCTTCGAGGACAAGGTCGAGCAGGAGATAGAGTATTTCTCGGACGACGACGCGCCCGTCTCCGTCGGCGTCATCTTCGACGTGTCGGGCTCGATGAGCGGCGACAAGATCAGGAAGGCGCGCGAGGCCCTCTCGCGCTTCATCGAGACGAGCCACGGCTCGGACGAATACTTCCTCATCGCCTTCAACTCGCGCGCCCAACTCCTGATGGACAAGACGCGCGACGGCGACGCCGTGCTCAACAAGCTGACGTTCGTCGAGACGCGCGCCAACACGGCGCTCTACGACGCCTGCTACCTCGGCGTCGAGAAGGTCACGCGCGGGGCGCACCAGAAGCGCGCCATCCTGCTCATCTCGGACGGGCAGGACAACAACTCGCGCTACACCTTCAGCGAGGTGCGGCGGCTCCTGAAGGAGTCCGACGTGGTGCTCTACTCCGTCGGCATCCTCGGCGGCAACGACCCGGGCAGTTCCTTAGGCATGGAGGGGCAGGCCATCCTCGAAGAGTTGTCGGCCGTCTCCGGCGGCAAGGCTTTCTTCCCGAACACGTCGGCCGAGATGGACGAGTTGTTCGAGCGCATCGCCCTCGAACTCCGCCACCAGTATTCGATCGGCTACAGGCCGAAGAACTTCACGCTGGACGGCAAGTGGCGCAAGCTGAAAGTCAAGGTCACGCCGCCCAGAGGTTTGCCGCGCCTGTTTGTCCGCAGCCGCGAAGGCTACTACGCCGTGCCCAACCCGCGCTGAGGAAACCTGAGACGAGCGGCAACGCACTCCCCACGGACGGCATCTTTTAAAGTTGCCCGGCGGCGGCCCCGGCGGCCAGCCGCCTTCTTTGCCCCGGCAGCACGGAAAAGCAGAAGGCAGAAGTCAGGAGTCAGAAGTCAGAAGGTAAAGAAAAACGGGCCGCGGCCTCTCATTCTGACTTCTGTATTCTGACTCCTGACTTCTGCCCTGATAGAGGTTTAGTTATGAGAAGTGTTCAGATTCGAAGGGTCACGCGCGTGCGCCGCGCCGTCATGCTCGGTGCCGTCTTGCTCGCGGCCTGCGCGCTCCTGGCCGTCTCGCAGAGCGGCCGCGCGCAGGATGGCCGCCCGCGCCGCAGCACGACGACGCAGCCGCAGCAGACGCCGACGCCGAAGCCCACGCCCCGCATGAACAGCAAGACAGGGGGCGGGGTCGTCCACCCGGGCCAAGTCGTCCTGCCCGACGCGCCGCCTGACATGGTCAACCCACTGGGCGCGGAGATTGACGAGGGGGGCAAGGTCACGATTGACACGGACCTCGTAAACCTGAGCGTGCGCGTCATAGACCGCAATAACCGCCCCATCGGCGATGTCCGCCAGGACGAGTTGCAGGTCTTCGAGAACGGCGTGCCGCAGCCCATCTTCTCCTTCTCGCGCGAGGAAGTGCCCATCAGCTACGGCCTGGCGATTGACACCTCCGGCTCCCTGCGCGCGCAGCTTCCGCAGGTCCTGGAGGCCGGCAAGACCATCATAGACAGCAACAAGCCCGGCGACGAGACTTTCCTCGTCCGCTTCATCTCCTCAGACAAGATCGAGCAGGTTCTGGACTTCACCTCGAACAAGGAGGAGCTGATAGACTCGCTCGACAACCTCTACACGGAGGGCGGGCAGACCGCCATCATTGACGCCGTCTACGTCACGTCCGAGCACGTCGCGCAGTACAAGAAGGGCGGCGACGACGACCGCCGCCGCCGCGCCCTGATCGTCGTCACAGACGGCGAGGACCGCGACAGCCAGTACGACGAGAAGGCGCTCTTCGACCGGCTGCGCGAGGAGGACGTGCAGATTTACGTCATCGGGTTCGTCAACGAGCTGGACCGCGAGGGCGGCTTCATCCGCAAGAGCCCGCGCGACAAGGCCGTCAACTTCATCAACCGCCTGGCGAAAGAGACGGGCGGCCGCGCCTTCTTCCCAGAGTCGCTCTCGGACCTGCCGAAGATCGCAGGGGAGATCGTGCGCGACATGCGGACGCAGTACGTCGTCAGCTACAGCCCGACGAACAAGTCGCGCGACGGCTCGTTCCGCGCCATCCGCGTCGCCGTGGCGGACGCCGCCGGCAAGGACAAGCGCATCGCCCTGACGCGCTCGGGCCGCGTCGCCGGCCGCGAAGTCAGCGTCCCGCAGCCGACCAAGCTGCCCGTCACGCGCAGCACCAACCCGACGACACCGCCCGCGCAGAAGACGCCGGGCCGGAACCCGTAACAAGCTGGCACAAAAGTCAGTACCGCCTGCGGTAGCGGGCGGGTGCTCAAGGTTGAGACACCCGCCCGCTACCGCAGGCGGTACTGACTTTTTATGCTAGAATGCGCGCCGCACAATTTCCCCTTCAGGAGGCCCCTTTATGCCGTGTGACGTTCGCCATCTCGCCGGGATTGAGTTGTTCGACCTGCTCGACGCGGAGGACCGCGCCGCCCTCGCCGAGGTGATTGACTCGCAGCCGCTCGCCGAGGGCGAGATTCTTTTTCAGGCGGGCCAGCCCGGCGAGTCGCTTTTCGTCGTCCGCTCGGGCGAGGTGGAGCTCTACATCAAGGACACGGCGGGCCAGAAGATCGTGCTGACGGTGGCGCGCGCAGGCGAGATGTTCGGCGAACTCTCGCTGCTCGACAGCGGCCCGCGCACGGCCACGGCCATCGCCCTCATCGAGGCGGAGCTGCTCGTCCTGGACCGCGACGACCTGCTGCTCCTCTTCCAGAAGCGGCCCGACTCCGCGCTCCACATGCTCGCCGCCATGAGCCGCATGACGCGCAAGGCCGACGAGCTGCTGCGCACGCGCGTCTCGCGCAACGTCAACGAGGAGATGCCGCTGCCCAGCACGCCTCTTCAGAAGATAGCCGACTGGATCGCGTGGTTCAGCGGCAGCATGCAGTTCCTGCTCATCAACCTCGTCTGGTTCGTCACCTGGATTTCGCTCAACACGCTCATCCTCCCCGTGGACCCCGCGACCGGCGAGCGCGGCTTCGACCCCTTCCCCTTCGGCCTGCTGACGATGATCGTCTCGCTGGAAGCCATCTTCCTCTCCTGCTTCGTCCTCATCAGCCAGAACCGGCAGACCGAGAAAGACCGCGTCCGCTCAGACATAGAGTACGAGGTGAACATCAAGGCCGAGCTGGAGGTCGCGCACCTGCACGAGAAGACCGACCGCATCTACGAAGAGATGCTCGCCCGCTTCACGCGCCTGGAAAAGAGTCTCGCGCAGCCTGCCGAAGTTGAGAAGGCTTGATTCGTGAGCGGGCCGCGGCCTTTTACTGCCCGGTCTCGACGGTCGTCGCGGGCCTGTCCTCGGGCTTCGCCGGCTCAGTCGCGATGAGGTAGGTGATGAAGGCGATGAAGGCGAGCGAGAAGACGAGGATGATGACGCCTATCGGTTCGAGGCCGAACAAGAGCCCCTTCTTCTCTTCCCTCTCGGTGAAATCTCGCGGCAGGTTTAAGGCGGACGTGTCCACGACAATCGCGCCGCCGTTGTTCGAGTCGCGCTGGCTCGTCTCTTCGGGCGGGGTGAGGCGGGCCGCGAGGTCCTTGGGCTCGCCCTGGTGCGGGACGAGGTGATCATGCTCGCGCCGCCTCTTTCGTTTTCCCTTGCTCACAGCCAGTTCCTCTTCCTGAAAAAGAAGTAGAGCCCGAAGCCGATCATGAACATCCAGGCGAGCGCGAAGACGTAGCCGTACTTCCACCCCAGCTCCGGCATGTGCGTGAAGTTCATCCCGTAGAGGCCGGCGATTAAAGTGACGGACATCAGGATGGTCGCAATCGAGGTCAGCCGCTTCATGATGATGTTCATGCGGTTGCCCTGCACGGAGAGGTACGCGTCCATCGTCGAGCCGAGCATATCGCGCAGCGTGTCCACTGTGTCGGCGACGCGGATGATGTGGTCGAAGACGTCCTGGAAGTAGACGTAGATTGCGCGCTGGAAGATGGGCTGCTCGCGCCTGAGCATGACGTTGAAAACGTCGCGCAAGGGGGTGATGGTGCGGCGCAGGTAGAGGAGCTGTTTCTTGATGCGGAAGATTTCCTCTATGGACTCGGGCTTGAACTCGCCGAAAATCTGGTCTTCGAGGTCGTCCATGCGGTCGCTCAGGATGTCCAGGAGCGGCATGTAGTCGTCCACGATGGCGTCCATCAAAAGATAGGCGAGCATCCCGGAGCCATGCTCGGCGCGGTCAATCCACTCGTGCCAGAGGCGCTTGGCCGTCTCGATGGCGCGGATGGGGCGGCTGTGGACCGTGACGAGGTAGTTTGAGCCGAGGAAGATGTTCAGCTCACGCAGCTCCAGGTGGTCGTCCGCCCCGACCAGCTCCGCCTCGTAGAGAACTATGAAGTAATAGCCCGGGTACTCCTCGACCTTCGGGCGCTGGTGCGCCTTCTGGCAGTCCTCTATGGAGAGCGGGTGGAAGTTGAACTCCTCTGCGAGGGCGATGAAGTCCTGACCCGTCGGGTCCGAGACATCGGCCCAGACGACGTTGCGCTCGCCGAGGCAATACTCGCTGATGTCCGCGGCCGGGAAGTCCTCCGTGAACTTCTTCCCCGCGCTGTCCAGGCAGACGGTCGTAATCATCGTATTAAATGCGGAATGATGAATGATGAATGATGAATAAAAAACCGATTGCCTTTTAATTCATCATTCATCATTCATCATTGCTTTCCCCCTCTGACCGAGCCGCTGATCTTCTTGCGCGTGGTCTCGCCCGTCTTGAGCACGGGCAGGCCCTCGTCCACGTCCGCGTGCGGGCGCGGGATGACGTGCGTGGCGACGACCTTGCCGACGCGCGAGGCAGCGGCCGCCCCGGCGTCAACCGCGCTGCGCACGGCCGCGACATCGCCCCGCACGATTGCCGTCACCAGCCCGGCGTCAATCTTCTCGTAGCCGACGAGCGTAACGTTGGCGGCCTTGACCATCGCGTCCGCCGCCTCAATCATCGCCACCAGCCCCATGCATTCCACCATGCCGAGTGCTTCCATAAGATTCCTCTCAAGTTAATTGTCCGGGCGCATCCTAGCACAGTTAATTCCGCAGCGAATGAATCGGCGCGGGGATGCGGCCGCCGCGGCGGATGAAGGCGTCGGACGAAAACTTGTTGACGGGCATGATGGGCGCGGTGCCGAGCAGGCCGCCGAACTCGACCATCTCGCCCACGTCCTTGCCGGGCACGGGGATGATGCGTACGGCAGTCGTCTTGTTGTTCATCACGCCGATGGCCATCTCGTCGGCGATGATGGCGGCAATCGTCTCGGCCGAGGTCGAGCCGGGCACGGCCACCATGTCTATGCCGACCGAGCAGACGCTCGTCCACGCTTCGAGCTTGTCTAAGCTTAGCGCGCCCGCGCGCGCCGCCTCGATCATCGTCGCGTCCTCGGAGACGGGGATGAAAGCGCCGCTCATCCCGCCGACCGAGCCCGAAGCCATCGCGCCGCCCTTCTTGACCGCGTCGGTCAGGAGCGCGAGCGCGGCCGTCGTCCCGTGCGTGCCCGCGCGCTCGAACCCCATTGCCTCGATGATCTCCGCCACGGAGTCGCCGGGCACGGGCGTCGGGGCCAGCGAGAGGTCGATGATGCCGAAGGGAATGTTGAGGCGGCGCGCGGCCTCGCGCCCGACCAACTCGCCAGCGCGCGCCAGCTTGAAGGAGAGTTTCTTGATGACCTCGGCCAGCTCGTGCAGTGGCAAGTCCTTGGGCGCGTGCTGGACGGCGTGGTTGACGACGCCGGGGCCGGAGACGCCGACGTTGATGACGGCCTCTGGCTCGCCGATGCCGTGGAACGCGCCGGCCATGAACGGGTTGTCCTCGACCGCGTTGGCGAAGCAGACGAACTTGGCACAGGCCAGGCCGCCACGGTCGCGCGTCCGCTCGGCCATCTCCTTAATCAGGCGGCCCGTGCGGCCGCACCGCGTCCATGTTGATGCCCGCGCGCGTCGTCGCCACGTTGAGCGAGGAACAGAGCCGCTCGGTCGAAGCGAGCGCCTCTGGAATCGAGTCGAGGAAGGCGCTCTCGCTGCGCGTCCAGCCCTTGTGCACGAGCGCCGAGTAGCCGCCGATGAAGTCAACGCCGACGGACTTTGCGGCCTCGTCAATGGCGCGGGCGAGCCTGAGGTAGTCGTTTGCTGAGCGCGCGCCCTCGCTGATGACGGCCGCGGGCGTGATGGAGATTCTCTTGTTGGCGACGCGGATGCCGACCTCGTCGCCGATCTCGTCCACGGTCGTGACGAGTCGCGCGGCCACGCGCTCTATCTTCTCTCGCGCGCGCTCGGCCGTGCGCTCCATCGAGTCAGTGGCGCAGTCGCGCAAAGAGAGGCCGAGCGTGACGGTGCGGATGTCCAGATGCTCCATCTCCGTCATCCGCACGGTCTGCAAGATTTCCGCCTGCGTGTATTCCATATCAGGTTTTGGGACTCATCCGAGGACGTAGTTGAGCAAGAGCAGCAAGAGGGAGAGGAGGACGGCGGCGACGGCGACGAGGACGAAGCGCAAGGAAGGGTCGTAGGACGCCTCCTCAAGCATGGCGTTCGAGGCGTGGCGCAGCTTCTCGACGCGCGGCGTGAGCTTTTCTTCGACTGCCTCGCGCGCGGCCGCTGTCACGCCGCGCCGCCTGCGGCGGACTTCCTCCTCGTCCTCCGGGCGGCGCGTGATGATCTCCGCGGTGCGCCGCCGTGCCTCGGCCGACGGCTGCCGCGTCGGGCGCGCGTCCTGCGCCTGCGGAGGCGGCGCGCTCCCCGCGTCCATTCCCTGCGGGGCGATGACGGAAGCGGTCCTCCGCGGCTCGGTCACGGGCTGCGCTGGCCCCTCGTCGGCGACTTCGGCCGCCGCGCCGCCGTCGCCCGCGGCCGCCCCAGCCTGGCGCAGAGCCTTGCCGCACTGCGGGCAGAAGAGCGCGCCGCCGCGAACCGACGCGCCGCAGTCCGTGCATCGTCGTGCAATCTCAGGTTCCATAAAAGCTAATGATGAACTTTGCGGGATGAATGATGAATAGAAGGCGGTTGTCTTTCATTCATCATTCATCCCGCAAAGTTCATCATTTCCCCTTAAATTCTGTGCATCGCGTTGAAGAGGTCTTCGCGCTGCGCGTAGATGCGGACGCCGAGGCGGTCGCCGGCCGCGCGGAAACGCTCCTTGAGGGCGGAGGCCGTCTCGGCGGCGCGCGACATGTCGGCGATGATGATCATGGCGAACTTGCCGCGCACCACCGTCTGGTTGATGTCTATGATGCTGCAACCGGCCTCGGCCAGGACCTGCGAGACGCCCGCGACGATGCCCGGGTGGTCAACGCCGAAGACGGAGACGATGAGGCGCTCGGCCGAGCCGGCCTCGCGCGCCTCGCGCTCGCGCGCGTTCGTCGCGCCGCCGTTTGTGACCACGGGCTCGACGGCGCGGTAAACGTCCGTCACCAACTGCTCGACCACGGACTCGTCCGCGCCAGCCCCCAGCCGCCCGTAGACGGCCCGCGTGATGCGATAGATCAGTTCTTCGTCTGCCATTCGCTCATCACTGCTTTTATGGTTTTCCGTTGTCCGTGGCGCGCAGCTCGCGCGCGGCGTCAATGAGATCGTCGGAGCGCGCGTCCTGTATGTCCATGCGGTCCACGATGCCGACCACCGCCGCCTCGATTGACATCTCCTGGTTGCCGATGGCCGAGCGCGCCGCCTTGCCGTAGGCGCACATCACCGTCTCGCCTACGCCAGCGCCGAGGCGGTCGGCGACGACGACGATGTTCTTGGTCGGCTCCTTGTCCAGGTCGTAAGGGTGGACAATCAAAAAGCGGACGCCCTCCAGATCGGGCGTCTTCTTCGTAGACCAGACCGTGCCGACGACTTTTCCGAGAAACATAAGAACAGTGGTCAGTGGTCGGTGGTCAGTGGTCAGTTAAAGGCCAGTTGTTTTAACTGACCACTGACCACCGACCACCGACCACTATTTCATCCTTTCGCGAACACCTCCGCCGGATCGCCCATGTCGCGCGCGGAGGGCGTGATGATGGTGCGGGCGTTGACGTAAATCTTTTCGCCTTTCTGGATGGCGCGGCGCACGTCGTCTTCGCTGACGAAGTCCACGGGCTTGCGCGCGTTGCCGTTGGCCGCGGCACCCTGCCCGCCGTTGGTCGGCGGCGGGGGAGAAGGCGCGGCCGGTTGCGGCGGCGCTGAGCCGTGGGCCGGGGCATTGCCGCCGTTGCCGCCCCTGGTTTCCACGGCGGTCGGTGCGGCCTCCGCGTGCGGCGCGGCCGCGGGCTGCGCGTACATGCTGCCGGCCTCAACGTCAATCACAGGCTGCGCGGGCGCGGGCGACGAGGACGGGTGCAGCTCCGCGTGCTGGCCGCCGCGTCCCGCCAGGAAGCGGTCCACGATGGCGGCGATCTCTTCGCGGCCTACCGCGCGCTGCGGCGCTGAGGCGGCGGGCGTCGCGGCGAGCGCGGGCTGCGGCGCGGCCTCGACCGGCTTCTGCGCCTGGACGGCCGCGGGCCTCGCGCTCTTCACAGGGCGCGTCTCGAACGCGACGCGCTTGATGTCCATCAGGTGCAGCGGCGAGACGTTGTCGGACGTGACGTTGCCGCCCCACGAGCCGCAGCCCAGAGTCATCGAAGGCGGTAGCGCCGTCGAGAAACCTATCGCCCCGTGCGTCGTCGGCGAGTTGACGATGACGCGCGAGGCTGGCATCTCGCGTCCGTAACGGACGGCCGCGTCGCGCGAGCGCGTGTGCACGCCCGCCGTGTGGCCCATGCCGCCGTAGCTCAGGACTTCGAAGCAGCGCGCCGCGCCCTGCTCTATGCCGTCCTCGACGTAGAAGGCCAGGACGGGCGAGAGCTTTTCCATCGAGAGCGGGTGGTCGCGCCCGACGCCGCCGACGTCCGCAATCAAACAGCGCGTGCCCGGCGGGATGCTGATGCCGGCCATCTTAGCGATGTGCTCCGCGGACTTGCCGACGATGGCCGGGTTGAGCGAGCGTTGCGGCGTGGCGACGACCTTCGCCAACTGGTCCGCTTCCGACGCGCTCAGGAAGTGTGCGCCCTGCGCTTTGAACTGCTCGCGCAGCGCCTTTTCAATCGGCGCGTCGGCGACGACCGCCTGCTCGGAGGCGCAGATGGTGCCGTTGTCGAAGCACGTTCCCGTCAGGATGTCCTGCGCGGCCTTGGCCACGTCGGCCGTGCGCTCGACGAAGACGGGCACGTTTCCCGGGCCGACGCCGAACGCGGGCTTGCCCGAAGAGTAGGCCGCGCGCACGAGGCCGATGCCGCCGGTCGCCAGGATGACGGCCGTCTGCTTGTGCTTCATCAGGGCCTCCGTGCCCTCGATGGTCGCGGAGGTCATGCAGCCGATGGCG
Organism: uncultured Acidobacteriota bacterium; assembly: GCA_963774105.1. GTDB lineage: Bacteria > Acidobacteriota > Blastocatellia > Pyrinomonadales > Pyrinomonadaceae > QHXM01. The sequence continues at coordinate 1,208,761 of CAVZDV010000004.1, read as the reverse complement.
TCCGCCGGCAGCCCCTCTTTGACAGCGGCGTCGCGCACGACCTTGGCCGTCTCGTTGATGCAGCGCGCGGCCGAAGGGTGCGGGCTGAGCACGATCGCGTTGCGCGACTTGATACTGATGAGACACTTGAAGATGGCCGTGGAGGTCGGGTTCGTGGAGGGGATGATGCCGGCGACGACGCCGCGCGGGCTGGCGATCTCGACCACGTCCTTCGTCTCGCCGACGACGCCGACCGTGCGCAGGCCCTTGAAGTAGTTCCACACGTCCTCGGAGGCGAAGCGGTTCTTCTCGCGCTTGTCGTCGGCGACGCCGAAGCCTGTCTCCTCGACGGCCATCGCGCCGAGGCGCGCGGCCTCGCGGAGTGCGGCCTTCGCCATCGCCTCGCAGATGCGGTCAATCTTGGCCTGGTCGAAGCGCGCCAGCTCTACCTGTGCGCGGTGCGCCGCCTCGACCAGGTCGCGCGCCTGCTGCACGGACACAAGGTCTTTATCAACTGACATGACGACACCTCCGAAAATCAGGAGTCAGGAGTCAGGAGTCAGGAGTCAGGAGTCAGGAGAAAAGAAAAGCCGTTCGTGTTTTTCCTCCTGACTTCTGACTCCTGACTCCTGTCTTCTGCCTTTGTCACTTCGCCTTCTCCCTGTTGTTCTCGCGCGTGCCGGAAGCGGAGCGGCCCTGGTCGCCTTCGCCGAGCTGGCCGGCGCTGCCGGAGCCAAGGGCGCGCTCGTCCGGGCTGTAGCCGGTGCGGCCGTTGTGGGGGAGCACGCGCTCGACTTCCGTGTGGGGGCGGGGGATGACGTGGACGCTGATCAGCTCGCCGACTCTGCGTGCGGCGGCCGCGCCCGCGTCCGTCGCGGCCTTGACCGCGCCGACATCGCCGCGCACGAAGATCGTCACATAGCCCGCGCCGATATACTCTTTTCCTAATAGCTGGACGTTGGCCGCCTTGACCATCGCGTCCGCGGCTTCGACCGCGCCGACGAACCCTTTGGTCTCGACCATGCCGAGTGCTTCGAGAGGCATGACTTTGCTCTCCTCTTTCTGTTGTAGAAGTTAAAAGCGACTTGCCTGTTTATCTAACCTCGCAATCGTATTCCTCTGTGCCCGAAGAATCAAGTATGACGGAGAGCCTTACTCCGGCCCCCTCGGTCAAGAGGCTTGCTATCACAGTTAGGGGCTTAACTAATAATAGTTTGACAACGTTTTGCACGGCACGCTATAGTGCGCGCCAATGGGTTTGTTCCTGACGGGCCGCGCGAGTGGCGAACACGAGTGGGAGATGGGGGCGGCGGCGGCCGGTCGGATGAACTTTCTTTCTAGACTTAATCCGAGTGCAAATCGGTTCTGCCCGATCAAACTTCTAAGGGCGGAAGTAGATTGGTGATGGCAGCTTCTTTCGGAGAAGAATTGCGACTCGCACGCGAGGCGCGCGGGGTTACTTTACGCCAAATCTCGGATCAGACGCGTATCTCCATCCGCTACCTCGAAGCCATAGAGGCCAACGACTACAAGCGGCTGCCGGGCGGCATCTTCAACCGCAGCTTCATCAAAGCCTACGCCAAGCAGATCGGGTTCGACGAGAAGGCCGCGCTCGAAGGCTACATGCGCACCGCGCGCGAGCAGGGCGAATCGCCCGACGAAGTCGCGACCTCGCCCTACAAGTCGCACGTCTACACGGACGGCGGGACGCGCTCGCCTCTGGTCACGGTGCTGCTCTCGCTGCTCATCCTGGCCGTCCTGGCTTTAGGCGTCTGGGCCGTCAAACACTGGTACGAGCGGCGCGAGGCCGCGCGCGAGACGCCCGCGCCGCAGACGCCCGCGACGAATAACGCGCAGACGGTTAACGGCAGCGCGCCGCAGGCGACCGCGCCGGGGCCTGCGAGTCCGGCCGCCGGGTTCCACATAGAGGTCACGGCGCGCGGCCAGAACGTCTGGCTGAGCGCGCAGGCGGACGACGCCAAGAAGGCGCGCGGGATTCTCCTGAAAAAGGACCAGACGGAAAAGTTCGACCCGGCTGACCGGCTGAAACTTCAGTACGCGCAGGTGAACGCCAACGCGCTCGAAGTGACCATCAACGGCCGGAAGGCCGCCGTGCCGCAGGACAGGGCCGAGCTAATCATCACGAAGGAAGATTACGAACAGCTTCTACAGCCATAGCCGCGCGCGCCGCAACAGAGTGCGCCTCCGCCCGGAGGCTGCGCTCGACGCGCGCCCGGCCACCAGTCAGACCTTGCCCGCTATCGTAGCGGGCAATTTTGTTTCCGCGCGTCGCCGAAAACGCTTTCCGCCATTTACGATTCACGATTCACGATTTACGATATGCAGAGGAGTCATAACGAGCCATGATAACGCCCAACATTCAAGAAGGTCTCACATTTGATGACGTGTTGCTGGTGCCGGCGCGCTCGGACGTGCTGCCCACGGAGACGGACACCTCCACGCAGTTCACGCGCGCCATCCGCCTGCAAATCCCGCTCTGTTCGAGCGCGATGGACACGGTCACGGAGGCCGCGCTCGCCATCGCCCTGGCCCAGCAGGGAGGCATCGGCGTCATCCACAAGAACCTCTCCGTCGAGCGGCAGGCCGAAGAGGTGGACAAGGTCAAGCGCTCCGAGTCCGGGATGATCGTTGACCCCGTGACGATTCGTCCCGACCGCCCCGTCTCCGAGGCGCTGAGCGTGATGGAGCGCTATAAGATTTCGGGCGTGCCGGTCGTGGACGAGCACGGCCACCTCGTCGGCATCATCACCAACCGCGACCTGCGCTTCGAGACGCGATTCGAGATTCCCGTCTCCGAGGTGATGACCAAGCAGCCGCTCGTCACCGTCCCCGTCGGCACGACGCTCGAACAGGCCAAGGCCGTCCTGCAAAAGCATCGCATCGAGAAGCTGCTCGTCATTGACGACGCCAAGCACATCAAGGGGCTCATCACGGTCAAGGACATTCAGAAAGCTATCAAGTATCCGAACGCCGCCAAGGACGACCTCGGCCGCCTGCGCGTCGCGGCGGCCATCGGCGCGACCGGCGACTTCCGCGAGCGCGCCGACGAGCTGGTCAATGCGCGCACGGACTGCCTCGTCATAGACACGGCCCACGGCCACTCCTCGCGCGTCGTCGAGGCCGTGCGCGAAATCAAGCGCCGCTACGCGGACGTGCAGCTCATCGCCGGCAACGTCGGCACGGCCGAGGGGACGCGCGAGTTGATTAAAGCGGGCGTGGACGCCGTCAAGGTCGGAATCGGCCCGGGCTCCATCTGCACGACGCGCGTCGTCACGGGCGCGGGCGTGCCGCAGATTACGGCCATCCGCGACTCGGTGGAGGCGGCGAAGGGCAGCGGTGTGCCAATTATTTCGGACGGCGGCGTGAAGTTCTCGGGCGACGTGGCGAAGGCGATCGCGGCGGGCGCGGACGTGGTGATGATCGGCTCGCTCTTCGCGGGTACGGAGGAAGCGCCGGGCGAGGTGATTCTCTTCCAGGGTCGCTCGTTCAAGACTTACCGCGGGATGGGCTCCATCGGCGCGATGCGCGAGGGCTCGCGCGACCGCTACAGCCAGGAGCGCACCGAGATGGAATCGAAGCTCGTCCCCGAAGGCATAGAGGGGCGCGTGCCCTACAAGGGGACGCTCGCGGACATGGTGACGCAGCTCGTCGGCGGCCTGCGCGCCGGGATGGGCTACACGGGCTGCCGCAACATACGCGAGTTCCAGGAGAACACACGCTTCGTCCGCATCACCTCGGCCGGCCTCCGCGAATCGCACGTCCACGACGTCATCATCACGAAGGAAGCGCCGAACTACCGGCTTGAGTAATCAAGAGCTTCAAAACTAAAACTCAACCCTTTGCGCCTTACGTCTTGTCTTTGCGCCTCCAGCGTGAACGGCTGTTTCCCGCAAAGGCGCTAAGGGAAGACGTAAGGCGCAAAGGGTTGAGTTACCCTCCCCTCAGTTCTGCTTTCCGCTCTGCGCGCCGTTGGCTTTCAGAAACTCAATCACCTCGCGCGCCGTCTGCCCGTCGTCGTCCGCGGCGTTCGGGTCTGCGCCCCGCGCGAGCAGCAGCTCGACCAACTCCGTGCGGCTGTAAATCAAGGCCGTGCGCAGCGCCTCGGCCAGCACCTTCACACCCTGCGGGTGCCCTGCGTATGCCTTGATTAGTCTCTCCAAATCCTCCGCGTCGCTCTTCAAAATCGCGCTCGTGAAGATTTCGTCCGCGACCTGCTCGAAGGTTTCGCCGTCTGCCCCGTCGTCCTCGCCGCCGTCGTCTTCCAGCTCCTTCCCGCCGGCCGCTTTCAACAACTGCCTTATCTTCTCGCGCTCCGCCTTCGTCCTCTCGAACCAGGCGAGCATCGCGCTCTGCTCTTTCGCGAGCGCCGGCATGGCCAGCCACTTCGCCTTCTCTTTTTCGTACCCGGCCTCGCGCATCAGCGTGAGCACGGACCCGCCGTTGTTGACCTTCGCGCCGTGCGCGAGCAACAGCTTCACCATCTCCACGTTCGCGCTCATCGCCGCATACATCAGCGCCGTCTCGCCCACGTCGCACTTGGCGACCACGTTCACGTCCGCGCCGCGCTCGACGAGCAGGCGGGCGATTGTGATGAAGCTCTCGCGCGGCCCTTTAGATGACCAGCGCGTCTTCTCGCCTTCGCCGGTTACGTCCCCGCCGGGCACGTCCATCAGCATCACGGACAGCAAGGCGTCCGTCAGCGGCGTGCCGCCGTGGTCGCCGTCGCACTCGACGTTGATTTTTGCCCCCGCCCCGAGCAAAGTTCGCACTATCTCTTCGCGCCCGAAGAGCGCCGCGCGGCAGAGCGGTATGGTTCCGCCCGCGGGCTTCCCGTTCACTTCCGCCCCGGCGTTCAGCAGGAGCCGGACGACGCTCTCGCTCGTGCCCTCGGCCGCGAGAGCCAGGGCGGCGACGCCTCTTTCATCAACCGCGTTCGCGCTCGCCCCGGCCGCCAGCGCCCGCGCGACGCAGCCCGCGTCGCCGTCCTTCACGCACGCTATCAACTGCTCGTCGGCCGACGCCTCAGTCTTCTCCTGCGCCGCGCACGTCGCGGCCGACAGGCACAAACAAATCACCAGAAAAATCGTTTTCATCTACGCTCTCTCAACCTCCGATCACCTGCCCCGCGCTGACACAGAGCGAAAGGCGTGCCACCGACGTTGCCGGCGATTGTCCGGCGCAAACACGCGCCCTCCATCGAAACGGGCGCAGCCTTTTCCTTTCACCTGCCGTCTTTTTAGGGCTTGCGTTAGCCGCGCGGAACGTGATGTGATGATGAGGACGAAGCTCTTTAACTGCCGCGACGTGACAGGGGCGCTCTCTTGTTCAAAAAAGTCTTAATCCTCTCGGCCTCCGCAGGCGCGGGCCACCTCCGCGCGGCCGAGGCCATCGAGCGCGCGTTCCTGGAACTGAACGCCGCGGCCGAAGTCCGCAACGTGGACACGCTTCAGTACACCAACAAGGTCTTCCGCCACCTGCACTCGAAGGCTTACATAGAGATGGTCAACAAGATGCCGGAGGTGCTCGGCTGGCTCTACGACCACCTGGACAAGCCCTGGAAGAACGAGCGCCGCCGCCTCGCCCTCGACAAGCTCAACACGCGCCCTTTCGTCAAGCTGCTCAAGGAGTACGACCCCGAAATCACTGTCTGCACGCACTTCCTCCCGGCCGAGATCATCTCCTGGCTCAAGGCCAAGGGGCGCGTCAGTTGCCGTCAATCAATCGTCGTCACGGACTTCGACGTACACGCCATGTGGCTCTGCCGCCACTACGAGCACTACTTCGTCGCGCTCGACGAGACGCGGCTGCACCTCGAAAAGCTAGGGGTGCCGGCCTCTAAAATCACCGTCTCGGGAATCCCCATTGACCCGGTCTTCGCGGAGGCGAAAGACAAGCGCGAGATGCGCCGGAAGTACGGACTCCGCGAGGACGTGACGACCATCCTGGTCTCGGCCGGCGGCTTCGGCGTCGGCCCCGTCGAAAACATCCTGCGCATCCTCGCCGCGGACCTGCGCAGCCCGGCACAGGTCGTCGCGCTCTGCGGTCGCAACGAGAAATTGAAAGAGCGCGTTGATCGGCTGGCGGCGGCCCTCCCGCATGACGGCTCGTTCCACGTCAAGTCGGTCGCGCACACGACCGCGGTGGACGAATACATGGCGGCCTCGGACATACTGCTCGGCAAGCCGGGCGGCCTGACCACCTCGGAGGCGCTCGCGCGCGGGCTGCTCTTCGTCATCGTCAACCCGATTCCGGGACAGGAGGAGCGCAACTCGGACCACCTGCTCGAAGAGGGCGTCGCCATACGCTGCAACAACCTGCCCGTGCTCGCAGACAAGATTGACCGCCTGCTCGCGGACCCCGCGCGCATGGACGCGATGCGCGCCACCGCGCGCCGCCTCGCGCGCCCCGACGCCGCCCGCGACATCGTCGCCCGCCTGCTCTCGCTTTAAAAACCAAAACTCAAGCCTTTGCGCCTTACGTTTTTCCTTAGCGCCTTTGCGCGAAACGGCCGTTCACGCTGGAGGCGCAAAGTTAAGACGTAAGGCGCAAAGGGTTGAGTAAATCAGGGCCGGAGTGTGGAAATCCGAGGTGATTGTCACTTTTCCTCTCCACAAAGGAGAATGAAAGTAAAAGCCCTCGGCTTTTTCATACTGAGTTCGTTTTCGTAACCCCGAGTTAACATTGCCAGCCTCGCTTGTGCCCAGACACCCCTTTTTTTTCTAAACGAAAGGAAACGAGAAGAATGTCCCCCAGAACACTTGCCCCCAAGGTCAGGCGGTGGACTGCCGCCGGCCTGATGCTGCTCGTCGCGACGTTCGGCTTCGCGCCGGCCACCTTCGCCCAGAGCGGGAACATCCAACCCAACGCCATAGAGATTGACAAGAACGCGAACCTCTACCCGGGCGACGGCAACAGCAACATCCTCAACCCCGGCGCGGTTGCCGACTGGGTGAAGGACTCTTTGCAGAACACAGACACGGACCCCGACCCGAACGACCCCATAGCCATCGGCATCATCCCCAACTTCACGGGCGCGGTCGGCGGCAAGGGCCACTGGAACGGCCTGCGCATCGTTGACGGCATCGCTCAGGGCGACCAGGACATCTTCCTCACGGGCGGCAAAGAGAACGACACTTCGACCTGGAACGTCGGCCCGGGCAGCGTCGGCTCGTCCAAGTACGACATCACGCAGGCTTACATCGCCAACAACCAGAGCACCATCTTCTTCGGCATGGAGCGGCGCGGGAACAACGGCACGACCGCCTTCGATTTCGAGTTCAACCAGCGCGGCTCGGTCGGCGGCTATGTCCCTACGCGCACCGTCAACGACGTGCTTTTAACTTTCGAGATGCAGGGCTCGGGCGGCTCCGGCTCCGCCGTCCCGCACGTCTACCGCTGGAACGGCTCAAGCTACGTCGAGGTCGCGCTCAACACGCTCCCGGCGGGCCTCGTCACTTCCATCAATAACGTCGAAATCAAGCCCGCGCCGTGGGGCTACGTGGACAGCAAGGGCAACTGGGTGCTGACGCCCGACATCCCGCGCTTCGAGTTCGCGGAGGCGGCCGTGCCGCTCTCCGTGCTGCCCGGCGTGAGCGCGTGCGGCGGCTTCGCCTACGTGCAGGTCCGCACGCGCTCGTCCTCGACGGCGACCTCGGACCTCAAGGACACGACCAAGATTTTCCGCTACGTCTTCGGCGGGCCGTCCGCGACCGCGGTGGTCACGCCCTCCTGCACCTTGCAGTTCGGCTACAGCGCGGCTGGCTCGTCCGACTCGACCGGCAACACGACCACGCCGAACCTGACTTACAGCTGGACGTTCCAGCGCAACAGCCTGGCGGACGGCTCCGGCACGTGGTCGAACGTCGGCACCAGCACGACCGCCGCGGGGACTTTCACGGCACCGTCGGCCGGGCGCTACCGCGCCATGCTGACCGTCACGGAGGTCGCGGGCTGCACGGCCAGCACCAACTCGAACGAGATTGACGTGTCGCCGATGTTCGCGACGGCATCGAAGACGCTCGCCACGGCCAGCACGCTCTCCGTGACGCTCTCCGGCAGCGCGCCTTCGGGCTCGGCCCTTCAGTGGCAGAGGTTCGACGGCGCGAACTGGGTGGGCATCAACGGGGCCAACTCCTCGTCGCTCGTCTACTCCAGCTTCGAGTCGGACGTGGCCCCCGTCGTCCCGTTCAACTTCACGCTCGGCTCGGACGCCTACGCCGGCAAGCAGTGGGTCGTCAGCCTCAGGCTGCACGCCACGCGCACCTTCGCCGGCACGGTCTGCACGGCCGACTCGCCCGCCCAGACAGTCAAGAAGGTCACGGGCGTTGACCCGTAAAGCGGTCAACCGGAACGAGGCAGCAACGGGGCGGGGACCTTTTGAGAGTCCCCGCCCCGTTTTCTTCTTGCGTGCAATGACTGTAAGCTAGACCCCGCACGAATCATCCGACAGGTGTCTGATAGCAACTCGCAATTGAGTGCGACCCGGTCATTATCGCCTGCGGTAGCGGGCGGGTCTGCCGCGGCATCGGGGTTGCTGCTATCGGCGCGAGTGTGATGAAGAAACGGAAGACAGTTCTCATCTGGAACCCGCAGGCCGGGCGCGGCGGGGCGAGCCGCGCGCGCGAGGTCGAGCGGTTCTGTGCCAGTTTGCATCAGCGCGGGATCGCGGTCGAGGCTTTCGGCACGACCGGCCCGAACGACGCCGCGCGACTGGCCGCGCAACTGACCCGCGACGAGGGCGCGCGCGACGTGATCGTCTCTGGCGGCGACGGGACGATTAACGAGGCGCTGCAAGGTTTGGTCGGGACGGGTGCGCGCCTGGCCGTCTGGCCCAGGGGGACGGCCAACGTGCTGGCGCGTGAGCTGAAGCTGCCTTTCGACCCTGAGCGCGCCGCGGACCTCATCGCGCGCGGGCGCGCACGGCGCGTGCACGTCGGCCGCGCGCACATGGAGGAGACCGGCGAGCGGCGCTACTTCTTCCTGATGGCCGGCATCGGCCTCGACGCGGAGATCGTCAGCCGCGTGCGCCCGCGGCTCAAGCGGCGCGTCGGCGAGGCGGCCTTCTGGTACTCGGGCCTCGGACATCTGGCACACTGGCAGCCCGTCCCCTTCAACGTCGAGGTCGAGGGCCGGACGCTGCCGGCCACCTTCGCGGCCATCGGCAAGGCCGCGCACTACGGCGGCAACCTAGCCATCACGCCCCGCGCGCGGATGGCCGAGCCGGAGTTTGAAGTCTGCATCGTGGACTCGACGAGCCGCCTGCACTTCCTCCACCTACTCTCGCACGCCATGCGCCGCCGCGGCGTCGCCGAGGAGATGCGCGGCGTCCACTTCATACGCACCGCCCGCGCGCGCGTGACCGGCGACGTGCCCGTCCAGATTGACGGCGAGCTGACCGGCCGCCCACCCATCACCTTCGAGATCGCGCCCACGCCGATAGAAATTATCAGCTAGTAGTCAGTAGTCAGTGGTCAGTGGTCAGTTAAAAGAAAGAAAAAAGCAGCCAGCGTGATTCGCGCGGCTGCTTTTTTAACTGACCACTGACCACTGACTACTGACTACTGCCGTTCATCCACTCATCGCGCAGACGCCGCTGCTCGGGCGGGGCGGCGGGGAGTTCTTCGAGGCGGTAAGTGAACGTATCGGGCGGGGCGGGCGTGATGACTTTTTTGAGGGTCTGCCCGTCGCGGTTGATGGTGACGGTCACGGGCTCGCCCTGTTTGAGGCGGCCGACCGCTTCCGCGAAATTCTGCTCCGTGACTTTCGTGTTGCCGAAGTGGGTAATCACGTCCTCGCGCTTGAAGCCCGCGTCCTCGGCCGGCGAGTTGTTGCGCACGTTCGTCACGGCCACGCCCGCGCCGACGGTGAGGCCGACGCTGGGCTTGGCCTGGACTTCGCGCGCGAGGCGGAGGCCGACCGTGCCGAACGCCTCGTCGTAGGGCGGGGTTTCGACGCCGCGCACGTAGCGGCCGAAGAAGTCTTTCAGGCCCGCGCCCCCGACCTCCGTGGCGGCGCGCTCGAAGTCCTCGCTCGTGAAGCCGCTGCCGCGCAGGTAGTAGCTCGCCTTCGGACCCTTCACGTAAAACTCCTCGTAGAGCCGGCGCAGCACGTCGTCGAGCGACGCGCGCCCGCCCGTCTGCTTCCTGATGAGGAGGTCCAGGACGACGGCCAGCACCTCGCCCTTGTAGTAGTAGTTGACGGACGTGTTGCTCAGGTTCGTGCGCTGCGCGTCTGGGTCGCCGTCGAGGAACGGCGCGAGGACGGAAGAGTCCTCGGCGCTCATCATGCGGTTGCCCTGGCTGTTCTCGACGCCCTGTATGACTTCGCCGAGCCGCTGCCAGAGCTGCGCGTCCGTCCAGAGCCCTGCGCGGCGCATCATCAGCTCGCCGTAATACTCCGTCACGCCCTCCGCGACCCACAAGCCGCGCGTCGCGACGGGGCGCGTGAAGTCCCACGGGCCGAGCTCCGCGGGCCGCAGCCGCTTGACGTTCCAGACGTGGAAGAACTCGTGCGACGCCAGCTCCAGCGTGAGGTCGTAAGTCTCGCGGTCGGCGAGCCTGCCCGAGACGATCATGTTCGTGGAGTTGAGGTGCTCCATCCCGTCGTTCGAGCGCCCGTCGTTGGCGAAGTGAATCATGAAAGTGTAGGAGTCGAACTCGGGCGCGCCCCACATGCGCGTCTGCGCGCGCACGATCTTTTCCAGGTCGCGCACGAGGCGCTGGCGGTTGTTGCCCTCGCCGCCGAAGGAGTGGACGACGACGCGGTATGTCTTCCCGTCGGCCTTGAACTCGTCCACGGTCCAGTCGGGCGCGACCTCCGTCGGCGCGTCAATCATCAGGTCGTAGTTCGCGAACCGCCACTCGCGCTGGTCGGGGGAGGCCGAGTCCGCGTTGACGGCGCGCCAGCCCGGCGGCGGCTCGATTGAGAGGCTGAGGGGGTCTTGCTTGTGACCCACGACGTACATGAAGACGGACGCGCCGTTGAAGTTGGCGTGGCGGTCGTCCAGTTGCGAGAAAGTCCCCGAGAGGTCGTCGCCGAAGACCTTGTACTTGAAGGTCACGGAGCGGCCCTCCCGCAGCGGGACGCGCCACGTCTGGTCGTCGAGGCGCGCGACGGGCAGCGGCGCGAGCTTACACATCGCGCCGGGCGGGCACGCGCCGGCCGCGGCCTGCGCCTCCTGCACGTTCTTGGCGAAGTCGAAGACGGCGTAACGGCCGGGCGACCACCTGGGCATCTGAAAATCCAGGTGATCTGCGCGCGTGCCCTCGGCCAGCTCGGCCGTGATCGTCACCTCGAAAAGGTGCGAGACCGGGCGCGTCATCGCGAGGCGGTAACGGAGCGAGGCGAGCGGTGGAGCGTCAGCAGTTTGGGCCAGCGCCCGGGCTGAGTCGCAGAGGAAGAGCGCCAGGAGAAGTAGGGCGTAGACGTAGAATCGTGGGAGGCGGTGAGTCATGGCTTGTCTCTCTCCAAGTGCGGTAAAGACATTAGGTGGCCCAGCGAGGTTTGAGGTCCAGGGGTCGCGTGATTATCTGCGTTTCGCGGTCGTCTGTCAAAAGAAATCAGGTCGGCCGCCGGCCGGAGAGTTGACTCGCCCGGCGCGTTTGGCTTAGAAGTGCTGCGGTGGCACACGACGTTTTCATCAGTTACAGCTCGAAGGACAAGGCGGTCGCAGACGCCGTCTGCGCCGCGCTCGAATCGAGGAGCATACGCTGCTGGATCGCGCCGCGCGACGTAGCGCCCGGCGCGGACTGGGACGAGGCGAACGCGCGCGCCATCGCGGAGAGCCGCGTGATGGTGCTCGTCTTCTCTTCGCGCGCCAACGAGTCGCAGCAGGTCAGGCGCAAAGTCAACCTTGCCTTCGAGAGAGGGATTCCGGTCGCCCCGTTCCGCATAGAGGACGTGACGCCCTCCGGCCCGCTGAAAAACCGTCTAGCCGCGACGCACTGGCTGGACGCTCTGACCCCGCCGCTGGAGGCGCACATCGCCACGCTCGCCGACAACCTCACGCGGCTGCTCGCCGAGAGAGGCGGCCGCCCGTTAGCCGCCGCGGCGCAGACGGCCGAGAGCCCTCAAGCCCCGCAGCCCGCAAGGCGCGGCGTGAACAAGGTTTTGCTGTTGACGGGCGTGCTCGGCGTGCTCGCAGTGGCCGTGCTCATAGGCATCATGGCGTACAGGTGGAGCCGAAGCGGCGACGGCGGCGGCGACGGCGGCGGCGGGAGCGGACAGGCACTACACTGCGCCCCGCCGGAGAACTATGAGCTGCGCTGCCGCGGCGGCGGCGAGATGAAGCTTTCGCTCGACGAGCCGGGCGAGTCCTCCGGCCGCCGCCTGTTGAGGATACGCTTCAAAAGAGGGTCGAAGCCGGCGAGCGCGGGACTCGACCCCGGCGAATGCGCGTGGGCAGACCGCGCCGTCAAAGAGGACGAGCCGGACACCATCATCCGTTACGTCTCGGGGCCGAACGTCCCCGTCATCACGAGCCTCAGCGACGCGAACAAATACTGGGGCTTCTGCGCGAGCGACCACGGAGACTACTTCAGCGTGGTGGAGTCGGGCCGGGCCAATTAGAGAACGGATTCAAACAGGGATGGACAGGATGAACAGGATATAATGAGCTTGCCTTTCATCCTGACGATCCTGTCCATCCCTGTTAATTTTCTTTCGGAGTTTGAGGATGACTGCGACGGAGCGTCTTTACTACAGCGACTCACATCTGACGGAGTTCGAGGCGCGGGTCACGGGCGTGACGGCGCGCGTCAGCGGGTGGACGGCCGTCACGCTCGACCGCACGGCGTTCTACCCCACGGGCGGCGGGCAGGCAAGCGATACCGGCACGCTCAACGAGACGCGCGTCGTCGAGTGCATTGACGCCGAGGACGGCGGCGTGCTGCACGTCGTGCAGGGGCGCGGCCTCGAAGTGGGCGCGGCCGTAGTGGGGCGCGTTGACTGGCCGCGCCGCCTCGACCACATACAGCAGCACACGGGCCAGCACATCCTCTCGCAGGCTTTCATCGAACTCTTCGACGCAGAGACGCGCGGCTTTCGCATGCTCGAACAGTATTGCGAGGTGGACATAGCGCTCGAAGACCCCACGGAGGAGAAGATCGAGCGGGCCGTTGACCTCGCCAACCGCATCATCTGGGAGGACCGCGCCGTCCACGTCCGAGAGGTGACGAAGGAGGAGGCCGCGAGTCTGCCGCTGCGCAAGGAGTCTGAGCGCGAGGGCTTGCTGCGCCTGATTGAGATAGAGGGGTTCGATTTGACGCCGTGCGGTGGCACGCACGCGAGCCGCACGGGCGAAGTGGGCGTCATCTGTGTGCGCTCCTTCGAGCGCGCGAAGGGCCTGACGCGCGTTGACTTCGTCGCGGGCGGGCGCGCGCTCGCGGACTACCGCCGGGCCAACCGCACGGCGCGCAGCGTCGCAACCTTCTTCAGCACCGCGCGCGACGAGGCACCAGCGGCGGTCGCGCGTCTGATGGAGGAGCACAAGCAACTGGCGCGGCACGCTCGCTCGCTCGAAGAAGTGGCCGCGCGCGTCGAAGCCGAAGACTTGCTGAGCGTGGCCGAACCGCTGGCCGGCGGCGCGCGACTCTGCGCCCGCGTCTTCGACGGGCGCGACGCGGAGTCCTTGAAGAAGCTCGCGCAAGCGGTCATCGCCAGCCCGCAGGCAATCGCCCTGCTCGGCTCGCGCGACGGCGACGCCGCGCGCCTGGTCTTCGCGCGCTCGGCGGACGCGCCCGGCGACATGAGCGCGCTCCTGCGCGAAGCCTGCCAATTGCTCGACGGCCGCGGCGGCGGCCGCCCCGAAATGGCACAGGGCGGCGGCCGCCACGTCGAAAAGCTCGCCGAAGCAATCGAGACGGCCGCGAACACTCTCAAGCAGAGTTAATGAAAACTCAACCCTTTGCGCCTTACGCCTTACCTTTGCGCCTTTGCGAGAACCCGCAACGTCTCACGCAAAGGCGCAAAGTTAAAACTTAAGGCGCAAAGGCTTGAGTTTTGATTTTATTCTCAAATTCGTTTCCGTTGGTGTAATATCCGCCACGAACTCCGAGCCAGGGGGGAAGCTCATCAGACTCTCATCCTGACAGGAGGCCGCCGTCCCGTGACCGAGCAAACCACCCGCCGCACCCGTTCTCCTCGTTTCACCCTGCTCCTCATCTTCGCGCTCGCCTGCGCTTCTCAGCTCTCGGCGCAGACTTTCCGCGGCACGATTCTTGGCACAGTGACCGACCCGCAGGGGGCCGTCATCCCCGGCGCGAAAGTCGTGGCCGTCAACACCGGGACGGGCATCATGCGCTCGACCGTGACGGACGCGGACGGCAACTACACCATCAGCGAGCTGCCAACGGGCAACTACGAAATCAGGGTGCAGGTGACCGGGTTTCAGAACGCGCTCGTCAAGGACGTGGCCGTGGAGGTCGCGGGCGAGCGCCGGGTTGACGTGGCGATGACGGTTTCGGGCGTTGACACGACCGTCATCGTCGCGCCCGTCGCGCAGGTCGAGACGACGAACACGACGCTCGGCGGGACCATCCCGACCAGACAGGTCCAGGACTTGCCGATCAACGGGCGCGACTTCACGAAGTTCCTCGTCCTCGTCCCCGGCGCGACAGGCGACCCCTCGGGCGCGACCGACTCGCCCGGCTCGTTCGGCCTCTTCAGCTCGAACGGCAACCGCGGCCGCTCGAACAACTACCTCCTGGACGGCACGGACATGAACGACGGCTACCGCAACCTGCCGGCCATCAACGAGGCCGGCGTCTTCGGCACGCCCGCCACCATCCTGCCCGTTGACGCCATCGCAGAGGCCGCGGTCCTCGCGGACTTCGAGGCCGAGTTCGGCCGCAACTCCGGGGCCATCGTCAACCTCGTCACCAAGAGCGGCACCAACGAGTTTCACGGCTCGCTCTTCGAGTACATACGCAACGACAAGCTCGACGCGCGCAACGTCTTCAACCGCGAGCCCGCCCCGAAGACGGCCTTCCGCAACAACCAGTTCGGTGGCTCCGTCGGTGGGCCAATTGTGCGCAACAAGACTTTCTTCTTCGCCGCCTACGAGGGGCAGCGCGAGCGCGTCGGCCTCAGCTCCGTGGCGCGCGTGCCCACCCCTGAGGAGATAGCCGCGCTCGGCGGCGCGACCAACCCCGTCATCGCAAACCTGCTCGCGCGCAACCCGTGGCCCGCCGTGAACAACCCCGTTCCGCTCTTCGACCCGAGCCCGAACGTGCTGGTCACGACCCGCGCGCTCAACGACGTGGACAGCTTCATCGGCAAGATTGACCACTCGTTTGACGAGCGGAATCAACTGACGGGCCGCTACTTCTATGGGACGAGCGACCAGTCGTTCCCGCTCGCCATCCTCGCCGGCAACGTCCTGCCCGGCTTCAACACCGTCACGCCGACTGAGGTGCACCTCGTCTCGCTCTCGTACCTGAAGATTTTTTCGCAGACGAAGGTCAACGAAGTGCGCTTCGGCTACAACCGCTTTGACGAAGGCTTCTTCCCCGAAGACCAGGAGTTCGACCCGAGCTCCATCGGCCTCAACACGGGCGTCGCGAGCGAGCGCGACTTCGGCCTCCCCTTCATGCGCATCCGCAACGACCCCGTCTTCGGCTCGTCGCTCGCCTCGCTCGGCGCGACCCTGTCCGTGCCGCGCGCGCGCGTGGACACCAACTGGCATTTCATAGACAATTTTTCATGGAAGCTCACGGGCCACGACTTGAAGTTCGGCTACGAGTTCCGCCGCACCTTCGTTGACGCCTTCTTCGACGCCGGCTACCGCGGCCGACTCGACTTCGCCTCGCTACAGGATTTTCTAACTGGCACATTAAGCGGCGGTCGTCAGGCGCGCGGCGACTCCCAACGCGAGACATTTCAGAACTCGCACGCGCTCTACCTTCAGGACAGCTGGCGCGCGAGCCGCCGCCTGACCCTGAACCTCGGCCTGCGCTACGACTACTTCGGCGTCATTGACGAGAAGAACGGACTGTTAAGTAACTTCGACGCGCAGCAGGGCCTCGTCCTCGTCGGCACGAACGGGCTGGACACGCTCTACCGCCGCGACCTCAACAACTTCAGCCCTCGCGTCGGGCTGGCGTGGGACGTGACGGGCAAAAGCAAGACGGTCGTGCGCGCCGGCTGGGGCCTCTTCTACGACGCCTACTCGCAGGACTTCTTCGTCGGGCAACTGCCCTTCAACACCTTCAACCCCGGCCCGGCCTACAACCCCGTCGGCCCCTCGCCAGTCCTCTTCTCCTTCTCGACCGTCGCGCAGATTCAACCCGGTGTGCCAATTTTTACGGACTTCCTCGACTCGGACGTCTTCGCCGTGGACCGAAGCTTACGCACGCCCTACGTCCAGAACTTTAACCTCAACTTCCAGCAGGAACTCACGAAAGATGTCGTCCTGCAAGTCGGCTACGTCGGCTCGCAGGGTCGAAAGCTGTTCCGCTATCGCGACATCAACCAGCCCGTGAACCCTGCGGTCTCGACTGCGCGCCCGTTCGACAACGGCCCGTTCGCGCCCTCGGGCGGCACGTTCTTCTACGTCAACCAGCTTGAGACAACGGCCAGTTCGAACTACAACGCGTTGCAGACGAGCCTGACCTTGCGCCAGCGCCGCGGCTTCACGTCAACGATCAATTACACCTGGTCGCACTCGATTGACAACGCCTCGGACGGGCAGGACTACGTCGCCAACGCGACGCAGCCGGACAACAGCTTCAGGACGGACTTGGAGCGGGCCAACTCGAACTTCGACGTGCGCCACCGCTTCGTCGCGACCTTCAGTTACGAGCTGCCGAACCTCATCAGGAGCCACCCGCGCATCGGCCGCGGCTGGCAGCTGAACGGCATCCTGACCTTGCGCACGGGGAGCCCGTTCCACGTCAACCTGTTCGACGACTACAACGGCACGGGCGAGTTCTTCCCGCGCCCGGACCTGGTCGGCGACCCTTACGCGGGCACGAGCGGGCCGGACAATTTCCTGAACCTCTCGGCCTTCGCCGTGCCGTGCACGCTCGACCCCGCGGGCGACGGCAGCGCGGCTTCGTGCCTTCCCGGCACGCAGCACTTCGGCAGCCTCGGCCGCAACTCCCTGCGCGGTCCCGGCTACAGCAACTTCGACTTCTCGATCTTCAAGACGACGCCCATTACCGAGCGCGTCGCGCTCCAATTCCGCGCCGAGGTCTTCAACATCTTCAACCACCCGAACATCGCCTCGCCGCTGCTCCCAGGCTTCGCGGCCGACGCGAGCTTCAACGGCATAGACCCAATCACGGGGCGCGGCACCGGCTTCCTGCCCATCACGGTGACGCCCGACGTAGGCATCGGCAACCCCTTCCTCGGCGGCGGCGGCCCGCGCAACCTACAGTTCGCCCTCCGCCTGACCTACTGAGCCCGCGGCCGTTAACTTGACACGCGCGCCCGCTCTTCCTATCATTCCGTATCGCGCGTGGGGCAGTAGCTCAGTTGGCAGAGCGCCGCGTTCGCAATGCGGAGGCCAGGAGTTCGACCCTCCTCTGCTCCACCAATATTATCAAGGAAACGGCAGGCTACCGGGCCTGCCGTTTTACTTTTGTCAGTTTAGAGCCACGCATCCCGCCCTCTTCAGTCAATTTTTAGACAGCGCGCCTCGCAGGAATAATCACTCCTTGCGTCTGACGCATTTCTGACAGCCTTTCGCCCTACTTCCCTAGCGGAGTAGGGCGAAAGGCTTGTGAGACTATGTGAAAGCCGAAAAGCCGCCTCACATACCGGCGCGACGCTCGCAGTTCCCTGGCGAGATCGTAGGTCCAGCGCTCAAAAGGGACTTTAGAGGCAAACCACTTATCTGCGCCATCTCTACACGTAATGGGACGGTGCCTGATTCGGCTCTCAACCAAACTGCACGGAAACCAGCGTATGACACGCTATCAAACGGATGGACTCAAAGTTGCTGCCTTCAGCGGGTAAAGGGAGGGGTGTGTAAATATGAAGAATCTGGGCAAGGCGCTCGGCGGGGCAATCCTGACGTTCGCTTTTATTTTCGGTATCGCCGCGGCGACGAGCACCGCGGCTCAAGCGCAATCCCGCGATGATGGTGACTATCAATACCGGCGTCGCGACCGCAATCGTAATGACCGGGACCGGAACCGGGAATGGCGGCGACGACACCGGGACCGCGACCGTGATGACAACTGGGATCGTGACCGCGCCCGCCGCGATGACCGCTATCGGAGTAACAACGGCTACGGCAATAACGGCAGGTACGGCCGTAACAGAGGTTATGGCAATAACGGCGGCTACGGTAATTACGGCGGCTACAATAATACGAACCAAGTTGAGCTGAACAGGGGTTATCAGCAGGGTATAGAAACCGGCGCGAGTGATGGACAGCGTGGGCAGAGCTATAGCCCGCAGAGGTCGCGTCACTACAGGAACGCTTCTTCTCAAGCCTTTCGCCAAGGCTTCGTGCGCGGCTATGATGAAGGGTATCGCCAGTACTCCGGCTACGGCAACGGCAGCTACCGAAGGCGCGACACGAGTGATGGCTTCGGACGCATTCTCGGTGGAATCCTGGGCCAACCTTGAGTAACCTGGTTTCATAAAGATAACCAGCCGACTAAAGAACTGCCGCGACAATCAATCGCGGCAGTTCTTTATGATTAAGAGGCTCGCTGTGCTCCGCTCCCACCCATGCCACCCTGCCAGCGGGTTGCACGCGGGAGCGGCGGGAATACTCAGAAAGCCCCGCCGCTGGGCCGCGCCAACACCTAGACGAAGAACTTCCGCGACGCCCTCACGGCTGAAGTGGATGGGACGGACCCGCGAGGGCTCAGGTCGCCCTCGTGCTCAAGAGATTTTGCTGGTCAAAGAATATGGTAGCAAGATACAATCCGTCGCAGAAAACTTAAGCTTTCCAGTCTCAGGATTAAGTAATCCGTTCGCCATAGAAAGGTTCTCCAGATTCTGAGTAAGTGGCGATGAGCAACCGCGACCCAATTCGGCTTAAAGCCGCCGACGTAATGCATCGCGCACGTCCTTCCTACGTGGTCTACACGACGGCGATAATTTTGGGCCTCGTGGGTGGGCTGTGGGCCGGCAGCCGGGTTGCTTCCGTGTCGTCTCCTACCACATCCCAAGCGCCTCCGGCGGCGGAGACCACCGTGTCCTTCACCAAAACGGGGTCAACTGTCAGAGTCGCCGAGCCTCCCGCGGGTGACATGAAATCCACACCCGGGGGCGTGGATAATCCATCACATGCGGCGACGCCTGTCATAGCCGGTGAGCGCGCGCCGCGCCATGTGCCGCCAGCCGATGAGGCCCGGAGCCCGAAAGAACCGAGGGCGAACGCCTCGGCGGCACCCGTCGAACCGCACGCCGGGCAGGCGGCCGCCGGGTCATACGTATCGGCCGGACGCGAGCCCGAACGACGGCAGGGCGGCGGCCCCTGTAGATTGTTGGTCAGCGAGCGTTCGCTATCGCTTCGTGCGGGCGGTGGCTCCGGCACCATCACCGTGAGCTCTCAAGGCGTAGACGGCCCCGCCCGCGTCACGGCCACCACAAAGAACTGGCCTGACGTAGTGGTCTTCCCCGAGTTGCGTGGAAACCCTGGCGGCCCCGTCAAGTACTCCGTCATCTCCGTTAGCAAACGGGCCGGCACTTACGCCGTAAACTTTCAATCTCCCTGCGGCACGAAGACCGTACCGGTTACCATCCGACAGCCTTAACTCTAGCCAGCCACAATGAAGCAACGCCACACCTGGGCCGCTCTGTTATCGGGGCCAGATGCCCGGAGGCGCTATAACACACCTACTCTGAAGGAGAATCTTATGAAGCTCTCAGCTCGCGCCCTTTTGGTCTGCGTCGTTTGCTTGCTCATTGTGCCGACAGCACTGGCACAGAACAAAAACTGGGGAATCACGGACCTCAAGGTGAAGGAATATAATCAAGGGACAGGCGATCTGGCCGAGCTGAATGTCGAGGAGACGCAGAGCAGTTCCGCGAACGCGCCGTTCGGTCCCGTCCTGGTCATCGTGGAAGTCACCGGAGAATTGGAGGCGGGCCACGGGAAATCAATCGTCTTAACTGCCACGGAAGGCCGCCGCACAATCTTTAGAGGGACGTTCGGCCCCGGCCCTTATCAGGGCGTCAGCGAGGACGGCAAAAAGTTCTATGCCCCCTTCTGGATAGACAGTAACGTTCTCTGCGACTCCCTCAAACTCACGGCCCGCGTGACGGGGCAAAGACAACCTTCGACCATGACCAAGACCGTCAAGTTTCTGTGCGGCGAGTGATGAGATTCGGCGCGTGGGCTACTGTTTTTGCCCGCAGTTGAATTCGAGTGTGGAAGCGCCGTTGGCTATCTTCCAGCCGTCGGCGGTGCGGACGAGGTGGAAGGAGTTCGTCCCGCAGTGCGAGAATTTATCGCCGACGTGAAAAGTGTAAGGCCCGAAGACGAGCGCCATGTCGCCGAAGATTTCGACGCTCGGGCGCGGCATCACTTCCCTGTACTCGGGCGCTTTGGCTCCCGCAATCAAGTCGGCGAAAGCCGCGGCGGTGAAGACGCGCGTCTTGGACAGGCCCTCGCCTGTGCGCGGCTTGTCCACGGCGACCAGTTGGCCTTCGGGCATGAAGAGAGCGCGTATCGCCGCCGCGTCCTTCGCCCGCATCGCTTCGAATAATTTATTGACGGCCGCCGCCGCTTCCTGACGGTCGTCTGTCTTCGGTGCGGTTTGGCCCAACGCACAGGCGCAGGCGGCGACGAGCAGAATCAGCGAGACCAGGATTTTCTTCATCAATGTCCACCTTTGAGGTCGGTTGGCGACTGCTTCCGCTTTGCATATACGATTAAACTCCGCGCCGGTTCGCGGTTTCAGCACGCCGCTCAAAAAGTGAGGGCCGCCCGTCAAAGGCGGCCCTTCGTCGTCTCCGGTGTTCGGCGGACACGATGGTCACGGATTGTTCTGGGACGTTCCGGGCGCGGGCTTGTTCATGCCGCGGTTGATGAGCACTTTGACTTCCACGCGCCGGTTCTGCGCGCGCCCGCCCGCGCTCACGTTGTCGGCCACGGCGTCCGTCTTGCCGTAACCCATCGGCGTGATGAAGCGACGCAGCGGAATTTTGTGGCGCACCGCGAGGTACTGGACGACCGCGTCGGCGCGCTGCTGGCTGAGCCGGAAATTCTTGGTGTCGCCGCCCGTCGCGTCCGTGTGCCCCGCGACTTCGATGATGTACCCCCGCGTAGCGAGGGCCGTCCCTGCGAGCGCGTCCAGTTTTTGCCTCGCGTCCGGGGAAAGCTCCGCGCTGTTGATTCTGAAATTAACCACGACGACTTCCTGCGCGTCGTAATCGTCAAGGGCGGAGATGCGCTCGTTGGCCTGCGCGGATTCGGCGCGCGCCTCGGCGGCGACCGCGTACAGCTCGTCCATCTGCCCGGCCAGTTGCTTCTGGTTCTCTTCAATCGGCATGACGCGCGCGTCCGTAGTAATCGCGGCCCTCATGTCCGACTCCTTGAACCTGACCTTCTCTGCGACCAACTGGCCCTGATTGTCGCCGCGCCCTTCGACCTCCAGGATCAGCCCGGGCATCACGTCCGTGACGGCGTACTTCTTGCCGCCGCGGAAGAAGCCGCCGTAGGTCTTGATGCTCGTGTCGTCGGTCAGGAGAATCTGGTAGTCCACGCGGCTCCTGTCGCGCACCGTGAAAGTGTCCGCGTCGCGCCTGATGACGACGCCCTTGAACTTCATCTTCGCGCCGCTCGGGACGGAACTGACGTTCGTAACCCTGGCCCTGTTGGTCTGTGTCTGTGCGCCCGAGTCCTGCCCAAAGGCCAGCGACGCTGCGGCCATCACCAACGTCAGGCCGACGGCCAACATGAATGCTCTGGATGTTTTGCTCTGATTACTGCTCATCTTCGACTCCTTCAGCACGAAACGGGGATGCGCTAAGAACCCCCTGAAGAGTTTGCTTGATCTGAGGTGACGTGGGCACGCCTAGCTTACTGAGCGGGCTATTCAAAATCAAGCGGCCTGGTAAATCTTGATGGGATTTCGATTCGATTCGCGTTGAGGAAGGGTCTGACGCGGTTGAGCGTTAAACTTTCACCCATTTATGAGCAACTTTCACGCTTGAATGAGAGACTTTCAGCCTCTAACGAGCAACTTTCAGCCTTGAATGCCCAAGTTTCACTCCTTTATGAGCATCTTTCGCCTTGATACGGGCAAGTTTCACCCATTTACGGGGAACTTTCGGCCTAGTAGTGGTTCAGATTGAAGCGAAGAAGGAATTAACAGGGATGGACAGGATGAACAGGATGAAGAAAAAGCGATGATTCTTTCTCTATATCCTGTCTATCCTGTCCATCCTGTTTGAATCCGCTTCAAACTGAACCACTACCGTAATTTGACAATCGCCGGCCTGCGGGTTAGTTTAAATGCGACGAATGAGTTGACGGAGCCCTCCCTTCCCACTGCTCAGCCTCCGTTCTCTCACGCCCAAGCCCTCGGGTGTTTGTCACAGCACAGACACTTTCAGCCGCACAAGATTGGCCGGGAAGCGCCCGGCCGCGCGCGACGCCCCCTTTGCGCCGATGCAGCAGGCGCGCGCCATCATTCCCTCTAAAAAGCCCCCTCACTTCTAACCATACGAGCCTTAAAGGGGGTTCCGACAATGAGAAAAATAGTGTTTCTTGCCACGGTGGCGCTGCTCGCGTCCACTCTGACGATTCCCGGCGACAGGACGGCCGTCGCGCGCAGGACGGAGGCCGATCACCCGGGCGAGGCGGCGGCCCAGGTGACTATCCCGGCAGACCCGACAGGGCTGACCGTGACCGAAATCACGTCCAGTTCCATCTCCATCTCCTGGACGGACAACTCCAGCGACGAGGACGGGTTCAAGATAGAGAAGTGCGCGGGCGCTAACTGTAGTGACTTTCAATGGCTCGCGACCGTACCGGCCAACGTCACAAACATTACGGAATGGAACCTGGGTAAAAACAAGACCTACAAGTACCGCGTGTGCGCCTATAACTCGGCGGGCGACTCCGGCTACACCAACACGACCACCGCGACCACGACTCGCTGAGAAGCGCGACGCGGCCGAAAGTGAAGGGGCGGGCGGCCTTTCTGGCCGCCCGCCCCTTCAGGTAACACGCGCGTCGAATGACGGGTTAGTTCGTCGTCACCTTCGCGATGTTCGAGGCTGCCGAGTCGCCCGCCGTGTTGTAGGCGCGGACGCGGTAGCGGTAAGTGGTGTTCGACGTGAGCCCAAAGTTGACGAAGCTCGTGGCCCCCGCGCCCGCCGTCCCGACCTGCTCGAAGTTCGTGCAGGTCGCGCCCAGGCACCGCTCCACCTTGTAGCCCTTCTCGTTGTTGGCATTATCCGCCCAGTTCAGCGTTACCTGTGTGCCACTCGCGTTTGACGTGGCCGTTAGATTACTCGGTGCCGCGGGCTTGATCGTCGTGTCGGCCTTGACGATGTTCGAGTAGGGCGACTCGCCCCCACGGTTGTAGGCCCGCAGGCGGTAACGGTAGATGCTGTTCGGCGTCAGGTTGTAGTTGATGAAGCTGGTGGCGTTGGCCGGGGCCGTGTTCACCTGCTGGAAGTTGGTGCAGGTCGCGCCCAGGCACCGCTCGACCTTGTAGCCCAACTCGTTGTTCGCGTTGTCGTCCCAGTGCAGCGTCACCTGCTGGCCGTTCCCGGATGACGCGGCCGTTAGATTACTCGGTGCCAGCGGCTTGATCGCCGTGTCCACCGTGATGACGTTCGAGGTGGTGGAGGTGCCCGCGTCGTTGAAGGCGCGGATGCGGAAGCGGTAGGCGCTGTTCGGCGTGAGCCCCTTGCTGACGAACATCGTGACGTTGGTATTCGTCGTCCCGACCTGCACGAAGCTGGTGCAGCCCTCATTCTGGCAGCTCTCCACCTTGAAGCCCTTCTCGTTGTTCGCGTTGTCAGTCCAGCGCAGCGTCACCTGCTGGCCGTTCGCGCTGGGAGTGCCGGTCAGGTTGGTCGGCCGGATGGGTTTGACGTTTGCGGCCGAGACCTCGATGTTGACGCCCGCGACGTTCTCGCTCTGCTTGCCGCGCGAGTCCGTGACGCGCACCTCGGCGCGGTAGTTGCCGTCGTCGTAGGTGTGCGAGATGAACGCAGACGGCTGCGTGACCGTGGGCGACCCGTCGCCGAAGTCGAAGGTGTAGGAGGCGACGGTGTCGGCCGGCGCGTCCGTGTCCGGGTCGGACGAGGCCGAGGCGTTGAACATGACCTTGAGCGGCTCCGTGCCCTGCGTCGGCGTGGCCTTGAGGGCCGCGACCGGCGCGTGGTTCGGGCGGCAGAACGTGTTGCCGACGATGGTGTATGAGCCCGCAGGCCCCAGGTTGTCCGGCGCATTGTCCGGCGTGAGAGCCCCGACCGTCTGCCTCATCAGGAAGCCCGTCAACTGCTGGCCGACTGCGGGCGAGCCGACGCCGCTGCGCGGCACGACGATGGTGATGAAGCCCTCGGGCGAGTACGTGCTCAACGGGTCCGCGGGCGTCGTCGGGTCTGTGCTGGTCGTGCCCGCGCCGTAGGCGAACGAGACCGCGCCGGCCGCGTTCGTCTTCATGGCGACGACGTAGTTAGTGCTGTTCGGAGCCTGGAACTGGACGGGCCAGCGGCTGCTCGGCGGCAGCGGGTCATTGAGGTCGCGCATTCGGATAGTGAAGACGAGCTTGCCGTCGCCGACGGCGAAGGGCTCGGAGACGGAGACGGAGAGGATGTCGTTAGCGCCGACGGGCGTGCCCACGGGCAGGCTGCCGTCGCCCTCAGGGTCTCTCAAGATGGTGACGCCCGGCACGAGGCAGGGATCCTCGGTCGGCGGCGCTGCGCCCACCGGGAAGCTGCCGCAGAACGGGCCTTCGCCGTTGGCGTTGACGGCCGTGACTTTGTAGAAGTAGTTCACGCCCTCGTCAGCCGTCGTGTCTTCGTAGGTCGTTTTAGTGGTCGTGATGAGGAGGCCGTAAGCGCTGAACGCGCCCGTCTTGCGGTAGACATTGTAGCCCGTGATGACTGACCCGCCGTTGTCGGGGGGCGTCCACTCAAGGCGCACGCCGCCGGTCGTCCGCGCGACGCTGTCCACGCGCGGCGCGAGCGGCTTGCCGTTCTCCGGCGGGTCGAACTGCGCAAGCAGCCGCTTGCCGCCAGACTGGCGCACGATGGTCGCCAAGGCGCTGCGCGAGGTCGCGGGCGTGGTGCAGCCCACGCACCCGTCAGCGTAAGCGCCGACGATGCGCCCCTCGTAATCCATCTTCAGGTCGTTGAAGTCGAGCAGGTTGCGGTCGGCCCCGCAGGTCGTCCCCGCCGTGCAGATCGAGCCGAGCTGGACGGGGTCGTTGGGCGTCGTGTCCACGGTCGTCCACGTCTGCCCGCCGTCGTAGGTCGTGGCGATGTACATGTGCCACTCGCCGTCGAAGTTGGCCGTGTCCTGGTAGTCGCCCGAGGTCGGCGTCCCGATGAACATGAAGGACGCGCGGTCGTCGTCGCCCGCGACGACCTGCGGGAAGACAGTGTTGCGTATGCTGAACGGCGCGCCCACGTCAACGGGCGGCGTCCAGGTCACGCCCTTGTCGTCCGAGGTGGCGATCTTCGGGCGTCCGCTCTCGCTGTAGCCGAAATAGACGCGCCCGCCTGCGACCTCGTCGCCGCGCCCGACGCCGACCGACGGGTCGTTGTTGCCGCTAGAACTGCCCGGCACGGTGCGTATACTGAAGGTCGTGCCCTCGTCCGTGGAGACGACCATGCCCTGCGAGCCTCCGCCCGCGACGCCCGGAGCGCCCGGCGTACAATTCTTGTTCGGGACGTAGACCGCGCCGTCGGGGCCGACCGTGACGTGGCCGTGCAGGCCGCCGCACTGGGCCAGATTGTACATCGGCACGGCCGGGCCGAAGGTCAGACCGCCGTCGCGGCTGATGCCGAGCTGCGCGATGGCCGCGTCCTGCGAGGCGTAGTAGACGGCGCTCGGGTAGGCTCCGATGCCGTCCGGCAAGTTGCCGTCGAAGGGGCCGACGCCGATGGTCTGGTGGTCAACGCCGGGGTTGACGGGCGAGCCCTGGCTCGGCGTCCACGTCGTGCCGTCGTCGTCCGTGAAGGCCAGGAAGCTGGTCTTCGGCCCGAGCTGCGAGACGAAGGTGCGGCCAAAACCGTCCTTGTCGGATTCGAGAATCGGGTCGAGCGTGGCGAGGCTCGTCGTCGTAGAGCTCACGTCCTCCCAGGTGTCCTTCGCGGGCGAGGAGCAGTCGTCGAACGAGACGCGCAGGGTTTCGAGCGCCGCGATGAACAGGGCGCGGCCGCCTGGGAACTGCGCCGAGGGCTTGCCGAAGCCTATCGAAGGCTCGCCGGCGCTCGTGCCGAGCCCGCTGCCGGGGGGCGGCGTGTAAGTCTCGAAGCGAGGGGAGGTGCCGGTCGTGGCGCTGCCTCCGCCCGGGGGCGGTGGCGGCTTCTGCTCCAGCGTGATGGTCGTCGTGAATGTGCCGCCCGCGACCGCGAAGGGGATGACGCGGACGGTGTGCGAGCCCGACTTCGCCGCGCCGACGACGACCTCGGGCGTGCCGGGGGTGTTGCCGGAGCTGCCCATGCCCGTCACTTGCAGGTCGTAATCCTCGGCCGGAATGGGCCACTCGACGCGGACGCGAACCTGGTGCGTGTTCTCGTACTCGGCCGGGACGTTAATCGTCAGCGCGAACTCGTCGCACGGCAGGTTGACGCAGTCCACCTCGCCGGCCTGCGCCGAAGGGTTGGAGATGAGGTTCGGCCCGCCCGTGTAAGTCACGGTCGGGTTGGCGACCGAGAGCGTGCCGCTCGCGGGGTCCGCGGCCGAGCCCGCGAGGGTCGCAAAGAGCGCCGCGGCCGTAATGACCAGCGAGGCCAGGATGAGCCGCGCGCGCCGCCGCCGGGTGGCGCGAGTTGTTTGATGAGGATGCCGTGTCATGCTTGTGTCTCCTTCTAAAAGGTCTGGGGCAGATTAGTCATGAGAGGCAGAATGATGCGGCCTCCCCTTAAATCAGGCGGACGGGTTCAGCCCAAGCGCCATACTTCTACGGAGTCCGGCGGACATGCACACGCCGGCCCTCGTCGGGGTGTAGATGATGTGGCTGAAGCTGCTTAGTGTCGGGGGATTTAAAAGGGCCGATGATGAATACCAAATTAGGCCGCGAAGTGCAAGCGCAAAAACTACCGGGAGTAGTATTGCAGGGCGCGCGGGTCATCACTCCGCCTTTTTAATCGTGTAGGTGGAGAGGTACAAGGGATCGCGGCCGCGCGCCTCGACGAAGCACCGGGGCTCTTTGCCGCGGCGCGACAGTTCCCAGACGAAGTGGTAGTTGTTGATGGAAACGTCGCCCTCCTGCCGCGCCGTTTTGAGGCTCGCCACGTCGCTGTAGCGCATGCGGGATCGGCCGCCCTCGCGCGCCACGGCCGTCACGTAACGGATGCGTCCCCCCTCGTCGAACCCGACGATGACGTGTGAGAAATACGGGTCGCGCACCTCCCACACCTCTTCGCGCCCTTCCTCCTCTTCCTCTCCCTGTTCTTCCTTCCTGGGGTGGCCCATTTTTTCCAGGCGGCGGTGCGCGGCCTCCTCCGTCATGCCGACGCGCAGGCCGACGAGGTCGCGCCGCGGCCGCGCGGGTCGGTCGGCGGCGGCGCTCAAGCCCGCGGCGAAGAGGAGCGAGATGAAGCAAAGGGCGAATAGTTTTCTCATGGTCTTGTTTATAACTCGCGGGCCGGCGGGCAGACAAGCAGGGCACGAAAGGCAATGCGGAATGCGGAATGCGGAATGAAAGACAGAAGTTTTTATTCATCATTCCGCATTCCGCATTCATCATTGCCTTTGCGGCGGCCTACCTGTAGGCCGAAGACGGGGCGGAGCCGTAGCCGCGCGTGACGCGCGGGCCGCTCACCATGCGGTCGCCGCGGAAGCTGTAGCACTTCACGGTCCAGCGTTCCACGAGCTGATCGGTCGTGAAGGACTGCGTGCACATGACGGCCGCGGCGCGGAACTCTTCGGGCGTGTCGAGGTACTTGCCGCCCGCGCCGTAGACGTTCGTGCCGATGCGGTAGGTCTCGTTGAAATACTTGAGGCGGTCGCCGCCGAGCTGGCTCGTGAAGGAACGCCACTTGAGGTCGTCCTCCGCCTTCTCGCGCGCGACCTCGCCCTCCGCCTGCCCGATTAACGACGCGACGACGCCTTTGATCTCGGCGATCGTCGCCGGTTTGACCTCGCCGATGCCGGGGACGACGAACGTGTCGGGGACGCGCGCGGCGTCGGCGCGTGCGACCACCTGCTTCAACTCCTCGGCCTCCATCTTCGCCGTCTGCGCGGCGTTCGTCCCCCCTTTGCGTGCCTCGTCAATCATGACGACGGTCCTGAAATATTTCTGGGCCAAATCTTTGACGAGCGGAGCCCACTCTTCGTACTGCCTGACCTTGCTCTTCATCTCCTCGTAGGCGGGCCGCGCCGCCGCCAGCACGGGGTCGGAAGCCCACTCGTCGTCGGCCCCGTTCATGTAGCCGAGCGCGCCGCCGACCGAGTGCTCCGCGTCGTCAATCTCGCCCTTGTCCCAGTTCTCGAAGAAGTCCTTGAAGGCGTCCTTGGCGCGCCCGAGCAAGGTGACGGCGCTCAAGGGATCGTCGTAGTCGCGCTCCTCCGTGCAGCCGGGCAAGTCCTGCCAGCGGTGCGTCCGCTGAAACGCCTCGACGCTGCCGCAGATAGGCTCGCTCGCGCGCGCCGCGGCCGCCGTCCAGAGCCCGAGAGCGAGCGCCGCAATCATCAGGAAAACTTTTCTCACTTTAATCACTCCTTTTCGCAGTCAACGTTTGTTAAGGCGCGCCGGTGAAGTTCGTCGCAGAGCCGGCCGTCAGGTTCGTGCTCAGGTTCGCGATGCTGCGCGAGGTGGGCGTGAAGACGAGCCCCGGCTTCGCGGGCTTGATGACGTAGTTGCGCCCGGCGGGAAGGCCGGCGAACGTGTAGTAGCCGGTGCTGCTGGTCGTGACGGTGCGCGGCGCGAAGCCCGCGGGCGAGGCGCTCGTCACGGTCATCGTCACGCCGCTGATTCCGGTCGTCGTCCCCGCGGCCGTCACGCGCCCCGTGACGGTGTAGGTCTTGAGCGTGGCCGCGAAGTTGGAGAGCGTCTGCGCTGACGAAAGGTTCGTGTAGGTCCGGCTCGCGGGCGTGAAGACGTAGCTCAGCTTCGCGGGCTTGACGTAGTAGGTGCGCCCGGCCGGGAGGTTCGCGAAGTTGAAGGCCCCGGTCAGGCTCGTCGTCACGGTCCTCGGCGTGAAGCCCGCTGGGCTTGGGCTCGTCAGCGTGACGGTCACGCCCGCGAGCGGATTTGTGCCAAGAGTCACCTTGCCGCCGATGGCGTAGGTCTTCAGCGTGGCGGCGAAGTTGGCCGCCGTCTGGTTCGCGCCGAGCGCGCTGAAACTACGGCTCGCGGGCGTGAAGGTGTAGTTGGTCTTCGAGGGCTTGACCGTATAGTTGCCGCCCGCGGGCAGGTTGTTGAACTTGTAGTTGCCGTTCAGGTCCGTGGTCGTCGTCGCCGTGCGCGCGCCGCCGAGCGTGACGGTGACGCCGGAGAGCGGCGACGGGCCGACGAGGATTTGGCCGCCGATGTTGTAGGCGGGGCCGCCCGTGAAGTCCGCGCCCGTGTGGCTCGCGATGACGTTACTGTAAGCGCGGCTCGCGGGCGTGAAGACGTAACCGTCCGCGGAGGGCGTGACGGTGTAGCTGCCGCCCGACGTGACGGCGAAAGAGTAGTTCCCGTCGTTGTCCGTGATTGTGCCCGTCGTCGCCGAGCCGGTCAGGTTAACGGCCACGGACCTGAGAATCGCGCCCGTGTTGTCCCTGATCTTGCCGCTGATGACGAGGTGGTCGAGCGTGGCCGTGAAGTCGGCCGTCTGGTCCGCGGCCACGTTCGTGAAGGTCTTGCTGGGTGGGTCGAACCAGTAGTTCTCCTTCGAGGGCGTGAGCGTGTAGCTGCCGGCGGCGCGAATCACGAAAGAGTAGTTGCCGTCGCCGTCGGTCGTGGCCGTGCCGGTCTGCGTCCCCGCGAGCGCGACCGATACGCCGGCCACGCCGGACCCCGCGCCGTCCGTCACGCGCCCGCCGATGGTGAAGCCGGCCTGGACGTTGAGCAGCGCGTAGAGGCCCTGCCCGTTGCCGCTGTCCATGCTCCCGTAGTTGGCGACCGCCAGGTCCGGCTTGCCGTCGCGGTTGAGGTCCGCGGCGGCGATGGCGGTCGGGTGCGTGTAGGGCACGCTCGTGAGGCCGAAGTTCAGGGCGGTCTCGAACGCGCCGGTGCCTGTGCCGAAAAGGACGCTGACGTTGTTGCCCAGTTGGTCCGCGGAGTAGTTGGTCGTCGCGAGGTCCAGGCGGCCGTCGCGGTTGAAATCGCTTGCGGCCAGCGAGCGCGGGCTGGCGTTAACGTCGTAGTCCGCGTGCGCCGCGAAGCCGCCCGCGCCGTTGCCGACGAGCAGGCTCACGTTATTGCCGTCGGCGTTCGCCGTCGCCACGTCCGCACGGCCGTCGCGGTTGAAGTCGCCGGCCACGACCGCCGACGGCCCAGGCCCCGTGGCGAAATTGACGGGCGCTTTGAAGACGCCGGACGGCCCGCCCAGCAGCACGCTCACGTTGCCCGAGCCGGCGTTGGACGCGACCAAATCGGGCCGTCCGTCGCGGTTGAAGTCCGCGGCGGCCAGGCCGCTCGGGCTCGCGCCCAGGTTGAAGAACTGCGCGCTCTCGTTCTTAAAAGTGCCGTCGCCGTTGCCGAAAATTACGCTCAGCTTGTTAGTCAGCTCGCTGGCCGAGGCCACGTCAAGAAGGCCGTCGCCGTTGAGGTCCGCCGCGAAGACCGACGAGGGGATGCCGGCGGCGTAGACGACCGTGACCGCGCTCTTGAAAGTGCCGCCGGCGACGCCCGCGAGCAGGTATAGATTTCCGTCGGCCCCGCTCCCGGCCAGGAGGTCCGGGCGGCCGTCGCCGTTGAAGTCGCCAGGGATGACGAGGGTGATGCTGTTGACGGGGTAGCCGGCCGCGGGCTTGAAAGTGCCGTCGCCGTTGCCGAGCAGGACGGAGGCGGTGGCGGTGGCGCGGCTGGCGATGACGAGGTCGGGGCGGCCGTCGCGGTTGAAGTCGCCAGAGGCGACGGTGTTGGGCCTGAGGCCCGCGTCGTAGCGCGCGGCCGCGCCGAAAGTTCGAGTCAGCCGGGACGACGAGGCCAGGAGCACGCTCAGGTTATTGACCGCCATGTTGGCCGAGGCCACGTCCGGCGTGCCGTCGCCGTTGAAGTCGTCGGCGAGGACCGCCGCGGGGTTGGTCCCGGCCGCGAAGTCGGCCTTCGTCTGAAAGGTGCCGTTGCCGTTGCCGTAGAGGACGCTCACCGTCGCGGCGTTGAAGTTGGAGGTGCAGAGGTCTAATCGCCCGTCGCGGTTGAAGTCGGCGGCGGTGATTCCGCTCGGGCCGGCCCCGGTCGCGTAGGTGAGCGCCGCCATGAAGGTGCCGTTGCCCAGCCCGCGCAGCACGCTCACGTTGTTGCCGTTGCCGTTCGCGGCGACCACGTCGGCGCGGCCGTCGCCGTTGAAGTCCGCGACCGCGAGCGCGCGTGGGCTGAAGCCCGCGGGGAAGTTCACGGCCGCGGCGAAGGTGCCGCCGCCCGTGCCGCGTAGGTAACTCACGTTGTCGCCGCCCGCGTTGGCCGTGACGAGGTCCGTGCGGCCGTCGCCGTTGAAGTCCCCGGCGGCCACGGCGCGCGGCTCGGAGCCCGCGCCGAAACTTGCGGGGCTCTCGAACGTGCCGTCGCCCTTGCCCGCGAGCAGGCTCACCGAGTCGCCGCCCGTATTGGCCGTGACGAGGTCTGCGCGGCCGTCGCCGTCGAAGTCTCCCACGGCGAGGGAGCGCGGGCTGAAGCCCGAGACGTAATGGGCGGCCGCCAGAAATGTGCCAGTCCCAGTGCCGAGCAGGACGCTCACGCTGTTGCCGTCGTTGTTGGCGGTGGCGAGGTCTAATTTCCCGTCGCCGTTGAAATCGCCCGCG
Source organism: uncultured Acidobacteriota bacterium (assembly GCA_963774105.1). Taxonomy (GTDB): domain Bacteria; phylum Acidobacteriota; class Blastocatellia; order Pyrinomonadales; family Pyrinomonadaceae; genus QHXM01. The sequence continues at coordinate 1,176,717 of CAVZDV010000004.1, read as the reverse complement.
GCGACCGCGTGCGGCCCGAGGCCCACACTGTAGCTCGCGGCCGGCTTGAAGGTGCCGTCGCCGTTGCCGAGCAGGACGCTCACGCTGTTCGCGCCCGAGTTAGCCGCGGCCAGGTCTACTTTGCCGTCGCGGTTGAAGTCGCCCGCGGCCGCCCCGAGCGGCGTCGCACCCGTGGCGTAGCCCTTCGCGGCCCCGAAGCCCGCGGCCGACGCCGACGCCGACGCGATCAGCGTGGACGCCATCAGCAAGAGCATCGCCGCCGCCCTGACGAGGCCCGCCGAGTTTCTGTCATCTCTGTCGTGATAGCTCATGGAATCCGTCTCCAACGCTCCGTGTAAAAGTGACTTCGGCGGCATACGCCTTCCCGCCACAGAGGAACGATGATTGATGGGGCCGGATATTACTGCGCGGGGCGAAAATTTTTAGGGGAGGAGTTTTAAGCTAACATTCCGGCGGCGGGAGAAACCTTTAACTTACTTAAGGGGGGTCGTCGTGCGAACTCACAAACGAATCTTCACTCTGTGCGAATTCCCTGTTCCGGCCGCGCCTCAGGTATACTGGCGCGCGAACCGAGTCCGGCTGGAGTTGCACATGAGACACATAGCTTTGCCATTGCTGCTGGCACTTTTTTTGACGAGCGCTGCCGCGCAGACGGGCAATGAGCCCGCCTCGGCCGAGGAGTACAACGCGCGCGGCCTCGCGCGCCACAGGAAGGGCGACGCCGACGGCGCGATTGCGGACCTCACGAAAGCCATCGAGCTGAACCCGCGGCTCGCAGACGCCTACGTCAATCGCGGCAACGCGCGCTCGCGCAAAGGCGACCTCGACGCGGCCCTGGCAGACTTCGACAAGGCCATAGAGTTGAACGCGCAGAACGCGAAGGCGTACTACAACCGCGGCCGCGTGCGCGACTACAGGGGCGACGCGGACGCCGCGATTGCGGACTACACCAAGGCCATAGAGCTGGACGCGCAGCACGCCGCCGCGTACAACAATCGCGGCCTGGCGCGCAAGGGCAAGGGCGACACGGACGGGGCGCTGGCCGATCTGGACAAGGCCGTGGAGATTAACGCGCAGGACGCTAGGACTTACTACAACCGCGCCCTCGTGAGGGAAGACAAGGGCGACGCCGACGGCGCGATTGCCGATTACGACAAGGCCATAGAGTTAGACCCGCAGGACGCGGACGCTTTCAACAACCGCGGCGCGGCGCGGCTCGGCAAAGCGGATTACGCGGGCGCGGTCGCAGACTTCGGCAAGGCGCTTGAGCTTAACCCACAGTTCGCGGACGCCTACGGGAACCGTGGGCTCGCGCTCGTCGCGCAAGGCAAGGACGACGAGGCGCAAGCTGACTTCGACAAGTGCTTCAAGCTGGACGCCAGCCTGAAGTCTTACTACGAAGAGGCCGCCCGCAAGATCAAACAGGGCCGCGCGCCGAAGAGCAACTAGCAGGCGTAGAAACAACACGAAACCGCACGAAGGCTTCTTCGCCTCGTGCGGTTTCGTGTTACCCGGATGATGAGAGCCGGGCTCTCAAGGGTTGACGGCGAAGGTCGCGCTCTTGGAGGTGGCGTTGGCGCTGGCTGTGACCGACCCCCTCTGAATCGCGGTGACGGCCGTGGTCGTGACCGTGAAAGTTTTGCTGGTCGCCCCGGCGGGCACGACCACGCTCGCCGGCGCGGTCGCGGACGCCACGTTGTCCTTCAGCGTGATCGTCATGCCACCCGCCGGCGCGGGTCGCTCGACGACCACGGTGCCTGTCATGCTGCTTCCGCCCGTCACCGGATTCGGCGTCAGCGAAACGGATTTCACGCCGATGGGCTTGACCGTGAGCGCCGCCGTCTTGGAGGCCGTCGGCACGGAGGCCGTCACCGTCCCGACCTGTTTGACCGTGACGATGGCAGACTTGATGGTGAACGTCCCCTTATTCAGCCCGGCGGCCACTTTCACGCTTGCCGGCACGGTCGTCGCCGCCAAGTTGTCCGAGAGGCTGACGGTGAAGCCGTTCGCGGGCGCGGGGCCGTTGAGTGTCACGGTGCCCGTCACGGTGTCGCCGCCGACGACCGAGTTCGGACTGAGCACCAGAGAAATGGGTATCAGGGTCTGGACGGTGAGCGTCGTCGTCGCCACCGAATCCCCGATCCATGCGCGGACTTCGCCGGTATAGTTAATGGTGCCCATGTACGTGGTCTTGATGGAAAACGTCTTCGACAGTTGGCCTGCGGGGATGGTGATGCTGGCCGGCATCGTGGTCGGAGAGAGGTCGTCGCCCAGGTTGATGACGGCTCCGCCAGCCGGCGCGGGCGCGGTCAGCGTCACTTTGCCCGTCGCGCTCTTGCCCATCACGACGGGGTTCGGCGTGATGGTGAGCGACGCGACGTTCACGTCCGGGGCGGCCACGGTGCGCGGCGTGAAGACGACCGTTTGCGCGCTCGCCAGACTCTTCAGAGAAGTCTCCGAAGTGTGCGAGAGGACGGGGTAGGCGTCGGGCGCGCCGCCCGAGATGCCGACGACGGGCCAGAGTTTCTGGTTGCCCGCGCCGTAACGCACCTTGATGACGCCGCTGCGGTTCAGCTCTATCTCGAAGCTGACAGGGTTCTCGCCGCGCGTCGCCGTGGCGGAAGTCGGCGTGTTGAAAGTCACGGCTTGCCAACGGAAGATGACGCGGTTCGCGTCCGGCTTGACGACGTAAACATCGTCGTCCGCGCGGCGGTCTGTCCGCAGGTCGTCCCAGAGCCCGGCGATCATCTTGAACACGTTGAGGCCCACGACGGAGCTGCCCGCGTCGTTCAGAGGCCCGTCAATGTTCGCGGGCGACGACGGCAGGTAGAGCGCGCCGTTAGTCGAAACGGAGAGAGACCAGAAGTTGCCCTCGATGTAGGGGAAGGCGAAGGGCAGGGCGTAGCCGTCTTCATAGATGTCGTCGCCCTTGAGGTTGAGCGCCGTCCCGCCCGTGGAGAGCGCCGCGGCCGGCTCCAGCGTGACGACGTAAGGGTCGCTGGCGCTCGCCTGGACCGTGACGGGCACGGAGGCGATGGGGCCGGCGTTGCCGACGTTGTCGAGCGCGCGAACGGAGATGAAGCCCTGCGGGTGGCGGAAGGGGACATCCACTTCGAGGGACTGCTGAGTGCCGGGCGCTTCCGGCAGCAGGGTGCCCATGACCATCCCCTGCTCGAACTGCGCGGCCGTGGTCGGCTGCGCGTCGGAGAAGCGAATCTCGTAGAGGGCTGCGGTCCCAGTGTTGCCGTTGTCGCCGGGCGCGGTCCAGGTGAGCGGTAATCTTCTCCCCGAAGCGGAGCCAGCCTGTAAATTCCCCACGGCTGCGGGCGCGGTCGTGTCGCTCTCCGCGGCGTTTTGCAGCGCATTGAACGCGTTCAGGCGGCGGCCCGAGACGAGGCTCTTGTAGAAATCGTGTGTGTGGAGCACGTCGCCGCTGTACATCAGCGCGGCGCGCAGCCGCTTGACGGTGATGGTTGAATTGGCGGCGCAGACCAGAGCGGCCGCGCCCGCGACGTGCGGCGAGGCCATTGAAGTGCCGCTGAAGAAGCTGTAAGTCCCGTTCGGCGTCGTGCTCAGAATCCACTGGCCCGGCGCGGCCATGCTGACGGTGCGCGAGCCGTAGTTGGAGAAACTGGCCTTGAGGTCGCTGTTGTTGGTCGCCGCCACGGAGATGATGTTCGGCGCGTTGTAGCTGGCCGGGTAAGCCGGAATGATGTCGTTGCTATAATTCTGGTTGCCGGCGGCGGCGACGAAGAGGATGCCCGAGGTGTTGAGCGCGTTGATGGCGTCCAGCTCGGCCTGCGAGAAGCCGCCGCCGCCGTAGCTGTTGTTGAGGACGCGGATGTTCGCGCCCTTCGTCCCGCCCGTGCTCGCCCACTTGTCCTTCATCATCTTGGCGTAGTTGTAGGCCCTGACCGTCAGCCGCACGCTCGACGGCGCGGGCGACTCGCCCTCCGCGCCGAGAATCTTGAGCGACATCAAACTGACTTGCCAGTTGACGCCCGTGACGCCCGCGCTGTTGTTGCCGACGGCCCCAATAGTCCCTGAGACGTGCGTGCCGTGAGAGTCCGTGTCGTCCGCGGGGTAAGCGCCGGAGCCGTCGAAGACGGTCTTGTCGTTGTGGAAGAAGTCCCAGCCATTCACGTCGTCTATAAAACCGTTGGCGTCGTCGTCAATGCCGTTGCCCGCGACCTCGCCCGGGTTTTTCCAGACGTTGGCCGCGAGGTCCGGGTGGCTGACATCCACGCCCTCGTCCACGACGCCGACGACGACCGTGCGGCTTCCCTTCGTCAGGTTCCAAGCCGACTCGGCCTTGATGTCCGCGCCGACGACGCCTGGGTTGCCGCCGCTCGTCCCGGCCTGGCCCGTGTTCTTCAGCCCCCACATATCTTTAAAGCGCGGGTCGTTCGCGGTCGCCATCTTGCGCCTGACGTAGTTGGGCTCGGCGTAGAGCACGTCCGGGCGTGCCTTGAGCGCCGCGATAGCTTCGAGGGTGTTTTCCTCAGGGACGCGCACCAGGCGCAGGCCACGGACGATCTCCGCGCCGTCAATGCGTTCCGTCCTCATGGGGATTCTGGCGCGGCCCACCGTCAGCTCCGCCGAAGCGTCCAGCTCGCTCATCTCGGCCGCCGCCTCGCTGCGGAAGCGGACGATGACCTCGCCGGGGACGAACTCCGCGGGAACGCGTTTCTGGCCGAACTCGGGCTGGCCCGCGTTCTCCTGAAACTGCGCTCGCGAAGCGGGCGGCAGGGAGATGAAAGAGACCAGCAGGGCCAGTACGAGCAGGAGGCCGCCGGACTTCGAGATGCGTTTGTGAGAGCTTTTGTTACGGTTCATCTTAAAAAAGGCTGAGAAGCGATGCATTTGTGATCTGTTCCTGGCTGTGGGCTGGGCGGAGCAGAAAGTGTGCCCGCAATTTACGTCTCGAACGGGGCCGTTTGACGCGGAAGTTTCCCGCAGGCCGCCCCCGTCAGGCCGGCCTCGAATCAGGCGTCAACCCTTCCAGCTTTGGGTGAAGGAGCGAGGACGCTAAAGGGGGACGTAAAACACTCGGCAGCCGAACGCTGCCCCGGTCGGGCTCTCAATCTGCTCTCCGGGTGAAACCGCAAAGAGTTTGATTTAGAGGAGTAAACCGGCCTCCCGGTTGCCTGTAATTCCGGCTAATTTACCCCGGAAAACGGGCCGCCGCCAAGCGATTACTGAGCGCCCAGCAGGAGGCGCGCGTCCGCCTCGTCGTGGGCGACGATGAGGTCAATTCCGGCGGCGGCGAAACGGCGCGCGGCCGCGGCGGCTCGCCCGTCCGCTTCATTGTCACGCGACCACTGCGCGTGCCCGACGAGCAGCGCCGAAGCGGCCGCGCGCCCGAGCGTCAGACTGAACCGGCGCGCGCCCGCTTCCACGGCGCGCGGCCCTTCCTTCGTCGCCTCTGCCAGCCAAGCCTCCGCGTGTTCCAGCGCCGACTGCGTGGCGCGCGCCGCGGCAATGAGCCCGCCGTCACGCACAGACTCGACCGAGCGGCCCACCTCAGACTTCAAGACCTGGAACGCGCGATTGTCCGGCCCCGTCGCTCGCACGGCGTCCAACGCGAGCACGTTGGTCGTCCCCTCCCAGATGGGCAGCACCTGGCTGTCGCGCAGGAGCAAGGGCAGACCCGTGTCCTCCACGTAGCCCGCGCCGCCGAAGGCTTCCAGCACTTCGCTCGCCACCGCCACCGCCTGCTTGCCCGTGGTCAGCTTCATCAGCGGCGTGAGGAGGCGCAGCAACAAAGCCTCGTCGTCATCACTCTCGCCCGCCTCCGCGCGGCCCAGAAGTTCCGCCACGCGGAAAGCCAGATGAAAAGCGGCCTCGGTCTCGGCTTGCAAGCCGGCCAGCGTGTCCAGGTGCAGAGGCTTTTCCGAAAGCGGAGCGCCGAAGGCGACGCGCCTCCGCGCGTAGTCGAGCGCGAGCGCCAGCCCGCGCCGCATCAGTGCGGCCGCGCTGATGCCGTTCCACAGCCGCGTCACGTTGAGCATCGGCGTGATGTTACGCACGCCGTCCGTCGTCCCCATGACCAGCCGGGCCGGTGTGCCAATTAAATTCAGCTCGGCCGTGGGCACTTTGCGCGTCCCCAGCTTGTCCTTCAAACGGTTAATCTCTATGCCGCGCAGGCGGCCGCGCTCGTCGCGCGTCTCCATGTAGAAGAGCGCGAGGCCGCGCCCGCCCGCCGGGTTCCCTTCCGGGCGCGCTAAGGTTAACGCCATCTCGGAAGTCGTCGCGGAGGTGAACCACTTCCGGCCGTAGAGTCTCCAATTACCCTCGCCGTCGGCGCGCGCTTCCGTTTCAGAGAGCCCCACGTCGGAGCCGCCCGTGGCTTCCGTCATCCACTGGCCGCTCGTCCAGAACTCCGCGGGGTCGCGCGTCGTCAAGTGCGGGACGGCGCGTTCGATGAGGGCGCGGTTGCCGGAGGCCAGGAGCGTGCGCGCCGCGCCGTCCGTCATGGCGAGCGGGCAACTGTAGATGTCCGTCGAGGGCGTGAAGAGGTAGGCGAGCGCCGCCTGGTGGATTCTGGAAAACTGCGCGTGCCGGCCCTCGTAGGCGGCGGCCACCACGCCGTGCTCCGCCGCGATGCGCGCGGCCTCGCGCCACAAGGGCGTCAGCTCGATCTGGTCAACGCGATTGCCCCAGGCGTCCCACTGCGTGAGCCGTGGCTCGTTGAGGCGGTCGGCGAGCTGGAAGCGGTAGAGGTCGCCGCCGGCAAGTTGGCCCATTTCCGCGAGCGAGGGCTCTATCTCGCCGAGCACTTCCGAAGGGAGCGCGCGTTTTAAGAACGAGCGGAGGACGCGGTCGTCCTCGTACTGATTGCCGAGCGTAGGGGGCGTCTGGCGGAAGGTCATGCTCAAACTCTTAGGCCATCAAGAAGACTGTTGTCAACAAACTCGCGGCCTGCGATAATGCCTCGCGGTATCTTTTCAGTCGGCCGCCCCAGTTACCCTCTCCAAAATTCAAGATACCCACCGACTCAAGCCTTTGCGCCTTAAGTTTTCCCTTAGCGCCTTTGCGAGAACGGCTGTTTCGCGCAAAGGCGCGAAGGGAAAACTTAAGGCGCAAAGGCCGGCTCTGGATTTCGGCGTGGAGTTTTAGATTTATGCGTGCTTCCGTGATCATGCGGCGCGTGGGTCTGTCCTTCGTGCGGCTCATCATCGCGTGCCTGATTATCGCCGCCTGCTGGGCGACGATGTACTCCGTGGGACTGCCCGTGCCGGGGCCTGGGGAGCTGCTGGACAAATTCAAGGGCGTGTCGCGCCTGGCGGACATTCTATCCTGAGGGGAAACTTAGACGCGTGGACGAGTTGAATAAATGCTACGAGCTGCTCGGCGTCCGGCCCGGCGCATCGCTTCAGGAGCTGAAGACGGCGCACCGCGACATGGCGAAGGTCTGGCACCCTGACCGCTTCGCGCACGACCCGCGCCTACAGCAGAAGGCGCAGGAGAAGCTCAAGGAGATTAACGAAGCTTACGACCAGTTGACGGCCGCCAAGAGCGGACGCCGCCCGCCTCGCGCCGCCGCCGCGCCCCCCGCAGACGTGCACGCGCCGACGGCCACCGCCCCGCGGCGCGGCCGCTGGCAGTTAGTCCTGCTCGCCCTCCTAGTCGCCGGCCTCGTCTTCTTTTCAGCCTTCCGCGCCCTGACGCCCACGGCCGAGCAGAGCGCGCAGAATGTGCCAGAGCCCGAAGCCGCCCAGGATGACTCGAAGGCCGAGAGCGCCGCGCCATCTACAAAGCTGCCGCGCGGCAAACAGTCAAACGCGCAGAGCGAGTCGCAACCTGTCGCCGCGCCTGCCGCCTCGGAGGTGCGTGCCCTCCCGACCGTCACCGTCATGGTTGACCCGACGACCGGCCAGCTCGCCACGCCCGCGTGCCCCGTCAAGAGCCGCATGACTTACCCCGCCGGGAACGAGCCGCGCCAGTTCTGCACGGCCGCGCACCAGCAGGACGCGCCCGCCGACGCCGAAGCGCCGCGCGCCAAAGAGTCGCGCATTAAATCTTTCGGCAAGCGTCTGAAGCGGATGGTTTCTTCGGCCGACAATTAGCCGCCAGCGCCGGCCGCCTACTTCTTATTCGCGCGCCGTGCGGTGTCCTCCACACGCCTCAGCATCCGCCGCAGCTCAGCCTTCGGCATGAATCTTCCGGCGGCGACGACGCCCGCGATTCTTTGAGTGTTGCCGATCTCCGCGAGCGGGTCCGCGTCGAGCAGGACTAAGTCTGCGAGCTTTCCTTTCTCCACGGTCCCCAGAGAATCCTGTAGGCCGAAGAACTCCGCGGGGTGGCGCGTGGCGCTGACGATGGCCTCCATCGGCGTCAGCCCCAAGTCCCTGACGAGCAGTTGCAACTCGTCGTGCAGGCTGAAGCCCGGGTAAATCAAGAGCACGCCTGCGTCCGTCCCGGGCATGACGCGCACGCCCGCCGCGCGCATCTCTTTCAAGTCCCTCAGCACTTCGGGGCGCAGTTTCTTGAAGAGGGTGATGAGTTCATCGCCGCGCCGCTCCTCGGCCTGCTCCTTCCAATCCGCTATCAGGTAGCCCGAAAGATATTTTCGCCGCGCGTCCAATTTGCCGCGCGCGTCGTTGACGACGGGGACGGCCTCCTTGTACGGGACGAGGAGGGAGTTGACGGCGACGACAATCGTGGGGACGACGGCCGTGCCGTTCTGTGCCAGTCGCCCGAACAGCTCTTTGCGCTCGGCCTCCGTGCGGTCGCCGAGCGGGGGGAGCAGCGCGTGTTCTATGCTGCGCTGGCCCGCGCGGGCGATCTCTTCCGGGGGCGCGGTCGAGTGGCCTACGAGCGGCAGGCCCCTGCGCCTGGCGGCCGCCGCGATGGCGCGGTACGTCTCGACCGATTCGATGGTGCGGACCTTGACGAAATCCGCGCCCAGCTTCGCGACGAGTTCGACGGCGCGCTCGGCGTCCTCCGCGCTGCCGACGGCGATCCTCGTGCGCTCGACCGGGAAGGTGTCGAACTCGATGGTCTTCTCCCCCTTCATGCGCGCGACGTTGGTCGCGCTTTCGAGAATCGGGCCGGCCGTCATGATGCGCGGCCCGAGGCGCGAGCCCGCAGCCACCTCCCTCTTCCAACGCGGCGCGACCGCGTAGTCGCCGCCCATGTCACGCACGCTCGTCACCCCGTTCGCGATGAACAGCGGGAGCGCGTTCTCGCCCACCTTGGCGAGGTGGACGTGCATGTCCCACAGCCCCGGAATCAGGTACTTGCCCGCGGCGTTGACGACACGAGCCCCGCGCGGGATTAGTGCCTTCCCGCTTTCGCCGACCCAACTGATGCGGTCGCCCTCAATCAACACTGTCATGTCGGCCCTGGGCGGCGCTCCCGTCCCGTCAATCACCGTGACGTGCGTCAGCGCGAGCGGCTTCGGTTGCGTAGTCTGCGCTAGGCCGGGGCAGACGAGGCTCAGGGCCAGGGCCAGGACAATAACAGTTGCCTTTATTCTTCTCATCATGCTTTCAGAACCATGAAAACGATTGACTCAAGCCTTTGCGCCTTCGGTTTTTCTTTTCTTGCGCCTCCAGCGTGAACGGCTGTTGCGCGCAAAGGCGCTAAGGGAAGACGTAAGGCGCAAAGGGTTGAGCTTAATTTTGAGGCGGGTTTCGATTTCCCGCACGAACTCTTATTACGTGGGAAAGTTGAATTAGGTATGACCGAATGCGCCAACCTGTTGACTGATTACGCCCGGGGGTTGCGGTACGCGGCGGGAGTCGTCCCCGGCGAAACCGACGGGTCCGCGAGCAGACGATTCGCGTCAACGGCGCGTCTCTGGCAGAACTGTAGCAGCGCGCGCGTGCTCGCGTTGGCGACCGTGGTGGTAATGCTCATCGTCAGGGGCTTCTGATGTTGAAGGTGTCGCCCTGGCGAATGTCGCCGGTTTCGAGCCCCTTGCGGAACCAGCGCATCCGCTGCTCGGAGGTGCCGTGCGTGAAGGAGTCCGGGACGACGTAGCCTTGCGCCTCCTTCTGTAGCTGGTCGTCGCCGATGGCCGTCGCCGCACGCAGGGCTTCTTCCACGTCGCCCTGCTCAAGGATGCCGCGGCGCTGCGCGTAGTGCGCCCAGACCCCTGCGTAGAAGTCCGCCTGAAGCTCAAGGCGGACGGAGAGATCGTTGGCCTCGCGCTCGCTCGCGCGCCCTTGCAACTGATTGACGCGGGCCATCGTCCCCAGCATGTTCTGAACGTGGTGCCCGACCTCGTGCGCGATGACGTAAGCCTGCGCGAAATCGCCGGGCGCGCGGAAGCGGGTCTGCAACTCGCGGAAGAATGAGAGGTCCAGGTAGACTTTCTGGTCGCCGGGGCAGTAGAAGGGTCCGACGGCCGCCGACGACAGGCCGCAGGCCGACTGGATGCGGTCGGAGAAGACCGTCAGCCTCGGCTCGGCGTACTGCCGCCCCTGCTGCCGGAAGATGTCGTTCCAAACGTCCTCCGTGCTGCCGAGAACTGCCGAGGTAAATTGCCTCAGCTCCTCCTCCTCGGGGTTCACGGGCCGCGTGGCGTTTGTGCCGGGCTGCGGCCCGGCGTCGCCGCCCGAGTTGAGCAGCTTGCGCGGGTCAACCCCGAGCAGGAAAGCCACAATCAGGATGACGACGGAGCCTATGCCGCCGACAGCCAGCCCCCTTCCGCCCATTCCACGGCGGTCTTCGACGTTGCCGCTCTGGCGCAGGTCTCTCCAACGCATCTTATTTGTCCCCCCGGCGATGGTTTTCTCGATGTTATAGCACGCCGCGTGCCCTGCGGTCACGATTGATGGGGGAACAATGGTGGGGCGGCGGGTCTGCCACGCTCGCTCCTACCGGCCAGAGGTCAGCGCCTTCATCAGGCGGTAGATGTACTCGACGCCCTCGTAGAAGGCTTGCACGCCGACGCGCTCGTCCTTGCCGTGGGCGCGGATGGGGTCTATGTCGAAGAAGATGCCGGGCGCGCCGTAGACGGGAATGCCCGCGCGCCTGAGGTAGAGGCCGTCCGTCGCCCAGGGGTCCATGACGGGGACGACCGGCACGTCGGGCCACATCTCGGCCGCGATGCGCTCGACGGGTTCTATCACTTCCGGCACGAGCGGCGAGGCTGGACTCGCGCGGATGTCGCTCATAGCCGTCACAGTGATCTCTTTGTCGGCCAGCACCTCATGAAGAGTCCGCGTCACGGACTCCTGCGTGTCCTCCGGCAGCACGCGGCAGTTGACGACGGCGCGCGCCGTCTGCGGCAGCGCGTTCGGCGCGTGCCCCGCTTCCAGCATCGTCGCCACGCAGGTCGTCCGCATCATGCTGTTGTAGAAGGGCGACGCGGCGGCGAGGCGCGCGGCCGCATTTTGGTCCGGCGTATTTCCGGCCACCGCCTTCATGTTGGCGGCCATCTGCCCGGACTCGCGCGCCGCCATGCGCCCGAAGAAGGAGCGCGTCGTCTCGTTCAGCCTGACGGGGAAGTCGAACTTCGCCAGCCGCGCCAATCCTTCGGAGAGATGATAGATGGCGTTGTCGCGCACGGGCTGCGAGCTGTGCCCGCCCGCGTTCCTGACTTCGAGGCGGAAGGTGAGCGACGCCTTCTCGCTCGTCTGCACGTTGAAGCGCACGCGCCGGCCCTTCTCCACCTGGCCGCCCCCCGCGTCCGTGTTGATGGCGTAGGCCGCGTCAACCAGCTCGCGCCGATTCCGCAACAGCCAGTCAACGCCGTTCGCGTCGCCCGTCTCCTCGTCCGCCGTCAGCGCCACGATGATGTCGCGCTCCGGCACGTAGTTCTCACGCTTGAGGCGAATCAAACTGGCGACGAGTGCCGCTGCCTCGTCCTTCACGTCCACGGTCCCGCGCCCGTAGAAGTAGCCGTCGCGCTCCGTGAACTTGAAGGGGTCGAACTCTGGCGACCAGTCTTCCCTGCGCGCCTCGACCACGTCCAGGTGGGCCAGAAACAGGATTGGCTTCCCCTTCCCGCGCCCGCGCAACCGCGCGACCAAATTGCCCCGCTCGGCGCGCGCTCCCACGACCAGCACGTCCTCATTCGTAAACCCGGCCGCCCTCAGCCTCGCGGCCGCCGCCTCTGCCGCCCGCGTGCTCCCGAACCCGTGCGTCGTGTTGATCTCCACCAGCTCGCGGAAGATGTCGCGCGCCAGTTGCTGCTGCTCTGTGAGCGTCGTCTGCGCGAGCGCCGCCGACGAACTGAAGAACAGCGAAGCGGCGAGCAAGAAACGGAGACTCACATTCAGTTTGTCCCCGAATATCTTCATTCGGCCTCGGCCCCTCCCGCTCCTCTTAGACATGAAAGATGACCGTCTTCCGAGTTATTTCGACGAAATCGAAGGAGTCTAATTGATCGGCGATGTTTTCCAGATTGGCTATGAGTAGAGATTCCAGCTCCGAGTTTCGGATGTTGCCCGTCGAGACCAGTAGCAACTTGTACGGCCTGTGATGCAACAGGAAAGAGTTTACGAAATCGGCGTCCTTGGTGACGACGACGTATCCTTCGCGGACGGAAAGCTCGTTGATGTCGTAGTCCGAGGTACGGTTGCCGCCAGACAGGTCAAGCGTGTGAATGGCTTCATGCCCGGCCTCCCGCAGCCGAGCGACCAGCCGCCGCGGGAGTTGGGCGTCAATCAGGAACTTCACGGCAGCACAGGCTCAAGGCGCTTGACCTGGCTGAGCCTGGCGGCGAAGGCGAGGGCGGCTAAGATATCCTCGCGCTCAAGGTCTTCATAATCGGCCAGGATTTCTTCAACCGTCATTCCCGAACTGAGCAATTCCAGGATCATCTCGACCGGATAACGCAGCCCGCGGATGCAGGGCTTGCCGTGACAAATATTCGGGTCGGTCGTTATCCGCTCAGCCAGATTCATGAATGCCTCCGGCCAAAATCATAGCACACCCGCGCCGGAAGATTTCACTAGCCCCCGCCGGGGTTGATCGTCAGCGTGACGCTCTTCGTCGTGCCGTTGGCCGTCGTCGTGATGGTGGCGGTGGTGGTGTTCTGCACGCCGTTGGTCGTCACGGTGAAAGTCTTGCTCTTAGTCCCGGCGGGGATCGTGACGCTGGCGGGGACGGAGGCCACGCTCGGGTTGCTGCTCGTCAGGGAGACGACGATGTTGCCCGGCCCCGCCGCGCGCTCCAAGGTCACTGTGCCCGTCGTACTCTGGCCGCCCGTCACTGGGTTCGGGTTGAGCGTCAGAGAGGAGAGCCCGATGCGGCGCACCGTCACGTTCACGCTCTTGCTGACGCCGCCCGCTGAGGCCGTCAGCGGCCCGTTTTGGTTGGCCGAGACGGCGACGGTCGTGATCTGGAAAGTCTTGGAAGTCGCGCCCGCGGGGACGACGACGCTCGCCGGCAGCGTGGTCGCGGCCAGGGTGTCGGAGAGCGTGACGGTGATGTTGCCGGGGGCGGCCGCGCACTCAAGCGTCACGGTGCCGGTCGCCGTATTCCCGCCGATGATGGGGTTGGGGGCGACGCTCACGACGCGCACGCCCATGCGCCGCACGGTGAGCGTGTCGGTCTTGGTGGAGGCCCCCGTCTTGGCCGTGACCGTCCCGCTCTGGTTGGTCGTGACCGCCGCCGTGCTGATGGTGAAAGTCCGCGTCCGCGCGCCCGCGGGCACAGTCAAGCTCGCCGGCATGGTGGTCGCCGCCAGATTGTCCGAGAGCGTCACGACCACGCCGCCCGTGGGGGCCACCGCGCTCAGCGTCACGGTGCCGGTCGCGCTCCCACAGCCGCCGATGACTGTCGGCGGGTTGACGACGAGCGAGGACAGGCTCGGCGGCACGCTCGCCTGCGTCACGGTGAAAGTCTTGCCCGCGGCCGTAATCGTCCCCGTGCGCGAGGCGGTCGAGGTGTTGGCCGCGACGCTGTAGCTGACGGCCCCGCTGCCGCTGCCGCTCGCGCCCGCCGTGATGGTAATCCACGCGACGTTGCTTTTGGCCGTCCAGGCGCAGCCGGCCGTGGTCGTCACGGTAATCCTCCCAGTCCCGCCCGCGGACGTGAACGACGCGCTCGTCGGCGAGATTGAGAAGGTGCAGGCCGCAGCCGCCTGCGACACGGTGTAAGTCTTCCCGGCGATGGTGATCGTGCCCTGCCGCGAGGTGGTCGCCGTCTTGGCGTCAACCGTGAAACTGGCCGTGCCGTCGCCGCTGCCGCTCGCGCCGGCCGTGATGTGAATCCAGGTAACGTTGCTCACCGCCGTCCAGTTGCAAGACGATGGCCCCGTCACCGTAATGGTGCCCGTGCCGCCGGCCGCGGGCAGCGAGGCGCTCGTCGTCGCGAGGGTGAACGTGCAGGCGACGGCCCCGGCCTGCGTCACTGTGAAAGTCTTCCCGGCGGCCGTGATGGTTCCCGTGCGCTGGGTGGTGGCGGTGTTGGCGTCGGCGGTGAAGCTGACCCTCCCGCTCCCATTGCCGCTCGCGCCGGCCGTGATGGTAATCCAGGTGGCGTTGCTCACTGCGGTCCACGCGCAGCCGGCGTCCGAGGCCGTCACGGAGAAGGTGTCCGAGCCGCCGGCCGCGGGCACGGAGGTGCTCGTCGGCGAGATGGAGAAGGTGCACACGGGCGCGGCCGACAGGCACGCCGCGTTGGCGTTGATGTAGGTCGTGATCTCGTTGCGCGAGGTCGTGCAGAAGCTGAGGACGGAGCTATCCGTGGCGACCGCCTGCATGACCGTGTTGGTGCAGCCCGTTTTCCCGTCCGAGTGATTCGCGCCTAAGGAGTGGCCGATCTCGTGCGCGGGGAGGATGACCCTCTGCGGCATACGTGAGATGCGCTCGGACAGGGCGTAGGGGTCTCCTCCGACCTCGCAGACTTCACCCGTCCAGGCGAGTCCCGCCGTGCCCGTCAGGTTCTTGCCCGTCCACATGTGCACCACGTCGCGCACGACGTTCTTGAAGCCGACGGCGTGCGGGTCGTTGTTCCACTCGTTGGTGAACTCCTTGATGGCGGCCACGGGGTCCACGGTCGTGTAAGGGTCCGAGGCGGTCGCCCAGGCGTGCTGGTATGTGATCTTGAAGGAGAGGCCGATCTCGGTCTGGTAGATGCCCTCGACCTGATTCATGATGTCCACGATCTCGGCGTTGGCTGCGGCCGCGCCGCCAAGCGCAGTCACGTACTCGAAGTCCGCCTCGGTCGCAATCTCAGCCTCCAAGGGGCTGGCGAGCGCCTGCGGCGACGGCCCGCCCCCCGCGAGGGCGGCTGCGACCGACGGCTCTTTGCCCACGCGGCCCGCGGCCGCGCCGAGCTTGTCGTGCAGCGACTCGACGGCGCAGGACGCGGGCTCCGTCCCGATGACGTCCGACGCCTTGTAGAGGATGAAGTCCGTGCGCGCCGCGCCCGGCGTGTAGCGGGCAGCCGGCTCGACGTAGTAACGCTCCCCTTGAGCCAGAATCAGACCCTCGAAGCTCTCGTCGTCAATCGTGAAGCGCGCTTCCAATGACCCTTCGATGCCGAGCGCCTTGCCCCTGTAAGTGCGCACGGGGCCGCGCGCCACGGGCAGGGTGACGCCCGGCGCGACCGTCTCCTCGGCCCTGTAGTTCTGCGCGCGCAGGTCGTGCGGCTCTAATTCAAGGCTGAAGGCACGCCGGCCCGTGTTGACGGCGAGGCGTCCCGTCCGACGCACGCGCGCGGCCGCGGCGGCCGTGTCGAGGCTCAAACGCTCGTAGCTGCGGAAGACGCGGCCCAGCTTCGCGTCACCAGGCCGCGTGCGGGGCGCGGGTCTTGTGCCAGTTTCGTTTTGTGCCAACGCCGCGGTGAGCAGGAGGCTCGCGGTCGCCAACAAACAGGCGAGCGTAAGTGACAGGGGTTTCTTCATAACTCTCTCCCCAAGGTCAAAAGCGGAAGCCGACGCCGGCGTTGAACTGTAGATTGTGAGTGATGTTGGTGCCGCCGATGATGCTCGAACGGATGACGATGTCGCCCACGTCCACGCGCAGGAGCAAGCGCGGCGAGAAGTCTAACTCGACGCCGCCGCCCAGATCGAAGGCGAAGTTGGTGTTCGACAGATTGCAGTCGGGCTCCTCGTCGAGCCCCACGCAGGAGAACTGTAGGCGGCGGCTGAAGTGTATGAAGCCGGGCCGGGCCTTGCCGAAGAGGCCGAAGCGGCCGAGGCGCGCGCCGGCCTTGACGCCGAAGAGCGCGAGCGTCTTGCGTCCCGACACGGTCGCGTCGCCCTCGTGCGAGCGCGGGTAGAAGTCTACCTCGGCCTCCGCCGCGACGTGGTCGTTGAAGTTGAAGCCGAAGCGCCCGCCCACGCCGGGCTCCGTCCCGTAGTCGCCGTAATCGTCGTAGCGCAGGGTGGAGAAATGCACGCCGGCCTCGAAGCGCCTGCGGTCGGCGGTCTGCGCCGCGGCTCGCGGGCAGAAGAGTGGCGCGACGAGCAGGCAGATGAGTGGGGCGGCGAAAGATATGCGCTTGACCATGTCCCCTCTGTTTGAACTGAGAGATTATTTTCGTCCCGGCCGGTTAACTAAGATGACTATATCAGAAATAATTTTCGCCGCGCCAGATTTTTAAAGGAGAGACTGGCGCGTGGGTTCAGTCGTCGCTGCCGCCGGCTTTGAGGTCGAGCGAGGCTTTGATGAGTTTCTCGTCGGGCGGGCGGGCGTCGGCGAAGGCGAAGACGTGTATGTGGTTGCGGTTCTCGCGCAGGGCTTCGACCAGGCCCTCTTTTTCCAGCCGCGCGATCTCGTCGAGCAGGAACTGCTGCTCGTCGGCCGCCATGTAGAAGGTGTAGATGTCGAAGGCCAGCCCCGTCGTGTGCGGCGGGATGTTGATGCGGATGGCGTTGGGGTTGCCGGCGTCGCCGAGAAAGCGCTGGTACTCGACGGTCCTGACGAGCGACGTGACGGGCAGCGGGCGGTCGAACTTTTGCCGGTAGGCGCGCGCTATCGCTTCGAGCCGCTCGCGCGCGCCGGGCCTGAGCGCGCTCAGCAGACTGACCTTGAACGCCTTGCGCCCGGCAGCGTCCGCCAAGTCATACGAGCGCCCGCCGAAGTCGCGCGCCGCCTCCGAGAGCCGCCGGAACTGCGCGGCCATCAATTCGGCGCGCGCCGCGTCCTTGTAGTAAGACTCGATTAAGTCCTTGCGCTTGCGGCCCGCGTCAGCCTCTTTTTTCGCCGCGGCGATCTGGTCGTCAAGCTCTTTACGCGCCGCGCGCTCGGTCTTCTTCAGCTTCGCCAGCTCGTCTCTCCACCCGCGGATTTTCGTCTCAGACTCCGCGAGCAGGGCGTCGAGCCGCGCCACTTCCGCCTCGGCCTCCGCACGGCCAGCGAAGAGCGGCACGCTTTTCATGGTCTTCGGGTCAAGGTACGTCAGCTCGTCGTTCGCACTGAGGCCGACGCCGTAGAGGATGTAGTCGGCCCCGAAGACCGGGAGCGTGACGAACTCACCGCGCCGCGTCATCTCCGCGAGGTCCGCGAAGTCGTCGGGTATCTCGTACTTCTGCTCGCGCGCCTCCGCGACCTGGATGGCGAGAAAGCGCCTGCGGTCCTGGTAGAGCTTCAACTCGGCGGGGACTTCGAGGTCGGCCTTGTTGCCCGTAGGCTGACCGCGGTCCTCCTCGACGCGTAGGACGGCCATCCGCTCAAGGTCCGGCGGCTCGGCCGGGGAAACTTCAGCCCGCTCGGGCGCGCCCGGCGTGGCCGCGGGCTGGCGCGCACGCTTCCACGCGTAGAGGCCCGCGGCGGCGAAGACGACGGCGAGGGCCGCCGCGGCGATTATCACGCGCGGCGCGGGCACAATTCTCCTTGAGCGTTCCTCGGCCATTCCGGCACACACCTGTTCCTTTCGCGGTTGCGCTTGGATGCACGGATTATAACAACGCGCGTCACGAATTTGTCGCGGCCGTGACGACTCAACCCCTTAGCGCCTTTGCGGCTTGGCGCTAATCAGCAATTGTGTTGACCGTTCCTGCCCTTAGCGTTACACTCTGCCGTGCTTCAAAGCAATGTACGGGCGGATGGTATGTTGCTTCATTTTCTCAACAGAGCCTACTGACACAGTGAGGAGGAGACCCAATGAAGGTTTCGAGATTTAGAATGGCGTTTCAATTGCTAGCCCTCGCGCTCATCTTCTGCGTGGCGAACGTGTACGTCATGGCGGGGCCGCTCAAAACGAACACGGACCCGCGGACGACCGACAAGTCGAACGTGACGCAGCCGGCGGCCGAGAGCAGTGCGGCGGCCACTTCGGAGGCCGAGACGGCTGCCCCCCGGGTCGCTTCGGAAAGAATGCCACTGACGGCCGGGACCAAGACCGTGCTGGGCCGCATCTTCTCGAAGAACGGCGTCGAGTCGCGCCTCGCCACGAGCCGCGGCTTCGTCAACGTCAAGGCGAGTGCCGGCGACTCGTTCAAGGCCCCGCGCAAGGCCATGAAGAGCATGGCTCAGTCTGACGACAGCGACGACGGCGACGACGACGACAACGGCCGCCGCAACATGTGGATCGTCGCCGGCGTGCTCGCCGCCGTCATCACCATCGCGGTCATAGGGCTGCGCGCAGATCGCAGTAGGGAGGGTGTCCAATAGTAGTCTTTGGCGGGCGTCCGCGTGAGTTATCTTCACCCCGACAAAGGCCCGAAGGACGCGCTTGAGACTCATCGCTCTTAGTTTCAGCAGGCGGCAAGCTTTTCGAGAAAGCTTGCCGCCTCTGTCTATGTCGAAGGAGAGGACCCGAGATGAAGCTGCTGCCGGGCTGCCTGGCCCTGACGCTCGCCTTCGCCGCGTGCGGGGGCGGGCGCGACGACAACAAACCTTCCGCGAACACTTCCACGACCAACACGCAGACGACCACCACGGCGACGCCGAGCCCCACGGCCGCGACCTCGCCCGCCGTCGTCTCGGGCGAGCGCCCCGTGGAGTTCACCTACGTGGGCGTCACGCCGGACAAGGAGTCGGTCGCCTACAAGATTAAGGTCACCTCGGCGAAGCCGGTCAGACAGGTTGATCTGAACATGAAGTACATGGACGACAAGGGCGGCGTCGTTGAGGAGACGACTTACGCGTGGCAGAACGTCGTCAAGTCTAAGAAGAACCCAATCGAGCCCGGCGAGACCTACGAGGTCAAAGACCCGCTGCCCGGGGGCGCGACCCGCGCCGAAGTCACCCTCAAGCGCGTCTACTTCGAGGACGGCTCGCGCTGGGAGGCAAGACAATAAACAAGTAATGAGTGATGAGTTAAAGCCGGGCCTTCATCGTCCCGTTAGGGACGCTTGATAATAGCCCAGCACTTCAGTGCTGGGTAACAAGCGAGAAAAGAGAAGAGTCCCGTAGGGACGGCTGAACAGAAACGTCAGCCGTCCCTACGGGACTCAATTGTTTTTGGCACACTCACCCAGCACTGAAGTGCTGGGCTATTGTCGTATCGTCCCTGGCGGGACGATGAAGGCCCGGCTTTTACTCATCACTCATCACTCATCGCTCATCACTTTTTTTCCGGTGCCCACTTTTCTAAGAAGGTTGTGAACCGGGCGAGGTTGTAGCCCTTGCCCTCTTCGAGTTCGGCCGTGTCCTGCGAGTGCAGGAGTTTGCCGTCGCGGTCGAGGACGAAGAGGTGCGGGTAGCCTTGAATCTGCGGGTAGCGCGAGAGCAGCGCCTCGTTCTTGTTCTCTTCGCTGAAGTTGACCTTCACCATCACGAAGCTCTTCTCGCGCAGGTCGAGCAGGGCGCGGTTCTTCTCAAAGAATTCGTCCATGATGTGACACCAGACACACCACTCGCCGCCGACCTCCACGAGGACGCGCTTGCCCGTGCGCGCCGCCTCGGCCACGGCCTCCTGCACGTCGCGCGCCGCGTCCCTGGCCGGGTCGTACTTGTGCACGGGCGTGTATTCGGCCCGCGTCTCCTGCGCCCGGACGCCGAGGGCCAGCACCAGACAGCAGGCCGCGAGCTTAACTACCGTCGCCAGACGATTCATCACGTTTCACTCTCCATCGGGAAGATTCGCGCGCGCCTCAGAGGGGGGCGCGCGCCGCGTGGGATGTTATAACACGGCCCACGGCCCCCGCGCGAAGGGCAACCACTTGCGCGGCCGCGCGCATCCATCGCAGAGCACACCTCTTCCCCGCTTGCCAAAGCAGGCGCATCTTTGCTAAACGTCGCAGTGCCCGAGCCACGAAAGTTGTCGCCCCCGGAGGAGAATCATGAACAAGAGAATTTTGAGCCCGCTCGTCGCCGTCCTGCTCGCGCTGTGTCTGTCGGCGGTCGCGCTCGCGGACACCATCCGCCTGAAGGACGGCAGCGTCATTCGCGGCCAGGTCATAGGCTTCAACAACCAGCAGTTCACGGTGCTCGTCGGCACGGGCTCGCGCGGCCGCCGCAGCCAGATCACGATCTGGATGGAGGACGTGGAGTCAATCGAGTTTGAGTCGGCCGCCGCGGCCGGCGGCACGATCATGCCGGGCACGGGCGGCAACGGCGGCGTGCAACAGCCGACGAGCCGCCCTAACATCAACACGACGCCCCAGACGACGACGACGCGCCCACCCGTTCAGCAGCCCGTCCAGAACCCGCGCCCGCAGCCGGACGCCGAGGACGACACAGCGGCGGGCACACAGACGGGGGGCCAGCAGCCGGCGTCGCAAGGCTCCCCGATATTCATCCCGGTCTATAATAATAAGCCCGTGTATGCGGATAATAGAGCCAACGGCTGGACGTTCACTGGGTTTTCGGTGACTAAGGGTCAGCGCATACGCATCAATGCCTCAGGCCGCATCACGCTCGGCGGCGGCCGCATCTCGACCCCCGCGGGCCTGACCGGCGTGCAGGACAACGAGAAGCTGATGCGCTCGTACCCGACCGGCGGGCTCATCGCCGTCATCGGCGACGACAACGACGACTTCATCTTCGTCGGCAACCGCCGCGAGTTCATCGCCCAGCGCGACGGCGTCCTCTTCCTCGGCGTCAACGAGGGCAACCTCGCCGACAACACCGGAGCCTACGACGTTGTCGTCGAGGCCGAAGCCAGATAAGAAGGCGGAAAGCAGAAGGCAGTAGGCAGTAGGCAGAAAGCAGTGAAGTACGAAATTCGTAACCGCTCTCTGTCTTCTGCCTTCCGCTTTCTGCCTTCTGCCTTCTGCTTTCTGCCTTCTGCCTTCTGCCTTCTTTTCTTCGGGCATCCGCGGCCCCGCCTCCCGTCATCCAACCCTCGTATCTTGACCGCGCTCGGATCGAGCGCCTAATATTCGCTTATCACAGAAGTGAAAGTTTTCCCTGCCCGTTTTGCAAAGGATTTTTTTATCATGAGACGCACACTCTTCCGCCGCCCGAGCGCCCTCGTCGCAGTCGCGCTCGCGCTCGCGCTCTCCGGGGCGGCCGACCTCAGCCTCTTCGCGCAGTCCAGACGCCAGCCGCCGACCTCCACCCAGAAGAAGAACCAAAGGCCCGACCCTTCCAAGCAGGGCGAGCAGCAGGAGGAACTGCCGCCGGACCTCAACGGCAAGCCGCAGGAGGCCGAGACCGTTTCGGTCACGACCAACGTCGTCAACGTTGACGCCGTCGTCTACAACAAGAAATCGGGCCAGATCATCACCGGGCTCAAGCAGGCCAACTTCGCCGTCTTCGAGGACGGCGAGCAGAAGGAGATCACCAACTTCGCCACGCCCGAGGCTCCCATCACGGTCGCGATGGTGCTCGAATACAGCAAGCTCACTTCCGTGCTCGGCTACTACGGGAGCGGCGGCTACGAGCTGCCCACCTACGAAATCATCCAGCCGGCGGCGATGTTCCTTTCGCAGTTCGTCAAGCCGCCCGACGACTTCGTCACCGTCATCGCCTACGACATCCGGCCGACGCCGCTGACGGACTTCACCAACGACCCGCGCCAGATTCGGCAGGTCATCAACCTGCTCTTGAGGAACCGCCCTGCCTTCAGCGAGGCGAACCTTTTCGACGCGCTCAAGTTCACGCTGACGGGCGGGCGCGGCGACGCCGTCGTCCTCGAAGAGTCGAAGGAGCGCACGGCCGAGTACGCGGGCCTCGCCAGCGTGCAGGGCCGCCGCAAGGCCCTCATCCTGGTCTCCAGCGGCATAGACACCTTCAGCAAAATCAACTACGACAAGGCGCGCAAAGTGGCCCAGAACGCGGGCGTCCCCATCTACATCATCGGGACCGGGAACCTCTTCTTCAAGAAGTACGGCGACCGGCTCGAAGCGACCGACGGCCCCTTCGGGGCGAGCACCCCGGGCCGGCTGACGTTCCTACAGGCCCAGAACGCGCTCTCCACGTTCGCCAAGGAGACCGGCGGCAAGTACTACCCGATGACCTTCACGACCGAAGCGCCGACTATCTTGCGCGAGATCAACGCGCTGCTCCGCAACCAGTACAGCCTCGGCTACAACCCCGGCGACCGCCGCGACGGCAAGCAGCACAAGATCGTCGTCAAGGTGGACGTGGACGGTGACGGCAAGTACGACGACAAGGAATACATCGTCCAGAGCCGCCTCTTCTACAACGCGCCGAAGGGAACGTAGGCGGAAGGCGGAGAGCAGAAGGCGTCGTGCAAGTCTTCAGCCCCGGTAGGGGCGAATGAAAATAGCCCAGCACTTCAGTGCTGGGTAACTGTGCCAAAAATATTTGAGTCCCGTAGGGACGACTGAAACATTCAGTCGTCCCTACGGGACTCAATCATTTTCTGCGTCTGATTCCCAGCACTGAAGTGCTGGGCTATTTTCACAACGCCCCTGACGGGGCTCCAACCTTACTAACCGTCCACCGTTACTTAGACTCCGTAGAGCCTGAGGCGGAACTCGTCGTTGAAGGCGAAGGTCTCGGCGCGGCGGCCGGCGAAGGTGCGCGAGTGGCGGAGCAGGGCGGGCAGGCCGCCCTGGGCGAGCGCCAGGCCGTAGGCCGGGTTGTAGAAGACGGCGGCGAGCTGCGGGTTGAGGCGCTGGGGCACGCCGTAGCGGATGGCTTTTTGGGCCACGGGCGCGAAGCCCACGCTGCGGCGCGGGTTGACGACCTCAATCGAGTGGTCGAAGACGTGCAGGCGCGTCACGAAGTCGCGGAGCGCGAGGTCGCGGTGGACGAGCGCGTTGGCGATTGCTTCGCCGACCGCGCCGCGGTGGTAGTTGGCGCGCGCCGCGACGGGCGACTCGGTGACCTCCTGTGCCGGGAAGCGGCGCGGGCGCTCGTCCCAGAGGTCGCAGTAGCGGCTGACGAAGCGCAACGTCGCCTCGTAGAGCGTGTGCAGGTTGCCGGAGAGCTCTGCGCGCTCGACTACCGCGGCCTGCGCCGTCTCGCCCGCGAAGCGCGTGGCGACGATGCGCGAGCGCGGCAGCAGTTGGCCCACGCGCTCGTCGCGCCCGAAGAGCAGGAGCCCCGCGACCGTCGGGCTCGTCTCGCTTCCGCTCGCGGTCGCGAGCAGCAGGTCGCGCTCCAAGACATCCTTCGTCGGGTAGCCCAGGACGCTCGCCTCGTCGAAGGCGTCGCCCTCGAACTCTTTGACGTAGCTCCAGAGGTGCGCCTCGTCTATGTCCGCGAGGGTCGCGCCGACGGCCGCGACGTTCTCGTAGCGCGCGGGGCGGGCCTCGTCAATCAGGGCCGACAATTCCTCGCGCGACGCCTCGCGCTTCTCCGAGCCGACGCGGATGTAGAAGCGGCCGTCGCGCGTGCGGTAGGGGCGGTTGCGGCCGATCACGTCGAGCGCGACGATGCGCCGCCCGTTGTCGAAGGCGACGCGGTCTATGAAGGGGACGAGCGCGGGCTGCACCTCCTCGCGGCAGATGCGGACCAATTCCGCCTGCACGCTTTCCGAGTCGTCCAGCCCCTCGACGCGCATCTGGTCGTTGACGCCGAAGACCATCAGGCCGCCGCCCGTGTTGGCGAGCGCGACGATGCCCTGCGCGATCTTCTCCGTGTTCGAGAGTTTGACTTTGAGTTCGAGGTAGGTGTCCTCGCCGCCGCGCACCAGGCGCATCAGCTCCGTGCGCGAGGTCTGCGGCGCGGGGACCGAGGCGATGTACTCCTGGAAAGAGCGTTCCGTGGAGGGTTCGTGTCGCTGGTTGCTGCGAAATTTTCTGCGAGCCATTTGTGTCTGGACGGGGCTCAAGCCGCTGCCTTCCCGCCCGGATGCGGCGCGCCCGAAGTGAGCGCCGCACCTCTGGAATAATTTTCAAAGTACAGATTTCAAATTTGAAATCTCAAATATTAATCGTCGGTCTTTCCGCTGACGGCGTCTAAGACCTCCCGCTCGCTGCGTTCGAGCGAGCGCGCCTGGGCCGAAATCGAGAGGCCGTAGAGCGCGACGCCGAGGGCTGCGAACAGAGCCAGTGTAGCATACTTGACCGTCAAACTCTGCGCGAGGTAGCCGAAGAAGGCGGAGAGTAAGACGGGCGCGGCCAGCGCGAGCATGATCGGGATGAGTAGAAATCCGGTCACGCCGGAGGCATTCATGCGCTTGCCGAATTGCAGCCGCTTCGGGAAGCGTATCGAGAGCCAGTTGCCTATCACCGAGAAGCACGCGGCGAAGAAGACGAAGCTTAAGCCTGCGACTAGGAGCCCCGCCGCCGAGAGGTCGCGGAAGACCAGCTGGTTGACCAGGAGCAGCACCGCGCAGAAGACGAAGGCCAAAAGCGCAATCGTCAAGTTCTTCCCCAGCAGAATCGTCCGCCGCGCGACGGGCGCGAGGATGAACGAGCGCATCCCGCCGCCGTCGTAGGCGAAGAGGTTGCACGCGAGCGACGAGAGAATCAGGAACACGTAGAGCACGCCCGCGGCGACGAGCAAGCCTTCCGTGTAGGCCGCGAAGCTCGTCACCGGCACGTCGCGCAAAGAGGATGCGGCGCTCGCGCCCGGACGGCTCCCGCGCAGCAGCCTGACGGCTATCAGGACGAGCGGCATCACGGCCATCATGCGCAACTGCGCGTTGCGCATCGCGTAGCGCAGCTCCTTCTCGACGACCGCGGAGATTTGCGGCGAAAGGAGCGGCAGGTGCCAGCCCGCGTGCGCAGCCGCCTCACGGTCGCGCGGTGGCGCTGGCGCGGCGCTCGCGCGCTTGGCCCCGCCGGCCCCCAGCGCCGAGCGCCGCGCTATCAGGTAAGTGACGCAGACGAGGACAAAGGTGTAGCCCGCGAGCACGGCGAGCGCCGTCGCGTAAATTGTCCCGCCGCCCGCGCGCAAGCCTTCGGTCAGGGCGACGGCCGCGGCTCCCGGCGGCGTCCAGCGCAGCGCGCGCAGCTCGCCGCCGTGGCGCGAGAGGTAGACGGCCAGCTCGCCCATGAAGGCCCCGCCGAGGCCGACCACGACGCCTATCAGGGCCAGCACCGTCTCGCCGCGCGTCCGCCGCTTCTGCATCAGCGTGCTCATGGCCGTCTGGAGCCACTTCGCCAGGCTGATGCCGCAGCACAGGGCTAAGAACGCGGCGGGGAGCGCCGCCGCCAGATTCCCGAGCGCCGCGCCCGCGCCGACCGCGACCGCCGCGATGATGGGGATGGCGAAGATGGAGCCGAGGCTCCCCAGCTCGCTCAGGAAGTCTATGGCGAAAAGTTTCTTCAGGCTGACGGGGTAGAGGAGCAGGCGGCCCGGCGTGAACTGGCTGCCGCCGCCGAGGCTGAGTGGCACGGTGGCCCACATCAGGTAGAGGATGGCGAAGACCATGAAGAGGAGCAGGAAGCCGCTACGCATCATCTCCCGCGCCTCTGCGGCGTAGGGGTGGCCGGGTGGCAACTGTGCCAGAATCTCGGCGGCCGCGCCCGGCGACAGCATCCTGTAGGCCGTGAGCCCCAGGACGAGCGCGATGGCGAGCGCCACCACGACGGCCGCCAGCGTGCCCAGGATGGACGCGGCCTGGCTCAGCACGGCCTTGCGCGACCGCAGCGAGTTGCGGAACAGCGTCCACTTCAGCCAGATGAGCGCGGCGAATTGGGACATAAAGCAGTGGTCAGAAGTCAGTGGTCAGTGGTCAGAATAACGCACGGCGGCGCTCGCGTCATGCCTTAAACGCAACTGCCGGCCGCCGGTTCGTTAATTAAGTATTGTACAATCCAAACGTGCGCAAGTCGCATTCTGACCACTGACCGCTGACTTCTGACCACTGCTCTTTATGTCCATCTGCGCTTACGTCGGCTTGGGCTCGAATCTGGGCGACCGGGCGGGGAATCTCCTGCTGGCGGCGCGCGGGATGCTGGAAGCCGGGTTCTCAATCAGGCGCTTGTCGGCCGTCTACGAGACGGAGCCGGTGGACGTGACGGAGCAGCCGACCTTCCTCAACATGGTCGCGGAGCTGCGCGTGACGCTCTTCTCGCCCGAGCAGACGCTCTCGCGGCTCCTGCGGATAGAGTACGCGCTCGGGCGCAGGCGCGACACGCCGCGCGGGCCGCGCACCGTTGACCTGGACTTGCTGCTCTACGGCGACGAGCGGCGCGAGACCGAGTTCCTGCGCCTGCCGCACCCGCGCCTGCACCTGCGCCGCTTCGTCCTCACGCCGCTCGCAGAGCTTGTGCCCGACCTCGTACACCCCACGCTCCGCCGCACGGTCGCCCAACTCCTGGCCGAAACGGCGGACGAGGCGGGGGTCCGGCGCTGGAAGAGCGTCTAACTTCCGCTTGCTTTTCCCCGCCCGTGGCCTATAATGACGGCCTTGCACTCCTTACAAATGAAGACGTAGAGCGACAACCGACGCGGCGGCCCTGGCAATGGGGCCGCCGCCTATCTGTCTGGAGAAAAGGCATGGCTTATCTCAAACCGCAGCGGCCGGAGAAGGTGACGGCCCCTTCCCTGCGCGCGAGCAAGGAGCGCGGCGAGCGCCTCGTCTGCCTGACGGCCTACGACTACACCATGGCCCGCATCGTGGACGAGGCGGGCATTGATGTCGTGCTCGTCGGCGACTCCATCGGCAACACCATGCTCGGCTACGGCAACACCGTGCCCGTCACGCTCGACGAGATCGTGACGCACACGCGCGCCGTGCGCCGCGGCGTGCAGCGCGCGCTGCTGGTCGCCGACATGCCTTACGGCTCGTTCCACACGGGCGAGGACGAGGCCGTGCGCAACGCCCTGCGCCTCATCAAGGAGGGCGCGGCCGAGGCCGTCAAGCTCGAAGGCGGGGCCAAGCGCGCCGCTCTCGTCAAGCGGCTCGTGGACGAGGAGATTCCCGTCATGGGCCACATCGGATTGACGCCGCAGTCGGTCAACCAGCTCGGCGGCTACCGCGTCCAGGGCAAGACCGCGGAGACCGCGCGCCAGTTGATTGAGGACGCGCGCGCTCTCGAAGAGGCGGGGGCCTTCGCCGTCGTCCTCGAAGTCGTCCCGCGCGAGATAGCGCGCCTCATTACGGAGAGCGTCAAGATTCCGACCATAGGCATCGGCGCAGGGCCGCACTGCGACATCCAAGTCCTCGTCATACACGACCTGCTCGGGCTCGCCTTCGGCAAGATGGCGCGCTTCGTCCGCCAGTACGCGAATTTGAAGGGCGCGATGACGGACGCCATCACGCGCTTCGCCGACGACGTGCGCTCCGGCGCTTACCCTTCCGAGGCCGAGTCCTACGGCCTCCCCGCCGAAGCCGCCGCCGAATTGAAACTCGGCGACACGAACGCGCGAAAGCAGTAGTCAGTGGTCAGTGGTCAGTTGAAGACGACTGGCTTTTAACTGACCACTGACCACCGGCCACTGACCACTGATTATGGAGATTATCAACCGCCGCCAACGCATGAGTTCGGTCTCGCGCAAGGTGCGCCGCGAGCAGGACAAGACCATCGGGCTCGTGCCGACGATGGGGGCGCTCCACGACGGCCACCTGAGCCTCGTGCGCGAGGCGCGACGGATGTGCGACGTGGTCGTCGTCTCCGTCTTCGTCAACCCGACGCAGTTCGCCCTCGGCGAAGACTTCGAGCACTACCCGCGCGACCTGACGAAAGACACGGCCATCCTCACAGACTACAACGTGGACTACATCTTCGCCCCCTCGATAGAGGAAATCTACCCGAAGGACTTCGCGACCTTCGTGACGGTCGGCGGGCTCTCGGACCAGCTCGAAGGCACTGCGCGGCCCGGCCACTTCCGCGGCGTGGCGACGGTCGTCACCGTCCTGCTCAACATCGTCCGGCCCGACTTCGCCTACTTCGGCCAGAAGGACGCGCAGCAGACGCTCGTCATCAGGAGGCTGGTGCGCGACCTGGCGTTCGAGACCGAAGTCGTCGTGCTGCCGACCGTGCGCGAGGAGTCTGGCCTCGCGCTCTCGTCGCGCAACTCTTACCTCAGCGAGGACGAGCGGCGCGCGGCCGTCGTCCTCTACCGCGCCCTCGCGCGCGCCCGCGAAGCCTACAGGTCCGGCGAGCGTTCGGGCGCGCGCCTGGTCGAGGCCGTGCGCTCGACGGTGGCCTCCGAGCCGCTCGCGCGCCTGGACTACGTCAGCGTCTCGGACGCCGACACGCTCGAACAGCTTGAGAAGCTGGACGACAAGCCGGTGCTCGTCGCGCTCGCGGTCTACTTCGGCAAGACGCGCCTGATAGACAACATCATCCTCAACCGCAAGAAGAACGGCGGCGCGCAGGCCAACTCGTAAATCGTGAATCGTAAATCGTAAGTGGGCGGCGTCTTTTGTCTATTTACGATTTACGATTTACTATTTACGCCGTATGAAAGCTCACATCGAATTCACCTTGAACGGCGAGCCCGCGGAGGTCGCGTTCGCGCCGCACAAGACCCTGCTCGAAGTCCTGCGCGAGGATTTGGGGCTGACGGGCACGAAGCACGGCTGCGAGCTGGGCGAGTGCGGGACGTGCGCCGTGCTGGTTGACGGCCGCTCCATCCTCTCCTGCCTGATGCTCGGCCTCGATGCCGAAGGGCGCGAGGTCGAAACCGTCGAAGGCATGGCCGACGGCCCCCGCCTGCACCCCCTGCAAGAGACCTTCGCAGACCTCGGCGCGGCCCAGTGCGGCTACTGCACGCCCGGCTTCCTCCTCGTCGCCAAGGAGCTACTGAAGACCAAACCCGACCCGACCCGCGACGAGATTAAAGAAGCCCTCTCGGGCAATCTCTGCCGCTGCACGGGGTACTTGAAAATTTACGAGGCCGTCGAGCTGGCCGCCGCCCGGATGCGCGGCGAAGAGGCCGAGCCGGTTAAAGAGACAATTTATGGGTACGAATAAGAACGGGAACGGCGGGCCTTTGAAAGTCATCGGCAAGCCGTTTCGCAAAGTTGACGCGCGGGCCAAGTGCACCGGGCAGACGAAGTTTGCGGACGACATAGTGCTTCCGCGTATGCTCTTCTGCAAACTCCTGCGCGCCACGGAGCCGCACGCGCTCATCAAGGGCATTGACGCCTCGAAGGCGCTCGCGCTGCCCGGCGTCGTGGCCGTCATTACGGGAAAGGACTTGCCCATCCCTTACGGCATCCTCCCCGTCAGCCAGGACGAGCACCCACTCTGCGTGGACAAGGTCCGCTTCATCGGCGACCCCGTGGCGGCCGTCGCGGCGATTGACGAGGACACGGCCTTCGACGCGATGAACTTGATCGAGGTCGAGTACGAAAAGCTGCAAACCATCACGAACGTCGAGGAGGCCGTGATGGTCGAAGAGCCGCGCATACACGAGTATGGCGACGGCGGCAACGTGCACAAGAAAGTCTCGCTCGAATTCGGCGACCTGGAGGCCGGCTTCGCCGAAGCCGACCACGTCCGCGAGGACATACTCTTCTTCGAGGGCAACACGCACCTGCCCATGGAGCAGCACGCGGCGGTCGCCCATTTCGACGCGGACGGGAAGCTGACCCTGTGGAGTTCCACGCAGACGCCGCACTACGTCCACCGCGCGCTCGCCAAGACTTTAGAACTCCCTGCGAGCCACGTCCGCGTCATCGCCACGCCGAACGGCGGCGGCTTCGGCGGCAAGTCCGACCCCTTCAACCACGAGATAGTGGTCGCCAAGCTCTCGATGATGACGGGCCGCCCCGTCAAAGTCACACTGACGCGCGAGGAGGTCTTCTACTGCCACCGCGGCCGGCACCCCGTTTTGATGAAGATTAAAACGGGCGTGAAAAAGGACGGCGCGATCACGGCGATGGACTTCCAGTCGTTTCTGGACGGCGGCGCTTACGGCTCTTACGGCGTGGCCTCCACCTTCTACACGGGCGCGCTTCAGACCGTCACGTACAACGTTCCGCGCTACAAGTTCCGCGGCCTGCGCGCGTTTACGAACAAGCCGCCGTGCGGCCCCAAGCGCGGCCACGGCACGCCGCAGCCTCGCTTCGCCCTCGAAGTCCAATTAGACAAGCTCGCCGAAGATTTGAAACTGGACCCGGTCGAGATCAGGCGCAATCACCTCGTCCCGCCGGACACCGTGACGGCCAACTACCTGCGCGTCGGCTCGATGGGCCTCGGCGCGTGCATTGACAAGGTCGTCGAGGGCTCCGATTGGAAGAACAAGTTTTCCAACTGGGACCGAGGAAACAGAAAACTTCCCGAAGGCAAAGGCATAGGGCTGGCGTGCAGCTCGTACATCTGCGGCGCGGGGCTGCCGATTTACTGGAACAGCATGCCGCACTCGGGCGTGCAGCTCCGGCTCGACCGCCAGGGCGGCGTCTGCGTCCAGTGCGGCTCGACCGACATAGGGCAGGGCTCGGACTCCATCCTCGCTTACATCGTGGCGGAGGTCTTGGGGATTGACCCGTTCGACATACGTGTCATCACGGCCGACACGGACCTGACGCCCGTTGACCTCGGCAGCTATTCGAGCCGCGTTACGCTGATGACCGGCAACGCCGCGCTCCAGGCGGCCGAGCGCGCCCGCGAGCTGCTGACGATGGCCGTGGCCGAGAAGCTTTCTGTGCCAATTCAGAATCTTTCCTTCGCGGAGCGCCGCGTCTTCGACGTGGAGAACCCGGAAGTGGGCGTGACGTTCGCGGAGGCGGTCGTGCTCGCGGAATCCAAGTTCGGCACAATTGGCACAGTCGGCTCTTACACGCCGCCGCGCTCGCCTGGCAAGTTCAAGGGCGCGGGCGTCGGCCCCTCCCCCGCCTACAGCTACTCGGCGGCGGTCGCCGAGGTGGACGTTGACCGCGCGACGGGGATCGTGACGGTCGAGCGCGTCTGGATCGGCCACGACATAGGGCGCAGCATCAACCCCGCGCTCGTCATGGGCCAGGTCGAGGGCTCCGTCTACATGGGCCTCGGCGAGGCGCTGATGGAGGAGATGACTTACCGCGCCAACCGCAACGTCGTCCACAAATTCCCGAGCCTCTTGGAGTACAAGAGCCCCACGACGCTTGAGATGTGCGACGTCGTGACTTACCTGATTGAAGACGCGGACCCGAACGGCCCGTTCGGCGCGAAGGAAGTGGGCCAGGGGCCGCTCCTACCCATCATGCCGGCCGTCGCCAACGCCGTCTACGACGCCGTCGGCGTCCGCGTAGACGAAGTGCCGATCACGCCCGAGAAAGTCCTGACCGCCCTCCGCGACAAAGCCCGCGGCCGCCCCGCCCGCTTCGGTCCCAAATCCGTGCCCGAAGTCGCTTGGCCCGAGCCGCTCAAGGTGCAGACGCCCGCCGAAGGCGGCGACGGCCGCGAGATGCCGCACGTGGCCGTGCATTCGTGAGATTAGTAGTTAAGAGAGTCATGGACGAAATCAAACTTCTCGACGTGGTTGCCCTAATGGAAAACTTTCCCGAAGAAGGTTTGCGCCGCGGCGAGGTCGGAACCGTCGTTGAGAAGTGGAAAGATGGTAGCTTTGAGGTCGAGTTCAGCGACGATTCAGGGAAGGCTTATGCCTTTGCCGCAGTTCCCGCCGTAAAGTTGATGAAGCTATATTTCCGCAAAGACGAAGCTGCCTGATTAACATGGTGTAGTAACGGCGGCGAGACGCCGCGCGTGGTCGTGCATTCGCGAAGTGAGTGAAGCATGGAGGAAGATGATGATGACTTCTTACCGGAATACGACTTCAGCAAAATGAAGCTCGTCGGTCGAGGAATTTACGCTGAGCAATATAGCTCGGGGACGAACCTCGTCTTGCTCGACAGCGATGTCAGGAAAGCATCCCCCGGCGATGAACACGATGAGTGAACAAGGGCCACCAACTCATAGACCTTTCGCCTTCACCATCGTTGAAGACGACGGCGTGAACGTAACTATCGAGGTCTCGGAGGAAGACTACCAAGCCGAGCTGACCGCCGGGATTGGTGAAGATGCGACGATGAAACCCGGCCACTACAAATTCAAGCGCGGCGGCTTCCTTGCTCGACATCCAGAATTAAAGTTTAAGGACAGGAAG
The DNA here is from genome assembly GCA_963774105.1 of uncultured Acidobacteriota bacterium. Classification (GTDB taxonomy): domain Bacteria; phylum Acidobacteriota; class Blastocatellia; order Pyrinomonadales; family Pyrinomonadaceae; genus QHXM01. Next base: position 1,144,522 of record CAVZDV010000004.1, on the reverse strand, counting down.
CGAGCGTAAGGCATGAACCCCGGGATATTTTTGATTCAGCCGAACGGCGAGCTTGTTGAAATGAACGAGCAGCCGTATGACTCCGAAGATCTGCTTCAGGGGCTGCTAGCGGAATACCCGTCCCTGCTCGCGGGCAACCAAATCGATCCCAAATCACCGAGGAGGTGGCTGCTCATAGAACGTGAAGCCGGAGTGCCGTCCGTGGAAGGCGGAGGCGCTCGGTGGTCGGCGGACCACTTGTTTTTGGATCAGGACGCTGTGCCGACCATCGTCGAGGTGAAGCGGAGCAGCGACACACGCATTCGACGCGAGGTCGTCGGCCAGATGTTGGACTACGCTGCTAACGCTGTCGTCTATTGGCCCGTTGATCGGCTGCGGGAAAGGTTTGCGAAGACGCACGGTGAAGTGGCCGATGAAAAACTAAATGAATTTCTAAATGAAGAGCGTGAGCCGGACGAGTTCTGGCAACTGGCGAGCAAGAATCTGCAAGACCGAAACATCAGACTTCTTTTTGTAGCTGACGAAATTCCAACCGAGCTTCAACGTATCGTCGAGTTTCTAAACGAGCAGATGAGTCGGACAGAAGTTCTGGCTGTTGAGATCAAGCAGTTTGTCGGAGGTGAACAAACTGGCCTCGTTCCGAGAGTCATTGGTCAGACGGCCGAGGCACAGGTGAAGAAATCGGTGGCGACTTCGGAGCCAGCGACAGTTGACGAAACTATCGAAGCGATACGAAGAAGGTCTCCCCTCGAAGCAGGCATCGGACAGCGCATAGTCGAGTGGTCTAGGCAATACTTTCTTCCGGTTTGCAAACGAACGCAATTTCGGCTTGACCTGAAGGACAGCCCTAGAACATTTCATCCTCTTGCTATCGATAAAGATGGAAAGTTATGGACTTATGACAAAAACATTCAGAGTACGCGACCGTTTGATTCCGCCGAAAACTGGCTTGAGTTCAGGCGTCGGATAGATGCAATCCCCGGAGTGAATTTTAAGGAGTGGGGGAGTTACTCCTGGACTAAACTCTCATCACTTGCTAACAGTGCTGCTTTGGATACCTTTCTGGAAGTTATTACCTGGTCAATCGAGATAGTGAAGGCGGCCGACAATGGAATTTCCTCGCCGTTAACAACACACTCTGCACAATCATGATGAGACTTCCGAGGTTTCAATACCTCGTACCTAAAACGATTTTCGACGCGGTGAAGATGATGGGCGACGCCGGCCCCGAGGGGCAGTACGTGGCTGGGGGGACGGACCTGTATCCGAACATGAAGCGGCGGCAGCAGACGCCGCGGACGGTCATCTCCGTGGGGCGGCTCAAGGAGTTGGGCCAGATTGCGGGCGACGGGGCGGCGGGCTTGAGGATTGGGGCGGGCGTCAGCTTGACGGACGTGTGCGAGCACCCGGTCGTCAACCGTGATTATCCGTTCATCGCCGCGGCGGCGCGGACGATCTCGACGCCGATCCTGCGGAACATGGGGACGGTTGGCGGGAACCTGCTGCTGGACACGCGGTGCAACTACTACGACCAGAATTACGAGTGGCGCAAGGGCATCAATTTTTGCATGAAGAAGGACGGTGAGATCTGCTGGGTCGCGCCGGGCAGCTCTAAGTGTTGGGCCGTGCAGTCTGCCGACCTGGTGCCCCTGATGGTCGCCGTCGGCGCGAAGGTCAAGCTGGTCTCCACGCTTGGCGAGCGGGTGGTTGACGCGGCGGGGCTCTACAACGACGACGGGATTGATTACCTGCACAAGCGGCCGGACGAGCTGCTGACGGAGATTCAACTGCCGCCGACGAACGGGTGGCGGGCCACTTACAAGAAACTCAGGCGGCGCGGCGCGTTCGACTTCCCTGTCCTCGGCGTCGCTGCGCGCCTGGACGTGGACGAGGGCGGGACGGTGACGGGGGCGAAGCTCGTGCTGGGCGGCATCGCGCCCGCGCCCGTCGAGGTGAAAGATGCAGGGGCGGCGTTGGTCGGCGGGCCGCTGGACGACGACCGGATGCAGGCTGCCGCCGAAGCCTGTTACCTCAAGGCACGCCCGCTGGACAACACGGACTTCGTGATGAACTGGCGCAAGCAGATGGCCCGCCCTTACGTGCTGCGCGCCCTGCAAGAACTGCGTGAGCAGTAGTCAGTGGTCAGTGGTCAGTGGTCAGTTAAAAAGGCGATTGCTACTGCCGGGCTTTCGTTTTTAACTGACCACTGACCACTGACCACTGACCACTTTTTTTTATGATCGCTGCAATCCTGCTGGCCGCGGGGCGCTCGCGGCGCATGGGCGCGTTCAAGCCGCTGCTGCCTTTCGGCGGACAAACGGTCGCGGAGGCGTGCGTCGAGAATCTGCTGGCGGGCGGGGTCCGCGAAGTGGTCGTCGTCGTCGGCCACCGCGGCGACGAGGTGCGGCGGCGGCTCGCGCATCTCCCCGTCCGCTTCGCCCTGAACGCGTTGGAGGAGACCGAGATGGGCGCGTCCATCGCGCGCGGCGTCGAGCAGCTCTCGCCCGAGACGAAGGCCGTCCTGATAGCACTGGTGGATCAGCCCGCCGTCCCGCCCGAGATTATCGCGTCCTTAAATGACGCCGCCGGGCGAACCGGCGCGCGGCTCGTCGTGCCCGAATACGAGGGGCGCGGCGGCCACCCCGTCCGGGTTGACTTGAGCTTCCGCGACGAGTTGATGACGCTGGACGAGCGCGGCGGCCTGCGCGCGCTGTTCGCGGCGCACCGCGAGGAAGTCCTGCGCTTTTCGGTCGCCTCGCCTTACGTTGCGCGCGACATGGATCGGTGGGATGATTACCTGGCGCTCCACCGCGAGGTCTTTGGCACAGAACCGCCGGAAAGCAGTAGGCAGTAGGCAGTAGGCGGAAGGCAGTTAAAACGCCTGGCTTTCTGCCTTCTGCGTTCTGCCTACTGCCTACTGCTTTCCGCCTTCCGCCCTCTGCCAACCGTTTTACCGGCGCGGACATCTTATTGTCTGGTGAGTCGCCTCGCCACAGAGACGAGGCGAAAAGGAGAAGAGAATGTTTTTGAGAAGTCGCAAGGCCGTGGCCGCCGCGACCCTTTCGCTGGCGCTGCCGCTCGCGGCCGTGGCGCTGATGCCGAGTAAAATTACGAGCGCGCCGCAGGCCGTCGAGTTCGCCCTGCGCTCGATTGACGGGCAAAACGTCACTTCGGAGAGCCTGCGCGGCGAGGTCGTCGTGCTGGCCTTCGGCGCGAGCTGGCTGCCGCTCTCGCGCACGCAGCTCCAGGGCATTCGCAAGCTCGCAGACAAGTACAGCGAGCGCGGCGTGGTCGTCTACTGGGTGAGTACGGACTCCGAAGCGCCGAAGTCGAAGAACTACGCCTCGGACGAGCAGCTCCGGGCCTTCGCGAAGAAGTACGGGCTCAACGTGACGGTGCTGCGCGACCCCGAAGGGAAGCTCTCGCGGCAGTTCAAGGTTGACCAGCTTCCGGCGATAGTGATTCTGGACAAGCAGGGCAGCCCGGTCGGCCCGCCCATCGGCGGCCTCGACCCCGAAGGCGACCTCGCCAAGCAGCTCGCGCAGCCGCTCGAACAAGTCCTCGCCAAACAGTAAGGCCGAAAACAGCACGAAGTCTAAAAAGGCCGCCTCCCGAGTGGGGGCGGCCTTTTACTCTTCTCCCTGTCGCATTTCGCCCGCCAGCTTGTAGACGAGGCGGACGGGCAGCCCGACGACGTTCCAGTAGTCGCCGCTGATCTCTTCTATGAAGAGCGCGGCGCGGCCCTGCACGGCGTAAGCCCCGGCCTTGTCCATAGGCTCGCCGCTCCTGACGTACCACTCTATCTCCGCGTCCGACAGGGGCGCGAAGCGCACGCGCGTCCTCTCGTGCGCGACCGCGCGCCAGCCGTCGCCGCTCACCAATGCGACGCCCGTCACCACGTCGTGCCACCTGCCGCTCAGGAGCCGCAGCATCCTTCGAGCATCGCGGTCGTCATTCGGCTTGCCCAGAATCAGCGAGTCCACCACGACCGTCGTGTCCGCGCCGAGGACGAGGGGCGCGGGCTTGCGCTCCAACGCCGCGAGCGCCTTCCCGAGCGCCAGACGCTCGACCGCGCGCTCCGCGCTCTCGCCCGCGCCCATCGTCTCGTCAATGTCGGCCGCCAGCGCCTCGAACGGCCAGCCGACGGCCCGCAGGATTTCCGCGCGGCGCGGGCTGGCCGAAGCCAGCAGGACTCTCTCCAACGTAACACCCGCTTGTGGCGCACTCGTGTTTTCCATTAAACTCCACCCGATTCGTGATATGTGATTTGCGATTTTAGATGGAAAGCCCTGAATCGCAAATACCTATGGACGACCTGATCCGAACATTGCCGAAGCTCTTGCGCGCGGCCGGCGAGACGGAGGAAGTCTTGGAGGCCGCGGCGCTGGTCGCCTGGCGGCGGGTGGCGGGCGAGGGCCTGCGCGCGCAGGCCGTCCCCTTCCGCCTCTACCGCAAGACCTTGATCGTCGCCGTCGCCGACGCCACCTGGCAGAAGCAGTTGGAGGCCATGAGCGGCCAACTCCTCTTCCGCATCAACTCCCTTTTGGGCCAGGCGGTCGTCACCTACATAGAGTTCCGCATTGACCCGAAGACCGTCCGGGCCGAGCGCGCGGCCGTCCAGGCGGCCGCCACCAACCGCGTCGAGCAGGAGCGGCGCGCGCTCAACTCCGTCTCCGGCGACATCTCGGTCGCGGCGGACGCCATCCACGACGAAGACCTGCGCCGCCGCTTCCTCCTCGCCGCCGGCAGCTGCATTGACCGGCGCGAGAGTGGCAGTTAGTCCGAACCCTGTGAGGATGCGAACCGAGAATGGATGAACTGATTTTTCTTGTCGAAGAAGCTCCCGAAGGCGGCCTGACGGCCCGCGCCCTCGGCGCTTCCATTTTCACCGAAGCCGACGACCTGGCGACCCTTCGCGAGCAAGTCCGCGACGCCGTCCGCTGCCACTACGAAACCGGGCAAGGCCCGCGGCTGATTAGAACCTGTTTGAGAAGTCCCGTCAGGGACGGCCTGACAATAGCCCAGCACTTCAGTGCTGGGTAAACTGGGACAATTGCAGCCGAGTCCCGTAGGGACGGCCGAAGTCTAGTGATTCAGCCGTCCCTACGGGACTGCGAATTCCTGCGGCGCTCTTCCCCAGCACTTCAACGCTTGGTGTGAAATAAAGAGATGTTACCAATCCACCAAGTCAGCGAAAGCCAGGCCGGGGCGCTTGAACTGGCGGTTGAGCCAGATACAGAAGTTATGCAGCGCCGCCTTGGCCGCCACTCTCGCCTGCGCTCCCGAGAGTGCGTGCGGTCGTTCACGACTCAGACGGAAAGCATGGTGCAACTTCTCGTTAACGGTCTCGACGATCTGGCGGATGCCGGCCACAAAGCGGCGCAAACTGCGCGGCCACGGTGGACGGACATCGCGCTTGGGCAGACAGATGACCCGTGCGCCGTAGCTCTCGAACCAATGCTGATGCCAACTCGCACCTTCAAAGCCCTTGTCCGTGACATAGGGGGAGAGCGTCGGCGCTCCAACGCTCGCCAGTGCCGGCTGCTGATGGTGACGCACGGCGAAGAAGGTCTCAGCCAGGCGCTGATCTTTGACGCTCGCCGGCGAGAGCCCGAAGCCAGTGATGACGCCTTTAGGGTCAACCGCGAGCAGCAAATGCAAGCCTTCATACCAGCCCAGCCGATTGCTCCATCCGATGTCAGCCTGCCCAGAGAGCCACCCGCGCCCACGCCGCTTGGCCTCGCGGCAGACCAGCGCGGTCGAGTCCAGCGCCTGGTAGTTGGCGCGCTCGGCCTCAAGACGCTGACTGAGGTGAAGACAGAAGGCCGTGGTCGAGCGGGCGTGGAGGCGCACCTGCCGGTTGAACTGTGTCCTGGCAGGCAAGGTGGGGAAGGCCGCCAGCAGGTGACGCCCGGCCCACGAGTAGAAGCCGCGCTCACTCTGAAAACAGGCCCATTGGCTGAAGAGCGAGAGCGTGACGACCTCGGAGCGCGTCAGTGCTGGGCGCGGGCCGCGCTGCACCTCTTCGGGGAGAAAGACTTTGGCGAAATCGTCAACCATGACGTAAAGTGTCGTCAGGAAGGTCTCAGGGTCGAGCATCAGTCAGCTCCTTTCCGTTCGGATTGGGTTGCAAGCTAACTATGCTCGGCTCTCACCTTCCTTTCAAGTCTCTGCTTTAATTCACACCAAGCGTTGAAGTGCTGGGCTATTTTCACCTTGTCCCTACGGGACGTGAGGCCCGCATGGCTTTTCAACCGGCTTCTTATTTCAGGGATGAGCCGCGAAGAGTTGTTGATAAGAGTATTCGGCAAATGAACCTTCGTTAAATTTATTCTCAATCTATATGCCAATCACAGAAGCAGACATCGAAAAGATCGCGCAGCTGGCGCATCTGGAGATCACGCCCGAAGAGTTGCGCACCTTCGCGCCGCAGATTGCGGAGATCGTGGCCTACGTCGAACAGTTGAACGAGCTGGACACGAGTCAGGCCGAGCCGTCCACGGGCGGGCTGACGCCCGAGGGCGAGCGGACGGACTCCGCGCGCGACGACGTGGCCCGGCCCTCTCTCGGCCAGGAGCTCGCGCTCGACCAGGCACCCGACCCGGCCTCGGGCCACTTCCGCGTGCCGAAAGTCCTTTGAGCCCGCATCATCGAAGGGCAAGATAAATTATCCTGATTCTTTTTGTTCCTGACCCGTTATGAACTTTTTAGAGACAGACGTGGAGAGCCTGCGCGGGATGCTTGCGCGCGGCGAGACGACGGCGCGAGCCGCGGCCGAAACCGCGCTCGCGGCGGCCGAGAAGCTGAACGAGACGCTGAACGCCTTCCTGGAGATTGACCGCGCGGGCGCGCTCCGCAGGGCCGAGGAGTTGGACGGCGACGGGGCGGGCGACGAGGGCCGCTCCCTCGCGGGCGTCCCCATCGCCATCAAGGACAACATCTGCGTGCGCGGCCTACAGACCTCCTGCGGCTCGCGCATCCTGGGGCCTTATCACGCGCCTTACGACGCGACCGCCGTCGAGCGCCTGCACGCCGCGGGCGCGGTCGTCGTCGGCAAGACCAACTGCGACGAGTTCGCGATGGGCTCGTCGAACGAGAACTCCGCGTTCGGCCCGGTCAGGAACCCGTGGGACACGACGCGCGTGCCGGGCGGTTCGAGCGGCGGCTCGGCGGCGGCCGTGGCCGCCGGAATTGTGCCAGTCGCGCTCGGCTCCGAGACCGGCGGCTCGGTCAGGCAGCCCGCCTCGCTCTGCGGCATCGTCGGACTCAAACCCACTTACGGGCGCATCTCGCGCTACGGGCTGGTCGCCTTCGGCTCGTCGCTCGACCAGATAGGAATCTTCGGCCGCGGCGCGCGCGACATAGGGCACGTCCTACAGGTCATCGCCGGGCGCGACCCGTCAGATGCGACGACCGCGGACGTGGAGGTGCCGGATTACTCTGCGGAGATAGGGCGCGGCGTCGAGGGCGCGCGCATAGGCGTGCCGCGCGAGTTGTTCGGCGAAGGCTTGGACGCGGAGGTGCGCGCGTCCGTCGAGGCGGCCATCGAAGCTTACAGAGAATTGGGCGCGGAGATAGTGGACGTGGAGCTGCCGCACGCGAAGTATTGCATCGCTGTCTACTACATCATCGCGACGGCCGAGGCGTCGTCGAACCTGGCGCGTTACGACGGCGTGCGCTACGGTTTCCGCGCGGAGGACTCGCGCGAGTTGCGCCAGATGTATCGCCGCACACGCGACGAGGGTTTCGGCGCGGAGGTCAAGCGCCGCATCATGCTCGGCACTTACGTTTTGTCGTCCGGCTACTACGAAGCCTACTACCGCAAGGCGCAGCAGGTGCGCACGCTCATCCGCCAGGACTTCATGAAGGCGTTCGAGAAGTGTGACGCCATCGCGACGCCGACCACGCCCTCGGTCGCCTTCCTGCTCGGCGAGAAGACGGACGACCCGCTCTCCATGTACCTGAACGACATTTACACCTGCACGGCGAACCTGGCGGGCGTGCCCGGCGTCTCCATCCCCTGCGGCCTCTCGAATGAGGGGCTGCCGATAGGCTTTCAACTGATGGGGCCGTACTGGTCCGAAGGCTCGCTCCTGCGCCTGGCCGACGCCTACGAGCGGGCTCACCCGTTGACCGCGCGGCCGCGCGTGAGTGCTTCGTCGAGTTGACGTGTGGAATCACAGAGCGGGGGCAAGCCCCTCTTCCCGACCTGCGAATTGGCGTCGGTTGAATCACTCAAGCCGCCGCGCCTCTGAGGTCAGGAAGTGGGGCTTGCCCCCGCTCCCTGTGGCGACGCTTCGTAGTACATCAAGTCAGCGCCGTAATGGTGTACGTTCTTCGTGTAACTCATCCCTAGCTTTTCGAGGACGCGCTGTGAGGCGACGTTCAAGGGGTTGACGACCGCGACCACGCGTTCGAGTTTCAGTTGCTCGAACGCGTACTCCAGAGCGGCGCGAGCGGCTTCGACGGCGAATCCTTGGCCCCACGCCGCTTTCGCGAGCCCGTAGGCGACCTCTATTTCGGGCGTGTCTTCGAGGGGCATGAGGCCGCAGTAGCCGACCACTGTGCCTGTCGCTTTCTCCTCCGCGGCCCAGAGGCCGAAGCCGCGTTTGTGCCAGCCTTCGATTGAGCGAAGCAGGCCCTCTTCCGTGGCCTCGCGCGTCCTCGGCTTTCCGCCGGAGATGTACTTCATCACTACGGGGTCGCCGAAGACCTGGCACAGCGCGTCCAGGTCGTCCGGCCTGAAACCGCGCAGGCGCAGCCGCTCCGTCTCGATCTCGGGGATGCTCATCGGAGTTTATTTGGAAGGCAGTCGTTTCTGGCGCGCGCTCTGCAACGGCTCCTTGTCCGGGATCAAATCGCCCGTGAACAACTCGACGAGCCCCTTGGCCGTGCCGACGAGGGGCGTGGCGTCGAGGCCGACGTGGACCGCGCCGCGAAGCCACCCCTTCTTTCTGATTTCGTGGCCGGCCAGCCCGACGACCAGCAGCGTGCCGACGACCGGAATCGGTTTGATGATTCGCTTCGCGACGCGCCACCCGCCCGCGCGCAATACCCTACGCCTGAGACCCGCAGCCATTTTCGTTCCCCCTTTTTCTTCATTCTAATCAGAGACCATTAAAGGCGCAAAGAGTTGAGTTCGTATGTTAGCATGTGCGGTGTTAACCCGAATCGAAGACCAGACCTGAAACGTGATGCCACTTGCCGGACGACGCCGCGCCGTAGCCGCGACTCTCATTCTGCTGCTCATCGCCTCCCTGCTCGCGTGCCGTTCTCCGGGCACGTCGCAGGGCGGCGGCAAGTCGCTTCTCATCTACACGCCGCACGGGCAGGATATGCTGCGCGACTTCGTGGCGCGCTACAGGCAGGCGCACCCCGAAGTGGACGTGCAGTTCCTGGACATGGGCTCGCGCGAAGTCCTGGATCGCGTGCGCGCCGAGCGCAACCGCCCGCAGGCCGATTTGTGGTGGGGCGCTTCGCACATCACCTTCCAGGTGGCGGCCGACGAAAACCTGCTCGCCCCTTACCGCCCGACCTGGGCCGACAAAGTGAGTGAGGACGCGCGCGACCCCTCGGACCGCTGGTTCGGGATGTACGAGACGCCGGAGGTGATCGTCTACAACGCGGACCTCGTGAAGGCCGAGGACGCGCCGCAGGACTGGGACGACGTGCTGGACCCGCGCTGGCGCGACAAGGTCTTGATCCGCAACCCGAACCCGTCCGACTCCATGCGCGCGATTTTCGGCGCGATGATCTGGCGATTCTACAAGGAGACGAATTCGCCGGAGGGCGGCTACGAGTGGCTGCGCCGCCTGGACGCCAACGTCCACGAGTACACGGTCAACGGCACGCTGATGTTGCAGAAGCTCGCGCGCGGCGAGGGCTTGGTCAGCCTCTGGGATATGCCGGACGTGATGGTCTTCCGCGAAAAGAAGAATCTGAACCTCGGCTACGTTATCCCCCGCAGCGGCACGCCCGTCGTCACGGACGGCATAGCGGTCGTGCGCGGCGCGCCGCACGAGGAGGAGGCGCGTCGCTTCTACGAGTTTGTCACCACGCCGGAGAGCCTCGCGCACGCCGCGCGCGAATACTACCGCATCCCCGCGCGCACGGACCTGGACCGCTCGCAACTGCCGGCCTGGATGAACGAGCCGTTCAAGCGGATGCAGGTTGACTGGGAGTTGCTGCGCAGGGAGGCCAACAACTGGCTCCGCCACTGGGACGCGGAGATTCGCGGGCGCAACTAAAGTCAGTACCGCCTGCGGTAGCGGGCGGGTGTTCTACGTTGCAGACCCGCCCGCTACCGCAGGCGGTACTGACATGGATTGAGTGAGAGGTTTATTGATGAGAACGAAGCGAGTGCTTGTCGTGCTGGCCGCCGCGCTGATGCTGGGCGGTCTCTGTTTCGACGCCCGCGCGCAGGCGGATAAGTCTTCGCGCAACACCGAGGTGCAGGTCTATTTCCCGAAGGAGGGCGATTCGGCGGACGCGAACAATCCGTGGAACCTTCAGCCCGTGGCGCGCAGAGTCCCGGCCGCGGCCCCTTTGCGCCCGGCCATCGAGGCGCTGCTCGCTGGGCCGACGCCGCAGGAGGAGCAACAAGGTTTCGGCAGGCTCGACGTGAAGGGCATTTACGTCGTCAAGGTCGCGGTCAGGGACGGGACGGCCTACGCCAGCTTCGCGCACCGCAAAGGGACGGGGTGGGCCGGCGACCTCAGCCCGTTCTCGTTCGGCGACGCCGTCGAGCGCACGATGAAGCAGTTCCCGCACGTCCGCCGCGCGGTCGTCTGCGTGGACGGGGTCGTCAACTTCGGCGACGAAAGCGGCGGCCCAGTCCTTCGCTGCCCGAAATTTTAGACGGAGGGGCAAGAGCGTTGCCGTTTCTCTCCCTGAAGAACATCTCGAAGCGGTACGGCGCGGGCGCAGTGGCCGCGGCCGCGGTTGCAGACCTGTCGCTCGACGTGGAGAGGCGGGAAATCTTCGGGCTGCTGGGGCCTTCGGGCTGCGGCAAGACGACGACGCTGCGCGTCATCGCGGGCTTGGAGACGCCGGACACAGGCACCATAGAGTTTGACGGGCGCGACATCACGCGCCTTTCGCCAGAGCGGCGCGGCTTCGGGATGGTTTTTCAGAACTACGCCCTCTTCCCTCACCTCAACGTCTTCGAGAACGTCGCCTTCGGCCTGCGCGCGCGCAACCGCCCGAAGGTGGAGACGGCCGAGAAGGTAGAGCGTGCGCTCGCGCTGGTTCAGCTCCCGGGCTTCGAGCGCCGCGCCGTCACGGAACTCTCCGGCGGGCAGCAGCAGCGCGTGGCGATTGCGCGCGCCATCAGCATAGAGCCCGCGCTGCTTCTCTTCGACGAGCCGCTCTCGAATCTGGACGTGGCGCTCAGGGAGGAGACGCGCGGCGAGCTGCGCGAGCTGGTCTCGAAGCTGGGGCTGACGGCCGTCTACGTCACGCACGACCAGGAAGAAGCCTTCGCGCTCTGCGACCGCATAGGCGTCATGGCCGACGGCCGTATCCTACAGACGGGCAGCCCGCGCGAGCTTTACGAGCGGCCCGCGCAGGTCGCGGTCGCGCGCTTCCTCGGCCGCAACAACCTGATTCAGGCGCGGCGCTTGAGCTCGACGGACGAGCGGCCCGCGCGCTTCCACACGATTGACGGCGGCCACACGCTCGTCGTCCACGCCGGGCGCGAACAGTTGGGACCGATTAACAAGAACAGCACGCTCAGCGTCCGCCCAGAGCACCTCGTCATCACTAAAGGTCAACCAACGTCCGCCGCCGCGAACGTCCTTCAGGCTGTGGTGCGCGAGGTCAGTTTCGCTGGCGCGACGACGACCATCCGCCTGGACGCGGGCGGCCTCATGCTCGAAGCACTCCTCATCAACCCGGACGGCCTGGCCCAAAACGAGCCCTGCGCTGTCCGCCTCCCCCCGGACAAAATCAACATTCTAGGGACGAACTAAGGGATGAGGGAAAGCGGAAGGCAGAAAGCAGGGGGCGGAAGGCGGAGAACAATCGAGCGCGTTCTGCCTTCCGCCTTCCGCCTTCCGCCTGCTCTGCTTTCGTCCGTCGCCCTCGCGCTCGTCGTCTTCGCCGTCCTGCTCTACGGCGTCGTCTACCCTAACCTGCGCGTCGTGACGGACTCGCTTCAGGTGGGCGGCAACTGGTCCGTCGCGAGCTACGGGGAGTTGCTGTCACAGCGCGTGGTGTTGGAGGCCGTGTGGTCGAGCCTGGTGCTGTCGCTTCTGACGGTCGCGCTGTGCGCGTTGGTCGGGGTCGGGCTGGCGTTTCTGTTCGAGCGGTACGCGTTCCCGGGGCGCGGCCTGTTCGCGGCGATGGCCGCGCTGCCCCTGGTGCTGCCCCCGCTCGTCGGCACCATCGCCTTCATCTTCCTGTGCGGCGAATCCGGCATCCTGGCGCGCTTCGTCCAGTGGCTCTTCGGCCTGAAGGAAGCGCCGTGGACGTTGCGCGGCTGGGGCGCGCTGCTGCTCTTCCACACCTACACGATGTACCCGTTCTTTTACGTCCTGGCGGGCGCGGGCCTGCGGCGGATTGACGCCGGGCTCGCGGAGGCGGCGCGCGGTTTGGGCGCGAGCCCCGCGCGCGTGCTCCTGCGCGTCACGCTGCCGCAGCTCGCGCCGTCTCTGATCGCCGCCGCGCTCCTGACCTTCATGACCTCCATGGCGAGCTTCAGCGCGCCGCTCTTCTTCGGCGGCGACGTGCGTATGCTGACGCTCGAAATCTTCACCGCGCGGCAGCGCGGCGACTCTCAGACGGCGCTCACGCTGACGGTGGTTCTGGCCTTCGTCTCGCTCCTCGCGCTCGTCTTCTTCCAGCGTTACGAGGGGACGCGCCGCTTCGCCGCTGCCGCGATGAAAGGCGCGACGCGCGCGCGCGCCCAAGTCAGGAGCGGGAGGGCACGCACGCTCGCGACTCTCTGCGCCGTCGTCTTCACGGTCATCCTCGCGCTGCCCGTGGCGACGCTCGTGCTGGTGAGCTTCGCGCGCGAGGGCTCCTGGCGGACTGAGACTCTGCCGCCCGCTTACACCTTCGACAACTACGCGCGCGTCCTGACCGACGCGGACTCCGCGTCCGTCATCGTCAACAGTTTGTTGATGGCCGGAATCGCCGCACTCTTCGCGCTCGTGTGGAGCTTCTGCGTGGCGGCCGCGGTCGGGAAGATGAGCAGGAAGCTCAGGCGGCTCGTCAGCCTGCTCGTGCTCGTCCCGTGGGCCTTGCCGGGCACGGTCGTGGCCGTCTCGGTCGCGGAAGCTTACGGGCGCGAGAACCCGCTGACGGGCTCTTTCATCCTCGTCGGCACGTTCTGGATTCTGCCGGTCATCTACTTCCTGCGGTTCATGCCGATTGTCGTCCGCGCCGTGCAGGCGAGTGTGGAGCAGTTGGACGCGAGTCTCGAAGAGGCGGCGGGGAGTTTGGGAGCGAGCGCGTGGACGCGCTTCTGGCGCGTGCGGCTGCCGCTCGTCTGGCCGGGCGCGGTCGCGGGCACGCTCCTGGCCTTCGTCATCGCGCTCGGCGAATACGTCGCCAGCGTCCTCGTCTTCGTCCCCTCGAACCAGCCCATCTCGATTCGCATCGCCTCCGAGATGCGCGACTTCAACCTCGGCACGGCCGCGGCCTACGGCGTCATCCTCATCCTCATGGTCGCCCTCGCCATGCTCGCCGCCTCGCGGCTGGAAAGAAGGAGGGACGCCGGTTAAGCTCAACCCTTTGCGCCTTACGTCTTAACTTTGCGCCTCCAGCGTGAACGGCTGTTTCGCGCAAAGGCGCTAAGGGAAAACCAAAGGCGCAAAGGGTTGAGTGAATCGGTAGCTTGATTCGTGCCCGAGAATGTATATTAGCCGCGCGAGTGAAACGCTAACTTCCGAGAAGAACTTTTATGTCTCTCTTCAGTCATCTCAAGTGGCCTGAGATGCGCCCCGTCACGCTTGAGCTGATACGCCGCGTGCACGAGGGGCACGCCGCCGGCCCGTTCCAGATTCCCGTGGTTGACTTCGTGCGCGTCTTCGCGCCCGGGGCCGCGCCCGCGGAGTTGGAGAAAGTCGCGGCGCGCGGCCGAATACATTTCGCGCCGACGGGCTCCGGCGGCGGGACGTTCCGCCTCGCCGAAGGGCCGGAGGCGACGTTCGAGCTGGGCCGCGAGGGGCTGGCGATGCGCGTGCCCGAGCGCATGAGCGGGGCTTACGAAGTCCGCCCCGACTCCTTTCACATCACTTTCAACAAGGGCGAGGAGCTGGAAGGCTGCAAGCGCCTCTTCGTCCTGATGTGCAACCGCGTCATCGGCGTGGACGTCTCAACCAAACGCGTTGACGTGCGGCTGCCGAGCAAACTATTCGATCTGTGCGTGGAGTTGGAATGAAAAGCAGAAGGCAGAAGGCAGAAGGCGGAAGGCGGAGAGCAGGGCTGGCGCTGGTCGTCTTCGCGCTGTCGGCTTGCGTCGCGCTCGCGGGCGGGCGGCAGGATGCAGAGAGAGAGCGTGACGCCGCGAGTCAGAGGGCGGAGCTTTACCAGGCGCTGCTGGATTTGCAGAACCCGTGGACGGTGATGTGCGTGGCCGCGCACCCGGACGACGAGGACGGCGCGACGCTGACGGTGCTCCGGCGCAAGTACGGCGTCCATACCGTGACGGTCTTTTCGACTTACGGCGAGGGCGGGCAGAACGCCGTCGGCCCAGAGCTTTACGAAGAGCTGGGCGCGATTCGCGCGCGCGAGACCGTCGAGGCGTCCGAGATTCAGGGCTCCGAGCCGTACTTTTTGGGCCTCAAAGATTTCGGCTTCTCCAAGTCGGCCGACGAAGCCTTCCGCGTCTGGGGGCACGACGAAGCCCTGCGCCGCCTCGTCCTCAAAATCCGTCAGCTGCGCCCGGACGTTATCATCACTAACCACGACACCGTGAGCGGCCACGGCCACCATCAGGCCACGGGCCGCCTCGTCATCGAAGCCTTCGACGCGGCCGCCGACCCGCGCCGCTTCCCCGAACACCTGGGTCCCAGCCGCGCGCAGGTCTGGCAGGTGCAACGCCTCTTCGTGCGCGCCTACGCGGACGAAGAGGCGTCGGAGGGCGGCGCGATTATCTCCGTCAATCACAGCGAGCGCGACGAGGTGCGCGGCATGACCTACGCGGAGCAGGCGCTCGCCGCCCTGCGACGCCACGCGACGCAAGGCCCCTGGCCGCAGACCGTGCCCGTCAACTGGACGCCCCCGATTCGCTACCGCCTCGCGCGCAGCGCGAAGACGGCCCCGCCGCTGCCCGCGAACGCGCAGACTTTTCTCGACGGCATGTCACTGCACAAGACGGTCGCCGAGAGGGCCGTCCCTTTGGCCTACCAGGCAGTTCTGCCCGTCTACGTCGCCAACAAGTACGACCCCGTGGGCATTCTCCAATCCCTCCTGGCCTTGCGCGGGAGCGCCTCCGCCGTGCCTCCTTATGAGACCCCCGACTCGCAACGCTTCCAGTTGATGGACGTGCGGCTGAAGCGCGCGCTCGCCGTGGCGAGCGGAATCCGCGCGACGCTCATCCCGCATAACGACGTGCTCATTCCGGGGACGTTGACGCCTGTCTCTCTCGAAATCTCGAACGAGGGCAGCGTGCCCGCGCGCATCCGTGGCACCAGCTTGTACGGCCTGCGCCCGTCCGGGCGGGCCAATTTTCCCCAAACCCTGGCGCCCGGCGGGAGCGTGACCCTCGAATACCTGAGCCCCACGCCGCGCTCGGCCGGCTTCACAGTCCCCCACGCCGAACACCTTGACGACGGCCTTCTCTTCGGCCGGGAGTTAGCCGCCTCGGTGAGAGTCGAGATTGACCGCATGATTTTTCCGGTCGAGGCCGTGAGGCGCATGGACGTGGCTCCCCCGGTCGAAATCGCGGACATCACGCCGTCGCCCCTCGTCCTGACGCGGGCGGCCCACGACCTTCCTGCTGCAAACAGTCCCTCCGCGAGAATCGGCCCCGTGCCGAGCATCAGCTTTGCGCTTCGTTTAATTAACCACCGCGACCGGCCGTTCAAGGGACGAGTCATTGCGAGAGGGTCTATTTCCAAAACCGTTGCGGGCGGGGCACCCGTCACACTCGCGCCCCATGAGGAGCGCGCGGTGGAAGTGCGTCGCGACGGTGACTTCTTCACCTTAATAATGGACTCGGTCAAGGGACGCACGCACGTCATTCCCAACGTCGTCACGCTCGACGTTGTCGGCGATGACAGCCCCGCCGTCGTCGCAGAGCGCAGGGTCCGCGTCGTGTGGGCGGACGCGCGCGTCGCGCCCGACCTCCGCGTCGGCTACGTCCGCAGCTTCGACGACACGCTCAGGGACTCTCTCAACGCGCTCGGCGTCGAAGCAAGTGAGTTGAAGGTTGAGGACATAAGCGCGAGCGACCTGAGCAAGTTCCACGCTATCATCATAGACAACCGCGGCTACCAGGCTCACCCCGAACTCGTCGCCGCCAACCAACGTCTCCTGGACTACGTCAGCGAGGGCGGCACGTTGATAGTTTTCTACCACCGGACGAACGAGTGGAACCCGGACGCGGAGAAGAAGCGCCCGCAGCTCGCGCCCTACCCGCTCGCGCTCGGCAACTCGCGCGTCACCGACGAGACCGCGCCCATCCAGTTCGCGGAGCCCCAGCACGCGCTCCTCAACTACCCGAACAAGATCACGGCCGAAGATTTCGCCGGCTGGATTCAGGAGCGCGGGCTCTACTACCCCGAGGAGTGGGACGCGCACTACAGCGCGCCGCTCAGTACGAGCGACAAGGGCGAAGCCCCCTTGCGCGGCGGCCTGCTCGCGGCCGACTACGGGCGCGGCCGCTACGTCTACACGAGCATGGTCTGGTACAGGCAACTGCGCGCCGGAGTCCCCGGCGCTTACCGCGTCCTCGCCAACCTAATCAGCTACGGCCGGCAGGAAAAATAATGAAGGCGGAAGGCAGTAGGCAGAAGGCGGAAAGAAAAACACGCGGCCGCTTTCTGCCTTCCGCCTTCCGCCTTCTGCTTTCCGCCTTCTGCCTTCTGCTTTCCGCCTTCTGCCTTCCACCCTCTTCGCTGGCACAGAAAAGCGAAGCGCCGTCGCTCTTCCCCGTGCGCCAGGACGGCAAGTGGGGCTACATCAACGCCGCGGGCGAGACGGTCATCGCGCCGCAGTTCGACGACGCCTGGGACTTCAGTGACGGGATGGCTTACGTCCGCACGGGCGGCCGGCGCGGCGTCATAGACCAGACGGGCAACGTCGTGATTGACCTTCAGCAGGTGGACTTCGCCGGGCGCTTCTCCGAGGGGCTCGCGCCCGTCCAGACCGGCGGCCAGAACCCGCGCCGCGGCTTCATAGACAAGGCCGGCAAGCTCGTCATCGCGCCCCAGTTCGACGCCGTCGAGAGCTTCCTCGGCGGCCTGGCCGTCGTCATGGTCGAGCGCAAGTACGGCTTCGTGGACAAGACAGGCCGCGTCGTCATCAAGCCGCAGTTCGACAAGGCTTACCCCTTCCACGACGGCCTCGCGCTCGTCATCATCAACAACAAGCACGGCTTCATAGACCGCAAGGGCAAGGTCGTCATCCCCGCGCAGTACCAGAACGCCTACCACTTCTCGGAGGGGCTCGCCAACGTCAAAGTTGGGCCAAAATACGGCTTCATAGACAGGAAGGGCAAAGTCGTCATCCCGCCGCAGTTCGACTTCACGGGGACTTTCCAGGAGGGCCTGGCTCCCGTCATCGTCGGCGGCAAGTACGGCTTCGTGGACAAGACGGGCAAGGTGGTCATCACCCCGCAGTTCGAGTGGACCGAAGGCTTCTCGGAGGGCCTCGCCGTCATCACAGACAAGCGCCGCTACGGCTACATAGACAAGACCGGCAAAGTCGTCATCACCCCGCAATTCGACACCGCCCTCTCCTTCTCGGGCGGCCTCGCCAAGGTCTACCTGAAGGGCAAGCACGGCTACATAGACAAGACCGGGAAATTCATCTGGGAGCCGTCGAAGTAGACAAAGAGCGGGGGCAAGCCCCTCTTCCTGACCTGTGAGTTGGCGTCGGTTGAATCACTCAAGCCGCCACGCCTCTGAGGTCAGGAAGGGCGGCTTGCCCCCGCTGCTTTCGACTTCACTCTCCGCCGCCTTGGCCTTCCAACTCTGCGCGGGCGCGGGCTAAGAAAGTCCTCATCATCCCCGCGACCCGCTCCTCGACGCTGGCGCTGATGCGCCTTTCGCCGATGAGGGCGGCTGCGAGGTGCAACTCCCTGGCGTGCGCGCGTCTCAACTCGACGCGCAGCGCGAACCGCGCGAGCGTGCGCTCAGGCCCCAGCTCTTCGAAGGCGACGGCGTAACGTAGCAGGTTCTTCTCCTCGGTCGCGGCTGGCCCCCACTCGACGCGCGCGGGGCTCTCCTCCCTGCGCTCCAGCTCGAAGCGGCCGCGCGCCGCGCCGATGAGCGGGAGGTCTGCACGCACAGTCCAGGCCGCCGAAGTCAAGCCCGCTTGCTCCACTCTCTCCACACCGGGCATCAGGCGCGCGAAGCTCTGCGGGTCAGCGAACAGCGCGCGCACGCGCCCGACGCTCGCCCCGACCTCCAAGTCATCACGAAAATCAGCCCGGACGCGGAACATACTCGGGAGACAGAATACAGGAGTCAGAAGTCAGAAGTCAGGAGAAAAGAAGATCAGAAGAACGGTTGCCGCCTTTCATTCTGACTCCTGACTTCTGACTTCTGACTCCTGCTCTTCACATGGCCGACGGGAAGAGGATGGCGTTGAAGAAGAGGCGCACGGTGGTGCGCCAGATGCCGCGGAAGCTGGGGTCTTCGGCGAAGAGGATGACGTGGCCGCGGCCCGCGTGCTCCTCCACGACGTAGGCCGTGCCGCGCAGCAGCCGCTCCGTGTTGTCCGGCCAGATGAAGCCCGCGAGCCGCAGCTCCTCACGCTCGTCCGAGGAAAAGACGACGGCGTTCGTCCCCTCCTTCGACGGACGGAAGAAGTAGCCGGAGTTGACCAGCACCGGCAGGTACTGATCCTCGTAGCCGTAAGTCAGATAAGTCGTCCGGTCAACGCTGGCGCGCATGATCGCGCCGGGCACGGCTTCCGGCACCTCGCCGGGGCGCGCGGAGGGCGACGCGATGAGCGGCAATTCCGGCGGCGCGCCTTCGAGTTTCTCCGTCTGGTCGGACGCCTCGCGCTGCTGCTCCGCGGCAGTCTGCCCCTCGCCCTGCCGGCGGCGGCGCGTCCCGGCCTGCTGGCCCGCTGTGCCAGTTTCCGCGTGGGGCACAGGCGTCGCCTCGGGCTTCGCCTCGTCCATCTTCTCAGCCTTCTCCTCATCGTCCTCGGAGCCGACCAGGCGCGACGACGTGAGGCTCACGTCCTTGAGCGCGGCGAAGACGGCCGCGCCCTTGACGCAGATGAGTGTCCCGCCGGCCTGCACCCAGTTGCGTAGCGTCTCGACGCCCGCCTTGCCGAAGGAGGCGAAGTAGCGGTCGGGCGAGCCGTCCGGGATGACGATGACGTTATAAGCCGAGAGCCCCGCGCGCTTGATGTTGCCGATGGTCATCGGCGTGAACTCCACGCCCGCCTGGTCGAAGAGCCACCAGAGCGCGCCGTAGCTCGCCTGGTCCACGCCCTCGTCGGCCACCATGATGACGCGCGGCGGCTTCAGGCTGACGATGTCCTCAGAGCCGACGCCCACCTCGCCCGTCTCGTAGAACCCCGTGTTGACGCTCCAGACCTGAGCATTCGTCTCGCGCGCGAGCCGCGCCACGGCGTCGTGCAGGCCCTCGGGGTTGCGCGAGACGCGCGCGACGAGTGTGCCGCGCGGCCACTCGCGCCCGCCGGCCGTCAGCCTGCGCGTGGCGACCGCGAGCCGGAAGCCCTCGCGTTGCAGGCGGTAGGCGAGCGCCGGCGCGGCGTTGGTTTCGTAGGGGATGATGTAGGCGATCTGCGCGCGCCCGCCCTGCACGCCGCCCGCGACCGCCGACGCTTCGGGCAGACCCACTGGGTCTACGGCGACCACGGCGGCGTCTTCGGTCCAGTAAGTCTCGACGCCGAAGGCGAGGGGCAGCGACCAGGCGGTGATGTCGTAGAAGGCGTAACTCTCCTTGAGCGCGCCCGCGCCGCGCCGCTCGTTGCGCGCGAAGCGGGCCAGCTGCTCGCGCACGAAGGCCGCGTCCTGCACGGTGTCAGGCTCAAGCAGCGCCTTCGCCAAACGCTTCTGCGGCTGTGCCAATTCGACGACGTAAGAGCCGGCGGGGAAGCTGCGCGCCGCGACCGTCTCGCGCCCCGTGTAGCTGTGCGCGCCCGTCGAGCCGAACTGCTCACGCGCGACGCCGACCTCTACTCCGGCGCGTAAAAGAATCTCCACGAGCGCGCGCGCGTTGCCCGCGTCGCGGCCCGGCATGAGCACGACGCGCCTCATCTTCCCAGTGCGCCCCTCCTCTATGCCGGTTCGGCGGAAGTCGTAATAGTCCCTGAGACGCGCCTCGCGGTTGCGCGACGCCGTTTCGAGCGTCGTCAGAGAGGCGACGAAGTGTTTCGCGACGGCCGAGCGCAGCGTGACGATGGTGTCGTCGTCGCGCCTCCACCTGAGACCTTTGAAGCCGCCGCCGTCCGTCTCGTAAGTCATCCCGGTCGCGCCCTGCAACGCGGGCCAAGAGTCCCAGTAGAACGGGC
This sequence comes from uncultured Acidobacteriota bacterium, assembly GCA_963774105.1. Classification (GTDB taxonomy): domain Bacteria; phylum Acidobacteriota; class Blastocatellia; order Pyrinomonadales; family Pyrinomonadaceae; genus QHXM01. The sequence continues at coordinate 1,123,861 of CAVZDV010000004.1, read as the reverse complement.
CGAAGAGGTCGAAGACATCGCGCACGTAGTAATCCCAGTTGCGGGCGTCGAACTGCGCCGCGTTCGCCCGCCCGAACTCAGACATCCAGCGCGCCGTTTGCTCTGGCGGCAGATTGGGGTTGACGGGGAGCGCCGCCGGCGGGAAGAAATACTGCGCCGGCTGCCCGTGATGATCCACGACGACCTGCGGGTTCCATTCGAGATAGGCGCGCTGCATGTTGCGCGTCTCGACTTGAGTCGAGACGGCGTTGTCGCGGTTGAGGTCGAAGCGGTAGCGGTTGTAACGGCCGTAGACGGACCAGGGCTCGCGGTGCTCGGCGGCCAGGGGGTCCGGGTCGCCGACGGCGTTGGCGTTGTACCACGTGACGAAGCGCTCGTGGCCGTCCGGGTTCTCGCAGACGTTGACGAGGACGACGCAGTTGCGCAGGATTTCCAGCGTCTCCGGCTCGTCCGACGCGGCCAGTTGGTAAAGCACCTGCATCATCGCTTCGAACGAGGCGGACTCGTTGCCGTGAATCGTGTAGGCGAGCCAGACGACGACGGGCGTGGACGAAGTGACGCGGCGCGACTCCTCGGCCGCGGTCTTGCGCGGGTCCGCGAGGCGCGCGATGTCTGCCTTGATTTCCGAGAGGCGCTGAATGTTCTCGGGGGCGCTGACGGCGACGAGGTGCATCATGCGGTGCTCGTTGGTCTCGCCGATGTCCATCACGCGGACGCGGTCGGGCGCGGCCTGTGCTATCCTTTCAAGCACGCGCTCCATCATCGCGTAGTTGGTGTGGAACTCGCCCACGTCGTAGCGCAGGACGCTCTGCGGGCGCGGGACCGAGTCGCGGTAAGGCCCGCGCGCGTAGAAGTCGAAGCGCGAGTCGTCGCGCTGGGCGAAGGCCGCGGGGGCGAAAAGAGCGCACAGGAGCGCGAGGGCACAAAGCGAGCGACTTGTCGAGGTCATGCTGGCCTGAACTTTCTATTCCCGGCGAGATTTTAGGCAAAGACAGCCGCGATATTAACGCGCTTCAAATCGGAATGTAAAAGGTTTCCACTTTCTCAGGCAAAGACGCTGGGTGGCTGAGAAAAGTTCCAAGGAATAACGAGGATGAGCGAGCGATTCGGAAACGTGTGCCCGCGCTGCGGCGAGGGGCCGTTGCGCGGCTGGGGCGAGCTGAGCGAAGAGGAGCGGATTGTGACGCGCAGCCTGTCCGGTTCGGTGGACTACTCACCCGGCGAGCGCGAGGCCACTCACCGCTGGTGCACGAACTGCTGGCACGAGGAGACCGAGAGCGAACCCTGCGACGCCTGAGACAATTGTGGAAGAAACGTCTCAACCCTTTGCGCCTTACGTCTTGTCTTTGCGCCTTTGCGGGAAACAGCCGTTCACGCTGGAGGCGCAAAGTTAAAACGTAAGGCGCAAAGGGTTGAGTGCTCTCTTTCAATCCGTCTCTTTATCGAGTAAATTGTCTTCACTTCTGGAGGATTAATCAGCGTTGGCGGACGAACTGTTAAAGTGGCGGTCGGAGTTTCCGATCCTGGAGAAGTGTGTCTATCTCATCTCGCACAGCCTGGGCGCGATGCCGCGGCAGACTTACGCGCGGCTACAGGATTACGCAGAAGCTTGGGCCACGCGCGGCGTGCGCGCCTGGGCCGAAGGGTGGTGGGAGATGCCCGTCCGCCTGGGCGACGAGGTCGGGCGCATCATCGGCGCGCCGCCCGGCTCGGTCGTCATGCACCAGAACGTCTCCATCTGCCAGTCGCTCATCCTCTCCTGCTTCGACCCCGCGCCGCCACGCAACAAGGTCGTCTACTCGGAACTGAATTTCCCTTCCGTGATGTACGTCTACGAGGCGCACGCGCGCGACGGTCGCCTGCGTATCGAAACTGTGAAATCGGACGACGGCATCACAGTCCCGCTCGAACGGATGCTCGCGGCCATAGACGAGGAGACGCTGCTCGTCCCCATCTCGCACGTCCTCTTCAAGAGCGCCTTCCTGCAAGACGCGCGCGCCATCACCGAGCGCGCGCACGAGGTCGGCGCGCGCGTCGTGCTCGACACGTATCAATCGGCCGGCACGGTCCCCTTCAGCGTCGCGGACCTCGGCGTGGACTTCGCCTGCGGCGGCTCCGTCAAGTGGCTCTGCGGCGGCCCCGGCGCGGGCTACCTTTACGTCCGCCCCGACTTGCAGACAGAGCTTGAGCCACGCACGACCGGCTGGATGGCCCACGAAGCGCCGTTCTCGTTTGAGAGCTCCATGCGCTACGCGCCGACCATCGCGCGCTTCCTGCACGGCTCGCCGGCCATTCCCGCGCTCTACGCCGCGGAGAGCGGCTACGGCATCATCAACGAGGTCGGCGTGCCCGCGATCCGCGAGAAGAGCGTGCGGCAGACAACGCGGCTGATAGAGTTGGCCGAGGACGCCGGCTTCCGCGTGACCAGCCCGAAAGACCCTGAGCGCCGCGGCGGGACCGTCACCATCGCGGCCGACCACGCGGCGGCCGTCACCAAGGAACTCATCCGCCGCGAGTTCATCGTTGACTACCGCCCCGGCGCGGGCGTTCGTATCTCCCCGCACTTCTACACCAAGGACGAAGAGCTGGAACTCGTCGTCCGCGAGATGAAAACTATCCGCGACACGCGCGCCTACGCCGAGCACGAAGCGGCGGGCGCAGCATTTTGAAAAACAGGAGTCAGAAGTCAGAAGTCAGAAGTCAGAATAACAGAAAGAGGGGTGCGGCCTTACATTCTGGATTCTGTCTTCTGAAGGCTGCTTTTCCTCCTGACTTCTGACTCCTGACTTCTGTATTCTGCTGTTGATTATGTCAAAAGATTACGGCGAGAACGCGCCCCTGTCTTACAACAAGTACCTGCGGGTCGCGGACCTGATCTGCTTGCAGGACTGTTTGTCGGAGCCCGCGCACCACGACGAGCTGCTCTTCATCACGATTCACCAGACCTACGAGCTGTGGTTCAAGCAGATTCTGCACGAGATTGACGCGGCCCTCGTGCAGCTCGGCGAGGACCGCGCGGCCGCGGCCTCGCGCTCGCTCCGGCGCGTCATCGAAATCGAGAAGGTGCTCGTCTCGCAGATACACATCCTTGAGACGATGACGCCCATCAGCTTCCTCGCCTTCCGCGACGAGCTGAACCCTGCGTCCGGCTTCCAGAGCATGCAGTTCCGCGAGATCGAATTCTCCTCGGGCCTCAAAGACCCGACCGTCCTGGACGGCTTCGGCCCGGACGAGTTCGCGTCGGCGCGGCTCGGCGCGCGCCTCCAATCGCCGACGCTCGCCGACGCGCTCTACTCATATTTGCGCCGCCGCGGCTTCGACGCGCCCGACGACGACCCCGCGGCTTCCGAAGACGAGCGCCGCAAGAACTACGGCAAGCGCACGCGCGCCGTCCTCGAAATCCTCACGCACTTCGAGGAACGCTTCGAGGAGTTCCAGTTGATAGAGGCCCTCATCGAGCACGACGAGTATTTCTCGCTCTGGCGCTCGCACCACGTCAAGATGGTCGAGCGCATGGTCGGGGCCAAACGCGGCACCGGCGGCTCCGAAGGCATAGGCTACCTGCGCACCACGCTCGACAAAAAGTTCTTCCCCGAACTCTGGGAGGCTCGCACCTACCTCGACACGAAGCACGGCGAAGCGGGCTGCCCCTTTACCTCCGCGAAGAGTGACAAGTGAGGGGGCCGGGATAAAATCTCGCCCCGGCTCGTCTCCTATCACCGCGCCACTTAACACAGTCTTATGGAATTCCCAGAACGCTTCAACATGGCCGACTACTTCCTCTACCACAACGTCGAGGAGGGGCGCGAGAACAAGACCTGTCTTTACTTTCAGGATGAGACGTACACCTACGGCGACGCCGTGAGGATGTCGAACCGGGCGGGGAACGCGCTCCGGCGCGAGTGCGGTGTGGAGATAGAGGACCGCGTGTTGATTGTGCTGCCGGACTGCCCGGAGTTCGTCTGGACGTGGTTCGGGGCGAGCCGCGTGGGCGCGGTGATTACGATGGTCAATCCGCTGCTGCCCGCGGAGGATTACAGGTATTACCTGGACTACACGCGGGCGCGCACGGCCGTCGTGCACGAGTCGCTGCTGGAGAATTTCGCGGAGGCGGCGAAGGAAGCGCGCTACCTGCGCAACGCGCTCGTCGTGGGCTCGGGAGCGGCGGGGCCGTTTCTTTCGTTCGCGGAGGCCGCGGGCGCTCAACCGGACGAGTGCGCGGCGGCCGACACGCACCGCGACGACGTGGCGATCTGGCTCTTCACGTCCGGCTCGACGGGCCACCCGAAAGGGGCCGTCCACCTTCAGCACGATCTGCCCTACAACACGGAGGTCTTCGCCAAGCGCACGATGGGCGTCAATGAGCACGACCTGACCGTCTCTGTGCCAAAACTGTTCTTCGGCTACGCGACGGGGACGAACCTGCTCTTCCCCTTCGCCGTCGGCGGCGCGACCGCGCTCTTCTCTGAGCGCTCGACGCCCGAGAAACTGTTCGAGGTCATAGAGCGTTACCGGCCGACCATCCTGACGACCGTACCGACGATGATTAACGCGATGCTCAACGCGGAGGGCGCGGCCGAGAGAGACCTCTCCTCACTGCGCTTCTGCTACTCTGCGGGCGAGGCGCTGCCCGTCGAACTCTACACGCGCTGGGTCGAGACCTTCCGCGTGGAAATCTGCGACGGCATAGGCTCGGCGGAGATGTTCCACATCTACATCACGAACCGCCCCAATGATGTGAAGCCCGGGAGCCTGGGGCGCGTCGTCGAAGGCTACGAGGCGCGCATTGTTGACGCCGACGGGCGCGAACTCCCCGCGGGCGAGATGGGGACGCTGCGCGTCAAGGGCGACTCGGCGGCGCTCTGCTACTGGAACGCGCACGAGAAGTCGAAGGAGACTTTCGCGGGCGACTGGTGCACGACCGGCGATCAGTTCCACGCGGACGCCGAAGGCTACTATTGGTATCACGGGCGCACCGACGACATGCTCAAAGTCTCCGGCGTCTTCGTCGCGCCCGCCGAAATAGAGAACTGCCTGCTGCAACACGAGGCGGTCGTGGAGGCGGCCGTCGTCGGCCACGACGACGGCTCCGGCCTCGTCAAGCCCAAAGCCTTCGTCGTCGCGCGCCCCGGCCACGAGCCGACGGAAGAACTGGCACAAAACATCAAAGAGTTCGTCAAGTCGCGCCTCGCCCTCTACAAGTACCCGCGCTGGGTCGAGTTCGTCGCCTCACTCCCGAAAAACGACCGCGGCAAGATAGACCGCCGACAACTCAAGACCAGGTGAGAAGGTAGTGGGTCATTTTCAGTAAAAAACAAGGATGGGGAACCCTTATGTATGCAAGGATACAGACGGCTGCCCTTCCGAGGTGTTAAATCACCATTTAATTAAAAGTGTGTCATTCTGCCCAACTCGATAAGGAGAAACGATGTTCCTCGAACTAGCCGCCGCGCCCGTCCGCCCAGCCCGCAGACTCCCCGGATTACCGTCGTCACGCCGACTCCGAACCGGCCTGCTCGTCGTCCTCTGCCTGACCGTGGCGGGAATCTTCGTCGGCCGCCGCGTGAGCGCCGCCTCGACCCTCTACGTCAACCCGGACGGCGTGTGCGGCGGCAACGGCCCCTGCTTCACGACGATCCAGGCCGCCATCAACGCGGCCGCCCCCGGTGACACCATCCAGGTCGCGGCGGCGACTTACGTCGAGCAGATCAACATCAACAAGACACTCACGCTGCTGGGGCCGAACGCCAACATCAACCCGAACACGGGCACGCGCGTCGCCGAGGCGACAATCGTCCCCACGGCGAGCGACCCGCTGAACCTCACCTTCACGGGACCCCTCGTCGTCAGGCTCTCGGCCGACGACATCACGTTCAAGGGCTTCACGGTGGACGGCAACAACCCGGCGCTGACCTCCGGCGTCCTCTTCAACGGCGTTGACGTGGACGCCGAGATCGGCATCTACGGGACGGACACTTCCAACCCGCGTCCGGTCATCGTCAACAACATCGTCAAGAACATCGGCGAGAACCCGATCTGGCTGTCGGAAGCCTCGACCAGCGGGGCGAAGCTAGCCGGCGGCCAAATCTCCTCCAACAAGGTGGACAACAGCATCGGCCGCTTCGGCCAGGGCATCAAGATCGCCAACAACGCCTGGGTGGACATCCGCGAAAACGTCGTCACACGGGTGCGCAGCGGCATCGTCACCGAGAATTTCGACGGGACGCCGCCGTCGCACCCCGCCTCGGTCATCGCCTACAACAACGTCTCCTCCTTCCGCATCGGCATCCGTCATAATAACCAGTACGTCTACAGCGACCCCGGTTTCACGATCCAGAGCAACGCCGTCGCGTCTTACGTGCAAACCGTCAGGCCGCCCCAGGTCCTAGCCATCGAGACTCTCCCGACGGCCTACCAGGCCATCCGGGTCGAGTCCATTCAGGTGGGCACCCCCGTGCTCGTCGCGGACAACTACCTGACGGGCAACCGCTCGGCGATGACCTCGGCGGGCTACACGCGCGTCGAGGGCATCAACGTCACGAACAACCTGACGACCTCGCCCAACATGGTCTTCCGCGGCAACGTCGTCAAGGACTTCATCCGCGGCGTCTACCACGAGACGCCCGCCGTCCCGACCTTCACCTGCAACACTTTCAGCGGGAACGAGAGCGGCATCGTCGTGGACAATAGCACCAGCGCCACGACCGGGCTGGTCGCCAACAACAACAACATCTCCGGCAACTCGACCATCGGCGTGCAGAGTAACGCGCAGAACCTGATCAACGCGCAGTCGAACTGGTGGGGCTCCTCAAGCGGCCCCGGCCCCGTCGGCCCCGGGACCGGCGACGGGGTCAGCACGGGCGTTGACTACGCGAACTTCCTCACGGCCGCGTCCGACTGCCCGCCGGCCTGCCCGACTAACGTCGCCCTCGCCGCCAACGGCGCGACGGCGACCGCCTCCTCGATCTACAACAGCCGCTTCCCGGCCGACGGCGTCATCAACGGCGAGCACAACGGCGCGTTCTGGGCGTCCGGCAGCGGCTGGAACGACGGGACCAAGGGCGTCTACCCGGACTGGGTCGAGATCAACTTCAACGTCACGCAGACGCTCAGCCAGATAGACGTTTACACCCTGCGCGACCAGTACACCACGTCCACTCCGCCCATCACGGACATTGACAGCTTCTCGCTTTACGGCGCCCGCGACTTCCAGGTGCAGTACTGGGACGGCGCGGCCTTCGTCAACGTGCCGGGCGGCGCAATCTTCGGCAACAACCACGTCCGCCGCCGGCTCGTCTTCCTGGCGCCCGTCACGACAGACCGCATCCGCGTCCTCGTCAGCGCCGCGCCCGACAACCTCTACAGCCGCATCGTCGAGGTGGAGGCTTTCAGTTGCCAGCCCGTCGCCGGGCCGTCGCCGACGCCCACCCCGACGCCCAAGCCCTGCGGGGAAAACGTCGCGTCGGCCGCCGACGGCTCGACCGCGGTCGCGTCTTCGCAGTACAGCGCCAACTACCCCGCCACGGGCGTCATTGACGGCGAGCACGACGGGAACAACTGGGGCTCGGGCGGCGGCTGGAACGACGCCCAGCGCGGCGTCTTCCCGGACATCGTCCAAATCAACTTCAACACCAACCGGGCCATCTCCGGCATAGACGTTTACACGCTGAAGAACCAGCCGAACAACGGCTCAACCGTCAACGACACGACGAGCGCCACCAAGTACGGCATCAAGGACTTCGACGTGCAGTACTGGACGGGCTCGTCCTGGCAGACCGTCGGCTCCGTGACGAACAACACGCTCGCCAAGCGCAGCTTCCTCTTCACGACCGTTACGACCGACCGCATCAGGGTCGTCGTCAACGCCTCGAACGACACAGTCCACGCCTACAGCCGCGTCGTCGAGGTCGAGGCGTTCAACTGCGTCGTCCGCCGCGTCAACCCTGGCGGCACGGGCGGCAGCTTCACAACCATCCAGGCGGCGATTAACGCCTCTAACCCCGGCGACCAGGTCAGCGTCGAGACAGGCACTTACAACGAGGACGTGAACGTCAACAAGAGTAACCTCAGTCTCATCGGCGCGGGCGCGGGCAGCGTCAGCATCGTCGGCCCCATCGGCGGCCCTGGCACCACCGTCCAAATCTCGGCCAACGACGTGACCGTCGCCGGCTTCACCGTCACGCGCGCCGGCAACAACACGACCGACTGGAACAACCCCGGCCTCAACTCGGCCGGCTTCGCCATCCAGGGTCAGGCCGTCACGGGCGCGCTCATCCGCGACAACGTCATCACCGGCAACCGCACCGGCATAGACATCAACAACTCCAACGGCCACACCGTCCGCAACAACGTCATAGACTTCAACCGGACGGGGATCATCTACCGCAACCGAACCGACTTCCAGACCGTCGTCGAGAACTTCATCACCAACAACTGGACGGTCGGCGTCCTCTTCCTCGACGGCTCGGGCGGCTCGAACTCGCCCGTCCAGACGGCGCTGCACTCGACCTTCTCGAACAACAACATCAGCGCCAACTGGTACGGCCAGGTCGTTGACCGCCAGACGGGCGGCTCGCTCCCCGCGCCCGCCACGACCAACTACAAGAACTTCCGCGGCAACTGGTGGGGGACGACAAGCCCGGTCGTCACGACGGCCAACAGCGCCGAGCCCGGCTACGCCGCGCAGATTCCCGTGGCCTACGGCGGCTCGGCCACGCCGCCGGGCGGACAACCCGACATCGCCGGCGCGGCCTCGGCCAACGTCCAGTACACGCCGCTGCTCCTGAGCGGCACTGACACCAACGTCGAGACCACGCCGGGCCGCGGCACGAACGGCTTCCAGGGTGTCGCGAACACCGTCCTCGTCTCGCCCGCCAACCAGAACGGCTGGGTCTTCGCCGACGACCTGCCGGGCACGGGCACAGGCTCGGGCGGCTTCGAGGCCGGCCCCGCGACGCCCCCGCTCGGCTCGGGCAGCGCCTTCCTGACCGTGGACGCGCAGGGCCGTCACATCCTCGCCACCGCCGGCTACGCCGGCACGCGGATGGACGACCTCCTCGGCATCCTCTACGGCAGCTATCAGGACAACAACACGAACACGGTCGTCGCGCCGTCGTTCCAGTTCGACATTGACTACGACCTCAACGACGCGGCGACCGCCTACCAGGGCCGCCTCGTCTTCGAGCCGTACCTCTCGCCCGCGCAGGGGGCCGTGCAGCAGAACGTCTGGCAGACGTGGGACGCGCGCGCCGGCAACTGGTACGGGACGCGCACGACGGTGACGGTGGGCAACGTCGCAGGCGTCGCGCAGCCCTGCCAGCCCGCCTCGCCCTGCACCTGGCAGCAGGTGCTCGCGCTCTTCCCCAACGCGGGCGTGCGCAACAACCCGGCCAGCGCCGTCCTCTTCAAGGTCGGCGGCCCGTGGGCTCCCGGCTTCGACGGCAACGTGGACGCCCTTAACCTGAGACACAACGGCAGTCTCATCCAGTACAACTTCGAGCACGTGCCGTAGCCCCGCGCAACGGCCGAAGGCCCGTGGGACGAAAAGGGGTGCGTTATCTTAGATTCGCGCCCCTTTCGTCCCCCGGGCCTTCGGCCGTTACCACTTCACCCTTCCGCGCTCATCCTGCATACTGACGGCCATGTCTTTCGTCACGCGCATCCGCGTCCGCTTCGGCGACTGCGACCCGGCGGGGCTGGTCTACTATCCCGTCATCTTCCACTACTGCCACGTCGCGATGGAGGAGTTTATAGAGGCGCGCTACGGCATGAGTTATGACCGGCTGATGAGGGACTACCGCCTCGGATTCCCGACCGTCAACGTGCAAGCGGAGTTTCGCGAGCCGCTCGTCTACGGCGACGAGGTCGAACTCATGGTCTCGGTCGCGCGCGTCGGGCGCAGCTCCGTGACGTTCGAGTACTCCCTCTTCCGCGCGAGCGACCTAGCGCTCTGCGCCCGCTCGACCCAGGTTCACGCGGCGATGAACCTGGACACGCGCCGCGCCGTCCCCATCACCTACGGCCTGCGCGACGCGCTCTTGAAGGACGACGATTGAGAGGATTTCTGGAAATCCGAGACGATTTGTTTCTGGAAAATCGTTCCGACTCGTTCTTTCTCACAGGTGCGCCAATTTAATATCAGGTCCATACGGAAGGGGTTCACCTGTGAAAAAGCCTCTGCTGCTTCTGGCGGCATTCCTCATGCTCGGTTTGCCGACGATGGCTTCGGCCGACACGATCACCTTCAACGCGCCCGCGACGAAACCCAACGACGGCTCGGGCGGCCCGCAGAATTTCGACCTCGACCACCACAACGCCTACACGTGGAGCATCAGGCACGCTTTCTCCGCCGGCGAACAGATCACGTCGGCGAAACTCGTCTTCACGAACATATCCAACTGGGACCCGAACCCGAACCGCCTCTTCGTGAACCTTCTGGACTACGCGCGGAACACGGCGCACAACGCCGTGGGCTCGGTGCAGGACGCAAGCGTTGACCCGACGGCGGGCAACGGCGGCTTCAGCGACTACTTCGACATCAACGGCAATTATTTAGCCAATGGCGCAGAGCACATTGACCTGACGACGCTCGTCAACCTCTCCATGACGCCGCAGACCCGCGAGTACACTTTCACCGCCGCGCAGCTCCTGAAGCTCAACGAGTTCTTCAGCTCGCTGGACAACACCCTGGCGTTCGGCTTCGACCCCGACTGCCACTTCTGGAACAACGGCATCTCGTTCGTGATTACGACGAAGAGCCCCGCGCCGGTCCCTGAGCCGACGACGATGGCGCTGCTGGGGACGGGCCTCGCCGGCCTCTACGCGCGCCGCCGCCGCCAGCAGAAGAAGGCGCACGGCGACTCGTAAAAGGATTCCCGTTTCTCCTGCCCAACTGGAAGGCGCGGGTGGACAGTGCTCCCCACCCGCGCCGATTTTTTTTTGCTTCGAGTTGTTTTTACCGCCGCAGCCGTTGGGCCAGTGTGCGGATGACGCTTGAGGCGATGGTCGGGTCGCGGTCGAGTGCGGCGCGGAAGGCGTCGCCATTCAGGCGCAGGCAGCGCGTGCCCTCGTCGCCTGCGACGAGCGTGGCCGAGCGCGGCGCGGGGTCCAGCACCGCCATCTCGCCTATGAAGCCGCCGGCCTTCTCCGCCCCGATGAACTTCTCGCCCGCGCCCTCTTTTTTCAGAATCCTGACCTCGCCCGCGAGCAGGATGAAGACCTCGTTGCCCGGCTCGCCCTCGACGCAGAGCGTCTCGGCCGGCGCGAACTCGTCCTCGCGGCTGGCGCGCGCCAGCTCCGCCAAGCCTTCCGGCCCGATCTTCGAGAAGACGGGGGCCGAGCGCAGCGCGATCATCTTCTCGATGGTAATCAGGTGGCGGTGCGTGCCCTGGTCCGTGCCCGCGCGCTCCCTGAGGTGCGCGGCCGTCTCGCGCACCAGCTCGTGCTCGTCAGCCATCAGGCGCGCGAGCGTTGCTTGGTCGGCCGCGCCGCGCTCGCCCAGCGCGTAGAGCGCGAGCGCGCGGATGTGCGGGTCAATGCTCGTGGTGCGCGCGTGCAGCATCTCGGTCAGCGTGGGCCAGCTAGACTCGATGGTCGCCGTCTCGCGGTAGGCCGCGACGAGGCGCTCGCCGATGGCCGGCGTGACCACGGCGTTCAGGCGCTCCATGACGGACTGGCGCTCGCTGTCCTCGGAGCTGGCGAGCCCCTGCCGGACGGCGTCGCTCGTCTCGCCCTCGATCATGAAACTCAAGCCGCGCACGAGGCTGTCAATGGCGCGCGCGCGGCGGCGCTGCAACAGCTCGCGCAGGAAGTCGTGCGACGGCGACGGGGCCAGCTCAAGCGCCTGTATTGTCTGCGCCGCGCGCTCGACGGCCGCGGCCTGCTCGGCGAGCCGCGTCGCCATCCCGCGGTCGCCGCCCAGGACATCGTCGAGCACGGCCGCGTGCTCCTCCCTCGTCACGCGGTACTCTGAGCGGAGCTGGACGATGAAGCTGTCGTCGTAAGTGCCCTCGGCGGCGAGCACGCGATCCAGGTAGCCTTCGAGCGCGTGGCGGTAGGTCTCAAGTTGCAGCCGCTTCTCGGCGGAAATCTGCTTCGACGGGTCGTTGAACATCGCGCGCTCCTCTTCGGCGAGCGCGGCCATCACCTTTTCGTGGTCGGCCTGCTTGATCTGCAACTGGTTGCGCAAGCTTTCGAGCATCTGCACTTCCTCGCGCGTCACGAAGCCGTTCGCCAGCGCCTCGCGCACGGCGTCCTTGTAGACCTCTATCACCTGCGCCGCGCCCTTGGCGCTCTCGCGCGTGCGGACGCTGTGAATCAGGAATGCGTCGTGCAAGTCGCGCGGCGGCTTGTCCGCCCACTCCCAACGCTTGATGACGTTGCGCGCCAGAGTCTCCTCGGCGAACGTCGCCTGGCGGCGGCGCATTCTTCGCGCGAGGAAGAGCGTGGCCGTCAGGACGACGATGACGATGAAGAGGTGCGGGACGGCCCACGGGGCTTTCCAGAGCGTCGGCGCTCCGGCGAAAGTGTAGAAGGTGACGAAGGCGGTCACGGCGGCGAGCGTGAACATCACGTGGCGCACGCGCCCCGACTCGATTTCGGGGTCGCGCCGCTTGAGGAAGTCGCCCACGGGCCGCTCCAGGAATGAGAACAGGAAGTAGCTCGCGAGCCCGCACGCCGCGAGCGTGAGCATCGCGGCAGCCGCGCGCGGCATCCCCCACCAGAAGAAGAAGCCCGCCGTCTCCGGGTTCCAGCCGGGCTTGAAGGCCCAGTGCATGACGTAAGCCTGCTTCGTCCACTGGCCGTTGAAGTAGTAGTTCCAGTCGCCGGCCTGCATGAAGTAGTAGAAGTAGAAGCCGAAGACGAGCCCCGGAAAGGCGAAGTAGACGAAGCGCTTCGGGCGCGACTCAAGCTCCTTCCAGTAGCCGTTCTCCTCGTTGATGTCGGGGCAGGATTTTTTACAGGCCGTGCACTTGGGGCACTGCGAGTTGGTGGTCTCGCGCAGGCCGTGCGGCTCCGTGTAAATCTTCTCGATGAAGGAGAGCGGGCAGATGTAGTTGCACCAGGTCTTGCCCGTGTAGAACGCGCCGAAGATGAGCGCGGCGAAGGCGATCATCACGAAGAAGGCGGAGATGGCGTGGCCGTCGCCGTTCGTGGCAATCAAGCGGACCCAGAGCGAGAAGAAGAAGATGGTGAACGAGACGTAATAATAGTTGGCTTCGAGCCAGGGGCCGGCCTTCTTGATGCCGGGCCTTTTCAGGCGCACGGGGATTTGGGCGAAGAAGGCGAGCGGGCAAAGCCTGCGCCAGCGGTGGTAGCCGACGAGCACGATGAAGAGCGGGATGGCCGCGACGACCACCGTCCAGACGATGCGCCCGGCGAGCGTCTCCATCATGTGCGTGTGCGCGAAGGTCGGCACGGCGACGAAGACGACGAGCGCCGCCCACTTCAGCCATTCGACCCACCACTCGGACTGGGGCTCGGCCTTCTTGTGCGCCGCGACGGGCAAACTGCGCGTCGGCGTCGCCGGATTTCTAGGTGTAGCAACTGCCATAAGTATTGGTTTCAGGTTTCAAGTTTCAGGTTTCAGGTTCGCACGTATTAACTTGAAACCTGAAACCTGAAACTTGAAACCGCCTTTAACTCCGTCCCGTGCGCGTCTTGAAGGGCCACTCGGAGGCAAGCGGCGATTCGAGGTTGACTTTGACGTCCAGGTAGTCGCGCAGGACGCCCTTGAGGTTGCCGACCTGCTCCTCCTCGTTGCGGCGGAAGAACTCTGGCCGCACGCCTTCGTCGGGCGTGATGACGAAGAAGAGGCGCGGGATGTCGCGCGCCGCGCCCGGGTTCCCCTCCTTCGGGTTCTTCACGCCGGGGTTGAGGTAGTCGCCCTCGTCGAAGTTGCGGACGTGGCACTGTATGCAGGTCATCCCGCGCTCCTCGAAGAGACGGCGGCGCGCGTCGCGCAAAGACGTTTCCGCCACCATGTGTTTGAGTTTGAAGTCGCGCGAGAACATGGACGAGTCAATCATCGCGGGCCTGACCGCGCCCGCGTCGTGCTCGTCCGGGATGGCCGAAAAGTTTCCGGCGTCAACCAGCTTGTCGAAGCCGGTGACGAAAGATTTGCTCGCCGGGTCGAACGCGGGCGCGGGCACGCGGCGGAAGCCCGAGCCGTCGGGCGTCGGCTTGATGCTCGTCGCGAAGCCGTCAATCGGAAGGTTACTGAAGGCCAGCACCTTGCGGCCCGCGCGCTCGATTGGCACAACTTTCATCACGCCGAGCGCCCAGCCGTCGCCCTTGAGGTAGCGGCCCTTCGCGTCCAACTCGTCGTCGCCGCCGAGCCGCGCGTTGTGCGGGAGCGCGGCGAAGTTCGCCTGCATGTTCGGGTCTTGCGGGTCGCTGTAGTGTACGACCGAGGAGATGAAGTCCGCGAGCGCGTCCGCGTAACTCATCTTGTCGCGCGCGACGAAGGGCTTCAAGTCCGCGCCGTCGAAGAAGGCGTTGTAGAGCAGCGCGGCGAACGCCTTGTTGTTCTTCTGGCGCGCGGCGTCGTCCTTGTCCAGCTCCGGGTCTTTGAGGCGCGTGATGCGCATCCGCGGCATCAGGAAGACGGGCTCGGCCGCCGCGACGTTCTTGTAAACGAGGCGCAGCTCGAAGATGCGCTTGTTGACGCGCGGGCGCACCATGACGAGCCGCCAGTTCTCGGCGTTGAACTGTGGATTAAATTTCGGGCTGTCGGGGTTGATCTCGTCGTTGCGGTGGAGCTGTGCCAGATTGCGCAGGGCGTCTTTGAAGAGGCTCGCGCCGGTTGAGGGCAGGACGCCGTTGTCCGGCTTGACCTGCTTGCTCGCCTCTATGGCCGCGATGCGGTCGAAGAGGGCGAGGATGGGCCAGCGTGCGTTGGCCGTCGAGAGCCGCTCGGGGTCTGTAATCGAGATGAGCGTCTCGACCGCGAGCGGGGCCGCCGGGACCGATAGCAGCGGCACGGGGCCGGGCGCGATCTCTATGCTGAAGGTCTTGATGGAGGTTCGCGGCTGGCCGCCCGCGCGCGGGAACTCCGTGATGCGGACGGCGAATTGGCCCACGCGCCCGTCAGCCTTCGTCGGCGTCCAGTCAACCGTCAGCGTCTTCTCGTTGTACCTGGCAGAGGCCGGGCGGTCGGTCAGCTCGACGCGGAGGTCGTCCGTCTCCTCGTCTATAACGGAGATGCCGAAGGTGACGCGCTGGCCGACGCCGACGCGCTTGACGCGGACGGCGTCCATCTCGGGCGGGTGGTTCGAGGGGGTTTGCGCGCCGACCCCGGAGCGCGTCATCAGGGACGCGCCCGCGAGAGTAATGAAGAGCAGGAGGCAGATTAACTTGAGCGAGCGCGCGTCGGGGGTGCGGCGGTCTGTCATGATGTCTCCGGTGAAAAAATATATCTTAGCCTGCACTGCTGGAACGCGCCGGAAGCCGGTTTTTGCCTCGGCTGCGACCGACGGGAGACGGTAAGGCTCGCGGACAACAGAACAGGTATCTTCGATGCTGCGACGCGCGCTTGTCAAGCAAGGTTATGCCGGCGAGTTCCTGAGCACTTCGCTTAATAAACATTAAATTGATGATTGAGCACAGGGACAGTAAAATGCGCGTTTAAGTATGAAAATAATCTATCCGCCGTATGTTTTGAAGCGTATGATTGAGCGCGGCATTACGGTCGCAGACGTGCGAGGCGTATTGGAGAACGGCGAATTGATTGAAGAGTACAAGGCCGATTCGCCGCCGCGTTATCTCATGCTAGGATGGAGCGGGGCGAGGCCGATTCATGTGGTCGGAGAGGATGACCCGGTGGAGGGTGAAACGATTGTCGTGACAGCTTACGAGCCGGATATAAAACGCTGGAAGGCTGGCTTTCGTGAGCGCAGAAGGTAACGAAATGAAGTGCTTGGTCTGCAAACACAACCGCTTTAAAAAAGGCACCACGATGTTGCCGATTGAACGCGGCAACGCCATCCTGCTCATCACAGACATCCCCGCGCGCGTCTGCGAAAATTGCGGCGAGACGTACATTGACGAAGAGATCGCTCAAGAGGTTCAAGACCTGGCAAACGAGACCTTGAGCGGCGAAGTCAGTTACGCCAAAGCGCGCGGCAAACGTGAGGTTTTGGTCACAGCCTTTACCTAAATCGTCCCCAAGCGCTTGACCTTAATGAGTGTCAACCCGCCTTGATTTTCGATTTCGCCGAGCCGTGACCTTGATGGTCAGAAAGGCGCTCTTCAAAGAGACGTATCAGTTCGCCCGTCTTTGGATCAATGATTCTTTCAAAATAATAGTCCTTATCTCTGTTGATGATTCTTGTTTTCTTATACCATTTTCCAGACTCAATATGACGATCATCACCTGAGACAACTTCCCTGCGAATCTTCTTCTTTCCAGTTCTTAGCGGGTCTTTGGCTTTGAGACCAAACCGTTCGTGCGACACAAGCGGTTCACTCATAGTGATATGTCTATCTTTAGAACCACACTCAGGACATTCATGAAGTTCAACAAACCCAGGCAGTTCGCTGAGCATAAGGCCGCACCCGCTACATCGAACGCTACATTGAGACATAGCCAAACTCACCTCTGCCCCAGTGTGAGGTATAGAGATGGCGGGGTCAAGTTGGTGGGCTAAGTGGCTTCTTCAGCCGCGCCGCTCCAAATTGTAGTCGCGCAGGCGGCGGTAGAGGGTGGAAGGTGAGATGCCGAGCATTTCGGCGGTCTTGCCGCGGTGCCAGTTTGTTTGTTCGAGGGCGGCGAGGATTTGCTGGCGCTCGACTTCACGCAAAGACGCGGGTGACTGCGTCGCCTGGCCGTTGTAGGAGGGTTGCGCGGCGGACGAGTCCCCGGCGGCGGACACTGGGGCCGGGACGAAGGCGGGCGCGGGGCGCGCGACTTCGGGCGGCAGCTCGTTCAGGGTGATGCGGCCGTCGTTGGAGAGCAGCACGGCGCGCTCAAGGCAGTTTTTGAGCTGGCGGACGTTGCCGGGCCAGCCGTAGGCGCGTAGCGCCGCCAGCGCCTCGGGCGTCAGCTCGGGCGGGTGCGCGCCGCCGACCTGTTTGAGAAGATGATGCGCCAGAGGATCTATGTCGTCGGGCCGCTCGCGCAAGGGGGTGAGCGCGATCTGGAAGCCGTTGACGCGGTAGAGCAGGTCGGCGCGGAACGTGCCGTCGGTGACGACCGTGTCGAGGTTGCGGTTAGTCGCGGCGACGATGCGGACGTTGACCTCGACCTTGCGCACGCCGCCGACGCGGTAGAACGTGCGCGTCTCAATCGCGCGCAAAAGTTTAGACTGCAACTGCGTCGGCAGCTCCGTGATCTCGTCCAGAAAGAGCGTGCCGCCGTCGGCCAATTCGATGAGACCTAATTTTCTTCCCTTCGCGCCGGAGAACGCGCCGGCCTCGTAGCCGAACAGCTCGGATTCGAGCAGTGACTCCTGAAAGGCAGCGCAGTTCAAATCCACGAACGACGCGTCGGCGCGGTTGGACAGTCTGTGAATCGCGTGCGCGATTAACTCCTTGCCCGTCCCGCTCTCGCCTGTAATCAGGACGGAGGCGTCCGAGGGCGCGACGCGCTCGACGAGGCGCAGGGCCTCGCGCATGGCGTCCGAGACGGAGATGATTTCGGGCATCTGCGACTGGCGCGCGAGCTGCTGCCTGAGGCGCTGGTTGTCCACGCGCAGCCGTCGCTTCTCGGCGGCCTGCTTGACGAGCGCGTCCAGTTCCGTGATGCGGTAAGGTTTCGAGAGGTAGTCGTAAGCGCCGAGCTTCATGGCCTCGATGGCCGTCTCGACCGTTGCGTGGCCCGTGAGCATGATGACCTCGGGCGGGTTGGCGCGCTCGTGCACGCGGCGCAGGAGTTCCATGCCGTCCATCCGCGGCATATTGATGTCGCAGAGCAGCACGTCCACGTTGCCCTCTTCGAGCCGCCGGAGCGCGGCCTCGCCGTCGGGCGCTACGTCCACGCGGTAGCCCAGCCGCTGTAGCTCTTTCTGGATGACCAGCCGCAGGTTGGCTTCGTCTTCGGCAACGAGAAGTCGCGCACCCTTCGTCTCGCTCAAAGTCTGTCAGTCTCCGTCTGTGGATTGGGGGGCGGCCGGGAGCGAGATCGTGAAAGTCGTGCCCGCGCCGACCGCCGATTGCACGTCCAACCTCCCGCCGTGCTCGGTAACAATACCATAACAGACGGCCAGCCCTAACCCTGTCCCGCGCCCGACCTCCTTGGTCGTGAAGAACGGGTCGAAGATTTTCGTCAGATTCTCGGGCGCGATGCCGACGCCCGTGTCGCCGACCTCGACGATGACGCTCCCGTTCTCGTTGCGCCCGCGCAAAGTCAGACGCCCGCCCTCCGGCATCGCGTCAATCGCATTGGTGGCGAGCGCGATGACGGCCTGCTGCAACTGCCCTTCGTCGCCGAGCACGGGCGCGAGTTGCTCCATCACCTCTATGCGAATATCTATGGCCGCGCCGCGTTGCTGGTGCGCGACGAGGCGCGCGGCCGTCGAGATGACCTCGAAGAGGTTGACGGGCAGATGCTCGCCCGCGCGCGTCCGGCTGAAGTCGAGCAAGCCGTTCGTGATGGACTTGCAGCGGAAAGCCTCGGAGCGGATGAGCGAGAGATACTCGCGCAGGTCTTCCACCTCGGGCGACGAATCGAACGCGCCCTCGTTCAACCTGGATTCGAGCGCCTCGGCGCAGGCGGAGATGGTGGCGAGCGGGTTGTTGATTTCGTGGACGACGCCCGCGGCGAGGCGTCCGACCGCGGCCAGCTTTTCGGCGCGGGCGACGGCGCGGTTGGCCTCGACGCGCCCCGTGATGTCCTCGCCGACGGTGATGACGTGGCTGACCTCGCGGCTGTCGTCGGCGCGCATCGGGATTTTGCTGACGAGCCAGTGGCGCGTCTCGCCGTCCGAGCCCGTGGCCTCCTGCTCGATGCGCTCGATCTCGCCGGTCTCGAAGGCGCGCGCGAACTCGCGGCCCAGGACCTCGCGGCTCTGGCGCGTCAGCACGTCGAAGATGTTCTTGCCGAGCGCAGCTCCGCGCGGGATGCCCTGCCCGCCCAGCTCGCGGTTGCGGTTCCAAGCGACGATGCGGTAGTCGCGGTCAACGGCGTAGAGCGAGAGCGGTAGGCTGTCAATGATGGCCTCTGTGAAGCGGCGCTGCGCCTCGGCCTCCATCGTGCGGCGCTCGACTTCTTTGGCGAGGAGGCCCGCCGACTGGCGCGCGGCCTGGTAGAGCGTGGCGACGTGCGCGGCGAGCGCGGCCTGCTGCGCCGCAGCGTCCACGAGCCGCGCCTGCGTCTCGCCGCAAGCCGCGGGCGAGTCGAAGCCGACGACAATCGCGCCCTTCGTGCGCCCGCCGTAACGCAAGGGCGCGACGTACTCCACGCGGTGCTCGTCGTCGCGCAGGAAGAAGCGCGAGGAGTCGTCTAAAAGAAAAGAGGTCGAAGAGGTCGGCGAGCTGATCCAGCGGCGGAGCCTGTCCAGGTGAATCAAACGGTCGTCCTCGGCGCTCCCCTCGCGGTCGAAGGCGCAGGCGACGGCGCGCTCCTTGTCCAGGTTCAGGACCGCCGCGCAGAGCGAAGCGCCCGTGCCCTCGAAGGTCGCGCCGGCGACGTGGCGCACGACCTGCTCTGGTTCGAGCGCGCGCAGCAGCCCGCGCCCGAGGTCCGCCAGGAATCTCAGCTCAAGATTGCTGCCGACGAGCGCCCACTCGCGCTGCGCCGTTTCGAGGTGCGCGCTGACGCGCGTCAGGATTTCGCGCGGCGTGGAGGGCTTGACGATGTAGTCGTCCGCGCCCGCGGCGAAAGCCTCTACCTTGCGGTTCTCGTCGTCCTGCGCCGAGAAGATGACTATGGGCAGCTGTTTCGTCGCCGCTTGCGCGCGCAAGAGACGGCACAGCGCGAGCCCATCCACGCCGGGCATCTCCACGTCGAGGATGATGAGGTCGCAGTGCTCGCGGTGCAGGAGGCTCAGCGCCTTCGGCGCGTCGGCCGCGACGAACGCGCGGTGGCCCGCGCCCTCGAAAATCTGGCGCAGCCGCCGGCGCACCCCCGCCTCGTCGTCAACGATCAGCAGCGTGGCGCTCGCGGCAGCCGTGTTAGAAGGAGAAGACATTCGAGTAAGAAGAAAAAGGTAAAAGGCAAAGGGGGGCGCGAGCGTTCAAGCCTCAGGCGTTTCGCTTCCGCCTTCTGGTTGAAGCCCTCAAGGATTGAATGCGATGGCGGACGGGTTTGTCAAGATAAGGGCATAAATATAGTTGACTCTCCTGCGACGGTCTTCCTGCTTTAAGAGTAAACTTAGACCGCTACCGGCGGTCTAGTCAGCGTTAGGCAACTACAATGAAGTTGTGATATATGAAGCGAAATGAAATGTCCACATTGCAATACAGCAATTAATGCTAAGACAGATGGCAGACTTTCAAAATCAAAGAACCCCGAGCTGCAAGATGCAGGCTATCAAATCTCTTGTAGCTACTGCCCAGAGTGTTATGGATTGATTATCATCTTAGCTCGTGGGACTTACGCGATAGTTCTTGAACCTAACAACCGACAATATGGCACTCTAACTAATATAGAAGAAGCGCAAATCATATATCCAAAATTTGCCTTACGAAAAGTAGAGCCTGAAGTGCCCAATAGGTATGCGAAAGATTTCATTGAAGCTTCTGCCGTAGTTTCAATAAGTCCTCAGGCAAGCGCAGCACTTAGTCGCCGAGTTTTACAGAACATTCTTCGAGACGAGTTTCAGTTAAAATATCCATCCCTTGCCAAAGAAATTGACGAGTTCATAAAATTGAAGGATATACCATCCTATTTAGCGGGAGCAGTTGATGCTGTTAGAAATATTGGTAATTTTGCAGCCCATCCACTTAAAGATACCAACACGGGCGAAGTCATTGCAGTAGAACCAGGAGAAGCTGAATGGCTTCTAGATGTGCTCGAATCCCTGTTCGATTTCACTTTCGTGCAGCCCAAAAGATTGGAAGAGCGAACGAAGGCCCTCAATGAGAAACTAAAGTCTGTCGGAAAGCCGCCTATGAAATCTTAATATGACCCGCGAAGCGTTGCCTCACAGCTCATTCAACCCAGCCGCCCGATAGCATTCTCTCCTCATCCAGAAACCCCAGCGTCATGTCTGACGTACTAACGCATCATTGACGATAGCCGGGAGGAGAAGACCATGAAGTCACGCTTACTAGCTTCCGTCGCGGCGCTCTGTTTGTGCTTCCTATCCGTCACGAAGCCCGCCGACACGGCCGCTCCGTCTGCCGACTGGCCTCAGTGGCGAGGGCCTGCGCGTGACGGGACATCGCGCGAGCGCGGCCTCCTTCAGCAATGGCCGGCGGGGGGTCCGAAACTTCTCTGGCAAGTCAACGACATAGGGGACGGCTTCTCGACGCCGGTGGTCGTCGGGTCACGCATCTACCTGATGAGCAACCGCGGCATGGAGAACGAGTTCGTCCAGGCCCTCTCGACTCGGGACGGGAAAGTCATCTGGACGACGCGCGTCGGCAACGTCGGCAACCCCGAGCAGAACCCACCCTACCCGAAGGCCCGCTCCACCCCGACCGTTGACGGTGACTTTCTTTACGCGCTCGGCTCGGACGGCGACCTCGCCTGCCTCGAAGCCAAGACTGGCAAGATTCGTTGGCAGAAGAACCTGCGCAAAGAGTTCGGCGGCCAGCCGGGCGAGTGGGCTTACGCGGAGTCTCCGCTGGTTGACGGCGACTTCGTCGTCGTGACGCCCGGCGGCGCGGAGGCCACGATGGTCGCGCTCAACAAACGGACGGGCGCGACCGCCTGGAAGTCGGCGGTCCCGGGCGGCGACCCGGCGGGCTACGCGTCGGCGATTGTCGTGCAGGGCGGCGGGCGCAAACAGTACGTGCAGTTTTTGAGCAAGGGGCTAGTCGGGGTTGACGCGAAAACGGGCCAGTTCCTCTGGCGCTACAAGGAGGCGGCCAAGGGTCCGGCGCAGTATTTCACGCCGGTCGCGCGCGGCGAATACGTGTACGGCGGAGCCCTCGGCGTAGGCGGCGCGCTCGTCCGCCTCAAGCCGGACGGCGGCGGGGTCGCCGCAGAGCAGGTCTACTTCGAGCGCGGACTCCCGAACGGCATCGGCGGCGCGGTCGTGGTCGGCGACTATCTTTACGGCACGGAGATCGCTGAGGGGCCGCTGGTCGCTATTGAGTTCGCCACGGGGAAGGTGAAATGGAAGGTCGAGAGCATCGGCAGGGTTTCGATAGCCTACGCCGACGGGCATCTATACCTTCATGGCGTGAATGGAGATTTCGCGCTGGCCGAGGCGACGCCCGCTGGCTACCGCGAGAAGGGCCGCTTCACCCCGCCGAATCAGCCGAAGCATAAAGAGGTGGGGGGATTCCCCGAGCAGGCTTATGCGTACCCGGTCATCGCCAACGGGAGGCTCTACATACGCGACCTGGGGACGTTGTGGGCCTACGACATCAAGGCCGGCCGCTAGCAGCTTTACTGTTTGGAATCGAGCCCCGCTCTACTTCCTGACCATCTTTTCCAGCGCGTCGAGGCGCTCCTGTAGGGATTCGGCGCGGCGCGTGGCGTCTATGGAGAAGAGGAGGGCGAAGGTGGCGAGCAGGATGGCGGCGACGACGATGGCCCAGCGTTTACTCTCGCGCGAGGCCAGCCGGGCGCGCAGGGCGTGCGGGCTGTCGTCCGCGAAAGAGCCCAGGAGACTGCGCCGCTGGTCGTCGGGCGCGTCCTGCTTGAGGTCCGCCAGCCATTGCTCGTCGAACTGCTGAAGAATGTGATAACTCATAAGAGCGCGGTAAACGGCGAATGGTCAATGCTGAATGGGTGGGAAACCGCTTTTCACCATTGACCATTCGCCATTCGCCATTTACTCCTTTACTAATTTATCGCCGTCGAAGTTAGCTTGCCCGTGTTGAGGTCAATGACTTCGTCGGCACGGCCCTCCAGTCGGGCGCGGCGGTGCTCTTTGTGGGTGGACTTGGCCGAGTACATGGCCTGGTCGGCGGCGATCAGGAGCTGGTCGGGCGTCTCGCCGTCAACGCCGTAGGTGGACGAGCCGACGCTGATGCCGACGCGCGCGGAGTGCTCGGCGCGGACGTGCAGCGAGAACTTCGAGACGGCCGCCTCGATGCGCTGGCACAATTCCTCGACCTGCACGCCGTGCAAGTCCTGCACGATGGCGACAAACTCGTCGCCCGCGTAGCGCGCCAGGAAGTCGTACTCGCGCAACTGGCCCTGTAAGATCCGCGCGACCTCGCGCAGCATCTTGTCGCCGATGCGGTGGCCGAAGGTGTCGTTGACCTGCTTGAACTCGTCCAGGTCGAGCATGATGACCTGGAAGGGCCGGTTCGTGCGGCGGGCGCGCGCCGCCTCCTGCTCGAAGCGCAGGTACATGCAGCGCGCGTTCGGGAGCCCCGTCAGCGGGTCCGTCAGCGCGTGCGACTCGGCCTCGGCGTGGTGCATCGCGTTGAAGAGCGCGTCCGAGGCGAGGCGCGTCACCGTCTCCAACAGCCTCATGTGGTCGTCCGTGTACTCGTGCAGGTCCGTCGAGTAGACGGAGAGCGCGCCGAGCAGTCGCTCGTCCTTCATCAGCGGCAGCGCGGCCATCGCGCGGTACTCGCTCCCGCCCTCCAACTCTATGCCGTCGAAATCAAGCGCCGGGTCAATGCGGTTGATGGAGCGCCGGTTCGAGAGCGCGAAGCCAGTCACGCCCTCGCCCGGCGCGACGCAGCGGTTCTTGAGCGCCTGCGCGTTCGCGCCCGCGACGTGCGAGGCGGTCGCGTAAGCCTTCAGCTCGTCGTAGAGGAAAACGATGCAGGTGTCGAACGGGACGACGTGGCCCACCTTGTTGACGAGAATCGAGACGGTGTCCTCTATGTCGAGCGACGAGCCGAAGGTGCGCGCGATCTCGTAGAGCGCGTAGACCTCGCGGTGCGCGTTCTTGATCTGGTCGTAGGCCAGCACCGAAGTCTGGTCTTTGCTGTGGTGGATGTCCGCCTCGACCAGAGAGCGCGTCTCACTCTCGTCCTCGGTGAAGCCCTGCTGCTCAAGGTCCAGTTCCCTGATCTCTTCCTCGAAGCGCGCGAGGTGCTTGATGAAGAGGTTGACGACCTTGGGGTCGAAGTGCGTGCCCGCGCCGCGCAGCAGCAGCGCCCTGGCCTCCTCGCGCGTCATCCCGCGCCGGTAGGGGCGGTCCTCGCGCACGGAGTCGAAGCAGTCAACCACGGAGAGGATGCGCGCGGTCAAAGGGATCTGCTCGCCGCGCAGCGCGTCCGGGTAGCCCGCGCCGTTCCACATCTCGTGATGATGCCGAACAATTGGCACGACCGGGTACGGGAAATTCACGCGCTCAAGAATCTGCGCGCCGACGGTCGTGTGTACCTTCATGCGCTCGAACTCGGCCGTGGTCAGCCGTCCGGGCTTGTTCAGGATGTGGTCTGGGACGGCGAGCTTGCCCACGTCATGCAGGAGCGCGCCGGCCTTGAGGGCCTCTATCTCGTCGCGCGCGAGGCCGAAGACGCGGCCCATGCCCGCGGCGTAAATCTGCACGCGGCGGACGTGGTAATGCGTCGTCTGGTCTTTGGCGTCAATCGCGGTGGCGAGCGCCTCGACCGTCGCCAGGTGCAGGCGCGAGAGCGCGTCGGCCTCGCGCGTCTTCTCGTTGACGCGCTCGAAGAAGGTCTTGTAGGTCGCGTAGGTCGCGGCGATGATGGGGACGCCGAGCAGCACGTAGAGGAAGCCGAAGGTCGTCAGCGCGCCGTAGATGAACCCGGCAGTCGCGGCCGCAGCGACGAACGTCAGCGCCGTCCAGAGGTAGCCGTCGCGCCAGAAGCGGCCGAACGAGCGGCGCTGCCGCAGCGTGTACATGGTGGCAAGAGAGAGGCCGTTCAGGACGTAGTGCGTCGCCGCCATCGAGGCCAGCGGCACGAGCAGCTGGTCCGAGCGCAGGCCGGTGAGCCCGAGCGGGACGCTCTTAATCTGCCCGTAGCGTGAAAGGACGTAGTAGAAGACGGAGCCGGAGACGAAGGTCGTGACGGCCATGATGGCCGGAGCGCCGAGCCAGCTCGCCAGCCTCTCGGTCGTGCGGCGCGAGCCGAGGAAGGCGTCAACCACGCTCAGCATGATGGCCGCGGGGACGCCGAGGAAGATGGCGCTCAGGAACGTGAACGTGTCGCCGACGGTGACGCTGGCGGTCGAGCCGGGAATCTTTATCGGATACCAGCCGGTGACGACGACCAGGCTGAGCAGGGCCAAAAACTGCGACCACTGCGCCGCGTCGAAGGCGAGGCACCGCGAGAGCGCCCACGCTGCCGTCAGCGTGCCTGCGGCGACCATCACGGACCAGTAGATTCTGGCCGCGCGATTGTAGTCAGACATCCAGTTGAGTTTCACTTGCCCGCTCCAGCCCTCTTCGGCGACCGCGAGTTGAATGACCTTTTTGTTGGAGAGAAGCTTCCCGCGTGTTCTGAAATCCGCACCTGCTTGTTATTACGGCCCCGCGCCGGGGGCGGGAGCGGGGAGCAAATCCGCTCTCGCCTTCCGGCGCGGGACGGGGCAAGTGGCGCGCTCGCCTGCGGGCACATCAACGCGCCAGTTTGGGGTGAGAACTTGTTCGGCCCCGAAGCGCACGTCCCATCTATCCGGGCCACGACGCTGAATTGCGCCGTCAAAATGGTGCGGCTCGCGCGGACCCCGTGCGGTGGGTCCGTGAAGCGCCTCGCGACGCTTCGAGCCGCGCCCTCTACTTAACAAGGCGCGTGCCGCGCGAGGTTCGGTGCTCTCTTTTGAGCCGAAGCGTTGTGCTTGGCAGGTTTACGCAGAACATGGCCCCGTAGAAGCTAAATGATGTTCGAATCGAAGCGTTCAGGCTGACAGGTCATAATGATGGCTCGGTCAGAATAAAAAACAAGGGCGCTGGATTAAAGGGCGGCGGGGGCAAGCCACCCTTCCTGACCTGAGAGCCATTCAGCCTTGAGCCCTGAAGGTTCAAGTCGGACCACCTCACAGGTTGGGAAGGGTGGCTTGCCCCCGCTCGCTTTGGATTTGACAAGCTCTGGCGCGGCGAGGCACGCTGCTGTCGTTCATCCCGATTCTTCTTTCGACGCGCGAGGCGGGCCGAGACGTTGGCGCAAGCGCCTGTTAAAAGCACAGGGCCGGAGGCCCCTTCCGGCTACCTGGAGTTGCTCCGCGGCAACCGCGACTTCCGGCTGCTGTGGCTGGGCCAGGTCGTCAGCCAGCTCGGCGACTGGTTCAACACCATCGCGCTCTACAGGCTGCTGAGCGATCTGACGGGGGGTTCGGGGCGCGCCATCGGGCTGCTGCTGGTCTCGCGCTTCCTGCCGAGCTTCTTCGTCGGCCCGCTCTCGGGCGTCGTCGCCGACCGCTTCAGCCGCCGCACGATCCTCATCGTCTCTGACCTCCTGCGCGCGGGGGTCGTCCTCGGCTTCCTCTTCGTGCGACGGCCGGACCAAATCTGGCTCGTCTACACGCTGACCGTCCTGCAACTCGTCTTCTCTACCTTCTTCGAGCCGGCCAAGACGGCCGTCATCCCTTCCATCGTCGCGGGCCGCGAGCTGGTGGCCGCCAACGCCGTCTCGTCGGCCACGTGGTCTGTGATGCTGACGCTCGGCGCGGCCTTCGGCGGCGTCGTCACGGACTGGCTCGGCACGGACGCGGCCTTCCTAATGGACTCGCTGACTTACCTCGCCTCGGCGCTGCTCATCGCGCGCGTGCGCTTCCCGCGCCGCGCGCCGCGGCCGAAGAGTAAGCTCACGGTCATGCAGGCGCTCGGCGTCACGGACACAATCGAGGGGGCGCGTTACGTCTGGCAGCGCCCGCGCGTGCTGGCGCTGCTGCTGGTCAAGCCCGCGTGGGGCGCGGGCGGCGGCATCCTGACGCTGCTCGCCGTCTTCGGCGAAAAGATTTTCCCCGTGGGGGGCAAGCCCGCGGTCGGCATCGGCGTGCTCTACGCGGCGCGCGGGATAGGCACGGCCGTTGGGCCAATTCTGATGCGCCGCGTCGCGGGCGAGACTAGGCGACAGATGCAGACGGCCATCGGCGTCGCGTTCCTCGTCGGCGGACTCTTCTACGCGGCCTTCGGGCTGGCGACCAGCTTCGCGCTGGCAATCGTCGTGCTGATGATCGCGCACGCGGGCGGCAGCGTCGTCTGGGTCAACTCGACCGTGCTCTTGCAGCGCGCCGTCGAGGACGAATTCCGCGGCCGCGTCTTCGCCGCCGAGCTGGCGCTCTTGACGCTGACGATGGCCGCGTCCAATTATTTGACGGGCGAGCTGCTGGACCGCTTCCACCTGTCGCCGCGAACCGTGACCGTCGGCATCGGAATCTTCTTCATGCTGCCGGGCCTGCTCTGGTTCGCGACCCGGCGCTGGTGGGATAATGGGCGGGGCGAGCGGGCGGAGGGTGCGAGCAAGCGTTTTGAGGAGACTGTCGGTGTCGTGAGGTGAACGCGAGATGGGCTTCTTCCAAAAATTGTTCGGGGCCGTGCTCCCGAAGGGCGCGATGGACGACATGCGTGCCGAGTCCGAGGACTGGATGGTTCAATGCAAGTGCGGCCACGAGACTTCCGTCTGGGCGCTCGGCGGCATCCGCTACGGCGGCAGGTCCACGGGCAAGAGGACGCTGATTAAGTGCCAGAAGTGCGGCAAGCGCACCTGGCACCGCTTCTACCGCAAGTCTCAAGGGCAGCCGCCCGCTTGACGGCGGATTAAGTGAATGGTCTCCGAATCAGTAATCGAGATCGGCGGCATGACCGCGGCGGATTGGGAAGAGGTGCGCGCCGTTTACCTCGAAGGCATCGCGACCGGCGACGCCACGTTCGAGACGGAAGCGCCGGCATGGGAGAAGTGGGACGCGTCGCACATGGCGCATTGCAGGCTGGTCGCGCGCTCAGGCGCGATGGTCGCCGGGTGGGCCGCGCTCTCGCCCGTCTCGGCTCGGCGGGTTTACGCGGGCGTGGCGGAGACGAGCGTCTACATCGCCGCAGGCTTCAGGGGCAAGGGCGTCGGGCGCGCGCTGCTCCACGCGCTCGTCACCTGCTCGGAACAGCACGGCGTCTGGACTTTGCAGGCGGGCATCTTCCCGGAGAACGTCGCGAGCCTCGCGCTCCATCGGCAATTCGGCTTCCGCGAAGTCGGCAGGCGCGAGCGTTTGGGTAAGATGAGAGGAAGGTGGCGCGACGTGGTACTGCTTGAGCGCAGGAGCGAAAGGGTCGGGGCGGAATGAAGATCAAAGTCGGGGTGATGGGCTCGGCCGACGACACGCTGCCGGGCGGCGTCGAGGTGGCCGTGCGCGAGAAGGCAGAGGCGCTGGGCCGCGAGATTGCCGCGCGCGACGCGCTGCTTTTGACGGGCGCGACGACCGGGCTGACTTACGTCGTCGGCCGTGCCGCGCGTGGGGCGGGCGCTTTCCACATGGGCATCTCGCCCGCGAGTTCGGAGCGCGAGCACGTCGAGCTGTATCGCCTGCCGCTCGATTCGACGGACGCGATCATCTACACGGGCTTCGGGCTGAAGGGCCGCAACGTCGTGCTCGTGCGCTCGTGCGACGTGGTGCTGTTCGTCGGCGGCTCCATGGGCTCTCTGAACGAGTTCACCATCGCGCACGACGAGGGGCGCGTGATGGGTTGTCTGACGGGGACCGGCGGCGTGGCCGACGAGGCCGAGCGCCTGCTGGAGATTTTCCCGAAGCAGACGGGCGCGTGCGTCCTGCACGGCGAAGACCCGGCGCGGCTCGTCGCGGCGTGCCTCGAAGCGTTCGCGCAGACAAGGAGCGATTGAGCAATGGACCTTGGAATCGGCGGCCGCGTCGCGCTCGTCGCCGCCGCGAGCCGCGGCATAGGTTACGCCTCGGCTTACGAGCTGGCCTGCGAGGGCGCGCGCGTCCTCATCTGCTCGCGCGACGAGGGACGCGTGACAGAGGCCGCATCACGCATCGCGCGCGAGACGGGCGCGGAGGTCCGCAGCGTTGCGGCCGACGTGACGAATGACGAGGACGCCTCGCGCTTCGTCCGCGCGGCCGAAGAGTGGGCCGGGCGCGTGGACATCCTCGTGACCAACGCGGGCGGGCCGCCTCCGGGGACGTTCGCGGACACGGGCCTGGACGCGTACCGCCGCGCCTTCGAGCTGAACGCGCTCTCGGCCATACGCTTAGCGCAACTCGTCGTGCCCGGGATGCGCGAGCGCCGCTGGGGCCGCGTCGTCAACATCACCTCCACCTCGGTCAAGCAGCCGATTGCGGGGCTCGTGCTCTCGAACACCGTGCGCGCGGGGCTGACGGGCTGGGCCAAAACCTTGTCGGCGGAGGTGGCCGCCGACGGCGTGACGGTCAACTCGGTCGCGCCCGGCTACACTATGACGGAGCGTCAGGAGGAGCTGTTCGAGGAGAGGGCGCGCGCCACCGGGAAGACGAGGGAGGAGCTGATGCGGCTGCGCGAGGCGGACATCCCCATGCGCCGCCCGGCCTCGGCCGAGGAGGTCGCGGCAGCCGTCGCCTTCCTAGCCTCCGCCCGCGCCTCCTACATCACAGGCGTCACCTTGCAGGTGGACGGCGGCTGGGTGCGCGGAATATTTTAGATTCGCGGACTGAACGACAGACTCAACCCTTTGCGCCTTACGTCTTGTCTTTGCGCCTTTGCGAGAAACAGCCGTTCGCGCAAAGGCGCAAAGTAAAAACTTAAGGCGCAAAGGCTTGAGTGCTTTCTTTCAACCTGCTATTGACTAAGATGAGACTGATACTAAGAGCCCTGCTGCCGTCGTTAGCTTTCGCGCTCGTCCTGGCGGCCACGGGCTCGACGGAAACGATGAGGCAGCAGAACGAGAGGCCGCGCGTGAGAGATGTCGGGGTCGTGGTCGGCGTGCTTCAGCCTGGGCCGCTCAACGCGATCACGGACGTGGAGGGCGTGCGCGTCGGCCACACGACCATCGTGCGCGGCGCGGACGTGCGGACGGGCGTGACGGCCGTCCTCCCGCACGGCGGCAACCTGTTCCGCGAGAAGGTGCCGGGCGCGGTCTTCGTCGGCAACGGCTTCGGGAAGTTCGCCGGCTCGACGCAGGTCAACGAGTTGGGCGAGATAGAGACGCCCGTCGTGCTGACCAACACGCTGAGCGTCCCGCGCGCGGCCGACGCCGTGCTCGACTACGTCCTCGCGCTCCCCGGCAACGAGGACGCGCAGTCGGTCAACCCGCTCGTGGCGGAAACGAACGACGGCGCGCTGAACGACATACGCGGCCGCCACGTCCGCGCGGAGGACGTGCTCGCGGCCATCAGGAACGCGCGCGCGGGCGCGGTCGAGGAGGGCTCGGTCGGCGCTGGAACTGGCACAGTCGCCTTCGGCTTCAAGGGCGGCATCGGCACCTCTTCGAGAAAGCTTCCCGCCTCGCTCGGCGGCTACACCGTGGGCGTCCTGGTGCAGACGAACTTCGGCGGGGTGCTGACCGTGAACGGAGCGCCGGTCGGCCGCGAGCTCGGCCGCTACTTCCTCAAAGAAGATTTGGAGCGCGCGGGCACAGGGCTGAAGCGCGCGGACGCAGACGCGGCCGACGGCTCGGTCATCATCGTCGTGGCGACGGACGCGCCGCTGGACGCGCGCAACCTGCGGCGGCTGGCGGCGCGCGGGATGCTCGGCCTCGGGCGGACGGGCGCGGCCGCCACGAACGGGAGCGGCGATTACGTCATAGCTTTTTCGACCGCGACGGACCTGCGGTTGCGCGCGCCGCAAGGGGCCGCCGGGCGTAACGCGCCGCGCACGGCCGCGCTGCTGCCGAACGACGCCGTCTCGCCGCTCTTCCTCGCCGCCATCGAGGCGACCGAGGAGGCGATTTACAACTCGCTCTTCCGCGCGACGACCGTGACGGGCCGCGGCCGCACGGTCGAAGCCCTGCCGCTTGAGCGCACGCTCGCCATTCTGAGAAAATACGGGGCCGTGACCGAGCAGAACAAGAGATGAGAACTGACGAGCACAGGGGAGACGAAGCGCCCGACGACGTTATCGAGGTGAGCTACGCGGCGGCGGACTTGAGCGCGTCCGCGCTGGACGACTCGGCGTGGGACCGCGCGCGCCCCGTCAGGCTGACGCGCTACTGGTCCGGCGAGGAAGCGCCCGCTGGCCGCCACGCGGAGGCGCGGCTCATCTGGTCGGACGAGGCGCTCGCCGTGCGCTTCGTCTGCCGGCAGACGGAGCCGCTCGTCGTGAGACCGGACCCGCAGACCGCGCGGAAGACTTTGGGCCTCTGGGAGCGCGACGTGTGCGAGCTGTTCGTCGCGCCAGACGATTGGGAGCCGGAACGCTATCTGGAATTAGAGGCCGCGCCGACGGGCGAGTGGCTCGATTTGATGATCCGGCAGTTCCCCGAAGAGCGCGACACTGACAAGGAGTTTCGTTCGGGCATGACGGCCGCCGCGCGCGTCGCGGGCGAGACGGTCACGATCGTGATGCGCGTGCCGTTCGCGGGGCTCGGCCAGCGCCCGCGGCCGGGCGACCTCTGGCGTGCCAACCTCTTCCGCTGCGTCGGCGCGGACCCCGCGCGCGGCTACCTGGCCTGGCGTCCCACCCACACGGACGAGCCCTACTTCCACGTCCCCGAAGCCTTCGGCCGGATAAGGTTCAAAAAGCAGTAGGCAGAAGGCGGAAAGCAGAAGGCAGAACGCGAAAGAATTGTTTGCCGCCTTCCGCCTTCCGCCTTCCGCCTTCCTTCTTTTCACGCTTCCGTCTTCATTTTTTCGAGGTAGGTGTTGAAGCGGGCGCGGTCTTCGTCGCTCATGTCTGTGATCTGGACGCCGACGAGGTAGCCTGTGTCCACGGCGTCTTCGTCGAGCGGGCTGTAGCGGACGGGCGTGGCGTGAATCTCTATCGGCCCCGTGGGTAGCTTGAGCATGATGCGCAGCCGGCGGTTCTCGCCCGTCAAGTACTGGCCGCCGACGCGTATCGAGGGAACTATCAGGGCGAGCCCGGAGGCGCTGATGTCGCGCGTGTAGCCGGCGAGCTTCAAGGGCTGGCTGTCATCCTTGCGCGTGCCGGGCAGCGTGACGTTCAGGGCGAGCCCCACTTCGAGGTGGGTCACGTAGCGCGGCGCGACGCGGCGGTTGCCCACGATCTCGCGCAGCCGCCCGGCGATGGAACGAATCAGTTCCGGCATTCGGCTTCAAACCTCATAAGGGGAGAGACAACATTCGCGGGCCAGGGGGAAGGCCCGCCGCCCGAGTGAGAGAGTCTGGGCAAGACTGGAAGCGGCGCGCTCAATTGTAAAGGCAAAAGACGAGGGGGTAAATAGAAAACGGTGAATGGTGAATGTGAGTACGGCTCTCCTCCATTCACCATTTATTTCTTTTCGAGCGGCTTGCCGCCGTTGTCGGCGCTGCGGATGCCGGACTGATCCAGGATGAAAGAGAGGCGGCCCGTCTGCCCGTAGCGCACGGGCTCGGCCCCGGCCATCCAGCTCTTCGCGTCCTTCGAGAGCATGACACGGAAGCGGTAGCCCGTGGACTCCGACGCCTCCACGTCTTTGGGGACGAGGCCGGCGGCGATCAGCGCCGCGAGGTCGCCGTAGAGGTTGTTGTGCTGCGAGGCGTAGGCAATCTGCGCCAAATTTATTCGCTGCATGACGTCCTGGACTTCGGCGTGGTGCGTCTGGATGCGCGCCTCGAAGAAGAACTGCTTGCCGGCCTGGCGGACGACCTGCTGGTTGTCGCGGTCGCCGACGATCCAGACGCCCGCCTCGCGCACGAGCGTCACCGGCTCGGCCTCCGTCCCGGACTTGTCGGCGTCGGCGATTTTGACGAAGACAGTGGCCGTGTCGCCGCTGATCTGCTCGCCGCTGACCTCTATCTTCTCGGGGATGGCGCTGCCCATCTTCTCGAAGTCGGGCCTGAGCTCGTTCAACTCCTGCTCGCTCAGCCCCTCGACCGCGGGTTTGTAAATCGAGAGCGCGAACGCCTCGCGGAAGCGGGACTCGCGCATCAGCTTGTAGAACTCGCGCACGGTCTCGGTCGGCGTGCGCGCCTGCGCGACGCGCGAGGCGTCGGAGGAAGAGGAGGCGTGGACGCCCGCGGCCGCGGCGAGCAGGACGAGCGCCGCGACGGCGAGCGCGAGGCGGCGCGTGTTGTGTGTCGAACGATTCATAACTTCTCTTGGCTTCAGATACGGAATGTGCGGCGCGCCCGCTCAAGCTCTGGGCCGGCGCGCCGCACACGTTTAGAGGGTCGCGGGAAGAGTCACCGCCCCGCTCACTCCCTGAACCTGGGCGGCGGCGGCGGCTCGCCCATTGGCTTAGACCTCAAGACCCACTCGCGGCCCACCGCGTAGAGCAGGAAGGTCAGCAAGATAAACGGAATCAGTGACAGTAGGTCCGCGTTGCCGCTGTTGAAGAACGGGTTGTTGGCGGTTGACCACGCCTTGACGCTCCTGTCCGTGTTCTCCAGCACGCCGGCCATGAACGCGATGACGATGCCCGCAATCGCGCCGCCCGCGATGTAGCCCGAAGCCATCAGCACGCCGGGGCTCTTGTCGCCCTCGGCCACGAGCTGCTCCTCCGACAGATTCTTGTGATGGAGCCGCTTGCGCATGCTGCGGTCAACCAGCCAGCGAATCATGCCGCCGACGAAGATCGGGCGCGGAAGAAGAGAGCGGCAGGTAGACGCCGACGGCGAAGGCCAGCGACGGGATGCCGGACATCTCAAGCACGATGGCGATCATCACGCCGAGCAGCACCAGCCCCCACGGCAGCTTGCGGTCGAGCACGCCCTTGATGATGTAAGACATCAGCGTCGCCTTCGGCGCGTCGAACTTGGAGACCTCGCTGCCGTCCGGCCTGGCCTTGTGCGTCCCGTTGATGCCGGGGTCAACCAGGTAGACGGGCTTGCCCTGCGGGTCAACCAGGTAGCGGCCCGCCGGGCCGACCGCAGTGTCCGTGTTGTGCCAGGTCCGGTACGTGTTGCCGTCGCCGGACGCCTGCGGCCCCTGCAACGTCTCCTCGTGGCCCAACTGGTCGGGCGCGACGCGGTACTCGGCCGGGAACTCGCTCGCCGGCACGTAAACGGTCGCGGCGTTGTTGAGGCTCAGGAGAATCGGCCCGAGAATCAGCGCCGACGCGCCCGCGCCGATGAGAATCGCTATCTGCTGGAACTTCGGCGTGGCGCCGACGAGGAAGCCCGTCTTCAAGTCCTGCGAAGTCGTGCCGCCGTTCGAGGCGGCGATGCAGACGATGGCGCCGATTGAAAGCGCCGTCACGAAGTAGGACGGCCCCGTCCAGCCGACCGACCAGGAAGATGAGGCAGGTCAGCAGCAGCGTGGCGACCGTCATCCCCGAAATCGGGTTCGACGACGAGCCGATCTCGCCCGTCAGGCGCGACGAGACGGTCACGAAGAGGAAGCCGAAAGCGATGATCATCACCGCGCCGAGGATGGCGACTACCGGGTTGATTTGCAGACCCAACTGCGGGAAGAGCATGATCGCGGCCATCAGCGCGATGATGCCGATGAGCACGAACTTCATCGAGAGGTCCTGGTCCGTGCGCGGGGCCGAGGCGGAGGCCGCCTGCCCGCCGCGCAAATCGCGGATGCCGCCCTTGAGCCCGTGCCAGATGGTCGGCAAGCTGCGGAAGAGGCTGATGATGCCGCCGGCGGCGACCGCGCCCGCGCCGATGTAGAGCACGTAAGCGCCGCGTATGTCGCTCGGGTCCATCTCGCTGATGAGCTTGTCCCCGGCGCCAGCACCGTCGTCATCCCTGGCCGAAGAACTTAATCGCCGGAATCAGGACGAGGTAGGCCAGCACGCCGCCCGCCACATGATGGAGGCGATGCGCGGGCCGATGATGTAGCCGACGCCGAGGAGCGCCGGGTTGACTTCGGCCCCGACCGAGCCGGCCTTGAAGGGCCGCCCGAAGACTTTCTCTGGAATCTCCTTCCAGCCGTAGAGCGCCTTGTTGACGACCTGGTAGACGAAGCCGATGCCGAAGCCTGCGAAGATGGTCTTCGCGCCGATGTTGCTCCCGCCGGCGGCCTCCATCTCTCGCTTCGCCTCTTCGGAGGCCGCGGCCTTGGACTCTTCGCTCGCCCCGACCTTGAGGACTTCGGCGCAGGCCGTGCCCTCCGGGTACTTGAGGATGCCGTGCTG
The DNA here is from genome assembly GCA_963774105.1 of uncultured Acidobacteriota bacterium. Taxonomy (GTDB): domain Bacteria; phylum Acidobacteriota; class Blastocatellia; order Pyrinomonadales; family Pyrinomonadaceae; genus QHXM01. The sequence goes on along the minus strand of CAVZDV010000004.1, from coordinate 1,088,716 downwards.
CTGGACGATGAGTGCGCGGCGCAAGGGAATCATCATCAGGATGCCGAGCAGGCCGCCGAGCACGGAGACCAGGAGCACGCGCGTCATCTCCAGGTCGAAGCCCAGAATCATGATCGCGGGCATCGTCACGCCGACGCCGAAGGCGATTGATTCGCCCGCCGAGCCGGCCGTCTGGACGATGTTGTTCTCCAGGATCGTCGCGTTCTTCATGCCCATTTTCGAGAGCAGGCGGAAGAGCGTGATCGAGATGACGGCGACCGGGATCGAGGCGCTGACCGTCAGCCCGACCTTCAGGACGAGGTAGAGCGACGACGCGCCGAAGACCATGCCGAGCAGCGTCCCGACGATCAGGGCGCGCGGCGTCAGCTCGCGCATCACCGTGCGGGCCGGGATGTAAGGTGTGAACCTGGCGAGCCAGGGATTATCCGGCTTGGCCCCGACGATGTCCGGGAACTCGTTAATCTCAGCGACAGGGTCTTTCACGCCCGGCTTAACTGTTTCGGTCGCCATAAGGCTTTGACCTCCGACTTGGATTCTTCAGAGCTGGGGAGTGTTAAGGGGTAATTGCCAGCCTACTTTACATCCGTCCGAAGTCTGGAAGCAAGCGTCATTCGGACAATCGCCGGTCAATTTCCGTAGCCTTTGACGATGGCTCCCCCCGCGCGGGATGCTTCCACGCTTTCACCCCGCGCGCGCTTTCCTTTACACTGCCGCCTCGATGCACAAACGCACGCGCGCCCTCGCGCTCTTCCTTTCCCTGATTCTTTCGCCCGCGGTAGCGTCGGCAGGAGTAGTTCCCGCGCCCGAGGACGTGCTCGGCTTTCGCCCCGGCGACGACCGCAAGCTGGCGAGCTGGGCGAGCGTCGTCGCTTACTTCAGGCGGCTGGACGCGGCAAGCGACCGCGTCAGGTTCGAGGAGCTGGGGCGGACGACGATGGGCCTCGCCCTTCGTCATGGCGACCATCAGCGCGCCGGAGAACCTGCGGCGGCTCGAAGAGTTCAAAGATATTCAGCGGCGACTCGCGGACCCGCGCGCGCTCGGGAGGGACGCGGACGCCAAAGCGCGCCGCCTCATCGCGCGCGGCAAGACAATCGTCCTCATCACCTGCGGCATACACTCGACCGAAGTCGGCTCTTACCTCTCCTCCATGCTGATCGCGCACAGGCTCGCGTCGTCGGACGACCCGGAGGTGCGAGACATCCTGCGCGAGACAATCGTGCTGCTGGTGCCGTCGCTCAACCCGGACGGCGTTGACATCGTCAAGAACTGGTACGACAAGACGCTCGGCACGCCCTACGAGGGGACGGAGCCGCCCGCGCTTTATCACAAGTACACGGGCCACGACAACAACCGCGACTGGTACGCCTTCACGCAGGCCGAGACGCAAATCACCGTGGATAAGATTCACAACGTCTGGCACCCGCAGATCGTCCACGACATACACCAGATGGGCCGCGACGGCGCGCGCCTCTTCCTGCCGCCCTACACGCAGCCCGTCGAGCCGAATGTGCCAAAACAGATCGTCGAAGGCTACACGGAGCTGGGCCGCGCGATGGCGGGCGAGCTGCGAGGGGCGGGTTACAAAGGCATCGTCACCGACGCCATCTTCGACGCCTGGACGCCCGCGCGCGCCTACTCGCACTACCACGGCGGCGTCCGCATCCTCTCCGAAACCGCCTCCGCCAAAATCGCCACGCCCGTCAACGTCAAATTCGACGACCTGCGCCCCGGCCGCGGCTACGACCCGCGAAAAACCGCGGATAACTTCCCCGCCCTCTGGCCCGGCGGCGAGTGGCGCTTGCGCGACGTGACCAACTACATGACGGCCGCCGCGTTTTCGCTGATGAAGCACGCGGCGCAGAACCGCGTGCGGTGGCTGGCGAGATTTTACGAGATCGGGAAGGAGGCGGTCAGGCCGCGCCGCAGGGGCGAGCTGTGGGGATTCAGAATAGCTTCCGCTTCAATGAACGCTTACTACCTGGAAGAGATTTTGCGGCGCGGCGGCGTCGAGGTCGCTTACACGAAGGTTGCGCGAGGCGTGCCGGCCGAGTCCGTGGTCCGCATGGATCAGCCTTACGGCGGCTTCGCGAAGGCGCTGCTGGAACCCCAACGCTACCCGGACCTGAGAGACGACGCCGGGCAGCCCGTCACGCCCTACGACGTGACCGCACACACTCTGCCCCTGCTGATGGGCGTCAAGGTCGAGCCGCTTTACTGGCCGATCAAGTATTCGGTCAAGAACGTCAAGCCCTTCCCCTACGATTACGGCCGCCGGCCCTGCGGCCCGCGGACGGCGATTTATCAATCTCGCGTACCTTCCATTGACGAAGGATGGACCCGCTGGGTAATCGAGGAGACGGGGACGTTCTCGCCGGAAGAGATAATCCATCTCCAAACCTTAACGGACGAGGACATTCGCGCCCGTAAATTCCAGTTGCCGTCTCCTTGTTTGCCCGACGAATCCCTCACTTACGAGGCCATCATCATCCCCGACCAAGCGCCGGGCGCTATTCTGAACGGACACAAGCCGGGCACGATGCCCGAAGAATACACGGGCGGGCTCGGAGCGGACGGCGTCAAGCGTTTGCGCGAGTTTGTCGAAGAGGGCGGGACGCTCATCTTCCTGAACAGGGCTTCGAGGTTCGCCATAGAGCAGTTCGGCCTGCCCGTGCGCGACGTGACGGCGAATCTGAAGCGGACGGAGTTTTACGTCCCCGGCTCGATCCTGCGCGTCGAGTTGGACACCTCACACCCTCTCGCCAAAGGGATGCCGAAAGAGTCAATCGCGTGGGTCGAGGACTCGCCCGTTTTTGAAGTCGGGAGCGACCCGCGCGTCCGCGTCATCGCGCGTTACCCGCAAACTTCGGACCCGCTGTTCTCGGGCTGGCTCCTCGGCGGCGAAAAACTTAAAGGGAAAGCCGCGCTCGTGGAGGTCAGAATGGGCAAAGGGCGCGTCTATTTGTTCGGCTTCCGCCCGCAGTACCGTGGGCAGTCGCTGGCGACCTACCCGCTGCTCTTCAACGCCCTGGAAATCGCGCGCATTCCGAAAAATTAAACCCCGCGGGCCGAACTAGCGTATAATACTCTGGCTGAATGAGACGCCCGGCAGAAGTGCAAGAGTAGTTGGAAAGCCGTGGCACAGGGCGTCAAACGTAGGCCGTCAATGGTCACGCTTCTCATCACCTCGTTTCTCCTGATCGCCGGCATCACTTACGCCCTTTATCTCTGGCAGCGGCCTTCGTCTAAAGGGACCGCGGAAGCCTTGCTCCCGCCGCCCCACGGTGGCGTCAGCCTGTTCGGCGCCGACCCGGCCGGGGAGCCCGCGCCGCGCGAGTTGACCGACGGCAAAAGTGTGAAGGAGGAGGAGCGCCGCGCCCTGCTCGCGCGCGCCGAGGCGGGCGACAAAAGCGCGCTCGAAGAGGCGGCCACAGACCCCGCGCTCTACGACGAAGTCCTAAACGCCCTGGTCGAGCGCGCCGACTCGGACAAAAACCTGCTCGCGCTCGTCTCACACATCAGCCGGGGCGACGGCCGCCTGAGAATCAGCCGCCGCCTGGCCGAGCGGTTCATGGAGAGCTACAGGCGCGCGCCCGACCGCGCGACGACGATGAAGGCGTTGCACGTCGCGGCCCGCGCGAACGACGCGGGCGTCTACCAGACGGCAGTCGAAACGGCATACCAATTCTGGCGCGACCGGAGATTGACGGGAATCTCCGCGGACGAGTTGCGCCAGCTCGTCGAGGGCGAGTTCTGGCTCCTCGCCCCCGAAGTGAGAAGTTCCGGCGCGGGCTTCCTGCTCAAGCGCACGCTCGCGCGTATCCGCCGCCAACTCGTCGCGGCGAAAAAAACAGTGACGAGTGATGAGTAGTCAGCTTTTACTCATCACGCATCACTTAACTTGAGGATTGACATGAACGACTTCGACATCACGGCTTACCTGCCGTACATCATCGGCGGCTTCGTGCTGCTGTTGCTGCTGATCTTCATCCTGCGCCGCATCTTCGTCAACGTCGGCGCGAAAGAGATCGCGATTAAGGAGCGGCGCTACTTCGGCCACAAGATGCCCCCGGGTCGCGTCGTCGCGACCGAGGGCGAGGTCGGCATCCAGGCCGACGTTCTGAAGCCGGGGCTGCACCTCATCAAGTGGCCTTTCGAGAAGGTCGTCCGCAAAGTCCCGCTGATAGAGGTCGGCTCGGACGAGCTTGGCGTCATCGAAGCAGTTGACGGCGAGCCGATGCCGCCGGGCGGCATCTTCGCGCTCGACCGCGCGGAGAACGCGCACATCAATTTCCAGGACCCCATCGCCTTCATCAAGCGCGGCGGCGTCAAAGGCATCCAACTGCGCACGCTCCCGCCGGGCTTGTGGCCGATTCATCCCTACCTTTTCCGCGTCTCGATTGCGAAGACGACCACCGTCCCTCCGGGAAAGGTCGGCGTCATCACGGCAGCCGACGGCACACAACTCGACGCAGGCCGACTGCACGGTAAAGCCATTCCGAACCACCGCAACTATCAGAACGCCGAACAATTCATCGGCAGCGGCGGTCAGAAAGGCCCGCAGGTCGAGATTCTGACTCCCGGCACTTACCGCATCCTGACCAATTCCGTGGACATTGACGACAACAACACCGTCAAGCCGGGCCTCTTCACCGTCCGACTCTTCGACGCGACCGTCATCTCGGAGAATCAGATCGGCCTGGTCGAAGCGCTGGACGGAGCCCCCTTAGACCCGCGCGATTACGTCGCCACGCCCGTCGAGGGACACGACAATTTCCAGGACTGCAACGAGTTCATCAACCGCGGCGGTCAGCGCGGCCCGCAGAAGGACATCCTGCTGCCCGGCACTTACTACATCAACCCGCTCGTCTTCAAAGTGATTCTCGAAACGGCGAAGGAGATCGCGCCGGGTGAGGTCGCCGTCATCGTCTCCAACACCGGCAAAGACCCCGGCGAGGAGATTCGGCGGCAGATGGCCGCGAAGGTCCGCGAGCGCATGGAGCGCGAAGAGCAGGAGCACGTCGAGCAGGCCGCCGCGCGCCTCGACAAGCTCTCAGACGAAAATCGCAACGTCACCGAGATTCAGGAAGACTTGCTCTCGGGCGACCCGGCCGACCGCCGCCTCGACGAGGGCGCGCACGAGGCTTACGTCGTGCCCGAAGGCTACCGCGGCATACAGGAGACGGTCGTCGGCCCCGGCCGCTACTACGTCAACACGCTCGCCATCAGCCCCATCGTCATCCCGACGACGAACCAGACGGTCGAGTGGACGGCGGGCGAAGTCAACCAGTCGTTCAACCCCTTCGAGGTCATCTCCAAGGACGGCTTCACGATGCAACTGGAAGTGCGCGTCGTCTTCCGCGTCAAGCCCGAGGACGCGCCCTTCATGGTCGCCAAGATCGGCTCGATTGATAAGCTGATTCAGAACGTGATGCACCCGCTGATTGACTCCATCTTCCGCAACCAGGCGTCCGAAAGTTCTGCGATGGCCTACTTGCAGAACCGCCACGAGGAGCAGGAGCGCGCCGAGGCGAGGGTCCGAGCGCACCTCCTGAAGTACCACGTTGACGTGGTCAACGTGCTCATCTGCCACATACACCTGCCGGCCGAGCTGATGAAGACGCAGACCGAGAAGATTCTCGCCGAGCAGCGCCAGAATATGTTCGACGCGCAGCGCGAGGCCGAGGAGAAGCGCATCCAGCTTGAGAAGATTACGGCGCAGGCCAACAACCAGAAAGACCTGATGGCCGCGACCGTCGGCGTCGAAATCTCCGGCAAGCGCGCCGAGCAGCGCAAGGCAGAGGCAGAGGGCGAGGCCCACTACATCCTGGCGACGGGCAAGGCCGAGGCCGAGAAGGTGCGCCTGATGGGCGAGGCCCAGGGCGTCGCCTACAAGGAGCAGGTCAACGCGCTCGGCCCGCAGGGCGTCGCGCTGGTCGAGACCCTCAAGGTCATCGGCGAGAAGAACGTGCGCATCACCCCGGACGTGATGGCGACAGGCGGCTCAGGCGACGGCGGGGGCGGCATCGGCACGCTGCTCCTTCTCAACCTCTTCAAAGACCGCCTCAACCTCCCCGCTGAGAACGGCTCGAAAGCGCCGGTGAAGTAAGACGGCGGCCTTTCAAACTAAGACGGCGGCTCAGAAGTTGAGCCGCCGTTTTATCTTTATCCTCAGTCAAGTGATATTCCGGCTTCAGCCTCAAACCGTTTCGAGAGCGACTCGCAGTTGTTCGGGCGCAGGCACGGAGAAGTTCAGTTTCTCAAACCCGATCACCCGCCCCTGCCGGTCTTTCATTAAAATCACTTCGTCGCCCGTCTCTTCGCACACGTATTCGTCCTGAGGATTACCGAACCAGACGGTCAGAGTGTTGCCGGCGTGGTCGTAGAATATTTTTACTTGCTCCATATTCTTCCCTGATACAGAATGACTTCGCAAATTTGATTTTAGACTATTCTTCTTAACTGAAGGTAGTAAGAGCCTGTTTGAAAACTATCGGCTGTTTCTCGTCCCGGACGGGACGATTGATAATAGCCCAGCGATTTATCGCTGGGGATGGAGTGCCAATGAATTTTTGAGTCCCGTAGGGACGATTGAAGGTTTCAGTCGTCCCTACGGGACTAGGATAAAATTACCGTCCGTCCCCAGCACTGAAGTGCTGGGCTATTATCACGTCGTCCCTGACGGGACTTCTCAAACAGCTTCTAATCATTAGAGAAATTGGTTAGGCTGCTCGCTCCAAAGAGAGAGCAGCCTAATTTTTCTCATCCTCTGCGCCCGGAGTATTCCATGAAAAATAGAATTGTGAAGCGCCTGATTCCACGGCTGGCGTTAGTGGCAGCCCTCCTCTTCGCCGCCTCGCCGCTCTTGGCTCAGACGACTCCCGCGCCGACGCCCGCTCCGGCGCAAAATTTTGATAAGACCGATAAGATGATCGTGATGCGCGACGGGGCGCGGCTCTACACGGAAATCTTCGTGCCGAAGAATGCGACAACGCCGCTGCCGATTATCTTCCTGCGCACGCCTTACGGCATCACGGGCTGGGGCGAGCGAACCATCAACGGGTCTCTGATTAAGTTAGCCGAAGAGGGCTATATCTTCGCCTTCCAGGACATTCGAGGGCGTTTCAAATCTGAAGGCCAGTTCGTCATGGACCGCCCGCCCCGCTCCTCGTCCGACCCGAAAGCCATTGACGAGGGGACGGACGCGTATGACACGATTGATTGGATGGTGAAGAATGTTCCGCGTAATAACGGGCGCGTCGGGATGACCGGAGGGTCTTATGACGCCTTGCTGGCGGTGATGGCGACGCTTGAGCCACATCCGGCTTTGAAAGCGGTGTCGGAGCAGGCCACTCCGGCCGATCTCTTTCTCGGCGATGATTTTTTTCACAACGGCGCATTCCGTCTGAGCTACGGCTTCGAGTACGCGTATCAATTGGAGTCCTCGAAGGAGAATGAAGATTTCAAGTTCGACCTCTACGACACCTACGACTGGTATCTGAGGCTCGGGGCAATCGCGAACGCCGACGCGAAATATTTTCACGGCAAGCTGCCCACGTGGAACAACTTCGTGCAGCATCCGAACTATGACGAGTTCTGGAAAAATATGTCGCTCTCCCCACACTTAAAGCGCCCGCTCGTCCCCATCATGCACGTCGCGGGCTGGTGGGATCAGGAAGATTTCTACGGCCCCGTCAAGGCTTACGAGGTGCTGGAAAAGGCGGACCCGAATCACCTGAACTACCTGGTCGTCGGCCCCTGGAACCACGGCGGTTGGGACCGCAGGGAGGGCGACAAGCTGGGCAACATCAATTTCGAGAGCGCCACGAGCAGACACTACCGCGAAAAAATTCTCTCGCCGTGGTTCGCTCACTTTTTGAAGGACGAGGGCGGTTGGAGTCAGCCGGAGGCGATCACTTTCCAGACCGGGGCCAACAAGTGGATGTCTTATGACGCCTGGCCGCCGCGCGCGAATGTCGCGGAGCGCAATCTATATTTCCACGGCGACGGACGACTCTCCTTCGACGCGCCGCGCACTGAAGGCCCGCGCGAGTTCGACTCTTACGTCTCGGACCCGGCCCACCCGGTCCCTTACAGGTCGCGCCCCGTCGAGCCGACTTACAACCCGTCGGCAAAGGGCGGCTCGCGCTGGTACACTTGGCTCCTCGAAGACCAGCGCTTCGTGCACCGCCGCCCGGACGTGCTCTCCTGGGAGACGGAGACGTTAACCGAGGACGTGGTGCTGTCGGGCCGAATCGTCGCGCACCTTTTCAGCTCGACGACGGGGACGGACTCAGATTGGGTGGTGAAGCTGATTGACGTTTACCCGGAGGAGTACCCGAAGGACGCGAAGATGGGCGGCTATCAGTTGATGGTCGCCAACGAAATCCTGCGCGGCCGCTTCCGCAAAAGTTTCGAGCGGCCCGAGCCGGTCGCGCCGAACCAGGTCAACGAGTACGTGATTGATTTACACACGGCTGACCACCGCTTCCTCAAGGGCCACAAGATCATGGTGCAGGTGCAGAGCACCTGGTTCCCGCTCTACGACCGCAACCCGCAGAAGTTCGTCCCGAACATTTACAAGGCGAAGGACGCGGACTATCAGGCCGCGACGCAGCGCGTCTTCCGCTCACGCCGCTTCCCTTCGCGCGTCACGATTCAGGCGGCGCGATAGCCGTGGTGTGGCTGCCCTCAGCCGCGCGGTGTGGCCTGCTCTTTTGCGCGCGACCGCGCTTTCGAAGTATCTCTTGACCGTTCCGCCCGAATAGTGATCAAAGGAAGGTCAACTAAACGGATGAAGAAACGTGTAGCCCTCGCGCTCCTGCTCTCCCTCGTCTGGCTCCCGATTCCCGCGGGCGCGCAAGGCACGAAGAACCTTGAGCGCGCCGTCGCGCGGCTGGCACGGGCTTCGGGCGGGACGCTCGGCGTGACCGCGATCCACGTAGAGACCGGAAGGCGCGTCGCCCTCAACGGGGCCGACCGCTTCCCCATGGCGAGCGTCTACAAATTCCCCATCGCGCTCCGGCTGCTCCAGCGCGTCGAGCGCGGCGAGGTCCGCCTGGACGACGCGGTCAAACTTGGCGAGTTCGACTTCCGCATCGGCCACAGTCCAATCGCGGAGATGGCGAACAACACGCCCGTCACGTTCACGGTCGGGCGTCTGCTCGAATTGATGCTCGGCGAGAGCGACAACACGGCGAGCGACGCGATGCTCAGGCTCGCGGGCGGCCCCGCGGCCGTCACGGCGCGCCTGCGCGAGCTGGGCATCCAGGGGATTGACATCAACCGGCCCGAGGGGCAGTTGATTATGGAGCACAGGGGCGTGCGCGAGTACCCGCCCGAGAGCCAGTGGACGCTCGCCATGTTCGAGCGGCTGAACCAGAAAATCAGCCAGGCCGAGCGTGAGGCCGCCTGGCACCGCTACGTAGAGGACCCGCGCGACACCTCTTCGCCGGACGCGATGGCGGACCTCCTCGTCAAGCTTCACCGCCGCGAGGTGCTCACGGCCGCGCCGAACGTCGAGCGCGTCCTGCGAATCATGACGGAGACGCCGACCGGCCCCGCACGCCTCAAGGGCCTGCTCCCCGCCGGCACACTCGTCGCGCACAAGACAGGCTCCATGGGCGGAACGACCAACGATGTCGGCATCATCACGCTCCCCGACGGCGCGGGCCACCTCGCGATAGCCGTCTTCGTCAAAGGCTCCCCCAAAGAGCAGCCCGAGCGCGAGCGCGCCATCGCCGAAATCGCCCGCACCATCTACGACTACTTCGTCACCAACCCGGAGACAAAATGAGATACAGCCGGGGGGAGTAGGAACCACGAGGTCGAACTATGAAAAGAACAGCATCTCTTCTACTAGCCATATTAGTTTCGTCCCTCGCGGCCACGGCACAGGCGGCAAAGACCAGACGCCCCGCCTTGCCCTCCGACATCGCCGCGGTCACGGGCCAGGACTCCGACAGCCTCCTCAAGAATCCTGTCATCAAAGCCCGCATGAAAAAGCTACTGGGCAAACGGTACGCTTCCTTTATGGAATCGTTCGAGACCATCACGCCTGTCACGAAGGAAGGAGACTTTCTCTTCTCATCGGGCTGCCTGATTCACGCCTGCACGCACCTTGAATCGGCGATTGCGATTGATTTAACCAAGCGGACGATTCACGCGGCCATCTTCCGCCAGGATGAGAAGACCAGATACTTCGACGAAGGCGGCCAGGCGACGCCGCGAGTCATCAGAGCTTGGGCGAATCATTTAAGAGAGCTCAATAATCAGCCGAATAGTTCCGAGGCCGAAAATTCCGCTGCGAAAGTTGACACTTCAGCCCCCAGAAGATTGCGTAGCCCGGCCTCCGTGCGCGGATTCATCGGCGGCGAGTCGCATGACAGTTATGTGATCCGCGCGCGTAAAGGCCAACTCCTGAAGGTGCGCCTTTCCTGGCGGCGTGAAGGTGACAACCGCGCGTCGCTCTCCGTGAGCGAACCGCAGGACTTCTACTCTGCCGAGCCGGCAAAGTTCGGGACAGAATATGACGGCGGGCGGCGTTGGGCGGGCAGGATTCCGAAGACGGGGAATTATTACGTCTACGTGGTGGCGCACCCTTCGGCGCATTACACGCTCAAGGTGAGCGCGCGGTAGCTGACTGAAAAGATGATGAGCGACGCATCTATTGACTCGGTCGCCGATGCGTCGCTCAGCTCACAGTTAAAAACGGCTCTCAGTAGAGGGCAAGTAAATCGTCTCTTGATTCTTCAGTTCTCGCCCTGCGGGCTGCTGTTCTCCGAGTCGTCGGTGTTCTCGTTATCTTCCGCTGGGGCGGCCTCGCCCGCAGGACTTTGGGTCGCGGCGGGGCTCGGGACCGCGACGCCTCCGCTTCCGCCCTTGACCGTGAAGGTGTCCGACTTCTTATCTTTCTGCTCGCCGTTATACATCATGGCGACTTCGACGCGGTAACGGCCTGCGCGCCAGCCGGCGGTCGGCTCCAGGGTGTAAATCCCGTAGCCGTCGCCCGGCACGTTAACGGACTCATTGTGGACAGGAGTGTTTTCCGCCACCCCCTCGACTTTCTCCGCGAAGACGCTGAACTTGAGCGTGACATCGCCGGGGTTGTTCGAGACGTCGGCCCTGGCGTAGATGGTGTCCGTGGGTGCGAACTCCTTCGTCTGGACTTTCCCTTCCTTGTCCTTACTGAATTTAAGGCTGCTGATGTTGGCCGTCGTGCAGCTGACTTTACAGCCCGCGACCGACACGAGCAAAAGCGTTAAGCCAATTAACGTACTCCTCCTCACTTTTCCCATCCTGACTCCTTTTCTTGTTCAGCCTTTAGTTAGTAGAGCTAGCCGCGGTGTGTTCTTCTGAAATCCGAGCGAGGTAAACGGCGGCACATACTATCACGCCTGCGCCTGCCGCGGGTCACAGTTTTTCGTCCACGGTGAAGATGAGTTGGTAGGCCGGAAGAGTTGAGAGAAAGTGAGTGTGCTTACTTTTCCAGATACATCTTCGCGGCCATCTTGGCGAGTTTCCACATCTTGCCCCACTCGATGCGGCCCTCGGTGTCGCGGCCGAGGAGTTTGTCCACGAGGAGCTTGCGGAAGAGGCGGCCCTCGCGCTTGAGCATGAACTCCTTGGCGTAGGGCTTGGCCGTGTCGAAGAAGCTGAACTCGGGGTCCGTGACGATGCCGATGCCTTCGAGCGTCATCAGCGCGCGGATGATGTAGGTGAAGTTGGCGGGCAGCCGGAACGGGTACTCGTACATCACGTCGGCCAGGTCATACGTCAGCTCCTTGAAGTTGACCTCGCCGAGCTTCAGATTCAGGTAGTGCTGGAAGAGCCCCTCGACGATGGGGCGTATCTGCTCGGGGTCAACGCCGGGTTTTAAGAAGTCGAGGTTGATTAAGTCCTGGGCCAATCCCTGCACGTCGCGGCTGACGACGTGGAAGAAGGCGTTAATCATTAGCGACTGTAGGCGCGGCGTAATCTTGCCCGTCATCCCGAAGTCGAAGAAGGCCAGCCGCCCGTTGTCCATCACGAGCAAATTTCCGGGGTGCGGGTCGGCGTGGAAGAAGCCGTCTTCCAGAAGTTGCTTCAGGTACGTGCGCACGAGCAGCCGGTTGACCTTGACGGGCGAGAAGCGCTTGACGCGCAAGCCCTCGATGTCCACGACCTTCGTGCCGCGGATGAACTCCATCGTCAGCACGCGCGGGGTAGTGTGCGACCAGTATATGCGCGGGACGAGTATGGTCTGCCACTTCTTAAAATTCTCGCGGAAGAGGTCAGCGTTGCGCCCCTCCTGCACGTAGTCCATCTCCTCCGTGATAGTCTCGGAGAACTCGCGCAGCATCCCCTCCCAGTCGGCGTTCTCGTTCATCTGCGGGAAGCGGCGCATCAGTTCCGTGAGGCGGCGCAGGACCGCTATGTCGAAGCCTATGACTTCGGCGAGGCCGGGGCGCTGCACCTTGACGGCGACCTCCTCGCCCGTGTGCAGCTGCGCGCGGTAGACCTGCCCGAGCGAGGCCGCGGCAATCGGCTCCGTGTCGAACGCGGCGTAAGCCTCCTGCACTTTGCGCCCGAGTTCCGTCTCGATGCGCGCCATCGCCTCCGCGTTCGGGAAGGGCGGAACCTGGTCTTGCAGCTTGACCAGCTCCTTGACGTAAGAGAGCGGCAGCAAGTCGCCGCGCGTGGCGAGCGACTGGCCGATCTTGATGAAGGTCGGTCCCAGGCGGATGAGACTCTCTTTGAGCCAGAGGGCCTGCTTTTCGAGCCGCGCCTCTTTCTTGCCGGAGCCTTCCGCGCCGCGGAAGACGAAGAATCGCGTCACGCGAATCAGCTTGTCCAGGATGCGGCGGTCAACGTTGCGCGTCCATTCCTGGAACTGCGCTATCGGGCCGCGGGCGCGTGCCTCCTCGCGCTTGCGTTTGGCGAAGCGCTCGTTGAAGGTGGCGCGGATGTCGTAGCTGTCGAGGAAGAGGTAGAGCGAGAGCAGGCCGAGGACGCGCGCGACCTGCATGACTCGCCGCCAGCCGCGCCAGCCGCGCGCGCTGATGGCCTCGTTGTCCTTGAGGATGTGGGCGTGCGTGCCCGGGATGATGATGAGCGGCTCTTCTTCCTTGAAGCCCGCGCCGCGCTCGCGCGCGATCTCAAGGGCGCGCACGGGCTGCCTCGCGCGGCCGTCGGGCGCGGCGCTGCCGTTGCCGCCGGGTCTTTCCTGCTGTGCCAATTTGTCTCGCTCTTGAGCGGCCATAAAATTTCAGGTTTCAAGTTTCAGGTTTCAGGTTTCAGGTTAAAAGCGGAGAACCTGAAACCTGAAACTTGAAACCTGAAACCTAGACTATCGCCAGCGTCCGGCGCACGCCGCCGCGCCCGAAATAGCGGGCGGCGCGGTCACGGTCACGCGCGATCTGCTGTTTCAATTCTTCAATGGAAGCAAACTTTCGCTCGTCGCGCAAGCGGTGGAGGAAGCGCACGCGCACGACATCGCCGTAGAGGTCGCCCTCCCAGTCCATCACGTAGGTCTCAATCGAAGGCTCGGCGGCTTCGTCCTTGAACGTGGGGCGCGTGCCGACGTTGGTCACGCTGCGCCGCCACGCGCCCTCTATCAGGGTCGCCGTCACGTAGACTCCATTGCGCGGAATGACGCGGTTCTGCGGGCGCAGGTTGGCGGTGGGGAAGCCTAGGGAGCGCCCGCGCTCGTCGCCGCGCACCACGCGGCCCTCGACGCCGTAGGGCCGGCCCAGCATCCTGCGGGCCAAATTCACACGCCCTTCGGCCAGCAGCTCGCGCACGCGGCTGGAACTGATGCGCTGCCCGCGCAGACGCACTTCGGGGACTTCGTCGGCGTGAAAGCCGAGTTGGCCGCTCACCTTTCGCAGGAGCCCTATGTTGCCCTCGCGGTTGCGGCCGAAGGCGAAGCCGCGGCCGAGGTAGACCTCGACGGCGTGCAGCCGGTCGCGCACCACGTCGCGCAGGAAATCCTCGGCCTCGATCTCGGCGAAGGCCCTGTTGAAGCGGATGACGATTGACTGCTCGATGCCCATCACGCCGAAGGCTTCGATCTTCTGGTCGAAGGTTTGCAGGAGCGGCGGGGCCGACTGCGGGTGCAGGACGGCGCGCGGGTGCGGGTCGAACGTGATGACGGTCGGCACGGCACGGGCCGCGCGCGCGCGCTCGACCACCGTCTGCATGATGAGCTGGTGCCCGAGGTGCAGCCCGTCGAACACGCCGAGCGTCAGCACCGTCGGCCGCGCGATGCCGGCGTTATCCGTTCCGTGAAAGAGTCTCATAGGGGAGTGCCGAGCGGTCAATCATCAAGCGTGAACCCATCAGCGTCCCGTAGGGACGGAGCGAAAATAGCCCAGCACTTCAGTGCTGGGAAAGAAGCGGGAAATTTTACTGAGTCCCGTAGGGACGGCTGAAATCTTCAATCGTCCCTACGGGACTCGACAACTATTGCGGCTGTCCCCAGCACTGAAGTGCTGGGCTATTTTCAATCGCTCCTCACGGAGCGGAAACCGCGGCCGCCTTCTCTTATCACTCATCACTTATCACTAACCCGTCGTATGCGAACTCAACCCCTTCGGGCAGCTTCGCGGAGTCGCGCGCGTGGAGCACGTCGTGGGCGAGGTGCGTCAGGTACGCGCGGCGCGGCGCGAGCTCGGAGATGTATTCGAGCGCGCGGTCCAGCCAGAGGTGCGTCGGGTGCGGCTTGAAGCGCAGGCAGTCGAGCACGAGCACGTCGAGGCCGCGCAAGGCTTCGATGGTCGCGGGCGGAATCTCGCTCAGGTCCGTCGCGTAGGCGAAGTCGTTGAAGCGGTAGGCCGCGACGGGCAACCGCCCGTGAATCACTTCGAGCGGCGTGACCTGCAAATCTGGCCCAAAACAGAAGGACGCGCCCGACGTGACCGTGTGCGGCACGACCTGCGGGAGCCCGCCGCCCGTGTAGCTCGGCTCGAAGACGTACTGGAAGATGCGGCGGATGTCTTTCCACGCGCGCTCGTTGGCGTAGACGCCGAGCGAGCCGTAACGGAAGTTCAGGGGGCGTATGTCGTCGAGGCCGAAGATGTGGTCGGCGTGGCAGTGCGTGATGAGGACCGCGTCGAGCCAGCGGATGCCCTGCCTCAGCGCCTGCTGGCGGAAGTCCGACGAGGTGTCCACGAGCACCGTCCGCCCGCCGTGCTCTATCAGAATCGAGACGCGCAGCCGGTTGTCGCGCGGGTCATCCGACACGCACGTCTCGCACTCGCACCCGATGGCGGGCACGCCCGTTGACGTGCCGGTCCCGAGGAAAGTCAGCTTCATTTCAGTGGTCAGAAGTCAGTGGTCAGTGGTCAGTAAGAAATCAGTTTTTAACTGACCACTGACCACCGACCACCGACCACTATTTTCCGCCGATGATGTCTCTGCCGCTGAAGCCGCGCGGGGCCTGCGGCCGGCGGGGGCTGGTGAGCGAGACGTACTGCATCCGCAGGTCCGCGAGCAGGCCCTCGAAGATTTGCTCCTCCTGCGGGGCCAGGTTGCCGCGCGTCTTCTGCCTGAGCATCCCGAGCACGTCAATCCAGTGCTTGGCGAGCTCGGGGTCAACGCTGACCTCCTGCGTCACGGGATGCTTCATCATGCCGAGCGCGGCCGCCGCGTTCGAGGCGATGGACATCAGGAAGTTGATGAAGCTCGCGGGGTCGTCCGCGCCGGGGATGTCGCCCTCCGCGTAATCGTCCTCGGGAAGTTGCTCGGCCGCCGAGCCGGCAGAAGTGGCGTCCGCGCCGGAGGCTTCGGCTACGTCCGCAACCTCGGGCGCGGGCTGTGCCGCCGCCGCGGGCGCGGCTTCCGCCGCGGGCGCGGGAGCCTCCTGCGCGGCGTTCTTCTTCGGCTCCTCCTCGGGCGCGACCTCGCGCGGCGTGCCGTCCGGGTTGAAGAGTCTGCGGTCTGTGACCTTGAAAACTGGCTGTTCTTCGCTCATAAATTTTTCCCTGAACCGTTTATTTAAGACGCGATGGTAGCACCGCGACGCGCGAGAAGTCCAAAGTCCAGCGGGCCGGACTTGGAACATCAGGCCACAGGCTTTAGACTTCCGCCCTCGGACTTTAAAATTTGGACTTGTGGACACGAGAGTTATGCCGGCAACATTCGATGACTTAGTCGCACTGATGGCAAGGCTGCGCTCGCCGGAGGGCTGCCCCTGGGACCGCGAGCAGACTTACGCGACGCTCGCGCCGATGCTTTTGGAGGAGGCTTACGAGGCTTTCGAGGCCGTCGAGGAGGCGCGCGAAGGGAGGCCCGCCGAGCTGCGCGACGAGCTGGGCGACCTGCTCTTTCAGATAGTCTTCTACGCGCAGGTCGCTGCCGAGCGCGGCGAGTTCACCGTCGCGGACGTGACCGAGGCGATTCACTCGAAAATGGTCCGCCGCCACCCGCACGTCTTCGGCGACGAGCGCGCCGAGGACGCAGCCGAAGTCCTGCGCAACTGGGAGGCGATCAAGGCCGAGGAGAAGCGCGCCGCGGGGAAGGACTCGCAGGCGAAAGAGGCGTCGCTTTTGGACGGCGTCTCGCGCAAGGCCCCGGCGCTGATGGAGGCGCACCAGCTCTCGACGAAGGCCGCGCGCGTCGGCTTCGACTGGGAGAAAGTTGAGGACATCTTCGACAAGCTGCACGAGGAGGTGGACGAGTTGCGCGCGGCCATCACGCTCCACAAAGAGTCCGAGTCGGAGGACGACCACGCGCGCGTGCGCGAGGAGCTGGGCGATTTGCTCTTCGCCGTCACGAACATCGCGCGCCATCTGAAGGTCGAGCCGGAGGCGGCGCTCAAGGCGACCAACCGCAAATTCCGCCGCCGCTTCCGGCACATAGAGGAGGGCCTGAAGAATCGCGGCCGCACCTTCGACGCCGCGACCCTGGACGAGATGGAAGCCCTGTGGCAGGAGGCCAAAAAAAGTGGCGGGTGACGGGTGACAAGAGAAAAACTGTGATGATATCTTGCAAACGGGGGCGGGCCGCGCGTCCTGTCACCTGTCACTCATCACTCGTCAATGTTTTCAGGGAGATTTATCAATGGCAATGATTCAGTTCGTCAGTAATTACGATGACCTGTCCACGGACAGGGGCTACCAGTTCAAGTTCCACTGCGACAAGTGCGGCAACGGCTTCATGTCGCGCTATCAGCCGTCGGCGACGGGGACCGCCGGCTCGCTCCTGCGCGCGGCCGGCAGCCTGTTCGGCGGCTGGGCCAGTTCCGCGGGCGACTCGGCTTACGAGATTCAGCGCACGGTCGGCGGCAAGGCGCACGACGCCGCGCTCGCCAAGGCCGTCGAGGAAGGCAAGGAGCATTTTCACCAGTGCTCGCGCTGTGGCAAGTGGGTCTGCCCGGACATCTGCTGGAACGCGCAGGCGGGCCAGTGCGAGGACTGCGCGCCCGATTACCAGGAGGAGCTGGCCTCAGCGCACGCACACGCCAAGGCGGAGGCCACGCGCCAGCAGCTTTACGAGAAGGCGCAGCAGACGGACTACGTCTCGCAGATAGACATGGGCGCGGAGTCAGCCGTCAAAGCGCCCGCGCGGCCCGCGGCGCAAGCGGCGCAGCCCGCGGCCTCGGCAAGCTGCTCGTCCTGCGGCGCTCAGGTCGGCAAGGCCAAGTTCTGCCCCGAGTGCGGGACGCCGACCAAGCCTCCGCGCCTGGCCTGCGCCGGCTGCGGGCACGAGCCCGAGAACCCCACAAGGTTCTGCCCCGAGTGCGGCGCGAAGATGCCGTTGATTGGTTAGTAATTAACCACAGAGGACACAGAGGAACACAGAGGCAGATAAGAAGAATTTCAAATGGCAGATTTGAGAGTTCAAATCTGCCATCTCAAATCCCTTTCCCCCCTCCGTGTCCTCTGTGTCCTCTGTGGTTAATTTTAGCGTCAACGGCTGATGGCCGGAATAATCACCCCGCCCACGATCTCTTGCGGCCAGCGGCCCCAGATGCCGCCCTGCCCGTAATTCCCCGCCGTGAAAACGACCGTCAGCTCCAGCTCCGGGACCACGACCAGGAGTTGTCCGCCGTTGCCCGTCGCGGCGTACCCGCGATAGGTGCGCTCGCCCACGCGGAGCTGCGACAGGTGCCAGGCGTAACCGTCGTCGGCCTCGCCGTAGAACATGGGGAACTGCTCTGCACTCAGCCCCGTGGTCGCCGGAGAGATGTGAACGCGCGGCGCTGTAGATTGCGCCACCCACGACGCGCTGACGATTCGCCGCCCGCGCCACGCGCCGCCGCCGAGGTAAGCCTGCCCGACCTTCAAAAGGTCTCTCGGCCGCAGGAATGCGCCGCCGCCGAGGTAGCCTTCCCCGTTTGGAATCAGGTTCCAGTGATAAGGGCCGAACTGCAACGGGCGCGCGATGGTGCGCTCGAAGAGTTCGGGGAGCCAGGTGCCGGTCGCGGTCGTGAGCGCCGCGCCCACCAGGTTGATGTTCGCAGAGCAATAGGCGTAGCGGCTTCCGGGGTCATGCGCTACGGCCAGGTCTAGCGTGTACTTCCACCAGTCGGGCTGCTCGCGCTGCGCCTGCATGGTGCCTTCATTGCCGGGCGACGCGTTATCGTTGTCGTCGCAGGCGAGCCCGGAGGTGTGCGTCATGAGGTGGGCCAGGGTGACGCGCGACTTCCTCGGGTCTGGGTTGGCGAACGGGCCGCGGCCTGCGAGCAGGGCGTAGACCGGCGTCTCGGGCGCGAGCTTGACGCCGCGCATCATGGCCGCGCCCAGCATGACCGGGGCGAAGCTCTTGCCGGCCGAGCGCACGTCGTGCGGCCTGTCGCGGTCGAAGCCAAAGAAATACTCTTCGAGCACCAGCTTGCCGCGCCGGGCCACTAGAAGCGAGTGGATGAGGCTCGGGCGGCGGGCGGCCGGGTCGGCGTCAATCAATCTTTGCACCAGTCGCGTGAGCGCGGCCTCGTCAATCCCAACGTCGCTGGCGCGCGCAGTCTCCCATCCGTCCCCGGCCGCGGGCGGCTTGCTGTACACGTAGCCCGCTGCGCCCGGCGGCCGCGGGAAGAAGGCGGCGGCCTCGGACGGCGTGACGCGCCTGAGTTCTATCGTGCGACTCAGGTCCGGCCAGAGGAGTCGGAGCCGGTCGGGCGAGCGGGCGAGCACGGCGTTGTGGCGTAACTCCGGCTGCGACGGGTCGGGCCGGGCGCTGAATAAAACGGAGTCGCCGTCTTGCGTCACGGCGAAATGTGACGCGCCGCCGTTCGAGTTCGTTTCGGGATTACGAAACGCGCCCGTGAGTGACCCGTCGGCGTTACGAAAAATCTTCAGGTAGAGCGTGAAGCTCTCCTCAAGGGGCCGCACGGAGCCGCGCCACGCGCCGCGCGACGTGCGGCGCAGGGTGAGTGGGGTGGCGAAGGGCTGGCTGGAAGCGGTCGGGTTGGGCTGGGCATCGGTCCCGGCCGGCGGCTGCAACCAGAAGCCCTCAATCGCGCGCCCGTCGCCAGAGAGCGTCCCCCGGAATTGGCCCACGTTGCCGGGGAAAGTGAAGGCCACCCTCGCCCCCGCGACTCGGAATACGGCCTCGGCCCCGGAGAGGGTCGCGCGCCAGGTTGAGCCCCGGCGCGTCACGGCGAGCTCACCTTTGAGGGCGGGAGTAAACTTTGTCTCGCTGGCCCAAATTCCCTCCAACACGCCGTCCGTCGCCCGTTCTTGTCCGCGCGACAGGGGGAGAAACAGCACGAGGGCGAGGCTCGCTGCGAGTATCAGGCGCTTGGTGTTTAGCATGGTTCCGTCCACGGCCCCTCGTGCCGTCCCAATCTCGTCACTTCTTCTCGGGCTTCAGTTCCCAGAGCACGTTGACGATGACCCAGCGGCCGTTGGACTTCGCCAGGTGCAGGTAGTCCACCCAGTCCGAGGCGACGACCTTGACGCTCGCGGCGTTCTCGAACACGTCGAGGATCGTCACGTCCTTCTGCTGTTTCTCTTTCGGCGTCTCCTTCCCGCCGCCGCGGCGCACGCCCTGCACGAGCGACATCGCGCTCATCTGGCCGAGGTTGCTGTAACCTTCCTTGTTCGTGCGGACGATTCTCTTCGCCAGCTCGGGGTGGAGCGCGCGCTCCATGCGCTCGGCGTTGCCCTCATACCAGCCCTCTATGTAGTCGAGCGCCGCCTGCTTGATGGCGGCCGCGTCCGCGGGCGACTGCGCGCGCGCTTCCGACGCCAGCGCCAGCAGGAGGGAGACGAAGACTAACAACAGGGAGGCGAACAGGAGGCCGGATTTTTTCTTCATGATCGAGTCCTTTCGATTTTCACGAGTCCTTATGTTTCAGTCTAACCGCGGCCGCGAGTGTCTGGAAGAGATTTGTGGCGGGGCGCGAGTATCAATGGGTGAGACGGGTTTTCGGCGGGGCGGACGTGGTCAGTCGGCGCGGCCGAAAAGCTCCTGCAAGCGGTCGCGGTAGCCGCGCCCCGTCGAGAGGCGCGTGCCGTCATGCAGGATGATTTCGTACTCGCCGCGGAAGAGCGTGTGCAGTTCCTTGATGCGTCGGACGTTGACGATGGCCGAGCGGTGGACGCGCAGGAAGAGCGCGGGGTCGAGCCTCTTCTCCAGGCTGTTCATCGTCTCGCGCAGCAGGTGCGAATCACGGCCCGCGTGCACGCGGACGTAATTGTCCGCGGCCTCGACCCAGTCAATCTCCTCCGCGCCGAGGAAGAAGATGCGCCCCGCCGCCTTGACGACGAGGCGCTCGGCGTACTTCTGGTTCGTCCGCAAATCGTCAATCAGACTTTGCAGGCGGAGACTGATTTCGCTCAAGCCCTCGCGCTCGATCTGCGTGCGCGCGCGCGCCAGCGCCTCCGCGAACCGCTCGGCGTCGAACGGCTTCAAGAGGTAGTCGAGCGCGTGCACGTCGAAGGCGCGCAGGGCGTACTTGTCGTAAGCCGTCACGAAGATGACTGACGGGAGCCGCCCGGCCGCGGCCTGCTCCAGGACGCCGAAGCCGTCGAGTTCGGGCATCTGCACGTCTAGGAAGACGAGGTCGGGTTCGAGCTCGCGTATGAGGCGGACGGCCTCGCGCCCGTCGCCGCACTCGGCGACGACCTCCACGTCCCTCTCGCCTGCGAGGTGCGCGCGTAGCCCTCGCCGCGCCAGCGGCTCGTCGTCCACGATCAGCGTGCGAATCTTTCCCACGCGCTCACTCCCCGTTGCGGAAAGGAATCTCGATTGAGACTTCGAGCCCGCCGCCGCCGCGCTCGCGCAGCTCGAAGCGGTGCGCCGCGCCGTAGAGCTGCCGGAGCCGCGAGCGCGTGTTCGAGAGCCCTATGCCCTTCATCAAGTCTTCGGCCCGCGCCAGCCCTAAGCCTGGGCCGTCGTCCGCGACCGTCAGTTGCACCACGCCGTTGTGGCGCTCGGCGCGGACCTCCACTGTTCCAGCGCGTGCGCGCGGCGCGATGCCGTGGCGGATGGCGTTCTCGACCAGGGGCTGCAAGATGAGGTTGGGCACGCGTGCGGCGCGCGCCGCAGGGTCAATCTCCATCCGCACCGTCAGCCGGTCCTGAAAGCGCGTCTGCTCTATCTCCAAATAACTCTCTAAAAACTTCAGCTCGTCGTCGAGCGCGACCTCGTGCGCCCCGGCGCTCTCCAGGCTCGCCCTGAGCAGGTCGCTCAACCGCGCGAGCATCCTCTGCGCCGCGCGCACGTCCTCGGCCATCAGGACCGAGATGCTGTTCAGCGTGTTGAAGAGGAAGTGCGGGTGGAGCTGCATCCTGAGGGCGTCGAGCTCGGCCCGCGCCAGTTGCGTTTCGAGCAGCGAGGCGCGCAGCTCGCGCTCGCGGTACTTGCGGTAATAGTCGAGCGCGTGGCTCAGGCCGACGATGGCCCAGTAGGTCAGGAGGTCGAAGTGCAAGTTGCTGACGAAGAGGCCGCGGAAGGACTGGAAGAAAGGGCGCTGGCCGAGCCGCGAAGCTATCCAGGAGTAAGCCGCCAGTTGCAGGAGCGAGACGAGGACGCAGGCCAGAAAGTGCGCCGGCAGGTTTCTGTGCCAGCGGCCACGCTCCAGCGGGAAGCGGCGCGCGAGCCAGAGCACGAGCGGCGTCAGGGCCAGCCAGAGCGCCGCGCAGAGCAGCCACGCCGTAACCGTCTCGCCCACCCTCAGCGGAAAGCCGTCGTAGGCGCGCACCGCGATTGACTGGCTGGCGAAGAAGAGGCCGAAGAGCGCCCACCCGGCCGCGATCAGCGCCCACTTCCACACCTGTCTTCGCCGCGCGGCCTCGTCCTCCATAGCGCCGCCTAGCTTATACCCGGTCGCAAAATAAAAGAAGCCGTGTCAGTACCGCCTGCGGTAGCGGGCGGGTGTCTCAACGTTGGAGACCCGCCCGCTACCGCAGGCGGTACTGACCAGGGCGCGAACGCTTCAGTCGTTCAACTGAACCGAGCGCCGGACGTTGGCGAAGGCGTTCTGGAAGGTGTTGTAGTCGGTCTGCGGCGCGACCGTGATGAGGTAGAAGAGCCCGCCGTTGCGCGTGAGCGTCGTGTAGATCGTGAGAATCTCGTTGCGCCCGGTCGCCTCGTTGACGTTCGAGAGGTTGACGGCGAGCGCGCGGCGGCCGTCAATCGTGCCGTCCTGGTAGTTGCCGCGCGCGCGCAGGTTACGATTGCCCTGCGCCAGCGAGTTGATGAAGTAGTCGGATGCCTGTCGGAGGTCGTTGCCCTGCGCCTGCGCGACGCCGACGTTGACGCCGTGCGTGAAGACGGCCTGGCCCTGGACCTGGCCGTAAGCGCCCTCGGGGACGAACCAGACGGAAGTCTGGCTCTCGCCCAGCTCGCGCCAGTTGTCGGGGTATTGCAGGCTGAACAAATTGCCGCCGTTGAAGTTGCGGTAGCGCGACGACGGGTAGGCCACGCGCCCGCTGATGTTCCCCTCAGGATAATTCGACGGGTAGTTGCCGCCCTCGACGGGGTAGCGCCGGCCGCTACGCGCGATCTCTTCCATCGAAGGCGCGCGCCCTCCACCGCGCAGGCGCTGCTGAATCATGGCGAACTCTTCCGAGTTGCGGACGCCGCCCTCGACGCGCAGCATCGCCGCCTCCTGGTTGATGCGCTCGTAGCGGTTGTTCGGGTTCGGGTGGCTGCTCATAAACTGGGGGCCGCCGCTGCCGCCCTGCTGCTGAATCGTGCGGAACATATTCGCCAGGTCGCGCGGGTCGTAGCCGGCGCGCGCCATGATTTGAGCGCCGAGCACGTCGGCCTCGGTCTCGTACTCGCGGCTGAACTTGAGGAAGTAGGTGCCGACGGCGACCTGGCTGCCCTGGCCTATGATCGCGCCGGGCGCGCCGCCGATGACCGCGCCGGCAATCGCGCCGATGCCGGCGAGGATGGAATACTTCTGCGCCTTCGTGGCCTGCGCCGTGCCGTGGCGCAGCGCGACGTGGCTCAGCTCGTGGGCCATGACGCCCGCCATCTCGCCCTCGTTGCGCGCCGCCTCGATCATCCCGCGGTTGATGTACATCGGCCCGCCCGGCAGGGCGAAGGCGTTGATGTCGCGCGCGTTGACGACCTTGAAGTAGTAGCGGAACTCAGGGTGCTGGAACTCCTGCGGGATGGCGCTGACGAGCCGCTGGCCGACGCGCTCGACGTAGTCCTGCACGGCCTCGTCGCGGATGATGGGAAACTGCTGCTCGACCTGGGCCGCGGCCTGGCGGCCCGCCGTCACGTCGTCCGAGGGCTTGTACTTATTGCTGTGTAACTTAATCCTGGTCTGCGCCGAAACCCCGGACGCGAACATGGCGAGCGCCGCGAGCATCACGACGAGTGCGCGTGCGCGGCTGTAAAAATTGGCTTTCATTCTTCTCCCTCCGCTGAAAAAGCGGCGCGCCTCTCAAGAAACTCTGTTCGAGGGCGCGCCGCTCAGTAAAAAAACTTCAGCCGTCTCCCCCGAATTTGATGACAGCCGCGCCCGGGAGAGAGGGCGCGCGAACCACCGTTTTGATGAAACGCGGTCGGGGCGGGTTGGCCCTGTTTAACCGCGGCGGCGACGCCCGGAGCGTCTGCGCGTCGGGTAGCTTGGCTCATTGACGTTACGATTCTGTTCTATTTTGTTTTCCCCGTCCTCAAACTTTGCGACCGTGCCGTCGGGCGGCCGCGGGATGGAGACGGCGACGAAGGGCGAGGTCAGCGCCTCCGTCACGATGTCGCCCTTCTTCGGACTCTGCTCGTTGACGCGCACGACGAGCGTCGTGCCCTCACGTCTAATCGCGGCGATCGAGATGCCGTAGCCGCCTGTGTTCTTCCTTCCCTGATGCGCGACGACGACGGCGCGCGTGTTGAAGTTGACCTCGGGCATCGTGCCCGCGCTGCCGCGGCCGATTACTTCCCAGGCCCGCTCCCACTCCGCCTGGCTCGTGATGAGCTGAAGGTAGCGCCCGCCCTCGTGGCGGCTGTTGTAGCCCGTCGCCAGGACGGAGAACTCCACGTCGCGTTGCGGCTCAATCGTGCCTCCGTCGGTTCCCCCGCCGCCGTCGCCGAGCATCGCCAGGCGTATGAGTTTGACGGGCGGCATCCCGTAGGAGAGCAGCCGGTCGTGAAACTCTCCGAGGTTGAAAGCAGCGCCCGCGCGCCGTTTGTAGTCCTCGCGCAGCTTCATGATCTGCATCTTGCCGAGCGTGTAGACGAGGTAGGTCGGATCGAGCGTGCCGCGCCGCGCCTCGCGCTCGGCGTTGACGCGCTCCTGGTAGCCCTCGCTCATGAAGAACTCCACGCCCTCCTCGTAAGTCATGCCGCGCGTGTGCAGGCGCAGGCCCACGAGATAGCGGCACAAGCGTAGGAGCGCCATGTTCAGCTGCGCGAGCCTGAGCTTGGGGTTGTTGCCGCCGAAGCCTTCGTCCAGCATCATCTGCTCGCAGTAGTGCGCCCAACCCTCCACGAAACTCGCGGACGAGAGCGCGACGCGCACGCGCGACGGCTGCCGCTTCAAGGCGAGATATTGATAGTAGTGGCCCGGGTAGACTTCGTGAATCGAGATGATGGGCAGCGCGTAGCGGTTGTAGAAGCTGAGGTGCTCCTCGCGCTTGCGCTCGTCCAACTGCGGGTCGGGCGGCGTGACGTAATAGTAGGCTTCGGTCGCCACGCGCTCGAACGCGCCGGGCGAGTCCATCGAGGCGAAGCTGGTCGAGCGCGCGTACTCGGGCGTCTCTGCGACGCGGAGGTTTTCGCCCGCGGGCACGGTCATGATGTTGGCCGTGCGGACGAAGGCTCGTATGCGGTCGAGTTCGGAGCGCGTGTCGCCGACGAGGCCGTCCGCCGACGGGTGCTCGCGCCCGAGGACACGCAGCGCGGCGCGCACGCCCCTCCCGGGCGCGATCTCCTCCGAGAGCTGTCGCATCTGCTCCTGCGTGCGTCGCAACTCGCTTTCGCCTTCGTTGATGAGCTGCTCGACGGGCGTCTCGACCATCTCGTCGTAGAGCAGTTTTTTCCGGTAGTTCTCCGGCCCGATGGCGAAGCTGCCCGTGGAGCGCGGCAGGAGGTCGCGCGCCAGCCAGTCGGCGAAGGAGCGCAGGGCGTTGACGGCGGCCGCGTTCGCCGTTTCGAACTCGCCCTTGCGCGCCGCGCTCATGCGCCCGCCCCCGGCGCGCTCGACCATCTGCGGCACGACGCGCTCGAAGTATTCGACGCTGCCGCGCACCTGCGCGACGGCCGTCTCCGTGTAGATGCGCGGCGGCGCGTCCAGATTGGCGCGCGCCTCGTCCAGCAGCCGCGCTATCTCGCGCTCGCGCGCGAGCACGGCGTCGAGCCGCTGGTCGAAGCCCGCGTAGTTGCGCTTGAGGACGTTGTCAACGCCCGCGGCGGCGACCCGGTTGTAAGCGTTCGGGTCGCGCTGCCAGCGGCGCAAGTCCTGAAGGTTGAGGAGCTGGCCGCGCGCGTGCGAGGTCAGGACGAGGTAGTCGTAGCGCGTGTCTTCGGGGAGCGAGTTGGGGTTGATGCGGGCCAGCACACTAAGCGTGTCGCGCAGGCGGCGCGCTTCGCGTTCCACAGACTCGCGGCTGCGACTTTCGAGGCGCGAGTCGTACTCGTGCAGCCCCGCGGCGGTCGCCTCGGTCGGGTTGAAGCTGTAGTGGCCTTTGAGGTATTGGTCCGCGATCTGCCGGAAGCGCGCGGCGACGTAGCCGCGGTCCTGGGTGACGGGCGGCCCCGCGGCGGGTCTTCGGCGGCGCTGAGCACTGACCGGGAACGCAAGCGAGCCCGCAACGACCGCGAGCAACAGGGCACAAAGTTTCCTCTTCATCATTCCATTTTCGGCGACGACGCATCCGGCACAAACTGTCTGGGAGAGCCTGCGCGGCAAGATTAACACAAAGCGGAGGGCAGGAGGCAGTGGTCAGTTAAAGCAGTCAACGAGCCCCGGCAGGGGCGTCGTGAAAATAGCCCAGCACTTCAGGGCTGGGTAACGGACGGGAAATCACGCCGAGTCCCGTAGGGACGACTGAAACATTCGGCCGTCCCTACGGGACTCGAATATTTTTTTTGGCTCAATTCCCAGCACTGAAACGCTTGGTGTGAATTAGCTAAGTCCTTACAAGTCAATGGCCGATTTCCTGAATCGGAGCGCCATTGAGGTAGCGACCCTGAGCTAAGTCCTTTGCTTTCAACAGAGGCTCCGATTTAATTCACACCAAACGTTGAAGTGCTGGGCTATTGTCAGCCGCCCCTGACGGGGCTGGTCGGAGGGTTCCCTTCCGCCGCCCGTTACTTCTTTGACTTGGCTTTTAACTTCTGCGGCTCTATTTTTTCGTTGAGCCAGTCGGCGGCGTCCTGTGCGGGGGCGATGTGGAGGGTCTTGCCCTTCAGGAGGCGGATGGTGTTGATGATGAAGAAGACGGTCGAGGCGGTCCAGAAGAGGCCGCCGCCGACGCCCGTGCCGGTCACGCGGCCGACGAAGTTGAAGATGAGCGTGATGACGAGCGCGAGCAGCTGCAAGGCCAGCCCTTGCGCCGCGTAGAATCTTGTCTTGGTCTCTTCGCGCGGCGTCACGGCCAGCTCTATAGCCCCGATTACCCCGCCGATGAAGAAGGGCACGTAGGGCAGCGCGAGCGTCACGTTCTCAGGCAGCCCCAGGCCGGGGACGTTGCGCGCCGGAGGAGCCTGGGCGGCGGGCGTCGCGTGCGGCGTCGCGTCGGCCGCGAGCCCGGCCGCGCGCGGCGGGTAACTCGGCGGGACGTTGATTGAAGGGTACGAGACGGGGATGGAAGAGTCGTAACGCTTCGTCGGGGCCTCCGCCGGCCAGACCTCTTTCTCTTCAGGCTTAGGCTCGACGCGGCGGGTCGCGCCCCACTCGTCGTCGGCGCGGCGCGCGTAATCGCCGTCGAGCGGGTTGGTGTCGTACTTGCTCTTCTTCTTTTCGGCCATCATTCTGTGGATGGTTTACGAAATTTCGGCCCGCAAGGTTCTCGCCCGGGTCAGTCCGCGACCGCGTACTCGACCGGCTCCCAGCGCGAGTCGCGCTCGGAGATGCGGAAGGCGCGGAGCCGCGGCAGTCGCGCGCCCAGGCCAATAATAAAGTAAACGGCGGAAGGATAATAGGCGAGGCGGACATCAGTCTCGGACGGGACGGGATCGCTTGCGCGCGGGTGTGAGTGGTAAATGCCCAGGAGTTCCTGGCCGCGCTGGCGCATGCGGCGCTGGGCGGCGAACAACTCTTCTGGCGCGGCCTCGTAGCCGACGAGCGGGTCGCGCGCGACGTTGCGCAGGCGATAGACGGCCTCGGCCCGCCTCAGGCTCCCGGCGACGAGCCCGCAGCACTCGGCCGGCGTCGCCTCGCGCGCGTGCGCGAACAGTTCCTCGACGTGCTCGCGCGACAGCGTAATCATGGTGTGGCCGAGGGCGACGTGGAAGACGACGCAGCCTTGCGCCCTTTCACCGCGGCTCCTTTTTTCCGCGCCGGCTTTTCCAGACACCGGGCGGCGATAGCCATCATGACGCCCGCGCGCAAGCCCTTGTCTTCGAGCGTGCGCGCCAGCGCGAGCGCGCCCTGAAAGTCCGCGGCGGCCAGGTCGCGGAAACTGTTCTCGGTGTCGAAGCCGGCGAGCGGGTAGGCCAGGTAGAAGCCGAACTGCTCGCCCTTAATCTCCTGGAAGACCGTGGGCATGAAGTCCGGCCGCTCAAGCCTGTTGATTGTTTTGACGGCCTCGCCCATGACCTCCACGGCGCGGAACTGGTCGAGCTTCGAGTAGAGGTGCGCGACGCCGAGCAGGGCGCGCGCCCTGCGGTCAGTGTTCGGCGCGGCCAGCGCCACTTTCGCCGCCTCGTCCAGCGCCTCGCGGAATCGCGCCTGGTCGCCGAACTTCTTCTCGGCGGCGTAGGCGACCTCGAAGAAGAGGTAAGCGCGCTGGTCTACTTCCTCCACTTTGCGCGCCAGCCGGGCCGCGTCCTCAAGCTGTCCGCCCGCGGCGGCCTTCTGCGCGCTCCTGAAATAGAGCCAGTTGAGAAGCTGCCGGCGGACATTCTCGTCTTCGACTTTCCCGGCCAGTCCCTCCAGACGCTCAAGGCTCTGCGACGCGACGCCGGCCATGACCGCCTGCACGAGCAAGTAATCTTTTTTCCAGGAGACGGTCTCGCGCTCGACCTGCCCGGCCAGGTCCGTGAAAGACGGCTCGTCAACTTCACGCTGCTCCCGGCCGAGACTCGTCATCCTCTCGCGCAGCTCCGCGGGCAGAGCCGCGCCGAGCGTGACCTTGACCTGGGCGACGCGCTCGGCCAGGGCGGGCTGCGTGAGGACCGGGCCGAGGCTGTCGAGCGCCACGTAAAGCTGCGCCGACTCCGGCAGGCCCTCCGCGCCGCCGCCCGCCGGCGCCGGCGATTGCATGGCGGCCCGCGCGCGCCGCAGCAGCACCTCTATCAGGCGCTGCTGAAGCGCGGCGCTCGGCACGAACCCCTGCGGCGCAGGGTAGTAAGCGGAACTCGCTTCCGGCCCGAAGAAGCGGTTCAGGCCGAACGGGTAGCCGGAGAGGTAGAGCAGCTCGTTGACGGGCCGCGCGGCGTAAAACTCCAGGGCTTCGAGGTAGAACTGGTCCGCGGTCTGCTGGTCGGCCGCGGCCAGCTCGTAGAGGAAGCGCGTGATGCCGTTCCAGGAGGCGGGGTAGCGGAAGCTCTTGCGCGCGAAATCCATCGCCGCCGGCCTGTTGACGGGCGCAAGCACGGAGGCCGCGTCGAGGAGCTTATCGCCCATCCTGAGGTCACTCAGGCGTGAGTCGGAGGCTGTAGCGTCCTTCGCCTTCTCTTCATTCTCTTTGGCCGCGCGCTCGGCCAGGCGCTTGGCCCACTCCGCGTCGCGGCGGCCGACGGCGTTAATCACTATGAAGCGCTGGTCGGGCAGGAACATTCCCGGCGTGGAGCCGCTCGGGTCGGTCACCGCCTCGCCCTGCTCCTTAAAATCTTTCGCGGCCAAATCGTAAGCCTCTGTGAAGGCGTTGCGCGCCGCCTCCGGCCGCGAGTCCCAGAGCAGGCCGGCCGCGCGAATCAGGACCTTGATTCGCGCCGGCGTGTCGTCCAGGGTTTTCGCTTCAGACAACTGCTGCTCGACGAGCGAGAACGCGCCCGCAGGGTCGCAGCCCGCCGCCTGGCCGTGGTCGTCCTGCGGGGGCGCTGGCGCTGGCGCTGGGAGAACTCGCGCCGGGCAGAGTAAGGAGCCCGCCAGAATTGAAAGCAGCGTGGCCCTTGAGCGCGGGTAGTTCATGGCGAGGTCCTCTCTCTGAGTGTGCGGCGCGCAGCCCTCCCCCTTTCAGACCGCTTAAGCCTCGGCGGCCTCGGCGCGCGGCTGCGCGGCGGCGGCCTCTTTAATCAGGCTGCGGCCGATGACGAGGCGCTGAATCTGGTTCGTGCCCTCGTAAATCTGCGTGATCTTGGCGTCGCGCATGTACTTCTCGATGGGGTAGTCCTTGCAGTAGCCGTAGCCGCCGAAGAGTTGCACGGCGTCGGTCGTCACGCTCATCGCCACGTCGGTCGCGAAGACCTTGCCCATCGCCGCGATCTTCGAGACGTTCTTCGCGCCCGCGTCAATGGCGCGCGCCGAGGCGTAGACGAGCTGGCGCGCGGCCTCCACCTTCGTCGCCATGTCGGCGAGCATCCACTGTATGCCCTGGAAGGAGGCGACCGACTGGCCGAACTGCTGGCGCTTGGTCGTGTACTCGATGGCGAGGTCGAGCGCGCCCTGTGCCAATCCCAGAGCCTGCGCCGCCACGCCGGGCCGCGCGAGGTCTAACGTCATCATCGCGTGCTTGAAGCCGTGTCCTTCTTTTCCGCCGAGCAGATTCTCCGCGGGCACGTAGCAGTCGTGGAAGTGCAGCTCGTGGACGGGGACGCAGCGGATGCCCATCAGGTCTTCCTTCTTGCCGATCTCGAAGCCCTCGGTCCCCTTCTCCACCAGCAGCGCGGAGACGCCGCGCCCGCCGCGCTCGGGGTTCGTGGAGCAGAAGATGGTGTAGAGCTGTGCGGCGTTGCCGTTCGTGTTCCACTTCTTGTCGCCGTTGAGGACGTAGAAGTCGTCGCGCTTCTCGGCGCGCGCCTTCAGGCTCCCGGCGTCCGAGCCCGCCTCCTTCTCCGAGAGGCCGAAGGCCATCAGGGTCTTGCCCTGCGCCACGTCCGGCAGGTACTTCTGCTTCTGCTCTTCGGTCCCGCCGACGAGAATCGGGAACGAGGCCAGGGCGTTCACCGCGTAAGTCACGCCGACGCCGCCGCAAGCCTTCGACAGCTCCTCGACGACGATGACCAGGTTCATCACGCCGCCGCCGCGCCCGCCGTACTCCTTCGGAATCCACACGCCCATCAGCCCCGCGTCCTGCAACGCGCGCACGACAGACCAGGGGTATTCCGCCTTCGCGTCCAGCTCGTAAGCGACCGGGCGCACGTACTTCTCCGCGATCTCGCGCGCCGTTGCACGATATTCCAGATTCTCTTTCGTCAGCAGTTCGTCCACGTTCTGTTTTCTCCTTAGAGATTTTCGAGTTCTCTCTGAAATTCTGAGACTTCTTCGTCCGACGGACTTTGGACTTTGGACTTTGGACTTTGGACTCCTACGATCTTCAGTTTCAATTCGTCCAACTGCGCCGGGTCAACTTCGCCGGGCGCGTCAATCATCAGGTCCGAGGCCGAGGCCGTCTTGGGGAAGGCCATCAGGTCGCGTATGTTCTCGATGCCCGTCAAGGCCATCAACAGGCGCTCGACGCCGGAGGCGATGCCGCCGTGCGGCGGCGTGCCGTATTCGAGCGCGTCGAGGAAGAAGCCGAACCGCTCGCGCGCCTTCTCGATTGTGAGCCCCAGCGCCTTGAAGACGAGCCCCTGCACCTCGCGCTGGTGAATACGGATGGAGCCGCCCGCGGCCTCGACGCCGTTGACCACCGTGTCGTAAGCCTTGGCGCGGAGTTGGCCCAGGAGGTGCGTCTCGCCGCCTTCGACCGCGCGGCTGAGGAGCGGCAGGTCTTCGTCCAAAGGCGAGGTGAACGGGTGGTGCATGGCGTAGTAGCGCCCGTCGTCCTCGTTGAACTCGAACATCGGAAACTCAGTCACCCAGAGCGGCGCGTAGACATTTTCGGGAATCAGCTTTTCCCTTCGCGCCACTTCGTTTCTCAAAGCGCCGAGACTCGCCGCCACGACTTTCGGCTTGCCCGCGACGACGAGCACCGCGTCGCCCTTGTTCGCCCCGGCCGCTTGCGCAACGCGCTCGATGGTCTCCTGCCCGAGCACCTTCAGGAGCGAGGAAGAGACTTCGTCGCCGAGCTTGATCCAGGCGAGCGCCGTTGCGCCGTAGCGTTTGACGAACTCCTGCAACTCGTCCAGGACTTTGCGCGACAGGTGCGCGCCGCCGCCGACCACGAGCCCCTTGATTTCGCCCCCACCTTCGAGCGTCGCGGCGAACGGCGCGAACGTCGTCCCTTCGAGCGCGCCGGACAAGTCTTGCAGCTCCATCCCGAATCTCAGGTCCGGCTTGTCCGAGCCGTAGCGGCGCATGGCCTCGGCGTAAGTCAGGCGCGGAAATGGCACAGTCAACTCCGCCCCGGCCAGCCTGAAGACGCGCGCGAACAATCCTTCGATGAGCCTGTAAACCTGCTCGGTCGTGGCGAAGCTCAGCTCCACGTCGAGCTGCGTGAACTCCGGCTGGCGGTCGGCCCTCAAGTCCTCGTCGCGGAAGCAGCGCGCGATCTGGTAGTACTTGTCCAGGCCCGCGATCATGCAGAGCTGCTTGAAGAGCTGCGGCGACTGCGGCAGCGCGTAGAACTTGCCGGGCTGGATGCGCGACGGCACGATGTAGTCGCGCGCGCCCTCCGGCGTGGACTTAATCAGGATGGGCGTCTCGATCTCCGTGAACGCGTTCTCGTCCATGTACCGGCGAATCTCCGCGACGACCCTGTGGCGCAGGCGTATGTTCGCCTGAAGCTGCGGGCGGCGCAGGTCCAGGTAACGATACTTCAGCCGCAGGTCTTCGCTTGCTAACGCGTCCGAGGTGGTCGGCTCGATCTGGAACGGGGGCGTGCGCGCCTCGTTGAGGACGAGCAGCTCGCGGGCGCTCACCTCCACGTCGCCCGTCGGAATCTTCGGGTTGCGCTGGTTCTCCGCGCGCGACACGACCTCGCCCGTGACGGCGATGACGTACTCGCCGCGTACCTCCTTGGCCCTGGCGTGCGCCTCCGGGGCGGTCTCCTCGTCGAAGACGACCTGCGTCAGCCCGTCGCGGTCGCGCAGGTCAACGAAGGTCAGCGGCCCGAAGTCGCGTCTTCTCGCGACCCAGCCCATCAGCGTCACGGTCTTCCCAACATCTTCAGCGCGCAGCGCGCCGCACGAATGGGTTCGTTCCAGGTTTCCTAAATGGTCAAGCATGATTAAAAGCAGAATACAGGAGTCAGAAGCCAGAAGTCAGAATGAAGCGGCGGAGAACCGCCTTCACAGATTTTCTTTTATTCTGACTCCTGGCTCCTGACTCCTGACTCCTGTTCTTGTGTAAAATCTTGCGGCGCGTCGAAGCGACTCTGTCTCGCCTGCCCGCCGGACTCCGTGAGGCGGGCATTAAACTCCGCCGAGCGATTTCGCGGGATGCTCAAACTCTTCCACTCCGCGGACCTGAAATGTTTCGCCAGAAAAACTATCTGGCCCGTGTGATAAGCGTAGTGAGTCAACTGCCTGTTGATGGCTTCGACGACCGTGTGCTCCTCGCCCCTGATTAAAACTTTTCTCCCGGCATCTTCGGGCCGCAAAGGCTCGACCGCGTCGAAGACACAGCGCCAGCCGCGCTCCCAGTAAGCGAGCAATTCCTCTTTCGTCGTCTCCGGCGACAAGACGAACTCCATGTCGCGGTTGCGATCCGGCTTCTCGCCGTCGGTCGTCAAAAAGTCTGTCCAACGCGAGAGCATGTTGCCCGCCATGTGCTTGATGATGACGCCGACGCTGTTCGCCTCCTCGTCGAGGGCCACCAGGAACTCGTCGTCTTTCACCTGCGCGAGCGCCTTGTCGGCGAGTTTCTTGTAGTCTCGAAAAGTTTGAACGGCTTCTTCGAGATAATGTTTGGCGAGCGAAGTCTCCATCAATCTATTTCCCCATCGCCTCTAAAATAGTCGCGGCGGCGAGAGCGCGCGGCAGGCTGCGCTGCTCGCCGGTCGTCATGTTCTTGAGCGAGACTTCGCCGCGCTCCCGCTCGCTCTCGCCGACGACGGCGACGAAGGGGACGCCGCGCGACGCGGCGTGCTTGAGCTGCTTGCCGAGCTTGTCCGCCTCCGGGTAAAGGTCCACGCGCAAGCCTGCGGCGCGAAGCTCCGTCGCCAGGGAGATTGAATCCGTGATGGCGTTCTCGTCCCAGACGGTGACCATCACGTCGGCCGGGGCGCTCGCGAGACTGGCCGGGAACATCTCGCGTTCTGTCATCACGACGATGATGCGCTCAAGGCCGAGCGAGAAGCCGCAGGCCGGTACGTTTTGGCCCGAAAACATCCCGACCAGATTGTCGTAGCGCCCGCCGCCGCCGAGGCTCCCCGCCAAATCGGGCACGACGATTTCCATAATCGCGCCCGTGTAATAAGAGAGCCCGCGCGCGAGGCTCGGGTCAACACGGATGCGCGCGCCCGCGCCGCTCGCCGCGGCGAAGTCCACGATTGAGCGAAGCTCGTCAATCCCTCGCGCGCCCGCCTCGTGGTCGCCCACGAACTCGACGAGGCGGCCGAGAGTCGCGGCGTTGAGCGCCTCGCTCGAAGCGGTCACGACCTCGCCAGCGGCGAGTTCGGCCGCGCGCTCCAACTCGCCGAGAGCCGCGAAGAAGCCCAGCAGCTTGCCGCCCGCTTCTTCCGACACGTCGCGCGCCGCCAGTTCTTTATGCACTCCCTCGCGGCCGATCTTGTCCAGCTTGTCCAGCGCGACGAGCGCATCCCCGTGCTTGTCCGCCTGCACGCCGGCCGCGTCCAGCACGCCCGCCAGCACCTGCCTGTGGTTGAGTCGAATCGTGAAATTCGTAAACCCTAACCTCGTCAGCACCTCGCTCGACGCGGCGCACAGCTCGGCCTCGACGACCATCGAGCGCGAGCCGAGCACGTCCACGTCGCACTGGTAGAACTCGCGGAAGCGGCCGCGCGCGGGGCGGTCTGCGCGCCAGACGGGCTGAATCTGGTAACGCTTGAAAAACTTCGGCAAGGTCGCGCGGTACTCCGCGACGACGCGCGCCAGCGGCACCGTCAGGTCGTAGCGCAGCGCCAAATCGGCCTCGCCCGTCTTCTCGTGCTCGCCGCGCTTCAGGATTTTGAAGATGAGCTGGTTGCCCTCCTCGCCGTACTTGCCCATCAGCGTCTCTATGTTCTCGACCGCGGGCGTTTCCAGCGGCTCGAAGCCGTAGCGCTCGTAGACCTCGCGTATGACGCCGATGACGTGCTCGCGGCGGCGCACGTCCGCGGGGAGAAAGTCGCGCATCCCGCGCGCGGGTTGTGTCCTGCCCTGGGCCATTACTTGAAGACCGAGAAGCCCGCGTAAATGACGAACTGGTTCAAGCCGCGGTTCGCGCCCGCGCGGTCGCCGTTCGAGATGTGGTGGAAGCGCACGCCGAAGCTCAGGGCGCGGCGCTCGGACGTGAAGACGCGCACGCCCGCGCCCGCTTCGCCGACCAGCGCCAACTTTCCGGCGTCCGGCAGCGGCACGGATTCGTTGAAGACGAGCAGGCCGCCGTTTACGTGCACGAACGGCTTGACGCGCGAGCCGTTGGCGAAGTCGAGTTGCAAGCCCAGAGGCGTGACGCCCACGCCGTAAGCCGTGTCGCGCGTGAAAGTCGTCACGGGGCCGGCGGGAGTCGTGACGGTCGTGCTCGACTCTATGTTGCCGATTGCCAGCGCCATCGGGATCGCGTCGAGCGTGTACTGCAAGGCGAGGTGGTCGTTGGCCGCGAGCGTGCGCCCGTAGCGGAAGGCCGCGACGACGAAGCCGCGCTCGTCTGCCTCGGCGTCCGTCAGCCCGCCGAAGACGGTCGTCGCCGAGAACGCGCCGCCGCCCCAGCCGCCGAACTCGTTGTCGCCCCGCTTCAATTCGTAACCGCTCTGCGCGCCCGCCAGATTCGCGCAGGCCGCCGTCACGAGTAGGGCCAGGAATATTCGAGAACACAGCCTCGTAGGCATTCTCTCTCGCTCTCCTTCAATCGTTAGTTAAAAAAGCTGGACGCTACGGCTCGTCCCTGTACATCCGTATCAGCTCGACGTAGTTCTGCCAGAAAATGTCTAATCCGGCGACCTCTTCGTCCGTGAGCGGGCGCTTGACGCGCGCGGGCGAGCCCATCACGAGCGAGCGCGGCGGGACTTGAGTCCCCGGCGTCAGGAGCGACCCGGCGGCGACCAGAGATTTTGTGCCAACGCGCACGCCGTCCATCACGATTGAGCCGATGCCGATGAGGCTCCCGCGCTCGACGTAACAGCCGTGGAGGGTGACGTTGTGGCCGACCGTGACCTCGTCTTCGAGGACGGTGGCGTGTGTGCCGTTCGAGACGTGTATGACGGTGCCGTCCTGGACGTTGGTGCGGTTGCCGATGCGTATGTAGTACACGTCGCCGCGCACGACCGAGTTGAACCAGACGCTCGCCTCCTCGCCGACGTGAACGTCTCCGATGACTTGCGCGCTCTCTTCGATGAAAGCCGTCGGGTGAATCCGCGGGTGCGTCCCGCGAAACGGTCTGATCATGGTGGCTCTCGGCCCGTATGGATTGCTCTCTAGCCGCTCTCGGGTAAAGCGAAAACGTAACATGAGCCGCGGGGGGCGGGCAAGGAAGCGCCCGCCGAAGTTGAACTGTCAGCGCGCGCGGATGTAGAATGGCGGCATTCAAAAGGGGAGTAGGTCGCCCGCCTTAGCCGGGTTCGGCATGGCCGTCAACACGGCGCTCGTTCGTCGAGCGCCCGGCCAGCCGGGAAGAGCGAGAATTTGGCTCCATGACCAAGACCTTTTGCGGCTTGTCGAGCGCGCAAAAGGTCTTTTTCTTTTACGCCGCTCGCTCTTGAAGCCTGGTCTGTGCTGCTGCGCACGAAAGGGTTTTGGGCGATGGTCGAGCTTCCGTTATTCCCCGATTGCTCCCGCTCTTCATCCGCGCCCACCCCGGACTATTCAGCACGCCGGCCGCCATCAAATTCCTGTCCGCAGGGAGGAGATCGAAGATGAATGTGCCCTCGAAAATATTAATCGCCTACGACGGCTCGGCGTGCGCCGACGCGGCGCTGAATGATTTGCAGCGGGCCGGGTTGCCCGCGACGCTGGAGGCCGTCGTGCTGACGGT
Source organism: uncultured Acidobacteriota bacterium (assembly GCA_963774105.1). Lineage (GTDB taxonomy): Bacteria > Acidobacteriota > Blastocatellia > Pyrinomonadales > Pyrinomonadaceae > QHXM01. The sequence continues at coordinate 1,052,000 of CAVZDV010000004.1, read as the reverse complement.
GGCGGACGTGATCCTCCCACCGCCGGAAGACGAAGTGCCCGAGGAGGAGCTGCTGATTCACATCCCCGAAGGCATACGTCACGCGCAGGAGCACGCGGAGCAGGCCGTCAAGGAGGCGCGGGCGCTGGCCGAGCGGGCGGCCGCGCGCGTCCACGCAGAGTTTCCGGGCTGGGAAGTGAAGGCCGAGGCGTGCGGCGATTCGCCCGTGTGGGCCGTGATAAAAATGGCCGATAGCTTCAAGGCAGACCTCGTCGTCGTCGGCTCGCACGGCCACGCGGTCGTCGCCGGCCGGCTCATTCTGGGCAGCGTGTCGCAGAGAGTGCTCTACGAGGCGCGCTGCTCCGTGCGCGTCGCGCGGTGCCTGGACGCGCAGCGCGCGGGGCCGGCGCGCGTCGTCGTAGGCTTTAACGGCACGCCGGACGCGGAGCGGGCCGTCGAGGCGGCCGCGGCGCGCGCGTGGCCGGACGGGAGCGAAGCGCGCATAGTCACCGCGCTCGCGTCCGGCGAGCAAGCGCCGCCGGACGAGGCGGCCGCCAGGCTGCGAGCCGCGGGGCTGACCACGTCGAACGTCGCCAGGGGAGGCAACCCGACTCACGTTCTAGTCGAAGAGGCCGAGAGCTGGGGCGCAGACTCCATCTTCGTCGGGACGAGAGACCTGCACGGCTTCAAACATTTTATGACCGGGAGCGTCTCCTCGGCGGTGGCCGCGCGCGCCAACTGCTCCGTAGAGGTCGTGCGCCAATGAATTGCGGAATGCGGATTGCGGATTACGGAAGACAGATTCAAGCCTTTGCGCCTTACGTCTTACCTTTGCGCCTTTGCGTGAAACAGCCGTTCGCGCAAAGGCGCAAAGTAAAAACCAAAGGCGCAAAGGCTTGAGTGATTTCTTTCCAATCCGCATTCCGCAATCGAAAGGTGACTATGTCGGTTGACACTGTTAGCGCGAAGAAGGTTGACGCCGGCTCGGCCGCGCCGTGGCACACGCTGGCGGTCGCGGATGCTTTCGAGAGCTTGAAGTCCTCGCCGCGTGGATTGTCGGACGCGGAGGCCGCCCGCCGCCTGCAAGAGTACGGCCCGAACGAACTCCAGGCCGCCGGGCGCGTCTCGCCGTGGGCCATTTTGCTCGAACAGTTCAAGAACGTGCTGATCGTGATTCTGATCTTCGCGACCGGGCTCTCCTTCGCCCTCGGCCACGTGGTCGAGGCCGTCGCCATCACCATCATCCTGCTCTTCGCCGTGCTGCTGGGCTTCATCCAGGAGTACCGCGCCGAGCGCGCCATAGAGGCCCTGCGCGAAATGGCCGCGCCGACGGCCACTGTGCTGCGCGCGGAGGTCGAGCGCGAAGTCCCTGCGCGCGAGCTGGTGCCGGGCGACGTGGTGCTGCTGGCGGCCGGCGACAAAGTTCCCGCGGACGTGCGCCTAGTCGAAGCCGTCAACTTGCAGGTCGAGGAGTCTGCGCTGACGGGCGAGTCGGTCGCGGTCGAGAAGCACACGGCCGCGCTCGACGACGAGGCGGCGGCGCTGGGCGACCGGAAGAACATGGCCTACGCGGGGACGGTCGTCACCTACGGGCGCGGGCGCGCTGTCGCGGTGGCGACCGCGATGGCGACAGAGTTCGGCCAGATCGCGCAGATGCTGCAAGAGGTCGAGTCGGACAAGACCCCCTTGCAGGTGCACCTGGACAAAGTCGGGCGCACGCTCGCGCGCGCGGCCTTCGCCGTGGTCGTCGTCATCGTCGGGCTCGGCCTGCTTCGCGGCCAGCCGTTCGTCGAAATGCTCATCTTCGGCGTCGCGCTGGCCGTCGCGGTCGTGCCCGAGGCGCTGCCGGCCGTCGTTACCATTTCGCTCGCCATCGGCGTCAAGCGGATGATTAAGCGCAACGCGCTCGTGCGCCGGCTGCCCGCGGTCGAAACGCTCGGCAGCACGTCCGTCATCTGCTCGGATAAAACTGGCACACTAACGAAGGACGAGATGACGGCCCGACGCATCCACGTCGCCGGGCAAACGCTTGAGGTGACGGGCGCGGGCTACGAGCCCGAGGGGACGTTCACGTTGGAAGGCACGCCGGTCGAGCCGCAGGGGCCGCTCGCGGAGCTGCTGTGCGCCGGCGTGCTCTGCTCGGACGCGCGCGTCGTGCGTGACGAGGGCGAAGGGCGCTGGCACGTTAAAGGCGACCCGACCGAAGGCGCGCTCGTCGTGGCGGCGGCCAAGGCCGGCGTCGAGAAGGCCGCGCTCGACCGCGAGTTCCCGCGCTCAGGCGAGATTCCCTTCAGCTCGGAGACCAAGCGCATGACGACGCTGCACGAGACGCAAGGGGGCTCGGTCGCCTACTCGAAGGGCGCGCCCGAGTTCATCCTGGACTCCTGCACACACCAGTTGACCGAAGGGGGCGAGGAGGAGTTGACGAAGGCGCAGCGGGCGTCGGTTCTGCACGCCGCGCACGAGATGGCGGGCGAGGCGTTGCGCGTGCTCGCCGTCGCGCGAAAAAAAGGCGCGGCGCTCGCGGACGCCGAGAGCGGGATGACGTTTCTGGGCCTGGTAGGGATGATTGACCCGCCGCGCTCGGAGGCGCGCGCCGCCGTCGAGGAGTGCAAAGAGGCCGGCATCAAGGTTGTGATGATTACGGGCGACCACCCGCTGACGGCCCGCGCGGTGGCGTTGGAGCTTGGCATACTGGGCCAGGGCCGGCTCCTCTCGGGCGCGGAGTTGGAGTTGATGGACGACGAAGAGTTCGCGCGCGAGGTCGAGGGCGTGGAGGTCTACGCGCGCGTCTCGCCCGCGCACAAGCTGCGCGTGGTCACGGCGCTCAAGGAGAAGGGGCACGTCGCGGCGATGACGGGCGACGGCGTCAACGACGCGCCCGCCCTGAAGAAGGCTGACATAGGCATCGCGATGGGCATCACGGGCACGGACGTGACGAAGGAGGCTGCCGCGATGACCTTAACGGACGACAACTTCGCCTCAATCGTCGCGGCCGTAGAGGAGGGCCGCGGCATCTTCAGCAACATCAAAAAATATTTGATGTACCTGCTCTCGTCCAACATAGGCGAGATAGGGTTGATGGCCGGCGCGTCGCTCTTCGGCCTCCCGCTCCCGCTCTCGGCCGTGCAAATCCTTTACGTCAACCTCGCCACGGACGGGCTGCCCGCGCTCGCGCTGGCCGTAGACCCGCCCGAGGACGACCTCATGCGGAGGCCGCCGCGCAACGCCCGCGCCGGCATCTTCACGCGCCCGGTCGTGATGCTCATGCTCATCGGCGGGCTCTGGTCAACGCTCGTCAACCTGGGCCTCTTTACGTGGGCGCTCAACTCTGGCCGGAGCCTGCGGGAGGCGATGACGATGACGTTCGTCTCGCTCGTCCTGATACAGTTTTTCAAGGCTTACAACTTCCGCTCCGACCGCCACACGGTGCTGCACAAGCCTTTCGCCAACAAGTGGCTCAACATGGCTATCGTGTGGGAGCTGTTCATGCTGGCCCTCATCGTCTACCTGCCCTTCCTGCACGAGATGTTCAACACCTTCCGCCTGACGCTCGGAGACTGGCTCGTCGTCGTCGGTCTGGCCTTCACCGTCTCGCCCGTCCTGGAGCTGACGAAGTGGGCGGAGCGCCGCGGCTGGTTCGGGGCGCTGCCGTAAATCTGGAACGTTGACAGCGCCGGAGTGTGCGTGAGAGAGTCGGGCGCGATGAGGAAGGCTGCGGAGGGATTGGTCTTGACGGCGGCGGCGCTCGCGCTGCTGGCGTCGTCGTGCGGGGGCTCGCTCTACAAGGTCAAGCCGAAGATTGACGCGTCCGTGGAAGGCGGGCGCGAGGCGGGCGCGGGCGCTTTCACCATCCGCGCCGTGCCGCTCACGGCGGACGAAGAGAGCCAGGAGCTGTTCGAGGCGAACCTGCCGCTCGCGGGGCTCCTGCCCGTGCGCGTGGAGGTAATGAACGCGGGGAGCGAGCCGATCAACTTCGAGCGCGTGCGCTTTCGCCTGCGAGACGCAGAGGGGCGCGAGTGGAAATTCCGCACGCCGAAGCAGGCCGTCGCGCGCATACTCGAAAGCGACCAGGTCTACCTCTACAACCCGAACTCGCGCCGCGCCTTCGAGGAGAGTGTCAGCAGTCACGCCTTCGACTTGAAAACGCCGCTCGAACCCGCAGGGCGGCGGCGCGGCCTGGTCTTCTTCCAGACGCCGAAGAAGGAACAGCTCGACGACCCGCGCGGCCTCGTCCTGACCGTCGAAGGATTGGCACAGCCCGTCGAAGTGATTTTCAACTAGCCATGCAAAGTCTTCAGGAACGGTTCGCGCCCAACAACGCGTGCTTCGGTTGCGGCCCGGCCAACGAGAAGGGTTTGAGGATTCGCAGTTTCCCGCAGGGCGAGGATGAGGTCGTCTGCGAGTGGCAGCCGGAGGCGCACCACGAGGCGTTCCCCGGCGTCCTGAACGGCGGGATTATTGGCACACTCCTGGACTGCCACATGAATTGGGCGGCGGCCTGGCACCTAATAAAGCGCACGGGTGCGGAGAAAGCGCCCTGCACCGTGACGGCCGATTACGCGATCAAGCTCAAGCGCCCGACGCCCACGGACGCGCCCGTCCGCCTCGTCGCGCGCGTTGTCGAATCAACCGACGACCGCGCCGTAGTCGAAGCCGAGCTCATCGCCCGCGACAAAGTCTGCGCCACCTCGCGCGGCACCTTCGTCGCCGTCAAGCCGGATCACCCGGCCTACCACCGCTGGTAAGAAGGCAGAAAGCGGAAGGTCGGGGGCGGCAGATTCGAGCCCAGCCCCGTCAGGGGCGACTGACAATAGCCCAGCACTTCAGTGCTGGGTAACTGTGCCAAAAATATTTGAGTCCCGTAGGGACGGTTGAAATCTTCAGCCGTCCCTACGGGACTCTCTTTTTGTTCGCGCTGTCCCCAGCACTGAAGTGCTGGGCTATTTTCACGACGCCCCTGACGGGGCTGAAGACTGTCTACTCCCCTCTTCCCTTAGCTTCCGAACTTCTGCCATCAAACGCTCGACGCGACTCAGCTCTACTGTGTTCTCCCAGTAGCCGTCGGCCTTGAAGTAAGTGCCGATGATGAAGCCGTCGGCCGAGTCGTAGAATTGGGCCACGTTCTCGGCGCTGATGCCGGAGCCGAGCAGCACGGGGAGGCGCGTGTGCTCTTTGGCCTCGCGCACGTCCGAGGCGCTCGGCGGCTTGCCCGTCACGCTGCTCGTGACGATACAGGCGTCGCCGCGCATGAACTCGACGGTCGTGGCCGTCTCGCCGAGCGTCACGTCGGCCGTGATGGCGTGCGACGAGTGCTTCTTCTTGACGTCGGCCCAGACCTCCACGCGCTCCGCGCCGATCATGCGGCGGTAGCGCAAGAGCTCCGCGGCCGAGGACTGGATCAGCCCCTCGTCGGCGACGTGCGCGAAGACGAAGCCCTCGGCGCGGATGTAGTCCAGGCCGGCGGCGTGCGCCACGGCCATCGCCTCCAGGTTCGCCCCGGCCAGCACCTGCACGCCCACGGGCAGCCCCGCCCGCCGCTTCACCTCGCGCCCGACGACGGCGAGCGCGGCCACGATTTCTGGCCCAACTTTCCCGCGCGTGTACGGCGTGTCGTGCATGTTCTCGATCATCAGCCCGTCAACGCCGCCCGCGCGGTAGGCTTCCGCCTCGCCCGCGGCCAACTCGACCAGCTCCGCGATCGTCTGCCTGCTCGCGGGCGTGCCGGGCAGCGCGCCGACGTGTATCACGCCGATGACGGGTTTGACGTTGGGGAAGTGCTTCAGGGGCATCTCGTGCGACTCTCAGGCCGGGCGGGGCCGGCCGGGCTGTTCGTTGACGGTGAAGACGACGTCCAGGCGGTTGAAGTTCTGGTTGACGGAGACGGTCGCGCCCGTTTGCAGGCGGAAGGAGATGAGCAGGCCGTCCTCGCGCTCGACGATGCGCAGGTCCGCGAAGCCGCGCGTGGACGAGAGGCCGGCGTGCGGGACCAGGACGAAGAGCCGCGCGCCCGGAGTGCTAACGGAGTATAATCGGTTTCACCCGGGATTCACAGAGGAATTTTTACTCACTCACACCCGCCAGGAGGCGACATGCACGAAGACGATGAAGAGAGAGACAGGACGATCTACAAGGTCGTCGTCAACCGCGACGAGCAATACTCAATCTGGCCTGCCGACCGTGAGAACGCACTGGGCTGGAACGACGCGGGCAAGACGGGGACGAAGGCCGAGTGCCTTGAGTACATCAAGGAAGTGTGGACTGACATGAGGCCGACCAACCTGCGCAAGCCGGCGGAGGACGCCGACAAAGGCTGACCGTCTCTCGCGGACTTCACGCGGCGCGCTCGCGCTCTTCGCGCTCCGGGAGCCGCCACGTCTGCCCGGGCTCGGTCAGCGCGACGCGCCAGCGCTCGTCGCCGGCCGCGCGGAGCAGGCGCGTGACGGGCTCCGCGACGGGCTCGCGGCTCAGCCTGAAGGTCGAGTGGTGCATGGGCAGGATGTAGGTCGCGCCCATCTCGCGGCTCATGGCCCAGGACTGCTCGGGGCTCGCGTGCGCGTGTATGTACGGGTCGTAAGCGCCTATCGGGAGGACGGCCACGTCAATTCGCGCGCGGGCGCGGAGCGCGGCGAACGCGCTCGTGTAGGCCGTGTCGCCGCCGAAGACGAGCGAGTGCCCGCCTTTCGTGACGAGGAATCCGCCGTAGCCTCTGTGCCTGTCGGTCAGCTTGCGCGCGCCCCAGTGGTTGACCCTGAGCGACTCTATGCGCGCGCCGTTAATCTCCACGCTCTCGCCCCAGCCCAATTCGTGCCTGTGCGGAAAGCGCGCGACGAGGTCCAGGTTGCCGCGCTGCACGACCGCGTGCGTCCTGCGCGGCAGGCGGCGCAGCGTGCCCAGGTCGCAGTGATCCATGTGCGCGTGCGAGATGAGGACGGCGTCGAGCGGCGGCAACTCGGGGGCCTTGAGCGCGGGCTTCACCAGCCGGCGCGGGCCGAAGGTCAGCCCGGCGACGCTCACGCCGACGTGCGAGCGCAGCGCCGGGTCCGTCAGAAGCCAAGTGCCGTAAAAGTTAATCAGCACCGTCGCGTGGCCGAGCCAGGCGACCGTCAGGCCATCGTCGGGCCAGGACCCGGGAGTCGGCCTGTGCGGGGCAGGGGGAATCGGCTTCCCAGTCTCCGCAAGCCGTTCCGAGAGAAAACGCCGCGCGTGCTGGCGCGCGAACCGTGCGTAAATTTTCAGCCGTTCCGGGTTCATCATAAGTCAGCCCTTAGATGCGCCCGAAACGTTTCGGGGTGTTCGCGAATGTCTCACGATTCCGGCCCGGTTCGTCGTGCTATTATTTCGCGCGTCCCAAGTTTCAGCGAGCGCACGCGAGGTCAGTTAAATTGGGCCATTCTTCCACGGAAACGGCATGGCTGCCCGATCTGATTTACATGGGCGGGCGGTTCGAGAGCGGGGTCGCGCTGGTGTGCGACGCGGGCGGGCGCGTCGTCAGGTTGACGCGCGAGGCGGAGGGCGCGACGCGTCTCAGGAATCGGGCCGTGCTGCCGGGCCTCGTCAACGCGCACTCGCACGCCTTCCAGCGCGTGATACGGGGGCGCACGGAGCGGCGCACGGCCGCGCAGGACTCTTTCTGGACTTGGCGCGAGATGATGTACAGCGCGGCCGAGCGCCTCTCGCCCGAGGACGTTTACGACGCCTCGCGCATGGCCTTCCTGGAGATGGCAGCAATCGGCATCACCTCAGTGGGCGAGTTCCACTACCTGCACCGCGCGCCGGGCGGCCGTCCTTACGACGACCCGAACCTGATGGCGAAGTCTGTCGTGCGGGCCGCGCGCGACGTGGGCCTGCGCGTCGCGCTGCTGCGCGTGGCCTACGCGCGCTCAGGTTACAAGGTCGCGCCGAACGAGAGGCAGAAGCGTTTCATCGAGACGGACGCTGAAGAGTACCTGCGCAACGTCGAGTCGCTGAAGGGCGAGTTGGAGCGTGCCGAAGCCGGCGCGGCGTGGGCCGGCTGTGCGCCGCACAGCGTCCGCGCCGTGCCGCTCCCCTACCTGCGCGAGGTCGCGCGCTATGCGGCGAGCACAGGCCGTCTGCCCCTGCACATGCACGTCGCGGAGCAGCCCGCCGAAGTTGCGGCGTGCCTCGAAGAGCACGGGCGCACGCCCGTCGAGTTGCTGGACGCCGAAGGCTTGCTCGGCGAGAACTTCACGGGCGTCCACGCCATACACATCACGGCCGCGGAGGCGCGCGCGCTGGCGCGTGCGCGGGCGAGCGTCTGCGCCTGCCCCACGACCGAGCGCAACCTGGGCGACGGCGTCGTCCCCGCGGACCTGCTCTTCGCGGAGGGCGTCAACGTCTCTCTCGGCACCGACAGCCACGCGCAGATTGACCTGCTGGAAGACGCGCGCGAACTCGAATATCACCTGCGCCTACAGAAACTCGAACGCGCGGTGCTCGCGCCCGGCGCGGACGAATCCCTGTCGGGGCTCGCCGCGAGACTTTTCGAGTGCGCAACCCAGTCAGGAGCGCGCTCGCTCAACTCGCCGGGCGGGCGGCTCGAAGCGGGACGGGCCGCGGACTTCTTCACGGTTGACCTGCAAGACCCTTCAATCGCGGGGGCCACCGGTGAAGACCTCCTCGCCAGCATCGTCTTCGGGCTGGCGCGCACGGCCGTCAAGGAGGTTTACGTCGCGGGTCGCCAGATCGTCGCCGACGGGCGCCACGCGGCCGCTCACGAAATAACAGAGAGATTCGCCGCGCTCCAACGCAGGCTCTGGGGTTGATGAGAGATGGTGAGGAGAAGCGTCAGCAGACGAACAGGCGCGGCCCCTGCGAGAGTTGCCGCGCCTGTCTGATGTTGTGGTTCCCCTTCCGGGGCTAGTCTCTCAAGTGGACCGAGACGATCTGCCAGCGCCCGTCCCTCTTCTCGTACTCGCGCGAGTACCTGTAGCTCGCGCCGCCGGAGCGGTCGTACCCGTAGCTGCTCCTGATGTAGACGTGCCCGGTGACGATGGCCTTGTCGCCCGTGACCTCCGCGCTCACGTCGTCGGTCCTGATGACCTCGAAGGCGAAGTAGGGGTCGTCGAGCAGCGCCAGCCGCTCGGTCTTGTCCGTCACCCTCCCCCAGCGCGTCCTGATGCTGAAGTCGTCGGACAGGATTTCGTTCAGGGTGGCGGTGTCGCCCTCCAGGTTCGCTTCTATGTACTGGCGCTCTACGCGCAGGACTTCCTGCTCTTCGGCCGCGTTAGTCGGGGCGGCGCTGCGCCACGGGCTGACGAGTGCGGCGGCGGCCGTGCCGATGATGAAGGTTAACAGTGCGACGGCGAGACGGATGGCTGCGTATTTCATCTTTCTTACTCCTCCGGTGTGCCGATAAATTAGCACCGCCGCGGGCCGGCGGCAAGAGTTTTCGCGCGCGGCGCGAGAAAATTCCCGCGCGCGGGCCGAACCTGGGCTAAGATGCCCGACCGTCTAAGGGGGAAATTGCGTGGAGCACTATAAGGAACTCCTGCACGTCCGGTTCGCAGAGCGCGTGATGGGCTGGGCCGATGTCGAGCCGTCGCGCGAGGCGGGCGGGCTCAAATTTTTCGGGACTATTAACACGAACCGCGGCCCCGTGCGGCGCGAAGTGCCGGACTACTCGAACGACCTCAACGCCATGTGGGGCGCGGAGCAGTACCTGAAAAGCCTGGGGCTGCTGACCGCTTACATGGAGGCGCTGGCGCGCGTGTGCGGCGCGACGGATTTGACCGACCGCGAAGACCTGTTCAAGCTCGTCAGCGCCTCGCCGGCCCAGAGGTGCGAGGCCGGGCTCATCGCCTACGAGACTCACCGGCCGGGCTGATGTCATCTTTGTCCAGACTTCAGGCTTCCCGCTTTCTGCGCTAAAGTAATCCTCATGTCGCTCGAACAAACTCTGGCAGAGCTGGTCAGTATCAACTCGGTCTCGACCAACTCGAACGCCGAAATCATCCGGTATCTCGCCGCGCGCTGCGAGGCGATGGGCCTCGCCGTCAAGCTCTTTCCCTACGCGGACGAGCAGAATGTTGAGAAGGTGAACATGGTCGCGTGGGCTGGAACTGATGCGGAGAAGATTGACGTTGAGCTGGCGCTCGTCGGGCACACCGATACCGTGCCGTTTGATGCCGGGTGGGCCGAGGCGTTGAGGCTGACGGAGCGCGAGGGGAGACTTTACGGGCGCGGGGCGTGCGATACGAAGGGGTTTATCGCCGCCGCGCTCGCGGCCGCCGAGGGGGCGGAGTTGCGGCGGCTCAAGCGCCCGCTCGCGCTGGTCTTCACGGCGGACGAGGAGGTCGGCTGCCTGGGCGCAAAGCGGCTGGCGGAGGCGCGGCCCCTCTCCGCGCGTTACAGCGTGGTGGGCGAGCCGACTTCCCTGCGGCCCATGCGCGCGGGCAAGGGCTACTGCCTGGCCGAAGTCGTCGTGCGCGGGCGCGAGGGCCACAGCGCCTACCCTGCGCTCGGCGCTTCTGCCATCTTCCGCGCCGCGCGCCTCGTCTCCCGCGTGGAGGGCATCGGCCGTGAGCTTCAATCGGACGCGCGGCCGGAGTTCGAGCCGCCCTACACCACGCTGAACGTCGGCCTCATACGCGGCGGCACGGCCAAGAACATCATCGCGGGCGAGTGCCGCTTCACGCTCGAATGGCGGCCCGTGCCCGGGCAGTCCGCGTCGCACGTCGTCGAATTAGTCCGCGCGGCCGTCGCCGACGAGGCGGCGCGCGACGCCGACTTCGACTGCGAGGTTAACGTCATGCGGCTGGACGAGGCGATGGAGACGCCGGCCGAATCCGCGCTCGTCCGCCTGCTCGAAGAGACCACGCAGAGCGCCGCCGGCACCATCGCCTTCGGGACCGAGGCCCCGCAGATGGCCGAGCTGGGCGCAGAGGCCGTCGTCTTCGGCCCCGGCGACATACGCGTCGCGCACCGCACGGGCGAGTTCGTGCCCGTCGAAGAGCTGCGCGAGTGCGCCCGCGTCCTCTCGCGCGCCGTCGAGCATTTTTGTTTAAGCTGATTCGCGGTTGGATGTGACAGCCGCGCAACACAGCGCCCCTTGTCAGTACCGCCTGCGGTAGCGGGCGGGTACTCAACGTCGCGGACCCGCCCGCTACCGCAGGCGGTACTGACTTGAGGACCGCGGACAACCTCGCGGCCGTCGCGCGGCATCTTGCAACCTCGTCTCGGAAGTTTATTCGATGAGTAGGACTGTCATGATTCGTCTCAACTCGCACGCCATCATCCTCGCGCTCTTGCTGCTCGCAGTTGCCCCGGCGCGCGCCCAATCGGCGGACGCGCCGCTGACGAGCCAGGAACTCGTGCGCCTCGTCTACCAACTACCGAAGCACCCCGAGAAGCGTGACGAAATAGTCGAAGAGATTCGCCGGCGCGGCATAGGCTTTCCGCTGTCCGAGGGCTTGCGCGGCGTCGTCGCCAGTAAGAGCGGCAACGACGCGCTCCTGCGCCGGACGCTCGAAGAGGCCGAGCGGCGCAGAGTAAACCCCATCGGGACCGCGCCGCCCTCCGCTGCGGAGGCGGCCGAAGTCCTGGCGCGGGCGCAGGCCGCGGCGCTCGAATCGTCGCAGACGATTCCAGACTTCATGGTCAAGCAACTGGTGACGCGCTCGGAGGCGCGCGAGCGGACGCAGAACTGGCGCGTCCGCGACCGCCTGACCGTCGCCGTCAGCTACCGCGAGAGCGCCGGCGGCGAGCAGTACAAGCTGCTCGCCATCAACGGGCTGCCCGAGGGCACGGGCGAGTCCGAAAGGAGCACCTACGAGCAGGCCGGCGGCTCGACCACGACGGGCGAGTTCGCGTCCCTGCTCATCCGGCTCTTCGTGCCCGAGAGCGAGGCGGAGTTCAAGCCCGTGGACACGGACACCCTGCGCGGCCGGCGCACCGTCGTCTACGAATTCTCCATCAAGAAAGACAAGGCGCGGAACAAGCTCATCTACGGCGGGCAGGGCAGCAGCGCGCGGCGCGAGACGCTGACGGGCCTGCGCGGGAGGGTCTGGATAGACCGCGAGCTTTACCGCGTGCTGCGGGCCGAGTACACGACCACGGAGGTCGAGCCGGACTTCCCCATCAACCAGCTCGACAAGACGATTGACTTCGACTGGGTGACGATTGACGATAAAAAATACCTGATGCCCGTCGCCGCCGAGTCCATTTTCACGACCACAGTCCCCGTCACTTACTACGACCCGCGCCGCGAGATGAAGGTGACGGAGATGATGACTTTCCAGAACCGCAACGAGATTCGCTTCCGCAACTACCAGAAGTTCGGCGCGGAGGTGAAGATCATAGAGGACGTGGACGACTTCGAGGACGAACCCCAACCCGAGAAGAAGCCTTAAAACCAAAGCTCAACCCTTTGCGCCTTACGTTTTTACTTTGCGCCTCCAGCGTGAGACGTTGCGGTTTCTCGCAAAGGCGCAAAGCTAAGACGTAAGGCGCAAAGGCTTGAGTGGGTGATTAGTGGTTCGTTCCCGCCAGACGCCGGACGACTGAGACCAGCTCTTCGGGGTCAACGGGTTTGGCGACGTGGAGTTGGAAGCCCGCGTTGAGGGCCTGGCGGCGGTTGTCCTCGCCGGCGTAGGCGGAGACGGCCGCCGCCGGCACGCTGCCGCCGCGCGCCGGGTCCAGCGTGCGCACGCGCCGGATCAAGGCGTAGCCGTCCTCGCCGGGCATCCCTATGTCACTGATGAGCACGTCGGGCGGCTCGCGCTCGATGGCGGCCAGAGCCTCGCCCACGCCCGCGGCCGCGACGACCTCGGCCCCGCTCTTTTCGAGCACCGTCCGCAACAACCCCCGCGCGTCCTCTTCGTCGTCAACCACCAGCACACGCACCCCGGACAAGATTGCGGAGTGCGGATTTTGGATTGCGGATTGGAAAGCGGTCGAGCCCTGTTCTTCAATCCGCAATCCGAAATCCGCACTCCGCAATGCGGCGATGGGGAGTTGGACGGTGAACGTGGCCCCGTGCCCCGTGCCCTGGCTCTCGGCGCGGACGGTCCCGCCGTGCAGCTCGACGAGGTGGCGGACAATCGCTAAGCCCAGCCCGAGCCCGCCGTGCATGCGCGTCGTCGAGCCGTCGGCCTGCCGGAAGCGGTCGAAGACGTAGGGCAGAAACTCCTGGCTGATGCCCTGCCCGGTGTCGCTCACTTTGAGTTCGACGTGCGAGTCAACGCGCCCCAGGCGGACCTCCACGCGGCCGCCCTTCTGCGTGAACTTGACGGCGTTCGAGATCAGGTTCCAGGCCACCTGCTGCAAGCGCGCGGCGTCGCCGGGGACCGACCCGGCCGTCGGGTCCAGCGCCGTCCGCAGCTCTATCTCCTTGGCGGCGGCGGCCGGGCGCACGGCGTCCATCGCGGCCTTGACCACGGGCACCAGCTCCGTCGGGCGCACGTCCAGACGGAGCTTGCCCGTGATGATGCGCGACACGTCGAGCAGGTCTTCGACGAGCTGGGCCTGCGCCTTCGCGTTGCGCTCGACCGTTTCCAGGGCGTGCGCGGCCGTCGCCTCGTCCAGCTCCATCATCCGCAGCATCTTCGTCCAGCCGAGCATGGCCGTCAGGGGCGTCCTCAGTTCGTGGCTTAGGGTGGCGAGAAACTCGTCCTTCGTGCGGTTGGCCTCCTCTGCCTCGGCGCGCAGGCGGTGCTCGGCCTGGTAGAGCCGCGCGCGCTCCAGGGCCTGCGCGCACTGGCGCGCGATGGCGAGCATGAAGGAGCGGTCGCCCTCGTCGAACTCCTGGACTTCCGCGAAGGTCAGCCCCATCGCGCCGACAGGCTTGCCCTCGGCGGTCAGCGGGATGGCCGCGAGCGCCCGGCTTCCGTTCAGCGCGTGCAGGTAGTTGAGGTACGAGAAAGGCGGCTCCAAGTTGTCGAGCGAGCCGAGCAGCACCATCTCGCCTGTCCGCACGGCCCGCGCGAGCGGCACCTCCTTCGACAGGGGGAACCTGCGCCACTTCTCGATTAGCTCCTCTGGGAAGCCCACGGCGTCGAGCAACTCCAACTCCTGCCCGCTGGCCGTCAGGAGGGCGACGGACCCGGCGATGGCCCCGAGCGCGTTGAGCCCGTGCGTCAGGACGGCCGAGGCCGCCTGCGCGGGCGTCAGCGCCTCGGAGAGCGCGGCCGTGATGGCCTGCAAGAGCGCCGTGCGCAGGGCCGCGCGCTCGGCCGCCAGACGCGCCTCCTGCTCGCGCCTCAGCAGCGCGGCACGCTCTTCCTCGGCCAGCTGGCGCTCGGTGATGTCGCGCTGCGTGCCCCAGGCGCGCAGAAGCCACCCGTCCTCGATGATGCCGACCAGATTGTTGAGGAAGTATTTCGGGTTGCCGTCGCGGTCAACCTCGTGCGACTCGGCCTCCGTCAGGCGGTAGCCGGAGCGTAAGAACGAGCGCAGGAACTCTACGTTGCGCGGGTCGTCGCGCACCAGGAGGTCGCCGAACCTGGCCCCGACGATCTCTTCGGCGCTCGTGAAGCCGTACATCTCGGCCATCGCGTCGTTGCACTCGGCCAGGTAGCCGTGCCTGTAGAAGAGGTCTAGCTGCTCGTCTTCCGTCAGGTCAACGGAGACGGGCTCTTCCAGCTCGAAGCGCCAGATGGCCTCGGAGCTGTTGCGGACGAAGGCGCGGTAACGCTCCTCGCTCCCGCGCTGCTCGCGCTCGGCCCGCCGCCGTTCGGTGATGTTGCGCGCGATAGTTGACGCGCCGATGAGCGCGCCCTCCGTGTTCTTAATCGGCGAGATAGTCAGGGCGACATCAATCACCTCGCCGCTCTTTTTGACGCGCGTCGTCTCGAATTGCTCTATCCGCTCGCCGCGCCTGAGGCGGGCCAGGATGTTCTGAATCTCCTGCGGCCTGTCCGGCGTCACGAGCATCGAGATGGGCTGGCCCAAAACCTCCTCCGGCGTGTAGCCGTAGAGCCGCTCGGCCCCCTTGTTCCAGCTCGTGATAATGCCGTCGAGCGTCTTGCCTATGATGGCGTCGTCGGAGGATTCGACGATGGCCGAGAGCCGCAGGCGCGTCTCCTCTGCCTGCCGCCGCTCCGTGATGTCGCGGAAGACGAGGACGACGCCGATGATGTCGCCGTCGTCGCCGCAGATGGGAGCGCCGCTGTCGTCAATCGGCGTCTCGCGCCCGTGCCGGCCGAGCAGCATCGTGTGGTTCGCCAGCCCGACAATCGCGCCCGTGGCGAGTACCTTCTCGACGGGGCTCTCGACCTCAAGGCGTGTCTGCTCGTTGACGATGAGGAAGACCTCGCGCAGCGGCAGGCCGCGGGCCTCGGCGAGCGTCCAGCCCGTCAATTCCTCAGCGACCGGGTTCATGAAGTTGACGCGCCCCGTCGCGTCCGTGGTCATCACGGCGTCGCCGATGCTCTTGAGCGTGGTGAGCAGGCGCTCGCGGCTTGCGCGCTCGCGGGCGTCGGCGAGGCGCCTCTTGTCCATCAGGTAGTTAATGCCCAGCGAGACGAAGAGGAAGACGCTGAGCAGCAGCACGTTTTCGACGCCGATGGCGAGCGAATACTGCGGCGGGAGGAAGAAGTAGGCGCTCGTTAGCGTGGAGAGCGCGATGGCGAGCAGCCCGGGCCAGCGGCCGCCGTACCATGTGCTCAGGAAGATGGCGGCGTAGAAGAGCGCGAAGGGGATGCGCGTGCCGAGGAGCGGGACCGCCCAGGTGATGGCGGTCGCCAAAAAGACCGTCAGGACGGCGAAGCCGTAAGCGGAGAGCGGCGCGCGTTTCACTTGCGGCGCACCTCTGCTCCCGCGCTCGCGCGCTTGTCCGAGTCGTACTGGATGGCGGGGCGTTCCGAGGGGACAACCTTAAACCGGGTCATGCTTCACTTTCCCTGTCTGTTCGTTCGCGGCAAACGCTGCGGCGAGGCCGAAGGCCCGCATTATAAGCTCTCGGGCGCAATCGGCAAACTCTTTTCGGCTTGAACTCTCGGCGGCCCTTGCGTCATCATAAAAGCCGAGGGCTCTTCCGAATGGCTAACATCGCGCGCAGGCTGGTCGAAAACGTCCCGGGCGACTTCTACGTGGACTCGACGTGCATAGACTGCGACGCCTGCCGCCAGATAGCGCCCACCATCTTCCGCGACCACGGCGACCAGTCGAGCGTCTACCGCCAGCCCGAGACCGAAGAGGAGACGCGCCTGGCGCTGATGAGTTTGGTGGCTTGTCCAACTTCCTCGATTGGCACAACTCGCAAATACGACGCGCGCGTCGGCGTCGAAGCCTTCCCCTCCCCCGTCACCGAGAACGTCTACTTCTGCGGCTTCACTTCGGAGGCCAGCTTCGGCGCGTGGAGCTACCTGGTCGTGCGCCCGCCCGCGGAGGGCGGAAACCTCCTGGTTGACTCGCCGCGCTTCACGCGCCCGCTCGTCAAAAAGATGGAGGCCGCGGGCGGCGTGGCGAAGATGTTCCTGACGCACCGCGACGACGTGGCCGACCACGCCCGCTTCGCCCGCCACTTCGGCTGCGAGCGCGTCATGCACGCGGACGACGGCGCGGCCCGCCTCGGCGTCGAGCGGGTCATCGAGGGCGAAGGCGAAGTCCGGCTCGACCGGGAGCTTGTGGCCGTCCCCGTCCCGGGCCACACGCGCGGCCACATGGTCTTGCTCTACCGCGACAAGTTTCTCTTCACGGGCGACCACCTCGCCTGGTCGCCGAAGCGTGAGACGCTGACGGCCTTCCGCACGGCCTGCTGGTACTCCTGGCGCGAGCAGACGCGCTCGATGCCGCGGCTCCTCGATTACAGCTTCGAGTGGGTGCTCCCCGGCCACGGCCGCATCCACCACGACACGCCCGCCGGGATGCGCTCGCACCTCCTGCGCTGCATCGAGTGGATGAAAGCCACGCCCTGAAAATTTTTCCCTTTACTCAAAACTCAATCTGGGTTATGAATGTTCCGGCCAGGCAGCCCCAGCCTAGACCCCCGTGCGGAGATAATGACAGACAAAATGATTCCCCTGAGACGCATACCCCTGCTCTTCGGCCTTTTTCTATTTTTCACCACCACCGGATACGCCCAAAAGTTCTGCACCGTCGCGCCGCCGTCGCCCTTCAAGCACAACGCGCTGATCGTGACGAGCTATGACCAGCGCGCGCGCCGCATGAAGACGACGCTCGAACACCCGAACGACCTCGGCGGCGGCTTGCACCTGGCGGCCTCCTTCTATTACACGGACCCGCGGCTGAGCGCGAGGCCGACGATAGACCTCGTCTTCGTCGCCGCCTCCAAGCAGCCGCGCTTCCGCGAGGCGCACGACCTGAGCCTGCGGCCCGACGGCAACAGCGCCTGGGCGTTCACAGGCCCCGCGCAATACTCCACGGACGACGGCCCCAAGGGGCTGAAGCTCGAAAAGACGAGGGTCACTTTGAGCTACGCCGACCTGCTCAACCTCACCCGGGCGAGGCGCGTCCGCGTCCGCCTCGGCATGGCCGAGTTCGAGCTGAGCAACAATCACCTGGAGGCCCTGCGCGAAGTCGCCAGCCTGATGGCCCCGCCGCCCGTGCGCGTCGTCAGGCGTTAAAAGGCAGTCACGAGTGACAAGTGACGAGTGACAAGTTAGAATCCTTTTTTAACTTGTCACTCGTCACTGTCTTTTATGACTCCTGAACGCATACGCAATTTCTCGATCATCGCGCACATAGACCACGGCAAGTCCACGCTCGCCGACCGGCTGCTCGAACTGACGGGCGCTGTGACCGGGCGCGAGATGTCCGCGCAGGTTCTGGATAACATGGACCTGGAGCGCGAGCGCGGCATCACGATCAAGTCGCACGCCGTCCGCCTCAATTACAAGGCCAGGGACGGCCAGGACTACGTCCTCAACCTGATTGACACGCCCGGCCACGTTGACTTCTCCTACGAAGTCTCGCGCTCGCTCTCGGCCTGCGAGGGCGCGCTCCTGGTCGTGGACGCCTCGCAAGGCGTGGAGGCGCAGACGCTCGCCAACACCTACCTCGCGATTGACAACAACCTCGAACTCATCCCCGTCATCAACAAGATAGACCTGCCGGGCGCGGAGCCCGAGAAGGCCATGGAGCAGATCGAGCACGTCATAGGGCTCGACACGCACAACGCCGTGCTCACCTCCGCCAAAACTGGCACAGGCGTTGACGAAGTCCTGGAAGCCATCGTGCGCGACGTGCCGCCGCCGAAGGGCAACGCGGACGCCCCGCTCAAGGCGCTCATCTTCGACTCGTGGTACGACTCCTACCGCGGCGTCATCGTCCTCTTCCGCGTGATTGACGGAAGTGTGCGCCCCGGCATGAAGATTCGCTTCTTCAACACGGGGCGCGACTACCAGGTCGAAACGCTCGGCGTCAACCGCCCGCGCCCGACGCCGATAGACAAACTGGGCGTCGGCGAGGTCGGCTTCCTGACGGCCTCCATCAAAGAGGTCGCGGACGTGCAGATCGGCGACACCATCACCGAGAGCGCGCGGCCGACGAAGGAGCCCTTCCCGGGCTTCCAGGAGATCAAGCCGATGGTCTTCGCGGGGCTCTACCCCGTGGACACTAATCAGTATGAGGAGCTGCGCGACGCGCTCGACAAGCTGCGCCTCAACGACGCCTCGTTCTTCTACGAGCCTGAGTCTTCGGCCGCGCTCGGCTTCGGCTTCCGCTGCGGCTTCCTCGGCCTGCTCCACATGGAGATCGTGCAGGAGAGATTGGAGCGCGAGTTCAACCTGGATTTGATTACGACCGCGCCCGGCGTGCGTTACCGCGTGACGACGACCGACGGTGAAGTGGTCGAGGTTGACTCGCCGGCGAAGATGCCCGACCCGGT
This sequence comes from uncultured Acidobacteriota bacterium, assembly GCA_963774105.1. Classification (GTDB taxonomy): domain Bacteria; phylum Acidobacteriota; class Blastocatellia; order Pyrinomonadales; family Pyrinomonadaceae; genus QHXM01. The sequence continues at coordinate 1,033,213 of CAVZDV010000004.1, read as the reverse complement.
CAAGATAGCGAAGATCGAGGAGCCGGTCATCATGGCGACGATTCTCACGGGGGACGACTACCTGGGCGGCATCCTCCCGCTCCTGGAGGAGAAGCGCGGCGTGCAGAAAAAGTTCGAGTACATCGCGTCTAACCGCGTGATGCTCACCTACGAAGTGCCCCTGAACGAGATCGTGCTCGACTTCTACGACCGCCTCAAGTCCGTCTCGCGCGGCTACGCGTCGCTCGATTATCACTTCTCGGGCCACTGGGACTCGGACCTGGTCAAGCTGGACGTGCTGGTGGCGGGCGAGCCCGTGGACGCGCTCTCGCTCATCCTCCACCGCGCGACCGCCCAGGCCAAGGGCCGGGCGCTGGCCGAGAAGATGAAGCAGCTCATCCCGCGCCAGCTCTTCGAAGTCCCCATCCAGGCGGCCATCGGCAACAAGGTCGTCGCCCGCGAGACCGTCAAGGCCCTCGGCAAGAACGTCATCGCCAAGTGCTACGGCGGCGACATCACCCGCAAGCGCAAGCTCCTCGAAAAGCAGAAAGAGGGCAAGAAGCGCATGAAGAAAGTCGGCCGCGTCGAAATCCCGCAGGAGGCGTTCCTGGCGGTGCTGAAAGTGAACGAATAAGCCAGGAGGTAAACGTGATGCTGACGCTGGAAGAACAAGTAGCGCGGTTACCCGTCACGAGTGACCCTGAGATTTTGAGCGGCGCGACCGTCTTCCGCGGGACGCGCGTGCCGGTGGCGGCATTGCTTGACAATCTCGCGGCCGGCCTCACCTTGGACGAATTTCTCGACAACTTTCCGACAGTCACGCGCGATCAGGCGCTTCAGGTATTAGAGTTTTTCAAAGATACCATCACGCGGCTGAGCAAAGCTGCATGAAAGTTCTGCTCGACGAATGCACGCCGCTTATAGTCAAAAAGCGTCTACCAGGTCAGGACGTTAGTACGGTGCAGGAAATGGGATGGGCCGGCGTCAAAAACGGCGCACTGCTAACGCTGGCGGAACCGATGTTTGAGGTCTTCGTCACAACCGACAAGAGCCTGCGCTATCAGCAGAACCTCAGCCGGCTCAAGCTCGCATTCGTTCTTCTGCCGAGCAATCAAGTGCCTGTGGTTGAAGCGGTGATTCCAGCCCTGGAAGCAGCACTTACAATTATTAAAGAAGGCAATTTCGTAGAGATTCCGCTGCCATAGTAGATAAAGTTGTTCGCAGTGCTTAAAGCTGTCGGATAGATAGGAGAGTGCGAGATGAGAGTGACCCCGCTGATTCTTGCTCTGTTTTTGGCCTCGAACGCGGCGTTCGCGCAGCATAGTCATACGGGGGCGGCGGCGGGAGAGGCACCGGCGCGGCTGATTGAAAATCTCGGCGGCTTTCGCTTCCCCGTCTCGACGGCGAGTGTGGAGGCGCAGAAGTTTTTCGACCAGGGGGCGATTCTCCTCTACGGCTTCAACCACGACGAGGCGGCGCGCTCTTTCCGCAGGGCGGCCGAGCTTGACCCCTCGCTCGCGATGGCGCACTGGGGCGTGGCGATGTCGGTCGGCCCCAACTACAACCAGACGCGGATTTCGCCCGAGCGCATGAAGGCCGCTTACGACGCCGTGCAGAAGGGTCTGTCGTTAGCGTCCAAAGCCCCGGAGCACGAGCGCGCTTATCTTGAGGCCCTGGCGAAAAGGTTTTCGCCGGACGCGAGCGCGGACCAGCAGACGTTGTGGCTCGCCTACCGCGACGCGATGCGCGAGGTCGCGCGCCGCTACCCGGACGACATGGACGCCGCCACGCTCTGGGCCGACGCCGCGATGATTATCAACGCGTGGAAGCTCTGGAGTCCGCAGGGCCAACCGGCCGAAGGGACCGAGGAGGCCGTCGCCACGCTCGAAGCCATCCTCCGGCGCGACCCCACGCACATCGGCGCGCACCACCTCTACATACACGCCGTAGAGGCTTCGCCCAACCCCGAGCGCGCGCTTCAGAGCGCGGACCTGCTGGCGAAGCTCACCCCCGCGGCCGGTCACCTCGTCCACATGCCCGCGCACACCTATATGCGCACGGGCGACTACGAGCGCGCGGCCCTCAATAACGAGTGGGCCGCACAGGCCGACCGCGACTACTTCAAGCAGTTCGGCCAGCAAGGCGTCTACCAGTTAGGCTACTACAGCCACAACCTGCACTTCCTGGCCGCGGCCCACAGCATGCAGGGGCGCTACGCGGACGCCGCCCGCGCCGCTCAGCTTCTCGAAGAGAACGTCAACCTCTTCATCAAAGAGATTCCCGGGCTCGAAGACTTCCTCCCGACCGGCGTGCTCATCATGACGCGCTTTGGTCGCTGGGACGAGGTGCTGAAGACGAAGGAGCCGCGCGCGGAGACGCCCATCACGCGCGCTCTCTGGCACTGGGGCCGCGGGATGGCGCTCGCCGCGACCGGCAAGACTGAGGACGCCGAGGCCGAGCTGAAAGCCTTCCTCGCCTTCTCGCAGGCGATTCCGCCGGAGACGGGCTACGGCTCGCAGAACAAGGCGCGCGACGTGCTGAAAATCGCCGAGAACTTTCTCAAAGCGCGCCTCGCCCGCGCGAAGAACGATAAGAAGGGGGCCGTCGAATTCCTGCGCAAGGCGGTCGAGGCGGAGGACGCGCTCGCCTACGACGAGCCGCCCGGCTGGTATCACCCCATGTCGCGCGAGTCCCTGGGCGGCGCTCTCATGCTCGACGGCCAGTACGCGGAGGCCGAAAAAGTCTTCCGCGAAGACTTGCTCCACAACCGCCGCAACGGCCGCTCGCTCTTCGGCCTCGCGGAGAGTTTGCAGGCGCAGGGCAAACGGCGCGAGGCCGAGCTGGTCCGCCGCGAGTTCGAGCGCGCGTGGAAGAACGCAGACACGCCGCTGAGGGTAGAAGACCTGTGAGCTTCCTGACCAGGTTCCTGAAAATTTACCTCTTCGCCCTCGCGCTCTCGGCGCTCGGCGGGTTCGTCTTCTACTTGCTGGTCATCAAGGGCAGCCAGTTGCGCTCCGACGTGAGCAACGACGAATACATCTCGACCGTCTGGCGCGCCGTCGGCGGGTGGGTCGGCTTCATCACGGTCCTCAGTTCTGTGCTCGCCCTGACGGGGATGAGGCACACCGTCTCCGTCCCGGTTCACGACCCGAACGGTTTCCTCTACAGACTCGACTCGGCCGTCCGAGGGCTGCGCTACCGCCCGCACACTCAGACCAATAATCTGCTCGTTTACAAGCCCCCGGCCGGACAGTTCCTGGCCGAAAAGATCACTGTCGAACTACAGCCCGGCGGCGCGCTCATCACGGCCCCCCGCCCGCTGTTGAGGAAGATACGGGAGAAGCTATAATCCGCATTTACAAAGATGCACGTCACACGGCTCGAACTGGATAACATCAAAGCCTACGAGCGCGCGGAGTTTAACTTCGAGCGGGGCATCACCGCGATCACGGGCGAGAACGGCGCGGGCAAGACCACCATCCTGGAGGCCATCGCCTGGGCGCTCTTCGACATGCTCGACTACAAGAAAGAGGACTTCCTGCGGCGCGGCGCGAAGAAGGGCTCCGTCCGCGTCACCTTCGTCAGCGACGTGGACGAGCGGCCCTACACCGTCTACCGCGACACGGGTCAGGGCTACTACGTACACGACCGCGACCTAGGCAAGATCGCCGAGAAGAAGACGGACGTGGCCGCCGTCCTGCGCAAGCTCCTCGGGATAGAACCCGGCACGGACATGGAGTCGCTCTTCCGCTCGGCCATAGGCGTCCCGCAGGGCACGTTTACGGCTGACTTCCTACGGCCCGCCACGCAGCGCAAGGCCGCCTTCGACAAGCTGCTCAAGGTCGAGGAATACCGCGATGGGGCCGAGCGCCTGCGCGACACCGCCAACCTGATTCAAGGCCGCGCGGCCGAGATAAAGGGGCGCATCGCCGGGGCCGAGAGCCAGCTCGCGCTCTACGACGAGCGGGTCGAGGAACACAGGGCTACGGCCGCGCGCGCCGCGGAGCTCGCGGCCGCGCTCGAAGAGTTGCAGCGCGAGATCGCTTCGCGCGAGCGCGCCTTGCGCGAATTGGACGAGGCGCTGCGGCAGGTGGACGAGGCGCGCGCGCTCAAGGACCGGCGCGAGGTCGAGCACGAGGCCGCCGCGAATCGGCTGCCCGCCCTGCGCGCCGAGTGCGACGCCGCGGCCCGCGCGCTCGAACGAAGGACGGCGACGGAGGCCGGTTACCATTCGCACCTCGCAGCCGAGCAGACCTTGCGCGCGCTCGACTCGGAGCGCGCGGCGCGCGACCAGTTGCGCGCGGAGGCAGCGCGCGTCGCCGGCCTGCTCGCGTCCGCGCGCACGCACGCAAAGCGCCTCGACGAAGACGTGATGCGCGCCGTGGAGGCCCGCGCCGCGCTCGTCGCGCTGGAGCCGGAAATCAACGAGCAGGCCGAAGCGGAGCGCGAGCGCGAGCGTCTGCGCGACCTGCGCGCGCAGGCCCAAAGCGAGCGGGCGCGGCTCGCCAAGCTCGACGCGGAGCTGGACGCCCTGCGCAAGCAGCACGCGCAGACGCGCGAGCGCGTCCGCGAGGCCGAGCGCGGCGCGGGCGCGGAGGAGCGCGTCGCCCGGCTCGAAAGCGAGCGCCTTGACGTGGAGACCACGCTGAGCAGCGTGGAGCGGGCCGCGACGAGCCACGGCCACTTGGCGAATCAGCGCAAGGAGGCCGCGCGCGAAATCGAGCGGCTGCGCCGCGAAATCTCATCTCACGAGAAAGAGGTCGCGGCCGCCGAAAAATCTTCCGCCCGGGCGGCAGAGGCGGCCGGGCTCCTGGCGCGCGAGGCCGCGCTGACCGAGCAACTCGCGCGGCTGCGCGCGCAGATCGAGCACGACGAGAAATTCCACCGCGAAGTCAAAAACGGCCTTTGTCCGATTCTCTCCGAGCGCTGCCTGAACATCGGCGAGGGGCGCTCGCTCGAAGACTATTTTACAGGGCAGTACGCCACGAACACCGCGCAACTGGCCGCGATGGAGCGCGAGCGCGTGAGCCTGGGGCTCGCCGTGCGCGAGGCGCGCGAGGCCGAAAAGCATCTCGGCAGATTGGAGAGCGCGCGCCGCCAGCTCACGAGCGAGCAGCGCCTCCTGCGCGAGCGCGAAGCCGCCCTCGCGCGCCTCGACGAGGAGATAGCGAAGCTCCCGCCCGCCGGCCGCGAGCGCCTCAACGAGCTGCGCGCTAAACTCTCAGGCATTGACGGCTCGCTCATCACGGAGCGCGAGGCCGCCATGCGCTACGCCGAGTTGCGCCCCTTGCAAGACCGCCTCAAGGAGATAGAGCAGGAGGGCAAGGGCAAGCGCGACGAGCGCGCGAGCGTCGCGGCCGTCGCTGACGCCCTCCCACATCTTGAGAAAGAGATCGCGGAGGTCGAGCGCCGCCTGGCCCAATTAAACGACCCCCGCGGGCGCGCGGCCGCGCTCAAACGCGAGGCCGAGAGCGAAGCGTCGCGCCGGGCGGAGTTGGCCGGCGCGCTCGACGCGGAGCGCGCGCTGGACGAGCAGGCGCGCGAGTTAGCGCGGCGGCTCGAAGAGTACGCACAGCTCGACGCGCGCTGGGAGGAGGCGCTGGGCGAGCGCGACCGGACGGGCGAGGCGCACCGCGAGTATCTTGAGAGTCAGGCCCTGGCCGCCACGCTCCCGGCCCGCCAGGCGGAGCTGTTGAAGGGCGAAGAGTCTGCCGAGCGTGCGGCGCGCGAGGCCGAGGGTGCGTGCCAGAGGCTCGAAGCCGCGTCCCGCGCGTACAGCCGCGAGCGGCACGACGCGGAGCGCGCCTCGTTGGTCGAGGCCACGCGCTCGGAGGCGGCCACGCGCGCCAAGCTCGAAGAGACCGCGAAGAGCGAGGCGTACCTGGCCGCGGAGATAGCGCGGCTCACCGAAGTGCGCGAGCAGTGGCGCGAGCAGGTGAGCGAAGTCGAAAGGCTCGCGGGCCTGGGCGAGGCGACCGAGTTCATACGCGACACGCTCAAGCAGGCCGGCCCGCTCGTCACGGAGAGCTACCTCTACAACATCTCTATCGAGGCCAACCAGCTCTTCCGCGAGATCACGGGCGAGGCGGGCCGCGCGCTGCGCTGGTCGAAAGACTACGAAATCCTGCTCGAAGAGGAGGGGCACGAGCGCTCGTTCCCGAACCTCTCGGGCGGCGAGCAGATGGCGGCCGCGCTCTCCATCCGGCTCGCCCTGCTCAAGCAGCTCTCCGACATCCGGCTCGCCTTCTTCGACGAGCCGACGGTCAACATGGACGCCGAGCGGCGCGAGCGCCTGGCCCAGCAGATCGGACAGGTGCAGGACTTCGACCAGCTCTTCGTCATCTCGCACGACGACACCTTCGAGGAGAACGTGGATCACATCGTCCACGTCAAGCGCGGGGACGATAATCAGGCGCAGAGGGCCGAGGCGTGAAGAAAGAGACGACCGACCTGCGCGCCCCCTCCTTAAAATCCGTGACGATTTTCTGCGACGGGTCGAGCCTGGGCAACGGGCAGGCGGAGACGCGCGCGGCCGCCGCGGCGCTCCTGGGCTACAAGGGCCTCTGGCGCGGGGTGGGCGAGTATTTGGGGCGCGCGACCAACCAGCAGGCCGAGATCGCGGCGGCGGCCATCGGGCTGGCCGCCCTGCGCGAGCCCTGCCGCGTGCGCGTCGTCACGGACTCGCGCTACGTCGTCGAGACGATGTCCGGCCGCTTCCGCCGCAAGTCTAACCCGGAGTGGTGGGCGCGGCTCGACGAGGCCGCGCGCCGTCACACGGTCACCTGGGAGTGGGCCAAGGGGCACGCCGGGCACGTCATACAGGAGGCGGCCGACCGCGCCGCCCGCCGCATCGCCGCCCTCGGCCGCGCCGACGAGAGCGTCCTGCGCGACGCCATAGACAGCCTCGGCACGACCGAGGAGACGGAGTGAAGAGGGAGCGGCGGGGGCAAGCCCCCTTCCTGACCTCAGAGGCGTGGCTGCCTGAGTGACTCGACCGAAGCCAATTCGCAGGTCTGGAAGAGGGGCTTGCCCCCGCCGTTTGTCCCGCTCAAAACTTTCTAGCGCCAGCGCCTGAACGCGGTTAGAATGGCGCGGCTGGCATAAGTTCTGCACTTCGCCTCTCCGTGATTATGGCCTTTCCGCGGGGCACTAAGATTGGTCGCTACGAAATCCAGTCCGAGCTGGGGTCCGGCGGGATGGGCGTGGTCTACCTGGCGCTCGACACGCGGCTCAACCGCAAGATCGCCCTCAAACTCCTGCCGGCGGACCTGACCGACAACAAGGACCGGCTGCACCGCTTCGAGCAGGAGGCCCGCGCCGCGTCCGCCCTGAACCACCCGAACATCCTCACGATTCACGAAATTGGCACAGACAACGGCACGCACTTCATCGCCACCGAGTTCGTCGAGGGCGAGACCCTGCGCGCGCTCATCATGATGGACGCGCCGATGCGCCCGGCCCAGGCCCTCGACCTCACCATCCAGGCCGCCGCCGCCCTTTCCGCGGCCCACGCCGCAGGCATCGTCCACCGCGACGTTAAGCCCGAGAACGTCATGCTCCGCGACGACGGCTACGTCAAAGTCCTCGACTTCGGCCTCGCCAAGCTCGTCGAGACGGAGAAGGACGCGAGCGCGGCCGACCCGAACGCGCCGACGCAGCGCGTCTACCTGACCAACCCCGGCGTCGTGATGGGCACGGCCAAGTACATGTCACCCGAGCAGGCGAGCGGCAAGCCCGTGGACGCGCGCACAGACATTTGGAGCCTCGGCGTCATCCTCTACGAGATGCTGACGGGCAAGCACCCCTTCGACGGCGAGGTGCAGACGCAGGTCATCGCGCGCGTGTTGGAGCGCGAGCCGGAGCCGTTAACTGTCCGCGCGCCCGGCTCGCCGCCCGAGTTGCAGCGCATCGTCTCCAAAATGCTCACCAAGGAGCGCGCCGCCCGCTACCAGAACGTCAAGGAGCTGCTCGAAGACCTGAAAGCCCTCAAACAGGATTTGGAGTTCGACGCCCGGCTCGGCCGCACCGGCTCGTCCTCCGGCGCGATGGCCGCAGCCGCCAGCGCGCCGAGTGGCGAGAAGACCGTCAGCGCGCAGGTGCAGAGCACGCCGTCACAGGGGACTGAGGCCACGAGCGGCGGCGTGTCCCGTGCCGCCAGCACAGGGAGCACGCCCGCCCGCAGGTTCAAGCCCAACAGGCTCGTGCTCGTCCTGGGCCTGCTCGTCGTCGCGGGCCTGGCCCTCGGGCTCTGGCTCTACTGGCGCGCGCGCCTGAGCGCCGGTGCCGCGATTGACTCCGTCGCCGTCCTGCCGTTCGTCAACCAGAACGGCGACCCCGATATGGAGTACCTCTCGGACGGCCTGACGGAGAGCACCATCAACAGCCTGGCCCAATTGCCCAACATGCGCGTCATCGCGCGCAGCTCCGTCTTCCGCTACAAGGGGCGCGAGATTGACCCCGCGCAGGTCGCGCGCGAGCTGGGCGTGCGCGCTGTCTTCACGGGCCGCATCACGGAGCGCGGCGACCATCTGGTCATCAGCGTCGAGCTGGTGGACGCACACCTAGACAAGCAGCTCTGGGGCGAGACCTACGACCGCAAGGTCTCTGACCTGCTCGTCGTGCAGCGCGAGATTGCCAGGGAAATCTCCGCCAACCTGCGCACCCGCCTGACCCCGCCCGAAGAGAGCCTCGTGACCAAGCACTACACGGAGAGCGCCGAAGCCTACCAGCTCTACCTCAAGGGCCGCTTCTACTGGAACAAGCGCACGGGCGAGGCGTTCCGCCGGGCCATCGAATATTTCAACCAGGCGATTGAGCAGGACCCCTCCTACGCACTGGCCTACGCCGGGCTGGCCGACACTTACGCCCTGCTCTCGCGCTACTCGGCCGGCACGCCCGAGGAGAGCTACCCGAAGGCGAAGGCCGCCGCCAAGCGCGCCCTCGCCATAGACGAGACGCTCGCCGAGGCGCACACCTCGCTGGCCGGCGTCCTCCTGGACTACGACTGGAACCTAGCCGAGTCAGACAAGGAGTACCGCCGCGCCATCGAGCTGAACCCGAACTACGCGACGGCCCGCCACTGGTACGCCAACGGGCCGCTCCTCGTCACCGAGCGTTACGACGAGGCCATCGCGGAGATGAAGCGCGCCGTCGAGCTGGACCCGCTCTCCTTAATCATCAACTCCGACCTGGGGAGCGTCTACGTGGACGCGCGGCAGTACGACAAGGCCGTCGAGCAGTTGCGCAAGACGCTCGACATGGACGAGAACTTCTACCCCGCGCACTACTGGCTCGGCGTGGCTTACGTGATGCAGGGCTCCCACGACGAAGCCATCGCCGAATATCAGAAGGCCCGCGCGCTCAACGACGACCCGCTGGTGCTGGGGATGCTGGGCCACGCCTACGCCGTGTCGGGCCGCCGCGAGGAGGCCCTGCGCTCCCTGGACGAGCTGAACAATTTGGCACAGCGGCGCTACGTCTCAGCCTACTCCTTCGCGCTCGTCTACGCCGGCCTCAACGATAAGGAGCAGGCTTTCCGCTGGCTCGAAAAGAGCTTCCGCGACCGCTCGTCTGAGATAGCTTATTTCAAAGTTGACCCGCTCCTGGACAACCTGCGCTCGGACCCGCGCTTCGCGGACCTCGTGCGCCGGGTCGGGCTCTGAGGGCGGGGGGAGGATTTAAGAGAGATGGCAACGCCTGCCGACAAGACGATTGACGCGGCCGAGCCGCTGGTCTCGGACCTGGAAGACTTCCGGCGGCTTCTGGAAGGCGTCAGCGCAGACGCGCGGGATTTGACGGCCGACCTCTCGGACGCGCAGTTCAAGTGGCGGCCCGCGCCCGGCCAGTGGTCAATCGCCGAGTGCCTGGATCACCTGACGCAGACGGGCCGCGTCTCCGTCGGCCACATACGCGAGACGCTCGCGGACGCGCGCCGCCGCGGGCTCTACAGTCGTGGGCCATTTCGTTACGGGCTGCTCGGCCAGATGATCGTCCGCTCGATGGGGCCGCGCCCGCGCATGAAGTTTAAAGCGCCCGCGGCCTTCAGGCCGCTGCCCGAACGCCCTCGCCCGGAGGTCGAGCGCGACTTCTTCGCCCTCCAGGACGAGCTGCTCGACTGCATCCGCGAGTCCAACGGCATCAACCTCACGCGCGCCAAAGTCACCTCGCCCGTGACCAAGCTCCTGAGGCTCAGCCTCGGCCAGGAGTTCGCCCTCCTCATCGCACACGAGCAACGCCACCTCTGGCAGGCCCGCCAGGTCAGAGCCGACCCTTCATTCCCGAAGCAAGTGTCTTGAATTAACCGGCCCTCTGTGTTCCTCTGTGTCCTCTGTGGTTAAAGAATCTCACCACAGAGGACACAGAGGGCACAGAGGAAAGCCGAACACAGGACATTACGGGACGTTCTCGACTTTGGACTTGGACTTTGGACTAATATAGAATCCTCGTTCCCGATAATGCGAGGCGTTAAGGGTTGGCGTCCTCATCTTGCAGCCGTCTGAATCTGTGAGTCCAGGTGTTTTTGTCTTCCTCAAAAACTGGCCCGCGCGCGGCGTGCGCTCTCCGGCGCGCCGTTACGCGCTGCGCGTGGCTCGCGCTCTCGGCCGCGCTCGTGTGTGCGGCCGCCGCGGCGCAGACGCGCGGCTGGTTGTGGCAGAACCCCAGGCCGCAGGGCAACCCGATTCACGCCGTCCGCTTTGCCCCCGACAAGAAACACGGCCTCGCCGTCGGCGCGGACGGGGCCATTCTCAGCACGGACGACGGCGGCTACGAGTGGAAGGCTGAACGCTCGCCCGTGACGACGACGCTCTACGGCCTCTACGTCAAGGACCGCAAGCGGGCCGTGGCCGTCGGCGCGCGCGGCGTCATCCTGACGACGACCGACGGCGGCGGCAAGTGGACGCCGAGAGTTTCTGGCACAAAAGATCATCTCTACGCCGTCACGTTCGCGGCCGCGGACCCGGAACGCGGCTGGGCCGTCGGCACTTACGGCAGCGCCGTCGCCACCACTGACGGCGGCGCGACCTGGCGCTCGGCGCAGACGCCCGTGCGCTCGCACCTCTACAGCGTCGCCTTCGCCAACAAGACGAACGGCGCGGCCGTCGGCGAGAAGGGCACGCTCCTGCTGACTTACGACGGCGGCGCGACCTGGAAGCAACTGCCGACCCCGACCGAGCAGCCCCTGACGGGCGTCGCCTTCGTCAGCGAGAAGCGCGCTTTTGTCGTCGGCTACGGCGGCCTGATCCTGCGCACCGACGACGGCGGCGAGAAGTGGGAGCCCATCAAGACGCTGACGAGCGCAGACCTCCTCTCCGTACACTTCGCGGACGAGCGGCGCGGGTGGGCCGCTGGTGACCGCGGCGTCGTGCTCACGACGGGCGACGGCGGCGTGACCTGGTTCTCCGTCAACGTCCGCACGGGACCGAAACTGGTGACGGTCTACTTCGCGGACCTCGAAACGGGCTGGGCCGCGGGGAGCGAGGGGCTGGTGCTGCGCTCCGACGACGGCGGGCTCAGTTGGCGGCGGCTGACCGAGGGCGGGCGCGAGGATTTGGCGGACATCTTCTTCTTGGACGACGAGCGCGGCTGGGCCGTCGGCTCGCGCGGCAGGATTCTGGACACGGACGACGGCGGCAAGGACTGGACGCTCAGGCCGTCGGGGACGGACGCGCGGCTCAACTCCGTCTTCTTCATCAACGAGGCGCGCGGCTGGGCCGTCGGCGAGAAGGGCACCATCCTGCGCACCATCTCGGGCGGCAGCATCTGGGAGGCGGCGGCGGTCGTCCCCGTCAAGGAAGACCTCTTCGGCGTCTACTTCGTCACGCCCGAGCGCGGCTGGGCCTCTGGCGCGCGCGGCACGATTCTCTACACGGAGGACGGCGGCGAGACGTGGCGCGAGCGCCCGACCAACACCTACGCCTGGCTCGAAGACGTGGCCTTCGCCGACGAGAAGCGCGGCGTCGCCGTCGGCTCGCAGGGCACCATCCTGAGGACCGAAGACGGCGGCGAGACGTGGGCGCAGGTTCGTCTGAACGCGAAGGAGTGGCTCTACGACGTGGCGTTCGCGGACATGATGCGCGGCTACGCGGTCGGCGGCGACGGGCTGATTCTCAGGACGGACGACGGCGGCGCGACGTGGAAGGACCAGGAGAGCGGCATCGGCGGCAACCTCTTCGCCGTCGGGGCCGCAGACCGCGACGACGTGCTCGTCGCGGGCGACCAGGGGCGCGTGCTGCGCACGAAGGACGGCGGCATCACCTGGGAGTTGCAGCCGACGGTCACGAGCGCCGCGCTCTTCAGCGTCGCCTACCTCGGCGGCTCGGACGCCTGGGTCGCGGGCCGTGGCGGTGCCATCCTGCGCCGCGCATCGGACGTGGCGACCGTCAAACTGCCGCGCACCAAGCCCGTCACACCGCCCACGCTCAAGGTCAAGCCGGGAACGCAGGAGCCCCCGCCCCTCATCATAGACGACGGCGACATCCCCCGCGCCATCCCGCCAAAAAAGCAGTAGGCAGTGGTCGGTGGTCAGTGGTCAGTAAAAAAGGCAGCCGCGTTAATCCCACGCGGCTGCCTTTCGTCTTTCTTTTAACTGACCACTGACCACCGACCACTGACCACTGTTACCTGACTTCTCCCGCGTGGCCTTTGATCTCGCCGGCGGGCTCGAAGCGGCCGCCGAGGTACTTGGCTAAGAACTCCTCGGCCTTGGCGTAGAAGAAGAGGCGGTTGGCGGGGCGCGCGAAGCCGTGGCCCTCGTCCGTGAAGACGACGTACTCGACGGGCTTGTTGGCCTTGCGCATCGCCTCCACGATCTGATCTGACTCCTTGATGTTGACGCGCGGGTCGTTCGCGCCCTGCGCGATCAGGAGCGGCTTGGTGATCTGGTTAGCCTTGAAGAGCGGCGAGCGCGAGTTGAGAAACTCCTCGGTATCGCCCATGCGCTTCGTGAACAGCGCCTTGATCGGCCCCCAGTAGGGCGGGATCGCTTTGAGCAGCGTGTTGAGATTGCTCGGCCCCACTATGTCCACGCCCGCGGCGAACTCCTCGGGCGTGAAGGCCAGGCCGACCAGCGTCGCGTAGCCGCCGTAGGAGCCGCCGTAGATGGCAACCTTCTTCGGGTCCGCGTAGCCCTGCTTAATGGCCCAATTCTTGGCGTCGAGGAGGTCGTCGTGCATCTTCGCGCCCCACTGGCGGTCGCCCGCGTTGAGGTACGCCTTGCCGTAGCCGGTCGAGGCGCGGAAGTTGACCTGGAAGACGGCGTAGCCGCGGTTGGCCAGCCACTGCGCCTCCGAGTTCAGGCCCCACACGTCGCGCCCCCAAGGCCCGCCGTGGACGTTCAAGACCATCGGCAAATTCTTCTCCGGCAAGCCGACGGGCAGCGTCAGGTAGCCGTAAATCGTCATCCCGTCGCGCGCCTGGAAGGAGACGGGACGCATCCTCGCGAGCGTGTACTTTTCGAGCGCCGGGCGGTTGCTGAAGAGCAGCGTGGCCTTCTTGCTCGGGCGGTCGTAGGCGTAGTAGTAGATGGGGCCGTTGTCCATCACGTAAGCGACGAGCCAGGTCTTGTCGGCGTCGTCGCGGCTCGTGACGCTGAAGTCGCCGTCGCGCACTTTTCTGAGCGCGTCGAAGTCGGCCTTGATGGACTTGTCAAGCACCTCCCACTCGCTGCGGGCGCGGACGAAGCGGACGGCCTCAAGGTTCTTGCGCGTCGGGTGAGCCATCAAGCCGGCCACGTCGTACTGCTTGTCTTCGGCGACGACCCGTTGCTTGCCCGTTGCGATGTCCACCTCGACGAGCCGGCCGGCGTTGGCGTCCACGCTGGAGATGAGCCAGAGCTTCTTGTTGTCGGGCGAGAAGCCTGCGACGCCGCCGCTGACCTCGTCCGCTCCCCACTTCATGAAGCTGCGCCACGGCGACTGCTCATTGTCGCGGATGAAAATCTCCGTGCTGCCGTCGGGCAGGACTTTCTTCGCGGCGCGCACTTGCAGGTTGTTGTCCGCGGCAAAACTTTCCATCCCGTCCTTGTTCTCGACGACCAGCTCCGCCTTGCCCGTCTTCAAGTCAACGCGGTGCACGTCGTGGAGCTTCGGGTCGCGGTTGTTGATGGCGACGAGAATCACGTCCGGGAATTTCGGGTCCACGGCGATGACGCGCGCCTGCACCTTCTCGAAAGGCGTCAGGTCGCGCGTCTCTTTCGTCGCGAGATCGGTTTGATAAACGTGCCAATTTTCGTTGCCGCCCTCGTCCTGCAAGTAAAGTATGTGGCGGCTGTCCTGTTGCCAGAAGTAGATGCGCACGCCGCGCTTCTTGTCCGAGGTGATGACGCGGTCGTCCTGTTGGCCGACGGTGCGGACCCAGACGTTGAGCACCCCATTGTCGGGGGCCAGGTAGGCGATCATTTTCCCGTCGGGGGAAAGCTGCGGCCCGGCCTTCTCGGGGTTGCCGAACAGCACGTCGCGCGGGATTAAGGCGGGCAATTCTGCTGATGCCTGCGCCGCGAAGAGGAGCAGGAAAGCGAGTCCCGCCGCCAGACGCCAGTTTCTTTTCATGATGAAATCTCCAATATAATCGAATCTCGCGGCCGGTTAATCTTGCCGCCTGTAGTAAAACGGGCGGCCGGAGGTTTTATTACACCGATCACCTACGAACTCGGCTTGTCCGCTTCCCAGTCGGTATGAATCGCGCCCAGCTCGGGCTTGTCCACGCGCTCGTAGGTGTGCGCGCCGAAGTAGTCGCGCTGCGCCTGCGTGAGATTCTGCGGCAGGTCGGCCGTGCGGTAGGAGTCGTAGTAGGCGAGGCTCGCGCCCATCGCGAGCACGGGGACGCCGTGCGCTAGCGCGACGCGGACGGCCGCGCGCCAGTTACTTTGTGCCACTTCCATCCACGCGCGGAAGTCTTCGTCGAGGAGTAAGTTTGAAAGTCCAGGCTCGCGCTGGTAGGCGGTCTTGATGGAATCCAGGAAGCGCGCGCGGATGATGCAGCCGCCCTTCCAGATGCGCGCCATCTCGGAGAGGTTAATGTCCCACTTGTGCTCGGTTGACCCGGCGCGGATGAGGTTGAAGCCCTGCGCGTAGGAGCAAATCTTCGAGGCGTAGAGCGCGTCGCGCACGGCGTCAATCAACTCTCGCTTGTTCCCCGCCCACGCCGCTCCTTGCGGCCCCTTGAGGACGCGGCTCGCCGCCACGCGCTCCTCCTTGAGCGCGGAGATGAAGCGCGCCTCGATGGCCGCGATGATGGTCGGAATCATCACGCCGAGGTCGAGTGCGACCTGCGCCGTCCACTTTCCAGTCCCCTTCTGCCCCGCCTTGTCCAGAATGAGATCAACGAGCGGCCGGTCCGTCTCCTCATCCTTCACGCGGAAGATTTCCGAGGTGATCTGTATGAGGTAGGAGTCGAGCGCGCCCCTGTTCCACTCGGCGAAGGTGTCGGCCAATTCGTCGGCCCCCATCCCGAGGACGCGGCGCAGGATGTCGTAGGCTTCGGCGATGAGCTGCATGTCGCCGTACTCTATGCCGTTGTGCACCATCTTGACGAAGTGGCCCGCGCCGTCCGGGCCGACGTAGGTCGTGCACGGGCCGTCCTCGGTCTTGGCGGCGATGGCCTCCCAGACGGGCTTGATCTCGTCGTAAGCCTCGCGCGCGCCGCCCGGCATGAGCGACGGCCCCCAGAGAGCGCCCTCCTCGCCGCCCGAGACGCCGGAGCCTATGAAGCGCAGATTCTCGGCGCGCAGGGCGGCCTCGCGCCGCTGCGTGTCCTCGAACCACGAGTTGCCGCCGTCAATCAGGATGTCGCCGGCTTCGAGGTACGGCTTGAACTGGTCAATCGTCCAGTCCACGGGCGGGCCTGCCTTAATCATCATCATGATGCGGCGCGGCCGCCTCAGTGACTTGACGAACTCTTCGGGCGTCTTCGTCCCCGTGAAGCGTTTGCCCTCGCCTTCCCGGGCCAGAAATTCGTCCACGGCCACGGCCTCCCGGTTCCAGACCGCGACCGCGTAGCCGTTGCGCTCCATGTTGCGCGCCAGGTTCAGTCCCATCACGCCGAGGCCCGCCATCCCGATGTCAGCTTCAGCCATCGCTCACAAGTCCTCCAGGTTTTTCCAGCGTTGCGCTCTTTAGCCCAAGCATACCACGTTTGAAGTTTGATATGCTGTAGCGCGGAATGCGTGTCGCACTACAACTCCTTGCCGGCGCGGTCTCCTGCGCCGCCTTCATCCTGCTGGCGCGGAGGCTCGCGCCGCGCGTCGAGCTGCGGCTCTACGCCGTGGGCCTCGTCGTCGCGGCCCTCGTCTACGTGGGCTTCGTCGCGCGCGGCGCTTCCCTCGGCTGGCTGGCCCTTGAGCTGGCGGGGCTGGCGCTGTTCGCGCTCGTCGCGCTCGCGGGGCTGAAGTTTTCGCACCTGATTCTGGCGGCGGGCTGGGCCGCGCACGCCTTGTGGGACGTGCTGCTCCACGAATTGTCCGAGGCCGCTTTCGTCCCCGGCTGGTATCCCGCGGTCTGCGCCGCTTTCGACCTGCTGCTCGCAGGCTACATCGCCACGCGCTTCGCGCCGAAGGCTCCCCGGTAAAATGGCCCAGACGGCTTTTACTTTTATCGAATCCCCGCGACTCATCCTGCGCCGCTTCGCGGACGCGGACCTTCAATCGTTCCTGGCGTACCTCAACGACCCGCTCGTCGCGCGCTACCAGTCATGGGAGTCTTACACGGAGCAGGAGGCGCGCGCCATCATCGAGCAGCAGAAGGACCGTTCGCCCGGCCTGCCCGGGCAGTGGTTCACCTTCGCCCTCGAATTGAAAGAGGCCGGCACGCTGGTCGGCCACGTCGCGCTGAGTGTGAAGGACGAGCACCAGGCCGAGATAGGCTTTACGATGGCGCGCGCCTTCCACGGCCGGGGCCTGGCGTCGGAGGCTGCGTCGCGCGTCCTCGATTACGCGTTCGCGGAGTTGAATCTACGCCGCGTGACCGCCATCGCGGACTGCGAGAACGAGAAGTCTGTGACGCTGCTCGAACGCCTGGGGATGCGGCGCGAGGGGCACTTCATCGAGAACATCTGGTTCAAGGGCGGCTGGGGCAGCGAGTACCTCTACGCCGTCCTGCGCGACGAGTGGCTGAAGGCTAGGCCCCCTCGGTCTTGACGTACTTCAGCGGCGAGTCGGCGAGCATCGCCTTCAGTTCCGCGCGCTTCGCCTGCACGGCGGCCCTCATGCTCCCCACCTTGAAAGCAGGGTAGCCGTCCTGCTCCAACTGCCGGATGACGGCCTCCGACTCATCGTAATACTGTTGGGCCGCGGCGGCGTCGCCCGTGCCCATGTGGGCCTCGGCCAGCGTCGCCAGCGCCCACGAGCTTTCCTCCAACCGCTCGTTCGAGGCGTTTTTGTCGCCACCCTCCTCGCCCGGCTGCTTCGCCGCCAGCCACTCGTGGCAGGACGCGATCACCTCGCGGCGGACGCGCCGGGCGAGGACGAAGTCGGCGATGGCTTCGGCGCGGTCTTTGGATTGCGCCGCGCGGGCGTTGAGGAGGAAGGCGTAGTGAATCCCGTTGAAGTAGTCGCGGCGCTGCGCGAAGCTGCGCGCGTAGGCGGCGAGCGCCTCGTCCAGCTGGGCGGCGTCGCCCGTCTCCTTCCAGAGCCTTTCGTGGACCGTGCCCCAGATACCGAGCGTCCAGGGGTCGCTTGAGACCTCCGGGCGCAGGGGCCTGAGCAGCTCGCGCGCCTCTTCGAGCGCCGCGCGGCGCGTCGGCTTCGCGCACCTGTAAGTGGCGACGGCCAGGCGCTGCGTGACCTCCGGGTCGTCCGGCCGCATCTGCTTGATGACGCCGAGCATGGCCTTGGCGCTGTCGAACTCGCCCCTCAGTTGCGCGTCCTCGGCCAGCCGCATCAGCTCGCTGTGCGTTCTGGGGTCGGACGGCGCGGCCTCCGGCTGCTCGCCGCCGAGCGCCTCGTCAAGCTCGCGCCCGACGCCCTCGGCGGCCCGCCCCGGCGGGTTCAGGCCCCGCAGAAACGTGTAGACGGGGCTGTCGCTGGCAGGCGGATTCCTGTCCAGGATTTTGACGATGGCGTCCTTGAGCACCTGCTTGAAGCGCAGCACCTCATCGTAATCTAGGGCCGTGCCGTCGTGGCGGTACTTGAGGACGAGGACGTGGTTCACGTCGAAGGGGAGCTTGTCGCGCCCCTCTTTCGTCAGCCCGTTTTCGCAGATGACGATGGTCGTGTAGGGGCGCAAGGCGTGGCGCACACCCAGCTCGTAAAAGGCGTTGCTGTTCGAGGTCGAGAGGTCTGCGATGACCACGTCGGCCGAGAGGAGCTGCTCGTACATCGCCAAATCTATCAGGCCGGAGTGGACGAGTTCGTCGGCCCGGACGCACTTCAGGCCGGCCTCCTCGGCCGCCGGCTTGATGATGGCGCGGTAAGTCTTATCGAGGTCGAGCTGGCGAATCGGTTCGGCCTGGTAGTCTGTCTTTTTGCCGAACCCCATCACGACGAAGCAAGTTCTTTCCTGTTCCGGGGCCGCTGCTTCAAGCATGGCTGTGAGTCTCCTTACGGGCTGATGGGGACGCGCGGCGTTTCAGGCGCGGACGCTGCCGGCGCGCTCGTCCGCGCCGGGCGGGCGGCGGCGGAAGCGGTGCGTGACGGGGCGGCGGCGGCCGATGCCGATGGCGTTCTTGGAGATGATGAGCGTGGGCGGGAGCTGCCGCCGCTTGAACTCGTTGGCCGGCGACTCGACACGGTTCAGCAGGTCGTAAACCATCTCGCCGTCGTGGCCCAATGCGATGATCTCCTCGGGCGTGGCCTTCTGCTCGAAGTAGAGTTGGAGGATGGGGTCAATCCTGTCGTAGGGCGGCAGCGACTGGTCGTCGAACTGGCCGGGCGCGAGTTCCGCCGAGGGGCGCTTCTCGATGATCTCGCGCGGGATGATTTCGCTCTCGCGGTTGTAGTGGCGCGCGAGCGCGTAGACTTCCGTCTTAAGCAAATCGCCGAGCACGGCGAGGCCGCCGTTGGTGTCGCCGTAGAGCGTGCAGTAGCCGAGCGCCAGCTCACTCTTGTTGCCGGTCGAGAGGAGCAGCCTCCCTTCCTTGTTCGAGATGGTCATCAGGATGTTGCCGCGCAGCCGCGACTGCAAGTTCTCGGCCGCCAGCTCCTCGCCGCCGCGCGTCGGCTTCAGCAAGTGCAGCTCCTTCGACAGCGCCTCGAAGGCAGAGGTGATGGGGTGCTCGATGGTCTTCATGCCGAGGCGGCGGCCGAGCTCGACGGAGTCGTCAATGCTCCCGCGCGACGAAAAGGGCGAGGGCATCATCACGGAGAGCACGTTCTCGGAGCCGAGCGCCTCGCAGGCCAGCGCCGCGACCACGGCCGAGTCAATCCCGCCCGACAGGCCCAGCACGGCGGTCGTGAACCGATTCTTGCGCGCGTAGTCGTGTATGCCGAGCACCAGCGCGCTGTGCACCGTCTCGATGTCATCGCCGGGCAGGCAGTAGTCGTGAGCCACGCCGCAGTCCAAATCAACCGTGCCGAAGAACTCCTCGAAGGGCGGGGCCTGCAAAATTATTTCGCCTTTGCAGTCGGCGACGATGCTCGCGCCGTCGAAGATGATGCCGTCGTTGCCGCCGACGAGGTTGACGAAGACGATGGGGAGGCCCGCGGCCTTCGCGCGGTGCGAGACCATCGCGCAGCGTTGGCCCATTTTCCCCTTGTTGAAGGGCGAGGCGTTGATCGAGACCAGCACGCTCGCGCCCATCTCGATCAACTCGTCCGCCGGGTCGTGCGTGTACATGCGCTCCTTCCAGAACGTCTTGTCGTTCCAGAAGTCCTCGCAGATGGCGACGCCCAAGCGCGCGTCGCCCATCGGGAAGAGCTTGCGCACGCGCGACGGCTCGAAGTAACGCGGGTCGTCGAAAACGTCGTACTCGGGCAGCAGCGTCTTGTCGGCGAAGCCCACCAGCTCGCGATTGCGGATGATGGCCGCGGAGTTGTAGAGCCTGCGGCCCGCCCCCTGCTCTGTGGGCCGGACTGTGCCGACGACGGCCGTCAATCCTTCCGTCGCCTCGATGATCTTTTCGAGCGGCGCTAAGGACGAGCGCGCCATGTCGCGGTCGAGGAACCAGTCGAAGGACATGTAGCCCTGGACGCAGGTCTCCGGCAGCACGACCAGGTCCGACCTGTCCTTCCTGGCCCGCTCGATGGCCCGCAGAACGCCCGCCGTGTTGCCCGCGTAATCGCCGTTCGTCGTGTTGATCTGTCCGATGGTGACGCGCATGTTGGGATTGTAGATTTTTGTTGTTTGATTTGCGAGTCAATTATTGCCCCTTTCGGGGGCGGGCGCAAATCAAAATCACGCCCGCGCGCCGCCGTCTTCACAACTTTTTCAGGAAACTTTCAGAACGGGGGCGGGGCGTTTCCCGCGTTAGCTTTCAGGTGCGACGACCCGTCAAACCCGTTCCGGCCCGTGTGCCGGTGTTGGAGGATTTCCCCATGAAAATTCTGTTGATGCTGATTTTACTGCTCTCCCCGGCCGCGGCCTTCGGGCAGCACGGCCACGCGGCGGCTGAAGTTAAGCCCGCGCGGCTCGAAGCCGGTCTGGGTCCTGTCCATCACCCCGTCTCGACGAAGAACGCGGAGGCGCAGAAGTTCTTCGACCAGGGGCTGGCCTACGTCTACGCCTTCAACCACGAGGAGGCCGTGCGCTCCTTCAAGCGCGCGGCCGAGCTTGACCCCTCGCTCGCGATGGCGCGCTGGGGCGTGGCGCTCGCGCTGGGCTCGAACTATAACCTGCAAGCCGACGCGCCGCAGCTCAAAGAGGCTTACGCGAACCTGCGCCAGGCACAGGCGCTCGCCGAAGGGGCCACGGAGCGCGAGCGCGCTTACATCGCGGCCCTGGCGAAGAGGTACTCGGATGCTCCGCAGGCGGATGTGCAGAAGCTCGCCGCGGACTACAAGGCCGCGATGAGTGAGCTGGTCAAGTGCTACCCCGACGACCTGGACGCGGCGACTTTGTACGCGGAGAGCATGATGAATTTGCGGCCGTGGAAACTCTGGTCGCCCGACGGGACTCCGGCCGAGGGGACGCTGGAGATCGTCGCCGTGCTCGAAAGCGTGCTGCGGCGCGACCCCAGGCACTCGGGCGCGAACCACTACTACATACACGCCGTCGAGGCTTCGCCCGACCCTGCGCGCGCGCTGCCGAGCGCGAAGATGCTCGAAGGGCTCGCGCCCGCGGCCGGCCACCTCGTCCACATGCCCTCGCACATCTACATACGCACGGGCGACTACGACGACGCGGCCCGCAGCAACGTCGCGGCCATCAGCGCAGACCGCGCCTACTTCGAGAAGTCTGGCAAGGCGGGCGTCTACCCGGCGATGTACTACAACCACAACATACATTTCCTGGCCTCGGCGAGCGCGATGAGCGGGCGCTACGCGGACTCCATCAAGGCCGCGCGCGAGCTTGAAGCCAGCGTCTCGCCTTATGTGAAGGCGATGCCGATGCTCGAAATGTTCATGCCTTACACGCACGTCGCGCTCGTGCGCTTCCAGAAGTGGGACGAGATTCTTGCTTCGCCCGCGCCGGACAGCGGGCTGAAGATCACGACCGCCTTCTGGCGCTTCGCACGCGGGATGGCTTACGTCTCGCGCAGGCAGACGGCCGAGGCGGACGGCGAGTTGAAGCAGCTCGCGGAGATTATTCGCGGAGCGCCTGAGGACGCGCCGTTCGGCAACAGCACCGCGCGCGGCGTGCTCGCGGTCGCTGAGAACCTGCTCGCCGGGCGCATCGCGCAGGCGCGCAATGATAAGAAGACCGCGTTTGAGTTGCTCGGCAAGGCGGTCGCGGCCGAGGACGCTGTGAGCTACAACGAGCCGCCCGACTGGGACCTGCCTGCGCGCGAGTGGCTCGGCGCTGCTCTCGTCGCGGCCGGCGAGAACGCGGAGGCCGAGCGCGTCTTCCGCGCGGAGTTGAAGAAGCACCCGCGCAACGGGCGTGCACTCTTCGGGCTGGCGGAGAGTCTGAAGCGCCAGGGCAAAACGGCGGCCGCGCGCCGCGCCGGGCGCGAGTTCGAGAAAGCGTGGGCGCGGAACAGGACGCGCTCGTGAGCAGACTCGGGAGCGCGTTCCTGAAGGTCTACGAGGAGACGGGCCACTCGCCGCACTGGGAGCGGCCCGACGAGTTCGTCAAAGACCTCGAAGAGTTCATCGAAGGGGCGGGGGTAAACCGCCCTTCCTGACCTGCGAGGCGGCGCGGGGTGAATGACTCAAGGATCAGTAATTGGCAGGTCAGGAAGAGGGGCTTGCCCCCGCCTCCTCTGGACAACAAAACTCCCCTGCGAGGAATAGCGTCCTCGCAGGGGAGTTGTCCTATCGCCTAGCTTTCCCGTGACCGCCGCCGCCGGGGGTCTCTATGCGCACGAGGTCGCCGGCCTCAAGCTGCCAGCTCCCTTTGGACTGGATTTTCCGCGCGCGGCCGCAGCGGACAATCGCGTCGTGCCCCGTGCTTCCGGCCTCGCCGCCGTCCAGGCCGTAGGGCGCGCGCCTGCGCCTGTCGGCCAGGAGCGCCATGCGCGCGGGCACCAGAGTCTCTATCTCGCGGACGACGCCGTCGCCGCCCTTGTGTCTTCCTTTGCCGCCGGAGCCTTTGCGTATCCGGTAGGCGCGCACGCGCAGGGGGTAAGCGTATTCGAGCGCCTCGGCGGGCGTGTTGAGGCTGTTGGTCATGTGCGTGTGGACTGCGCTCATGCCGTCCTGAGCCGGCCGCGCGCCCATCCCGCCGGCGATGGTTTCGTAGTAAGCGAACTCGCGCCCCGTGCGCGGGTCAACGCCGCCTATCGTCAGGTTGTTCATGGTCCCCTGGCTCGCCGCGGGGATTTTTTCGGGGAGCGCGCTGCGGAGCGCCTTGAACAACACGTCCACGATGCGCTGCGACGTTTCCACGTTCCCGCCCGCGACCGACGCGGGGTGCACGGCGTTGACAACTGTGCCAATTGGCGCGACGACGGTGATCGGCTCCATCAGCCCCGCGCTCGCGGGCACGTCGCCGCCGACCAGGCAGCGGAAGACGTAAGCGACGGCCGAGACGGTGATGGCCTCGACGGCGTTGATCGCGCCCGCGGCCTGCGGCGCGCTCCCCGCGAAGTCCACGCGCGCCCGCGCGCCTTTCACGCCGACGCGCACACGAATCCTGACCTCATCATTGCTCACGCCGTCGTCGTCGAGCGCGTCTTCCGCCTCGTACTCCCCGTCGGGGATGGCTTCGATGGTGCGCCGCATCAGGCGCGCGGAGTAGGCTATCAGGTGCTCCGCATACGACGCGGCCTCGCGCGCGCCGCGCCGCGCGACGATCTCAAGCAGCCGAAGTGCCCCCGTCCGCAGAGAGCCGATTTGCGCCTCAAAGTCCGCGCGCCGCTCGGCCGCCCCGCGCACGTTCGCCAGCACGAGCCTCATCATCTCCTCGTCCACGGAGCCCGCGCGCACGAGCCTGACCGGCGGAATCCTCAACCCCTCGCCGTACACGTCCGTCGCCAGCCCCATAGACCCCGGGCTCGCCCCGCCTATGTCCGCGTGGTGCGCGCGGTTGGCGACATAGAAGAGAGTGGTCAGTGGTCGGTGGTCAGTGGTCAGTTTTGCTTGCGCTTGTCCACGTGGCCTCTTTCCTTCTTGCTTTCGTTGTTCACTGACCACCGACCACTGACCACTGACCACTGGTGCGACGAGCGTCACGTCGGGCAGGTGCGTGCCGCCTGCGAAGGGGTCGTTGAGGGCGACGACATCGCCGGGCACGAGTTGAATCTGGCCCAGCGCGGCGGCGACGGCCATTGGCATCGAGCCGAGGTGGACGGGCATGTGGTCGCCCTGCGCGACGACGCGGCCCAAGGCGTCGAAGACGGCGCAGGAGTAGTCCCTGCGCTCCTTGATGTTCGGCGAGAAGGCCGTGCGCCTCAGCACCAGCCCCATCTCCTCCGCGACCGAAGTGTAGAGCGCGCGATAGATTTCCAGCGTCGTCGGGTCAAACCTGTTCTTCATAACTAAACTCAAGCCACCGCTTCACTCAACCCTTTGCGCCTTAAGTTTTCCCTTAGCGCCTTTGCGAGAAACAGCCGTTCACGCAAAGGCGCAAAGACAAGACGTAAGGCGCAAAGGGTTGAGTGGTTAGAACCTGTGTTAGTCCGTTCCATGTCTTAGGGCTCGATGATGAGATTGCCGTGGGCGTCTACGGCGGCGCGCGCGCCCGCGGGGATGAGCGTCGTCGCGGAATACTCCGTCACGACGCAGGGTGTTCGCAGGCGCGCGCCCGCGGTCAACTCGTCGCGCGCGTAGACGGCCGTGCGCGCCGCGCCGTCAGCGAAGTGCACGCGTGCGAAGTCGCGCGGCCGGGCCACACTTCCTTTGCTCGCGGTGCGGGCGGCGCGCTCACTCCTCAACTTCAACACCACGCCGACCGAGCGCACGCGTAAACTCACGACCTCGACCCTGTTCGCCTCCTGCGCGTAGCCGTAGCGCGCCAGGTGCGCGCGGTGAAAGGCCGCGGCCACGTCTTGCCCCCACCTGACCTCAAGCTCGAACGACTGGCCCCGGTAGCGCACGGCGAGCAGGCGCTCGTGGCGCTGCTTGTCTGAACCGAAGCCTTCGCGCGTGAGCGCACGCCGCGCCTCCTGTTCCATCTCCCGGAAGACCCGCTCCATCTTCGGGCGGTTGCCGGTGACGGCTTCGAGCATGACAGTGCGGCTCCAATCCTTGACCACGTCGGACGAGAGCGCGCCGAGCGCGGAGAGAGCGCCGGCCGAGCGCGGCGCGACGACGCGAGGGATGCGCAGACCGCGCGCCAGCTCGACGGCGTGCAACCCGCCAGCGCCGCCGAAGGGCAGCAGGTTGAACTCGCGCGGGTCGTGGCCGCGCTCGACGGAGATGACGCGCAGCGCGCGCTCCATGTTCGCGTTGACGACGCGCACGACGCCGAGCGCCGCCTCGATTGCCGTGACGCGCCGGCCCGCCTCCGCGCTCATCTCGCGCGCGAGCTTCGACAAGACTTCGCGCGCCCGCTCCTCGTCCAACTTGAATTCTCCGCCCAACAATCCTGCGCCGCCGAAACGGTTGAGCACGAGGTTAGCGTCCGTGACCGTGGGCTTCTTCCCGCGCCCGTAGCAGGCCGGGCCGGGCTCTGCGCCCGCGGACTCCGGCCCGACGCGAAGGCTCCCGCCCTCGTCCACGCGCGCAATCGAGCCGCCGCCCGCGCCGACCGTGTGCATGTCCATCATCTGCACGGCGACGGGCAGGCCAGCCACGCTCGCCTCGTTCGTCATGCGCGTGCCCGCGGCGTCGCAGAGCGCCACGTCCGTCGAAGTCCCGCCCATGTCGAAAGTGATGATCTTCTCCACGCCCGCGCGCCGCGCGACATCGAGCGCGCCGACCACTCCGCCCGCCGGCCCCGACAGAATCGTCCGCACGGGCTCCGCGGCAGCGACGGCAGCCGAGATGCTCCCGCCCGAAGACTGCATGACGCGCAGGCGCGGGGCTTGTGTCCTCAGCCGCGTCAGGTAACTGCCCATCAACGGTTGGAGGTAGGCGTTGATGACGACGGTCGAGGTGCGCTCGTACTCCCTGTATTCGGGGAGAATTTTGTGCGAGACGGAGAGCGGGACTTTGAGAACGGAGAGAGCGCGAATGATGCGCCGCTCGTGTTCGGGGCGCACGAACGAGAAGAGCAAAGAGACGGCGATTGACTCGACGCGCGCGCGTTTGAGTTTGTTGACGAGCCGGCGGAGCGAGTCTTCGGTCAACTCTTCGAACACTCCGCCGTCGGCCGCGACGCGCTCGCGCGCGCCGAAGCGCAACTCCACTGGGACGAGTGGCTCGGGGCGCACGGCGTTGAGGTCGTAGAGCGCGGGCCGCGCCTGCCGCCCTATGGCGAGCACGTCCTCGAAGCCCGCGGTCGTGACGAGCGCCGTGCGCGCCCCGCGCCTTTCCAGGAGCGCGTTGGTCCCGACGGTCGTGCCGTGTACGACCTCCATCTCGCTTAGGCGAGCGCCGGTCGCGGCCGCCACGCGCTTGAGCCCCTCGGTGATCGCGCGCGAAGGGTCGGCGGGCGTCGAGCTGAGCTTGAAGACGCGCAGGCCCTCAGTCGTCTCGAAGACGAAGTCCGTGAACGTGCCGCCCGTGTCCACGCCGACGCGCACGGGCCGCGCCTTTGTTCCCTCTGGTTTCATCACAGAAAACCTTGCGCGCATCCGCGACGTATAACCGAAGCCGCCCGCGCCCGGCAATTATTTGAAAGCTCGGAACCCGCTCGTGGAGACTCGATAATATGACACTCAAACGCTTTTCGCACTTTCTCCTGGCCCTCGCGCTCGTCGCCTCAATTGTCTTAACACCTTTCCAGAAAGCGGCCTTCGCGCAGGCGACTCAGACTGCCACCGCCGCACAGGCCGCGCCCGATCTTCAGACGCGGCTCGCGGCCGTCGAGAAAGCCATCGAGGAGAAGCGCAAGGAGCTGCACATCCCCGGCCTCTCGCTCGTCATCGTCAAGGACGACAAGGTGGTCTATACGCGGGGCTTCGGCCTCAAGGACGTGGGGCGCAACCTCGCCGTCACGCCCGACACGCTGTTCGCCATCGGCTCGTCCTCGAAAGCCTTCACGGCGCTGGCCGCGGCGATGTCTGCCGACGACGGCAAGCTCTCGCTCACGGACTCCCCGAAAAAATTGCTCCCCTACTTCAAGCTGCGCGACCCCGAAGCGGACGCCAAAATCACCATCATTGACCTGCTCTCGCACCGCTCGGGGATAGACCGCACGGACCTCTCCATGGTCTCGGGCCAGTTGAGTCGCGAAGAGCTGATCCGCGTTGTGGGCCTGGCGAAGCCCTCGGCCAAGCTCGGCGAAAAGTTCCTCTACCAGAACGTCATGTTCGCCGCCGCCGGAGAGATCGTCGCGCGCGCGCAGGGCACGACCTGGGACGCCTTCGTCAAGGAACGCATCTTCAAGCCGCTCGGCATGAAGGGTTCGAACACGACGGTCGCGGAGACTTTGAAGTCGAAGGATTACGCGCTCGGCTACACGTACAACGAGGAGACGAAGGAGACGAAGAACGTGCCGATGCGCGAGATCGGCGCGGCTGCCCCAGCGGGGGCCATCAATTCGAGCGCGCGCGACATGGCGCAGTGGCTCCGCCTGATGCTCGCGGGCGGCGTCTTCGAGGGCAAGCGTCTCGTCTCCGAGAAGAATTTCAAAGAGTTGATCGAGCCGCACAACAAGATCACGGGCAACATCTCTTACGGGCTCGGCTGGTTCCTGCGCGAGTGGAACGGGCACAAGATCGTCGAGCACGGCGGCAACATTGATGGCTTCAACGCGACGGTCGCCATGATGCCCGACCAGAAGCTGGGCTTCGCGCTCCTGACCAACGTCTCCGCCTCGCCCATCGCCCCGTTCGCGATGGAGACCGTCTGGTCTAACTTCGTCGGCAAGCCCGAGACCAAACCGGAAGAGGCTGGCGACCCCTCGCGCGAGGTCGGCAAATACCTGCTGGCCGAGGCAGGGCTAACCTTCGACGTGGACCTCAAGGACGGCAAGCTGATGATGAACGTGCCGGGCCAGCCCGTCTACACGCTCGTCAACGTCGGCGGGCGGCGTTACAAGATAGATAACCCGTCGGCCGCCGGCTACTTCGTCACCTTCCGGCCCGTCCAGGGCAAGGACGCCGAGATCGAGATGTACCTCGAACAGCCGCAGGGCAACTACGTCCTCGGCCGTATCAAGGGCGAGCCGGCCGCGGGCGGCAAGGCGGGCGATTACGACGGCCCGCTCAAAGAGTTGCTCGGCTCCTACCAGATGAGCGGCGGCCCGGCGCTGGAGGTCAAGGTGGTGGAAGGCAAGCCCTCGCTCGTGCTGACAGGGCAGCCCCCGTACCCGCTCGTCGAGAAGGAGAAGGACAGGCTCGTGAGCCCCGCCCTGCCGGACACCTACAGCGCGACGGTCAAGCGCGACGCGGCGGGCAAAGTCTCCGCGATAGTCGTCAAGCAGCCCGAAGGCGAGTTCGAGTTCACGCGCGCGGCCACGGCTCCCCCGGCCATCACCGTTGACGAGTTGATTGCGAAGATGGTCGCAGCCGAGGGCGGCGAGGAGAACATACGCCGGCACAAGTCCAGGGTCATCACGTCCGACATTGTCTTCGAGCACCAGGGCATGACCGGGGAGGCGACCCTCAGCGAGCGCGCGCCCAACTCGCAGGCCATGCACATCGTCCTGCTGGCGCTGGGCAAGAAGGTCGGATGGATTGACGAGTATTTCGACGGCACCCAGGGGGCCGAGCTGAGCAGCTTCGCCCCGCCCGAGGAGATAGTCGGGAAGACGCTGGAAGACACGCGCGTCAACGCGGACTTCTACGGCGTGCTCAACTGGAAGCAACTTTTCAAGACGATCGAAGTCAAGCGCATGTCCAAGGTGGGGGACGAAGAGGTCTACGTCGTCGTCAAGACGCCGGAGAAGGGCAACCCCGTGACCGACTACGTCTCCACCAAGACATTCCTGCTCCTGCGCCGCGACACGCTCAAGACGGCCAACACGAGCAACATCACGCTCCCCATCACGGAGTATTACAGCGACTACCGCCTGACCGACGGCCTGATGTACCCCTACAAGGCGACCACCAACATCCCCACCATCGGCGACATCGTCTCCACCATCAAGACCGTCAAGTTTGACGCCGACATCCCCGACACAGTCTTCCGCGCGCCGGAGAAGAAATAAGAAGGCGGCACAACGCAAAAAGTGAAAAGGGCGATCAATTGATCGCCCTTTCTTTTAATATCCTGCCCTCGCCCTGACTTGAACAGGGAACCAACGGATTATGCTTACCACTACGGCTTTCGCCGCGCTTCTTGAAAGAAGTTTGTGGTCTGGACTTTCTCTTCGCCTTAAGCGTCTGCCGTCAAGTCTCTACACCTTCCCCGCCTGACTTACGCGCGAGGCTTGGCTCGGGGTTACCGTCTCGCTTTCGCGGCTTAGGCTTCCCCGAATTTGACAGATTCTACAAGCGCGCCTGAAAACGAGTTCTTAGACTGATTCGCAGTGTGACACGCCTGCAACCCTATTTTGAAAGCCGTGTGGGAGAGTTTGTCTCCCAGTTAGGCTTTTCAAATAACTGAGTCCGCTGCTCTAACCATTGAGCTACGAGGGCACAAAGAATTAATCAGTGCCGAGAGATTATAGGGGGCGTCGCGCGAGGCTGCAAGCGGGCACAGGTTTAGTGATGGAGTGTTGAAAAACGGGGCGGCTCAGGCGGGCGGGTCGCTCTCTTTTCGTTTGAGGTGCGCGAGGATGGCGAGGATGGAGGCGAGGGCGAGGGCGATGCTACTGATGCCGCTGGTTATGGCCCAGAAGTGGCTCGTGCGGGCCGAGGCGAGAACGGAGTCGCCGGCCTGCTCGTTGCGCTGGGCCTCGACGATCAGTTTTTCCTCTTCGGGCGTGCCCTTGTAGGCGTCCGACTCGTCGTAGAGTTTGAGGGCCTTGTTCTGAAGGCCCAGCCCTTCGTCGGCCTGCGCGCGTGCCCGTGTATACATCCAGGCGGCGAGCCCCCCGGCGGCGAGGCCGCACAGGAAGAGGACGACCGCCAGGACTCGCAGCCTGTTCTTCATGCGCCGAGCAGGGTTTCGACCTGCCTGAGATGGCGGGCCTCGTGTATGCCTATGAAGGCGAGCCACTCGTAGAGGTTGAGCGGGCCGAAGGCCGGGTGCGGGTAGCTGGTGGCGTTGAGGTCCGTGGCCTCTATGCGCGGGCGCAGGGCGCGCACCTCCTCGCGCGAGCGGCGCAGGTACGCCAGCGAGTCCGCCAGCCGTGCCTTGCCCTTCGGTCGCGCCCTCTCGGGGGCGACGTACTTCTCCGTGCGGGCGCGCTCGACGTAACGTTCGAGCGAGAAGGGCCGCATCGCGCCCGCGCCCCCGGCGGCCTCGGCCTGGGCCAGCACGCCCTTCATCATCCGCAGCAGACCCCTCTCGACCAGCGCCAGGTGCTCCGCGATCTCCGCGACGGACCAGCCTTCGGGCGAGGTCCGCGCGCCCGCCTGCTCGTCGCTCAGGCCCTCGACGCGGTTGTAGAACTGCTCGCGCGTTCGCTCTATCACTTCATAAATCTCCGCGACGCTCGTGTAGGTCATAAGGGGATTCGTTCGCTCCTGTCTTTCGAGAGTTGGGGCGCGGCCCGAGACTATAGCACACGCGCGGGGCGGCGGAGCCGGCCGAGCTGCGTGGCCTGTATGCTCAGGGATATTTTGTGCCAGCGTTGGAAGGTGACGACGGGCTCCGTGGCGTAGACGCGGACGTAGGCGGTCTGGGCGTAGAGGGTCTTGTCCTCGGGCCAGTGCAGGCGGACGATGGGGTTGAAGGAGACGGGCGCGCCGCCGTCGCCCTTCTGCCCCTTCAGGTTCTTTGCGTCGTACTCGGCCGACGCCTTGAGCAGCGCGTCGCGCAAGCGGACGGCAGCCTGCGTCGGCGTCTCGGCCGCGGCCGCGTCGTAGATTTTCACCTCGGCCTCGAAGCCCGCGGCGGCCTTGGAAGAGTCGGGCGACCAGACGGGGCCGGCTTCCGTCAGTCGGTCGTCCAGAAGACGCTCGCTCCCGTCCGTCAGGACGAGGCGTGGGCGGCCCGCCGGCAACTTGCTCTCACGCGCTCGCTCGTCCCACTCGTCCTCGCGGCAGGCGAGCGCGGCCAGGGCGTGCCCGTCGGGAGCCCAGGAGAGGTAAAAGTAGATGAGGCCGTTGCGCGTTGTCAGCGGCCGCAGGCCGAAGCCGTCGCGGTCTGAGACGTAGAGCTGCTCTGTGTCGAAGACCTGCACGCCGCCGGAGGGCGGGGGCAGAGTCGGCAAGGGCTCCGGCCCCGCGTCCGGGAGCATCCCGGGCGGCGTCTCCTGGGCCAAAGCCTTGCGGCCGATGAAGGCTATCTGGTTCCCGTCGGGCGACCACGCGACCATCGGCGCGAAAGCGCCGGAGAGTTCCGGCGGCGTCAGGTTGCGCAGGAAGCGCCCGTCGGAGGCGTACATGTCTATGCGGAACTCGCCCTCCTGCGTCTCGCCCGTGTCGTAGACGGCCAGGGCGCGCTGGCCGTCCGGCGAGACGACCGTGCGCAAGAGCCTGTCGTCTTTGCGCCGCGTGTCGAAGTCATCCAGGACGCGTTTGAGTTTAATCTCTTCGACAGGCTCCGCGCCGGGCGGGGCCTCAACGTCGGGCGTGAAGCCGTAGGCCAGCCGCGCCGCCGGGACCGCGGCCAGCGAGTTCGGGCGGACAGTCTTCTTCTCCCCTGCGCCCCGGCACCCCGCGAGGAGTAAAACGGATGCGGCGACGAAGAGAAGAGTGCGACTCCTGCTGTTGATTGACCTGCGACTCATGTGAACGGCAGATGATAGGGAGGCGCGCGCACGCTTGTCAACGAGGCTGGTTCGGATTGAAACGAAGGAGGAATTAACAGGGATGGACAGGATAGACAGGATAATGAAAGGCAGGCTCTTTATCCTGTCTATCCTGTCCATCCCTGTTCGAATATATTTTGAATTGAAACACCACCGGATTGAGTCTTTCGGCTCAATTCCCTCTGGCGTAGCGGATGCCCGGGCGGCGCGCGGGCGTGCGGCGGCGGCGCGGCGTCGGGCGCGGCTTAATCGTTGCGGGCGGGCGGCTCGGCGGCTCCGCGAGGCGGATGGTGATGAGCGGGTCGCCCATGATGTCGTGGCCGAAGGTGGGGTCCAGGAGGAGCAGCGCGCGCATCGTGTTGCGCGGGCTGAGGTGCGCCTCGTCCGTGCCGTCCTCCTCGACGCAGTTGTGCTCGATGGCGCGCGACAGCCTGCGCGAGAGCGACTCCTTGCCCGGCGTGCGTTCGATGTAGGTGCGGGCGGCCATCGCGCCCACCAGGTCGCAGGTCAACTCTTCGGGCCGCCGGCCGACGATGCGCATCCCCGTCAGCGTCGCCGCGCGCCGGCCGACCAGCCGGAAGAGCGGCAGCAGCGAGTCCTCGCGCCCGTCCGCGATGTGCGTCAGCTCGTGCGCGAGGACGCTCACCATGCCCTCGTCGGATTGGAGCCCCGCGAGGAAAATTGTGCCAAAGTAGATGGTGCGCGGCGTGCTCAGGATGACGGAGGCGTTGTCGCGCAGCTCCACGTCGGGCTCGATCCTGTTGACGGCCCGAACGCGCGCGGCCGCGGCGCGGATTCTGAACTCTTCGATGTAATACTCGTTCGACAGGTCGCGCAAGGAAGCGACGACCAGCTCGCGCGCCTCGGGCAGCAGGCGCTCGGCGCGGCGCAGGCCGGCGACGGCCTCCGGGTGCGAGAGCGGCATGGAGGGCCGCGCCTGCATCACGTCAATCGGCATGCTCCCCAGTGGGTCGCGCTCGCGCTCCGTGCAGACCGCGCCCATCGCGCGCTCGACGATGTCCGTCTCCTCCGCGGGCGCGGCCTCGCGCGGCTGGCTCGGCGGCGGCTGTCCTCCCTTCCACGGACTCTCGTCACGCTGCGCGAAGGCGGCCGGCGCGAACAGCAGGCAGCCGAGCGCGGCGAGCGTTACTCTCTGGAAGAAGCGGCGGAGGGTGGCGGGGCGGCGGTACTTCATCAGGGGCCAGAATACAGGAGTCAGAATTCAGAATCCAGAATCCAGAATAAAAGAGAATCAGAAGAAGAACGGTCTCGACCCAGCTTCTTGCTTCTGACTTCTGACTCCTGACTCCTGACTCCTGCCTTTCACTTGTTCTTCCAGGCGGGCTTGCGCTTCTCCATGAAGGCGCGGACGCCCTCGCGCGCGTCCTCGGTCTTCATCAGCTCGTTGAGGTAGAGGTCTTCGACCCGCCGCAGCGCGTCCTCGAAGGGGAGGCCGGCGGCCAGGTCCAGCGCCCTCTTGGTCGCTTCGAGCGCGGGCGCGGACAACTCGCGCAGCTTGCCGAGCACTTCCTGTAGCTTCTGCTCCAACTGCGCGGGCGGCACCACCGCGTTGACGAGGCCGAGCCGCAGGGCTTCGCCCGCGTCAATCAAGTCGCCCGTCAGGATCAGCTCGCGCGCACGCTTGTCGCCGACGACGCGCGGCAGGAGTACCGCCGCGACGGGCGGGAAGACGCCGAGCTTGACCTCTGGCTGGCCGAAGCGCGCGCGCTCGCTGGCGATGACCATGTCGCAGCCGGCCACCAACTCGCACCCGCCGCCGAGCGCCGCGCCGTCCACGACCGCCAGGGCAGGCTTCCCCACCTGCACGAGCGCGCGGAAGATGGAGTGGAACGAGTCGAGCATGTGGTAGATGGTCTCCTCGACGTGCTCCTCGACGGCCACGCCCGCGCTGAAGGCGCGCGCCTCGCGCCCGGCCTCGAAGACAATCGCCACCACCTCGCGCCGCGCCGCGCACTCGTTCACGGCGTCCGCGATTTCCGTCATCATCGCGATGTTGAAGATGTTGAGCGGCGGGCGCGCGAACGTGATGCGCGCGACGCGGTCCTCGATTTTGAAGGCGATGCTCTGGTATTTATCGGCCATAAGAATTGTGCCGGCGTTTTAAGCTCCGCCAGGAGCGACTGACAATAGCCCAGCACTTCAGTGCTGGGAAGCATGAGGAAAATTTATTGAGTCCCGGAGGGACGATTGACGGATTCAGCCGTCCCTCCGGGACTCGAATATTTTTTGGCTCAATTCCCAGCACTGAAGTGCTGGGCTATTTTCAAATCGTCCCTGACGGGACGAAAACCGGCGCGTCCGAGTTCCACTGGCGGGCCTATCCACGCGCGGTACTGCCGCGTCTGTTCGGGCGTCGGCTGTTTGACCGGCAGGAGGCGGTAGTCCTCGATCACCTGCGCGCCGAGCTTGATGGAGAGCGTGCGCAGGTCGTCGTCGCGGAAGAGCGTCAGGTTGATGGTGTCGCCCGGCCGCTTCTCCG
This sequence comes from uncultured Acidobacteriota bacterium, assembly GCA_963774105.1. Classification (GTDB taxonomy): domain Bacteria; phylum Acidobacteriota; class Blastocatellia; order Pyrinomonadales; family Pyrinomonadaceae; genus QHXM01. Next base: position 999,358 of record CAVZDV010000004.1, on the reverse strand, counting down.
AGAGCCGCGCGAGGAACGACTGCTGGTTGACGCGCATCCCGTCGAGCGCCACTATCTGATCGCGCGCGTTCAAGCCCTGCTCGTAGGCGGCCGCCCCGCTGTAAACCCTTCTGACCACCAGACGCTCGCCCTCCTGCCCCAGGTCCGCGCCGAGCGCCGCGCGCGCCATCGTGATCAGCGACCCGTCGCCGAGTTGCAGGCCGACCACGCTCAGGCCGGCTTTATAGTCCAGCTCCTCGCGCCCGCGGACGTAGCGCGCGAAGAAGTTCTCCAGGCTCGACCCGGCCATCAGCTCCGCGACGCGCTGGAAGTCGGCGGGCGTGTAGTTGCGGTTCTTCTTGTAGAACTCGGTGTAGAGGTGGCGCATCACGTCGTCGAGCGACTTCGCCCCGCCCGACAGCTTGCGAATCTCCATGTCCAGGAGCAGGCCGACGAGCTGCCCCTTGTCGTAGTAGGAGATTTGCGAGTTGACCGAGTTCTCGTCGCGCCGGTAATACTTAATCCAGGCATCCTGGCTGGCCTCCTCGGCGCTCATCTTCAAGCGCCCCGGCGTGTGCTGCATCTCGCCGATGACCCCGGAAATCTTGCCTAGATAATCGTCCTCCGTGTAGAGGCCGGCGCGGCGCACCAGCAGCTCGCCGTAATACTGCGTGACGCCCTCGGCGACCCAGAGCAGCTTCGTGTAGTTCTCCTCAGAGTAGTTGAAGGGGCCGAGCGCGTCCGGCCGGATGCGCTTGACGTTCCAGAGGTGGAAGTATTCGTGGCCCACGAGCGAGAGAAAATACTGGTAGTAAGCGGGGTTCCGAAAACTGTTGCGCTCCATGATGAGCGAGCTTGAGTTGAGGTGTTCGAGGCCGCCGTCGTCGCGCGTGTACATGTGCGTGAAGAAGGTGTATTCGCGCACGGGCAGCTCGCCCATCAGCGCCACGGCCGCCTCGCAGATTTTCTGTGCGTCCCGGCGCATCCGCTCCGCGTCGTAGTTGCCCTCGCCGTCAATCACGAAGCGGTGGGGCACGCCGCGCACCTCGAAAGAGACGACCTTGAAGTTGCCGACCTCGACGGGCGAGTCTAGCAGCTCGTCGAAGTTTTCGGCGCGGAAGGTGTTCGGCTCGTTCGCGACTGCGGGTAGTTGCGTCGCCACCTTCCAGTCGCCGAAGGGGACGACGCGCAGGGTCGCGGGCGTGTTCAAGTGGCCCTCGGGGTACATCAGGAGCGCGACGTTAGTCCAGTGGCCGTGGCGGTCGTTCAGCTCGTTAGTCCGCACCGAAAGCTCGTTGGCGTAAACCTTGTAGGCGACGCGCACCTCTCGCGCGCCGCGCGTCTCCACGCGCCAGGTGTTCTTGTTCGTTTTGGCCCAATTGAGCGCGCGCCCGCCCGCGGCGTCCGCGGCCTCGAAGTCCTGCACGTGGCGCTCGAACTCGCGGATCATGTAGGAGCCGGGAGCCCAGACGGGCATCACGAAGTTGACCTGCGGCGCGGGCCGCGGCAGGGCGAACCGCATCTCGACTTCGAGCAGGTGCGTGTGCGGCCTGGGCATCGAGACGGTGAAGCTGACGGGGGTCTGCGCGGCGGCGGAGACTGTGAGGAGAAGCGCGGCCAAAGCCAGGCCGGCGGCTCGTGTGCTGAACGGGCGCATCCTGAATACACCTTCGCAATTTGATTTCGGGAGAGCTTCCGGCGAGAATCTTACCTTAAAGCAGGAGTCAGAAGAAAGAAGTCAGAAGTCAGGAGAAAAGAAAAAACTGAAAGACTGGGCGCTCGGCCTTTCATTCTGACTCCTGACTCCTGTTCGGAGGAGAAACAAGATGGCAATCATCAGCTGCCCTAATTGCGGGGCGCAGAATCGCGTGGACGAGGGTGCGGCCCAACAGATGCAGCCCGTGTGCGGGCGCTGCGGGACGCTGTTAGACGCTGCGGCCGCACCCGGTAAGCCGATCACGGTGACGGACGAGACGTTCGCGAGCGAGGTCCTGGAGGCGCGCGGCGTGCCGATTCTCGTGGACTACTGGGCGGAGTGGTGCGGCCCGTGCCGCATGGTCGCGCCCGTCCTGGACGAGCTGGCGGCGGAATCAAATGGCCGCTACCGCATCGCCAAACTGAACGTGGACGAGAACCCGCGCACCGCGTCCCAGTACAACATACGCAGCATCCCGACCATGCTCGTCTTCAAGGACGGCGCGGTCGTGGACCGCATCGTCGGCGCGCAGCCCAAACAGGCCATCGCCGCGCGACTCAGATAAAACAGTGTTTCAGGTTTCAGGTTTCAGGTTTCAGGTTCGAGGCTGTTAACTTGAAACCTGGAACCTGAAACCTGAAACCCTTTTTATGAAACGCTCTCCGCTCCTCGTCATCTTCGTCACGGTCTTCATAGACCTCGTCGGCTTCGGGATCGTCATCCCGGTGCTGCCGTTCTACGTCGAGGGGACGCAGTTCAACGCGAGCCCCAGCACGGTCGGGCTCCTCTTCGCGTCCTACTCCGTCATGCAGCTCATCTTTACGCCGGTGCTGGGCAGACTTTCCGACAGGTACGGCCGCCGCCCCGTCCTGCTCGTCAGTTTAATCGGCACGGGGCTGGGCTTCCTCATCCTCGGCACGGCGACGACCATCTGGATGCTCTTCGCCGGGCGCATCATTGACGGCATCTCGGGCGGCAACATCTCCACGGCGCAAGCCTACATCGCGGACGTGACGACGCCCGCGGAGCGCGCGAAAGGGATGGGCCTCATCGGCGCGGCCTTCGGGCTCGGCTTCATTTTCGGCCCGGCCATCGGCGGCGTCTTAAGCCGCTGGGGCGTGCACATCCCCTTCCTCTTCGCCGCGGGGCTCGCGTTCAGTAACGCCGTCCTGCTCTACTTCACGCTGCCCGAGACGGTCACGCCAGACCACCCGGCGCGCGTGTCGGCCGCGGGCGCGAACCGCTGGGGGCAGCTCGCGGCGGCGCTCAAGCAGTCGAGGCTCGCCTTCATCCTCGTCATCTACTTTCTCTTCGTCACGGCCTTCTCGATCATGACGACCACCTTCGGGCTGTTCACGATGTTCCGCTTCGGCTACGACGCGCACGACACGGGCTGGCTCTTCGTCTTCACGGGCGTCGTCGGCGCGGGGCTCCAGGGCGGACTCATCGGGCGGCTCGTCAAACGCTTCGGCGAGACGCCGCTCGTGGTCGCGGGCGCGCTGCTCTTCAGCGCGAGCCTCTTCGTCATCCCGCTCGTGGGGCCGCAGACGGGGCTCATTACGCTGCTCCTCGTGGGCGCGATGTTCGCCGTCGGCAACGGGCTGGCGACGCCCGCGTTGACGGGCCTCGCCTCGAAGAGCGTCGGCCGCGGCGAGCAGGGCGGCGTGCTCGGCGTCACGCAAAGTGTGGCGAGCCTGTCGCGCACGGTCGGCCCGCTCCTCGCCGCTTACCTGATTCACAGCGCCGTCGCCGCGCTCGGCTACGACCGGAAGCTGCACGAGATGAGCGACCACACTTTGCGCGTCACTTTCTGGACCGCCTCCTTTATCATGTTCGCGGCCTTCCTGCTCGCCGTCTACTTCGCGCGCGTCTACGCCGAGAACTACGACCTGGGCGGCCACGTCTCCGAGCCGGCCAAAGGCTGAGCCGGTTCTTCTGTTATTCTGACTTCTGACTTCTGACTTCTGACTTCTGCGTTATGCGTCCAATCGGCAAGTCATTGGAGGAGTACGGGCGGGGCGTCATCGGCGGCCTGATCTTCAGCCTGCCGCTGCTCTACACGATGGAAGTCTGGTGGGCCGGCTTCAACGCGCACCCCTTGCACCTGATGCTCTACGTCGCGGCCACCTTCGCCATGCTCCTCGGCTACAACTACTACGCAGGCATCCGGCACGACGCCAACTGGGCCGAGGTCGTGATGGACTCGGTCGAGGAGATGGGCCTCGGGCTCCTGATTTCGGCGGCGGCGCTCCTGCTCCTCGGCCGCATCTCGCTCTCCATGCCGCCGAGCGAGATCGTCGGCAAGGTCACTATCGAAGCGATGACCGTCGCCATAGGCGTCTCGGTCGGCACGGCGCAGCTCGGCAGCGGCGACAACTCGGACACGGGCGAGGGGGCGCGCGGCACACGCTCGGGCGCTCACTTCGGCGGCCAGCTCGTCATCGCGCTGTGCGGCGCGGTTTTGTTTGCGGCCAACGTCGCGCCGACCGAAGAGATCGTCATGATCGCCTCGGAAATCTCCTCCTGGAAGTTGCTCGCGCTCGCCTGCGTCTCGCTCGCGCTCGGCGCAGCCGTCCTCTTCCGCATAGACTTCACCTGCGCGAATCGCCTGTCGCCGGCTTCAGGCCCCGCGGCCGTCGTCATCGGCTCCGTCATCACCTACGCCATCGCGCTCACTTCGAGCGCCATGATTCTCTGGTTCTTCGGCCGCTTCGACGGCCAGAGCCTTGTCACCTGCCTGGCCCAAACGGTCGTGCTCGGCGTGGCGGCCACGTTGGGGGCGTCGGCCGGGAGGCTGCTGCTGCAATCCAGATGAAGAAGAAGAAGCTGCAAAAGAACTGGGTCGAGTGGGTGGTCTTCGGCGTCGGCCTCGCGCTCGTCGCCGCCACGCTCGGCTACCTGGCCTACGACGCGGCGACCATCACGGACGCGCCGCCCAGCATCGAAGTCCGCGCGGGCGAGCCCCTGCGGCGCGAGCACAACTTCATCGTCCCCGTCACCTTGACGAACCACGGCGACCAGACGGCCGAGGGCGTGATGGTCGAAGTCGTCCTCGAAAGCGGCGGCCAGGAGAAAGAGCGCGCGGAGTTCACGGTCGCCTTCCTCCCGCGCCGCTCCACGCGCGAGGGCTGGGCCGCCTTCCAGACGGACCCCGGCACGGTTGAACGCATCAAGGCCCGCGTCACGGGCTACGAGAAGCCTTAGATTTCTTTGATAGTCCCGCAGGGACGACTGACAATAGCCCAGCACTTCAGTGCTGGGGACAGCGCGAGACAAAAGGAGAGTCCCGTAGGGACGGCTGAAACATTCAGCCGTCCCTACGGGACTCGAATATTTTTCATGCTCGATTCCCAGCACTGAAGTGCTGGGCTATTTTCGATTGTCCCTGACGGGACAGAAGACCCGATAGCTTCCGCACGGCTTCCGCTGTGCCAACTTTCGCGGCCCCTTATCGCTTTTTAACTTTCGTCCGGCGCTTTCGCCCGCGAGCGGCGGCCCCCGACAATTCTTCCAGCTCGCTGCGGGCGCAGTCCAGGCGCAGGCGCTTCGAATGCGAGAGGTCTAGCTTGTCCCAGGGCACGCGGTAGCCGGGCGCTTGCTCCTTCGAGACGAAGAGGCTCAAGAGCGCGCGGGCCGCGCCCCTGACCGAGAGGCGGTGGAGCAACGCGCCGCTTCCGACCCAGTATTCCTTGACGACCCACTCGCCGCCCTCCTTGCGGGCAACGACCTCTTCGATGCGCCCGACCGCCTCGCCCTCCGAGTCGAAGACCTTGTGGCCGAGCAGCAGTTCGAGGTGAACTTCGCGATTCGCCATCACCCTCCTCCGGGGATGCGGCTGACGACGCGCTCCTTCAGCCACTTCTCCCACTCCATCACAGGCGTCTCGTTCGCGTCCAGGTCAACCTCCACGTCAATCCCGACGCCGCGCACTTTGGCCCACGGGATGCGGAACGGCTCGCCGGCACGCACGCCCCACCTGCGCCCCATCCGCTCCGCGAATTTTCCCAGCCGCGTCGAAAGGCGGTGCGCCAGCGTGCTCGTGCCCACTTCGAGGTACGCGAGGCGCGGCGGCTTGCCCTCGCGCAGGACGAGGACGATACCGTCAACTTTCCCCATGGGGCACTCCTCGCGGTCCCTCAACTGGTTGTCCAGCACGTCGCGTATCAGGCGCACCTTGTTCACAGACTTAGCCTCCCATGATCTGAAGCGGGATGGCGACGACGGCCATCACGAAAGTCAGCAGGATGATGACGACGACCACGGCGTTACTCACGACGCCGTTGCAATGCTTGCCCAAATATTTCTCGTCGTTCATCAGCACGAGGAACGGCAGGATGACGAGCGGCAGCACGACCGCCGTCAGCGCCATCGAAAAAATCGTCAGCGTCAGCGGGTCGAGCCCCGCGACCATCAGGAGCGACGCCGCGAAGATGAAGACCGTGTAAGTGATGCTGAAGCGCGCGTCCTCCGCCGGGTGCTGGTTCTCGCCCCAGTTCCACCCCAGGGCCTGCGCCACGACGTAAGCCTGGTCGAGCCCGACTTCGAGCGCCGCGCCGAAGCAGGCGATGCCGAGCGAGGCCGCGAAGAGGACGAAGCCCCAGTAGCCGAAGGGCTCCGTCAAGACCAGCGCCGCCTGCTCGTAGCGGTCAACCTCTATCCCGCGCGGGAAGAGGACGAGCGCAGAGACGACGAGCACGCCGAGCGAGACGAAGCTGCCGAAGCCCATCCCGACGGCCGCCACGCCGCGGTTGACGCCCAAGTCTTTCTCCGTCCACTTGTCCTCGATTGCGCCCGACGAGTAGAAGTAAAAGAGGTAAGGGCTGATGAGCGCGCCGAGGATGGCGACCGCCGTGAACCAGTAGTTGGCCGGGTCGTGCGCCGGCAGAGTTGGCACAAAACCGGAGGCGACCTCGCGCCACGGCGGGCGCATGACGAAGACCGCGGCGACGAACGAGAGCGTGACGAGGCCGAAGAACGAAGTCCCCTTCTCGATGACGGTGAACGTCCCCTTCCAGAGCAGGAGCCAGAGGGCGAAGGCCACGGGCAGCGCCCACCAGCGGAAGCTGACGCCCGTGACCAGTTGCAGCGCAATCGAGACGCCGCCGATCTCGGCCGCGAGCACGAGGAAGTCTACGACCAGCTCGGCCAGGAAGGGGACGAGGTAGAAGTTCGCGCCGAAGCGCTCGCGCAGGGCGTCCACGAGCGTGTGGCGGCTGACGGCCGCCAGCCGCCCAGACATCTCGACCAGGAAGATGACACAGACTGTGCCGAGCCCGACGACCCAGATGAGCTGAAACCTGTAGGAGGCACCCGCCTGTACGGCCGTTGCAATCGCGCCCACGTCCAGGAAGCCGCCGATGCTCGTCAGGATGCCGAGCGTGATCTCCAGCACCTTCCTCAAGGCTGCGCACCTCCCGCCAGAGACCTGACCGCACGCTCCTCTTCACCGAGTCGTCCGAGCAATTGTGCCAGCGCCTCTTTGTCGCCGCCTTCGACCGCCGCGCGCATCTGCCCGATGGTCGCGCCGGTGGCGCGCGTCAGCTCCGTGGCCCCTTCCGCTTTTTGGCCCTGAATCGCCTTCGCCTCTTCCTCAAGTGTCTCCTCGGCGGCGCGGAGCGTCTGCGCGGCGTAGGCGCGCGGCACGGAGCCCTTGAGCCACTCTTCGCCGACCATGCGCGCCGTCGCGGCCCAGGAGGCAACGCTTCGTAACTCTGTTTTTAATTGTTCCGCGGGGGGGCGCGTGCAGCACGCGAGCGCGAGGACGAGAGCCAGGCTGCATGAACTTCTTAGTGGGCGCAACTCTCTTCAACCTTCCGCCGAGAAGAGGAGTCTTAGAAATTCTGCGAGCCCCATACTTATCCAATAGGGCGTGCGCGAGTCAAGTCTTTTTTCACCAGATGGACGGGAGCGCCGATTCGTCCAACTCAAGCAACTGGCCGCCGGGCAGGATGTGTTTGACGACTCCGCCGCGCTCGCGCAAAGGGGTGGAGAGCAGGCCGACGCGGTGGCAGTTGGCGCGCGGGGTGGCGTGTTTGGTCAGCGGCTGCGACTCGGAGCACATGATGGCGACGCGCGCCTCCGCCGCGAGTTCCATGATGCGGTCGAGGCCGCGCTCAAGCTCCGGCGTCGGCGCGACCACCTTGCCGCCGCACTCCGGCAAATGCTCGTAGCCGATTCCCTCGTCGCGCAACAACTCTTCGAGCACGCGCCCGTTGTACTGCGGCCACCGCGACCGCGCGATGCTCCGCACGTCGCACACTATGGCAATCTCGTGCTGACGCAGCAACGCCACGAAGTCCTCGAACGGGTGACGGCCGTGGCCGATGGTGTAGACGACAGACATAAGACAGGAGTCAGAATACAGGAGTCAGAAGTCAGAAGAAAAGAAAGGCAGAAGCACGGCTCGTGCTTTTCATTCTGACCCCTGACTCCTGACTCCTGACTCCTGTAGTCTGTTGCGTACTTCGTCGAAAGTGAGATTGACGAGTTTGCCGCCGGTGAACAGCTCGTCGTCGGTGACGTCCATGAAGGCGAACGGGGGGAGCGGGAAGGCGTCCATCTCTTCGTCCGTCTCGAAGTCCGTCTCGGCGAGAATCAGGCCCCAGAGCCCGCCGAGGAAAACGTCAATCGAGTACCTGCGCCCCTCGTGCTCGAAGGGGTAGCGGTTCTTGCGAATCTCGTTGCCCTCGAAGACCGAGAGGACTTCGTACTCGGCCGCCGAGAGGTAAATGTTCGTGATCGTCGTGCGCGAGAAGTCCCCTGGGCGGGCTGCGAACTTCTGCGTCAGCTTGAGGATGTACTCTTTCGTCTTCGGCACGCGGATTTTCCTGAGTCTGAGCCGCGTGTTCGTGATGTAGTTGTCCCAGATTTGGACGTGCTCGCTGGCACGCGTCAGAGGCTCCGGCAACTCTTTCAGCAGAAATTTTCGCTCGCGCTCCGTCCGCGCGTATTTCCCAAAATCCATTACGCCCCGACCAGCTCTTCCTCGCGCTCGCGCAGGAACTCGTGCGGCTCGACGATGCGGCCGGCGATGGCCGAGGCGGCGACGACGTAGGGGCTGGCGAGGTAGAGTCGCCCGGGTCCGCTGCGGCCCGGGAAGTTGCGGTTCTGCGCGCTGACGGTGACGGTCTCCGCCGAGGGCGACGCGCCCGGTCCGGCGTTGATGCACGCGCCGCAGCTAGGGTCGATCAGCTCGGCCCCGGCCCGCTCGAAAATCTCGATGTAGCCCTGGCGGCGCGCGTACTCCTTAATCTTCTGCGAGCCGAACTGCAGGTAGAGCCGGACGCCGGGCGCGACCCTCTGCCCGCGCTCGACGGCGCGCTTGAGCACGGCCGCGTACATGTCCATGTCGGCCATCTTGCCGCCCGTGCAGGAGCCGCCGTAGGCCATGTCGATCTTCACCTCCGCGGGCAGGTCTTCTATGTTGACGCCGTTGCGCGGGTCGCCCGGCGTCGCCACCATCGGGCGAATTTGGCCCAAATCAATCTCGAACGTGGCGGCGTACTCCGCGTCCTCGTCACTCTTCAGAAACCCCTTGCGCACCTCTTCCGCGTCGAGGCCGCGCGTGCGGACGAGGTAATCGAGCGTCACCTCGTCGGGCTCGATGATACCCGTGGTGCCGCCGGCCTCGACCGCCATGTTCGTCAGCGTCGCGCGCTCGTCCAGAGGCATCTCCTTCAGGCCCTCGCCCGCGAACTCCAAGACCTGCCCGATGCCCTTGCCCTGCTTCATGTAGTCCGTGGCGAGGATGTAGAGCATCACGTCCTTGGCCGTCACGTCGTCGCGGCGCTTGCCCCTGAGGACGAAGCGGACGGTCTCTGGGACGCGGACGCGAATGTCCTTGGTGTACCAGGCGTTCGCCATGTCGGTCGAGCCGACGCCGAAGGCGAAGCAGCCGAGCACGCCCGCCATGCAGGTGTGCGAGTCTGTGCCGATAACTAACTGGCCGGGGAGCGCGATGTCCTCGACCACGGCGTTGTGGCAGATGGCCTCGGAGCCGCGCTCTTCGGTCCCGCCGTAGAGGCGTATGCCCTGCTCGTCGGTGAAATTGGCTTGCGTGACGGCGAGGCCGTCGGCGCGCTCCAACAGGCCCATCTTGCGTTTCTCTTCCGACATCACGCGGCCGAGGAAGGTCAGGTGGTCGCGGAAGGCGTAGACGGATTCGGGCTCCGTGACGCGCGCGTCCGCGCCGAGCGCCTGTTTGAAGAGGCTCTCGGCCATGGGCGTGACGTACTCGTGCGAGAAGCGCACGTCCGCGACGGCGAAGAGCGCGTCGCCGGGCTTGACGGCCTCCACGCCGATCTCGCCCGCGCCGACGAAGGCGTGGCGCGCGATGATCTTCTCCACGATGTTCATCGGGCGCTTCTTCGTCTCCAACCGCGGCGGCCGCACGCTCCCACTGAGCCGCGCCTTGTTGTAATTGAAGAGGCCGCCGTACTCGACGATTGACTGCGAGATGGGGTCGAGGCCGCGCGTGAACTCGGCGAGCGGAATCTCTTCATTGCGGCGGATGCGCTCTATCAGGCCGAAGTCGGTCGAGGTGAGCAGCCCGATGTTCTGCGCGTTTTGTCCGTAAATCTTCTCTATGGTTTTGGCGATGACGAGTTGGAGGCCCGCGGCCTTCTCCGCGTAGGGCGCTGTCTCGCGCGACGAGCCGCAGCCCTTCGAGAGGCCGGAGACGACCGCCCCGAAGCCGCCGTTCTTGACTTCATCCTTCTTCACGGCCTGCTCGCGCATCCCGACGTAAACGTACTGGCCCAGCGTCTCGTCGTAGTAGAAGCAGACCCACCCGGGCGTGATCTCGTCCGTCGAGATGTTGTTCATCAAAGGCCGTTCGGGGTCGTACTCCAAATCCTCCCCCGCCTCCAACTGGCGGCGGACGAGGCTAGTGTCTTCGGTCAGGAAAAGGACGCGCCCCTCGAACCTGATGCTGTCCGGGCGTTTCTCAATCTTCTCGGCGGTCATCAACTGCTCCTCTATCTTCGGTGTGATGTGAAAGAAGATTATAACCGAAGCGCCGGAAAAGTCGCAGGAGGGAGACGGGCGCGCCGAAGCCAACGACCTTGCCTTATCAGTGTTATTCCTCCCGAGCGGGTCTGTACGCTGTCGGCGGATGAGGGTATTATGCGGGTCAGGAAGGCCCCTAGCATGACCACACTTCACATTCGCCAGGACGCCCCGAAAGATGGTCACTACCCCGTGCGTCTCACTTTGAAGCGGCACGGCCAGCCCGACCTGGAAGCCGAGGCGAACATCGAGTTCGCCCTCACAGAGCAGGAGCAGGAAGACATCCGATGGTATCTCGAAGACTACCTACAGAACGCAGACGTGGTCGAAGCCGTCACGGTCGAGCAGGTCGAGGCGCGTATGAGGGCGCGCGGCGAAGAGCTTTACGCGAAGGTGCTCGCCGCCAACGGCGACACGCAGGCCATCTGGTTCTCCATCCGCAATGACCTCGCAGACCTGCGCGTCGAAATCACAGCCGGCGTGGCCGAGGCCGCCTCGATTCCGTGGGAATTGATGCGCGACCCGAAAATGGAATCGCCCATTTCCCTCCGTGTGCAAGCATTCGTCCGCGTCCAGTCGAATCCCAACATCTCTTTCGTCACTGTCCCGCCGGCGCAGGATAGCCTTATCCGGCTCCTCTACATTGCGTGCCGTCCGAGCGGCTCGCAGGATGTCGAGCTGCGCGCCGTGGCGAACCGCCTCCTGCAAGACCTCGGTCAGGACCGCGCCCGCTTCCACATCAAGGCGCTGCGCCCGCCCACGTTCGAGCAGTTGCAGAAAGAACTCGCCGACGCCAAGGCGGCGGGCCGCCCGTATCACATCGTCCACTTCGACGGCCACGGCGTCTACGCCGACTTGAGCAAGTCGGAGCTCGCCGACTGGCTCGGCGCACTCTCCAGCATCACGCTCGGCAGCGGGAAAACCGGCAAGCACGGTTATCTACTCTTCGAGCACCCGGGCGAAGACGGGGTGCGCCCCGTGGACGGCCAGACACTCGGCCAGCTTCTACACGACAACGGCGTGCCCGTCCTCGTGCTCAACGCCTGCCAGTCCGCGATGCACGAAGCCGCCGCCGCGCCGAAGACGGCCGGGGACGTACACGACGAGGTCCGCGCCATCGGCTCGCTCGCACAAGCGGTCGTTGACCAGGGCATCCCCGCCGTCCTCGGGATGCGTTACAGCGTCTACGTCGTCACCGCCGCGCAATACATCGGGCAGCTCTACGCCGCGCTGGCCAGCGGGCGCAGCTTCGGCGAGGCCGCCACCGCTGGGCGCAAGCATCTATACCTCAATCCCGACCGCTGGGTCGGACTCCAACCCCGGCCGCTTCAGGACTGGTTCGTCCCCGTAGCCTACGAAGCCGCACCCATAGAGCTGTGCCCCGCCGGGCATACCGCGGCGCTGGGTGAGCAGCCGGAACTCGACCCCGTCCAGCTAAACCGCCAACTGCTGCGTTACGTCCCCGAGGAAGGCTTCGTCGGACGAGACGAAACGCTCCTCGCGCTCGACCGCGCTTTCGATGAGTACCGCGTCGTGCTGCTGCACGCTTACGCCGGACAGGGGAAAAGCTCAACGGCCGTCGAGTTCGCCCGCTGGTACTCCGTCACCGGCGGGCTCGGCGTGCCGCCGCTCGTCCTGCTCGCCTCCTTCGAGACACACACAGACCTCGACGACCTGCTGAACCAGATAGGTCAGCCACTCGCCGCGCTCTTGGAAAATCCGACCGTTGATTGGACTGCTCAAAATGATTCTGCCGAACGCCTGAAGATCGTCAAGCGTATCCTTCGCGCGTTCCACATCCTCTGGATATGGGACAACGTCGAGCCGGTCGCCGGATTCCCGGAAGGAGCGGAGTCGCAGTGGACGGCCGACGAGCAGAACGAACTGCGCGACTTCCTCAAACAGATCAACCTCGACAACGCTAGCCATGCCAAAATCCTGCTTACTTCGCGCAGGGACGAACACTCCTGGCTCGGCGGCATCCCGCACCGCATCCACATGCCCCGCATGAGGAACTCCGACGCCGCCCGCCTCGCCCTCAAGCTGGGCGAAGAGAGAAAGCTCAAGCCCTCGGAGATTACCGACTGGCAGCCGTTACTCGACTACTGCGCCGGCAACCCGCTCACGCTGCGCGTCCTCGTCGGCCAAGCGGTCAGAGCGGGCTTGCGCGGCCGCCAGCAAATCGCGGACTTCGTCGAAGCCATCCGCAACGGCGAGCAGCACATCGAAGACGCCGACGAACGGCAGGGCCGCGACAAGTCCCTCGGAGCCTCCCTCGACTACGGCTTCCGCCACGCCTTCAAGGACGACGAACTCCTCATCATCGCACTCCTTCACCTCTTCCAAGGGACGATGGATGTCGATGTCCTGCACTTGATGGGCAAAGCCGACGAGCACGCCCTGCCAGAGCTGAAGGGCAGGAGCGAGCAGCACCTCACAGGCCTGCTCGACCGCGCCAAAGACACCGGCCTGCTCACCGAGATTGGACCGGCCTACTTCACGATCCATCCCGCGCTGCCGTGGTTCCTCCGCCAACTCTTCGCCCGCCATTACGACGGCCAGGCCGGCCGCTCCACCAACCGCGCCGCCCTCCGCGCCTGGGTTGAGGCGGTTGGCGCAATGGGTAACTATTACTTCCGGGAGTTCGAAGGAGGGAACCGGCGTGTGATTGGCTTGCTGGAACTGGAGGAAGCCAACCTCCTCCACGCCCGCCGCCTCGCCCGCCGAAACCAATGGTGGACGCCGGTCATTTTCTGTATGCAAGGCTTGCGCAGCCTTTACCAATACCAAGGCCGCACGGCGGAATGGGCCAGGCTGGTCGAGGAAATCCGCCCCGACTACTGCACCGAGGACGACGAACCCACTTCAGGTCGCGAAGCCGCATATAGCTTGGTCATGGATTACCGTGCCCTTCTGGCGCGGCAACACGAGCGCGACCTCGCCAAAGCCGCCGCGCTTCAGGGGAAAGTCGTAGAATTTGAGCGCCAGCAAGCAGACTCCCTCCTATCCCTGAATGCGGACGCTCCGCTCGACGGCGAGCAGCTCAGCCGGCTTCGGTCGCTCGCTGTGAGTGTTTTCGCGTTGGGTCAAGTTCTCAGTGAACAGGGCGACGCAGAATGCGTGCAGCACTATCTGGAAACCATTAGCCATGTCCGACGAATCGGCGACAAGCCGGTCGAGGCCATCGCTGAATTCAACCTCGGCCATGCCTATCTGTTCCTCCCTGCCATCCGCGATCTCGACGCCGCGGAGGCGGCCTACGGGCGCAGCCTGGATTTGCGTAATCCAGACGACACCTTGAGCCGTTCCAAGTGCATCAAGCAAATCGGCATGGTGCATAACGAGCGCTTCAGCGAGGCCCGTCAACGCGAAGAGCCGACGGAGACCTTGCTGCGTCACGCGCAGGCGGCGGAAGCGTGTTACCTTGAAGGGCTGCGGCTGTGCCCGAAGGACGCCTTGACCGACCTCGCGCCGCTGCACAACGACCTCGGCAACCTCTATAACGCATTCGGGCAGCTCGATAGCGCCCGCGAGTACTACGAGCAAAGCGCGCAGTATTATGAGAAAGCCGGCAACCATTTCTTTGCCGGCCAAACGCGCTTCAACATGGCCCTCATGTATGCCTGGGCGGCGGAACGGGAAAGCCAGCCGTCCCAGCAGTGCGCCGGTCTGCTCCGCGCGCGGGCTTATGCTGAGGCCGCCTTGCGCGATTTTCAGCAATATCAAGGTCGCGCCGTCGCAGACGAGGCAAACGCCCAAAGCCTCCTCGACGCCATCAACCAAATCCTTGCGGAACTGCCACAATAAGCGCCGACTGCGCACGCGGGCTGGCGACTGTAACAATCGCACCGCCGGAGTGCCTTGTTTCTCCACGCGCGCCGGATTAGTGCGCGGGGTGCGCGGAGTTGATGGCGGGGGCGGTTAGTTCGTAGGCGGCGGGTTGGATGATGCGCCAGTTTTCGAAGACGAGTTCTCGGGAGATTTTGCCGGCGCGCATCTCGAAGAGGTGGAGGAGGCGGATCTCGACTTTGGAGCCGACGGGGGCGGGGGCGTTGGCGACGCCGGGGCCGGTGATGGTCAGGGTGGCGACGCTGTCGTCTATGACGCGGTCTTCGGTGGCGAAGCGGTCTAGGCAGCGGAATTCTTCGACCTGGAAGGAGGCGAACATGCGGCGGTAGTTGTCGCCGGTCGCCTGCTTGCCGCGGAAGACGAGGTCGCGTGCGGGCGACTCCCAGACGATGTCGTCCGTGTAGAGCTCAAGCGCCTGCTCGATCTCGTTGGCGGCCTCGCTATGAAAATGTGCCTCGACGGCGGCCAGGTTGGCGGCGATCAATTCCTCTCTAGTCATAACTCGTCACCTCTCAATCTCGCGAAGGCGCTTCAGAGCTTTGGTCCGCCCTCTACTTTTTAACGCGCAGCGCGCGGGCGAAATGGCTCATCCAAGGTGCGTGCCGTATAATCTTCGCGGCGAGTGAGAAGGAGTAAGTGATGAGACGTTTGTTGGCAGCAGGTTTGGTGGCGCTGTGGGCGTGCGCCGCCGCTTACGCGCAGGGGGCGTGCACGATGACGCTGGCCCAGGCCCCGGTCGTCAACGGCCTGCGCCTGGGGATGTCGCAGGACGAGGTGCTGGCGCTCTTCCCGGGCATCCGCGCGGACAAGGAGATGAGCGCCGCGCTGGCGCAGCCGGCGAGCCCGCTCGGCCTCTCCGGCCTCAACATCAGGCCCGAGCGATATGCGTCAAAGGCGAAGTTCGCGGGCGTCAGCCAGATCACGCTCCAACTGGTAGACGGCCGCGTCTCGAACCTGCACGTCGGCTACAACGGCCCCGAGTGGAAACACGTGGACGACTTCCTGGCGAAATTTTTAGAGGGGCGGAAGCTGCCCGCCGCGCACGCTTGGGAGCCCTATGTGGGGCTGGACACGCAGCTGAAGATGCTCAAGTGCAAGGAGTTCGAGCTGAGCATCTTCGCCGGTGGCAAGAACGTGCACAACATCAACTACGTGCAGCTGGTGGACCTGGCCGCGAAGCAAAAACTGAAGGAGCGCAGGGACAAGGCCAAGGGGGCGAACTTCATCAGCAAGCCCTGGACGATGTAGAGAAGTGAAGACGGAAACGCGGCCGCCGGCGCGCTTGCTCTACGCATCCGACGGCCGCGTTTCTGTTTTACGTTAACTGCGGACGGGGTGCCTCTTGGCGTAGCTGTAGGCGGTGTAGGCCGCGACGATGTGGCAAACCCAGCCGAGCGTGCCGCCCGTCCCGATCCAGAAGCCGGGCGTGATAATCAGCCAGAACAGGCCCGCCAGAATCCTGCCGTTGTAGAGCTGGCCGACGCCCGGAATCAGAAAACTCAAAATTCCTGCCAGAGCTGGGTCGCGCATCTTCTTACTTACCTCCGTGCCCTTTATACGAGAGCGCCGCGGAAAAGTTCGCGCGTGCCGTCTACGGCTCCTCGATTCTCCGCACGTCAACGATCTCGGCGCGGAAGGTGCGCAGGGCCTGCTGCACCAGAGGGTTTTGTTCCGCGACCTGGCGGAGGCGCTGTTTCTCAAGCCGCGCCTCCTCCTCTTTCGACGGTGGCTCGTCCGCGGCCGCCGCGGCGTCTCTCTCCTTGATGACGATGCGCACGCCCAACTCGCGCCCGGTCACCTCGCGCGCCACCTCGCGCAGCAATTTGACGCTCTCAGGCTTCGCCAGGTTGTCGCGCAGGTGCCTGGCCTCCGGCGCGAACTCGACGTACAACTCGTCGCCCTCGACCGCGGCCTTGCGCGCGCCTTCGAGCGCGACGACGAGGAACATACGGCTGCGCCGTTCGAGCGCCTCCTTGATGCCCTCCACCGTGGAGCCCTGCGCGGGCCTGGCCGGCGCTGCTTTGACGGCGGCCGGCGCGGCTGCGGCTGCGGCCGGCGGCCCCGGCGGCGGCACGAGCGTCAGCACGTTTGACGACGGCGGCGGCGCGGGCGGCGTGCCTCCGACACCGCCGAACGGAACTTCGTCCGCACCGGGCTGCGCGTAGGCTGCAACGTCCGGCTCCGCGCTCTTCATAGCGGAACCCGCGCGCGGCATCGAAGAGGCAGGCGTCGCGCCGGACCTTCCGCCGCCGCTGCTCTGCGCGCTCCCGCCCGGCGTCGTGGGCGGGGCCGTCGTGCCGGCGACGGGGGCGACGCCCGTCCTCAGAGATTCTTCCAGCGCGGACAGCCGCTCGACCAGCGTGTTGAGCGTGACGACGCGCCGCATCTCCATCAGCTTGACGAGGCCGACTTCGAGTTGGTAGCGCGGGTGCGCCGCCGTGCGCAGATTGTTTTCGGTCTCGGTCAGCGAGTGGAAGAAGCGCACCAGGTCCGACTCGGAAAAGCTATCGGCCTGACTGAGCAGCGCGCGGCGGTCGGCGACGGCCGTATCCAAGAGCCCGTCCTCGCCCGCTACTTTCGCGACCAGCAAGTCACGCAGGTGTGCCAGTAAATCGCGGCAGAAGTTGCGCAGGTCGTGGCCGCGCATCACGAGGTCGTCCACGACGGCCAGCGCCTCGGCCGGTTTGTGCCCCGCAATCGCGGCGACGACGCGCGAGAGCATCTCGGCGCTCGCGAGCCCCAGCGCGGTCTCCACGTCCTCGGTCTTGATGTCCGCGCCGGTGAAGCTGATGACCTGGTCGAAGGCGCTCTGCGCGTCGCGCATGGAGCCCTCGCCCGCGCGCGCTATCTCGCGAAGAGCGTCCTCGGAGATTTTTACTTTCTCGGCGTCGGCGATTTGCGCCAGGCGCTCTGCGATCTTGGCCGTCGGGATGGTGCGGAACTCGAACTGCTGCACGCGCGAGAGGATGGTCTCGGGCAGTTTATGCTTCTCGGTCGTCGCCATGATGAACGTGACGCGCGGCGGCGGCTCTTCCAGAGTCTTCAAAAGCGCGTTGAAGGCCGCGCCCGAGAGCATGTGGACTTCGTCTATGATGAAGACCTTGTAGCGGTCGCGCGCCGGCGCGATGGCGACGTTGCCGATGATGGCGTCGCGCACGTTGTCCACGCCCGTATTCGACGCGGCGTCAATCTCCAACACGTCAATCGAGCGCCCCTCGGCTATCTCCCGACAGGAGGCGCAGGCCGTGGGGTCGTCAATCGCGCAGGGCTCGGCCGTGGGCTTAATGGACTTGTGACAGTTGAGGGCTTTGGCTAAGAGGCGCGCGGTCGTCGTCTTGCCCACGCCGCGCGCGCCGGAGAAGAGGTAGGCGTGGTGCAGCCGCTCGTGCTCGATGGCGTTGCGGAGCGTGCGCGTGATGGGCTCCTGCCCCGTGACTTCCTCGAAAGTCTGCGGACGCCATTTGCGGGCGATGACCTGGTAAGCCATAAAAGCAGTGACGAGTGATGAGTGATGAGTGACGAGTAAGAGCGTTCTAACTCATCACTCATCACTTCCCTTTTTCATAAAGTGTCAGGCGGCGGCGTGCTTCGTCGCCGTTGCTCCCGGCGTACTCGGGGAATGACAGGGCCTTCCGCTGCCACTCGGCGGCCGCTTTGAAGTCGCCCGCCTCCGCGTAAGCCGCCGCCAGCGTCTCCAGGAACCCCGGGTTTTTCCAACCCGTCAGCTCCGCAGCCTTGCGGGCGTGCTCGACGGCCTTCTTCCCGTCGCGGCACCCGGCTTTCTCGCAGGTTATCAGCAGCCGGGCCAGTTCATTGTACGCCTCGGCGTATTCGGGGGCGAACTCTATGGCCTTGCCGTAGTCTGCGAGCGCGCCCTCCATGTCGCCCTTCAAGTGTCGAGCGTGGGCGCGGTTGACGTAGCCTGTGGCGTTGCGCGGGTTTATCAACAGAGCTTTGTCGAAGTCTTTGATCGCCCCGTCGTAATCGCCGCTCTCGCCGCGCGCCACGCCGCGCGCCACGTAAGTCTGCCCGTTGTCGTCGCCGAGCGCCAGGGCCTGATCGTAGTCGGCCACGGCCGTCTTGTAACTGCCCTTGCGGGCGTGGACGAGTCCGCGGTTGTTGTAAGCAGACCTGTAATTGGGGTCTATTTTGATGGCGCTGGTGTAATCCGCTATCGCGCCGTCCAGGTCGCCTTTGGCCGTCTTCGAGATGGCGCGGTTGTAGTAAGCCTTCGCGAGCTGCGGGTCGAGTCTGACGGCCTCCGTGTAGCTCGCAATCGCGCCGTCGTAATCGCCCGATTCGTTGAGCACGACGCCGCGGTTGTTGTAGGCCATGGCGTAGCCCGGGTCAATCTCTATGGCCTTGTTGAAATCGGCCAGCGCCCCAGCGTGGTCGCCACTGGCGTATTTAGCCTTGCCGCTTTCGTTGAACTCCAGGGCGCTCTTGGGGGCCTGGCCGTAGAGCGTCGGGACGGCGATCAGAAACCAGAGCAGGGTTAAGGTTTTCGCAGGTCTCATGGGGGGCGACATAATGAAATTGCGGATTTCGGACTGCGAATCGCGGATTAGTTTCATTCTTAAATCCGCAATCCGCAGTCCGAAATCCGCAATGAGATTGGCCAGACTCCGGACTGACCCGCAGCACACGCCGCCGTTGCTACCGTTGCTCCGTTCCCGGCCTGGCGGAGTTCACAAGGCAAGCGTTGTGCGGAGCCCGAAGTCTGATAAATTGTCAAAAGCTCGGCTGCCGGTCTTGTTCAAATCTCGGTGCGGCGGTGCGCGAGCATCCGCAGCAGCGCTTTGATCCCGAGATGCAGCAGCAGGTAAACAATAATTGCAATGATCAGCGGCACCGTCAACCTGTAGCCGCCTTCGGCCGTCGGACTCGGGACGATCCCGCGAAACGGCGCGTAAAAAGGGTCTGTCACGCTCGCAATGAACTGGACGAACCCGGCGCTGCGGCGCGCCGCCAGAAGTTCGAGCAATAACCGCAGCCCCAGCAGCGCGTAGATGACGTAAAAGATGAAATCAACGACCTGGGAGACGCGGGCGAGTGTGCGCGAGCGCTCGACCTCCCGCTCCGTCTCGACCACTTCGTTGACCGCCTTCGAGCGAAACTCGCCGGCGATTTGTGCTTCGCGCCGGGCTTCAGCGGGCGTCGCACCCTCGGCGTGCGCGGCGATCTCGGCGTTGACATCCGATTCGATTTCCGCCTTAACCGCTTCGTGCTGCACGGCGCGTCGGGCTTCATCAGCCGCCAGCTTGTTGTCTTCCAAATCCAGCTCTTTCCCGCTCCACAGCGACAGTGCGCTTCAGGCTCTTACTCTACCCCTTTCGTGCCATCTGCGCAACGAGCGAGTGGAAAGCCGGAGCCGGAGCCGGTCAGCGACGCAGCAGCCTTCGGCAGACCCTTTAAGCTACGTGCCGTTGAAGCCCGTCTGCATCCGGCGCAGGTTGGCCGTCGAGAACTTACCCGTGGCGCGCACCATCGAGAGAACCTTGTTGGCCTCGGCGCGCGTCTTGCCGGCGTAGACGGCCATGAAGCGGTAGTCTGAATTTGTGCCAGTGTAGTAGAGCGTCCCGGGCTCCGGGCACCTGTCGGCGAAGACCTTGTTGTGCGGGAAGAGCGCCTGCGCCTCCTCGCGCTCGCTTTCGGGGACGTGATTCTCGCAGTTATGCCCGGCGCGGACGCTCTTCAGCATGACGGCGTAGAACGGCTCCGACTCCCAGATGACGGCGTTCTTCGGGATGCGGAATTGCAGGTCGTAAGGCTGAAACATATTGGCCTCGCCGCAGCTCATCGCCGGGTCGCCGCAGATCTGCCCGCGCCGCGCCTGCCGCCTCTGCGCCTCACCGCCCCGCGGGAAACTCAACATGACGAACGCCACCGCGCCGAGCACGAGCGCGTACAGCAATCTCTTTCTCATGAGCACAACCCCCAAACGAGGTAAAAGTAAAAAGGCAAAAGGTAGGACAAATCAAGTTCCTTCCTTTTGCCTTTGACCATTATTTTTCTGGCGGAGAGGGTGGGATTCGAACCCACGGTACGGTTCCCCGTACACAGCATTTCCAGTGCTGCCAGTTCAGCCACTCCTGCACCTCTCCGAAAAGGGATGAGGGACGAAGAAAAGAAAGCTCTTTCTTCATTCCTCATCCCTGCTTTAGTATTGCCAAAATTTCAAACAGCCGGCCGCCGACAGAGCATAGCCTATCACGGCTCGGCCTGTCACGCGGCCGCGCAGGGCGTGGAGAGTAATGCCGAATCGAATTTTCTTAAAGCTGAAATCCTTCATCCCAGCGTCATTCTTCCTGTGTGCTTTTCTCGTCCTGGCGTCGCCGGTCGAGGCGTCCAGGTACAGGATTGTCGGCTACGTTTACGGCGTCGAGAACATTCACGCCATCGGTGCCGAGAAGCTGACGCACATCAACTTCGCGTTCGCGCTCGTCAGTCGAGACGGCGAGGTCGTGCTGGAAAATCCGAAGGCCCCCGAGCGCCTGGCACAACTCCAGGCGCTCAAGGCGAAGAACCCCGCGCTCAAGATCATCGTGTCCGTGGGCGGCTGGGGCGCGGACAACTTCTCCGACGCCGCCCTGACCGACGCGTCCAGAGAAAAGTTCGCCAGGAGCGCCGCCGAATTGGTCAGGCGCTACGCCCTCGACGGCATTGACCTCGATTGGGAGTATCCGGGGCAGCCGGGGCCGGGTATCAAGTTCAGGCCGGAGGACAGGGAGAACTTCACGCTCATGCTGAAGGCGGTTCGCAAGCACCTGGACGCGCTCAGCGACGAGCGCGGGCGCAGGGGGGCCGCGCGCTACACGCTCACCATCGCCTCGTCCGCAGGCGAATATTTCGAGCACACGGAGATGGGCAAGCTACACGTCTACCTGGACTGGATCAACATCATGACGTATGACTTCTTCACCAGCGGGGCGGCGACGACGGGGCATCACACGGGTTTGTACAAATCTCTGAGCGCGGGCGATTCGCGCGCTTACACGGAGGCGGCCGTCAGGCAGCACCTCGACGCCGGCATCCCGCGCGGGAAGCTCGTCGTGGGCGCGGCCTTCTACGGCAGAGGCTTCGCGGGAGTGAGGCCCGAGAACAACGGCCTCTATCAGCCCTACGAGCGTTTCGTGGACGAGTTCCCTTACTCGGCGCTCGTCCGCGACTACGTCAACAAACAGGGCTTCAAGCGCCTGTGGGACGCGACGGCCAAAGCGCCTTACCTCTGGAACCCTGCTTCGGCCACGTTCATCACCTACGAGGACTCGGAGTCCCTGAAGGCCAAGGCGGAGTTCGTCAAGTCGCACAACCTCGGCGGCATCATGTACTGGGAGCACGGCCACGACCCGGCGGAAGTTTTATTGAGCACGATCTTCGAGCGCCTTCGGTGAAGGCATCACCCGCCGGCCAGAAGCCTCTCCTTACCGCTGCCGCGCTCGTAGAGATAGAGCCCATACTTGCCGCCCACCTCTTTCGTGTAGACAAATTTTTTCCCGTCCGGCGAGACGTTCGGGTCCGCGACGACGACGCCGTCGGCCACCTTCCGGGCCTTGGACCCGTCGGCCTTCATCGTATAAATCTGAGGCGACCCGTCGCGCTCCGACAGGAAGTAGATCGTCTTGCCGTCGCGCGACCAGTACGCGCAGCAATCGCGCGCCGGGCTGTCGGTCAGGTTCCTCACGTCGGAGCCGTCACTGTTCATGATGAAGACCTCCGCGGAGCCCCTCATCTTCGCGCGGTCTTCCTGCGACATCTCGCGGTAATACTTCTTAATGACGGCGGTGCGCGTGAACAGAATCTTTTTCCCGTTCGGCGACCAGCGCGGCTCCGTGTCGTTCGCGTTCGCGCTCTCGTCGCCGAGCAGCTTTCTCCCCGTGCCGTCGGCGCGGACGGCGTAGAGGGCGTGGACCACGCTCGCCTGCTCGCGGCGTGAGATGAAGGCGACCCAGTCGCCGCTCGGCGAGAAGACAGGCTGGTAATCAATCTCCTCGCCGTTGGTCAGCCGGCGCTGGCGAGAGCCGTCTGCGTTCATGACGTAGAGTTGCAGGTGCTTGTCCCTTTGCGAGATGAAAACGATGCTCTTCCCGTCCGGCGACCAGCGCGGCTGCTCGTCGTTGGCCTCGCCGCTCGTCAACTTGCGCAGCCCCGTGCCGTCCGCACGCACGACGTAGATCGCGCTGTGGCCGTCCCGCGTGGACTCGAAGGCGATCTCCCTGCCGTCCGGCGACCAGTCCGGGTTGTAGTAGTAGACTTTCTTTTCCTGGGCCAAAACCAGCCCCGCGAGGAGCAACAGGGCGCAAGCTGAGAAGGCTCTCATGGTCTCTCCGCCGATGAAGGATTACTTGTATTTGGGCGCGAGTGTCATCCCGCACACGGGGCACTCGCCCGGGCGCGCGTGGACGACTGTATCACATTCGTAAGCGCACGGGGGACAGACGTAACCCTCCAACACCAGGCGGCTGCGGTCCACGCCCTGCGGCCGGGCGTCCTGGTTGGCAACCTGCCACGCCGTCCCGAAGACGAGCCGCGTGACGCGCGCCAGGTGGTCGTAGTCAATCGTTTCGGCCGCGTCTGTCGGCTGGTGGTAATGTTCGATGTACCCGGTCGAGTAGTAGATGAAGGGCACGCGCTGCGCCTGGAAGTAGAGGTGGTCGGAGCCGAAGGGGGGGCCGTCCGTGAGGTCGAGGTTGATGTTCGTCAACTCTTTGACGCGGCGGTTGGCCTCTATCAGTTCCCGCGAAAGGTCGCTCGAGCCGACGATATAAATGTAGTTGCGGCTCCCCGCGGGGTGCTTCGGGTCGAGCCCGCCGACGCCGTCCATGTTGATTTCGGCGACAGTCTTTTCGAGCGGGACGAGTGGCTCGTGCAGGGCGTAGTGCGCCGAGCCGAGCGTCCCCTTCTCCTCGGCCGAGAAGTTGATGAAGAGCACGGAGCGGCGCGGGCCGTGGCCGTCGCGCTTCGCCCGCATGAACGCCTGTGCCAATTCCAGTGTCGCCGCCACGCCGGAGCCGTCGTCCGCCGCCCCGTTGAAAATCTGGTCGCCCTTGAGCGCGGGGTTTATTCCCAGGTGGTCGTAGTGCGACGAGATGACGACGACCTCGTCCTTGAGCCGCGGGTCGGAGCCCTCTATGAAGGCGAGCACGTTCTCTGTCGCCAGCCCCTCGGTCTGCTCGACCTCCGTCTCGATTGTCGCGCCCGCGATTTCGAACACGGCTGGCTTGAGGCTGCGGTCAATCTGCTGCCTGAGGCCCTCTACCTGCTGGCCGCTTGAGGCCAGAATCTGGTCGGCCAGTTTGGCGGAGACGGCGTAGGTCGGCGGGAAGGGCGACTTGTAGAGCGACACGGGGCCGACGTTGTGCGCGGCGAGTGAAGCCTGACCGGCGGCGTCCGCGAACGTGCCCTGCATTCGCGGCCCGTTGTAGCGGACCACGAGGACGCCCGCGGGCTTGCCGACCGCCATCAGCGCCTTACGCTTCGGCATCAGGCTGGCCGCCCACTTCGTCGGCTTGCCGCCGGCCGCCGGGAACAGGCTCGCCCCGTCCGCGCCCGACGGCTCGTCCGCCAAAATCATGACCCACTTCCCCTCAACCGAAATCCCTTTCGCCGCCAGCGCCGCGTAATCGTTGTAGCCCAGCCCGTCGTCCGCGATGCCGTAGCCCGCGAAGACCACGCCGCCCCTGGCCGCCGACTGGCTCCCCGTCATGAAGTAGGAGAGGTCGTCGTGCGCCTCCGCGGAGAAGACGCTCTCAGCCACGGTCTTGCCTTCGCTCAGGACTTTCAGACGAGTCGCGGCCGGCGTCCTCCTGTAGACGGTGAACGGCTGGAAGTAGGCGGAGGGCGAGAGCGGGTCGGCCGCGCGGGCACTGCCTTTGGGCGTGAGGCCCAGCAGCCTGTACTGCGAGGCCAGGTAGTGCGCGGCCAGTTTCTGCCCGCGCGTCGTGGCCTCGCGGCCCTCGAAGAGATCGGAGGCCAGAAAATAGAGTCGCGCGGCGAGCGCCTCCGGCGTGATCGTCTGCTGGTAACGCTGGACGAGCGCGGGCTGGCTCGTGACGGTCGGCGTGACATCGGCCGGCGCTTGAAGCTCCGCTGGAGGATTGGCGGCGCTCTGCGTGACGCCGAGCAGGGCGGCGAAGAAGAGCAGCCCGCACGCCGCGAGCAGGAGGATTCTGGGCGCACCGTGCGCGAAGCTTGTCAGTCTCATGGCGTAACTCCTTACTGTCAACTAATCGGACGTTTCCTTCCGAGCGAAGGATACGCCGCCGGGCGCGCGGAGGATTCCGGTTTGCAGCGAAGTGCGCCGGGATTGCCGTCAACGGCGGAGGCGGGCGGCCGGGCGCGCGGCGCAATCCAGCGAGTAGTGTCCTAAATTGACTGACCCTCTGTGTCCTCTGTGGCCTCTGTGGTTAAGATTCATTAACCACAGAGGCCACAGAGGACACAGAGAAAAACTGAACTCAGGACACTACGATCCAGGGGAGTCGCTTGACAAATATTCCGAGCGTGCTAATTTACTTTGCGCCGTAAAGGACTCTCCGAGGCAACGAGGAAGCCGCTGAGTACGTAGTCCGGCACGATTGGGTGAGTTCGACGGGCGGGATCATACTGGGAGTCGCCGGGGCTTTCATCTGGCGGCGTCGAGCCCCGTTGAGTTGCGGGCTTCAATTCACACCTTCAAAGACTATGAATCATCACACACCGCTAACCTTCACCGGCCGGGTGCGCAGCTTCGGGTGCGCTCTGGCCGGAATCCGCGTCATGGTCTCTTCGCAGCACAACGCCTGGATTCACGCGCTGGCGACGGCGCTCGTGATAACCGTCGGCCTTCATTTCGGGCTGAGCAGGGCCGAGTGGTGCTGGGTAATCCTGGCGATGGTCGCCGTCTGGACGGCCGAAGCGCTCAACACGGCGTTCGAGTTTCTGACGGATGTCGCGTCGCCGGCTTTTCACCCGCTGGCGGCGAAGGCGAAAGACGTGGCGGCCGGCGCAGTCCTGATAACCGCACTCGGCGCGGCCGCCATAGGCGTCCTGGTCTTCGGGCCGCACATCGCGGCTCGAATCGGCAGTTGGCGCTAGCGCGAGGAATTGAGCCAATTTTATAGGGCGCGGCGGCGGATTCTGCGGAAGCCGAGGAACGCGAAGCCGGCCGCGAGTCCGGCCGCGGCCCAGTGCCACCAGTTCATCAAGGCGAGAATGGCCGCCTCTCGCGCCACCCTGTAATTCAGGTCAATGTACCTCTCGTGCGTGCAGCGCGCGTCGGCGATGTCCGTGAAGCCCGCGCGCGCGAACAGTTGGACGGCCCTTCTCTCGTGGAAGAAGCTCGTGACGAGCGCGATTGACCGAAACCCTTCGCGGTCACAAATCTCCTTGATGAGCACGGCCTGTTCGGCCGTAGAGGTGCTGGCCGCCTCCATGATGATGTCCTCTTCGGCGACGCCGGCCGCGAGCAGAAATTGTTTACTGACCACGGCCTCGGCGGGCGGGTAACGGCCCACGCCCCCTGTGACAATGATTTTGTCCGCGACGCCTTCGCGGTAAAGCTCTGCGGCCCGCACGAGCCTGTCCCTCAAAACTAACGAAGGTTGGCCGCCGGGCCAGACGGCCGCCCCCAGCACCACCAGACAGTCCGAGCGCGGCACGCTCGTCACGTAATTCTGCGACCGCAGGCTGACGAACTGGTAAGACAGATAAAGGGCCAGGGCGACGACGGCGGAGACGGCGAGCGGCCTCACCTTACCTCGGATGCTCATGAGCCACCATCTCATCCGCGCAGCCGCGCGCGGTACGTGGGGAGCTACAGTTCCCATGCGTGGCCGCGCACGGTCTACGTGATGCGCAGCAACGTGTCAGCGCCGCGCCCGCGCAGCCTGTGGGCCAGCTCGACGCCTAACTGCTCTGCCTCGTCCGCCCGCCCTTCCACGGAGTCGCGTATGACGCTCTCGCCCGAAGGGAGCGCGACCAGTCCGCCCATGCGCAGGCGACCATCAGTGACGACCGCGTGCGCCGCAATCGGCAGCTGGCACCCGCCGCCCAACTCCCTGAGCAGCGCCCGCTCGGCCGTGCAGGCCGCGCGCGTCCTCTCGTCGTCAACGGCCGCGACCATCTTGACTGTCGCCTCGTCCGCCGCGCGCGTCTCTATCCCGAGCGCGCCCTGGCCGACCGCGGGCAACATCTCCTCGGGCTCGACGGGTGCGCTAATGCGCTCCGCGAGCCCGAGCCGCCGCAGGCCCGCCGAGGCCAGAATGATCGCGTCGTAGTCGCCCGCGTCCAGCTTGCGCAGCCGCGTGTCCACGTTCCCGCGCAGCTCCCTGACATTTAGGTCCGGGCGCAGGTGTTTTAACTGCGCGACGCGCCGCGGGCTTGAAGTTCCGACAGTCGCGCCCGGCGCGAGGCTCTTAATCGAAGGCCGCTCAAGCACGAGCCCGGCGCGCAGGACGAGGGCGTCGCGCGCGTCTTCGCGCTCGGTGATGGCGGCTATCCTGAGCCCCGCGGGCAGCACCGTCGGCAAGTCTTTGAGCGAGTGGACGGCCACGTCAACCCGGCCGTCGAGCAGGGCCTCTTCGATCTCCTTGGTGAAAACTCCTTTGCCCCCTATGGCCGCGAGCGGCGCGTCCTTGAGCACGTCGCCCGAAGTCTTAATGACCTCGATGGAGACTTCCGCGTCGGGCCGCAGGCGCAAGAGTTGTGTCCTCATCCACTCTGCCTGCCAGAGCGCCAGCTTCGAGCCGCGCGAGCCGATTGTCAGTCGGGTCTTCATCCTGTCGTCGGTTTCCTCCCGTGTGCTGCGGATAGAATGCCTCATCCTGCGCCTTCGGCTCAAATCGCCGTCGAGGTCTGAGCAGTTCGGCCCAATCTGTGGTAAATAGTTGTCATGACCAAACAGAACAATGCCGACGTTGGGGAGGGCGGGAGCCCGAAAGCTCGCCGCCGCTCGTGGATGAGGCCGCGGCTCGACTGGCTGCTCGTGTTCGTGCCGATAGCCATCGCGCTCAGATTCGTGCCGTCTCTGGCGAACCCGACGGCGCTCTTCGTGGTCTCGTGCCTCGCCATCATCCCGCTCGCGGGCTGGATGGGCCGCGCGACGGAGCACCTGGCGGAGCATTTGGGCCAGGGCGTAGGGGGACTACTGAACGCCACCTTCGGCAACGCGGCCGAGCTGATCATCGCGCTCTTCGCTCTCTCGAAGGGGCTGACGGGCGTGGTCAAGGCTTCCATCACGGGCTCTATCATCGGCAACGTGCTGCTCGTCCTCGGGCTCTCGTTCCTGCTGGGCGGGGCGAAGTTCCGTAAGCAGAAGTTCAACCGCACGGCCGCGGGCGTCTCCGCGACGGCGCTGACGCTGGCGGCAATCGCGCTCATCATCCCGACCATCTTTCACCACGCGGCCCAGACCGTGCCCGTCGAGCAGGGCGGCTGGACGCCGGAGAAGGAGCAGGGCCTCTCGCTCGCCATCGCCGTCGTGCTGTTTCTGACCTACGCGGCGACGCTCGTCTTCTCGCTCGTGACGCACAGGGAGTTGTTCGGCGGGTCCGACGCCCCCGCGCGCGAGGCGGGCCACGAGCTGTCGCTGATGGAGGCCGAGGAGGGCGGTCACGCGGCGTGGTCCGTAGGCAAGTCCGTCGGCGTGCTCCTGGGAGCCACGGCCTTCGTCGCGCTCATCTCCGAGTTTCTGGTCGGGGCCGTCGAGAGCGCGCGCGGCTCGCTCGGCCTGACGGAGGTCTTCGTCGGCGTCATCGTCGTCGCCATCATCGGCAACGCCGCGGAGCACTCGTCGGCCATCCTGATGGCGCTGCGCAACAAGATGGACATCAGCATCGGCATCGCCGTCGGCTCCAGCCTACAGATCGCGCTCTTCGTCGCGCCGCTTCTGGTCTTCGCCTCCTACCTGTTCGGCGCGCCGATGAATTTGGAGTTCACCGTGCCGGAGGTCGTCGCCGTCATCGCCTCCATCATCATCGTCGAGCAGATCAGCAGCGACGGCGAGAGCAACTGGCTCGAAGGCGTGCAACTGCTCTCGGTCTACGCGGTCCTGGCGATACTGTTCTACTTCCTGCCGGACGCGCACCCGGCCGCGCCCCTGCCCGCGCCGGCCTCGGTCCCGCACTGAGGCCGGCGGCCGATTTTGGTCCCGGCAAATCTTCTGCCACGAAACCTGGACGCGCGGTGTTCTACCAGAGTAAGTGGCGGATTTTAGAACTCAAGCCGGGACAGAAAATGAACACCCACAAGAAACTTTTCGTCAAACGCTTCGTCGTCATCGCCCTCGTGGCGGTGACAGCTCTACTCACCGAGCCGCGCCAGTTTGCCGCGCGGCCGCCCGTGGCTCCCATCGCGGACCATCACACGCACCTCTGGAGTCTCGCAGCCTCGACGCTCGTCACGGAGCCGCTGATGCCCGTCGTCGAGCTGCCCGAAGACCTCAACCGACTGCTCCGCGACAAAGAGCGGTTCGGCGGTAAGAACAAGGATGCGGCGGCGCTCGCAGACCTGTACACGAAGGACTTGCTCGTGCTGAACCCGTCCGGCCCCTCCTGGTTGCGCGGCGAGCGCGCCATCAGTTACGTGACCAACAGCACGACCATTAACCGGCTGCTGCCGACCGCCTACGAGGTCGTCGGCTCCGCAGGCTACATCGCCGGCTACGAGGCGGCGGCCGAAGGAACCCAGTACCTTTCCAATTTTCACTACGTCATTAAAAAGGGCGAGGACGGCAAGTGGCGCATCGCGTCCGAAGTGTTCACCTTGCAGGGGTCTTCCGGCCCGAAGGCGATCACGGCCGCAGAGCTTGTCAAGGAGATGGACGCGGCCGGCGTCAGGCGCGCGGCCGTACTCTCGGTCGCCTTCTGGTATGGCAGCCCGCGGCGGAAGGTGGAGGACGAGTACGCGAAAGTGCGCGCGGAGAATGACTACGTCGCGCAGCAGGTGGCCGCTTACCGCGACCGGCTGGTCGGCTTTTGCAGCTTCAACCCGCTCAAGGACTACGCCCTCGAAGAGTTGAGCCGCTGTGCCAAAAACCCAAACTTAGTCGGCTTGAAATTGCACGTCGGCAACTCGCGCGTGGACATCCTGAACCCGGAGCACGTCGAGAAACTGCGCGCCGTCTTCCGCGCGGCCAACGAGAAGCGGTTCCCCGTCCTGATTCATCTCTGGACTTCGGAGGGCAATTACGGGCGCGCGCACGCCGAGGCTTTCCTGAATCAAATCCTGCCGGCCGCGCCCGACATCACGGTCCAGATCGCGCACATGGGGGCTTCGGGGCCGAACTATCACTCGGACGACGCCTTCGAGGTCTACGCGACGGCTGCCGCAAATGGCGACCCGCGGATGAAGAACGTCTGGGTGGACGTGGCGAGCATGGCGACGAGCAACACGACGGACGAGACGCTGGCGCTGGTCGCCAAACGCCTGCGCCAGTTCGGCCTCAAGCGCGTCCTCTTCGCGTCTGACCGCTCGCCGGGCTTCGGCAACGAGCCTCCGAAAGACGCCTGGGCGTCGTTCAACCGGCTGCCGCTCACCGAGAAGGAGTTCAGCACCGTGGCCCAAAACGTCGCCCCTTATCTGCGCTGACCCGCCGAGGAATCGGCCCAATTCTCACATCACAAACTTAGACTTGCCGGGCGGGAGCGGACGGCGGAGGCCGCGCCAGACGAACTCGCCCGCGACCCCGCGCGGCAGGCTGATCTCGGCCGCGATTTTTCCGCCGACGCGCGAGAGCTTGACGCTGACCTCGCCTCTGGGGTGCGGGATGGAGCCGGAGGCGTGCGTCAGCTTGCCGAGGAACGGCCGGACGGTGACGCGCCTGAAGCCGGGCGCGGACGGGGCGATGCCGAGGACGGTGCGGAACAGCTCGTAGTTAGGGCTGGAGCCCCAGGCGTGACAGTCGGAGCGCGTCGTCGGCTCGGCGATTTCCGCCCAGGTGGTGAGCCCCTGCGCGAGCATCCTGCGCCACGGGTCGAGCAGTTCCAGGTAACGGTCGCCCTCGCCGCTCTTGTTGACCGCGGAGTGCAGGTAATGGCGGAAGTAGACCGTAGCCTGCGTCAGCGTCGTGTCTTCGAGCGTCCTCGTCACGACGGCGCGCGCCTCCTCGCCCGTCGTTACGCCGGCCAGGACGGCGAGCGCGTTCGTCTGCTGTGAGAACTGGCGTCTGCGCGGCGTGTCCGCGAAGAGTTTCCGCGCGGGGTCCCAGTACAGACGGCGCGCGGCCGCGCGCGAGACGGCCGCGCGCCGTCTGTATTCCGCGCCCCGTGCCTTGGAGCCGAGGGCGTCCTCCATGTCCGCGGCCCAGTCGTAAGCCAGCAACAGTTGCAAATCGAGCGGGGCGGACGCGCCGTCGTCCTCGGCCGGCGGGACTCCGCCGGGCCAGTCGTTCGCCCAGTCAACGAAATTCCACCACGGCACGCGGCCCAGGTGCCCGTCCGACTGCTGCCGCGCGGCGAAGAAGGCCAGCACGGCGCGCACGCCCTCAAGCCTGCGCCGCACGAACTCCGGGTCGTCCTGGTACATCCAGTAGTCGTGCACCATGCCGACCCACCAGAGCGAGAACGGCGCGATGAACTGCGGCGAGCGCGTCGGGTAGCGGCTGTTGGTCACGCCCTCCGCAGTGCGCGAGTCGTCCAGCAACTCGATGGCGTTACGCGCGAGCCTCGCGTCGCCCGTCATGTAGAGCGAGACGAGGGCCTGCACGCGCGTGTCGCCCGCGTACTGCAACTGCTCGTAGAAGGGGCAATCCATGTAGGTCTCGTGGGCGCAGGCGCGGGCGGTGCGCCAGCCCACGTCCAGCATCTGCTCCAACTCTTCGGAGCCGGCCTCGAAGCGCGCGCGGCGCACGAAGGGGTAGCCCGTCTGGACGCCGCGCAGGTCTTCGATGGTGAGCGGCTGGTCTTTGGTCTCGACCGTCAACTCCACGTAGCGGTAGGTGCGCCACCAGAGCGGGCGGAACGTGCGCGCCGGGCCGCCGTCCGCGACGAAGACATCGCGCGTGCCGCGGAACTCGCGCCCCTCGACCTCGTCGCGGTGGCCCTTGTCGTGCTTGCCCGGGAGCCACAGCGCCTCCGCGTAGCGCAGCGTCAGGGTCGCGCCCGCGCCGCCCGTCACCGTCAGCTCAGGGTAAGCCGTGACCAGGTAGTCCTGGTCCAGTAACAGCCTCGCTTCGGTGCGGGCCGGAATCTGAAAGGCCGTGCGCTCTCGCGGGAACGACGAAGGGACGCTCCCGCCACTGCTCTGCCGCACGCGCGCGAGGCGAACGGGCGACTCTTCCATCAACGGGATTGAGCGCGGGACGAGGAGCCTCGTGATGTTGCCGAGGTCCCAAGCCTCCTTCGTCTTGTTGTCCCAAACGTCGTGCGGCATCCCGCGCTCGGCCGCGGAAGCATTCTGCCAGCCCGAGTCGTCGAAGTCTGTTTTCTCCCAGCCCCACGGGTAAGCCGCGGCCGCGACCTGCTCGCCCGGCCCGGCGACGTAAAAGTCTCGAATCTCTTCCCAGCCTAAGGGTAGCGGCTGGTAAGCCTGGTCGCGCGCGCACTTCCAGGCAGGGCCTGTGTCCACCACGCGCTCGGCTTCAGTGTCGCCCTGTAGGAGGAACCCTGTGCGGCTGCTGAGCTGCGCCTCGGGCGCGTGCTCGCCGAAGTTCCAGACCACTGCCGCCAGCACGTTCTTCCCCGGCCTGAGCAGCCGCGCCAGCTCGACTGTCTCGTAGCGCCAGTGGTTGAGGTCGCCGCGCGCCGGGCCTGAGACGACGCGCTCGCCGTTGACGAAAAGCTGATACCTGTTGTCGCCCGTGACGTGGACGACGAAAGATTCTGGCACAGAATTGAGGTCGAACGAGCGGCGGAAGTGATAGACGCCGTACCCGGTCGGAGACTCGCCGGGCGAGGCGATCCAGCGCGCGCTCCACGGTCTGTAGAGCAGCTCCGGGTTGATGCGCGCCGGAGGCGTCTGTGCGGAAACGCAGAGCGCCCTGCACACGGCGCAGAGCACTATGACGGACACGAAGCGGCGTCTAAAAAGTCGCATGGCTCATTCGGAATCGGACGGCCCGACACTCTAGCGCACTCGGCCGAATCTTGCTAGAGTCATCGGTCGCGCAAGGTTATTTCGCACTCGAAGGAAATCTTATGATGAGAGTCGCCCTCGCCGCACTACTTCTAATCTCCGCCGCCGCCGCGGCGCTGGCCCAGAGGCCGGGCGCGCCGCCGCCGCCACCGCCTTTTTCCGAAAGGGAGATCACGGAGGCGGACGAGGCGGCGCTACGCCTCTTCAAGGCGGGCAACAACGCCTTCGCCGCGGGCAGGTACGAGGAGGCCATACAGCTCTACGACCAGTGCCTCAAGGCAGTGCCGGACCACCCGGCCATCTGGTCTAACAAGGCCGGCGCGCACGCGCTCCGCGGTACGACGGCCCTCAACGCCGCCGCCTTCACGCAAGACGCGGTGGCCCGGAAGAGCGGGCTGGAGGCCGCCCGCAGGGACTTCCGCGAGGCAGCCGCGGCCGCGGGCAAGGCGGTCGAGTTGCTGAACAACGTCCGGGTCCCGGCCGAGCCGGCCCTGCGCGCCAGCCACGAGGCTCACCTCTTGATGGCCCTGCAAGGGCGCGCGGAGGCCCTGCGCCTGATGGCCTCTTACGTGGACCAGTCCTACGCGACGGCCGCGGCGGAAGCCTTCCATGACTACATTGACGCCGAGACGGACGAGGGGCACAGGCGCGCGGCGCAACTGAGCGTCGGCCAGATGCTTTTGATGGCGAACAAGTACATCGAATCGTCAGACGAGTATCAGAAGCTCGTGGCCCAGAATCCGTATGACGCGGAGGCCCTGGTCGGCGCGGGCGTCGCCCTCGTCAACTACGGGTTCGCCACCAACGACCAGGCCACCATCGAGCGCGGGCTCGACTACCTGCGGCGGTTCGTCGAGAGCGCCCCGGCGTCGCACAGGCTGAAGGGCTCGACCGAGGAGGCGCTCGCCTACCTGAAGCAACACCCGCCGACGCCAATGCTTGAGTCGCCCGCGGTACTCGGCGCGAGGGGCAAGGTGATTCCGCCCGACCAGGCCGCGGGGGCGGCGCGGCCCCCGGTTGACGCGGGCGTCATCAACGGCAAGGCCGTGAGTCTGCCGAAGCCGCCCTATCCGCTGATCGCGAAGTTCGCGCGGGCGCAGAGCACCGTCTCCGTCCAGGTGCTGATTGACGAGGGGGGGAACGTCAAGGAGGCGCGCGCCATCGGTGGCCACCCGCTGCTGCGCGCCGTGTCGGTCGCCGCCGCCCTGCGGGCGAAGTTCACCCCGACGCTGCTCTCGGGGCAGCCCGTCAATGTGACGGGCGTCGTCACCTACAACTTCGTCGCGCAGTAGGAGAGTGATGAGTTTCGATTTACAGAACCTGGGCTGGGATGATTTTTTCGCAGGTCATTTCCGGCCCCACGCCGCGCAGGGCTTCGAGGCCGCGCGCGTCGTGCTCGAATACAACCACCTCTACCGCGTCCTCGGCGCGGGCGGCGAGCTGCTCGCGGACGTGGCGGGGAGGCTCCGGCACGAGGCCGTGAGCCGCGCGGAGTTGCCGGCCGTCGGCGACTGGGTCGCGGTGGAGCCGCGCCGCGAGGAGGCCAGGGCGACGATTCAGGCCGTGCTTCCGCGCAAAAGTAGGTTCGTGCGCAAGGCCGCGGGCACGCGCACCGAGCCGCAGGTCGTCGGGGCCAACATTGACACTGTTCTTCTCGTCACGTCGCTCGACAGGGACTTCAACCTGCGGCGGCTCGAACGCTACCTCGTCGTCGCCCGCGAGAGCGGGGCGCGGCCCGTCATCGTCCTCAGCAAGGCCGACCTGTGCGACGACGTGGAGAGTAAACTCGCGGAGGTTCAGACAATCGCGGCGGGCGTCCCGGCCCACGCCGTCAGCGTCGCCGCCCCCGGCGGGCTGGAAGAATTGGCACAGTATTTCGGGCGCGGGCAGACCGTGGCGCTGCTCGGCTCGTCCGGCGTCGGCAAGTCAACTCTCATCAACCACCTCGTCGGCCGCGAGGCGCAGAAGGTGCGCGAGGTCCGCGCTCACGACGGCCGCGGCCAGCACACGACGACGCGCCGCGAGCTGATTCACCTGCCGCAGGGCGGGCTCGTGCTCGACACGCCGGGGATGCGCGAGCTGCAACTCTGGGACGCGGGCGAGAGTTTCCCCGAAGCCTTCGACGACATAGAGGCCCTGGCGCTCAACTGCCGCTTCAGCGACTGCCAGCATCAGAATGAGCCCGGTTGCGCGATTCAAGCGGCGCTGGCCGCGGGGACGATTGACGCCGCCAGATACCAGAGCTACGAGAAGTTGCAGAAGGAATTGCAGCACGTCGCGCGCAAGCAGGACGTTAACGCGCAGATTACCGAGAGGAAGCGCTGGAAGAAGCTCTCGCGCCTCGCCAGCGAGAGGGGACGCGCCAAGCGCCGTTGAGTGAGGCCGGCGGCTACTACACAGCCGCGGGCGCTAGCGGCTCGGATCGTAGGGGTCCTGGCCCTGACGAATCTTCAGCACCTTCTCCACCCGTTTGACGTTCGCCAGGTCGGGGTCGAAAGGCTTGACCAGTTGCGCCTCGCAGACGAGCGTGCCCTCTGTCACGCCGCGGCCGTCCAGGGTCGAGCGCGCGCCCGGGCCGATGTGGACTTCCGTGTTGCGCGCGTCGAAGGTGGCGGCGGTGGTCCCCCTCCGCGCGAGCGGGCTGTAACTGTTGCCCCCTGCCTCGAAGCTCCAACGGTACTGGAAGCGGCCCATGTCGGGCTCGCCCGTGATGCGGAAGGTGGGCTCGCCCGGAGCCCCTGTCTGCGTGTAGATGTCGCCGACGACCTCCTCCGACCCGGGCGCGCGAGTTTCCGTCGTGATTCTCAGTTCCCCGCCCCTGTACTGATTGGCCGTGGAGGTCACGAAGTCGGCCGGCGCGTAGACGGCGAAGTAGACGAAGCAGGCGATGGCGTCGGCGTTCATCAGGCGCTCGTAAGGGATGTCGCCGGCCGTGCCGGACTTAGCTTCGTTCGGCTCTTCGGGGCTGTCCTGGCGTGCCGTCTCCTGGCATTGCGGCACGCTCAGGTCTCCCTGCGTGGTGAAGTAGCCCAGGTCAAGCGCATTCAGAAAGCGGTGCGAGGCTTCGTGAACGACGGCCCTCACCTGCTGGAATTTTGGGTAGTTAGCGAAGCGCGGCATGCAGAAGTTTATCGGCCCGGCAAACTCCCTCGCGCCCTCCTCGTTAACGTCACTGCCCGACACGAAGCCGTAGGTTTTCTCTTCGGTCTCGCACTTCTCCGCGTACCTCGGGTGCTTGTTGTTGACGCAGGTGTAGTCCGCGTCCTCTATGTTGTCTCTCAGGAGGGCGAGTTTGTCTGTGATCACCTTTTTCGCCATGAAGTCGGAATCAACGCGGAAGGCCAGCCACATGGCGTTCTTGACGGCCGGGCTCAAGGTGCTCTCGGCCAGAAGATTGATGACTTTTCCCAGGTCCGTGCGCGCCTGCGAGACGGCGCTCGTGATGGCGCTCGCTTCCTCGGACGTGCAGCCCGGCGTGACCTTCCTCTGGACGCGTTGCGCGCCGTCGCGCTGCTGGACGACGTGCGCCAGCTCGTGCGCGAGCAGCGTCCTTCCCGCCTGAGTCTCCGGCGCGTACTGACCTTCGGCGAAGACCATGTCCGTCCCGACCGTGTAGGCCAGCGCGCCCAGCCCGCGCGCAGACCGCGCCGCCTGCGCGTCCGTGTGCACGCGCACGTCGCCGAAGCCGTGGCCGAAGCGCGGCTCGAAAAACTCGCGCACGGGCGGCGCGAGCGGCCGACCGCCGCCTCCGCCGCGCGCGGCGTCAACTTGCGAGGGGGCCGCGCCGTCCACTCGCGCGCCGTCGTTTGGTGCGGCCGCGCGCATGACCTGCTCGGCGACGCTGTCGGCCTGTCGCTCTTCGAAATCGGCCGGCTGACTCACGGCGAGCTTCGGCTGAAGAGCCGGCCCGGCCGCGCAGCGCGGGCAGCCGCCGCCGCAGGCGCAGTTGCCGCGCTGCGCGGCGCGTTGAGCGAAGAGCGGCGCGGGGGCGCGCCTCACCTCGGCGCGCGCCCGTTCCTGACGTAGGTGGTCGGCGAAGGCTCTCATCTGTGCGTCTAGAAGAGGACGGAGGCCGAGAAGAGGACGGAGGTCGGGACGCGCGCCTTCTGCTTCGTCTCCGGGCCGCGCAGGTCGGTGCCGGTCCCGGCACCGACCTGCGCGGCGCGCTGGTCGGGGATGTCGCCCGCGCCGGTGTTGACCTGCACGCCGCCGCCGAAGGGTCCGATGTTGCCCTTCAGCAGGAGCCCGAGCAGGTTCGGCGACCTGGGGTCCCACCAGTCGAGGCGGCCGTAGGAGCCGCCGAGCTCAAGCTTGAACTTCGGCAGCCCGCCCTCCGCGGTGTCGCCCATGTAGGTGTAGGCGAGGTTGCCGCGGAAGTCGGAGATGGTGGAACTCTCAAGCTGCCCCGTGATCAGCGACGCGCCCGCGCCGACGCCGAACTTGTGGCGCTTGCCGCCCTCTAACTCGAAGAACGGCGCGAGCCGCGTCGCGGAGCCGCCGACGGGCGCGCCCGCCGCGTCCCTCGGCGCGAGGATGTCCTTGTCCGTCCAATCAATGAAGTCTATGTTGAAGCCCAGCCGCTTGACGACCGAGCCCTTTTGGCCGCTGATGCCGTAGCCGCCGCTGAACATGAAGGAGGTCAGCTCGCGCGCCTGCGCGCCGTCGTAGCGCGCGCCCGCTTCGAGCTTGATGAGGTGCCCGTCCCCGCCGAAGATGAGGCCGCCCTTGACCGTCTCGTCCGTCAGCGTCCCGGCCGCCGCCATCGTCTTCGTCGGGTCGAGCCGCTCGTAGTTGAACCAGAGGCTCGTCTGCCAGCCGCGGTACTTCTGCAAGTTGTCCATGTCCTCGGAGGTGACCTCCTGCTTGGTCGCGAACTTGTTGACGAGCTTGTTCAGGTTCAGCGTGCCGCCGAACTTGTAGTACTGGCCGCCCTCGCCTGCGCCCTGCCCCTTGGAGTAATCGGCGGCGAAGCCCTCGGGCGGCTTCGCGCCGACGAGCGGCGACACGTTGTAGCCGGGGTGGGTCTTGACCAGCAGCGGGCCGAAGTCGAAGAAGCCAGGGGCCTTCGTCTCCTGCTTGAGAATGAGGTTGACGGCCGTCACGCCGAGCAACGTGTGCTTTGCCCAGTCGGCGGTGACGAGCTTGCCCTCGTCCGCCGGGTCGGGCTTTTTGAGTTCACTCTGGAGCGAAAGGCCGCCCTGCAATAGCGCGCCGATTGACAGCAGGCTGAGCGGGTGGGCCTTGAGGCGCGCCGCGAAGAGGTCTGAGCCGAGGTATTCGTCCACGCGCATATTGAAGAGCGTGCTCAGGCCGTCCATCAGCACGTCCTTGTGCGGGGTCAGTGGTTGGATCGCCTCCGTGTAGCTGTACCACAACTTGAGGTTGTTGAGAAAATCCTCCCCGTAGGACGAGCCGCCCAGCCCCGAGCTCGCCAACATGCTCGCGGCCGCCCAGCTCATCAGCGCGCCGCCCTCGTAGCCCTTCAGCTTAAACTTCTTGCGCTCCGACTCGGTCAAATCTTTCTTCAGGATGATGTCGCTGAAGATGTCCACGATCAGGGGATACCAAAGCAGGTCTTTCGCCTTGAACGACAACTTGCCCGGCGGCCGCTCCGGCTCGGGCAAGGGCTCGGGCGTCTCACCCGCGAGCGGCAGCGTCACCCGCGGCTTGGGGTCTGCGCCCTTCGGCGGGTCGTTCGGCTGCCGGCTCACGCGCACGGGGACGGAAGCGCCGCGCGACTCGTTCTGCGCGACGTGCGCCAACTCGTGCGCGAGCAGGCCGCGGCCCGCCGGAGTCTCGGGCGCGTAGCGCCCCGCGTCGAAGACCACGTCGCGGCCGACCGTGTAAGCCTGCGCGTCGAACTCGCGCGCCGACTCGGCCGCGCGCCCGTCCGCGTGCACGCGCACGCCGCCGAAGTCTTGACCGAAGCGCGGCTCGAAGAAGTCGCGCGTGCCCGCGTCGAGCGGGCGGCCGGGGCCGAGTTGCCGGACGAAGTCTGGGGCCTCGACGACTCCCGCGCCTGTGTCGGGCGCGGGCTTGCGCCGCAGGGTGGGGGCGGCCTGTGAGTCCATCACGCGCGCGGCCGTCCCGTCCGCCTCCCGCTCGGAGCGGTCGCCGGGGGCGCTGACGTTGAGCTTGGTTTGGACGGGCTGTTGACTCCGGCAGTGTGGGCAACCGCCGCCGCACGCGCACGAAGCCTTGCGCCGGACAACGTCGTGCGGGGCGGGAGTGAGTGAGTTTGTCGGCCCAGCCGCGACCTCCGGTAGAGGCGCGGGGCGCATTCGCCCCAGATGAGCAGCGATGTCTGAAGACCTTTCCGCCGTGGCTAACATCATCTTACCTCCGAGTCTCGATTGTGACGGCCTCGCCCCGGCCGCTACTTGCCGCCTCCGCCTTTGCACTCGTCCGCCCGCGGGGCGGTCGAGAAGACGTAATGCATCGTGAGCGGGTCGTTCGCCAGCCGCTCGATGAAGTTGCTGCTCGGGCCGTAGTAGCACTCCGGGTGGACGGCGACGACCGGCTCGTATGTGTCCTTCGGCGCGTCGTACCTGCGCCTGAAGCCGTAGGTGACGCAGCCGAGGACGCGGTCGAGTCCGTTCTTCTTGATGCACGCGACGCACGCCTCGCCCATCCAGCTCAGGTTGGTCTTATTCGCGCTGAGCTGCGCGGGCGTGCGGTGGGGAGTGTCGTAGATGGATTCCGTGGTCTGAACCTTCTCGCCCTCGTCGTGGTGGTACAGCGGGATGAAGTGCTCGCCGCGGCGTCCCGTGGCCGAGGCGATGTAAAACGGCGAGGTCTCTCCGGGCTTAGTGCCCACGCTGGACTGCACGTCCACGTAGCTGTCGCCGCGCTCCCTGCTGGCCGTCGGGTGCGTCGTCTTCACCACCTGAATGATGTGGAAGTCGTCGCAGTGGCACGGGCTGCCGGCGGCGGGGCGTTCGGCCTCGTTGCGTATGAAGTGGAGCGCGGCCGAGACGCCGACGGCGCTGGGGTCGCCCTCTTTGACGACGGGGCCGGCGATGCCCGCCGCGTAGAGGAGCGGCATGGCGTGCAGCTTGCCCAGCTCGCGCTCGCAACACCTGACGGGACAAGACCGCTCGGCCTGCCGCTCCGACTTAGACTTCGGGGGCGTTGAACTCGCCTGCCCAATCGTGATGGTCGGCTTGCGCTGCACGACGCCGGCCGCGCCCGGCCGCGCGGACGCTTGCTGCAAGACGTGGGTCAACTCGTGCGCGAGCAGTTGCCGGCCCGCCGCGCTCGCGGGCGCGTACTGGCCCGCGCCGAAGACGACGTGTTTGCCGACCGTGTAAGCCTGCGCCCCAACCTCCCGCGCCGACTCGGCCGCCTCGTGGTTCGCGTGCACGCGCACGTCCCCGAAGTCATGGCCGAAACGCGGCTCTAAGTAAGCCCGCGCCTCGGCGTCTAAGGGCTGCCCCGCCGAGCGCAGAACGTCGTGCACGGCGGCGGGCGCGCTCGCGGGCGTCGAGCCGGCGCGGCCCTCTTTGCGTAAAAGTTTTTCTTCTTCCTCCTCGGCGCACGGGGCGCACTTGCGCTGAAGCGTCGCCGGCGGGGCCGGGTGTGCGCCGGGAGGCTCTATCCCCTCAAGCGGCATCCTCATCACACGCTCGGCCACGCGGTCTGCCTCAAGCTCGTGTGCGTCGTCGGGCGCGCTGCTGACGTTGAGTTTCGTCTGACATCTGGGACAGTCGCCGCCGCAGGCGCAGTTGCCGCGCTGCGCGGCGCGTTGAGCGAAGAGCGGCGCGGGGGCGGCCGCGCGCCTCACCTCGGCGCGCGCTCGTTCTGGACGCAGGTGGTCGGCTAAGGCTCTCATCTGTTCAGTCCAGGAGCGACATGGAGTTCTCGGGCGCGGGGACGAAGGGCGGCTTGAGCGTCGTGCTGATGATGTCGGCGACTTTGAGCTTGTCGTCGGGCGCTGCGGTCGCGGCGGCGATGGCGTCCGCGACGCGCGCGCGGTAGGTGTCCCAAGAGTGTGTGATGACGAGCCGGCCCCCGCGGGCGACGCGCACGCCCGGAGCCTTGAGCTTCGGGTCTTCCTTCAGCTGTTTGCCGATGTCGCGCTCGGCCGCCTCGATGCGGGAGAGCGATTCCTTGGCGGGTTTCAGCCCTTCGTCAATCTCCTTCAAGTGCGTTTCGAGCAGGGGCTTCAGCTCCGCGCCCGTCAGCTCGGCGCGGTCGCCCGTCTTGAGCGCGGTCTCGAACGTCGTCCAGGACTTGACGGCCTCTTTGTTCCAGAAGGGGACGAGCGAGGCGTTGTGCCACTCGCGGAAACGCTCCGTGATGGCGAGGTAGCGGTTGTGGAAGAGGTAGTTCGGGCTCTTCTTGTCATCTGTGGCGGGGCCGAACACGTCCTTCGACGCGACCTTCTTATACTCCGCCCAGAGCGCCTGCTGGGTGGCGGCGGCGGTCTTGCCGGGCTTCGGCACCTCCGAGAGCGAGACCGGCATGTCGAGCGGCCCCTCTATGAAATGCACGGCGGCTATCTCGGCGAGGAACTGCTCGTCGGCGATGGCCGCGGGCTTGGGGCCGGTCTTGGCGGGAGTGCCGGCGGCCTTCCGCTCTTCCTCGTTGCGCGCGTCCCAGGCCGCGTACAGCTCCTGAATTTTGTCCCACGTGTACTCGTTGAAGTGATCGTTTTGCGCGACGTAGAGCGGGAGCGAGTCGCCCGTGATGACGAGGCCGACGTGCGCGGGCATGCGGACGAAGCGGAACTTGAGGCCGAGCTCATTGCGGACGAGCGAGAGGATGTAGGCGACGCGCAGGGCGTAGACGCCGCAGTCGTGGACGAGCTGCCCGGCGAGCGTGTGCGGGAAGGGGTGGTTGAAGTAGGCGTCTTTGAAGTCACCCTTGTCGTAGATGTCCGTGAAGCGCGCGTGGATGGTGAAGGCCCCAAGGTAGTCGTAGAGCAGCTTGATGACGGAGCCGAGCGCCGTCGCCTTGTCCACGGAGCCCGCGCCGGTCGTCATGTCCTTGAATTTCTGAAGGACGAAGCCGCGCCAGTCGTCGTCGCTTTCGAGCCGCATTTTGCCGCCCGCGTCGAGGACGTGCTTGAGCGTCGCGGCGTTGCGCACGGCGTCCTCGGCGCGCTCCTTCTCGGCGGGCTTGTCGGCGCGCAGCACGTCGGCCGCGCCGTAGACGCGCGCCATCACGGCCACCTGCTCGACGCGCTGCTCGAAGACGGCGCGCACGGGCGCTTCGAGGTTGCGGACGTACTGCTGCCCCGGCGTGTAGGTTTTGACGGCGACGGTGCGCTTCTCGTCGAAGGCGTCGCGGGTCGTGCCCTTGCCGTCCTTAATCTCGGTCGGGGCGAGGACGACCTTGAGGCCGCTGATGCCGCGCTTGCCGTCGGGCGAGTCGAGCGCGGGGACGATTTTCGTCTCGACCAGCTCGCGTATCAGGAGCAGCGTCGCCTTGCCGTCGGCGGCCTTGCCCGTGCCGAGCTCGTCGGCGGCGCGCTCGACGAGCGACTGGAGCGAGGCGGAGATGGCGGTGACGAGCTTGTTCATCACCGCGACGAGGCCGTCCCAGCGCTCCTTCTCCGCGATGGGAGCCGGGCGCAGGCCCATCGAGTAAGAAGGGGTGCGCCTGACCTCCTCCTGGTCAACGCTCAGCATCTCGTCGCGCAGCGGCGGGATGACCTTTACTAACTGCTCGACGGTGGCCTTCGTCTTCGGCGCGGTGGAGTTGTCGGCGGCCGCGGCGGTGCGGCTGACGATGGCGTCGAGGATACTGATGCTGCGCGAGGTAAGGCCCACGTCGCGCTTGAGCCAGTCCCAACTCTTCTCGCCCTTGCTGAAGTTGTCGCGCAGCTTCTGCGACTCGGCGTCGAGGCCGAGCGTGAAGAGGCGCGAGACGATCTCGACGAGCATTTCCCTGCTCAGCGCCGCGAACGGCGGGCCTTTGTCAATCTTGATGAAGGCGTCCACGAGCGCGGGGATGTCCGCCGTGCGTCCCTCGTCCACGGCCTGCGCCAGCGGCAGCAGAGCCTTGAGCGGCTCGTAGTTCATGTCCTTGTGGACCATGAACTCGTGCTGCTTCTCTTTGCGCTGGCGCGCGTGGTCGGCCTCCTGCTTCGCTATCTCGTCGGCGATGGGCTGGTAGAACTTCGCCGGCGCGGCCGTGGTCTTCTTCGGCGTGTCGCGCCGGACGAGCCCACCATGCGCGCCAGGGGCCGACTGCTGGACGACGTGCGTCAATTCGTGCGCGATGAGGCGGCGGCCCTCGGACGTGCCCGGCGCGTACTGGCCCTCGCCGAAGACGATGCTGCGGCCGGAGGTGTAGGCCAGCGCGCCCAGCGCGCGCGCCGAGCGCCCGGCCAGCTCGCCCGCGTTGACGCGCACGTCGCCGAAGTCGTGGCCGAGACGCGACTCCATCAACGCGCGTGTCGTAGTGTCGAGCGGCTCGCTCGCCCCCTGGAGGGCATGGTGCACGACGGGCGGCGCGTCGTGCGCGTGCGGGGCTTGATGCCTGTGCGGGGCGTCGTGCGGGTGTGTCGTCGCGCGCTCGTGCGGAACTGACGCGCCAGCGACGTGCTCGGCCACGCGGTCGGCCTCGTGCTCGTGCGCGTCGCCGGGAGCGCCGACGTGTAGCTTGGCCTGAATCGCGGGCAGCGCCTCGCTCCCCGCGCAGCGCGGGCAGCCGCCGCCGCAAGCGCACGGGGCGTTGTGTTGGAGGAGAGCGCCGGCCGGTGTGAGGCTTTCGAGGGCGCGGGCGCGTCCGGTCCGCCAGTCGTTCGCGGCAGGGCTGCGGCTTGAGTCTGCCCTCGTGGTAAAGGCCCTCACGGCTTCCATTCTACCCAGACCGGGCGGCGGTTAGAAGAATTCGTAGACGAGTTTTCTCTCGCCCAGCTCTTTTCTCAGCTCGTCTAGCCTGTCGCGGAAGGGGAGCGATTCCTCCAGGCTGCCCCCGCCGAGCGAGTTCATCTCTTTGACGTGCAGAATCACCCGAGCATTTTGGTGCGAGCGGACGAGGTCGAGTATCCGGTCGAAGCCCTCGTCGCCTTCGCCGATGGGCGAGTCGTTGACGTAATAGACTGGGCGCGACGGGGCTTCGGGCGTCAACTCCCAACTTATACGAATCTCCTTCATCGCGCTCCGCCCGGCCGACGCCCTAATTGACGAGGCCGATGGTGGGCCGGCGGCGGAAGCTTTTAATGAGCGCGCCGCCGTCCCAGGATTTGACCGTGTCGAACCACTCCACAAGCGTCTTGTATTCGAGGCCGGGGCCGAAGTGCCCCCAGAACTTATTTTTCCCCGTGTAGATGAGGTTTTCGCCTTCCGTGCCGGTCGCCTTCTTGCCCGTGGCGTATTTAGTATTTTCGATGTAGCCCCAGTCGCCCGGTATCCAG
Source organism: uncultured Acidobacteriota bacterium (assembly GCA_963774105.1). GTDB lineage: Bacteria > Acidobacteriota > Blastocatellia > Pyrinomonadales > Pyrinomonadaceae > QHXM01. The sequence goes on along the minus strand of CAVZDV010000004.1, from coordinate 955,412 downwards.
TCGTCTTCCCCAATGCCGGTATCTTCCGTCAGCGCGGACTCGCTGCCGCCCTGCATGGTCAGCGAGGTCGCCGCCTCGCACGCTATCGCGTACTTGTCCGGGTGAACGTTCAGGTCCTTGATGGCCGTCTTGGGGTCGGCCCCGGGTTTCAGACGGAAGCTCGTGGGGCCGACTATCCAGTAGTCCGGGTTCATCCTGAAATCGGCGTCGGCCCCGAAGGTGTATCTCTTCTGCGAGGCGAACTCCACGATGTTGTACCTGGCCTTCATGTGCTTCAGGAAGTTCGCGTTGATCTCCGCGTTAGTCGTCCCGGCGAGCGTGAAGATGCGCGGCGAGTGCAGGAGCGAGGTGAAGATTTCGTTCCACACGGAGTTTTTGACGACCGCCGGGCAGGTGTAAATGTCGCCCGTCCTCTTCGTGGTAAAACCCTGCGTGTCGAGCGACAAGCCCTCGGGGACTTCGATCTCCCTTTGTATGGCCGGCGCTGCGCCCGCGGACTGCTGTACCGTGTGCGTCAACTCGTGCGCCAGCAGTTGCCGGCCCGCGGCCGCACCAGGCGCGTACTGCCCCGCCCCGAAGACTATGTCGCGGCCGACGGTGTAGGCGCGGGCGTTGACGGCGCGGGCGGATGCGGCCGCGCGCTCGTCGGCGTGGACGCGGACGTGGCCGAAGTCGCGCCCGAAGCGCGGCTCCATGAAGGCGCGCGTCTCGGCGTCGAGCGGCCGGCCCTGGCCCAGTTCCTGAACGTAGCTGTCGGTAGCGGCCGTGCCCGCCGTGTCAGACGCCTCGCCCGCCTTGCGCTGAAGCGCGTCCTGCTGCCCGCCCTCCACGGACTGAGGCGAGCCCGATTGCATCACCTGTTGGGCCACGCGGTCGGCTTCCTGTTCGTAGCGGTCGCCGGGCGCGCTGACGGCGAGTTTCGTCTGAAGCGACGGTTGACTCTGACAGGTCGGGCAGCCGCCGCCGCAGGCACAGTGCGCCTGGCGCTGCATCGTCGCAGAGTCCAGCGCCGTGACGTTGACCGGGGGCGCTTGAAAGGCGGGCACGCGCACGCGCTCCGCCATCGTCGCGGCGGGGCGTCTAGACCAATCTTCCCTCAACACGGCATTCATAAAGGGATGTCCTCACGCGCCATTATGCACCCGGCCGCGCCGAAAGTGGTAGCTTTTCAGCTGTTGAGCCGGCTCGCCAATTCGGCCGCGAGAGCGTCGCGCAGGCGGCGCGCACGCGGCCCCGTAGTCTCGTGCGGGGGGACGGGGAGCCGTATGGTGAGCGCGCCCGACGAGTGCGGCGTGAACCGTAGCTCGGGCAGCGAGGTTTGAAGGTCTGACAGTCCGCCCGCCTCGGCGGCCAGCTCCGCCGAGAGGTAGTTGAGCCAGTGGCCGTGGGGCGGCCAAGTGAGCAGGCGTGATAACTCTTCCGAGTTCGCGGGGGCGTCCGATGGGACGACGCCGACGAAGCCGTAGTAGGCGTCGAGCCCCTCGAAGGCCATCGCCGGCAGCGGGCTGTCTTCGTCAAAGACGGCCGCGTATCGCGAGGCGCTGGCGCTCCGGTTGTTCTCGTCCAACAGTTCGAAGAAGAGCATCTGCACGGTGCGCGAGTCCGCGCCTTCCCCGTAATAACTGACGGTCAAACTATCCAGACTGACCGTGAGCGCGCGCAGCCGCCCGTCTTCGGCCGCCTCGGCCAGGCGGCGCAGCTCGGCCCGCGTCGCCTCTTCATCAGTCCCCGTCAGAACGCGCTCCGTGCCGGCCCCGCCCGCGCCGAAATAGTCTTCGAGATTGAAGGGCGAGGCCGAGACGAAGGTCGCGCTCGCGCCCCCGCCCCAGCTCCCGCCGTTAAGGTTATCGCGCGCCCAGAGTAGAAAATTCGTGAGCCGCCCGCCGAAGCCCGCGCGGGGCCGGCGGATCATCGAGTACAGGTAGACGTTGAAGGTGCGCGCAGCAGCGGGGCCGGGAGACTGTTCCGGGGCGCTCAGCTCTACGGCGACGAGCGTCGCGGGGTCTAGGCCGTCGGCGTGCCCGCGCTTCAGGTAGTCGCGCTGGTTGCGCGCGGTCGTGATGCCGAGCAGGCGCGCGAGGCGGTCCATGCCCTCCTCGGCGTAAACGCTCTGCACGCCCAGCGCCTCGCCGACCTCGCGCTCGTCCAGCCGGACGCCGAAAGCACTCAGCGCGGCCTCCACTATGCTGGGCGCGTCGTCCGGCCCGCCGCGGCGCGAGTCGTAGGCCGCGTGCGTGCGCCCGCCCGAAAAAATTCTTAGGCCCCACCAGTCGCTGTCAATTGTGTAGAGGTGAATCCCGGCCGCGACTGTGCTCTCGACGAACGAGTCTAGGAGGTCTTCATCGAGGTCGAAGCCTGGGAAGACGGGTGTCCAGCCGTCGCGCTCGGGCGCGACGACGAAACCGCCCTGACCGGCGGCCTGGCCTTCGGCGAGCGGCAGGGGCGCGGACGCCTGCCAGCCTTGCCGCACGTAGAAGTCGCGCAGCTCGCTCAGGGCCTCGTCCGGCCCGACGCCTCGCAGGTGAATGGAGTTGAACCAACTGCCCATGAACTCGGACTCGAATCGCTAACGCCGGCTGCTCGGGAAGGTGTAAGTGTAGCGCGCGCCCACAGGAGAGCCGACGTTCCTCTCGGCGACGTACCAGGCGCGCACCACCGTCAGCACCACGCGGCTCCCTTGCTTAGACTCCACGCGGAAGAGTACGGGGACGGTGAACGGCGGGTCCAACTCGATGCGCACGACGGCCGTGTATGTCCGGCCGACCACCGCGTTCCGGTCCATGCCCGACATGATCCAGATGCCGAAATCCGTCCTCGCCCTTTGCCCCTCCGGGATGGTGGACGCCGGCGCGTAAGTCGTCGAGGGCTCGCTCGAAGGCAGAGGCCCCGCGGCCCCGCCTTCCTCGCCGGGTCCCTGGCCCGGCTGCCCCGCGGGCGAGCCCCCGCCGGCCGCCGTCGTCGTCGGGGTGCCGGGCGTCGAGGTCGTCCCCGTAGAAGACGTTCCGGCCCGCGTCGCCGCCTCGCGGCGGGCCGAGTCCACGGCCGTGGAGACCTGCGCCGCCTCGCGGCTGATTTCCGCGGTCGGCCCGGTGGCCGGAGTGCCCGCGCCCGGGGTTCCCGTCCCCGTGGTTCCCGTCCCCGTGGCCGGCGTCCCGGTCCCCGACGCCGCGCCCTGAACTCCTTGCAGGGCCGGCGCGGCCTGATCCAGCGCGGCCTGCGCGTCCTGCGGCGAGCCCTGGACGCTGCCGGGGTCTACGTTCGCCAGGTCGTTGACCGCTTGTTCGGCGGAAGTGCCGGTGGACGGTCCCTCGCCGGGCGTGCCGCCCGGCTGCGGCGTCGTGGTCGAGGTCCCGCCCTCGCCCGGGGTCGTCCCTGTGCCCGGCGTCTGCCCCTGCCCGCCGGGGCCTTGCGTCTGGCTGCCGCCCTGCGTGCCAGCCCCCTGCTGCTGTCCCTGGCCGCCGGTCCCCTCGGCCGCCCCTTCACCGCTGCCTTCGCCCGTGCTGGCCGAGGCCGCGCCCATGCCGAAGCCGAACGCGCCGAGGAAGCCCGCGAGCCTGGGAGCCGCGCCGAGGAGTATCCTCCCGAGCGTCAGGAGGGCCGCCCCGATGCCGGCGACGATCTCGGCCGGGAGCAGGGCAATCGCCAGCGCCACGACGGCGATGGCCGCGGCCACGGCGACCACCGCCCACACCCACTTGGGCACGCGCGTCGGCTCCGGCACGGGCTCGCCGATGTCGCCCGTGCGGTCGCGCATCTGCCGGATTCTCTCGCGGACGCGCTCCCAGACCTCGTCGGGGACGCGCACCGGCACGGGCGGGCGCGGCATACGCGTGCGCGTGCACCAGTAGAAGTAGACGCCGTTGGTCGAGGTGCTGCAATTGAGGAACTGAAGCTGGCCGGGCGGCGGGAAGAACGGGGTCACGCCGTTCGGCGGCGACTGTGGTGCCCAGCCCGTCATCGGGATGACCTGATTGTGGGAGTGCGACGCCTGGTAAGCGGTGATGTAGCCCGCGAGCTGAAGGTAAGGGTCTACGTTTTGGGCCTGGCTGACGGGCTTAACCTCGCCTATCTCTATCAGGGTGCTGCCCGGCCTCGTGTGCACCAGGTCGGAGAAGCCCGTGCCGCCGCCGCCGCCCACGGCCCCACCCGGGATGGCTACTTCGGAGAAGCAGAAAGGGTACTGCGAGGCGCACCAGCTCTGGATGACCGTGTGCGCGGCCATCCCGATTGCGTTGTCCGTCATGGAGGGCACGTTGCAGCGCGCGACCTCGCCGCGTTGGACGTGGCGCGGCGCGTTCGTCGAGATGTGAGGCGGCGACGCGCCGACGGTCAAGGCGGGCGCGGCCCCGGCCTCGCGTCTGCTGATGCGGGCCGCGCTCCCGCCCTGCTGGACGACGTGTGCCAGCTCGTGCGCCATCAGGTGCCGGCCCTCGCTCGTGTCCGGCCTGTAGCGCCCGGCCCCGAAGTAGATGTCTCGGCCGAGCGTGTAAGCCTGGGCGTTGACTGACTGGGCCGCCTCGGCCGCGCGCTCGTCCGCGTGCACGCGCACGCCGCCGAAGTCTTGACCGAAGCGCGGCTCGAAGAAGTCGCGCTCGGCGGCCCCGAGAGGCTGGCCCCCCTGCGTGTCGTCTATTTTGGTTTCGGCCTCGGCTGCGGGCGGCGGAGCACGGCCCGCTTCCCCCTTGGGCTGAAGCAGCTTCTGCTCCTCCTCTTCACCGAGCATGAGGACCGGGCTCGCGCCCCCGCAGCCTCCGCCGCACTTGCGCTGGACGGACGGGGCCGCGCTGCTCGTCGCGGGCGGCGGGGCGTCCGCGGGCGGTGCCGGCGACATCACGGCGTCGGCGACGCGGTCGGCCTCTTGTTCGTAGCTGTCGCCGGGAGTGCTGATCTGGTACTTGGACGCGGCCGCGCTCTTCTGCGCGCAGCGCGGGCAGCCGCCGCCGCAGGCGCAAGCGGATTTCCTTTGGACGAGCGGCGCACTTCTGAAGGCGTAGACGGCTGGAGGCGAGGCCGAGGGCGGCGGCGTCCTCGTCGCCGTCTGGCGGACGGTCTGATTCTTGAAGGCCAGTTGCCCCGTCATGATATTAGCCGTTTTCCTCGCCACCCGAATCAAGGTTCATCGGCGACTCCTCGCCGGCGCGCTAGCAGGGTTCCGTCGTCGGGTTGAAGAAGAAGCGCGTCGTCCCCGGGGCGAGCCGGTAGGGGATGATGACCGAAATGCCCGCCGGGACCGCGTCCGCCGGCGCGAGCGCGGCGATGGCGGGGTTGAACAGATTATTCGCCCGGTCGAGGGCGGCGACGGTGACGCCCCAACGGGCAGCAATCGCCGCCTTCGTTTCCGTGCCGTCGGCGAGGTGCCAGAACACGCCTTCGATGGCGAAGAAATCCCCGGCGGCGAACGAGCGCGTCAGGCAGCGTTCGGCGACGTTGAAGTTGCCGCCCGTGCGATAGGCGACCCGGTTCAGAATGGGAATTGACGCAATCGGCGCGGTCGAGCCGCAGAGATTATACCAGTCCGGGACCGGGCAGCGCGGCCGGTGCGAGCCGGTCGGCACGCCGAGCGCCGCCATCAGCGTCATCAGCGTCATCGCCGCCGGCAGTTGCACTATCGCGCCGAAGTGGATGTGGCCCTCGACGTCCATGAAGTCACCCGCCCGCGTCCCCAGGTCGGTCCCGAGGCGGGCCGAGTGCTCGCGGCGGATACGGTTCTCAATGTCCACGGCGCTCTGGCCCCAGCCCGCCGTTGATTCGTGCGAGACGGAAATGGGCCGCCCCGGCGTGCTAACGTTGGGCAACGTCGTCATCGCGTGGCCGCACAGCTCGTGCCCCAGAATCAGCCACGGCGGGTCGGCGAGCGGCCGCAGCGAGTTTTCACCCGGCGCGACCGGCGCGCCCGTCACCCCGCGGATGTCCGGGTCGGCCAGGCCCCGCAGCCGCATGCTGAAACTGTTCGCGGCCCCGCCGGACGTAAACTGCGTGTCGTCGGCGGTCTGGTTAATCTCAATCGAGACGTGCGGCCCGGCCGCGGACGTGAACTGGCAGGCGCAGTCGCACGAAACGCGCGTCGCGCTTCGCCCCGCGGCTGCGGCGCAAAAGTCCGCCGTCACAGGCGTGATCTCGCCGTCCACGATTTGCCAGCTCGTGGCGGGGCAGAGTTCGTCGAAGAGACTCACGACCACCGCGCCGTTGGTGCGCGTGTGCGGCGGCGTGACCGTCGTCGGGTTGTCAACGGTGATGGTGCGCTGGATGCACGGCTGGACGCGGCCCTCGGCCTGCTGCGTTACGTGCGCCAGCTCGTGCGCCAGCAGCTTACGCCCGGACGAAGTGGACGGCGCGTGCCGGCCCCTGGCGAAAACGACGTGAGGCCCTAGCGTATAGGCGAGCGCCCCGACCGACCGCGCGGACTCGTCCGCGGTGTCGTCCGTGTGGACGCGTACGCGGCCGAAGTCGTATCCGAAGCGCGGCTCGAAGAAGGCGCGTGTGACCGGGTCGAGCGGCTGGCCGGGGCCTAGACTGTTAAGAACGTCGCCGGGTACGGTGCCCGAGTCGTCCGAGACCCTCTCTGTTTTTCGTTGGATTAGACCTTCCCCTTCGGACTTGCACCCCGGGCATTCGGCCGCCGAGTTCGAGCACCCCGCGCACGTGCGCTGAATTGTCGCATCAGGCGTGCGCATGACCTGCTCCGCCACTCGATCCGCTTCCTGCTCGTACTGGTCGCCCGGCCGGCTCACAGCGAGCTTCGTCTGAACGGGCAGCTTGCTCTGACAGCGCTGGCAGCCGCCGCCGCAGGCGCAAGACGCTTTGCGCTGTAAGACAGGCGCGGCGGGCGGCGCGGCGCGCAGGGTTGCTGCCGGCTGGACGCGGCCGCGTTCTGCGGCGAGGGGTTGGTTGGCTAACGCGTGCATGAAAGTCTATGGCCGGATGTCTCCGGCGGGCCGCAATCGTGTTCTTAGAATTGCCCGCCGATGACGACGCCGGTGGAAAATATTTTGAGCACTTCGGGGTTGGTCTCATCTATCCGAGCGCCGCCGAACAGGTCTACGCCGATAAACGGCATGAACGGGCCGAGACCGCTGACGATCCCGGGGCTGTATCCGAGTTTGACGCCGCCGCCCGCGTAGGTGCCGGTCTCCGCCGGTCCGAGGCGCGAATCGAATCTCCCGAGGCCGGCCTCACCGTAAGCACCAAATTGAACCCCGCCCTGGCCGAGCGCCGGACCTTTCAAGAAACCGACCTTCATCCCGAGCAGGAACGCCCGGCGCTGCTCCTCCCCAAAGTCCGAAATCGCGCGGCCCTGCGCGCCCACGAGAAGCTGCCATTTCCCCAGCCGGTCCACCGGGATTCCGAGATCCAGACCGAGGCCGTAGGAGATGCCGCCGGCGCCGAGCGAACCGAATCCGATAGACCCCGACGGCGTCCACAGCGGGGAGGGAATGTCAGGCGGCTGCGGCTGCGGCGTCTCAATCGGCCAGTTGAGTTTCCACTTCGGCTTGCGCAGCTCCGTGTGGAAATAATTTTTCTCCTCTTCCTTCCAATCGGCCGTGGTGAAGTCGGCGACCCTGCGGATGTAGCCGTTCACCTCGTCGCACTCGCAGCGGCAGCGGATCGCCTTGATAATCCCCGCCACTGTTTCGCCCATTTCCGAAGGCTGGGTCAGTTTGTATTCAAACCAACTATCCAACGCGGGGCGGCGCTCGTACCAGGACTTCTCCGCGGACGCCCGATACTTGATCGGGAACTCGCTCATGATCGCGGCCATCTCCGTCAACTCGCGCGTCACGTCGCTGAACTTGCACTTCCCGATGTCCTCCTTGGAAAACTCTTTCGCGTAACGCGCGTGCTCAAGCTCATGCGTCATCGTGCTGAGCCTGGCGGTGAGCCAGTCATCGCGATCCTGTCCGCCGACCTTTTTGTCTCCTTTGTTGTACGCCGCCGCCTCCGTTTCCCGGCGCTCGGGAATGAACACGCACTGGTCGCCTTCGATCTTGAGCGAGAAATAAGCGCAGTCCAGCCTGTACGCGCCGTAATTTGAGGGGATGTCCTTGTCAACGAAGACGCCGGTAATCATGGCGAACTGTTTCGGGGCCATCGGCTTAAACACCTTTTCGAACTCGGTCGCCCGCCGGCCGTGGCCGTCGGCGGTGCAGGCCGGGTCGGGCGGTTCCTTGCGGCAAAGCTCTCTGCGGACCTCCTCCGGCGTTTTCTTCTTCTCCTTGGCCGCCTCCTTCTCAAGGTTCTCATTGGTGGTATCAACGAAATGGGTCGCCGAGCCTTTCACCCCGCTGCCCGGCAGCTCGCCTGCGGCGCGGGGCTTGCACTCCGGGTCTTCGATGCAGGCGCGCTGTAGCATCGCGCCGCCGGACGCGTGCGCGCTCGATTGCTGCGCGGCGTGGGTCAGCTCGTGCGCCAGCAATTTTTGCCCCGGCGCGGTCTGCGGCGCGTACTGTCCCGCGCCGAAGACTATGTCCTGCCCGACCGTAAACGCCAGGGCGTTGACCGCCCGCGCCGCGGCGGCCGCGCGCCCGTCACTGTGAACGCGCACGCGGCTGAAGTCGTGACCGAAGCGGGGCTCGAAGAAAGCCCGCACGCTCCCCGGCAGCGGCTCGCCCCCGCCGCCGCGCACTGAATTTATTTGCTCGTCAACTTCGGCCGTGATGAGCGGCGCGCGTCCCGCCTCTTTCCTCTGGACGCTCACCCCGCTCGCTGACATCTCTTCTTCCTGCTCCTCCTCGCAGGCCGCACACTTGCGCTGCACGGCCGGCGCGTAACGCTGGACGGCGAGCGCCGGCCCCGGCCTGCCGTGCGGGTCGGGCATCCGCATGACTTGTTCGGCCACGCCGTCGGCTTCCCGCTCGTACACGTCGCCGGGGCTGCTGATTGAGAGCTTGGACTGAGCCGGCGCTTGATGCTGGCAGCGCGGGCAGCCGCCGCCGCAGGCGCAGCCGGGCTGGCGTTGCAACACGGGGCCGCCGGTGACCGGAACGGGCGTGAAGCGCTCGGGCGCGCGGCGGGCGCTGTCCGGGCGGTCTCTGCGGGCGGCACTGTCCGCCACCGATTGTGAGGCGCTGGCTCCCATCTAACTCACTTCCAGCCCGCGGCGAGCAACTCACCCGCTGAGCTTCACGTTAATCACCTCGACGCGCCCGCTCTCGTAGCGAATCTCCCGCTTCGACGTGTAGAGCGTCTGCTCGTACTCGTCCATGACACACAGATAGAGGTCCGGCTTGCGCTCGATGAAGTCGCGGAAGTCCTCGGTGTGGTAGGTGAGACTGTAGTAGCCGTTGGCGTCCGTCCTCGCCTCGCCGAGGCGGTCGTCGAAGAAGAAGTCCTTGTCGTAGAGCCGGACGATGAGGCCGCCGAGGCCACGCCCCTGGTCGTCCGTCACGCGTCCCTTGATGACCCACGCGCCGGCCTCGGGGACGGGGTCGTTCCGGCTCAGGATCGGCGGCATGCACGCCTGCGCGTCGGCCGGTAGCACGATCTCGCGTGTGTCAACGCGCCCGCCCGCGGGCGTGAACGAGACCGTGTCGGCGTAGAGGTGCGACGCCTGGCTGTTGAGGACGTGGATGAAGACGGGGGCGCTCACGTCGTCGAGCTCGCACGCGTCGAGGCGGAAGTAACCGTTCTCCCTCGTGCAGGCGAAGCCGAGCGGCTCGACCCAACGGGCCTTCCTGTCGTAGAGCGCGACCGTCAGGTGCGGCGCGGGCTTCAGCTCGCGGTCGCGGACGTAGCCGTGCAGCACCCAGGTCCCCGCGTCCGGCTCCGGGGTGTCTGTGCGGGCGCGCACAGTCTCCACCGCCAGGTCGCGCATCAGGAGGCGGTTCGCCTCCATCTTGACGGTCAGCCCGAGGACGCGCGGGTGGTTGGCCCCGAGCTTGCGGGAGAGGCGCTCGTGCTCCCTCCTGAGCGTGGTCGCCTTCGCGCTGCGCACCGTCTGGAGGCTTTCGAGCTTGTCGCCGCGCTGCGTGTCCGCGCCGCCCACACTCTTGTCAACTTCGCGCGTCACGTCTTCGAGCGTGAACTTTTTTTCCTGCTTCATGCTTGCACCTCGCGTCGCAATCTTCGGAATTACTCTACTCCCGGCGGCTCAACCTTGTCGCGCCCGCGCCTCATGGCGCGGGGGCAACGGTCAGCGGCTGGTTGCCGCCTGCGGTGGTGTTCCCGATCGTGCCTTTGCCGCGCCCCCCCAGCTTTCTGCACATCCCATCGCCGAAGAGGTTAGCGAAGCTCGTGTTGTGCTCGTCCACGGTCAGTTGCGGCAGGCCCCAGATGTAGAGGCAGTGCGTGGACTGGTTGTCGGTCGTCGTGTTGTAGAGCCCCAGCGTGACGGCCGAGAGCAGCGCGTTGAACAGCCCCTCCTTGAGGCGGTTGTCGCTCGCGCGCAGCGAGATGCCGAACAGCAGCGCCTGCGACAGGATAATGTCGTCCAACAGGCTCGCCTCGCACTGGTTGCCGAGGAAGCCCACGTCGTCCAGGCTGAAGATGACGATTGAGAAGAGGGCGAAGCTGAAGCCGGTTTCGACGAGGTCCAGGACGCACTGGTTGTTGCTGAAGAGCACGTTGCCGTCGGCGACGAACTCCCCTATCCGCTGGTCGTCGAGCCCCTCCCTGGGCTCCAGCAGGAACGATTCGTCCCCCGGCTGGCTGGCGTTGACCGTGATATCCCCGCTCTTGACCTTCATGAAGGTCCAAATCTGCGAGTAGAACTCGAACGGCAGGCCGAGGTTGAAGATGAACACGGTGGCGGCGATGAACGACGGCGAATCGAAGCTCAGGATCGTGCCGCGGCTGGTGAACTGGTTGCCGATGACCGAGACCGGCCCGAGCGCCACGAGCGACAGCGCCTGCCCGACGGGCACGCTGACGACGTTGTCGTGAATCTTGACGGCGGGCATCCCGTTCTGGCCCGGCACCAGCCTGCCCAGGAAGGGGAAGAGTTCGACGGGCGCGACGGCGTAGACGATGTTGATGCCGCCGCGGCGGCCGAGCTTCACGCTCTTCGCCTGCGCCAGCGGCTGGAGCAACAGCAGCACGAGCCCCGACGAGTCGTCGTCCTCCGCTTGCGTATTCACTGTCCCTTGCCCGGCTGCGGGCGGCGCCGGCGCCGGGATGGGCGGGGCCGGCGCGTTCAACTTCTTCGCCCCGTTGTTGAGGATGTGGTTGCGCGAGATTTCGACGCCCTCGCCGTGCAGGATGAAGATGCCGCAGATGGGCTCCGTGAACGAGGGGCCGTTGTCCACGATGAAGTTGTCGCGGATGACGACGTAGTCAACGTCGGCGAGCGAGATGCCGCCGTAGCCCATCTGGTCGAGCATATTTTCGGGGACCACAAGCGCGCGGCCCAGACACTTGCGGATGTCGTTGCCGATGATCTCAAGCCGGTGGACGCTGATGAACTCGTCGGCCCCGTCCAAGTCGAAGAAGCCCGCGACGCCGATGCCGTCGAGCCCCATGTTGAAGATGCGGTTACGCTCGATGCGTATCTCGTAGAGGTCGCCCGCAGAGCGGCTGCTCGTCGTGTCGCCGCCGATGGGGGGCGGGACAGAGGTGTCGCCGTCGTCGCACGGGGGGCAGTCGCCGGGGGCCGGGCCGGGCGGCGGCTCGACGGGCTCTCCCGTTGTAGTGTTGACGACGATGATGTTGCCGAGCGTGATGCCCTGGCCGTTGCCGCGCGCGATGACGTTGTTGATGACGCGGACGCGCTCCGAGGTCCCGCCGATCTGGAGGCCGCCGAGCGCCGCCTGCGCCGGCTCGGCCAGGTTCGCGTCGAGCGGGTTGACGACATCGAAGCCGCCGATGCGCCCTTCCACGTCCATGACGATGATGACGTTCTCCTCGACGAGCACGTCCTCGCCCGTCAGGAAGACGGCCGGCCTGGCGCTCGCCACGTCCTTCATCTCGACGCGGCACCGCCTCATGGTGACGTTGTAGCCGACCTCGCAATGCACCGCGCTGCTCGTGGCGGCGCGCACGACCAGGTTCTCCAGCGTGATGTCCAGGTTCGGCAGGGTGTCCGCGTCGAGCGGGCCGCCGTCAATGTGGACGCCTACGCCTGTGTCGTCAGCCTCGACTTGCAGCGACTGAAGCTTGATGTCCTGAGACTCGATGATGTGGAAGACGGGGGCGGCGTTCGTGCCCTGCGGCGGGGTGACCGAGACGACGCGCGTGCGCGGGCCGCAGCCCTTGATAGTGACGTGGCGGCTGCTCAGCGGGATCGTGACGTTCTCGACGTAGACGCCCGGCAGGACGCAGATTTCGCCGCCCGCGGCGGGCAGCGCGTCAACGGCCTTTTGAATTGTATCGAAGCGGCCGCGGCCGTTCTTGCTGACGGTGTACGTGCAGCAGGTGCTGAGGCGCGTCAGCGGCGGAAAGACGTGGCGGCAGTCTTCGACCGTCGCGGGGCCGGCCGCCACTTCCCATTCGAGGATGGCGAGCGGGACGCGGTGGTAGATGATTCCGGCGGGCGGCTGCTGGTCTAGGAGCGGCGTGTTGTTGCCGATGTCGCCGGCACGCACGGGGAATGTCCAGTAGTCGCCGGGGCGGTAGTTGCCCGCCGCCGCCGGGTCGAACTGCAAGAGGATGCCGTCCTGCAAAGGCTCCGGGTTCACGAGGTCGTCAAAATCTGCGACGGGCGCGATGGCGTTCCAGAGACGGAAGAAGACCTCGCCGTCGCCCGGCGGGTCGCCGAAGAAGACTTCCGCGTTGGTGTTGGCGAGCGGGTTGGGCAGCGTGAGGACGCCGTTGCTGCCGAGCACGGCGTTCGCGCCGTAGGCCACGCGCCAGTGGCCGAGGCCCACCGTGGCCGGGGGCACGGGGTCGAAGACGAGGACTTCGAGGTAAAACTTTTGCAGGCCGGAATTGAGAATCGCCTGCTGGCCCGCGTTCATAGTGATGACGCGGTTCGTGTTGTCGAAAAGCCCTCGCCCGACGAGGCCGCCGCCAAACTGCGACCACTTGAAGTGCGGCGCGAGGCCCGTCTTCACGTCGGCAATCTCTATGCGGTAGAGGTTGTGCTCGAAGCCCGTGTAGCCGCCGCCCTCGACGAGCGGGCAGTCCGGGTCGCCCGGAGGCGGCGGCGCGTCGAGCGTGACGGTGAGACGGCCCTTGGTCGAGAAGTCGTCCTGCAAGTCGCCGATGATGCTCTCGCAAGTGTCGTTCGGGTCGGTCAGCCGCAGGAGGCGGAAAGCCATCTCGGTGTGGACGCGCTCGGTCGTGTCGGGGCCGCCGAGCGCGGGCTCGACTAACAGGCCCGGCAGCTGGAAGCCGTTAATCTCCTCGCGCCAGACTTCGAGGACGACGGCGTCGCGCGTGTTCTGCGCGCCGGGGTTGTTGGGCGGCGTCTGGAGGGGTGGGCCGAGGTAGGTGGCGACGCGCGTCACGTCCCCAGCAGCGAAGAGCTGCGCGAGCAGGCCGTCGGCCCAGGCGCGGCCGGGCGCGACCGTCAGCTCGACACGGCCGGCCGCGACCACCGCGGCCTTCACCAGAAAGCTGTCGGGCTCATCCGAGGGGACGGCGGCGACGCCCGCGCCGATGATGTCGAGCGCGGCCGTGTCCTGCCAGTCGTTGGTGATGGCGGTCTGCGCGTTCCAGTCGCCGTCGAGCAGCACGCGCCCCTGCTGGTGCAGCACGCCGTTGAAGTTTTGCCGACGCTCATCGCGCCAGGTTGAGAAGTCGCCTTTCATCGCCATCACCTCACGTCGCCGGTATCAACAGCGGCCTCACCCCGACCGGCATGAATTCGCGGAATCTGATCTGAAGGTTGCGCCACCTGTGCGCCTCCAACAGGAACCCGAAGGCACCCATCTGGTCGTCGCCGGGGCCGCGCTCGCGGACGCGGAAGTCCGTCATGGAAGCGAGCTGCCCGTAAGCCGGGTCGCCGAAAAACTCGCTCGTGAATTCGAGCCGCGCCTCATCGCCGGGCGTGGCCGTGCGGCCGCGGACGCAGGCGTGGTTCTGCGGCAGCAGGTCAGCGTGCCCCCCGGCCAAGCTGTCCTCGTTCGCCAAGTAGCTGAACTTGACGCAGCCCTTCTGCCGGTCGTGCGCCTGTAGGGCGTGGACGAAGATGCCGCCGCTGCCCGTCACGCTCTCGAAGCGCGTGCGGCCGAAGAAGGTGACGCCGCGGAAGGTCGTCGGCGGCCCCCACCCGACAATCGCCGAGGTGGCGCTGCCGACGGCGAGCGCGTCCGCGCCGCCCGCGACGCCCTGCCCCGCGTCAACGATTGAGTCTGTCAGCTTCAGCCCGTAGCCCGTGTCCAGGAAGAGCGGCCCCGTGACGGTGCGGAAGATGATGACCTCCGGCGTCTGGCTGAAGACTTCTTCCTCCTCCAGGTCGAGCGTAAACCCATAAGGCTCGCGCAAGCGGAGCGAGGTCTGAATCGGCGCGCGGTTCCCGTCCACCTGACGGTAGCCGCCGGGGTCGAGCGTGCACTCGATGAGTTCGAGACTGTTGACGGCCGCGCGGGCGATCAAGGCATCCTCGCCGGCCGGGTAATCCTCGGCCCGCGCCAGGAACAAGCCTTCGAGCCGCACGTTCATCTTCGACATGATGCCGTCGAGCTCCTTCTGGTCGGCCGCGTTCGCGCCGACGACCCTGTCGGGGCGGAAGCGCAGCGGCTGCTTGAGCAGGATGACGGGGCGCTGGTTGCTGGCCGCGCGAATCAGGAGCGAGTTATTGAGCCCCAGGTTCGGCCCGCCGTCTTCGACGGGCAGCGTGCTCGTCATGGCGGCGAGGTCGAGGACGTGCGTGAAGCTGTCCTGGATTTCGACGACGACCGGCCCGGTCAGCGTCTGGGTGTGCAGGTCGTCGAGCGCGGCGTTCAGGCCGTTGGGGTTCTGGCGGAAGTCAACGAGGTGCAGGTTCGGGTCGCCCGCGGGGAGCCTGAACTCTTTCGGCAGCGGCGCGCGCGTGACGGGGTGCGCGCCGACGGGGCCGACCGCGCCGTAGGTATAAGTGACCAGCATGTCGTCGGCGAGCGCGTCGGCGCGCGGCTGCGTACTGACGCCGACGACGACGCGGCCGATGACGGGGTCAATGGCTATCTCCTTGTCCCGAAGTGGCGGTTCGAGTCCCACCTCCCACGCGCACAAGTTCTCGCCGCGAATCTTCCAGGGGGTCGCGGGGGCCTGCGCCTCCGGCCAGGACTCGCCCGCGAAGTCCGGGACGGGCAGGTGGAGTTGGAAGCCCACGTCCGAGATGTTGAGCGGGTCGGGGCCTTTGGTGAGGTCTGGGCTGGCCGGGTCGTAGGTCTCGATTGAGACGTATTTTTCGGGGACCGCGCCGAACTCGCCCTCCGACAGGCGGCGCGTGGGGATGGGGCCGGGCACTTCGTCAATCAGCGAGACGCGCGGCGTCGTGCTGTTGATGTTGAGCTCGATAACGTCCTCCTGGTTGGCGTTCTTGCGCCGGCCCGTGACGAGGCCGAAGCGGTTCGTGTTGAAGAGCCGGACGGGCTGCTTCGGCTTCTCGCTGTCGAGCGCAGGGTAGGGGCGCTCCAGGGGGTTGATCTTGAAACGCACGACAAAGGGCGCGAAGGGCCGCGGCGGCTCGGGCAGCGGGGGCTGATCGGGCGTGGGTTGCACCCCGGCGAACTTCACGGCCGGCTTCGTGATGCGCAGGCGGTAGGCCGCGAGCCGCCAGAGGAAGATGGCGAGGTTCGGCAGGTTGTACCTGATGCTGCCGAGGACGGGGGGCTTCACGTCCGCCGTGTAGGCGAACGGGTCGAAGGGCGTGCCGAGCAGCGAGAGCGTCGCAGGGTCGCGCAAGGTCATCGTGCCGCCGCGGATGGGTGACTGGCGTGGCAGTCCGGGCGGGCCGTAGGGCGGGCGGCCGCCCGCGTCCGGGCGCTGGTGGTTGAGGTGCTGGTTCCAGAGCAGGTTCTCGCGCAGCTCGACGCAGTGCGAGCCCCAGCGCGTCAGGTTGAAGGCCAGCAGCTCGATTGCGCCGAGCGTCCCCTTGCGGCGGCGCAGCGCGATGGTGTCGGCCACGTCCGCGCGCACGGTCCACGGGTCGCCCTTGAGGTGGCTCGTGCCGAGCAGGTCGCCGATGTAGGGGACGGCCCAATCCGACGACGTTTCGACGAAGAGGTCGTGGTAAAGCTCCTCTATGTTCTCGTGTATGTGGCCGAAGGCTTCCTCGACGAGCGCGAGGTAGGCGGCGAGCTGGTCCCGGATGAGGGGCAGCTCGGCGTCCTTCGTCCGGTAGATTTCCGGCAGCCGACTGTAGAGCGGGACGCGCGGCTTGTCCGTCATGCGCAGACCTCCTGTGCGGCGGCGGTGGCCGTGATGACGAGGTGCTTGCTGTGGAGCGCGAGGACGTGCAAGCGGTCGGGCGCGATTTTGGCGCTGGGCGTCTTCGTCGCGGGCGGCGTGAGCGTGGCCGGGTCAACGGGCTCGCCCTGGGGGTCGAACTGCGGGTTGAAGGCTTCGCCGAGCGAGGTGAAGTCGTTGACCTCGGCCCAGAGCACGCCCGCGACACGCTGCACCGTCGCCTCGATTCTCGTCGCGTACTCGGCCTCGCCGAAGCGACGCGCGCGCACGCTGAAGAGGCCGCGCGTCGCCGGCCCGTTTGCGTCAGACTCCTCCTCGCCGACGACGGGCGGGATGTTCGTCGCGCCGAGCGCGCGCCGGATGGCCGCCGTCACCAGCTCCTCGCGGTAGACGGGGTCCAGGCCGTAGGTGATGTCCAGACTCACGTATTGCAGGCGGCCCTCGCGCACGCCGACGGGGAAGCGGTGCGGGCCGCGGCAGAGGTCGTAGCCGGAGATGACCTGCGAGACGGCCGCGACCTCCTCCTCGCGCCCCGTCTCCATCAGCACGGTGATGAAGACGGAGGCGATGTTGTTCACGATCTCCCAGGAGGCCGAGGCGGACGTGACGCCGGGGATGGCGAGCGTCTCGCTCTCGAAATCCCTGAGGCTCACGATGCGCCCGAGGCTCTGGATTTTTCCGGGCGCGGCGTCGCGCGCGTTGTCGCCGTCTTCGGGCGTGGAGCCGCCCTCGGCCACGCCCGGCATCTGAATCTTGTCCAGCTTGTCGAGCCGCGCGCCGCCCTGCACCTTCGTGTCCGGCTTCAGCTCGCCGTTGGCCCCCGTGCCCGTGCGGTACTTCGCCTTGACGTTCTTGACGCCCGAGGGCAGGCGCGCGCCCGTCTTGCCGTCGCCGAACTGCACCCAGCTTTCGCCGGCCGCGTCCTCGCGGACGATGTAAATCTCCTCGTCGTACTTGTGGCCGAAGAGAGTCGGGACCATCTTCCAGAGGCGGTCGTTGACGTATATTTCGAGCTTCGGCGTCTCGGGCGGCGTCGCGCCGAGCGAGAGCATGTAGGTCAGCGGCGCTTTCGGCACCTTGAACAACTGGAAGACCTGCCGGCTGTCGCCGTTGCCGAGCGCCACCTCGGCTTCGAGCTTGCCCTGCGTGGCTTTCACGAGGTTGCCGTAGACGGTGGCGGTCGGCTTCTCGTTCGGGAAGTCCGCGTAGTCGAACGTCTGGCCGAGCGTAATCCGGCGCACGCGCTCGCGCGCGGCGAGCAGGGGCGTGGTTTCCGCCTCGACCGCCGTCACCGCCGCCGTGAAAGGCTTCTTGCCGGGAGGCTCGAAGAAGAGGCGGCGGCCGTTGAGGTCTTGCGCCTGCGCGTCCGTGCCGTAGAAGAAGAGGTCGAAGCCCTGCGTCGTCGCCAGGTCTTCCTGCGGCGCGGCCTTGAGCGTCAACTGCGGGCTGAGCACTTCGTGCATCAGGAAGGTCCGAATGTCGGCGATGTAATAGGAGGAGGCGAGCGGGGGCGTTTCGAGCGAGTCCTTGAGCGTGACGAGGCTGGTAGTCGCCGTGGCCGAGCCCCAGGTCATGGAGACAGCTTTAACGTCGGCGACGGTGCTCACGAACGTGTAATCCCCGTAAAAGTACAGGGAGTTGGCGTACTTAGAGGTCGTCGCCTGCACGACGAAGGGGACGCCGACGGCGAGGTCCTGGACTTCGGCGTCGAGCGGGAACTGCTTCTTGTCGAGGCTGGGCGCGACGATGCGCGTGTCACCGTAGTAGGAGAGGCCGGCATAGGTCGTGGTGTTGATCTCGCGCATGAACGAGATGTTCTTCTCGGTCGGCGGCGGGATGTTCGTCGTGGTGGTCGTTGTCCCGCTCACCGTGGTGGACGTGGCCGTCACCTGGGCCGGGGGCGTGACGATTTTCTGCGGCCCCGCGTGGCCGAAGTGGTGGAAGGCGCGGCCGAGCTTTAAGGCCGTCAGGGTGGCGGCGTTACTCGTGCGCTTGAGCGCGCCCTTGATCTTGATGAGCGTGACGCCGTGCAGCACGCGCGTCGAGTCCACGATGACGACTTCCGCGTTGAGGAGGCTGACGGGGCCGGACCCCGACGCGTCGCCGACAATCAGGCGGTCGCCCTCCTTCAGCTCGACGGGCGCGAGCGTCTGGTCTGGAGTCTCGATGAAGAACTCCGTGGTCTGCGGCGTCACGTCGGGCCGGAGGAGCGGGCGGAAGAGGTTGAAGCGGCTCAGCCAAGGGAAGGCCGTCAGCGCGTCCGTCGTCTCAAAGTCGGCGGGCTTGTCGAGGCCCGTGACCTCGGCCTTGACCGGGAAGTTTGCGGGGACGGTGATGGGCTTTGTGCCCTTGACCTCGAAGGCGAAGGTCGCGCGCCCGCCGAGGCCCGGCGAGAGGCGGTAGCCTACGAGCCGCACGAGGTCCGCGATTGACTCGCGCCAGCGGGCCGTGCGCAGGTAAGCCTCGTTGGCGTAAAGCTCTTGGTAGAAGGTCAGGATGTCGCCGAGGATGGCCGCGCCTTCCAGCAGCGCAATGCCGGGGTCGTCCGCGCCCCTGTGCGTCCAGTCCGAGAGCTTGCCGCTCTTGTCGAGGTTTCTGAAGAGCGCCTCGCGGATGTCGGCGTAGTTGCCGACGCGGTAGTTGATGTGCGCCAGGCCCGGGCGGTTCTGAATCTTGCGCGGGAAGGCCAGCGGCGCGGCGCAGTCGTTGCGGCAATCGTCCTCGCTCATTTGCGCCCCCCTCGCACCTCGAAAAAGATGAAGCCGAGCTCTAAATGGTCTGGGTCGCCCGCGACACTGATGATCTCGTTGGGTCGGAGCTTAGTAATCTTCTGCCCGGGCGGCGTCGTCGCGTTCCAGCGGTTGAGCGTGACGGAGATGACGTGCTCGACGCCCTCGACCTGCTGAATGCGCCCGGCGATCTGGCTGGCGTGAAGCTCCTGGCCGAACGTCCAGAGGTCCGGGTGGAAGAAGCCCTTGCGCCCGTCGGGCGTGTAGCCGGCGGAAAACTCCTGTTCCAAGATGAAGCGCAAGTCCTCGGGCCAGAAGTCCGGGGCGGCGCAGACGGCGACGTGGATTTCGAGCGGCACGAAGAGCGGCGGGCGAATCTCCAAGTCCTCGCCGATGAGCCGGACGGCTTCGAGGTAGCGCGCCACGTCGCGGCGCAGGTCGTCGCCCAAAACGGTCGTCCCCGCCGGGTCAATCGTCAGTCGCACCGTGCGCCAGCTCCCAGTCCACGCGTAGCTGGCCGCGGCGCGCGACACGCCCGCGACCTCCTGCGCGCGGTTGACGTAGTCCTTGAGCGTGACGGCGCGCAGTTGGCGCGCGCGGTAGGCTTCTGGCACGCGGCGAATAATCTCGGCCGCGGGCTCCGGCGCTCTGCCGTCCAGCACGTCGAAAGGGTTCCACGAGTCGAGCACGGAGGCTTGCGCCGCGCTGAGCACAGTCTTCGGGCCGTTGGCTATCCGCGAGACGATGGCCGGGACGCCCTTGACGGAGTTGACCAGCTTGTCGAGGCCGATGTTGCCGGCGAGGCCGTCGCCGAACTGGAAGTCGCAGGAGACGACGGCACCCTCGGGCAGCTTCATGCCGTTCGTGCCGTTGCCGAAGCGAATCAGGCTCAAGCCGTTCTCGTCCGTTTCGACGACGAAGTGGTCGCCGTTCTCGTCGCTCACGTCGCTGTGAATAAGGTTCGGCACCTCGTCCCAGGGGTCCGCGCCGCCCGGCGTGACCGTGACCGAGAGCGTGGAGAGCGACGGGATGTCGCCGCCCGGCGGCGTGCTGCTGTAGGCGAGCGGGCTCAGGGTCTTCGGCAGCCGGCAGATGGTCCCCCAGCGCGTCAACTCGTAGTGGAACTCGTTGGCGGAGGCGAGCACGACGTCCGGGTTTTTGAAGACGATGGGCGAGTCTGTCGGGCGGCCGTGGAAGGCGCGCACGAGGTTGCCGTGAAAGAGCGAGACGTTCTCGACCCGCTGGGGGCACTCGACCGTGAAGCAGTAGTTGCCGCGGAGCGCGTCCTCCTCGCGCCAGTGGACGCGGACCAGCCATTCATTCGTCAGCAGGTCGAAGACGGCCGCGGCCGCCTGGCTCCCGGCCGCGCCGGGAATCAGTCTGAGCAACTGCCTCTTCTGCGGGTCGCGCCCGTTGACCGTGCCGGTCGCGGGGTTGAGGTGCTCCTGAATCAGCAGGCGCGAGATCGTGCCGTCGCGGACGAGGTCGCGGACCCACTCGGCGGTCGGCTGGTCTGCGGGAGCGCCCATGATGCGCAGGTCTGCGGAGGTGCTGCCGGCTGCGAGCGCAGGCGTGGTGTCGCTCCAGGTGTAGAGGCCGAAGCGGTTGGCGAGCGGGTGGACGGCCTGCTCGTCGCGCGCGACGAAGACGACCGAGGACGGGTCCGCTTCCTTCTCGCCGCCCGCCCAGAACTTGAAATTACTCTTGAGCCAGAGCCGCTGGTCCGTGACCGGGGCGGGGGCCATCAGGAGTTCGAGCGCGACCCAGGTGCTCGCCTGGTTGCCCTGGTGTATGTGGTAGTCCATCAGGCGCGCGTGGCGTGCGAGCGAGACGCGCTTGCGCGCCGTCGAGAGGTAAGCCTCGTTCATCACGCGGTCCTGGTAGTCGCTCAGCTCGTCGGCCGCCGCGCTGAAGAGGCTGATGAGCACCTGATCCAGGTCGGCCTCGCTCGTCGCCTCCCAACCGGGCACGCGCTCCATCATCGCCGCCATCATCGTGTGGCGGAACGAGTCGTAATCCTTCGCCAGGTAGTCTATGACGGGCGCTGGCTTGCGCGGCTCGCCCGCCTCCCACTCGGGCGCGCAGTTGGTGTTGAAGCAGCCGGGCCGGAACTTGAAGGGGATTTCCGCGAAGACCGGGTCGAACTTCTTGTAGGTGAGCAGGTCTACGCCGAGGGTGTAGGTCGAGTAGTCGCCGATGAGCGCGATGGTCAGCGTGAGCCGCGCGTTGGGGAGGTCCGCGTTAATCTGCGTGACCTGCACCTGGCCGGCGGCAGGCCCGGCCGGCAGGCGGTGGCCGCCCGTGACGGGGAAGGCGGTCTTCAGCTTACTGGGCTGGGCGATTACGTCGTCGAAGATAGTTTTGAGCGAGTTGCGGTTGAAGAACTGGACATCGAGCTGGGCCTTGCCGGCGACCAGCGTGACCTCGACCGACTTGATGCCGTTGGGGAAGTCCAGGCACTCTAGGATGTCGTACCTCTGTACGCCGCTCAGCTCGTGCGGGAACTTGATCAGCTCGTGCCTGTTCTCGACGGCGTTGAAGGCGTAGTGCGGCGGCAGCTTGGTGTTCTGGCAGTCGGCGTCGAGCGCGCCGAAGACGGCCGCCTCGATCACCGTCGGCACGGTGTAAAGTTTCCTGGCGCGCTCTAGCAGCGCTTCCTGATTGGTGATTGCCACGGCTTCGTTGACTCCGGCCTCTCTCCCCAGGTCAGTCGGCTCAGCCGCCGCTGCGCTGGAACCTGAGGACGCGCCGGTCCTCTGTCCCGGCGATGCGGTAGATGATTTCCACCTCGATCTTCTCGTTCTCGACGGCGACCGTCAGACTCTCCAGCTCGACGCGGTGGCCGAGCCACCTCCCCATGTTCTGCGTGATGACGGCCTTGGCCATCGCGCCGGTGGTCGTCTCGTCGGCGGCCTCGAAGACCAGCCGCCGGACGCCGCCGCCGAACTCAGGCAGGAACAGTCGCTCGGCCGGGCTCGTCAGCAACAACTGTATGATCTCGTCGCGGACGTGCTCTTCGAGCGTACTGATCTGCGCCGTGCGCCCGCCGACGCCGACGCGGAAGGGGAAAGACAGGTGGCGGCCGTTCTCTGGTGTCATTGCGCTGTACTCTTCATCTGCGTGTTGGCGATGTTGGCGACGCCCTGCGGCGCACCCTCCGGGCTGATGCACTTGCCGACGCTCGACTTGACCAGCACGCCCACGCCGTTGACCTTCATCTGCGTCGCGCCCGCAGCCCACTCGATGCGGATGCAGGGCGAGGGCTTCGTCCCCACGCCGACGGGAATCTGGAACGGGCAGCCGGCGATCGAGTGAACGTCCGACTCAAGGAGCGCCGGGGCGTTATCAATCATCAGCTTCGTGTTCGACGTGGTCAGGATGGCCTGCGCGCCGTGCGTGCAGAGGACCGTGCTCATCGTCGTCAGAATGAATCCGGGCATCTCATTCACCCTCAAGTCACTTTCATCGCCCCGTTGTTCAGCTCGACCCCGCTGGCCGAGAGCTTCACTTTGCCGATGCCGCACTGGAGCGAAAGCTCGCTCAGCGAGAGCTTCAGCTCGGTCTGGCCGACCTTGATGCTGACCTCCGAGCTCGTCATCTTCGCCTCGGCCTGCCCGATGGTGAGCGTGATGTCGGAGTCGGTCATCTTCAGCTCGGCCCCGCCCGGGTGCAGCAGTTGAATCTCGTTCGCGTCCTCGTCGAGCACGAGCTTGTGCCCGGCGCTCGTCGCCAGCACGCGCGTCAGCGGCGCGCCGGGGTCGGGCATCTCGCCGTTGCCCCACCAGCAGCCGGTCCAGATGGGGCGCGAGGGGTCGCCCGCCTCGAACTCTATCCAGACGCCGTCGTCCACCTCCGGCAGCAGCACCAGCCCGTGATCCTTCCCGGCGTAAGGCACGCTGGGAATCGCCCACGGCGAGTCCACGTCGCCGAGGACTTCGGGGACCTGCGCCTTGACGCGCCCGAGCTTATCGGGGTCGTCCACGTCCACGACCAGGCCGCGGTACTTGCCGAAGAAACGACTGCTCCTGTCCTCGGCCAGATCGGCGACGAGGTTTTCCATTTCGAGTGACATCAGAAAATGCTCCCCTGGATGTTGAAGCTGACGCTGAAGCTGGCGCTCGCCTGCGGCGCGCCGGCCGAGCCGCCCGCCGCCTTCGAGACCGAGTTGCCCTTCATGGAGAAAGACTGCTTGTAGTTCGAGCGGTCGAGCGTGTGCGTCACTTTCGTCAAAAGGTAGTTGGCGCTCAGGTCGCTGTCCGAGACGCTGACGGAGACGACGCGGTAGGGCCTGAGCACGCCGCCGTAGCAGAAGGGCAGAACTTCCCCCGTCGCCCGCGAAGCGAGGCTCAGCTTCGACGCCTCGCTGCGCGCGCGGTCGTTAACGTCCACGAGGTCGCTCTGCCCCGGCGGCAGGACGCGCGTCGGCGTGTTCCCGGCGGCCGAGACGGCGGGCGCGTCGCCCATGAGCTGAGCGTCCGTGGGCGTGGCCCTGCCGGTCGTGATTTTCTTGTCCCTGAGGCTGAGCGTGGCGGCGCGGACGTTGGCCGGGCCGCGCGCGTTGCGCCGCAGATTGAGGCTCGTGAAGTTGCGGTCCTCGCCGAGCAAGATGAGCATCGGCAGCTCGTCGTCGGCCTGCGTCGGGAAAGCTTTGAACGAGCCGACGCTTTTGCCCGGCTCGTCGCCCGGCAGGACGTAGGCGTGCTTGTCGTGGCGGCGGGCCAGCGCGCGCAGGAGTCGCATCTGCGTGCCGCGCTGGATGATTACGTTCGAGGGGTTGTCGGGCTGCGGCGGCGTCGTCTCCACGTCGGGCGTCCCCGTCAGCACGTCGCCGAAGATTTGCTCGGCGATCTCGCTGTCGCTCTTGTTCGGGAAGTCGGTGATGGATTCCTCCTGATCTAGAAAGACGCTGTCGTCGTGGACGACGAGCGTGACGGAGCTGCGCCCCGGTTGCGAGTCGCGCGGGGTGACGACCTCCGTGACGGGGCCGTCAATGAGCGGCACGAAGGGCTTCTCGCCCACTTTGACTTCGACGCGGACGCGCGTGTAGGGCTGAAGGAAGTCCTCCTTCTCGCCGTCCCAATGCCCCTTGTCGTCCACGCAGACGGGCATTTCGAGACGCGCCTCCCACATCACGTCCACCTCCTGCTCGACCACGATGCGCTCGAACAGGTCGAGCCGCTCCTGGTCGGCCGGCTCGTCGTCGAAAAAGAGTCTGTACTCGACGGTCGCCATTCAATCCTCTCCGCTCACTTTTCGGGGACGAGAATCGTCTCGCCCGCCTCGTCCACCAGCTTGTTCGCCTCAAGCTCCGTGTTGGCGTCGGCGACGTGCCAGAAGAGCGTGGCGTCCTTGAACTGCCGCTGCGCAATCACGTCGAGCCGGTCGTTGCCCTTGACCACGGTCGGGCGGCCTGCGACGTAGGGCAGCCGCCTGAGCGTGACCGCCGTGACCTCGCGCCCGTTCTCGTCCGTCACCGTGACGGTCCTGATTTTGAAGTATCTGGAATTGTCCAGGAACATAATGCCGCCTCACTAAAACGGGATTAACTCGGCCACCTGCTCGATGGTGTTCGCGAGGTTGGTGATGGCCTGCGCCTCCTTGACGATCTTCGAGTATTCCAGCGCGCCCTTGCCGATGACATCGTTCGAGCACTTGTCAATCGGGTTGACCACCAGCCCGATGTCCACGTCGGCCTGCGTCGGGTTGAGCAGGAAGTCGTACTGCAACTCCGCGATGCTCATGGACTCGATGACGACGGGCAGCACGCGCAGCGGCCCCCAGATGAAGAGGATGCGCGGGTAATTGACGCGCGGGACGGGCTGGCGCGCGCCCTCGCTGCCGCCGCCGATTCCGAGCGCGCCGCCGATGGCGTCGAGCGCCGCGCCGATCAGCCCGCCGATGACGTTCGACGGGTGCACCATCATTTCGAGCGCGGCCAGGCGCGGGCCGACGCCCATCGTCCGCGCCAACACGTTGTTGGTCGCGAGCCCGTCCGCCGCGCTGAAGCGCGCCTGCAAGGTAATCTTCTCGATGCTCGGCTCGCCCGCCTGCGTCGTCTCGCGGTTGGAGCCGCCGACAGGGCGCGGCGGTATCTGAATGTTGCGCGTCAGCTTCTCCGGGTTGAACTGGAAGAGCACGACGTTCGGCAGCGGCCCCAAAAAGTCGCTCCCGTACTCGATTAGCGCGCCCTTCAACAGATAAGGCATGACCTTTCGCCCTCCTCCTCCTCGCTTACTTCAGACGCCCGCGCACGGACGCGGCGACCTTACGCGCGACGACGCGGTGCAGCTCGTCACGACGGCCCGCGCCCCCTTGCGCGGCGCGCGCCGCGTCACCGGCGGCCGCGCCCGGCCCCTTGCTCAGCTCCTCCAACAGCGCGCCGCCCAGGCGTCCGGCCGCCGCGCGCGCCTCTTCCGCCGAGACGCCGCGCAGCCGAATCTCAAGCCGCTCGACATGGACGCTCCTCTTGCTCACGCCACCTCCTTCAAGCCCGCCTTCGGCTTCGACACTCCCGGCGGACCCGTCTTCTCGTGCTCCAACTCCTCGACGACGCCCGCGTAAGGCCCGTATTGGTCCAGGCTGAGCGTGCGGTTCAGCTTGTCGTACTCCCGCTTGATGGCGACGATGACGGCGGGCATCGTCAGCCGGCCGCGCGCCTCGTTGTCGCCGCCGCTGGCGCGCGCCTTCTGGCCTTCGGCCGATTGCAGGCAGGCGTTGAAGACAACGGAGCGGATGTGGCCGCCCGCGAACTGGAAGCGGCGCGCGAGGAAATCGAAGTCCAGCTCCGAGGCGTCCACGCGCTCCGGGATCATCTGCTCCCAGATGCGGTGGCGCTCCTCCACGTCGGGCAGCGGGAAGTCCATCACGTAGCGCAGCCTTCTCAGGAAAGCCTCGTCCAAATCCTTCTTCCTGTTGGTGGCGAGGATGGCGAGTCCCTTGAAGCGCTCCATGCGTTCGAGCAGGTAGCTGATCTCAAGGTTCGCGTAGCGGTCGTGCGCGTCCGAGACCTCCGTGCGCTTGCCGAAGAGCGAGTCCGCCTCGTCGAAGAAGAGAATCATGTCGGAGATGTCGGCCGCGTCGAAGAGCCGCTTGAGGTTCTTCTCCGTCTCGCCGATGTACTTGTTGACGACCTGCGAGAGGTCTATGCGGTACATGGGCAGGTCGAGGCGGTTGGCGATGACTTCGGCCGCCATCGTCTTGCCCGTGCCCGGCGGCCCCGCGAACAAGATAGAGATGCCGCCCTCGTTCCAGGCCCGCGCCGTCCCCCACCCGTAATGGACTTCGGTCAGCGCGTTCATCGCGCGGACGTGCTCCTCGAACTGTAGGTGCTGCTTGTGCGGCAGGATGAGCTCCTCGCCCTTGAAGCGCGGCGTGACACGGCTCGCCAGCTCGCCGATGTCCAGGTTGAGCTCGGCGCGGCTCGCGCTCACCAAGTCCTCATTCGTGAGCTTGCGGTTGAGCGCGAGCAGCCCGGTGCTGATCGTGTCAATCGTCTCCTTCTCGTAGCGGAAGCGGCGCGACGACTCACTGATGGCGGCTTCGAGCCCCTTGGCCTTCTTGCCCAGAGTTTTGGTCCAGTAGGCGACGCGCCCCTCGTAAGTCAGCGGCGGGACGTTGACGACCGGGAGCAGCAGGTTCGACGGGATGTTCGACCACTGGCTGCGCTCGCTGACGGCGAGGAGGATGACGGCCGGGATGGTGTTGGCCGGCAGCACGGGCGTCTCGGCCGCGTGCTTGTCGCCGCCGCCGCGCGCGGCCCACTCGGGGCTGAGAAAGAGGCACACGTCCCTCAGCCAGCAAAGCGTCGCCAGCCCGTTCAGGTGCGACGGGCTCTCCAGGAGCGCCGCGTCGCCTTTGAACTCGACGGCCGCGCGGCCGGAGGCGCGGGCGAGGCGGGCGGCCGTCTCGCGCTGCGCAGAGCCCTTCGGCCCGTTGACGGGGACGACGCGCAAACTTTCCGCGCCCGGCGCGACGAGCCTGAGCGCGACGAGCCGCGCCTCGTCCGTCAACTCCTCCGGCGCGTCCCCGGCCTCCAGCTCCACGAGCCCGTGCGGCAGCGGCGCGTCGGCGGAGAGGAGTTGGCGCGCGACGAGCGAGGGCACTGTGAGCGGCGCGTCCCAGTCCGTCTCGCCGTAGTGGTGCGGCTGCTGTAGGCTGCGCGCGACGAGCCCGCGGCGGAAGAGCGGGTGCGAGGCGTCGGCCAGCGCCAGAATCTCCGCGGGCTCGTCCCAGAGTTTTTGGGCCAGTGCCAGGTTCGGCTGCCTCTTGGCCTGGTCGTTGAGGCACGCGCCGATGACGCCGCCCATGTTGGCGTCGAAGACGGCCGAGAGCGCCAGCGCCAGCGCGAAGGCGGACGCATCATTGAGTTGCAGCTCGGCGACGACCCACGCGAACGAGCCGCGCGCGCCGCCCTTGCACTCGGCGGGCGGCTTTGTTTCGAGCTGCTCGGTCAGGTACTTGGCCGTCGGGTCCGCCTTGTAAAACTTCTGCTTCTCGTCCCAGAAGCGGCTCATGTCGAGCGAGGCCGAAGCCTTGTCCGCGACGGGGGGCAGCGTAGAGCCTCCCTCGGCAGGGCGGACGCCGCTCTCCTGCCAGCACCAGCAGATTTCGCGGCGCAGCCTGAGGGCCACCTGCCTCATCCAGAAATTGGCACACTCGTCGCCGGCCCGCAGTTTCGGCGAGAAGGTGACGAACTCGTTTTTACGCGCGTCTGTCATCAGACCAAAGTGATTGCGAGGCTCTGTTTCGCCTGCACGCCGTTGACGCGCAGGATGCCGAGGTAAGTGCCCGGCGGCACTCCCTCGTCCGGCTCCATTACGACCATCTTGCGCATCTGCGGCCCGGGGCTTGGCCCCGGAATGTCCGCCTCCTTCATGAAGGCGTCGAGGACGCGGACGGTCTGCCCGTCTTTGTAGAGGGCCAGAAACACGTCGTCCGTGTCGTTGCCGAGGAGCAGGCCGCCCAGCTCGATTGTGGCGATGACTGTCCCGGCTTCCGTCCCCGCCCCGGGCGCGGAGACCGTGACCGACGTGAGGGTCGGCAGCAGGTTGCCGATGAGCGGGTTGCTCGCGCGCCGCCGCGTCGGCGTAATCGTCTGCGCGACCGTGACGGGCAGGCCGCCCGCGGAGATGAGGTCGCCCGTCACCAGTTCCTTGCGCACCTTGACCTTCAGCTCGTCCGGCCTCTGCGCGACGGCCTGAAGCTCGACGGGGCCGAGCAGGACGGAGAGGTTGGCGAGGTGCAGGTCCGTGCCGCTGATGGTGAAGGTGTCGTCGGCCTCGAAGCCCGCCGGCTCGATCTTCGTGATCGTCGGCCCCATGGAGGGGAGCAGCGGAATGTGAATCCCACTCTCGCCGATGGTCGTCGGCGGGGTGGGCGGCGTCGTGTAGTCCACGCCGACGAGCAGCGAGTAGGAGGAGGGCACGTCAGGCGCGATCATCACGGGGCGAATCTGGAAGGCGACCGCCACGCGGTAAGCCTCGTTCTCCCCGCCGCCCTGCATGATCTTCGAGACGAGGTCGGACGGCGTCTCGTCGAAAGTAATCTTCAGCTCCTCCGGGTTCGAGTCGAGCGCCGCGCGGTAATCCAGGTTCGGGGTCGCGTCCTTGGCAAGGTAGTTCAGGCTCTGGAGCGTGCGCACGCCGATGCCCAAGAGTTCCAGGGCTCCGACCGAATTGCTCTCGCCGGCGGTGTCGTAGGCCGTCAGCAAATACTTGAGCACGAGCCAGAGCGGCGGCGGCTGTCCATCGTCGAGCGAAATGTTCTTCATGCTGCCGTCGAAAACGACCTCGTAGAGAAACAGGTTGAGACGGTTGTTCCCGTTCGTCTCCGGCCGGCCGACGGTGACGTGAATATTGCTCTTCGAGTCCAGGCGGTCGCGCACCGCGTCCGTGACCGCGCTGATCGCCATGCCTGTGTCTGCCAGTGCCATTCTCCGTTTACCTCACAGGCCCCTGATGTAGTGCCGCCTCAGCCTGGAAGTCTCGACCGGCGCGGGCTGACTCGGTTCCGGCTCCGGCCTGTGCGCGGGCGCAGGCGCGGGTGCTTGCCTGGGCTCGCCCTCGACCACGATGCTGATGGAGCCTATGGAGAGACTGAAGTCCTGCACCTCAAGCTCGTGCGCCGCCTCCGTCCTCGCGCGCGCGACCGCGGGCGTCGGCTGGCTCGCCGTCCACGCGGAAGTCGGAGAGCTTTCCGGCTCGGCGGCGATGTCGCCGTCAAGCTCCCGCGCGGCGTCCGCGGGGCCTGTGATCCATTCGACGACTTCCCTCAAGTAAGCCCTCCGCGCGTCCGCCTGCGCGGCGGGACTGGCCGCCGGGAGCGCGACGGCCGCGGGCGCGGGCACGTCCGGCACTCGTACCACCTCGGACACTTCCAGAGTTTCGAGCTCCTCGCGTCCCACGTCCTCGCGTGTGTGGTCGGCCGTTATTAGTTCTACCGGCCGGACGGGCTGCGACGACTCTGGCCCGCTCCGCGTTTGACTCAAACTCACCTCGACAGGCGCGGACGGCGCGGCCTCGGGCGGGGCTGTTCGTTCGCGCGGCGCAGGCGGACGAGCCGCGCGCTCGTCTTCTTCCTGAGAGACAAACTCGACGCGCGACTCCTCGAATAACGCGGGCGGCCCGGAGTCCGCGGGGCGCTCGCCGGGCTCGGGCCTTTCGTCCGCGAAGAAGCTCGGTCCCGCGGGCGGCTCGACGCGCGCGACCGCGGGGCTCTCTTCCAGCGCAGACGCCCGGACGCCGGCTGGCTCCTGCGCGGGCTCGTTCTCCGGCGGGGGGCCTTCGCTCAACGCCTGCGCGGCGGGCGCGGCCGTGGCGGGAGAGGGCGCGGGCTCCTGGTCCACGAAGGTCAACTCTTCGACGTGCGGTGGCGGCTCGGCGGGCATCGCCTCGTGCCTCGGCGCGGCGCGCGACGCCGGGGCCGCGCCGATGTGGAGGCCGGTCGTTCTCGCCAGGCGGGAGAAGTAGTTGGTCATCGCCGGTCCTCTCTCTCGATGAGCGCCAGGTAATGTGAGCGCCGCCAGTGGGGGACGGAGAAAATCTGCGACTCGCTCCAGTGGTAGTGCGACGCGAGGCGGTGGACGGTCAGGAGCAGGCGCTGCTGAGCCCGCCGCAGCAGCCCGAGCGCCAGCGCCTCCAGGTCAACCTCGTGCGCCGACTCCACGCCGCACTCGGGGCAGCGCGCCGTGATGCTGAAGTTGACCAGGGGGTCGAACTCGTCCAGCGCCTCGTCGAACGCACTGGCCCAGGCTCCGTCGAGGCGGCCCGCCCCGAGCGGTGCGCCCTCCCGGTCGAGCGCGAGCGCGCCGACCATAGCTTCCAGCGCCTCGACCCCGTCCGCGAAGCGCCGGCTCAGCCACGCGAGCTGGTCGTCGCCGGTCGGCTTTCGCACCCACAACTCCTCGCCGCCGCGCCGGACCCTGAAACGCTCGCCCCCGCCGTCTCGCTCCCTGAGCCCGCTCAGCTCCGCCAGCGTCAGCTCGACCTCGCAGGCTTGCGCGCAAGCCTCTCGCGGGCAGCGCAGGGAGACGAGCAGCTCTTCGCGCCCGCCGCGGGTCGCCAACGCCAGCAGGCACTCTATGCGCGTGCTGACGGGCAGGCCCCAGAGGAACTCCTCGCCGAGTCTGCCGCCCCTGGCGTCCTGCGCGCAGAGCGCGAGGAGCGCCGTGACCAGCAGCGGCCGCGCCGCCTGCCCGAAGTTGACCTCCAGGTCGCCCGCGTCCTGGCCGAAGGGGCGCAGGTAGAGCGGGCCGGCGGCCTGCGAGTGCGCGGGGAGGCGCGGGAACGGCGAGAGCCGGGTGTCTCGTTCGGGCGCGGGCATCCGTCAGTCGGCCTCCTCGCCGTCACGGCGCGGCCGGGACCGCGTCGCCCTCCTTCGGCTCCTGCTGGGCCACGTCGCGCTCCCAGCCTTCGAGCTCGATCTTGAGCGACTCGATGGCGACGGCGTTGGCGTTGGCGTTGAGTTCCGGCAGCGCCGTGAACTCGCTGACCCAGCAGCGGTGCAGGAAGTAGCGGTAGACGACGTGCCCCTTCTCGTTCATCATTTCGAGCGTCAGCTCTTTCTTGTAGTTGACCAAGTCCATCGCCGCGTCGCCCGCGTAGGGGTGCACGAGATTGGCCCACTTCTCGAACTCCGGGTCGTGGGTGATGCCGCGCTCCATCGTCACCGAGTCGTAGGTGGTGCGGCCCGGCGATTTGTGGTCGGTGCTGTTCTCGCCGCCCTCGCGGTGCTTGACGACCTCGGTGGTGCGCTTCAAGGCGCTCACCTTGCTGATGCCGAGGACGGTCTTGCCGTCCCAGCTGACCCGGAACTTGAAGTTCTTGTACGGGTCGAAGCGGTGCGGGTTTTTAGTAAAACCGGTAGCCATAGCTCCTCAATCCCTCCACGTTAGAGATCGCCGGCGATCTGCTGAATCTTGATGATCACGAACTCGGCGGGCTTCAAGGGCGCGAAGCCGACCTCGATGTTGACGATCCCGAGGTTGCGGTCGTTCTGCGTCGTCGTCTCGCCGTCGCACTTGACGTAGAAAGCCTTGTCCGGCGTGCTGCCCTGGAACGCCCCCTTGCGGAAGAGGTCCATCATGAAGGCGTTGATGTTGAGCCTGATTTTGGCCCACAGCGGCTCGTCGTTCGGCTCGAAGACGATCCACTTGGTGCCGCGGAAGAGCGACTCTTCGAGGAAGAGCGCGAGCCGCCGGATCGGGATGTACTTCCACTCGGAGCCGATGTCGTCGGAGCCGTCCATCGTGCGCGCGCCCCAGTTGACTATCCCTGCGGGGAACTTGCGCAGACAGTTGGCGCCGAGCTTGTTGAGCACGCCGTTCTCCTTGTCCGTCAGGTTCACCTCCAGGTCGAGCACGCCCCGCAGGTCGGCCTCCACGCCGGCCGGGGCTTTCCACACGCCGCGGGTCGTGTCTATCCGCGCGCAGAGCCCGGCGATGATGCCCGCCGGCCCGATGAGCTTCCTGAGCCCGTTCTCGCTGTACACCACGCGCGGGTAGAAGACGGCCGAGTAATCCTTGATCACCAGCGCGCGCAGCGCGTTGACCTCGATGCTCGTGGCGACGGGGCGTCCCGTGGCGCTCGTCCAACTGCGGGGCGCGTCCATCAGGAGGAAGGCGCGGTGCTGCTGGCAGTAGATGCTGGCCGGGCCGACGAGTTGCAGGTAGAACGCCTCGTTGACTTGCGCGTCCTCGGGCAAGACCATCAGGTTGAAGATGTCCACGCTGTCGAGCGCGTGGAAGCCGGTCTGGTCCAGCTCGGACCCCGTGAAGTCTGCGAGCTCCAGCGGGTTCCCGTCGTCGTCGCGCCCGATGGCGCCCGCGCCGGTCTGGAAGGCGCTGGCCCCGGCCGTGCCGAGCGCGTACTGGCGCGTGTTGAGGGTGAAGAGCGACGCCGGGACTGCCCCCGTCCCGATGTTGGTGCCGCCGCCGCCCTGGTTGCCGGTCGTCACGTCCGCGGTGGCGTTGATGGTCCCCACGATGGGGACGAGCGCGAGGTGGTAGCCCCAGACCTCGGCGCGGGCCGCGAGGCCCGGCGTGTCGTTGATCCTCTTGGCGACGATCCTCAGCTTCTCGCGCACGCCGTCGCGGTTGTTGTTGATGCTCGCGGCGGCGGCGTCCACGTACCAGGCCGCCGCCGCGCCGGTCGTTTGCAGTGCCGCCCCGAAGTTGACGGGCGTGCCGGCGACGACGATCTGGTTGAAGGCGTCCTGCTGGAGCGCGGCGAGGGTGTTGATGCTGCTGGTCAGGAGGATCGTCGCGGTCGGGGCCGGCCTGAAGTCGCTGAAGCGGACGAGCTCGATGCCGCCCTGGTCAACCCCCAGCATGAGCGGCCCGGCGAGGTCGTTCGACGGTGCCCTGAAGATGCGGACGCTGTGCTTGTTCGGCCCGGCCGTGTTGGAAGTGATGCGGAGCACGACGACGTTGCCCGTCACCGTCTCCCAGCTGGCGGTGACGGCGACGCCCGCCGGAAGTTGGCTGGTGAGGCGCAGGTTGATCTCGGTCAGCACCGCCCCGATGTTGCCCGTAAACTGCGTCCACGTCGGGTCCACCCGCAGGTCAATCGGGATGGGCGGCCCGTCGTTGACCCGCATGATGAATTTGCTGAAGACGGGCGGGTTCAGGCCCGGCGGGTGGATGAGGTTGTTCAACTCCGCGCGGAAGTTCGCGATGGTCGTGGAGTCTATCGGCCGGCGCGACTCGCTGTAGCCGGTGACGGCCGAGGCCCCGGCGGCCACGTCGTCAACCTTGATGAGCTGCGAGCTGTTGTTGATGAAAGCCTCGGCGTAGCGCGGCGCGTTCGGGTCCATCGAGAGGTTGGCGAACTCCTCGGAGGCGATGATCGTCTCGCCCTCGCGGTGGAAGACCCGCAGCGTGAAGGTCTCGTCCGGGTTGGGCGTGTCGTAGCTCACCTCCAGGAAGATGGCGTTGCCCCAGTTGCCGGCGTACTTGGCCGTGACCCTGAGCACGGGGTTGCCGGCCAGGTTCTCCAGCGTCACGTCGGCCGCCGCGGGGAGATGGGCCAGGCGAACGACGTAGCAGTCGGCCCCGCCGTTGTCGAAGAACTGGCGGACGCTCTGGCCGATCTTGCTGTCGGGGTGCCCGCCGCCGAACTCCCTGCTGAAGTCCGACAGGCTGAGGACCCTGACCGCCTTGTTGATGGGGCCTTTATTCGTCCGCCCGAAGAAGGCCGCGATGGAGGTCGAGACCCCGGTGATGGTGTGGACGCCGCTCGGGATTTCCTCTATGTAGACGCCCGGATAACTGACCTGTACTGGCATGCTTCATTCCTCCGTCGTAAGTCGCTCAGGGCGCGGCGGGCACTCTTCAGTGAGCGAGCAGCCAACAATTGAGCAAAGGCGTCGCCGGGCGGGCCGCCGGAGTGCCCTCCTCACCCGTCGTCGCCTTGTGCGAGCAGTTCCCGCACCTCTTTCAGCTTGCCGCGGTTGATGCGGTAATGAATGCGCGAGTCCCTAGTTTTCCGCCCGACGATGAGCTGTCGGGCCGTGAGTTCGTCGAGCGCCTGCCGGACCCGGGCGGCCTGGTGCTTGATCCGCTGCTCCAGGAGCCACCACTCGACGATGCCGTCGAAGGTGTCCTGCGCCTCGGCGTTCTCCGCCAGGTACGCCAACACTTGTCGCGTGATCCGGGGCTCGTTAGTTGTGCACATAGCGGAGTCAGGCACTGCCGTCCGTGAAGGCCGGCGGTTGCAATTTCGCGGCCGCGCTGAAAGTGGCCCAATTTTCACGGCGGGCGGGGGCGGGGCGTGGTCTTTTTTGTCCCGGCGGGCGCGGGCGGGCGGGCGGCCCGGGGGCCGCGGGTCGGAAGGAAAATGGCCCAGATTAGGGCAGGGCGAATTTGTCCTACGGCGGGCTGCGAATTGTCCTGCCCCGCGGCGTCAGGAGGTGCCCATCTTGAAGCGGGCCACGTCTATGCGGTGTTTGCGGATGAGCTGCCAGAAGGCGCGGCGGTTCTTGCGGGCAGCGCGCGCCGCGTCCGTGATGTTGCCGTGGCAGGAGATGAGCAGGCGCTGGATGTAGCTGCGCTCGAACTGGGCCACGACGCGCGCCTTCGCCTGCTGGAACGACTCGTCGTCCGTGACGTAGAGGTCGTCGCCCGGCAGCGAGATATTCGCGGCCGCCAGGAGCGGCGGCGTCTCGCAGAGCATCACGGCGCGCTCGACGGCGTGCTCCAATTCGCGGACGTTGCCGGGCCAGTCGTGGAGGACGAGCTTGCGCAGCGCGTCGGGCGCGAGCCCCGTGAACGGGCGGTCGAACTCGGCGGCGTACTGGGCCAAAAAGTGGTGCGCCAGCAGCGGGATGTCCTCGCGCCGCTCGCGCAGCGGCGGGAGCACGAGCGGGACTATGTTGAGGCGGTAGTAGAGGTCGCTGCGCATCCTCCCCGACCGGACGGCCTCTTCGAGGCCGACGTTGGCCGCCGCGATGACGCGCACGTCCGCGCCGCGCGCGCGCGCCGAGCCGAGCGGCCTGTACTCACGCTCCTGTAGGAAGCGCAGGAGCTTCGTCTGTGCCAGGAGCGGCAGGCAGTCAATCTCGTCCAGGAAGAGCGTGCCGCCCTCGGCCTCTTGAATCAGGCCGTGCTGCGCGGCCGTCGCCCCCGTGTACGCGCCGCGCTCGTGGCCGAACAACTCGTTCTCGACCAGCTCGACGGGAATCGCGCCGCAGTTGACGGGGACGAAGGGCTTGGCGCGGCGCGGGCTGAGGTAGTGTATGGCGCGGGCGCACAATTCCTTGCCCGTGCCGGTCTCGCCCGTGATGAGGACGCGGCCGTCGCAGCGCGCGACGAGCGGAATCTTCTTGATCTCGGCGAGGAAGTTGGACGACTGGCCCACGAGCCGCTTGAGCCCGATCTTCTCTTTGAGCGCCTGCGTGAGGTCGTCGCGCCGGCCCATTTGTTCGAGCAAGCGCCAGACGCGCGGCAGCGTCGCCGCGGGGCTGACGGGCGGCGTGATGAAGTCGGAGGCCCCGTTCTGGAGCAGCCTGAGCATCACGCCCGGCTCGCAAGTCTCTGCGGCGACGATTGTCGGCGCGGCCGCCTCCCCACGCTTGAGCGCGCGGAGCAGGCCGCAAGCCTCGTCCAGTTGGCCCGCGGCCAGGACGAGGAAGACGAGGTTCGGCTCGAAGCCGTCCGCGCCCGGCGGGGCCAGGGCTTCGCGCGGCGCTTCGTCGAGCCCCGCGAAAGAGAGTTGGCGGAGTTGCCCGCCCGGGCCGAGAGAGGTTTCGAGGGTCGCGCGCAGTTCGGCGCCCAGATTTCCCTCCGGGTGGAAATTAAGCAATAGAATGTGTGCCGGCGTCATGGTCTGCTCTCGTTTCCGACGCCCCGCGAGACCTGTCTGGGAGAGGAATGCGGCGTCAGGATGAGGCCCGGTCGCGCGGCAAGGCCGACCGGACACGGAAGCAAGAATGAGGAATCAAGGGCGAGTCGCCCGGAGCGGCCGGAGCGTTCTCACGCGCTTCTTCGTCCCAATACCCTGAGAACCCTGGCAGAACACCTGACTCGATGGATAGCTGACAACCTTTCGGCGCGCGAGCAGAGGTGGCCGAAGATTGCGTAAGGTCTAAGAGAAGAGCGAGGAGTTCAGCCCCCGACCGTAGAACGTGAGCGCACCGCACGCGCCCGCGCCAGTGGCACAAAATTGGGGCAAGCACTGGCGCGACTGTGCGCATACTATACTCGTCTCTCCTTAAACTCAAGAGCGCGATTGGTCCGTCGGCCGGGAGAATGTTTCGGGAGAGAATCTGTCGCTTTCGCGCGCCCCGTCTAAACTCTAAGGGCTGACGAAGTTAAAACCTTCAAGGTTTCTTCAAGGCCGTAACCGTTATATTTACTCTCGTCCGTCCCCCTCCGACGGGACGGACGAGAAAGCGGCTTGCCCCTTACCTCTAATAATCAACGATTGCGGGAGAAGTCAGTGGGAATTAGAGAATTTAATATGACGAATGTTTTCCCCTCCACACACCTTTTGGCCGAGAAGATCACTCCGCCGCCGCTGCCCGGGCGTTACCTCTCGCGCGGGCGCTT
Source organism: uncultured Acidobacteriota bacterium (assembly GCA_963774105.1). GTDB lineage: Bacteria > Acidobacteriota > Blastocatellia > Pyrinomonadales > Pyrinomonadaceae > QHXM01. Next base: position 918,875 of record CAVZDV010000004.1, on the reverse strand, counting down.
GCTCTGCGCCGTCGCGGAGAGTTTGTCGGGCTGCTCGGCGACGATCATCAGCGGGCGGGCTGGGACGGGCAAGACCGCGCTCGCCGTGGAGTTCGCGCGCTCCGCAGGTCGCCCGACCGCGTGGTATAAAGTTGATGCGGCCGACGGCGACCTCTCAGCCTTCTTCAAGTATCTGGTCGAGAGCATAGGCGGCCAGCGACCGGGCTTCGGCGAGCAGATGACCGTGCTCGGCGGCGAGGAGTACGGGGCCGAAGACGTGCCGCTCTTAGTCGAGAACCTCGTCAACGAGTTGCTCCAGCGCGACGAGCCGCTCCTGATTGTGCTGGACGACTTACACCTCGTCTACGACGAAGAGTGGGTCGCCCCCTTCTTCCGCAGGCTGCTGCCCCTGCTGCCCAGGGAGGTTCACGTCATCCTCATCGGCCGCGGCCTGCCGCCGACGCCCTTGTGGAGGATGCGCTCGAAGCAGGCGCTGCGCGTGATAGAAGAATCGGCGCTCGCCTTCACGCTCGGCGAGGCGGAGCACCTGTCAGACCTGTACGGCCTGCCGGCCGAGACGACGCTCGCCGCCTGGGCCGACACGCGCGGGCGCGTCGGCGCTTACGTCGAGAGGGCGCGGGCGGCGGCCGGGTTGAACATGGCCGCCGGCCTCCCGGCGCTCGGCCGGGATTACCGCCAGGCGAGACGCCTCAGCTTGATTAAGGGGTTCGCGCCTTAGATTCACACAGACGATGCCCGACGGATCGCAAAAGCGTCATCAGGATAAAGCCGCCCCCCAGCCCGCGCCGACGGAAGCGCCGAACAGGGAGGCGTCCTTCTTCTTCCTGCGCACGAAGCTGCTCCCGCCCAGGCCCGCCCCCGCGCTCCTGCCCAGGCCCAGGCTGATGGAGCGGCTGCGCCAGAATCTCTCGCACCCGGTCACGCTCGTCACGGCCAACGCCGGCTCCGGCAAGACCACGCTCGTCGCGGACTTCGTCAGGAACCTAGGGCCGCAGAGGTTCGTCTGGTATCAACTCGACCGCACAGACGCGGACCCGCTGGTCTTCCTCGGCTACCTGGCCCACGGCATCAGGCAGGCCGTCCCCGGCTTCGGCTCCATCACGCTCTCTTACCTTGAGGAGGCGAGGACTGATCTCGCCAAGCGGCCCGAGCGCGCCCTCGACGTGCTCCTGAACGAAGTGCTCGACTCGGTCGAGCAGCAGCTCGTCCTGGTCCTGGACGACTACCACCACCTCGGCGCGGAGACGGGCGTTCACGAGGTCGTTGACCGCCTGCTGCACTACCTGCCGGACGTGCTGCACCTCATCATCATTTCGCGCGAGCTGCCACCGCTCGCCCTCGTCCGAATGCGCACGCAGTCGTCGGTCGCCATCGTCACGCGCGACGAATTGCTCTTCACCGACGAGGAGACGCAGCAGCTTTTCCGTCAGGTCTTCGACCTGGAGCTGAGGCCGGAGCAGTTGGCCGAGTACCGCGCGCGCACGGAGGGGTGGATTACCGCCTTGCAACTCGTCCGGCAGGTGGCGCAGCGCAGCGCCCTGGCGCACGACCCGGCCGGCCCGTCCGCGGCCCAGGACTTGACCGAAATCCTCCGCCAGTCCGAGCGCGACATCTTCGACTACTTCGCCGAGGAGGTCTTCGCGGACGAGACGCCCGAGGCGCAAAAGTTCCTGCTCCGCGTCTCGCTGCTCGAAAGGGTGGAGCCGGCCGCGTGCCGCGAGCTCTTCCCGGAAGTCAACGCCGTCACCCTGCTCCAGACGCTCGCCCGCCGCAACGTCTTCGTCACGCTGGCCTCGGACGGGAGCGGCGAGGAGTACCGCCTGCACCCGCTCTTCAGAGACTTCCTGCGCCGCCGCGCCGCGGACGAGACGGGCCGAGCCGAGCTCGCCGCCGAGCACAAGCGGCTGGCAGACTACTTCCTGCGCGGCCAGTATCTTGAGCGCGCGCTGCACCATCTTCTCGCCGCCGAAGACTCCGACGGCGCGGCCGCCGTCATCGCCGAGCACGGCGGCGACTGGATAGAGACGGGCGGCTTCGCCTCGCTCGTCGCGCTGATAGAGAAGTTGCCGGCCGAGACGCTCGAAGCGCACCCGCGCGTGCTTCTGCACCGCGCGGAGGTGGCCCGCCTGTACGACGAGCAATCGAACGCGACCGCGCTTTTCCGCCGCGCCGCGGCCCTCCTGCACGAGAGCGGCGACGCGGAAGGCGAGGCCGAGGCACAGCACTCGCTGGCGGCCATCAGCCGCCGCCGCGGCGAGGTCGCGGAGGCAGAGCTCGCGGTCGCGCGCGCCGAAGCCATCACGGGCGCGCGCTCGGCCGTGCGCGTCCGCTGCGCCAACACGCGCGGCCTGTGCCTGGGCGCGCAGGGGCGCTGGAAGGAGGCCGAGCGCGAGTTCCGCGCGGCGCTCAGTCTGGCCGAAGAGATTGGCGACGAGCCGCTGGCGCGCATCATCGCCCACAACCTCGGGACGCCGGCCGGGATGCGCGGCGACTTCGTGGAGGCCATGCGCTGGCTGCGCCGCCTGATACGCGACGACCAGGCGCTCCCCGTCCCGCAGGAGACTAACGCGCATTTGAACATAGCCCGCTGCCACTTCTACCGCGGCGAGTTCGACTCGTGCGAGCAGCACTTAGAGCGCGCCATGCAGGGCTGCCAGACTTTCAACCTCGTCTCGCTGCGCGGCGAGGTTTACGAGTCTTACGGCAACCTCTACCGCGAGCGCGGCGACGCGGCGCACGCGGCCGAATACTACGAGCGCGCGGCGCGCGCCTACGACGTGGCGGGCATCAAGCTGGCGCGGCGCGAGCTGCCCGAGGAGCGCGCCCTGCTCGCGCTCCAACTGGGTGACGCGGCCGCCGCGCGCGCCATGATGGACAGGCTGATTGTCGAGCGGCAGGACGCGGACGACGAGGTCGGGGCGCGCACCGCAGCGCTGACCCGCGGGCGCATTCTGCTCGCGCAGGGCGAGCACGAGGCCGCGCGCGCAGACCTCACGCCCGCGCTCGCCTACTTCCGTGAGTACAATCTCTATTACTACGAGGCGCAGGCACGGGCGGCGCTCGCGGGCTGCGCGCTGGCCGCCGGCCACGCGGGCGAGGCCGGCGAGCACCTGCGCCGCGCGCTCGACCTGGCCGCGCGTTACGACTACGACTACTGGCTTGAGCGCGAGGTCTCGAACAACTCCCGGCTCTTCACCGCGACCGGCGTGGCCGAGTTCCTGCCGCCGGACATCCGCGAAAAATTGACGGCTGCGTCCGCGACGCCGCGTGCGGAAGTCGCCGCGCGGCCCGCGTCCGCGGTGGGCGTCGCCGAACTCCTCGCCGCGCCCGCGCCCGTGGATTTGACCATCAACGTGCTCGGCGCGGTCGAAGTCTACCGCGACCCCTCGCGCTCGTTCGCGCCCGACGCCTGGAAGACGAAACGCTCGCGCGACCTGCTCTGCTTCGTCGCCTCGCGCCGCCACCGCCGCACCTCGAAGGACGCCATCCTCGACGCCTTCTGGCCCGACGCCGAGCTGAGCACGGCGGAGAAGAATTTTTATCCGACCATGTCGCTCATCCGTAAGGCGCTCAACAGCAACCAGCCGGTCAGGCAGAATTTCCTCGTCTACCGCGACGGCGAGTATTTGCTGGACCCCGCCTTCACCTACCGCATAGACCTTGAAGAGTTCGACCGCCTGGTGGCAGAGGGCGAGGCCGCGCTGCGCTCGCGCAATCAGGAGGTGGTCGCGGACTGCTTCGAGCGGGCCGTGGCGCTCTACCGCGGCGAGTTCATGCAGGGCGTCTACGACGACTGGGCAGAGGAGCAGCGCTCTTATTATCGAGAGCAGCACACGCGGCTGCTGGAGACGCTCGCCAAGGCCGCGCTCAAGGCCGAGGACTGGTCGCGCGCGCTCCACTACGCGCAGAGAATCCTGCGCGACGACCCGTTCCGCGAGGACGTGCACGCCCTGATGATGCGCGCGCACGCCGCGCTCGGCAACCGCGTCGCCGTCCGCCAGCAGTACGAGGAACTGAGGCAACTGCTCCAGGAGGAACTCGGCGTCGAGCCGACCGCCGAGACTCAGCGCGTTTACCGGGAGGTGATGAAATGAGCCGACCCGCGCACCTTGAAAATATAATCTCGATGCAACAAAAGGAATCGCCCGTTTAGTGTTATAACTTTGTTTAAGGCCCCTCGTGCCTTGCGTTTGCCCACGCCTCGCGTAAAATAACGGTTCCCGACGCCGGCACACACCCGCCCGGGGACTCACCGCCGTCAGGCACAAGCGTTTAGTAGTTTATCCCTGATGAAAACCAAGCTCTCGAACTCTCTTCACAAGGCGCTGGCGCTGGGCCTCGCCCTCGTCCTCTGCGCCGGGCAGGCCACCGCGGGGATGCTCGTCCGCAGGACCGAAGGCATCACGATGACGGGCGCGGACGGCATCTACTACGAAAACCTGGCCGGCATCACGATGACAGGGGCCGACGGGCTGCTCGGCCTGAAGGTCAACGGTATCACGCTGCCCGTCACGAGCGACGGCATCACGATGACGGGCGCGGACGGCGTCACCTACACGGGCGTCCCCGCCGCCAGCGCGACGCGCGCCGACGGCATCACGATGACCGGAGCCGACGGCATCACGATGACCGGGGCCGACGGCATTACCATGACGGGCGCTGACGGCGCGAACTACGTCGCCAACTCCGTCATCGTCAGGCAGGCCGACGGGATTACGATGACCGGCGCGGACGGCATCACGATGACAGGCGCGGACGGCCTACAGATGCTCGGCCTCGACGGCATCACCATGACGGGGGCCGACGGCATTACGATGACCGGCGCTGATGGGATTACGATGACCAGGGCCGACTCCGTCACCATCGTCACGAGCGACGGCAGGGTCTTGAGCGTGAGCCCGAACGGCATCACCATGACGGGCGCGGACGGGATTACGATGACGGGCGCGGACGGCATCACGATGACCGGGGCCGACGGCCTGACGACGATGACCGACGTGGACGACTCGCTGGCGACGGGCCTTCAGGGCCTCGACCCGGAGCTGGCGCTCCTGCTCAACCGCGTGACAAACGACAGCACCATCAACGCGGTCGTGACTTTCCACCACTACCCGACCGACGCGGACCTCGCGGCCATGCGGGCGCTCGGCATCACGGGCGGCACGCGCTTCCGCAAGCTGCCGATGATCGTCTTCAGCGCCTTCCCCTCGCAGATCGTCAAGCTCTCGCAACTCCCCGCGGTGCGCTCCATCTGGGGCAGCCGCACGCTCCAATGGAACGCCGAGCAGACCTCGGCGCAGACCGGCACGGGCCGCGTCTACGCGGACACGGACCTGACGCAGAAGAACCGCGGGCTGCCCGTGACGGGGCGCAACGTCACGGTCGCCGTCCTCGACACGGGGCTCGACGGGGGCCACGCCGACGTTTCGGGCCGCGTCTTGCGCAACGTCAAGCTGGCAGACCTTCAGGGCCTCTCGCCGCTCGGCTTCCAGTACCCCGCCAACATCGAGGGGCTCAAGAACACGGACCTCGTCGGCGGGCACGGGACGTTCGTCTCCGGCATCATCGCGGGCAACGGCGCGCGCTCGAACAAGAGGTTTCAGGGCATCGCCCCGAACGCCAAGCTCGTCGGGCTTTCGGCGGGCGACGCGAATTTGCTCTTCGTGCTCGCGGGCTTCGACTACCTGCTGACGCAGGGGCCGACGCTGCGCGTGCGCGTCGTCAACTGTAGTTTCTCGGCGAACACGGTCTACGACCCGAACGACCCGGTCAACGTGGCGACGAAGCTCCTGACCGACCAGGGCGTCAATGTCGTCTTCTCCGCGGGCAACACGGGGCCGGGCGCGGACTCGCTGAACCCTTACGCGCTCGCGCCCTGGGTCATCTCGGCGGGCGCGACCGACGCGCGCGGCCGCCTGGCCCAATTCTCCTCGCGCGGGGCCTTCGGCGCGGCTTCCCGCAGGGGGCCGACGCTTGTCGCGCCGGGCGTTGACATGATTAGCCTGCGCGCGCAAGGGCTGCTTAACCTGACGGGCTTGAACGGCCTCAGCTCGGGCGCGGACACGCGGCTGCTTTCGCTCGCCGACCTGCCCTACTACACGGCCGGCAGCGGGACGAGCTTCAGCGCGCCCGTGGTCGCGGGGACCATCGCGCTCATGCTGGAAGCCAACCCGAATTTGAAGCCCGCACAGGTGCGCGACATCCTACAGCGCACGGCCACGCCGATTCCGTCGAACTACTCGCACGAGGTCGGGGCCGGGATGCTCAACGCGCACGCGGCCGTGCTCGAAGCCGCGTTCCCCGAAAGGCGCATGGGGATGTGGCGCGCGACGCTCAACCGCGGCCAGGTGCGCTTCGTCAGGAACGCGCCGCGCCAGTTCACGGGCACCGTGCTGCCCGGCGGCGTCTCGACGGCGAGCCTCGTGATTCCGAGCAACACAGTCTCGGCGTCCGTGCGCATCGCCTGGGGACCGCTCCTGACAATCAACGACCTGGGGATGAAGGTTTACGACCCGTCGGGCGTCATGCGCTCGCACGTCAACCTGCTGAACCTGCCGGGGCTGACCGGGCGCGGCGAGGCGGCCAACCTCACTACGCCCGCGGCGGGCACCTGGAAAGTCGGCGTCTTCAACACGCTCGGGCTTTTGGGCCTGCCACAGACTTTCACAGGCAGGCTCGACATCGAGAGAGTGGAGTACGCCCCGCTCGTGGACATAAGCGGCCTGGCCGCCTCGACGCAAGGCGATGTCCGCCAGAACCTGCGCTCCTTCGTGATGATGCCCGTCGGCGACCGCTTCTTCCCGAGCTGGCCCGTGACGCGCGGGGACTTTGCGGCGACGCTCGTCCGCGGCGCGCGCGTGCCGCAGTACATGCCCGCGGTCCCAACCTACTCTGACGTGCACAGCTCTGAGCTGATGAACTTCGTCGAGAGCGTGCAGAGCGCGCCCGGAGGCCCACTGTTCTACGACGCGCCCGCGGGCGGGCCTTTCTACCCAGACCGCAGCGTCAAGCGCCTGGCGGCGGCAGTCGCACTCGTGCGCGCCGCGGGCCTGCGCGCCGAGGCCGAGAATTACACGGGGCCGATGCCCAACTTCACGGACCTACAGAGCATCCCCGTCGAGTACCGCGGCTATGCGGCCGTCGCCCACCTGCGCGGGTTGCTCAAGGCCGGCGGCGGCTACTTCAGCCCCAACGCCACGCTCAAGCGCGTTCACCTGGCGCAGGCGATGGTCGTGCTCACAAAGCTCTCGTCCTAGCCCGCTCAAGCTAAAGCGGATTCAAACAGGGATGGGCAGGATGGACAGGATAAGGAAACTAATTCTTTATCCTGTCCATCCTGCCCATCCCTGTTAATTTCTTCTGACGGACGCCCTTCAAGGATTCTTCAAGGCCGCGGGCCGGTCTCCTTAACTCTCACTATTTCTCCGTTTAACTCGCCACGTCTCCGGCCCCTCCGCGATTCAAGTTTTTTTCAAGCACGAAACGTTATTTTCCCCTCGTCCTTTACCTTTACCGACCAAGTCCAGAGGAGAAAAAAAAGAACAGATGCTCACCCGACAGTCCAGGGCCAGGATTTCGGCTTCATTCAAGCTGCTTCTTACGTTGTCGGTCGTTGCCGCTCTCATCGGGCAGATGTTTATGCCCGCCGCGACGACCGCGAGCGCGGCTGGTACGACACCCACCGCGCCCGCCATAAATACCAGACCCGTACCCAACTACGATATCAACCTGACGAAATACAGCCTGCGCCTCCCGTCGCCTGCGCAAGTTCAGGCGCTCGACGCGCTCAAGCTGAGCCTCAACGATACGAACGTCACCGCGCGCTGGGACAAGAAGACCGGCTCGCTCGACACGCTGATGGACTTCGCCTCGGCCCCCTCCACGCTCGACCCAGAGGCGGCCGCGCGCTCCTTCATCCAACTCAACTCCGCACTCTTCGGCATCACGGACCCTGGCAGCCTCCGGCTGAAATCCAACTACCCCGCCTTCGGCGGCAACCTCCTTTACTTCGAGCAGACCTACATGGGCCTGCCCGTCTCCGGCGGCGGCATCGGCGTCATCATGGACAGGGAGCGCCGCGTCAAGATGCTTTCGGGGCCGTACATCAAAGACATCAACGTGGGCGTGACGCCGACCCTGGCCGGCGCGATTGCGGTCGCCAAGGCGAAGGGCGACCTGGCGAAGTACAAGAAGGTCTGGGCCGCGGGCGTCACCGAGCGGCTCAAGGGCGCGCTCGACACGCTCAGTAAACAGCTCGGCCCGATGGCCGTGCCCGCGCCGCAGCTCAACGTCTTCCAGACGCCCGACGGCGCGCGGCTCAGTTGGAAGTTCTTCGTCTTCTCGCGCAACCCGTTCGGTATGTTCAAGTATCAGGTTGACGCCGCGACGGGCGAGGTGCTCTACCGCGAAGACTTCGTGCGCTACCAGAATGCGCTGCCGCTGACGGCCGACGTTTACCCGACCTACCCCTGCATCACGCAGAAGCTCAAGGACGAGGGCGTCATCGAGAACGGGCCGAACGGCGCGCCCTGCGGCCAGCAGCGCGTCCAGCTACGCAAGTTCGACCAATCGAACGTCGTGACCGGCGCGACCGGAACGCTGAAGGGCACGCACGCGCTCATCACGAACCTCTCGCCGCTCCGGCTGCCCTTCGCGCAGGCCGCGCTCGGCACCTGGCACTTCGCCAAGGACGACCCCGTAGCCTTCGAGGCGCGCACCAACGAGCAGACGCACTACGGCCCAGGGGCCGAGCCCGCCTCGCACCAGGACGAGATTTCGCAGTTCTTCTACATCACTTCCCTGCTCGAATACATTGACTACCTGCACGTCGCGGGCGACGCCAAGCACAGCGCCGTCGGGCAGGGCGACTTCCCGGACACGTACCCGAACCAGTCCACGCCGCTCATCGGCAACGTGCACATGCCGAACGTGCTCGCGCCGCCGACCGACCCGACCTCGCCGACGTTCCTGGACGAGCTGCTCGGCCTCGACAACGCCTTCTCGCTCTCGGTCTCGTCGCGCGAGGTTTTGGGCCAGGACATCGCCGGCCAGAACGTCATCGTCAACCCGACCTCTTACGGCCACGGCTACCTGCTCAACAACCTGGCGATTGACTTCGGCGTGCCCTACCACGAAGGGATGCACTCCATCTCCAGCCCCATCGCCGGCCTCGAAGGCACGCCCGAGGGCAGCGCGCTCAACGAAGGGCAGGCGGACCTCTGGGCCTACACGGCGGCCAACAACCCCGTGCTCGGCAACTACCCTGTCAACGGCCACACGTACCGCGAGTTAGTCCGCAGCAACGGGCGCAACCCTGACGAGCGGCAGTACATCCGCCACGGCGACTCGGGTCTGAGCTACTCGCAGCTCGGCACGCTCGGCGGCACGCAGTTCGAGGAGCATCGCGACGGCGAAATCTTCGCCGCCACGGGCTGGGACCTGCGCGAGCTGATGATTCTGACGGAGCCGACGGTCAGCTACCTCCGCCCCGATGTCATCTCCGGCAACCCGACCAAGAAGATTACGGTCGGCCAGGAGAACTGGGAGCGCATTCTGCTCGGCGCGATCTACGTGCTCTCGACTTTCAACCCGGACACCTTCGTCCGCGCCCGCGACGCGATGATCATCGCCGACCAGTCGCTCTACCCGTCGAACGCCTCGGACCCGAACTCGCCGGGCCTGCACCGCGCACTCATCGAGCGTGTCTTCGCCGCCCGCGAGCTGGGCGTCAACGCCGCCGCCCCGAACACGGATGGCCGGCAGACCATTTCAACGAAGGTCTCTTCGTTCGCCGCGTCGCAGGGCAAATTGGCCGCGCCCACTGGCGTCGCCGTCTCGCTCGCGTCGGCCAACTCGAACCGCGTCACGTGGGGGGCCGTCTCGGGCGCGTTCAGTTACGAAGTCCTCAAGCGCGAGATCGGGCGCGAGAATCAGCGGCTCAACAAGCCCGTCGAGGGCCGCGCCTACGTTGACGGCGACGGCTCGACCGACGGCTACCACCACGTCGCCTTCGTCAAGGGCACGAGCTACGTGGACAACGGCTACAGGGAGGAAGTCTTCGTCGCGCGCGGGCTCAAGAACCCCGTCGCCTACGAGTACGTCGTGCGCACCATGAACATCAACGTGAACAAGCAGGTGGGCGTGAGCGCCAACAGCAAGGCTGCGGCCGTGCCGTCGGCCGTCGTGAACGTGACGGGCAAGATTCAAGTCAGCCGCACGCCCGCGGCCTCGGCCAACGGCAAGACCGAGATGGATCAGACGCTCAAGAACACTGGGGCCAACATCTACACGCCCGTCGAGTTCCGCATCGTCAATATCTCGGAGCCGACTGTGACGGTCGCCAACGCCGACAACAGCGGCTCGGGCCGCGGCGCGAGCCCGGCCAGCTTCTACTACCCTGCGGCGCTCGCGACGAATCAGGTCTCCGCGCCGCGCCACCTCGTCTTCAACAACCCGAACAGGAAGCAGTTCACCTTCGACGCCGTCGTCACGGCGCGCGTGCAAGTCCCGGCGGCGCAGGCCACGCGCTACCAGCAGCCGCCGACCTTCGACGCCAACTTCACGACGAAGACCTTCAGTGAGACGTTCACGGGCGTCGTCCCCGTCGGCGACACGGGGTTGCAACTGGCCGACGGTGTGACCTACGTGGACGTGCCGTTCACGTCGAAGGACGGGGCGCAGTCGGTCTCGGGCGCGCTGACGACGACGACCGGCGTTGACCTGGACCTGGAGCTGCGCGACGCGGCGGGCCGCGTCCTCGCCTCGGGCGGGACCGAGAGCGCCAACGAGTCGGTGACGGCCGCCATCCAGCCGAACGCGTCTTACGTCTACCGCGTCGTCGGCTGGCTCGGCGTGGCCCAGGACTTCCAGCTCGTCAGCACGCAGACCTTGCGCGTGCCGAAGACGGGGACGACCGCCGCGGCCGGCACCCAGACTTCCGAGGCGCTGACGCCGTTCGTGCGCTTCACCGTGAACCCCTTGACCGGGGCCGTCACCTCGCAGGTGCTTCAGTGAAGTTGACGCGCCGTTAATCTCGACTTCCCATGCTGCTCCTCCCGTTGTCGGGGCGGGGTGAGCGGCTGGGGGTAGGCGGTAGGGCTGGGCGACACTCTCCTCGTAAAGGTCGCCCAGCCCTGCCGCCTCAACCTTATGCCGCAGGTAAATTCTTAGTAAAAGCTGTCAACGAATTGTAAAAATTCCTGAGATCGCTACAGACTGCGCGCCCCTGTTCGGTGTATAACAGGGGCGTGTCTGCGATTGGCGTCAAAGCGGCGCGTCTTCGGGCCTTCTTCAAACGGCATCTGCTGTGGGTGGGCTTTTTCGCCGTCATCATCCCGCTCATCAGCATCGTGCTGCTGCAATACTGGTCGCTCTCGAAACTGGAAAAGACTTCGACGGTCGCCGAGAAGGTCTGGATGAAGAACTACCTCTCGGACGTGTCCAAGGAGGTCAAGTATTTTTACCAGACGAGCGCCGAGCAGCTCTTGAACACGCCGGCCAGCGGCCTCACGCCCGACGGCTTGCAGAAGCGGCGCTCGCTCTTCGGCAAGTGCGACGCAGAGGAGGCCAAGTTCCTCTTCATCGCCGTCTTCGACCGCCCCGCCGACTCGGCCGTACACTTCTTCCACCCGCGCGAGCAGAAGGAGACTTACCACCCGACAATCGCGGAGGCGCGCGCCGTCAACGTGGCCGTCGCGCCCTTCAAGCTGCTCAGCCAGGAGGGCGGCGTGCTGCGCACCCCCGCGCTCTCGTTGGACGACCACGACCCCGAGAACCGCATCATCCTCAAGCCCGTGACGGACGAATCCAGAAAGGTCGTCGGCGTGACGGGGATGGTCATCAACGCCTCTTACTTCCGCGACGCCTACCTCCCGCGCGTGCTCAAGGGTTCGCTGCAAAAGTTTTTCCCGGCCGACGCGCAGGAGAACGTGATCGTGACGGTCAAGGACGGCGGCGGCCAACTCGTGATGTCCACGCAGCCGGTGCGCGGGCAGGATAACGAGACGATGACGAACCTGCCTTACTTCGCGGACTGGCGCGTAGGCATTCGCAGCCGCCACATGACGCCGGAGCAGTGGGCGCGCTGGAACTTTAACGTCAACCTGACGCTCTCGATTCTGATGGCGGTGGCCGTGATGGGCGGCATCATCCTCGCCCTGAGGACCGCGGCGCGCGAGATGAAGCTCTCGCAGATGAAGACCGACTTCGTCTCGAACGTCTCGCACGAGCTGCGCACCCCGCTCTCCTCGATCCGCGTCTTCGGCGAGTTCTTAAAGCTCGGCCGCGTGAAAGATGAGGAGAAGACCCGGGAGTACGGCGAGTACATAGAGACGGAGAGCCGCCGCCTGACGCAGCTCATCAACAACATCCTCGACTTCTCCAAGATCGAGTCGAACCGCAAGACTTACCAGTTCGAGCGCGTCAGCCTCGAAGAGATCGTCGCCGCGACCCTCAAGACCTGCGACGCGCAGTTCAAACAGCACGGCGTCTCGGTCAGCTTTGAGCCGCCGCCCGCGCAGTTGCCGCCGGCCCTGATTGACGCCGACGCCGTCGCGCAGGCGTTCATGAACCTGCTCGACAACGCGGTCAAGTATTCCGGCCCGGCCAAGGAGATCGAAGTCCGCCTCGGCCGCCGGGAAAACTTCGCGACCCTGTCTGTGACCGACCACGGGATAGGCATCCCGCGCGAGGAGCACGAGAAGATTTTCGAGAAGTTCTACCGCGTCAGCACCGGCCTCGTGCACGACGTGAAGGGCAGCGGCCTCGGGCTCTCGCTCGTCAATCACATCACCAAGGCGCACGGCGGGCGCGTCGCCGTCGAGAGCGAGGTGGGGCGCGGCAGCACCTTCACGCTCTACCTGCCGGTCGAGGCGGGCGTCGGCCGTCCGGCGGAGAAGGACAAGCCCGCGGCCCCGAAGCTCGGCGCGGACAGCCCGTTGACCGGGCCTGCGTGATGCTGAAATTCTGTGCCATTTAACGGAAACCTCGTGTGGGGATGATGCGTAAAGTTTTAATAGTCGAAGACGACCAGGCGATGGCCGTCGCCCTGAGCGACGGCTTCACTTACGAGGGGTTCGCGGTCGAGGTGGCGCGCGACGGCTCGACGGGGCTGCGCATGGCCGCGGGGCGTGAGGTTGACCTCATCATTCTGGACGTGATGCTGCCGCGCCTCAGCGGCCTCGACGTTTGCCGGCAACTGCGGAGCGACGGCAACGGGACGCCGATCATCATGCTGACGGCGCGCGGGCAGGAGATTGACAAGGTGCTCGGCCTCAAGACGGGCGCGGACGACTACGTGACCAAGCCCTTCAGCTTCCTGGAGCTGATGGCGAGGGTCGAGGCCGTGCTGCGCCGCGCGTCGAAGCCGGACGCGGCCGTCGAGCAACTCCGCTTCGGCGACGTGGAGTTGAGCTTCAAGAACTTCGAGGCGCGCAAGGCGGGCCGCCCGATAGAACTAAGCCCACGCGAGTTCAAGATCGTCAGGTACTTCGCGGAGCACCGCGGCGAAGTCGTCAGCCGCGACCAATTGCTCGACGCCGTCTGGGGCTACGACTCGCTGCCGCTGACGCGCACCGTGGACATGCACATCGCCAAGCTCCGGCAGAAGATCGAGGACGTGCCCTCGGACCCGCGCTACATCATCACGGTGCACCGCGTCGGTTATAAGTTCACTGGATGAAGTTTGAGGAAGAATTAACAGGGATGGACAGGATAGACAGGATAAAAAAAAGCAGGCTCTTTATATCCTGTCTATCCTGTCCATCCTTGTTTGAATCCGCTTTGCGTTGATGCGGGCCGAGGACTCGCCCCGCCCCTACAAATCTAATAATGAAACGAACGCTGCTCGTCATCGCCGTCGTCGCCGTCTACGTGCTGCACCAGGACTTCTGGTTGTGGCGGACGGCGCGGCCCTTCGTCTTCGGCTTCATCCCGGTCGGCCTCTTCTACCACGCGTGCTTCGCGGTGCTGGCGTCGCTGCTGATGTGGCTGCTGGTCAAGTACGCGTGGCCGGCGCACCTCGAACAAGAGATAGAGGGCCAAACGTCCGCCCGTGAGGAGGAGGAAGCGCGTTGATTCCAGCCATCGTCGTCTTCGCCTACTTAGGCATCGTCCTGTACATAGGCATCTTCGCCTTCCGCCGCTCGACCGGCAGACAGAAGGCCGAAGACTATTTCCTGGCGAGCCGCTCTCTGGGGCCTTTCGTCTTCCTGCTCTCGCTCTTCGGCTCGAACATGACGGCGTTCGCCATCCTGGGCTCCTCGGGCCACGCCTTCAACAACGGCATCGTCACCTTCGGGCTGATGGCCTCCTCCTCCGCGCTCGTCATCCCGCTGACGATATTTCTCATCGGCACGCGCGTCTGGGCGCTCGGCAAGAAGTACGGCTTCATGACGCCCGTGCAGATGTTCCGCGACCGCTGGGAGTGCGGCCACATAGGGACCGTCATCTTCGCCGTCCAGGCGGTGCTGCTCCTGCCCTACGTCATCATCGGCATCATGGGCGGCGGCACAACGCTCGCGACCATCAGCGGCGGCTTCGTGCCCTTCTGGTTCGGCGGGGCCATCGTGGCGATGGTCGTGATGTCTTACGTCTTCTTCGGCGGGATGCGCGGCACGGCCTGGGTCAACACGTTCCAGACGATTCTCTTCCTCTGCTTCGGGGCCATCGCCATCGTCGTCATAGGCTACGGCATGGGCGGCTTCCAGGCGGCCGCCGAGCAACTGCAAGCGAGCCCTGCGACCGCGCCGCTCCTGACGCGCGAGCGCATCTCGCCGCTCTACTTCTTCAGCTACACTTTCATCCCGCTCTCGGCGATAGCCTTTCCGCACATCCTCATCTTCTGCCTGACGGCGCGCAAAATGGTCCAGTTCAAGAAGACCGTCATCTTCTACCCGCTCTGCATCATGGCGATCTGGCTGCCGTGCGTCTTTCTGGGCGTGATGGCGAACCGCGTGGCGGACGTGCCGCAGATTCGCGCCAAGCAGGAGGCCCGCCGCGTCCTGGCGACGCAGGGGAAGACGATGACGCCCGAGCAGCGAGACCAGCTTCGTGAGGAGGTGGCGGGCGACGACGTTATCCTGCGGCTGCTCGAACGCTACGCGCCGCTGTGGCTGGCTGGGCTGCTCGGCGCGGGCATCATGGCCGCCGTGATGGCTTCGGACTCGCAGATACTCGCGCTCTCGACGATGTTCACGGAGGACGTGTTCGCCTTCTACGGGGGCAAGCGGCGCTTCGGCGAGGCCGTGCAGGTGCAGACGGGGCGCATCTTCGTGATCGTGCTGACGGTCGTCGCCTACGCCATAGCCATGCGCGCGCCCGAGGCTATTTTTGACCTCGCCATCCAGTACGCCTTCTCCGGGTTCGCCGCGCTCTCGCCGCTCCTGGTCGCCGCTCTCTTCTGGCGCGGCAGCACGAAGTGGGGCGCGCTCGCCTCGACCCTCTGGACGGCCGCGGCCGTCGTGACCGTCGCTATCTTTCAGGCCATCGTGCCCGCCCCAGCGCCCGGCCCGCCGACCCCCATCTGGTCACTCGGCGGCATGGAAATCCTCTCGCGCACGCCCGGCGGCACGGCCGTCTTCGGCTTCATGCCCGTCGTGCCGATGGTCATCATCTCCGCGCTCCTGATGATTGTGGTTTCGCGCCTCACGCGTAAGCCCACTGAGGCGACAATCGAAAGATATTTCGAGCGCGCAGCCTGACTTGGCCCGTGATTGCTTAGGAGTTTAGGGCGACAACAAAGGAAGCGCGCGAAACTGCTAACTTCGCGCGGCGGATTACTAAGGAAGACGGCCTGCACATTGAGTTAGACGGCCCGCGAAGTCTATGCGCGGGCCGTCGAGCTTAGTTCGCGGGCCGTCGAGCTTACTTCGCGCGTCGTCGTACTAAGGAAGCGAGTGCGCGAACAAAGGAGGACGGGCGGATTAGTTAGTTGTCAAGCCGGACAACTAACCAAGACGCCCGTCCTCCTTTGTTCGCGCTGATGAAAACTTCACTGGAGCGCATAGAGGCTGCCGTTTACTTTAATAGCGGCACCTCCGTTGTTGAAAACGCGAATGTGGAAGAACTTCGGGCCGAAGATGTCAAACTTGCCCCGGTAGTTCAGATTACCCAGGGTATCAATTTTCCCGGCGGCGGTGTCCACGTTGAGTTGATCAATACCTCCCGCAGGGCCATAAAGTTCGTTGATCGTAAACTTCGTGCCGGCCGCTCCTTGAAGGCGTAAAACCAACCTGTATTCTTTGAAGCCCGACAGATCTAGTCCGCCGGCCGGGCCGGAGGCATTTCCATTGGCCGGAATCGAGACGTTGTCGAAGAGCGCGACTAATTTGAAGTTTGGCATATTTTTCTCCTGAGTTAAACAGCCCGTGCGGAGTTGAGAGCGCACTGGATTGTTTCTGAGATGGCCGGTTAGTTGGTCGGCAATGTGAGGCTCTTAACCAGCTTAAAAGAACATCATCTGCGCAGGTGATTCGAGCAACTACTATACCGGCGAGATTAGAGGCGAAACTGTAATCAAATAAGCAAGAATTGATTGTTCCCGCTACTGCATTGCCGTCCTCAATCGTCAACAGCGATGTTCACAATCGTTGACACCTCGGAACTAAAGCGGTTCTAGCCGAAGCAGTAGAGCCGCCCGTCCTGCGAGCCTATGACGACGCGGCCGGAGCCGAGGCCGGGCGAGGCCGAGAGCGGCGCGCCCGCGTTGAACTCCCAGAGGAGCGCGCCGCTTGAGAGGTCTAGGACGTAGAAGCGGCCGTCGTTCGAGCCTATGTAGACGCGGCCGCCCGCGATGGCCGGCGAGGACTCGACGCGCGCGCGCGTCGAGAAAGTCCAGAGGCTTTTGCCGGTGGCGGCGCTCAGGCAGTGAACCAGCTTGTCGCGCCCGCCGACGACGACGCGCCCGTTTGCCACGGCCGCGGACGAGTAGAACGGGAACTGCCGCTCGGGGTGTTTGTAGCGCCAGGAGACGCTGCGCGAGCGCAGGTTGACGGCCAGCACTTCGTTGTCGAACGTGCCGTAATAAGCTGAGCCGCCCGCGACGGCCGGCGAAGCGCCCGTGTAAGCGCCCGAGGCGACCTGAAAGACTTCTTTGCCGTCCGCGACACGTATGGCGCGGAAGACTTCGTCGCAGCCGGCGATGTAGGCGACGCCGTTCACGACCGCGGGCGTCGCGTGGACGGGGCCGTTCGTCTTGAACTTCCAGAGCAGCGCGCCCGTCTTCGCGTTGAGGCAGTAGAGGTGCTGGTCGTAAGAGCCTATCAACACGCGGTTGCCGACGGCCACGGGCGAAGACTTGATTTCGCCGCCGGTCTTGAACGTCCAGGCGGGGCGGCCGTCGCGCGCGCCGACGGCATGAAGGACTCCGCCGAGGTCGCCGACGTAAACCAGCTCGTCCGCCCCGTGGTAAAAGGGGGAGGACTCGCCTATCTCGCGGCCCGCGTTGTAGCGCCAGTAGACCGAGCCGTTGTCCAGGCCGAGCGCCACCAGCTCGCCCTTGTGCGAGCCGACGAAGACGGAGCCTCCGACGACCGCCGCGGACGATTCAATCGAGCCGCCCGCGTCGAACGTCCAAATGGTCTTGAGCGTCTTCGGCGTGTTCGCCGCGCCCGACGCGCCGGTCAACTGCTGGTTGCCGCGGAACTGATACCAGGCCGTCGCGGGCGTCGTCTGCGGCGTTGCCACGGAAGGCCAAAGGCCAAAGGCAAAAGTTAAAAGTAAGGCGAAAGCAATGCTTCGCTTTCTCCCCTTCTGCCTTCCGGCTTCTGTCTTCTGTCTTCTGTTCAGTAAGCGCACTCGTAGACCTCCAAGGCCCCCGCGGCGTCGAACGCGCGGGGGTTAAAGCGGCCCGTCCACTGGCCCGCGGCGTCTTCGGCCAGCGTCTCTAAATCACTCTTCGAGACTCCGGCCGCGCCGAGTCTCGCAGGGAACCCGCCGGCCTGTGCCAATTCTTCGAGGCGGCGCGCGAGGCTGGCCGTCCCGTCACGCGCGTCTCCGTTTCCGTGGGCCAATTCTGAAAGCTCGTCGTACCTGGCGCCCGCGGCCTCGTCGTTCCAGCGCACGACCGTCGGCAGCAGCAGCGCCAGGGCGACGCCGTGCGTCATGCCGTAACGCGCGCTCAACGGATTCGCGCAGGCGTGCGTCGCGCCGAGCATGGAATTTTCAATCGCGGCCCCAGCGTAGTGCGCCCCCAGCATCATCGCGGCGCGCGCCTCCACGTCGGCCGGCTCCATTAGCACGCGCTCGTAGTTGCCTTCCAGGAGCCGCCAGGCCGCGCGCGAGAAAAGCTCCGAAAGCGGGTTGCGGCGCGTCGTGACGTAGGTCTCGACCGCGTGCGCGATGGCGTCGAAGCCGGCGGCGGCCGTGACGTTGCGTGGCTGCGAAACGGTGAGCAAGGGGTCGAGGACGGCGACGCGGAAGGCCGCGCTCGCGTCGCCGCAAGCCATCTTCGCGTGAGTCTCCGCGTCGGAGATGAGCGCGTAAGATTGCGCCTCGCTGCCCGTCCCCGCGGTCGTCGGCACCCCGATCATAGGCAGGAGCGATTGCTTCGCCTTGCCGTAGCCGCGGTAGTCCTGCACGCGGCCGCCGTTGGTCAACAGGAAGTTGATGCCCTTGGCGCAGTCCAGTGAGCTGCCGCCGCCGAGCCCTATGATGGAGTCTATCTTCGACGCCGCCGCGAACGCGCGGCCCGCCTCCACCATGCGCGTGTCCGGGTCAGACTCGAACTCGTGAAAGGTGGCGATTTCGACGCCGCTCGTCTTCAACAGCCGCGCCGCCTCCTCGACGTAGCCACAGTCGAGCAGCCCGCGGTCTGCGACGAGCAGCGAGCGACGAAAGCCCAGCTCGCGCGCCAGCTCGCCCAGACGCGCCAACGACCCGTTGCCGAAAACCACCCGCGTGCGGGGCTGGAAATCGAAGCTCTCCATCGAAGGGATGGTTTCAAGTTTCAGGTTCCAGGTTTCAGGTTCTTCGTCTTTAACTTGAAACCTGGAACCTGAAACTTGAAACTATTTCCCGCTTTCCTTCAGCGCGAAAAGTTGGTTGCGGTTCGAGATGAAGAGCGCGCCGTTGGCCGGGACGGGGCTGCTGTAGACGGAGCTGCCCATGTTCATCTCGGCCAAGACCTTCTTCTCCTTGCCGGCCTGCATGATGACCACGTCGCCGTCCTCGTCGCCGAGGTAGAGCTTGCCGTCAACGAGCAGGGGCGAGCCCCAGACGGCCGCGAACATGTCGTGCGTCCAGTAGACCTGACCCGTCTTGGCGTCGAGGCAGTGCAGAAAGCCGCTGAAGTCCGGCTGGTAAATCAGCCCGTCGGCAATCGCCGGGGTCGAGATCGAGCGGCGGATTTTGTCGTAGTGCCAGACGAGGCCCGTCTTCGTGATGTCGCCGCGCTTGGTGGCGTCTATGCAGTACATGTGGCCGACGCCCTCGCCGTGCTCGGGGTCTTGCCCGTTGGAGATGTAGACCTTGTCCTCGTAGACGACGGCCGTGCTGATTAGCTCGTTGCGCGTTTTGGGCCAGACGGATTCCTTCGGGTTGGTGTCGAACTCCCAGAGCTTCTTGCCCGTCATGGCCTCGTAGCCGCGAATCCACCCGTCGCCCTGGCCCATAATCACCTGATCCACGCCGCCGATTTTCCCGACCGTCGGCGAGGCCCACTGGCCGTGCAGAATTTTGTCAAACACAGAGTTGTCTTCCCAGACCAGCTTGCCCGTCTTCTTGTTGACGGCGATGATGGCCGGGGCCTTCGGCGAGGGGATGTTGACGTGACTCTCGTCCTGCCCGTTCGAGGTGCTGACGTAAATCAGGTCGCCGAAGGAGACGGGCGACGAGTTCGCCAAATTGTGCGGGTGCGAGCCGACCTCCTCCATCATGTCGAAACGCCAGACCACGTCGCCGTTGGTCTCGCCCGTCAGCTTCTCGTCCGTGACGGGGCCGTCGTTCTCCTTGTCGCGGAACCCTTGCGTGTCTAGGCAGACCAGCTCGGCGCGGTTCGAGACGTAGTAGAGGCGGTCGCCTTCGACTAAGGGCGAGGAGGCGACGCCCTGGTAGGGCCAATCGTTGACGCGGCCGGCGGTCAGCTTCTCGTGCGTCATCTGCCACATGAACTCGCCGTCCGACTCGCGGAAGGCCATCACGACGCCGCGGTCGCCTGGCTGCTTCGGGTCGCGCGTGCCCTCGTTATTCGTCCCGACGAAGACCATCCCGCCCGACACGACCGCGTTGCCGTAAGTCTGCGACCCCAGCTGCGCCACCCACTTGACGTTCGTCTTCTTCGCCACGTCCCACGCGACGGGCAGCCCCTTCATGTTCGAGACCATGTTGCGGTCGGGCGTGCCGCCCCACATGGGCCAATCCCCGGACCCGGGATCCGACGCGGCCCCCGAAGAGATCGTGAAAAGAGCCGCCGCGACGCAGAGGGCGAAGGACAGCACGCCCACGACCTGCCGCCTTCTGACTCCTGATTTCTGACTCCTGACTCCTGCTTTTCTCATTTGTTTGAGTACACCTTCAGATTATCGAAAAAGATTTCGGCCGGGGCGGCACCGAAGACGCCGGGGCTGCCCTGTAGATTCGGGATGGGGTCCACGCGCTCGATCATCCAGGCTTCGGGCTCCGCATCCGTCGCCGGCCAGACCTTGCCGCGCGCGCGCACCTTGCCGTCCGGCAGCCGCTCGACTCGCAGCTTGACGCGATACCACGTGTCCGCCTTCCACGCGAACGGGACGATGACGGTGCGCTTGGTCTCGGGCTGCCAGGGCTCAAGGTGCAGCTTCTGGCTGTTGCCGTAGAGGACGAGGGCGTAACGCTGCGCGATGACTCCGGCGTCGCCCATCTGCCTGCGCTTCTCCGTGGCGCGGATGTCGGCCTCGACGGTGTAGTTCGACAAGTCCGAAGGGCCGAAGTAGGCGCGCGCGCGGCTCAGGAGCGACGAGCCTTCGGTAGTTTTGACCAGCACCTTCTGGCCGTCAACCTCGCGCACGATGTATTTGAGGCCCGCGTTGACCCAGTGCGCGGGGACTATGTTCGGGCCGTAGGAGTCGAAAGTCTCGCTCCAGGGCAGGGGCGGGAAGACGCGCACGCGCGCCGAGCCCGTCACCTCGCCGACCGTGGCTTTGACCGAGCCGGCCTGCGGCGCTGTCGTGTCCGCCGCGGCGGTGAACTGGCCCTGCTCCGAGACCTTGCCGGGCAGCTTATCAAGCGCCCAGGTCGCCTGCTTCTCTTCCCGTATGAAACGGCCGTTCCCGTCGAACAGCCGGACGCGGAAATTGACGCTCTCGCCGGGCTTGAGTGTCAACTCGGTCGGGACGACCTGGACGTGTGCGACGGGGCCGGGCGCTGTAACCGGCTCCACGATTTTCACGACGGGCTCCCTGATTGACTGCTTCTTCCCGACGCAGTAGAGCGCCTTTTCCGTCACGAAGTAGACGCGCCCGCGCGCGACGGCCGCGGAGGCGATGATGGCCTCCGGCTCGGCCTCCGTCCCCAGCTGGTCTTGGTCCAGAATCTCCGCGCCGGTGGCGGTCGGCTTGAGGATGAAAAACTTGCCGTTCTCCGTCCCGACGTAGAGCTTGCCGTCGGCCAGCACGGGCGAGGCTTTCTGAATCGTGCCGAGGTTCAGGAGCCACAGTTGCTTGCCGGTCGCGATGTCGAAGGCGGCGAGGTTCGCGCCGTTGTCCACCTGGTAGAGCCGGTCGCCGTCAACCACGGGCGAGGAGAAGCCGCCCTGGAACCCTTTGACGTTCCACCTGATCTGCTCCTTGCCTATCTCGCCTTTGGCCGCTGCGTCCACGGCGGCGATCATGCCCATCTCGCTCGAATCCAGGTTCTCCTCGCTGTGCGTGATGATGGCGGTCGTGCCGTGTACTACGACGCCCGTGTTCAGGCCGCGCTTGCTGACGATGTACTTCCAGACAGGCTCGCCCGTGGCGACCTTGATGGCGTAGACGCCGCCGTCGCTCACGCCCTGAATCAGCAGGCGCGTGCCCCCGACGTTGGTGACGATGGGCGGCGCGTAGGTCGTGTCGTAGGGACGGCCGCCGGGCGAGCTGACCCACATGGTCTCGCCCGTCTTCTTGTCGAAAGCCATGAAGCGGTGCGAGCCGCGCGAGTGGTCGCCCCAACTGAAGGTGATGCCGCTGACGATGACCACGTCACCTTCGATGATGGGCGAGACGGTGCGCCCGCCGTGCGTCGTCAGCAGTCCGAAGTCTTCGCCGAGCGAGCGCTCCCAGAGGAGCTTGCCGTCGTTCGACAGGGCGAGCAGCGTGCCGCCGACGCCGAGGACGTAGACGTTGCCGGTCGAGGGGTCGCCGACGGGCGAGGCCCAGCCGACGCGGTGCGGCGGCACGTCCGAGAGGTAGATGTTGAATTTGTGTTCCCAGAGCAGCTTGCCCGTGTCGGCGTTGAAGCACTGCACGCGCTCCTGCTGCGTCTCGCCCTGGTTCACGGAGTTCTGCAAGAAGAGCTTGTCGCCCATCACGATCGGCGTCGAGCGCCCGCCGTAGGGAGCTTTCCAGCCGAGGTTGTCGCCGGAGGGCGACCACTTGACGGGCAGATTCTTTTCCGGCGAGATGCCGTCGCGCGCGGGGCCGCGCCAGTCCGTCCAGTCGCCCGCGGCCGCAGCGCCGTGCGCGGCGAAAGCCAGCAGCAGCACGGCCAGAAGGTGGCCGCGCGTCGAAGAGGAGGGCTTCATCATCAGTTTTCCTGAGTCTGTCTTCTTAAGATTTCGAGCCGGAGTTTTTGGGAAGCGGCCCGCGCCGTCGTGAACTCGCAACTTGGCGGCAACTTTTCCCACCGGGTTATACGTAATGGATAGCAGATCGGTCTCTATTTTTTTTTCGACGGCGGCCGTATTATCACCCATCGGCACGAAAGTGTTGTAAAAAATCGGTAAAATTTCCGTCCGCCTTGACCCATTAACTCTGTACAGATGTAGAATCGCAGCCCACTGTTGCCGCTGCCTTCGTAGAGGAGAAGAAGATGAAACGTTTCCTGACCGCCCTGGCCCTCGTGTTGAGCACGGGCCTGTCGTCCTTGAGCGTCCCGGCCGCCGACGCGAACTGGCCGCAGTGGAGAGGCCCCGAGGGCTCCGGCGTCTCGCCGGAGAAGAACCTCCCCGTCGAGTGGAGCGCGACGAAGAATCTTAAATGGAAGGCGGCCGTCCCGGGCCGTGGCCACTCTTCGCCCATCGTCTGGGGCAATAAAGTCATCCTCACGACGGCGATTGAGGGCGACGCGGTCCCCGGCGCGAAAGCGCCCGTGCACATGAGCGAGGGCGAAGTCTTCAAACACCCGGACAGCGTCGGGGCCGACCGCAAGCACACTTTCAAAGTCCTCTGCTTCGACAAGGAGACGGGCAAGCTCCTCTGGGAGCAGACGGCCTACGTCGGCACGCCCTACGACGACCGCCACCGCAAGAGCAGCTTCGCTTCCTCCACCCCGGCCACGGACGGCCGCCAGGTCTACGCCTTCTTCGGCTCCGAAGGGCTCTACGCCTACGACATGAACGGCAAGCCCGCCTGGAAGGCGGACGTGGGCAAGCTCGGCACGGTCGGCATGGGCACGGGCGTCTCACCCATCCTTTACGAGAACCTCGTCATCCTGCAATGCGACGAGGAGGAGGGCAAGGCTTCCTTCATCGTCGCGCTCGACAAGAAGAGCGGCAAGGAAGTCTGGCGCACCGCGCGCAAAGTGCAGGCGAGCTGGGCGACGCCCATCCTGGTCCGCGCGGGCAAGCGGATGGAACTCGTCGCCAGCGGCAACGAGTTCATCATCGCTTACGACCCCGCGACTGGCAAAGAGTTGTGGCGGACGAAGGGCGTGGAGAGTAACGCGATTCCGACGCCGGTCGCGGCCGACGAGACGGTCTTCATCGTCGCGGGCTTCCCCGCAAAGATCGCGATGGCGATTCGCCTCGGCGGCGCGGGCGAAATCCCCGAGACCAACATCCTGTGGAAGTACGCGAAGGGCACGGCCTACGTCCCATCGCCGATTCTCTACAACGGCTACCTCTACCTGACGACCGACCGCGGGATTCTGACCTGCCTCGACGCGAAGACCGGCAAGGTGGTTTACGAGGGCGGGCGCGTCCCCATCCCCGCGACCTTCACGGCCTCGCCCGTCGCCTTCGACGGCAAGATACTGCTGACCAGCGAGGACGGCGACACCTTCATCATCAAGGCCGGCCCGCAGCACGAAGTCCTGCGCACCAACTCGCTGGACGAACCCGTCTACGCCTCGCCCGCGCTCGCCGACGGCAAGATTTTCATCCGCGGCGAGAAGAATCTTTACTGCATCGGCAAGAGCTGAGGGAGATCGAGGTCCACCACAGAGGACACAGAGGACACAGAGGGAGATAAAAAATTTCAGATTTCAGATATTTTAAATCCCTTTCTTCCCTCTGTGTCTCTCTGTGTCCTCTGTGGTGAGTCTGACTTTTTTTCACTCAATTTCAAAGGAGCGAGAGATGAACGACGACGTTAAGGCGAAAGAGACTGCGTGGCACCAATCGAACGCGGCATTGATTGCGGCCTCCATCCTGTTGCCGCCCGTCGGCCTCGTCCTGCTCTGGCGTCGCCGTGACCTCGCGGCGCAGACGCGCGTCCTCGCTTCCCTCTGCATCGTCGCGCTCACGGCTGGCTACGTCTACCTGCTCGTGTCGCGTCGCGGCAGTTCCGGCGCGGACGACGCCCGCTACGCGGCGCTCGAACAGCACCGCGCCGCGCAAGCCGACCAGGCCGCGCAGGCCCCGCAGGCGGACGCGCCCGCCGAGGCTGCGGCCGCGGGCGGCACGGCACAGCCGGCCGCTGCGAGCGGAGCACCCGCGGAGGGCGGCCAACCCGAGGCCGCGGCCCACGCGGAAGCGCCGGCGAAGTCCGCGGGCGGAAACTGGACCGATTTTCGCGGCCCGAACAGGGACGGCCGCTACGACGCGCCGATGGTGCGCACCAGCTGGGCCGCGAATGGTTTGCCGCAACTCTGGAAGCAGCCCGTCGGCGGCGGCTACGCCTCGTTCGTCGTCGCAGAGGGGCGCGCCTTCACCATCGAGCAGCGGCGCGCGCAGGAGGTGGTCGCGGCTTACGACGTGGAGACGGGCCGCGAGTTGTGGAAGCACGCCTGGGACGCGGAGTTCCAGGAGACGATGGGCGGCGACGGCCCGCGCGCGACGCCGACCTGGCACGACGGGCGCGTCTACGCGCTCGGCGCTGAAGGCGAGCTGCGCTGCCTCGACGCGAAGACCGGCAAGCTCATCTGGAACCGCAACATCCTGAGAGAGAACGGGGCGGAAAATCTACAGTGGGGAATGTCCGCCTCGCCCCTGATAGTTGACGACAAGGTCGTGGTGCTGCCCGGGGGCTCGCCCGGCAAGTCCGTCGTCGCTTACAACAGGCTGACGGGCGCGCCCGTCTGGAAGGCGCTCGACGACGAGGCGTCTTACACCTCGCCGATGCTCGTCACGCTCGCGGGCCGCAGGCAGATTCTGGTCGTCACGGCGAGCCGCGCCGTCGGCCTCGCGGAAGACGGCGCGCTGCTCTGGGAGTACCCGTGGAGCAACGGCTCACGCATCAACGTCTCGCAGCCCATCGTCGCAGGCCCCAACCGCTTTTTCATCTCGGCGGGTTACGGCAAGGGCGCGGCGCTCGTGGAAGTGACGGGCTCGGGCAAGAGTTTCACGGCGCACGGGGTCTGGGAGAACAGTTCGATGAAGAACAAGTTCAACAGCTCCGTGCTCCACAACGGCTACGTCTACGGGCTGGACGAGGGCATCCTGACTTGCATTGACGTAATGAGCGGCGAGCGCAAGTGGAAGGGCGGGCGCTACGGCTACGGGCAGTTGCTGCTGGCCGGCGACCACCTCATCATCATCACCGAGTCGGGGGAACTCGTGCTCGTGCGCGCCGCGCCCGACCAGCACACTGAAGTCGCCAGGTTCCAGGCCCTCGAAGGCAAGACCTGGAACGTCCCGGCCATCAGTAACAACCGCCTGCTCGTCCGCAACCAGACCGAAATGGCCGCCTACAACCTCGCGGCCCAGTAAAGGCGTTAACCTAAGGCGGATTCAAACAGGGATGGACAGGATCGTCAGGATAAAGAATTAGTTTTCTTATCCTGACGATCCTGTCCATCCCTGTTAATTCTTTCTCACGGTAACAGACAGGCC
The DNA here is from genome assembly GCA_963774105.1 of uncultured Acidobacteriota bacterium. Lineage (GTDB taxonomy): Bacteria > Acidobacteriota > Blastocatellia > Pyrinomonadales > Pyrinomonadaceae > QHXM01. Next base: position 892,714 of record CAVZDV010000004.1, on the reverse strand, counting down.
ACGCCATAGTATGGAACGAAAACCATTTACTTCGCCTTCTTGATGAAGATGCGCTTGGTCTCGAACTGTCCTCTGGGGGTGTCGTGGTACATGTCTATGGTGAGCGTCGTGCCGTCGGGCGAGAGAATCCACTTGCGCGTCAGCCCCTGGGTGACGGGGCCTTTGTCGGTCTCCACCGTCGTCTCTTCGTTGACGACGATGCCGTTGCCCCTCGGCAGCCAACTGGCCTTGCGCTTGCCCTTGCCCGCGGGGCCTTGCGGCCCCTGCGGTGTGAACTCCGCCTCCTTGCCGTCGAGCGTGTAAACGTCTTTGACGACGCGCTCGCCCTGTGCCGTGACGAGCTTGGTCTCCAACTCTATCTTGTCGCCGGTCTGCACGACCGTCATCGTCTGGTCCATGCCCGGCGGCAGGCCGATGCTGCGGCTCTTGTCCAGCGCCCAACTGCCGCTGAAGTCCGGCTTGTCCGCCGCCAGCACGATTAGGCCCAGCGAGAGAACTACAGTCACGACAAACACCGTCACGCCGATGCGTCTCATCTTAAGCTTCTCCTTTGCGCCTCACTCCGCCACCGAGAGCGAAGCGAGCGTCGTTTCGTCCTTGACGAGGATGCGGTTGCCCGCGACGACCGGGTGCGCCCAGGTCGGGCTCGTGGCGACCGTGTACTGCACGAGCGGCGCGTACTCCTTGGCGCTCGCCGGCGCGACGATCAAGTTGGCGTCGTTGGTCAGAAAGAGCAGGACGCCGCCCGCGTTGACTATCGCCGCGTTCTCGCCCATGCGGCCTGGGCTCTGCCAGAGCGTCTTGCCGGTCTCCGCCTCGATGCTGAAAAATTGGCCCTTTTTTCGCGCCGACAGCCCGAAGAGCAGGTTGCCTTCGACGACGGGCGAGTTCATGTAAAGCTCGTTCTCCTTGTTGTTCCAGACCACCTCGGCCGTCATCGCGCCCCCGCGCCGGACGGGCCTAACGGCCGTGATGCCCTGACCCTCCGCGGAGAAGATTAAGGTGTCCTTGTAGACGACCGGCGTCACGGAGTTCGTGTCGTACTCGCTTCTGGCCGGGAGCTTCCAGAGCAGCTTGCCGGTCGCGGCCTCCACGCCGACCAATTCTTTCTGCGTGAAGGTCACGACCTGCCGCGTGCCCGCGAGGTCCGCGACGACGGGCGAGGAGTAGGCCGGGCCGTCCTGCTCGTAAGCCCAGACGACTTTGCCCGTCGCGGCGTCGAAGGCCGTGAGCGCGCCCTTGTCGTGGCCGCCGACGTGGGCAATCAGCAGATTGTTCTCGACGACCGGCGACATCGCCGTCCCGTAGAGCGGCGAGGTGGTGGGATACTGGCCCGAAAAATCTTTCCGCCAGATAACTTTGCCCGTGCGCGCGTCGTGGCACGAGAGGTGGCCGCTGATGCCGAGCGTGCAGACACGGTTATTGCTGAAGACGGGCGTTGACTTCGGCCCCTTCCCGTGGTCGCGCGCCGCCGAGTTCATCTCGTAGGCGACCTTCTGCGACGAGCGCCAGATTTCTTTCCCTGAGTTTGCGTCGAGCGCCATCAAGACCTCTTCCTCGCCGCTGCGCGCGAAGACGTAAACGCGGTCGCCCACCAGGAGCGGCGTGGAATGGCCCACGCCGACCGTCACCTTCCACTGCTCGCGCAAAGTTTTGGGCCACGCCCGCGGGGCGTTGAAGCCCACGACGCGCCCGTCGCGGTTCGGCCCGCGCCACTGCGGCCAGTCGGCCGTGGCGGGCGGCGCGACCGGCGGCGCGAGCGCGAGCCAGAGGAGTAGGACTTGAGACCACGCGAGAAAGGCTTCCTTCATGTGAGACGCCTCCCGATTAGAAGAGTACCTTGACGCCGAACTGTATGTGGCGCGGCTCGCGCGCCGACGTGACGCGCCCGAAGCTGGGCGACCCCAGGAAGTTGTCGGGCAGATTAAAGTTCGGGTGGTTGAAAAGGTTAAAGACCTCCGCCCGCAGTTGCAAGTTCAGACGCTCGGTGAGCGCCGTGTTCTTGACGAGCGATGCGTTAACGTTCTGGTAGCCGGGGCCGTCCAGAATGTTACGGCCGGCGTTGCCGAAAGTCCCGCGCGGCGAGAAGACGAAAGCCGACGTATTGAACCAGCGCTCCGGCGTCGGGTTATCGAGCACGGGGTCGCCGACGACATCGGGGCGGTCGTTCGCGCCGAAGCCGAGGCCCGAGCGGCCCGTGCCGCTGTTGTCTATGTCGGACAGGAGCGCGACCGTGAAGGGCCGCCCCGTTTGCAGGGTGACGATGCCGTAAGTCTCCCAGCCCGTGAGCGCGGCCGTCAGCCAGCCCCTGTCGTTGAGGAACCTGCGCCCCTCGCCGAACGGCAGGTCGTAAGAGTAGCTGACGGACAGGCGGTGGCGCACGTCGAAGTTCGAGCGGCCGCGCTCGGCCCGCGTGTTGAAGCTGTCCTGCGGGAAGTTCGGGTCGCCCGCGCTCGTGAAAAAGTTCGAGGCGTCGTCAATGGACTTCGACCACGTGTAGGACGCGAGCACGGAGAGCCCACGCGAGAGGCGCTGCTGGAAGCGCGTCTGTAGGCTGTGGTAGTTGGAGTTGGCGCGCGACTCCAAAATGTTGATGTCGTCAAACTGGGGCACGGGCCGGAAGACGAAGCCGGTCGCGTTCGGCACGCCCTGGTTGATGTCGCGCGCGGACAAGAGCTTCGTCCCCTTCGAGCCGACGTAGGCGACCTCGAGGACGCGGCTCTGGCCCAGTTGCCGCTGGACGTTCAGGTTCCAGTGCTGCATGTAAGCCGTCCGCAGGTCGCGCTGGATGGCGAGCGCCGAGTCGGGCAGCGGGAACGGGAAGAAGCTTGGGAACGGGTTGTCGAGCGTCAGCGGCAGGCCCGGCAGCGGGAAGAAGAGATTGAAGTCGAAGTAGGGCGAGTTGAAGTAGAGCGCCTCGCCGGGCGCGAGCGGCGACTGGTCGTAGTAGACGCCGTAGCCGCCGCGCACCACCGTCCGGCTGTCGTCGCCAATCGTCCAGCTGAAGCCGACGCGCGGCGCGAAGTTGTTCTTGTCCGCGTCGAAGCCGCCGCGCGGGACGCCGTTCGTCCCGACGGGGACGAGCGTGCGCGTCGCCGGGTCGTAGATGTTGGCCCGGTCCTGTGCGTCCACGGGCGGCGAGTTGTACTCGTAGCGCAGGCCAGCCATCAGGGTCAGGCGCGGCGTGGCGCGCCAGCTATCGTTGAAGAAGAAATTGTAGCTCTGCGAGCGCAGGTGCTGCGCGTTGTCCACGCGCGCGCCGCCGGTCAAAAGCGGGGAGCCCAGCAGCAGGTCGCCCAGCGCGTTGCCGGTTAGTTGCGCGAAGGGCGAGAAGGTCAGAAAGCCTCTGGACTGCACGTCGCGGAAGGCGTTCTGCTGCACGAGGCGAATGTCGGCGCCGAACTTCATCAGGTGGCCGCCGCGCACGTAGGTCGCCGTGTCGAGGAACTGGAAAGTGTTGGTCGTGCTGTGCTGCGGGTTGTTGCCCTCGTCGCCGAGCGGCGAGAAGCCGGTCACGGTGATGAAGCTCAGGCCGAAGTCGCGCGGGTCGTTCGACAGCTCGGGCAGGCCGACGGCGCGGTTAACGCTCGTGCCGCTGGTCTCCTGGAAGACGCCGAGTGCGACGCGGTTGAAGGCGAAGCGCGCCTCGTTGATGAAGGCCGGCGTGAAGACGTGCGTCTCGCCGAGCATGACGTTCTGGCTGCGGCGCGGGATGTTGACGCCGTAGCCGGGCACGACCGAGAAGGTCGGCCCCGAGAACGGCTCGAACAGGTCGCGGTCGTTGAAGCTGTAGCGGAAGACGAGATTGGAGCGCGCGCTCAGCAAGTGGTCGAGCCGAACGTCGAAGCTGTCGTTGCGGTCGCGCTGCACGGGCGAGGAGACGAAGTTCTGGAACGGGTCGTTGCGGTTGGGCGCGGGGTAGAGCGCGGCGATGCGGCGGCCGATTGCGCTCTGCCGATCTTCGGGGATGACGTTGCCGGGGAACGGCTGGCCCGTCAGCGGGTCTATGACTACGGTATTGCTCTGCGAGAAGTCGCCCGCGCGCTCGCGCAGGGTCGGCACGTTGGCGAGGCGCGTGATGCCTTCGCGCGAGCGCGTGCCCTCGTAGTCCGCGAAGAAGAAGGTGCGGGATTTGACGAGGGGGCCGCCGAGGGAGAAGCCGAACTGGTTGCGCTGGTACTTGGGCGCGGGCTCGTTCTTGGGCGCGAAGTAGTTGCGCGCGTCGAGCCCGCCGTTGCGGAAGAACTCGTAGAGCGAGCCGTGGAAGTCGTTCGAGCCGGACTTCAAGACGACGTTGACCTGCGCGCCGGCGCTGCGCCCGAACGAGGCGTCGTAGGTGCTCGTCAGCATCTCGAACTCGCGGATGGCGTCCACGGGCGGGCGCACGCCGAACGTGTTGAGCTTCGGGTCCACGTTGTAGACCCCGTCTAAGAGGAAGTTGTTGCTGTCCTCGCGCGCGCCGTTGACGCTGAAAGCGAAGTCGCCGCGCACGCTGCCCGCGGACCCCTGCGCCGCCGGCACAGCGCCGGGGACGAGCAGGTTGAGTTCGTAGAAGTTGCGCCCGTCGAGCGGCAGGCCCGTGACCTGGCGATTCTCTATGACCGCGCCGAGCGAGGCCGAATCTTTCTTCAGGGGCGCGAGGTCGTCCGTGACGACGAGGTTGCCGACCGTCGCTCTCCCCACCTCAAGCCGGACGTCAATCCTGCGTTCCTGATTAACCTGAAGGACGACCAGTTGCCGGTATGTTTCGAATCCCGCAATGACGATTTCCAGCCGGTAGGAGCCGGGCCTGAGTGAAGAGATTATGTACTCGCCGTCACCGTCGCTGGTCGCCGTCCGCACCTCGCCTGTCTCCTCGCTGGTCAGCGTGACGGTCGCCCCTTTGATGATGGCCCCGTTCTGGTCGGTCAGGATGCCGCGAGCCGAGCCCGTGTAAGTCTGCGCGGCGAGCGGAGCGGCGCAGAGCAGGATGAGCGAGACGAGGGCGACTATGTTTCTCAACTTCAAGGTGATTCTCCGTTAGAGCGGGACAGATGTTTTCGCGGCGCGTATTATGACCCGAGACGGGCGCTCAGTTGTAAAAAAGCTGTAAAAGAACCGCGCCGGCTGTCAATAGTTTGTAAAAGGGAAAAGCGGTCACTACCAATTTCCTGAAACCGATTGCTAGAATACGTAGTATTAATAGCAGAAGTTCGCGCCTCGAAGGGAATAAGAACCATCATGTCGTTTTCGCAATTTTCGCCCGCGCCTTTCTGCCGAAAGGTCGCGCTCGTTGCCTGTCTCGTCCTCGGCCTCAATGTTATCGCCTCTGCGCAGACCTCCAGCACGCTCACCGGCGACATCAAGGACACGAGCGGGGCGGCGCTCGTCGGCGTGCAGGTGACGGCCCGCAGCCTGGACACGGGGCTCACGCGCTCCACCACGAGCGAGGACGAGGGCCGCTTTACCTTCCCCGGCCTCGCGGTCGGGGACTACGAAGTGCGCGCAGAGTTCGCGGGCTTCAAGAACTACGTCTACAACCAGATCACCCTGACGGTCAACGAGACGGCGACGTTCAACATCGTCATGGAGCCGGCCAGCCTGGAGGCCGAAGTGACTATTACGGACGAAGCCGCGCCGGTCAACACGCGCACGCAGGAGCTGAGCTACCTGGTCGGCGAGCGCGCCATCCGCGACCTGCCCTTGAACGGCAGGAACTACACCGACCTGACCCTTTTGCAGCCCGGCGTCATCGCCTACCAGCACCGCGACGGCGGCTCCGTCGTCGCCCACGGCCTCGGCATCAGCATCAACGGCCAGGACCCGCGCTCGAACGTCTTCCTGCTCGACGGCACGCCGCAGAACGATTTTACGAACGGCCCCGCGGGCAGCGCCGCCGGCACCTCGCTCGGCATCGAGACCATACGCGAGTTCCGCGTCGAGACCAACGCCTACAGCGCCGAGTACGGGCGCAACTCCGGCGGCCAGATTAACGCCGTCTCCAAGTCCGGGACGAACGACTTCCACGGCTCGCTCTACGAGTTCCACCGCAACGACAACTTCGACGCGCGCAACTTCTTCGACCCCGCGGACAACCCCGAGTTCAAGCGCAACCAGTTCGGCGGCGCAATCGGCGGCCCCGTTCGCCATGACAAGCTCTTCTTCTTCGCGGGCTACGAATCCTTGCGCGAGAATCTGGGCCGGACGATCTCGACGGTCGTGCCAGACCTCAACGCGCGCAGCGGTATCCTCCCGCGCCCCGGCTTTCCTGGACAGACCATCACCGTCAACGTCAGCCCGGTCGTGCGCCCCTACCTCGACGAATTCCCGCTGCCCAACGGCGCGAACCTAGGGCAGGGACTCGCGGCCTACAACTTCGGCTTCGCCCAGCAGATTCGCCAGCACTTCGTCCAGGGCCGCGTGGACTACAACCGCTCCGCCCGCGACCAGTTCTTCGCGCGCTACACTCTGGACGACGCCGACCAACTGCTCCCGACGGACTTCCCACAGTTCCCGCGCACGTTCTTCTCGCGCAACCAGTTCTTCACGGGCGAGTACCGACAGACCATTTCGCCCTCGACGCTCAACACGTTCCGCATCGGCTTCAGCCGCACGCGCGTGGGCCAAAATGTAGAGGCCAACGTCTCCGACGGCCTGACGCCCTTCGTGCCGGGCCGCGACATCATCGGCGACATAGACATCGGCGGCATCCCGCGCTTCGGCCCGCAGTCTTCCGGCAACCTGCGGCTCGTGCAGAACGTCTTCGGAGCCGAGTACAACTTGCTGCACAGCCGCGGCCGCCACCTGATCAAGGCCGGCGCGCTCGCCGAGCGCTACCAGGACAACATGGTCAACCCGACCTTCGGCAACGGCATCTTCACCTTCGCCTCCTTGCGCGACTTTTTGGAGAACCGCGCGCAGCGCTTCATCGGCCTCACGCCCGACGCCGCGCTCGACCGCTACTGGCGTTTCACGCTCGCGGGCTTCTACGTACAGGACACCTACCGCGCGCACCAGCGCCTGAGCCTCAACGCGGGCTTGCGCTACGAGGTCGCGACGCTGCCCGTTGACATCAACGGGAGGGATTCGGCGCTGCCGAACTTGAGCGACCGCACGCCGACCGTGGGCCAACTTTACGAGAACCCGACGCTGAAAAACTTCTCGCCGCGCGTCGGCTTCGCGTGGGACGTGCTGGGCGACGGCAGCACCAGCCTGCGCGGCGGCTACGGCGTCTACTTCAACACGAACAACCAGCAGAACCTGATCGTCACGGTGACGAATCCGCCAGCGACGCCCCGGCCCGTCATCGTCAACCCCAGTTTCCCCGTCCCGAACTTCGCCGGCTCGATCTCGATTCGCCCCGTGCAGTTCAACCTCGACAACCCTTACGTGCAGGTCTGGAACCTGAACATCCAGCGCGAGCTCTGGTTCGACACGGTGCTGACGCTCGGCTACGCCGGCTCGCGCGGCGTGCATCTCTTGCGCAGCAACGACGTGAACATCCCCGTGCCGATTATCCGCGCCGACGGCACGCCGTTCTGGCCCGCCGGACAATTGCGGCCCAACACCGCCTTCACGACCATCGAGCTGAAATCCTCGGACGGCAACTCGTGGTACAACGCGATGGTCTTCGAGCTGCGGAAACGCTTCAGCCGCGGCTTCTACGCGCAGTCGTCCTACACCTTCTCGCGCAACATAGACACCACGCAGGCTTCGACCTTCTTCTCCGACGCGACCAACGGCACGACGACGGCCTTCCCGGAGTTCCCCGGCCTGGACTACAACAAGGGGCTCGCGGACTACCACGCCAAGCACAACTGGGTCTTCAACTTCGTCTGGGAGATTCCTTTCGCGAAGGGCATGGACGGCGTCATGGGCCAAATTCTTGACGGCTGGCAGTTGTCCGGCATCGGGCAGATGCGCAGCGGGAATCCTTTGACGGTCTTCGTCGTGCGCAACCGCTCGCGCTCGCAGTGGTCGCCGTCGCTTTCGCCGGGCGTCGGCTTCGACCGGGCCAGTTTCGCCGACGGCTTCACACACGATTCGGCCGTCACGGGCGACCCCAACGCCTACTTCAACCCGGCGGCCTTCGTCCTACAGCCCGCCGGCACGCTCGGCAACGTCGGCCGCGGCTCGCTGACGGGGCCGAACCTGCGCACCTTCGATTTGTCCGCGCTCAAGAACATACGCCTCTCGGGCCTCGGCGACTCGGCGCGTCTGCAACTCCGCGTCGAGGCTTTCAATCTTTTCAACCGCACGAACTTCGCCGTCCCGAGCCTGCTCGCCTTCACGGGCGTTGACGGCGAAGCGCCGCTCCCCTCGTTCGGCCGCGTCCGCGCGACCGCGGCCTCCGCGCGGCAGATACAGTTGGGAGTGCGACTCGCGTTTTAAGTCCGCGTCGGTAATCAACGTCAGTACCGCCTGCGGTAGCGGGCGGGTGTTCCAAGCTTGAGACCCGCCCGCTACCGCAGGCGGTACTGACATGAATCACGTTCTAATCACCTGAAAGGAGCACGATGGTCTGGATAATCTTCGCTCTCGGCGCGGCGCTGTCGTGGGGGCTTTACGGCCCCGTGCTGCACCGCGGCCAGGTGCTTTTGGGCAGCCCGCTGCGCGCGCTCTTGTGCGTGGGCTTCGCCTACTTTTTAATCGGGGTGCTGGTCCCCGTGGTCAGCCTCTGGTATCAGGGGGAGTTTGGCGGGTTCACCATGAAGGGCTCGCTCGCGGCGATGGCCGGAGGCGCGCTCGGCGCAATCGGCGCGGTGTGCATCATCCTCGCCTTCAAGTCGGGCGGGCTCCCCACCTACGTCATGCCGCTCGTCTTCGCGGGCGCTCCCCTGGTCAACGTGCTCTTCTCCATGTGGCTGCACCCGCCGAAAGAGTCGCCCAACCCGCTGCTCTACGTCGGCTTCGTGCTAGCCTCGCTCGGCGCGGGACTCGTGCTCTACTTCAAGCCGCAGTCGTGACCGCGAAGCTTTACAATCATTTTACAACCGCCGCCGCCGGGCGACGCTATAATCCTCTTTCAGTTTGCGATTCATGTCAGTACCGCCTGCGGTAGCGGGCGGGTACTCGACGTTGCAGACCCGCCCGCTACCGCAGGCGGTACTGACATGAAGTACACAGCGAAGGAGGCTTTAGGGATGAGAGGCTCACGCTTGATGTTGATGGGCGCAGTCTTTGTGCTCCTCTTATTGTTGTCCGTGGTCAAGGGCGCGGCGCAGACCGGGGGCGAGTGGCCGCAGTGGCGCGGGCCAAACCGCGACGGCATCTCGCAGGAGACGGGGCTGCTCAAGCAGTGGCCCGAGGGAGGCCCGCCGCTCCTGTGGAAGGTGTCAGGCGCGGGCCGTGGCTATTCTTCGTTCGCCGTCTCGAAGGGGCTCATGTACACGATGGGGCTCAAGGGCGACCGCGAACACGTCTTCGCCTTCGACGCCGCCACGGGCAAGCAGGTCTGGGCCACGCCGCACGGCGCGGGCGCGTTCCGCAACGACCGCGGCGACGGCCCGCGTGGCACGCCCACGATTGACGGCGACCGCCTCTACGCGCTCGGCGGCAACGGCGACCTCTCGGCCCTCGACGCCAAGACGGGCCGCGTCCTCTGGACGATGAACGTGCTGCAAAAGTTCGGCGGCGAGAACATCCGCTGGGGCATCAGCGAGTCGCCGCTCGTCGTCGGCGAGAAGCTGCTGGTCAACGCAGGCGGCCCCGGCGCTTCCGTCGTCGCGCTCAACAAGAAGGACGGCTCGCTCATCTGGAAGAGCCAGAGCGACAAGGCTGGCTACTCCTCCGCCATCCCCATACAGGTCGCGGGCAAGACGCAGGTCGTCTTCTTCACGGACGTGCGCGGCCTCGGCCTCGACGTGGAGACGGGCAAGCTTTTGTGGGAGTACCCACGCGCCGCGAACAACGTCGCCAACGCGGCCACGCCCGTCGCGCGCGGCAACCGCGTCTTCATCACGTCCGACTACGGCAACGGCGGCGGCCTCGTCGAGATCAAGGCGGACGCCAAGGGCGTGACGGCGACCGAGGTCTACTTCACGAAGGAGATGCGCAACCACCACAGCAGCTCCGTCCTGATAGGCGACCATCTCTACGGCTTTTCGAGCGCTATCCTGACGGCGATGCGCTTCGACACGGGCGAGGTCGCGTGGCGCGACCGCAGCGTCGGCAAGGGCTCGCTCGTCTACGCCGACGGCCACCTCTACTGCCTGAGCGAGAACGGCGTCGTCGGCCTCGTCGAGGCCACGCCCACAGGCTACCGCGAGAAGGGCCGCTTCCAAATCCCGCAGGACTCGCTGCCCACCTGGGCGCACCCCGTCGTCGCAGGCGGCCGACTTTATCTGCGCGACCAGGACACCATCTACGCCTACGACATCAAACAGAAGAAGTAGGGAAACGTTCGCGTCCATCCACGGAAGAAATTAACAGGGATGGACAGGATGGGCAGGATAAGAAGACAAGTTGTTTTTATCCTGTCTATCCTGTCCATCCCTGTTTGAATTTCCTCACTCCGACCTTAAGGCCGGAATCAAAGGCGAGCGCAGCGCGGCGGCCGTGGCGACGAGCGAGGCCAGGAGGCCGGAGATTAGGACGGAGAGGAGCAGCAGGCCGATGGAGAAGTTCGGGAGCCCGCCGCCGCGCGAGAAGAAGACCGGCGCGATTGCCAGGAGCGCGCTGGCCGCGCCCGTCAGGAGCCCGCACACGAGCAGCAGCGCGTTCTCCGCCACCGTCATCAGCGCGAAGTGCTTCGCGTTGTAGCCGACCGCGCGCAGGAGCGCCAGTTCGCGCCGCCGCTCCAGGACGTTGCGCAGCAGGACGGCCGCCATCCCGAGCGTGCCGAGCGCCAGGCCCAGCGCGCCGAGCATCTGGAAAGTCGAGATGAACGTGTTCTCGACTCGATGAAATTGTGCCAGCCGCTCGGCCGTCCGCGTGGCGTCGAAGCCGAAGTCCGAGAGTCTTGTTTCTAACGCCTCCGCCTGGGCTGCCGCGGTTTCCGGCTGAGGCAGGTCTAACAGGAAGAAGCGGTAGCCCTCTTGTTCCGGGAAGAGGCGCAGGAAGTTTTTCTCGGACATCAAAAGCTCACTCTGAAAAATGCTGTCGGAGAGCGCGCCGACGATTCGCAAACGCACGGGGCTGCCGCCCTCGCGCTCCAACGTCAACTCGTCGCCGAGCTTCAAGTGAAGGACGTAGGAGAGCGAGTTGGCGTCGGCCACGACGGGGACCGCGCCATTGTCCAGCTCCGAATCGAGCAGCAGCCAGGGGTTCTCCTTCTCCCCGTCCGTGCGGGCCAGAGAACTCTGAAAGGTGAAGCGGTTCTCCCTGACAAAATCTTCCGTCGGGGCCAGAATCCTCGGGTTGCGCGGCTGGTAGAGATTAAGACAACTGGCGTCGTCGCCGGGCCGCAACCGGAAGCGCGCGAACCTGATGGCGTCGAGCGCGGCCTCGCCCTGTCTCGTGTCGAGATTCAAAGCCTCGCGCCCCTCCGGCGTGTTCGGGTCGTGAACCAGCGGCAGCGCCGACTCCGCCTGCAAGGGATAGCCCCCGCCGCCTGATTTTTTGTCGAGCGTCGAGTCGCGCCCGTCGCGTCTGAAGGACTCCACGGCGACGATGATGAAGGACGCCGAGGCGATGAGCGCGATGCACAAGACGCTGCGCACGGGCCTGTGCGCGACGTTGCGAAAGCCCAGCCGCGCCACAGCCCACCAGCCGCCCCCGCCGAGCAGCTTGCGCTTCCGCCGCCGCAGCCAGACCGACTGATAGCAGAGCAGCGCGATTAACAGGAGCGCCCCGCCGCCGAAGAAGCCAGCGACCTGCCCTACGAGGCCGAGCGCCGTCGAGAGCAGCAATCCCAACGCGACCACTGTCGAGACGACGGCCGCGACCAGCGTGTACGGACGGCGCGCGGAAGTCTTGCGGCGTGACGGGTCCGTCAGCGCGGTCCCCGTCAATAGGCTCCGCGGCGACGCGGGCGCGAGTCTTCTCAAGGTCCAGTAGACGCAGCCGAGCGCGGCCAGCACCCCGCCCGCGCCGCCGAGCAGGAGAGAGACGGGAGACACGTGCAGCCCGAGCAGCGTCGTCCCGACGGCCCCCACCCACCACGTCGTCAGCCCGAGCATCATCAGCTTGCCGTAGAGCAGAGCGCCCAGGAGTCCGAGCGCGCTTCCCATCGTCGCCAGCACGACTCCTTCGACGAGAAAGAGAGCGCGGATTCGCGCGGCGTGAAAGCCGACGGCCCGCAGGATGCCCAGCTCGCGCAGGCGCTGCTCGACGCCGAGCTTGAAGAAGAGCGCGGCCAGCATCAGGGCCGAGACGACGAGGAAGAAACTGAAGTAGAGAAAGTATTCGCCGAAGTTCGTCGCGCCTTGCGCGGCCTTCAACCCCTCCTCGCGCGCCGCGTAGACGGCGAGGCCGGCCCGCGCGGGGTCGAGCGCGGCGCGCAAGGCCGGGCGATAGGCTTCGAGCGTCGCGTCCGTCGGCGCGTCCGTCTGCGGCAGCAGTCGCAGCGAAGTCATGTGGCCGAAGCGCGACGGCCAGAGCTGCTGCCCCTTCGCGAGCTGTATGAAAGCCTTCGGCGTGGTGCGGTACTGGTCCCAGTATTCTTCGTCGCGGTCCCGGACGCGCGACAGGTCTACGGGGAACGGCGGGTCCCAGTCCGAAAGACTCTCCGACCCGGTGATGCCGGGATACGCCGGCACCAGGTTCCTGTCGGCGGCGAGCCCCTCAATCGGCACGACGCCCGCCAGTTGAAACTCGGCGCTCGCCGTCGAAAGTCGCCCGCCCTCCTGCCAGAGATAGTATTCGAGCGTCACGGGAGCGCCCACTTCAACGCCCAGCTCGCGCGCGGCCCATTCGTTCAAGACTATGGGCGGCAGCGACGACGACGTTGGCTCAGGCGAAGGGGCTGTGCTTTTAAGTCTCTCGAAGCTCTCGTCGTCAATCGCCGTGACCAGAGAGTAAGGGATCTCGCGCGGGCCGGAGCGGATGCTATTGGCGAGGTAAGAGAAGACGGGCTGCGGGCGCAGGCCGAGCCTGGAAGCTGTGGCGCTCGCCGTCTCCGCGAGGTAGTTGTTGACGAGCGCGCTCTCGGTTTCGAGCGAAAGAGTGCGCCCCCCGTCGAGCGCGCGGAGTTTGACGCCCAGGTCTTCGAGCGTGACTCTCTCCTTGACGATTGCACGCAGCGCGTCGTCGTTCCCGCCGGACAGCAGGATGGTGTTGACCTTGCCTTCCTGTTCGAGCTCTTTCTGAAGCAGCGAGAGTGGCACAAAAACGACCTTCGCGGCCGTCTGCTGCGGTTGCAGTGAGAACTCGCCGAGGGCATTGGCGTCGAGCCGCGCGCGCGCGTTCAGGCGGACGGTGCGGCCCAAGTCCTCCTTGCGCCCGTGTAGGGATTCGACGGGGATGGCCGAAGGCTTCTCGACACGAAGGAGCAGCGTGTCCCCCGCTGCTACGCCCAACTCGTCCGCGAGGCTCGCGCCCACGAGCAGCTCGCGCCCCGGCGTGGCGAGCGCGTTCTCCTTTCCGTGGAACTGCCAGAACCTCTCGTCAACGCCGTAGACCTGAACGCCCGACGACCAGCGTTTGCTCGCCTCGTGCGTGACGGTCCCGCGGAGGACTATGAGCGGGCAGGCGGCGCGCACTGAGCGCCCGTCCTGCCCGATCTCCGCGGCGAGCTGCTCGCGGAAGAAGCTCGCGCCGCTCAAGACCTGCTCCGTGCCGCCGAGCCTGCGGAGGAACAGCTCGCGCAAACTGGCCCTGACGGAATCGCCCACGAGCAGAGCCCCGGCCAGCACCGCCACGGCCACCGCCACCCCGCAGACGACGGCCAGATTCGTGCGCCAGTAATGTGCCAGATTGCGCCTGAGCAGGACGAAGCTGTTCATAGTTGAGCTTGTGGAAACTATTATTCACCACGGAGGACACAGAGGGACACAGAGGAGGACGAAATTAAGAAATCCAGATTTCAGATTTGAGATTTCTAATCCCTTTCTTCCCTCTGTGTCCTCTGTGTCCTCTGTGGTGAATTAATCTATCCCTCGACTTTCAGTTTTCCGTCCGTCAACTCGTAGCGCGTGGGGAAGCGCGCGGCCAGCTCCGCGCTGTGCGTGACGACGAGCAGGATGGTCTCCTGCTGCCTGTGCAATTCCAGCAGGAGCGAGGCGACCACCTCGGCCGACTTGTGATCCAGGTTGCCCGTGGGCTCGTCGCACAGGAGCAGGAGCGGGCGCATGACGAGCGCGCGGGCCAGCGCCACGCGCTGCTTCTCGCCGCCCGACAATTCCGCCGGGCGGTGCTCTATGCGCGAGCCTAGCCCGACCTGTTCGAGCAGCGAGAGAGCGCGGCGGCGCGTCTCCTCGCCGTCCGATTGGGCCACGAGTGTCGGCGTCAGGACGTTCTCGATGACGGAACATTGCGGCAGCAGACAGTGGTCTTGAAAAATGAAGCCGATCTCTTTGTTCCTGAAGGCCGCGAGTTCCCGCTCTTTCAACCGGAAAGGGTCCTGGCCGTCGAGGCGCACCGTCCCGGCGCTCGGCGGCTCCAACGCGCCGAGGATGTAGAGCAGCGTACTCTTGCCGCTGCCCGACGGCCCCATGATCGCCGCCGCCTCGCCGCGCTTCAGCGAGAGCGAAACGTCTTCGAGAATCGAGAGCCGCCCCTGCGGCGTCGGGTACGACTTCGAGAGATTGGCGACTTCCAGCAAACTTGCGACCTCAACTTAAATTTCAACCCTTTGCGCCTTACGCCTTAACTTTGCGCCTCCAGCGTGAACGGCTGTTTCGCGCAAAGGCGCTAAGGAAAAACTTAAGGCGCAAAGGGTTGAGTCAATGACCTGCGTGATGAAAAGTTTTCAAGTCGAGCCTGCTATCGCGGCCGGCGGTTAGACCGCCGTAGACTTCGAGCGTGCGCTCGGCCATGCGGGCGACGCTGTAGTGCTCGCGGACTGCGCGGAAGCCGTTGTCGCCGAGGGTGGCGGCGAGTTGCGGGTCGCTGTAGAGCTTGAAGATGGCGTCGGCGAGGGCGCGCGTGTCGTCCGGCTCGACCAGGAGCCCGCCCGCGGTCTTTTCGACGACCTCCGTGAAGCCCCCGCGCCGCGGCTGGACGACGGGGACGCCGCAGGCCATCGCTTCGAGCAGGAAGATTCCCTTCGGCTCGTCGTAGGTGGCGGGCACGGAGAGCACGTCCAGGCCGCGCAGGAACTCTATCTTCTGCTGGCGGTCGAGCACGCCCCTGTAATGAAACTCGTCTGCGAGTCCCCACTTTTCCATCCGGCGCGTGATGTCGTCCAGATACTTTTTATGCTCCGCGCCGAGGTAGCCCGCGACCTCCAATCGCGCCTCCCGGAAATCCTCGCGCTCGCGCCGCAGCCGCCCGTAAGTCTCCGCCAGGACGTGCAGGCCCTTCTCCGGCGCGACGCGCGCGAAGTAGCCAACGGTGAAAGGGCGCGCGCGTTCACGCGGCCGCCGCTCGTAGCCGTCGAGGTTGATGCCTAAGGGGACGACGTGGATTTTGTCTCGCGGGATGTCGAGGTAGCCCGGCATGAAGTCGGCGTAATACTGACTGACGGCGATGAACGCGTCCACGTGTTTGACGTTCTCGCGGATCAATTCGAGCGACTCGCGGCGGTAAGGCTCTTCGAGCCCGTCGAGGAACAAGTCCTCGCCTTGCAGTGTGCAGTAGACGGGCCGCTTCAAGGCTTCTCTCAAAGGCTTCGCCAGGCCGATGAGAAGCGTGTAGGGCAGACTGACCACGTCGGGCGGCGGCTCGTGCCGTAGCCAGTCGAGCAGTTTTGCCAGCTCTTTGCGCTGGTTGCCGTCCTCGCCGCGGAGCATGGAGACGGTCAGCTCGCCGAGCATCTTCGGGCTGGTCTGGATGGAGCGGCGCGCGGCCAGCTTCAGCATCAACTTTGAATCCCAGAGGCGGTCGAGCACGCGCGGCGACTTGCGGAAGAGCGGGACATACTGTTGCAGGTAGACGCTGATGCCGCCGAAGAAGACTTTCTCGCGGCTGACGTTCTGCTCGTCCGTCAGCGTCGGCGTGTACATGGGCAGCAGCGCTACGTCGTGGCCGCGCGCGATCAGCTCGGCGGCGAGCGCGTTGTCGCGCAGGCAGCTCCCGCAGTACATGTTGGCGGCCCCGGCGGTGATGGAGAGAATCTTCATCTCATCTCATCTCAAACGGCGACAGCAACGCGCTGGAAGGCGCGGCGCGCGTACAGGTGCTCGAACAGGTTGCCCTCGTGCGGCTGGTTCCAACTGACCTGAGTCGTCGGCACGGCCCCGAGGTTCAGCCGGCCCACGTCCGGCGACTCGACGAGCCTCTGTATCAACGCCTCGTCCCTCGTGATGGCCGTGACGACGAGGCTCGGGCCGAGTGCCTGTGGAATCGTGTCCTGCGCGGCTTCTACGACGCTCGCGAACGGGAAGAGAAATTCCCTGTTCGCCAGCGGGTGCGCCGCGTCATCGCAATGAAGGACGGTCGGCAGCAGGTACGAACAATTGTGCCACTCGACGAGGCGGCCGCCCTCCCTGTAGCGGGCCGTCACGTCGCGCGCCCCATTTTGGGCCAGGCCCTGCTCGATGCTCGCGTTGATGCGCGCGGCGACGCCTCCGTCCGTGAAGGGGGCGAGTTGCGCCGCCTCGTCCGACGCGTCGCGCGGCACGACGCGCGACAGGCGCTCGGCCAGAGCCTCGCTGATCTCGCGGGCGCGCGACGGAACCCAGACGGCCGACGCGTTGATGCACGACCGCCCGCCGTTATCCGCAATCGAAGCGACCATCACGTCCAGGTACTTCTCCCACTCGCCGACGCAGTCCTCGCCGATAATGATCTTGCTGTAGCCCGGCCCGTGTACTTCCACGCGCGCGTCGTCCTTCCAGACGCCGGTCGAGCCCGCGTCGCCGAAGACCATCCCGCGCCCCGTGCGGCGCAGGATTTCGCCCGCGCCCGCGTGGTCCGTCGGGTAAAAGCTGAACGCCTCGCGCGGCGCTCCCGCTTTTATCAAAGCCTGTATGACGCGGAAAGGAGTCCACGGCTCCGCGCTGCCCGGCTTCAGAACGAGCGGGATTTTCAAGGGCACGGCGGGAATCCAGAGCGAGTGCACCCCCGGCGAGTTGTTCGGCAGCACGACGCCGAGGAGTTGCGCGCGCGGGAAAAAGCTGAGGGGCTGACCTTCCACTTCGCCGAACCCTTCGTCCAGGACGCGCAGGTCCAGGTTCCGCGTCAGCCCCCCGAGCACCTCTTCCATCTCCGCCATCACGCCGCCGATCTTCCCCATGTTGCGGCGCACCAGGACGTGCGGCAGCCCCGTCGTCGCGGAGACCTGTCTCACGTAATCCTCGGGCGTCTGACTCTCGTCGCCCAGCGGCAGCTCGTCCTCGTTGAAATGCTCTGCCGCCCGCGCGCAAATCTCCAACAGCTCGGCGCAGGAAAACTTCGAGAGCGCCTTGCGGCCGGTCTCCTGGTCGAGCAGGTCGCGCCGGATGAGACCGACGTTGGCCTGGCTGACCTCCACGAACAGCTCGCGCGTCTGGTGGTGCGCGACGCGCGCCACGTCCAGACTCTTGTACGGCTCGCCTCTGCGCAGTAAGGGAAGATGAAGCATAAGAGATTTCAGTAGACTCCTTCGACGACCGCCGCCTGCAATCTTGAGAACGGGCGGACGTTGCGCACGCCGTCCCACGGGTAGGGCTCGCAGGGCGGCTCGCGCTCGGCCTCGTCGCGTTCGAGGAAGCGGGGCATGAAGAACTCGCGCGTCAGCGTCGTCAAACAAACGCGGCCCGTCTCGCCGTAGTCAACGACGCGGTCGGGGTTGTCGGGGTCAACGACTTCGATCACGGCGCGCGGGAGCGGCGGGTAGTAGATGACGGCGTAATTGTCCGCCTCTTCGCGCGGCTTGTGGACGGCGAGGCCCATCAGCGTGTTGCCGTAGGTCGGCGCGAAGTAGACGCCGTCGAGCAACTCCTCGACGGCGAAGCGGTGGAACTGCGGCGTCATCTCCGTGCCGCCGCAGAAGACGCCCGTGATGCCGACTTTCTTGAGCGAGACTTTCTCGCAGAGCGCCTCCAGGAGCTTCGGCGTCGTGAACAGACAGCGTATGTTCTCGTGCGCGCGCAGGAGCGTGAGCCCCTGCTCGACGACGTGCTGCTTGTACTGCTCGGCCATCGCGGGCTGGTTCATCTTGAGCAGCTTGATGACCCAGCGCGGGTCCAGGTCAACCATGAAGCAGATGCCGCCGCGGAATTGTGCCAGATGCTCCACGGCCAGGCGCAGGCGGCGCGGCCCCGTCGGCCCCAGGCTCAGCCAGTCCGCGCCCTTCGGGAAATACTCGTCGGGCAGCGTCACGCTGAAGGCTTCGTAGTCGAGCCGGAAGTCCTCGCTGCTGATGCGCGATTTGGGCACGCCCGTGCTGCCGCCCGTCTCGAAGACGTAGACGGGCTTGCCCTCAAGGGCGCGCGGGACCCACCTTCGCACGGGGCCGCCGCGCAGCCACTCGTCCTGAAAAAAGCCGAAGCGCGCGAGGTCCGAGTAGCCGCGGATTTCGCGGCGCGGGTCCCAGCCCAGGCTCTTCGCGTAGTCTAGCCAGAAGGGGCAGCCCGTCTCGGGGCTGAAATGCCACGCGACCATCTCGCGGACCCACGAGTCCAGAGTCTCGCGCGACGACGCGAGCCGCGTTTGCAGGTTCGATTCGCTGACAGACATATTATTCGGAAGATTACTAAGCGCGACGGTTTAGATTCAACCCTCGGGACGAGAAATTACCTGGAAGAACATGTAAAAAGTTATTTACATGTGCCCGTGATTCCGGCAATCTGCTTTACGAGACAACTGCTTCGCGGGTTGCAAGGGTCTGAGGCGCGTTGATATGTTCGTTGCCGCGCACGCCCCCTTGTGCTACAACTTGCCCGTATGGGCGAAGCTCTCAAACGGCGCATCAAGCAGACGGCGGATTTCGCCAACCCCGCGCAGGAGGCGATGCTGAACCTGATCGTCGCCGCCGACTACGTGCACGCGAGGCTTGAGCGCGTGTGCGCCGGGTTCGGCATCACGCGCCCGCAGTACAACGTGCTCCGCATCCTGCGCGGCGTCCACCCGGCCGGGCACCCGCGCGCCGAGATCGCCGCGCGCCTGCTGGCGAGCGCCCCGGACGTGACACGCCTGGTTGACAGGCTGCAAGGCCACGGCCTGGTCGAGCGCGACCGCGTGGAGGAGGATCGGCGGCTCAGCATCACGCGCATTACCAGGAAGGGCCTGCGCCTGCTCGACGAGATGCAGCCGCACATCTCCGCCGAGCACGAGCGCTTCAGCCGCAAGGTCTCGCGCCGCGACTGCCTGGAGCTGTCGCGCATCTGCGAGTCCATCTACGACGAAACCCTGGACGATTCGGCCACGAAGTTCCACCTAGCTATCGAACACCTCCGGCCGTTACCCTTCGGCAGCTTTTCCCCGCCCCGTTGTTAATAATCCCGCCCTGCTGACCTTTACATTGATAGAACCGCGCCCTGAGTGTCTGAAGACAGGGCTTCACTTCCCTGTCGAGGCAAAGAAAATGCATCCGGTTCAAGTTCAACCGCGACGAGAAGAACAACGTCGCGAGCTTCACCTTCAAGCGCGCGGGCGGGCCGGAGCAAGTTCACCGGAAGCTCACGGAGGCGGGCGCGGTAGTTGACCCTCAAAAGTACGACGACCTTTGCGGCCGAGCCTTACGGATACCGGACGACGACCGGCCCGGACTCGGGCAGCGGGATGAACTCCGTCTCTTCGGGGACGGGCGCGAAGCGGCCCGCCTTCCAGTCCTCCTTCGCCTGCTCTATGCGCTCGGTCGAGCTTGAGACGAAGTTCCACCAGATGTGGCGGCCGCCCTCCAGGGGCTCGCCGCCCAGGAGCATCACGCGGGCGGGCGCGGACTCGCCTGCTTCGAGCGTGATCTCGGCCCCGGGCTTGAAGACCATGAGTTGGCCCGCCCCGAAGGTTTCGCCGTCGCCCGAAAGTGTGACCGCGCCTTCGACGACGTAGGCCGCGCGCTCCTCGTGCTCGGACGGGACAGGCAGCCGCGCCCCTGCTCCCAGTTCGGCGTCCGCGTAGAACATCTCCGAGAGCGTGCTGACCGGCGAGCGCGCGCCGAACAACTCGCCCGCGATGAGGCGCACCCGAAGCCCGTCGTCCTCGACGACGGGCAGATCAGTCGCGTCGTGATGAGCGAAGGCGGGATCAATCTCCTCATGCCGCAAAGGCAGCGCGACCCAGGACTGTATGCCGAAGAGGTCCGAGCCGGCGGCCCTCATCTCATGGGGCGTGCGCTCGGAGTGTGCGATGCCTCGGCCGGCGGTCATCCAGTTGACCGCGCCGGGGCGGATGGCTTGGACTGTGCCGAGGCTGTCGCGGTGCAGCAGCTCGCCCGAGAAGAGGTACGTGACGGTGGCGAGGCCGATGTGCGGGTGCGGGGCGACATCAAAGCCGCGCCCCTGTGCCAAAATTTCAGGCCCCATCTGATCCAGGAAGATGAAGGGGCCGACCATGCGCCGCCGCGCCGAGGGCAGCACGCGCCTCACCTTGAAGCCGCCGACGAGGTCGCGCACCCGCGTCACGACGATTGCTTCCAGCGATGGCGGGAGCACGTTCGACTGTTTTCTGGTTTGCTCAGAACTCATTAGGCGCGTCCCCTCCGCGTCCCGCCTATCATCGCACGAAACTGCCAACCTTTCACGACGGCCGGGCTAAGCCTTCGGCTTTCAGGGCGTGCGCGGGCACGCCCTTTCTGTGCCAAAAAAGATGCAACGGCCGAAATTCTTAAGACATCTTAAATAGTCAACTTCAGATTGCTACACGAGAGGTATTAATCATGAGAAGCAATAGAATTTCGGCGGGGAGAAGGGCGGGCGCGAGTTTCAGGCACTTGCCGGCGCTGGCCGCCCTCTTGTTCTCGCTTTCAACTTTTTCAGTCGCGTCGGCGCAGAGCTACTCGCCGGCTGGCGCGAAGGCCGCGCCGGCCCCCGCGGCCCCGACCGGCTACGCCGACGTGGTCAGCCGCAACAGCGCGGCCTCGGCTCCGGCGTCATCGTCACCGCAGACGGCTACATCCTGACCAATAACCACGTCGTCGAGGACGCGCAGCAGATAACAATCGAGCTGACGGACAACCGCACGTTCGCGGCCAAAGTCGTCGGCACGGACCAGCCGAGCGACCTCGCCGTGCTGAAGGTAGAGGCGGGCGGCCTGCCCGTCCTGCCGCTCGGGGATTCCGAGCGCGTGCGCGTCGGCGACGTGGTGCTGGCCGTCGGCAATCCGCTGGGGATAGGTCAGACCGTCACCTCCGGCATCATCTCCGCGAAGGGCCGCTCGACGGGTCTTTCGGACGGCAGCTACGAGGACTTCCTGCAAACGGACGCGGCGATTAACCAGGGCAACTCGGGCGGCGCGCTCGTCAACACGAGCGGCGAGCTGGTCGGCATCAACTCGCAGATTCTCTCGCCCTCGGGCGGCAGCATCGGCATCGGCTTCGCCATCCCGTCGAACATGGCCCGGAGCGTGATGGAGCAACTGGTCAAGACGGGCAAGGTGCGCCGCGGCCAGCTCGGCATCGTCGTGCAGAAGGTGACGCCAGAAATGGCACAGAGTTTGGGACTGTCTGAAGCGCGCGGCCTGATCGTCAGCCAGGTTCAACCGGCGAGCGCGGCCGAGCGCGCGGGCATCAAGCGCGGCGACTTGATCGTCTCGATCAACGGCTCGCCCGCCACAGACCCGAACACTTTCCGCAACCTAGTGGCCGGCATCGCGCCGGGCACACAAGTGACGTTAGCCACCTTGCGCGGCGGGGCAGAGCAGCAGGTGCGCGCCGTGCTCGGCGAGTCACAGCCCAAAACTTCCGAGCAGCAAAAGGCCCAGGAGAGCGCGACGGGCGGCGAGACGGGCCGGCTCGGAATCAGCGTCGTGCCTTTGACTCCCGAGGCCGCCTCCCGGCTTGAGCTGCCTACGGGGACGCAGGGGCTTCTCGTCCGCGAGGTTGACCCGAACGGCCCTGCGGCCGACGCGGGGCTGCGGCGCGACGACGTGATAGAGCAGGTCAATCAGCAACCCGTGACGACCGGCGCTCAACTCAAAGCCGCTCTCGACGGCGGGGGCTCGCGCCCGGCGCTGCTGCTGGTCAACCGCGGCGGCGCGAGCCTCTTCCTGACGGTCAAAGCCAGGTAAGTTAATTCATGCTCGTTAGCGCGAGCGGGGGCAAGCCCCTCTTCCCGACCTGCGAGGTTGTGTGGCTTGAGTGATTCAACTCACGCCGCCTCTGAGGTCAGGAAGGGTGGCTTGCCCCCGCCGTTTTCGCAATCCAGCGCTCGACCTTCGCCTCAAGCACGGCGAGCGGCAGCGAGCCGGTCATCAACACCTGTGCGTGGAACTCGCGCACGTCGAACTTTGAGCCCAGCGCGCGTTCGGCTCTTGTCCGCAGCTCGCGGATTTTGAGCTGCCCGATTTTGTAAGCCAGCGCAGCGCCGGGGCCCGCGATGTACCACTTGACCTCGCCCGCGGCGTAGGCTTTCGAGCGCGCCGAATTGGCGAGCATGTACTCGACCGCCTGCTCCTCCGTCCAGCCTCTGGCGTGCAGGCCCGTGTCAACCACGAGCCGCAGCGCGCGCCACAACTCGCTCTCCAAATGTCCGTACATCTGATGGGCGTCCGTGAACAAACCCAGCTCAGGCCCGAGCGTCTCCGCGTAGAGCGCCCAGCCCTCGTTGAAGGCCGGGTTGCCGCCGAACCTCTGGAACGAAGGGAGCGCCGCGTTCTCCTGCGCGAGGTTGATTTGAAAGTGATGGCCGGGGACGGCTTCGTGCAGGAACAGGTCTTCCATCCTGTAGGTCGGGCGCGACGCCAGGTCGTGAGTGTTGAAGTAGAAAACGCCGGGGCGCGAGCCGTCGGGCGGGCCTTCAACGTAGTAGGCGTTGCCGGCTGTCTGCTCGCTGTAGGCGGGGACCGGGCGCACGTCGAGCGACGCAACGGGGACGCGGGAGAAGAGCGCGTGGATGCGCGCGCCGACCTTTTTCTGGATGGAGAGATAGCCGTCGCGCAGCGCCTCGGCGGACGCGGGTCGGAACCGCGCGCTCGCGCGCATGAACTCGAAGAATTGGGCCAGCGTCCCTTTGAAGCCGACACGCTCTTTGACCTTCTCTATCTCGCCGCGGATGCGCGCCACTTCCGCGAGGCCGAGCCGGTGAATCTCGTCCGGCGTCAGGTGGCGGGTCGTCGTGCTGACCTCTATGAGATGACGGTAAAGCTCAGCGCCGCCGGGCATGGCGGAGATGCCGGCCGCGGCGCGCGACTTCGGCAGGTATTCCGTCTTGATGAAGTCGCGCAGGCGGACGTGTGCCGGAATCAAGTGGTCGCGGATGAAAGCCCCGTACTCCGCTTTGAGCCGCGCGCGGTCGGCGGGCGGGAAGCCGTCGGGGAATCTCAAGATTGGCCCGTAGTAGGGGCTCGACTCGACGCCTTGCGCGATGAGCTTGTCGAGTTGCGTGACGACCGCTTCCATCACCACCTTCGGCTGGACGACGCCCGCCTTGAGCCCCTCGAGCATCCGCTCAATCGAGCGGTCTAGGTAAAGGACGAAGCCGCCGAGGCGTTTCAGGTTGTTCTCGTAGTCTGTGACTGTCTTGAAGGGCGCGACGCCCTTGCCCGAGCTGATGTCCGGCATCTCGGCGTGCAAGCTCGATTGATTGATAGGGCGGACGACGACGGCCGCGAGGATGCCTGGCTCGAAGCCGCGCAGCGCCAGTTCGGTCTGCCACTTGAACACGTCGTAGCTGATTTGCTCGTCGGGTGAGAGCGCGGCGCGGTCAATCGCCTTGAGGGCGGCGAGGTCGTCTTTGGCCGCCCGCTTCTCCGCCGCGAAATATTGGTCGCTGACGTAGTCGCCGAACTGGTCCGCGTAGCGCAGGTCGCCGCGCGCCAGCGCGAGGACGGGGTTGTGCCTGAGGCTCGCTTCGTCGGACGCTGCGAACAACTCCCTCAGCCGCCGCGACGCCGCGTTCTGAGCGTGGGCGGCGTTGCACACGAGCGCCGCCCCGAGCGAGAGCGCGAGGAGTGCGCGAGAGGTCAAGAGCTTTCTTCTCAAGTTCAACGTAAATACGGGGCCACGTTCGACGCGATAATTCTGAACTCGTCGTCCGTCAGAGGCACGAGGCCGCGGAACAGTCCCCACGAGACGCGCGCGGGCGGATTCGGCGGCGAGGTGTCCGTGCCGTAGAGGACGCGCCGGACGCCGACCTTGCGGATGAGCGCGGCGTCTCTGCGAAGCCCCTCGGCCGTCTCGCCGGAGGTGAGCGTCGCCACGTCGAAGTAGAGATTCTTGGTCCGCGGGTCGTTAGCGGCGATTGCCGCCGCGAAGACTTCCATCGCGGCCGGGGTGGCGCGGCCGCCGCCGGCCATGTGCGCTATCTGGACGGTCACGTCGGGCGCTTCGGGCAGGATTCGTTCCAGAATTATCTTCGCGTGCTGCCCGCCTTCCGTTTCGTAGGCCGGGTTCGTCCAGAGGTGTATGACAATCGGCACCCGCCGCTCGTTGGCCGCGCGGAACACCTGGCGCAGCTTCTCCGCGTGCTCAGGCTTACGCACGTCCACCCTGGAATTGCCCAGGTGCAGTTTCAAGCCCTTCAGGTGAAGCACGTCGCGGCAGCGGTCAAGCTCCTTCAGCGCGTAGTCCTTGAGCAGGTTGAAGGCGCAGAAGCCTACGAGGCGAGTGGGATAGCGCGCCACCTGCTGCGCGGTGTAGTCGTTCTCCGCGCGGACCTTCGCGTACTCCTCCTCCTCCGTGCAGTTGGGACAAGCGTAGCGCGTTCCCCACTGGTAAGCCACCGAGAGCACGACGGCGCGCTGAATGCCGGCGTCGTCCAGTTGCGCTATGAGTTGCTCGGCCGTGCCCGGCTCGCGCCGTGGCGGACCCGGGAAAGCTGGGGCCTCGGCCGTGATGAGCCAACGGCCGTCCTGCCCTTTGCTCACAGAGAGCATGACGTGCCCGAAGTGGCGCTCGTCCTCGCCCTCGCCCCTCGTGTAATAGCCCGCGACGTAGCCGGTCGAGCCTTCGATTTTGTACGCGATGGGCGTGATGCGATAAGAACTCTCGAAATATATCGCCAGCTCTTTGGCGACCGCGTCGCGGCCTTTAATCCAACTGGTCTGATCCTCGTCCTGCGTGTTGAGGAGCACGCTGTCTTCCGTGAAGAGCCGCGCGAGCGCAGGCTGGTCGTTCCAAGCCTTTTCCCTCTCGCGGACGAGGCCCGCCAAGTCCTGCGGCAGCGCGACGGCCGCGAGCGGCAGGTCGTAAACCAGCTTCGCCTTCGGCGGGCTGAAGAGGTGCTGATGATGATCCACGAGCGGCACGGGGAACCTGTCTTGACCCTCGGCGACGGCGCGCAGGGCGACAATCATCAGCACTAAAAGAAGTGGGTTTCGTTTCACGGGTCATCCTCCGCCACGGAGACTACCACAGCGGGGGCACACATCCTTGAACGTGGGAAACGTTTTGAACGCGGCTAGCGGGAGCGCCAATTTGCGCGGTACTGGCCGGGCGTCAGCCCCGTGAGGCGCTTGAAGGTCCGCGCGAAATGCGCCTGGTCGGCGAAGCCCGCGGCGGCGGCTATTTCCAGGAACGGCTTGCCCGTCTCTCTGATTTCACGGCAGGCGAACTCGACGCGCAGGCGGCGGACGTACTCGCCTATGCTCTGGCCGCAGTGCCTGCGGAACTCGCGCGCCAGGTGAATCGGGTGGACGCCGACCGTCTCGGCCACGCGCGTCGGCGAGACCGCTTCGGGAAAGTTTGCGTGGATCAGTTCCCTGGCGCGTTCCAGCCAGCGCGGGGCCGCTCGTTTCTGCCCCAACGGGTTATGACTCGCGGCCTCGGCCACGATTTGAAACAGGAGCCCTTCCACGCGCAGGGAGGAGGCGGCGTCCGTGGCGTAGAGTTCCCTGTAGAGTCTTGAGGCCAACCAGACCGCGTCGCCGGAGCGGAGCGCGGCCGGGCGGTCCAGCTCGACCGAGCATTCTCTGGCGCGTTCCAGCCACCGCCTGCCGATTTCGAGCTTGAAGATGCGGCAGCGTTTGGCTAGGAAGCGGTCGGAGTGTGACTCGCCCTCCGGGTGGAAGAACAACATCGCCGGCCGGCACTCGCGCACGCGGCCTCCGTGAGTCTCGTCGTAAGCGCCTTCGAGGATGAGATTGAAATAAGGGCGCGCGTGCGAGTGCTTCCCGATCCTGGTCTCCGGGGGGTAAGCGAACTCCGTCAAAACGGAGTCGGCGATGCGGCGTCTCCTCAGCTCCGTGCCGGAGTAGTTAGAGGGGTAAAGTTTCGTGTTCATAAGCGTCTCTGATTACGGACGGGGGGCAGCAAAGGTTCGAGTATAAGACAATTTCTCAGGAGGCTATACGTTTGACGGGGTACTGATCTGAAAGTATATTCTTCTTTCCCAGTGCCCATCCTCACTAACAACCAATGCTCACGTCCCAGGGGTTTTGATTCGGCCAGGCGGCGTGCCGGAAAATTATGAACTCGAAGGAGGAGGTCAGCCCGGAACGCGGGCGGCGTTTCTTTCACGCGGCGGAGGCTTGTTTCGCCGCGGCGATGCGGCTACTCCCGCGCTCGCTTCGCTTCGGCGCGGCCGTCCTCGTGGCGCGCGCCGCGGTGCCGTTATTCCGCCGGACCCGCGCCTACCAGGTGCAGTTGATGACGAACGTGGACGGCCCCTACGAGGTGACGCTGCACTTCGTCCTGAACGCCCTGACGAAGAACGGCGCGCGGTTCGACCCGGTCGTAACGGTGAGAGGATACGAGGAGCTCAAGCGGGCGCACGCGGCCGGCAGGGGGGTGCTGGTCATCGGGCCGCACGCGGCGCTCACCCTGCTGCTGGTGCGCCTCTTTCACGACGACGGCCTCGAACCCGTGGTGATTACCCCTGACCCGCGGATGCGCGTCGGCGGGACCACCGTGACGGCCAGGACCGTGCAGCCGTCGCCCACCTTCCTCGTCAAGACTCTGAGCCGGCTGCGCCGCGGCGAGGTCGTGTGCGCGATGCCCGACAGGGCGGAGCACCACGGGGCCAGGACAATCGAGTTCGCCACGGCTAACGGCCCGATTATTGTCGCCCCCGCGCTGATAGAAGTGGCGGCGCGCTGCGGGGCGGAAGTGGTCTTCGCGGAGGTGCACGTCGAGGGCAGCAGACTGGCGGGCACAATCGCCGCGCCCGCGCCCGTCTCGGCCGGCGCGGCCGGCGCGCTCACAGAGGACTTCATGGCGTTCGTCCGGGGCCACGTCGAGGCCCGGCTGGCTAACTACAACTGAAGAGTGCCGATCAGACCTATCATCAACGCCATCGCCGGGAGGCTGCCGTTTTACGGGCGGCCGGGTTGCGCCTCCTCACGGGGCGGCCGGCGGCTGCTCGCGGCCGCGGCGCTACTGCACGTCGCGCTGGCGCTGGGGCTGTTCTGCGCGGGCCGGGCGCAGGTCGCGCCCGGGCTCATTGACCGCGACGGGATCATGGGCTCCTTCGCCTTCGACAGCTACGAGTACCAGAGCGGGGCGGTGCGGCTGGCGGGGATTCTCAAGGGGGAGGGCGTCAGGGCGTGGGCCGCCGAGCCCGCGCCGCTGCACGTTAAACTGATCTCGGTCGAGTTCGCGCTCCTCGGGCCGCTCTTCGGGTACGGCGTGCTGAGCGCGGAGCCGCTCAACCTGCTCGCCTACCTGGCCGTCGTGGCGCTCGCCCTCGCGCTGGGCCGCGAGGTGGGCGGCCCGCGTGTCGGGCTGCTGTCGGCCGGGGCCGTCGCGCTGTGGCCGACCTTCCTGCTGCACAGCTTGCAACTGCTGAAGGACCCGCTCTTCATCGCCGGGGCGCTCGCCCTCCTGCTGTGCGTGACCAACTGGCTGACGAGGACTTACGACCGGCGGCGCGCGGCCCGCGCCCTGGCGCTCACGGCCGCCGCCGCCGCACTACTCCTGCTCGTCCGTCTTAATATCGGCCTGGGCGTCCTCGCGCTCGTCCTTCTAGGCTTGACCCTGCTCGTCGTCCGTCAACTGCGCGAAGGGCGGCTGCTCTACTGGAACATGGCCTGCCCGCTTGTGCTTCTTCTGGCGGCCGGCGCGTTGATGCCCTTTTACGCGAGCCACCCGAGACTGAAGTTCAAACCTTACCCTTCGGACGGGGGCGGCCAGCCTAAGGCGGCCGCCAGCGCCGGGGTACAGTTTCCCACGATCATCACATACCGGCCCCGCGCGCGTGCCTCGAAGAGCGCGTCCCTGCCTCTCGTCGGGCCGCTCTTCAAGGCGGCCGACAGCGCCGCGCGCAGGGTCAGCAACGCCCGCTCCAGATTCGCCGCCTCCTACCCCGACGCAGGCTCCGGCATTGACCGCCGCGTAGAATTCACAGACTTCGCCGACCTGGCTCTTTACCTGCCGCGCGCCTTCGAGATAGGGTTCTGGGCTCCTTTCCCTAACACCTGGGCCGCCGCGGGCCGGCGCGTGGGAAGCGCCGGGAGGCTCCTGGCCGGCGCGGAGATGCTCGTCATCTACGTGTGTCAGTTGTTGGCGCTCGCGGCGGTCCTCCTGCGCGGGCCGCGCCGCCTGGCGTCCTGGTTGCTGTTATCGGTAGCGACCTTCGGGGCGGTCGCGCTCGGGCTGGTAGTCCCCAACGTCGGCGCGCTCTACAGATTTCGCTACCCGCTCTGGGTGCTGCTCATCATCCTGGGCGTGACGGGCTTTGAAAGAGTCCGCAGGTCGTTTCGCCGCCGCCGCCGCTTGAATGTGAGAGCGGCGACGGTTGCGGTCTTACTGGCCTGTTTACTCGCCACCGCCTGCTCGGCCGGCGCGACCGGCGGCCCCCGCCTGTCCTTAGACAACTCAACCGGCGCTTCATTTCGGGCGCTCTATCTTTCCCCCAGCGATTCGACGGGGTGGGAGGAGGACGTGCTCGGCGGGGAGGGGTTGCCCCCCGGAGAAACCCTGGACATTCAGTTCGGCCCGGGTGAGAGGGCCGCCTTCTGGGACTTGAGGGTGGAGGCCGTGGACGGGCACTACGCCGAGTGGAAGAGACTTGACCTTCAGGAAGCCTCCGGCGTCAGACTGAGTCTCAGTCTGGCCGGGGAGCCGGCGGCGGTCGCAGAGGTCGAGTAGGGGCTCATGGGGAAACTCGAAAGCAACATCTTTGCGAACCTGTCCGGCGCGGCGTGTTCCGCCGCGCTCGGGGTCTTGTGCGTTCCGCTCTACGTCAAGCTGATGGGCGCGGAGGCGTTCGGGCTGGTCGGCCTCTTCGTCACCCTGCAAAGCATCTTCGTCGTCCTCGACTTAGGAATCAGCGCCACCCTCTGCCGCGAGGTTGCGCGCCTGGCGGCGGGGAGCGGCGACGCCCCCGAACAGCGCAACCTCGTCTTCACCCTTCAGGCCGTCTACTGGCTGATCGCACTCGCGGTCGGGGCGACCGTCTTCCTGCTGGCCCCGTTCATCTCGGGCCACTGGCTGAGGCCGCGCTCTCTCTCGGTCGGCGAGGTGACGACCTGCGTCAGGCTGATGGGGGCCGCGATGGCGTTACAGTTCCCCTTCTCCTTCTACCAGGGCGGGCTGCTCGGGCTGCAAAGGCAGTGGCTGTTCAACGCCGTCTCGGCTTCGCTGGCGGCGCTGCGCACGCTCGGGGCCTTGCTGGCGCTGCGGCTGGTCTCGCCCACGCCGGAGGTCTTTTTCGCCTGGCAGATTGGGGCCTGCGCGGCGGGCACAGGGGCCGCAGCCGCCGCGCTCTGGCGCGCTCTGCCTTTATCCGGCGCGGGCCGTGCGCGCTTCCGGCCCGAACTGATTCGGCGTGTGTGGCGCTTCAGCGCCGCCTACGCCGCCAACGCGGTCGCGAACCTGGGCCTGTTCCAGGGAGGGAAGATTATTCTCAGCACGTTACTGTCGCTGGAAATGTTCGGCTACTACGCGCTGGCACAGGGCATCGCCGGCGGGTTCTACGCCCTCATCATCGCGGTTGACGGCGCGATCTATCCGCAGTTCTCCGGCCTGGCCGCGCGGGGCGACGAGGCGGGACTCGCGCGCGCCTACCATCGCGGAGCCCAGTTGATGTCGGTGCTGCTGATGCCGGCCGCCGTGACGGCGGCGATCTTTTCGCGGGAGGCTTTGACCATGTGGACCGGCGATGCGGCAATCGTCGAGAACGCCGGCCTCACGCTAGCGCTCCTCGTCGGCGGGATGCTCCTGTACGGGCTGACCCAGCCGCTTTACTACCTGCAAGTGGCTCACGGCCGGTGGCGACTCATCTCGCGCACTAACCTCGTCCTGCTCCTGGGCATGATCCCCCTCTACATCCTGGCCGCGAGAAGCTACGGGGGGCCGGGGGCCGCCGCTGTCTGGCTCCTGCTCAACGTCTGCTACCTGGTCGCCCTCCCGCTCATGCACCGCCGCTTCATGTGGGGGCAACAGTGGCGCTGGCTCGTCGAGGACGTGTGCCTGCCGCTGGCGGGCGTGCTCGCCGTCAGCGGCGCAGCCTACTGGTTGCTCCCGGCGCGCCTTTCCCGGTTCGAGATTCTGGCGTACCTGGGCGCGGTCGTGTTGTTGGCCGCGGCCGCCGCGGCGGCGCTCGCCCCGCAGGTCAGGGGCTCACTCGTGGCGCAACTGCGCCGTATGTCCGAGACTTCCGTCGCCTGAGTTATGAGGATTCTCTACTGCATCCCCAACCTACGCCACGGCGGGGCCGAGAGGCAGTTGTCATACCTCGCCGCGGAGCTGGCCCGCATGGGGCACGAGGTTCACGTCGCCTCCTCGCGGGGCGGCTCCAACCTGGAGAGGCTGAAGTCGAGTGGCGCGCGGTGGCACCGCCTCGGCGGCTTTTGTCACCGCGACCCGGTGATCTTCTTCAGGCTGGTCGGCCTGATGAGGAAGCTGAGGCCGGATGTCGTCCAGACAATCCTCACGCCGATGGACATCATGGGCGGGGCCGCGGCGCTCCTGACGCGGACGCGCTGGGTCTTGAAGGAGTCCAGTTCCGCCTCCCTGTACGCCCCGTCATGGAGAAACAGGTTACGTCTCGCGCTCGGCCGGCGGGCCGCGGCCATCGTGTCGAACTCCGCGGGCGGCGATGCTTACTGGAACTCGGCCGGGGCGTCTGCGCGACACGTCATCCCGAGCGCGGTCCCGTTCGACGAGATAGCCGGGGCCGGTTCGGGGCGCGCGGCGGGGCCGCGGCTCGCGCCGGGCGAAAAGATGGTGCTCTTCGCTGGAAGGATGGACGCGGGCAAGAACGTCGAGGCCCTCGTCGCCGCGCTCGCCAGGATTGCGGGCGAGGTGCCATTCGTCGCGGTTCTCTGCGGGGACGGCCCGCGCCGGCCCGACCTCGAACGCCTCGCCGGCGGCCTCGGCCTCGGTCGCCGCCTCCTCTTCCCGGGCTACGTCTCAAACCTGTGGCACTTGATGAAGCGCGCGGACGCCTTCGTAAGCTTGAGCAGGTTCGAGGGGTGCCCGAACGTCGTGATGGAGGCGGCGGCCTGCGGCTCCCCCCTGATCGTTTCCGACATCCCCGCGCACAGGGAGTTGCTCGACGGGCGCGGAGCCCTTTTCGTGGACCCGGACGACCCCGTGGGCGCGGCCGAGGCGCTGAGGGCGACCCTGACGTGCGGCCCCGCGGCGCACGCGCGCGCGCAAGTGGCCCGCGCCAAAATCACGGGGATGTCGGTCGAGACGACGGCGCGCATGTACGAACGGCTCTACCTGAGTGTGTGTGCTAAGATGTGAGCCCCCCACCTGGCTAAAGCAAACCCCATGTATTTTCAGGCGACCCCCGCGGACTGTTAATGGGCGTAAACGTGTGCGCCGCGCCAGAAAAATTAAGAGGAGATTGATTCGCCATGCTGCCCCTCGCCGCCAATAAGTTCTTTAAAATAGCCGCCGTCCTCGCCGCGCTCTGCGCTTGGACGCTCCTTTCGGCCCCGCCCGTTCAGGCTCAGGCCAGTTTCGTCGAGAGCTTCGACAACGTCGGCACGACCGGCTCTGGGCAGGACGGCCCGCAGAATTTAACCAGCCGCGGCTGGATTTTCCGCAACCAGAGCAGCCCGAAGGGCGCGACCTCCTGGCACAACGGCTACACGCCCGAGCAGCAGTTCGGCTGGCCCTCGCCGCAGGCGGGCTCGGGCTACATGGGGGTCCAGAGTACCAGCACGGACTACTTTGGCGGCAAGGTCAGCAACTGGGCCGTCCTCCCGCAGATTTCGGGACAGCGCGCGGGCGACACCCTGACCTTCTACGTCATCAACCTCCCCAGCCACAACACGCCCACGCTCCAGGTGCGCTACTCGCCGAACGGCGGCACCGGCACGGGCTCCGGCGCGGACGCCGTCGGCGACTTCACGCAAGTCCTGCTGGACATCAACCCGCTCCCGGCCGGCGGCTGGAACCGCTACAGCATCAGCTTACCCGGCTCGGGGCGCATCGCGCTGCGTTACTACATCGCGCAGGCGTGCAATTACGGCTGCGGCGCTGCCTACACAGGCGTTGACACCCTGAGCGTCGGCGCGACGCCCGCGGCCGGCTGCAATTTGCCGCCCGTGCCGAGCGCGGGCCAGACCGTGACGTGGACGGCCGCGCGCAGCCCCTACCAGGTCTGCCAGAACATAGGCATCCCGCCCGGCTCCACCGTCAACGTCGAGCCCGGCGTGCGTGTCAACTTCGATTCGCAGCGCCAGCTCGTCGTCAACGGCACGCTCAACATACAGGGCACGGCGGCCGCGCGCGTCTCGTTCAACTCGACGGCCGTCTTCCCGCCCATCGTTGACTCGATTAACGGCACGGTCAACGCCTCGTTCGCGGACTTCACGGGACAATTCCTCGTCGAGACCGGCTCGACCATCACGCTCTCCGACTGCTCCTTCTCGGGCACGGGGCTCCTGCGCAGCCGCGAGCTGCCGGCCGTCGCGCCGTTCGTCCGCCTCGACCGCTGCACCTTCGACCACTCTGACATGACGCTCTCGGACGTGATCGTCCGCCTGCGCAACAACACTTTCAATAACTCTTACGCGCTCATCCTACGCGGCTACGCCGACGTGACCGCGCCCAACTACTTCACGGG
Source organism: uncultured Acidobacteriota bacterium (assembly GCA_963774105.1). Classification (GTDB taxonomy): domain Bacteria; phylum Acidobacteriota; class Blastocatellia; order Pyrinomonadales; family Pyrinomonadaceae; genus QHXM01. The sequence goes on along the minus strand of CAVZDV010000004.1, from coordinate 859,658 downwards.
CCAGCCGCTCCGCATCATGCGCGAGAGCGGCTCGCTCACCACACAGGGATTCTACATAGACGGCGTCAACGCCTCCGGCATCTTCGACAACGCGGGGCTCACGCTCTCGGGCGGCAACTTCCTGCTCGGCCCCAACACCATCTCGCAGAACAACCTCTACCCCGTGGAAGTCCAGGGCGGACTCATGCCGGGAAGCAAGGTGCCGACGACGGGCAACACGAACAACGTCGTGGACGTGAACACGGGCGGCTTCCCCGGCGTCGGGAACTGGACGAACTTCGGCATCCCGTACCGCCTCACGGAGCTTGGCGGCGACCTGCCCGGCGGACAACTCACGATTGACCCGGGCGTGACGGTCGAGGCGGACCCGGGCACCTGGCTCCTCTTCCGCTCGACGCGCCGCCTCATCGCCGACGGGCTGCCCGACGCGCCCATCACTTTCAAGGCCACCGTGCCCGGCCAACTCTGGGAGGGCCTGACCTTCGCCACCAACGCGACCGAAGGCCCGCGTCTCGAATACTGCCGCGTCAGTGACGCGCGCTTCGGCACCAACAGCACGGACAACCTGCTCTACGTGCAGAACTGCGACTTCCAGAACAACCAGACGGGGGCCAACGCCAACACCTACGGCTGGACGATCTTCGGCAAGACGCGCTTCCTCTCGAACGCGACCGGCGCGAGCGTCACGGACACCGGCACGCTCTCGCTCAACAACCCGATCAACCCGAACTCGTTCGTCGGCAACACCGTCGGCATAGACGCCTTCGAGATCGGCTCGTCTTCCGACGCGCGCAACATCTGGTGGGGCAGCCCCACCGGGCCGCGCGCGCCCCAGAACCCGAACGGCACGGGCGACCCCATCGTCGGCCCCGGCGCGGACGGCATTCTTTTCAAGCCGTTCCTGACCGCGCCGCCCAACGCCGCGAACACGCCGCCCGTCGTCCGCATGGTCGAGCCTGGGCTAAACTGGAACGGCCACTCGCCGCCGCACGATTACCTCTTAGACCCCGGCACGAAGTACGTCATCCGCTGGGACGTGAAGGACTCGGACGCCGTCGTCAAACAGCGCATCCTGTTTTCGCCCGACGGCCACTACCCAGACCGCTTCATCGTCATCGCAGACAACCTGCCGGGCGACCAGCGCAGCTACGAGTGGACGGTGCCGAACCCCGGCTTCGCCATCACCAACCAGCCGCAGTTCCTGCGCATCGTGGCAACGGACGCCGCCGGCCAGGAGGGCTGGGACCAGACGCCTCTGCTCGTCCCCTCGGGCCGCATCACGGGCGAGTTCACAATCACCACGGACCTCTCGGGCAAGACTTTCTACGCGGGCGACGCCATCCCACACATTGACTGGACGGGCTCGGTCAGCGACTTCCCCGTCATAGAGCCGTTCGTCATCTTCGAGTCGGACGGCGATTACCTGACGGGCGTCCACGTCAACGGCCACGGCGAGTTCGTCGCGCAACGCTTCCCGGCCATCAGCACAGACCGCGCCCGCCTCGCCGTGCGCGTGCACAACAACGGCAACGACGTGAAGTGGTTCTTCGCGCCCGGCTACTTCTCCGTGCGCCACGACCCGCGCCTCGGCCTCGTCCCGCCCTCCGTGCAACTGCTCACGCCCGCGGCCGGCGCTTCCTTCGCAGCGGGCCAAATTGTGCCAATTACCTGGAGCGCCTCCGACGACGAGGGTCTCTACTCCTTCGACGTGCAGGCTTCCTACGACGGTGGGCGCACCTGGCACGTCGTCGTGCGCGACCTGCCCGCCGCCGCCAGGAGTTACGACTGGAAACTCGCGCAGGGCGGCGGCCTCGCCAATGTGAGAATCCGCGTCGTCGCGCGCGACATACGTTTCCAGAACAACTCCTCCGACGGCGCGTTCAGCGCGGGCGGCGAAGGCACTTCCGTCAACTCGCCCGCCGTGACGACCGCGGCGGCCGCCTCCGTCGGGGGCACGTCCGCCACGCTCAAAGGGACCGTCAACCCGCAGGGCAATGCCACGGACGGCTGGTTCGAGTGGGGCACGACCTCGACTCTTTCGACCTACAACACGACGGCGGCGCAAGCCCTTGGCTCCGGCGGCGCGGGCGTCTCTCTCAGCCAGAGTGTCACTGGGCTGAGCCCGAACACGACCTACTACTTCCGCGCGGCGGCGGCGAACGACGGCGGGACGACCCGCGGCAGCATTCTCAGTTTCCGCACCGCGGCGTCTGTCCCCAGCCTGCGCGTCAGCAACGTCTCCGTCACGGAGACGAACACGGGCGCGACCGCGACGGCCACCTTCACGGTGACGCTTTCGGCCGCGAGCAGCCAGCCCGTCACGGTCCAGTACCAGACGGCCAACGTCTCTGCAACAACGCCCGCTGACTACGACGCGCTCGCGCTCGCCACGTTGACGTTCGCGCCGGGGCAGACGACCAAAACGGTGAACGCGACCGTGCGCGGCGACGCGCTCGACGAGGCCAACGAGACGTTCCGTTTACTCCTGTCGAACCCGACCAACGCGACCATCGCCGCCGGCACTGGCACCTGCACCATCACCGACGACGACCCGACGCCGAGTATCACGATCACGAACGCGACCGTGACGGAGCCGGACAGCGGCACAATCAACGCCGTCTTCACCGTAAGGCTCTCGGCCGCAAGCGGCCGCTCCGTCACGGTCAAGTACGCGACCGCGGACGGCACGGCCGCCGCCGGCACGGACTACACGGCGAGGACGCTGACGGCCCTCAGCTTCTCGCCGGGGCAGACGACGAAGACCGTCACGGTGCAGGTCAAAGGCGACAAGGCGAGGGAGGCCAACGAGACCTTCTTCGTCAACCTGAGCGCGGCCGTCAACGCGACGATTGCCGACGCGCAGGGGCTCGGCACCATCACCAACGATGACTGACGGGCCGGATTTCGCCCCGCGCACACTCGGGCGGCAGCCTCCTCCAAGGGGCTGCCGCTCATTGTTTTAAGCGGCTCACCGCCGGCTCGCTTCGGCGAATTCCTCATTGACGCAAGGCGTGATGATGGTTTAGATTAGTTTGTCGGGTTTTAAACCCGTTTTCACGGGAGTTGGGCCGGAAAGTTTCGATCGCCGCCTGAACGTCTAAATCTTTGCGGAGAGTCCGCCCGCGCCTCACAGAAACAAAAACATTTAAGGAGAACCTCGAATGAGGCACCAGCCTGCTCTGCTCAAGCTTTTACTCTTTTCGTTCATGCTGACCCTGGCGGCGCAGGCCGCGCTGGCGCAGAGCACCTCGTTCACCTACCAGGGGCGTCTGGCTGACGACGGCGTGCCGTCGAACGGCAGCTACGAACTTGAGTTCAAGCTCTTCGACGCGCCGTCGGGCGGCACGCAGCAGCCGCAGCCCTCGCCCGTGACAGTTCAATTCACTGGCGCGCAGGCCGTGGCGGTCGTCAACGGCGTCTTAACGGTGCAGCTGGACTTCGGCGCGAGCGCCTTCCCGGGCGCGGCGCGCTACCTTGAGGTCTCCGTCCGCCGCGCTGGCGATTCCACGTTTACGACGCTGACGCCGCGCCAGCCCGTCAGCTCGACGCCCTACGCCATCCGCAGCACTTCGGCCGCGACCGCCGCGGACTTCAGCGGCAGCCTCGCGGGCGACGTGACGGGGACGCAAGCCGCCACGGTCGTCAACTCAGTCGGCGGCCAGAGTGCCGCCAACGTCGCCAGCGGCGCGGGCGCGGCGAACGCGGCCACCGACGCCAATACTGCCGGCGCAATCGTCAAGCGCGACGCCTCGGGCAACTTCTCTGCCGGGACCATCACGGCCGCGCTCAACGGCAACGCGACGAGCGCGACGACGGCCGACACGGCGACGACGGCGACGACCGCCGCGGGCGTCAGCGCCTCGGCCGGCGACAGCGTCGTCACGGCCATCAACGCCGGCTCCCAGACCATCAACGCCGCGCGCCTGCCCTCCACGCTGGCGACGCAGAACGGCACGAACACTTTCAGCGGCACCAACACCTTCAGCGCGAGCCCGACATTCAGCGCCGGGCTCTCCGCGGGCGGCCAGCGCGTTACCAACGTCGCGACGCCCACCGCCGACAGCGACGCCGCGACGAAAGCCTACGTTGACGCGAACAGCGGCGGTGGCGCGTCGGGCGCCGCGGGCGGCCACCTGACAGGCACCTACCCGAACCCGTCCATCGCCACGACCGCCTCGGCCGGCACGAACATCGTCGCCGCCGTCAATGCCAGTTCTTCCTCCGTCAACACCGCGAACGTCAGCGGCGACGTGGAACTCGCGCCGTCCGCGCAGCAGACGACGAGCAGCGCGAACCACCTCATCAACCTCAAGCTCGTTAGCACGGACCCGGTCAATCAGAAGCTGGGCACGCCGGGCGTTAACGCACTCATCTCGCTCAGCGCAAGCGGGACGTATCCCGACAACAGCACCCACGACAAGGAGCGTTTCCGCGTAGACAACGACGGCTCGATTCTGTCCGTCGCCGATTACACCGGCGGCGTCAACACCACCGCCCCGACTGAGGGCGCGGGCACGCGCTTCATGTGGTACGCGGCCAAGGCCGCGCTCCGCGCCGGCCAGATCAACGGCACGCAGTGGGATGACGCCAACATCGGCCTCTACTCGACGGCCTTCGGCGAGAACGTGCGCGCGCTCGGAGACAACGCCATCGTGGTCGGTAAGAATTCGGTCGCGGCCAACACCGGCACGGTGGCCCTCGGCGAGGGGCACACGGCGACCGGCGCTAACTCTGTCGCCCTCGGCTACGGCGCGTCCACCTCGACCATCAACGGGTCGCCGCGCACAGGCACGTTCGTCTTCGCCGACCGCTCCGTCCCGCTCACCTACTCGTTCAACGGCACCAGCCCCGACATCGAATCGCAGTTCCACCCCACGGTCACGAACTCCTTCAACGTGCGCGCCGTCAACGGCTCCTTCTTCTACACGAACACGGCGCTGACCACCGGCTTCATCTTCAACAGCACGACCGCGACGATGACGCTCACGAACAGCAGGCTCTCGATGGCGAGCGACGGCTCGACGACGCTCACGTCGAACTCCGGCGGGTCGGCGGGCGTGACGCTCCCGGCGGGCGGCGGCTCCTGGAACAACCTCTCCGACCGCAACGTGAAGGCCAACTTCTCGGCGGTGAACCCGCGCGCCATCCTGCGCGGCGTCCTCAATCTTCCCATCTCGACCTGGAACTACAAGACGCAGGCGGCTTCCGTCCGCCACATAGGCCCGATGGCGCAGGACTTCTTCGCCGCATTCAAGGTCGGCGAAAGTGACAAGACCATCGCGACCATAGACCCCGACGGCGTGGCGCTCGCCGCGATTCAGGGCTTGCACGAGGAGTTGAAAGACCGCGACGCCAAGATCAACACGCTCCAGCAGCAGGTCGAGCAGCAGCAGAGCCAGATCGAGGACTTAAAGAAGCTTCTCTGCCTGGATCACCCGACGGCCGCGGTCTGCACAGGGAGCAAGTGAGGGCCATGCGCCACCATCTGAAAACCCTCATCCTTCTACTATTGCTGTCGGCCGCGCAGGCCACCGCGCAGACGGGCACGCAGCTCACGCAGTCGGTCGTCGCCGGCGGCGGCGGCGCGAGCACCGCGGGCACAGTGCGCCTGGACGGCACCATCGGGCAGGGCACCGCGGGCACTTCCTCCGGCGGGACGTTCTCGCTCGAAGCGGGCTTCCCGCCCTCGTTCGACAACCGGCCGCCGGTCAACACCGTGCCCGGCCCGCAGAGCGTCGCCGAGAACGGCACACTGACTTTCAACACGGCCGGCAGCAACCTCATCTCGGTCGCGGACGCCGACGCCGGAAGCTCACCCGTGCAGGTGACGCTGACGGCGACCAACGGCACGCTCACGCTCAACAGCACGGCGGGCCTGAATTTCAGCACAGGGGACGGCACGTCTGACTCGACGATGACCTTCACGGGCTCCCTCGTCAACGTCAACAACGCGCTGAATGGGCTGGCCTTCACGCCCACCACCGGCTTTGCCGGCGCGGCCTCGTTGCAGCTCACCTCGAACGACCAGGGCCACACCGGAGCCGGCACGGCGCTCTCCGACACGGACACCGTCAACATCACGGTTGAAGAGGGCGGCACACTCTCTTTCAGCACGAACGCCTACACGGTCGCGGAGGGCACAGGCCCAGCCTCCGTCACCGTCACGCGCACGGGCGGCACGGCCGGCGAGGTCTCCGTGACTTTCGCCACGAACAACGGCACGGCCTCGGACGCCTCCGACTACACGGCCGTCTCGCAGACCGTGACCTTCGCCGACGGCGACGCCACCGACAAGACCGTCAGCATCACGATAGCGGACGACTCGGACTACGAAGGCCCGGAGACCGTCAACCTCGCGCTCACGAACGTTACGGGCGGCGCGACTCTCGGCTCCGCGAACACGGCCACGCTGACCATCAGCGACAACGAAGCGGTGCCGGCGACGCTGGTCGTCAACACCGCCGAGGACAGCGACGACGGCTACTGCACGGCCGGGCACTGCTCGCTCCGTGAGGCCATCAACGCGGCCAACGGAAGCGCCGGGGCCAACACCATCAGCTTCAACATCCCCGGCCAGGGCGTGCTGACCATCGCCCCCGAGGAGAACCTGCCGCCGATCACGGAGCAGGTGACGATAGACGGCTACACGCAGCCGGGCGCGCGCGCCAACACGCTCGCGCAGGGCACGGACGCGCTGCTGCTCATAGAGCTCGACGGGAGCAACATCACGGCCGAGGCTTCGGGCGTCGGCCTGGACCTCGCGGCCGGGGGCAGCACCGTCCGCGGCCTCGTCGTCAACAACTTCAACCTCGCGGGCCTGCGCTCGCAAGCCAACGCCGGCGGCAACGCCGTCGAAGGCAACTTCGTCGGCACGAACCCGGACGGCAATGAGCCCGCGGCCAACGCCGCCGGCATCCGTATACACGACTCCTCGAACAACACGGTCGGAGGGACTACGCCCGCCGCGCGCAACCTCATCTCCGGCAACGCGGCCGGCGGCGTGGTTATCAGCGGCGACTCTTCGGGCAACAAGGTGCGCGGCAATCTTATTGGCACAAAAGCCAACGGCACCGAAGGGCTCGGCAACGGGCGGGCCGACTCTAAGACCCCCGCGGGCGGCGTCCTGATTAAGGTTGGCCCGAACACCTACGGCAACTTCGTCGGCGGAACGGAGACGGGCGCGGGCAACGTCATCGCCTTCAACTACGGGGGCGGCGTCGTCATCACAGGCTCGCAGGCCAACGCCAACGGCAACGCCGTCCTCTCCAACTCCGTCTTCTCCAACCTCCCGCTCGACGGCGACACGCACGGGCTCGGCATTGACCTAGGCTTTGACGGCGCGACGGCCAACGACCCGGGCGACACGGACTCCGGCGTCAACAACTCGCAGAACTTTCCCGCGCTGACCTCCGCCGTCACCGACGCGGGCAGTACCGTCATCCAGGGCACACTCGACTCCGCGCCGAACACCGAGTTCCGCCTGGAGTTCTTCTCCAACACCTCCTGCGACGTTGCGGGCAACGGCGAGGGGCAGACCTTCCTCGGCTCGAAGAAGGTGACGACAGACGACGGCGGGCAGGCCGCTTTCTCCTTCACGCCCGCGGCCCCGCTCGCAGGGGGCCAGGTGGTGACGGCCACGGCCACGGACCCGAACAACAACACGTCCGAGTTCTCACAGTGCTTCACGGTCGAGGCCCCGCAGGGGACGCTGCAATTCAGCTCCATGACTTACGCGACGACCGAAGGCGGCGTGGCGACCATCACGGTCAAGCGCACCGGCGGCAGCAACGGCGCGGTCTTCGTAGATTACGCGACCAGCAACGGCGCAGCCCTTGCCGGCGCGGACTACACCGCTACGTCCGGGACACTCGACTTCCAGGACGGCCAGACGAGCCGTAGTTTCTCGGTCACGCTCCTTGACGACTCACTCGACGAGTTGGGCGAGAACATCAAACTCACGCTCTCAAACCCGATTGGGGGAGCGAGCCTCGGCTCGCCCGCACAGGCGGACCTGACCGTCAGGGATAACGACCCGCTGCCCGCTCTCTCGATCGGCAACGCGACTGTGACCGAGGGCAACGGCGGAACCGTCTCGGCGACCTTCACCGTCACCCTCTCACCCGCGAGCGGGCGTCAGGTAACGGTGGCTTACACGACGGCCAACGGCACCGCAACGTCGGCCGATTACACGCCCCAGAGCGGCACGCTCATCTTCAACGAGGGCGAGACCACCAAGCAGATTACAGTCGCGGTCGTCGGAGACATCGCGGTCGAGCCGGACGAGAACTTCTACGTCAAGCTGACCAACGCCCCGGGCGCAGCCATCACGGACGCGCAAGGGTTCGGGACCATCGTCAACGACGACCGGCCGTTCTCCATCAGCGGGCGCGTGCGCGTCGGCATCCACGGGCTCAGTGGCGTGACCATCACGTTGAGGGGCTCGAAGGCGGCCGTCGCCACGACAGACGGCGATGGCAACTACACCTTCACGGGGCTCGCGCCCGGCGGCAATTACACCGTCACCCCGTCGAAGACTCACTACTCCTTCACCCCGCCGAGCCGCAGCTACACGGGGCTGAGTGCCGACCTGATTAACCAGAACTTCGCAGCCAAGCTCAACACCTACACCATCAGCGGCTTCGTCAAAGTCGGAACAAGCGGCCTCGCGGGCGTCACGGTCAAGCTCACGAGCCCTACGATCGAGGGCTTCCATACGCGCTTCTACACGACCACGTCCACGGGCGCGTACTCGTTCCCCTACCTGCCCGCGGTGGGCACCTACGTCATCACGGCCGCCAAGCCGAGCTACGACTTCACCCCCGAGACACGCACCTACGCCGACCTCTCCGCGAATCTGACGGCGGCCAACTTCGTCCTCAAGCTGTACAAGATTAGCGGCCGCGTGACCAGAGCGGGGACGACCACGGGGCTAGCCGGCGTGACGATGACGGTGACGAGTACGAGCCCCTCGGGCTTCGCCCCGCGCTCCGTGCAGACCACGAGCACAGGTTACTACACCCTGTCGGACCTGCCCGCGGGCCGCAGCTACACGGTCAGGCCGACCCTGACCGGCTACAGCTTCAGCCCCGCCACGAAGAGCTTTCCTAACTTGAGCACGAACCAGACGGTAGGCCCCGCGACGAGCTTCAGCGGCTCGCAGTAGGCGCGGGCGAGACGAGGGATGAACGATTACTTTCCGGCGACGGACGGCGCCTGGAGGTCGAAGTCTACGGCCGTGGTGTTGCCGCCGCTCACGATGAGGCCCACGCGCTCGCCTGGACGAGGTTGGTACTGGCCGGAGGAGAGTGCCGCGAACGTGGTCGCGCCGCCCGGCTCGGCGACGACTCGCAACGACTTCCAGAGTTTCTCCTGTGCTTCCCGTATCGCGTCGTCCGAGACCAGCACGACCCGCTCCACGTAGCGCCGGGCAATCGGGTACACCAACTCCCCCACGCGGCGCGCTCCGAGTGAGTCCGCCGCGCTGCCTTTGACCTCCACGTCCACTCGCCTGCCGGCCTCGAACGCTCTCTTGAGCGTCGGAGTCCCCTCTGACTCTACGCCGATGATTTTGACTCGCCCCTCGTACCAGGAGGCGAGCCCCGAGATCAAACCGCCGCCGCCGACGGCCACGAGGAGCGTGTCGAGTTTCCCGGCCTGCTCTTCCAGTTCCAAGCCGATTGTGCCCTGCCCGAGTATCGTCTCCAGTTGATCGTAGGCGTGGATGGGCAGCGCACCCGACTGTGACACCCACTCCTCGCTCTCTTTCAGGGCGTCGGCGTACTCCTCGCCCTTCTCGACGAGCACCGCGTCGTAGCTGAGGATTCGCTCTTTCTTCGCCTTCGAGGCATTCTCCGGGACGAAGATTTTCGCCTGAAACCCGAGCTTCTTCGCGGCGTAGGCGACCGCCGCGCCGTGATTGCCCCCCGAGGCGGCGACCACCCCGGCCCGCGGGATATACCGTGTCAACAGGTTCGCGAAAGCGCCGCGCGTCTTAAACGCCCCCGAGTATTGGAACAGTTCGAGCTTGAAACTCAAACTCTCGGCCGCGAGGCCGAAGTCCGCGCCTTTCACTTCGGCGACGGGGGTGCGCCGGATGAACTCCCGTATCCGGCCGTAGACCTTCTTGATGCTTTCCCTCTCGATCGTCAGGTTGTTTATGGTCGTCATGATTCCTCCGCGTTGCCCCGCCGGCGAGGTTCGATTAGAATGGCGGTCAAAGGATTAAGCAGTTAGTAAATCAACTAAACACCTGATGGACATTGCCCCCGCGATCCGCGCCCTGGCTAACGAACGCAGGCTCCAGATACTGGAGTGGCTGAAGGACCCGGCCGCGCACTTCCCGCCGCAGAGTTACGGCGACCTCGTCAAGGACGGGGTCTGCGGACTGTTCATCGCCGAGAAACTCGAAGTCACGCCGCCGACCGCGAGCGAGCACCTCAAGGTCTTGTCGCAGGCCGGGCTCCTCAAGTCCAAAAGGGTCAAGCAGTGGACGTTCTACAAGCGCGACGAGGCCCGCATCAAGGAAATCAAGAAGGCGATCATGGCGAGCATCTAGCTAGATGGAGGCCACGTAGCCCGGCGGCAGGCCGGCTCGCGCGGCCACTTCCCTGAGTCTTTCTGACTTCTTCTTTCACTTTATTGAGAGTCTGATGGGTCTTTAATCACTTGCGATCTCGAAGACGGCGTCAACCTCGACGGCGACGCCGCGCGGCAGCGAGTTGACGCTGGCCGCCGTCCGCGCGTGACGCCCGCGCTCGCCGAAGACCGCCACCAACAGGTCCGACGCCCCGTTCATCACCTCCGGCTGAGACGTGAAGTCATCTGTGCTGTTAATGAAGCCGCCCAAGCGAACGCACCTCGTCATCCTGTCCAGGTCGCCGCCGCACGCGAGGCGGAGCACAGACAGCACGTTCAGGGCACACGCCCGGGCCGCCTCCCGTCCCTGCCCCACATCGTAGTCGCGGCCGAGCTTTCCGACGAAACCGAGCTCGCCGTCCCGCATGGGTATCTGCCCGGAGACGTAAACCAGATTGCCTGTGACCACGTAAGGCACGAAAGTGGCGACCGGCACCGTCGGCTCGGGGATGGTCAATCCCAACTCCGCCAGCGCCTCTTCGTATCTGTTCATAACGCGGACACTATAACCGCTGTTAGGTGATTAGGCAAGTGACTAATTACCCTCATCTGGCCGCAGCCCTTTTGCAACGCGCGCCCGGCCGTGCTTATCATACGCGCGGGTTAGAAACCTATGGCGGACGTTACTTCGGAAAGCCGGGCGGGCTCGTCGCGCCGCGCGTGGGCGCTCGGCGTCATGGCCGTCTGGCTCGTGCTCTCACTCGTCAGCGCCAGCCAGAGGTACGCCGACAGCATCCAGACCTCATCGCCGGCCAGCTTCTCGGTGATCTTACTCTGGTCGCTCGCCATCTGGTCTTACTGGGCGCTCCTGGCTCCCCTCATCTTTCGCCTCGCCGAAAGAATGCCGCTCGGCAGGGAGAGGCTGGCTCGCGCGACGTTGGCCCACTTTGCGCTCAGCTTCCTCTTCGGCCTGTCGCACATCGCGCTCTTCGCCCTGCTCGGCACGCTGTTCGGCCAGAGTCGTCCGGGGGTGACGATTACTTTCTTAGGCGAGTTCGGCAGAGGGGTGCGGGTCTTCCTGTACATCGAGTTGATACTTTACTGGGCCATTCTTGGTGCGGCCGTGGCGCGCGATTCTTACCGCAAGTACCGCGAGCGCGAGACGAGGGCGAGGGAATTGGAGACGCAACTCGGGCTGGCGCGGCTCGAAGCTTTGAGGATGCAAATCCGGCCCCACTTCCTCTTCAACGCGCTGAACACGGTCGCCATGCTCGTCCGCAACAACGAGAACAAGCAGGCGGTCGAGATGGTCGCGGGGCTGGGCGAGCTGCTCCGCTCGTCGCTCGACGACAGCGCGGGGCAGGAAGTCCCGCTCGCGGCCGAACTCGGTTTCGTCCGCAGATACCTGGCGATTGAAGAGTTTCGTTTTTCCGACCGGCTCCGAATCGAGGTGGACGTGCCTGAAGAGTTGCTTGAGGCCGAGGTGCCGAACCTGATTTTGCAGCCCTTGGTCGAGAACGCTATCAGGCACGGCGTCGCCAAATCATCTGTATCAGGGCTCGTGCGCATTACCGCGCGTCGCGAGAACGGCTGGCTTGAGTTGTCCGTGGAAGACGACGGGCCGGGACTCCCCGCGGGCTGGCGGCCGGACGCGGGCGGCGGCATCGGCCTCAGGAACGTGCGCTCGCGCATGGAACAGCTTTACGGCAGCCGCCAGGAGTTCGTGCTTCAGAACGTGGAGCCGCAGGGGGCGGCGGCCCGCCTGAGAATCCCTTTCCGCCGGAGGGGCACGGGGGACGATGGAAAAGATTAGAGCGTTAATCGTTGACGACGAGGTGAACGCCAGGAAGGGCGTCCGCACGCTGCTCTCAAGAGACCCGTCGGTGGAAGTCGTCGGCGAGTGCGGCGACGGCCGACAGGCCGTGGAGAGCATCGAGCGGCTCGCGCCGGACCTCGTCCTGCTGGACGTGCAGATGCCGCACGGCAACGGCTTCGAGGTCGTGGAGGCGATCAACCTGGAGCGCCCGCCCATCCTGATCTTCATCACCGCGTTTGACAGTTACGCGCTCAAAGCCTTCGAGGTCAGCGCGCTCGACTACCTGCTCAAGCCTTTCTCTGACGAGCGCTTTTACCAGGCGCTTGAGCGCGCGAAGAGCCAGCACCGCGAGCGGCGCACGGCGGAGTTCAGCCGCAGGCTGCTGGCGCTGGTCGAACACCACAGGGGCGCGGGCGAGGTTGAAGAATTGGCCCACGAGCCGGAGAAAGGAGAGCCGCTCAGGCGGTTCCTCATCAAGGCGGGCGGCGAGATTAATTTCGTCCCCGCGGAGGAAGTGGACTGGCTGCAAGCGGTCGGCTACTACACCAGGATTCACGCGGGCCGGAACTCGTACCTGCTGCGCGGCAACCTGGGGAGCCTGGCGGCGCGGCTCGACCCCAAGGAGTTCGCGCGGATTCACCGCTCGGCCGTGGTCAACCTGAACCGCGTGCGGCGTCTGAAGGACTGGTTCAACGGCGATTGCTTCGCCGTGCTCCTGGACGGCACGGAGCTGAAAGTGAGCCGCCGCTACCGCCGCCGGCTGGAAACGCTCCTCGAACGCCTGACTTAAAAGCAATCCCTCACCACCGCTCGTTGCACAAATCCACGCCTTCGTCGCGCGCCCTTGTGCGTTGGTTGCATTTCCTTTGCGCGGCTTTCCCTCGCGCCCTTAACATCCGGCGCGTGCCAGCCAAAGGAGATTCGAAAAGTGAAGAAAGCAGCCGTCACAGCAGCCCTCCTCCTCTTGCTCTCCGGCATCGTCCGGGCGCAGGACGCGACCACACGCGAGCGGATGATTAAACTGCTCGGCTACGTGGGCCTTCGGAAGACCGCCCCGGCGGACGTGGACAGGATGGTCGAGTTGTGGAAGGCTGCCGCGCGGGACGGCCTCTCCGCGGACGAGCGCACGGCGGCCTTCCGTGACCTCTACATCCAGTTCAACAAACTGCACGGCGTAGACTTGAGCGGCAGGCCGCAATCGGTCGCGAATTTGGCACAGCGCGCGGCGACGTTCTCACAGGGCGGCGGGCGGCTCGACCTGAGACTGCCCGAGCCCAGGGCTCCCGTCTCCGGCGACTACATACACGTCGAGACGCGCGGGCGCGGGCGCGTCCCCGTACTCCTCATCTCGGACGCGGGCGTTGACGGCCGCGAGCTTTACCGATCCTTCGTCGAGCGCAACCAGGACCGTTACCGCTTCCACGTCGTCACGCTGCCCGGCGCGGGCCTCGCCCGCCCGCAGCCCTGGCCGGAAGCGTTCGACCTCACGCGCCGCCCCTGGCTCGACAACATAGAGCAGTCGCTCCTGCGGCTCGTCGAGAAGAGCGCGCGCGCCGAAGGCAAACTCGTCGTCGTGGGCACGGCCATCGGCGGCTACTTCGCGGCGCGGCTGGCGCTGCTCAAGCCGGAGAGGATTCGCGCGGCGGTCCTCGTCAACGCGCAGGTCAACGTGCCCATGCGCCCGCCCGACGCGCCCGACCGCCCCGCGACGCTCCGCGAGCGGCTGGCCCTGATGAAAGGTTTCGTCCCGCCGCAACTCTTCCCGACGGCCGACGTGCCCGGCAGCCGCGCAGAGATAAAGAAACTCCTGGACGACCCCAACAGCACGAACCCGTCCGTGAAGAACTGGATGGCGTTCGCCGTGAAGGACGAAGCCCTCTCGAAGCGTTGGACGCTCGAAGCCCTGGCGGGCGGCTTCCTGCTGCGCGGGGTCCGCCTCGGCTCGGAGATTCGGACGACGGACCTGACCGAAGATTTCGCGCGACTCAACGTGCCGACGCTAGCGATGAGCGCGCTGCCCGACGCGAAGTCTCCGCTGGCGGGGGCCGCCGTCGGCCATACTCAGTGGGCCGACCTCAAGCGGCTCTACCCTTCCATCCCGCTCACGCTCGCCACCTTCGCCGACACGCGCTCTTACATCAGCGAAGACGCCCCGGCGGAGTTCGACCGAGCCTTGAGTAACTTTCTGTCCGGCCTGATATGATAGTAGAGGTGTGCGATGACAGATTTGAGTGACAAAGTCGCCGTCGTAACGGGGGCCACGAAGGGCGTGGGCAGAGGCGTAGCCCTCGAACTGGCCGCGGCCGGGGCCGCAGTTTACGCCACGGGCCGCACCGCCTCCGAAGAGACGTTTACGCCCGACGAGAGAGTTATCCCCGTCGCCTGCGACCACACGCGCGACTCGGAAACCGAGGCGGCGTTCGGGCGGGTCATTGATGAGCGGGGTCGCCTGGACATTCTGGTCAATAACGTCTGGGGCGGCTACGAGAACATGGTCGAGGGCGGCGAGTTCACCTGGCCGCGCCCTTTCTGGCAGCAGCCCGCCTGGCGTTGGGACTCCATGTTTCAGGCGGGCGTGCGCGCTCATTACGTGTCCAGCCAACTCGCGGCCCGCGTGATGGTCTCTCAACGGAGCGGCCTGATTGTCAACATCTCGTTTTGGGCGGCGCAGAAGTACATCGGGAACGTGGCCTACGGCGTCGCGAAAGCCGCGACCGACAAGATGACGGCGGACATGGCGCACGAGCTGCGGGAACACAACGTCGCGGTCGTCTCGCTGTATCCGGGGCTGGTCAGGACCGAGAAAGTCATGCAGGCGGCCGACTGGCTGGACTTGAGCAATTCGGAATCGCCGCAGTTCATAGGGCGCGCCGTCGCGGCGCTCGCCTCCGACCCCGCCGTGATGGGGAGGACGGGGCAAGTTCTAATCGCGGCGAGTCTGGCCCAGGAGTACGGCTTCACAGACATAGACGGGAAAACCCCACGGCCACTCACGGCCAGCGACGTGTGAACCGCGGCCACACAAAACAAAAATTCTAAACCCGACAAAGTTAAAGCGGCGACCGTTGACATTCACCTTTCAACGGGAATATCGTGCGCCCGCGTTCGATCCTCGCACGTCTCGCTAATAAGCGCCTTTTCTTGTTAGCCTCACGCACGCTCTAACGGTAAGGTTAGCCCTGAGATGTGTTATACCGCCGAGAGCGGTAACCTACCACCGATGACTGATTATACCCCAGTCGCCTTTGTCGGGAATTACCGCTGACAACATGATCAGTCGGAAGCGACAGCGGCCCAATTAGCGGTAGGCGCTATTACCAATGAAGGGAGCATCATTATGAGAATCAGAGAATTTGTTGGCGTTAAATCTATGTTTGATGCCGTCGGTCCCTCGTCGCTCAAACAAGATGCTCTTATGTTTAAACGCATTGCTATTCCTGACACTCTAGTATCTATTTCTGAGTTATCTCGTATAGCTGAAACCTTTTCAGGACATGGAAAAGAATTGTTAACAACTGCACTTAGCGAATTAGAATTCTTGCTAGAGAAAGGCATTGTTTTTGAGCCAAAGTGGTTAGACCCTACCGCGTGGGAAGGCGAGAATTCTCTGGATACAATGCTAATAGACAATGAACAATACAAAGAATCTCGTGAGCTTGAAATCACAAATACAAATGAAGGTCTTAGACGAAGGGAAATGAATAGAGAGGAAGCAGACGGACATATGATTCTTGCTCACTTTAGTCGCATCAGACGTATATGCGTTCAATTGAGAGAGTCAGACCATCTCGATGCTTATCCATCCCTCTCCCCTGACTTGGCGATGATATACAGTAGCTTGAATACGCAACAATCTAATAAGAATGACGTGGTGCAAATTGCGCTGAATGCCTTACCCCTACCTGACGAATCCGTTCCATGGGAGCAAATAATAGACTACAGAACTGATCCAGCTTCAGAAGGGAAATTTCTAGCGTTACGAAACTGGATGAATGATATTGCTAGAGCCAATCTTACTCAGACAGAAATCGAGGAAAAACTTGAATGGTTAGCATATGATTATCAAAGACACTTGAAGTTCCACAAATTAAAAACAAATGTTGGAACAATTGAAAGCATCGTTGTTACTACCGCTGAAATCTTAGAAGACTTAATTAGGCTAAAATGGGGGAAAGTTGCCAAGACTTTGTTCTCACTCAAACGCAGGCGGCTGAAATTGCTTGAAGGAGAGCTTAACTCACCTGGCAGTGAAGTAGCATATATACTTGATGTTAGAGAAAAGTTTCCAGATAAAATGCTTCTCTGAGATGTGCGACTAAGAGGTCATGATACAAGTCCCACCGTCCGGTGTATAGGACTCTAAACCCCCGGTGCGTGCTTTCTGCGTCACCTACGGGCTAACGGACAAAGGTCGCGCCGTCATTCATGCCTCTGCGCCCCCTCCGGGCTGACACTGCGCCTGCGGCGGTGAGCGCCGCATCACAAATCACTCAAGCTCAAACTGAGCCATCACCGGCGGTCGCCCGCTTACTGCAAGCAGGCGACCGCCGGCTGCAATCTGTAGCCTGAAGATCGGCCGGGGCGTAAACTTCCTGGCGTGGCACAGAAATCTTCGTCCGGCGCGGCAACGACCTGGTCAACGTGGGCTGGCATCTGGATTCCGGTGGGTGAGCCTCGCCGCGTCGCTCATTCGTGCCGGAGTGCGATGGCGGGGTCAATCCCCGTCGCGCGTCTCGCGGGCAGGTAACAGGCCAGCAGCGCCGTCAGGAGAAGCAATGCCGAGACGCCCACGAACACTATGGGGTCGCCCGCGCTGACGCCGTACAGCAGGCTTTCAATCACGCGCGTCCCCGCGAAGGCCCCGATTAATCCTACGCCGGCCCCGACGAGGGCCGGCGTCATCCCCTGCCTGACCACGAGCCGGATCACGTCGCCCCGCTGCGCGCCGAGCGCGAGGCGGACGCCTATCTCGTGCCTGCGCTGGGCCACCGCGTAAGCCATCACGCCGTAGATGCCGACGCCGGCCAGGAGCAGCGCCACCAGTGCGAAGCTCCCCAGCAGCAACATCTGGAAGCGGCGCGGGGCGACCGAGTGGGACACGAGCGTGTCCATCGTCCTCACCTCGCCGACGAGCTGATCCTTCTCGACTTCCCTGATCGCGCCGCGCACGGAGGCCGCCAACTCGGCCGGGTCGTTTGCCGCGGCGCGCACCACCAGGCTGAGCCTGCTGCGCGGCGCTTGGAGGTACGAGACGTAAAACTCCGGCTGCGGCTCTTCGTCGAGCCCGCGGTGGCGCACGCTGCCGACGACGCCTACGATTTCGCGCGGCGGGTCGTCGCCGATGACGAGGCGCTGGGCCACAGGGTCTTCGCCACTGAAGTGGCGGCGGGCGAACGCCTCGTTAACTATCAAGACCTGCGGCGCGCCTTTCGTGTCGCCTTCGGTGAAGAACCTTCCGCGGCGAAGCTGTATGCCCATCGCGCGAAAATAATCCGGGCTGACGACCTGATACCTGACGGTCGGCTCCTGCCCGGCCGCGAAAGGCGTGCGGCCTTCTACCTGGAAGACGTTGTAGCTGTCGCGGCCGCCGAGGGGCAGGAGGCTCGCCGCGCCGGCCGCTTCCACGCCGGGCAGCGCCGCGACGCGCCCGAGCACCTGCTGGTAAACGGCCGCCTGCTGCTCCGGCTCCGGGTATTTCGTCTTCGACAGTGAGAGGCTGGCCGTGAGTACCCGCTCCGTCTGGTAGCCAGGGTCTGTTTGTAGTAGACGGACGAAACTTTTTATCAGGAGCCCCGCGCCGATGAGGAGCATCAAGGAGAGCGCGACCTCTGAGACGACCAGCAGCCCGCGCAAGGGGTTGCGGCGCGCGCCCTCGGTGGAACTCCTGCCGCCTTCTTTGAGCGGCTCGCTCAAGTCTGTCTTTGACGCGCGGAGCGCGGGCGCGAGCCCGAAGACGAGGCCCGTGAGGATTGAGACCAGCAGCGTGAAGCCGAGCACCGAAGCGTCCAAATTAACGTCCGCGAGGCGCGGGAGGCTGGCCGGTCCCGCCGCCACGATCACGTCAACCAGCCACTCGGCGAGCAGCAGCCCCAAGCCCCCGCCCGCCAGCGAGAGCAGCAAGCTCTCTGTCAGCAACTGCCGCATGATGCGCGCGCGGCTCGCGCCGAGCGCCGTGCGAATCGCGACCTCCTTCGCGCGCGCCCCCGCCCTGGCGAGTAACAGGTTGGCGACGTTGGCGCAGGCGATGAGCAGCACGAGCGCCACCGCGCCGAGCAGGATGAGCAGCGCCGGCCGGACGCCGCCGACAATGTCCTCTTGCAGCGGGACAAGGCGCGCGCGCCAGCCCGTGTTCGCGTCCGGGTACTGCGCCTCAAGCCTGCGGGCTATGACCAGAGCCTCCGCCTCGGCCTGCTCGAACCGGACGCCCTGTTTGAGGCGCGCGACGATTGTCAGGAACTTGCCGTGCCGGTTCGACAGGAGTTCTGTTCTGTTCGGGTCGCCTGCGAGCGGCACCCAGTAATCAGAAGTTTCTTCTTCGACGGGGAAGGTGAACCCGCGCGGCATCACCCCTATGACTTTAGTGCTCCTCTCGCCGAGCATGACCTGGCGGCCGACGACCTGCGGGTCGGAACTGAAGCGGCGCTGCCACAGGCCGTGACTGATGACGACGACCGCCGCGCCGCCGGGCCTGTCTTCCTCGGCTGAGAAGGCGCGGCCGAGCATTGGTGCGACGCCGAGCAGTGGGAACAGGTCGCTTGACACGCGCGCGCCGCTTAAAGTCTCCGGCTCAGCGTCCGCGCTCGCCAGCACAGCCTCCGTCGTGTCGCAGGCCGCGACGTGTTCGAGGGTCTGTGCCTGATTCTTGTAGTCCGTGAAATTGAGGTACGAGAAAGGTATGTTGCCCGCCCCTGTATTGGCCGCCGTCCCCCAGAGCGTCACGAGCCGCTCGGGGCTCGCGTAGGGCAGAGGCTTGAGCAGGACGGCATTGACTACCGAGAAGATGGCAGTGTTCGCGCCGATGCCGAGCGCGAGGGTGACGACCGCCACGAGAGTAAAGCCCGGATTCTTCCGCAGCATTCGCCCGCCGTAGCGTAGGTCCTGGCACAATTCTTCGACCGCCCTGACGCCCCGCGCGTCGCGGCATTGCTCCCTCGACTGCTCCACCCCGCCGAAGCCGCGCAGGGCCGCGTAACGCGCCTCCTCCGCAGTCATGCCGGCCGCCAGGTTCTGCTCCGTCTCCCGCTCCAGGTGGTAGCGCAACTCCGCGTCCAGCTCGCGCTCGGCGGCGCGATTGAACAGGAGCGCCCGCAGCCGCCGCCTCAGCCTGCCCAGCATCTCGGTGCCCCCTCCCGCTCAAGCGTCGCGCAGGATCGCCTCGACCGCACCCGCGAAGCGCTCCCACGTCTCGCGCTCCGCCTCAAGCTGCCTGCGCCCGGCGGCAGTCAACTTGTAGAACTTGGCCTGCCGGTTGTTCTCGGACGCCCCCCACTCCGCGTTAATCAAACCGCGCTCCTCCAAACGGTGCAGCGCCGGGTAGAGCGCGCCCGGCGTGACGCTCAAGACCTCGCCGGAGACGACCCGTATGCGCTGCATGATGTCCCAGCCGTTGAGCGCGCCGGAGCGCAGGATGCGCAGCGCCAGCAACTCCACCGCGCCCTGTATCAGTTCGGCCGTCTTGTGCTTCTTCATGCTCCTCCTATCATCCGCCGATAGGAGGGAGCCTACAGGAGACCCTATCGGCTGTCAATAGGAAAGTCCGCGGGGCGGGTGCGTGAGGCTATTCGGCCCGCAACGCGATCATGGGGTCAACTTTGGTGGCGCTGCGCGCGGGGATGAAACTGGCGACGAGGGCGACGCCGACGAGTACGAGCGAGATAATGATGAACGTCAAGGGGTCCGTGGCGCTGACGCCGAAGAGCAGGCTCGACATGACGCGCGTCAGGACGAAGGCGGCGGCGAGGCCGAAGGCGACGCCTATCAGGACGAGTTTCAGGCCCTGCCCGACAACCATCTTCACCACGTCGGCGGCCTGCGCGCCGAGCGCCATGCGCAAGCCTATCTCGCGCGTGCGCTGCGCGACAGAGTAGCTCACCACGCCGTAGATTCCGACCGCCGCCAGCACCAGCGCCAGCCCTGCGAAGATGCCCAGCAGGAGCATGCTGAAGCGCTGCCGCGCGATTGACCCGGAGAGGATGTCTTCCATCGTCTTGACGTTGGAGACCGGCTGGTCTTTGTCCACCTCCCAGACGGCCTTGCGCACCGCGGGGGCCAGGCTGAGCGGCTCGACGCTCGTGCTGACGACGAGGTCGTTCGGCTCGAAGAAGCCCGCCTGCTCGTATGACAGGTACATCTGCGGCTTCGGCTCGGCGTCGAGCTCGAACTGGCGCACGTCCTTCGCCACCCCGACGATGGTTATCCAGTCGTCGGGGTCCGTGGAGTCCGCCCGGCCCGGCGTGATGCGCTTGCCCAGCGGGTCTTCGTTGGGCCAGAACCGGCGGGCAAACGTTTCGCTGATGACGGCCACGGCCGGTGAGTCGGCCTTGTCCTGCTCGCTCAGTTGCCGCCCCTGCAAAAACTGAATCCCCATCGTGCTGAAGTACTGTGGGCTGATGACTCTCGTGACCACCGTGGGCTTCCGGCCCGTCGCCGGGTCCGGGCGTCCCTCTATGCTGAAGCTGATCGAGTTGCCTTGCGGGTATAAAGGGAGATTGGTGGTGACGGCCGCGGACTTCACGCCCGGCAGGGCCTCGACGCGGCGCAGCAGGTCCGTATAAAAGGCCGCGCGCCGCGCGGGGTCGGAATACTTCGTCCCGGGGAGCACGACCTCCATCGTCAGCAGGTTGTCCGTGCGGAACCCAGGGTCAACGCTGCGCAGGCGCAGGAAGCTGTTAATCAAGAGCCCCGCGCCGATGAGCAGTAGCAGCGAGACCGCGACCTCCGCGACCACCAGCAGGCCGCGGATGCGGTTGCCGCGGCTGCCGGCCGCGGAGTCGCGGCCCCCTTCTTTCAGAGTCTCATTGAGGTTGAAGTTCGACGCCTGCGTGGCCGGGGCCAGGCCGAAAATCAGCCCCGTCAGCAGCGAGACCAGCAGCGTGAAGACCAGCACCTTGCCGTCAATGGCGACCGATTTGACCTGCGAGATGCTCTGCGGGATGAAGGCTTGCAGGAGGCCCACGCCCCAGAGCGACAGCAGCAGCCCGACGCCGCCGCCGAGCGCCGCCAGCAGGATGCTCTCCGTCAGAAACTGACGGACGAGGCGGAAGCGGCTCGCGCCGAGCGCGACTCGGATGGCGATCTCTTTCTGGCGCGCGGCCGCGCGCGCCAGGAGCAGGTTGGCGACGTTGGCGCACGCGACCAGCAGCACGAACCCGACCGCGCCGAGCAGCACGAGGAGCGCCGGCCTGATGTCGCCCGCGACGTACTCGTGCAGCGAATTGACGGTCGCGCCCAAATCTTTATTCTGGTCCGGGTACTGCTGCTGTAGGCGCGCGGCGATGGTGTTCATCTCCGCCTGCGCCTGTCCGAGCGTGACGCCCGGCTTCATGCGCGCCAGGACTTTCAGGTAGTGCCGGCCGCGGCTGGCCTCCTGCTCCGGGGTGAACCCGATGGGGACCCACAGTTCGGCCTTCTCGCCCGGGTGCTGGAACTGCGGCGGCATGACGCCGACGACCGTGCCGGTTCCGCCGTTCAGCGTGACAGGCTTCCCGATGACGTTCGGGTCGGAGCCGAACCGGCGCTGCCACAGGCCGTGGCTCAGCAGCACGACGTTGTTCGCGCCGGGCCTGTCTTCCTCGGGCAGGAACACGCGGCCCAGTTGCGGCTCGACGCCCAGCAGGGGAAAGAAACTGGCCGAGACGAGCTTGCCCTCAAGCCTCTCCGGGTCGCCAGTCCCCGTCAGGTTAAAGTCCGCGTCGGCCATCGCCGCCATGCCTTCGAAGACCTGATTCTGGTCGCGCCAGTCTACGTAGTTGGCCGCCGCGGGCGTGTCGCGCGGGTAGCCCCCTTTGGTGTCGTCCTCCCAGACCATCACCAGTCGCTCAGGGTCTTTGTAAGGCAGCGGGCGCAAGAGGACCGTGTTAACGACGCTGAAGATCGCGCTGTTCGCGCCGATGCCCAAGGCCAGGGCGATGACGGCGACGGCCGTGAAGCCCGGGTTCTTGACGAGCGTCCGCAGGCTGTAACGCAGGTCTTGCCAGAGGTCTCTGAGCAAATTCGTCCTCCTTCGTGCCCCGGGCACCACGGGCTCGCGCCCGGCCGGGCGCTCGACGCGGCCGAGTCCGAGGGCCAGCAAGTCGCCCTCGGTCAGTTCCAGCAGCGCCGCGCGGTAAGCCTCCTGTTCGGTCGCGCCGCCGAGCAGCGCCTGCTCGTAGCGGTCGTCCAAATGCTGGGCCAATTCCTCGGCGATCTCGGCCTCGCGCGTCGGGTGCAGCCGCAGGCGCGCGAGCCGCGCCCTGATCTCTTTCTTCCAGTCAGGCATGTTCGATACCCGTGATGCGGCTGATGGCGGCGACGAACTCGCGCCAGCTGCTGCGCTGCGCCTCCAGGACTTTTTTGCCCTGCGCGGTCAGCCGGTAATAACGGCGGCGACGCTGGCCGGCCTTCTCCACCCAGCGGCCCTCTATCCAGCCGCGCTTCTCCAGGCGGTAGAGCAGCGGGTAGAGCGAGGCGACGTTGAAGCGCAGCACGCCGCCCGAGCGCTGCTCGATCAGGTTGCCGATGTCGTAGCCGTGCCGCGGCTGCTCCTCGACCAGCGAGAGAATCAGCAGCTCGGCGCTGCCCTTCTTCAACTCGCGGTCGAGCATGTCCGACCCTTTATATGGCATAGCCATATACTACTAAGGAACATATCCCCCGTCAATACCGGCGTTCGACCTGGCGGATTTTTTTTCGGCGGGTATTTTTTGGGGAAGGCGGGGCGGCGGTCAGTCTCCGCGCAGCATGAGCTTGAGCGAGTGGCCCTTGACGAGCCAGCCGGCGTCCGTGTAGCGAATCGCCAGGTCAACCTTGCTCGGGGCGTCGTGGCCTTCGATCCACGCGCCGTCGGCGACGCGGTCGCACCTGAGGAAGTAATGCTCCGCGCCCGTGAAGACGCTGCGCCAGTAGCAGCCGTAGAGGATTTTGTAGACGGCCCCGCTGACTTCTATGTAGAGGCTGTGGCCGCTCAGGATTCTGAAATTTATCAGGCCGAGCAGCTCTAACAGCTTGCTCTGCTCCCGCGGGCAGGTCTCAATGGGGCGGGCGGGGTTTAACAGCGCGCGCGTGGATTCCTCGGAGCGCGGGGGGTTGTCATCCCGCCACGCTCCGGGCGCGGGGTGCTCCTTCCCTTTCCAGGGGCGGTCGCTCTCCATCGAGTGGCTCCACACCGGACGAAGCTAAAGGCTCGGGCGAGGATGACACGAGACTGCGGCGTCAGTCTATCTCAAAGCCGCTTTCCCTGAGCTCGTCTTTCGCCTTCTCGGCCAACTGCCCGCGCTCCTCCTCGACGACGCGCCCGTCGAAGAGATGTATGATTCGGTCTGCGTGGCGTGCGTACCGCTGGTCGTGCGTGACCATGCAGATAGTCGCCCCGCCCTTGTGCAGCTCACGCAGGAGTTCCATCACCGCCTCGCCGTTCACGCTGTCCAGGTTGCCCGTCGGCTCGTCCGCCAAGAGAATACTCGGCTGCCCGGCCACCGCGCGAGCCACCGCCACGCGCTGCTGCTGACCGCCCGAAAGTTGACTCGGCAGGTGTTTCGCCCGGTGCGCCATCCCGACGCGCTCTAACGCATCCGTCACCCTCTTCTTCCGCTCCGCGGCACCCATCCCGCGGTAGGTCAAGGGCAGCTCGACGTTCTCGTAGACGGTCAAATCGCCGATGAGATTAAAGCTCTGGAAGATGAAGCCGATCTCGCGGTTGCGGATCCGCGCGCGCTCCGCGGCGTCTAGGCTCTGGACGGGCTGACCTTTGATCTGGTAGCTGCCCTCCGAAGGGGAGTCCAGCAGGCCCAGGATTGAGAGCAGCGTGGACTTGCCGCAGCCCGACGGCCCGGCAATCGAGATGTATTCGCCGTCTTTGATGTCCATGTGGACGCCGGACAGGGCGTGCGTCTCCACCTCGTCCGTGTAGAAAATCTTCTTGACCTCTTCCAGATGAATCAAGGTCCGGGGCGCAGCACTCATCTTCAATCTCCAATCTTTGTTAATCGTTGACGATCCACCCGTCCTCCAGTTTGATGACGCGGCTGCCGTAGGTGGCGTTCTGGTCAGAGTGGGTCACTTGAATGATAGTCGTCCCCTGGTCGTTCAGTTTTTTGAAAAGCTCCATGATCTCCTTGCCCTGGCTCGAATGCAGGTTCCCCGTCGGCTCGTCCGCGAGAATCAACTTCGGGTTGGCGATGACGGCGCGGGCCACGCCCACGAGCTGCTGCTGCCCGCCCGAGAGCTGGCTCGGGTAGAGGTCCTTCTTGCCGACTATCTGGAAGCGGTCGAGCGTGTCGCCGACCATGCTCTCGCGCTCGCGCTTGCCGATGTCGCGGTAGGAGAGCGGAATTTCCAGGTTCTCGTAGACGGTCAGGTGATCCAGCAGGTGATAGCTCTGGAAGACGAAGCCTATGTTTCTGTTCCGCAGCTCGGGCCGCTCTTTCTTGCCGAGCTTGTGCACGGGCTGGCCCATGAAGTAATACTCGCCCGCCCAGGCGCTGTCGTGCATCCCCAGGATGTGCAGAAGGGTTGACTTGCCGGCCCCCGACGGCCCCATGATCGAGACGAACTCGCCCTCCTTGATGTCCAGGTCAATGCGCCGCAGGATGTAGGTCTTCGTGATTCCCGTCTGGTAACTTTTTTCGACGTTCCGCATTGTAATCATGGGCCGGCCTCGTAATCCGCTCTAGACTCAACAGGTCAGTACCGCCTGCGGTAGCGGGCGGGTCTCGGGCGTCGAGCACCCGCCCGCTACCGCAGGCGGTACTGACACGGGTGACACCCAATCGCTAACCGCTATACCCCCGGGAACTGACCTCTAAAACTTCCACTCTTATGAAAGCGCCGTGCCACTTCAAAGGCACGGCCTGGCGTGCGTGAGAACAAGGTTTGAGGGCTCACGTCCGTCCGCTTCTGGGATGGCTCAATCCCAAAATCGAAAATTTTCCGCCCGGCCCGGTTAGAGCGGGAGCCGCAGCCTGGCCTCGCAGCCCTGCCCCGCGGCCCTGTTTTCCAGGGAGAGCGTCCCGCCGTGGGCTTCGGCTATCTGGCGGCTGAGGGCCAGCCCGATGCCGGAGCCCGTGGGCTTCGTGGTGAAGAATGGCACAAAAAGGTTGGTCGTGCTGGCGAGCCCCAGGCCGTCGTCTTCGACCCGGATTTCCAGCTCCGCGGCCGTTTTCGTCCAGCCCACGCGGACTCCCCCGCCGGTTTCGAGCGCGGCGTCCACGGCGTTGCGCACCAGGTTGATGAGCACCTGTTCCAGTTGGTCCCCGTCGGCTTTAATCGTCACCTCCGGCCCCTGCATGAGGGTCACAGGGAGGCGCGTCTCAAGCCCGACGACGCGCCGTATGAGGACGCAAACGTCCACGGGCGCGAAGCGCGGCTGCGGCAGGCCCGAGAGGCGCGCGTAAGCCGACATGAAGCGCGAGAGCGCCGCGGCGCGCGAGGAGATGACGGAGAGGCCGCGCTGCATGTCGTCGCGCCAGTCGGCCGGGCGCGGCTCGCGCCCCACGAGCTTCCCAAGGCTGCCCGCGATGGATTTAATCGGCGCGAGCGAGTTGTTCAGCTCGTGGCCGAGCACGCGCACGAGGCGCTGCCACGCCTGCCGCTCCTCCTCGCGCAGCGCCCGGCTCAGGTCCGTGAGCACTAACAACTGATGAGGCTCGCCGCGGTTGCGGAAAGAGTTGCGGTGCACCTCCCAGCGGCCCGCGCCGCCCGGGAAAGTCATCTGTAGCGTGCGCGCCGTCTCTTCGCCGCGGAGGCACTCGGCCAGATTCAACTCGGCCGCGCCGCGCCCCATCAGCCACTCGACGGGGCGGGCCATCAAACGCTCGCCCGCCCTGTTGACCAAGACCAGCCGCTCCTCCGTGTCGAAGGCGAAGATGGCGACGTCAATCTCTATCATCACGGTGCGCAGCAGGGCCGTGGCCTCCAGGGCTCCGAGCCGCTGCGTTTGCAGAATCTCGCCGAGCGCGTTGACTTCGAGCAGCACGTCGCCGAGCGCGTCGTCGCGGCTCGCCCCGCGTGCGCGGATGGAGAAGTCGCCCTCGCGCAAAGCTGCGAGCAGATTGGAGAGGGTTTGCAGCGGCAGCACGACGCGCCCGCGCAGCGCGGAGGCGAAGCCGAGCCAGCAGCCCACGATCAGCGCGGAGAGCGTCCACTCGACTTTGGGTGAGTAGTCGCCGCCCCACAAGAGGACGAGCGCGACGAGCGCCCCGGGCAGGCCGCCCGCGAGCGCCGTGACGAAGACGCGCCGCTCGTGACTCAGATACCACTTGTGTTTGACGGCGGGGTGGGTGGGCGGGCGAGGCTGCCTGGCCGGTCTCGCGTGTCTTGCCTCTTTATCGCGCGGCTCAGAGCCCATACTTTTGCAGTCGGCGGTACAGGGCGCTCCGACTCAGGCCGAGCGTGTCGGCGGCCTGGTTGACGTTGCCGTTGAAGCGCGCCAGCGCCTTGCGGATTAAGAACGACTCGACCTCTTCGAGGCTCATCTCCTCAAGGCGGCGGGCCGCCTCGCGCTCCTGCCTGAGCCCCAGGTCCGAAGCCCTCACGCTCTCCCCCTGAGTCATTAAGATCGCACGCTCGGCGACGTGATTCAACTCGCGTATGTTGCCCGGCCACGAGTAGCCCTGGAGTGCGTCCATCGCCGCCTTGTCGAAAGCCGCCACCATCTTTCTATAGTGCCGCGCGTGCTGCCGCAAGAAATATTGTGCCAGAAGCGGAACGTCCTCGCGCCGCTCGCGCAAGGGCGGCAGGTGTATCTCGACCGTGTTGAGGCGGAAGAGCAAGTCCTGGCGGAAGCGGCCCTGCTCCATCGCCTGGTGCAAATCGGCGTTGGTGGCGGAAAGCACGCGCACGTCCGCGCGCCGCGTCTTGGAGGAGCCCACGCGCTCGAACTCGCCTGTCTCAAGCACGCGCAGCAGCTTGGTCTGCAAGTTGAGCGGGACGTTGCCGATCTCGTCCAGCAGGAGCGTGCCGCCGTCGGCCAGGTCAAAGCGCCCGACGCGGTCGGTTTTGGCGTCCGTGAACGCGCCGCGGACGTGGCCGAAAAGCTCGCTCTCGAAGACGCCTTCGGAGAGCGCGCCCGCGTTGACCGTGACCAGCGGCTTCGACGCGCGCAGCGAGAGCGCGTGCAGCGTGCGCGCGACGACCTCCTTGCCGGTCCCGTTCTCGCCCGTGATAAGCACGTTGGCGTCCGAAGGCCCGACCCGCTGGATGAGTTCGAGCACGGGCTTCATCGCCGGGGACTCCGCGATCAGCAGCGGCCGGTCCTCCCCGTCGCGCAGCAGCTTGTTCTCGGCCTCCAGCCGCTGCCCCTTGCGCAGGGCGTTACCCAGCTCGACCTGCGTGTGCATGATGGAGAGCAGGCGCGCATTGTCCCACGGTTTTTCTACGAAGTCGCGCGCGCCGCGGCGCATGGCCTCCACCGCGATCCCGATGCTGCCCCACGCGGTCATCACGACGACGGGCAGGGTGCTGTCCAGGGCCTGGATGCGGCTCAATAAATCCAGCCCCTCCTGCCCGGAGGTCGTGTCCCGCGTGTAGTTGAGGTCCATCAGCAGGACGTTAAAGTCGCGCGACTCCAGGGCGCGCAGCACGACCGCGGGCGAGGTCACAGCCTCTATCTCGTAGCCCTCGGCCTTGAGCAGGAGGCGCAGGGCTTCCAGCACGTCTGGCTGGTCGTCGGCGATTAAGATTCGGGGCGTCGTCTTAGGCATTACGGGGAAAACCGATTACGAATTGCGGATTTCGGATTGGACAACAGATTCAACCCTTTGCGCCTTAAGTCTTAACTTTGCGCCTCCAGCGTGAACGGCTGTTTCCCGCAAAGGCGCTAAGGGAAGACGTAAGGCGCAACGGGTTGAGTGCTTTCTTCTCAATCCGCCCGCAATATAAGAGTAAATCCTCCAACGATGCGCGGTGTCAAATGGCGTCAAGGGCCGAGGGGCGTTTCGACGATGACGTTGTTGGCGCGGAGCGTGGTCGAGGTCGCGCGTTGCAGGTCGGCGAGCGCCTGATTGTAGTTGGTCTCGGCGCGCAGCTCCAAGTTGCGCGCGTTCGTCAACTGGTTCTCGCGCTGGAAGAGCAGGAAGGTGGTCGAGCGCCCGACCTGGTAAAGATTCTTCTCCGCGCGGAGCTGCACCTCTGCGTTCTCGCGCGACTGTCGCGCCGCCAGCACACGCAGCCGCGCCGTCTCGGCGGCCTGCGCGGCGTTGCGCACCTCGACCTCTATGTTCAACTCCTCGCCGTGCATGGTGGCCGCCAACTGCTCGCGCTGCATCCGCGCGCCCGCCAGGTTGGCCTCCGCCGTCTTGCTGCGCAGGGGCAGCTCAAGCCGGACGCCGACGACTATGTTGCGCGTATTGAAGCCCGCCAGGTTGCGCAGCATGCGCCCGTAGCCCCCGGCCAGATTCGACGGCAAGTCGCTCGTCTCCTCGCCGTCCACGGTGCCCGTCGGAGTTACGGGCGAGCCGGCCAGCCCCGTGGTCGAGACGGTCGCCAGAATGTCCAGGCGCGGGCGCGTCTGGTTCTTGAAGTAAGCGATGTCTATGTCGGTGATGTCCTGCTGGAGTCGCACGCGGCGCAGCTCGGGCCGGTTGGCGCGCGCCTCTTCGAGCGCGTCATGCAGGTTGATGGGGGTCGCGGAGTCAGACGGGGATTGGTCCACGGGGACGAGGGCCGCAGACCACTCGCCCGCGCGCGAGTCGGGCAGGATGAGCCGCTTGAGATTGTTCTCGGCCACGGAGACGTTCTGCACGGCTTGGAGCACGTCGGCCTCGCGGTTGGAAAGCTCCGTCTGCACTTCGGCGCGCTCGACCGGCGCGATTGACCCGGCCTCTATGCGCTGCTCCGTTTGCAGGAACTGCGTGCGGATGAGGTTCAGGTTGGTGATGCGGTTCTGCTGGTCACGGAGCGCGAAGACCAGCTCCCAGTAGGCGCGCTGCACCCGCGTGATGACGTCAATCGTCTGCCGCCGGAAGTCCGAGTCAGACTGTTCGAGCCGTTTACGTTGAATGCGAATCTGGCGGCGGTTGTTGTCAATCGAGCGGTCGCGCCAGAGCGGCTGCGTGAAGGTGAGCCCCAAGTTCCCGGAGTAGGCCGGGCTGATCTGTGCAAACCTGGAGCTGGTCGTCTCGCGCGTGTTGTTGAAGAAGACCTGGTACTGCCCGCCGCCCGTGCGGAACAGCTTGGTCAGCGAAGGGCCGAAGTCTATCAGCGTTTGCGAGACGGTCCCGGAATCGTTCGAGCCGCCGAGCGTGCTCGACTGCGGGGTGACGAAGCTGCTGAACTGCGGCGTGATCTGGAAGACCGGCTCGTAGACGCC
This sequence comes from uncultured Acidobacteriota bacterium, assembly GCA_963774105.1. Classification (GTDB taxonomy): domain Bacteria; phylum Acidobacteriota; class Blastocatellia; order Pyrinomonadales; family Pyrinomonadaceae; genus QHXM01. The sequence goes on along the minus strand of CAVZDV010000004.1, from coordinate 829,764 downwards.
TTCGAGCGCGCGCAAGGAAGACTCGGTGACGCGCACGCCGACGCGCGCGACCTCTATCTCCGTGTTGTGTTCGAGGGCGCGGCGAATCGCCTCGTTGAGCGTGAGCGTCAGCGTCTCGCCGCTCGTGACGCCGAGCCGTGAGAGCGGCGGCAGTGGCGGCAGGCTCCGCGATTGGAGTGATTCGAGCAGAGGCCGCCCGGATTGCTGATTAGGGTCGCCGGGAGATTCTTGAGGAGGCTGTGCCAATTCCGTTGACGGAGTTACGGCCGGCGGCGGCGCTTGCGGGAGCGTGTTCACGCCCGGCGGCGCTTGCGGGGCCGGGCGCTCCGTGCCGGGAGGCGCGGTCGGGTTGGAGGGGTCCGGCCGCGGCTGCTCGGGCGTGACCCCGCGCCGCTCCGTCCCCGGCGGGCGCGTCGCGTCCTGCTGCGCCGGGTTGGGGACGGTCGGCGTCTGCGCCCGGACGGCCGAGCAGACAAAGAGAGACAAGACAACTGTGTAAAGTATTCGATTCATAGTAAAGCTCAACCCTTAATCCACCTTGTATTGATAAGAGGCCACTTGAAAAGTCAGGCTCAACCCTTTGCGCCTTACGTCTTAGCTTTGCGCCTTTGCGAGAAACAGCCGTTCGCGCAAAGGCGCAAAGTTAATACTTAAGGCGCAAAGGCTTGAGTTTTGATTTTCAAACGCGCTCTAAAAACTTCCGCCCCTACTCGTAACGGAGCGCGACCATCGGGTCTACTTTCATCGCGCGCCGCGCCGGAATGTAGCAGGCCAGGAGCGCAACCAACGCCAGCGACAGCGAGACGCCGACAAACGTCAACGGGTCGGTGGCGCTGACGCCGAAGAGCAGGCTCGATATCACGCGCGTCAGCGCGAGTGCCGCCGCCAGTCCTATCGCCACGCCGACTAAGGCCAGCAACATTCCCTGCCTCAACACCAGCTTGACGATGTCGCCACTTTGCGCGCCCAGCGCCATGCGGATTCCTATCTCGTGCGTGCGCTGCGTCACCGCGTAGGCCATGACGCCGTAGATGCCGACCGCCGCCAGGAACAGGGCAAACACCGCGAACGTCCCGAACATCTTCCCGTAGAAAAGCGGCAGCCACACGGACCTCTCAAGGACTTCCTTCATCGTCAGGACGTTGTAGAGAGGAAGATTTTTATCTACGGCGTGAATCTCGTTCGTGACGGCGGCAGTGATGCCCGCCGGGGTGCCGGACTTTGTCCGCACCGCGAGCGTCATGCTGTAATAGGTGGCCTGTGGGTAGAGCACGTAGGTTTGGAACGAAGGCTTTGCGTCCAGCCCCCCGATTCGATACAACTCCTTCACGTCGGCGGTCACGCCCACCACAGTCAGCCAGGGAGCGTCCGCGTCCGCGCCGAGCCGTAGACGTTTACCGACCGGGTCGTCGTTGGGCCAGAAGCGTTGCGCCATCGCCTCGTTGACGATGACGACGGGGCTGGAGTCCGCGAACTCTCGCTCCTCGAACGCCCGCCCGCGCACGACGGGGATTCTCATCGTCCTCAGGTAATCGGGAGTCACCGTTTGCAAGGTCGTCTCGGGCGCTTCACTGGGCGGGACCGGCTGCCCTTCGACGTTGAAGGAATCCGTCGAATAACTTTCGCTGAGCGGCAAGTCGTTGGCGACGCCGACCGCTTCGACATCGGGAAGCGCCTTGATGCGCTCGGTGACCTGTTGAATAAAGGCCGTGCGCTGCTTGTCCTCTTGATAGTTCGGCCCGGAGAGACGGAACTCCATCGTCATGACGTTCTCCGGGTCGAAGCCCGCGTCAATCCGTTGCATCCGTAGAAAGCTGCGGATCATCAGCGTCGCCCCGATGAGGAGGACGAGCGAAAGGGCTACCTCCGAGATGACGAGCGCGCTGCGCAGGCGGTTTTGACGCCACCCGTCAGTCGAGCCCCTCCCGCCGTCCTTGAGTGCTTCCTGCAAGTCGGGCTTCGAGAGGCGAAGCGCCGGGGTCAGCCCAAAAAGGATGCCCGTCAGGACCGAGATCGAGAAGGTGAAGACGAGGACTCGCCAGTCAATCCCTAAATTGAGCCAGAATGGAATCTCGACCGGAATGGACGCGACCACGAGATCAATGCCCCAGAACGCCATCAGGATGCCCAGCCCGCCGCCCAGGAGAGCAATCATCACGCTCTCCGTCAGTAACTGGCGGACGACCCTGATTCGTCCCGCGCCGAGGGCGGTACGAATGGCAATCTCCCTCTGCCGTGCGCTGGCGCGGACAAGCAACAGGTTAGCCACGTTCGCACAGGCGATGAGCAGCACGAAGGCTACCGCGCCGAGCATGGTCAGGAGAAAGAGGTTGACTCCTTCGGGGATGAGCTCTGCGCGCAACGGCTTGGCGAGCGCGCCCATGTCACGATTCGTCTCCGGGTATTGCTGCTCAAGCCGGCGCGCGATGTTGTCTAACTCGGCCTGAGCCTGTTCCACCGTGACTCCGCGCTTGAGGCGCGCGACGGCGTCGAGGAAATGTTCGCCCCGGCTGACTTTGCTCAAGTCCAGCGCCAGGGGCGTCCAGAGCTCTGCGAACTCAGGGTACTTGAAACGCGGCGGCATGACCCCGACCACCGTGTATCTCTCGCCGTCGAGCATGAGCGTCTTGCCGATGACACCCGGGTCGGAGGCAAAGCGTCGCTGCCAGAGGCCGTGGCCGAGCAGGACGACGCGCTCCCCGCCGGGCTTATCTTCCTCCGGCCGGAAGTCGCGCCCCACGACGGGCCTGATGCCCAGCAGCGGAAAGAGCGCGGAGGAGACGCGCACGCCGGCCAGGCGCTCGGGGTTATCTCCCGTGCTGAAGTTGAAGGAACGTCGTTGAAAGGCCGCGACCTGCTCGAAGACGTTGCTCTGCTCTTGCCAGTCGGCGAGGTTGTGAGCGGAGAGCGGGTTCCACTCCGTGCCTTTCTTAATCTGCGTTTCGTGGAGCGCGACGAGTTGCTCGGGCTCGTCGTAAGGAAGCGGGCGGATGAGCATGGCGCTGACGACGCTGAAGATAGTCGTGTTGAGACCTATCCCGAGGGCCAAGCACAAGACCGCGGCGAGCGTGAACCCGGAATGCTTGACCAACATTCGAACGCCATAGCGAACGTCCTGTAACAGCGCGTCCATCGTTCTTCCTCCAAGCCCTTCAATTCCTCGGGCTCATTCGTACCTGAGCGCCACCATCGGGTCCACTTTCATCGCCCTGAGCGCGGGGACGAGGCAGGCGATGAAGGCTATGGCCGCCAGGAGCAGCGACACGCCGAAGAGCGTCGCGGGGTCGTTGGGCGTGACCCCGAACAGCAGTCCGGCCATGAAGCGCGTGACGGCGAACGACACGACGAGCCCCAGGATGACGCCGAGCGCGACCAGCAGCATTCCCTGCCTGACGACCAGCCGGAGGATGTCGCCGCGGCTCGCGCCCAACGCCATCCGAATGCCTATCTCGTGCGTGCGCTGCGTCACGGCGTAAGCCAGCACGCCGTAGATGCCGACGGACGCCAGAATCAGGGCGACCGCCGCGAAGACGCCCAGCAGGAACATGACCAGTCGGCGAGCGCCCGTTGACTCGACGATGCGCTGGCTCATCGGCTTAACGTCGAAGACGGGCAGCTCCTTGTCGAGCGACTGCACCTCCCGGCGGAGCGTCGCCGTCATGCTCACGGGGTCCGTGGTCGTGCGCACGACGAGGTACATGGCGTTGCCTGGAGTCTGAAGCGAGGAGGTGTAAATGTATTCTTCCGCCGCGTCGTCGAGCCCGAAGTGCTTCACGTCGCCGACGACGCCGATCACCTCGGTGGGCGGAATCCTGTTCTGCGGGTCGAGCAGGCGCTTGCCGATGGGGTCCTCATTGGGCCAATACTTGCGCGCCATCGTCTCGTTAATGACGACTACGAGCGGGGTGTCGGCCGTGTCGTGCTCGGAGAAGTCGCGCCCCTTGAGCACGGGGATGCTCATCGTCTGGAAGTAGCCGGGACTAGACGTGCGCGCGTTGGCCTCAGGGTACTGACCCGGGGGCGGCGCGGGCCTGCCTTCGACCACGAAGGTCGTCGTCCCGCCGCTGCCGCCCATCGGCATCATGTCAATGGAGGCGGCCGCCTCGACGCCGGGCAGGTTCTGGATGCGTTTAGTCAACTCCGAATAGAAGGCGACCATCTGCTCGTTCTGACTGTACCGGGCTTGCGGCAGACTGATCTGCAAGGTGGTCAGGTTCTGCGGGTCGAAGCCGGGCCTCACGTCCATCAAGCGCCAGAGACTTCTCATCATCAGCCCCGCGCCGACGAGCAGCACCAGGGCCAGCGTCACCTCCGAGACGATCAGCGCGTTGCGGAAACGCTTGCGGCCCTGCCCGGCCGAGCCCTTGCTCCCTTCCTTGAGCGACTCGTTCAAATCGGATTTCGAAGCGTGCCACGCGGGGAAGAGGCCGAAGAGGATTCCCGTCAGAAGCGAGACGCCCAGCGTGAAGCCGAGCACGCGGTAGTCCAGCCCGATCTTGTTCCAGCCCGGAATGCCGAGCGCGAACTGCTGCGGCATACTGGCGAGCAGGATGTCTATGCCCCAGAGGGCGAGCAGCAGGCCGCAGATACCGCCGACGAGCGACAGCAGGAGGCTCTCCGTCAGCAGTTGACGGATGATGCGCCCCCGCCCTGCGCCGAGCGCCGTGCGGACGGCAATCTCTTTCTGGCGCGCGGCGGCCCGCGCGAGCATCAGGTTGGCGACGTTGGCGCAGGCGATGAGCAGCACGAAGCCGACGGCCGCGAGCAGAATCAGCAGCGCCGGTTTGATCTGGGCCACGCTCTCGTCCGCGAGCGAGGCGAGCCTGACGCCGCGCTGGTTGTTAGAGTCCGGGTACTGCTGCCGCAGGCGGCCGGCGATGGTGTCCATCTCGGCCTGCGCCTGCTCCATGCTGACGCCGGGTTTCAGGCGGGCGCGCGTGTAGAGAAAATGCGACCTGCGGTTCGTCTTGAAATCGTCGGTCGGGGCCAGCGGCGTCCACAACTCCGAGACCGCGCGCGGGAACTCGAAGCCCTGCGGCATGACGCCGACGACCGTGAAGGGACTGCCGTTGACGCTGATGTTTTGTCCGACGATGTTGGCTGCCGAGCCGAAGCGCCGCTGCCACAGGCCGTGGCTCAAAATCACGACGTTGTCCTTGCCCGCCTGCGCCTCCTCCGCCAGAAAATCTCTCCCCAGGATGGGTTGGACTCCGAGCGTGGCGAACATGTTGGTCGTGACCACGTTGCCTATCACCTGCTCGGGCGTGTCGCCGCCCGTCAGGTTAAAGTCCTGCCACCTGAAGGCCGCCAGGTTCTCGAAAGACTTGCTCTCCGTCTGCCAGTCGTAGAAGTTGGCGGGCGCGGCCTCGTTGTGAGTCTTCAGGTAATCACTCAGCAGTTGCGGGTTCGTCTCCCACAAGATGACAAGTTGGTCCGGGTCTTTGTAAGGCAGCGGGCGCAAGAGGACCGCGTTGACGACGCTGAAGATCGCGCTGTTCGCGCCGATGCCCAACGCCAGCGCCAGCACGGCCACCACCGTGAATCCCGGCCGCTTCAGCAGCATCCGCAGGCCGTAGCGCAAGTCCTGTAAGAGTGATCTCATTTGAGCACCTCATTCGTAACGGAGTGACACCATCGGGTCTACTCTGGTCGCCCTGCGCGCGGGGACGTAACTCGCGAGCAGCGCCACGCCGGCCAGCAGCGCCGCCAGCGCCGCGAAGGTCGCCGGGTCGGTCGCGCTCACGCCGAACAGCAGGCTCTGCATCAGGCGCGTGATGGCGAACGCCCCCAGGAGCCCCAGGCCGATACCAATTAAGACCAGCTTCAGGCCCTGCCCGACGATGAGCCGGAGCACGTCGCCGGTCTGCGCGCCGAGCGCGATGCGGACGCCTATCTCGTGCGAGCGTTGCGTGACCGAGAAGGCGATCACGCCGTAGATGCCGACCGCGGACAGGAGCAGGGCCGTGATGGCGAAGACGCTCATCAAAGTCAGGTTGAACCGCTGGCCGGCGATTGACGCAGACATCACCTCGGTCATCGGCTTGACCCTCGTCACGGGGAGCAGCTTGTCCACCGCCCAGACTTCGCTCTTCACGCGGTTAGCGAGCGAGTTGAGGTCGCCCTGGCTCCGCACGACCAGATACATCCAGCGCTTCCAGGGTTGTTGTAATTGAAAATACGAAGAATAGAAGGCCGGCTCTTCCGGCTGGTTTAACCCGAAGTGCTTCACGTCGCCGACGACGCCGACGATGGTCATCCACTGCGGCTGCTCCATCCGCGCCCACCTGATGCGCTTGCCGATAGGACTCTCGCCCTGGAAATATTGACGGACGAAGCTCTCGTTGACGACGCCGACCAGAGGCACGTCTGCCCTGTCCTGCGGCGTCAGGTCGCGCCCCTCTTTGACGGGAATATTCATCGTGCGGAAGTAATTGCCGGCGACGGTGCGCGTGTCCAGCTCGGGCTCCGAGCCCACCTCAAGCGGCGGCCGTCCATCAATGATGAAGTTGTGCGTCAACTGGTCGCCGCTCATCGGAAGCTCGCTCACCATCGCGGCCTCCACACCCGGCAGCGCGTTGAGCCGCTCAAGCAGGCCCTCGCGAAACTGCGTCTGCGCGGGAATCTCTTTGTAACGCGTCTCGGGAAGCTCAAGCCGCATCGTCAGCAGGTTCTCGGGCGTGAAGCCTGGGTCAACCGAGCGCAAGCGCCAGAAGCCTTTGATGAGGAGCCCCGCGCCGATTAAGAGCATGAGGGCGAGGGCCACCTCCGAGACGACGAGGACGCTGCGGACGCGCTGTCTGAGACGGCCGCCCGCGGCCCCGCGCCCGCCCTCCTTCAACACTTCATTCATGTCCAGGCGAGACGAGCTGAGCGCGGGCACGAGGCCGAAGACGACGCCCGTCAGGACGGAGACGCCGAAGGTGAAGGCGAGCACCCACCTGTCTATGCTGATGTGGGCGGCGAGCGGGAGGTCATCGGGCTTGAGCGCCACCAGCAGGTCAACGCCCCACATGGTCAGCACCAATCCGCCCACCCCGCCGAGGAGCGCGAGCAACAAACTTTCGGTCAAGACCTGGCGCACCAGCCGCCCACGCACTGCGCCGAGCGCCGCGCGAATCGCCAGCTCCTGCTGCCGCGCGGCCGAGCGCGCGAGCAGGAGGCTTGAGAAATTGGCACAGGCGACCAGCAGCACCAGCCCCACGGCCCCGAACAGGATGAGCAGCGCCGGGCGGACCTCGCCCGTGATGCGCTCGTGCAAGGGGGTCAGCTTCCTCACACGCTCCTTATTTTCGTCCGGGTACTGTTGCGCCAGCCAATTGTTTATCCCCTCTACCTCCGTCTGCGCCTGCGCGAGACTCACGCCCGGCTTCAGCCGCAGGTAAGTCCGCAGGAAATGGACGCCGCGGATTGGCGCCGCGACGGGGTTAGCCACGCGCAGGGCGACCCACACGTCCGGGTTCTCCCTCGGCATCGTGAAGTCAGGGCGCATGACGCCGATGACCGTGTAGTTATTCCCGCTCAAGGGTATCTGCCTGCCGACGACCGTTTGCTCGCCGCCGAAATGTCGCAGCCAGAAACCGTGGCTGAGCACGACGACGCGCTCCCCGCCGTAGCGGTCCTCCTCGGCCGAAATAACACGGCCGAGGGCCGCGTCGCCCCCGAGGACTTTGAACAAGTCGGCGTTGACGAGGGCGGCCTGAACCTGCAAGGGCTCGGCCTCGCCCGTGAAATCCTGCGGCTGCATCACCGCGCCGCCGACGGCCTCGAAAGACTGGCTCTGCGCCGTAATGTCTTCGAGGTCGGGGAGCGATTCGTTGGAGCCGAGCGTGACCAGTCGCTCCGGCTGCGGGTACGGCAGCGGCCTGAGCAGGACGGCGTTGACGACCGAGAAGATGGCCGTGTTCGCGCCGATGCCCAGCGTCAGCGTCAGGACCGCGGCCAGCGTGAAACCCGGATACTTGAAGACCATCCGAAGGCCGTAGCGCAGGTCTTGCAGGAATGCTCCCATCACGTCACCTCTTGTCTGAGTAATGAATGCTCAAGTCTTTCACTCGTACCTGAGCGCAACCATCGGGTCAACTTTCATCGCCCTGCGCGCCGGGACGTAGCAGGCTAAGAGCGCGACCGCGGCTAAAAGCAGCGCGACGCCTCCAAACGTCAATGGGTCGGTGGCGCTCACGCCGAACAGCAGGCTAGACATCAGCCGCGTCAGGGCGAACGCCCCGGCCAAACCGATGACGATGCCGACGAGGGCCTGCGTCATGCCCTGACTCATCAGGAGCTTGAAGACATCGCCCCGCTGCGCGCCGAGGGCCATGCGGATGCCTATTTCGTGCGTGCGCTGCGTGACCGAGTAGGCCATCACGCCGTAGATGCCGACGACCGAGAGCAGGAGGGCGACCGCGGCGAAGAGGCCGACCAACATCATCTGAAAACGCTGCGGCGCGACCGCCTTGGCGAACAAACTCTCCAGCGTCACGACGCGCGCGACGGGCTGGTCTTTATCCAGCGCCCAGACCTCCTGCCGCACGGCCCCCGCCAGGTTCTCAGCGCCCGCGCCGCCCGTCCGCACGGCGAGCGTCATGTCCAGCCAGGGGCTCTGTAGATACGAGACGTACATCGCGGGCTTTGGCTCCGCGTCGAGCGAGGAATGCTTGATGCCTGCGACGACGCCGACGATGGTCAGGAAGCCGCGCCCGTTGGGCGAGCCGCTCTCGTCTATGCGTTTGCCGAGCGGGTCCTCATTGGGGAAGAAGCGGCGGGCGAGGGTCTCGTCAATGACGATGACGCCGGGCGCGTCCGCCGTGTCCTGCTCCGTGAAGTAGCGCCCGCTCAACAGTGGAATCTTCATGGCGCGGAAGTAGTCCGTCGAGACGACGCGGAAGTCAGCGGTCTGCACGTTCTCGCCGGAGTCCGGCGACGGGCGGCCTTCGATGTTGAAGCCGTCGAGTTCCTCTGCCCCCGTCAGCGGCAGATGCGAGACCGCGCCGACGGACTCCACGCCCGGCAGCGCCTTCACGCGCTCGATCAAACGCTGGTAGAAGGCGGAGGTCCGCGCGCCCTCCTTGTATCGCGTGCCTGGGAGGGGGACGTTGAGCGTCAGGACGTTCTCGGGGTCGAAGCCGGGGCTGACGTTCCTGAGCTTGAAGAAGCTTCGGACGAGGAGGCCGGCCCCGACCAGCAGCACCAGCGCGAGCGCGACCTCGGAGACTATCAGGGCGGAGCGCACGCGCGCGCGGCGCGGGCCGGTCGTCCCGCCGCGCCCGCCCTCTTTGAGAGCCTCGTGCAAGTCCTGCTTGGACGCTTGGAGCGCGGGCGCGAGCCCGAAGATCAAGCCCGTCAGGAGCGACACGCCGAACGTGAAGCCCAGCACGCGCCCGTCAATCCCGATTTCACCCGTGCGCGGGATGTCTCCCGGACTCAAAGCTATCAACAGGTCAACGCCCCACATCGCCAAGAGCACGCCGAGCGCCCCGCCGATGAAGGCCAGGAGCACGCTCTCCGTGAGCAGTTGGCGAATCACGCGCCCGCGGCTCGCGCCGAGCGCCGTGCGAATCGCGACCTCTTTCTGACGCGCGGCGGCGCGCGCCAGGAGCAAATTGGCGACGTTGGCGCAGGCGATGAGCAGCACGAAGGCGACGACGCACAAGAGCACCAGGATGGCGACGCGGCTCTTCCCGATGACCTGCTCGCGCAGCGGCAGGACCGTCGCGCCGAAGTCTTTCAGGTCGTCCGGGTATTGCTGTTCCAGCCTGCGCGCGATGGTCGTCAACTCGGCCTGCGCCTGCTGTAGGGTGCTGCCGGGCTTGAGCCGCCCGATGACGGCGATGTGGTGGCTCCCGCGGTTCTGACGCTCCTCTTCCGTCAGCACGCGCGGCGTCCAGAGGTCCGTCTTCAGCGCGAAGGGGAAGTAGGCCGGCAGCCCCGAATTCTGCGGGAACGTGAAGTTGGGCGGCATGACGCCGACGACTTCATACTGCTCGCCGTCGAGCGTGACCGCCTGGCCCAAAATGTTCGCGTCGCCGCCGAAGCGCCGCTGCCACAGGCCGTGGCTCATGATGACGACGCGGGCCGCCCCCTGCTTCTCCTCCTCCGGCGTGAAGGCGCGGCCGAGCATGGGCTGCGCGCGCAGGAGCGGGAAGAGGCTGGGTGAGACCTGCGTGCCTTCGATGCGCTCCGGCTCGTTGCGGCCCGTCAGGTTAACGGTCCAGAAGTCGAGCGCGGCCAGCTGCTCGAAGGTCTCGCCCTGCTCCTGAAACTCCGCGAAGCTGCCGTTCGAGCTGGGGATGTAGTCGTAGCCGAGCTTGCGCCCGAGCGGGTGCGTGTCCCAGACCATCACGAGGCGGTCTGCCTCCGCGAACGGCAGGGGGCGCAGGAGCACCGTGTTGACCACGCTGAAGATGGCCGTGTTCGCGCCGATGCCGAGCGCCAGCGCCGCGACCGCGACCAGCGTCACGACGGGACTTTTCCAGAGCATCCGCGCCCCGTAGCGCAGGTCTTGCAGAAATGGGCCAATCACGAGCGCCTCCCTTCCGACGCGGAACAGTGAACTCAAGCCGCCGACTCACTCAACCCTTTGCGCCTTACGCCTTAACTTTGCGCCTTTGCGAGAACGGCTGTTTCGCGCAAAGGCGCTAAGGGAAAACCAAAGGCGCAAAGGCTTGAGTCTAAGTTTTGAAACAACTTCTAAGGACGCCTCGCCCTCTTCACTCGTAACGCAGCGCCACGTTCGGGTCCACGCTCGCCGCCCGGCGCGCGGGGATGTAGCAGGCGAGCAGGGCGACGAAGAGGAGTATGAGCGCGACGCTGCCGAAGGTGACGGGGTCCGTGGCGCTGACGCCGAAGAGCAGGCTCGACATCAGCTTCGTGATGAAGAAGGCGACGACGAGCCCCGCCGCCAGGCCGACGAGCGCCAGGAGGAGCCCCTGCTTCAGAATCAACCTGATAACGTCGCCGATCTGCGCGCCGAGCGCGATGCGGATGCCGATCTCGCGCGTGCGCTGCGCGACCGAGTAGCTGATGACGCCGTAGATGCCTATGCTCGCCAGCAGCAGCGCGAGCAGGGCGAAGCCGCCGAGGAGCATCATGTTGAAGCGGCGGCGCGCGACCGACTCGTCCAGAAGCTGCGTCATCGGGCGGACGTTGTAGACGGGCTGCTCCCTGTCCATCGCCGCGACGACGCCGCGCAGCCCCGCCGCGACGTTCGCCGGGTTCCCCGAAGCGGTGCGCGCCACGACCGTCAGCCGGTCCACGTCCGCCTGCTCAACGGGGACGTAATATTCGGGCGAGCGCTCGGCGTCGAGCCCCGCGTGCCTCACGTCGCCGACGACGCCGACGATCTCGCGCGTGACGGGGTCGCCTCCCTCGCCCGGGATGATGGCACGGCCTACTGGGTCTTCGCCGGGGAAGAAGCGGCGCGCGAAAGTGTCGTTGATGACGACGACGGGCGGCGCGTTAGTCCTGTCACGGTCATTGAACGCGCGCCCCTTGAGCACGGGGATGCTCATCGCCTGAAAATAGTCCGGGCTGACGACGCGGCGGTCTGAAGAGGGCTGCTGTCCCGGCGGGAAAGGCGGCTTGCCCGCGATGTCGAACGTGTAAGCCTCGAAGCTTCCGCCGAGCGGGAGCGGGTGGACGGCCCCGACCGCCTGCACTTCGGGGAGCGCCTTCATGCGTTCGAGCGCCTCGCGGTAAAAGGCCGAGCGCTGCTCCTTCTCCGGGTACTTCTTGTCGCTGACGAAGACCTCGGCCGTCAGCACGTGATCCGCCTCGAACCCCGGCGAGACTTCGAGCAGCCGCCGGAAACTCTGGAACAGGAGCCCCGCGCCGATGAGCAGGACCAGGGAGAGCGCGATCTCGGAAACGACCAGCGCGCTGCGGACGCGGTTGCGCTGCATCCCGCCGCTCACCCCGCGCGTCGCGTCCTTGAGCGTCTCGTTCAAGTCGGTCTTGGAAGCTTGCAGGGCCGGGACGAGGCCGAAGATGACGCCCGTCAGCGTCGTGATTCCGGCCGTGAAGAGGAGCACGTATTTGTCCAGGCCGATCTCGCCCGTGCGCGGGATGTCTGCGGGGATGGCCGCGACGAGCAAGTCCATCCCCCACATCGCCAGCAGCAGCCCCGCCGCGCCGCCGAGCGCCGAGAGCAGCAGGCTCTCCGTCAGCATCTGGCGGACGACGCGCCACCGGCTCGCGCCGAGCGCCGTCCGAATCGCCACCTCTTTGCGCCGCACGGTCGCGCGCGCCAGCATCAGGTTCGCCACGTTCGCGCACGCAATCAGCAAGACGAAGGCGACCGCCGCCAGCAACACCAGCAGCGCCGGCCGGACTTTACCCACCAGCCTCTCGTGCGACGAGACGACGGCGATGCTTAGTCCCGTGTTAACGTCCGGGTATTGAGTCTCCAAACGGCTCGCAATCGCGTTCACCTCGGCCTGTGCCTGCTCAAGGGTGACGCCTGTTTTGAGTCGCCCGATGAGCTGCATGAAGACAGCGCCGCGGGCGGCGAGTGCGCCTTCGGGAAGGTTCGACGCGAGCGGCATCCAGAACTCGGCCTGCCGCGCGCCGACGGGGAACTTGAACCCCTGCGGCATCACGCCGAGGACCGTCCACGATTGATCGCTGATGGGCAGTTGCTGCCCGACGATTGAGGGATCGCCGCCGAAGCGCCGCTGCCAGAGGTCGTAGCTGAGGACGATGACTCGCCCGCCGCCGCCGGGCTTCTCTTCCTCTTTCGAAAAAACTCTGCCGACGAGCGGGTTGACGCCGAGCACCGGGAACAGGTCCGCGGAGGCGTAAGTGCCGCGCAGCCTTTCCGGCTCGTCGCCCGTGCGGAGGAAAGCCGTCGTCATGTAGTAAGCCGCGACGTGCTCGAAGACCTGATTCTGGTCCCTGACGTCTTGAAAGTTGGGGTACGAGTAGGAGCCATGAAGCTGGCCCGTCTCGGGGTCTTTGACGAGGATGGCCGTCAACTGCTCCGACTGCGGGAACGAGAGCGGGCGCAGGAGCAGCGTGTTGACGACGGAGAAGATGACCGTGTTCGCGCCGATGCCGAGGGCGAGGGCCGCGACCGCAATCAAGGTGAAGCCGGGTGCCTTCCACAGCATCCGAAGACCATAGCGTATGTCGTGCAACAGATTTCGCATCCCGGCCTCCCTACTCGTTTCTGAGTGCAATCATCGGGTCCACGCGGGCCGCCTTGCGCGCCGGAATCAAGCAGGCGAGCAGCGCGACCGCCGACAACACCAGCGACACGCCGGCAAAGGTCAAAGGGTCGGTCGCGCTGACGCCGAAGAGCAGCCCCTTCATGACGCGCGTGACGACGAAAGCCCCGACGAGGCCGACGCCGACGCCGATTAAAACGAGCGTCATCCCGCGGCCGACGATGAGCCTGACGACATCCGAAACGCGCGCCCCCAGCGCCATGCGAATGCCGATCTCGTGCGTCCGTTGCGTGACCATGTAGCTCATGACGCCGAAAATACCGACGCTGGCGAGGACAAGCGCGAGCAGCGCGAAGATGCCCAGGAGCAGCATGCTGAACCGGCGCTCGGCCGTCGTCTCGCTGAGCACCTGGCTCATCGTCCTGACATCGGAGATGGGTTGGTCCTTGTCAATCTGCTGGACGGCGCTCTGGATGGAAGAGGCGAGCGCGGCCGGCTCCGCGAGCGACGTGCGCGCGACCAGGTACATGGCGGGCTGCGGGGCCTGAAGGTATGAGATGTAGAACTCGGGGCCGGATTCCACGTCCAGACCCCGGTGTTTGACATCGCCGACGACGCCGACGATCTCGCACGGGGTTTTGAAAGGATAGACGGTCGCCCGCTTGCCGATGGGGTCTTCGCCGGGGAAGAAGCGACGCGCCAACGTCTCGTTGACGAGCATCACTTGCGGGGCATCTTGCGTGTCGCGCGGCGTGAGGCCGCGACCTTTAATCAGAGGGATGCCCATCGCAGACAGGTACTCTGAGTCAACGGTGCGGACATTCGCGCTGAGCCTGTCGGCGGGGGCGGCCGGCGGTTGCCCCTCGATGGCGAAGGTGGTGGTCTTGTTGTCTCCGCTCAGCGGAAGCGGGTCAACCAGCCCGACCATTTCCACGCCGGGAAGCTGGGCCACGCGCCTGTCGAGTTCCTGGAAGAAGAGTCCCTGGCGCTCCGGCTCGCCGTATTTTGCCTCGGGCAGGCTGAGGCTCATGGTCAGGACTCGCTCCGGGTTGAAGCCGGGGTTGATGTCGCGCAGATGCTTGAAGCTTTTGATGAGCAGCCCCGCCCCGACCAGGAGCATCAGCGAGAGCGCGATCTCCGAGACCACCAGCAGGCTGCGCACGCGATTGCGGCGGGAGCCTTCGGTCGAGCCGCGCCCGCCCTCCTTCAGCGATTCGTTCAGATTAAGGCGGGAGGATTGCAGCGCCGGGGCGAGCCCGAAGACGACGCCGGTCAGGACCGAGACGGCCAGCGTGAAGCCGAGGGCTCGGCCGTCAATCGCAATCTCCTGCGCGCGCGGGACGCCTTCGGGGATGAGACTGACCAGCACGTCAACGCCCCAGAGCGCCAGCAGCAGGCCCGCGACGCCCCCGAGGCCCGCCAGCAGCAGGCTCTCGGTCAGCAGTTGGCGGATGATGCGCCCGCGCGAAGCGCCGAGGGCGGTGCGCAGCGCCATCTCCTTGTGGCGACCCGCCGCGCGCGCCAGCAACAGGTTCGCCACGTTGGCGCAGGCGATGAGCAGCACGCACCCGACCGCGCCGAGCAGCACGAGCAGGGCCGGACGAATATTGCCGACCGTGTCGTCGTACAAAGAGATGAGGCGGGCTCCCCGCCCGGTGTTGTATGTCGGGTACTGGTCCGTCAGCCGCCGCGAGATGGTCTCCATCTCCGCCTGCGCCTGCTGAAGCGTGGTGTCCGCCTTGAGCCGCGCCACCACACTCAGGTAGCGCGACCCGCGACTCTGGTTAAGCTCACTGCCCGGGTCGAGCGGGGACCACAGCTCCGGGTTCAGGGAGTCGAGCGGGAATTTGAAGCCCGGCGGCATGACGCCGACAATCGTCGTGCTCCTGCCGTCGAGCGTGACCTGTTGGCCGACGACTTTGGGGTCCGCCCCGAAACGGCGCTGCCACAGGCCGTGGCTGATGACGACGACGGGCGCGGCTCCGGGCTTCTCTTCTTCGGCGGAGAAGGGACGGCCGACGAGCGGCCTGACGCCGAGCACGGGGAACATATCGGCCGTCACGGCGACGCCTTTGAGCTGCTCCGGCACCTCTTCGCCGGAGAGCGTGGCGCTCGCCTCGCTGTAGGCCGTCATCGCCTCAAAGGTCTGGCTCTCGGTGCGCCAGTCTGTGAAATTAGGGTATGAGACGGGAAGATCATTGCGCCCGCGCCTGGCGTCGGTCGTCCAGACTTTGACCAGTTTGTCCGGGGCGGCAAACGGCAACGGGCGGAGCAGGACGCTGTTAACGACGGAGAAGATGGTCGTATTGGCCCCGACGCCGAGGGCTATGGCGAGCAGCGCCACACAAGCTACGCCCGGGCTCTTCAAGAGCATCCGCGCGCCGTACCTGAGGTCTTGCCAGAAAGTTCTCATCACGCCCTCTCTATGCTCACGCCCTCATGCTCTTCCACCACGCGCCCGTCGAAAAGATGAATCTCGCGGTCGGCGTGGCGGGCGTACCGCTGGTCGTGCGTCACCATGCAGATAGTCGCCCCGCCCTTGTGCAGCTCACGCAGGAGTTCCATCACGGCCTCGCCGTTGATTGAATCCAGGTTCCCCGTCGGCTCGTCGGCCAGCAGGATGCTCGGCTGGCCCGCGACCGCGCGCGCCACCGCCACGCGCTGCTGCTGGCCGCCCGAGAGTTGACTCGGCAGGTGCTTCGCCCTGTGCGCCATCCCCACTCTTTCCAGTGCGTCCAGGACTCTCTGCTTGCGCTCGGCCGCGCCCATGCCGCGGTAGGTCAGGGGCAGCTCGACGTTTTCGTAGACGGTCAAATCGCCGATGAGATTAAAGCTCTGGAAGATGAAGCCGATCTCGCGGTTGCGAATCCGCGCGCGCTCCGAGAGCGGGAGCCCTGAGACGGATTCGCCGTTCAGCCAGTAGCCGCCCTCCGTGGGCGAGTCGAGCAGGCCCAGCAGGGAAAGCAGCGTGGACTTGCCGCAGCCCGACGGGCCTGCTATCGAGACGTATTCGCCGTCCCTGATGTCAAGGTGGATGCCCGACAGGGCGTGCGTCTCCACCTCGTCCGTGTAAAAAACTTTCTGGACGTCTTCGAGACGGATGATGGGTTGTGCCGACGCGCTCATTAATTTCTCTCCTCGGATTTTCAATTCAAAAGAATGCGGTTGTAAGCGTCCCAGGCGGAGGTGTCCGACAGGATGACCTGGTCGCCGGGCTGCAAGCCCTCTACGATTTCGATGGTGTTGACGGAGCTGCGGCCGAGCTTGACGTTGATGCGGACGGCCGACTTCCCCTCCGGCTCAAGCTTGAACATGCTGACCGTGCTCTGAGACTGGCCGAACGCGGGGCGGCCCACGTAGACCACGTCGCTCAGGCGCTCAAGCTCAATCGTGCCGTCAACCGTCAGGTCGGGCCGCGCGCCGTCGGGGAGCTGTTCGTCGAGCGCCACGTCCACCGTGACGGTCCCCTGCTGCGCCGCCGGGTCTATGCGCGAGACGTGGCCCTTGATGACGCCGTTGCGCGTGTCTATGCCGGCCTGCTGGCCGAGCTTGATGTCTTTGGCCTGCGTCTCCGCGATCTTCAGCTCGGCCTTGAGGTGCTGCGGCTCGACCACGCGCGCGAGGTTTGTGCCGGGCGTGACCTGCTGGCCCACCTCGACCTGCATCTGCTGCAAGACGCCGGTCGTCCCGGCCCTGACGCCGAGCGTCTCGACCTGAGACTTGTTCAGCTTGAGGAGAGCTTGCAGTTGCGAGATGCGCGCGCGCTGCGAGGCCAGTTGCGCCTCGGCCGACTTGACGCTCACCTCCAGGCGCTTCTGTTCGAGGTTGTAGCGGTTGGACAACTCGGCCACGCGCACGCGGGAGAGTTTCAGGCTCAGCGGCGCGACCAGCCCGTCCTTCGCCAGCGCCTCGTCCGTGTCGAGCTGTAGCTTCGCCTGCTGATACTCCGAATGCACACCGGCCGCGACGATCTGCTGGTTCATGCGCTCGCTCTGGAGCCTGACCTTGATATTGTTGAAGTCGGCCTCGGCGGCGCGCAGTTGGTATTCGGTGTCCACCGAAGACTGTTGCAGCTCGGGGTTACTCAGCTCAATTAAGAGAGTCCCGGCGTTCACTTCCGTGCCCGGCTGAACCAGGATGCGCTCGACGCGCCCCTGCGTGGAGGCGGCGATGACGCGCACGTCTTCGGGGACGAGCGTGCCGTTGCCGCGTACCTGCCGGAGCATCTGGCCGCGCTTGACCGTGTCAATCAAGAGTGTCCCGCGCTCGACCGTGGGGGCGGCGGGCTTGAGGCGCGCGACGCCTAAAGTAACCAACGCGATGACGCACAGCCCGACGGCCACGTAAATAGCGGTCTTAACGCGACGGCTGCGGACGCCGGATTTTTTTCGTTTAATATCCATCTACAATACCAAAACCGATTCTGACTGCCTTGCTAAGAGTCTGCTTGAAAACCCAGGCTCAACCCTTTGCGCCTCCAGCGTGAACGGCTGTTTCGCGCAAAGGCGCTAAGCGAAGACGTAAGGCGCAAAGGCTTGAGTTTCATTGCTCGCCCTACTCGTACCTGAGCGCGACCATCGGGTCTACTTTGGCGGCCCTGCGCGCGGGGACGTAGCAGGCCAGGAACGAGACGCCCGCCAGCAGCAGCGCGACGCCCGCGAAGGTCAGCGGGTCCGTGGCGCTGACGCCGAAGAGGAAACTGCTCATCACGCGCGTCACGACGAAGGCCCCAATGATGCCCAGACAGATGCCGACGAGCGCCATCCTCATCCCCTGCCAGACGACCAGCCTGAGCACGTCGCGCCGCTGCGCGCCCAGCGCCACGCGCAGCCCTATCTCGTGGGTGCGCTGCGTGACGGAGTAAGAGATGACGCCGTAAATCCCTATGCTGGCGAGCACGAGCGCGACGCCCGCGAAGAGGCCGAGCAGCAGCGTGCGGAAGCGCGGCTGCGCCGCAGACTCCGAGATGTGCTGCTCCATCGTCTTGACGTTATAGACGGGCAGGTCTTTGTCGAGCGACTGCACTTCGCTCCTGATCGCGGCCGTCAGCTGCACGGGGTCGCCCGCGGCCCGGACGACCAGATTCGTCCTGTATGAAGGGGCCTGTATGACGTTGACGTACATCTCCGCGGAAGGCTCCGGCTGCGCGAGGCTGCTGTGCCGTATGCCGCCGACGACCCCCACGATCTCGGCCTTGAACGGCTCGCCGAAATCAATAATCAAATACTTGCCGAGCGGGTCTTCGCCCGGCAGGTAACGCTTGACGAAGCTTTCGTTGACGATGGCGACTTTCGGCGCTTCGAGCCCGTCACGCCTGTCAAAAAAGCGGCCCTTCAGGAGCGGGACGCCGAGCGCCTGAAAGTACGCGGGGCTGATGCCGCGGATGTTGGCGTCGTTCTCCGTGCTGCCGAACGCGGCCGCGGGCTTGCCCTCTATGTTGAAGAACGTGTCGTTCTCCTGCCCGCTCAGTGGGAGTTCGGAGACGGCCCCCGCCGCCTGCACCCCGGGCAAAGATTCTATGCGCCCGACGAGCTGCTCGTAGAAGGCCGAGCGCCGAGGCGGGTCGGTGTAACCCGTCTGCGGCAGCGTGAGCTGCATGGAGAGGACGTTGGTCGGCTTGAAGCCCACGTCCACGTTGGAGAGGCGCAGGAAACTCTTGACGAGCAAACCGGCCTCGACGAGCAGGATCAGAGAGAGCGCGACCTCCGCGACGACGAGCAGGCCGCGCAGCCGCTGGCGGCCCGCGCCTGAGCCTGTGCGGCCGCCTTCCTTGAGCGTCTCCGTCAGGTTGGTCTTGGAAGTGGCGAGCGCGGGGAACAGCCCGAACAGTATGCCCGTCAGGACCGAGACGAGCAGCGTGAATCCCAGCACGCGCCAGTCGGTCGTGACCTCCTTCACCCGCGGAAGATTCTCGGGGCTCAAGGAGACGAGCAGGTCAACGCCCCACATCGCCAGCAGCAACCCGAACGCCCCTCCCAGGAGCGCCATCACGACGCTCTCGGTGAGCAGTTGCCGCACGACGCGCCCGCGGCTCGCGCCGAGCGCCGAGCGGATGGCGACCTCCCTGGACCTGGTCGCCCCACGGGCGAGCGACAGGTTGGCGACGTTGGCGCAGGCGATGAGCAGCACGAAGCCCACGGCCGCGAGCAGAATCAGCAGGGTCGGGCGCATTTCGCCGACCGTCCACTCGGGCAGCGGCGTGAGCCCCATGCTGAAATTCGTGTTGCTCTCGGGGTACTGCTGCTCCAACTGGCGCGCGACGGCGTTGACGTCCGCCTGCGCCTGCGAGAGCGTGACGCCCGGCTTGAGCCGCCCGACCCCGCGCAGGAAGTGTGCGCGGCGCATGGACGTTTCCGGCGACTTGAACGGTATCGGTGACCAGAGCTGCGCCTCGCGCGGGTACTCGAACCCGGCGGGCATGACGCCGACGACGGTCACGGCTCGCCCGTTGAGCGCGACGGTCTTGCCGACGATTTTCGGGTCGGCCCCGTAGCGCCGCTGCCACAGGCCGTAACTCAGAACGGCGACGGCGTTGCGGCCGCTCTGCTCCTCCTCGGCCAGGAAGGTGCGCCCGCCGGCCAGCGGCATGATGCCGAGCGTCTCGAAGAACCCGTGCGAGACGAGAGCCCCGCTGATGCGCTCGGACGCGCTGCCGTCGCCGGTCACGGTGAAGGAGAACGGCATGAACGTCGAGAGCCGCTCGAAGACGTGGGTCTGCTCGCGGTAGTCTAAGAAGTCAGGCGCCGAGATGGACCCGCCATGCGAGCCGTCGCGCAGGTCCGCCCCCTGCGCGTAGACCAGACGGTCGGGCTCCGTGAACGGCAGCGGCCTGAGTAGCACGGTGTTGACGACGGAGAAGATGGCCGTGTTCGCGCCGATGCCGAGCGCGAGGGTCAGCACCGCGACGGCCGTAAAGCCGGGGCGCTTGACTAGCATGCGCACGGCATAACGTAGGTCTTGCCCCAGTGTGCCCATCAACTCTCACCTCCACTTTTGACACGGATACGAGCGCGCCGCAGGAATAACAGCCGGTCATTGTAAGAAACCCCTGTGCCACCACGCCCCCTCGGCTCAAGTGACCAAAGTACGCGGGTTAAGGTTGCATCGCCGCCGGGCCGCGCGCCCCGCCTGTGCGCTTCTGGGATTACTCTTTCCCAAAATCGGGATTTGAATCCGTTCAAGCGCGGAGCCTTCCACGACACGCCGCCCGCTAAATTAAAGCCTTGACGCTCTAGGCATCATCACCTACGATGCCTTGACGTTCTAGGCATGGCGCTTGCACACATTCAATGCGAGGTTCACCGATGACGAAGGCGACGGCCGATTTACTTCAGGGCACGCTCGACATGCTCATCCTCAAGGCGCTCTCGCTGGGGCCGCTGCACGGCTACGGCGTCATCCAGCGCATACAGCAGATGTCCGACGAGATGCTGAACGTCGAGCAGGGCTCGCTCTACCCCGCGCTCTACCGCATAGAGCAGCGCGGCTGGGTCAGCTCCGACTGGGACACGAACGAGACGGGCCGCCGCGCCAAATTCTACACGCTCACACGGGCGGGCCGGCGGCAACTCGAAGTCGAGGAGGCCAGCTGGGACAGGCTCGTGCTCGCCATCGCCAAGATGCGCGAGGCCAGTTAAGGAGCGCCGGCGATGAGGTGGCTCAACGTCCTGTCGGCGCGGCTGCGCGCCCTGTTCCGACGCGAGGCGGTCATCAGTGACATCGAAGAGGAGCTGCGCCTGCACGTCGAGCTTGAGACGGAGGCGAACGTCGCTTCTGGGATGCCGCCCGACGAGGCGCGGCGCGCGGCGCTCAAGGCGTTCGGCAACCCTGGCCGGATTAAAGACTTTGCTTATCAAGTTCGCGGAGGCGGTATGTTGGAAGCACTACTGCAAGATGTCAGGTACGGCGCGCGCGTGCTCGCCAAGCACAAGGGCTTTACGGTGGTCGCCGTGCTCACCCTCGCGCTCGGCATAGGGGCCAACACGGCCATCTTCTCCGTCGTCAACGAACTGCTCCTGCGCCCGCTGCCTTACCGGGACGCCGACCGCCTCGTCATGCTCTGGGAGGTGACGCCGAAAGGCAAGCACAACAACAACACCGCGCGCCGCAACTTCCTGGGCTGGCGCAGTCAGAGCACTTCGTTCGAGGGCATGGCGGCCTTCTCGGACACGCGGCTCGGCCTGACCGGCAGCGGCGGCGACCCCGAAGAGGTCTCGACCCAGCTCACCACGCCCGAGCTGTTCCAGGTTCTAGGCGCGACGCCGCTCCTCGGCCGCACTCTGACTGCGGAGGACGGCGGGCCTCAAGCGCAGGACGTGGTCGTGTTGGGTCACGGCATCTGGCAGCGGCGCTTCGGCGGTGATACGCACATCGTCGGCAAGTCCGTCACGCTTAACGGCACGCCTTTCACGGTGGTCGGCGTGCTGCCGGAAAATTTTCAGTGGCACGTCAGAACCAGTTCCGGCACGGGTAAGGCCCCGGAAATCTGGGTCCCGCTCGACATGCCCACGGAAGGGCCTAACTTACACGGCCGGTTCTTGCAAACCGTGGCCCGCCTGAAGCCGGGCGTCTCAGTCGAGCAGGCCGCGACCGAGTTGAAGACCATCCACGCCCGCCTGGCACAGGACGACCCAGAGCACAACACGGGGTGGGGCGCGGAGGTCATCCCCTTGCGCGAGCAGTTCGTCGGCAACGTCCGGCCCGCGCTCCTGATACTGCTCGGGGCCGTCGGACTCGTGCTCTTGATCGCGTGCGCCAACGTCGCCAACCTGCTGCTCTCGCGCGCCGCCGCGCGTGAGAAGGAGATAGCACTGCGCACCGCGCTCGGCGCGAGCCGGATGCGCGTGGTCCGGCAACTGCTCACGGAGAGCGTCCTGCTCGCCCTGCTGGGCAGCGGGCTCGGGCTCCTGTTCGCGTGGTGGGGCATGGGCGCGCTCGTGGCAATCAGCCCACCCGACCTCATCAACCTGGAGGGCGTCCACATCAACCTCACCGTGCTCGCCTGGACGCTGGGCGTCACGCTCGCGACCGGAATCATCTTCGGCCTCGTCCCGGCGCTCGAAGCGACGCGCCTGAACCTCAACGACGCGCTCAAGGAAGGCGGCAAGGGCACTGGCGGGCAGGGCGCGCGCAGCCGGCGGCTGCGTGGCGCGCTGGTGGTCGCGGAAGTCGCGCTGGCGCTCGTGCTGCTGGTCAGCGCCGGGCTGCTAATCAAGAGCTTCATCCGCCTGCAAGAGATTGACACGGGGTTCAACACGGAGAACGTGTTGACGATGGTCGTGCGCCTGCCCGACGGCAAGTACAAGGAAGACCCGCAGGTCATCTCATTTTTCCGCCAGGCTCTGGAGCGTGTGCGGTCGCTCCCGGGCGTCCGCGAAGCAGGGATGGTCAACTACCTTCCACTCTACGGCGGGCTCGGCTCCGCAACAGGCTTCACCATCGAAGGCAAACCCGAGCCCCCGCCGGGCCAGAAACTGACGACGAACGTGCGCGTGGCCGACGCGGGCTACTTCGGCGCGATGGACATCCCGCTCCTGCGCGGCCGTAACTTCACGGACGTTGAAGACAGGGAGGCCAGGCACGTCATCATCATCAGCGAGTCTCTGGCGCGGCAATACTTCCCGGGAGAAGACCCTTTGGGCAAGCGCATCAGCGTGGAGATGTTCGACGAGCCGAAGCCGACGGAGATTGTCGGCGTCGTCGGCGACGTGAGGTACGACAGCCTGACTGACGAGGCGCGGCCGACCGTCTACTTCCCGCACCCTGTACTGACCTACTCGTTCATGACGCTCGCCATACGCACGAGCGGCGACCCTGCGGAGATGGCCCCGGCCGTGCGCCGCGAGCTGAGCGCGATTGACCCTGACCAGCCCGTCGCGGACGTGCGGACGATGACGCAGGTGATGGCCGACACGGTCGCCCGCCCGCGCTTCAACACGCTCTTGCTGGGACTCTTCGCGGGGCTGGCGACGCTGCTGGCGGCCATAGGCATCTTCGGCGTGATGAACTACTCCGTCACGCTGCGGACGCGCGAGCTCGGCCTACGGATGGCGCTCGGCGCGCGCCCGGGGCGCGTCCTGCTGCTCATCCTCAGGCAGGGGCTCCTGCTCACGCTCGCCGGCATCGTCATAGGGCTGGCCGGCGCAGTCGCCCTGACGCGCCTGATGTCCAGTCTCCTCTTCGGCGTGAACGCGACGGACCCCCTGACCTACGCGGTCATCGTGCCGCTGCTCATCGTCGTGTCTTTGATAGCCTGCTACATCCCGGCGCGCAGGGCGACGCGGATAGACCCCATGATCGCCCTGCGGTACGAGTGACTTTCGGCCGAGCTCGAACCTGGGGGCGGCCGGCTACTTAAACTGGAACCAGTTCACGTTCCCGATGTCGGTCGTCCCCTTGAAAACGACGTACAGGTCGTGAAGGCCGCTCGCGCCCGAGACTGTCCCGGACGCGGTCGTCCACTTCTGCCACCCGCCCGTGACCGGGACGGTGACGTAGCCGACCAGCGGCCCCGCCGCGCCGTCCAGATGAAACTCCAACGTCCCGCCGTTGCCGGCGCTCGCGACGCGCGCGTCTACGGCCGTCACGCCCGCGGGGAAATTGACGTTCCTGTAAACCGCGTAATCCCCGTTGTCGGCGAAGCCCACGTCGTAGCCGCCGGCCGTGTCCGTGCAGCCTTCCGTCTGAAGCCCCGAAGTCGTGCCGAAGCTCGAAGCCTGAATCTGTGACTTCGCGTTCACACTGTAGCCGCCGGTTTGCGTCCCGCCCCAAGTGAAGGTCGCCCCGGCAAATCCAGAAAGCGTGTAGGCGAACGAGCGGGAGCCCCACTGCACCTGAAAGGTCTTGCTCGTCCTGGTGTCGTTGTAAGCGACCAAGACTTTCGAGCCGTCCGCGTTCGCGAAGGCCACGCTGACGACGCCCGACGCGTTGCTCGAATAGACGCGCCGCGCGCCTGGGAGGACGAACTTGCTGAAGTGGCCGAGCGTGTAGAAATCTATAGGGTAGGAGACTGAGCCGTTGGTGTTGACGGTCACGAGCGGGTTGCACGTCCCGCAGCCGCCCGCGTGCGGCCCCCTGCTCTGGTCGAGCGCCAGCCCCCACTTGACGTACACCCTGCCCCAGTTGCGCATGACGTGAGTTATCTCCTCGAAGTCGGCCTTGACCTGATCGGCGACCCACGTGCCGCCGGAATGTTCCGTCTGGTAGTTGCCTTTGGTCGGGTACTTATTCTGTAACGTCATCATCACGCCGGGCGTGCCGCCGTAACCGTGCCAGGCCGTGCCTGCGATGCGCGTAGAACTCGCCAGCGTGGGGTCCGCGAGGACGGCGTCCGGGTAGCCGGGGCTGTCCCAGTTGTGGTCGTAGACCAGGACCCGCGTGTTGAGGTTGCCGGCGGCGAGCGCGGGCAGCACGTAGTCCCTGAGCAGGACCGTTTGCGTGGCCGCGTCCATCGCCATGCCCGGGTAATCTGCGGGGACGAACAGCGGCTCGTTCTGGAGCGAGATGTAGTCAATCGGAATCCCCGCCGCCTGGTAAGCCTGTATGTACTTGACGAAGTAGTTGGCGAACGGCGTGTACATCGTCGGGAGGAGCGAGCCGCCGATCATGGAGCCGGAAGTTTTCATCCAGCCGGGAGGGCTCCAGGGCGACGCCATGATCTTGATTTGCGGGTTGAGCTGGCGGGCCTGAATGATGACGGGGATGATGTCCGCCTGGTCGTGCGCGATGGAGAAGCTGGTCAGGTTCGGGTCTGTCTGCCCCGCCGGCAGGTCGTCGTAAGAGTAGTGGAACCGCGCCAGGTCGGACGCGCCCATGGGGTTTCGCAGGAAGCTGATGCCGATGCCGCCGCCGGCGCGCGTGAAGAGGTTATTCATGGCGGAGGCGCGCGCCGCGGGCGTCGCGACCCTGTTGAGCAGGTAAGCCGAAGAGTCCGTGACCGAAGCCCCAAAGCCTTCGATCTGCTGGTAAGTTTGCCCCTCGTCCACGAAGAGCACGTTGCCGGCGGCGGTGGCGGTCGTGAACGTCACAGAAGATTGCTGCTGGAGCTTCGTCCGCTGGTTGTCGGTCGTCAGCCAAACGCTCACCGTCTGCGCGCTCGCCGGTCGCGGCATGATGGCTAATCCCAACAGGAGTGAGAGAGAGACACTGATTGACCTGCTTTTGAAGAGCATGCTGGATATTCTCCTTTTGGCGGTCGGGTCTGGCGTGATGGTTAAGGCTGAGGCGGAGTGTAAACCGCGGCCGCGGCGGCGTCAATATCGAAGCGGATGAGGCGGCAAACGACCTGGACGGCGGTTTCTGGCCCAGGAGGGTGCGCTCCGGGCGTCTATTGCCAGAGGCCGCCAGCGACGACTGCCCGGTAGCCGTACCACAGCCCGAAAATGATGCTCAATGCTCCGGCCGCGGTTTGCAGGCCGTAATGCAGGCCGTTGAACCTTCGCGCGCTGAGCACGAAGGGCAGCCCGACGAGGCCGGACATCAGCAGCATCCCCAGGACGGAGCCGACGCCGAAGACAGCCAGGTAGGCGAGGCCGAGGGCGGCCGAATTAACCTGCGTGAGAACCAGCAAGGTGATCGCCGCTGACCCCGCGAGGCCGTGCACCGCGCCGACGATTAAAGGTTTGAAGCCGACACGGGAAATGGCGTGCGAGTGGGCGGCGGGCGCGCCCGCGTGCTCCGTGCCGCGCTCGTGGAAGTGAAGGTGAACGTGCGAGACGCCGTCGTGCTTGTGGCGATGCAGGTGCACGTCGCGGCGGCGACTGAGCCCGCGCAGGACTGCGCTCGCGCCGAGCCCTATAATCATCAGCGCCACGCCGAACTCCAGCCAGCTCGTGACTCGCTCGGGGACGGCGACCCTGAGCGCGAGGACGAGGACGCCGACGACGACGAGCGCAGCCGTGTGCCCGACGCCCCAGAGCGCCCCGACGAGCGCCGAGCGCCGAAGGCTGCGCTCTTCGCTGACGATTGCGGAGACGGCGACGACGTGGTCGGCCTCGGTCGCGTGCTTGAGGCCGAACAGAAAACCGAGGCCCAGGAGGGCGAACGCGCTCAGTTGTGACAAGGCGGCTTCTCCTAGCATATCCTCGGCAGTTGCTCGCCGGCGAGCATGTCCACGATGCGCGTCCCGCCGAAGCCCGTTTTGAGGGCCACGATTCCCTGCGGCTCCGCTTTCACCTCGCCGATGACGCGGGCGTCACGCCCGTAAATATTTTCCCTCATCCTCGCGACCAACTGTTCCGCGGCGTCCGCGCGGACTATCGCCACGAGCTTCCCTTCGTTGGCGACGTAGAGCGGGTCGAGGCCGAGAATCTCGCACGCGCCCTTGACCTCTTCGCGCACGGGAACCAGGTCTTCCTGAATCTCCATGCAGACCTCGGAGCTGAGCGCGATTTCGTTCAGCGTCGTCGCCAGCCCGCCCCGCGTGGGGTCGCGCAGACAATGGAGCGCGTCAACCGTGGAGACCTGCGCGGCCTCGTCCAGCATCTCGCGGACGAGCGCGCCGAGCGGCGCAGTGTCGCTCTCAATCTCCGTCTCCAGCTCAAGCTCGCCGCGCGCGATCATGATGGTCGTCCCGTGGTCCCCGAGCGTCCCGCTGAGGATTACTTTGTCTCCAACCTCGGCGCGCGCGGCCGAGATGTTGAGGGGTTGCTCGATGACGCCTATGCCCGCCGTGTTGATGAAAATCTTGTCGGCGCTCCCCTTCTGCACGACCTTCGTGTCGCCCGTGACTACCTGAACCTTCGCCTCGGCCGCCGCCGCGCGCATTGATTCGAGTATCCGCCGGAGGTCTTCGACCGCGAAACCTTCTTCGAGGATGAACCCGGCGGAGAGATAGAGGGGGCGCGCGCCGCTCATGGCGATGTCGTTGACCGTGCCGTTGACGGCCAGGCGGCCGATGTCGCCGCCGGGGAAGAAGATTGGGTCAACCACGTAGGAGTCGGTCGTGAAGGCGAGGCGCGCGGGGCCGTGGCCGTTCGTTTGATTGACCTCGAAGACTGCCTGGTCTTCCAGGAGTTCGAGCATGGGGTTTCTCAGGTATTCGAGAAATAACCCCTCGACCAGCTCGTGCATGGCGCGGCCCCCGCTGCCGTGCGCGAGCGTGATGTGCGTGTCCTTAATCTTTCGACGCCTGCGCCGCGCGCGCTCGACCCGCTCGAAGAGCGGCGAGGCGGTGAACTCGCTCGTCATACCTTCTTCTCGTTTCTTTAATGAGCAGTCTGGGCGGAGCGCTCCGCGATCTTCGAGAGCCGGCCGAAGTTGTAGTAGGCGGCGCAAGCACCCTCGCTTGAAACCATGCAGGAGCCGATGGGCGTCTCCGGCGTGCAGGCCGTGCCGAAGACTTTACACTCCCACGGTTTTTTGACGCCCTTCAGAATCTCGCCGCACTGGCAAGCCTTCGGGTCCGCGATGCGCAAGCCCGGCACGCTGAATTTCAGCTCCGCGTCGAAGGCCGCGTATTTTTCTCTGAGCTTCATTCCGCTGTGCGCGATTGAGCCCAGTCCGCGCCACTCGAAGAAGCGCCGCGCCTCGAAAACGTCGAAGAGGACTTCGAGCGCCCGCCGGTTGCCCTCGCGCGAGACGGCGCGGCCGTACTGGTTCTCGACTTCGGCCCGCCCTTCGACTATCTGCCTGACCACCATGTAGACCGACTGCAACACGTCCAGCGGCTCGAAGCCGGAGACGACCAGCGCCTTGCCGTAGTCGCGCGGCACGAAGGCGTAGGGCCTTGTGCCGATGACCGTGCTGACGTGGCCGGGGCCGAGGAAGCCGTCGAGTTTCAAGTCCGGCGAATCAAGCATGGCCTTCAGCGCGGGGACAATCGTGATGTGGTTGCAGAAGACGCTGAAGTTCTCCACGCGGTCTTTCCCGGCTTGCAGGATGGTCATCGCCGTCGAGGGCGAGGTGGTCTCGAAGCCGAGCGCCAGAAAGACGACGTGCCGCTGCGGATTCTGCTTCGCGATTTTCAGCGCGTCCAAAGGGGAGTAGACCATCCGCACGTCCGCGCCCGCGGCCTTCGCGTCCAGCAGGTTAGTCTTCGAGCCCGGCACGCGCATCATGTCGCCGAAGGTCGTGAAGATAACATCGGGCTTCAAGGCGATTGAGATGGAGTCGTCAACGCGCCCCAAGGGTATTACGCACACTGGGCAGCCCGGCCCGTGAATCATCTCTATGTTCGGCGGGAGCAAGTCTTCGATGCCGTACTTGAAGATGGCGTGCGTGTGGCCGCCGCAGACCTCCATGATCTTGAGCGGCCTGTCCGTCAGCGCGGCAATCTTCTCGGTCAACATCTTCGCCAGGTCGCTCCGGCGATACTCGTCTATGAATTTCATCGTCAAAACCCTCTCAGCCCGTCTCTTCCATCAACGCGCGGTGCGGCAGAAGCTCGTGCACCAAATCCCAGATGATGTGATAGAGCGCGACGTGCGTCTCCTGCACGCGGTGAATGCTCGGGGTCGGAACCACGAGGCAAAAATCGAGCAGGCCCCGGGCGTGCAACTCACGCATCTGGCCGCCGTCGCCCCCGGCGAAACCCACGGTCGTCACCTTCATGCGCCGCGCCGTCTCGAACGCGTCCATCAGGTTCGCGGAGTTCCCGCTCGTGGAGATCGCGAGCAGGAGGTCGCCCGCCTGTGCGTGTGCGATCAGCTGGCGCGAGAAGACCTGCGCGATGCCCACGTCATTTGCGACCGCCGTCAGCATGGCCGTGTCGTTCGCGAGCGAGACGACGGGCAGGGCCTTGCGGCCGACCGTAATCGGGTGCATGAACTCCACGGCCACGTGCTGCGCGTCCGTCGCAGAGCCGCCGTTGCCGCAGACAAACATCCTGTGCCCGCGGTGGAAGGCGCGCGCCATCGTCAGCGCGGCGGCGACGATCTCATTCTTGTTCTCGTCGAAGAAGCGGTCCTTGACTTCGTTGCCCTCGCGCGATTTTTCCAGCAGCGAGAAGCGCAGCTCTTCCATCAACTCTGCGGGCGCGCGCTCGCCCTCGTGCAGGAACGGATAAAATGCTTTTGAAAAATCGTCGCCCGTCGCTGCCATCGCCTGACCCTCAATCAATCGCCGACTTGAACTGCTCCATCTCTTCCTGGTACGAGCCCAGCTCGTGCAATACGCGCAGCGTCTCCTCGGCCTCATGCTCGTCAATCTTGCTCATCGCGAAGCCAACGTGAATCAGGACATAGTCGCCAACGCCGACTCCCCCCTCGCCGTCGAGCATCCCGATGTTGACGCTGCGGCGGACTCCGCCCACCTCGACTTTCGCCAGATGATTCTCCACGTCAACGATCTCGACTATCTTTCCGGGGATTGCAAGGCACATCGTCTTCAAATCCTTCCTGCCGTGAACAGGGCGTTTGCGATAGCGGCCTGGCCTAGACTGAGGCCGCCGTCGTTGGGCGGCACGCGACTGTGTGTGAAGACTTCGAATCCGTCTTCCGTCAGTATACGCCTCGTGATTCCGACGAGCAGCATGTTTTGAAACACGCCTCCCGAAAGGGCCACGCGGCTGAGCCCGCGCTCTCGTCTGACGCGGCGCGCGATCTCTCCGATCAGTTGCGCCACGCCCAGATGAAATCTCGCGGAGACCTCCGGCGCGGACAAGCCATTGAGCAGGTCTTCGACCGCGCGGCGGATGACCGATTCGGTCTTGATAATGCCGTCCGTCGTGACTGTGAACTCGTATGCTTGAGCGCCGGGCGCGGAGGCCACCGCTTCGAGCGCAATCGCGGCCTGGCCTTCGTAATTGACGACGCGCTTCAGGCAGAGCAGGCCGGAGAGCGCATCGAAGAGACGGCCCATGCTGGACGTTTCGGGGCTGTTCGTGCCGCTCGTCATCATGCGGCGAAGCGTCGCCCACGCGCGGGCGTCCAGGTCTTGCGTGAAAGGGATTTTCAGATTGAGAAACGGGTCGCCGAGAGCGCGGTCGAGGTAGACGGCCGCCATGCGCCAGGGCTCGCGGATGGCCTTCGCGCCGCCGGGCATGGGGACGTAGTCCAGATGCGCGACCCGCTCGGCGAAGCAATAGTCCGCGACGAAGAACTCGCCGCCCCACAGGCGACCGTCCGTGCCGAAGCCGAGCCCGTCCATCGCCACGCCTATCACCTCGCCCTCGATCCCGTTATCGGCCATGCAGCTCGCGACGTGCGCGTGATGATGCTGGACACCGACTTTCATCAAGTGGTCGTCTTGCGCGAGCGCGTATTTCGTAGAGAGGTATTCGGGGTGCAGGTCGTGTGCGACGAGGGCCGGGCGTAGATGAAAGAGCTGCTTGAAATGCTCTATGCCCTGCTCGAAAGAGCGCAGCGTCTCAAGATTTTCGAGGTCGCCGATGTGGTGGCTCAGGAAAGCGTAATGGTCGCGCGCGAGGCAGAAGGTGTTCTTCAGCTCCGCGCCGCAGGCCAGAATCTCCGTCCCGAACCTGAACGACGTGCGAACGGGCGCGGGCGCGTAGCCGCGCGAGCGGCGCAAGACCACCTCCCGCCCGCACGCCACGCGCGCCACCGAATCATCCGAGCGCATGTGTATGCGCCGGTCGTGCAGCAGGTAATAGTCCGCGATGCCGCTCAGGCGCTCGCGCGCGTCCGCGTCTTCGTAACAGATGGGCTCGTCCGAGACGTTGGCGCTCGTCATCACCAGCGGCCTGTCTGACGACTCAAGCAACAGGTGATGCAGCGGCGTGTAGGGGAGCATGAAGCCGAGCGTCTTCACGTCGGGCGCGACCGCGTCAGGGAGACGCGCGCCCGTTCTCTTCTCCAACAGCACGATGGGGCGGCGCTCCGAAGCGAGCAGCGCGCTCTCGGCTTCTGAAACCATGCAGTAATCCCTGACGACATCAACCGAAGCGGCCATCAGGGCGAACGGCTTGTCCTCCCTGTACTTCCTGCGCCGCAGCTTCTCGACGGCGTCTCCATCGAGCGCGTCGCACGCCAGATGAAATCCGCCCATGCCTTTGACGGCGATGACGGCCCCGCCCGTCAACAACTCGCGCGCCGCGGCGACCTCGTCCTCAAGCTCCCGCGCCTGCCCGCGCGCGTCTACCAGAGAGAGGCGTGGGCCGCAGACGCCGCAGGCGGTCGGCTCCGCGTGGAAGCGCCGGTCGAGCGGGTTTTCGTACTCGGCGCGGCACGCTCCGCACATCTCAAAGTCGCGCATCGTCGTCTTCGCACGGTCATAAGGGATGCCCTCTATGATCGTGAAGCGCGGGCCGCAGTTGGTGCAGTTGATGAAGGGGTAACGGTGACGACGATTCGCGGGGTCGAACAACTCTCTCAAACAGTCAGCGCAAGTGGCTACGTCCGCCGAGATGGGGACGAACTGTTCGCCGGAAGGCGCGCTCTCGACGATGCGAAAGTCCGGGTAGTGTGTCTCGTCCAGGCGGTCACGCCGCTCGACAGACTCGACGAGCGCGAGGGGCGGCGGGTTCAACCTGATGTCGTTGATGAACTCGTCTATCTGGCGGCCCTCGCCTTCGACATCAATCAGGACGCCGGTCGTGTTGTTGAGCACGCGCCCGCGCAAGTGCCGCTCTTTCGCGCGCGAGAAGACGAAGGGGCGGAAGCCCACGCCCTGCACTATCCCCCGCACGAGTATCTGCGCGCGCGTCGTCGTCGAATTGTGTTCGGCGCTGCTCATGGAAGAGGCTGCCCCTCTCGACCCGGAGACTTTCAGCCCGTCGTCAGGGCCGCCGGCCGTGCGAGCTTTGACGTGAGGAACCCTGTCAACTCGCCCATGCCCTCCCCAGTCTTCGCGGAGACTTCGAGAATTTGAATGCCTGGGCGCACGCGCTGAATGCTTTCACGCGCGGCACCCAGATCACATTCGACGGCTGCGGCGACATCTATCTTGGTAATCACGGCCACGTCCGCCGTGTTGTAAATCGTAGGGTACTTGAGCGGCTTGTCCTCGCCCTCCGTCACGGACATCAAGACCAGGCGCAGGTCTTCGCCCAAATCATAGCTCGACGGGCAGACCAGGTTGCCCACGTTTTCGATGAAGAGCAGGTCGAGTTCGTCCAGACTCCACCCGTCGAGCGCACGCTCGACCATCGCGGCTTCGAGGTGGCAGACAGTCCCCGTCGTAATCTGACGGACGGGAGCGCGGCTGCGCGCCAGCCGCGCCGCGTCGTTGTCAGTGGCGAGGTCGCCGACGAGCGCCGCGACGCGACACCCTTCTTCGTTGAGCCGCGTCAGCAGTTTTTCCAGCAGCGCGGTCTTGCCCGCACCCGGACTTGAGACGAGGCTCACGACGTACACGCCCGCCTCGCGGAACCGCCGCCTCAACTCGCGCGCGAGCAGGTCGTTCTGCTTCAACACCTTTTGCCTGACTTCCACCAGGCGGGGCTCTGTGCTCATGCTTCAATCTCCAGCGCCACGACCTCAAGCTCGCGCCCCCGCACGACCTCGGAGGCCGGCGCGTGACAGACGGCGCAACAGAACTGCTGGACGGAAACTATCGCTGTCTCCTCGCGGCACGACGGGCAGAAGACCGTGACCGGCACTTCCTCTATCACGAGGCGCGAGCCTTCGAGCGGCGTGCCCTCGCACGCCACGTCGTAGGAGAAGAGGAGCGCGTCTTTGACGACGCCCGACAAGTCTCCGAGCTTGAGATGAATCGCATGGACGTGCGCCGCGCCGCGCCGCGCGGCCTCCTCGGCGGCCATCTCGATCATGCTCATGGCGATGGAAAGCTCGTGCATGACTCTCTCGAAAGATGAGGGCGGAAGCCTTAGAGGCTGGACGACGATCAAGGGGCCTGCGCCGCAGTCACTTCACCCACAGGGCTCGCGCCTTCTTCACCTTCGCTCTTCTCGGCCACGATGTCGAAGGAGAATTTCAGCTCGTCCTTGACCTTCATCGCGCCGCCCGCGACCGAGACGGGTTTTATCTTGAAGTCCGACTGCTTGAGCGTGAACTCGCCCTGCGCGCGCAAGCGTTCGTCCTCGAATTTCACCTCGGCGTGAATCCAGAGGTTCTGCTGCGTCGTGCCGTGCATGGTCAGGTTGCCGATGATTCTGGCGCGGTATTGCCCCGGCCTGACCCTGCTGGTGTTCACGCTGGCGCTCTCGAAAACGATCTCGGGGTAGGTCGCCGTTTCGAGCACCTCCTCGCGCATCATGCGCTCGACCTCGGCCCTGTCCTTCTCCTTAACACTGTCAGTCACGCCGAGCGAATCCGTGTTGATCTTCATCCGCACGGAAGCCTGGGAGAGCGTGCCGGGCACCATCTCGACTTCCCCCTCGAAGTCGCGGATGGCAATCACCGGGTCGTGCCCGAACGCCTGGAGCAGCCCCGTGGCGAAAGCCTGCACGGTGAACCGGCTCTTCTCCGGGGCCAGGCGATAAAGGATGGTTCTGGTTTCGGTTTCTTCCATAATTTACTAGAGTGCGCGACGCACCGCTCGGCGTACCATTTCGGTTGTCAGCCCGTAAACGAAGTGTGACGCGAGCGCGTAGGCGTGCGTCTTGAGCGGATATTCCGCGGGCGACTTCGAGAGTCCGAGTGCAGGCACAACCCCCTCGTCGGCGGTGAGCCAGATAAATGCTCCGAAAGGCAACCCGGTGGCTGTTGTGACTTCGGGGAGGACTTCGGCCATCCCGCCATACATCGCGCCGGTCGTCGCCCCAAAGACATAATGCACCAACGTGCCCGCGGCGTCTTTCTCCCTATCCGTCAGCCTGTGGTCGAAGACCTTCTCGGAGATCGCGCTGGCTATTCTCTCTGCCGCGTCGTCCTCCTCCTCGTCACTTCCCTTCTCCTGCAACTCGCGCGCGACGCCATGATCGGGGGAGCCCTGCTGTAAAGATTGCGCGCCGTGCGATCTCTCGACCCCTTCGGCCAGTTTGCTCCACAGAGCTTGAAACTGGTTCATCACAAGGGCCGCGACCAGCCCGCCAGCGGCTCCTGCTGCCAGCCCCTTCCAGACATTGTTCTCGGCCCGCATCACATTGACCTGATCTTCATATACCTTTGGAAGTCCGGCACCACTGTGGACAAACTGGAGCTCAGATTTGTGGGCACGTTAGGCAGCACCCGATCCAGGCTCGCGCGCACCTGCTGCCGGACAGTAGGGTGCGCCATAATCAAGCCGACGCCCGCGATCAAAAGGGCTGCGCCTCCGACCAGGTACAACATGTCTTTCGAGCCATTAGACCCATTGCTTTCCATCGCCATTCTCCTTTAAACAGTCTGGGGAGTCTGAAGGCCGGAGCCAAGACAGATTCCTGACTCCAGCCTTCAGACTTTTAACTTACATTCGCGTCATCCTCAGATATCGCCGAATATCATGCAGGTTCGCAATTACGCCGTAGGCGACGAGCGCGAGCGCCGCGCCCCCGACGATGTGCCAGGCGCTCAGGCGGGACGGCCACCGGCATCCCGTTTCCGACGATTCATGATGTTTCATCTCAAAGTATCCTCCCTTGACTCGAAATATATCACTTACTGCACCGCCTGACTGCTACTCGTGGTCAGAATTTCCGTGACGAGCGACTCGACGATGCCGACGGCCTTTCCGACCGCCGCCTCGACCGGCTCGCTCAAACCCATGTGCCCCTCTTCCGGGCCGAACGTCTGCGGCTCGCAGCCGACCAGCAGGATGCGCCTGAACTCGCCCCCCATCGTCTTCACCATCGAGAGCACTTTCATGGGGTTCATGCCGTGCGTCTCGACCATCAACGCCTGCGGCCCCGCGTCGTTCAACTCATCCAGGTCGGGCTCGATGGTGTAGAGCGTGCCGGGCTCGCCGCCGCGCGGCGTCGCGTCAACAAAGATGGTCACGTCGTAGCCGTCCAGGAGCGCATAAGCCAGATCGAAGCCGCGAATCCCGAAGTCAACCACGCGCACCCCCTCGGGCCACACGCGCCCCGCCAGCCTTCTGACCACCTCGCAGCCGAACGCGTCGTCGCCCAGAAAGATATTGCCGATGCCGGCGACGAGAACGCTCGTTGATTGCGGATTGAAAGACATTATCGTTCTCCATCAATCCGCAATTGAGGAAGCGGCTCGACCTCTTCGGGGGAGAAGAAGAAGCGGTGGCCGGGCTGGCGCAGCATCCCCATGTCGCGGCCCGGGTCGTCTTCAACGACGACCGCCAGGTGGACACGGCCGTCGTAGTCCTGCTCTATGGCCTCGACGACCGCGACCCTGCCCGCGAGCGCGAGGTCGAAGATGTCGCCCCCGGCGCGCGGCTTGAGCCTCACGCTCGTGCCCTGCCTGACGGGGACGCCGGAGACTTCGACGCTCTCCAACGTCGTCTTATCTTCCAGCAGTTGCCACTCCCATTCGTTCATCGCTCGGTCGCCGCCCGTTCTTCGCTCTCTTCCTTCGGTTTGACGCTGCGCATCGCGCCGTGCATCTTCATCAACTGCTCCAGCGGCAGAGTCTCCGTGCGTTCGAGTATCTGGCGCGCGCGCTCGTCCGCGCCGCGCATCTCGCGTTTTTCCTCCTCGGTCAGTGTCATGATGCGTAGGGTGAGAATCTCGTCTATCTCCGTCCCGTCGAAGAGGTCGCCCGCCGACTCGGGCGCGATCTGGGGGTAGTCGTAAAGGATGATCGGCGACGACAACATCACGCCGCGCTCCCCCTCTTCGCCGACCAGGACGGGAAATGTGCCAATATTCTGACAGGCGGCGACGGCCTCGCGCGCGTCCGCGGGCGGGTCGAGCGACGAGACGAACTCGCCGCCCTGCACACTCAGGACGGTGTGAGTCGAAACGAGCGAGCGCATCAGCGCCTCGTCGCGGCCCCGTTTGCCCGCGTCCGCGAGCGGCGTCAGGTTCAGAATGCGAACGGTGACCTTAAACAATTGCGGATTGGAAGATGCTTCTGGCGGCTCGTCAATCCGCAATCCGCAATCCGCAATCCGCACTTCAATCGCGCCCTCGATCCACTGCTGCGTGCGCCTGACGACGCCCACGACCTTCCCGCTTTTCTCGTCGCGCAGCGGCTCAATCTCACGGCCCGAGCCGAAGGCGAACGTCACGCGCCGCGGCTGCTCCAACGTCTCATTCAGACTCAGGCCGGACAATCGAACGTCGCGCTCGCGGGCCTCCTGCCACGTCTGAAGAAGCTTCCCGTTGACTTCGAGCGCGGGGACCGGGCTGTAATCATTCTCCGCGCTCTCGTCAAACTCCCCGAGCGGCTGCTTCAACTCACAAACTTCTCTGTCGAGCAGGTGCAGGAACCTGACCTTCACGTCGAGCGTCGCGCTTCTTCCACGCACGAGGCACTCGGTCTGCATCGTCCAGGCCTCCGTGCCGCCCTGTGCCTCGCTGTAGCTGCGCGGGCAGAGCGCGCCGAAGTTCCAACGCTGCTGGTTCTTCACGGCCGACGGCCTGTAAGGGTAGAGGATGTACCCTTCGTAGAGCACGGCGTCGGCGATTCTTTCCACGAGGTTGCGTTCCATCACTGCACCATCCCCGAAGTCGCGTCCTCGTCAATCTCAGGGGCGGCGCTCTGCCCCGCGTCCGTCGCGGCCGGCAGTAGGCTGTCAATCGTTTGCTCCCACGTCGGTATCCCGCGCCCCATTTTGTACTGGTGCAGGCGGTCGAAAACGTCGCGGCGCAAGGCCAGCCACGCGAGGTTCGGGTAATAGAGGTCCATCATCTCTTTCCAGACCCGCACGGGCAGGCGGTACTTGGCCTCCCTGTCCCACGAAATCTGCCCGACCTGCAAACCCACCTCCCCGTCATCGTAGAAGACGGTCCCGCTGAACATCAGGTTCAGCGGCACTTCCCCGTCTTCGAGCGCGGCGAAATACTTCGCGGCGGCGACGTTGAAATCGAACGTGCACGGGACGGGAAGTTCCGCGAGCGTGCTGCCCCGGAACGGGGAGACGATGACGCTCGCGTGCGTCCACAGCATCGAGCGCAGGGTCTGGCCCCAGCGCGCGGGCTCGCCGAAAATGTCCAGCAGGCGCTCCTTCTCCCGCCCGGCGTAGTGCCGCCGCGTCGCTTCAATCTGAATCTGGCAGCGGAGCGCGACTGTCTGCACAAGCTCGTCGGCGTCCGTGTTAGTGACCCGCAGCTTAAACGTGAGCTGCGGCGAGGCCGCGAACGGGACGGCCTCTGCGCCTTCGACTTGGAAACTCAGGTCAGGCATTCTTGGCCTCTCCGACGGGGCCGGACTTCGCCTTCAGCTCGGCAAAGAACTTCCCTATCTCTTCCCAGACCTCCGTGCCGCCGGACAGCCCGCGCCACGAGGCGCGAATCAATCCGACCAGCTTGAAGCATTCGTCAATCGGGGCGATGAAGTACTGGCGCTCGCCCCTGACGCGGTTGACCAGCAGCGCCTCCGTGTCGGGCTCCATCCCTGCCAGCGCCGGGTTGTCTTCGACGATGTCCGACCACGCTTCGAGGTCCAGCAGAGACTCTGTCGCCCCGGCGGGACTCGGGTAGAGCGCGACGGTTTTGCCCGCGGGGCTGCTGTGGAAGAAGAAGGCCATGCCGATGGGAATCATCAGGCTCTCCCACTGAGCGTCGGTGAGATGGAAATCTGAGAAGTGGCGCGGGCGGCTGGGGACGCGGCGGTATTTCGTCTGCGCCTGCCCACTGAAGAGGATCGAGCACGCCTGGCAGGCGCAGAGCAACTGGCGAGTTTGCGGCTCGACCAGGTGACTGTGGTCGCCCGGCAACTCTGCGCTGCACATCTCGCACCGCTCGACCGCGGCGCGCGGCCTGACGAATCGCCGGAGGGCGGCGAATGGCGTTTGACTCTGGCTCCTACCGTTGGACTCCTGGCTCATCTGCAACCTCGGCCGCCTCAAGTGGCCTACTGTCCAGACTCTGACGCCTAAGCCGGCGGCATACTCGGCCCGCCCGATTCCGACTCCACGTCGTCCGGGTTGATGGCCGTCGAGTCCCTGGCGTTCGATTCGCCGACGGGCCTGTCCGCGTGCGTCGTCCCAGTGTCCTCGCGCCCGGACTCCTTGCCGTCTTCGTCTTTTATCTCCTCGCCCTGACGCGTGCCCGGCGTGTGGGTCGGCGCGCTCGCCTTACTTTCCTGGTCTCCCATCGTCTCTCCTCCAAAGTCAATTAGGTAAAGCCACCTTCGCGCGCCCCTCTCGCCTTCCTATCTGCACGAAGCCCGTCGGCGCGCTCGGCTGCTCCACCGCACCCTCGGCCTCAATCCTGACCACGTCCGGCGCGGCGTTCATGATGGCCTCTTCGATGGCGAGCTTGAGCGTCATCGAGGACGAGGGACAACTCTTGCAGCTCCCCTCAAGGCGCAGCCGCACCACGTCATTCTCGATGGCGATTAACTCCACGTTGCCGCCGTGCGAGTCGAGGTAGGGGCGCACGCTGTCGAGCGCCCGCGTGACGCGCGTTTCGAGCGGGACGGGATGCAGGCCGTAGAGCAGCAGGAGGCTACTGACCAGCCCGTCACGCGCGAAGTCGTCGAAGATGGCGTCGCCCGCGTTTCCGGCCCCGGCCACGATCTCCATCAGGCGGTCGAGTCCCGCGCCGTGAAATTCCATCAGCGCCTGCACAAGCTCTAAGGCGACGGCGCGCGCCTCCTCGTCCGCCAGGCCCTCGATTCTGTGAACCAGCCCCTCGACGCGCTGCATCCCCTGCTGAAGTTCTTTTTGTTCGTGCATATTTGTAGGGGCCTGGGACTTGCCCTCCGCCCGCGGTGTTTGGTCAGTACCGCCTGCTGTCGCAAGCAGGGATTACCCCCCGACAAGGCACTCGCCCGCTTGCGGCAGGCGGTACTGATAAGCGGGGCAGGAACGAGTCCCGCCCCGGATGAATCATTTCACCATCCCGAACATGGGCGAGTGGTGCGTCTCAAGGACTTTGCCGTTGCCCAGGTACATGTGCACGCCGCAGGGCAGACACGGGTCGAAACTCCTGACCGTGCGCATGATGTCTATGCCCTTGAACTTGTCCTGCCCGTTCTCCTCGAAGATGGGCGTGTTCTGCACGGCGTCCTCGTAGGGGCCGGGCGTGCCGTAGATGTCGCGCGGGTTGGCGTTCCACGGCGTCGGCGGGTACGGGTGATAGTTGGCTATCTTGCCGTCGCGGATGACGACGTGGTGCGAGAGGACGCCGCGCACGGCCTCGTGGAAGCCGCAGCCGATGGCCTCGTCCGGCACCTTGAACGGCTCCCAGGTCTTCGTGTGGCCCGCGTGCAGCTCGGCAATCGCCTGCTCGGCGAAGTAGAGCGCGCAGGCGGCCGCGTAAGCCTGGAAGTAGGTGCGCGCGCGGTCGCGCTCGATGGCGTTCGACCACTTCGGAATCTTCCACTCGAACTCCGCCTCCGGCTTCATGGCCGTCTGCGGCAGGTAAATCTTGACGCTCTGGCCCGTCGCTTTGACGTAGCCGATGTCCACCTTGCCCGCGAGCGCCGTCGCCCAGAGGCGCGCGATGGGACCTCCGCCCGTGTCGAGCGCGAGGTACTTGCTGCCTTCGCCCTGCTCGCCCTCGTGATACCAGCGCGGCGACATGACCCAGGTGTAGTTGCCGTCGAATTCGCGCTTCTGCGGGCGCGGGATGGTCGTCTGGTTCCAGGGGTGGCGCTGGTCAACGGGGTTGCCCAGGGGGTCCGTCTTGACGAACGTCTCCGCCTGATCCCAGTCGTCGTAGTAGGAGCTGCCG
This sequence comes from uncultured Acidobacteriota bacterium, assembly GCA_963774105.1. GTDB lineage: Bacteria > Acidobacteriota > Blastocatellia > Pyrinomonadales > Pyrinomonadaceae > QHXM01. Next base: position 790,014 of record CAVZDV010000004.1, on the reverse strand, counting down.
AGCAGGATGCGGATGCCGAGGTTGATGTCCACGAGGTTCGTCGTCACCAGCTTGCCGTCAACGACGACGCCCGGCGTGACGTACATGGCGTTGCCCCACTCGTCCATGTTCTTGTAGGTGTAGTCGCAGACGGCCGGGTCCTGGAACGAGCCCCAGCACCCGAGCAGGATGCGGCGCTGGCCCACTTTTTCGTAGCCCGGCAGCGCCTCGTAGAAGAAGTCGAAGAGGTCGTCATGCAGCGGCACGACCTTCTTCATAAACTCGCAGTAGCGCATCAGGCGGACGAGGTAGTCTGTGAAGAGCTGAATCGTCGGGACCGTGCCGACGCCGCCCGGGTAAAGGGTCGAGGGGTGTACGTGGCGGCCTTCCATCAGACAAAACATCTCGCGCGTGTAGCGCGAGACGTGCAGCGTCTCGCGGTAGAACTCGCCCGAGAAGGGGTTCAAAGCCGTCATGATGTCGGCGATGGTCTTGTAGCCGTGCTTGTCTGCGTTCGGCGCTTCGGTCGTCTTGGCCTTTTCCCAGACCGAAGGGTTCGTCTCCTTGACCATCTGTTCGCAGAAGTCCACGCCGACCAGGTTGTCCTGAAAGATGTTGTGGTCGAACATGTACTCGGCGGCCTCGCCCAAATTTACAATCCACTCGGCCATCGCGGGCGGGCGCACGTCGAAGGCCATGTTCTGCGCGTAGGTGGCGCAGGTCGCGTGGTTGTCGCCGCAGATGCCGCAGATGCGCGAGGTGATGAAGTGGGCGTCGCGCGGGTCTTTGCCCTTCATGAAGATGGAGTAGCCGCGGAAGATGGAGGAGGTGCTCCAACACTCGGCGACCTCACGGTTGTTGAAGTCAATCTTGGTGTAAATCCCTAAGCTCCCGACGATGCGCGTGATCGGGTCCCAGTTCATGTCCACCAGCGTCCTCGGCTTGGCCGGAGTCTCCGTCCTGGTCGTGGTTGTGGTACTCATGACGCTCGCTCCTTTTTCTGGATGGCGACGGGCGAGACATAGCCGGTCGTCAGTTCAGGACGGTTATGCCGCCACTTCGGTTCCTTGTTGACGGTCGAGTTGGTCATGTTGCGCAGCGCGCGGATGGCCGCGCCGTAAATGCCAATCGCCGCCGAAGAAATCTTCGCGCCCGGCGGCTCGTCCATGAAGGGCATGAACTTGTCCGGGAAGCCCGGCATCGTGCAGCCGATGCAGATGCCGCCCACGTTCGGGCAGCCTCCGATTCCCGCCATCCACCCGCGCTTCGGCACGTTGCAGTTGACGACCGGCCCCCAGCACCCGAGTTTCACGATGCACTTCGGCGAGCCGTACTCCGTGGCGAAGTCTCCCTGCTCGTAGTAGCTGCCGCGGTCACAACCCTCGTGCACGGTCTTGCCGAAGAGCCAGGTGGGCCGCCCCGCTTCGTCGAGCGGAATCATGGGGGCGAGGCCCGCCGCGAGATAAAGCAGGTAGAGCACGGTCTCCATGAAGTTGTCCGGCTGGACGGGGCAGCCCGGCACGTTGACAATCGGGATGCCCGCCTTCGATTTCCAGTCCCAGCCGAGGTAGTCGGCCAGCCCCATGCAGCCCGTCGGATTTCCCGCCATCGCGTGGATGCCGCCGTAGGTGGCGCACGTCCCGATGGCGACGACCGCCAGCGCCTTCGGGGCGAGGCGGTCAATCCACTCGGTCGTCGGAATCGGCTGGTTCGTCATCGGGTCGTTCCCGAGCGCGGCCCAGTAGCCCTCGCCGCTCAGGTGCTCGTTCGGAATCGAGCCCTCCACGACCAGGACGAACGGGTCTATCAGTCCCTGCTCGGCCTGATACCAGTATTTCATGAAGTCGTCGCCGACCTCGTAGGCGAGCACGGGGTTGTGCAAGTGCACCTTGGGAAGCCCCGGTATCGCGCCCATCACCACGTCTTCTATGCTCGGTTGAGTTGCCGCCGTAATCGAGACCGTGTCGCCGTCACAGCCCAGACCGGCCGTAATCCAGACAATGTGAATGTCACTGACCGCCGGTGGCTTTTGTGTCACCCGTCCGTATGGCGCTTTCTCTGCTGCCATGCTCGCGCCTCCTTTCCAGGCTTGGAGAGTTTATAGAAGTATGACGACGCCCGAAGAGCGCCACACCCCGCTTGTACGCGCCGGAATTGAGAAACCCCTTGGATTAAGTCGGACAGTTCGGCCGCACGAGGAGACGTGAGCGGCCGTGATACGGAATGCTGCCATTATCTTGCTTTGCGCGAGACTCGTCTATTCGCAAACCTACGCACTGACACTACGGAGGGCTACGTATTTTTCATGAAGAAAGGTACGTATAAGGCAGTGATGAGTTGAAGGCGGGGCTTTCATTCGTCCCGTAAGGGACGGAGTGACAATAGCCCAGCACTGCAATGCTGGGGACAGTGCCGTAATAGGTGTCGAGTCCCGTAGGGACGATTGAATCTTTCGGCCGTCCCTACGGGACTCGATCATTTTTCCCCCTGCTACCCAGCACTGAAGTGCTGGGCTATTTTCGGTCGTCCCCTGCGGGGACTTCCGGGCGGCGGGTTCTTTACTCATCACTCATCACTCGTCATTGTTGAATGATGCCGCGCCGGAGCGCGTAGCGTATGAGGTCGGCCTGGGAGTGGAGCCCGAGTTTGTGCATGAGGCGGGAGCGGTGTGTTTCGGCGGTGCGGGGGCTGATGCCGAGGCGGGCGGCGATCTCGCTGTTGGTGTGGCCTTCGGCCGAAAGCTGCAACACTTCTCTTTCGCGCGTGGTCAGAGTCTCGTGCTTGTCCATCGTGCCGATCTTCGCCATCTGCTGGTAGGTCTCTATGGCGCGGTCGGAGAGCGGCGGGCTGAGGTAGCGACGCCCGGCGGCCACCTCGCGCACGGCCAGCACCAGGTCGGACGAGTTCGAGTCCTTGAGGACGTAAGCGGAGACGCCGTTAGCCAGCGCCTCCAACACGAACCCCTCGTCGTCGTGCATGGAGAGGACGACGATGCGGACCTTGGGCGAGTGCTTGTGAACCTGCCGCGCCACTTCCAGGCCGTTGAGCCCCGGCATCATCAAATCGAGCACCAGCACGTCCGGGTTCAGTCTCTCGACCACGGCGAGGGCTTCGCGCCCGTCGTCGGCCTCGCCGATGACACTAAAATCCTCTTCGGCCGAGAGCAGCGCGCGCAATCCCTGCCGCACGATGCGGTGGTCGTCGGCCAACACGATGGTCGTCGTCTTCACCCTTAATAACCTTTAAGTCGCCGCCCTGTGCCCGTCGCCGTTCGAGTTGTCACGGACATCGAACTCGGCGATCAGGCGAGTCCCCGCGCCTCTGTGTGACTCGATTGTAAAATGGCCGCCGAGCAGCGCGGCCCGCTCGCGCATCCCGGCCAGCCCGCTCGTGTTGTCGGCCGCGAGTGCGGCTTCGCTATCGAAACCATTCCCCCTGTCTTCGATTTGAATGGTGAGGCTGTGCCGGTCGGCGAAGGCGTGGACGGTGGCCGCGCTCGCCCCGGAGTGGCGCGCCACGTTGGTCAGGGCTTCCTGCACGATGCGGTAAGCCGCCGTTTCGATTTCGGCGGGGAAGCGCAGCCCCTCCAGCCCGCTGTGCTTGAACTGCACGCTCACCTGCGTTTGCACGCTGTACTGCTTGATGTGCGACACCAGGGCCGACAGGAGTCCCAGGTGGTCGAGCGTCGCGGGCCGCAAATCGAGCGACATCTTTCGCGTGCGCGCCATCAGGTCGTTTACCAGCGCCTGCGCCTTGACGATACTCGCGCTGGCTTCCTCGGCGGGCAGGCGCGCGCTCATTTCGAGCGTCAGCTTGAGGCCCGTCAATATCTGCCCGATCTCGTCGTGCAATTCCAGCGCGAGGCGGCGGCGCTCGGCCTCCTGCACTTCGATCAGGCGACGCGAGAGAATCTTCAGCCGGTCGGCGGACGTGTGCAGGGCTTCGTCGGCCTTCTTGCGGCGCGTGATGTCGCGTATGACGGCGATGACCAGCCCACCCGTGGCGGCCCCGACCGGGCTGAGCATGATCTCGACCGGGAATTCCGTGCCGTCCTTGCGCCTGCCGTACAACTCGAAGCCGGCCCCCATCGGGCGCAGGTGCGGGTCAACGGTGTAATCGCCGCGGTACTTGATGTGTCCCTGCCTGAACCGCTCCGGCAGTAACAGCTCGACCTGGCGGCCCAGCAGCTCCTCGCTCCGGTAGCCGAACATGCGCTCGGTCTGGGCGTTGGCGCGCTCGACGAGTCCCTGGCGGTCTATGACGACGATGGTGTCCGGGGCGTGCTCGAAAATCCCGCGCAGCATATTTTCGCTTTTACGCAGGGCGTCTTCGGCGCGGCGGCGCTCGCCGATTTCCGTCAACAGGTACTCGTTGGCGCAGGCCAGCTCGTTCGTGCGTTCCGCCACGCGCCGCTCCAACTCCGCGTGCGCCTTGAGCAGATCGCCCTCGGCGCGCTGGCGCACGGCGATCTCCTGTTGCAGCTCGACGTTCATCTTGCCGAGCGCCTCGGTGCGCTTCTGCACGCGCAGCTCCAACCCATCGCGCGCCTGTTTGAGCGCCTCTTCCGTCTGTTTGAGCTCGGTGATGTCGAACCCGACGCCGTGTATGAACCAGGGCCGCCCGTCCGCGCGGCGCACCATGCGTACCTCGCAGTGGAACCAGACCGTGTGGCCGTCGCGCGCCAGCACGCGGTAGACGGACTGTAGCGGCTCGCCCGAGAGAAAGGTCTGCGCCGCCTCGACGCTCCAACGTGCCTTGTCGTCCGGGTGAATCTGCTGATACCAGCGCACGGGGTCGTTGAGCCATTCCGACTGCGTGAAGCCGAGCATGGATTCGATCTGCGGGCTGACGTAGGCTTCGCTGATGCCCTGGTCGAGGAAGGCCATGAAGACGACCGCGGGGATTTGCTCCACGAGGATGCGGTAGCGGGAGACGACATCCGGCCACTCGGCGTCAACCGCCGGCTGGCTCTTCCACTGTGCCAGAAAGCCGCGCGACAACTGTTCGACGCTCGCGTCCACAGGGAAGAAGACGCTCGCCAGTTGGGCGAGCGCGCTCTCGGCTTCCAGCAACTCTTCGGGCAGCAAAGCCCCCGCCTCGCCGACGGGGTAAGCATTTACTTCTTCATCCCTATTCAATGCCTTCGCCATCTTCACCGCCGCCGCCACTCGGGCTCTTTGTTCAGGGAGCTCTGCGTGAAGCGCCGCAGGGCGTGAATGGCGCGGCCATACGTCATTACCGCGTGCGAGGAGAGGAGCGACCCCGGCGGCTGATCCATGAAGGGCATGAACTTGTCCGGGAAGCCCGGCATCGTGCAGCCGATGCAGATGCCGCCCACGTTCGGGCAGCCTCCGATTCCCGCCATCCACCCGCGCTTCGCTACGTTGCAATTAACGACCGGCCCCCAGCAGCCCAGTTTCACGATGCATTGGCGCGAGCCGTACTCTTCGGCAAACTGCGCCTGCTCGTAGTAACCGCCGCGGTCACAGCCTTCGTGGACAGTCTCGCCGAAGAGCCACGTCGGGCGTAAGGCGTCGTCCAGCGGAATCATCGGCGCACGTCCCGTGGCCTGATAAAGCAGGTAGAGCAAAGTCTCCGTGATGTTATCCGGCATGGTGGGGCATCCGGGAATACAGACTATGGGCAAGCCTGCTTTCGATTGCCACTGCCAGCCCAGGTAATCCGGCAGTCCCATAGCCCCCGTCGGATTGCCCTGCATGGCGTGGACCCCGCCGTAGGTCGCGCACGTCCCGACCGCCACGACGGCCCACGCGCGAGGAGCGAGCCGGTCAATCCATTCACAGGTGGTGATGGGTTGCCCCGTCTCTTTGTCCGTGCCGAAGCCGGCCCAGTAACCTTCCTGCTTATTCTCCTCGTTCGGGATGGAGCCCTCTATGACGAGGATGAACGGCTCAAGCTCTCCCGCCTCCGCGCGGTAGAAGAAGCTCATGAAGTCGTCGCCGCTCTCGTAAGAGAGAAACGGATTGTGCAGCTTGACTCTAGGCAGGCCGGGGATAGCGCCCATGACCAGGTCTTCGACGCTCGGCTGCGTCGCCGCGGTCATGGCGATTGACTCGCCATCACAGCCGAGGCCGCCGTTGATCCAGAGAATCTCAATCTCCCGTGGGGATTGAGACTCTCCATGCTCATTGTCCTGTGGCAGGGCTTTACTGGTCACGGGTCTACCTCGCTGGTGGTTCGGGCGAACCCAGTCATTATACGCTAAATCGAGGGAGACAGGCGCGGAGGAGAAACTGTTTGAAATGCTGAAGCCCGATAGCTTCCGGCAGGCGAATTCCTGCCGCTCGCCGCAGTTTTCGTCCGCTTGACCGCAAAACATGATTCCCGCCCGCGCCCGTCGGCTATAATTTTAGCCATGAATGAGAGAGGAGTGACGTGTCATGAAACGAAGAGATTTTTTGCAGAACACCATCGTCGCCGGGGCAGCCGTCGGGGCTTCCGGCATTTCAGGAGTGGGAGATTCAAGGCTGTGGCCCGGCGCGGCGGACGGCCAAACCTTACGCTCCGGCGAGAACAATAAACTCACGCCTCCGAGCAAGGGCAAGATTGCGGTCGCGGTCGTGATCTCACAGGGCGTGACGATGATTGATTACGCAGGCCCCTGGGAAGTATTCCAGGACGTACACGTCCCAGGCCGAGGCGCTGACATGGACGAGCAAATGCCCTTCCAGCTCTTCACAGTGTCGGACACGACCGACACGGTCGTCGGCTCGGCGGGCCTGAAGCTCATCCCGGATTACACTTTTCAAACTGCCCCGCGGCCCAAAGTCGTAGTCATCCCCGCACAGGGCGGGAGAACTCCCGCGATGCTCGACTGGATTCGGGAAGTGAGCAAGAGCGCCGACGTGGTGATGTCCGTTTGCACAGGCGCATTCATCCTCGCCAGTACCGGCCTGATAGACGGCAAATCGGCCACCACGAGGCCAACTGGCGCGGCTCGGTCGCTGACGGCCTCATCGTCCTCATCGGGAGACACCGCAAATAACGTCGGGGAGATTCTCAATCATGCGTCTCAAAGATTCGCGCCGCAGCACGACCGTCGCTCTTTTACTACTCGTCTGCTTAAGCTCGGCGGGGCAGTCACCCTCGAACCGTTACGAGAAGGCCATCGCGGCGAGTCGCGTGGCGATACGGGAGATGATGGAGAAGGACGGCGTCCCCGGCGTCAGCGTGGCGGTCATGATGGGCGGCGAGGTCGTGTGGTCCGAGGGCTTCGGCTTCGCGGACCTGGAGCAGCAGGTGCCCGTGACGCGCGAGACCAAGTTCGGCATCGGGAGCATCACGAAGGCCATGACCACGGCCCTCTGTGCCCGCCTCTTGGAGAAAGGGCTCCTGGACTTGGACGCCCCTGTGGAGAGTTACCTCGCAGAGTTCCCCCACAAAAACCAGAAGATCAGTGTCCGGCTGATAGCGGGGCATCTGAGCGGGCTCGACGACACCTTCAACACGGCCCAGATGTACACCCAGACTCACTACAACACCACGGCCGAGGCGCTCCAACAAATCATGAAAGAGCCGCTCAAACACAAACCGCTTGAGCGCCACTTCTACACGACCGGCCCTTACACCATCATCGCCGGGGTCGTCGAGAAGGCCGCGGGCGGAGAGTTCCTCGCCCTGATGAGCCAACACGTCGTCAGCCCGCTCGGGTTGAAAAACACTACCCCGAATGACCGGAAGGCCATCATCCCGCACCGCACCTCGTTCTACGTGAGGGACAATGATAAAACGGTCAACGCGCCCTACTTCGACCCCAGCTTCAAGTGGGCGGGCGCGGGCTACCTTTCGACTGCCGAAGATATGGCCCAATTCGGGTCGGCTTTGCTAAAGCCGGGTTTCCTCAAACAGTCCACCGTGGATGAACTCTTCCGCCCGATGCGAACGGCCGCGGGGGAGGACACACGGTTCGGGCTCGGCTGGCGTCTAGGCGCTGACGCCAAAGGGCGCTCGGTCGTTTACCAGCCCGGCGGCGGGCCGGGCATCTCTTCCGTCATAATTTTATATCCGAAGGAGAATCTGGTGGTGGCGATCCTCTCGAACCTGAGGGGTGCACCCGTGGACGGCGAAGCCGCGGACGCCATCGCAGACTCATTCCTGCTGAAGTGAGAGGCCGGCCCCCGGCCGCGCCAACTGCCACGCCGCCCGTTGAATGACTTCGGCGTCCGACTGGCTCAAGACGCCGGCGGCGATTCTGGGGCCTTCTTCCGCCGTCCCGAACCGCGTGCTGTAGAGGTCACGACTCAAGCCCGCCGGGCTCTTCCCGTAGAACGTCACGTAGAACACACACGCGGCCAGGTACGAGCCGGCGGGGTTTGGGTGGCGGCCATCCTCGGAGTAAAGTTTCAGCCCGGGGTTCTCACGCCTGACCTGCTGCCAGACGACGCCGACCGGCGCGAGCTGAGCGCCGAGTTCTTTGGCGATGATCGCGTATGCTTGGGTCAGAGCCTCCTGAGCCTGCTCGTTACCTTCCCCGGCCCAGGTCAGGTAGAAGACCGTCCGCGCGCCCGCCCTCTTAATCTCCGCGTCGAAGAGGCGCGCGTAACGGTGCATCAACCCCGGGTGCTCAATCGGCAGAGAGCTTTGTTCTTGCAGCACCACGAAGTCCCACCGCCCCTTCCTGATGGCTTCGAGGGCACGGCCGCCCTCCCAGTGGCTTTTCAGCGTCGCCCCGCCCACGGCGACCATTTCGGCCTCCAGCGCGCGGGCCTCCTTGCCTGACGAAGCCAGCCGCGCCGTCAGCCACGGGAGGTCGTTGACGTAGGTGTAGCTGTTACCAATGAACAGGACTCTGAGCAGGCGAGGGTCTGAGGGTTCGCGCCCGTCGCCCGCGCAGGCGAATACGAGCGCGAGCAGGAGGAGGACAGACAAGTGACGACGTTTCATCTTTCCTATTGAAATACAATCGGGGACTCACGTCTAGCATCAATCGAATTCCGTGGACTCAGTCAAATCAATTTTGGCCCCGCGAAAGAGCGTGCGGTAGTATGCCTGTGGCTTGAAGACTACGAGGTTCGGAAATGAGTACAGGAAGCAAGCAATTATACGTGCTGACGAGGGCGCTCGCCTTCTGCCTCGGCCTGGTGGCGCTCGTGACGCTGTCTAGATTAGTTGGTCAGGGCTTTGACCTGGGCGCGCTCAAAAATTCCGATTTCCTGATCGAGATGGGTTTCCTCTTTCTTTTCTCCTTCCCGTTCGCCTGCATCGCGGCCTTGCGCACGTGGAGGGCGAAGAATGAGAAGAAGAAATAGCCGGCGACCTATGCGCCACCGAATTAAGGAGGGCGGGGGTGAGGAAACAGGTTTACAGTCTACTCTTGTCGGTCACTCTGGCGGCCGGCGCTCTTGTCAGCGCGCCGGGTCAAGACCGGAAAGCCGAGACGGCGCTCGACCCGGAGCTGACCAATTACCAGTACCCTTTCCCCGTCCGTTTCTACGAGGCCGAGACGCAGGGGCAGAGGCTGCGGATGGCCTACATGGACGTGGCCGCGGCGAAGCCGAACGGGCGCGCGGTCGTGCTCCTGCACGGGAAGAATTTTTCCGGCGCTTACTGGGCCACGACCATCAGGGCGCTCGCGGCCGCAGGCTACCGCGTCGTCGTGCCCGACCAGATAGGCTTCGGCAAATCCTCCAAGCCCGCCTCTTACCAGTTCAGCTTCCAAACGCTCGCCGCCAACACGCGCGCCCTGCTCGACTCGCTCAGAGTAGAGAAGTTCGTCCTCGTCGGACACTCTATGGGCGGGATGCTGGCCGTGAGGATGGCGCTGATGTACCCCGAACGGGTCGAGAGACTGGCGCTCGTCAATCCTATTGGTTTAGAAGATTGGAAACTGGTCGCGCCTTACCGCACGGTCGAGGAGAACTTCGCGCAGGAGTTGCGCGCCACGCCGGAATCAATCAGGGAGTACCAGCGCGTGAACTACTTCGGCGGCGAGTGGAAGCCGGAGTACGACGCGCTCGTCGAAATACTTTCGGGGTGGACGCGCCACCCCGAATACCGCAGAGTCGCCTGGAACGCGGCGCTCACCTCCGACATGATCTTCACGCAGCCCGTGCTCTACGAGTTCGGGCAGTTGAAGCCGCCGACGCTGCTCGTCATAGGGCAGCGCGACCGCACGGCCGTCGGCAAGGACAGGGTGCCGAAAGAGATGGCCGCACGCATGGGCGACTACCCCGCGCTGGGCAGGGCGGCCGCCCACAGCATTCCGGGCGCGCGGCTGGTCGAGATACAGGAGGCCGGCCACCTCCCGCAAGTCGAGTCGTTCCCGAAATACATCCGCGCCCTAATGGATTTCATCGCGGGCGGCTGAACATCAGACCGTCGTGCCGACGTGCTTTTCGATGACGCGGCCCAACGCCTCCGCGCCGACCGCGCCGACGACCCGCTCCGCCTCCTTGCCCTCACTGAACAGGATCAAGGTCGGGATGCCCTTGATGCCGTACCTCTGTGCGGTCGCCGGGCTGTCGTCCACGTTCACCTTCACGACCCGCGCGCGCCCCGCGTACTCCACGGCGACGCGCTCGATTGTCGGCGCGATCATCCGGCACGGCGCGCACCACTCCGCCCAGAAGTCCACCAGCACCGGCTGCTCCGACTCCAACACGTCCTTCTCGAAGTTGGCGTCGCTGACTTCCATCACCTGCTCGCTCATAAACTTTATCTCCTTCTCGCTATACTGTTGATGTTTCGGTAAACAAGAGCCTTTTCCGCAGCCCTCTTACTTACCGGATTCCTGCGGCACGACTTCCAGGTCGAGCCTCTCCGTCCGCCGTATGACCGTGAGCAACGTCCTGCGGCCGATGCGCTCCTCGGTCAGAAGCTTGTGCAAATCGTCTATGCCCGCGACCGGCTGGCGGTCGAAGCCTATGATGATGTCGCCTTCGAGCAGCCCCGCCCTGCGCGCCGGACTCTCTCCCTCGAACGAGACGACCATGATGCCGCTCTCCACCGCGAGGTTGTAGAAGCGCACGAAGCGTCTGGGGATTGGCACATTTTGTCCCGCCAGGCCGATGAAGCTGCGGCTGACGCGGCCGTCGCGGATGAGACGGGCCGCGACGAACTTCGCCGTGTCAATCGAAGTGGCGAAGCAGATTCCCTGCGCCGGCAGAATCATAGCCGTGTTGACGCCGATGACCTGCCCGCGCGAGTTGACGAGCGGCCCGCCGGAATTGCCAGGGTTGAGCGCCGCGTCCGTCTGTATCACGTCGTCCATCAGCCTGCCGGACTGCGCACGCAGGGAGCGGCCGAGCGCGCTGACCACGCCCGCCGTGACCGTGTACTGGAAGCCGTAAGGGTTGCCGATGGCAATCACCAATTGGCCCACGCGCACCTTCTGCGCCTCGCCCAACTCGGCCGGCACGAGGCTCGGCGCGTTGATTCTGACGACGGCGAGGTCTGTGTCCGGGTCGTCTCCGATGAGGTCGGCCTGGCAGGTGCGCCCGTCCGGGAGAGTCACCTCTATTCGAGTCGCCCCGTGCACGACGTGGCTGTTCGTCAGGATGAACCCGTCCGGCGTGAAGACGAAGCCCGAGCCCGAGCCGCGACCCTCGCGCGAGGACTGCCGCCCTCCCGCACGCCGCTCCTTCGCCTCGTGCCGGACCTCTATGTAGACGACCGACGGGCTGACCCTCTCGGCCGCGCCCGTCACCGCGCGCGAATAAGCGTCAAGCAACTGGTCGTCGGCGTCCGGGACGTGCGACGGCGTCCGCTCCCCTTCCGAGGCAGCACTTTCGTTTGTCAGTAAATCGAGCACAGTCTGCATTCCCCGCACCTCAACACTTCCTCCGGCCCCGCGCGCGCGCCCGAATCTTTCGCAACACGTCGGCGATTGTCACCTCTGCGAGCACGCCCTCGATTGCCACGGCGACCTCGTCGAGCACGTCTTCCAGCGCCCGCTCGATGTTCATCCCGACCAGGCAACGCTTGTCGGGCGTCCGGCGGTGGAGCGCGAAAGCGCCCCCCTCTTCCAGCGCCCGGCGCACGTCTAGCAACGTGATCTCGGCGGGGAGCCGCGCCAGTCTTGAGCCGCCCGCAGCGCCCGCCTGCGTCGTGACCAGCCCGGCGCTCGACAGGGCGCACAGGATGCGCCGGATGACCACCGCGTTCGTGTTGACGCTCGCGGCGATCTGCCCGGAATTGAGCGGCTCGTCGCCCCTCGACGCCATCAGCGTCAGGGCGTGAACGGCGACGGCGAATCGGCTGCTCGCGGACATACTGTAACTATTATAGTTACAGTGAGAACTCTGTCAAGTCCGCCGCCAGGTAGTTATGCTTCTGACTTTGCGGCGGCCCTGTGCGGCCGCGCGTACTTGTCCAGCCCGAAGCCCAGAAAGATCGTCGCCACGATGAACGCCGAGGAGAAGAAGTAGGGCGAGGAGACGCCGAGCGCGTCGAACGCCCAGCCGAAGAAGAGCGGGGCGATGCTGCGAGAGACTCCCCCGTAGGTCTGTTGCACCCCCATGTAGAGGCCGCGTTCCCGCGGACTGATGACGCGCGACAGGAGCGCCGTCACGCACGGGAAAGTGAAGGCGGTGCCCAGCGGGATGAGCGCCACGGAGATCGCCAGCATCCCGAGGTTGCGCGACAACGGCATCCCGAGCACGCCTATCGCCAGCAGCGCGAGGCCCAGGCGCGAGAGGTTCGCCTCGCCCAGCCAATCAACCGCGCGCCCCAAAAGCAGCACGCGCGCGAAGACGGAGATAGCGCCGACGTACATGAAGAAATAGCCTATGGTCTGTTCTGTGACCTCGAAGCGAGCGTTTAAGAAGAGGGCGAGCACCGAAAAGCTTCCCTGGAACGCGCCCATCGCTATCGAGTAAATCCAGATCAGGCGCGACGCGGGCTCGCGCGAGCGCGCGACGACGCTCCACACGGCCTGCCGCGACGTGCGGGGCACCTCCCCCGCAGGCGACGGCTCGTGTGGCTCGCGCGAATCCTTCAAGTAGCGCGCGACGAAGATGATGTTGAGCAGGCAGAGCAGCGCCGCCAAGATGCCCGGCGCGGCGCGTCCCAGTTCGAGCGTCTGCGGCCCAGGCATCAGGTCGCGTTGGCCCAGACTAATCGCGAAGGAGCCGAGCACAGGCCCGAGCGCCACGCCGAGGTTGGTCGTCGCCGACAGCCACCCGAGCGCGCGGGCGCGGTTCTCGGGGGCGGTCGAGTCCGCCACGTAAGCCTGTATGACGCCGACCGTCCCCCCGCCCGCGCCCTGCACGAGGCGCGAGAGGAACAGTAGAAAGAGCGACTGGGCGAATCCGAAAATCAGGTACGCCACCGCCGACGCGCTCAGGGCGACGAGCAGCGCGGGCCGCCGCCCGACGCGGTCGGAGAAGCGGCCCCACAGCGGCGCGCTCAGCAGTTGTGCGACGGTGAAGGCCGCGACGATGGCCCCCGAAATGATTCCGATTCCGAAGTGCATCCCGAAGAAGTCCAGGCCCGCCCCGCCGAGCGACTTCACGTAAAACGGCAGGAGCGGGATGACCATCAGCAGCCCCACCATGTCCACGAACGCGGTAATCATGAGCGTGAACAGCTTCGCGGGTATTTTTCTGATTTCCCGCCAGAGCGCGTAGAGCAACCCGATGCCTATCGCGCCGAGCAGGACGCGCACGACCGGGGAGTGAAAAAACTGCGAGAAGTTCTGTTGAATCAGCATGTGAATCGCTACGGATAGAACGCACGTTCCTTCTTCGCGTAAACTGGCGACCGTGACGGCAAGAATAATTTCAATACTGAAACAAATCAACGAATGATCCCGGCAAACGTCCGCACGTCCGCGACCGTGCCCGAAATCCGTAGGGAGTTTCACGCCAAGACGCAAAGGCGCGAAGAAGATGGAACTCTCTTCTTCGCGCCTTTGCGTCTTGGCGTGAGATGTTTTCTTCAGGCTACACTCATTTACTGCGGGCTGGTCACGCCGCCGCCGTAGCCTTTCCTAAATCTCTTCCTCATCCATTCGCCGAAGTCTTCGAGCACCTCTTCAGACCCGCCGATGTTGGCGCCGGCGCTGGGCGTGCCTACTTCGAGAGCCGTCGCCGTCCCCATGAAAGACTCCCCGCTCCCCGGGAGTGATTTGTTCACCCCGACGCCGACCGGCCCGATTGGAACCGTAGCAGACAAATTACCTCCGCCCATCGCCTTGCGCCTGTCTTCCTCGCTATCTACCCCGCTCGTGAAATAGCCGAAGGAGGCAGAGGGGATTGGCCTAAAACTAAAACTCTTGGGTCTGTTCGGGTCCAGGATGTTGAAGTCGGTTCTGTTGCCGTAACTTCCCAGAGGAGTGCTGAACCCCAGGAACGACCTGTAATCCTTATTGAAGGAGAACTCCACGTCGAGCACGAGCGGGACTCGCCATTGGAATTTAAAGTAATCCGGCATGAGCGTGTAACCCAAATTCCTCAGCCTGGTGTCCAGGTCGTCGAGCGCCTTGAAGACATACTGCCTGGTGTTCGTCAAAACGTCCTCGAACGTGCCCGGCGTCGTGCTGTCGTCGCGTCTCGGCAGCGGGCCGAACTGCTGCATCGTCGTCGGAGTCGAAGGCACAGTCTTAGGTGCGCCGACGTAACGCCACCCGGCATTATTCGCATTCAAGCGAACCCACCTTCCGCTGACTCCCAGGTACGTCCAGTTGGGGGGCCTGAATTCCTTAAAGCCCGCCCCCAGTTTCTTCGCGAACCATCTGACTCTCCCGTCGTCAGCGCGGCCCCAGATTTTCCCGTCGGCGTCAATTCTGACGACCGGATTGTTACTGGTGTAGACGTACCGATTGAAGGTCTGCGGGTTGGCCGATTTGCCCGAAGCCAGCAGCGGGTCAACCGCCGTAAATCTGCCGTGCTGACTGTTGTAATACCTGGCCTCGGCGAAATCGAAACCTGTCTCCGTGTCCTTCTCGTAGCCCGCGAACTTCTGCCTGACGGCATCATTCACCCCGTACCTGCGCTCCTGTGTGCGGTAGAACGGGTCCGGGCCGAGCTCCTCGCCGAACGGCATGAAGTCGCGGCGTGAGGTGACGCTGCCGCTCGCGTCCGTGATGACGCGCGGCGTCCCTAGATTATCAACGGTCGTGTAGTTGGTCGTCGGGTTAGCGGGCGGCGCTTGGGTCGAATACTCTGCGACGAGTTTGCCCTTCCCGTCGTAGACGAAGACGGTCACTTCGCTCGGCTGCCCGTCGCCGAGGTAGTACGCGTGCTTTTTAACGCGCTTGCCTTCGCCGTCGTAGAAGTACCTGCCGACGACCACGCCGTTGGCGTCCCTGACTTCCGTCTGTTTGTTCTCGCCGTCGAAAGTGAACTGCCGGTGGTACGGGTCGGCCGTCAGGTTGCCGTTCCTGTCGTAAGCGTAGTCTTGTCCCGCGTTGAATCTGTTCGTCAGCGGGTTGATCGTGGGGTGAGTGAATTTGTTGATGGGCAGCGTGGTCTGCCCGACGACCTGCGCGAAGTCGGTTCGGTTGCCGTAGCGGTCGTAACCGAAATTCTGTTTCCAGGTCTGCTGACCGCCGTTCGTCTCCCTGGCTTCGACGAGCCTTTCCAGCGAGTCGTACTTGTAGGTCTGCACGAACGGCTGTGCCAGGCCCGAGAAGCTGATGGTTTGTTTCGCGATGTTGCCGTTGTTCTTCGTCTGGTTGACGGTCGTCCCGTCGCTTTCCAGCTCGCCGTACTCGTAGTTGAGTCGCCACAGGCTGGTGTCCGTCGCCGACGTGCCGAGCGCCAGCTCGGTGATCTGCTGGCGGGAGTTATACGCCGTCGTTTCCCAGATTCCGTTGCCGATCTTTAAGTGAAAGACCGCCCCCGCCGTGGTGTATGAAAAGTCGCTCGCATACGTCTTGAACGGCGCGGTCGAGGCGACACGGCTTTGAATCGAGGCCAAGTCTCCGTCCGATTCGAAATTGTTCCTGACCGTTCTGCCGGACGGGTACGTCTCCTGCACGAGCGCCCCCGACAAATTGTATTCGTATTTCGACGGGTAGGTTTTGCCGTCCGTGACCTGCTCGCTCTGTAACAGCCTGCCCAGGTTGTCGAAGAGCGTGTACCTGATTTCCGAAATCGAGGAGATGACTTTCGTCAGCTTGCCTTTCGCGTAGTTCGGAGACTGAATCTGATTCAAGCCTTTACCGTCGTAGAACCTTTCGACCGGCGGCGTGTTCGCGCTCAGGTCCGAGCCCGCGACCTGATTGCATTCGGTCGCCGCCGTAACGACGCTGGGCTTCGTGTAGCAGCGCCTGACGGTGCGGTTCGCCCTGTCGTATTCGCTGATGACGTTGACGCCGTTGGCGTCGGTCGCCCGCCTGACGTTCCCGAAAACGTCGTAGGTGAAGCCCGCCGACCACTTGCCCTCCGTGTTGTAGGCGTCCGCCAGATCGAGGCCCGGGTTGGGTTCCTGTTCCGGCTGCCTGACGCGGATTAGCCTGCCGAACGAATCGTATTTGAAGTAACGCTTCTGCGCGCCCTGCGCGACCATCACCATCTTGCCCAGCGCGTCGTAGGTGTAATAGGTCGAGTGCATCGGGTAGGGGGCGTCGAGCAGGTTGTTGTTCGGGCAGTTGATGACGCACTGCGGGGTCGGGCTCGGGTCGGGGTCCGGCGTCGGCGTCGGCGTCGGCGTCGCGCTCGGCGCGGGCAGCGGGTCGAGCGTGTTCGTCGAGCTGGGCTCGTCCACCCTGATGACCTGGCCCAGAGCGTTCTTGATGGCGCGCGATTTTCTGCCGGCCGCGTCCGTCGTCTCGACGACCGAGCCGATTGAATCGCCCGCGACTGCCAGATCGTAATTAGTTATCCCCAGACTGTCGCCGGTCGCGCTCTCGACGGCCGGGGCGAAGGATTGAAGGTTGCGGCCCAGCTCGTCGTAACGTGTCTTGCTCCAGTAGACGGTTTCCGCCGGGCTCCCGCCCGCGTCCACGCGGTAAGGGTTCGACACGGCGACGGCGTGCCCCATCAGGTCGTACTTCGTCCGCACGACGACATCGCCCTGCGAATCGTTGACCCGCTTCTTGACGGGTCGGCCCAGACTGTCCGTGTAGGTGATGGACTCGTCCCAGTTATTTCCGTCAATCTGTTTGCGGACTTTGACCGTCAGGTTATCGTCGTCGTAAATCGTCTCGGTGACGGGCACGACGATGTTGACTCCCGAGACTCTGGTCAGCCGCAGAAGCGGGTCGTTGTACTCAGTTCTGGTCGTCTGCCCGAAATCATTGGTCGCCGCCAGCGTCAGCCCGGTCATGTAGTCGTACATGGTCGTCGCCTGAGACGTTTGACTCGTGCCGTGCGTGTCGGTCGGGTCGGGCGCGGGCGAGATGGCGGTCGTCGGATACGCGCAGGCGTAGCCCGTGGAATACCGAGTCTCGGTGAACCTCGTCGGGTCGCCGCTCACGTCCCAGGCTTTTCTCACGTTGCCATACTGGTCGTACTGCGTGTGCTTTTGGAGCCAAGTGCCCGTCTCTTCCTGCCACGTTTTTGAGGTCGTGGGCCGGGCGCGCAACATCCTGGAATTAGCGGGAATCGTCTCGTCGCTCAAAGGGTCTACCCAGGTCGCGGCCAGGCTGCCGGTCAAAAATCCGCTGTCGGCAACCAGGTAAGCTGACTCGTCAAAAACCGTCTGCGTTTTGACGAGCACTTCGGCCGCGTTCGCAGGGTTCAGCAGGCGAGTCTCCACCGGCAGGCTCGCAATGCCCCGCGCCTTGTAGCTCGGGTCGTACTGATAATCCGTCTCCGAGACAGAGGCCAGAAGGGCTTCGTCGCCGAACATCGTGGCGATGGTTTCGAGGCTCGCCCCCGTCGCGGTGCTCAAGTCCAGAGCTTTATAGTGATAACCTTTTTTCCGCTTCACGTTCAGGTGCGAGAAGTGTTCCGGGTCGGCGCTCCCCGTGTCGTCGTATTCAGTCCTGCTCAAAGTCGCCAGCGCCCTATTGCCTTCGATATTGATGGACACACTTCGGCTCGGACGTGCGTCACGCCTTGCCCGCGCGTCGCCCCCTGGCCGCGGGGGCGCGGTGACGTAATCGGTCAGGGTTCTGGACTTGATATTCCCCAGCTCGTCTTTAGTTATTTCTTCAATCGGCATCCCCGCCCGCGGGTCGTCGAATCCGTAGTTGCCGATGCGGTCGTTCGGGTTCGGGTCCGGGTCGCGGATCAAAAATCGCTCGGTCGTTATTCCGTTCGCGTTCGGGTTGTCCTTGCTGGAGGCGATGGTCGTCACTTTGTACGGCGCGGTATTCGGATACGGCGTCTGCCCGTTATTGATGCTGGCTGAATACTGCCACCTCTGTTCGAGCGTGCCGTCGGAGCTGTAGACCTTGCGCTCGGCCACGCCGCGGTTCGCCTGGTTGAAGACGGGAGCCCACTCCCCGCTCATCGTCGGGATTGGCGCGTAGAGGAATGTTTCGTAGCTGCCGGCCGGGTAGATGATTTTAGTTATCTCGCCGTGACGGTTGTATTTGAACTTGTAGCTCTTGCCGTTCGGCAGTCGCACTTCGGCCAGCACGGTCGGGTTGAATCTTATCGGCACCGTGGTCGGCGTTCCGTTCACGTCCTCGACTCTGAAAGGGCCGCAAGTTCTGTATCCCAATTCCGCGGCCCCGAAGAGCATCTCCCCCGCCGCCACGGGGGTCGAAGTATTCCCGAAGCACGACCTGGGCATCGTGTAAAAGAGTATCTCGCTCTGATTTTCCAGAGCGCCGGGGACTTCGCCGCCGCCCGCCCCGCAGTTGGGGTCGGTGCTGTTTTCGCAGCCCGCGGGTTTTAAAGGAAGCCAGACCAGCTTGTAATCCTGAATCTGATTGTCGAGCCCGGGCAGGTTGGCATCAAAGACGCCGACGGGCAGCGTTTGCGTCTGCCAGTTATGCGGCATCGGGTCAACGATGGTGCGGCCCATCGTGTCCGTCCACTGCCGCTTCAGCACGTCGTTCTGGGTCATCTGCGTGAAGCTCATCTTGTTGCCATTAACGTCTATAAATTCGGTGGCGTAATGGCCGTCAAGCGGCTGCGGACTGGGTGGGAAAATGTACCGGCCGCCGTCCGGCAGGTACAGGAATATTCGCTGGTCGGGCGCGTTCGGCTCGGGTCTGACTAACTTCATGCCCGAGCCGTCCACTGCCAGGAAAGTTCCGGCAAGGTCCGCGCCCTGCTGTTCGCAGTTATTCCCGTTAGTCGGATTGCCCTCGCCCGAGCAGTAGCCGAAGACGGCGTCGGACTTGCGGAACTCGTGCATCGAGCCGTCCGCCATCGCCACGCGGACTCTCTTGACGTAGTACGTCTGGCTCTGCTCTTGCGGCGGGAGTTCCGTGTTGCCTCCCCCGGTCGGGTAGATGGTGCAGTAATTCTGTATCCAACTTAAGCAACCAAGCTCGATACAACCGAAGTCCGGCATACAGAATGTCAGCCAGCGTTCGCACGTCAGGCCGCAAGGCGCTATCAGATTATTCGTGTCACCCTTGACCAGCGATTGGAGACTCTCTTCGTATAAGGCGTTCAGCGATAACACGCCGAGGAAATCCGTGTAAGGTTTGCCGCGCTGGTCGAAGAGCTCTAAAGTCTCGTCAATCCGCGGCGGCGTTAAATTGCTCGTCCACCCGGCTGAGGTCCGCTCGGCGAAGACCGCGTTGACATCCGTGACGTACCGGCGCACGCCCCCCGGCGTCGAGTACCACCAGGTGACGGCCGGCTCCATCCGCCAAACTTTCGAGGAGTAGCTGAAGCCGACGGGCAAACTGTTTCCGTTCCTCCCGGGATACGTCACCAGGGGCAGGTCCATCTCCATCGCCAGAGTGGAAGGGTTGACCCGCGCTATACTTTTCAAGTTCTGGTCTGCCTTGCCGTTCGTGTCAGAGGTTTTAGGCAGCTGGGAGCCGTTGGCGCTCTGTGCCGCCGCATTCACCGAGCCGGCGAACAGGATCAGAGCCACTGTTAAAATTGCCCCGAGCGCAGACGGCCCGGACATAATCAAACCCCGCTCCGATGTAAACGAGTCCCGCGTGAGACCTTTCTGCCGCATAGCTTCATCCTCCAAGGATTCTTTAAGGCGTGAACCGAAGAATTAAATTTTGCGCTGCGCTCTCTGCCTCTGAAATCACGATCACCTGCGGTACAGGGCCGGGATAGGGATATCGCCGGACTGCCCCCACTGGACTTGCCTCAGCTGCCCGTCCGAGCTGTTTCTAATGAGCCAGTCTCCCGTCGCGTCCCGCCACACGGCGACATCCGTCATGCCGTCCGCGTCGTAATCGCCCGGCACGGGCCGGTCAGTAGAAAGTTGCCAGTTGATGTTTTGGGTCTGGTTGGTGGAATTGCTGAGAATCATCCAGGTGCTGCGATTTTTTATCGCGAAGTCTGCCCGCCCGTCGCCGTCGTAATCGCCGCTGACCGGGATGTCCGCGGCCGACCGTCCGAGCGTCACATACTGCACTTGATTGTCGCCGCTTCTCAGGACATAGAACGTGAGGTCCGAGCCGCGCAGCACCCCTATGTCAGCTTTTCCGTCCCCGTCATAATCGGCCGCCGCCGGCTTGTCGTCGGCAAGTCCGAACTGTTGAATGACCAGGTTGGAATCCGAGCTTCTCTGGATGTACCAGGTTCCGTTCGACGGGCGGTAGACGGCAATGTCAGTCTTGCCGTCCCCGTCAAAATCTGCGGGAACTGTTTTATCTCCGCCGGTGCCGAACGGAATTTCGTAATAGGAGTTGTTGCTGCTTCTGATGACATACCACCTGCTATTACTCGGTCGAAAGACAGAGAAATCGGATTTCCCATCGCCGTCATAATCGCCGGGGACAGGCACGTCACCTTGAGTTCCCCACTGGGTAATTGTCGGCGGCGCACCACCAGCCCCCATCACCAGCCATTCGCCGGTTGAAGGTCGCCAGACGGCCAAATCAGCCGACCGGATGGAATTAGCTCCCGCGTCTTCGACCGCCAACATCCTCGAACCGGCATAGATGTATTCCTTCGTCAGCCGCGGCGCGGGCGGCATCGTTTGTGCGGTCATTACTAACTGACCCTTCGCGCCCCCCTTCAGATATTTGAATCCGGCGACGACGACACCGAGGCTCAGCAGCGTGATTAGACCCACGGCTAACCAGTGCTTTTTGAGACTGCGTAGTGAGGGCCGCATTGAAGTTGATTGGTCGGCAGCCTGGGTCTGTTCGGATAGCTCTCTGATTTTCTTTGGCATGACTTTCCTCAACTGGTAATTAGCCAGGGGCGCTCGTAAGCAACGAGCATTAGTGATGAACAAACGCTCTGCGAATGGCGGGCACTTTAAGGCAGACGCAAGCTGGAAGTCCTAAACGAAAGTAAAGACTTCTTAATCGTTTTAAAGATTTTGCCCTTTTACAACTATCTTGTAGTTATATCTATCCCAGCTATATTTAGAGATTTAGGTTGACAGCGTCGCGGATTTGCGTATGATGCGGGGGCAAGATCGTCAGCAGCGACGCCGCTATCTCGATTCAAGCCTTTTGCCGGAGGGATATTTAAATCATGAATAAACGAGCAGTTGCCATTCGCAAAATCAAAGTCCTTCTTCTGACGACACTGCTGCTGATAAGTGCTGACGCAGCGGCCCCGGCTTTGGCGTCCGTGCCGGCATTCCTCGACGGCGGCCTGATAGCATTTTCAGCCGGCGGGCAGATATACGTCATGAACTCGGACGGCAGCGGCGTCAGACCTCTCACAGACCAGGCTCCCGGGGTGCATGACAGTTACCCCGTGCTCTCGCCCGACGCTGAAAGCGTCGCCTTCATCCGTGACGAAGGTCTCGGCCAGTACAAGCTTTGTGTGGTCGGCATTGATGGCAGCGGCTTGCAATGTCTGACCGCCAGCTCCGCGCCACTGGGCGAACCCTCATGGTCGCCGGACGGATCGCGGATCGCCTTCATACAGGGTCATGACCCGACCGTAAATGGCTACGCGAGCATCAACGGTTGCAGCCCGGAGATTTGTGTCATTGAGATTGCCAGCGGCAAAGAAACGAATCCGACGCAGGGCTTCGGAGGGACAGACCCTTCATGGTCGCCGGACGGAACCCGCATCGCTTTCAGCAGTCTCCGCGCCGGCAATTACGAAATTTACACGATGGATTTGAAAGGGGACCAACTTCAAAGACTCACTTACACTGGATGGGCGGAAGCCGAGCCTGCGTGGTCGCCCGACGGAAGGCAGATCGCTTATGTGTCGCACTTACTTGAGTACAGTAATCTCGACTGCGGTTTCATGCCGACCGGGGGGTTAGGCGGGGGGGACACTGTCGAGGCGACATCGAGCGTTTATCTCATGAACGTTGATGGCTCTAACCAGACGAGCCTGGCCGGAACCACCGGCACCACTGAGCTGTCATGGTCACCGTCCGGCGCGTGGCTCGCGCTCGCGCTCAATTTAAATAGAGACAGTCAAATCTATGTGACTGATGTGCGGGGCGAGAGCCTGATGAAGCTGACTTCGGACCCGATGCCAAAAGCCTCGCCCTCGTGGGCACGTCATCAAACGGCATTAAAATAATCTGTGTGAGAACACTGGCGGCAACTTCGTGCGGTAGCGGCGCAACACTTGTTGCGCCGCTACCGCCTATTTTGTAATCTCGAACCCGCGCTGAGAGCCTGAACGGCTGAGGGATTGTCCTTATCGCTTAATCGTATGGATCGTTCTCCTCATCACACACTTAACATGCGGGAATTGGCCGTCGAGGACACGCTCACCCCGAGCGAGCGTGCGCTGCTCCGCTGCCGCTTAGCCAGGAAGTTGGAATACTCCGGTGAGTATGAGGCCGCGGGGGAGATGCTGCGGCCGTTCTGGCGTGCCGTCGGCGAGAGCCCGGAAGTGTCGGGGCTTGATGAGGGCGCGGCGGCCGAGGTCCTCCTCCGCGCAGGCGTCCTGACCGGGTGGCTCGGCAGTAAAGCCAAATCGGCGGGCTCGCAGGAGACGGCCAAGGATCTCATCAGCCAGAGCCTTTCCCTGTTTGAAAAGACGAGTTCTACGAACAAGGTGGACGAGGCCCGCGTAGAACTGGCTTACTGCTACTTCAGGGAAGGCGCGCTCGACGAAGCGCGTGTGCTCCTGCAAGAGGCGGTGAAACGGCTCGGCGGCAACGAGGAATTGATGGCGCTGGCCCTGCTCCGCCTGGCGATGGTGGAGGGCGCGGCCACCAGGTTTAACGACGCGCTGAAAATCCTCATGGACGCCGCTCCGTTATTCGAGTCGAGCGAAAACCACTCGGTCAGGGGAAGCTACCACAATCAACTGGCCTACGCCTTCCAAAGCCTGGGGACGGTGCAGAACCGCAGCGATTACTTCGACCGCGCCATCGTCGAATTCACTGCCGCCAGCTATCACTTCGAACAATCAGGCCACACGCGCTATCGCGCGCACGTCGAGAACAATCTGGGACTCCTGCTCCACTCACTCGACAGGTTCGAAGAGTCTCACGACCACCTGGACCGTGCCCGCACACTATTCATCAATCTAGGCGACAACGTCTACGCCGCGCAGGTTGACGAGACACGCGCACAGGTTCTTCTGGAGCAAGGCAGCCTCGTCGAGGCCGAGGAGGTGGCCCGCCAGGCGTGTCAGGTCTTCGCGCGCATCAACGCGCTCAACCTGCTGGCCGAAGCCCTGACGACGCGCGGGAAGGCGCTCGCCAGACTCGGCCGCACAAGCGAGGCGCGCGCGGAATGGGAACGCGCCGCCACTTCGGCCGAGCAGGTAGGCAGCCTTGAAGTCGCAGGGCTCGCCGTCCTGACGATGTGCGAAGAATTGGGCCACCTTCTGAGCCCCGGCGAGTTGCGCGGTGCCTACACTCGCGCAGACGAGTTGCTGGCCGGCTCGCAATCTCCAAAGATTCTCGCGCGCCTGCGCCAAGCGGCGCGTCAGGCGTTAAGCTCCTTCCCCGCCGACGAAGAATCGGGAGGTTCCGCGACTCGATTCGTCGCGGCCGACATTAGTAATCCCGCGGCGGAATCGCTTGAGATTGAAAAAGTGATTGTCGCCGCGCTGCGAAATCATCAGAAGCAAGTGACCTTCACACCCGAAGCGATAGAAGCCATGAACCGTCTTTTCCTGTCGGACGGTATGCTTTCTCTTTCCGAATTGATTCGGCAGTCCGTCGCCGCGGCACAGTCCGACGCGGTCGTCTCAGCGGACGACGTGGAGATAGTCGCGATGAGGTCGCGCCCTCCGCGCGGCACTTTCACGCAGCCGTGGGCGGAGTTCTCGCTGAAGGAAGAACTCGGCTCCCCCGAGAGACGTTTCATCGAGCTGGCTCTGAAAGCCGCCGCCGGCAAGATTTCAGTGGCCGCCAGGCTGCTCGGCCTTCACCACAACGAACGCCTGACTTCCATCATTAAGAGCCGATACCCGGAACTGCTGGCCGCCCGAACGCCCCCCATCTCACGCAGGCGCAGCATCATCCGCAAGCCACGCCGCTAAACCTATGCGCCCCGACCTCCCCAGCTACCTGCCGAAAGCCAGGCATCTTGAGTTACAAGATAGTTGTAGTGCCTATAACCTCTGCCCTCAGAATATATCCAGTTGACACCTGGCCGATTTGGTGTATAGTGGCGGGAAAGTTTGGGCCAAAATAAAGCACACGAAGACGAAGTAGCCTGAGGGCATAATCTGGACGCGTTAGATGCCTTGTGGACGGGGGGTTTTCTATGAGCTTCTTACACCCTGCAATGTTGACGGCCGCGGCACCTCTGGCCCGGGGTGAGTTTCTCCGCAGCGGGGTTCGTTTTACCTCGATGAGCAGTATTCTTTTTAAGTTCGACGATTTTGTCCTGAACCCGGAAACTCGCCATCTGTTTCGTCAAACTGAGGCCGTCCGATTACCTCCTCACGCGTTCGATATTCTTCTGTTTCTCATTCAAAAACGCGGCACCGTCGTTTCAAAAGAAGAGCTGCTCCAACAAATCTGGCCCGGCACGTTCGTCGAAGAAACAAATCTGGCCGTCCACGTTTCCGCCATTCGCAGGGCGTTGGGGGAAAAGCGCGGGGAGAATAAATATATCGAGACTATCTCTGGGCGCGGCTACTGCTTTGTCGCCCGTGTGAAGGTAGTCGAAGCGAACGAAAGCATGGCTCCCGGCGATGATTCACGGCCTACAGACTCGGCAAACGTGTCCGGTAAGATTCGCTCCATAGCGGTCTTGCCTTTTACCAATGACAGTAACGTGTCTTCAATCAGGCACCTGTCTGAAGGAATCACGGAAGGTCTCATCAAGAGCCTGGCACAGATAAATCAGTTAAAGGTCTTCGCCCGAAGCGCGGTCTCCCAATACCAAAACCAGGACTTCCACTTGCAGGAGATAGGATTCTTGCTGGGCGCTGATGCAATCCTGACGGGCCACATTTTATCAGTTGACCAGCAGCTAGAGATCAGCGTCGAGCTGGTGAAGGTGTTCGACCAATCCCACGTTTGGGGGACGCATTACCGCTGCCACTTTGATGACATTTTCAAAATCAAAATGGAAATCACCTTGGCCGTCACCGAGAGCTTGCAGGTCAACTTGAACAGGGCCGACGCCGTGCAACTCAATCAAGTGCCGGCGACAAGCTCTGACGCCTACAAGCTCTACCTCAAGGGGCGTTACTTACTGTCGAAAAAAACGAAAGATGGTTTCTTGAATGGAATCGAATTTTTCAAGCGGGCGCTGAAAAAAGACCCTGACCACGCGCTCGCCTACTCCGGTATTGCCGACGCCTACTTGCTGCTCTGCGTTCATTATCATCTGCCGGCCTCTGACACAATTCCTCAAGCAAAGGCCGCCGTCGAGTTGGCCCTCGCGCTCGACGAGACGCTGTCGGAAGCTCACGCCTCAAGGGGTCACATTCAATCCCGCCACGAATGGAAGTGGGAAGAAGCCGAGCTGTCTTTCAAACGCGCCCTCGCCCTCAATCCTAATAATACGATGGCGCTGCGATGGTACAGCAGCATTTTAATTTACCTGGGGAGGTTCCAGGAGGGATTGTCTTATCAGTACAAGGCGTTAGAGCTGGACCCATTTTCTTTGCACGCCAATACGGAGTTAGGTGCTCTCTTTAATTACATGAGGGAATACGACAGAGCCGTCAAGCAGTTAGAGGAAGTGATTGAAATCGAGCCCGATTTTATGCCCGCCCTGACTCAGCTCGCCATGGCTTATGAGAAATTAGGATTTCACGAGCTGGCGCTCGAATGTGCCGAGAAGGCTTCGAATCTTTCGCCGTCCTGGGAAATTAAAACTTTCAAAGCGTGGGTTCACGCGTCGGCCGGGGAGGAGACTAAAGCCCGGGAAATATTGCAGGCCGTGCTGAATAATCCTTGCCACGAGGCGCTCGACTATTGCGAAATCGCCACCGTCTACGCGGCACTAAATGATAAGCAGCAGTCTTTAGATTATCTTGAAAAGGCCATAGCGGGGAAAAGCATTTCGATTTGCGCCCTGAAAACAGACCCGCGTCTCGACCCGCTACATTCCGAGCGGAAGCTCAAGGAGCTACTCGAACGGGTTGAGTTAAATAAAAGCTGATAACGTGGCGCTAATGTCCTCGAACGAGTCCACCAGTCTGGACTGGCCGATTAGTGTTAACCGCAGGACTGTAAAATTGTCGAGCCGGGGCGGCATGCGCCGTTGATGTGAGAAAGCCGAATTGTGTATGCTCTGAGTCTTCCAGAGCGCGAGCCATGATTCCCAAACTAAACGTCCTCAAACGCATCACGGATGCCGGCCTTGTGGCCGTCGTGCGCGCCGAGACCTCGGAGCAGGCGTTGCGCATCGCCGAGGCGGCGCACGCGGGCGGCTGCCCCGCCATCGAAGTGACCTTCACGGTGCCCGGCGCTCATCGCGTCATCGAGACGCTGGCCGCCGCTTACAAGCCTTCGGAGTTGATACTGGGGGCGGGCACCGTGCTCGACCCCGAGACGGCGCGCATCGCCATCCTGTCGGGCGCGACTTACGTCGTGTCGCCGGCGCTGAACCCGGACACGGTCAGACTGTGCAACCGCTATCAGGTGGCGGTCATGCCGGGCGCGATGACGGTCGGCGAAGTAATCGCGGCGATGGAGGCGGGGGCCGACATCGTCAAGCTCTTTCCCGGCGAGGCGCTCGGGCCTGCCTTCCTCAGGGCAATCAAAGGCCCGCTGCCGCAAGCGCCGCTGATGCCGACGGGCGGCGTGGATTTGGACAACGTGGGTGAGTGGATCAAGGCGGGGGCCGTGGCCGTGGGCGCGGGCGGCAGTCTCACGGGTGGCGCGAAGGCCGGCGACTACGCGGCCATCACGCGCGCCGCACGCGAGTTCATCGAGAGAATCAAAGCCGCGCGAGAGGAGTGAGTGCGGAGCAACCATGCGAGTCGTGACGTTCGGCGAGATCATGATGCGGCTGGCGACGCCGGGCCGCCTGCGTTTCTCGCAGGCGAAGGAGTTGCAGCTCACCTACGGCGGGGGCGAGGCGAACGTCGCCGTGTCGCTGGCCCATTTCGGCTTGGAAGCCCGCTTCGTCACGCGGCTGCCGAAGAACCCCTTCGGGGACGGCGCGGTCAACAGCCTGCGCGGTTACGGCGTGGACACTTCCTTCATCACGCGCGGCGGCGAACGCATGGGCATCTACTTTTTAGAGACGGGGGCCAGCCAGCGCCCGTCCGTGGTCGTGTACGACCGCGCCAATTCGTCCGTCTCACAGGTCGGCCCCGGCGAACTCGACTGGGCCAGAATCTTCGACGGGGTAGACTGGTTCCACTTCACTGGCATCACGCCGGCGCTCGGGCAGAAGGTGGCCGAAGCGACTGAAGAAGCGTGCCGCGCCGCCAAGGAGGCGGGGCTAACTGTGTCCTGCGACCTCAACTATCGGAAAAAGTTGTGGACGCCCGCGCAGGCGCAGGCGACGATGGCGCGGTTGATGGAGTGGGTGGACGTGGCTATCGGCAACGAGGAGGACGCCGAGAAGGTCTTCGGCGTCAGCGCCGAGGAGTCGGACGTGACGCGCGGCGAAGTCAGCGCGGCGGGCTACGAGCGTGTGGCGCGCGAATTGGCCCAACGCTTCAAACTCAAGACAGTTGCCATCACGCTGCGCGAGAGCCGCAACGCCGATGAGAACGGGTGGTCGGCGGTGCTGCTGCACGAAGGCGAATTGTACAAATCGCGCGCCTACGACATTCAAATTGTTGACCGCGTCGGCGGCGGCGACTCATTCGCGGCTGGTCTGATTTACGGCCTGCTGGCGGGTAAGCCCGCGCAAGGTGCGCTGGAGTTCGCCGTCGCGGCCTCGTGCCTGAAGCACTCCATCGTCGGCGACTTCAACCTGGTCTCGGCCGCCGAGGTCGAAAGCCTCGCAGGGGGCGACGCCTCCGGCCGCGTCCAGCGATAGAATTGTAGGGGCAGGGCGCGTCCCTGCCCGCCTCAACCTAAGGCAGATTCAAACAGGGATGGACAGGATAGACAGGATATAAAGAGCTTGCTTCTTATCCTGTCTATCCTGTCCATCCCTGTTAATTTCTCTTCGTTAGGCATTCTTAGTCGGCAGTCGCGGCCGCGGCAGGCTGAGTGAACGGCCAACTCCGGGAGCGCCACGACCAGACGAAGAAAACCACGATGCCGAGCGCCAATGTGCCCAGGCCGAACAGGATGATGTGCAAAGGCGTCGTCGCGAAGATAAAGACCCAGCCCGCCAGGGCGACCAGCGCGGGGAGAGGATAAAACCAGATGCGGAAGGGACGCCGCATCTCGGGCGCGCGCCGCCTGAGCAGCATGACGGCGAAAATCTGCCCGATGAATTGAATCAAAATTCTGGTCGTGATTAAAGCGTCTATCACTACGCTGAGCGAGAAGAGACAGCAGATGATCGAGATGACGCCGATGACGACGAGCGAAACGTGCGGGAAGTTTCCCTTGCGGTGCAGGCGGCCGAAGATTTTGAAGAAGTAGCCGTCGGTCGCGGCCGCGTAAGGGATGCGCGAATAACCCAGGAGCAGCGCGAAGACCGAGCCGAACGCCGTCCAGAGCACCATCGCCGTGAAAATCGTCGCGACCCGCCCGCCGTAAATCCTCTCCATGAAGATTGAGACCACGAAGCTCGAATCGGGCTTCTCGTCAGCCGGGACGAAATCCCGCCACGGGACGACGCCGATGATAGAGAGGTTGATGGCGAAGTAGATGAGGGCGACCGCCACGATGCTGATGATAATCGAGCGCGGGATCACGCGGCCGGGATTCTTGACCTCCTCGCCGATGTAACAGATGTCGTAATAGCCCAGGTAGTCGTAGACGCCTATGCGCGCGGCCGCGCCCAGGCCGAAGAGGAAGCCTGTGGAAAAGTCGAACGCGCCCGGCGGGAAATCAAAAGCCACGCGCGGGTCGAAGTGGATGATGCCGGTGACTATGACGACCGCGCTCGTCAGGAGCGTTCCCACCCACAGGCTGACCGTAATCTTTCCGATAAAACTGATCCGCCTGTAAAGCAAGAAGATGTTGAGGACGCCGACGGCGAGGGCGACCAGCAACGTTTGCGCCGGCGTGATTCCGCGCCAGACGTAGCCGGCGTATTGAGAGAAACCTATGTAGCCCGATGCTATCTCCAAAGGGCCGCTGAGGATGAATTGCCAGATGAAGAGGAAAGCCATCAGCCGCCCGTAGGTCTCGCGCCCGTAGCCTTCGCGCAGGTAGCGGTATGTCCCGCCGGAGCCGGGCATGGCCGCCCCCAGTTCACTCCAAATCATGCCGTCGGGGATGGCTATGAGAATGGCGATGAGCCACCCGATCATCGCCTGCGGGCCGCGGAGAGCGGACATCAGCAGCGGGATGGTGATGAAGGGGCCGATGCCGATCATGTTCGACATGTTCAGCGCGGTCGCCTGCAACAGCCCGAAGCGCCGTTGCAGGTGCGGCCCTTTTTCTTCGTGATGGTCAGCGTTAGTTTCCATAATTCAGGAAGAATCAGCAGGTAGGTCAGTACCGCCTGCGGTAGCGGGCGGGTCTTCAACATTGAGCACCCGCCCGCTACCGCAGGCGGTACTGACTTGAGTTGGCTCTCACTCCTCTGCCAAAGGAGGGCGAGCCGGGTTTCAATCTCGCGCTCGCCATCCAGGTCTGGTAATCGGTCCCAACACCTCCAACCAGCCGCGGGTCGTCTCGACGAAAGCCGGGCTCGCGGTTCGGGTCGGCCAGGCCCCCCGTCGGAATGTCTAGTCCGCCGTTGAAGAAAGTATTGTTGCCGTGCCTGAACCTTCTCACCTTTGTTCCCGGCCCGGCGATTTGATAAAGCATCGTTTCGTCAACCACGCCCGAGAGGACGAAGATGTTGTTTTCCAGCACGAGGTCTTCCGTGCGCGTGAGGCGGATTGAGCGCTTGCAGCCGGGCGGGCGGCTGTCAACTTCGTTGCCGGGCCGGACGAGCAGCACGCCGCGCTCGCCCACGCCGACGAACGTATTGTTGGTCACGCTCGCGCGCTTCGCGGCCCAGATGGCGACGGGCTCGACGGGGCGCTCGCCCGGGCGCGTGGAGACCACAAGATTGTCGCGCGCCGTCATCTCGTAAGACTCGAAGCGCGCGAACGAGCAGGGACGGCCGACGCGCCCGTCAATGAAGAGGTCCGGGTCCATGGAGCCGCCGGAAAAGGCCGCGCCCGAATTGTCCACGAAGACGTTGGCCTCGACGAGCGCGCGGCGCGAGCCGCCCTTGCTGACCACGCCGCGGTGGCAGTTGCGAATGAGATTGCGCCGCACGACGGCGTCGTCCACGCACGGCAGGTCAATCGCGGGCTTGCGCTGAAAGTTCTTGCCGTCGAACAGCTCACAGTCCTCTACCGTGATGTGATGCGCCTGGTTGAACTTGATGAGGTAGAGGCGATCGTCGTCCTGCAAGGGGTCGTACTCAGGCGTGCACCCGCCGGGCGGGCACTCGTAATGGACGCGGCAGTTGCGGACGGTGATGTAGCTCGTCCAGAGGTCGCGGTCGTACCATGCGGGCGTCAAGCGGCCGGGCGGGTCGTTGGTCTTGACGCGGTTGAACTGGTTGTCCGGCTCGTAAACGCTGTCGCCGTGAACCCCGTTGCGGCGGCGGTTGATCTTTTTGCCCGCATCGTCCGTGTAGTAGGGGTTCGGGTTGATGTCGAAGCCGTCAATCACGATGCCGCGCGCCAGGTGGAACCGCACGTGGTCCAGAATTACCCCGTGGCGCGTCTCCGCGCGGACGGTCAGAGGGTTGGCCGGGTCGTAGCGGTAGATGCCGACCGTGTCGGGGCGCGCGCCGCGTACAGCGCCTTGCGGCGGGCGCGGGTCACCCGGCTCAAGCTTGTCTTCCAGCGTGAGCAGGAAAGAAAGTCCTCCCCAACGGGCTGCGCGCCCGGCCTTTCGATAATCGCCGTTCTTGGCGACGAGCGTGTCGCCGCTCCCGACGTGGCGCAGCGCCTCGCGCCAGGACTTGTAAGGGCGGGCGTAGCTGCCGTCGCCGCGCGCGTCATCGCCGTCGAGCAGATGCACGTACACCGTCTTGCCCGCGGCCTCGGCCGAACCGCAGAGGAGCATCAAGGCGGCGAGCGTTAAGAGGATGCGCGCTCTCTGGTGCCTCATTTTCCCTCCGGGCCGGTAGTGACCCATTTCCCGTTCAGCATCACGCGGCGGACGCGCCTCATGGCGGCAATCTCTTTCGACGGGTCGCCCTCCACCAGAACGAGGTCCGCGAGCTTGCCCACTTCAACGCTGCCCAGCCGGTCGGCGGCGTGAAAGAAGCGCGCGTTCTCCATCGTGCCGGCGACGATGGCCTGCATCGGCGTCAGCCCGCTCTCGACCAACAATTCAAGCTCGCGTTGATAAGCCCAGCCGCGCTCGGCGTGCGGCACGTCCGAGTGAGAGCCGACGACGATGTGAGCCCCGGCGCGCCGCGCCTGCCCGACAAAGGCCATCATTTTCCGAAAACCATTGACGTGCATCTCGCTCGTCTCTTTATCGCCCGCGCGCCGCTCGAAGACGGCGAGCGTCGGCGAGACGAACGTCTTGCGCCACACTATCAAATCGAGCAGGGCGGTCGCGCGCTGGCTGTTGAGATCAATCTTATCCCACACCTGATAACGGCCCTCGCGCCGCGCGTTGTTGTCGGCGAGCACGGCCTGCCTGTACTTCTCGGCCTCGCGCAGCGGGAGGAGCGCCGTGCCGAACGAGGTGACGTGCTCGACGCCGTCCACCCCTGCGCGGATGGCGTCGCCCGCGTCAACTATCTCAAGGTGAGAGGTGACGGGGACGCCGCGCGCGTGCGCAGTTTCGGCCACGACTTTAATCAGACCGAGCGGCAGGCGGAAGTAAACCTTGATGCCGGACGCGCCGCCGTCCACGAGGCGGTTGACTGCGACGCGCGCCTCCTCCGCGTCGCGCACGACATGAGAATCGGCCGGGTAGGCGGGCGGCGGCGAGTCCAGGTGCGGCCCCATCATGAAGAGCCTGGGGACGGGCGCGCTCGCCGCACGGGCCGCGTCATAAGCCTCTATCCACTGGCCCGGGTCGCGAATCGAGGTGACGCCGTGCGTGAGAAAAAGCGCGGGCAAGGGGTCGTCACCGTCAATGTGAAAATGCGCGTCTATCAAGCCCGGCAGCAGCGTGAGGCCGCCGGCCTCGACTATTTCCGCACCGGCCGGGACGCGCACGGACGAACGCCTCCCGGCGGCGACGATGCGCTCGCCGCGTATTAAGACCACGGCGTCGGGCACGGGCTGCCCGCCGCGCCCGTCAATCAACGTCGCGCCGGTGATGGCTACGAGGCGCTGTGTTTCGGGGCGCATTACTTCGTTGACTTCGCGCGCAGGTCTGACGCGCGCGGGTTTCCAGCTCGGACGCGCCGCCCGCTGCGCCGCCGCGCCGCCGCAGACTAGCAAGCCGAGGAACACAGCGACAAATAGTTTTCTCATTATTCTGCTCTTATCGTGCTTCGGTCGTAGTGGGCCAATTCGCAATCAGGTGGTCGTAGAGCCGGACGGCCGTCAAGACCTGCTCAACATGGACGAACTCTGCCTTCGTGTGCGCCTGCGCGATGTCGCCCGGCCCGCAGACGACCGCCTCCAGCCCCGCGAGCGCAAGCTTGCTGCCGTCCGTGCCGTAATGCGCGCCCTCGACCGGGAGGGTATGTCCGAGGACGGACGCCTGGGCCTCGGCCAGCGCCCGAACCACGGCGGCTTCGGGCGGCGTGTCGAGCGCAGGGTCCAGGAGGAAAGGCTCTTCAAAAATCATCTCCACGTCTTCCCCTGCGCGCTCCCGCACCCAGGCTTCGCACTCACCAACGACGGCGCGGCCCTCTTCGCCCGGCAGCAATCGCCTCTCGATCTCGAACTCGCAACTGTCCGGCACGACGTTGACGGCCTGCCCGCCCCACACGCGGCCAACGTTGAGCGTCGGCCGTCCGAGCAGCGGGTGCGGGGAACGCCCGGACAACTCCGCGTGATAAGCTTCGAGCGCGAGGGCCACGCGAGCGCCATCGTAAATCGCGCTCCGGCCGAGGTGCGGCATGGCCCCGTGCGCGCTCGTCCCCGAAACACGCACGCGCCAACGCGCCACGCCCTTGTGCGCGATGATGACCGCGAGCCTCGTCGGCTCCCCGACCACGCACGCGTTGACGGGCCAGTCGCGCTCAATCAACTTCCACGCCCCCGTGAAGGTGAACTCCTCGTCGGCCGTCGCCGCGAAGACTACGGGGTGCGGGCGCTCGCGTCTCCCGGCGTGACTGATGACGGCGGCCATCATCGCGGCGATTGAGGCTTTGGCGTCGCACGAGCCGCGCCCGTAAATGAGCCCGTCGCGCATGACCGGGTCGAAAGGGTCAATCGCCATGTTGGCGACGGGCACCGTGTCCATGTGCGAGTTGAGCATCAACCCGCCGCCGTCGGCTTGAGTCCCCTGCCCGCTCGGGGCGACGACTGCAATTAAATTCTCGCGCCCCTCCGCGACCCGTTGCCGCTCACAATCCAGCCCCGCGCGCCGCAATGCCGCCTCGACGTAATCGGCCACCGCGCCCTCGACCGCCTCACCCGCGCACGCGCGCATCGGGTTGACGCTCGGAATCGCGATCAGGTCGCGTAAGAATTTGATGGCGTCTGCGCTCATCGCCGTCTGGTCCTGCGATTCATCTTCCTCCGGCGTGCCGCATGAAATAGACGAGCTGGCTTGAGGCTTGGAACGCCCAGCCGTATGCGCGCGACGGGCGATTCACGTCGAGCTTGACGGCGATTGACAGAAGCTTGTCGAATCGTTTCCGGTAGGCGGCGCGGCGCGCGGCGTCGCGCGCGAAGAAGAGGCCCATCGCGAAGGTGTAGGCCAACTCGGGGTCGTGCATCTCCATGTCCGTCTCCAACTCGCCGACGGGCTGCCGCGCGCCGGGCGGAGTCAGGCAGTTGATGACGTAGTACGCCTTCGTGCCGTCGGGGACCATCCCACGCCTGTCCAGAAAGTCGCACCACTTTAAGACCATCTGCGGCACACGCCCGTCGCCCGTCAAAGTCCAATAGTGAAAGAGCGGGTCAAGCAGCAGGGCCATCATCCAGGCGGAAGTCGCTCCTTCATAAGTCGCCTCGGACGGGTCGTAGAGCGCCCAATTTTGTCTGAGCGAGCCGTCGGGCGGTCGCCCGTCCGGCGGCCGCCGCTGGTGCTCGAAGTACGCGTCAACGCAGTCGCGCGCCTTGGCCCAGTAAGCGCGCTCCCCCGTCATCTCCCAGCCGTGCAGGATGCCCAGCAGTCCGTAACCCTGCTGCCTGGGCGACCAGAACTTGCGTTCGCGTTCGGGGTCGGCGTCCTGCGGCACGGGCTTGTACCTGGCCGGGCTGTAGGCGGGGTCCGTATGATTGAGACAGAACTGGGCCATAATTTTCCCTGTCTCAAGCGCGCGCTCGTCGCCCGTCAGCAGGTAATGCAGGTGCATGGCGCGCGGGTAAACGTACTTCAGGTCCGCCCCTTTGAGTGTGAAGATGCCGGCATCTGGGCCGTCCATCTGCGTGTGCAGTCGCACAAAGTTGGCCGCACTGTAAGCGGCCGACAGGAACTTCCGCTCGCCCGTGCGGACATACATCTTGTACCAGCAGGTCGTCCGGTCGTAGAGCCAATCCACATACTTCCGGCTTTCTACGTAGGCCAGCGAGCCCGCAAAGCTGCGCTCGACAAATTGTTCATAATTAATATATGGCCCAGAATCGGCGGCGGATATCTGCGGCCCTGCGACCAGCGAATCGCACAGCCACCGGGCCGGCAGCAGCGCCAGGACGCGAGGCCCCTTGAGCCCGTCTTCAATCAACGTCTTCGAGACGGGGACGAAATCTCCCCCGTCCCGACGGCGGAGTTGGTGAAAGATGACTTTAACGCGCTGCTCCTTCTCGCGGCTGAAGTCGCTTTTGAATTGAACGAGGAGAGAGCGAATCGAGCCTGTTTTGTCCCGAAGTCTCCACGGCTCAAGCGCGCGCACGGAGGCTTCTATCTCCCGCCCGTCGGAGGCTGTGATTCTGATTCGCCGCGGGTCTGAGAGAAATTTTGGCGGCAGCGGCAGGCCGAAACTGACGACCTCTCGGCCTAGATCGTCAGCGCGCCCTTCAAGCTTGACCTCCAACTCTTGCGGCGAACGTTTCGGCCCGCCCTGCGAGATCGCGGAACGTCCCATCAAGAGGAACGCCGACCCGGTCAACAGGAATGAGCGTCTGGAAACGGAAAAGTCTCGCATCGTTCTTGACGAGAGCGCCTGACGAATCAGCGGCAGGTAATCAGAGGCTCAGCCCCAGCAGGCGCGCGGCGTTCTCGTAGTAAACCTTTCGCAGAATCGCTTCCGGCAGCCCGATTCCGTAAATCCGCCAGCGCCCCTGCGGCGGCACCCTGGCCGGGGCGTAATCAAAATACTCGTCCTCAGTCTCCAGGAATCGGTAATAAATTTCGTACAACTTTTCCCCGAAGATTTGCTGCGGAGTGTCGGTCCCGCCCGGCGTAGCGTCAGTCGCGAAGAGGATGCGGTCCTGATATTTGTCGAAAAATTTCCGCGCCGTGCGCGGCTGGCGGCCCAGTTCGCCGATGCGCGCCGCGATGTCCACGTGCAGGTTCGGGTAGCGGTCCAGGAGTTCCGCCATGTAGCCCAAATTTTCCGAGTCGCCGACGTGCAGCGCGACGAACTGCGTGCGCGGGTGGCGCGCGAGGACGCGGTTGCGCGCTTCCTGCAATTCCATGTTGGAGGGATAGTCCTTGCCGTGAAACGACCAGTCGGGGTGTGCGCTGAGTTCCTCGTAACGCTCGTTGAAGCGGTCGGTCGGCAGGAAGAAGGCTTCCGGGTCAGAGACGTGTATGGCGACGGGCATCTTGTGCGCCCCCGCCGCCTCCCACATCGGGTCGAACCGCGGGTCGTCTACCTTCACGAGCTTTCCTTTCGTCACCTGCTCGCGTAAAAAAAGCCCCAGGGTCTTGAGAATCTTCAACCCTTTAGCCCCGCTCCTGCTCGCCCGCTCGATTTGCTCGGCCTGAAAATTGGCGTAATCGGGCTCTATGATTTTGTTGTACCAGGGCTCGGTGAAGACTATGAAGCGGTCTGGGTGCGGCTTCTGCCAGTAGGCTATGGCCTCGTCGAGCATTGTGCCATAACCTCCGGTGACGTTAACCAGGATGCGCACGTTTTTGCGGTCCATGACGGGAAGAATTTCGTCCGGCTTCGCGGTATGTTCAAGCCTCGCGTCCTTCGTTCGATCTTCAACCCAGGAAAGATGCGTGTGGAAATCTATGACCGGAAAACGCGCGCGCGGGACTTCTGTCTCCGGCACGTGCAACATGCTTCTGGGCTCATAATCAACGAGCGCCAGCGGCTTCTCGTCTGCTGTCGTCTTTGTCATCTCATGCGCCTGGTGCGATTGGGTCGCAGCCCGCGCACCTATCACCCCCATGCCTGCCGTCGCCACGCCCGCCAACCAACCTCTACGGCTCCATCCGCTCATAATCATCTCCTGAGTCCAGAATCATAATGCCAGGCAGGTGTGTGGCCGAATCGGGATTGTCTCGGCCGCCAAGCCTGCTGTCCCTGCGGCTGGCAGCCAGGATTTCCTCAGACTCAAGCCCGTGTTAGTCAATGCTGTTAACTAACCTTACGATTCAGGCCGCCTGCCCGCAGGCGGCTGGCTTCGCCATCACTGAAAAAATCCCTGGTAATATTGACGAGTTGTTTTATTTAGTGCCTGAACCGCCGGGCAGCGCGCGGCGATCCTTCACCTTTTGACTGGACGGGTTTATAGCACCACAATGCGGCGAACCGCAAGAGATTTTTGCTTAGAGCGTGTTGAAAAAGTGGAACGACCCCCGGTGAATCAGTTAGGAAAAGGGTATGAGACAAACATACCCAACAGATTTGAGTGATGCAGAGTGGCATCTGCTCGCTCGACTGATTCCTGAACCAAAGCCCGGAGGTCGCCCCGCCAAGTATTCACGACGCGAGATTGTAAATGCAATCCTCTACGTCGTGCGCTCAGGCGGGGCGTGGCGGCTCGTGCCGCACGACCTGCCCGCGTGGGCGACCACCTATCATTACTTCCGCCGCTGGCGGCGCGACGGCACCTGGCAGAGCATCCATGACCGCTTGCGTCGGCGGGTGCGCCGCGCCGCAGGGCGCAAGCCGACCCCGTCAGCCGCCATTCTCGACACGCAGTCGGTGAAGACGACCGACCGCGGCGGGCCGCACGGCTATGACGCGGCAAAGAAAGTAGTTGGGCGCAAGCGGCATCTGCTAGTTGACACTTTAGGGCTACTGCTCTTGACGGTCGTGCATGCCGCTTCGGAGCAGGACCGGACCGCGGCAAGACGGGTGCTCGCCCCCTTGGAGAGCGGCTTTCACCGCCTGCGCCTGGTGTGGGCCGACGGCGGATACCGCGGCAGTCTGGCCGACTGGCTCTGGGGCTTACGGCGCTGGCGTAAGGTGCGCCTTGAGTTGGTTGCGCGCACCGAGGAGCACCGCTTCGCGGTGCTGCCCAAGCGGTGGATTGTCGAGCGCACGTTTGCATGGTTAAGTCGCTGCCGGCGGCTGAGCAAAGACTACGAATACTTGACCGAGACGAGCGAAGCGATGATTCAAGTCGCCATGATCGGCTTGATGCTGCGGCGTCTCGCTCGATGACTTTTTCAACACGCTCTTAGAATACCAGTATCACCCGCCTCCAAATTCTTGCTCAGCAGAACAGGCAATTTTCTTGCGGTCGCTCGGCCAATAGTGCTATAAAGCCGTCGCTCCACAAGCGATTTGATCCAGAGGCGATTTAACTCGAAACAGCTTGTCTCCCTACAAGGTTAGTCCATAACTCCAACTAACCACGCCAGAGTTTTAGGTTTCAAATAAACGAGCGCTGGAGTCACTCGTCATGCACAGACGCAATTTTATTAAAGCCGGAGCGGCCCTCCCCTTACTCTACGGCCTGGGCACAAGCGGGGCACCGGCGGACGTGCCCGTACATCGTTGGGACGGATATGATTTTGGGCCGGGGCCGCAGATCACAGACCGGCTCAACCAGGGACCGTTCGGGATAGAGCAGGATGAGGGCTGGTACACCATCCTGGTCACGACCGCTTCGGACAAGCCGGTCAAAAATTTCGGGCTCGGCCTGGTTGGATATACGTGGGAGGAGGGCGGCCCCAGCCTGGCGGCTCGCAAGGGTGCGGAAACTCTTGAGTGCTCGGTCGAGAAACTGGCGAGCCTTCCTTTCGTTGATGTCCTCTACATCAGGTGCGACTGGCGCGACGTGCAGAGCAAGCCCGGCAGGCTGGACCTTCACCCGATGTGGAAACTGACTTTCGACGCGGCGAAGCGTCACGACCTGCGCGTCGGATTCCGTGTCCAGTTGTCCAGCCCGAACATCCAACCTGCCCACCTTTCCATGCCCGATTTCCTCCACGACAAAGTCCCGCTGGTCAACATTGGGCGCTTCTCACCGAAAGACGAGTTTGATTTCATAGAGCCGCGTTACGATCATCCGGTCTTTCAAAAAGCCTTCCGCGAGTTGAACGAATTGCTGGCCGCGGAGTTCGACCAGCATCCTTCGATGGAGTTCGTGGACCTGATGATGTACGGCTTTTGGGGAGAAGGTCATACCAACAATCTCCCCAATCCTATCCAGGATTACCTGACGGCGGAGAAGACCTTTGTCGAGATGACGCGACTTCAGCTCGAAGCCTGGAAGCGTGTCCCGCTCGCCGTCAACACACAGCCGGACATCAGCAGCGTCGGCAACAACGAAGTCTTGGACATGGCGGTGCGCGGCGGGTGCTGGCTCCGCTCCGACAGCATAGTCCTCGACGAGCCGCAGCAGATCGAGGAGCTTTCAAACCGCCCGCCCTGGCTGGCCGTCGTGATGGAGGACGGCTATTACCGCCACTACAAGACGGACCAGGCGAGCCTCCCCATGGACGAGGGCGGCGTCAACATCATGGAGAATTCCATGCTGCACGTACTGGACATGGGCGCTAATTACTGGTCCTTGTGGACGGAGGCGGACAACCTGGCCCGCTATCACGAGCGCTACCCGAACGGGCTCAACACGCTTCAGCGGCGGATGGGTTATCGCGTCCGACCCTCCTGGGTCTGGCAGCGGAAGCGTTACGGCACGGCAGAGCTGGTCGTGGCCTTCGCTAATGACGGGGTCGCAGGTGTGCCGGGCGCGCTCAGAGTGTACGTGGAGAGCCTTGACGGGAAAGTCAAAGTTGGCGGTAGCCTCGACGCCGGACACCCTTACGGCGGAAGACTGCGGCAAGCCTCGTTCGTGCTGCCGAAAGGGATGGACGGGCAGAAGATGAAGATCAGGGCGGAACTGGAAACCAAAGGCGGAGTGCGCCGCCCCGTGCGCTGGGCCTGCCAGCAGCCGGTCAATGCGGACGGCTCGCTGACCCTTCAACTAAAACCACATGGCGATGCTAACTGGCGGAAAGGAATCTGAGCAGCGAGAGAGTATGCCCGAGTTGACCGAAGAACAGTTGGAGCAGTTCAAGCGAGACGGCTATCTGATGATCGAAGGATTGTTCGATGCAGAGGAGATGAGTCTGCTCATGCGTGTCGCCAGGGCCGATCAGCAAATGGCACAACAGGCTTACGAGCGCCTGGACTCCTCCGACGGCCGCAGCAAGTTATGGATCACCGATGCTCTGGACGAAGACGTTTACAGCGCTTTTGTCCGCTGCCGCCGCGTTGTCGAACCGATGGAGCAACTGCTGGGCGGGGAGGTTTATCATTATCACCACAAGATGATGCTCAAGGAGCCTTTCGTGGGCGGGGCCTGGGAATGGCACCAGGATTACGGTTACTGGTATTTCAACGGCTGTTTATTTCCAGAGATGGCTAGTTGCCTGATTGCCGTTGACCGCGCCACCGCAGAGAATGGCTGCCTACAGGTGATTAAGGGTTCGCATCGGATGGGCCGCATTGACCACGGGGAGGCCGGCCAACAGAGGGGCGCTGACATGGAACGTGTCAACGAAGCGCTCAAGCATCTGGAGTTGGTCTATTGCGAGATGGAGCCCGGCTCCGCGCTCTTCTTCCACTGCAACTTGCTCCACCGCTCGGCCCCCAACCGGAGCCCGAACCCGCGCTGGTCGCTGATCTGTTGCTACAACGCCGCGCGCAATCCCTGCCGGGAGAAGCCGAACCATCCCGCCTACAGGTATCTTGAGAAATGGCCCGATTCGAAAATCAAAGACATCGGGCGGCGGCAGTTGGGAATCAACGCCGCGGGGTAAATTATGGACTACGCGATTGGCATTGATCTAGGCGGCACTAATGTTAAAGCGGTCGCCGTCAGCGCTGAGGGCGAAGTGCTTGAGCATTCTACCTGTGAAGTCGAGGACGAGACGGCAGGCGCTCTGGCACAAATCATTTGGCAGCAAATCGCGTTGTTCGAGCGCAAGTGCGGCGGGCGAGCCTCGTGTACAGGGATAGCATCTCCGGGACAGCAAGCGCCCGACGGGCTCTCGATGGCTTCCGTAGGTGGGAGGCTTCATGGTCTGGAAGGCGTCGTCTGGACGGAAGTATTGAAAGCAGCGCATCCGATACCCGTGCTGAATGACGCACACGCCGCGCTCCTGGGGGAAGTCTGGAAAGGGGCGGGCCACGGGTGTCGCAACGCTGTGCTCCTGACGTTGGGCACGGGCGTCGGGGGCGCGATTCTCGCCGACGGCCGCCTCGTCAAAGGTCACATCGGCAGGGCGGGTCACCTGGGCCATATCTGTCTCGACGCGGACGGCACGCCGGACATCATCGGCATCCCCGGCAGCCTGGAGGACGCAATCGGTAATTGCACGCTCAGTGCACGCTCCGGCGGACG
Organism: uncultured Acidobacteriota bacterium; assembly: GCA_963774105.1. Classification (GTDB taxonomy): domain Bacteria; phylum Acidobacteriota; class Blastocatellia; order Pyrinomonadales; family Pyrinomonadaceae; genus QHXM01. Next base: position 748,771 of record CAVZDV010000004.1, on the reverse strand, counting down.
CTTTACGAAGACGCGTCAACTGGTGGAAGCGCACCGGGCCGGCGACGCCGGGGCGAGCGACATCTGGCTCAGGTCCGTGTACCAACTCGCCTGCGCGATAGCTTCCATCATCAACATACTCGACCCGGAAATCGTCATCCTCGGCGGCGGAATCGCGCAGGCGAAGGAGTCTCTGTTCGAGCCGCTCGGGCGCTTTATGAATCAACTGGAATGGCGTCCGCAGGGTAACGGTGTCCGTATCGCTCCGGCAGTCGTGGGCACCATGGCGGGCGCGCTCGGCGCAGCCCATTACGCCATCAACGCTGGCAAGCCGAGCCTCGACTGACCAACATTAATCACGGTAGGGGGATTCGGGTGGACGTTCGGGTTTTCGATTCCAAAACTGAATTGGGCCAGGCGGCGGCGGACATGGCCGCCGAGATCATCGCGCGGGCCGTCGCCGAACGTGGCGAGGCGTGTTTGATTGCCGCCACCGGGGCCTCGCAGTTTGAATTTCTCGACGCACTCGCTCGGAAGCCGAACGTCGAGTGGTCGAAGACCACCTTTTTTCATCTGGACGAGTACGTCGGGTTGAGCGATTCGCACCCGGCGAGTTTCAGAAAGTATCTGAGGGAGCGGATCGTCGAGCGTGTCCGTCCCGGTAAATTTTATTTCGTCGAGGGAGAGCGGCCGGACCCGGAGGCGGAGTGTCGTCGGCTGGGCGAGCTTATCTCTCGCCACACGGTTGACGCCGCGTTCGTCGGCATAGGTGAAAACGGCCACCTGGCGTTCAACGACCCGCCGGCCGACTTTGAAACCGCGGAGCCCTTTCTGGTCGTCGAACTGGACGAAGCTTGCAGGCGGCAGCAGGTCGGCGAAGGGTGGTTCGGGAGTCTCGAAGAGGTTCCGCAAAGGGCCATCTCGATGTCCATCGGCCAGATTCTCAAGTCGCGCAACATCCTGTGCGTCGTCCCCGACAAAAGGAAAGCACAGGCGGTCAGGGATTGTCTCGAAGGAGAGATTAGCCCCTGGCATCCGGCGTCCGTCTTGCGGCGACACCCCGCCACGACTATTTTTCTTGATACCGATTCGGCGTCGTTACTGAAAAGCGCGCGATGACTATGCGGCAAGCAATCCGAATTCATGGCAGTGATAACGTGGCCGTCGCGCTTCAGCCTCTCGCGGCTGGCGCGGAGATAGTCCTGGGCGGCGCGACGGTCATCACCCGCTCAGACATCCCGCGCGGCCACAAGCTCGCGCTCGGCGAGCTAGAGCCGGGCGAGCCTGTCATCAAATACGGCTTCCCCATCGGGCGCGCGACTCAAAAAATCGGCGCGGGCGACTGGGTACACGCGCACAACCTGGAGACCGCGCTCGACCATGATGTCGAATATCACTACCGCCCCGCGAATGTTCCGCCGGGCGAAGCCAGTCAGCCGCCGGAGTTTTCAGGTTATCGAAGGGCCGACGGCAAGACCGGAACGCGCAACGAGATTTGGATCATCAACACGGTCGCCTGCGTGAATAACTCTGCGGAGAGGATTGCGCGGGCGGCCCACGAGCAATACGCGGGGCGGGGCGTCGAAGGCGTTTACACGTTCCCGCATCCTTACGGTTGCAGCCAGCTCGGCGACGATTTGAAGACGACGCAGAAAGTTCTGGCGGGCCTCATCAACCACCCGAACGCGGGCGGCGTGCTCGTCCTCGGCCTCGGCTGCGAGAACAACGCCATCAAATATTTCGTCAACGAGCTGGGCGGGTACGATTCGCGGCGGGTCAAATTTCTGAACGCGCAGGACGTGGGCGACGAGATCGAAGAGGGGTTACAAATCGTAGGGGAGCTGGCCGAGTATGTTGCCGGTTTCGAGCGCGAGCCGTGCCCCCTGTCGGAACTGGTCGTCGGCATGAAGTGCGGCGGCTCGGACGGCCTTTCGGGAATCACGGCCAACCCGCTCGTCGGCCGCATCAGCAATCTCATCAGCGGCTACGGCGGCACGACTATTATCACCGAAGTGCCCGAGATGTTCGGGGCCGAGCAGCTCTTGATGAACCGCGCCGCGGACGAAGCCACCTACCAACAAATCGTCCGCATGATTAACGACTTCAAGGAATATTTCCGCCGCCACGGCCAGCCGGTTTACGAAAACCCGTCGCCTGGAAACCGCGAGGGCGGCATCACCACGCTCGAAGAGAAATCGCTCGGGGCGATACAGAAGGGCGGGCACGCGACGGTGACCGAAGTGGTCAACTACGCGGGGACTGCGACCCGCAAAGGTCTCGTGCTGCTTGAGGCCCCGGGCAACGACGGCATCTCCTCCACGGCCGAAGTGGTAGCCGGGGCCAATCTGCTTCTCTTCACGACGGGGCGCGGCACGCCGCTCGGCGTCCCCGTCCCGACCGTCAAGATTTCCACCAACACTGAATTGGCCCGCAAGAAACCGAACTGGATAGATTTCGACGCGGGCGTGCTGGCCGACGGCGAGACCGCGTTCGAGCAGGTGTCGCGAGACCTGCTGGCCCTCGTCTTGAAAATCGCGTCGGGCGAGATCAAGGCGAAGAATGAGCTGAACGGTTTTCGTGAGGTTGCGATTTTCAAGACGGGCGTGACGCTCTGAAATTTCACGCGAGGAAGGTTGAACGATGAGCTATGCTCCTTTAGAACTGACGGGCCGCGTGGCGGTCGTCATCGGCGGGACTTCCGGCATCGGCCGCGCCATCGCTCACGGGCTCGCGGAGGCGGGCGCAGACGTTGTGCCAACTTCTCGCCGGATGGAGCAGGTCGAGGCGGCGGCCGTCGAGATAGAAGAGCGCGGCCGACGCTCCCTGCGCGTCACGTCGGACGTGAGCGACCGCGATTCACTTCAGAGGGTGCTTGACCTCTGCCTCGAAACTTTCGGCAAGGTGGACATTCTGGTCAATTCCGCCGGGCGCACGAAGCGCGCGCCGACTCTTGATTTCACGGAAGAGGATTGGGACGCGATTCTCGACACGAACCTGACGGGGACGCTCCGGGCGTGCCAGGTCTTCGGCCGCCACATGATTGAGCGCGGCTACGGGCGAATCATCAACATCGCTTCCCTCTCCACGTTCGTGGCGCTGTTCGAGGTGGCGGCGTACTCTGCGAGCAAGGCGGCGGTCGCCTCGCTGACGAAATCCCTGGCCGTCGAGTGGGCGTCGCGAGGGGTCTCGGTCAACGCGATTGCCCCGGGCGTCTTCCGCACGGCGCTCAACCAGAAGTTGCTGGACGAGACCGAGCGCGGCCGGGAGTTTTTACTGCGCACGCCGATGAGGCGGTTCGGCCGGGTCGAAGAACTGGCGGGCGCGGCCGTCTTTCTGGCCTCGGACGCCGCCGGCTTCGTCACGGGCGAAGTCCTCGTCGTTGACGGCGGCTTCCTCGCCAGCGGCGTTAATCAATAACTGTAGGGACAGCGGAAGAAATTAACAGGGATGGACAGGATAGACAGGATAAGAAGTCAAGCACTTTATATCCTGTCTATCCTGTCCATCCCTGTTTGAATCTGCTTTGTTTTATGGCACAGATTTGCGCGCTTCAGTCCAGCGGCCGCGCGTGAAGTCAGGGAATTTGACGGGCGCGGAGCCTTTGGCGACTGAGATTTCACTGAGCGGCCCCGGCACGCTCCACGCGGCCGCGTCGTACACGTCCATGTCAGGTGTCAAGCCGCCGCGCAGACATTCGACGAGGCGGTAGCACATGATGTAGTCCATCCCGCCGTGTCCGCCCGTCTTGCGCGCCGTCTCGCCGACCGTGCGCCAGAGTTCGTGCTCGTACCTGGCCTTGAACGCGTCCGTGTTCTGCCAACTGTGCCCGCCCTCCTGCCCGTCCAGAAAGATGCGCGACGGGTAATCGCGGAAAATCCCTTTCGTGCCCTGGATCAGGTTGATGCGGTCGTAGGGTCGCGGCGTGCTGACGTTGTGTTGCAGCATGACCGTCCGGCCCCTGGCGGTCTTGATGATGGCCGTGTTGTAATCGCCGCACTGATAAACTTCCTTCTGGCGCGGGTCGTCCCTCCCGAGCTTCTCCTTGCGGTAGGCTTCCAGGCCCCAGTGCCCCGAACTCATCGCCACCAGATGATCGAATTTGTCGCCGCGGTTGATGTTCAAGTAGTTGGCGACCGGCCCCAGCCCGTGAGTGGGATAAAGGTTGCTGTCGCGCAGGGTGTGATGACGACGACGCCAGAGGCCCTCATCCTTCGTCTCAAACAGAATCCCGCGCAGGTCGTGATTGTAGGCGCACTCGCCGTGAACCAACTCGCCGAGCAGTCCGGCGCGAATCATGTTCAAGACCAGCAACTCGTCGTAGTCGTAGCAGCAGTTCTCCATGATGACGCAGTGCCGCCGCGCGCGCTCCGAAGTTTCGACGAGTTGCCAGCAATCCTGTAGGGTGTAAGCTGCGGGGACTTCTGTGCCGACGTGCTTGCCCGCGCGCATCGCGGCGAGCGCCTGCGGCACGTGCCACTCCCAGGGCGTGGCGATGTAGACGAAATCAACGTCGTCGCGTTTGACCAGTTCCTCGTAGCCGCGGTCGCCTTTGAAGTAGAGCGCGGGCGCGGGCTGCCCGGCCTGCTCGACCAGCGCCTTCGCCAGCAAGACTTTCTCCTCCACGATGTCGCACAGCGCCGTCACGCGCACGCCCGGCACACTCAGGAACTCGCGCAACACCTCGCGCCCGCGCAGGCCCGTCCCGACGACGGCCAGCCTTACGGTCTCGTGCCGCTCGAACGGCACGCCGATCATGGACTCATGCTTCGGCGGCGGCCCGGCGATGAGAGTCTCTAACTTGGTTTCGCTGCCTTCTGCCGCCGGGCTCTCTGTGCCTAAGAAGCCCAGGCCAACGCCTGCCAGCGCCGCATTGCGCAACATTTCCCGGCGCGAAAGTTTGTCGTCACTCATAACCCCCTCCAACCTCTGTCAGTACCGCCTGCGATAGCGGGCGGGTGCTCGATGTTGACGACCCGCCCGCTACCGCAGGCGGTACTGACTTGAGTTCTGCTACTACTCGGCGGCGAGCAGTCGCAGCCGCAGCCGCCCGTCCTTCTGACCTTTGAACGGGACGTGCATGACGCCCGAGCCGTTCACGTCCGCGGTGTAGTAGCCCATCGGCACGCCGTTGAAGAGGCCGCCGCGCCAGTTGGCACGCCCGCCCGTCATCTGTAGCTCGTACTTCGAGTGCGGCTTCAGGCCCGTGATAATCAGCACGCCCGACTCGACGGCCGGGATAGTCACTTCCGCTTCTCTCACCGGGCCGTCAACTGTCGAGAAGAGTGTCACCGCCCCGCCCTCGACGATTGCGCCCACGAGATTCGACCCGTCCACCAACTCGACGCGCGGCGCGCGGGCATCATTGCGGTCCCCGATTTCCATCACGTTCAGAAAGTGGTCTTCCTTCGCGGGCTTCGACGGCGAGACCTCTACGCGCCACGCGGCGGGCACGACGGCGCGCGTGTTCGACGGCAGGAGTTTTTCAAAGTCGTCGCCCCAGAATGTCTTCCACATCTTACGCAGGTACGGGTCCGAGGGGAGCGGTCCGCCTTCCGGCGGGTCGAGCGGCCAGTTCTTGCCGCTGCCCCACGCGCCGCCGAACTCGTCGCCCGGCGTCCAATGTTCCCACCCCTTTCCGCCGCGCTTCAAGACCTCTCGCTCGCCCGGGAGCAAGGTGTGCACGCGCAGACGCCCCTTGCCGTCCTCATACGTGAAGCGGGACGCGCCTCCGTAAGCCGTGCCGCCGTGGCCCACGTCGCGCCCCCGTGCGGCGGCCTCGACGCGCGGCTCGCTGACGCCGTGCAGCAGCCAGACTTTCTTGTAGCCGGGGTCCGTGCTGCGCACGCGGTCGAAGACCACCAGGACGTTATCGCCGGGCGTGTAGGCCAGTTCGCGCGTGAAGTGCTCGACCTTCGACGGGTGATAGGCGCGCGTCGCGTTGCCGCGCGCGTAGTGGTAGACGCCCGGCACGTAATCCGACGCCTCCATCCTTCCGGTGTCCCAGAGGTCGCGCGTGCGCTCGAAGTCTTCGCGGCTGCGCACGGTGTTCCAGTAGCGCGACGAGTCCATGCGCTGCCCGCCGTCGTTGGCCGCGGGCCAGAGGTTTTCGGCCCAGAAAAACTTTTCGCCCGGCTTGAAAACCAGCATCGAGTTGACAGAGACGGTGCGCCGGTAGTAGTTCAAATAGTGCGGGCTTTCCGTGTCCGTGTAGTCGGCCCCGCTCATCGTGGCGAGATAGCCTTTGTGGTAGATGACGAAGTGGTTCTGATCCAGATGGTCGTGCTTGGCGAGGTACGGGCCGGAGTTGAACTCTATCCAGGTCGAGTCAGGCCCGAAGCCGTCGCGCATGATGAGATGGCCGACGCCGCGGAAGAGGTAGTGGCGAGCCAACTCGGCCTCGGTCGCGGAGGCTGGGTCGCGCGGGGTCACTGTGGGGTCATCCCACAAAAACTCCGTAATCGGAATCCGCCACTTGTCGGTCGAGGGCCAGCCGCTCCGCCGCAGAATCCACGCGGCGTAAGGGTCTTTGAAGCGGTGGATGGCGTAGCCGAGCACGATGTTGTCCTCCCACTGCATGTAGGGGAACTCGTTGTCGTCGTCGCGGGCGGTCGTGCCGTCGGGCAAGACCTTGTAAAGGTAAGTGTCCGTGTAGTGATGAAAGACCGTGTAGCGCCGCGCCGGGTCGCTGTTCGCGGTCGTGCGGAGCAGCTCGGCCATCAGCGCCAGCGGCGCGTAGGTGATGCGCTGGTAGTCCATTGACTCGTGATAGCCGCCGTCCGGCGTGATGAAGTCGGTCAAGTCTAGAATGTGGTCTAAGACTTTGCGCGCGTGTTCCCTGAGGGGGGCGGCGCGCTCTTCGACCGAAGGGTGGCCCTCGACGGCGTAGAGCGCGAACACGGCGAGCGTCAGGTAGCGCACGGGATAGTTGTGATACATCGCCAGCTGGACATCTTTGAGCGACTGATCCCGCAGCATCTCTTCGGCGGCCTTGAGCAGTTCGAGCGCGACGCGGTCTTTGAGCGCCGCGTCGAAGCCGCCATAGTTGTAGAGCCAATCGAAAGCGAGCGACCACTGCACGTACTGAGGGTAAGTGCGCGAGCCGACCTTATCCGGCGGGTGCGTCCGCCGCATCTCCTCGACGGCGCGGCGGGCGAAACTCTCGTCGCCGGTCAGCAGGTACGTGAGCGCCCAACCGTCAATGCCGTCGGCGGGGCGCGCGCCCGCCGCGTATCTGGCGCGCAACGTGTTGAAGCCCGTGAGCGGGTCGCGCTCGCCAATCAGCATCCGCGGGCGAGCGATTTTTTGCGCGGGCTGCGCCGTTGCGGCGAGGCACGCGCACGCGAGACACGCGGCCAGCGCCAACGCTTCGACTAACCCTCTCGCCAACGTCCTCGGATGGTTCGGCACGTCATGACTCTTCACCTTGATTTAGCTCCTCCTGAAAACTATCTGCGCGCCTTCACGCTCATCTGCGGCTCGCCGGCGAGAAACTTGAGCCACTCCTTCGCCATCAGACGGTGGTAGGGCTCCTTCATGTGTATGCCGTCCAGGCAGACGAAATTGGCCCTGTCCGGCGCTGTCGCCAGACGGTCGCCGACTTCGATGACCGTAATATTTCCCGCACGCGCGGCCTTGAGGGCACGCTCGACTGTGCCGGGTTGGACGCTCTCAGGGTCGTGTACTTCGTCGAACATGTAAGGCTTGATGCCGGCGGCGTTGAACCCCTCGCCGAGTTGCTTGAGGGCGTCGTAGTCTTCGTCCGTGCGCGTCATGACGACGAGCAGGACTTTGTCCGGCTTCCAGTCGAGCACGCCCTGGTAAAAACGCTTCCGTGCGCGCGTGGCCGTCAGGCCGCCCGCGGCGAACTGCCTGAACTCAACTTTCGGGTTCTCGCGCCTGAACACGTCAATGACGACGGGGACGAAGCTGGACGGCGAAGACCAGTGCAGCCCCATCGTGAAAGAGTGGCCGACGACGGCTATCTTTTGCGCCGGGAGGGCACGCAGGCGCGGCACCAGGGCTTTCACGTCCGGCTCGCGCAGCAGCTCGCGCGCGAGCACTTTCTCGTCGCGGACGTGCAAATTCTTTTCGCCCCAGTTCCAGATTTTTCGCCCGGCTATCTGCCACTCGGCAGGCCCCGTCTCGAAGGGCGAGGCGCACGTCCGCGGCGCAAGCTCGCGGCCCACGGCAAGCAATGCCTCGTCGTTACCCGGCAAACGGAATTGGCCCACGTAAACTGGCAAGCCCAGGTTGATATAAAAAGCGTACTCCTCCTGCAAGCGGTCGCCGTCGCGCTCGACCTCCATCACGGTCTGGTAGAGACTGGCGACCGCGCGAACCTTGACGGCGTCGGCCTTCGTGTTTCGGCGCAGGTAAGAGGTGAAGACGTTGACGGGCGCACCCGCGGGCACGGTGAGTCCCGACGAGAGGATGGGCAAGAGGTCTTGTGCCGGGTCGAACGAGGAGTTCGCGCCGCGCGCCCAGGCTTTGACGGCCGACGGGTCTGACTTCAACAGCCTGGCCTGATGCTCGTTGAGGGCCTCAAGCTCCGCGTCGGAAAGTTTTTCGGGTGAATAGCAGGCCGCGTAGTCCTTACCTGATTTCTTTGCGAGCAGAATCTGGTAAGCGTGCACGGCGATGACGTTGGCCTCGACGAGCTGTGCCAGACGCGTCGCGCCCTTCTTATCCGCGTGCGCGACGCTTTGACCGTAAACGACGGCGTGGAGGGCGAGGCATAACAGGACTCCGAAAGTGAATAACGGCCTGTTGACGCGTCTACTCATCAGGACTCCTTTTCTTGATTGCGGATTGTGGATTTCGGATTGCGGATTGGACAACAGATTCAAGCCTTTGCGCCTTACGTCTTGTCTTTGCGCCTTTGCGGGAAACAGCCGTTCGCGCAAAGGCGCAAAGTTAAGACTTAAGGCGCAAAGGCTTGAGTGCTTTCTTTTCAATCCGCAATCCGAAATCCGCATTCCGCAATCTAATGGTTGCCCGCGCGCGCGCCTCCCTTTAGCTCGGCCAGTTGCGTGCGCGCCAGTTCGTTCTGCGGGTCTAACTTGACGGCGCGCTCCAGGGCGGCGCGCGCCTCTTCCGTCCGCCCGAGCGCGCGCAAGGAAGCGCCCGCGAGAACGTATCGGATCGCGCCCGTCGCGGGCCAGGGCTCGGATTCGAGCATTTGCCGGTCGTCGCCCAACCGCGCCAGCCGCTCGTAGAGCGCGCGAGCTTCCGGTTTGCGCCCAGTGTGTTCGAGCGCCACGGCCTTGTAGAAGTAGTGTTCCGACCAGGGCTCTTCGGGCTGCGTCGGCGGGTTGAGTTCTTCCGTCGCGGCGCGCTGCCACCAACGCTCTGCCTCCTCCTTGCGCCCAGCCGCTTCGTACTCTCGCGCCGCGGCCACGTACTCGCGCGCCAGCGATTGCATGGCGGGCCGCCCGACGCCGAAGTTGCGCGGGTACTCCGTCGCCGCGGCGAACTCCTCCGCCGCCTTCAGATGATTCCCGGACTGCTGGTACTTGCGCGCGAGGCCCAGGTGAGCCTTGCGGTAGAGCGCCAGCGCCGCGTCCTCGCCCTCGCCGGAGGTGAAAGTGGTATTGGCAAGCAAGGCGGCCGCGTCCTCGAATCTCCCCGCGTCCACGTAGGCGGCGGCGAGCGATTGTATCGCCGCGGAGTGTTCTCGCACGGCCGCCGGAGCGCCTTCCAGTAACTTCACGCGCCGCTCGGTCGCGCCCATGTCGGCGAGCAAGCGGTCGAATTCCACGTAGAGCCGAAAATCATCCGGCGCGCTTGAGATGGCCTGCTCGTACTCGCGCGCCGCGTGTTCCTTCATGCCCGCGACGACCCACAGCGCGCGAGCCAGGTTGCGCCGCGCGATGACGTTCGCGGCGTCGAGCCGGACGGCGTCGCGCCACGCGGCCAGCGCCTCCTCGTCGCGGTTCTTCGAGGCGAGCGCGTTGCCGAGGTAGTAAGCTGCGCGCCCGTCAGCGGGGTTCGACGCGCGGGCCGCGCGCAAGACCTCTATCTCCTCGACGCGGTGCGGGAAGACGTAGGCCGGATCATTCTTCGCGCCGAGCGCGTACTGCTCGCGCGCCCGCGCGGCGTCCCCGTCGCGTTCGTACAAGTAGCCGAGCGTGTAATGAATCATCGGGTGAACGCGCTTCGCCTCTGCTTCCGTTGTTCGCTCCTGCCCGCGCCTGACTGCCTCTTCGAGAATCTGTCGCGCTTCTTTGCTCCGCCCTGCGCTCGTGTAATCGAACACGACTTCGAGCACGGAGTCGGGCTCGCGCGAGAGCAAGCGCCACAGCTCGCCCCAGGCTCCTTTGGCCTTCGCTTCGTGGCCGAGTGCCTTGTTGACTTCGTACTGCTCGTGAAGCGCCAGGTAATCAATCGGCAACTCTTCGACGACCGTGTTGATGCGCGGCTCGGCGGCGTCCGACTTTCCGGCCAGCCGCTCGGCCAGCGCGAGAACGGTGCGCGCCTTCAGGTCGCGCGGGTCGAGCATGACTGCCTGCGAAAGCTGTTCGACCGCCTCAAGGTTGCGGCCTTCCGCGAGCGCCATCTCGCCCAGCACGTAGCGCGAGACCGCTTCGCGGTGGCCCACGCGCACGGCCCAGGTTAAGTGTTCCGCAGCCTCGCCGGTCTGCCCCTGCGCGCGACGGACGAGACCGAGGTAGTAGTGCGCGTCGCCCGCATCGCGGTTGCGCCTGAGCGCCTGCACCAGATGCTCTGCGGCCTTCTCGTACTCGCCGCTGCGGTAGTAAGAGAGGCCGAGGGCGATGTGCGCGGGCGCGAAGCCGGGGTCGCGCCTGAGCGCCTCCGTGTAGGCCGCGCGCGAGTCGCGCTCCTTGCTCTTCTTGTCGAAGGCCAGGCCCTCGACGTAAGCCTGCTCGGCGCTCGTCGGGACTTTCGGGTCCGGGATGGGGCGCGTCGCCGGCACGAAATCCGGGTTAGCGTCCACGGGCAGGTCCGTGCGGTAGCGAATCAACTCTCGCCCGTCCTTCATCTTGAAGACGACGACGAGCGGCTTGCCCGTGACGCCCGCGGGCAGCTCGATTGTGGACGTGAAAGTCCTGGCCGGGTCGAGGTCAACGCGGTCGGCGCGCAGGCGAGAGCCTCCGCTCTCGACCGTGAACTCGACATCTTTGAAAGAGGCGTTGGCGCGGGCCGTGATGACGGCGCGGTCGCCTTGCGTGTTGACGCGCAGGGCGGCGTCCTTCGTCGCCTCGTCCCAGTTGCCGCCCATGCCGCCGACGGCGTACCAGTATTCCGTAAAATGCTCGACGCGGTGCGGCGCGATGAACTCGTGCTCCATCTGCGTCTCGAAGCGCCCGCCCTGAAACTCGACGTACTGGTTGCCGCCATCCGTCAGCTTGTCCACCCAGATGTCGCCGTTCTCGTCCGTGCCCCACGTCCAAGTCTTCTTGCCCGGCAGCTCGCGGTGGTCGGCAACGTGGACGATGCCCCAGTCCGCCTGGTCGTAATAGACGCCGAAGAAATCGCGCCGCGAGTTGCGCGCGAAGAGCGAGAGGAAATTCGGGACTTCGCTAAAGCGGCTGATGTCAACGCCCTTCTCTTTCGGGAAGGAGAAAATGGGCCAGAAGGCGTGCGGGTAAGCCTCGCGCATGGGGTAGATGAAACGCATGTCAGGGGTCGCGGGTGCGCCCGCCGTTGACCAGTACCAGTAGCGGCCGGGCACGGGCCGCCGGTTGTTGAGCGTCACTTCGGTCTCGACGACGCGGCGGCCGGGGCGCAGGCGGATGACGACCTCCCACTGCATCCCCTGGACGCGCTCAGTGTCGCCGATGGCGACCGACGCGCTCCCGTCCGCCTCCATCCGCATCGCGTAATCAATCGGCGCGACGGTCGTCAGCGTGTGCCCGTCCGGGAAATTCCACTCGATGCCGCCCGAGACCCACGCGCCGCGCAGCGCCACCATCGCGTACTTCATCACGGGGTTCGAGTAGAGCACCTCGCGGTTCAGCGTCTTGTCGAAGATTCCGTAGACGTGGCCGCCCAGCTCCGGCAAGACCGTGACGCGCAGGTATTCGTTCTCCAGGACGACAGCCTTCCAGGTCTTCTCCGTGCGCTTGTTCGAGAGCGCGTCGAGGAACGGGTACGGGTAGACGGGCCGCCACTTGCGCCGCTGCCAGTCGAGCAGCGCCGGGTACGGGTTGGGCGGGCCGAGCTCGTAAGTCGGCAGCACGAGCGGCGCTTCACGGACGCTGGGTGCCTGCGCATAAACTGGCACACCGCCCGACATCACGAGCAGGAGCAGCGAGGCGCAACCGAGCGTCAACAGAAAACGTGAAGGCGTGCTTTTGAATATGGCTCTCATGAAATTCATCCCTCTATCAGCGCACCTTTCAAAACGATGAGCCGGCCTTTGCGCCTTTAGTTTTTACTTTGCGCCTCCAGCGTGAACGGCTGTTTCTCGCAAAGGCGCAAAGCTAAGACGTAAGGCGCAAAGGCTTGAGTCATTCTCTTCGCCGTGAGACTCAGGCGGCGAACTCTTCGGCGGCAATCGAGTATTGCTCTACCTTCGCGCGCGAGACGCGGAAGCCACTGCCGGCGCTCGCGGGCAGGTGAATAAAGCCGCGCGCGTCAATCTCGATGGCCGGCTCCAACACGTCGCCAACGTACCAGCGCGCCGATGCCTCCACGTCGGTCGGGTACGTGAACCCCGGATGCGCGGCGAGGTGCAAAGCCTGCGCGGAAGCCACACCCAGCTCGGGCATCGTGCCGATCCAGCATTCGAGCCCGGCGGCGCGGGCCTGCTCAAGCATCAGCCGCGCTTCGGAGAGTCCGCCGACGCGCTGCACCTTGATGTTAATAATCCGCGCCGCGCGCTTCGCAATCAGCGAGGCGAGCGCCTCCCGCGATTCGGCGGACTCGTCGGCGCAGAGCGGCGTGCGTAGCTGCCGCTGCAACTCGGCCGCCTCCTCGTGAGCCTCGCGCGCGAGCGGTTGCTCGATCATCGTCAGGCCGTAACCGTCCAGCTCACGGAACAGGCCCGCGTCCGCAATCGTGTAGGCGGCGTTGGCGTCAACCATCAGCGGCACGTCGGGGAAGCGTGCGCGCACCGCGGCCACGACTTGCACGTCCCAGCCCGGCTCAATCTTGATCTTGACGCGCCGGTAGCCCAACGCGACGTAACGCCCGACTCGTTCGAGCAACTCCGCGACCTCGTCGTAAATGCCGATGGCGACGCCGGAAGGAATCGCCCGCGCACGCGCGCCGAGTAGCTCGCAGAGCGGCAGTCCAGCCCTTTGCGCGTAAGCGTCCCACAACGCGCCTTCCAGCCCGGCCTTCGCAAAGGCGTCGCACGGCACGTCGCGCAACTGTTCGTAAAATCGCGTGGCGTCAATCGCAGCGCCGTTAAATAACGAAGGTATCAGTTGCGTGGAGAGGGCCGCCCAGGAGCTTTCCGGCGTGTCCTCCGAGTAGAACGAACCGGACATGGGCGACGCCTCGCCCCACCCGACCGTCTCGCCGTCCGTTTTGACCTCGACGAGAATCGCGTCCTTCGACGCGACCGCGCCGCTGCTGATGCGAAACGGCTCGACGAGCGGCACGCGCACGCGATGGAGCGCGACGCTCTCGACGCGGATAAGCTGCGCGGCGCTGGTTAAGTTTGCAGTCACACTCCAAAACCTCTTGTGCCGAGCGGGCCTTCAAGTCATCGTCGCCAGCATCTCGCGCGTGACGAGGTTCTGCTGCGGCTCGCCTTTGAAGAAGCGGACGACCTCGCCGACCGCGACGTTGCCGATGGCCCCGCGCATCTCCATGCCGCCCGCCGCGATGTGCGGCGTGAGCAGCACGTTCGGCAGCCGGCGCAGCTCGTGCTCGGGCGGCAGCGGTTCGAGCGGGTCCGTCACGTCGAGCGCCGCCGCGATTCTGCCCACGCGCAACTCCTCCGTCAGCGCCATCATGTCCACCAGTCCGCCGCGCGCGACGTTAACCAGATACGCGCCGTCCGGCATCAGCCGGAGCCGCCGCGCGTCCAGAATATTTCGCGTCTCGGGCGTCAGCCCCGCCGCCAGGACGACGACCGAAGAGGCGGACAGGAGCAAGTCTAAGCTGACCAGCTTGCCTCTGTGGGCGGCGACCGCTTCCGCCGAGGAGTAAGGGTCCGCGACGAGGAGCTCGACGCCGAGCGGCTCGATGACGCGCGCGAACGCACGCCCGACGCGGCCGAAACCGACGAGGCCGAGGTTGCGCCCGCGCAGCGTTTCGCCGCGGCTCACGTACTCGTTCGTGCGGGTGACGCCCGCGCGCATCTCCGCCGCGTACTGCGGGAGCCTGCGGACGAGCGTCAACACGAGCGCCAGCGCCATCTCCGCGACCGGCTCGGCCATAGGCCCCGCCGCGTTCGTCACCGTCACCAGGTTGAAGACTTCCTCCGCCATGCGCGACTTCAGCTCGCCGCCGCAATGCGCGATGAGGCGCACGCGCGGGCGCTCGCCGAACATCTCCGGCCGCAGGAAGGGCGAATGCCACGTCGTCATCAACGCGTCCGACTGCGCGACCGCGGCGCGCAACTCCGGCGAGTCTTCGCGCCCGCTGTGGCGTGACCACTCCGCGATCTCGCCGAGGCGCGTGAGCACGGCCTCTGGGAAGAACTGGGGGAAGAGCACGTCGGTCGTGAGCAGCAGCACGCGCGGCCGCGCCGCGCCGGACTGTTCAGCCATACCTGTTCTCTCGTCGCTCACCATCAAATGCCCGCCTTAACACAAAGCAGATTCAAACAGGGATGGACAGGATAGACAGGATAAAGAAATTTGAAATATTAAATCTGAGATTTTTGGTTTTTATCCTGCCCATCCTGTCCATCCCTGTTAATTCTTCCCCACCCCGCGCTGTAAAATTTGGCCCACGGCCGCGGCAAAGTCGGGCAGGGCGACTTCCGGTTCCTCTATCTCCGGCTGCCAGTATTTCTCCCACTCGAAAGTGAGGTAGCGGTCGTAGCCCAAACCCCGGAGCGCATCAATCGCCTCGGCGAACGAGACCACGCCGCGCCCTGCGAGGACCGGGAGCCAGTGCTCGCGGCCTTCGGCGGGACGCGCGTCGCGCAGGTGGACGTGCGCGAGGTAGGGCGCGACCGCGCGCGCCGCTTCCTCAATCGTGTCCCCTGCGTTGAGCGCGTTCGCCACGTCCCAGATGAGCGCGACGTTCGGGTGGTCGGCCAGCCGGACGATCTCGGCAGCCGCCTGCCCCCGCGCGAAATCGCCGTGCGTCTCCAACCCGACGCGCACGCCGCGCGCCGCGCGCCGCGCCACTTCGTTGAGGCCCGCGGCTATCCAGTCGCGCGTCTCCTCGCGCGACGCGCCCTCCTGAATCTTGTCCGGGAAGACGCGTATGAGCGTCGAGCCGAGCGCGGCGGCCAGTTCGCAGTGCTTGATGGCGACTTCGACCTGGCCTTTCCGCTCGGACGCGTCGCGCGAATCGAACGTGCACGAAGTGTCAACGCAACAGACGGAAAGATTTTGGTCGGCGAGCCACTGACGCGTCGCCTCGACGGCGCGGGGCTGAAACTCGGGCCGCGCGAGCAGGTTGAGTTCCCCGCCCACGGCGCGTAGCTCAATGGCTTCATAACCGAAGTCACGCGCCGCACGCGCGATGCGGTCAAGCTCCCAGTGCGGACACCCCAATGTCGAGAAGGCCAACTTCATATCAATTGCGGATTGCGGATTAAAAGAAAGCACTCAAGCGTCCGATTCACTCAACCCTTTGCGCCTTACGTCTTCCCTTAGCGCCTTTGCGCGAAACAGCCGTTCACGCTGGAGGCGCAAAGTAAAAACTAAAGGCGCAAAGGGTTGAGTCTTTCTTTCCAATCCGCAATCAGAACTCGTAGGCTCCTATGTCAATCACGCCGTTCGCGGGCCTTGGAGTCGCCGTCCCCGGCGCGAGCAGCGTGTGCAGCGGCGGGTGGAAGGCGGGCGGGAAGAGCGGGTTGATGAAAGGGTGGCCCGCGGGGCTCGGCGGCGCGGGGTTGCCGGCGTTGATGAGCGGGCTGCCCGCAGCCGGCCGCACGTCGTAGGTGCTGATGTTGACGAAGCCCGGGTTGGTCCCGAAGAGCGTCCCCGTCCAGGCCGTCGGAATCAGCGCGGACCCCGTCGGCAGCCAGTTGTTCGTCCCAGTGCTCACGCGCCCGTTGACCCAGCGGACGCGCGTCTCAAGGACGACCTTGTCAATCGGCGCGCCGCCGACGCGGAAGAAGACGTTGTTGTGAACTTCGAGGCTCTCGATGCCTTCGAAAATCTCGAAGGCCGGGCTGGTCTGGCCCTGGCGCAGGATGAAGGTGTTGTTGACGAAGCGGTAGCGGCCCTTCGTCTGGCCCGTGCCGTCGCTGCCGACGCGCGCCATGCGCGTCCCTTGCGTCGGGATGTGCTGGAAGACGTTGCCGACCACGTCGGAGTCCTCGCGCGCCGTGTCTATCGAAACGTTCTTGTTGCCGTGCGGGTCCGGGCCGATTAATTCAATCTCGCCGTAGAAGCCGCCCGAGACCCAGTTGTAGTAAATCTCGTTGCGCTCGGCGCGGCTCTTGATGTTGTTGCCGCCGTTCTGGTCGTGCAGGTAGCAGTACTGCATGCGGAAGACGGAGCCGGGGTGCGCTATCTCGTCGGTCGCCATGTAGACCGGGTGCTGGCCCGTGCCGTTGCCGCAATGATAGACCTCGACGTATTCCATCGTGAGCGAGCCGGAGTCCGTGTCGGCCCCCAGGATGCCGTGCGCCGGGCAGTCGTGGACGACCGTGTCTCGGAGGGTAATGTCGTGCGCGTGATGGTAGATGCCGCGAAACGTACCGCCCGTCACGTCAAAGCCCTCGAAGACGTAGTGGTCTGAAAGACGAAACTCGACCGTATTAGTGCCGCCCGAAATCACAGGGCGGAGGCCGTTGATGCGAATGCCGCGAATCGTAATCTTATTCGCGGCCGTGCCGGGTCGCGTGAAGATGACGTTGCCGGGATAGGTGGCGTTGCCGTCAACTTCGACCAGGTCGCCCGGGTTGAGTATCGGCGCGACAGCTTGCAGCGTGGTGTAGGTTCTCGTCGGCCCCACTTGATAAGTAATCGCGTATGCGCTGCCGCCGCAGCAGGCGACGATGAACAGAGAGATGATGAAGCGCTTCATGAGTTTCCTCCTTACCGCCACGGGCGGTGGAACGAACACCTTCAATTCGGCGGCGCGCCCGGCCGGGGAAGCAGCGGGCGGCCGTCGCCATGCGAGGTTAGTGATTCCCCTTTTGCGCAATCGCCCGCGCGAGCCTGTAGCGCGCGCGCTCGTACTCGTCGCCGGTCTCGGCGAAGCCGACCGCGCCTTTCGCGTCGGAGAAGACGCGCGGCACGACCTGTCGCAGGACTTCGTTGACGATTGAATCCAGCCCCAGCCTGCGCGCCAGCGTCAGGTACTGGTGATCTTGCAGCCCGCGCCGCAAGTTCGCCAGCTGGACGGTGTTGATTGGCCCAATAATGCCGCGGTCCTCTTCGGGGTGCAGCCGCTCCTGGCCGGGGTAGATGAGCACGCCGTCGCCGTTGATGTAGCCCTGGTCGTCGCTGGGCTTGTTCGGCTGGCCGCGGTTGTCGAACGTGATGGGATTGGCCCAGACGTTCTGCCGACGCTCGCCCACCTTTTGCCGGTTGTGCTGCCAGTGGACGCCGTGCCAGTAGAAGTAGTTGTCAACGCCGTGCTTGAAACAGGCCCAGACGGTGGCGCGCGGGTCTGTGGCCGGGGCGTCAATCACGATGGCTCCGGCGGCGGGCCGGCCGCCGTTGTAAATCCAGTAGCGGCGGCCGCGCGTGCGCTCACGCTCGGCGCGCTCGATGTCGTAGCCGAGCGGCCCCGTGTCCCAGATGTCAATCGCGCCGTCGAGTTCCTTGACGTAATGCTTGGTCACGAAAGTCGGCAGGGCTTTTCCGGGGCCGGGGTTGGAGTGTAGGTTGTCCGCAAGCTGGCGGATGTAGTCATACTCCGAGCGGCCCGGCTCGTCCGGCAGGTAGAGAAAGGTGGTCGCGCCCGGGAAATTCTTCGAGACGAACGTCATCCACGCGTCCGCCTGCCGCCACGCGCTCGCGCGCTCGTCGAACTCTTTGCCGGGGCCGTAAAAGGTGCGCGGGATAATCCGGTTGCCCGTCCGTTCACCCGGCCCTTCGTAGCCCCGCGCGCGTGTAAAATCTGTGCCAGTAAAACGGCCCCTGGCGGCGCGGGCTTGCGCGAGGTCGTAGGCGTGCACCAGCTCTATGCGCTGGCGGTGCGCGAAGCGGTGATACTCCGCGTCCAGGTCGCGCCCCTGGTAGAGACGCGGCTGCAAGCCCTCGTAGTAGACCATCGCGTCCATGCTGTTCCGGTCGGGCAGCGTGAAACCGAACAGCTCAAGCTCGATTGGCACAGAAACTTTTCGCCCGTCCGCGATGACTTCGATTCGGCCTTCGTAGATTCCCGCCGGCAGATTGCGCTGCGTGTAGACCTCTATCCAGATGGCCTGGTTCTGCTGAGGCCCGACGCGCAGGGGGAAGCCGCCGCGCCCCGCTCGCGCGTTTTCCGGCACGAGCTGGACGGGTTTCCAGCCCGTAGGGTCTTGCGGCGCGGCGGGCGAGCCGGGCGCGTAGACCCACTCGGCGCGCGAAGGCTTCTCGACGTGCATGTAGTTGACGGAGAAAATTTGGATGGGTCGCCCGGCGTAGCTCGTCGGGTCTAATGCCGGCGGGGCGTAGCGAATACCGGCCCGGCCTCCGCGCCGGCGCAGCTCGGGCAGCCGAAGGCTGAGCCGCTCGATGCCTTCACGGCCCGCGGCGATGATGACCTGAAAGGCTATGACTTCGTTGCGCGCGCCGAAGATTTTGATCTTCCGACCGTCCCAGACGGAGTTGGCGCGCTTGTTGGGATTATCGAGGTCGTCTCTCTCAACCTTCTCGCCGTCGTTAACCGCCCAGACGCTCTGCGCCCGCGCGGCGCACTCCACGGCGCAGAGCATGAGCACGAGCAGCAAGATTTTCCCTGTCAGTTTTTGGCCCATAAGCACTAAGCTTTTCGCCCTTCGCATTAATCCTTCGCCGTCAACTCGCCCGCGACCAGCGCCGCCTCGGCCGCGTCAGGTGCGGATTTCGGCACGCGCCCGGCGGCGACGAAGGCGAGGCCGACGAGCGTCGTGACCGCGGCGTAGATGGCTATGAGTCCGCGGTTGCGTCCCGCCTCGCTGAAGAGCACCATGACGAAGCAGGCGAGACCCATCCCCGTGGTCACCTTGCCGACGATGGCGAGTTGGCCCCGGCCCGACACGCCCGTCTCGCCCAACTCCTTCTCCGTGTCAATCGGCGTCTCCAACTTTTTAAAGAAAGCCTCGACGCGCCGCGCGAATTCGCCCGCGGGCTTGATGAGCATGACGGGGACGAAGAAGGCTATGGTCGTCGTAATCGCGGGGACGCCTATCAGGTACGTCTCGTTCAGGTTCATCTGAAGGTAACGATTCAAGTAGAAGTTGACGAAGAGCGACGTGGCGGCCCCCACGACGTAGGCGCACAGCGCAGACCACCACGGCCCGCGTTTGACCAGGAAGCCGTAAAGCAGCGGCAGCCCCAGCGGAATCAGGAACATTGATTCGAGGATGAAGAGGAGCGTGAAGATGCCGCTCGCGCCCTGCGCGAAAATGAGCGCGCAGCCGATCATGAAGAGGCCGACCAGCAGCGAGGTCAGCCGGCTCGCCTTCAGCATGTGCCGGTCGGAAGCGTCCCGGCGCAGATAGCCCTGGTACAAATCCTTGGCGAAGATGCCCGTGATGATGTGGTTGTGCGCCGAGAGCGAGGCCATCGAGGAGGCCAGCATCGCCGCCAGCAGCACGCCGACCAGCCCCGGCGGGAGCACGCGCATCCCCATCGCTATGTAGGCCGCCTCGGACGGCTGCTTCAACCCGTTCGCCGCCGTTGCCAACTCCGGCAGCGCGACGCGCGCGATTAACGGCGGCAGGTAAAAGACCACGCTCCCGATGGTGAAGAGGATCATGCACAGGACGGCGATTCTCTTCGCGGACTTCTCCGTGTCGGCGCAGAAGTAGCGCTGGGCGTTGCCGAAGTTGTTGTAGCCGGCCGTCTGTGAAATCGTGTAGACGAGGAGGAAGAGCCAGCCGTACTCGCCTGCGAACGGGTTGAAGTAGCCCTCCGGGGCCTGCGCGACGAAGTTACTCAGGCCGCCCACGTTCGCCACCGACAGAACCATCAACATGCAGGCGATGGGGAAGAGGAACATGAACTGGAACATATCCGTGAAGCAGACCGCCCAGTAGCCGCCGAGCGCAGTGTAGGCCAGCACGACCAGCCCGCAGATGACAATCAGGTATTCGACCCGCACGCCGAGCGCCACGGACATGAAGCTTGAGAGCGCGAACAATCTGACCGACCCGAACATCAACTGGCTCGGACCCGTGAGCCAGGAGAACGTCTTGTGCGTGCCGTCGCCGAAGCGGCTGCGGATGTATTCGACGACCGTGGTGACGCGCGAGCGCCGCCAGCGTTGTGCGAAGATGATGTAACCGAAGTAGAAGGCCGGCACGGCCAGCGCCATCAGGAAGACTCCGATTAACCCGTGCCGGTAGGCGAAGCCGGCCCCGCCCGTGAACGTCCAGACGGAGAAGCCGGACATGAAAGAGGCCATCCCCGCCACCCACCACTCGACGCGGTTGCCGCCCTTCAGGAAATCCGTGCCGACGCGCATGTAGCGCATGAAGTAAGCGCCGATGCCCGCCATCAACAGGAGGTAGCCGACCAGCACGAAGTAATCTATGGCCTGCACTGAAGGGCGCATTTAATTCTCCTTGCGACTCGAATGCCCGAGGCCCGCCGCCACATCAAGCAAATTCAAACAGGGATGGACAGGATAGACAGGATAAGAATTAAAAATCTCAAATCCGAAATCTCAAATTTCTTTATCCTGTTCATCCTGTCCATCCCTGTTAATTCCTTCCATCCCTGCCCTAAAGTTTTCCCGTTCAGCGGGCCAGGAGCGCCGCCGAATCTCTGTCAATGAAGAGGTGCGCGTCCGCGTGGCGGCGCAGGATGGAGGCCGGGCACGAAGTCTCGACCGGCCCCTCGACCGCGCTTCTGATGGCCTCGCGCTTGGCCGGGCCTGGCACAATCGCGAACAGCTTCGGGCACGCCATGATGGTCGGGATGGTCAGCGAGAGCGCGTGGCGCGGAACCTCTTCGAGCGTCTCGAACGCCCCGTCGTGTACCTGCTGCGTGCGACAGACTTCATCAAGCTCGACCACCTTCACGGGCGCGGGGTCGTCGAAGTCGCAGAACGGCGGATCAATGAAAGCCAGGTGCCCGTTCTCGCCGATGCCGAGCACGGCGAAGTCCGGCCGCTCGGCCGCGAGGAGTCGGGCGTAACGCTCGCACTCGGCCTCGCCGTCCTCGGCCTCGCCGCGCAGGCCGTGAAACTCTTTGAGCGCGACAAGGCCTGCGAGGCGCTCGACCAGAAAACGGCGGAAGGATTGCGGGGCGCTCTCGTCCATGCCCAGATACTCGTCCAGGTGGAAGCCGACAACGCGCGGCCAGTCAACGTCGTGGGCGGCGACGAGCGCCGCCAGAAATTCGTTCTGCGACGGCGCGGAAGCGAAGATGACGGCCGCGCGCCCCTGCGCTTCAATCAAGCGGCGCAACTCTGCCGCGACCGCTTCGGCGGCGGCCGCGCCCATCTTCGCCCGCGTGTCGTAGACGTACACGTTGAGTTGGTCGGCGCGGAAGCTCTCGACCAGCCCGTCCTTTGAAATTGCCGTCACGGCTCCTGCTGTGTCCATGCCCACTCCTTAAAACTGCCGATGTCTTCATCCGAATTCAGGCCCGGCGATGGCGAAGACCGACGCGGAACTGGCCGCGCTCGTGCCGCGCGCCGCGTAAGCCATGCGCAGCAGGTCGCGCTGCTTGACGAACCCGCGTGCGGCCAGGACTTCCCCGCCCCTCTCAAAGTTTGTGTTCCAGTCAACGTAAATCCGCTGGCCCACGAGTTGACCGAGCAGGCGGTCTAGCAGCGGGGCCGCTTGACTCGCGTCGGTCGCAACGAGCGGGCCGACGTAAGTGGCGTTGCTCCCGCGCCGCGCGAGCGCGTAGCCGCTCAAACGCCCGTCGGCCGCGGCGGCGGCCACCGGCGCGGCGCAGGCATCCTCCAACAACGCTTCAATCAGCTTCAAGCGGTCAGCGCCGAACGCCTCACGGTCGAGCGCGAAGAGTTCCGCGTGTGCCGAAGCTTTCAACGTCTCGCACCCGGCGGCCCGGCGGTCGTCGCGCGCCGTCCCCGTCCAACGCTCGACTAACGACTCGACCTTGAAGCCCAGCTTCTCGTAGACCGGCCGCCCGTCGGGCGTCGCGTCCAGCTTCACAGCGGCGACTCTCTTCTCTAAGTAATCGAGCGCCTCCCGCATCAGCCGCGTGGCGACCCCGCGGCGGCGATATTCAGGATCAACGAGCACCATGCCGACCCAGGCCAACTCATCGCCGTAAGCGGTCGTCGTCGTCGTCCCCACCAGGCGGCCGTCCGCGCTGGCACAGAAACAGCCGCGCGGTTCCAGCCTGAGGAGGCGACGCCAGTCACTCTCGGTCTGGTTCCAGCGCGCCAGCTCTTTGAGCCGCATCGCACGGGGGATGTCACGCTCGTCCAGTTGACGGATTTCCATCTGTTTCCCGCACCGCCTTAACGCAGGGCGGGCTCTTCACGCGCGGCCCAGACGTGGTTCGCAGGGTCCATGCAGAATTCGGCCATCCGCTTGACGTTCCAGTCCGCGGGCCAGTCGAACGCGCGGCGCAGGTGCAACAGCCACGCGAGCAGCCCTTCTTCGGGGTGGAAGTAAAGCTCGTGCAGGGCGCGCTCGGTCTTGTTGCCGGTTCGCATGGTGTACTCGCCCGACGGCAGTTGAAAATAGGAATGTAGCTGGAAGCTGCTCGCGCCGCGCAGCACGTACTCGGCGGCGATGCGTCCCGAGATGATGTTGCCGGTCGCGCTAATCGGCAGCCGGCAGACCGGCAGGCTCCCCGCGTGTTCGAGCGTGCGCATGCGGGCCAAAACCGACAGGTTGCGCGCGCTCAGGTCCGGCCCGCCGTAGGCTATGCCGCGCACGCCGTCGAACTCGCGGTTCGGGTCGAAGAGCCGGTTGGCGTAGACCAGGAAATCCGGGAGGCCATCGCCTTCGCACCGCTCGTTGACGGCGCGCAGCATCTCCAACTGGAAATCGTCGTCGAAGACGGCGTTGAAAACTTTGAGCCCGACGCTGACGGGGGACGTGCCGGCCGCGCGCCGTATCAGATGCGTGACGCGCGTCAGCCACTCCAGGATGATCGTCGTCTGCGCGGCGAGGTCCGAACCCGCGAGCGTCGGGCTGAAGTCTTTCTCGATGGGCATCGCCGCGCCCGTGGGCCAATTCTGCTCCCAGACTTCGAGCAGGCGGCGCGTGGTGTATTCGTACTCGGCGTATTTCCACTCCTCTTCGCTCAGCCGCGGCAGGTGGTACTTGCACGAAGGCACGACGAGCATCCCCGCCCCGTGTCCGCGCGCCAGCGCCTCGCCGAAGAATTCCAGATACTTTTCGAACGTGTCGTACCAGCCGCGCCCTTTCCAACTGACCGTCCAGCCGGGGCTGCCGTCAGCGCCCTTGATGCGCTCGACGACCATGCGCGTCTCTTCAATCGCCCACTCGCTCATGGACTGAGCGCCGCCCTCGTCTTCCGCGATGATCGTCTTGAGGACGACGAAGCCGAGCCCGGCCTCTGCGTCGTGGCGCACCTGCGAGACGTTCAGCGAGAGTTGCCCCGAAGCCTTGCCGAAAGGATTTTTCACGGGCAGCCCGCCGTACTCGCTGCTCAAGTCAATCCCGTACCGCTCGCGCACGTAGTCTTCGAGCGGGCGCGGCAGCCCGTCGGCGAAACGCTCGTAATCCGCGGCGAGCGCCGAGCCGAGCGCCCGGTCAATCTTCAGCTTCGTTAAAATAGTTGGCGACAATTTCCAGGCACCTTGATTAAGAGGCGTGCGCGCCACTTGTGAGCGCGGCGAGCGTGCGGCCTACGTGGTCGAACTCGCCGTCCGCCAACTCAGGCCCCCAAGGGTCGTTGGCCGCCTCCATCGGAATCACGCCGAGATGGACGAGCGCCCAGAGCAGCCGCCGGATGTAACCTTCCATCGGGTTGACGAAAATCGCTTCGGCGAGCGTGTCCACCGCGTCCGAGAGTTCCAGAAAACGCGCGGCGTCGTTTTCAACGTGTGCACGCAGCAATTCTGTTTGAAGGTCGCAGCAGATTGCGCCCATGCCGATGAGGGCCGCGCTCGCCCCGCGCCTGAGGCTGTAGCCCAGGAAACGGTCCTCGCCCGTGATGAGGAGTTTGTCCGCGTGCCGCTCTCGCAGTTGCCGCGACACGTCCTGATAAGTCATCACGCTGTCGAGCGTCGCCATCTTGATGCCGGCGACCTGCGGGAGCGCCAGCAATTCGTCCAGCACCGCGGGGCTGTAACTGATGCCGCCCGCCGCCTCGTAGAGATAAAAGAGAATGAGCGGCAGCCCGACGGCGGCCACGCACCTGTGGTGCGCGACGATCAACTCGTCCCGCGCTCGCTGCTCCCTGGCCCAGGTCGGCGCGTAGACGAGCAGTGCGTCCGCCCCCAGCCCCGCGGCCTCTTCGGCCATCTCGATTGTGCGGGCCGTGGCCTCTTCGGGACTCGCGTCGCGCCCGGCCCCGACGCCCGCGACGACGACCTTTTCAGGCAAGGCCGCGCGCCAGTCGCTCAAAACTTTCCGCGCCGTCCACGCGTCGAGCATCAGGCCGCGGCCCGTGTGCGCCCAGACGGCGACTCCCGCGATTGGCTGCCCCGCCATGTAGCGCAGGTAGGAATGGTGCGCGCCCTCGTGCAACTCGCCCTCAGTGTCGAAGGGGACGGGCGTGGCCGCGATGAGCCCACCCGCGAGGCGCGCGCGCAAGTCATGCGGAGTGCTGACAGTCCTCGAACGATTCATGGAAACTCGTCGGGTGGTTTGGTTGTCGAGCCGTGGGGGAACCTGTGCCAAAAGTAAAAGCCCGCGCCGTTTCAGCCTACGTGGGGCACGGAGAGCAAGTTGTTCAGGATGAGCGCGAGCGCCCCTTTGAGGCTCGGGCGCACCTCGAAGGCCGAGCGGCGGATGGCGACGCCGTGCGCGCGGGGCGCGAGCAGGCTGCGCTTGGTCTCCTCCGAGATGATCGGCTCGACGAGGCCCCACGCTTTAGTAATCTCGCCGCCGATGACGACTATTTCCGGGTCCAGCCCGTTAATCAGTCCGGTAATCCCGATGCCCAAGAAGCGGGCCGTCTCGCGCACGGCCTCGGTCGCCGCGGGGTCGCCCCCCTCGACCAGCTCCACCAGCTTCCGCATCGTCGGGGCGCGCTTGCCCGCGCCCTCGCGCATGGATTGATATCTGGCGATGGTCGCCTTGTCCGAGGCGTAGAGGTCCCAGCAGCCGCGCTGCCCGCAGCGGCACTCGGGGCCGTTCAAGTCAATCGGGATGTGGCCGAATTGGCCCGCCGTGTCGTTGCCCCCGCGGTAGAGCCCGCCGTCAATCACCACGCCGCACGCGAGGCCCGTGCTGACGCTGACGTAGAGCAGGTTGCGGACGTGAGCGTACTGGGCCTTCCCGTGCCAGATTTCCGCGAGCGCCGAGCAGCGCGCCGAGTTGTCTATGATGACCGGCAAGTCGGTCGCCTTCTCCAACAACTGGACGACGGGAACGTCGCGCCAGGGCAGGACCACGGAGAAGATGAACTTCCCGCTGCGGTTGTCAACCAGGCCGGGGAGGCTGACGCCGACGCCGGCGAACTCGATAAAGTCGCTGTGCTTGGCGCGCAGCTTCGCGACCTCCCTGCCGATCTTCGCGAGGAAACTGCCCGGGTCGCTGCCGGTCTCGAAACTCAGCCGCGCGACCAGGCGATTGTTAAAGTCGCTCAGCGCGAGGATGGTTTCGTCGGCGCGGATGTCCAGGCCGAACAGGCCGAAGCGCAAGGCGTTCAGGCGGAGCGGGGTCGGCGGCTTTCCGCCGATGGGGGTCGTTCTGCCGGAGCCCTCTTCGACGATGCAGCTGTCCCTGAGCAGCTCGCTCGTGATGGTCGAAATGGTCGCCTTGTTGAGGCCGCTGATTTTGGCAATCTCGGCGCGCGAGATCGGTTGCCGGTCAGAGAGAATGCTGAGCAGGATGCGGCGGTTGACGAGCCGGAGCACGTCGTGCCCGGCGGCCTTAACGTCAGCAAGATTCGGTTTTCGCGTGAAGCTATGACGCGAAGGGGTCGCCATGATTATCGCCCAACTATGCCGTCACCTGTTCTCCGCAAGCTTTCATACCGGACGGGCGGAAGCAAGAAAGAGAGGCAAAAGAAGAAAGCACTGCCAGGAGGATTTCTCCCTTTGCCTCTCATGTTGTCCTGACTAGAAGGTAAAGCGCAACCGTAAGCGGACAGTCCTGCGGTTGTCAATCCCCTCGTCCGTGTAGCTTCGGTTGAGCTTCCCGAAGTTATCATTAAGCTCAACATCCGTTATCGGCAGGAGCCTCCCGGTGGCCCCGTCTACCTCCACGAAGAACGTGCCGATGTGGGTGAACTCGAACGCGTCGTCCGGGTTCGTGGGCGAGCGCAGCGGGTGGTTGAAGACGTTGTTGAAATCCGCGCCCACCTCAAGCTTCGTGTTTTCCGTGATGCGGAAATTTTTATGGAGGCCGAGGTTCACCCCCCAGGTGCTGGGGCCGGTCAGGGAGTTACGCCTGACGATGGCCGGGTTGTCCAGCAAGTCCGCGCCGACCGGAGGCGGGGCGAAAGCCGCGGCGTTGAAGAAGGCCCCGTCCGCGCCGCCGTAAACGTTGGCACCCTGGGTCAGGAGCGGGCGGTAAGAGAGATAATTCGAGAACCCGCCGACCGCGTCGAGCGAGTCGCTGGCGATGTTGCCGGGGAAGACGGGATCGCAGTTGCCGCAGTCCCAGAACGGCGTGAAGCCCGTGCCGCTCTTGGCGTACATATTCCAGGAGAGTTGCCAGCCGCCCAACGTGCCCTCGACCAGCGCCGGCGAGTCGTTGCCGAACCTGTGGCCCTTGCCGAACGGCAGGTCGAGGCTGCCGTAGGCGATGAAGCGGTGGCGCGAGACGAAGGCGTCGCGGGCGAAGTCGTTCTCCGGGTTGAACTGGTTGTAGGCCGTCCCGCCGAGGCTTGAGTTGGCCGTGTCAAAGCCGCTGCCCTTCTGATCGAGGAGCGTGTAACTGGCGTTGAAGGTGAAGCCCCTGGAGAAGCGCCGGTTGACTTCGACCTGCAAGGCGTGCGAGCGGCCCTTCCCGAAGTTTCCGTAGCTGAGGAGGAAAGTGCCGAGTTCGGGGAAGGGGAGGCGAGCCCTGTCGGCGTCAGAGATTTCGCAATCGTCGCCGGGCGTACACGGGTCCCCATCCCCGTTAAAAGTGCCGAACGGCACGTCACTCGGCGGGAGCAGGTTGAGGTCAACGCCCCCGACCAGCCCGGTCAGACGGCTGCCCAGATAGGAGACACGGATGCCCGTCTTCCATCCGAGCTCGCGCTCGAACGTCACGTTGTATTGCTGAATCCGCGGCTGCTCAAGGTCGAAGGGAATCAGGTTAGCCGAGGGCACATTGCTGGCGGCATCCAGGACGCCGCCGCCGATGGGGACTTGCCCCGCCGGGGTCAGACCGCCCGGCCAGCCGCCTAAGGATCCGGCAGGTCTGGTCCGTCTTCTGCGCCCCTGATTAAAGGGCGTAGAGCCTAAAGCGTCGCGTATCCCCTGGGCGGCGGAGGTCGGGTAGAAGAGGCCGTAGCCGCCGCGCAGTACCATGTTATCAGTCAAGCGCCAGGCAATGCCGATGCGGGGCGCGAAGTTGTTCTTGTCGGCGTTGACGAGCCCGCGCGAGACTCCGATCTCGTCGGCGGCCACCACGCCGTAAGCGATCATCGCCGGGTCAATCTGCGGGAGGACATCGAGCGTCGGCACGACGAAGCGCCCCCTTCTCCCGGTCGCCTGGTCAACGAAGTTCGGGTCGAAGTTCACCAGCAGGTCGTCCTTCTCAACGAAGGGCGTAATCAGCTCGTAGCGCAAGCCCAGATTGAGCGTGACGCGCGGGTGAATCCTCCAGTCGTCCATCAGGAAGAAACCGTGCTCCCAGTTGGAGGCGTCCAGCGGCCCCCGGAGCTTATCAACGTAGCGGGCATCATTCGCCGGCAGGCCGAGCAGGAAACGGGCGAACGGGTTAATGCCGGCGCCGGTGTAGGTAATGAGACCGCGCGGGTTGCCGCGGTTAGCCGTAAAGCCGTCCGTGGCCCGATTGCGCACGCTGTCGAAGCCGCCCTTGATCGCGTGCATCCCCGTGATCCAGGTCAGCGTATCTCCGAAAGTCATCAGCTCTTGGTCGAGCCGCCGGTCAACACTCCTGCCGCCGTTGGAAATCGACGACAAGTTAGCAATCGCGAGGGCCGGCTGGCCGTAGGTGTCCAGCGCCGCCGGGCCGACGACGGCCCCGTAAGCGGTGATGTCGCCATCGCTGAAGCCGATGGACCCGAGGAATTCGCGGAGTGTCTGCGGAGCCCTTCGGTAAATTTTCTGCCGGTTGAAGCCGCCGCGCAACTCGTTGACGACCGACTGCGAGAAGACGCGCGTGTAAGTGAGCGAGAGCGTGTGGTTGGTCTGCTCGTTGACCCGCAGGCCGAAGGCCGGGTACTGCGCGCCCGCGACGTTCCCATTCTCGCCGGGGCTGTTCTGGAAGTTATAAACGGCGTAGAACTTGTTATTAGCCGAAAACTCATGATCGAGCCTGAACGTCACCAGGTCGCGCGTGGTACGCTGGCCCACGTTCTGCGCAAACTCCTCCAACCTCCCGAGCGAATCAACGGGGGCGTTAAGGCTCGACTTCGGGTAATAGAGGTCAATGAACTGCGCCGTCGTCGGGTTGAGCAGGCGCTGCGGGATGGTAATGAACCGCCGGGTTCCCCCGACTTCGACCGTGTTGTTGGCGATCTCTTCCGGCGTGAGCACCACGCCCGCGGGGACGAGCGGCATAAGAGACTCATCCAGTTCAGAGAAGTCGCCGTTGAGAATCCGCTGGCCCGGCAGCCTGTTCCTGGCGAAGTAGCGCAAGGGGCTGAGATTCCAGCGGCGCTCGTAGGAGCCGAGGAAGAAGGTGCGCTTGCTGCCGAAGACGGGGCCGCCCACCGACCCGCCGACTTCGTTCAGATTGTAATAGGGCTTCGGGAAGTCAGGGTTTGCCGGGTTCGGGGTAAATTCCGAGAGATCGATTTTGTCGCCGATGCTCCAGGCGCCCAGGGCCGAGTTCTTGTTGTTGTAAAAGAGCGAGCCGTGGTACTCGCTCGTGCCCCGCTTGGTCACGACGCGGATGTTGGCGATGCCCGCGTATTCCGCCGAGAAGTTATTCGAGAGGACCGTCAATTCGCCGATGGCTTCGAGCGAAGGCTGGCTCGTGGTGGCCTCGCCGAAGATGCCGCCGTTCGAGCGCTGGCCGTCGAGCGAGAAGGCCGCGCCGTAGCTCTGCGCCCCGATGAACTTGAACCCCGTCCCTTCCGCCGACGTGGTGATGTTCGGGTTCAAGTAAAGGAACTGGTAAATGTCGCGGCTGTCGCGCGGCAACTGGATGAGTTGCTGCGTGGTCAGGTTGCCGCTGATCGTCGGCGACTCCGTCTGAATGATTCCTGCTTCCTCAGTGATGTTGACCACCGCGTCCTGGCTACCTATTTCGAGCCTGGCGTCGGCCCGCACGGCGTCGCTGCCGCTCAAAGTGACGTTGATGACTGAGGTCTTGAAACTTTGGGCGCTCACGGTGACCGAATAATTTCCAGGCTGGAGAGCCGCCGCCTCATATTCGCCGCCCTCATCGGCGGTCAACTCTCTTGAGAGCCCGGTGGTGAGGTCTGTCACTTTTACCGATGCGCCTGCGACAGAGGCTCCGTTCGGATCAGTTACCCTTCCTCGGATGGTGCCCGAGTTGGTGCCCTGCGCGTAGCCCGTACCCGCGAGGCAGAAAATGCAGAAGGTGACGAGCAAGCTCGCGATGATTGTCCGTTTCATTCTCCATCAACTCCTTACTGAGAGAAATTGTTTATCGGAAGTAGACGGTACTTGCAGCCTGAAGCCGACTCCGCTTGCCGGGGCAGTCTGGGCGATGTGGTGTCAAGCGGCGGCGCT
This sequence comes from uncultured Acidobacteriota bacterium, assembly GCA_963774105.1. GTDB lineage: Bacteria > Acidobacteriota > Blastocatellia > Pyrinomonadales > Pyrinomonadaceae > QHXM01. The sequence goes on along the minus strand of CAVZDV010000004.1, from coordinate 718,615 downwards.
TCCAAAGGCTTTTCTAACTTCCGGGGTTAGTCGGCGCTTCAGACGAACTCGGCACCGACTGACCGGCGACTGGGGCAGGCTTCTTCCGTCGAGCCTTCACAATCAGTCAAATATCGCCGAAGCTTCCTGACGCGTCTTTTAACTTATCGGGTAACCGGCGGGCCGGAGAGAGACGACTTGCGGCCCGGTTAGTTTGCGTTTTGTACTAACTTTGCCCTGGCCCGCTGCTCGTTGAGTCTTGGTTCTACTTATCGCTATGTCTTGGAATAAGGTGGATCGCGGATAATGACTACTCGGCCAACGCGCGCTTTATAGCACTACCGAAAACTGATTGCAAGGATATTTTATTGCCGGCAGTGCCCTTTCAAGTCTCTTTACTCACCTCGGGATGACTGGAAGAATTAGCGCCGAATTGCGTTCGCTGTCGTGATAGACGCTCTGCCGTGCTTTGACCGAACCGGACGAGCCGAGCATCGGATTACCCGTGTTGGGATTGCGATTGAACCTGGGGAAGTTACTGCTCGAAAGGTAAAGCCTGACTCTGTGCCCGGCCTTGAAGACGTTACTCGTCGCCCAGAGGTCTATCACGTACTTGTACACTTTGCCGGGCACGACCTCCTCCGGCCGCGCGGTATTTGTGCGGTAACGGGCGCGCACGATGCCGTCGGTCAGGAAACGCGCGTACCCTGTCGCGTCCACGTCCGCGAGCAGCGCCGTAAAGTCCGTGTCGGCGGCGGACGTGGAGGCGTAGAGTTCCACGGTCACGAAGCCGGTCACTTCGAGGTCTTTCTCCAGCGGGGGCGTGGAGAAGACGAGCACGTCCGGCCGAGTCTCGTTAGGGCGCTGGTCGAACGGGCCGGGCGGCAGGGCCGTCCCGCAGCAGAGCCGCCCGCCGATAGTCGGCACAGGGTTTTTCGGGTCGTACTCGAATTGGTCAGGTCGCTCGCGGGCGGGCGCGATAATACTCAACCGCCCGTCCCCCGCCGCGCCATTAGCGCCACGTTGCGAATGCAGGTAGTACCTGGTGTAGCGCGTGCGGGCCAGGGGGAACTCCTGCTCGTCGCGCCAGACGTTGTCGCCCATGATGAAGAGGCGCACGGGCGGCGCGGTCGCAAACTCGTTCTGCACTCCCTTGAGCGTGTAGTCGAACCACCTGAGAGCGGTCCCGGTCATGTCGAGGACGGCGTTCTTACCGAACACGACGTCACCGATTTTCCCTTCCGGCGATGTCGGCGCGTGCGCCCACGGCCCGACGAGCAAACGCTGCCCGGCGCGCACCTCTGGCGTGCCTGCTTCCGCCCGCAGCCCCGTGTAATTCTTGATAGAGCCTTTGAGAAAAAGGTCGTGCCACCCGGCGGCGTGGAGTCCCTGCACATTCATCTCACGGTAATGGTCCGAGACTCGCCAGCGCTGCCAGTAAGAGTCGTCGCGCTCGTGCTCGACCCAATCATGGAAATAAGGGGCGAGGGCCGCGGGGGCCGGCAGCTTTAAGACGGGATAATTTTCGACGGGCAACTGCGAGACCCACTCTTTCGGCTGCGCACTCTCGTCGGCCCGCCGGCGCAAGGTGTCCGCGGCGAGGATGGATGTCCAGGAGCTTGTGAACCACTGCATCAGGACGCCGCTCTGGTAAGTCCAACCCTCGTAATATTCCGAGGCGGTCACGTAGGGGAAGACTGCCACGAGGTGCGGCGGCCGCGCCATCGCCGCGAGCATCTGCGTGGCCCCGACGTAGGAGCCGCCGAACATGCCGACCTTCCCGTTCGAATGTTCCAACTGCGCGGCCCACTCGACCGTGTCGTAGCCGTCCCGGCTTTCGTCGCGGAACGGGTAAAACTCTCCGCCCGAATCGTAACGGCCGCGCGTGTCTTGCAGCACGACGACGTAGCCGTGCGCGGCCAACTCGTAAGCCATGTCGGACTCGCCCGCGCGGTCGTAAGGCGTGCGCTCAAGCAGGACGGGAAACTTTCCCTCGCCCTCGGGCCGGTAGATGTCCGCGACCAGCCAGACACCGTCACTCATCCTGGCGCGGACGCCGTGTTGGATTATGACCCTGTGCTTCGTCTCGGCGGCTGCTGCTGCCGCAAATGGCGTCGCCCTCGACGGCACAAACGTCGCACAGGTCGAGGTAATAAACGCTAACGCGAGAAAGATATGACGCACAATCTTCATTGAGATTAAGCCATGCCGGCCGGCTAAAGATGCTGCCCGAAGTCGCGGCTTTATAGCACCGATAAAGTGAGGGCGGCAAGATAATTTGACATGAAACGGAGACGGGAACAGGGCCGTTCAGGCTGCCACCATCCGGCCCCGAGTCGGTGACGAAGGTTTTCGAGTGCCGGGCCTGCGCGGCGTAAAACTGTCTTGTTGTCGGTTCCTGAGTAGTGTATAAGAACGACCCGTCGTTTCGATTCGCTCTAAAAATGCTTTCTTATTAATCTGATTATCGCTTTGATCACCTCAGACCTACGGCAGCTCTCAAGCGTCACTCTCGCGAATTTAAGCGCCGAGCTTCGAGCGCTCGAAGGGCCGGCGGCGGAGCCCACAGCTCTCGAATATCTGCTCGCCGCGAGCAGCGCTCAATCCGCGGCTCCCCGCACACTCCTCCTCCTCTTGCGCCGGATGTACGGCGCGGGCGAGGAGACGCTCGGGAATCAACTGCGCCGCCTGACTTACGCGTGCGACCGTTTCCTGGAGCTCTACGGGGACGGGCCTGTCAACGTGATACGCACCCCGGCGCGCATCAACGTCCTGGGCGAGCACGTTGATTACGTCTCCTACTTGCCGACCGCCTCGCTCCCATTCGGCAGCCGCGAACACGACATGCTGATGCTCTACCGCGACGCCGGCGGCGGCCGCGTGCGCGGCGCTTCGACCTTTGAAGAGTACCCGCCCTTCGCCTTCGACCTGGCCGCAGGCCCTCCGCTTCGCGACGACGGCGGGGCCGGAGGCGACTGGTTATCTTACCTGTACGAGAACCCGGCCCCCGCGCCTCACTGGGCCAATTACGTGAAAGGCGCGGTCTTCTTTGCGCGCGTCAAATGGGGCGCGGAGATTCGCCGCGGCTTCGACTTCGTCGTTGACTCAAGCATCCCGCCGGGCGGCGGCGCTTCCTCCTCGTCCGCGCTGGTGGTGCTGGCGAGTGCGGCCATCCGCGAGGCCAATCACATCGCCTGCGCGCCCGAGGAGCTGGCGCGCGACGCTGCCAGGGCCGAGTGGTACGTGGGGACGCGCGGCGGCACGCTGGACCATACGACGATGTGCCTCGCCAGGCGTCGGCACGCGGTGCTCATCTCGTATCTGGAAGACACGGCGCGCCTCGTCCCGCTGCCGGGAGGCCGGTTCCGCTGGGTGACCTTTTTCACGCGGGCTGCGGACAAGGGGCGCGAGGTGATGATCGAGTACAACGAGCGCGCCGCCGTCTCGCGCCTCTTCATCCCGGCGGTGATAGAGGGCTGGCAGGCCCGGCAGCCAGAGCGCCACCACGCGTGGCATCAAGCAATCGAGCGGCTTCGGGCGGGCTCGGTCGAGGCCCTCGACGAGCTCGAAGCATTGCTCGGCGGGCTCCCGCAGACGCTCACCCTCACGGAGGTCGAGCAGAATTACCCCGAGACTTTTGCCGAATGTGCCCGCTCCTTTCCCGCGCTGGTGAAGGAGTGCGCCACGCGCCAGCTCAAGGTGCGTGCCCGCGCCCTTCACCACATACGCGAGGTGCGGCGGGTCGCGACGGCCACGCTTCTTCTGGACGGGATTCCACGGCAGAAGATTGGCACAGACGTTCAAGTGCAGACGGACTCCGCTATGCGCTCGCTCGGCCGCCTGCTCGACGAGGCTCACGAAAGCCTGCGTGACCTCTACGGGGTGAGCACGCCCGATGTCGAGCGGCTAATCGTAATCCTCCGCTCGGACCCGGAAGTTTACGGGGCGCACTTGATGGGCGGCGGGTTCGGCGGCAACGTGCTCGCGCTCACGACCGAAGAGAACGTCTCCGAGTTGATCGGGCGCGTGCAAGCCGAGTACTACGCGCCGCAGAACCGGCACGGGGTTCGCGAGAGGGCGGTGATGATCTCGACTCCCGGCGACGGGCTCGCGCCGCTCCGCACGGAATCGGTCTGGCGCGAAGCGGTCGAGCAATTCAACTCGCTGGGCCACGACGCGGAACAATATCGGGCGCGCACGGCCGCCATGCTCGACCGCATGACGCCGGAGGCGACGGCCGGCGAAGTGTGGCCGGTGATCGTGGCGGCCGGGAAAGGGACGCGGGCGCGCGAGACCGGGCTCGACGTGCCGAAGCCACTGGCGAAGATTTTGGGCGTGCCTGCCATCGTCCATGTGTTGCGCAACGTCCGCGCCGCCGCGCCCGGTGCGCGCCCGCCCGTCGTGATCGTCTCGCCGGAGACGGAGGCCGAAGTCCGCGCCGCGCTGGCGCACGAAGAGGTGACGTTCGTCTTGCAGCCCGAGGCGCTCGGGACCGGCGACGCAGTCCTTTGCGCGCACGACTTGATGCGCGACTTTCAGGGGCGCGCGCTTGTCATCTGGAGCACGCAGCCCGTGGTCACGCCGGAAACGATGCGGCGCACCTTGAAACTCGCCGCGCTCTTTGACTACGAGATGGTGCTGCCGACCGTTCTCAAGGCGCGGCCCTATGCGCCGCTGCTCCGGGACGAGCGCGGCCGCGTCCGCGAGGCGCACGAGACGCGCCTGGAGACGACCGACCGACCGCCGTTCGGCGAAAGCAATACGGGGCTGTTCGTGCTCAAGAGCCGGACGATGTTCGCGGCGCTGCTCGAACTGAAGCGCCGTTACTGGGACGAAGAGCGGCGGCGTTACGAGCGTGCTCGTCACGAGCTGGGATTCCCGAATGAGCTTATCAATTACCTCTGCGGGCGGGAGGCCGGAGTCTTCGCGTGCCCCATCGCGGACGACCGCGAGGAGCAAGGGATTAAAAACCTGGACGACGTTGCCCGCTGCGAGCAGTTCATCGAAGAGTTGCGGCGAGAGCAACCTTGAAGGATTCGTGAAGCGCGGAACGCTCACGGGGCGGCGTTACCTTTGTGCCCGGAAGCGAGGACTATGGCAGCAGCCAATCAGATTAACGGCCTCAACCGCCGCCCGATTTCAAACTTGCGCTGGTGGATCGGCGGGCTGCTCTTCGCCTCGACGGTCATCAATTATCTGGACCGCCAGACGCTCGCCGTGCTCGCCCCCTTCCTGAAGAATGATTACCACTGGAACAACGAGCAGTACGCCAAAATAGTCATTGCCTTCCGCATCGCCTACTCAATCGGGCAGACCGTTTCCGGCCGCCTGATAGATCGCGTCGGGACGCGCAAGGGGCTAACGATCACGGTCATCTGGTATTCGATCGCGTCAATGCTGACCTCGCTCGCGGTGGGCCTGCGCAGCTTCGCCTTCTTCCGCTTCCTGCTCGGCGCGGGCGAGTCGGCCAACTGGCCCGCGGCCACGAAGGCCGTCTCCGAGTGGTTCCCGAAGCGCGAGCGTGGCTGGGCCGTCGCGCTCTTCGACAGCGGCTCGTCCATCGGCGGCGCAATCGCCCCGCTGCTGGTCATAGGGCTCTACAAATATTTCGGCGGCTGGCGTCCGGCCTTCATCATCACCGGCACGCTCGGCTTCCTGTGGCTCATCGCCTGGCGGCTTCTCTACTATCCGCCCGAAACGCACCCGCGCATCAGCGAGCAAGAGCGGGAGATGATTCTTGAAGACAAGCGCGAGCAGGAAGCGGAGGAGGCCGGGACGGGGCGGCGCTTGAGCTGGGGCGAGTTGCTGAGGATGCCGCAGACGTGGGCCGTCATCGCGGCGCGGACGATGACCGACCCGGTCTGGTTCTTCATCACGGACTGGTTCCTCATCTACCTACTGACCAAAGGCATCAACCCCGAACAGGGGCTGTTCGCCATCTGGATTCCATTCGTCGCCGCGGACCTCGGCAACTTCTTCGGCGGCGGCATGTCCAGTTGGCTGATCCGCCGCGGCTGGCCGGTCCTGCGCGCGCGCAAGGCCGTGGTCGTCTTCGGCGGCCTCGGCATGGCGCTCCTGATCCCAACGCTCTTCACCTCAAGCCTGTTCGCGCTCGCCGGCCTCTTCGCCGTCTCGACCTTCGCTTACGCCTCGTTCTCGACGATGGCGCTGGTGCTGCCGTCCGATCTTTACAGCAGCGACTCGGTCGCCACCGTGAGCGGCATGAGCGGAACCGGCGCAGGGATAGGGACGATCATCTCGACTTACCTGATAGGCTACGTCTCCGACCGCTACTCCTTCGAGCCGATTCTGCTGACGGCGAGCCTCATCCCGCTCGCCGGCATGGTGCTGGTCCTGCTTCTAATCCGGGACAAGCGGCCCGCGCCCGACCGGGCTGAGGAGTAGTGGGAGCAGAGTACGCTACCAATTCTGTCTAGTTGATTTTTTTTTCGTTTAAGCACCCCGCGTACTTTCATTTGTTTTCAATTAACATCGGTTGTTGTCGGCGTCAATCTTGACAATCATCCGGCGGCGCACGAATAATGCGCCGGGACTTACGCGGGCGGCAGATGAGCCTTGAGCAAGGCGTATCCGCTGGCAACCTGGACTTCAAGGGGCAGTCGGCGACGCGATCGCGGGTCGTCTAAAGTGAGAGCGGCATGTTGAACCTGGAACGCCGGACTAAAATCCTGGAGTTGATCGAGAAGCACGGTCAGGTGGCGGTCGCCGACTTGAGCCGCCGCTTCAAGACCTCCGAAGTCACCATCCGCAACGACCTCAAAGCCCTGCACAAGCGTGGGCTGGTAGACAGGGCGCACGGGGGTGCGGTCAAGGTCGCGACGGTGAGCGTTGACCCCTCGCTCCGCATCAAGTCGGAGCTGCACGCGGACGAAAAGCGGCGCATCGGCGCGGCCGCCGCGGCTCTCGTTCACGACGGGGACTCCATCATCCTCGACTCGGGCACGACGACGCAGCAGATCGCCCGGCAGATTAAACACAAGCGAGACCTGAAGGTCATCACCAACGGCATCAACATCGCGTTGGAGCTGCTCAGCGCGAAGGACATCCAACTCATCCTGCTCGGCGGGATGGTGCGGCAGAACTCCTTCTCGGCAGTCGGCCACTTCGCCGAAGACATGCTCAAGCAACTCTCCGCCGACAAACTTTTCCTGGCCGTTGACGCCTGCGACGTGGAGTTCGGACTGAGCACGCCCAACCTGGAAGAGTCTCAGGTCAATCAGGCGATGGTGCGGATTGCGAAGGAGACGATTCTCGTCGCCGACTCAAGCAAGTTCGGGAAGCGCAGCCTCTCGCGCATCGTGCCGCTTCCTTCGATTGATACCATCATCACGGACCACGCGCTGCCCGAGGAAACGCAGGCGGAACTGCGCTCGCACAACGTCAAACTCATCCTCGTCTAACTGCGCACTGTCACTACAACTCAACGCGCACTAGTGAATCTTGACGTGCGAGACGACGCGGCTGATCGCGCCCCGCGGGCTCGGCGCGTCGGGCTTCAATCCCACATGGAGTGACGAGAAGAGGCCGAGGAGTTGTCCGACTATAACGTCCACCGGGGGCCTGTAGACATCGGCGATTTCCCGCCCAAAATCGAGCAAAATCGCATCTTTTGTTAACCCCCCAGTCTCGTCAACGCCCATTCCGTCTGGCACAACCACGAGGCACTTTTGCGTGAGTCCCTTGTCGCAAATCTCCTTTAGCAAATCTAGCTCGAAAGCCCTGCGCCGCGCGTCGCCCGAGAGAAAGCCTACGACCAGCGTCTTGTCATCAATCGCGGAGAGCGGGCCGTGCCTGAACCCTAGAAATGATTCTGAGAAAGTGACGACCCGGCCGGCGGTCAGTTCGAGCACCTTCAACCCGGACTCTATGGCAACGGCCTTGAGCGGCCCCGCGCCGAGAAAGCAGACCTTCGAGAACCCCTCTCGGACCAGGCGCTCGCACACGTCGGCCGCCACCGGCAGAAGTCTCTGTGCCTCGGCCGCCAGCACGTCCAGCAATGCGCCGTAGGTTTCCAAATCTCGCAGGTGCGCCAAGCAGTGTCCCGCCACGACCATGTTGGAGAATGAGCTGGTCATCGCGAGGCCGCGATCATTCACTTCGTCGTCGAGGACTATGCGGCAGAAGTTCGGCCGCCCGTCGAAGGCGCGCGCCATGCGTCCGTGCTCGTTGCAGGTGATGACGATGTGATGACTTGCCGGGTAGCGGTCCACGGCCGCCTCCAACACGGCTACGCCTTCCGAGCTGTCGCCCGACCTGGAAAACGAAACCCACAGGTATGACCCTCCCGGAAGAATGATGTCGTCGGCGTTGGTCAGCAAGTCCGTGCTGGGGGTGGCCTGCACGACGCAGCCCCAGGCCCTCTGTAAAAGCGCGGCCAGCGACCTCCCTACGTAGTCTGAGGTTCCGGCCCCGACCAGGAGCACGGGGGGACGCTCCTGAGTTGTGCCATCCACGCCGGCCCGGGCCAGAAAATGTCCGACCTCCGGGGCGAGGTGCAGCAACTTCTTGTAGCTTCGCCGCCAGGTCACAGGCTGCTGGAAGATTTCGCGCGGGGTGTAGACCAACCCCCGCGCCTCTTTCTCCGCAGCCGGCAGGGACAGCAGTTTGGACAGGGCATCCGTCAAGGCTTCCGCTCCTTGCTCAAGTCGGAACCATCAGAGAGAGGTTTCAGCCCCCGAAGAAAGTGCGCGGCCGAGAGCCGGAATGAAAGATTCCTTTTGCATTTCGATTTCATATTATATTAAAATCCCCGGCCAATCGAAAGGAAACAAAAGCAAGGCTATAATATTTGAAAGAATCCCACCAGTTCAAGATGAAGCGGAGCTTAACGAAGGGCGGCGTGGTCGTGATAGGCGAGCTGAACGTAGACATGGTGGCGACGGGTCTGGCCGGGCCGCCTCGGATGGGTGCTGAGGTTCTCGCCGCGGATTTCGAGCTGGCGCTCGGGAGCGCTTCGGCCATCTTCGCTTGCGGCGTGGCGAAGCTCGGGCACGACGTTACTTTCGTCAGCCAGGTCGGGCGGGACGATTTCGGCGACTTCTGCCTGGGCCAACTGAGGGCCGGGGGCGTGCCGACGAATAACGTCTCGCGCGGCCGCGGCGTCAAGACGGGCGTCACCGTCTCGCTCAGCACGCGCCGGGACCGCGCCCTGGTGACTTACCCGGGGGCGATTGCCTCTTTCAATTACGGGCAGTTGAAAATGTCCCTGCTCGAAGGGCAGCGCCACCTGCACATGACTTCCTACTTCTTGCAGGCTGGCTTGCGTCCTTCGTTTCCACAAATTTTTCAGGAGGCGAGGCGGATGGGTCTGACCACCTCGTTCGATCCAAACTCCGATCCAGAGCAGGTGTGGGGCGAAGAGATCAACGAGGTATTGGCACAGACGGACGTACTCTTTTTCAACGAGACGGAAGCGCGGCAACTGACGCGAGCGCGGGGCGCGCAGAGGGCGCTCAAAATATTGGGCCGGTCTGTTCCCTGCGTGGTCATCAAGCTCGGGCCGAAAGGCGCGCTCGCGATTAAAGACGGGGAGGTCGCGTCAGCCCCAGGCTTCGAGGTCGAAGCCCTGGACACCACGGGCGCGGGCGATTCTTTTGCTGCCGGTTTCGTCTCGGCTTATTTGCGCGGCGCGGCACTGGCCGAGTGCCTGCGCGTCGGCAATGCCTGCGGCGCACTTTCCACGCTGAAGGCGGGCGGGACGGCGGGGCAGCCCGACGGCCGGACGCTCAAAATGTTCCTGAAGGCGCGGCGTGCTGCCGGGACTTCTTAAACGCATCGCTCGTCAATGTCGAAGATGAACGCGCAGCCAGCAGAGGAATTAGAACGGGCGTCAAAACTGGTGCCGAGTGGCCCGCTGCTCGAAGCCGCGCGCCGGGCGGGCCACGCCGTCGCGGCGCTCAACTTCTACAACGCCGAGACGCTGCTCGCGCACGTCCGCGCGGCGCGTGCGCTTCAGGCTTCGATCATCTTGCAGACAACCGAGTCAACAATTAACTATCTCGGGCTGCGCATGATCCTGGCGATGGCCGGGGCCGCGGCCGAGGAGGTCGGCCGGCCGTTGGCGCTGCACCTGGATCACGGCGGCAGTTACGAGCTGGCGGCGCGCTGCATTGACGCCGGCTACACCTCCGTCATGATTGACGGCTCACGGCTTCCCTTCGCCGAGAACTGTCAACTAACGCGCCGCGTCGTCGAACTGGCACACGCGCGCGGCGTTTCGGTCGAGGGCGAGTTGGGGCACGTCGCGCATAACGACGAGGCCGGACGGGACGACATCACGCGCTTTTACACGCGCCCGGAGGACGCCGCGAGGTTCGTCCTGGAGACGAAGGTGGACGCGCTCGCGGTCGCCGTCGGCACGGCGCACGGCTTTTACAAGGGCGAAGTGCGGCTCGATTTTGACCGCCTCAGGCAGATTCGAGAGGCGGTCGGCGCTGAGGCGGCGCTCGTCCTTCACGGCGGCTCGGGCGTGCCCGCGGAACTGTTGCAGCGCGCGATTGAGTGCGGCATCACGAAGGTCAACTTCGGCACCGAGCTGAAGAACGCCTTCACGCTGGCGGTGAAAGCGTCGCTCGCGTCCGGCGACGACATTGACTTGCGCAGGACGTTTGCGCCGGCCGTCAGCGCCGTCGAGGAGATTTCGCTGGAGAAGATTCGTATCTGTTCGGGGCAGTTGTAGAAGTTTCAAAAGCCAAAACGAAAGGGCGTCAGCAATCGCATGACAAATTTCAACTGGCTGTTGGACGGAAGCATCGTCGGGGTGTACTTGCTGGCGACGATGATCGCCGGCCTGATGGTGCGCAAGTACGTGGGCAAGGTCGAGCACTTTCTGGTCGCCGGGCGCGAGATGGACGTGTATCTCGGCATCGCCTCGCTGGCCGCCACAGAGTTCGGCATCGTCACTTGTATGTACACGGCGCAGAACGGATTCGAGAAGGGTTTCGCGGGCGCGACGCCGGGCATCCTGATGGCGCTGGCGATGCTCGTCGTCGGCTTGACGGGGTTCGTCATCAAGCCGCTACGCGACTCTGGCGTCATGACCATCCCCGAACTTTTCGAGAAGAAGTTCGGCCCGCGCATCCGCTGGGCGGCGGGCGTGGTCATCGTACTCGGCGGCCTGCTCAACATGGGTGTCTTCCTGCGCACGGGCGGGCAGTTCCTGGTGCTGGTCGCGGGCCTCGACGTGCGGTATCTGGAAATCATGATGACGGCGCTGCTCGTCGGCGTGGCCGTCTACACTATCCTGGGCGGGATGCTGTCGGTCTTAGTGACTGACTTCATGCAGTTCGTCGTGATGAGCGCGGGGCTGATTGTCGTCACGATTCTCATCCTGATCAACGTCGGGTGGGAGAAGATGGTCTCGACGGTCGAGACGCGTTACGGCGCGGGCGGCTTCAACCCCTTCGTCAACGAGACGATGGGCTGGCAGTACGTCCTCTTCAACGCCATGCTGAACACGGCGGCCGTGCTGACCTGGCAGACCATCATTGCGCGCGTGCTCGCGGCCAAGGACACGGAGACGGGGCGCAAGGTCTACACGCGGACCAGTTTCTTCTTCGTCTGCCGTTTTCTGATTCCGGGCATCTGGGGCATCGCCGCGCTGGCGACTTTAGGGCCGGTCGCCAACACGCTCGAAGCGATGCCGAGCTATCTGAGCACGGCCGTCCCGGCGGGGCTGATGGGCCTGCTCATCGCCGCGATGCTGGCGGCGGACATGTCCACTGACTCCTCCTACATGCTGACCTGGGGGAGCGTCATCTACAACGACATCATGGCCCCCTTCCGCAAGACGAAATGGTCCGAGAAGAAGGGGCTCTTCTGGAACCGCACCATCATCGCGATCATCGGCATCTTCCTGCTGCTCTACGGCCTCTGGTATCCGCTCAAGGGAGACCTCTGGACGTACCTCGGCGTGACGGGCACGATCTACCTGGCGAGCATCTCCGTGCTGTTGATCGCCGTCTGCTACTGGCGGCGGGCGAATAACTGGGGCGCGGCCGCCGCCATCTTCATCAGCGCCGTCATCCCCATCACCTATCTCGTCATGGAGCAAGTCCCGTCCACCGCCGGAATCGCCAAGAGCATCGGCCCGTACTACTCGGGCATCGCCACCTACCTGCTCTCGGGCGCGGCGATGGTCGTCGGGTCGCTCCTGAAACCGCAGTCCCGAACCGCGCCGCGAGAGGAGGTCGCGTGATGGCTGGTCACTGGTTCTGGTGGATTCTGGCTATGGCCTGTGTCGTCTGGTACTCGACCATCACGGTCTACGTCGCCATCAAGGGCGCGGCCGATATCAAGCACATGCTCGCGCGCTTAGACGCCACGAAGGCGCGTGAAGAAGCCGAGAATAAGGAAGACTGAAACTCGGCGGCCCCTTTGGTCGCCGGAGGCTAGTTTTATGCTCATCTGCGTCAGCCCTAATCCAGCGATTGACCGCCGGCTGCGGCTCGAAAGCATCGCGGTCGGCGGGGTGAACCGCGCGCTCTCGGCGCAGCCGTTCCCGGGCGGCAAGGCCGCGCACGTCGCGATGGCCGCGCGCGCGCTCGGCGAAGAAGTGATGTGGCTCGGCTTTCTGGGCGGAGCCGCGGGCGAAGAGTGTGAGAGCGGCTTGTCGGACCTGAGGATTCCGGTCACCATCGTCCGCACGCGGGCCGAGACGCGCGCCAACCTGGAAATCATCGCGGACGACGGGACGGTCACCGAAATCTTAGAGCCGGGCGGCGGCGTCACGGACGGCGAGGTCGAGCGGCTGCTCACGGCCTGCGCGGAAATCTTCGCAGAGGGCGGCGCGGGCACGCAGGTCGCTCTCTCCGGTAGCCTGCCGCCGGGCGCGCCCGCGGATTTTTACGCCGAGCTGATTCGCCTCGCGCACGCATACGGCTGCCGCGCGCTGCTCGACACGAGCGGCGCGGCGCTGCGCCACGGGCTTGAGGCCGCGCCCGACCTGGTGAAGCCGAACCGCGAGGAGGCCGCGTGGTTTTCGGGCCAGCCCGTCCGCGACGCGGGCGCGGCGGCCGAGGTCGCGCAGCGGATGTTGGAGGCGGGCGCGCGCAGCGTCTGCGTCTCGCTCGGCGTTGACGGTTTGGTCTGGCAGCGCGCCGAAACTTGCGCGCCCCTCGTCTCGCAGCCCCCTCCAATCGCAGGGCGCTCGACCGTCGGTTGCGGCGACGCGGCCCTGGCCGGCTTCGCGGTCGCTCACGCGCGGGGCTTGAGCGACGAAGAGGCGGTCGGGCTGGCGGTCGCGTGCGGCTCGGCCAACTGTCTGGCCCCCGCTCCGGGTTTGATTGATCCGCGCGAGGTCGAAAGAATCGCGCGGCAGGTTTCGGTGCAGCGGCTTCAGTCGGAATGCCGCAGCGGGATGTGACGAGGGGGAGCCGCGAGAGATGATACGACTGGCACTGTTGGGCTGCGGCGAACATTCCAGGGAGAGCCACGCCGCGCCCCTCGCGAGCTACGCCGCCTCACACCCCGGCGAGATTGAGCTCGTCGCGGCCTGCGACCTAGACGGGGAGCGCGCCGCCGCCTTCTGCCGCGACTTCGGCTTCGCGCGCGCTTACACGGATGTCGAGAAGATGCTGGCGGACGAAACTGTTGACGCCTGCGTCTCGGTCATGCCGGTCGAGCGCATCGTCGAAACGAGCGTCCGGCTGCTTGAGCGCGGGGTGCCGTGCGTGATCGAAAAACCGCTCGGCACTTCCGCGGCCGAGGTCGAGCGGCTGGCGCGCGCGGCGCGCGAGACCGATACGCCGCACATGGTCTCGGTCAACCGTCGCTTCATGCCCTACCTCAACCGCGCCCGCGCCTGGGCCGAAGAGATTGGGCCGCTTCAGTACGTCCGGGCAACGCAGGTGCGCCACAATCGAAGCGAGCCGGACTTCGTCTGGACGACGGCCATCCACGTCCTCGACGCGCTGCGGCACATCGCGGGCGAAGTTAAAGTTTTCGACGCGGAAGTGCAGCGCCGCGCGGGGCTCTCGACGCTCTGGTACATCATCTCGCTGCGCTTCGAGGGCGGGGCCATCGGGCAGATCGAAGTCCTGCCGACCGCCGGCATGGTCGAAGAGTCTTACGAGCTTTTCGGCGAGGGCTTTCGCGCGCGGGTCGTGGCCGGGTCGGGCACGCAGCGCAGCCTGCAATGCTGGCGCGGCGGCCGGCTCGAAGTGGACGAGCGCGCCTCGGACGACGAGCCGGAACACCTGCGCAACGGCTCTTACGAGGAAGTCGTCGAATTCGTCCGGGCGCTCAAGACAGGGACGCGTCCACGGCCCACTGTCGAAGACATCCTGCCCTCCGCGCACATCTGCCTGAGCATTGCCGAAGAAGTTACTCGCCAAATTGAGTCGAAGTCCTGAGCCGTAGGGAACTCCATGAAAAAGTTTCTGTCCACCTCGCTCTCATTCCTGCTGCTGGCTTCTTTGACCATGAACGGCCGCGGGCAAGAGCAGACCGGAGTCGGCGGGAGCGCGTTCCACAAGAACGACATCACCTATTCGACCGAGGTCGTCACGCCGCACGTCGAGTGGGCGACGAAACTTCCGGGCGGCCCCGTCAAAGGATTCTTCATCCCGTCAGTCCAGTACGGCCGCGACATGGTCGAGCTGATGCAGCGCCTCTCGTTGCAGCCGACCACCGTTTCGATAGACCGCAACTGGGACACCAACTGCTGGGGCACAGGCGACTACTACGGGCACGAATACCGCGGCGACCGCGACGACTTTCAAACCGTTTACGGCTACGTCGAAAAAGACCTGACGGGCAACGCGCCCTTCGAGGTGATGGTCGTTCCCGGCCTCAACGGCTGGTCGCGCATGACGCGCGCGACGCGCGACGCGATTCTCAGGCGCGTCAAAGAAGGCGCGGGCCTCGTCCTCCTGCACCCGTTCGTCGGCGACGTGAAGGGCCACCCGTTCAAAGGCGACGAGGCGGAGCCGGACGCGCGCCTCTGGGACATCTCGCCGCTGGTCGGCGTGGCGGACGACACGGTCACAGAGCGCGGCTATCCCGAAATCAACCAGGACGCCGTGACGAAGGGAAAGTGGGAACTGGGCCAGAAACATTTCATCACCGACGGGCTGCCGCTGGAGCTTCTGCCGGAGGGAAACGTCGGCGGCTCTTTTTACAAGTACAGGGCGAGCGGCGACGTGCTCGTCAAATCGGGCGAGCACCCCGTGGTGGCCGCGAAGAATTACGGCAAGGGGCGCGTGGTCGCGCTCGGCTACGTCGAGGAGGGTTTTACTCCGCAGAGTGTCAACCCCGTCGAGACTAAAATCTACTGGGATTACTGGGAGTACCAGTACGCCCTGCTCGCGCGCTCGGTTTTGTGGGCGGCGGGCCGCGAGTCGGGTGTCAGCATCAACTCGTTGACTGCCGTAGACGCGGACAGCACGCTGGTCAAACTCGTGCTCACGGCCGACCAGCCGCGCCGCGTGGAGATAGAGGTCTGGGGGAAGAATGAGTTCGGCCAGCCCCTCGGCTCGCGGAAAGTGTCGAAGGAGTTTGCCGCCGGGAGCAACACGATTGAGATTCCCGCTGACGCTTTGCGGCCCGCGACGGGCTGGCCCGGCGGGAGGCAGATTTTCAACGTCCGCGTGCTCGACGCGCGCTCCGGCGCGACGCTCGATTGGGGGGCCGCCGTCCTCCACACTCCGAAGCGCGCGATGATGACGGCGGCGCGTCCCGCCGTGGACGTTTACAAGCGCGGCGAGACGCTGAGCGCGGTGCTGCGCGCGACGGGAGACCTTCGCGGCTTGCAGATGCGCATGAAGGTCTCGGACGACCTGGGGCGGCTCCTCGCCGTCGTCTCAAGGCCCGCGCGCGGCGAACGGACGCTGACTTACACGCTGACAAACTTTCTGGGCAAGTTCGTTTTCGTCACGGCCGAACTGGTTGACGAGCGCGGGGCCGTCGTAGACCAGTTGCGCGGCAAGCCCGTGATGGTCGTGCAGGACGCGCGCCGCCCCAGGGAGTACACGGCGCTCGTCTCGTTCGGCGGGACGAAGCACTACCTGCAAGACGCGCAGATGCGCATGGTGCGCGGGGTCGCCGCCGACACGGGCTTTACGTGGGGCGGCGACGTGGACAACTCGCTCAACGTCCCGCGCGGGACGTTCGGCGTCTACTGGTACGACCGCGGCCCGACCACGCCGGAAGGGATGGAGAAGGCCATCGCCGAGTACGAGCGCACGGGCGACTTCGAGGCGCTCGGCTACCTGACGAAGAAAGAGCTCTTCAAGCGCACCGGCGACAAAAAGTTCCTACAGCGCACGCCGACCTTCAACGACCCCGCCTTCATGCGAAAGCTCCAGGACATCGTGCGCGCGACGGCCCGCAACAAGGCGCGCTACCAGATGGACTACTACTTCGTCGGCGACGAAGGCTCGCTCACCTCCTACGGCGACCCCGTTGACTTCGACTGGAGCCCGCAGACGTTGGCACAATTCCGCGAGTGGCTGAAAGGCGAGTACGGCACGCTCGACGCGCTCAACAAAGAGTGGCGCGCGAGTTTCAAAGATTGGAGCGAGGTCGTGCCCTTCACGACGGAAGAGGCGCGCGCGAGCGGCAACTTCGCCCCGTGGGCCGACCACCGAACCTTCATGGAGATAACTTTCGCGCGGGCCTACCAGGCGGCGCGCGAGGCCGTGTTGGAGGGCGACCCCGCGGCGCACATCGCCGTCTCCGGCACGCAGGCGACCAACGCCTACAACGGCGCGGACTGGTATCGCCTGGATCAGGTGATTGACGACTTCCTCTCCTACGACGGCGGCAACCAGTGGGACCTGCACCGCTCGTTCGCCAGGCCCGGCTCGATGATCGGCTTCTGGACTGGCTACGGCTCGTCGGGCCTCGCCGTGCAGAATGCAATCTGGACGGCGGCGATTCACAACGTCCTTCACCCGAATATTTTTTGGATGTACTCGTTCCTGGACCCCGACATGACCTACTCGAAGTCCGCGCGCGACATGGGCGTGGCCTTCAGGTCGCTCAAGTTCGAGGGCATCGGCAAACTCTTGATGGAGGCCGAAAGGCAGCAGGACGGCATCGCCATACACTACTCGATGCCGTCCGTGCACGGGGCGAGTATCCTGGGATTACATCGCCGCAGCAGCGATGACGACGACGAGACTCCGCAGGACAAGGCGGCCACGAGTTTCGCCGCCAACCGCGACGGCTGGGTGCGCGCGGTCAAAGACCTCGGGCTCCAGTTCGATTTCATCGCCTCCGAACAGATCGAGAAGGGCGGGCTCGGCTCGGGCAAGTACAAGGTTCTGATTCTGCCGCTCTCGCTCTCGCTCTCGGCGGAAGAGGCGAAGGCCGTAGAGGCTTTCGCGCAAGCGGGCGGTGTCGTCATCGCCGACGCGGGCGCGGGGCTCATGGACGAGCATTGCGCATGGCAGCCGGACGGCCGGTGGAACGAGTTGTTCGGCATCACTTCCGCGCCCGCCAGAGAGCGCGGCTTCAAAGCAATCGCGGGAGAGGCGGCCGTGACGGACGAGGGGGCGCGGTGGGGATTAAGCGCGAATGGGTTGAGCGGCCTGATTGTCGCCGAGCCGGACATCAAGGCCGCGGGGGCAACGGCGCTCGTGCGCGTCGGCGGCGCGGACACGACGTTCGCCCGCCGCGTAGGCCGTGGCTGGGCCATTTATTTGAACCTGCTGTTGGACAAGTATCCGAAGCAGCGTGCCGAAAAGTTCGGCGGCGCGGGTTACCGCTCGCTCGTTGACACGCTGCTCGCACGCGCGGGCGTGCGCCCCGCGATTGAAGTTTTCTCGGCCGACGGCAAGCGCCTGACGCAGGCGCAGGTGGCGCGCTACCGCTTCGGTGACGCGGAGGTCCTGGCAATCGTGAAAGAGAACGTCGCGCTTGAGGGAATCTTGGGCCAAGACGGAGTTCGCACCTACACGGACGCCGGGCTGGGCAAGGTCGCGAGGCAGGAGATTACAATCAAGCTGCCGGGCAAGTTTTATGTCACTGACGCACGCGAAGGCCGTCGGCTGGGCCGGACTGACGTGATTCGCTCTTCCGTGATTGTCGGCGACGCGGCCGTCTTCGGCCTCAGTCCGGCCGAGAATAAAATCACGCTCGGCGGCCCCGCCGCGGCCTCGCTCGGTGACCAGCCGGTCTTTACCGTCACGTCGTCAACGCCGGGGCGGCGGCTCGTCCGCTGCCACGTCTTCGCGCCCGACGGCACGCTGCTGCCCGCCTACTCAAACAACGTGCTGATGGGCAGCGCGACGGCGGCCGTCGTTCTCCCTTCGGCGCTCAACGACGCCGCCGGGGTCTACACCCTGCGTGCGACGGACGTGGTCACGGGCGCGACCGCCGAGGCGAAGATTACGTTGAAGTGAGGAGGTCAGTACCGCCTGCGGTAGCGGGCGGGTCATCAATGTTGGAGACCCGCCCGCTACCGCAGGCGGTACTGACTGAGTATGAGTGAATGTCCCGTTTTACACGTCGGCAAGATACGTGATGTGGAGACATTTCGCGCGCGCCTGCAAGAGCTTCAAATCTCTATCCCGTGCGACCGTGAGTTACTCGCCGGCCGCGCGTCGCCGCTCGCTCAATCCCTGTGCGTGGAAGGGATTGAGTTGGGGAACCGTTTCGCCATTCACCCGATGGAGGGCTGGGACGGGACGCCTGACGGGCGGCCCACGGAGCGCACGTTGCGGCGCTGGCGGCGCTTCGGTGCGAGCGGCGCGAAGCTCATCTGGGGAGGCGAGGCGGTCGCGGTCAGCCACGACGGCCGCGCCAACCCGAATCAACTTCTCATCAATCTCCACACGCTCGCCGATCTAGTGCGTCTGCGCGAGGCGCTCATAGCCGAACACAGTCAGGCAGTCGGCTCCGTCGCAGGCTTGCTCGTCGGCCTGCAACTGACGCACTCCGGGCGCTACAGCCGCCCCAACGCCCAAGACAGACCCGAGCCGCGCATCCTCTACCGTCACCCGATATTGGACGGGCGTCTCGGCCTCTCGGCAGACTACCCTCTACTGACCGACGGAGAAATCCGCCGCATCGTCGAAGACTTCACGCGCGCGGCGCGGCTGGCACACGAGGCGGGTTTTGATTTCGTTGATGTCAAACACTGCCACGGTTATCTGGGGCACGAGTTCCTGAGCGCGCACACGCGCGCGGGCGATTACGGCGGCAGCTTCGAGAATCGGACGCGGTTCCTGCGCGAAGTCGTCGAGGGCGTGCGCGCCGTCGCGCCGGGCTTGAAGTTGGGCGTGCGTCTCTCGGCGTTTGACACGATTCCCTTCCGGCCGGACCCGCAGCGCAGCGCCCCCGGACGCCCCGGCCCGGGCGTGCCCGAGCCGTTCGCAGGGCTTCTCCCTTATCGCTGGGGCTTCGCCGTCAACGAGTCCGACCCCACCGAGCCCGACCTCGCAGAGGCCGTGCGATTCCTCTCCCTGCTGGACGAGTTAGGCGTCAGGCTCGTCAACATTTCGGCGGGGAGCCCGTACTACAACCCACACGTCCAGCGGCCGGCGCTCTATCCACCCTCGGACGGCTACCAGCCGCCCGAAGACCCTTTAGAGGGCGTCGCCCGGCAGATGAGAATAACCCGCGAGTTGAAGCGGCAGTTTCCGCGCTTGATCCTGGTCGGGTCGGCCTACACTTACCTGCAAGACTTTCTGCCGCACGTGGCGCAAGCGGCGGTGCGTGAAGGCTGGGCGGACTCCGTGGGCCTGGGACGCATGGTGCTCGCCTACCCGACGCTGCCGCTCGACGTAATCGGAGGCAAAGAGCTTCGACGCAAGAGTGTCTGCCGGACTTTCAGCGACTGCACGACAGCGCCGCGCAACGGGCTGCCGTCGGGCTGTTACCCTCTGGACGACTACTACAAGCAATCAGACGAAGCGGCGCGGCTCAAGCTGTCGAAGAATCGCCGCCGTCAGACAGCGAGCGACTCTGACTCAGAATCATGAGAATCGAGGACGTTATCGGGCGGCTGCGCCCGCGACGAAAAGTGCACGGCGCGGCGGCCGCGCTCCTGCCTTTCGAGGAGGACGGGAGCATCGCCGTCGAAGCCTTCCAGCGGCACCTGCGCGCCACGCACGAGGCCGGGCTGACGAACGCCGTCAACATGGACACGGGCTACGTCAACCACCTGACTGACGAGGAGCAGCTTCGTGTCCTGCGGTGGACGCGCGAGGCTCTAGGCGCAAACGTCCCCTTCATCGCCGGCGCTTACATAGAGGGCCGCGACGGCGACATTACTTCCCTCTACCGGCGGCAGATGGACAGGATAGTCGCTCACGGCGCGACCCCCATCATCTTTCAGACCGCGCGGCTTCACGGCAAGGCGGCGCGGGAAAAGGTCGCCGTCTACCGGGAGACGTGCAAGGGCTACACGGAGGTTCTGGGCTTTGAGCTTGGCCGCGTGTTCGCGCCGAGCGGCGAGATTTTCGACGCGGAGACGGCGCGCGCCCTGATGGACATTCCAGAACTGAAGGGCATGAAGCACTCTTCCCTCGATCGTCTCGCGGAGTTGCAGAGGCTGGAACTGAGAGACGCCGTCAGGCCGGACTTTCGCATCTACACGGGCAACGACCTTGGCATCAACATGATTGAGTACGGCTCTGATTACCTGCTGGGGCTGGCGACCGCCGCGCCTGAGAGGTTCGCCGCGCGCGACCGATTGTGGGAGGCCGGCGACCCTGCTTACTACGCGCTCTCGGACAAGCTACAGCATCTCGGCCGTGTCATGTTCCGCGACCCCGTGCCGGCTTATAAACACTCCATAGCAATCTTCCTGCACCTCCTTGGCCGAATACCATCCCCGCGCACGCACCCGCGCGCCCTCCGCCGACCCGAATGGGAGCCGGACGTGCTGCGCCACTGCGCGGAGCTTCTGGCATATAGCGCGCAATAGCTCTCGGCGTTGTACAATATTAGAGACACAGCAACTGATCTGGAATTAAACTGAGCACGCTGCACTTGACCGGAGCTTCCGTTGAGGGGGAATAAAGTGAAGACGCGCTGGCTCTTTTTCGGATTCAACTTCTGCTTTCTCTTTTTATCACTAATTCTCTTTTCGCCCCGGGCGCAAGCTCAAGTGAGCCCCGCGATGACGCCGAAATTCTCTCTGCGCAAGAGCGGCCTGGAGCTTGAGCGGCGCACGCAGGCCGGCAGCTTCTTCGATGTCCTGGGCCGCAGGGCGGCGGTCTTCGGTTACGAGCACCGCCCGCTCGAAGCCTGGGTTTACCCGCTCAAGCTGCTCGACGATTTCGAGCTGTCATTCCGCATCGAAGGCTACCCGCTGGAATTCCGCGCCACGGAGACGGCCGTCCGCATCAACGTCCGCCCAGAGGCGACCGTCTTCACCTATTCGCACGCCGCCTTCACCGTCCGGCAGATCATCTACGCCCCTGTGGACGAGCCGGGCGTCATCATGCTGCTCGATGTCAAAAGCGTCCTGCCGATGACCATCGGCGTTTCGTTCCGGCCGGGGCTGAAACTCGCCTGGCCCGCCGGCTTGATGACGGGCAACATCGGGTGGGACGAAAAGCAGCACGTCTACTACATCACGGAGGAGTCCAAGCGATTTGTCGGCGTGGTCGGCTCGCCCGCGGGCCGCGACGTTTCCCAGATGCCCTACCAGGAAGAGCCGCGCGACGTTCCCTCGCGCTTCTACATAGAGACTTCGCCCGAAGAATTAAAGACGAGCTTCGTTCCCATCATCATCGCGGGAAGCGTCGAAGGGCGCGCGAAGGCCAAGGAGGCTTACGACCGCCTGCTCGGCTCCGCCCAGTCTCTCTACGAGAAAAACGTCGCCTACTACGAGCGTCTGGAGCGCGAGACGACAAGCATCTGGACGCCGGACGAGCGGCTGAACACGGCTTTCAGTTGGGCCAAAGTCGGCGTTGACAAGGGCATCGCAACCAACCCGTTTCTCGGCACGGGCCTGCTCGCGGGCTTCCGCACTTCGGGCGAGAGCGAGCGCCCCGGCTTCGCCTGGTACTTCGGGCGCGACGCGATGTGGACGGCGCTGGCAATCAACTCCTACGGCGATTTCCGCTCCGCGCGGACGGCGCTCGAATTCCTCAAAAAATTCCAGCGCGCGGACGGCAAAATCCCGCACGAGATTTCCCAGAGCGCGAGCCTCATTCCCTGGTTCACGGATTACGAATTCCCGTGGGCCAGCGCCGACGCCACGCCGCTCTACGTCATCGCGCACGCAGACTACTGGCGCACGACCGGAGACGTGGCGTTCCTCAAAGCCAACTGGGACTCGATTCAGAAAGCCTACCGCTTCTCCGAGGCCACGGACACGGACGGGAACCAATTAATCGAGAACACGAAGTTCGGCCACGGCTGGGTCGAGGGTGGCCCGCTCCGCCCCGTCCACGAAGAGATTTATATGCAGGGTCTGTGGATCGAAGCTTCGCGCAGCATGAGTGAACTGGCCGAAGCGATGAAAGAGGCGGCGACCGCCGAGCGAGCGAGCGCCAACGCCGAGCGCACGCGCGCCGCGATGGAGCAAACATACTGGCTGGCGGGCCGCGGCTTTTATGCTTTCGGCACACGACCGCCGACTGCCGAAAAGCCCGAGGCCGAGCCGGGGCCGAACCGCGCCGTGCGCCAGGCGCGCATGGAAGAATTGAGCACGGCACGCTTGATTGACGAAGACACGGTGCTTCCGGCCGTGCCGCTCTGGTGGCGCACGATGCTGGACGAGCGCGCGCAGTTACAGCTAGACCACCTGGGGAGCGGGCGGATGGCGACCGACTGGGGCGCGCGCATCATCTCGAACGAGAGCAAGCTCTACGACCCGCTCTCTTATCACTACGGCTCCGTGTGGCCTCTCTTCACAGGCTGGGCCAGCATGGGCGCTTACCGCTACGGCCGACCGCACGTAGGCTATCAAGCCCTGATGGCGAATGCCCTGCTCACTTACACGAACGCGGAGGGCTACGTGACGGAGCTGCTGTCGGGCGATTGGAACGCGCCGTTCGGCCGCTCCTCTCACCACCAGGTCTGGTCGGAGGCGATGGTCGTCACGCCGAGTTTGCGCGGGCTGTTCGGCATCGAAATCACCGACGCGGGCCGGGAGCTGCGCTTCGCGCCCCAGCTCCCGGCGAACTGGGACCGCGTCGAAGCGCGCGGAGTCGCCGCCGGAGACGCACGATACGATTTGAAACTGGTCCGGGCCGCGGGTCGCCTGACCATCACCATCACGCAAAGAAGCTCTGTGAAGACTGCCGCGCCCCCGCTATCTCAAGGGGTCGAGCGGTTCACACTCGCGCCCGCCTTCCCGCTCGACGCGCGCGTGCGCAAAGTGAAGGTTCAGGGGCGCGCGGCACAGTTTGAGATGAAAAGCTCCGGCGACGTGCAGCGCGCCGAAGTCGTCATCGAGGCCGGGGAGCCGACCGTCGAGGTGGTCTTTACTTATGAGGAAGGCACGGACATTTACCTCGTACTGCCGGGCCTCGTGCCCGGCGCGCAGAGCGAGGGGCTGCGCGTCTTACGCTCACGCGCCGACCGCGAAGCCTTGCATCTCCTGCTCGAAGGACTCGGCGGTCGCACCTATCAGTTGCGCGCGCGCACTCCGTACCAACTCGGCCAGACAGACGGCGTGACGGTGAAGACGGATAATGGTTCCGACCCGCAGTTGCTCGTCGCTTTTGAAGGCCCCTCCGATTCTTACGTCCGGCGCGAGATAGCCATTCCAATTCAGCGCACGGCAATGAAGCAACATCAAAGGGAGTGAATGCCCTATGTGCGACTCATTCATCGTCCCGACAGGGACGACTGAAAATAGCCCAGCACTTCAGTGCTGGGTAAGTGACGGGGAATTTGTGCGGAGTCCCGTAGGGACGACTGAACCGGAGAGCGACGCTCATTTCAGCCGTCCCTACGGGACTGCGGTTTTATGGTTGCCCTTATCCCCAGCACTGAAGTGCTGGGCTATTTTCAGTCGCCTGCTCCGCAGGCTGAAAAGAGCCCCGTACCTGCTCTTGTTTGCTTCAATCCTGCTCGGCAGCGTAGCCGCTACGGCGGCCAGCCCACAAAAGTCGCGAGTGCGGAAGCCGGGAAAGGCTGCGCCGAAAGAACCCTGGTGGAAGCACGCCGTCTTTTACGAAATCTACCCGCGCAGCTTCATGGACACCAACGGCGACGGCATAGGCGACTTGAACGGCATCACCTCCAGGCTGGACTATCTCGCGGACCTCGGCGTTGATGCGCTCTGGATTACTCCCTTCTACCCTTCGCCGCAGGTGGACTTCGGCTACGACGTGAGCGACTACGAGGCGGTTGACCCGCAGTTCGGCACGCTCGCGGACCTTGACCGGCTGGTCAAAGAGGCGCACAAGCGCAACATCAGAATCGTGATGGACATGGTGTTCAATCACACTTCGGACCAGCACCGCTTTTTCCAGGCTTCGCGCTCTTCGCGCAGGAATCCTTACCGCGACTGGTACATCTGGCGCGACCCCAAACCCGGCGGCGGCCCGCCCAACAACTGGTACTCGGGCTTCGGCCCGGCAGCCTGGACTTTCGATGAAAAGACCGGGCAGTACTACTACCACTTCTTCTACCCGCAGCAGCCCGACTTGAACTGGCGCAACCCGAAAGTGGAACAGGCGCTGTTCAAGTCCATAGGCTTCTGGCTCGACCGCGGCGTGGACGGCTTCCGGCTAGACGTTATCAACTGGCTCTTCGAAGACCCGCAACTGCGTGACAATCCCGTCCTGCCGCAGTTGCGCCAGGGCAGCGCGACCGAGCACGAGCAGGAGCTGAAATACAATCGCGACCTGCCCGAAGGCCATAACGTGCTGCGTCGTTTTCGCCGGATGACGAACCGCTACGCGGGGGACCGCGTGCTCATCGGCGAAATCTGGGTTCCGACCATAGAGCAACTGATGCCGTACTACGGCCCGCGGAACAACGAGATTCACCTGCCCTTCAATTTCTTCTTCTCGACTGAGGTCAAGCGGCTGGACGCCGCGGGCTTTCGCGCCGTCGTGGAAAAGTCCGAGCGCGCGCTGCGTGGCCGCCCGACGACTTACGTGCTCAGCAATCACGATGACCTGCGGCGCGCGTACACACGCTTCGGCGACGGCAAGCATAACGAAGAGATTGCCAAGCTGGTGGCGCTGATGCTCCTGACCTTGCGCGGCTCGCCGTTCTTCTACTACGGCGAAGAGATTGGGATGGAGTCGGTCGAGCCGGAGACTCTCGAAGAGGTGCGCGACCCCGTGGGCCGCAGGTACTGGCCCGGCTACAAAGGGCGCGACGCCCAGAGAAGGCCGATGCAATGGAACGACGGGCCGAACGCAGGCTTCACGACCGGCACGCCCTGGCTGCGGCTCGCCCCGCGCGCGACCGAGCGAACCGTCGAGAAGGCTTCCGATGATGCGGATTCGATTCTCAACTTTTACAAGCGCGCGATTCGCCTGCGCCGCCGGAGCCCGGCGCTGCTCGACGGCGACTACACCTCAATCGGCAACGACGCGGCCGTCTTCGCCTACCGCCGCCGCGCGCCGCAGCAGACTATGATCGTGGCCCTCAACATGTCGAGCGACGAACAAACCCTGGCGCTGGATAAAGCGGGTGTAGCCGCCTCGGGGTTCCGCATCGTTCTCAGCAACCTCCATTCGGACGAACGAGCGGTTAAGGGAAATGAGCTGAGGCTTGAGCCTTACGAATCAGTCGTGTTGGAAGCCACAACCAGGTGACGGCGAGTGCCCATCAACTACCAACCCAACACGCGCTTTACAGAGCTGTTCAGGCGCGACGAGAGGAATCCGATTCTGACGGCGGCTGTTTGGCCCTACGCCGTCAACTCCGTCTTCAACCCCGGCGCGACACTTCTTCCCGACGGCCAGACCCTCCTGCTCGCGCGCGTCGAAGACCGCACGGGGCTCTCACACCTGACCGCCGCGCGCAGCCAGGACGGCCTCACAAATTGGCACATTGACGAACGGCCGACGTTCCCCGCCGACCCGCAGAATTTCCCGGAAGAGTTGTGGGGCGTCGAAGACCCGCGCATCGTTTACCTGCCGGAGCTTGAACGCTGGGCCGTCAACTACACCGCCTACTCCGAGCGCGGCCCCCTCGTCTCGCTCGCGTTGACGAGCGACTTCCGAACCTTCGAGCGTCGCGGCGCAGTCCTCCCGCCTGAGGATAAGGACGCGGCGCTCTTCCCGCGTCGCATCAACGGCCGCTGGGCGCTCATACACCGTCCCATGCCGTCCCCTCTCGGCGCGGGCGCGCATATTTTTGTCTCCTTCTCGGACGACCTGCGCCACTGGGGCGAAAGCGCATTGGTCATGGAAGCGCGCCGGGGTGGTTGGTGGGACGCCAACAAGATCGGACTATGCACGCCGCCCATCGAGACACAAGAGGGCTGGCTCGTGATTTACCACGGCGTTCGCACGACCGGGGCCGGCGTCATCTATCGCCTGGGACTCGTGCTGCTCGACCTCGAAGACCCTGCGCGGGTACGTGCGCGCGGGCGCGAGTGGGTGATGAGCCCGCGCGAAGAGTACGAACTCATCGGCGATGTCGGCTACGTCGTCTTCCCCTGCGGCCAGGTCGTTGACGAGACGACCAGGGAGTTGCGCCTTTACTACGGCGCTGCCGATTCCTCAATCGCCGTAGCTCACGCCAACGTCAACGAGCTACTCGGTTGGCTTATTGAAAGGTAAAAGTCCTGACCCCGAAGGGGTCTTCCATTTCGCCTTTCTTTCATCCTTTCATCCCGCTGCTGGCGATGCTTTCGATCATGTAGCGTTGGAGAAAGATGTAGACGAGGATGATTGGCACGGCGAGCAGCGTGGCCGCGGCCAGTTGCACGCCGAGGCGTGCTTCGGCCTGGCCGCCCACGGCGAAGAGCGTCACCATCTGCGGCATCGTCATCAACTCCTGCTCCCGAATCACCATCAGCGGCCACAGCACGTCGTTCCAGACGCCCATGAAGGTGAGGATGGCGACCGTCGTTATCGCCGGCTTCGAGAGCGGGTAAATGATGGTGAAGAGGATGCGCCAGTCTGAGCAGCCGTCGAGCCGTGCGGCCTCGATTAAAGACTGCGGGATGGAACGGAAGAACTGGCGGAACAGCAGCGCCGCGTAGCTGCTCATCATCGCGGGCACGATCAGCGCCAGGTAAGAATTGACCCACCCGAATTTGACCATCATCGTGTAGAGCGGAATCAGAGTCAGCTGCGCCGGAATCATCATGGTGGCGAGCGCCAGGTTGAAAATCAGCTCGCGCCCGCGAAAGCGCAGCCTGGAGAGCGCGTAGCCGACCATCGAGCCGAAAACGACCACCGACGCCGTCACGATGATTGAGACGAAGAGGCTGTTGAGGAGGCCGCGCGTAATCGGAATTTTGTTGAAGACGAAGCGGTAACTCTCAAGCGTCGGCTGCCGCGGGAGGAGGTTGAACCCCGCGATCTCCGTCTCGGGCTTGAAGGTCGCCGCGAGCATCCACACGAACGGGTAGAGAAACAGGAGCGCCCCCGCGCTGAGTAGAAGATAGAGCAGCACACGCTTCATTCCACCGCCTCCGTTTCAACGAAACGTCTTTGGAGAAGGACGACCGTGAAAATAATCAGCGCCCAGAAGAACCCTATGGTCGAGGCGTAGCCCATCTTGCTGAAGAAGAACGCCTGCTTGTAAAGATAAAGGATGCCGGAGAGCGTGCTGCCGGCAGGCCCGCCGCCCGTCATCACGTAAGGCTCTATGAAGAGCGAAAAGCCGCCGATGGTCGAGAGCACGAGCACCAGCATGATCGTCGGGTTCAAGAGCGGGAGAGTAATCCGGCGGAACTTTTGCCAGTCGCTCGCGCCGTCCAGCTCGGCCGCCTCGTAGAGGCGCGCGGGGATGGCCTGCAACCCGACCAGAAAAAGCACCACGTAGAGGCCGACGTTCTTCCACGTCGCCATGATGGCAATGGCGGGCATGGCGAAGCGCGGGTCCGTGAGCCATCCGACTTTATGCAGGCCGAGGCGCTGGAGAGCGACGTTGATGAGGCCCGTCTCGGTGGCGTAAAGCTGCTGCCAGAGAATAGTCACGACGACGCCCGAGATGACGAACGGGAGGAAGAAGCTCGCGCGGAAGAACGTGCGGCCCCGAATTTTTCGGTTGAGCAGCTCGGCCAGGCCGAGCGCCGCCGCCAACTGCAAAGGGATGTGGATCAGCAGAAAGTAGAGCGTGTTCAAGAGCGCACGCCAGACGAGCGGGTCGTTGAAGAGGAGCTTGACGTTGCCGAGCCCCACCCACTTCATAGGCGTGTAGATGTTCCAGCGGTGAAAGATGAGGATGAACGCGAAGGCGAGCGGGTAGCCTAGAAAGACGACGACGTGGAGGACGTAGGGGAGGACCATCAGGTATCCCACGCGGTCCTTTTGAGCCGACGCGCCCCGCGACGGAAAGATTCTTCTGAACCTTCCCCACCCGGCCGCCGCTTTACTCAACATCGAGAACTTGTTGGCTTCTCCCGGCTGCATCGTGCACCGCCTGTTCCGGTGGTTTCATGCCGAAGACGGCAGACTCTTCGACTTCCTGGGCGATGATGTCAAAAACTTCTTTCAGTTCCGCGATTGAATCTATGCTGCGCGCCGCCATCAGTTGACGGGCGAACTGCACCATCTTCGGGTGGCGCTCGAAATAAGCGGCGTAAGCCTGATCCTCAAGCAGACCCTTGCGAACAGGCAACTGGCTGGTCAATTCCAGCAGGCGCAGATCGTTCTGTTTGGAGATCATGAACTTGACGAACTCCCAGGCTTCGCGCTGGTGCCGGCAGGTCTTGAAAATAACGATGCTCTTCGGGTCGGCATAACTCGCCGTCCTGGCGGGCGCATCGTCGGGGCGCGGGATCGGGCCGTAGTCGTACTCGAAGTCTGCCGCGCGGTAACGTTCGAGGTGGCTGATGCTGTAAGGCCCCGTGAATTTTGCGGCCACGCGCCCGTCGAGGAACACGTCGCCCTGGAAAGTTTGGACGGGGACGTAGCCGCGCGCGAAGCACTCGCGCAGGAAGCGAAAGGCCGCGATTGAGGGCTCGTCGTCGAACATGACGCGGCGGCCCTCGAACAGTGTCGTGCCGCCCGCCGCGAGGTACAGAGGGTAATAATCGAACAGCCGCTTGTACCACATCGGGTAATAATCAATCGTCGCCATCCACTGATCCACCTGGCCGTCGCCGTCACGGTCGCGCGTCACACGCGCCGCCGCGGCGAGAAACTCCGAGTAAGTCGCGGGCAGGGACGAGACTCCGGCCTCCCGCAGCAAGCGCGTGTTGTAGAGCACCATCACGGGGTTTGATTTCCAGGCCACCTGGTAATAATGCTGGTCTGACGAGCGGTATTGTTCTAAAACTTCCGGCGGCATCCGCTCGCGCATCACCTCGGAGAAATCAGGGAAAGCGTCAAGCTGAACCACGCTCTCGGCGTCCTGTAAATCCGCGAGCGCGCCCGGAAACACGTTGGCGTAAATGTCTGGCGTCGTGCGGCTGGCGATTGCTGCGAGGATGACTTCTTCTGACGATTGCCCGGACGCAACGGGCTCGACTTTGACCTGAACTTCCGGGTGCCGGCGGTTCCACTCGGCGGCGACCTCGTTGGCGAACTCCAGCTCCTGCGCGTTGGTCGCGCTCCAATAAGTGAGCGAGACGCGCCCGCCCGCCTCGTCCTCTCGCGTCATGCGCGACGGCGCACAACATATCAAGAGTGAGAGCGAGATAAGGATAAGCCAGGAACGTTTCAAGCCAACGCTTCCCCCGTCGCCGCGTCGAACAGTTTGGCGTGGTTGATGTCGAAAGCCAGCTCGATCATTTCGTCGCTTCGGGCGCGGGTGCGTGGATTCAGGCGGGCGATGATTTCGTGCTCGCCCACCGTGCAGGTGGCGATGACTTCGCTGCCGAGGGCTTCGAGGAACTCGACGCGTGCCCGCACCACGTTCCCGTCCAGGGGACCGTCGTATAAATCCCGCTCGGTTAAATCTTCAGGCCGAATGCCCAGGATTATGTCGCGCCGCTCGACGCCGGCCTCTATGACGCGCTGCCGCTTTTCCGGCGGGAGCATGACCCGCAGGCCGTGGCCTACGAGAAACAGTTGGCCGTCGCGCTCGTCGGGCGAACAATTGATGAAGTTCATCGGCGGGCTGCCGATGAAGCCGGCGACGAATTGATTGGCGGGCTCGTTGTAGATTTCAAGCGGCGTCCCGGTCTGCTGCACGACGCCGTCCTTCAGCACTATCAGGCGGTCGCCCATGCTCATCGCCTCCGTCTGGTCGTGCGTGACGTAGATCATCGTCGCCCGGAGCCGTTTGTGCAGCTTGATGAGCTCCGCGCGCATCGAGACGCGCAGCTTGGCGTCCAGATTACTCAAGGGCTCGTCGAAGAGAAACAGTTTGGGCCGGCGGACGATGGCGCGTCCGACCGCGACACGCTGGCGCTGGCCACCCGAAAGCGCCTTGGGCTTGCGCTCAAGCAACTGGTCGAGCCCGAGTATCTCCGCCGCCTGGCGCACGCGCTCGTCTATTTCCGTCTTCGGAAATTTTCGCATCCGCAGGCCGAAGGCCATGTTTTCGTAGACGGTCATGTGCGGGTAGAGCGCGTAGTCCTGAAAGACCATCGCGACATCGCGGTCTTTGGCCGCGACCCGGTTGACCATTTGCTCGTCAATGTAGAGCTCACCCTCGGAGATCGCCTCCAAGCCGGCAATCATTCTGAGGAGGGTGGATTTGCCGCAGCCCGACGGGCCGACGAGGACGACGAACTCGCCGTCCCGGATTTCGACGCTCGTCGGCGAGACGGCACGCACGTCACCCGGATAAATCTTCGAGACATCTTTCAGCCGGAGACCAGACATTTTAATGATGAATGATGAATGATGAATGATTGTCTTTAATTCATCATTCATCATTCCAAAAAAGTCACATCTCCATTATGCTTAATGGCCCCAACAAATCGTAGTTACAGCGGAGGTCTGAGTATGACAGATAACCAGCGGTCGCGGAAATATTTCCTGGCCCTCGTCACGGTTTCAATGCTGGCGCTTTCGCTGCCGGCCGCGCCCGTGCCTTCGCGCGAGCAAGCCTCCGTCGCACAACTGCGCGCCATTCAGAAATATATCAAGGACAGTTGGCACACGCTGACGCGCTCGAACGCGCAACTCGCCAAGGCCGCCGTTGACCCCAAGTTTCACCCGGCGGACGCGAACTACCGCTGGCCCGTGTACATCCCCGAGCGCGAGAACCTACAGCGCGTCGAGCAGGGCCTGCGCGCACAGATGAAGCCGGAGGATTTCGCGCGCATAGAGTTGCGACGCCTGCCCGCGGACCCGCGCGAGATACGCGAGCAGGGTCTGCTCTACCTGCCCAACCCTTACGTCGTGCCCGGCGGGCGCTTCAACGAGATGTACGGCTGGGACAGCTACTTCATACAGGTCGGGCTGGTGCAGGACGGCGAGCACGAGCTGGCGAAGAACACGGTGGACAACTTTCTCTACGAGATTGAGAACTACGGCAGGATTCTGAACGCCAATCGCACTTACTATCTCTCGCGCTCGCAGCCGCCGTTTCTGACGCAGATGATTCTGAACGTCTACCGCCGCACGCGCGACCGCGAATGGCTGCGCTCGACGGTCCCGGCAATCGAAAAGTATTACAGCTTCTGGACGAGCGAGCCGCACCTGACGGGCGAGACGGGCCTCTCGCGTTATTACGATCTGGGCGAAGGGCCGGCGCCGGAAGTTCTCTCGGACGAGAAGGACGCGCAGGGGCGCACGCATTACGACAGGGTCAAGGAGTACTACCGGACGCACGAGGTCAAGGACTACGACGTTAGTCAGTACTACGACAAAGCGAAGGACGAGCTGACGCCGCTCTTTTACAAGGGCGACCGCTCGATGCGCGAGTCCGGCTTCGACCCGTCGAACCGCTTCGGGCCTTTCAACATAGACATCATCCATTACGATCCCGTCTGCCTGAACTCGCTGCTCTACCTGATGGAAACCGACGCGGCCGAGATTATGAGGACGCTCGGCCGCGGGGGCGATGCGCGTCGCTGGGTCGCCCGCGCCGAAGCGCGCCGGAGCAGTGTCAACCGCCTGATGTGGGACGAGAAGGACGGCCTTTACTACGACTATAATTTTCAAACGAAGGGCGTGCGGCGCTACCCGTTCGCGACCAGTTTTTATCCGATGTGGGTCGGCATAGCTGACCGCAGGCAGGCGGCCCGTCTCGTCTCTAACCTTCATCTTTTCGAGCGGGCGGGCGGGTTGCAGACCAGCACCAACGCGAGCGGCAGTCAGTGGGACGCGCCCTTCGGCTGGGCTCCGCTGCAAATGATAGGGGTCTGGGGCTTGCGCCGCTACGGCTATCACAAGGAGGCCGACCGCATCACGGCCAACTTTCTCTCGACAGTTCTCAAGGAGTTCATCCAGTACAAGACGATAGTCGAGAAGTACGACGTGGAGCGGCGCGAGTCCGAGATCGCGAGCGCCATCAAGTTCGGCTACGATTACAACGTGATCGGCTTCGGCTGGACGAACGGCGCGTTCACGGACCTCTACGCCCGGTTGCCGGCGCGGGCCAAACCCAACGTGCTGAAACTCGACGGTCTGCCCGTCCCCCGGCGTTGAGAACAGATATTCCATGCAAAGAAGCGAAGGCGCGAAGAAAACAATTAAGCTTTTCTTCGCGCCTTTGCGTCTCCAGCGTAAGACTTGCGGCGGACGGCTAGAAGAGGAACCTCATGCCGAACTGCCACTGCCTTTGCCGCGAGCCGGGAGCCTGCGTCGAGGTAATCCGGCCCGCGTCAGGGTTATCCACCGTGCTGTTCGGCAGACCCAGGTTGACGTGGTTGAAGATGTTGAAGGACTCGGCCCGGAACTCTATCTTCGTCCCTTCGGTTAGCTGGAAGTATTTGAAGACGGAGAGGTCCGTCTGCCAGAAGGCGGGTCCGCGCAGGCTGTTGCGGCCCGCGTTCCCGAACTGGTTCGGCCCGGGCACTTCCCACGGCGTCCCCGGACCCACTCCGCCGATGAACCACTGGTCGCGGTCCTGGCCGCTGGGGTACGGGTCGCCGATAAGATTGGGCCGGCAGGGTCCGGCGTTGGTGCCGGGGCACGACGAGAGCGTCGGCGTGAACGGCAGGCCGCTCTGCCAGGTGGTCGTAGAGTTGATTTGCCAACCGCCAAGAAAGAAATCTACCGGTCTGGAGATACCTGACAAATATCTACGCCCCCTGCCGACCGGCACGTCCCACACCTCCGTGAACACGAAGACGTGCGTGCGGTCGTAGCCCGACGGGCCGTAGACCACGCTCTTGTCGTGTATGTACTCGTCGCTGTAGTTTCTGGCCGCCTGCCAGGTGTAGTGGGCCAGAATGTTGAGGTTGGTGAAGCGCGTCTCGAACTTCGTTTGCAGCGCGTTGTAGTGGTTGTCGGAGTCGTTGCCGTAGTAGGTGATGTTCTGCGTCCACCCGAACCGGCTGAAGAACGGGCGGCGCTGGTTCACGTCCGGGATGGCGAGGTTGCTGACGGGCTGATTCACGTTGTAGCCGGGGCCGTCGCCGTAGAAAACGTGCGTGCCCTTGTTGCCGACGTAGCCCACCTCGATTGAGGTGTTAGGCCCGAACTGGTGTTGGACCGTCACGTTCCAGGCGTCGAGCGTCGGCAGCCTCATCTTGAAGGGACGCGCGCGCCCCTCGATGCCCAACGGCAGCGGCAGGCGGCCGCTCTCCGGGATAGGCGTAAAGACCGGGGCCGGCGGGCCGGAGGAGAGATTGAAGACGCTGTTGAAGTTGCCGCCCGACGGGTTCAAGCTCTGGAAGGCGATGACCGGCAGGTTCTGCGTGACGGTGTGGCCGAAGATCGAGCCGAACACGCCGACATCGAAGCTGCGGCCGTAGCCCAGACGCAGCACAGTCTTGTCCGTCCACTGGTAGGACAAGCCTATGCGCGGCGCTAACGCCTTGTAAGTCGGCGCGACGTTGAAACGGCTGTTGACCTCGCCGACGTTGCCGACGAAGAGCTCGCCGGTGTCGAGATTCAGGAGACTCCCGTCGCCCTCGCCCTTGACGTATTCAGGGAAGATCATTTCCCAGCGGAGACCGTAGTTGAGCGTCAGCTTCTGCGAGATGCGCCACGTATCCTGGCCGTAGAAGAAGAAGCGGCGCTGGTACTCTCTGGCGTCGGTCACGGTGCTGGCATAACGTCTGAACTCACTCGCATTGCCGAGCAGGAAGGTTGCGAGTCCCAAACCAGTATTGGCGGTGGTCGTCCCGTTCGCGTTGACCTGTGCGGTCCCTTCATTGTTGAAGAGCAATTGCCCGGCCCGCGGCGCGTCCGAGGGGACGCGCAAGTTGCGGGCGAAACGGAGGTCGCCGCCGAACTTGTAGGTGTGGTTGCCGCGGATGAACGTCCAGTTGTTGACGAACTGAATCTGTTCTTCCTGCTGTATGAGCGGGCAGTTGCAGCCGTTGACCACCAGTCCATAACCGAACTTGAAAGTCTCCGCCCCGTCGTCGCCGCCGACAGCGCCCGGAGTTCGGATGACGAAGGCCGGCGTGTAAGAGGTCAGGTCGTTGACGTTGAGCCCCGGTATCCCCGCCGCCTGCGCGGTATTACTGCCGACGCCTCCCGGCAGCACGTCAACTTTGTATTGGAAGAAGCCGACGCGGAAATCCGTGATCGTCCGCGGGCTCAGGGTGTAGTCGAAGCCGGCGGCGATTGAGATGTCCTTGGATTGCGAGGAGCCGCCGAAACGGGGGCCGCTCAAATTCGGCCCGCCGAGGTCGAAGCCGAACGCGCCGGGTTTGGTTCTCTCGTACTTCGCGTAGCTGAAGCGTCCGAAGATGTGCAGGTTCTCGCTCCAGAAATGGTCGTCACGAATGTTGAACTGGTCGCCGTTGAAAATACCTGCGCCGGTCGCCGTGTAGTTGCCGACAGTGCCGGGCTGGTTCGGCGCCGGGAGGTTTGCCAGCAGGGCTCTGGCCTGCGGCGAAACGCGGGCCGCCGGGATCAGGTTTCCGGCAAACGGCGTGCGCCCCACGCCCGTCACGGGATCGCCGGTCGCCGGGTCGTAAATCTGAAACGGGTAGGCGCTGAGGTCGAAGAACCCCGCGCCGTTCGGCGTGCGCGCGGACGCGAGGGGCACGGTGGTTCTGACCGAGCCGCCTTCCTTGCTGCGCGTGCCCTGGTAGTCGCCGAAGATGAAGTTCTTATCCTTGACGAGTCTCCACCCGAACGAGCCGCCGAATTGGCTCCACACCTGGTCCGGGATAATCTTCCCGGTCAGGGGGTCAACGGAAACCTCGCTGAAGGGGTCGCGCGCCTGCGTGATGTCGTTGCGGCGGAACATGAAGACGCTGCCGTGCGGGTCGTTCGAGCCCGAGCGGGTCTGCGCGGTCACGACCCCGGCGGTGGCCTGGCCGAACTCCGCGTCGTAGTTCTGCGTGGTCACTTTGGCCTGCGTCACGGACTCAAGCGTCGGGTTGATGACGATGATGCCCAGGATAGGGTCGCGGTTGTCGGTGCCGTCGAGCTGGTATGAAGTCCCGCTGAAGTGCTGCCCGTTGACCATGATCTGGGTCGAGCCCTGCGGGTTCTCGCTCGCCGCGTGCTGCCAGCCGGGGAGCTGCTGCGTGCCGGGCGTGAGGAGCAGGAACCGGGTGAAGTTGCGATCAAAGGTCGGGAGTTCCTGGACCTGCCGCTGGCTGAAATTGGTGGCAACGTCGGCGCGGTCTGTTTTGAGACTGAGCTCGACGGCTTCGGCGCTCACCGTGACCGTCTCGGACACGTTCCCGACTTCTAAAGCGAAGTCGGCCCGCGCCGCGGCGTCAACCTTGACCTCGACCTCCTGGGTCGAAATCTTGTACCCCTGTTGCTCGACCTTGACCTGATACCTGCCGGGTATCAAGCTCGTCGCGCTGTAGTTGCCGTCATCGTTGGTCGGGACCGTCCTGGAGATGTTTTTGGTCAAGTCCGTGATGGTGACCGTCGCGCCGGCCACGGCCGCACCCTGAGGGTCCGTGACCGAGCCGATGACACTTCCATATACGGCCTGCGCGCGGGTGTCCACACTCAGCGTGGACACGAGCAACAAACTGAGCAGGAGCAGAGAAAGTTTTCTTCTCAGCATGGGGAATCTCCTTGGTGAGTCAAAACAGCCAGTACTCATTAGTGGCGAAGGCCGGCCGGAGGATGGGCAAGCCCGCCGAAAGTTTGTCGAGTGTCGGAGCCTATCCGCCTGACCCGCTTGTTAGGCGATGACGGCGCTTTCAATGAAGCCGCTATGCTCGAAATGAGACTGCCCGCCAGAGATTACCTTGAATCGCCGGCGCTTATGATTAAAATGTTTCAAAAGAAGATGGAAAGCTAAGGAGCCGCATCGGTGCCAGGCAAGGACGCCGTCCTTAGTGTTTGTTGCGGCCCTATTATTACCACATTGTTGTCTTAAACAACAGAGTGATTTTTCAAAATCGCGGACAAAATTTCCGCGCCCCTCCCGGCCGGCGGGACGCGCTCGCGGCGCGCTCCTGAGAAAGTGGCTCTCCCGGTCTTAGTTGTTATATGATGAGGCCGCCGGAGCCTTTCCCGTTTGGGCCATATTCTTTCCGCGCACGCGCGCTGCGTCCCGCTCTTCTAAAAACTCTGGTGAGACTTCCATGACGAACACACCTTCCCGCCGACTGCCAGCCATCTTCCTCGCCGCCGCGCTCAGCGCCCTGACGGTCCAGGCGCAGGTCGCGCCGCGCACGCCGGCCAAACCGCCGGACGACTCCGCAATCGTCGCGCAGGCCCAGAGCCTGATTGACGCCGGGCAGCTCGACTCCGCAATCGAGATGCTCAGCGTCGCGTCCAGATTCAAGCCGAATGACGTGCAGGTCAAATATCTACTGGGGCTGGCTTATTACCGCAAGACTGACTACCAGCGCGCCATCGAGCACATCTCATTCGCCGTCCGGCAAACGCCTGAGACGAGTCGCCAGTATCGAGAGCAGGTTCAAATCCTGGGGCTCTCGCATTACCTGCTCGGACACATCAGCGAGGCCGTCCCCTATCTCGAACAGCTCAACCGCTGGTGGCCCGACAGCACGGAGATCGCCTACGCTCTCAGCATCTGCCACATACAGACGCGCGACACTGCGAAGTCGCGCGAGACGTTGGCTCGGATGTTCAATCTTAATCCGGCCTCGGCCTCGGCCTACCTCATCAACGCGCAGATGCTGGTGCGCCAGCGGTTCGAAGAGCTGGCGGTGAAAGAGCTACAGAAGGCTCTCGAACTCGACCCGCAACTGCCGCAGGCCAACTTTCTGCTCGGCGAGATGGCTATCTACCACGCCAACGTCGAGCAGGGCATAGAACTGCTGCAAAAAGAGATTGCTATCAACCCCGCCTTCGGCATGTCCTATTACAGGCTCGGGGAAGCCTACACGCGCCAGCTTAAATGGAACGAGGCGATTGGCCCACTACAGAAATCCATCTGGCTCAACCCCTTCTTCAGCGGCCCGTACATCGTGCTCGGCAAGGTCTACTTGAAGAAGAATGACCTCGCGAACGCGGAGAACATGCTCAGGCGCGCATTGCAGATGGACCCGAGCAACTTCTCCGGCCATCACCTCCTCGCGCAGGTCTTACAGCAGGCGAGCCGCGCCGACGAGGCCAAAAGAGAGTTCGAGCTTGCGGAGAAGCTGCGCACCAGCGCGGACAAAGAGCCGTAAGAAGGCGCGTGACGAAACCACGGGCAGACGAAGATCATTCCGCAATGCTGCGTCTCATTATTTCAGCTTTGATGGCCGGGCTTTTTTTCTTCTCTCCTCCTCCCGCCGATGCACAGCAGAAAGAGAAAAAAGAAGCGAATGATTTTCCCGTCAGCTTCGTTGATGTCGCGGAGCGCGCGGGGTTGACCGAGCCTGTCATCTACGGCGGCGTCGAGAAGAAGAGATTTATCATCGAGACCAACGGCTGCGGCGTGGCTTTTTTTGATTACGACCGCGACGGCTGGGCGGACCTGCTGCTCCTGACGGGAACGCGGCTCGAAGGATTTTCATCCGGGAAAGGGCCGACCAACAGGCTCTACCGCAACGACCGCGACGGCACGTTCACGGAGGTCACGGAGAAGGCGGGCTTGCGCCGCGCCGGGTGGGCCTCGTCCGTCTGCGTCGGCGACTACGACTCGGACGGCTTCGAAGACCTGTTCCTCACCTACTGGGGACAAAACGTTCTCTACCGCAACAACGGCAACGCCACTTTCACCGACGTGACGGAGAAAGCCGGGCTCGCGGGCCGCGGCACGCGCTGGGGGTCCGGCTGCACTTTCGTTGACTACGACCGCGACGGAAAGTTAGACCTCTTCGTCGCAAATTATCTGAAGTTCGATCTCGCAAACGCGCCGGAGCCTGGCAAGGGCGCGAACTGCACGTGGAAAGGCGTGCCCGTCAACTGCGGGCCGAAGGGGCTCCCGACCGACACCAACCTCCTCTATCACAATCAGGGGGACGGCACTTTCAAAGATGTCTCGGAGGCTTCCGGCGTCAGTCGCGTGCAGAATCGTTATTCGATGACGGCGACCACGCTCGATTTCAACAGCGACGGCTGGACGGACATCTACGTCGCCTGCGATTCGACGGCCAGCACGCTCTACCGCAACAACCGCGACGGCACGTTCACGGACGTTGCGGTCGAAGCGGGCTGCGCTTACAACGAGGACGGCAACGCGCAGGCCGGGATGGGAGTGGCCGTCGGCGATTACAACGGCGACGGGCTGTTGGATATTTTCAAGACGCACTTTTCCGACGACCTCCCCGCGCTCTACCGCAACACGGGACGCGACTACTTCGAGGACGCCTCAAGGGCCGCTGGCTTCGAGCACACGCGCCACGTCGAATGGGGCACGGGGTTCGCCGACTTCGACAACGACGGCCGGCCCGACATCATGATCGCCACCGGCAGCGTCTACCCGGAAGTCGAAAAGGTCTTCAAAGAGTACCCGCACCGCGGCCCGCGCCTCGTCTATCAAAATCTCGGCAACGGCCGCTTCAAAGACGTGACCGCGCAGGCTGGGCCGGGCATCCAGTCTCCGAAATCCAGCCGCGGCTGCGCCTTCGGTGATTTCGACAACGACGGCGACCTGGACGCGCTCGTCATGAACATGAACGAGCCGCCACAACTTCTGCGCAACGACTACAACGACGCGCGCCGCCGCGGGCCGAACAACTGGCTCCAGGTAAAACTCACCGGCACGAAATCCAACCGCACCGCCATCGGCGCGCGAGTCATCGTCCGCTCCGGCTCAAACGTGCAGGCCCAGGAAGTCACGAGCCAATCCAGCTACTACTCGCACAACGACCTGCGACTACACTTCGGCATGGGCACAAGCCTGAAGGCCGACCAGATTGAGATTCGTTGGCCCGGCGGGCAGACGGAAACGATCAAAAACGTCGCGCTCAATCAGCTTGTGAAGATTAAAGAGGGCGCTGGCATTATCAAGTAAGGGCAGGAAGAGCAAGCCTGATGGCGGAGGGATGAAAGTGGAATAATTTCCAAAAGCCAACACTTGACCTTACAGACAGCAGCTTTCCGTCAATGTCCATCTGGCAGCATGGCTTTACTAACGTTTCGCTCACAGGAAATATGGAAGCAATAATTCCACACTTGAACCTGTTTGTGGAATTATAAAATACACATCGTAAAGAGTTGTGTCAGGGATTGATTTCAGCACCTCCTATCGTCGAGCAAGAAAATTAGTTGGAAGAGATTGGACTTCTTTGTTTATGGGATGCAGCGCAGTTATATCAAAGCCTGTTTGTCGAAGTAAATGATAGACGGGATAGTGATTAGAATTTTCCAGGAAATCGGCTGGTGATTCAAAAATAATAGCGCGTAGCATCCGATTCTCAAGTAGCTCTTCAAACCCTGATAAAACCTCGAATTCGAAACCTTCCACGTTGATTTTTATTATGGTTGGGATGGGGATTATGCCATGCTTTACCATGTTGGCTGCTGTGTCGCAGTAACAAAGCATTGTATGCTGATATGAAAAGCTATCCCAGGGCTTGAAGGATGTTAACCCCGAGTTGCCGCTGATTGTAAAGCTTAATTTTGAATAGCCAATAGAGTTGCTCAATCCTATATTAATTAGGATTAAGTCGGCATGGTTTAGATTGGCATTCAAATACAATCGTGAAAATGTAAAGGGCGAGGGTTCAAAGCACACGACTTGTGTTTTCGGACATAGATGTTTAATAGTTATCGCGTGAAGCCCAATGTTCGCCCCGATATCCCACAAAATACCGTCGTTCCCTACGTGTTCGAGTAAGGCCCTCAACACTTCCTCTTCGTAATAACCGTTCTTCAAGACGATGCTATCGAGATAATCCTCCGGGTTCAAATTAAATAAGATTCCATGCTTAGACCGCGCCTGAATCAAATAATAGGCATGATGCTGCTTGAGCAATTTAAGGATACGATGTCGCCCCCAGAGTCCTCGACGCACCATTAAAGTAATAAAGGAGTCTAAGATGTTAGGCATGAGCTTGGTAAGAATAGCCGATAGTATCTCCTTAAGTAAGAAGACTGATTTATCTGATACCTCAAGGATGATAATATCGCAGCGCACAGCAACCTAACGCCTGAAGTTAGCCGCTACCCGATGCTGTCAGCAACGCGAATTGAGCCAACCAGCAAGCATAAGGGGCGATCTCCGACGGGAGAAGGTTCTGGTTTGGGTGAATTTCGATTTAACGCATACTGGCCCCCTTGTGTGGTAGGACGCCAGTATGCCGGAACGTGTGCGGTGTAGGCCACACTCCTATATGAGATTTACTCCCATTTCACCACTCAGAGGAAGACTTTCAGGGGTCATATCATGAGCAGGATTTAACGGCACACAGTATGACCCTTCGCCCTCACCGTCTCGCACTTTAGCCGAGACTTAAGCACCGCACATCGGGC
Organism: uncultured Acidobacteriota bacterium; assembly: GCA_963774105.1. GTDB lineage: Bacteria > Acidobacteriota > Blastocatellia > Pyrinomonadales > Pyrinomonadaceae > QHXM01. The sequence goes on along the minus strand of CAVZDV010000004.1, from coordinate 677,711 downwards.
AAGACTCGTTTTCAAAGCCTGTCAGGCCGAGATCCATTTCCAACTTATCTACTGTCAAAGGCTTAGTAACCTGAATATCTGGTCGCCAGCATTGACGCCGAAGACGGTCCCGTCCGCTGCCACCGAAACATTCTTCAATGCTCCGCTAACCTGTGACCATTGATTCTCGCCGGTGTATTGGAAGATCTGGTCGCCTGCGTTGACTCCCCAGATGAGGCCCGCCGAGCCGACGGAGATCTGCTTCAGAGCGCCGGGGATGTTCCGCCAGTTGTTGTTGCCTAAATACCTCCAGATTTGGTTGCCGGCATTGACGCCGAAGACGGTCCCGTCCGCCGCTACTGAAACCCATTTCAGTGCTCCGGGGATCTGTGTCCAATTGCCCTCACCGGTGTATTGGAAGATCTGGTCGCCTGCGTTGACTCCCCAGATGAGGCCCGCCGAGCCGACGGAAATCTGCTTCAGAGCGCCGGGGATGTTCCGCCAGTTGTTGTTGCCTAAATACCTCCAGATTTGGTTGCCGGCATTGACGCCGAAGACGGTCCCATCGGCTGCCACCGAAACATTCTTCAACGCTCCGGGGATTTGTGTCCATTGATTCTCGCCGGTGTATTGGAAGATCTGGTCGCCTGCGTTGACTCCCCAGATGAGGCCCGCCGAGCCGACGGAGATCTGCTTCAGAGCGCCAGAGATTTGTCGCCAAGTAGCCATTACGTACTCCTTTTTATGAGGTGGAGGAAAGGTTATTAGAAACGTCTTTCGACGCCCTAATACGTGCGATACCTGATGGTTCTTTTCGCTAGCCTTGGATACTGTGTGACACTGATAATGAGGATTGGGTCATTTGAGAAAATGCGCCATGAGATGAACCAATTCTAAGACCAGGGCGGAGAGTGTATGCCTCGCCCCTTTGTTTGTCAATAAGAAATAATTTGAATACAAATGCGGAACTCAAACGCTCCCCAGTGTCAGCACGTATTCCACAAAATAACTCTTTTGTTTAATTCTACCTTATCTAAAATGGCAATTCCGTTGGGATTTCTGTGGATGATAAGGGAGTAGAATTTCGTTGTAATGTTGAATTGAGGAAGAGGGAGTTATGAATGATTGATATTGAATAATCCAGCTTCTATCCCTCAGCCCTGCTTTTTGCCCACACCTACAAGTTCTACGCCTCTACTGCAATGGCTTTAAGCGCGGGTCTAGTTCTTTAGCCTTCTGATACGCGTCGCGGGCGGCCGCCTGTTGACCTTTTTGCTGAAGGGCTTTGGCCAGGTTGTAGTACGCCTGGGCGCTGGTCGGGTCGAGTTGGACGGCCGCGTGGAATCTTTCGATGGCGGCGTCGAGGTTCCCTTCTTTCAGGCGAGCGAGGCCGGTGTTGGTGGCGAAGGTGGCGGCCTGTATGTTCGATTTGAGCTTGTTGAGACGGGCCGCCTCTTGAAACTCCGCGCGGGCGGCGACGATGTCGCCCTTCTGCCTGAGCGTTGTGCCGAGCGTGTTGTGAACCTCCGGGGCGTTGGGCGCGTAGCGCAGTGCTTCCCGGAAGGCGGCAATCGCTTCGTCCAGTTTGCCCTGCTGTTGTAAAACTGTGCCAAGAGTGTAGTGCGCTTCCGCGTAGTCTCGCTTGGCTTCAATCGCCGACCTGAAACTGGCGGCCGCCGCGTCCAGCTTCGATTGCTGCAAGTAGATCACGCCCAGGGTGTAATGCGCTTCCTGCAAGCCGGGCTGAAGCTGGACGGCCTTTTTCAACTCGGCCACGGCTTCGTCGAGCGCGTCCTTCTGCTTTAGGGCCAGCGCCAGATTGTAGTGAGCCCAGGGGTCATCGGGCGCGAGCGTGAGGAGCTTTCGATACTGCGTGGCCGCCGCCGCGTAATCGCCCTTCTGAATGAGCGCCATGCCGAGGTTGTGATGGGCTATCAGGTTGTTGGGTTCGAGACTGAGCGCGGCGTTGAACTCTGTGACGGCCCCGCCGGGGTCGCGCTTCTGCACCAGCGCCAGTCCGAGGTCGTTGTGCGCCTGCACGAAGTCCGGCTTGAGGCGGACGACCTCGCGGAAAGCCTCTATCGCCGCGTCCAGGTCCTCGCCCTGTTGCAGCGCCAGTCCCAGCGCGTGCCGTGCCTCTATCATCCCCGGCGAAATTTTGACAGCCCTTTCTAATTCATTGACGGCCGCCGCCGGGTCGCCGTTCTTTTGCAAGGCCAGCCCGAGGTAGTAATGAGCATTCGCGTGCTCGGGCATTAATTTGACGGCGGCAGAGAGAGCCTCTATAGCGCCCTTGAGGTCGTTAGAAAACCAGCGGGCCGCGCCGAGGTAATACTGCGCTTCCCCGAAGTCCGGCTTGAGACGGATGGCAGTTTCGTATTCCGCGATGGCCTGCGGCAGAGAGCCTTTCACGCCGAGGGCGTAGGCGAGGTAATAATGGGCCAACGGGTTGTCGGGGCTGAGCCTCGCCGCCAGCGTCAACTCGGCAATCGCGTCGTCCACCTGCTGCTTCTGTAAAAGGGCGACTCCCTTTTCATAATGCTGCTCGGCGTCGCGCGCCGGCTTTTGCCCCTGCGCGAAGATTGGCACACACAAAAGCAGCGCGGCCGCGGCGAGCCCGAGTGCCCTGTGTTGTAATCCTGAAAACGTCATCTATTTTTTCGACGCCGGACGAACAATCCCGGCCCCCTCTTTGACGAGGATGACTTGATTGGCGGCCACGTCGTTGAGCGTCTCGACCAGGCCGCTCGGCCAGCGTATCTCGATTGACTTCACCTTCTGATTCTTGCCGAGGCCGAAGTGTACGCGCAGGTCGTTCTGCGAATAATAACTGCCGCCGCTGCGCACCTCGTCAATCTGGCTGCCGTCGGCGGTCACGCACTTGACGCGCGCGCCGATGCCGCTCCGGTTGGATTTCGTGCCGATGGTCTTAATCTTGAGCCAGTTGTTTTGATTGCCGGATTCGGCGCGGAGCAACTCCGGCACGGCGTTGACCGGGTTGATGAGAATGTCCACGCGCCCGTCGTTGTCGAAGTCGCCGAAGGCGCAGCCGCGCGCCGGCGTCGGCTCGATGACTGCGCCGCCGACCTGCTCCGAAACGTCCGCGAAGCGCCCGTTCTGCAAGTTCTGATAGAGCACTTTGCGTTGCGCGTAGCCGGCCTCGGTCGTCAATTTCTCGACCTCCGGGTAGACGTGGCCGTTGACTAAAAAGATGTCGAGCCAGCCGTTGTTATCCACGTCAACGAAGCCGACGCCCCAGCCGAGCCAGCGCGTGTTGACGCCGACGCCCGCGGCAAACGTCACGTCGTCGAAGACGCCCTTGCCGACGTTGTGATAGAGCGAAGACGTGTCGCCCGCGAAGTTGGTCTTGAAGATGTCGAGCCAGCCGTCGCGGTCGTAGTCGCCCGCCGTCACGCCCATGCCGGCCTGCGGTTTACCGTCCACGCTGAAAGCGCAGCCCGCCTCGACGCCTACGTCCGTAAATGTGCCATTCTTGTTGTTGTGGTAAAGGGCGGCGGGGGACGAATCGTTCGCCACGTAGATGTCGGGCCAGCCGTCGTTGTCGAAGTCCGCGACCAGCACTCCGAGGCCGTAAGTGCCGTTCGTCTTCGTGATGCCGGACTTTTCCGAGACATCCGTGAAAGTGCCGTTGCCGTTGTTGCGGTAGAGCGCGTTGACCCCGCCGGCCAGTCCCGGCGGGCCGCACGCGACCATCACACCTTTATAAAGACACGGCCCTGTCTCGGGGAGCGGCGCGGATTTCAGGTCGAGGTCAATGTAGCTGGCGACGAACAGGTCCAGGTGACCGTCGCGGTCGTAATCCACGAACGCGCTGCCGGAGCCCCAGCGCGTGCGATTGTTCGCGACCCCTGCTTTCTCCGCGACCTCACTGAAAGTCCCGTTGCCGTTGTTGCGGTAGAGGGCATTCTTGCCGAAACTGCTGATGAACAGATCAACGAACCCGTCGTTGTCGTAATCGCCGGCGCACACGCCCTGCCCCCAGCCTGAACGGACTAGCCCGGCCCTGGCCGTCACGTCCGTGAACGTGGAGTTGCCGTTATTGCGGTAGAGACGATTTGTCGGCTGCTGGTCGCCCGCGACGCCGTCCAGGCGTGTGCCGTTGACCAGAAAAATATCCTCCCAGCCGTCGTTGTCATAATCAATAAAGGCCGCGCCGCTGCCCGTAGTTTCCAACAAGTATCTATTCTTGTGCTCGTCGCCGTAGATCGTCCGCGTCGTGATGCCAGCCTTCCCGGCCACGTTAACGAACGTCACTCCGAGAGTGTTTCTATCCGGCACGGGCGCGGCCGCAAGTGGGACCGCCAGCACGCAGCAGAGGAGCAGGTGAGAGGTGATCCCGCTGAATGCTCGCCAGAAGAACTGCTTCATTAGAGATGTAGCGTAAAAGGCGGAGGGCTTCGGGCGTCAGGCGAGGCCCGCGAGTTGTTGAAAATGATGGCGGAGAGGGTGGGATTCGAACCCACGGTGGGCGTTAACCCACTCCGGTTTTCGAGACCGGTGCACTAATCCACTATGCGACCTCTCCGCAAGAGGAAATGATGAACGATGAACTTTGCGGGATGAATGAAAGACAGTTGTTTTAATTCATCATTCATCACTCTGCGTTCCGAATTGCTTTTCGCTCCGGCGTGCCCTGAAGAACTCCTGCATAACTCTTCGGCAGTCTTCTTCGAGGACGCCGGAGGTGATTTCCATTCGGTGGTTCAAAGAGCCCGAGTCGCAGAGGCGGAACTGCGATTCGACCGCGCCGAACCGCTCGTCGCGCGCGCCGTACACCAGCCGCCTCACCCTGGCCTGTATGAGCGCGCCGGCGCACATCGCGCACGGCTCGATGGTCGAGTAGACCACAACGCCCGTCAGCCTGTAATTGCCGTAGCTGCGCGCCGCCTCGCGGAGCGCGACGACCTCTGCGTGCGCTGTCGGGTCGCAATCCGTGCGCGTCCGGTTGCCGGCGCTCGCCAGGAGCCTTCCGTCCTCGGCCACGACGCACGCGCCGACGGGGACCTCGCCCGCCTCCTGCGCAACTCGCGCGGCCGCCAGAGCCTCGCGCATCCAGCGCGCGTCCTCCTCCTCGACCAGGGCTTCCGGCATATAGCGCTCGCACGCGTCCACCAACGCGAAGTCCAAATATATGGGGGCCAATTATGCCTGTCAAGTTACCGGCCTTTGACGCCGACGTGACCGATGGGCGACACTCGGACGCACGATGGAAATCATCATCCGACCCCGCGCCCCGTTCGATTTCGCGGCGACCGCGGGCTTCCTGCGCTTTACGGAGCGCGAGGCCGTGGACATTTTCGCGGATGGGCGCTACCGCCGCGCGCTGCACGTCGGCGGGCGGCTGCGCCTGCTGGGCGTTGCGTCAATTGGCACAAAAGCGCGGCCGCAACTCAACGTCACGCTTGAGGGCCGCGCGAGCGCCGCCGAGTTGAAAGAGGCCGAGGCGCGCGCGCGGCAGATTTTCAGCACGGAGCACGACCTCAAGAAATTTCGCGCGCGCGTGGCCGGCGACCCGTTGATGAGCAGGCTCGAAGCCGAGCACCGCGGGCTGCATATCGCGCGGTGGCCGAGCGTTTTTGAAGCCTTGGTCATCTCCATCCTCTCGCAGCAAATCTCGACGGCCGTGGCGATGACCTTGAAGCGGCGCGTGGTGGAGAAGTACGGGGAGCGGCTGGCGGTCGGGGATGAGACGTTTCTGGCCTTCCCGACTGCCGAGGCGCTGGCCGGGGCCGCGCCGGAGGAGTTGCGCGCGCTCGGCCTCTCCGGCTCGAAGGTTACGGCCGTGATGGAACTGGCACAAAAAGCGCGCGACGGCGAGCTGGACGAAAACGTGTTGAGGCTTGATGACAACGAGGCTCTCATCTCGCGTCTGACGACCTTGCGCGGGATAGGGCGGTGGACGGCCGAGTGGGCTCTGATGCTGCACTTCGGGCGCACGGACGTGTTCCCGGCGGGCGATCTGGCGTTGCGAGGGTTCGTCGTCAAGTACTACAACGACGGGGTCATGATGCCTGAGCGCGAGATTCGCGCGCGCGCCAACTCCCTGTGGGGCGAGTGGGCTTCCTACGCCTCGGTCTATTTTCTGGCGGCGATGCGCGCGGGGACAATCAACCTGCGCCCGTTGCGTGCTATTATCAAGGAGGGGCCGTGCGCGTGAGGCGCGCGACGCTCTTTCTAACCAAGCTTCGGAGGAAGACGGATTCGACGCGATGAGTTCTGACCTGCGTCCAAAAGGGACTACGGGGCCTTTATCGGGCGGCGAACGCACGGGCACGACGGGCCGCTTGCGACCTCCGACTACATCCGGGATTCACAGGACGGACGCCCCGGCCCGCGCCGCCGCGCCCCCAGCGCTGGAGCCGCTCAAGCTCTCGGCCGCGGAGTTCAACACCGCGATGGTCCACTTTTACCGCGGCGAGGTGCAGCGGTCGAACACCTGGCGCAACCGCCTGGACACGACGACCAACTGGGCCGTCATCACCGCGGGCGCGACCCTCTCCTTCGCCTTCAGCTCGCCCGTCAACCCGCACTTCGTCATCCCCATCAACTCGGTGCTCGTCGCGTTCTTCCTCTTCATGGAGGCGCGGCGCTACCGCTACTACGAACTCTGGTCGAGCCGCGTGCGCGTGCTGGAGACGGGCTACTTCGCGCGCATCCTGGCCCCGCACACGACGATTGACAGGGAGTGGGCCGAGCACCTGGCGGCCGACCTGATGACGCCGCACTTTACGATCAGCGAGTGGGAAGCGGTCGGGCGCAGGCTCAGGCGCAACTACCTCTGGATTTTCGTGCTGCTCGCCGCGAGCTGGAACCTGAAGGTCTACCTGCACCCGTACCCGGCCGTCTCCTTCGACCAATTTTTGTATCGCGCGAGCGTCGGGCAAGTCCCCGGCTCGCTGATCTTCCTGTTCGGCGTCATCTTCAACTTAGGGATACTGATTTTCGCCGTTGCCACCGTGCGGCTGCGCGAGGCGACGGGCGAGGTGCTGCCGCGCCACGACTTCTCGCTGCGCAGCATCCCGGGCCTGCGCCGCGCGGCCGAGGGCGCGCGCACGAGCGCCACGCTGCGCCGCGCCAAGCGAGCGCGCCAGCGCGTCAAGACCACCAGCAACCTCTCCGGCGAATTCAAACGCATAGACACCACGGAGACGCCGGACAGGAAGGCGGTCACGGAAGAAACAGTGAATAAATAGTGGTCAGTGGTCAGTGGTCAGTGGTCAGTTAAAAAACTGATTCCTACTGACCACTGACCACTGACCACTGACCACTTTTATGCTTACCCTTTCCGGCCAGAAACTTTCACTCGAAGAGATTGTCGGCGTGGCGCGCGGGCGCGAAGAGGTGGCGCTCGCGGCCGAAGCGCGGGCGCGGGCCGAGGAGTCGCGCCGCGTCGTCGTGGACATTACACGGTCGGGCCGCGTCGTCTACGGCGTCAACACGGGCTTCGGCAAGCTGGCCGACATCCGCATCGGCGCGTCCGAGTTGCGCGAGCTGCAACTGAACCTCGTGCGCAGCCACGCGTGCGGCGTCGGCCCCGCGCTGTCGGAAGAAGAGACGCGCGCCATGCTGCTGCTGCGCGCCAACGTGCTCGCGCTCGGCTACAGCGGCGCGCGCGCTCATATCATCGAGACGCTCGTCCAGATGCTCAACCGCGGCGTCCACCCGGTCATCCCAGAGAAGGGCTCTGTCGGCGCGAGCGGCGACCTCGCGCCCTTGGCCCACCTGGCGCTCGTCGTCATCGGCGAGGGCGAGGCCGTTTACGAAGGCGAGCGCGTTGCGGGCGCTGAGGCCATGAGGCGCGCTGGGATTGAGCCCGTCCAGCTTGAGGCCAAGGAGGGGCTGGCGCTCCTGAACGGCACGCAGGCGATGGGGGCCGTCGGCGCGCTCGCGCTCGCGCGGGCCGAGCGGGTCGCGCGAGCGGCCGACGTGGCCGGCGCGATGACGCTCGAAGCCCTGCGCGGCACGCCCGTCGCCTTCGACGAGCGCATACACCTTGCGCGCCCGCACGCGGGCCAAATAGAAGTCGCCGCGCACCTGCGCGAGCTTCTCACTGATAGCGAAATCCGCGCCTCGCATTTGGAGAACGACCCGCGCGTGCAGGACGCTTACTCCTTGCGGTGCATGCCGCAGGTGCACGGCGCTGTGCGCGGCGCGCTCCGTCACGCGCGCGAGGTCATGGAGACGGAGGCGGGCAGCGCGACGGACAACCCGCTCGTCTTCGCCGCCGAGGAGGAGTTGCTCTCGGGCGGAAACTTTCACGGCGCTCCCTTGGCGCTCTGCTTCGACTACGCCGCGATTGCCGTGACCGACCTCTTGAGCATCACGGAGCGGCGCGTTGACCGCCTCGTCAACCCGGACGCGAACGAAGACCTGCCGCCGTTTCTGACGGGCCAGCCGGGCATCTCCTCTGGCTTCATGATGGCGCAGGTGACGGCGGCCGCGCTCGTCGCGGAGGCGCGCGTTCTGGCACACCCCGCGAGCGTTGACAACGTCCCGACCGACGGCGGCAAGGAGGACCACGTCTCCATGGGCATGACGGCTGCGACCAAGCTGCGCGCCATCGTCGGGTACGCCGAACACGCCGTCGCCATTGAGCTGCTGGCCGCCGCCGAAGGCTTGGAATACCGCCAACCCATGCAGCCCGGCCGCGGCGTTCGCCTCGCTTACGAAACTGTGCGCGCGCGCGTCCCCCGTCTGACGCGCGACCGCGCACTCTCACCCGACATAGAAACAATCGCCGGGATGCTTCGCGCCGGCGACTTCGAGATATAAGCACTCCCGTCCTCAGGCGCTCCCTCGCACGAAAGGAGAACTTATGAGACACGCCGTTTCTGTCATCGCACTAATAACCGCGGCCGTCCTCTGCCCGGGCTGCCTGGTCGGGGCGCAGGAGATGAGCCCGCACAAACACGACACCGCGGAAAAGCTCGGGCGGGTCAGCTTCCCCGTCTCATGCACCCCGCAGGCCCAGAGGCAATTCAACCGCGCGGTCGCCTGGCTCCACTCCTTCGAGTACGAGGAGGCCGAGAAGGCGTTCGCCGAAGTCACCGCGACCGACCCGCGCTGCGGCATGGGCCATTGGGGCGTCGCGATGAGCAACTACCACCCGCTCTGGGCTCCGCCGACGCCCGCGGAGTTGCAGAAGGGGACAGAAGCCGTCGCCAGGGCTAAAGCGGCCGGCGCGCGCACCGACCGCGAGCGCGAGTACATCGCGGCAGTAGAAGTTTTTTTCAAAGACTCCGACAAGCTGGATCACCGCGCGCGCGTGCTCGCCTACAGCGAGGCGATGGAGCAGCTTTCCCGGCGCTACCCAACAGACCGCGAGGCCGGCGTCTTCTACGCGCTGACGCTCATCGCCAAGGGGGCGATGGCGGGCGACAAGAGTTATCCCAACGAGAAGAAGGCCGCCCGGATTCTGAACCTCGTGCTGGCGCGCGAGCCGCAACACCCGGGCGTCACGCACTACCTGATACACAGCTACGACTACCCGGCGCTGGCTCACCTGGCGCTGCCCGCCGCGCGCAGCTACGCGAAGATCGCGCCCGCGTCCGCCCACGCGCAGCACATGCCTTCGCACATCTTCACGCGGCTGGGCCTGTGGCAGGAGGCGATAGGGTCTAACCTCGGCGCGAAGGCGTCGGCGGAGGCTTTCGCCGTCAGGAACCACCTGGCCGACGCTTGGGACGAGAAGTTTCACGCGATGGACTACCTGGCCTACGCCTACCTGCAAAGCGCGCAGGACAAGCAGGCGCGCGGCGTGCTCGACGAGATGATTAAGATTAAGCGAGTCGAGCCGGAGACCTTTAAGGTGGCCTACGCCTTCACGGCCGTCCCCGCGCGCTACGCGCTCGAACGGCGGCGGTGGGACGAGGCGGCCAAACTGCCCTTGCCCGAAGGCGCTCTGGGCACTTTCCCCTGGCAGCGCTTCGGCTGGGCGCAGGCCAATACACACTTCGCGCGCGCCGTCGGCTCCGCGCGCACAGGCGATGTTGACTCCGCGCGCCGGGAGGTCGAGAGCCTGGTCGCCACGCGGCAGGCGCTCGCCGAAGTCAAGGGCGGTTACGATTGGGCCAAACAGGTCGAGATCGAGCGTCAGGTCGCGGAGGCGTGGCTGGCGTTCGCCGAAGGCCGGCGCGAGGATGCGCTGCGGCTGATGGGCGCGGCCGCAGAGCTGGACGACGCCACGGACAAGCATCCCGTGACGCCGGGGGCGATTCTCCCGGCGCGCGAGCAGCTCGGCGAGCTGTTGCTGGAATTGAAGCAGCCGGCGGCGGCCTTGCAGGCGTTCGAGACCTCGCTCCGCACCGCGCCCAACCGCTTCAACGGGCTCTACGGCGCGGCGCGCGCGGCCAACCTCGCGGCCGACAGGAAGAAGGCGAAGACTTACTACGCGAAGCTTCTCGCGCTGTCACGGCGGGCGGACACGGCGAGGCCCGAGATCGCCGAAGCGAAAGCGTTCCTCGCCGGCGCAACCGTTAAGGACTCCGCGAGTACGCGTTAACCACTCAACCCTTTGCGCCTTACGTCTCGTCTTTGCGCCTTTGCGCGAAACAGCCGTTCGCGCTGGAGGCGCAAAGTTAATACTTAAGGCGCAAAGGGTTGAGTTGTGCCGGCCGCATAGTTTTTAATTCGCGCGCGAGGGCAGCATCACCTTGTCCGGCGTGACGCCCTTCCCCGGCCGGTTCCTTCAGGCGGCGGGCATGAGTGCAGCCGCGTTGACGATGCGGCCGACGTTCTCGGGCGAGAAGAATTGCTGCACGGGCACCGTGCCGGTCACCGTGCCGAGGAAGCGGTCGGTCTCGTGCTGGTTGCCGCGGAGGGCTTCGAGGAGTTGTGCCATTTCGGGCGGCGGAGGCTGAAGCCTAGCGAGCTGAGTGGTGTGCTCGAACATCGCCATCACTTCCGCGTTGCGCCTGCGCTCGTACTCCGCCAGCGCGTCCACCATCTCCCGCCCGGCCGAGAAGCTTTCGTCGAGGGCTTCGGCGAGCATCTCCGCGTGGCTGAAACTGTTGGTGATGCCCTGCGCCGTGGCGGGGTCTTTGACGTAGCCGGCGTCGCCGACGAGCGCCCAGCCCGCGCCGTAAGGCTTGCGGAAGTGGTTGGGTAGGAAGCCGGACCCCGCGAACCGCTCCTCGCGTCGGCCCGCGCGCAGGCGCTCGGCCAGGCTCGGCGCGTACTCGTCCACGGCGCGCATGAACTCTGACTCCACGTTCGACCGCACGCGGTTGAACTCCTCTTTCGGCCACACGACCGTGACCATGACCAGCCCGTCGTTCGTCTTGTCGGCCACCATCAACCGGCCCTCGCGCGCGTACAGCTCGACGCCTTCGAGCGGGACGCCGCTCCAGTACGAATAGTAGTTGGTGGTCAGCATCCCGCGGTCGAAGTAGACGGGGGCCTGAACGTGCTCGGCCACGAACGAGCGCGCGCCGTCCGCGCCGACGACGATGCGCGCCCTCTCCGTCACGGCCGAACCTTTACGGTCGCGGCCGCAGACGCCGGTCACCACGCCGCCAGCGGTCGTCAGCCCTTCGACCGAAAAACCTTCGCGCAGCTCGGCCCCAGCCTCCACGGCCGCGTCCACCAAAATCTTGTCCAGGACTTTTCTGCGCGGAGCGTAGGCTTCCACCTGGCCTTCGGCAGGGGGCGGCGTGCCCGTGAGCGCGAAGGGGCCTACGTCGAACCTGATCTCGGTCGTCGGGGGGACGTTCGAGGCGCGGACATTTTCGAGCAGCCCCCAGCTTTTGAGCCGCGCCACGCCCGGCTGGTGTATGTGGTGCGTGGAGACCGTGTCGCTCGGGAAAGTCGCCTTATCGAGCAGCAGCACGTGGTAGCCTTTGCGCGCCAGCAGCATCGCCAGCGGCGACCCCGCCACGCGCGCGCCGACGATAATCGCGTCGTACATATCGAACCTCCCGAGCAGAAAGTATCGGGAGTCAATAACTCCCCACATCAAGTAACGCGTAAACCGGCGCGAAAGTGAATCAAGCCCTGCGAGGATATTGTAAGTCTGCCGGGCCGGGTGTATAAGGTGGCCTGTCCGTTACCCCTCCCACGGGGTCTCACTGGAATGGAAGAACGAAGGAAAAGGTACTGCCGCCACTGTGGCGAACGCATCCGCCACTCAGCCCGCCGGTGCCCGCGGTGTCTCAAGCTGACGCCGACCTGGAAGCACTACCTCGCCCTCGCGGCCGTACTGGCGCTGCTCGTCGTTCTCCTGCTCAAGTACCTGGGCGTCTTCTGACTTTGACCGGGCATGGACATCTACGCCGCCATCTTCGCTCTTACCTTGCTGGCAATCGGCCTGGCGCTGATCGCCGCCTTCAATAAGGAAAGCGCCGGCTTGGACGAAGCGCCCGAGGACGAAGCCCGCTCGCTGCGCCAGCAGGCTCTCATGGAGGAGCGGCGGAGGCAGCGGCAGCGGTGACAGGTCCGGTACAAGATTGACGAAATGCACGCTCTCTTCAACGAGCGGGCGGTTGCCGCGGAGAGCACGGAGAGGGCACTCCCGACCGTTCCGGCGCGACCACACGGCAGAGGGCCGCAGCATGATGGCGATTTCGCCGTCCCCGACCTGCAAGCGGCCTACGAAGTGTTCCTGCGTGAAGACTTCCTGAAGGCTGGCACAGCGCCGGCCGCACGGCCGGAATGACTGGAAATTAGTGTCTATCCGTCCATAAGCGGGATGATGCCAGCGAGGGAGGCAAGCCACTTCTTAGGTATCTGCCGGCCGAATTAACCGACTTGAATAGTTGGCCGTGAGGCTAACAAGTTAGCGACGAGCAGGAAAGATATGCGAGGCGGGGTGTCAAGGATGACTTAACGTTTAGACTGAGAATTATTTGGAACGTTATTTAGACATAGGGTTCGCTCCTATCAGCGACTCTTACGACATCCCGGTTAACCTTGAAGCCTCTTCCCTTTTCAATTACCTGACTGCATCCTCAACCAGCAACTCTTTAATGACGTGCTCACAAAGATATATATAATCCTCATGATTATTTTTAACCCTATCGGGAAATTCTTGGATATGCTCCTTAAGCATCTTTGCCGTTTTATCGAAGAACTCTATTACTCTTTCATCCTGAAAGTCTGGTTCACTTTCCTTCAATTTATCAATAATAAAATTTAGCGTACCTTTCAATTCATTTGATTCCCCTCTATGCGTCCTTCTCATTGTTTCTAACATCTGAAGTTGTGATTTGAAATCATTAAGCTTTTCACTAAGAGATGTTGTATTTCCCATGCCGAAGATAGCTTGTAGAGTCAGATTTACTATAGAGGATACCAAAAAGAATTCCTCCACTTTAGAAACCAGCTTAAGGCATTTCTGTTTGAATGCTTCGTATGAAAGCTCATCCACTCTAAGATCACTATACTTTTCCTTACCTGTGACGGGCTTTTGGTATCTAGGCCGGATTATAAGATGATAAGCCCAGTCAAAAATACGGTCTCTCTTTTTAGATTCTAACTTATCTAAAACTTTGAAGAAGAAATCCAAAGTGTTAAATCGCATCCCGTTGATGTACAACAAATGAGCGGGATGCATAATTGAAATGAACGGGAGTTCTCCTGAGATTTTATATTTCCTTAAAAGCCCGACGTTTCCCGCCGCTAATCTTTCAAGGTCTGTCCTTTCCCATTTCTTTATTTTAAAATGGGGCTTATCGTTCTTTTCGTAGGCATCTAGAAAGTCGTGAGTAGGATTTGAGAGAAAATTTGACGCAATGATTAATAGTTTGTCTGGCCTTTCCGCCGTAGCCCAAGTTAAAGCTCCTTGTATTTTATCTGGAGACACGCCTTTAATTGAATGCTTGCACTCGACAAACCATCTTTCAACATCCTTGCGCCCGTCTACATCTTCAACCTGACGATGGCATTCAATGTCCCTGCCCCGGTCTGAAGGGCTAGTAGACAGTCCTGTTCCCTTTCTCCATTTGATATTAACGAATTTGAGTTCGCCTAATAGGTCAAAGCAAAATTCCTCGAACTGAGTTTCCGTGAGGTGATCTAAAGAAAAGGTGTTAACATTAATGATCTTCTTTGACTTTCCTTTATTTGAGCTATGATCTTTCAATGGCTTTTTAGAGGATTTTTTAGTTGACGGCATTCTTACATCTTCCCGCCCTTCTTACCTACCTTTGAAGTCTCAGCTTTAGCTTTTCTGCTAGGGCCAGGCTCCGGCTTAGGTTTGTCAGCTCCCATGTTGACAATTAGGCCCAGTTTTTTGGCACGCTCTTTCCATCTTTCAGTAGCCTTATCTTCAATCATTTCTTGCCGCCTTTCTTGCCTTGGTTGACGTTGACTTTGCTATCCGTGCTCTTTCGGGTGTGGCTGATTATAGCGAATGGCGGGGCGGCAAGACTAACGTTTTATGCCCGCGGGCTGCTTCTCTCGGAGCCGAATATCGGCGCTGCGGGAAGTCATTTGCCCCCGTAGAGATTTCCTGCTATTTAATTAACGCTCAAATCAATTTAAAGCCGCGGAAGGACAGTTATGTCGAACCCTATGGAAGAACGTGGAAGGGCGCTCGAAGAGGAGTATTTCCGGCGTCAGGAGCGCGAGGCCATCGAGAAGCTGCGCGCGCAGATGAGCGCGGAGGAGCAGGAGAAGGCCGCCGAGGCCGTCGCGCTCGAATGCCCCAGGTGCGACGGCAAGCTCGAAGGCGTCATCAACGAGGGCGTGGAGATTGACGTGTGCAACACCTGCGGCGGCGTGTGGCTCGACGCGGGCGAGTTGGAGCAGCTCTCGAAGCGCGAGGGCGGCGGCTGGCTGAGCCGGCTCTGGGGAGGCAAGTAATTGAGTTCGAGGACGGTGCGCGCGCCGCGCGGCGCGAAACTTAATTGCAAAGGCTGGCACCAGGAAGCAGCCCTGCGCTGCCTGATGAACAACCTCGACCCGGAGGTGGCCGAGCGCCCAGACGACCTGGTCGTCTACGGCGGGGCCGGCAAGGCCGCGCGCAACTGGGCCGCGTTCGACGCCATCGTCCGCGAGCTGCGCGACCTCGGCAACGAGGAGACGCTGCTCGTGCAGTCCGGCAAGCCCGTCGCCGTCTTCCGCACGCACGACCTGGCCCCGCGCGTCCTCATCGCCAACTCGAACCTCGTCGGCGCGTGGGCCAACTGGGACACCTTCCACGAGCTTGAGCGCAAAGGGCTGATGATGTACGGGCAGATGACCGCCGGGAGCTGGATTTACATCGGCACGCAGGGCATCGTCCAGGGCACGTTCGAGACCTTCGCCTCGATGGCCGACAAACATTTCGGCGGAAGCCTGACGGGCAAGCTCTTAGTCTCCGGCGGCATGGGCGGGATGGGCGGCGCGCAGCCGCTCGCGGCCACTCTGAACGGCGCTGTCTTTCTCGGCATAGACGTGGACGAGGCGCGCATCCGCCGCCGGATTGACACGGGCTACTGCGACCGCCTCGCGCACTCGCTCGACGAAGCCCTGGCGCTCTGCGAGGAGGCGCGGCTGACGGGCAACGCGCTTTCGGTCGGCCTCGTCGGCAACTGCGCCGAAGTCCTGCCCGAGATAGTCAGCCGCGGCGTGCAGGTGGACGCCGTCACGGACCAGACGAGCGCGCACGACCCGCTTAACGGCTACGTGCCGGCGGGGCTCAGTCTAGACGAAGCCGATGAGCTGCGCCGCACTGACCCGCGCGCGTACGTCGTGCGCGCGATGGAGGCGATGGCCGTGCACGTCGAGGCGATGCTCGACCTGAAGCGCGCGGGCGCAATCACCTTCGACTACGGCAACAACATACGCAAGCAGGCGCTCGACGCCGGATGCAGTGACGCCTTCGAGATTCCGGGTTTTGTGCCGGAATACATCCGCCCGCTCTTCTGCGAGGGCAAAGGCCCCTTCCGCTGGGTCGCGCTCTCCGGCTCGGCCGAAGACATACGCAAGACGGACGACCTCGCGCTCGAACTCTTCCCCGAAGATAGGACACTGAACCGCTGGCTCAGGCTCGCGCGCGACCGCGTGCAGTTCCAGGGGCTGCCGGCGCGCATCTGCTGGCTCGGCTACGGCGAGCGCGCCGAGATGGGCGAAGCCATTAACGACCTGGTCAAACGCGGCGACCTCGAAGCGCCCGTCGCCATCGGCCGCGACCATCTTGATACTGGGAGCGTCGCCTCGCCATTCCGCGAGACAGAGGGGATGCGCGACGGCTCGGACGCCGTCGCGGACTGGCCCATTTTGAACGCGCTCCTCAACACGGCGAGCGGCGCGAGTTGGGTCTCGTTCCACCACGGCGGCGGCGTCGGCATAGGCTACTCGCTCCACGCCGGCCAGGTCTCGGTCGCCGACGGGACCATTGAAGCCTCGCGCCGCCTGAACCGCGTGCTCACCAACGACCCCGGCCTCGGCGTCGCGCGCCACGTTGACGCCGGCTACGAAGAGGCCGCGGAGACGGCCCGCGCGAAGGGCATCAACGTCCCGATGCTGGGCGCGGGACAGGAATGAAAACTTATGAGGCGATTCTTTGTTGCTGGCACAATTCTGCTCCTGCTGCTGGCTTTCTCTAACGCTCACGCGCAGGAGGCGGGGCAGCAGGAAGCGGCCGAGCGCGTCAAGGAGATTCAGCAGGCTTTGCGTGACGCCAAACTCGACGGCTGGCTCTTCTACGACTTCCGCGGCTCGGACCCGCTGGCCTACCGCATCCTCAAACTGGGCCAGCGCGGCATCACGACGCGCCGCTGGTTCTACTTCGTCCCCGCCACGGGCGAGCCCGTCAAGCTCGTCCACTCGATTGAGCGCGACAAGCTAGACACCTTGCCCGGCCGGAAACTCGTCTACCTGCCCTGGCAGCAGCTACATAATTACCTGCGCGAGACTGTGGCGGCCACGGCGAGCCGCGGCGGCCTCCTCCACACGCAGCGCGGGAAAATGCGCGTCTACTACCGGCGCGACATCCGCATCGCCATGCAGTACTCGCCGATGAACGACATCCCGTACATGTCGCGCGTGGACGCCGGCACGATAGAACTCATCCGCTCCTTCGGCGTCGAGCCGGTCCCGAGCGCAGACCTCGTGCAGCGGTTCGAGGCCGCCTGGACGCCCGCCCAGTTTGAGATGCACAAGGAGGCTTCCGACAAAATCCACCGCATCATCATCGAAGCCTTCGACGAGATCGCGCGCCGCATCAAGGCTGACGAGCCCACGACCGAATACGACATCCAGCAGTTCATGGTGCGCCGCTACGCCGAGGAAGGATTGGAGAGCGACAACGAGCCGCCCATCGTGGCCGTCAACGCCAACGCCGCCAACCCGCACTACGAGCCGACGCGCGACCGCAACGCGCCTATCCGGCGCGGCGACTTCGTCCTCTTCGACGTGTGGGCCAAATTGAAGAAGCCGGACGCGGTCTACACGGACCAATCCTGGACGGGCTACGTCGGCGAGACCGTGCCGGAGGAATACGTCAAGGTCTTCAACATCGTGCGCGAGGCGCGCGACGCGGCCGTCAGCTTCGTCCAGGAGAGCATGCGCGCGGGCCGTGCGATTAAGGGCGCGGACGTGGACGACATCTCGCGCGGCGTCATCAAGCGCGCCGGCTACGCCGACCAGTTCATACACCGCACGGGCCACTCCATAGGGGCCGAGGTCCACGGCAACGGCGCGAACATAGACAACCTTGAGACGCGCGACTCGCGCCGCATCATCCCCCGCACCACTTTCTCGATAGAACCCGGCATCTACCTCGAAGACAAGTTCGGCATTCGTTCCGAGATTGATGTCCACGTCACAGAGCGCGACGCGGTCGTGACGGGCCAGCCGATTCAGACGGAAGTCATCGCGATACTGAAAAGGTAAGTTTTCAGCCCCGCCAGGGGCGGCTGACAATAGCCCAGCACTTCAGTGCTGGGAAACGTTGGAGAAAAAATTTGAGTCCCGTAGGGACGGCTGAACAGAAACGTCAGCCGTCCCTACGGGACTCGATAAAATTCCGTCTGCTTTCCCAGCACTGAAGTGCTGGGCTATTACCAAGAGTCCCTACGGGACTCTAAAAATCCTGATTAACGGCCCACTGCCTTTATGCTCAACTTCGCCATCCAAACCGCGCACGACGCCGGGCGCATTCTGGCCGAGCGCTTCGGGCGCGCCATAGAGGTCTCCAACAAGGGCGACATAGACATCGTGACGGAGGCAGACCTGGCCGCCGAGCGTTTCATCATCGAGCGCATCAAGTCGCACTACCCGCGCCACGCGATTCTCGCGGAGGAGGCGGAGGCCGCAGGCCAACGACACGAGGGGCAGGGAGAGTGGAAGTGGATCGTGGACCCTCTGGACGGCACGACCAACTACGCGCACGGCTACCCCTCCTTCTGCGTCTCGGTCGCGCTCGAACGCGCGGGGCGCGTGGAGCTGGGCGTCGTCTACGACCCGATGCGCGAGGAGACGTTCGCGGCCGAGCGCGGCGAGGGCGCGTCTTTGAACGGCCGCCGCATGCGCGTCTCGGAGGTGGAAGACTTGAACGCGGCGCTGCTCTGCACGGGCTTCCCCTACGACGTGCGCGGGCGCGACGACTTCGTCCGCCACTTCAAGAACTTCATCATGCACGGGCAGGCCGTCAGGCGCGACGGCGCGGCGGCGCTCGACCTCGCCTACGTCGCCTGCGGCCGCTTCGACGGCTTCTGGGAGGAGGGCCTGCGCCCCTGGGACGTGGCGGCCGGCGTCCTCCTCGTTAAAGAAGCCGGCGGGCGCGTCTCCGACTACGCCGGCAACCCTTCGACATCTACACGCCCCCCATCCTCGCCAGCAACGGCCTCGTCCACGAAGCCATGATGACCGTGCTCGCCATGCCCTGAGCGAAAGTCCGAAGTAGACTTTGGACTTCGGGCTTTCGGCTAATATACTGGTCCCGATGATCGCGCCGAACACCCTGCTCCAAAACCGTTACCTAGTCCAGCACCAGATCGGGCAGGGCGGGATGGGCGCGGTCTACGTCGCGACGGACCAGCGCTTCGGCAGCACGGTCGCGCTGAAAGAGACTTTCTTCGACGACCCCAACCTGCGCAAGGCGTTCGAGCGCGAGGCGCGGCTGCTGAATCACCTGCGCCACCCCGCGCTGCCGCGCGTCTCGGATCACTTCACCGAAGAACAGGGCCAGTTCATCGTGATGGAGTACATCGCGGGCGACGACCTGGCCGAGAAGCTCAAGGAGCGCGGCGGCGCGTTCCCTCTCTCGGAGGTCCTGAACTGGGCCGACCAGTTGCTCGACGCCCTGGACTACCTGCACACGCAGGAGCCGTCCATCATTCACCGCGACATCAAGCCGCAGAACCTGAAGCTCACGCCGCGCAAGCACATCGTCCTTCTCGATTTCGGTCTGGCGAAGGGCGCGCTCGCGCAGGCCACGACCGCCGTGACCAAGAGCGTCTTCGGCTACTCGCGCCACTACGCGTCGCTCGAACAGATTCAGGGCGCGGGCACGGACCCGAGGAGTGACATCTACTCTCTGGCCGCCACGCTCTATCACCTGATGACGGGCGTCGTGCCGCCGGACGCGCTGACGCGCGCGACCGCCGTGCTCAACGGCCAGCCGGACCCCTTGCTTCCCGCCAACGACGTGCACGCGCAGGTCACGCCCGCGGTCGCCGAAGTCGTCTCGAAGGCGATGGCGCAGAACGCGAGCCAGCGCCCGCAATCGGCCGCCGAGATGCGCGAGCTGATGCGCGAGGCCGCGCGCCAGGTCCACACCGCCGGGCGCGACACGAGCGCAAGCCCCGCGCAGACGGCCAACGTCTACGAACAGGACACGCAGTTGATGTTCGCGGCCACGCCCGCGACACGCGCCGCAGGCCAGGGCGCGCAAGAGACCGGGACGGTGAAGGAGGGCGGCGCGGCGACTTCCGTCAACTCGAAGCCTTCGACGAGCGAGCGTGAGTCGGGCGGAGACACCGACCCTGATTCGGTGGTGACGAGGGTCGCCGCGAAGAAAGAGGCCATGCCGCGCCGGCGCGTCATGGTCAAGGCGGCGAGCGCCGTCGCCGTGCTGGCCGTCGCGGCGGGCGTCTACACTCTCACGCGCAACCCTTCTTCCCCAGAGCCCGCGCCCGCGGCCCAGCAGCAGAACGTACAGGCCCCGTCGCCCACGCCCGAGACCAGCAACACTGATTCGAAGGACGCGGAGAAGGAGGCCGAGAAGCGGGCCGAGGCGGAAGCCCCGCCCGCGCCCGCGGCCTCGCCGGTCGTGGTCACTCGCCGCAAGGACAAGACGCCGAAGGGCAAGCAAGCGGACGAAGGCGGCGAGGTCGAAATCTCGGACGACGACGACGAGATGCCCGAGCCGCCCGACACGGACGAGCCGCCCCCACCCGGAAGACGCCCCGACAAGGTGCCGCCACTGGGCACTCCCGAATTCGAGGCGTATATCGAGGCAGAAAAACGGCGTGCTGAAGCCGCGGCCCGCCGCGCCCAGCGCGTGCGAAGAAGGGCCATCATCCAAGAGCAACAGGAACGCGAACGCCAGCGCCGCGAGGAGCGCCGGCGGCAACAGCAGAGTAACAGTGGTCAGTAGTCAGTGGTCGGTGGTCAGTTAACAGAAAGAAGAAGGCAGCCGAGCTATTCAAACTCCGCTGCCTTCTTGTTTTTGTTCTTAACTGACCACCGACCACTGACCACTGACCACTGCTCTCACAGTGCTCTGCCGATGGTGGCGGCGAGGCGGTCTGTCTCGCGGCGCGAAGCCTGGCGCGCGTCCTCGCCCTCGGCGATGGTGACGTGTTGGAGCGGGTGGTAGATGATCTGGACTTTATGGAGGCGCGGGAGGCGGGAGCCTTTGGCCCAGGCGATGTGGCCGCCGCGGATGGTGACGGGGAGGATGGGGACGTTGGATTCGAGCGCCATGCGCGCCGCGCCCGCCTCGAACGGGAGCAAGCGCCCGTCCGGCTGACATCGCCCGCCTTCGGGGAAGATGACGACCGCGCCGCCGCTCTTCATCCACTGTCTTGAGCGGCGAATCGCTGTCCTGTCCGCCTTCTTGATCTGAATCGGCCACGCCCCCAGGAGCATGATCACCTTCCCGACAATCGGCCAGTCGAAGCTCTCGCTCCATGCGAGGTAGCGTGTCTCGCGCCTGACGGGCAGCGACATCCACATCGGGTCCAGATAGGTCTGGTGGTTGGAGGCGATGATGACGCCGCCCGTGCGCGGGACGTTCTCCAAGCCCTCGAAGCTGATGCGCCAGAAGAGGAGCGACAGCAGGTGCAGTGGGATCCGTATGAGGTTGATCGCCCACAAGGGCAGGACGAACGGCTCCGCCTGTGTCTGCTTCGCCCCCGTGCGGCGCTCGCCCACGCTCGGACTGCTTTCGCTCAAGACGATTCTTCTCCAGTGCCTTCGGCGCTGCCTCGGGCGCGCCTGTAGTCTTCGCTCATCCTCTCCACCACCTCGCTCTCCTCCCGCGGCCCGTCGCTCTCGGAGTTGCCGCGCAGCGCGTGCAGCCCCGTGACCGTCAACTCCTCCCACCATTCGGGCGCGTCGCGCTCTGTCAAGGCGTCCTCCCAGGTCTGCCCGCAACGCTCGCACTCGAAGCCACAGTAGGCGCGCGCCTCAGCTTTCGTCAACCCGACGCGGTTGCGCGCGTTGCACGCCGCGTCGCGGCACCGCCGCTCTATCTCTACCAGCAACACCTCGCGCGGGATGACGATTCTGCTTCTCATCTTCGGCCCCTAATCTATCCCTTCCAGCGGCCACTGCTTGTCCACGAACTCCAGGTGCAGGCGCGGGATGCCGTCCGGCCCCGTGCGCCGCCCGCGCACGGCCGCGATGACGGAGATTCCGTACTGCGCGCTCGTCACTCTCACGAAGCGGCCGCGCACGACGTTGAGCGTCGTGAAGACGGCCGCGCCGCGCCGGCTGATGTTCTCCGTGACGGTCGTCTCGCCTGCGGCGGCCTGCCCCTTCTCGTCGAGCGCCTCGACCACGACTTCGATAGGGATGTGGTGGCGCGTCTCGGGGCGCGGCTCGTCCGTGGGCGTGTGCCTCGTCGCGGACGGGTCCTGCTCGGCGACCGTCCACATGCCGCTCTCCGTCACACTCTGCGCGACCTCGTAGCGCGTCGTCGGGTCAAGCTCGAAGCTCTGGGGCGCGCGCTTGCCGATGAAGGCGACGCCGACCTCGAAGCGCGCGGGCTTGCCCTCGCCGGCCTCCTGCACCTTGAGGTTACGCACCAGCGCCCAGACGCGGTACTGGTCTTCGACGTGGTCGAAGCAGCGCAGCTGGCGCGGCATCGGCAGCGTCAGGTGCAGGAGCCTCCCCGGCTCCGTCGGGCGCGAGAGCGCGAAGCGCGCGCCGAACGGGGTCACGTCCATCAGGCGGGTCGTCTCCACCCAGTCCGTGTCCTCGCTCTCGCGGCCGAAGACGCGCACCGGCAGGCTGAGTTCCAGCCGCTCGCGCATCCGCCTCGATTTCCCGTCAAATTTCATAAGCGTTCCGGCGTGCCGAAAACGTCAAAAAGCCCGCCCGCCCGAGCCCAAAATATTGAGCCCGAGGCCGACCCCTTTCGCCGGGCCAAAAATGCGCTGAAACCCCTATTTTTATTGGCTTTTTTGCTTCGGGCGCGTTTGCCAAAACGTCCCTTTCCGGGTACAATATCTCGTACTTCAAACCCGTGCCCGCAGGCCCGGCCAAACGAGTACCCGAAAGCCTCGAAACGACGAGAAATTATTGCGACGCCGGAAGTTGTCAAAGGTGTCGTGTCGCGCCGCTCGGTGCGCGCGGATTGTACCGGAAAGGTCTATTTAATGGAAACTATTACTGAAAGAAATTACATCAACATCGAGGACGAGATGCGGCGCTCCTACCTGGACTACGCCATGTCCGTCATCATCGGCCGCGCGCTCCCCGACGTGCGCGACGGATTGAAGCCCGTGCACCGCCGCGTGCTCTGGGCCATGAACGAGCTGGGGAACCAGTACAACAAGTCTTACAAGAAGAGCGCGCGCGTCGTCGGCGACGTGATCGGTAAGTATCACCCGCACGGCGACACGGCCGTCTACGACACCATCGTCAGATTGGCACAGGACTTCTCGATGCGCTACCCGCTGATTGACGGGCAGGGCAACTTCGGCTCGATTGACGGCGACGCTGCGGCCGCCATGCGCTACACCGAAGTCCGCATGGCCCGCCTCACCACGCAGATACTCTCCGACATCGAGAAGGAGACGGTAGACTTCCAGCCCAACTACGACGAGTCCCTGTCGGAGCCTTCGGTGCTGCCGACGCGCATCCCGAACCTCCTCGTCAACGGCTCGGACGGCATCGCCGTCGGGATGGCGACCAAGATTCCGCCGCACAACCTGACGGAGGTTGTGGACGCGACCGTCGCGCTCATCCGCAAGCCGAGCATGGACGTTAAGGACTTGACGAAGATCGTCACCGGGCCGGACTTCCCCACCGGCGGCTTCATCTACGGCGGCGAGGAGTTGAAGCGCTCCTACACGACGGGCCGCGGCGTCATCCAGATGCGCGCCCGCGCCGGCATTGACCGCATCGGCCGCGGCGCTCACGAGCGCGACGCCATCGTCATCACGGAGATTCCCTTCCAGGTCAACAAGGCTCGCCTGATCGAGCGCATCGCCGAGCTGGTTAACGAGAAGAAGCTGGACGGCGTGGCGGACCTGCGCGACGAGTCCGATCGCCAGGGGATGCGCATCGTCGTCGAACTCAAGCGCGACGCCGTGCCGCAGGTCATTCTCAACAAGCTCTACAAGCTGACGCCGATGCAGTCCTCCTTCGGCGTCATCAACCTGGCGATCGTCAACGGCCAGCCGCGCGTCCTCAACCTCAAGCAGATGCTCGAAGCGTTCGTGGACTTCCGCCGCGAGGTCGTGCGCCGCCGCACCGAGTATGAGTTGAGGAAGGCGCGCGCCCGCGCGCACATCCTCGAAGGGCTGACCAAGGCGATTGACGCGCTCGACTACATCGTCACGCTCATCCGCAACGCGCGCTCCGTGGAAGAGGCTCGCCAGTGGTTGACGGGCGACACGGCGACGATGTCCGAGGTCAAGCAGTGGAAGGGCGCGCCCGCGGATTTAACGCTCGCCGGCTACCTCGGCAAGCTGCAAAGGGCTATGAGGCGTCTGGAATTCTCGGAATTGCAGGCGCAGGCGATTCTGGACTTGCAGCTGCGCCGCCTCTCGGCGCTCGAACGCCAGAAGATCGTTGACGAGTACGAGGGCATCATCAAGCTCATCGCCGAGCTGGAAGAGATTCTCGCCAACGAGAGTTCCCTGCGCCGCGTCATCATCAAGGAGCTGGAAGAGGTCAAGCGCGACTTCGGCGACGCGCGCCGCACGGAGATCGTCGAGGAGGGCGTCGAGCTTTCCATCGAAGACCTCATCGCGGACGAGGACGTGGCGATCACGGTGACGAACAGGGGCTACATCAAGCGCACGCCCGTCACCGTCTACCAGCGCCAGGGCCGCGGCGGCAAGGGCCGCTTCGGAGCAAGTACGGGGAAGAACGACGACTACGTCGAGCACCTCTTCATCGCCTCGACGCACGCCTACCTGATGGTCTTCACGGACGACGGGCAGGTCTACAAGCTGAAGGTCCACGAGGTGCCGGACGCGGCCGCCGCGGCGCGCGGCAAGGCCATCGTCAACCTCGTCAACCTCCCTTCGTCCAGAAAGCTCGCGGGCGTGGTCCCCGTGCGCGAGTTCTCGGAGGGCCGCTACGTCGTCATGGTGACGCGCAAGGGGGTCATCAAGAAGACCAGCTTGGCGGACTTCCAGAACATACGCTCGAACGGCATCGTCGCCATCAACATTGACGAGGGCGACGAGTTGCTCGACGTGGTTTTGACCGACGGCACGAAGCGCATCTTCATCGCCACGCACAACGGGCTGGCGATTCGCTTCAACGAGGAGCAGGTGCGGCCGATGGGGCGGGCGACGCGCGGCGTGCGCGGGATTGACTTGCGGAAGGACGACATCGTCGTGGCGCTCTGCGCCGTCTCGGCCAACGACTCGGAGCGGATGCTCTCGGTCTCCGAGCAGGGCTTCGGCAAGCAGACGAAGATCACGGACTATCGTTTCCAGTCGCGCGGCGGCAAGGGCGTCATCAACATGAAGACGACCGACAAGACCGGCAAGGTCGTGGCCGTCTTCCCCGTCGAGGACGAGTCGGAAGTGATGATTATCACGCAGCAGGGCAAGCTCATCCGCATCGAAGCCGACAGCATCCGCAAGACCGGCCGCTCGGCCTCGGGCGTCCGCCTCATCAAGACCGACGGCGGCGACAAAGTCACCAGCGCCTCGCTCGTGGACCCGTCGAGCGTGGAAGCCGTCGTCGAAGAGACCGTGGCGGGCTGAGGGCGGTCAGAGGTTAGCTCAGGGCAGAGGCGAGCCGGTGTTTATCCGGCTCGCCTTTTTATTTGACGAAGGCAGCGGGGGTAAACCACCCTTCCCGACCTGCCAATTAAGTAGTGGGTCATTTTCAAAGCTGAACAAAGATGGTTATTTTGTCGCAATGTATGTTCGCACACAGACAAACGCCCTTCCGAAGGATTAAATCAACACTGAATTTCAAAGTGTGGCATACGGCGAGAATCAGCGACTCCCTCCATATCTCACAGAGGGAGGAGATACGTCTCTTTCTTCATTCTATATTGAAAATGACCCACTTCCCGAAAGAGGCGATGAAATCTCATATCCGACCCATCCCAAGCATTACGCCACATTACACTTCAGTCTGATCTTCCTACTGGCCGGTCTGACTGGCCTTCTTATTTTCTACTACCCGGTCTCAACCAAACAGGCGCGCTTGACCGAATCTCCGGCTGCAATCGAAGCCGCGGACCAGAGCCAGGCAGTTAAATCCAGGCCAGCCACCCAGAAGAGCATCAGCGCGGCTTACGGCAAGCTGCCATTGAGCTTTGAAGCTAACCATGGACAGACCGACTCGCGGGTGAAGTTCCTCTCGCGCGGGCCGGGCTACGGCCTGTTTCTGACTTCCGGCGAGGCTGTGCTGGAATTGCGGAATGCGGATTTCGGATTGCGGAATGAAAAGTATAGGGCCTCTTCATCGGATTCTGAAAATCCGCATTCCGCAATCCACAATCCGAAATCGGCTGTGCTGCGGATGAAAGTGAGCGGTGCTCATCGTGATCCTCAAATCATGGGAGTGGAGGAACTGCCCGGCAAAACAAATTACTTCACCAGTCAAGACCCAAAGAAGTGGGTCACGGACGTACCGACTTATGCGAAGGTTCTTTATCGTGACATCTACGCGGGCATAGACCTCATCTATTATGGCAATCAACGTCAATTGGAGTATGACTTCGTCGTTGCGCCTCACGTTGACCCAAGTGTTATCAAGCTCAAATTCGAGGGCGCGAGCAAGTTGGAAGTGAATCGGGAAGGCGACCTCGTGCTGCACGTTGCCGGCGAAGAGTTGCGGCAACTCAAGCCCATCATCTATCAGGAAATGGACGGAGTGCGGCAGATGGTCGCCGGCAGTTACGTGCTCAAGGGCAAGGATGAGATCGGTTTTCAGCTCGGCTCGTATGACCGAACCCGGCCTCTGGTGATTGATCCGGTGCTCTCTTATTCCACCTACCTCGGTGGCAACTTCTTCGATCAAGGCTATGCTATCGCCGTTGACTCCTCCGGCAACGCTTACGTGGCGGGAACGACCGCGTCTGTGGACTTCCCGACAACAGCCGGAGCATATCAGACCACCTATAGCGGCAGCAGCGACGGCTTCATCACGAAGATCAACGCGGCTGGCGATGCCCTCATCTACTCAACCTTTCTCAGCGGCGCAAGCTGCAACGGGATTGCCGTAGATGCGGCAGGCAATGCTTACGTGACTGGTGAAACGGGGGGGCTGAACTTCCCCATCACGCCCGGCGCTTTCCAGACTGCTCAATGGGGCTATGAAATCTTCATCACGAAACTGAACGCGACGGGCTCTGCGCTCATCTATTCATCTCGGTTTGGCGGTAACTTCGATGACTTTGGACGCGACATCGCGTTGGATGCCGCCGGCAACGCTTACATCACGGGCTGGACGGTCTGCCGCAGCCCGGCCCCGACCTGCACGTTCCCCGTCGTCAATGCCTTCCAGCCTCTTTACGGGGGCGGCAACAACGATGGCTTCGTCACCAAGATGAACGCGAGCGGCACGGCACTCGTCTATTCCACCTATTTAGGCGGCGGCGACATCATTAACGCCACCGATGACTGGGGCGAAGGGATCGCGGTTGACGCCGCGGGCAGCGCCTACGTCACGGGCTACACCTACTCGCCAGACTTCCCCGTCACGCCCGGAGCCTACGACAGGTCGCGCTGCGGTCTGGACGCTTTCATCACAAAGTTCACGCCCAACGGCACAGCACTCGTCTATTCGACGTTTCTCGGCGGCTGCTCGCGCGAGCAGGGGAACGCAATCACACTTGATGCAAGCGGCAACGCTTACATCACCGGCCTCACGGAGTCGGAAGATAATCCTTTTACGCCGGAGATTGATGGCTTTCCCGTCACGCCCGGCGCGTATCAGACCACGGGCAGTTTCGATGCCTTCGTCACCAAGCTCAACGCGACGGGTACTGCGCTCATCTATTCCACCTATCTCGGCGGGGCTGACAACGTAGAAAGAGGCTGGGGCATAGGCGTTGACGGGGCGGGCAATGCTTATGTGACAGGCGACACGAAATCGTTCAACTTCCCGACCGCTAATGCCGTGCAGCCTAATTTCGGCGGATTGAGCGACGCCTTCGTCACCAAGCTCAATGCGACCGGCACGGCGCTCGTCTATTCGACTTTCCTCGGCGGCAATCTCTTCGACGAGGCGCGAGGCATCGCCCTAGATGGAGGCGGCAACGCTTACGTAACCGGTTACAGTTCTTCGTTCGATTTTCCGACGACCGCCAATGCTTTTCAGCCGAACAACGGTGGCGGTCTTGAAAATCACGACGATGCCTTCGTCGTTAAGATTGCTAACCTCGCCACGCCGCCGACCGCCCACAGCATCAGCGGGCGCGTCACGAATGGCACGGCTGGATTGAGTGGTGTGACAGTGAGGTTGACCAGCCCGACTCCGGTTGGTTTCACGGCACGAACAACTACGACAAGCAGCACCGGAGCATATTCATTTCTGAATGTTCCGGCAGGTCGCAACTACACAGTCACGCCGACCAAGACTGGATACCTGTTTACGCCAGCGAGCAAGTCACTACTCAACCTGAGCACTAATCAGACCGCAGTGAACTTCCTGGTCAAGGTCTACAGCATCACCGGGCGAATAACGCGGACAGGCACAACCGCCGGCATCAGCGCGGTGACGGTCACGATCACGAGTCCCGTCCCTGCCGGATTCCCTGCCCGCACGGCGCAGACTAACAGTTCAGGCATTTACACGTTCACGAACTTACCGGCGGGGCGCAACTACACGCTCAAGCCGACGAAGAATCGTTTCGGGTTCAGTCCTGCGACTCGCAGCATCACGAACTTGAGCAGTAATATTCCAGCGGGGGCATACACTAACTTTACCGGTACGCGGTAGAGGTACTTGAAGAGGAATATGTTATTCCATTACGGCGAGAACCAGCGACCCTCTCCATATTTCACGGAGGGATGAGATTACAGCTCGTTATTTGTTCAACGTTGAAAATGACTCACTACCGCCAATTATTCTGCCTTGAATCACTCAACCCGCGCCGCCTCTCAGGTCAGGAAGGGCGGTTTACCCCCGCCCGCTTTCCTCGTATCATTCAAATCCGCGCTGCGCTATAATCCCCACCTCGCGCGCGCCGCGCTGGCACAATCTTTACGTCGAGGCTCGTTCATGTCACACACGAAATCCCGCTTCCGCCGAACTCTCCCCCTGACACTTCTGTTGCTCGCGGCCCTCGCGCTTCCGACGAGCGCGCAGAAAGAGGAGCGCGAGCAGGCGGCGGACGACATCGTCCGCGTGACGACCGAGCTGGTGCAGACGGAGGTCATGGTCTTCGACAAGCAGGGCCGCTTCGTCGAAGGGCTCAGCCCCGAACAGTTCGAGCTGACGCTCTCCGGCGCAAGGCAGACCGTCTCCTTCTTCGAGCGCGTGCGCGCCGGCAGCGCCAGTGAGGCCGCGCAACTTGCGGCCGCGCGCCGCGCAGCCCCGGCCGCGCCTGTGAAAATGGACGCGCCCGCGCCGGCCGAGTCGCTGGCCGCAGACCGCGGCCGCGTCATCTTCTTCTTCCTGGACGACGTGCGCCTGAGTAACGCCAGCCTGGCGCGCGCGCGCGATTCGTTGCGCCGCTTCGTCGCGGACCAGATGAACCCGAACGACCGCGTCGCCGTCGCCTCCACGAGCGGCCAGATAGGGTTCCTCCAACAGCTCACGGATAACCCGGCCGTGCTCAACGCCGCCATCGCGCGCCTCGGCTACAGGCGCGACCCCGAGGCGTACACGGGCAAGACGCAGATCAGCGAGTACCTCGCCAGCCAGATAATGGACTACGGCAATCGCGAGTTGTTCGCCTACCTGATGGAGTCCGTCAAGATGGAGCAGCAGATGGGCGCGGGCAACAAGCGCGGCGACCACAAGCTCGCCAGCACTTATTCGGCCTCGCCGCTCCTGAGGAACCGCCTGCGGCAGATCAACGCGCAGGGGCGCATGACGACCGACGCCACGCTCTCGGCGCTTCAGGGCCTGTTGCTCTCTGCCGCCGACCTCCCGGGCCGCAAGCTCGTCTTCTTCCTCTCGGACGGCTTCATCCTCAACGAGCGCCGGTCGGGCGCGCTCGAAGAGCTGCGGCGCGCGACCGACGCGGCCGCGCGCGCCGGGGCCGTCATCTACACGGTGGACCTGCGCGGCTCCCTCTCCACCTTCGGGTCCGGGGCGGACGCGAGCACGAACGACTACACGGACATGACGAGCCGCAAGGCCGGCCTGCTGTTCGGCGAAATCTCAGCGACGCAGGAGCCGCTGCGGCTCATCGCGGACGAGACGGGCGGCCGCGCCATCCTCAACCCCGGCTCGCTGGACGACGGAATCCGGCAAGCGATTGCGGAGACCTCGGACTACTACGTGCTGGCGTGGCGGCCGTCCACGGCCGAGCAGCGCGAAGGCAAACTCCGCCTGAAAGTCTCTATCAAAGACCGGCCGGAGCTGCGCGTGCGCCTGCGCACGAGCCTCTACGATCCGCCCGCGGCGACGGCCACCGACGCGCCCGCGCCCGGCGTCAAGAAGGAACGCGCCGCGGCCGCGAAAGCCGAGCCGTCATCATCGGAGGAGCAACTGCTGGGCGCGCTCGGCGCTCTCTACCCGCAGCGGGCGCTTCCCGTCTCGCTCTCCGTCGGCTACATGCAGGCCGCCGGCCCGGTCCTGAAGCTCTCCATGCAGACGGAGCGCCGCGCGCTCGTGCTGGACCCGCAGCGGCCGGCGAAGCAGGCGGCCCTTGACGTAATCGGCGCGGCAGTGGACGACCGCGGCATCATCGTCACCTTCAAACAGGTGGTGACGATTGTGCCAGAATCCGGCGCGGAATCGGCGGTCGTCTGGAACCAGCAGTTGAACGTCAAGCCGGGGCTTTATCAAGTGCGCGTGGCGGTGCGCGAGCGCACCACGGGGCGCACGGGCGGCGCGCAGCAGTGGATAGAGATACCGGACGCAGCGCAGGCGCGCTTCGGCCTGAGCAGCATCTTCCTGGGCGAGCGCAAGGGCGAGAGCGACGCGCACGCGGAAGAGTCCGGCCGGCGCTCCGTGACGGTGGACGTGGATCACAAATTCGCGCGCACGTCGGCGCTGCGCTTCCAGACCTACGTCTACAACGCGGGCGGCGCGGGCGCGTGGATTCGGGCGCAGGTCTTCCGCGGCCGCCAGCAGGTGATGAGCGTCGCCCCGGCCAAAGTCCCCACGACGGGCGACCCCAAGCGGCTGCCCTACTGGGCCGAAATCGCGCTCGACAAGCTGCCCCCGGGACATTACACCCTGCAACTCACCGCGACCGACGAAACCGCCAAAGCCACGGCGTCACAACGAATCAACTTTTCGGTCCAATAAAAAGTCCGGGCGGGCAAGAAGACTTGCCCGCCCCGCCGGCCGCCCGCTTTCACCTCGTTGGTTCTATTCGACGACGAAACCAGACTGCTGCGAAGCCCTGCCCCTCGTCCTCCTGTCACTCGCAGTCACCTGAAGCACGTACCTGCCGGGGGGAAGTTTGCCGAGGGCGATCTCGGCCCAGTAGGGCACGCGCGACGGGTCGGCGGCTGTGCCAATCGGTAATTTAACTGCGGGCATCACGACGACCGCGCGGCCGCCGCCGAGCACGCGCGCCTCTATCTCGACATCTGCGTTGCGCGCGGTGTTGTAGACGGTGGTCTGGAAGCGCAGCGCCGACGTGCGCGCGAAGCGGCGCGCGGCGTTGACCATGACGGCGCGCGGCGCGGGCGTTGATTCCCCGCCCGGCGACTCGCGCTCGCCAAGGAAAAGGCTGCCCAACTGGAAGCGCCCCGCCGACAGGTCCGGCACTTCGACCCACTGCATCGCGCTGCCCGCGCGCCCGCTCGCGCGCTCGCGCACCGCCACTCGGACCTGATACAGCCCCGGCTTAACCGTCAACTGCTGGTTCCACGCAACGACTTTTCGCGCGCTCTGCGCACTGATTGTCACCGTCTGCCTGAAGCTGTAGATGGCCCCGCGGTCGTCCAGCGCGACACCCAGCACGTCAACTTCCGTCTTCCCCTGTTCGGCCGCGGGGTCCAGGCTCAGGGCGGCCGCGTCCATCTGCATCGAGGCCGTCAGCGTCGTCTCATTCACCTGCTTCGACGCGTAGCCGGCCGACAGCGCGACGGGCAGTGCGCGGACGGGGTAAAGGGAGACGAGCGCCGCGCGCAACTCGTCCTCGGGCTTCAGGCGCTCCGCGGTCTTCGTCGTGCCGCGCTTCGCATCGGCCGTGCCCGGCGCGGCCACGAAGCCGCGGCGCACGCGCACTTTCAAATCCGCGCGCCCTTTGATTCTGACCTCGACGCGCGCCTTCGCGCCCGACTGTTCTTCGCCCTCGGGCCGCCAGGCCAGCAGATAATAGTCGGACGACTCTTCGAGCGCCTGGCGGAAGCCGTCGCCAAACGAGTTGGAGTTGAGGATGGCGCGGCCGCCCGTGTCGTCGGCCAGGATGCGCAGCGCCTCCTGGGTTGCGACCCCTTCGGCGAAGACGTTGCGCGAGACGCTGCCCGTGAAGTCCGGGTACGGGTTCTGGCTCGCGTCCGTGTGAGTGTTCACGAAAGTGCCGCGCGCGTCCATCGTGTAGATGACGGCCCCGACCTCCGCGGCCGTTCGCGTGACGCCGCGCAGCCGCTCCAACGCGTTCGTGCTCCGCGGGTCCGTGACGAAGCCGTCCGAAATGAAGAAGACGAGCTTGCGCCCGGGAAGCTGTGAGGACGAGCGCATCAAGCCCTCCAGCGCCCCGAGCGTGTTGACCGTGGCGACCCTCGACTGCTCCGCGATCTGGTGCACGCGGTTGCGCACGATGTTCGACGCAGTCACCTCGTCCGTCTGGTACTCCGCGACCGTCGCCTTGACGAGGTAGTTAAAGAGCTGCTGGTTGAGCCCCTCGGCCACCTGCGAGGCGTCGTACTCGCTGATACCAACCTTGCCGGCGTAGGTCTCCGGGTTGCGCCGGTTGCTCAGCCGCGAGGCCGCCTCGCGCAGCACCGCGGGGTTGTCCGTCAACTGCTGCAAGAAGCCGACCTGGCCGCTCGTCGAGACGACGGCCGCACGGTCGTCGGCGCTCATCTCGTTGTCAACGAATTCGAGGAGCGCCCTGCGCGCGCGAATCAGGTTCTCAGGGGCCAGGTGCACGTCGTCAACGAAGAAGAGGATGACGCGCCCGCGCTCCATTACTGTGCGCGTGTCGCGGCTTACTTCCTCCGCGCCCGCGGACGCCTCGCCCGACGGCGCGGACGCCGCTTTACCCTGCGCCGGATTCTGGGCCACGACCGCCTCGAAGAAGCTGATCGAGCGCGCGCGTCCGCCGACGCTTAGCTCGAACTGTTCGCGGCCCAGGCCCGTGACGGTGCGGCCCCGCCGGTCGAAGACGGTCACGTCCGTCTGCACCAGCTCCGTCTTAATCCGCACGACCTCGTCCGCCGGCTCCTGCGCGACGACGGGCGAAGCGGACGCGGCCCACAGCACGAGCGCGGCGGCGAAGATTTTAGAGGGGCTCATCGAACACGCTTCTTCCTTACTCGACCACGAAGCTCGCCTGCTGCGACGCGGCGCTCTTCGTCTTCCGGTCTGTGGCCGTGACCTCAAGCACGTATCTCCCAGGGGGCAGTTGGCCGAGGTTTATCTCGGCCCAGTAGGGCAGGCGCGACGGGTCGGCTGTGGTAGCGGTCGGCAGTTTGGCCGCGGGCGTCACGACGACCGTGCGGCCGCCGCCGAGCACGCGCGCCTCTACTTCCACGTCGGCCCGGGCGCGGTCGGCGTTGTAGACCGTGGTCTGGAAGCGGAGCACGGAGCCGCGTGCGAAGCGGCGCACGGCGTTGACCATGACGGGGCGCGGCGCGGGCGTTGATTTTTGGTCCGGCTCGCGCTCACCCAGGAAAAGACTGCCCAACAGGAAACGCCCCGCCGAAACGTCGGGCACTTCGACCCACTGCTGCGCGCTGCCGGCGAGTCCGGTCGCACGCTCGCGCACGGCCACGCGCACCTGATAAAGGCCCGGCGGCAGGCTCAACTGCTGATTCCAGATGACGGGCTGCCGCTCGTTTTGCGATGACGGGTCCGGCGTGACGGTCAGTACCTGCTTGAAGGTGACGATGACGCCGCGGTCGTCCACGGCCGCGCCCAGCACGTCCACCTCGGACTTCTTCGCCTGATTAGCCACGATGTCCAGCGCCGCGCGCTCAAGCTGCATGGAGGCTTTGAGCGTGAGCCCCTTGTCCGGCGTGCTGACGTAGCCGACCGAGAGCGCGAGGGGAAGCGTCCGCCGCGGGTAGACCGCCCCGAGCGCCGTCAGCAACTGCGCCTCCGGCGTCAGCACTTCGGCCTTCGTCGGGGCAGCGCCCTTCTCGCCGGCGTTCGCGTCCCCCGCCGCAGGGACGTAATAGTTGCGCCTGAGGCGCACGCGCAGGTCGGGCCGCCCCTTGACGCTGACCTTGATGCGCGCCTTGCCCGCGCGCTGCTCCTCCGTCTCGGGACGCCAGGCCAGGAGGTAGTAACTGGAAGTCTCGTTGATGGCCTGTCGGAAGGCGTCCGCGAACGAGTTGGAGTTGATGATGGCGCGGCCGCCCGTGTCGTCCGCCAGGACGTGCAGCGGCTCTTGCAGCGCGGAGGCTTCCATCGAAGGGTTGCGCGCCTGCGTGCCGGTCGCCAGGCCGTCCGGGAAGTCGTTGCGGCTTGCGTCCACGGCCGGGTCGTTAAAAGTCCCGCGCGCGTCCATCGTGTAGACGACCACGTTCGTGCGCGCCGCCATCTCGGTCACGCGCTTGAGCAACTGCATCGCGTTCGAGCCGCGCACGTCCGTGATGAAGCCGTCGGAGATGAAGACGACCAGCTTGCGCCCTGGCAGCTGCGACGACGACTGCATCAGGCTCTCCAACACGCCGAGCAGCTCGCTCGTCGTCGTCTTCGACTGCGCGGAGATTCGGCGCACGCGATTTTTGACGATGTTCGCCGCCACGCGCGCCAGCGGCCCCTTCGATTGATACTCGTTGATGGTCGCCGCCAGCAGGTAAACGAACAGGTCGCGGTCGTGGTGGTCTACGATCCGCGTGGCCTCGAACTCGCTAATCGGAACTTTGCCCGCGTAGGTTTCCGGGTTCCTCTTGTAGTTGAGGCGCTCGACGGCCGCCCGCAGCATGGGCTTGTAGTCCGTCAGCTGCTGCAAGAAACCTATCTGGCCGCTGGCCGAGACGATTGCCACGCGGTCGTCCGGGCTCATCTGGCGCTCGACGAAATCCGTCAACGCCTTGCGCGCTCGCGCCAGGCTCGATTCGCTCAAGTGCAGGTCATCAAGAAAGAAGAAGATTACGCGGCCCGCTCCCGGAGCGGACGGAGGAGGCGACGTGGCTTTACTCTGCCCGGCATCCTTCGCCGGGCCGCCGCCGGCCTTCGCCACCTGCGCGGCCTCCGTGCTGCTCCCGGCCGCGACGCGCTCGAAGAAGGAGACGGCCTGCGGCTTGCCGTCCAGCGTCAGCTCGAACTGCTCCGGCGCTAGCCCTTCGACGAAGCGCCCCTGCTTGTCGAAGACCATCAGGTCCGTCTGCACCAACTCGGTCTTAATCCGCAGGACTTCGTCGCCCGGCTCCTGCGCGCGGACGTGTGAAAGGGAGACGAAGAGGAGGGCGAGCGCGGCGGCGAAGATTTTAGACGGGCTCATCTGGCACGCTCCCTTCTTACTCGACCGCGAAGCTGGACTGCTGCGACGCGCTGCTCTTCGTCTTCCGGTCAACGGCCGTGACCTCAAGCACGTACTTGCCGGGGGGCAGGCGGTCCAGCGCTAGTTCGGCCCAGTAAGGCAAGCGCCGCAGGTCTTTCGTCGTGTCCGTCGGGACGCGCGCGGGCGCGACGCTCATCGCAGTGCGGCCGCCGCCGAGGACGCGCGCCTGAATCTCCACGTCCGGGGCCGCGTCGCCGCCGCCGCGCGGGGCGTTGTAGACGTAAGTCTGGAAGCGCAGCACGGAGGAGCGCGGGAAGCGGCGGTCAACGTCAACCATGACGGGGCTCGGGCCGCCCGCCGTGGCGAACTTCTCGTCGGCGCGCGCCGCCTTGCGCTCGCCCAGGAACAGGCTGCTCAAAGCAAAGCGCCCGGCCGCAACGTCCGGCACCTCTATCCACTGCATAGCGTTGCCCGCGCGCCCCGTCGCGCGCTCGCGCACCGCCACGCGCACTTGATACAGCCCCGGCGGCAAACTCAACTGCTGATGCCACACGACGGGCTGCTGTAAGTTCTCGGCAGACGGGTCCGGCGCGACGGTCAAGACCTGCTTGAAGGTGACGACGACGCCGCGGTCGTCTATGGCCGCGCCCAGCACGTCCACCTCGGACTTCTTCGCCTCCTCGGCCGCCGCGCCCAGCGCCCCGCGCTCAAGCTGCATGGACGCCTTCAGCGCGAGCCCCTGCTCCGCCGTGTTCAGGTAGCCGACCGAGAGCGTGACGGGGAGCGCGCGCCCCGGGTAAACGGACCCGAGCGCCTTGAGCAGACCGGCCTCCGGCGTCAGCGCCTCATTCGCCTTCGCAGTCTCCGCAGCCTTCTTCTCGTCCGCAGTCGGCGGGGCGTAGTAGTTACGCCTGAGGCGCACGCGCAACTCGGGCCGCCCCTTGATGCTGACCTTGATGCGCGCACGGCCCGTGCGCTGCTCCTCCGTTTCTGGCCGCCAGGCGATGAGGTAATAGTTCGAGGTCTCGTTGATGGCCTGACGGAAGGCGTCGCGGAAGGAGTTGGAATTGATGATGGCGCGGCCCCCGGTGTCATCTGCCAGGATGTGCAGCGGCGCTTGGAGCGTCGAAGCCTCCATCATGGGGTTGCGCGCGGACGTGCCCGACGCCAGCCCGTCGGGGAAGAGGTTGCTCCCGGCGTCCGTGCCGGGGTCGTGGAAGGTGCCGCGCGCGTCCATCGTGTAGACGACCACGTTCGTGCGCGCGGCGACCTCGGTCACGCGCTTGAGCAGGGTCATGGAGCTGGAGCCGCGCTCGTCCACGACGAAGCCGTCGGAGATGAAGACGACGAGCTTGCGCCCCGGGAGTTGCGACGACGAGACCATCAGGCTTTCGAGCACTTCGAGCAGGTTGCTCGTCGTCATCGTCCCCTCGGAGTTGACCTGCCGCGTGCGGTTGCGGACGACGTTTTCGGCGATGGCCGACAGGCCGCGCGAGTCGCCGCCCTTCGGCGCGATGAGCTGGAACTCGTTTATCACCGAGCTGACGAGGTAACTGAACAGCGCCGCGTTGTTGCGCTCGGCGACCTGGTTGGCCGCGTACTCCGAAATCTGCGTGCGGCCCGAGTTGACCTCGTAGACGCGCTTGTTCTTGAGCCGGCTGATGGCCTCGCGCAGCATGGGCTTGTAGTCCGTCAGCTGCTGCAAGAAGCCCACCTGCCCGCTGGCCGAGACGATCGCCACGCGGTCGTCCTGGCCCATTTCCGTTTCGACGAACTCCGAGAGCGACTTGCGCGCGCGAGAAAGACTGGACTCGTTGAGGTGCAGGTCATCAAGAAAGAAGAAGACCACGCGGCCCGCGCCCGTAGCGGACGGCGGCGGCGGCGGAGACTTGCCCGGCCCGCCGTTCTTCGCGGGGCCGCCCGACGCACGGGCCTGCGCCAGCGCGGCCTCGGCGGCGCTCCCGGCCGCGACGCGCTCGAAGAAGGAAATGGCCTGCGGCTTCCCGTCCAGCGTCAGCTCGAACTGCTCCGGCGTCAGCCCCTCGACGAAGCGCCCCTGCTTGTCGAAGACCATCAGGTCCGTCTGCACCAACTCGGTCTTAATCCGCAGGACTTCGTCGCCCGGCTCCTGCGCGCGGACGGCCGCGCCCGCCGAGAGCAGCGCGGCGAGAAGAAGCACCCGTGCGGCGACACTTTTAGGTGACTGCATGACGTTGACCTCCGAGAGATGCGGGCAAGAAGGCAGGAACCGGGCTTTTTCTTAGCGCCTTTGCGGCTTTGCGAGAGGAAAATTTTTCACGCAAAGCCGCAAAGGCGCAAAAGGGTTGAATCTTACAACGTCTCGGATTCTTTCCTGGAATTTGGAGTTGCCTATCGGCGCGGCGGGAATTCTTCGGGCGCGCCTTCGCCCTCGACCCAGACCTCGCCGCCTTCGTAGAACTCTTTTTTCCAGATAGGCACGCGGCGCTTCAACTCGCGGATCGCCCACTCGCACGCCTCGAAGGCGGCGCGGCGGTGCGGCGCGCCGACCGCGATGACGACGCTGGTCTCCCCGATTTCGAGCCGGCCCGTGCGGTGAACGATGCCGACGTGTGAGACTTCGAACCGCTCGCGGGCCTCGCGCCCGAGCCGCCGCAACTCGCTCAGGGCCATCGGCGCGTATGCCTCGTAGACGAGGTAGAGCGTCCTCCGGCCGCGCGTCCACTCGCGGACGTAGCCGTCCAGCGTCACGGTCGCCCCGCACTCCGGCTGCACGACACGACGCGCCACCGTTCCGACATCAATCGGCTCGGTCGTCAGCTCGAAGAAGTCAGCCCCTTGAGCTTCGCTCTCATCTTCGGAGCCGCCGCTGACGGGCGGGAAGACGGCCAGCTCGTCGCCGGCCCGGACGGTCGCGTCGGGCCGCGCGTACTCCTGGTTGACGGCGAACAAGAGCGAGCGCCCGAAGCGACGCAAGGAAGGGTAGAGCGAGAGAATCTCCTCGAAGGCGTCGGCCGCACTCGCGGGCGCGTGCAAGGTCACTTCCGCCTCCTCGCGCCCGGCGTGGTCGCGCGCCGCGCCGAAGAAGAGGACACGCACGCGTATGGGCTCGCCCGCCGTGTCTGTAGAGTCCGTCATTCGAGGTCAATTTTCTTGCCGCCGTGGCCGTTGCCCTTGGCGATGCCGTGGATGCGCGCGCGCTCTTCGTAGCCGGGGACGGCGCGCGCCAGCAGGTCGCGCAGCCTCTTCAAACGCTCGGCCGTCGAGCGCAGCTCCAAAAGCTCCAACTTGACTTCCGTGTCCAGCTCCATCGCCGCCGCGACGAGGAACGAGAGGCGCTCCGGCTCGGTCGGCGGCAGCCCCGGCAGGCTGGCCCGCTCGTCGTTGATGACGCGCACGGCCTGCGCGATTCTCAGGAACAGCCTCGTGACCTCTTCGGCACGCTCGGCCAAAAACTCCGCGTCCTCCTCCTCGTCCTCGAAGACCTGGACGCGCCCCACCAGGTACGGCTCGCCCTCGTCCACGTAAGCCTCCACGCGGTAGCGCACGAGTCCGACCGTCAGGATGTTGAAGCGGTCGTCGGGCAGGGGCTGGACTTCCGTCACCTCCGCGATGCAGCCGACGTGGCCGACGGGCGGGACCGCCGCTTCAGATTCGGAGGCGTCGAAGTAGGAGAGGCCGAAGAGGCTGTCGCCGGCGCGTATGTCGGCGAGCATCCGCTGATAGCGCGTCTCGAAGATGTGAAGCGGCAGCGGCACGCCCGGGAAGAGCACGACCGGCAGCGGGAACAGCGGCAGCTCGCGGACGCCGCGCACCTTGTCTGAGGCTTCACTCATGGTCAGTGGTCAGCGGGCAGTGGTCAGTGGTCAGTGGTCAGCGGGCAGTAAGAAATCAGCTTTTAACTGATCACTGACTACTGACCACTGACCACTGCATTGCGTTCGATGGCGCTCAGGGCGGCGGCGGTCGGCGCGGGGTCGGACGTGCCGGACTGGGCGGCGGCGCGTGCGTCCTCCGGCGCGGCTGTCGGGCCGAGCTTTTGCGCGATCAGTTCGAGAATCTTGTCTGGGGCCTCGTTGGAGAGGGCTTGTTTCTTCGCCTCTATGACCAGCTCGGCCATCTCGCGCGCGCGGTGCTTGAAGCGGTTGTCGCGCGCGATCAGGTCTTCGATGATGCGCCGCTCGCGCTCGTGGCGCGGGGCCTGCGCGTCCATCCCGGCGGCGACGGCGTACTCGACGGGCACACTCTGGTTGCGAATCATGACGTGCAGAGCATCGGTGCGCTCGCGCGTCTCGTCCCTCATGCGGCCGATTTGCAGGAGCGAGTTCTTGAAGCCCAACTGCCCGCGCAGGGTGATTTCGATAATCGGGGCTGGCACGTCACCTTCGGGGTCGTGCTTGCGCGCCTCGCGCTCGACCGTCTCCATCACGCCCGCGTAGACCTTTTCGGCGTCCTCCGCGCCCGACACGTCGAACGAGAGGCGCTGGAAGGGGCGCTGCACGTAGTCGTCTATGACCTCTGACTTGATGTTGTGCTCGTCGTCAACTTCGATGAGGAGCGCGCCGCGCGGCTCCTTGTACTCGTCAATCGAGGTGGGTTCGAGCGAGCCGGGGTTGAAGGCCCAGCCGTCCAAATCAAAACGCTTGTGCGTGTGGCCCAGCGCGAGGTAGTTGACGAGCTGCTTCAGCTCCTTCAATTTCGCAACGGGGACGGCCGGGATAGGCCGGTTGGTCTGCCCCTCCACGTCCGTGTGGAGCATCAGGATGTTGAAGCGCCCCTCGCCGCGCGCGTCGCGCAGCGCGTCCGCGAGGATGGGGATGGCGGCCGTCGCAGACGCGCCGAACCAGTGCGAGCCGAAGATGCGCGCGTCTTGCTATGTCCACGTAAGAGCCCGCGCGCTCGTCCTCGTCCCACGGCACGAGCCGGAAGCCGCCCTCCGGGTTCGACTGCGGCTCCAACAGCTTAATGAAGCCCCACTCGGAGAGCGAGCGCATCCAGCTGTGCTCGGAGACGGCGTCGCGCTGGTCGTGGTTGCCCTCGATGGCGACGACGGGGATGCCGGCGTCCTTCAGGAGGTCGAGTCCGGCGACGGCGTGGTTCATCGCCTGCGGGTCAATGTTGCGGCGGTCGAAGAAGTCGCCGGCGATGAGGACGAAATCAACGCGGTTCGGGATGGCGTGCGTGGTGATTACCTCGTGCCAGGCCCGGAAAAAATCCTTCGTGCGCTCCTCCAGGTTGTAGCGGCGGCAGCCCAGATGTATGTCCGCGAGATGCAGGAATTTCATAGATTGTTCTTCTTAAATACTGACTTCCGATAAAGCCCCGCGCCGCGCGCGGGTGTTCAATATTTGTAGGACTATTATACGCCACTTAATCCGCGATATGCTAAAGAAGCCCGCGTTCGGCCG
Organism: uncultured Acidobacteriota bacterium; assembly: GCA_963774105.1. GTDB lineage: Bacteria > Acidobacteriota > Blastocatellia > Pyrinomonadales > Pyrinomonadaceae > QHXM01. The sequence continues at coordinate 637,010 of CAVZDV010000004.1, read as the reverse complement.
GACGGGTTGAGGGGCCGCGCGCGGCCCCCTTTTTCGACGCCCTATTCGTAGGTCGAAAGCTCCCGCAGGTATGCTTTGATTTCTTCCGACGGCGTGCGCGCCAGGTTCGGGTCTGAAGGGGAGACCCCGTTAAGGGTGGAGTTGTTCTCGAACCTCTTCTTAGCGAACAGGGTCTTGGTCTTGAAGTCTATCAGCGACACGTCGCACTGGCTGGCGTACCTGGTCGGGGAACTGCCCGAGATGGCTTCCCCTTTGCGGCAGTTGACCTTGACGAGCGTCTCTATCTCCTCGACCGATTGGGCCTTCCTCCGCGGCGAGAAGAAATACGCCGACAGGCCATCAATCGTCCCGTCGGCGTTGAACCCCTCAAGCGAGACCGGCGTGTTGGGGTAGGCTTCGACGACGGCGACTTTGCCGCTGATTCTCGCGCCGGGGTCCAGCTTCTCGGCCGCCTGTGTGTTCATCAACTCCTCGGCCTTGCCGGCCAGCGCCTTCTTCGCTCCGCCGCGGCCGCACCCCGCCGACACCGCACTTATGAGTAACAGAATCGAAAAAATCAGAGGCCCATTTCGTTTCATATTTTCTCCCCCAAGCGATTACCTTCCCAGCACGGTCAACAGGCGGTCTGGGTAGTCCGTCATGATGCCGTCCACGCCCAGCTCTGTGAGCCGTCTCATGTCCTCAGCCTCGTTTACAGTCCAGGCGTGCACCTGAATGCTGCGCGCCCGCGCGGACTCCATAATACTCTTAGTCAGCACGCGCACGCCCATGATGAACTCGGGCACTTGCAGGGCTTTGAATTTAAGGCCGCCCGCGCCGCCGCCGTTCTGCGCCGCGCGCAAAAACTCCGCGACTTCGGACGGCCCCGCGGAGGTCGAAACTTCCGGGCACTCTTTCCGAAACTCGTCCAGCACGCCCTGCCGGAAAGCGCCGATGGTGACTTTGTCGGCCATCCCCTTTTCCCTCATGGCTCGACACAGGGGCTTGATGAGAGAGGGGCTCTCCTGCTTCGGCTCTATGTTGAAGCGCATGGCCGGCAGCCGCGTGAAGACCTCGTCGAGCGTCGGGACGGTCAGGCCGCGCCCGCGATGCGGGAACGTCCTCCCGCCGTCCGGCGACCAGCGGAAGCCCGCGTCCAGTTTCTTCACTTGCGCCAGCGTGAGCGCGCTCACGCGCCCCGTGCCGTCGGTCGTCCTGTCCAGGGTCGCGTCGTGTAAGACTACGAGCGCCCCGTCGGCCGTGCTGTGCACGTCCATCTCTATCACGTCCACGCCCAGGTCGCGCGCGCCCTCAAAAGCGAACAGGGTGTTTTCAGGCCACAGGCCCGCGCCGCCGCGGTGCGCCATGACGAGTGGCCCGGCCGCCTTTCGTTCGGGCGAATCGTGTTGCGGCCGCGTCGAACGCGACCCCAGTGTTCCGTACATTGCGCCGATCATGACAACTCCGCCGAGGATCAACGCGACCGACCATTTAGCGTGTCTGCCCGGCATAACTCCCTTTCAGTCAGCTTCCACCTTCCAACGTTTCGAGGGTTTGATGCGCCGCCGGCCGCGCGCGAGGCTCGTGGCATTTCAGTTGCCACAAGCCTTTCAGAACCGGGAGGGGCGGTTGATTTCAGTACAACCTGAGGGGGAGTTGAGTATCATGCGTAAATTTCTGGGTGCACTCCTGTGCACGATAGCTCTGGCGGCGGGCGTCTTCGCCCAGGACACGCAGAGCACTGCGGAGAGAGAGACCAAGGCCGCCGCCCAGGAAGCGGGCGACAAGGCCGAAGACGTGAAAGACCAGACGGTCAAAGGGGCCAAGACGGTCGGCAACGAGGCCGCCGACAAAATCGAGGACGCCAAAGACCCTGCGATGAAGGGCGCTAAGGTGGCGGTCGAGGGTGCGAAGACGGTCGCGAACGAAGCGGCGGACAAGGCCGAAGACGTGGGCGGCAAGGCCGTTGACGCCGGCAAAGAGGTTGGCGACAAGGCCGAGGACGTTAAAGACAAGGCGGCAGAGGCCGTGAAGGTCGCGGGCGACAAAGCTTACGCGGTCGGCGAGAAGGCCGCGGATAAGGCCGAGGACGCCAAGGACGTGGCCGCGGACGGCGTCAAAGCCGCCGGGAGCGGTGCCAAAGCCGTAGGCCATGAGGCGGCCGACAAGACCGAGGACGCAATCGGCAAGGGCAAGGACGTGGGCGCGGAAGCGGCCGACAAGGCCGAAGACGCCAAGGACACGACGGCCCGCGCCGCCAAGAAGACCGGCAACTGGTTCAAGCGCGGGATGCGTAAAATCGGGTCCATTTTTTAGTCGGTCGTCGTGAGTACGAGAGCGCGGCTGAGCAAATTGCAACACGGACGAAAGCTATCTGTCACAGCACCGCAACGAAGCCGCAACCAAGCGGCGGGCGCGGGGCTCTAAGATGTCTCGCACGAGGGGAAGGACAACTTCTCCCTTCACAAGAAAACCGGGGCGCTTAATCGGTCGGGGTTAAGCGTCCCGGTTTCTATTTTGGCCCAGCGGCGTCGCGCGTGTGCGGCCTTCTTCGTCCCGCAAGGGCTGAGCGGGCGCAAAGATTCCGTAGCCTATTCATAACAGTGTCGCAACCCGAAGGGCGCGCGCGCCCGCTATCTTGCACGCCAACGGAATCGTCGCACTGCTTCGATGTGCCAAACCTCGCACGCGATTGAGAGCGCGCGCCCCGCGCGGGCGACGCGGGCGATTCAAAATATTCTTGTGATAAGGGAGACATTGTCCATGAAGTCAAACCGCTTCGGTAACATTACCTACTTGTGTGCCTCGCTCGTGCTCCTGCTCGCGCTGGCCTCTTTCGCCGTGGCCCAGGATACGGCGGGCTCGACCCAGAGCGCCAGCACGACCTCGGCAGCCTCCGGGCAGAAGATGAAGATCACAGGCGTCGTCACGCGCCGCGACGCCGACACCTTCGTCGTCCGCGACATGAGCGGCGTGGACACGACCGTCCGCCTGACGGACACGACCAGCGTCAAATCCAAGGGCGGCTTCTTCGGCGGCGGCACGCGCTACCAGGTGACCAACATCCTGCGCGGCCTCAATCTTGAGGTCGAGGGCCGCACGGACGCCTCGGGCCAGCTCGTCGCCAACAAGGTCAGGTTCAACGAGTCCGACCTGCGCGTGGCGCGCACGGTCGAGTCCCGCGTTGACCCCGTCGAGACTCGCGTCGGCTCGGCCGAAGGCCGCATTGAGCAGGTCGAGGGTAACGCGCAGCGGCTGTCGGGCCAGATAGACGAGTTGGCGGCCGTCTCGAACGCGGCGCGCGGCGGCGCGAAGGCGGCGCAGGAGACCGCCGATGCGGCGCTGGTCGGAGTCAATCAGGCCAACGAGCGCATCGCTTCTCTGGACGACTACGAGCCGCAGGGCGGCGCGACCGTCCTCTTCCGCAGGGGCAGCGCCGTGCTCTCGGCCGACGCCAAATCGCAGCTCGACCAGTTGGCACAAAAAGCGATTCAGTCTAAAGGCTACGTCCTCGAAGTGAGCGGCTTCGCCAGCAAAGAGGGCGGCCAGAACTTGAACCGCCGCCTGAGCCAGCAGCGCGCCGACAACGTGATCCGCTACCTCGTGGAGAACCACAACGTCCCGCTGCGCCGCATCATCACGCCCTTCGGCTACGGCGAGTTGAACCCCGTGGCGGACAACACGACGCGCACCGGGCGCGCCGAGAACCGCCGCGTCGAGGTCAAAATCCTCGTCAGCCGCGGGCTGACGCAAGGGCCTTCGCAGGTCAGCTCTTCCATCTCGCCGGAATAAACTTTCGGCTCGACTTGAAACACGAAGGGCTCGGAGGAGGAATCCCCCGAGCCCTTCTTATTTTGGCCCAGTCAGAAATTTCTAGAAATCGTCCCGCTCTGTTGCTATCCTGAACCGTCCCGCACTAATCGCCGAAGGAGAGGCTGATGAGAAAATTCGTGACGGTGGCGGCCCTCGCCGTCCTGGCAATCTTCCACGCCCAGACGGGCCACGCTCAGAAAAGGTCTGGCGACGACAAGGAAGAGCTGAAGGCTTTGCGCCAGGAGATTGAGTCGCTCAAGGACGACGTGAAATCCATGCGGACGGACTTGCAGGACATCAAGCGGATGTTGGAGGCGCGCGCCAACGGGCCGGCTCAGCCTGCGCAGCCCACGACCATCAGCGCCGGCACTCTCCCGGCACTCGGCAGTCAGAACGCGCGCGTCGTGCTCGTGGACTTCTCCGACTACCAGTGCCCCTTCTGCGGGAGGTTCTACCGCGACACCATGCCGCAGCTCGACCGCGATTATTTCAAGACGGGCAAGGTCCGGTACGTCTTCCGCGACCTGCCGCTCGAAGCCATACATCCGCACGCCTTCAAGGCCGCGCAGGCGGCGCGGTGCGCCGGCGAGCAGGGCAAGTTCTGGGAGATGCATTACCGGCTCTTCGAGAACCAGCGCGCGCTCGCGCCCGCCGCCCTGTCGTCTTACGCGGAGTCGCTCGAAATAGACACGGCCAAGTTCAAGCAGTGCATGGACGGCGACAAGTACGCGGCGGAGATTCGGCAGGACATGACGGACGCGGCGAACGCGGGCATCAACGGCACGCCAAACTTCGTCATCGGACTGGTTGACGGGAAAGACACGCGCGCCTCCAACATCAAAGTCCTGCACGTCATCACGGGCGCGCGGCCCTACGCCGTCTTCAAGGCCGCGCTGGACAGCGCGCTCGCGGCGCAAAACTAGTAGCGGTGAAATGACTCTCGTTTGGGTAACGTGCGGCGCAGCGGCGGCCGCGGCCGCGTGGTATTTTCTCTGGCGACGCCCGCTCCGTTGCGCCCTGTGCTCGAAGCGCATCCGCGGGGCCGAGCGCACAACCGTCTACACGGTCGAGGGGAAGAGGCGCGTCGTCTGCGGCCGCTGCGACGACGTTAACCTCAGACTCACTTCGGCAGAGCATCGCTCCTGACTACTCATCTTCCTCCTCGCTATAAGGGAAGCCGCCGTAGTAAAGGTCTAAAATCGGGAGCGCGAACGATTGAAACATCGCGCCCGGCGTCTCGATTTGCAGGCGCAGGCCGAGGCAGTCGTAACGCACGAGGTTGTCGTCCACTCTGAAAAGGTAATAGAAAAACGAGCTGCCCGGCGGCCACGAGCCCTCTTCGGCGATGCCCAGATAGACTGGCTTGACTACCTCTTCAAAATTCCTGGCCTGCTTCTCCACTTCCTTGTCCCGCACCCAAGGGAAGTCCTCGCCATACGTCATACTCCTTTTTTCGAGCACGTACTTGTAGCTTTCGAGCGCCACCCTGATCGCCGCGCGCACGCGCTCTTCGGTGACGAGCCGCGCGTAATCCTCTCGGCCGTCGGCCGCTAGACTCCGCCGGCAAATCTCCACGGCCCCTTCGAGCGAACCGGCCCGCGAGTAGTCACTTTTTCTCAGCACGTCGCCCCCTGCATGGCCGGAACGCTCAGACCACCAAGTCTTATACTAGCGGCGCGGCAGCGATTCAATGAATCGTCGGGCAGTAGTGGCAGCAATAAAATGTTTGCCTTAACGTCAGACCTGAGGTAGAAGCATGGGTAGTCAGCCGCCCGGCACGGAGAGTTGTGATGAGACAATGCCCACGGTGTAACCGCGTCTACCCGGACCAGACACAGAGTTACTGTCTGGACGACGGCTCCCCGCTAATCGCCTACACGCCCGCCGCAACTCTGCAACGCCCGGCCGCGCGCGCGACGACTCCTCTGGCGACCGAATTCCTGCCGGCCGATGGGTCTCAACTGCCGCCTCGGAGAAAGAGTTCCTGGCCGCTCTATGCCGCCTTATCGCTTTTGTCCGTCGGCCTGATCGTTGGGGTCGTCCTGTTCCTCGTCTCGCGAAATACGGAAGACGCGCGCCCGCAACCCTTAGTCGCTTCTCCCGCTCCCCGGCCCACAGTCAGCCCCGGCCGCGACGACGCGCCGGGGGAGACGGGAACTGGTCCAGGGCAGACGAGAGAGGAAACAGGAGAGGGAGAAGGGGCCGGGACACCGAATACGAGGGGCGGAGGGAGAGAGACTCCTACCCCTTCTCCTTCCCCTACACCTGTGACTCGGTCTCCCTCATGGCGTCTGGTGGGGGTGTGGAGGGCTGACCTGTCCGCGGGCGGCAGGCCGGTCGAGGTCACCTACACGTTTAATGCCGATGGAACCTCTAAGTTCGTAGCAAAGAATCGGCAGGGACGGAGAGCGACAGGCCGGGGCACGTGGCAATATTCTGACGGGATGCTTTACCAGACGTTCGGCAACGGGGCTTCCGGCAAGGGTTCAATCGAGTGGCTCGATGATGACACCTTTGAAGTAACAATCATAGACAACGGGGTGCCGGCCGACAGTGGACAAAAGCGCCGCTACTACCGCCTACACTGACGCCCTGAGTTCTCTTTTTGTCACACCCTCAACGAACCGGGTCAGGAGCGTTGCTTCAGCTTGAAGTCCTTTAAGATTTCTCGGCTGGCGTTTGCGCCGGGCGCGCCCGTGAGGCCCCCGCCCGGGTGCGTGCCAGCGCCGCACAGGTAAAGCCCCTTGATCGGCGTTCGGTACTGGGCGTGCCCGATGACGGGGCGAAAGGTGAAGAACTGATCGAGCGACGGCTCGCCGTGGAGAATGTGCCCGCCCGTCAGACTGTAGGTTTGCTCCAGGTCGAGCGGCGTGATGACCTGTCGGTGAGTAATGACTTCCGGCAAGTTCGGCGCGTAATCCGTCAAAGTGTTAACGACCGCGTCGCCAAACTCCTCGCGTCGCTTGTTCCAATCCCCTTCCTTCAGGTTGTACGGCGCGAACTGGACGTAGACGGACATCACGTGCCTGCCTTCGGGCGCAAGCGCGGGGTCCGTCAGCGTCGGGATGGTGATATCCATGTAAGGCTGCTTGGAATAGTCGCCGTACTTCGCGTCGTCGAAAGCGCGTTCCAGGTAGTCAATACTCGGGCCGACGTGAATGCGCCCGAAGAGCTTGTGGTTCGCCCCTGATGTGTCCACGCCGCCGAAGGAAGGCAGCGCTGCGAGCGCCAGGTTGACTTTCGCCGCCGCGCCGAGCGAGCGGTAGCCGCGCACCTTCATCAAAAAATTCGGGTCGAGCTCAGTCGGGTCAACGAGCTTGAGGAAAGTGCGGCGCGGGTCGGCGTTCGAGACGACGGCGCGCGCCCGAATCTCCTCGCCGCTCTTGAGCACGACGGCGCTGGCCCGTCCGTCCACCACCCGAACGTTCATCACGTCAGCGCCGGTGCGAACCTCGGCCCCGAAGGAGAGAGCCGCCTGTGCCAAAGCCGACGTGAGAGCGCCCACACCCCCTTTGACGAACGAGGAGGGCGCGATGGCGTGGCCGTCCATTGCCGCCTGCAAGAGAAGCGGCGCGCTCGTGCCGGCAGACCACGGGCCGGCGAGCGCGCCGAAGATTCCGCGGGCGGCCACGACCGCGCGCAAAGTTTCCGTCTCGAACCACTCCGCCGCCAGGTCGGCCACGGCCATCGGCCCGTAGCGCAGCAGGCGGTACGCATCCTTCTTGTCCAGCCCGCGAAACTTCAGGCCGAGCTTGCCCATACTCCACAGCTCGCGCGTCGCGGGCTTGTCAACCGACGGCGGCGTCATCGTCAGCAGCGGGGCCAGCACGCGCCCGATGCGCCTGAAGCTCTCGCAAAATTCCGGGTAGGCGCGGGCGTCGTGCGCGGAAATTTTTTCGAGTTCCCGAACGGTGCGCTCCGTGTCGTCGTAGATCGCGAACGCCGGCCCGTCCGCGTTTAAAGCAAGCACGCGGACATCCGGGTTGATGAACGTCAGGCCGTGGCGCGCGAGCTGTAGGTCTTCAACGACGTGCGGGAGCAGAGGCGCGGTTGCGTGTGCCAGCGTCGAAGAGCGAAAGCCGGGATAGAACTCTTCCGTAATGGCACAGCCGCCGATCACCTCGCGGCGCTCAAGGACGAGCGGCTTCAGACCGGCACGGGCTAGATAACAGGCGGTGACGAGCCCGTTGTGCCCGCCCCCTATGATGACGATGTCCGGCTGCGCGCTCGCCACTAGACCTTACCTCGCTTCCAATCGCCCAGGAGCTTTAGGGCGGCGTTGCGTCCGGGTGCGCCCATGATGCCGCCGCCGGGGTGCGTGGCCGAGCCGCACATGTAGAGGCCGCGAATCGGCGTGCGATACTGCGCCCAGCCCGGCGCGGGACGCAGGAAGAAGAGCTGTTCGAGAGTGAGCTCGCCCTGGAAGATGTTGCCTTCCGAGAGGCCGAACTCGCGCTCCAGGTCGAGCGGCGTCAAGACCTGGCGGTGCAGAATCAACTCGCTGATGTTCGGCGCGAACTCCGCAATCGTGTTGATGACAGTGTCGCCGAACTCCTCGCGCCGCTCGTCCCACGTCCCCTCTTTCAAGTGATAAGGCGCGTACTGCACGAAGCACGACATGACGTGCTTGCCGGGCGGCGCGACCGAGGGGTCTGTCAAGGAAGGGATGACCATGTCAATGTAGGGCCGGCGCGAAAATCGTCCGTACTTCGCGTCGTCGTAGGCGCGCTCCATGTATTCGATGCTTGGCGAAATGGAGACCGCACCGCGCAAGTGTGCCCCCGCGCCCGGAAGACAGGTGAAATTGGGTAAGCCGTTCAGAGCGAGGTTTACCTTGCCGGAAGAGCCGCGAAACTTGTAGCGGCGGATGTCTTCGACGAACTCGCCGGGCAGGTGTTCTTCCCCCACCATCTTCATGAAGGTCAACCGCGGGTCAACGCTCGACGAGACCACGTCCGCGTAAATCTCGTCGCCGTCCTCAAGGGCGACGCCGACGGCCCGCCCGCTCTTGAGGATGATTTTGGCAATCGGACTTTCGGTGCGAATTTCGGCCCCGGCCTCGCGCGCCGCGTCCGCGATGGCGTTGGAAATCGCGCCCGTCCCGCCACGCGCGAAGCCCCACGAGCGAAACGCCCCGTCAATCTCGCCCATGTAGTGATGAAGCAGGACGTAGGCCGTGCCGGGCGAGCGAATGCCCAGGAATGTGCCAATAATTCCCGAGGCCGACATCGTGGCCTTGAGCACGTCCGTCTCGAACCAGCGGTCAAGGAAATCAACCGCGCTCATGGTCATCAATTGAACCTGATTGTATTTATCCTCAAGCGGCAACTGTTGAAAGCGCCGTCCCAGAAAGAGCAGGTCTTTGAGGCCCTTGATGTTGAGCGATTTCGGGTCGGGCGGCGTCATGCCGAGGATGGGCTTGACGAAGCGGCCCATCTCGATCATCGCCTTGCCGTACTCGTCGTAAGCCTCTGCGTCGAGTCGGGAGTGGCGCGCAATCTCGCGGCGCGTCTTGGCGTGGTCGTTGACGCGCCAGAGGTAATCGCCGTCGAGCATCGGCGTGAACGTGCCGTCGAGCGGGAGGATTTCGAGGCCGTGGCGCGGCAAGTCCAATTCCCGGATGATCTCCGGCCTGAGGAGCGAAACCACGTAAGAGCAGACGGAGAACTTGAAGCCGGGGAAAACCTCTTCCGTCACGGCCGCGCCGCCCAGCACGTGCCGGCGCTCAAGGACCAGAACCTTTTTGCCCGCGCGCGCCAGGTAAGCGGCGTTGACCAGACCGTTGTGGCCGCCGCCGATGACTATGACATCATACTTTTGGTTCATATGTTGGATAGTTTGGCGTTAATTCAGAACGCTTGGCGTCGTGATATGACTATTCAGCGTTTTCATAAGGCCCTAAGAATCGCTTACCGTTGAAGTGAATTAGATGGGTTGGATACTCAGCTACCCATACTTCCGTTTCCCAAGAAATATCACTCAGGTGTTTAATCATCGTCTTTCGATCAGGAAACGCAGTTACAAAAACGAGGCCAGCATTGGAGCCTTTGAAGAGTCTATTTAGTTCATCTTTTCGCTTCGGGTTGACCGGGCCGTGACTTGTGACAGCCTCAATCAATACAAGCCAGTTTTTATCGTTCTCAAGCCCTGTGTAATGCACCACGACATCAGGCATCTTTCCGTGCGCCTCAATAGTGACGCCTAACCTACCCAAAGTCTCTTCATCAAAGTAAGCCCATTTCTTTGCGGTATCACCAACATAGAGTGGCTTTCCGCCCGGCGTATATAGCTCGCAAAACTCTTTGAGTATCTTTTCAACCAAAACATTCTGACCGCCCGGTGAGAGCTTAAGTTCTTGTCCTGATGGAAGCATCAAAGGGATGCGCTTCATCTTGCGTTCTTGCGCGTATCTCCTATTTAATGTCTCGACGGTGCTCAGATAAGCCTTCAAGTCTTTATCCCATTCATCAGTTCCGAAACTGCGCATGAGTCTCAACGCATTGGCTTCAATTTGATAGACAGCCTTCGGGCTGTTAGTGGGGCGCTCAGGCTTATCGGGATTGGGAATAGCAAGACCGGCCTCTACAAATTGGTGGACGGTTTGGCGACGCACAGTCTCGCGAGTATTGGGGGCATACTTCTTCCCATAGATAAAAGCTATGAAATTCATTATCGGAGTTATCCCACGTAACGGATCGGTTGCTTTCGACCAAGGCGTATTGGGTTCCAGATCGAGCAAAGCGAGAAGAGTCAATGCTGATCTTTCATTCTGTTGCTGCCGCGGTAGTCCTACGGCCTTCAAGATCGTAAGACCCTCCTCAATTTTTCTCTTTGCTTGGATTGGATACTCGGCTTTATTAGCCATCTGAAATAGTTCCTCTTCGATAAAGTGGTCTATTCGGTCTTGACTGGGCAGGTGGTCGCCGATTCTTGCGCCTATGGCTTCAAGCTGTGAGCGGGTCGGATATTTGAGACTTCTGAGGTCTGTTGCGTTGACCTGAGTATGGCCGTTGAAATGACGGAAGTATGAATCCACCAAAGTTGAGTTGAGAAAAACGGCTAACCCTTTTGCAATAATCTCTAACAGACCGATGCCATTTGCGTGATAGTAGTTCAAATGATTCTCGAACCCGACTTGATGCGCAGGCACACGCGCTGGGTCATAGATAGCCGCCACGATGCGGCGCTTCTCCTCTTTAGCAGAAAATCGCTTTACTAAAACATAGACACCGGCAGGCACACATAGCTCACTCGTCTTTTGCGTTATGACCAGAGCATTCGGTTTTCTGCTGTTTAGCTTAGGCCACATTACAAAGCCATCTTGAAAGTGTCCCGGATAAATAAGTGGCGCAGCGCCCACTTCCGGCATAGCCCTTAAAAACTCTTTCGCCCTGAAATCAACCACGCGCCCGGTTGAAACCTTTATCTGCAAATCTTCAAGCGAAGTGCTGAAGCTGCTCATTCGCTCAGCAATCTGACGACCCAAATCATCGGGTATGATGTGAAAGAACAAGTCTGGGTCATCCGGCCGTACCAACTGATCGTGGTTTACCTCTCTAACTGAGATGTATTCATCATCCGGGCCGGCGCTGGATGAGATTGTCAGCTTTGTTGCCTTTTCTCCTTGTTTGACTGCATAAATAATGACGTTCTCTTGTAAGATGCGGTCATCCTCAAAGACGCGCTCTCTTGAGTCAAATACATGAATACGACGCGCTGCCATTTCTTCGAGGAACAGCTTGCGGAAGGACTTGAAGTACGGCCCGTTGGCAAAGCTGCGTGGGGTGATGGCGACCATTTCCCCGTTCGGCTCCAGCAGCCGAACGGCAAGCGACAGAAAAGCTGTGTAAAGATTACCGGCCTCAATCCCCACGCTTCTGAGCAATCGGCGAGTTTTTGAATCTGAATTAATCTTGCGGTACGGCGGGTTGAGAATCGCATAGTTAAAAGATCGCTTGAAAGCTCTAGCCAGCCCGCCTTGCAATATGTTGACGGCCACCTCTATGAAATCCTCGTCTAACACTTCGCTACTGAACCTGATGTTGGCGCGTTCACACATCGCCTTACACTCGGCAAGTGTCGCTGTCAAGTAGCTAATCATTGCAGAGTCTATTTCGTAGGCTGTGACCAATATTTCTTTGGGTCGCCTCTTTCGCGTACAAAGTTCGGTAACGAATGCAGCCGTGAGTGTGCCGATGCCTGCCCCAGGGTCAAGTAGATGGATAACCGAATCGCGAGCCTCGAACATAGACGCCATGAGTTGAGCCGTAGATCGTGGGGTAAGAAACTGCCCTAGCTCAACTCTACGTTTTGCAGTGAGCTTGCGATATGCGTCAAGGCGGTATAGGTCAACACGCTTGAGCAGTTCGCTAGATGATTCCCCTATCGTTCCACTAGAGTTGCTTATTATAAAATTCATCTTGAGCGGCGCTATATGTTCTATATGCTTGATGAAGTCTCGCTAGCATACTTATAATCGCGCGGTCTGACAACTACCTCCTTCTGGACAACTGATGCCAATCGGAACAGCCTTTCACGAAAGAACCTTTGCACTGTGCGAGAGCTTGAATTATCGCGAGTGGTCGGGCTACTACGCCGTCAGTTCCTACGAGCCGCACCACGAGCATGAGTACAACGCGATTCGCAACGCGGCGGCGCTGATAGACGTGTCGCCCCTCTTCAAGTACCGGCTGACGGGAAGCGATGCGACGCGGCTCGTTGACCGCGTCGTCACGCGCGACATGCGCAAGGTCGCGGTCGGCCAGGTCATCTACACGCCCTGGTGCGACGAAAGCGGCAAGACCATTGACGACGGCACGATCTCGCGCCTTGAAGAAAACGTCTACCGCTGGACAGCCGCTGACCCTTCCCTGCGGTGGTTCACGCAGAACGCAACGGGGATGGACGTGAACGTCGAGGACATCTCCGAATCGGTCTCCGCTCTCTCACTGCAAGGGCCTACGTCGGGCCGCCTGCTCAGACGCGTGGCCGAGGCGGACATCGAGAACCTCAAGTATTTTCGCGTCACGTCGGGTCGCATCGCGGGTGTAGAAGTGGACATCTCGCGCACGGGCTACACGGGCGACCTGGGCTACGAAATCTGGATTCCGTCCGAGCAAGCAGTCCTTGTCTGGGACGTGCTGATGGACGAAGGTCGCGCGTTCGACATTCACCCGGCGGGGATGCTCGCGCTCGACGTGGCACGAATCGAAGCGGGCCTCCTGCTCATTGACGTTGATTTCCAGGGGAGCAAGAAGGCGCTCACGGAGTCGCAGAAATACTCGCCCTTCGAGATGGGACTGGGCCGCCTGGTCAGCCTCGATAAAGGGCGCTTCGTCGGACAGGCGGCACTCCTTGAGGAGAAGAGACGAGGCCACGCGCGCGAGATCGTCGGGCTTGAGATTGACTGGACTGGCGTCGAGCGTCTGTACGAAGAGGCGGGTTTGCCACCGGCGGTCTCGGCAATCGCCTCGCGCGTCTCCGTGCCCGTCTACAAGAACAATCAACAGGTCGGCCGTGCCACTTCGACCACCTGGTCGCCCACCCTGAAAAAGTTTATCGCACTCGCAACGGTCGCACGCGAGCAGACGAAGCCCGGCACGCCGGTCGAATTCGAAATCACGGTCGAAGCCGTTCGCCACCGCGTCAGCGCGAGCGTCGTGAAGACTCCCTTCTTTAATCCGAAGAGGAAAACGTCCACGCCCGTCGCGTAGAGGAATGATGAAACCCTCTCTCAAAGAGATTGTTGAAAGTTACGACCCAAACGCGCCCCTGGAGGAAGCCTGGACGATCCCTGCGCCCTGGTACGTTGACCCGCGCGTGATGGAGTCTGAGCGGCGGACGGTCTTCGCGCGCTCGTGGCAACTCGCGGCCCGCGCGGATCAAGTGCGCGCGCCCGGGCAGTACGTCACGACCGAAATAGCCGGGGAGCCGATTGTCGTCGTGCGCGGAAGCGATCAGACGTTGCGCGCTTTCTTTAACGTTTGCCGCCATCACGCGGCCGCCGTCATGACTGAGGACGAGGGAACGGCGCACAGCCTGCGTTGCCCATACCACGGCTGGACGTACACGCTTCAAGGCGAGCTTAAAGGGACACCGGACTTCGCGGGCGTGTGCGGCTTTGATCGCAGTCAGAGTGGGCTTGTGCCGGTCGAGGCCGCAGTCTGGGAGAGCTGGGTTTTCGTCAAGCTGGATTCAGGCGGCCCCTCACTCGAAGAATTTCTAACCGATGAGCTCATCAAGCAGACGAGGCCGCTTGGCCTGGAAAACCTGCACTGGATGGAGCGCCGCCGTTACGAGTTCGACTGCAATTGGAAAGTTTTCGTAGACAACTACCTGGACGGCGGCTACCACATCCCTTACCTTCATCGCGGACTGGACAGCGTGCTGGACTACGGCGGCTACACGATTGAGAACGGCGAGCGCTTTTGTCTGCAATGGAGCCCGGTCGTTTCAACAGGCGCGGAGGCGGAGACTGGCGCGGTTCGCAAGGGGGAGCGCGCGCTCTACTACTGGATTTATCCGAACCTCATGATTAACTGGTACGAGGGCGTGATGGACACAAACCTTGTGCGCCCCGTTGGCGTGGACCGCACCGAAGTCATCTTCGACTTCTACTTCCCGGACCTTTCCGACCGCGCACGCGAGCGGAACCTCGCCAGCATCGCCGTCGGCCAACGGATTCAGGATGAGGACGTGGCTATCTGCAAGTCTGTCCAGCGTGGCCTCACGTCCCGCGCGTACAGGGCAGGGCGGCTCTCGGTCAGGCGCGAAGCAGGAGAGCACCTCTTTCACAGGCTTCTCTATGATGATTTGAAAGTGGGCCTTGAGCATCCGGCTTGAGAGTGGCTGTTTTAAGGCATAAATGAAGCCCCTGCGACTCAGGGCAGGAGTCGAATGGGAGCAGGGGCTTCTTGGCTCCGCGCTGTGGGAGGGGATTCCACTTGCGCGGGGCGCTTTACGGCCTCTCAAGGGGGCGAGCGGCCGAAAACTAATTAACAAAGAACTTTGGCAGCGGGCGGCTGGTGAGGTTCCCCGCCCGCCTTCCTTTTCCTCAGTTATCTTCACACGTGCCTACCAGACCAACCTTCCCGCTTGCTCGAAACTCTGTCAAACTCTCGCTTCACGGAGTCCGTGACGCGCGGGCCTTCCGCCTTTTGCCAGCGGCGGCCCCGAAAAATTCTTTCAGTCGGCCGCGCTGAAGATGCGCTCCGGCGCGATGCGCCGCACGGTCGCCAGCAGGTTCTCGATCTCGAAGGGCTTGTCCAGGAACTCGTCCGCGCCGTTGGCGAAGCAGGCGTCGCGCATCCCTTCGTCGGCCGCGGAGCTGACGACCAGCACCTTCGAATGCGGCAGGCGGTCCTTCAAGTATCCCAGAATCCGCATCCCCACTTCCGGCGAATCCGGCGCGGGCGGGAGGTGCAAGTCGAGAATCGAAACCTCGGGCTCGTAGATGGTCGCCCGCCGCACCGCAGAGGCGAGGTCGTTGGCGGTCATCACGTCGTACTCCTCGCACAGCGTCCAGAAAAGCTGCTGCGTGATGGCGGCGTCGTCGTCAACTATCAAGACTCTCGGCTTCATTCTGACTCAGCTCCTTAACTTCTCTGTTGCCGATTCATTGCAATGCCCATACCGCTATTGCAACAACGGCGCGCGACCGCCCCGCCGCGCGACGAAACCGCGAAACCACGAGGTTTTCGGGAGGCTGCAAATCTTCCGTCACCTCGGCGGAATTGGCCCAACTGTCCTCAGGAGCTAACTGAATGGATAGTCGCGTGTCTACATTTGTGGACAGCGGAAAGGCGGAAGGGAGGATGAGAGCGCGGCTCTCATCCTCCCTTTTTGTCTTTTACCCTTTTTCCTTTTTACTTTCTCAGTGCCGGCGTCTCGGGCTCGACTATTTCCAGTTCGGAGATGAGGCGGTGGAGGTAGGAGCGACTGATGCCGAGGCGGCGGGCGGCGGCGACCTTGTTGCCGCCCTCGCTCTTGAGGGCGGCGGCGATGAGCCTGCGCTTGAGCGCGGCCGTCGCGCCTTCGAGCGTCGTCTCGTCGCCGAGCGCCGCCTGCTTCGGCAGCGTGCGCTGCATCGTCTCGGGCAGGAACTCGACGCCGAGCCGCGACGCGGTCGTCAGCACGACGAGCCGCTCGATGATGTTTTCGAGTTCCCTCACGTTGCCGGGCCAGTCGTACTCGACGAGCGCCTCAATCAGCTCCGGGTCGAGCTCGGGCTGCGGCGTGCGCCCGTGCTTCTCGGCGGCCTTGGCGGCGAAGTGCGCCGCGAGCAGCGGGATGTCTTCCTGGCGCTGGCGCAAAGGCGGGAGGACGAGCGGGACGACATTCAGCCTGAAGAAGAGGTCGCGGCGGAAGCGGCCCGACTCGACATCCTTCTCCAGGTCGCGGTTGCAGGCGGCGATGAGGCGTATGTCCACCTCTATGGTCTTGTTCCCGCCGACGCGCTCGAAGGCGCGCTCCTGTAGGACGCGCAGGAGCTTGACCTGGACGGTCGGCGTCAGCTCGCTGATCTCGTCCAGGAAGAGCGTGCCGCCGTCGGCCAGCTCGAAGCGGCCCTTGCGCGTCTGCGTCGCGCCGGTGAAGGCCCCCTTCTCGTGGCCGAAGAGTTCACTCTCGATTAAGGTCTCGGGCAGCGCCGCGCAGGCGACGGCGACGAAGGGGCCGGCAGAGCGGGCGCTCTCCTCGTGGACGGCGCGCGCCAGGACTTCCTTTCCTGTGCCATTTTCGCCCGTGAGCAGGACGGTCGCGCTCGTCTTGGCGACGGCGCGCGCCTGCTTGA
The DNA here is from genome assembly GCA_963774105.1 of uncultured Acidobacteriota bacterium. Taxonomy (GTDB): domain Bacteria; phylum Acidobacteriota; class Blastocatellia; order Pyrinomonadales; family Pyrinomonadaceae; genus QHXM01. The sequence goes on along the minus strand of CAVZDV010000004.1, from coordinate 620,428 downwards.
GCGTGGCGTCGAGCGCCGGGCTCGCGCCGATCAGGTGGCCGAAGCCGCGGCTGCCCATCAACTCGGAACGCAGCCGCATGATCTCGCGCTCAAGCGCGTGGGAGTGCGCCGCCTGGTGGACGATGTGCCGGACCTCTTCCGGGTTGAAGGGCTTCTCGAAGAAGCCGTAGGCCCCGCGCCTGACGGCTTCGAGCGCGGCCTTCTTCGCCTCGCTCGCCGTGACGACGATGACGGGCACGGGCAGGCGCATGGCGCGCGCGGCCTCGACCACCGCCAGCCCTTCGGTGATGTCGTTGACGGCGGGCGGGAGGCGCAGGTCGCTGAGGACCACGTCCACGCGCTCGCGCTGCAACTGCTCGACGGCCTCGGCGCGCGTCCCGGCTTCGAGCACGCGGTAGCACTCGTTGAAGGTCCAGCGCAGACCGCTGCGGATGGCCGGGTCGTCGTCAACCACCAGAATCGTCGTTTTCGGTTGCGCCTGCTCGCTCATCGGGTCTCAAAACTTTTCGCCGCGGAAGTCAGTATCTGAAATTACGCAGCGACGCTAAAGGCATCTAGCTGCGGTAGATGTTCTGGGATGGGCAGACGGAATAACGCTCGCTTGAAAGCGTAGATCGTCTGCCCTCCTTTCATTGCGGCCTGCTCGGTGATGCAGAGCGCGTAGAGCCCCAGATGAAGATGCGCCACCTGCGCTCTGGCTTTCTGCGAGCTTGCTCCTCCCCACCCGAACTCCTGCTTGAGTAAGCGGAAGACCTCTTCGATCTGTTGCCTCAGCCGATAGTGGCGCTTTAACTCGGACGAGGAAAGTTCGGCAGCATTACTCACAAAGTAGCGCCGCCCGTCTTTGACGACCACCACCTCGTGGTTGACTTTACGCAACTTTCCGACAGCTCGCCCATAGCGATGCGGCCACATTCCTCGTACTGCTTTCCCTTCGAAGAGACGATTGCTTTTGAGCCTGGCGATATACTTCCAGCCAAAGCTCTCAAGCAGATGCAAGAGACTTGCAGCCGCGTACCAGCTATCAAAAAGCACGTATTGCGGCTGTATCCCGCGTCTTTCAGCTTCCCTTAACAGTTGCGCGGCGAGTTCTACTTTCGAGGAGCCGCCCTTCTTCCAGAGGCGCATGCCGAGCGGAACTCGAACTCTCCCATCCGTCCAGATCAACAACACCACTTGGTGACCTCGAAGGACTCGCGCGTGAGTGCTCGACCAGACCCACGAGACCGCTTCACTGTGCACTGCCCATCTGGCCCATGCCGTGTCATCGATGATGAGGTAGCCGCCCTCTCGCACCATGCTTGAAGCAAAGTAGTCCCACAGCCGTCGTGACCATGCGACCTTTTCATAGAGCATCCGCTGCAAGCGATCATGCGAGACTTGGGCGCACACGGCTGAAAGGGACAAGCAGCTAGTGCGCGTGTTGCGATAGATCAAGCCCACAAGATATGCTTGCATCGCGGGAGTTAGTGAGAGCCGAATGTTAGTCATAGCAGCTACATTCTATAGCTCTTACGACCTCCCGCGTAATCTCAGTCAGTATGTAGCTGGCCTCGGACCCACCTGCGGAGGGGCCGGACGGCGCTCAACGAGTTTCTTTTCTGGAAAAACGGAAATTGGGCCAATTGCCAGCGGCAATGGAGCGGGAGTCGTAGCGGCTCAGACGCGGCCGCTGCCCTTCAGCGCGCCTCCCGCGACCTCGCCCGATGGTAGCACGACGCGGAAAGTTGTGCCAATGCCGCGCTGCGACTCTACGTCTATCCGCCCGCCCAAAGCGCGGATGGACTCGCGGCAGGTGTAGAGCCCGAGGCCGACCCCCTTCGACTTGGTCGTGGCGAAGGGCCGGAAGAGGCGCGAGCGCTGGAACTCCGGCGTCATGCCCGTGCCGGTGTCCGAGACGCTGAAGAAGACGAAGCCACCTTCGGCCGGCCCGGCCGTCACACTGAGCCGCCCGCGCTTGGTCCCCATCGCTTCGAGCGCGTTGAGCACGAGGTTCTCGACCACCTTCTCGACCCGCTCGTCGTCGGCGACCGCCGTGAGCGTGGGGGGCAGTCGGATGTCAACCTCGTGCATCTCGGCCGCCTGCCCGGCCGTCGGATCGAGCGCGCGCCGGATGACGGGGACGAGGTCGAGCGGGCGCGGGCGCTTGAACTCGCCGCTCAGGCTGCGGACGGGCTCGGAGAGCTTGGCGACCAGCGTGCCGAGCTTCGCGGTCGCATCCCTGAGCGACTGCATGGCGTCGGCGCGGAACTCCTCGCGGTGGAACTGCTGCTCCATGTTGGCGACGATGAGCGAGAGCGCCTGGATGGAGTTCTTCAGGTCGTGCGTCAGCATGGCCGAGAGCCGCATGAAGGACTCGAACTGGCGCGTCTCGGCCTCGCGCGCGATCTGCTCGCTCAGGCGGTCGCTCATCCGGTTGAAGGTCTCCGCGAGCACGCGCGTCTCATCACTTGAGCGCACCTCTATGCGCTCGTCGAGCTTGCCGCCGGCGATGGCGACCGCGCCCTCCGTGATGCGCTGAATGCTGCCGGCCTGGCGGCGCAGGTAGAGCCAGAGCAGCGCGACGGCCGCCAACGCGACGAGCGCGATGAGGCCGACGACCACCCACCCGCCGCGGCTCTGTGCGGCCACGGCCGCCGAGTAGTCGAGCGCCACGGCGACCGACACGTCGAGCGGCGCGAGCGGCCTGTAGGCCGCGGCCCACTCGCCGCCCTCCGGCCCGGTGTAGAACTGCCAGCCGCTCTGCCCCTTGTTCATGGAGTCCGCGACCGCTTTGAAGGAGGCGGGCATGGCCGCCGCGACCGGCTGGTACTTGAGCGCGGCGTTCGAGTGGTAGACGGCGTTGCCGTCGCGGTCGAGGATGAGGACGACGCGCGCGGGCTGTGGGCCAGAATCGAGCCCGCCCCCGGCGGCGGCCGTGGCGACGACGCCGCCCGCCGCCTCGTCGAGCAGCGCGTCGAGTCTGAGGTCGAGGACGAGCGCGCCGCGCTCGGTGCCCCCCTTTTCCTCCCCGAGGAAGACGGGGGCCGTGTAGTGCAGGACGGAGCCGAAGGACTCGCGCGCGACGGCCGACCTGACGGGCGCAGCGTCCGCGGCCGCCCAGACGCGCTGGTCCGGCTTGCTGATACTCTCTTCGAGAAAATCCGTGATCTGGAAGCGCGTCGTGGGTGCCACGCCGCCGCGGCCCTGCCCGGCGCGGAACAGCAGCCGCTGTTCCGCGCCGAAGCAGGTGACCGAGACGTAATACCCCTGGCCACCTTGAAGGAAGGCGCGGAACTCGCCCTGAACGTCCTTCGGGATGACCTCTTCCGCGGCAGGCGTTGCGGGCTGGGCGGACGAGGGAAGAGGACGGGCGCTGTAGGTGGGGTCCGGTTGAGGTACGCCGCGCAGGTAATCGCGCAGGGCCGGCGAGCGCGCCAGCGCCGTCAGCGCCTCCTCGCGCTCACGCAGCCGAGCCTCGACGCTGCCGGCGATGAACCGCGCCTCGCGCTCGGCCTCACTGCGCAGCCGCCCCTCGATGGCACGCCGCCCGTTGAGGTAGCCGACCAGGCCCAGCGCGACGACCGGCACGACACCGAAGACCGTGAAGACCAGCAGGAGTTTGGTTCGGGTACTCAAGAGACAATCCCCCAACCGATTGCGGATTTCGGATTGCGGAATGCGGAAGTCAGATTCAAGCCTTTGCGCCTTACGTCTTGTCTTAGCGCCTTTGCGAGAACGGCTGTTTCTCGCAAAGGCGCAAAGTTAATACTTAAGGCGCAAAGGGTTGAGTGCTCTCTTTTCAATCCGCATTCCGCAATCGTTATACTCTGATGCGGCCGAACTCTTCGAGGAGCGGGGCGAGGCGTTCGACGACCTCGCCGTGCACGACGCCGTTGGAGGCGATGAGGCCGTTGCGGTTCTGCACGTCCGGGTGGTTGTACGCGAGCGGCTCGCCGAAGAGGTCCGTGAAGCGCCCGCCCGACTCGGTCAGAACGATCTCGGGCGCGCAAGTGTCCCACTGCTTCGTCCGCGAGCTGAGGTGGACGTAGAGGTCGCACTGTTGCTCGATGATGAGGCCGACCTTGATGCCGACAGAGCCGCGGCGCACCTCCTCCGTGATGCCCAGGGTTTCGAGGACACGGTCCTGGCGCGGGCTGCGGTGCGTGCGGCTCGCGGCCATGCGCAATTGTGCCAATTCCCTGTGGTCGGTCACGCGCGCCCTTTCGGGGTCGAAGCCCTTGCGCTCGACCCACGCGCCCTCGCCCTCGATTGCGCGGTAGAGCACGTCCGGCTCCGGCTGGTAGACGACGCCGAGCCGGCTCCGCCCCTCGACCGCGAGGCCGATCTGCACGGCGAAGTCGCCGTCGCGCGCGATGAAGCCGTTGGTCCCGTCCAGCGGGTCAACCATCCAGACGCGGCTCTTCTCCAGCCGCCGCTCCGTGTCCACGGACTCTTCGGCGAGGATGCCGTCGTCGGGGAACTCGCGCCTGAGCCCGGCGACGATCAACTCGTTGGCCGCGCGGTCGGCGTGCGTCACGGGCTCCGTCTGCTCGTCGGCGTCCACCTTGCGCTCGACGTGCAGCGGGCGGTCGTAGTGGGCCAGGATGGCCGCGCCCGCCTCGCGCGCCAGTTTGAGCGCGACCTGCATCTCCCGTTCGTACATATAACTTTTCGTCCCTTGTCCAATCTGAGAAGCTAAAAGAGCTAAAGAGTGTGCGCCGCTTCGCGGACGATGTCCAGCGTAGCAGTGATGTCGCGGCTCGTCGTGCGGAAATTGGTGACGCAGGCGCGCAGGCCGTAGCGACCGCCGAGGACCACGTTCGAGACGTAGGCGCGGCCCCCGCGCTGGACGCCGTGCATGACGCGCGCGTTCAACTCGTTCAGCTCCGCTTCGTCGCGCGCGCCCGGCGGGACGTAGCGGAAGCAGCAGACGCTCAGCTCCACCGGCGCGAGCAGCTCGAAATCGTCCGCCGCCTCGACGAGCGCGCCCATTTCCGCCGCGAGCCTGTTGTCCTTAGCAATGGCCGCGGCCACGCGGCGCGTCCCGTAGTAGCGCAGCATCAGCCAGATTTTCAGCGCGCGGAAGCGGCGTGACAGCTCTATGCCGTAATCCCAGAAGGCGAAAGCCTCGTCCGCGTCCTGCTCGTGGACCTTGATGTAGTCCGCGTCGAATGACTGGAAGACGCCGCGCACGGCGCGCTCGTCGCGGAACAGGAGGCAGCCCGCGTCCACGGGCGCGTAGAGCCACTTGTGCGGGTCGAGCGAGACGGAGTCGGCGCGGCTGATGCCCTCGAAGAGAGCGCGCTTCGTCTCGTCCACCGCCGCGAGCGCACCGTAAGCGCCGTCAACGTGGAACCACAGGTCGAACTCTTCAGCCACCGACGCGACATCATTGAGCGGGTCAACCGCGCCCGTGTTCACAGTGCCCGCGTTCGCCACCACGCAGAACGGGCGCAAGCCTTTGTTGATGTCGCCCGCGATACGCTCGCGCAAATGCCGCACGTCCAGGCGCAGGCGCTCGTCCGTCGGCAGGAGCCGCACCTGCTCGCGCCCGAGCCCGAGCACGTCGGCCGCCTTCACGACAGACAGGTGGACCTGGTCGGAACTGTAAACGGTCATCGGCTGACCCGCGGCCCAGAGGCCGCGCCGCGAAGTCTCGTCGTGCGCCTTAACGCGGTGGGCTATGAGGAGCGCGTTCAGGTTCGCCATAGAGCCGCCGCTCGTCAGGAGCCCGCGCGCGTCCTCGCCGTAGCCGATTAAAGAGCCCAGCCAGCGGACGACCGTGCGCTCGATCTCGGTCGCCGCGGGCGCGGAGCGCCAGGAGGTCACGTTGGCGTTGAGCGCCGAGGCGATCAAGTCCGCGAACGCGCCCGCGGGCGTCGAGGGCGATGCGACGTAGCCGAAGAAGCGCGGGTGTCCGTTGTGCCGGCTCGCAGCGATGACGGCGCGGCAGTCCTCCATGATTGACGCCAGAGGCTCGCCTTCGATTGGCACACTGGTCCGCAACTGGTCAGCCACGCGGGCGGCGTCCGTGTCGGGGAAGACCGGCAGCTCCGCGACGCGCGCGAAGTAGTCCGCGACGAGCGCGACCGACTGCGCCGACAGCTCGCGCAGCTCGTCGTCCGTGATGTCGAGCGATTCGTCTACAAGTCTGTCTTCCACTTCCTGTTTTTTAACACACACCACGCGCTTCACTGAAGCCGGCTTGCGGCTGCGCGCCCGCCTCGTATATTCTCTGCTCTCATCCCCAAACACCGCCGGAACTGCGAAGCAAGAGGAGAGTTACATGGGCAACGACGCCCGCGAGGGCCGGAAGCGCGACGAGGCGGGAGGCGTCTCGCGCAGGAGGTTTCTTGAGAGCACGGCGACCGCGGGCGGCGCGGCGCTCGTCGCGGCCGTCAACTCAGGCTGCGCCGCGGCGCAGGAGGGCAAGCCGCAGCCCACGCCCACGCCGCAGGCCGCAACGCCCGCGCCGGAGCCCTCGCCCGCGCAGGCTTTGCGCGGCAAGATGGTCGAGTACAAGAGCAGCGATTTGACGATCCCCGCTTACCTCTCCATGCCGCTCGCGCGCCGCGTCGCGCCGGGCTCTGTGCTGGTGATACACGAAGTCTTCGGCCTCAACGACCACATCAAGTCAATCGCCGACCGCGTCTCGCAGGCGGGCTACGTCGCGCTCGCGCCGGACTTCTTCGTCCGCGCGCCGGAGCCGCCGCCCAAAGACGCCTCCGACATGGACGCGCTGCGCAAGGCCGCCTCAAGCATCCCGCCCGAGGCAGCCGTCAAAGACATGCAGGCCGGGCTCGAATACCTGAGGGGCGTGGGCGGCGCGCGCCCGCGCTTCGCTTCCGTCGGCTTCTGCATGGGCGGCGGCTTCTCCTACCGCCTGGCCGCCTCCGGCGCGAAAGACCTCACGGGCGCGGTCATCTTTTACGGGCGGATGCCGCCAGAGCTTGTGCCACAAATCACCGTCCCGCTTTTGGGCCATTTCGGCGCGAATGACACTGGCATCCCGCCCGCGACTGTGAAGGAGATCGAAGAGGCTTTGAAGAAGGCCGGCAAGAAGGTTGACTTCAAAATCTACGAGGGGGCCGGGCACGGCTTCTACAACGACACGCGCCCCGCGTCCTACAACGCGGCCGCCGCCGCGGACGCCTGGCAGCGCACGCTCAACTTCTTCCGCGACCGTCTGGAGGCTTGAACTCATGTCAATTAACGGCCACGCGACACTCGAAGGGACGGCGCGCTACCGCGAGCGGTTCAAGGAGCGCGCCGCCACGCACCACTTCCGGCCCGAGCAGAACCTGTGGCTCTCGTCTGTCGGGATAGGCACTTACCTGGGCGACGCTGACGAGCAGACAGACCGGCTCTACACGGAGGCGGTCACGCGCGCCGTCGAGCTGGGCGCGAACGTCATAGACACGGCCTCCAACTACCGCTTCCAGCGGAGCGAGCGGTCAATCGGCGCGGCGCTGGAGAACTTGACCGCGGGCGAGATTGCCGCGCGCGACGAGGTGCTCGTCTGCACGAAGGGCGGCTACCTGCCCTTCGACGGCGAGCCGCCGCGGGACGTGCGCCGCTACGTGGAGGAGACTTTCGTCCGGCCGGGGCTGGCACAATTTTCGGACTTCGCCGGCGGCAGCCACTGCATGACGCCCGGCTACTTGCAGAGCCAGATTGACCAGTCGCTCAAAAACCTGCGCCTCTCAACCGTTGACGTTTACTACGTGCACAACCCGGAATCACAGCTCGGCTCCGTCGAGCGCGACGAGTTCGAGCGACGCTTGCGCGCGGCCTTCGAGCTTTTCGAGCGCAACATCGCGGACAGCAAAATCAGGATGTACGGCGCGGCGACCTGGAACGGCTTCCGCGTCTCCGAGGACTCGCGCGAGTACCTGTCGCTGGCGCGCGTGGTCGAGCTCGCGCGCGAGGCGGCGGGCAGCGACGAGCACGGGTTCCGCTTCGTGCAGCTTCCTTTCAACCTGGCGATGCCCGAGGCGCTCGTCGCGGCGAACCAGACCATCGAGGGGGAAGAGGTGTCGCTCATAGAGGCGGCTGGCGCGCTCGGCGTCGCGGTCGTCGCCAGCGCCTCCCTCCTACAGGGCAGGGTGGCGCGCGGGCTGCCCGAACACGTCCGCGAGCCGCTCGGCTCGCTCGCGACCGACGCGCAGACGGCGATTCAGTTCGTCCGCTCCGCGCCAGGGCTAACGACCGCGCTCGTCGGCATGAGCCGCCGCGAGCACGTCGAGGAGAATTTAAAGCTCGCCCGCGTAGACCCCGTGCGGCCCGAAGAATTCCAGAGGCTGTTCGGCGAGGACGAGGGCGAAGAGTAGGTGGTGAAAGATGGGCGGTCACGCCTGGTTCTATTTCGTGGACTACGAGCCTGATGTAGACGCCGCGCTCCAGAAGCTGCGCGAGCGCGAGTTCCGCGCGGGGCGTTATAACCCCGTCACGTGGTTCCCGGAGTTCCCCGTCGGCCCGGACTCGCCCGCGCCCGGCGCGCAGCACGCCTCGATTGAGGAAGCGTTGGAGGAAGCGGACGCCGACGGCACGCGCTCCATCCTGGACATGATGAGGGTCGCGGACGAGCCGGACTTCTTCGCGGTCACGCCGCTGCCGCCGGAGGAGTTGGTCGAGCTGTTCGGGACGGACAAGCCCACGCGTGAGATGATCGAAGGGGGCGACGAGCTGTTCGCCAATCTTGAGCGCGGGCAGGGCGTTTACGTCGTCGTCTACAAGGACGACGAGCCTTCAGAAATCTTTTTCGTGGGCTATTCTTTCGACTGAGCGGGAGGTCACGAATGAAGGCTGGGGAGATAAAATCTTTCGAGGAGTTCTGGCCCTATTACGTGGCGGAGCATAGCCGTGCGATGACGCGCGCGCTACACTTCGCGGGGACGGCGGCCGGGCTCGCCACGGTGGCGGCGCTGGCGGCGGGCGGGAAGTGGAAGTGGCTGCCGCTCGCACTCGTTCCCGGCTACGCGGCGGCGTGGGCGGGCCACTTCCTCGTGGAGAAGAACAGGCCCGCCACCTTCAAGTACCCGCTCTGGTCTTTCATGGCCGACCAGAAGATGTTCGCCCTGATGCTCGCCGGGCGGATGGACGAGGAAGTCGAAAGAGTGATGCAGAATAATTCGGGCCAAAGCTGACAACTCAAGCCTTTGCGCCTTACGTCTTACCTTAGCGCCTTTGCGTGCAAAGCTTTTTCTCGCAAAGGCGCAAAGTAAAAACGTAAGGCGCAAAGGCTTGAGTGGCTCTCCCGTGACGGCTCTCCATAGACCAAATTTTTAAGAGGGATTAAAAGATGAAAAGATTATTGGCGCTCGTGGCTCTCCTGATTTTTACTGTCGCGGCTAACGCGCAGACGAACCCGCCGGCCGAGTCCGTGCTCGACCGCTTCATGCGCTACGTCAAGATTGACACGCAGTCGCAGGAGGATCAGAACAAGGTCCCGAGCACGGACAAGCAGTTGGTGCTGGCGAAGCTTCTGGCCGACGAGTTGAAGGCGCTCGGCGCGGAGAATGTCCGCGTTAGCGAGTTCGGCATCGTCTACGCGACCGTGCCCGGCAACCTGCCCGACAACTCCAAAGTCCCGGTCATAGGCTTGATCGCGCACATGGACACGTCGCCCGAAGTCTCCGGCGCGAACGTCACCCCCATCATTCACAAGAACTATCAGGGCGGAGACATCGTGCTCCCCAAAGACCCGACGCAGGTCATCTCGGTGACCACTAACCCCGACCTCAAGAACCTCGTCGGCGACGACATCATCACGGCCGACGGCACGACGCTGCTGGGCTCGGACGACAAGGCCGGCATCGCCGAGATCATGACGATGATTGACACGCTGCGCCGCAACCCACAGCTCAAGCACGGCACGATAGCCATCGCCTTCACGCCCGACGAGGAGGTCGGCGGCGGCATCGAAAAGTTCGACATCAAGGGCTTCGGCGCGAAGTTCGCCTACACGGTGGACGGCGAGGAGCTGGGCGAGATCAGCACCGAGACGTGGAGCGCGCGCACCGCCACCGTCCGCTTCCAGGGCAAGAACACGCACCCCGGCACGGCCAAAAACATCATGGTCAACTCGGCCTACGCCGCGGGCGATTTCATGTCGCGCTTTCCACAAGACATGCTCCCCGAGACGACGGAGGGGCGCGTCGGCTTCGTTCACCCGTACACGGGCACGGTCGGCGTCGAAGAGTCTAACGTCAAGATACTGCTCAGGGACTTCGACCTGAGCGGGCTGGAAGCGAAGGAGGCGATGCTGCGCCAGATGGCGAAGGCGACCGGGGAGAAGTTTCCGAAGGTGAAGGTCACGGTCGAGGTCGAGGAGAACTACAAGAACATGAAGGAGGTCTTGAAGGACTTCCCGCAACTGACCGAGAATGCCTTCGAGGCCGCGCGCCGCGCTGGCCTCAAGCCGCACCTGCGCCCGATCCGCGGCGGCACAGACGGCTCGCGCCTGACCTTCCTCGGTCTCCCGACGCCGAACCTCTTCACGGGCGGCCACAACTTCCACGGCAAGCTCGAATTCAACTCCCTGCGCGGCCTGCAAAAATCAACCGAGACGCTCCTCAACCTCGTCCAGGTCTTCGCCGAAAAGGTAATGTAATAACGGACGCGGATTCAAACAGGGATGGACAGGATAGACAGGATAAAAATAAAAATCTCAAATCTGAAATCTCAAATTCTTTATCCTGTCCATCCTGTCCATCCCTGTTAATTTCTCCTCCTCATTTAACCACCACATCGTCAGGCTTCGCGTCCGTGTGCGTGACGGTCGCTCCCGCCGGCGAGACGCCGTGCTTGGTGATCTCGTGGCCGAGGTGTGTGCGCATGCGGCTGTGCCTGCGGCCGTAGGTGAAGTAGATGACGAAGCCTATTAGTAGCCAGACGCCGAGGCGGAGCCAGTTCTCCGCGGGCAGCGAGAACATCAGGAGCAGGCAGGCCAAAATTCCCAGGATGGGCACGAGCGGGACGAGCGGGGCGCGGAACGGGCGCTCCGCTTCGGGGTTCGTCCTGCGCATGATGAGCACCGCCGCGCAGACGATGACGAAGGCGAGCAGCGTCCCTATGTTGACGAGGTCGGTCAGGATTTTCAGGGGCAGGAGCGACGAGAGCAGCCCGACGAAGACGCCCGTCAGAATCGTGGACTTCCAGGGCGTGCGGAAGCGCTCGTGTATGGCCCCGAAAAACTTCTCCGGCAGCAGCCCGTCGCGCGCCATCGCCAGCAGGACGCGCGCCTGGCTGAGCATCATGACCAGCACCACGGACGTTATCCCGACCAGCGCCGCCAGCGAAATCAGAACCTGCGCCCACGTCAGCCCCACCTGCTCGAAGGCGTTCGAAATCGGCGCGTCCACGTTGATTCTGTCGGACGGAACCATCCCGGTCAGGACCGCGCCGACGCCCATGTAGAGCGCCGTGCAGATCAGGAGTGAGGCGATGATGCCGACGGGCACGTCGCGCTGGGGGCGGCGTGCCTCTTCGGAGTGGGTCGAGACGGAGTCGAAGCCGATGTAGGAGAAAAAGATGATGGCCGCGCCGGCGAGCATCCCGACGGGCTGGCCGCCCGCGTCCGTCCCGCCGAACAGCGGGAAGCCGAAAATGGTGACGCCCGCGTAGCCGTAGGGCGCGAACGGGTGCCAGTTCGCCGGGTTGACGTAGAAGGCCCCGACGACGATGACGAAGATGACGACGGCCACCTTGAGAATGACCATCACGGCGTTGAAGCTCGCGCTCTCGCGGATGCCGCGCACGAGCACGACCGTCACGCCCGCCGTGATGACGAGCGCCGGGAGGTCAAACAGTCTCCCTGTCGAGACCATCCCGCCCAAAGCCGAGTCGTAGTCGAACGGGGCGTTCGTCAGCGCCTCCGGCAGGCGCAGGCCGAAGACGCCGATTAAATCCTGGAAGTAATGTGACGCGCCGTGGGCGACGGCCGAGGCCGCGACGGCGTACTCGATGACGAGGTCCCAGCCGATGATCCAGGCGAGCAACTCGCCCAAGGTCGCGTAGGCGTAGGTGTAGGCCGAGCCCGCGACCGGGGCCATGGAGGCGAACTCGGCGTAGCAGAGCGCGGCGAGCGCGCAGGTGAAGCCGGCCGCGACGAACGAGAGAATCATCGCCGGCCCCGAGCGGTCGTGCGCGACGACGCCCGTCAGGACGAAGATTCCTGTGCCAATAATCGCGCCCACGCCGAGGCAGGTGAGCTGTACAGGCCCCAGCACGCGCCGCAGCCCGTGCTCGCCCGCGGCCTCCTCCAGAAGCAGCGCGAGCGGTTTCCGCGTAAAGATTTGTCTTGCCATCAGTCCCTCCCCGTTGACTACACCCCAAGTCAGTACCGCCTGCGGTAGCGGGCGGGTGCTCAAGGTTGACGACCCGCCCGCTACCGCAGGCGGTACTGACCGAGGACGCCTCGCGCAGCCGCTACGTTCAAACGCAAGCAGCTAAAGCGCGGCGACTATAGGCTGGCACAGTTTGGCGGGAAAGTTTTTTGGCACGAAAGGCGGGAATCCGGCCACGAAGTCTGCTCAGCAGGGAATGAGTTTTCGGTCTTCCAGTTTCCGGCGGCCGCTGTCGCTCAAGGGCAGCTCGGTCCCGTCGCGCAGGACGACCAGGTATTTCTGGTTGAAGAGTTGTTGCAGCTCGCGTATGCAGTCTATGTTGACGATGTAGGAGCGGTGTATGCGGAGGAACTTTTCGGGGTCGAGCTGTGCTTCGAGCGTGCTGATGGGCTCGCGCAGGAGTGGCGACTTGCCCTCGAAGTGGAGGCGGACGTACTTGGCCTCGGCCTCTATCCATTCGATCTTGTCGGTCGGGAGGAAGAAGACGCGGCCGCTCGACTTGAAGCCGAGGCGCTGGCGGTAGCCCGGCTCCGGCTTGTGTGGCGGCTCGCCCCTCTCTCTTCTGGACGAGAGCCAGGCTTTGGCCTGCGTCATGGCCTCGTCGAAGCGTTTGCGGTCGAGCGGCTTGACGAGGAAATCAACGGCGTGAACGTCGAAGGCGCGCTTGGCGTACTCCTGATAACCCGTCACGAAGATGACGAGCGGGCGCGTCTTCTCTTCGACGCGGTCGAGCACACTGAAGCCGTCAATCTCCTGCATCCTCACGTCGAGGAAGACGAGGTGCGGGGTCTCTTTCTTAATCGCCTCGACGGCCTCGTAGCCGTTGACGCACTCGCCGACCACGGACACGTCCGCGTGGCCCGCCAGCAGTTTGCGAAGCTTGCGCCGAACGTGCGGCTCGTCGTCAACTATCAGCGCGCGGATTTTCGAATCTTCGCTCATACGGCGGCCATCTTCTCTTCGGCCATCATTACGCGGTAAGGGATGTCGAGGCAGACGCGCAGGCCGCCGCCGACTGCTTCCTCCAAATGGAAACGCTGCCGAGCCGCGTAGAGGCGCTCAAGCCGCTCGCGCGTGAGCTTGAAGCCGAGGCCGCGGCCGTCCTTCTGCTCCGCGTCGCCGTCTCTCTTCAGTCCTGGGCCGTTGTCGCTCACTTCGAGACGCAGTTGGTCGTCTTCGCGGCGGGCGCGAATCTCTATGCGCCCGCTGCCGACGCGCGCCATGAAGCCGTGGCGGATGGCGTTCTCGACAATCGGCTGTAGGATCAGGTTGGGGACCATCGCCTCGTAAGTCTCGGGCTCGGCCTCTATCAGCACGGCGAGGCGGCCGCCGAAGCGCGCGCGCTCGATCTCAAGGTAGCTGCGCAGGAATTCCAGCTCCTCCTGCAAAGTGACTTCCTGCGCGCCCGCGTTGTCCAAGGTCAGGCGCAGGAAGTCGCCGAGGCGCGCGAGCATCTCTTCGGCGGCCTCCACGTCCTCGTCCATCAGGTCCGAGACGGAGTTGAGCGTGTTGAAAAGGAAGTGCGGCTGGAGCTGCATCTTGAGCGCCTGCAACTGCGCCTGCGTCATCTGTAGCTGCGCCTGTGCCAATTCCGTCTTGAGGCGCGAGATTTTCAACTCCTCTTCCTGGTGGTGGCGGTGGTAAGTGCCGGCGACCAGGATAATGACGTAGCAGAGGAAGCCGTTCGGGAGGTTGAAGAAGAAATTCTCGTTGTAGACGGACGAGAGGAAGCCGAGGTTCGTGTAGGCGCGGACTCCGAGTTCCCACTCTATCAAGAGGTAGACGGCGCGATGCGCGAGCGAGAGCGCGAGGGCTCCGGCGGCGTGGACGAGCAGGTTGCGCAGGAGTTGCCCGCGCTCAAGGCGGAAGCGGCGGGTCAGCCAGAAGATGAGCGGCGAGAGGACGGCCCAGAGGAGCCAGTAGGGCATCTCCCAGACCAGCATCTCGCGGAAGCTCGGCTCCGAGCTGAATATCTTGACGTAGTTGAGGGCGTAGTGCGAGTAGTTGAACGTGTAGGCCAGGCCAATCAGCGTCCACCCGATGATGATAGCCAGCCACAGCCGCCAATGAGCCTTCAGCGATTTCATCTCAGCGCCCTTTGTAACATTTATAGGGGCTTGATTGGAACGAAAGATTCGGGGTAGCGTGTCGGGCGTGCCGATGAATGCGGGCGGATTGCGGATTGAAAAGAAAGCACTCAAGCCTTTGCGCCTTAGGTTTTCCCTTAGCGCCTTTGCGGGAAACAGCCGTTCACGCTGGAGGCGCAAAGTTAAGACGTAAGGCGCAAAGGCTTGAATCTGTCTTCCGTAATCCGCAATCCGAAATCCGCATTCCGCAATATTCGGAGGGACCGTCATGCAATGGCTTTACCTGGCCGTGGCTGTCTTGGGAGCCGCGCTCCCGCTCTCGCAGCTCGTCCCGTTTCTGGCGACGAATGGTTTTGACGTGCCGCTGCTCTTCAGGCAGCTTTTCGCGACGCACGCTGCGGCCTTCTTCGGCCTGGACGTGGTGGTGTCGTCGGTCGCGCTCTGGCTCTTCGTCTTCTCTGAAGGGCGACGGCGGCGGATGAAGAACTTGTGGCTCTACGTCGTCTGCAATCTGGCGGTCGGCGTGTCGCTGGCGCTGCCGCTGTTCCTCTTCTTCCGCGAGCGCAACGTGAGAGCCGCCGAGAGCTGAGACGCGGAGGCCGCGCTGACGATGGGGTCGGCGCGGCCTCCGGCTTGTTGGGTTCTGTGGCTACTTCTTGCGGCGCTTCGAGCCTCCGCCCGTCAGGCCGCCTATGAAATCCGTGACGGCCGTGGCCGCTGTGCCGACGACAGAGGCCGCAGTATCAATGATGCCTCCGCCGCCTTTACTGCCGCCACTTTTCCTACTGCCCCCTTTCGACCCGCCGCCCTTAGAGCCTCTCTTGCTCCCGCCCTTAGAGCCGCCGGAGCCCTTGCTCCCCTTTGAGCCGCCTTTGGAGCCTCCTCCGCCTTTGGAGCCTCCTCCGCCTTTAGAGCCGCCGCGTCCGCCGCCCTTCGAGCCGCCCGCGCCCTTACTGCCCTTCGATCCGCCGCCTTTCGCGCCGCCCTTGCTTGCGCCTTTGCTTCCACCCTTGCTGCCGCCTTTACTTCCGCCTTTACCGGCTCCGCCCTTGCCGGCCCCGCCTTTGGTGCTGCCTTTGGTTCCGGCCTTTGAAGCGCCGCCCTTCTTCGCGCCGCCTTTGGAGCCTCCGCCGCCGCTGCCGCGACCGCCGCCCGCGTTGCCGCCCGTCTTGGACGCGCCCTTCGAGCCGCCGCCTCCGCCTTTCGCGCCACCCTTAGCGCCACCTTTCGCGCCGCCCTTCGCAGCGCCGCCACCACCGCCGCCGGCCCTGGCTCCGCTGCCGCCTTTAGAGCCGCCGCCGCCCGCGCGCGTGCCGCCCTTCGAGCCGCCGCTGCCGCTCCTGGCACCTCCCTTTGAGCCACCGCTGCCGGCCGTGCTGTCGCCCGCGCGGCCACCGCCGCCGCCGCTCGGCTTAGACGCGCCGCCACCTGCTCTGCCGCGACCGCCGCCCGATTTAGCCCTGCCGCCGCCTTCGGGCTTCGAGCGCCCGCCGCCGGCCGTCACGCCGGTCGCGCGGCCTATGGCCGTGCCGCCGTGGCGCTCTTCGTCGCCGCCGCCGCCGTCAGGCTTCGGGCGACCGCCGCCCGTGGACAGGCCGCCCATGTCGCTCACCGCGGCGGCGTCGCTGCCGGTCGTGCCCTGGTCGTTTCTCTCTTCACCATTCCCCTGTTCAGCCATGATCGTCTGCTCCTTTTCTAAGTTATAACTCTGAGTGCCAGAGGTTCCCGTTAGAACTCCCACAGACCTCTGTTACTGTTGCTGCTTTTGCGGCGGAGAATATCACAACTTGCGCGCAACTGTTCCGCCCTTTCTACGCGCCGCGCCAAAAATTTTACGGCCCTTCGGCGTTTGCCCTCGACTGCCATCAGCCGTTATAAATTAACCTGCGGAGAACGGCCGATGACCTACAAGCCTCAATACCTGAATCTGTACGAAACCGGCGAGCTAAGCCGTCGCGTCGAAGCCCTGGAGCGCCTCTTAGAGAGCTGCACCGTCTGCCCGCTGGACTGCGGCAATAACCGCCTCAAGGACGAGCTGGCGCGCTGCTATTCCGGGCGGCTCCCCGTCGTCTCCTCCTACACGGCGCACTTCGGCGAGGAGCCCGCGCTCGTCGGCCGGGGCGGCGCGGGCAACATCTTCTTCGGCAACTGCAACCTGCGCTGCGTCTACTGCCAGAACTTCCAAATCTCGCAGGCGCACAAGGAGCAGATCAAGAACCAGGTGACGCACGAGCGCCTGGCCGAGATGATGTTGGAGCTACAGGAGCGCGGCTGCCACAACGTCAACTTCGTCTCGCCCACACACTTCGCCCCGCAGGTGGCGCGCGCCGTCCTCATCGCCGCCGCACGCGGCCTGAGCCTCCCCGTCGTCTACAACACCAACGCTTACGATTCCGTGGAAGTCTTACGCCTGCTCGACGGCGTGGTTGACGTTTACCTGCCCGACTTGAAGTACGCGGACTCGGCCGACGGCTACGAGTACTCGAAAGTGAAGGACTACACGGAGCACGCGCGCCGTGCCGTCGCGGAGATGTACCGTCAGACAGGCCCGGACCTCGTCTTCGGCGCGGACGGGCTCCTCAAGCGCGGCCTGGTGATTCGCCTGCTCGTGCTGCCGAACGACCTGGCGGGCGTGCGCCAGTCTTTGCAGTGGATCAGGGACGCCTTGAGCCCGCGCGTCGCCGTCTCCATGATGGCCCAATACTACGCGACCAACCGCGCCGCCACAGACGCCCGCTACACCTTACTCTCGCGCCGCATCACCGAGACCGAATGGCTCCGTGCCCTCTCCGCCCTCGACGAGCTCGGCATGGAGGAAGGCTGGATGCAGGAGTACGACAGCGCCTCCCACTACTACCGCCCCGACTTCACCGACCCCGACACGCCCTTCAAAGACATACGCGATTTCCAGTAGCCACCGCCCGCCCGCCACCTTCCGCACGAAATCGCTACACTTCGCACCCCTGCGAACTGATTTTCACGCCCGACGAACCAATTTTCACGCTCGACAGCCTGCTTTCGCACGCCACGAGCCTTTTTTGACAGCCGACGAGCCTTCTCGCGCACGCCGCGAACCAATTTTCACACCCGACGAGCCTTCTTTCGCACCCGACGAGCTTTCTGTGTGATCGTTTCATCGGAGATTTCTCCTGCCGGCGTCATCAACTTGATGAACCACTGCTCGGGTGCCGCAATCCAGTTGTTACGAAAAGGAGTGATGTGTAGGGGCTACATTAAGCGTGGCAGGATATATCACACTGACTCTCAGGTGATCGGTTCTGGTTATCAGGATGCCTACTTCGCGGAACGCGGAGTTACTGCGTTCAAGCGCGAAGCCGACGAACGGGGCACGCCTTATATCGAAGTTGATCCCGAGGTGACTGCGTACATCGACGCCCAGCAGGACGCATGTGTGAAGGAGATGTTCTCGCGCATGGCTAAGCGTGAGGGCACTATGGCAGCGCTTTTCCCATTTCAAAGCCTCTCGCATTCGTTCCTCGTCTCACCCATCGTCCACAAGTTCGACGCCGAGCGTGAGCGCAAGGCCAATCAGAACATGCGCACGATTATCAACACGGTAAAGGAGCGCGTACAGTCGTTAGTCGATCCCACCAATGCGAGTGCAGTCTCGAAAGCCGCGCACTACCTGTCGGCGCTTGACACGCAACTCGAAGTCTGTGACAGAACTGACGAATTCATTGATGCGCTTGAGCAACCGATTGTCGGGCGAACGTGGAGTGATTTCTAACTCTGGTCGAGGGGACGTGATATTAGTGCCAGAGCTTTCCAGATATTAAATGGTCGCGCTTAACAACCCATTCAACCGGCCTCGCAGCCAGCTTGCTTTTTATCAATAACGTTGATTGCTCGCCGGTTAATTTCGGGCGTTAGGTTTCCTCACCTCTGAATCTTGAAAGACAGAAGCTTTCTGTTATCATTCGCACATGGACTATCGAGACATCATCACTATTGAGCCGGGCAAGCGCAGCGGGAAGCCGTGTATTCGCGGAACGCGAATGACCGTGACAGATGTTTTAGAATACCTTGCTGGCGGAATGACTGAAGCAGAAATTCTGGCGGATTTCCCCGACCTCACCGCTGAAGATATTCGCGCATGTCTAGCCTTTGCCGCAGACCGCGAGCGCAAGTTGGCTACCTTGCCTCAATATGAAACTGCTGTTTGACCAGAATATTTCGCCGCGTTTGGTTCTCAGGCTTGCAGATATTTATGCGGGTAGTGCCCATGTCAGGGAAATCGGTTTGAGAGATGCTGATGATGCTGTGATTTGGGATTATGCCAAGCTGCATGATTTTGTAATCGTCTCGAAAGATTCAGATTTCCAACAACGGAGCCTGTTGTTTGGCAGCCCACCCAAATTCATCTGGTTGCGTGTCGGTAATTGTCCGGTAAAAACGGTTGAGGATTTACTGAGAAAGCATTCAGTAGCGATTCACACGTTTGGCCTGGATGAAACAAAATCACATCTAATGCTGCCGTAGCCCTTTCCAATCACGGGGGAAACCACAACAACTCATTGAACCCGGAGCGTGTATTGAATGGCTTTCATCATCAGTAGGTTGTTCGCAGGTTGAATGCTCTCTCGTGTCCGCTGCTAAATCAGATGGCATACATACTGAGGAAAGACAGGCCGAAGAACGCTCATGAAGAGTGGCAATCCGGCTGGGCGGCTTATTGCGCTTATCTTGAATCTGTGAAAGGCCGATTGCCGCCATCCGTCTACGAATTTGCCACGGCCTCGTGGCATTACGATTTCGGAGATCACCGTGCGCCTCACGACGGCTGGCTGGAGTCGCTCGTAATCAGTGAGCCCGCGTCTGGAGAGCGGAAGGAAATTCGCTCGATTGAAATGGTCGCGCGCTTGTTTGCCGCCTACCATGACGGCTATATCGAGTTGAAGTATTTTGGCGTCGAGAGCTATTCATTGGTTTCGGGTGCGAGGGGCGGCTGGGGTCACGGAGACTGGCTGTATGATGAAATCAGGCTTTCCGAACGGGGGCGTGTGTTGCATGAGGTGGAATGGTCGAACGAGGGCCTCTGGCTCATAGAATGCAGCGACGTGGCTTATCAATGGCTGCCGCTTGAAACCACCAACGCCGCCATCTGACAACTCATTCAGTCGGCCGTTAGACCTCTGTTGAATCTTTATGGAAGAACAGACTAAGTTCCTGGCCCAGCGTCTGATTTCCACGTTGTCGGAGAAGCTAGCGGTTGCCCTGAAATATGACCGGGCGTCTGTCGAGTGGCTTGACGGCTACATTGAGCGCGTCCGGGTTCACCTGGACGAAGCTTCTGTTGATGGTCTCACCGGCTCCATCGGCTCATTCCTGGGGGAGTGTATTATCGCCAACTACGGCGGGCGGTGGCTCGAATCCGAGGGGACGTGGGGCGTATTCTTTTCCGAGGAGAACGATAAGAATGGGGCTTTCCCATTCAACAAGGTGCGGAAGCAACTACTGAACGGGGCGGAGGATTCTATTCTTAGTTTCTACGACGTGTTGCCGGTCTTGTTAAGTATGGATGACGAAGTCTAAGCGCAAGAGGATAGAGCGGGGAGGGTGCGCGGGCTGGGCGTGACGGCTCATTCAGCCGGGGCGCAATTATTTCGCCTTCCGTCGTTCGAGTGATAGCTCGCCGGATATTGGGGCACTATTCGATGACTCCGTGCCGGCCATTCTGATTATTTCGAGGTGACTTATGCGGCTCACAGTCTTGTCCCTGGCGGCGGCGGTCGTCTTAACCTTCTCGGCCTGCGGCTCGTCTCAATATAAGAACCGCAGCGGCGGTGGCGGCGGCGGGGCCTCGGAGTCCGCGCCGACTTTCAGGACAGCAGCGCCGGATGTCCCGGCCAGCGCGGCCAATCAACAGGGGCGCTCCGACGCGCCCTCCGACGTTTCGCTTGAGAAGGCGAGCGCCGTCACGCAGGACCCGGCCGCGACGGCCGTCCCGACCGAGCGCAAGATCATACGCAATGCGGAGCTGTCCATAGAGAGCCAGAACCCGGAGGACTCGTTCCGCAAGGTGGCCTCACTGGCTGAGTCGAAAAACGGCTTCGTCGTCACGTCCGAGGCCGTCCAGCCGAGCGGCGAGGCCGAGCCCGAGAGGATGAACGTGACGGTCGTCGTCCGCGTCCCCGCCGCGCAGTTCGAGACAACAGTCGAGGAGATACGCAAGCTCGGGAGCCGCGTCCTGCAAGACAAGCGCACGGGCCAGGACGTGACCGAAGAGTACATAGACTTGCAGGCCCGCCTGCAAGCCAAGCGCGCTCTCGAATCACAGTTCCTGGAAATCATGAAGCAGGCCAAGCAGGTCTCGGAGGCGCTCGAAGTGCAGCGGCAGCTCGCGGAAGTGCGCTCCGAGATAGAGCAGCTCGAAGGCCGCCGCCGCTTCCTTGAGAACCAGTCGAACCTCTCGACCATACGGGTCGCCATCGTGCCGCCCGTGCAACTCATCGAGCGCACGGGCGGCGGCGGCATCAAGGAGGCGCTCCGTGACGGATTGAGCGCGGCGATGCTGATCGTGCTGACGCTGGTGCGCGTCCTCCTGGCCTCGCTCCCGATTCTGATTCTCTTAGGGGTGCCGGCCTGGCTGCTCGTGCGCTACTGGCTCCGGCGCAACAGGCGGCCGAGAATCAACGGGACGCCCGTCGCCTGATTCGTCGTTAGCGGCCGGCCCCTATCTTGGGGTAAATTGTCGTCCATCAGCTAGACAAATTTTGTTGGCACAGGAGAGCAGATGAGACGCACAGCATCGGCCGTCTGGCAGGGCGGCCTCAAGGACGGGAAGGGCACGATTTCCACGGACAGCGGCGTTCTTTCCGAGACGCAATACTCTTTCAGCACGCGCTTCGAGGAAGGCAAGGGGACGAACCCGGAGGAGTTGATCGCGGCCGCGCACGCCGGCTGTTTCTCGATGGCACTGTCGGGACAACTGGGCCAGGCAGGGCTGACGGCCGAGAGCATCAGGACGACCGCCGCAGTCCGCCTGGAGAAGACCGACTCGGGCTTCAGTATCACCTCCGTCCACCTGGACGTGACCGCCAAAGTCCCCGGCGCTGACCAACAGGCATTCGAGACCGCCGCCAACAACGCCAAGGCCGGCTGCCCCGTCTCCAAAGTCCTCAACGCCGAAATCACGATGGAAGCAAGGCTGGAAGAGTAAAAGCCGGGCATTCATCGTCCCGTCAGGGACGATACGAAAATAGCCCAGCACTGAAGTGCTGGGTAACGATGGTGAAAAATTTGAGTCCCGTGGGGACGGCTGAACCTTCAGCCGTCCCCACGGGACTCGAAATATTTTTGGCTCAATTCCCAGCACTGAAGTGCTGGGCTATTGTCGGTCGTCCCCTGCGGGGACTGATCGCACGGCTCGCGCGTGTTGGGTTCTTAACTCATCACTCTTCACTCTTCACTTTTAGAAAGTGGCGACGGCGGCGCGGGCGCGCTGTTGGAGGGCGGCGCGGTAGGCGGCGGCGTCGCGCGTCCAGACGTTGGAGGAGAAGGTGGTGCGCGGTCTGCCGCCGCGGCCCGCGCTCGATTCGACGCGCATGGAGTAGGCGCGGCGCGTGCGCGGGACGTAGAGCACGAGGCGGTAGTCCGAGGCGCGGCCGCGCGCGTGAGCGCCCGTGCAGAGGACTTCGTCGTAGCCGTCGCCGTCAATGTCGCGGCTCTCGGCCGTCCAGCTCGCGCCCTTGAAGCCGTGCGCGTCGAGCGGCGTGCGCGCGACCACGCGGTAACGCCCGCCGCGCGGCTCCATCACGAACAGGTGCGTCGTGCCCTTCTCGCGCTCGTCGTGGATGGCGACGAGCGCCTGGCTCTGCCGCGCGTCCGTGCGGACGACGTGCACCTCACCTATCTGCCCGTGCGAAACTGAATTGACTATCTGGCGCGCGGCCGTCTGCGTGAGCGGCGCGGGCGGCGCGGGCGCAACCTGCTGCACGCCCGCGCCCGCCAGGGAAGAATCGAGCGAGGCCAGCATCGGTGACGCGGGAGCCTGCGCGTCGGTGGACGCGGCGGTCGTCCGCGCGCTGCGGCCCCAGGCCAGCAGCGTCAGGCCGACGACGGCGATCATGGCGAGCGGCGTGACCGCGCGGAAGAAGGAGCTGGGCCGCGTGTTGAGCGCCGCCACGGTCGAGGAGAAGGGCTGCGTGTCCGTCACCTCGCGCGGCGGGCGCGCGACACTCTTCTCCAACATCTTCTGCGCGGCGCGCGCGTTCGCGGGCCGGTCGTCGGGCCGCTTGGCTAAGAGCGTGTGGACGGCCAGCGAGAGCGCGCGCGGCACGTCCTGCCGGAGCTTGGGCAGCGGCGGCGGGTGCGCCGTCGCCTGCTTGACCAGCACGGCCGAGGCCAGCGGGTCCGTGAACGGCGGACGGCCCGTCAACATTTCGTAGAGCAGGACGCCGAGGCTGTAGAGGTCGCTGCGCGCGCCGATTCTCTGGCCCAGACACTGCTCGGGCGACATGTAGCGTGGCGTGCCGACAATGACGCCGGAGCCCGTCGTGGCGTGCGTGTGCGTGGCGTCCGCAGAGGTCGCGAGCACCTTGGCGACGCCGAAGTCGAGGACGCAGACGCCGCGCTCGTTGAGCATGATGTTCGAGGGCTTGAGGTCGCGGTGGACGATGCCGAGGGCGTGCGCCTCTGCGAGCACGTCGCAGATGTCTGAGGCGATGCGCACGGCCCGCTCGGGCGAGAAGCGGCCTTCTTCTTCGAGGGCTTCGGAGAGCGTGACGCCCTCGACGAACTCCATGATGATGAAGTGGCGGCCGTCGGGCAGTTTGCCGGCGTCGAAGATCATCGCGGCGTGCGGGTGGCGCAGGCGCGTCATCGTCCGGGCCTCGCGCATGAAGCGGTCGGCCACGTCCGGGTCCGAGGCGTATTCCGGCTTGATGATCTTGACGGCGACGGGGCGTTCGAGCCCGAGTTGCGTGGCGCGATAGACCGTGCCCATGCCGCCCGTGCCCAGCTCACACTCGATGCGGAAGCGGCCGGCGATAATTTGGGGGACGTCCATACAGACCCTCTTTCGGGGTAAAGGGTCGCTCGACCGTGCGGTTGCACGAGGGGAATGCGCTGGTCGGGCGGCGTTTGATATTGAGCTGCTTAAAGCCCGTGCGATACGGGAGAGGGGTCACGCCCGGCAGGTCAGAGCCGATAGCGAGCCCGTAGTCTAGCACTTTTGCCTGGACAAGCAAACGAAAAAACAGTGGGCGGTGTGCAGTTGGTAAGCTTTAAGCCCCGCCAGGGGCAATTGAAAATAGCCCCTGGCGGGGCTTAACGGCTGCATTAGTCGGCGACGAAGCCGGCCCCCGTGACTTTGTAGCCGTCCGCGTCGTTGCCCGTGACCTGCATGAAGACTGCGCCGCCTTCGTAGGTGTACGCGCAGTTGTAGAAGTCGCCCCCGTCCTCGTCCTTATTGCAGCCCTGGAACGCCAGCCCTTCGGCGCTGCCTTCGTTGAAGAGGGTGTTGATGGCGCTGTCGGACGCGTACTTCGAGGCGGCGGCGCGGTCCTTCGTCTTCCAGGCGTTGAAAAGTCCCTCGGCCGCGTCCTCAGGCTTGGAGGCTTTGAGGCTGCGGCCGACATCGGTGCCCGTCGGGGTGGCCTGCGCCGTGGGCTGCGGAGTCGCCGTGGGCTTCGAGGCGTTGGACGTGTTGGTAGTAGTCGTCGTGTTGACTAAAGTCTTGTTGGTCGTGTTGCCGCCTTTGCCGCAGCCCGCGGCGACGAGCAGCGAGCAGGCGCAGAGGGCGGCGGTCGGAAATGTGCCAAGTCTCATCGAAGGGGGTTTCTCCTGTTCACTTGTTGACGTAGTAAATCTTCAAGTCCTTCTCGCCGGTGATGAGCCACCGGCCGCCGATTTTCTCGAACCAGAAGCGGTTCAGGCCCGACGCCGCGTAGGTCTTACCCGAGCCCCTGAACTCGAACGTCTTGTCGAAGGTGGCGACGGCCCGCTCGCCCGACGGGTCAACCTCTATTTGCAGGTTGTCAATACGCACGTTGAAGGTGTCGTAGGTCGAGAAGGCGCGCGCCACGTTGTCTTGCACCATCTGGACGCCGACGTTCTTGGCGTTGTAATAGGTGTGCAGCGTGTTGGCGTAGTAGGCCATGTGCGCTTTCACGTCCCCGTTCATCGTGCGCCGCCAGCCTTCCAGAGCGCCCGCGACTTCCCTGCTCGCGCCCGCGCCGCCGCCCGGCGTCTGCGTCGGCTGCGGCGTGGGCGTCGGCGTCGGCGTGGACGAAGTTGCAGTCGGAGAAGCCGTCGGCGTGCTCGTGGCCGTCGGCGTGGGCGTGGGTGTGTAGCCCGGCGTGGACTGCGTGTTCTGGCTGCCGTTGCGAGAGCCGTCCGTGCCCGTCGCGCTCGGGTCTCTCAGTAAGAGCCACCCGCCCAAGCCCCCGAGGCCGAGGAGCAGGATGGTGGCGGCGACTGTGACGGCGACGACAGACGTGGTGCTGCGCGCGGGCGGGGCCGCGGCCGCGAGGTTGTGCGCCTCGTCACGGCGCGTGGCGCGCGCTTCCTGGCGCGCGGTGGCGGCGGGCTCGGAGCGCGCCTTGATGGTGGGCGCGAACGAGGGGTTCAGAAGCTCCGTCGGCGGCGGCTCATTCGCGTCGAGCGTCAGCGTCTCGTCGGTCGAGGGGTTGACGGTAGCGAGCGTCGCTCCGTCTTCGAGACAGAAGTTGAGCGTGTCGTCCGCGTACCGGCGCTGGCATGTGGGGCAACGTTTCATCCGCTTGAATTGATTTTACTCGCCGACGTCTGGAATCCAGAATAGCTGCCTGCCGGAGACCACCGAGCGCAGGCCGCGCTCCGGCAGCTCCTTCTCTTCGAGGCCCAGGTAGGTGAAGTGCGGCAGGTCGCTCTTGACGGTCTGGAACCAGCCGTGGCGCGCGAGGATGCGGCGCACGCGCTCGTCCGCGAACTGCTCCACGTCGAGCGCCAGCATCGCCAGGTGCTGCGAGGTCCCGGGCGCGGCGATGGAGTAGAGGATGGACTTGGAGAAATCCTTGCTGAAGAAGATGCCGCTCTTTTCGAGTTCGAGGACTTCGCGCACCTGGTCGCGCAGAGGCAACCGCTTGAGGCGCGTGACCTGTTCTTTGGAGAGCCGGCCGCGCCCGTTCCAGTAGGCGAGCGCGGGCAGAAAGCGCGTGTTCCAGAGCCGCAGCGTGTCGCGGTAGGTGCGGCGCGCGGCCTCCGCTCCGCCGCGCGGCGTGATGTCCAGGCGGAGGGCGCGGGCCTCTGCGCGGGCCGCCAGGAGCGCCTTCATCGCGGCCGGTTGCAACTCTATCTCGTCGCCCCCGACCCACTCGGCCGCGATCTCTGCCTCCTCCTGAAACTCCAGAACCTCGTCCTCGCTCGTGAAGACGCAGACGGGCGGCGGCAGGACGGCCGGCGCGGATAAAAACATCGCGCCGTAGTCTTCGAGCACGCGGCGCTCTACGGGGTCGCTCGTGTCGCACAGTAATTCGAGCTTGTGCCCGCGCGCCTTGAGCGCCCCGTCGAGCGCGGCATAGAAGGGGGCCGCGTTTTTTTTCTCTCTCTTCTCTCTCTTCTCGGCGTTGGTCTCGGGCATCTTCGTCTGGTTCGTCCCTTGTTCTACGTTCGCGCCTTCGGGCGGCTCGCCTGCGCCGACGCGGCGCGGGCGCGTCTGCGGCGACTGCTGCTGCCCCGTGGCCTCGCCGCTCGCCACGCAGCCGGAGCCGACGAGGAGGCACGCGCAGGCCATTAGCAGGAGGGCCGCGCGCGCCACAGCCTGCCGCGCCGCGCGGGGGCGTGCGCCGTAGGGCGAAGGGGGGACGGGTGCTGGCAACATGAAGTGCTCTGCGGCTGTCTGGGCTCGTCTCGCGGGCGAGTGACGGTTTGCCTCGGCCGCTTGCGATGATAAGGGCGCACGTCGCGCGCGGTCAATCCGAGATAAAGAAATCTCAAATTTGAGATTCCCAATCTCAATTTCTCATCTAGGTGCGCCGCGGCGGAATGTTGTATACTGCGCCGCTCTCAAAACAGTACCCGAACTCGTTAGCGTGAGCCGCTCACGCGACACCCTTTGAAGGAGGTCGGTCATCAGATGAAGACTGGAAGAATGTTCGCGCTCGCGCTCGCCCTGGCCGCGCTGGCTCTCTGCTCTGCCGCCTGCAACAAGGTCGGCAAGTCCCCCACGGCCACGGCGCAGGCCATTTACGACGCCCAGAAGAACAAGGACGCGGCGACGATGAAGAAGGCCATGTCGAAGCGGACGCTCGACGCCCTGGAGCAGTTCGCCAAGTCGCAGAACAAGACGCTCGACGACTGGATGAAAGAGAACTTGACGAAGCCCCCGACCGTGCCCTTCGAGGTCAAGGACGAGAAGATTAACGGCGACATGGGCACGCTCGAAGTCAAAAGCGAGGGCGGGAGGTGGCAGACTTTCCACTTCGTCAAGGAGGACGGCCTCTGGAAGTGGGACGCGCAGATGACCATGCAGGGCGGCGGGGGCAACATGGGCGGAGACGCCGGCGGCACCACAGGCGGCGGCGAGCACGGCGGCCACTGATTCGGGGAGAATCGAGATGAAGACACGGCAGGCGACCGGGCTCCTGATTGCCGCCCTGCTCACGGTTTGCCTCGCGTCGTGCGGCGGGAAGAAAGCCTCCACGCCGACCGAGCTTTTCAAAAATTTCTACACGGCCGCGAGGAGCAAGGATGTCGCCGGCCTCAAGGGCATGATGTCCAAAGAGGCGCTCGCCGACACCGAGAGGGAGGCGAAGAAGAGGGGACAGTCGCTTGACGATTTCCTCGCCGGCCAGGGCCAGTACTTCCCGCCCAATATGCCGGAGATACGCAACGAGAAGGTGGAGGGCGACAAGGCTTCGCTCGAATTCAGGCGCGAAGGGGCCGCCAATTGGAGCACGGCCTGGTTCGTCAAAGAGGACGGCGAGTGGAAAGTCAACTTCAACTGACCGCTCGCCACACAACTGCATGGAGACTAAAGATGAGACTACGAACGGTCGCCCCCGCGGCGACGATGGCGCTCGCGGCCGCTGCGCTGCTGGCCGGCTGTAAGAAGGGCGACTCGAACGCCAACGGCGCGAACACGAGGAACACCTCGAACACTTCCATTACGACCACGAACACGACCAACACGGGGGGGACGACGCCGCTCGGCACGCCGACCAGCACGGCCTCGGCCGCCACGCCGACCGAAGCCTTCCGGCTCTACTACGAGGCCATCAAGCGCGGTGACGCCCCGGCCGTCAAGGCCCTCTTCTCGCGCGCCACGATCGAGATGCTGGAGACGCAGGCCAAGGCGACGGGCAAGTCCCTCGATGATGTGTTCGGCGAAGGCTTCCAGGAAGCGCGCAAGGAACTGCCCGACGCCGTGCCCGAGACACGCAACGAGAAGGTTAACGGCGACCGCGCGACGCTCGAAATCAACGACTCCAAGAAGGGCCGCTGGGAGACGCTGCACTTCGTCAAAGAGGGCGGCTGGAAAATCGGCTTCGCGGACGTTGACCGCTCGGGCGGCGCGGGCGGCGATGACGACAGCGGCGGCGGCGACGACGACGACGAGAAAGACGGCGGCGGCGACCACAGCGGCGGCCACTGACGCCGCGGCGGCGGCGGGCACACCTCGTTCGTGACGGATGACTCAGGTCGAGCGCATAGGGGAGATCGTCGGCCTCTACCGCAGGCACGGCTGGCGGCTGGAACGCCTGCTGCTCCGCCCCGAGACGGGCGCGGAGCTGGCCGCACGCGCGGGCGAGTTGACGCAGGGCGCGGGCGTGCATGAGGCGGCGTTCGACGCGCTCTGGTTCGCGCGCGCCTCGCACGCCGGGCGCGAGGCTTGGGAGCTGCGACTCGTCGCCGAGACTCCCTACGCGCTCTTCGAGTCGTTCGAGGCGGACGAGGCCGAAGAGGACCGCGAAGACGTCAGGCGTGAGATGGAAGCGCGGCTCGCGGACTTCGCCGCGCAAGCCTGATTACCTGAAAGAAAGAGAAGAGGCGCGAAGCAGGAACAGCCTGCCTCGCGCCTCTTCGCGTTTCTTCACAGAAACTCTTGATTAATCCTCGCCCATCCTGACTGGAATTTCCAGGCGCTCCGTGCCGCGCATGACGACGACGTTGACGACGCTGTCGGGCAGGGCGCGGTCAATCCGCCGGTTCAGCTCCTGCGGCGTGCGGATGGGGACTTTGTCGAACTCTATCACCACGTCGCCGTCGCGCAGACCGGCGATGTAGGCCGGGCGATTCTTAAAAACCTGCGTCAGGCGCACGCCGTGGATTTTTGTGCCAGGAATCTCGACGCGCTCCATGTCGTCGTTCACGCCCAGGAACCCTTGCGGCTGCGGCCTGTCGTCGAAAGCCTCTTCGAGCCGCGAGTTCTCTTCCTCGGAGACGGTCAGGAGCTTGGCCGTCTTCGTCTCGCCGTCGCGCAGGTACGTGACCTCGACCGTCTTGCCCGGGGGCGTGTTCGTCAACAGATTCGTCAACTCCTCATCCGACTTCACGGGCTTGCCGTCGAAGCTCGTGATAACGTCGCCGCCGACGAGGCCGGCCTTGTCCGCAGTCGAGCCCGGCGGCGTCACGTCATCAAGAAAAGCGCCGCCCATGTCGGTCCTGTAGTGGCTGCCGAGGAAAGAGTGGGGCGCGGACGAGGAGGCGGCCGCCGCGTCGCGGTTCCTGTTCCTGACTCTTTTGTCCGAAGGCGAGAAGAGCCCGTTGGTCAGCCCGATGACGAAGAGCGGGATCAGCACCCAGACCATCCAGCGCGGCATGCGCCTGCAAACGCGCGCGGGGCTCAAGCGCCCGAGCCCGCCCGTCAAAGACTTCACGGTCTGCTCGTGCACGCGGGCGGCTGCCGCGCGGAACTCTTTCGAGTTACCGGGCAGGGTCGCGGCGGCGCGGGCCGCGGCGGTTTTCACGCGCCCGCCCCTGGCCGTCTGCGGCGCGTCGTCGAAGCGCACGGTTTCGTTGTACTCCTCGACGCCCTCGCCCATGCGGCAGCCGCACGCGCGGCAGAAGCGCAGCTCGGCGGGCATCAGCACGCCGCAATTCGGGCAGTTGGTCGTGTCACTCGGGGCGTCGCTGTGGGCATCATTTTGCATGGCTATATTCTAACACCAAGGAAGAAGGCCGGGCGAGGGTTCAAGCCCCCCGCCCGTGTCTCTATACGCGGCGGGGCGGGCGCGAGTTGCATCTTGTTGGCTTTCTCAAACCGGCGCGGCCCCTGTATAGTGTTTCGCAGACAGCAATCTCAGGAAAGCGCGGAAACCACAGTGGAAGTAACAAAAGCCCTCGCGGCCTTGCGCCCGCTTTACGGTAAGGACAACGTGGAGATCGTGACGACGGACGGGAGCCGCGTGCGCGGCATCGTCCGCAGCATGAAGACCACGCAGGCGCTGACGACGCCGAGCGTCAAGATGGAGCGCGCCGACGGCGAAGTCATCAAGATCGTCTTCTCACACATCGCCGAGATCATAGACCACAATCAGAAGCAGTAGTCAGTGGTCAGTGGTCGGTAGTCAGTTTGTTAAAGCCCCGCCAGGGGCGGTTGCTAATAGCCCAGCACTTCAGTGCTGGGTAACAGGCGAGAAAAGAAGAGAGTCCCGTAGGGACGGCTGAATGTTTCAGTCGTCCCTACGGGACTCAAATATTTTTGGCACACTTACCCAGCACTGAAGTGCTGGGCTATTTTCATTGCGTCCCTACGGGACGCGGCCTCGCCCGCTTTACTGCGCCTTCAGAATCCAGCCCTTCGGGTCAATGACGGGCGTTTGCCCTGCCGCTACTGGCACAGTCGCGCCGGCTGGGCCGACCTCGATGCGGCGCGTCTGACCGCCGACTTGAACCTCAACCGGCATCGGGAAAGGAAGGCCCGCGGGCGCGTCCCAGCTGAGCGCGAGCGAGTCGCCCTTCGCTTCGGTGACGAGGCGCGGGAGCGCGGGCTGGCGCAGGTACACGTCGAAGAACCAGCCGAGCTTCATCCCCGAAGCCTCCTCCGCGATGTGGCGGAAGTCGTCCGTCGTGGCGAAGCGGAACTGCCCGCCGTCCTTGACGCGCTCCATCTTCGGGTCCGGGTAGGCCATCCGCCTCAGCGCCTTGAAGAAGGCTTCGTCGCCGATGAGGTAGCGCAGCGTGTTCAGGATGAGCGCGCCCTTGCCGTAGATGTCGCCGTCGCTGCTCAGGTAATCCGGCGCGGCCAGGTAGACCTGCGTCGTCGTGCGCGACTCGCGCGGCGCGACCGCCTGCTTGTTGCGCAGGCCGCCGCGCAGGCCCGCCATGTACTGCCTGTAGCCGTCCTCGCCCTTGAGCGCGCCCGCGTAGAGCGCGTCCATGAACGACTGGAAGCCCTCGTGCAGCCAGAAGTCGCGCCAGTCGGAGGCGGTCACGAGATTGGCCCACCAGTCGTGCCCCAGCTCGTGGAAGAGCAGGCCGTCGAAGCCGTAGGCGTTGTTCCTGAAGTTCGCGCCGTAGGCCGTGATGGTCGAGTGCTCCATGCCGAGGTGCGGCGTCTGCGCCACGCCAATCTTGTCGGCGCGGAACGGGTACGGCCCGAGGTATTTTTCGAAGAAGGCCAGGTGCTCGGCGATCTGCGGGAAGAGTTTTTGGCCCTTCTCGTAGTCCTCCGGCAAGACCCAGAAGGTGACGGGCACCGTCTCGCCCGTCACGCTCTTGAACTGGCCCTCGATGGTGCGGTAGGGCGCGATGTTCAGCGCGACGCTGTAGTTGTTCATCGGCACGGTCATCAGCCAGTTGAAGGTCTGCGTGCCGTCGCTGTTCTTCTTGACGCCTTCGAGCCGGCCGTTGGCGGCGACGACGAGCGGCTCCGGCACTGTGATGTGCAGCGCGATGGAGTCTGCCTCGTCCGACGGGTGATCCTTCGTGGGCCACCAGACGTCTGCGCCGTCGTTCTGGCAGGCGGTCGCGATCCAGGGCTCGCCCGTCGCGGTTTTGGCCCAGATGAAGCCGCCGACCCAGGGCGGGCGCGGCGCGACCCGCGGCTTGCCGCCGTAATGGACGGCGACCTTGACCGTCTCGCCCGGCTGCCGGGTCAGCGGGAACGCGATCCAGATTTTGTCGCCGCGGCGCTCGAACTCAAGCGGCGCTGACTTGCTGTTGCCTTCAATCGCGCTCACGGACTCGACCGCGAGCGGCGCGTCCAGATCGAGCACGAACCACTCGGTCGGGTGCACGATGCGCGCCGTCGTCGTGAGCGTCCCCTTGATGGACTGCTCCGCGGGGTTGACCCTGAGCGCGAGGTCATACGAGGTCACGTCGTAGGCCGCCTGCTCGGGCATCAGCGGCCCGCCCGAATCCGTCGGCCGCGCGCCCAGCGTGCGCTGCGCGGTTGCGCCCGCTGCTGCCCACAGAAGCAGCACGACACAGCCCGCAATGATTAAAAAACTTCTGCGAACCCTTTCATTCATCCCTCACCCCTCATCAATTAACAGTCGTCTTCACGATAGCCCGTCGAATACAACCCTGGTTATCAACACGCCGCCGGTGCCGGTCAGCGTTCGACCTTCCGCGTGGCCCGTACTTATAACATAGCTTAACCAGGCGCGCGCGTCCGCCGCGCGAATCAACCCGCGCCGCGCGGATGGCACACAATTTACATCGGAGGACGGAGCTTGAGAAACAGGCTCGTGAGGCGTAGAGAACGGGGCAGCTCTGCCGGGAGGCGCAACCCACCGTCCGGCCGGAAACGCCTCACGCGCAGAGCTGCCCGAATCGGATTTAACGGACCTTGACTAAGTAAATCACGGAAAGGTAAGGCGGCACGGTCGGGATGTCGAAACTGCCGAGAGTCCCCCTGCTTTCTTTCGGGTTACCGGTTATCCAAGTCTGATTATCATAGATGGTCGTGCGGGGGTCGGCGTGAATTTTGTGATTGGCCCACCCGCCCGTGTTGTAGCTCGTGACTGTCTTCTCTCCCGTCGAGAACCCTGCGGACCCGCCCTTGTCGCCCGCGCGCGCCGCCCCCATCAAGAACCTGGAGGTCAAGTTAGGCGTGTTCTGATTGTTGTAAATCTCAGAAAGGGGATCGGAGATGGGGCGGCCGTCGCAGACCCACCACCCCTTCGCCCTTAACTTATCGGCGTCTGCGAGTGACCCGTAGAACGGGATGATGCTGCCCACGGGCACCGTGTCCTGGCGGAGGCGGGCGACCTGGGCCGCCAGGTCGGGGTAGATGGTTTGCAGCGGGACGACGCGGCCGAGGTCCACGAAACCTTCGCTCTCTATCTTCTCGCTCGGCTCGATGAAGGTTTTGACGCTCAGGAATTCCGCCTCCTGGTCGAAGTCCGAAACGTTCACCTGGCGCAGGTCAATTGATTTGGCGACGATTTTGTTCCCCTCGAACTCGGTCTTGACTTGGTGTTGGTCGAGCAATTTCTTGAGCCCCTCGTTACTGTACGACCCTTGCGCGCTGGCCTCCGCGCTCAGAATGTCCAGGAAGCCGGCCTTGCCGCTGGAAGAGAAACTGGCATTATATTTCCACTGCTCTTCCGTCTGGTGGTGTGTGAACATTTCGTTGAGGCTCTTGGTGATGACATCCGGCTTCAGGTCGTCCTTGTTGTAGGTTGACTGCCATTTGGCTTCGTCAAACTCTTTTGAAGACACGACGGTGTTCCAGCGGGCCAGCAGCTTGTCGAGCAGCCCTTCCTCGAAGTTCTCCGGCCTCTCGATGACGGCGTTGAAGTCCACCTGGTCGGTGATCTTTTCGAGCAGCTTCCTCAAATCATCCCTGTGCACAAAGGCGTTGCTGCCCCCGACGCCGCTGAGTTCCACGAAGAGCTTGCTCGATTTCAACGTCTTGAGCGTGAACTTGACCCAGTTTTGTTGCGACTTGCGGGCGGAGAAAGAGAAGGTATAGTCAACGGACATGGAGGACAAATCTCTTTCGATCCCGCGCGCGGTAACTTCGTCCGGCGATTCTATCGTGATGGTGAATTCCGTCGCGGGGGTGGGAAAGTCGAAAGAGTCGTCCACGATGCGCGCCTTGGGGTAGAGGTTCTCCAGGTCTGGAATCTGGACCTTCACTTCTCTGATCGGTAAGACAAAGATGCTCGCGGGCTGGATTTCGGCGGCCTCCGCGGGGTAAGTCCCGGAGACGGCGACGTGGGCCAGCTTCCTCGCTTCGGCTGCGTCGAGGAAGATGCTCAGCGAAGTTCTCCAGTGCCCGGCGCCGCCGAACGGCTTGCTCTCGACCGCCAGTTGAGAGTTTTCTCTGACCTCGGGAATGAAGAGCGGGTCGTAACGGAACTGCCACAGCCGAGGCTTGTCCTTGTTGCGGACGGACTCCCAAATCCTGAGCGGCTTGGTGCCGTAAATAAAAGAGGCGATTTCCGTGGAAGAAATCACGAACTCGGTGAGCTCGCCGTTATTCTCTTGAGGGGGCACTGGTCAAATCTCCTTTTCGACATAAGTGGGCTGCGTCATGCGGCCTGTTCCAATTAGTTATGTCGAACCGGCCCGAAACGTTTCCCGGTGACGCGCGGGCGCTCACCGGAGCGGGCGCGCCCGAAATCCGCGATTGCTTAATACGCGCCCTCCCTCTACAATCACCCCGACGCGGCCGAAGAAAGAAAATCACCCGGCCGGGCGTGGAGAAGTTTTGAGAATAGCGATAGAGAATTTCGGTGGGCGCGTGGTGAGTGTGTGGGAGGGCTTGCGCTCGACGACGCGCAGCCTGGTCGAGCGCGCCTTGCAGTCTTCGGGCACGGCGGCCGCGGCGCAGCCCGCGCGCGGCGAGGGGCGACCTTACGACGCGCGCGCCGACTGGGAGTTGAGCTGCCTGCTGGCCGCGCTCGACGAGCACTCGGCCGAGGGGGGCGCTGCGCTCGACGCCGAGCAGGCCCGGGAATTGTTCCGCGTGGCCGACACGACGGCGCTCGTGCTGCAAGGCCAGACGCGCTCGGCGGAGGTCTTCGCGCAACTGGTCGCGCGCGCGAACCGCATGCGCGACTACGCGCGGATAGACCAGTTGGCCGACGCGCTCTCCGCGCGCTTCGCGCCGAGCGAAATCTGCGAGCTGGCCCGCTCAAACGACGCGGTCGTGCGCGCGCTGGCGCAGGAGGCGCTCGCGCAGGCCCCGACCACGCTGCTCATCGGCCTGCTGGCCGACCCCGTGGACTCCGAAATCGCGCGCGACGCGCTCGAACTACAGGCCGCCGACTACGGCTCGGAAGACGCGCGCCGCGTCGTCCAACTCCTGGAGCAGGCCGACGCCGCCGAAGACGACATGTGAGCGCGCGGGCGCTCCTGGCCCACCCCACCCTGATTAATCCTTAGAATTTTTGTTGACACGCCCGCGCGCCGGAACTATGCTCTGCGCGCTTCGGTAAGGTTTTCTCCGATCACCCTCGCTGGCCGTTTACTCACTTCTTTTGGCAGAGGCTGGCCCACTTACTGTGGCCTCTTCGCGCCTCGGGCCGGGCATTCTCTCCTGCAATCTCACTCGAAGGAAGGTTAAGCGATGTCTACTCCCCCGCCCAGCCCGAAAGTCGAATCCAGCCCCGACCCGCTCATGAAAAATCAGGTGACCGTCATCGAGGTGGGCCTCGCCGCCAAGTACCTGTACTTCAAGGAGCGCCTCGGCACGAGCGAGATGTACCTCCTCAGGGCGAGCCTCGGCGAGCTGTTCGTCATCGAGTTCGCCAAGTACGACCTGCGCAACAACCGGAAGACCGGGGAAGTCGTGCGTTACAGGGCACAGGGGTACACGGCCCAGGGGAAGAGGCCCGAGATTCAACAACTCACGAACGAAATCAGACTCGTCTACAATGGCGTCCCCGCCGAAAGTGGCGGGAGCGACACGATAGACGTGACGGTCTTCATCCAGAAAGAGGCGGACCCGCGCTCGGCCGAGTGGGTCCGGCTGGACATCAGCCACACCTACCCGAAGGGCTTCAAAAACGCGGACCCGAATTACGGCTACGCGTGGGAAGAGAATCTGATTTTCCCGAACCTGCTCTTCGACCCCATGACGGCGCAGGACGCTGCTGTCGCCAAGCAGAAGGTGAACTTCACCGCGGCGGAGGCACCCTTCTACGAGAGCGTTCTCCCGCCCTGCCAGTTCGGCGCGTTCTACGTCCCCACGGGGACGTTCGACGCGACCAACTTCGCGCAGGGCATCGCCCTCCACGTCGAGGACGAGCACGGCCACGAGAAGGCTTTCACCCACAACACCATCGGCGACCCCGTCACCTCGCACCTGTTCTCCCTCAACGTGCTCAACTCCATCCACCTCAAAGGCGGCGCTTACGCTCGCGCCGATGCGTACCAGCTTTCGAAAGGGGACGCCCTCGGCTTCGGGGGCAGTCTAGCCACCTGCCGCGTCCGCGCCTTCAACCTGACGGAGGCGTACCCGGGCTTGGCCCTGGGCGAATACGATGTCCTGAACCTCTACCGGCGCTGGCTCAAAAAGCGCCAGCCGTCCTTCACCAAGAAGCTCATCAATCGGCCGCAGTCTGCGACCACGCCCCAGAACAACGCGCCCCTGGACAACATGAGCCCGCACACGATGATCGTCAATTACGGGCTGGACGGGGCGATTGACCCGCCCCCGGCGGGCGCGAGATTCCCAGACCTTCACAGGTGGCTGGAGGTTCACCCGCTGGTTGACTCGGACTGGGGAAAGCCGAACACCACGACATCCGTGCTCGACCTGCTGACCGCGATGAAAAAGCGCGTCGGCACCGGCCCGGACGTGAAGGTGGAGGCGCAGCTTTTCGGCTTCGAGCCGGGGGGACTGTTCTCCTTCATAGGGAGTTTTCCCCCGTCGTCCCAACCCAGAACTTACCAGTTCGCGACCAACATGATTTCCGGCGACCCAGGGAAGTTCAAGCGGGCGATGGATACGCTGGCGGCCGCCGGAATCGTCCCCCTCATCTCGACCAGCCCGTTCAGCTTGCAGTTCAACCGCGGGCGCTTCCGCGGCCAC
Source organism: uncultured Acidobacteriota bacterium (assembly GCA_963774105.1). Lineage (GTDB taxonomy): Bacteria > Acidobacteriota > Blastocatellia > Pyrinomonadales > Pyrinomonadaceae > QHXM01. The sequence continues at coordinate 584,081 of CAVZDV010000004.1, read as the reverse complement.
TTCGTCAGGAGGACGGTCAACGAGTCGTGGTCCCCGGCCATCCCCTACCAGTTCCCGGCCGCCTACAAAACCAAATCCTGCGCCGTCACGAACGTGACCATTAAACTCAGCTCCAAGGACGCGGGTAAAAAACATGACCGCCTCTGGGTCGTCGAGCCTTTCCGCAACAGGATAGTCGAGCCCGCCGCCGCGTGCGACGACGTTGCCAGGATCAGGGCGGCGCAGAGGATGGACGAGAACGGCAAGCTCGTCGAGCAGGGCGCGGTCCTCGGCACGGGCTTCTACAAGCTCTACAAGAAGGGCCTCTGCCCGACCGAGGACATGAAGAAACTTTACGTCCAGGACTGGCTCAGAAACGGGCTCTTCGCCAACGGCGTCAGGCTCCTCGAATTCATGCTCCACTTCAAGCCCTACCTCTGCTACAACAGAGCCCACCAGCACATCGAGCCGAGGCCGCAGTACGACAACGTCATCGGCCACGGCGCGTGGTACGTCGCGCGCGCGAAGAAAGTCCTGGAAGAGGTGCAACAGGCCGGACAATCGCGCGACTCGCGCAACCCCTTCACGCTCACGAACGAGGACGTGCCCATCGAGCAGTTCATCCCCTATTTCGACGACTACTACTACAGCAACCCCCTCTTCAACTACCTCTACTCCGCGCTCGTCACGCCGAAGATGTCGCTCCACCGCGACTTCATGATTCACCCGGGCTACAAGGAGGCCAGGCAGAACCCGGCACAGCCGCCGGGAATCGTGCTGCCGAAGGTGATGGTCGAGGCCAACCTGGAGACGGAGAAGCCGGACCCGACACGGCCGGGGGTGATGATTAACCGGCTGCCGCCGCCTCACACCACGGCCAAACAGCTTGAAGAGATGGTGACGGCCCTGCTGGCTTCACTGCCGCCGGAAACGACAGAGGAGCAACGTAAAATCGCCAAAGAAGCACTGGTGAAGAGGGTCACGGACGCCAACAGCGCCCGCGCGCTCAGCTTTAACCTGTGGCTGAAAGCTTGTAGAGAATACTTCGAGACCTACTTCAAGGTCGTGGACTACGGCATCGCGCCGAGGGGCTACCCGGTGGGGCCGGAGGATTCCAGGCCGAAGCTCGCCTGGAACCCGGCAAGGCCCCTGAACCCGAGCAACAACCCGCCGACCTACACCTACGTCCGCTGCGTGCAGGACGTTTTCAACCTGTGGGCCAATATCTTCGAGACGGGGACGAGCGCGGTCTTCGGCGAGCGGATTCTCATCCCTTCCGTCTGGTTCGAGACGCCCACGGACTACAACGAGCCGGCCATCGGCATGGCCGTCCGCGCCGCGCAATTCCAGATGAATTTCAAGGACTACTTCAAGCGCGGCCAAATCCTCGGCGACGCGCTAATCACCTCCGTGGACGACGTGCCCTTCGGGAAGAAGTCGCTCTGGTGCTGGGGGACCGCCGCCCTCAACGACCAGCGCCGCACCTTCTACGACGTGGTCAATAACCAGTCGCGGCGACTGCTCGTGGACGGCGTGCTGCCGGACGACATAGCGGCCGACGACGCCTATTTCGGAGGCGAAGGCGAAGGGGTCAGGTGGAGGGAGAGTAAGGACTTGACCGACCTCATCTCGCGCTCGGTGGACAAGCCCGTTTACAAGTTCACGAACGGGAAGGGGGAACAGGTCGAGGTCGCACCGGACTACAGGACATACCTGAAAGTCCCGCACCTGGTCTGGCAAAGCGGCGAGGGCGATGCGCGCAAGGTGCTGTACGCCTTCTGCAACATCGGCAACACCCCGGCCAAAGTCGCGTTCAGTTACGGCCGGGGGCTGGAAGGAGTTTCGGACGCCGCGCAGTGGCGCAAGACGGTGATGACTTTCAGCGAGCCCGCCACCCCTCCGCAAACAGGGGACGTGCACCTGGGCTCGCCGGAGCAGCTCACGATTCCCCCGCTCTCGCTCGTCGGGATAGAGATTAAGAAGCCGTAGACTGTGCCAATTTTATTTAGGAGGGCGGGGCGGAATCTGTCTGACCAATCGAGCGCAGCCGCTCGACCACCTGCTCGATTAACCAGTTCGGCGTGGAGGCCCCGGCGGTGACGCCGACGCGGTTGACGCCGGCCAGGTCTTGCGGGTTGATCTCGTCGGCCGTCTCTATCAGGAAGCTGCGCTCGCACTGCTCCTGGCAGACGGCGAGCAGCTTGACGCTATTGGAGGAGTGGCGGCCGCCTATGACGTAGAAGGCGTCAACCTGGCCGGCCAGCGCCCGGGCCGCGTCCTGGCGGTCGCGCGTCGCGGAGCAGATCGTGTTGACGACCTGCGGCTCCACGTCCGAGCGCGCGCGCACGGCCTCCGCGACTTCCTGAAAGGTCTTGAGCTTGAGCGTGGTCTGCGAGACGACGAGCGGCCGGCGCAAAGAAGGCAGCGCGGCCACCTCGCTGGCGTCGCGCACGACGTAGGTGTTGGCGGGGGCGTAGCCGACGACGCCGATCATCTCCGGGTGGTCCGGGTTGCCGGCCACGACTACATCGCGCCCCTCGGCCGCGGCGCGCTCGGCGAGGTGCTGGACGCGCGTGACGAACGGGCAGGTCGCGTCAATCACGCGCGCCGCCCTCTCTTCCAGCTCGCGCTGCACGGCCGGGGTGACGCCGTGTGCGCGGATCACGGCGACCGCGCCCGCGTCCGCCTCCGAAGGCTGGTTGATCGTCGTCACGCCTTTGGCTTCGAGCCGCTGCATCTCCTGCGAGTTGTGTATCAGCGCGCCGAGCGAGCGGATCGAGCCGCCCCCTTCGAGCGCCTCCTCGACCATGTCCACGGCGCGCTCGACGCCGAAACAGAAACCGTATTCTTCGGCCAGTAAGACTTCCATCGCGCTCCTCAGATGCCGCCGCCGGCCTCCTTCGTCTCGTCCTGCGCCGCGCGCCGCCGCTGCCACTCTTCGCGCAGGCGGTCGCCGCCCTCGACGCGCGCGTCTATCCACTCCAACTCCCTGTCCACGACGCAGCGCACCCCGCCCAAGAAACGCTTTTTGAAGTCCGCGAGGCGGTGGGCCACGTCCTCGGGCAGGATGGCGTAGGACGCGTCGCCCATATAGCGGAGCGCGTCTTTGATGACGTTAACCGTGCTGTAAGGCGATTCGTTTGTCTCCGGCATGAGCTTTCACCACCTCCCGAAACTTCCGTCCAACCCGGATTCTAGCACGCGGGGGCGCAAAGCTGTAGGCGGCCAGACCCGGCCCGCGTCTTGTTTTTTGGTGAGAAAATAGAGTAGGGTAATCGGCCGGCGGGCTTGCCGGCCGACGCCGTTTTTGACTTCCGTCCAGACATCCGGCCGTGAGCGAACCTGCGTACTGATAAATGGGAGAGAAGTTCTTGAAGGCACTTCAATCTCCATCCGAGCAATCTGCGCGCAATCAGGAGATAGTCGCCCTCATCGAGAGGGCGGCCGCGGGCGACCAGCACGCCGTGTCAGAGCTTTACGACGCGACGAGCAGGATGGTCTACGGGCTGGCCCTGCGCATCCTCGGCGACGAGGCAGCGGCCGAGGAAGTCATGCTCGATGTTTACATGCAGGTCTGGCGTCAGGCCGGCTCTTACGACGCGGGCCGGGGAGCGCCGCTCGCCTGGCTGGCGACTATCGCGCGCAGCCGGGCGATTGACCGCCTGCGCGCCGGGCGACAGGAGTGGCAACGCGCCCGCTCGCTCGAAACCGTCAGCCAGCTCTCGACGGGCGAGAGCCTGGAGGAGGCGGCCTACGTCACGGAGCTGCGCGAGGTCGTGCGCGGCGCGCTCGGCACGCTCTCCGCGGAGCAGCGCGAGGCGCTGGAGCTGGCCTACTACGGCGGCCTGAGTCACAGCGAGATCGCGGAGCGGTTGGGGCAGCCGCTCGGCACCGTCAAGACGCGCATCAGGCTCGGGATGATGAAACTGCGGGCAATACTTAAACCGGAATACGCGAGGGGATTATGAAGCACACGGCGGCGGGAGACGAAACAGGCGAGCGCGCGTCGCTCTACGCGCTGGGCGCGCTCAATCAGCACGAGGCGCGCGCCTTCGAGGAGCATCTGGCCGAAGGCTGCGATGCCTGCGAGGACGAGTTGCGCTCGTTCGAGGAGATGGCCGTCGCCCTGGCGTTCGCGCCCCCGGCCGCCCCGCCGCCCGCGGGCGCGCGCGCGAAGCTGGCCGAGCGGCTGGCACAGGAGGACGGCTCGGCTCGGAAGGCCGCGGCGATTTTCGACGCGATGGGCGACCGGGAGTTTTTGGTCGTCCGCGAGGACGAGGGCTCGTGGCAGGAGGTGTTCGACGGCATCTTCATCAAGCCGCTGTTCGTGGACCGCGGGAGAGGCACCATGACCTCACTCTATAAATTCCTGCCCGGCGCGGAAATCCCCTCGCACCCTCACTCGGGCGCGGAAGAGTGCTACGTGCTGGCAGGGGACTTCGAGGCCGCCAACGGCGAAGTGCTCGGCCCCGGAGACTACACCTGCGCCCCGGCCGGCAGCGTCCACCAGACCGCGCGCACGAAAAACGGCGCGCTCGTCTTAATCATCCAGCAGGCGAGCAGCGAGATGATGGCACAGTTTTAGGTTCCACGGATGTCCGCCACCACCGCACAAGCCGTCGCCGAAAAAACGCGCTCCGGCGCTCTCTCCCTGCGCTGGATCATCAGCGGGCGCGAGGACCTCGTCTGGTTCATAGGCTCCGTCGTCTCTTCCTACGCGCTGTTCGCGCTCTACGTCTCGGGGCTCCTGCCACTCGTCCCGATGGTCGCGGCCTGGGCCATTTTGATTGACGCGCCGCACGTCTTCGGCACCTTCTCCCGGACCTACTTCGACCGCGCCGAGCGCCGCTCGCGCAAGCGGATGCTCTGGGGCTCGCTCGTCTTCTTCGCCGTCGGCCCCTTGATGGTGCTCGCCGGAGCGGGGATGGTCTTCTTCTTCCTGGCGGCGCTCTGGGCCTACTACCACCTCGTCAAGCAGCACTACGGCTTCATGGTGCTCTACAAGAAGAAGAACGACGACCTGGCCCGGGCGGACAACTTCCTCGATCGCGCGTTCCTGCTCGTCGCCTTCACCTACCCGTTCGTCGCGTTCGTGGCGCGCGACCCCGAGGCGATGGGGCGCGTGCCCGCGGCGCTTCGGCCGGGCGTCAGCTTCCTCGAAGTCTCGCTGCTCGTCGTGACAATCGCGTTCGCGGCGGCGTGGCTCGCGCGGCAGGTTCAGCGCGCTGTCGCCGGGCTGCCCTTGAACGTGCCGAAGTACCTGCTGCTGGCCGCGGCGATCCCTATGCACTGGGTCGTGCTGCTGACGCCGATGCCGCACAAGCCGATTGCCATCGTCGCCATCCTGACCATCTACCACAACCTGCAATACCACCGGCTGATCTGGTTCCACAACAAGAAGTACACGAGCGGCGCGGACTGCAAGGAGCGTTACGGCGCGGCCGAGTTGATTAGCCGAAGACTTCTTTACTACGTCCTCTTCGGCGTCCTCTTCGGCCTCTGGTATCAGGGGCCGCGCACGCTCGTCAGCCGCTCGTCGGACCCCAACGCTGTCTCGCTGCCGATGCAGATGATGGCGGCCTTCTTCTGGGGCTACGCCTTCATACACTATTACCTGGACTCGAAAATCTGGCGCGTCCGCCGCGACCCCGCAGTGGGGCGCGCGCTGCGGATGGAATAACAAAAGGAGCGGCCCGCGAGTTTCGTGTTAACCCGCGGGCCGCTCCGTCCCTTTATTACTCCCGTTTGTCCGCTCGTGTGGCGGCTCTCTTACTTCCGGTCCTCTTTGTTCGTGTCGGCCACGGACTTGAGCGCCTGGAAGGTCGGCGGCCAGAGGCCGACGAAGATTCCCGCCTGCTTCTTGCCCGCGAGAAAGAGTGCGATTGACGCGCCGATGGAGCCGAGCGTCAGGAGGTGGAACAGGCTGATGCCCGCCGCCTTCTTCGTTGACTTATCAATCGTGCGCAGGACCGACTCGGCCACGTCCTTCTGCACGCCGCCGTCGCCCGCCTGATAGCCCGTCGTCCCCTGATCGAATGCCGTTGCTGCCTGTGACATACTTTACTTCTCCCCTTTGACTAAGTAGTTGCTTGTTCCTCTTTAATATAAAGAGACCTCATTAAACATTACGTGTCTGGCTTCACGAAGTAGTGTCAGAGTTGAATGCATTTCGTCCCAGGCGTGACGAAAATCTGGAAGATGAGGACCAAAAGAAACCGGGGCGGGCGAAGTTGACTCCGCCCGCCCCGGCCGCTACGTGCCACTCCTTCGTGTCTTAAAAACTGAAGCGCAGTTGCAGCTCGACGCTGCGGTTCGCGCCGGCCTGGCTGCCGCCGCCGCCGAAGCCGAACCTCCCGGCGCTCGCGGTTGATTGACCGAAGAGCGTCGAGCTGAGGTTGCCGACCGGCGTTCCAGCGTTCGTGTGGTTGAACAGGTTGTTGACGTTGACCGAGAACGTCAGGTTGTAGCGCCCGCCGGCCTCGCCGCCGCCGCCGAAGGCTTCGCCGCCTCCGCCACCACCGCCGAAGCCGCCGCCACCGCGGCCGCCTCGTCCGCCGCCTCCTCCTCCGCGTCCCCCGCGACCGCCGCCGCCTTGCGCGCCCGCGGCCGCGCTCGGCGCTTCGCCGAAGGTGAAGGTCTTACTCGCGCGCAGGTTGACCGTGAAGAAGGACGGGCCTGTGCCAAAATTGCGCGGGATCAGTTCCTGGCCCGGCAGCGGGTTCGGATCGAACGCGCCGAAGCGCGTGACGAGGACGCCCGGCTTCGAGAGGTCCGTGGCGAACGCGGGCCGCTCCGTAAAGAGCGTGTCGCCGTTCGTGTCGCGCCCCGTCGTGATGTTGAAGGGGCGGCCCGAGTTGATCGTGACGAGCGGGTTCAGGCGGATGCCCCACGGCAGCGCGTTGATCTGGCCGCCGAGGAAAAGCCTGTGGCGTATGTCCTGCGAAGAGCGCCCGTACTCCGTCGAAAGGTCGTACTGGTTGACGGGGAAGGAGCCCGCGCCGTCCGTGTCGCTGCTCGCGTCGTTCAGGGTGTAGGTCGCAAACAGAGTGAGCTTCGGACTGAAGCGATTGTTGAGGCTGACGATCAACTGGTTCTGGTTGAAGCGCCCGCTCGACTCGTACTGGAAGATGTTGCCGAGGCCCGGGAACGGGCGCACGCCGCTGCCGGGCACGCCGGGGACGAACGTGCCCGGCAAGGGCGCGTTGATGTTGCGCGAGCGCAGGACGTGCAGGGTGCGCGCGCTGACGAAGTTGACGGAGAGCGTGATGCGGTAGGGCAACTGGCGCTCGAAGCTCAAGGCCGTCTGCATCGTGTAGGGCGAGCGCAGGTCGCCGGCGAGCGTGCGCGTCGTCTGCGGGATGCTGAAGCCCGCGAGCTCATCAAACGTGGGCACGGTCGGGAAGAGGTCCAGCACGTCGAGGCCGCCCGTGGTGTCGGCCGTGACGATGAACTGCTGCTGGTTCGTGCCGTTGAAGCGCTCGGCTTGCAGCGTCAGGTTCTGGCCCACGCGGTTGAAGAAGATGCCGAAGCCGCCGCGGATGACAGTCCGCTGCTGCTGCCGGCCGCCGCCGCCGTCGTCCGCGCCCGGCGACCACGCGAAGGCGACGCGCGGCGCGAAGTCCAGGTTGCTGTCAATGTTCGTCTGCGCCTCGTAGCGCAGGCCGAGCGAGAGCGTCAGGTTCGGGCGCACGCGCCAGTCGTCCTGTATGAACGGACTAAAGTCCGTCTGCGTCACGGAAGCCTGTGGGTCTCCGCCCGCGATGGAGAACTGTGTCGCGCCGCCGCCGAGCGCGCGAATCTCGGCGGGCGTCAGGCCCTGCTGCTGGAAGAGCAGCGTGCGGCGGTAACGCTCGATGCTTGAAAGGGCAACAAGCTCGGGCTGCCCGTTCACCAGCACGACCTGATTATTGGCGTCGAGCCGCGGGCCGCGGCCGCCGCCGAAGGTGAACGTCCCGGCGAAGTTCTGCGGGGACGAGTCCGTCAGCCTAGTGTGCCTGAGCCGCGCGCCGGCCTTGAGCGAGTGATTGCCCACCGTCCACGAAGTGTAGTTTTGCAGCTCGAAGCGGTCCTCGTTGTTGAAGGAAAGCCCGACCTGCGAGCCGCCGCCCGTGAAGGCTTCGAGTACGCGCACTGTCGGCGTTGAGTCATCGCCCTCGGAAAGAGTGCGCGAGCGCACGTACTGGAAGCGAGTCTCGTTGATGATCTTCTGGTTGATGACGGCCGTCTCCGTCAGTTGCAGCGTGTGCTCCGTGTTTGACGTGTCGTAGGCGCGCGACAGGAGCGAGAAGTCGCCGACGCCGACGTTGGCGCGGCGCGTGCGCTCGTAGGAATAGCGCGCGACGAACGTGTTCGTCTGATTCAGTTGCCAGTCGAGGCGCGGGCTGAACGTGGTGCTGCGGCGCGGCGTGACGACGGCCAGGCCGAACGGCGTTGGGTTGAGCGCGTCGTCGAGGATGACGGCGTTGATGACTTCGTTGTCGTCCGTCTCGTTGCGCTGGAAGTCGAGGAAGAAGGAGGCGCGTTTCGAGACGATGGGGCCGCTCAGGTTGCCGCCGTAGCGCCGGCGCTGGAATGGCGCGCGCTCGGGCGCGAACGGGTCGCGCGAGTTCAGGGCCTCGTCGTTGAAGTTGAAGAACGCCTGGCCGCGGAACTTGTCCGTCCCGGGCTTCGTGAAAATCTCTATCCGGCCGTAGCCGATGCGGTCGTACTCGGCGGAGAACGGGTTGCGGTTGATGCGAATCTCGCGGATGGACTCTTTCGGGGGGAGGCGTCCGCCCGAGAAGCCGTCGAGGAAGATTTCGCCGCCGCCCTCGGCCCCGGTCGAGGGTCCGGCCAGCGCTTGAAGAGCGTCGGCGAGCGCGTCCGGGTCGTCCGGCAGGGAGTCTAGGTCCGCGCCGCGAAGCACCAACGCGCCCGCGTTGTTCTCCGGGTCCGTGTTGATCTCGGCCTCTTCCGTGACCGTCACCACCTGCTCCTCGATGGCGACGGGCAGCGTGATGTTGAGCGGGTCCGTGCGCCCGGCCGCGACTTCGACCTCCGCGTTCTCGTAAAGGGCGAAGCCCACTGCTACGACGCGCACCGTGTAGCGCCCGGGCGGGAGCGACGAGAAGCTGTAGTGCCCCTCGTCGTTCGTCGTCGCCGTCTTCTCCACGCCGCTCGTGTCGGCGGCCGTGACGGTCGCGCCGACAATCAAGCCGCCCAACTCGTCAGCCACCTGCCCACGCAGGCTGCCCGACGACTGCTGCCCGAAACCGACCTTCGAGCAGAACAGCACGAAGATGAACGCCGCCAGAAATATCTGCCAGACTAATCCCCTGTATGTTCGCATTGCCCCTTAAACTCCAAATGCGGAATGATGAATGCGGAATGATGAGTTAAAGAAAGCGTTTTTAATTCATCATTCCGCATTCATCGTTCATCATTACTGCGGTTGGTTCCTGTCGCCCGTGCCGCCGCCGACGACATCGCCGGGGAGGCCGGGGCTCATGCCGCGCTGCCCGCCGCCCTGGCCCTGGAACTGCTGTAGACGTTTCATCAGCTCGGGGTCGCCCGTCACGAGCGTGATGGCCGTGACGCGCGAGGCGTCGGAAGCCCCGGGCGTGCCCGTGACCATCACGATGTCGCCCTTCTTCAAATCGGCGACGGTGACAGCCGGCAGGTTTTCAAACATCCGCTGGAAGCCGCCAGCGCCTCCGCCGCCCGGGCCGCCGCCGTCGCGCCTCTGGCGTCCGCCTTCACCCGCGTTGCCGCCTTCGCGGTTCTCGCGGCGACGGCGCTCGCCCTGCTGCTGCCCGTCCGGCGAATTACCTTCGGCCGCGCGCCGCTGCTGGCGCTCTTCCCTGCGCCGCGCCATCTCCTCGACGAACTCCGCGGGGACGCGCCGCACGGAAGAGTTCTTGCCGACGACGACGACCAGATTCTTGCCGGTCTGCTCGTCTTTGATGGTGACCTCGCCGCGCTCTGCGTTCGTCTCGACGATAGTCCCCCTGGCCCTGCTGAACGCGCCGGCGATGACCTCCTCGGCCTTGAACCGCGCGCCGTCCGCGCTCCTCTCGCCGAGCGCGCGGAGCTGGTCGCCAACTTTCAAGTCCGCGAAAGAGCCCGGCCGCGCGTCCTCCCTGCGGACGGAGTCGGGCGCGTAGCGTAGCACCTTCGCGTCGCCTGCGAGGCTGACCACCACGTCCTGCGCGCCCTCGCGCGAGCGAGTCGAGACTGTGACCTCTTGCGTAGAGGGGTTGAGCGCGGTGATGCGCCCGTTGATGCCGCGACTGCGCCAGTCTTCGCGCTCGCGGTCGCGGCGGCTGTCGAGCGCCTGCCGGCTGACGACGATCAACTGGCGGGCCGTGAACGACTGGCCGCTCGCGGCCGCGGCCCCGCCGCCGCGCACCAGCACGCGGTCGCCTAACGCGACCTCCGAGCGCGTGATCTTCTCGGCCTTGTCGAGCGAGCGCTCGCCCGGCGCGATGCGCAGGAGGGAGGTCTCGTCGCCGATTTGGAAAGTGACATCCTTGCCCGCGGTCGTCTTGACGGTCACCCGCCCCGAGCCCGCATCGAGCGCGGTGATCTCGCCGATCAACTGCTCCTGGCCCGGGCGGATCGCGTCCGCCGGGGTGTTCTGCGCGCGCGCCGCGTCCGCGAAAAGCACGCCCGCCAGGGCGCACGCCAGTAAAAGTTTTTTCATCTTCACAACCTCAAGCAACCGACTCACTCAAGCCTTTGCGCCTTAAGTTTTAACTTTGCGCCTTTGCGTGAACGGCTGTTTCGCGCAAAGGCGCAACAAAAGAAAAACCAAAGGAGCAAAGGCTTGAGCCCTGTTTTTGAATTGGCCCGTCAGTGAAGACTTCTCGTGTGGAGAAGTTAGCACGAAAGGCGCACAAGACGTTGTTGGGGGAGTTGCAAAGCGCCGCGAGACATCAGCCCGGACGCGAAGGGGTTCACGGGGTAGAGCCCATCGCCGTGCGCCGCCTCGACTTCGTCCCAGAACTCTTCGAGGAAGCTTTTGCCGCCGTCGTCGCGGCGCAGCAGGCTGCCGGCGATTTTCAGCCGGGCGTGCGGGGGAAGACTGACGAAACGCCTGACTAATCTCTTGACGGGGTCGTTCAGTTGATTCACGCGCGCGCCCTCCCTTCCTGACGGTCAGTCGCTAAGAAATAGCCTCGGGGAGAATTGGCACAAACGGTCAACGCCCGCCGTCGTCGTCGCGGCCGCGGCGCGCATCGCGCTCGGCCTTCTTGGCGTCGAACTTCTGCTGCTGCTCCGGCGTGAGCAGGGCACGTATGCGCTCGCCGGCCGCTGCCCGTGCCGCGCGGTACTGGTTGCGCGTCTCTTCGAGGATGGTGCGAATCTGGCCGGCCTGCTCGTCCGTCAGGCCGAGGTCGCGCTTCATCTCCTCGAACAACCTTTGCTCCTTGTCGCGCGGCCCGCCGCGCCCCTTGTGACGCGGCACGTCGCCGCCGCTGGCCCTCAGCCTGTAGACGCTGTCGAGCGCCGCGCCCGTCACGCCGCCAAGCAGAAAGACGCCGACGACGACGAGCCAGATTTTGAGTCGTGTGGTCCCGCGCGGTGTCATCTTGCGGCCTCCTGCTCGTCATCGCTCAGAATCGTTGCCAGCACGTCCTCATTCGAGATGTTGCGCGCGTCGGCGAAGACCACGCCCTCCGTGCTCATGTCCAGAGGCGACTCGTCGGTCAGCGCTTCGGAAGAGCCCGCGCCGAGGCTCGACGAGATGAAGAGGGCGACGGCCAGGACGGCGACGAGCGCCATCGCGGGGACCGCACGCCAGAAGACCTTGAGCGTGACGAGCCAGCTCTCGCGCTCCTCGCGCTGCTTGATGCGCGAGCGCACGCGCGCGTAGAGGAAACCCGCAGCGGCCGCCTCCTCGGCCTCCGCCTCGTTCATCGCCGAGGCGCGGACGAGGCTGCCGCCCAAACGGTCCAGCAACTCATCCGACACGCCCTCTCTTTTCCTGCCGTCCATAGGCTATTCACCTGCTCTTAAGCGGGGCCGGCTGACTCGCACGGCCTCATTAATGAAAACGCGCCCCCGGCGTCGGCGGTTACAGAAACCTGCCGAGCACCTTGCGCAGACTTGCGCGCGCACGGTGCGCACGCACTTTGACCTTCGAGGCAGACCAGCCGTTCAGCCCCGCGATTTCATTCACGGACAGCCCCTCCACGTCCAGCAGAACCAGGAGGAGCCTGTCTTCCGGGCTGAGGCGCGCGAGGAGTTTGTGTGCCAAATCGCGGGCGACGGCCGCGGACTCCACGTCGCCGCCGGCCACCTCTGCGCGCACCTGCCCGCGCAGCCAGTCGGTTTCCTCCTCCGAGACCTCGCTCATGACGCTCTCGGGCCGCCGCTTCTGCCGCCGCAGCTCGTCGTAACAGGTGTTGAAGCTGATGCGTGCGAGCCAGGAGGCGAACGAACTCTCGCGCTCGTTGGAGAAGTCTGCGAGCGCCAGGTAGGCTTTCGTGAAACTCTCCTGGATGATCTCTTCGATCTGCTCGCGGCGGCGGAAGAAGCGGGAGGCGATGAGACTGACGCGGCGGCGGTGGCGGTTGAACAGCTCCTCGAAGGCGCGCTCGTCGCCCGCGAGCACGCGCCCGACGAGCCGCGCGTCGTCGGGCGCTGCGGCCTGTTCGGCCTGCGAGTCGGGCGGCGCGGAAGTTTCTGCTATCTCGTCCATCGGGCGCACGCAACGTTGCTGGTTTCCGCCGAAAGTTTTACTAACTATTCCTTATTCGCCGCCGAAAATAAAGCGGCAGCCCCCTGGTTTGAGGGCTGCCGCCTTATTTTTACCTTCCCCTTGCTCGATGAGCTTACCAGCGGCGGTAGTACCGCTTACTCTCAAAACTTTCGTCAGGAGAGATTTTGTGCCAGAACCGCGCGGGGGGCCGGCTGCGAGGGCCGGCCCCCTGCCGCGGTCGGGAACTGCTTAGTCCTGCGTGGCGGTGCCGGCCTGGCGGCCCGCGCGGCGCTCCTGGCGGCGCTGCTCACGCTGCTGACGCTCGGTGGCGAGCTGTGCCTTCTGCTCGGGCGTCAGGACGTTGTACATCTCGAACATCATGCGCGCACGCTGGACTTCCATTTCGACCTGCGCGTTGGCGCGCGCCTGCGCGGCCGCGCGGACTGCCGCTTCGTCGAACGTGCCGCCCTTGAGGGCGTCGAAGCCGCCGCCGCCGCGGCGCTCGCCGCGGTTAGCCTGGCGCTGGGCCTTGAAGCCTTCGTGGTAGCGGTCGGCGATCTGCTTGATCTGCTCGCGCTGCGCGTCCGACAGGTTGAGATTCTCGAAGAAGCGACCGCCGCCGAAGCCGCGGCCCTTGCCGCCGCGGTGCCCGCCCCGCTCCTGCCTGCCCTGGCCCTCGGCCTCCTGTTGATTCTGCGCGACGCCGGCGACGCCCGCGAGCGCGACGATGGCGGCCAACACTGCGCCCGTAATGATTCTCTTCAATTTCATCCTTAGTCTCCAATGCTTTGTGATTTGCTGTAAGCCCGATCAGAGACATGAGGGGAGAATAAGCGCCTCAATCCGGCCATCAAGGTATTAGACGCGCGGGGGCAGGTTCCGGTTACAAAATTTTTGACGGGGAGGCGGGGCGTGGAACTTTTAAGCCCGCACGGGCCGGAAATGTTAAGCTATGGCTCTGTGCCAGTAACCTCGGATTACGTTAGCCGGAAGGTCAGCATGAATGACAAAGAGAGACCCGCCGCAGAAATTTTCTACTCGTACTCGCACCGCGACGAGCGGCTGCGCGACCAACTGGAAACACACCTGGCCCTGTTAAAGCGCGAGGGTCTTATCACGAACTGGCACGACCGCCGGATTACGGCGTCCACGGAGTGGGACGCCGAGATCAGCTCGCACCTGGACGACGCCGACATCATCCTGCTGCTCGTGAGCGCGAATTTCCTGGCCTCGGATTACATTCACGGCGTCGAGCTGAAGCGGGCGATGGAGCGGCACGAGAGCCGCGAGGCCCGCGTCGTCCCCATCATCCTGCGCCCCTGCGACTGGCAGACCGCCCCCTTCGGCAAGCTCCAGGCCCTGCCGCGCGACGCCAGGCCCGTGACCAAATGGTCGAACCGCGACGAGGTGTTCACGGAAATCGCCAGAGGCATCCGCGCCGTGGTCGAGGAAGTCCTCTCTACCTCTGACGCGACGCAGGACAGGCGAGTGGGTGGCTGAAGCCGCTAGGCGTAGTCAGGTCGCCGATAGTCATATCATTAGTCCTGAGCAACACGGCCCTGCTCCCGTCCGAAAACCTGCCGCCGACGGTCGCCCTCACGTCCCAGGCGTCCTCCGCTTTAGATACTTTGTTCACCAGAATGTACAACTGGCTGCACTGTGCGGCCGGCACTGGGGTCCGCAGCGCAATCGTCTGCACGTTGCTGCTCCCCGCCCCCCAAGTTTCCCCTCCGCCGGACTGGGCGCGACCCACCTCTTGATTACCGAGCATGATTCGAGTCGTGACCGTACTGTCAGAGTCCTTATCGTCCTTAATGGTCGAGAAAGTGACCTCGACGGAGGTGATCGTCAGTTCGGGCGCAGGGGTCGGCGTGGGTGTTGGCGTGGGAGAAGCCGCGTCCGCACGTTCGAGTGTTATTTCCGCCACCCTCGTTATCTGGGCTCCGACTCCAACGCTGTCGACAATCGCCGTCTTGTAACCAGGCGCCGAAGCAACGACCCTATACGATCCTGGCAGGAGATCAGTAACTACGTACTCTCCCGTGGGTAATCGGCGTGCCACCTTTTTGTATTCTCCCATGTTAACCGATACGCTCGCATCTCTGGGCGTGAGATTATCAGTAGTGCGCACCGTAATTTGGATAGCTCCATTCTGAGGGAGCGGCGGGCTGTTATCATATGTGACTGTAGCCGTGGCTGCATACCTGGGGTCGCCGGGATGCTGCGGGTCGAAAGCCGTAATTTGGTTTCCGCCCGGCCGGAGGCTGAGTTGCGTGGCTTGAAAAGGCGGTGCCGAGAGGCGGAAGGTCGAACCCTCCTTCGCTCCTAGACTGGTGACCTCGACGTTTAACGAAGTGATCGTCGGGTCGCCGACGCGGATAGTCAAACTCACGGTCGGCGTCTTAACAACGCGGGGCAGCGGGTCAATGGTTACCACCTGCGCGTCGGAGAATTCACGCGTTGTCACTGTCACCAGCAGGTCAACGCATTTGGACGTGCCCACCGCGAGCGTGCATGTCGGAGGCTCGACCACCTGCGGACAGTTGTTAACGGAAGTGATTTCCCGGCCCTTCTCTTTGAATTTTAAGGCGTACTCAAGCCCCTGCGCGTTCATGAAAGTTTCTGTGGGCGAATACGCAGTACCGAGCCAGTTATCAGCGGCCTGGGGCGGCGCCCCGTCCACAGCGACGTTGACGTAACGAAGGCGGTATCCGTCCGCAGCCGTCAGGTCATCGCGACAGGGCGGCGTGACGACGGGGTCCGTTTCAGGTGTGGGAACCGGGATGACTTCCGCCAGTTTGGCTAGCGCGTTCCGGCTCCAACTGAGGGACCTACCGCCGGGAATTTTCGGCGGCGCGGCCAGCAGGGCGAGCGCGACGACGACCGCCAGGGCGGCGGGGATAATGAGCCCGCGGACGGGGTGGACGCCGAGGATGGGCTGGCCGCGGCGGTAGAGCAGGCGGCGCAAGCCGCGCGGCAGGAGGACGGCCAGCTTGCTCGCCGACATGAAGTTCAGGAAGACGTAGTCGCGCAAGGGGCCGCCCTCGGGCTCCGTCCTGATCAGGTCGTGTAGAAACTTCTTCCCACGGAATTCCCGCGCCTTCTGCGTAAGTCGCTTCCACTGCTCGGCCCAGTAGCTCTCCTTCGTTCCGGCGGGCTCGGGGGCAATATCTATCCCGAAGCCGTCCGAGGGGTTTTTGAGGTGGCTGACGAGCAGCGCCTCCAGGGCCAGGCGAATGTCCGCCTCGCGCTCCGGGGGCAGGTTGGAGATCAGCATGGCGCGCAGCCAGTCAGGCATGAACCCGTGGCGCAGCCAGGGCAGGCGGACGAGCGCCTCAAGCGTCTCCTCCTGCCTCTTCTCGCCGACGAGGTGGTGTGCGAAATAGAAGGTGATGCCCCAAAGCAACTGCGGGTAGACGGCGCAGGCGCTCAGCAGGTAGTAGCCCTCGTTGCCCAGGTAATAGCGCAACTGGACGCGCAACTCTTCGAGGGTCTCTTCGTCAGGCGCTTTCTCCTCCAACCAGCGCTCGGGGTGTCTTACAAGCAGCTCCGGGTAATCGGAGAGCCGCGCGGGGCGCTTCGGCGCTTTGGGGAGCTCGCCCGCGCGCGTGATGTCCATCAGCGTCAGCAGGCCCTGCTCGCGCGCGGGACGGACGGCCCACCCGGCCTGCTCCAACAACCACTCGCGGTAGCCCCAGTCCGGCGCGGGCGTCAGCAGGACGCGGAGGGGCCACGGCGAAAACTGTTCGAGCCACTGGTGCGGCCGCCCCGAGAGCGGGTCTATGAGCCCTGTGCCGTCGCTGAAGACGAGCAGCCGGTGGTCCGGGTAGCGCGTCACCAACTCTTCGAGCGTGCGGTAGACGGGCCGCGGCCCCTGCGCCTGGCAGACGCGCGGGTCTGCGTTGAAGTAGTAGTGGTCAACGAAGACACCCTCGCGTCTCAGGCGCGCGACGATCTCGTCCTCCAGCCGGGCCTGCTGGTCGCCGAAGCCCTGGCGGTCAACCAGCACAAGGTATTCGGGAGTCAACCGGCGCGAGCCGTAGACGGGGGTGAAGAGCCCGCCCTCGTCCGCGGTGGCGACGACCGTTTGCGCCACGTCCAGGGAGTTCGATTTGAGGCGACGGTGCCGTCTCAGTTCCTGGGCCAGGCGGCGGAAGGCCGCGCTGCGGTAGAGATACTCCCCCGCGCCCTTGACGGTAAGGTTGAGCAGCTCGGGCTGCTTCTCGGCACGCCACCGCTCAAGCTGCTTCAGGCGGAAGACGCGCCAGACGCGCCACAGGCCGTAGGCCAGGAACAGGGACGCGACGACCGCCGAGAGAATGATGAGGTAGCGAAGCCCGTCGAACTCCCTCACCGTAGTAGGCGGCGGCGTGGGCGTTTGTAACGGCGTCGCGGGGGGTGAAGGAGAAGGAGACTGTGACGGCGTCGTCGCCTCGGTGGGGCTAGGAGTGGGCGGCGGCGGCGGCGTTAGATAAAGCGTGACCTCCTGAACCCTCCCGGAGCCTACGGGGACGGGGTCCGCTGGCAAGTAACTTTCGTGACTGACGGCGACGTTCGGGGTGGCCTCGAACGACTTGTATGTGAAGGAGAACCTTCCGGCCTCGTCGGTCTCCAGGCTCTGCCTCGCGAAGCTGACTTTCGCTTTCTCGACGGGAACCTCGGTCCCCTTTTCGAGCACCTTCCCGTTGAGCGTGTAAGGGCGATAACGAAACGCGAGGTAAATAATCGCGGCAGCGACGACGGCGGCGGCCAGCGTGATGAGCAGGACTCTTCTGGACCGTGGAGAGCGAAGCCACGCCAGCCGTCGCGGCGTCGAGTCGCGCTCCGCTTCCGGGAGTTCGGGGCCAAGCTCCTCCGCACCAGCGCCGCCCGGCTGATTCTCCGCCTCCGCGGGGAGTCTTTGCGAGAGCCACTGGTCGAACAGGCGGTAGAACTCTTCCTGCTCCGTCGGCGAGGAGCAGAGCACGGGGGCCAGGTAGGTCGCCAGCCGGCGCGGGTCATTCCGTATCGGCTCGTGCGCCGCCAGCGCGAGGAGCAGGCGGTGGGCGGACGCGTACTGGTGCGGGCCGGCGCGAAAGCCGCTCCGGCGCAGGCCGTAAATAAATTCGGCAAGCTCTTCGTACCGGAGGTCCGGCCGACGCGCTGTTACCTCTTCGACAGCCATTCCTGAACGATAGCTCTGGCCGGACCCTGGTCAGCCTCGTTCTTGACCAGCACGCTCAGGGTCGGGTCTATCAGTTTGTCCGGGTGTTTTTTCAGCAGGTCGCCCTCGGCGTCGGAAAGCCCGTTGTGTTTGCACAGGGCACGGATGGCCGTCAGCCAGCCGAGCAGCTCGGCCGTCGCGGGCTTCTTGACCAGCAGGCTGTTCGGCGCGCGCAGGCGGTAGAAAAGCTCAAGCGCGTCGTCCACCGTGCCGGGCGCGTAGCCGACGCGCGCGGCGACGATTTTCTTGAGGTCGTCTTTTTCGGGGAACGGAATGTTGTAGTAGATGCAGCGGCGCAGGAAGGCGTCGGGCAGGCCCTTCTCCGAGTTGCTGGTGAGGATGAGGACGGGCCGCCATTTCTCCGTGGCGCTGACCTCCGCGTTCTCCAGCTCCGGGATTTTAAAATACATGTTCTCGACTTCGTTGAGGATGTCGTTCGGGAAGTCGCGCGGGGCCTTGTCTATCTCGTCTATCAGGACAACCGAGCGCCTCCGCCCGCCGTGCCTGAAGAGAGTCCGCCGGGGCTCGGCCGCGCTCGCCTCGCCCGCGGAACTCTCCCGGCTGACGGGGAAGAACTGCTCCACGTCCTGCTCCTCGTTGGCGAGCAGTATGGCTTTGCCGAGCGCGCCGTAGGTGATGTAGGCGCGGTTGTCCTGTGAGCCCTGTTTGGTCTGGGCCGCGTGGAAGCGCCCGATGGTGTCGTAGGTGTAGAAGAGGTCGCGCGCCGTGCTCGTTGACTTGGTCTCGAAAATCAGCGGGGACGGCTCCTTGAACCCGAGCTGCCAGCTGACGCTGTAGGCGAGCTGGGTCTTGCCCGTGCCGGGCTCGCCCGTGAGCAGGAGCGGCTGGCCGAGCAGCAGCGCGACGTTGACGGCGTCAACCAGCCCCTGGTCCGGCAGGTAGTTCCTGGGGTCGCGCTGTTCGGCGTGGCGCGGGAGGGTCAGGTCTTCGGGCACGTCCGCGGGCGGCGTCTCCACACGCCTGGCGTAATAAGGGAAAGGCATACCTCGAAATCCTCTTCAACAGATAGTCCGAGGGGCGGCGGCGCGCCTCAGACCTTGCAGCGGTACTCGTTGAGAAACCCGGCGAGGCTCTCGGCCAGCGCCTCCATAGGGATGTACAGGTCCGGCGAATCCTCACGCAGGAGCTGACCCGAAGTCAGGTACAGTTGTCTGATCGCGCTCTTAATCCTGGCGATCTCCGCGGGGTTGCAGAAGCCCGGGCGGTGGCGCAGGCAGAACTGCGAGAACACGCGGCTGTCGTCAATCCAGTCCTCCACGTCCGTCTTCCTGACGGGCATCAACTCCTTGAGGACGACGCCGCAGAGGTTAGGGTAAGGGCGCGGCTCGGGGCGGCCGAACTCTCCGCCCAGCTCGCCGAAGAAGCGACGCGCTTCGTCGTTGCGCTCCTGGTACACCTTCCGCGCCTGCTCGCCGAAGCCTTCCAGTTTTTCGTGCGAGAAGAAGAGGCCGACGACGAGCGGCATCCGCGAATTGACCGCCGGCAGGCTGTTCCAGAATTCCAGGAACTCGCGAATCAGGTGCGGCGTGGAGCTGTGCCAGTTTTCCGTGCTGAAGTCGTAGGAGAGCAGCACCGGCCCGGGGTGCTGTCCGAGCAGGTTGAAGATTTCCTGCCTGCCGCTCTGCGCCGTCCCCTCGAAGACGTGCTCGGCCAGGTTCCTCTCCAGGTACTGCCGGGGCTCCGCGATTTCGGGCGGGCGCGACGGCCACCTGAGGTCAATGAACTTGACCGGATACCTGTCGCGGTTGAGCTCCAGGAGCTCGTATATGTCGTTGGCCCTGAGCCTCTGCTTGAATCCTTCGAGGCTCTCGTCCGCGCCGCCGTGCACGAGGCAGACGAGCGGGATCAGGCGATTGTGCTTTTGCATCTCCTCCCGCTGCTTCGCGAGCGCGGCGTACAGCTCCTCCTTCTGGTCGCGGCGGTCGCACAGTTGCGCGATGAAGTAGGGGAGCGGCGGGGCAAAGGTGTCAGGCTCGGGCGGCGGCGGTGGGGGAGCCGTCTCGCCCCGAATCTCTTCGACGGCGCTTTGAATGGCCTTGACGATGTCGCTGAAGGCGAGGTCCTGGGACCGCCAGAGCGTCACCGCCTGGCCCCCGGTGGGCAGCATGGCGAGCCGGCTGATGGGCAATCCCTTCGGGAGCTGGCACGGCCTGAGCAGAATCGGGATGACGCGCGCTTCCCCCGTGTCGTGCTTTTCCAGCGCGCGCTTCACCTCCTTTTCGTAGCAGTACTCGACGAAGAAGTCCGAGCTCAGCAGCATCAGGATGATTTTGGCGCGCTCGAAGTGCTCGCTGATCTCGCCGTGGCGTTCTTTCCCGGCGACGACCTGCCGGGCGCTCCAGACTTTGAGATAGTGCGCCTGCTCCAACACGCGCAGGTGAGTCTCCAGCCTCTTCGCGAGCTTTTCGTCCTTGACGGAGTAAGAGTAGAAGACCTCAACCGCTTCCAGAGACATGACAATTTCCTCGGGCGCGTCGCTCAACCTTTCTGGGAAACCACACCGACCGCCGGCAGAGAAGACGGCGCGTCCTCGCACGGCCCGATGAGCTCACACTTTAAAGTGATGTGAAGCGGCGTGTAAATCCGCGTGGGATGTGCCAGGTCGTGGGCGACGGACGCGCGGGAGATAATATCGCAAGCGGCGGCCTAATTACTATCCGGGCGGCAGCCAAAATCAACTGGCCCACTGGTCCGCGCGCTAGCGCCCCGCGGGCGAGCACAGGCTCGCGCGCGGGGCGCTGACACACCCGACCACTTGCGTGGGCGTGAATGCTACGGGGCCGCTTCTACTTCGCGGCCGTCTTGTAGGCTTGCCGGTAGGTTAGATAAGCCTGCTTGTAGTTGCCGGCGGCCTTCTGCACGTCGCCCTGTAGCAGGAGCACATTGGCCTTGGCCGTGTTCGCCCCGGCGACGTTGGCGATGGTCTCCTTGACGATGGTCCGCACCAGGTCTAGGTAGCCGCACTGTGTCGGCGGGTTAGCCAGGCTCGGCTTGCAGGTCGTGCCCGGCGTTTCGTAGAGCGCCACCGGGACGGCGTTGTCGGCCGTCGCCAGGTCCGCCTCGATTTGGGTGCGCAGGAGGAGGTTCTTCAGCTCTTCCTTGTTGGAGTTCGCGTTGTTGATGATGGTGGCGAGCGCCTGGTTAAGCAACGCGGTGAGGTTGGCCGTGTTGGTGTTGTCGTTACTGATGATCGCGGTCTTGTTCGCGTTGTCGTTGTTGACGATGGTGGTCTTGTTGGTGTTGTCGTTGGCAATGATGTTGGTCGCGTTGGCGTCAGCGTTGTTAATGATGTTGGTCTTGGCGGTATTAACCGCCCCGGTGATCGCTAGCGTGTTGGTGTTGTCGTTGGCGACGCTCGATTCCAGGTCCGAGTGTAGATGGTCGAGCCGCGAATAGGCCGCGAGTTGCTCCGCCGCGTCAATCTTGTTGTCGCAGAAGTGCAGCCCGTAATTGACGGCTTTGGCAGCGACGTAGACTTCGTCCGTTATGATACACACCAGGCTGCCGTTGCCGCCGAAGCCTGCGACAACGATGACCTCGTCGCAGCCGCGACTCGCTGCGTCCCTGATTCCTTCGGCCACGACGAGCGCTATGTCGGCGGCGTCAATAGTGCTTTCGTCTGTGCGTGTGCTGCCGCAGGACGGGTAATCGGCAGTCGGGAAGCCCGGCGACAGTGGCTCAATGAGGCCGTCGAGTTTCGCCGAGGTCGCGCCGCTCAGCGACTGCGACTTCGCGACGCTGTTACTCAGCCTCGTGGCGGTCTTGCCGACCACCGAAAAATCGGGCATCCCCCTGCGGATAACATTCAACTGCTGGTGCGATAGCTTAAGCAGTCGCTTCTCAATGCCATTAAATCTTGGGGCGTCTTTCGGGGTGGCTAGAGCCGCCAACTCTTTATAAGCCTGAACGAACCTGATGAGGTCTGCGCGGAAGCGTTCCAACTCTTCGGGAGCAGCTTGCGGCTTCTCCTGTCCGTCCTGGGCCTGCGCCGCGGGTGTGGCTGTCGGCTCGGTGGCAGGGGCGGCCAGCACCTGGGTGGCGAAAATCAGACTCATCAACGTGAGCGTCAGGCTGGCCGCAATTAAGCGACCGCATCGGGTCGTGTTCATGGGGGAATCTCCTTTTCGAGATAGATAAACGGTGATTAGACGGTAAACTCCACATCCCTTGAGCGTTCGGTAGCGGTGGCGAGAAGCGCGGCGGGAGTGAACTAACGACCTGGGCGGCGAGTCATCAAGTGGGGATGAAGATGTGAAAAGGTGGCGCTCGGCAACCGACTGGCAGCCGAGGCGAGCGCGCCGCGCATCTTAAGGACAGGATGCCTCATTTAACGCGGTCGCCTGAGCGACTACGTTTCATCTCTCTTTAATGCGCGGCGAGAGTAACAGGCTTATCTTCGGAAGTCTAGTGCTGTGAGTTGCCGCGACCGGCGGCGACAATTACGCCTTCACCGCGCACGCGCCCCGGCCAGAGGCGGCACGCGCCGGCGCTCAATCCTCGTCGTGTTCCTGGCCGTCGTAGTGTAGGCGGACGGGCTCGTCGTCCACGATCGTTTCGAGGTGGACGGGGCGGCCCCAGAGCGTGTAGACGTGTTCCAGGGCCTTGCGCGCGTAGCGCCCGTCTAGCTCCGCGCCCTCGAAGGCGTGGCGCAGGTAAAGCTCGCGGTTGTTGTTGTAGTCGCCGTCGGCGACCTCTATGTAGGGGAAGCCGAAGTTGGTCATGTTGGAGACGAGCTGGTCGCGCACGCGCTCCCAGCGCTTCTCCGTGATCGTCCACTCCTCCTCCTCGACCAGCTCGTAGACGAAGAGGTCAAGCTCCTCGCACAAACTTTCGGTCAGGTAGTTGCGCAGGAACGACACGTCCGATTCCAGCTCGCGCACCTCGAAAATCTTCGCCCGCCCCGAGCCCGGCTCGATCCCCAGCTTCTCGCGCTCCTCCTCGGTGGGGTCGTCCCACCGCCGCTCGATGTCCTCAAGAATTTTGTAGCCGAGGTAATACGGGTTCAACTGCCCCTTGTGCGGCGAGACCACGCCCGAGTGCAGGTCCGCGAACTCTATGTGCTCGCTGTCCGTCAGGTCCAGCTCGCGCATGATGCGCGAGTGCCAGAACGAGTTGTGGTTGACGAAACCGTTGGCGACGTAGGCGTGCTTTTCGTCAACGGTGATGTCATAAACGTCGGCGCAACCGTACTCGATGGAGACCACCGCGTCCGTGAAATCTTCTTTCCTGAACCACCGCCGATTCTCAACGTGTTGGCGTAGAGCTCCCTGCTTACGCGCAAGTCCAAAACCGATTTCTGCAAGAAAGCGCGCGGCTGATGCCCCCGCTATTTCAAGCTGAATGCAGCCGTCCGCCTGCGGTCGCTGTGTCGAGAGGATGCCGTAATTCAGGAGAATTATTTGCACAGTCCGAATAAGCTCGGCGCTGGAGGACGAGAGCTTGATTCCCTCCTTGCCCGCGTAAGCGTCGGCGTCGAAGTAGCCGCGCAGGAAAGCAGACATTACCGATTTCGGAGAGCGAAGAATTGAGCGCGGTATCTTCTTGTTCGGAGCTTTAGCAGATAAATCAACGCCGAGCGAAGTCAGCAGACGCAGCAACTCCCTTGAGTGAACGTAGACGCGCCAGCGCCCGTTGGGGGAAGTAGCATCCCACTGGACTGTGGCGCGCAAGCCGAACGCTAACTCAATACGCTCAATAAGGCTCGCGACGTAATCCTCATCCCCGCACGTGAAGCCGATGCCCGACTTCGTCTTGTGGCCGTCTCCGATGAAATAGCCGAGGACTTCGGCGATGTCTTCGTTGAGCTTTCCGGGCAGGCGTAAGGGCTTGCGCGTTGGCAGAACGCGCGGGTAAGCATGGCGCTGAGCCAATTCTTTGACGGTCGTCGCCAAGGTCGCCTCGATTGCGGCGTGCCGGGGTCGGTGGCCGCCGAGATAATTGTAGACCGACCACTGTGAGATACCGGCCACTGCTGCCACGTCCCGTACCGTGCCTGTCGGCCGCAGAGGCGCATAATCGAGCGGCTGATACGCCTGGCTCCAGACATTGTTCCCGGCCTCAATACTAATTTTGTCCCCGACCTTTATGTCTTCAAGATGCGCCCAAGTCCCATCGGCTAAAAGGACGCGATGTTTGAAGGTTCCTTCGATAGCTAATCCACGCCGAGTTCGGACACGCAACGTAGGGACGCGCTCCTCTTTGTGGAAGTCTGTGATACGGTTCGTGGCTTCGCTTCCGCCGCTTGCGACCCCGATTCGTTTACTTTGCTCGTAAAGCTCATCGAAGAAGATGAACCCACCTTCCGTCGGTAAGAGGGCGTCGGAGGTCATGCACGCCCAACCCTCATTTAATGTCTTGGTCTGCATCTGCGGAATAAAATATTCCATCTCCTCGTGGATCATCGCCATGACGTCGCGCTGCCAGGGCTGGAGGTGGGGCGAGTTGCGCATGACGTAGTGGATGAGGTCTTTTTCGGGGAGGCGGTCGGAGGGCGGCTTCTCGTCCTCGACGGCTTCGGGCTCCTTCTTCTCGCCGAGCTGCCAGAGGTCGTCGTAGCGGCCGACGGGCTTCGGTTGGAGGCGTTTGCGTTCGGCATCCTCGGGGCGCTCGCGCTTGATGAAGAAGTTGGGGTCTATGTGCTCCTCGACGGCGAGCACGGCGTCGAGGAATTTTTCCACGGCCTTGCGCCCGTACTTGAACTCGTACTCTGTCATGCGGCCGGCGTGGGTCGAGACCGACTCGACCATCCGCCGGTTGGTCTTGGAGAAGTAGACACTGTTTTTGAAGAAGTCCACGTGGCCCAAAACGTGCGCCATCACCAGCTTGTTCTGGACGGGGCTGTTGGTCTCAAGCAGGAAGCCGTAGGACGGGTTGGTGTTGATGACGACCTCGTAAATCTTCGAGAGCCCGAAGTCGTACATCGTCTTCATGCGGTGGTACGCCTTGCCGAACGTCCAGTGCGAGTAGCGGCCGGGCAGCGCGTAGGAGCCGATCTCGTACATGACCGAGGCCGGCACGATCTCGAAGCGTGTCGGGAAAGGGTCGAGGCCGAAGTGGCGGGCCACCTCCCAGATTTGTTCGAGCGATTTTTCGAGGTCCCTGATTTCGCGGTCGTGCATAAAACCTTCAGTCTCTCAGTTAATCTTCTCGTCGTCTCGGTCTTCCTGGATGAAATCTATCAGCGCGTCGAGCCGCCGGTCGGTGTGCGCCTGCGACTCGGCCAGCTTGGTCATGTTCTCGACGAGCGAGGAGAAGTTCTTCTCCGTCCTGATCTGCGCGTCGGCGAGCGTGGAGAGCGCGTTCGTCATCCGCTCGATGACGCCCGTGATCCTGACGGCGGCCTCCTTCATGTGCTCGGTGTCCGAGGCGAACTGGGCCAGTTGGTTGAGGATGAAGTCCATCTTTCGCTGCGCCTCGTCGTCGTCCTCGTTCAACTCCGGCAGCTCGTCGTCGTCGTTATCGGTCATGAGTCATTCCCTCCGAAGTCCCTTCTCAGGCGGCGATGCCGCGGCGGCCGAAGAACTGCTTGAGCGCGGGGTAAACGTCCTCCTTGTCGTCAATGCGGACGCCGACGAAGCGCTCCTTGTTCTTCAGCCGGTCGTTGAAAATCGAGAGCAGCGCGCCCGAGGAGCGGCGGTAACTCGACGCCCCCTCCTCGCCGATTTCGCCGTAGCCGAAAAGATTGCACGTCTCGATCAACTGGTCGGCCAGGCGCACGGCCTCTTCGTTGTCCGAATAATAGTTGTCGCCGTCCGAGAAGTGGAACGGGTAGATGTTCCAGTCGCGCGGGTTGTAGCGCGCGCTGATGATGTCCAGGGCCAGTTGATAGGCCGACGAGACGACGGTCCCGCCCGACTCGCCCTGGGTGAAGAACTGCTCTTCCGTGACCTCGCGCGCCTCCGTGTGGTGCGAGATGAAGACGATCTCGACGTTGTCGTACTTGGTGCGGAGGAACCGCACCATCCAGAAGAAGAAGGAGCGCGCGATGTATTTTTTGAACTCGCCCATCGAACCCGAAACGTCCATCAAAGAGAGCACGACGGCGTTCGACTCGTAGCGCAGACTCTCCTCCCAGGTCTTGAAGCGCAAGTCCTCTTTCCTGACGTTGCCGAAGCGAGCGCGCCCCTCCTCGCGCGCGTTGCGCTTGATGTTTTCCAGAATCATGCGCCGCTTGTCGAGGTTCGCCATGACGCCCGTGCGGCGAATCTCGTTGAAGCGCGTCGTCTTCGCCTGGACGGCCTTCTTCGCCTTCTCTTCGAGGAAGGGGAGCTGCAAGTCCTCGAAGATGAGGGCCGCGATCTCGTCTATGTTGACCTCGGCCTCGTAGTACTCGCCGCCCGAGTCCTGGCCCGCCTGGCCGCCGCCCTGACCCTGCCCCGGCTGGCCCTCGCGCGCGATGACGTCGCCGACTCTGGTCTTGCCGTCGCCCTGTCCGACGTGCTTGCGCTTGCGGTAGTCGTAGCGGAACTTGTACTCGTCGAGCGCGCGGATAGGAACTTTGACCGTGCGCTTGCCGTCCGAGAGGATGATGGCCTCGTTGGAGACGATGGAGCCGAGGTTCTTCTTAATCGCCTCCTTGACGCGCTCCTTGTGGCGGTCCTGGTCAATGATGCCCTTGCGCTGCAATGACCAGTCGTTGCGTTGTATGGACATGACTGCCTCGTAAATCCTGAATCCTGCGGGTTACGCCTTCGCGCTCAGCGCGCCGGGTTCTTTCTTCCCTTCGCCTAGAAATTGTGCCACGACTTCGACGAACTCCCGCGGGCGCTCTTCCATGGGCATGTGGCCGCAGCGGCGGAAGATGCGGAGGCGCGAGTCTGGCATCGCGCGGTTGAGCTGGCGGCCGTGCGCGAGCGGGATGACCGGATCAGTCTCGCCCCAGACGAGCAGCGTCGGCTGCGCGATGCGGTGCGCCTCCTCTGCGACGCGGCCTGCGCGCCAGCGGCGCAGGGTCGCCAGGGCCGCGCGCTGCGTGCTCGCCGCGACGAGAGGGCGGTGGTGTGCCGCCGCACGCTCGTCGTCAAACAGGTGCTGGTTCTCCGGCGCGTAGCCTTTCCTGAGCTGCGAGCGCAGCAGCCGGCGCGAGCCCATCATCAGCGGCGAGACCAGGTCGCCGATGACAGGCACGGCCGCCAGCCTGAGCAGCGGGCGGGTCCTGGCGTGGTCGTTGATGACCGCGTCAATCAAAACCAGCCGCTCGACGCGCTCTGGATAATCTAAGGCGCAGGTGGCCGCGACCGCGCCGCCGTAAGAACTCCCGACCAGAGACGCGCGCTCGATTCCGAGGGCGTCCATCAGCCCCAGAGCCATGCGCGCCTGCGCGTCAATGGTGTATTCGCCGTCGCGCGGTTTTCCCGAAAAGCCGAAGCCGACGAGGTCCGGCGCGACGACACGAAAGCCCGCGTCGGCCAGCGGCAGAAGCGTCTCCTTCCAGACGAAGTTCGACGCGGTGAAGCCGTGCAGCAGCAGGACGGGCGGCGCGTGGGTAGCGCCCGCCTCCTGGTAATGCACGCGCACGCCGCCGATGTCCGCGAAGCGCGAGCGGTCGGCGTGATGCAGTGAATCGGCGTGCTCGTCCCAGACGACTTCCTGCGGACGGCGCAGCATCTTGACGGCGACGACCGCTGCCGCCGCCGCCCCCAACCCTCCGGCTATCCAGTAACGTTTCTTCACGTCTTTAAACCTCAACGCCCGCACCTTCCTCGGGAGAAAAGCGCGGGCGCGAGAAGTTAGTTAACCTGCGGGCTCCCTTACCGCGAGAGCAGCGTGCCGACGTAGGTCAACAGCTCGTTGGCGCAGACGGGGCAGTAACCGCCGTCTTTGACGAGCCGGTCCACGACCTCGTTGATGCGGCGCAACTGGTCCGGGTCGGGCGTCTTCGCGGAGGTCGTGATCTTCACCACGTCCTTCAGGTCCGCGAAAATCTTCTTCTCGATGGCCTCCTTCAGGCGCTCGTGCGAGTTGTACTCGAAGGAGCGGCCCTTGCGCGCGTAAGAGCTGATGCGGATGAGAATCTCCTGGCGGAAAGTGTTCTTCGCGTTCTCGCTGATTCCGATCTGCTCCTCTATCGAGCGCATCAGCTGCTCGTCCGGGTCCATCTCCTCTTCCGTGATCGGGTCTTTGATGCGCTCCTTGTTGCAGTAAGCCTCGACGTTGTCGAGGTAGTTGTTGCACATCGTGCGCGCCATCTCCTCGAACGAGTAGACGAACGCGCGCTGGACTTCGATCTTGGCCAGCTCGTCGTACTCCTTGCGCGCAGCGGAGATCAGGTTCAGGTAGCGGTCGCGCTGGTCTGGGCTGATGCCCGTGTGCTGCTCGAAGCCGTCCTTGATGGCGCGGAGCGCATCAATCGGGTTGATGCAGGTGACGCCGTCGCGGACGAGGGCGGAGGAGAGGCGGTTGATGATGTAGCGGGGCGAGATGCCGTCCATGCCCTCGCGCACCGTCTCGTCCTTCAGCTCGCGCACGTCCTTGGACTTGTAGCCCTCCACGTCCTCGCCGTCGTAGAGCTTCATCTTCTTGACGATGTCCACGTTCTGCCGCTTCGGCTCTTCGAGCCTCGTCATCACGGCGAACATCGCCGCGACTTTCAAAGTGTTCGGCGCGATGTGGACGTTGCGCAGGACTTCGGACTGGTTCAGCAGCTTGTAGTAAATCCGCTCTTCCTGCGACACCCTCAGGTTGTAGGGCACGCGGACGAGGATGATGCGGTCTTGCAGGGCTTCAGACTTGCGGTTGCCGGCGAACGAGATGTACTCGTTCTCGTTGGTGTGAGAAAGAATCACCTCGTCGGCGTAGATCATGGCGAAGCGCCCGGTCTTGATGTTCTGCTCCTGCGAGAGCGTGAGGAGCGAGTACAAAAACTTCTCGTCCACCTTCAGCATCTCGACGAACTCCATCAGGCCGCGGTTGGCGATGTTCAGCTCGCCGTCGAAGCGATAGGCGCGCGGGTCACTCTCGACGCCGACCTCGCCGATGGTCGAAAGATCAATCGAGCCGGTCAGCTCCGTGATGTCCTGGCTCTTGGGGTCCGACGGAGAAAATGTGCCAATGCCGACGCGCTCCTTCTCGGAGAAGACGACGCGGTGGACTTTCACGTCCTCGTGGCGGCCGCCGTACTCGTGCTCCAAGGCGTAGCGGCACTGCGGGCAGAGGTCGCCTTCGATGTAGAGGCCGTAATGCTTCTCGATTTCGGGACGGAGTTCCTGCGGGATGAGGTGCAAGGGCTCCTCGTGCATCGGGCAGTCCTTGATGGCGAAGACCGCGCCGCCCTCCGTGCGCGTCCACTCTTCGAGTCCGCGCTTGAGCATCGTGACGATGGTTGACTTGCCGCCGCCGACCGGACCCATCAGGAGGAGGATGCGTTTGCGGACCTCAAGGCGCTGCGCGGCCGATTTGAAATATTCGACGATGCGCGCGATGGGCTCCTCGATGCCGAAGAGCTCCGCGGCGAAGAAGTTGTAGCGGGCCACCTCGTCGCGCGTGCCCTCGTTCAACTTCTCGATGCCGCGGGCGTGGATCATGTCGTTGATGCGGGCGTGGGAGAGCTGGGCGATGCGGGGATTCTGTGAGACTAACTCGAAATAATCGCGGAATGAGCCTTCCCAGCGCAGCGCCTCGCGCACGCGGCGCAGGTCTTCCAGCCGCTCGCTGATGTTGAATTTATTGCCATCCTGCTCTTGCATAGCCTTCTTAGTACCTCTTCGGGCTTTAAGCGCGCGTGGACGGCGTGTGGGAAAAGCACGCCCTGTAGGACTCCTCGCGGGCCGCGGACTGTGGCTCGATATGCACGGCAATAGCGCGCTCCCCGGTTCGTGCGGCGCATCGTCGAGCAATCCTGGCGGACCCTTCTCGCTAGTTCAATGATCGTCTGTTTTCAAGTTGAGCGGGAGGACGGGACGGGACGCCGGCTGTCGGAAGCGACCCGCTCTCACGCTTCCCTCTTGGGCGACAAGTATAGCACAGTCACGCCGCCCGAAAGTCAATGCTTATTTTTCAGGGGAGAAAACAACGCGCGGGCGCAAAGTGCGGCTCGCGGCGTCGTAGAGGCCGACGGCGAGGAGGCTTCCGTCCGCGCCGCGCATCCCGACCGCAGAGCCCTCGCGCCACCCGCCGCTCGCGTCCACGCGCAGGGCCATGCCGTTGAGCGCCCGCCGCGCCTCGTCGGCCGTTAGATGCACGAAAGGCAGCCCAGAGAGCGCCGCCTCCATTGGCAGGAGAAAATCAATCGCGCCCGCCTCCGCTCTCGCCTTTAGCTCGTCCAGGCCCACGGCGTCCTCTACGCCGAACTCTCCGGCGCGCGTCCGCCTGAGAGAGGCGAGGTGGGCCGGCACGCCGAGCCGCTCGCCGATTGATTCGGCCAGCGTGCGGACGTAGGTTCCGGCCGAGCATCGCACGCGGACGGAGAGGTCCAGAGTCCCGTCCTCGTTCTCCCCGAAGAGCGCGCCGCCCGTGCGCCCTGCCGTCAGTTCGTAAATGTGTACGCGCACGGCGCGGCGCTCGACCTCTACGCCCTGCCGCGCCAACTCGTAAAGCTTCCGGCCCTCTATCTTCTTCGCCGAATACATGGGCGGCACCTGCTCTATCTCCCCCCGCAAACCGGCGAGCGCCGCCTCGACCTCCGCGTCGCTCCACGTATGAACGCGCGCGACGCCTTCGTTTTGCGCTCCCGGCACGGGGAGGCGCGCGCCCGTCGGGTCGCCCGTGTCGGTCGCGTAGCCGAAGCGGACCACGCCCTCGTACTCCTTGACCGCGCCGCTCAGGAATTGTGCCAGCCGCGTCGCGCGCCCGACGAGTACGACGAGGACGCCCGTGGCGAACGGGTCGAGCGTCCCCGTGTGCCCGACGCGCCTCTCTCTCAAGATACGCCGCACGCGCGCCACCACGTCGTGCGAGGTCAGCCCCACGGGCTTGTCTACGATGAGAACTCCGTCCATGAGGACGATTATAGATTGAGGACTGCTGCAATCCGCAATTGCGGGCCGCTTTCGCGTTGCGCTAGAGTGTTGTCACGAGATGCGTAAAAGAAGTTGGAAGCCGAAGGAGAAGCGCCCGGAAGGCGAGGAGGCGGAGAAGCCCGCGCCGCCCCTCAACCCGGAGAAGGCGCGCGAGCGCACGTTCCAGCGCGCCGTCAAGCTGCTGGCCGCGAAGCCGCGCTCCGTGGCGGAGCTGCGCGAGCGGCTGCTCGAAAAAGAGTGGACGAACGAGGAGACGGTCGAGGCCGTGCTCGTGAAGCTGGGCGAGTACGGCTACCTGAACGACGAGCGTTTCGCCTTCGGCTACGCCTCCTACAAGGTGCGGCAGAAGCCTGTGGGCCGCCAGCGGCTACAGCGCGACCTACAGATGAAGAAGGTTGACCGCGAGACGGCGGACGCGGCCCTCAAGCTGGTCTTCGAGGAGACGCCCGAAGAAGAGTTGATTGACCGCGCCATCGCCAAGCGCACGCGCCTGCGCGGCCGCCCGCAGACGCGCGCCGAAGTCAAGAGCCTCTTCGACCATCTCCTGCGCCAGGGCTTCTCCTACGACCTCGTCGCCCAAAAAGTCCGCGCCGCGTCAGACGAGGAATAAGGCCAAAAGGCGGCGGGGGCAAGCCCCTCTTCCCGACCTGCCAATTATTTCCTCTTGAATCATTCAACCCACACCACCTCACAGGTCAGGATTGAATCATTCAGCCCGCGCCGCCTCGCAGGTCGGGAAGGGTGGTTTACCCCCGCTGGCTTCGCACTGGATGGTTACCTTACTTCCTTTTTCCTTATTGCGTCTGTAGCTTCTTGAGCGCCTCGATGCCGCCCGTGTTTTTCGGATTCAGCTCGACGGACTTCTGGTAGTTTTTTATCGCCGGCTCTTTCTCGCCTTTGAGCATGTAGGCTTCGCCGAGGCTGTCGTAGACGTTCCAGGAGTCTGGGAAAGCTTCGACGTTGAGTTTGAAAACCTCAATCGCCTCGTCCGACTTGTTTTTGGAGAGCAGCGCGTAGCCGAGCCGGTTCATCTGGACTTCGGAGAGGGCGGGCGCGCCCGTTTTTCTGCGCTCGCGGTATTCGTTAATCGCCGCGCCGCCGCGCGCGAGGATGTCTCGGGCGAAGACACGGAAGGGTGAGTCGTAAGCGTCGTAATTAATCCAGGTGACGGCGGGCTGCTGGCCGCCGACGGCTTCGTCAATAATCCGCGGGAAGATGGAGTGGCCGTTGCCGCTGTTGGCGAAGAGCACGAGGGCGAGCTTCTGTTTCGGGAACGCGACGACGTAAGCCTGCGCGTCGTTGTTGCTGTCGCCCCAGTGCCAGAAGGAGTCGCCGTCCGCGGTGTGTTGCAGCCCCCAGCCGAGCCCCCACGAGACTGTCTGCGAAATTGGGCCATTCGCCGGATTACTGACGCAGTCCGTGCAGCCCTCCTGCACTTTGACGTAAGCGGTCAGCATCTCGCGCGCGGTCTTCTTCTTGAGCCCCGCGCCCGTCATCACGGCCGTGACGAACCTTGAGTAGTCCGCGGCGGTCGTGTGCAGGCTCGCCGCCGCGTTCGCCTCCGCAGGCTTCCGGCGGCCAGTGACCGTGCCGAACGGGTCGTGGCCGTAAACCTTGCGCGGCTCGTAAGCCGCCTGCCAGACGAAACTGCTGCTCGTCATCCCGAGCGGGGCGAAGACCGTCTTCTGCATGAAGGCGTCGAGTGGGCCGCCCGTCAGGCGCTCGACCACCTTCTGCAAATAGACGAAGCCCTCGCCCGAATAGCTGAACCTCTCGCCGGGCGTGAAGTTGATTTTGAGCTGGTCGCCGCGCCGCCAGTTCGGGAAGCCCGTGCGGTGGCTCAGGACGTGCCGCGCCGTGATCTGATTCAAACGCTCGTCGTTCTCGACGTAAGCGCCGGGCAGGTATTTGACGAGCGGCGTGTCCAGGTCGAGCTTGCCCGCGTCTGCGAGTTTCAGCACGCCGTAGGCGAAGACGGGTTTGCTCAGTGAAGCGGCCTCGAAGACGGTGTCGGGCGTGACGGGCTGTTTGGTCTCGGCGTTCGCGACGCCGAAGGCGTGCTGCCAGAAAACCTTGTTGTCGTGTATCAGCAGGGCTGACAGGCCCGGCACGCTGCCGTCGGCCATCAACTGCGGGATGAGACTTTCCAGGCGCGCGGCCAGCTCCTCTTTTTTGACGTTCGTCTTCAGCGAAGAGCGTGTGGTCTGCGGCTTGACCTGCGCGACGGCGATTGACGATAAGAAGGCGGCCATCAACCCCGCGGCCACGACAGTTTTGAGAGGGTTTCTCATCATTGGAACTCCTTGACGCGATTCTCCTGAGGCTGTTTCGCCCTGATGCGGCGCGCGTGCTAAACTTCTGTTTTTACGCAGAGACGACAGGATTTGTTCATTATGACTGGAAACGAGATTCGCCGAAAGTTCTTAGAGTATTTCGAGAGAAACGGCCACAAGGTCGTGCCTTCGAGCCCCTTGCTGCCCGCCAACGACCCGACCCTGCTCTTCACCAACGCCGGGATGAACCAGTTCAAGGACGTGTTCACGGGCGCGGAGAAGCGCGACTACGTGCGCGCCGCCTCGTCGCAGAAGTGCGTGCGCGCAGGCGGCAAGCACAACGACCTGGACGAAGTCGGGAAGACCGCGCGCCACCACACTTTCTTCGAGATGCTCGGCAACTTCTCCTTCGGCGACTACTTCAAGAAGGACGCCATACGCTTCGCCTGGGACCTGCTGGTCAACGAGTACGGCCTTGAGCCGTCGCGCCTCTGGTTCACGGTCTTCGAGGGCGACGATGAAGTCCCCGCAGACGAAGAGGCGGAGCGGCTGTGGCAGGAGGTCGGAGCGCCCCCTGAGCGCATCCTGCGCTTCGGGCGCAAGGACAACTTCTGGCAGATGGGCGACACGGGGCCGTGCGGCCCGTGCAGCGAGATTCATTACTACATGGGCGAAGACCCCGGCGACCCCGCGAAGAACCGCGCCGAGCTCGTCAACGGCCCCGGCGACACGACGATGGAGATTTGGAACCTCGTCTTCATGCAGTACGAGCGCGCCAGGGCCGCCAACGGCGAGATCGTGCAGACGCCGCTCCCGAAACCTTCGGTGGACACGGGCGCGGGGCTTGAGCGCCTGGCCGTCGTTCTGCAAGGCGTGAAGTCTAACTATGACACGGACCTGATTCGCCCGATTATAGAGTTCACGTCACAGCTCGCAGACCGCCATTACGAGCCGGAGACGAACGAGGGTTTTGCGATGCGCGTCATCGCGGACCACGCGCGCACGACCGCGTTCAGTATCGCCGACAACATCCTGCCCGGCAACGAGGGGCGCAACTACGTCCTCCGCAAAATCATGCGCCGCGCCATCTACCAGGGCCGCCACGCGCTCCAGTTAGAGGGCGCGTTCTTCCACAAGGTGACGGACTTCGTCGTCACGGCGATGGCGGAAGCCTACCCGGAGTTGGAGGCCGCGCGCGAGTTCATAGAGCGCATGGTCAAGCTCGAAGAGGAGCGCTTCGGCTCGACGCTGACCGTCGGCTTACAGAAGATGGACGCGCTCTTCTCCGTCACGCACGACGGCTCCATGCCGGACTACAAGGAGCTGGCGCGGCTCTACGACACCTTCGGCACGCCGCGCGACCTGATCCGCGTCAGCATGGAGGAGCGCGGCTTTCAACTCGACGAAGAGACGTTCAACGAATCGTTCGACCACGCGCTGAAAGAGATTCAGCAGGCCGGCGAGCGCGGGGCTTCGGCGGCTGGCACAAAAACCAAGCCCGTCTACGCGCAGGTCGCCGAGCGCGTCGGGCGCAGCGAGTTCACAGGCTACGAAGGCACGCGCCTCGAAGACGCGCGCGTCGTCGCCATCATCAACGGCGACGAGGAGGCTGACGCGCTGCTCGAAGGCGAAGACGGCGAGGTCGTCCTCGACCGCACGCCCTTCTACGCCGAGGCCGGCGGGCAGGTCGGCGACACGGGCGTGCTCGCGGGCGGCCAGGCCCACGCCGCGGTCAACGACACGGTCTCGCCCGTCGCGGGTCTCATCGTCCACCGCGTCACCGTCGAGCGCGGGGCGCTCAGGGTCGGCGACGAAGTGAGCGCGCTGGTTGACACCGAGAAACGCGACGCCACGCGCCGCAACCACACGGCGACGCACCTCCTGCACGCGGCCCTGCGCGAAGTCTTGGGCACGCACGTCAAGCAGGCGGGCTCGGTCGTCGCGCCGAACTACCTGCGCTTCGACTTCACGCACTACCAGCCGCTGACGCGCGACGAGATGGCGGAGTTGGAGCGGCTGGTCAACTACCACATCCTGCGCAACGAGCGCGTGCAGACTGACGTTCTCTCGCTGGACGAGGCTATGAAGTCTGGGGCGATGGCGCTCTTCGGCGAGAAGTACGCCGAGCGTGTGCGTGTGCTGAGTGTGCCGGGCGTGGCGGGCGACGTTTTCTCGAAAGAGCTGTGCGGCGGGACGCACGTCCGCGCGACGGGCGACATAGGTCTCTTCAAGATCACGAGCGACGAGTCCATCGCGTCCGGGACGCGCCGCATACGCGCCGTCACGGGCGCGGACGCCTTCACGCGCTTCCAGGAGACGGAGGCGCTCGTGGATCAGGTCGCCGGCGAGCTTCGCGCCTCGCGCAACGACATTCCGGTGGCGGTCGGGCGTCTTCAGGAGGAGCTGAAAAAAGCGCGACGCGAGGCGGACGAGCTGCGGCTGAAGCTGGCGACGGGCGGCGGCTCTTCGTCGAACGGCGACGAGGCGCGCGAGGTCGCGGGCGGCGTCAAGGTGCTCGCGCGCGAGGCCGGCGGCCTAGACGCGGCAGGGATGCGCCAGCTCTCAGACACCCTGCTCGCGCGCATCAAGTCGGGCGTCGTCGTCCTCGGCCGCTCGGGTGACGGCAAAGTCTCGCTCATCGTCAGGACTTCGCCCGACCTGTTGAAGCGCGTCCCGGCGGGCCAGGTCATCAAGGAACTCGCCCCGATTGTCGGCGGGCGCGGCGGCGGCAAGCCCGACATGGCCGAGGGCGGCGGCTCGCAGCCCGAGAAACTGGCCGAAGCGTTGGAGGCGAGCTACGGCGTCGTCGAGCGGCTGTTAGCCTGAAGAAGGTGCTAGTGGCAATTCTCGAATTCAAGGCTGCCGGCGACCTTGTGGCCGACTGCTTCGCAGGCTAATTGGGCCTTGCCCATGATGTTCGTGATCGAGTTGATGCGGCTCGACTGCGCCTGCATCTCCAAGGTGCCACACTGACCGATGCGGTCGCCCGTCGCGCTGTCGCCTTTGAACAACGCCGCCGTGCAAGTCCCGTCCCCGTTAGCCAGCAGGCGCAGACGGCGGCCCGTCGCGTCTTTTAGTTCGATGCCGGAAAAGCCGAACGCCTGCCCCGAGCGGCATTCCTCCACCGCGAAGGGCGACCCGTCAACCTCCAACGTCCCCGTTACCTTCGACGTACAGCCCGCGAGGGCGACCGCGGCCAGGCAGATAAGAACTGCAAATTTTCTCATGCGTGACTCCTCACCATGATAGTGCGTGATGCTTTGAAAGAGCGTGTCGGCTTTCGCCGCGACGATTATAAGCGATAGCGTCCCGACGCCTGAATTAAATTGAGGCCCGCGAGGGGCGACTGAAAAAAGCTCCGTTCCAGCCGCCCCCCGCGGGCCTCCTCGGACTTTAAATTCTCCGCGCTCACATGGCTTTCTGTTTATCCGTGAGCGTGATGTTCATCTTTTCGAGCGTGACTTTGTTGAGCGTGCCGGTGACCTTGAGGGCCTCTGCCTCCTGGTATTTTTTGAGGCCGGCGCGCGTGTCGGGGTCTAATTTCCCGGTCTGCTCGCCAGCGTAGAAGCCGCGCTCTTTGAGAATCCCCTGAGCCTGTTTGATCTGGTCTTTGGTGGCGCGGAAGACCGGGCCGCGCTTCTTCGTCGTGTTCTGCGTCGAGGCGTTGGAGTTGGTCTGGCCGGCGGACTCGTTCTGTGCCACCGCGCACACCTGGAAGGCGAGCAGCAAAGCGGCCGCCGCCATGAGCAATTTTCTCATTGTTTTCTCCTTAAATTGATGAGGAGCGCCCGGGCGGGGCGCGCTCAGTTGGTGGCGGGTGGATACCAGTTTAAAGCCCCAACATCATACATCCGCTGTCAACCCCCTTTATTTGCGGCCCCCGGAAAAACCCGTTGGCAAGAGTTCCGGCCGCGTGCTATGCTTTTGAGGTGATTGAGACTAGCCTTCAGCGGCCTCAATCATAATCAGTTTCTGCCCCTGAGTGCCGCGCTCGCCCGGCTCCGAGTCCTTACCGAGGCGAAGCCAAAAGAATTTAAAGTTCAGTGGAGAGTCATGAAAAAGTTCCCCCTACTGTGCCTCTTTGCGCTCGCGTGCGCCGTCCCCGCCCTGGCTCAGACGAGCTACCGCTACGATAACTTCGACACGGCCGCCGGCGTCCGCATAGAGAGCGTGAAGACGACGGCCGTCCTGCCGCCGGCCGGCACGGTGCGCCCCGTCGCAAAACCCATGGGGCCGAAAGTCGTTGGGGACACGCGCCCGGCGTCCGCGCTCTACACGGCCGCGCCGCGCGCCATGAGCATGAGGGCGAACTCGACACTCGGCGTCTACACGACGGGCGACGCGCGAGTGGACGCCTTCATCGTCGAGTCGGGCGTGCGCAACGGCGTGGACCCCGTGCTGCTCTACGCGCAGATGCACACGGAGTCGGCCTTCAAGCGCGGGGCCGTCTCGCCCAAGGGGGCGAGCGGGCTGATGCAGCTGATGCCGGGCACGGCACGCCGCTTCGGCGTCACCAACATCTTCGACCCGCAGCAGAACATAGAGGGCGGCGCGCGCTACATGCGTTACCTGCTGGACTACTTCGGCGGCGACGTGGCGCTGGCGCTGGCCGGCTACAACGCGGGCGAGGGCGCTGTGCTGAAGTACGGCCGGCGCATCCCGCCCTACCGCGAGACGCAGGAATACGTCCGCCGCATCTCGCTCCGGTACGCGCAGATCAGCGGCGGCACAATGGCCCAGGCCGCCCACACCCTAACGCCCGCGCAGAGACCTGCGGCGACTCAGACGCAGCAAACCGCGCCGCCCGCCCCGACCTTCGAGCGCAACGTCTACGCCGTCCGCCTGCCCGACGGCCGCCTCCAACTCGTCACGCAATAAAAGGCAAAGGTAAAGGCAGAAGGGAAGACCGGGAGCCTCGCTCTTAGTCTTCCCTTCTGCCTTTTTACTTCTTACCTTTTTACTTCTGTCAGTGTCCGCCGTTGCTGTTCGTGTGGCCTCCGCCGGTGTTGTTGGTCGTGGAGACGCCGGACGTGTTCTGGTTGCCGTTGTTGTTCTGCACGGTCGCGGTGTTAGACGGCGCCGTCTTGTTGTTCATGTTCGGCGGGACGCTCGTGTTCGTCTCCACCACGCCGTTGCGCGTGGCATTCGCGTTCGCGCCGCCCGAGTTGGACGCCGTGTCGCTGCCGCACGCGGCCGAAAGTCCGGCCAGCGCCAATGCCAGCAGAAGAGCTGAAGCTCGTCGCATCTTTATCCTCCCGTAATTCGCTCTCAAGATTCCGACGGCGTCTTAGCGGTAGACGTACTCGCCGCGGTTGGTGCGCCAGTCGTTCTCGAAGTACTCTGCGTCCTCGTCGTTGCGCGCGTTGACGCCCATCAGGATGCCGCCCTCGTTGATGCCCTTCTCGTAGTCCTTGGCGCGGTCCTCGGGGATGCCTGAGCCGATCAGCGCACCGACGATTCCGCCTGTCAACCCGCCCGCGCCCGCGCCGGCAATAGCTGCCGCGAGCGGCCCGGCGACCAGAAGACCTATGCCGGGAAGCGCCACGGTCGTGCCGATGGCCGCGATGGCCGCGAGCGTCGCGCCGACCGCGCCGCCGATGGCCGCGCCCTTGCCCGCGCCCTCCCAGGCTTTCGTGTCGAACTCGGTCTTGTTGTCGTCGTCGTCTGAAAAATGTTTTTTACGCGTGTCGTCAGACATCATCAGGCTGACATCTTCGTCGCTATAGCCGCGAGTCCTCAGAGAATTGTAAACGCGCTCGGCGCTCTCCCTGTCCCTGAAGAGCCCTGTCACCGTCCGCGAACGTCCCGTCGTTGCACCAGTTGTCTCCGCCATTTAAGTTATCCTCCTACTTGTTCGTTCTTAATTTGGTATCTATAGCTTCTGTACTGAAGCCGCCCGGCACTTCTCCCCGCGCACCGCGAAAAGCGTTCGGTTTCGTATCAGGTGTGAAGCGCCGTGGGTGTAAGAGCAATCGCCCTGCCAGAGTCATTGTCGGGCGCTGGCCGCGCCTTCTGTTCGGCGCGCGCCATTTTATGTATGATTGGCGACGAGCCAGTGTACGCCTGCTTGAGGAGGCTTCCACAGTCCTTGTCGAACTACCCTGCAAACGATTCACCGGGCCTCGCGGCCGAGGAGGCCGCGCCCACGCGCCCGCGCCGCGCTCTCGTAGTCGCCGGCTCGGACGGGCTGGCGCTGGAGCGGCAGTTGGCTTCCGCCGGTTACGCCACGCGGACGGCGCACCCTGCGGACGCCTCGCGTGCCATCAGCGAGTTCAGCCCGGACGTGGTCGTCATGGTCGTCGCGCCGGCCGTCGCCGACG
This sequence comes from uncultured Acidobacteriota bacterium, assembly GCA_963774105.1. Taxonomy (GTDB): domain Bacteria; phylum Acidobacteriota; class Blastocatellia; order Pyrinomonadales; family Pyrinomonadaceae; genus QHXM01. The sequence goes on along the minus strand of CAVZDV010000004.1, from coordinate 544,647 downwards.
GCGAGAACGAGTCGGTCGCGCTGGCCCGGCGACTGCGCGCCGAGACGGCCACCTACTCGCTGCCCGTCGTCTTCGCGTGGGGCGAGGACGAGCGCGCCCTGCGTGCGTCGGCGCAGTACGTCGGCGCGGACGACTACTTCTGCCTCTCGGCCCCGCCTTTGGAGATTCTGGCGCGGCTCGACTCACTCTTCTGGCGCGTCGAGGTTGACCGCCGCTCGACCTCGGTGGTCGCCGACCGAAGGCTTGAGATAGACAACTTCATGTTCATGCTCGACGCCGTGCGCGAGGACGTGCGCGCCGGGGTGAGCGGCACGCTGGCCCTCGTCTACGCCGTCGCAGCCAGAGACAAAGGCGGCGAGGCTTTCGACAAGGCGGCGCGCGACCGCACGCTTGCAGAGGCGCACGCCTTCCTCAAGCTCAACCTGCGGCGGATGGACGGCGTGGCCTTCTACGGGCCGACGACGCTCGTCGCCTACCTCCCGCACATGAAGGCGCGCTCGGCCGTTGCGGCGCTCACGCGGCTGCACAGGGAGTTCATCGAAGAGTACCCGGAACACGACCTGGTCGCCGGCCTCGCCTCCTTCCCCGCGCACGGCGGCGACGTGGAGACTCTCATCGAGAAGGCTGAGCGCGCCGTGAATGTCGCCCGCGCGGACGCGAGCGCCCCGCGCGTCGTCGCCTACGACGCGAACATGGACACGCGGCTCCCGCCCGCGCCCCTCGCTCACAGGGAGTCCCCGCGCCGCCCGCCGGAAGTAGAGGAGAGGCAAACGACGACGACGCCTCAGGAAACACCCGCGCCCGCGCCAGCCGCCGAGGCTGTACAGAGCGAGCGGCGAGTGACTGAGGAGCCGCAGCAGCCGCCAGAGATTCAGGTGACTCAAGAGGAGTATCCCCCGCAGGAAGCCCAGCCGGCCAGGAGCGCCCAGCCGAGCGAAGAGGACGCGGCGCGTGCGGCCGAAGCGGCGGCGAGCGAGCGCGAGCGGCGCGCGAGCGGGGCCGTCATGCCGCGCCGCCTGCTCCTGACCATCTCGGACGCGGCGCGCATGGCCCAGGTCAACTCGCTCATACGCTCCGCCGGCTACGAGGCGCGCGCGGCCTTCGACGGCCAGCAGGCCCTGCACCTCCTGCGCATAGAGCGCCCAGACCTGCTCCTGCTCGATTACGACCTACAGGGGATAGACGGCCTGGAGACCATCCGGCGGCTGCGCAAACAGAACGGCGGACGCCTCAGCCTCCCCGTCGTCATGCTGCTCCCGGCGGGCCAGGAGCAGGCGCGGCGCGAGGCCCTGAAGCTCGGCGCGCACAGCGTCCACACGACCAACTACGACCCGGTCGAACTCTTGAGGAGCCTGCGCCTCGCCGGGAGCGCAGAGATGTGAGGTGACTTAAAGATGCACTGCACCAACTGTGGAACTTACATCGCCGCCGGCCAGCGTTTCTGCGCGGGCTGCGGCGCTCCGGCGGCCGACCCCGAGGCGACGCGCTACGCGGGCGCGCAGCCTGCGCAGCCCTACCAAGCGCAACCCTACCCGCCGCAGCCTTACACCGCGCCGCCCGTGATACAGCCGCCCGCGGCCTACACGCCTCCAGCGCGCGTCGAGCGGACGAGCGACGTGGAGCGCGAGATTTTCAAAGTCCGCCCGACGCTCTTCTTCATCAAGATCGGCTACGGCCTGGCGGCGCTCGGGGCCGTCATCGTCATCGTCCTCCTGGCCGCCTTCATCAGCGCGCCCTGGTGGATCGCGCTGCCCATCGCCCTGGCGATGCTGCTCATCCCGGCCTTCTACCACGTCAAGCGCAACATGATCGAGTACACCTTGACGAACCACAAGATAGAGATTGACGAGGGCTTCATCGCGCGCACGACGCGCAACCTGCCCTTGAGGAACATACAGGACGTGACCGTCTCGTCCTCCATCTTCCAGCGGCTCCTGGGCTACGGCAACGTCGTGATTGATAACGCGAGCGAACTCGGCGGCTCGACCACGATGCGCAACATACACAACCCGCGCCAGTACGCGGACCTGCTCCTGCGCGAGCTGCGCCGTTTTCATTAAGCGGCTTTGCAGCAACGGCGTTTGTTTCTGGAACATCCAAACGGCGCACGGGTTCTAAACCTATTGTCGTCACTTTGATATTTAAGAGGGACTTGTTTTGCGCCAGATTTTATTAAGACTTATTTCCGTCTTCTCGCTTCTTCTGCTCTCGCTCGCGCCGGCCGCCGGGCAGGGCTCGGAGGCGGTCAAGCTGTATCCCAAGACCGTCGGCGAGTTTCGCCTACAGGGGACGCCTCGCGTCCTCACGACGCCGGAAGCCGAGGCCGTGCCCGGGGTCGTCGAGGGCTCATACGTCTCGCCGAAAGGCGAGCGGCTGACCGTGCACGTCAAACTGATGCAGTCGCACGCGGTCGCTTATTCGTTCCTGTCGCTCGCCGCTGTACGAATGAGAAGCGAAACGCCGGGTAAGGTGACGAAGCTGAGCGACGTGGGCGTGGCGGGCGTGGTCGGCCCGGGCGGCGTCGTCTTTTACAAAGGCCCCGTCCTCGTCAACGTCACGGGCCAGAGCAAGGCGGGCCGCGACGAGGGCGAGAACAGCCTGATTACACTGGCGCGCGCCTACGCGGGCACGCTGCCCGCCGCCGAGAACGAGATTCCGTTCCTCGTCAAGCACCTGCCCGACTGGGAGACGGCGCAGGACCGCGCCGTTTACGCCGTGGATCAGTCGGTTTTACAGAGCGCGGCCGGCGAGCAGCTCATTTTCGAGGCCCTCAACTTTAAGGAAGGCGCGGAGGCCGTCACCGCCCCTTACGACGGCGGCTCGCGGCTCGTCATCGTCGAGTACGCCACGCCCCAGCTCGCGGCCGACGCCGACGCGCGCATCACGGCCCGGCTCACTGAGCTGAAAGCGCAGGGGCAGAGCGTGCCTTCGGCCTACCGCAAGGTCGGCAACTACTCCGTCTTCGTCTTCGGCTCGCCGGACGAGGCTGCGGCCGCGCGTCTGATTGACAACGTGAAGTGGGAGCAGAAAATTCAGTGGCTCGGCGAGAACCCGCTCCTCTGGGCGCGCGCCGAAAAGCAGCAGACGCGCCAAGCCGTCAGCCTCATCCTCGGCATCGCCAAAACGATAGGCTTCTTCGTGGGCATCTGTCTGGGCGTCGGGGCTATCTTCGGCGGGGCCTTCTACCTGAGCCGCAAGGTGAAGCAGCGCACCGCGGCCGAAAGCTACTCGGACGCGGGCGGAATGTTGCGCCTCAACATTGACGAGATGACGGCCGAGACTGATCCTTCGAGGCTGCTCGCGGCGGGTGATAAGAAGGCGGCCGCACGTTAGAGGCGGAAATCACGCACAAAAAAAATTTGGCCGCCGGAATCCCCCAACTCCGGCGGCCAAATTTTTTCCCCCTTGTTCTTTCGAGAAAGTTGCGGGCTGCTGGTCTTCCTGTGAGGCTCCCCCAAGCCTCTTGCAGGACGCCGACCAGCAGCCCAGCACTTGTGCCCTTCGACCGCTAAGCTTGCGACAACCCCGTTCCCCCGAAAGAGCCGCCGCTGCTTTTAAAGTGAGAGAACGCCTCCCCCAAAGCCTTCACTCACTGCCGTCTCCGAGCCTGACCCGATTTACCCTTATTTACCCTTCCTATTTTATCGTTGACTATTAGAGCAACGACCGTGCCACCAGCACGATTAACCCCTCAGACATTTTCAGAATCGCCGTTTTCCCCTTGATAATCCGTCTCAGACGCATCTTCAAGGCCAGCGCCAACCCCTTCCACGAGACGAAAATACGGCGATTTCTGTCCTTTTGCCGTACACAGCAGGTGTACACTTGACCGATAAACGGTCACACCCTCCACGGCTTCGATTACTTTACGGCAGGGCGCTCAAGAGTGCTTCCATGTCATCAATCGTGTTGTAAAGGTGCGGCGCGACGCGCAGGCGGTCCCCGCGCGGGGCCGTGACGATGCCCTGCTTCTTGAGGTGGCTGTAGAGCGCGAGCGCCGTCCAATCCTTCCGCGGGCACAGGCAGACGATCTGCGACTTTTCGGCCGGCAGCCGCGGGCTGACGACCTCGTAGCCTCGCGCTTCGAGGCGCTCGCACAGGTAGTCCGTTAATTCGAGGAGGTGCGCGGCGATGCGCTCGACGCCCGTTTCGAGGAGCAGCGAGAGGCTGGCGTCCAGGCCGTGGAAGAGCGCCGTGGGCGCTGTGCCGGTTTCCCAGGCGAGCGCGCCCTCGGCCCACCCCTGTTCGAAATCGTCTCGCTCCTCCGGCTCCGGCACGCTCGTCCAGCCGACCAGCGTCGGGCGGACGCGCTCGCGCGCGCGGTCTGACAGGTAGAGCAGGCCGACGCCTTCGGGCGTCAGCAGCCACTTGTGGCAGGCCCCCGCCGCCGCGTCTATCAACTCCGCCTCCACGTTGACGGGCAAAACCCCCATCCCCTGAATCACGTCCACGACGAGCAGGGCATCTCGCGAGCGAGCGGCGCGCCCCAACTGCTCAAGGTCCGCGCGGTAGCCCGAGCCGTACTGCACCTGGCTGATGGCGACGACGCGCGTGTGGGCGTCAATCATCGAGAGCATCTCGTCAACGTCCACGCGCCCGCCGCGCTCTTCGCAGAATCGCACCTCCACGCCGAAAGCGTCTCTCAGGCGCAGCCAGGGGTAGACGTTCGACGGGAACTCGCGCCGGAAGGTGACGACGTTTTGGCCCGCGCGCCAGTCGAGCCCGTTGGCGATTGTCGAGAGCCCGTCCGACGTGTTGCGCGTGAAGGCCACCTGCTCGGGCCGCGCCCCCAGCATCTCGGCCGCCTTGCGCCGCGCGCGCTCTTTGACGGCCAGCCACTTGCGGTAATTGAGCGAGCCGTTTTCGGCCACGTCCTTGAGCTGCGCCGTGACCGCCTCGACCACGTTCTTCGGCGGGGGCGAGACGGCAGCGTGATTCAGATAGACGAGGCTGCCCGTGTGGGAGAAGAGCGAGCGCAGCTGTTCGTTCATAGGCTTTTCTCTAAGTGCTCGCGGGCACGCAGGATCAGCACGCAGGTCGTCGCGTGGACGAACTCGCCGCTGAGCGCCTTCTCGACGGCCTCCGCGAACGGCATCTTGACGGTCTCTAAGACTTCGCCGCTGTCCTCGTCCTTCTCGATGAAGGTCAGGCCGCGGGCCAGGAAGAGGGTCGAGAAGGATTTGACGAGCGAGGTCGAGTGTGCGACGCGGCCCATCTCGGTCCACATCCGCGCCTCTATGCCCAACTCCTCGCGCAGCTCGCGCCGCGCGGCCTCAAGCGGTTCCTCGCCCTCGTTAATCCCGCCGCCGACAATCTCCACGTCCTCGCGCCCGAGCGCGTAACGGAACTCCTTGACGAGATAAACCGCGCCGTCGTCGTCGAGCGCGAGCACGCCCGCGCCGTCCGCGAGCCTGACGACGGCGTACTTGCCCTCCTCGCCGTTCGGCTTGATGACTTCGTCCTCCGAGAGTTGAACCAGTTTGCTTTCGTAAACGCTCCGCGTCGCCTTAATCTTCCACGGCCCGTGTTTCTTCATCGAAATTTCCCCCTTGAAAATAACCCTTGAACTGCTCTGGATTTTGAAAGGCGCTTTAAGTATAGCGTAACGGCGGGCGGGCGGAAATTTGATTGATGTTCGGCGCGCGGTGAATTACCTTGTAGCGCATGGCAATCGTCGGCATCGTCGCCGTGGACCGCAACGGGGCCATCGGGCGCGGCGGCACAATCCCGTGGCACTACTCCGCGGACTTGAAGTTTTTCAAGCGGCAGACGATCGGAAACGTCTGCGTGATGGGCCGCCGGACGTGGCTCACGCTCAAGCGCCCGCTGCCCGGCCGCCTCAACGTCGTCATGTCCACGCGCGCGGAGATAGAGCCGCAGGAGTCCGTCGTCGTGCTCCGCGACAAGCTCTCCGTGCTCTCGCTCAAGCCCTACCTCGCGTGCGACCTCTACGTCATCGGCGGCGAGCAGGTGTACACGACTTTCCTCGCTGAAATTGACCGCTGGGTCGTGACCGAGATTCCCCTCGCCGTCGAAGACGCCGACACCTTCATGCCCCAAAATTTCCTCGAAGGCTTCAAGCCCTACGACTCACTCGAACTCGAAGAGAACCTGAAAGTGACGTTTTACGAAAGAGGGTAAGGGAACAACTCAAGCCTTTGCGCCTTACGTCTTGTCTTTGCGCCTTTGCGTGAAACAGCCGTTCGCGCAAAGGCGCAAAGTTAAGGCGTAAGGCGCAAAGGGTTGAGTCAGTCTTCCGTGAGGTGCTTCAGGACTTCGCCGACGGAGCGGGCTTTGGGGGCGGCGCGTTGTAGGGCGTAGCCGCCTGCGGAGAAGAGGGCGGCGGCGATTAGGGCGGGCAGCAGCGTCTTGCGCACGGCGGCGCGCAGCCAGTGTCGCTGCTCCACGCCCTTCAGCTCCCTGTAAAGGCCCGCCACCAGCACCCCGTCAACCAGAATCTCCGCGAGCAGCGCCGGCGCGATGTAGACCACGTAGAACACGGCGAGGAGCGCCCCGGCGATGACGACTACGGCGATGACGATGAAGACCCCGTCGTCTAAATCGAACCCACCTCCGCCGCCCGAGGAGCCGGAGGACGAAGAGGACGAGAGCGAGGATTCTCCCCAGCTACTGCCAGCGCCCCCGCCGCCCGCGTCCGCCCCGCCGCCGCTGAACCTGAAGCCTTCGGCATAACCCCCGCGCGACCTGAAGAGGGCATCCGGCAACTCCGGTGCGATGTCCGTCACGTCGCCTACCTCAACTCCGACCCGCTGGCGCGACCGCTGGAGGGCCAGCCAGAGGCGCAGCAGGAGGAGGAAGACGCAGTAGGCGAACAGGATGGCGAGCGGGTAGCGCAGCCACATGCGCGTCATCCCAGAGTGGAGCAGCAGGTACGAGACGAGAAAACCCACGAGCCCCGTGATGAGTAGAATCAGGGTGACGAGCAGCCGCGGCTTTCCCTTGCGCAGGAGCCTGCTCTTGATTAGCCTGACGACGCGCTCTCTTCGCTGCTCTGTGTTCATTCACTCGCCGATGATTTTGACGAGGACGCGCTTCTTGCGTTTGCCGTCGAACTCGCCGTAGAAAATCTGCTCCCAGTGGCCGAAGTCCAGCTTGCCCCCCGTGACGGCGATGACGACCTCGCGGCCCATCACCTGTCTCTTCATGTGCGCGTCGGCGTTGTCCTCGCCGATCTCGTTGTGCTCGTACTGCTCGACGGGCGCGTGCGGGGCCAGCCGCTCAAGCCACTTGTCGTAGTCGCGGTGCAGGCCCTTCTCGTCGTCGTTGATGAAGACGGAGGCCGTGATGTGCATGGCGTTGACGAGGGCGAGGCCCTCGCGGACGCCGCTCTCCTTCAGACACTCCTCGACCTGCCGCGTGATGTTGATGAAGGCGCGGCGCGTCGGCACATCGAACCAGAGTTCTTTCCTGTAGCTCTTCAACGTCCGACCTCCGACGCGCGGTTAATTCTTCGCTATCTGACTACAGCAGGTAATTATTAAAGGGAAGCTAATTGGTCATCAATGCAAATGATTTATCAGATGCTGTTCAATTAATCATCACCCTCGTCCCTTATTTGTTCCTTGATTTCTCTCAACTCATTAACAACTTTATCTAGCTTCTCTGGAATCTGCTGAAGTTGATAGTTTGTCTTCTGTTCTTCTTGCTCGTAATACAATCTCTTTCGATAAATTTCCACACTCAAAAAAAAACTTATGGTTTCGCTGATTACCAGAAGCATCCTGAAAGAGGATTCTCCCAGTGTAGTTTGCGTCAGCTACAGATGCAAAGAAATCTTTCGCGCCATCAATTAATACAGAAGCGTTTTCATTTGGGAGTAAGACAGGAATCTCTGGCGCTTCATTCTGATCTGTAAATTTGATTGGCTCACCTTTGGAGTTAAGCAAAGGTTTATCCCAAACCAGCCTAATATTATGTGCGGCACTTCCCCCGGTGTTCTTTACGCGCAACTGGAGCAATCCATATCTACTTGTAGCGTCTATACTGGGATAAGGATATGGTTTCTGAGCATCCTCTTGGATTTCAAGAGATTTTTGTCCAGTCCAAGCAGCAATCACGGAAGCGATCACTGCTAGGGCCGCGGCCATAACAGCCCAAGCTTCATCAGAATTTGGTGTCGAATAATAAATAGCAAACCCGATAACGCCAACTGAGATAATAAGGGTCGTAATAAGAATTATGCGGGATGTAAGTCTTGAAGCTGTCATGGGGTAATTTTACCATTCAAGTTTTGGTAGCTTAGCTAGTACTCAATTTTGCTTTAATAGCATGGTACAGCATCATAGAGAATTATCAGGCTCTTTTTCTGTTAAGGCCGGCACAGGAGATCCCATTTGAATGACTCCATTTTATCATCATCTCATCGTAACAACATCCGCCTCGCACACCACCATTAAGCACTGCTCACTTGTCGCCCGCGGGCGGGTCGTGGCAAGATAGCGGCCGCTTTGACTAAATCAGCGCGCTGTGAGAAAGAAGCTGTCACCGTCCCCTTATGAGCCGCCCACGGTTCGACCAATCCGCGTGCGACCAGCTGGCCCAGGCTGTTCGTGAAATCGAGAGCCGGACGGACGCCGAGATCGTCATCGTCGTGCGCGCTCGCTCCACAACCTACCGCCACGCGGACTACCTGTGCGGCGCGGTCCTGGCCTTCCTCGGCCTGCTCTTCCTGCTCTTCTCGCCCTTCGAGTTCCAGCACTACTGGGTGGCGGTTGATGTCGTCATCCTCTTCGCGCTCGGCGCGTTCGTCTCGTCGCGCGGCAGCACGCTGCGCCGCCTGCTGACCAGCAAGGAGTACCGCGCCGACGCCGTCAGGGCCGGGGCCGCGGCGATGTTCTACGAGGCCGGGATTGCTAACACGGAGGCCGAGATGGGCGTGCTCATCTACCTTTCGCTGTTGGAGCGGCGGTTGGAGATCATCGCAGACCGCGGTGTCCTGAAGGCCATGCCGCCGCTCGAATGGAACGAGCGCGTCTACGAGTTGCACCGCGCGGGCCGCATCCCCGAGATGGACACTTTAAGGCAAAGGATTCAAGAGCTGGGCGTCCTCCTGGCCGAACATCTGCCGCCGACGGGCGAGAACCCGAACGAGTTGCCGGACATGCCGCGCTTCGACCTCAAATGAACCCCAGCCGCCGCACCAAACTCCTGACACGAATCCTCGTCGCGGGCCTGGGCGTAGCAGTCGTGCTCGTCGCCCTCTCGTTCTTCGCCCCCGAAGCCCTGGCGCGCGTCGGCGGCGGGCAGTCTTACGGCGGCGGCCGCAGCGGCGGCAGCGGAGGCAGCGGCGAGGGCGCGGGCTTCCTCATCTGGCTCCTCTTCCGCCTGATACTGCTCACCTTCGAATACCCGGCCATAGGCATCCCGCTCGACATCGTCGTCGTCGTCGTCATCATCCTGATTTACCGCTCGGACGGCGGCAAGAAGCAGCCTTCGGTCTGCTCCGCGGACGCGCCGGGCGGGGCCGCCGCACCGAAGCGGCAGCGCACTTTCGCGCAGGAGTTCGCGCAGCTCCGTAAGTTCGACCCGAATTTTTCGGAAATCACTTTCACGGACTTCTGCTACGCGCTCTACGCCAAGGCGCACGAGGCGCGCGGCCGCGGCCAACTCGACGAGCTTTCGTTTTATCTGAGCGACGAGGCGCGCGCCTCGCTGGCCCAGCGCAACCCGCCAAACATCGCCGCCGTCACGGGCGTCATCGTCGGCTCGATGCAGATCGGCGGCATCCAGGGCCTCGCGCTGCCCGTCGTCAAGATTAGCGTCGTCTTCGAGGCCAACTACACCGAGGTCGTCCGCGCCAAGGACGGCAGCGCGTCACAGATGGCCTACTACGTCCGCGAGATGTGGGTCTTGGAGCGCAACCGCGAGGTGCTCTCGCCGACGCCTGAGAAGGCCACGGCGCTCCACTGCCCGCGCTGCGGCGCGGCCTTGATGAAGGACACGACGGGCGCGTGCGCCTTCTGCGGCGCGCGCATAGAGAGCGGCGAGTTCCAGTGGTTCGTCCGCTCTGCAACGCTCACCAGCCGCGAGGCGCGCGGGCCGCTTCTCACCTCGAACGTGCCCGAAGTCGGCACGGATTACCCGTCTGTCGTCCAACCGAATTTCGAGGGCGTCAAGAACTTCTTCGTTCAGAACCACCCCGAGTTCCGCTGGCAAGAGTTCGAGGCCCGCGTCGCGCTCATCTTCAACGAGCTGCAACTGGCCTGGTCTACTCTACAGTGGGAGCGCGCGCGCCCGTTCGAGACGGACAACATTTTCCAGATGCATCAATATTGGATAGAGGCTTACAAGCGGCAGGGTTTGAGGAACGCGCTCGACCAGTTCCGCATCACGCGGATGCAGCCCGTGAAGATTAAGGAGGACGCCTTCTACAACGCGATCACGATGCGCATCTGGGCCGAAGGCTACGACTACACGGTGGACACGCAGGGCAAGATCGTCTCCGGGTCGAACAAGAAGCTGCGCCGTTGGAGCGAGTACTGGACTTTCATCCGCAACCGCAAGGCGAAGGCCGCGCACGCCCGCGCCGACCTCAACTGCCCGAACTGCGCCGCGCCGCTCAAGATCAACGTCACGGGCATCTGCGAATACTGCCACGGCAAGGTGACGAGCGGCGAATTCGACTGGGTCCTCTCCAAAATCGAGCAGGACGAGTCCTACGGCGGATGAGCCGATTGCGGATTGAACAGAAAGCACTCAAGCCTTTGCGCCTTACGTTTTCCTAATCCGCAATTCCCCCATGACATCTCCGCGGCTTTCTGCAACATCAAACCGCCCTCAATCGTTCTATGACTCGTGGGGACAAGCCCTGCCTGGGATGTTTGTGGTAAATTTCTCTGCAAAACAACGAACGGAGCTTTTTTCGTGAAACGCCATCTCTTGATTCTCGCCCTGACGGTCTCGCTCGTCGCGCCGTTTTTGGCACAGCCGGCCAGCGCCGCCGCGCCGTGGCAGCAAGGCCCGCGCGCCGCCAGGCCCGCGGCCACCCTGCCCGCGCCCGCGCCGCAGGCTCAGCTCATGAACCGCGTGCTCCCCAACGGCCTCGAAATCATCGTCCTCGAAGACCACTCGGTCCCGCTCGTCACCATCGAGCTGGCGGTGCGCAACGGCTCATACACGGAGCCGCCCGAGCTGAACGGGCTCTCGCACCTCTACGAGCACATGTTCTTCAAGGCCAACCGCGCCATCGCCAACGCCGAAGACTACCTGCAAAGAATCGGCCAGCTCGGCATCGCCTACAACGGGCAGACGCGCGAGGAGGTCGTCAACTACTACTTCACGACGACGAGCCCGAACCTGCGCACCGCCATGAACTTCATGCGCGACGCCGTGCGCTACCCGCTCTTCGAGAAGGGCGAGTTCGAGCGCGAGCGTGCCGTCGTCATCGGCGAGATTGACCGCAACGAGGCCAACCCCTTCTACTACCTCAACCTGGAAATGACCAACCGGCTCTTCTACAAGTACCAGAGCCGGAAGAACCCCTTGGGGAGCCGCCAGACCGTCTCGGCCGCGACGACCGACATGATGAAGTTGATTCAGGGGCGCTACTACGTGCCGAACAACTCGGCGCTCGTCATCACGGGCGATGTCGTGCCCGCGGAAGTCTTCAAAATGGCCCAGGATTTTTACGGCGACTGGCCGAAGCGCGAGCCGGACCCGTTCGTCGAGTTCCCGATGGTCGAGCACCCGCCGCTCGCCAAGAGCGAGGGCGCGGTCGTCCGCCAGCCCGTTCAGAACGTCCTGATAGACATCGGCTGGCACGGCCCCTCCATCGGCAAGGACAACCCCGCGACTTACGCGGCCGACGTCTTCTCCTTCATCCTGACGCAGCCCAACTCGCGCTTCCAGCGCGCGCTCGTGGACACGGGGCTGGTCAACGGCGTGACCATAGGCTACCTGACGCAGCGCAACGTCGGGCCGATTCAGATCATCGCGCAGACGCCGCCCGAAAAGGCGCGCGCCGCGCTCAAGGCCATCTACAACGAGGTCGCGCACTTTAACGACAAGGATTACTTCACGGACGAGCAGATGGACAGCGCCAAGGCGCTGCTCGAAGCCGACGACCTCTACTCGCGCGAGAAGCTGTCGGAGTACGCGCACTCGCTCTCGTTCTGGTGGGCCTCGACGGGGCTCGACTATTTCCGCGGCTACCTGCCGAACCTGCGGCGCACGACGCGCGCGGACATCAGCCGCTACATCACGACCTACATACAGGGCAAGCCGCACGTCGGGCTCGTCCTGATTTCCGACGAGGCGCAGCAGCAAATTCAGTTGAAACCGGAGGAGTTAATCGGGCAATGAGAAGAACAGTGGTCAGTGGTCAGTGGTCAGCAGTCAGTGAGAAGAGCGCTGGCTCCGGTTTCATGAGGTCTGTGTTCTCGCTCGCCCTGGTCGCGCTGCTCGCGTTGGCTTCGGGTCAGGCGGGCGCGGTGTTGGCGCAGGGCGGGCTGACGAAGCCGACGACGACGCAGAGCGAGAAACAGCCTTCGACGACGACGGAGACGCCGAAGGCCGAGGTGGACGCGGCCGAGAAGCGCGCGGCCGCACTCGTCACTGAGTTCGACGTTAATGGCCTGAAGGTTTTGGTCAAGCGGCGCGAGGGCAGCCAGACGGTCGCCGCGGGGCTCTTCCTGCGCGGCGGCTCGCGCAACCTCACGGCCGAGAACGCCGGCATCGAGTCGCTGATGCTCGACGTGGCGACCGAGGGCAGCGCGAGCTTCCCGCGCGAGCGCCTGCGCTCGGAACTCGCGCGCATGGGCACCGTTTTGGGCGCGAGCGAGAACTACGACTACTCGGTGCTCTCGCTCACCTCGACGCGCGCCAACTTCGACCGCTCGTGGGAACTCTTCACGGACGTGGCCCTCAGGCCCGCCTTCACGAAGGAGGACTTCGACCTCGTCAAGAGCCGCATGATTTCGAGCCTCCAAGACGACTCGGACGACCCGGACACTTACCTGCAAAGGCTACAGGAAAGGGTCGCCTACGCCGGGCACCCATACCTGAACCGCCCGCAGGGCACGGCCGAGTCGGTTTCGCGCCTGACGCTGGACGACGTGCGCAAGTATCACCAGCAGATGTTGCAGACCTCGCGGCTGCTCCTGGTCGTCGTCGGCGATTTGGACCCGGCGCTGTTGCGCGCCTCCGTCGAGAAATCTTTCGGCAAGCTCCCGCGCGGCGAGTACAAGGTGGAGCCCGTGCCGCAGCTCACTTTCGCGACGCCGACCGTCGAGGTCACGCAGCGCGGCCTGCCGACCAACTACATCAACGGCGTCTTCACCGCGCCGCCGCTGACGGCCGACGACATCCACGCCATGCAGATCGCGTCGAGCATCCTGCGCGACCGCGTCTTCGAGGAGGTGCGCGTCAAGCGCAACCTCTCTTACGCCCCGAACGCCTTCCTTGGCAGCCAGGGCGCGAACCTCGGCGGCATCTACGTGACGGCCGTGGACGCCAACCAGGCCGTGCGCGTCATGCTCGACGAGATCAGGCGGCTCCAGACGCAGCCGATTAGCGGCAGCGACATCATGGGCGTCGTCTCGCAATACCTGACGACCTACTACATGGGCCAGGAGACGAACGCGGCGCAGGCGGCGAGCCTCGCCGAGTACGAGCTGATCGGCGGCGGCTGGCGTCACTCCTTCGACATGCTCACGCACCTGCGCTCCGTCGCGCCGGCGGATGTCCAGCGCGTGGCCCAAAAATACATGCGCAACATACGCTTCGTCGTCCTCGGCGACCCCAACCGGATAGACAAGAACGTCTTCACCGGGCAGACCGGGGAATAAAAAAGCAGAAGGCGGAAGGCAGTTAGCAGCCCCGCCAGGGGCGGCTGAAAATAGCCCAGCACTTCAGTGCTGGGAACCGAGTGATAAAAATAATTCGAGTCCCGTAGGGACGACTGAAAGATTCGGCCGTCCCTACGGGACTCGAATTATTTTTGGGACACTTACCCAGCACTGAAGTGCTGGGCTATTATCAACAGCCCCTCACGGGGCTGAAGACTTGCATGGCGCTTGACTGGTTACCGCCTTCCGCCTTCTGCCTTCTGCCTTCTGCTTTTCCTTATTTCATTTCCGCGAGCAGCTTCTTGTAGAGCTTGGCGTCGAGGGGCTGAAGGGCACGGAGTTGGACGCCGGCCGAGTCGCGGTCGCCGAGTTCGAGGTAGGCCATGCCGAGGTTGTAGTAGGCTTCGGCGAGGTCGGGTCGGATGCGCGCGGCCTGCTCGTAGGCTGTGATGGCCTCGGTGAAGTTGCTCGCGTAGTAGTAGGCGTCGCCGAGCTTGTTGTAAGCCTCGAAGGAGTTGGGCCGGAGCTTGATGGCGCGCTGGAAGGCGCGGATGGCGTCGGCGTTCTTCCCCTGCTTGACCTTGCAGTAGCCGACCTGAATCCACGCCTCGGCGCGATTCGGGTTCTTGTTGACGGCGTTCTCGAAGTAGCCGAGCGCGCTGTCGTAGTTGCCGAGCCAGAGCGAGTTGAGCCCGTTGCGATACCACCACTCGGCGAGCATCTCGGCGGCCGGGCCGGTCTTGTTGCGCGCCGCCAGCTCCGCGAACGTCAGCGGCGTCGCCGGCCTGAGCGCGCGCAGCCGCGACGCGCCGAGCGCGAGGTTGATGTTCTGCCCGTTCGTCACCTTCATCGTGATGATGCCGATGACCTGACCCTTCATGTTGAAGAGCGGGCTGCCCGAGTTGCCGTGCGAGATGGGGGCCGTGATCTGGACGATCTCGCCGAGGCTCGGCACCTCGCGCACCGCCGAGACGATGCCGTCGGAGACGGAGCCTTCGAGGCGGAGCGGGTTGCCGATGACGAAGACCTGCTCGCCCTCTTCTGGGAGCGAGTCGGCGACTGCGAGAGAGCGGGCGCGCTCACTCGGGACTTCGACGCTGAGGACGGCGAGGTCCGCCTCGTCGTCGAGCCCGGCGACGCCGGAGGCAGGGTAAGTCTTGCCCTTGCCGTCGAGCGTGCGGACTTCGGCGCGGCTCGCGCCCTCTATGACGTGTAGGTTGGTCAGGACCTGTCCGGGGCGGATGAAGAAGCCGCTGCCCGTCATCTGGACTTCGCCCTTGGCGTCGTAGGTGATAACGGCGACGACCGCGGGCTTGACGCGGCGGATGAGTTCGGGGAGCGTTTCCTGCTGCGCGAAGGCGTGCAGGGCGAAAAGCAGAACGAGCGCCAAGCATGGGGGAAGCTTGCGAATCATAACTCGTGTCCTTCAGTCTGTTCGGACAAAAAGGGTCTTACGCGAGGCGAAATTTGAAATGAGCTAATGGCCCCTGGGTGTTGGGGAATACGGCAGGAGCGCCGCCGAAGTTTCCTTTTGAATGTTGCCGGGGTAGTCGGCCAGCTGACCGCTGGGGTCTCAGGTCTGCAAGGGCGGCCGCGTCTTCGGTGAGCCCGCCCTCCCGGCCAATATAGCACAGCGCCGACGGAAAAAAAGCATAAATAATTTTTTGGAGCGCCCAGCGCGGGCCTAATGGGAAGAGCGGGGGCAAGCCCGCCTTCCTGACCTGCGAGACGATGCGGCTTGAATGATTCAACTCGCGCCGCCTCGCAGGTCGGGAAGAGGGGCTTGCCCCCGCCGGCGCGAAAATAAGAGAGGCCGCCTTTCTATCAAAGGCGGCCTCTCGTCTTCAATCACGAAACGTTCCCGTCTCACCTCAAGAACGTCCCGAGCATTGTGCCGTGCGGCGCTGTCGCAGCCGGGTCTTCGAGCGTGACGAACAGGCCGAAGTCCGGCATGGCGGTTTCGGATTTAATCTCCGCCTCGTTCCTGCCGCCGGTGTTGACGAACTGGCCCAGCTTGACGAACTGGTTGTCAGGCGAGACGGCCCAGAGCACGTAAGTCTGGCCCGCGGGCGCTTCCTTCAACTCGTGGAAGCGCGCCGTAATCATCGTCGGGCCGTCCTTGCGCGGCTCGATCTTGATGTTGGCGCGCGCGCCCGTCAGAGCGCCCGTGAAGTTGACCTTAATCATGGAGTCTTCGCCCTGCTTCATTCCCGGGACGTTGAGCAGCGGCGCGGCGTAGGCCGGCGTCGTGCCCGGCGTCGAGACGGCGGCTACTTTTTCGCCCACTGCCGCGCCGTCCTTGTCCGTGCTGGCGAGCGGCACGACGGCGAAGCCCTCCGGCACCGCGCTGCGGAAGACCACGGGCGTCTGCGGCGTGATGGCCGTCAGGTTGCCCTCCGGCGAGAGCACCAGCATGAACTTGTCGAGCGGCGTCCTCGTGCTCAAAGTAGCCGCGCCGTTGGCGACCGTGACGGGGCCGAGCAGCGTGACTTTATTGAGCGGGTCAACCGCGTAAAGGTTCAGCGCGCTCAGGTCGTTGGGCAGGCCCGCGAGGTCCAGCTTGACCATCGTGCCGTCGGCCATGCGGTGTATGACGGCGCGGCCCGTGGCGTTGGCTATGTTGAGCGGAGTCAGGTTGACAGTCACTTCCTTGTCAACAGGGTACTCGACGACGGTCCAGCTCCCGTCGGCGTTCTGCACGGCCTTGGTCTCCGTGGTCGTGACAGTGGTGGTGGTGGTTGGCGTCGTAGTCGTCGGCTGCGTCTCCTGCGCGAGGACCGCGCCGGCAGCGGCGAGCGAGAGGACGAGTCCTCCCAGAACAGAAAGCAAACGTCTGCTCATCGGTTTTCTCCCTCCTAAGAACCCGAATTATCGGTTGTAGGGGTTGTATGTATCCCATAAGAAACCCGCAATCACCATGCCAGTTTTCGCGGAAAATCAAGTGGACAAATAGCAGAAGTTAAACGGAAGGCGCGGAGAGCCGGGGCGGAGCGATACCATACAGGACTGTAAAAATTTCCAAACAAACCAGTCAGTACCGCCTGCGGTAGCGGGCGGGCCGTCAACCTTGATGACCCGCCCGCTACCGCAGGCGGTACTGACTGAGGACGCTTCTAGTAGCTATACAACTCGGTAATCGCCTTCGCCACGTCTTCGACTTGAGGCAGGATGGCGTCTTCGAGTTGCGGGGCGTAGCCGACGAAGGTGTCTAGCGCGGCGACGCGGCGGACGGGCGCGTCCAGGTACTCGAACAACTCGTCGGCGATGCGCGCCGCCAGCTCCGCGCCGTAGCCCCACGAGCGCGAGTCCTCGTGCGCGACGATGACGCGGTTAGTCTTCTTGACGGTGCGCGTGACGGCCTCCCAGTCGTAAGGCGAGAGCGTGCGCAGGTCTATCACCTCGACGTTGATGCCCTGCTGCTCGGCCTGCTTGGCCGCGACGAGCGAGCGATTGACGAGCGCGCCGAAGGTGATGATGGAGAGGTCCGTGCCCTCGCGCACGGTCTTCGCCTTGCCGAACGGAATCAGAAAATTGTCCGGCGGGTACTGCGACTTGTTGTACGTCTGCCGGTAAAGATGCTTGTGCTCTAAAAAGAGGACGGGGTCGTCCGAGCGGATGGCCGTGCGCAAGAGGCCGTTAGCGTCGAGCGCGGTCGCGGGGTAGACGACGCGCAGGCCCGGCGTGTGCGTGAAGATGGAAGAGCCGCTCTGCGAGTGGTAGACCGCGCCGCCTTTCAGATAGCCGCCGACGGGGCAGCGTATGACGATGGGGCACTTCCACTCGTTGCCGGAGCGCCAGCGCATCACGGCCAGCTCGTTACGAATTTGATGGAAGGCGGGCCAGATGTAGTCGAAGAACTGTATCTCGACGACGGGCTTGAGGCCGCGCGTCGCCATGCCGACAGCACGGCCGACGATGTTGGCCTCGGCGAGCGGCGAGTTGAAGACGCGCGCCGAGCCGAACTTCTTCTGCAAGTTGGCCGTCACCTTGAAGACGCCGCCCTTGCCTTTGACCTTGTCCAGATTCTCCTCGCGCGAGCAGTCTGCCACGTCCTCGCCGAAGACGACGATGCGCGAATCGCGCGCCATCTCTTCGTGCAGGCAGCGATTGATGAGGTCAACGACCGTCCCGGCGTTCCCGGAAAGCTCCGCGCCCTCTTCCGTGTCGAACTCCTTGGAGGTCGGGTCAACGTCGGGCGAGTAGACGTGGAGCGTGGCGGTCTCGGGCGCGGGCTGCGGGCTGTTGAGCGCGATGTCGGCCGCCTCCGTGACTTCGCGGTCAACCTCGTCCTTGAGCCGCTGCAACTCGTCCTGCGTGACGACGCCCTCCTCGACGAGCAGCGCGCCGAAACGCTTGACGGGGTCGCGCTCGGCGTCCGAGGTCCGCTCCTCGTCCGGGCGGTAGAGCTTCTCGTCGTCGGAGAGCGAGTGCGAGTAGGGGCGTATCACTTTCGCGTGGACGAGCGCGGGGCCGCGCCGCTCGCGGCAGTACTCGACGGCGCGCTGCATCGCTTCGAGAGACTCGATCGGGTCCGTGCCGTCGCAACGCTGTAGGTAGAGGTCCGGGAAGCCCTCGACGAGTTTCGACACGTCGCCGCCAGGGGTCTGCACCTCGACGGGGACGCTGATGGCGTAGCCGTTGTCTTCGATGAGGAAGACGACGGGCAGCTTCAGGTTCGAGGCCGTGTTCAGCGCCTCCCAGAACTCGCCCTCGCTCGTCGTCCCGTCGCCGGCCGAGCAGTAGACGACCTCGTCGCCTTTAAAGCCGACGACCTTGTCCTTGATCTCGTCAATCAGCGCGGCGCGCACACTCGCCTCGGCGCAGCCGACGGCTTGCAGGAATTGCGTGCCGGTCGGCGATGACTGCGAGACGATGTTGAGCCGCTTGTGGCCCCAGTGCGAGGGCATCTGGCGGCCGTGCGAGTTGGGGTCTTCGGCCGAGCCGACGGCCGAGAGAAGTTGTTCGAGCGGCGTCATGCCGAGTTGCAGACACAAGGCGCGGTCGCGGTAGTAGGGATAGAACCAATCGTAGCCGGCCCTCATCGCCATCCCCGCGGCGACGAGGATGGCCTCGTGGCCCGCGCCCGAAATCTGGAAGAAGATTTTGTTCTGGCCCTTGAGCTGAATCTCCTTGTCGTCAATGCGGCGCGACAAGTACATGGTGCGAAAAATTTCGATCATCTGCTCGCGGTCGAGCCCCTTGTGCTCGCGCGCCTCGGTCGCCTGTGCGCTCCCCATCGTCTCAGTTCTCCTGACGAGTTTTAATATTTTGGTGTCGGTGTTCATACGGCCCGCCCGTTTTTAATCGTGGTAGTCCGACTCAAGCGTCATGCGGTAATCCTCTGCCATCGAGGGGTGGCCGTGGAGATTCGCCGCCTCTATGCCGCGCTGGTAAGCCTCGCGCGCGAGTTCCTTCCGCCCGGTTCGCTCATACGCTCGCGCCAGCATCCCGAAGGCCGCGCCCTCGTCGTCCGCCCGCTGCAAGTATTCGTTGAGCGCCGCGATGGCCTCCTCGTACCGCTCCGCCTTCAGGTACTCGTTCGCCAGCCCGAACCGCACCAGCGTGTTCTCCGGGTCCGACTCCAGCATCTGCTTGAAAGTGTCTATGCGCGACTCGGCCACGGTCTGTCACTTACCTCCGATAATCAGTTTCGCAATCGTCTGCAACTGCATGTTCGAGGTGCCCTCGTAGATGGCCCCGATCTTGGAGTCGCGCCAGAATTTCTCGACGGGGTAGTCCTTGACGAAGCCGTAGCCGCCGTAGAGTTCTATGGCCTTGGAGCTGATGCGCTCGGCGGCGCGCGACGACTGAAGCTTGGCCATCGCGGCCTCCTTGACGAAGGGCTTTCCTGCGTCCTTCAGCCGGGCCGCGTTATAAACCATCAGACGCGCAGCTTCAAGCTCGGTCGCCATCTCGGCCAGTTGGAACTGCACGCCCTGGAATTCGTTGACGGCCTTGCCGAACTGCTCGCGCTCCGAAGTGTACCGAAGCGAGGCTTCGAGCGCGCCGCGCGCGATGCCTATCATCTGCGCGCCGATGCCTATGCGCCCCTCGTTCAGCGTCTCGATGGAGACCTTGTAGCCCTTGCCGACTTCCCCGAGCACGTTCTCCTTCGGCACGCGGCAGTCTTCCAATATCAACTCAGTCGTCGAGGAGGCGCGGATGCCCAGCTTGTTCTCCTTCTTGCCGACGGAAAAACCCTCGAAGCTTTTTTCGACGACGAAGGCCGTGATGCCCTTGTAGCCGGCCGCGGGGTCCGCGTTGGCGAAGACGATGAAGACTTCCGCCTCGTTGCCGTTCGTGATCCAGAGCTTGCGCCCGTTCAGGACGTAGTGGTCGCCCGCGTCCACGGCGCGCGTCGCGAGCGCGAAGGCGTCCGAGCCCGACCCGGCCTCGCTCAGGGCGTAAGCGCCGACGCGCTCTGACGCTAATTGTGCCAGATATTTTTTCTTCTGCTCGGGATTGCCCCAACGCAGAATGGCGTTATTGACGAGCGTGTTCTGCACGTCAACGAAGACGCCGACCGAGGCGTCAACGCGCGACAGCTCCTCAACGGCGAGGATGGCCGTGAAGAAGGAAGCGCCCGCGCCGCCGTACTCCTCGGGCGTCTCGATGCCCATCAGTCCCAGCTCGAAGCACTGGCGGACGAGCGCGGGGTCAAGTTTGCCCGCCTCGTCCATCGCTTCGACGCGCGGCCGCAGCTCGCCCTCGGCAAACTCGCGGACGCTCGCCCGGAACATCTCCTCCTCCTCGGCCAGCGTCGTCAGGGCACGCGCCGCCTGCTCGTCAATCGTCTTACTCATCACTTGTCCGGCTCGCAAGAAAAATTCTGGATTGGGTTGACCCTGTAGCATCGCTCAGACGCGCGCCTCCGGTCAACTCTGGAAGGCAAAAGTAAGAAGGTGAAAGGCAGACTCCGTCGGACACTTGTCGGCGGAATGTTGCCCCGGCGGGCGCGGCGCGTGCGGGAAATCTGCGGCCGGCGCGCGGGCACGCGTCTTGCCGGGTTGAGCTTAACGGCCCGATACCGTATCTTGCTGATTTCTCGCACGCGTGTGCCGAAAGAGGTTTTTTTCCCGAGACGCCCTGAATGAATCAAAGCACGCCAAGTCCGTCCAAAAGCTTAAAGCCCATCGGAATCGTCTTCGCGCTGTTCGGCCTCCTGCTCTTCGTCTACTTCCTGTGGAAGGCCGGGCCGGGCGAAGTCGCAAGCGGCATCAGGAAGCTGGGCGCGGGCTTCATCTTCGTGCTGCTCATCTCCGGCCTGCGCTACGTGGTGCGCACTTTGGGCTGGGTACTCTGCTTCACGGGCAAGGACCGTTTGCGCTTCCGCGACGCCTTCCGCGCCTACGTCGTCGGCGACGCGATGGGCAACCTGACGCCGCTCGGCCTGGTCGCGAGCGAGCCGACGAAGGCGGCGCTCGTGCGCGACCGCGTGCCGCTCGTGACGGCCATCTCGGCGCTCGCCGTCCAGAACCTCTTCTACAGCCTCTCGGTCGCGTTCTTCATCCTCTCAGGCATAGTCGTCCTGCTGCTCGTCTTCCCGCTGACGCCGGGCCTGCGCCTGATGAGCCTGATCTCGCTCGGCGTGGTTTGTGCCATTATTATAATCGGCTTCGTCATCTACCATATGCGCTGGAAGTTTCTCTCGGCGGCCTTCGAGCGGCTGCGGAAGAACCGCTTCGGGCAGCGGTTCCTCAAGGAGAAGCAGAAGGCGAGCACGAGCGCGGTCGAGGAGACGGTCTACGGCTTTTACGCGCGCAACAAGGCGCGGTGCGCGCTCATCATGGCGCTGGAGGTCTGCTTCCACCTGGCGGGCGTGCTCGAAGTTTACGTCACGCTGCTCTTCATCTCGGACGTGCCGCCGACGTTCCTGGCGGCCTACGTGCTGGAATCCGTCAACCGAATCATCAACGTAGTTTTCAAGTTCGTGCCGTTGCGCGCGGGCGTGGACGAAGCGGGTTCGAGCTGGGTGACGAAGGTCTTGAAGTTCGGCGTGACGACGGGGACGACGCTCGCCGTCATCCGCAAGGCGCGCGTCATCTGCTGGACGGCGCTCGGCGTCGCCTTCCTCGTCCGGCGCGGGCTTTCGACGCAATCGGTCGTCGAGGAGGCCGAGGCGGCTGTGACCGAGGAACTGGGCGCGCCGGTCCCGACTGTGAGCGAACAGGGTTAGCAACCTCAAGGAAAGCGAAGAAATTCTTTGTCGCGTTCTGTCGAAGTAGAGAGGGTCGGAGCAGCGGAGGCGGCCGCCCCGCGCGAGGCCGTGCGGCGCGAGGTGTCGCTGCTCGTCGGCGAGCGGGGCGTGGTCGTGGCGCTCGCGCTCCTGGTCGTCCTCGGCCTCGGTCTGCGCCTGAACGGAGTGAGCGCCGTCGGCTTCGCCGAGGACGAGATCAACAAGCTCAACGCCGTGCGCGCTTACGCGACGGGCGACATCCGCCCGAACGCGGAGCACCCGATGCTGATGAAGGCGCTGATGTTCGTCTCGGTGCAGGCGCAGCAGGCGTGGAACGCGCGCTCTTCGGCTCCTATCAGCGACGAGGCGGCGCTGCGTTTCCCCAACATCCTCTTCGGCGCGCTCACCATTATCCCGATCTTCCTGCTGACGGCGGCCTTCTTCGACCGCTGGACGGGGCTGCTGGCCGCGGCCTTCTGGGCGTTCGGCGTCAACGCCATAGCCTTCAACCGCATCGCCAAGGAAGACACGCTCCTCGTCTTCTTCGTGCTCCTGGCTTTCTACTTCTACGTCCGCGCCAAGCAGGCCGGCGCGCGCGAGGCGCGAGTGAAGCGGCGCAGCTACGTCCTCTCGGGCGCGTCCTTCGGCCTGATGCTGGCCTCTAAGTATTTCCCACACTTCTTCGGGCTGAACATGCTCTACCACCACTACGTTCGCCTCCGCCCGAAGGAGCCGGGCGAGCCCGCGGGCCACACGCCCTGGTACTTCTACCTCGTCGTCGCCGTCGTCTTTTTAATCGCCAACCCGGCGATTCTGCTCCCGCAGACCTGGGCCTACCTGAGCGCCTACACGAGCGAGCAACTGCTCTCGCACACGGGCTACCTGATGGGCGACACGCTCTACAAGAACACGATGTCGAGCTCGCCCTTCTGGGGGACGCCCGTCTACTTCTACGCGCTCTTCCTGCTGATTAAAGTGCCGCTGCCGGTGCTGGCCGCTTTCGTCGTCGGGCTCGTCGTGTGCGTCAGGCGCTGGCGTCACCCGGGGCACGGGTTCCTGCTCCTGATGTTCCTGCTGTGGATCGTGCCCTACTCGCTGGCCGGCGCGAAATGGCTGCGCTACACGCTCAGCCTGATGCCCTTCGTCTACATGATCGCGGCGGTCGGGGTGGTCGCGCTCGTCCGCTGGCTGGCCGAACGTTTCGGTTCGGGCGCGCGCGCGCGCACGCTCCGTTTCGCGAGCCTCGCCGCGCTCCTCCTCTTCGTCGCGTGGCCCGCGTGGTCGGCTTACAACAGCGGCCCGCACTACGCCGCCTACACGAACGCGCTGGGCGGCGGGCGCGCGGGCCACTTCTTCCCGCACGACGAGTTTTACGACGACGGGCTGAGGGAGGCGATAGAGTTCGTCGCGGCCAACGCGCCGCGCGGGGCGACGATTGTTCACGAGACGCCGGGCGTGGTCGGCTACTACCTGGAAAAATTGGGGCGCGCGGACTTGCAGTCGCGCGTGCTCTCGGACCCGAGCTTCAGACTGGAAGCCGCGCCGCCCTCGGCCTTCTTCATCTTGCAGCGCGGCCGCACCTACTTCGAGAACCGCGAGAAGATGCAGGAGGTGCGCGCGCGCTACAGGAAAGTCTACGAAGGCTTCGTCGGGGACGTGACGACCGTGGAGGTCTACACGCAGTAAACGAAAGGTGTCCCGTAGGGACAGTTGAAAATAGCCCAGCACTTCAGTGCTGGGAACTGAGCCAAAAAAAATAGTTGAGTCCCGGAGGGACGATTGAAGGTTCAGCCGTCCCTACGGGACTCGATCATTTTCACCGTTCATTACCCAGCACTGAAGTGCTGGGCTATTATCAATCGCCCCTGCCGGGGCTGAAAATATTCACTTCGGATAACGTTACTCGCCGGAGAACAGCATGAGCAAAGCAATGAGATTCTTCGTCACGGCCCTGATTGCGGCCCCGCTTCTTCTGCCGCAGGCTGCTCTCGCCTGGGGCGAGCACGGGCACAGGCTTTCGGGCCGCGCCGCCGCGACGCGCCTGCCGAAGGAGATGCCGGAGTTTTTCCGCAAGGCCGCGGCGCAGCTCGAATACCTCAACCCGGAGCCCGACCGCTGGCGCTCGAAGACCCTCGTCGAGATGAACGAGGCTTTCTCCTACGACCACTTCCTCGATTTGGAGATGGTCCCGCCCGCGGCGCTCGACGCCGAAGACCGCTACGCCTACCTCGCGGCGCTCTCGCAGGCGGGCCTCAAAGAGCCGGAGAAGGCGGGCCTCGCGCTGTTCCGCATCGTGGAGCTTTACGAGCGGCTGCGGACGGAGTTTCACCTGTGGCGGAACGCGAAGGACAAGCGGACGCGCGCGTGGATAGAGCAGCGCATCCTCAACGACGCGGGCGTGCTCGGCCACTACGTGAGCGACGCCGCCAACCCGCACCACGCGACCGTGCACTACAACGGCTGGGCCAAAGATTACCCGAACCCGAACGGCTACACGACCGACAACACCTTTCACGGGCGCTTCGAGACCGAGTTCGTCCAGTCGCACGTCACCATCAATGACCTGCTGCCCTCCATCAACCCGCAGCCGTGCGCCGTCGGGAACCCGCGCGCCGAAGTCCTCGCCTTCTTCAAAGCGAGCAACGGCCTCGTCGAGCGCCTTTACCAACTCGACAAGCAGGCAAAATTCGACGCGCAGACCAGCTCGCCCGAGCACAAGCGCTTCGCCGTCGAGCGGCTCGTCGCGGGGGCCGAGATGCTCCGCGCCCTGTGGTGGACGGCGTGGACGACGAGCGTGACTCTCAACTGACCGGACAAAAGCCGAGCCGGCAACCCTGGGAGACGTTCGGGTTGCCGGCTCGGCTTTTCGGAGGCGCAAGGGGACGTGGCTTGCGCTTTCGGAATTCAACTCGCTTTTATTACCCGCCGGAGACGAGGGCGGTAACGAACGCGGCGGCGATGATGGACACCAGCATGGTGACGCCTTTCAGTAACTGACTCTTCATGACTTCTCCTTCTCGCCCGCTCGGGGCGACCGAGGCGCGCGGGGAACGGCGCGCGCCCGAAATATTTACGACCTGTCAAACTTTCCGAGCAGCTTCGGCCCGCCTGCTTCCTACGCCTCGCGTGCCCGCCGGCTCGTGCCCGTCCCTGTTGCCAATCGCGTGCCACTGGCACAGAGGCGGGGCACGCCAGCCGTGCCGCCGGCCGTAATTGTTTGACTGGGGCCGGGATGACTGCGAAGCGGGAGGGAAACCGAGTCTTACCGTCAAGCCCCTCGGGCGGCCGGAACACTATCTTTTCGGATAGAGTGCCCCGCCCGCGTGTTTGATAAAGTGGACACCGGCGCGCGGCCGTTGCGTCCGCGCTACCCTTACCGAATCCAAATGTGCTAAAGAGAATTCGGACGGAGCATGAATCCCAGACTCGCAGCCATCGCAGGCCCCCTGAAGGGCACGAACTTCACGCTGACAGAAGACGAGACTTCCATCGGGCGCGAGTCAGCCAACCGCATCTGCCTGAGCGACCCTTCGGTCTCGCGCCGCCACTGCACCATCAAGCGCGAGGGCGACCTCTTCAAGGTCACGGACCTCGACAGCCTCAACGGCACCTTCGTCAACGACGTGCCGGTCAAGGAGCGCTACCTGGAGCACGGCGACCGCCTGCGCCTGGGCGACTTCACCTTCGCCTTCCTGCTCCACGAGGGCGACGCTCCGGCCGGCTCAAGCACGGTGCTCATGGACGGGGGGCAGATTTCGACCGGCACGAACACGCTTCAGTTGAGGCTCGCGGACGCCTTTCACCTGATGGCACGCGACCTCTCAGTGCTGATGAAGATCGCGACGACCATCAACTCGGCGCGCGGGCTGGACGCCGTCCAGCGCCAGCTCCTCGAACTGGTCTTCGAGGTCGTGCCTGCCGACAGCGGGGCCATCCTCCTGACGGACGGCGACGCGGGCGAAGAGTTCTCCTCCGTCTTCGGCCTCGACCGCAAGTCGGGGCCGAACCGGGCCGTGCGCGTCAGCCGCACGATCACGTCGCGCGTGATCTCGGAGGGCGTCTCCATCCTGAGCAACGACGTGCAGGAGAGCGGGGATTTCGGCGAGGCCGAGAGTTTGATCGCCTCGCGGATTCAGGCGCTCTTGTGCGTGCCGCTCGTGCTCTTCGACAAGGCCGTGGGCGCTATCTACCTCTACGCCTCGGACCCCCTGACGCGGTTCGACAAAGACCACCTGCAACTGCTGACGGCCGTCGCCGGCATCGCCGCGGTCGCGTTGGAGAACGCGCGCCACTTCGAGTGGTTGGAGAGCGAGAACCAGCGGCTACAGGAGGACATACAGGTCGAGCACAACATGATCGGCGAGAGCCCGCGGATGCGCGAGGTCTACCAGTTCATCGCGCGCGTCGCGCCGACCAACTCCACGGTGCTCATCCGCGGCGAGTCGGGCACGGGCAAGGAATTGGTCGCGCGCGCCATGCACCTCAACAGCACGCGCAAGACGAAGGCGTTCGTCGCCGTCAACTGCGCCGCGCTGACGGAGACGCTCCTTGAGTCTGAGTTATTCGGCCACGAGAAGGGCGCGTTCACGGGCGCGGTGGCACAAAAAAAAGGCAAGCTTGAAATCGCAGACGGCGGCACGCTCTTCCTGGACGAAGTCGGCGAGATGCCGCTCGTGCTTCAAGCCAAGCTCCTGCGCGTGCTACAGGAGCGCGAGTTCGAGCGCGTCGGCGGCACGCGCACGCTCAAGGTTGACATACGCCTCATCGCCGCGACCAACAAAGATTTGGAAGAGGCCATCCGCCAGGGCGAGTTCCGCCAGGACCTTTACTACCGCCTCAACGTCGTCTCCATCTCGACGCCCCCCTTGCGCGAGCGGCGCGAGGACATCCCGCTGCTGGCGAGCTATTTTGTCCAGAAGTACGCGGACAAGTGCAACCGGCGCGTGCGCGGGATTTCGAGCGAGGCGCGCGCGCGGCTCACAGCCTACGACTGGCCCGGCAACGTGCGCGAGCTTGAGAACTCCATCGAGCGCGCCGTCGTCCTCGGCACGACCGAGATGATTCTGCCCGAGGACTTGCCAGAGGCCGCGCTCGAAACGGCCGCGACCGCGAGCGCGGGAAGCAGCACTAGCACCGGCGGCGGCGGCGTCGCCAACTACCACGAGGCCGTCGCAGAGGCCAAGAAGCAACTCATCCTCAGGGCCATAGAGCAATCGAGCGGCAACTACACCGAGGCCGCCAAGCTCCTGGGCGTCCACCCGAACTACCTTCACCGCCTCATTCGGAACATGAATCTCAGGCCGGAATTGAAGAAGTAACCGCAAGGCACGGTCAACGCTTTAACTCTGTCGGCGTGCCCTCGATTGTGAAGCGCCCTTCGACGAAGGCGGTCGTCGCCGCGTCGGCCGTGCCCTTGAAGCCTGGCTGCTTGCCGCCGACGGTCACGCGGAACTCGCCGGGCTCGACGACCATGCGGCCGTCGTCCGTGATGACGCTGAGCTGGCGCGGGTCGAGCGCGAACGTCACCACGCGCCGCTCGCCCGGCTTGAGGTTCACGCGCTCGACGCCTGCGAGCGAGCGGACGGGCACGCGAACCGAAGCCTCCACGTCCGTGACGTAGAGCTGCACGACCTCGTCGCCGGCCACGCGGCCCGCGTTCTCGACTGTCGCGCTCACCGTCACCGTATCGGTAGGGGATACGCGCGGCGAGACGCTCAGCCCCGTGTACACGAACCGCGTGTAGCTCAGGCCGTGGCCGAACGGGTAGAGCGGCTCGCCCTTGAAGTAGCGGTAGGTGCGCCCCTCCATCGCGTAATTCTCGAACGGCGGGAGCTGTTCGACGGACTTGTAGAAGGTGACGGGGAGGCGGCCCGCCGGGTTGTAGTCCCCGAAAAGCACGTCGGCTATCGCCGCGCCCCCTTCCTCGCCCGGATACCAGGCTTGCACGATGGCTGGCACGTTTTCGTTGGCCCAGTTCACGGCGAGCGCGCTGCCGCTCAGCAGGACGAGGACGACCGGCTTGCCCGTCGCGGCGACCGCTTCGAGCAGCGCCTGCTGGCGCGCGGGAAGATTGATGTCCGTCCGGTCGCCGCCGCGGAAGCCAGGCTCACGCACCGTCATCTCCTCGCCTTCGAGTTGCGCCGAGAGGCCGAGGACGAGCACCACGGCGTCTGCCTCCTGTGCCAATTTAACCGCCTCCGCGTAGGGCGGGCCTTTGTCTGCGGCAGGCGGCTGCCAGACGAGTCTCGCCACCGCGCCGATCCTGCCCTCGTAATACTCCATCTTCACGTCGTAGCTCTTGCCCGCTTCGAGCGTGACCTCGCCCGTCACGGTCGTCGGCGCGTGCTGGGTCCAGTCTTCCGCGATCAGCTTCCCGTCGAGGTAGACGCGCAGGCCGTCGTCTGCGGTCGCGCCGAAGCGGTACTTGCCGGAGACGGCCGGCACGAGCTTGCCCGTCCAGCGCGCGGAGAAGTCGTCAGCAGGGACGCCGGGCGCAGGGTTCGACATCCCCCAATCGTAGTTGACGGCCTCGTCCGCGCGCGTCAAGACGGCCGCGCCCTCCAGGTTCCGGTTAGCAAAGAACTCGGCCTTGAGGCCGCGCAGCGCGGAGGCCGGGACGGGAACGACGGAGACTTCGGTGAGCGTCGTTCCCATCGCGTGCAACACCTTCGTCCGCGGCGAGACGTGCTGGCGAATGCCCGCGAGCGGCGTGGTGGCGCGCGACGGCTGGCCGTTGTAGTTGCCCAGGAGGACAGAGACCTCGTCGGCGTTCGGGCCGATGACGGCGATTGACTTCAAATCCTTGCGGAGCGGCAGCGTGTTCTTCTCGTTCTTCAAGAGCACGATTGACTCGCGCGCGGCTTCGAGCGCGAGCCGGCGGTGCTCGCTTGAATCGTTGGCCGAGAAAGGAATCTTCGCGTAGGGGACCATCTCGGGCGGGTCGAACATCCCCAGCCGGAAGCGCGCCTCGAAGAGACGCGAGAGTGCGCGGTCAATCTCGGACTCGGAAATTTGGCCCAGCTTGACGGCCGCCGCGAGCGCGCGGTAGGTGTCGCCGCATTCGAGGTCCGTGCCCCTCTTCACGGCCACGGCCGAAGCCTCCTCCGGCGTCTTGACGAACAGGTGGCGCTGGTAGATGTCTTCGATGGCCCCGCAGTCGGAGACGACGTAGCCGTCGAAGCCCCACTCGCCCCGCAGGATGTCGCCCAGGAGTTGCGTGTTCGCGCAGGCCGGCTCACCGTTAACGCGATTGTAGGCGCACATGACGGAGACGGCGCTTCCTTCGGTGACCGTGGCGCGGAAGGCCGGCAGGTAAGTCTCGCGCAGGTCGCGCTCGTAAGCCTTGGCGTCGAAGCGGTGGCGCTCCGGCTCAGGCCCAGAGTGCACGGCGTAGTGCTTCGGCGTCGCGACCACCTTCAAATACTTCGGGTCGTCGCCCTGAAGCCCCTTGACGAAGGCGACGCCCAGGCGGCCCGAGAGATAAGGGTCTTCGCCGTAGGTTTCCTGCCCGCGGCCCCAGCGCGGGTCGCGGAAGATGTTGATGTTCGGCGACCAGAACGTGAGGCCGTAGAAGCGCGCGCGGTTGCCGCGTCGCTGCGCCTCGTGGTACTTGGCGCGCGCCTCCTCGGAGATGACCGAGGCGACGCGGGCCATGAGCCGCTGGTCGAAGGTCGCGCCCAGACCGATGGCCTGCGGGAAGACGGTCGCCGTGCCGGAGAAGGCTACGCCGTGCAGCGCCTCGTTCCACCAGTCGTACTCCGGGATGCCGAGGCGCGGGATGGCGGGCGCGGCGTTCATCATCTGCGAGACTTTCTCTTCGAGCGTCATGCGCGAGATGAGGTCGTTAACACGCTGCTCGACTGGGAGCGAAGGGTTCAGGTACGGCGCGCGCGCGTCAGGCTTCGAATCCTGTGCGCGGGCCGGCACGGCGGCGGCGAAGACTACGAAGCAGAGCGCGATTGCGACGGCGCGGGAACTTCTGCGGAGATGGTTGAAAGACATCACTTAAGCTCCAGCACCACGACGGACTTCGGCGGGATGCTCAGGGTCAGTTGAGAGCCTTGAAGTTTGTGGCCGCCGAACTGCGCCGGCTTGATGGCGTCCGCGTGGTCGAACGTGTTCATGGCGTTCATCGCGGCGGCCGTGAGCACCTCGCCCGTGACGCTCTTGACTGCCGAGCCCGTGACGGTCGTCGTGACCTCGGCCGCGCGATTCGGGTCCAGGTTGACGACGGACAGGTGCAGCCTCCCTTCGCCGTCGCGCGAGGCCGAGGCGCTCAGCGACGGCACAGACGCCTTCTCCAACGTGTACTCCGGCGCGTCCAACTCGACGGGGATGAGCGTCGCGCCCTGGTGCACCCTGTACATACGGAAGACGTGGTAGGTCGGCGTCAGCACCATCCTCTCCTTGTCGGTCAGCACCATCGCCTGAAGGACGTTGACCATCTGCGCGATGTTGGTCATCTTCACGCGGTCGGCGTGCCTGTGGAAGATGTTCAGGTTGACGCCCGCGACGACCGCGTCCCGCAGCGTGTTCTGCTGGTAGAGCGCGGAGGCATTCGGCTCCGAGTCGTACCAGGTGCCCCACTCGTCCACCATCAGCCCGACGCGTTTCTGCGGGTCGTACTTGTCCATGATCGCGCTGTGCTTCTCTATGAACTCCTCCATGCGGAGCGTCCGCACGAGCGTCGCGTGCCACTCCTTCTCGCCGAACTCGGTCGCCGAGCCCTTCTTCGACCAGTCGCTCGTCGGCAGCGTGTAGTAGTGAAGCGACAGGCCGTCCATGTATCTCGCCGCCTCCCGCATCAGCACCTCAGTCCAGTTGTAATTGTCGTCGTGCGACCCGACCGCGAGCTTCTGGATGCGGTTCCCCGAGTGGTCCTTGACGAAGGTACTGTACTGCCGGTAGAGGTCCGCGTAGAACTCTGGGCGCATGTTCCCGCCGCAGCCCCAGGTCTCGTTGCCGACGGCGAAGTAGGGAAGCTTCCAGGGCTTCTCGCGCCCGTTCTGGCGGCGCAAGCCGGCGAGCGTCGAGTCGGAGTCCGAGGTCATGTACTCGATCCACTCCATCATCTCCTGCGGCGTCCCGGAGCCGAGGTTGCCGTTGATGTAGGCGTCGGCCCCGAGCATCTCTGCGAGGTCCATGAACTCGTGCGTGCCGAAGGCGTTCGTGTCCACGCCGCCCCAACTGGCGTTGGGCCGCCGCGGGCGCCTTTCGCGCGGCCCGATGCCGTCGCGCCAGTGGTACTCGTCCGCGTAGCACCCGCCGGGCCAGCGCAGGACGGGGACGCGCAACTCTTTCAGAGCGGCGACCACGTCATTGCGCAGGCCGCGCGTGTTCGGGATGCTTGAGCCTTCGCCCACCCAGAGGCCCTCGTATATCAGGCGGCCCAGGTGTTCCGCGAATTGGCCGTAGATGTTGCGATTGATGACCGCGCCGGGCCGGTCTGCGCGAATGACCAGCGTGGCCTTACTCGGCGCGGGGTTTTGTGCCAGAACCTGACGAGTGGCGGGCGCGGCCGAAAGCAAGAGCAGCCCCAGTAACAGTGCCTTCTTCATCTACATCTCCTTCGTATCGGGGTTGACGGTGACGACCTTTTCTTCGCCGTGGAACGTCCTGTGTTCTTTCCAGCGGCGGTACATGGCGAGCGAGAAGGCGAGCCAGACGCCGCTCCAGAGGTAAGCGCCGATGGTGTCCGAGGGCCAGTGCGCGCCGAGGTAGATGCGCGACGGGCCGACCAGGAGGACGGGCAACGCCGTGAGCGTGAGCGCCAGCCGGCGTGCCAGCGAGCCGTGCCGCAGGAGCGCGTAGGCGACGAAGAAGAGGAAGCCGAAGAAGCAGACGTAGAACGTGACGTGGCCCGACGGGAAGCTCTGCGAGACTGTCTCGCGGTAGACCTGGACGAATTCGGACGTGGACGGGCGCGGGCGCGAGATGAGCAGCTTGAGCGCGCTGTTGATGAGGCCGCTCCCGGCCGTGCACAGGAGGAGCCCGACGGCCTCGCTGCGCAGGCCGGTCAGTAGAAAAATCAGCGCGGCCGCGGCCGACAGCCCGTAAGGTATCCAGCTGTTGCCGAAGACCGAGACGAACTCCATCAGAGGGAAGACGCCCGGGGGCGTGAACGTCTTCCAGTTGAAGGCGCTCGACACTTTCAAGTCCCAGGCGAAGTAAGGGTCCAGGTAAGCGAAGATGGCGAGGACGGCGAAGGCCCCGAGCGCGACGAAGTAGACCAGCTCCGCGCGCCAGAGTCTTCTGAGCGCGCGCCAGCGCGACACTGTCTCGACAGGCGATTCCGTGGGGGCCGCCGCTCTCTGTTCTTCTCCCGGGCTCATACGGGTTCGTTCGTTACGGCCTCCGTGTAATATAATTCGAGTAGAAATTCTCCCGAAGATAGCGAACCGGAGCGGTTGGCGGCAAGCCCTGTGGGGCCTTGGTCGCCGGAGGCTGAACTTTTGTTAAGAGTCGAATACAGAGACGGGCTCTACTTGCCGGACCTGGATTTGTGGCTCGACGCGGACGGGCCGCGCGAGCGCTGCGTCATCTCGCACGGCCACTCGGACCACATCGCGGAACACCGCGCCATCATCGCGACGCCCGAGACGGCGCGCATCTTTCAACACCGCCGCGGGCTGGCCGAGATGGAGACCATCCCTTATGGCGAGCGGCGCGACTACGGCCGCTTCGCCTTGACCTTCTTCCCCGCCGGCCACTGTCTCGGCTCGGCGCAGGTGTTGGTCGAGGCGGACAACGAGCGGCTCGTCTACACGGGCGACATCAAGCTCAGGCCAAACGTCACGGCCCGTGATGCGGTCATCGTGCCGTGCGACACGCTCGTCATGGAGTCAACCTTCGGCGACCCGCTCTACCGCTTCCCGCCCGACGTGGTGACGAACGAGCGGCTCTACGCGGCCGTTGACCGCGCGCGCTCGGACGACCGTGTGCCGGTCGTGCTGGCCTACGCGCTCGGCAAGGGGCAGGAGGCGTTGGAGCTGCTGCTCCGCCGCGGCTACCGCGTGACGCTGCACGGCTCGGTCTGGAACGTCACGGAGATTTACCGCGAGCTGGGCGTGGAGTTTTCCGGCCCCTACGAGAAGTACGACCGCGAGCATCTGCGCGGGCGCGTGCTGATTACGCCGCCGGGCTGCCGCAAGCAACCCATGATTACGAACATCGAGCGGCGCTACGTCATCATGCTGACGGGCTGGGCGCTGCACAAGAGCGCGCCCTACATGTACAGGGGCGTTGACCTGGTGCTCCCGCTCTCGGACCACGCGGACTACGACGAGCTGGTTCACCTGGCGCGCGCGAGCGGGGCCGAGCGCATCATCACCATGCACGGCGCGCCGAAGTTCGCCGCCCTCCTGCGCGACCTCGGCCTCAACGCCGAACACCTCGCACACCACCCCGGCTCGTCCGAGACCGCCAAGAAGCGCAAGCCCAAAAAGGCCGCCACCGCCGTCGAGCGCACACTGTTCAATTAAAGCAGCGGGCAATTGACAAAGAAGCAATACGCGAGTCATCAGCCCCGTCAGGGGCGATTGACAATAGCCCAGCACTTCAGGAACGCGATGGAAAATTGTGCCGAGTCCCGTAGGGACGGCTGAAGAGAGGTCGGCCCACATTCAGCCGTCCCTACGGGACTCGATAAAATTCTCGATGCCTTCCCCTGAAGTGCTGGGCTATTGTCAATCGCCCCTGACGGGGCTTAGCTCTTACCGACTGCCTACTGCCCGCTGCCCGCTGCCTTTTTACCGTCGCGTTCTTCGACCAGTTGCGTGATGGCGCGTTCGAGGTTGGGGTCAACTTCGGCGAGCTGGTGTAGGACGCGGGCGGGGAGGCGGAGCGTGACGAGTTCCGCCTCCTCGGGCGGCGTCTCCAGCGCGAGCTTGATGGCCGCGAGCACCGCGTCGTAGTTGACGGGCTTCGACAGGTAGGCTTGGACGCCGAGGCGCTCGCACTGCTCGCGCAGCTGCTCGCTCGCCTCGGCCGAAATCACTATCACGGGGACTTTCGTGTTGGCGTCGCGGATTTCGCGCAGCACCTGCGTGCCGTGCATTTCGGGGAGCGTCATGTCCAGGAGGACGGCGTCCGCGCCGTTGGCCCTGAACTCCGCGATGCCCTCCTCGCCCGTGAAGGCGATGCGCACCTTGTAGCCGGCCTCATGAAGCGTCGCCTCGTACAGCTCCGCCAAGTCCTCTTGATCTTCGATCACAAGAATGCAATGCTCTGTCATCTCGAAAACGACCCCCTTGCAGTTTATGTTTTCGCGGCCGAAAACTGGAACTCGGATTATAGCCGAACTCGACTATGAGTCCCATCGCGATTGTCATCATCCTGCTCTTCGTCGCCGTCGTGCTCTTCGCGACCGAGCGCATCCCGATTGACATTGTCACCATCCTGCTCGTCATCGCGCTCGTCGTGACGGGCGTCCTGACGGCGGGCGAGGCGTTCGCGGGCTTCGGCAACGACATCGTCATCACCATCTCCGGCCTCTTCATCCTGACGGGCGGGCTCGTCAAGACGGGCGTCATAGACGTGGTGGGCCGGCGGCTTCACCGCATCGCCGGAGGCCGCGAGTTTAACCTGACGGTGCTCGTGATGGTCGTCGCCGCCGCGTGCGCCGCCGTGCTCAAGAACACGACGACGACCGCGATGTTCGTCCCCGTGGTGCTGGGGATGTGCGCGCGGGCGCGCGTCCCGCCGTCGAAGCTGATGATGCCGCTCGCCTTCGGCGCGATCCTCGGCGGCACCTGCACGCTCATCGGCACTTCGACCAACCTGGCCGTCAGCGGCGCGATACAACGCTACGGGCTCCCGCCCTTCTCCATGTTCGAGCTGACGCCGGTCGGCGTCGCCATCGTCGCCGTCGGCCTGCTCTACATGCTCCTGATCGGCCTGAGGCTGTTGCCGCGGCGCGGCGGCGCGGAGGACTTGACCGAGCAGTACCACATCCGCGAATACATGTCGGAGGTGATCGTGATGCCCGACTCGCCTCTGGTCGGGAAGACCCTGGCCGAGGCGAATTTGTCGGACGAGCTTGACCTGACGGTCGTCGGCATCCTGCGCGGCAAGCAGGGCCGCATCGCGCCGAGTTCGAGGGAGAAGATTGCGGCCGAAGACCTCTTGCTCGTGCAGGGGCGAATCGAAGACATCCTGCGCGTCAAGAGCGAGACGGGTATCGAAATCAGGGCCGACTTCAAGCTGAGCGACCGCGTGCTCGAAGGCGGCGACGTAGAGCTCTTCGAGGCGATGGTCTTGCGCGGCTCCGACTTCATCCAGCGCACCTTGAAGGGCCTCAAGTTCCGCCAGCGTTTTCAGTTGACCGTGCTCGCCGTCAACCGTCAGGGCGTCGCCCTGCTCTCGAAGATTAGTATGCTGCCCCTGCGCTTCGGCGACGTGCTCCTCGTGCAGGGCAAGCGCGAGCACATAGAGCAGTTGGTGGCGGACGGCCAACTACTACTCCTCGAAGAGGTGTCGGAGCGACGCGGGCGCGCGAGCAAGCGGCGGTGGGCGCTCCTGGCCTTCGGCGTCTTCCTCTTCTTCTCCGTCACGCACCCGCCGCAGGTGCCACTGGCCGTCGCCGTCCTCCTGGGCGTCCTCATCCTGCTCGCCTCGCGCGCCGTCCGCGTGCAGGAGATGTACAACCTCATAGAGTGGCGGTTGATCGTGCTCATCGCGGGGATGATTAGCTTCGGGACGGCACTCGAAAAATCTGGCGCGGACAAGTACCTCGCGGACTTAATCGTCCAGGGGGTCGGCAGCTACGGGGGCTTGGCCGTGCTCGCGGGCTTCTTCGTCCTGACGGTCGCGCTGACGCAGCCGATGTCGAACCAGGCCGCGGCGCTGGTCGTCATCCCCATCGCCGTCAAGACGGCCGTCAGCCTCGGCCTCAACCCGCGCACGTTCGCCGCCATTGTCACCTACGCCGCGTCGTGCTCGTTTCTGACGCCGCTTGAGCCCGCGTGCGTGCTCATCTTCACGCCCGGGCGCTACCGCTTCTTCGACTTCGTCAAGGTCGGCTCCATCCTGACCGTCGCCGTCTTCGCCATCGTCATGTTCCTCGTGCCCGTGGTCTGGCCCATGACGCAGTCAGCGAATCTCGTCTTGCAGGCGGGCGCGTCGCCCGACCCCTTGACCGTCGGCCAGAACGTCACCTACACGGTCACGCTGACCAACAAGGGGCCGGACACCGCCCACAACGTCAGGCTGACGCCTGAGCTGCCCGCGTCGCTCACCTTCGTCTCGTGCGAGGCGACCACGGGCGGCACCTGCGCCGGCGCGGGAAACCTGCGGGCCGTCACTTTCCCCTCGCTCCCTAACGGCGGCTCGGCCACGGTCACAGTCGTCGCCACCGTGCACGAGGATTTGGTCGAGGGGGCCGTCGTGAACAGCACCGTCCGTGTCGAGTCGCCCACGCCCGACCCCGAGCGCGGCAACAACCAGGCGACCATTGCGTCAACGGTCTACCACTGAGCTTGCGCCGCCACGCGCCGCGTCACTATAATGCGCGGCTTTTGATTCGCGATTTTGTGATCCGAGATTTGAAATGACGAAGCCAAAACTTCAGCCCGTCCCGGCCGAAGGTCAAAAGACCAAAGTCGCCAGCCCGCCCGTCTCGTCGCGCATCCTGACGGTGCCGAACCTGCTGACCATGTTCCGCATGGCGCTGATTCCCGTCTTCGTCTCGCTCCTCATGGCGCGCAAGTTCGAGTGGGCGCTCGCCGTCTTCGTCCTCGCGGGGCTGACGGACGGCTTGGACGGCCTCGTCGCGCGCCGCTTCGACCAGGGCTCGCAGCTCGGCAGAATCCTGGACCCCATCGCCGACAAGCTCCTGCTCGTCACCTCCTTCATAGTCCTCTCGATTCCGGCCATCGCCCCGCAGCCCCTGCCGCGCCACTTCCCCGTCCCGTTCTGGGTGACCGTGGCCGTCATCAGCCGCGACGTCTTCATCGTCGTCGGGGCCGCCGCCATCAACATCGTCACGGGCTTCAGCGGCTTCCGCCCCTCCTGGCTCGGCAAAATCAACACGACCGTCCAGATTCTCGCCATCGCCTTCATCCTCATCGCCGCCGGCTTTCCCTCCCTGAGCGGCTACCTGCCCACCGTCTACACGACCGTCTTCGGCTTCGCAGTCCTTTCCGGCGTCCATTACATCTTTTTCGCCTCCCGCCTGCTCAACGAAGAGCGCCGGCAGAGCGCCGAGTAAACTCCCGATTCGCCCGTTAAAACCCAATATTTCACCAGTTGCGGCGCGACGAAAAGATGCGCCGGGCGGCCTGATTAAAACTTGACAACGAGGGACTCAGATATTATATTGAGACTGCGTTCAACCCGTAACCAATCGTGCCGCGGCGCGGGATGTGCCCTTTTGCGGCGAGTAGGAAAGCGAGCGGCGGGGCGCGTCTACGAAAGCCGTTTCCCCGGTTTGGCGGGGACGATGGTCAATTAATGTTGGGAGAAGAGAGCAATGAGCAAGATTATCGGTATTGACTTGGGCACGACCAACTCCGTGGTGGCCGTGATGGAAGGCGGCGAGCCGACCGTCATCACCAACTCGGAGGGCGGGCGCACCACGCCCTCGGTCGTCGCCTTCACCAAGGACGGCAACCGCCTCGTCGGGCAGGTCGCCAAAAGGCAGGCCGTCACCAACCCCGAGAACACCGTCTACTCGATCAAGCGTTTCATGGGCCGCCGGTTCGACGAGGTCAGCGAAGAGATCAAACAGGTTCCTTATAAGGTTCAGGCCGCCGGCAACCGCGACGTGCGCGTCAACGCGGGCGGCAAAGACTACAGCCCGCCCGAGATTTCGGCCATGGTGCTGCAAAAGATGAAGCAGTCGGCCGAGGACTATCTGGGCCAAAAAGTTGACAAGGCCGTCATCACCGTCCCGGCCTACTTCAACGACGCGCAGCGCCAGGCGACCAAGGACGCCGGCCGCATCGCCGGCCTCGAAGTCATGCGCATCGTCAACGAGCCGACCGCGGCGGCGCTGGCCTACGGGCTGGACAAGAAGAAGGACGAGACCATCGCGGTCTTCGACTTCGGCGGCGGCACCTTCGACATCTCCATCCTCGAAGTCGGCGAGGGCGTCGTCGAGGTCAAGTCCACCAACGGCGACACGCACCTCGGCGGCGACGACATAGACGAGCGCCTGATGGAGTGGATCACCGAGGAGTTCAAGAAAGACCAGGGCATTGACCTGTCAAACGACAAGATGGCCTTGCAGCGCCTCAAGGAGGCCGCCGAGAAGGCCAAGATCGAGCTGTCTTCCGCGATGGAGACGGAGATCAACCTGCCCTTCATCACGGCCGACGCTTCGGGTCCGAAGCACCTCGTGATGAAGCTGACGCGCGCCAAGTTCGAGCAGCTGATTGACCCGATTCTTCAGCGGCTCAAGAACCCTGTCGAGCAGGCCATCAAGGACGCGGGCATTGACGCCAGGAAGGTTGACGAGGTCGTGCTCGTCGGCGGCTCCACGCGCATCCCGAAGGTGCAGGAGATCGTCAAGACCATCTTCGGCAAGGAGCCGAACAAGTCTGTCAACCCGGACGAGGTCGTGGCCGTCGGCGCGGCCGTGCAGGCCGGCGTCCTCTCGGGCGAGAAGACGGACATCCTGCTCCTCGACGTGACGCCGCTCTCGCTCGGCATCGAAACTCTCGGCGGTGTCTTCACCAAGCTCATCGAGCGCAACACGACGATCCCGACCCGCAAGTCGGAAGTCTTCTCGACGGCCTCGGACAATCAAACGTCCGTCGAGGTCCACGTCCTACAGGGCGAGCGCCCGATGGCCGGCGACAACCGCACGCTCGGCAAGTTTCACCTCGTCGGGATTCCGCCGGCACCGCGCGGGATGCCGCAGGTCGAGGTGACCTTCGACATAGACGCCAACGGCATCGTCAACGTCTCGGCCAAGGACATGGGCACGGGGCGCGAGCAGAAGATCACCATCACCGCGTCGAGCGGCCTCTCGAAGGACGAGATTGACCGGATGATGCGCGACGCCGAGTCGCACGCGGGCGAGGACCAGCGCAAGCGCGAGGAGATAGAGGCGCGCAACCGCCTGGACTCTCTGACCTACCAGGTCGAGAAGACCTTCACCGAGAACCGCGACAAGCTCGACGCTTCGGCCGCGTCGGACGTGGAGGCGGCGCTCGCCGACGCGAAGAAGGCGACCGAGGAGGGCGGCGTCGAGCGCATGAACGACGCCTTCAACCGGCTGCAAACCGCCTCGCACAAGATCGCCGAGGCGCTCTACCAGCAGCAGGGCAGCACGTCGGCTGGCACAGAAGGCGGCGAGGAGCAGGCTTCGGCCGCGGGCGCGGCCGGCGGCCAGTCCTCGCAGGGCTCCGCGGCCGGCGGCGACGACAACGTGATTGACGCCGAGTACGTTGACGTGGACGAGAACAAGTAAGGAACAGTGGTCAGTAGTCAGTGGTCAGTGGTCAGTTGAAAAACTGATTTCGCTGACCACTGACCACCGGCCACTGACCACTGTTAATGGCTAAAGAAGATTACTACAAGGTTCTGGGTGTCAAGCGCGACGCGAAGCCGGAGGAGATCAAGAAGGCTTACCGCCGGATGGCGCGCAAGTACCACCCGGACGTGAACCCCGGCGACAAGTCAGCCGAGGAGCGCTTCAAGCTCATCACGGAGGCGCACGACGTGCTCTCCGACGAGAAGAAGCGCAAGGTCTACGACCGCTTCGGCCAGTACTCGGACAACCTGGCCGAGGCGGCCGCGCGCGGAGCTACTCCGGGCGGCGGCGCGGGACGCACCGGCGGCGGCTTCGACTTCACGGGCTTCGACTGGGGAACGTCCGCGTCCTCGTCGTCGAGCACGTCGTCGGGCGGCGGCTCAAGCTTTCGAGACATCTTCGCGGACCTCTTCGGCGGCGGGTCTAGCTCCAAAGAGGAGCGCGAGCCGCCGAGGCCCCAGCCGAAGCGCGGCGCGGACATAGAGATGCCTCTGGCCCTCTCGTTCGAGGAGGCCATCACGGGGCTGATGACGAACATCACGGTCAACCGCTCGGAGCAGTGCACGCGCTGCAACGGGGCGGGCGACACTGGCGGCGCGCCCATCACCTGCCCGACCTGCAAGGGCTCGGGCCAGGTCCAGCGGGCGGGCGGGCGTCTGAAGTTCGCGCAGGAGTGCCCGGACTGCGGCGGCGCGGGCAAGCGGCGGCCGCCCTGCTCACTCTGCAAAGGCAGCGGCCTCTTGCCGAAGACCGAGACGGTCAAGATAAGAATCCCCGCGGGCGTGGACACTGGCTCGCGCGTGCGCATCGCGGGCAAGGGCGAGGGCGGCCGTTTGGGAGCCCCGCCGGGCGACCTCTTCATCATCACGAACGTCGGCCGGCACAAGTATTTCACGCGCAAGGGCGACAACATCTACGTGACCGTGCCGCTGACGGTGCCGGAGGCGGCGCTCGGCGCGAAGATAGAGGTGCCGACGGTCGAGGGCAAGGCGCAGCTCAGGATTCCGCCCGGCACGCAATCGGGCCAAAAATTCCGGCTGCGAGAGCGCGGCGTGCCGAGCCTCAGGAACCCGCAACTGCGCGGCGACCAGTTCGTCGAAGTTCAGGTCACGCTGCCCAACGTAATTTCGGAAGAGACCAAGGAACTCTTGAAGCGCTACGCGCAACTGAACTCCGAGAACCCGCGCGTGGCGATGGGATTAGAATAACTGTGACGAGTGACACACGTGAGCTTGTCTTAACTCGTCACTTGTCATTGTCTTTATGAAGCGAAAGGCTCGCACATACACGATCAGCGCGGTGGCGGATCAGTACGAGATTCACCCGCAGACGCTGCGCCTGTACGAGCGCGAAGGGCTCCTGAAGCCTTCGCGCTCGGAGGGCAACACGCGGCTCTACACGGACGCCGACCTGGAGCGGCTGGAAGTCATCCTCTCACTGACGCGCGACCTGGGCGTCAACCTCGCGGGAGTCGAGATCATCCTCAACATGCGCGAGAAGATGGACGCGATGCAGCGCGAGTTCGAGCGCTTCTTCGACTACCTGCAAACGCACACCGCCGAGTTCGCGCACTTCACGGACGCGCCGCCGCCGCCCGAAGCCGGCGCGCTCATCCCCGCTTCGCACGCCGCGGCGCTGCGCCTGCGCCGCCGCACGACCACCTCGCGCCGCTAGAATTTCCCTTCACCTTTGTCTTGTGCTCGCCGCGCGCGTGGTGATAAAGTTCGCGCGCTGTCTTTTGTCGCGGCCGCTCAGTCTGACGGCTTCCAGGTTTCCCGCTCGACCGTTTCAAGCTCTGAGTTAACATTTTTATGAATCCTCAGCCCGCACGCCTCTCGGCCGTGTTGCTGGCGTTCATCGCCGCGCTGGCGCTCGCGCCGGCCGCCGCGCGCGCCCAGGACCTGGACGACGTGACCATCGCGGGGCGCGTCGCGGACCAGAACGGCGCGATCATCCCCAACGCCACCGTCACAGTCGTGCTGGTCAAGACCGGCGTCGAGCGCACGGCCGGAACAAACGATGACGGGCGCTACCGCATCATCGAGTTGGAGCCGGGCGAATACACCGTGCGCGCCTCCTCGGAGGGCTTCGCCACGGAAGAGAAGACGAACCTCGTCACCATCGCGGGCCAGAACGTCCAGCTGGATTTCGTCATGCGCCCGGCGGACGTGACGGCCACGCAGGTCGTCGTTTCAGAGGCGGAGACGCCCGCCGTGGACACGACGCGCACGGTCGTCGGCGGCACGGTCACGACCGAGGAGGTCGAGGCGCTGCCGAACCTGACGCGCTCGCCGCTCGACCTCATCTTCACGCTCGGCGGCGTCACCGAGGAGCCGCTCTCGACGCGCGACCTCGCCGAGGACCGCGGCACGGACCCGAACTCGACGCCTGAAGAGGCCGGCACGTTCTCGCTCTCGGGCGGCCCCGCTTACTCGAACAACATCACGATTGACGGCCTCGACAACAACGACGACCGCGCCGCCCGCGAGCGCTTCCAGCCCTCCATCGAAGCCGTCGAAGAGGTGCAGATCATCACCAACCAGTTTTCGGCCGAGTACGGGCGCGCGAGCGGCGGCCGCATCAACATCCGCACGCGCGGCGGCTCGAACCGCTACCGCGGGCGCGTCTTCTACTTTTACGAGAACGACATCCTCAACGCCAACACGTCGC
The DNA here is from genome assembly GCA_963774105.1 of uncultured Acidobacteriota bacterium. Lineage (GTDB taxonomy): Bacteria > Acidobacteriota > Blastocatellia > Pyrinomonadales > Pyrinomonadaceae > QHXM01. The sequence goes on along the minus strand of CAVZDV010000004.1, from coordinate 502,523 downwards.
GCAACCAGGCCCGGGGGCTGCCGCGCCTGCCGTTCGAGCAGCACGACCCGGGCTTCACCCTGAGCGGCCCCGTCCGTGTGCCCTTCTACAACGGGCGCAAGCGAACCTTCTTCTTCACGGCCTACGAGTTCGACACCATCCTCGACACGGCGACGACCGACACGCTCGTCCCCATCCAGCAGAACACTCTCTTCCCGCTGCCCGCCCCGACCTTCATAGACCCGCGCCGCGTCGCGGCCGGCCTCTCGCCCTTCGTCCAAGGCATCAGCACGCCCTCGCGCACACACACGTTCACGGCGCGCGTGGACCACAAATTCTCCGACCTGCACAACGGCTCGTTCCTTTACCAGATGGGCCGGCTGCGCAACCTGCGGCAGTTCGGCGGCGGCAACCGCCTCGCCGAAGCCTTGCAGGGCCGGACGCGCAACTCCGACGCGCTCTCTTACTCGGACAACTACGTCTTCTCCCCGAAGGTCGTCAACCAAATCCGCGCGCAGTTCTCTCGCCTGACGCCCGCCATCGAAGTCGAGCAGAGCGCCGACCGCCGCCCCGTCGTCCTGATTACCCTGAACGACCCGCTGCCCGACGACGACCCCGACTCGCGCTCGGGCACGCTCATCGCGGGCTCTTCGACGAGCGGCTCGACCGACCGCCGCGAGACGCGCTTCCAGTTGCAGGACGCGCTCTCTTGGGTCGCCGGCTCGCACTCCCTGAAATTCGGCGGCGACTTCCAGCACATCCGCTCGACCTTCATAGACCTCTCGGACGTTTCCGGCACCTTCAACTTTTCGAGCGTCGAAGATTTTCTGGCAAACGAGCCGAGCCGCTTCCGGCAGAATTTTCAGACCGAGTCCGAGCAGCACAACACCTACTTCGGCGTCTTCGTGCAGGACGAGTGGCGGCTGCGCGCGAACCTGACAATGAGCTACGGGCTCAGGTACGAGCGCGAATCAATCGTCCGCGACACGAACAATTTTGGCCCACGCCTCGCGCTCGCCTACGACCCGTTCAAGTCGGGCAAGACCGTGATTCGCGTCGGCGCGGGGCTCTTCTACAACCGCGCGTTGCTGCGGACGATTGACGATTTCACGCTCGGCCGCCAGCAGCTCATCTTCGACACGAACGACCTGGTTGATCCGACGACGGGCCGCGCCCTGACGACGGCCGAGCGCCGCGCCTTCATCGCCGCCAACCTCACTTTCCCGGAGGCGCTCACGCCGGACGACCCGCTCGTAGAAGAGTTCGGCTCGCTCAACACCAACTTCTCGCGCCGCCTGGACCCCGACCTGCGCATCCCCGAAAGCTATCAAGCCAACGTCGGCTTCGAGCGCGAGGTCGGGCGCTCGCTCGTCTTCGAGGCCAACTACACTTACAACCGCGGCATACACCTCTGGCGCGAGTTCAACGCCAACGCGCCGCGCCTGCCCGCGGGCTTCGGCAGCATCACGGCCTACCTGCTCTCGCAGGACTTCCCCAACTTCCGCCCGTGCCCGGGCTGCCCGCGCCCGCTCTACAACGTGACGACGGCCGGCGAACTGGTGCGCTTCACGACCACAGGGTCAGACCCCTCGGACCCGAACGCCATCGAGCGCATCATCGAGTCGGGCGTCCCCATCTCGGTCTTCAACCTCAACAGCATCAGCTCGACGACGACGTTGGACGTTGCGCTCGGCACGCTGAACGCGCTCAGGCCAGACCCCTCGCGCACGCAGGTCGAGCAGCTCGCCGCCATCGGCAACAGTTTTTATCACGGGCTGACTCTGGAGCTGCGCCGCCGCTTCCGCCGCAGCAAGTCGGGCTTCGGCTTCTCGCTGCGCGGGGCCTACACGCTCTCGCGCCTGATTGACGACGGCATCGTCAACACGTCGAGCGCGCTCACGCCGGGCGACTTCCGGGCCGAGCGCTCGCGCAGTCTGCTCGACCGCCGCCACCGCTTCGTCTTTTCGGGGACGTTCGACACGCCGCGCTGGCTCGGCCGCCTGCGGTTTGCTCCCATCTTCCGCATCGCGTCGGGCGCGCCCTTCAACATCTCCATCGGCGGCGACGACCGCAACCTGGACGACGTGGGCACGGACAGGCCCATCTTCACGGGCGACCTCTCGCTCCTGCGCTTCCGCGAGCCGGGCGAGCCGTTAGACTCTCGGCTGCTCACGGCTTTCCGTCTGCCGACCATCGGCGAGATCGGGAATTTGCCGCGTAACGCCGGCACAGGGCCGGGCCTCTTCCTCCTGGACATTAACGTCACGCGCGAGTTCAAGCCGACCGAGCGCCTGCGCATCCGCGGCTCGTTCGAAATTGACAACCTGCTCAACAAGACGGTCTTCAGCTTCGGGACCGAGTTCATCAACTTCAACGGCCTCAGCCCCGCGGCCACGCCCGAGCAGCGCCAGGCGTTCATCGAATCCTTCCTCGTCCCGACGCGCACACTTCGGCAGCGGCAGATTCGGGTCGGGATTCGTTTCGACTTCTAAGCAGGCGCAGTCGTAGCCGTTAGCAATAAAGCGTGACTGAGGTCAGTACCGCCTGCGGTAGCGGGCGGGTCATCAACCTTGAGTACCCGCCCGCTACCGCAGGCGGTACTGACCTTGTAGTCTTCTCCAACTAAAGTTTGGCACCTGTCCCCAACCTCAGTCGCATGACAAGGGGAATGTGCCATGTTAGTTTTCTTCAGCACGAGCTCCTTAAGCATATCCAAACGGCAGGAAGCCAGTCGGCAATGATTTCAAAAGACGAGGGGCCTCTCCCTTTACTTTCGTCTGGAGGTTAAGCTGTGCGCAAATTGACTTCGCTGTTTCTCTTCACTTTTCTCCTGTTGACTTCCGTCGTGGCTTTCGGCCAGAGCAATTACGCGGTCCTGAGCGGCACTGTTTTCGACCCACAGCAGCGTGTCATCCCGGGGGCGGCCGTCGAATTGGTGTCGGCGAGCACGCACTCCGCGCGTCACGTCAGCAGCGACGAGCAGGGCACGTTCCAAATCTCCGGCCTCCTGCCCGGCGACTATGACCTCAATGTACAGGCTTCGGGGTTCGCCCCTTTCACAAAGACCCTGCGCCTGGAGGTCGGACAGCAACTGGCCCTCGACGTGAGCCTACAGCTGGCCGATGTCAAAAACGTAGAGGTCAACGTCGAGGCGGTCGAGGTCTTGCGGACGACAAAGGCCGACGTGGGAGAGGTCATCGAGTCGGCCGCGATTCGCAACCTGCCGCTCAACGGGCGAATGCTGATTGATCTGGTGCTCACCGTGCCGGGCGCGCACGTCAGCCACGGCGCTCAGACGGGCGACATGAATCCGTTGTACTGGCGTCCCGGTCAACGCTCGGCCGTGAGCATCGGCGGGAACCGTCCCAACGCGAACTATTTTCTCCTCGACGGGGCCACCAACACGGACCCCACCTTCAACACGCTCAACTTGAGCCCCTCGCCCGACGCCGTGCAGGAATTCAAAGTTCAGACCGGCAGCTATTCCGCCGAGATGGGCGGGGCCGGTGGCGGCCAGGTCAACATAGTGACGCGGACGGGCAGCAACCAGTTCCACGGAACCGTCTACGAATTCTTGCGCAACAGCGCGCTCGACGCCCGCGCCTTCAACGAGATGGGCTCGTCGAATCACTTCGTCCAGAATAATTTCGGCGGCTCACTCGGCGGCCCCATCGTCCGCAACAAGACTTTCTTCTTCTTCAACTATGAGGGCCTGCGGCGCACGAAAGCCGACACGATGATCGCCACCGTTCCCACCGCGGAGGAGGCGGCGGGCGACTTCAGCATGAGCGGCGCGGACATCTACAACCCGTTCAGTGCTCATCCGAACCCGAACTTCGACCCGAGCAGGCCCGTCAGTCCGAGCAACCCGCAAATCATACGCGACCCCTTCCCCGGCAACGTCATCCCGGCGAATTTAATCAACCCGGCGGCGAGACTGTTCCTGCAAAAGTACGTGCCCCGTCCTAACATGGAGATGGGAATGAACGGCTGCGGGATGACGATGATGGGCGCACCGACTGTCGTCGGCGCAGGGATGGACTGTAACAACTATCTGGACGTGCGCAACGAGCGCCACGTGACGGACCAGGCCACGATTCGCGTGGATCAAGTTTTCAAGCGCGGCGACAGCATTGCGGCGCGCTACTCGTTCAGCGGCGAAAACGGCTTCATGCCACAAAACCTGCCGGGGTTCGGCGCGCTTCACGACAATTTTTCACAGCACGGCAGCATCGCCTGGAACCACATCATCAGTCCCCGCATGGTGAACATCGCGGCCATTACTTTCTCAAGGCTCGCGATGCACCGCACCTCGGAAAACAGCGAGAGTAACGACATCGTCTCCGAGCTTGGGATTCAGGGCGTCGGCTTCGGCGGCCAGGGAGCATTCGGAGCACCGTGGTTCAACGTGCAGGGCTATTCCGGCATGGGCGACAGTTTCGCCGCCACGCCGATGCACGCCTGGGACACGATTCTCGAAGCCCGCGATCTGCTCAACTGGCAGATTGGCCGCCACAGTCTCAAGCTCGGCGGCAGCTACCGTCATTACATCTGGCCCATGTGGGGCTTCTTCCAGAACCGCGGCTATTACCAGTTTACCAACGGGTTCACCACGCAGACGGCGACGAACGACGGCACGGGCGCGGCCCTCGCCAGCTTTCTGCTGGGCCTGCCCGCGGTCAAGCAGCGCCAGGCCGGCATCCCGCAGATGCAGCTCCGACAGTGGTACATGGACGCCTTCATTCAAGACAGCTTCCAACTCACGCGCAACACGACCATCGAGATAGGGCTCCGTTATGAATACATGAGCCCGCTCGTTGACATACGCTTCGCTAACACCAACCTGATCTTCCAGGACGGCAGACCTTTTGTTTTCGTGGGCGGACAGCAGGGATACCCCAAAGGCTTGATGTACTCGAACAAGCTCAACTTCGCCCCGCGGTTCGGCATCTCTCAGAACATCCCAAGTTGGGGGACGGTCTTACACGCGGCCTTCGGCATCTTCTTCACGCCCGTTGACATGAACACCTGGTGCAACCAGCGGCATAACGTGCCCTACGTCTTCCCGGAGACGCAGCAGGCCGACAACTTCACGCCGCCCGCGTCGCTCATCGCTTCGCAGTTCAACTTCGGGACGCCTGTGCTTGGGCAGACCACCGTCAGCTTCGCGGCCTTCGACCCGCACGCGCCCTCGCAGTACATACAGCAGTGGAGTTTCTCCGTCGAGAAGAGCCTGGGCCGCGAGACCACGCTGGAGATAGGTTACCTGGGCTCACACGGAGTACACCTCCAACGCTCGCACCTGATTAATAACGCGCGGCCGGGTCCGGGGGCCATCGGCCCGCGCCGCCCGTACAGAGTCCTGTCTTTCCTGCCTGGCACAGTTTTGCCGGACGACATCAACGTCGCGAGCACCACCTTCCCCGTCAGCGGCATCAACCTGCTGGAGAACTCCGCGCAAAGCTGGTACAACGCCGGCTATGCCAACATCCGACGGCGTTACGCGCGCGGCTTCACGCTGCTCGCCAACTACACCTGGGCCAAGAGCCTCAGCGACGCGCCCGACTTCCGCTCTCCCATGTTCGAGTCTGCCATCCCGCAGGACAATAACAATCTGGCCGCGGAGAAAGGCCCCGCCTGCGACATACGCCACCGCTTCGCGCTGAGCGCCGTTTATGACCTTCCAGCGTTGAACTTCTCACGCGCGTTGCGCGTGGCGACCCAAGGCTGGCACCTCTCGGCGATTTTCCAGGCGCAGACCGGATTCCCGTTCACCATCTCTGTTTTCGGCGACACGGCCAACTCGGGAACTTTGCTCGGAGAGAATCCCATCCGCGCCAACTACACGGGACAGCCCATCTTCGACGAGGGCAGCCACACTGCCGACCGCTGGTTCAACCCGGCAGCTTTCGCCGCGCCGCCCGCCTTCACTTTCGGGAACGTGGGGAGAAACACTCTCTACGGCCCCGGAATGCAGACGCTCGACCTGGCCCTGCACCGTGAGTTCGCCGTCACGGAAGACGTCAAATTCCAGTTCCGCGCGGAGGTCTTCAACGCGCTCAACCGCACGAACCTGGGCACGCCCAACCGCTTCGTCAACACGCCACAGTTCGGCACCATCACCGAAGCGGCCACTCCCAGTCGCGAGATTCAGTTCAGCGGGCGTCTATCTTTCTAGCGCCCTTTCGCTCTGTGGAGGCCGTCGTGCCTGACAGGCAGAAAGCCGCCCCCGAATCGAGGGCGGCTTTCTTGCTCTTACTTGTCGCTGGCGGGGTGAGAAAGTTCGCGGGGAGTGGTCGCTTCCTGTTTGCTCCGTCCAGTTTCCTTTTTCTCGCGTCGCATTGTCTCTTTATTTTCCGCCGCCGCCTTCTGCTGGCAGCGGGCGCGGGAACGGTCAATGCGCCGCTTCATCCACGAGTTCATGACTGCACTTCTAACTCCTTCGTCGGGTATGTGTCCAAAAACGCCTCTATGACGCGCGGGTCGAACTGCTTGCGCGCGTGAAGGCGCAGCTCTCGGGCCGCCTCCTCGTGCGCGAGGGCCTTGCGGTAAGGGCGGTCAGACACCATCGCGTCGTAGGTGTCCGCCACTTGGACGATGCGCGCCATCAAAGGGATGTCTTCGCCGCCGAGTTTGTGCGGGTAGCCCTGCCCGTCCCACCGCTCGTGGTGGTGCTGCGTGCGCACGCGCAGCTCGGCCGGCAGGTTGAAGTACGAGGCCAGCAGCGCGCCGAAGGTCGGGTGCTGGTGGAGGACGAAAAACTCCGTCTTTGTAGGCTTGCGCGGACAGTTCAGGACCGCCTCGGGGACCAGGATTTTGCCCACGTCGTGCAGGACGGCCGTATAGCAGAGCTGCTTGAGGCGCGCGTCGTCGAAGCCGTAGGCGCGGCCGACGGCGCGCGAGAAGCGCGAGACGCGGACGCTGTGAAAGTAGGTGTCGGGGCGCGACCGCTTGAAGCGCTTAATCAGGGCTTCGGTCCCGTCCGCCCTGTGTAGACGGCCGATTGATTTGAGGCGCTGTAGGAAGCGCGTCAGGTAGTTCGCCCAGCTCGCGTTGACAAGTCTGATGGTCGCGGAGCCCGTGGCTTCCAACGTCAGTTCGTCGTACATCCGTAAAAGACTCCTCTCGCACGGTCGGACAATACCTGTAACAATCGGGGGTGAACTTGCTGGCCTTGCGGAGAACTCCACGCGGGCGAGTTGAACAGGGCCTACGTGATCTCTCGGCCCTCCCTTGTGCATCCCGCGTGCCATGTTTCATGCGCAGGACAAGTCCTAGAGTCTTGTACGGTTGCGAACACAGTGGCCTCCGGGCGCTGATTTTCACCTCGGCGTAAGAACAATTAAAATTCAGCTTGCGCCGAGCGAGTTGAGAGAATGGATGAGGGCGCGGCTCGCGTCCGTTTTTTTCGCGTCGCACGGGAGAAACAGAGCGCCCGCGCAATGCTTCACGGCCTATACGATATGGTGTTGACCTGAGCGCAGAATGCTGCGCGTTCAATAGGCGTCCCTTCGTTTGTGCTACACTTGCGCCGGAGAGCGAGAGCGATGAGCGAGGCGTTCACAGACAGGGAGAAGGAGCAGGAGAGCGATGTCGAAACGGCCCTGCTCGACGCGGAGTTGTTCCTGAAGTACCACGCGCCGGAGCGCGCCGTGCGCCGGCTGCGGACGGCGCTCGAAGCGAGCCCGCGCTCGATAGCCTTGCGCGAGCGGCTGCGCGAGATCACGCGCGTGAAGCACCCGGAGGAGGCCGCCCGCCAGTGCCTCGCGCTCGCCAGCCTCTACATAGAGCGCGAGGAGTTGCAGACGGCCCACGACCGGCTGCTCGAAGCCAAGACCCTGGACCCGCGCATCTCCATCACCCCCGGCCTCGACGCCATACGGCGCGTGCGCCGCCCTGCGCTGCGGGAGCTGCGGGAGCTGCGGGAGGGTGAGGTGGCCGTGCCGGCGAACCGCATCGTCCGCCGCAAGTCTCAGGTGACACTCGCCGGCGACCTCTCGGCCATCAGCATCTTCGACGCCGTGCAGGTCATAGAGAACGCACGCCTGACGGGCGCGCTCGCCATCACGAGCGACGCGCGCCAGGGCCGCGTGCTCTTCAACGAGGGCCGCATCGTCGGCGCGGAGGCCGCAGACGTGACGGGCGAGGAAGCCTTCCGCAAGATAGTCGAGGTGGTCAGCGGCACGTTCGACTTCGAGAAGGCGGCCGCGGAATTTCCGGTCACGATACAGGCCGCCAGCAACACCAACCTCATCCTCGACAGCCTTCGTCAACTTGACGAAGATAAGGCGTAAGCGCGGCTCACCCGAAGCGTCTTACGATGCTCAAAACTACAAGGCTAAGAGACAGGAGAACAATGGGAAACAAACTCGTTCTGGTGAGTGCGCTAATTCTGGCATTCAGTCTGCCCGGCATCGCCCAGTCGAATCAAACTCAGCCCCCAGAGGAACTGGTCAAGGCCGTGGCGGACGCCTTCTCGGCGGGTGAACTGGGAAAGCTCGACGCCGAGCGCCCCTATCTGCAAACGGTGAGAATCCGCGTCGAGCATTCCATCACGGGTGACATCGAGGCCAAGAGTTTCAGGACGCTCGCACGGCTTGAGCGGTGGCTCAAGGGCCGCGAGACGGGAGAGGGGCCGGCGAGGAATGGCGGGGCGCTCCGGCGATGCCGCAGGGGCGTCTGCACATTCGAGCAAGAGGGCATGCTGCACAACAATCTGTACCTGCAAAAAATCACCTACGGCCTGCGGAAGGGCCGCCCCTACATCAAGGCTATCCACATCATTGACGGCGATTAAAAGGAAGGTAACTGTGAGAATGATACGAATGCTTTCTGTGCTCGTCGCCGTGTGCCTGCTGTGCGGCACGGGGCTGCCGCAATCGAAGCGCCGGGGCCGGAACAGGCCGCAGGCGACGGACGGACGTTACCCGGCTAAAAGAAGCGCGTGGAAGGGGCCGACGCTCATCAAGCCGCTGAACATGAGGCTCCTGGCGACGCTGTACGGCGACGTGTCCAACCCCAACGGAGTCGCTGTGCCCGACGACGTGATACAGAACTTTGACCTCTCGCCGGACGGGAGCACGCTGGTGTGCGCGTACTTCACGGGCCTGTTGATAGTGTGGGACACACAGACCGGCAGAAGGAAGAAAGTCATCGAAGCCTCCGAGTCCGGTTTCGGCGACGTAGCCTTTTCTCCCGACGGGACGACGTTCGTCACCGGCCCCGGGAATTTGGCCCAGGAGACTGGCGCGCGCACCATCACATTCTGGGACGCGAAGACGTACAAAGCGACGGGTAAGATTGTCGGCGACGGAATCGTGCAGCGCGTGAACTTTTCGCCGGACGGAAAGAGCCTGGCCGTCGTGAGCTACATGGACACGGGCTCGGACAACGATAAAACGATTGTCGAGTTGTGGGACGTTCAATCGAGGAAACGGGCGGCGGTTCAGCCCGCGAAGGAGAGGTCAATCGGCGGCAGCGCGCTGTTCGTCATGAGCCAGCTCGCGTTCTCGCCGGACGGCGGCAGACTGGCTACGATCACGAAACAGTCGGTGGAGGTCTGGGACGTTAAGACGGGGGAGTTAGTGCAGACTCTTCAAGGTCAGCAAAAGGATGTCACGGGCGTCTGGTTCTCCCCGGACGGCCGTTTCCTGGTCAGCACGGCGGAGCAACAGACTTCGGCAGAGACAGAGCCCGTCGGGGAGTTAGTGATCTGGGACGCCCGCACGGGCGAGAAGGTCAAGACGTTGCCGGGCTACACCTACGCCGTGTTCTCCCCGGACGGGAAATTGATAGCGAGCGGGAATGAGGACAAAGACTATTCGCTGATTGATGTCAGCACGGGGAGCGTCACGTCACGTTTCCCGCGGACGGGCGCTCTGCGTTTTTCACGCGACGGCAAGCGCGCGGTCAGCTACGACGACCTCGTCGTGCTCAGGACGTGGCAGGTTAACTAATCAATCAGCACGCGCGCGCTCAAGGCTTCGGCGCGTTCGAGGGCGGCGAGCAGGCGCAGGAACTGTGCGTAGTTGCGGCTGCGCGCGTGCAGGCGCGTGCGCTCACTTTCCGAGAGGTCGTTGCGCAGGACGTAGTCCAGGAAGTCGTAGTAGTCGGGCGCGGCCGCGTGCGGTAGCTCGCGCGTGTAGGTCGTGCTGCCGGAGTCTTCGGAACGAAAGCCGGCGAGCACGTCGAAGAGGTTGTCCGTCGTCAGGTGTGCGGCCTCGCGCGTCAGCTTGATGGGCAGGCGCAGCTCGAAGAAGCGCAGGCCCTGGGCCGTCGTCACGCGCCGCAGCTCCTTGGTGGCCTCGCCGTCGAAGGGCGATTCCGCGTCCACTAGGATGCGCAGGAGGCGCGGCTGGTCTTCCTTGTCCAGGGTGTCCAGCGCCAACTGCACGCGGTCGGCTAGGAACTTTTCGAACTGCGCCTCGACCGGGTAGGTGACGCGCCCCAGACAGCCGACCAATTCGCCCTCGCCCGCCGTGTCCGAGGGCAGGCAGGCCGGGCACGCCGCGCAGACGGTCGTTTCGAGTTGCGTCCGTTCCAGCTCGTCGCGGGCGTTCTCGACGAAGCGCACCTTGTCTTCAGAGGGCGCGGCCTCCTCGCCCGTCGTCACGCGCGTGTGGATGTTGCTCAAACGGCCCCAGGCGCGCAGGTGTTCTTCGGAGTAGCGCGCGCGCAGGGTGCACGGGTACTGGACTGCGAATTCTAAAGACAAACTCTCAAACCCCTTTGAAATTTCCGGCCTCAATCACTATCACACGAAGCAGCCCAGAGCAAGCCAGCGCATTGCGGATTGCGGATTGTAGAGAAAGCACTCAAGCCTTTGCGCCTTAAGTTTTCCCTTAGCGCCTTTGCGGGAAACAGCCGTTCACGCTGGAGGCGCAAAGTAAAGACGTAAGGCGCAAAGGCTTGAATCTGTCTTCTGCAATCCAATTTGACCCGGCCGCCGGGCGATGGAACAATAGAATTCATGCGAGAGCTGGCGACAGGCGAGCGTCCCCCGGGGCCGAAAGGCAGGCTGCTCGGCGGCAACTTCACGGCCTTCCGCCGCGACTCACTGGGCTTCTTGCGGAGCGCGGTGGCCGAGCACGGCGACGTGGTTTACTTGCGCTTCGGCCCGCAGGAGGTCTTCTTTTTGGCACACCCGGACCACGTCCGGGACGTGCTCGTCACGAGCCACCAGAGCTTCATGAAGGGGCGCGCGCTCCAACGCGCCAAGCGCCTGCTCGGCGAGGGGCTCCTGACCAGCGAGGGCGAGTTCCACAAGCGGCAGCGCCGCCTCGCCCAGCCCGCCTTCCACCGCGCCCGCGTCAACTCCTACGGCGCAGTCATGACCGAGTACGCCTCGCGCGCCGCCTCGCGCTGGCGCGACGGCGAGCAGTTGGACATCTCGCATGAGATGATGCGCCTGACGCTCGCCATCGTCGCGCGCACGCTCTTCGACGCAGACGTGGAGTCGGAGGCAGACGAAATCGGCGAGGCGTTGACGAGCGTGATGGAGCTTTTCAACTTCCTCCTGCTGCCCTTCTCGGAGCTGTTGGAGAAGCTGCCGCTGCCGCACGCGCGCCGCTTCCAGCGTGCGAAGGCGCGACTGGACGCGACCATCTACCGCATCATAGAGGAGCGCAGGCGGAGCGATGAGGACCGCGGCGACCTGCTCTCGATGCTGCTCAGCGCGCGCGACGAGGAGGGCGACGGCGGCCAGATGACTGACGCGCAGGTGCGCGACGAAGTGATGACCATCTTCCTGGCCGGGCACGAGACGACGGCCAACGCGCTGACGTGGACGTGGTATCTGCTCTCCGAGTACCCGGACGTTGAGACGAAGTTGCACGAAGAACTCGACGCGGTGCTCGGGGGGCGCGAGCCGACGGTCGAGGACGTGCCGCGGCTGCGCTACACGGAGATGGTCGTCTCTGAATCCATGCGGCTCTACCCGCCGGCCTGGGCCATCGGCCGGCTCGCGCTCCGCGACTTCGAGGTCGCGGGCTACACGATCCCGCCGAAGGCGCTCGTGCTCCTGAGCCCCTACGTCACGCAGCGCGACGCGCGCTTCTTCCCCGAGCCCGAAGTCTTCGACCCCGGGCGCTGGACGCCGGAGGCGCGCGAGGCGCGGTTGCAGTTCAGTTACTTCCCGTTCGGCGGCGGCCCGCGCCACTGCATCGGCGAAGCCTTCGCGTGGATGGAGGCCATCCTGCTCGTCGCCTCGCTCGCGCGCCGCTGGCGGATGCGCCTCGTCCCGGGCCACCCGGTCGCGCCCCGCCCCGTCATCACGCTCCGCCCGAAACACGGAATGATGATGACTGTGAGTGAGAAGTGACGCACTCTCGTGTTAATCTTGCTTCCTTTTGAGTAGAGGGGTTTAAAAGAATATGGCGATTAGTCAAGACTTGTTGGAGATACTGGCGTGTCCCGCGTGTAAGGCCGAGGTCGAGCTGAAGCCGGACGGCAGCGGGCTGAAGTGTCGCGAGTGCAAGAGGGTCTATCCCGTGCGCGACGACATTCCGGTGATGCTGATTGACGAAGCGACCGTCGAGGATGAAAAGTCTGCTGGAAAAGACTGAGCCGGCGGCGGGAGTCCTGGCGTGGGAGGATGAGAGCGCGGCCCGCCCGCTCGCGCCCGCGCGCTGGGACTGGGGCGCTGTGCGCAGCGTGCTCGTCGTGCGGCTGCGCTCGATCGGCGACACGGTGCTGGCGACCGCGTCGCTCGACGCGCTGCGCCGGTTCCTGCCGGGTGCGCGGATTGACGTGCTGCTCGAAAGCTGGGTCGCACCCGTGCTCGAAGGCTTCGACGCGGTGGACGGCGTCGTCACGGTCGAGCGTGGCAGCACCGCGAGCCGCGCGCGCGTCGCACGCCGGCTGCGCGCCGCGCGCTACGACGTAGCCTACAACCTGCACGGCGGGACGACCGCGACGCTCCTGACGAGGGCGACGGGGGCGAAGCACCGAGTCGGCTACGCGAGCTACCAGTACAGCCGCCTCTACAACCACGCCGCGCCGCCTTCGTCAGAATTGTGGGGGAGCGAGAAGACGCATTCGGCGGAGCAGCAGTTGGCGCTGCTGGGCTGGACGGGAGTGCCCGTGAGCGACCGCCCGCGCACGCGCCTCGTCGTGACGGAGAGTGCCGCGGCGAGTGTTGGCGAGAGGCTCCGCGCGGCGCGCGTGGACGAAGCAAAACCGCTCGCGCTGATGCACACGGCCGCGGCCTTCGAGACGAAGCGGTGGGCGGCCGCGAACTTCGCGCGCGTCGCCGAAGACCTCTCGGCCCGCGGCTTCGAGGTCGTCGCCACGGCCGCGCCGAACGAGGGTCAGGTTGTTGCAGAGCTTGCCGAGAACTCGTCTGTGCCCATCATCGCTTTCACAGATTTGTCGCTCCCGGAAGTCACGGCCCTCGCCGCGCGCTCGCGCCTCTTCATCGGCAACGACAGCGGCATCGCGCACATGGCGGCGGCCGTGCGCGTCCCCTCGGTCGTCATCTTCGGCTCGTCCAACGTCGCCCACTGGCGTCCCTGGGCCGCCGCGCCCGCCGAGGTCGTCCGCGAGGAACTGCCCTGCCAGCCCTGCCCCGGCTACGCCTGCGCCGAGTTCGACGCGCCCGAATGCATCCGCCGCGTAAAAGTCGAGAGCGTTCTGTCGGCAGTTCAGAGAGTTATCGAAGAAAGTAATCGGTAATCGAAGCGCGTCTCTTGTCCCGCAGGGACAGTTGAAAATAGCCCAGCACTTCAGTGCTGGGAATTGAGCCAAAAAATTAATCGAGTCCCGTAGGGATGGCTGAATCCTTCAATCGTCCCTACGGGACTCGGGAAATTTCTGTCACCTTCTCCCAGCACTTCAATGCTGGGCTATTGTCAGTCGCCCCTGACGGGGCTGAAGAATGGGCATGACGCCTCAATTGACCAAAGAGCGCGCGGGCGAAATCCTGCGCGGCGCGAGCGAGCGCAGCGTCGTCGTCTACGGCGACGTGATGCTGGACGAGTTCGTCTGGGGCGACGTGACGCGCATCAGCCCCGAAGCGCCCGTGCCCGTGGTGGACGTGCGGCGCGAGTCGGTGCATCTGGGCGGCGCGGCCAACGTCCTGGCGAACCTGATCGCGCTGGGCGCGCGAGCGAGCGTGGTCGGGGTGGTCGGCGACGACCGCGCGGGCGCTGCGTTGCGCGCGGAGTTGAAAGGGGCGGGCGCGGCCGACGGCACGCTGGTTGTCGAAGAGAGTCGGCCAACGACCGTCAAGACGCGCATCATCGCGCACAGCCAGTTGGTCGTGCGCGCAGACCGCGAGCGCCGCGCGCACGTTGACGAGGCGACCGAGGGGCGGATGGTGGAAATCCTCAGCCGCCTCATAGAAGGGGCTGACGCTTTCGTCGTTTCCGATTATGATAAGGGGGCGGTCACGCCGCGCGTCCTGGCCGAAGTCCTGCCCCTCGCTTACGGGCGCGGCGTCCCTGTGCTCGTAGACCCGAAGATACGCAACTTCGACGCCTACCGCCCGGCCACGCTCGTCACGCCGAACCACCACGAGGCGCTGCGCCTGACGAACACGGACGACCACACGGACGAGGGCCTCAAGCGCGCGGCGCACCTGATTCGCGCCCGGCTCGATTGCGAATCGGTCTTGATTACGCGCGGCGAGCGCGGCATGATGCTCCTGGAGAGTTACCACGAGCCGGTCTACGTCGCCACGGCCGCCCGCGAGGTTTACGACGTGACGGGCGCGGGCGACACCGTCATCGCCACGCTCGCCGCCGCGCTCGCCGCGCGCGCGTCAATGGTCGAGTCGGCCGTCCTCGCGAATCACGCCGCCGGCATCGTCGTCGGCAAAGTCGGTACTGCTACGGCCACAGCGGAAGAAGTCGTCAACTCGATCCAGCGGGAAACCTGAACGGCAATCTTTCTTGTAAGAGGTCTGAAGTAATGAAGAGTCGCCCCCAACTCGCCTGCGCGTGTGCGCTCGCGCTCGTCGCGCTCGTGCTCCTGCCAGCCTGCTCCAAAAAACCCGCGAAGGACGTTTTAAGAATCGGCATCGCGCGCAGTTTGACGCACATCGCCGTGGGCCAAAAATCGCGCCTCCTGGCCTACGAGGAGTACCGCGAGCAGGACGAGGACATAGACTCCGCGCACGCCGCCTCGCTGCGCGACTTCCTGCGCGCGCCCATCGTTGGCAAGTGGAGCGTCTCGGACGAGCAGACGGCGCGGGTCGCGGAGGACGGGACGCTGACGGGCCTCAAGCCGGGGCGCGTGACGCTGAAGACGGCGTGGGAGGGGCGCGAGGCGGAGGCGACCGTGGAGGTCGTCAGGGCCTTGCCGGTGGGGCCGCTGCCGCGCCTGAACGCGAGCGCGTCGCGCTGCGCGCCGCAGGGCGTGGGCCTGAGCCTCGGCCGCGACCGCGCGCTGCGCTTCAGCCTGGGCTTCACAGGCGACTGCGCGGACGTTGACCTGCAATCCGAAGCGCCGGACAAGTCGCTGCCGTGGGAGTTCACTTTCAGCGGCGGCACGCTCGAAGTCGTGAGCGCGCAGGGGCCAATCGTCAGCGGCCGCGCGCGCCTGAACTCGGGCGGCGACGTGGAGTTCACCGTCTGGGCCGAGGGCGAGGGCGCTTTCCCGCTCTCACTGAGGAACAAGACGGTGCTGCTCGTCGGCGACTCGATGGCCGAGGGCGTCGGCCCGTGGCTGCAAAAGAAGGTCGAGGCCGTGGGCGGCCGCTTCATCAACGGGCAGGAGCGCAGCTCGACCATAGTCTTCTGGCAGGGCTCGGGCAAGCTGCGCGAGAAGCTGGCGCTCTACCGCCCGGACGTGGTCTTCATCGCGCTCGGCTCGAACGAGATTTTCATGGCGAACCCGGATGTGCGCGCGCCGCTCGTCCGCCAGATGGTCGAGGAGATAGGTGCGCGCGCGGCCTTCTGGATCGGCCCGCCGAGCTGGAAGCCGGACAAGGGACTGGTGCGCGTCATCGAAGAGAATTTTCAGGATGGCCACTTCTACAACTCGAACTCCCTGGTCGTGCCGCGCGCCCCCGACGGCAAGCATCCGACCGCGCAGGGCTACAAGACCTGGACCGATTTAGTCTGGGACTGGTACGCACGCGCCGTCTAAACTCAGCAACTCATTGACTCAACCCTTTGCGCCTTACGTCTTAGCTTTGCGCCTTTGCGAGAAACCGCAACGTCTCACGCTGGAGGCGCTAAGTAAAAACCTAAGGCGCAAAGGGTTGAGTTTTGGTTTTGAAACGCTTTACTCTGTCCCTCTCCCCGCAATCGTAGATTGGTGCGAGTTGACATGACGATTAAGAAGAACCGGACTTCCCCTTTCATCGCCCTGCTGTTGGTCTGCGCGCTCTGTGGCGGCGCGCTCGCGCAGGAGGCGCAGCGCGAGCGCAGGGTCGGCGCGTCGCAGCCGCAGCCCGCGCAGACGCCGACGCCGAAGCCTACCCCGACGCCTGCCGCGCAGGTTGGCGAGGGCTTCGGGCCGGGTTCCGCCGCGAAGGCCGCGCGCTCATCCGCGCCGAAGACCGTCGAGGAGTTGCGCGCCCGCATCGAGACGGTGCTCAACAGCCCGGACCTCGCGCCGTCGCAGATGGCCGTCAAGGTGGTCTCGCTCGACACGGGGCGCACGCTGTTCGAGGAGAACGCGGAGAAACTCCTGCACCCTGCCTCGAACATGAAGATTTACACGGTGGCCGCCGCGCTCGACCGGCTCGGCCCCGACTACCGCTTCAAGACCTCCGCTTACGCGCCCTCCGCGCCGGACGCTTCCGGCACAATTCGCGGCGACCTCGTCATCTACGGCCGCGGCGACCCCTCTTTCGCGGCGAGCTTCAACAACGGCGACTACTACCGCGCGATTGACGACTTCGCGGCGCGCATCGCCACCGCGGGCGTCAAGCGCGTCGAGGGCAACATCGTCGGCGACGAGAGCTACTTCACGGGCGGCCCGTTCGGCTACGGCTGGGAGTGGGACGACCTTCAGTGGTACTTCGGCGCGGAGGTGTCGGCGCTGACCGTCAACGACAACTCGCTCGACCTCTTCGTCCGCCCCGGGCAGGAGGTGGGTTCGCCGGCCGTCGTCGTCACAGGCCCCGTCACGCCCGCCGTCCAGATCGTCAACCGCGCGACCACTGGCCCGCGCGGCTCCAAGCGCGACCTGACCGTCCACCGCCCGCTCGGCTCGAACGTCATAGAGGTCAGCGGGAGCGTGCCCCTCGGGCTCGACCTCACGGAGAAGGGGCTCGTCGGGAGCGTCGCCGTCCCCAACCCCGCGCTCGTCTTCGTCTATATGCTGCGCTCGTCGCTCGCGTCCAAGGGCGTCGTCGTCACCGGGCAGTCGCAGACGATTGACGCGGCCGGGCGCGTCCTCCGACCGCTCAGGCCGGAATCGCTCGTGGAACTGGCGAGCGTCCAGTCGCCCCCGCTGAGCGTCATCATCGCGCAGACGATGAAGCCCAGCCAGAACCTCTACACGGAGCTGCTGCTGCGCACGCTCGGCAAAGTGAGCGTGCCCGCTGGCACAATCTCGCTCACGCAGCGCACGAGCGCGGACGACGGCGTCGAGTCCGTCAAGGCTTTCCTGCGCGCCGTGGGCGTAGAGCCGCGCGGGCAGTTCGTCATGGCCGACGGCTCGGGGCTCTCGCGCCACAACTACATCACGGCCAATGCTACCGTGCGGCTGCTGACCTACATGACGACGCACCGCTACGGTGCAGCCTTCCGCGACTCGATGCCGATTGCGGGCGTGGACGGGACTTTAAGGACGCGGCTGCGCGACACGCCCGCGCAGGGAAACATGCGGGCCAAGACTGGCACAATTAACGCGGTGGCCGCACTCTCCGGCTACGTCACGAGCGCGTCGGGCGAGCGCCTCGTCTTCTCGATCATCCTCAACAACTACCCCGAAGAGTCCAGCTCGCGCCGCAGCCACATAGACGCCATCGCCGTCCTGCTCGCGTCGTTCGCCGGGAGGTCTTGAGGAAGGAGGAGCGTCGTGACCACCGGCCTCAAAGAACGTCCGCAGTGGCCGGATAAAGTGGGGACCGTGCTGGTCATCGTGCTGACCGTCGCGGTCGCCGCCGCGGTGTTCGTGTCTCTGCGCCAGCGCTTCACCTCGACGGGACTTTACCGGATGGATTACGAGGGGCGGATAGTTGACAAGTCCGCGACCGTCACCGAATCCCAGACGGGCTCGGGCGTCAAGCACCTTCTCCGCGTCAGGGCGAAGGACGGCGAAGAGTTTTCGGTCACCGTCAACGCCAGCCTCTACGAGCGCGCCCAAATCGGGATGTGGATCAAGAGCAGCAGCCGCGGCGCGGAGTTGACTGAGGACGAGCCCCGTTGACCTCCCCGCCCGAACTCCCGCGCGGCGACTACCCACCACTTTGTCAATCGCCAACCGATGTGGCACAATCAATCGCCCGCTAGGAATTCCGGCCAGCAGCGGTTGACCATCCGGCAGGTTAGTAAACTCCACGAACGATTCTGGCGCTCCATGCAGTTCATCAAATTTCAAGGCTTCGGCAACGATTATCTGGTCTTTGAAGCGGAGGGTCTCGCGAGCGTGGGCTCTTTGAACGACTTCGCCCGAAGCGTCTGCGACCGGCACTACGGCGCGGGGGCCGACGGCATCACTGTGGTGCGCCCGGGCGGCGAAGACGCGGACTTCGCGGTTCGCATCTTCAACGCGGACGGGAGCGAGGCAGGGCTCTCTGGGAACGGCACGCGCTGCACGGTCGCCTACCTCTACTACGAGGGCCTCTGGTCTGAGGACGAGCTGCGGCTGAAGACGCGCGCCGGGGTCAAGCGCTACCGCCTGCGCGAGACCGAGGCGCGCGGGCACTACTGGTTCGAGTCGGAACTGGGCCAGCCGGGCTTCACGAGCGAAGAGATTCCGATGCTGACGGACGGGGCGCGCAAGCGCGTCACGGACTACCCGCTCACGGTCGAGGGCAAGACCGTCACGGTGACGGCGCTCTCGATGGGCAACCCGAACTGCTGCATCTTCGTGGACGACTTCGACGAGTTGGACTGGCGGCGTTTGGGCCGCCTCATCGAGCGGCACGAGCAATTCCCGGACAGGACGAACGTCGTCTTCGTGCGCGTCCTTGATCGCGGCAACATCGAAGTCCGGCTCTGGGAGCGCGGCGTCGGCGAGACCTTCTCGTCGGGCACCTGCTCCTGCGCGGCGGCCGTCGCCGCGGCGATTAACGACAAGACAGACCGCCGCGTCAACGTCCACACGCCCGGTGGCCTGATAGAAGTCATCTGGCGCGAAGAAGACGACGAAGTCGTCATGACCGGCCGCGCCGACGTGGTCTACAGCGGAAAGTGGAAAGGAAATGATGAATGATGAATTAAAGACAATTGGTTTTTAATTCCTCATTCCGCATTCGGAAGATTTGCCCCATGAAGAAATCAGAAGTTAGTTTGTTGGCGTCGTGTCTGTTCGCCGCGCTGCTCCTCAGCGGTTGCGGCGGGAAGGCGCAGGAGAGGGCGGCGGACTCGGACGTAAAGCCGGCCGTGACGGTGCGCGCGCGCCCGGTGGTGGCGACGTGGCTCGGCAACCCTTCGCGGACGTTCTACGGCTCGGGGCCGTGGGCCGCCGGCCCGCTCGAAATCAGTTGGAAGTTTAAGACCAGGTCCATCAGCGGGCGGCTGCACAAAGACCCGTGGGGCGGGACGAGCTGGCCGGGGCAGCCTTCCGTCAACAATGATCGCGTCTACTTCGGCTCGGCCGACGGCAACGTCTACTGCCTGAGCACGAAGGACGGCTCGCTCATCTGGAAGTTCCAGGGCCTCGACAGCATGAAGGCGACGCCGACGATCGTCGGCGACCGCATCCTCGCGAGCGGCCTCGACCACTACCTCTACTGCCTCGACGCAAACGACGGCTCGGTCGTCTGGAAGTTCAAAGCCGGCTTCGAGATTGACGGCTCCGTCGCGGCCATTGACGGGCGGCTCTACTTCGGCTGCGAGGACGGCTACTTCTACTGCCTCGACGCGGAAGACGGCTCGCTCGTCTACAAGGTCGGCCGCCTCGGCTCGATGGAGGGCAGCTGCTCGGTGCACGACGGCCGCATCTACATTGGCACAGAACAGGGCGACCTCTTCTGCCTCAACCAGGAGGACGGCAAGACCATCTGGAAGGCACGCATCGGCGCGGACTCGGACTCGACGCCGGCCGTCGCCGCGGGGTTAGTCTACACGGCGGCCGAGGACGGGAACGTGAGCGCGTACCGGCAGGAGACCGGCGAGCGCGTCTGGACATTCAAGACGGGCGGCGGAATTTGGGCCAGCCCCGTCTACCTCGACGGCAAGCTCTACATCGGTTCGTCTGATCGCAACCTTTATTGTTTGAGGGCCGACACGGGGCGCGTCCTCTGGCGCTACCAGACGCGCGGCCCCATCTGGGGCACGTCGCCCGTGGTTGACGGGCGCGTCGTCTTCGGCGACAAGGCCGGCTGGGTCTACATGCTCTCGGCCGAGGACGGAAAATTAATTTCCGACATCCGCATCGGCGAGAACATCAACTCCACGCCCGCCATCTCCGAAGGCCGCATCTACCTCGGGGCCTTCAACGGCGACCTGCACGGAATCGAGAACAGTGGTCAGTAGTCAGTGGTCAGTGGTCAGTTAGAAATCAGTTGTCTTTAACTGACCACTGACTACTGACCACTGGCCACTTCTTTTATGATTTACCTCGTGGACAACACGATTGACGGGCAGGGGGTGAGCCCGCGCGAGATCGGGGCGGCGCTTGAAAAGCTGCGCCCGGAGACGCCGGTCGCCGTCGAGCGGTTCGGGGACGTGTCGCTGGCGCGCGTGCGCGAGCTCGCGCCCTCGCACATCATCCTGAGCGGGCAGAGCCACCCGTGGACGCTCTACTCGGACGACTCACTGGCGGGCGTTTTCGAAGTCATACGCGAGGCCGAGCAGCCCGTCCTCGGCGTCTGCGGCGGCCACCAGCAGATCGCGCTCTGCTACGGCGCGGCGGTCGGACTGATGAAGCGCATCGGTCCCGGCGAGGGCTACGAGGGCGCGCTGCGCGAGCGCGGCTTTCATGAAATCAAGGCCGACGGCGACCCCCTTTTCGAAGGGCTCCCGCCGCGCGTGAC
This sequence comes from uncultured Acidobacteriota bacterium, assembly GCA_963774105.1. Lineage (GTDB taxonomy): Bacteria > Acidobacteriota > Blastocatellia > Pyrinomonadales > Pyrinomonadaceae > QHXM01. Next base: position 481,450 of record CAVZDV010000004.1, on the reverse strand, counting down.
GGTCTGGCAGTCGCACTGCGACGAGGTCAAGGAACTGCCCGCGGGCTTCGAGCTGACGGCCTCGAACGAGACCTGCCGGATTCAGGCCATGCGCCACGCCACGCGCCCGCTCTTCGGCGTCCAGTTCCACCCCGAACTCTTCGACGCCGAACACCCCCACGGCGCGCGCGTCATCGAAAACTTCCTGAGCCTCTAGAGCGCCTTTCAAAACCAAAACTCAACCCTTTGCGCCTTAAGTTTTTACTTTGCGCCTTTGCGTGAACCGTTTGTTTCTCGCATAGGCGCAAAGACAAGACGTAAGGCGCAAAGGGTCGAGTCAATTTGTGTCTTGAGTTTCTCGCTTCTCAGGCCGTGATCTGTTTGACGGGCGTCTTGGCGCGGTGGACGACCTGGACGGGGACGTTGGTTCCGGGCGCGAGGTTCTGACTGAGGACCAGCTCGGCGTAGATTTCGTCCTTGCCGCGCTTGTCCTCGTTGAGCACGCTCAGCGGCTTGTCCGCGTTGAAGCGGAAGGCGGTCCCGTTGTCGCTGCCGACCTGCACGCGGTCGAAGCGGAAGAGGACTTCGTCGAAGAGCGGGTCGTCGCCGAAGACGGCGCAGTCCAGATTCAACGTCTCGGGCGGTTCGAGGACGACGACGCCCCGCACGTCTATGTTCGCCAGTTGGAGGGACGTGTTGACGCTCACCGTAAACTGTATGCCCTGAAAATGTGCCATTACTTTTTATCCTTTCGACCAAAAAAATTGAGGGAGGCGTTATTCCCTTGATGCCTTCGACATCGCGGCCGATGATAGGGCCGAGCCGCGCCGGAAGTAGTTAGGGGCTTCTGAAAGTTTTTTGAAAGAGTTGTGAGGCGAAGCCGGGGGCCGGAGCTTTCGTCTTCGCCCTTCGCCTTTTACTTTTCCCTCGCGGCGCGTGCTAAGATGCGTGGCCTGAATTTTCTCGCGCCTCTATGTTCGAGCTGAGCCTTTTCAAGTTGCTCGTGTGGGCGGCCTGGGCGAGCGCCTTCGGCTGGCTCGTCGTGCTGCTCGTCACCCTCCGCGGCCTCGCGCGCCACCAGCCGCTGAAGCCCGCGGCCCCGCGCGTGCGCTCGGCGGCGGACGAAGCCCCGCTCGTCTCCGTGCTCGTCCCGGCGCGCAACGAAGAGGGGCGCGTGCTTGCCGACTGCGTCCGCTCGATTCTCTCGCAGGACTACGATTGCTTCGAAGTCGTGGCGGTTGACGACCGCTCGACGGACGCGACTGGCACAATCCTGCGCGCCATCGCGCGCAGTGACGAAAGGCTGCGCGTCGTTGACGGCGCGGAGTTGCCCGCGGGCTGGCTCGGCAAACCTTTCGCCTTGCAGCAGGCGCTCGACGCGGCGCGCGGGGAGTGGGTGCTGGCGACCGACGCCGACATGATTTTCGACGCTTCGGCGCTCAGCACGGCGCTCGACTACGCACGCGAGCGCAGGCTGGACGCGCTGACCTTCATCCCGCACTTCGAGTCGCGCTCGTTCTGGGAGCGCGTCATCATCCCTACCTGGTCCTGGGTCATGCTGATGTACGTGCTCTGCTACAGGGTCGAGAGCGAGGGGACGCGCGAGGCCGTCGGCATCGGCGGCTTTTTCCTGATGCGCCGCGCGGCGCTCGACGGCGCGGGCGGCTACCGCGCGCTCAAGGACGAAGTGATGGAGGACATGCGGCTGGCCGAGAGGCTCAAGCAGTCGGGCGCGCGCATCGGTTTCCGCTACGCGCCCGGCCTCGTGCGGACGCGCATGTACACCAACTTCCGCGAGATGTGGGAGTGCAGCACGAAGAACTGGTTTTCGGGCATGAAATTCTCGGCGGGGCTCGCGCTCTGCGCGGTTTTGACAATGTACCTCTTCGCCGTCGCGCCGCCCGTCGCGGCCCTCGTCTGCGCCGCGCGGCTCGCGGCAGGCGAAGGCTCCTGGCTCTTGTTCGTCCCGCTCCTCCTGACGTGGGCGGCGCAGGTCTCAATCCTCGCGGCGCTCAACAGGAGGTGTCGGGTTCCTTTCGCTTACGCCCTCGCCACGCCTTTAGGCTTCGCCACGCTCTACACGATGCTGTTAGATTCGACCGTCCGTGTCGTGACTGGCAGGGGCGTGACGTGGAAGGGCCGCAAAGTTTACGACCGCGGCGGCGTGCGCCCGCCGCGCCTGAGAAGGCAGACTCAACCTTTACCTTTCACAGATGAGTAAATCGAATCAGGATGTCCCGCGGGCGGAGCCGCTCGTGGAGGTCAGGCGCGGCTCGATCACCGAGTCGCGCCACCGCGGCCACGTCGTCGCGGTGGACGGAGACGGCCAGATTGTGGCCCAGCTCGGCGCGCCGCACACGGTCACTTTCCTGCGCTCCTCCTCCAAGCCGCACCAAGCCGTCCCGCTCGTCTCGACGGGCGCGGCCGACCGCTTCGGCTTCACGGAGAAGGAGGTCGCCATTGCTTGCGCCTCGCACAACGGCGAGGCCATCCACACGGAGACCGTGGCGGGGATGCTCTCGAAGATCGGCCTGGACGCGGGCGCACTCAAGTGCGGCGCGCACGAGCCGTACAGCGTGGAGGCCGCGCGCGAGCTGCGAGAGAGGGGCGAGGAGCCGACGGCGCTCCACAACAACTGCTCGGGCAAGCACACTGGGATGCTCGCGCTCGCGCTCCACCTCGGCGCACCGACGGAGACTTACGACCGGCCGGAGAACGCCGTGCAGCTCGCAATCGTCCGCGCCGTGGCCCAATTTTCGGGCGTGCCCGTGGAGGACATAGCCGTCGGCGTGGACGGCTGCGGGGTGCCGACCTTCGGCGTGACCGTGCGCGCGATGGCCCTGATGTACGCGCGGCTGGTGGCCCCGCCTGAAGACTTCGACGACTTGGCGGGCGGCGCGGCCCGGCGCATCGTCGCCGCGATGACCGCTCACCCGGAGATGATAGGGGGCCGCGCCGAGCGGCTCGACACGGTCATCATGCGCGCCGCGCGCGGCCGGCTCGTCTCGAAGGTCGGGGCGGAAGGCGTCTACACGGCGGGCGTGCTCCCGTGCGCGGAGTGGCCGCGCGGCCTGGGCCTGGCCCTCAAGATAGAGGACGGCGAGGACCGCCGCGCACGCCCCACGGTCGTCATCGAGAGCCTGCGGCAGCTCGGCGTCTTGCAGGACGACACGCTCGAAGCCGTCAAGCCCTACGCGAGCTTCCCCATCATGAACCGCCGCGGCGACACCGTCGGCGAGGTGCGCGCGTCGTTCGAGCTGGAAAGAAAGTGACGAGTAAGAGAAGGAAGTAAATGTCTAGTCCTGATCCAACGGTCCCGCCGCCGCTCGGGCGCGGGCCGCTCAACCCTTCGGCGCTGGCGGACGTGATTCAGTGGTTCCTGGACCACGACCGGCGCGTCGGCGTCATCCGCCACCCCAAGGTCGAGGAGCTGTTCCACTGGAAGCAGGAGCAGGCGCGCGGCTCGGGCGAGGACGTTTACCACTTCGAGCACGCCGAGGACCGCCTCGCCATAGGCATCATGCAGGCGCTCTCGGAGCACCCGGGCGAGCCTGAGCTTCACGCCTGGATCAGCCAGCTCCTCAACGCGCTCGACGACGCCGTCAAGACCAACGAGGAGATGGCGCAGGCGTACAAGCTCGAAGCCGAAGCGCCCTCGACCGTCGAAGAGTCTTCGAAGATTCCGACGGCCGTGGGGCGCAAAGTCTACCTGACCTGCTGCTGGCTCGAAGTCCTCTGCACGGCCGAGCTGCGCATCATGGGCTGGGTCTACCAGGAACTCTACGGCAAACCCTTCACCCCATGAATTGCGGAATGCGGCTTGGGAGACAGATTCAAGCCTTTGCGCCTTACGTCTTAACTTTGCGCCTTTGCGTGAACGGCTGTTTCTCGCAAAGGCGCAAAGTAAAAACTAAAGGCGCAAAGGGTTGAGTGCTTTCTTTTAAAATCCGAAATCCGCAATTTTACGACGCCGGGAAGGCGGCGGAGACTCTGATTGGGAGCCGGCCCCTCTGGCGCAGGAGGAGTTTGTTCTCGTTGAGCGTCTTCTTCATCAGCTTGAATTGGTACGCGACCTCTTTCTCGCTGAAGGCCGCGGCGACGGGGGCCGCGGGCGGCAGTTGCACGAAGCTCAGGGTGTCCGCGGTGATCGGGCGCGGTTGCGGCGCTGGCACAGTTTCCGCGATCTCCGGGAAGTCGAAGTCCGCGTCCTTGAAGTTCTCTAAACGGAGCGCGCGCTCGACGCTCTGTTTGACGGCGGGGGCTTTGAGCGCGTGTGCGATCAGGGCCTGGGTGCCCGCTTGCGTCCGCTGGCGGCGCGCGGTGGCCCTCGGCCTGCGCGGCTCGCTGTAGCTCACGAGCTTCAGGTTCTCCTCGCCGCCCTCGTGGGGGCAGGGCGAGACGGCGTGCGCGGGGATTGCCTCCTCGGCCGCGACCAGTTCCACCTCGGCAGGCCCGGCGGGGCGCATGACCATGCTCCAGAACTTCAGCTGGGCCTTCTGCTGCGCCACCTCAAGCAAATTGCCTATCTCCTGCCAGGCCCGCGGCGTGCCGATTAGCGCAATCGCCGCCATGCATACTACGGTGAGCCGTCTGCTTTTCATGATTTCCACCCCAATCTTGCTGCCGAAAAGCTTGTTTTAGCGTTCCACAGGAGTTAACACCGCCGCCGCCGCCTTTGTGGCAAAATAAATCACTTGTCATTTTATTACGAAGCGGCCGCGGCCGAGTTCCAATTCTTTCGCTCGACGCGGCGGCCTCTGTCTGAGTATATTGTCCGCACCGCATAAAAAGTTTCACGAGGAGGGAATCATGGAAGAGAACGAAGGACAGGCCGCGGGCCGGACGGACGAGCAGCAGGAGCCAAGCCCTTCCGAAAAACTGGAGGGCGCGCCCCCCGAAGGCTCCCTCGTCCCGGGGCCGGAGAACCCGGAGAGCGTAGAGATTAAGGACGAGAAGAGCCCGAACACGGAGTGAGCCCGCGCCCCGCGGGGCCGAGACTTTATGCGTTACATTCTGCCGCTGCTCTTCGTCGCGCTGACGTGCGGCCCGGCCCCGAGCTTACGGGGCGCGCAGTCGGACGCCTCCGCCGCGGACTCAGGCGGGGGCGTCGGCGTGGCCGTCACGGGCTCGCTCGCGGAGTTGAAGAACAGGCGGCGCGTGCTGCTGCTCGTGCGCCGCGGCGGCGTCGTTGACCTGCGCGGCGGCACGGAGTCCCTGCTGAAAGAGGCTTACGCCGCCGGGTCGCTCAACTACCCGCGCGTCTACAATATGCTCGCGCACCAACTCAACAGGTACATGAACAAGTACCACAGCATCACGGCCGTCGGGAGCGCGCCCGAGGCCGAGTTCATAGTCTTCTTCAGCCTGCTGGAGTACCGCCGCGTGTTCGGCCGCGTGTACCCTTACGGCGAGCTTTTCGTCATCCTCAACGACGGCAAGCGGCCGCGCGTCGTCTGGAAAACGCGCAAGAGCCCGCTCTGGGCCGAAGACGCCGTCAAGGATTTAATCAGAGACCTGAAGACCGTCCGCGGCGAGGGTTGAGCAGGCGGCGGGGGTTGAAATAAACGCGGGCCTACTTTTATTTCAGCCTTCAGCGGTCGTCACGCCGCGCCAGCGCCGCCCGCCGCCGTGCGATCAACGACGCCGCCACGACGCCGACGCTCGCGCCGACCCCGCCGCCCACCACGCGCGGCGAAAGTCCGAACAGCCAGTTCATCAAGCCGAGCAGCAGCCCCGTCACGACCGCCACCGCGACCAGCGTCACGATAATCGTCCCCCACCCGGGCACCTTCGCATCGGCCTTCTCCATCAGCGCCGTCCTCCCACAAATGTTTGGCCGTTTCTCTTCACTCCGCCGCGCGCGCCTCGTGCCACTTACGCAGCAGGGTCTGTTCTTTGTCCGGGTCGAGGCCGGCTTTTAACCTTTCGCCCGGGCGATTCGTTTTGTGCCAGTTCAGCGTGTCCCTGATTGTCTCACTCAGGGGGCGGAAGCGGAGGCCGGAGCCGACGGCCCTGTCACAGTTGACGAACATAAAGCCCTGCACCTGCGGCGCGGCCTCCTCAGGCAGCCAGAGCGGCATCTCGCCCCACGCGCCGACCTTCTCCCGCAGCAGAAACTCGTCGTCAACCCAAGTGAAAGAAGCATCACTCCCGCTCACAGCCTTACATTCCCCGAGCACCCCTCCCATCGTCAGGCTATGAGTCAGACCGTTGGCGTTATAGACGCCCGTTTCCCCGCGCTCGATCATGCTCACAGTCCACTCGGCCAGGTCGCGCGCGTCAATGAACTGTAGGTAACGCTCGGGGCGGCCCGGGGCCAACACCTCGCCGCCGCGGGCGACGCGCGCGACCCAGTAAGTGAACCTGTCCGTGTAATCGTCCGGGCCGACGATCAGACCTGGACGAATAGTGAGCACCCGCCCGGGCAAGACTTCCTCGGCCGCACGCTCGCACAGTGCCTTGAGCCCGCCGTACATTTCCCCGTAAGTCACGGCCGACGGCTGCCCTGACGAATCAATCGCGCTCGCCTCTTCCAGTTGTTCTCCCGTCAGCGTGGCGACGGGCGCAGCCTCGTCCACGCCCGGCCGGCTAACGTCCGCGTAGACTGAGAGAGTGGAGATGAAGACGTAAAGCTTTACCGAACTCGACAAGACTTCCGCCGACGCCCTCACGGCGCGCGGCAGGTAACCGCAAGTATCAACGACCGCGTCCCAGCGTCGGCCCCGTAGTTGGGCCAAATCGCCATTCCGGTCCCCGTGAATCGTCTCGACGCCCGTCAAAGCCTCGGACGAATGCCTCCCCCGGTTGAAAAGCGTGACCTCATGCCGACGCGCGAGCGCCGCCGACGCCAGGTGACGGCCCACGAACCTTGTCCCGCCGATAATCAAGAGCTTCATCTAATTTACACCGCGCGACGAAACAGGAGAACGCTGGAGAAGACCGTCAGAGCCGCGCCATTGGGAGTCCAGTTGAAGGAGTTGCGAGGCGGCGGAGGGTGGGATTATTCAACTACCAATTCTGGCACATGCTCGTCCTCATACTTTTCGATTAAAACGCCAATAATTTCCATCAGCGACGCCAGCGGGTGCGATTCGTCTTCACCGATCTCGTCAATCAGGTCATCCAGCAATGCCACAAGCCGTCGGTATTCTTCTTCCGTATGCGGCACGAATACTGTGCCAGCCAGTGAAGACCAGGCATCCGCCGTTTTATTCACATCGAGACTCTGCATCACTTATTCCTTCCACTTCCCCTCATCATATTCGGCGTGAGTCAGCACCGCTCGGATATAAATCTTCTTCCGATTATAGTGAATTGCTGCGACTAAGCGAACCTTGTTGCCACCGATATTAAAGACCGTAAGGTTACCGACCGGGTCAGCCGATGCGAATACCGCTCGCAATTCGGCAAGATTCGAGAAATTATTGTGCTTCGCCAAATTATACCACTGAGCTAAGGCCGTTTTCGTGTCAGGGTATTTCCGGGCAAATTCGTTGAGCCGTTTGCGAGTAATCACATGCATAAGAGAATGCTACTCTTGCCATGTCCGCAACACCGCGGGGAGCGTGCGTGATTGCCGCACAGCTTATTCGCTGACGGTCTTGCGGCCGTCTATGATGGCGGGGCGGATGCGGTAGAGGGCGACTTCGTTGGCGCGGCCCCAGGCGTCGAGTTGGGTGCGGTTGAGGGCGGGCGTCAAGGTCGGGTTGGTGCGGGTGATGAGTTGCATGGCGCTCTCGCGCTCGTCCTGGGCGGTGATGCGCTCGGCGCGGCCGGTGACCATGACGCTCTGCCAGCTGCGCGGGCTCTCGACCTGCTCGACTTGCAGGCACACTTCTGGGTTGGCCTCTATGAAAGTGGTCTTCATCCCCTCGGTCGTGAAGAGGTACAGGGATTCGCCGTCGTAGGCGTAGTTCATGGGCACGACGTAGGGGCGGCCCTCGCGCGCGCAGCCCAGATGCCCGTAGCCCACGCGGCTCAATAGAGCTTTCATCTCCTCAAGCGGCATGTCCTCGACCTTCAGCATTTTTCTCTCCTTACAGAAACTCCGCTTTAACTCCGCAGGCTCTCGTAACTGCGCCGCAGAATCTCGGCCGACGCGCGCAGGCCGGCGCGCTCCTCACGGCTCAGTGGCAGCTCGACGACGCCCGCCACGCCGTCGCGGCCGACGACGCAAGGCAGGCTCAGGTAGATGCCCTCCATGCCGTACTGGCCGCGCATCAGCGTCGAGACGGGCAGGACCGTGCGCTCGTCGCCGAGCACGGCCTCGCAGATGCGCAGGACGCACGAGGCGATGGCGTGCGACGTGTAGCCCTTGCGCTCGATGATGTCGGGCGCGGCGCGGCGCACGCGCCCCAACAATTTCTCGAAGTCCGGGCAGCCGTGCGCCGCGCAGTAGTCCTTGAGCGGGACGCCCGCGACGTGCGCGGCGCTCCACGCGGCGATCTCCGAGTCGCCGTGCTCGCCGACGATGTAAGCGTGAATCGAGCGCGCTTCGATGCGCAACTCGGCGGCGAGCATCGCGCGCAGCCGCGCCGTGTCGAGAACTGTGCCAGAACCCATGACGCGCGCGGCCGGCAGCCCAGCCTCCTCCTGCGCCACCTGCGCGAGGATGTCCACGGGGTTGGTCGTCATCAGGATGACGCCCGCAAAATTCTCGGCCATCAGGGCACGGACGCAGTCGCGCACGACTGTGACGTTGCGCCCCAGGAGGTCGAGTCGCGTCTCGCCTGGGCGGCCGCCGACGCCCGCGGCGATGACGACGATTGCGGAGCGCGCCGCGTCTCTGTAATCGCCCGCCCAGACTTCCACGGGGCGCGCGAGCGAGACAGCGTGCTGCAAGTCCATCGCCTCGCCCTCGGCGCGCTTCGCGTCCGCGTCCACGAGGACAAGCTCGCGCGCCGCGCCGCTCGTCAGGAGCGCGTAGGCGCTCGCCGCGCCGACGTGGCCCGCGCCGACGACGGCCACGCGCCGCGCGATGGTCGAAGTATCGGTCGTGTTCGTCATCAACCTCCACTCAACCCTTTGCGCCTTCGGTTTTTCTTTTGTTGCGTCTTTGCGTGAACGGCTGTTGCTCGCAAAGGCGCAAAGGTAAGACGTAAGGCGCAAAGGCTTGAGTCTTCCCGTCTCTTGAGTTTTGGGTCTGCGGAAGGCGCAGGGTCATTGTCTGGTGAGCAGGAATATCCCCAGGACTACTATTCCGACGACGCCCGTGATAATCAGGATCAAGAGCAGCGTCCCGGCCAGCCCGCTCTTGGCGGGGACTTCTGCCAAATCTTCCTTCACCTTTTCCGCGGCGTCCGACAAAGGTTTTTCGGTCTTAGCCAACGCTTGCAGCCCCCCTTCCCTTACTCGACCCGCTTGACATCGAAGATCAGCTTCTCGCCCGCGAGCGGGTGGTTCGCGTCGAGCGTGATGGAGTCTTCGGTGACTTCCGTGACGGCGACGGGAATCTGGTTGCCGTCCGGGAGCTGCATCACCAAACTCATCCCGACGCGCGGCTCCGTGTCCAGGTTGAGCCCGTCGCGCGAGATGGTCTGGACGAGCCCCTCTATGCGCTCGCCGTAGGCTTCGGCGCTCTCGATCTCGATGCGCTTCTTGTCGCCGACGCTCATGCCCTCGACGCCGTCGTCGAAGCCCTTGATGACTTCGCCCGCGCCGACCTTGAACTCCAAAGGCTCGCCGCCCTCCGAGGAGTCGAAGACCTGTCCGTCCGCCAAGCGCCCCGTGTAGTGAACGTGTACCGTGTCGCCCTTTTGAGCTTGCTCTGGCATAATCTCTCCACCTGGTTTGTTGGTTTGTGGCTTGTGCCGGCAAGCATCGCACAAAGAATTGCAGAAAGCCAGCGCGCCACTCCCGACCAAGCAGCCCCCTCGGCCGGACTTTTTACGGACTATTTTTATGAAGAAACATTCCTCGCTCGCGCTCTTGCTCGCCCTCTCGCTCTTCGTCACGGCCCTCGGCCAGAACCCGCAGAGTACCCCCGCGCCCGCACAGCAACAGCAGCAGGACGCGGACGACGACGACGTGGTCCGCATCACGACCAACCTCGTGCAGGTGGACGCCGTCATCACGGACAAGAACAACCGGCTCGTGACGGACCTCCGGCCCGAGGAGGTCGAAATCTTCGAGGACGGCCGCGCGCAGAAGGTCACCAACTTCACGTTCGTCTCGACCTCGACGGAAGCGCCGCCCGCCAGGCCGGACCCGGCGGCGAACGCCAAGACGGCGCTGCCCACGCCGCCCGTGCGCCTGAAGCCCGAGCAGGTGCGGCGCACTATCGCGCTCGTTGTTGACGACCTGGGGCTCTCGTTCGAGAGCACCTACTACGTCCGCCAGGCGCTGAAAAAATTCGTTGACCAGCAGCTACAGCCGGGCGACCTCGTCGCCATCGTCCGCACGGCCGGCGGCATGGGAGCGTTGCAGCAGTTCACCTCAGACCGCCGCCAGCTCTACGCAGCCATCGACCGCGTCAAGTGGTATCCGATGGGCCGCGGCGGCGTCGGCGCGTTCGCGCCCATCGAAAGCGACCCGACGGTGCGCATGCGCACCGAGGCGAGCCGGATGGCCGGCGGCCGGGCGGGCAGTCCTGAACAGCGGAGCTTAAAAGATGAGGAGGACGACCCCGCTGGCAGGTCGCGGCAAGAGTTGGATCAGTTCCGCGAAGACCTCTTCGCCGTCGGCACGCTCGGCGCGCTCAACTACGTCGTGCGCGGGATGAGGGACCTCCCCGGCCGCAAGTCCGTCCTGCTGATGTCGGACGGGTTTAAGCTTTTCAACCGCGACGACCCCTCGCGCAGCACGCGCGTGCTCGACGGGCTGCGCAGCCTGACGGACCTCGCCAACCGCTCCTCGGTCGTCGTCTACACGATGGACGCGCGCGGCCTGCAAACGCTCGGGCTCTCGGCCGCCGACAACACCTCCGACTACACGCCCGAGCAGGTCGAGCAGCGCCTCACCGACCGCCGTAACGACTTCTTCGACTCGCAGGAGGGCCTGGACTACATCTCGCGCCAGACCGGCGGCTTCGCTATCCGCAACACCAACGACCTGACCGCGGGCATCCAGCGCGTGCTCGAAGACCAGAAGGGCTACTACCTGATCGGCTACCGTCCCGACGAGTCAACCTTCGACCCCGCGACGGGCCGCCGCAAGTTTCACAAGATCACGCTCAAGCTCAAGCGGCCCGGCCTCAAGCACCGGACGCGCACCGGCTTCTACGGCGTGACAGACGAGGAGGCGCGGCCCACACACCTGACGCGCGCGCAGCAATTGTCGAGCGCGATCACCTCGCCCTTCGGCACGGGCGGCGTCAAGGTGCGCCTGACCTCCGTCTACGTGAACGACGCGAAGGCGGGCAGCTTCGTGCGCTCGCTCTTCCACGTCGAGGGCCGCGACCTGACGTTCACGGACGAGCCAGAGGGCTGGCACAAGGCGACGATAGACGTGGTGGCCGTCACCTTCGGCGACAACGGGCGGGTCCTGGACGAGATCAGTGCCACGCACAACGTGCGCGTGCGCGGCGAGACCTACAAGCGCCTGCTCGAACACGGCTTCGTCTACAACCTGAGCGTCCCCGTCAAGAAGCCCGGCGCTTACCAGTTGCGCGCCGTCGTGCGCGACGCGACGAGCGAGCGCGTCGGCTCGGCCAGCCAGTTCATAGAAGTCCCGGACGTCAAGAAGAATCGCCTCGCGCTCTCGGGCCTCATCGCGGACGGCGTGGACACGAAGGCCCTGGAGCCCAAGCCGCAGGCTGACGGGCAGGCCGAGGCCGGCGGGGAGGGTTTTGACCTGGACCCGCAGGCCAGCCCGGCGGTGCGCAGGTTCCGCCGCGGCCTCGTCCTGAGATACGCCTACACCGTCTACAACGCGCAGGCGGACAAGGCGACGGGCCGGCCGTCCGTGCAGACCCAGGTGCGCCTCTTCCGCGAGGGCCAGGAGATTTTCACGGGGCGGACGCAGCCGCTCGACGCCTCCGGCCAGGTGGACCCGAAGCGGCTCACCGTCGGCGGCGCAATCCAGCTCGGCACGAACCTGCCGCCCGGCGAGTACGTCCTCCAGGTCGTCGTCACGGACCCCCTCGCCAAAGAGAAGTACCGCACGGCGACGCAGTGGGTTGATTTCGAGATCGTCAAATAAAGTGATGAGTGATGAGTGACAAGCTCTTTACTCATCACTCATCACTCATCACTATGAAATCCATCATCGTCGGCACGGCCGGGCACATAGACCACGGGAAGACGGCGCTGGTGCGCGCGCTGACGGGCGTGGACGCAGACCGCTTGCCGGAGGAGAAGCGGCGCGGCATCACGATTGACTTGGGGTTCGCCGAGCTTGAGCTGGGCGGCGTCCGCGTCGGCTTCATAGACGTGCCGGGCCACGAGCGTTTCGTCAAGAACATGCTCGCGGGCGCGCACGGCATAGACGCCGTCGCCCTCGTCATCGCGGCCGACGAGGGCGTCATGCCGCAGACGCGCGAGCACTACGACATCTGCCGCCTGCTCGACGTGCGCCACGGCCTCGTCGTCGTCACCAAGGCCGACACCGTTGACGACGAGCTGCTCTCGCTCGTCCGCGCCGAGGCCGAGGAATTGGTCCACGGCTCCTTCCTCGAAGGCGCGCCCGTACTCACGGTCAGCGCCCGCACCGGCACCGGCCTCGAAGAGTTAAAGACGGAGCTGCGCGACGTGGCGCTGCGCGTGCCCGAGCGCAACGCTTCTTCCGTGGCGCGGCTCCCCGTTGACCGCTCGTTCACGATGCGCGGCTTCGGCGCGGTCGTCACGGGCACGCTCGTCGCAGGCCAGATAAGTGAGGGCGACGAGTTGGAGCTGCTGCCCGAGGGAGCGCGCGTCCGCGTGCGCGGCCTACAGGTGCACAACCAGCGCGTCGAGCGCGCCTCGGCCGGGCAGAGGACGGCCGTCAACCTGGGCGGCGTCGAGGCCGCGGCGGTCGAGCGCGGGATGGTGCTCGCGGAGGCGGGCCGCCTGCGCCCGACGCAGATTCTGGACGCGGAGCTGAGCGTGCTGAAGAACGCGCCGCGGCCTTTGCGCTCACGAATGCGCGTGCGCGTGCACCTCGGCGCGGCCGAAGTCCTGGCGCGACTCCGCGTCCTCGGAGAGTCCGGCGAGATAGCACCTGGCGCGAGCAGCTTCGCGCAGTTGCGCTTTGAGTCGCCGGCCGTCGCGCTGCCCAAGGATCGTTTCATCATCCGCTCGTACTCGCCGTCGCTGACCGTCGCGGGCGGGGTCGTGCTGGACGCCCTGGCCGCGAAGCACCGCGGGCGCGAGGCCGTGGCGCGGGCGCGCGAGCGGCTGTCTGCACTCTCGGTCGCCGACGCGCCCACGCAACTCACCCTCTTCGTCGGCGCGGCCGGCGAGCAGGGTTTGAGGATGCCGGACCTCGCGGCGCGCACGGGCTGGACCGACGAGGTGCTGGCCGAAGCGGTTGCCGCGGCGGTGGCGGGAGGCGGGGTGGTTGACGCCGACGGCGTCCACGTCTCGCGCGCCAGCTTCGAGGAGCTTTCGCGCGCCGCGCTGGCGGCCCTTCAGGAGCACCACAGGCGCGAGCCTCTGGCGCGCGGCCTCATGCGCGAGACGCTGCGCGAGCGCGTCTTCTCGCGCGCCGCGCCCGAACTCTTCCGCGCCGCGCTCACCCGTCTGGAAGAGGCCGGCGCGGTCGTCTCCGAAAAAGAGATCGTCCGCGCCTCGTCGCACAAGCTCTCGCTCTCGGCCGAAGACCTCGCGCTCAGGGAGCGCCTCGAAAAACTTTACGCGGAGGCCGCGCTCGAACCGCCCACGCTCGACGAGGCTTTGGAGCGCGCCGCTGGCTCGCGCGATGCGAAGGCGCGCGAGCACGGCCGCAAGATTTTCCAGCTCCTCCTCGACGACCGCACGCTCGTCCGCGTCGCCCCCGACCTCTTCTTCCACCGTCAGTCATTGGAGCGCCTGACCGCCCGGCTGCGCGAGCACGCCGCGCGCCACGAGCCCGAGCGCCTGATTGACGTTTCCACCTTCAAAGACCTCGCCGGCGTCACGCGCAAATACGCCATCCCCCTCCTCGAACACTTCGACCGCGAGCGCGTCACGCGCCGCGCCGGCGACAAGCGAATCATCCTTTAAGCCAAAAGCGGAGAACTCTTCGAGGTTTCCGCTTTTGCCTACGTTGAAGGGCTTGCTTTCCACCTTCGGGTGGAAGTAACATTGCGGGCGCATAAAACCTTTGGCTGTCTCGGGAAGTTGCAGGGGCGGCCGGCCGGGCAGTTCTCTTCTGAGCTTTTAAGCGGTTAAGTGAAAACGGCTTGTCTCGGAGCCATTCTACCTGCCGTGTCTGGCAGGCGCTGGAGGTTCAAAGATGAAGATATCTGACATTCTGACCTGGGTAATCGGCTTGGCCGCGACGGGCCTGGCGATCTACTTCTTTTTCTATAAGTATAAAGACGTCCAGGCTGGGCAGGTGCATGGCGACCCGAAATACTTGTGGCTCGCCATCGGCTGCACCGTCGTGGCGTTCCTGTGCGCGCTCGTCTTCTTCGTGCGGCGCGTCAACAAGGAAGAGGAAATCCACATCACTCAGTGAGGCGCACCTGAGCGCGCCCGCCGGAAGTGAGAACTTGACGCCGTTTGCGTTATCGCAGTAGCCTGCCCTGCGCAAACGGCGCTTTTCTTTGCCGCGGGATTCCGCGGTGGACAACGGGGCTGCGGCCCCCTCTTTAGGAGTAATTGATAGATGCTTGCTTCGCCTTCCGCCCTCGCCCAGAACGTGTTCACCTACCACGAGCCTTCTTACTTCATCTGGGTCTTCGGACTGCTGCTGATTGCGGGCGTGGTCGCCTGGCTCATCGCGACCGTCATCGGGTTCGCGCGCGCGCGCTCCTCCGGGCGCTCGACGTTCTGGTTCGCCCTGGCCTCCGCCTGCATGATTCTGTACCACCTGCACTGGCTGGCGCTGGCCTTCGGCATGGCTTCGGGGAACGAGAGCGCCACGTTCATGATCCTGGCGCTCTTGAATCTTTTCATCGTCCTCGGGGCCGTCTGCACTATCGTCGGCTTCACGCGGCTCAAAGAAGGCACACCGCCGCCGGCCTCGGCCGAGGCGTCGTAAGCCGGGCACACTGGCACAGTTTTTCTTCGTACTGTTCATGGGTAGGAAATTGCTTTCAGGGCTCGCGCTCGCCTGCTGGCTTTCGGGCGCGGCCCTTTTCTTTTCGGCGTGCGGCGGCGGCGGCGGCGGCGCGCTTCAGCCGCGCCAGGGGTTCGTCGCCCGAGACGGCGCGCGCTTCGTCCTCGACGGAAAGCCTTTCCGCTTCGTGGGCGCGAACGTCTCCGTGATGTATAGGGACGAGGACCGCGAGCGGATGCCGGACACTCTGCGCGAGGCGGCGCGCGACGGCCTCAAGGTCGTGCGCGTCTGGGCCTTCGGCGAGGGCGGCGAGGACGGCATAGGGGCCGTCGGCGCAGACCGCGCCGACTGGCCGCGCAAGCACCGGATGCGGCCCGAGCCCGGCCGCTGGAACGAAGACTCGCTCGCCCACCTGGACCGCGTCATCGCGGAAGCCGGGCGCAACAATCTGCGCGTCCAGCTCTGCCTGACCAACTGGTGGCGCGATACCGGCGGCATCACGCAGTACCTCTACTGGGCCGGCATCACGGACGCAGCGGACGAGCGTCAGCCCTTCGGCATCAACATGGAGCGCGCCATCCTCTTCTACACGAACGAGACGACGCGCAGGCTCTACCGCGAGCACGTCAAGAAGATCGTCACGCGCCGCAACACCGTGACCGGCGTCCTCTACCGCGACGACCCCGTCATCTTCGGCTGGGAGCTGATGAACGAGGCGCAGGCCCCCACGGGCCGCTGGGCCGAGCGCCGCGCGTGGGTCGCCGAGATGAGCTCCTACATCAAGTCGCTCGACCCGGACCACATGATCGCGCCGGGCACCTGGGGCTACCGCACCTCCTGGGAGCGGCGCGAGTGGCTCGAAGAGCACAAGCTGCCTACCATAGACTACTGCGACGTGCACAACTACCCGCGCGACGACCACGACAGCTTCCTGGACTCGCCGCAGGCGCTCTCGGAGTTCATCGAGAACCGCGCGGCCGCGGCGCTCTCCATCGAGAAGCCGCTCGTCGTCGGCGAGTTCGGGATGGGGCCTGAAGGGTACAAGAATTTCTCGGAGGCCGAGTGGTATCGCGCGCTCTTCGACAGCAGCTTGCGCGCCGGGGTGGGCGGCGCGATGTTCTGGATCATCACTCCCGACCCGCACCGCGGCTACGGCATAACTTACACGTCGCCGCGCGACGAAGCCGTCCGCGCGGAGATTCGCCGCGCCTCGGAACTCTTCGCCGCGCATCAGGAAGATGAGCCGCCGGAGCGTCTGCGCGACCCGTCGCGCCACCTCGTCCCGCGCCAGTTCGCCTTCGCGCGCGACGCGAGCGACCCTGCGACTTACCCCGAGGTCGTCATGACGGAGAAGAAGGACGACCCGGTCGTCTACCGCTTCGTGTCGGACATGGCGACGAGCGGGCGCTTCGAGAAGCTGGGCGGCGGGCAGGGCTACATCTGGGGGAGCGGCGTGGGCTTTGTGGAGTTCGTCGTCCCGGCGCGAGACAAGGGGCGCTGGGTGAAGACGGTGACGGTACGCGCGCACTTGCAGCCCGTGCTGCCCGCGGACGCGCACCCGCCCGTGACGGCCTCGCGCGTCACGCTCCTGATTAACGGCGTGGACTGCGGCTCGCGCCTGGTGCCCTTGGAAGACGCGCACAACGCGCGCGTCGAGGAGTGGGTCGTTGACTCCCACCGCGTCAGGTTCCTCGCCGGCCGCGGCGACCGCCTCTCAATCCGCTTCGCCGTCCTCGCAGACGCCGACGCCCCCTTCGGCCTCAACATCTCCAACTACGCCGAAAGCCACAACCGCCCCAACCAGAAGCCCATCGAAGTTGAGTTAAGGTAGAAGCGTTGTCAGGCCGCCCACCACTCACCTCATCAACCTTGCAAAAACCATCTTTCGCATAGATATTAGCCGGGCAAGATTTTCCGCGCTAACCTACCTGTTTTTATTTTGGGAGCGCCGGCCTAAGGGAGCGATTCACAGGTGGATTTATTCGATAGAATTTTCGGCGTTGCGGAGGAAGAGATTGAGTTTAAATTCAGAGGGCGCTCGCCTATTCCCTGGGCAGATTATTGGCTCAATCCCCGCTCACTACGCGGCAGCGATTTTTTGATGAGGTGGTCGCAGGGAGTTTGGAGTGAAGAGAGACTCAAAGAAGCGGTAAATGAAACGAGCGATTATTACGCGGTGCCTTACGGCCCCAGCGGGACGGCCCCGGACGATGACCCGAGGGCGGTAGAACTTTACTTTCTGCGACTGGAAAAGGCCGGACTCGGACAAGTAAAACGCCCCGACCTGCTAATTTTTCGTCGGGCCGATCAGGCCGCCGTGGACGAGGTGATAGCCGCGCTCGGTGGCGTCGGAGAGTTGCCTTTCACTTCCGAGGATGAGCCTTTGATGCGCGCCCTGCTGGCGAAGGCGATCCTGGCGATCGAGTGTGAGAATAGCCTTTGGGTCGCGCGGCAGATGCCTTCATACGGCAAGCCACTGAAGCCGATGAAAAGGTTGGGCGGGAAACTGGGCCTGAAGAAGAACCCGGTCGTCCCTACAGTTATTATCAAAGAACAAGACCTGACCCCGCTAAGACAATGGCAAGCACGGCACGGCGTTAAAATCCACATCTGGCACGTATTCTACGACATGGCTTTTGGCATCGCCTTGGACTACGTAGAGGAGTTGATAGCCCGAGGGCTGATTGAACCCAGGGAACAAGTCTTTCAGGCGACCGGCGGGCAGACGACCACTAAAACGACTTATAATATCTATTACCATTACGCCTACGAGCTCGGAGAGGCGCGAGAGCAGCCGTCTCTGGCCGCGGCTTACGTCATCAACAAGAACGGGCATATACTGCCTTACGTCAAATTTGACGGAGGTAGAATGGTCTTGGGCGATCAGGCGTTGGAAACCTTGGACCGCATATCAGAGTCAAAGAATGAAGCCGCAAGTTGAAATTCAGAAGCTGCCGGCGTCCGGCCCCGCGCGCGAGGCTCTACGCTCGAAAGGACAATTCTGGACGCCGGATTGGGTCGCGGAGGCGATGGTCGCCTATGCTATTTCCGGTGGCGGCGTCAGCCTCTTCGATCCGGCCGTCGGGGCGGGGGCTTTCTTCCGGGCGGCTAAAAAGATCGAGCGGGAGCGCGGGTTGCGGCTTAATCTTCACGGGACGGAGATTGATCCCGCCGCACTTCCTCAAGCAGGGGGCGGAGAGTTTTCGGCGGACGATCTCGCGGGTATAAAAATCACGGACTTCGTCTTACATCCCCCGCCGGGGAGCTACCAGGCGATCGTCGCCAACCCGCCATACATTCGACACCATCGCCTCCCGTCGTCCGTCAAATCTCAATTGAAGGTATTCAGCCGCCAGACAATCGGCGCGAGTCTGGACGGCCGCGCCGGTTTGCACATTTACTTTTTAATTCGCGCCTTGCAATTATTGAAGGAAGATGGGCGGCTGGCGTTCATCATGCCCGCGGACACCTGTGAGGGGATTTTCGCCCCGACGTTGTGGAAATGGATTACTGCGAACTACCGTCTTGAGGCTGTAGTCACGTTCAAGCCGCAAGCCTCGCCTTTCCCGAACGTAGACACGAACCCATTGATATTCTTAATCAGCAAGCGTCCTCCCGAGGCGACTTTCCAGTGGGCGCAGGTGCGGCAGGCCGGGACAAATCAGCTCAAGGAGTGGATGTCTGGCGGGCTGGCTGACATACCCGACGATGACATATCCATTTGCCGCAGAAAGGTGCTCGAAGGGATAGCCACAGGATTTTCTCGCCCGCCCTCAAGCACCACCAATACGGGACTAACCTTAGCGGACTTCGCGAGCGTGTTAAGAGGAATCGCTACCGGCGCAAACGAGTTCTTTTTTCTCACTCGCCAACGCGCCCATGAGCTTAAGCTGCCCACGGAGTTTCTACTGCCCGCCATTGGCCGGACGCGTGACGTAAGAGATAACCAAATCACTACCCAACTGCTTGAGGACTTGGACAGAGCCGGCAGGCCGACATTACTGTTCGCCCCGGACGGACGAGGGCTTGAAGCCTTCCCCGGTTCGGTGCGCGAATACCTGCGCGCGGGGGAAGAGGCGGGGTTGAATGCAAGACCTTTAATAGCCCAAAGGCGGCCCTGGTATAAAATGGAGAAGCGCCGCGTGCCCCCTATTCTATTTGCTTACTTAGGCCGCAGGAACGCGCGCTTCATTCGCAATTTCGCAGGCGTCATGCCGTTGACCGGATTCCTTTGTTTATACCCTCGCCGAGAGGATAATAATTTTATCGAGCTGTTGTGGAAGATTCTTCAAGACCCCGAGACGGTAGCCAACTTAAAGCTGGTCGGAAAATCTTACGGTGACGGAGCCATCAAGGTCGAGCCGCGCGCTTTAGAGAGATTGCCGATTCCGTCGTCCGTCGTTTCAGATGCAGGGCTCGAAGCACCCGTAAGAAGCTCACAGTTGGTTTTGCTGTAACCATTCCCACATCCATCCCAAGGCGGCCCAAGTTACTCTCTATGCGAGAGCGCTCGCGCCGCTTCCTGCGCGTAGTAGGTGACGATGAGGTCCGCGCCGGCGCGTTTGATGCAGGTCAGGGTTTCGAGCATGACGCGGCGCTCGTCTATCCAGCCGCGTTGGGCGGCGGCCTTGATCATGGCGTACTCGCCGGAGACGTGGTAGGCGGCGGCGGGGAGGTCGAAGCGGTCGCGCACCTGTTTGAGGATGTCGAGGTAGGCGGTCGCGGGCTTGACCATCAGGATATCCGCGCCCTCTGTGTAGTCCAGCTCGGCCTCGCGCAGCGCCTCGCGGGCGTTCGCGGCGTCCATCTGGTAGGCGCGGCGGTCGCCGAAGGCCGGCGCGCTGTCGGCCGCCTCGCGAAATGGCCCATAAAAGGCCGAGGCGTACTTGACGGCGTAAGACATGACGGCGATTGATTCGAGTCCCGCGCCGTCGAGCGCCTCGCGGATCGCGCCGACCTGCCCGTCCATCATGGCCGAGGGCGCGACGACATCCGCGCCGGCCTCCGCCTGGCTGACGGCCGTGCGCGCCAAGAGTTCCAGCGTCTCGTCGTTCAGGACCTCGCCCTTGCGTATGACGCCGCAGTGGCCGTGCGAGGTGTACTCGCAGAGGCAGGTGTCCGCGACGACGACCATGTCGGGCACGGCCTTGCGGACGGCGCGCGCCGCCTGCTGGACGACGCCCTTCTCACTGTACGCGCCCGAGGCCGTCTCGTCCTTCGACTCGGGCAGGCCGAAGAGGATGACGCCGCGCACGCCCGCCTCAAAAGCCGCGGTCGCCTCGCGCGCCACCTCGTCCACAGAGAGGTTGAAGACGCCCGGCATCGAAGAGACTTCGCGCCGCACGTTCTCGCCCGGGCAGGCGAAGAGCGGGAGGATCAAGTCTTCCGGCGCGAGCCGCGTCTCGCGCACCAGCGCCCGCAGGTGCTCGCTCCGGCGCAGCCGCCGCGGGCGGTGAATAATGTCCGCCATCAAATAGTTCCTTCCTTCAAAACTGTGAAGCGCCCTTCCCCTTTTACTTCAACTACAGGGGGTTGAGAAATTCATTCCTCAACCTCGACGCGGTAGTCTTCGATGATCGGGTTCGAGAGGACTTCGCGCGCCATGCGCTCGGCGGCCTCGTGGGCGCGCGCGGGGTCGAGCGCGCCGTCGAGCGCGATCTCGAAATACTTGCCCTGCCGCACGTCGGCGATGCCGTCGAAGCCCAGGAGCTCGACCGAGTGTTGTATGGCCTTGCCCTGCGGGTCGAGCACGCTCGGCTTCAGTGTGACGTAAACTTTGGCTTTCATGATGATGGCTCCGGGGAGATAGTTTCGTTTCCTTCCTGCCCAAAGACGCGCTCGAAGACCTTGTCAACGTTCCTCAGGTAAGTGTCGAGCGAGAAGGCGCTCTCGACCTGCTCGGGCGAGAGATGTTTCCGCACGTCGGGGTCCGCACTGATGAGCGTCTGGAAGTCGCCGCCCTCGTCCCAGACCCGCATGGCGTTGCGCTGCACCCACTCGTAGGCCGTCTCGCGCGAAACATTGCGCTGCGTCAAGGCGAGCAGCAGTTGGCCGCTGAAGACCAGCCCGCGCGTCGCGTTCAGGTTCTCCAACATCCTTTCGGGGTAGACGACCAGGCCGTCCAGCAGCGACGCCGTCTTGGCGAGCATGTAGTCGAGCGCGGCCGAGGAGTCCGGCAGCACTATGCGCTCGGCCGACGAGTGCGAGATGTCGCGCTCGTGCCAGAGGGCTACGTTCTCAAGGCCGACGATTGAGTTGGCCCGCACGGTGCGCGCCATCCCGCAGATGCGCTCCGACAAGATGGGGTTGCGCTTGTGCGGCATAGCAGACGACCCCTTCTGCCCGCGCTTGAAACGCTCCTGCGCTTCCCTCACTTCCGTGCGCTGCCAGTGGCGCACCTGTAGGGCGAACTTGTCGAGCGACGAGGCGATGATGGCGAGCGTGCAGAGGTACTCGGCGTAGCTGTCGCGCTGGATGACCTGCGTCGAGACGGGCGCGGGACGGAGTCCGAGCCGCTGGCACACTTTCTCTTCGACGATGGGGTCGAGGTGCGCGAACGCGCCGACCGCGCCGCTGATCTTGCCGACGGCGACGTTTTCCCTCGCCGCCCGGAGGCGCGCGCGGTTGCGGCGCATCTCGTCGTACCAGAGGACGAAGGTCAGCCCGAACGAGGTCGGCTCGGCGTGTATGCCGTGCGTGCGCCCGATCTGCGGCGTGTGCCTGAACTCGAAGGCGCGGCGCTTGAGGACTTCGAGCAGCGCCTCGACTTTGGCGAGCAGGATGTCGCACGAGTCGCGCAGCAGAAGCGCGTTGGCCGTGTCCACCACGTCCGACGAAGTCAGACCGTAGTGCACGAACCGCGCCGACTCGCCGATTGCTTCGGCCAGGTTCGTCGTGAAGGCGATGACGTCGTGGTCGGTCGTCTTCTCGATCTCGCTGATGCGCTCGACCGTGAAGGCGGCGCGTGCCTTAATCTCTTCGAGCGCCTCGCGCGGGATGACGCCCATCTCCGCGTGCACCTCGCAGACGGCGATCTCCACTTCGAGCCACTTCTGGAACTTGTTCCGCTCCGACCAGAGCGCGCCCATCTCGGGCAACGTGTAACGAGTAATCATGTTTCAAGTTTCAAGTTTCAAGTTTCAGGTTCGGGGCTTCTAACTTGAAACCTTGAACCTGAAACCTGAAACCTTATTTCAGCGCGTCAGAATTGACGAAATATCTAGCGAGTTGCCAGCGGCCGTCGCGCTCGACGAGCGTGAAGGTCTCCATGCCCTCGGCGCGGTCGAACGTGGTCGCGTAGGTGATGACGAAAGCGTGGCCGCCGGAGCCGTCCTGCTCCGTGGCCGAGTGGAAGGAGCGCGTCCTCACGTTGCCGAGCCGCTCCTTCAGCTTCCTCAAGGTCGCCTCGGACTCCTCGGGCGTGCTCGCCTGCCGCCACTCCTCTGCCGCCTCGTTGTAAATCTTCTCGTAGCGCCCGCCCGCCAAGTCCTCGCTCACGGCCTCCACGGCCGCGCGCGCCTCCGAGGGCACGCCGCCCCGGTTCGCCTTCAGCGTGCAGGAGAAGGAAAAAGGTAAAAGTAAAAAGGCAAAAGTAAGCGAAAGACCTTTGATGAAAGTCGGGCGCAGGCCCGTCCTCCCTTTTTCCTTTTGCCTTTTCCCTTGTGCCTTTCTCACAGCTCTATCCACGGCGTTGGCTCTTTGGCGTGGGCGAGGGTGATCTCCGTCTCGGCCTGGAAGAGCGGGGCGCGCTCCTTGAGCGCCAGCTCGGCGGAGATTTTGGCGACGTAAGGGTTGTTGGCGCGCTGCGACAAATGGGCCAGAACGACGTGGCGCGCCGTGCCGTCGAAGCCGTCGCGCAGCCAGTCGGCCACGTCCTCGTTCGAGAGGTGGCCCGTCCGCGACAGTATCCGCTGCTTCAACTCCCAGGGGTACACGTCGCACGCCTTGAGCATGTCGCGGCTGTGGTTCGACTCGATGACGATGGCCGCGCAGCCGCGCAGGCGCTCCGTTATCAGCGTCGTGATGTGGCCGAAGTCCATCAGGGTCGCGACGCAGACGCCGTCATGCGTGGCCGTGAAGCCGAAGTTGTCGGCCGCGTCGTGCGGGATGGTGAACGGGTGAAAGTCAATCGCGCCGACGCGGAAGTCCTTGCTCGACTCGATCTCGACGGTGCGGTCGCGCAGGGCGTCGGCGCGCTTGCGCGGCTCCTCAGAGGAGCGCGAATTGTGTTCGCTGATGTAAGCCTCGCGCGTCTTGCCGGAGATGTAGACGGGGCAGTCCAGAGTTTTCAGCAGCACGCGCAGGCCGCCCGCGTGGTCGCCGTGCTCGTGCGTGATGACGACGCCGTCGAGCCTTGAAGGCTCGCACCCCATCAGCGCCAGCCGCCGCACGATCTCCCTGGCGCTCATCCCCGCGTCAACCAGCACGTGCGTCCCCCCGGCCGCGATGAGAATCGCGTTGCCGGTCGAGCCACTCCCGAGGACAGTGAACTTCATAAGTGATGAGTGATGAGTGATGAGTGATGAATGGAAGGCAGTTGTCTTTTCATTCATCATTCATCATTCATCCCGCGAAGTTGCTTTCCAGTCGGAGCCGTCGGCGTATTCGATCTTGGTGAGCTCGACGCTCTGCTTGCCGGTCTTGATGTGCGGAGCCTTCTCTTTCGGGTCGAGGCCGAGGCCGATGCTGACGGTCTGCGTCTCGCCGGGGAGAATCTGTTGCTTGGTCTGGAATCGGTAACGCTTCAGCTCCTTGCGCTCCTTCTCGTCCGTGAAGACGTAGTCCCACGAGAAGGACTTGATGGCTTTTGTGCCAGTATTCTTGAGCGTCGCCTTGGCCGTGTACTTGAAGACGTAGACGGTCCCGCGCTTGATCTTGTACATGGTCTCGGGGCCGTCGCTCACGGTGCTCTCGTTGTCCCTGATCGTCTCGGCGCGGTCGTAGCCCGCGTACCTCCACTCGAAGCCGAGGACCGTCACGTCCGGCGCGTTCGCGCCCTGCGAGTGTGACAGCGCCGCCAGCAGTAAGCCCAACGTCAGTGCAGCCTTCATCCTCAAATCTCCAGGCGCGAGCGGTCAACGCGAAAGCCGTTGAGGTCGCCGAGCGCGGCCAGCGCCAGCCCCTCGGAGGTGAAATACTGGCGCGCGATCCGGCGCAAGTCCTCGACCGTGACCGCTTCGAGGCGGCTGATGACTTCGTCCGGCGAGATGCGGCGCCCGTGTATGATCTCCTGCCGCGCCAGCGCGCTAGCGCGCACGCTCGAAGATTCGAGGCCGAGCAGGATGCTTGAGACCGCCTGGTCTTTGACGAGCGTCAGCTCTTCCTCTGGCACCTCCTCGCGCACCACGCGGCGCAGCTCCGCGAGCGAGAGGTCCAGGACTTCGTCGAGCTGCTCGGGCGACGTGCCCGCGTAGATGGAGAAGACGCCCACGTCGGAGAAGGCGCTCGCGCCCGCGCCGACCGCGTAGGCCAGGCCGCGCTCCTCGCGTATCGCCTGCCAGAGGCGGCTGCTCGTCCCGCCGCCGAGGACGTTGGCGAGCAGGCTCGCCGCGAAACGGTCCTCGCTCCGCGCGGAGGGCCAGGGGGCCGCGATGATGAGATGCGCCTGCTCAAGCTCTTTCTTCCGCTCGATGAGAATCGGCGACGAGGGGCGCGGCTCCGGCGACGGCGCGGCCCCGTTGGGGGAGGCCGCCTCGGGCGGTTCCGACTCGGGGAAGGCGCGCTCGGCCATCTCGACGAGCTGCGCGTGGCTGACGTTGCCGGCGGCGGCCACGACCAGGTTGCGCGCGCGGAACTCGCTCTCGTGGAAGGCGGCCGTCCGGGCCGCGTCGAAGGTCGGGACGGTCGCGGCCGTGCCCTCTATGGGGCGGCCGAGCGGCTGGTCCGGGAAGTAGGCCGCGTTGAACAGCTCGCCCAGAAACTCGTCCGGCGTGTCCTCGACCATCTTCATCTCTTCGAGGATGACTTTCTGCTCGCGCTGCAAGTCTTCGGGGTCGAAGCGCGGGTGGGCGAGCATATCCGAGAGGATGTCGAAGGCGTGCGGGAGCCCCGCGTCCGTCACCTTCATCGTGAAGCCCGTGACTTCGTGCGTCGTGAAGGCGTCGAGGTGGCCGCCCAGGCGGTCGGACTCCACGGCGATGTCGAGGGCCGAGCGGCGGGCGGTGCCCTTGAAGACGGCGTGCTCTATGAAGTGGCAGATGCCGTTAAGCTCCGGCTGCTCGTGGCGCGAGCCGCGCCGCGCCCAGATGCCGATGGTCACGGAGCGCAGCCCCGGCATGTGCTCGCTCAGAACGGTCAGACCGTTCGGGAGCCTGGTTGACTGAATCTCGTCTGTCATATTGCTTAGAATTAATACTCCGGCTGGCGAAAAATGCGCGCGCTACTGTTAAGAGAGCATCGTAACACGCCCCAAAACTGGGCGGCAAACGGGGGAAGAGCAGTGGTCAGTGGTCAGTGGTCGGTGGTCAGTTAAAGACCGCTTGCCTTAACTGACCACTGACTTCTGACCACTGACCACTGCCCTTCTGACATCCTATTGGCGGCAACCGGCATCTGACGGCCAGCATCTAGCAGCTAACAGTTAGCTTGACAGCCCCGTCTGCTTGGCGGAAAATAACGGCTTCGCAAGCGGGGTCAGCTCATCTAGTAAGGCAAAAGCAAAAAGGAAAAAGGCACAACTGGTAAAGCGTCTCCCTAAAACTTTTTCCTTTCGCTTTCTTTTGCCTTCCTTGCGCCCGGAGGTTTTACCGCGATGAGGAAAACTTTGCGCGTCGGATTGGCGCTCGCCGCTCTCGCGTGGGTCGTATGCGGGGCGGGGGCGCCGCAAGTTTTTGCGGGCGGGCGCTCGGCGGCCACCGTCAGCGGCTCGGTTCGCGACAACAAGGGCAACCCGATTGCGGGCGCTCTCGTCTCGCTCCTCAAAGACGGCGCGGACGAAGTCATCAAACAGGTCAAGAGCGCGGCCGACGGCAGCTTCATCGCCAGGATAGCGCCGGGCCGCTACAGCCTGCGCGCCGTGGCCGCCGGCTTCAACGCCGTCCTCTTCGACGCCGTCCAGGTCCGCCCCGCCGACGAAGTCATCTACCGCTTCAACCTCGAACCCGTCGGCTCCGGCCGCACCGCGCCCGAGCGGCGCAAGGACCGCGACGACCGCAAGTGGATGCTCCGCTCGCGCGCCGGCAACCGCTCCATCTTCCAGGCCGGCGAGGGCGAGGACGAGACGATTAACGCCGTGCTCGCCGCGCAGGGCGACATGGAGGCCGCCACGGGCGAGCCCTACGAAGTCGTCGCCGCGCCGGGCGCGGAAGAAGAAGACACGCCGGCCCCGCGCACGCAGGGCGTGGTCGAGACCTACTACGCCTCGTCTTCGGGCACGCACGCTTTGAACTTCGCCGGGCTGAATTTCGCCGTGGCGCGACCCGTAAGCGAGCGGGTGGATTTGATCTTCGCGGGGCAGACGGGCTTCGGCCCCGGAGCGCCGCAGCGGTTGGAGGTCACGGCCTCCGTCCGCGCCTCCGACACGCACCGCCTGAGATTGAGCGCCGCAGGGGGCCTGCGGCCGAATGGTTACGGGCCGTCGCTTGAGTCCCAGGATCAGGGGCGGTTCGGGCAGCTCTCGCTGCGCGCGGTTGACGAGTGGGTGGTGCGCGACGGCGTGGTGGTCGTGCTGGGGCTGGACTACTCGCGCTTTCTGGGCGCGGGCGGCGCGCAGGCGGTCAGCCCGCGCTTCGGCGTCCAGTTCGACGCCAACTCGAAGACGCGCGTCCGCGCCGCTTACGCGCCCGCGACCGACTGGGCGAGCGCGGCGCAGTCCATCGCGGAGTTCGAGGACACCCGCGTGATTTTCCGCGAGCCCGTCTCGACGCCCGTGGCCTACGTTGACGGCCGCGCCGTGATGGAGCGCAGCCACCGTCTGGAGTTCGGCGTCGAGCGCGTCCTCGACAGCGAGTCGAGCATCGAGGCGACGGCTTTCTTCGACACGACCTCGAACAGGGGCGTAGGCGTATTCGCCGCGCCGCTCTCGGCCTTCGCGGGCGAGGCCGGCGCTCCGCTCATGAGCGTCGCCAACCAGGAAGGGGCCGCGCGGGGCTTGCGCGTCGTTTACGCGCGGCGCATCAGCAGCGTGCTCAACGCCTCGGCCGGCTACTCGTTCGGGCGCGGCCAGCAGCTCTCGGCCCGCGGGCTCGGCAACCCGGCGGAGCTTTTCGAGGACGGCTTCTTCCAGACCGCGGCGCTGGAAGTGAGCGCGCACCTGGATTCGGGGACGCGCGTCCGCACCATCTTCCGCTTCAGCCCGCGCGCCACGGTTTTCGCCATTGACCCGTTCGCCGGCCGCCTCGCGGTCTACGACCCGAGCCTGAGCATTCTCGTCACGCAGGAGTTGCCTAGCTTCGGGCTGCCCGTGCGCGCGCAGGCCGTGATTGACGCGCGCAACCTGCTGGACGCGCAGGCCACGTCCGAGGACGGCGAGACGTTCATGTCCGTTGACGCCGGCCGCCGCTCTGTCCGCGGCGGCATCTCCGTCAGATTCTGAAAGTCGGTAAATAGTAAATGGTCAGTGGTGAATGGAAGTAAGCAGTCTCCATTCGCCATTGACCATTCACCATTTACCCGTGATTTCCAAATTCTCGGACTTGTCCGAGAACTTGGATACTCGGGCCGCCTCTGAATGCCGGTTTTGCCCATTATTGGGAGTATGTTCAGGATGTGGAGTCGTCGCGGCCGAGGCTGGAACATTGATTGCCTGAATTGAACCAATGTGGAAGTGTGCCCGACCCGAGGCTGCTGGTGAAATGAGATGAAAGGCTCCGTGCTGACAACGCGTGCGTGGGTGCTGCTGATCGCGGCGGCCTTGCTCACGATTGCCGGCGCGCTCAACTTCCAGCAGCGCTGGAAGCACAAGTCTCCCCCGACGGACGGCATCCTGTGGGTTCAGACCCCGAAGGGCATCGTCGCGCAGGCGGTTGACCCTAACTCGAACACGGGCCGCGCCGGCGTCCTCAGCGTCCAGCCCGGTGACATTCTCAAAGGTATCAGCCAGGACGAGGTGAAGATTCAGGAGGTCGCCAACGTCGAGGACATCAACATCTTCCTCGAAGAGGCCGGCGCGGGCGGTCATCTCGTTTACTTAATCGCGCGGCCCTCCAATCCCGAAGAGACGCGCTGCTGCTGGAACGCCGACATCTACCCGGAGGCGGTCTCCACCTGGAAGACCCACGACCTTTACATCAACTTCATCGGGCTGATCTACCTCTTCGTCGGCCTCTTCGTCCTCTTCAAGCAGGGCGCGCGCGCTCCCTTCGTCACGCACTTCGCGACGCTCTGCCTGACGGCCTTCGTCTTCCACTTCTACAAGTCCACGACGCAGTACGAGGACCTGGACCTGGCAATCGCGTTTCTGGACGACGCGGCCTACATCCTCTTCGCGCCGCTGCTGGTTCACTTCTGCATCCGCTACCCCGTGCAGAAGCAGCTCGGCGGCGAGGGCCGCTGGCCGCTGTTCCTGCTCTACGCCCCGGCCGCCGTGCTGATTGTCCTCGCGGCGCTGCTCTACAACGTCACGACGCTGACGCCGCCCTCCGTGCTGCCCTTCTCCGACCGGCTCGTTGATGGGTACTACATGGCGCTCTTCGTCCACTTCATGCTGGGGATTCTGGCGGGCGCGAGTATCCTGGTCTGGAACTTCGTCAAGAGCCAGTCGGCCGTCGTGCGCCAGCAGCTCAAGTGGGTCGTCTGGGGCTCGGCGCTCGCCATCACGCCGTTCCTGCTGCTCTACGCCATCCCCTACGTCTTCGGCGTCCGCACGGAGAACTGGCTGACGGACATCGCGGTGCTCCCGCTCATCCTGATCCCGCTCGCCTTCGGCAACTCGGTCGTGCGCTACAGGCTGATGGACGTGGACATCGTCGTCCGCCGCGCGGCCGTCTACGCGCTGACGACCGTCTCCATCGCCCTGATGATCGGCGCGGTGGTCTACGTCGCGGGCCTCTACGCGCTCGTCGGCGAGGTCGCCATCAGCGAGCTGACCTTGCGCGTCGCCGGGGCGGTCGCCGCGATGACAGCCATCGTGATGGTCGCGGCCCCCATCAAGAAACTCTTGCAGGAGCGCACCGACCGCCTCTTCTACGGCGAGCGCTACGACATGCGTAACGGCCTGCTGGACTTCGGCCGCACGCTCTCGGCCACGACGGCGCTTGAGCCGCTGCTGAACGCGCTCGTCAGCCGCTTGCAGCAAGTCCTGAACGTCAACCGCATCGTCATCTTCATCGAGGACGAGACGGAGCCCGCCGGCTACCGCGTGGCGCGGGCCGTAGGGCTCTCGTCGGCGATGATCGTGCCGCCCGACTTCCGCGAGATGATTCGCACGCGCTCGGCCGAGACGGGTGTGGTGCGCGCGGACGACCTCGACTTAGTACCTGAGACCACAGGCTTCGTCCGCCGCGCGTTGCACTACTACGTGCCGTGCGTCGTGCGCGGTCGGATGGTCGCGGTCATCGGCCTGGGCCGCTCGGCCGACGGCGCGCTGCTCTCGTCCGAGGACGTGGAAATCCTGCGCACCGTCTCCGGCTACGTGGCGGTCGCCATCGAGAACAGCCTGCTCTACCAGGAGCAGCAGGAGCGCGCCGCCGAGCTTGAGCTGCTGAAAGAGTTCAACGAGTCCATCGTCGAGTCAATCAACGTCGGGCTGCTCGCCCTTGATCTCGACGGGCGCGTGACGCGCTGCAACTCGGCGCTTGAAAAGATGCTCGGCGTGCGCCGCGACGCGGCCATCGGCCGGCGCGTCGAAGACCTCTTCGCCGAAGACTTCGCCGAGACGCTGCACCAGGTTCTGGGGAACGCCCGCTGGAACCTGACCGAGCTGCGCCACATCTACAAACTGCACACGGCCACGCACGCGGGCCGCACGCTCGTCCTCAACATCGCGCTCGCGCCCTTGCAGGCAGACTCGCAGGGGCGCACCGGCGCGCTCGTCGTCCTCGAAGACGTGACCTCGCGCATGCGCCTCGAAGAGCAGTTGCAGCAGCGCGAGAAGCTCTCCTCCATCGGCCTGCTCGCGGCGGGCGTGGCCCACGAGGTCAACACGCCGCTGACGGGCGTCTCGTCCTACACGCAGATGCTGATGGGGATGCTGCCCGAGACGGACCCGAAGCACGCGCTCCTTCAGAAGGTGCGCCGCCAGGCCGACCGCGCCTCCGACATCGTCAACAACCTTCTGAACTTCTCGCGCACGGGCGGCGCGACCGAGTTCACCGAGCTTTCCGTCAACCGCGTGATGGACGACACGCTCCAACTGCTTGAGCCGCAGCTGCGCCGCAGCCAGGTCGAATCGTGCGCGCCTACGACCCCGAATTGCCGCCGACCTACGGCAACGCCGTCAAGCTGCAACAGGTCTTCACCAACCTCATCCTCAACGCGCGCGACGCCATCCTCGAAGGCGGGCGCATCACGCTCTTCACGGCCTCGACCGACGAGGACACCATCGTCATCGAAATCTCGGACACGGGCATCGGCATCGCGCCCGAGAACGTCGCCAAGATTTACGACCCGTTCTTCACGACCAAGGGCGTCGGGCGCGGCACGGGCCTCGGCCTCGCCGTCTCCTACGGCATCGTCCAGGAGCACGCCGGCCACATCGCGGTCGAGAGCACGCCCGGCAAAGGCACCACCTTCCGCATCACGCTCCCGACCGTCAGCGCCCGCGCGCACCTACAGGCCGCGGCGAGCGACTGAGCGAACTCTTAACCCGCTGCCTCGTCCCCGAAACCTGATGAAGAGATTGCACCTGATCCTCGGCGTGCTCGTCGTCGTCGCGTTCCTGCTCACTGGACAGTACATGGATTATCAGGAGCCGAAAGTCCGAGAACTGGCGGACGAGGGCACGCGCATGATGTTCCGCTCCCGGCACATCTACCTGCTGCTCGCCGGGCTCGTCAACCTCGGCGTCGGCGTCTATTTCGCCTACCACAGAACACGCTGGCGAAAGACGCTTCAGGTCGCGGGCTCCGCCCTCATCCTCCTCGCCCCGCTCCTGATGACGGCCGCCTTCTTCTACGAGCCGACGCTCAAAGGTCTCCAGAGGACATTCACACAGCCGGCCGTCGTCTCCCTCTTCGCCGGAGTCTTCCTGCACCTCTTCAGCGGCGTGCGACTGGGAAAGGGCTCGACCACCGCCTAGCATCAACAAGTTTTCAGCCCCGCTAGGGGCGACTGAAAATAGCCCAGCACTTCAGTGCTGGGAACTGGTACAGCAAAATGGTTGAGTCCCGTAGGGACGGCTGAATGTTTTCAGCCGTCCCTACGGGACTCCCTTCTTTTCTCGCTTGTTACCCAGCACTGAAGTGCTGGGCTATTTTCAACTGTCCCTGCGGGACATAACTTGCCTGCGAATGTCAGCGCGCGCGACCAACCTCCGCCCTCTATTTGCCGTCTTAAAGCTTCTTGGGGTAGGTTATTGCTTATGGCGAAAAAGGGTTCGGTGCTCGTCGTGGACGACGAGGAGATCATGCGCGACGTGCTGGAGACGCTGCTCTCGGCCGAGGGCTACCGCGTTGACCTGGCGAAGACGGGCGAGGAGGGGCTGGAAGCCTACGGGCGCAGGGCCTACGACGTGGTGCTGCTCGACGTTTCCATGCCCGGCATGGGCGGCCTGCGCGCGCTCGAAGAGTTTTTGAAGATGGACGCCGACGCGTCCGTCCTGATGATTACGGCATACGCGACTTTCGACACGGCCATCGCAGCCTGGGAGAAGGGCGCGATGGGCTGCATCCGCAAGCCTTTTCAGAACGAGCAGATCGTCGCGCAGGTCGCTGCCGGCATCAAGCGGCGGCGCAAGGAGGAGGAGCGGCAGACTTTACGCCGCGCGATGAGCCGCGCCGTGGACCGCGGCGAGATGGTCGGCCACTCCGACGTGATGCAGGAAGTCTTCCGCCTCGTTGACCAGGTCGCCCCGGCGCGCTCGACCGTCCTCATCACAGGCGAGTCCGGGACGGGCAAGGAGCTCATCGCCAAGTCCATACACGAGTCGAGCCCGCGCGCCGCGCGCCAGTTCGTCACCGTCAACAGCTCTAACATCCCCTCGGAGCTTCTGGAAAGCGAACTCTTCGGCCACACGCGCGGCGCGTTCACCGGCGCGGTCGCCGCCAAGAAAGGTCTGTTCGAAGTCGCGGACGGCGGCTCCATCTTCCTCGACGAGATCGGCGACATCCCGCCAGAGACGCAGGCCCGCCTGCTCCGCGTCATACAGGAGCGCGAGTTCACGCCCCTGGGCGATATCTCCCCGCGCCGCGTTGACGTGCGCATCATCGCGGCCACCAACATTGACTTGAAGGAGGCCGTCAAGCAGGGCACCTTCCGCGAAGACCTTTATTACCGCCTCTCGGTCGTGCCGATTGAGCTGCCGCCTTTGCGCGACCGCCGCGTGGACATCCTCCCGCTCGCGCAGCATTTTATACGGAAGTACAACGAGGAGAACGCGCGCAACGTCTCCGAGCAGATTCGGCCCGAAGTGCTGGCGCTCTTGGAAGGCTACTCGTGGCCGGGCAACGTGCGTGAGCTTGAGAACGCCATCGAGCGCGCGGTCGTCATCGCGCCCGGCGACGAAATCTCGCGCGAGTGCCTGCGCTCGGAGATCAGCGACCCGCAGACCGCACGCGCCGCCGCGCGCGAGGGCACGAGCGGCGCTTCAGCCCTCGACATAGGGCGCGGCGTCAACTTCTACGACGAGGTGCGCCGCTTCGAGATAGACCTCATCCGCCGCGCGTTGGAGCAGACCGGCGGCCACCAGTCCCGCGCCGCGCGCCTGTTGGGGATGAACGCGACGACGCTCAACTCCAAAATCAAGACCTACAACATTGACCCGCGCTCGTGAGCCGTCAAAGATGCGGCTGCGGTTTCAACAGCCGTTCCTCACTTCTCCCTTTTCTTCCGACTGAAGCCGCTCCCTAAAATGAGGAAGACCACACCCACGGCTATGTACACGGCCCGGCTCTCATCCCTCAGCATCGCGGCCACGAAGAACAGGATGGCCGCAACAAACCAGAGGAGTCCGATCCTTGTGTTTGTCATAATGCACCACTGTAGCGCGGTCACGCGCGAACGCCTAACTCGCGTCACTCCAATTCCAGGTCTTTGATCTCGATGGTCACGTCCACGTTGAGCGCCTGCGGGTTGAGCTTGACGGCGGGCTCGACCTTGTAGGGTTTGGAGGTGAGTTGCAGGCGGCCGGTCTGCGTGGCCCGCGCGACGAAAGCGCCAATCTCTTTTTCGACGTACTCCTTCAGGTAGAAGGCGTCGTAGACCTCGCCCTGCCGCAGCTTCCAACGCTCTTTCAGGTAGTCCGCATCCGCCTCCGGCACGCCCTTGACGGCGATGGAACCCATCGTGTAGCGCGGCCCTTCCGCGACCGTGACGCGGTAACTGACGCGGCGGCTCGCGTCGTCGAAGACGGGCTCGCCGCGGACGCGCGCCAGAAGATACCCTCTCCGGCCGTAACTCGTTTCGACGGCCTTGAGGCCCTCGTCAATCTTGAGCCCGTCGGCGACCTGGCCCGCCTTCATCCCGAGCGGCGCGTCCAGCTCGCGCGCCTCGACGGCTTCGTTGCCGGCCCACTCCGCCTTGTCCCACACGTATGACGCGCCCTCCGTGACGGGCAGCGTGACGACGACGCCCGGGGCGCACTCCCCTGCGTTGACGGCGGCCGCGGGCTGGTCGAACTTCGCCCTGAGGTGGCCGTGCCGCCTGTAGACCGGAACCAGATTGGCGTCGGCGAACGCGCTGGCGAACTCCTGCGAGTATTCTGAGCCGAGCAGACCTTTGGAGTTTTTGGTCAGCTCTTCGGTGCTGACGCCGGCCGCGCCTGGGAAGCGCACGCCGCAGACCTTGAGGGCGTTGCCCGTGACGCTGAAGACGTGTTTGGGGTTGCGGCCCGCGGCGTCGGCCGAGGGCGTGTAGACGACCTGGCCCTCGATTTTCCGCTCTTGCAGCAGGCGCTCCAGGGCCTTCGTGATGCTCTGTATGACGCCGCCCGACTGGGGCGCTGTGCCGTCGAAGAGAGGCACCTCGCGGCGGACGGCCGCCGTCAGCTCCTCGCCCGTGAACCAGACGAAGTTGTCGAAGACGACCGTGATGCCCCCGCTCTTCTGTTCTTCGACCTGGAAGGTGACGGTCGCCTGGTCGCCCGCGGTCCTCAAGCGATAGCTCAGCTTCACGAAGAGGCCGCTGTCGAGGAGGCGCTGCGCCGCCGCGTCCAGCTCCTCAACTGTGAGGCTGCTCCCGATTCGCAGGCCGCTCGCCGCGAGGGCCTGCTCCCTGGTGACGCGCGCGAGGCCGGCGAACTCCACGCCGGCGAGCCGCATGGCCTGCCCGGCCGGCGGCTGCTGGGACTGTGCCAATTTTGGCTGGGCGATGAAAAGCGCCAGCAGGGCGGCGCAGACTGCGGCGCGTTTGAAGAAGGCATGACGATTCGGATTCACGAGGCTTAGCCTAAAAGGCCGCGCGCCGCTTCGTCAAACCCGTGGGAGTGTTTCGACGCGGTTGCGCCCCCTCTCCTTGGCCCGGTAGAGCGCCGCGTCCGCGCGGGCGATCATGTCGTTGCCGGACTCGTCGCCCGAGAGGCTGGCGACGCCGATGCTCAGGGTGAGGTCGAGGGCGCGCGCGCTCGGGCCGAAGAAGCGGCCCTCGGCGGCGGCGCGAATCTTCTCGCCGAGCGCGCCCGCGCCCGCGAGGTCCGTCTCGGGCAGCAGCACCAGAAACTCCTCGCCGCCGTGGCGGAAGACGGTGTCGGTCCCGCGCACGGCCTCGCGCAGGACGGCCGCGATCTGGCGCAGCACGAGGTCGCCCGTGGCGTGTCCGTAGGTGTCGTTAATCGTCTTGAAGTTGTCGAGGTCAACCATCAGGCAGGAGAGCGGGCGCGTGTAGCGGCGCGCCTCGGCGCTCTCGCGCGCGAGCGTGTGCGCGAGAGCGTGGCGATTCAGGAGCCCCGTCAGGGCGTCGGTCATGGCGCGCTCCTGCGCCTGCTCGGCGCGCACGCTCGCCTCCTCGGCGCTCGTGCGCAGTTGGTCGCGCTCGCGCTTGATGCGGATGCGGACGTGGACGCGCGCGATCAGCTCGGCGGCCTCGAAGGGCTTGCTGATGTAGTCGTCCGCGCCGAGGCCGAGGCCGCTGACCTTCATCTCCGTCTCGTCGCGCGCCGAAAGAAAGATGACGGGGATGTCGCGCGTGCGCTCGTCCTCCTTAATCACGCGGCAGGCGTCGAGCCCGTCCATGCCGGGCATCATCACGTCGAGGATGACGAGGTCGGGCAGCTCCTCGCGCGCCATCCGCACGGCCTCGCCCCCGTCGCGCGCCGTCAGCACGCGGTAGCCCTCGCGCTCCAGCCGCCGCTGAATCAGTTGACGGTTGATGGCCTCGTCGTCGGCGACGAGAATCAAAGGCCGGGCGGTCTCTGTCACTTCCTTGAGCATTGCAGCAGGCACAGCAATTCACCTATCAGATTTGAGTCTTGAAACCCCGAACGGGTGATCTACAGCTTTATTGACGCGCAGACGGGCGCGAGGGCGGCCTGGCCCTGTGAAGAGATGTTTGCGGGGTGCAAGAGAACTGCCAGGAGCTTTCCCACTAAGACCGTGCAGTGAAGTTATCTTAAAATATTTTCGTCCGCCGCCGCAATAGGCAGTCTTTGTGCTAAGCTCTGGCGCGGAAATCGGAGGAAGGAGGCTCGCGGCTTGCGACGACGCGAAGGCGACGGGTGCCCTGTGGCCGGGGCGTTACAGGTGGTCGGCGACAAGTGGACGATGCTCGTGGTGCGCGACCTCGTGGCGGGGCCGAAGCGGACGACCGAGTTGCTGGCGGCGCTGCACCCCATCAGCAGCCGCACGCTGGTCGGCCGCCTGCGCGACATGGAGCGCGACGCGCTGGTCGAGCGCCGCGACCTCGGCGGGAGCCCGCCGCACGTCGAGTACGTCCTGACAGAGCGCGGCCGCCTCCTCCTGCCCTTCCTGGACGCCCTCAGGCGACTCGGCCAGGCGCTGGACTGCAACGACTGCGACGACCGCCGCCAGCGCCTCGGCGACTACTGCGACGCCTGCCCGCGCAGCAGGGACGAGGCGGAACCTGCGCGAGCGCCCGCGCGCCGCCGCGAGAGGGACGACTCGATTGTGCTGTTGTGAGATGGATGCGGCGGGGGCAAGCCCCTCTTCCCGACCTGCGAGGCGGCGCTGCTTGAATCATTCAAGCCACGCAACCTCGCAGGTCGGGAAGGGCGGTTTACCCCCGCCGGCTTTGAAGGGTATTGAGTTCGGTTTTCAGTTCTGCCGGAGCGCGGGCATCGGGATCGGGATGTTGTAGGTCGTCGCGCCCACGCCCACGCCGCCCTCGCAGGAGTTGGGCGGCACGGTGCAGATGCGCCGGGTCGAAGGGCACTCCGCCGCCCAGAACATATAGCCGAGCATCCCGTCGGTCACGCCGGTTTTCGTCACCACGTTCTGCACGTAGCTCCCTGTGCTTTTCTGTAGCGAGTTATTGAAGTTGACGCATTCGGGCGCTGGGCTCTGGCCGGTCACGATGTAGAGGCTACCCGTGAACTTGGCCGCGGCCAGCGGCGGAATCGGCGGGTTGTACTGCGCCTTGCCGTCAATGTGCTCCTGCCAGTCGGCCTGAGCGGTCGCCGCGCTGTTGGGCTGACGGCTGGGGACCATCGCGTTGGCGTAGTCGAGCACGGGAGTCGTGGTGTTGAGCCAGTCAGCCGTGGCCTTGCGCGTCAGGGCGATCAGCCAGCGGTCGCCGGCCGCCAGGTCAATCGTCAGGCGCGCGGCGTGGTTGTTCCCCGCCGAGTCGTAGGGCAACTGCGAGCGGTAGGCGTTGATGAACGCTTGCAGCCCCGCGAGGTTCGGGTTGGTGTTCTCCTCGTAATCTATCTCGATGCCGACGCCGAGGGTTCTCGCCACGTCGGCCGCGTTCAGCCCGAGCTGCGTCGCGTTCTGTGCCAGCGCCTGATTCCAGGCGTCCGTGTAGGTGATGCCGCCGATTGAGAGCATGACGCGGACGCCGCGGCTCTTGAAGTAGTTGACGACGTTCGCGTCCATGCCGCGCGGGACGCCGTTCAAGGTCTGCGCGTCGGTCGTCTTGTTGAGGAGTTTGAGGGGCTGGACGAAACTGAGCACGACCAGGTTGACGGACGGGCGGCCGTCGCCGCGATTTATCAGCCAGCGGTTCTTGAGGTCGAAGTCAGTCATGTTGCGCGGGCTCGCCCAGGTGCAGGCGTCGTTACCGCAATGCCAGGCCCCGTAAACGGAGATCGGGGTGGGGGCGGCCGCCGCACCTGGCGCGGCGAGCGCGACGGCGGCGACTCCCAGGGCGAAAAACACTATCAGCTTTCTCAGTAGCATACGTGTCTCCTTTCTGCTCTGCGGGTTCAACTCTCAGCGGCTTGATTAACTCAAAACAACTAAGCAGCGGCCCTTTCTAAAGCAGGCCGGTCACGCGCCTGGGTTCGCTTTTGATATCCGGTCAGTCTCCGGCCGAGGCTTCCGCCTCCGTCTCCGTCTGGTTCGAGATGACTTCGCCGTCCGGCATGATGATGCTCTTGTGGTCGTGGGTGACGACCTCGCCCTCGATGGTGACTTCATCGCCCGAGGGCATCGGGACCGGCAGATTGTCCAGGTAACGCTCGGCGTCAATGGCGGCCATGCAGCCGGAGCCGGCGGCCGTGACGGCCTGGCGGTAGAACGAGTCCTGCACGTCGCCCGCGGCAAAGACGCCGGGGATGCTGGTCGTCATCGAGTGGCCGGCGGTCTTGAGGTAGCCCGTCTCGTCCATCTCCAACTGCCCCTTGAACAGCTCCGTGTTCGGCTTGTGGCCGATGGCTATGAAGACGCCCTCGCAGGGGAAGTCGGTCTCCTCGTCCTTCTTGCTGTTGTAGAGCCGGACGCCGGTCACGCCGTCTTCCATCGTGCCGAGAATCTCTTTGACCTCTGTGTTCCAGATGAACTCGATCTTCGGGTTGTGGAGCGCCTTGTCCTGCATGATCTTCGAGGCGCGCAGGCTCTCGCGGCGGTGGACGACGTAGACGTGGCTCGCGTAGCGCGTCAGGAACGTGGCCTCCTCCATCGCGGTGTCTCCGCCGCCGACGACCACGAGCCGCTTGTTGCGGAAGGCCGGGAGCGGCCCGTCGCAGGTGGCGCAGGCCGAGACGCCGTTGCCGCCGAGGCCCGCCGGGACTTTCGCCTCGCCCGGAATCCCGAGCCACTTGGCGGACGCCCCAGAGGCGATAATCAGGGTCTGCGCCTCGATCTCGTGGCCCTCGCGCGTGTGGAGCTTGAAGGGGCGCTCGCTCAGGTCTACGCGGTCGATGTTGGCTTCGAGGATTTCTGTGCCAAACCTGACTGCCTGCTTGCGGAACTCCTCCATCAGCTCCGGCCCCTGTATGCCGTTGGCGAAGCCCGGGTAGTTCTCGACTTCGGTCGTAATCATCAATTGGCCGCCCGGCATCAACTGCCGCTCGGGGTCGTTGGCGTCAATCACCAGGGGGCTCAGGTTGGCCCGCGCCGTGTAAATGGCGGCCGTCAGCCCGGCCGGGCCGGTGCCTATGATGACAACCTCTCTGAGCATCTTTTCTGTGGTCATGTGGGTCTGCCTCTGTCTCCTTAGGGAAGCCGGGGGCGGGAGCGGAAAGCCCCCGCCGCGGCAGAAGAGTGTAGCCTTTTCAGTTGCGCGTGTAGTATAACAGACGCGCTGAAGTAGTAAGAACACCCGACCGGGACGCTCGGACAGCGCGGTTCGGGCCGCCGTCAAGTTTTCCGACCGGGCCGTACCTGCCGCCGCGACAATTGTTAAACGGGAAGCGCCGATTGAGCACACAGGAGAGTAATGCCGGGAGCCGGGCGAGGGCGGTCGAGACCGTCGCCGTGATCGGCGCGGGCACGATGGGTCACGGGATCGCGCAGGTGGCGGCGGCCGCCGGCTACAAGGTCATCCTGCGCGACGTTGACCGCGACGCGCTCGCGCGCGGGATTCGGTCAATCGAGCGCAACTTGCAGAAGGGCATCGAGCGCGCCAAGCTGACCGAGGAGGACCGCGACCAGACGCTCCAGCGCATCCGCGGGGCCGTCCAGTTGACGGAAACGGCCGCCGCCGACCTCTTCATAGAGGCCGCGCCGGAAGTTTTGGACATCAAGCGCGGCATCCTGCGCGAAGTCGAGGCAGTCGCGCGCGGGCCGTTCGTCTTCGCCTCGAACACCTCTTCGCTCTCGATCACGGAGCTGGCGCGCGGCGCGCGCGGCCCGGAGCGCGTCGTCGGGATGCACTTCTTCAACCCGGTGCACATCATGCGGCTCGTGGAGGTGGTCCGCGGCCAGGACACGAGCGACGAGACCGTAGAGACGGCCTGCGAGGTCGGACGCCGCATGAAGAAGGAGCCGATCACGGTGCGCGACGTGCCCGGCTTCGCTTCGTCAAGGCTCGGCGTCGCGCTCGGCCTCGAAGCCATGCGGATGCTGGAGCAGGGCGTGGCGAGCGCGCGCGACATAGATACGGCGATGGAATTAGGATATAACCACCCGATGGGGCCTCTGCGCCTGACGGACCTGGTGGGCCTCGACGTGCGCCTGGCGATAGCCGAGTATCTGCACACGGCGCTCGCCTCGGAGACTTTCCGCCCGCCCGAAATCCTCCGCCGCATGGTCGGCGAAGGCAAGCTCGGCAAGAAGGCGGGCGAGGGCTTTTATAAATGGGACGAAAAGCAGTAGTCAGTGGCCGGTGGTCAGTGGTCAGTTAAGACGACTGGCTTTCACTGACCACTGACCACTGACCACTGACCACCGCTTATGAGTGCTCCCTACAACGAAGAAAAACGCCTGACGCTGCGGATGGCGCTCCGCCTGCCCATCGTTGTTTCGGGGCGGAGCGAGGACGGGGCCGCGTGGAGCGAGCCGACCGAGACGGACGACATCTCGACGGGCGGCGCGCTCTTTCACCTCAACCAGAAGGTGAACCGCGGCGAGCGGCTCTACCTGCGCGCGCACCGACCCGATGGTGCGCCCATCGAAGTCACCGTCACGGTCGTCCGGGTCGCGCCCGCCATCTACGGCACGGCGCGCGTCGGCGTCTCCATCGCCGAGCCCGTCGAGAACTGGCTCCGCCTCTTCGTCTCCTGGGTCGCCGACGAGCAGCCCTCGCAGGCCGACGCCGAGAACGAGACCTCGACGCCCGAGTGACTCTCAAATCTCAAATTTCAAATCAGAGGAGTCGTCAGCAGTTCATGTCGCAATCTCAAGAGTCTTTACAGCCTTCTTACGAAACGCTTCTGGTCGAGCGGCGCGGCCGCGTCGCAATCATCACCATCAACCGCCCGGAGAAGAGGAACGCGCTCAACATCAAGACGCGCGAGGAGGGCGCGCGCCTCCTGGAAGAGTTGCGCGACGACGAATCGGTCGGCGTCGTCGTCTTCACGGGCGCGGGCGACAAGGCTTTCATCGCCGGCGCGGACATAGCCGAGTTCGCCGGCCGCACCGCGCTCACGCAGCGCGACGTGATGATGGGCCGCTCGCTGTTTACGGCGATTGACACGTTCCCGAAACCCGTCATCGCCATGATCAACGGCTACTGCCTGGGCGGCGGCTGCGAACTGGCCCTGGCCTGCGACCTGCGCATCGCCAGCGAGACGGCCTCGTTCGGCCAGCCCGAAATCAACCTCGGCATCATCCCCGGCGGCGGCGGAACCCAGCGCCTGACGCGCCTCGTCGGCGAGGGCAAGGCGATGGAGCTGATCCTGACGGGCGACATCATCAACGCGCAGGCGGCCTACAACATCGGCCTCGTCAACATGGTCGTGCCGGCCGAGGAGCTTGAGGCGAAGACCCTGGAGATTGCCAACCGCATCGCCGAGAAGAGCCCGGTCGCACTCCGCATGGCGAAGGAGGCCGTCAAGCTGGCCTCGCGCTCGAACCTGGACGAAGGCTTGCGCCGCGAAGTTGACCTCTTCGCCCTCTGCTTCTCCAGCGAGGACAAGGACGAGGGCGTCAGCGCCTTCCTCGAAAAACGCAAGCCCGTCTTCAAAGGAAAGTGATTCAATTACGGAATGCGAATTGTCGCGCTTATCTTCGGCATGGTCATCGCCGCGTGGGGCGGCGTGATAGCTTACCGCGCGTTCTTTCTCGAACCTGACGCGGCCGTCGTTATTAACACGGCGAGCGGCGCGGTCAGAGAGTACCCGAACCTGCTGCGCGCGTCTCTAGGCATCATGATGCTCGTCGGCGGCGCGTGCGTGGCCTTCTTCGCCGGCCGCCGCAAGCCCATGTGAGCGACTTCTTCCGGCTAAAATGTAGCAGCGCCCCGCAGTCGTCAGCAACTGCGGGGCGCTCCTCTTTGCGCTTGGGTTTTCTGATCGGAACTCAGTAACGCCTGGCCGAGCGGCGGCGCTTGCGAATCCCGTAGGTGTAGACGGCCGCGCCGCCGCCGCCGATGAGCGCCCCTATGGCCGCGCCCTTGCCGCCGCCGGCAATCCCGCCGATGATCGCGCCGCCGGTCGCGCCGGCCGCCGTCGTCAGCTTATCCCTGTGCTTCTGCCAGAAACTGCGGCCGTGCCTGTGGCCGTCGCCGACGCAAGCGTTGTGCGTGTGCACGACGTTGCTGTGCCTGTGCCGGAGCCTGCCGCACTGCGCCTGCGCCGCCGCCGGCACCATCACGCAGAGCAAAACCGCCGCCACCAAAACCGCGTAGAACTTCTTCATGTCGCACGCTCTCCTTTCGAGTCACGCTATTCACGGGAGAGAATATTTTCGGATTCGCTCCCAGTATAGAATTAACATGGCGGATTCCAAAGCGCCTGCCAAGTTGACTCCTCACGAGGCCGTCTTGTAAATTGATTGCACCGACGGAACCCGCGGAGCAATCAACAGCGACTCCCGGTTCCCGCGCTCAACAAGTCCACGCCCGTTGAGCGCTGCTGTCCGACATGTGGGGCCGTAGCTCAGCTGGGAGAGCGCGTGAATGGCATTCACGAGGTCAGGGGTTCGATCCCCCTCGGCTCCATAATCACTTAAATCAAAATTAACCTGGCCTTCTTCTCTCCATGCTATATTGAACCTATGCGTAGGTTCAGTGAACCGCTGCCTTCCAATGCCGGAGAAAACTAATGGGCACGACCAAGCCTGATTTAAAGGCTGAAGCAATTCGCTTGCGTCTTGAGGAGCGGCTGTCCTTAAGAGAAATTTCAACTCTCACCGGCGCGGCGAAGGGATCTCTCAGTCTATGGCTGAAGCCACATCCGCTAACAGAAGAAGAAAAGAGAGCGAGAAGTAAGGCGGCTAAACGTTACATCACACCAAAGAAGAGTCATGGTGAGGAATCCCGACATTATAAGGCAGTTGTTTGGGAGAAACTTTCCAATCAACGGAAAGGGAAGATAGCCGAAGCCGCAATACTTTTCCGATTGGCCTTACACGGGTTCAATGCTTACCTCTCGATCTCGGACGGGGATAAAGCAGACTGGCTGGTAGAGGTTCCAGAAACAGGAAAAGTAATCAAACTCCAGGTCCGCAATGTCTGCTCGTTTAAGCATGGGCTTCCCGGAGTTCTACTCACATGCACGCAAGGACACAACAAACGTCGCAGATATACGAGAGGCGAGTTTGATTTCATTGTCGGATATTATCTCTTTAATGATACAGCTTATGTTTTTTCGTTCGACGAGGTAATACAGAATAAGACGTTTGTGGCAATCTCGGATGAATACATGGAGAGGTGGGACAAATTAAAAAGCAGTGTGATAACTTAAGAAATTATGGATTGCCCCCTCGGCTCCATAAAAACCCTCTCACTCACGTAATAAATTTGGCACAGTCATTCTGGCACAGTTTTCGGGGCGGCCTGCGAAAACTGATTGACAACAGTGGCGAGACTGTTTACCTTGCGCTCAACTTCCGGGGCAGGGCGCGCCTTGGTGTCGGCACCCATCGCTATTCGCGGGCGTTCACGGGGTAAACTCTCGTGCAGCCGATTTGCTGGGCGGCGGCCTACTAGCTTCAGGAATCTCCGATGAATCAACAGCCCGCCATTGACCAGATAGCCTTCGACTCGCTGCTGACCTGGCTCGCGCCCGACCGCGAGGAGGCCGGGGCGAAGTACGAGCTGATTCGCCGCCGCCTGATAAAAATCTTCGCGTGCCGCGGCCGCCACGACGCCGAGGAGTTGGCCGACGAGACCATCAACCGCGTCACCCTGAAGGCCGCGAAGATAGCGCAGGAGTACGTCGGCGACCCCGCCCTCTATTTTTACGGGGTGGCACAAAAAGTCTACCTCGAATCCGTGAGGAAGCGTGCGCCGGCCGTGCCCCCGCCCGTGCCCGCGGCCCCGGCCGAGGCCGAGCAGGAGTTCGAGTGCCTCGAAAAGTGCATGGAGCAACTCTCGCCCGGCAACCGGGAGCTGATCCTGGAGTACTACCAGAACGACAAGAAGCTGAAGGTCGAATACCGTAAGAGGCTGGCCGAGAGGCTGGGAATCGCGCAGAACGCCGTGCGCATACGGGCGCACCGCATCCGGCAGGTGCTACAGGGCTGCGTCCAGGGCTGCCTCGAACAAAATTCGCCCGCGTGAAATGTCGCCCGGCCATTTAGCATATAACAGTAGGGGCCGGCAGATTGTTGCTTTGCGCCGTCTCAAATGACACAAGTTAAACACGAAGAAGTGCGGAGATACCTGCTCGGGGACGTTGCGACGGAAGTCCAGCGGGCGGTCGAGGAGCGCCTCGTGACGGAAGAGAGCTTTCTGGAAGAGCTGAACGCGGCCGAGGAGGAGTTGCTAGACGATTACGTCGGCGGCGACTTGTCCGCGGGCGACCGCGAGAGGTTCGAGCGTCACTTTCTGTCCACGGAGGAGCGGCGGCGGCAACTGAGGTTCGCGCAGGCGCTCGCGCGCTACACGTCCGAAAGGGGCGCGGCGAAAACGGCCGTGGCGGCGGATGCGCGCCCGACGCTGGTTGAGCGGATGCGCGCCTTCTGGCGCGGCCGGCCCGTCATGCTC
Source organism: uncultured Acidobacteriota bacterium (assembly GCA_963774105.1). GTDB lineage: Bacteria > Acidobacteriota > Blastocatellia > Pyrinomonadales > Pyrinomonadaceae > QHXM01. Next base: position 437,341 of record CAVZDV010000004.1, on the reverse strand, counting down.
CGCGCCGCCGCGGGCTTCGCGGCCGTCGTCATCCTGGCCGCCGCCTGGTGGTTCTCCTTCCCGCGCACGCCTTCCCAGAGGACATTCGCCACGCTCTCCCTGAGCATCAACGCCGGCAGCAACCGCGCGGAAGGCGCGCAGGCCGCGAAAGTGCAGCTCCCGCTCAAGGCCGACGCGCTGAAAATTTCGCTGGCGCTGCCGGAGGGCCTGACTAACGCGTCCGGCTACCGCGTCGAGTTGGTGGACGGGGCCGGGGCGAAGGAATCGTTGGAGATAATTGAGCGGGGCGAGAAATCTCTCGCGGTCGTTGTCCCGTCCGCAAGGCTGGCGCGCGGGCGGTACGCCCTGCAACTTTACGCGACCCAGGCCGGCGGCGCGGAGGGGCGCGTCCCCGGCAGTTACTTTTTCGACGCGGAGTAGCGCGCGGCGCGGCGGCGAAAGAGCCAGACGCCCGCCACCGCCAATAGCCCCAGCAACGCGGCGGCAGTCGCCTTCGTGTAGGCGGACGAGGTGGCCGCGACGCGCGCTGGCTTGACGACCTGGCGATACTCACCCTGCAACGTGAACCCCGCCCAGTAATACGGCGAACTCCACTGCGGCTCCTGCCGGATGCTGTTCTGCGCGGCGCGCAGGGCCTCGGCGGGCGTCATCCCGCGTTGCAGCAGGTTGCCGTAGAAGCGCTTCATCAACTCGGCCGTCGCCTCGTCGTCTACCTTCCACAGACTCGCCAGCACGCTCGACGCGCCCGCGTACATGAATCCGCGCGTCAGGCCGACCAGCCCCTCGCCGCGCACCTCCTTGCCGAGCGCCGTGCGGCACGCACTCAGGACGACCAGCGTGACCGGCGCGTGCAGGCTGTAAATGTCTTGCAGCCCGACGAAGCCTTCGAGCGCGCGGCCGTCGGGCGTGACGGTGGTGAGCAGGAGGCCGGAATTTTCCGGGCTGACGGGGTCCAGGTAGCCGTGCGTGGCGAAGTGCAGGACGGCGAACTCGGACAGGTCCGTGCTCCGCAGCCGCGCGAGCGTCGCGTCGAAACCTGCCGCCACAAAGGTCTCCTCCCCGGCCGTCACCTCGCGCAGGTTAGCCAACTCCAGTTTGGCGTAGAACAGGGGGCCGGCGGACGAGGCGTTCGGCGAGTCCCCCTTCACCCCCATGTCGCGCAAGGCGTGACGCCAGCGCTCGTCGCCGAGCGTCTGAAGCGAGGCCAGTTGCTCATGGCCGCTGTTGTCCGTGCGCTGGGCGTAGTCTGCGGAGGTCACGGGGTCGCCGAAGGCCGCCAGGGTCTTCGCGGGCGGCCTTCGGCGCGCAGCCTCCTCGCGCAGCTCGCCCAGGATGGAGGCCGAAGGCGTGTTGACGATTTCGTAGCGCGCGACGAGCTGCTCGTCGCCGGCGGAAGGCTCGGTCAAGACCTGGAACGGGATGTAGTGGAGCGCACCGTCGGCCACGACGATGATCCGCCGCTTATTCAACTCGGCGGCGACGGGCGACAAAATCAGCCGCCCCAGATCGCGCGCCGCGGCGGCCGGTGCGCCCGGCGCGTTCGCGTCGGGCGGGGCATTCACCGCCTGATAAACCTTCTCGGCCGCCTCGTTGATGACGGGCTCGGCCGGCAGCTCGTAACTCCTGAAGCCGTCGCGCGTGACGGCCCAGACGTAGCTTTTGTCCGCGCCGAGGCTGTACTCCAACAGCACCGTCTGGTCGTCGGCGATGACTTGCTCCTGGATTTGCCGCAGGCTCCAGGCCGCGGGCCGCGTGATCTGCCCGTAGGTGGGGTAGCGCGCGCGTATGGCTTCGGTGATCTGCCCGTACTCGGCCCCCAGCCCCGCCAACTCCTCCTCCAGGGCCTTCAGCTCTTCTTTCCTGTACGCCCTGCCCAGCAGCGCGACCTTGTAGTCCTCTTTCGCGCGCAGCGCCTGCCGGAGCGATTTCTCCCGGCCGGCCAGTTGCGGGTCGAGGCCGGGCACGAGGTTGGTCTGCGTGTCGCGCAGCAGCTCGGCCAGGGAGCGCGCCCGCGCCAACTCGCTGGTCTCGAAGGCGCGCACGGCGAGGTCCTGCGACGGCTCCGCTTCGCGCCGCCGCATCAGGCACTCGACGTACTTCTCGTAACGCTCGTAGACGGTCGCGGAGAAGGCCGCGGTCAAATCACCCCTCGAAGGGGTGCGGCGCATGTCCTCCGTCACTTCGATTGACTGCCGCAGGTAGTCTTCGGCCGCGCCGTAGTCCCCGGCCTTCGTCTCCAACTGCCCGAGCGCGTAATAGACGGCGGCCTGATTGATCCGGTCATCCAGCCGTGTGAAGGTCGCCAGCGCCTGCCGGTAGCGCTGCCGCGCCCTCGTGAGCTGCCCTCGCTGCTGGTAGGCTTGCCCGATCAACCCCTGCACCTGCGCCGCCTCCCTGGGGTTGACGGAAGCCGTGTACATGGCGAGCGCGAGTTCCAGGTGCGAGAGGGCAACGTCGTATTGGCCCATCGCGCTGTAGACTCGGCCCATGTAGTCGTGGCTCTGGGCTACGTCCACGGAGCCCGGCTCGAAGTTCGCCAGCGCCTGCTGAAAATGGCTCAACGCTTCGGGGTAGTGCCCCAACAGGTAATGTGTGTAGCCGAGCATAAAAACACTTCTCGTGTTGTCGTGCTCGTCCTCCGTGCGGAGGAAGTAGTCCAGTGCCCGCTGGTAGTGTACGAGCCCGCTCTCGGGCCGCCCGGTCTCGTTGAAAATGTAGGCCAGCCCGCTGGCGATCTGGCCCGAGTAAAAGGGCTCGTCGTTCTCTTTAATGAGGTCCTGCGCCTGTGTGAAGAAGGAGATGGCCCGGAGCCATTCCCCCCTGCGGACTTCGACGAACCCCAGCATGATCAGTGTCCCGGCCTGTTCGCGCGCGTCGCCCAGGTCGCGCCAGAGCTGAAGCGCCTGCTCATACTTTTCGGTGGCCTCGGGTAAGCTGCTTTGTGCCAAATAACAGACGGCGATTTGTGCGTGGGCGCGGGCGGTCCCGGCTTTGTCGCCGGCGGTTTCCAGGAGTGTGAGAGCGCGTTGCGCGGTTTGCAGGGCGAGGGAGTGGTTCTCCTGATTCTGCCGCCTGCTCAGCGCCAGCAACTCCTCGGCCTCGCGGACGGTACTCTCGTCGGCCGGCGGGCCTCCGGCCCTCGGCGTCCCGCGCGGTTGGAGCCGCGGCGCGAGGCAGAGCAACAAAGCCAGAAAGATGATGAGGCTGCGCGCAACTTTCATGGGGCTCATTAACGGTAACTGCTCGCCTCAGCGGGCGAGGCCGTCTGACCCTGTGCGAAGGGTGCCGCGCCGGCCGAGTCTCTCACGCACTTTGCGCGAGAGAGACCGGGCCGGCCACGGCAGCGCAGGTCAAGGTAGTTAACTCCCGGACTCGTTCTCCAGGATCGAGAAACCCCTGCTCAGCGGGACCGCCTGCTTGCTCTTGCCGGCCTTCTTGCCCCTCTGGATGCGCGGGCGTGTGTCGTGCGGGTAGTTCTTGATCGAAGGGCAGTTGCAGTCGCTGTCGCCCGCCGGGTCCGCGGGGTCCGGCTTTCTCAGCGCGAAGCTAGAGCCCAACGGGCCTTCTTCATTGTAGACCAGGCTCGCCACGTCTTCCATCAATTCCCGTGACCGCTCCTTCATGTCCTGCGGCGGCGGGGTCACTTCCGGCTCGGACGCGTCGGGCTCGCAGGCGCTCCTGTAAACCTCACAGGGGTTTTCGGCGGCTGCACGGCGCTCATCCTCGTCCCTCTCCTCCCTGCGAGTTCGGCGCATCGTTTTATCGAAGTAGTCATCGAGAAACTCGCGCCAGGACGTATCCTCGACTTTGTACTTGGCGTACTCATCCATAATCAGCGTGTCTTCCGACGGGCGCGACCAGGGGAAGAAGACCGACAGGCCGTGGGAGTATTGGTACGCCGGCCCGGCGAATTCGGCGATGGCGATAATCTTTTCCGAAGGCCGCGCCTCACCCCTCCTGCCGGCCGGCGCGGGCGGCGGCTCTTTCGTCAGCTGGTTGATCACGCCCTGACAGGCCGTCGTGATTTTAACGCACAGGTTCTTCAGGTCTTCCGCCAGGTTGTGCAGACAGACGTATTCCTCGCCCAGCCTCTTCAGGCAGTAGCAGAAGTCGTAGAGGTCCGTGTAGCTCTCCTCCCAGTAGCTTTGCGACCTCCAGTGGGCCAGGAGGATGAGGTTCCTGATGAGGCAGCTGTCCAGGCCCTCACAGAGCGCGGCCGACAACTCTTTCACCGCCGGCTTGATCTCTGAAATTTTACTCAGGTTGCAGAGGGTCTGGTCGTAGGAGTAGCCGGCCAGCAGGAAGTCCGCGCTGTTGTGCAGGCAGTAGAAGAACATCTTCCCGATCATCTCCCTGACATCTATTTCCTTGCCATCATTGAACAGCTTGTCCAGGTCATTGAACAGGCGGGTCAGAAGCTGGCGGTAAGGCCAACTGCCGACGAAGGCCGGCCCCTGCGACGCCAGCATGTACTTGGCCGTGCCCTGCAACTCGTAGGCGACCTCCAGCGAGCTGACGGAACAACTGTGGAACCCGACGAGCTCGAATTCGGACCCCTGCTTCTTGACCTCGCACGAGAAGAGGGTCAAGACCTCGCCGAGGGCGACCAGCGAAAGCGAGTGCGCTTCGGTGTGCTCGTCAACGTGCTCGTCGAAGAGGAAGATGTCGTTGCCGACGGCGATGCCGTGGCCGAGGATCAAGAGCATGTAATGCTTTGCCGGGTATTGCTCGCGGCAGAACTTCAGGAAACTTTCCAGAGACTTTCTGGGCGAAAGCTCCCTGAGGCGGCCCGGCATCCCCCTGCCGTTCGCTTGATTCCCGTTGGGCGGCATCGGCGGGTCGTAACTGATGCCGTCGGCCGCCAGCACTTCCTGAAGCTCCTGCCGGAGGAGCTTCTCCCGGCGATTCATCTGCCCGCCCCACAGCTTGTCTTCGAGCAGCTTTCTGATGAAAGGGTCGTTGGACTTGAACCCGACGTTCGACATCTCGGGGCTCTTGAGTTTGTTAATCAGGTTAACGTCGAAGACGTGGGTCGGGGTGCCCGGGGTCTGCGGGTCGAACTGGGCGATGACGTTGGCTTGCTTGTGCCAGCCGGCCTGCTTGATCGCTTTGAGCTGCGAGACGACGCCGGGGGCGAGGGCGTTGTCACCCGCCAGATAAATCATCACCGTCCATTCCTTTTTTTCTGCCATGTTGAGTGTCCTCCTAACAGGTTGGGGCCAAGAAATTACTCCATCTGAAGCATTGCGGTGGAGCCGTCTTTAGATCAATTCTTAAATGAGGCGAGCTGGCGGTGGGCCTTGCGAAAGGACTGGCGACACCGGACACCGACGAACAAGGCCGAACAAGCTATTCCCAATCAAGTCGGGTGTCAACAGAAAACCGCGTCCGTGTCAACGCAAAGTAGAGATGTCCCCTCTTTGTGCAAAGTAGAGATGTCACCTTCTGAGGATGCAAAGCTCGCCCCTGCGCTCCCTGGCCTCCATCGAGTTCTCCGAGTAGTCGAAGTATCTCCACGGATGCGTCATCGGCGGGTGATACTTGCGGCGCGGCTTGGCCTTGGTCTCGGCGAGCCGCTGGTCGAGCAACTTCGTGGGCGTGACTTGCGCCTGCCTTCTCTCCTGCTCCGAGCAGACGTGATAGGCGAGCGCCTTGCCCTTGTATTCGATAGTGATCTCTCCCGTGCTCGTCTCTCTGACTTCGACCGCCGCGCCGCGCATCGTGTAGAGGGGGCGCTTGGTGCTGATCTGGTAGACGCGATTGTTGTAGGAGACGGTCAGGTTCTTGGAGAGCGTGCGCCGCTCAACGAGCGAGAGTATCCGGTCGAGGTCTTCCTTGGGTGAGAGTGGCCGGTGCGCGTCCTCTCGGGAGCGCGGCGAGAGCGCGAAGCGCGAGTTGTAGTCTGTGATGAACTCCGGGAGGTAAGCCTTGGCTTCTTCGCTTGAGCCGATTGAGCGGAGCCGCAGCTCTTTGACGAGCCGGTCTTGCAAAGTCTGGTTGGCGCGCTCGACTCGGCCCTTGGCCTGCGGCGAGTGCGCGCAGATCAACTCAATCGAGAGTTCTTTCATCGCGCGCCCGAACTGGGTGAGGCCCGTCCCCGTCAGCGCGTTGGGGATATTGACGCGGAAGACCCCGAACTTGTCAGAGTAGAGGGCGCGCGGCTTGCCATACTGTTGGATATAAGCGCGGACCGCCGCAAAGTAGTTGAAGGTAGTCTCACACTCGACGAACGACAGGTGCATCAGGCGGCTCGTGGCGTCGTTAACGAAGACCAGAAGTGTCGCGCGCGGGGCGCGCCCCTCGAACCAGTCGTGCGGTGAGCCGTCGATCTGGACGAGTTCCCCGTAGCGCGCTCGCCGCTCGCGCAAGCCGTGGATGACCGCGCGCCGCGCACGTCTGGGCCGCCACAGCCCCGAAGAGATCATCAAGTGGCGGACACTCTCTCTGGAGAGTCGAAGGCCATGCTCTTCCGTCAGCTTCTCCTGGGCGAGCGTCGGCCCGAAGTCGTAGTAGCGCGAGCGCAGGAGTTGGCTGACTTGAGAGACCAGCTCTTCGGGCAGGCGGTTGTTCGAGCGCTGGCCTCTGCGCTTGGACTGAAGTGCGCGAGCGCCTCGCTGGCGGTAGGCGCGCAAGAGCCGTTTGACTTGCCTGACCGAGAGGTGCAGCAGGCCGGCCGCCTCGCGCTGTGTCAGGCGCTTGCTGCTGACTCGCTGAATGACTTCCAGGCGGGAGAGTTCTTGCTGGCTCATCGAGAGTAAGTCCGTCACTTCCTGCTGCCCCTTTCGTGCTGAAGATCATGTCTTCAGTAGCACGAAAAGGGGACATCTCTACTTTGCAGAAAGGGGACATTACTACTTTGCGCTAACACAGAAAACCGCGTCCGCCTCCGGCTGCGTCCCTTATTCCCTCCCAAGCTCTCTACTAGGTAATGACCGGCGGCCCCGAAATATTTCCCCCGCGTGAACAGTAAGACACACTGGTTCACGCGCGAGCCCCCGCCAAGGTTCCCGCAGCCTGAGCCTCAAGAGTGGCTCAAGAGCTTGCGCGGGCCGGCATCTTAGAGGGAAGATAGGAGCAATCCGTTCTGATAAAACCGGGAGTGAGTGACTAGGGGAAGGTGTTTATGACATCCGTCGGCAACGTCCATTCGATAGACTTTCTCATCGGCAGGCCCGTGCTCTCGCGCGCGACCGCCAACGGGCTCGGGCAGACGCACGACCTGCTCGTGGACCCGGTGCAGGCTGTGCTCGCCGGCCTCTGCGTGCTGTTGCCGGACGCGACGCTGCGGCTGGTTGATTACGGTGAGATTTACAGCTTCGGCCCGGACGCCGTGATGATTAACAGCGACGCGTCGGCCGTCCCCGTCCACGAGTCTCCGTTAAAAGTCCTGCCGCTGGCGAAGCTCAATCTCACGGGCGCGAACGTCGTGACTGAGGGCGGGAGACTGCTGGGGCAGATAGCGAACATCTACATACGAATGGCCGAGAGCCTGCTTCTCATCTACGAGGTGCGCGCCTCTCTCCTGGACAAACTGCTCGGGCACGCGCTCTTCTTCCCGGCGTCGCAGGGGCGCGCAGTCTCCGCGGACTTCAAGCGCATCGTCGTCGCGGAGGACACGCCCGAGACGGCCGACCACAGCCTGGCCGCGCTCAACGCGCGACTCTTCGGCCCCCACAGAGAAGACCCCGTCGTCGTCGTCCGCACGCGCGGACACTGACACGAATGCGGAATGCGGATTTCGGATTGGGAGACAGACTCAAGCCTTTGCGCCTTAAGTTTTCCCTTAGCGCCTTTGCGAGAAACAGCCGTTCACGCTGGAGGCGCAAAGACAAGACGTAAGGCGCAAAGGCTTGAATGATTTCTTTTCAATCCGCGATCGTCAGTGATCGCCCTGCGTGAGCATGATGCCGGTCGCGTCGCCTTGTTGGGTGATGATGACGGTGGTCTGCTCGCTCGGCAGAATGACGGAGCGGCCGGGCAGCCCCATGTTCTGTTCGATAGTCTGCTCCGGCTTCAGCTTGTCCTTGTACCAGTTCACAACTTTTTCAAATGAATCCGAAGTCTGTAGCTGAATCACGTCGCCCTCGTCGCCGCCCGTGACCTGCATCACCGTTTTAGCGCCGGGGTAGATGAGGGCCGGGTTGATGGCCCCTTCGGTGACGCCGGCCGCGGGGGGCGGCGGCGGAAGCGGAACCCCAGGCGGCACTCCGGGCGGCACGCCGGGCACGACCACGACAGGTTGGGTGGCCGGCGCGGAGGAGCGGCCGCGCAGTCCTATGAAGATGCCGGTCGCAATCAGGGCTATGGCCGCGACGACGATGACGCCGATGAGCGCCCAGTTCGTGGGCTTACCGCTCATCTCAAGGCCGCGGTTGGTCTGCGCGGCCTGCGGCGGGAGGCGGTTGGTCGCCTGTGCCAATTCTCCGTGGCGCTCGTATTGAAATTCCTGCGCGGGGTTCGCGGCGGGACGCTCGGGCGTTTCCAGCAGGCGCGTCGTCCCCTCCGTCACGCTCTCGCGGTTGAACCGCGCCGAGGGCTGGCCGCAGCTCCGGCAGAACCGCGCCTCCAACGGGATTTCCGCGCCGCACCTTGTACAGGGCGAAGTCTCCATAGACGACAACTTTAGATGAGCCGGCGCGTCCGCGCAAGCCGCGGCTTTTCGCGGGCTAATTTATATTGATTTCAAACGGATTCTGGAATATTTTAACTGGCGCGGCCCAAACCATCCACGGCCCAATCTCACCCGCGCACGCTCTCAAATTATTAAGCGGCCGCCGCTCCGAGCCCAGCCCTCCGCGGTTCGACGTGAAAGGTAGTTAAGCAGTTGAACGACGAGCGCAGGAAAAATGATCGCGTCAAAGTGAGCCTCCAGGCCACCTGGGAGGGCGTCCTGACCATTCTCAAGGGCGAAGTCGTAGACCTCAGCACGACGGGCTGCTTCATCCTGACGAACGACCAGGTGACGGTCGGCGAGCTAATCAGGCTCGAAATCCAACAGCCCAAGGAGGGCGTCCTCTACCTCTGGGCCGAGGTCGTCTACCAGATGTCCGAGATAGGCTTCGGCGTCCGCTTCACGGGCGCGGACGAGGCCGAGATGAAGCGCCTCGAATGGCTGGTCAAGGCCGAACTGATGCGCGCCAAAAGGCACGACCGCGGCATCCGCGTGCGCTGACTTAATCACAACTCTGCTAAGCAGGAAACCTGACGCTTGCAGCACGAACACGAACTCTCGACGGCCGCAGCGGCGGCGCAGCGCGGCCGTCTACTGCGCGTGCTCGGAGTAGGTTTCGGCCTGGCCGTCATCATCGGCAACACGGTTGGCTCGGGCATCCTGGGCACGCCGGGCAAGGTGGCCGCGTGGCTGCCGGACCTCTGGCTGTTCCTGGGCGTCTGGGTCGCGGGCGGCCTCTACGCGCTGCTCGGCGCGAACGCGCTGGCCGAACTCGGCACCATGCTCCCGCGCTCCGGCGGGCAGTACGTCTTCGCGCACCGCGCCCTCGGCCCCTTCGCGGGCTTCGTCGTCGGATGGAGCGACTGGCTCTCGACGTGCGGGACGACCGCCGCCGTCTCCATCCTGATTGCGGACTACGCGGGCGAACTCTTCCCCGCGCTCGCCGGCCGCGGTGCCCTCGTGGCGCTCTTCATCACCGTGGCGGTCGCCGTCTTGCAGTGGCGCGGGATTCACTGGGGCAGCCGCTTCCAGAACCTGACCAGCCTGTTCAAGGCGCTGGCGTTCGTCGCGCTGGTCGCGGCCTGTTTCATCCTCGGCGGGGGCGCGCGAGAAGTTGGCACAGAAACGGCTGCGCCCTCCGACCTGTCGCTCCCGCTCGCGTTGATGCTGGCGCTACAGGCCGTCATCTACACTTACGACGGGTGGTCGGGCGTCATCTACTTCTCGGAGGAGGTGCGCGAGCCCGGGCGCGACATCCCGCGCGCGCTGTTCGGCGGCGTGATCTTAATCATTGCCATCTACCTGCTCGTCAACCTGGCGCTCGTCTACGTGCTGCCGCTGGGGCGTCTGGCGGGCGACGAGTTGGCGCTGGGCACGGCGGCCCGTGTGGTCTTCGGCCCTTATGGCGAAACGATCTTCAGGTCGCTGATGATCGTCTCGATGCTGAGCGGGATTAACGCCTTTCACCTGATGGCGACGCGCGTGCTGTTCGCGATGAGCCGCGACCGGCTGGGCGCTGACGCGGCCGCCCAGGTCAACCGCGGCGGGACGCCGGCCGTGGCGCTCTTTTTGAGCGCGGCGGTCGCGGCGCTCTTCGTCGTGGGCGGCGAAAGGTTCGGGACGGTCATCAACGCGCTGGCCTTCTTCTTCGTCGCCAACTACACCATGTCATTCGTCTCGGTCTTCGTCCTGCGCCGGCGCGAGCCCGAGTTGGAGCGGCCCTACCGCGCGTGGGGTTATCCGTGGACGACGGCGCTCGCGCTTCTAGGCTCCGTCGCCTTCCTCGCCGGCGCAATCGCGAGCGACTTCACAGGCGACACGCGCAGCAGCCTCTACGCGCTGCTGATGCTGGCGGCGAGCTACCCGGCCTATCTCGTGCTGCGCCGGCTCTCGAAGTGAGTTATCAGATTCCGTCCCATCAGGGACGGCTGACAATAGCCCGGCACTTCAACGCTTGGTGTGAATTAAAAACTTGAAAGGAAGGTGAGAGCCGAGCATAGTGAGCTTGCAACCCAATCCGAACGGAAAGGAGCTGACTGATGCTCGACCCTGAGACCTTCCTGACGACACTTTACGTCATGGTTGACGATTTCGCCAAAGCCTGCCTGCCCGCGGAAGTCCGCCCCGGCCCACGCCCCTCGTTGACGCGCTCGGAGGTCGTCACCCTGGCCGTCTTCGGCCAGTGGGCCTGCTTTGTGTCCGAGCGCAGCTTCTACTCGTGGGCCGCGCGCCACCTGCGTGCGGCCTTCCCCACCTTGCCCGCCAGGACACAGTTGAACCGCCTGCTGCGCCATCACGAGGGGGCGACCACGGCCTTCTGCCTCCACCTGAGCGGAGAACTGGGCGAGCGCCAAGCCGCCTATCAGGCGCTGGACTCGACGGCCCTGGTCTGCCGCGACGCCAAGCGCCGTGGGCGCGGCTGGCTCGCGGGGCAGGCCGACATCGGGTGGAGCAATCGGCTGGGCTGGTATGAGGGCTTGCATTTGCTGCTCGCGGTTGACCCCAGAGGCGTCATCACTGGCTACGGGCTCGCGCCGGCCAGTGTCAAAGACCAGCGCCTGGCCGAGACCTTCTTCGCCGCGCGGCACCGCCCGCAGGCGGCGCTCGCGAGCGTCGGGGCACGGACGCCAGCCCCGTATGTCACGGACAAAGGCTTTGAAGGCGAGCGCTGGCATGAGCATTGGTTTGAGAGCTACGGGGCGTCTGTCATCTGCTTGCCCAAGCGCGATGTCCGCCAGCCGTGGCCACGCAGTTTGCGCCGGTTTGTCGCCGGGGTGCGGCAGATCGTCGAGACCGTCAACGAGAAGTTGCACCATGCTTTTCGCCTCAGTCGTGAGCGGCCACATGCGCTCTCCGGGGCGCGGGCACGCTTGGCGGCCAAGGCGGCGCTGCACAACTTCTGCGTCTGGCTCAATCGGCAGCTCAAGCGACCGGACTTGGCTTTCGCTGATTTGGTGGATTGGTAATATCTCTTTATTTCACACCAAGCGTTTCAGTGCTGGGAATAGGTCCGTAAAATAAGTCGAGTCCCGTAGGGACGGCCGAAGATTTCAGCCGTCCCTACGGGACTCGATTCTTTTCTCTCTTGTTACCCAGCACTGAAGTGCCGGGCTATTTTCAATCGTCCCTGACGGGACTTCTCAGTTCCTGTCCCTGACCGCCTCGATGATGCTGAAGGGCGATTTGGTGGGGATGATGCGCGTGAGGCGCAGGCCGGCGGCGGCCAGCAGCTCGCGGTATTCGCCCGCCGTGCGCTCGACGCCGCCGGGCGAGACGAGCATTTCGAGGTCCATGACCTTGCTCATGTGCGGCTCGTTGCCTTCGGGGACTATGATTTCCAGGAGCAGGACGCGGCCGTCGCGCTTCATCGCCTCGTTGACGTTGCGCAGGATCATGACGGCGCGCTCGTCGTCCCAATCGTGGATGATGTGCTTCATCATGTAAACGTCAGCGGCGGCCGGCACGCGTGCGAAGAAGTCGCCCGCGACCTTCTCGACCCTATCACTGACGCCCTCGCGTTCGAGAAGCTGACCCGCGCCGGCGAGCACCGGCTGCACGTCGAAGAGGACGCCCCTCGCGTTCGGGTTCGCCTTCAAGACCTGCGCGAGCAGGTAGCCGTGGCCGCCCGCTATGTCCGCGACTGTGCCAATTCCAGAGAAGTCGTAAGCCTCCACAACCGCCGGGGCCGTGGTGACTGACATATCGGTCATGGCGCGGTTGAAAATCTCGGACTGCTCGGGGTTCACGCCGAAGTAGTCGAAGACCTCGCCGCCGTGGACGCGGCCCCAGGCGGGCTTGCCCGTCTTCACGCTGTAGAGCATCTCGCCCCAGACCCGCCAGTGCCACTCCTCGCCCATGAAGATCACGCCGTTGCGCACGGAGTTGGGCGCGTCCGAGCGCAGGGGCTCCGCGAGCGGCGTCAGCGCGAAGACTTTCGGGTCCGTCTCCTCGAAGATGCCGGCGCTCGCCAAGCTGCGCAGCACGCGGTAGAGCGCGTGCCTGTTGGTCTCGGTCGCCGCGGCCAGCTCCGCGACCGTGCGCGGCTTCTCCGCGAGCAGGTCGGCAACCCCGAGTTTGGCCGCGACGTAGACGGCCTGCGACATCAGCGCGCCGAAGGCCACCTGCGTCAACACGGCCTCGGCCGGAAGAGTCTGTACGGCGGCTTCGGTCGCCACTACAGCGGCCGCGGTGTTCTGTGTGCTCATTGCTTTAACTTCTCCTGCTGAATTTTTAGGAAGGAATGTTTGTGGTCTCAAGGATTTAGTTCCCGCTGAAGTCAGCCGCGCATCGCCAACGCCCCCGTGCGCGGCTGACTTCTTTCGCCCCCACCTAATAACGCGCAAGCGGCGGCCGAAAAGGATCAGTCAGGCAGAAAGTTTTAATGACCGTATAGCAACCCAGATCAGTACCGCCTGCGGTAGCGGGCGGGTCTGCAACCTTGACCACCCGCCCGCTACCGCAGGCGGTACTGACATGACAAACCGAACGCGGGCTCCCTTAACGGAAGCCCGCGCCCGGTTCCCCTCCAACTAATATCAAGTTACTTTGACGCCAACGCCTGCCCATGCTTCTCGGCTTCGGCCGGGACGACGCCCCACGAGGGGCTGAAGGACTCGGGCGCGTTGAGCTTCGTCAAGCCGCCGCCGCCGGCCGTCATCACGTAGATTCCGCCCTCGCGGCCGACGGCGACGACGAGGAGGACGACGGCGACGGCCAGGGCCATCAGGCTGCGGCGCGTGCGTGCGGCTAACGTGTTCGGATGTGACATGACCTTTCTCCTCGGCGGCGGCCCGCGAAATTCTCAACAAATGGGACTCTCGGGAGCGTGCATCTCGGCCGTGCTCGCAGCCATCAAACCCGCTCTTACCAGCTAACGCGTGGCGCGGGGGCCGTAGGGATCAGGGCGGCGGGGTTTATTTTCGGGCGCGTCGGGCGCGGATTCGGGTTTTCCGGCGCACGGGTTTTGTTTATACTTGTCCGTGCCCACACTGTTCTTCAGAGAGGTCAGAAACGTGCAAATTGACCAGGGAATGGAGAGCATCACCCAGCTTCTGATAGAGGTGACGAACCGCAACAGCGCGGCCGTTGACGCGCTGCTGCCGCTCATCTACGATGAGCTGCGAAGCTTGGCGGCAAACTACCTGCGCCGCGAGCGCCCCGACCACACGCTCCAGCCGACCGCGCTCGTGCACGAGGCTTACCTGCGGATGGTGGATCAGACGCAGGTCAACTGGCAGAACCGCGCGCACTTCTTCGGCGTGGCGGCGCAGATGATGCGCCGCATCCTGGTTGACCACGCGCGGGCGCACACGGCGGAGAAGCGCGGCTCGGATTTTCAGAAACTCTCCCTGGACGAAAACATTGACAAGGCGGGCGAGCGCAGCGCCGAGCTGATCGCGCTGGACGACGCGCTCAAGGAGCTGGCCGAGATGGACGAGCAGAAGAGCCGCATCGTCGAGCTGCGCTTCTTCGGCGGCCTCTCCATCGAGGAGACCGCCGAAGTCATGGGCGTCAGCGCCCCCACCGTCAAGCGCCAGTGGCGCATGGCGAAAGCCTGGCTCTACGGACAAGTGCAAAGGCAGTAGCCAGTGGTCAGTGGTCAGTGGTCAGTTAAAGATAAAAGCTCGGCGTCATTCGTTGCCTGTGCTTAACTGACCACTGACCACTGACCACTGACCACTTTCATCATGACCCCCGAACGCTGGAAACAGATTGAGGAAGTGTTCCAGACGGCGCTCGATTTGCCCCCGCTTGAGCGCCGCCGGTACATCGCCGAAGCCTGCACGGGCGACGACACCCTGCGCGAGCAGGTCGAGGCGCTCGTCGCGCAGCACGACCAGGCCGGCGACTTCATAGAGGAGCCGGCGTTCGCCGTCACGGGGCTGCGGCCCTCGGTCGAGAGGGACGCGCCGACGCTCGTCTCGGAGACGATGGAAGACCCGGTCATCGGCCGCCGGGTCGGCCCCTACAAGATCGTGCGCGAGATCGGCCGCGGCGGGATGGGCGCGGTCTACATGGCCGAGCGCGAGGACGGCGAGTTCCGCCGCCGCGTCGCCATCAAGCTCATCAAGCGCGGGATGGACACGGACTTCATCCTCCGCCGCTTCCGCAACGAGCGCCAGATTCTCGCCTCCTTAGACCACCCTTACATCGCGCGTTTGCTGGATGGCGGGACGACCGAGGACGGGCTCCCCTACTTCGTCATGGAGTACATAGAGGGGCTGCCCATCTACCGCTTCTGCGACGAGCGGAACCTGCCCATCACCGAACGCTTGCGCCTCTTCCGACAGGTCTGCGACGCCGTCCACTACGCGCACCGCCACCTCGTCATCCACCGCGACATCAAGCCCGGCAACATCCTCGTCACGGCCGAAGGCGTGCCCAAACTTCTCGACTTCGGCATCGCCAAGCTCCTCAACCCGGAACTCGCAGACATCACGCTCGACCCGACGGCGACCGCGATGCGCCTGATGACGCCGGAGTACGCGAGCCCCGAACAAGTGCAGGGCCAGGCGGTGACGCCGACGACGGACGTTTACTCTCTCGGCGTGCTGCTTTACGAGTTGCTGACGGGCCACCGGCCTTACCGCTTCCTCAACCGCGCGCCGCACGAGATCGCGCGCGTCATCTGCGAAGAGAAGCCGATGCACCCGTCAGTCGTCATCACGCGCCCCTACGACCTGCTGCCGATGCACATAGAGGGACAGGAGGGCGACACGCTCAAGCACCTCTACCGCAGCCGCGCCGGCACGGGCGACACCCTGCGCCGCACGCTGGAAGGCGACGTGGACAACATCGTGATGAAGGCGCTCAGGAAGGAGACCGAGCGCCGCTACCAGTCCGTCGAGCAGTTGCGCGACGACATCACGCGCCACCTCGAAGGGCAGCCCGTCACGGCCCCGCCCTTCTTCCCCGTCGCGGCCCATCCTGCGGTCGGCTTCGACGCGCCGACGGCCGAAAAGTCCATCGCCGTCCTGCCCTTCAAAATTCTCGAAGAGCGCCGCGCCGACGAGACCGGCGACGAGTACCTCGGCCTCGGCCTCGCCGACGTGATCATCACGCGCCTGAGCCAACTGCGCCGCTTCAGCGTGCGCCCGACCAGCTCCGTGCTGCGCTACGGCGCGCTCGACACGGACCCCGTCATGGCCGGCCGCAAGCTCGAAGTCGGCTTCGTCCTCGACGGGCGCATCCAGCGCGCGGGCGAGAACATTCGCGTCACCGTCCAACTCCTAGACGTGTGGAGCGGCGGCTCCGTCTGGGCCGGTCAGTTCGACGAGAAGTTCAAGGACGTGCTCTCGCTCGAAGACGCCATCACGGCGCAGGTCGCCGAAGCCATCGTCCCGCACCTGACGGGCGGCGAGCGCAGCCTCCTCGCCAAGCGCAGCACGGACGACCCCGAGGCGCACGAGGCTTACATGCGCGGCCGCTACCACTGGAACACTTTTACGGAAGAGGGCTTCGCCAAGGCGCTCGTCCACTTTAACCAGGCCGTCGCGCTCGCGCCCGACTACGCGCTCGCCTACACGGGCATCGCCGACTACTACAACTTCCTCGGCGTCTACGCCGTGCTGCCCTTCAGCGAGACTTCGGCCGCGGCGAAGGAGGCCGCGCTCAAGGCCGTCGCGCTCGACGACCAACTGGCCGAGGGCTACGCCGCGCTCGGCTTCGCCACCTTGATGAACGAGTTCGACTGGGAAGCGGCCGAGCGCCACCTGCGCCGCGCCATCGAGTTGAACGCCAACTACGTGACGGGCCGCCTCTGGTACAGCTACTTTTTGGGCATGGAGGGGCGCTTCGACGAGGCGCTCGCGCAGGTCCGCCGCGCGCTCGAACTAGACCCCCTGACGCCGCTCGTCCACCATAATCTGAGCTGGCTTTACTACAACGCGCGCCGCTACGAGGAGGGCGTGGCCGCCGCGCGCAACCTCGCCGCCAACGACCCGGACTACGGCCTGGGCCAGGTCACGCTCTGCATGGTCTTGTGGCACTCCGGCGAGTACGAGCAATCAATCGCCGCGGGCGAGCGCGCCGTCGAGCTGCTGGGCCGCAGCCCCTACACGCTCCTCTGGCTGGCGTCGGCGCACGCGGCCGCCGGGCACAGGGACGAGGCGCATCAGCTTCTCGACGAGGTGCAGGAGATGGAGACGCGGCGCTACGTGTCGCCGTACCTGCGCGCGATGGTCTACAGCAACCTGGGCGACGGCGAGCGCGCTCTGACGGACCTTGAGGAGGCTTGCGAGATACGCGACGCGCGGCTCGCGTGGCTCGGCGTTGACCCGCAGTTCGACATCCTGCGCGGCCAGCTCCGCTTCAACGAAATCCTGCGCCGCACCAACAACCCGCTCGCCGCGCGCCTGGCCCACACGCCGGAGCCGCCCACCGGACAAAAATCCGTCGCCGTGCTCCCGATGAGACTGATCGGCCCGTCCGCGACGGGCGACGAGTACCTCGGAGTCGGGTTGGCCGACGCGGTGGTGACGCGCCTGTCGAACGTGCGCCGCTTCCAGGTGCGCCCGACGAGCAGCGTGCTGCGCTACCAGGGCGGGGCCGACGATCCGCTCAAGGCCGGGCGCGAGCTGCACGTTGACTTCATCGTCACCGGCACGATTCGCAGCGCGGGCCAGAGCATACGCGTCAGCGCGCAGCTCCTGAACGTCTCGACCGGCGCGACGCAGTGGGCCGGCCACTTCGACGAGAAGTTCACGGATGTCATCAACCTCGAAGACTCCATCTCCGAGCAGGTGGCGGTCGCCCTCGTCCCGCACCTGTCGGGCGACGAGCGCCGCAGACTCTCGAAGCGCGGGACGGACAACGCCGAGGCGTTCGAGGCTTACCTGCGCGGGCGCTACCACTGGACTTCGCTCACGGAGGACAGCTTCGCCAAGGCCATCTCCTGCTACTACCGCGCCATCGCGCTCGACCCGGACTACGCCGCGGCCTACGCCGCCATCAGCGAGTATCACTCGTGGCTCGCCATCTTCGGCGTGATGCCGCCCGCGGAGTGCCTGGCGGCGGCGCGCGACGCTGCGCGCAGGGCGGTCGAGTTGGACGACACATTGGCCGAGGCGCACACGGCTCTGGGCTTCGCGCTTTTGGCCCACCCGACGCAGTGGGAGGAGGCCAAGATTCACCACCTGCGCGCCGTCGAGCTGAATCCGAACTACCCCACGGCCTACGTCTGGTACGCCGGCCAACTCGCGATGGAGGGGCGCTTCACGGAGTCTGACCGCGAGATTCAGCGCGCCTGCGAGCTGGACCCCTTGAACCCGCTCAACGCCTACAACCGCGTCTGGTATCTCTACCAGGGCCGGCGCTACGACGAGAGCATACGGCGGGCGCGAGACCTGATTCGCTCGGACCCGCGCTACGGCCCGGCCTACTTCGCCCTCTCGTGGGCGCTCCGCAGGACGGGCGATTACGCGGGGGCGATTGAGGCGGCGCGGAAGTCTTTGGAGTTCGGCGGGCAGCCGCCGCTCAACCTGGCGGCGCTCGGCGCGGCCCTGGCCGAGGCCGGGCAGGTGTCGGAGGCGCGGCGCGTGCTCGCCGAGCTGCACGAGCTGGCGGACAAGCGTTTCGTCACGCCGTACCACCGCGCGCTCGTCCACCTGCAACTGGGCGAGCGCGACGCGGCGCTCAGTCTTTTGGAGCAGAGCGTCTCGGACGGCGAGCCCTGGATCGTCTGGCTCGGCACGGAGCCGCAGTTCGACGGGCTCCGCGGCGAAGAAAGATTCACGGAGCTACTCAGGCGGACGCGCAACCCGGCCTACTTGCAGGACGTGAGTACCATCCGCACGAGCGTGGGGACCAGAGCCCCGCAGCAACCGCCGCGGCCCACTCCGGCAGTGCCTCAGGCCGCGACCGAGACGCCCGGCTCGCAGCCGCGCCCGACCGAGGATGAGGAGGCGCAGCAGCTCTATACGGCCGGCCGCTACTTCGCCACGCGCCGCACGGCCGAGGGCCTGCGCCAGGCCATCGAGCGCCTGGAGAAGGCCGTCGAGCGCGACCCGTCTTTCGCCGTCGCCTACGCTGAGATGGCCGACTGCTACGCGCTCCTGAACTGGTACATAGAGCCGCCGCCGGCCGACGCCTGGGAGCGCGCCAAGGATGCCGCGCTCGACGCCGTGCACGCCAACGAGCGCGTGGCCGACGGTCACGCCTCGCTCGGCTTCGTCCTGATGCACTCCGACCGCGACTTCCGCGGCGCGGAGCGCGCGTTCCGCCGCGCCATCGAGCTGAAGCCGGACAACGCGGTCGCGCACCGCTGGCACGCGTTCAACCTCTCGGCGATGGGCCGGCACGACGAGGCCGTGGCCGAAATCCGCCGCGCGCAGGAGATCAACCCGCGCTCGCCCGTCGTCGCCACGGCCTTCGCCAACGTCCTCTTCTTCGCGCAGCGTTACCGCGAGGCCATAGAGCAGTGCAACCGCGCGCTCGAACTGGATCCGGGCTCGCTCTCGGCGCGCATCATCCTGCGGTGGTCTTACGAGAGCAGCGGGATGTGCGAGGAGGCGTTCGCGACCTACGAGCAGGAGCGGGCGTTCGCGGGCGACACGCCGACGACGCGCGCCAAGCACGCGCACGTCCTGGCCGCCTGCGGCCGCGCGGAGGAGGCGCGGGAAATCCTGCGCCGGCTCGTCGCCGGGCGCGACAAGGAGTGGGTCACGGCCTACGAGATAGCCGTCATACACTCGTTTTTGAACGAGCGCGACGAGGCTTTCAAGTGGCTCGACCGCGCGGCCGAGGAGCGCGCCGTCGGCCTCACCTACGTCCGCGTGGACCCGCGCGTCAACAACCTCCGCTCGGATCCGCGCTTCGACGAGCTGCTCCGGCGTCTGAACGGGTCCGCGCCCAACTGAGGAAGAATTAACAGGGATGGACAGGATAGACAGGATAAGAAGCAAGCTCTTTATATCCTGTCTATCCTGTCCATCCCTGTTTGAATCCGCTTGAGGTTAGTGGTTCTTCTGGTCTTCCTTGTGCAGTTTCTCGCTGCTCTGCTTGACCCAGCCGCACACCTCTATGATGTCTTCCAGGTCGCGCCGGGCCTTCATCGCGGCCTGGACTTCCACCAGTTGAGAGTTTTTGAAGTGCGGGTTGTTGACGAACTCAAGGATGAGCGCGCGGAGCAGCGCGAGCGACGACTTGAGCCGCTCGGCCTCGGTCGGGGCCTCGACCTGCGGAATCTCGAAGACCTTTTCGAACTCGGGCAGGATCAGGTTGTCTCTGAGGCGCGCGGCACGCTTCCTGATGTCCGCGGCCGATTTCGAGACGAGCTTGAGGTCTAGCGGCTCGCGGCGCGCGCGCGAGACCATTTCCGCCAGCTCGTTGTTAATGACCTGTATCCGCACGAAGTCTTCCTTGATCTGCGCCAGCGCGAGCCTGGGCTCGGGCCGCGACGGCGTGCGCCGCGGCTCGCTCGCCCTTCTCAGGTCGAAGACGCGCTGGCGTTCCTCCTCCATGCGCTTGCGGGCCTCCATCTCCTCGCGGTAAGCGTTTTCCATGGGATTTGTGCGCATGGGCGGCCCGCCCCCCTGGGCCGCGGCCGGGCGCGAGACGACGGTAGCGAGGAGGGCTGCGGCCGCCGCCGTCAGCACGAATCTGAGTGCCAGGCTCATTTCAGCTCACCTCCCGAGGGAATCTGCTGTCTGTGGGTAAGGGTTGAAGCCCCGCGCGCGGCCCCAGAGCATATAACTAAACGGGGGCCACTTCAATATCCTTAAAAAAAATTTCTCGCGCGGTGATCCTTTCCGGGGGGCGTTTGCGCGTTATACGGGTGGAGGAGAAATCCAATGCAGAAAATTCGGCCAGTTCGCATCGTCAAGCGCGACCAGAAGGCGCGCACGGAGCAGCCCCCCCAGGCCGTGGCCGCGGGCGGCGACGCTAAATCTTCCGAACGTGAGTTGAAAGCGGTCGTCGCCGGCTGGGTGCGCGAGCACCGGCAGCAGGCCGAGCAGTACCGCCGCGCCGTCGCCGGCCTCCTCCTGCGCGAGCGGGCCTTCGGGCCGTCGGCCGCGTAACAAGCTCCGAGTCTCCCCAGACTCTCCCCGCCTCAGTTCCCCCAGAACGTCTTCCCGGCGGGGATGAAAACGGCCCGCCAGTCTCCCTGAAGACTGGCGGGCCGTACCCGTGCAAGTTTCCTCTTTACAACCGGGCAAAAGCAACTAAAATTGTGCCGCCGTGCGTACAGACACGGCGCGGGCCTGTGGTTTAGTCTCTTCACCCGACATGAATAAGATGAAAGCCCTGGTGGTTGACGACAACAGTTTGATACGCAGCAACGTGTCCGAGGTGTTGCGCGAGGACGGGTGGGATGTCTCCGAGGCCGAGTCGGCCGAAGAGGCGTTCGAGATGCTCAACCGCGACGACTGGGCGCTCGTCTTCTGCGATGTCAAGCTGTCGGACAAGAACAGCGGCGAGGGCTACGACGTGCTCCGCCGCTTCACCGAGGAGCAGCCCGAGGCCCAGATCATCATCATGACGGGCCACGGCTCGGCGGTCGGCGCGCTCGACGCCGTCTCCTCAGGCGCTTACGACTACCTGATGAAGCCGTTCGACGTCGAGGACGTGCTCAAAATCTCGCAGGCCGTGCGCCTCGGCATAGAGAAGCGCGCGCGCCCCGGCACGACCGGCGAGCTGCCGCCCGTCCCCGTCTACACCTCCGACATAGACCTCGTCGGCGTCAGCTCCGCCTTCGTCGAGGTGATGAAGCTGGTGGGCCGCGTCGCCGCCACGAACCTGCCCGTGCTGATTACGGGCGAGTCCGGGACGGGCAAGGAGGTCGTCGCGCGCGCCATACACCGCCGCAGCCCGCGCGCCGGGAGCCCCTTCGTCGCCGTCAACTGCGGGGCCATCCCCGCCGACCTCATCGAGAGTGAACTCTTCGGCCACGTCAAGGGCTCGTTCACGGGCGCGCACATTGACCGCCGCGGCCTCTGGCAGGAGGCCGACGGCGGCACTGTCTTCCTCGACGAGATCACGGAGACGAGCGCCGCCTTCCAGGTGAAACTCCTGCGCGCGCTCCAGGAGCACGAGATTCGGCGCGTCGGCTCGAACCAGACCATACGGGTTGACGTGCGCGTCATCGCGGCCTCGAACTGCGACGTGGACCTGGAGATGCGCGAGGGCCGCTTCAGGCAGGATTTGCTCTACCGCCTGAACGCCGTCACCTTGCACCTGCCCCCCTTGCGCGAGCGCCGCGAAGACGTGATGCCCCTGGCGCGCTACTTCGCCGAGCGCATGGCACAGTCTTCCGTAGCCTCCTGCATCAGCTTCTCGCGCGACGCCGTGCAGTTACTGGAAACCTACGACTGGCCCGGCAACATACGCGAGTTGGAGAACGCCATCGTGCGGGCCGCGGCGCTGTGCGACCAGGCCGTGCGCCCCGAAGACCTGCCCGAGCGCGTGCGCAACTTCTCCGCCCCCGCGCCCGCGCAGGCGAAGTCCCCGCGCGACGGCGACGGCGACGGCGAAGACCTGCTCTCGCTCGCCGAGGTCGAAGGCCGCCACATCTTCCGCGTCCTCGCGCGCACCGGCGGCAACAAGCAGGCCGCCGCCCGCGTCCTGGGCATTGACCGCACCACCCTCCAACGCAAACTCGAACGCTACAGCCTCGAACAGAACGGCGACGGAAATAAATGATGAATGCGGAGCGATGAGTGATGAATTAAAAGTAGAAGAGTCTTGACCCCTTCGGGGTCTTCGCTTAACAGTCTTAATTCATCATTCCTCATTCATCATTTACAAACAGGCGTGGACGTAGCGGACGAGGCGGACCCACTCTTCGTCGGTCATCTCGATGATGCGGAGGCCGAGGAGGTAGCTGCGGCGGGCCTGTTGCTCGTCGAGCCAGCGGCACCATTTGGGCGTGGCGCGGATTTGGACGGGGCCGTCCGGGAGTTCGAGCGTGAGTTGCAGCGTGCAGCCGACGACGTTGAAGTAGCGGTCGCCGATGTGGTTGGCGGAGAGGCTGACGGCGAGGCCCGTCTCGCTCAGGTCGCGCGTCAGGCCGCGCAGCTCGCCGGGCGGCGGGTCGCACTCATTCGCGTTCACTCCCAACAGCGGGAGGCCGAAGCGCACGGAGAGTTTCAGGCGGGCCTCGCAGCGCGGCGACTGGCGGCGGAACGGGGCGACGCGATCTACGAAGTGGCTAGGCGGCCACGATTGCGGACGCGACTTCAAACTTTCCCTCCCGCCGCCTGGAGACCTCCCGCGCGATCTCGACGATCTGCGATGTGTCGAAGGGCTTCGCCACGACCCAGTCCACCTGAGCCGCCTTGCGCTCGTGCGAGCCGACGGCCTCGCCCCAGCCCGTGACGACCGCCAGCGGCACTCGCGCGTCACGCTCGCGCACCGCGCGCGCGAACTCCCAGCCGCTCATCTCAGGCATCCCTACGTCCGTGAAGATGGCGTCGAACGTCCGCGCGTTAAAGAGCGCGAGCGCCTCGCGGCCGCCCTCGGCCAGGACTACCTCGCAGCCCTCCTTCTCCAGAATGTCGCGCAAGAGCGCCCGCACGTAATCCTCGTCGTCCACCACCAGAAACCTGAGCCTGCACCTCGCGCCGGCCGGGGCCGAGAGGTCTGGCAGCTCGTTCGTAACGTGCGCCGTGCGCGTGACGCCGCGGGCCACGGGCAGCTTGATGCGGAAGCTCGTGCCGCGCCCGACCTCGGACGTGACCTCGACGTTCCCGTCGTGCCGCCGGATGATGCCGTAGCCGACCGCGAGCCCCAATCCCATCCCCGCCTTGCCCTTCGTCGTGAAAAACGGGTCGAAGATGCGCGAGCGCACCTCTTCACTCATCCCCGTGCCCGTGTCCGAGACTGAAAGCATGACCGCGTCGGCCGTCTCCTGCGCCGAGAGCGTCAGCGTGCCCCCCTCCGGCATCGCGTCCACGGCGTTGAAGACCATGTTGACCAAAACCTCGCGCAGCTCAGACTCGTCGCCCATGATGAGCGCCTTGGAGTGGAGTTGCAGGTCTAGGCTGATGTGCACGTTCGAGGCTTCGGCCCAGTCCTTCCAGCGCGGGCGCGTGATCTCGCTCACGTCGAGCAGGAGCTGGCAGGTGTCCACAGGCTGGAAGTCGTGGTCGCGGCGCTGGCGCGCGAAGTCCTGAATGCGCTTGATGGTCTTGGCCCCGTCCTTGGCCGTCTTGACGATAATCTTGAGCCCCGCCTCGATCTTCGCGGGGTCTTTCGTCCCCAGGAGGAGCTGCGCGCGGCCGAGGATGCCGGCCAGCGTGTTGTTAAAATCGTGGGCCACGCCCGAGGCCAGTTCACCTAACGCGGACATCTTCTCGATCTGTGAATACTGTTCGCGGATGCGCTCCTGTTCGGCGATGTAGTGGTTCAGTTCCGCGACGTGGAGCTCGGCCTGCGCGGCCTGCGCGGCGGCGGCCTCGGTGCGCGCGCCCGCCTCGGCCTCGGCCTTCGCCGCAGCCGCCATGACCTCTATGTTCTTGAGGTAGGTGCGGTAGGTGAAGTAGACGAAGACGATGATGGGGACGACGGCGAGCACGGCGTAGGAGCCGGCGGCGATGATGAGCTTGGCGATGATGCCGGCCGCCGACGCGCCCGCGAAGTAGGTGACCGAAGTCCAGAGGTAATACTTGGTCCAGGTGTGCCAGACCGGCTGGTCAGTCTTGCAGGCGGCGAGGACGGCGACGAGGCCGGAGTTGCTGATGTACTGGACGAGCGCCATGACACAGATCGCGCTGATGTAGTTGGCCGAGTAGTCGCCGTGCGGCAGGTCCGTGAGCGGGCCGAAAGTGAGCCGCATGACCCAGACGGTGAGGAAGGTCGAGGCGGCCATCACCGCCGCGTTGAACATGATGGTCAGCGCCTTCTTGCTGAAGCGCAAACTTGAGCAGAAAGCCTCGGCGGCCGCGAGCAGGATGGCGACCTCGCCGCCGTAGAGCAGCATGGTCAGGAAGATAAGCGTGTCGGAGACGGAGATGTGCGAACTCAAGCGCGGAATCTGGACCGAGAGGCGCGAGCCGAGGCCGAGCGTGACCGCGGCGAGCAGCAGGAAGCGCAGGTCGAGCGACCCCAGCGAGAAGCGGGCCGCGGCGTAAGCGGAGGCGGCCGTGCCCGCCGCGATAATCAGCCACATGTAAGGGACCGTGAAGCGTTGCCTGCTGAGTACAGTCGTCTCTGCGCTCATCTGATCTCCTCCTCAACACACTTGCCGGTTGCTCGTTCCTTAGCTCGTCGCCTGCGCGGAGTCGCCGCGCTCAAGAAAGACCGTGTCGTAGAAGTCGCGCAGGCGGAATCCCGTCCGCTCGAAGAAGGCGCGCGCGCGCTGGCTCCGCTCGTTGACGAGGACGCAGAGCGAGGTGGTGCGCTTGAGCAGATGGCGGCTCAACTGCGAGACGCAGCGCGCGCCGTAGCCGAGGCCGCGCACGCGCTCGTGGACGTGGACGCCTTCGAGGTAGATGACCTCGGGCGTGTCGGAGATGACGTCGGCCTTGAAGATCAAGTTGCCGCCCTCGGTCCAGACCCAGACGCGCCCCTGCTTTATGCGGCGCGCGCAGCGCACGCGGAAGCCCGAGGGGTCCGCTTCGAGCGGGTTGACTCCGCTCTCGGCCTCGGCCATCTCGGCCTGGACGCGCATCACGGGTTCGAGCTCGCCGAGCGTGGCGAGCCTCAGGCCGGAGACGGGCTCGCGCGCCTCGACGGGCCAGCGCAATTCCATCAGCAGCTCGCGGCAGACGCGGCGCGGGTGCTGCCCAGGGCTCGCGTAGTAGCTCCAGAAGTGCTCTATCTTCTCCTGCTCGCCCATCATCAGGTGGGCGCGCGGCGAGCCCTGGGCCAGGCGCGCGAAGGCGGCGAGCGCGGCCTCGCTTCTGGCCTCGACGAGCGTGGCGTGGCCGATGAGCGCGACGCCTTCGAGGCGGCCGCCGCCGTCGCGGGCCGCGTGGAACGAGCCGCGGTTGAGCGGACTCGTGAACCCGTTGTCGCGGATGTGCCCGGCCATGACGACCGTGTGCAGCGGGCGCTCGGCCAGAAAGGCGAGGACTTCGTCCGCGTCCTGGTCGGTCAGGGGGTGAACCGATAAGGAGTCGTGGGGCGGGTTAGGCTCCCACGCCTCTGCTGACTCTAGCTTCTCTAACCTGGTCGGGTTGGTGGTCGTCATTAACGAGTCCTCAGAGTAGTCTGAAAGGTTAAAGCGCGAGGCAAGTGTTGCGCGTCCAAGTCTCCTCAGTAGCCCAAATAATCAACGCCCGTGTCCTCGACTATCGGCATAGCGAGTGTGCCGTCGCCGCTCGTCGTCGCAGACATCGCCTGCGTCATGGCGTCGCTGCGAAAGATGCTGTCGCCGATCAGCACGCCGTCACCGATCAGGACGCCGTCGCCGATGAGCACGCCGTCGCCGATTAAGACTCCGTCGCCGATGAGCACGCCCGAGGTGATGAAGATCGTGCCGTCGCCGATGAGCACGCCGCTGCTGGTCGTGATGTGGTCGCCGATGAGGACGCCGCTCGACAGCTTCGTCGTGTCGCCGATGAGCACGCCGCTTGAGACGCGCGTGCCGTCGCCGATGAGCACGCCGACGTTGTAGATGCCTTGATACTTGGTGACGAGGTCGAGGCCCCTGGCGTAGCCGTGATGGAGGACGATGCCCTGCGACCAGCTGAAGGTGTGCCCACTGATGGTCGTCTGCGGGGCGGGCGGGACGAGCGCTGTCAGGAGCGGCGTGCCGACGGGGGTGGCCGAAGTCAAATCCGTGCGGACGAGTTTCGCCAGCCTGACTGCGCCCTCGATGTTGATTTGGCCCGCGCCCTGTTCCAGCATGTTGTAGCCGGAGAGCTGCTGCGCCGTGTACATCAAGATCATCTTGACCATGTTCGGCGTGAGCTTCGGGTTGGCCTGTAGCAGCAGCGCCGCAGCCCCGGCCGCGACCGGCGTCGCCATCGAGGAGCCGTTCATGAACATCATCTTGCGGCTGTCCACGGGGCTCACGCCCGCGTCTAGCGACGGGTTCTGCATGACGATGTAGTTGTCCTCCGCCTCGGCGTAAATCAGCTTGTTGCCGGGCGCGACCACGTCGGGCTTGATGAGATTGTCGTAATGCTTGAGGCCGAGAAAGTCCGTCGTGTAGCTGCGCGTCGGCCCGCGCGAGCTGTAGGTCGTCACGACATCATCGCCGCGCGCGTCCGTCCCGTAAGTGTTCGACGCCCCGACCGTGATGGCCGACGGCTCGTTGCCGGGCGAGTGTATCTGGCCGTAAATTTTCTGGCCCGCGCCGGTCTTGCCATTGTTGCCGGCGGCCGCGACGACGACCACGCCCGCGTCAACCAGCCTGCGGACGGCCTGGCAGACGGGGTCGTTTTTATAAGAGTCCACGGCCGGCGCGCCGAGGCTCATGTTGACGACGCGGATGTTGTAGGCCGTGCGGTTCGTCATCACCCAGTCGAGCGCGGCCAGCACCGCCGAGACGGAGCCCGCGCCCGTCGCGCCGAGCACGCGCAGGTTGATGATGTTGGCGTTCGGGGCCACGCCCGTGTACTGCGCGTTCGAGACGCGCGCGTTGCCGGCGGCAATGGAGGCGACGTGCGTCCCGTGCCCGTAGGGGTCGTCCACGCGGTTCTCGCCCGTGAAATCACGGCTCGCGACGACGCGCAGGCCGTTGCTGCGGTCGAGGAAGGCCGTGTGGTTGGTGTCAATCCCGGAGTCGAGCACGGCGATGCCTATCCCTGAGCCGTCGAGCCCGGAGACGTTGGTCCCGGCGGACGTGCGGACGATGTCCGCCCCGGTCGTCGAGGAGACGTGGCCGAAGGGCATCAGCTCCCTGTCCGGCGAGACGTACTTCACGCCGCCCCAGGCGGCCAGGGTTTGGAGCGAGCGGCGCGGCAGGTCAATCGTCAGCGAGTTTAATTTCTGGAAGCGGCGCGCGACGCGTCCGCCGTTGGCGACGAGGAGGAGAGAGTCTATGGGAGACGTGGAAGTGCCGTTGAGCTGGACTACGACCCGGACGCGCCCGTTCGCGCGCCAGGCCGGCCCGAGGCCGCGCAGCTCGTGAGAGATTTTATTCCTTCCCGACGGAAGGCTCTGAGCGTGGACGCCGGCCGCCGCCAAAGTGCCCAGGCACAAACAGACTAGCAGCGAGGGCGTGCTAATCCATTTGACGGCGAGGGAACCTCTAAACTTCTTCACCTGACTCCTCCTTCTTCAAGCGGCCGGGAAAACCCCGAAGGTCTTCAACGCCGCACGAGGCGCGGGCTCAGCAAAGCTCCGCACCTTTTCAAGCCGCGACGCTGTCAATGCCGCACGACATTACAGGTAGAGAAACAGACTCAGTCCGCGAGGTTCTTGCCGAACAAAAAGGGAGAGTTGTTAGGGGCGCTTCAAGTATTCCAATTATCGGCGCGGCCGTCAACCCGTTCTCCCTTTTCATCTCATGCAGGCAGTGTTGTCGCCTCCGAGTGCGACAGACTGTGCCCGCAAAAAGTTGTCGCCGATCAGGATGCCGTCGCCGATGAGAATCCCGTCGCCGATGAGAATCCCGTCGCCGATGAGAATGCCATCGCCGATCAGGATGCCGTCGCCGAGCAACAGGCTCGCGTCCAGAAAAACCGCGCCGCCGCCGAGCGCCGAACCGTCGCTCGTCACGACGGCCGGGCCGAGCGCGACCCCGCCCGTTATCAACCCCGCGTCGAGAGCCTGAATGGTCTGCCCCTCGACCACGCCGTCGCCGAGTATGAGCCCCGCGCCGTAGACTCGCTGGTATTTCGTTATCAATTCTGTGCCAGTCGCGTAGGCGTGGTTCAGAATCAGCCCCTCGGCCCAGGTGAACGTGTGCCCGGCCAGCGTCGTCTCGGTCGCGGGGGCCTGGCCCGTCAGGAGCGGCGACCCCTTGGCCGTGAACTCCGTCAGGTCGCTTCTGACGAGTTTGGCGAGCTTGACCGCGCCTTCAATATTTATCTGGCCCGCGCCCTGCTCCAGCATGTTGTAGTTCGACAGCGGCTGCGCCGTGTACATCAGAATCATCTTGACGAGGTTGGGCGTCAGCCCTGGGTTCGCCTGAAGGAGCAGGGCCGCGGCCCCGGCCGCGACCGGCGCGGCCATCGAGGAGCCGCTCAGGTACATCATCCGGCGGTTGGTGTACGTGCTGACGTTGGCGTTCAACTCGGGGTGCTCGGCCAGGATGTAATTGTTCGCGCCGGCCGCCCCGACGATCTTATTGCCGGGGGCCGTCACGTCCGGCTTAATCAGGTTGTCGTAGTGGTTGACGCCGGCCTCGTCCGTCCAGTAGCTGCGCGTCGGCCCGCGCGAGCTGTAAGTCGTCACCGCGTCGTCGCCGCGCGCGTCCGTCCCGTAAGTGTTCGAAGCGCCGACCGTGATGGCCGAAGGCTCGTTGCCGGGCGAGTGTATCTGGCCGTAAACTTTCTGGCCCGCGCCGGTCTTGCCGTTGTTGCCGGCCGCCGCGACGACGACCACGCCCGAGTCAACGAGCCGGCGCACGGCCTGGCACAAGGGGTCGTCCATGTAAGAGTCCACGGCCGGCGTGCCGAGGCTCAGATTGACGACGCGTATGTTGAGTAGCGACTGATTGGTCAGCACCCAGTCGAGGGCGTTGAGCAGCCCGGAGGTCGTGCCCACGCCCTGCGAGTTGAGCACGCGCAGGTTGACGAGCCTGGCGTTCGGGGCGACGCCCGTGTAATCGCCGCCGGAGATTTGTTCGTTGCCGGCGGCGATGGAGGCGACGTGCGTGCCGTGCCCGTAGGGGTCGTCCACGCGGTTCTCGCCCGTGAAATCCTTGCTGTAAACGACGCGCGTCAGGCCGAGGCCGTCTTTGAGCGCGGTGTGGTTCGTGTCAATCCCAGAGTCCAGGACGGCTATGCCGACGCCGCTGCCGTCGTAGATAGTGGTCGTCTGAAGCAGGCCGAGCAGCGTGTAGGTCTTGTGGACGCGGATGGCGTCCGTGCCCGTCGTCGCGGAAAGGTGGCCGGCGGCCACAGCCGGCCGGTCGAGCGAGACGTAGCGGACTTCGTCCCTGCCGGCGAGCGCGCGCACGGCCTCTGGCGGCAGGCTCACGGCGCGCATGTTCAGGTTGCGCGGGCTGAGCGTCACCTTGCCGCCGAGGTTGAGCAGGAAGGTTTCGAGCGCCCGGCCCGGAGTCCCTTTGAATTGCACGATTGTTTCCACGCGTTTTCCGCTCTGAGACTTTTGCAGGCGCTCGGACAAGTCGGGCGAGATTTTCCTGGAGCCTGACCGCGGCGACTGCGCCCGCGCCGTCCCCCCCGCAAGCGAGCAAGCCAGCAGTAGTGCCAGGAGAGCGACCCGCGGGGACGGGCGGTAGAGCTTGGAGAAAATCACTGGGCTGCTCCTTAAAAGTAATGCTGTTCGGCTTGGCTGGCTTGAATGATCGGGGATTCGCCTGACAGGCAAGTGGCAAGGCCCGTACCACCTGACCCAAAGGCTTGCAAAGAGAGGGCGGGAAGAGATGAGACATTCAGCCGATACATGAAGCGGGCCGGGGCACGTGACTGAGGCGTAAGGAGAAGAGCCGGGCGCGGGCGCGCGGGGCTTAAAGCTGGTAGATTTCGGCGCGGGCGGGCTCACTCTGAAGGCAGCGCGCGCCTGATGCAGAATGCGGCACACGCATTTTTTGCCGCCGCGGCAATTTGCGGCTTTGCCCTCCAGCGTCTTTGCGTGAAACTGCTCTTTCTCGCGCAAAGCCGCAAAGCCGCGAAGGGGGTTTGACCCGCTTTATTTCTTGGAGTTCGGGGCGGTCCCTTCGATTGAATCTTCACATACCCGGCCGGGCCGGCGCAGGCTGTTGGCACAAACGTTGCTCGGCGAAAGTTTCCCGACAATCGAGCCCCGGCCGGGGTTGCCCAGGAGAGAATTTCTGAGCCCACTCACGCTTTTGACGAGCGGGCGTCGGAGTCCGCGCGCGCCCCACGCGGTCTGCCGGCCAACTTACTAGAAACGGAGCGCAGGGATGGAGGCGACTAACGAAAAAGCGAGCGTCCTTATCGTTGACGACGAGGCGGAGGTGAGGAACGTCCTGAGCGAGTTTTTGGGCGAGACTTACGCCTGCGCCGCGGCGCATTCGGCCGAGGCCGCCCTCGGGCTTCTCAAGACCAGAGGCTTCGACCTGGTCATCAGCGACATCACGATGGGCGGGATGAGCGGCGTCGAGATGCTGCCGCGCGTGCTTGCGTGCTCGCCCGAGACCATCGTCGTCGTCATCAGCGGCGGGCAGACGATAGAGAGCGCGGTGGAGGCGATGCGCGCCGGGGCGTTCGACTTCCTGACCAAGCCTTTCGATCTGGCGCACGTAGAGCTGGCCGTCCGGCGCGCGCTCAGCCACCTCGCGCTCCTGAAGGACAAGCGCCGCCACGAGAGCTATCTGGAAGAACTGATACGGCAGCGGACGGCCGCGCTCGACTGCGCGCTCTCGTCGCTCGAAGACTCCTACCGCTCGACGCTCAAGGCGCTGGCCGCGGCGCTTGAGATGCGCGACCACGAAACGCGCGGCCATTCGGAGCGCGTCGTCCAGTTCAGCCTGCGCCTCGGGCGCGAGCTGGGGCTCGGCCCCGAAGAGCTGCGCTCGCTCGAATTCGGCGCGCTCCTTCACGACATAGGCAAAATCGGAGTGCCTGACGCGATCTTACGCAAACCGCAGAGTCTGACGGAAGCCGAGTGGGAGAAGATGCGCCTGCACCCGGAATTGGGCCAGCGCATCCTGCGCGGGATAGAGTTCCTCGAAGGCGCGGCGCGCGTCGTCGCGCAGCACCACGAGAAGTGGGACGGCTCGGGCTATCCCTTAGGGCTCAAGGCGCACGAGATAGACTTGAACGCGCGCATCTTCGCCGTGGCGGACGCCTTCGACGCCATCGTCAGCGACCGCGTGTACAGGGCGGGCAAGCCCTACGAGATGGCGGCCGCCGAATTGGACAAATTCGCGGGCAAGCAGTTCGACCCGGGCGTCGTCGCCGCCTTCAACAGCGTCCCGCCCACGGACTGGGAAAAACTGAGGAGTGCCTGCGCCGCGGGGGCGAACGACGGCCGGCGCGGCGTAGGCGGAGCGCCACTGGCGTTGCTGCCGGAAGCCTTCACGGCCGAGCGCGGGGCGACGATGAAAGCTTTGCCCTTCGGCCGTCGCGGACTGGCCGCCTAGAGGTGATTTCTTTCTGGCCGTAGGAGCCTTGGTAAGTTAGCTGCCCGCCTCGGTGAGGAGGCGGATTCAAACAGGGACGGACGGGGTAACGGGAGGGGAAACGCGAAGGTCTATGAGCGCGCCGAGTCGAGACGGTCGCGCTCTCCTGACAGTCGCTTTCCGCCTCTCGTCCCGCCCTCCCTGTTATTTTTTTTATGCCTTCTCCAGGCAGAGGTCGAAGACGACGGACGAGTAAGAGGTGTTGTTCCTCGTGATTTTGGCGACGGGGCGGATCAGTTCCCTGTGCCAGACGAGACTGTCTCTGGTGTAGTTCTTGTCTGGGTTCCCCTGGAATTTGGGGTCCGTCTCGAAGTAGAGCTGCGTGACGAGCTGCTTGTGGCCTGGCGCGGTGATGACGTAGTGGACGTGCTGCGCGCGGCCGCCGTACTGGCCGGGCATGATGGTCTCGTACCAGTAGTCGCCCTGCGCGCGGACGGGAACACGGGCGCGGTGGCGGAAGCCTTCATGGTCGTAGTTCCCGTCGTCGTCCGAGTGGAAGACCTCTATGACTGCCGCCGGCAGCGGCTCGCCTTCGGTGTCGAAGACGCGGCCCGCGACGAGGAGCGGGACGCCCGCCTCGTTCGGCTCAATCAGGCGCTCTCTGACGGGCGCGCCCTCCTTGTAAAACGGGCCGAGCGTGTTGCTCGGCGTCGGCTGAAACTTACGGCCCGCCACGGCCGCCCCCGACTGCGAGAGTGATCGCGCCAGCGGGTAGCCCGCGGCCACGATGCCGACGCCGCCCAGGTAGATGAACCCTCTTCTGGAGATTCGACTCGTCCTCATGCTTGCGCCCTCCTTCGTGGCTGCTTTCTCCCCTTGTTTATCTGCCATACGCCGCCCGAGCGCGAGAAGTTTAGCAGAAAATCCGGCTCCGGCCGTCCTGTTCGGGCGATGAATTTGACTTGCACCTGAACTGCTTATATTCTCATTTTGCCGGCAGAGAGTGCCATCTTTATTAAGCGTGTCCGACTTTGTATTAACACCTGCTCGTCGCTCATCACTCGTCACAAGTCACAAGTCACTGTTTTTATGACCCCGGAAAGGTGGAAGAAGGTCGAGAAGGTTTTTCAGTCGGCGCTCAAGCAAGCGCCGGAGGAGCAGTCCGCCTACCTGCGGCACGCCTGCGAGGGCGACGAATCGCTGCTCCACCAGGTCGAGACCCTCATCGCCTCCTACAAGAAAGCCGGCGACTTCATCGCCGAGAACCCGACCGCCGAAGAGAAGCAGAGGCAGGCGGAAGACACGGGCTCCGCGTTCATCGGCCGGCGCATAGGCTCCTACAAGATCGTGCGCCAGATAGGCCGCGGCGGGATGGGCTCGGTCTTCCTGGCCGTGCGCGCGGACGACGAGTACCAGATGCGCGTCGCCATCAAGCTCATCAAGCGCGGCATGGATTCGGACTTCATCGTTCGCCGCTTCCGCAACGAGCGCCAGATTCTCGCCTCCTTAGACCACCCTTACATCGGCCGACTGCTCGACGGCGGGACGACCGAGGACGGGCTCCCCTACTTCGTCATGGAGTACGTAGAGGGGCAGGTCTTGCCCTACTACGCAGACACGCAGCGGCTCTCGATTGCCGAGCGCGTCCGCCTCTTCATCAAGGTCTGCTCGGCCGTCCAGTACGCGCACCAGAATCTAATCATCCACCGCGACATCAAGCCCTCGAACATCCTGGTCACGGCCGACGGCACGCCGAAGCTCCTGGACTTCGGCATCGCCAAAATCCTGAACCCAGAGATCGGCGGGCACACGCTCGACCCGACGACGGCCGCGCTCAGGATGATGACGCCCGAGTACGCCAGCCCCGAGCAGGTGCGCGGCGAGCCGGCCACGGTCGTCTCGGACGTGTACGCGCTCGGCGTCATGCTCTTCGAGCTGCTGACGGACCACCGCCCGTACCGGCTGAAAAATCGTCTGCCCTACGAGCTGGTGCGCGTCATCTGCGAACAGGAGCCCGAGCGGCCGAGCGCCGCCGTCAGCCAAATAGAGGTCTTGAACTCATTGGGCGGCGCGCCGCCGCTCGAAATCACGCCCGAGACCGTCAGCCGCGCCCGCAACTCCACGCCCGAGCAACTGCGCCGCCAGCTTTCGGGGAGCCTCGACAACATCGTCATGAAGGCGCTCCGCAAGGAGCCGCACCGCCGCTATCAGTCGGTCGAAGAGTTCGCCGAGGACCTCTCGAACTACGCGGAGGGCCGCCCCGTCTCCGCGCCGCCCTACTTCCCGCCCTCGACCTCCGCGGCGGCGCAAGAGATAGCCACGGACGAGCCGTCCACCGGCGGCCGCTCCATCGCCGTCCTGCCCTTCAAGGTGCTCCGCGTCGAGGAGAAGGGCGACGAGTTCCTCGGCATGGGCCTGGCCGACGCCATCATCACGAAGCTCAGCAACATTCACCGCATCATGGTGCGGCCCACCAGCTCCGTCCTCAAGTATTACGACGGCGAGCACAGCGCGCAGGTCGCGGGCTACGAGCTGAACGTCGGCTTCGTCCTCGACGGGAGGATTCAGCGCGCCGGGAGCCGCGTGCGCGTCACCGTCCAACTGGTGCGCGTCTCGGACGGCGCGCCGTTTTGGGCCACGAAGTTCGACGAGGATTTTACGGACATCTTCACCGTCGAAGACTCTATTTCGAGCCAGGTGGCCGAGGCGCTCGTGCCGCGCCTGACGGGCGAGGAGCGCGAGGCGCTCAACAAGCGCGAGACGGAGAACGCCGCCGCCTATCAGGCTTACCTCAAGGGGCGCTACCACTGGAGCAAGTTCACGGACGAATCGCTGGGCCTGGCGCTGGAATTCTTTCAGGAGGCCGCGCGCCTCGACCCGAACTACGCGATGGCGCACGTCGGCATCGCGGACTTTTACGTCTGGGCCGGCGTCTTCCACCGCCTCGCGCCGCGCGACTGCTACCCGCAGGCGAAGGCGGCGGCGATTAGAGCTTTGCAGATAGACGAGACGCTCGCGGAAGCGCACGCCGTGCTCGCCTTCGCCATCCTTTGTTACGACCAGGACATTCCCCGCGCCGAAGAGTTGTACCGCCGCTCCATCGAGCTGAACGCCAACTACGCGAACGCGCACCAGTGGTACTCCAACCTGCTCACCGCCACGGGGCGCTTCGTCGAAGGCGAGCGCGAGATCAGGCGCGCAGTCGAGATTAACCCGCTCTCGCCTATGGACCTGGCGATGCTCTGCTGGACTCTTTACCAGTCGGGCGAGTTCGACCGCGCCATCAGTGAGGCGCAGAGAGTCATAGGGATTGACCCGAGCTTCCCCATCAGCTACATCCCGCTCTCGGCCGCGCTTGAGCGCGTCGGAAGGTACGACGAGGCGATTGCCGCCGGGCGCAAGGCCGCCGAGCTTCTGCCGGGGACAATCGTCCCGCTCTGGGCGCTCGGGCACGCGCTGGCCGCCGCCGGCCGCCGCGACGAGGCGCGCGAGATTCTGGCCGAGATGCACCGCACGGCGATGCAGGGCCGCTACGTCTCCGCCTACCACTCGGCCATCATTCACGCGGGGCTCGACGAGCCGGACGAGGCTTTCAACTGTCTCGAAAAAGCCTACCGCGAGCGCGACCCGTGGATGACGTGGCTCGCCACCGAGCCGAAGTTCAAGGCGCTGCACAGAGACCCGCGCTTCGGTGACCTGCTCGCCCGCGTCGGCCTCGTCAACCTCGACCGCAGCCTAGACCCCACGCGGAGCGTCGAGCCCTCTGTCTCGCAGACGCCGCACGTCACCTGGACGACCGATCCGCAATCGGGCCGCACGCCCGCGGCGCAGACCGGCGGAATTATCGCGGCCGCGGACACGGGCGGCGTGCGCGCCGAGAGGGCACAGAGTAAGAGGGCGTGGCTCTTCGGGGGCGGGGCGTTGATTGTGGTGGCGCTCGCCGTCTTCGCGATTTTCAGGCTCACGCAGCAGGAGGAGAGGCCCGCCGCCCTGCGCTTCCAGTCGGCCGCGATAACGAAGCTCACGGCGAGCGGCAACGTGACGAACGCCGCCATCTCGCCCGACGGCAGATACGCCGCCTACACGCTCGACGAGGCCGGCAAGCAGGGGCTCTGGGCCAGGCAGATCGCCGTCTCCAACAACATACGCATCGTCCCGCCGGCCGAGGTCACCTACCGCGGGCTGACCTTCTCGCCCGACGGCACTTACATCTACTACGTCACCGCGGAGCGCGGCGGCGGCGGGGCGGGCCGCCTCTTCCAGGTGCCTGCGCTCGGCGGCTCCGTGCGCGAGATCAAGGCGGGCGCGGACAGCCCCGTCGGGTTCTCGGCGGACGGCAAGCAGATGGCCTTCGTCCGCGCCAACCCGGACCAGGGCGAGGAGGTCTTGATCGTCTCCAACGTGGACGGCGGAGGCCAGCAGCAGCTCGCCTCGCGCAAGTTCCCCGAGCACATCTCGCTGGGCACCGCGCCCGCCTTCTCGCCCGACGGCGCGCGGGTCGCCTTCGCGACGACGACGAGCGACGTGGGCGGCTTCTACATGAAAGTCGAGGAGGTGCGCCTCAGCGACCGCGCCGAGAAAGTCATCACCACGCAGCGCTGGGTCGAGGTGGGCCAGCTCGAATGGCTGCGCGACACGGACGACCTAGCCGTCGCGGCCCAGAGCGAAGACTCCGCCTTCATGCAAATCTGGCACGTTGACTACCCGGGCGGCTACGCCCGCCGCGTCACCAACGACCTGACCGACTACAGGGGCGTGAGCCTCTCGGCGGACTCGCGCACCCTGCTCAGCGTGCAGCGTCAGACCTTCACGAGCATCTGGGTCTCTCCCGAGGGCCAGCCCGACGCCCCGCGCCAAATCACCTCCGGCGCGGGCCGCTACTTCGACCTCTCGTGGACGCCCGGCGGCAAGATACTTTACGCGTCGGACGCTTCGGGCAGCGCGGACATCTGGGAGATAGACGCGGACGGGACGAACCAGCGGCAGTTGACGGCGGGCGCGGGGCGCAATTATGGGCCAGTCGCGTCGCACGACGGCCGCTACATCGTCTTCCACTCGTCGCGCTCGGGCCAGTGGCAAATCTGGCGCATGGACAGCGACGGCAGCAACCCCATCGTTCTGACGAGCGGGACCGAGGAGAGCAATTGGGCGCAGTTCTCGCCCGACTCGCGCTGGGTCATCTACCAGCACGTCGGCGAGGGCGGGTTTTTCACACTGTGGAAAATCCCTGTTGATGGGGGGACGCCCGAGCGGCTGACTTCGGGGCTCAAGGTGCGGCCCGTCATCTCGCCGGACGGGAAGTGGATCGCGTGCTGGCAGAAGGAGCAGACGCCGAACGCGCCGTGGCGCATCGCCATCGTGCCCGTGGAGGGCGGCGAGCCGCAGAAGTATTTAGAAGTCCGGCAGGGCGCGGCCATAGGCTACTCCGTCCTGCGCTGGTCGCGCGACGGCCGCGCGCTCATCTACATAGACGAGCGCGACGGCGTCACCAACCTGATGAGCCAGCCCGTCGAGGGCGGCCCGCCGACGCCGCTGACCAACTTCACCAAAGACCTCTTCTACGCCTTCGACTTCGCGCCCGACGGCAGGCTCATACTCGCGCGCGGGCTCAGCACCAGCGACGCCGTCCTCATCAGCGACGGCAAGTGACTCTCGGCGGGCGAGCCATAGTAATAAGCGCCCACCATCTTCCAGTTCGCCGTGTCGAACGCGCGCCGCGCGCCGCAGTCCAGGCACGCTCTGTACGACTGCCCGCCGAGCGTGAACGGCCGGCTCATCTCCCTGTGCCAGCATCCGAAGACGCGCGCCGCCGCCCTCGACAGCACCGCGCCCAAACCCGCCGACTCTTGCTTTAAGGCTATCATCTTCAAACCTCTCACTTCCGGCAGCAATCTTTCGCTCCCAGACAGTAACGCGGAAAACTCCGGCCAAAGGGGTCTTTCAGTTTCAGTCAGTACCGCCTGCGGTAGCGGGCGGGTTTCCGGCGTAATTACTACCCGCCCGCTACCGCAGGCGGTACTGACCTGTTTGTTGATACTTTTTCCCCTCGGTTTGCGCGTTTGCAGGTAGGAGGCGATAGAGCCATGAGCACACACAGAGTCAGAACCGAAAGTTTTTTGGGCCGCGCGCTGGCCGCCGTGATGAAGGTTGACAGGATTTTCCTGCGGCGCGAGTTGTTCGTCGCGCTGGCGGCCGTCCTGATGGTCACGGGCCTGGTCTTCGCGCAGCGCCCCGCGAAAAACATCGCCGCCCCGAAGGAGCGGACAGTCGTCGGCGAGACGAAGCCGCTCGGCGCGGGCCAGGCGCGCTCCTGGGTGCGTCTGGATAGCGACGGGAACCCCGTGGCCGTCGGCGTGACCTTCTCCGAGGACGCGCTTGAGACCTTGCCGAAGGAGCCGCCCGCGGGCGCGGAAGGCGTCGCCATCTCGCTCGAACTGCCCGAAGAGGCCGCCGCGACGCCCTTCAAGCACATAGGGCTCGACTACAACCCGCACGGGCACGAGCCGGTGAAGATTTACGACACGGCGCACTTCGACTTCCACTTCTACATGATTTCGGAGACGGAGCGCGAGGGCATCACCGCGACGGGCGAGGGCCTGGCGAAAGGCAACAGGCAGCCGGCCGCGGAGTTCATCCCACAGGGCTACGTCGCCGTCCCCAACGGGCTCGTCCCGCGCATGGGCGCGCACTGGGTCAACCCCACCGGCCGCGAGCTCAACGGCCAGCCGTTCACCACGACCTTCCTCTTCGGCAGCTACGACGGCCGGCTGATCTTCGCCGAGCCGATGATTACGAAGAGTTTCCTGGAGGCGAAGACGAACGTGACCGAGTTGATTAAGCTCCCGAAGAGCTACGAGCGGCGCGGGGCCTACTACCCGACCAAGTACAGCATTCGGTACGACGCCGCGGCCAAGGAGTACACCGTCGCGCTCGAAGGCATGACGCGCCGCTAAGATTTAAGCCGAAGGAATACCAGGCAGGAGAGCGGGGGCTTCGAACGGAAGCCCCCGCTCTCCTGTTTTTGTAATTCACCACAGAGGACACAGAGGACACAGAGGGAAGAAAGGGATTTGAGATTTCAACTCTCAATCTGTAATTATTTTTATCCTCCTCTGTGTCCCTCTGTGTCCTCTGTGGTAAACCGCCTTCCTTAGTAGCTTGCCCCGTCCCTGTCATATAATCCGACTCACTGGCCATGCCCGTCGCCCCCGGCACACGTCTCGGCCGTTACGAAATCAGCTCGCAGCTCGGCGCGGGCGGGATGGGCGAAGTCTATCTCGCGCAGGACACGCACCTGCGGCGGCCGGCCGCGCTCAAAATCCTCCCCGCCAGGTTCACGGAGAGCGATGACCGCCTGCGCCGCTTCGAGCGCGAGGCGTCGGCCGCCTCCGCCTTGAACCACCCGAACATCATCACCATCCACGAAATCGGCCACGAAGACGGCACGCACTTCATCGCGATGGAGTTCGTTGACGGCGAGACCCTGCGCGCGCGCCTCGACCGCGAACGGATGTCTCTCAAAGAGGCGCTCGACGTGGCCGTGCAGGTGGCCGACGCCCTCTCGGCCGCGCACGAGGCAGGCATTGTCCACCGCGACGTTAAGCCCGAGAACGTCATGATAAGGCGCGACGGCTACGTGAAGGTTTTAGACTTCGGACTCGCCAAGCTGACGGAGCGGCCCCGCCTGACGGTTGACTCGAAAGCGCCGACCATCGCCAAGGCCGACACGGACCCCGGCACCGTGATGGGCACGATGCAGTACATGGCCCCGGAGCAGGCGCGCGGCCTCGACGTTGACCGCCGCGCCGACGTGTGGAGTTTGGGAGTCGTCCTCTACGAGATGGTCGCCGCCCGCCCGCCCTTCGAGGGCGAGACGGCGAGCGACGTTATCGTCTCGCTGCTCTCGCAGGAGCCCGCGGCGCTCTCCGAAGAGAACGAGGAAGTCCCTTACGAGTTGGAGCGCATCGTGCGCAAGGCGCTCCAGAAGAACAGGGAGGAGCGCTACCAGACCATCAAGGACATGGCGCTCGACCTCAAGAGCCTCCGGCGCGAGCTGGAAGTCGGGGCGTCCCTTGAGCGCTCGGTCCCGCCCGCTTCCGGCGGGATGCGCTCAATCCGCAGCGGCGTGCACGAGCGCCGCGCGACGACCGCCCGTGGCTCTCAAGTACACACGCTCGGCCGGGGCGGGGCGCGCGAGACGAGCGCGGGCCGGCGCTTCGTCACGAGCCTCGCGCGTCACAGGCGCGCGCTCCTTCTGGGCTTAGGATTAATCGCGGCGGTCGTCCTGGCCGTCATCGCGCTGCACCGTCTCTTCGGCGAGCGCGACCGTGGCCGTGCGGGCGCGGGACTCTTCAGACAGGCGCAGGTCATCAAGCTGACGAACAACGGCAACACGCGGGTCGTCGCCATCTCGCCCGACGGCAAGTACGTCGCCTACGCGATGGCGGAGGCCGGCAAGCAGAGCCTCTGGCTGCGGCAGGTCGCCATCTCAAGCAACGTCCGCCTGCTCCCGCTGGCCGAAGTGAACTATTACGCCTGCACCTTCTCGGCCGACGGCGATTTCATCTACTACGGGATGGGCGACGGCAAAGCTTTGCCGTCCATCTACAAGCTGCCAGTGCTCGGCGGCTCGCCGACGAAAGTCATAAGCGACATCAACGCCCCGGCCGCCCTCGCGCCCGACGGCAAGCAGATGGCCCTCGTCCACATAGACCGCGAGAAGCAGGAGGTCACTCTCTCCGTGGCGAACGCCGACCGCACGAATGAGCGCAAGATAATGTCGCGCAAGCCACCGGAGTTCTTCGACTGGGTGGCCTGGTCGCCCGACGGCCAGTTCCTGGCCTGCCCCGTCAGCGGCTTCAAGGGCAGTACCCCTCAGTTCAAGATCATCGAAGTCCGCGTGTCCGACGGCTCCGAGAAGGTCATCACGACGCAGCCGTGGATCAGCGGCGGGCAGTTGGCCTGGCTCGCGGACAAGAGCGGGCTCGTGATGTCTGCGCGGAGCCAGGACTCCTCCTTCGACCGCCTCTGGCACATTTCCTACGCGACCGGCGAGGCGCAGCCCATCACGGACGACCTGAGCGACTACCGCGGCGTCAGCATCAGCGCCGACTCGACCGCGCTCGTCTCCGTGCAGACGCAGAGGCTGGCGAACATCTGGCTCTCGAAGGGCGCGCGCGATCAGTCTGCGTCGCAGGTCACGCCGGGCGTCGGCAACTACTACGACCTGGCGTGGACGCC
Organism: uncultured Acidobacteriota bacterium; assembly: GCA_963774105.1. Taxonomy (GTDB): domain Bacteria; phylum Acidobacteriota; class Blastocatellia; order Pyrinomonadales; family Pyrinomonadaceae; genus QHXM01. Next base: position 396,329 of record CAVZDV010000004.1, on the reverse strand, counting down.
CGACAACCACGTCCTTTACGCGTCGGACGCATCGGGCAGCGCGGACATCTGGGAGGTGGGCATTGACGGGACGAACCAGAAACAGTTGACCGCGGGCGCGGGGCGAAACTACGGGCCGGCGGCCTCTCCCGACGGCCGCTACATCGTCTTCCACTCGGATCGCTCCGGCACCTGGCAGGTCTGGCGCATGGACCGCGACGGCAGTAACCCCAGGCAGCTCACACCCGACGGGGCCGAAAGCACCTGGGCGCAGATGACGCCCGACAGCCGCTTTGTCGTCTACCAGCACGTCAACGCCGACCTCAAGATCACGCTCTGGAAGCTGCCGATTGACGGAGGCACGCCCGTCGAGTTGACCGACAAGGTCTCAATGCGCCCGTCGGTCTCGCCGGACGGGAAGTGGGTGGCGTGCTGGCGCTACAGTGAGCCGCCGGAGACGTACCTGCGGCTCGTGGTGATTCCGGCCGAGGGCGGCGAGGCCGTCAAGAGCTTCGATTTGTCGTCGAACGCGATGGCCGGCTGGGACACGCCCGTCAGGTGGACGCAGGACGGGCGGGCGCTGACCTACGTGGACCAGCCCGAGGGCGTCGGCAACATCCTGAGCCAGCCGCTCGACGGCGGGAAGCCCGCGCTCCTGACAGACTTCAAGGAGCACCAGATCATCTCCTTCGACTGGCTGCGCGACGGCCGGCTCGTCTGCTCAAGAGGTTTCAGGGCGAGCGACGCCGTGCTCATCAAAGGTGTGCGGTGACGGGATTGCGACTTATTCTTTCAGCAAACTCACGCCGAGCTTTTTCGCTAAGCCCTCGCCGCCCCAGTTCATCACGACATCGTGGTTCCACTTGAAGAAGGGGCGCGCGATGGGCGTCAGCAGGTTCATCCAGCGCTTGGTCGTGCGCACGCGCCAGTCGTAGCGCGCCGTCGTCACCCCGCCGTCCTCGGAGAGCTGCCAGAGGCCGCGCCCTTCGAGCTCGCCGAGCGCGCGGCCCTCTATCACCGACATCGGCTCGACGCGCGTCAGCTCCATGTCGAAGATGAGGCGGTAGGGCAGCTTGCTCTTCCAGGTGTAGCGCCGCACGCTGCCGATGTGGTTCTCGTCGCCTTCGGAAACTTTCTCGACGCGCTCCACACCCTTCCACCACGCGGGCCAGCGGTCTGAGTGGTAAACCATCTCCCACACGGCCGCGAGCGGGGCCTTCACACGCCAGACGGTCACGAATTCATAATCAGCCATACGCGCTATAGTACGTCAGAACCGAGGACGGCAGATTTAGAAAAGTGCGGGATGCGGATTGAAAAGAAATCACTCAAGCCTTTGCGCCTTACGTTTTAACTTTGCGCCTCCAGCGTGAACCGTTTGTTTCTCGCAAAGGCGCAAAGACAAGACGTAAGGCGCAAAGGGTTGAGTCTGTATTCCGTAATCCGCAATCATCGTTTGAGGTGCTTGTCGAAGAAGGCGTCCATCATCGCGGCGAGGTCGTTGGGGAGCGGGGAGACGCCGTCCACGCCGAAGTGGCCCGCGCCTTTGACGACCGAGAGCGTGGCGTCCACGCCCGCGCGCTTGAGCGCCTGGTAGAGCGACTCGCTCTGGCTCGGCAGGACGACTTCGTCCGCGTCGCCGTGGACGATGAGGAAGGGCGGGTCGTCCGCCGTGGCGTAGGTCGCGGGGGTCGCGCGCAGCGCCCGCTCGCGGTTGGCCTCGGGCTCGCCGCCTATGAGCCTGATGACGGCGTCGCTCTTCCTCTCGGCCCACCACTTCATCTGCACGGGCTCAAGAAAATCCACGGGGCCGTTCCAATCAACCACGGCCTGCACGCGGCTCGAAAACTTCTGCCAGCCGCCCGCGCCCTCCAACTCTTTGACCCCGCCGCTCGTGCCGACGAGCGCCGCCAGGTGCCCGCCCGCAGACTGGCCCCAGACGCCCACGCGCTCCGGGTCCAAATGGAACTCCGCGGCCTTCGCGCGCAGGAAGCGGACGGCCTCCTTAACGTCTTCGATCTGCGCGGGGAATTTGGCCTCGCCGCTCAGCCGATACTCGACCGCGGCGCAGAGGTAGCCGCGCTCCGCGAAGTGTGCCAGCGCGGCGAGGCCGCGGTTCGGGTGGCCCTCGAACCACCCGCCGCCGTGCAGGAAGACGATTGCCGGCATGGGCTTCTCGGGTTGTGCCTTCGGCTTCAGGATGAGCATCTTGAGCGGGCGGGCGGCGCGCTCCGTGTAGACTACGTCGGGCACGAGCTCGACCGCAGGAGGAGCGCCCAACATCTTCCAGATGTCCGCGACCGCGAGCGGCGCGCCCAAGCGTTCGAGCATCGGGACGGCGTTGGCGTTCTTCGGGTTCACCTCAAGCGATTTTTTGTAGTTCTGGACGGCGAGCTCGCGCTGGCCGTCGAGCATATAGGCTTCGCCGAGGCTGTCCCAGACGTTGCCGGACAGCGGGTAGGCTTCCGTGTTGATCTTGAAGACTTCGACGGCGTCCTTGACGCGCCCCTTCCCGATGAGGCTGTAGCCCAGGTTGTTGAGCGTCGTCTCCTCGAAGAGCACGGCCTTCGGGTCGCGCCGCCTGGCCTCGTCGAAAGCCGCGCGCGCCTTCGCCACGCCTTCCTCCCAGACGATGCGGACGAACTTCCACCCGGCGCGGTCGGCCGGGAGTTCGACGCCGTTAACAAACGTCGGCCCCTGCTCTAGCTCCTCTATGTACTTGCTGATCCACCCGCGATCGGTCTTGACCCAGACCTCCTTGTGCGTGACGCTCGTGCGGACTTCGGCGGTCTTGCCGTCCTGCCACGGCGTAGTCCTGACGAACACCTGGCTGGTGTGGACGGTCGCCTCGTTGCCTTTGAGTTCGATGGTGTCCACGACCGTGCGCGTCTCCGGCATGATGGTCATGACGCCGCGCTCCTGCCGCCGGAAATACACCTCCAGGTCTTTCAGCGTCATGGGCTCGCCGTCATTCTTTTTGCCCCGCCAGTCGGGCGCGAAGAACGCCAGGCGCGCGGCCGTGTCCTTCCGACGCATGGCCTCGACCGACTCCGCGACGCGCGCCTCGATCGCGCGCTTCGCCTCCTCCTCTTCCGGGCTCAATTTGCGCGCGGGCGTCTGCGCGCAAAGTACGTTCAGGCAGAGAAGGATGATTGAGAGGGACAGCGAAAGGCGTTTCATAAGTGAACTCCTGTGAGCTTGAAAGGATATGGTCCTCAGTAGTCCCGTGAGGGACGATTGGTAATAGCCCAGCACTTCAGTGCTGGGGAGAGTGCGGAAATTTTGTCGAGTCCCGTAGGGACGATTGAAATCCTTCAGCCGTCCCTACGGGACTGCGAATTTTTATCGCGTTCTTTCCCAGCACTGATGGTCTTTGACAATTCGATTCGGTAATATGGGTGAGTTCCCTCAAAAGGAGATTCACCATGTCCAGACGGCCCCGTGTCCTGAGCCTGTCAGAGTTTGAGCGGCAGACTCTAGAGCAAGCCCGTGACCATCATCCGACGCCTTACATGCGTGAACGTGCGGCCGCCCTGTTGCGCATTGCTTGCGGTGAAGCGGCCCATCATGTAGCCACCACCGGCGTGCTGCGTGCCCGCGACCCCGACACCGTCTACTGCTGGCTCGGCCGTTACGAGCGCGAGGGGCTGGCCGGCCTCTTCAATCATCGCAAAGAGCGAGGCTTTCCCCCCTCAGCAGATTGAAGCGTTGAGAGAGGTGCTGCACCAGTTGCCCGGTCAAGCCACCCGCTGGTCACTCGCACAGCTCAGAGGCAGTCTGCACTGGCTCAACTCTTATAGTCTGAGCGGCATCTGGAGAGTGCTCAGGCGCTGCGGCCTCCGCTACAAGCGCGGCCGCCATTACCTGCACAGCCCCGACCCACGATACCTTGAGAGGCGTGACTATGCGGTGGCTTGTCTGACTCAAGCTCGCCAGCGGCCTGGCCGTGTCGTGACACTGTACCTGGATGAGATGAGCTACCATCGGCAGCCGACCGTTTCCCGTGCGTGGTCAGAAAGGGGCGCGCGGCGTCAACCGCTGGCGCGCCTCAGCTATCATCGCAACAACTTGTCGCGCCTGGTCGGTGCACTCGACGTGGTCACGGGGCGAGTCATCTGCGAGCAATGGCCGAAAGTCGGGGTCCGCCGCCTGGCCGCCTTTTATCAGGTGATCCGCCACCACTACCCGGAGGCTCAAGTGATCCACCTGATTCAAGACAACTGGCCCATTCACTTCTACCCGCAGGTTGAGAGGGCCGCGGCCGCAGCCCATGTTGAGATGGTGCGCTTGCCGACTTACGCGCCGTGGCTCAACCCCATCGAGAAGTTGTGGCGCAAGCTGCGCCAGGAGGTCTTACACCTGCACCGGCTGAGCGATGACTGGCACACTCTGCAACAGCGCGTGAGGGCCTTCTTCGAGACTTTCGCTCACGGCTCGCAAGCACTGTTGCGCTATGTCGGCTTATTACCGAATTGAATTGTCAAAGACCATAAGTGCTGGGCTATTACCAATCGTCCCTGGCGGGACTTTTCAGACGACTTCTCTGCGTTAGCCTCACTTCAAATGCTTTCTGAAGAACGCGAGCAGCCGCTCGCGCGCGAGCCGCGCGTCGTCCGCGCGGTAGGTCGGGCGGTTGTAGGCGAAGAAGCCGTGCTCGGCCTCGTAGAAGAAGATTTCGACGCTCGTGCCCTGCGCGCGCAGGGCCTGCTCGAACTGCCTGACCGGCCCCAGCTCGACGGCCTTGTCTTTCGTCCCGTAGTGGCCCTGCACGGGCACTCGAATCTTCCTGACCACTTCGGGGTCGAGCGGCTGGCGCGGTCGCTCCGCTCGCGTGACGCCGGGGAGCGCGACGACGGGGCCGTAGAACGGCGCGGCCGCGCCGATGTCGCGCGAGCGCGCCGCGAAGAGCAGGGCGTTGCGCCCGCCGAAGCAGAAGCCCGTGACGCCCTGCTTCCCCTTCCTGACGAAGCGTTGCGTCTTGAGGAACTCGACGCCGGCCTGCGTGTCCTGATAAATCAGCTCGTCCGTGATCTGCTCGCGCAGGATGCGCTGCGTCTCCTCCCACGGTATCTGGCGCGACTCCTCGAAGGTCTTGCGCTTCGGGAAGAGGTAGAAGGTGTTGACGACCAGGCCGACGAAGCCGCCCTGCGCCAGCATCGCGGCCGTCTCCGGGATGTAAGGCTCCGTGATCCAGTTGCCGGGGAGAATCAGGACCGCCGGGAACCGCCCCTCCTTTTTGGGCCGCGCGAGGTAGCCGTCAACCGTGTGGTCGCCGCTGCGCCACTCGACGGGACCGTGCGTGATGTTGGGGTCGTCGAGAGAGCGCGCCTCGTTCACCTGTTGACTGCGCGAACGCGCGGACGCGCCCACGACCGCCGCCGCGACTGCGCCGCAGATGAAGCAGCGCCGCGTCATGCCTCCGTCCTTCAAATCTTCTTCTGCGTCCGCCATGCCTATTTCCCGAGCAGCTCCTCGAAGAAGGCCAGCGCGCGGTCGTCGCCCGTGCGGCCGAGCCAGAAGATGGCCTGCTTGCGGACCTCGGGCTTGGCGTGCGTGCGTGCGATCTTGATGAGTAAGGGCACGGCCTCGTCCTTCGGCCTGCGGCTGATGACGAAGACGGCGTGCTTCTGCACCTCCGTGTCGTCGTCCTCGCGCTCGACCGTGTCCTTCAGGACGCCGAGCGCCTTCTCGCCCGCCTTGTGGCCCAGCCAGAAAAGCGCCTGGTTCCTGGACTCCGAGTCGCGCTCAGACCTGGCGAGCTTTATCAGAAAATCTATCGCCGGCTCCTGGTTCGAGTTAATCGAGATAGAGTGGATGAGCGCGCGCCTCAACTCCTGGTTGGAGACAGAGCCGTAGAGGCTGATGAGTGTCGAGAGCGAGGCCGGGTCGCTGCTGACGCCGAGCGCGTGGCCCGCGGCGCGGCGCACCTCGCCGTCCTCGCTCTCGCTGCGCACGAGGTCCGCCAGAAAGTTCGTCTCCACGCCCGTGACGCCGAGCCAGTGGACGGCCGTGCGGCGCACCTCCTGGTTCTTGGAGCTACGCACGAGCGACTTCAGGACTTCGCTCACGCGCGGGTCGTCGTGCAGCGCGACGGCCACGGTCGCGTTCTCGACCACGCGCTCGCCCAGGTTCATCTCGGCCAACCCGCGCAGGAAATTGAGGCTCTCCTCGTTGCCGCCGCGCCCGAGCCAGTAGACGGGGAAGCCGCTGTACTCGCGCTTGCGGTCCAGGTTGTAGACCTCTACGCGGACGACCCTCTGGCCGTCCGGCTCGTAGAGGACGAAGACGCCGAGGTTGCGCGTCTCGACCGCGACGCCGTTCGACTTGCCGAAGAAGACTGTCATGTCGCCGTAGCTCGTCATGCTGCCGCGGAACTCGCCGCCGTCAGGGTCCACGGCGACGCCGGGGCGCACGTCGAACGAGTAGGCGGCCCAGAAGCGCGTCTGCGGCGCGCGCGCGCGGCCCATCTCGGCGGCCGTCGCCAGCTTCGCGCGCAGGTCCGCGCCCTCCACCTTGATGAAATTACCGCCCTGCTGCTGCGCAGGCTCGAAAAATGAGCAGACCGAGAGCGCGAGCGCGAGCACGACACTTACGAATGACATGGCTTTCACCTCTCTAAGGACTCAAAAGAGACTGATTCACTCAACCCTTTGCGCCTTTGGTTTTTACTTTGCGCCTTTGCGTGAACGGCTGTTTCTCGCAAAGGCGCAAAGACGAGACGTAAGGCGCAAAGGCCGGCTCCGGGTTTCGTGGCTGACTCTTAATTCAAGATGTCTTCCAGGAACTTCTGCGCTTCGGGGTCGCTGCTGCGGCCGAGCCAGAAGATAGCCTGCTTGCGCAGTTCGACGGAGGGGTCGCGGCGCGCGATGTCCATCAGCTTGCGGAGCGCGCGCTTGTCGTCCGTGCGGCTCAGGGCGAAGATGACCTGCTGCTTGACCTCCGCGTCCTTCTCCGTGTCGTAGAACTGAAGCAGGAACTCGACCGCCTGCGCGTCGCCGCTCTGCCCGATCCAGTGGAGCGCGTCCTTGCGCACATCAACGTCGTCCGAGCCGCGTGCGATCTCCTGCAACTTGGCGAACGAGCGCGCCGTGCCCATGCGCTTCAGCGCGAAGACGATCTGCTTGCGGACTTCCGTGTTGCTGTCGGACGCGTAGAGCTGCATCAACTCGTCCATCGCCTCGTCGCCATTCTGGCTGAGCCAGAAGATGGCGTCCTTGCGCACTTCCACGGACTTCGCGTTCCGGGCCAATTCCAGCAGCAGCGCACGCGCGCCCGCGCCCTCGAAGCGCGAGATGGCGAAGACCGCCGCCTTGCTAATCTCGTCGTCCGTACTCGTGTTCGCCAGGTCTTTGAGGAGCGGGAGCGCAGACTCGTCGCCCGTCCGCCCCAGCGTCTGAATCGCCGTGACGCGCAGCCGCTGGTCCGTGCTGCTGCGGATGATGTCCAGAAGCAGCGCGTTCGCCCGCGGGCCGCCGTGGCGGCGCAGCAGCTCTATGCCCGCTTCCTTGAGGCGCGTGCTGGCCTTCGAGCCGGGCTTCATCATCTCCGTGACGTAGGCGAGCCCGCGCTCCGGGTTCGACTGGAAGAGGCTTTCGAGCGCGACGATCTTGACTTCGATGTCGTCCTCGTTGAGCCCCTCGTTGATGACGCCAGCGTTGCCGACCTCGCCCGCGATCTGCGCGCGCAGGGCGCTCGCGTCGTCGGCCCAGTTCGAGCGCGGGAACTCCGCCAGGAGCCGCTTCAGCTGCTTCTCGGCCTCGTCATACTTCTCCTGCTTGGAGAGCGTGAAGGCGAGCCAGTAGAGCGCGGCGTCGAGGTTCGCTTCCTTCGGGTAGAGCTGGACGAAGCGGCGGAACTTGCCCTCGGCCTGGTCCCAGTCCTCGTCGCCTACAAGATCGCGCCCCTCGCGGAAGAGTTTCGCGGCCGGCAGGTTCTGCGTCTGGACGAAGCGGTTGAGCTTGTCCAGGTCTTGCTGTTGTGCCAGCCCGGTCGAGAGAATTGTGCCACCGAGCACGAGGCCCGCCAGCAGGCCGGCGACGAGTTGAAGTCGCGGGCGCGAGATTGAAGTGATGTGTCTATTCATGTCCATCTTTCCGTTCGTTAATTCAGTTTGAAGCCAGCAGCGTGCGGACCTGGAGCGCCGCGACGATCTCTTTCTTTTCCATGCGCCGCTCGATTGATTGCACGTCGCGCGCGCGGACGCGCCCCGACAGGTTGGCTATGTCCAGCAAGATAGGTTCGAGCGTGTTCAGGAGCTCGGAGGCCGCGGGGTCGCCGCGCTCCGCGGCCGCGCGCCGGAGCGTGATGTTGCGGTAAAGCAGCCTGCGCGCCTGCTCTTTCTCGAAGGAGACATCGAGCGCGCGAGCCCCGGCCGTCACGGGCCTGACGTTCCTGAAAGAGCGCAGCAGCAGCTCGGCCCTCCCGGCGTGGCGCGCGACCTCGAAATCGAAATCGCCCGCCGCCTCGGGCGCACGCCCGCGCGCGCCAGCCGCCGCACTCGCGGCCGCGGCCTCCTCAAACTCTGCCGAGCCGTCGGGCGTCGGCCGCCTCACAACTTGATTTTCGGGGCGCGGTGCGCGCGGAACAGCGCCGGCCTTTTTCTTCGGAACTGTGCCAGTCTCGTTGACTACCACCAGCGGCGCACTCTGGTTACCGCCGCCTTTGATTTCATCCTTCTCTTCGGGCGTCGGCTGCTCCTGCGCCACCTCAGGCGTTCGCTCTTCCTTGCGCGTCTGCGGCTCAACGGCGAGTTCGCCCTGATGATTGCGCGAGCGTTGGTAGAGGACGATTGCGGTGACGGCGACGAGGGCAAGCACGAGCGCGGCGACGAAGGCCGGGCGCAGGCCCCTGCCGAACAGGACGCCGAGCCGTTCGCGCAAAGAGCTGCGCGACTCCGCAGGCGGCGCGGCGTCCCTCTCCTGCTCGATGCGCGCGCGCACTATGTTCCAGTCGGCGGGCGTGACTTCGAGGTCGCGCCGGTAGCCGGCGTAAATCTCCTGCTCGCGGCCGAGCGCCGCCAGCTCGTCGGCGCACGCGGCGCAAGCCGAGAGGTGCGCCCCCAGGCGCTCGGCCGTTCGCCCGTCGAGTTCACCGTCAACGTACTCCTCTATGAGGGGCAAGCATTCTTCGCACTTCATTGGCTCACCTCCAGGTATGGGCGAATCAGGCGGCGCATCTCGTGGCGCGCGCGGTGCAAGTCTGTCTTCAGTTTCGCAATCGAGAACCCCGTGATGGCGGCGATCTCTTCGTAGCTCTGCTGCTGGAAAATCTTCAAAGTGAAGACGAGCCGCTTGTCATCGTCGAGCCGCGAGAGCGCGTCGCGGATGACGCCATTCAGCTCCTTGTTAATCAGCGAGTCGTCGGGCGGCGGGCCTGCGTCGGCCAGCTCCTTGACCGTCGAGTCGTCCAGCTCGACCTTGCGGGAGGCACGGCGTCTGGCGCGGCCGTGCTCGCGCGCGACGTTCTTGGCGATGCCGAAGAGCCAGGTCGAGAGCTTCGCGTCGCCGCGCAGGCTGCCGAGGTTTCTGTAGGCGCGAACGAAGGTTTCCTGCATCAACTCTTCGGCCGCCTCGCGCTCGCCCGTCAGGTCGTAGATGAAGCTGATGACGGGGCGGCTGTAGCGGTCAAAGATCAAATGGAAAGCTTCGGTGTCGCCGGAGCGAGCGCGCGCTATCAGGTCCTCAGCACTGTTCATCAGTGTCGCCCCTAGCTCTCCGGCCCGTCCGAAAGTATCAATTGCCAGCCGCTTCATCATCTCGGTTCAGTTAGTGTCGCCCGCGCCGGAAAGGTTTCAAGCTTACCCGAAAACCGCCGCCGGAAGGATAGCCCGGTTAGTAAGTGCGGCGCACGCGGGAAAAGTTGCAGAAAAAAGTGGTCGGTGGTCGGTGGTCAGTTAAAGACAAAAGAAAGAGGCAGCCGGTTAAAATTAACTCGGCTGCCTCTTGCTTTCTCTTAACTGACTACCGACCACTGACCACTGACCACTGCTCTTACGGGCAGTCCGTCGCGCCGAGCGGGACGATCCAGAGTTCGGTTATCCCCTGGTCGCGGTCGCCGCCGTCCTTCGTGACGAGGCGGTCGGGGCTGATCCCGCGGGCGTTGACCAGGTAGTCGTAGGCGCGCTTAATCCGCTTCTGCTTCTCGGCGCTGTTCGACTTCGGCCCGCCGAAGACGATGATGTGACCCTTCGCGTTCGGGTCGTTCTGCAACTGGACGGCGAAGTTGTCCAGCCGCGCCTTCTCGTCGTTGTAGCGGATGGGCGGGTAGTAGTCCACCTGCTGGCACTTAATCCTTCGCGGGATGTTGACCGTGCAGGTCGCCGGGCAACTCTGGTTGTAGCCCTCGACCGAGAGGTTCGCCGTGATGGATTGGGCTTCGAGCCCGCCCGTGTCAACCTGTATGGAGGTCGTGCCCTGCCCGCTGATGATCGTGCCGCCGGTGACGGTCCAGTTGTAGACGGGCGTGATGGTGCTGGGATAGCCGCCCGAGAGGTTCGCCGTGAAGGTCACGGGCGCGCCCAAGCTTACCGTCTCCGGGCAGTAGATAGAGACGTTCGGGCAGACGGGCGGCCGGATGCACTCGCGCACCACGACCTTCGTCGTCGTAAACGCCGTGCAGCCGTTGTTCTGGTTGTTGTCAACTTCGATGGTCGCCTGGTAAGTGCCAGGGGCCGCGCCGGACAAGTCCCAGGTCGCGGTCGGGCCTTCGCCGACGAGGCGGCCGCCGCTGGCGCGCCAGTTGTAGCGCAGCACCGTGGGGTCGCTGAAGTTTTGGACCGAGACCGTCAGGGGGATTTGCGCCTCGGCCAGCGAGTCCGGGCAGGGCGTGATGATGCGCGCGTGGTCGGCGATCTGGACGACGGGGGCCGGCCCCGTCTGCGTCGAAATCTCCCTGTCCTTACGCTTCTTTTGTTGCTGCTGGTCGTCCTGGGCCGAGACGGGGCTGGCCCCGCTCAGGGCGACGAGTAAGCCCAGGGCGGCGGCGGCAAGATAGTGTTTTCGCGAGAGCATGGCTTCCTCTCCTTCTGCGCGAGCAAGGGGTTGGTGGTGGCCCGCAGGGTATGCCAAATCCCTCTCCGGCGTCAATCAATTCTTTGAAAATCTGCACCCCGCGGTCTTTAGTTGCTATAAACTCCCAATGCCCGCCGGTTTCCAAGCCGCGGCCCTGGAATCCACCGTGCCCGCCAAGAGCGTATGATTGATTTTAGAAAGATGACTAAAAGAACCATCTTCATCACGGGCGGGACGGGCTTCATGGGGCGGAGCCTCATCCCGGAGCTGCTGAAACGCGGCCACGAGGTTCGCGCGCTCGCCCGGCGCGGCTCGGAACTGAAACTCCCGGCGGGCTGCGCGCCGCTCGTGGGCGACCCGCTCGACGCGGAGACTTTCGTCAACGAAATTGGCCCGGCCGACACTTTCGTCCAGCTCGTCGGCGTCGCGCACCCCACGCCGGCCAAGGCCAAAGAGTTCCGCTCCGTTGACCTCAAGTCCGCGTCCGCGTCAATCCGCGCGGCCCGCGAGGCGGGCGTCCAACATTTCGTCTACGTCAGCGTCGCGCAGCCCGCGCCCATCATGAAAGCCTACCAGGAGGCGCGCGCGGAGGCCGAGAGCCAGCTTCGCGCGAGCGGTCTGAACGCCACCATCCTGCGCCCCTGGTACGTCCTCGGGCCGGGTCGCCAGTGGCCCCGACTGCTCAAGCCCTTTTACTGGCTGATGGAGCGCGTCCCCTCCAAGCGGGAGACGGCGCGGCGGCTCGGGCTGATGACGGACGCCGAGATGAGGGGCGCGCTCCTCTTCGCGGTCGAGAACCCCGCCGCAGGCGTCCACGTTCTCTCCGTCCCGGAAATCAAAGAGGCCGCGCGGAAGATAGTCCTGAGCGCATAAAGAGACCTTCCGCGAGGCACGTCACGCGCGCCCCGCGGAAGGTCTCAAGTGCTGTTCGCAGCGTTTCTCTACTCTTCCGGCCCGGTGCAGCTCGGGCCGTGCAGCGCCGGGATTTTCTGGCTGATGACGGGGTAGTTAGGGGCCTCGTCAATGTTGATCTGCGTCCAGTGCGCGTACTGCTCGGGCACGGCCGAGTCCGGGAAGATGGCCTCGACGGGGCACTCGGGCACGCACGCGTCGCAGTCTATGCAGGTGTCGGCGTTGATGTAGAGGCGGTCGGGCAATTCGTGAAATGCCTCCACGGGGCAGACGGCCGCGCAGTCCGTGTACTTGCAGTCCACACACAACTCTGTCACCACGTATGTCATCTTCTGCTTCCCTCTCTCCGAGATTCGCAATAATTACAGCTTGCTTCTAAGCTAAATCGCGCGGAGAGTCAATAGGCAAAATCTTCGGGTTCACTTCTCGCAGTACTGCTCCGTGATCTTGCGGAAGTGGTAGCCCATCACGGCCAGCACGACCGCGTCGCCGATGAGGTCGCGGCGCTCTTTGTAGACGCGCCGCAGGAAGCGCCAGAACTCCTTGCGCGAGGGGTCCGTCATGCCCAGACGGTAGAGGACGCGGAAGAAGCCCAGGAGGTACTCCTTCTTGAAAGCTTTCGCCGGCGAGTAGCCCGACGAGTTGGTCAGCCTCAGCGAGGTGCGCACGCGCTCGTAGTATTCGGTCGGGCTGTAGATGGTGCGCATGATCTTCTTGTAGCCGTCAATCAGAATCTGCCTGTCCATCTTGGGCACGAAGTTGAGCGACGCTTCCGTGTTCGAGCCCTCGCCCTCGCCGAGGAGCCTGCCTTCGCGTTGGAGCCTGCGCCAGAGCTGCGTGTCGGGGAGCGCGGAGAGGAGGCCGACCATCGCCATCGGAATTGCGCTCTCGCGTATGAAGTTGATCTGCCGCTCGAAGATGTCCGCCGGGTCGTGGTCGAAGCCGACGATGAAGCCGGCCATCACCTCCATGCCGTAGCTCTGAATCTTGCGCACGCTCTCAATCAGACTGCGCCGCGTGTTCTGGCTCTTCTGCGTCTCCTTCAAGCTCTCCTCGACGGGCGTCTCGATGCCGAGGAAGACGCGGCGGAAGTTGGCGCGCTTCATCAGGGCGAGCAGCTCGTCGTCGTCCGCGAGGTTGACGGAGGCTTCCGTGAAGAGGCGGAACGGATGCTTGTGCCGCTCCATCCACTCGCACAGGTCTGGCATCAGTCGCCGGACGTTCTTCTTGTTGCCGATAAAATTGTCGTCCACGATGAAGAGCGGCCCGCGCCAGCCCGTCCGGTAGAGCGCGTCCATCTCCATGAGCATCTGCTCGTTCGTCTTCGTGCGGGGGACGCGCCCGTAGATTTCGATGATGTCGCAGAACTCGCAGTTGAAGGGGCAGCCGCGCGAATATTGAATCGCCATTGAGGAGTAGCGGCTCATCTCGACGAGCGAGAAGTCAGGGATGGGGGTGCGCGTCAGGTCCGGCTTCTCGTCCGACTGGTAGACGTGCTGCGGCACGCCCATTTCCAGGTCACGCAGGAATTCTGGCACAGTCGTCTCGGCCTCGCCGGGAAAAAGGAAGTCGGCGTCGGCGACGTGCTCCATGCCCGTCGAGACGAAGGGGCCGCCGACGGCGACGCGCACGCCGAGCGCCTTGCAGCGGTCTATGACGCCGCGCAGGGAGTCCTGCTGGACGATCATGGCGCTGGCGAAGACCATGTCTGCCCATTGCAGGTCGGAGTCCTTGAGGCGGCGGACGTTCATGTCCACGAGCCGCTTCTCCCAGGTCTGGGGCAGCATCGAGGAGAGCGTCAGCAGGCCGAGCGGCGGGTAGGCAGAGCGCTTCCCGGCGAACGGCAGCGCGTGCTTGAAGCTCCAATACGTGTTCGGGAATTCCGGGTAAACCAGTAGCGCCTTCAACTTTTTATTACGCTCGGCCATTCCGACTCCAGGATTGTTCGGGGCACACTTTCGCGGCGTGCCTACAGCTCTAAAAGGGGAAATCTAAGGGGCTTGAAAAACGATTGACACTCTAGCAGAAGAAGGCCGGATGATAAAGAAGAAAGCGCCTGAAGTCCCCGCAGGGGACGACGTGATAATAGCCCAGCACTTCAACGCTTGGTGTGAAATAAAGAGATATTACCAGTCCACCAAGTCAGCGAAAGCCAAGTCCGGTCGCTTGAGCTGCCGATTGAGCCAGACGCAGAAGTTGTGCAGCGCCGCCTTGGCCGCCAAGCGTGCCCGCGCCCCGGAGAGCGCATGTGGCCGCTCACGACTGAGGCGAAAAGCATGGTGCAACTTCTCGTTGACGGTCTCGACGATCTGCCGCACCCCGGCGACAAACCGGCGCAAACTGCGTGGCCACGGCTGGCGGACATCGCGCTTGGGCAAGCAGATGACAGACGCCCCGTAGCTCTCAAACCAATGCTCATGCCAGCGCTCGCCTTCAAAGCCTTTGTCCGTGACATACGGGGCTGGCGTCCGTGCCCCGACGCTCGCGAGCGCCGCCTGCGGGCGGTGCCGCGCGGCGAAGAAGGTCTCGGCCAGGCGCTGGTCTTTGACACTGGCCGGCGCGAGCCCGTAGCCAGTGATGACGCCTCTGGGGTCAACCGCGAGCAGCAAATGCAAGCCCTCATACCAGCCCAGCCGATTGCTCCACCCGATGTCGGCCTGCCCCGCGAGCCAGCCGCGCCCACGGCGCTTGGCGTCGCGGCAGACCAGGGCCGTCGAGTCCAGCGCCTGATAGGCGGCTTGGCGCTCGCCCAGTTCTCCGCTCAGGTGGAGGCAGAAGGCCGTGGTCGCCCCCTCGTGATGGCGCAGCAGGCGGTTCAACTGTGTCCTGGCGGGCAAGGTGGGGAAGGCCGCACGCAGGTGGCGCGCGGCCCACGAGTAGAAGCTGCGCTCGGACACAAAGCAGGCCCACTGGCCGAAGACGGCCAGGGTGACGACCTCCGAGCGCGTCAACGAGGGGCGTGGGCCGGGGCGGACTTCCGCGGGCAGGCAGGCTTTGGCGAAATCGTCAACCATGACGTAAAGTGTCGTCAGGAAGGTGTCAGGGTCGAGCATCGGTGAGCTCCTTTCCGGTTGGATTGGGTTGCAAGCTCACTATGCGCGGCTCTCACCTTCCTTTCAAGTTTTTAATTCACACCAAGCGTTTCAGTGCTGGGAATCAGACGCAGAAATTGATTGAGTCCCGTAGGGACGATTGAATGTTTCAGCCGTCCCTACGGGACTCAAATATTTTTGGCACATTTACCCAGCATTGAAGTGCTGGGCTATTGTCAGTCGCCCCTGACGGGGCTGGCCGACTTACTCGCCGAACATCAGGTTAAGCAGACGTGACGCGGGGTTGAGAAACTCCGCGCGCTTAACAACCCGGCCGGGCTCGAAGCGCGGTCCCGGGAATGCCTGGAACTGGCCGGGCGCGACCTGCTTGACCTCGGCCGGGAACGCTTCCATCAGCCCGCGGTCGAGCGCGAGTTGCACGTAGCCGCGCATGGGGCCTGGAATCTGCGCGTTGTCTGTCAGCACGCTGCCGCCCGAAGTGACGTTGGTGTTGGCGAGCGCCCTGGCCTGCGCGTCGAGGCGCAGCGCGCGCACTAAGGCCACGGCCTGCTCAAGCCGCGACACGCTCACGCCGGGTCCGAACGCGCCGCCGCTTGTTCCCATCACGCCCTCCTTCCTGAGCGACTCGGCGACGAGCGACTCGGGCGTCCCCTGCGCGAGGTCCGTGAAGCTCGGGCGGCTCGGGATGTACTGCGGGACGCGCGCGGCGAACATCAAGGCGCGCGCCAGCTCCATCCGTGTCAACTCCGCTTCGGGGCGGAACGCGCCGCCCTCCGTGAACATGATGCGGTCGTAGACCAGGCGGTAAACTTTCTGGCGCGAAGGGGCGTCGAGCGCCGCGATGTCCGTCACCTCGTTCGGGTCGTAGAGGAAGTGCGTGACTTTGATGATGTAGGGCTGGTCCGTCACGGTCGAGAATTGCAGGAGGCCGGCGCTGACGGTCGCCGTGTAAGTCCCAACGGACGGGAACTCAAGGTTGACGGACTCGCGCGCGGCGAAGAGGCCGGCGGCGTTAATCCCGTCAGAGGACGCGCTGGTCTGGCCGTTAGAGACCGAGAGCGCGAGGTCGTGTAAAACGACCTGCGTGTTGTCCACCACCACCTCGTCTTCGCCGACGCCCTTCCAGTCAAGCTGGACGACGGTGAAGCGCGCGTTCGCGGGGACCTCGAAGGTGTGCGACGCGGAGCCGCCCGGCGCGACCGTGCCCTGTAGGCTCGCGGCGTCGGCGCGCGTGAGCCCCAGCCCCTTGCCCGTGAAGCCGAAGTTGCCGTAAGGCTTCGACGGGTTGAAGGCCAGGTCAACGGCCGCGTGCACGTTAGCCATCCCGGCCCCGACCTCGAACTCGTCGTAAGTAGCGAGCGGCGTGGCGGTGCGCTCGATGATGCCGCGCGTCTCGTCGGGCAGGAGCGAGGGGTCAGCCTCAAGGATGTTCGCGATGACGCCCGTGACGTGCGGCGCGGCCATCGAAGTGCCGCTGATCTGCGTGTAGTTCGGGAGAAAGGCCGCCGGAATCTGCTTGTCGTTGTAGAGGCCGTTGGCCGCCGGGTTGACGCGCGAGCGCGCGGCGACGACAGCGGCGGTCAGCCCCGTCGTGTTGATGTCGGAAGTCGAAAAGGGGTCTTCCCCCACGCCCGTCCCCGGCGCGGTAATCGTCGGGTGCACGACCGCGTCGCCCACGATGCCGCGCGAGGAGAAGCCCGCGAGGCGACCGTCCTTCTGCCCGGCCGCGACGGAGATCATCCAGGGGTATGAGGCCCAGCGGTTCTGCGTGTTGGGGCGCGGGCCGTCGTTGCCGTTGGCGAAGACGACGACGACGCTCGCCTCGTCGTGCAGAAGTTTCGAGGCGACGTTGACCGGGTGGTCGGGGTCAAGCTCCACGGCCGAGTTGCCCCAGGAGTTGTTGACCACGCGCACGTTGTCGCGGAAGTGGAACGAGTAGATGTAGTCGAAGGCCGCGACCTGGCCCAGAACGAAGAGGCCGCCGCCGGAGCCGATGCCTAAAATCTTCGCGCCCGGCGCGACGCCTTGATAAAGGCCGCCGCTCGCCACGCCCGTGCCGGCGGCGATGGAAGCGACGTGCGTGCCGTGCCCGCCGTTGGTGTCGGAGTTCACGACATCCTCGACGTAGGTCATGGGCAGGATGCCCTTGAGCGGGTTGCCGAGCGTATTGCTGCGCACCACGAGGCCGTCCTTGTCGTTCGGGTTCATCAGGACGTTCTGGATGGTCTGGCCTAAGGCGCGGTTGACGGGGTCGAACTTGAGGTCCTGATGCGTGCCGTCCACGCCCGAGTCGTTGATGGCGACGGTGACGTTGCGGCCCGAGACGGGGATGCCGCCGTTGCGGCGCGTGATGTCCGCGTCCTTCCGAAGGCGGTCCACGCCGATGAGCGGCTTGGTCTGGTGCAGGTAGAGTTGGAGCGGCGTGTTCAGGTAAACGGAGCGCAGGCTGCTCCACCCGAACATCTGCTGAAGCTGCGCGGGCGTGGCGTTGACGCCCATGACGGGGAAGTTGCGCATCCGAACGCCGGTCGTGACGCCGAGCGCCTCGACGGCCGCGACCTCCGCGTCCGTGACGCGGTTGCCGTGGAAGGTCAGCACGACGCCGAGCAAAGCATCCGGCCGGGCGGTTTTCAAGCGCACCGCCAACTCGGGGTCAACCTTCGGCGCGGCGTTACTCGCGCCCGCGAGAATCGTCAGCGCCGCGATGACCGCCAGTAACATGCGTCCCGTCTTCATGCTTCTCTGCTCCTTTTTCTTTGAGCCGGTTCGGCCGGGGGATCCCCCGAACCGAACCGGCGGGGCAAGCGGCAACGCCGTCTCTTGGGCGTCACCACTTGGGGCGAGGAACCGATATCTCTCTTGCCACACCCGAAAGCCAACTCGCGCTACTCGACCTTGAAGTTCGCGCCGTTGGCGATGTCGGCGGCGAAGACGAGCGCGACGCCGACCTCTGCGCGCGCCTCCGTCGCGGTCGAAGTCTCGCCCACGATGTCGCGGCCGAGCGCCGCGGGCAGTTTCAGCTTGTCCACCGAGAGCCGGATGACGATCTGGTTGCCGCGGACCTCGCCCGAGTCCGCGTCGCCCAAGCCCTCCTGCGAGGGAATCGCCAGGCTGTTGTCAATCTTCCCGTAGGTGTAAGACATGGTGCCCGTGTCCGTGGCGGTCGCCGTCACGTAGACGGTGATGTCCCCGAAGTTGGAACTCATCAGCCACGCCATGCCTTCGGTGCGCGCGACGAAGTTTTTCACGGTCAGCGTGTAGACGATCTGGCGGCTCGCCGAGTCGTAGGCGAAGTCTGCCGAGACGATGTCCTGGCCGTCGGCCGCGCCCGCGGGATTGATTCCCGTCTCGAAGAGCTGGTCGCCCGCGGGGTCTAGAATCTCCGGCCCGGGCTGCGGGAAGAGGATGAAGGGGTGCGCCACGGGGCCGAGGCCCATCGCGCGCCGCACCGCGTTGCGCGCGTCCACGTAGCCCGCGCCGACTTCCCTCTCCGCGTAAGGCATCGGCGTAGCCGTCTCGCGCAGGATGGTGACCACCTCGTCGGGCGTGAGCCGCGGGTTGGCTTCGAGCATCAGCGCGACCACGCCGGAGACGTGCGGGCAGGCGAAGCTAGTGCCCTGCGACGTGGTGTAGAAGGGCAAGTACGCGGGCGGAATCGTCCAGAGGTCGTTCGAGCCGACGAAGATGGGAATCGCGCCCGCGGTGTTGGTGAGCCCGACGCCCTTCATGCGCGCGCTCTTGATGTCCAGGCCGGGGGCCGTGATGTCGGGCCGCAGGTTCGGCCTGGCGTCGGGGTCGGCGGGCTGGCCCGCCACGTCCACGCCGTCGCCGTCGTTCTCGCCGCGCGAGCTGAAGGAGGTCGGCTGGCCCAGGCCGCGCTTGTAGCCGGCGGCGACGGAGATCGTCCACGGCAGCGTCGAGTAAGGGTTGATCGCGCCCGCCACGTCGCCGACGTTGTCTATGCCGTTGCCGGCGGCGAAGACGACCGTGATGTTGCGGTCGTGCGCCTCGCGCGTGGCGACGTTAATCGGATGGTCGGGGCTGACGGCGTCGGGCGCGAACCTCAGGTTGTCGCCCCACGAGTTGTTGATGACGCGTATGTTGTAACGGTACTGGTTGACGAGCAGGTAGTCATAAGCGCCTAAGAGGCCGACTAGGGGCAGGCCGACCTCGTTGCCGGAGTTGACGACGACGAGGTGTGCGCCCGGGGCGACGCCGCCGTAGAAGCCGCCACTTTGCGCGCCCGTGCCGGCGGCGACCGCAGCGCCGTGCGTCCCGTGGCCCGATTCGATGTCCGAGTTGAGCTGGTCTTCGAGGTAAGTCGGCGCGTAAAAGCCCGCGAGGTCGTAAAGGTTGTCGAAGGGGTTGACGCCTATGCCGAGCACGAGTCCGGCGTCGCCGACGTTGGCGTTCGCCATCGGCTGGATGACGTTCTGGACGAGCTTCGAGCCGTACTTGATGTCGTTGTGCGTGCCGTCCGCGCCGGTGTCTATGTAGCCTATGCCGATGCCCTTGCCCGAGACGGGGAGGCCGGGGTGCTGCTGGTTGGCGCGCGTCACCTCGGCGTCGCTCCACAGCTGCGGGACGCCTATGAAGCGCCGGCTCTCGTTCGTGAACGTCTTCATGATGCGGTTGGCGTAGACGGAGCGCACGCCCGGCTGCATCCGTAGCGCGGTGAGCTGCGCGGCGCTCAAACGCGCGATGACCATCGGCAGCTCCCTGAGCGCGAAGCCGCCCTTGATGCCGATTGATTGCAGGCGGCCGAAGTCGGCGGCCGTCGGGCGCGAGCGGTAGGTGATGACGGCCGGCAGGGGCGAGCCCGCCGCGCTCGTGCCGAAATATTTCAGGAGCAGCGGGTCAACGCGCACGCCGCCCGCCGTCTTCAACTGCGCCTCGCCCGACGGCAGGTAAGGAGTGGAGGCGAGCGCGAAGGCGCAGGCCGCGAGGATGAAGAGTACCCGTGCGAGTGAGATTCCGGTCGCTGCTCTGGTTGACATGAAGTAATCCTTTCCGCACCCGGCGGGCGCGCGTCCCCTGACGACAGTCAGAAAATAACCAAACTGGCTTGAGAAAAGGTTGAGGTCGGGCGCGGGGCACAAAGCGGCCGATTTCCTCAGTAAAAATGGGGTTTTTCGGCTGGTTCGGAGACTTGAGGAAAACTTGAGCCGGGGAGTTGCGGGAGAAGGGGGGTAGGAGGTTGGATTCGGTTTTACACGATAGCCGGGGGCGGCGCGCTATCGAGCTTGCCCCCGGCTATCATGTGAGACCCTTTCAGGGTCGTTCAGCCATCTTTGAGGCCGATCAGCGCGAGGATGATGACGACGGCGAGGACGCCGACCGCGATGGCGATGGTGACCCCGGTCGAAAGGTTGTTGCCCTTGATCTGTTTGACCTGCGCGTAGCTGATTTCGGTCTCCGCGCCCGTCTTGGCGTCCACGAGGACGAAGCCCTCATCATCGGCGCGGCCGACGTAGCCCTCCATCTTCGTCTTGTCGCGCAGGCGGACGCGGACGCGCGCATCCGGCCCCGTGCCCAGTTTCATCACGCCCGCCCTGACCTTCGCGGCGAAGCGCGCCTCCTTCTCGCCCTTCGTCGCGGCCGAGACGCGCGTCGCGCTCGCCACGTTGAAAACCAGCACGACGAGCACGAGCGACAAAAGTTTCTTCAGCATAATCTCTCCATGCTTAGGTTAAGACTCAACCCTTTGCGCCTTTGGTTTTTACTTTGCGCCTTTGCGTGAAAAGCTTTTGCTCGCAAAGGCGCAAAGGTAAGACGTAAGGCGCAAAGGGTTGAGTGCTGCGCTAGTGGATCAGGTTCTCGAACGACAGCGGCGAGCGGAGCTTATCGTAAAGCGAGTGGCTGTTGTCGAGGATGAAGGACGAGCCGTTGATGGGCTGGAACGGCTCGCCGACGTTGATGCGCGGGAAGGCGAACCTCCCGCCCTGCTCGTGGAAGCGCTCGACGACGCAGCCGAAGAAGAGCACCGTCACGTAGTAGAAGACCGCGATCAGGATGTCGAACCCGATCTCCAGGAAGATGTCCCAGCCGGGCTCGCAGAACCAGTCCCAGTCTCCACAATAGAAGGGGTTCCAGTACCTGTAGAAGATGAGGAACTCGATGACGATGTAGGTCGAGACGACGACCCACAGCGGCATCAGCGCGTGGAAGTCCGGGTTGAAGGTGTAGGTCGCGTGCTTGAAGAGCGAGTGCCACAGCTCTATGTGGGTGCCCGCCCACATGGGCGACTGCGGGAAGTTGTGGTAGTCGCTCTGGTCAGTGAAGGTGTCTTCGTGCGCGGCGGTGAAGACGCTGAGCGCGCTGTACTGGTTCGGGTCCATGTTAAAGCCCCAGGCGTTCCAGGGGTCGAACACGGGAGCCGAGACCAGCAGCGCCGACCGCTCGTTGTCTATGTCGTGCGGCCCGTAGCTCTCTATGCCGCCCAGGCCGGGCGCGAGTTCGCAGAGCGCGTCCGGGCTGAGGCCGCTGTCGTGGTCCCACAGCGTCAGGTAGTCAATCCTGATGAAGCTCTCGTACATGTAGCGGTACGGGTTGTACCTGATGTAGAGCGGGACGACGCGGTGGTAGACGACGGGGTTCTGGCCGAAGCGGTCTTTGATCGTCTGCGGGACCATGTCGTGGAAGGTCACGTAGTTGTCAACCTCGCCGGCCGAGGTGTGGTAGATGGGCGTGAAGTTCTCGGCCAGCGCGTCCTCGAAACTCTCCGGCAGGCCGTCGAAGTCCGCGTCGCCGCCCTGCGGCGCGGCCGTGAGCCGCTTGAAAGTGGCCTTCCCGGAATGGGCCAGATTCGCGTTTGCAGCCCAGTCCTCGTCCCAGGGGGCGGCGGGCTTCTGCGTGGTCGCGGGCTTTCGCGCTGAGGCTTTCACCGAGCGCGCGCCGCGGTCCCCTTTCTTGTTCACCGCGCTGGCGGAGGCCGCGTCGTCCTCGAACGTGAAAGCCTCGCGCCGCTTGGCCTTGACGGTTTTGCTCTTGCCGTCCTTGCCGACGACGCTCAGGGTCGCGTCGTCGTCGCCTTCCTTGCGCGACTCCTTCCACTGCTTGATGGCGGCCTTGCGCGCCTCCTTGTCCGTGGCGAATTTCTCCTTCTGCTTGCCGATGAGCTTGTTGACTTTGGCCTTGAGGAACTCGCGCTGCTTGTCGCTCAACTTGTCCCAGGCGGCCTTGGCCTCGGGGGACGCGCCGAGCTTGGCCTGCGGGGGCAGCCGGTCCCAGTTGGCCTTGAGCGTTTTGGCGAACTTGTCTTCCTTCGTCTCTTTCGTCTCTTTGTTCGCGGCTTTCTGCGCGGACGTGACGAAGCCGAAGGAGCAGAGAGTGAGCATGAGACTGACGGCGATCAGGATACTGATGGTTCGTTTCATCTGGCACCTCCTTGGGTGGGTAAGGGGAGGTCACGCGCCGGGCGCTCTATTCGGAGCGCCCGCACGACGTTGGCTCCAGAGGTTAGAAATTGAGCCAGTGCCGCGCTCGTCTGGTCTTCGGCGCGAGGGGCCGAAGGCGGGACACGTTCAGACACGCGGCAGAGGTCGCGCTCGTTTCAGAGAATCCGTTCTCGGGCCGCGGGGAGACGACGGCCCCGGTAGCCCCCGGGCCTTCACACGCCTCTACAGTCTGTCCGGTGCGGAAGAGAGTATGCGAGCTTTGGGGGCAGCATCACATTAACCTCGGTTGTCAGTCGGTTGAGTTTGATGGTCTGTTAAAGACATCGGCGTGAGGCCAGGCGCGCCGGTGAATTTAACAAGCGGGCGCATTCTACACCCGCACCGGGCTGGGAAGTCAACGATTTTTCGGGCGAAATACGGAACCTCGGATGCCCTGGGAAATGGCACAAAACGGCCGGGGGCAAGCGAGCATGAGCCTGTCCCCGGCCGTTTTGTTCATTGAAGGACGGCAGCCGTTAAAGCAGCTTGACCGTCACGGACCTGGTCAGCGGGTTGACCGTGAAGCGCATGACCTTGGTCAACAATTGCGGCGAGGCCCCGCCGGACCCGCCGCCCGGCGCGGCTCCCGCCGTCCCGCTGCCGGCCGCGGATTCGCCCCCGGCCGGCGCGCGCTGGTAGGCCGTCACCATTACGTCGAAGCTGAACATCTGCGCCGACGGGTTGTTGAACTCAAGCGTGCGCGCGCCCGTCACCTCCTTCGGCGTGAACGCCTCGTCCGCGCCGAGCAGTTGCGAGTAGGTGAAGAGCGCGCCCGTCAGCACACTCTTGCCGTCCCGGCCGTTCTCGGCGTTCTTCACGCTGATGTTGTTATTGGAGCCGCCCGCGCCGGTCGTGATGCTGACGACGTTGAGCTCCATCCCCGGGTAATAGGTCGAGGGCATCGCCTGGCTTTGCAGGCTCTCGCCCTTGACCTTGAAGTCGAGCTTGAAGACGCCGCCCGCGAACGAGACGTTGGAGATTTCTCCGGTCACCTGGTCTGTGATGTTGACCTTCGTGCGGCGGTCAACTATCACGCCCGCGGCGTTGCTCGGGGCCGTCACGTAGGAGCCGACCTGGCCCGGGGCGAGAGCGCGCACGCGGTAGAAGCTCTCGCCATTGGGCTGGTCTGCGAGCGCGGCGCTCGCCTGGTTTGGGCCAATGCTGGCGACGACCTGGTAGTTGTTGCCGTCGGCCGAGCGCTCGACTTCGTAGCCGGTCGCGCCGTCCGTGGCCTGCCAGCTCAGGTTGACCGTGCCGTCGAAGTCCACCGCTTTGCCCTGCGCGTTTGTGAAGTCGCCCGCGATGGCCTGGACGACCGGCGGCGCGTTGCCCTTCGTGAGCGTGGTCGTGACCGTGCACTCGGTCGCGGCGTTGACGTAGCCGACTATGCGGTGCCTGTAGGTGCCCACGCGGTTGACGGTCGCGCTGACGGACTCGCTTGCCCCGGCCGAGTTGCCCGAGGTGGCGATGACGTTGCCGTCCGGGTCCAGGAGCTCGTAGTCAACGTCCTCCTGGCTGCCCTGCGGCGTGTTGAACCACTCGACGAGTGCCTCGATTCTGAAGGTCGAGGCGTCTACTTCGAAAGGAATCTCGACGTGGGTCGCGCCCTCCGCGAGCTGCTGCCCGTAGGAGGGCGCGGGCACGGTCGCAGTGTTCTCGAAGCTCTGGACGACGGGCGCGGCCGGCATGGTCGGCCCGGGCTTGAAGTAGAATGGCATCCGCAACGACTCGGCGTTGTCGCTCCGCCGGGCCGTGACGTACCACTGCATCTGAATCTTCTCGAAGACGACATTTGTGCCAATTGTCTTGGCCGCCATCACGTCGCGAAGCTGGTCGCCGTCGAACGAGGCGTTGACCGTGAAGGTCGCGGAGCCGTTCGGCTCCAAGGTCACGCTCGGCTGCGAGGTCGTCACATTGATGCCTGCGAGTTGGAGGTCGCGGTTGTTGGCGACCGCCAGATTATAAGTCCCGCCCTGGCCCGAGAGGTCGCGGACGGTGACGGTCACGGGCGTGGTGTGCGTGACGCGCGTGTTCGCCACGGGCACCTCGCCGTAGGAGTGGCTGCCCAGCATGGCGGGCTTCTCGATGCCGTCGCCCTCCACACCCATCAGCGCCTTCGCGCCCACGGCCTCCTTCACGTCAATCAAACCGCCGCCCTGCGCGATGACGGAGTCGGCGGTCAGGCCGTCCGCCTTCGGCGCGCCCGACTCGCTGCGCATGTTAGTCGAGGTGTTGATGAGGACGGTGCGAATCACGTCGGGCGACCAGTCCAGGTGCGCCTGCTTGACGAGGGCCGCCGCGCCCGTCGTGTGCGGCGCGGCCATGGAGGTGCCGTCCAGGTGCGCGTAGTCGGCCGTGCCTTCCAGGAGGCCGAGCGCGCCGACCACGCTGCCCGGGGGTGCGGCCGCCAGCACGGCCACGCCCGGCGCGGAAACGTCCGGCTTAATCTGGCCCAATCCTCGCACGGGGCCGCGCGAGCTGAAGTCGCCCATCTGCCCCATGAAGGTTTCAGTCAGGAACGGGTTCATGCGGACGGGAAGCTCAGAGACCGCGCCGCTGGGCGGGTCGAGCCTGTCGTCGTCGGTCGAGGAGATCGCGTTGATGAGGGCTTCGCCGTCGGCCTCCGAGACGGCCGCCGCAGGGATCAGAGTCTTGACGCCGTTGCCCCCGCCGTCGTTGATGATGATGACGCCGACCGCCCCTGCGTTCTGGGCCTGCGCGGCCGTGTCGAAGAACGTCGTGAGCGGAGCCCTGACGAGCGCGATGCGGCCCGAGACGCTCGCGGGCCAAGGGCCGAGCGGGGAGTCAACGAAAACGTAGCGCTGCGCGAGGGCCGCCTGCGGCAGGCTGGAGCTGCCGAGCATGGGGGTGAGCGTATAACGGCTCGTGCCCGGTGCGGCCGCAAAGCCGTTCGCCGGGGAGACCGCGCCGGTGCGGCTCTGCGGGAATGAAGAACCTTGCAAGAGGTCCGCGGACCACTGCGCAGCGCCGGCCGACGGGTGCGTGGTCGCGCCGACGGAGATGACGTGCGTGCCGGCAGCGGGGCTGCCCGTCGTGCCCTCGCCGGGGCCGGAGTTGCCGGAGGAGGCGACGACGGTCGCGCCCGTCAGGGCCGCATTGCTGCACGCGACCGCGGTCGGGTTGTCGGGGCCGCCAGAGCCGCCTAAAGAAAGGTTGATGACGTGCGCGACAGGCTTGGGCTGTCCCGTGATGGTGAACTGCGAGACGGCGTCTTCGAGCGCCATGATGGTGTCGGCCGACTCGCAGCCGCCGACGGATTGGACCTGGCTGATGGTGGACTTGAGGTCGCTGCACACTTTGTAAGACATCAGCTTCGCCTGCGGCGCGACGCCGTGGAGCTTGATGTCGTCGGCCGTGTTGGGGAGGCCGTCGCCGCCGGGGTGCTGTGCCAAAAAGCCTGCGGCCGTCGAGGCGACGTGCGTCCCGTGGCCGAAGCCGTCGTAGGCGGCCGTGTCCGTCAGGGGTAGGTAGTAGATGACTTTCTTATTGGTGCTGGTCACGGCGGGGGTCGGCGGCGCGACCGCGAGGCGCGGCGGCGTCGGGTCGCCGCCGAACATGGGGTGCCGCCAGTCAATGCCCGTGTCTATGATGGCGATGTTGATGCCCTGGCCCTCGTAGCCCTCGCGCAGGTCGTCGAACTGCGTCAGCTCCTTGACCGCGCCGTAGACCTTCGGCGCGTTGATGTAGTTGACGCTGCTGTTGAGCGTCGTCTCTAACATCGCGTTCGGGTGAACCTTCTTCACCTGCGGCATGGCCTCGATTGTGCCAATCGCGTCGAAGGGCACGTTGAGCGCCAGCCCGTTGTAGACGAGCGTGTAGCGCAGCGGCACGGTCGCCGCCAGGCTCCCGTCGTAGTTATTCACGTTGCGCGCGATGACGCTGGCCGTGACGCCGCTGGCGGAGAGCGCCTTCAGGAATTGGTCCTGTTTGGCGGCGAGCTGGCTGCGGTAATTTTGCAGGGCTTCGGCCGAGACCGCCTGGCCTGCCTTCGCGGCCTTCGCCTGATACACGGCCGCCGGGTCGTCCTTGAACTGGACGATGACGGAGACGGTGCCGCCGCTGGCGCTCGCGGGCGTCGTGGCCGTCCAGTCGAGCAGGACGGCCGCCGCTACAAGGACGGCGAGCACAAACAGGGCCGGGCGGAACTTGATAACTTTATCGAACATGACAGGAGCCTCCAGAAAAGTTTTCAGATTGGAACGAGGTCAACGTTGTCTTTCTCCGGGCCAACCAACGCGCACAAATTTACGGGCCGGCGTTGAGAAAAACTTGAGAGGACGGGCGGGCAGAGCAAGGTCCGTTTTCCTTAGGAAACCGGCGGATTTTGCGGGGATTCAGTGACTTGAGGAAAACTTGAGGAGGCCGGACGATTGCGGATTGAAGAGAAAGCACTCAAGCCTTTGCGCCTTACGTTTTAACTTAGCGCCTTTGCGAGAAACAGCCGTTCACGCAAAGGCGCTAAGGGAAAACGTAAGGCGCAAAGGCTTGTCAATTGGCCGGGAATTCGTCTTTGAGAGCGCCGAAGCGGAAGGGTTCGTTGATGCGGATTTTGGCCCTGCGGCGCAGCTCCTTGAGGGCCTCTGTCAGCCGCGTGGCTTCGAGGTCGGCCAGCAGGCGGCGGCGAATCTCTGGCGTCGCTTCATTCAGCATCAGGGCGCGCGCGGGCTCTTTCTTAGTGACCCGGATGACGTGGAAGCCGTACTCCGTCTGCACCACGTTGCTCAGCGCGCCGGGCTTGAGCGCGAAGGCCGCGGCGTCGAAGACGCTCGTGTGCGTGCCGCGCGCGAAAGTGCCGAGGTCGCCGCCCTGCTCGCGCGAAGAGGGGTCTTCCGAATGCTGCCGTGCCAGCGCCGCGAAGTCCGCGCCCGAGGCGGCTTTGCTCCGCAGCTCTTCGGCCAACTTGCGGCGGCGCGCCATCTCCTCGCGCACGGCCGCGGCCAGCGGCTCGCCCTTGAGATTCTTGTCGCGCTCGAACTGCTGGGCGATGAGATTGGGGCGCGTGGCGATGAGGATGTGCGCGGCCGTGATGCGCTCGGGCTGCTGGAAGGCGGGCTCAGACTTGTGCGCCTCGTAATACTTCCCGACCTCGTCGTCCGTGACCGTCAGGTTCCTGTTCAGCTCGGCGCGCAGCAGCTCGCCGTAGAGTTCCATCCTGACGACTTCCAGATAGTCTTCGCGCTTCAAGTGGTGCCCGGCCAGATAGCTGTCATACTTCTCTTCGCCGCCGAACTGCTGTACGGTGCGCGCGACGGCCGCGGACAATTTCTCCGGCGGGATGTTGAGCCCGCGCCGCTCGGCCTCGTCCACGACGAGCGTGCGGTCAATCAGCTCGGAGACGATGCCCTCCTTGAGCTGCTCTATCTTGCGCCGCCCCTCTTCGGTCGCAGGGTCTAATCCCAACTCCTCGCGCCCGTTCCTCAGGTACATCTCGTAGAGCTTGGTCGGAATCTCGCGGCTGTTGACGGTGGCGACGACCGGCGGGAGCGCGCCCGCGTTCGCGTCGGACTGCGACGGGGTGACGGCGGCGCAGCCCGCGAAGATCAGGCAGAGGGCGAGCGCGACGGCGACACGCGGCCGGGCCGCGTGAGTTCGAGAGAGGAGTGGCATATCTTGAAGTGTGTGCGCGCGACCCTTACTTGGACCAGACCCAGAACCAGACGGCCTGGCCGATGCCCAGGACGAGCCCGATCACCGCGCCGAAGAGCTCTATCTTCTTCAGGTGCTGCTGGGCGACGGAGAGCACCAGCTCTTCGAGTTTTTCGACGGGGTAGTCCGCGACCTTCTCGCGGACGATGCGGCCTATGTCGAACTCGCTGATGGCGGCGGGCAGGCGCTCGCGCGCGGCGTTCGTGATGCGCTCGGTCAGGGCGGCGGAGGCGCGGCGCACGGCCGCCTCCGGCACCTGTTCGGAAAGCCGCCCGATGGGCGCGACCAGCATCCGCTCGACCTGCGCGCTCAGGATGTTGTTGATGGTGCGCGCCGTCTCCTCGCGCGCGAGCACCTGGAGCAAGCCCTTCGAGAGGAAACTCTTCAGGCGCGGCGCGGAGTCAGGGTTGAGGTGTTGCAGGAGCGCGCGCAGCGTGTGCGGCTTGAGGCGCGCGAGCGCGTCCGTCAGGTACGCGGAGACGGTCGTCTCCAGCTCTTTGCCGCGCGCCAGCGCCATCACGCGCGTCGCCAACTGGTCTTTAATCAGCTCCAACCTGTCGGGCGCGATTTGGCCCACCAGCTCGCTGATCGGGCGCGAGAGCACGTCGTCAATCGTCGCGTCGAGGAACCGCTCGGCCTCGTCCTCGAACGCCTCGCCGCGCAAAAACTCCTCGACGCGGCGCGGCAGCGTGTTGTTGACCAGCTCGTCCACTTCCCTGTGAATCTTGTCGCGCGAGACGAAGATTTTTTTGAAGAAGGAGAGCTGCTCGTAGTAGTCGTCAACCTCGCGCTTAATCAGCGCGCCGATGCGGGAGCGGGTCGCCTGGCTCGTGGCGATCTCGGCCAGGTGGTGGACGACGGGCGGGACTTGCTGGTCCACGCGCTCCTTGATGACGACCACCGTCTCGGGCGTGAACATCTCGGCGAGCGTGGCGCGGCTGGCGATCAGGTCGTCGAGGCGGGCCGAGATGAAGGCGCGCACCTTCTGCTCGAAGCCCGGCTCGTTGACGAGTCCGCGGAAGCGGTCCTCGACGAAGCCCAGGATTTTCTCGAAGGTGTCGTCGGAGACGGTCTCGCCGAGGCGGCACGCGAGCAGCTCGTCCACGCGCCGCTCGATGAAGTTGTTGAGGTGGCGCGCGGTCTCCTCGGACTTGAGCACGCCCGCGATGTGGTCGGAGATGCGGTATTGCAGCGCGGAGATGGCGTCGAGCACGGGCGCGCGCGCGGCGGTCGGCAGCGCCTCGATGAAGGAGGGGTAACTCGTCGCCAGCAGGTCGCGCGTGTAGGAGTCCACGAAGCCCTCGACCTTGCGGCGGAAGAAGTCGGTCCCGAAGAGGGCGTGGACGACCGTCTCCTGCGACATCAGCTCGTTGCCGACGGCGTTGCCGATACTTTCGGCGAGGCGCTCGCGGTGGCGCGGGATCATCCCCTGCGGCCAGACCGTGATGCCGAAGAGCTTCGCGGGCTTGCGCGGGCGGAAGAGCATCCGAATCGCCAGCCACGCGGCCCCGTAGCCGTGCAGCGTGCCCAGGAGGACCGAGCCGACGGCAAACAGAATCTTTTGTGTCTGCGGGTCTATGGCGAGAAAGCTCCCCTCTCGAAGCGCGCCGCGGAAATTTTTTCGGGTGCGATTGAATGCTAATAAAAACAGTGACGAGTGACAAGTCAGAGTTTCAGGTTTCAGGTTCCAAGTTAATTCGGCCTCCCTAACCTGAAACCTGAAACCCGAAACCTGAAACCTATTTTTTCGTGTCCACGATGCGCCCGGCGCGCTCGGAGGCGAGCGTGTAGTTGGGCAGGACGCGGAAGGCCGTGAGGCCGACGGCGACGCGGTCGTTAATGTCGAGGCGGTTGGCGACCGCCTCTGGCTTCGGGCGCGTCACGATGACGGGGACGCCGATCTTCTTCTCGGGGGCCGCGGTGGCGACGCTGTAGAGCGGCGGCTCGCCCTCGGCCGCGGGCCGCGCCACGAGGTCCAGGCGGAGCGTGATGCGCTGGTACGCGCCGACGAAGTTGATCTCCTCGACGACGCCGTTGGTCAGGCGGCGGCAGCCTTCGGGGAGCCGGCCCGTCTTGCTCAGGCACGCGTCCTCCGGGCGGAAGACGAGTTTCACAGACTGACCTTCGCGGAACCGCTCGGTCTCGCCGCGCGCCTGGATGGCGGCCGTGCCGACCAGCACGTCCTCGCCGCTGATGACGCCGAGCAGGAGGTTGGCCGCGCCGAGGAAGGTCGCGACGTACTCCGTCTCGGGCCGATTGTAAACATCGTCGGGTGTGCCAATTTGTTCGAGGCGTCCCACGTTCAAGACCGCGATGCGGTCGCCCATCTCAAGGGCCTCCTCCTGGTCGTGCGTGATGAAGATGGCGGGGAGGTTGACCTGCTTGAGCAGTTGGTGAATCTCGCGGCGGAGGCGGACGCGCATCTGCGCGTCGAGCGCGCCGAAGGGCTCGTCGAAGAGGAGCACCTGCGGCTTGTAGGCGAGCGTGCGCGCAATCGCCACGCGCTGCTGCTGTCCGCCCGAGAGCTGCGAGGGGTATTTCTTGCGGTGCTCGTCGAGGCGGACGAGGTGAATCAACTCGTCAACGGTCTCGCGAATCTCCTTGCGCGCGCGGTGGCGGATGCGCAGGCCGTAGCCTATGTTCTGCTCGACGGTCATGCGCGGGAAGAGCGCGTAAGACTGGAAGATGACGCCGACGTTGCGCTCGCGCGCGGGCATGTCCGTCACGTCGCGCCCGTGCAGGAGCACACGTCCTGTGTCCGGCTCTTCGAGGCCGGCGATGATTCTCAGGATCGTGGTCTTGCCGCTCCCCGAAGCGCCGAGCAGGACGAGAGACTCGCCCTCGGCCACGTCGAAGTCTATGTCTTCGAGCACGCGCGTCTTCTTGAAACTCTTGCTGACGGCGCGCACGCTGGCCGCCGCCGCCGGGGCCGCCGCCACGTTCGGCGCAGCCTCATCCCGCGGCCGCTCATCGCCGTTGTTGATTTCGATTTCGCTCGTAGGCTTCACGCTCGCCATCATTTCACATTTTCCTCCCCCTTGCACTCATTCAGTGTCGAGCCAGTCGCGCGCCAGGAAGAGGATGCTGAAGATGGCGAACGACAGCAGCGCGAGCACGATGGCGACGGCGTTGGCCGCCTCGACCTGCCCCTCGTTGAACTTGGCGAAGATGTAGAGCGGGGCCGTCTGCGTCTTCATCGCCAGGTTGCCCGAGACCAGGATGGTCGAGCCGAACTCGCCGACGGCGCGCGCGAACGTCAACAGCGCGCCCGTCACTATCGCGCCGCGCAAAGAAGGGAGCGTGACGTGCCAGAAGGTCTGCCAGCGGGACGCGCCGATGGTCGCCGAGGCTTCTTCGAGCGAGCGGCTCATCGTGTCGAAGACGGGCTTGATGACGCCGAAGGCGAGCGGGAACGTGACGAAGATGTTGGCGAGAATAATGGCCCACGCCGTGAACATGATCTCCACGCCGTAGGGCGAAACGAGCCGCCCGAGAGTCCCGTAAGGCCCCCAGAGCAGGAGCAGGGCGAAGCCCGCCACGGCCGTCGGGATCGCCGTCGGCAGCGAGATGGTGACGATCAGGGCGTTGCGGCCGCGGAAGCTGTAGCGCGAGAGCACGTAGGCCGCGAACAGCCCGAAGAGCACGTTGAAGACGGTCGCATAAAAGCTCGTCACCAGCGAGAGCTTGAGCGCGAAGATGGCCTCAGGCGCGGTCAGCGCGGCCCAGAAATTCCCGAGCCCCTTGTTCGTCCCGAAGATGAAGATCGAGAGGAGCGGCAGCAGCACCAGCGGCAGCATCATCAAGATCATCGCCGCGATGCTCAGCGGCCGCACCACGTCGAAGCCGCGCACGTGCCGCATCGTTGGGAGAGCTGTACTCATAATCTTCGATAGGGTTTCAAGTTTCAGGTTTCAAGTTTCAGGTTCGAGGATTTTAACTTGAACCCTGAAACCTGAAACCTGAAACTTTATTTCGCCGTTTGAACCTGGTCGCGCCAGACGCGTTCGATGACTTCCGGGTAGGCTTTGCCCCAGCCGCCGAAGTATTCGACGGTGAAGGGGGTTTTAATCTGGCCGAACTCCTTGTTGGCCTCGTTGAGCGACTCGTTGCTGACCGAGCGGAAGTGATATTGGACGAAGGCGCGCTGCGCCTCTTCAGACCAGAGGAACTGTATGAAGGCGTCCACGAGCGCGCGCTTCTCGGCCGGCACGTTGCGGTCAATGATGACGGCCGGGTGCTCGCTGAAGATGGTTGACTCAGGGATGACGACCTCGATGGGAGCGCCCGCCTGCTTCATCAGCAGGCCCTCAAGCTCGTAGGTGATGAGCGCGTCGCCGTGGCCCGTCTCGAACTGCGTGCGCGCGGCGCGCGCGGAGTCCGGCGACGCGATGACGTTCTTCCAGACGGCCTGCAAGGTCTTCAACGCCCGCGACTCGTCGCGCGCGCCCGCGGCCTCGGACTTCTTCAATTCGGACCCGTAGATGGCTAGGATGGACCACTGCGCGCCGCCCGAGCTGACGGGCTCCGGGTGAATCAACTGCACGCCGGGCTTGCCGAGGTCCGGGAAGTCGCGGATGCCTTTCGGGTTCCCCTTGCGCACGAGGATGACGAAGGGCGTCTTGTTGACGATGCCCTTCTGCGGCCACTGGTGCCAGTCGGTCGTGACGAAGCCGGCCTGCTTGAGGCGCTCGGCGTCGCGGTCAATGGAGAGGATGGCGACCTCCGCCTTGACGCCCTGAAGAATCTGGTTCGTCACGGTCTCGGAGCCCGCGAACGACGAGACGAACTGCACGTCCTGGTTCTGCTCCCTCTTCCACTTGGCGGCGAAGGCCGGGAAGATGGCCTTCTCCAAAACTTCCTTCAGAATCGAGAAGCCGTAGAGCGTGATGGTCTGCCCGCCGCCGCCGCTCGATTGCTGGCCCTGCGGCAGGCAACTGCTCAGGACGAGCGTCGCCAGCAGCGCCGAGGCCAGCACGGCGCGCACGGCCGAGCCTTTGCGCGGCGCACGTCTGTTTTTGGGTAGACTTATCCGCATAAAGGAATCGCTGACCTCCCTCTTGATTGTCGGCACGGGTCGCCCGCTGTCTGTACGAGTGCTTAAATGAGGCGCATTAATAGCATAGATTCCGCGATTTTAGGAAGTTAATTTTTGACGGCGTTCACCAATCGTGCGCCGGATTTGTGTTCTAATTTTGTGCCTGAAACCGCTCACTCGACGGCGTAGCCGGCCTTGACCCAAGCGCCCGTGCCGCCCGTGACGTTGAGCAGGTGGCGGAAGCCCTCGCGCGCCAGGAGGCTC
Organism: uncultured Acidobacteriota bacterium; assembly: GCA_963774105.1. GTDB lineage: Bacteria > Acidobacteriota > Blastocatellia > Pyrinomonadales > Pyrinomonadaceae > QHXM01. The sequence continues at coordinate 362,974 of CAVZDV010000004.1, read as the reverse complement.
GCGGCGGCGCTCGAACGGTAGCCGCCCTGGCAGATGACTGCGGTCTTGCGCGCGGGGTCGAGCGCCGCGGCCTCCCGCGGGAGTTGCGGGCCGAGCGGAAGGCTCACGGCGCGCGGCGCGTGGCCGGCCTCGTACTCGCCTGGCCGGCGCACGTCAATCAACTGAAGGTCGTCCTCCGTCCTCAGCAACTCGTTTAGCTCGTCCACGGAAATCTGTCTGAGCGTGGCCGCCTCGCGCCCGGCTTGCCGCCACTCTTCCACGCCGCCGCGCAGGAACCCGCGCACGCTCTCGTGCCCGACGCGCGCCAGCCTGATGATTGTTTCGTCCACCTGCACGGGCGCGTCGGCGACGACGATGAGAGGCTGACCGACCGAGATGAGCGCGCCGGCCCAGGAGGCGAACTGCCCCGCGAGCCCTATGTTGACGGAGCCGGGGACGTGGCCCGCGCCGAACTCGTCCGCGGCGCGCACGTCCAGAACCGTGTGCCCCTGGCGCGTCCCGGACATTACCTCCTCGGGCGAGAGGGCGCGCGGGCGCGCGAGGTCTTTAATGGGCGGCGCTCCGGCTCGGTTGTACTCGGCGTCGTGCTGGAAGTAATCGGGCGCGGGCGCGAGCCCCGTCGTCATCGTGCGGACGAACTCGTCTTTCGACATCGGCTGGAGCGCGTAGTTGGAACGGCGCTGCTGGCCTATGGTCGAGGAGGTCTCCTGCGAGATGTTGCGCCCGCACATGGAGCCCGCGCCGTGCGCCGGGTAGACCTCCACGTCGTCCGGGAGCTTGAGAAGTTTGTCGTGCAGGCTGTCGTAGAGCATCGCGGCCATCTGCTCGGAGGTGTAGCCGCGCGCGCCCGCGAGGTCCGGCCTTCCAACATCGCCTATGAAGAGCGTGTCGCCCGTCATGACTTTCTGCGGGAGGGAGGACACGTCCGTGTTGATGACGAGCACGGAGATGCTTTCGGGCGTGTGTCCCGGCGTCTCGATGAATCGGAGGATGACGCGGCCGAGCCTGATCTCGTCGCCGTCGCGCACTCCGCGGTGCGGGACGGTCGCAGCCGCCTTCGCGCCGAAGATGATTTCGGCCCCGGTGCGCGACGCCAGCTCCTTGTGGCCGCTGACGAAGTCTGCGTGCAGGTGAGTCTCTACGACGTACTTGATGGAGAGCCCGGCGGCGGCGGCCTCCATGATGTAGCGGTCCACGTCGCGCTGCGGGTCAACGACGGCCGCCTCGCCCTCGGAGCCGACGAGGTAGGAGGCGTGGGCCAGGCACCCCAGGTAGAATTGTTTGAAGTACACCGCACGAACCTCCCGTCCAGAGTTTCGACTCGCCCGTGGCTGTTAGCTTATACCACTATCGCGGCTTCTTTTTTAAGCTCCCCGAGGAGCCGGCCCGCGGCCCCGGCCCGCGCCGCCCACCAGCTCGCGACCACGCCGAGCGCGGGCTCAAGCGCGCGGTGCCGCTGCTCCCAGAGCGCCGCTTCTTCCATGAGCCAGCCGAGCGTTCCCGCAGCGTCCTGCGCGGCGAGCGACTTGAGGACGAACTTGCGCTCGCCCATCCTGAGCCCGCAGCCCAGTGCCTCGGCGGCCCGCCTCAAATCCCCGCGCGTTAGAATCATCCCGCTCCGCGCGGGCGCAAGGAGCGACTGCCAGAAGTCCGCGCCCCCGCCCTCTTCGCGCGGGTCGGCCAACTGTCCGGCCTCGCGCAGGTGAAGCGGCAGCGCCTCTTGCCTGCCAGCCCCCTCGACTTCCGCGAGCACCGCTTTCATCAACACCTCGCCCCACCGCTGATAAAACGGCGGCGCGATGTCCGCGAGCTTCGTGAGATAGAAGGGCAGCCAGCTCAGCAGGTGCTCCCACAAAAAAGCCCTCCGCGCCCTGTGCCAATTCTCGCGGGCCGCGCCCCCACCCTCCTCCAACTCGCAGAGCCGCGCGTACAGCGCCAGCATCACCGCCAGGTGGTCTGGCTCGGCCGGAGGCACCTGCCCGAGCGCGCGCCAGAACCCGCCCACGCGGTCGCGCGCCTCGCCGCCCAGCATCCCCTCGCTGCCGAGATAGACCGACGCGTAAGGGTAAAGCTGAAAGACGAAAAGCTCCGTGTACTCGTCGGCAGAGGGTTGCGGGCCGAGCCCCAGGGCCTCGGCCACGCGCAACGTCTCCGCTGCCGGTGGCTCGGCTAGAACCGCGAGCGCGCGTAGGAGTTCCATGTCGGGACAAAATATGGGGAAGGATTCTGAAATTGGCAAGGCGGACGACAGCGAAACGTTTTCCCCGGCGGCCGCATAACATTTTAGAAGTCACGACGCGGGTTTCGAAAATCTTGACCAGGTGCGGAAACAGGAATATTGTCTTGGCGCTCATTCACGCGTTCCCCGGCGATGGCCCAATTTTCGCCGGTCCCAACAATCGGTTTTCACTTTCCCGAGCACAAAGTTTCACGTTGACCTCGCCGCGCACAAGGAGATGAGCCAATGTATCCTCTGAGAAACAGGAACGGCCGCGCCCCACGGCCCTTCATCACGGCGGCGGCCTGCCTGGCCCTGCTGCTACTGGTCAGTCTTGTCGCCTCGGCGCAGACGACCGTGACGGCCAAGCCCGACAGAATTACGGACGCGACCAAGGCGCAGTCAGTCGTGCTGAGCATCACCAATACCGCCGACGGCTCGGCCAACGCCACGGTCTCGGGCCAGGTGGCGAAGGTCACTGTGGCCGGGCAGGACGCGCAGTTTCAAAAGGACGTGCCGGCGGCCGGGAGCGTCACGGTCACCGCGCCCGCCGGCCTCAACGGCCCGCAGCCCGTACAACTGTTAGACAGCGCGGGCAAGCCGCTCGATGACGGCACGGGCAAGCCGCTCGGGCTGACACTTACATACCCGAATCTAACTACCACCCCGACTCCAACTCCCACCCCGACGCCAGACCCCGCCATCTTAGAAAAAATAAGTGTGGTGAACCGCCAGAATGAGCTTTCTAAACAAGAATGGTATCAGTTCTTCGTCCTCATATCGTTCATCGGCGTGCTGACAGCCTTCATCGGAACCATCGTGAGGGGTATTTTGCGCTCACGCTCGACGTTCCGTAATCCGCTCGGGTTGCCGGTCGGTTCCTTGAGGGCCATCCTCGCCTACACTCTCGTGGCCTTCCTGGGGTTCTACGTTCTGACGAGCCTCCTGACCATCACCGTTTTCGCGCCGCCCGATTTCCTGCTCGGCATCGTCGCAACAGTCGTCGGCTTCTACTTCGGGTCGCGCTCCGACGAAGAAGGAGCCCAGGATGAAAGGGTCGGCATCGTGCGCGGCATCGTGCGCAAAGACAAGCCGGGGAGCGGCGCCCCTGTCAGCGGCGCGCTGGTCAAGTTCAAGCGCGACGACGGCACGGAGCCGTACAGCCGCCTCACGGACGTGGACGGCCGGTTCGTGTTGCAGGGCGCGAAACCCGGCAAGTACAAAGTCATCGCCAAGCTCAGCGACGCGTCCCTGTCCCCCGAACAAGACCTCTCCATCACGGAAGGCTCGGACCAGGAGATCGAGCTCGTCATCAAGAGCGGCGGCGGCGGTGGCGGCGGCGACGCCGCGACTCCGAAGACCGGCAGCGTGGAGGGCGAGGTGACGAACGCGGACGGCTCGGCGGCCGACGGGGCGAGCGTCGTGCTGTCGCAGGGCGGCGCGGAGAAGGGCAAGGCGACGGCCGACGCCGACGGCAGTTATAAAATTGACAACGTCGCGGTGGGCGAATACGACGCCGTGGCTACTCTGGGGGCCGCGTCGAGCGCCCCCGTGAAGGTGACGGTGGCGGCCGGCGCGGCGCAGACACTAGACCTAAATCTGCCGTAGACGCGAGCGAATAATGATGAACGCGGAACGATGAATGATGAATTAAAAGGCAACCGTCTTTAATTCATCATTCATCGTTCCGCGTTCATCGTTTCCTCTTCCGGCAGGCGGAAAAATTCTCTGGCCGGTTTGAGCGGACGTAGGAGCCAGTAGGGGCGGCGCGTGTGATCCGGCGAGTGCGTGTCGGCCGGGCGCGTCAGTTGGAGCCACTTGCGATAGACCTCGTGCGCGAGTTGCACGTCCACAGAGATGTCGCCGTAGCGGTCGCCGGGGTCCGCCTTCCTCACGCGCACGGCCTGGTGCCAGCAGTGCTGGCCCGAGACGGGGTCCGGGTGGACGGGGAAGGTCAGGTTCTGGTGAACGCCCACATCCGTCCACCAGATGCGCTGCGTGTCGGGGTCCGTGGACTCGTAAGGCGCGACGCCTTTGCGCCGCTTGAGGCCCCAGCGATTACCCTGGTGGTCTAGCGAGACGGTCGCCATCAACTGCCGCTGCCCTTCCTCGGTCAACTTCCAGCGCCCCATGTGATGACTGCACGCGACGACGCCGGGCCGGATGCCTTCCGTGACCCACGCGCGGACGACGAAGTAGCCTATCTCTGTCTCGACGCGAACCAGCTCGCCCGTCTTGATGCCCAAACTCGCCGCGTGCCGCGTGTGAATCCACAAAGGATTAGTGTGCGCGATTTCGTCGAGCCACTTGGCGTTGGCCGAGCGTGTGTGAATCTGCACCGGGAGCCTGAAGGTAGAGATTAAAACGGTCTGGCCTTCGGCGAGGTTGTCCGGGTGGACGTGGCTCTTCAGGTAGACCGGGATGCTCTCGTCGTGCCAGCCCCAGTCAGAGAGCGTGCGCGAGTAGAATTCGAGCCGCCCGCTCGGCGTCGGGAAGCCGCGCAAGATGCGGTCGCTGACTTTTATCCCTACCAGCCGCCGCCCTTCCTCGTCCGGGTCCGGGCTACTGATGGGGACGATGTTCAATGAGGGCGGCTTCGGCGCTTTCGTGTAGACGCGGCCGAAGCTGTCCACGCGCGTATCTTCCAACTCGTCCTCCGGCACTTCCTCCTCGTAGACGGCCCCGACCTTCTTCTTCACCTCGAACGCGCCGTAGCGCCGCATGAACGCGAGCGGCGTCAGCCCTTCGGCGGTCGCGCGCTCCTTCAATCCTGGCACAGAATTCTCGAAGATGAACTCGTAATACTCGTCAACGCTCAGGCGCTCGCCCGGGTGCTTCCTGGACTCCGCGAACTGGCGGATGCCGAGGTCGCCCATCGGGTCAATCCGCCAGGTCAGTTCCAGCCAGAACTCGTTCTCCTCCCAGACCTCGCCGGGGTTGACGAGCCGCGTGTCGCTGACGTGGACGCCCATGCGCTCGCGCGCCGCGCGCAGGACCGGCTGGCGAAAACCTATCCACTGCGCGTCGTGCGTCTCGTAGGAGTGCAGGTCGTGCCGCTCGGAGCCGTGGCCCATCGGCAGGACGTAGTCGGCGAAGTAGCTGGTCTCGTTCCACGTCGGCGTCAGCGCGACGTAGCAGCCGACCAGACTCTCGTCGCGCAGGACTTCGACCCACGAGAAGCCGTCCGGGTTCGTCCACACGGGGTTGTAGACGCGCGTGAAGTAAACGTCCAACTTGCCGCGCCCCTCCTTCAGAAAGTGAGGCAGCAGGAAAGAGAGCTCGTTCATCGCCAGCGGGTACTCGCGCGGCCACGTCAACTCGTTCCAGCGCGGCGGGTGCGGCGGCGTGTAGATCGGTTTTGGCACAAACTTGTTCCACGCGTTCGGGAAGACCCCGCCCTCCGTGGCGACCGCGCCCAGGAGCGCATTCAGCATGAAGAGGGTGCGCGCGACCATCCAGCCACCGCTGTTGCCGGCGGCGGCCGAGCGCCAGTTGTGGCTGGCGAACCGCGTCCCGGCGGTCGAGACGACCCGCGCGATCTCTTCGATGACACTCGCGTCAACGCCCGACTCTGCCGCCGCGAACTCGAACGTGTAACTCTGGTAAAGCTCTGAGAGCGCGCGCTCGAAGTTCTCGAACGTGGTCTCGACCTCGGGCCGCTCGACGGCGAGGTACTCCTCCCAGTTCCACCAGCGGCGCACGAACTCGCGGTTGTAGAGTCCGTTTTGAATGAGGTGATTCGCGACCGAGAGCAGGATGGCCGCCTCCGAGCCGGGGTAAGGCGAGACGAAGATGTCGGCGTGCGTCGCCGTGTTCGAGAGCCGCGTGTCGAAGACGATCAGGCGCGCGCCCTGCGCCTTGCCCTCTATGACGCGCTGCGCGTGCGGGTTGAAGTAGTGGCCCGTCTCCAGGTGCGAGCTGACGAGGAGGATGACGCGCGCGTTGGCGTGGTCGGGGCTCGGGCGGTCTAAGCCCATCCAGTATTGGTAGCCCGCGCGCGCGCCCGACGAGCAGACGTTGGTGTGCGAGTTGTGGCCGTCCACGCCCCACGCCGCGAGGACTCTTTCCGTGAAGCCGTCCTCGCCGGGGCGGCCGACGTGGTACATCACCTCGTTGTGCCTGTCCTCGACAATCGCCTTGCGGATGCGCGCGGCGATGTCGTTCAGCGCCTCGTCCCAACTGACGCGCACCCACTTGCCCTCGCCCCGCTTTCCGGCCCGCTTGAGCGGGTACAGAATCCTGTCCGGGTCCGTCACCTGGTTGAGCGTCGCGGGACCTTTGGCACAATTTCTTCCGCGCGAGCCGGGGTGCTCCGGGTTGCCCTCGAACTTTTGTACCTGCAAGCTCTCGCGGTCAACATAGGCCAGGAGCCCGCACGCGGACTCGCAGTTGAAGCAGGTCGTCGGCACCAACATGTAGCGCCGCTCGCGCCGCTCGGGCCAAGCTTTCGAGTCCAGCTCCACCCAGTCGTCCCAACGCTCCTTCGGCGGGAACGCCGCCAGATGAATGCGGCTCGGCCCAGGGTAAAAAGTCTCGCCCCGCGCCTCTGTCTCCCGGCGCGCGGCGCTCACACGTTTGTTCAGCTCGTCCATTTTCATGCTTTGAATAAACGCCTCAACTCGGAAATCCGTGCGAGGTGGTGGTCGTCGTGCTCGGCTATGAAGAAGGCCAGGTCAATCGGACGGATGTTCATAGAGAGGCGCGGGTGCAGCGCGGTGCGCTGGATGAAAGCCTCGTCGTAAGCGTCCAGGCGGCGGACGAACTCCGCCCGCTCGCGCCGGAACGCGGCGAGGATGTCTTCAATCGCGGCGGCGTTGTGGTCGGCCTCGTGCGTGCGGCGGTTAGACGTGTCGGCGGCGTGCAACGTGTCTCGGCCCGCCTCGTAGTCGTCCAGCCGGCTCATCCCCAAAGGCTCCAAATCCAGCAGGTGTCCGGCCTGCTCCTGGATTGACCACTTGTCGCCGTCGCGCCGCGTCAGGGTTTCCGGCGGGAGGCCGCGCACCAAGTCTTCGAGCCGCGCAGGTGTGCCGCGCACGCGCTCTACTACGTTCCCGTACATCCAGACGGGAAGCTCGAAAGAGAACTGCCGCTTGAGCCACTCTGTGCGGTCAACCATTGGCGCGACCTCCACTCAGGCAAGGGGGACGGACTGGCCCGCCTGCACGTAGGCGTGCTCGTGTAGCAGGAGGCCCGCGAGCGCGCAGAGCGAAGCGGCGACGCCGACGAGTAAGTCGAAGTCACCCAGGAGACTCAGCCAGGGCGCGAGCGCGGCGAGCAGGGCCAGCACGACGCCGGGCCAGAAGAAGGCGCGATACCTTCCTTTCGTCATCTCGCTGACGGCGAGGCGCGCGTGCGCCGTCGGGTGCGTCAGCGTGACCTCGCCCCAGACCATCAAGAGGTGCACGAGGCTCGACAGACCCAGCGCCCACAGCAGGGCGAAGAGGGCCGCGGGCGCGAGCCACGCCGAGAGCGGCAGGAGCGCGGCCGCTCCCAGCAGCAGCGCCTGTACGGCCAGGTGCGGCGGGAGCAGAGGGTTCTGCCACAGGTCGCGCGCCTTGGCCTGCGCGAAAAGGTAGGCCGTGTAGACGGCCGTCAGGACGGCGAGCGGGAGTCCCGCCAGCATCAGCCATTGCTGTGCCGACCTCGCGCCCAAAAGGCTCGCCAGAAAATGGGCCAGCAGCACGAGCGAGTAGGCCGCGATGATGAAAGCTCCCTTGACGAGCCAGCTGCGCCACTGCGGCCGCGTGAAGATCAGGAGGAACCTTTCGGGGTGCTCCAAGTCCCAGACGAGCACGGCCCCCGTCACGGCCAGGAACGCCCCCGACAGCACGGGCGCTCCCCAGAGCCAGAGCGGGTTGTCCGCATTGATCAGGCCGAAGAGGACAAGGAGCAGCGGGACGAGGTAAGCCCCCGCGGCCAGTCCCTTCGTCCAGGTGTAGAGGCTGACGCGCCAGTCCCACGGGATGGCGTGCGCCACGTCGTAAGAGAGCAGCGCCGCAGCAGACGTGTTGCCGTGCCCCGGGCTGCCGGAGACGACCGTCTCGGCGGATTCGAACTGCTCGCTCCACATGAAGAGGCCGCCCTCGGGCCTGCGGGCCGCGAGCGGGTCGAGCGTGGCCTGGTGCGCGCCCTTGTAAAAGAGCTTGGGCGAAGTCTCCTTCTCGGGCCGGCGCACGTTAACCGGCTCGCGGTTGACGATCTGTGCCACTTTCGACGACGGGTCGCGCATGTCACCTATCAAGATGGCCTCGGTCGGGCAGACGACGACGCACGCGGGCTCTAGCCCCATGTCAATCCTGTGCGCGCAGAAGTTGCACTTCTCGGCCGAGTGGTCTTCGGGGTTGATGAAGATGGCGTCGTAGGGGCAGGCGGCCATGCACGCCTTGCAGCCGATGCAGATTGACTTGTCGAAGTCCACGATGCCGTCCGGGCGCTTGAACATCGCGGCTGTAGGGCAGGCCGTGACGCACGGCGCGAACGCGCACTGGTTGCAGCGCGTCACCTGGTGCGCGCGCCTCGTCAAAGGGAACTCGCCCACGTCAACGTGCTTGACGTAGGTGCGCGTCACCGCGAGCGGCACCTCGTTCTCGGACTTGCACGCGGTCGTGCACGCGTGGCAGCCGATGCAGCGCGTGTGGTCTATGACTTTCGCCCACTGAGTTTCGGCGGAGTAAACGGGTAGCTCTCTCATTAGCCACGCATCTTAACTTAGCCGGTCACTCCGCTCCAACTTTCCGCCGCGCCACTCTAATCCGCGGGCCAGATTGAGTTCAGCAGCGCGGCCAGGCGGTAGCCGCCCCAGGCCACGCGCCGCTCGGCGACCCTCTGCGCGGCCCTGTTGTACCTTTGGCTCGGCACCTGGTTCGGCCTGATGTTCCTGTACGCCGTATTCTGTGCCAATTCGCTGCTCTCTTTCGCCCACTGGTCGAAGCCGAGCGGGCCGCCCGCCTTCCAGTCCCCGCGGGTGGCCGAAAACATCCTGGCTATTCTGGCGGCGGCGGGCAGGACCTGACTCATGGGCGGGGGCGCGAAATTTGGCCCGGTCTTCGGGAAGGAGCCGATGCCGCCGTCCCAGTAACTGTGCAGGTTGGATTTCTGCAACTGCCCGTTCTTGCGGACCATGATGCTGAACAGGTTCCCGCCCTGGTCCCCTTTGGGCAAGTCCCTCGTCACGCGCGCGGAGCCGTGCAGCGGCTGGTGTATGTCGCCGACGAAGTGGATGACGAGGCGCAAGGCCCGCGCGCGCTCGGCGTCGTCCGTGCTGTTCTTGAGTATGTCCACGTTTTCGCTGAGCGCCGTGAGGATGGTCTTGTCGCCGGGGAGGTCAGGCGGGAGCGGGGTCCCGTCGGTCGTGAACGGGAAGTCAACGAAGTGTAGCGGCTTCAAAAAATCGAACTCGGGGAAGGGCCTGAGGTCGTCGGCCCAGTGCGAGGCGTTGACGAAGTTCAGGCTGTTGGCGGTGGCGTCCGCCGGGTTGATTCTGATTTTTAACAGCCTGTCAGCCTCGGCCTCGGCCTTGGGGTTCAGCCGCGTGTAGGCGATGCGCGCGGTCATCATGTGCCCGCCCGCCCCCCAGCCGAAGGCTTGCAAGGGCAGCGCCGCGATGAGCGCGAAGGCGAGGAGAGATTTCATCAATCTGAATCGGGTCGCGTTAGTCATAGTCATCCTCCCGGACGGGTGGTGTGCGGTAGGGGCCGTCATGGCCCTGACGGGCGCTTCGGTTCCGACTGCCTTGTTAACCGGAGTATGAGACTGCTTACCCTTTGAACGATAGGAGGGCTGCACTCTATTACCGGGACGCACGCGTGTCAAGAGTTTCATCCCGCCGGGCGCAGGACGCGCTTGATGGTGAGCGCGCCCATCTTGAAGAAGAGGGTCGAGCGGAGGAGGTCGCGGGCGATGCGGCGGTAAGAATATTGGCCCGAAATCGTGTCGTAGAGAATCGTGTAAAGCTCCTGGTTGGTCTTGGCGAGTTCGATGACGCCGTCCATCACGCCCGTGCTCATGCCTATGCGGCAGAGGCGGCGCAAGGCTCGGCCGTGGTAGTGGTCTTCGGTCAGGTAGCGCAGGCGCAGCGCGTAGGCCGCGAGCGCGACGCCGTCAATCCCGCGCTCCAACATCACGTCGGCCGCGGTCGCGCCGGTCTCAATCGCCGTCGTGATGCCCATGCCTTTGAAGGGGCGGAGCCAGCCGGTCGCGTCGCCGACCGCGACGAAGCGGTCCCAGTGGACGTGGCGCGCGTGGCGCACGGGCGCGCGCCCTTCGTAGTAGTTCAACTGCTGCAAGTTGAAGCGCGGCAAGAGTGAGCGCACCTGCTTGTGTAATAGAAAGTCCTCCATGTCGGTCGAGCGCACATGGCTGCCCGCGACGTTGACGATAACGTGGTCGAGCTTCGGCGTGATCGCGCCGAACTCTATGCGCGGCAGGTCCGAGAGCAGGAAGGCGTGTATCTCGCCGTGCAGCCGCTTCTCCACGTAACGCTCGTCGCACGCGAGCTTGATGATGATCGAGTGCATGTTCTCGCGCGGACGCTGGTAGCGGAACTGGCGCGGGCTGACCTGTTCGAGCACGGAGAGCATCCCGTCGTCTAGGCCGCAGGCGGCCACCACCATGTCGGCCGAGTGCGACGCGCCCTCGGAGTAGACGCGGACGGGGTGTTCGAGATTGTCGGGGTGAAATTCGAGGCCCGTGACGCGGTCGTTCAAGACGGTTGCGCCCTCTTCGGCGGCGCGCTCAAGAAGTAAATGATCGAACTCCGAGCGCGAGACCATCAGCGCGGGCTCTTCCGTCACGGGCGCGCGCAGCTCTATCTCGCCGCGGTCGCCGTGCAGGCGGTAGCCCTTGATGGTGCGCTTAATCATCCCCGGCGACAGCTCGACCTTGAGCCGCTCGCGCAGCAGCGTCGCGGTCGGCGGCGCGAGCACGCCGATGCACGGGTTGTGGTGGAGCGGGAACTGCTTTGGCTCGTAGACGGTGACGCGCAGGTCGAGCCCGCGCTCGCGCGCCGTTTGCAGCAGGCGGATGGCGCAGGCCGCGCCGCCGGGGCCGCCGCCGATGACGGCGACGCGCGAGCCGTCGCGCAGCCGCAGGCCGCGGGTTGACTGCGGCTCGGCGCGCGAGACTTTCGTCTTGACGCGGTTGAACGAGAGCGCGACGGCGCGGCCCGCCATCCGCGCGGCCAGCCGCGGGTTCATCGCTCTCAGCAGGATGCGCTTGTAAGACTGGTCGCCCGTGAAGGCCGCGAGCAGCGCGTTTGACAGGAGCGCGCCCGGCCGCTTCAGACTCCTCTCGGAGCGCAGCACGGCGAAGTAGACGGGCGCGAGCAACGGGTGCGGGAAGATGCGGTCATAAATCTCAAACAGCATTCTTCCGTAGATGTTGTCGCGCCCGAAGACGCGGCTGCACCGCCGCCAGAAATGCTTCTCGAAATCCTTCGCCGTCAAGCCGTGGTTGATGACGCAGTCCACGGCGAGCCGCGCCGTCACGAGCGCCGACTCGACGCCGTTCTTCAGGTAACGCGAGTCGGACGCGTCGCCGACGATGACGAAGCGCTCGCTGTAAGGCAGCCGCGCCGCGCCGAGGGCCACGCGCGGGTGACAGTGGCAGTCCGGCTTCCAGTCCGGCGGCAGGTAGTCGCGCATGTACGAGTCGCGCACGAGCCGCTCGGTCGCCGCCACGTCCACGTCCTCGCCGATGGCCGTGATCGTCACGTGCTCGCCCTTCGGGATGAAGGCGACGTAGCGTATGTCGGGCTGCTTGAGGACGAAGAAGTGAATCATGTTGTGCAGCCGCTCGCGCTGGAACTCCTGTGGGACGCGCGCCTCTATGACGCACGTCTTCCACGTCGGCGGCGGCTGGTAGCCGTAGAGCAGGCGGTGGGCCAATTGCGAGTTGACGCCGAAGGCCCCGACCGCGAGGTCGTACTCGGCGCGCGAGCCGTCGGCGAAGTGGAGCACGGGGCGGCGCTCTAAGGTAGTCGGCACGTCAATGTCGGAGACGTTCTGCGGGACGTGGCGCGCGCCGAGGCGCGTGGCCTGCGTCAGGAGGAACTGGTCGAAGCTGCGCGCGCCTTCGGGGTGCTCGGTGCTGACGGGGCCGGCCCCGCGATAGACGCCGTAAATCTTCTTCGAAGTCTCGTTCTCCAGCCGCGCGTAGGAGTCCTGGTAGTGTACGGCGTAGCCCTCTATCTCGTAGTGGATGACCTCGCGCGGGATGCTCGTCGAGGTCGTGCGTTCTATCTCCTGAATAAGGCGCGTGCCGACCGCGCCGGCGCACATATTGCAGCCGGGCGCGCCCTTGCGCGCGAAGTTCTTGCCGTCGTAGATGTCCACGCGCAGGTTGAGGCCGAGGGCGCGCGCGCGGCGCAGCAGCTCGATGGCGAAGAACGAGCCGGCCGGCCCCGCGCCGACGACGCCGACGGTGCTGCCTGATTGGAGATAGGTCGGCTGCGGCATCCGTGAAACCTCACAAGCCTTTGCGAACAAGTCGGGGATAGGTTAATCGAGACGGTTCGGGTGATGTGAGTGTAGAACTAAAACGCCCCGACCTCAAACGAAAGCGGCGGGGGCAAGCCCGCCTTCCTGACCTGAGAGACTGTCCGACCTGAAAGGTTCAAGCCGCCCGGCCTCGCGGGTTGGGAAGAGGGGCTTGCCCCCGCCGCTTTCGTTTTTGGCACAACGACGAACCCGCGCCCGCCGCAAAAAAATTTCCTCGGCCGTCCATAAAATTGTATATTACAGAAAACTTGTCTCTCGGCCCTCGCAGGCTGGCCCGGGCGAACAAAATCGGCCCCGACGATCTCCTTCTCGCCGCCCGGCAACTCCTTTGGACGAGCGCTTCACGCATTGCCGTCGTAATTTTCAAAAATCCCACGTTCCTCCTGAAAGGAGACTTTAAGATGCTTAGACCCTTTACCCCTGACCCTCCAGGTCTGAAGAGACGGCCGCTCATTCGCCTCCTCGTCCTGGCCACGCTCGCCTTCCTCGTGCCGCTCTCGGCCCCGCAGGCGCGGGCCGTCGAGATTCAGGTCGAAATCCTGATCGACAGTCTGGCCCAGCCGCCCGCGCCTCTCTCCAACGTCTGCACGCTGCGCAAGGCCGTCAACAACGCGAGCGACAACGCGGCCACTTACCCGCAGTGCCAGGCGGGCGAGGGCGGCGGGGTCGTTGACACCATCGTCTTCAACCTGCCCGGCACGATCACCTTCGCCCTCGGCGGGCCGCCCGAGGACGGCGGCGAGTCCGGCGACCTCGACGTGACCGACGACCTCACCATCATCGGCCACCCCGACGGCACGACCATTGACGCAGCAGACCTCGGCCGCGTCTTCCACGTCCACCCCGGCGTCACCCTCACGCTCATCAACATTCACATCACCAACGGCAACGAGAACGCCGGCGGCGGCGGCATCTACGTCTCGAACGCGACGCTCAACCTCAACGGCGTGACGGTCTCGAACTGCTACACGAACTCGGGCGACGGCGGCGGCATCTTCGCCGACAACTCCACGCTCAACATCACGAACAGCACCATCAGCGGCAACATGAACATCCTGATCGGTGCCGGCATGAGCGTCCAGGGCGGGACGACCAACATCACCAACACGACCATCACGGCCAACCACAATCAGACCGGACTCGCCGGCGGCATCAACGCCGGCGGCACCGTCAACCTGCGGAGCAGCATCCTCGCGGGCAACACGAACGACTCGCTGGCGGACACCTCCCCGAACTTCACCGGCACCATCAACAGCCTCGGCTATAACATCATCGGCCACCTCGGCACTCCGCCCTACGACGCGCCCTACACCGCACACCCGACCGACCAGGTCGGCGTCACGGACGCGCAGCTCAACCTCGGCCCGCTGCAAAACAACGGCGGCCCCACGCCGACGCACGCGCTGCTCGCGGGCAGCGTCGCGATTGACAAGGGCCACAGCAGCGGCGCGACCGCCGACCAGCGCGGGATGACGCGCCCGTGCGACTTGGCCTCCGTCTCTAACGCCGCGGGCGGCGACGGCGGCGACTCGGGCGCGTTCGAGTTGCAGGGCACTTGCGCCGGCACGAACCAGTCACCCGACGCCGTTGACGATTCGGCCACAGTCACGGAGGACAGTGGGCCAAATTCGGTTGACGTGCTCGGCAACGACTCCGACCCTGACGGCGACACGTTGACGGTCACGGCCGTGACGCAGGGCGCGGGCGGCTCCGTCGCCATCACGGGCGGCGGCACGGGCGTCTCCTACACGCCCAACCCGAACTTCTTCGGCCCGGACACGTTCACCTACACCATCTCCGACGGCAACGGCGGCGCGGACACGGCGACCGTCAACGTCACGGTCACGCCCGTCCAGGACGCGCCCGTGGCGAACGACGACGCCGCGACCGTCGCCGAAGACAGCGCGGGGAACATCATCAACGTGCTCGGCAATGACAGCGATGCTGACGGCGACGCGCTCGTCATCACTTCCGTCACGCAGGGCTTGAGCGGCTCGGCCGGGAACAACGGCACAAGCGTCTCCTACACGCCGAACCCTGACTTCTTCGGCTCGGACTCGTTCACCTACACGGTCACGGACGGCAACGGCAACTTCGTCACGGCGACAGTCAACGTCACCGTGACGAACGTCAACGACGCGCCCGTGGCGAACGACGACAGCTACTCCATGAACCAGGACGCGACGCTCAACGTCGCCGCGCCGGGCGTGCTCGGCAACGACACGGACGCGGACCCTGGCGACACGCTCAACTCGACGGTCGTCACCTTCCCCGCCAACGGCACGCTCGCGCCGAACGCGGACGGCTCGTTCATGTACACGCCCAACCCGGGCTTCACGGGCGTGGACACGTTCACCTACAAGGCGGACGACGGCACAAGTGAGTCGAACGTCGCGACCGTCACCATCACCGTCGCGGACACGCAGGGGCCGAATCTCACGTCGTCAGTCTCGGCGACCTCGCTCTGGCCCGTGAGCCACGACCTGATTAACGTCGGTCTGACCGCGAGCGCGACGGACAACAGCGGCGACCCCGTCACCATACAGGTCGCTGTCTTCAGCGACGAGGACGACCTGACGCCGGCCTCGCCCGGCTTCTCGCCCGACGCGAAGGACATCGCGCCGGGGACTCTGAGACTGAGGGCCGAGCGCGACGGCACGGGAGACGGGCGCGTCTACCTGATAGTCGTCACGGCCACTGACTCTTCGAACAACGTCAGCCGCAACTTCCTGACGGTCGTTGTCCCGAAGAGCAAGAGCCAGGAGGACGTGAACGCGGTCAACCAGCAGGCGCAGGCCGCGCTCACTTACGGCGTCGCCAACGGCACGGCCCCCGCAGGCTACGTCGTCGTCGGCGACGGCCCCGTGGTCGGGCCGAAGCAGTAACGGGCAAGAGTTTCAGGTTTCAAGTTTCAGGTTCGCCGTTTTTAACTTGAAACCTGGAACCTGAAACTTGAAACTCTTGACTTATCACCGTCTTGTTGTGGTGCGGGCGCGAACATGGTAGAAATGTGAGGGCCGAACGCCGTGAAGGACTCGGCATTGAGGAGTGTTCGCGATGCGTAGAATTATTTCGGTTACCGCGGTCGTCGTCTTCGCGCTCGCCGCGCTCGCGGTTGTCTTCGGCGCGCGGGCGCAAGAGAGCGACGGGGTGCGACGCGTCACGCCGGCCGAGGCGCGCGCGGCCGTCGAGAAGGGCCAGGCCGTCATCGTTGACGTGCGCGGCGAAGACTCTTTCAAGGCGGGCCACATCAAGGGCGCGCTCTGGATTCCGGTGGGCAACATCGCGTCACGCGCCGGAGAGTTGCCGCGCGGCAAGATGATTATTACCTACTGCTCTTGACCGGCCGAACACAGCAGCGCCCGTGCGGTGCAGCTCATCAAAGAGAAGGGCCTGGAGAACGGGGCCGCCCTGCTCGGCGGCTACGACGCCTGGGTCAGGGCCGGGTACGAGACGGAAAAGAAATGATGAATGCGGAATGCGGAATGCGGAATTAAAGAAAATGGTTTTTCATTCATCGTTCATCATTCATCATTCCGCATTATTTTTTTTGGAGGTTTGTTGAATGCGTCTTTTATACACGCTGGCCGCCGCGGTCTTGATGGCTGCGCTCGCGCTGGCGGCATGCAATTCGAATGACCCGAAGGGGAACAGGGCGGCCGGCAGTAATGCGCCGGTGGTGCCGGCGACGCCGGCCAACAAGTCCGCGCACGTCGCGCCGGCCGACGGCGTCAAGCGCATCACGACCGTCGAGCTGCGCGATGCGCTCGACAAGGGCCAGGCCGTCGTCGTGGACGTTCGCCCGGCCCAGACCTACAGCGCGGCTCACATCAAGGGTTCCATCAACATCCCGCTACAAGAGTTTGAGACGCGGGTGAACGAGTTGCCGCGCGACAAGATGATTGTCACGTACTGCTCTTGACCGGCCGAGCACACTAGCGCCCGTGCGGTGCAGATCATGCAGGAAAGAGGAATCCAGAACGCGGCGGCCCTCCTCGGCGGCACACACGCCTGGGAAAGCGCCGGCTTCCCGATGGAAAACGGAGTCCCGCAGTAGCGGGAAATCGAGTGATGAGTGATGAGTAAAAGCCGTACCTTCATCGTCCCGTCAGGGACGAAGTGACAATAGCCCAGCACTTCAGTGCTGGGTAAGTGTGCCAAAAATATTCGAGTCCCGTAGGGACGACTGAATGTTTCAGCCGTCCCTACGGGACTCATCGTTTTTTTCGCTCAATTCCCTGAAGTGCTGGGCTATTGTCAGTCGTCCCCTGCGGGGACTTCCGGCGCGGCTTTCGGGCGGCGGCTTCTTAACTCATCACTTTTTTACGTCTGCGGCACGGGCTCTGTCACACGCACGGGATGCGGGGTGACGACGCGGCCTGAGGGGACGGAGAGGACTGGGCAGGGCGCGTTGCGCACGACGCGCTCTATGTCGGGTCCGAGGACGGGCGCGCCGCCGAAGAGCGACGAGTGGACGCTCGCGCCCATGACGATTAAGTCAACGTCGCGGTCTGTCGCCAGGCGGACGATCTCCGCGTAGGGCCTGCCTTCGCTGATGTGCGTGACGGCGCGCGTGCCGGCCTCGCGCTCGAAGGTCGCCATCCGCTCCGAGACGTAGTCGCGCAGTTGTGACAGCTTGGGTCCGGCGCTCTCCGGGAAAATCTCCGCCATCTGGTCCATGTAATCGCCTATCACGTAGATGACGTGCAGCTCCGCGCCCGTGCGGCCCGCGAACTCGGCGGCCATCTCGGCGGCCGCGAGCGACGACGGGCGGAAGTTGGTCGCCAGCAGGATGCGGTTCAGGCGAATCGCCGTGTTGCTCCCGCGATGCTCGACGAAGTCGCGCTGCGGCGGGCGAATCGTCAGCACGGGGCACGGCGCTTCGGCGATAATCTCCTCCGCGGTCGAGCCCCACAGCGCGCGCGCCATCCCCTTTCGCCCGTGCGTGACGATGGTCACCAGGTCAATGCTGAAGTCGCGTGCGGCGCGCGCGATCTCGGGCGCGGGCTCGCCCTCTATGATGACGGGGTCCACCTCAAGCCCCTCGACGAGCGGGTCGTCCAGAAGCTCTTTCACGTCCGCGCGCAACTGCTGAAGCCAGTTCTTCTCCGTCTCCTCAAAGACGCGCTCGGGCAGCGTCAGCAGGTTGGCCGGCACGCTGCCCTCCTGCACGCTGAAGAGCACGACGCGCCCGCGCCCCTCGCGCGCGAACGCGGCCGCGTATTTGAGCGCCGCGCGCGCGTGCGGCGTGAAATCAGTCGGGAAGAGAATATTTTTGAATGGAAACATAAGGTCAGAATGCAGGAGTCAGAATACAGGAGTCAGAATGATAAGCCCGCGCCCGTCCTTTCTTTTCTTCTGACTTCTGACTTCTGACTCCTGACTCCTTTCTACATTTTTCCCCAGAGCATCAACACGCCGACGATGATGAAGGCGGCGGCGGCCACCTTCTTGATTAAATCTTCGGGGACGTATTTGCCGACGGCCGAGCCGACGGCCACGCCTATCAGGGAGACGACCGCCAGCGCCAGCGCCGCCCCCAGGAAGACGGAGAGCGGCGACCGCGTCTGCGCCGTCAACGTCAGCACGGCCAACTGCGTCTTGTCACCCATCTCCGCCAGAAACAACGTCCCGAAGGTAGTCCAGAATGCGGTCCATTTAAGCATAAGTCAGTAGTCAGTGGTCAGTGGTCGGTGGTCAGTTGTTACCGCCTTACTGCTTCGACCTGTTTATTGTTTAGAGCGTTCGATAGGCCGTTGAGCACACGACCCACTTCCGCAGTTTGTTCTGTGATTCTGTTCGCCTCGTCGGAGCTTAGATACCCAAGCCTCGCGGCTATCAGTATTTGGGTTTCCACTTCCATGAGCGAACCATACGCTATAGACAAGTGATGTAGAAATTCACGGCTAGACTTGCGCCCCTGCCCTTCTGCAACGTTTGACGGTACGGAGACGACGGCCCTCTTTAATTGGCTCGTCAGCCCATAGATTTCCTCTTTCGGGAAAGCTCTCACCGATTCGTAAACCGTTTGCACCAAGTCCATAGATTTCTGCCACGCGATCAAATCTCTGTAACTTTTGAGCGGCATCGGACGGCGCTCCTTCTTTTAACTGACCACCGACCACTGACCACTGACTACTGCTACAAAACCCTCGTGCCCGCGATGCGGTCGAGTTGGGGGGCGAACTTGAAGCGTGCGAGGTGCGCCTGGCGGCGGCGGGCCAGCACGGCCAGTTCCAGCGCGACGCGCTCGCGGATGCTGTTGGCGCGCGGCCCCGTGGAGATTCGGCTGACGACGCGGCGCAGGGCCTCGCTCAAGCCGGAGACGTAGGCGCGCGCCGCCGGCTTGGCGCGCAGCCAGACCTCGCCGTTGCCGTACTCGAAGCGCCCGTTGCCGGGGTCCAGGAAAGGGTAGTCGTCCGCCATCTCCCTGCGCACCTCGCGGAAGAGTGTCGCGAAGTCTGCGCCCGTGGCGAGCGCCGCGCGCTCGATTGTGCCAATTAATTCCCCGCTCAGGCGCAGCAAGTCGGTCCAGTCCAGGTCTTCGGGCCGGAACTCCTCGGGCTCCCTTTCGGGGCGCGTGGGCGCGACGAAGGGCTGCGCGGCTGGCCCGAGTCTTTTCTGCTCCGTGACACCGCTCGTGTCGTAAACGCTGATGGTCCCGCCGGGCTCGCTCGCGCGCACGAAGAGGCGTTGGAGCGCCGCCTCGCCCTCGGCCTGCCTGCCGGTCGCGTGGTCCGTCTCGCGCACGCGCGGCGGCTCCGTCCCGCCGAGCAGCACGTCTGCCTCGTACTCGTCCAGGACGATGTGAATCCGCCCGGCGAAGAAGCGCTCCTGCAAGTAGCGGACGAGCGCCGCCAGGTTGACGTAGGCCGTGTCCAGGTTCTCGTGGACCGGGCGCGACGTGACGCTTTGCTCTGACATGGGACTTGGCCCTCGGTTTTCGGCGGAGTCTAACAAAGCGCCTCGGGAGCGTCAACGCGCGTCCTCCGGTCGCAGGGCGGCCGGCTTCGGACGCAGCAGCGAGAGGACGACCGACGACGCGATGACGGCGCAGATGATTCCGAGCGACCAGGTGACGGGGAACTTGCCGCCGAACAGGTCGTTGAGCCAGACCATCTTGAGGCCGACGAAGACGAGCACGACGGCCAACCCGTACTTGAGCAGGTAGAACTTGTCCACCGCGCCGGCCAGCATGAAGTAGAGCGAGCGCAGGCCGAGGATGGCGAAGATGTTCGACGTGAACACAATCAGCGGCTCGCTCGTCAGCGCGAAAATCGCTGGCACAGAATCCACGGCGAAGATCACGTCCGTCGCCTCCAGGAAGAGCAGCGCCACGAAGAGCGGCGTCGCCCACGTCCGCCCTTCCCTGCGCACGAAGAAGCGTTGCCCGTCGAGCCTCTCCGTCACGGGCACGAGCCGGCGGAAGAGGCGCAGGAGCAAATTCTTCTCCGGCTCGACCTCCTTGTCCGGCGCGAACATCATCTTCAGGCCCGTGATAATCAGGAACGCGCCGAAGACGAGGATGACCCAGTGGTACTGCATCAGGACGGAGCCCATCGCGATGAAGATTCCGCGGAAGATGAGCGCGCCGACGATGCCGTAGAAGAGAACGCGGTGCTGGTAGATGGCGGGCACGGCGAAGTAGCCGAAGACCAGCACGAAGACGAAGATGTTGTCCACCGAGAGCGACTTCTCGACGATGTAGCCGGTCAGGAATTCGAGCCCGACGCGGCCGGCGGCCGCCTGCGCGTCGAAGCCGGGCACGGCCAGCAGCCGCGCGTCCTGCGGGAACTTCCACGCGGCGTAC
The DNA here is from genome assembly GCA_963774105.1 of uncultured Acidobacteriota bacterium. GTDB lineage: Bacteria > Acidobacteriota > Blastocatellia > Pyrinomonadales > Pyrinomonadaceae > QHXM01. The sequence continues at coordinate 342,450 of CAVZDV010000004.1, read as the reverse complement.
TGGTAAAGCCCGTAGTTAAAGAGCAGGGCCAGCGCCACCCAGACGACAGTCCAGACCGCGGACTCGCGGAAGGAGACGGCGTGCGCCTTGCGGTGAAAGACGCCCAGGTCCAGGGCGAGCAGCGCGAGGACGAAGGCGAGGAATCCGGCGTAGAACCACCAGTATTCCGCGAACGGGAACAGTGTCACTTCCATTCAGAGTTCTCCCGGAGTCGCGCGCCGGGCAAAAGCAAAAGACCTTTCGCGCGCTCGTGTGTGCCGCAAAAGGTCTCGATCCTTGCTCCGGTAAACCGAACCGCTTGGCGAGCGATTGTCCTGACGACTTACCGAACCCTGTGGGTGATCTACTCCCCTCGATTGGTTGGAGGCTTAATTATACGGTGAGGATGCCAGCCGTCAACCGAATCGGGCCAGATTTGACAGAAATGTGAAAGACGGAACGGCTTCAGATTGCGGTAGAAGCATTTTCTGTCGCTGTAGAAATGCTTTCTGGCACAATAAAAAAGCTTTCTGTCAAGATAGAAGGGCTTTCTACCGGGTTAGAAGACCTTTCTATCAAGATTCTCTGCGTTGGGAATGCGGTAGAAGACCTTTCTACCATAGCAGAAAGGTCTTCTATCTTGACAGAAAGCCTTTCTGCCGCGATTCCCTTATCGAAAATTGCGATTCCGGGCGCGAAAGTTGCTCCCTCAAAGGTCAAAGTTCAACGCTCAAGGGCTGCCGTCGCCCGCCTTGGCCCAAAAATCCTTGTTGCGTTGCCTTCCACTCCTGTGACACACTCCGCCGCGCGAACATACCGCTCTAAAATTTAGCAGTCTAATTCGGGGAGTCTGAGGACGTGATCGAAGTCAGCGACATCGTCAAGCGGTACGGCCAGAACACCGTGCTCAACCACGCCACGTTCGAGATTAAGGAAGGACAGTTGACGACCATCCTGGGGCCGTCGGGCTGCGGCAAGACGACCATGCTGCGCTGCATGAACCGGCTCGAAAAGTTCGACCACGGCCGGCTCAACATCGGCGGCGTCGAGGTCGTTGGCACGGAGGACAAGAAGCTCGCGGCCGCCGAGGAGAAGGAGTTGACCCGCCGCTTGCGCGAGCGCGTCGGCATAGTCTTCCAGAGCTTCAACCTCTTCCCGCACCTGACCGCGCTCGGCAACTGCATCGAGTCGCCGATGACCGTCAAGGGCTTGCCTCGCGCCGAGGCCGAAGAGGTCGCGCGCCACTACCTGCACAAGGTCGGCCTTGCTGAGAAGGAGGACCACTTCCCGGCGCAACTCTCGGGCGGGCAGCAGCAGCGCGTGGCGATTGCGCGCGCGCTCGCGATGGAGCCGCAGGTCATCCTGTTTGACGAGCCCACGTCCGCGCTCGACCCGCAGCTCATACAGAGCGTCGCGCGGACACTGCGCGCGCTCGACGACCTCGGCAAGACGCTCGTCGTCGTCTCGCACGACATGAACTTCGCGCGCCGCATCTCGGACCAGGTCATCTACTTCGAGGGCGGCCACGCCGTCGAGTCCGGCACGCCCGCCGAAGTCTTCGGCAACCCGCAGAAGCCCGAGACGCGCTCCTTCATGCAGAGCTTCCACGACGAGGACGAGCCGGCGGGCGACGACGCCGCCGCGATTGATCGCAAACTCGACACGGACCTGGGCACGCGCGACCAACTCGGACAAGAAGAGTGAGACACCAGATGACCGAACGCACAGGGCGCATCGCCGCCACGCTCCTCCTGCTGCTCCTTTCCCCGCTTTCACTTTTGGCCCAGACGGCCCTTGAGCGCGTCCGCCAGTCGGGCGAGCTGCGCGTCGGCACAGACGCCACCTACCCGCCCTTCGAGACGGTCGAGGGCGACGTTTACTCAGGCTTCGACATAGACCTGATGAACGCCGTCGCGCGCGAGATGGGAGTGCGCGCGCGCTTCATCAACGCGAGCTTCGACGGCATCTTCCCCGCGCTCCAGAACGGGAGCTTCGACGCCGTCATCTCGTCTGTCACCATCACGGACGAGCGCAAAGCCTCGATGCTCTTCACGGAGCCGTACTACGACTCGGGCCAGCTCATCGCCGTGCGCGAGGAGACGCAGGGCATCACCGCGCCCGACGACCTCAAGGGCAAGACGGCCGGCGTGCAGATCAACACGACGGCGCAGTACGACCTGGAGAAGCGGGCGGGCGTGACCGTCAACAAGTACAACACGATAGACCTCGCGCTCCTCGACTTGCAGAACAAGCGCATAGACGCGGTCGTCGGCGACGCGCCCGTTTTGAAGTTCATGATCTTCAAAAGCTTTCGCGGGCTCAAGACCATCGGCCGCCGCTTCACCGACGAGAAGTTCGGCATCGCCGTCGCCGCGGGCAACGAGGATTTGGTCCGGGAACTGAACGCCGCCTTGAAGCGCGTCAGGGAGTCGGGCGAGTACGACCGCATCCACGAGAAGTGGTTCGGCGAGGCGGCCGAGCGCGCTCAGGAGGCCGAAGCCGGCAAGACCGTGCCGAAGCTTTTCGACATGGAACTCGCGAAGCGGACCCTGCCGCTCTTTCTGATAGGCGTCTGGAAGACGGCGCAGCTCGCTTTCCTGAGCCTCCTCTTCGGCCTGCCGATAGGGCTGCTCCTGGCGCTGGCGCGCGTGCAGTCGTCAAAACTTCTCAAAGCCCCCGCGGCCGCCTACGTCGAGGTGATGCGCGGCACGCCGCTCCTCGTCCAGATTCTTTTCATCTACTTCGTGCTGCCCAGTTTCGGCGTCAGCATCCCCGCGTTCTGGAGCGGCATCATCGCGCTGACCTTGAACAGCGCCGCCTACATCGCGGAAATTTTCCGCGCCGGGATTCTCTCGATTGACGCGGGGCAGATGGAGGCGGCGCGCGCGCTCGGGATGTCGCACGCGCAGGCGATGCGCCGCATCATCCTGCCGCAGACTTTCCGCCGCGTCGTCCCGCCGCTGACGAACGAGGCCATCGCGCTTTTGAAAGACTCGTCGCTCGTCTCGGTCATCGGCCTGACGGAGCTGGCGCGCACGGGCCAGGAACTCGCCAGCCGCAACGCCGCCCCGCTGACCATCTGGCCCATGGTCGCAATCTTCTACCTGCTGCTGACCTTCCCGCTGACGCGCATCGCCGAATACCTGGAGAGGCGCTGGCGGCCCGTCACACGTTCTTAGACAGTGAACGGTAGATAGTAAATGGCGCATGGAAGAACGAGCTGTCTTCCATGCGCCATTTACTATCTACCGTTCGCTAGCTATGACTTGATGATGCTGCGCCGGCGCGGCTGCGCGGGCTTCTTCACGGGCAGGAGGTCTTTGTGCCGCCCCTGTAGCATGGAGCAGAGGCGCTGGTGGCTGACGCCCAGCAGGCGCGCGGCCCTCGTGACGCTGCCGCGCGAATTTTCAAACGCCAACTTGATGAGGCTCGCCTCGTAGCGCAGCACCTCGTCTTCGAGCGAGCAGCCGGCCCAGGCGTCGCCCAGAGACGCCTGCTTCGTCTGCCTGGTCGCCAGAACTTCCACAGACTCGCGCGTGATCTCGGTCCCGTGCGCGGCCGTCAGAATTGACCGCTCGATTAGTGAGCGCAGCTCGCGCACGTTGCCGCCCAGTTCGAGGGCGCGCATGGCCTCCACGGCCTCCGGCCTCAGCCTGACGTGGCGGTTGTGCTGCTCGGCCAGCTCCTTGGCGAAGTGCTCGGCCAGCGCCGCGATGTCGTCCGGGCGCTCCCTGAGCGGCGGGATGCCCAGGTGGAAAGCGTTCAGCCTGTAAAGCAGGTCGTCGCGGAACCGCTTCTCGGCGACCAGTTGCTGCAAGTCGCGGTTGGTCGAGGCGATGATTCGCACGTTCACGCGCTCTGGCTGGGGTGCGCCGATGGGGTGGGCTTCGCCGTTCTCGATCAGGCGCAGGAGCTTGCCCTGGTCGGCTAGACTCAGCTCCGCTATCTCGTCCAGGAAGAGAGTGCCGCCGGCAGCGTGGCGCACGACCCCGACGCTGTCCTGCACGGCGTCGGTGAAGCTCCCTTTGCGGTGGCCGAACAGCAGAGATTCCAGGAGAGCGCCGCCGAGCGCCGCGCAGTTGATGGCGACGAACTGCCCTGCCCGCCCGCTCCACTCGTGAATCATGCGGGCGATCAACTCCTTGCCCGTCCCCGTCTCGCCCGTAATCAGCACGGGCGAGCCCGTCGTGGCGACGCAGTGGGCCGCGCGCAGCAACTCGGCCGTCTGCTTGTCCGCGTAGACGAACTTCGGCGGCGCGGTCTCCCTGACGCGCGCCCGCCCCGCGTCCAGCACCTTGCGCGCGCACGCGCGCAGCCGCGCCAGCAGCTCGTAGTTCTGCGAGCCCGAGAGCGCCTGGTCGCTGTGCTCGTAGGACGCAATCAATTCTTCGACCGAGAGGCGCTCGCCCAGCTCTTCGACGAGCGCGAGGCCGGCGACGCCCGCGCTCTCGTTGTCGCCCGCGCGCGTGGCCGTCTCGGCGGCGCGTTCGAGCGTGAAGCGCGCCTCCTCGTAGCGGCCCAAGCGAGCCAGCGCAATACCGTGCGTCGTCAAAGCCTCGGCCAGCACCGACTGCTCGTCGCCCTTCTCCAACGTGCGCACGGCCGTGCGCGCGACCTTCTCCGCCTCGGGGTTCCGTTTCTGGGCCAGCAGGACGCGGGCGCGCGTGTCTTCCACCTGCCCCATGAGGACGATGTCCTTGAGGCTGGCGAAGAGCAGGTGCGCGCGGTCAAGGTGCTCGTAAGCCTCGTTGAACCGCTCGACGGTGAAGAGCAGAAACGCGATGTTGTTTTCGACCGCCGCCCTGGCGCCCGTGTACCCGGACTGCTCGAAATGGTAGCCGGCGGCCGTGTACTCGACGAGCGCGCGGTCTATGTAATCCTTGCGCCCCTCGGACGCGGCGAGTTTCCTCAGCACGGCGGCGTAGTTGAAATGGAACCTTCCCCTGGCCGCGTGGCTGTCGGTCGCGTCGAAGAGCGGCGCGGCCTCGGCCAGCAGCCTGAGAGCGTCGTTGAACCTCGTGGCCGAGATTTCGACGATGGCGCTGTTGAGCAGGGCGCGCGGCCGCTGCTCGCTCTGCGCTGTGGTGAGGCGGCCGACGACTTCCTGCAAAGTGACGCGCGCCTCGTCCAGAGCGCCCTCGCGCCAGTAGCAGATCGCGAGGTCAATGTACGCCTCCGCGAGCTTTTCCGTCTCGCCCAGTGACTCGAAGATGGCCGCGCTCTCGCTGATTAAATCCTTAGCCGTCTCCTGCGCGCCGTCAACCTGGTGGGTGCTCCCGATCCAGCCCGTCAGAGACCCCGCGCGCAGAAACACCTCGGCCGTGGTCTGCGGGTCGAGCCCCTCCACGGCGGGGCGCTCCCCTATACGCTGCCACAACTCCCCCATCACCTCGCGCGCAGCCTCGTAATTGCCGGAATCTTCCAGCCCTTTTGCCGCGCGGCAGCGCAGCCTCGCCCTCTGTGTGCGGTCGAGAGCGGGGTCGTCTACCTGCCTGAGGAACTTAACCCTTAAGTCCATGTGAGGCATACACCTTTCTGCGTCTCGCAAAATGATTTGCGGAATGATGTTTCAGCTTGATACAGTGTTGGCATTCAATGTTTGCGGGCTTGGTATTTTCAACGCTCGGCAACTTTTCTGCTTACCACCCCTTAGGAGTTGAAGAGGATGAAAAATTTTAGACGACTTTGTGCAGTGCTGGCTTTGACGCTGGCACTCAGCTTTTCCGCCTCGGCCGGAGAGGTATTGATACCCGGTGCCACACAGACGTCCCAGTCGAAAACCACTACGACGACGACCACGACGAGCGCGGCCCCTGAGCCGTGCAATCTGGAGACGGGCGAGGTTTTAATACCCGGCTCGACGCTGCTGGACCCTTTGACGGAGGCCGCGCTGAGTCTGTTCCAAAACCTGTTCTCAATCTTTTAAGGCACTTACGACCAATTCCAGATTATGCAGCTGCCGTGATTGCTCGGCGCGCAGCCTCGCCTAAGTGTGTGCGAAAATATCGGCCATTTCTTACGGACACACGACGGGAAGACTCCCACGGACGCTCAGCTTAACCGTTCCGCGCCGTGAAAATCAATAAAAATCTCGGCGGCCGGCCCCCCGTCCGGTCGCCTTCGCGAGTGACGTTTGTTCCTGGATTAGCTAAACTGGGGCCGCTCGTCCGCGCTCATCATGCAACATTTCGGCCCGGAGGTCCAACGTGAGTCTGACACTGCTGGCGCTCGGATTCATGGCTCTACTCTTTGTTGCTTACAGGTTTTACGGTGGCTGGGTGGCACGCCAGTTCGTCCTGGACGACGCGCGCACGACCCCGGCCCACGAGCTCAACGACGGCGTTGACTACATCCCCACGCGCCCCTTCTACCTGTTCGGCCAACACTTCTCGGCCATCGCGGCGGCCGGGCCGATAGCCGGGCCGATTCTGGCCTGCCAGGCTTTCGGCTGGCTCCCCTGCCTGCTCTGGATAGCCCTCGGCGTGGTGCTGATAGGGGCCGTGCACGACTTCTCCAGCCTCGCGGCTTCGGTGCGCCACGGCGCGCGCTCGATTGCGGAGATCACGCGCGAGCACCTGGGCCGCAAGGCCGGGGCGGCGATGATGGGCTTCATCTGGATCGCGCTCGTCTACGTCATCGTCGCCTTCACGGACATCACGGCGGGGACTTTCGTCGCAGGCTCCGAAGAATTGCGCCAGACGAGCGTCGCCTTCAACCCTGGCGGCGCGGTGGCGGCGGCGAGCGTGATGTACCTGCTGCTGTCCGTCGCGCTCGGGCTGGTTCAGCGTTACCTCGACCCGCCGCTCTGGCTCGTGACACTGATCTTCGTGCCGGCGACGTTCGCGCTGGCCTGGCTGGGGACGAAGTTCTCGACGGTGCTCATGCTGGATCATAAGACGTGGGGCGTGTTGATTCTCGTCTACTGCGGCGTGGCCTCGGTCGTCCCCGTCTGGTCGCTCTTGCAGCCGCGCGGCTACCTCGGTGGCTTCGTGCTCTACTCGGCGCTCGCCGTCGGCGTCATTGGCGTCATCTTCGGCGGCTACGAGATTCAGCAGCCGGCCTTCAAGTCTTGGAACGCGCCCGGCATCGCGGGCACGCTCTTCCCCTTCCTCTTCGTCACCATCGCCTGCGGCGCGTGCTCGGGCTTTCACGGGCTGGTCTGCTCGGGCACGACTTCCAAGCAGATCGCGCGCGAGCGCGATATCAAGCCCGTCGGCTTCGGCGCGATGCTGGCCGAGGGGTTCGTCGCGCTCATCGCGCTCGTGACCATCATGATTGTCGCGCAGGGGAGCATCAAGCCCGGCACTGCCCCTGGCACAATTTACGGCAACGGCATAGGGAACTTCCTGAGCCTGCTCATCGGCCCGCAGAACCTACAGTTTGCCGTCACGTTCGGGGCGATGGCCTTCTCGACTTTCGTTTTCGACACGCTCGACGTGTGCACGCGGCTGGGTCGCTACATCGTGCAGGAGCTGTTCGGCTGGCGCGGGCGCTTGGGCGCGCTCGCTGGCACAATTCTGACAATCGCCGCGCCCTTCTACTTCATCTTCTACGCGCCGCCCGGCTCGTGGCTGGAGTTCTGGACGCTGTTCGGCGCTTCGAACCAGTTGCTCGCCGCGCTGACGCTTCTGGCTATCACGGTCTGGCTCTACCAGGCACGCCAGCGCATAGGCTTCACGCTCCTGCCGATGCTCTTCGTGCTGACGATCACGCTCTGGGCGCTCGTCCGCATCGTCATCGGCAACCTGCGCGCGTCGGCCGGCTTCGACATCAAACTCGTCAACGCAGTCGCGGCAGCCGCGCTCGTCACGCTCGCCATTTACCTGGTCGTGGCGGCGCTCATCAAGCTGCGTGGCGGCCGCAAGGCTTCGCTCGCGCCGGCCGAAGCCTGAGACTCTGGCTTTCGGACTTTGCACTTTCGACCGCTTTTCGGCCATAATGCCTGCTTTCAGCGCGACGTGGATTTAAGCGGTTAAGACACAGGACGCGCTTCCTGTGTGTCATGGTCTGTCTCCGCCGGGTCCGCCGCGCATTTGGGCTGAACTCATCTAGCCATCTATTCGCACAAGGAAAGGAATCTCTCAGTCGTGGAGAATTTAAAGTCTTATTTTATCTCTTCGCTCGGTCGCCGCGCGCTGGCCGCGGCCTCCGGCCTCGCCATGCTGCTCGTCTCGGCCGCCTCGGTTTTGGCACAGGAAGCGGCCCCGCACCCGGGCGGCGAAGCCGACCTCACCCTGCCGGACCTTTCGAGCGTCCGCTTTTTCAACGACAGCGTTGACGGGCACACGCTGCTGCTGGTCGGCATCGGCGTCTGCGCACTCGGGCTCCTCTTCGGGCTCTGGATTTACATGCAGCTCAAGAACCTGCCCGTCCACCGCGCGATGCGGGAGATTTCCGAGCTGATTTACGCGACCTGCAAGACCTACCTGACGACGCAGGGCAAGTTCATCCTCGTCCTCTGGGTCTTCATAGGCATCATCGTCGCCGTCTACTTCGGCGTGCTGAGGACGACCGTCAACGCCACGACCGGAGCGGTCGAGCAAGGCTTCCCGCCCTTGAAGGTGGCCGTCATCTTGCTCTTCAGCCTCGTCGGCATCGCGGGCTCTTACGGCGTCGCGTGGTTCGGCATCCGCGTCAACACGTTCGCCAACTCGCGCACGGCCTTCGCCAGCCTCGAAGGGCGGCCCTACCCGATCTACGCCATCCCGCTCAAGGCGGGCATGTCCATCGGCATGATGCTCATCTCGGTCGAGCTTTTAATCATGCTCTGCATCCTGCTCTTCGTCCCCGCAGACTACGCCGGCCCCTGTTTTATCGGCTTCGCCATCGGCGAAAGTTTGGGCGCGGCCGCGTTGAGAATCGCGGGCGGCATCTTCACGAAGATCGCGGACATCGGCTCGGACCTGATGAAGATCGTCTTCAAGATTAAGGAGGACGACGCGCGCAACCCGGGCGTGATTGCCGACTGCACGGGCGACAACGCGGGCGACTCCGTCGGGCCTTCGGCAGACGGCTTCGAGACTTACGGCGTGACGGGCGTCGCGCTCATCACCTTCATCCTGCTCGCCGTCCCGTCGGCCGCCATTCAGGTGCAGTTGCTCGTCTGGATTTTCATCATGCGCGTCATGATGGTCATTGCGAGCGCCGTCTCCTACTTCATCAACGAGGCCGTCGCCAAGGCGCGCTACAGCAAGGCGCAGACGATGAACTTCGAGGCCCCTCTGACCTCGCTCGTCTGGATCACGTCCATCATCTCGGTCGTGCTCACTTACGTCGTCTCGTACCTGATGATTCCGAGCCTCGGCGGCAACACGACGCTCTGGTGGAAGCTGGCGACCATCATCACTTGCGGCACGCTCGCGGGCGCGATCATCCCCGAGCTGGTCAAGGTCTTCACCTCGACCGAGTCCGCGCACGTCAAGGAGGTCGTCACCTCCTCGCGCGAGGGCGGCCCGTCGCTCAACATCCTGTCGGGCCTCGTGGCCGGCAACTTCTCCGCCTACTGGCTCGGCATCAGCATCGTCTTCCTGATGGCAATCGCCTACTTCATCACGACGCTGGGCGGGGAAGTTAACCAGGGACTCGGCGCGCTGATGGTCAGCCCGCTGGCCGCGCCCGTCTTCGGCTTCGGCCTCGTCGCCTTCGGCTTCCTCGGCATGGGTCCCGTGACCATTGCCGTTGACTCCTACGGCCCCGTGACCGACAACGCGCAGTCTGTGTACGAACTCTCGCTCATCGAGCAGGTTCCGAACGTTGAGGAGGAGGTCAAGCGCGAGTTCGGCATGACGGTCAACTTCGAGCGCGCGAAACATCTGCTCGAAGAGAACGACGGCGCGGGCAACACGTTCAAGGCGACGGCCAAGCCCGTGCTGATTGGCACAGCCGTCGTCGGCGCGACGACGATGATCTTCTCGATCATCATGGCGCTGACCTCCGGGCTGACGGAGAACGTGCAATCGCTCTCGCTGTTGCACGCCCCGTTCGTCCTCGGCCTGATTACGGGCGGCGCGATCATCTACTGGTTCACGGGCGCGAGCATGCAGGCCGTCACCACGGGCGCTTACCGCGCCGTCGAGTTCATCAAGGCCAACATCCGGCTCGAAGGCGTGGAGAAGGCTTCGGTCGAGGACTCGAAGAAGGTCGTGCAGATCTGCACGCAGTACGCGCAGAAGGGGATGTTCAATATCTTCCTGACGGTCTTCTTCTCATCGCTGGCCTTCGCCTTCGTCGAGCCGTTCTTCTTCATCGGCTACCTGATTTCCATCGCCGTCTTCGGACTCTACCAGGCCATCTTCATGGCGAACGCGGGCGGCGCGTGGGACAACGCCAAGAAGATCGTCGAGGTCGAGCTGAAGATGAAGGGCACGCCGCTGCACGACGCGACGGTCGTCGGCGACACGGTGGGCGACCCGTTCAAGGACACGTCTTCGGTGGCGCTGAATCCCGTCATCAAGTTCACGACGCTCTTCGGCCTGCTGGCCGTCGAGTTGGCCGTGAGCCTGACGGCTAGGAACGGGGGCGACACGACCCTGACGCACGTCCTGGCCGCCGTCTTCTTCCTCATCTCGCTCGTCTTCGTCTGGCGCTCGTTCTACGGCATGCGCATCAGCAAGATGGGCGCGGGCGGGGCCGAGCAGCTTGACAGCGTCGGCGAGATGGGCACGGACCGCGAGGGCGTGGCGAAGGGCGCGGCGTCGCGCTGAGGTCAGTACCGCCTGCGGTAGCGGGCGGGTCATCAACACTGACCACCCGCCCGCTACCGCAGGCGGTACTGACATAAATTTGCAAAGGAAGAGACCGTGAACACTTCATACGCTAAAGCAGAGACGTTGACGGGGGCCGTGCTCGCGCCGCTCGACTGGGTGCGGTCGTTGGCGCTCGTGGTCGGCTTCAGTCTGTTGACCGCGCTCGCGGCGCAGGTCGTCATCCCGCTCCCTTGGACGCCGGTGCCCGTCACGGGCCAAACCTTCGCGGTCCTGCTGACGGGCGCGCTTCTGGGCTCGCGCCTGGGCGCGCTGGCGATGCTCGCCTACCTGATTGAAGGCGCGGCGGGGCTCCCCTTCTTCGCGGCGGGCGGCGCTGGTGCGGGGCGTCTGCTGTTCAGCCCGACGAGCGGCTACCTGCTCGCGTACCCGGCCGCGGCCTTCCTCGTAGGGCTGCTCGCGGAGCGGGGTTGGGACCGCCGCTGGCTGACGGCCGTCGCCGCCATGAGCTTAGGGTCAGTCGTGATACTGCTCGGCGGCTGGGCGTGGCTCGCGCGCTTCGTCGGCCCCGCGGCGGCGTGGACGGCGGGCGTCGCGCCTTTCCTCGTCGGCGATGTCGTCAAGATCGCGCTCGCGGCCGCTGTGCTCCCGACGGGCTGGGCGCTCCTGCGCCGCAAGGGCCCGCGTTAGACTTTTTCGAGCGCGGTGCTTTGATTTACCCCTTCAACCCTTTGCGCCTTTAGTTTTTACTTTGCGCCTTTGCGTGAAACAGCCGTTCTCGCAAAGGCGCAAAGTTAAGACGTAAGGCGCAAAGGGTTGAGTTAGTTTAGAGAGGTGGGCGATGACGAAAAGAAGAATCGCGTTCGGGCTCTGTCTAATCCTGCTGCTGCTCCCTGCGGCCGCGGCGCAGGACGAGGATATTAAACCCGCGCTCCAGCTCCCGCAGGGCGCGGGCGCGTGGCTCTTGGAGGCGAGCAGGGACGGCGGGATGCGCCCGTCCACACAGTCCCTCAGCATCAACTCGGACGGCGAGGTCGCGGTCTTCGCCGTGCACCAGGAGGGCGGCGGCCCCGTGGTTGACTGCTCGATAAAAGTGAAGCTCTCGGACGAAGATTTACGGAAGCTCAAGGAGGCGGTGCGTGCGGCGAAGCCGGCGTCGTGGCGCGACGGCTACAGCGACAAGAAGCACCCCATCTGCTGCGACCAGCCGACGACCCACTTCAAGCTGCGCTGGCGCGACGCGGGCGGCACCGAGCGCACCCTCCGCACCTCCTGGTATCCGGGCAGCTCCGAGCTGCGGCCGGGCGACCTGGCCGCGGTGGCGGAAGCGACGGACGAACTCTGGAACAAGGCGCGCGAGCGGTGCGCGGCCGGGGAGGCCAACGAGTGAGCGAGGTGTTGGGAAGATGTACGAGTTGAAGGTGCGCTCGCGCGAGCGCGAGCAGTTGGTCGAGTTCACGGACGAGGTGCGGCGCAAACTCACGGAGTCCGGCGCGCGCGAGGGCGTCTGCTTCCTCTACGTGCAGCACACCACCGCGGGGCTGACCGTCAACGAGAACGCAGACCCGGACGTGCCCCGCGACATGCTCCACGCGCTGCGCACCCTGCTCCCGCAGCACGGCATGGACTTCCGCCACGGCGAGGAGAACTCCGACGCGCACATCAAGGCCAGCCTCGTCGGCTCAAGCGCCGCCGTCCCCTTCAGCGGCGGCCAACTGCTGCTGGGCCGCTGGCAGGGCATCTTCCTCTGCGAGTTCGACGGCCCCCGCGAGCGCAAAGTTATCATGAAAGTGATGAGTGATGAGTAAAAGCCGGGCCGTCATCGTCCCGCCAGGGACGATGGAAAATAGCCCAGCACTTCAGTGCTGGGTAAGCGGCGAGAAAAGAGTCGAGTCCCGTAGGGACGGCCGAAACCTTCGGCCGTCCCTACGGGACTCGATTTATTTTTGGCTCAATTCCCAGCACTGAAGTGCTGGGCTATTGTCGGCCGTCCCCTGCGGGGACTTCTCGGGCGTGTGTCGCGTGGCGGCTTCTTTACTCATCACTCATCACTGTTTTTAGAGCGTCGCTTCGACCAGCCGCGCGAGTTCGAAGAATTGCGGCGCGTCCACGGCGGCGCTGAAGCCCATCTTGGTCGGGCGCGGCAGCGTGGCGACGACGAGTTGCGCGCCGCCGTTCTCGCCGGGCACGATCTTGCAGAACCTCTTGATCTTCAGCGTGAGGCCGCCCGACTGCGACTCGACGCGGGCCAGTTCGTTGGCGAGCTTGACGAGGTCGCCGTTGCCGTTGAGACGCTCGCTCGCCGGGTCGCCTTTGAATTTCGACTTGCCGAAAAACTTGGGGTCTTCGAGGTATATCTCGCCGCCGACGGGCTTGGCGAGCGGCGTCGAGTAGAGCAGGAGGCCGGCGTGCGAGCCGACGCCCTGGCGGTTCATGGAGAGGCGCAGGTGAACGGGGCGGGGCTGCGCGAAATCGAAGTGCAGGTTGAAGAGCACGTCAGACTTGCCGCCGAGAAGCCCGCTGGCGATGTCGCCGAAGAATTTGCCGGCCGTCATCTCCCCCGCGTCGCCGCCCTCGACCTGGTACGGGATGGGAGTTTGCGACCCGACCTCCTCGCGTATCTTCTCCTCGACCTTCGGGCCGATCTCCGCTACGTCGTGCGACGTGTATGCGTAGATTATTCATTTATCATCCTCTCTTGAGACGTGTGTGATTTGAATTGGAGCACGAGGATTCCTGCCCGGATGGTTCGGAAAAAGGTTGGAGCTGTGTCGGGATGCGGGACGATAACGCCGGCCGTCGCCGCGAGTCAAGTTTTTCGGCGCGGTGAACGAGCATGAAAGAGACTGCGCCGCCGGTCTACGACCGCCTCGCGAAGCACTACGAGCGCGTGATGGGGCCGCTCGACCGTAGATTCTTCGCCGGCCTGCGCGCTCGCGCACTGGCCGCGCTCCCACCCGACGGCCGCGTCCTCGAAGTCGGCGCGGGCACGGGGCTCAACTTCCCCTTCTACCCGCGCGGCGCGCGCGGCGTGGCGAGCGAGTTCAGTCGCGAGATGCTCGACATCGCGCGCCGCAAGGAGGAGCGGCCCGCGGGCGTGCGCCTCGTGCAGGCCCGTGCCGAGCGGCTCCCTTTCGCAGACGCCTCGTTCGACGCGGCCTTTGCGACGCTCGTCTTCTGCTCGGTCACTTCGCAGCCCGAGGCGTTCGCGGAGTTGCGGCGCGTGGTCCGGCCCGGCGGGACCGTCGTCCTCGTGGAGCACGTCCGCCCGCCGGGCCTGCTCGGCTACGTCTTCGACGCGCTAAGTGTCTTGACCGTCGCGCTGATTGACGACCACTTCAACCGCCGCACCGCGCAGGAGGCCGAGCGCGCCGGCCTGCGCCTCGAACGCGTCGAGCGCCGCGCGCTCGGCATCGTCAATCTCATCGTCTGCCGCAGGGAAAGGGACGAAGGATGAAAGAACAGAAGGCGGAAGGCGGGAAGCAGAAGGCGGAGGGCGAGCGGCTGCCTTCCGCCCACCGCCTCCTGCCTTCCGTCTTTGTAGGCTGCCAGGGCTGGAATTATGAAGACTGGGTGACGGGGCCGGGCGGGCGCGTCTTCTACCCGCGGGGCACGCGCTCGCCCGCGATGCTCGAAGTCTACGGCCGCGCGTTCGAGACCGTGGAAGTTGACTCGACCTTTTACGCCATCCCGCCGCAACAGACGTTTGAAAACTGGGCCAAACGCACGCCGCCCGGCTTCACTTTCTCACTCAAGCTGCCGCAGGAGATTACGCACGAGCGCGGCCTGGGGAGCGGGAGCGCCGAGTTGCTCGCGGAGTTCGCCGACAGGGCGCGCGCGCTCGGGCCGAAGCTCGCGTGCGTGCTCATACAACTGCCGCCGCAGTTCGAGCTGACGCCGGAGACGGGCCGGAGCCTGCGCAACTTTCTCCCGCGCCTGCCGCGCGACATCCGTTTCAGCATAGAGTTCCGCAGCGCCTCGTGGCTCAGGCAAAGCGTGCTGGATTTCCTGGCGGAGCAAGAGGTCTCGCCGGCCTTGGTCGAAGGCCAGTGGATCGCGCCCGAAGACAACTGGCAACTGGCCGAGCAGTTGAGCGCGGACTTCGTCTACGTCCGCTGGATGGGCGCGCGCAACCTCACGCGCTTCGACGCCGTCCAGCGCCCGCAGGACGAGAACCTCTCGTCCTGGGCCAAAACCATCTCGCGCCTGAGGGCGCGCGGCGCGCGCGTCTACGCCTACTTCAGCAACTTCTACGAGGGCCACGCGCCCGCCAGCGCCAACAAGCTCAAGCGCCTGCTCGGCCAACACGTCATCGCCGCCGCGGACCTCGAAGACCAGCCTTCTCTCTTCTAGCAACCAGGCGTTAACGCTTCGTTCGCCATCCGCGTCTTCAAGCGCGGGAGCAAATTCCGTATGAGCACACTCGTCTCGTCGTTTTTGATAGCGCCTCTACTTATCGCCGGCTCTTTCTTACAGCAGGAGAGCGGCGCGGTAGTCGGGCGAAAGACCTACGACTTCCCCACGTATGAAAGGGCCGTCGAGACGACGGACGTGGAGAAATACGCTGACCGCGCCGCTTACGAGAAGGCCGTCGCCGATACTAACTTCGAGCTTCAGAAGCTGACGTACATGAGCGACGGCCTGCGGGTCACGGCCTACCTCTACAAGCCCGTGCGAACCAATGGTCGAAAATTCCCCGCCGTCATCTTCAACCGCGGGAGCGTCGTGCGCGGCGACATCGCGCCCGAGCTGGTCACGTGCTTTCACCGGCTCGCGTCCGAGGGCTTCGTCGTTCTGGCCCCGCTGCTGCGGCAGAGCGACGGCGGCGAAGGGAAGGACGAAGTGGGCGGCGCGGACTTAAACGACCTGATGAACGTCTTCACGGTGGCGAAGGCGCTCGGGTTCGTGGACGCGGAGAATCTGTTCATGTACGGTGAGTCGCGCGGCGGCATGATGACTTACCAGGCGGTCAGGAGAAAGTTTCCGATGAGGGCGGCGGCCGTCTTCGGAGCCTTCACGAGCTTGCAGGATCTGGTGAACGAACACCCGCAGCAGTACACGCCGGCTCTCTTCAAGCAACTCTGGCCTGATTACGAAACGCGAAAGAGTGAGCTGTTCCAGGCGAGGTCGGCCGTCCTGTGGGCCGAAGAGTTGAACGTCCCCCTGCTCATCATGCACGGGGGCGACGACAAGGGCCTCAACCCCGCCCACTCGCTAAATTTGGCCCAACGTTTACAGAAGGCGGGCAAGGTTTACGAGTTGCTCGTCTACGCGGGGGACAATCACATCCTGGCACAGAATCAAGAGGACAGGGACCGGCGGGCCGTCAGGTGGTTCAGAAAATATCTCAGGTGATGGTCGGCAGGCTCTCTCAATCGCCGGCCAGTCTCTTCATCACCTCGGCGAATCGCTCCACGTCCTCGCTCGTGCGCTCCATCGCGCGGCGGCTGTCGAGGTAGGCTTTCCAGTGCGGCGTGTTCGTCAGGGCCTTCGTCGTGTCTTCGTCGAGCGTCTGCGCCATCAGCGCGATGAGGTCGCTGACGACGCGCGTGTGTTCCAGGAGCGACGAGATGATGGAGTAGGCGAGCCGCGCCTGCTCGAAGTCCAGGTCGCGCGGCGATGAGGACGGCGTCGTCTCGGGGAGTTCCTCGCTCACGCGCCAGCCTCCAACGCCTCGTACCAGCTCCCGCGCACGAACGGAAGCGGCGTGACGCGGGCCGTCGTCTGTGCGACGCGCAGCTCGGTGCCGGGCGCTAGGTAATCGTACTTGACGTAGCCGAGCGCGATGGTGCGGTCGAGGGCGGGGCTGAAAGTAACGGAGGTGAGGCGGCCGACTGTCTGGCCGTCGGCGTTCAGTATCTTGTCGTCGCGCGAGACTTGCGCGCGCCCGTCGAAGGCGAGGCCCGCGAGCCGCTTGGCGACGTGGCCGCGCCAGTGTATGCGCGCGATGATTTCCTGGCCCACGTAGCAGCCTTTGGTGAAGCTCACGGCGTCGTCCGGCACGGCTTCGAGCACGACGTTCGTCTCGTCCACGTCCTGCCCGTAACGCGCGACGCCCGCCTCGACTCGTAAAACTTCCAGCGCGTCAGAACCGACGGGGCGCGCGCCCGCGGACGCGAGCGCATCCCACAGCGAGGCCGCGCCAGCCGCTGTGACTATCAAATCGAAGCCGTCCTCGGCCGTGTGTGTCGCGCGGATGACGTAAAGCTCCTGGCCTTCGCTCGGGCTCGCGACGTGAACGCGCCCGCGCGCGGTCTCGGCCGCGTCAGCGCCGAGCGCAGTTCTTACAACCTCGGCCGCGCGCGCGCCCTGCACGGTGACGAGCGCCGTCTCGTCCGTCAAATCCTTGACGCGGAAATCGCCCGCGAGCGTGAAGCGTTCAAGGGTCTTCAGCACGCGCTCGCGCGTGGCCGGCTCCGTGTCGAAGAGGAACCTGTCAGGGCCGAGGCGCAGGACGCGCGCCTGCGCGACGAGCCGCCCCTGCACGTTCGGGAAGGCCGCGCGCATCCAGGCCCCTTCCTCCAGCGCCTTGATGTCGTTCGTGACGAGGCCGTTCAGGAACTGCACGGCCTCCGAGCCGGAGACCTCAATGCGCCCGCGCGCAGACAAATCACTCAACCCGGCCCCGCCCTCGCGCACTACTGCGTACTCGGCCCCGGCGTCTCCGTAATCGGCCGGCACGCGCCGGCCGTCACCTTCCGCCATCCTCGCGCCGAGCCGCTCGTGCGTCTCGTCGAGCGACGACCTGCGGGCAGCGATCTGTTCAGTTGCGTCGGCCATTAGCTCTTAGCCCCGTCAGGGGCGACTGAAAATAGCCCAGCACTTCAGTGCTGGGGAGAGGCGTAGAAAACGGTGTCGAGTCCCGTAGGGACGGCTGAGGATTTCAGCCGTCCCTACGAGACTCATTAATTATCCCCGACTGGTTCCCAGCACTGAAGTGCTGGGCTATTATCGAACGTCCCTGACGGGACGAATCGGAGCGTCCCGGCTGATAAACTTCTGTTACCCGTCTCCCGTTATTTCAGCTTCGTCAGCTCTTCTCTCAGGCGGTTGTAGTCGGCCGCGTCGCCCGCCTTGAAGTCCAGGTTGACGTAGCGCACGACGCCCTCTTTGTCTATCAGGTAGATGGTGCGCTTGTTGTAGCCCGCGCCCTCGTTGTAGCTCGCGTAGAGGCGCGCGACCTTGTGGTCGTGGTCGGAGAGGAGCGGGAACTGGAGTTTGTGGAATTTGGCCCACTCGTGGTGCGAGAAGACGTAGTCGCCGCTGACGCCGAGCACCGTCGCGTTCAGCTTCGACAGCTCCGCGAAGGTGTCGCGCAGGGTGCAGACCTCTTTCGTGCAGCCGCCCGACCAGTCGGCCGGGTAGAAGGCCAAAATCACGTTCTTGCCGCGCAAGGAAGAGAGCGACAGGTGATCTTCCGGCTTGAGGTAAATCTGCTCCTGCGTGGCGTAGGGCAGTTTGAAATCCGGCGCGGCCTGCCCGACCTTCGGGGCCGCCGCGTCGCCGCCGCCGTCGCCCTTCGCCTCGGCCGCCGCCGAATTGGTCGCCGAGCGCGCAGCGTTCTGCGACTGGGCCTGCGAGCACCCGGCCAGGAGCACGACCGCCGCCGCGACCAGAATCAGCGGGCGGGCCGCCTGACATTTCTTAAGCATCGTCTTCATCTTCGCACCTCACTTCTTGCGGGCCGCGCGGTTGAGCGCGCGGGCGATTGATTGGTAGTCGCGCAGTTGCGCGTCCTCGCGCCTGTGCGAGGCGAGCACCTGCGGGCTCGGGTGGTAGACGGGGACGAGTAAGCGCCCGTTCCACTCGTGCACGCCGCCCGCGTTTTCTTTCAGAGTCAACTCATGATACTCAACCGCCCTGAGCGCGGCAAGCGAGACCGCGCCGAGCGTGACGACGACCGGCGGGTCTAAGATTTCGAGCTGGCGGCTGAGGAACGGCGAGCAGTTGAGGACTTCCGTCCCGGTCGGCTTGCGGTTCGCGCCCGTCTCTTTGCGCGGGTTGCAGAGCGCGGCGTTGGTGATGAAGATTTCCTCGCGCGCGAGGTTGATGGACGAGAGGTAGCGGCCGAAGTTGCGCCCAGACTGGTCGCCCGAGAAGGGGACGCGCGTGCGGTCGCCGCCCTGGCGTCCCGGGGCTTCGCCTATGAAGAGGACGCGCGGGCGCAAGGTGCCGTTGCGCTCGCTCAGGACCGCGCGCCGGCCGCACATGGCCGGGCACAGGCGGCAGGCGGCCGCCTCCGCCACGAGCGCCGCGAACAGGTTTTCTCTAGTCTGCGCCCGCGTCACTTCCTTGAGATGGAGGCCCCGCCGCTCACGTTCTCGCTGACGTTCTTCGGGTCGCCGTAGTAGTTGACGGTGCCCGCGCCCGACGCGCTGACCGTCAGGTCTTCGGAGGCGTAGACGGTGGCGTCGGCCGCGCCGCTGGAATTGACAGACACCTTCTCGGAGCGCAGGTCTTTGGCGTCCACCTCGCCCGCGCCGGACATCTCGACGGCGAGCGTTTTGGCCGCGCCGGAGATTGTCAGGCTGCCCGCGCCGGAAGTCGAGATGTTGAAGTTCTCGCTCTTCACGTTCGAGACGACTATGTCGCTCGCGCCCGAAGTCGAGACGGCGTCGAGTTGCGGCATGGAGATGCGCACGCGGATTGCTTCCCTGGTCGAGTAGGGCTTCTCGTTGAAGACTTCCAGCACGCCATTTTTGACCTCGGTGCGGACGATTTGGAGCAGATTGTCGTCGCCCTCCAACTCAAGGCCCGGCTCCTCCTGCGCGATGATCTCGACCTCGAAAGCCCCGGAAATGTTCACGGCCGTGAAGCCCGACCGGCTTCTCCTCTCAACCTTCGACTTCCCGGACCCGTCCGCCTTTCCGCGAAACAAGCCCCCGTGGCACCCGGCCAGCGCGACCAACAGGGCGAGTAAACCGACCGTCCTCTTCATACGCACCTCCAATTAATTTCCCTTGACCAGCACCGAGTTGACGTTGCCCCGCCCGTCGTTCTCGCTCGCGGGGTTGGCCGGGTCCGTGATCCAGATGCCGTCTATGACGAACTTGTAAGTGTATTTCCCGGGCTTGAGGTCTACGCGGCAGAGCCACTCGCCGCCCTCCCTGGCGCACAGCGTCTGCGACTGGTTCCAGTTGTTGAACGTCCCGGCCAGCGCCACGATTTTAGCATCCGGGTAGCCCTTGAGCCTGAACGTCGTGTTGCCCTCGACGCTCGGCGCGGGCAGGTTCAGCCGCCGCGCCAGCGCGTCCCCCGGCCCGACGTTGCGAATCAGGACGCCCGTCACCTCGCCCTTCTCGTTCTTCTGGAAGATGAAGCGCGCGTCGCCGCCGTCGTCGTAGTCGTAAAACTCCGTCTCGGAGACTGGCACGAATTTGTGCCGGTCGCTGTGCGAAGGCTTGATGAAAAGTTGGTCGCCCTCGGCCGTCACGTCGAAGACCATGTTGCCGAGCGCGGGGTCTAATTCGTACCTCCCGCTGTAACGCGCAAGCTGCTGCGCGTCAACCTTCGCGGCCGGCGGCATGACGATCTTGTCGGCGAGCGCGAGGCGCGCGAGCCGCGTCTCGATCTGCGGGGTCGGCGTGCCGTTCTCGATGTTGCTGAGGACGACGACGACCGCGCGCTCCTGGGGGAAGCGGGCCATGTAGGTGTTGAAGCCGTTGATGCCGCCGCCGTGCGCGACGCGCCCGAGCATGAACTGCGTGTCCACGCCGATGCCGTAGCCGTAAAAGTTTTTGACGGCGGTGAGCATCGCGTCGAGCGACTTCTGCGAGATGAGCTTCCCGCCGAAGAGCCCCTGGTCCCAGCGGTAGAGGTCTTCGACGGTCGAGTAGAGCGCGCCGGCCGCGTGCGGGATGGTCATGTCCAGGTAGGGCGCGTTCGAGAGCCCGTTCGGGCCGAACCTGTAGCCGGAGGCGCGGCGCTTGATAATCTCGCCGGGGACTTCCACGCCCGTGTCGTTCATCCCGAGCGGCGCGAAGAAGCTCTCGCGCAAGTACGCGTCGTAAGTTTTGCCGGAGACTTTCTCGACGATGTGGCCCAGGAGGATGTAGCCAGAGTTGCTGTAGTCGAACCGCTCGCCCGGCTTGAACTCCAGCGGCTTGTCCCTGAAGCGCGCGATTGTTTCGGGCAGCGTCGTGGGCAGCGCCATCGTCTTCTGGTAGTCGGGGAAGGCCGTCAAGTTGGGGATGCCGGAGGTGTGCGTCAGGAGGTTGTGAATCGTGACGGGCTGCCAGACGGCCGGGCAGTTCTCGACGTACTTGCAGACGGAGTCCTGAACATTGAGAAGCCCGCGCTCCTGCAAGAGCATGATGGCCGCCGCCGTGAACTGTTTCGTGATGGAGCCCAGCCGGAACCTGGTCTGCGGCGTGTTGGGGACTTCCAGTTCCAGGTTCGCGAACCCGTAGCCCTTGCTCAAGAGCACGCGGCCGTCGCGCGCCACGAGCACCGCGCCGCTGAAGCGGTTCTGCTTGACGAGCCCGCCCAGGTAGTCGTCAACCTGCGCCGCCCACTCGGGCGACTGCGTCTGCGCCGCGCAACTGGCGACCGCCGCGAGCAGGAGCGCGGCGAGCGCCGCGGCCCGCCTCACACCGACCCTCATCGTGTTCATGCCTCTTTCACCTTTCGCGAGAAGGTTATTCGCTTTACCCCATACGAGGCGGCACGTCCGTCTGTTCACATCCTACAATATAACGCCGGAAGCGGCCCCTTATTACAATCCTGAGTGAAATGACTCAAGCCTTTGCGCCTTACGTCTTGTCTTTGCGCCTTTGCGCGAAACAGCCGTTCACGCTGGAGGCGCAAAGTTAAAACCAAAGGCGCAAAGGCTTGAGTGGTTCACTCGGTCTTAACCTTCAGCCCGTCGCCGAGGAGCCGGACGCCGAGGACGAAGAGGAAGATGGCGAGGGCCGGGGCGAGGAGCACGAGCGGCTGGCGGGCCAGGAGGTTGCCGTCGCCCGCCTCGGCCAGCAGGTTGCCCCAGCTCGCCTCAGGCACCTGCGGCCCCGCGCCGAAGTAGGAGAGCGCCGTCTCCGTCAAAAGGAAGAAGGGCAGCATCAGCGTCACCTGCACGACGAGCGGGCGCGCCGCGTTCGGCAGGATGTGGCGGAACAGGATGCGCGCCTTCGAGAGCCCCAAACTCTCGGCCGCCAGGACGAACTCGCGCTGGCGCAAGGCCAGCACCAGCCCGCGCGTCAGCCGCGCCATCTCCGCCCACCCGATGAGCGCGAAAATCGAGATCATCAGCAGCCCGGCCTTCCACATGGGCAGCGCCAGCGGGAAGGCCGCGCGCGCTGCCAGAATCAAGACCAGCGCCGGCAGCGCCAGCATCGCGTCGGCCACGCGCATCAGGACGGCGTCCACGACCCGCCCGCCGAAGCCCGCGACGCATCCCAGGAAGATGCCAAGCGCGCTCGCCAGCAGCGTCCCCACGGGGCCTACGACGAGCGAGAAGCGCGAGCCTATCAGGAGGCGCGAGAAGCGGTCGCGCCCCTGGCTGTCGGTCCCCAGCAGCCGCAGGCGCGTCACGTCTTCGTAGTCACCGGAATTCAGACCGAAGAGATGCCTCCGTGACGGGAAGACGCCGAACAGTCTATACGAGTAGCCCGTCGTGAGGAACTGGACCGGGTAGACGCGCGTCGTGTCCTCCGCGTAAGCGCGTTGCAGCGGGTCAGCCAGCCTTCGCTCGTAAACGAAGGGCCAAGCGTGCCAGTTGCCTTCGGCGTCGCGGAAGCGGACGGGAGTTGGCGGCGACTGCTTCTCCCATCTGGACTGCGTGCGATAGTCGTAAGGGGCCAGGAAGTCAGCGAAGATGGCGACCGCGTAGAAGAAGATGATGATCGAGAGGCCCGCGACGAACCGCTTGCGGCGGCGCACGAACCTGAGGCCGCGCCTCAGGCGCGAGGCGGGCTGCCGCTGCTCCTCAGGCTCGTCTGTTCGTCCGGCCGCTTCGTTCATCTTCACTCTTAACCGCCGTCGGCCGCGCGCAGCCGCGGGTCATTCAGCCTGAGCAGGATGTCCGCCACGAGGTTGCCGACGAGCACCGCCGTCGAGGTGACGAGCACGACGCCCATCAGCAGCGGCACGTCGCGGCTGCCGAGCGCCTGCACGCTCAAACGCCCGAGCCCCTCGCGGCCGAACACGCTCTCGACGATGACGGACCCGCCGACCAGCCCGCCGAGGCTGTAACCCGAAATCGTAATCAGCGGGTTGAGCGCGGCGCGCAGGGCGTGGCGCAACGTGACGGCCCGCTCCGAGAGCCCCTTGGCGCGCGCCACCTGCACGAACTCCTCGCGCAGCGCAGACGCCAGCCCGTCGCGCACCTGTGCCAGAAGGGTAGCGATGAGCGGGACGGCGAGCACGAACGCGGGCAGGAGCAGGCTCAGCAGCGACGAGGCGAGCCCCGCCGACTCGCCCCCGATTTTGAAGACGGAGGTCCGCACGGCCAGCGCCAGACCGACGAGCGCCAGCACGATGCGCGGCGTCGAGGACGCGAGGATGATGAGCGCGCCGCACAGCTTGTCGAGCAGGCCGCGCGGCCGCCGCGCCGCCAGCGAGCCGAGCGCGAGGGCGATGACGCTCGCCAGGAGGAACGCGGCGGCCGCGAGCGTGAGCGTGCGCGGCAGGTTGCGCCGCAACACGTCCGCGACCGGCTCGTTGTTGGACATGGACTTGCCCATGTCGCCGCGCGCGACCCCCTTGAGCCAGCGCCAGTAGCGCACCGGCAGCGGCTGGTCTAAGCCGTAGAAGTAACGCTGCCTCTCGAACGTCTCCTCGTTGACGCGCGCGTCGTTCCGCAGGGCGGAGAGCGCGTCGCCGCCCGCGGCCGCGAGCATGACGAAGGTCAGCACCGAGACGGCCAGCAGGACGACGATGCCCTGGAGCACTCTTGAGACTATCAGTTTCAGCACGGGCGGAGTCTTCAAGCCTTGCGGCGGCTGCGGAAAAGTTCAGGAGTTATCTAACACCTATCCGCGAGCGGCGACAAGAAGCGGAAGGCAGGTGGCGGCGCGCTACTTATCGTAACGCTGGTTCTGCCTTTGCGCGCGATACCTTCGGTTGCGTTCTTCGGCTACGCCGCTCTCCCGTAGGATACGCAACCGCTCGGCTTCGCGATAGACTTCTTCGTCATGCTCCGAAATCGGCGTGCGCTCGATTAGTCGCCACTCTGGAAGAGAGTTGAACTTACTATTGACAATATCTTTAATGTGCACCGGGCGGCGCGGGCGGCGAAATTCGTTGCCGCGAAAAGCTTCGGGCGGGGCCGAAGGCGGGTCTGGCGTGCTTTCCAGCATAGGCGCGCTGTCTGTTTTCTTTTCGTTCTGCGGGTAATAAATTTTTGCGGGCCTTCTCTCCACGTGCCTGGACGATTTTTCGGGCGCTCGACCTCTCAAGGTCCGCCGGACACTCTCTGCTATTAAGCAAAGCAGACATACCAATAAGGTAAGAAAAATGATGAATGACATTGAAGCTTAAATCCTAACGGCGGGAAATTCGGGTCGCGAAGAGAATGCGTGAGGAGTCCTGGCTGGGCTCCGACTTAGATACTAGCACAGAATCTGTTCCGGCAGCGTCCTTGTTTGCAACTCTTTGACAACTGGCCCGCGAGGCGATAAGTTATCTGCACTCACCGAAAATTTGAGTCCGAGGAGAGCAGCTACGAAAGCTTATGGCTAAGAGTGGGCATAAGGGCGTCAGCCGGATTGACTGCCCGGAGCGGAAGACTGTCGGTTGGTACGTGCGGGTCAGACTCAAGAACGTCACCAAGTCGAAATTCATCAGCGACAAGGCGAACGGAGGCAAGGAGGCCGCGCTTGAGAAGGCGGTCGAGTGCCGCAACGAGTTGGAGCGTGAGTTGGGCAAGCCGCGCACCGACTGGGTCGTCGTCGGCGAGAACCCGCGCAACAAGAGCGGCATCGTCGGCGTGCGCCGCGCCGTCAAGAAGTACAAGGGCAAGGACGGCCAAATCTATCTCAACGAGGTCTACGAAGTCTCCTGGAACGCGGGGCGCGAGAAGCGCGGCCGGACCTCAGTCTCGATCACCAAGTACGGCGAGGCCGGCGCGTTCCGCCGCGCCTGCGCCATCCGCCGGCAGAAGGAGCAACTGATGTACGGCAAGGTGGTCGTCGGCAAGTGGGCGCAGGCGCTCGGCAAGGTCTGCGCCGCATAACACCTCAAGCGCGCCGGCGGCCCAAGCGGGAAGTTCGGCAATGAAGTTAAGGCTCACCGCAGAGACGCAGAGGACGCGGAGGGGGCGCAGAGAGTTGAACGTAACGGGCTTTGCACAAACATAGTCTCTCAACGGTCAATTTTTGTGCAAGTGTGATTCCTGCACAAAAGTTTAGATCGGACGAAGTTAAAGCGGCGACGATTGACATCCACCTTATCAACGGGAATATCGTGCGCCCGCGTCTGATCCTCGCGCATTCCGCTACTGAGTGTTTTTCTCGTTAGCCTCACATCCGTTGAGCGGTCAAAGCCAACTGAGCGTATGGGAATGGATAAGAATGATCTAGAAAAAATAAGTGAGAACCTAGAGAGAGACGGATTTTTCTATATTCCAAATCCGATCTCTAGCTTTGACTTCAGAGATATTTGCGGTGAATTTGGAGAGATTATTTCAGAAACAGAGGTCTGTGTGAAAGACAAGAGTTCTAAAAGACTTCATACTAATCTGCCAATGGGGTTGCACTCAGATCACCCCGATGTAGAGATTGTCGCATGGCACTGCCATATCTCAGATGAGGAGGGAGGTGCTTTGTTGCTGCTGGATATTTCAAAGATGATTAGTGAGTTCTCACTTAACGAAATTGAAAATTTAAAGAAAATCACAGTTAGAGTGCCTCCGTTGGGTGATCATCCAGAGAGGCATCAAGGGCTATTATCAATTCTTGATCAGAGAAATATATTCTACTATGCAGATTGGCTTGTACAGGAGCCAGTATCAGAGTATGCTCAGGCAGCCCTTTTGAAGTTTGAAAGGGTAATCTCAAGCAGCCCAGAGGTAAAATCCATCCATTTGCAAAGGGGTGAGGCCATCCTTGTAGATAACAGAAGGATGTTGCATGGGAGAAGTGGTTTTTCAACAAATAGCCAAAGATTCATTAAACGTCTTTGGCTGTGCAAGAGGAAGGAGAGGTATACATGAGTGCGTTAAGTGTTACCCCGGAAGGTTGTCTTTCCGGCCAGAAACAACAGTCATTTGATGTGTTGATGAACTGGGACATGAGCAAAGTCAACAAACGATTTGCCATGAAAAATGACTGTAGTGATGGTGAATTGGAGCTATTGGAGAGAGAATACAAGAAGTTTATCTCTCTTAAACTATTTGAACCGGAGCTGAAATACCCAGTTTCAGAGGTAATAGATGAGTATTGGCATACTCACTTACTCTTTTCGAGAGACTATCACGAGATGTCGAAGAGAGTATTCGGTGATTATGCCCATCATCACCCCATAGTTGATGAAAATGAAAAGGAAGAATTGATGCCATTGTATAACGATAATACATTGGCTCAATATAGAAAGGTCTTTGGCGATCCTGACCCTGTCATGTGGCCGCAAAGCTGCCTGTGTGGCAGTTGTTACTAATAAAGCAGACAGGATTGATACGCCTCAGAGCCGTTCGAGGGGACGCCCTCGACATTCCCACCGTTCAGCATTAGCGAAGGGAATGTCGAGGGCGTCCCCTCTGCGGCTTCACCCCCTGCGCCTCATTCAGGGGCCGCGCCTAACAACGGCATGCACCCGACCGCGAATAGCGATGCTTTCATGCGCGAGGCTTTGTTGTTATCGCGGTTCGTCGCGCCCGGTTAGATACTGTGTTGGGAGTCAAGCTATTTTCGCCCACTGCGGGTCGAACGGCTTCTCTGACTTCAACACTCCGTAGACGATGTGGACGAGCTTGCGCATCACGGTGCAGATGACACTCATCTTGCACTTGCCGCGTTTGAGCAACCCTTCGGCCCATTGTTGAAATAAGGGGCTACACCGCAGCGCCGTGTTGGCTGGACAAGGCGTCCGCATCCATGATTGAATCCGCCTCGATGAAAATATCAACGCCGCGATGTTTATCCCTTTTCGCCCTCCTCGCCCTGCTGCTCTTCGCGGCGGCCGCCTGCCAGCAGCAGCCGACCGTCTCGAACACGCAGGGCACGCAGCCGCAGCAATCACGCGAGCGCGTCGTCGGCACCCGTGGCGGCTCCATCACCTACCGCCTGACCTCGCCGCCGCAGACGCTCAACTACCTGATGGCGAAGGAGGAGTCTTCCATCCTGACGGCCTTCTTCCTCCTGGGCGGCCGCCTCGTGGAGTTCGACCAGGATCAGCAGAAGCACATTCCGGGGCTGGCCGAGTCATGGAAGTGGGCCGACGACAAGCGCACGCTCGAAGTCACTTTGCGCGACGGGTTAAAATTCTCCGACGGGCACGCGCTCACGGCCGACGACGTGGCCTTCACCATGCGTGCCCTCTACGACGAGCGCACGCAGTCGCCCATCTACCGCGACACGATGCTCGTCTCGGGCAAGCCCATCGAGACGACCGCCACGGACCCGCGACACCTCCGCATGGTCTTCCCCGAGACGGTGGCCGCGCCCGAGGGCTACCTGTACAACGTCGCCGTACTCCCGCGCCACGCCCTCGAAGAGGAGTTCAACAAGGGGACGCTCAAGGACGCTTGGAGCATCACGACGGACCCGCAGCGCGTCGTCACCGCCGGCCCTTTCACGGTCGAGGCCGTCACGCCCGGCGAGCGCCTGCGCCTGAAGCGCAATCCGAACTACTGGAAGAAGGACTCGGCCGGCAACCAGCTCCCTTACCTCGACTCGCTCGTCATCGAAATCGTCGGCGACCCGAACAACGCCGTCGCGCGCCTACAGCAAAACTCGCTCGACATCATTGACCGCGTCCGCCCGTCCGACTACGCCGCGCTGCAAGCGCAGCAGGGAGCCGTGCGCGCCTACGACCTCGGGCCGGGGCTGGGCACGGACTACATCTGGTTCAACCTGAACGAGGGCACGCAGAACGGCAAAGCCATCGTGGACCCCGTCAAGCGCGCGTGGTTCGCGGACCCGCGCTTCCGCCGCGCCGTCGCCCACGCCATTGACCGCAAGTCAATCGCCTCCTCGAACCTGCAAGGGCTGGCGACGCCGCTCTACAGCTTCGTCTCGCCGGGCAACCGCGCGTGGGCCGCGGCCGACGTGCCGCGCGCCGAGTACGACCTGGCCCGTGCGCGCACGCTCTTGCAGGAGGCAGGCTTCGCCGTGCGCGGCACGGAGGAAGCGCCGGAGCTTTACGACTCGAAGGGCAACCGGGTCGAGTTCACCCTGATCGTCCCCGTCGAGAACCAGTCGCGCGTAGACATGGCGACGGTGATTCAGGAAGACCTGGCGAAGTTGGGAATCAAGTTGCAGCCCGCGCCGATAGAGTTTCAGGCGCTGACGGCGCGCTGGTCGCAGTCTTACGACTACGAGGCGGTGCTGCTCGGCTCCGGCGTGTCGGACCCGGACCCGTCCTCCTACACCAACCTCCTGCAAAGCGCGAGCGGCAATCACCAGTGGCATCCGAAGCAGCCGAAGCCCGCGACTGACTGGGAGGCGCGGCTCGACCAGCTGGACGCCGAGCAGGCGCACGAGCTGGACCCCGCGCGCCGCAAGGCCATCTTCCGCGAAATCCAGGCGATCATCGCCGAGCAGATGCCCATCGTCCCCATCGTCGCACGCCACATCGCCTCGGCCGCCAACACGCGCGTCGGCAACTACCGCCCCGGCACGATTCTTCCGTATTCACTCTGGAACGTCGAGGAACTCTTCGTCAGGTAAAAGGGAAAAGGCGGACACTGAAAAGCAGTAGGCGGCGGGCAGTGAGCCATCAGCAAGGTCTTAGCCCCGTCAGGGGCGGCCCGAGAATAGCCCAGCACTTCAGTGCTGGGTAAGTGTGCCAATAATATTCGAGTCCCGTAGGGACGACCGAATGTGGGCTCACCTTTCTTCAGCCGTCCCTACGGGACTCAATCTTTTTTCCGCCCTGTTCCCAGCACTGAAGTGCTGGGCTATTATCAACCGCCCCTGACGGGGCTTCAACCTGTCCGCCTTGTTGACTTTTACCTTTTTCCTCTTGCCTTCAGTTCACCCGCCTCCACAGCACGAGCGCCGAGTGCGCCAGTTGCGCGCGCGTGATGGCGCTCTGCGCCTGGAACTTGCCGTCATCGGCCGTCATCAGCCCCTTGTCCAGCGCGACCGCCACGTAGCCGCGCAGGGCCACGGGGATGGTGCCTGCGTCCTTCACCCAGGAGGGCAGCGACGACGTGGCCTCGGCCTCGGCCTGTAGGCCGGCGGCGCGCACGAGGGCGACGGCCGCGTTGAGGCGCGTGGCGAAATCGTCCGGCCGGAACTTGCTTCCGGGCGCGGCGTCCGGGAAGAGCGCACCGCTCGGCGCGTTCTGCGCGCTCTCGACGTAGAGCAGCGTCCCCTTGTCGCTCACGTCCGTGAAGCGCGGCCTGGCGGGCAGGTACTGCGGGACGTGGCCGCCGCGCACGAGCGTCGCGGCCAGCTCCCCGCGCGTGACGCCGAAGCCGGGGCGGAAGTGCGTGCCGTTAGGCTTCATGACGAAAGTGCGGAGCACGGCCTGTATCTCGGCGCGCGCCTCGGGGCTCAAGCCTTCGAGGTCGCTCAGCGGCGCGAACTCGGCGCGCGTCACTTCGAAGACGCCGCGCACGGGCTGCGTCGGGCCGGCCAGTTGCGAGACCTGCACGCGCAGGCTGCCGGCCGTCCCCCTCAGCGTGTAGCCCTCGTGCTTGCCCGTCAGCCCCGGGCCGTTGCGCGTGTCCACGTCGGCCAGCCTCGTGCCGCCCGCGTCGTAGACCGAGAGCGCGAGGTCGTTGATGCTCGCGAGCGGCCCCCAGGAAGTCCCGACCGAGGCGAGCACGGCGTCCGCCGGGACGTTGACGTTGATGCTGTAGCTGCCGAGCGGCGTGACGTAGCCCGTGATCTGCTCGGCCGCGTCAGTGACGAAGCTGACCTGCCCCTGGTCTAGCGTGGCGCGGAATTGGCCCATGCGCCTTTCCGGGAACGCGGCTTCGAGCACGGCCGCGTGCGCGTTGAGCATCCCTGCGCCGACCTCGTGCTGGAAGTAGTTGGGCAGCGGCGTGGCCGTGCGCTGTAGGATGTCGCGCACCTGCCGCGGCGTGAGATTCGGGTTGGCTTCGAGCATCAGGGCGATGGCCCCTGCGACCTGCGGCGCGGAGAAGCTGGTCCCGCTCGCCGTCGTGTAGAAGGGCAACTCGGCCGGGGCGAGGCGGCTCTCGTCGGCCTTCCCGAAGCCGAGCGTCCCCGTCACGCTCGCGCCCGTCGCGCGCAGGCTGACCACGTCCACGCCCGGCGCGACAATCGTCGGCTTGAAGAGCGAGCTCCCCATGTCGCCGCGCGAGGAGAAGTCCGCGAGTTGGCCTAACTGGTCCGTGGCCCCGACGCTGACCACCCAGGGCGCGACCGCGTAAGGATTCAAAGTGTGCTGGCCGGAGCCGGTGTTGCCCGCCGAGAAGACGACGTTGACGCCGCGGTCTGAGAGCATCTTCGTGGCGACGTTGACGGGGTCGTTCGTGTCGTAGACCGTGTTGGCCGAGAAGCTGCAATTGACGACGCGCACCTTGAGCGACGCGCCGCGGCTCAAAAGATAATCGAAGCCCGCAAGCACGTAGCTGAGGTTAAGGTCGCCCGCCGAGAGCCCGACCAGATTCGCGCCCGGCGCGATGCCGCCGTACTTGCCGCCCGAGCGCACGCCGTTGCCCGCGATGATGCCGGCGACGAACGTGCCGTGCCCGTAAGCCTGGTCCGTGCTCGGCAGCCCCTCCACGTCGGTCGGCTCGACGAAGCCGACGCCCGCGCTCTGCGTGTCGGCGAGCTTCACGTTCTGCACGACGCGGCCCGACAGGTCCGAGTGCGCCCCGTCGAGCCCCGTGTCGAGCACGGCGACAGTCACGCCGCGGCCCGTCACGGGGACGCCCAGGTTCCTCTTCGTCAAATCGGTGTCGCGGCGCACGCGGTCGCCGCCGGCCAGCGCCAGGTACGGGTCAATCGTCGGTTGCAACGTGCGGTTGCTGTAGATGGAGCGCACGGCCGGCAGGTGCGAGATGGTGACAATCTGGCTGCGGCGCGCAGTGAGCGCGATGGCCGGCAGCTCGCGGTAGCGCGTCCCGCCGAGCACGCCTATGTACCTCAAGTCCGCGATGTCGTTTTCAGTCGGCTTCTCGTGATAGACGATGATGGCGTTGACGTTGCTGTCGTCCGTCATCTCGTTCAGGAGGACGGCGAACTCCGGGTCAATGCTTTGCAGGCCGCGCAGGGCCAACTCCTGCGCGCCGGTCGCCGAGTTTTCGACGAAGGTGTCCGCGCCGTTGACCGTCAGGCCGTCCACGCCCGTCGCCGTGATGCCGTCAACGCCGCTGACGGTGATGCCGCTCGGTGAGACCTGGAAGACGCGGCCGTCCACGCCCGTCGCGGTGATGCCGCTCGCCGCGCCGAAGGTGAAGCCGTCCACGCCGGTCGCCGTGATGCCGTCGGCGCGGGCGACCTTGTGCGAGTCAACGCCAGTGGCCGTGATGCCATCCACGCCCGTCGCGGTGATGCCGTCAACGCCCGTGGCCGTGATGCCGTTGGCCTGGCGGATGAAGACCGAATCGGCGCGGTAGATCGTGCCGTCGGCCCCCCTGATCGTCACCCCGTCCACGCCGGTCGCCGTGATGCCGTCGGCGCGCGTCATGCCCGTGCCGTCCACGCCCGTCGCCGTGATGCCGTTGGAGCCTGTGAAAGTCACCCCGTCAACGCCGGTCGCGGTGATGCCGTCAACGCCTGTGGCCGTGATGCCGTCCACGCCCGTCGCGGTGATGCCGTTCGGGGCGAAGAAGAGGAAATTGTCCACGCCGGTCGCGGTGATGCCTGAAGTGCCGACGTAGTGTATGCCGTCGGCCCCCGTCACGGTGATGCCGTCTGAGCCCGTGACCGTGATGCCCGCACTCACCGATCCGAGGCAGAGCAAGAACACCAACGCGAGAGCGGTGGCCTGTCGGGTTCTCTGGGCGATGCTCATATTTTTCTACAAAAATCCGCCCTGACGGGTGGCGTTTCTTAGTTTGTACTCGTGGCTGCGGGCTTACTGCCTTTAGCGAGGAGGGGTCCGGCACGTGGTCATAACTCAAGCCACGCGAAGCCCCCGATTGTAATCCTGCCCGGGCAGCCGTTGTGTTGCGAACCTTGCTTCCGAGTCTTACATTTTCGTTACTTTACTGTGCGCCCTCACGCGCTCAGCTCGCGGTAAATCCGCTGCGTCTCGGGCGCGGGGTCCACGCCCAACTCTTTCTTGAGCAGCCGGCGCAAAGTCTCGTACTGCTCGCGGACTGCGTGGCGGTTGCCCTGCCCCGCGTGGGCGCGCATGATCATGATGTGCACGTCCTCGCGGTAGGGGTCGTCGCGCAAAATTTCCTGTGCCAATTGTAAAGAGCGCGACCAGTCTTCGGTCTTCTGCGCGACGGCCGCCAGGGCCTCCAAAAGCCGGAGGTGCTGCTCTCGATAATAAGAGCGCTGCTCCTCGACCCAATCGTCGTAGACGCCCTGCATGAAGTCGCCGCGGTAGAGGTTGACGGCCTGCTCGTAAGCGGCGATGCAGCGGTCGAAGTCGCGCGCGCGCCGCGCCGTCTCGCCCTCGCTGACGAGGCGGTCGAACTCCTCCGTGTCAATCAGGTAAGAGAAGTTCGGGCTCAACTGGTAATCGCCGTCGCGGTAGAGCAGGAAGTTCTGCTTCAAGGGCTGGTTGCTGTTCAGCGCCTTGCGGATGTGCGAGACGGTCGGGTGGAAATTCTTTTCGACGGCCTCGAACTCGGCCTCGCCCCAGAAGGTGTCAATGATGGTGTCCTTGGAGGCGCGGCGGTGGCGGCGCGAGGCGATGAAGCAGAGGATGTCGCGCGCGCGCTTGGTCGTCCACGCGTCGGCCGCGAGCGGTCGCGCCGGGTCGCGGAAAATCTCGACGGGGCCGAGCATGTTGAGCGTCAGGTCTGTGACGGTCTGCGGCGTGACGATCTCGACGACGCGCGGGGCCGGCTGCTCCGCAGCCCGCGCGGTCTGGCCCTGCGCGGCCGCCAACTGCTCGCGCACCTCGGGCGGCAAAAGCTCCGCGGCCTCCGGCTGCGCGAAGAGCGGCGGGTTGCTCAAGACCTCGCGCTGCAACCAGTACTCGTAGTCGTAGCGCGCGGCCAGGTCGAGCGCGCGGCGCAGGTGTTCGAGCATCGCGCCCTCGCCGCCCTCCGCGAAGTCTGCGGCGGCCAGCGCGACGGAGGCTTGCGCTTCGTAGTAGTAGAGCCCGTGCTCGTGGAAGTATGAGAGCGCGGGCGCGAGGTCGCGCCGCGCCGCCTCATAATCTTTTTGGGCCAGCAGGACGCGGCCGCGCGAGAGGATGGCGGTGTGCGTGCCGCGCTCGTCGCCGGCCGCCTGGCGCTCGCCGGCCAGGCGGTCGAGCAGCGCGCGCGCGGCGACGAAGTCGCCGAGCTGTAGGTGGAGCAGCGCCTTCTCTTCGATCAGCTCGCACTGCGAGAGGTTGATGCCGGCCTCGTCGTAGGCGCGTGCGGCCCGCTCGTAGAACTCCGCGGAGCGCGCGTGGTCGCCGCGCTCGCGGTAGAGGTTGCCGTAGGTCTCGAAGGTCTCGGCGCGCGGCGCGACGAGGTTGAAGAGCTGGCAGTATTCCAGCGTCTGGTCGAGGTGCTTTTCGCACTCGTCCAGGTCGCCGCGGTAGAGGTGGCAGCGCGCGACGTTGAGGTGTGCGGTGGCCTCCTGCGGCAGCGGCGGGCGCTGTTCGCCTGCGCGCAGCATGCGGTTCATCCAGCGCAGCGCCTCGCCGAAGTCGCCCCGAATCATCGCCGGCACGCCGAGGTTGTGCGGGATGAGGCGCGCGTAGTATGCGTCCTGCCGCTCCTCGGCCGACTGCAAGGCGGCGCGGAACTCGCGCTCGGCCGCCGTCCACTCGCCCATCGCCGTCAGGCACAGGCCGCGCGTGTTGCTGCACTTGGTCTGCACGGACGAGTGCTCGCCCATCAGCTCGACGGCGCGGTCCAGGTAGGTGAAGGCCACGGCGCAGTCGCCGCGGCGGCGCGCGATGGTCGCCAGCGAGTGCAGGGCCTCGGCCTCGCCCTCGTTGTCGCCCTGCTCGTGCAGGAGCGCGGCCGCGCGGCGGAAGAGCGCCTGCGCCGCGTCGTAGTCGCCGCGCAGTCGCGCCACCTCTGCGCGGTGGGCGAGCGCGCGCGGGTGCGCTTCGAGCGCGGCCGCCGGCAGCGCGTCGGCGAAGGAGACGAGCGAGGAGAGCGCGCCCGAGGCGATCAACTCGCCGCCGCGCTCGGCGACGATGCGGGCCGCGCGCTCGAAGTCCTCTGCGTCGAGCAGGTGGCGCACGGCCTGCTCCCAGGCTCCGCGCCCGAGGAAGTAGTCGGCGTAAAGTTTGTGCTCGGCGGCCACGCCCGCGCGCCCGAGCTCGCTGCGCAGCCTTCGGCGCAGGAAGTCGCGGAAGAGCGGGTGCAGGCGGTACTCCTCGCCGCGCTCGTCGGAGGCGACCGTGAGGAAGACGTTGCGGCGCACGAGCGCGGGGAGCAGCGCGCGGCAGTTGGCCTCCTGAAGAACCGTCGTGCAGACGCCCGTCTCGACGCGGTCCAGGAGCGAGATGCGTAGCAGCAGGTTCTGCACGTCCTCCGGCTCGTCCGCGAAGACTTCTTCGGCGAAGTAGTCGAAGATGTCGCGCTCGGACTGGCGGAGGATTTCGACGAGGTCGGGGGCCTCGCCCTCGCGGCGTCCCTCGGCGAAGGCGCGGCGCTGCGCCACCTGTCGGACCAGTTGCAGCGCGGTGATCCAGCCGTGCGTGCGCTCGCGGTACTCGCTCAGCTGCTCTGGCGTCAGCTCCAAATCGAAGACCTTGCGGAAAAGCTCCTGCGTCTCGTCGTCCGTGAAGAGCAGCTCGTTGCGGTCTATGACGGTGAGCGATGCCTGGGAGCGCAGGCGCGCGAGCGAGAGCGGCGGCAAGTCGCGCGAGACGATGATGACGTGCAGCACGTCCGGCAGGTAGGCGAGCAGGCGGTCCACGACCGCGTGCACGGCCGTCTTCGCGCCGAGGTGGTGGTAGTCGTCGAGGACGACGATGAGCTGCTGCTCGACCCTTTCGAGGACTTCGTTCAGGAGCACGTCCACGGCGCGCTCGGGCTGGCGGGCCAGCTCGTCGGCGGACTGCTGCAAGTACGAGAACATCACCTCGCCGAAGTTGGGGATTGACTGCTTGATGCCGTGCGTCAGGTAGCCGAGGAAGACGAAGGGGTCCGCGTCCGTGTGGTCGAGCTGATACCAGACGAACTGGCGCGCGTGGGTGCGGACGAAGTCTGCGACGAGCGTGGTCTTGCCAGAGCCGGCGTTGGCCGTGACGAGCGTGACCGGGTGGGCCAGATTCGCTAGCAGGCGCTCGGTCAGCCGCGGGCGCGAGAGCAGCGCCGGCGCGGGCCGCGGCGGCAGGAGCTTGGTGCGCAGAAAGAAAGAGGTCTGCGCCGCCTGCCCCTGGGTGGGCGGCGACGACGCGGCTGCGGGTTGTGACTGGTCAGCGAGCGGCCTCTGTTCCATCAACCTGTGCCCCTCGGGTCTCGTGGGAGATGGCGTGAGCTTATCACAGCGAAACCCCTGCAATCCACGAAACGGCTCTGCCGCCGAGAGCGGCCGGGGCGAGGGCTTTCGGTTGTCCGTTTGCATCGGGGTCATGCGAACGCGTCACTGCCTTCTCTTGTCAGATGACGTAGCCGTGCCGCTGCCGCGCCGTCCGCTTCCGGCGCAGCTTCTGGCCGATGGCGGCCAGCTGTTCGGCGGCGATGGCGCTGCCGGCCTCCACGAGCACGCGCGCCATCGCGTCGAGCGTCGCCGCGCGGCCTCGGGTCTGCTTCAGCGCGGCCGCCGCCTGCGCCTCCGTCAATTCGTAACTACTGAACAAGCGTTTCGTCTCTAATTCCGTGAACAGGAGCGTCGGCTCCTCTATGACGCAGAGCGTCTGCTTGGAGCGCATCCGCCACAGAGGGGCCGGCGGGAGGCTGCGGCCCGTGATGAGGACGTGCGCCTCTGCCGGCAGCAATGGGAGCAGCCGGCGGAAGAAGGGCACGACCCACTCCGCGTCGTAGACCAAATGCAGGTCGTCAATGACTAACAGGAGCGGCTCGCCCTTCTGCTCCAAAAGCTCGTAGACGAAAGCCTCGGCCAGCATGGGGATGTCCTCTATGGTCGCCACCTCGACCATCGTCATCAGGGCCTGGCGGCCGAACTCCGGCTTCCACTGACGCACGCTCTCGACCAGATACTTGAAGAAGACGGGGAGCTCGCCGTCGGTCGCGTCCACCTTGTACCAGCCGACGCGGCGGCCGCAGCGGCCCGCGAAGTCTGCGGCGAGCATGGTCTTGCCGGTGCCGGCGCGGCCGTTGAGGATGGTCGAGGTGCAGTTGCTGAGGCTGCCGTGGAGCATACTCAGGAGACGCGCGCGCGACAGGCGCGGCTGCACGTCTGGGGTCTTGATTTTGTCGAGGATGATCTGCATGGTCTTTCGAGTCTCCCTGAGACCGTCACCTATCAGACAAGCCGGTGAGGAATCGTTAGTGGTGTTTCTGGTCGCCGTGTACATCGCGCACAACTTCCTTCAAGTCTTCGACGCGCCAGGGGGTCGGCCTCCCCAGCGAGGTGAGAAACCCTCGCCCGTCCGTCTCGTAAAGCGGAGTCCCCTTGTACTCCCAGGCCAGCGGGTCGTAGAGCTTGAAGAAGCCGTACTTGCCGCCCCGCGCGGCGACGAGTTCCCGACCGTCAGGGAGCGCATACAGGCCGCGCTCTTTAATCTCCCCGGGATGCATAGCCGCCTCCTTATCTCCCGTCCCCCCGAACTCTGAAGCGGATTCTAAAAAGTAACCCTTGAGGAAAACTTGAGGCGTTGAACACTAGCGAGGGGCCGAGGCGGGTTTTCGGGCGATTTTCGGCGGTTTTCGGGCCGAAAACTTTTTTTCACAGTCCGCCGCCGCCGGTCTTGCACAGTTCCTTGCAGCCCCGCAGAAAGGCCAGGCTCTCACCCGCCGGCTCAAATTTTTGATTGATTTCACCGCACAGAGCGGTTAAGCTCTCGGACTCGTGAAGCCTCTTTCCCTCGCCGGTGTCCGCCCTGATCTCCCCGGCGATACTTTCGCGCACACCACCACCCAGCCGCGCGAGGGGTGCTCACAGCAGCAGCCTGGAACAATTGTGCCTTGGCAAACTGTCTAAAACAGCGACATCAAACCCTGAACCAGGCCCAACACAGCCTCCGTCATAGGGTCGAACGCATCCGTTCCTGGGAATGGTATATCGCCCGTAGCAGTTGCGCCTGGAGCGCTCATTTCACCTGTTATCGAAGATTGTTGCTGAGGGGGTGAACTCGTTACGCCAGGGAAGCCTATATCGCCCGCAAAAGCAGACAAGGAGAGCGCCAATGTCAGAACTGTAGCAGCGAAGAATGGTCGGAAGTTTTTCATTTGTTCTCCTAAGACTTTTTGTGAACAGGGAGTGGTAGAACATTCAAACAAGGCAAGACCGCGAACTGGCACATGATAACACTGTATCAAGCTCAAACATTCCCGGCAATCCAACTTGCAAAACACAGAAAGGGCTAATCCTCACATGGATTTAACTACCCAACTTCTTCGACAGATAAATAATCCAACGCTTGGCTATGCACAGCGTGCGGGTCTACGCTGCCAACTGGCAAAGGAACTAGAAGATTCTGGTAACTATGAAGCTGCCCGCGCAGCGTTAGGTGAACTGTGGCAGCGCGTCGGAGAGCGTCCTTTTCTTGATGGCCTCGATCAGCACACTGGTGCAGAAGTATTGCTGCGTGCCGGCGCTTTGACAGGTTGGATTGGCAGCGCTAATCAAATCGAGGGAGCACAGGAAGTTGCCAAAAATTTAATTAGCGAGAGCGCAAACATCTTTGAGGCATTGGAAATACAGGAAAAAGTTGCCGAAGCACATATTGATCTAGCCATTTGCTATTGGCGTGAGGGTGCTTTTGACGAAGCACGTGTAACACTGAGGGAGGTGCTGAACAGATTAACTGACGAGGATAGTGATCTAAGGGCGCGCGCGCTATCGAATAGTGCATTGGTTGACATATTTTCAAGCCGATTCAATGACGCCCTTTATACCCTTACTACAGTTGCGCCTTTGTTCGAGAAAAACCAAAGCGACGTAGCTAAAGGTAGATTTCATGGACAACTTGCTCTCGTGTTAAAGAAATTGGGAGCATCTGAACGTAGGGAGGACTATACAGACCGCGCTTTGGTTGAGTACGCAGCCGCAAGTTATCACTTCGAGAAAGCTGGACATACGCGCTTCCGGGCTGCGGTTGAAAATAATTTAGGATATTTGCTCTTCGTCAGAGGAAAGCTCACAGAAGCCCACAAGCATCTGGACCGCGCACATCTGCTTTTCTCTAGCCTTAAAGATAGTGCCCACACAGCGCAAGTGGATGAAACGCGCGCGCGTGTTTTTCTCGCTCAGAAGAGAAATTCAGAAGCTGAAAAAATTTCCCGCGCTGCTGTTCGCATACTAGAGAAGGGTGATGAGCAATCGCTGCTGGCGGAGGCTTTGACGACGTATGGGATGGCTTTGGCGAGGTTGGGGAGGTATGAGGAGTCAAGGTTGACGTTGGATAGGGCGATGGGGGTGGCGGGGCAGGCGGGGGATAGTGAGGGGGCTGGTGTGGCGGCGTTGACGATTGTTGAGGAGTTGGGGGAGCGGGTCAACGTCGAGGAGATGACGAATTTGTACGAGCGGGCGGATGAGTTGCTGGCTAAGACGCAGAACTCGGAGACGTTGGGGCGGCTGCGTGCTTGCGTGCGTTGTATTCTGGAGGCTGGGCGTGTTCGCCGCAGGGAGGTCGCTTCGCCAAGGTTCATTTACGCGGACGAGCGGACGGGCGAGTTGCTGCGCGAGGCGCACGAGGTCGCCAGGACGCAAGCGCCCGTGATGGTGACGGGCGAGACGGGGACGGGCAAGGAGTTGGTCGCGCGCATGCTTCACGAGTGGAGCGGGCGCGCGGGGCGCTTCGTGGCCGTCAACTGCGCGGCGCTGACCGAGACGCTCTTCGAGTCCATCCTCTTCGGCCACCGCAAAGGCAGCTTCACCGACGCCGTCCGCGACAACGTGGGCGTCGTGCGCCAGGCCGCGGGCGGCACGCTCTTTCTGGACGAGATCGCGGAACTCACACCGGGCAACCAGGGCAAGCTGCTACGCCTGATAGAGTACGGCGAGGCGCACACGGTCGGCGCGGCCGAGCCGGAGCGCGTGGACGTGCGCATCGTCGCCGCCACCAACCGCCCGCTCAAAGAGATGGTCGCGCGCAAGCTGTTCCGCGTCAACCTCTTTTACCGCCTCAACACTTTCCCGCTCGAAATCCCGCCGCTCAGGGAGCGCCCCGAAGACATCTCCGCGCTCGCCGCACACTTCGTCAAAGAGTTCTCGGAGCTACATAACAAGCGCGTGAGGTTCACGCCGGAAGCCCTCGCGGCCTTGCGCGGTCTGCCGCTCAGGGGCAACGTGCGCGAGTTGCGCTCGCTCGTCGAGCGGACTGTGCTGACGGCCGCCGACGGCAGGGAGGTGACGGTCGAGGACGTGGATGTCCTAGCGGCCAGGCAGACGAACAAGGCCGCGCTCAGTAACGCCTGGGCAGGGTGCTCGCTGGACGAAGAGGTGGTGAGCTACGAGGCCAAGCTGGTCAGGCTCGCGCTGGAGGCCGCAAAGGGGAGCGTGACCAGCGCCGCGCGGCTCCTGGGCGTCACGCACCAGCGGCTCTCGGCGATGCTTCAGGGACGGCATAAAAATTTGCTCCCCGCAAAAAAACCGGCGCAAACGCGCAAGCGCAGTCTTATGACCAGGTAAAACGGCCGCCGCCGGTGGCCGTAGTATAAATTCTTCTCACGCTTCATTCCTCCGCTTCTCGAAACTCTAAGGAAAGAGAGACACGAGCCTCTCTGGCCCGCCATGTGCAAAGGGCGTGTGGGAGCGGCGATAGACCTAGCGCGCTTGTGTGCGAACACGGGCGCAGCTTTTCTCTATCCCAAGTTCGACTCGCCGCCCGACTATCTCTACCTCTTCGCAGAGGGTTGGCGGCAAGCTGTGAACTCTCACAACCCTCCACGGCGAAGAACACAAGCTGTTATTGCATTACACAATCATGAGGCTCGGAGAGTAGAGCCGGCGCTCGGCTGACCTGCGAGGAGGACGGCGCGCAGATGAAGAGAAGAGAAGAGTACAGGGCCAGGGTGACGGACGATAACGGCCTGGTGCGTGGGCGCGTGCCCTGCCCGCTGCTGACAGACATGGGCGCGCGGCCCGGCGACTATTTGACGTTCCGCCTGGACGAGTCGAACAAGGTCGCCATGAGTCTCTCGCGCCCGAGGAAGAAAGCGGGCAAAGGCTTGGGCGGGAAGCAGGCGGCCGGGCGCAAACGCGCTGGCGGCAAGCGCCACCGCTGATGATTCTGTTGGTGCGCGCGGACAGGGTGGGCCGCGCGCTCCTGGCCGGCGCAGTTCCGCCTTGCACTCATGGGCGTCGAACTGTGCCGGCCGGCGGGGCCGCTGCGCTGTAAAAGGGTGGAGCGCACGGCCCCGCCCCCAAACTTAAAAGGGGAGACCCCGAAGGGGTCTTCCCTTTTACCTTTTTACTTTCGCCTGTCGCCTTACTTCTCCGCGCCGAGGCCCGTGTTGGCGCGCACCGTCAGCTCCGCGAACTTCTCTTCGGCGTGCGGCTCGCGCCCGAGCAGCGTGCCGACGACGGCCCCCAGAAAGCCCAGCGGGATGCTGACGATGCCGGGATTCTCAAGCGGAAAGAGCGGGTTGCTCTGAATCAGGTGGCGGCCCACCGCGAGCGTCGGCGGGTCAATCGTCATGATGCTGGGGCTCAGGACAATCAGGACGAGCGAGGAGACCAGGCCCGTCGCCAGCCCCGCGACCGCGCCCTTCGTGTTGAAGCGCTTCCAGAAGAGCGAGAGGATGATGACGGGCAAATTGGCAGAGGCCGCGACGGCGAAGGCCAGCCCGACCAGGAACGCGACGTTGATGCTCTGGCCGAGCAGGATGGCGATGAGGATGCTGATGACGCCGACGACGAAGGCGGTCACGCGCGCGACCCTCACCTCCTCGCCGGGCTTGCGCTCGGTCCCTTTGTGAATCACGTTCGTCCAGAAGTCGTGCGCGAAAGAGGTCGAGGCCGAGATGGTCAGCCCGGCGACGACCGCTAGGATGGTCGCGAACGCGATGGCCGAGATGAAGGCGAAGAAGACATCGCCGCCGAGCGACTGTGCCAAAAGCGGCGCGCTCATGTTCGTGCCGCCGTGTTTGGCTATGAAGTCGCGCCCGATGATGGTCGCCGCGCCGAAGCCCAGAAACGTCGTCATGATGTAGAACGCGCCGATCAGGAACATCGCCCAGACCACGCTCGTCCGCGCCGTCTTCGCGTCCGGCACCGTGTAGAAGCGCACGAGGATGTGCGGCAGCCCCGCCGTGCCGAAGACCAGCGCCATGCACAGCGAGATGAGGTCCACGACGCCCCAGGGCTTGTTCGCGCCGAAGTAGTAGTGGCCCGGCTGCAAGAAGTTCTTCGCCACGCTCGCGCCCGTCTTCGGGTCCGTGTAAGTGACGTTGCTGATGGCGTCGAAGAACTGGCCGAAGCTGAAGCCGAAGTGTGCCAAAACGAGGATGCTCAGGAGCAGCGTCCCGGACATCAAAAGTATCGCCTTGATGATCTGCACCCACGTCGTCGCCAGCATCCCGCCGAAGACGACGTAAACGATCATCAACACGCCGACGACGACCACCGCCAGGTTGAAGCTGATACCCGGAATCAGGAGGCTCACCAGCGCGCCCGCGCCGACCATCTGCGCGATCATGTAGAAGGTCGAGACCGTGAGCGTGCTCAAAGAAGCCATAGAGCGCACGGGCCGCGGGCTCAGCCTGTAGGCCAGCACGTCCGCCATAGTGTACTTGCCCGCGTTCCTCAAGGGCTCCGCGACGATCAGGAGCACGGTCAGGTAGGCGACGAGGAAGCCGACCGAATACATGAAGCCGTCGTAGCCGTTGAAGGCTATCAGGCCGGCGATGCCGAGGAAGGAGGCGGCGCTCATGTAGTCGCCCGCTACCGCCAGCCCGTTCTGCCAGCCTGTGATCTTGCGCCCGGCGGCGAAGAAGGCTTCGGCGCTCTGCGAGCGGCGCGCGGCCCAGTAGGTGATGACCAGCGTGACGGCGACGAAGCCCAGGAACATCGAGAGCGCGGTCGTCATGTTACTTGTTCCCCCCTCGCCCCGCGTCCAGGTCGGCCACGATCTTGCGCGCCATGCGGTCGTGGCGGCTCGCCGCGCGCACGTACAGCAGCGCGACGACCCACGACATGAAGAACTGCGAGAGCGCGAACAGGTAGGCGACGTTGACCGAGCCGATGACGCGCCTGTTCATGAACTCGGGCGCGTAGCCCACCAGCAGCGGCAGCGCGAAGTAGTAGACGATGAAAAAGGCGCTCGCCGGGACGATGAATCTCACCTTGTCCCTGACCAGCTTTCTGAAACCCTCGCTCGCCGCCACGCGGTCCCAGTTGACCACGTCCCTGTCCTCGTCCGCCGTCAACTCGTGCGCGGGCTTGCCCCCTTCGCGCCCGAGCGGCGCAACGTCCGTCGCCGCGCCGACCTCAGGCGTCGGGTCGTGGAGACGTTCGTCTGATTGATCATAATCTTGTGCCATTCGCGTTCATTCCTCCCAAACACTGACGCAGGATTCGAATAGAGAATTAACCACAGAGGACACAGAGGTACACAGAGGATGGAAATAAATCAGATTAGCGGAGCAATTATCAATGCGGCGATGAAAGTGCATACGGCGCTGGGGCCGGGCCTTTTGGAAAGCGCGTATGAAGCGTGCCTTGTTTATGAACTGCGTAAACACGGGTTCAACGTTAAAGCTCAATTGCCCCTCCCGGTCTTCTATGAAGGAGTCAAGATAGATGTCGGATATAGAATTGACCTCTTAGTGGAGGATGTTGTCATAGTCGAATTGAAAACGGTCGAACGGCTTTTGCCGGTTCATCAGGCTCAACTTCTTTCGTACCTCAAGCTCAGCGGTAAACATGCAGGCTTGCTTATTAACTTCCATGTCTCCCACTTACGGGACGGTATCAAACGCTTAGTTAATTGACGCGACTGACCTACTTTCTATCTAACCTCTGTGCCCCTCTGTGTCCTCTGTGGTTAACTACCTCCCCGCATGACGGTCCAAGTAGTCCAGCAGGACGTTCGACATCACTTTGACGCCGACGACCAGGCTCTCTTCGTCTATGTCGTAGTCCGCAGTGTGCCAGGCGGCCGTGATGCCACGCGCGCGGTTGCCGACGCCGAGGAAGTAGTAGAAGCCCGGGACGACGCGCTGGTAGTAAGAAAAATCTTCGGCCGGCATGAGCGGCTTGATGGTCATGACGTTCTTGTCGCCGACCACGGCGCGCATCGTCGGCAAGGTCTCGTCCACGAGCGCGGGCTCGTTGTAGGTGACGGCCGCGTTCTCCTCGAACTCAAGCTCTACGGTCGCGCCGTAAGCCGCCGTGACGTGCTGTACCGTCTCGCGCATCAGCGTTTGCGCACGCTTGCGGACCTCCTCGCTGAGCGTGCGCATGGTGCCTTCCATCTTCACTTCGCCGGCGATGATGTTGAAGCGGTTGCCGCCGTGTATGCTCCCGACGGAGATGACGAGCGGCTCCAAAGGGTCTATCCGCCGGCTGCGAATCGCCTGTAAAGCCGTCACGCACTCGGCCGCGACGACTACTGCGTCAACGCCCGCGTGCGGCTGCGCGCCGTGGCTCGTCTTGCCGCGCACCGTGATGACGAAGCGGTCGGACGAGGCCATCGCGCCGCCCGACTGGTAGCCTATCTGGCCCGCCTCCAGTTGCGGGTAAGTGTGCAGGCCGAAGATGGCCGCCGGGCGCGGGTTCTCCAACACGCCCTCTTTAATCATCAGCCGCGCGCCGCCCTCCTCGCCCGCGGGCGGCCCCTCTTCCGCCGGCTGGAAGATGAACTTGATCGTGCCCGCAATCTCCGAGCGCATCTTGCTCAAGACTTCCGCGACGCCCAGCTCGACGGTCGTGTGCGCGTCGTGCCCGCAGGCGTGCTTCACGTTCGGCACCTGCGACTTGTACGGCACGTCGTTGATCTCTTGAATCGGCAGCGCGTCCATGTCTGCGCGCACGGCGACAATTGGCCCAGGCTTCGCG
The DNA here is from genome assembly GCA_963774105.1 of uncultured Acidobacteriota bacterium. Taxonomy (GTDB): domain Bacteria; phylum Acidobacteriota; class Blastocatellia; order Pyrinomonadales; family Pyrinomonadaceae; genus QHXM01. Next base: position 298,442 of record CAVZDV010000004.1, on the reverse strand, counting down.
CCCTTCAGGAGCGCCGTCACGCCGTATTTGCCCACGCCCGTTTTCACGTCTTCGAGCCCGAGCGCGCGCAGCCGCTCGGCGACGATGCGCGAAGTCCGCTCCTCGCGGTTCGACAGCTCCGGGTGCATGTGAAAGTCGCGCCTCGTGGCGACGAGCTGCGGGCGCAAACTCTCGGCCGCCTGCGCGATTCTTTGCGCGCGCGCAGCGTCCGCCGCCGCCGACCGCCGCGCGGCCGTAGAAGGGAGCGCCGCCGACAGCAGTGCCAGCGTCAGGATTGATGCGAGCTTACGTTTCATAAAAGAACCCGACGGCGTTGATCGGTTGGACAAGCTCGCGCGAGGTTATGCGTTTGTCCACTTCAAGTCAACATGAATCAGTTAACGAATCACTTTCCACGCTGCACCTTCATCGCTCCTGAATCAACTCCAAACAATCATTCTGATGCGCTCCTCAGACGCGAAAACTTTCGTACCCCTTCGGTACGCGCGCGCGCCAAAAAAGTCTCAAAACGCCCATCAAGATGAACGAACGGGGCTTGAAGTTGACTTATAACTGGGCTTACGCCCGGTTGAATTAAATACATACAAAATCAATGCTTTAGCGGACTTTTTTCGTGCGCGTCGAGCAACCGAAAGAGCCTTCCTCCCATCATAGTCCCGGCTTCGATTTACTGCTCTTTGTTAATCGAATCCGCTCATGCGTAGCCCCCAAACTGCGCGCCCCTGCGCGCGGCTCTGATGGTCGGAAGCCATCGCTCACATGGAGACGGATTGAATGAACCTGACCCGATTTGTTCCCCATTTTCGCTCTTTAAAATTTGCGCCCGTTGCATTATTTGCACTCTTCCTTTTCACCAACGTTACCGGTCTCGTCTTCAATAGAGTTTACGCGCCCAACGTCCAGGCGTCCGAAGTTCCCGCGAAGATCGCGGCGGACGCGAGCAAGGTCGAGGCGGACTACATCCCCGCCGACATCCCCAGCTCCGGCGACCGCGAGCTCGATCTCATTATCCTACGCGCGGGCGAGCGCAACGGCGTTGACCCGCGCTTCCTGCACGCCGTCATCTGGCAGGAGTCCAAGTACAAGGTGCGCGCCCGCTCGCACGTCGGCGCGCAGGGCCTGATGCAGTTGATGCCGCCGACGGCCAAGCGCTTCGGCTGCTCGGACCCGCACGACGCGGCGGCCAACATCGAGGCCGGGGCGAAGTACCTGCGCTGGCTGCTCAAGCGTTTCAACGGCAACGTTTCGCTGGCGCTCGCCGGCTACAACGCGGGCGAGGGCGCGGTTGACAAGTACAACGGCGTGCCGCCCTACAAGGAGACTCAGAACTACGTCCGCATCATCACCGGCCGCTACGGCAAATTCCAGCACCCGCTGCTCACGCCCGAGCAGGCGCGCGTCGAGTTCGGCCTCCTGCCCGAGGTCGCGTCCATGCAGTAATCGCCTTGAGAGTCTGACCCACATCCGTCACCCTCCGCTTCCGAGCGAACCGCGCGTCTGAAGTTGCTTTGCAACTCGGCGCGCGGTTCGCTATTATCCGCGCAAAACAAGTGGTCAGTGGTCGGTGGTCAGTCGTCAGTTAAGACGACTGGCTTTTAACTGACCACCGGCCACTGACCACTGACCACTTTTATGTCCATTACTGCCGAATCGCTCTCGCTCGAACGAAAGATCAAGATGCACGAGGCGCGCGAGGCGATCATTGACCGCCTGGCGCTGGAGCTGCCGGCGAGCATTGACCTCGACCGCTTCCTGCGCGCCGTCGTCAAGGAGATCGGGCGGATGATGAACGCTGACCGCTGCGACGTGATCCAGCTCGCGTCCGCGACGGAGCTGCGCATCAGCCACGAGTGGCGCGCCTCCGACGACGTGCCATCATCCGAGGGCACCTCCATCCCGCTCGATTTGGGCCAGCTCTCCGAGAAGGTTGACCTGACAAGGCCGATTCGCCTGGACGACACCTCGGCTCCGGGCCTTGATGAGAAGGTGCGATACCTGGCGGCTTCGCTCGGCACGCGCTCGCTTTTGGTAGTCCCCATCATGCTGGGCGGCGACATTTTGGGTCTGCTCGGCCTGCACAACACGCGCGCGCCGCGCACATGGCTCGACGACGAAGTCACTTTCCTGCGCTCCATCGCGCGCCACATCGCGGTCGGCTACCAGTACACGCGCATCTTCACAGACAAGCAGCGCGAGGCGGAGACGACCGAAGCGCTCCTGGAAATCGCCAATGCCCTCAACGCGCGCTCGGACTTCGGCGAGGTCACGCAGCTCGTCCTGGAACGCGCGCTCGCGCTCGTCGGCGCGGACTACGGCGCGCTCGGGGTGCTGGCCCCGGCGGGCGGGCGCATCAGCCTCGCCGCCTTCAAAGCCGCGCCGCACGCCTCGACTGAATCCGTGCAGGGCCTGATTGACGCGCACGGGCAGTCTATGGACGTGACGGCGTACCCCGCGGCGATGGAAGTTCTGGCACAGGGCAAGACCCTGCGCCTGCTGGACACGGACCTGCCGTTCCCGATTCGTTTGATTTTCAACGCGACGCTCGGCGGGCGGGCGGCGCTGGTCGCCCCCGTGCGCGTCGCCGGGCAGACGTTCGGGCTGCTCGGCCTCGTCTGGAGCGTGGCGCGCGAGGGTTTCGCAGACCACGAAGTCTCATTAGTCGAAGGCATCGCCGACCAAATTGGCACAGCGTTGGAGCGCGACCAGCTCTCCGCGGAAGTGATGCGCTTGAGGAGCGCGCTGCACGAGCGCCACGCCGAAGACCGCATCATCGGCCAGGCCCGTGCGATTCGCCGCGCGATAGAGCTGGCTTTGAACGTCGCCGACACGCAGACCTCCGTGCTGATTCAGGGCGAGTCGGGGACGGGCAAGGAGCTGCTCGCCAACCTGATTCACTACAACTCGGGCCGCGAAGGCCGGCCTTACGTCAAGCTCAACTGCGGCGCGATTCCCGAGTCCTTAATCGAGTCCGAGCTGTTCGGCCACGAGAAGGGCGCGTTCACGGACGCGCGCTCGCGCCGGCAGGGGCGCTTCGAGGAGGCCGACGGCGGGACGCTCTTTCTGGACGAAATCGGCGAGATGAGCTTGTCGGCGCAGGTGCGCCTGTTGCGCGTGCTACAGGACGGCGAGTTCACGCGCGTCGGCGGGAACGAGGTCATCAAGGCGGACGTGCGCGTCATCGCGGCCTCGAACGTAGACCTAGAGCGCGCCGCCGAAACTGGCACATTCCGGCGCGACCTCTTCTACCGCCTCTCAGTCTTCCCGATTCGCCTGCCGCCTTTGCGCGAGCGGCCCGAAGACATACACCCGCTCGTCATACACTTTCTCGAACACTACAAGCAGAAGACCGGCCGCTTCATCTCGGGCATCTCGAAGGACGCGCTCTCGGCCCTGGTCGAGTACGACTGGCCCGGCAACGTGCGTGAGCTTGAGAACGCGGTCGAGCGCGCCGTCATCATCGCCTCGGGCCGCCAGATAGAGCTGGACGATTTGCCGGAGGCCATCAGCCGGCGCGTCACGGACGAGCGCTTGCAGTTGCGGCGCGAGCGCATGGAGGCCGCGAGCGAGGGCCGCGCCGTCCGCCTCGAAATCGCCGTCCCCGCGACGATTGACGAAATCGAGCGCCGCGCCATAGATGCCACGCTCGACTACACGGGCGGCGACAAAACCCGCGCCGCGCGCACCCTCGGCATCGGCCGCAAGACCCTCTACCGCAAGCTCCAACAGTACCAGAAAGACAACGCGGAATGATGAATGCGGAATGATGAATGAACGGCTTTTATTCATCATTCCGCATTCATCATTCCGCGTTGCTTTCCCCCTTGTCACTCGTCACTGTTCTTGATATTCTCCGAGCAGTATTTCTCGCTATTAAAAATGTTCGCCGCGGCCTGTAGAAAGCCCGCGGCAAGGAGAAAGGAAACGTTGATGCAAAACGACGACAGGCACGGAGGGTCTGACGTTTCGACCCGTCTGACTTACCTTCTGATTGGCGGCGGCATCGGCGCGATCATCGCGCTGCTCTTCGCGCCGAAGTCCGGCACGGAGCTGCGCGGCGACATCGCCGACGTGACGCGCAAAGGGATTGACAAGTCGCGCGAGGGCGCGCGCTACATAGGCGACAGGGCCGGCGAGTATTACGGCGCGGCGCGCGACAAGGCCGGCGACTGGTACGGCGCGGCGCGCGAGGGCGTCTCGCGCAAGACCGGGCAGTTCTCGGCCGCCGTCGAGGCCGGCAAACAGGCTTACACCGAGGAGAAGCGGCGGACGGAGCTTTCCGGCGCGTCCGAGGCCCAGCCGACTTACCCGCCGCAAGGCGACCTGAGCTAATCAAACAGTAACTTTTTATGCTTGCCCTACAGATTAGCTTGAACGACCCGCTGTTCTGGGTGCTGGTGATCATCGCGGTCGCGTTCGTCGTGATCGCGTTCGCGATGATCTCTATCGCCGTGCTCGTCAGTAAGGCCGTCAAGACGGTCGGCCGGCTCGAAGAGCGCGTCGAGCCGCTGCTTCAAAAGGTCACGGCCCTGAGCGACCAGGGCCGCCAGATCGCCGCGCAGGGGCGCGAGATCGCCGAGCAGATCAGCACCATGTCGGGCCACCTCTCGACCGCGACACAGCACTTCTCCGAGTCGGCCGGTCTCATCAAGGAGGAGGTGCGCGAGCTGAAGCTGCTCGTGGGCCAGACGGCCGTCGTGGCGCGCGACAAGGTGGCGCTCGTCGGCAGCACGATAGACAAAACGCACCAGCAGGTGACGACCACCACGACGTTTATCCGCAACAAGGTGATTCAGCCGGCGCGCGAGCTGGCGGCGATTATGGCGGGCTTCCGCCGCGGCCTCGAAGTCCTCGTCGCCCCCGCGCCGAAGCCCGTTAATCAAACTTACGGAGAAGATGAGATGTTCATCGGCTGACGCCCCCTTGGGAGTTTCAAGTTTCAAGTCCCAAGTTCCAAGTCAAAGGCCGGAGGACGGTCAAACTTGGAACTTGGGGCTTTTAGCTTTAGACTTGAAACCTGTAACCTGAAACCTGGAACTGAAACAATGTCTACCGAAGCACCCCTCGACTTGAAGAAGACGGTCAACCTGCCGAAGACCGCGTTCGGCCAGAAGGCAAATCTGGCACAATCCGAGCCCGCCCGCCTGAAGAAGTGGACGGAGATGGGGCTCTACGAAATGATCGGGCGCGCCCGCGCCGGAAGAGAGAAGTTCGTCCTGCACGACGGGCCGCCCTACGCCAACGCCGACATACACCTCGGCACGGCGCTCAACAAGATTCTCAAAGACATCGTCGTCAAGTCGCGCTCGATGATGGGCTATGACGCGCCCTACGTCCCCGGCTACGACTGCCACGGGCTGCCGATTGAGCAGCACGTCGAGAGAGACCTCAACAAGAAGGGCAAGAATAAGGCGGACCTCTCGCCAGTCAGCTTCCGGCGCGTCTGCCGCGAGCACGCGGCGAAGTCTTTGAAGTCGCAGACGCGCGACTTCCAACGCCTGGGCATCCTCGGCGAGTGGGGCAATCCGTACCTGACGATGTCGAACCAGTACGAGGCGGAGACCGCCCGCCTCTTCGGCCGCTTCATAGAGCGCGGCTACGTCTACAAGGGCGCGCGTCCCGTCTACTGGTGCATACACGACCAGACGGCGCTCGCAGAGGCCGAGGTCGAGTACAAGCAGCACAAGAGCCCTTCGGTCTACGTGAAATTCCCGCTCGCGAGCGACCCCGCGCTGATTGATGAAAGATTGGCTGGCCGCAAGGTCTTCTTCCTCATCTGGACGACGACGCCGTGGACGCTGCCGTCGAACTTAGGGATAGCAGTTCACCCGGATTTCGAGTACGCGGCTTTCGAGAACGGCGACGAGGTTTACGTCGTCGCCAGTGAGCTGCTCGGCGCTGTCGCGGCGAAGTGCGGCATCACTGAGCGCGACGCCAACGGCGACCCCGTGGCCCCGACCGTGCTCGCGCGCTTTCCGGGCTCGAAGCTGGACCGGCTCGAATGTCGCCACGCGTGGCTCGACCGCCCCTCGCTCGTGATGGTCGGCGAGCACGTCACGCTCGGCGGCGAGGCGGACGCAGAGACCGAGTTGGACGTGAAGGAGGCGCGCGACACGAAGACGACCGGCAAATCTGGCACAGGTTTGGTTCACACCGCGCCGGGCCACGGCCACGACGACTTCGTCATCGGCAAGCGGTACGGGCTTGAGATTTACTGCCCCGTGGACAACGCCGGGCGCTTTACGAACGAAGTCGAAAACTTCGCCGGCATGAGCGTCTTCGAGGCCAACCCGCGCATCGTGGAGTTCATGCGCGAGCGCGGCGTGCTGTTGTTCGACGAGGAGTACGAGCACCGCTACCCGCACTGCTGGCGCTGCAAGAACCCTGTCATCTTCCGCGCCACGCCGCAGTGGTTCATCTCGATGGACGCCAGCGGCTCGCACCCCGTCGTCGAGAAGGACGAGGACGGGCGCGACCGCTCAAACTTCACGGAGAATTTTACGGACACAGACCCGGGGAGGGCCGAGTCTCTGCGCGCGGGCGCGCTCAGGGAGATCGGGCGCGTCGAGTGGATTCCGGCGTGGGGCGTGGAGCGGATGCGCAACATGCAGAAGGGGCGGCCCGACTGGTGCGTCTCGCGCCAGAGAATCTGGGGCGTGCCGATTCCCGTCTTCTACTGCGCCGGCTGCAACGAGGCCGTCGCCGAGCCCGCGGTCATCAACCACGTCGCCGACATCTTCGAGAAAGAGTCTGCCGACGCCTGGTACGCGCGCGAGCCCAAAGACCTGCTGCCCGAAGGTTTCGTGTGTCCGGGCTGCGGGGGGACCGACTGGGCGAAGGAGACAGACATCCTCGACGTGTGGTTCGACAGCGGCTCGTCATCTGTCGCGGTGCTGGAAAAATATCCAGAGCTGCGCTGGCCCGCGGACGTGTACCTGGAAGGCGGCGACCAGTACCGCGGCTGGTTCAACTCGTCCTTGATGGTGGGGCTCGCGGCGCACGACAGCGCGCCTTACAACGCCGTCATCACGCACGGCTGGGTCATCAACGTGCAGGGCCAGAAGATGTCCAAGTCCGAGGGCACGGGCATCTCACCGAACGAAGTGGTCAAGGACTCGGGCGCGGAAATCCTGCGCCTCTGGGTCGCCTCCTCGAACTACCAGGAGGACGTGCGCTGCTCCGACGAAATCTTGCAGCGCGCGCAGGACGCCTACCGCAAGCTGCGCAACACGGCGCGCTTCGCGCTCGGCAACCTCGACGGCTTCGACCCCGCGCGCCACTCTGTCTCTGAGGAAGAGATGTTGGAGATAGACCGCTGGGCGCTGGCGAAGCTGGACGAAGTCGTCTCGCAGGTCGCGGAGGCTTACAAGGTCTACGAGTTCCACACGGTCTACCACACGCTCTACAACTTCGCGACCGTCACGCTCTCGGCGCGCTACTTCGACATCATCAAGGACCGCCTCTACACGGCCGCGCCCCGAAGCCACGCGCGGCGCTCGGCGCAGACGGCGCTCTACAAGATTGCGGATGCGCTGGCGCGGCTGCTCGCCCCGCTCCTGGTCTTCACGGCCGACGAAATCTGGGAGAACCTGCCGGCTGAAGGCGAGCGGCCCGCGTCCGTTCACGTCGCCGAGTTCCCCGCGCCGCGCGCCGAGGACCGCACGGCGCTCCTCGTTGCCTGGGCGCACGTCTTCATGTACAGAGACGTGGTGCTGGCCGAGCTGGAAAAGGCGCGCGCGGCGAAGCTCATCGGCAGCTCGCTCGAAGCCCGCGTGGAGATTTCGGCCAGCGAGTACGCGTACAACGTGCTCGCTCCTTACCGTGAGCAACTGCGCTACATCTTCATCGTTTCGGACGTGAAACTCTCGCGCGCGGGGGCCGAGGTTGAAGACGAGCAAATAGCTGTCAAGGTCACTCGCGCGGCGGGCGAGAAGTGCGAGCGGTGCTGGAACTACTCGACGCGCGTCGGCGAGTCCGAGCGTTACCCGACCGCGTGCGAGCGGTGCGTCGAGGCGCTCGCCGAGATAGAGCGCGAGGAGGCAAGGGCGTGAGCGGTGAGCGGCGCATAGGCTGGCGCGTGGCCTACTTCCTCTCGGCCTTCGGCATCTACGTGATTGACCAGATGACGAAGGCGTGGGCCGTGCGGAGTCTGCGCGGCGGACAGATGGTGACGCTCATCAGCGGCTTTCTGGACCTGACCTACGCGGAGAACCCTGGCATCGCCTTCGGCCAGTTGCAGGAGGGCGGCTCCTTCGGGCGCTGGGCGCTCGTCGGGCTGGCGCTCGCGGCCGGCGTTACGGTGCTCGTCTACCTGTTTCGCACGGCGCGCACGGACGACCGGATGCTCGGCGCGTGCGCGCTCCTGCTCGCCGGGATAGCCGGCAACCTGACCGACCGCGCGCGCTTCGGCTTCGTGATAGACTTCATCCTGCTCCACTACAAGTCCTATCACTGGCCCGTATTCAACGTCGCCGACATGAGCATCTGCGCCGGAGCGTTCTTACTGATTTTCGATATTTTCAAGAACAGGAGTCAGAAGTCAGAAGTCAGGAGTCAGGAGAAAATCGGGAGACAAGTTGCCGGGACGCAGGAGACTGAGTGAGAGCTTCGTGCTTTTCATTCTGACTCCTGGATTCTGACTTCTGTCTTCCGCTGTTAGTTATGTTCCCTGAGCTGTTTCGCATCGGCAACTTCCCCGTCAACACGTATGGCGTGCTGCTGGCGCTGGCGTTCCTCTCGGCGCTCCTGATCGCGGCGCGGCTCGCGGCGCGCGACCGATTGCCGCGCGACCGCGTCTACGACCTGGGCCTGTGGATGCTGATGGCGGCGATTGTCGGGTCGAAGGTGCTGATGCTCCTAACGGAGCCCGGATACCGCGAGAACCCGTGGTCGCTTTTCTCCCTCGACTTCCTGCGTTCGGGCGGCGTCTTCTACGGCGGTTTCATAGGGGCCGTGGCGGTCGGCTACTTTCTGATTCGCCGCTACCGGCTGCCCTGGTGGAAGACGGCCGACGCCTTCGCGCCGGGCATCGCTTTGGGGAACGCCATCGGGCGGCAGGGCTGCTTCGCCGCCGGCTGCTGCTGGGGCAAGCCGACGCTCGCGTCCTGGGGAGTCCACTTCACGGAAGCGGGCCACAGCGTCACGGGCGTGCCGACGACCGTCGCGCAACTGGACGACCCCGCACAGCAAGCCTACTGGGCCGAAAAGCTGGGCGGGCTCTTCCAGCCCGTGCACCTGCACCCGACGCAGCTTTACGAGTCGTTCGGCGCGCTCCTCATCTTCCTCTTCCTGCTCTGGCTCCACCGGCGCAAGCGCTTCAGCGGCCAGGTCATACTCTGCTACGCCGTGCTCTACGCCGTCATGCGCTTCACGATAGAGTTTTTCCGCGACGACCCGCGCGGCGACATCCTGGGGCTGACCAGCTTGACCGGCCTCTCGACCTCGCAAATGCTCAGCGTCATCGTCGGCGTCGGCGCGGTCATCCTGCTCGTCCTGCGCTGGCGCGGCAATGATTCCGGCGACGCAGACACGGCCCGCGCTTGATTCAACAACGCACTCATTTGTCCCGCAGGGACATTTGAAAATAGCCCAGCACTTCAGGGCTGGGAAACGATGGCGAAAAACAATTGAGTCCCGTAGGGACGATTGAAGATTTCAGCCGTCCCTACGGGACTCGCCCATTATTACCACGCTATTCCCAGCACTGAAGTGCTGGGCTATTTTCAGTCGCTCCTGACGGAGCTAAAGACCTGCGCTCCGGTTTACTTTGAGATGAACGCTGGCGACCAAACTGACGAGATACAAGCGGAGGCTTCGACTCTCACGTTCCGCGCGGCGGCCGAGGACGCGGGCGCGCGGCTCGACGCGTACCTGGCCGCGCGCGTGGAGGGATGGAGCCGCGCGCGCATCCAGCGTCTCGTCGAAGACGGCGACGTGCTCGTCGGCGGTCGCACGTCGAAACCCGCTTACAAGCTGCGCGCGGGCGACGAGATCGAAGTCGAGCTGGTTTCGGCCGACACGACGAACTTCGTGCCCGAAGACATCCCGCTCGCGGTCGTGTACGAAGACGAAGACTTCGTGGTCGTCAACAAGCCCGCGGGCCTCGTCGTGCACCCGGCGTCCGGCGCTCCCTCGGGCACGCTCGCCAACGCGCTCGCCTTTCACTTCCGCCAACTCTCCACGCGCGCGGGCGCGGCGCGTCCGGGCATCGTCCACCGGCTCGACCGCGACACCTCCGGCCTCATCGTCGTCGCCAAGAACGAGGCGGCGCACGAGAATCTGGCGGACCAGTTCCGCGCGCGCGAAGTCTTCAAGTCCTACGTCGCGCTCGTCCACGGCCGCGTCAAGGAAGAGAGCGGGCGCGTCGAGCAGCACGTCGCGCGCGACCCGCGCAACCGCACGCGCATGGCGGTCGTGGCGAGCGGACGGCCGGCGCTCTCGCTCTACCGCGTGCGCCGCCGCTTCGACCGCTTCACCCTGCTCGACGTGGAGATCAAGACGGGCCGCACGCACCAGATCAGGGTCCACCTGCAATGGCTCAAGCACCCGGTCGTTGGCGACGCGGTCTACGGCGACGGGCGCGACAACACCGTCACGGACCCGCGCCTGCGCGCGCGCCTCAACGCTCTCAACCGCCAGTTCCTACACGCCGAGCAGCTAGGCTTCCGCCACCCGCGCACCGACGAGCCCCTGCGCTTCACAGCGCCGCTCCCGGCCGAGTTGGCACAGTTTCTCGAAGAGTTAAGCTGATTCCGTCTGAGCGCGCAGCCGTGTCAGTACCGCCTGCGATAGCGGGCGGGTGCTCAACGCCGAAGACCCGCCCGTTACCGCAGGCGGTACTGACTTGATTACGGTATCGGCTCGAAGCGGCGCAGGAGTTCCTGGAAGCGCGGGTCGCCGCGCAGGGAGTCGAAGTGCGGCCAGACGCGTATGAGGACGAGGCCGGGGTGGCGGTTCTCGTATGCCTGGTAGAGCAGCTTGATGGCCTGCTCTTTCTCGCCGAGCCCGGTGTGGATGGTCGCCAGGTAGAGCGGCGAGACGTAGCGGCGCTTGGAGAGCGATTCCATCAGCGAAAGCACTGTCTGCGCCTCGGCCCTGCGGCCCGCCGCGGCGTAGGTGTAGGCGAGCGCGGCCGCCGTCTCTATGTCGTCCGCGTTCAACTCGTCGCCCGTCGCCGCCTCGCCTTCGCCCCCGGAATTCATCACGGTCTTGAACTCCACGATGGCCTTGTCGTACTCCTTCTTCTCGACGTAGGCCAGCCCCAGGTAGTAGTGCGCGACGGCGAAGCGCGGATCAATTTCGAGCGTCTTCTTGTACTGCTCTATCGCCTCGTCGTACTTGCGCGCGAAGAAGAGGTAGAGGCCGGAGTTGGCGCTGATGATGGGCGAGAGCGGGTCGAGCGCCTGCGCCTGCTCTATCTCGCGCCGCGCCAGGTCGTACTTGCCCATCTGCGTCAGGTACGAGGCGTACCACTGGTGCGCGGTCGCGTACCTCGGATTCAATTCGAGCGCGCGCCGGAAGTCGCTCTCGGCCCCGCGCCAGTCCCAGTCGTAGGCGAGCTTGATGAAGGCGCGCGAGGTGTAGCCCTCGGCCAGCCCCGGGTCAATACTGATGGCGCGCTCGGCGGCCTCCTTGGCGCTCGGCATGTGCTCGTTGGGCGCGGCCGCGCCGATGTCGCAAAGGAGCGCGTAGGAGTCGGCCAAGCCAGAGTAGGCCAGCGCGTATGAAGGGTCTTTCTCCTCCGCCTCGCGGAAATAGTTGATGCCGTTTCTGAGGCCCGCCTCGTCGCGCTTGTTCCAGAAGTAGCGGCCCTTGAGGTAGAGCTGGTAAGCCTCCGTGTCGTTCGTGTAGCGCTTCGACAGGCGCTCCTCGTCCGCGCCCGTCAGCTTCACCTTGAGCCGCTCGGAAATTTTTCGGGAAATCTCTTCCTGCACGGCGAAGATGTCGGAGAAGTCCTTGTCGTACTCCGCGCCCCAGAGTTGCGCGCCGTCCGAGACGTTGACCAGCTCCGTCTTGATGACCAGCTTCTCGCCGACCTTCAGCACGCGGCCCGTCAGGACCGCGCCGACGCCTAAGGAACGGCCCACCTCCTGCGGGTCAACTTTCTGGCCCTTGTAGCGGAAGACGGCGTTGCGCGACATGACGCGCAGGTTCGGCAGCTGCGAGAGCTTGTTGATGATGCTCTCGGTGATGCCGTCGGAGAGGTACTCGGCCTCCACGTCGCTGCTGTCGTTGACGAACGGGAGCACGGCCACGGAGTCCACGCCCGCCGGGCCGCTTCGGAAGTATAAAAAGCCTGCGACGACTGCGACGGCCGCCGCGATGACAAGCAGCGCGGCCCACTTGTGACGGCCGACCCGCGTGGCGATGTATTCGACGCTCGAAGCGGTGCGCGCCTCGCGCGGCTCGGCCGTGCGCGGGGCGTGCGACTCGTGTTGCGTCTGGTAGTCCGCGATGGCGCGCGCCAGGCCCGCCCCCGTGACCGGCGTCAGCGAAAGGTCGCTGGCGTTCCTGTCCAGCTCGTCCCGCAGGTTCTCCAAATCCGTCTTCAAGTCCGTGACGGTCTGGTAACGCTTCTCCCTGTCCTTCTGGAGCGCCTTGCGGACGATGCGCTCCAACTGGTGCGGGACCATCTGCGCGGGGCTCGCGAGCGGCGGCGGCTCCTGGTCTAGGATGGAGACTTTGATGTGGCTGTCGGTCGGCCCCTGGAACGGCGGGTGGCCCGCGATCATCTCGTAGAGCACGACGCCGAGAGAGAAGATGTCCGTGCGCTCGTCTACGTCTAGGCCGCGCGTCTGCTCGGGCGACATGTAGCCGGTGGTGCCCATCACGGTCCCGGGCTCCGTGTTGTGAATGGGCATGGTGACGGCGTCCGGGTCGTGTGCGGTCGCGTGCTTCTCGGTCAGCTTGGCGAGGCCGAAGTCGAGGACTTTGACGAGGCGGTCGCGGCCCACGCGGTCGCGCCTGAGCATCACGTTCTCGGGCTTAACGTCGCGGTGGACGATGCCTTCGTCGTGTGCGGCTTCGAGCGCCCGCGCGACCTGTATGCCGACGCCGAGCGCCTCGTCAATTTTCATCTCGCCGTGATTGAAGCGGTCGCGCAGCGTGTCGCCCTTGATGTACTCGGCGGCGATGAAGAACCGCTCGCCCTCCTCGCCGATTTCGAAGACGGTCAGGATGTTCGGGTGGTTGAGCTTGAGGACGGCGTTGGCCTCCTTCCTGAAACGCAGGAGACTCTTCTCGTCGCGCGTGAACTGCTCGGATAGCATCTTGAGCGCGACCCGCCGGCCGTGCTTCACGTCCTCCGCCAGAAAGACTTCGCCCATCCCGCCCTTGCCGAGCTTCTCAAGGAGGCGATAGTGAGAGATGGTTTGTTCGCTCATCCAACCCTCACGCCAGATGCGGAGTTAGGGGACTGTCGAGAGCGGTCAGTAATCAGACCGGTCTCAAGCGGCGGACTCTAAGCGCCGCTCATTTTGCACGACGACGGTGGGATTAAGATTTGGCTCAGGGACCGGCAGGTTCTGCTCTCTCAGCACGGCGACGTGCTCTTCCATTCCCCACCTGGCTTTATACAGGCAGTCTTCTATCGAATGCCCGACTCCCGTGAAGCCCTCCAAATCGGGCGAGTAGAAGCCGAAGAAATTCGGGTCCGCCGTTGCTTCGATTACGAGCGAATACTTCAAATCAATCATCGGGCTCCTCAACCTCTTTCCTTAATGCCGGCGGCTTTCAAGATCGCATGACAGGTGCCGCCCGGAATCTCTTTCGAGCCGTGGTAGTCAACCCGGATCAGCTTGTCGTGTCCCTGTTTGCCATAATACCTGATCGAGCCTTTCTCCTTTACCAGCTTGAACCCGTTCTTCTCCAGCAGCCGAACCAGTTCGCTGAATTTCATACGCCCACCCCGTCGCGCCGGCAACTATCAGGATTTCTGATTACAGCTTCGCCCGTCCCGCCCTTGCCGAGCTTCTCAAGGAGACGATAGTGAGCGACCGTTTGCGGAGACACAGGGATACCCCTTGACGGAATCTGGGTTGAAGAGAACGGCCTGCGGCGAGCCGTCAGCCTGAAAGACGAGCGACCGGGCGCGCATTGTACCACCAAATTGCGGAATGCGGATTGGAAAGAAAGCACTCAAGCCTTTGCGCCTTAAGTCTTCGCTTAGCGCCTTTGCGAGAAACAGCCGTTCACGCTGGAGGCGCAAAGGGTTGAATCCGTCTTCCGTAATCCGCAATCACTACGGCCTGCGCTTTTGCGCCGGATTGCTGTACTATTACGCTTTCGCCCGTGCCGGAAGGGCAACGGCCGTTCGGCAGCCGGGCATCCAAGCCGCGGACGTGCGGACGGGTCTCCGGCCGCGCTCAAGTTTCCTTTTTCGCGTTCGATAATTCATGAGATTCACGACTAATCGTTTCCCGCTCCTCGCCGCGTTCGCGCTCCTGCTCTGCGCGTCTGCCGCCGCGCTGGCACAGGACCCGCAGCCCGCGCAGACGCCCGCCCCGCCGCAGGGGCAGGATGAGGGCCAGATCACAGTCACCATCCGCGAGGTGCGCCTGCCCGTCACGGTGCTCGACGGCAAGGTGCCCGTCTCCGGGCTGAGGAAGGAAGACTTCCTGGTTTACGAGGACAAGCAGCCGCAGCAGATTCTGGGCTTCAGCGACGAGACCTCTGGCGGCCAGCCCGTCTACGTCGCCGTCCTGATGGACACCTCCGGCTCCGTCGCCGGCAAGCTCAAGTTCGAGCAGGAGTCCGCCAAGAACTTCATCTACACCGTGACGCGGCTCCGCAAAGACCGCGTGGCGTTCGCCACCTTCGACCACGAGGTCAAGCTGCGGCAGGACTTCACGGACAAGCTGGACCTTCTGGACAAGGCCGTGGACGGCGTCGGCAAGCCGGGCAACCGGACGCTCTTCTACGACGCCATCTGGCAGTTCTGCGACGAGAAGATGCGGAGCGTGCCGGGCCGCCGCGTGCTGGTCGTCATCACGGACGGCGACGACAACAACTACAGCCGCGCCACGCTCAAGGACGCGATAGACATCGCGCAGCGCACCGAGACGACCATCTTCGCCATCTCGACCAAGGCCGGGCTCCTCGGCTCCGTGCCGGGCGTCGAGGCCGGCACCGTCTCCAGCGACGTGGACCGCGACCTGCAAAAACTCTGCGAGGAGACCGGCGGCTCGGCCTTCTTCACGGGCGACATACTTGAGTTGGAGCGCTCGTTCACCAGAATCTCCAAGGAGCTGCGCTCGACCTACATCATCACCTACAAGCCGACCAACGATAAGTACGACGGCAAGGTCCGCAAGGTCGAGGTCAAGCTCGCGAGCGGCCGCGGCGGGCTGAAGGTGAAAACCCGGAAAGAATACAGGGCCGTCTCCGACAGCGTCAGGAAGTAAGATGTTTTTCAAAGGTCACACAACGCGCATTCTGGCATTCGCACTCTCCGTGTCGCTCGCGGGCCTCGGCCTGCTCTTCTCGGCGGGCGCGAGCGCGCAGGAGTCGCCCGCGAGCCGCCCGCGCCGCACTGGCGACGCGCAGCAGGAGTCGCCGAAGCCGAGCCCCACGCCGAAAGAGGGCGAGGAGATTCAGGAAGACGAGGTCGTGCGCGTCGAGACCGACCTGACCAACATCCTGTTCACGGCCGTTGACAAGTCGAAGCGTTTCATCACGACGCTCCGCCAGGAGGACGTGCGCGTCACGGAGGACGGCCAGCCGCAGGAGATTTTCACCTTCGCGCGCCAGACCGACCTCCCGCTCTCGCTCGCCATCCTGGTTGACACGAGCATCTCCGAGGAGCGCACGCTCCCGATTGAGAAGGCCGCGGCCGCCTCCTTCGTGGACGCCGTGCTCAGGCCCGACAAGGACGAGATGGCCGTTATCTCTTTCACCGGCGAGGCCACGTTGGAGCAGGGTTTGACGGGCAGCGCCACGCGCGTGCGCCGCGCGCTCGACCGCGTCGAGTTCGTCCCGCCCTCCGGCTACGTCAGCGGCATCGGCCAAGTCGGGACGCCGCCGATTTCGGGCCAGAATCAGATGCTTCAGGGCTCGACCGCCATCTGGGACGCCGTGCTCGTCACCTCCGAAGAGGTTCTTACCGAGGCGTCCGACAAGACGCGCCGCGCTATCATCCTTTTGACGGACGGCCACGACACGAGCAGCCGCAAGAACATAGACGCCGCCATCGAGAGCGCCGCGCGCGCCGACGCCGTCGTCTACGCCATAGGCATCGGCGACGAGTACTACGGCGGCGTCAACAAGGGCACGCTGCGCAAGATTTCCGAGCGCACGGGCGGCCGCGCCTTCTTCCCCGAGGACGAATCGGAGCTGCGCGAAGCCTTCGCCCAGATTCAGCTTGAGCTGCGCTCGCAGTACCTCGTGGCCTACTCCCCCACCAACAAGAACCGCGACGGCTCCTTCCGCCGCGTCCAGATCGAGGTCCTCAACCCCGAGCTGCGCAAACAGAACCTCAAGCTGACGTATCGCCAGGGCTACTTCCCCAAGGGCGCGAAGTAGCGGCCCGCGGCCGGGAGTTAGAGCTAACCGCTCGCCGCCGGTTCTTAACTACCTCGGCACGGCAGAGGGCTCAGGGAAATGAAGAAGGCCGCAACTTGTGTTGCGGCCTTCTTCATTTCGCTATCGCGGCCAGTCGTCGTCATTCGATATTCGATTTAGACGAAGGGGCGGCGAGCCATTCCCCTGTCCTACCCGCTCTGGTAAATACGCTGGTCGTCACCCGCGCGCGCCGGCTCATCTGTTCCCCCCGGCGTGCATCATTATCTCAGAGCCGCTCGCCAGCTCAAGCTCGTCGCGGCCCCGCACGTAGACGGACCCTGCGCCGGTTCCCATGACTGCTCTGATTGCCTCCCCCATTCCGCTGCCGATGTTGGCGCCTATGATGTCGCCGTTGACGGACCCTTTGGTGTTGCGCGCCACCTTCGCGTTGGCACTGTCCTCCCAGGTCGCGCCGCCCCCGCCCAGGACCGGGAGCGTTTCGCCGTCAGGCGTGCGGACGCTGTAGATGGTGGCGGAGAACCTGTAGGTCCGGCCGCCGGGAAGACGTATGCGCTCCAGGTTGAGACTCAGGCCGGAGCCCGTGCGCCGGCCGTGCTCCAGTCCAGAGATGCGGCCTTCGATGGTCGCCCCCTTATACCGCGCCGGGTCGCGCACCGTCAGGGTGAACCTATCGCCTTCGCGCGACCCTCTGGTCGAGAGACCTTTGTCGAGCACGGCGACGAGGTGCGCCCCGTCAGGGACGGCCGCACCGCCGGCCGCAGCCGCTGCCGGCCCGCGAGCGTACTCGTTCCCGCCCGGGTAAATATCCCACCGCGCCACTCCCGAGACTCTGTCGTACACGCTCTTGAATTTGACCTCGCGGCCGAGGCCCTCGGCGTTGATACGTCGCGTCACGCGCAGGCTGCGGCCGCCGTCCGTCAGCTTGTAAGTGACTTTGACGCCGTTGTTGCTGTCGCGCGCGGACTTGATGACCAGCCGCTCGCCGCGAAGCTTCGCGCCCGTAGTCAGGCCGGCCTCGTCGCGTGCGCGCCCGTCCGCCTCGAACGTGACCCGGGCTTCGCGCGAGGAGACGATAGTCACGCTGCTCCCGCGCTGCTCGATGGCGAGCACCGGCGGAGACTCCAGGTAAGCTGCGAGTCGCTCATAAACATCCTGCCGGTAGTTGTCCGACAGAGGGCGTGTGGCGCTCGCGGCCGCCGCGCGCGCGTCGTCGCTGCGCGCGGCGTTCAGGCGGTACGTCCCAGTCAGCGTCAGCCGGGCCGTCTCGTTCGACGGGCCGCCCGTGTCGTCGCCGTTAACCGGGGGGTTCTCGTATGCCGCTTGCGGGCCGCCCGTGTCCTCGCTGTTGATCTGCGGGGTCTCGTAAACCGGGCCTGCCGGGGGCGGCTCGGGCGTCGGCGTCGGC
Organism: uncultured Acidobacteriota bacterium; assembly: GCA_963774105.1. GTDB lineage: Bacteria > Acidobacteriota > Blastocatellia > Pyrinomonadales > Pyrinomonadaceae > QHXM01. The sequence continues at coordinate 280,522 of CAVZDV010000004.1, read as the reverse complement.
GTCGGGGTCGGGGTTGGCGTCGGCGTCGGCGTAGTTTTTTTAGTCTGGCACTTTCGCCGCTTGATGGGCGGCTTCCGCTCGCGCTCTCGCCGGGCCTCGTCCGGGAAGAACGCGCGCCCGGCCCCCTCCCCGCCGAGCGAAGGGATTGGCTGCGCCAACATAGTCACCATCAATATTTTCACCCATAGTGTTCTCATCGTCACGCCTCCGCACTGTTTGCCAAAGAAGACCGCTCATGGAACTTCAGCGAATCATGGCGCCACTCCCGAACCTGCTCGAAGACGGCATGGCCGAGAATCAAAATCATGGGCACGAAGAAGTCGAAGAAGCGCCCCAAATTGAGCCAGGATAGATAACTTAAAAATGTCAGGAAGACGCACAGCAGGAGCACCAGCCCGAGTCGCGCCCAGCCCCTCGGCCCCAGCGCGAAGATCACGGCCAGGATCAGCGAGACGATGAACTCGACGGCCTTCAGGACTTTGTCCCCCATGTGCCCGTAGGTCCGGTTTCCCAGCAACGCCTCTACGTAGTTGGCGTGCATGTAGACCCCGCCGAGGTCGCCCACGGGCGTCAGGTGCGTGTCAATCTTGCAGCCGCGCCTGTAAGCGAACTTGCCCCAGTCGCCCCCGATGATGACTATCTTGTCGCGCAGCTTCTTCAGAGTTTCGGGCGTCGGGTTGAGCACCTCGCTCGCGTAGACTTTGGTGAAAGCGTCCGCGTTCAGGTAGGTGCCGTAGGGGAATTCCTTCCCGCTTTTCGCGGCGCGCACTACCGCCTCGCTGTCTTTACTGGCGATGGCCTCGGCGAAGGACTTGACCTCCGCGCCGTCCCTCATGTGCAGGCCGAGCGGCAGCATTCGATAATCGTAAGGGAGCTGGATGTAGCCGTAATCAACGTTGTCGGTCTGAAAATCGAAGCCGTCGTAGATGTCCGGCTCGGCCACGTAGTACCCGTCCGCGGTGAGCTTGACCGTCTTCGGGAGAATAATCGGGCGGCGCGCGGCGACCTCTTTGACGCTGTTCAGAAAATTTTCCGTCTCGGCCTTGTAGTCTGGGTGCTCGAAGGGCCGGTCGGTCGTCTGCGACCGCAGATCGAAATCAACCGCGATCAGCGTCGGGTCGGCCTTGTCCAGGGCTTTGATTAATTTCCCGAGGTAGTCGCGCTTGATGGGCGAACGCCTGGCGAGCTCACCTTTCCAGTACTCTTCGTCGCCGATGAGGACGAGAACCGTTCTTTGGACGTAAGGCTGCCGGGGAGAAACTTTCTCCATCACCTGATAAATCTTGTAGCGCAGCGCCAGCGCGAACTGCTGCTTCTCCAGCCAACTCCCGACCCACATCCCGACCAGGATTAAAGCGATGACAGTCAGCCAATACCCGATGCCCTTTTGTGCCTCGCGGTTTATTAAAGTCTTGAAGCTCATCTCATCCTCTACCATCTGAAGTCTCATGCGCCGGGACACTCGGCCCGCCTTCGGCCTGCCCCGCACGCCACTTAATTGTCGTCGTCGAAATGGGAGAACTCTTTCGGCGTCCCCTTGCTCTTTTCCTCGCCCGGGGTCTCAACCCGAGCGCGCCGGAACTAAGATGCGAGAGACGTTTTTGGGTGTGCGCGGATAGTCTGAAAATGTAGAGCTAAAACTGACACATGAAAAGAAGGGTGAAAACTGACACGAGAAATTCGATGATGGCAACTAACAGAAGAAATCCGCCGCGGGCTGGGCTATAATGCGATGGCTTTTTGAGTTCAGAACTTTTAAGGAGTAAGGGGATTGTCTCTCACGCCCGCGACGATCCTGCCTGCGAATGAAGCCATGCCGGAACAAGACCGCTCATCCTCAAAAGAATACCAGCGCGCATTCTCACTCGCGGCCTACATACTCAAAGACGCCAGCGAGGCCGAGGAGATCGCTCGGCTAGTCGCCCACACGCATGACAAGGAGTTGAAGAAGCACGTCAAAAATCGCAACTCGAAAAAGCATCCAAATTCGACGCGGGTGCTTCGTAACCCCGAGTTCAATCTCGACATCTACACGTACATCAAGATCGCCAGGCAGGAACGAAAGCAGGAGAGGGAGTACTGGGAGAGAAGGCGTATGCTCGGTGACGAAGACATGATTATTCGGTTCATCAAGCAACTCGTCTGCGACGGCCTCGTCCACAACAGCCGATTTCTCAACGTCGGGCTCGCCCACCTGTTGTTCTCCTACAGCTACGACAACGTCGCCGCCATCCAGTTGCTGCTGGAGCAGTCGCCCGCCAACCTGCCCGCCGGCTACAGGTATCGCAAGCACCGGCAAACTCTCGTTGACCGCCTGCGCGCGCGCTTTAACGGCAAGGCTCCTCGCGAAAGGCAATTTCTCAAGTTCAAGCCGTTCAAGCAGCACAAGGAGGCCGCGCTCGTCTCCCGTGTGGATTCGGCCGGGTATTACACGTTGGTCAGACAGTGTCTTAAAACCTTCACGCCTGCGGCCCCTCCCTGCCCCGAACCTCTTTACACGCTCGACCCCCGAACCGAGGTCATAGAGCCTTTCCACCACGACCCTCAGTCGAAGGGCGGCGCGGACAAGCACGCGGTCGAGAGAAACCGGATGCACGCCGTGGTCTGCCCGGACTGCTTTTCCCGAATACTTTCAGCGTTGAATTTCGTAAACCCGGAGAGCAGCTTACGTCTCCCGCTCTTCTCTCTGCCCGGCGGCGGGGGCGGGAAGAGCCTGCGTCCGGGTCCGACACGCGGCCAGCCGGGGCAGACGGGCGGCCCGAGCGCCGTCCCGGAGCAACGGGCCGAGGCAGCGGCCAAAAGGAGTGAGAATTCTGTGCCAAATCAAATCGTCATCTCGGTGGACGACCAACCCCAGGCGTTGATTGACATAAACAACCCTCAGCCCGTCGGGCTCATGCTTGAGCCGGGCGCGGCGATCATCGAGGCGCTGGCGGGAGAGGGCCAGCAACAGATGCCGCTCGGCCTGATCTACCTCGACTGGGACCCGGCTTGCGACGAGGAGAGCCCCGCCCAGTACAAGCTGAAGCTCAACGAGGATTGCACGTTGGAGTTTTTAATCTGCTACGCGACGGACGAGGACGGGGACGAGGAGTCTGCGACCGTGAAGGTCAACTGCGTTATGGCCCGTTCCGTCACGGCCGCCACGGCCGGACGGGCGCGGAAGCTTGCGACTCACGGCTGAGCTCGCCCGCCACACTTTCCGGGAGTGTTGAAAAACCGCCCTCCCGGGGCGGGCGTTATCCCCGCCCGCGCCGGTTCCGCCGCGCCCATTTTTCTCCTTGGTGACAATCTCTTTTTGTCTTTGCTATACTCGGTTGTGGCGGTGCTTTTCGTCATCCTGCCCTGAGGAAGCGCCGCACGCTTTCGTTCTGACCCAAGTTAGGCCGCTCCTTCATGTTAAGACTCCCACGTCTTTGGATTGACACCCCTGGTCTGTGAGGTCAAAGGGCACGTTTCCGCGCGAGGCGGCCGCGGCCCATACGGCAAAGATGAAACCCGACCAAACGCGACCCACAGTTCTCGCCGTCAACGACGAGCCGAAAGTGCTTGAGCTTCTGACCGTGCTCCTTGAGCACGAGGGCTACAAGGTGCTGACGGCCTCGGGCGGCCAGCGCGCGCTCGAACTGGCCGTCACGGCGGAGCCCGACGTGGTCGTCAGCGACGTGGTCATGCCCGAGATGGACGGGCTCGAACTCTGCCGCCGCCTCAAGCAGGACCCGCGCACCGCGGCCGTCCCCGTCCTGCTCGCCAGCGCCGTGCGCACCGGCAAGCGCAACAGCCTCCACGCGCTGACGGCCGGCGCGGACGATTACCTCGAAATGCCCTTCCGCCGCCAGGAGCTGCTGGTCAAGGTCGCGCGCCTGACCGAGCGCCACCGCGTCGAGCGCCACTACCGCGAGATCGTCGAGCAGGCAGCCGACATCATCTACACGCGCGACATGGACGGCCGCCTGACCAGCATCAACGAGGCGGGCGCGCGCTTCTTCGGCCGCCCCGCCGCCGAGCTGGTCGGCCAGCCCCTGAGCATCCTGCTCGGCGAGGAGGCCGCCGCCGCCGACATCCTTGAAGCTGAAGAGAAGGCGTCCCAGGAGCCATACCGCTCGCTCCATCTACTGAAAGACACCCGCGGCGAGCCGCGCTACCTCGAAGGCGTCATCACGCTCGTGCGCGACGCGGAGGAGCAGCCAGTCGGCGTGCGCGGCGTCGTGCGCGACATCACCGAGCGCGTCAAGGCCGAGCAGGCCATGAGCGAGAGCGAGGGGCGTTACCGCGCGCTGGTCGAGCAGTCGCTCGACGGCATCTTCCTCATCGAGCCGGAGACGAAAGCAATCCTCGAAGCGAACCCGACCTATCAGAGGCTGCTCGGCTACACGGCCGACGAGCTGGCCGGGCTGACGCTCTACGACGTGACGGCGACGGAGCGCGAGACCGTTGACGAGAACGTCCGCCAGATACTCTCCGAAGGCCATTCGGCCCTGGGCGAGCGCCAGCACCGCCGCCGGGACGGCTCGCTCGTGGACGTGGAGGTCAGCGTCAGCCTCATCTCCTACAGCGGCAAGAAAGTGCTCTGCGCCGTCGTGCGCGACATCAGCGCCCGCAAACAGGCCGAGGAAATGGTCCGCCGCGAGCGTGAGCGCTACCGCGAGCTCTTCGAGAACGCCAACGACATCATCTACACGCACGACCTCGCGGGGAACTTCACCTCGCTCAACAAGACGGGCGAGCGCGTGACGGGCTACACGCGCGAGGAGGCCGCGCGGATGAACATCGCCGAGGTCGTCGCGCCCGAGCACCTGGAGAAGGCGCGCGAGATGATCGCGCGCAAGCAGTCGGATGAAGTCTCGACCATCTACGAGCTGGACATCATCGCCAGGGACGGCCGCCGCGTCCCGCTCGAAGTCAGCTCGCGGCTCATCTACGAGGGCGCGCGCCCTGTCGGCGTCCAGGGCATCGGCCGCGACGTGACCGAGCGCAAGCGCATCGGTGCCGAGCTTCAGGCGTCCGAGGCCGAGATGCGCGCGCTCCTGGCAGCCATGCCGGATGTCATCTTCGTGATCAACGCCGAGGGGCGCTACCTGAAGGTCGCGCCGACCAATCCGGGGCTCCTCTACAAGCCGCCGCAGGAGCTCGAAGGCAAGCTGTTCCACGAAGTCTTCCCGCGCGCCCAGGCAGACCTCTTTTTGGGCCACGTCCGCCGCGCGCTCGCGACGGGTCAGCCCATCAGCGTGGACTACAGCCTGACGATTGACGGCACGGAGAGCTGGTTCGAGGGCTCCGTCTCGCCCATGCCCGAGGACTCCGTCGTCTGGGTGGCGCGCGACATCACGGAGCGCAAGCGCACCGAGGCCGCGCTCCAACAGCAGGCCGAGCGCGAGGCCGTCATCAACCGCATCACGCGCGCCGTCCGCCGCTCGCTAGACACCACGGTCGTCTTCCACACGGCCGTGCAGGAGTTGGGCTCCTACCTCGGCGTTGACCGCTGCTCGCTCTTCATGATCGAGGAGGAGGCGGGCCGCGTGCGGATGGTGGCCGAATACCACGCGCCCGGCGTCAGGCCCGCCTTGCGCGACTTCCCGCTGACGAAGCTCAAGAGCCTGGCCGACGCCGTCGAGCGTCAGGGCGTGGTGGTCTTCAACGATGTCGCCAGCGACGCCTGGATTGGCCCATTTTACGACGAGGTGCTCAAGCCGTCCGGCGTCAAGTCCATCATGTACGTCGCCATCAAGACGGGCGAGGAGATGCCCGCGGCCTTCGCCTTCTCGACGACGCGCGGCTTACGTCAGTGGCGCGAGTCGGACATCGCGCTGGCCCGAGCGGTCGCCGACCAGACGGGCCTCGCCATCCGCCAGGCCGAGCTCTTCCAGAAAGCGGAGGCGACTTCGGCCCGCGAGGCCCTCATCAACCGGCTGAGCCTCGCCATCCGCGCCAGCTTGAGTCTGCCCGACGTGCTGAGCACGGCGACGCGCGAGCTGGGGCGCGCTCTGGGCGCTTCGCGCGTCCACCTCTACATGTACGACCCGCAGAACCCGCTCGTCCACGCCGAGCACGAGTACGTCGCGCCCAACTCTTCGAGCGTCCGCCACCTCGAAATGAGCTTCGAGGAGCCCATCGCGCAGCGGCTCCTGCGCTCGCCCCGCCCCATCGTCATCCCGGACGCGCTCAACTATTCGGAAGGGCCTGCCGAGTTCAACGAGCAGGTGCGCGTCCACGCCGCCGAGGTCGGCCTGCGCTCGCAGATTCTCTCCCCGCTCATCGTCAACGGCCGCTTCCGCAGCGCGCTCTGCATACACCAGACCGACCGCGTCCGGCGCTGGACCGAGGACGAGGTCGCTTTAGTCGAGGCCGTCGCCGCGCAGATCGCCACCGGCATCGCGCAGGCCGAGCTGTTCGAGATGACGGGCCGGGCCAAGAAGGAGTGGGAGACGACCTTCAACGCGATGTCGGACGGCATCTTCATCTTCGACAACAACGGCCAGCTCATTCGCGTCAACCGCGCGGGCGCGGCGATGGAGGACACCTGGCCGCACCTCATGCTCGGCCGCCGCTGCTGCGACATCCTGCGCACGAGCGAGGGCGGCAACACCTGCATCGTCGAGAAGACCATCCACGAAGGCCGCAGCGTCACCATCGAAATCATCCCCGAGCGTTTCAACCGCCCGCTGCTCGTGACCTCCGAGCCGATCATTGAGCGGGGCGACCGCATCATCGGCGCGGTCTGCACGGCGCGCGACCTCTCGGAGCTGCGCAAGGCCGAGGCCAAGGCGCGCGAGCACCAGTCGCTCCTGACCAACATCCTGGAGAGCGCGCGCGAGAGCATCTACGCCGTGGACACCGCCGCGCGCTTCCAGTGGTGCAACCGCGCCACGCTCGAAGCGACCGGCTACAAGTCCGAGCAGCTCATCGGCCACTCGTTCCTGGACATCACCTTCGAGGCCGACCGCGAGACAGCGCGCGAGCACTTCGAGCGCACGCTCGACGGCAAGCCGCAGACTTACGAGGCGCGCTTCTTCTCGCGCGACGGGGCGCTGCGCTACGCGCTCTTCGACACCGCGCCGCTCGTCGTCGAGGGGCGCACCACGGGTGTGCTCGGCATCGCGCGCGACATCACGGAACAGAAGCAGGAGCGGCAGCGCGCCGCGCAGGCCGACAAGCTGCGCGCCCTCGGCCAGCTCGCCTCCGGCGTGGCCCACGACTTCAACAACGCGCTCACGGCCATCCTCGGCCGCGCGCAGCTGATGCGCCGCCAGGTGACGGACGAATCCCTGACGCACAACCTTGACGTGATTCAGACGGCGGCCGAGGACGCCGCCGCGACCGTGCGCCGCATACAGACGTTCGCGCGCCAGTCGCCGGCCCGCGAGTTCGAGACGCTCGACGTGAGCCAGTTGCTCGCCGACGCCGTCGAGATCACGCGCACGCGCTGGCACAACGAGGCGCGGCTGCGCGGCCTGCTCTACGCGGTCGAGCTTGAGACAGGGGGGCCTACCTACGTTTCGGGCGTCGCCTCCGAGCTGCGCGAGGTCTTCGTCAACCTGATCGTCAACGCGGTGGACGCCATGCCCGGCGGGGGACAGCTCCTGATAGGCTGCGCGCGCGAGGGCGACTCCGTGCGGCTGCGCTTCACTGATTCCGGCACGGGGATGCCGGAGGAGGTGCGCGAGCGCATCTTCGAGCCCTTCTACTCGACGAAGGGCGCGCACGGGACGGGCCTCGGCCTCGCCGTCTCCTACGGCATCATCGAGCGCCACGAGGGGCGCGTCACGGTCGAGTCCGAGGTCGGGCGCGGCACGACTTTCCAGATCGCCCTGCCGGCGGCCGAGCCCGACTTCGCGCGCCCGAGCGCGCCGGCACCGACGCCGGCCGAGGGCCACAATTTGAGCGTGCTCGTGATTGACGACGAGGAGATCGTGCGCGAGACGCTGGCCGATATGCTCACGATGCTCGGCCACCGCGTCCACGCGGTCGCGGGCGGGCGCGAGGGCCTGCGTGCGATGCGCGAGCAGAGCTACGACCTGGTCTTCACGGACCTCTCGATGCCGGAGATGGACGGCTGGGAGACGGCGCGCGAGATTCGCCGCCGCGGCTCGGACGCGGCCGTCATCCTCATCACCGGCCACGGCGCGGCCACCCCCGTCGCCCCCGGCGACAAAGACCTCGTCAACGGCATCATCGGCAAGCCCTTCGACTTCGACCAGGTCGCCGAGGCGATAGCCCACACCACGCAAAAAACAGTGACGAGTGATTAGTGACAGGTGAGGAGTTAAGGAGCCGCCGTGCGATGAGTCCCCGCAGGGGACGACCGACAATAGCCCAGCACTTCAGTGCTGGGTAAGCAGCGAGAAAAGAGTTGAGTCCCGTAGGGACGGCTGACGTTTCTGTTCAGCCGTCCCTACGGGACTCAATCTTTTGCCGTCTTGTTCCCAGCACTGAAGTGCTGGGCTATTGTCGTATCGTCCCTGGCGGGACGATGAAGGCCCGGCTTTTACTCATCACTCAGCACTCATTACTCATCACTATTATTTCTCGCCGCGTTCCTTTTCGACTTCTGTTTCGAGTTCGACGACGAGCTGGCGGATGCTCGGTTGATCCATCGGCTCTATGAGGCGGAGCGCCTCGTCGAGGACGCGGCGCTGGTGCTCGGGCCAGCCGGGGCGGCCGGCGACGCTGCCGAGTTCGCCGGAGTAGTAGCCGCAGCGCGGCGGGCGGACCAGTTCCACCACGTCCTTTTCGACGGCGAGCGTCATCGTCGGGATGCGCTCCAACTCCAACCCGCGCGCCACGAGCGAGATTGACTGGTGGCACAGCCTTGAGGCCGGGACGAGCAGCGCGGCCTGGACTTCGTAGCGCCTGACGCGCTCTATCAGCCGCGGTAGCATCTCGTCCACGAGCTTGCCGGCGTCCGGGATGTGGCCGCAGAAGCTCCACCAGACCGGGTTCAACTGCCCTATGATGCCGTTGCCCTCGAACTCTGCCAGGCGGTCTATCGGGACCAGCGCGTTGCGGTCGCGCGTGACGGCCGCCGTGTCCCAGCCGCGCGCGCAGTAGAGCAGGTCTTCGGCCTCGACCTCGCGCGGAATCTCGCGGAAGCGCGTGTCGCCGCCGACCGCGTTCACGTCGAACGAGTCCGTCCCGTTGATGTAGGCCCCGGCCGACGTGATGAGCGCGAGGTTCATCATCGGCAGCGCGCGGCGCGCGGGCGTGAAGGGCGCGCGCCGGTTGACGACGAACGGGTAATCGCCGCCGACCTCGCTGCGCGGGCTGCCGCGCGTCCGGCTCTCCTGCCAGTGCTCGTAGCGCCTGCGCCAATCGTCAACTCGCTCGATTATCTCCATCGAATGATTCCCCTCTTGCACACGAATCTAACTCAGAACTGAGGCGGCCCGCGCCCTTCCCCTCCGCGCGATCAGCAGCAGCGCGACCGCCGCGGCGACGATTGCGACGGCGAGCGCCGCGACCGAGTAGCCGTGCCACGCGCCGAACGTCAGGCGTAAGGGATCGTCCGCCGGCACGTCGTCAATCGGCCGCCCCATCGCGGCCCTCAACGCGACCATCCGCGCCGCGATGACCCACTGACCGACGGCCGTCGCCGCGCCGACGAGCGCCAGCGCGAAAGTCTCCATCAGAAAAGCGCGCCGCGCGACCTCGCGCCGGAACAGGAACGCGCTCAAGAGCAGCAGGAGCGCGACGACGAAGCCGCCCGTGTTGACGACCGCGAGCGTGCGCGTCACTATCGAGCCCGCCGCCTCGTTCGCGTAAGGGACGCCGCGCGCGCGCAGGACCGCGAACGCGCTCGGCGCGACCACCGCGCTGAAGAAGACAGCGCCGCCCAGCCAGAGCGCGACGAGTAGTAGCCTGAAGTCACGCACGAGCGCGACGAGTCGCCCGCCGGCCTCCGCCCTAACTTCCGCCTTCGCCTCCACCACTTCCGCGCTCATCCCTAATCATACTCCATCACGCCGGGCATCAGACGAATCCTCGGCAACGTCATCTCCGGCTGTGCCAATTCCCGCGGGTCCGGCCCCGCCGTGAGCCACGCGAGCGCCCTGTCCAACTGCGCCTCGTAATCAACCAGGTCGAGCGACATGTAACTCTCCACGCCGAGGCGCGCGAACTTCTCCTTCGCCATCTGGTACATCCGCCGCGCCGCGCCGGGCCTTCCGATCTCCAGGTGATGAAACGCGACGGCCGACTGAATCATCGCTTGTAGAAAAAGCTTCTCGCGCGGGCCGACCTCGCCCACCCAGCGGTCCTCCCAGGCGTCGTGCGCCGCGTGAAACTCCCCCTCGTTGAAGAGGTCTATCCCCGCGATGTACTCGACCGGGTACGCCGCGACGTGCGCCTCCGTGTACGCCGCCCCACTCGCTTCGCTGTCCGCGCCCGCGCCCACTAATCGGCCCAATCCTTTTTCAGCAGCAACTCCTCTATCCTGTAGGCGTGCAGCATGTCGTGCAGCGCCAGGTGGCGGAACATGATGAGGACCGTGTAGTGGTCGTACTCCTCGTGCTCCGCCTCGCGGAGCCAGTCGTCTTCGGTCAAGTCCTTCAGTGTCTCGACCAGCCGCTCGCGGTCGCGGCAGAAGCGGTCCAGCGCCTCGTCCAGGTCAACCTTGAGGAGCGCGCCCTCCTCCATCGCCTCGTCCGGGTTGTACGCCTTCAGAAGCGGCCGCTCCTCGGCGAGCATCCGTTCGAGCCGCGACGTGAAGAGCGCGTGGACTTCCGCCAGGTGGCAGGCGTGCTCGTGTGCAGACCACTTGGCAGGCTGTGGCCGCCGCTTCAAATTCTCCGCCGGCACTTCGCGCACCAAAGGCGTGATGATGGCCGGCGCGTTGCCGAGCGCGACGATGACTGCTTCGGGACTGTTCATAAAAAAACCTTCAGGGGGCCGTCTTGTACAGAGGCTGAATCCGGCCCGCGCCCGCGTCGAGCAGGCACTTCGCCTCGACGACCTGCAATACGGCCTCCGACCACGCCAGGTAATCTTTCACCGCGCGGTCGTTCAGCCCGCCGTAAAAATCTAGGTAAGTCCAATCATTCTTCCCGAGCCAGTTCTCCTGATTGGCCCAGCGCGTCACGAGCGCGCCCCAGGCCCGCGGGCTCCACTGGCACAGAAAATCGTCGTACATCACGGCCACCTGGTCGTACTCGTAGCCCGTGAAGACCATCTGCGTCTCGGACAGGAATTGTTGCACTCGGCCCTCGGCCGTGACGTAGAGGCGGTCTGGCAGGGGCCGGGTCTTGACGGCGCGCGGCACGGTCAGAAAGCGGACCCCGTGCTCAAGCTCTGCGGCGCGCAGGATGAGCGCGGCTTCCGTCTCGGATGCCTCCCCGCTCATGACGCGGAAGACGGCCTCGACGAAGGGCACGCCGCGGTCGAGCGTCAGGATTTTCTCAGCCTCTCTCATGACGATTCTGGCTCAGTTTCGCGGCGATGACTTTCGCGGCCGTCGCGCCCGCGCCCACGGCCCCCGCGATGGTCGGCGCGAGCGGGTTGGAGATGTCGCCGACGGCGAAGACTCCCCCGACGCTCGTCTCGTGCTCGCCGGTCGTGACGACGTAGCCGCGCTCGTCCGTGTGCAACTGCTCGCGGAACAACTCCGAGTTCGGCTCGACGCCGACGCGCACGAGCACGCCCTTGACGGCCATCTGAAAAGGCTTGAGCGCGCCCGCGCGCATGATCTCGACGGCCTCGACCTCCGTCTCGCCGATGATGCGCCGCACGACAGACTCTTTAAAGACCGTGATGCAATGCTCGCCCCTCAGTCGCTCCACGAACTCTGACCGCGCACGCAGGGTCTTCCCGCGGTGGACGAGCGTCACGGTCGGGCAGACTTCCGCGAGCAGCAAGGCGTTCTCGGCTGCCGCGTCGCCGCCGCCCACGATGCAGACGTCACGGCCCGCGAACCAATCGCGGTCGCGCGTGCCCGACTCCATCACGCCGCGCCCCGCGAGTTCCATTTCGCCGGGGATGCCCAGCCGCCTGCGGCGCACGCCCGTAGCGATGACGAGGCAGATGGCCTGTAGCTCCTCGCCGCTGCGGAGCGAGACGCGGCGCGAGCGCAGGTCAACGCTCTCAATCTCGACGCCCGTCCACAAATCGAACTCCGCGTCCTCGACCTGCGCCGCGAACCTGTCGCGCAGCTCGCGCCCGTTCTCCGCGCGCGCCCCCAGGTAGTTCTCGACCGCGTTGTAGACCGACAGCAACTGCCCGCCGACCTCCGCGCCCGCTTCCAGCACGAGCGCGTCCAGCCCCAGCTCATCGCACCACAGCGCCGCCGACAAACCAGCCGGCCCCGCACCGATGATGATAACGTCGAGCATAAAAGCAGTGTTCAGTACCGCCCGCGATAAAAGCCTTCGCGCCCTCTACAGTTTCAGGGCAAGCCTATCCACTCACGCAGCGAACGCTCTAATTTTCCGGCGTCCGCTGCTGACAACGTTCCAACGCTTTTGACAATAAGCCTCTCATGTATTGTAAAGATGCCCCGCTTGATCGCAGTCTCGACGTTCAAGCCGGCGGCCTTCCATTCTGCGACCTTGAATTCTCCGGCCAACAGGTGCGTCGTCTTGCTCGTGAGCGGCACGATTATAACGTCTTGGGAAACATGAGGGCTGTTAATAACGACAGCGGGGCGGACTTTCGAGCCCGACAGGTCAGAGAACGGGTAACGCACGAGCACGACCTCATTTTTCGAGTAGCTCGGCATAGACATCGTCCTCTTCGTTCTCCCAGATAGAACTCAGGGAAGACTCGCCCACCGCCAGCCAGAACCCAGACTCCTCATCGGGCAATAACGTGACCAGGGCGCGCGTCCCCTCCGGGACTTCTATCTTCTCCAGCGGCACGATCTTGCCTTCACGAATAACTGCCCAGATTGTATTTATCATCGAACTCGCCTCGCTCGGCCTCAGCATATAGCAAGTAATAAAACTAAATCCAGGGCCGGGCTGATTTCTCTCGCCGCCTTCCGCCCCTCGCCTGTCACGGCTTTTTCGCCACTATCTCGGCCGTGCGCCGCCTGTGGCCCTCTTCGGTGGAGGCGCCCTCGTAGTCGTGCAGGATTTCCCAGCCCGCGAACTCGGCGCGCAGCTCGCCCGGCCCGAGCAGGTAGGCTGGATTCATCTCCTTGACTTCCGGGTCCGGGTCCGTCATGTGAATGGCCGCGACACTGATGCCGCCCGGCCGCACGCCCGCGCGGATGTGCGGGAAGAGGGCGCGCTGGAGGTAGTAGAAGACGCAGACGAGGTCGTAAGCCCCGGCCTCGATCAGGAACTCCCCGCGCTCCAGGTCCGCCACGCGCCAGTCCACGGAGACGCCGCGCAACTGTGCCAAAGTCTTCGCCAGCTCGACGCCGACGCGGGAGGCGTCCACGGCCGTCACGCGCCAGCCGCGCTCGGCCAGAAAAATCGCGTGCCGCCCGGGGCCGCAGGCCAGGTCCAGTACGCGGCCCGGCTCCAAGCCTTCGATTGCGCGGGCGAGGAGCGGCATGGGCTCCTTGATGATGTGCTCGCCGCGCGAGTAGCGCTCGTCCCAGTCAGTCACCGCCCGGCCGCCCCGACTTCCACGGTCTCTGTGGCGAGCGCGGCCCGCACCTCGCGCGCGACCCTTTCGGGCGAGAGCGCGGAAGCCGAAAGCGCCCGCGTCTGATCCAGAAACTTGACGGCCGACGTCAGTTCCTCGCCGTCCAGCGTCCAGCGCCCCGCCGCACCGCCGCCGCCGCTCAACTCCAACTCGTTGAGCCGCCCGACGAGTTCCGTGAAGTCGCGCCGCTCGACGCGCGGCCGCACGACCGTTTCGGCCCAGGAGTAGTAAGGGTAGTCAACGCGGTAGCCCCACCCGCTCGTCATCGGCAGGGCGACGAGGTAGAGCCGGCCGCGCGCATTGGCGGAGATGGCCGTGAACGGCGCGGCGTGTCGTGTCGGGCTGAAGCCGTGCGGGCCGTAGAGACCCGCGGCGAGCGTCACGAGCGAGAGTCCGGTCGCCTCGTCCTCGTCAACCTTCGATTCGCCGCGCGCGAAGCTCTCCAAGGCTTCTTCCATGCGCTGCCAGGCGTCGCGCCACAGTGACTCGTACTCATCTGTGCGAATGATGACGCGCTCGACTTCGGGCAAGACCAGCTCGTAAAGCCGCGCCTCGTCCGTCACAACTGAGCCCGCGAGGTGGGCCGCCAGCGGCGAGCCCTTGTCTTCGCCCGAGACGAAGGCGTCCGAGCCCTGTATGACGATGCTCGCGCGCACGCCGTCCGGGCTCGAATACTCCGAGAAGTCTCCGGCCTCCGCAGTCGCGATCAACCTGTCGCGCAAGTCCAGCGCGCGCCCGCCAGCGAGCATTGTCCAGACGGAGAGCACGCCGTCCGTGTCGAAGTGGTTGTTGGTGACGAGCTCTACGCCTTCGGTCAACTCGTCGCGCCGGGGCGAGCCGACGAGGTTGAGCGCGATCTCCGTGGAGGTGTCCGCCTTGACCTCCGCGGGGGTCTTGTTCCCCTGCCAGTGCGAGAAGTGGATGCTATTGGAGACGGTCCCGTCAACCGAGAGCTTGCGCACGCTGTCCAGCCCGGAATGGTAATACTCGAATCTCATGTTGAATCGCCTCGAAGAGTTTGGCCGTTCGGACGCCGCCCGGGTTTTGTCCCGCAGTTTAGCCTATCTCGTGGCCTAGAGGAACCGTTTGACGGCCGGAAAAGCGAAGAGGTATGCTCGCGCCTCGGTTAAACGTCTGACGGAGGGGACAGGAGAATGGAAGAGATTACGGCGACGGAACTGAAGCGGCGGCTCGACGCGGGCGACGACCTACAGATCATAGACGTGCGCGAGCCGAACGAGTACGCCTACGCGCGTATCCCGAACACCGTGCACATCCCTTTGGGCCAGGTCTTGAACCGCATGGACGAGATTGACCCCGCGCGCGAAACGGTCGTCCACTGCAAGGGCGGCGTCCGCAGCGCCCGCGCCATAGAGGCGCTCCAGCGCGCGGGCTTTCAAGGCAAGCTCGTCAATCTGGCCGGCGGCATCACCGCCTGGTCGAACGACGTTGACCCCAGCGTGCCGAAGTATTAGGACGAAATTCTTCTTCTCAATCACTCCCTAAATTCTTCGTCCGACTGTGACGCCCGCGCGTCTAAGAAGACGGCACAGGGAGTCGCCTCTCCTCCAACTCGGCGGCTCTGACGACGAACAATTTTTGCAGACGTGGAGGAATGATGAGATGAGAAGTCTACTTTTCAGGGGCGCGCTGTTTTCAATTCTGCTGCTGGCTTTTTCCGGCCCGGTGACGCACGCGCGCGGCCGCATCGTCCGGCACGAGCGCAAGGAACTTCGCGCCGACCGCCGCGAGGTCAAGGCCGGCACGAGGGAAATCCGCTCGGGCCGCAGGGAGTTTCGCTCTGACCGCCGCGATTTGAGGGCCGACGTGCGCGATTACCGCCGCGACAGGCGCGACGGCGCATCGGCTTGGGAGCTGCGCGCCGACCGCCGCGAAATCAGAAGCGACCGGCGCGAGCTTTACCGCGACCGTCACGAGCTACGCTCCGACCGCCGCGACCGTCGCGCCGACATACGCGACTTCCGGCGCGACCGCCGCGACGCGCGCAGAGACTAAAAGCGCGGCGGGACGAGAGGGTGGAAAAGAATTAGTCCCACCAGGGACTTTTGAAAATAGCCCGGCACTTCAGTGCTGGGGATGAGGCGACAAAAGCGAAGAGTCCCGTAGGGACGGCTGAACGTTTCAGCCGTCCCTACGGGACTCAACTATTTTGCGATGTCGGTTCCCAGCACTGAAGTGCTGGGCTATTATCAACAGCCCCTGACGGGGCTGAGAGCCACGCAAAGTCACTTGACCAGGTAAGTGGTCTTTTCTTTCCCCAGAAAATCCTTGCCCGTCTTCTTCGTCACGAGGCCGGCCTGCTCCAGCTCGAAGTAGGCGCGCTGAATCTCGCCCTTGTCAACGGAGAGTTTTTGTGCCAGCGCGGCGGGCGCGGGAAGCTGTTCGCCCGGCGCGTATGCCTTGTCGCGGATGTGCGCTTCGAGCTGCTCGCGAACCTGCGCGTAGACCGGCCCGGCCGTGGCGCGCTCCCCCAGTTGGATGTTCGGCTTTTCGCTCACGTTCCCTGCTACTTGTTAATCCCCTCCAGCTCGACGAAGCGGCTGAGGCGTGTGATGACCATTCCTTCGGAGACGTTCGTCCGGCACGAGAGCGCGGGCCTGTCGTCGCCCTCTGTCTGCCCCTCGCGCCTGTACCAGATTTGACAGTTCGTGCAGTCGCCGTTCCAGCAGAAGTCCCCGTAGGAGATCGTGTGCATCGAGAGGAACTGGAAGCAGCGCAGCAGCCGATTGTTCTCAGGGACCTCGACGCGCTGGCCCAGTATCTCTATCGAGACCATCTTCTCGTAAGGGTCTAACAGGTCGCTGTCCATCATCGGCGAAAGCAGCTCCGTCGGCGCGGGCACTTGGGTAAAGCGTGTGGAGTATAGCACGGGGGGCAACTGCGAGAGGGGCCGGCGCGCGCCGAAATTTCGTTGACTGCCCCGCCCGGTTGAGCTATTCTCCGCGGCGAACACTCGGTCTGCCAGCCTCGCACGATTCCGGCCCTTGCCCCGCCTGTCTCCTGCGGCACAACCCCTTAACCATGCCCAGCGTCGAGTGCCTGAGGACGACCGGCGGTTCCACGATTGACGGGTCGCTGGATATAGACACATTTAACCTGTCCCCATCTTTCCCGAGCAACAGGATCGGGGGTAATGTCGTCTTCAACAGCGTGAGCCCGCCGCACCCGACGCCCGAGCCGGCCACGCTCTTGTTGTTGAGCACGGGGCTGGCCGGAGTCGCCGCGAAGGTTTACCGGCGGCGCAGGCGGGACTAAACCCCTCACTTCGTCTTTCGCCTCCCTCCTTGCTAAACTAGCAACCCGGAGGTGAACAAGCTGTGTCAATCGTGATCTACACGAAGCCGGGCTGCCCCTACTGCCAGCAGGCGCGCGACTACTACGACTCGCAGGGCATCCCGTTCACGGACTACGACGCGCAGAACGACCCGGCGCGGCGCAAGGAGATGCTGGCCTATGCAGACGGCGACCCGACCGTCCCGTGCATCGTGCAGGACGGAGAGTACGTCGGCTCGGGCTGGGGCAAGCCGCCGCGCGGTTGAACGGTCCACGACTGAAGCGGGGCCGTGCGTCCCGCCGAACCATTTCCCCAATCTCGACGTATATCAAATACCTGAAGCCAAACGGGGCGGTTGCCGCGCGTGACCGTCCAGGCCGTCAATTATTCAACCTTTCAATCAAAGAAGGCAGAAGAGATGAGAAGAATCACAAGCATTTTCGCTCCGCACGCGCTGGCCGCAAGCCTCCTGCTCTCGCAACTGGCCCCCGCGGCACTGGCACAGAATAAACTCGTCACGCCGCCGCCCCCTCCGCCCATGGCTAAAAAGATTCCCAAGACGACGACCATCCACGGCGAGACGCTCGTGGACAACTACTTCTGGCTGCGCGAGAAGGCGAACCCGGAAGTCACCAGCTACCTCGAAGCCGAGAACGCCTACACAGACTCCGTGATGAAGCCGACCGAAGCCTTGCAGGCCGCGCTCTACAAGGAGATGGTCGGCCACATCAAGGAGACGGACGACACCGTCCCCTACCGCGAGGGCGACTACTTCTACTACTCGCGCACCATGCAGGGGCTGCAATACCCCATCTTCGCGCGCAAGCCCAAGACGCTCTCCGCGCAGGAGGCCGTCACGCTCGACGTGAACGAGCTGGCGAAGGGTTTGAAGTACCTGGGCGTCGGGGCCTATACGGTGAGCGACGACGGCAACTACCTCGCCTACTCGACCGACACGACCGGCTACCGCCAGTACACGCTCCAGGTCAAAGACCTGCGCACCGGCAAGCTCCTGCCCGAGAAGATCGAGCGCGTCGGCTCCGTCATGTGGGCGACCGACAACAAGACGCTCTTCTACTCGACCGAGGACGCGGTGACGAAACGCTCCGACAAGTTCTGGCGTCACGAAATTGGCACAGACAAGTCGGACCTCATCTACGAGGACAAGGACGAGCTGTTCGACGTTTACGGCGGCCGCACCCGCGACCGCAAGATGATTCTCATCGCCTCGGGCAGCAAGACCTCGACGGAGTACCGCTACGTCCCGGCCGACAAGCCGCAGGAAGCGCCGAAGGTCATCCTGCCGCGCGAGGCCGAGCACGAGTATTCGGTTGACCACCGCGACGGCCTCTTCTACATCCGCACGAACCAGGGGGCGAAGAACTTCCGGCTCGTCGCCGCGCCCGTCTCCGACCCCTCCAAGAAGAACTGGAAGGAGATCGTCCCGCACCGCCCGGCCGTCAAGATTGACGACATAGACCTCTTCGCCAACTACCTCGTCCTGTCCGAGCTCGAAGGCGGGCTTCAGCACATACGCGTCACCGACCTGAAGACCAACAAGTCGCACCGCATAGAGTTCCCCGAGCCCGTTTACACGGCCTTCGTCTCGACCAACCGCGAGTTCAACACGAAGACCCTGCGGTTCGGTTACCAGTCGCTGGTCACGCCCAACTCGGTCTTCGACTACGACATGGAGACGCAGCAGCGCACGCTGCTCAAGCAGACGGAAGTGCCCGGCGGCTTCGACAGGGCCAACTACCAGTCCGAGCGTATCTTCGCCACCGCCTCGGACGGCACCAAGATTCCCATCTCGGTCGTCTACCGCAAGGGCACGAAGATGGACGGCAAAGCGCCGCTCCTGCTCTACGGCTACGGCTCTTACGGCTACTCCATGACGCCCAGCTTCTCGTCGAACCGCCTGAGCCTGCTCGACCGCGGCGTCGTCTACGCCATCGCGCACATCCGCGGCGGCGGCGAGCTCGGCGAGGAGTGGCGCGAGGCCGGGCGCATGATGAAAAAGAAGAACACCTTCACGGACTTCATCGCGTCTGCCGAACACCTCGTCAAGCAGAAGTACACTTCGAGCGACCGCATCATCATCCAGGGCGGGAGCGCGGGCGGCCTGCTCGTCGGCGCGGTCGTCAACATGAGGCCCGACCTCTTCAAGGCCGCCATCGCCGAAGTCCCGTTCGTTGACGTGGTCAACACGATGCTCGACGCCAGCCTGCCGCTGACGACGAGCGAGTACATAGAGTGGGGCAACCCGAACGAGAAGGCCGCCTTCGAGTACATGAAGACCTACTCGCCCTACGACAACATCAAGGCGCAGAACTACCCCGTCATGCTCATCAAGGTCTCGCTGAACGACAGCCAGGTTCCCTACTGGGAGGGCGCGAAGTTCGCGGCCAAGCTGCGCGCGACCAAGACGGACAACAACCTGCTCCTCTTGAAGACCAACATGGGCGCGGGCCACGGCGGCTCCTCGGGCCGCTACGACCTGCTCAAGGAGGTCGCCTTCAACTACGCCTTCATGCTCAGCCAGTTCGGAATCGCTGGCTAGAGAGGGCGTTGACATAAGACTAAGAACGGCTGCCGCAGGTTTGATGGGAGGAGGTTATTCGACCCATGAAGTCTCATCATCAAATGAAGCCTTCCGGTTTCTCACGCCGCCGTTTCTTGCAGAGTGGGGCACTTGCCGCGACCGTGACCTGTCTTTCACCGGGTCTGTTAGCAGGTTGCCTCTCGAAGCCCGCCGACGGGAGTCCAACATTAACCGCTGCCGAATCTTCGGATGACGCCTTGGATAATGCTCTGGATTCCATGTCGGGGCTTGCCCCATTCACGAATCACGGGCCGATGGCGGCGGAGGCGCTGGTCACACTCGGACGTGCCGGCGCAGTCGCCCCGTGGGTCGAAGGCTACAAAAAGCGGTTCGTCTCGCGCTCGGCCGGAGCGCGCCAAAAGGTCACCGGAGAAAATTGGCGAGAGGCTTTAGGCGACGGCAGTCGTGTGACTGACTGGACGGAATTTTTTAACCGCGAGTTGAAAGACGCGGCGTGGCCCCGCGTCCTTGAGCAGTGGGTGGGAGTGCTCACGCCGGGCCTGTCCGCGGCGGCGGCTCACGGCTTAATCAGAACAGGCCACGCCGTGCGCAGCCTGTCCGCGAAAGAAACGGACCTGCGCCGGGGCGAGTTGGCATCCGGCCTGGGCTACTGGGCGGCCTATTACCAACCGCTGCCCGAAGCGCCGAACGCCGCGGCCAAAAAACTCAAGCCCGCCGAGGCCATTCAAAGCGTGCCGCTGCTTCCGCCGGAAAAACGGTTGTCCGGCTCGATCATGAATCAGCTGCGCGGCCTGGACAGTTTTCCGCCATTCGCTCCCGCGGCCGATTTAGTAGAGACGACTGACGACGCCGGGCACTTTCTGTCCGAGTTGACCGAACTGTTCGCCGCCGTCTACTTGAAGAACGTCAATCAGCGAAACGACCTCATACTGATTCACACCGTCACCGGCGCGACCGCCTTGCGCACGCTCGCGCCGTACCTTTCTCCGGCTACTACACGCAGGGCTTTGCGTTACGGCTGGCAAGTTGCCGCCGCGCTCTATTCCATTTCGGGCAACGGCCCTGCGAACCCCCCGCCCGAAGCTAAAGAGATTAAGCGCGATGATTTGATTGACCGCGCCGTCCATGCCCAGGACGAGCACGCGATTAAATTCACGGAAGCCTGCCTGCGCGAATATCAACTCAACCCCAAACAGACTTACCTGCAAGCCGCGTGGGATGCCGTCCACAGGCTCAAGCTCTAGGACAAGCCCCGCCCCTACTTTCCTAATCGTGGTTGCGGTTACGCGCGGTTCGGGGTTAAATATAGCTCCCCATGATCGGCGCGACACTCGATAATTACCGCATCCTCGAAAAGCTCGGTGCGGGCGGGCAGGGCGAGGTCTATAAGGGCGTGGACTCGCGGCTCGGCCGCACCGTCGTCATCAAAGTCCTGCCGCCTGATTTGACCGTCAAGGAGGCCAACCTCAAACGCTTCGAGCGCGAGGCCCGCCTGGCTTCTTCCTTAGACCACCCCAACATCTGCACCATCTTCGACCTCGGCGAATCGGGCGGCGTGCACTACATCTCCATGCAGTACGTCGCGGGGCGCAACGTCCGCCAACTCGTTAACGGCCGCCCGCTCGAACTCAAAAGCGCACTCTCCATTGCCGTCCAGGTCGCCGACGCGCTCGCCGCCGCACACGCGCGCGGCGTCATCCACCGCGACATCAAGGCCGGTAACGTGATGGTGACGGACGCCGGCCAGGTGAAAGTCCTCGACTTCGGCCTCGCCAAACTTTTGGACGAAGACGCGGCGCACGCCGAAGGCATACACCACACCGAGCTGACGGAGATTGGCGTCCCCTACGGGACCGCGACCTACGCCGCGCCGGAGCAGGCGCGCGGCGACCGTGTGGACAAGCGCGCCGACATCTTCTCGACGGGCGTGCTGCTCTACGAAATGCTGACGGGCATCTGGCCGTTCCAGGGCCGGACGAGTGTGGACGTGCGCCACGCCGTGCTGCACGCGCAGCCCGTCCCCGTCGCCGAGATGCGCAACGACGCCGTGCCCCCGCGCCTGCAACAGATTCTGGACCGCGCTCTTCAGAAGGAGCCGCGCGACCGCTACCAGAAGATGGAAGAGTTGCGAGACGAGTTGAAAACCGTCCTGCGCGAGGTCGTGGCCCGCGGCGGTGGCCAGTACGTAGAGGAGGTCGGCGAGGCCGTGCGGCCGCGCCACTTGCCGGGCACGGGCGGGACCTTCTCGCGCCTCAAGCACTGGTTCCGCACGATCACCAACACGGAAGTCCCGCCTCAGCCGACGACCGCGCCTGTCCAGCCCGCCGTCCAGACCTCGCAGGACGTGCACGAGACGCCCATGACGAGCGTCGGCGACTCGGAGAAGAAGAGCGTCGCCATCCTCCCCTTCAAGAACCTGAGCAAAGACCCTTCTTCAAGCTTCTACGAGTTCTCCCTAGCCGATGCCGTCATCACGGAACTGGCACAACTTAAATCGCTCGTCGTCCGCCCCTCCTCCGTCATCATCAAATATCAGGGCACGGAGCGCGACCCGCGCGACGCCGGCCGCGAGCTGAACGTCAGCGCCGTGCTGGCCGCGGGCTTCCTGCGCGCAGGCGACCGCATCCGCGTCACCGCCCAACTCTTAGACGTGATGAGCGGCGACCTCCTGTGGAGCGACCGCATTGACGCAGACTCCGCGGACATCATCACCGTCCAGGACACCATCGCCCGCCGTATCGTCGAGGGGCTCAGGCTCGAACTCTCGCCCGCCGAGAAGGACGGGATGGCGCAGCCCGCGACGGCCAACGCCGAAGCCTACGACGAGTACCTGCGCGGGCGCGACCGCATGGGCCGCTTCATCTACCACACCCTGGCGCGCGCCGACGTGGACGCCGCCATCGAGCACTTCAAGCGCGCGGCCGAGCTGGACCCCAACTTCGTGCTCTCGTGGAGCGCGCTCGGCGGCTGCTACGCCAACCTCGTGCGCAAGGGGTTCGGCGACGCGGAGGACTACCACCACGCCGAGGAGGCTTTCGAACGCGCTCTCGCCCTCGACCCGAAGAACTTCGAGGCGCGGATGCACATGGTCTTCATACACCAGTCGCGCAATGAAAAGCGGCAGGCGCGAGAGCTGCTCGCGCGCTTGAGGCGCGAGATGCCCAACGACGTGGGCGTGCACTTCGTCTCCGGCGTCATGCGCCGGCTCGACGGCGACTACGACCGCGCCCTGCGCAGCTTCGACCGGATGGTCAAGCTGAACCCGGCCGAGCGCGTCGTCGTCAGCTACAACCGCGCGCGGATTTTCATGTACCAGCGGCGCTTCGACGACGCGCTGATGGAATTGGACCAGGGCGCGGCGATGGAGCCCGACCACCCGCTGATTAAGACTTTCCGCGGCCGCGTGCTCTACTACCGCGGCGAGGTCGAGGAGGCCACGCGACTGCTCGAAGAAGTTGTGGAGAAGAACCCGCGCCTGGACGGCGTGCGGCCCATCTACGCGACGTGCCTGAGCGCGCAGGGGAGGCACGCGGAGGCGCTGGCGCAACTGACAGAGCAGGTCAAGGACGTGGCGGCCGCCGACCACGACATCTCTTACTGGCTCGCCTCCGTCTACGCGCTCGAAAATGATCGCGAGCAGGCGTTCGAGTGGTTGGAGCGCGCCATCGCCCTGGGCAACGAGAACAAGATGTGGTTCGAGTCGGACCCGAACTGGGAACAGTTGCGCGGCGACGCGCGCTTCCAACAATTGATGGAGAAGTTGGAGCGCTCGCGCCCGCAAGGGAGGGTTTAAGCAGCCATGAGGACTTTCGTCGTCGGGGACGTGCACGGACGCCGCGCGCAGCTATCTCGCCTGCTCGACGCGCTGCCGCGCGACGAGGCCGCCGACACTTTAGTCTTTTTGGGCGACCTGATTGACCGCGGGCCGGACGCGCCCGGCGTCGTGGCGGACGTGTTGGAGCTGCGCGGCGGGAACCCCGAGCGCGTCGTCGTCCTGCGCGGCAACCACGAGCAGATGATGCTCGACTTCATCGCCGAGGACTCGCGCCTCTGGCTCGCGAGCGTCACGGGCGGCGAGCAGACTTTTCAGCAGTACACGGGCACGCCCCTGCACGTCGAGGCCGAGGAGGACTTCGAGAGCGCGCGCCGCCTGCTCGAAGAGAGCGTCCCCGAGGAGCACCTGGAATTTTTCCGCGGGCTGCCGCTCTACCACGAGGACGACTACGCGCTCTACGTCCACGCCGGGCTCGACCACGGCAAGCACCCGCGCGACACGGACGCGCACCAGCTCATGTGGACGCGCGACGTGGACTTTTACAAAAAATACCGCGGCAAGCCCTGCGTCTTCGGCCACACGCCGACGGCCTTCCTGCCGCTCATGGGCCGCATCGGCCGCCACGGCATCTACATCTCGCACAGCGCCATCGGCATTGACACGGGCTACAACTACAACTCGCCCCTCACCTGCCTCTCGCTCCCCGAATTCACCCTCTATCAATCCTTCGCCGACGGCCAACTCGTCACGCACCACATCACCAACTTCATCCCCGAAGAGCTGCGCGCCATGAAGAAGGCGGCCGGCGGCGCGTCACCCCCTTGAAAAAAAATGCTCCTTGTGTGTAGTAGCTTCAACCGGAGCGCTCGATAGTATTCCTTTCTTCATTGTCTTCTGCCTTAGCTGGAACAATTTTCACCTGACAGGGGTCTAAGGTTCTAATTTGTTCCTGCTAAGGAGAATGAGATGAAATTTTATGACAGCTCTTTGTTGCGGTTACTCACGTTTGCCGCGAGCGGCTTGTTCTTATGTTTTCCTGCGCATGGCAATCCGCGAGCGGTAGTTGATTCCGCGCCGGAGTTCCGTTTGGTGAGGGGTCAGCGTGCGGTAAGCATACCCTTTGAGATTTCTGGTAAAGGGCACATCTTCCTGCGCGTTCGCATCAACGGCTCTGAGCCTCTCTGGTTCGGGTTTGATAGCGGGACAGAACAAACTCTGATCAGCCAGCAACAGGCAAAAGCACTAAATCTCAAACTTCAAGGCGGGATGCAGGCGGCGGGGAGCGGAGAAGAGACTGTTGATTTCGCTTTGGCGAGGAATGTTTCTTTCAGCCTGTCGGGCGTTGATTTTACTCTGGCGGAGGTTGGCGTGCTCGCGCTTGAATTTGCTTCGCCGGTTCAGGGTCAAGCTATCGGCGGGCTCCTGGGCTACGATTTTATCAGGCGGTTCGTCGTGGAAATTGACTACACGGCTCACGTCATAAACTTGTATCGCCCGCGCGGCTATCGTTATCGCGGACGCGGTGAAATTGTGCCAATCAGAATGATGGACAATAATCCATACATCCCCGTGAAGGTTGTGCTGCCCGGACTCAGACCCGTTACCGGGATGTTCCTGATTGATAGCGGAGCGGACACAGACATAGGGTTTTACAGCCCGTTCGTGAAGAGGCACAAGCTCCTCGATTCCGCGCAAGAGACCACTGAGGCATCTACGTTAGGCATCGGGGGCGCAAGTAAAGTACGCATGGGTCATGCGACCAACGTCCAAATCGGACGAGCCCTCATCGCCAATCCGGTCGTTGAATTCTCTCAAGCGACGAGAGGAGATGATGCGGGAACTATCGGGGCGGGCCTCATCGGCGGCAAACTTTTACGCCAATTCAAAACCGTAATCTTCGACCCCTCACGCCGTCGAATAATCTTTGTGCCGACAACATAGACCATGGGGGTTGCTAAGAAGCGTGCGCCGCTTGTAACCTCGCTCCATGTTACTGCCCACGGGAGGTCAGGATTATGGAGAAGGTCAACGTTAAGGAGAAGTTCAGTCTCTTCGAGGACCGCTGGAGCCCGAAGGTCATCGGGGAGGTCAACGACTCTTACGTCAAGGCTGTGAAGCTCAAGGGCGAGTTCGTGTGGCATCACCACGACGACGAGGACGAGCTGTTCCTCGTCGTCAAGGGGAGCATGGTCATCAAGCTCAGGGACCGGGACATCAGGCTCGAAGAGGGGGAGTTCGTCGTCATCCCGCGCGGCGTGGAGCACATGCCCGTCGCCGAGGAGGAGGCGCACGTCCTGCTGCTGGAGCCGAAGTCTACGCTCAACACAGGCAACGTGACGAGCGAGAGGACCGTCGCCGAGCTGCAACGCATTTAGCCTAAGTCGAGACAGGAATGAAGAAACACTTACTGCTGTTCATTCTTCTCGCCGCGGTCTTCGCCAGAGGCGAGCTGCCGGCGGACAATCAGGTGAAGGCCACGAAGGTCGTCGAAGTCCCGGGCTACTCGGAGGGCGTCGTCTTCGACCGCGCCGGCAACGCCTACATCTCCGACACCATCAACGGCGCGATTCACCGCGTCACGCCCGACGGGCGCGAGAGCGTCTGGGCCAGGACGGGCGCGCCCAACGGTCACAAGGTGGAAGGCGACGGCACGCACCTCGTCTGCGACGGGAAGGAACACGCCGTCCTGCGCCTGGACGCCAGCGGGAAAGTCATAGGCAAAGCCTCCTCCGAGTACGACGGGCGACCCTTGCGCGCGCCCAACGACCTGACGCTCGACCCGAAGAGCGGAGGGTTCTACTTCACGGACCCCGGCGGCTCAAGTGTCGAGAAACCGATTGGCACAGTTCACTACGTGGACGCGAAAGGTAAGACTCACCTCGTGGCCGAGGGGCTGGCGTTCCCCAACGGCATCGTGCTCCGGCCGGACGGGCGGCTGCTCGTCGCGGAGAGCCAGCACAACCGCGTGCTCGTTTACGAGGTGCTCGCCCCCGGAAAAGTTGGGCCGATGAAAGTCTTCGCCACGCTCCCGACCAAAGAGGGCGAGCAGATTGACAACCAGCCGGACGGGATGTGCCTGGACGCGGACTTGAACCTTTACGTCGCGCACTACGGGATGCGGCAGGTGCAGGTCTTGAGCAAGGAGGGGAAGCTCTTGCGCCGCTACCCCGGCGGCAACCTGACGACAAGCAACGTCGCCTTCGGCGGCCCGAAAATGGATCAACTCTACGTCACCGGCGCGCTCGGCGACGAGCGGGCGACGAAGGGGGCGCTCTTCCGCCTCGACCTGAAAGGCGTCAAGGGTTTGAAGATTCTGCCGAAGCGTTAGAGAAAGGGCGGAGAGGCGGCGCGAAAATTATTAGTATTTTCAGTCCCGTCAGGGACGTGGTGAAAATAGCCCAGCACTTCAGTGCTGGGCTATTGTCAATCGTCCCTGGCGGGACTTGTTACAGCCCGCGGTACTGTAGCGTCAGGCCCTCGGCGCGCGCGGACTGCCCGGGGGTGAAGGCGTACATGCACGGGTCGTCGGTGTAGTCCATGAAGTTCTCTATGGGGTCAACGCCCGCGGTCGGGCAAGTGTCGCGCCCCGTCGGGCAGCGGAACGCGGGCGCGCGCTCGGCCGGCGTGTCGGCCACGCCGTCGTTCTGGCTCGAACACGCGTCCTGAAACGTGTGCAGCAGGCCGAGCCAGTGGCCGACCTCGTGCGTCCCCGTGTCGCCCTCGTTGTAAGGCACCTCGCTCCCGCCCGGCAGGGACGAGTAGAGGCAGACGACGCCGTCCGCCAGCGGGTCCCGCGCGTACTCCCAAGGGAAAGTGGCCCAGCCGAGGAGCACGCCGCCGGCGTTGTTCGTGTAGAAGTTGAGCACGGCGGCGTTGCCGACGTGGAGCGCCGTCTTCATCTCGCGCTCGGCCTTCGTCCCCGGCCCCGCGCCGAACCACGCGAGATTCGTCGTGCGGTCAACGCCCGCGAACACGAACCTGTAGGGCGTGTTGGCCCCGCCGGTCGCGCCCGCGTAAGAGGAGTTCAGCACGTCCACCTGCGCGCGCAGCATCGTCACCGGCACGTCGCCGTTCTCGATTCCTTTCCCCTTGTTGACGACGTGGAAATAGACTGGCACGGTCACGGAGCCGGACTTCCTGATCTGGCCGCGGTTGCGGTTGAACTGTTCGAGCGAGGCTTGTAACTCCACGGCCGTCTTCGTGTCCGGGTCCTTGGTCGCGCAGCGGTCGCGCTTGGACGCCGCGGGCGAGGCCGTGATGTTCGGGCCGAGGTTACTCAGGAGCAGCGCGAGGCCGAGGGCCGCGGCCATTGCGAGCGGGGCGTACATTTTTCGTCTCATCAAATTCTCCTCCGAAGGCTGGGGCACGAAAAGGCTTTGCCGGAGTAAACTGGTAATCGGTGAAGATTTCCTTCCGGGGCTGAAGCTGCGGTGGCCGGCCATCTATTAACGGAACGCGGGGAGTTTGTCAACGCGCGCCGCGCCCTTGAAGCGAGCGCGCGGATAAGAGATGATTCACGGGCATGAAAAGAATGCTCATCGCAATCGTCGCCCTCGCGGCCTTCGGTTTGTTCGTTGCCCCTGCTCGTGCGCAGCGCAGCGTCGAAGGGCGCACGCTGATCTCGCGGGCGATGCCGCCCGTCCGCATCAAGTTCGGCAAGGAGTTCAAGTACGTCGGCACGCAGAGCTTCGTCCTCTACGGGAGCGCGCAGGTCGAGCAGCACTTCTTCGTGGACGCCGACGGCGGCCGCATACGCCGCCTGTTCATGGTGCAGTTCGAGGGCTACCTGCCGACGAACACGCACGCCTACGATTACCAGATTAAGGACACGGTCAAACTCGGCGGGCTCGATTTCATGTATGACACGCAGGTGGGCAGCGTCTCGGCCTTCAGGAAACGATACCCGGATTCTGACGCGGCCCGCGCCGTGTCCTTCCTCGAAGGGAAAGGCTACCAGCCGGACGGCATGGACGTAGTCTTCCAGCGCTACATACGCCTCGTGGACGAGGCCAAGCGCAACGAGCTGCTCATCGTCTACTACGAGAACCTGAATGGCACGGGCCTGACCGCGGCCGACCTCTCCGACGACGCGCGCGCCGCCGACAGGGAGCGCGTCTACCGCGAAGTCCAGAAGCGCGCCCTGAAAAGTTTCAAGGTCTCCAAGTGAGGCCACAGAGTTCTACCACTTTAAGCTGAAGACGGAGGCACTCATCAATGCTCAAGGAAGGCGACGCCGCGCCGGATTTCACGACGCGCGACGAGAACGGCAACGAGGTCAAGCTCTCGGACCTACGCGGCCAGAAGGTCGCGCTCTACTTCTACCCGAAGGACGACACGCCGGGCTGCACCAAGGAGGCGTGCTCGTTCCGCGACAACTACTCGGCCGTCGAGGAGGCCGGCGTCAAAGTCCTCGGCGTCTCGCTCGACGACGAGGCATCGCACCAGGCTTTCATCTCCAAGTACGACCTGCCCTTCACGCTCCTGAGCGACACTGACCGCTCGGTCTCCGAGGCTTACGGCGTCTACGGCGAGCAGACCTGGGGCGACCGCAAGTACATGGGCCTCGCCCGCAAGACCTTCCTCATTGACGAGGAGGGCAAGATCAAGAAAATCTTCGACAAGGTCAACGTCGAGGCCCACGCCGACGAAGTCTTAGAGGGCTTCCGCAACTGAGGAAGAAATTAACAGGGATGGACAGGATCGTCAGGATAAGAAAACTAATTCTTTATCCTGCCCATCCTGTCCATCCCTGTTTGAATTAGCTCACGCCCGACGCTCCAATATCATTTCCGCGATGGCGCGCAAGGTCGGCGTCGGCCTTTCGATCCGGTCGAGCGCGGCAGACGCTTCGCCGAACGCGGCTTGCGCGCGCTCGCGCGTCGCGTCGAGGCCGTAGAGCGCGGGGTAGGTGGCCTTGCGCGAGCGCGCGTCCTTGCCGGGCGTCTTGCCCAAGTCCTCCGCGCTCCCCGTCACGTCCAGTAAATCGTCCGTAATCTGAAACAAGAGCCCGAGCGCGGCGCTGTAATCGCTCACGGCTTCGAGTTCCGCAGGGCGCGCGCCCGCGATGATTGCGCCCGCGCGCGCGGCGCAGGTTATCAGCGCGCCGGTCTTGAGGCGGTGTATGCGCTCAAGCTCCGTGCCCGTCACCTCGCGCGACTCGGCCGCGAGGTCGTGCGCCTGACCCGCGACCATCCCCTCCGGCGTGCCCGAGGCGCGCGCCACCTCGGCCACCAGCCGCGCGCGCACCTCGGGTTGAAGCTTCTCGTCCTCCGCGATTGCTTGGAAGGCGAGCGCCTGGAGCGCGTCGCCCGCGAGGATGGCCGTCGCCTCGCCGAAGCGGACGTGGCAAGTGGGGCGTCCGCGGCGCAAGTCGTCGTCGTCCATGGAGGGCAGGTCGTCGTGTATCAGCGAGTAGGTGTGAATCATCTCAAGCGCGCAGGCCGTGTCTAGGAGCACGTCCGACTCCGCGCCGAGTTCCAGGCCGGTCGAGAGGACGAGGAGCGGGCGGAAACGCTTGCCGCCCGCGAAGAGGCTCCAACGGATAGCGCCGTGGACGTTCACGGGCTCACTCGTTTCCGCGGGGATGATGTGGTCGAGTCGCTCGTCAACAAGCTCGCGGCAGCGCGCCAGCAGCGGGCGCACGTCCGCAGATTCGTCCGTGCCGGGAGAGATTTCAGAAGAGGCTTTCATCCTACGAGATAAACATGAACTGGCAGTTTGGGGCAACTGTGGCTGAACAGCTTTCAGTTAAATGCCTATGCGCCGCAGGATGTTGATGAATCCGGGGTCGGAGCGCAGGCCGTCCCAGGCCGGGTCAACCTTGACGAAGGCGAGCGCGTCGGAGTGCTCTTCGTATGCCTTTTCCAGCCACGCGAGTGCCTGCTCCCTCTCATTCAGCCCGGCGTAAACTCTCGCCACTTCTTCCGGCGGGACGCGCGCAGACTTCGACCGCCTCTCCAATTCGGCGAGCACGCGGCGCGCATCGTCCCGCCTCCCGGACACCGCGTAGGCGTACCCCGACGAAGCCACGACCCACGGGTTGTCGTCCAACTGCCGCGCCCGCTCAAACGCCGCGAGAGCCTCCTCGAACTTCCCCAGGTAGAGGTACGCGGCCCCGAGCGTGTGGTGCGCCTGCGCGAAGTTCTGATCTATCTCAAGGGCCTTCCTCAGTTGTTCGACCGCGCGCTCGTACTTGCGCGCGAACAGGAGCCGCGTCCCCAGGCTCTCGTTGATGATCGGCGAGAGCGGGTCTAGTTCCTGCGCGCGGAGAGCCTCGGCGACGGCCTCCTCGGGCCGCCCCGTCAGTTCGAGAAAGATCGAGTACCACTGGCGGGCGGTCGCGTAGCTGGGGTTAATTTCGAGCGCGCGCTGGAACCCGCCCTCCACGCCCGCCCAGTCCCAGTCGCGCATCCGCAGGTAGGCGAGCGAGGTGTGTGCTTCGGCCAAACGGCCGTCCAGTTCCAGCGCCTTCACGGCCGCCGCCTTCGCCTGCTGCCTGTACTCATTCGGCGAGCGCCCGGTGTGCTCGCCGAGCATCGAGTAAGCGTCGGCCAGCCCCGCATACGCCAGCGCGTACTGCGGGTCTTCCTCAATCGCGCGGCGGAAGAACTCTACTGCGCGCCTCAGCCCTTCGGCCGACCTCTTGTTCCAGAAGTGACGCCCCTTGAGGTAGGACTGGTAAGCCTCCGCGCTGTTCGTGTGCCGCTTCCCCAGAGACTCCCTCTGCCTCTCGGAGAGTTCCGGCGCGAGCGACTCGGCGACTTTGCGCGAGATTGTGTCCTGCACGTCGAGGATGCCTTTGAACTGCTCGTCGAACTGCCCGCCCCAGAGCACGCGCCGGTCGCGCACGCCGATGAGCCTGACGGTGACGCGGACGCGCTCGCCCTCGCGCTGGATGCTGCCTTCGAGCACGGAGTCCACGCCCAACTCCCGGCCGACCTCGACGGGGTCGCGCACGGCGTCGGCGTAGCCGAGCACCGCGCTCGTCGGGCGGACGGTGACGGCGCTCAGCCCACCCAGGCGCGTAATCAAAGTGTCGGCCACGCCGACGCCGAGGTGCTCGTCGCCGCCGCCCAAAGATTTGAAGGGGAGCACCGCGAGCGACCTCACGGGCGCACCCGCCCCGGCCGGTTTGTCGCCCCCCGGCGCGCGCCCGAAGTAAAGGACGAGAGCCACCCCCATCAAGAGCGCGGCGGCGCACGCCAGGAGAATCGCGGGCCGGCGGACACTCGCGCCCGCCGCGCGCGCGCCCGCACGGCCGACCGCCTCACCTTCGGCCGCGCCTGAATCGTCCCCGACCTCTTCGGTTAGGACGACGCGCGCCGTGACCCTCTCACGCACGACCACCTCGGCGGGCGCTTCCCCGCCGGAGACCCCGCCGAGTTCGGCCCGGAAGCGATAGCCCCGCCCCGGAATCGTGTTGATGTAGCGCGGATTGTGCGCGCTCTCGCCGAACGCCTTCCTGAGCGCCGAGACGTGTACGTTGAGGTTCGCCTCCTCGACGAAACTGTCGGGCCACAGGCGCTTCATCAGCTCGTCCTTCTCAAGCACCTCGCCGTTATGTCTCAGGAGCAGGAGCAGCAGGTCGAACGCCTTCGGGGCGAGCGGGACCGGCACGCCGCTGCGCAGGAGCCGCCGCCCCGCGGGGTCAACGCAGTACCCATCGAACTCGAAAATGTGCGCGGTCGGCGGTGTCATCACGTGGTGGCCGAAAATTTAGAAGATTTAGGCGCTTCTTTAGGACATTTATGCGCCTCGCGGGCGAGTATCGCGCGCGTACTCGGTCGTGAAAGGCGCTCGGCGCGAGCGGCCCCGTAGCGGCGTCCATTCTATTCCAGGACTCGGGCCGAGGCATAAACAAATACGCCTCGGGAGGCGCAGGCGGATGCAGCCTTCCGGCCGCCAGAGTCGAAGAGGCTAATAAGGAGACTGAAGAGTGAAGAAGAGAAATTTATTGATGCTCACCACCGCTGCCTTAATCATCACCTTTTGCGCCGCCCCGGCCGCGGCGCAGGGCGGCGACTACCGCAGGGTGGAGTTCGCCGCCGGCTACTCCCACGCGAGGGCCGCCTCGACCTTCGAGTCCGAGACGGCCGCCATCCCCGGGGCGGGGCCTGTGACCACACGTTATTGCACGCAGGAGGGGCGCGACGGTTTTGGCCCGGACTTCCAGCGATTCTTCTGCGAGCGCAGAGGGATGAACGGCTTCGACGCCTCGGCCACCCTCAACTTCGGCCGGTACGTCGGCGTCAAGGGGAACGTCTCGGCCCACTTCGATTCGCAGTCCTTCTCCGACACGTTCGACCTGGGGGGAGGCCAGACCTTCACCGCCAACGTCAACACCACGGAGCGGCTTTATCAGTTCCTGGCGGGCGTGCAGCTCAAGGACAACGCCGCGGAGGCGCGCGCCGTGAAGCCGTTCGCGCACGCGCTCGCAGGCGTCGCGCGCCAGACGGCCAGGTTCCGCATGGCTCCCTCGGACACAAGCGACGGCTTCGACGCGAGGGCCAACGAGACGAGCTTCGCGCTGAAACTCGGCGGCGGACTCGACGTGCGCGTGAGCGAGCGCGTTGACCTGCGCCTCATCGAGTTCAACTACAACCCCGTCTTCGCGCGCGACCGGCCGCTCGCGGGCGCGGGCATCACCGTCCCCATCACCGTCCAAGGGCGCACGGCGCACAACTTCACTGTCGGCGTCGGGATAGTGTTCCACTGAGCCGCGCCGCCGAAAGGTGACTCGCCGTGAGGAAGATCAGAAGGACGGAAATCACGTTCGAGACCGAGCGCCTCCTCGTCGTCAGCCGGCGCGCGGCCGGGCGCGAGGGCTGGTGTGAAGGCTGCGGGCGAGGGACGCTGTGGATTCCCGCCGCGGAGGCGGCGAGGGCCGCGGGGGTGAGCCTCCGCGCGCTCTGCCGCATGGTGGAAGCGCGCCGGCTTCACTTCGCGGAGCCGGAGGGCGGCGCGCTGTTCATCTGCTCCGAATCTTTGAACGGGCACTCAGGCGCAGTGTAAGGCCCAGGAAGACTTCAGAAGACGCTCTCGTCATCCTCGCCGCCCTCGTCCAGAGGGGACGCGAACCGGCCCGCCCCGGCGTCTTCCGCGTCAAACTCGCCCAGCACGGGGCGGCCCTCGCTGTCGCGCAGCAGCACCTCTATCCGACGCTCCGCCTGATTCAACCGCTCCTGGCAGTCGCGCGAAAGGCGCACGCCCTCCTCGAAGAGCTTCAAACTCTCTTCGAGCGGAAGGTCGCCGCGCTCAAGCTCGCGCACGACGCGCTCCAGCGCCGCCAGCTGCGTCTCGAAACTCTTGCCCCGCGCTTCACTCGTCTTTTTCATCTCAGCTTACCGCCTGCGCCCCCTGGGCTTCGTGTTCGGTAAAATTTCCGGCAGCCGCTTCTCTATCTCCGTGCCGATGTCCGTGCCGATGGCCGGCAGGTATCTCGCTATGTTGTCAACGATGCGCTTGGCGAGCGTTTCGTCGCGGACGCCGACGACCTTCCAGCGGCTCTCGGGCGTCCGCTGCATCACGAGTTCCAGGTTGCGCTCGCCGTGTTTGATGCTGACGACGGCCGTGTCGCCCTCGCGCTTCACGTCCGCGATGAAGGGGACGGAGAGCGCCAGCAGGAAGAAGGGCTTGCCCGCGGCGCGCGCCGTCAACTCTTTGACTTCGCGCATCACCTCGCCGCGCACGTTCTCCGTCACGGTCGGCAGCAGCGTCGGCACGAGCGCCTCGACTCTCCGGCGCATCTCCGGCGTCAGCGCCGTCCCCAACCGGCCCAGCGCCTGCTCGACGACCTGCGGCGCGAAGCTCTGGACGACCTGGCCCGTGTCCACGACGCGGTCGAAGGCCGCCGCGTCGTCGCGGTGCGCCGCATCCACGACGAGCGCCAGCGAGTAGGACGGCCGCGTCTTGTAGACCTGCCAGAAGACGACCGCGCCGATGACGAGGAACAGCAAAATTGCGCCCGTGATAATGGGCCATTTTCTACGCCTCGGGCGGGGGCCGCCGTAAAAGGGCTGCCCCGTCGGGCCGCCGAGGTGCATCATCTCGCGCGCGCGGTCGAGGCTGATGACGATGCGGCTGCGCTTCTGCGTCGGGGGGTTGTTCTGTGCGGGGGCTGACATCAATTGTTCTCCACTTCTTCCACGCGGCAGCGCAGCGCGCCCTCCGCGAGCCTCAGGCGGACCATCTCGCCCGCGCGCACCTGGCGCGCGTCGCGTAAAATCACTCCGCCTTGGTCCTCGGCCACGCTGTAGCCGCGCCTGAGGACCGCGAGCGGCGAGAGCGCGTCGAGCGAGGCCGCGGCGGACGCCAAGCGCGCGCGCGCTTCTTCCAGGCGCGAGGTCACGGCCGCGCTCTGCTCGGCGCGCAGGACTATGAAGCGCGCGTGCGCCGCGGAGACGCGAGCGCCGAGGCGCGCGGGCGACAGGCGGCGGCCCACAGCGTCCGCGCGCCGCCGCGCGCCCTGCGTCCGGCGCGCGATCAAAGTCTCTATCCTGTGCGCGGACTCTCCGACGCGGGCGCGCGCCTCGTGCAGCCGCTCGCGCGTCTCGTCGAAGGCGGGCGACATCGCCGCATCCTGCACGCGGAGCCGCGCGGCGACGGCCGCCGAGCGCGCGGAGCGCACGAGGTCTCGCGTCAACGCCTGCACGTAAGCGGCCAGCTCGTCCTCGCGCGCGGCGACCATCTCGGCGGCGGCCGAAGGCGTCGGCGCGCGCAGGTCCGCGGCGAAGTCCGCGATGGTCACGTCCGTCTCGTGGCCGACGGCCGAGATGATGGGCACGGCCGAAGCGCGGATGGCGCGCGCCAGCTCCTCCTCGTTGAAGGCCCACAGGTCTTCGGCCGAGCCGCCGCCGCGCCCGACGATGATGACGTCAATGCACTCGTCGCCGCGCCCCTCGGAGAGCGCGCGCTCGTTGAAGTCGTTGAGCAGCCGGATGGCCTGGCTGATTTCGGCGCTCGCCCCCTCGCCCTGGACGCGCGTCGGGGCGAAGAGTACGTGGACCGTGCGCGTGCGGCGCGCGAGCACCGTCAGGATGTCGCGGATGGCCGCGCCCGTCGGCGAAGTCACCACGCCCACGCGGCGCGGGAAGAGCGGCAGCGGCTGCTTCAGTTCCTCGTCGAAGAGTCCCTCGGCCGCCAGCCTGTCGCGCAGTTGCTCGAAGGCGACGCGCAAGGCTCCGGCCCCGACGGGGTCCAGGGCCTCGACGATCAACTCGTACTCGCCGCGCGGCTCGTAGACGGAGAGGCGGCCGCGCACGCGCACCTGTAGGCCGTCCGAGGGGCGAAAGCGGATGTGCCCGTTGACGCCGCGGAAGCACTTGGCGTGGAGCTGCGCGCCCTCGTCCTTGACGGTGAAATACCAGTGGCCCGAGGCGGCCGCCTTGAAGTTCGAGATTTCCCCCTCGACCCAGACCGACCCGAAGCGCGCCTCCAACGCCCCGCGCACCTGCGCGGTCAACTCCGTCACCGAGAGCGGCCGGCGCTCCGTCGCGTCGAAGAGGGATTGGAGCAGGGGATGAGTCATTGAGCTTCGGTCGAAGAGAGCGCCTTTTCCAGTTCCACGATAAGCGGGGGTAGCTCCTCCATGATTGTACGCCAGACGATGTCCAGATTGATGTCAAAATAGGCGTGAATCAGCCGATTACGCATCCCGATTATTTCGGGCCAGGGAATGCCCGGGCACGTGGATTGGCAAGCCGGCGAAACCCTGCTCGCCGCTTCCCCGATGAGCTCTATGGATTTTACCAGGGATAAAGCGAGCATTCGGCTGGTATCCAGGTCAACTCTTGATTTGCCTGAGACAAAAGATAAAGCGTCGCGTGCCGCGTCCAGCATGTGTCTGAGACGAACCGAGTCAGCCTTGTGCATACTGCACCTCGGCCGTCGCCATGACTTCGTCGCGGAAGTAGCGGCTCAGGTCTTGCGGGGTCCTCAAGTCAACCCTTCGATTTCCCAGCAACGCGGACAGCTCGCGTTCCATACGCGCCAGGCC
Organism: uncultured Acidobacteriota bacterium; assembly: GCA_963774105.1. GTDB lineage: Bacteria > Acidobacteriota > Blastocatellia > Pyrinomonadales > Pyrinomonadaceae > QHXM01. The sequence continues at coordinate 244,314 of CAVZDV010000004.1, read as the reverse complement.
GAACAGGCCGGGCACGTGGTCCGGCTCAAACTCCACCAGCACGTCAACGTCGCTCGTCGGGCGAAAATCGTCACGCAGCACCGACCCGAAGAGAGACAGTCTGCTGATATGATGGCGACGGCAAAAGCCCGCGATCTCCTCTTTTCTGATCTCGACGTTCCGCTGCTTCATCTTCTGTCGCCGCTCCGACGCGGTTCAGGTCTGTGCGCGCATGACGATTTAAGGATGAAGGATGAGGGGTGAAAAGACAAGCCCTTATCTTCATCCCTTCCTGGCGTAGTAGCCCTGGCGGTAGAGGAGGCGCAGTTTCTGTTTGCGCAGGTCGGGGTTGACGACTTCGACGCGGACCTGACGGAAACTTCCGTCGCGCCGGGTGTTGGAGGGGCGGTAGGCCAGGAGGTACTGCGAGCGCAGCTCCTGTTGAATCTGCGCGAAGGCGGCGTCGAGTTCCTGCTTGCTCTCGGGGAAGAAGACGCGGCCGCCCGTCTTCTCCGAGACTTTTTTGAGCGCGCCCTCGTCTATCTCGTACTCGTCGTCGTCGCCGATGCCTATTGAATAGATGACGACGTTATGCTGAATCGCTAAGTCAATCGCCTCCTGCCGCTTGGTCATGCTGCTGGTGTCGTCGCCGTCCGTCAGCAGGATGATGGCGCGGCGCGACTGAGCGGGCGTCTGCGAGAGCACTTCGTTGACCGTCGTCCAGGCCGCGTCCCAGACGCCCGTGTAGCAGCGCGGCTCGCGCGTGGGCGTGGCGTTCACGCATTCGGGCGAAACCCTGGTGAGCTGCACCGCGACGCGCTCGACCGCCGCGCGCAGGCTCCCAGGGTCGCCGGTCAGGTCCTGTTCCAGCACGGCCTCGCCCGTGAAGGAGATGACGGCCGCGCGGTCTTTGTCGGGCCTGAGCACAGAGTCTATGAAGGCGCGGGCGGCGGCCTTCTCGTCGGGGAGCGTGTGCTCCTGCGAGCCGCTGGTGTCAATCAGGATGGCGAGCGTGAGCGGGAGGTCCGTCTCACGCTCGAAGATGGAAAGCTCCTGGGCCACGTCGTCCTCGACGACGCGCACGTCCTCGCGCCTGAGCGTGGTGACGAAGCGCCTGTCTTTGTCCACGGCCGTCAAAAGCACGGTCGCCAGTTCCGTGTCCACGCGGACGACTTCGTCGTCGTCGCCGGCGGCGGGTGATTGATTGTCAGGAGTGCGCGCGGGCTCTTTGGGCTGGTCGCCCGTGACGCGGCGCATACGTCTCGCAGGCGGCGGCTGTGGGTCTTGCCGCACCTCCTGCGCCAGCGGGGCCGTCGAGAGGAGCGCGAGCGCCGGAAGAAGAATCAAGACGAAGACCCGGCGCGACATAAAACTTCTCCCCTCTTGCTTGATGGACCGTGTGCGAAAAGCCCTCGCGGCGCTCACTCTCAGGGCGCGGCCGACTCGACGGCCGGGCTCATGCGCACGCTCGCGCCGTCGCGGTTGACGCGCACGCGCAGCCGCCGCGCGGCCCGCGCCCCGGCGTCGTTCGAGGCGTAAGTCAGCTTATACGACATGCGCAACTGGGCCACTATGTCGTCGTAGGCGCGCTGCATGTCTTCGAGGCGCGTGATCGGGTAATAGACGCCGCCCGAGACTTCGGCCAGCTTGCGCCCTTCCTCCTCGGCGCGCGTCGTCAGCGTCAGGTAGCGCCGGCGCGTCGGGTCAACGGTCGTCTCCGCGCGTGCCACGCTCGCCTCGCGGATCAGGCCCGACGGGACGTAGAGCGGGTAGACGAGCGCGCCGGACTCTATGACGGCGTCGAGGACCGCGCCGAACGGGACGAATGATTTGTTGTCGTCGCCGTCGGACATGATGACGACCGCCGTGCGCTCGCCGCGCAGGTCTTTCAACTGCTCGACCAGCGTGTAGGCGAGCGCGTCGTAGAGCGCGGTCGGGCCGCCGGCCTCTATGTCCTTGAGCCTTTCGGAGAGGAGCGCGCGGTCGGTCGTAAAATCCGAGATGACCTGCACGTCGTCGCGGAAGCTGATGACGGCGACGCGGTCCTGCGCGCCGACGGTGTTGATGAAGTTGCGCGCCGACTTGCGTATGAAGTTGATGTGCTCGTCCACGCTCCCCGAAACGTCAAGCAGAAGCACGAGGTTGAAGGGGGCGTTCGCGGGCTCGACCCGCTCAATGGGCCGCTCCTGCCCGTTCTCGAAGACGGAGAAGTCCGGCGCGGCGAGGCCCGCCAGCGCGCGGCCGTGCCTGTCCGTGACGCTGACGTTGAGCCGCATCAACTGGCCGCCGGCGGGCGTGGCGATGACGCCGACAGGCGCGCGGCGGACGAGCGCAGGGGCCTCCTTCGGCGGCGGCAGCGTCTTGGCGTAGTCGCCGAAGTAGCGCGGGCTGACCTTGCGCACGGCGTCAACGAGGTGGCTGTCGCCGGCGCGGACGACGGCCTTGACGGCCTCCGTCAGCGGGCGCTCGCGCAAGTCGGAAGGCACCATGCTCGGGTCCACGTTGAAGAGCATGAGGCCGCGGCGCGTCGTGAAAGAGAGTTCGACGCGCTCCTCCTTCTTGGCCTTCTTGTCGCCGAGCTTGCCCCCTATCTGGAAGACGCCGCCGCGCTTCTCTTTGACCTCGGGCAGCTCTATGTCACTGAAGTAGCGCGGGCGGCTGGCCTCCCAGAGCAGGTTGAGGTGGACGGCGTCCACGGGGATGTCCGCGCGAATTGTGCCAGTGTCGGTCAGGACTTCGGCGCGCGCGAGGTTGCCGATGACATCAACGGCCCCCGTGTTGCTCACGACTTTGACGCGCGCCCGCGGGGGCACGCTGACCGAGAGGTCTATGCGATCGCGCTCGGGCCGCGCGCGCACGTCAATCTCGACCGAGCTGCCCTTGTTGGTTGAGACGACATCCGACTCGGCGACGGCCGCGCCGGGCGAGGAGGCGCGCAGCGAGACGCCCGTGCGCCCGTCCACAGTCGTGACGACGACACGGCCGTTGCGGTTGTTGATCGAGATCGTGGCCCTTTCGGAAGCGTTCAACTCGCGCTCGACCGTCTGCGCCGACGCCGGGGCGACGCAGGCGAGCAGAGCCAGCAGCGTGGCGTAAAAAAATATCCGTCCTGGGCGGGGCCGCGGCGCGGGGAACTTCCGGTAAAACATAGCACCAAATCTTGCCTGCGGAGGCCGCCGCCGGTCAAGCGGCGAAGAGAAGTGATGAGTGATGAGTAAAAGCAAATTGTCTTTACTCATCACTCATCACTTTTTTTACTGCGTTGTTTCGGCGAGGTTGGATTTGTACTTGGTGTTGGTCTTGCGGTCTGTCAGCTCGATGTAGACCCAGCTCGGGGGCAGCGCGTCCGGCTCAAGGGAGAACCAGATGCTGTTCAGGTCTTTGCTTTTGCCGAACGCGCAGAAGCCGTAGAGCCGTTTCCCGTCCTGCTGGTAGATGTCCACCCAGGTGCGCGAGGACTTCTTGTTGTCCCCGCAGGGCGGCAGGTCCGGCGCGGCGGCGAACAGCTCGTCAGGGTACTCCGAGAAGTTCTCGACCGCGAACTGGTAACGCTTAAACTGCTTGCCGCCCGCCTCGTACATTTCGATGCTCGTCAGTGAAAGGACGGGGTTCGGCAGCGGTCTGCCCTGTGCCAGAACGGCACGCTCCGCGAGAGCCGCCAAAAGCAGGGCGGCCACGAGCGCCAGGGCCTTGCGTCGGACAATCAGGTTCATCTCTGCTTCCTTTCTAGTCTATCAATAGTGCTTGACGGGCGGCGCGAGGCGCGGCCCGCGAAAAACACGGCGTCTATTTATGTCACTCCCGCCGGCAAGTCAATAGTTTTCCCCGCGCGCGCCTTGGGCCGTCCTTGACGGCGCGGGCCAAAGGCTGTATAAATTCCGCGCTTTCTGGTGGTACGGTTTACCAAACCCGCAGCCTCTGCCCGGCTGCATCGTTACCCGCACACCCGTCGCATCCGAACATTGTAGCAAGTCGTGCCAACGACTCCCTCGCCAGGGACATCGCTGCGCCTTGCCCCTTTCAAACCCCCGAAGTTAGGAGAAATTCATGTCTACCTTCCGCAGATCATGTCTGAAAGTTGCCGGCCCGCTGGCCCTCGCGCTCGCGGCCGCCGTCCTCCCCCAGGCGAGCGCGTCGGCGCAGAGCGCGCGCGAGCAGCAGCCGTCCGGCGGCAAGATTCTTTTCCAGAGCACGCAGGGGAGCGACACCTTCGTCAACGAAATCTACACGATGGAATCGGACGGCAAGCGCCAGGTGCGCCTGACCTACAACGAATTCGACGACACGTTCCCCCTCTGGTCGCCGCAGGGCGACCGCATAGCCTTCCTCACAGACCGCGGCGCGGGCTATGACATCTACCTGATGAACCCTGACGGCACGGGCGAGCGCGCCCTGCGCGACGCGGCCCACGGCGGCCCGCTCCTGACGGACAACATGGAGTGGTCGCCCGACGGGAAGCGCCTGATGTACGCCGTCGGCGGGAAGGTTTACGTCGCAGAGGTGATAGCCCCGGACGGCAGCTACAGCAACGCGCCCGTGCAGGACCTCTCGGCCACGGCCCCCGCTTACGCTTTCGACAACAACGCCACCTGGTCGCCCGACGGCTCCAAGATAGCCTTCATCAGCTACGGCTGCTCCGGCTGCTTCCCGGACCTGTTCGTCATGAACAACGACGGCACGGGCCGCACGCAGTTGACCACGACGCCGCAGGCTGAGTTCACGCCGCGCTGGTCCGCCGCGGGACTCATCGCCTACGGCTCCTTCCGCAGCGGCCAGTCGAACATCTACGTGATTAACGCGGACGGCACAGGCGACCACGCACTGAGCAGCGCGGTGGCGGAAGCCAGCGGCCCCGCGTGGTCGCCCGACGGGACGCGCATCGCCTTCCAGTCGGCCGGCCCGGTCGCGGCCCCGCGCCGCGGCCTCTACGCGGCCAACGCGGACGGCAGCGGCCTCACGTTCCTGACCGACGAGGCCAACCAGACCCGAGTCCTCTGGTCGCCCGACGGCACGCGGCTCGTCGCCCACACCAGCAACGACGCCAACTGGATAGACGTCATCACCTTCGACGCAAGCGCCGCGAGCCGCCACGCCACCAACCTGACGAAGACCAGGAAGGCAGACGAGTTCGCTTACAGTTGGGTGCAGCCGCCGACGCCGTAAGCCCGAAACGTCCGTGAGGCCGTGCACGGCCACTTTCACCGCGCGCACGCAAGGGGTCTTTCAGCGGCCACTTGCGTGCGCGTGACTCCGCGGATGGTGAGACGTGGCGGACAGCGATGGACGGGATAAAGAAGGTGAAATCTCAAGTCTGAAATCTCAAATTCTTTATCCCGTCCATCCCTGTTTCAATTTGATTTCTGTCTTTACTATGGCGCGACAGTGATCTCGCGCGAGGTCGAGTTGTAGTCGCCGTTGGCGACCGTGTTGCCGGACTTGTCCACGAGTTCGAGCTTGACGGCGTGCTTGCCCGCGCCCCAACCCTTGAGCCAGATGGGCTCCCACTTGTCCAGGAACTTCGCCTCGCCCCCGTCAACGGAGTAGCGCACGCGGTACTCGCCGCCGTCGCCCTGAAGCTTCGCGTTCGAGAGCCAGAAATCAATCATGATGGCCTCTGCGTCCGCGCCCTTGTACTCGCCCTTCGGCCGGCTGTAGGTCAGCAGCGGCTTCTTCGCGTCAACCTCGCCCGCCGTGCTCTGGCCCACGTCCTTGCCCTCGCGCGGCGGCGCGGCCGTGTTCGCGGCCGTGTTCGCGGGCGCGGCCACGGTCGTGTCCATTTTATTCGGGCCTGTGTTGCCCTTGTTGTCCGCCATCACCTGACCCGTGTTGGTCGTCGTCGGCTTCGACGCGTCGCCGCCGCCCTTAACCGTGAACGTCACCATCTGGAACGCGCCCGCGTTCTTGTAGCTCTCGTGCCACGGGCGCGAGGGGAAGACGCGCAGGGTGTGCTTGCCCTCCGTGACGTTGCGCAGCTCGAAGGGCTGGTCGAGACTGTAGTAAGCCTCGTAGGGCTGGTTGTCCAGGATGACGTGGATGTGGTTGCCGAGGCCCGTGGCTGGGTCCTTGCCCGGCTTGTAGCCCTTCAGGTCGCCGGCGAGCGCGAGTCTGACGTTGACGGTCGAGCCGTTGATGGTCGCGCCCTCGCGCGGCTCGACGAAGCGCAGCGTAGGGCTTGCCTGATCCTGCTCGCCGCGCTGGGCCATCTGGTCTTTGATCTTCTGCGGGCGCTCGACCTGGCTGAGCGATTGCTGGGCCGCGGGCGTGGGCGTCGCGCCCGGCGGCGTCACGTTCGTCGTCGCCGTCGTGTTCCTGTTGGCGTTATCCTCGGACGCGCAGGCCGCGAACAGCACGGCCGCCAGCGCGAGGACCGCCGCCGAAAGCAGAGTCCGTCTCATAGGTTTCTCCTTAAAAGTGGTCAGTGGTCAGTGGCCGGTGGTCGGTTAAGAACTGATTTCATCTGACCACTGACTACTGACCACTGGCCGCTGATTTTGTCGGGGCCGTCAAACGCTGTTCACACGAGGCCCAGTCTATGTTGGAGAAGAACGCCTCGATGTACTTGGGGCGCTCGGCCGGCTTGTAGTCGAGCAGGAAGGCGTGCTCCCAGACGTCCATCACGAGGACGGGGTTGAAGCCGGAGACATTGCCGACCTCGTGCAGCGTGATCCAGTGGTTCGAGAGCCGGCCGTTGGCGGGGTTCTCGTAGCAGATGGCCCAGCCGACGCCGCGCATCTTGCCGACGGAGACGAAGTCCGCCTTCCAGATGTCGTAGCTGCCGAAGGAAGTCTCGGCCGCCTTCAGGAAATTGGAGTTCTGGTCGGGGTCCGTGCTGGTCGAGCCCTTCTTCATGTTGCCGAAGTAGTATTCGTGCAAGACCATGCCGTTGTACTCGAAGCCGAGCCGGCGGGTCAGCTCCGAGTAGGCGGGCATCTCCTCCTGGTCGACCTTGCCGTCTTTCAGGAACTCCGCAATCTTCTCCGTCAGCTTGTTGGTCTCCTTGACGTAGCCCTCGTAGAGCTTGAAGTGCATCTCAAGCGTCTCGTCCGAGATGCCGTTCAGGCCGGAGAGGTCGAACTGCCTGGCCGTGTATGAGCCGTTAAATCCCATGATGGTAACCTCCTCAAAATAAGTGCCCGCGGCCCACGAAACGCGGCCGCTCTGAGCTTCGATGTTAGGGTTCGATTTTGGCGAATCAGTTAAGAGCATAAATCTTTACAGTGCTGAAATGCAAAGCAGGATCCGGGAAGTCCCGTCAGGGACTCTTGAAAATAGCCCGGCACTTCAGTGCTGGGAAAGGACGTATAGAAATTCGAAGTCCCGTAGGGACGGCCGAGGATTTCAGCCGTCCCTACGGGACTCGGTCATCATTTCTACTCGCTACCCAGCACTGAAGTGCTGGGCTATTTTCACGGCGTCCCTACGGGACGAGATAGCTTTGTCTCACACTTACTGCCCGAAAACGATGTAGTCGCCGTGCGATGTCGCCATGAAGAAGAGCATCGGCAGGGAGAGCCACGCGTTGGCGCGCGAGGCGAGAAACGCCTTGCGGCCGAGCTTGGCCGACTCCGGCGGAATCGGCGTGCCGTTCTGCGCGTTGTCCTTCGTCCAGGCGATGATCCGCTTCTGCGCGGGCCAGATGATGCCCCAGACGTTCAGGAGCATGATGATGCCGAGCGCGCCGCCGATGCCGATGGAGTAGCTCTTGTTGCTGGCCCAGTTGCTGCCGTCCGGCGCGGTCAGTTGCGAGGTGAGCCACCAGATGATTCCGGCCGACATCGCGATCACCAGCACGGCCACGATGACGGCCAGCACCCTCCCGTCGTTGATGCCCGACTTCTGGATGATGAAAAACTCTATGGCGAAGGTGATGATTGGGAAGAGCAGCCAGACGATGAGGACGACCCAGACGTTCGCTCCCGTCCCGGCCGTGTTCGCGTTGGCGACGTCCGGCCTGAGGATGTACATGGCGTAGTAGGTCAGGCCGACCAGCACCGTGACGGCCGCGCCCCAGCGGAAGAACCAGAGCGCGCGCGGCATCAACTCCGGGATTACCTTGCCCTTGGTCGGCGCGTCGAGCGCCTTCATGAAGTTGACGTTGACGAGGTTGAAGAAGTAGAGAATCCCGATCCAGGTGATGCCGGCGACGAAGTGGCTCCAGCGCAGGAAGATTCTGGCGAGCGCGTCCGAGTTCGGCGCGTGGAAGAGGTCTTGAATCACCGCCAGGCTTGACGGGAGATGAGCGAGCGATTCGATCAACATAATCCCTCCGAAACTTGTTGTTGGTGTGGACCGGCCTTGCGCCGGGAGCGCAGGGCAATGCGCCGGAACCGCAACGCCGGGCGCGCCCGCGGTTCCGACAGCCGCCGAATTGTCATGTAATACCGCGCGAAGATTACTGTAAAGCAGTCACGGGTGACAAGGTCAGAGTTTCAGGTTTCAGGTTTCAAGTTATGAAAGCTAATTTAACTTGAAACCTGAAACCTGAAACTTGTCCCTCGCTCATTACTCTTCCGTCGGCCTCGGCCCGGCCGGGATGCCGCGGACGCTCGCCTGGTTGACGACGCGCACCTTGAGGTCGTCTATCACGCGCACCTGGCAGGAGAGGCGGACGTTCTCGGCCAGCCCGACCTCCATCGCCAGCCGGTTGCGCTCGGCGTCGCCGATCTCGCCGGGGTCGCCCGCCAGCACCTCCACGCGGCAGGTCGTGCACTTGGCGTTGCCGCCGCAGCGGTGCAGGATGTCAATCCCTGCGTCCTCTATGGCGAGCACGAGCTTGCGCCCCTGCTCCGCGTCGAAGGCCATTAACCCGCTCGCCGTCTCGGCCTCAATTCTAGCCATCTCTCTCACGCTCCCCAATTGTTTTGTGTAATGAATGCGGGACAGACTTTGGCACATTTGCGGCCGGGGCCGCAAGTCTTGCAGGCGAGCCTAGAGCTTCAGCTCCATGAACAGAAAGTCCCCGTCCGGGGTCTGGTAGTAAGGCGCTGTCTCCGTGAAGCCGAGCGAGCGGTAAACTTTGATGGCCCCCGCCATCCTGCCGGGCAAGGTGTCCAAGAGCATCCGCCCGTAGCCCACGGCGCGCGCCTCCTCTATGATTCTCACGGCCAGCTCGCGCCCCAGTCCGCAACCGCGGAATGCGGGCCGCACGTACAGCCGCTTCATCTCGCACGCGTCCGACAGAATCGGGCGCAGGGCCACGCAGCCCGCCGTCTCGCCGCCCCGTTGTGCCAAAATCAGCCGCCCCTGCGGCGGCGCGTATGCGCCGGGCAGCTCTGCCAACTCGCGGTCGAAATTCTGGAAGCACAGGCTGAAGCCGAGCCAGCCCGCGTACTCCAGGAACAGCTCGCGCGCAAGGGCCACCTGCTCGGGAGACTCCGCCTGTACGAATCTGGTCGGCTCGCTCATCGCCTAAAAAAGTAGCGGCGCGGCACGCGTGGGGCGCGGGCACCCGGAGAAATCTCCGCCGTGCCCTGTCGCCCCGCGCACATCGCGCCGCCAGTCTCTTTGAGAACTTTTAGGCCGTGAACGAGGAGCCGCAGCCGCAGCCGCCCGTCGCGTTCGGGTTCTTGAAGGTGAAGCCCGAGCCCATCACGCCCGTGACGTAGTCAATCTCGACGCCGTTCAGGTACTGCGCGCTGAACATATCTACGAAGAGGCGGATGCCCTTATCGTCCAGGACGAAGTCGCCCTGGCGCGAATCCTCTTCGATGTTGAGGCTGTACTGGAAGCCGGAACAGCCGCCGGGGACGACGCGCACGCGCAGCCCCGCAGTCTCGGGCAAGCCTTCCTCGCCCGCCATGAACTTCTTGATCTCTGTCGCCGCCGGTTCCGAGACGTTCAACGTCATCGTCGGAGCAGTTGTTGCAGACATTTAATTTTCTCCTTCACTAATCAGTGGTCAGTCCGACCACTTCTATAATTGCATTATCGAGCCTTGCCCAGAACGACAAGCTCCGGTTTCATCGCCTCTATCGAAACCTGGCGCGCGACCTCTTCGGCCACGTGGCGGAAGGCCGCGGCCTGCGGCGAGTCAGGCTGGCTGACGACGACGGGCACGCCCTTGTCCCCGCCCTCGCGCACTTCCATTCCGAGCGGCACCGAGCCCAAAAACGGGACGCCGTACTGTTCGGCCAATCTCTGCCCGCCGCCTTCGCCGAAGATATTGTACCGCACCCCCGTGTCGGGCGCGACGAAATAACTCATGTTCTCGACGACGCCGAGCACGGGCACGGCCACCGTCTCGAACATCCTCAGCGCGCGCCGCACGTCCATCACCGCGACCTCCTGCGGCGTCGTCACGAGCACGGCCCCCTGCACGGGGACTAATTGTGCCAAACTTAGTTGCACGTCGCCCGTGCCGGGTGGCATGTCCACGATCAAATAATCCAGCTCGCCCCACTTCACGTCCGTCAAAAACTGCTTGACCAGCCCGTGCAAAATCGGCCCGCGCACGATCATGGGCTTGTCGCCCGGCTGCAAGACGGCCATGGACATCAGCCGCACGCCGTAAGCTTCAATCGGGAGCAGGCGGCCGTTCTCGACCTCGGGCTTGGCCTGGCTCGCGCCGAGCATCAGCGGCACGTTCGGGCCGTACACGTCCATGTCCATCAGGCCGACGCGCGCGCCGTCGAGCGCGAGCGAGACGGAGAGGTTGACGGCGACCGTGGACTTGCCGACGCCGCCCTTGCCCGACGAGACGGCGACGATGTTACGCACGCCGGGCATCGTCACCTTGTCTCCGATACCTCGACCCTTCGGCACCTCTGCGTCCATCGTCACGTTGACTGAGGTGACGCCGGGGAGCGCGCCGACCACGTCGCGGGCCGCGGCCTCCATCTGCTCTTTGACCGGGCAGGCGGGGGTCGTCAGCACGATGCGGAAGGAGACCGCGCCGCCCTCGATCCGTAAATCTTTGATGAAGCCGAGCGTGACGATGTCCTTGTGCAAGTCCGGGTCCCTGACCTGCCGCAAGGCGTCGAGCACACTTTGTTCCGAAATTTGGGTCATATTCTTAAGCTTAAACGATTCTTTTCCAGGCCGCGTTGAGGCGACATAAACAAAGGCTAATTATGCCGTAAACAGGCCGTTTTGTCATTTCAAGCGTGGATTAAAAAAGAGACCGGGTTCGGCCCATAACTCAAGCCTTTGCGCCTTACGTCTTCGCTTTGCGCCTTTGCGAGAAACAGCCGTTCGCGCTGGAGGCGCAAAGCTAAGACGTAAGGCGCAAAGGCTTGAGTGGTTTTTGGGAGGTGTTGTTGGCTTTCGCGCAATTTTCCGGCCGGGCCTGCGTTCCATGTGGCAGCCAACGGAATCCTGTAGCCGAAAGGGAAGTGAACCACATGAAAGCCAGGACAAGCGTCATCCTCTTCCTCGTCGTCTCGACCACACTCGTCATCGCGGCCGTCGCCGGCTGCGCCTACTACGCGCCGGCCGCCGCGACCGCGCGCGAAAACCCCTCCGACACGAAATCCAAGAAGACCCTGCGCCCGTTCCGCTCCGACAAGGAGCTGAAGGACTACTTCCGCGAGCTGGCCGAAAAGCAGCAGCGGGAGGCACGGGGTCGCGCCGGAGAGCCCCAGGCGCAGCCCACCTCCCCCGCGCTCGGGGCGACGACGACGGCGGACGCGCCGGCCGACAAGTCCGAGGTCGGGGCGAACAAGGCGGCCGGCAAAGACGACGAAGACGAGTCCGTCACGAACGTCCAACACGCGGGCGTGGACGAGGGCGGCATCGTCAAGCTGCACGGCAACCACCTCGTCGTCCTGCGGCGCGGCCGCCTCTTCACCGTGGCCGTCGGCGACGGCGCGCTCAGGCCCATCTCGACGGCCGACGCCTTCGGCCCCGAAATCAACCCCGAAGACACCTGGTACGACGAGATGCTGGTGGCCGACAACACCATCGCCGTCATAGGCTACAGCTACGACCGCGGCGGCACAGAGATCGGCCTCTTTCACATAGACGACGCGGGCCGCCTGCGCTACCGCTCGACTTACCACCTGCGCTCCAACGACTATTACTCCTCGCGCAACTACGCCTCCCGGCTCATCGGCAACAAGCTCATCTTCTACACGCCGCTCTACCTGTGGCCCGGCGCGGCGGACCCGACCGAGGCTTTCCCGGCCCTGCGAAAATGGCACAAAGGCGCGAAGGACAGCGAGTTCCGCCAGATAGTCTCCGCGACGCGCGTCTACAGGCCGGAGCACACCGTCAACTCTCAGTACGGGCTGGCGCTGCACACGGTCACGGTCTGCGACCTGGGCGGGAGCGAGTTGCGCTGCGACGCGACGGCGGTGGTGGGAGCGCCGGGCCGCGTCTTCTACGTCTCGCCGGAATCGGTCTTCGTCTGGACGGCCGACTGGTCGCGGCGGTACGGCGGCGCACAGGCGGCGAGTGCAGACTCGATGCTCTACCGGATGCCGCTCGACGGCTCCGGGCCGAGCGCGCTACAGGTCTCGGGCGCACCCGTGGACCAGTTCTCTTTCCTGGAGAGCGCGGACGCGCACCTCAACGTGCTGGTGCGTTCCGAAGCGGCGGGCGAGGGGATGTGGGGCTCTGAGGTGGCGGCCGGCGACGTGGCCTTGATGAGAGTGGCGCTCACGAGCTTCTCGGATGGGTCGGAGGCCGTGCCGGCTTCCAGTTACCGTGAACTGCCGAAGCCCCCGGGCAGCACTTTCCAGAACCGTTTCGTCGGCGACTACCTGCTCTACGGCACGGGCAGTGGATGGGGGCCGCCGGAGAACGTCAACCGCGCGAGCCTCTACGCGGTGCGCTGGGCCGGCGAAGGCTCGGCTTCGGAGTTGAAGCTCGTGCACGGCGTTGACCGCATAGAGCAGATGGGCTCGGACGCGATAGTCGTCGGCACAGACGGCGAGGACTTGCACTTCACGGGCGTGCGCCTCGGCAATGAGGGGCCGCAGGTCGCGGGCCGCTACACGCGCAAGGAGGCGTCGCAGGGCGAACTCCGCAGCCACGGCTTCTTCTACAAGCCGGACGGACCCGATTCGGGGCTGCTCGGCCTGCCCGTGAGCCTGCCTGGGAGGCCCGGCTACGAACACCTGTTCGAGGAGTCTGCGGCCATCCTCTTCCTGCGTAACGAGTCGCTGAACCTGAAGGAGCTAGGCGAGCTGGGGGCGCGGCCCGAGCGGGCCGTGGACGACAATTGCCGCGCCTCGTGCGTGGACTGGTACGGCAACGCGCGGCCGCTCTTCCTGCGCGGGCGCGTCTTCGCGCTCCTCGGCTACGAACTCGTCGAGGGCAGGCTCGCCGACGGCCGCATCCGCGAAAGGCGGCGCGTCAGCTTCGCCCCGCAGCGGATGAGAATCACGCGCCGCTAACGTGTGGGGGAATTAACAGGGATGGACAGGATGGACAGGATAAAGAGCTTGCCTTTCATCCTGTCCATCCTGTCTATCCCTGTTTGAATCCGCTTTGACAAACGAAGAAGCGCGAAGTTACGCTCGTTGCTTCATGTCGTACTACCCCGCGCGCGTCAACGAGCATTTCCTGAATCCGCGCAACGTCGGCGAGGCCGCGGAGCCCCGCGTCGCGGGTGAGGCCGGCTCGCTCTCGTGCGGCGCGATCCTGCTGCTGACCCTCAACATTGACTCCCACGCGCAGAGAATCACGGACGCGAAGTTCAAGGCCGTCGGCTGCGGCTACCTCGTCGCCGCGGCTTCCGTGTGGACGGAAACCATCAAAGACCTGTCGCCGGGCCGCGCCGCCGTGCTCTCCGAGACGGCCGTCACGGACTGGCTCGGTGAGATGCCCGCGGGCCGAGAGCACTGCGCGCGGCTCTGCCGCGAGGCCCTGGACGCCGCGCTGGCGAACTATCACCACGCGGCGCGCGAGGAGTGGGCCGGCGACGAGGCGCTAATCTGCACCTGCTTCTGCGTCTCCGAGAGCACAATCGAGCGCGCCGTCGAGTCGCGCTCGCTCCGCACCGTCGCCGAGGTGACGCGCGCGTGCCACGCGGGCGGCGGCTGCCGCTCGTGCCACCCGCTCATCCTGGACATCCTGGAAGACTACTGGCGCACGCGGGCGTGCGCGCCTTAAAAGAGATGATCTATTTAGACAACAACGCGACGACGCGCGTCGCGCCCGAGGTGCGTGACGCGATGCTGCCCTACCTCTCTGAGCTTTACGGCAACCCGTCCTCGGCGCACACCTTCGGCCGCGAGATGCGCCGCGCCGTCGAGCGTGCGCGCGAGCAGGTGGCCGAGCTTCTGGGCGCGCGCAACTCATCCGAGATAGTCTTCACCTCCTGCGGCTCCGAGTCGGACAACTGGGCCATCCGCGGCGCGCTCGAACGCCGTCCCGACAAGCGCCACATAGTCACCACGCGCGTCGAGCACGAGGCCGTGAGAAACCTGTGCGAGAAGTTGGAACAAGAGGGCTACGAGGTGACGTGGCTCGACGTGGACGAAGAAGGCTCGCTCGACCTCGAACAGCTTCGCGCCGCGCTCAGGCCGGACACATCGGTCGTCTCCGTCATGCTGGCGAACAACGAGACGGGCGTGCTCTTCCCCGTCGCCGAGGTCGGCCGACTGGTGCGCGAGCACTCCGAGGCAGTCTTCCACGTTGACGGCGTGCAGGCCGTCGGCAAGGTTCCGATTGACCTGAAGGGCAGCGCAGTGGATTTGTTCAGCCTCTCCGGCCACAAGTTCCACGCGCCGAAAGGCGTGGGCGCGCTCTACGTCCGCGAGGGACTCGACCTCGCGCCTTTCATCATCGGCGGCGGCCAGGAGCGCGGCCGGCGCGCGGGCACGGAGGCCGTCCCTTACCTCGTCGCCCTCGGCGCGGCCTCCGAATTGGCACACAACTTTGACGGGCACGCCGCGCTCCGCCGGCTGCGCGACCGGCTGGAAGACACCATCCTCGACGCCATCCCGAACGCGCGCCTGAACGGGACGCCCGAGCGCCAGCGCCGCCTGCCCAACACCGCCAACATCTCTTTCGAGTACGTGGAGGGCGAGGACGTCCTGGCCCAACTGAACGACGCCGGCATCTGTGTCTCGACCGGCTCGGCCTGCAACGCCGAGTCGCACGTCTCCTCGGCCGTCCTGCGCGCGATGAACGTCCCCTACACGGTCGCGCAGGGCTCCATACGCTTCTCGCTCGGCCGCTACAACACGGGCGCGGAGATCGAGCGCACGCTCTCCGTCCTGCCCCCAATCGTCGCCCGACTCGCCGAGATGTCGCCGCACGAAAGCCGTAAATCGTGAACGGTGAATCGTGAATCGTGAACGGATGAAAGCTGCTCTCTCATTCACTATTCACCATTTACCATTTACCAGCCTTTGCTGTTACAATTTGTCTTCGGTATCGGAAGTCTTTCCACCAGAGACGGAGCACTCCTGATGTCAACCGAGAACCCCGGGGCCGCCCAGAAGAGCGAGCCGCTGACGCCCGCGGACAAGACGGACGCGCCACACCGCGCGCGCCACGACAGCGTGACGCTGCTCGAAACGGACGACTTCGTCTGCGTCCGCCCCGACACGCCCCTCGCCGAAGCCATCGAGCAGATGAAAAGGGATGAGGGCGGCTGCGTCATCGTCTGCGAAGGCGGCGCGGTCGTCGGCATCTTCACCGAGCGCGACCTCCTGAACAAGATCGTCGGCCAGCAGGTTGACATGAGCTCGCCAGTCGGCGATTGGATGTCACGCTCGGTCGCCACCCTCTCGACGGAAGCGACCATCGGCGACGCCGTGCGCGTCATGGACGAGAAGAGCTACCGCAACATCCCGCTCGTGCGTGAGGGCCAGCTCATCGGCTCGATCTCCGTCTTCGACGTTATCACTTACCTGGCCGAGAGCTACCCGAAGGAGACGCTCAACCAGCCGCCCGTCCCCGCCCAGGTCATGGACACGCCCGAAGGAGGATGAAGAGCAAGGTCTTGGGAAGAAGTTGTAAGTCCGAAAACTCCCCGCCCCCGGCGGCGACAACTTTCTTGCGAGCAGACTGAAAAGGAGACTTCATGAAATTCGACAGGGATAAATTCTGGACAGAGTATGAAAATCAGTTCGGTCATCCCCCGCACGGCCCCGAAAAGGCCGCCACCGAACAGCTCCTCGGTTTCATGGAGAATGACCCGCAACTGGCGCGCCTTGAGTGGGCCGCTTACCTGCTGGGGACCATCCGCAACGAAGTCGGCTCGGATATGCTCCCCATCAAAGAGATTAAGGCCAAGCCCAACTCCCCCGTCTGGATTAAATGGCAGAGCAAATACTGGGGCACAGGTTTTTACGGGCGGGGCTATTCTCAATTAACGGGGGAAGGAAACTACCGCCAGTTCGGCAAAATCCTGGGGATGGACTTGGTGAAGACTCCCGACCTCGTCCTCCAGCCCGAGGTCGGCTACAAGATTCTGGCGACGGGGTGCGTGCAGGGGCTGTTCAGAGGGCGGACCAAGGCTCAGGGCGGCGGCCGTTTCAAACTCTCAGACTTCCTCACCGGGACCAAGAAGGACTACGTCAGCGCCAGGCAGATCGTTAACGGCATCTCCGGGGCGGCTTTCCAGCACGCCCTGCGCGAGGCCGGTTACAGCACGAAGTACGAGGCTTGTTTGCGCGCGGCCTCGGTGAACTGAATACCGAATCCTACACCAGCAAAGAGGACACGAACGAAGTAATCATGAGTACTGTCATCGAAAACCCCGCCGAGCAAGAGAAGCACCTAGAAGAGCTAGAGACCGTCACGATCCGCTTCGCCGGCGACTCCGGCGACGGAATGCAGCTGACGGGCACGCAGTTCACGAACACTTCGGCCGTCGTCGGCAACGACATCTCGACGCTGCCGGACTTCCCCGCCGAGATTCGCGCGCCCGCCGGGAGCCTGCCCGGCGTCTCCGGCTTCCAGCTCAACTTTTCGAGCCAGGACATACGCACGCCCGGCGACCAGCCGAACGTCTTGATCGCCATGAACCCGGCCGCGCTCAAGGTCAACCTCTCTGACTTGGAGGAGGGCGGCACGCTCATCCTCAACACGGACGAGTTCACGCCCGGCAACCTTGAGCACGCCGCCTACAAGTCGAACCCTTTGGAGGACGACTCGCTCAAGGGCTACCGCGTCCACCGCCTGCCCATCACGACGCTCAACATGAACGCGCTGAAGGGCAACGTGGAACTCTCGCGCAAGGAGATGGATCGCTGCAAGAACTTCTTCGCGCTCGGCGTCCTCTACTGGCTCTACGACCGGCCGATGGACGCGACGCTCAACTGGATTCGGGCCAAGTTCCAGAAGAACCCGGAGGTGCTGAAGGCCAACGAAATCGCCTTGAAGACCGGCTACAACTTCGCCGACACGACCGAAGTCTTCACCACGCACTACACCGTCAAGAAGGCGCAGATCGCGCCGGGCAAGTACCGCAAGATTACGGGCAACGAGGCCACCGCCATAGGCTTCATCGCTGCCTCGCAGCTCTCGGGCCGGCCGCTCTTCTACGGCTCCTACCCGATCACGCCCGCCTCCGACATCCTGCACGAATTGGCCCGGCACAAGAACTTCGGCGTCAAGACGTTTCAGGCCGAGGACGAGATCGCGGCCGTCTGCGCGGCCATCGGCGCGTCGTTCGCCGGGCAGATAGGCTTGACGGGAACGTCAGGCCCCGGCGTCGCCTTGAAACAGGAAGCCATCGGCCTGGCCGTGATGACAGAGTTGCCCGTCGTCATCATCAACGTCCAGCGCGGCGGCCCCTCGACGGGTTTGCCGACGAAGACGGAGCAGGCGGACCTCTTCCAGGCCGTCTGGGGGCGCAACGGCGAGTGCCCGGCAATCGTGCTCGCGCCCGCCACGCCCGCCGACTGCTTCCACATGGCGGTCGAGGCCGTGCGGCTCGCCTTCAAGTACATGACGCCCGTCTTTTACCTTTCGGACGGCTACCTCGCGAACGGCGCTGAGCCGTGGGCTGTGCCAAAAGTGGAAGACCTGCCGAAGATCGAAATCAAGTTTGCCACCGACCCGACCAACTTCCTGCCCTACGCGCGCGACGAGGAGACTTTGTCGCGGCCTTACGCCATCCCGGGCACGCCCGGCCTTGAGCACCGCGTCGGCGGCATCGAAAAACAGCACCTGACGGGCAACGTCAACTACGACCCCGAGAACCATCACTTCATGGTCAAGCTCCGCCAGGAGAAGATTGACCGCGCGGCGGGCGACATCCCGCCCGTGGAAATCTTCGGCGAGAAGACGGGCAAAGTCCTCGTGCTCGGCTGGGGCTCGACCTACGGCTCGATCACGTCGGCCGTCGAGAAGTTGCAGCGCGAAGGCAAGTCCGTGTCGAGCGCGCACCTCAGGCATCTCAACCCGTTCCCGAAGAACCTCGGCGAAGTCCTCCGCGGCTTCGAGACGGTCATCATCCCAGAAATGAATCTGGGCCAACTCTGCACCATGATTCGCGCCAAGTATCTCGTAGACGCCGTGCCCTTCTCCAAAGTCAAGGGCCGCCCCTTCCAGATAAGCGAAATCATGCGCAAGGTCGAGGAGTATTTGTGAGCACGACCGAAACAAAACTGGTGACGGCTGAGGAACTGCTGAAGCTGCCGCGTGGCAAATTTCGCTACGAGCTTGTAAAAGGAGACCTGAGGCAGATGTCACCGGCAGGACACGAGCACGGAAGGATCGGGATGGAACTTGCCGTGCCGCTCGGTCATTACATAAAAAGCAAGAAGCTCGGCAAGATTTACTTGGCTGAAACAGGCTTCAAGCTTCAAGGCAATCCCGATACTGTTCGTGCTCCTGATATTGCGTTTATCCGGCAAGAGCGTTTCGAGCAAGCAGGTAGCACGACGGGCTACTGGTCTGGCGCGCCTGACTTGGCGGTAGAAGTTACTAGTCCTGGCGATACTGTAGCCGAAGTTGAAGAGAAGGTGACAGAGTGGTTGGAAGCTGGCGCGAGAATGGTGTGGGTCGTTAGCCCGAAGCTGAAGACTGTCACTGTCTATCGCTCGCTCACGGACATCGTGACGCTCACGGAGAAAGACACGCTCGACGGCGGCGAGGTCGTGCCGGGTTTTCAAATCTCCGTCGCTGAGATTTTCGCAGTATGACGGCTTCCGCTTCCAACATCGGCTCTCGTTCCATCCACGAGGTGTACGCGGAAGGGCTGCGATACTTTATGGGAGAAGGAACGCTTCAGGGCACGCTGGCGCGAGTCTCTGCGGACCTGAAGGAGCGCGGGATTGATTACATGGTCATCGGCGCGGTCGCCCTGATGGCTCACGGCTACCTGCGCTTCACCGAAGACGTTGACCTGGTGCTGACGAAGGAAGGGCTGGAAGCTTTTCATCGAGAGCTAATCGGATTGGGTTACGCTCCGGCGTTTCCCGGCGCGCGGAAGAGGTTGCGCTCGACGCGCGACGGCGTCCCCGTCGAAATAATCGTGGCCGGCGAATATCCGGGCGACGGTAAGCCGAAGCCCGTGGCCTTTCCAGTGCCCGCCGACGCTTCGATTGAGATTGACGGCGTGCGGGTCGTCACGCTTGAGAAGCTGATCGAGTTGAAACTGGCCTCCGGCATGACCGCGCCGGATCGGCTCAAGGATTTGGCAGACGTGCAGGAGTTAATCAAGGTGCGCGGTCTGACGGCAGACTTCGCCGGGGACTTGAACCCTTACGTGCGGGAGAAATTTTTAGAGCTGTGGCGCGCGGTCGAGAGCGCCAGGCAAGCAAACGAGATTAAGGAGTAAGAATGAGCACGAACGGTAACGGAACGAACGGGGAGGGGCACAAGGATAACGCGGAGGCGGCCGCGTCGCCGGAGCCTTACGCGGGCTCTATGGCCGCGGGCGAGGTCGCGCCGCCGCCGGTGAAGATGACGAAGGCCGATTTCGTCTCGGGCCAGGAGGTCAGGTGGTGCCCCGGCTGCGGCGACTACTCGATCCTGAATAACGTGCAGAAGGTGATGCCGGAGCTAGGCATCCCGCGCGAGAAGATCGTCTTCGTCTCGGGCATCGGCTGCTCCTCGCGCTTCCCCTACTACATGAACACCTACGGCTTCCACGGCATTCACGGCCGCGCGCCCGCGCTTGCGACCGGCATCAAGGCCGCGAACCCCGAGCTCTCCGTCTGGGTCATCACCGGCGACGGCGACGCGCTGTCCATCGGCGGCAACCACTTCATGCACGCCATCCGCCGCAACCTGGACATGAACTACATCCTCTTCAACAACCGCATCTACGGCTTGACGAAGGGACAGTACAGCCCGACCTCCGAACTGGGCAAGAAGACGAAGTCCACGCCGATGGGCGTGATTGACTACCCGTTGAACCCGCTCTCGGTCGCCATCGCCTCTGAAGCCACCTTCGTCGCGCGCTCGCTCGACATAGATGTCAAGCACCTGGGCACGGTCATACAGGCCGCGGCCCGCCACAAGGGCGTCTCCTTCGTCGAGGTCTACCAGAACTGCAACATTTTCAACGACGGCGCGTTCGACTACTTCGCCGAGCGGAGCGTGCGCTCGGACAACATGATTTACCTTGAGCACGGCAAGCCGATGGTCTTCGGCAAGAACCACGACAAGGGCATCCGCATGAACGGCGCGCACCCGGAGGTGGTGCAGTTGGGCGGCGAGACCGGGCTCACCGAGAACGACTTGCTCGTCCACGACATTCATCTCAAAGACCCGTCGGTCGCCTTCATGCTCGCGCGCATGGAGCAGCCCGCTTTCCCGCAGCCCGTCGGCATCTTCCGCGCCGTGGAGCGCGCCACCTACGAAGACATGATGGCCGACCAGATCGAGGCCGCCATAGCCAAGTCCGGCCCCGGCAGCCTGGAGAAGCTCATCAACAGCGGCGACATGTGGACAGTGGAAGAGCAGTCGGCGTGAGGCATTCGGCCGACTGCTCTCTCTTCAAGGCGGATTAAGGCATTCGTTACTTCGCCGGCCGGCTCTCGCGGGTCGGTCGCCTGACTCACAACCGGGGGGCGGGTGCCTCCACCAATTCTTTCCTCGCGATAATCAAACCCGCCCGCTTGGATTCCCGGAATCCAAGCTCATCCTCGACGAGATTAGAATGACATGAGCCGACTCTCTCACCGTCTCTCTCACCGTCTGCGGGGACAATCTCTCCCCGGCCTGCTGGTCCTTACAGTTTGCCTCTTGCTTACTACTCCGCTGACCCGGACGAAGGCCGCGCGAGTCCGCTCGGGAGAAGCGTTCGCGCAAGATGCGCGCCCCGCGCCCACGCCGCAGCCGTCACCGTCGCCGCGGCCGAAGAAGTCGGCGGGCCTCAAGAAACTGGGCAGGAGTGTCCTGCACTTTCTGTCGTGCAATAAGCATCAGCAGATGGAAGGTCAGCGACTATCGCGGAACGGCCCGCAGTTCTTCCCCAAAAGTTATCACGCGAACGACTTTTCGATTAAGGGGCTGGTGAAAGGGAATTGGCCCGTGGCCGTCGAATACGAGTTGGAGCCCGGCAGCACCGCTTCGGTCACGTTCACGGTTAAGGACGTGGAGCCTTTTACCCAACCGCTGCCGGCCGGCAATGTCGGCCCCAGCTCCCAACCGACACAGGTCGCCGGCCCGCGCAAGCTCTCTTTTGTCATCCCCGCGCGATTCGGCGAGACGCCTCGGGCGGCATTAATCACCTTCCGGGCTTTCACCGACGGCTCGCTGGGAAAGCTTCCCGCCGACCTGGAGCTGACCGCGTTCGCCGTCGGGGACAAGGCGCTCGCGCCGGCTAAGACCACCCGGGCCGGGCCTCAAACTATCACCTCGGCTACGCTCCGGGAGGCGTCCTTCCAGAGCTTGCAATCGCTTGACGCTTTCCGCAACTGGCAGGCGGGCGGTCCCAATGAAGTAGCCATCGTGGCCCTCACCGTCGTGCCTTTAGCAATCAGCGCCAGACTCGGAGGCGCGTTCGTCTACATTTTTTTCACGACCAACTCTTTCGGGATGTGGCGCGCGGAGTACCGGCAAAACGTCAGGACTCTCGGCCCTGACGGCAGATACGTGAAGGGCACGAAATACGTCGGGGGTAAGACTTACCGCCAAACGGTTGTCCCGTTCATCCCGATCTTTGAGCAGTGGAAAATTCCCGGCGGCAAGTGGCCGCCGGGGCATTACAAGATACAGGTCTACACCTGGTTTTCCATCACGGCGGGCGGAGACTGGGCGACCAGAATTTCGCGGCCGCCGGTCAGGCTCGATTAGCCCGGCACGACGATTCCGGTGAAAGGTGAAAAGATGAACGCGCGCGCGCGGCCCCGCAACTCACCGAGGGAAAACTCGATAATCTTCATCAGCTATCGCCGGAGAGATAGCCCCGGACACGCGGGCCGCTTGTACTCAGATTTAATGCGCCACTTCGGGGCCGAACGCGTCTTCATGGACGTGTCCGGCATTAAAGGCGGAGAGGTTTTCGGCAGCGTCATCGTCGAGCGGCTGGCGTCGTGCAGGGTGTTAGTCGCGGTCATCGGCCCGCACTGGCTCAGCCTGACTCAGAGCAAGAGCCGGACGGAGCCACAGTCCGATTGGGTGCTGCGGGAAATCGCCACCGCGCTCGACAAAGGCGTCCGCGTGATCCCCGTTCTGGTAGACGACGCGCCCGTCCTGGACGCGGCAGAGTTGCCGCAGGCGTTACAGCCGCTGGCGGCACGGCAGGCGGAGAAAATTGCCGACGACGACTGGGTCTCTGACGTAGCCCGCTTAATCAAGATCATAGAGCAAGAGGTTCCGCGCAAGAGGCTGGTCTGGCGCATGATCGCCGTGGCGGCGGCGCTCGTCGCGACGCTCGCCGTGAGCTATCTGCTGACCAAAGTCCGGCTGCCTGTCACGTTGGGCGCTGGCAGCACGGTCCACCTTCCCACGGCCGCGCTGGGGCAAGACGAAATCATTATCAAGAGCCCGCAGGTGAACACCAGAAACGGCTTGAAACTGTTTTCGCACGAGGCGCGGCCGCTCGAAGCCATAGACGTGACGTTGGATAAGGCGCGGCTTTCCCGGACGACCGTTGAGAATCTTGAACTCGACGCGCTCTGGGCCTCGGATTTTGGCCTGATAACTTACAACACCGTCGCGGGCACAGAGCAAAAGCCCGGCTTCGGCCGGTTGTGCTCGACGGACGTGGAGGTCTTGTTAATACACAACCTGCCTGACGAGCTACACTTTTTTCAGGACACGGGCAGCGGCGGCGGCCAGCGCTACCGCGACCTGAAAGTGAAAAGTGTGGGGGCGGACTTAAGCGTCACGGTGAGCACGAAACCCAAACACTCCCCCTCCGCGTTGGACGACAAAAAGGCCGAAGAGGAAACCTACGATGACGGCCTCGGCTGCTGGAAGCACCTGAAGACTCAATTCGGCGAAGAGCTGCATTACGGCGCTCATGTGGTGGAAAGTCTGGTCGCGGCAGATTCTGTGTTGTCCTTCCGCTTCCTGCCGGCGGACGTGAAGCAGCCTCCGTGGGGCGGCGCGGAGGGCTTCTTCCGGCCATTCGTCTTCGGCTCTCCAAAGGAGAAACCCCAAGACCCGCCGCCGGGCTTGCGGGCGCAGGCCGTGATTATTACAAGGCGCGTGAGCGCCGATCCGCCTGAGTTCGATGACATTCTAGACATTCAGAGCGCCAGCCCCCAAAATCCCCTCGGACTTGATCTGGAAGTCGGGTCGAGTCAGCTTCGGATTAGCGTAGCCGGCGAGGGCTTTGTGAAGTTGAATGGCGAAGACGTAGTCGGCATCCCTGAAAGAATCAAACGATATTGGCTGACGGCCGTCATGATAATCTTGACGCTTACGGCCCTCACCGTCTGTCTGGTGCTTCTCATTATCAAATTTCTCCGTAGCCATCGCTAAGGCTTGGGGGTAGAATGAAGGCCAAAAAAAAGGAGTAGAGCACAAGATGATTTGTCCGTCCTGCGGTTTCGACAATCTTGAGGGGATGGATCGCTGCGAGAACTGCATGAAGTCTCTGCGCGACCTGGACGTGCCGCGCTCGGAGGCGACGGCCGGGCTGGTGCGCTCCGTGATGGAAGACAATTTGAGCCGGCTGGAAATGGCCGAGACTTTGACGGCGCGTGCCGACGAGCCCGCGCTCGAAGTCGCGCGCAGGATGAAGGAGGCGCACACGGGCTGCGCGCTCGTGCTGGACGAGGGCGGCAAGCTCGCGGGCATCTTCACGGAGCATGACGTGTTGCGTAAGCTGGTCGGTGGGAGCGACTCGGCGGCTGAAGGGGTGAGCGTCGGTCAGTTGATGAGCAGGAACCCGGAGTCTCTGCGCGAGACGGATTCCGTGGCCGCGGCGCTGAACAAGATGGCTATGGGGCGCTACCGCCACGTCCCCGTCGAGCGCGGCGACGGCGGCTACGCGGTCGCCTCCATCAAGAGTGTCCTGAGCTACATCGCCCGCGAAGACTGGTGAAGCGGCAAGGCTCGGACGCACGCGCGAACGCCCGCCGGAACGGTGCAGGTTCCGGCGGGCGTTCTTCTCTTTAACCTCTCGATTACTTGAGGCCGGACCGCTGGCGGTACTCCCCGGAGTTCACGAAGACGTTAATCATCGTGCGGTAGTCCCCCTGGTCTCGTTCATCGTCTTGATCCAGTCCAGCTTGTTCGGGAGCGTGACGCCCGCGGTCGTGACCAGCGCGTTGACGTAGGCCGAGGGCGAGGTCAGCGCGCCGTCACTTCGCCAGCGGCTTGCGGGCCGCGGCTTCGACGCTCTCCCAGCGGTCTTCCGTCAAGGAGCCTCCGGCCGGCGGCGGCGCGGCGCGCCCGGCCATGCGCGCGAACAGGTTCTCGTAGAGGTCCACGACGCGCTCCCAGTCGTAATACTTCTTGACGCGCTCCTGCGCGCGCAGGCGGTAGGCGCTCACCAGCGAGCCGTCGCGCAGCACGCGTTGGAGCTGCGCGGCCAGCTCCGCCTCGTCTGCGTAGGCGAGCCCCGCGTCGCCGACGGCCTCGACGTTCTCGGGCGTATCGAGCGTCAACACGCAGTTGCCGTAGCCCATCGCCTCCAACAGAGCCGGGTGCGTGCCGCCGACCTCCGTGGCGTGGACGTAGCAGTAGGCGTTCTGCTGTAGCGTGCGGTAGTCCTTGCCGAAGACGAAGCCCGTGAACACTATCCGCTTGTCGCCGCGCGCTCGCTCGCGCAGCTCGCGGATGTACTCGTGCGCGTAGGGCGCGTCGCCGACGACCAGCAGCTTGTGCGCCGTGCGGACACGCTTGAAGGCTTCGACGACGAGGTGCGCGTTGTTCTCGGGCTCAAGGCGCGAGACGTAGAGCACGTAGCGGTTCGGCTCGACGCGCCACTGGCGCACCGCCGGGTCGGGCCTGCGCTCGACCTCCGCGCCGTAGGCGATCATGGTCGAGCGGGCGTTGTAGCGCGCGAGGTAATACTCCTGTATGACGCGGGCGTCGGTGACGATCTCGTTCGGCAGGAACGTCGCCAGGCGCTCGGCCATGCGGTAGTAGCCGCGGCCGAGCCAGTTCCACTTCTTGCGCTTGTGTTCGAGCCCGTCCACGTTGATGGCGACCGGCGTGCCGGTGAGACGCAGGAGCGGCGCGAACGGCGCGTTGGCCGCGTTGCAGATGAGCGCGGCGTCGTAACGCTGGGGCACGCTGTGGAGCGCGGAGATGAAGGCGTGGACGACCGTGTCCAGGTACTTGTGCCGGATGGTGGGCAGCACCTTGAGGCGGACGCCGTGGTATTCGAGCTGGCGCGGCGAGACGTAGTGCGCGCGGCAGTAGACGGTCACGTCGTGGCCGCGCTCGACCAGGCGCGTCGAGAGGTGCTCGGCGAAAGTCTCAAACCCGCCGTAGCTGGCGGGCACTCCGCGTGTTCCCAGGATCGCTATTCGCATCGAAAAGCAATGATGAATGCGGAACGATGAATGATGAATTAAAGACAGAAGTTTTTATTCATCATTCCGCCCGCAAAGTTCATCATTTCTCCCTTACGGCTCTTTCATACGCCAGGAGCGTCAATCGCGCGGTTTCGCGCCAGGTGAACTGCCGCGCCCGTTCGAGGCCGGCGGCGCGGAGGCGCTCGCGCAGGTCGCGGTCGTCAATCAGGCGCGAGACGGCCGCCGCCAGGGCGCTCTCGTCGAACGGGTCAACGAGGATGCCGGCCGGGCCGACGACCTCCGGCAGACTCGTCAGGTTGCCCGCGACTACGGCCGCGCCGCACTGCATCGCCTCCAACGGCGGCAGGCCGAAGCCCTCGAAGTAGGACGGGTAAACAAAGCAGAGCGCCCCCGTGTACAGTGCCGGCAAATCCGATTCAGATACGTAACCCGTCAAGACGGTGAGGTCGCCGATGCCGCTCTCCTCGATGGCGCGGAGCGTCTCCCCGTAAAGCCAGGCGCGTTTTCCGACCAGGACAAGTTTGGGAAGATTAGCCTGTGGGCGCGCGCGGCGCAAGCCCGCGTAGGCCCGGACCAGCCGCGCCAGATTTTTCCGCGGCTGGATGGAGCCGACCGTCAGGACGTAGTCGCCGCTGATGCCGTACAGCTCGCGGACGCGCCGCACTTCCCGCTCATCGTTGACGGGCGCGAAGTGCGCGGGGGCGGCGAGCGGTGTGACCGAGACGCGCGAGGGCGCGAGCCCGTAAGTCTCGCTGATGTCGCGGCGCGTGTGCTCCGAAGGGACGATGACGTGCGCGGCCGCGCGTGCCGTCCTGCGCACGGTCAGCCTGAGCTGAGCGCGGCTGCGTCGCTTGAAAGTCTCGGGCAGGTGCTCGAACGAGAGGTCGTGGATGGTGGCGACGACCGCGCAGGGCGCGAGCGGCGGCGCTGTGTACTGGACGTGCAAGAGGTCAACGGGGCGGCGGCGCAGCTCGGCCGCGAGCGTCACGGGGATGCGCACCAGTGGCGTGTGCGGCAAAGTCCTGCGCACACTGACGTGCGGCCAGCGATTCTCGAAACGCTCAACGGCCTCGCGCTTCGTCACATACAGCGTGTAGCTGTTGACCGAGTCCAGCTCGGCCAGGGCCTCCACCAGATTCGTGACGTAACTCTCGTTGCCGGCCAGCCCCGTGCCGACGGAGTGTGCGTCAATGGCGATGCGGAGCGGCGGGCGGCGGGCGGCGTGTGGCGAGACTGCGGCTTCATCCTTGCTTTTCATCTTCCACATCCTTGCAGGTCAGGACCGGGTGAAAGCTCTGGCGATGAATCGCGCAGGGGCCGTGCTCGCGCAGGGCCGCGAGGTGCTCGCGCGTGCTGTAGCCGACGTGGCGCGCGAAGTTGTACTGCGGGTGAATTTCGTGGAAGGCGCGCATCAGCGCGTCGCGGTAAGTCTTGGCGATGACCGAGGCGGCGGCGATTGAGGCCGAGATGGAGTCGCCGTGGATGATGGCCTTCTGCGGCAGCTCAAGCTCTCGGAGCTGCACGGCGTCAATCAGCAGGTAGTCCGCGCAGGGGTCTAACTGCTTGAGCGCCTCCGTCATCGCGAGGCGCGACGCCTGTAGGATGTTGATGCGGTCTATGTCTTCGGGCTCGACCTGGCCGACGGCGAAGGCGACGGCCGTTTGCAGGATTTCGTCGGCGATGCGCTCGCGCTGCTTCGGGGTCAGTTTCTTCGAGTCGTCGAGCCCTTCGGGGAAGGGGCGCGTCGGGTCGAGGATGACGGCCGCGGCCACCACCGGCCCGGCCAGCGCGCCCCGGCCCACTTCGTCCACGCCCGCGACGAGGCGGAAGCCGCGCGCGCGAGCCTCGTCCTCGAACTCCGTGCAAATGGAGGAGACGCGGCGGCGACGGCCGGATGAAGGAGGAGGGACGGGAGACGAATCAGCCCCTTCTGCCGCCTCTTCCTTCATCCCGCGGACCTCAGCCCTTCTTGGTGCCGGCGGCGGTCGCGCCCTGCGCCTGGTTCAACTGGCGGGTGTCTCTTTCGCGGATGCGGGCGGCCTTGCCGCGCAGCTCCCTCAGGTAGTAGAGCTTGGCGCGGCGCACGCGGCCGCGCTTGACCACGTCAATGTGGTCAACGATGGTCGCGTGCAGCGGGAAGATTCTCTCGACGCCGACGCCGAAGCTGGTCTTGCGCACCGTGATCGTCTCGCGGACGCCGCCGTGCTTGCGCGCGATGACCACGCCCTCGAACACCTGCAAGCGTTCCTTGGTCTCGGACTCCTTGATGCGCACGTGGACGCGCACCGTGTCGCCCGGCTGAAAGTCCGGGATGCTCGCGCGCAACTGCGCCTTCTCGACTACATCTAAGCGGTTCATAATTAACTCCGTTAATTCAATAATTACTTCAACAGGTCCGGCCTGTTGCGTTCGGTCTTTTCCAAAGCACGCTCGGCGCGCCAGCGCGCGATCTCCGCGTGGTGCCCCGTCAGTAGAACTTCCGGGACCGGCATCCCGCGGAACTCCGGCGGGCGCGTGTAGTGCGGGTAATCGAGCAAGCCCTCGGAGAACGACTCGTTGACGGCCGAAGTCTCACTCCCGAGCGCCCCCGGTATCAGCCGCGTGACGGCGTCAACGAGGACGACCGCCGCCGGCTCGCCGCCCGAGAGCACGTAATCCCCGATGGAGATTTCGTCCGTCACCAGGCGCTCGGCCACGCGCTCGTCCACGCCCTCGTAACGACCGCAGATAAGGACGACGTGCGCGGCCTCCTGTGCCAATTCCGCGGCGAGCTGTTGCGCCAGCACCCGCCCCTGCGGCGAGAGCAGCACGACGCGCGTCCCCTCAGGGTAACTCCCGCGCTCGCTCGCGCCTGTCAAACTTTCAACGGCCGCGAAGATCGGCTCGGGCTTCAAGACCATCCCGTCGCCGCCGCCGAACGGCCTGTCATCCACCTGCCGGTGCTTGCCCGCGGCCCACTCGCGCAGGTCGTGCGCCCTGACTTCCAACAGCCCCGCGGCCTGCGCCCGCCGGATGATCCCGTGCTCGAACGCGCCGCGGAAGAAGTCCGGGAAGATGGTGATAACGTCAAAACGCATTGCGGCAGTCCCGCAACCTAAAATTCCAACAAGCCTTCAGGCGGGTCCACGCGGACGAGTTTCTCTTCAACATCAATCTCGACGCAGATGTCTTCCGCCATGGGGATCAGGTACTCGCCTTCTCCGCCCGCGCGCCCGACCACCAGCATCTCGACGCCGCCCGTCCGCATCACCTCGCGCACGGTGCCGAGCGTCTCGCCCCCGACCGTCTCGACGCGGCAGCCCGCCAGCTCCCACTCGTAGAACTCGTCCTCCTCAAGCTCGACGCGCTCCGTTTCCGGCACGGCGAACTCACGGCCGACCAGCTCGGACGCGGCCTCGATGGAGTCGTAGCCCGCGAACTTCAGGACGATGCGCGCGCCGTGGAACCAGTGCTCTTCGAGCGCGAGCGTCGCGCGCGAGCCGTCGGGCGCGACCGCGATCAAGTTGTCAAGCCCCTCGAACCTTTCGGGGAAGTCCGTCAACAGCTCGGCCACGACCTCGCCGCGCAGGCCGCGCGTCTTGACGGCGCGCGCCACGGCGACCAACTCCTCCCCGCCGTCGCTCATTATTCGATGACGTCCAGGAGGTAGCGCCGGTTCTGCTTGACGCTCGCCGCGTGGAGCAGCGAGCGCAGCGCCCGCACCGTCCGCCCCTGCCGGCCGATGAGCTTACCCATGTCGCCCTCGGCCACGCGCACCTCTATGTAGAGCGTGCCCTTGCGCTCGACCTTGCGCACCTCGACAGCCTCGGCGTCGTCCACCAGGGCCTTGACGATCATCTCGACAGTCTCACGCATAATAAAGTTTCAGGTTTCAGGTTCCAGGTTTCAAGTTCTCTGCTTTATAACTTGAAACCTGGAACCTGAAACTTTAAACCGGTTCCGCCTGCGCCTGCGTCTTGGCGTTGGCCTTGATCAGGCGGCGCACGGTGTCGGTCGGCTGCGCGCCGCGGGCGAGCCAGTATTCGGCGCGCTCGGCGTCGAGTTTTACCTGCGCGCCGCCGCCGATGGGGTTGTAAGTGCCTATGCTCTCGATGTACGCGCCGTCGCGCTTCGACAGCTTCTCCTTGACCACGATCCGGTACGACGGGCGCTTCTTCGCGCCCATTCTCATCAGTCTGATTGCTAACAAAACTATTCCTCCGAATAAACAGTTTTCAGTTTTTAGTTTTCAGTTTCCAGTAAAAGCAACTTGTCTTTGCTGAAAACTGAAAACCGAAAACTGGAAACTCATCTCTTCTTCTTCCGCTTCTTCTTCTTCAGCTTCTGCTTCTTGCGCGAGGGGCCTCCGCCGGGCGCGGCCGGGAGCGCCGGCAAATCCACGTCGCCGTCGCCGCCCATGCCTTCGAGGCCGGGCATCCCGGAGATGCCGGCCATCTTGCGCATCAGTTTGCCCTTGAGGCCGCTGCCGCCGAACATTCCAGACGTGGAGAGCTGCCGCATCATCTGCCGCATCTCCGTGTACTGCTTGATGAGCGAGTTAACGTCCGCCACGGTCGTGCCCGAGCCGCGCGCGATGCGGCGTCTCCGGTTCGCGTTCAGAATCTTGTGGTCGTAACGCTCCGCGACCGTCATCGAGTCAATAATGGCCTCGGTGCGCTTCAACTCCTTCTCCATCTGCTTGGTCTGCTCTTCGTCCAGGTTCGGCACGCCGATGCCGCCGAGCAACTGGTCCGGCAGGAGCTTCATGATCTTCGAGAAGGAGCCCAGCTTCTTGACCTGCCGGAGTTGGCTGCGGAAGTCGTCCAGCGTGAACTGGTTCTTCTGTAGCTTCTTGAGCTGCTCCTCGGCCTCCGACTGGTCTACCTTGGACTGCACCTCCTCGATGAGCGAGAGCACGTCGCCCATGCCGAGGATGCGCTGCGCGATGCGGTCAGGGTAGAAAGGCTCAAGCGCGTCGTATTTTTCGCCGACGCCGACGAACTTGACCGGCTGGCCCGTCACCTGCTTGATCGAAAGCGCCGCGCCGCCGCGCGCGTCGCCGTCCATCTTCGTCAGGACGACGCCCGTGATGCCGACGCGGCGGTGAAACTCTTCCGCAGATTTCACGGCGTCCTGGCCCGTCATCGCGTCGGCCACGAACAGAGTCTCCACGGGGCGCGTCTCGGCCTTGATGCGCTCCAACTCCACCATCAACTCGTCGTCAATGTGCAGGCGGCCGGCCGTGTCAATCAGGAGCGTGTCGAAGCCCGTCTGCTGCGCGTGCTTGTGCGCCTCGCGCACGAGCGTCAAGGGGTCGTTCGTCTCGGGCATCTCGAAGATTGACTGGCCCGTGGCGCGCGCGATGACCTTCAACTGCTCGCGCGCCGCCGGGCGGTAAACGTCAACCGAGAGGAGCAAAGGTTTCCGGCCCTGATTCTTCGCCAGCCAGCGCGCGATCTTGCCCGTCGAGGTGGTCTTCCCAGACCCTTGCAGCCCGACGATCATCACCGTGTTCGGAATAGTCTTCGTGAAGACCAGCCGCGACGACTGTCCGCCCAGGAGTTCAACCAGCTCGTCGAACACAATCTTGACGACCTGCTCCGAGGGCTTCAGCTCCTGCCAGACCTGCTGGCCCTCGGCCTTCTCCTTGACCGAGCCGATGAAATCCTTGGCGACCTTGTAATTCACGTCCGCTTCGAGGAGCGCCAGGCGTATCTCGCGCAGCGCCGCGTCCACGTGCGCGGGCGTCAACACGCCCTCGCCCCGCAGGTTCTTCAGCGTCCTCTTCAGCTTGTCGGATAAAGACTCGAACATATAGGCAAAGCTCCGCACGTCAGACGGAAACGAAGATGATAACGGCCGTGCCGGGGAGTGTCAAGGAAGGGCCGGAGACGAAGAATTCCTGCTATTTCCGGGCATCGCCCTTAGTCGAAATCAACGTCGAGGTAGACCTCGCCGAGAGCCAGCGTACAGCCTAACGTCGGCAGGTGGAGGCTGGAAGACGGCTCGTTGATCTCTTCATAGTCCCACTTGCCGCCCTCCTGCCTGACGTAGTGCGTGACGTGCGGGCGGTGCTGCGCGACCAGCAGGTACTCGCGGAAGCTCGGAATGGATTTGTAGTAAGTGAACTTGTCGCCGCGGTCATAGGCTTCGGTGGAGGGCGATAAGACTTCTACAAGCAGTATCGGATTTGTCAACGCATCAATGCCGCCGATCTTTTCGTAGTTCGGCTTTTCGCAGACGACTGCCAAATCAGGGTAGCGATACGGCGGGGCCGCTGGCACTTTGATTCTCATATTAGCCGGCAAGACACGACAACCACGCTCGCGCAGCTTGTTGTTCAGCACAGTGATGAGATTGCTTTCAATCTGCGCGTGATTATGGCTGACGCCGCTCATGCAGAAGACTTCGCCGTCGAAGTATTCGTAACGCTCTTCGGACGCCAGCTCAAGCTCGAAGTATTCTTCCAGCGTGTAACGCTGCTTTGTTTGGACTGACATTTTCCAGCGCGCCTCCTCAGCTGCCTGGAATTTTACCACTACTTCCTCGCCGTGATAATCACGTTCCAGCCGGCGCTCCGGCTGAGGCGGCGGAACATTTTTTCGGAGACGAGGGGGCGCAGGAATCTCAGCTCCTCGCGGATCATCTGCTCGACTTCCGTGCGGACTTCGCGGAAGGGCTCGAAGAGTCTGCGGGCCTGGCGGCGGCTGTAGACTTTCACCAGAGGCCGCGCCTCGTGCTCCGAGTATTCGACGTAGCGGCTCATGATCTCCTCGGGCGAGTGGCCGCGCAGGAAGTGGCCGCGCAGGAGCCCGCGGTGGAGGATGATTTCGGTCCAGTAGTAGAGCGAGTCGCGGTGGTAGAGCATCACTTTCGCCGTCCCGCCGGGGCGGAGTACGCGGTGCAACTCGCCGACCGCCCGCGCCGTGTCCGGCGTGTGGTGGAGCACGCCGTTGGAGTAGACGACGTCGAAGC
This sequence comes from uncultured Acidobacteriota bacterium, assembly GCA_963774105.1. Lineage (GTDB taxonomy): Bacteria > Acidobacteriota > Blastocatellia > Pyrinomonadales > Pyrinomonadaceae > QHXM01. Next base: position 211,594 of record CAVZDV010000004.1, on the reverse strand, counting down.
TCTCGTCCGCGAAGGGCAAGCGCTCGCCGTCGGCCAGCACGAAGTCGGCGCTGAGATTGTAGAGGCCGAAGTGCAGGCTCGAAATCTCCACGGAGCGCGGCGTGAGGTCAACGCCCGTGCAAAGGGCACCGCCGCGCGCGAACTGCAAGAGGTCCGTCCCCATCCCGCAGCCGACCTCCAAAAGACGCCGGCCCTCGAACTCGTTGAACCCCATCACGGAGGGCATCCACGGCGCGTATTCCTGGTAGCGGTGGCGCTCGACCTCGTCGAAAAACTCCCGCGTGGCAAACTCGTACTTCGCGCCGTACTTCGCTCCGCAAGGGTCCTGCGACCACTGCTCGCGCGCGTGCCGCTTCTCGTCCGCCAGGCGTGTCTGCTCGCCCTCAACTTTCACACGCATCACCTTCCCTGTTTGGCCCAGGAGCCGTAAGCGTCCAGCACGCGCCGCGCGTTGTGCGCCCAGGTGTGACGGGCGGCGGCCTCGCGCCGGGCCGCCGTGCCGAGCCGCTCGCGCAACTCGGGCTCGTCCGCCAGCCTTAGAATCGCCTCGCTCAACTGGCGCGCGTCGCCCGGCTCGACCAGCAGCGCCGTCTCCCCGTCGGCCAGGACTTCGCCGATTTGGCCCAGCCGGCTGGCGACGATTGCTTTGCCCATCGCCATGTACTCGAAGAGCTTCGTCGGCGAGCCGAAGAACTCGCTCCCGTCCGCGAGCTGGACGTGCGGCGAGGCCAAAACGTCGCACGCGTCCAGAAGCGCGGGCACGCGCCCGTGCTCGACCGCGCCCGTCAGAATCACTCGCCGCGACGCACCCGCCTCGCGCAAAGTCTGCTCGACCTCGTCGCGCAGCGCGCCGCTCCCGACCATCAGGAAGCGGACGCGCGCCGCTTCCGGCATCAACTTTATAGCCTCGGCGAGCGCCAGCACGCCGTGCCACGGGCCGAACGTGCCGACGAACCCGACGAGCGTTTCGTCATCCCCGACGCCCAACTCGCGCCGCGCGTCGCGCCCGCCCACACCGGGCCGGAAGCGCTCGGCGTCCACGCCGTTCGGGTTGACCACTATCTTTTCATCTTCGACGCCCGCGCGCAAAAGGTTACGGCGCTCGACCTCCGAGACGACGAAGACCCTTGAGGCCGCCGCCAGGTTCAGCCGCTCGTAGCGCGCGAGCAGGCCCAGCTTCCCGACGCGGTCCCAGTGCCGGCCGACCCACACCTCCGACCCGTTGTATTCGAGAAAGAGCGGCCGACCCGTCAGCAGACTCGCCTCCACGCCCGCCCAACTGAAGCGGCTGTAGCGCTGGTAGATGAAATCGGGCCGCGCCCTCTCGACCTCGCGCGCGGCCCCGTGCGTGAAGAGCAGGTTGTTGTAGATGTCGAAGGCCGCGCGCGTCGAGCCTATGGGTTTGGGCCAAATAATTTTCAAGGGCGTCCGCCCCTCGTCGAGCCCCGCGATCTGGTCGTTGCTGACGAGCGAGACGCGCGCGCCCAGCCCCAGGGCGGCGTTGATGAAGCCGTTGATGTGGCTCGCCGCGCCGCCGAGCTGCGTGCCCGGCCCCGGCGTCGCGCGCAGGTAGACTATTTCCGTGTGGCCTCCGCCGCCTTCCTGCTTCACAGGGCGGCTCTTCAGGTGCGCGCCGCGCCCGATTGCCAGCTCAAGGCGGCGCAGTTGTCTGGCCGCGCGCGTCATCGCCGTGGCGCTGATGGCCGCCTCGTGCGTCATGCGCGCGGGCGCGGCCAGGAGGCTGCGCGCGCGCGTCTCCCAGCGCCACGCGCCGTGCGCGTCGAGGATGACCGTGCGGCGCGCGCCGGCCAGCGCGCCGAAGAGGAGGAAAGCGTTCTGGCCGCGCTGCCACGCGAGCCGCTCCGTGGCGACGGCGAAGACTTCGGGGCGCAGAGCGCGCAGGGCGCTCAGCCGCTGGCCCATTCCCACGCTCTCGATGCGGGCGCGCGGAATCTCCTCGACTTTCGCGTGCGGGTAAACGCGGCCGAGCGCCTCTCGCGCGCGGCCCACGTCGCCGCTCAAGGCAAGCAGGACGACTTTCATATCCAACGGACTAACGAATAACAAGCAGGTTGATGCCCCGTTATCAGTAGGCTACCATGTTGATTCCACCGACGGGCTAAACTGAGACATCTTACTAGACTGGCTTAATTACATGAAAAGCCTCGCCGCGAAACTTACACGGCTCGGGTCGCGTTTCCTGCGGGCCGAGGACTTCGAGGCGCAGGTTCTCACCCGCCGGAAGCTCCTCGTCCTGTGCCTCGCCGTCTTCCTCGCCGCCGCGTGCGTCAGGCTCCTACAGTGGCAGAACAATTGGCACACAATTGACAGGACGATGGGAAAGCTGACCGAGCGTTATAAAGACGAGGCCCGGTTCCTGCTCGACGGCGACCTCAGGTCTTTCGTCCGCGGCAACACGCCCGAGCCGGACCCAGGCATCCTGATGCACCCGCCGGGCTACCCCCTTCTGATGGCCGCGGTCTACAAGCTGACGGGCCGCTCGGACGCGGCGCTGCGCCTTTTCCAAATCCTCGTGGACGCCGCCGCGGCCGTCCTCATCTTTCTCATCGCAGCCGAGTTGTTGCCCGCCGCGGCCGCCCTCATCGCCGGGCTGCTCGTCGCGTTCTCGCCCCAACTCGCTTACAGCTCGCTGCTGCTCTTGCCCGACTCCGTTTCCACGCTGCCCATCCTGCTCGCGGTCTACCTCATCGTCAGGGCACGCGAGCGCCCGAGCGTTGTGACGTTCATCGCCGCGGGCGCGTGCATCGGTGTCTCGTGCTGGCTGAGGGCGAACGCGCTGCTGCTCCCCTTCTTTCTCGGCCTCCTGATTTTCGTGATGTTCGAGCGCGGCCGGCGCTGGCGCTACGCGGGCGCGCTGGTCGCCGCGGCGATTCTCGTCATCCTGCCCATCACGATTCGCAACGCGGTCGTCTACAAAAGCTTCATCCCCGTGTCGCTCAGCGCGGGACAAAATTTGGTCGCCGGGATTGCAGACTACGACCCGGAGAAGAGGTTCGGGTTCGAGGCTTACGACGACGCGGCGTGCCGCCAGGAAGCACTGATGTACAACCGCCCGGACTACGCGTTTGACCTCTACAGGCCGGACGGCGTCCTGCGCGAGCGCCTGCGCACGGCCCGCGCGCTTGCCGTCATACGCTCTAACAAACTCTGGTTCATGGGCACCATGCTGCGCCGCGCCGCGCTGATGCTCGAAAACGAACGCGTGCCGATTGTGTCCGTCGAGCCGACGATTACGAACCGGCCTGAGATTACTGAAGGGACCGAATTGTCGTGGGCCAATTCCCCGGCCGAGTTGCTGGCGAACAACACCGCCGCTTCGGCGCGGGCGCAGTTGTCTCTGACGGAGAACGCTCAGGCGTTGCGCGTCGCGGGCGACGACTCGGGGCAGGGGGCGCAGCTCGCCTCGGCTCCGGTCGGCGTCCAGAGGAAGTCGGATTACGTGCTCCGATTGCCGGTCGCGGCCGAGCAGGGCCGCATGGTCGTCAGGGTCGAAACTGCGGACGGACGCGCCACGCTCGCCTCGGCAACCATTCCCGACTCGCTTGAGCCCGGAGCGCCGACGAAAGATTCCATGACCGTGCTTCAGATTCCTTTCGTCAACGCGGGCGCGGAGCAGGTCCGCGTCGTGCTGTCGAACGCCGGGCCGAATCAGTCGCGCCCGGTCGTCCGCGTCGGCCCCGTGGAGCTTTTCCGGCTCGGGCCAGCCTCGTTCCTGTGGACGCGCTACCCGCGCGCGCTGGTCAAGATGATTCAGAAATTTTTCAAGACCTCGTGGCTACTTCCCCTGGCGATAATTGGCACAGTCCTGCTGGCGCTGGCCCGGCGCTGGCGCGCGCTGGCCGTCGCGCTCGTCGTCCCGGCCTACTACCTCTCCGTCCACTCGCCGCTGCACGTAGAGCCGCGCTACGTCTTAGCCATGCACTACTTCTTCTCGATACTCATCGCCGCCGCGCTCTTCTGGCTCGGCGCGAGAATCCTTGAGGTCGCGCGCAGAGTTGTGCCCGCAAAATTCCGCAGGCAGGCGCGCGCAGGCTAGCAGCCTCACGCGTGTCTTCGCGTCTTCACCACGTCGAGTAACTTTCTGAGCTCGGCCCCGCGCAGGATTAACGCTTCGGAGAGGCGGCGTCGCGTGCGCGCGCGGAAGTAGAGGGCGACCAGAGCGAAGATGAGCGCGTAACTCACAGACGAAGCCAGCGCCGCACCGCGCGCCCCGAGCGTGGGGACGAGCGCGAAGGTGAGCGCGAGGTTGACCAACAGCGTCGCCACCCAGAAGAGCGGGACCGCGACCGGCAGCCCCGTCGCGTTGAAGTGCTGCACCAGCACGGACTCCAACCCGATCAGGTAAACGCCTGGCAGAAGTATCAGCAACTGCACGCCCACGTCCGCGAACTTCGCGCCGTAGAGCCAGGGCAGCACGAAGCCCAGCGGCGCGGCCGCCAGGCAGACGACGAGCATGACGAACGCCGTGTGCCGCGTCACGACGCAGGCCAGCTCGCCGCTGGGGTCGCGGCGGGCGGCGACGCGCGGGAAGAGCAGCGTCGCTATTACGCCCGGCAGGAGCATCAGCATCATGGCTACCTGCGACGCCACGCTGTAGACGCCCGCCTCGGCCGCGCCGCGGAAGTGGTTGACCACCAGCAAATCAAGCCGGAAGATGAGCAGCCCCGCCAGAGTCGCGACGTGAAACTTGACGCCGTAACGCATCATGCGCCCGAAGAGCCGCACGTCTGGACGCCACGAGAGCCTGCCTTTCATCTTCGCGCCGTGTGCCCAGACCAGCGCGGCTATCAGCAGCCCCGTGCCCGCGGCCGCCGCCGTGTTCAGCGAGACGAGCGCCCACAGCCCCGCGCCCAGGACGACGAGCGCGACCACCGCGTTGACGAGCACGAAAGATTGGCCCAAAAGGTCTAGCAGGTTGAAACGCTCGACGCGGCCGATTGCCAGGAAGACGTTAAGGCCGATGAGCGTGACGAGCTGGAACGGGACGGAGACGGCGGCGACGGCGATGAGGCGCGGCGGGATGAAGCCGAACCAGCCGGGCCGCCACGCGGCGAGCGCCGTCAGCCCCAGCGCGAGCAGCCCGCCGACGACTACTGCGAAGAGGAGCGAGTTGACGGCGGCCGGCGCGAACTCTTTTTGGTCGCGCGCGATGAAGTAGGTGTTGGCCGAGGGGAGCCCTGCGCTGCCGAGCTGGACGGCCGTGGCGACGGCGACGTTGATGACGGCCAACTGGCCCAGGCCCTCCGCGCCGAGCCAGCGCGCGACGATGACGCCCGCGGCGACGCTGTTGACCGTCATCAGGACGCGCGCGGCGAGCGTCCACGCGACGTGCAGGGAGAATCGGCGGCGCGGGGCCGTGACGGCGTCGGCGGCTGCGGCCGCTTCGTCTATGGGCTGCTCTAACATTCCAGTGCGGTCACGCGAGGACGCGAATCAAAGTAGTCCCGTCAGGGACTACATGAAAATAGCCCAGCACTTCAGTGCTGGGTAAGGGCGGAAGAAATAATGTTGAGTCCCGTAGGGACGATTGAAATGTTCGGCCGTCCCTACGGGACTCAAATATTTTTGGCCCGATTCCCAGCACTGAAGTGCTGGGCTATTATCAAACGTCCCTGACGGGACGTAAAAGGCCCGGCCTTCCTCACCCGCGCTCGATCCAGCGCTCGTACCAGAGGCTGAGGTTGAGCAAGGCCCAGAGGTGGAAGCCCCAGTCTTTAGCGCCGCGGCGGTGCTCGTCCAGGAGGCGCGCGACGAACGCGTAGTCGAAGAAGTCGCGCCGCTTCATCGGCGAGTTCAGCAGGTGCGAGTCGAACCAGGAGCCCAGGCCGTCGCGGAACCACTCGCGCACCGGAGCGCCGAAGCCGCGCTTCTGACTGTAGAGCAAGTCGTGCGGCAGAATCTCTTCGAGCGCGCGCTTGAGGATGTGCTTGCCGCTGCGGCCCTCGACCTTCAATTCGCGCGGGAGCCCCATCGCGTACTCGACGAGGTGGTGGTCGAGAAACGGCACGCGCGCCTCGACAGACGTAGCCATCGTGATCTTGTCCACGCGCATCAGGAGCAGCTCCGGCAGACGCAGTTTCAATTCCAGATAAGTCATGCGCGAGAGGAAGTCGGAGGCGGGCCTAGCCTGCTCGACGTGGTCCAGGTAAGGGCGGACGGCTTCGAGCGAGGAACGGCCGCTCATGCGCTCGCGCATTGTCTTCGAGAGGACGCGCGGCTTGAAGGTCTCGTCGTAGACGACGACGCCGCCCCAAAACAAAGGCTCGTCAGCGCCGAGGCGGCGCAGGAGGTCTACCGCCGCGCGCTTCTTCCCCGTCGCTTCGAGCGCGGGGCGCGCGACCGCGGAGGCCGCGCGGCGCAAGCTGCGCGGCACGCGCTCGGCGTGCTGCCAGAACTTTTCGTAAATCCGCAGGTGGCGGACGTAGTTATCGTAGCCGCTGAAAATCTCGTCCGAGCCCTCGCCGACCTGCACGACGATTGTGCCAGAATCGCGCGCCAGCTTTGAGACGTAGTAGAGCGGCACGCAGACGGGGTCCGCAATCGGCTCGTCCTGGTGGAAGACGAGGTCGGGCAAGAACTCCTGCATCTCTTTTTCGGAGATGATGACCTCGTGGTGGTTCGTCTTGAAGTCGCGCGCGATGCGGCGCGCGGAGTCCAGCTCGTTCAAATACTCCGCGTCCGCGAAGCCGACGGTGAAGGTCTCGACGGGCCGCGTCATCAGCTCGGACATCAGCGCGACGTTGGCCGAGGAGTCCACGCCGCCTGAGAGGAAGACGCCGAACGGCACGTCCGACATCATGCGCTTCTTGATGGACGCGCGGAGCAGGCGCAGGATTTCCGCCTTGTGCTCCTCCTCGCCCCGCGCCTCGACGGTTTCGGGCGGCAGCGCGTCCCAGTATTGTTTGAGATTGACCGCGCCGTCGCGCGTGACGGTGAGCATGTGCCCGGCGGGGATTTTCCGTATGTCGCGGAAGAGCGTGCTCGGCGCGGGCGTGGTCAGAAAGGTCAGGTAATGGTAGAGCGCCTCCTCGTCAACGTCCGGCGTGACGGCCGGGTGTTGGAGGATGGCTTTGATTTCCGAGGCGAAGATGAAGCGCCCGTCTTTGTGATAGAAGTAGAGCGGCTTGACGCCGACGCGGTCGCGCACGAGCGTGAGCCGTTCTAGACCCTCATCCCAGAGGCAGATGGCGTAGTCGCCCTCAATGTCGTGGACGAAGTCCAGGCCGCGCTCTTCGTAAAGATGCAGGATGGTCTCGGAATCTGTGAGCGAACTGTAAACGTGCCCGCGCGCTTCCAAGCCTTCGCGCAGGCGTGCGTGGTTATAAATCTCGCCGTTGAAGACGAGCCAGACCGCGTCCGTGCAGCCGTGCATGGGCTGGTGGCCCGCTTCCGAGAGGTCAATGATGGAGAGGCGGCGGAAGCCGAGGCCGCCGCGCGCTTCGTCGAAGAGCAGCTCGCCCGCGTCGTCCGGCCCGCGGTGCGGCATCTCGTCGCGCATACGCTCGACCAGCTCAAGCGAGACGTTCCCTCGCGCCGCCCCGTACTCCCAGACTCCGCAGATGCCGCACATCAGCTTTCGGCCTCGATAATTTTTTCGACCACGCCCCGGAAGAGTTTCGACATGACGTAGTACCTGCGCCCGGAGCCGTCGTTGAGTTCGTACTCGAAATTATTAGAGCGCAGGCGTTCGAGGGCGCGGCGCAAGAGCGAGGCGTCCAGGTCGAAGAGATATTGCTTGGCCTCCGCGACAGACTTGCAGTGTGAGACGGCGACCTCTTCGTGCAGGACGATGCGACGGCCCGTGTCTATGCCGGAATCTATGAAGAAGACGGTGACGCCGACCGGCTCGCCTTCGAGCAGCGACCACTCCATCACGTTGCGCCCGCGGTAGGCCGGCAGCAGCCCTATGTGCGGATTCAGGATGCCTAGACGAAAACAGTTGATCGTCTGTTCGCGATAAATCACTCCGGCCTTGTGCAGGCCGACATCTAAATTCATCTTCCCGAGCCGCTCGACGCTGCGCGGGTGATCTAAGGCTTCCTTAAGCAGAAAGACGCGGCGGCCCAGGACGAGGCCGAGAGATTTCAGCCGGCCGCGTTTGACGAAGAGTCGCGCGAGGTGGCGAAAGAGCGCGCGGGCGCGCGACTCACCAGCGGCCGGGCAGAGGATGACGAAAGGCTCGCAGCCCGCGACCCGCCGGGTCTCGTCGTAAACCCGCAGCGCCGCCGGGAGAGAGTTTGCCAGGATACCTGCTCGCATCGTTTATCCAATCCGGGCCGCCAGGGCGCGCGCGTAGAGCGCCAGGTAAGAGGCCAGCAGCCAAGAGTTCCGGCCGCGCGGTTGCCACCCCGTCGGCAGCAGTTCGTAATAGTAGTTCAGCGCGTCCAGAAACCTCAAATCGCTCGCGCGCGAGGCGTAGAGCGCAGAGAGGTTGAGCCGCAGCAGCAGGTCGTCACTGTTGACCGCCCCGATTCCCTCCTTCACGACGCGCGCGCGGTCCCGCGCCATCAGCCGCGCCAGGACGTACTCGCGCGCAGCATCCTCTGTGGTCAGGCTGAAGTTCAGCGGCCATCTGTACCTTTCCGTCAACAGCCGGAAACGTTGTTCGTGGTCGTTGCGTGAAGCCTGTAGGGCGTTGACGAAAGCATCAACGGGCGAAGGCTCGGGCGCGGGACGTAGCGGGAGCGCGCGGCCGAGCGCGAGGGCACGTAAAGAGGCTAAACAGTCCGCGTCCGCTTCCGCACGGCCGGAGGGCGCGGCGAAGTTTTTGAGGTCAAGAGGCTCGGCGGCCCGTAACAGCTCGCGGACTTCCGCGACGAACGGCGCGGCCTCTGCGAAGCTTTCGGGCACGAGCCGCGTGACGCGCTCGCCGCGCAACTCATCGTAGCGTTCCTTGAGCGCGGCCGAGATGAGTCGCTCACGCATCTTCACTTCGCGGCCGTTCTGACCTGAAACTTTCCGGCCCGCAGCCCCGCGGCCAGCTCCGTCAGCGTCAGACACACAACGTCCTCGGCCCGCGCCACGTCGCCGACAAAACGCTCTATGTGCGAGAAGTCTCGCACGTCCTTCGTGTGGTTCTCCAGGATGACGGGAACTTCGCTGAGGCCGCTCGCGCGCGCACGCCTGCGGATGGACGCGAGCATCTCGCGCAGCAGCGCGTAGTCCAACTGCGCTATGTCCGAGATGAGATGCTTGCCCTTCAGGTACGGCACGACGCCTTTCTCGTAAACGCGCCGCGCCGCGGAGGCGTGGCCGACCTGTGCCCACTCTTGTCCGTAAGTCTCTACGCTCCGGCCCGTCGGTTGCGGCGCGGCCTGCGGGGCCAGCCGCCGTTTGACCTTCTCCACGGCCTTGCCCAGGTGGTGTTTGAAGACCTGGCGGCGCGAGCCGTAGAAGTGGTTCGTGGGCACGCAGACGATCGGCTCCCGCTTGTCGGAGACCTTGCGCGCGTCGGTCATCACGGGGTAGTAGGGCAGAAAATCCTCCTCGCAGTTGGTGTAGTCGAGGTTGATGTTCTTCGTCTCGTAGCGCACGCCGCCGACGATGCTCATGTCGAAGACGATGCCGAGCCTGACGAGAAGGTCCAGCATGTGCGGCGAGGGCGCGATGCACCAGGAGCCCGAGCGGAAGGAGACGCAAGCGTAATCCGGCTTGACCGGGCGCAGGAGATTTTCCAGATACTCCCTGCACGCGAGCATCATCCGGTAGGCTTCCTCAGGCTCGTAATTCAGGATTGACCAGTCGGCCGTCAGCCGCCACGCGCCGCCCTCGTACACGGCGTCAGTCCACTGCGGGTGGACGTGCAACTGTACGTCGTGCCCCTGCGCGAGAGTCTCGCGCACGGCGGCGTCCCACTCGTCGGCCAGCTCTTTCAGCTCCGGGTGCTCGCCCTCGAACTTCCTGAAGGTGAGCTGCTGCATCACCTCCGCGTTGAAGGAGCCGCGAACGTTGTGCGCGTTATAAATTCTGACCAGCTCGCGCATCGGCCCGAGCTGCAACTCGCGCACGGAGCCCGCGCCCGTGCCGCTCAACTCCCAGTCGTCCACGAAGGCCAGATAGATTGTCGGCTTCATACTCACAAGATTATCGCTTCGGAGTTCTTCAACCGCTCGACCAGTTCCAGACGCGCCGCCTCGTCGTCGCCCGCGCAGACGGGCACGAGCCCCCAGTGAAAGACGCGCGGGGCGCTGGCCTTCACAGACCAGCAAAGGGAATGGGTCGCGCTCTTCGCACCGTAATCGCGCGAGACGAAGCGCGGCTCAAGCTCGGGCGCGCTGTCCAAATCGAGCGCGCAGACGAAGAGGCGCGCGCCGGTCATTTTATCGCAGGCGCTGACGATTCCCTGAGCGCGAACATGGGTCTCAAGCCCTTCGGCCAGGTGAAAGCGGAAGCGAAAGACGTGCTCGCCCTCGCCCGACAAAGTGTCCTGGACGATCCAGCACCGCTCCTGCTTCTTGAACCAGACGGCGCGGCGGTGCGTGACGGGCTGTGCCAATCTTCTGTAGCCGTCGTGCTCCGCGACGACCATGTCAAATTCGGGCGTCGTCACCCACTTGAGCACGCGCGGGTGCGCCTCGTCGCCGATGATGAAAGGAAGCGCGGGGTCGGTCGTGTTCTGCTCTTCATCATCAACTTGGACGGTCGAATGATAAGCGGTCGAGCGGAACAGGTGGCGCTCGCCGAGGTCGGCCGTGTAAACGTAAGTCCCGGGGTCAACGACGAAGCACGTCCCGCAGGCGCTCACTTCCAGAGAGAGCGCGTCGTTGTGCCCGTGCGAGCCGCGGCCCATCAGCCCGTTGCCCGAGGCGTTGAAGAGCAGGTAGAAGTCGAGGTCGCGCATGACGTAAGTGCCCGCGTCCGCAAAGGCCCGCGAAATTGTGCCAGCGTCCGCCCCCGGCAGATTCTGAAAGGCGCGCACGCCCTCCTCGCCCAGCACCCACAACAGCTCTTCCGGCACGGCCGCAGAGATTTTGAAGCGCAGCTCGCGGAAGAGGGCCGCGCCGACTGCGAGCACGTAGGCGTGGTCGTCCGCCGCGCGCGGGACGAGCGGCAAGACCTGCCCGCTGTCCGTGTCGCCGACGAGCGGCGCGCGGCCGTCCGGCCGCAGGTAGGCTCGGACGTATTCGAGCATCGCGCGCAGCCTGGCCCAATATTTTTCCCCGACCTCGACTCCATTGGCGCGCGCCAGCGCGAACGAGTAGAGGAACAACTCCAGGACGAGGCGGTGGTAGCCCGTGGAGGCTTCGCAGTCCGCGCCGTCCGCGAGCACCTGCTTGTCCATCTCGCGCAGGAGCTCGCGCAGCCCGAACCGCTGCCACCCGTGCGCGGCCTTCAGCTCGGGCAGCATCGTACCCAACCAGAAGAGGCCGACCACGTCCGAGAGGTAGTGGTTGCTGGTCGAGAGGTAGGAGAATTCCAGGTTGCGCCGGATGTGAGAGCCGTGCTGGTCGAAGGTTTCGAGGAACAAGGCGAGCGCACCTTCGTCCATCTCAGGTGAGCGGCGCAGCAGCTCGAAGGCCGCGAGCAGGTTGACGGCGCGCAGCGCGACCTCCATCGCGCACGCCCAGTTGGGGCCGCGCCCCAGTGGGTTCTGCTCGCGCCAGCTTCGCAACTGCGCGAGAACTTCGCGGGCGAACTTTTCATCACCCGTCACACTGTAGGCCCGCGCGAGGTCTAGCAGGTGAGCGAGCCTGTTGACTTCCCACAGGACGCGCGCGTCCGAGCCGTCACCGCGCACGAGCTGCACGTCCGCGTGATAGGCGGCCGGCCACGACGCGCCCGAGGCCGGGTCCGCGAGCCAGTTGATTTTTTCCCCGAAGCACTTTTCGCCGTAGCCCATCACGCGCCAGCAGTGCTCGTCGGCCGCGCGCGCCGCACGCTCGATTAGCTGCGCCGTCTCCGAGGGGAAGAGGCTCCGCTGCAAATCGGCGGTCGCGCGAGAGGCCGCGTCACAGCCGGGGAGGAACTTCGGCGCGGCGCGGTCGCGGAAATGATTCAGGAGCTCCGCCGGGGAGAGGCGCGCGAACTCCGGGCGCAGGCGGGCCGGGGCCTGTGCCAATTTTTCCAGAGCGCCGCGCTCGCGGCGGCGGGCGGAGAGCGCGCGGCTTCGTCTCAGGGCTTCGAGCGCGAGGTAGCGCGCGCCGACGTCACCCCGCAGCGCGCGGCGGACTTTACTGATGAGTGACGAGTGACGGGTGGCGGGCGTGTCGGGCTGCGGCGCGGTCTCCTCTTCTTTCACGACGCGTCCCTCTCGTGTCATGGAGTGGCGACCGTCCTCTCGATGAGCGCGTCGAGGATGCGGTCGGCCGTGCGGCCGTCCCAGAGTGGCGGGACGCGCGCGGGGTTCGCGCGGCCGTCGCGCGGCGCGTCGAGCGCGGCCCAGGCTGCACGCAGAATTTTGTCCGGGTCCGTGCCGACGACGGCGTTCGTGCCCAGCTCGACCGTGACGGGGCGCTCCGTGTTCTCGCGCAGCGTGAGGCAGGGAATGCCGAGCGCGGTCGTCTCCTCCTGTATGCCGCCGGAGTCCGTCAGCACGAGGCGCGCGCCGCTGTAGAGCCGCAGGAAATCAAGGTAGCCGAGCGGCTCCACCAGGCGCAGGCCCGGCGCGTCCCGCAGGCGCGCGGCGAGCCCCGGCTCCGCGAGCGCCTTGCGTGTGCGCGGGTGGACGGGAAAGACGACGGGAAGCCTGCCGCTGATTTGGCCCAGCGCGTCCAGGATGCGGCCGAAGGTCGCGGGGTCGTCAACGTTCGAGGGGCGGTGCAGCGTCAGCGCCGCGTAGTCGCGGCCGGCAATCCCTAAGTCTTCGCGCACCGTCGAATGCTCCGCGCGGCCGAGCTGTTTGAAGAGCGAGTCAATCATCACGTTGCCGACCAGCCGGATGCGCTCCTCTGGAATCCCTTCGGCCCGCAGGTTCTCGTCCGCGTCCGCCGACGGCGTGAGCAGGAGGTCCGCGACCTGATCCGTCAGCAGCCGGTTAATCTCCTCCGGCATCGTGCGGTCGCGGCTGCGCAGGCCCGCCTCGACGTGCGCGACCCTGACGAGCAGCTTGGCGCAGACGAGCGCGCAGGCGAGTGTCGAGTTCACGTCGCCGACGACGAGCACCCAGTCGGGCCGCTCGCTGATGACGACCGGCTCGAAGCTCTGCATGACGGCGGCGGTCTGCGCGGCGTGCGAGCCGGAGCCGACGCCCAGGTACACGTCCGGCTCGGGCAGGCCGAGGTCGCGGAAGAAGGCGTCCGACATCTGCGCGTCGTAGTGCTGCCCCGTGTGCACGACCACGGGCGCGAACTCCCCGGCGCGCCGCCGCATCGCCTCGACGATGGGCGCGACCTTCATAAAGTTCGGCCGCGCGCCGACTACATTAAGAACTTTGAGCATAAGCCAGGAGTCAGGAGTCAGGAGTCAGGAGAAAAGAAAAGCCGTTCGCGCTTTCCCTTCTGACTCCTGACTCCTGACTTCTCACAGTCGGATGATTCTCGCCCGGCTCTCTTTGCGGAGTTCGCCGCCGAGGGCGTTGCGGGTGTCTACGACGAGCGGGGCGAGTTCGGTGACGCGGCGGTAGTTGACGCCGCTGTGGTCCGTGACGATGACGACGCAGTCGGAGGCTTTCAGCTCGTCGTCCGTCAGCTCCGTGGACTGCAAGGGGTCGCCGGCACTTTGCGTGTGCGCGTCGTCGAAGCGGACCTCGGCGACGAACGGGTCGTGGTAGCTCACGCGCGCGCCCTTGGCCCTGAGCAGGTCTATGATCGAGAGCGCGGGGCTCTCGCGCACGTCGTTGATGTCCTTCTTGTAGGCCACGCCCAGCAGCAGCACGCGCGAACCCTTCAGGGGCTTCTCGGCGTCGTTCAGCCCGTCGGCGACCAGTTGGACGACGTGCTCGGGCATACGCGAGTTGACCTCCTCGGCCAACCCTATGAAGCGCGAGTCGAAGCCGTGCTGCCGCGCTTTCCATGACAGGTAGTGCGGGTCGAGCGGGATGCAATGGCCGCCGATGCCGGGGCCGGGGTAGAAGGGCATGAAGCCGAAGGGTTTCGTCGCCGCGGCGCGGATGACTTCCCAGGTGTCTATGCCGAGGGCGTAGCAGAGCCGCGCCATCTCGTTCGCCATCCCGATATTGACGGCGCGGAAAGTGTTTTCGAGAAGCTTGGCGGCCTCCGCGACGCGCGCCGAGCTGACCGCGTGGACGTTGTTGACGATCTGCGAGTAGAGGTGCGCGGCCGCGTCGGTCGAGTCACTGGTCGAGCCGCCGACGACCTTTGGGATGTTGTGCGTCTGGAACTGCGGGTTGCCGGGGTCCACGCGCTCGGGCGAGAAGGCCAGGAGGAAGTCCGCGTCGAGGCGGAGTCCCGTCTCCTCGAACATGGGGAGCAGCACCTCGTCGGTCGTCCCCGGATAGGTCGTGGACTCCAGCACGATCAGTTGCCCGAGCCTGAGGTTCTTCTGAATCTCCTCGGCGGCCGCCAGGATGTAGGAGACGTCAGGCTCCTTGGTCTTGCGCAAGGGGGTCGGGACGCAGATGATGATGGCGTCGCAAGTCTTCAGGTGTGAGAAGTCCGTGGTCGCGCGCAGCGTGCCTGAGCCCGCCAACTCGCGCACCGCGGCTTCGGGCACGTCGCCGATGTAGGAGCGGCCCTGGTTGATCTCCGCGGCCTTCCACTCGTCAACCTCGAAGCCCGTGGCGTGGAACCCTGCGCGCGCGAACTCCACCAGGAGCGGCAGGCCCACGTAGCCCAGGCCGATCACGCCGACGCGCGCACCTCTTTCCGTAATCAGTTTGATGATGTCGTCTTTAACCATGTTCGCGTTAAGTCTTTCGGACTGTGATATCAACTACCCTAGAGACTATTTGAGCCGCGCGCGGGCTGTCAACCGAAGCAGGAGGCAGGAGTCAGGAGGCAGGAGTCAGAATGAAAGGCGCGAACGGCTTTTCTTCTGCTTTTCTTTTCTCCTGACTCCTGACTCCTGTATTCTGTCTCCTGTCTTGAGCCCGAACCTTCGCACGCCCGACACGAGAGGACGAAGCCGCGCCGCGGCCCTGTGCGCGCTCTTCGTGTCAGTCTCGCTCCTGCTGGCCGCAACCTCCTGCGGGCTCGGCGACCCTGCGCTCGACGAGGCCAATGCCCTCAACCGGAGCGCGGGCCAGGACATCGCGGAGATAGAGAAGCTCGTCCGCGAGAACAAGGACAAGGAGGCGCTCACGACGCGCGCGCTCAACGCGGGCGACGCGAGCCGGGCGCGCGGCCTGATGGACGAATCGGTCCAGGCCATCGAGCGCGGCATGGAGAAGGGCGCGAGCGCCGCCGACAAGCTCACGCGCGCCGCCGCGCTCGACATAGACCCGACCATCAAAGAGTACATCTCGTTGCGCGCGCAGTCCGTCAACAAGGCCCTTGAGGCGTTCCGCGAGCTGCGCCGCGGCATTCTCCCTTTCCGCGACGCAGTCGGCAGCGGGGACAAAGCGGCCGCCGACAAGGCCCGGAGCGACTTCCGGCAGACCATCGGGCGGTTCGAGCAGCTCATCAACGAGTCCGGCCGGCTGGAGCGCCAGGCCGAAGACATCGCGCGCCGCAACCCAGACAAGATCAAGCCGGGTCCGTGACACGACACTCCTCGCGCCTGACGGAGGTGAGAGATCATGAAGAGCGACTCGCAAGGGAAACTGGTCCGCGGCCTGGGGCTGACGGACGCGACGATGATCGTCATCGGCTCGATGATAGGCTCGGGCATCTTCATCACTTCGGCCGAGTCCGCGCGGACGATCGGCGCGCCGGGGTGGCTGATGATGGCTTGGGCGCTGGCGGGCGTGCTGACGATTACGGGCGCGCTGTGCTGCGCGGAGCTGGCGGCGATGATGCCGCGCGCGGGCGGCCAGTACGTCTTCCTGCGCGAAGCCTACGGGCCGGCCACGGGCTTCCTCTTCGGCTGGTCGCTCCTCTTCGTCATCCAGACGGGCACCATCGCGGCCGTGGCGGTCGCCTTCGCACGCTTCATGGGCGTCATCCTGCCCGGCGTCTCCGAGAGCAACTACCTCCTTGAGCCGACGCACGTCTTCGGCACCTACGCCGTCAGCCTCAACACCGTGCAACTGGTCGCCGTGCTGCTCATCCTCGCGCTGACTTTTACGAACACGCGCGGGCTCAAGACCGGCAAGTGGATTCAGAACACTTTCACTTTCACGAAGACGGCCGCGCTCGCCGGCCTCATCCTCGTCGGCCTGCTTCTCGGCTGGAACGGGGGAAGCGCCGCTTACACCTCGTCCTGGTGGAGCCCCTGGGCCAACGGCTGGAACCCTCAAAAGGTGATGCCGGACTTCGGGAGTGACGGGACGCTCGCGCTGCTGATGCTTCTGGGGCTGGCGATGGTCGGGCCGCTCTTCGCGCAGTCCGCCTGGAACAACGTGACCTTCACGGGGAGCGAAATCCGCGACCCCGGGCGCAACCTGCCGCGCGCCCTGCTGATAGGCTGCGGCGTGGTCGTCGCGCTCTACCTGCTCGCCAACCTGGCCTACGTCGTGACGCTCCCGCTCGGCACGATTCAGGCCCCGCAGAACAGCGTGGCGACGGCGACGATGCAGACCGTCTTCGGCCGTCCTGGCACAATTATCATGGCCGTCGCCATCATGATCTCGACCTTCGGCTGCAACAACGGATTGATTCTGGCCGGCTCGCGCGTCTACTACGCGATGGCGCGCGACCGCCTCTTCTTCTCCGGCGTCGGCAAGCTCAACTCGAACCACGTCCCGGCGGTCGCACTCGTCGCGCAAGGCGTCTGGGCGGCCCTGCTGACGCTGCCGCGCACCGTGACGGTTGACCCGAACACGAAGGCGACCACTTACGGCAACGTCTACACGCAGCTCCTCGAATACATCGTCTCGGCCGACCTGGTCTTTTACGCGCTGATGGTCGGGGCCGTCATCGTCATGCGCTACAAAGCGCCGCGGGCCGAGCGGCCCTACAGGACAGTCGGCTACCCCGTCGTCCCCATCATCTACGTCCTGCTCGCCGTGCTCCTGGTGATTGACCTGGCTATACTGAAGCCGAAGACTTCGGGCATAGGCTACCTGCTGGTGCTGACGGGCATCCCTGTCTATTTCATCTGGCGCAGGAGCGCCGCGCCCCGCTCGGCCTTTGAGACGGAGATGCCCCCGGCGAAGTCCGGGCGCGGCTGAACGAATTTATGATTAAAAAACTCTGGCAAGTCGTGAGCGGTCGGGGCGAGTCCTCGGAGCGGGCGCGGGAAAAGTTCCGGCGCAGGTTTTCCGAGAACCTGCGCGCCTGCCGCTGGGAGCCGCACCCGCTCTACAGCGTCTTCACGCAATACGACAAGGAATACTACCTGAAACGCAGGGACGAATTTCTGCACAAGTACCGCTCGTTCTACGCCGTCTCGAAGACCATCTCGCCCGGGAGCATCATAGAGCTGGGCGTCAGCGCCGGCTCGGGCGCTGACGCTTATCTGAGCGCGACGCCGGGCGCCCGCTACACGGGCATAGACACTTTCGGTGAGCCGCTGCCACAGGGCGACGACCCGCCCTGGAAGCCCTACGACATCGCGCAACGGCTACTCGGAGAGCGCGGTTTCAAACGCTTCGACCTGCTCCGGGCCAACTTGAGGCACCTGAACAGTCTCCCGCACGCGGCCGAACTGGTCGTCGTAGACGCGGCGCACGACTTCGACAACGAGTACGCGGACCTGCAACTCGCCCTAACGGCCCGCCCGACCTTCATCTTCGTGGACGACGCCGACGACGAAAACCAGGCCCGCCCCGCCATAGAAAAATTCCTCCGCGAAGACCTGGCCGGCCGCGTCGAATACACCCTCCCGATTGACTACATCGGCGGCGGCCTCGTCATCAAACTGAAGTCGTAGCCACTTCTACTTGACCCACTCGTCCGACACCTCGGTCTCGACCTTGACGGGGACTTTCTTGACGTACTCCTCGCCCGCCGCGCACATCGCGTCCTCGACCTTCCTGGCAATGGCCTCCGTCTCGTCTGCGTCCGCTTCGACCACAATCTCGTCATGAACTATGTTAACCACGCACGCGGACGTGTCGCGCAACCCGTCGTGCAGCAGCCGCAGCGCGCGCTTGAGGATGTCGGCCGACGAGCCCTGGATCGGCGTATTTTTTCCGTTGCGCTGGGCCAGTGACATGGCCTGTCTGTCTTCGGGGTCGAAGCGGAAGCGGGCGAGGCGGCCGGAGGCGGTGCGTGCCGTGCGCTCGCGCACGGCGCGTTGCGCGGCGTCGCGGAGCCACGAGTCGAGTTGGCGGTAGGTGGCGAAGTAGCGGCGCAGGATGTCCTCGGCGTCCGTGAGCGAGAGCCCCGTCATCATCGAGAAGCGCTGCGCGCCGATGCCGTAGACGACGCCGAAGTTCAGGCGCTTGGCGAAGTCGCGCTGCTCTTTCGTCACCTGGTCGAGCGGCGTGTTGAAGACCTGCGCGGCGGTCACGCGGTGCAGGTCCGCGCCCGAGTTGAAGGCGTCAACGAAGCCCTGGTCGCCCGTGAAGTCCGCCAGGATGCGCAGCTCTATCTGGGAGTTATGGCTGACAAAGCCGTCGCTGATGTAAGTCATCGGCCCCGGCACGGAAAGATCGAATACTTCGCGCGCCCCCGCCGGCTCGACTTTCACTACGGGAAGGAATAATTGCTTGAAGCTGGTGATGTGTTGCAGTCCGAGCGAATGCGCCACCTCAGGATAGTCACTTTCAAGAGTACGGGCCAGCGCCATACTGACCGGGCGGCCTAGAGAGGAGCTATTATTCAGCAAGCGGCGCACTTCGCCTGAGAGGTTTAGCGAACGAACCTTCTCGCGCAGATTCGGCATGTTGCCGATCACGGTTTTGCCCTTCTGCCGCGCAACCAGAGCACGTAGCTTCGCCTGCTTCCGCTCTGAAAGAAAGCCGACCTGCGTATAAAAACTGTGGAGCCCCGAAGCGACCACCGAAACAACCCAGCAGGTGAATCTCTGACCGGGTCCGGTGTTCCGCTGCTCGCGCAAAGTTGCCGGGATTCCGAGGGCGAGCAATAACTGATGGGCTTCGACGGCTAACTGCCGGCGCGAAGAGGCGAAGCTGACTTTCCCGGTGTCGCTGTCTGTCACTGATCCGTCGGCTTCAAAGAGAGCACGCAGATAAGCCGCCACGACTGAAGGCTTACTCCGCCAGAGGAACTCAGGCACGCGACTCTTTGACATCCCGGCCGCGAGACACCATTTGACGAGAGGAACGCTGTAAAGCCCTGCTTCGTGCACCCCTCTGTAAGTCCCGCGATCATGGACGCTGACGCCGAAGAGGTCCGACGCTAGCTCCTCAAGCGCCTCGAACACGTCCTCATCCTGATTATTGACCACCCATCCGATAGTGTTTCTTCTCAGAGTCCCGTCGCCCGTAATGTAGCCCATAAAAGTGGCGAGACGCTCGTCGGCATATTGAGGCGCTAACAGATTCTTGTGATTGTTATGGTGCTCTCTGGTTAGTTCAGGCAGTTCCGAATAGGGCAGCTCGTCGTGCAGCCCCCGCCCCGGCTGAACTGCCACGAAGTCGGTCTTCTTCAATTCTCCGATGCGTCGCCAGACGTATCTCCCTTCTTCGTCAATCACGCGGACGCGATGAAGGGAAGTCGCCGTCAGCGAGTAACCGTTTCTCAATGTGACGGTGACGGTCGGCAGCTTCCCGCGCTTAATCGTCGCGGACACGCGAGCGCCACTTCCATCTTCAAGATAGACTTCATCACTGACTCGAACGTCCTCAACCCTTAACAGGCCGCGTTTGGTTGCGACACGTGTCCCTTCAGCCACACAGTAATCTGAAATCACAAGCTTTCGCCCCTCGGGCGCGCGGAAGCAGCGGCGGTACTCGATGGAGTGCGGCACCTGTTGAACGTTGGGCGAGTTGCACGCGAATCTCCCGGTGGGCGCGCCGATCTGGTGGAAGTTGGCGTGGATGCGCCCCGTCACGGGGTTGATCTCTTCGAGGATGTTCTCGCCGTAGCTGGTGAGCGCCTTCTGCACGGTGCGGTATTCGAGCAGCTTCTTGATCTCCGGGTACTTCTCCGCGAGCGGCTGAAGCTTCCAGTTGCGCGTCGAGTCGGGCAGGTCTTTGATGCCGATCCTTTTCAAAGCCCTGGTCAACTGGACGTGCGAGTCGAGGTTGAGGTCGAGGCGGGTCGGGCCGCCGAAGAGCGAGCCCTGTGACGACTCTTCGGCGAGCATGACTTGCAGCTCTTCGGCCAGCGTCGCGCGCTTCTTTTCCACGACCGCCAGTTGCTCGCGCCAGCGCTCCTTGTCGAGGTAGATGCCGGCCAGCTCAAGGGAGGCGACCGGCAGGACGCACTCGAATTCGAGCTGCGCGACTCTCAAGAGCGCGTCCGCCTTCAGCTTCTCGATCAGCTTTTCGCGCAGGGGCGGAAGCACGGCGGCGTCGCGCGCGGCGTATTCGAGCTGCGCCTCGGAAAGCTCGCCGCCCCAGTCGCTCAGCTGCTCGGCCTTGTCCACCGTCTCGCCGAGGTGGCGCGCGACGACAGCCTCCAGGCCGTGCCGCTCGTCCATGTCGCCCGCCGAGACGAGCTGGCTCGCGAGCAGCGTGTCGAACAGCCCGCCGACTTCCACGCCGAGCGTGTGCCTGACCCACTTGGCGTCGAACTTGCAGTTGGATACGGCGAGCCCGCCGGCGATAAAGTTATGATGCGTGGCGACCGCCAAACAGTACTGCTTTATCCCGCGCCTTTTCCCTCTCCTGTGTCCCTCGTACCGGCCTCTCTCGTCGGAGTCATTGAGGAGCGGTGAAATTTCGACGACGGTGTCGGAGAAGGCCCTGCGTTGTGTCCGCGGGGTCGTCCAATGCTTGTCCGACGCCAGGTGTTTGTAAGCCGCCGGAAGTTTGTATTGCATCGAGGTTGGGACGTAAGGGGCTATGCTCTGCCAGAAGTGTTTTAGTTCTTCCGACATTCCCCGGCCATACGGCCCTGCCACTTTTACGTAGAGTTGTCCGTCCGGCCTGACCCACAGGTTAGCGGGGAACCCCTTGCCTCGTAAAAACCCCACGAGGGTGTCTGCCCCTTCTGCGCCGAAGGCGGACACGCAAATTCTGACACTGCTGCCGCTCGACAGACTTCCGTCGTCGCAATACCACGCCGCTATCGCAGGTATTGAGAGATTATCCAACCACGCCGGGGTGAGTGTTCTTTTGCCGCCCTTTAAGCAATTGTCGTAAACCTCAAATAGTCGCGGGTCGGACTTCGTGGTCAGAGTTACCAACTGCGACCCACTTGCGCTGTTGCTAAAGCCTCTGTAGCTAATCTTCTCTGTTTTAATACGCTTGACGAGGCCATCCAGCGCGGCAGCCTTCAAGGCGACATAGCCTTCCTGCGCCAGCGAATGTGAGACTGTGAAGTGAGGTGTTCGGGCCTGGGCGTCACTTTGCCTTGTCAAAGAGCCGTCGCCGAGGAGTGAGCCGTACAATATATCTCTTTGCGGTTGCGACAGCTCGGGCAGCGATGTCAGAACCTTATCTCCCACCAGGAGGTTCTCGGCGCGCACCCTTCCGCGCTCGGTTAGGATTTCATGGTCTTTTGTTACTCTTAACCCACCTTTCCCTCTCATGCGGACCCGCAGCCAGTCGTCCCACGGCCTGACGCCGCCGTCCACCCAGCCGACAATCTCCCCGGTAGTCTGCGCCCCGGTCTCCTCCTCAATACATAGAACTTTATCCGCGGTTTTGGCCCTGACCAGCTTGTCAAGGCGAACCTTCGTGCCGTCGGCCATTGAAACTAGCATGTGCCCCGGCCAGACAATTGTGCGCGATCTTGACCGGGCGCGCAGCCGCCAGGAGCTCGCGCAGCGGGCGCAGCGCCTCGCCGTTCTTCAAGTCGCCGTCGGCGAAGCGGTCCAGGTCAACGACGCGCACGCCGTCCGGCGCGGCCAGCTGTATCAGGCGCAGGCGGCCGCGGTAAGGGTCAAGGTCTGTGGTTTCTGTATCGAAGCCGACGACCGGTTGGCGTTGCAATTCCTCGACGGCCGAGCGCAATTCTGCGGGCGTGGTGATTAGTTGGTAGTCGGTTGCGATCATCAGTATTTAGCGCCGATCAGGTAGACGACCCCTTCGTCGGGGACGACCGCCGAGTGCTCCGTGTTGGCCGGCAGGTAGTCGCGGTCGCCCGCGCGCAGGGTGTACTCCTCCCAACCGACGCGCAGGGTCATTGAGCCGCGGACGATCCAGTGCGACTGGTCTTCCGCGTGGCTGTGCGGCCCGTAAGAGGTGCCGGGCGCGTCCGTCCACTCGAAGACGCTGTACCCTTCGGCCTCCATCTGCCTGCGCAAAGTTTCTTTGTCCGGCGGGTCGCCCCCGCCCCAGCGTTCGACGTTGAGACTCAAATTTAACTCCCCCGCCTTTGTCGTTTCAAAACCAGTTAACCACAGGGCGCAGATAGAACATAGTCCAAAATCCGCCTTCCCGACACGCTCACCCGACTTCAAGCTGCCTGCCTTTCGGCCGCGGCCGCACGCCGACGAAGGCGAGCATGAGCAGCGCGGCGAGCGCGCCGACGCAGGCGCTCGTGATGAAGGCCGCGCGCGGGCCTTTCCAGTTCCAGACCGAGCCCATCAAAAGCGAGGCCGGCAGCACCGTGATGCCGAAGGCCAGATTATAGAGCCCGTAGGCCGTGCCGCGCTGCTCGGGGCGCACGAGGTCCGCGACCAGCGCCTTCTCCGCGCCCTCGGCCAGCCCGAAGTAGACGCCGTAGATTAGAAAGAGCACCCACGTCATTCCGACCGTCTCCGCGAAGGCGAAGCCCACGTAGACCGTGACGCGCAGGGTCCAGCCGGAGACGATCAAGCCTTTGCGCCCGAGCCTGTCCGACAAATCGCCGCCGACGAGCGAGCTCAAGACCTTGACCGCGTGCAGCGCGGCCCAGAGCAACAAAATCGCGGCCACCCCGCTCCCGGCCTGCTGCGCGCGCAGGAGCAGGAACATATCCGAGAAGTTCGAGAGCGTGAAGACGGCGACGATTGCCAGGAAGCGTTTGAAGTTCCCGTCGAAGCCGCGCAGCGTGAGGCGCGGCGGCTCTAGCGCGAGGGCTTCGGCGCGCAACTCCCTGGGCGTCTCCCGCACGAAGAAGACCGCGACCAGCACGGACATCAGCGCCGGCACGGACGCGAGCAGGAACAGCCACTTGTAGTCGGACGGCTCCGGCGCGTTGACGTTCCGCGCGATGAGGAGCAGCACGCACAGGCCCAGGAGCGGCCCGACCACCGCGCCCGCGTGATCCATCGCGCGGTGAAAGCCGAAGGCCAGGCCGCGCTCGGCCGGGTGCGCCGCGTCCGCGATCATCGCGTCGCGCGGCGCACTCCTGACGCCCTTGCCCACCCTGTCCGTCAGGCGTATGAAGAGCACCTGATACCAACTGGCGGCGAAGCCCAGGAGCGGCCGCGCAGCAGACGCCAGCGCGTAGCCGAAGACGACCAGACCTTTGCGCCGCCCGCGCCGGTCGGAGAAGTAGCCGGCGAAGAGTTTCAACAGGCTGGAGACGGATTCGGCCGCGCCTTCTATCATGCCGATGGCCGCAGGCGGAGCGCCCAACGTGACCGGGAGGAAGAAGGAGAGCAGCGGGTAGATGATCTCGCTCGACGTGTCGTTGAGCAGGCTGACGACGCTGATGGCGTAGACGTTCTTCGGCAGCCGGCGGTAGCGACGCCACAGCCCGCGCGTGCCCTCGTCTAGTTTCTCGCGGCTGATCGAGGCGTCGAACTGGTCCGCGGCGTCGGTGTCTGTTTCGCCCATCCTTGAAAGCGGCCCGCCCGGTCAGTTGTCGTTCGCCCGCTGCGACGAGCGCGCCGGGCGCTTGTCGTCGCCGCCGGAGTCGTCCGACTTCGTGTACCACCACGCGCCCAGGACGACCGCCCCAACGATGACCGCCGCCAGGATGAGCCGGAAGACCAGGCCGATGACCTTCTTCAGGATGATGAAGACCAGCACGGCGGCGACGATGCCGCCGACGGAGTAGAGTGTGAATGTGTCCATAAGTCAGTGGTCAGTAGTCAGTAGTCAGTTGTCAGTTTAAGACAGCGGCTTTTAACTGACCACTGACCACTGACTGCTGACTACTGTTTCTTGTAGCTCGCGCGGACGATGGTTTTGATGTTGCCGCGGACGTGGAAGTCGCCCTCGATCTCGACGCGCAGGGGGTCGCAAGCCGCGACGAAGTCTTCGAGGATGACGTTGATAACGTGCTCGTGGAAAATCTTCACCTCGCGGAACGAGTTGATGTAGAGCTTCAGACTCTTCAACTCGATGCAGCGTTCATTCGGCACGTACTCGATGCGGATGACGGCGAAGTCCGGGAAGTCCGAGAACGGGCAGATGGCCGTGAACTCGGGTATCTCGAAGTTGATCCGAATCTCGCGCCCGACGTACTCGTAGGGGAAAGTGTCGAGCGGGTAAAGCTTCATCTCCTCGCGCGGCGTCGGGCGGATGTTGAGTCCCTGCTGGTTGACGGGGGGCGGCGCGGTTTCGGTCATAGACATGCGGCAAAACTCCTCACTTGATCGCCGCGTGATATTAACGAGGAAGAAGGCAAAAGGCAAAAGGAGGACGAGAGCGCGGCTCTCATCCTCCCTTTCGCCTTTTTTACTTTTACCCTTACGCGCCCGCGCTGTCGGCTTGCTCGTCGGCGCGTTCGAGGGCGCGGATGCGGTCGTGCGCCTCCTTGACCTGTGTGAACTGGCGCTCGACTATCTCGCGTATGTTGGCGGGCAGGTCTTCATTGAGTGCGCTCTGGTAATTTCTGACGGCCGAGTCTTCGCCGCGCTCGCACTCGCTGATGACCGCGCCCTCGTCCTCGCCCGTGACCGCGGACTTGATGTTGATCCAGCCGCGGTGGAGGCTCGCCGCTACGCTGCCCCTCTCCTCTGGGTCGCCGCCAAGCAGGCGGACTTCATTCTGCAACTCGGCGGCGAACTGCGCGCGCTGCTGCGAGTAGGTCAGAAAGAGCGTCCGCAGGTCGGACTTCTTGAC
Organism: uncultured Acidobacteriota bacterium; assembly: GCA_963774105.1. Taxonomy (GTDB): domain Bacteria; phylum Acidobacteriota; class Blastocatellia; order Pyrinomonadales; family Pyrinomonadaceae; genus QHXM01. The sequence continues at coordinate 186,564 of CAVZDV010000004.1, read as the reverse complement.
GCCGTCGGCCGCGGCGCGGAAACCGTCTTCGCCGTCCTTGCAGGTCTCGATCAGGTTGTTGAGCGTCGAGATCGGATTGTCGTTAGCCATTGCTTATTTCTCCCTTGCTTGAAAGTTAATTAAGGTCTTGCCGCCGCTGGCCCGCGGCCGGCGGTGAAAAGTTTGACGAGGATGAGCCCAGCGACGAAGCCGCCGACGTGGGCCATGAAGGCGACGCCGCCGCCGCTCTGCGGCCCCGCGGCGAGGACGCCGAACGCCTGAACCAACTGCAACACGAACCACATCCCGATGGCGACAATCGCCGGCACGCTCGTCAGCATCCTGAGTAGAATCACGCGCACCTGCCGGCGCGGGAAGAGCACCAGGTAGCCGCCGAGCACGCCCGAGATCGCGCCCGACGCGCCGAGGCTAGGGATGTACGGGTTGTCGCCGAACGTGAAGGTCGAGATGACGTGCGCCAGCGACGCCGCCAGCCCCGTCACCAGGTAAAAGATCAAGTACCTCACGCGCCCCATTACGTGTTCCAGGTTGTCCCCGAAAATCCAGAGGAAGAGCATGTTGCCCAAGAGGTGCATCCAGCCGCCGTGCATGAACATGGAAGTCAGCAGCGTGATGTAGACGGTCGGGGGCGTCGGCTGAAGATCAATTGTGCCGCGCTGGTCGCCTATCTCAATCGGGACCGGCCGGGCGATGTCCTCGCCGGTCTTGATCTCCTGCGGCACGGTCGAATAGGCGTAGGTGAACTTGTCGTTCGTGCCGCCGCCTTGCAGCACGACGAAGACCAGGACGTTGATCGCTATCAGCAGATAGTTAACGATCGGCGTCGTCGTGCGGTCGGAGTTGTCGTCGCCTATCGGGAAAATCATTTCGCGGTTACCTCACATCAATGAGTGATTTCCTGAACCCACGCGAGGTTGTAAGCCGCATGAAAGTAGCGCGGGCGCTCCGCTGAACGGGCGGCTGGGACGCTTGGCCTCATGCACCCCGCGTTCCGCGCGCCTTTCTAAGGTTTTAGCGGCCCGCCAGAATCATTCCCGTACACTCGCACCCATCGGCGGGCACGATTTTATTTCGCCGCGCGGCCCGTGGCGGCCGGGTGCGCCGTGGTCGCGTGGACTATCGCCGGCTCGTGGTGCTTCAGCAACTCGTAGCCCTCGCTGCGCGCGACGAAGGTGGCCGCCGTGATGTCGCCGACGACGTTCAGGGTCGTGCGGCACATGTCGAGGATGCGGTCCACGCCGAGGATGATGGCGATGAGCGCCGGGTTGACGTTGATGGTCGCCAGCACGCCGATGATGAAAGGAATGGAGCCGGACGGCACGCCCGCCGTCCCTACGCCGCCGAGGATCGCCAGGTAGACGACCATCAACTGCTGGCCGAGCGAGAGGTCAACGCCCGCGAGTTGTGCCAGAAACAGGACCGTCACGCCCTCGTACAAAGCCGTCCCGTTCTGGTTGGCCGTCGCGCCGACCGTCAGCACGAAGCTGTTAATCTCCTGCGGCACGCCGAGGTTCTCTTCCGAGACGCGCAGCGCCGTCGGGAGCGTGGCGTTGGACGAGGAGGTCGAGAAGGCCGTCAGGATGACGGTCTTGATGCGGCGGAAGAAGTCCAGCGGGTTGAGACGCGAGAGGAAGTAGATCGAGAGCGAGTAGACGACGACCATGTGTATGAGGAGGCCGGCGAGCACCGTCACTATGAAGAGGCCGAGCGCCTGAAGCAAGTCGAGGCCGAAGCGCGCCGTGTTGTTGAAGAGCAGGCACGCCACGGCGTAGGGCGCGAACTTCATGATGATCTCGATGATCTTCGCCGTGATTTCGTAAAGCGCCTGCAAGCCCCGCAGGAGCGGCGCGGTCTGCTTGAACGGGATGAGCGTGATGGCGACGCCGATGATGAGCGCGAAGAACATGAGGTGGAGCATGTTCGGCGTCTCGGAGGCTATGGCCGTCACGGGGTTCGACGGCACGATGGTCTTGACGACCTGGAGCAGGACGGAGTCCTTGTTGGCCGCGCTCTGACTTGTCTGGTCCTCGACGCGCTTCTTGGCGTCCGCCCCGTAGCGCTGCTCCAGTTTTGTCTTCGTCCCCTCGTCTATGCGCGTGCCAGGCTTGATCGTGTTGGCGAGCGTCAGGCCGATGACGACGGAGATGGCGGAGATGACGAGGCAGTAGGCGAAGGATTTGAGGCCGATGCGCCCGAGCTTGCGTATGTCGCCGATGCCGGCGACGCCGACGACCAGCGAGGAGAAGACGAGCGGGACGACGATCATCAGGAGTAGCCGGAGGAACAACGTCCCAATGGGCTCGGTGATGTTCGTCACGACCCAGGTGACGCGCGGGTGCTCGCCGCCGAGGAGCGCGTTGACCGTGATGCCGGCGACGACGCCGACCGCGAGCCCTATGAGGATGCGCGTGTGCAGCGGCATCCCCTTCGGCTTGTCCGGCGTCTCCTCGTCCAGGTCCGTCGTCACCTCGCGCTCGAACGCGTCCGAAGCTATCTCCGGCCTCTTGCCCTTCTTCTTATGTTTGTCGCTCATATAGGTTCCAGGTTCCAGGTTTCAAGTTTCAGGTTTCAGGCTTTTGACTTGAAACCTGAAACCTGAAACTTGAAACATCATTTCCCCCAGCGCAGTTTCTCGCGCAGCACCTCGAAGTAGTTACGGTTCTTGGGCTGCACGATCTTGAAGGTCGTCAGGCTCTTGCGAATGATGATGCGGTCTTCCGTCTGGATGGGTAGGCCGAACTGGCCGTCCAAGGTCAGGACGACATCCTCGTCCGGCGTGCGCAGGCGCAGCTCTATCAGGCAGTCGTCCGGGACGACGATGGGCCTGTCCGAGAGCGTGAACGGGCAGATGGGCGCGATGACGAGCGCGTTCATGGAGGGGTAGACGACGGGGCCGCCCGCAGACAGGTTGTAGGCGGTCGAGCCTGTCGGCGTCGAGACGATCAGCCCGTCGGCGCGGAAGCCGCTAATCAGCATCCCGTTCATCCGCGCCTCGATCTCGATGATGCGCGCCAGCGCCGACTTGTTGATCACCACGTCGTTGAGCGCGCGCTGGTGCAACAGCATCTCGCCCGAGCGGTAGAGGTCTACGGCGACGCGGACGCGCGTGTCTATCCGGTAGTCGCCCGTGAGCACGGACTCCAGCGCCGGGACGAGTTCATTGACGCGGAACTCCGCCAGGTAGCCGAGCGTCCCGTAGTTGATGCCGAGCACGGGCACGTCGTAGTCGCCCATCATCCGCGAGGTGGCGATCATCGTCCCGTCGCCGCCGAGGACGACGATGAGGTCAACGCTCGCGGCCAGCCGGTCGGGCGGGACGATCTCGACCGGGCAGCCCGTCTCGGCCTCTATCCGCTCGCGGCCCAGGTCCGGCGTGGCGACGAGCTCGATGCCGTGCGCCGTCAGCCACTCGACCAGCCGGCAAGTGGTCTGAAGCGCCTCCGCGTGATTCGGCTTGACGACGACGCCGACGCGGCGGATGGATTCGTGAACCATCAATCAACCTTCTCTTAGATGGAAAGCGCGCAAACGCTGCCAGCCGAAGCTGAGGCGGACTCTACTGATTGCTGTTGATTACTTGTAAGAGACGGCTCGGATGATACAAGCCAGCGGTTTTGAGTGTCAACGAAGAGGTAAAAGAGTGAGGCATAAAAGGTCGCGCCGCTCCCGACGAATCGAAAGCGGCGCGACCTTTTAATCCCGAAAAACCGCCGAAGCGATTTAGGGGGATGAATTGTGGCGACAACGCATGTACACGCGAGTTGCCGCCGATTTATATTCCGGTTACCGGCTGGCGGTCAGCCCAATCCCCGGTCGGCACGCGATTAAGTTTTCACTCACTCTCGCGCTCCCGAAGGAACGCGGTGCCACTTGGTTTTTTTTGTGGTGGCTTTTCCTCCACCGCCGGGTTACGTCACCGGCAACGAGGCTCAAGTCCGAAGACCTGAGCGACTACGGCTACCCTGAGGTTGATCATTCCCTCAAAGCGCGACAGCGTTTTTATCCGCGTCGCCAGAGAGCGTCTTGCGACTCTCTCTGAGCCCAAGCCTTTCGGCTTCAGCGTGAGGCGTGAATAGCTGTGACAGCCGCCTGTCACCACTCTCGAACAGCGCGTCACCGCGCCATCCGCCTCTCCTCTCGCTGGTCACGACGCCCGTGAGCACCGCGACGAGGGTGTGGTTTATACGCGCACCTCTCAGACAAGTCAAGCAGAAAATACTTTAAGGAAGAAAGAGCGCGGCTGTGGAAAAATCTGTGGAAAACTTTGGCTCACCAAAACCCTCAATAAAACCGGAGGGGGCACACGCGCGGTGGAAAAATCAGGGAGAAGAACGGTCGCGCGGGACGAAAATTTTTTCTTCTCCGGCCGAAAAAATTTTCAGTCGAGCTGCTTCTCGAAGCCGTACTCGACGGAGTTGTTCGAGTCGTGCAGCTCGCGCAGGCCCGTCTCCTGAAAGCCCATGCCGCGATATAGCCTGTGTGCGCTCGTGAAGCGCGTGTCGCTCCAGAGAATCATGCGGCGGCGGCCGCGCGAGCGCGCGTAAGTAATCGCCAGCTCCGTCAGCCTGCGGCCCCAGCCCTGCCGGCGCAAGTCCGGGTGGACGTAGAGCGACTTCAACTCGCCCGCGTCCTCGTGCAGCATGACGGCCACGGTCGCGCGCACCTTCCCCTCGTCTTCGACCACCCAGAACTCGCCGCCGTGCGCCCGAAAGTAAGGCCCAGGCTCAAGCAGGTGGTGTTCCTCCTCGGCGTTGAGCACGCAGTTGTACTCCGTGTAAACCTCGCCGATGAGCGCCAGGATGCCGGGCACGTCTTCGGGGACAGTCGGGCGGACTTTTAGCGAATTCATCTGATGACCGCGTTTTGTATGACGGGCAGGCTCGCGCGCCTCTTGGGCGTGTGGCCGGGGCGGCCCCTCTTCTCGCCCCACTCGCGCGCCAGCCGGCTCAGTTCCGCGCCGTCCGCGTCCGGGTCCACGAGCGAGAGCCAGAGCGGGAGCGGCAGCCAGGCCCAGGCCGCGCCGTAGACATCTGTGTTCAACTGCTCGACGCGGTGCTCCGTGCGCGCCTGCAAGCTGGAGGGCGGCAAGTCCTCCCAGTTATCGTAACAGGCGTGCTGGACGCAGGGCGCAGGCTTGGCCCGCGCGTGCACGAGGCAGCCGAGCCTCGCGTCGTAGAGCGGGCACGAGTAGGTCTGCGCGAACGTGTCGCCGGAGGCGCGCAGGTTGTAACGCTCGACGGCCAGGCGCGCACGCTCGTAGACGGCGCGCTTCGATTCATCAGTCAGGCGCGGCGTGCGCCCGATAGTCTCGCGGATAGCCACGGCCTCCAGGCGCGTGATGTGCACGTTGACGAAGTGCGCGTCCGTGCAGCACAGCCCTCGCGTCGGGCACGTCCGGCAATTACGGGCCGCGTGCTCGTAGTTCAGTTTGATGAAGCTCTGGTAGGCGGACTTGACGCGCTGCAATTGTGCCAGCGCCTCCCGCTCGGACTGTTTCCGGCTCATCTCTTCTCGGCGCGCTCGTAGAGCGCCAGGAATTCCAGGTTGCCGTCCGCGCCGCGCACGGGCGACTCCACGACGCCGCGCACCTTCAGGCCCAACTCTTCCGCCGCGCGGTTCACTTCCTCCACGACGCGCGCGTGCTTGATCGGGTCCGTGACGATGCCGCCGCGGCCGACCTCGCCGCGGCCGACTTCGAACTGCGGCTTGACGAGCGTAACGAGGCGGCCTGTTGTAGTCAACAGCGGCACGACCGCCGGCATCACCTTCGTCGCGGAGATGAACGACACATCCATCACCGCCAAGTCGAACTGCTCGTCGAAATCCTCCGGCTTCAGGTGGCGCGCGTTGACGCCCTCTCTGACTTCCACGCGCGGGTCCGTCCTGAGCCGCCAGTCAATCTGGTTGTGGCCCACGTCCACGGCCACGACGCGCCGCGCGCCGTGCTGCAACAGGCAGTCCGTGAAGCCGCCGGTCGAAGCGCCCACGTCGAGGCAGACAAGCCCCGCCACGTCCAGGGAAAATCCCTTGAGCGCCGCCTCCATCTTCAACCCGCCGCGCCCGACGTAGCGCGACGCCGGGTCTTCCGAGCCCTTGACGCGCACGGGCGCATCCAACGCGACCAGCTCCGAAGGCTTCGAGACGCGCTGCTCGCCGACGAGCACGACGCCGGCCATCACGAGCGCCTGCGCCCTGGTGCGCGACGGGGCCAGCCCGCGCTCGACCAGTAGTTTGTCAATCCGCTCACGACGCATGAAGCAAAAGTAAAAAGGTAAAAGGCAAAAGTAAAGACGAGAGCCGCGCTCTCGTCTTCCCTTCTGCCTTTTTACTTCTACCTGTTGCCTTGCCCTAAGGCTGTCTGCCCTCGAAGATGTCGCGGATGCGGTCGAGCTCTCTCTCGGCGCGCTCGATCTCGCGCGGGATGCTGACGGGTTCGTCCCCGCGCTCGCGGCGGCGGCGCTCCCTGCGCTCCTCCCTGCGGCGCTGTCTTTCAGCGCGGCGCTCCTCAGCTTCCTCCTCGCGCGAAGCCTGCTCGTCTTCCTCTGCGTCCGCGGTCTCGTCCGCGTCGCCGCGCTTCTTTTCGGGGGCCGCACGCGGTTGCTTCTTCACCTCGGCTTCCGCGTCGCGGTCCTCCGCGTCGGGCGGCTCGCGCTCGTCTTCCTCCGGCTCCGCGGGCGACTCTTCGGCCACTGGGACGACGACGCGCGCCTGCGGCGTGGGCGTCGGCGCGGGCACCCGTGCGGCCTCCTCGACGGCGGGCTGTGCCGCGGTGGCGGGCGTCTCCGCCGCGTTACGACTCCTGTAAAAGCCTATGCCGATGCCGGCCGCGACGCCGAGGCCCGCGGCGGCCAGCACGACGATGGCGAGAAAGGCCGGACTCTTAACGAAAGGCTTGGCGGCGCGGTGCGCGGGGTAGGCTTCCTGTTCGCCGAGCGGCACGACGGGCCGCGCCGTCATCGTCGCCTCGGCGTCGAAGTGCGGGGTCGAGAGCGGCCTGTCGCGGTCGCCCCCGGTCTGAATAACAATTCTGCTTCTGTCTGACATCTCAATTTCGGGCGAAGCTCATCTCCGCCGAGACACTCGATTCTAACCCGTTTCGGGCCGGTCTTGTGCTGCAAAATCGAGGCCACGCGGGCGGGTCTCATCAATTTTGGCGTAACTGCTGAAAAACGCACACACGCCCCTGAGGCTTTAGATGCCGCCGCGCCCGATTGCGTCCACAGGCTGTACCAAAAAAGCAGGAGTCAGGAGTCAGAATAAGAGCAGGCTTTTTATTCTGACTCCTGACTCCTGACTCCTGCTTTATCTGACCTTTTGTCTTTTCGCGCGGCGGTCTTCGAGGACTTCGACGCTCTCTTTGACGCGCGTGTAGATGCCGTCGGCGTCGAGGCCGTATTTGGCGAGCAGGAGTTTGGCGTCGCCGTGCGTGACGAGGCGGTCTGGGATGCCCATGCGCACGACCCTGACCTGATCCAGGAGGCCGTTCTCTTCGAGAAGCTCCATCACGGCCGAGCCGAAGCCGCCCGCGAGGTACGCCTCCTCGACGGTGACGACGAGGCGCTTGGTGCGCGCCAGCGCGAGCAGGAGCCCCGAGTCCAGTGGCTTGACGAAGCGCGCGTTGACGACCACAGCCTCTATGCCGTCCTTCGCCAGGTGCTCGGCCGCCGCGAGCGACGGGTGAACCATAGAGCCGTAGGCGACGATCGCCACGTCGCCCCCGCCGTCGCGCAGGATTTCGCCCTTGCCGATTTCCAGAAGCTGCGGCTCGCGCTTAACGTCTACGCCCACGCCGTTGCCGCGCGGGTAGCGCAAGGCCGCCGGGCCGTTGTGCTCTATGGCCGTCAGCAGCATGTCGCGCAGCTCGCCCTCGTCCTTAGGGGCCATCAGGATCATGTTCGGCATCGGCCTGAGGTAAGCGATGTCGAGCAGGCCGTGGTGCGTCGGGCCGTCCGGGCCGGCGACGCCGCCGCGGTCAAGCGCGAAGGTCACGTCCAGGTTCTGTATGCAGATGTCGTGCATCACCTGATCGAAGCCGCGCTGTAGGAAGGTCGAGTAGATGGCGGCCACGGGCTTGAGCCCCTCGCAGGCCAGTCCGCCGGAGAAGGTGACGGCGTGCTGTTCCGCGATGCCTACGTCAAAAGCGCGCTCGGGGAATTTTTCGAGGACGATGTCCACGCCCGTCCCGTCGGGCATGGCCGCCGTCAGCGTCACGATCCTCTCGTCCCTCTCCATCAGCTCGCACATCGTCTTGCCGAAGACGGCCGTGTAGAGCGGGGCCTTCGACGAAGACTTGACGGGCTCGCCCGTCTTCAAGTCGAAGGGTCCGGTGGCGTGCCAGGCGTAATAGTTCTTCTCCGAGGCCGGGTAGCCTTTGCCCTTGGTCGTCAGCGCGTGGACGATGACGGGGCCGTCCTTGACCTGTTGCGCCTCGCGCAGGGCGGCGACGAGCGCGCGCGGGTTGTGGCCGTCCACGTAGCCTATGTATTTGAAGCCCAGCTCGCTCGTCAGCGCGCCCGGGAGCACGGCCGCGGCGAGCGCGTCCTTGACGGTCTTCGCCGCCTGATGCAGGCGCGCGCCGAGCGCAGGGATGGAGAGCAAGGTCTCGCCGACCTCGTCCTTGAAGCGGTGGTAGCCCTGCGCCTCGCGCAGGCGATTGAGATAGCCCGTGAGCGCGCCGACCGCGGGCGCGATGGACATCTCGTTGTCGTTCAAGAGCACGATCAGCCGCGTCTTCAGGTGGCCCGCCTGGTTGATGGCCTCCATCGCCATCCCGCCCGCCAAGGAGGCGTCGCCGATGATGGCGCAGACGTGGTGCTTCTCGTTCTTGCGGTCGCGGGCGATCGCCATCCCCAGCGCCGCCGAGATCGAAGTCGAGGCGTGCCCCGCGCCGAACGTGTCGTACTCGGACTCCTCCCGGCGCAGAAACCCTGAGAGCCCGCCGTACTGCTTGATGGTCGGCAACTGGTCGCGGCGGCCCGTCAGAATCTTATGGGCGTATGCCTGGTGGCCCACGTCCCAGACGACGCGGTCGCGCGGCGTGTCGAAGGCGTAGTGGAGCGCCACGGCCAGCTCGACCGCGCCGAGGCTCGCGCCCGTGTGGCCGCCGATGCGCGACATGGTTTCGAGGATGTACTGGCGTATCTCGTCTGCGACCGCTTGCAGTTGCTGGGGCGCGAGGCGGCGCAAATCCGCGGGCGAGTTGATGGCTTGTAGGAGTTTCATCGCGTCAAATATTGTAGCGCGGGCAGCCGGCTTTTGCTATCTCACGAAATCTTAACAATTGGGTCACGCCCGGCGCGGCGGCGGCGACATTTCACCCGCACTCGCGCAATTGCTTTGCCGCGCAAAGTGATTTATACACCCGAGCACGCGGAGAGTCAACATACTGACGGTGCGCGCTATTGCCCCTTCGGCAAGTCCGGGAGGTGCTGGAGGATGCCGCCGCGGCCGACGAGCTTTTCGATGTCGTCGAGCTCGGTCGGCAGGAAGTCGGTGAAGTTCTCGAAGCCGTTTTCGGTGATGACGATCACGTCCTCGTAGCGTATGTAGAGGTTCTCCTCGGGGACCCAGAGCTGCGGGTCAACGGAGAAGACGTGGCCGGGCTTCAGCGGGCCGTCCTTGTAGCCGCCGTCGTCGTGCACGGCCATCCCGACGGGGTGCGAGAAGACGCCGCCGCCGGTCTCCACGAGCTTGCGCGCCGCCTGCTCGTAGACGGGCTTCGAGAATTTCGTCCGGCGGAACACTTCCTCCATCGCGCGCGCGGCCTCGTCCTGAATCGCTTTGGCGGTCACGCCCGGCCGGATGCGCTTCATGACGGCGTTGCGGTAGTCGAGCACGAACTGAAGCAGCTCCCTCTGCGCGGGCGCGAACTTGCCGCCGACGGGCCACATCCGCGCCACGTCCGAGGTGTAGTAGTTGTAGTCCGGCGCGAAGTCCATCAGGACGAGGTCGCCCGCCTTCAGTTGGTCGAGGTTGCGGTAGTAGTGCGCGTTCCAGATGTTCTGCGTCCCGGAGGCGGTGATCGAGCGGTAGGCTTCGAGCCGCGCGCCGTGTGCCAGAAAGACGAAGCGCGCGGCGGCGTCCAGCTGGTACTCGTAAGCGCCTGGCTTCGTGCTCTTCATGGCTTCGAGCAGGCCGAGGCCGGAGAGCTGCGAGGCGCGGCGGATGAGCGCGATCTCGCGCGGGCTCTTGACGGCGCGCAGGGAGTCGAGCGCGGGCGTCAGGTCGCGGACCTCTGCGCGGGGGAAGCGCGTCCGCAAGAGCTGTATAAAGTTGGCCTCGCGCGAGACGCGCCCGTCCCAGTAGTCCAAGGCTATCCCTGAGTCGTAACTCTGCGCCTCGTATCGCTGCTCGGCCGAGCCCTCGGCGGGCGCAAACGGCGTGTAGAGGGCGGGCGGCGGCGTGCCCTTCAGCACTTCGCGCATCCACGCCTCGTTCATGGCCTGCGTGCTCAAGACTTCGTCCGCGCCCGTCAGCCGCTTCACCGCGTCCGCGTCGTCGGCCGAAAGAATCCGCCCCTCGCTCCTTTCCAGGCGCTCGTCGCGCGGCGGCAGAAAGAGCGTGACCTTGCGCGAGCGGCCGTCGAGCAGCAGGTAAGAGTGCGGCGTCTCGACGCCTGAAAGGTAGTAGAACTCGTTGGTCTGGCGCGGCATCGTGTAGCCCCTGGCCTTCGGCCCGCCCTGGACGAGCGCCACGGAATTTGTGCCAATCGCGTCGAGGAGCTTTTGCCAGCGCGCCCTGAACTCGTCGGGCGGGAAATGCGGCTGGTAATACGGCGCGGCCTGCCCGTAAGCACGGCCGGAAGAAAGCAGCGACGCCATCACTCCGAAGAAGACTAAGAACCAAAGCTTGTACACTCTGCCGCCTCTGAAGCGCATACGTAGACTCCTCCCGAAGAAAGAAGATTTGCCAGGGCCGCGTCAGCGGCCGTCTGAGTTTAGCCCGCTCAAAGCGGGCGGGGTAAACCACCCTTCCAGACCTGAGAGGCTTGATGTCTTGACTGATTCAAGCGGCGCGGCCTCTGAGGTCTGGAAGAGGGGCTTGCCCCCGCCCTCATCGAAAAAGGACTCCCCAGAGTGAGGAGCCCCTTTCCGTCTTTCGCCCGTGTCGAGGCCGAACTTACCTGTTCACGTTGATGCCGGCAAACGCGCTGACGACGGCGTTGTACTGAGTTGAGTTCGCGCCGAAGAGTTCCGTGGCGGCGTTCAGGCAGGCCGCGCGCGCGTTCTTGTACTTGGACGAGGCGGTCATGTAATCGCTGATCGCCTTGTACCAGATTCGTGCCGCGTCGGTGCGGCCGATGCCGCTCACGACGCGGCCGTTGCACTTGCTCGTGCGCGTCGTCCCCACATCGCCCGAGAGCAGCCAGAACATGTGGTTGGCCGGCCCCGAAGAGTAGTGGACGTTGAGCGAGCCGATGCCGTTGTAGAAGCAGGCCGGGCTGATGCCGTCCTTGTTGGGGTCGTCCATGTAGCGCAGCGCCCTCGTCTGCGTGTAGGTCGAGCCGCTCCAGTTAGAGCGCATGATGCGCTCGCCGATCCAGTACTCGGGCGGGTCCACGGGGTTGTTGGCATAAAACTCGACCAGCGTGCCGAACATGTCGGAGCTGGCCTCGTTCAGGCCGCCGGACTCGCCCTGGTAAGTCAGGTTGGCCTCGCGGCTCATGACGCCGTGGGCCATTTCGTGGCCCGCCACGTCTAGCGAGGTCAGCGAGTAGAAGGTCGAAGCGCCGTCGCCGTAGGTCATGCAGAAACAGGAGTCGTTCCAGTTGGCGTTCTCGTAGCCCGACCCGTAGTGGACGCGCGAGAAGGTCCGCGTGCCCAGATTGTCAATCCCGTTGCGGCCGTGGTTGTTCAGGAAGTAGTCCCAGGTCCAGGCCATCCCGTAATGCGCGTCCGCGCCCGCGGTGGCACGGTCGCTGTTGTCCTTGAGGTTGTTGCCGAAGATGTTGGTGGCCCGGCTGAAGATCGTCCCATTCCCCGAAGTCCCGCCCAGCATATCGGTCGTGTAGTTGCCGCCGCTAGTGCCGCGCGTGGGGTCGCGCAGGAAGTAGGTCGCGCCCACCAGGTCAACCGTGATGGCTACGTCGCCGCTCCACATGGTCCTGGCAATGCCGGGGACGGCGTTCGTCGTCAGCGAGTCGTAGGAGAAGGCGACGTTGCCGCGGTGCGCGTTGACGAAATACTCCCAGCGCGCGGGGCCGTTGAAGCTCTCCGCGTAGACCGTGACGTGCCAGACGAGCTGGTTGGACGCGCTGCGGTCGCCTTTCGGGAGGATTTCGAGCGCGGCCGTCGGCCGGCCGTAGCGGTCAGTCGGCGCGAGGGCCGCGAGCGCCGTGCTCATGGCCTGGGTCGCGGAGACGGTCGGCTTCGTGTTGACCGCGAGGTTGCCGCGCAGGGCGTTGGTGACGCTGACGCGGCCCGCGGCGTCTACGTGCGCGATGGCCTCGCCCTCGAACACGCGGACGCCGTTGTAGTACTGGTTGTAGCGGACGTGGGTCAGCCCGTAGCCGCCGTCGCGGGCGCTGCGGAGTTTAAGTTCCTGCGCGGGGTTCGTCAGGCCGTAGGCGCGGGCGTTAGTCTGGAAGTGTGCCGAGGTGGCGCTGAGCGCCCGCTGGCTCTGCGCGTAGACCGAAGGGCACACGAGGAGGAACGCGATTAGGTAAAACCACTTTTTCATCAGGTCGGCTCCTTAATATAGAAAGGCGCTGTCTCCAGGCACGCAGCGCGAGGTTTGGAAGATCGGGCTGACCAAGCGGGAGGCAAGGATGTTGGACTTTTGTGCCAGCCAGCAACTATCGGGAAACGGCGGACAATAATGCTCCGCGTGCGCGGCCGCTGTCAAACCGGAAATACAACCAATGCCGGACGTATTCATCTAACCTTTGGGTAGTATTTTTCCTTCACTTGAGAGCACTGTCCATTAGGAGAGGGGCGCGGCTCGCAAAAAAGTTTGCGGGCGGGCGCAAGGTGAAGAGAAAAGTCTCCCTTAATTCATTTACTAATCCGATTCATCTTACAGGGGGGGACGCCGGACCCGCGAGGGTTCAGGGTTCGGGGCAATTTTCAGATATGCAACACGATTTCGGTCTCTGGCTTCTTCAAAAAAGGAGGGCGGCGGGGCTCACGCAGCGTGAGCTGGCGCGCAGGGTCTCCATCTCGAAAAGCTACGTCAGCGCGCTGGAGCGCTGCGAGCGGCAGCCCGTGACGGGCCAGCCCGTGCGCCCCAAGCTGGCGAAGGTTGACGCGCTGGCCGAAGCCCTCGGCGTCCCCGTCGGCGAGGCCCGCCTGGCCGCCGGCTACGCCCCGCCCGACCTCAACACCAGCCACATAGACCAGCGCCTCCTGAACCACTTCCGCGAGCTGCCCGAAAACGCCCAGCACGACGTGGCCGCCATGATCGAGGGGCTGTACCGAAAATATAAGAAAACTAAAGAAGCGATGAGTAATGAGTAATGAGTAATGAGTGATGAGTAAAAGCCGGGCCTTCATCGTCCCGCCAGGGACGAAGTGAAAATAGCCCAGCACTTCAGTGCTGGGTAGAGTCGGGAAATTGCGCCGAGTCCCGTAGGGACGACTGAAACGTTTCAGTCGTCCCTACGGGACTCAAATATTTTTGGCACACTTACCCAGCACTGAAGTGCTGGGCTATTTTCGGGCGTCCCCTGCGGGGACTTCTCGCACGGCGGCTCCTTAACTCATCACTCATCACTCATCACTCAGCACTTCTTTCGTGAATTCACGCAGGCGGCCTTCTATCTCGTCGCGGACGCGACGGAAGACGGAGAGGACCGCGGCCTCATCACCTTCGGCCGCCGCGGGGTCGTCGAAACTCCAGTGTATGCGCTCGTACCTGCCAGGGAAGACTGGGCAGCGCTCGCGCGCGTTGTCGCAGACGGTGATGACGTAATCGAACTTTTGGCCCGCGAACTCGTCCACGGATTTTGACCGCTGGCTCGTGATGACGATGCCGCGCTCGCGCATCGCTTCAATGGCCTGCGGCCTGACGAAGCTGCGCTCCACGCCCGCGCTGAAGACTTCCGCACGGTCGCCCGCGAGGTGACGTAACAGCCCCTCGGCCATCTGGCTGCGCGCGGAATTCCCCGTGCAGAGAATCAGCACACGCTTTTTATCACTCATCACTTTTCCTTTCGGCCGTGCGGCACGACGACCCGCTCGGCGTCCGCTGGGCCAATGGGCACGAGCCAGCCAAAGAGCGCGGTCGCGGCGGCCGCGCCTATGATTTGCGCGGCGACGAAGCCGGGCACGTCCGCGGGGCGTATGCCCGCGAAAGTGTCGCTCGCGGAGCGCGCGAGCGTCACGGCCGGGTTGGCGAAAGAGGTGGAGGCCGTGAACCAGTAAGCCGCCGTGATGTAAGCCGCGACGGCGAACGGCACGACGACCGTCGCTCTCTCGCGCCGCGAGCAGCCCCAGATGACAGAGAGCAGCCCGAACGTGGCGACCGCCTCGCTGAAGAGTTGCGCCCACCCCGCGCGCACGCGCGTGGACGCGAAGAAGACCGGCAGCCCGAACATGACGTTGGCGCAGGCCACGCCCGCGAACGCTCCCGCCAACTGCGCCGCGAGATAAACCGGCACGTCGCGCCAGGCGATTCCCTGCTGCGCGGCGTCGCAGAGCGTGACGGCAGGGTTAAAGTGCGCGCCCGAAATTGGCCCGAAAGTGAGAATCAGCGCGACGAGCGCCGCGCCCGTGGCAATCGTGTTGGCGAGTAAAGCCACGGCCACGTTGCCGCCGGCCAGCCGCTCCCCCATGATGCCCGAGCCGACGACCGCCGCCAGCAGCATCGCCGTGCCGACGGCCTCGGCCGCGGCCCTCCGCGCCAGGGTCGCTCGCTCCTTATGACCGTGGGGCACAGTCTGACCTGTTGGCACAGCCTAGGGAAGCCGCTTCGGAAGCTGTCGAGTTGGAGCCGCAGGCGTCGCCCTCGCCGTAGTACGTTGGAAGATTGTCCTTGTGGACGACGAACACCTCCCACTCGTTCCCGTCCGGGTCCGTGACCCAGGACTTGTCTTGCAGCGCGTAGCCGCAGACGATCCCCATCTCGTCGCGCGTCAACAGCCCTTCGGCCGCCCAACGCTCGCGCACCTTCAGCACCTCGTCGGTCGAGGCCACCTGAATCCCCATGTGAAAAAGCGCGCCGCTGTCCGCGAACGGCCTCTCGTTGAGGGTCAGGTTGAGCGGCGGGCTCTCCACGTCGAACTTCGCGTAACCCGCGCGGTGCTTCGACGGCTCAAGCCCCAGCATCCTCCTGTAGAACTCCACGCTCCGCTCGACGCTGCGCACGTTAATCGCGACGTGCGCCTTCGGGAAACTCTGCGACGTGGTCTGCGCTTCACTCATAAAGCCCTCCTACGTTTTATTCGCGTGCGTCCTCTTCCTGCCCCCTCGCGCGCGCCTCGCGAAACTGTGCCTCGACCCTGCCCGCCGAGACCGCCATTACGATTGACTGGACGGCCCCTATCTCGTCGTCCGTGACCCCCTCCGCCCTGGCGACGCCAAGGTAATGCTCCATTCAGGGGTAACAGCCGAGGGCAAGCGCCGCGGCCATGTGAACCATCAGCGTCGTCCTGGCGTCTAGCTGTTCGTTGTGACGCGCGGAGCGGTAGAACTCCGCCCACGCGCGCTTCTGTCTCTGAGGCAGTAACATATTTTCCCAAGACCTCAGCGCGCGAGCGTCACGGGCGACGCTGGCGCGCAGCAGGAGGAAGCGCCGGCGGTCGCGGCAACCACCTCGCCCGTCGTGGCGCAAACGTCCTGACCGTCCGCGTCCGTCGTGCAGCACGCACTCGTCTCTGCCAGGTTGTCTTCGAGCACGACGAAGACCTCCCACTCGTTGCCGTCCGGGTCGCGGACCCAAGCCTTGTCCTGAAGCGCATAGCAGCAGTTGGTCTGCATCTCGTCGAGCGGAACGAGCCCCTCTTCCTGCCACCTCTCGCGCACGGCCAGCACGTCTTCAGTCGAGCCGACCTGAATCCCCAGGTGCGAGAGCGCGCCGCGCTCCCCGAACGCCACCTGGTTCAGCGTGAAATTGAGCGGCGGGTTCTCGACGTTGAACTTCGCGTACCCTTCGCGCACCTTGCTCGGCTCGATGCCGAACAGTTTTTTGTAAAACCCTATGCTCTCTTCCACGTCCCTCACGTTGATCGCCAGATGCGCCTTGAGCGCCCGCACCGTTTCCGTCTTCTCCATCTTCGTCATCTCCTCGTCACCGACCAGATTTCATATTCGCCTTTGCGAATATGTGCGGAGCATACACCCGCCCCACATATCTGTCAAGGCGTATTTGTTCCGGGTGTGCTAAAATCTTTTCATGAGCGGCAAGAGGAGTTTCGACGACGAGTTAATGTTCTTCCGGGCGCTGGCCGACCGCACGCGCCTGCGGCTGATAAATTTGATGGGCGACGACGAAGTCTGCGTCTGCTTCTTCGTCGCCGTACTCGGCGCGGGCCAGCCCAAGATTTCGCGCCACCTCGCCTACCTCCGCCGCGCCGGCGTCGTCTCCGCCCGCCGCGAAGGCAAGTGGATGCACTACCGCCTCGTCCAACCCACAGACCCCCACGCCGCCCGCATCTTCACAGAGGTCCGCGCCTGGCTCCAACAAGACCCCGAAATGCAACGCGACCGCCAGCGCCTCATCAAAGTCTGCTGCGCCCCCCAACCCCCCATCCAACTCCGCGGCGCACCCCGCCCGGCCAGCTTGGCGCTGTCCTGAGATACTTAGCCTTCCTGCCCCCCGAACTCGTCCGCCGGATTAATCTCCACCTCCGGCATCGGCTCCAACTTCGCCTCATCGAACGCCGGCATCTCCGGCTCCTCATCCCCCAACTCCCGCAGATGCCTCCTCGCCTTCTCCAACCCCCAGTGATACGCGAACGGCGGCCCATCGCACCACGCCAACTCATACGCTTTCCCCGCCGCCTCAATTGCCTTCACCTCATTCCCCTCAGCGCGCTCAATCTGCGCCAGGACGTTATATGCGTCGGCGTGAAAGAGCGGGTACGGCCCGCGCTCGGCCGCCTCCCACACGTCGTCCAGCAGTTCGCGCGCGGCTTTCATATCCCCCTGCCTTCGCCGCAACTCCGCCAGCGCCACGAGCGCGGGCAGTTCTTCTTGAGCTAGATTCACCTTCCGCGCGCGGGTGAGTGCGTGGTGCAGCCGCTCGTCGGCGGCGGCTAGATCATTCAATCCCAACGCCGCCTCGCCTTGCACTCGCGCCGCGCGGATGAAGTCAGCCTCAAGGCTCAGAACATGAGCCAACTCCCACGCGCTCCTAGCGAACGAGAGCGCGCTCTCAAACTCGCTGAACCACAGTGCCCTCTGCGCAAGATAAGAATTGCTGATGCCTTCTCTTTGGTCACCAGAATGCGCTATAAACAGTCGCAAAGATCGCTGTAGGGCGAACCCGGATTCATTCGCAAGACCACGCGCCGCCAGCGTTAAGCCAAGCCAACGTAGACTGATCGCTTCCTCGAAACGACCAGCCTGCCCGCGTGCGATGATCAGCGAGCGCCGTGCGGCGGCCCCCGACTCGCACAGTTCACCTAATAGACGCAACGTGTCTGACAGATTGCCCCAACCAATACTGAGGCTGAGGCTGCGGTTATTCTTCCTCTCCGAATCAATTGTGTTAGCGCGGCGATACAATGCTGCTGCGCGCCCCGGCTGTCCGCTCAATTGATACCCTGTCGCCAGCGAACTGAGGGTGAAGGCTTGATCGCCTTGCCTGTTCAAGCGCGGCAACTGCTCCAGCCCGTCGGGGAAGAGCAACTCCAAAAGTTCCACCCGCTGCCGGCTGGCGCTCAGGCGGTAGAGCGTGGCGTCACTCAATCGCTCGTAAAAGAATCCTGCGGCATCGTCGTAACGTCCCAGCCCGATCAGCGTGTTGTACAACTCGATGGCGGGCGTGAGGTCTTCGAGGCTGTTGACCTTGAGGTAATCGTCAATCATCGGCACCGCCTCGAAGTGTGCGTGCAAGCTCGAATAGACACCGCGCCGGGCGTCGTCATCTAGTCCACTCCAGATCACGCCGCGGACAAGCGGGTGGAGGTCGTAGCGGTTGGCGCGCCTGTCCCAGCCGAGCAGGCCGCGGTCTTCCAACTCGGTCAGTGCAGCCACCAGCGCACTTTCATCCGCGAAAGGCTTGTCGTGGCCGACAAGGATGGCGGTCAAGGTGTCATAGGTGGCCGGCATGCGGAAGGCTGAGATTTTGTGGAGTACGTCGCGCGCTGTGTCGTCCAGACCGCGTAGGGCGTAAGCGAGTACGTGAGACTGGGCGTTGCTGAGGGGCAGGTCGAAGGGGTTGAAGTCTGGGTTGTCTTTGCGCCAACGGTCAAAGTCGCCGGGGGCGCGGCGGTAGTTAGCCACTTCGCTGGCGAGGGCCTGGATGAGCAGCGGGTGACTTTCGAAGGAGTGGAAGAGTTGGCTCAACTCTTCGCGCGTGCCGGTGACTCCGAGCGAGCGCCAGAGGTTGAGGGCGTCGTCGTTGTTGAGGCCGCGCAGGAAGTAGGCGACGCAGTCGGGAACGGGCACGCCCGTCACGGTCTGAAAGTCCGCCGGGTAGAGGCGCGTGCTGACGAGGATGCGCGAGGCACGGACGCGGGCGAGTTTGCGTAGGAAATTGCCGGCGCGAGGGTCTGTCGTTTTGCGTAGGAGGTGCTGACCGGTGAAGGATTGCGCGGCGCTTCGGGGGAGGCCGAGCGCGCCGGCGACCCAGTTGGCCGCCCGTTCGTCCAGATCGTCGTCAGCGAGGCGGTTGGCGTCCATGCGGGCGTAGGCGACGAGGATGCGCTCCAGCCCGTCGAGGACGAGGAGGAACGGCTCGCGGTCGAGGGTGGCGAGCAATAGCTCTTCGCGCTCGCCGGGCTTGGTGTTCTGCTCGATGTCTTCTCTGCTTCGTTTGCTCACGTAAGCGAGCGCGCGGATAACGAAGTTCTCGAAGTACGCGTCCGACTCGTAGAAGCTCCACCAGAGCCGCCCTGCGAGTGGCTTCATCTCCTGCGGGGCGATGTCGTTAAACCACTTCCACGTCAGCGCGCTCTTACCCATGCCGCCGATGGCGACGACGTTGAAGATGTGCGCGCCGTACACTGGCGAGTCGGGTTTGGCGACCCAATCGGTCAGCACGTTCAATTCTTCGTTGCGGCCGACGAGGTCGCGCATCTGTAGGAGCGTGTAGGGGTGTGCGATGTAGGGTTCGGGAGGTTGAGGGATGTCACCGACGTAGTGGAAGGCGGTCACGTCGCGCTTGCCGTGCTGCTCCCGATATTGCGCCAGACTGTTGATGACGTGTGCGCGCAGGTCTTCCGGGGACTTGAAGAAGTTGACGGCGTTCTCGTTTTTGAGGCGCTCTTTGAGCTTCTTTAATTTCTCCGCGCCTTCACCCGTCTCTACGTCCGAGGCGCGCAACGCGTGCTCGTCGTGCATGAGGAAGATGAGGCGCGTGAGGCCCCGCTCGACGGCGCGGTTGTATTCCATCTCCGTGATTGAAATGTCGTGCCCGGCCGGGACGTAGCCGTAGCGGTGTGCGAAGACGCCCAGGTAGATGTCCGCCTCGTCCACCATTTCGAGCGAGACGCGTATGGCCTCCGCGCCGCTCGCAGCGTCGGAGCTACTGGCGGGCAGGTGTTCCTGCATCTTCGGAATCGTGCTCTGGCGCAGGCAGGCGTCCAGGACTTGCTCGCGGTGGGCGGGCAGGTCGAGGGCGGTGCTGCTCACCATGACGACGGGGCGGGCGTTCGTTTCGTCCGGCATGTGAGGCTGTCTCCTATCAACTTGGAATAGGCTCGCGCGTCCCGGATTCTACCACCGCGCGACGGGCGAAGGCTTGACAATCTAGCCTCGCGGATTAGAATACTTCTTCGCCTGAGAGGGCGCTCGCGGAGATGTGGCCGAGTGGCTGAAGGCGGCGGTTTGCTAAACCGTTATGGGTCAAAAGCCCATCGTAGGTTCGAATCCTATCATCTCCGCCAGAATGCAGTGGTCAGTGGTCAGTGGTCAGTGGTCAGTTATTCAGCTTACTGACCACTGACCACTGACCACTGACCACTTTTATTATGACCATTCGCGTTCGCTTCGCTCCATCGCCGACCGGCTACCTGCACATAGGCTCCGCGCGCTCGGCCCTCTTCAACTGGCTCTACGCGCGCAAGACGGGCGGGAAGTTCCTGCTGCGCATCGAAGAGACTGACTTGCAGCGCTCGACCGAAGCCTCCACGCGCTCGATCATAGAGGGCTTGGAGTGGCTCGGGCTCGATTACGACGAGGAGATCATCTTCCAGTCCGACAACGCGCCGAAGCACCGCGCGGCCGCGTTCAAACTTTTGGAAGAGGGCAAGGCTTACCGCGACTTCACGCCGAAGGCCGAGCGCTCGGACGCCACCGTCAAGCAGGGCATCGCCGAGCGCGCACGCGCACAGGCGACCGAAGGCGGACAGGACCAGCGCGCCAACCCTTACCGCGACCTCTCCCTGGAAGAGTCCGCCGCCCGAGCCGAAGCGGGCGAGCCCTTCGCCGTCCGCCTGAAAGTTCAGCGTGAAGGCAAGACTCACTTCGAGGACGCCGTCTTCGGCCCGCAGGAGCGCGACTACAACGAGATCGAAGACCTCGTGCTGCTCCGCTCCGACGGCCACCCGCTCTACAATTTGTCCGTCGTCCTGGACGACATAGAGATGGGCATCACGGACGTGATTCGCGGCCAGGACCACCTGACGAACACGCACAAGCAGGTGCTGCTCTACGAGGCGCTGGGTGTTGCGCCGCCGCGCTTCGCGCACCTGCCGCTCATCCTCGCGCCGAACAAAGGAAAACTCTCCAAGCGCAAGCACGGCGAGGTCGTCTCTTTGACCACGTACCGCGACCGCGGTTTTGTGCCAGCGGCGTTCCGCAACTTCCTGGCGCTGCTGGGCTGGTCGCCGGCCGACGAGCGGGAGATCATGACGCTCGACGAGCTGACGGAAAAGTTCTCGCTCGCGGGCATCAGCCGCTCGAACCCCGTCTTCAACTTCAGCGAGTCGGACCCGCGCCAGTGGACGGACGCCAAGGCGCTCTGGATGAACGCCGAGTACATCCACACGATGCCGCTCGCCGAACTCTTCCCGATGGTGAAGAGCGAGCTGCGCGCAGGCCGTCTCTGGCGCGAGGAGTACGAGGAGGAGGAGCGAGCGTGGTTGGAGAAGACTCTAGACCTCATTCGCCAGCGCTTCCACACGCTCAAGGATTTCTCAGGGCAGGGGCGCGCCTACTTCTCCGACGACTTCGACTACGACGAGGCGGCCGTCAGGAAGAACCTGCTCAAGGAGCCGCGCCTGAAAGAGCTGTTGCCCGCGCTGGCCGAGCGGCTAGAGCGTGTCGAGCCGTTCGACGCCGAGACGAGCGAGGCCGCACTGCGCGCCTTCTCGGATGAGGCGGGCGTCAAGGCCGGACTTTTAATCAACGCCTCGCGCACGATGCTCACGGGCCAGTCGGCCGACCCCTCCATGTTCGAGGTCTTCGACGTCGTGGGGCGCGAGCGCTCCGTCCAGAGGCTGCGCAGTCAGTTGCCCTGGGCGGACGCGGTGGCCGTGGGCTCCCCAGATTCTTTAAGGAGTTAATTGATGCTGAAAAGATTTTTCTGCTGCCTGGCGCTCGCCTGCGTGGCTGCGGCCGGTGTCCTGGCCCAGAACTCCAACTCGTCCGGCACGACTCGTTCGCGCACGGCCGCCGCGGAAGCGCCGCAGGAAGAGCCCACGCCCCAGCCGTCGCCGCGCTCAACGGGCAGGCGCAGGGGCGCGGCCCAGGACGACCCCTCGTCGAAAGACGTGCTCACGGCCTTCAACGCGCTCGTCAAGGGGATAGAGGCCGCCAGCGTTGACGACGTGACGGGCGCTTACTGGAACTCGCCGCAGCTCGTCCTCTTCAACAACAACGGCACGGTCACGCGCGGCTGGGAGCAGATGCGCACCAATCGCCAGAGCTCTTACGCGAAGCTCAAGGACGTGAAGCTCGAAGTGCGCGACGTGCGCGTGCAGATGCTCGGCCGCGACGGCGCGGTCGTCGCCTTCCTCTGGACTCAGTCGCAGACTTACGACGGCACGCCAGACACCGCCACGGGTCGCACCACTCTCGTCTTCCGCCACATCGGCAAGCAGTGGAAGGTGGTGCACGCGCACATCTCGCCAGACTCCCCGGACCAGACGCGCGTGCCTGCCGCGGAGCGGACGACGACCACGACGCCCGCGCCGACGCCCAAGCCGACGCCGTAGCGCGCGCGGTCGCTCTTGAGGTAAGCTTCTAAAAATCTCTTCCCGGCAGCCCCCACACTTTAACGGTCGCGCGCCGTTCGCTCTTCACCGCGCGCGCCACAGGCGATTTATGAAGGAGGCTTTACATGGATTGGATGAAAGACTTGGGCGGGCTTTTGGAGCAGTACAACGGCGCGCAGCCGGGCCAGGCTCCCGACACGATTGACGACGACTTCCAGCAGGTGGCACAGAATGCGCCGCAGCCTGCACTCGCCGACGGGCTGGCCGCGGCCTTCCGCGCCGACGAGACGCCTGAGTTCGGCCAGATGACCGCCAACCTCTTTAACAACTCTAACCCGCAGCAGCAGGCGGGGCTGCTCAACATGCTGCTCCGCTACGCCGGCCCGGCCATCCTCGGGAAGGTTCTTGGCGGCGGTGGCGGCGCGGCCGCAGGCGGCGCGGGCGGAGGTGGCGGACTCTCCGACCTCATCAACATCTTCCGTGGCGGCCAGCAGGAGGTGACGCCCGAGCAGGCGCAGCAGATTCCGCCCGACGCCGTGCAGCAGATAGCCGACAAGGCGCAGAAGGAAGACCCCTCGATCATTGACCGCATCAGCGACTTCTACGCCGAGCACCCGACCCTCGTCAAAACGCTCGGCACCGCCGCCCTGACCATCGCGCTCTCCAAAATCGCACAGCGGCAGTTCGGCAAGTAAGGCGAAAGCAAGGCAAAAGTAAAAAGGTAAAAGGGAAGACAAAGAGCCACGCTCTTCGTTCTTACTTTTGCCTTTTACCTTTTTACTTTTGCCTTATTGAAACGAGTCCAGGTAGGCTATGAAGCGGACGCGGTCTTCGTCGCTGATTTTCGTGATCTGCGCGCCGATGAGGATGCGCGAGCCGGCCCGGCCCTCGTTGATGTGCTGGTAGCGCGCCGGCCTGACCTCCAGCTCGACGGGGCCGGAGGGCAGATTGAGGACGAGTTGCAGCGTGTAGTCGTAGCCGAGGTTGTAGAGCACGCTCATGCTCTTGGCCGAGACGATGAGCGCGAGCCCTGACTCGCTGATGTCGCGCGTGTAGCCTATTAGCGGGAGCGTGTGCTCCTCGCCCTCCGCGCTCGTCTTCGTGGCGACCAGCAGGACCCTGAACTCCAGCTTGATCTTCTTACGCGGAGCCACCCGCCGCTCGATGTTGAATTCCCACATGACTTCGCTTCGATCCTGACGACGGGCCGAGAGCCGCGAGGACTCACTCTCCGATTGAATTTGAGGAACACGCGAGGGCGCGTCAGGCTCGCACCCTGCAACTGACGTTACCATCCGCGCGCCGCCGCCGACAAGGAGAAAAAGCCGCACACGAGTAACTCGCATGCGGCCTTTCCGGTGAACTGCTGGGATTGCCCTGTGTTAGCGTCGGCGGCGCTGTGCGCTGCCTGACGAAACGACCGGACTTCCTGTTAAATCCTGACTCTTCCGGTCTTCAGGACTCAGCCACCTCACTGTGATTAAAACTCATAATTTTTTGGATCACCTCCTTCCCAGTGTTGCCGCCGATAATAGAGGACAATAAGTTGTGCGTCAAGCACATTTTTCGTCCACTATCTTGTGGCTTTACCTTAAGCCCCGGCGCGCTCATAAGCGGCTCGCCCAGAGACATAAACCGCGTGCGCGTGCTCGACGCCGAAGAAGTAAACGACCTCTCGGTAGTCGGCGCAGTCGTGTATGCAGAAGTCCGCGAGCTTGCCCGCTTCGAGCGAGCCGAGGTCGTCGCCTCTGTTCAGACTGCAAGCGGCGTTGACGGTCGCGGCCGTCAGGCACTCGGCCGGCGTCATCTTCATGTGCGTCGCGGCGATGGAGAGCGCCATCGTGATTGAAGGCGTGGGGCTCGACCCCGGGTTGAAGTCCGTGGCGAGGACGACGGCCAGGCCCGCGTCAATCATCTCGCGCGCCGCGGGGTAGCGCGCAGAGCCGAGCGCGTAGACGGAGCCGGGCAAAAGCACGGGCTGCACGCCGGCCTCCTTGAGGGCACGGATTCCCACGGCGTCCGTGTGCTCAAGGTGGTCCGCGGTTTTGGCACACAATTCGGCGGCGAGCAGCGCGCCGCCCGAGAGCGAGAGCTGGTCGGCGTGAAGGCGCAGGCCCAACCCAAGCTCGCGCGCGGCCGTCAGGATGCGCCGCGACTCTTCGACGGTGAAGACGCGCTCCTCGCAGAACACGTCGCAGAACTCCGCGAGCCCCTCGGCCGCCACGCGCGGCAGCATCTCTTCTATCACCAGCCGGACGTAAGCCTCGCGCCGGCCGCGGTACTCCTCCGGGATGTCGTGCGCGCCGAGGAAGGTGGGGACGTAGCGGAGCGGCGTCTCCTCGTTGAGCCGCCTGACGGCCCGCAGGATTTTCAGTTCGTCCTCGACCGTGAGCCCGTAGCCGGATTTCGCCTCGACGGTCGTCGTGCCCGTCCGCAGGAACCATTGAGCGTAGCGCCGTCCGGCCTCGACCAGCTCTTCGTCTGACGCGGCGCGCGTGCGCCTGACGGTCGAGCGTATGCCGCCGCCGCGCGCGGCGATCTCCTGGTAGGTCGCGCCCCGCGAGCGTTGCTCGAACTCGTCCGCGCGCGTGCCGGCGAAGACGGGGTGCGCGTGCGCGTCCACGAAGCCGGGCAGGCACACGCGCCCGCCCGCGTCAACGACTTCCGCGTCCGCGCTGATGAGCGGCTCTATCTCGCGCCGCGTGCCCGTCCTGACGATGCGTTCGCCGACGACGAGCATCGCGCCGTCTTCGATAATGACGGGCTCGCTCATCGTCGTGCCCGCGCGCGGGCCTCTCGCGGGGCCGGCGAGCGTGACGAGTTGCGAGCAGTTGACGACGGCGAGTTGGGCTGTCATGTGCGCGGTTCGTTAAGAGGCGGAGGAGGTGTGGTCGTGGACGATGCGCCAGTTCTTGCCGTCGCGCCGGAAGATGAGCGTGAAGCGGCCGTGCGGCTTGTCCGCGGCGCGCGTCAACTGCCAGCGCCCGTGCGCGACGGCCGCGTCCTTCGAGAGGACTTTGATCTCAAGGTCTGAGAACTCAAGCGTCCCCATCTTCTCGCGCGTGTCGTAGCCCTTCTTGTAGCGGTCGAGCACGGTCTGCCAGCCGCGCGTCACGTCGTCGCCCGAGATGAAGACCGTCGAGTCGGAGCGCGCGTAGCCGTCCATGTAGCCCTCCATGTCGCCGCGGTTCCAGGCGGCCGCCTGCGCGTCCAGGACGGCGCGGATAGAGGCGGCGGCCTTCGCGTCGCGCTTATCCTGCGCGCCCGCCGCGACGCACAGGGCCAGGACGAGCGCGGCGGCGAAAAGATGTGTTCGCTTCATAAGCTCACTTCAAGGGTGCGGTGTTAGAAGAACGAAAGGGAATATACTTCAACCGCCGCCCAGACGTAAGTCAGTACCGCCTGCGGTAGCGGGCGGGTACTGACACGGACTCACCGACCGTCGAATCAGAAGTAACGGTAGTGGCCCGTAATCTTCCAGGCGAAGAGGACGTTTTCGAGGCGCGCGCCGCGGCCTATGTTGTGGACTATGAGGTAGCGCGAGGCCGCGTCAGACCAGACGTTCGTGACCATCCCGATGTGATCCACGCCGCCGCCGAGGTCCCAGGTCACGAGGTCGCCGGGCTGGTAGTCCGCGGCGTCCTGGCTGACGGGCAGCGACTTCCCCCGCCGACTGAAGTACGTGCGGAGGTTCGGGACGCGGCGGTGGTCTATGTTCGAGTCGGGACGCCTCATGCCCCAGCGCGTCGGGTAGGCGTCGAAGGCGCGCGCCATGTCCTCGTGAACCTCTTGTTGCAGGTCAACGCCACCCTTGCGGAGAGCGCGAACGACGACGTCCGTGCAGACGCCGCGCTCAAGCGGAACGTCGCCGCCGGGGTAATCAATCCTGACGTAGGCCGGGTCGTAGTAGAAAGTATATTTCGGCTGCTCCAGGCTCGCTTCTATGACCTGGCGCAAAGCCTGCGGGGCTTCGTCGGGCAGAGGGCGGACGCGCGTGCTCGGAGGAGGCGGCGGGTCTGTATTTCGCTCGGCTACCGCGTAGTCTGTATTTTGACGACAGGCCGCCGACAGGCAAACGAAGAGAGTGAGGCCCAGAGAGACTATTTTTCCGGCACGCTTCGGCATCGCGTTACTTGACGTTCTCTAGCCGGCGCGCTTGCGCAACCACTCGCGCACGTCCGCGCGCATGGCTTCCGTGATCTCGTGGCCCGCGTCGTATGCCCTGACCTCCACGTCGCCCGCGCGCGTGCGGAGTTGCTCGCTGTAAGGGCGGACGCGCTCGGGCGGGTAGAACTCGTCGCGCTCGCCCGTGAGATGAAGCACGGCCGCGCGCGTTTGCCTGTAAAGCTCGCTCGCGTCCCAGTCGCCGGGCAGCCCGCCGCAGACGCCCACGACCCCGCGCAGGATTTCGGCGTGCGTGAAGGCGAAGCGGTAGTTGAGCGCGCACGACTGCGAGAAGCCCAGGAGGAAGACGCGCGACCGCTCGGCCGTGCCCTCGCGCGCGAGCGAGTCAATCAAGTCCAGGAGCGCGCGGTGGTGCAGCCGTATGGAATCCTCCGGGTGAAAGTTGGTCACCCACCCGAAGCCGTAGCGCAGCGGCCCGCCCGCTTCTCTCGGCTCGCGTATGTGCTGGTGAAAGCCTTGCAGCGCGGCGACGCTGAAACCCTCCGGGGCCATCTGCCGCGCCTCGCGCATCATCTGCCGCTTGCTCGCGCCGTAGCCGTGCAGCGCGACGAGCAGCGGGGCGGGCGCGTGTGCAGCGGCGTGCAGGTCGTAATAGAGCCTGACTTCGGCCGTCAAGCTGCGCTCCTCGGCCCGCGTGTCATCCCCCGTACTGCTGCTTTGTGGTTCCATCAGTTTATGTACTTCTGTGACTCATCGCCGGGCGCGAGGGTCGCGTCGGCCGGCTCCTCTTCGAGCGCCCAGATGTCGTAAAGCTCGGGCGGGACTTCGGTGACGAAGCGCGACGGCTTCTGCACCACGGTCTGCCGGCTGTAGTCCGTGACCATCAGTGGGTAGGTGATGTAAAGCTGCTCGCCCGCGCGCGTCAGCGCGACGTACCAGAGGCGGCGCTCCTCCTCCTCGCCCTCCGCGTCGCGCAAGCTTCGTGGGCTCGGGAACTTCCCGTCCGCAGCCCAGATGATGAAGACCGCGCGCCATTCGAGCCCCTTCGCCTGGTGAACGGAAGTCAGCGTCAAAAGCTCGTCCTCGTCCGAGCCCATCACCACGTCTTCACCCGTCAGGGCTTGCGGAGCGCCGTAGCGCTCGGTCGAGAGCAGCGCCAGCTCGGAGAGAAAATCTTCGGTCGAGTTGTAGCGCGCGCTGTAGAGCGCGAGCTGGCGTATGTCTTCGAGGCGGGCCTCCGCGTTCTCGTAGTTGTTCGCCAGGTGCTCCTCGTAGCCGCGCGCGAGAATCAGCTCGATCTGCCGCGCGGGACTCCCGCGCGTCTCGTCCGTCGTCAAACTTTCCAGTAGTGAGAGGAACTCCGTCCAGCCGGCCCCGCGCTTCGGCGCGGCCTGAAAGTCCTCGCGGCGCACGAGCGCCAGCGGGTCGGGAGCAAACGCGAGCCGCTCCCAGATTCTGTTGGCCGTCTGGTTGCCCACCTGCGGAATCAGCCGCAGGATGCGCTTCCACGCCAGCTCGTCGCGCGGGTTCGTGATGACGCGCAGGTAGGAGACCACGTCCTTGATGTGCGCCTGCTCGAAGAAGCGCACGCCGCTGCGGACGCGGTAGGGGATGCCGCGCCGTGTCAGCTCCAACTGCAATTCGAGCGAGTGGTAGTGCGAGCGGTAGAGCACGGCGATCTCTTCGAGGGCGAGCCCTTCGTCTCTGAGTTCGAGGACGCGCGAGGCTATGAAGGCGGCCTGCTGGTCGGCGTCGCGCGCGGGGATGAGGGCGGGGCTCAGGCCCTTGGACTTGCGCGCAGGGCGCAGGGTCTTGGGGAACTGTTTGCGGTTCGAGGCGATAGAGACGTTGGCGAGCGCGAGGATTTCGGGCGTCGAGCGGTAGTTCGTCTCCAAACGGTAGACGCGCGCCTCCGGGTATCTGTCGGGGAACTCGTAGATGTTCGTGAACTCCGCGCCGCGCCAGGCGTAGATGCTCTGCGCGTCGTCGCCGACGACCATCACGTTGCGGTGCTTGACGGCCAGCAGGTCAACGATCTCGGCCTGCAACTTGTTCGTGTCCTGGTACTCGTCCACCAGTATGTGCTGGAACTGGTCTGCGTAGAGTGCTGCGATGTCCGGCTTCTCCATCAGCAGCCGCTTCCAGTTGAGCAGGAGGTCGTCGTAGTCCATGACGTTGCGCTCGCGCTTGCGCTCCATGTAGATCACGTCCACGCGCTTGACCGCTGGCGTGAGCGGCTCGAAGTGCGGGTAGCGGCGCGCGACCACGTCTTCGATAGGCCGGTCGGTGTTGTTGGCGAAGCTGATGATGTCCTGCAAGACTTCGGTCTTGGGGAAGCGGCGGGCGCGCGTGTCAACGCCCGCCTCGTCCACGCAGGCCGCGAGGAAGTCGCGCGCGTCCTCCGAATCCAGGATGGTGTAGTTGGCCTCGTAGCCGAGTGACGCCGCGTGGCGGCGCAGGACGAGATTGGCGATGCGGTGAAACGTCCCGCCCCAGACTCTTCGCACGTCGCCGCCGCTCGTCAACTGCTCGACGCGCGAGAGCATCTCGCGCGCCGCGCGGTTGGTGAAGGTGGCGAGCATGATGCGCGAGGGCGCGACGCCCTGCTCCACGAGGTAGGCGACGCGGTAGGTGATCGCGCGCGTCTTGCCAGAGCCCGCGCCCGCGACGACGAGCGCCGCGCCCGCCGGCCCCGTGGCGACCGCGAACTGTTCCTCGTTCAGCTCCGCGCGGTAGCGCGCCAGCCTGTCGGGCGCGCCCTCGCCGCGTTTGATGACGTAGCGTGTCATGGCCTCTCTGCTGCCCTGGCTTATAACACGACGGCGCGCGGCAAGGGAATCAGGAAGAAGTAAGTCGAGTCGCAGTTATAGGGCAAAGCAGCGTTAGGTGTTAAAATCGGCGCGGAGGTCTGAATGTCCAGAGCACGAAACACAAGCCGACGTAGCGAGGGCGGGAATAATGTGCGCCGGGCGCGTGTGCCGGATTTACCCTTAGAGAAAATGTCTGACTTAGGACGTGATCTGATGAGGCTCAGCCGCGAGTATGAGGAGTCCGGCGGTGAGCTTTTGAGTGAAGAAGAGATAGAGGTCGAGTTGGCGCACCGCCGAGGCGGGTACGTTCAAGAAGATGCCGCCTAAACAGCTCACCTTTGTTGACGCCTCCGTACTTATCAATGCCATCGTCGGTTCGGACGCCGCACGAAAGATGCGCGCCCTGGCCGTGCTGGCCGACCCCGACCGAGAATTCGTAGCCACGCCCTTCCTACGGCTTGAAGTAGTGCCGATTCCTCTGAAATTCAAAAAGAAAAAAGAGGCCGCTTTTTATCAGCGATTCTTCAAGGGAGTAACGACCTGGATTGAGCCGGCGTCAATTATCAAGCCCGCTTACAAACTGGCCTGTCGCCACGGCCTCGGAGCAATAGACGCCTTGCACCTCGCGGCGGCCATCGCCGCGGGCGCGGAGTTCGTTTCCGCGGAGAAGCCGACGAAGCCGATTTACTCAGCTTACGCCAACGCCGTTTCAATTTATTAAAGGCGTAGGGCGGTGCAGCTTCCTTTGCATTTGCGCGTGATGAAAGTTAGGATGGGCGACAAACTTTCAGACGAGCGCAAAGAGAGGTCAAGAGCGATGAAATTCCCAGGCGGCATGAACATTCAGCAGATGATGAAGCAGGCGCAAGCCATGCAGGAGAAGATGGCGCGCGAGATGGAGGAGCTAGTCGTGGAGGCTTCCTCGGGCGGCGGCGTCGTCACCGTCCAGATGAAGGGCACGCACGAGGTGACCGCCATCAAGATTGACCCGGAGGCCGTCAAGGAGGACGACCTGGAGATGCTTCAGGACATGATCGTCGCCGCCGTCAACGAGGCCAACCGCAAGATTGACGAGGCCATGAAAGGCAAGCTCGGCGGTATGCTCCCGCCCGGCTTAGGCGGTCTATTCTAATGCTCGAATACGCGGAGCCTGTCACCAAACTGATTGACGAGTTCAAGCGGCTGCCGGGCGTCGGGCACAAGACGGCGCAGCGGCTGGCGTTCCACATCCTGCGCGTCCCGGAGGCGGACGTCGAGCGTTTCGTGGAGGCGCTGCGCGAGGTCAAGCGGCGCATGGTCTTCTGCACAATCTGCAACAACCTGACGGACGTTGAACCGTGCCGCTTCTGTTCGAGTACGGGGCGCGACCGCTCCATGATCTGCGTGGTCGAGGAGCCTTACAACCTGGTCGCGGTGGAGAAGACCAGAAGCTACAAGGGGCTCTACCACGTGCTGCACGGGAGCCTCTCGCCGATCCGCGGGCTGGGGCCGGACGACCTGCGCCTGGCTAACCTGCTGCCGCGCCTGAAGCCGGAGAACAACGACGGGGTGGAGGTGCGCGAGGTGATTCTCGCCACCAACCCGAACACGGAGGGCGAGGCGACGGCCAACTACATCAGCCGCCTCCTGAAACCGCTCGGCGTGAGGGTGACGCGCATCGCGATGGGCATGCCCGTCGGCTCAGACCTCGAATACGTGGACGAAGTGACGATGGACAAGGCGCTCGCCAACCGCCACGAAATATAGTGGTCAGTGGTCAGTGGCCGGTGGTCAGTTAACAGAAAGACAAAAGGCAGCCGAGCGGGATTAACCCGGCTGCCTCTTTCTTTTGTTTTTAACTGACCACCGGCCACTGACCACTGCTTTTAGAACCTGACGTGCTCCTCGGCCACGCCGTCTTTGCAGTCCTTGCAGTCGTCGGAGTTGTCGTACATGGGCGACTCGAAGTCCACGAGCGACCTGATGGGCACGTCGCCGATGCGGTCGGGCGCGGAGGTGAAGCGGACGATGGTGCCGCAGCCGATGATGGGCGCGCCCAACTCCTTCAAGAGCCCGACCGTCTCCTCTATGGCCCCGCCGCTGCGGATGATGTCGTCCACGATGATGCAGGGGTTGACCTCGCCCTGGTTGACGTACTGGCGGAACCTGCGCTTGCCTTCCTCCTTCTCGGCCCAGTAAATCTGCTCTGCGCTCAGGGCCTCGCGCACCCCGAAGCCGACGGGGATGCCGCCCGACGAGGGGCTGATGACGGCCACCTTCGGCAACTGGCTGGAGATGTCGCGGTCCACGCGGAACTTGCGCGAGAGCGCGACGGCCAGCACGCGCGCCGTGTCGTAGTAGCGGAAGGCCAGCGGCATCTGGAAGTAGTGCGGCGTGTGCTTGCCCGACGGGTAGACGAAGTGGCCCTCGCGGTAAGCGCCCGTGCGCTTCAGAATCTGCATCACGGCCTCGGGCGACGGAATCAGGTTTACCATTCTTTTTGTCTCCGACAAAAAATTAAGTGATGAGTGATGAGTGATGAGTAATGAGTGAACGAGCCTTTAACTCATCACTCATTACTCGTCACTCATCACTGTTTTTTGCCCGCACAGCATACATCAATCGGGCCGCTTTGCTCCATCGCCGAGGGCGCGGGCGATGATTTTGCGCTGGTCGCGCGCGAGCGCCGCGGGGAACTGGTCGGGCGCGTACCAGTCTGCGCTCTTGATCTCCGCGTTGCGCTCGCCGAGCGGGCCGCCCGGCCGGCAGCGGAAGATAATCTCGACCTGGCCCAGATTTGTCAGCGTCCGCACGAAAGCTAGCTCGGCGCTCTCAAGCTCCAGCCCTATCTCCTCGCGCAGCTCGCGGCGCAGCGCCTCCTCGGGCTGCTCGCCCTTCTCCATGAAGCCGCCGGGGATGCCCCAGCCGGAGCCGGCGCGGAAGAAGTGCTTGAGCAGCAGCACGCGCCCCTGCTCGTCCGTGACGACCGCGCCGGCCGTCACCGTAAACCGCGGCTCGAAGAGGCGCACCCCCAACCGCCGCACAACCCTCGGCGCGCGCCGCCACAGCGCCCCCAACAACTTTTTCATCATGCGCCCGACAATATAAAGGCAAAAGCGAAAAGGTAAAAGGCAAAAGTGAAGGCGCGCGCCGGCTTTGCCGAAAGCGTGATTAAACCAACGGCAACTGATAATATCAGGATTCAGGGATTACAAGCGTCTCCCGTCTCAGTCACCAATCAGGGGCCGTCTCTCCAGGCAAGCAAAATTTTAAACGGAAGGGATGAAGTTCTAATGCGGCGGGTAATCTGTCTTCTGTTTTTATGCGCGATCGGGACCGCGCAGGCGGCGGCCCAAGAGCTGAGCTTCAATAAAGCCGCCGCCGCGGACCCGGCCGAGCTGGCTAAAACCATGCCCGGTTTAGCCAGGGATGTCATGGCGAATTACAAAGACGATGACCGTGAGAGGTATCTCAATAATCTGTTCAGGCTGCAAATGATTGCGGGCCAGTACGCGGAGGCGAACGCCACTATCAAATCGCTGCGCGACATTCTCAAAGCGAACGACCCCGTTTACGCGGGCGTGACTTACGCGCAGTACGAAATCTTCTCGAAGGCGAAGCTGAGAGAGAAGGCTGCGGACGTTCCCTTCGCGGACGCCTTCAGGCAGGCGTTCCGCGAGGCCCACACTGAGTTGAACGACAAGGCGGCCTTCCGCGTGGCGTTCTCTTTCGTCTACGACCTGCCGAGGGCGCGCAGTGATTTGCAACAGTCGTTAGACCAGCTCAAGGACAAGGACACCATCTCCCTCGCCGACGCCCTGGCGCTCGCCAGAAAATATCAGCCGTACACGGTCTATCAAACCATCGCGCCGCTGACGGAGTCGCTGCTCGCCGAAGACGAGAACAGGCGTTACGTCATACAGGACGACGTTCTAATCAAGACCAAAGGAGGCGCGACGCTGTCCGCCATCGTGGTCCGCAAGCGAGGCGTCACCGCGCCGCAGCCGACGGCTCTCTTCTTCAACATCTACACGGACCTCAGCCTGTACCACGCGGCTTTGCCCAAAATTACTTTCCCCTGACCAGATTTTTGGGCAGGATGAATAATTGTTGGGCAAGCATTATTATTATTAGACCTTGATATATTCTCGCCCCCGAAAGGAGCAACATTATGGGAATAATCAGCGATCTCCTTCAAAGCGTTCCGCTCAACGCTGTGCTTCGAGAGCGCGTAGCGTTTCTTGATGACAAGTATGAAGAGGCGCAAGCTAAGACCGAGTCCTTGCTGTCGGAGAATAAGACGCTTCAAGCTAAGGTAGATAAACTTGAACGGGAAAACCGACAACTGAAGGCGCAAATAGAAAGTCTCGCTCATACTGATGACCTCCAAGAAGGAGAAATAAAGGTACTTGCTTACGCTGCTCACTTAGGCAACTCATCCACCATTAGCGATGTAGTCTCCGCCCTACAGATAAGCACTACCCACGCCTCATACTTTGTGGGAGAGTTGCGTAACAAAGGGTATGTTGCCCCTGCGTCTCATATGAGAGGACGGCCAGCCCGCTATCGTCTTGATCAAAAAGGCAAAGAGTACGCCGTCAAAAACAAACTGATTTAGGGTCATGCCGCGCCGCCTCGCCTTGCTCTTTGGCGTCAGATGTACCACTACTTTTTCTACGCCGCTTAATTTTGGGCTGGGGCTCGGATTTTTGGGCAGACGCCTTCCGAGCCCCTATTTTTGGGCAAAGCCACGGTGAGCTGTTTCACCTGTCCTATTTTCTGGGGCGCGCGAGCTACGCGAAAGACATGAGCGTGAGGCGTCTGCTGAAGCCCGGCGAGACGCAAGTGATTCCCTTCGACAGGACGCGGATGGTGAGCCGCAGGCTCGGCAAAGGCAGCCGCCTGCTCTTGACCCTGAACGTCAACAAAAACCCTTTCGCCCAGATTAACTACGGCACGGGCAAGGATGTCAGCGACGAGAATATCAATGATGCGAAGACGCCGTTGCAGGTGAAGTGGCTGAGCGACAGCTTCGTGAAAATACCCGTCTGGAAATAGACGGCCCTGAAGGCCGACGCTAACGCGGCGACGCGCGGCAGGCCCGTGACGAGGATGATTCCGGGGGCGAGTAGGTGAAACTCTCCCTGCCCCAAAATCAATATCCCTGTCAGGTGCTGGCCGCGCGTCGCCCGCGTGGGGTGAGGACTAATTGGCCCAGTCGCCTGTGAACCGGAGGCTGTCGAAGTGACGGACGAAGAAGGGTTCGAGCGGCGAGCCGTCGGCCTTGCGCGTGTAGGCCAGGAACTGGTCGGCCGCGATGCCGCCGTCTGTGGGGTCCTTGACGACCGGGCAGATGGCGTAGGCCGCCCCCTCGGAGCCGTCCGGGTTGCGCAGGCGCTTGGCCGCGAGCCCCTTGCTGAAGAGCGTGTCCAGCTCACTCAGCGTCTTGATGATCGGCGTGCCGTCCAGCGCCAGGCCGTTGCGCTTCTGGAGGTCGGCGAGAATCTTCTTACCTTCGGCCGTGTTGAAGGCGCGCGGGGTGTAGCTGACCCAGACGTGCAGCCACAGGCCGAGCGGGTTGTTGCTGAAGTAGCCGTTGCGCATGTCCAGCAGGACGGACTGGCGCAGGTTGCCGAGGCCGACGGGATTGCCGTCCTTCGTCGGGAAGACGTACTCGATCATGTTGTCGGCGATCTGGCGCGCGTGCTGGCCGGCGGCGTCCTTCGTGAAGCCGTCGTTGGGGACTTCGCCCATCACGGTCCAGAAGACCGGCTTGCCGCTGTGGTCGTAGGCCGGGAGCGTCAGGAGCGCGCGGACGTTGCGCTGGTAAGAGAAGAAGGGCACGTCAACGACCGCGAGGGGCGCGACCGCCTGGCGGCGTCCGCCGATCTTGGCGGGGTCAACGCCGTTCCTTTTGTAGAAGGCGTCCGTGAAGTCGTACAGGCGGTTATTAACATCGGCCCGCGCGACGAGGGGTGCGGCGGCGAGCATGAGCAGCGCGGCCAGTGCGTAATTAATCAAAAGTCTCGTTTTCAAGATTGCTTACTCCTTCAAATTGTTGACCGCTCCCGTCCGTTCGGGGGCACGCGGCGGTTTCTGTCAGCCAGTGCACAGAGCGCGGCCCCGCCCGGGAAATACAATCGGGCCAAAATTATTTCGCGATAATCTTCAATCCGGCGGAGTGCTAAACTTTTTCCTTTTACCTTTTTCCTTTTGCCTTTATCATTAGCTCTCTTCCGCCATTCATTCGTCTACGGCAAAGGATAAAGCACAGCTCATGTCAGCCAACGCGACCGACACGCAGACCAAGAGCGCCGCGGGCGCGGCCGAGCAGCCCGCCGTCCCGAAGAAGATTACGAACGCGCAGACCGTCTGCAACACGAAGAACGAGAAGGGCAAGCTCTGCAACGGCCACCTCAAGCAGGTGAGCACGGGGGGAGAGCCTTCGGAAGTTCACCTGCGCGGCGACGACGTGCTCTTCAAGTGCCAGTCGTGCGGCACGCTCTACATGGGGCCGCCGCTCGGCCACGTGCGCGACCCCCTCAAACAGCAACGCTTCGTCGAGAACGAGTTGTCCGCGATTCTACAGGCGGCCGGCGGCACGCTCCCGACCATCGTCAAGAACGAGCGCGGCGTCTTCGTGCTCGCCGAAGAGACGGCCCACGCGCCGGCCCCGGCCGCGAAGCCTGCGGAGAAGTCCGCTGCCGCTGCCAAACCGGCCGCCGCTAAAACTGAAGCGCCGAAGTCAGCCCCCGCGGCGGCGAAAACCGAGGGCGCGCACGCGGGCGGCGCTTACCCGAACCCTTCAGAGACTCCGCTCGGGCCGATTCCGGGCGCGGACGGCCCCGTCCCCGGCGAGACGCGCGAGCAGAAGCTGGAACGCCTGCGCGCGGTCGTCGCGGAGGCCAAGCGGCGCAAGGCGCTCTTCGACGCGGGCGACCCCGCGGCCATGCCCAAATCCTCTCCGACTTCTGGCACAGATTCTTCCGCCCAGGCCGACGCACACCGCCCGGCCGCCGAAGCCCAGGCCGCCACGGGCCAGGCTTCGGCCGCGCCCCTGAGTTCGGCCGCCGCGACGGCCTCGCCAGCCGCCGCGCCCGAAACGCCCGCCGACCTCGCGCCCGACGCCGTGCCCGCCAAGAAGGCCCCCGCGCGCCGCGCCACGCCCGGCGGCACGCTCTACCGCGCAGACTACGACACGGGTCCCGTCCCCGGCGAGACGCACGAGGAGAAGATCGAGCGCCTCAAGCGCGTCGTCGCCGCCGCCAAAGAGCGCGCCGGGAAATAGACAGCGGGGGCAAGTCCCTCTTCCTGACCTTTGAGGCGACACAGGTTGAATCGCTCAACCAACGCTACCTCGCAGGTCAGGAAGAGGGGCTTGCCCCCGCTCTTACTCTTCGGATGACAGCAGTCAGTTTGTTCCGCGCAGCTTCTTGAGCATCTGCACGGCGTTGGCGTTCGACGGGTCAAGCTCAAGCGACTTCTCGTAGTTCTTAATCGCCAGCTCCTTCTCGCCCTTGTTCATGTAGGCTTCGCCGAGGCTGTCCCAGACGTTCGAGGACTTCGGGTAGGCTTCCGTGTTCAATTTGAAAATCTCTATCGCGTGGTCGAGCCGGTGCGTCCCCATCAGGCGATAGCCGAAGCTGTTCACGATGCCCTCGACGTTGACGTAAGCGTTGGCCGGGTCCGCCACGAACTCGCGGAAGCGTTTGGCGGCGAGCGCCACATCATTCGCGTCGAGCGCCTCCTGCAACTGAGCCGTCACCTCCCTCTTCGGCGTGTAGCCGAGGATGACCTTCATCGCGGGGTCGTTGTTCGTGAAATAGTCCGAGGAGGTCAGCTCGGCGGCGATGTGCGGCCCCGTCCACTGGCGGCGGTCGCGCGGGTCCAGGTTCTGCCACCAGAGAGTGGAGGCGCGCACGACGAGCCCGCTGTTCGGCAGCTCTATGCGGGCCGAGTCGCCGTAGAAGTTGACGTTCTCGCCCGTCGGCTCGCCGACGAACATGGTGTTCGTGTACTTCTCAAGCTCGTTGACCAGATTCTGCGCCGCCGAGAACGTGTGGCGGCTGATGATGGTGAAGAGCTTGCCGGGCGCGTCCACCTTCGACTTAATCAGCCCGACGACGAGCGGCTTGTTCAGGTAGTTGTTCCCGCCGCCGTTCCAGCGCAGGTCAAGCACGAAACGCTCGACAGGGTTCTTCTCGACGAAGTCGAAGAGGCGCTTCGTGAAAGCCGCGAACGTCTCGTCCGGCTTGTCCATCACGCCGTTGAACTGCACGTAGACGGTCTTCGAGTCCGGCAGGTACTCGTACCAGAAAAGGTCTTTCACGTTCCTGAGCCACAGGGGCACGGGGGCCGAAGCCGCGTCGCGCGCGTCGGCCCAGCCCGCGGGCTTCACGTAGTCCCAAGTGTTGTGGACTGCCTCTTTGACCCTCACCACGGGGCTCACCTCGACGGTCATCTGCTTGCCGTTCTTCTCAAGCACGAACTGCGCCCTGTCCATGTCCTCTACGATGCCGAGCGCGTTGAGGACTTCGGGGATGGTCATGGCTATCGGGGCCGCGGCCTTGAGGCCGAACTCGTTGTCGCGGTCGTGGAAGACGAGGCCCTTGACGGCGTCGTAGACCTCGTCGGCGCTCTTGCTGCCTATCTTCACGACGCGCGCGCCGACCGTCGCGGCGTGCTCGCGGTCGGCCGTGATGACGAAGAGCCCGTCCTTGAAGAAATAGAGCGAGAGCGGGTAGGAGCGGAAGCCGATTTTCGGGTCCCAGAGCAGGCCCGCGATACTGGTGTGGCCGTCCTTGACCATCGCCACGACGCGCATGAACTCGACTATCACCTGGGCGCGCGTCATTGTCGGGATGCGCTCGTCCAGGCTCTTGACCGCCGCCTCGAACTGCTCGCGCTTGACCGTGTGGAAGAGGTTGCGGTGGCGCAGCGGCATTTCGGTGGCAAGCACGCGCAAGTCCGCGCGCCACTGTTCGGCCTCGGCGGGCGTGAGCGCCGCGGCGACAGACTTGCTGCTCTGCGCGGAGAGCGGGGCGGACATAAAGGCTAGGCAGAAGATGAGGGCCGCGCAGAGCCTGCTGATTTTCGACATAGTCTTTCTCCTCAGTAAGGCGGTAGAGTTGTGACCTGAGTTCGAAAGGCGAAGGGTATCGCCCGAGATTCTTTCAATCTTTACGCCGCGCGCCCGCGTGAAGTTCGCAAAGATTATGGCCTCTGCAAGCGGATTCGAACAGGGATGGACAGGATGGACAGGATAAGAATTAAGAATCTCAAATCTGAAATCTCAAATTTTATCCTGTCTATCCTGTCCATCCCTGTTAATTTCTCCGGCCGACATTATTCTGCGGCCCAGTAATCGGGCGACTCCTGTGTCTCGGGGTCGCGCCGCTCCATCCAACGCTCGGGGCGTTTTAGTTCCGAGAAGCCGAACTTGCGGTAAAGCTCGTGCGCGTCCTTCGTGGCGAGCGTCCAGCGGCGGAAGCCGCGCAGGTCGGGGTGCGCGAGTATCACTTCGACGAGCCACGTGCCAAGGCCGCGCCCGCGCGCGCTCTCCAGGACGAACACGTCCGCCACCCACGCGAAGGTCGCGTAGTCCGTCACGACCCGCGCAAAACCTATCTGCCTGTCTCCTTCGTAGAGGCCGAACGTGACCGAGTTCTCAATCGAGCGGCGGATGGTCTCCGGGCTCCGCCCCGTGGCCCAGTAAGACTGGCGGCTGAGATAGTCGTGTATGACCGCCAAGTCCAGCCGCGCCCTGTCGGTGCTAATGACGTAATCGCCCCGGCGCTCGTTAACGACCGCCTCTTCAACCTTAGCCATGCCTCATCCTCCGCAGAACAATCACGCCGATGCCGGCCATGATGCAGAACCCGCCGGCCACTATCCGCCACGTCAACTGCTCGCCGCGCACGACCATCCCCAGACTGACCGCGATGAACGGCGTCACGAGCGCGATCAGCATCGTCTTCGTCACCTCCATGTGCCGCACCAGCCAGTAGTAGAGCAGGAACGCGACGGCCGAGCCGACCAGCGCCAGGTAAAAAAGCGAGAGGAGCGCCATCGGCGTCCACCGCAGCTTCAACGGGTTGCCCTCGAAGACTGTGCCAATAATCAGGAGCGGGACGAGGCCGAAGAGCATCTGCCCCGCGGCCAGCACGGCGTAGTCCAATTTCCCGCCGCGCGCCTTAACCAGCACGTTCGAGTAGGCCGCGCCGAACGCGCCGACGACAATCGCCACGCTCCCCCGAAACGCCCCAGAGCCTTCCGCCCCCATCTGGTCTGAGAAAATCAGCGCGACCCCCGCGATGCCGAGCACGACGCCGACGAGCTTCGGCGCGGTGATGCGCTCCGCCGGCAGGTGCAGGTGCGCGAGCACGAGGCCGAAGACCGGGATGATGGTTTGCAGGATGGCGGCCAGGCCAGAGGAAGTGCGCTGCTCGCCCCAGAACAAGAGGCCGTAGTTGACCGTGAAGGCGAGCCACCCCGTACCCGCGATTAAAGCCCAGTCGCGCCCGGTAGAGGGCAGTCTACTGCGGCGCACGGCGACGACCGTCGAGAGGATGAGGACCGCGATGACGAAACGTATGCCCGCGAACGTGAACGGCGGCAGGTCTTCGAGGCCGAGCTTGATGAAGAGCCAGGTCGAGCTCCAGATGAGCGCCAGGACGAGCCAGACCAGCACGGGCATCTTCGAACGATGGCGCGCGGCCATGCGGCGCGGCAAACTCTTCCGCCCGGCCGCGGGGACTTCCGGCGGGATAATCGGCGCAACAGGCTCAGCGACTTCCAGGCTCTCTTCTACGGACTGTCTTGACACGCTGGACATCATAAACTGCGCGCCCTCCCTTTACGAAATTCCGCGTCCGGCGCGTCCGGTTGTTAACATTAAGTTCGGACTGAGTTCAGACGGATGTAACACGCCTCGCTTAACCTTCGGTGTTTCTAACCTGATATTCGAAGGAGACAAACCTCAGTGCCCCCCTTGAAAAAAATCGCGCGCGCGGCAGGCGCGCTGCTCTCGGTCTCGTTGCTCGCGCTCTCTCTCGCCTGCAAGGGAAGCGGCCCGAGCGGCTCCGGCGGCGGCGGCACAGTCCGCCTCAACGGCATGGGCGCGACCTTCCCCAAGCCGATTTACGACAAGTGGGTGAGCGAGTACGGCAAGCTCAATCCGAACGTCCAGATTGACTACCAGTCGCAAGGCTCCGGCGCGGGCATCAAGGGCATTCAGGCGCAGACGGTTGACTTCGGCGCTTCCGACGCGCCGATGAGCGACGCGGACCTCAAGGCCGCCCCCGGCGAAATCATGCACGTCCCGACCGTCCTCGGCGCGGTCGTCATCACCTACAATCTCAACGGCGTCTCGCAGCCCTTGCAGTTCTCCCCAGAGACGCTCGCCGACATCTTCCTCGGCAAGATCAAACGCTGGGACGCTCCCGAGATTAAGGCCGACAACGCGGGCGTCCAGCTCCCTGCCGAAGAGATTCGCGTCGTCTACCGCGCTGACGCCAGCGGCACGTCCGCCGTCTTCACGGATTACCTCTCGGCCGTCAGCCCCGAGTGGAAAGAGAAGGTCGGCGCGGACAAGTCGCCCAAGTGGCCCGTCGGCCAGGGCGGCAAGGGCAACGAGGGCGTCATGGGCCAAATCAAGCAGCAGCCGAACACGCTCGGCTACACGGAGCTGACCTACGCCCTGAACGCCAAGCTGCCCGTCGCGCGCATCAAGAACAGCGCGGGCAAGTTCGTCGAGCCGTCGCTCGACGCCATCACGGCCGCCGCGGCCGAGACCGTCTCGAAGATGCCCGCGGACCTGCGCGCCTCAATTGTCAACGCGGCGGGCGAGACGGTTTACCCGATTTCGAGCTACACCTACATTCTCGTCTACAAGGAGCAGAAGGATGCCGGCAAGGGCAAGACGCTGGCCGACTTCCTTTGGTGGGCGCTGCACGACGGGGAAAAGTTCGCCCGCGACTTGCAGTACGCGCCGCTGCCGCCCGAGGTCGTCAAGCGCGCCGAGGAGAAGGTCAACTCCATGACCAACGGCGGCAAGCCGCTCCGCGGGCAATAAAAAAATCGGGCCGGAGGACGACATTATTTTAATCAAGGCGGCCCCGGCCTCACTTTTGAATTTTTCATTTTTAATTTTGCGTTCTCATGTCTAGCTCACGGCCGACAATACCTTCGCCGGCAGACGAGTTCGGCGCGAGCGCCCGCCGCTGGGACTGGCGGCGGGCGCTCGCGCCGACGGGCAGCACGGGCGACGCCGTCTTCCGCGGCCTGCTCTTCCTGAGCGCCATCGTCATGCTGCTCATCGTCGGCTCGATGATCGCGGCGATGTACTCCAACTCGCGTCTCTCCATCAGCGAGTTCGGCTGGGGATTCCTGACGGGGCGCGAGTGGAACCCCGTCCGCCACGAGTTCGGCGCGCTGCCCTTCATCTACGGGACGCTGATGTCCTCGCTCATCGCGCTCGTCATCGCCGTCCCGCTCTCCCTCGGCGTCGCCATCTTCCTCGTCGAGCAGGCCCCGGCGCGCGTCGCCCGCCCCGTCGGCTTCCTGGTAGAACTCCTGGCCTCCATCCCATCGGTCGTCTACGGCCTCTGGGGCATCTTCGTCCTCGCACCTTTCCTGCGCTCGACGGTCGAGCCATTTCTGGCACGGACGTTCGGCTTTCTGCCGCTCTTTCAGGGCACGCCGACCGGCATAGGTCTTTTCACGGGCGGCATCATCCTCGCCATCATGATCACGCCGATCATCTCGGCCGTGGTGCGCGACGTGTTGACGGCTGTGCCAGTTTCGCAGCGCGAGGCGGCGCTCGCCCTCGGCGCGACCAAGTGGGAGACGACGCGCGTGGTGCTGGCGAACGCCTCCTCCGGCATCGCGGGCGCGATTATCCTGGGGCTGGGGAGGGCCATCGGCGAGACGATGGCCGTGACGATGGTCATCGGCAACCGCGCCGAAATCTCCGCCTCGCTCTTCGAGCCGAGCTACACCATCGCCTCCGTCATCGCCAACGAGCTGAAGGAGGCGACCGACGATCTGCAAATCAGCGCGCTCATCGAAATCGGCCTGGTGCTGTTTCTGGTGACGTTCGTCGTCAACGGCGCGGCCAAGTTCCTCGTCTGGAGCGTGACGCGCGGGACGAGCGGCACGGCGAGGGCGGCCTAGATGGAAGACGTGCTCAAAGAGCTGTCCGCGCCTCAGGCGACGAAGACGAGCCGGCGCAAGTTCGCAAGCGCCGCGATGACCAGCTTGACGGCCGTCTGCGCCGCCTTCGCCGTCACCATTCTGCTGCTGATTTTGGGCTACATCGCCTACCAGGGCGTGTCGGCGATCAGCTGGGAGTTTTTGACGACCGAGTACAAGCCGCTCGGCGAGGGCGGCGGCATCGGCCACGCCATCCTGGGCTCCCTGATTCTGCTGGGGCTCGCCTCGACAATCGGCCTGCCGCTCGGCATCGCCTGCGGGATTTACCTGTCAGAGTTCGGCGCGGGCTGGTTCGGTCAGCTCGTGCGCTTCGTCACCGACACGCTGACGGGCGTGCCCTCGATTATCGTCGGCGTCTTCGTCTACACGCTGCTCGTGCTGCCGACGAAACAGTACTCGGCGTTCGCGGGCGGCGTGGCGCTCGCGCTGGTGATGATTCCGATTGTGGCGCGCACGACCGAGGAGATGATTCGGCTGGTGCCGACGAGCCTGCGCGAGGGGGCGCTCGCGCTCGGCGCGCCGCAGTGGCGCGTGACGATGGGCGTCGTGCTCCCGGCCGCCGCCTCTGGCATCGCCACGGGCGCGATGCTCGCCATCGCGCGCGTCTCGGGCGAGACTGCGCCGCTGCTCCTGACTGTCTTGGGCAGCCGCTTCTTCAACTGGTATCTCGATCAGCCGATGGCGTCTCTCACGGTCGAGATATACAATAACGCCATCTCGGCCTACGAGGAGGAGAACGCCAAGGCGTGGGCGGCCACGCTCGTCCTGATGACGCTCATCCTCGCCATCAACGTCATCGTGCGCTTCTTCACGAGGAAGAAAGCTTGAAAAGCAGAATGCAGGAGTCAGGAGTCAGGAGTCAGAATGAAAGCACGACTGTTTTCTTCTGCCTTTCTTTTCTCCTGACTTCTGACTTCTGACTTCTGACTCCTGATTTATGAGTACGCCGACCGAAATAACTGCGCCGAAGCCCTTCGTGCCCGAGGCGCGCGAGGACGCAGCGAGGCCGACCGCGAGTAGCAGCGCGGCGGCGAAGATCCGCGTCCGAGACCTCAACTTCTTCTACGGGCGCTCGCAGGCGCTGCACAACATCTGGCTCGACATCCCCGAGCGGATGGTGATGGCCTTCATAGGGCCTTCGGGCTGCGGCAAGTCAACTTTCCTGCGCACGCTCAACCGCATGAACGACACGATCCCGGGCACGCGCGTCGGCGGCAGCGTCGAGATTGACGGCCAGGATGTTTACGCCCCCGGGACCGACGTGGTCGAGTTGCGCCGCAAGGTCGGGATGGTCTTCCAGAAGTCGAACCCGTTCCCGAAGTCCATCTTCGACAACGTCGCCTACGGGCTGCGCATCAACCGGATGGCGACGAGCAAGGCCGACATGGCGGAGCGCGTCGAGAAGGCTTTGACGGACGCGGCGCTGTGGCCCGAAGTCAAGGACCGTCTGAAGTCTTCGGCGCTCGGGCTCTCGGGCGGCCAGCAGCAGCGCCTCTGCATCGCGCGCGCGCTC
Source organism: uncultured Acidobacteriota bacterium (assembly GCA_963774105.1). Classification (GTDB taxonomy): domain Bacteria; phylum Acidobacteriota; class Blastocatellia; order Pyrinomonadales; family Pyrinomonadaceae; genus QHXM01. The sequence goes on along the minus strand of CAVZDV010000004.1, from coordinate 142,667 downwards.
GCCGTCCGGCCCGAAGTCGTCCTGATGGACGAGCCGGCCTCGGCGCTCGACCCCATCGCGACGCAGAAGATTGAGGAATTGATTGTCGAGCTGAAGAAGGATTACACCATCGCCATCGTCACACACAACATGCAGCAGGCCGCGCGCGTCTCTGACCGGACGGCCTTCTTCTGGCTCGGCAAGCTGGTCGAGGTCAACGACACGGAGAAGATATTCACCAACCCAGACTTGAAGCTGACCGAGGACTACATCACGGGGAGGTTCGGTTAGAGCAGTGGTCAGTGGTCGGTGGTCAGTGGTCAGTTGAAGACTACTGGCTTTTAACTGACCACTGACTACCGACCACTGACCACTGAATTTATGGAGCAATACAGAAGACTCGACCGCGAACTGGATCACCTGCGCGACCGGCTGCTGCTCTTGGGCGGCGAGACGGAGCGCGCGCTCCAGCGCGCCATCTACTCGCTGGTCGAGCGCGACACCGAGACGGCCAAAGCCGTCTTGAAGGACGACGACATCGTGGACAATCTCGAAGTCGAGATTGACCGGCTCTGCGTGGACATCATCGCCTTGCGCCAGCCGGCCGCGCGCGACCTGCGCTTCGTCATCTCCGTGGCGAAGATCACGCCTATCTTAGAGCGCATCGCCGACCACGCCTGCAACATCGCGCGCGCGGTTATTGATTTGAACGACGAGCCTCAATTAAGCACCAACGTCGCGGACCTGCCGCGGATGGCCGACCACGCGGCCGAGATGCTGCACGCCTCCCTCGACGCCTTCACCACGCACGACGCCGCGGCGGCTCGCCAGCTCATCGCCCGCGACGACGTGATAGACGAAATCTACAACCGGCTGTTCCACGACCTGATCGAGCTGATGGTCGCGGACCCGACGACCACCAGGCGGGCCGCGCGCCTCCTCTTCGTCGCCAAGCACATCGAGCGCATCGGCGACTATGTCGAGGACATCTGCGAGCTGACCGTCTACATGGCGCAGGCCGAATTCATCAAGCACAGTTACTGATTGTTAAGTCCAAAGTCTTAAGGTTATGACACGTCCTGTACTGATCGTCGAAGACGACGCCGACATCGCGGAGAGCCTGCGGTACAATCTTGAGCGCGAGGGCTTGAAGGCGCTCGTCGCTGAGACGGGGGAGAAGGGTCTGGCCGCCGCGCTCGACGCGAAGAACCCGCCGCAGCTCGTCATCCTGGATTTGATGCTGCCGGGGATGAGCGGCACGGAGCTCTGCCGCAGGCTCCGCCGCGAGCCGGCGACGCGCCGCCTGCCGGTCATCATGCTGACGGCGCGCTCCTCGGAGGCCGACCGCGTGGGCGGCTTCGACGTTGGCGCGGACGACTACATCACGAAGCCTTTCTCGGTGCGCGAGCTGATGGCGCGCGTGCGCGCGGTGCTGCGGCGGGTTGACGAAACTTCGGGCGCGCGCTACGAGGACGGCCGCCTCGTGGTTGACTTCGCGGACATGCACGTCGCCTGCGACGGCGCGAGCGTCAGGCTGACGCGCAAGGAGTTCGCCCTGCTCTCCACGCTCGCGCGGAGCGCGGGCCGCGTCGCCACGCGCCAGCGCCTCCTGGACGACGTTTGGGGCCACCAATACTACGGCGACACGCGCACGCTCGACGTGCACATCCGCCGCCTGCGCCAGAAGCTAGGCCCCTGCGGCGACTCCATCGAGACGGTCGTCGGCGTCGGCTACCGCTTCGTCGGCTGCACGCAAAAGCAATGATGAGTGATGAGTAATGAGTCAGAGGCTTTTACTCATCACTCATCGCTCATCACTCATCACTTCGTTTTATGTCTGTTCGCGTCAAGTTTCTGCTCTTCCTGTCGAGCGCGGTGGCGGCGGGCCTGCTCGTCAGCTCCGTGTGGAACCTGCGCACGCGGCTGGCGATTTTTTTCGCGCTGGTGTCGGGCGCGATCCTGGGCAAGCTCTTTTCGGAGTGGAAGGAAGAGCTGAAGGCGGGGGCGGTCGTCGTCCCCGACCGTGCGGACGAGCGCAGGAGCGAGGAAGAGCGTGACGAGTTGCGCGCCGCCGCGCTCCTCGAAGTGATGATGAGCGGGATGCGCGAGGGCGTGCTGGTCCTGGACTCGGAGATGCGCGTCGTCACGTCGAACCGCGCGGCGCGTGAGATTTTCGGCCCGGCGGGCGGCACGCCCGAGGGGCGGCGGCTCTCCGACCTGACGCGCAACCCGGCGATTCATTCCGCCTTCACGGCCGCGCTCGGGGAGAACGAGCGGCGCGAGACGAAGGTCGAGATGCAGGGGCCGGGCGGCCCCATCTACGACTTGCGCGTCGTCCCACTGCGCCTGGACGCGCCCGGCTCGCGCGGGGCGATGGGCGTCTTCTTCGACATCACGCGGTTGGAGCGCCTGGAGCGCGTGCGACAGGAGTTCCTCTCCAACGTCTCGCACGAGCTGCGCACACCCCTGACGGCCATCATCGCCTTCGTCGAGACGCTCGAAGACGGCGCGCTCGAAGACGCCGCGAGCAGCCGCCGCTTCCTCTCAATCATCCGCCGCAACGCCGAGCGGATGCACAATCTGATTGACGACATCCTGGAGCTGTCCGCGATAGAGGCCGGGACGGTGAAGGTCGAGATCGTGGAACTCCCTTTGCGCGCGCTGGTGAGCGACGTGCTGACGGCGGTCGCGCGCCACGCCGAGGAGCGCCGCGTCACGCTCGTCAACGAGGTCGCGCCCGAGACAATCGTCTTCGCGGACGCCGGCCGCCTCGAACAGATGCTGACGAACCTCGTGGACAACGCCATCAAGTTCAACCGCGAGGGCGGCCGCGTCACGGTCAGCCACGAGCGCGCCGCGCGCGACCGCATCACCGTCACAGACACGGGCGAAGGCATCACGCCCGAGCACGTCCGCCGCATCTTCGAGCGCTTCTACCGCGTGGACCGCGCCCGCTCCCGCGAACTCGGCGGCACCGGCCTCGGCCTCGCCATCGTCAAACACCTCTCCCGCGCCCACGGCGGCGAAGTCGGCGTCCACTCCACCCCCGGCGAAGGCTCCACCTTCTTCATCGAACTGCCCGTAAGCACACCAGAGAAATCGGAGCAGCACGAACCCGTTCCTGTCTCAGCCAGACAGTAGCTTCATCGCGCAACCGCAAATCTCCTATCAATTTTATGGATTGGGCTTGTAGTGTACGTAAAATCTACGTATAATTTACTTGGATATCGCGTTTGCTGAGTCGTCTGGGCACGCTCAAAGGCTTGAAGCGACAGCATCGAAAGCAAACGCCATCCCAGCTAGGAATAAGTGCTGCCACCCCTTATTACAGTACCAATGTTCTAGGTGAAGAAACCTAACTAGCTGTACCACCCTACTTCTAAGGAGCAAAGACTGTGAATCAAGCCCTAAAAACCACTGCGCGTGGTTCACCAAAAAAAGAAAAGGAGAAGGTTCGTCTGAGTCTCGACATTTCTCCTGAGTTGAACGCGCTGCTTGAGTCGCTCGCTGTTAAAACGGGCGGAACAAAAAGCGATGTTCTTCGCAAAGCAATCGCTCTGATGGAAGTCGCGGTGGATGCCAAACGACGCGGCTTGAAGTTAGGGCTTGCCGAGAAAGACCAGCCTCTTGCGACGGAGATAATCGGGCTTTGATGGGCTAAATCAGCCGCATGAACGGTAAGATTGATCTTAATGACTTAGCCAACAGACCTGAGCATCAACTTTCAATCGTGCCGCGCGAAGAACCCGCCGAGAGGGAGGCGCGGCTCGAAATCGAAAAAGCTAACGCCGCGCACAAGCGGCGGATAGATTTCGCTCTGCACGTCGCCGCGTTCGTCGTAGTCGGCGTCGCCCTTTGTCTCTGCGTCTGGGCTATCGTCAGAGAAGGCTCGACCGCCGAAGATAAAAGGTGGGCGACCACGCTGCTGACGGCCATTGTGACCGGCTTCGTCGGCTACGTCACCGGCAGGTCAACGAAGTGAGTGCAAGCTCCCGCTTAGTTATTTTCAGCCCCGCGTCAGGTGGCGGTACTTGATGCGGTGGGGCTGGTCTGCGGCCGCGCCGAGGCGCGACTTGCGGTCGGCCTCGTAGTCGGAGTAGTTGCCTTCGAACCAGACGACGCGGCTCTCGCCCTCGAAGGCGAGGATGTGCGTACTGATGCGGTCGAGGAACCAGCGGTCGTGGCTGATGACGACGGCGCAGCCCGCGAAATTTTCGAGCGCCTCTTCGAGCGCGCGCATCGTGTTCACGTCCAGGTCGTTCGTCGGCTCGTCCAGCAGGAGCACGTTCGCCCCCTCCTTCAGCACTTTCGCCAGGTGCACGCGGTTGCGCTCGCCGCCCGAAAGTGTGCCGACCTTCTTCTGCTGGTCACTGCCGGAGAAGTTGAACCGCGCGACGTAGGCCCGCGAGTTGACCTCGCGGCTCCCGAGCGCGACCGTGTCGAGGCCGCCCGAAATCTCCTCCCAGATGCTCTTGTCCGCGGAGAGCGCGTCGCGGCTCTGGTCAACGTAGGCCAGCCTGACCGTCTCGCCGATGGCGATCGTGCCGGCGTCCGGCTGTTCCTGCCCCGTAATCATTCGGAAGAGCGTGGTCTTGCCCGCGCCGTTCGGCCCGATGATGCCGACGATCCCGCCCGGCGGGAGGCGGAAGGTCATCTCCTCGACGAGCAGGTTGTCGCCGTAAGCCTTGCCGACGCGCTCTGCGTCGATAACCTTTTGGCCCAGGCGCGGCCCCGGCGGGATGTAAATCTCCAGGTCCTGGCGGCGGCCCTCGCTCTCCTGGTCGAGAAGCGCCTCGTAGGAGTTGATGCGCGCCTTGCCCTTCGCCTGGCGGCCCTTGGGCGACATCCGAATCCACTCCAACTCGCGCTGCAAGGTCTTCTGCCGCTCGCTCTCAGACTTCTCCTCGCGGCGCAGGCGCTCCTGCTTCTGTTCGAGCCACGAAGAGTAGTTGCCTTTCCACGGGATGCCCTCGCCGCGGTCCAGTTCCAGAATCCAGCCGGCGACGTTGTCCAGAAAGTAGCGGTCGTGCGTGACGGCGATGACCGTGCCCGCGTACTTCTGCAAATGCTGTTCGAGCCAGGCGACGGATTCGGCGTCCAGGTGGTTCGTCGGCTCGTCCAGGAGCAGGATGTCCGGCTTTTGCAGGAGCAGCCGGCAGAGCGCGACGCGGCGGCGCTCGCCGCCCGAGAGGATTTTCACTGGCGTCTCGCCCGGCGGGCAGCGCAGCGCGTCCATAGCCATTTCGAGCCGCGAGTCCAAATCCCACGCGTCCGCCGCGTCCAGCTTCTCCTGCACAGCGCCCTGGCGTTCGAGAAGCTGTGCCATCTCGTCGTCCGTCATCGGCTCGGCGAACTTCGCGTTGATCTCGTCGAACTCTTTGAGCAGGTCAACTGTCTCCTGCGCACCCTGCTCGACGATCTCGCGCACGGTCTTCGACTCGTCCAGCCGCGGCTCCTGCTCAAGGAAGCCGACCGTGTAGCCGGGCGAGATGACGGTCTCGCCGACGAACTCCTTGTCCACGCCGGCGAGGATTCTCAGCAGCGAGCTTTTGCCAGAGCCGTTGAGGCCGATGACGCCGATCTTCGCGCCGTAGAAGTAGGAAAGATAAATGTCCTTGAGGACGGGCCGCTTGTCGTAATACTTGCCGACGCCGACCATCGAGTAGATGACTTTATTGGGAGCGGTGCTCATTCTTGTTTAGATTAACCTCCGCCGGAAATCCTAACAGATTTCGCGGCGGGGGACGATTTCCCAAGCAGGAAATTAAACGCCGTGGCTGACTCCTCCCGCGCCCACTGTTCCAACAACGGCCTCACCTCCGGGAAACTCAACCCCTCGCCGCGCCAGTCGTATTCGCTGAGGCCGGCGACGGCGTTCCACGTCGGGTGGTAGCGCATGTAGATGTCTTTCTCCTCGCGGTCGCCCCAACTGCCGTCCGGGTTCTGGTGCGTGAGGTAATACTCCATCCCGGCGCGCATGAGCGGGTCTGAGGTCGCGACGCCGAAGGCGCGCAGCGAGTCCATGAACTCGCCGAGCATGTCTGCGTCGTCGTCCGCTATCGCAGCCTTGAGATTCGCTTTGAGGAACTCGAACTCCTGCGGCAGCAGGCGCGGCGAGAGTTTGAGCTGGCTGTAGTCGTTGAGCGTGTAGACGACGTGCGTGACGGCGTAGACCGCGTCGTGAAACTCGCGGCCGGCGTCCCCGTGGCGCGCGCGGTAAGGGCGCAAAGAGGGCAGCCACTTGAGCACGTCGCTGTAGCGCGCGCCGAGGTTTATGCCCGAACGCTCGCCGACGTAAGTGGTGATGAGCGCGTCGTACCAAACGTCGTAGCGCGTGCGCATGACGAGCGGGGCGCGGCAGACGTGGCACACTTCGCTCCCGCGCGCGTTCAGGGCACCGCAGCTACTGCACTCATCTGGCACGTCCGCGGGCGGCGGCTCGACGCGCGGGTCGAAGAGCAGGTAATGGCGCGCGTAAAAGCGCGGCGCGGCGCGCGTGAGCTGCCTTTTCAGCTCGGGATCGTGGACGCCGAGGCTGTCCGCGGCGTCCGCGCCGTAGGCCAGGTTGGCGATTGTTCCCGCGTCCGCGTCCGAGGGGACCGAGCGGTGCGTTCGCCGCCAGTGGCGCGCGCGCTCGACTCCCATCCGCCGGGCCGCGCGCCGCACCGCGGGGTCTTGGACGGCGGCCGACAGGCTGTAAAAGCACCACAGGTAATCGTGGCCGTAGTCCTCGAAGTTGCGCCGGTCCTGCGCCGTGCGGTAGATGAAGTTCAGGCCGCGCATGACGGCGCGACGGCGGTCGGCTTCGGTGAAGCGCGAGCCGGGCCAGAGGGCGCGCTGCCCTGCGGCGGCGGGCGCGGCCGGGCGGCGTGGTTGGGCCGCGGCGGGCGGGGGCGAGAAGGGGGCGAGTGGCCTCAGGGCGCAACAGAGCAGAAGTGTGCAGAGGATTTTTCTACGCAAATTAGTCAAATTTACCTCTTGCGCTCCGGCCGGAATCTCGGCATACTGGCGTCTGTCGGATTCCTACTCTCGCGCATCAATGGTGATTGCGCCTGTCCGTGACCGTGAAGCGACGACGTTCGGCTGAAGAGAGAGTGAGGCTAGTTGTCAACCTGTTAGGAGCCGCTCTCTGATTGTTAGAGCGCCGGGCGCGCGTCGCGTTTCGCCGTAGAGGATTGGCCTCCCCGCCTTGTCCTGCGATTCAAATACTGCCCACAGCTTCCTGTCGCCCTCAGAGGATTAAGAAGAAGAAATGACTACGAAACTATACGTCGGCAACCTCTCTTTCAAGACCACGAGCGACGACCTGCGCGATCACTTCTCGCAGGCCGGCACGGTCGAGTCGGCCTCCGTCATAGAGGACCGCGAGACGGGCCGCTCGCGCGGCTTCGGCTTCGTCGAGATGGCGACGGCCGAGGACGCGCAGGCTGCCATCGAGCAATTCAACGGCAAGGACTTGAACGGCCGCAACCTGACCGTCAACGAGGCCAAGCCCAAGACCGACCGCGGTCCCGGCGGCGGCGGCGGGCGCGGCGGCTACGGCGGTGGTGGCGGCGGAGGCCGTGACCGCGACCGCGGCGGCTACGGCGGCGGTGGCGGCGGCGGCGGCGGGCGCAACGACCGCGAGCCCCGCTGGTAAGTAAGAAGGCAAAAGGTAAAAGGCGAAAGGGAAGAAGGTGAGCGCCACGCTCGTCTTTCCTTTTTCCTTTTACCTTTTTTACTTTCTCGCGGCGGGCGTGATCTTCAGCTTGAGCGTCTGGCCGCCGCGCACCACTTCGACCTCGTACTCCTCGCCCGCCTTCATCTCGCCGAGCGCGTAAGTGTAGTCGTAGACGTTGCGCACCTCGCGCCCGGCCATCTTAATGATCTTGTCGCCGGCCTTGAGGCCCGCGGCGGCCGCAGGCGAGTCCTCGCGCACGCCGTCGAGCATCATCCCGTCGTTCGTCTCCGCGTAGTTCGGAATTGTGCCAAGATAAACCCGGAAGCCAACGGAGCGCCCCTGCGCCTGGCTCTTCGCCACCGCGTAGGTCGGACGCCGGTCACTCGCGTCAATCCAGCCCACGATTCTTTGGACGAAACTGACGACGCGCGCCTCGTCCTCGTAGGCTATCTTCTCGGCCGTGTCCGAAGGCTTGTGGTAGTCCTGGTGCGTGCCCGTGAAGAAGAAGAGCACTGGGATTCCCTTAGCGTAGAACGAAGAATGATCGCTCGGCCCGTAGCCGTCTTCGTTGAGTGTGAGCGCGAACTCCTCTGTGAGATTAACGACTCCTGGCGAACCTCCCATCTTTCCGGGGACTTCATGGACACCCTCCTTCATGAGCGACTCCGGGGTATCGCGGAGGCGGAAGGTTCCGATCCCTTGATTGGCAGATTTTATCCACTCGCGCCACTCGGCGGCCGTCCCCGTGCCGCCGAGCATCAGCCGCCTCTCCTTCATCCGCCCGATCATGTCCATGTTAATCATCGCCACGGTCTTGTCGAGCGGCCAGACGGGATGGTTGACGTAGTAGTTCGAGCCGAGCAGTCCCTCCTCCTCGCCGCTGAAGGCGACGAAGACCAGGCTGCGGCCCGTCCGATTGGAGGAGAAGATGCGCGCCAGCTCAAGCACGCCGGCCACGCCCGAAGCGTTGTCGTCCGCGCCGTGGTGTATCTCGCCCTCGCGCGGCGCGAGGCTCCCCGCGCCGCCGCGCCCCAGGTGGTCGTAGTGCGCGCCGATGACGATGGCCTCGCTCTTCAGCTCGGGGTCCGAGCCTTCCAGAACGCCGACGACGTTGTAGGCGGGCGCGTTGCGCCGCACCACGTCCGCGGTCAGCGACCACGAGAACTTCTCAAATTTTTTCGGCCCGCCGGTCTGCGTGGCGTGAGCTTTCGTGCTGGCGACAAGGCCCGTTGATTTCTTGTCCTCGGGGACCGATTCGAGCAGGCGCTCCCACGCGGGCTTAGCCAGCGCGACGACGGGCAGGCCCGCCTCGCCGGAGTTGTCGTAGCTCAAGGCGGACAACTTGTCGTCGGCGAACTTCTCTTTGAGGGAGAGCAGGACGAGCGCCTTCGCGCCCCTGTCTTTCGCCGCCACGGCCTTCCAGCGCGGGTCGCCGTAGCGGCCGAACCCGCCGTGCGGGTTGTCGCCGTCCGGCGTCCCGTCGAGCGCGATGACGACCTTACCCTTGACATCCGCGCCCGCGTAGTCGTCCCGGTTCAACTCACTCGCCGCGATGCCGTAGTGCACGAACACCGCCTGCGCGGCCTCGACCTTGCCGCTCGAAGAGAACCCCAGCGGCGTCCAGTCCACACCCGCGCGCAAGGTGACGGCCTCGCCGCCCCAACTCGGTTGCGCCGCGAGCGAGTTCTTTTGGCCCAGCTCGACGCCCGCGACGAAGGGGAACTCCTGCATGTAGCGGCGCGGGCTGTCCGCTTCGAGGATGGACATCCCCGGCAGGTCGCGGCCGACGCTGCGCCGCAGGCCCGCCCGCGCGAATTCGTTGGCGATGTACTCGGCCGCGGCGGTCGCGCCCGCGCTCCCGGTCCTGCGCCCTTCAAGCTTGTCCGAAGCCAGGTAAGTGACGTGAGCGCGCAGCCGCTCCACGCTCGGCGACGACTCGTCCGCCCGCCGCCGCTGCTGCGCGAAACAACCGAGCGCGAGCGCGAAGACTAACGCGAGGGAAAGAAACTTCTGCCTCATAATCTCAAATCTCAAATCTAACTTAGTCTACCCAGTCGGCGATGAAGACGTTGGTGTCGCCGCGCGTTTTGGCGTTGCGGTTCGAGGCGAAGACCAGTTTTTTGCCGTCGGGCGAGAACATGGGGAAGCCGTCGAAGGTCTCCTCGAACGTGACGCGCTCCAGGTTTGAGCCGTCAACGCCCACGGCGTAGAGGTCGAAGTTGCGCCCCTTCGGGTCGTTCACGTTCGAGGCGAAGATGATGCGGCGGCCGTCCGGGAAGAAGTAGGGCGCGAAGCTCGCCGCGCCCAGGCGCGTCACCTGCCGCTTGTTCGTCCCGTCCGCGTTCATCACCCAGATTTCGAACACGTTCGGCTCGATCAGATTCTCCGCGAGCTTCTGCTTGTAGCGCTTCACCTCTTCGGGTGTGCGCGGGTGGTAAGAGCGGTAAACAATCTGCCGGCCGTCGCGCGAGAAGAAGGGGCCGCCGTCGTAGCCCAGCTCCGTCGTCAGGCGGCGGACGTTTTTGCCCGACGTGTCCATCGTGTAGATGTCCAGGTCGCCGTCGCGCATCGAGGTGAAGACGATTTTCCGGCCATCCGTCGAGACGGTCGCCTCGGCGTCGTAGCCCGGGGTCTTCGTCAGCCGCTTCAGGTCCGTGCCGTCGGGCCGCGCCGTGAAGATGTCATACGAGGCGTAAATGGGCCAGACGTAGCCCGTGACTCTGTAGTTCGGCGCGGGCGGGCACTCTCTCGCGCCGAGATGCGTCGAGGCGTAAAGAATGCGCCGCGCCCTCGGCAGGAAGTAGGAGCAGGTCGTCTTGCCCGTCCCCGTAGAGACCATGCGCGCGTTCGAGCCGTCCGCGCCCATCGTGAAAATCTGGTCGCACTCCAAACGGTCGCGCTTCGACTGGAAGATCAACTCGCGCCCGTCCGCCGAGAAATACGCCTCGGCGTTCTCGCCACTGAACGTCAACTGCCGCACGTTGCGCAAGTGCTTCTCCGCAGGCAGCTCGACGGGCGAAGGTCCGGGCGCGGGGCTCTGGGCGGCTGAGAAAGCTGCGGCCAAGAGGCCGACGAGGAGTGCGAGGGGGAACAGGATTTTCGTGCTCATTAATTTTAGAGGGAACAGCATCCACATTGCGCGCGGGAGACCGAGACGGCGCGCCCTTACTTTAAACCGCGCCCGCCTTCGTGCCAAGCGCGCCCCGCCAAAAGCTATTGTCATTCCGCCCCCGCCGTGGATAATCAGCATCGGCGGCCACGTCCGCAGCCCTTACCCGTGCTCATGGAGTTGAACGGATATGACTCACCCAGACCCTGCCCCCGCCGAGGAGTCCGCCGAGCCGCGGCCCGGTCAGTTCACGGCTATGATAAGTAGCACAGCGCTCGATCTGCCGGAACATCGAGCGCTCGTGCATAAGGCATGTCTTGAGGCGGGCGTCTTCCCCATCGGCATGGAGCAACTTCCGGCGCGTGACGCGACCGGCATCGCCGCCTCGTTGGAGATGGTCGAACAGGCCGACATCTACGTCGGCGTTTACGCCTTCCGCTACGGCTGGGTGCCCGACGGGCGGGACGTTTCAATCACCGAAATGGAGTTCGACCGCGCGGTGGCGCGCAAGAAGGAGGGCAAGCTCCGCGAGATTCTCGTCTTCACCGCCCACGCGAATCACGCAGTCACCTTCGGCGACATAGAAGCTAATGAGGTCGCGCAGGAGAAGCTCCGCAAGTTCAAGGCGCGCGCCGCCGACGGGCGCGTGCGCAAAGAGTTCAAGTCAGCGGAGGAGCTTCACCGCCTCGTCCTTCAAGCGCTGAACGAGTTCAAGAGCAGGCAGCCGCGCGCCGTTGACGCCGCGTCCCATGCACGCCCCGCGCAGACCTCCATCCACAACAACCTCCCGAGTCTCCAGCCGTTCTTCGGACGCGAGGACGAACTCGCGCGAGTCCGTAGAGCCATAGACCCGGGAGGCCTCGTTTGGGGAGCGCTTATCGTCGGGCCGGGCGGCATGGGCAAGACCGCTCTTGCCGTCCGCGCCGCCTACGACTGCACGCCCGACGCGTTCAAGCGCATCGTCTTCGTCTCGGTGAAGAACCGCGAACTGGATGACGACGGCCTGCGCGAGTTGGGCGATTTCGTGCTGCCCGGCTTCCTCGAAATGCTCAACGAGCTCTCGCGCAGACTAGGCCACCCCGAAATCACGAAGGCCGCGGAAGACCAGCGCATCCAGTTGCTGCACGAGGCGCTCGACGACGCGCGGGCGCTGCTCATCCTCGATAACCTCGAATCGCTCCCCAGGCCCGACCGCGGCCGGCTGCTCACCTTCGTCAAGCACCTGTCGCCGGGCTGCAAGGCCATCCTCACCAGCCGTGAATCCTTCGGAAACGTCGGTGACGGTTTTGAAATTGAACGACTCAGCCAAGACGCAGCGCTCGCGATGATCGCCGACATCGCGACGCGCAGCCGGCAGCTCGCCAAGTCCGGCGAGGTTGAGCGCGTCGCCCTCTACGAGCAGACCCTCGGTAACCCTCTGCTCCTGCGCTGGGTGGCCGGTCAAGTCGGTCGCGGAAGCCGCCGCACCCTCGCCGATGCGTTGGCGTTCCTCCGCTCCTGCCCGCCGGACAATGACCCGTTGGAGTTCGTCTTCGGCGAATTGGCGAACGAGTTCACCGAAGCCGAGACCAAAGTCCTCTGCGCGCTCACCTACTTCAGCCTGCCGGCGAAAGTGGAGCACGTCGCCGCGGTCGCGGGCTGCGATGAGGAATCAGCCGCGACTGCCCTGCGCAGCCTCGCCAACCGCTCGTTGGTCGTCCCGGATACTGAGGAGACGGCGTTCGCCCTCGTGCCGATGGTCGCCGACTTCCTGCGGCGGCGGAAGCCCGAGGTCGTCGCGGAGACCGGCGACCGGCTCGAAAAGCAAGCCTACGCGCTGGTGGTGGAGAACGGCTTCGAGAACTTCGACAATTTCCCCGTGCTCGACGCCGCGTGGCCCACAGTCGCCGCCGCCCTGCCCCGTTTCCTTGCCGGGCCGAATGACCATCTCCAGACCGTGTGCGACGCATTGCGCCAGTTTCTCAATTTCACCGGCCGTTGGGATGAACGAATAGCCCTTACGCGGGACGCTGAAGTCAAAGCCATGGTAGCCAATGATTTTATCAATGCCGGCTGGCGGTCTTACCAAGCCGGCTGGGCTTACTATCTGCGCGGGCAGTCGGCGGAAGTGCTGGCCTGCGCCGACCGCGCCGAGGCTCACTGGCACGAGGCACAGATCGGAACCCGTGAACGGGCTGTCAACCTCAACTTGCGCGGCATCGGTCACGAATTGGCCGGAGATTACCCTGCCGCCATCGCTGCCTACCGCGAAGCCGTTGAACTTCTCCGCACCTTGAACCCCAAGAGCAGTGATGTCGCCATAAGCCTGAACGACCTGGCCGAGGCTGAACGTATTTCGGGTGATTTCGACGCCGCTGAGCGCGATTACCGAGAGGCCCTACAGATTGCCTGCGCTGCCGATGCTCGCCAAAGCGTCGCCACCTATACCTGCAATCTATCCTTACTGGCACTGGGCCGCGAGGACTGGCCCGGCGCGGAAACCTTAGCCCGCGAGGGTCTAACCTTGGCCGAAAAAGTCGGCCGCAAAGAGTTAATCGCCGCCATCTGCCACTGCCTCGCCACAGCCCTTGCCCGGCAAGGCCGGAAGCCTGAAGCCATCCCGCACGCCCGGCGTGCCGTCGAAATCTTCGCCACCCTGCGTTCACCGAGACTCAAATGGGCTCAACAGACCCTCGCGGAATGCGAAAGCTGACCTCGTTGGAGTGAAAGACTGAGGACGTAAGTCAGCCGAACTTCAGCGCGCGTCGTCGCTGCTGAAGTTCGGCTGATTTGTGATGGCGGGGCTTGGGCGTTAGCCGTTGGTGCGCTCGAACTCTTTCATGAACGAGACGAGCGCCTCGACGCCTTCGCGCGGGAAGGCGTTGTAGATGGAGGCGCGGATGCCGCCGACGGAGCGGTGGCCTTTGAGGCCGTCGAGCCCCGCGGCCGTCGCCTCGTTCGCGAATTTTTTCTCCAACTCCTCGCTCGGCAGCCGGAAGGTGACGTTCATGATCGAGCGCGAGTCCGGGTCGGCGTGGCCGCGGTAAAAGTCTGTCCCGTCAATCGCGTCATACAGCAGCCCCGCCTTCTCCTCGTTCTCGCGCCCCATCCCTTCGAGGCCGCCCTTCTCACGGAGCCACTTGCAAATCAGATCAATGATGTAGATGCCCCACGTGTTCGGCGTGTTGTAGAGCGACTTGTTCTCGACGTGCGTGCGGAAGTCGAGCATCGTGTGCAGGCCCTCCGGGATGCGCTGCAAGAGGTCGTCGCGGATGATGACGAGCGTCACGCCGCTCGGCCCCATGTTCTTCTGCGCGCCCGCGTAGATGAGCGCGTACTTCTCGGCCCGCACGGGGTGCGACATGATGTCCGACGAGGCGTCCGCGATCAAAGGCACGTCGCCCACCTCCGGCTCACCCTTCCACTCGACGCCCTCAATCGTCTCGTTCGTCGTGATGTGGACGTAGGCCGCCTTCGGGTCCAACTTGATTTCGTCCGGCCCTGGCGTGCGCGTGAAGCCGCCGTCGGCTGTCGTCGCCGCGACGTTCACGCCGCCCTCGCGCTTGGCCTCCTTGACCGCCTTCTTGCCCCAGCTGCCCGTGACGATGTAGTCTGCGCTCCCGTCCTTCGGCAGCAGGTTCATTGGGATCATGGAGAACTGCAAGCTCGCGCCGCCCTGCAAGAAGAGGACGTGGTAGTTGTCGGGCAGCCCCATCAACTCGCGCACGCCGCGCTCGGCCCGATTGATGATTTCGTCAAACGTCTTCGAGCGGTGGCTGATCTCCATCACTGACATCCCCACCCCGGGCAGACTCACCAGCTCGCGCTGCGCCTCTTCCAGCACCGGCAGCGGCAACACGGCCGGCCCCGCGCTGAAGTTATAAATTCTCTCAGTCATTCGTTTCTCTCCTAAAAAAGTGGTCGGTGGTCAGTGGTCAGTGGTCAGTTAAAAACAGGTCTCTTACTGACCACTGACCACCGACTACTGACCACTGTTTCCGTACTTGGGCCGCATCGCCTTGCCCGCGATGCGCGCGACGATCCAGCGGGGGACGAGGCGCTCGGACTCGGTCATGATGTAGTTCGTCCAGCCGGAAATGATGTGGCTCTTCCTGCGCTTCAGCCCGCCCAGCGCCGTGTCCACGACCTCGTCGGGCGTCTGCGCCACGCGCATCGGCGGCTTGTCGGTGTTGGCCGCCGCGAAGAAGTTGGTCTCCGTCACGCCTGGGCAGAGCGCCATGACGTGCACGCCGAGCGGCCGGTTCTCGTCCCACAGCGCCTCCGAGAAGGAGAGCACGAAAGCCTTCGTCGCCGCGTAGGTCGCCATGAACGGCACGCCCTGGAAGGCCGCGGTCGAGGCGACGTTGACGATTGTGCCACTTTTGCGCTCGCGCATCGGTGCTAGATAAAGATGCGTCAGCGCCACCAGAGCGCGGACGTTCAGGTCAATCATCTCAAGCTCGCGCTCCAAATCGAGCGCCGCGAAATCGCCCATCGAGCCGAAGCCCGCGTTGTTGATAAGCGTCTCGATACGAAGCCCGCGCCTCTCAGTCTCCGCGAACAATCTGCCGGGCGCATCGGCTTCGGTCAAATCCGCCGCGACGTACTGCGCGTGGACGTTGTGCGCTTGCGCCAGCTCGTCGCACAGACTCTTCAACTTGTCTTCCGAGCGCGCGACCAGCACGACGTTCTCGCCACGCGCCGCGAGCCTGCGCGCGAACGCCTCGCCGATGCCGCTGGATGCTCCTGTGATGAGCGTAGTTTTCATCTACGTGCCGGGTTAATTTCTAATCTCAAGCAGACTGAGTTCAAGGATGTCCGGGTTCTCGGAGCGCAGGCGTTCGAGCGTCTCGGCTGCCGGCGCGGCTTCGAGGTTGATGCGGGCGACCGCGGCCTCGGAGCCCTCGAAGATGATGTTCTCCATCTCCTGGACGTTGATGCCGGCGGTGCGGATGGCGTCGAGCACCTGTGCCAAAACGCCGGGCCGGTCCTGGTGGCGGACGACGAGCGTGTGCGTGGCGGGCGTGCGCTGGGCCAGATTCACCACGTTCGGCACGCGCCCGGTCTCTTTAAAACTTCTGACGATGCGGACGGTCTCGGCGGCAATCGCCTCCTGCGCCTGGTCCGTGGAAGCGCCGATGTGGTGCGTGCCGTAGAGGTTTTCTTCCTTCGCAATCTCGTCCGTGAACTCGCCCGTGGCTCCGGCGGGCTCCTGCGCGAACACGTCCAGGCCGGCCCGGATGCGGCCCGTCTTCAAGACCTCGCGGAGCGCGCCCTGATCCACGACCTCGCCGCGCGACGTGTTGATGAAAAGCGCGCCCTCCCTCATCGAGTTGAACACGTCCGCGCCGACGAGCGAGCGCGTCTCGGGCTTCAACGCGAGGTGCACGCTGACCACGTCCGATGCGCGCGCCACCTCCTGCGGCGTGTCCAGCCGCTCGACGCCGAGTGCGGCCGCTCGTTCGGCCGTCAGGCTCCGGCTCCACGCGACGACCTTCATGCCGAAGGCGCGGGCGCGCGGAATCATCTCCTGCCCGATCTGGCCCGTGCCGATGAGGCCGAGCGTGCGCCCGTAGAGGCCGCGCGCCTTGGAGAACTCCTTCTTGTTCCACTCGCCGCGGCGGAGCGCGATGACGTTGTCGGCAACGCGGCGGTCAAGCGCGAGTATCAGCGCGAAGGCCAGCTCCGCGACGGCGATGGAGTTCTTGCCCGGGCAGTTCGAGACGTAGATGCCGCGCCGCGAGGCCGCCGCCACGTCAATCGTGTTGTAGCCCGCGCCCGCGCGCACGACCAGCTTCAACGCGCCGGCCGCGAGCATCGGCTCCGTCACCTTCGTCGAGCGGACGACCAGCACGTCCGGGTTCAAAGTCCGTATCGCTTCGACCAGCGCCTCGTCTTTCAAGTCGGGCTCGAAGCTCACGCGGCAGCCAATGGCAGCCAGGCCATCGCGGCCGGACTGCTCGAATTTGTCAGCTATCAGTACGTGCATAATGGTTAGCAGTTACGGTTTAGAACTCGGAGACGGGGTGGCCTCCGTCTCTCCTTGCTTGATTTCTATCGTCTCGCGCTTGAGGACCGTCCCCGCCTGCGCGTCAATCCACAATTCAAGCGCCTGTCCTTTGCGGTAGTACACTATGCTCCACACGGCCTCCGCCTTCACGTCCGGCGGGTTTTCGCCGACCCGCACTAAACTCATGCGTATGTTCCCTCGGTCTACGGGCTGGCCCATGTACGCCTCGCCCTCGGAGCGCGTCGCCCGCAGGACGTCCTGCGGGCTGACGCGTATCAGGCGCGCGCGCTCGCCGGACCCGGGCGGCGGGGGCCAGATGGTTTCCACGGCTTCGTCGTCACGCTCGACGCTCAACTTACCGAGGTGGTGGTCGCTATACCTGACCATCCGCGACGGGTAGAGGGGCGTGCCCTCATTGGTCACGCCCGACGACTTCGGGCTGACGTACCAGAAGTGCGCCCGCAACTCGATCATGTCGGCGGCGGGAGCCGGCCCCGTGTGCACGGGCACGATCACGCCGTCTACGAGAACTGCGTCCGGTATCTTGGCCCTGACCGCGCTCTCCATCGCCGCGAACTGCTCGGCCCAGGTGGAGGGCTTCGGCGGTGGCTCAGGCTCCGCGCGCGAGCAGCCCGTCAAGAGCGGCGCGAGGAGGAATGCCGCGAGCCTGGCTGTCATCATCGCTCTGTGCCTGAACGAGCTTCGCATCGAGCTTTAGTCCCAGACTAAATATTATGAATCAGAAGCCCGTCGCGCAGCTTCGGCTCGAACCAGGTTGACTTGGGCGGCATGATGCTGCCCGCGTCCGAGACGCGAATCAAGTCCTCGACGGTCGTCGGGTAGAGCGAGAAGGCGACGGCCGCGCGCCCCTCGTCCACGAGCCTTTCAAGCTCCCTCGTCCCGCGGATGCCGCCGACGAAGTCTATCCGCTTGTCCGTGCGCACGTCCTTGATGCCGAGGATGGGGTCGAGCAGGTGCTCCTGCAAGAGGCTCACGTCGAGCGAGGCCACGGGGTCGTCCGTCGCCCGCACGTCCCCGGCCCTAAGCGTCAGGCCGTACCAGCGTTTGACGAAATACATGCTCCACTGGCCGGGCCTTTCCGGCGTCGGCGGCGCGTCCTCGGTCACGTCGAATTTTGTTTTGATGGCGAGGAAAAACTCGCCTGCCGTCAGGTTGTTCAACTCGCGCACGACGCGGTTGTAGGGGAGGATGCGCAGTTGGTCGTCCGGGAAGAGGACCGTCAGGAAAAAGTTGTACTCCTCGTCGCCCGTGTGCGCGAAGCTGCGGTCGCGCTGCTCTGCGCGCGCGCGGCTGGCAGAGGCCGCGCGGTGGTGGCCGTCCGCGATATAGAGCGCGGGCACCTCGCGGAAAGCCTGCACGAAGCGGACTGGGTCGGGGACGTGCCAGACCGTGTGCTGGACGCCGTCCTCGGCCGTGAAGTCGTAGAGCGCCTCCGTGATGGTCGTCTCCATCACCATCGTGTCTATTTCGGGGACGGCGCGGTAGGTGAGGAAGACGGGGCCTGTCTGCGAGTTCAGCGTCAGGATGTGGCGCGTGCGGTCGTCCTCCTTGTCGCGGCGCGTGCGCTCGTGCTTGCGAATCGTGTCGTCGTCGTACTCGTCCACGGCGCAGCAGGCGACCAGCCCTATCTGCTCGCGGCCGTCCATGATGAGCCGGTAGAGGTAGAGGCTCGGCGTCTCTTCTTCGGTGAGCGGCGCTTCGCTGACGAGCTTCTCGAAGTTCTCGGCGGCCTTGCGGTAGACGGCGTCGGCGTAGATGTCCGTGCCGTCGGGCAGGTCAATCTCGGGCCGCGAGACGTGCAGGAAGCTTAAGGGGTTGCCGGCCGCGAGAGCGCGCGCCTCCTCGGTGCTGACAACGTCGTAGGGCGGGCTGGCGACCAACGCGACGCGCTCGCGCGGCGGGCGCAGCGCGCGAAATGGGTGTATGACGGCCACGAACGATTCTCCTTCGGGGAAGTCTGACCACTGTTGACTGCTTACTTTAACTCGGCGTGTAAGACTATCCGCTTATGAGGTTGTTTGCCAAGTGCGGAAAGCGGTTAAAATGCTCGGCGGGTCGGATGAAACTTCGGGGGTTAAAGCTGTGAGTAATCTTGCGAGCCGCGAGTGCGTGCCGTGCCGCGGCGGGGTGCCGCCGCTCTCTAGCGGCGAGATTGAAAGTCTGCTCAGAGAGCTGGAAGGCTGGGAGGTGGTCGAGGGCCACCACCTCGCGAAGAGTTTCGAGTTCGACAACTTCCGCGACGCGCTCGCGCTCGTCAACCGCGTCGGCCAGTTGGCCGAAGAGCAAGGCCACCACCCGGACATCTGCTTCGGCTGGGGCTACGCGCGCGTTACCATCTGGACGCACAAGATTGACGGCCTCACCGAGAGCGACTTCATCCTCGCGGCGAAGATTGACGAGCTGTAAGAAACGCTGGACCGTTTTCAATTCATCGTTTCTTGATATACACGCTCGGTCGCGTCAACCATGCGGTCTAGGGTGAAGCGTTCGCGCGCCACGGTGTTCGCTCTACTGCCGAGGGGCGCGCGCTCAGCTTCATTTTTAAGAAGCCGGAGGACGGACGCCGCTAAAGCTTCGTGGTCGCCCACGGGGACGATGAGGCCCGTCTTTTCATCCTCAATAATCTCGCGCGCGCCGTCGGTGGCGGTCGTGACCACGGGCAGGCCCGCCGCCATCGCCTCGACAATCGCTAAGCCGAAAGACTCCGTGTGCGAGGCCGAGACGTAAACGTCCAGCGCACGGAGCAGCGGCACGGTGTCGTCGAGCCAGCCCGTGAAGGTCACGCGATTCTTCAAGTGAAGCTCCGCGGCCAGGCGTTCGAGCGCGTCGCGCCGCTCGCCCCCGCCGACGATGATGAAATGACTGCTCTCGTCGTCGCGCGCGACCAGCGCGGCGGCGCGCAGAAAGTCTTCGTGCCCCTTCTGCCGCTTGAGTTCTCCGACCGTCCCGACCAGCAAGCCTCCGGGCGCAATCTTCCGTCCGCGGCAAAACTCTTCGCGGTCGAAAGCGTCGCCCTCGGCGTCGAAGCGGCGGAAGTCTATCCCGTTCGGGATGACTGTGACTTTGCGCGGCGGGAGGATTTTTTGTGCCAGGAGTGCGCGCTCGACGGCGCTTGAGACGGCGATGACGCGGGAGGCGCGCGCGAGCGTGAGCGCGTGCAGGCGGTTGAGCCGGAAGAGGACGTGGCGCGTGACGACCAGCTTCGCGCGGCGGTTGCGCCAGGCGGCCATCGCCGCCAGTGGGTAGTCGCGCGCCACGTGCGCGTGCACCACCTCTATCCTGTGCGCGCGCACGAAGCGGGCCAGCGAGCCCGCGCTGCGTATGTCGAGCGCGTTGCGCAAGCGCACGGCGAAGATGTTTTCGGGTTGCAGCTCCATTAACTCTTCGCGCAGCGGCGAGCGCGGCCGGAGCGCCGCGTAGACTTCGTGCCCGCGCCGCGCGAGCGCGTTGGCGAGATCAATCAAGTGCCTCTCGCCGCCCCCGAGCGAGCGCGCCGAGCTGATGTGCAGAATCCTCACAAGTCAGTGGTCAGTGGTCGGTGGTCAGTTTTAACTACTGAAGGGTGACGACTGATGACTTCTCACGGGCTATCAAACTCTCTTCGTAGCGTTCCAACAGGTCGGCCGGGCCTTCGAAGATTTGGGCGCAGCCGGCCGCGCGCAGCTCTGCTTCGGGGAAGCCGCCGCAGAGAACGCCGATGGTGCGCAATCCGATCTTGCCCGCGGCCTCGGCGTCGTAAGGCGTGTCGCCGACGACAATCGCCTCGTCAGGCTCCACGTCGCCGAGGCGCTCCAACGCGGCCTCGAAGATGTCCGGGTGCGGCTTCGACTTGTCCGCGTCGTCGGCCGAGGTCTCCTCTTCGACGAGGTCTTCAATTTGGGCGATCTTTTTGTAAGCGCCCAGCTCTTCCTCCTTGGCCGAGGAGGCGAGCGCGAGCCGCTTGCCGTCCTCCTTGATCTTGAGGAACAGCTCGCGCACGCGCGGGAAGGCGCGCACCTTTGAAAGATACTCGCGCTTGTAAAGCTCGCCGCGGTACTTCTCCATCTCTTCCCCGAATCGGTCCAATTCCTCTGTGGAGAAGAAGACGGGCATGAGCTGGTCGCCGCCCTTGCCTATCTGGTGGCGGACGCGCTCGTAAGGAATCTCTTTTCCGAAGTGGCGGAACGTCTCCTGCCACGCCCGCGCGTGCAGGTCCACGGAATCAACGAGCGTCCCGTCAATGTCGAAGATGACTGCCTTGATCATTCCCGGACTTTAACATACAAGGTGTCACGCGGGTGTTCTAAAGCCGGGGTGAAGGCTCTTTTCTTGTTCCGCTTTGGTACGCGAGAGGTTGACAGCCCGCGCCCGGCTGTCTCAACATTAGGGCCAAATCCCCTCAAGAGTTCCCCCCGCGCGAAGCAAGGCACGGCGATTGCCGCTTTTGGTAGGCGGATTCGAGTGCGCTGAAATTGACCTCGCGAGAAAATTTGACCGGCGAAGGAGTGATAAACGTAATGGCTAACAAGGCGACATTGGTCACGGGACTTTTCAAAACGCGCCAGGCGGCCGACGCGGCCGTGGACGCGCTGATTAAACGCGGCTACACGAGCGACGACATCAGCGTCCTGATGAGTGACGCGACGCGCAGCAAGGAGTTCGGCGTCGAGACGCGCACGCACGCGGCCGACGGCGCTGGGATAGGCGGCGCGGTCGGCGGCACCATCGGCGCGGTGCTGGCGGCCATCGTGGCGGTCGGGACTTCGATAGCGATTCCGGGCCTCGGCCTCGTCGTCGCCGGGCCGATTGCGGCGGCGCTGGCGGGCGCGGGCGCGGGCGCGGCCACGGGCGGCATCATCGGCGCGCTCATCGGCGCGGGCATCCCAGAGCACCGCGCCAAGGTCTACGACGCGGGCCTGCGCGGCGGCGGCATCCTGCTCGGCGTCGAGGCGCGCGCCGACGGCGACGCAGACAACCTGCAAAAGCTCCTCGAAGACCTCGGGGCCGAGCACGTCAGGCAAGAATAAGTGGTCAGTGGTCGGTGGTCAGTGGTCAGTTAAAAAACTGATTTCATCTGACCACTGACCACTGACCACTGACCACTGAATTTCACGGAGGGCGAGCATGGAGAGGACCGAAAGGACAATCGAGGTGAACGCGCCGGTCGGCGTCGTCTTCGAACTCTACAGCGACTTCGAGAAGTTCCCGGAGTGGATGAAGAGTATCAAGGAGGTGCGCCGCACGGGCGAGCGCACGACGCACTGGACGGCGGACGCCCCGCTGATGAGCGTCGAGTGGGAGGCGGAGACGACCGCGCTCGAACCTAATCGCCGGCTCGCCTGGCACACGGTCAAGGGCGACGTGCAGATGGAGGGCGAAGTCACCTTCGAGGAGGCCGGGCCGGAGATGACGCGGATGCATTTCTCACTGGCCTACGAGCCGCCCGCCGGACGCCTGGGCTCGCTCGTCGCGGGCCTCATCGGCAATGACCCGGCCAGGCAGGTCGAAGACGACCTCAAGCGGTTCGCGCAGCTCGCGGAAAAGCGGGCCTCCGAAAAGGGCGACGACGCCCGACGGCAGGCCGCCTAACCCAATGGGAAGGAGCGAGCGGGGGTAAACCGCCCTTCCTGACTGAGAACTGAAAAGGCCCGGGAGGAAACCTTCAATGGTTCTTCCCGGGCCTTTTGTTTGGTCGTTTTCGGTGAAGCTATCTGGCGATGTCCTCGCCGATGTCCTCTACGGCCTCGCCGACCTTGCGCCTGGCCGTCCCGAAAGCTTCCTGAGCGTGGCCGCCTGCGCGTTCGGCAGCGCCCTCGGTCCTCATCTCGTCGTTGTCAATGGCGCGCCCGACGTTCTCTTTGACAGCGCCCTTGGCCTGATCGAATTTGCCTTCGACTTCGTCACTGTTCGGTAAACCCATAACTAAAATCCTCCCCTTTGCTGACTGGCTGAACTCGCGAGCGCGGGCCGCGCTGAAAGACTACTGCCGCGGCCCGCACTCGGTTGCTGGTTGCTCACGCTAAACGGCAAGCAATGTGCCAGCCCGCACGGGGAATCTAACTGTTGAAGAGAAAGCGCGGCGCGCGACTGGACCCACGAGCGACCCTGTACGTTTCCGTACAGCCGCGGACGAAAGCAATGCGGAATGATGAATGATGAATGATGAATTAAAAACCAGTCGTCTTTAATTCATCATTCATCCCGCAAGTTCATCGTTTCATAAACCGGGAGGCGTATCTCGAAGCGTGTGCCGAGGCCGGGTTCGCTGACGACCATGATCTGGCCCTGGTGGCGCGTGATGATGCCGTGCGAGGCGGAGAGGCCGAGGCCCGTGCCGCCCTCGCCCTTGGTCGTGTAGAAGGGCTCGAAGATGCGCTCGACCGTCTCGGGCGACATGCCGAGGCCCGTGTCCGCGACCCAGAAGCAGGCGCTGTCGAGTTCGGCGCGCGTGCCGACCTCTATGTCGCCGCCGTCGGGCATGGCGTCCACGGCGTTGAAGAGGAGGTTCATGACGACCTCGCGCAGCTCGGCCTTCTCGCCGAGGACGCGCACGGGGCCGCGCGTCTCGACGTGGACGTTGACGCAGCCCGGGCCGGGGCCGGACTTGCGCTGCCACTTCGGCTTGGCTATCTCCACGCTCGTCTGGACCAGCTCGGTCAGGTCGAGCGGGGCGAACTCTTTGGCCTGCTCGCGCCGCGCGAAGTCCAGGATGCGGCGCAGCGTCTGCGAGCCGTCGGCGACGGCCTGGATGATGACATCGAGGCTCTTCGACGTGGCCTCGTCCGCCGCGCGCCTTTGGAGGAGTTGGGCGCGGCCCTGTATGACGGTCAGCGAGTTGTTCAGGTTGTGGGCCACGCCCGCGGCCAGCTCGCCGACGGCGCGCAGCTTGTCGGATTGGGCCATGCGGTCTGCGGCGCGACGCCGCTCCGTCACGTCGCGCAGGAAGACGAACGCGCCCGCGACCGCGCCCTCTTTCCAGCGCGGCGAGGTGTGCGCCTCGACGAAGCGCACCGCGCCGTCCGCGCCCGTGGCCTGAATCTCGCCCTTCGTCTCTTCGCCCGCGAGCGTGCGCTGAATGCTCGCCGCGGCCGCCTCCTTCGACTCCGCCGCGACGACCTCATTGAAGGGGCGTCCCGTGAGCGCCGTCCTGTTCAACTCGTTGGCCGCCTCGGCGCGCTCGTTCATCCAGGTGATGCGGCCCGAGGCGTCGAGCGTGTAGATTTCGTCCGGGCTTAAATCCGCGAGGCTCGCCATGAATGACTTGTGCTCGAAGGCTTCGGCCTCAGCGCGCCGCAGCTCCGAGATGTCGCGCGCGACGACGATTGACGCGCCGGTCGTGCGGCCGAGCGCGTCGCGGACGGGGACGACCGTCACGAGCGTCGGGCACATCCCCGCGGGTCCGGCCAGCACCTCGACCTCGACCTTTTCGCCGGAGGCCGCGGCGCGCTCGACCAGACACTCGGCCGCGCCCTCCGCGCGCCAGAACATCTCGCAGCAGCGGCGGCCCAAGAGGCTTTCGGCGTTTTCCAAAAGCTCGCCTGCGCGGTTCGCGCGGCTTAGACAACGCTCGGAGTCGAAGAGGTAGAAGGCGTCGGGCAGCGCGTCGAACGCAGCGCCGAGCAGCGCGGCCGAATCGCCCGCGGCGTCGTGCGGCAGACAATCCGGTGCTGCGTCAGTCGTGTGATATTCGAGTTGTTCCATGTGCGTCTCGGTCGAGTGAAGCTCGGGCGGGCGGGCGGCTCGGGCGGCTCGTACCGCGCGGGGCAAAATTATCTTAGCAGAAAGGGGCGCGGGCGTGGGAACAAAAAAAGGGTGCGCCTGTTGAGGGGCGCACCCTTGAAGCCTCAGTCCCGGAGGACTATGGGTTAGAACTGGAAGCGGGCGGCGAACTGAATCTGGCGCTCGCGGAAGAGCGAGTTGCCGGTGCCGTTGACCGTCCCGAAGGCAGGATCGAAGTTGAAATTCGCCCCCGCGAGCCTGTAGGCGGTGGTATTGACGCCCGTCACCTGGTAGCGATTGAAGAGGTTGAACGCCTCGGCCAGGACTTCCAGGTTCATCGTTTCGGTGAAGCGGAAACGGCGCGAGACGCGCAGGTCCACGTTAACGATCTTCGGCTGGCGGAAGGCGTTGCGCTCTAAGAGTAGCGGGATGCGCCCGAGCGCGCCCGAGCCGGTGATGCCGCCGCCAAGCGGGCTCACGGACCCGCTGATGTTCGCCGAATACGCGACGCCTGACTGGGCCGTGACGATGGGCGAAATGGTGAACCCGCCGAAGATGGCGCGGCCCATCTTGTTGTTCTCCAGCCCGAACGGCACCCCGGGCGTCCAGACGGCGCTCGCCACGAAGCGGTTCGGGATGTCCAGGTTCGACCGCCCCGACTCCAAGCTCAGGTCGAACGGGTTGAGCGGGCCGTTGGTGAAGGTGAAGGTCGCGGAGTTCTGACCCGTGTCGGTGGTGCGCGAGCGGGTGTAGTTGATCTGGAACTGAAGCCCCTTCGAGAGGCGGCGGTTGGCCTGCAAGACCAGCGCCGTGTACTCCGACTTGACCAGGCTCGTGATCTCGGTGATCGCGTTGAACCTGGTGTCCGGCCTGGTCCCGCTAAAGAAGGGGACCGTGACGGACTGGCCGCCGAGCGGGCCGCCCGTGAAGCTGAACGTCCTGGTGCCCGGGTAGGGCAGGTTGCGGTCAACGAAGGTCGGGAGCCTGCGGCCGAGGCTCACCAGGACCGAGGCCGAGACCATCGTGTTGGGAAGAATCTCCCGCTCGAAGACGATGTCCGCCTGGTGAATCTGGGGGTTAGCCATGTTATCCGCGAAGACGACGATGGCGGGCGAGCCACTGGCCCCGCCCGGCACGCCCGGCAGGACGTTCGGGAAGATCGGCGCGGCACCCGAGGTTGGCGCTAGCTGGAAGGTCCGCTGCGCCTCGACGACGCCCGTGTTGCTGATGGAGTTGATGATGGTCGAGTTGATAACGCGGCCGTAGTAGATGCCGTAGCCGCCGCGAACCGAAGTCTTGCCGTCGTCCGTGATGGCGTAGGCGAAGCCGAAGCGCGGCCCGAAGTTATTCCGATCCGACGGGATCTGGCGCGTCTGCTCCGGCCCGACGAACTGGCCGGCGCGGTTCGTCAGCAGATTCGGAATCTGCGGCGCAGGCAGCTTCTCGTACTCGTAGCGCATGCCCAGATTGACCGTCAGGCGCTGGCTGACGCGGATGTCGTCCTGCGCGAAGAAGTTGAAGTCGGTCGTCTGGATGCTGAAGGCGGTCGGGCCGAACGCCTGCTGGAAGTTGCTGGTGTAGCACTTGCCGGCCGTCAGCGTGGCTCTCTGGGGCGTGCCGGTGTTGAAGCACTTGACGGCGGCCGCCCTCAGCGCCCCGTTCGTCGTCAGGTTGAGGTAGTCAATGATGAACTCGTTGATGTTGCTGTAGGCGTAGCTCCCGCCTTCGAGCCTCAGGTTGTCGAGCAGGTCGTTGACGCGGTTGATGTCGCCGCCGACCTTGAAGGTGTGCATCCCGCGCGACATCGTTACCGTGTCGGCGTACTGCCAGCGCTTTTCGTCCGGGTTGGCGTAGCGCTCAAGGAAGTCCTGCTTGCCGAAGGTGAAGCCGTTGACGTTGATCTGGGGGGGACGCCCGCCGAGGCCGGTCGCCAGGATCGCCTCGCCGGGCGAAGGATCAGTGCTGAAGGCGAACAGGTTGTCGCGCCCGTACTGGAAGCGGAACTCGTTGAGGACGGTCGGCGTCAGCGTCGAAGTCAACCGCAGGTTGAAGCTGTCCGTCTCCACGAAGTCGTCGCCGAAGGTCGCGATGCCCTTCAGGGTCGTCGGCTGCGTCTCGATGCCCGAAGGCGACTTCGAGCGCATCCGGTTGTACGACGCCGTGAAGGTGTGGTTGTTGTTGATGACCCAGTCAATCTTGGGGAAGTAGATGCGCTGGTCCTGCGTGCGCGGCACGGGGCCGGTCAGCCCGGCCAGGAACCCGAGCGCGTCGTTAATGCGCGCGTCGGTAATCAGCGCCGGCGACAGGAGTTTGAGCGCAGTCCTGCTGGGGGTGAGGAAGGTCGCGTTCGGGAACACGGCCGCGCCGGGGAAGTCTCTGCGCTGCTCGTCGTAGGTGAAGAAGAAGAAGAGCTTGTTCTTGACGATGGGGCCGCCGATGGCGCCGCCGAACTGGTGGCGCACGTCCTCCGGCTTGAACGACTGCTGCACGCCGACGCCGTTGACCAGCACGGTGCGGGTGGTCGTCGGGTTGGTCGCGCCCAGCTTGTTGTTGCGGATGTAGTAGAAGAGGCTGCCGTGGAACTCGTTGGTCCCGCTCTGCGTGACGGTGTTGATGACGCCGCCGGCCGCGCGCCCGTACTCGGCCGAGTAGTTCGAGGTGTTGACCTGGAACTCGCGGATCGAAGCCTGGCTGACGACGTAGCTGATGCGCGTGCGGCCGCGCTCTTCGGAGTAGAAGGCGTTGTTGTTGTCGCCGCCGTCCACCGTGTTGTTGTTCAGGAGGCCCGAGATGCCGCGGAAGCTGATCAGGCCGAAGTTGCCGTCGGGCACGACGCCCGGCGTCAGCAGCACGAAGTTCGACGCGCGGCGGCCGTTGATGGGCAGCTCGTTGATCGAAGTCTGGTTGATGTTGCTGGAGAAGTCTTGCTGCTGCGTGTTGATGACGGGCGTCTCGGCCGTGACCTCGACCTGGCCCGTGGCCTGGCCGACGGCGAGCGCCGCCTCGATGGTCGTGACGAGGCCGACCTCGACCACGGCCTTCTCCTGCGTGAAGGTGCCGAAGCCGGAGGCATCCACGGTCACGGAGTAGGTGCCGGGCTGGAGGTTGACGACGCGCGCGCGGCCTTCGTCGTCGGTCGTCACCATCTCTTCCTTATTGGTCCCGAGGTTAACGATCTTGACGGTGGCGTTGGGGACGACCGCGCCTTGCGGGTCAGTCGCCGTGATGCCGATGGCGCCAGTCGTGGTTGACTGGGAGAAGGCCACCGCGCTCAGCGCGAAGACGAGGAGTGTGGCGAAACAGAGCCGGAAGAATTTATGCATGCTGGGGAACTCCTTAAGAGCGTTGTGTTGCTTGAACTGAATTCATCCTTACGCGCACACAGCGGGCGCGCAGAGTAGAGTGTGTGTAACCTTGGATAACCGAAAAAGCATTAGTGCTGTTGATCTCAAGAGGCGTGACACCGAAACTAGTGACGAGCCAGGTGTAGAAGAACCTTCTATCATGCCAGGAGACGTTTACGCAAGGCTTACCGGCCGGTGAACGTCGCGTTAACTCAGCGGTCAGATTTCAAACTTCAGGCAGCCGGTCCTTTACGGCAAAAGCCATGCCGGAAGGCTGTGGAAAACTCCGGCTTAGCCCCAGGTATGATTTAGCGTCGCCCGCCGCCCGCGCTCGCACGAAATTTTGGATTTTTTCCGAAAAGACGGAAAAACAGTGGCCAATGACATAAGACGGGTGACCAGAAAAAATCGCTTTTACTCGTCACCCGCCACTGCTTTCAAACTCGCTCGCAGATGATGGCGATGCCCTGGCCGCCGCCGATGCAGGCGGTCGCCAGGCCGTAGCGCCCGCCGCGCCGCCCGAGCTCATTGAGCACGGTCAGCACCAGCCGCGTGCCCGAGGCACCGAGCGGGTGGCCGAGCGCAATAGCGCCGCCGTTGACGTTAGTACGCGCGCGGTCCAGGCCGAGTTCCTTCTCGACGGCCAGATACTGCGCGGCGAAAGCCTCGTTGACTTCGACGAGGTCCATCTCTTCGAGTTTGAGCCCGGCCTTCTCCAACGCCTTGCGCGTCGCGGGCACGGGGCCGATGCCCATGACCTCCGGCTCCACCCCGGCGTAGGCCCAACTGACGATGCGGCCCAGTGGTTTCACGTCGCGCGCCTTGACGTAGTCCTCGCCCGCGATGACTAGAGCCGCCGCGCCGTCAACGATGCCGGAGGCGTTGCCCGCCGTGACGAAGCCGTCCTTGCTGAACGCGGGCCTGAGCTTCGCCAACCCTTCGAGCGTCGTCTCCGGGCGCAGGTGGTCGTCCTCGGAGAAGAGTGTCGTGCCCTTGCGCGTCTTGACCTCGACGGGGACGATCTCCTCTGCGAAGACGCCCGCGTCCTGCGCGCGCTTGGCCTCTTGCTGGGAGCGGAGCGCGTACTTGTCCTGCTCCTCGCGCGAGATTTCGTGGCGGCGCGCGAGGTTCTCGGCCGTGCCCGCCATGGGCGTGTTGCAGTAGGTGTCCAAGAGCGCGACCATCAAACTGTCTTCGAGCTTGCCCTGCCCGAGGGCGAAGCCGGAGCGCGCGCCGCGGATGACGTGCGGGGCCTGCGACATGGACTCCATCCCGCCGACCAGCGCCGTGCGCGCCTCGCCGAGTTGAATCATGTGCGCGGCGGAGATGATTGCTTGAATGCCGCTGCCGCAGAGGCGGTTGACCGTCAGCGCCGGGCGGTCGTAGGGGACGCCCGCCTTGAGCGCGACGTGGCGCGCGCCGTAGATGGCGTCGCCGGAAGTTTGCAGGGCGTTGCCGATGACGGTGTGGTCAATCTCGTCGGGCGCGACGCTCGTCGCTTCGAGCGCGCCGCGCGCCGCGATAGCGCCCAGGTCAATGGCCGAAATATCCTTCAGCGCGCCGACATACTCGCCCATTGGCGTGCGCTTGCCGCCCAGGATAAAAACATCACGCGACATAAATATGATGAGCCTTTCTACAGAGCCGAATCCGACACACGGGAGAACCGGAAAGATTAGCAGACCACCGCCGCGGGCGTCAATTTAGCCTCCGAGGGCCGCGGGTTGCTCCACGTTCTCCGTCGAAAAGAAGCGCCGCTCAGCCCGCCGGACGGCCGTTCCAGGGTTGCAAGCCGGGCTTCGCCTGTGGCAATATGCGCGCCGTCTCACGGGGAGTCCCCAGGCTCCTTCCGTTCAAGATCGTCATCGGCCACCCGACTAGAAACCCTGACCCAGGAGTACCCTCAATGAAATTCAGAATTAGCCCGCGCGCGCTGACCCGCACCTCTCTGTCGCTTTTCGCCGCCGCGCTCTTACTGCCCGTCTTCTCCCAGGCGGCGCTGGCACAGTCCATCAGCAGCTACGAACGCGAGAGCGGCCGCCAGATGCTGAAGATGATCAAGCTCGACATCGAGAAATACTATTACGACCCGAACTACCACGGCATTGACCTGGAGGCGCGCTTCAAGGAGGCCGACGAGAAGATCAAGAAGGCCACGTCGAACGGACAAATCTTCGGCATCATCGCGCAGGCCCTGCTCGACTTCAACGACTCGCACCTCTTCTTCTCCCCGCCGCCGCGCGTTTCCCGCGTCGAGTACGGCTGGCGGATGAAGGCCATCGGCGACCGCTGCTACGTCGTCTCCGTCAAGCCCGGCTCGGACGCCGAGGCCAAGGGCCTCAAGCCTGGGGACGCTGTCATCTCGGTGGACGGCTTCGAGCCGAGCCGCGAAGTCCTGTGGAAGATTCAGTACTACTACTACGGCCTGCGCCCGCAGCCCGGGATGCGCCTCATGGTCCAGAGCCCCGGCGGCCAGCCGCGCCAGGTGGACGTGCTGGCGAAGATTACTGTCGGCAAGAAGCAAATTGACTTAGAACAGTCAAGCAGTTGGCTCGACATGGAGGTGGATGCCGAGAACGCGGCGCACCACAACCGCCACCGCTTCCAGGAGATGGACGACCTCGTCATCTGGAAGATGCCCGGCTTCGACATCTACGACGAGAAAAAGTTGGACGCGATCATGGACCGGGTCAAGAGCCGCAAGGCGCTGATCCTCGACCTGCGCGGCAACGGCGGCGGCCTCGTCGTCATGAACAACCGCCTGATCGGCCACTTCTTCGACCGCGAAGTCAAAATCTCCGACACGAAATACCGCAAGGAAGTGAAGCCGGATATCGCGAAGCCGCAGGGCAACGCCTTCAAGGGCAAGGTCGTCGTCCTGATTGACAGCGACTCGGGCTCGGCCTCGGAGATTTTCGCCCGCGTCATGCAGTTGGAGAAGCGCGCGACGGTCATCGGCGACCGCTCGGCCGGCGCGGTGATGCAGAGCCGGCACCACGGGCACTCCGTCGGGTTGGAGACGGTCGTCCCCTACGGCGCGAGCATCACCAACGCGGACCTCATCATGACCGACGGCAAGAGCCTCGAACACACGGGCGTGACGCCCGACGAGCTGCTCCTGCCGACGGGTGCCGACCTGGCCGCGAACCGCGACCCCGTGCTGGCGCGCGCCGCCGAACTGCTCGGCTTCAAGCTCGACGCCGAGAAGGCCGGCTCACTCTTCCCCGTCGAATGGCTCAAGTAGAGGAATCAGAGATGAAGATGAAACTCAGCCCGCGTAACCTGGCCCTTTCGGCCCACCGGCTGCTCTCGGCCGCACTCGTCGCGCTCATGCTCGCGCTCGCGGTGGCGTCGCCCGCCGCGGCGCAGGGGCTCAGCGCCATTGACCGCGAGCGCGCCCACGGGATGCTCGACGTGATCAAAGGCGAGGTCAAAAAGAGCTACTACGACCCGGCCTTCCACGGCGTTGACGTGGAGACGCGCTTCAAGCAGGCGCAGGAGAAGGTCAAGCAGGCGTCCTCGCTCGGGCAGGCGTTCAGCATCATCGCCCAGGCGCTGCTCGACTTCGACGACTCGCACACCTTCTTCGTCCCGCCGCGGCGCGCGGCGACCGTGGACTACGGCTGGCAGATGCAGATGGTCGGCGACGCCGCCTACGTCACGGCGGTCAAGCCCGGCTCGGACGCCGAGGCGCAGGGCGTCAAGCCCGGCGACCTGATCCTCACCGTGGACGGGTTCAAGCCGACGCGCACCATCCTCTGGAAGATGGTTTACCGCTACTACGTGCTCGCGCCCCAGGCGAGCATCAAGCTCGCGCTCCAAAGCCCCGACGGCAAGCAGCGCGAGCTGGACGTGAAGGCGAAAGTCAAAGAGGGCAAGCGGAGACTGGACTTCTCCTGGGGCGGGGGCGGCGAAGACATTCTGGCAGTCATCAGGGAAATCGAAGACGACGAGCGCTTCTCCCGCCACCGCTACACGGAGTCCGAACAGATGGTCGTCTGGAAGATGAAGGCGTTCGACCTGGCGGAGGACAAGATTGACGAGATGGTCGGCAAGGCCCGCAAGAGCAAGGCTTTCATCATAGACCTGCGCGGCAACGGCGGCGGCTCCGAGGCCACCCTCCAGCGCCTCGTCGGCAACGTGATAGACCATGACGTGAAGATCGGCGACATCAAGCGCCGCAAGGAGACGAAGCCGTTCGTGGCGAAGACGCGCGGCGCGGACAAAGTCTACAAGGGGCCGCTCGTCGTGCTGGTGGACAGCAAGTCCGGCTCGGCCGCGGAGGTCTTCGCCCGCGTCGTCCAGTTGGAGAAGCGCGGCACGGTCATCGGCGACCAGACCCCGGGCCGCGTCATGCGGTCGTACTACCACGACTTCTCGATGGGGGCCGAGACGATCATCTCTTACGGCGTCAGCATCACGGACGCGGACCTCGTGATGACCGACGGCAAGAGTCTTGAGCACACTGGCGTCACGCCGGACGAGGTGCTGCTGCCGACGGCCGAGGACATGGCGTCACAGCGCGACCCCGTGCTGGCGCGCGCGGCCGCCCTCGTCGGAATCTCACTCTCGCCGGAGAAGGCGGGCGAGATGTTCCCGGTCGAGTGGCGGAAGTAGTTGGAAGTAGGTTTCCGCAGGCGCGGGTGAGGCAGACTCGCAGGGCCGGCGACAATTGTTCGCCGGCCCTTATTTTTTGAAACGGTGGCGGGCGTGATAGCGGTGCAGCAGCTCTTCCAGGAAGCCCTCGTAGGTGAAGGCCGCCGGGTCGTAGCCGGGCCGCAGCTTGTAGAGGAGCGGCGTGGCGACGCGCCAGGCCATCCACATCCGCGCGTGGTCGGGCAAATCGTAGCGGCGGCGCAGGTAGGTCTCGACGACCTCCACCTCGCGCTCGGTGACGGGGCTGATGTCGGCCGTGAACTGGAGCGGCCTGTACGCGCGCCTGAGCGCCACGTCGGAGACGGGCGAGTCGAAGACCTGGCTGAAGGTCGGGGCCTCCGTCTCGCGCTCGCGCACGACGACGGTGCCGGCGACGTGGTCGCCGACGCGCTGGTCGCGCGAGCTGGCGAAGATCGAGATGAGGCCGACGGAGTAGAACGGGATGATGTCGAGGATGCGCACCAGGTTGCGCACCGCGGCCTCCCAGAAGGTGATGGGCCGCCCATCCTCGCGTATGACGCGCAGCCTGAGCCAGCGCTTGCCCGGCGTCTGCCCATTCCAGCGCCACTCGAAGATGATAAAGTAGCTGGACCAGACGATGAACCAGAGGATGTACCAGAGCGCGATAAGCCAGCGCGACGCGCCCTCCATGCCGCCGGCGTTGAGCGAGCCGACCAGCCAGTCGAGGATGAAGAAGAGCACCACCATCATTATCGTCTGCAAGATATGGTCGAACGCGCACGCCAGGAAGCGGTTCCCGATTGACGCCAGCGCGAAGTGCAACGGCACGCGCTCCGGCGTCTCGATGATTAAAGTCTCTTCACTCTGAATCGCTGTTGCCGACATGATCTGGCTGCTTCGTCACCGTCCCCGAACGCGCAGGAAGCGCCGCTTCCCGACCTGGACGAGGAAAGATTCCATTGTGACCTCTACCTCGGCGTCCTGTTGCGTTACTTTCTCCCCTTCGATGCGGACGCCGCCTTGTTCGATGAGGCGGCGTGCTTCGGCCTTTGACGGAGCGAGGTCCGCGTCAATCAATAGCTGAACTACTTTCACCTTCCCGACCGTCGCCATGAAGTCCTTAATGTCATCGGGAGCCTGCTTTTGTCGGAAAATGCGATTGAACTCTTCCTCCGCAGCATTCGCCTCACCGGCTGAGTGAAAATCAGTGATGATGCGCCTGGCGAGCTCAACTTTGACCTCTCGCGGATGGCGCGCGCCCGCGTCAGTTTGTGCCCGAAGGTCCGCGATCTCTTCGACGCGCAGGTCCGTGAGCAGCTCGTAGTAGCGCCACATCAGGTCGTCGGAGATGGACATGACTTTGCCGAACATCTCCTGCGGCGCTTCGTTGATGCCGACGTAGTTGCCGAGGGACTTGGACATCTTCTGGACGCCGTCCGTTCCTTCGAGGAGCGGCGTGATGACGGCGACCTGCGGCTCCTGGTCGTACTCGCGCTGTAGGTTGCGGCCCATCAGGAGGTTGAACTTCTGGTCCGTGCCGCCCAGCTCCACGTCCGCGCGGAGCGCCACCGAGTCGTAAGCCTGCGTCAACGGGTAGAGCAACTCGTGCAGCGCGATGGGCTTCTCTTCCGCGAGCCGTTTACTGAAGTCGTCGCGCTCCAGGATTTGCTTGACCGTGACGTGCGAGGCCAGGCGGATGAACCCGTCCGAGCCGAGTTTGTCCATCCACTCCGAGTTGAAGCGGATTTCGGTCTTCTCCGGGTCGAGCAGCTTGAAGATTTGACTCTTGTAAGTCTCCGCGTTCTCGTTTATCTCCTCGCGCGTGAGTTGCGGGCGCGTGGCGGACTTGCCCGAGGGGTCGCCGATGAGGCCCGTGAAGTCGCCTATCAGGAAGATGACGGTGTGGCCCAGTTCCTGGAAGGCGCGGAGCTTGCGGATGACGACCGTGTGGCCGAGGTGTATGTCGGGCGCGGTCGGGTCCGCGCCGAGCTTGACGCGCAGCGGAGTATGGGTGCGCGCGCTCCGTTCGAGTTTCGTCCGCAAGTCCTCCTCGCGGATGATCTCCACAGTCCCCTTGCGCAGGTATGCGAGCTGTTCGTCAATCGTCATCATACGGCCAAGAGAGTAGCGCACCTCGCCGCCCGTGCGCTATCTTCCGGGTGAGATTTTTTTTCGCGGCCGGACGTGAGAGGACGGAGAAGGAATGAACGGGACGAAGGAAGGCGGGGACGCCCTGCGCGGCGTGGAGTTGGCTTTCGTAGGGTGCGGGGTGATGGCCGAGGCCATCGTCGCCGGGCTGCTGCGCCAGAAGCTGGTCGCGCCCGAACAGATAGTTGGCAGCCACCCGCGCGAGGCGAGGCGCGAGGAGTTGCAAGCGCGTTACGGGATGCGCGTCTTCGAGGGCAACCGCGAGGCCGTCGCCGCGCTCTCCGCGCAAAGCGGCCGCAGCGGCAGCGACGACGCGCGCGCGCGCTCAATCGTCGTGCTGGCCGTCAAGCCGCAGCGGCTCGGCCTCGTACTCGACGAGTTAAAAGGCGCGCTGCACGAAGACCAGCTCGTGCTCTCGATTGTCGCGGGCGCGCGCATGGAGACGATTGCGGCCGAGCTGCTGCACCCCTCCGTGGTGCGCGCGATGCCGAACACGCCCGCGCAGATCGGCCAGGGGATGACGGCCTGGACGGCGACCGACGAAGTCAGCGAGGAGCAGGCCGCGCAGGTGCGCGCGATGCTCGCGGCGCTCGGGCGCGAGATGCACGTCGAGAACGAGCGGATGATTGACATGGCGACCGCGCTTTCGGCCACGGGTCCGACCTACATCTTCCTCGTGATGGAGGCGCTCGTGGACGCGGGCGTGCACATGGGCTTCTCGCGGCACGTCGCGCAGGAGCTGGTCACGCAGACCATGCTCGGCTCCGTCCTCTTCGCGCGCGAGTCGCACAAGCACCCGGCCGAGCTGCGGAACATGGTCACTTCGCCCGGCGGCACTTCGGCCGAGGCAATTTATCAGATGGAGAAAGGCTCGTTGCGGACTGTACTGTCGAAGGCCGTGTGGGCTGCTTTCCAGAGGGCCGTCGCGCTGGGGAAGCGTTAACCGGGCCTCTGCCCCCTGTCCGGCGTCGGCTCAAGCGGGGGTTTCGGAGTTCGCTCGCGTGTGGGCTCCGGCGTGGGCCTTCGAGTCGGCCGCGGCGTAGGCTCTCGCGTCGGCTCGGTGGTGGGCGTGGGCCGCGTCTCAGGCGGGAGAGCGTTGCGCCCGAAGTCATCGCCGAACGCCAGGTCGTAGTGTCTCGGGCGGGCGCCGCTCGCGTCTTTGACGAGCACAGGGTTACCGAGCTTGACGCCGATGCCGCGAAAGACCTCTAACAGTTTTCTGAGGTCGGCCCGCGTCACCTCGTCATCCCGGTAATACCTCAACTGCGTCACCCGCGCCGCCCTCCCGCTGGCCTGCGAGACGCCGGGCGTGAGGAAGCCCTCAGCTTGTAGCCGGCGGGCCACGACGCTCACGCCCCTTTTCTGATCCGCGCGCGCGAACTGTATGTAAACGCGCGGCGGAATCTGCCTGGCGCTGGGGATGTCTCCGATGTTCTCCTCGACGGTCTTTTGCACCTCGGCCGCCTGCTCGTCACTGAGCGGACGCTCCGGGTCAATTAAAGCTTCGACCGTCGTGTCCAGCGCCTCGTTTTTTTTATCGAGTTCGGCGACCTCGGCCTCCTTCTTTTTCAGCGCCTCGTCGAGGCCGGCGAGCCGCGCCTGTTTGTCGGCGATCTGTTGATTAATCTGCCGCAGCTTGTAACCGCTGTAAGCGATGAGGCCGACGAAGACGGCGAGCACGACGGCCGCCGCGTAGCGCAGCACGCGCTGTAGGCTCTCAAGTTTTCTGAGATTGAGTTTGGGCGGCGGCGCGGGCTGCTGCATAGTGCTTTCAACCTCCGTTGATGCGCCCCAGCGCAATCTGCTGCGCGTGCTTGAGCGAGCGCGCGACCAGCCACAGCATCGCCGCCAGCAGGAGCGCGCACATCCCGCCGAAGGCGGCGGCCAGCAAGCCCCTCACGTCCGCGAAGGCGGGCAGCAGCAGGCAGACGACGAGCAGCGCGGCCATCAGGATGAAGAGGACGAGCAGCGTCCACAGGAGCGGGCGGACGAACCGCGTGACTTCGCCGAGCCCGGCGAGCCGGCCGGCAGACGCGTCGTCGCCCGTGATGCGCGGGATGGCCTTCTGGTATTGGGCCACGACCGCCTCCTTCTTCACCTCGTAATGCTTCATCATGCGCAGGGTTTCGAGCAGCCGCTCGCAGGCCGCTGGGAAGTCGCCGGGGTCGCGGACGGAGAGGCCGTGCTTGAGCCGGAGGCCGTAGGGAATCTCCGCGGGCGTGAGTTGCTTCGCGCCGACGAAGACGGGGACGACGCGGTGCGAGTCCGGGTCCTCGCGCGCCATCTGGATGGCGGCGGCGATCTCTTCGCGCTGGTAGTAAGCCCTGGTCGTGTTCGGCGAGAGGATGACGACGCTGATGAGCGAGGCGCGCTGCGCCTCGGACAAGCTCTGGTCCCAGTCGTCGCCGAGGTTGATGTTGACGGCGTCGAGGAAAGCCCTGGCCGGCGGCTCCAACTTCTCTTTGAGGCCCCTGGCGACTTCCAGGTCCGGGCCGGCGTGGGCCAGGAAAAAGTCCCACCCGTAAGCGCGCCCGCTCTCTCCTCCGACTGCCGATTCGTTCGTCATGGTAAGGGAAAGATCGAGAAACGAAAAATTCCGCTCAGGGCGTTAAGCGAAGGCACGATATGTCCGCCGCGCGGCCGGTGTCAATGGTTTTCTAAGTCGGGCGCGAGACGACGCGCCGCCCCTTGATTTCGTAGCGGCCGCTCGTGACGAGGGCGAGCGCCGCCGCGTAGAGCTTGTGCTCTTCCGTGAGGATGCGCGCCGAGAGCGTCTCGACCGTATCGTCATCCAGAATTGGCACAGCCGTCTGCGCGACGATGGGGCCGCCGTCGAGCGTCTCGTCTACGAAGTGGACCGTGCAGCCCGTCCACTTGACGCCGTGCTCGATGGCCTGGCGCTGCGCGTCGAGGCCGGGGAACGCGGGTAGGAGCGACGGGTGTATGTTGAGGATGCGGTGGCGGAAGGCTTCGATGAACTCCGCGGAGAGCAGCCGCATGTAGCCCGCGAGGCAGACCAACTCGACGCCACGTTCGTTGAGCGCCGCAATCGTCTCGCGGTCGTGCTCGGCTCGCGCCCTCCCGCGCCGCTCAATCACCAGAGCCTCAATCCCGCGGGCCGCCGCCAGCCCGAGCCCCGGCGCGTCCGCGTGGTCGCTAACGACGACGACAATCTCCGCGCCGGGGACGCGCCCCGAGGCGATTGCCTCCGCCAGCGCCACCATGTTCGACCCGCGCCCCGAAATCAGAATCCCGATTCTCATTCGATGACGACTTCGCGGTTGCCTTCGGTGACGCGGCCGATTTCGTAGACGGCTTCGCCGCGTTCTTTGAGATGAGCTGTAATCGTTTCCGCGTCGGCGGGGGCTGTGATGACGACCATGCCGACGCCCATGTTGAAGGTGCGGAACATCTCGGCGTCTGTGACGTTGCCGAGCTTCTTCATCAGCTCGAAGACGGGGAGCACGGGCCAGGTGCCGCGCTCGACGCGCACGCCGGTTCCCTCGGGCAGGATGCGCGGGACGTTCTCCGTGAGCCCGCCGCCCGTGATGTGCGCCAGGCCCTTGATGAGGCCGCGGTCGAGCAGGCCGTCGAGCGGGGCGAGGTAACTCGCGTGCGGCGCTAACAGCGCCTCGCCGACGGTCTGGCCCAATTCGTCAACGCGCGTGTCAACTTGAAAGCCGGCCACGTCGAAGAAGAGTTTGCGCGCGAGCGAGTAGCCGTTCGTGTGCAGGCCGACCGACGGCAGGGCGAGCACAACGTCGCCGGCCGCGATGCCGCGCCCGTCAATCACCTTCTCGCGGTCCACGACGCCGACGATGAAGCCCGCCACGTCGTACTCGCCCTCGTTGTAGAAGCCCGGCATCTCGGCCGTCTCGCCGCCCAGCAGCACGCAGCCGTTCTCGCGGCAGCCCGTTGCGATGCCCTCGACGATTGACGCCACCACGTCTGGCGAGAGCACGCCGGTCGCGATGTAGTCCAGGAAGAAGAGCGGGCGGGCGCCCTGGACGAGGATGTCGTTGACGCAGTGGTTGACGAGGTCGCGCCCGACGGTGTCGTGCTTACGGGCGGCGAACGCGACTTTCAGTTTTGTGCCAACGCCGTCGGCCGACGCGACCAGCACGGGCTGCTTCATGCCCGGGAACGCCCCGTCGAACATCCCGCCGAAGCTCCCGATTTCGGAGAGCGTTCGCGCGTTAAAAGTCGCCCGCGCCAGCTGCTTGATCTTCGCCGTCGCCACGTTCGCCGCGTCAATCGAGACGCCCGCATCGCTATATGAGATGGACTGAGTCATATTCACTGATGAGTAAGAGTTTCAGGTTTCAGGTTCCAGGTTTCAAGTTAAATCAGCCTTCCTAACCTGAAACTTGGAACCTGAAACCTGAAACTCTTACTTCTTCCTTTTCGGCGGCGGGCCGTAGTCGCCGTAGGCTATGAAGCCGGAGCTGGTGGAGTCGTTCTTCTCGCCCTCGCGGCCGGTCCAGAGGTCGCTCTTGGTCTCCTTGGCGGCCTTGATTTCGTAGAGCTTGCCGTTCGTGACCTTGCCGGTCGTCTTGATCTCTAGCTCGCCCTGGAAGTCCGTGCGGTAAAGCTCTGTGACGCCCGCGGCCTTCAGGCGGTTGAGCACGTCCTGGTGCGGATGGCTGTAGCGGTTGAACTCGGCCATGGAGATGACGGCCGCCTTCGGCTTGACGCGCCGCAGGAAGCCGTCCGAGGTCGCGTACTTCGAGCCGTGGTGCGCGACCTTCAGCACGTCCACCTCCAGCTCCATCTCCTTGTTGACGAGGCGCTCCTCGCTCTGCGCCTCGGCGTCGCCCGTCAGCAGCATGGAGAACTCGCCGTAGTCCAGGCGCATGACGATGGAGTTGGCGTTCGACTCGTTGCCGTTGCGGCTCGACGCGATCTGCTCGCGCGTGAAGGGCGGCGGCTGCGGCGCGAGCACGGTCAGGATGGCCCCGCCGCCGAGTTCAATCCGCTGCTCGGGCTCGGCCTTTTTGAACTCCGCGCCGACCTTCTCGGCCCCGCCCTTGAATGCGTTGTAAGCCTTGACGGTCGGCAATTCCACGGCACGCCCGCCGCGGCCCCGCGCGGGCTGCTTCGGCGGCGGCTGCTTCTTCTTACCTCCGGGCTGCGGCGTTGCGGCGGCGGCCGCGTTCGCCGCGACGACCTCCGGCGGCGGGAAGTCGTTGTGCAGCACCGTGCCGACTTTGAAGTTGTTGAAGACTTCGGCCGCGCCGCCGATGTGGTCCGGGTGCGCGTGCGTGGCGACGAAGTAGTCAAGCTGCTGGACGCCCTTCGCCTTGAGCGCCTCGACGACGCGCTTGCCGTTCTTCTCGTCGCCCGCGTCCACGAGGACCGTCTTGCCCTCCGGCGCGATGATGAGAATCGAGTCGCCCTGGCCCACGTCCAAGACGTAGACGCGCAGCTCCTTGCCCGAAGGCTCCGGCGGCCGCTTGTTCCACCACGGCAGGATGAACTTGTAGCCGACAAACCCGAGCGCGCCGAGCACCGCCACCAGCACGGCCACCGCGCACCCGCACCCGCCTTTCGTTCGCACTATCGCCATAGTTTATTCGGCTGTCTTTTTCTTGACGGTGAAAGGAATTTTCTGGTTTGCGAGAGCTTCCATAGCAGCTTCGGGGACTAAGTGTTCACCCGAACGGAGAACTCGGCCGGAAAAGCGTCCGAGTAAAAAAGCTAGCGCGCGCTTCTCAGTATCACGGTCGGGAAATGTAATGGTCACCATGTCCAGTTACCTGACTGACGCGACTAAGATAACACGAAGCCCGCCGGCAAATCCGCCGTGCCTGTTTCAAGAATTCCATCAGAGCTTGAAATCCTTCTCGTCCTCAGTGCCGCCCTTGGCGGCCAGCTTGTCCTGCAAGTGCTTGACGCGGGCCGAGGCCGCGTCGCGCGATTCTTTGTCGAGCGTGATGCTGATGCGCAGGTGGTCGCCGTCGGCCGCGCCTTCGGGGAGCAGCGAGGCGGGCACGTCCACCTGCGTCTTCGCGTCGTCGCCGATGATGAGGACGGCCACGCCGCCGTCCTCGATGCGGTCTATCTCCGCACGGAGTTGCTTCGTCATACGCTTCGGTCGCTCGTCCCCGTCAGTCATTTTTCGTCTCCCCGCTTTCGTCCCGTCAGGGACGGTTGACAATAGCCCAGCACTTCAGTGCTGGGAAGCGGCGGTAAAATTTTCCAGAGTCCCGTAGGGACGGCTGAACATTTCTGAAGTGCTGGGCTATTTTCAAAAGTCCCTGGCGGGACTTCAAAAACCGGCTTCTTATCCCGCGCTCACCTGCCGCCAGCGCCGCGGCCGCGGCGGCTTGGGGATTCGTCTTCCCCTCGCTGCGGCGAGCGCCCGGCCCAGAGGTCGCCCGCGGGCGGGCGCTCCGTGCGGACCTCGTAGCCCTGGCCGCGCGTGACGATGGTAATCTCGCCTTCCAAGTCCGTCCGGTGGAGTTTGACGCCGAGCTGGCGGAAACGGTCCAGCGCGTCCTGGCTCGGGTGGCCGTAGCGGTTGTCCGCGCCGTCCGAGATGACGGCCCGCTCGAAGCCGCCCGCGCGCAGGAATTTCGCGGACGACGCGTAGCGCGAGCCGTGGTGCCCGACCTTGAGAATCCTGGCGCGTATTTCAGCGCCGCTCGCCAC
The DNA here is from genome assembly GCA_963774105.1 of uncultured Acidobacteriota bacterium. Classification (GTDB taxonomy): domain Bacteria; phylum Acidobacteriota; class Blastocatellia; order Pyrinomonadales; family Pyrinomonadaceae; genus QHXM01. Next base: position 101,451 of record CAVZDV010000004.1, on the reverse strand, counting down.
CAGACGCTCCTCTGTCTCCGCCTCGGCGTCGCCCGTCAGGAGCATCGAGAAGTCGCCGTAGTCCAGGCGCGTGACGACGGAATTGGCGTTCGGCTCGCTCGCGCCCGAACGCAGGTCCGCCTTGGTGAAGAGGGGTTGAATCGGGGCGAGCACGGTCATCACCGCGCCGCCGCCGAGGTCGAACTTCTGGCCCGGCTGGGCGGCGATGTACTTGGCCCCGCTCTTGTCAACCTCTTTGAGAAAGTCTTCGTAGTTCTTCGTCGTGGCGGGCACGCGGCTGTCCAGGACGGCCGCGACTTTCGTCCGGCGCAAGACCTCGTCCGCGCCGCCGATGTGGTCGGCGTGCGCGTGCGTGGCGACCATCAGATCGAGCTGCGCCAGCCCCTCGCGCTTCATCGCGTCGAGTACGACGCGGCCGCTGCCGGGCGTGCCCGCGTCAACGAGGACGGACTTGCCGCCCGGCGCGACGATCAAAATCGAGTCGCCCTGCCCGACGTTCAGGACGTGGACGCGCAGTTCGTCGCCCGAAGCCGGCGGCGACGGCGGCGCGGTCGGCTCGGCTTTCTTCCAGTACCTGAAAAGGAGGACGCCCGCGACGACGAGGAAGAGGCCCAGTGCGACGAGCGCCAACAGGATGCGCTGCCCGTCACGCGCCTGCCGGGTCGGGAGGGGCGGCGGCTCGGGAATCATTTGACGGCCGCCTCGCTCTCGTCCACGCCGAGGGGCGGGTCCGACGGCACGGGCTCACGCTCGCGCGCCCACTGCGTCTCGGCCTCGCGCGTGATGCGTGTCGGGTAGCGCCCCGTCCAGCAGGCGACGCAGGACGAGTCGGCGCTGATGCCCGTGGCTTCGAGCATCCCTTCGAGCGAGAGGTAGCCGAGCGAGTCGGCCTCAATGAACTGGCGGATTTCTTCGATGGACATCTGCGCGGCGATGAGGTCTTTCTTGTTCGGCGTGTCCACGCCGTAGAAGCAGGGGCTCACGGTCGGCGGGCAACTGATGCGCAGGTGGACTTCCGCCGCGCCCGCTTCCCTCACCATCCGCACGATCTTTTTCGAAGTAGTGCCGCGCACAATCGAGTCGTCAATGAGGACGACGCGGCGGCCCTCTATGAGATCGCGCACGGGGTTGAGCTTGATGCGGACGCCGAAGGAGCGTATGGACTGCTTGGGCTCGATGAAGGTGCGGCCGACGTAGTGGTTGCGGACGAGGCCGAAGCGAAAGTTGATGCCCGATTGCGCGGCGTAGCCGACGGCGGCCGCGACGCCCGAGTCGGGCACGGGGACGACGAGGTCTGCGTCCGCAGGGTGCTCGACCGCGAGGCGCTTGCCCATCTTGTGACGCGACTCGTTGACGGAGTGGCCGTAGATGATCGAGTCGGGGCGCGAGAAGTAGACGTGCTCGAAGATGCAGTGCGAGTGCTGGCGCGGCGGGAGCGGCAAGGACGAGCGCAGGCCGCCCCCGTCAATGACGATCATCTCGCCCGGCTCTACGTCGCGCACGTAGCGCGCGTCAATCAGGTCGAACGCGCAGGTCTCGGAGGCGACGACCCAGGAGTCGCCGAGGCGGCCGAGCGCGAGCGGGCGGAAGCCGCGCGGGTCGCGGATGGCGATGAGCGCGTCCGGCGTGAGAAACAGCATGGAGAACGCGCCTTCGGTCTCGGACAGGACTTCGGGGATGGCCGCGGCGATGCCTGCGGCGCGTGAGCGCGCGATGCCGTGCAGGACGACCTCCGTGTCCGAAGTCGAGGAGAAGATAGCGCCCTCGCGCTCAAGGCGCTTGCGCTCCTCGGTGGCGAAGGGGAGGTTGCCGTTGTGGCAGACGGCGACCTGGCCGTGCTGGCAGGCGACGAGGAAGGGCTGCGCCTCGCGGATGGAGACTTCGCCGGCGGTGGAGTAGCGGACGTGGCCGATGGCGAGTGAGCCCGGCAGGCGGTCGAGCCGCGTCTGGTCGAAGGCGTCGGAGACGAGGCCCATCGCGCGCTCGCTTCTGAGTTCCGCGCCGTCGGAGGAGACGATGCCGCAGGACTCCTGTCCGCGGTGCTGCAAGGCGTAGAGCCCGAGGTAGGTGAGCCGCGCCGCCTCCGGGTGGCCGTAGACGCCGAAGACCCCGCACTCGTCGCGGAATTTGTCCGTCAGGGAATCAGTCAAGAGATGTCACCTCGCCGCGCGCTTCCGAGAAGTTGAAGCTTAGTCAATCACGACGCCCGCCGCAAGCGCGGTGCGCACGGGTGGTCTCCTGATTACAGTTTTCCTCTGTGCCCCTCTGTGTCCTCTGTGGTTTAAATCATACTCACCACAGAGGACACAGAGGGGCACAGAGGGCTGGTTAATGCAGGTGACTACTTGGTGGCCGAGACGCGGGCGGCGCTCTTGTTGAGGTCGAAGGCGTAGGCCGATTGGGCGTCGCTCAGGACGAAGAGCTTGTTGCCTTCGAGGTTGAACCTGACGAAGGCCGCGCTGCCGTTGATGACGAAATTGGCCCGGCGCTCGCCCGTCCCCAGGTCGTAGAGCGTGACTTCGCCGGGGAAGTTTTCGACTGCGATCTGGTTCCGCTGCGGGCTGATGACCGCGTGCTGGCCGAAGAAGCGGTGGCGCAGGTCGCCGCCCTTGATCGAGTAGACCAGCACGCGCCCGCTCGAATCGTGCATCACTACCCAGTCGCCCTCCGACACGCCCTCGCCCACGTCGAACGAGCCCTTGCCCGTTTCGAGCAGGAACGTGCCGACGGTCTTCCCGGCGAAGGCATCCACCACTTCCACCAGGTAGTCGTCATCCTTGTTGCCGAGCGCGGCGGCCTTGGCGACCAACTCGGGCGACTCGGCCAGCTTCGCCTTGCCCGCCTCGCCGCCCAGCCGCCAGTAGAAGACCATGCGGCCGCTGAATTCGTCGAAGGAGAACTCGGGCGCTTCCTTCGGGAAGTCGCGCGACCAGATGACCTTGTCCTGGACGAAGTCCTTCAGCTCGAAGCGCACCTCGCGGCGCAGGTCCGTGTCCTCGGACTCGTCCGGCTCCTCGCCGGGGGCGAGGACGGGCGGTGCGTCCTTGGGCGCACCCTCCTTCGCCTTCATGGCGCGGCGCACGAGGACGAAGCGCCCGTACTGCCGCGCCCCCTTCTCGGGCAACTGGCGCACGGCCCCGACAAACTCCTTGGCCGGGTTCATCAGGACCAGGCTGTGCGGCGTGTCGGCGAGGCGCGAGAAGTCGCCGACGGCCCCGCCGTCGTTGGCGACGGCCCCGCCCTTGAAGCCGCGCATGTAGAACTTGCGCTCGCCCGTCTGTAGGTTCCACAGCCCGCCGCGCGTCTTCGACGAGAGCAATAGCCAGTTGAAGGCGTCCGAGACTTCCGCCGCGCGCAGGCCCCGGATGTAGCCGACGGGAATCTCTATCGTGGCAACGTCGCGGCTGTTGAACTTCTTCTCCTCCTCGCTGTAGGTCATCTCGCGCAGGAGGAGCTTGCCGTCGAGCGCCTCGTAGGCCATCAGGTTGTTCCAGAGCGTAGCGTCGGCCTTGTTGATGCCGCCAGCGATGACCCCGCGCTTGAGGTCGTAGACGCCCATCAGCGCGTTCGACACGGGCTTGATGATGACGTAGTCGGGGTTCGCCGTCCGCTTGATGGCGCGCGCGCCGAAGTTGAACTTCTCAAGCCGCTTGCCCTTCGGGAACGAGAAGATGCCGGCCTCGCCGAGCTTGTGCGAGGGCGACCCGAGAACCCTCTCCGCGTCTATAAAGATGTATGGGCGGGCCGCGATCTTCTTGAGGTCGCCGCCGAGGTCTGTCGGCTTGAGCGTCGTCAGGTCGAGCGCGAGCGCGGCGTTCTCCGACTTGGCGAGGGTGAGACCGTTGATGCTGAAGCGGAAGCGGTATTTTTCCGAGCGGCTGAACATGACGAACCGCGAGTCGGGCGAGAATTCGATGCGGAAGAAGGTAGTGTCGTCCTCGTCGTCGCCGCCGCCCCTGGCCTGCGCGAGCCACGTGATCAGCTCGAACCACGTCAGCTCGTAAAAGTTCTTCTTCTCCCAGACCTTCTTGCCCGTCTTGGTGTCCAGCACGTTGATGGTCGCAGAGGTGTCCACGCAGGCCAGGAAGCTCCCGTCGGGCGCGAGCGTGTGCTCCCAGCAGTCCTGGCGCAAGACCAGCTCGCGCACCTCGACGGGCTTCTTGTCGGCGACGCTCCACTTCTCGTAGCGCAGGTTCTCGGTCGTGAAGACGACCGCCGTGCCGTCCGGCGTGAACGTCGCCTCGTTGGCCCGCTCGACGGGGATTTGGAAGAGCACGCGCAGGGGGTCGCGCTCGATGACGGTGACGGCGAAATCGTCCTGCGCCAGCAGGAGCCGGCCGTCCGCGCTGAAGCTCAGGTGCGAGATGTCGCTGCGCAGTTTCGGCGCGAGTTCTTTTTTCCAGATGAGGCCGGGCAGCTCCTCCCTGCGCCCCGCCTCGCGGAAGGAGACGACATCGGCCTGCCACTTGAGGAAGGCGTCGTTGGCCGCGGCGGCGCGACCGTCGCGGCAGCCCGGCCCCATCTTCTCCGTGGCCTTAATCATCTCGCGCAGCCGCTTCTGCTCGGGGCGCGTCGTGCCGAACAGCTCGGAGAACCAACTGCCCGTCTTGCCCTCGCTCTCGGTCAGGCGGTCGAAGAAGAGTGAGAAGGCCGCCGGGTCGTAGCCTGCCGCGACCATCGCGAAGAGGCCGACGCGGTCTGCTTCGAGCTGCTGCTCGTTCTCGTGGCCGACGCGGCGGCCGATGCGCTTGGTCCGCGCGCGCTCAATCAGCAGGTTGTACTTCTCCGTGATGTCCTTGCGGTCGCCGAGCGAGGTGACGCCGAGGATTTTCTTGAGCGACTCGGAGATGTCGGAGGCCGTGTGGCGGACGACGGCGTGGCCCAGTTCGTGCGCGACGACGCCCGCCAGCTCGTCCTCGTTGGTGACGAAGGCGACCAGCTTGCGCGAGAGGAAAACGTGGCCGCCGGGGATGTTGAAGGCGTTGGCCTCGGGCAGGTCAATCAGGTGGAACTTAAACTTGAGCCCCGTCGCCGGCAAATGCTTCACTAGCTTCTCGCCGATCTGGTCTATGTACGCCTGAAGCTTGTCGTCGCGCACGAAGCGGTAATCGCCGGCCATGTTCTCGACCGTCAGCTCGCCGAAGACCATCTCCTGCTCGGGGGAGAATATGTTAACGGACTTGGCGTTGGCGACGATGGCCGGCGGGGTGCAGTCCTGCGCGCGGGCGGAGTGCCAGAAGAGGGACGAGAAGAGGGCGAGGGCTAAAAACATTTTCCTGGGCATCAGCGAATCTCCTACGGGTAAGGCCAGGCCGAACGCAGTTCCGGCGTCGGCTGGGGAAACAGGACTAGGGACTGACGATTAGTTTTGAATTTACTGAATGGCCGGCCGGGGCGACCCTAATTACGCGGCTAAAGGGGCCGCCTCGCCTGCGCTGTTAAGGTCAGCGCGGGCGTCGGGCGGGTGATACTTTCCGACGAGCGCGAAAAAATGTCAAGTAAGCATCAATTAAGGCGTCGGCGGTCATCTCACCGCCCGGAGGACTCGGATGCCTGGAACAACTCGGTCGTGGAAGCTCCGCGCGGCGGCGGCGCTCGCCGTCATCGCCATCGCGCCGGTTGCGGCGAGGGCACAGATGGACGCGGAGCGTTTGAAGCTGATTCCCGTGCGGATGAAAGCGGCCGTCGAGCGTGGGACGATGTCCGGCGCTGTTGTGCTAACGGCGAGGCGCGGCGAAGTAATGAGCCTCGAAGCCGTCGGCTTTCAGGACTTCGAAAGTAAGAAGCCCATGCGGCCGGACACGATCTTCGATACGAGGTCGGTGACGAAGGTCGTCACTGCCGTCGGCGTCATGATTCTGATGGAGGAGGGCCGGCTTGCGTTGGGCGACCCCGTGGAGAAGTACCTGCCGGAGTTCAAGCCGCGCGGCCAGTTCGGGCCGATCAGGATTCGTCACCTGCTGACGCACACCTCGGGGCTGCCGCTCTACCGCCTGCCGGAGAGCGAGGAGATAGCGATCAAGCGTCACCGGACGCTCAGCGACTACGTCGCCTTCCTGTCGCAGCAGGAGCCGGAGTTTGAGCCCGGCACGCAGCACAGGTACACGAGCGGCGGCTTCGCCATCCTGGGCCGCGTCATCGAAGTGGTCTCGGGCAAATCTTACGAGCAGTTCATACGCGAGCGCGTCTTCGAGCCGCTCGGCATGAAGGATAGCTCCTTCTTCATCCCGCCCGAAAAAAGAGACAGGGTCGCCGCCATCTACCGCTTGCGAGACGGCAGGCTCGCCCGCTGGGAAGAGATAGAGGCTTTCAACCAGAGGGCCGTTTATCCGGGGCCGGAGTTCGGTATGTTCTCGACCGCGCCGGACCTCCTGGCGTTTTGTCGCATGATGCTAGACGGCGGGACTTACAAGGGCAGGCGGATTCTCTCCCGAATGTCCGTGGATGCGATGACGCAGAATCAGACGCTCTACGTCAAATCGGCCGTGACGCAGAGGCCCGTCCACCAGGGCTTCGGCTGGGGCCTGAGCGGCGACCCGCTGTTCGACTTCCCGCTCACCTCGCCGGGGAGCTTCGGGCACAACGGGGCCTTCGGCGCGATCATCTGGGTTGACCCGCAGAAGCAGCTCATCAGAATCTTCCTCGAACACCGCTTCGGCTTCAACAACGAGAGCAACCTCTTCATGGCGATGGCCGGCTCGGCGGTCGTAGACTAAAACTCAACCCTTTGCGCCTTACGTCTTGTCTTTGCGCCTTTGCGCGAAACAGCCGTTCACGCTGGAGGCGCAAAGTTAATACTTAAGGCGCAAAGAGTTGAGTGACTTATCGAATGTGAGTTATCCCGTTCGCTTTAGCTTGCCCGTGTGCTTGGCCCACAGCTCTATGCGGCCGAAGACCCAGAGGCCGAGCGGGATGAGCAGGACGCCCATCAGCGCCAGCATCAGCAACTCGAAGGTGACGGCCGAGAGCGGCGCTCCCGCCAACTGTTCCGGCGTGGACGCCGGGTTCCCGACGCCGACCAGCTTGCGGCAGGCCGCGAGCGAGTAGGTCGCGGGCGAAATCCACGACAGCGGCTGTAGCCAGACGGGCAAAACTTCCACAGGGTAGTAGACGCCCGAGACCAGCAGCAGGAGCCCCTGAAAGATGTGCGTCGCCTCGGCCCCGCGCTCCGGGCTCATCACGGGCAGCGCCGCAGCCATCAGCCCCAGGCCGACGAACGCGAGCGTGCTAACGAGGAGCACGACTGCCACGCCGAACAGGTTCGCGCCCGACAGGTTCAGGTCCGTAAAGAGCATCAAGCCGAGCAGCACGATGACGGTCTGCACGATGCTGTTGGCGAGCGAGTAGAGGCTGATGCCCGCCAGATGCACGAGCCGCGAGACGGGGGCCATGAAGGTATATTCGAGCGTCCCCTCCCAACGCTCGTAGCCGACGGACATCGCGATCTCGTTGTAGAGCACGGAGAGAAAGTTCCACTGCAACGCGCCGACGACGAGCGTCAGGGTCAGTTGGTAGTCGCCGGCCGCGACGCCTATCAGCGCCACGGTCGCGGAGGTCGTGAGCGCGTAGAAGTTGAAGACGATGACCCAGGAGATGTAGCGCCGCGTCAGGTGATACCCGCGGAACACGAAGGCCCAGGTCTGGCGCAAAGTTCGTTCGGCTGTAGACATATTTAGACCTCCAACACTTCCACTTCTTCCTCTTCCTCTTCCTTCAGTTCCTCGCCCGCGAGCTTGATGAAGGCGTCGTCCAGGTTTGCGGCACGCGCCTCGCGCATCAGTTCTGCGGCCGTGCCTTCGGCGACGAGGCGGCCGCGGGCGATGAAGCCAATCCGGGCGCAGAGCCGCTCGGCCTCGGCCATGTCGTGCGTGGTGAGCAGGATGGTCGTGCCCTCGCGCGCGCGCAAAGCTTCGAGGAACGTCTGCACGTCGCGGCGGCTCTTCGGGTCCAGGCCGGTCGTCGGCTCGTCGAGCAGGAGCACGGGCGGGTTGACCATCAACGCGCGCGCGATTGAGATTTTCTGCTGCATCCCGCGGCTCATCTCTTCGAGCGGCGAGGAGAACTTGCGTTCCTCCATGCCGAGCTCTTCGAGCACGCGCATGGCGCGGGCCTCGGCCTCCGAGGGCTTGAGGCCGTAGAGCAGCGCCGTGTAGAGCAGGTTCTCGCGCGCCGAAAGTTTTTTGTAGAAGGCCGCGTCCACGCTGACGCGCCCGATCAATTGCCGCACGCGTTCGTGCTCGTCGGGCAGAAGGTGTCCGAGCAGGCGCACCGAGCCTCCGTCTGCGATGAGCAAGGTCGAGAGGATGCGGATGAGCGTGGACTTGCCGGAGCCGTTCGGCCCGAGCAGGCCGTAGGTCTCGCCCTGCGCCACCTCGAACGAGACGCCGCCGAGCGCCCATTCCTCCGTGACTTTGGATTTGAGCAGGCCCGTGCGCTTGCGAAACCTCTTGCGCAGGTCACGAACCTCTATGGCCTTTAGCGTCATGGCGAAAACCTCTTGCGCGTCGAAAGACAAACGCGCACAAAGACCGAAACGGTTGAATTGGATTGGTTGGAAAAGGCTGGACCGAAGTAAGAGGACCGAGCGCGCTGGATGGTTTTTGGGTTACACCCCTCGGCCGCCGCCGCTTCCCTGCGCGGGAAGAACGTGGACGGCCGCTCGCGCCGCTCGCTTACTCGGTTGTCCTAACGAAGCTTTTTCATCGTAATCACCTGCTTGACCCGCAGACTACACGAAAACGGCACAAAGTCCAAGGTCTAAATTCCGAAGTCAGGATTTTTGGAGCCAGTTGTCCGCGGGGTAGTGTGCGTCCTGCTCGATGACGTGGAGCGTGTAGGCGTGGCGCGAGCGCGGGCTTCGGTTGGGGTAACTCATGTGGGGCAGCAGCCCGTCGAGGATGATGAGCGTGCCCTTTTTGACTTCGAGCGGGGCGAGGCGTTCCGTGGGCCAGGGCACGGGGTCGTAGACCTCGAAGCGCGTGCCGCCGCCGTCTGCGCGCAGGAAGCGTGACTTGAGGCCGAGGCGGTGTCCGCCGGGGATGGCCCAGAGACAGCCGTTCTCGCGCGTCGCGTCTTCGAGCGCGAACCAGAAGCCGGTGGCGGTGGGCGGCTCCGTGTAGAGGAAGGTCGCGTCCTGGTGGCAGGTGACTTCGCCGCCTATCCCCGGCTGCTTGAAGATGTACATTGACTGTATGAGCCGCGGGCGCTCGTAGCCCAGCGCGCCGACGAGCGCGTCAAGCTCGGGCGTGCGCGAGAAGCGGCTGAAGACAGGGTCCAGGTCGTGCAGCGCGTGGCCGATCTTGTTGATCGAGTGTTCGACGGGCCGGCGCAACTCCCCGCCTTCGTCGAACGCCTCCTCCTCGAAGAAGAAGCTAATCTTGTCGCCGGAGTCCAGGAAGTAGTCGTCGCTCGTGCGCGTCTGCTCGCGCGTGGAGAAGACGGAGACCGAAGTGCCGGGACGAAATCCGCCGAGCAGCTCTCGTGCCCGCTCGCGCAACTGGTCACACTCTTCGGCGGGCGCGAAGTCCTCGACGACGAGGAACCCGTCTCTTCTGTAGCTCGCCAGTTGTTCGTCGGTCAGTCCGCTCATCTTCTGGTTTACACATTCGCGCCCGGCTTCGCTATTATATGCGCAAACGGCTCGGAAGGGGTGAACCAGGGAGATGGTTAAAGTTTACGGCGCGGACTGGTGCGAGGACACGCGGCGCACGCTGGCGCGGCTGGACGCGCTCGGCGTGGGCTACGATTACATCAACGTCGAGCGCGACGCGGAGGCCGCGCGCTGGGTGCGAGAACAAAACGGCGGCAAAGAGCGTAAGCCGACCGTGCAAGTGGGTGGGCACGTGCTCTCCACGCCCGACGACGAAGAGTTGGAGAGCGCGCTCAAGGCGGAAGGTCTGGTGAGTTAGAGAGACGGCGGCTCGGCGATTCCAAGTGGATAAGAAGGGTTTCGTTTACAACCTCGTCGTGGGTCTGCTGCGCGTGGCGCTGGTGGTCGCGCTCGTCGCGGCCGTGTGGAACGTGTACGAGCGGCTGCCGGCCGGGCCGAGCGTGGAGCCGGAGGCGGCCGCCGAGACGGCGCTCCAAATCGTCCTGCGCCCCTCTCCGCGCGACAACGGCGCGGCCGTCAACATCCCCGTGCAGCTCTACCCGATTGACGTTTCGGCAGCGCAGCGCGAGTACGGCTTCGAGCCGCGCCCCGGCGTGCGGTTCGAGGATTTTTTGAAGGAGCGGATGCAGGGGCGCTCGCCCGTGCGCGCGCGCCTGGACGAGCGGGGGCAGGCGGTCGTCATGCTGACGCCGGGGCGCTGGTGGGTCCACGCCCTGCTCAACGGCCCGCAGAACGTCGAGTGGCGGCTGCCCGTCAACGTCGCCGGCCGCCAGCAAACAATCGAACTCAACACCGGCAACGTCTACGCGCGGACGAAAAGTTTTTGAAAAGCAGAATACAGAAGTCAGAAGTCAGAAGTCAGGAGAAAAGAAAATCTGTTAAAGCGGTCACCGCCTTATTCCTTCTGACTCCTGACTTCTGACTTCTGACTCCTGATTCTTATGCTTGCTTTACGCTACGAGGGCGGACGATTGAGCGTCGCCGAGAGGGAGAAGCCCGAGGGCGCGGGCGAGGCCGTGGTGCGCGTCACGCTGAGCGGGATTTGCAACACGGACGTGGAGATTGTGCGCGGGTACGCGGGCTTCGAGGGCACCATCGGCCACGAGTTCGTCGGCGTGGTCGAGAGCGCGCAGGACGCGGCGCTCGTGGGCCGGCGCGTCGTCGGCGAGATTAACGCGGGCTGCGGCCGTTGCGAGTTGTGCCGGGGCGGCGACCCGCGCCACTGTCCCAACCGCACCGTGCTCGGCATCCACGGGCGCGACGGCGCGCACGCGGAGTTCCTGCGGCTGCCCGCCGTCAATCTCCTGATTGTCCCGGACGACGTGCCGGACGAGCGCGCGGTTTTCTGCGAGCCGCTGGCCGCCGCCTGCGGCATCATGGAGCGCGCGCGCGTGGACGCGGAGACGCGCGTCGCCGTCATAGGCGACGGCAAGCTCGGCCTGCTCTGCGCGCAGGCGCTGGCGCTCTCACGCGCCCCTGTGCTCCTCGTCGGCAAGCACCCCGAAAAGCTGCGCCTCGCCGCCGCACGCGGAATCGAGACCGCGACGCTCGATCAGGTGGAGACTCGCAAGCGCACGTTTGACGTGGCGGTCGAAGCCTCCGGCTCGGAGTCTGGCTTCGCGCTCGCCTTAGACCTCCTGCACCCGCGCGGCGTGCTCGTCCTGAAGTCAACCTTCCACGGGAAGACGAGCGTTGACTCCGCGCGCGTCGTCGTTGACGAAATCTCGGTCGTCGGCTCGCGCTGCGGCCGTTTCGCCCCCGCGCTCGAACTGCTCGCCGCGGGCGCGGTGGACGTGGAAAGCCTCATCAGCGAAGAGTACAGCCTCGCCGACGGGGTCCGCGCGATGCAGCGCGCCACCGAGCGCGGCGTCATCAAAGTCCTGCTCCGCCCTTGAACAAGAGGCCCGCCCTCCTCGGCGCACGCGGTTGTCAACGGCACGCGCGGCGTGGCATCCTTTGCAGGCGTCAAGGCCCTGCGGGAAGGAAGAAGTTTGCGAGATGTTCGTGGAGAGCAAGATCAAGACCAGGCTGCTGCGGCGGATGGGCGAGGCGATCAATGATTTCGGGATGATCGAGGAGGGAGACCGCGTGATGGTCTGCCTGTCGGGCGGCAAGGACAGCTACACGCTGCTCGACCTGCTGCTCGACGTGAAAGAGCGCGCGCCCGTCTCCTTCGACATCCTGGCCGTCAACCTCGACCAGAAGCAGCCGAACTTCCCCGCGCACGTCCTGCCGGACTATCTGGCGGGCCGCAATGTGCCCTTCCGCATCGTCGAACAAGACACCTACTCGATCGTCAAGAGGCTCGTGCCCGAGGGCAAGACTTTCTGCTCGGTGTGCGCGCGCCTGCGCCGCGGCATCCTCTACTCGGTCGCCGTCGAGGAGGGTTGCACTAAGATCGCGCTCGGCCACCACGCGGACGACATCATCACGACTTTCCTGCTGAACCTCTTCTACGTCGGCACGCTCAAGGCCATGCCGCCCGTGCTGCGCTCGGACGACGGCCGCAACACTGTGATTCGCCCGCTCGCCTACTGCCGCGAGCGCGACATCGCGGAGTTCGCCGCCGAGAAGAGTTTCCCCATCATCCCTTGCGACCTCTGCGGCTCGCAGACGAACCTGAAGCGCGCGCGCGTCAAGCGCCTGATCGCAGACCTGGAGCAGGAGATTCCCAACGTCCGCAGCTCCATGCTGACCGCGCTCGGCAACGTCGCGCCGTCGCACTTGCTAGACCCCGCGCTCTTCGACTTCAAGAGTTTGAGCACCGGCACGGGCGACATCGCGGCCGAGCTTGACCTGGCGCTCGGCCACACGGACGAGGGCCTCAAGCCCGCGCTCGTCTCCATCGCCTGAACCCTGATGGCAGCTTCCGCCAAAAAACGCGAGCTGGACTTTTCGGCCTTCCCGCCCGGCGCGGTCACGGAGTATTCGACGCTGCTGTGCCTGGCCTGCATCTTCGACATCTTCACCAGACAACTCGGCCTCGCGCCGCGCACGGCCTACTCCGAGATCAAGCGCCACTCGCCCGGCGTCGAGGAGTTGACTGCGCCCCAGGCTTCTCGCCCTTACTTCGACAGCGAGGAGAAGAACCCGCGCTGCCCCTACTGCGACGCCGCCAAACGCTGGCACGCGCGGTTCGACACCTACCGCATAGAGGGCGGCAAGGCGACGGACGCCGCGCGCCGCGCGCTCCTCAAGAGCCTGCCGAAATCTGAGGAGCAGTTTCAAATCGGCGAGACCAAGTCCGACCGCCGCGCGCTCCTCTTCGAGTGGCTGGACACGATGGGGCGCAATCTGGATTTCGAGGACGACCGCTGGCTGATTGAAACGGCGCGCGCTTATTTGGAGAGGGCCGAGCCGAAGACCGACTGGGCTGAAGTCTTCGAGGGCCTGCGCGCCGTGCGCCGCTCGCAGCGGCTCGACGAAGGCTGGGAGCGCGACGGCGACCGCCTCTTCCTCGCGCCCGCGCTCTACAACGACGTGCTGCTCGTGCAGTACCTCGTCAGCCGCTCGCACAAGCACGGCGGGCGCACCTTCGAGGGTCGCCTGACGCTGATGGAACTCGTGCGCCGGATGCGCTACAGCGGCCACCTCGACGCGCAGGGCATCACCGAGCGCGACCAGTTCGAGGTACTCGAAAAACTGGTCGAGCACCTGACGGGCGGCGAAGGCGCGGTCAAGCTCTACTACGTCGTTGACCGCCGCGACTTCCTCGAAAAAGTGAAAACCGTCTACGCCCGCTACGCAACTTAAAGAAAGCACTCAACCCTTTGCGCCTTACGTCTTGTCTTTGCGCCTCCAGCGTGAACGGCTGTTTCTCGCAAAGGCGCTAAGGAAAAACGTAAGGCGCAAAGGCTTGAGCTATTCTGCCGCGAAGTCTTCGGCGACGCGCTGGCTGGCGTGGTTGCCGACGCCACGCCGCGCTCCGTCCATGTGCTCCTCACCCAGTAGCCCAAATTGGCACACTGGTGAACGCGGTTGATGAAATTGAGGCCCACGCCGCCGAGGTAATGTCCCGATTCTGTGGGAACCCACAGTCCATCTTCTCTTTGCCGCGCTTCTCCTGCTATACTGCCGCACCTCCCTTTTCCGCCGGGCGCAGACGGAAGTGATTGCCTTTACGTTTTTCCAAAGGTGGTATTGAGTGATGTACGAGCTTCCCAAAGATCAGATGAACAACTCGGAGCGAGCCATCCTGCGCAAGCTGCGCGTGTGGATCGTGGCGCTGGCGGCCGCCTGCCTCGTCGTCGGCATAGGCATCGGCGCGATCCTGGCGGGCCGCCCGGCGGTCGCGCAGAACGAGATGGTCGCGGGCGCGGCCCGCGCCCCAGAGGCGCTCTCCGCCTCGTTCGCCGAGATCGCGCGCCGCGTGGAGCCCGCGGTCGTCAACATAGACACCGTGACGGCCGCACCCGAGGTCGCCGAGCGCGACGAGGAGGGCGAGGACAAGGACGACCCCTCGTCGAACAACCCGCTCCTGGACATGCTGCGCCGCCAGGCGCGCAGGCCCGCGCGCGGCGTCGGCTCCGGCTTCATCGTTGACCCGAAGGGCTACATCCTGACCAACCAGCACGTCGTCCAGGGGGCGACCCGAATCACCGTCCGGCTGCAATCGGGCGAGGAGTTCCGCGGCGTCGTCAAAGGCATAGACGAGGAGACGGACGTGGCGGTCGTCAAGATCGAGGCCGCGCGCGATTTGCCCACGGTCAAGCTCGGCAACTCCGACGAGACCGAGGTCGGCGACTGGGTGCTTGCCATCGGCTCGCCCTTCGGCCTGGACCAGACCGTCACGGCCGGCATCATCTCGAAGAAGGAGCGGCAGGCCGCGCCGTTTACCAGCTTCCAGCAGTTCCTGCAAACCGACGCGGCGATTAACCGCGGCAACTCCGGCGGCCCGCTCGTCAACATGCGCGGCGAGGTCATCGGCATGAACTCGCAGATCGCGACCTCCACGGGCGACTACAACGGCATAGGCTTCGCCCTGCCCTCGAACGAGGCCGGCTTCGTCTACCAGCAGATCATCTCGGCCGGCAAGAGTGCGCCGCGGCTACCTCGGCATCTTCCTCGACTCCGTCCGGCCCGAGTTCGCGCGCGTCTACGAGCTGCCCGACACGAAGGGCGCGATTGTGACGGACGTGCGCGACGCGACTGGCCCCGCGGGCAAGGCCGGCATTCTCGCCAACGACATCATCGTCGAGTACAACGGCCAACCCGTGCAGAGCGCGCAGGACTTGATTAACAAGGTCGCCGGGACGACCGTCGGGCAGACGGTCGCGCTCACCTACCTGCGCGACGTTAACGGCAAGTTGGAGCGACGCACGGCGAGCGTCGTCATAGGCGAGCGGCCCACGTCGCTCGCGCCGCGCGACGACGACGAGGACGCGCCCGTCGCGCCGCCGGCCAAGGAGAAGCCGCTGCCTGAGATCAACCGCCTGCGCCTCGGCGTCACGCTCCAGGAGTTGACGCCGCAGCTCGCCAACGAGCGGAAGCTGACGGGCGTGAGCGGCCTCTACGTCAAGGACATAGACCCGAGCGGCATCATCGCCGACGCCCGCCCGCGCTCGCTCGCCGAGGGCGATGTGGTCTTGCGCATCAACCGCGTGAACGTCAACACGCTCGAAGAGTTCGAGCGCATCGTCAACGCGCTCAAGCCGGGCGACGCCGTCGTCCTCAACGTCGCGCGCTACGACCGCGACGTCGGCCGCATCGTGCAGCGGGTCGTGCAGTTCACCTACCAGTGAGCCGGTAGGTGGTGAAAAATGAATGGTGAATGGACGAGCGTGAGTTTGTCCATTCACCATTTTCCATTTACAATTCCCCCACCTATGGCACAAGCGAAAAAAGCTCTCGGCAAAAAGACCGGCCGGAAGGCTGCCGCCCCGGCGACGAAAACTTATCACAACTACATCGGCGGCCAGTGGGTCGCCAGCTCCTCCGGCGAGTGGTTCGAGAACCGCAACCCAGCGGACACGCGCGACCTCGTCGGCCGCTTTCCCCTTTCGACGAAAGAGGACGTGGACCGCGCGGTCGAGGCCGCGCGCGGGGCCTTCGACCGCTGGCGGCGCACGCCCGCGCCGCGCCGCGCCGAAATCCTCTTCCGCCTCGGCGAGATTCTCATCCGCAACAAGGAACAGTACGCCTCGGACATGACGCGCGAGATGGGCAAGGTCTTGAAGGAGACCGGCGGCGACGTGCAGGAGGCCATTGACTGTACCTACTACACGGCGGGCGAGGGGCGACGGCTTCACGGCTTCACGACGCCTGCGGAGATGCCCGACAAGTTCGCCATGTGCGTGCGCCAGCCCGTCGGCTCGTGCGGGCTGATTACGCCGTGGAACTTCCCGATGGCGATTCCCTCCTGGAAGCTCATCCCCGCTCTCGTGTGCGGTAACACGGTCGTCATCAAGCCTGCGGAGGACACGCCGCTCTCGACTTACAATCTGGTCAAGGCGTGCGAGGAGGCCGGCGTGCCCGCGGGCGTCGTCAACATGGTGACGGGCTACGGCGAGACGGCCGGCGCTGCCATCACTAATAATCCCGCTCTGCGTTTGATCTCGTTCACGGGCTCGACCGAGACGGGGCGCGTCGTCGCCTCCGCCTGCGCCGACCGCAACGCCATCTGCTCGCTCGAAATGGGCGGCAAGAACGTCATCATCGTGATGGACGACGCGGACATTGACCTGGCAATCGAGGGCGCGGTCTGGGGCGCGTTCGGGACTTCGGGCCAGCGCTGCACGGCCTCCTCGCGCATCGTCGTCCACAAGAAGGTCTACAAGCAGTTCACGAAGAAACTGGTCGAGCGCGCTCAAGCCCTGCGCGTCGGCGACGGCGCGGACCCCGCGACTGACATGGGGCCGGTCATCAACGCCGACGCCGTCCATAAAATTCTCGGCTACGTCGAAATCGGCGAGCGCGAGGACGGCGCGAAGCTCGCAACGGGCGGCAAGCGCCTGACCAAGGGCGCGCACGCCCACGGCTACTTTATAGAGCCGACCGTCTTCGCGGATGTTGCGCCCGAGATGCGCGTCGCTCAGGAGGAAATCTTCGGCCCCGTCACGGCCGTCATCCCGACCAACTCCCTGGAAGAGGCGGTCGAGATTGCGCAACGGCGTTCGCTACGGCTTGTCGGCGGCCATCTACACGCAGGACGTGAACCGCGCCTTCCGCGCGATGCAGGAGATGTACACGGGCATCTTCTACGTCAACTCCTCGACCATCGGGGCGGAAGTCCACCTCCCCTTCGGCGGCACCAAGGCCACGGGCAACGGCCACCGCGAGGCCGGCACACAGGTCCTGGACATCTTCACCGAGTGGAAATCAATCTACGTGGACTACAGCGGCAAACTCCAGCGCGCCCAAATTGATTTAGAGGAAAGCGCCGATTGACGCGGGCGATGAAGGAGTGGCCCGAGTTTAACGAGCACGGCGATTTGCCCGTCGGAATTTATCACGCCACCTTGGCTCAGGTTATTGAGCATTTTGGGTCTGGGACGCCGCAACGCCGAGTCGTCGCTCAAAGACTAAAGCTCATTTACGACCTGGCGCATGGCACAGGTCAAGTGGCACGCGTTATCATCTACGGTTCATTCGTCACGGCAAAACCGTCGCCGAATGATGTTGACATCTTTCTGCTGATGGACGACACGTTCGATAAGACACAAACGTCTGGCGAAACGGCTGCAATCTTCGACCATCTAACGACAGAAAATAAAATTGGCGCGAGTGTTTTCTGGATGCGGCGCTTGTCAATTCTGGACAGCGAGCAAGAATTAATTGAGCATTGGCAAATCAAACGCGACTTAACCAGGCGCGGGATTGTCGAGGTGACAGGCCGTGATTAAGAACGATCTCGAATTACAAGCCATGTTGGAGCGAATCCAATATTTTCACCGAATAGTCGTTCATTTGCGCCGGACCGAGACCAATCCTGCGAATTACAAGGCGTCGGCGGGCGGCTTTCTGGCCGAAATTGACCGGATGAACCTCGAAGTGCGCGAGTATTTAATTTTCCACCCCAGCGAAGTCCAGGAGGAGCTGTTGCCCACTGGAACAAGTTGACGGGAGGGCAACGGCTTATCGTGCCACGCGCAGATTGACGTAGGTAAAGAATCGCAATAAAGTTCGCGGGCGAATGCTCAGCCTGGCACTCAGTTCTTAAACTCTTCCCGACTGATTGGAGAAACAGCACAGTGATTGTTGGACTGCCGAAGGAGATTAAAGACAACGAGTATCGCGTCGGGCTGACGCCGGCTGGCGTGCGGGCGCTGACGGACGCGGGGCACAGGGTCGTCGTCGAGCGCGGCGCGGGCGAGGGCTCAGGCTTCGAGAACGAGTTGTACGAGCGCGCGGGCGGGACCCTCCTGGACTCGCCCGACGACGTGTGGGCCGAGGGCGAGATGATCGTCAAGGTCAAGGAGCCCATCGCGCCCGAGTACCCTCGGATGCACGAGGGCCAGCTGCTCTTCACCTACCTGCACCTCGCGCCCGACCCGCAGCAGACGCAGGCGCTCCTCAAGAACAAGGTCACGGGCATCGCCTACGAGACGATCACAGACAGGAAGGGGACGCTGCCGCTTCTGACGCCGATGTCGGAGGTCGCAGGCCGCATGGCGATTCAGGTCGGCGCGACCTATCTGGAGAAGATGAACGGCGGGCGCGGCATTTTGCTGGGCGGGGTGCCGGGCGTGCCCGCGGCGCGCGTCGTCATCATCGGCGGCGGGGTCGTCGGCACGAACGCCGCCAAGATCGCCGTCGGCATGGGCGCGCAGGTCACCATCATTGACAACAACCTGGACCGCCTGCGCGAGTTGGACGACATCTTCCTCTCGAAAGTCTCCACGCTCGCGTCCTCCGCCTACATGATTCACGACGCCATCTCGGAGGCCGACCTGATCGTCGGCGCGGTGCTCATCCCCGGCGCGGCCGCGCCGAAGCTGGTCACGCGCGCCATGCTCAAGGACGTGCCCAAGGGCGCGGTCATCGTGGACGTGGCGGTGGATCAGGGCGGCTGCATAGAGACGACGCACCCGACGACGCACTCGAACCCGACCTACTACGTCGAGGACGTGCTCCACTACTGCGTGGCGAATATGCCGGGCGCGGTCCCGCGCACTTCGACCTTCGCGCTGACGAACGCCACGCTGCCCTACGCGGTGAAGCTGGCGAACAAGGGTTTCCTCGATGCCATCGCGGGCGACCCGGGCCTGAAGGCCGGCGTCAATACCTACGGCGGCCACCTCACCTACGAGGCCGTCGCCACAGATCAGGGGCTCCCCTACACCCCGCTCGACGAACTGCTCGGCCCGGCCGCGAGCGCCAAAGCGTAAAAAGCGGAAGGCAGTAGGCAGAAAGCAGAAGGCAGCAAAAACGTTCTCGTCTTTGCTGCCTTCTTTCTTTTACTGCCTTCCGCCTACTGCCTACTGCCTTCTGTTCTTCACGCTGCTTTGAGCAGCAGCCTTGCCAGGCAGCCCGTGAGTTCGTCGGGGCGGACGGGCTTGGCTAGGTAAACGTCGGGGCGGTCGCCGGCGTCGCGCGCGGCGTCGGCGCGCTCGAAGCCGCTGAGCAGCACGACGGGCAGGCGCGAGAGCTTCGGGTGGTGGCGCAGGAAGCGGCAGAGCTCGTAGCCGTTCAGGTGCGGCATGATGGCGTCTGTGACGACGGCGTCCACCGCACAAGTGAGCGCGGCCTTCATCGCCTCAAGGCCGTCGGCCGCGCTGATGGCGTTGTAGCCCGCGCGCTGCAAAATGACTTCCAGGTAGCGGCGAATCGAGCGGTCGTCTTCGACGATCAGGATGGTGCCGCGCGCCGCGCGCGTTTGTGAAGCGGAGAGAGTAACCGGCGCGCCGCTCTGGGCGGTGATTTCTTCCGTTGCGTTCATCTGGCCTGGCGTGACCTCATGGTTAGGCGGGCTGTGCTTCGGCGGCAGAACCCCGTTGGGCTGTCCTGGCAAGCCGCGTGCCCGAAGACGACGAGGGCGGCGGCCGTCAATCTCGTGCGTCGCGCGCCAGCGCACTTCGGCCCCGCTAAGTCTGGGGCAGCCTCTGGTTTGTAAAGCTCTCTTGAATGCCGGAGAGTTTCTTCGAGGAGAGATGCCGGCCACGCGCGCCGGTAAAATTCAGATTAGATTAGTTCAAGCTGACCTGTCAACAGTCATCAATTTGAACGCCCTCGCGGTCAGAATGCCCGGGCGGCGGCTTCATGTTATACTGCCGATTTCGTTGATTTGCCGCCGAACGGGCCGGCGGCTCTATTGCGCGCCCGAGATTAGTCGGAGTCAGGGGAAGAAGTACCGATGTACGAATTCGCAGTCGCCCCAGCGGTCACGCAGATACGCCGCCGCGGTGTGGAAATCACGGAAGTCACGCCCGAAAGCCTGGCCGCCGAGCTTGAGCTTGAGGCGGGCGACCGCGTCATCAAGGTCAACGGGCGCGTGGTGCGCGACTACCTGGATTTTCGCTTCCAGACGGGGGGCGAGACGGAGCTGGTGCTCGAAGTCCGCAAGAAGAGCGGCGAGGAGTGGGAGCTGGACATAGAGCGCGACGAGGGCGAGGACTTCGGCCTCGGCTTCGAGCAGATCGTCCCGCGCCAGTGCGCCAACGAGTGCATCTTCTGCTTCTGCAAGGGCAACCCGGAGACCGCCCGCCCCTCGCTCTTCATCCGCGACGAGGACATACGCCTCTCGTTCCTCTACGGCAACTACACGACGCTGACCTCCATCACCGAAGACGAGATGCGCCGCATCATCGAGCAGCGCCTGACGCCGCAATACGTCTCCGTCCACTCGACGGACCTTGAGGTCCGCGCGCACCTGCTCGGCATAGAGCGCGAGCGCGCCGACATCTCCGCGAAGATGCGCCGGCTCCTCGACGCGGGCATAGAGATTCACGCGCAGGTCGTGCTCTGTCCCGAAATCAACGATGGTTCGATTTTGCGGCAGACGATTGAAGACATGGCCGCGCTTTACCCGCGCGTCAAGAGCGTGGCGATTGTCCCGCTCGGGCTGACGCGCTACAACACGGACGAGCGGCTCACGCCCGTCACACCGGAGTTCTGCCGCCGCACGATTAGCGAAATCACTGCGCTTCAGCGCGAGCTTCGTCAAAAATTGGGGACGACGTTCGCCTTCCTCGGCGACGAGATTTACCTGCGCGCGGGCCGGCGTGTCCCGTCGCGCGCGCACTACGGCGATTACCCGCAGATCGAGGACGGCATAGGGATGGTCCGCTCTTTCAGTAACGACTTCCAAAAACTCTGGCGCAGGCTTGAGCGCCGCCCGCCCGCTCACCCCGAGCGCCTCCACGGGACGGTGATGACGGGCACGCTCTTCGCGCCCGAGCTGGCGGCGGCGGTCGAGCGCCTCAACGCGCGCTTCGGCACGCGCCTGACTGTCGTCGGCGTCGAGAACCGCTACTTCGGCGGCGACGTTTCGGTGGCCGGGCTGCTCACGGGCGAGTGCTACACGGCCGCGCGCGACTCCTTGCGCGGAGAGTTCGTCGTCATCCCCGCCGCCTCGCTCAAGAGCGGCGAGGCCGTCATGCTCGACGGCACGACGCACGGCGACCTGGAGCGGCGGCTCGGCCTCCCCGTGCGCGCCCTCGACTTCACGTCGTTCGCGGAAGCAGTGGGCAATGGGGTCTGAAGACAAAAAAAAGATTCTGGACGTAGGGTGCGGCGATAACAAGTACCCGGGGGCCGTCGGCATGGACTTCAACCCGCGCACGGCGGCCGACATCATCCACGACCTCGGCGTCGTCCCCTACCCTTTCCCGGACGACGAGTTCGACGAAATCATCAGCCGCCACGTCATCGAGCACGTCCCTGACGTGATGGCCTTCGTCTCGGAGCTGCACCGCATCACCAGGCCGGGCGGGCGCATCAAGATCGTCGCGCCGCACTACACCAACCCCGACTGGGCGACCGACCCGACGCACCGCAACCACCTCAACAGCTACTCCTTCAACTGCTTCATGCAGGACCGCCGCCTCTTCCCCTTCTACACGGACGTGGAGCTGCGGCCCGTGCGCGTCTACGTCTCGCTGGCGAACCTCTGGCGCGCACTCGGCCTGGAGTTCATCACCAACCTCGACCAGCGCTGGCCCCGCTTCCGTTTCACGCGGAAATTTTGGGAGTTTTACCTCTCCTACATCTTCCGCGGCAAGGAGCTGCGCTTCGAGTTCGAGGTCGTCAAGCGGCCGCGCTGAATGAGCGCCAAAAATTCGCTCTGGCGCAGCGAATTTTTGGCGGCTCCGGGCGGCCCTCGGCCGGGGCTAAACTCCCGTCGTTTCTCGGCTTTACTCCGCCTCCGAAGCTTCCGTCAACTCCATAAAATTGGATGCCGATTTCGATTTTTCGGATTTTGACGGCCGGCCCCCGCGGCAAAGTCCAAGAAAAACTGCGCCCGACCGTCTGGAATGGCTTTTGCTGGCTACGATTTGCAGGGTTTGTATAAAACTGTCCCTAATTTTCAGTAGAGCCTGCAATTCTGAGGCGTAATCTTGCAAATAAAGTTCCCCTCACAAGCGACGCGCCACTACAGTCCGACTCTCTCGTAGTGTGGCCCGTCTGCCAACTCAAGGGAATTACAGAAGGAGAATAATAATGTTCAGACAGATGATGCGACTCGCCGGGGTGCTCGTCCTGTTTGCCATCGCCGGGGCCACGAGTCTCAGCTTCGGGCAGGGGCAGGGCACGCTGAGCGGGACCGTGACCGACCAGCAGGGCGCCGTCGTAGCCGGGGCCACGGTCGAAGTGACCAACACGTCCACGGGCGACAAGCGCTCGGCCGTGACGACCGATGACGGGTTCTACACCGTCCCCAATCTGTCCGTCGCGCTGTACGACGTGACGGTGACCGGGGCCGGTTTCGCCCAGAGCACGGTCAAGGCCGTCAAGATTTCCGTGGCCTTCAACACCACGCAGGACGTGGTTCTCAGCCCGCAGGGCGCGTCCGAAACGGTCGTCATCACCACCGGCGACGCCGCGACCCAGCTCAACACCACAGACCAGCAGCTTTCGACCATCATCGAGCAAAAGAAGATTTTAGACCTTCCGCTGCTCTCGCGCGACCCGAACGCACTCATTTTGCTTTCGCCCGGGACCGTCGCCTCGCAGAGTAGCCTCGGCGGCTTCGCCGTCAACGGCCAGCGCGAGCGCAACAACAACTTCCTGGTTGACGGCGTGGACAACAACGACGCCGACGTCCCCGGCATCCCCGGCGGCATCGGCACGCCGAACATTGACGCCACCCAGGAGTTCCGCGTCATCACGAGCAACTACAACGCCGAGTACGGCCGCAACAGCGGGGCCATCATCACGGTCGCGACCAAGAACGGAACCAACGAGTTCCACGGCAACGGCTACATTTACTACCGCTCGGACGCCTTCAACGCGCGCAACTTCTTCGACCAGTCGGGCAGCGCCGACCCGCAGCAGCGCCGCCAGTTCGGCACCTCCATCGGCGGCCCCATCATCAAGGACAAGGCGTTTTTCTTCGCCAACTACGAGGGCGACCGCTTCAACCAGGGCTTCACGCTCACCCGCAGCGTGCCGACGGCCGCCGCCCGCCAGGGCATCTTTAACATCCCTGGCCTGGGGACCATTGACGCCGACGCGAACAGCGTCTACGGCCTGACGGTCAACCCGGCGTACACCGCCTTCCTGAACGCGGCCTACCCGCTGCCGAACGCCGGCGGCGCGGGGACCCTGCCGGGCATCTTCGAGGACTACGTCTTCGGCTCGCAGACCAACGACAAGTCGGACCAGTTCGTCGTGCGCGGCGACTACCGCTTTAACGACAAGCACAGCCTCCAGGCCACCTTCAACCACGCCAAAGGCGACTTCGAGTTCTGCTGCGAGACCTTCGCCAACACTGACGACTCGATCAAGTCGCCGCAGAAGAGCTATCTGGCCGCGCTTATCTTCGTCTCGAACCTGACGCCCAACATCGTCAACGAGGCGCGCATCGGCTTCAACCGCGCGGATAACCAGTTCCTGGGCGACGCCGATGGCGGGACCAGCGGCGCGTTCGCCCAATCGTTCAAGGACGCGCTCGCAGGGATCGGCGCTGTGTTCCCGGCCAACCCCTTCGGCAACGAGAACGCCGGCCTCATCGGCGGCAACTTCGCCGTCGGCTCCGGCATCGTGCAGGTGAACCCGTTCGACACTCAGGGCGGCATCAGGAGCACGACCAGCTTCTCCGACACGTTTACGTGGGTCAGGGGCTCGCACACGTTCAAGGGCGGCTTCGACCACCGCCGCGTCTTATCCAACGGCGCGAGCAACTTCTTCCGCCACGAGACGCTCAACTACGACTACCCGACGAACTTCGGCGACCCGCTGCTCTTCACCAACGACGCCGCCAACTTCGACGCCGACCCGACCAACGACGTCTTCGTCCCCCTCACCGGCATCGTCGGCCAGGTGCAGAACTTCGCCAGCTTCCTCTACGGTCTGACCGCTTTTCAAACGCAGTCGCAGTTCTTCAACAAGAACGGCGAGCGCACGGAGTCCGACTATCGCGGCTACCGTGTCCGCGAGTTGGACTTCTTCTTCCAGGACACCTGGAGGGTGCGGCCCAACTTCACGCTCAACTACGGCCTCCGCTACGAGTTCAAGGGCGTGCCGTTTGAGGTCAACGGGCAGATGTCCACGCTGGTTGACCAGGACCCGAGCAGCGCGGCGCCTGCGGGCGGCTTCGTCTTCGAGCTCGTCGGCAAGAACTCCGGCGGCAACAACAAGCTCTACAACAACGACCTGAACAACTTCGCCCCCCGCTTCGGCTTCAACTGGAGCCCGGACTGGGAGAGCGGCTTCATCTCGAAGCTGACTGGCGGGCCGGGGCAGACCTCGATCCGCGGCGGCTACGGCATCTTCTACGACCGCGTGTTCGGCAACCTCTTCAGCAATTCGAGCGCCAACCCGCCGTTCCAGCGTGATGTCTTTAACATCACGGTTGACTTTGCCGAGAACCTGGATCGCCCGGAGACGCAGATTCCGTCGCCCGTCGTGGAGGATGGCGCACAGATCTTCCCGGTCATCTTCGCCCTGCCTGGCAACAACCAGTTCCAGAGCAAGTACGCCAACCCGATGACGCAAGCCTGGAACTTCGGCTTCCAGCGTTCGTTCGGCAACAACTTCCTGCTTGAGGCCGACTACGTTGGCAACAAGGGGCAGAACCAGTTGCGCGTCGTTGACGGCCAGTTGGTGAGCGTCGAGCGCATCAACCTGATCACCGGCCGGCCGCCGCTGAACATCAGCCCGACGAGCACGTTCACCAACTACGTGAACGGCGTCCTCAACGAGGCATTCTTCAATGTGGGGCTCAACCTTTCGGTCGGCCAGTCTACCTACCACGCCGGCCAGTTCCGCCTCACCAAGACCCTGACCAATAACCGCATCGGCACCGGCCAGATTCAGGCGGCCTACACCTGGAGCCACGCGATTGACGACTCGACGGACCCGCTGGTCGGCCAGCCCGGCGAGCGCACCTTCCCGCGCGACTCGGCGGGCTTCGCCCAGGTCCCCGGCACCAACAAGACCGGGTGGCAGGGTGAGAGAGGCGACGCGGGCTTCGACGTCCGTCACCGCTTCGTCATGAACTTCCTCTATGACGTGCCGGTCAAGTTCGACAACGGCTTTGCCAACGCTGTTTTCGGCAACTGGTCGTTGACGGGCATCTGGCAGATGCAGTCGGCCCTCCCGTTCACCCCGTTCGGCAGTTCCGACGCGGCGGGCACGGGCTTCGGCCAGCGCGCCGACTACGCCGACCCGGGCGCGGTGGTCGGCTTCTACACGCACCTGAGCACGCCGACCAACGACCCGCGGACGCAGGTCGGCCCGACGCGTGACCTCTTCCGCAACCCCTGCGCCGGCAACGTCAACGCCGCCGGCACGACCTGCACGGGGCAGAAGGACGGGCGGCAGGGCACGGTGGCGCGCAACTCGCTGCGCGGCCCCAACTACAACAAGTTCGACCTGGCGCTCATCAAGCGGTTCCCGCTTGACAGGTGGAAGGAAGGGATGAGGTTCACGATTCGCGCGGACTTCTTCAACCTCTTCAACCGCGTCAACTTCGAGCTGCCCGCGGCGGCCAATATCAACATCAACAGCGCGGCCTTCGGCCAGGCCACGACGGCCAAGGCCGGCCGCATCGTTCAGTTCGTCGGCCGCTTCGAGTTCTAGGCCGACACTTGACTTGATTACTTTCGGGCGCTGCCCCCGCGGGGGTAGCGCCCCTTTTTTTTGCCCGCTGGCGGTTGCCGCTCGGTGTGGTAGAATCCCCGCGCAGACGAAGCGAAGAATAACTTTCGGGGACAACCTTACGGGAACATGGCGTCGCCGCTCCAAGCCAACCAGCTCGCGCTCGCCCCGCTCGGGGCCGGCGACCTGATAGACAGGGCCGTGCGGCTCTACCGCCGCCACTTCTGGACGCTGATCCGCATCGCCGCGCCGCCCGTCATCTTCTCGACCGTCGGCACGCTGCTCTTGACCGTCAGCAGCTACTCGGCGGCCGTCGAGCTGCGGCGGGGCGACGTGGGGCTCACGCTCCTGCTCATCGTCGTCAACCTGATGCTCAACGTGATCGTGATGGGGGGGGCGGCGCGCAACCTCATCACGCACCTCCTGTGGAACGAGCCGTTCTCGGCGCGGACGACTTACCGCAACGTGCGGGCGCGCTTCGGCTCGCTCCTCGGCGCGTCCGTCATCGTCACCATCTGGCTCTTCCTGGCGATGTTCATGGCTGTCTTCGCCCTGGCGCTCTCCATCCAGATTTTCATGATGGGCGGGTACGCGGTCATCGGCATCCACAACAGCTGGTTTGCCTACCTGGTCGTCATCCTGTGGGTCCTGGGGATGAGCTTTCTCGCGCTCCTGCTCTTCTTCCTGATGGTCAAGTTCATCGCCTACGTCCCGCAGGTCTTGATGGTCGAGGGGCGCACGGTCTTCGACGCCGTCGGGCGCAGCTTCATGCTGGCGAAGGGGAACTTGCGCCGGCTGATGGCGATGTTCCTCTTCCACGGGGCCGCGACCTACTCGGCCATGAGTATTCTCATCATCCCGCTGATTGTGTACGGCCGGCTGCAAGGCGTCGAGATATCGCCCACCAAGTCGCTGACCTGGCCCATGTGGTACGCCGTCGGCTACAGTGTGGTCACGCAGGCGAGCGGCATCCTGCTCTCGCCCGTCTGGATGCTCGGGCTCTCGCTGATGTACGTTGACGAGCGCGTCCGCCAGGAGGGCTACGACATAGAGCTGCTCGCGGCCCGCCAGCTCGCGCCGATGCCCAGCGCCTACGCCGCGCCGAGCGTCGTCCACGCCGCCACGGCCGCCGCCGCCGCCGCCGGCCCCGCGCAGCCTTCCCCCCAGCCCCACTACAACTCGCCGGGCTCGCCGCTCGGCCTTCGCTGAGCACGCGCCACATGAGCCTCTCCGCGTCCCTCCCGACAAGCTCACGCGGCCGCCGCGCCGCCCGACTCGCGTGCGCGCTCCTCTTCGTCCCGCTCTTCTGCGCGGTGGCGGCCGCGATGCCGCTCGACGAGTACAGGTCGCGCCTGCACCAGGCGTCCCTCGCGCTCGACGAGCTGTGGGAGTTGGAGGAGTCCGAGGGCGATTACGCGGAGAGCATGAAGGCGGCCTTCGCCAAGGTGCGGCAGCTCGTGCCGACCGACGTGGTCGTAGAGTGGGAGGGCGGGCGCGTCCAGGTGAACAACTCGTGGCTCGAAGACGAGGCGCGGGCTTTCGAGCGTCTCGCCAGCGACGGCGAGCGCACGCAACTGCTCTCGCGCGTCTCGCAGCGCCTGATCGCGCTCGAAGAGCGCCTCGACGAGCTGGGCGGCGGCGGAGGCGCGGGCGATGCCGCGAAGGGGGGGGCGAGCGCCGCGTCGAAGGAGCAGGAGAAGGCGCGCATGGAGTCAATCCTGCGCCGCAAGGAGTTTGACGAGACGCCGCCGGAGAAGAGCTGGCTGGAGCGCCTGTGGGAGCAGATCAAGCAGTGGTGGAACAGCCTCTTCCGCGGCGGGGGCGCGGCCCTGCCGGGCCAGGCGAGCTGGCTCTCCGTGATCGTCATGGTGCTCGTCTTCGGGCTGGTGGGGGCGCTCCTGGGCTACGCCGGCTGGAAGTTCCTGCCCGTCTTCAAGCGCCGCAGGGAGGCGCGCGGCAAGCAGGAGAAGCACGGGGCGCGCGTCATTCTGGGCGAGCGACTCGCGCCGGGCCAGACCGCGGCGGACATTCTCGCGGAGGCCGAGGCGCTGGCGCGCAAGGGCGAGCTGCGCGCCGCCATCCGCAAGGGCTACGTCGCGCTCCTGTGCGAGCTGGGCGACCGCAAAGTCCTGGCGCTCGCGCAGCACAAGACCAACCACGATTACCTGCGGGCCGTGCGCGAGCAGCGGCCCCTGCTCAAGGAGATGCAGAAGCTGACGGCGAGCTTCGAGAACCACTGGTACGGCTTCGCCCCGGCCACCCCCGACGACTGGACGACGTTCCGCTCCGGCTACCAGCAGACACTAAAAACAGCGGAACTACTTAAGTGATGAGTGATGAGTTAAAAGCTCTCTCACTCATCACTCATCACTCATCACTTTTTCATGCGCCAACGCTTCGCCATCATCATCACCGCCGCGGCCGTCGTCGCGCTGCTCGTCGCGCTCAACACGGCCTCCTACGTGAGTGAGGAGCAGTTACCCGACACGGAGTTCGACCCCGACCGCTCGACCTACAACGCGGGCTCGACGGGTTCGCGCGCCCTCTACGACCTGCTCGCCGAGGGCGGCCGCCAGGTCATCCGCTGGCGCGAGTCGCCGCACGGGCTGCTCAACCTTAAGACCGACACGGCCCCCTCGACCTTCGTCGTCATCGGGCGGACGCGCGTCCCCTTCGACCAGGACGAGGCCAATTCGCTCCTGAAGTGGGTCGAGCGCGGCGGCCGCCTCGTCGTCATAGACCGCCGGCCGGACCCGCGCCTGCTGCCGCGCGCCGAAGGCTGGACGGTCTCGACCCTCCCGCAGGAGCTGCCCAAAGGCGTCAACCCCGCGAAGCCAGAGGAGATGACGGCGGGCGTCGGGCCAGTGCGCGCCTCGCAGCCGAGCACGCTGACGCGCAACGTCGAGGCCGTCCAGCCCTCGCGCTTTGCCGGCGGCATCAACATCGCCGAAGTGACCCCGACGCCGTCCGCCGAGGCGAGCCCGACCCCGACGCCGACGCCCAACTACGGTGGCGGCGACGAAGATTACGAGGACTACGAGGACTACGACTACCCGACCCCGCCCGTCGCCGTGCCGAGTCCCGCGCCGGATGACATTAACTACTCCAAGCAGACGCTGACCTCGCCCGCGCCCGTCGCGCACTTCGAGGGCCAGAGCGGCGCGCTCCTCGTTGACTACCCGCACGGGGCCGGGCGCGTGATTCTGCTGAGCGACCCCTACATGGTCGCCAACGGCGGCATCCAGCTGGCGGACAATTTGCAGCTCGCGCTCAACGCCGTGGCGGGCGCTGGCGGCATCATCGCCTTCGACGAGTATCACCAGGGCCGCGCCGCCACGGGCAATCCTGTCATCGCCTACTTCGCGGGCACGCCCGTGCTCTGGATGGTCGCGCAGGTCGCGCTCGTCGTGCTGGCGCTGCTGTGGACGGGCGGCCGCCGGTTCGCACGCGCGCTGCCCGTGGCGGCCGTGGACAGGCGTTCGAGCCTGGAGTTCGTGGGCTCCATGGCCGAGTTGCAGGAGCGCGCGCGGGCCTACGATTTGGCGATTGAAAATATTTACACGCGCCTGCGCCGCGTGCTTGTGCGTCAGGCTGGTCTTGGTCACAATAGCACCCGCCTGGAAATCGCCGAGCGCGCCGCCGCGCGCTCCTCCGGCAAGCTCGACGCGGCCGCCCTCGAACAATTGATGCGCGAGTGCGAGGAGGCCATCAACAGCGGCGCGGTTGACTCGCGGAAATCCCTTGAGCTGGTGGCACGCCTGCGCGAGGTCGAGCGCGTCCTCGGCCTGCGCATGCGCTCGCGCGAGACCCGTCAGGCCGCCGAGGGCCTGCGACAGAACACGCTCTTGTAACCTTTGGGAAGGAACGAGCGATGAGTGCCTCACTCATCACTTAAGTGACTCTTGCTTCAACACGTCCACACGACCGTCGAGCACATCATGACGGAGCTTCGGAAGGTGATCGTCGGGCAGGACTACGCCATCGAGCAAATCCTGGTCGCGCTCTTCGCCGAAGGGCACGCGCTGATCGAGGGCGTCCCCGGCACGGCCAAGACCCTGACCGTCAAGACGCTCGCGCGCATCATCGGCGCGCAGTTCAGCCGCATCCAGTTCACGCCCGACCTGATGCCCTCCGACATCACGGGCACGAACGTCTACAACGTCGCGACCTCGGAATTCACGCTGCGCCGCGGCCCCATCTTCACAGACATCCTGCTCGCCGACGAGATCAACCGCACGCCGCCCAAGACGCAGGCCGCGCTGCTGGAAGCGATGGAGGAGCGGCAGGTGACGATTGACGGCGACCCGCACCCGCTCTCGCCACTCTTCACCGTGCTCGCCACCGAGAACCCGATTGAGTACGAGGGCACGTACCCCTTGCCCGAGGCGCAGCTCGACCGCTTCCTCCTCAAAATCCTCCTGGACTACCCGACGCAGGACGCGGAGCTTCAGGTCGTCGCCAACTGGGACGCCGGCTTCAGCTCGCGCCACCTCGAACGCGTTGACCTGCGCCCGCTCGCGGAGCCGGACGCCATCCTGCGCTGCCGCATGGAGGTGCGCCAGTCGCGGATGGAGCCGGGCGTGCAACGCTACGTCGTGGACATCGTCCGCCGCACGCGCGCGCACCCCTCGGTGCTCTACGGGGCGAGCCCGCGCGCAGCCGTCGCGCTCCTGCTCTGCTCGAAATCGCTTGCGGCGTTGCGCGGGCGCGACTTCACGACGCCGGACGACGTGCGCGACATCGCGCGCCCCGTCCTGCGCCACCGCCTCAGCCTGCGCGCCGAGGCCGAGCTCGACGGCGCGACCCCCGACGCCGTCATCAGCGACATCCTACAGGCGGCCGAAGTGCCAAGATAATGCGGATTGCGGATTGAACAGAAAGCACTCAACCCTTTGCGCCTTACGTCTTAACTTTGCGCCTTTGCGCGAACGGCTGTTTCCCGCAAAGGCGCTAAGGGAAGACGTAAGGCGCAAAGGCTTGAATCTGTCTTCGAATCGGCAATCCCCCGCGTGCGTCCGCCGCGGTTTGTTGGTAAACTGCGGGCGCAAATACTTGGCCGCCAGCGTCTCCCCGCCAATCCCTCTGCGGCCGGAAATCATCAACGACGGAGAATAGAAATGCACAAGCCTAAAGCCCGCACGCTCGCACAACTGTTGATTGCCTGCGCCCTCGCCTCCGCCCTCGCCGTTGTCTCGCCGGGGACAGTGCCGGGGCCGGACAAGATGAAGCCCGAGGAGGTGGTCGCCAAGCACCTCGAATCAATCGGCACGGCCGAGGCCCGCGCCAAGGCCAAGAGCCACGTCATCATAGGCCAGGCCGTCGCCACCTTCCGCCTCGGCGGCACCGGCACGGCCGAAGGCGGCTCCGTGCTCGCCTCCCAGGGGACCCGCAACCTCGTCGCCATCGTCTACGGCAACCAGGAGTACCCTTACGAGAAAGTCGGCTACACCGGCAAAGAGGTCACGGTCGCGGAACTCAAGCCGGGCACCTACTCGACGCTCGGGCAATTCTTCAGGCAGTACGAGTTCCCGCTGACCGAGGGCCTGCTCGGCGGCACGCTCTCGGCCGCCTGGCCGCTGCTCGACATGTCCGAGCGCAGCGCGAAACTGAAATACTCCGGGACCAAGAAGATCGAGGGCCGGCAGATGCACGTCCTGGAGTACGACTCGAAAAACAGCGCCGGCCTCAAGACGACGCTCTTCTTCGACGCGGAGAATTTCCGCCACGTGCGGACAGAATACGTCAGGCGACAGAGTCAGCAGATGCCCGACCAGCCGAGCGTGACGCAGCAGCAGGGCGACGCCATCACGAAACTGACGGAAGACTTCTCGGACTTCAAGGATGAGGCCGGGCTGATGCTCCCGCACACTTACAAGCTTCAGCTCTCAATCGAGTCGCTCAAGCGCAGGACCCTACATGACTGGGTCTTCACCCTGACGCAGTTCAACTTCACGCGCCAGATAGAGGACGCGGAGTTCGATGTGCGTGGCACGGGCAAGAAGTCTTAGCGCTCATGCGATTTGTCTTCTCAAAGCTCTTCTACGTGCTGCTCGCGGCGGGCCTCGTCCCGCTCTCGCTGTCGTGGCAGCGGCCCGCGCTGCGCTGGGCGGCGCTCGTCTACGACGCCGCCCTGCTCGCGGCGGCCTTCCTCGACTCGCGCCTGAGCCGCCTGCCGGCGGACGTGTGGGTCGAGCGCGAGTTCGGCGGCCGCTTCAGCGTCGGCGCGGAGACGGAGGTGCGGCTCCGCGTCTCGAACAACTCCGCGCGGGCCTTGACGCTCGTCATCAAAGACGAGTACCCGTCGGAGATGAGCCTCCGCGGCGAGCGCGGCGGCGGCCTGCGCGTCGAGCCGCAGACGGTCGCGACCCTCAGTTACGACCTGACGCCGCCCAGGCGCGGCCGCTTCGAGTTCGGCCGCACGGTCGTGCGCTACCTCTCGCGCTTCGGCCTCGTCTGGAACCAGGCGAGCGTGGGCCGCAGCGCCTCCGTCAAGGTCTACCCCAACATGAGGCGCGCGCGCGAGGCCGAGCTGAAGGCCCTGGGCGCGCGCTCTTTGGTCGCCTCGCACCGCAAGACTTCCTGGCGCGGCGAGGGGCGCGAGTTCGAGTCCCTGCGCGACTACGTGCGCGGCGATGAGTTGCGTCACGTCTCGTGGACGGCGACGGCGCGGCGCGGGAAATTGACCACGCGCCAGTACCAGATCGAGCGCGACCAGACGATCATCATCGCTCTGGACGCCGGCCGCCTGATGACGGCGCGCATCGAGACGGAGACGAAGCTGGACTCGGCGGTCCACGCGACGCTCGCGCTGATGTCCGCGGCGGCGCGCGGCGGCGACAACGCCGGGCTCCTCGTCTTCGGCCGCCAGATTAAGACCTACCTGCCGCCCAAGCGCGGCGCGGAGCACCTCGACGCCACGCTCGAAGCCCTGCACGCGCTTGAGCCGGAGATGATCGAGCCCTCCTACGCGCGCGCCTTCCAGTTTATCGCCGCCAACACGAAGCGGCGCGCACTCGTCGTCGTCCTGACTGACCTGGTGGACGAGGAGGGCTCGCGCGACCTGCTGACTTCGCTAAAACTACTGCGCCCGCGCCACCTGCCGCTGGTCGTCACCATCGCCGACCGCGACCTCAAGGCGGTCGTCCGCGACGCGCCCCAGACCGAGCGCGACCTCTTCACGCAGTCCGTCGCCGAAGAGATAATTCACCAGCGCGAGGCGGCGCTGCGCCTGGTCGAGTCTCAGGGCGGCCTAGCCCTGGACGTGACGGCGGCCGCGCTGACGCCCGCGCTCCTCGAAACCTACCTCCGAGTTAAAGAGCGCGGACTGCTCTGACGCAATAAGGATGAATTCATGAAAGCGAAGCCAACACTCGTCGGCCTCATCGTCGCGCTGCTCGTTCCCATCATCGCGGCCGCGCAGGAGGTCAGCGTCGCCCCGAACGCCCCGAAGGACAAACCCGTGCGCGCGACGGGCGACCAAGTCCAGCAGTTTGAGGAGGCCATCAGGCCCCACGTCGAGATGGCCAGGAAGACTTACCCGCAGGCGAAGGAGCGTTTCCTGAAAGGGCTCCCGCCCAAACACGCTTTCTTCATCACGACCAAGCTGCGCGACGCCGCCGGCCGCTTCGAGCAAGTCTTCGTGGCCGTCAGGGAGATTAAAGGCGATCAGATAAGCGGGCGGATTTGGAGCGACATCAATTTGGTCTCGGGTTATAAGCTGGGTGACCCTTACACGTTTCCCGAGAGTGAGTTGATTGACTGGACGATCAGCAAGCCCGACGGCACGGAGGAAGGTAACTTCGTCGGCAAGTTCCTGGAAACCTACCAGCCCAAGCAAGTCACGGAGGACCCCGTGTGGCGCGACAAGCCCGTCACGCCTGCGAGGATAAACCAGAGGATTGAGGAGGCGGCGGTCAGGTATCAGGCCGACGCGCCGGTCCCGCGCGTGGTGCTGTACGACATCGCGTATCCGCACGACGAGCGGGAGTACGCCGCGCTGGACGGGCACGCGGTGATGCTGACCACGGCCCTGTCTCATGAGCGCGTGGAGCTGCCACTGAAAAGAGTCTACGTCTCGGCGGACGGGAAAGAGATTGAGCTGAAGGCCGTCAGGCAAGTGCTCTCGGAGCAGGCGGACGCCGGCAGCGCCACGGTCAAAACGTTCGGGGCCTTCCGCGCGGACACGCTCTACCTCTTGCCAATGCACCTGCGGATGAGGCCGGGGGATTTGATGGTGGATTTCGGGAGCAATAGAACGGGCTTCAAGATGGCAACTCTGGGCACGCCCGTGCCCGACGAAATAAGCAAGCTTCCGACCAAGGCCCTGACCGGGGCGGGTCCGTCAGACAAGGCGTTGGACGATTTCATCAGGCGGGAATTCCCGAGCTTTTTCTGAGCAAAGAAGTCCCCGCAGGGGACGGTTGATAATAGCCCGGCACTTCAGGGCTGGGGATTGTGTCCCGGAGGGACAGTTGAAAATAGCCCAGCACTTCAGTGCTGGGAAAGGTTCGTAAAAAATTTGAGTCCCGTAGGGACGACTGAATGAGCTTCCCTTCAGCCGTCCCTACGGGACTCAAATATTTTTGGCTCAATTCCCAGCACTGAAGTGCTGGGCTATTTTCAGTCGCCCCTGGCGGGGCTTAAGAACACTACTTGCCCTTCGGCACGCTCACGGTCGCCGTCTTCACGGTCTGGTTGCCGGCGGCGTCCGTGCAGGTGATGGTGATGGTGTAGACGCGGCCCGTGCCGGAGCCGGAACGCTCGGCGCGCAGGCGGACTTGGTGCGCGTCCACTATCTCCCAGTCGGGCGCGGTGTCGCCGTCGTCCGCGCCGTTGACGGGCTCGTTGCTCGTCACGGACAGGACGCAGGTCACGCCGCCGCCGCAGTTGTCGGCCGTCACGTAGTTGACCGTCACGTTCACCATCTTGTGATTCGCCGGCGAGAGCACGGCCGGGCTCGCAGACACGCCCGTCACACTCGGCGCGGTCCCGTCAACGACCTTGAAGGTGCTGGTGCAGCTACGGCTGTTGCCGGCGAGGTCCGTGACCGTGACGGTGATGTTGTGCGTGCCGAGGCCGACCATTGTGCCGGCCGCGGGGCTCTGCGTGATGACGAGCGAGCCCGTGGGCGTCAGGTTGTCGGAAGCGACGACGCCTGAAGTCACGTTCGGGATGGCCGCCTCGCAGCTCGCGTTGGCCTGCGCGTCCGGGACGACAGGACAACTGACGTTCGGCTGCGTCACGTCGAGCTTGACGACCTCGGTGACGAGGCTGCTGACGTTGCCCGCGTTGTCCACGGCGCGCAGGCTGACGGTCGTCGTGCCCTCGGTGGTGACGTTGACGCTCGCCGCGTTGCCGCTGACGACGACGACGCTGCCGCCGTTGACCCAGTAGCGCAGCTCCTTGACGCCGCTCCCGCCGTCGGTCGCGGAGAGGTTGACGGTCACGGGCGAAGAATTGTGCCAGCCGTTCGCGTTGGCCGCCGGGCTCACGTTGATGCTGGCCGTGGGCGCGGTCGTGTCAACGTCGGCCGCGGCCGCGTCGAAGAGGACCGCGCCGCCGCGTGACGCGAGCGTCAGGGTCACATGGCCGCCGGAGACGGTGTAGGTCGCGCCGCCGAGCGCGTCCTTGAGCTGCGTCCCGTCCGCGAAGTAGGCCGAGACGGGGACGCTCGCGGTGTTCGCGCCGGTGCCGTTGTTGAGCGCGACGACGGTCGTCTCGCCACCGCCCTGCCGCGCGAAGGCGTAGGTGCTGTCGTCCGTCGCGGACGCCGTCGTGTCGCCCGTCAAGAGCGTCTCGAAAGAGCCCGTGCGCAGCGCCGCGTGCTGCTTGCGCATGTGCGCGAGCTTCGTGTAGTAGGCGGTGACGTTCTGGTCCGCGGGGCCGTAGACGTTGTCGTCGCCGTCCTCGTCCGCCCACGGGAAGGGCGCGCGGTTGTAGGGGTCGTCCTCGGGGCCGTTCGTGCCGTTGGCGAGCGAGGGCGCGTCAATGGCCGCCTCGTCGCCGTAGTAAACCATCGGCGCGCCGAGGTAGGTGAACTGGAAGAGCGCGGAGAGCTTCAGGCGCTCCTTGGCTTCCGTCAATCCGTTGTCGCCGCCGATGGTCAGGACGTAGAGCGAGCGGTTGGTGTCGTGCGAGTCAATCAAGTTGAGCATCGCCGCACTGGCCGCGGCCGGGTAGTCCTCGCGCACGGAGCGCAGGGCGTGGTCGAACTGGCTCGGGCTGAGGGCGACGATCTGGTTGCCGCCGAAGTTGTCGTTGTCGCCCCAGTTGAACTGCCCGCGCGCGAAGCCCAGGACGTTCTTGCGGAAGCGGTAGTTCATCACGGAGTCCAACTGGTTGCCGGCGAGCCACTGGCTCGCGTCGGGCCAGATTTCGCCGACGAGCGGCCCGTCTGCCTTGTAGCCCTTCGCCAGTGGGCGGTACTCGGTCCACCAGTTGTGCGAGATTTCGTTCGCCACGTCGAAGCGCCAGCCCGAAGCGCCGCGCTCGTACCAGTACTGAGTCACGTTCCCGGGCGCGCGGTAGAAGAAGTCGCGCACGCCCGCCGAGTCGTCGCGGAAGACGGGCAGGCTGCTGAAGCCGAACCAGGATTCGTAGTCGGTGTAGTCGCAGGGCGTGTCCGAGTTGAAGAAGTTGTACCAACTCCTGTAGGGCGACGAGGTGTTCTCGCAGCCGCCGTCGGGCGGGCCGTAGCGGTGATAGAGGTCGAAGTAGCGGCTGTCGGAAGACGAGTGGTTGAAGACGCCGTCGAGGATGAGTCGCATCCCGCGCCGCTCCATCTCGGTCTTCAGGGAGGCCAGCGCCGCGTCGCCGCCGAGCGCGGGGTCAACTTCGAGGAAATCGTCCGTGTCGTAACGGTGGTTCGACCGCGCCTTGAAGATGGGGTTCAGGTAGAGCGTGTCCACGCCGACGCTCTGCAAGTAGTCGAGCTGTTCCTCGATGCCTTTGAGGTCGCCGCCGTAGAACTGCGTGCCGTACTCATTCTGGTAGGGGCCGGGCTGGCGCGGGTCGCCGATGGCGATGTTCCAGGGCTCGCGCAGGAGCGGCTGCTGGTCGCCGTAGAAGAGCGGGCAGCCGGCGGTCGAGCCGGGCCGGCAGTAGTCGTTCGTCGCGTCGCCGTTGCGGAAGCGGTCGGGGAAGATTTGATAGACGTTGGCGTTCTGAAGCCACGCGGGCGTCTGGAACGCGGGGTCGTAAGCCGTTATCTGGAAGGCCGGGAACGGCTCGTTATCGGCGGGAGCGCCGACGCCGCCCTGGCCCAGATTGTCGTGGTCGTCCGCGTAAGAGTCGCTGTAGAAGTCCACGTCCGAGGCGTCCGTGACGCGGAACTTGTAGTAGAGAACCGAGGGCGAGGCGGGCGTCGCCAGGTCTACTTTCCAGATGTCATAAGTCGTGCTGTCCT
Source organism: uncultured Acidobacteriota bacterium (assembly GCA_963774105.1). GTDB lineage: Bacteria > Acidobacteriota > Blastocatellia > Pyrinomonadales > Pyrinomonadaceae > QHXM01. Next base: position 64,240 of record CAVZDV010000004.1, on the reverse strand, counting down.
CGACGACGTTCTGCTCCCAGGACATGGGGTAGTCCACCGCGGCAGCCGTCTGGTCGGTCGCAGGGTTGTAGGCGTAGACGCGCACGGCGACGCCGTCCACGTCCATGTGGGCCGTGCGGAAGCGCAGGGTGACGCTCGTGCCGGCCGGCACCGCGCCGAAGGGCGAGCGGTAGAAGCTGTCGAACGTATCGTGGCGCAGGGCGTCCCACGACACGTCGCCGGTCGGCGGCGGCGGGCCGCCTACTTCGACGGTCAGGACGTGCGTCGAGGCGTTGTAGCTGAATTTCACCAGCGCGTTATTCGTGCCGACGTTGAACTGTATGTCCGCGCCATTCTGCACGCCGCCCTGCCCGTAGTTCTCGTCCCAGCTTTCGTTGATGGCGACCTTCGTAAAATATTCGCCCGCGGGGAGCGCAGTCGTCTCGAAACTGTAGATGCCGTCCTCGTCAGGATCCTGTAGCCAGGAGCGCAGGCAGGACGGGTCCCAGTCGCCGGAGCAGCCGAGTTCGGACTGGAAGCTGCCGGGGGCGACGGCGATGACGGAGTTTTTGTTGCTCGTCACCCAATGCGTCTCGTGGTCGTAATAGAACTTGACGGCCGCGGCCGAGCCGAGGTTGAGCGGGATGTTGGGGCCGTTCTGCTGCGCGTAGCGGCCGTAGTTCTCGCCCCAGTTGTCGTTGACGGGGGCCTTGTATTCCCAGTTGCCCGCGGGGACGTTGAAGGTTCCCTGCCAGACTTCGTCGTTCGCGTCGAAGGCGAGGTGCGTGTTCCCGCACTCGGGCATCCAGTCGCCGGGGCAGCCCAGCTCGCTCTGCAAACTCCCGGCGATGGTGACGCTCGACGGCGCGGGCGTGTGCGAGGCCAGCGCGACTTCGAGGCGCGGGGAAAGTGCGAGCGCGAGCGCCGCGAGGACTAGGCAAGTCAACAGGCCGAGCCTGTAAAATCTGCGGGAACGCTTCATGTGAGTTTGCTCCTTGACTAGGACGGTCAGCGCACGGACGGACACCGATGGGGAAGCGGCCGCGCGACTGAACTGTGGTTAAAACATTACGGAAGGCTGGACAGGATGCGGGACAAACGCAGGCCCTAGAAATCAGCCTCGTACCATGCGAAGTGCGGGAGAGGATACGTTAAGCCCCGCGCTAAAGTCAACGAACAGGGCGCTGTCCGCTTAACCGCGGACGGCGGCCGCCTCGACTTCTTCCTTCTCGCGCCCGGCGAGCAGGAGGTAGGCGAAGAGGGCGATGCCGGTCGTGATGCCGACGGCGACCTTGACGGCGGGGGCGAGCGGCGAGGGCGAGATGAAGCCCTCGATGATGGCCGCGACGACGAGGACGGGGACGCAGCCCGCGATCAGCCGGATAGCGTCCAGGCCGCGCGTCTTCAAGGCGTCGCCGCGCGAGAGGTCGCCCGGCAGCAGCAAGGCGCTCCCGATGAGGAGGCCCGCCCCGCCGGCCAGGAAGATACACGACAGCTCTATCACGCCGTGCGCGACCATGAAGGTCAGCAACTCGTGGCCGTAGCCGGCGCGGTAAACGAGCGCGAGCACGGCCGCGGTGAGCGCGCCGTTGAAGGCCATGACGTAGAGCGTGCCGAGGCCGAAGAAAGCGCCGAGCGCGAAGGCCAGAAACGTGACATAGATGTTGTTCGTCATGATCTGGCTTGAGCCGATCTCGTTCCCCTTATTCAAACCCTCCCACCAGCGCACGCCCGAGTTAATCATGACGCGCTGAAGCGGGTGGACGCCCAACAGCTCCGAGAAATCCGGGTCGCTCCTGGTCCCCAGAAACCCGACGACCGCGAAGGCCCAGAAGACTACGAAGGCGAGCGCCGTGTAGCGCCACGTCCGGCGGAACGTCTGCGGGAAGCCTTTGGCGAAGAACTCCCACAGGCGGCGGCCGCCCTGCGACTCCGCGCGGTAGATGCGCCCGTGGGCGCGTATGACGAGGTTGTTGAGGTAGTTCACGAGGCGCGGGTCGCGCGCCTCTGCGCGCGCAATCGCCAGGTCCGAGGCCGTCCGCCTGTAAATCCTCCCCAGCTCGCGCACCTCCTCGCGCCCCATCTGCCGCAGGGACGACCCGCCCAGCCGCCCGAGCAGATGCTCCAGCCGCTGCCAGGCGCGCTTGCGCTCCTTGATGAATCGCTCGGAAGACATAGAAGCAGTAATCAGTGGTCAGGGGTCAGGGGTCAGTGATAGAGTGTCGGATGTCTCGATTCTTACTCTTCAAAGTCAGCATTGTGCCCACGGCTTTTAACTGACGACTGACCACCGACCACTGACCACTCTTATGACTAGCCTGGTTGAGTGTGTACCAAACTTTAGCGAGGGCCGCAAGGCCGAAACAGTCGAGCGGCTGGTGGAGGCCGTCGAGTCGGTGGCGGGCGCGGTCGTCCTCGGCACGCACTCGGACGAGGACCACAACCGCTCGGTCATCACGTTCGTGGCCGAACCCGCGGTGGCGGTCGAGGCCGCGGTGCGCGCCGCCGGATTAGCCAAGCAGTTGATTGACCTCAACCACCACGAGGGCCAGCACCCGCGCGTCGGCGCGACGGACGTGCTCCCCTTCGTCCCCGTCCGCGGCGTGACGATGCAGGACTGCGTTCAGCTGGCGCACGAGGCCGGCCAGAGAATCTGGCGCGAGCTGGGGATTCCCGTCTACTTCTACGAGCGCGCGGCGCTGAGGCCCGACCGCGTGAACCTCGAAGACGTGCGGCGCCGAGGGTTCGAGCAACTGCGCGAACAGCTCGAAGACCCGGCCGCGGGCCGCGAGCCTGACGTGGGCGAGCCCCATTTGCACGAGACGGCCGGGGCCACAATCGTCGGCGCGCGCCCGTTCCTTATCGCCTACAACGTCAACCTGCAATCCGAAGACATCGCCGTCGCGCGCAAGGTGGCGCGCGCCGTGCGCGGGCGCGACGGCGGCCTGCGCTACCTCAAGGCGCTGGGCTTCGAGCTGCCCTCGCGCCGCGTCGTGCAGGTCTCGATGAACCTGGTGGACTTCGAGAAGACGCGCCTGCACCACGCCTTCGAGGCCGTCCGGCGCGAGGCCGCGCGCTACGGCGTCCAGGTTGCCGGCAGCGAGTTGGTCGGCCTCATCCCGCAGGCGGCGCTCGACCGCTCGGCGGAATATTTTCTGCAAATCGAAAACTTCTCGCCCGGCCTCGTCCTCGAAAACCGTATCGCGGAGGCGTTCAGCGGCAAGCGCGAGCGAGCGCAAGATTTCGTCAGCCAGGTGGCGTCTGCTGAGCCCGTGCCGGGTGGCGGCGCGGCCGCCGCGCACGCCGCGAGCCTCGGGGCCGCGCTCGGCGAGATGGTCGCGCGCCTGACGGAAGGGCGCGAGCGGTTCAGCGAAGTGCAGAGGGAAGTCGCGGACGCCCTGGCTGAGCTCGTGCCTTTGCGCTCGCGGCTGGCCCAGGCCACGGCGGAAGACGCGGCCGCGTTCAGGCGAGTCATGGAAGCTCGCCGGCTGCCGCAAGGTACTGAAGGGGAAAGAAGCGAGCGGTTGAGGCGGATGGAAGAGGCTTTGAAGGGCGCGGCGCTCGTGCCGCTGGAAGTCGCAGGCGTGGCCGTGCAGGTGCTTGAGCTGCTCGAAACGCTCTCGGAGATAGGCAACCCGAACGCGCTCTCGGACGCGGCGACGGGCGCGCAACTCGTCCTCGCGGCCGTCGCCTCCGCGCGCTACAACGTGCTCGTCAACACGGCCGAGATAGGCGACGAGGAGTTCGCCTCCGAACACTGTTCGCGCGCGCGCGACCTGTTGGAGCGCGCCAGGGAGATTGCCGCCCGCATAGAGGCGTCGCTGATGGAGTCAATCGTGACGGAGTAAAGCCGGGCCTGGGAGCGAGCGTGGGAGGGAAGAAAGAACTTTTAGAGAGCCGCTGGGCCAAAATCTGCGGCCGCGTGGTGCACTACAGGGCGTCCGTTGACTCTCCGGGCGAGAAAGGTACGCCGGTCGTCCTCGTCCACGGCTTGGGCGTGTCTAGCCGCTACATGATTCCGACCGCCGCGTGCCTCGCCCCGCACCGCAGGGTCTACGCGCCCGACCTCCCTGGCTTCGGCCGGAGCGAGAAGCCGGCGCGCGCGCTGAACCTGGCGGAGCTGTCGGACGCGCTCCGCGGCTGGATGGACGAGGTCGGAATCGCGCGCGCCGTCCTGCTCGGCAACTCCATAGGCTGCCAGGTCGTCGTCGAGCTGGCGCTCACGCGGCCCCAATTCGTCGAACGAATGGTGCTCGTCTCGCCGACCGTTGACCGCGAGGCGCGCACGGTCTTCCGCTCGTTCACGCGCCTCCTCTTGGACATCCCGCGCGAGCGGCTCTCGCTCCCCTTCATAGCACTTCTGGACTACCTGCAAGCGGGGCTCGGCCGCACGGCGCACACGTTCGGCTACGCCATGCAGGACCGCGTCGAAGAGAAACTGCCGCGCGTGGCGCAACCCGCGCTCGTCGTCCGCGGCGGCCGCGACCCCGTCGTCTCCGCGGCTTGGGCCGCAGAAGTTTCGCAACTCCTGCCCGCCGGCCGCCTCGTCGTTCTCGACGGCGCGCCCCACGCCGTCAACCACCACTCGCCCGCAGAACTCGCCGCGGTCGTTTTAAGTTTTCTGCAAGATAAAGCGTAGGCTTAAGCCCCGCCAGGGGCGACTGACAATAGCCCAGCACTTCAGTGTGGGTAACAAGCGAGAAAAGAGTTGAGTCCCGTAGGGACGGCTGAACTTTTCCTCTCAGCCGTCCCTACGGGACTCAATCTTTTTTACCTTCATGCACCCAGCACTGAAGTGCTGGGCTATTTTCAAAAGTCCCTGACGGGACTCTCATCAAGGCTCTTTTTACGAGCCGATTTTGATGACGGCGTCGCGGAGCCGCGGATGGCGTTGGAGCAGGCGTAGGTAACGCGACTCGTCGGCGGCGGCTTTGGCGCGGGCGACCGTTGCGAGAGCTTTCTTTTCGTCTTCGTCCCAGCGCGCGAGGTCCGGGATCAGTGCCAGCACGAGCGCCAGATCATTGAAGGCGTGACGGTCCTTCTCCTTCCAATCAAGCATCCGCACGCCGAGCGCGCGCTCGACTCGCTCGGCGGACGCGCGGCGGATTCTGTCGGCGTCGCCGCCGAACTCTTCCGCCATCCGGCGCTGGACGGCGAGGCCGACGTTGCGCACGCGGAAGCGGTCCCAGGAGCCCGCGCCGTCCGCCGTCTCCAGAATCATGTGGCCCACGGCGAGCGAGCGCAAAGTGCGCGCGGGCGTGCGGTACTCGGAGCGCGCCGCGAGCCTGCGCTCCTCCGCCCTCAGAATCTCCGCCACGCGCGGCACGACGGGCCGGAAGCCAAGCTTGCGGTAGAACCAGAACGCGCCGCTCTCTATGCCCTCCTCGTTCTCGTGGCCGACCTGGTAAGGGTCAACCGAGAAGGCCGTCACCCCGAGCAGCTCGCGGAATAGCTTCAGCACGCGCGCGTAAATCCACGCCGACTCGCCCTCGCGGAACGTGTAGTAGAGGTTGAAGCCTATCTCCATCCGCTCGAACAGCGAGAGCCCCTCGACGTAGCAGACCGGCACGCCGTTCTTAAAAATCATCCCCGCGTGATAGGCGCGCAAGGGGAGCCTGCGCGCGGGCGGCACGCCGACGACGAAGACTTCCACGCCGCGCCCGAGGCTCGCGCTCGTGACGCGGCCCGCGTCGCCGTGCGTGAAGCCGTACAGCTCGCGGTAGCGGACGGTCGAAGTCTCGCGCGCGAGGTCTAGAACGGCCTCGCCCGCGGCGCGTGAAAGTTTCTTCGTGGGGATTGGCGGGGCGGCGAACTCCGCGGCGAGTGAGACTTCGCGGCGCGCGATGAGCGGCCCCGCGTGGTAGAAGATTTTTCGCGCCGCGCGCTTCATGTGCGTGCGCGTCGCGCGCGAATCATTGAGTTCCCAGCGCACGGTGAGTTTCAGAGACTCGTAAAGCTCCGCGCGCTCTCTGGGCGAGAGGTCGGCGCGCTCGAACCGCTCCATCAGCCAGGCCAGCTCGCCGCCGCCGCGCCGCCCGCGCGCCGCGCGGAGCCATTCCGTGTAAGGCACGTTCGCCTCGACGAACGCGTCCTCTTCGAGCAGCGGGAGGAACCTGGGCCAGGTCGCGCCCAGGCGGTACTCGTCCTCGTGCAAGTCCCAGTTGATGTAGACGCGCGGCGCGTGGCGGCGGACGAGCCAGCGCGTGATATCGTAGCCGAACGTGTCTTCGACGAACGTCCCCGCGATGCCCGAGACTTCGCCGTACTCCAGCGGCGTCAGGTCAGCGCCCGCCGCTTCGAGCAGAGCCACGCGCCGGCCGAAGCCGTCCAGAATCTTCTCCACGCGCCGCAGCACGCGCGGCACTTGCGGGTAGGCGCGCATGAAGAGCAGGATTTCGTGAAAGCGTATGAGCGTGTCGGCGTCCGCGAAGCGCCGCCGGTCGAGCTGCGCGAGCAGCTTGAGCGACTGCGCCCGGCCTTGAGCGTCGAAGCGGCGCTTCGCTTCGTCCAGGCGGTCCAGAAGTGCGTCGAGTGTATTCGGTGGCACGCCCTACAGCCTTTTCACGTCTCTCGCTTGTAAGCGATTCCTCGCTTACGGATTCACCAGGAGACTTCTATCTCGTATTCCCTGGCCTCGCCCTTCGGGTCGCGTATCTCGACGACGGCCGTGTAGTCGTTGTCGCGCGAGGGCTGCTGTAGGACGCGCACCTCGCCGCGGCCGTTGATCTTGGTGGCGACGACGGTGAGACCGCGGCGGCGCGGGAGCGGCGAGGTGAAGTTGTAAGTCCCGTTCTCGTAGACGCTGCCGCCGATGGTGCGGACCTCCATGCGGTCGTCGCGGATGACGAGCTGGACGTTGTCGTCAACAGTCCCGCGCCAGCGCACGCGACCGCTCGCGCTCCCGCCGCCGTCGTCGGGCCGCGGCCAACCACCTCCGCCTCCGCCACCTCCGCCGCCGCGGACATTCAACTCTTGCAGGATGTCGTCGAGCGTGCGCCGCACGTCGCCCCAGCGGTTGCGGCGGTAGGTGCCGCGGTCTGCGCGCGCCAGGAGGTCCGAGAGGATTGAGGCCGCGTCCTTCAGCTCGGACTCGCGCCGCGCGTCGCGCACCATGCGGCGGAAGACGCCGGCCGAGGCGCTGAACTGCTGCGCGAGGTAGAGCGCCTCGACCTCGCCGCGGTTGTTGAAGCTGTTCTCCGTGTAGTCCGAGTAGCTCCGCGCGGCCAGGTCTTCGGCCTGCGTCCTCAACTGCTCGGACAAACTGTCGAGCCTGTACGACTGCGCGCTTGCTGAGAGCGGCACGAGGCACAGCGCCGCCAGGAGCCACAGGTTACGTCTCATAGTTCCCTCCGATGTTTTTCGTCACAGGTGCTTCCTGAAGAACGAGGCGATTTTCCAGCCGTCCAGATATTTCCAGGGCGTCTCGCCGATAGTGTAATGGCCGCAGGGGAGCCACGCCACGTCGAGCGGGATGTTGTGCCGCCTGACTTCCGCGATCACGTCGCGCGACAAATCAACGGGGAAGGTCAGGTCGTAACGCGCGGCGATGAAGCGCATCGGGCGCTCGCGCATCTTCAGGAGTCGCGGGACGAAAGGGATGGGGCTAATCGGCAGCCAGAACTCACGCAACTCGTCCAGGCCGAGCGTGTCTCCGATGCCCGCGCGCACGTGCTCGGTCGAGAGGCCGCGCCAGACAACATCCGCGAAGTATCCCGAGACGTGATTGAAGACGCCGACATCAATCGAGTCGTCGTGCGCGAAGGCGAGAAACGCCGTGTTGGAGCCGACGCTCGTGCCCATGATGCCGATGGGGCCGTAGCCGCCATGCTCCTTGAGCCAGCGGACGGCGGCGCGCGTGTCCAGGACGGCCTGGCGAAAGGATTGAATCGTGCGCCCCAGATTCGGGCTGACGAGGTAGTCTGCGCGCTCAAGCCCTGGGGGACGGCGCGAGTCGTGATAGGGGAGCGTCAGCCTGAGCGCCGTAATCCCCAGGCGGTTGAACACGCGGCAGAGGTCTACGTGGCTGTCGGTTTGCGCGTTCCACTGCGGCAGGACGACGACGGCCGGGCGCTTATTTCCGCGCGCGCCTTTCCCCCTGGGCGGCGCGGGGAAGTAGCGCGCGTGGACCGTGTTGTTCTCGACAGAAGGTGTTCGGATTGCGCTCGTCCAGGTAAGGTGCTCGCCCGCGAGGCTGTAGTCGGTGACGGGCGGGAGATTGTAAAACTCCTCGCTGCGGCGCAGCACTTCGGCCGTGTGCTGGCGGAAGATGTGGCGCGGGTCGTCGCCGTTGACGTGCTCTCGGATGAACTCGGCCCCCCACTCGAAGGGGCGCACGATCCTGTTTGTGTCGCGCCGCGCGTGACTGACCTCGCGCGCGTGCATCCATCGTTTGAGCAAATCTGTACGGCCTCACGGGCGGAATTCGAGTTAAGAATGATAGGGGTTCGCGCCGGCAAAATCAAAGGGGCCGGCTAGAGGCACCTGGTCAGGCGCGCGGCCCGCCCGCGTGTGAGCGTGAATGTGCCAATTTCCTGCCCGCCCTCCGTGAGCGTGACCGAGAGCGTCATCGTCTCGCCCTCGACGCGGCCGCTGTAGCGCGCGGGGAATCTTTTCTCCTTCTGCCCGGCGCGCACGGGGCCGCCGCGCTCCGCGACGAAGAAGCCCTTGAGGTCGAAGCGGCCGTCCGTGCCCAATGCCAGCGGCCCGTCCGCAACGCCGTGCGCGCAGTCGAACTCGAAGCTGACGCCTTCGGCGTTAACATCCGCGCGGGCGTGCTCGCCGCCCCAGGAAGTCTCCGCCTGCACGCTCTCTGTTCCGTCGCCCGACACGTTGTTTGCGCTCGCTTTCTGGCACGACGCGCCCTGCGCGAGAAGCGCGAGGGTTAATGAAAACGCAATTACGATTGGCATCCCGGCTGAGATTAGACACCCGGGGCCGCCGAAAAATCAAACCCGCCGGATTGACTTCCGCCGGGCACGGGTTTAGGATGTCCGCGCCTCAATTGCAAATGCGGATGACTATCCCCCACCGTCGGCGTTGGCAATGCCCTTACGACCCAGAGCTTATTATATATCTCGGGCATCATTCTCTTGGTGCGTGCTACGTGTGAGAGCGCTTGAGTAGTCGCCCTCGCTAGTTATTAACAGCCACCCTTTGCTTAAAGGGTCTCACCTACCCGGAGGACATAGAATGAATCGTAAGTTCGTAGCCTTACTGGGCGTGAGCGCGCTCGCCTTCGCGCTCGTCATCGGCAGCCTCACCGGCGGCACCTCTGCGCAGTCAGACCGGGCCGCCGGAGCCGCCAACGGCAACGCCGCGTTTCTCAAGTGCGGGACCAAGCACCCGGACGACGAGACAGCCCGCCTGATTGACGACGCCAATCAGCGCTTCAAGAACCAGCGCAAGGCCGAGACGGGCTCGGATCAGCGCACCGGCACGGTCAACGTCAACGTCTACTTCCACGTCATCACTAACACCTCTGGCGCGGGCAACGTCTCCGACACCCGGATCGCCAACCAGATTAAAGTCCTCAACGACTCTTACAGCGGCGTGACCGGCGGCTCCAACACGCTCTACAGGTTCACCCTCGTGAGCACCGACCGCACGGCCAACAACACCTGGTACACTTGCACGGGAGGGTCGTGCGAGCAGCAGATGAAGGCGGCGCTGCACAGGGGCGGCGCGGCCGACCTGAACTTCTATACCAACGGCATGGGCGGCGGCCTCCTCGGCTGGGCCACTTTCCCCTGGGAGTACGCCTCCGCGCCGTCGCTTGACGGCGTGGTCTGCCTCCACTCCTCCCTGCCGGGCGGCTCGACCGCCAACTACAACCAGGGCGACACGGCGACGCACGAGGTCGGCCACTGGCTCGGCCTGTACCACACGTTCCAGGGCGGCTGTAACGGCCAGGGCGACCTCGTCAGCGACACGGCGGCCGAGAAATCTCCGGCGGGCGGCTGCCCGACGGGCCGCGACTCCTGCCGCAACAAGCCCGGCGTTGACCCGATCACCAACTTCATGGACTACACTTACGACTCCTGCATGTTCGAGTTCACCGCCGGCCAGGCCGCGCGCGCCGACTCGCTCACGCTGCAATACCGCGGACTCTAATAGACGACAAAAGGAAAGACCCCGCAGGGGTCAAACATGATAGCTGGGGGCAAGCAAACGCTAGTTTGCTTGCCCCCGGCTATCATGTTTGACCCCTGCGGGGTCTGATCTTCACTTTCTCCTTTTGCCTTACTCCGTCGGCAGCCCCGCCTGCTTCCACTCGTCCCAGCCGCCGAGGAGCGCGGCCGCGTTCTCGATTCCGTGCTTCTTCAACTCCTGCACCGCACGGCCGCTCAACTGCTCGTGCGTGCATTCGCAGTAGGCGACCAGCAGCTTGTCGCGCGGCAACTCCTTCGCCTGCTCCGCGACGAGGCCGAGCGGGACCGAGCGCGCGCCCTTGATGTGGCCGAGGTCGTATTCGACGCTCCCGCGCACGTCAACCGCCACGGCCTCGCCTTTCTCCAGCGCCTCGCTCAACTCGCGCACCGTGACGCGCCGCACGCCGTCCGACGGCGCGGACGCCGTAGTGCCTCTGCCGCGCGCGCACGCGGCGAGGAAGAGCGAGGCGGCGCAGAGAAACAACGTCAGTGAGAGGCGGGAACGTGTTCGCATATTCGTCAACAAAACAGTTACTCAAAAAGTCGTCCCGCCGCGCTCGCCCGGCCGCCAGTCTATCGTCGGGTTCGAGCCATCGTCGCAGACCCAGACGGTCGCGCGCATCGGCTGGCGCAATTGGTATCGCCGCCGCTCGACGAGCGCCCAATCAGTCCGCTTGAAAGGCTCGCCCCTCAGCAGAAACCAGCGCGCGGCGTCTTCGCGCTTGGCGTACCGCAGCGTGAAGCTCTCGGTCGTCTCCTCGTCGGTCCTCATGCGCAGGCTCAAGCGCCCGGGCTTGCGGTTGTAAGAGAGAATCTTTCCCGTGAACGACGTGAGGTGATTGGGGTCGCACTTGACGCTCTCGGGTGGCATCAAACGCCCCTGCGCGCGCGCCGTAGAAGCGACGGCGAGGAGGGCGGCGCAGAACATCACTGCCGCCGAAAACTTCCTCAAACTTTCTTTGCTCATCAAACTTACTCCCGTTCCTCGCGTCTGAAGAGGCGGCGCACCATCTGCGGCAGCAGCAGCGAGGTTTGCAGCACGTTGCCCGTGGCGAACCTCCTGGCGAAGCCGCGGAAGAGGCGCGCCGCGCCGGGCGTGTAGCTGAACCACCACAAGTCTCGCAGCCGACTGACGCGGTTGACGTGGACGTGCTGCGGCGTGACGAGCTCCAACAAACCAAGCCGCCCGTGCGTGCGGCCGAGCCCGCTCTGCTTGACCCCGCCCCACGGCGTCTGCGCGATACCGTGCGTGTAGAGCACCTCGTTGACCATCACGGTCCCCGCCTCCAATCGCTCCGCCACGCGCCTCCCGCGCCCTATGTTCTTCGTCCACACGCTCGCCGTCAGCCCGAACGGGCTATCGTTCGCCAGCTCGACCGCCTCCTCGTCCGTCTTGAAGGTCATCACGGGCAGGACTGGCCCAAAAGTCTCCTCGCGCATGACTGTCATCGTGTGGTCAACGCCGGCGAGCACCGTCGGCTCGTAGAACAGTCCGGGCCGCAAGCCCTCTGCGCGCCGGCCGCCCGCGAGCACGCGTGCGCCGCTCTCCCTCGCCTCGCGGACGTGACTCTCGACGAGCGCCAACTGATTCTCGTTCGACATCGCGCCGATGTCCGTACTCTCTTTTGTGCCAATATTCTGCCTGAGGGCGCGCGTCTTCTCGACTACGCTTTCGATGAAGCGCGGGGCGATGCTCTCGTGAACGTAGCAGCGCTCGACGGAGGCGCACGCCTGGCCGGAGTTGCTGAACGCGCCCCAGAGCGCCGCCTCGGCGGCCGTCTCCACGTCCGCGTCCTCAAGCACGATCATGGGGTCTTTGCCGCCGAGTTCCAGCACGACGGGCGTGAGCGTTTTGGCCGCGCTCGCGGCGACGCGCTTGCCCGTCGGCACGCTCCCCGTGAACATGATCTTGTCAACGCCCGCCTCGACCAGCGCCGCGCCCGTGCGGCCGTCGCCGGTCACGACTTGCAGCAATCCCTCCGCGAGCCCCGCGCGCCGGAACACGTCCGCGATCTTGAGGCCCGTGAGCGGCGTCAACTCGCTCGGCTTGACGACGACCGCGTTCCCGGCCATCAGCGCCATCACGACTTCGTCGAGCGGAGTGGCCCAAGGGAAATTCCACGGCGAGATGATGCCGACGACGCCGAGCGGCTTGTAGACGATGCGCGACGTGCGCCCCATCAGGCCGTACTGTCCTATGTCAATCTTCTCGGGTCGCAGGAGCCGCCGCGTCCGCCGCGCGAAGAACTGCATCAGGTCGAGCGTCGGGGCCAGCTCCATCGAGACGGCCTCCGCCACGGGCTTGCCCGTCTCGCGCGAGACGAGCAGCGCGATCTCCTCAAGCTCGTCGAGCACGATGCGCCGCGCGCGCATGACGACTCGCGCGCGCTCAGTGTAGCTCAGCGCGCCCCAAGCCTTCTGCGCCTCGCGCGCGCGCTTGACCGCCTCCGAGACCTCCGCGGCCGAGGTCACGGGCACGCGCCCGACCTCCTCGCCCGTCGCCGGGTCGAACGAGACTATCTCTTCCGCACGCCCCACCTTGATGTCCAGAGTCTGCGCGCTCATAGTGGTTTTATCTCCGTCCGCCGGATTATCCCCCAAACAGGAACGTCACTCAACCCTTTGCGCCTTACGTCTTGACTTAGCGCCTCCAGCGAGAACGGCCGTTTCTCGCAAAGGCGCCAAGGGAAAACTTAAGGCGCAAAGGCTTGAGTGGCGGTTCGTGTTTTGAATCAGGCTTCGCGTCTCGGTTACAATGGCCGCAAGTTATCAGCCGGAAGAGGAGAGATTTTCGATGCAAAGACCCCAGCTCGCGGAGTTCGTCAAGCGGATGCAGCCGGACTCCGTCGCCGTCATCGCCAGCGCGCGCGAGGCCACGCGCTCGAACGACACGCACTACCGCTACCGCCAGGACTCAGACTTCTACTACCTGACAGGCTTCGACGAGCCCGAAGCCGTCGCCGTCATCAAGCCCTCGAACGACGGGCCGAAGTACACGCTCTTCGTCCGCCCGCGCGACCCCGAGCGGGAAATCTGGGACGGGCGGCGCGCTGGCACAGAAGGCGCGCTCAAGGAGTACGGCGCGGACGAGGCGTTCCCCATAGAGCAGTTCAAGGAGAAGGTCGGCGACTACCTGAACGGCGCGGCCAACCTCTACTACCGCATCGGCGACGGCCGCCCCGACCTGGACGAGACGATTGTGGGCCAAATCCGCCGGCTGCGTGCCCTGGGCCGCCGCGGCGTGAGCGCGCCCGAGGCCATCATTGACACGGGCTCGATCATCCACGAGATGCGCCTCTTCAAGAGCGAGGAGGAGGTCGAGCTGATGCAGCGCGCCGCGGACATAGGGGCCGAGGGCCACGTCGAGGCGATGAAGGCCGCGCGGCCCGGCATGAACGAGTACGAGGTCGAGGCCCTCATCGAGTACACCTTCCGCAAGAACGGAGCATCGGGGCCGGCCTACACTTCGATCGTCGGCGGCGGCGCGAACGCCACCGTGCTCCACTACATCACGAACGACGCCGTGCTCCAGGACGGCGACCTCCTCTTGATTGACGCGGGCGCGGAGTACGGCGGCTACGCCTCGGACATCACGCGCACCTTCCCCGTCAACGGCCGCTTCACGCCCGCGCAGCGCGACATCTACGACCTCGTCCTGAAAACGCAGGTGGCCTGCGTCGAGCGCGTGCGTCCGGGGACGAATGTGGACGAGCTGAAGAGCTACTCGATCGAGCTGCTGACCGAAGGCATGGTCAGGCTCGGGCTTTTGAAGGGCGACCCGAAGAAGCTGATCGAGGAGGAGAAGTACAAACAGTTCTACATGCACGGCCTGGGCCATTTCCTCGGCCTCGACGTGCATGACGTGGGCCGCTACCACGTCAAAGACGAGGCCCGCCGCCTTGAGCCCGGCATGGTGATGACGGTCGAGCCCGGCCTCTACGTCGCGACCGATGCCAAAGACGTGCCCGAAAAATATCTCGGCCTCGGCGTCCGCATCGAAGACGACGTGCTGGTCACTGAAGACGGCCCGCGCGTCCTCTCAAGCAAAGCGCCGAAGCAGCCGGAAGAGATAGAGGAGCTGATGGCGAAACGGTGAAACCCTCGGCGGCCAATGACGGCAGGAATAACCGTTGCCTTGCCTGCGAGGCAAGCATACAATCGCCGGGGGAAGATTATGCTTGAGACCAGATCACAATCAGGCTCCGACATTTCGGCGGAGAGAGCGCGAGTGGTCGTGAACGCCTGGCTGCAAGACAACGATTTTCCTGACCGCTACTGTCCTCAGGAACCGCAGCTCGAAGAGGGCCGTTGGAGAATCCCGATATGGGTGACTTACCCGCGCGGCCAAGGGGCTTGGGTTCAAGACGCTTTTGTTGATCTTAAAACGGGAGTAATGACGCTCCCCGTATCGGTTGAGGAGTTACGCAACCGGGGAAGGTCTGCCGCGGCGGAGTGCCTGCGTGCCGGCTAGACCTCCTCACTATTTTCAAGCCACGCCGTCTTCATGCGCGCCGGCGTGCCTGCGGATGGTGTTGGAATCTTACGGACAGGTGGTTACCGAAATTGAGCTTAGACAACGGTGCGAGTGTGACGACGAGGGGACTCGTCCGTCAAAAATAGCTGAGGTTGCCAAACAATACGGCCTGGCCAAATCTTCCCTTGCACATCTTCACCTTGACCAGTTAAAGGAAGAACTCGACCGGGGCCTATACCCGGTCGTTTATCTTGAACTAGTTTCCGGCCGGCTAAGGTACGTCCACTCGGTTGTAGTCGTTGAGATGTCCGAAAGTCGGATTCAAGTGTTAGACCCTGAGATTGGAGAACGCACGTTTAATATCGAGGTCTTCAATCGCGCATGGTCAGCCAGGAACGGTCTTACAATCTTGATTGAATAATTCCTGCCAAGCGTTAACCACACTTCGAAGTCATGCTTAATGCTTCCGCAGTATATTCGGCCGAGCAGGCGCGCGCCGACTTCGATCGCATCGCGGCGGTCTCGGCGCGCGACGGCGAGGCCCTCGGCACGTACTCGAAGTTTCTCTTGGGTCAAGTCCCTGTGGGGTGCGAGCGCGTCCTGGAAATCGGCTGCGGGTTCGGGGCGTTGGCGCGTCTGGTAGCAAAGCGCGCGGGTTCCGTGACCGCGGTTGACGTGTCGCCGCAGATGCTGCGCGTGGCGGCGGAGCGTTCGCGGGCTCATCACAACCTACGCTTCATCCTTGGCGACTTCCTGCGGCTCGAACTTCCGCCGGAGGCTTACGACTGCGTCGTCACGACGACGACGCTGCATCACCTGCCGTTGCGCGAGGCCGTGGCGAAGATGAAAAAGCTGCTGCGGCCCGGCGGCGTGCTCGTCATACACGACTTGCTGGACCCAGAAGGCGCAGGCGATTGGGCGCTCAACTTCGTCCGGCTGCCGCTCAACTGCGCGGCGCGTTTCTGGCGCACGGGCAGGCTCCGCGAGCGGCGCGAGGTCCGCGCGGCGTGGGCCGAGCACGGCAGGAATGAAACTTACCTGAAGCTCCGAGAGGTACTCGCGCTGCGGGACGAACATCTGCCGGGCGCGCTCGTGCGCCGGCACCTGCTGTGGCGCTACACGGTTGTGTGGCGCAAGCCTGGCCGTGGAGCGAATGGCGTGGTGCAAATTGAACAGGTATAATGTGCGCCCATGTTCTTGACGCGCCTCTCGCTTAAAAGATTAATAGCCGTGTCACTGCCGGTCAGTTTTTTATGGCTGTTTGCGGCTTGCGTCTCAATTTGCGGGCGGGAAGGCGGGGGAGGCCACGACCGCTCTGCTCTCTCTTCGTCAACCGAGATGACTGGAATGGGGGCCGCGCCGTGTTGCGCGGGCTGCCCGATTCCTTCCTTTCTGAAGGCGACGGGGCCGGAGCGCGCGGCATTCAAACTACACTCACAAGCGCCGTCCGCCGCCCGGCCTCTCCCGCACCCGGCTAACGCCCCGGCCGGCGGGATTGCTCTTGACTTACATCTACAGCCTTCCTTCGCAGACCCGCCCCTGACGCGCCTGCCACTTCTTCGGATTTAACAGCCCGCCGACTCTCAAACTATTTTTTCTCGGCGCACCGCCGCGCGTGTTTGAGCGGCGCGCGTGGGCTTTCGTGGGTCTAAGTTTAGACGGGGTGGTGGCAGGTGAAGCAGTTATTTCTAATTTTCGCAGTATTACTTTCGGCGCAAGTCTCATTCGCCCAGAATACGTTCAAAGCGACGGTCAAAGACGAGGACACCAAAGAGGCCGTCGCCGGCGCGACCGTCTCCGTCAAAGACACGGACATTACGGCCACTACCGACGCTAACGGCGTGGCCGAATTGACCAACGTCCCGGACGGCGAGCAGACCATCGAAATCTTTTCCGCCGGCTACGAGGCTAAAGAGCTGAAGGTTAGTTTCCCGGCCGCGGCGCAGAATGAAAACTTGATCTTCATCAAAGTCACCAACGAGGTCGGCGAGGTGACTATCACCTCCACGCGCACGGGCCGCGAGATTGACGACGTGCCGACGAGGGTCGAGGCCATTGACGAGGAGGAGGTGGACGAAAAAAGCAACATGCGCCCGGCCAACGTCTCGATGGTGCTCAACGAGAGCACGGGCATTAAGGTGCAGCAGACTTCAGCGACTTCCAACACGCAGAGCGTCCGCATACAGGGGCTCGACGGCAGGTACACTCAACTCCTCAAAGACGGATTCCCGGCCTTCGGCGGGTTCTCAGGCAGTTTGAGTCTGCTGGACATTCCGCCGCTCGACTTGAGGCAGGTGGAAATCATCAAAGGCCCTGCGGCGACCTTCTACGGCGGCGGGGCGATTGCCGGCGTGGTCAACTTCATCAGCAAGGAGCCAGATGACAGGCCGGTCACGAACATGATTTTCAACCAGACCTCGGCTCTGGGAACGGACTTCTCCGTCTTCAATTCGCGCAAGCTCGGCCGCTTCGGTTACACCTTCCTCGGCTCCGTCAACTACCAGAAAGAGTACGACGTTGACGACGACGATTTCACGGAGCTGCCGAGAACCAACTCGTTCAATCTCAGCCCGCGCCTCTTCTTCTACCTGGACGACAAGATGCGCCTGGCCGTCGGGAACACGACCTCTTACCAGAACCGCAAGGGCGGCGATGTCTTTGTGCTCCGCGGCGAGGCCGACGGGTTCCACCAATATTTCGAGAGTAATAACTCTTTCCGCAACATCACGACCGTGCAGCTCGACCGCGAGTTGTCAGGCGGCAGAAAGGTCGTCGCCAAGCAGAGCCTCGCTTTCTTCGACCGCGAGATAGAGATTCCCGACTACTCGTTCAGGGGACGGCAGTTCAACTCCTACACGGACATCTCCTACCTGCACCCGGTCAGGAATCATGTGCTGGTGTTTGGCTTTAACGCCGTCCACGACCGATTCAGGGAGAAGGCCGGCGGCCCCAATCTGCCCCCGCGCGACGAAACCCGCACGACGTTCGGCGGCTACGCGCAGGACAGTTTCGAGCTGATGAAAACTTTATCGCTCGAAGCCGGCTTCCGCCTCGATTACGTTAAAGACTACGGGGTTTTCGCCCTCCCCCGCGCGTCCGTCCTTTATAAATTCAGCGACCACTTGAGCAGCCGCTTCACCGTCGGCCTGGGCTACAAAGCGCCGAGCATCTTCACCGAGGAGGCCGAAACCCTGCTCTTCCAAAATGTCCTGCCGGTCGGGAATGGTTTGAAGGCGGAGCGCAGCCGCGGCGGCACCTTCGACGTCAATTACAGGAACACCCTCGGCGAAAAGTTTTCTTATTCGCTCAACCAGATGTTCTTCTACACGGAGATCGAAGACCCGCTCGTGTTGCTGCCGGAAGCAAACGGCCTTTTCAGTTTCGCCAACGCCGCAGAGCCCATCAGGAGCGCGGGCTTTGAGACGAACGCCAGGCTCTCTTACGACTTCGTCAAGCTGTTCGCGGGCTACACGTACACGAACGCGAAGGCGAAGTACTTGGCGGGCAATCAAATTTTACCTTTGACGCCGAAGAGCAAACTAAACTCGTCGCTGCTCTTCGAGCGAGAGGCGAACTTCAAGGCCGGCGTCGAGGCGTACTACACGAGCAGCCAGTTTCTGACCAACCGCTCCAGGACGCGGCCCTTCTGGGTGGTGGGGATTTTCGGAGAGAAGACTTTTGGCAAGTACAGCGTCTTCGTCAACGCCGAGAACATTACCGACACGCGGCAGGGCCGCTTCGGGACGGTCGTCTTCCCGCCGCACCAGAGCCCGACCTTCGGCGAGATTTACACGCACACCGAGGGGCGCGTTTTCAACGGCGGGGTCAAAATCAAGCTCTGACCGGGAGAGAAATTATCAGGTGAGGACGCGCAGGTAGCTCCAACCGCCGGTCAGGAGGTCTTCTTCCGAAAGGCCGTCTTCTGAGCTTCCGGGGACGACGAAGACGCCGTCGGCGAGGATTGATTCCGGGTTGACGAGGAGGAGGCCGCGCACGAGGCCGCTGACCGTGGTCTTCGTCCAATACTGCGACTCGTCGTCAATCGCGGCGGGCGGGTACGGCTCGCTCAAGAGCATCATGACGGTCACGGCGACGAAGTCCTTGTCGCTCGACAGGCGCTCAACATTGTCAACTTCCTGGCCCAATTCTTCGTGCTCGGTCGCCGTGCCGGCCGAGAGTTCCGCGGCCCACGACTCGAACTCCGCCTCGGCCTCCTTCGTGTCAATCATGTAGTCCCAGAAGACCTGGCTCCAGTAGGGCTCCTGGTCTAGCAGGAGAGCGACGACGCGCTTGAGGTAGCGGCGCTTGGCCTCCGCGCCCTCGCGCGCGCCGTCCGGGTCTTCGACGACTTCGCTGAAGCGCGCGCGCAAAGCGTCCTGGCCGAAGGCGTGGATGACGATTTGCAGCCCGAAGAAGTAGGACCGCGGCTCGTCAAGGATGAATACCTCCGAGGCCCTCTTGAGCCAAGACCTGCGCGTCGTCATCGTCGTCAATCTCCTCAGTGCTTATCCGCTGTAGCCGCCGCGGCTGCGGCCGAAGGAGCCGGAGCGGCTGGGCGAGTAGTAGCCGGAGCGCCCGGAGCGCGTGCCGACGACCGCGCCGCCCGTGGACATGCGGACGGTGGTGCGGCCGAAGCCGCTCGGCTTGCTGCGGCCGACGCCGCCGCGACCACTCGCGCCGACGCGCGTGCCGGCGAACATAGTGGGCCGCGCCGCGGGGATGTAACGCGGCGGCGAGACCGCCGGCCGGAAGCCTGTGGGCGCGCGCCCGCTTGCGACGCTTCCGTATTCGGGATAGCGGCTGACGAACGCGCCCGTCGGCCTGTAGAACGGGTAAGAGTAGAAAAAGAAGGGGTGGAAGGCCGGGCCGCCACCGTAGTAGTAATGCCTCTCGCGCGCCTGCTGCCCGCCGCCGCCGACCACCCACTCGTCAACTCCCGTCAGGTCGCTCAGCGGCAGCATCGCCACGTTAATGCCCTTCTTCTGATACTCCACAAAATCCTCGTTCAAGTCGTCCAGCTCCTGCTGGCGCGCGCGGTCGGGCGTCACGTAGAGCACGGACTTGACGCCGAGTTCTTGTAGCTTCTCGGCCGAGGGGATTTTCGCGAGGTAGCGGTTGTCGAACTGCGTGTCGGCGTCCGTGTAGTTTTCCAGCCGCCGCGAGTCGAGCAGGAAAACGGGCGGCGCGTTCTGGGCCAGAGCCTTCTGCTTGGACTCTATCTCGCCCGCGTAGTAGAGCATCGCGGCCAGCGTGTCGTGCGACGGGGTGACGCCGAGCGGGTGCGGGAAGTTGTCGAAAGTCGTGACGAGGTGAGCGGCCTCCGCGAGCCCCGCGCCGAGCGCCACGCTCTGCCGGCCCGGCACGTCCACGACGATAATCGTCTCGGCCGCGTTCTCCGCGTTCTTGAGAAAATCTCTGGCGATGGCCCGGCCGCGCCCGTATGCCTCCTCCATGTCGGGCGAGAAGACGGGCACGAGTTGCGAGCGCAGCGTCTCGAACTGCAAAGCCTGTATCAGCGTCGGGACGAAGAAGGGGAGCCACTTCCCGGACTTGGGCTGGTAGGCGTTGAGCATCTCGGACTGGTTGAGATACTTGCGCCACCCATCAGTCTTCAGCGAGTCCGCACCTTGCGCGCCCGCGAAGGTGAGCCGCTTGTCCTCGGAGCCTATGTTCCAGCCGTGCGTGCGCTGTAGCTCCAACGAGTCGCCGTCAATTTCGGACGTGTCGTCGCGGTTGAGGAGGTACGCCGCGCCGCCGATGACACCCACGGTCGCGACCGTGCTGCCGATGATGAAGGTGCGCCGCGTCATCTTCCACCAGGGCTGCGAGCCGCCGTCGCCGCCCACACGCCGCCGCCGGTTGATGCGCCCCGCGCTCGTCAATTTTTTAGGAACCTTCTTATCGCTCATTTCTTAATAAACGTCGGCACGGTCAGCGCGGTGTACTCTGTACTTTGCGGCGAGAGGCGCGTGAAGAAGCCGCAGGCCGTGCCGCCGAGGACGTAGACGCCGAAGTTGGCGAGCCGCCCCTCGGCGTCGGCCGCCGCGGCGCGGAAGAATTTTTGTGCCACGAAGCGGTGGGGGAGCGCCTGCTCGATTGCTTTCTCCCAAGCCTCCTGGCTGACGAAAGGCCCGCACACGGTCTCAATGCCCTCGCAACCGTAGTCGCTCTTGAGCACCCACTCCTCGCGCTCGGCGCGGAGCCGCTCCGCGGAGAGTGTTGAGAGCCGGCGCGTCTCCGGGACGTAGCGGCGAATCCAGGCGCGCGCCCCTTTGGAAAACCTGTGCTGCTCCTCCCAGAAGAAGGCCAGCGAGAGCTTGTTCTGCGTGACGACCGCGCCGAAAGGGTTGACCACCGTGACGCGCCCCGCGGCCTCCGCGCCGAGCACGGCCGCGAGCGGGCCGTCGAGCGGCAAGGGGTCAGGGTACTCTGGCGCGTCGGCCCAGACGGGCGCTCGCTCGCCCCACCAGTCCGTCTTGTAGTGTCTGAGGATTAAGTCAACGGGCACGCCCAGGACTTCCAGGCCGCGGCTCGTGCGCCGCAAGTTGAACGGCGAGCCGCAGACCACGCGCACGCCCGCGGCTTCGAGCCAACGCGTGAAGAGCGTAATCATCGCCAGGTCTTCGCTCAACTCCGTCGGGTAGATGATTCCGGCGACGCCGAGCGGCTCGCCTGTGCGCTTGGCGTGGCTCTCGCGCATCACTTGGACGAGCCTCTCGCCGAGGCGCGCGTTCGGGTCGAGCGTAGCAGTGTGCGCGTCCCGCAACATCTCGTTGAGGATGACCGCCTCCGGCTGGCCCGAGGGCGTGTCGCTGTTCAGCTCGCAGCAGCGTATTGAGCCGTCCTCGCAGACGAACAGGTCGGCGCGCGCCATCCCGTGCCAGAGGCCGCCGGACGCCTCCCACATCAACTGCTGCCACGGCGTCAGGTGGTAAAAGTCCGCGACGAGCGCAGGCGTCTCCAAAAGGATTTCGACAAGTTCCTGGTGCAGGTAGGTGACGCGCTCGGCGGCCTCCTGAAGTTCTCGCGCCTGCGCGCGCGTGAGCACGACGCCGACGAGTCCGAAGCGCTCGCGGCCGTCGAACCAGGGGTCCGAGATGACGCCTGTCTCGTAGACGGCGCGCGCGAACGTCGCGTAGTCGCTCTCTCTGGCTGGGCTCTGGAACATCTGGTCAGGACTCAGCCGGCGATTGCCGCGACGATGATGAGCGCGATGCCGATGATGACGGAGCCGATGACGATGGCGAGCGCGACGTTCTGGTCTTCCTCAATCTCCTTGCGGATGGAGAACGGCGTCGCCTTGCCCATCACGAAGAAGGCGAGCGCGAAGAGCAGGAGCCCCGCCAGCGTGTAGACGGCGACGTTCAGGAGAGACTCCACGAGCGGCGAGATGAGCAGCAACATCTGTTGTCCTCCGAATTTTAATTTTCCGACAACCCGCAGAAGCCGGGCGACGGGCTCCATAAACGACGGCGTATCAAACTCACCTTCTCGCCGTCTACGCCGTGGCCGCCGGGCGTGGAGTATTCAGACACCGGCGGCGTGCACCATGTATCACTCGTCGTAGCCGCTCGACAACTCTTCGACGATCTCGCCGACGGCCTTGCGCGCCTCTTCCACTTCGTCCGGCCGGAAGGAGACGGCCCCGACGACGGCGTGGCCGCCGCCGCCGTAGCGCTCGCAGATGGTGGCGATGTTGTGCCGGCGCGGGCGCGGAGCCCACGGGTTCGAGCCGACGGAGATTTTCGTGCGCTGCGGCCCGCGCGTCAGCGCCACGGAGTAGGTCGTCTCCGGGTGCAGGTAGTACGGGATGAACTTGTTGAAGCCCTCGATGCCTTCGTCAACGAGGTCGAACTGGACGACGCCCCGCGCGGAGGTCGCCTTGCGCCGGACGACTTCGAGCGTCTCGCGGTGGCGCGCGAGGATGGGCCGGAAGCGACGCTGCACCTCTTCTCCGAGCGCGACCTCGTCGAGCGGACTGCGCGTGAGCCCGCGTATGATCTGCTCTATGAACGCGTCGTCGGGGTCGCTCTCTATGACCTGCATCAGTTGCAGGGCGGGCGCGGCCAGCTCGACGCACTGCGCCGCCGAATCGTAAAGCGCGCCGTCTATGATGTGCGCCCAGTGGACGAGCGGTGCGAGTTCCTCGTCGGCGAAGTCGAAGCGCGTGCGCGCCACGTCCGCGATGAATTCGGTGCAGGACTTGCGCTCCGCGTCGAGGAACTTGCGGCCCGAGCGGTCTGCGCGAAAGTGCGCCTCGTCCTCGGGCGTGAGGAACGCGGACTGGTGGTGGTCGAACCACCAGTTCAGGCGCGGGCTGCGCGAATACTTGAAATCAACGATGGCGTTCTCGTCGCCGTCGAACATCTCTTCCTCGAAGAGCTGCCCCGGTCGGTGCAGGAGGCTCGTGTACTCGACCTCGGCCGACGAATTAACGCGGGCCTGGTAAAACCGCGTGAAGACGGCGGCCGAGGCCACGCCGTCGAAGCAATGCCCGTGGTACAGGATGCGAAGTTTCATGGATGGGAATAGTGAATGGTGAATGGTAAATGGTAAATGGTGAATGGAGAAGACGCGCTCGTCCATTCACCATTCACTATTTACCATTACTATTCACGGCTCTTTGCAGGGCTGGACTGTCTGCGAGTTGGCGGAGGCTGTGGCCTTGAGCAGTTTGGCCTTGCCGGACTCTGGGGTGAAGGCGGGCGTGCCGGTCGTCGTCGTCGCCGCGGCGGCCTCGGCCTTCTTGTCCGACTTGTCCAGGCCCAAACGCGCGCGGATGAAGCTCTCGACTTCCTCTTCGACCAGCTCGCCGTTGACGACCCAGGCTTTTTCCGCCAGCACGTCGCCGGTCTTGCTGAGCTTCGCGGGCTCCAAAAAGATGTTGTAGGGCGAGCCCCAGCGGCGCGTGTCGCCCGTCGCCTGGCGGTAGTTGTAGTGCGCCGTCTTGTCGCGCGCCTCGCGCGACTCGGACTCGGAGACGACCGTGTAGGGCGAGCCGCCCTCGCCGAAGAAGGCGACGGTGTCGGCGGGCGGGGCGTACTCGCTGACGCCGATCACGTCCAGGCCCGCGCCCTTGTACTTCTCGTAGAGCTTGGCCGCGAAGGGGGCCTCGTTCTTCCAGTTGCCGCACCAGGGCGCGAAGTAGACGACGAGGACCAGTTTCTTGCCCTGCGCGAAGGAGCGCAGGTTGACGGGCGTGCCGTCCTTCACGGAGTTGAGCGTCCAGTCCTTGTAGTTGACCGTCTTCTCTTCGAGCGGCGCGTACTCGTGGCTGGCCTGCGCGAGCGCAGCCGTGGCCGCGGTCACGAAGGCGAAGGCGAGGGCTATGATGGTCAGAACTTTTTTCATGACGAATTCTCCGGCTGTGACTTTATCGGGAGAACAGTTTTAAGGGTGAACGGAATTTGATGCTCCAAAGTTTCTACTTCGAGACGGTCGCGACCGGCGCTTCGTCGAGCAGGAGCTTGACGGCCGCCTCGAAGGTGGCGCGGTTGCGCTGGCCCGAGACCTTGTAGCGAAGCCTGCCCTGCCGGTCAATGATGAAAGTCGTCGGGAAGCTCTGGACGCCGCCGAACTGGTCGCCCACCGTCTCGGCGTCGAGCAGGATGGGGTAGTCCACCGGAATCTCTTTCCTGAACTCTTCGATGTCGGAGGCGGAATCGTTCCACGACGCGCCGACGACCGTCAGGCCCTGCGATTCCAGGTCGCGGAACATGGCGTTGATCTCGGGAATTTCCGTGCGGCAGGGGACGCACCAGGTGGCCCAAAAATTCAGGAAGACGACGCGGCCGCGCAAATCCTTGAGCCGGACTGTCTCGCCCGCCGTGTTCTTCAGCTCGATGTCGGGCGCGGCCACGACCCTGTCGCCTTCGAGCGGTGGCAGGACGGCCGCCTCCGTGCCTTCGAGATTGATGGCCGCTTCCGGGTTGGGCAGGCGCGAGACCAGCCACTGATTGATGATGGCAACCTTGTTGGTGGCGATGAGCAGGCCGATGGTGATGAGCATCACGCCCGAGACGACCTCGACCTTGTGCAGGTGCTTGCGGAACTTCGTGTAGAAGCCGAGGAACTGGTTGATGCCGAGGCCCGTCAGGAGGAACGGGACGGATAGCCCTGCGGCGTAGAAGCACGAAAGGAAGAGGCCCGCCTTCCAGTTGCCGCTCGTCGCGGCGAGGCCGATGATGCCGCCAAGAATTGGCCCAATGCACGGCGTCCAGCCGGCGGCGAAGGCCATGCCCAGCGTCATCGAGCCCAGCATCCCGCGCGGCTTCTGCTGCGAGAAGATGCGCGTGTCCTTGTAGAGCGCGCCGATTTTCAAGAGGCCGATTAACTGGAGCCCGAAGCCTATGATGACGATGCCGCCGATGATGCGGAACCAGGGGTTGGCCGTCACGGTCTTCCCCAACAGCCCGGCCAGGACGCCGAGCGAGAGGAAGATCATCGAGAGGCCGATGTTGAAGGCGATGGAGTTGAGGATGACGGCGCGGCGCGTGTTGGTGCGCGAGTCGCCGCCCTTGAGGTGGTCTATGCTGACGCCCGAGATGAGCGAGACGTAGCCGGGCACGAGCGGCAGCACGCACGGCGACAGAAACGACAGCAGGCCGGCCAGAAACGCGACCCAGACGGTAATGTTATTGCCTTCCATAATTTTTCCAGCAAACGCCTCAACCCGAAATTACGCGCGATAGTATAGCTTAACGATTGCGGATTGCGGAATGCGGATGGGAAAGACACGTTCTTTAATCCGCAATCCGCAATCGCTCCGTCACTGCTCTTGCATCACTTTCTCAATCGCGTCGGCCATTTCGGACTCGTTGCCGCCGCCGACGCCTGTGGTCAGCAGGCGGATGACGCCGCGGCGGTCTATCAGGACGGCGGTCGGGATGGCCGTGACGCCGTAGCGGATGTGGTTGTCGTCGCCGTCGGCGACGCCCGTGCCGTAGGGCAGGTTGTGCGACTTCTTGAAGCTCCCGATGAAGCTCAGCTCCTCGTCGGGCTTGAGCCCCTCCTCGCCGTAAAACTTGGTGATGCCGATGATGACGAGGCCGCGGTCTTTGTACTTCTCGTGCCACTCGATGAGGTGCGGGAAGGCGCGCAGGCACGGGCCGCACCAGGTGGCCCAAAAATCCAGCAGCACGACGCGACCGCGCAGCTCCGAGAGCTTGACCGGGGCCTGCTCGACCCACTTGGCGACCGTAATCTCCGGCGCGACTTCGCCCTGGAGCTTGAGCTGTAGCTGCTTGCGCTGCAAGGCGCGCAGCACGTAGCGCCGCTCCTCCGGCTTGACGCTCGTCCCGGCGTACTTGATGGCCGCCTCGACCATCTTGACGGCCTCGGGCTTGCGCTTGCCGTCAACTAAAACGTCGGCGAGCTTCTCCGTGGCGTCCGTGTACAGGCGTGCAGACGGCGCGGCGGCGGCCAGTTTGCGCACCTCTTCGAGCACCGCGACCGACTCCTCGGCCGGCCTCTTCAGCTCCTGGTAGATGTCCACGAGCGCGCTCGACGAGATGTAGACGAGGCGATCGGCCGGGGCCGTCTTCTCGCGCGCCTGCAATGCCTTGGCCGCTTTGAAAGCCGCCTCGGCGTGCGGGGCGGCGCGCTCCAACTGTTTCTTCGCGCGGTAGGCGGCACTGATCGCGCCCTCCATCTTCGAGTGCTCGTCGGCCTTGCGCGGCTCGATGCGCAGGTAGTCCGCGAGCGCGCCTTCGGCCTCTTCGAGCCGGTCACGCGCCGCCGCGCGCAACGCGAACAGGTAGCGCGCGTGCTGCGGGCGCTCGCCCGCGGCCTTCGGGTCTTTCTCCAGGTAAGTTTTCAAGACTTCAAACGTGCGATCCTCGTTGGCCGAGAGGTTGTAGAGCAGGGCCATGTAGTAGAGGTCGTCCGCCGAGAGGTTGGGGCGCGCACCGAGCGTCGCGGCGTGGCGCGCGGCCAGCTCCCGCTGCTCCTGCAAGGTCTGTTCGAGCAGCTTCGAGTCGAAGGGAACTTTCTTGGCCGTGAACTCCTGAAATTTTCTGCCCGAGTAGCCGGAAGCCTCGTCGTAGAGCACGGTCGCCGCGCGTTCGTCCGCAGAAGCCGCGGCGGGCTGCGACTGAACGACGCGGCCCGCCTGCGCGAAGCTTTGAGCTGCGAGCGCGCAGACGAGCAGCAGCGATGCGGTCAGCTTTCTCATACAAAAATTCTTCGTCCAGCTTCAGTGTGCGAACGCCGCGCGGAAGCGGTCTGGGCCGAAAGCCCGCAGGAGCGGCGGCGCGACGCCAGTCGTGATCTCGTCGGCCACCAGCTCGCCCGTCAGCGGCGCGAGGAGGATGCCGTTGCGGTAGTGCGCGGTCGCGTAGAAGAGTCCCGCCACCTCCGACGAGCCGCCCAAAATGGGCCAATCGTCCGCGGCCCGCGGGCGCAACCCCGCCCACGCGTCCACGAGCGGGAGGTCCGCGACTGCCGGCGCAATCTCCATCGCGTGCGCCGCCATCTCGCCGAGGCCCCGGGCCGTGACGCGCTTTGAAAAACCCGCGCGCTCGGTCGTGGAGCCCGCGAGGAGCCGCCCGTCGAGGCGCGGCACGAGGTAGCCGCGCGGGCTGTAGATGACGTGGCGCGCGAGGCGCGGGTTGGCCTCGAAGCAGAGCATCTGCCCGCGGACGGGTTCGATGCCGACCTGCGGCGTGCCTTTGTCCGCGGGCGCGAGAAAAGAGGTCCAGGCCCCCGCGGCCAGGATGACCACAGGCGCGCCTATCAGCCCGCGCGAAGTCTCCACGCCGCGGACGCGCCCGCGCTCCGTGACGAGCGAGTGAACTTCCGTCTCAATCAGGACGCGCACGCCGCGCATTTCGATTGAGTTTGCGAGCGCGGCGACGAGCCTGCGGTTTTCGACCTGCACGTCGGCCGGGAAGCGCAAGGCGGCGCGCAGGGCTGGCGAGACGCAGGGCTCAAGGCGGCGTGCCTCGTCCGCGCCCAGGCGCTCGACCGGCATCCCCGCGCGCCGCTGCCACCCGTAACGGTGCTCTATCTCCTCCTCGTCGCGCTCGGTGAAAGCCAGGTAAAGTGTGCCAGTTCTTTCGAGCTCTATGTCCGTGCCGGTCTCTTCGCGCAGCGCCTCGGCGAATTCCGGGTAGAGGTCGCGGGCGGCGCAGGCCAGCTCGAAGAAGGCGTCCGCCGCGTCGGCCTCGGCCTGCGGCGCGAGCATCCCGCCCGCGGCGTGCGAGGCTTCCGAGCCGAGGCGCGCGCGCTCGACGAGCGTGATTCGCTCCACGCCGCGCACGGCCAGCGCGCGCGCGACCGCGAGGCCGATGACGCCACCGCCGACGACAACCACGTCGGCCGCCGCCCCGCCCTTTAATGCTCCCTGATCTCGCATTGATTAGAACTTGCTGGTATGATGCCGCAAAAGTTGTCAGTGGTCGGTGGTCAGTGGTCAGTTAAAAACTGGCTCGGAAGTCTTGAGTCTTAACTTTTAAGACGCAAGACCGCTGACCCTCAATCACTGACCACCGACCACTGACCACTGACCACTAACTATGAAGCATACTATCACACTCATCCCCGGCGACGGCATCGGCCCGGAAGTCTCCGCGGCGGTCGTGCGCATCATCGAGGCGGCGGGCGCGGACATCCAGTGGGAGACGCACTACGCGGGCGCGCAGGCGCTGGAAAAGTTCGGCGACACGCTGCCCAAAGAGCTGCTCGAATCCATCAAGCGCAACAAGGTCGCGCTCAAGGGTCCGATCACCACGCCCGTCGGCAAGGGCTTCACCTCCGTCAACGTCGGCCTGCGCAAGGCGCTCGACCTCTACGCCAATCTGAGGCCCGTGCGCGCGCTTCCAAACGTGCCCTGCCGATACCCGGAACTGGACCTCGTCATCGTGCGCGAGAACACGGAGAGCCTTTACGCCGGGCTGGAGCACGTCGTCGTCCCCGGCGTGGTCGAGAGTCTGAAGATCATCACCGAGAAAGCCTCGACCAGAATCGCGCGCTACGCCTTCGAGTACGCGCGGCGCGAGGGGCGCAAGAAGGTGACAGTCGCCCACAAAGCGAACATCATGAAGCTCTCGGATGGACTTTTTCTCGACTGCTTCCGCAAGGTCGCCGTGGACTATCCTGAGATTGAGGCCGACGACAAGATCGTGGACAACGCCTGCATGCAGCTCGTCATGCGCCCCGAACAGTTCGACATCATGCTGCTCGAAAACCTTTACGGCGACATCGTGTCAGACCTGTGCGCCGGGTTAGTTGGCGGCCTCGGCCTCGTCCCCGGCGCGAACATCGGCGAGCTGGGCGCGGTCTTCGAAGCCGTACACGGCTCAGCGCCGGACATCGCCGGGCAGGGCCTCGCCAACCCGACCGCGCTCCTGCAAAGCTCCATCCTGATGCTGCGCTACCTCAACGAGCGCGAGATCGCAGACCGTGTCGAGAAAGCGATGCTCAAAGTTTTTACGGATGGCAAGGTCCGCACGCGCGACATCGGCGGCGCGGCCAAGACGGACGAGTTCGCCACGGCCATCATCAACGCGATGGACAAGGCTTCCGCCGGGGCCGAGGCTTAACGGAAAATATAATTTCACGCACAGACGCAAAGGCGCAAAGACGAAGAGCAACCTTTTCTTGGCGACTTTGCGTCTTTGCGTGAAATTTTTCAGGTTCACTCGAATGCCGGAACAAGCCGAACTGAAACGACACCTCGGACTCCCGGCGGCCGTCGCCCTCGTCATCAGCGGCGTCATAGGGGTGGGAATCTTCATCTACCCCGCGACGATGGCGAAGTCGCTCGGCTCGCCCCTGCTGCTCCTCGCGGTCTGGCTCTCGATGGGCTTCGCGGCGCTCTGCGGCGCGCTCTGCTACGGCGAGCTGGCGACGCGCTTCCCCGAAGCCGGCGGCTCTTACGTCTACCTGCGCGAGGCTTACGGCCCCGGCGTCGCCTTCCTCTACGGCTGGATGCTCCTGCTCGTCCTCGACCCCGGACTGACCGCCGCGCTGACCGTCAGCGTCACGGAATACGCCGCCAACATCACGCCGCTCACGCTTCTGGGCCAGAAAATTCTGGGCGTCGGGTTGATCGCCGTGCTCGCCGTCGTCAACATTCTGGGCGTGCGTCTAGGCGCGCGGCTCATGGTCTCGCTGACGCTGCTCAAGGTCGGGCTGCTGCTGCTGATAGTCTTCTGGGGCTTCGGTTCGGGCCTGGGGAGTTGGGACAATTTCGCCCCGTTCGCGGCGCGGCGCGCGGGCGCGGACCCGATTGTGCCGGCGCTCGCGGGGGCGAGTGTGGCGGGCTTCTTCTCTTTCGCGGGGTGGTGGGATTTGGCAAAGCTGGCGGGCGAGGTGCGCTCGCCCGCGCGGACTCTGCCGCGCGCGCTGCTCCTCGGATTGCTCACCGTCACGGTCCTTTACATCCTGACCAGCGCGGCCTTTCTGTACCTCGTGCCGGTCGAGCAGGTGCCGACGGGCGCGGCCGCCGAGCAGGCTTTCGCGGCGCAGGTGGGCCAGGCGCTTTTCGGGCAGACGGGCAGGCAAGTCTTCTCCGGCATCGTGGCCGGGAGTCTGCTCGGGAGCATCGCCGCCTACATCATGGCCGCGCCGCGCGTCTACTACGCGATGGCGCGCGACCACCTGTTCATCAAGCAGGTGGCGGCGGTGCACGCGCGCTTCGGCACGCCCGCGCGCGCCATCGCGTTGCAGGCCACGCTCGCCTCGCTGCTCGTCGTCGTCAGCACGTTCAACCAGATCATAGGCTACTTCTTCTTCGTCGCGGTGGCCTTCATCGCGCTGGCGCTCGTCGCCATCTTCGTGCTGCGGCGCAAGCGCGGGCGGCTGACGACCTACCGCACGCCCGGCTACCCGCTGACGCCGCTCGTCTGCCTGCTGATCGTCGGCGCGATGCTCTTCCTCCTGGCCGCCGGCAACCCCAGGGAGGCGTTCCTCGGCGTCGGCGTCGTCCTCCTCGGCGTGCCTGTTTATTACTTGTTCTTCCGGCACAAGGCGGCCGCCGAATAAACCACTCAACCCTTTGCGCCTTTGGTTTTCCCTTAGCGCCTTTGCGGGAAACAGCCGTTCACGCTGGAGGCGCAAAGTTAAAACTTAAGGCGCAAAGGCTTGAGTGAATCGGTCTGTTGCGTTTTAGAATTATGGTAAGCTCTGGTTGATTACTGATTACTTTTAGGAGAATTATGACCTGGATTAAGACCGTCCCGATGGCTGAGGCCGACGAGAAGCTGAGGCGCGCGATGGAGGCGCAGAGGGAGTTGTACCCGATTGAGTACGCCTCGCCCGTGCACCCTACGGCCGACGGCGAGAGTTCGGGCATCGTGGCCTCGCACAGCCTGATTCCCGACGCGCTCTTTCACGCGTTCGCCACCTTCGGCGCGTTGATGTCGCCCGAGTTGCCCCTGACGCGCCGGCAGCACGAGATGATTACGACGGTTGTCTCCGTCAACAACCGCTGCCATTATTGAATCGAGTCGCACGCAGAGTTTCTGCGTCGGGTCACACTGGACGAGGAGTTCGTCCGCCAGCTTCAGGACGACTACACGCAGTCCCCGCTCTCGGAGCAGGACCGCGCCATGCTCGACTACGTCGTGCAGTTGACGCGCGACGCGACGCGCATCACGCCCGCCTACCACGAGCGCCTGCGCGGGGTCGGCTTCGACGACCGCGGCATTCTACAGATCACGCTCATCGCCTCGTGGTTCAACTACATCAACCGCGTGGCCGACGCGCTCGGCGTCGGTCGCGAGGAGTAATCAGTGGTCGGTGGTCAGTGGTCAGTTAAAAGCAGATGTCTTTAACTGACCACTGACCACCGACCACTGACCACTTTTCCCGCCCACTGCCCCAAATAGTGCCGGGGCGCACACCATCTCGCATAAGAGACCTCATTGCCCAGGCCCCGGCGCAATAAAAATAGAAGAAAAGTCAGAAGCACACGCGCTTTCGACCGCGCGGGCACACGCCTTGCACTCGCGCCCGGTCAGCAGATGAAGCCCTCGCAAAAAGGCTTTTCTCTCCGAGAGCGCGCCTGAGCTTTTCTACAGGCTCTAGCCCCTGTGCGCCCTCTGCGAGCGAGCGGCTCTCTTCCAGACGTTTCAAAATTCAAAGGAGCGTAAGCCATGTGGCACCCGCGGCCCACCAACATCACCCGTCTCTTCTTGCTCTCCATCCTGCTCGCCTTCACGACCAGTTTCGGCGCGATTCGCGCCGACGACACTGACGACGAAGAAGAATACGACGAGACGGCGCGCGTCGCGCGCGTCAGTCTCGCGACCGGCGACGTGCAGCTGCGCCGCAACGGCAGCCAGGACTGGGAGAGCGCACGCGTTAACTTCCCGCTCGTGGAGGGCGACGTGCTCGCCACGACGGGCGCGGACGCGCGCCTCGAAATTCAGATTGACGCGCGCAACTTCGTGCGCGTCGGCGGCGACTCCGTCCTGCGCGTCGTCTCTTTGCGCGAAGCGGGCGTCGCATTCAGTTTGTCGGAAGGCGTGGCGACCGTCAGGCTCGCCCGCTTCGACCGCGACAAGGAGTATTTTGAGATGGACGCGCCGGGCACGACGCTCGCGGCCGAGGAGCGCGGCGTCTACCGCGTGGACATTTCGCGCGACGGGCGCGTGCGCCTGGCCGTGCGCGGCGGAGGCCGTGCCCGCATCTACTCGGAGACTTCCGGCTTCACCCTGCGCGACGGGCGCGCGGCCGAGCTGGTCGGCGGCGGCGCTGACGCCGGCGACTGGGAGCTGACCTCGGCCGCCGCGTCCTTCGACTCCTGGGACTACTGGGTTGACGAGCGCGAGCGTCACCTGGCCTCGCGCCTGCGCTTCGACGACCGCGACCGCTACTACGACAGCGACGTGTGGGGCGCGGAAGAGCTGGACTCTTACGGCGATTGGTCCTACGCGGACTCTTACGGCTGGGTCTGGCGACCGCACACGACCGTCATCAACAACTATAACAACTGGGCTCCATACCGCTACGGCCGCTGGGTGTGGGTCGCGCCTTACGGCTGGACGTGGGTCGGCGACGAGCCTTGGGGCTGGGCTCCTTACCACTACGGCCGCTGGGTCTACTACAACAACGGTTGGTGCTGGGCTCCGCGCGGCTACGGCTACGCTTACCGCAGGGCACGCTGGCGGCCCGCGCTCGTCGCCTTCATCTACGTCCCGACCTCTTACGGTGAGCAGGTCTGCTGGTATCCCTTGCGCCACGGGCAGCGCGACCCGCGCGGCCGCCACTGGCGGCGACAGCATGAAGGTCGCGGGCAAGACGGGCGTGGGCAAGACGGACGTGGGCAGGATGGGCGTGGCTCGCACGACCAGGCCCGGCGCTACCCGGACCCCATTTACATTCGCTCCATCTCGTCGCTGCCGGCGGACCAGTTCGGCCGGACGGGCACGCCGCCGCGGCCCGCGGCGAACGACCTGGCGCAACAGGTATTCGGGAGGGAGCCTGTGCGCGGGCAACTGCCGATTGGCCCGCCCGTCAGGAACCCTGGCGAGCAGCAAGTGCCGCGCGTCATTGCCGGGCGGCCGCCGAGGCCGGGCGCTGGTGGTGGCGGCAACGTCACGGGTCAGCCGCCCTTGCCCGACCGCCAGACTGGGGCCGCGAGGCGCACGCCCGGAGTCGCGCTCGACGAAGAGCTGCGCCGCTCGCGCCTCTACAACGGGCGCGAACCGCAGCCGCCTGTGGGACAGAGGCGTGCCCCCGGCGCTACGCCGGGCGACGGCGGACAAATCCGCGACCGCGCCGACACCACCAACACGGGGGCCGTCGCGCGTCCCCCGCGCCCGCGCGGCGTCGAGCCGCAGCCCGTCGAGCGCAACAACACTCAGGGAGGCGACGGCGCGACGACGATAGACGGCCCGCCGCGCCGCCCGCGAGGTAACTCGGGCGACGACCGCACGCAGCTGCCCGCGCCCAACGTCGAGCGGCCCGACATAGGCCCGCCCGTGCGCAACGCTGACCCGCCGCGGCCAGAGCCGCAGCCGCAGCCCCGCGTGCGCCCGCGCCCACGCGACGACGACAACAACGGCGGCGGCGAGGTCGCGCCGCGCCCGGAACGCAGGCCCGAGCCCGCAGTCGAGCCCAGGCCCGAGCGCAGGCCGGAGCCGCAGCCGCGTGTCGAACCTCGTCCCGAGCCGCGACCCCAGCCGCGCGTCGAGCCTAGGCCCGAGCCTCGGCCCGAGCCACGCCCCGAACCGCGGCGCGAGCCACAGCCCGAGCGGCGGCCCGAGCCTCAACCCGAAAGGCGGCCCGAGCCTCGCTCCGAGCCCAGGCAAGAGTCGCGGCCTGAGCCCAGGCAGGAGTCTAAGCCGGAGCCTCCTCCTCAGCGGCACGAGGAGTCTAAGCCATCGCCGCCGCCGCCCCAGCGCGAGAGCCCGCCCGAGCGCCCCAGCAGGCGCGGCGGGCGTTAACCGGACGAACGCCAAACTCTACGGGCGGGTCCTCACCCCGCCCGGAAAGGAAACCCCATGAGACTACGAATCGCACTGCTCGCAACTGTTTTGCTGGCGTGCGCCGCGGCTGTCGCAGCACAGGACCGCGCGCGCACGGTCGAAGCCTCGCACGGCTCGGCGGCCGCCACCGCGCCCGCGGACCCCTCCTACATCCCGCACGGCTCGAAGGTCTACATCAACACGATTCAGGGACTGAACGGGTTTGAGAACTACGTGGTCGCGGCCTTCAAGAAGAAGAAGGTTGACCTGTTGGTCGTGGCCGACCGCTCGCAGGCCGACTTCGAGGTCACGGGCTACGCCGCGCACCAGCGCGCCGGCTGGGCCAAAATCATCTTCGGCAGCGGCCTGCCCGAGTCCGAGGCGAGCATCCAGGTCATCAACGTCAAGACGAGCGTCGTCGCCTACGCCGTCGGCTCCTACAAGGTGGACGCCCTCAACGGCAAGAAGAGCACCGCCGAGCACCTCGCCAAGAACCTGCGCCAGAAGATGGAGCGCGACGACCGGCGGCTGAATAAATAGTTTCAAGTTCCAGGTTTCAGGTTTCAAGTTAAAGACAAAGAACCTGAAACCTGAAACTTGAAACTTGAAACTATTTAAGGATACTGCCGTCCGGGCGACCCTGGCCGCCGTCTGAGTGACTTTGCGCGCTGTATTAGTAGCCTTGTGCGCTGTTTTTGTTCCCTTGCGCGCTGTTTTTGTGAGCTTTGACGCCGTTTGAGTGAGGCTGCGCGCTGTCTGGACAGGTTTTTTCCGCCGAAAAGCCCGTAAACATGGGGTTCAGCGTAAAAATATAGCCGTTTTGCGGGGTAGGGGCGGAGGATTCCTGCGCCTAAACCTCCATCCCGAGGGCGGGCAGGCCGCGCACGATCTTTTGCGTCTCGACGCTGACCGTGACGACCTGGCCGACGAGGCGGACGATGTAAGAGGGGTCGTCGGGGCGGTTGGGGTCGTTGGTGATGCCGCTGCGCTTGTCGGTCGTGACCTGGTACTGGTCAATCACCCATTCGAGCGCCGAGCGGTTCCCCAGCCTGTACTCGAACGCCTCGGCCGGGATGCCGTCGAGCGTCAGGAAGTCGTTGTAACGGAGCGACCGCTTATCCTTACTCAGCCTCATCTTCTCGACCCGCCAGTCGAGCGCCGCGCCCTGCTGCTCGACTCTTTCGAGCGGGAACTCTGGCTGCTCCTCGTAACGGACGTGCAACTCCGCCAGCCGCGCGCCCGCCTCCGCGAACGCGCGGAACTCCGGCGCGAACGGCACGCGCGGCAACTCCCGCTTCAGATTCGCCGCGTAACGCTCACGATAAACCGGGTGGTGCAGCACCCCGTACACGTAATGAAAAATGTCCCACTTCGTAATTGACGAATCCCCATACTGCCCACGAAATTTCTCCAACGCCCAATCCGTCATGTTCTCCCGCCGGTTCGTGCCGTCTTCGTTGTAAGTATAGAAGGGAAAACACTGTGACTTTTCAAAAGCAGGGTCTAAAGGTGTTACCCTGTTTGTCATCAAGCAACCAAAAGGCATTCTGTTGCCTATGCCTGCTAAGCAGATTATTCGATTCTCATCTTCTGCTTCAGGTGTCGGAAGGATTTCAGGAAATAACGCGACCTCTTTGTTGAATATTTTCCCCGTGTATAAGAACTGAGAAGTGAATGGGCGATAGAGCGCTTGCCTTACTCGTGCGGGCGAGTAACTTGCATGGCGTCCCATTTTCAAATCTCGCTTCGCATTACGTGTCCATTTAATGCGTCTCTCATCATTAATGACAAATCCATCCACGTCCTCTGGTCTTCCGCTTCTATGCCACCGATCAATTTCTGAATTGTACGTGTCAGCAAATATTTTAACGTTCTTCGATAAAGTATCTTTATCAAAATTATAGACCCAGCTATCTCTACCTGAATCGTTCCCGTGCGAGTAAATCTTAAAAATAGTTTGGACTGTTGTCGTACCTCTAGCGGCCTTAGATTCTTTACTGCCAACTAAAATGAAACTCTCAAATTCGTCTTGCATTCCTTCCGTCAGCCAGTTGTGCTTTGCGTCCGGCTGCAACTCCTGCCATTCGATGTTGCCGACGTGCTGCTTCTCATCAAGGTAGGTGTACTTCTGCTCTTTGCGCCAGAACTCGTCAACGCGGCTGTAATAAATTTTAGCCATAATCAGTGCGGACTATTTTTGATATTTGGCGCAGGCTTCAATCTGCTCCCGTTTCAGGTCGGGAAACTCTTTAATAATTGCGTCGGGTATGTAACCTGCCGCCAAGTAACCAAGAATCAGCTCGACCGGGATGCGCGTGCCACTAACTCGCGGCTTGCCACCGATCACGCCCGACGTGATGGTAATGTACTTCCGCCAGCCTGCATCTTCGTCGCCCCTGTGTGTCATCTCCACCCCCCCTTCAATTCTGCCCGTTACGCCCTTCGTTGATGTAGCGCTCTACGGTTCCCGCCAGGCTGGTCAGTTGCTCGGCCATCCTTGTCTGCGCCTGGCTCAATTCGTCCGGCCGCTCCTCGTGTCTTTGCGCCAACGCGACAAGTATCTGGAATGAGTCTTCGACGCGCTTCAACCGTTCTCTGTCTCTGTCATGGCTAATAGCCAGGGCATCAACGTTCACGGTCAAAGCGCCTACTCTCTCAGTGAGAATTTCGAGTTTGGTATCTGTCCGGGCTTGCTGCTCAAGGATAAATCGCATCGTCCGCTCAATCTCTTCGTTAGTCATTCCTCTTTCCTCTTCCTCACGAAAATGTTGATGCTAACGCCGACCTGTATGCCGAAGACGTTATGTGTCGTCCCCGACAGCTTCGGATTCTTGCGCACGTTGCCGCCCAAATCAAGCACGTAGATGGAGTCGAAATCCTTCGCCAGATGCTGGCGCACGCCGTCGAAGGCGAAATTTTCAATGAAGCTGTTATTCGTCACAAACGCGACGATGCCTTCGCCGTTCTTGATGATTCTGTCGGACGCCCAACGAATCGCTTTGACGTATGGGTCGGAAAGCGCGCTCTTGTTCGTCGCCTTTGAATCCTTCGCGTAGGTTTCGGCGACGCGCTTGTCCGTCACCTTGTACTTGCGGTTCTTGTTGTTGTCGTTCTCGTTCAGTTGCCAGGCGTTGTAAGGCGGGTTGCCGATGACGACCATGATGGGGGAGCGTTTCTGGCGCTCGACGCGGGCGGTGTTCTCGGTGGTGAAGAAGGAAATCTGTTGCGCCTCGGCCAGCTCGAAGGTGTCCACGAGGCAGATGCCCTCGAAGGGCTCGTAAGCGCCGGCCAGCTCGTAATACTCGTGCTCGATGTTCATCGAGGCGATGTAGTAGGGCAGGAGCATCACCTCGTTGCAGTGCAGCTCGTCGCGGTACTTGTCGGGCAAGGCAGTCCGCTTGATCTCCTGCATGACGCGGACGACGAAGTTGCCCGTGCCGACGAACGGGTCGAGGATGTGCACGTCCCGTGAGCTGAGCGTCTTGCCGAACTCACGTCTCAGAATCTCCTCGACGCTGCGGACCATGAAGTTGACGACCGGCTGCGGCGTGTAGACGATGCCGTGCGTGTCGGCGACCTTGACCGAAAAGCCCTGGAAGAACTTTTCGTAGACGGCGTTCAGGAACTCCTGCTTCTCGGTGAAGTCCTCGATCGTCGCGGCCGTCGTCTCGATGGCGCGGTAGAAGTGGTCGAAGCGGCGCAGGAACTCTTCGCGGCTGAACGCCTGCGCCGTCAGCGCGTCAACCACCTTCTCGATCTCGACTGCGATGACGTTGCGCCGCGTGAATTGTGGGTTCTTGAAGACGGTGCGGAAGATGCGCTCGGTCAGGATGTGCTGGATGAGCATCTCCTCGACGGCCTGCTCCGAGAGGTTCGGGTTGACGGCCTGGCGGCACAACTCGTAGAACCCGTCGAACGCCTCGCGGAAACGCCTGTTCGCCCGCCGCTCCTTCTCGATCAGCTCCGTCAGCGCGCGCCCGAACTCCGGTATCTCCGTCTGAAAATCCTCGACGGCCTGCTCCCACTGCTCGTAGGCCGGCGGCTGGTACTCGAAGAAGAGCGCGAGCGCCTTGACCAGCTCGTCCGGGTTGGTCAGATCCGCGTCGAGGACTTCGCGGTCGTTCTGCCAGAGGATGGCGCGCTCCGGCGACTGGAAGAGGATGTTGCTCGCCGGATACCCGGCCTCGAACTTCTTCCGCACCTCGCGCGCGAGGTCGTCGCCCGCGTCCTTGGCCTCCCAGAAGCCGTGCGTCAACTTGAACTCGTCCACGAGCGCGCCGTCCACGCGCGCCGCCGCGCGCCCCGCGCGCTTGATCGGCCACTCGGCGACGAGCGCCCACCCGAACTGCCGGCCGCAGGCTTCGAGCAGGTTCTGGAAGGCCGCGCGCACGGCCGACTCGTGCGAGACGTTGAGCGATTTGAACTGCGCCAGCGCCCGGTAGTAAGCCGCGACCGTTTTGGAAGTCGGCTTGAGGTTGAGCTTTTCCAGAATCTTCTCCCGCCCTTTCTATAATCCCGTTAGAGGCTCAGGTTCGAGCGGGGAAGAAATTAACAGGGATGGACAGGATAGGCAGGATAAGAAAGATAATTAAGTTAACTTGACTGATTCTGATTTTATCCTGTCTATCCTGTCCATCCCTGTTTGAATCCGCTCCGAATTGAACCGCTACCAAAATCCCGAGACGCGCGACGATTATAGAGCATCTGTAATACAATCGGCCCCACAGTCATGGCACAAAAAATTGTCTTCCTGGACCGCAGCACGATCGTCGCGGACTTCCGCCGGCCGGGGTTCGAGCACGAGTGGGCGGAGTATGAGACCTCCGCGCCGGAAGAGGTGGTCGAGAGACTGGCGGGCGCGACCATCGCCATCACCAACAAGGTGCCGCTCAGGGAGGCGGCGCTCGCGCGGCTGCCCGCGCTGAGGCTCATCGCCGTCTGCGCGACGGGCGTGGACATCGTTGACCTGGAGGCGGCCCGCCGCCTCGGCGTCGCCGTGGCGAACGTGCGCGGCTACGCGCTCCACTCCGTACCCGAGCACGTCATGATGCTGATGCTCAGTTTGCGCCGCAGCCTGTTCGGCTACCGCGAGGACGTGCGCCGAGGCGCGTGGCAGCGGGCCGAAGGTTTCTGTCTGCTGACGCATGAGGTGCGCGACCTGCACGGCAGCACGCTCGGCATCGTCGGCCACGGCACGCTCGGCCGCGCGGTCGAGAAACTGGCACGGGCTTTCGGGATGCGTGTACTGGTGGCGGAGCACAAGGGCGCGCGCGTGGTGCGCGAGGGCCGCGTCCCGTTAGAGGAGGTCTTGCGCGCGAGCGATGTCGTGACGCTTCACTGCCCGCTCAACGAGGAGACGCGCGGGATGATTGGCCGCGAGGAACTCTCCATGATGCGCCGTGACGCCGTCCTGATTAACACGGCGCGCGGCGGGCTGGTTGACGAGGCGGCGCTGGCCGAGGCGCTACGCGGCGGCCTCATCGCCGGGGCCGCCTTCGACGTGCTGACGACGGAACCGCCCCGCGACGGCAACCCGCTCCTCGAACCAGACCTCCCGAACTTCATCCTCACGCCCCACGTCGCCTGGGCCAGCCGCCAGGCGATGCAAACCCTGGCCGACCACGTCGTCGCCAACATCGAAGCCTTCGTCCGCGGCGAGCCACAGAACTTAATCAAGTGATGAGTGGAAGGCAGAGGCTTTATCGTCCCGTCAGGGACGCAGTGAGAATAGCCCAGCACTTCAGGGCTGGGTGACGAATCGAAAAATGGTTGAGTCCCGTAGGGACGGCTGAAAGGAAAAGTTCAGCCGTCCCTACGGGACTCAACGTTTATTCCGCCTGATTCCCAGCCCTGAAGTGCTGGGCTATTTTCACTCGTCCCCTGCGGGGACTTACGTGCACGGCTTCCGGGCGGGCCGCTCGTATCCGTCACTCGTCACTGTAGTCCCTTGAGCGGTTGGCCGAAGGTGAATTCGACGTGGTGGCCGTCGGGGTCGCGGAGGAGCGTCCAGTAGCCGACGGCCCCGCCGGAGTCCTGCGGCGGGTGGACGAGGATGCCGCGCCGCTGCGCCTCTGCGGCGACCGCGTCCACCTGCTCGCGTGACTCGCACTGGAACCCTAAATGATCGAGGCGGTCTGTGACCTCGCCCTGCATGATGACGAGCACGAAAGTCGGGTCCTCACCCGCCGCGGGCAACGGGCCGAGCCAGACCGTGCCCCCGCCGTCGCGGCGTCGGTCCCTGACGACCGCCAGCCCGCAGACGCCTGTGTAGAAGTCAATCGAGCGGTCGCAGTCTCCGACCGTGATGGTGATATGTGTCCAGCGAACCATAAGCAGTGGTCAGTAGTCGGTGGTCAGTGGTCAGTTAAGAACTAAAGCGTTTTTCTTTTAACTGACCACTGACCACCGACTACTGACCACTGTTCCCCGCCATCTCGCCGTTCAGTTTCATAATCTCCAGCGTCATCTCGGCGGAGGCGTAGAGGTCTTTGACGTTGAGCCACTCGTTGACGGTGTGGATGGCGCGCATCCCCGTGCCGAGGTTGGCGCATTCGATGCCCCGGCGGTTGAAGATGTTCGCGTCGCAGCCGCCGCCAGAGGCCATCGTCTCGACGCTCAGGCCCATGCGCGAGGCCGCCTGCTTCACCAACTGCACGACGCGCGAGGAGTCCGGCACGTCCATCGCGAAATACTCCGGCTCGACGATTGACTCGACGCGCCCCTTCGTCGTGCGCCCCTCGACCGTGACCTCGTACTTCGAGGCCGCGTCCTCGAAGCACTTGACCATGTGGTCGCACTGGGCCTTGAGCTTGTCCTCGTCGAGCGAGCGCGCCTCGCCCTTGAGGTAGACGTAGTTGGTGATGATGTTGGTCGCCTTGCCGCCCTCTATGACGCCTATGTTGGCGGTCGTCTCGTCGTCTATGCGGAAGAGCTTCATCTGACTGATGGCCTCGGCCGCGATCTTGATGGCCGAGATGCCCTGCTCGGGCGCGACGCCCGCGTGCGACTCCAGGCCGTAGACCTTGAATTCCAGATGATTCGCCGACGGCCCCTTGGTGAAGAGGAAACCGGGGTCGTCCGAGTCGAAGACGATGCCGTACTTGGCGCGGATGCGCGAAACGTCCACGTTCTTCGCGCCGAGCAGTCCGACCTCCTCGCAGATGGAGAAGATGGCTTCGATGGGCGCGTGCGGGATGTTCTGCTCTTGCAGGCAGCGGATGGTCTCGATGATGACGGCGCAGCCTGACTTGTCATCGCCGCCAAGCACGGTCGTGCCGTCCGTGCGGATGATGTCGCCCTCGACAATCGGCTTGACGCCCTCGCCTGGGACGACCGTGTCCATGTGGGCGGACATCATGATCGGCTCGGCTTCGGGGATGGTGCCGGGGAAGCGCGCGATGACGTTGCCCGAGTTGCCGCCCACCTTCTCCCCCGCGTCGTCAATCTCGACCTCCGCGCCCATCTCTTCGCAGTACTTCTTGATGCGCTCGGCCACGTCGCGCTCTTTACGCGAGTGGCTGTCAATCTGTACGAGTTCGAGCAGCAGATTCTTGATGCGCTCCTGGTTAATCATGTGGCCTCCGTAGCGGAAGACAGGGAAGGACAAGCTTTCGTCTTGTCACTTCGCGCCTGTCGGTTGTCATTGCTGTTTCCGGCATCCTACTACACGTTGACGCCGGCGCGCTACGTTGGAGAGTCCGGGCATAACGAAGGGCGGGGTCTCGGATGACGATGCTGTCATCCGAGACCCCGCCCGCGGTTTTCAGTTTGTCCGGCGATTAGTAGCCGTTGTAACCGTCGTCGTAGCCGTGCGAGAAAGCCTCGCGGTAGTAACGCTGGTAGGTGGAACGGTCGCCCTTGTTGGAGCTGTAATCCCTGTTAGCCTCGCGGAACTTGTCCTCGTCGGAGTAGTTGTAGCGCTCGTTGCGCTCGCGGTCCTTGCGGCCTTCCTTAACGCCGTCGGCGAAGCCCGCGTTCAGCGCCGTCTGGCGCAGGTCGTAGGAGCCGCCGTAGTTGCCGTAGCCGTCGCGGTCGCGGCCGTAACCGTAACCGTTGCCGTTGCCGTTGTCGTAGCCGTAGTCGCGGCTCTGGC
Source organism: uncultured Acidobacteriota bacterium (assembly GCA_963774105.1). Taxonomy (GTDB): domain Bacteria; phylum Acidobacteriota; class Blastocatellia; order Pyrinomonadales; family Pyrinomonadaceae; genus QHXM01. The sequence goes on along the minus strand of CAVZDV010000004.1, from coordinate 22,135 downwards.
GTCTCTGATCGCGGCGCATCTCGCGCTCACGACGCCGCTGCTCGCGGCGGTATTCGCGGTCGCGTTGGCTTTCGTACCTATCGTTGTTCTGCCACTGCGCCTGCGCCGTCGTGCTCGTCCAGATACCTATGCTGAAGAGAAAAGAGAATGCCAGAAAAAGTTTGCCGAATGTGCTCGCTGCCCGATTGTGTTTCATGTCCAACCTCCCTTGCCCGATACGATAACAACTCGTATGCCATTAAGCCGCGCGCCCTTTATGGCCCAATTTAACCGCAAGTTACAGGCGCAAACCTGCGCGGCGTATCCCATCTCGTGTCAACTTAGACGACACGGGCGACGAAAACGTGAGTTGATATGATGCAGGCTTTTTGACAGGTCCGATTAAGATGAAAGCGAGGCTCTTCAGCTGCGCTTGCCGCCGCGGATTGTCTCGCGCCATTCGTCGCCGCGGCGCGTCAAATCATCCAGGGTGCGCTGCAACTCGTCGCGCTTGAGGTTGAGCGTCTCTTCGCTGGCGTCAGCCGGAACGTAGATGGGCTCCGCGACGAAGACCCTGGCGCGCGTGAACGGCTTGGGGATTTGGAACTTGTCCCAGCTCGGCAGAGTCCAGTAACGCGCGAGCGCCATCGTCACGGGCAAGACCGGGTGGCCGGACTTTTTCGCCAGCAGCACGGAGCCCATCTTGGCGACGTAGCGCGGCCCACGGGGTCCGTCAATCGTGAAGGCCGTCGTGCAGCCCTGCCGCATCAGGCGGGCCATCTCGACGACCGCGCCGACGCCGCCGCGCGTCGAGGAGCCGCGCGCCGCGCCGTAGCCGAAGCGCTGTATGAAGCGCGCGATGTACTCGCCGTCGAAGCTCTGCGAAGTCATGACGACGATGCGGCGGCGACGCCACCAGTAGGTCGTCAGGAAAATGCGGTCGTGCCAGAAGCAGTAGATGGGCAGGCCGCCCGCCTCTACCACACGCTCGTGATTCTCCCAGCCCTCGACCTCGAAGCGCGCGCTGCGGCCGAGGATGCTGATGAGCGCATAGAAGGCGAGGTCGGCCAGGCGTATCAGCAGCCGCTTTTTGAAAGGGTAGGCCGAGAGGTCCGCGAATTTGTAGGCGCGCTCGACGCTCTCGGCGGCCCGATCATTCGTGCGCTGCTGTGGTCGCTGTTCCGCTGAAGCCTGCATAAGAGTAGAGACAAAGGGTAAAAGGAAAAGGTGGAAAAGGAAAGGTGAGGCGACGGACTTTGCCGCGGCGGCCCCGCGGATGTAAACTCTCGCGCACCTCGCCTCGCTTCGTAAAGACAAGGCGGAAACACACACGCGAGATCCCCTGCCGCCGGCCTGGGGCTGCGTTTTCCAAAGGAGACCCAGGATGAACAAGCTCAGACTGACGCTCAATTCTTTAATCGTCTTTGTCTTTACGCTCGCGCTGAGCGCCACGGCGGCACACGCCAACGCGGCGCGGACCTACGTGGCGACGAGTGGCTCAGACTCCAATTCTTGCGAAACGGTCAACGCCCCGTGCCGGACATTTCAGGCGGCGCATGGGAAGACATTCGCCGGAGGCGAAGTCATCGCACTGGAGTCCGGCACTTACAACAAGCTGTCAATCAACCGGGCCATCTCGATCATCGGAGCGCCCGGAGTCCACGCCGAGATTACCTCGACCGGGGCCAACAACGCCGTGACGATTCAAGCCCCGCAGACCGCCACGGTCGTGCTGCGCAATCTCTACATCGCCGGCCCCAACGCGAACAAAGGCATCTACCTCACTTCAGGGAAGGCGCTGTTCGTAGAGGACTGCACCGTCACAGGGTTCACCAGGGGCATACAGGTCATAGGCCCCAGCACCGCCGTGTTCTACCTCAGAAACTCGAACGTGAGTAACTCCAGCGAGGCCGTCCTGGTTGAGCCGACGGGCACGGACTCCAGCAAACCGCTCGCGGTCTTCGTTGACCACTGCCGCTTCGAGAACTATTTCAAAGGCTTCAGTGCCGCCGGCAGGTACACGCTGGTGACGCTCCGCGACAGCGTCTTCGAGGGACGCTCGAAGGACCCGGCCGTCACCTACGGCGCGATCCTGGCGTCGCCGACCTCCATCGGGACGACGCACATCATGGTCGAAAACTGTCTCGTCTCCAACAACTACCTCGGCATCGGGACGACCACGGACGGCGTCGCGTTCATCAGCATCTCGCAGAACGTCATCTACCACAATCAGACAGGGGTCTTCACCTGCTGCCTGAGCAAGATGATTACCTTCGGCAACAACCGCTTCGAGGACAACAACGACGACGGCTCCTTCAACCTGAGCACGCCGCTGAAATAGAGCGCCGCGGCGGCCGGCCTGCGCGGGACGCCGCGGCCGGCTGTTTCACTTTTTGGCCGCTTTCAGAATATTATTTGAAACGCGCCCCGCGCCTTTTTCGTATAGCGCATGCTGACGGGCGCTCGCCGAGCTGTGGGCGCACGCACTTCCCTCCCTCGTTGATCAAGGCCGGCGGACACTTTAGACGGTTCAATGGAGAGACGACGAATTCTCATCGTTGATAACAGCGATGAGCTGCGCGCCATGCTGGAACAAGTCCTGCGGGAGCTGGGCCACGAAGTCGTGGCGACCGGCGACCGCAGCGAGGCGCTGGCGCGCGAAGACCTCGACGAGTTCGACCTCATCATCTCCGACCTCACAGAGGACGAGCACTCCGGCGTCCAGCTCCTCAGCGAGATCAAGCGCAAGCGCCTGATGGTCCCCGTCGTCGTCTCCTCCGAGGAGGCGCAGCACCCGGGCGTCGTCAAAGCCTTCAAGATGGGCGCGGCCAACTTCCTGCGCCAGCCCTACAACAAGGAGGAGCTGCGCACCATCGTCGAGAAGACGCTCTCCTACAAGCTCCGCTTCGTTGACGACCTCAAAGTCCTGCCCTACGTCCGCGAGAAGATTGACTTCGAGCTGCCGAGCGATATCACCCTGATGAACGGCGTGCTGCAATACCTCATCGAGCGCGTCTCGAAACTCGGGCTCATCAAGCCCGAGCGCTCGAACCTCTTCGTCGCTTTGGACGAGGCGTTCGTCAACGCTGTCAAGCACGGCAACCGCAACGACCCGCGCAAGCTCGTCCGCATCACGGCCGAGCTCTCGTCCAAAGAGGCGCGCTTCACGGTCGAGGACGAGGGCGACGGCTTCGACGTGCAGGAAATCCCGGACCCGCGCGACCCGTCGAACCTCTTCAAGACCTCGGGCCGCGGCGTGCTCCTCATCTACAACATCATGGACGAGGTCGAGTACAACGAGCGCGGCAACCGCCTGACGATGATCAAGCGCCCCGAAGACTCGCTCGAAACCGAACTCATCGAAGCCCTCACGCCCGACGAAACAAACCAGACAGAAAAAAATTGAAGCAGCGGGGGTAAACCGCCCTTCCTGACCTGCCAATTATTCTGCCTTGAATCATTCAACCGACGCCGCCTCGGAGGTCGGGAAGAGGGGCTTGCCCCCGCCGGCTTGCGCTGTCCTCCGACGAATTATGTGGTAACGTCTGTGGCGATGGCCGCGAGCGCGCAACCTGTCGAACGGAAATCGAAAGTCTCTCGCCTCGTGCTGGCGGCGCTCGTGCTCATCATCGCGGCGGGCGCGGCCTTGAGAGTCCACAAGCTCGGGTCGGAGAGCGTCTGGCTCGACGAGGCGTTCACCATCAAGCTCAGCCAGCACCCGCCCGCCGGCATCATCGAGGAGACCTCGAAAGACGTTCACCCGCCGCTCTACTACTTCGCGCTGCACTACTGGATGAAACTCTTCGGCGACACCGAATGGGGCGTGCGCCTGCTCTCCGCGCTCTTCGGCGTCCTCACCATCGTCGCCACCTACATGATAACCGCGCACCTTTTCGGCAGGGCGACCGCGCTCGCGGCAGCCGCCTTGCTCGCCCTCTCGCGCTTCCATTTGGAGTTCTCGCAGGAGGCGCGCATGTACACGCTGCTCGTCCTGCTCGCGCTCGTCTCCATGTACTTCTTCGTCAGGCTCGTCGAGGGGCGCGGCCGCTTGGCCTTCCCGCTTTACGTCGCGGCGAGCGCGCTGATGATGTACACGCAGGTCTACAGCGTCTTCGTCATCGCCGCGCAGAACCTCTTCGTGCTGACGCTTCTCTTCGCCTCGCGGGAGACTTTCCGGCGCGTCGTCTGGCGCTGGGTTTTGGCACAAATAACTCTGGCCGTGCTGTTCCTCCCCTGGCTCTCCGTTCTGGCACAGCAGGTCTCGCACGTCCAGCAGGGCTTCTGGATACCGCGTTTGGGAGCGAGCTTTATCCTCACCACGCTCGTCATGTACGCGGGCTCTTACGTGCTCTCCGGGTTTCTCTTCACGCTGGCGGCCCTCGCCGTCCTCCCCGGCCGGCGCAAAGAAGTCGAGGCGGAAGGGCCGCTCGACGAGCGGCTGAAAATCTACCTGCTGCTGCTCTGGCTCGGGTGCTCGATCGTCCTCCCGTTTCTGGTCTCGCAGTTCGCGTCGCCGATTTTTCTGCCGAAGTACACCATCGCGGCGCTGCCCGCCTTCCTCATCCTCGCGGCGCGCGGGCTCTCGCGGCTGCGCTTCCACCAGCTGCGCGCGCTCGCCCTCGTGCTGATCGTCTTCTTCTCGGCCGGGGTGCTCAGGAACTACTACGCCGCGCTCAAGAAAGACCCCTGGCGCGAGGCCGTCGCGGGCTTCGAGCAGCTGGCGCGGCCGGGCGACCTGGTACTCTTCGACCAGGCGTCGGGCCAGCACCCTTTCGACTATTATCTGAAGACGGAGGGGCTCGACGAAAAGCCCTTCCCGGATTTTCAGAAGGAGCTGACGGCCGCGAACCTGCCGGCGCTGCTGGGTGATACGGTCAAAGACCGCGGGCGCGTCTGGCTCGTCGTCTCGCACCCTGGCGAGCTGACGCCGCTGATACCGCGCCAGCTCGCGGAGTGGTACGGCGAGGCGAAGCGGATAACTTACCCGGGCGTGGAGATGTACCTCTTTGAGAAGCGCAGGTGAGCACGAGGGTCTGGCCCAAAATTTCCGGGCCGCGTGGCGCTGGTGGCTCGGGCCTGCGCTCGTGGCGCTCCTGCTCGCGCTCCTCTACGCGGACCCCTTCATAGGCGACTGGGACGCGCTCGACTACACGCTCAATTCCATAGAGGGGCGGCCGTCGTCAATGGCGCTGGGCCGCTCGCTCTTCATCTACACGAACCACGCGGCCTGGAACTTCGCACACGCGCTCTTCGGGCTCAAGGCCGAGAACGCTTACCTGCTCTTCAAGTACATGGTCGTCGCCCAGAGCCCGCTCGCGGCCGCGGCGTGCTGGGCACTGGCGCGCGAAGTCACGGGCTCGCTGCAAGCGGCGACGGTCGCGGCGCTTCTGATAGTTACCTCGCCGTTCTTCGTCGTCTACGGCGGGCAGGTGATGACGGAGATTCCGTCGCTGCTGCTGACGGCGTTGGCGCTTCTTATCTACCTGCGCGGCGTGCGCGCGCGCAGCCTGTGGGTGATGCTCCTGGGCGCGATTATTTTGGGCGCGGGCGTCAACGTGCGCGAGACCGTGGCGTTTTACGCAACGTGGCTGGTGGCCGCGCCCCTCGCCTGCGGGTGGAAATTGGGCCGGCGGGAAATCACCCGCGTCGCGCTCGCCGCGTGCGTCTTCGCTGTCGCAGCCTTCGGCCCCTTCGCCTTTTGGTTCCTGTCAGACGAAAGCTTCCGCGCGGCATGGCACGGCTGGCGCGAGGCGATGCGCGTGGAGGAGGCGCGTCACCCTCTGACGGCGCGCAACCTGCTGGCCTTCCTGGTCTACTTCTTCCTCGCCGCGCCGATGGTCGCGACGGCGCTGGCGGTCGCGGCCGCGAAGGAATGGCGGGCGCGCAAATTCTCCGCGCCGCTCGCGCTCGCCGCCACGGGATTTTGTGCCACTCTGCTGCTGCTCCTGAACTACAGCACGGCCATCAACTGGCGCTACTTCCTGACCGGCCTGCCGGCGCTCGCGCCGCTCGTGGCCGACTACTTCGTGCGCGAGCAGACCGACAGGCTCAACGGGACGCGCCGCGCTTTCGCGAGCACACTCGCGGGCGTCGCACTCGTCGCCGTCGTCCTCGGGCTCCTGCTGAAACCTTCGCTGGACAAGTTCGCGGCGCAGCACGCCGCGATGAAGGAGTATCGCGCGCGGCTGTCGAGCGTGCCGCCCGACGCCGTCATGCTCTCCGGCGCGCAGTCAATCGCCGTCACCTACTGGCGCGGCGTGGGCCTCGGGCGCTGGGACGTGATCGGCGCGGGCAGCGGCTGGCCCGCTGGCCGGCTCGTCGAGGTCGTCGGGAAGAACCTTGACGAGAACCGCCGCGTCGTGCTGGACGCGGACCCGCGCTTCTGGCCGCCGTGCGGCTGGCAGGAATCTGAGACGCGCGAGGTGGCAGAACTCGGCGGCCGCTTCCGCTTCCGCCGCCTCGCCGACGCGCTCTACGAAGTCAGGCCGCTCGCGGACGAGACGGCCCGCGACGCGCCCGACTTGAAGGGACTGCTCCCCGAGAATCGCGCCGCCGAAGTCGCGCGCTGCCGCGGTCAATCGAAATTGTCGTAAAGCAGGAGTCAGAAGTCAGGATACAGGAGTCAGAAGAAAAGAAAATCTGTGACACCGGTTCTCCGCCGTATCCATTCTGACTTCTGGCTCCTGACTCCTGACTCCTGCCTTATGCCCCGGCAAAAAGTTTGTTACAATCTGTCTCAGTCCGGGAAAATTTCGGCGCGAGCACACTTTTCGATTGAAGGAGAACTTTCATGCCAGGACGCTGCCCCTCATGTAACCAGACTTACACCGACGAGTCTCTGACCTTCTGCCCGAACGACGGGACGCCATTGGTCAGGGAAGCGCCCGGCGCTTACAACCAGCCGGCGGGAATGGGCGGCGGCCAGGCGCCCGGCGGAGGCTACCCGCCCCCGCCCCAGCAGGGAGGCTACTATCCGGGCGCGCCCGGCGGCGCAGGCGGCCAGGCCCCGCCGCCCCCCGACTGGCAACAACAGCCGCCTTACGGCCAGCAGCAGCCGCCGCCACCCTACGGCCAGCAGTACGCGCCGCAGTACGGCGCTCCCAAGAGCAGCAAGATGCCGCTCATCATCGGCCTGCTCGCGCTCGTGCTCATCGGCGGCGGCATAGGGCTCTACTTCCTGCTGCGCGGCGACTCATCCGAGACGGCCAACACCAACAACAGCAACAGCCCCGTCGCGACCAGCAGCCCGAGGCTGCCGACGACTACGACGACGACGCCTTCGACGACGAGCACGACGACGGCGCGCACGTACACCGATGACGAAAAGCACAAGCTCTTCCAGGCCGTCGGCATCACCAGGGACACCAACCTCATCATCGAGGTGGCGCAGAAGATAGGGATCGTTGATTCCAGGGGCAACCAGAACGATAACTTCCAAGCCTTCGTGCAGGAGCACATGACTTGGGCGCAGAGAAACATGGCCTGGGTTCGGGAACACCTGGACACGGACAAGGCCAGGGCCTACGTCATGGCTAACAAGTAGTCGCGCCCCAAAACTTAAACCCAACTCTTTGCGCCTTTGCGTCTCCAGCGTGAAACTTTCCTCACGCCGGAGACGCAAAGGCGCAAAGGCGTTGGGTGAATCGTATGCCCTACGAACTCTTCCTGGCCCTGCGGAACTTGCGCGCGCGCCGAACCAGCCGGCGCAAGCTGGCGCGCGCCACGGCGCTCGCGAGCGTCCTCGGCATAGCCTTCGGCGTCGCCGCGCTGGTCGTCGCGCTCGCGCTCTCACGCGGCTTCCGCGACGAGATGCGCGACAAAATCCTGCGGGGCACGGCGCACGTCACGGTGATGCGCAGCGACGGCGGGGCGCTGCCGGACTGGCCCGCGCTCGTCCGCCGCGCGCGCGAGACCGAAGGCGTGGCCGACGCCGCGCCGACCACTTACGACGGCGCGCTCCTCGGCGGCCCGGGCGCTTCCGTTTACGCCGTCCTGCGCGGCCTCGACCCCATGAGCCCGCGCGCCGTCGCAGAGCTGCGCCGCAACCTCGTCGCCGGCTCAATCCAGCCGCTCCTGGACGAGCCCTCGCCGTTCGCGAAGAGCGGGCGCGACGAAACTGGCACAGATTCCCCCATCACTTCTTTCGACGAGATTCCGAGCGAGGCCGTGACGCCGAGCGCCGTCGTCGGCTCGGAGCTGGCCGCGCGCGCGAACCTGCACGTCGGCGACACGGCGACCGTCGTCTCCGGCGAGGGCGTGCTGACGCCGCTCGGGCTCGCGCCGCGCTTCCGCCGCGTCCGCGTCGCGGGGCTCTTCCAGTCCGGCCTCTACGAGTACGACGCCTCCTGGGTCTTCGTCTCGCTCGACACGGCGGCAAGCTTCGCGGGGATGGACTCGTCGGCGGCCTCCGTCATCAGCGTTGACGTGACGGACATCTACGCGGTCGAGCAGACTGCCGCGCGCCTGCGCGAGCGGCTCGGCCCCGAATACACGACCGTCAACTGGCAGGAGGCGAACCGCCCGCTCTTCGCGGCCCTTGAGCTTGAGCGCCGGATGGGCCTTTTCATCATCGCCCTCATCATCCTCGTGGCCGCGCTCAACATCACCGCGACGCTCGTGCTCCTGGTCGTCGAGCGCAAGGCGGACATAGCGGTCCTCGGCGCGATGGGCGCGCGCGCGCGCAGCATCATGCTCGTCTTCGTCGCGGAGGGTGCCGTCATCGGCCTGGTAGGAATCGCCCTCGGCGTCGCGCTCGGGCTCCTGGCCTGTTTCGTGGGCGACCGCTACAAGCTCGTCAGCCTCCCCGCGGACATCTACTCGATCAGCAACGTGCCCTTTCACGCGCGCGCGCTCGACGTGGCGGTGGCCGCCGCCGTGGCCTTCGCGCTCTGTTTGCTCGCGACCATCTACCCTGCGCGTGCCGCCGCGCGCCTGCGGCCCGCCGAAGCCCTGCGCGAAAGCTGAAACCCGGAGAAGTTGAAATCTCGAATCTCAAATCTCAAATTGGAAAGCCTGTTAGTTTGGTCGTCGAGGGGCTGGAAAAATCGTTCCGCTCGCCCGAGGGCGCGTTGATAGAGGTGCTGCGTGGGGTCTCCTTCTCGGCCGCGGCGGGCGAGATGCTGGCGGTCGTCGGCGCGTCGGGCGCGGGCAAATCAACCCTGCTGCACACGCTCGGCGGGCTCGAAGCCGTGGACGCCGGTCGCGCGCGGCTGGGCCAATTCGAGATTTCGGGGGCCGGGCGCGCGGGCCTCAGCCGCTTCCGCAACGAGGCGGTCGGCTTCGTCTTCCAGTTTCACCACCTGCTGCCGGACCTGACGGCCGCCGAGAACGTCGCGCTCCCGCTCTCAATCGGCCGCGCCAACTGGCGCGAGAGTCTGCGGCGCGCGATTGACGCCCTGGAGGGCGTCGGGCTCTCGGAGCGCGCCTCGCACCCGATCAATCAACTGTCCGGCGGCGAGCAGCAGCGCGTGGCGGTCGCGCGCGCCCTCGTCCGCGGCCCGCGCCTCGTCCTCGCCGACGAGCCGACCGGCAACCTGGACGCCGCGACCGGCGACGAAATCGGCCGCCTGCTCCGCGGCTACAGCCGCGAGCACGCGGCCGTCGTCATCGTCGCCACGCATAACCAACAACTGGCCGCCACTTGCGACCGCACGCTCGTCTTAGAGGACGGGAGAATACAATAGCGGCAGCGCCATCTGGCCCAATTTGACCAGCGCCCCGCCCTTGACCTATTGTTCACTGTCCCGGCCGTCTGAGAGGTTAGAGCCCGCAGTTAGAACCAACCAAGTGAATGGAGTAGAGATGCGCAATAGATTATTCAAGCTAATCATCATAGCTGCCCTGGCGGCGATAACATTTGGGCGGGCGCAAGCCCAGACCGAGTTCGGCGCTAATCTGACGCACGACCAGGAGCCCCCGCCCGGGGGCACGACTCCTCCCCTGACCAGCACGGGCGACCCCCGGCCGCTCTCCTCCGGCACGGCGAGCTTCACCCTGAACAACACAGAGACGGCCCTGACGATGACCATCACGGTCTACAACATTGATGTCACCGGCACTCAGACGCCCGACTCCAACGACAATCTGGTGGCGGCGCACATCCATGCCCCCGCCCCTCCGGGCATGAACGGCAGTGTCGTGTGGGGATTTTTCGGCTCGCCGGACAATGACAACAACCCGGACAACCTGGTGGTCACCCCGTTCGCCTCCGCCGTCGGCGGGACTTTCAGCACCACCTGGGACCAGCCCGAGGGCAACTCGGGCAACACGCTGACCGCGCAACTCAACAACATCAAGGCGGGGCTCGCCTACATTAACTTTCATACGGTGCAGTTCGGCGGCGGCGAGATTCGCGGCCAAATCCTCACGTCCCAAACTCTCGTGGTCAACACGACAGCCGACACGGACGACGGCTCCTGCGACGCGAGCGACTGTACGCTGCGCGAAGCGATTAACGCGGCCAACGCTATCGGGACCGACGACACGATCAATTTCAGCCTGCCGCCCGGCAGCACCATCTCACTCCTGACCGAGCTGCCCGCCATTGACGGCAATCTCGTCATCAACGGGCTCGGGGCCGACTCGCTCACAATTCAACGCAGCACCGCCGACGGGACGCCTGAGTTCCGCATCCTCAAGATCAACCCCGACAGAGTCGTGACCATCAACCGCCTGACCGTCTCCAACGGGATAGTCCGCGACGAAGTCGCGGTCGGAGTGGGGGGCGGCATCCTTAACGACAGCGGGACGCTCAATCTCGTCAGCTGCACGGTCAGCGGCAACTACGCCTCCGCGGGCGGCGGCCTCTACAACTCCGCCGAGTCGCCGTCGACGGGCGCGACGGCCACGCTGACCATCACGAACAGCACCATCAGCGGTAACAGGGCTAAGGACGGCGGCGCAGGCGTCATGAGCTTCGTCATGTCAAATAACGGCAGCACCGTCCTGACTATCACGAACAGCACCATCAGCGGCAACATCGTTGACCCCGTCGGAGCCGGCGGGGGCGGTGTCGTCAGCGCCACCAGCGCGAGCGGGGGCGCGGCCACGGCCACGATCTCGAACAGCACCATCACCAACAACCGCGGGGGCGACGCCGGCGGCATCGCCAGCTTCGTCGGCGGACCCGACGAAACGACGACCATCACACTGAGAAGTACGATTGTGGCCGGCAACTTCCAAACCGACGGCACGACCCCTGGCGACATTATAGGGGCGGTTGACCCCAGCAGCTCCTTCAACCTCATCGGCACCGGCGGCTCCGGCGGGCTGGTCAACGGCGTCAACCAGAATCAGGTCGGCGTCGCGGACCCGGGGCTCGCGCCGCTGGGCAACTACGGCGGGTTGATGCAGACGCACGCGCTGCTCGCCGGCAGCCCCGCCCTGGACAAGGGCACCAGCAAATCGCTGCCCCTGGACAAGACGCTGACCACGGACCAGCGCGGGGCGAGCTTCAAGCGGCGCGTCAACCTACAGTTAGTCCCCAACGCCACGGGCGGCGACGGCACGGACATAGGGGCCTTCGAGGTGCAGCCGGCGTTCCAGTTCACTTTCGCCAACTACAGCGTCTCTGAATCCGGCACCCAGGCCACCATCACGGTCAGGCTGACCGCCGCCCTCACCGAAACCGCGACCGTTGACTACGCCACGAGCAACGGCACGGCCGTCGTTGGGGAGGATTACACGGACACTTTCTGCACGCTCTCGTTCGCCCCCGGCGTGACGACGCAGAGCTTCACCGTGCCGATCAACGACGACGCGCTGGACGAGGCCGCCGAGACGGTCAACCTGACGCTCAGCAACCCCATTGGCGCGATGCTCGGCGCGCCGGACAAGGCCACGCTGACCATCCTGGACAATGACCCACTCCCCACCCTGGCAGTCGCCAGCCCGACGGTCACCGAGGGCAACGCGCCCTCGCTCGTCAACTTTACCGTCACCCTCTCGGAGCCCAGCGGCAGGGCCGTCACGGTCAAGTACCAGACGGCCGACGGCACGGCGAAGGCCCCGGCCGACTACACGGCGAAGGGGCCGGCCACACTGACGTTCCTGCCGGGGGAGACGAGCAAGACCGTCGCCGTGAAGATAATCGGCGACCGGCTGGACGAGCCGGCGGAGACCTTCAGGCTCGTGCTCTCTGCGCCGACGAGCGCGACGGTGGCCGTCGGCACAGGCACCTGCACGGTCAACGACAACGACCCGCCGCCGACCATCAGTATCAACAACGTGGTAGTGACCGAGCCGGACACAGGCACGCTCGCCGCCGTCTTCACCGTCAGGCTCTCCGCCCCGAGCGGGCAGAGCGTTTCGGTCAAGTACGCCACGGGCGGCGGCACGGCCACGGCCAGCTCCGACTACATGGCACTCGCGCTGACGACGCTGACCTTCTCTCCTGGTCAAACCACGAAGACCGTCACCGTCCAGGTCAAGGGCGACACTGTGAAGGAGGCCAACGAAACCTTCTTCGTCAACCTGAGCGCGCCCGTCAACGCCACGTTCTTAGACTCGCTGGGGACCGGCACTATTACCAACGACGACTGATAGGCCCCGGAAGCCCTGACAGCAAGCAACGGCGGCCCGAAATAGTCCGCCGTTGCTTATTTCTAACCTTATTGCCTAAACCCGGCAATTCTAGGTTATAATGCCCGCGTGGTGCGGGTCTCCCTTTCGGCCGGGCATCAGGCAATAATTCCAACAGTCATTTGGCGGAAACGGTCTCTCTTATGTTCGAACGCTACACGGAGAAAGCGCGGCGGGTTATTTTCTTCGCGCGCTACGAAGCCAGCCAGTTCGGCGCGCCGGCCATCGAGCCCGAGCATCTCCTCCTGGGCCTCATGCGCGAGGACAAGACGCTCACGGGCCGGTTCTTCCCCCGCGCGCAGGTCAACATCGAAGCCATCCGTAAAGAGATAGAGGGGCGCACGCTCCTGCGCGAGAAGATTTCGACCAGCGTCGAGCTGCCGCTCGCGCCCGAGACCAAGCGCGTGCTGGCCTACGCCCACGAGGAGTCCGACCGCCTACAGCACCGCCACATCGGCACGGAGCATTTGCTGCTCGGGCTGCTGCGCGAGGACCGCTCGATGGCGGCCGAGATTCTCTACGAGCGCGGCCTGCGCCTCAACGCCGTGCGCGACGAGATCGCGCGCCAGACGGGCGCGGACGCGCGCGCCTCGGCCAAGAAGGACACGCCGCACCTCGTCGAGTTCTCGCGCGACCTGACGGACGACGCCGCCTCCGACAAGCTGGACCCGCTCGTCGGGCGCGAGGGCGAGATTGAGCGCGTCGTCCAAATCCTCTGCCGCCGCACGAAGAACAACCCCGTCTTGATAGGCGAGCCCGGCGTCGGCAAGACCGCCATCGTCGAGGGACTGGCACAGCGCATCGTCCGCGGAGAGGTTCCGTCGTTCCTGGAGAACAAGCGCATCCTCTCGCTGGACCTGAGCCTGATCGTCGCCGGCACGAAGTACCGCGGCCAGTTCGAGGAGCGGCTCAAGCAGATCATGCGCGAGCTGATCGAGAACCCGCACTACATCGTCTTCATAGACGAGCTGCACACGCTCGTCGGCGCAGGGAGTGCCGAAGGCTCGCTCGACGCCGCGAACATTTTGAAGCCCGCCCTCTCGCGCGGCGAAGTCCAGTGCATCGGCGCGACCACGCCCGCAGAGTTCCGCAAGTCTATCGAGAAGGACCGCTCGCTTGAGCGCCGCTTCCAGGCCGTCAAGGTGCCGCCGCCGACCGAGGCCGAGGCCGTGCAGATTCTCGACGGCGTGCGCGAGCGCTACGAGACGTTCCACCAGGTGCGCTACACGGACGACGCGCTGGAGGCGGCCGTCTACCAGTCGAACCGTTACATTCCCGACCGCTTCCTGCCCGACAAAGCCATTGACGTGATTGACGAGGCCGGCGCGCGCGTCAAGCTCCGCGTCCGCCGCGAGCAGGGCAACATAGAGGAGTGGAACTCCCCCTTCGTCGAGCTGCCGCACACTTCCTACGCGGGCGACAAGCCGCTGGGCAGTTTGCGAATGCAGGAGGCCGCCAGCGAGGACGCGCTCGTCAACGCGGAGGTGACGAAGGACGACATAGAGGAAGTCATCGCGCGCTGGACGGGCATCCCCGTCACCTCCCTGAAAGAGGAGGAGACGCGCAAGCTCCTGCGCATCGAAACCGAATTGCACCTGCGCATCGTCTCGCAGCGCCCGGCCATCTCGGCTTTGGCGCGCGCCATCCGCCGCTCGCGCGCGGGCCTCAAGAACCCGCAGCGCCCCGTCGGCTCGTTCCTCTTCCTGGGGCCGACCGGCGTCGGCAAGACGGAAGTCGCTCGCTCGCTCGCGGAATTCCTCTTCGGCTCCGAGCGCTGCATGATTCGCTTCGATATGTCCGAGTTCATGGAGAAGCACTCGGTCTCAAAACTGATCGGCTCGCCCCCAGGCTACGTCGGCCACGAGGAGGGCGGCCAACTGACCGAGCGCATCAAGCGCTCGCCCTACTCGGTCCTCCTGTTTGACGAGATCGAGAAGGCGCACCCGGACATCTTCAACGTGCTGCTGCAAGTCTTCGAGGACGGCATCCTGACGGACGCGCTCGGCAACACCGTTGACTTCAAGAACGTCATCATCATCATGACCTCGAACATCGGCGCGCGCTTCATCCAGAAGAAGGGCACGCTCGGCTTCCAGGCGACGACCGACGCCTCGCGCGAGAAACTCGAAGAGATGGTCATGTCGGCCGTGCGCCAGACGTTCAACCCGGAATTCATCAACCGCCTGGACGAGATCATCATTTTCGACCAGCTCCTAGACGACGAGTTACTCGAAGTCATTCAGCTTCAGGTCGAGCAGATGAACCGGACGCTCGCCACGCGCGGCCTCGAAGTCCGCCTGACGGAAGAGGCCAAGCGCTGGCTCGTGACGAAGACCTGCGCCGACCGCTCTTACGGGGCCAGGCCCTTGCGCCGCGCCCTGCAAAAGCACGTCGAAGACCCGCTCTCGGAGGCGCTCATTCAGGGGCACCTGACCGAGGCGACGCTGATCGAGGTCTTCCTGGACGCCAACGAGCTGAGCTACCGCCCGGTCGGCGTCGAAGAAGAAGAGTCCGGCGACGCGCTCTTAATTCACTAAGTCAGGAGTCAGAAGACAGAAGTCAGGAGTCAGAATGAAAGGCGAGGCTTTTCTTCTGACTCCTGACTTCTGTCTCCTGACTTCTGCTTTTTGGCTTTTCCTTGTATAATCTGCGACTTTGCTGGACAAGAAGCTGGCAACGCGCCATGGCGCGGGCTGAATCCAACTGCTTCCAGGTTCCAGCGGTCGCGCCCGTCGGCGGGCGATTTTTCCTTTTGCCAATTACTTTTGCCCTAATTTCAGCTCCCTGAAGTCTCTGTGTAAGTACCTCTGAGGGAATAGCATTTATGCAAATCGGTCGTGCCCCTTTGCTCATCATTTTGGGCGCAATCATCGGAGCCGGCGCGCTGCTGGCCTCCGCGCCGAGCGCGCACGCGCAATCCACCACCACCACCACGCAGCAGCGACTCGTCGAGTCGGTTGACATCCAGGGCAACCGCCGCAACCGCGAGGAAGACCTGCTCTACTACGTCAACACCAAGCCCGAGACTCCCTTCAGCCCCGAGCAGGCGCAGCGCGACCTACAGACGCTGCTCGCCCTCGGCTTCTTCAACAAGGCGAACGCCCGTGTCGAAGTCGAAGAGGGTCCGCGCGGCGGCGTCAACGTCATCTTCGTCGTCGAGGAACTGCCCATCATCCGCGACATACAGTTCGAGGGTCTGTCGAGCGTGGCCGAGTCGGACGTGCTCAAGGCATTCCGCGAGCGCCGCGTCGGCGTCTCGAAGGAAGCCATCTACGATCCGGTCAAGGTCGAGGTCGCCAAGCGCGTCATCAAGGAACTGCTGGCGGCGCGCGGCAAGCCCAACGCCGTCATCGAGCACCGCACCGACGAGGTCTCGCTGACCTCGACCGCCATCACCTTCGACATCAAGGAAGGCGACCGCGTCCGCGTTGTCGAAATCCAGTTCGAGGGCAACGAGGTCTTCAGCGACGGGAGCCTCCGTTCCCAGATGGCCTACGTCAAGGAGGCCGGGCTCATCTCGCGCTTCCGCGGCCAGGACATCCTCGACCGCGAGAAGCTCGAAGTTGACCTGCGCCGCGTCCAGTTCTACATGCGCTCGAAGGGCTACCTACAGGCGCGCACGGGCGAGCCGCGCGTCGAGGGCCTCGGCCGCCGCCGCACGGGCTTCTGGCTGCCGCTGCCGTTCCTCTCGTCCGTGGACGAGGGCCTGCGCGTCACCATCCCCGTCAACGAGGGCCGCCTCTACCGCATCGGCTCGATCAAGATCGAGGGCAACTCCATCTTCTCCGAGCAGATCATCCAGTCCATCGTCGGCCTCAAGCCGGGCGATGTCGCCAACGGCGAGCGCATCGGCAAGGCGCTCCAGGAGGACTTGAAGAAGGCTTACGGCTCGCAGGGGTTCATCCAGTACGAGTACGACGTTGAGCCGACCTTCCACGACAGCCCGACGGACCCGAAGGCGGGCATGGCCGACTTCGTCTTTACCATCATCGAAGGCAAGCAGTTCACCCTGCGGCGGCTGGAATTTTTGGGCAACACGTTCACGCGCGACAACGTGCTCCGGCGCGAAGTCCTCATCAACGAGGGCGACATCTACAACCAGCGCGCCTTCGACATCTCTGTCCTGAGGCTCAACCAGCTCGGCTTCTTCGACCCGCTCGACGCCGAGCGCGACGCCGACTTCCGCACCAACGAGGAAGAGGCGCTGGTTGACATCAACCTCAAGGTGGCCGAGCGCGGCCGCCAGCAGATATCCTTCAACGGCGGCATCTCCGGCATCGGCGGCTCGTTCTTCGGGTTAGAGTACTCGACCAACAACCTGCTCGGGCGCGGCGAGACGCTCTCGTTCCAGTTGGCCTACGGCAACCGCCAGCGGTCGTTCCAGTTCTCGTTCACCGAGCCCTACATCAAGAACCGCCCGATCACGGTCGGCTTCTCGGTCTTCGCCTTCTCGCAGAAGTTCTTCGGCGAGGGCACGTTCCTCTCGGGCAACATTGAGGCGCAGCAGGGGCTGCTGGGCTCCTCTGTAGACTTCCTGAACGTGGAGGACGAGAACCTCTTCACGCGCGACTCGCTTGGCGCGTCCGTTTTCGCCAGCGCGCCGCTCTCCGAGTTCATGCGCAAGACGGCCTTCTCGCAGTTGTCCAGGGTCGGCCTCTCGTACCAGATTTCGCGCACGAGCGTCAAAGACCCGGCGGTCAACACGGACCCGGCCAACCAGAACTTCATCCCGGTCATCTACGCGCAGCCGAACATCCTGACGAGCCGCGCCACCGGCACCTTCTCCTACGACTCGCGCGGCTTCGCCAAAGACCCGAACGAGCCCGTCCGCGGGCGCTCGGTCTCGGCTTCGGTCTCGCTGGCGGGCTTGGGCGGCGACGTGCGCACTTACTCGCCGCAGATTTCGTACACGCAGTATTTCCCCGTCCGCCGCACGGGGCGCGACCAGCAGCCCGAGGTCTTCGGCTTCCGCGTCGTCGCTGCGCACATCGGGAGCTTCGCCATCTCGCAGGCCGTCAGGGACTCGCCGTCTCTGGCCTTCATCAACGGCATCCCGATTTACGAGCGCTTCTTCCTCGGCGACGAGTTCACGATTCGCGGCTACAACGTCCGCTCGATCAGCCCCATCGTCCCGCTCGACACGTTCGTCACGTCGCGCAACGTCGTCCTGGCGACCAACCCCGCGGGCGACCCGATCACGCCGGCCGCGGGCGTGCCAACGAACCTCGCCAACGTCGGACTATTCACGGGGGAGGGGGGCAGCAACCCGGCGCAGCTGTCGCGCGTGTTTACGTCCGTCGGCGGCGACACGCAGCTCCTGGGCAACTTCGAGTACCGCATCCCGCTCTTCGGGCCGGTGACGCTGGCGGCCTTCGCCGATATCGGCTCGGCCTTCAACCTGCGCTCGGGCGGCGACCAGGGCTTCTCGTCGGACTTCCTTGACGCCTCGACGTTCCTGCCGACACGTGGGACGATCTTCTGCCGCGGGTCTCGCGTCCTCGTCACTTTGAATACGCTGGCCGCCTGCCAGAACAACTCGCCGCTCGCGCTCTCGCAGCTCTCGGGCGGCCTGATCCTGCGCGACAGCCGCCTGATCTCGAAGGAGGAGTTCATCAACGCCCTGCGCGTCGGGCCGATTGACCCGCTCTCGGGCCTGCCCATCGGGATGCAGCAGGTCTTCCTGCGCGGCGAGGCGCAGACCAACACGGTCGTGCGCAACACCCAGAGCGTCTTTGCGAAGCTCGGGGATTTCCGATCCAGCATCGGCCTGGAGGCCCGCTTCCAGGTCCCCGTCATCAACGTGCCGTTCCGCCTGATTTACGCGTATAATCCGAACGCGCGGCGCGGCTTCGTGGACGAGTTGCCGGGCATCTTCTTCAACGAGAAGCGGAACGTTTTCCGCTTCAGCGTCGGACGAACTTTTTAACTAATTTGTTTGTCAACCATCCGGGCGGGGCGAACATCGAAACGCCGTGAATCGTAATGGGTATGAGCGTTCGACGGTTCACACGATTTACGATTCACCAACTAACCGCCTTTCACCGTTAAGGAGCAATACAAGAAAGTCATGAGAAATTTTCGCATTGTCGCCGCCGCCATGATGCTTGCGGCCATCCTCGCCGTCTCGGCCTCGGCGCAGACGCGCCCGGCGGGCGGCGCTCCCCAGGCGACCGGCACGGCCGCATCCGCCAGCGCCGCCGTGCCTGACACCAAGATCGCCTATATTGACACGAGCGAGTTCGCCGACGAGAAGACGGGCATCAACCGCTACGTCACCCAGATGAAGACGCTGGAGCGCGAGTTCAAGCCGCGCCAGGACGAGCTGACCACGATGCAGACCCGGATCAAGACCATCGCCGACGAGATCAGCCGTCTGACGAGCGCGGGCGGCGCTTCGCCCGTGGACCCGAAGACCATTCAGGCCAAGCAGGACGAGGGCGAGCGCCTGGGCCGCGATCTCAAGTACAAGAAAGAGCAGGCCGACGCTGACTTCGCCAAGCGCTACCAGGAGGTCATCCGCCCGGTCTCGCAGGACATCATGAACGCGCTGAACCAGTTCGCGCAGCAGCGCGGCATCACGATGATCCTCGACATCAGCCGCATGGGCGAGGCCGTCCTGACGGTCAACCCGGCGATGGACGTGACCAAGGCTTTCATCACCGAGTACAACGCCAAGAACCCGGCGACGGCCGCGGCCGGCACGCGCTAAAAGCTGGTAAATAGTAAATGGTAAATGGTGAGTGGACGGGCCGCCCGTCTATTTACCATTTACCATTTACCATTTACTATTCACCCCATGACAGTCTCGACGCGCGCGCGATCCAGGACATCCTGCCGCACCGCTACCCCTTCCTGCTCGTTGACCGCATCATCGAACTGGTCCCCGGGCGAACGCATCGTCGGCGTCAAGCAGGTGACGATCAACGAGTCTTTCTTTCAGGGCCACTTTCCGGGCGCGCCCGTCATGCCCGGCGTCCTGATCGTCGAGGCGATGGCGCAGGTCGGGGCCGTCTACGCCCTGAGCCAGATCGAGGACCGCGAGAAGAAGCTCGTCCTCTTCAGCGGCATCGACAACGCGCGCTTCCGCCGCCCCGTCGTCCCCGGCGACACGCTCACCCTAACGGTCACGCCCGTCCGCGTCGGCTCGCGCGTCCAGCGCATGCACGGCGTCGCGCACGTCGAAGGCCAGCTCGCCGCCGAGGCCGACATCATGAGCGTCATCACGGACAGGAGCGCCGCCTCGCAATGAGCGCCGCCGTGGAATTCATACACCCCTCGGCCGTCGTCAGCCCCGCCGCGCAACTCGGGAGTGACTGTTACATCGGCCCCTACTGCGTCGTCGGCGACGAGGTGACGTCTGGGCGACGCGCGTGCGACTGGAGTCGCACTGCGTCGTTGACGGGCGCACCAGAATCGGCGATGACACGCACGTCTTCCCCTTCGTCTCCATCGGCCTGCCCTCGCAGGACCTGAAGTACAGGGGCGAGCCGGCCGAGACGCGCATCGGCCGGCGCAACCGCATCCGCGAGTTCGTCACCGTCCACCGCGGCACGGAGGGCGGCGGGATGCCTGACCCGCACCGGCGACGACTGCCTGATTATGGCCCAGGCCCACGTCGCGCACGACTGCCTGCTCGGCGACAAGCGTCATCATGGCGAACGGCGCGACGCTCGCGGGCCACGTCTCGGTCGAGGACGGCGCGAACATCGGGGCCTACTCGGGCGTCCACCAGTTCTGCCGCGTCGGGCGCGAGGCTTACGTCGGCGGCTACTCGGTCGTCGTCAAGGACGCGCTCCCCTTCGCGCTCACGGTCGGCAACCACGCCAAGTGCTACGGCCTGAACGTCACGGGGATGAAGCGCCGCGACTACCCGCAGGAAGTCATCAAGCAACTGCACCACGCCTTCCACCTTCTGCTCTCGGCCAAGCTCAACACGACGCAGGCCTCTGGAACGCATCCGCGCAGAAATCAAGGACTCGACCGAGGTGGACGAGCTCGTCCGCTTCATCGAGACCTCCGCGCGCGGAGTAATAAAATAGTGGTCAGTGGTCGGTGGTCAGTGGTCAGTTAAAAGAAAACCGCTTTTGTCTTTAACTGACCACTGACCACCGACCACTGACCACTGCTTCATATGCGCTACGGTCTGATTGCGGGCAACGGTCGTTTCCCTTTCCTCGTGCTCGAAGGGGCGCGCAGGGCGGGCGTGTCTCTGTCGGTGGCGGCGATCCGCGAGGAGACGGACCCGGCGATCGAGCGCGTGGCCGAGCGCGTCGTGTGGGTCGGCATAGGGCAGTTGGGGAAGATGATTCGCTTCTTCAAGCGCGAGGGCGTGAGTCAGGCGATCATGGCGGGTCAGGTCAAGCACGTGCAGATTTTCAGCGGGGCGCTGCCGGACGTGCGTATGCTGAAGATGCTCCTCAGGCTGCCGCGCCGCAACACGGACGCGCTCATCGGCGCGGTGGCCGACGAACTGGCGAGCGAAGGCATAGAGCTGATTGACTCGACCTATTTTCTACAGGATCACCTGCCGCGGGTCGGCACGCTGACGCGGCGCGAGCCGACGGAGCGCGAGCGCGGCGACATAGAGTACGGGCTGGAAGTCGCGCGCGAGATCGCGCGGCTGGATTTGGGCCAGACCATCGTCGTGCGCGCGCGCGCCTGCGTCGCCGTCGAGGCGATGGAGGGGACGGACGCGACCGTCCGGCGCGCGGGCGAGCTGGCGCGCGGCCGCCTGACGGTCGTCAAGGTCGCCAAGCCCGACCAGGACATGCGCTTCGACGTGCCCGTCGTCGGCGTCCCCACCGTCGAGACGATGGTCGAGGCTGGCGCGACCTGCCTCTGCGTCACCGCCGGCAAGACCCTCATCTTCGACCGCGAAGAGATGCTCAAGCTGGCCGACTCCAAGCGCATCTCAATCGTCGCCGTCCCGTAAATTCAAACAGGGATGGACAGGATAGACAGGATAAGAAAGCCAAGCTCTTTATATCCTGTCTATCCTGTCCATCCCTGTTAATTTTTTCTGCTAATGCAGCCCGAGCGCGAGTTCCACCGCCTTGCGCGAGGCGACGACGCCCCAGCCCTGGCGGTCAACTTCGATGCCGGGCAGGCGCTCGGCCGTCTCTATCAGGATGCGCTTGACCTGCTGCGGCGTGAGCCGCGGGTTCGCCTCCAACATGCAGGCGATGATCGAGGCGACGATGGGCGAGGCGAACGAGGTCCCGTCCACGTACTTGTAGTGCTCGCTGATGACGCTGCCCTCGCGCAGCTTGATGGTAATCAACTGGCGCAGCAGCGAGACGCGCAACTCCTTCGCCTCGTCAAGGTCCTTGTCCACGCCGGCGTTGGCCGCAATCAACGCGGGCAACTGGTCGTCGGGCGCGTTGTCGAGCATGGCGAACAGCTCGGCCTCCTCGGCCGTCGGCGTG
This sequence comes from uncultured Acidobacteriota bacterium, assembly GCA_963774105.1. GTDB lineage: Bacteria > Acidobacteriota > Blastocatellia > Pyrinomonadales > Pyrinomonadaceae > QHXM01. Next base: position 152 of record CAVZDV010000004.1, on the reverse strand, counting down.
CCCGGCAGGATGGGCGCGGGCACCCAGATGCCCGGCGCGATGACTTCGGGCTTCTGCAACCCGTCAATCGTCGGCCCGTATGAGGAGCGGTACATCCCGCGGCGCGCGCGGTCCAGGGAGTTCTGGTCGTCCAGTCCGCCGACGGCGATGCA
>CAVZDV010000003.1:0-127208 GCA_963774105.1 uncultured Acidobacteriota bacterium | reverse complement strand
TTCTCGCGCTCGTCCATCGCCTTGAACATCTCTTTGGCGACCTTGTCGGTCACTTCAGACCAGATGGCGACGACCTTGTTGTAACGCTCGCCGTTCGTGATGACGCCGTCCAGATACTGTTGCTCGACATCAATGACATCACTCTCGGCCTTCGCGACCAGAGTCTTCTTCGACTCCGGCGTGACGAGGTCGTCGATGCCGATAGAGATGCCGGCCTTCGTCGCGTAGAGGAAGCCGAGGTTCTTCAGGTCGTCGAGCATCTTGACCGTCATCTCGTGCCCGAGGCGAATGTGGCAGTAGTTGACGAGGATTGCAGGCCCTTCTTCTTCAGCGTGCCGTTGATGAAAGGCAGCCCCGGCGGAATCTGGTCGTTGAAGATGACGCGGCCGACGGTCGTGTTGATGACGCGGCGGACGTTCTCCTGTACGGTCGCGCGCATCACGTCCTGCGTGTCGTGCTCCTGCGTCAGGTCGATCAGGTCGCCCGTGACGCGTAGCTTGATGGGCGTCTGCGTCGCGACCTCCTTGGCGTCGAGCGCGAGCAGCACCTCTTCGAGCGACGAGAAGACGCGCCCCTCGCCCTTCGCGCCCGGCTTGTCGCGCGTCAGGTAGTAGCAGCCCAGCACGATGTCCTGCGAGGGCACGGCGATGGGCTGGCCGTTCGCGGGGCTCAGGATGTTGTTCGAGGCGAGCATCAGAACGGCCGCCTCAATCTGCGCCTCGGGCGAGAGCGGGATGTGCACGGCCATCTGGTCGCCGTCGAAGTCCGCGTTGAAGGCCGTGCAGACGAGCGGGTGAATCTTGATGGCCTTGCCCTCGACCAGCACGGGCTCGAACGCCTGTATGCCGAGGCGGTGAAGCGTCGGCGCGCGGTTCAAGAGAACCGGGTGCTCGCGGATCACCTCTTCGAGGATGTCCCAGACGACGGGCTCCTGGCGCTCGACCATCTCGCGCGCCTGCTTGATGGTCGCGGCGTGCTGCTGCTTTTCGAGCTGGTTGTAGATGAACGGCTTGAACAGTTCCAGAGCCATCTTCTTCGGCAGGCCGCACTGGTGGAGCTTCAGCTCGGGGCCGACGACGATGACCGAGCGGCCCGAGTAGTCCACGCGCTTGCCGAGCAGGTTCTGGCGGAAGCGCCCCTGCTTGCCCTTGAGGGTGTCCGACAGAGACTTGAGCGGGCGGTTGTTGACGCCGCGCAGCACGCGGCCGCGGCGACCGTTGTCGAACAGCGCGTCGACCGCCTCCTGCAACATGCGCTTCTCGTTGCGCACGATGACTTCGGGCGCGCGCAGCTCCATCAGCTTCTTGAGACGGTTGTTGCGGTTGATGACGCGCCGGTAGAGGTCGTTCAAGTCCGACGTCGCGAAGCGCCCGCCGTCGAGCGGAACGAGCGGGCGAGCTCGGGCGGGATGACCGGGATCACGTCGAGGATCATCCACTCGGGGCGGTTGCCCGACTTCAGGAAGCTGGTCGCGACCTTGAGGCGCTTGGAGAACTTGAGCTTCTTCTGCTGCGAAGTCTCCTCCTTCATCGCATGCGAAGCTCGGTCGACAGCTCCTCGACGTTGACCGTCGTCAGGAGTTCCTTGATCGCCTCGGCGCCCATCTTCGCGACGAACTGGCCGGGGTAGTCGCGCATCAGCTCGCGGTAACGCTCGTCCGTCAGAAGCTCCTTCTCCTTGACGGGCGCGTCGCCCGGGTCGATGACGATGTAGGACTCGAAGTAGAGCACCTTCTCAAGCTCGCGCAGCGGGATGTCGAGCAGGTGGCCGATGCGCGACGGCAGGCCCTTGAAGAACCAGACGTGCGAGCAAGGGCTGGCGAGCTCGATGTGGCCGAGCCGCTCGCGGCGCACCTTGGCCTGCGTGACTTCGACGCCGCACTTGTCGCAGATCACGCCGCGGTGCTTCATCCGCTTGTACTTGCCGCAGAGGCACTCCCAGTCGGTCACGGGGCCGAAAATGCGCGCGCAGAAGAGGCCGTCGCGCTCCGGCTTGAACGTCCGGTAGTTGATCGTCTCCGGCTTCGTCACCTCGCCGTGCGACCACTGGCGAATCTTCTCGGGCGAGGCGAGAGAGATGCGAATCGCCTCAAAATCCGGCGCCAGTTGCGTCTTTTCTTGTTGGAATCTGAACATCTTTTTCTCCGATATAAAAACAGAAGGCAGTGGGCAGAAGGCGGAAGGCGGCGACAGGCTTTTTTCGGCCTTCGGCCTTCCGCTTTCATCCTTCTCCTTACTCCGTTGCCGTCCCGCCGACGAGAATCGCCGCGCCCGTGCCCGCGCCGTCGCCGTTGCTCGTGCCGTCGTCCTTGTTAATCAGCTCCACGTCCAGGCAGAGCGACTGTAGCTCGCGCACCAGGACGTTGAAGGACTCGGGCAGGCCCGGATCGAAGTCGGCCTCGCCCTTGACGATGGCCTCGTAAATCTTCGAGCGCCCGGCCACGTCGTCCGACTTGGCCGTCAGGAGTTCCTGAAGGATGTGCGCCGCGCCGTAGGCTTCGAGCGCCCAGACCTCCATCTCGCCGAAGCGCTGGCCGCCGAACTGCGCCTTGCCGCCCAAAGGCTGCTGCGTAATCAGCGAGTACGGCCCGATCGAGCGCGCGTGAATCTTGTCGTCCACGAGGTGCGAGAGCTTGAGCATGTAGATGTAGCCGACGGTCACCTTCTGCTCGAAGGCTCGCCCGTCAGGCCGTCGTAGAGGACGGTCTTGCCGCTCTCGTTGACGATTTCGGGCAAGCCCTCTGCGCGCAGGTGGTCGCCTGCCTCCTTGAGCTTGATCTTGATCTCCTTCTCGGTCGCGCCGTCGAAGACCGGCGTCGCGAAGTGGAGGCCGAGGACGCGCGCGGCCCAGCCGAGGTGCGTCTCAAGATTTGGCCCGACGTTCATGCGCGAGGGCACGCCGAGCGGGTTCAGGACGATCTCGACGGGCGTGCCGTCCGGCAGGTACGGCATGTCCTCTTCGGGCAGGATGCGCGCGATGACGCCCTTGTTGCCGTGGCGTCCGGCCATCTTGTCGCCGACCGAAAGCTTGCGCTTCATGGCGATGAAGACCTTGACCATCTTGATGACGCCGGGCGCGAGCTCGTCGCCCTGCCTGAGCTTCGCAATCTTCTCCTCGTAGATGTCCGAGAGAATCTCGATCTGCCGCTCGGTGCGCTCCTCGTACTCCTTAATCTCCGCCCCAACGTCAACGCGCGTAGAGGCCAGCTCGGCTTTACGCAGCGCCTTCGGCTCGACGCCGACCAGCATCTCGCGCGTGATGGTCTCGCCCTTCGGGATGACCACCTCGCGGTTGACCGTCAGGTCTTTGGCGAGCTTGCGCCCTTCCAGAAGCTCGTAGATGCGCGCGTCGCGCTGCTCGCGCAGGATGCGGATTTCGTCTTCGAGGTCGCGCCTCAGACGGTCTTCCTCTTCCTGCTCGATGGTCTGCGAGCGCTGATCCTTCTCCTGCCCCTTGCGTGTGAAGACCTGCACGTCAACGACCGTGCCGTCAATGCCCGGGGGCAGACGAGCGAGGCGTCCTTCACGTCGCCGGCCTTCTCGCCGAAGATGGCGCGCAGAGTTTCTCTTCCGCCGTCAACTGAGTCTCGCCCTTCGGCGTGACCTTGCCGACGAGGATGGAGCCCGGCTTGACCTGAGCGCCGATGCGGATGATGCCGCTCTCGTCCAGGTCGCGGAGCATGTTCTCGCCGACGTTCGGGATGTCGCGCGTGATCTCCTCGGGTCCGAGCTTCGTGTCGCGCGCCTCGATCTCCAACTCCTCGATGTGAATCGAGGTGTAGAAGTCGTCTTTCACGAGGCGCTCGCTGACCAGAATCGCGTCCTCGAAGTTGTAGCCGCGCCACGGCATGAAGGCGACGAGCACGTTGCGGCCGAGCGCGAGCTCGCCCCTGTCCGTGCACGGGCCGTCGGCGATGACCTGCCCCTTCGCGACCCGCTCGCCGACGTGGACGATGGGCCGCTGGTTGATGCAGGTGTTCTGGTTCGACCGCTTGAACTTAATCAGCGTGTAGATGTCGGCGGTCACCTCGCGCGAAATCGTGCCGTCCACGTTGTGGTCGGCCTTGATGATGATGCGCTCACTGTCCACGTAGTCCACGATGCCGTCGCGGCGCGCGACGACGACCGCGCCCGAGTCCTGCGCCGTCACTTTCTCCATGCCCGTGCCGATGTACGGCGCTTCGGCGCGCAGAAGTGGCACACTCTGGCGCTGCATGTTCGAGCCCATCAGCGCGCGGTTCGCGTCGTCGTTCTCAAGGAACGGGATTAAGCTTGCCGCGACGGAGACGAGCTGTTTCGGAGAAACGTCCACGAACACGATCTCCTCGCGGCGGGCGAGGATGAACTCGCCGGCCTTACGCGCGGCGTTGCGGTCGCTGACGATGTAGCCGTTCTCGTCCAGTTGGATGTTGGCCTGCCCGACGACCCACTTGTCCTCTTCCCACGCGGTCAGGTAGAACGGCCACGGCTCAGACTCCGCCTTGCGCCCGTCGGCTCCGACGCGCTTGTTAGCCTTCTCGACATCCTCCTGCGGCACGTGCTCGCCCGGCTTGAACTTCGTGTCGCCGCCGTTGACGATGCGCACGTACTCTATGACGTGGCCGTCAACCACCTTGCGGTAGGGCGACTCGATGAAGCCGAACTCGTTGATGCGCGCGAAGCACGAGAGCGACGAAATCAGTCCGATGTTCGGTCCCTCAGGCGTCTCGATCGGGCAGATGCGGCCGTAGTGCGTCGGGTGCACGTCGCGGACCTCGAAGCCCGCGCGCTCGCGCGAGAGGCCGCCCGGCCCGAGGGCCGAGAGCCTGCGCTTGTGCGTGATCTCCGAGAGCGGGTTCGTCTGGTCCATGAACTGCGAGAGCTGCGAGGAGCCGAAGAACTCGCGCACCGCGGCCGTGACCGGCTTCGCGTTAATCAGGTCGCGCGGCATCGTCGTCTGCATCTCCTGGTGGATGGACATCTTCTCCTTGATGGCGCGCTCCATCCTCTCCAACCCGATGCGGAACTGGTTTTCCAGCAGCTCGCCGACCGCGCGCACGCGGCGGTTGCCCAGGTGGTCAATGTCGTCCGCCTGGTACTCGGCCGGGTTCTTGCGCATCTTCAGGACGTAGCCGACGACCTCGACGAAGTCGCGCGCCGAGAGCAGCGGATCGTCAATGCGGTTGCGCTCCGGCTTGCCCATCTTGATGTTGAACTTCAGGCGGCCGACGCGCGAGAAGTCGAACTTGCGCGGGTCGAAGAACATGCCTTCGAGCAGGCGGTAGGCCGTCTGCACGGTCGGCGGGTCGCCCGGGCGCATCTTGCGGTAAATTTCCAGCAGCGCGTCCACCGGCTTCGTGATGACATCCTTCTTCAAGGTCTGCGAGAGCACGGGGCCGAGGTCGTCGCGCTCCGGGAAGAAGATCGAGAAGCGCTCGATTCCGGCCTCCGCGATCTCCTGCAATTTGGCCGGCGTGATCTCGTTGTTGGATTCGAGGATGACCTCGCCCGTCTCCGTGTTGACGACGTCGGAGAGCGAGTACGCGCTCTCGAACTGGGCCGTGTCAATCTCGACCTCGCGGACGTGCGCCTTGCGGAGCGCGTCCAGAGCCGAGCCCGTGACCTTCTTGCCGGCGCGCACGATCACGTCGCCGCGGCCTTTGATGTCGGCGTCAACCTTCATCCCCGTCAGGCTGGACGGGCCGGACTCTGGAATCTGTATGAAGAGGCGGCCCTGCTCGACGCGGACCTCGTCCGAGACGTAAAACTCGCGCAGCAAGTCCTCGTCCGAGAAGGACGAGTTCTTGACGGCCTCTTCCAGTTGCCCGTCGGTGTGGAACGACTTCGGGTCGAAACTGCCGTCGAGCCAAATGCCGAGGGCGCGCAGGAAGATCGAGGCCAGGAACTTGCGCTTGCCGACGCGCACGTACAGCAGGTTCTTCTGGTCGTACTCGAACTCGACCCACGAGCCGCGGTACGGAATCACCTTGGCGACGAAGAGCGGCCCGCGCTTGAAGAAGACGCCGGGCGAGCGGTGGAGCTGCGAGACGATGACGCGCTCCGTGCCGTTGATGATGAACGTCCCGTTGTCCGTCATCAGCGGGATTTCGCCGAAGAAGACCTCCTCCTCCTTGATGTCGCGGATGGAGAGCGTCTCGGTCTCGGCGTCCTTGTCGTAGACGGTCAGGCGAATTTTGACCTTCAAAGGCACGGAGTAGGACATGCCGCGCTCCTGGCACTCCTGCTGGTCGTGCTTGTGCTTGAGGCCGACGGGCTCGCCGCAGTTGTCGCAGAGCTGCGGGCGCACGGCGTTGAACGTGCCGCAGTTGTGGCACAGAGTCTCGCCGGGCACGAGCGGGTCAACCTTGATGGTCGAGCCGCAGTTCTTGCAGTTGGCGCGCAGGTAGTTCAAGCCTTCGAGCCGGCCGCACTTGCACTGCCAGTTGCCGATCTGGAACTCGACGAAGTCGAGCGTCGCCGTCCCGCGGAAGTCCGAGATCGGGAAGACCGAGCGGAAGACGGCCTGGAGGCCCGTGTTCTCGCGCTCCTCGGGCAGCAGATCCATCTGTAGAAAACGGTTGTAGGACTCCCTCTGAATCTCGATCAGATTCGGGATGCGCACGGCGGTGGCGATCTTGGAGAAATCCTGACGCTCAGGGGCCTGGCTCGTGCGCCGCCCCGTCCCACCGAAAGTTACTTGTAGCGGATTTGCAGACATCGGACACCTTTTATGAAGCGATCAGCCGTCAGCAGCCGGCGATCAGCCTAAATGCGGATAAACGGTGCGAATTTCCGGCGGCCCCGGTCAAACGGCCTGCTGAGAGCCGGTTGCCCGGCCGCCGAAAGCTTTAGAAATGCCAAATCGCGGTCGGGGCGCACAATGCCCTGACCGCTTTAGAGCGAAAGCAGTTCGAACTTTTAATCAAATTTTTCGGGGGCAACGCCAGCGCCTCAATACTCCCCCACCTTAAACGCTACCAATAAGACTGTCAAGCGGCCATAAAGTTTCAGGTTTCAGGTTCCAGGTTTCAAGTTAAAACAGCGAACCTGAAACCTGGAACCTGAAACTTTAAACTTACTTCACTTCGACGGTCGCGCCCGCGTCGGCGAGCTTCTGCCGGATGGTCTCGGCCTCTTCCTTCGAGACGCCCTCCTTGACGGCCTTCGGGGCTGCCTCGACCAGGTCCTTGGCCTCCTTCAAGCCGAGCGCCGTGACCTCGCGGACGACCTTGATGACGTTAATCTTGTTGCCGCCCGCGGCCTGCAAGATCACGTCAAACTCGGTCTTCTCCTCGGCCGGGGCCGCGGCCTCGCCGCCAGCCGCCGCACCCGCAGGGGCCGCTGCGACCGCCGCGGCCGCCGCCGAAACGCCGAACACTTCCTCAAGCTCCTTGACGAGCTGCGAGGCTTCCAGAAGGGTCATGCCCTTCAGATACTCGATTACATCTTCGCGTGTAGCTGCCATGATGACTTTCCAATCCTCCTCAAAGGGGTTCTAGTGTGCTTGTTGTTAGTTGTCCGCAAGCCGAAGAACCCACGGGACACCTTTTTCGCTTGTTGCATCCAAGCTCGAAAAGCGTCCGAGCCGAAAAGAACGACCTGACAAATCGCCCCGCTCGTTTTCCGCGTCCGGCTGACTATACGAGAAACCCCGAACTCCGGGATTTCAGATTTCAAATTTTAGGAGGCGACTTCCCCGCCGCCCTTATGCTCGCCGATCTGCTTGACGACAATCGCCAGGTTGCGCGGGACGGCCGACAGCACCGTCACGAGCCGCTGCGCCTGGCAGTTAATCAAGAACATGATCTTCGAGATCAACTCTTCCTTCGACGGCAGGCTGGCGATGGCCTCCACGTCGCCCAGCGCGACGACGCGGCCCTCGACCACGCCGACCTTGAACTTGAACACGTCCGGGTTGGCCTTCGTGAACTTGGAAATCGCCTTCGACAAGTTCACCGGGTCGCCCTCGCTCACGGCGATGGCCGTCACGCCCTTGAAGTGCTCGGCGGCCTGCTCGAACGGCGTGCCGGCGGCGGCCTTCCGCGCCAGCGTGTTCTTGACGACCTCGTAGCGGACGCCCGCCTCGCGCAGCTGGTTCCTCAGCTCCTGGTCTTTCGGGACCGTCATCTTGTTGAAGCCGACGATCATCGCGGCCTGCGCCTTCTGAAACTGCTCAGTGAGGGCTTCCAGGTCTTTCTGTTTTTGCTCTCTGGTCTTCATCTTTCCTTCACGCTCCTCACTTATTTGACGTATGCCGTCTCGTCCAGCAGCACGCCCGGGCTCATCGTCGCCGCCAGGTTCACCTTCTTGACGTACTTGCCCTTGGCGGTCGAGGGCTTGGCCTTGACGACCGCGTCCAGCAGCACGCGCGCGTTACCCATGATCTTGTCCGAGTCGAACGAGACCTTGCCGACGGGGACGTGAATCACGCCCGTCTTGTCCACGCGGTACTCGACCTTACCGGCCTTCGTCTCCTGCACGGCCGTGCGGACATCCACCGTGACTGTGCCAGTTTTAGGGTTCGGCATCAGGCCGCGCGGCCCCAGGATTTTTCCGAGTTGGCCGACGCTGCGCATCATGTCCGGGGTGGCGATGACGGCGTCGAATTCGAGCCAGCCGCCCTTGATGCGGTCAACCATCTCCTCGCCGCCCACGAAATCCGCGCCCGCCTCCTCGGCCTCGCGCTGCTTGTCGCCCTGCGTGATGACGAGCACCGTCTTGGATTTTCCGAGGCCGTGCGGCAGGACGACCGTGCCGCGCACCAACTGATCCGCCTTGCGCGGGTCAACGCCGAGCCACATCGTCAGCTCGACGGTCTCGTCAAACTTCGCGAAGGCGATCTCCTTGACCTTCGCCACGCCGTCTTCGAGCGTGTACTTGCGCCCGGCCTCTATCTTCTCCTCGGCCGCGCGGTACTTCTTTCCGTGCTTTTTCAATTCTTTACCCTCCGAGGTGCAAGCGAGCGCGCGGCCGGGGCCGAGCGTCTCTCCCTCTCCTTATAATTTGAGGTTTGAAATTTCAAACCTCAAATCGGTTACTCGATGGTCAATCCCATGTTCCGTGCCGTGCCCTCAATCGTCTTGACGGCCGACTCCAGGCTGGTCGTGTTCAGGTCCGGCATCTTGGTCTTGGCGATCTCCTCTATCTTGTCGCGGGAGATGGTGCCGACCTTTTCGCGGTTCGGCTTGCCGGAGCCCTTCGGGATGCCCGCGGCCTTCTTCAAGAGGTCCGCCGCCGGAGGCGTCTTCGTCTCGAACGTGAAGGAGCGGTCGGCGTAGACCGTGATGACGACCGGAATCTTCAGGTCGGGGTCCATCTGCGCGGTCTTCGCGTTGAAAGCCTTGCAGAACTCCATGATGTTGACGCCGTGCTGACCCAAAGCCGGGCCGATAGGCGGCGCAGGGTTGGCCTTGCCGGCCGGAACTTGCAACTTGATATAACCAGTTATTTTCTTCGCCATGATTATTACTCTGATTTGAAATCTCGAATTTCAAATCTCAAATTAAGATTATTCCTCTTCCGCGAACGTCACCTTCTCTACGTCCAGGAAGTTCAATTCCACGGGCGTCGAGCGGCCGAAGATGGTGACCGTCACCTTCAAGGTTGACTTGTCCTCATTGACCTCTTCGACCTTGCCCGTGAAGCTGGCGAACGGGCCGCTCTTGATGCGGACAGTCTCGCCTGCGGTGTAAGAGAACTTCGGCTTGGGCTTCTCGGCCGCCTCCGTCACGTTGTGGACGATCTGGTTGACTTCCTGCTCGGTCAGCGGCGTCGGGTTCTGGCCGCCGACGAAGCCCGTCACCTTCGGCGTGGACTTGATCGCGTGGAAGACGTTGTCGGGGATGTGGCCCCGGTCGTCGCACTCTATCTCGACCAGCACGTAGCCCGGGTAGAACATGCGCGACGACTCGACGCGCTTGTTGCCGCGCATCTCGACGACCGTCTCCGTGGGCACGAGCACTTCCGTGATCTCGTCCTGCAAGTCCGTGTCGCGTATGCGCGCCTTCAGGCTGTCACGGACCTTCTTCTCGTGCCCCGAGTAAGTATGAAGTATGTACCACTGCCTCATTCGAAAAACCTCTCGCCTCAGGCCCACCCGACCAACGATAGCAGCCAGCCGCCGAAGCGGCCCAACTGCACAATCGCCTGGTCAACGCCCCACAGGTAAACGGCGAAGAAGATGACGGCGACGACCGTGATGATCGTCGTGTTCTTGACCTCGCGTAAGGAAGGCCAGGAGACGCGCTTCATCTCCGCGCGCACGTCGCGGAAGAACTGTCCCGTGCGCGTGAAGAAGCCCGCGCGCGGGCCGGACAAGCCCCGCTCGCTGCGCACGCCCTTGCCCTCCGGGCCTTCGCCGAAGCGGGCCGCACGCGGCGCGGGCGCGCCCGGCGGCACGTCCGCCGAACTCAAACGGCCCGGCGGCGGCTCCGCCAACGGCAATTCATCCGAGTCTTCTTTATCAGCCATATTGTTGTCGGCTCTCTCGGCTTTCTTCGACACCAACTATTCCTTATCTAAAGAACCTTCAGATTCGAAAGGTGGCAGGGGTACCAGGATTCGAACCCGGACTTTCGGTTTTGGAGACCGACGTGCTAACCGTTGACACTATACCCCTACAAGATAATGATGAACGTTGCGGGATGAATGATGAATGAAAAGCATTTAATTCAACCCGCGAAGTTCATCATCCATCATTTCGTTTCCTTGTGCCCCGTGTGCTTGCGGCAGCGGCGGCAGAACTTGCTGAACTCAAGGCGCTCGGGCGTCGTCTTCTTATTCTTCGTCGTCGTGTAGTTACGACTCTTGCATTCCGTGCACTGAAGCACAATGTTATCGCGCGGCATAATTCAACCCTTCATTAAAACTGGCCGAAGCACAGGGCGCGGCCAAATCGGCAATTACTCTATGACCTCGGAGACGGTCCCGGCGCCGACGGTTCTGCCACCCTCGCGGATGGCGAACCGCAACCCCTTCTCCATCGCAATCGGCGCGATCAATTCGATCTCCATCGCCACGTTGTCCCCAGGCATCACCATCTCCACACCCTCAGGCAGGTGCGCCACCCCCGTCACGTCCGTCGTGCGGAAGTAGAACTGCGGACGATACCCCGTGAAGAACGGCGTGTGCCGCCCGCCCTCCTCCTTCGTCAACACATACGCCTCGGCCTTGAACTTCGTGTGCGGCGTAATACTTCCCGGCTTGCTGATGACCTGCCCTCTTTCGATGTCCTTGCGCTCGACACCTCTCAGCAAGAGCCCCACGTTGTCGCCCGCCACACCTTCGTCCAACAGCTTCTTGAACATCTCCACACCCGTGCAGACCGTGGTCCGCGTCGGCCGGATCCCCACAATCTCCACCTGCTCGTTGACCTTGACTCTCCCGCGCTCGATCCTGCCGGTCGCCACCGTGCCGCGGCCCTGGATGGTGAAGATGTCCTCGACCGGCATCAAAAACGGCTTTTCCACGTCCCTCTCCGGCGTCGGGATGTAGGAGTCCACGGCCGCCATCAACTCGTCCACCGTCTTCTCCCACTTCTCGTCGCCCTCTAAGGCTTTGAGCGCCGAGCCCTTGATGACCGGAATCTCGTCGCCGGGGAACTCGTACTGCGACAAAAGCTCACGGACTTCCAATTCCACCAGCTCCAACAACTCCTCGTCGTCCACGGCGTCGGCCTTGTTCATGAAGACCACCATCGCAGGGACACCGACTTGCCTGGCTAAAAGGATGTGCTCGCGGGTCTGCGGCATCGGGCCGTCGGTGGCGGCGACCACCAGGATCGCTCCGTCCATCTGGGCGGCGCCCGTGATCATGTTCTTGACGTAGTCGGCGTGGCCGGGGCAGTCCACGTGGGCGTAGTGCCGATTCTTGGTCTCGTACTCGACGTGGGCGGTGGCGATCGTGATGCCTCTGGCCTTCTCCTCCGGCGCGTTGTCTATCGAGTCGAAGGCGCGGACCGTGATCTTCGGGTTGTTCTTGGCCAGAACCTTGGTGATGGCGGCCGTCAAAGTCGTCTTCCCGTGGTCCACGTGCCCGATCGTCCCGATGTTGACGTGCGGCTTCGACCGATCAAACTTTTCTTTCGACATTCCGGGATGTCCCTCTTCGTTAGTCTAAATATTTAGATGCACCTGCGACGCCAATGGAGCCCGAGATGGGATTTGAACCCATGACCTCCTCCTTACCAAGGAGGCGCTCTACCCCTGAGCTACTCGGGCCTCTAAGCTGGGCCGCCAAACTTTCAAGAAACTGGAGCGGGAGACGAGGCTCGAACTCGCGACCCTCAGCTTGGAAGGCTGATGCTCTACCAACTGAGCTACTCCCGCAGCGAAATGATGAACGAGGAATGATGATGATGAATGAGAAACCGTCTGTCATTCCGCATTCATCATTCCGCGTTCATCGTTTCCGTGGTGCAGGGGGTAGGATTCGAACCTACGTAGGGTGTGAACCCGCCGGGTTTACAGCCCGGTGCCATTAACCACTCGACCACCCCTGCGCGTTTTGTCAAAAACCCTTACTGCTTTCGGAGAACTGATCTTAACTCCGATTTATGCTTTGCGTTACAACTCGTAACGCGGCATTTCTTCTATACGCACGCCCGTTACCTTTATTAAGGTTTCGGAAATTCGATGTCAACGAATGACAATTCGGGCAAATTAGCTGCAAGTTCGATTCTGTATTATTAAGCGGGTTCCCATCAATGTGATTTACTTCAAGGGGAACCCTACCCGTCACAGGATGCCGTTTATTCCAGCCGCATAAACAGCATTGCTCCTCATACTTTTCTAATAAGTACCGTCTTAGATGATGGGAAAGCAAAACTGTTTTCTTTCCCCTATTGCCGTCTACCAGATTAGCTTTCCACTTTCGTATGTATTCTTCGTACTGATAACTGCCCTGGCACTTGTTAGAGCAATATTTGTAACTCTTCCGCTTCGGGACCCCGCGACAATATAAACAAGGCATAATTGTCAAACCGGGGTCAAATCTTAGCCAAATTTGGAGCCGGCGAAGGGATTTGAACCCCCGACCCTCGCATTACAAGTGCGATGCTCTACCAACTGAGCTACGCCGGCCTGCTATAGACACATTAATGCCTCATCCGGCAAAACTCGGATACTACCAACAGCCTTGCTAAAACGCAAGCCGAGACGCACTTCGACCCCGAAAAGGGTCCGCGTTCAACAACGGCCAAAGAAAGATGTTGACCGCACGGCGCGCGCCACGTTAGGATTGAGGTGCCCTTCGGGAGGCATAAAACCTTGTGTCTGCCCGCTAATCTTGACACCACCGCGCTTCACACGCTGCTGACGCGGGGCCAACGGGTCGGCCCCCCGACTGGCAAGCCTTTTGCGATTCCTGACACACTTTTAAGGAGACTTCAGTCGTGCGTACCAGTCATCTGCTTTCCAGAAGCCTCTCGGCCCTGTTTCTGCTGTGCGCCCTGACCCTCTGCGTCCGCGCGCAGACGGCCAACGACCAGGCGGCGGCCCCCGCGCCGCAGCCCACGCCCGCCGTCCAAGTGCCACAGGAGAGGGCGGCCCCCGTGGTCGCGGGCCGCACGGACCTCTACTGCGCCGGCTACGTGCAGTACGCGCCCGCCGCCGTCAGCCCGGAGATCGTCGGCGGCGAGCAGGAGCAGGAGCAGCGCACCTACGTCGAGGGCGACATCATCTTTATTAACGCCGGCGCCGACCAGGGCGTCCGCGTGGGGCAGGAGTTCCAGGTCGTCCGCCCGCGCGGCCGCATGAGCTCGAAGTTCACGACGAAGAAGGGCTATCTGGGCGTCTTCATGCTGGAGCTGGGGCAGATACGCGTCACCAACGTCAAGGAGCGCGTCTCGGTCGCCGTCATCACGAACTCGTGCGAGACGATGCTGCTGGGCGACCTGCTGCGTCAGCCCAACAACCGCATCGCCCCGCTGGAGCGCCCGGAGGTCCTCCTGGACCGCTTTGCCGACCCGACGGGCAAGCAGCGCGGGCGCATCATCATGGCGCGCGACGCGCGCGAGGCCCCCACCAGGAACAACGTCGTCTACATAGACCTCGGCGCGGAGGACAACGTCAAGGCCGGCGACTATCTGACCATCTACCGCCCGGCCGGCAAGGGCAACCTCCTGGATATCGAGAACGAGGAGATAGCCGTCGCGCGCCACACCGGCTTCGCGAGCGAGAAATTTGACGGCGGCGAGTTCTCAAGCCAGTCGCAGCGCACCAAGGACTACAGCAACACGAAGGGCGTCTTCTTCAGGGACGACGCCATCACGACGCGCGAGGTCAAGAGCCGCCGCCCGCCCGTCCCGCGCAAAATCGTCGGCGAGATGGTCATCCTCAACGTCCAGACCCGCACCGCCACCGCCATCATCACCCGCGTCGCGCAGGAGATTCACACGGGCGACTTCGTAGAAGTCCAGTAAGGACGGAAGAAGACAGGAGACAGAAGTCAGGAGTCAGGAGGAAAGGCACGAACGGCTTTTCTTCTGACTCCTGACTTCTGTCTCCTGTCTTCTTTTTTTTAGCTGATGGAAACGTTGTCGCCCTGCTTGGAGCGGCCGGAGTTGATGACGGCCGTGACGCGGCTGCGTCTCCTTCTCTCCGCGACGGCGCGGCGCTCGACCACGGCCTGGTAGAAGGTGCGGAAGTAGTCGTACATGGAGTAGCAGGCGGATAGCACCACGATCCAGAGCATCGCGCGCCCAGCGGAGTAGAGCAGCACCTGCAAGTCCGTGACGGTCATCTTCCCCTGGCCGAACAGGTGGTGCAGCGCGTCGCGCAGTTCTGGCACAGTCCAGAACTGTATGGCCGGGAAGGCGTCGCCGAAGTTGGCGACGGGCGGGTGGCCCGAGACGCTGGAGACTATCAGCAGCGAGACGGCGACCACCTGCGAGAGCATCTTGAACTTACCCATCTTCGAGGCGGAGATGACGACGCCCTCTGTCGCGGCAATCGAGCGCAACCCCGAGACGGCGAACTCGCGCCCGACGATAATCACCACGGCCCAGGCCGGCGCGAGCCTGTTCTCCACGAGCGAGATCAGCGCGGCCGAGATGAGCAGCTTGTCGGCGATAGGGTCGAGGAGTTTGCCGAGGCGCGAGACCTGGCGGCGGCGGCGCGCGAAGAAGCCGTCGAAGTAGTCCGTGATGGAGGCCGCCAGGAAAATCGAGACGCCCAGGATGTGGCGCGGAACGCCGAACCGCTCAGAGAACGGCGTGAGCAGGACGACGACCAGAAGCGGGACGATGAAGATTCGCGATAACGTTAGCGAGTTGGGAAGAGAGAATAGGTTCACGCCCGCTCCAATGCCCCTCGAAGTAGTTCAATGAGAATTGCCCTGCCAGCCCATTGAAAAATCAGTGTAGGACTCGCCCGCGAAACCTGTCAAGAAAAGTGGTCAGTGGTCGGTGGTCTGTGGTCTGTAGGAATCAGTTTTTAACCGACCGCTGCCTGCTTGCCCGATGCTCTTGGCTCGGCTACAATCAGAGGTTCTGCGCCGCCGGATTCTCCCGTCTATCTGGGGCGCACTCTGTTTTCAAAGCATCATGGCAATTGATCGCATCACCGTGCGCGGCGCGCGCCAGCATAATCTCAAGAACATCAACGTAGAGATTCCGCGCGACCGTCTGACGGTCATCACGGGGCTGTCGGGCTCGGGCAAGTCCTCGCTCGCCTTCGACACCATTTACGCAGAGGGGCAGCGCCGCTACGTCGAGTCGCTCTCGGCCTACGCGCGCCAGTTCCTTGACCAGCTCGAAAAGCCTGACGTGGATTCGGTGGACGGCCTCTCGCCCGCCATCTCCATCGAGCAGAAGACGACCTCGCGCAGCCCGCGCTCGACGGTCGGCACGGTGACGGAAGTTTACGACTACCTGCGCCTCCTCTTCTCCTCCGTCGGGCAGCCGCACTGCCACATCTGCGGCGCGCCGATTACGCGCCAGTCCGTCGAGCAGATCGTGCAGAGCGTTCTGGCCCTGCCCGAGGGCGAGCGCGTGATGGTTCTCGCCCCTATCGTGCGCGGCCGCAAGGGCGAGTTTAAGAAGGAGCTTGAGAAACTCGCCAAGGATGGTTTCTTGCGCGCGCGGGTTGACGGCGAGCTGCTCTCGCTCGACGAAGAGATCAAGCTCGACAAGCGGCGCAACCACACGATTGAGGCCGTCGTTGACCGCCTGCTCATCAAGCCGGGCATCAACGAGCGCCTCTCGGAATCCGTCCGCACGGCGCTCAAGCTGACGGGCGGCGCTGTCCTCATCTCCGTCGTTGACGGCGAGGAGAAACTTTATTCAGAGCGCATGGCCTGCGTGAACTGCGGCATCAACGTGCCGCCTTTGGAGCCGCGCTCGTTCTCCTTCAACTCGGCCTACGGCGCGTGCAAGCGATGTCACGGTCTTGGCACAGTTTTAGAAGTTGACCCGGTCAAGATAATCCAGGACGCGACCGTCCCCGCCGAGAAACAGGAGTTCATTGGCGCGGCCGACAAGCAGGGCTCTGCCTACCTGCGGAGCGCGCTCCTCGCGGTCGTCAAACACTTCAATGCGGACCCGCGCGCGCCCTTCTCAGACCTTCCGCGTGAAGCCCAGGACGCTTTCTTTCACGGCATGAACGGCCAACTCACTTTCCGCCAGGGCACGTACACTTACCAGAGCGATTGGAAGGGCGCTGTCCGCCACCTGCGCGAGCGCCTGAACGAAGCGCCGTCCGAGAAGGTGCGCCTCGCCATCGAAGAGCTGGTTTCGCCAGTGACCTGCCCCGACTGCGAGGGCAAGCGTTTGCAACCCGAATCGCTGGCCGTGCGATTGGGCGGGCGCGGCATCGCCGACTACACCTCACTGCCGATTGAAGAGGCCGTCGCGTCCTTCGACCGCATCAAGCTCAGCGCGCGCGAGGAGCAGATAGCCGGACTCGTCCTGCGCGAAATCCGCGATCGCCTGCGCTTCCTCGAAACCGTCGGCCTCGGTTACCTGACGCTCGACCGCCCCTCGGCCACGCTCTCCGGCGGCGAAGGCCAGCGCATACGCCTCGCCACGCAGATCGGCTCGCAACTGCGCGGCGTGCTCTACGTCCTCGACGAGCCCTCCATCGGCCTGCACCCGCGCGACAATCAAAAACTGTTGGAGACTCTGTGCCAACTGCGCGACCTGGGCAACACGGTGCTCGTCGTCGAGCACGACGAGGAGACCATTCGGCGCGCGGACTACGTCGTTGATCTTGGCCCAGGCGCGGGCGCGCACGGCGGCTTGATGGTCGCGGCCGGGACGCCCGAAGAGGTCTCGTGTAACCCCGAGTCCGTGACCGGCCTCTACATCTGCGGAGCGCGCGAGATCGGCGTGCCCGAGCAGCGCCGCGCGCCGAACGGCAAGGCCATCATCGTGCACGGCGCGCGTCACAACAACCTGAAAGACATTGACGTCACCTTCCCGCTCGGCCTGCTGACGGTCGTGACGGGCGTCTCCGGCTCGGGCAAGTCAACACTCGTTGACGATATCCTCTACCGCGCGCTCGCGCGCCACCTCTACGGCTCGCTCACGGAGCCGGGCCAGTATTCCTCCATCGAAGGGCTCGAACACGTTGACAAGGTGATAGAGATAGACCAGTCGCCCATCGGGCGCACGCCGCGCTCGAACCCCGCGACCTACACGGGGCTCTTCACGCCCATCCGCGAGCTTTACGCGATGCTGCCCGAATCGCGCGAGCGCGGCTACAAGCCGGGCCGCTTCTCCTTCAACGTCAAGGGCGGGCGCTGCGAGGCGTGCGAGGGCGACGGGATGAAGCGCATCGAGATGAACTTCCTGCCCGACGTTTACGTGCTCTGCGACGTCTGCCGCGGCGCGCGCTACAACCGCGAGACGCTCTCGGTCAAGTACAAGGGCAAGTCCATCGCGGAGCTTCTGGACACGACGGTCGAGGAGGCGCTGCCGCTCCTGGAAAACATCCCGCAGATCAAGCAGAAGCTCCAGACGCTCCTTGACGTCGGCCTCGGCTACATCAAGCTCGGCCAGTCCGCCACCACGCTCTCCGGCGGCGAGGCTCAGCGCATTAAGCTCGCCAAAGAGCTCTCCAAGCGCGCCACCGGGCGCACCATCTACATCCTCGACGAGCCGACCACCGGGCTCCACTTCGCGGACGTGCACAAACTCCTCGACGTGCTCCAGCGCCTCGTCTCCCTCGGCAACACCGTCATCGTCATCGAGCACAACCTGGATGTCATCAAGTCCGCCGACTACGTCGTAGACCTCGGCCCGGAGGGCGGCGTCCACGGCGGCCGCCTCGTCGCCTCCGGCACCCCCGAAGAGGTCGCACGCGCCCGCCGCTCACACACGGGCCACGCGCTGCGCCCGCTCCTCAACGGCCACCACGCCGCCCACCGCAACGGCAACGGCTCGACGCGCCGCGAGCGGCCCAAGAAAATCGCGTGATATAATCTCCCGCGTAGTTCGACCTTAAACGTAGACAGACGGGAGACGCGCTTGAATTACCCTCTGCAAATCCAATTCAAAGTCCTGGCCATCGCGCAGCAGTTGTCGCTGACGGAGGCGACCGGCAACCTGGTTTTTTACGTCAAACAGAAAGCCTTCAAGCTGAAGGAAAACGTCACGGTCTTCGCCGACGAGGCGATGACGCGCCCCTGGTTCACGATCAGCGCCGACAGGGTCATAGATTTTAGGGCCAACTACACGTTCATGGACCTGAACGGGCGTCCCTTCGGCTCGATGCGGCGGCTGGGGAAGAAGTCGCTCTGGCGTGCCACCTACGAAATCTTCGACGGCTATCAGCCGCACCCCGTGGCGATGATCAAGGAGGAGAACCCCTGGGCCAAAGTGTTCGACGCGACGCTCGGCGAGATTCCTATCCTGGGCATCTTCACGGGCTACCTGTTCCACCCCTCTTACCTGATCTCGCGCCCGGACGGGATGCCGTACCTGAGACTCAAGAAACAGCCCTCTTTCATCGGGCGCAGGTTCACCATAGACCAACTTGGCCCCCTGGAGCAGACGGAGGAGCTGCGCCTCCTGCTCGCCGTCATGATGATGGTGCTGCTTGAGCGCGCGCGCGGGTGAGATAAGGCCGTGTCCATCTACGACGACGATGTGCGCCCGCTGGAGTTGGGCGGAGTCCACACATACCCGCTGGCGTCGCGCCCGAGCAAGGTCACTGTCGAGGACTTCGCCAGGCCCGCGGGCGCTGAGTCGTCGCTCGTAGACTTCCTCGACTCACTGCCGAACATCCTGGCCGGGCGCAGCCTGCGCGAACTGGCGGCCCACGTCAGGCGCGCGCGCGAGCTTCGTAAACCAATCATCTGGGGTCTCGGCGGTCACGTCGTCAAGACGGGGATGTCGCCCGTCCTCATAGACCTCCTGCGGCGCGGGTTCGTCAGCGCCGTCGCGGCGAACGGCTCCGTGCTCGTGCACGACGCGGAGATCGCTATGGTCGGCTCGACCTCGGAGGACGTTGACGCCACGCTCGGCGCGGGCGCGTTCGGCGCGGCTGACGAGACCGGCAGGCTTTTAAGCGAGGCCGCGCGCGAGGCTGCGCAGGGCGGGACGGGGCTCGGCGAGGCGCTGGGCCATTTGTTAGTCGAGCGCGACCCGCCGCACAGAGGTTTCTCGCTGCTCTGCGCGGCCTACGAGGCGCGCGTCCCCTTCACAGCCCACGTCACCGTCGGCGCGGACATAGCGCACTTTCACCCTGTGGCCGACGGCGCGGCGCTCGGCGCGGCGACGCACACGGACTTCCGCCTGCTGGCGGAGATGGTCAGGCGGATGGACGGCGGCGGCGTCTACCTCAACGTCGGCTCGGCCGTCGTGCTCCCCGAAATCTTCCTCAAGGCCGTCACGCTCGTCCGCAATTTGGGCCATTCTCTGACAGACATCACGACGGCCAACTTCGACTTCATACAGTCCTACCGCCCGCTGACGAACGTCGTCCGCCGCCCCGTCGCGGACGGCGCGGGCCGCGGCTACTCCATCACCGGCCACCACGAGCTGACCATCCCGCTCCTGGCCGCCGCCATCCTCCGCGGCGAAAATCCCGGCTGACCATTCCGCCGTGTAAGCGCAATCCCGCTTGCCTCAAAATCTCGGTGTTGACACCGGGGCGATACGCCGCTTATACTCTTTCCATGAAAATGAAATCCATTTTCAATTAAGGCAAAACCAAACTAAGCTCTTCAAATCTCGGATTGCTCTTTCGGAGTCATACGGCAAAGACAGAGAGGCTCACGGCGGACTTTTGGCGACGCGGCGCGTGCCCCTCTCTGCCGACACCCCGGGCGAGCTGGCAGGCTGAGTTCACTGCCAGGCACGCCGGCCACGACTTCTAATGGATGAGTTGAAAATGTCTGACACGACTTCACGGCGCGGGACTCGCGCTCTCTTCGGGGCTCTGCTCCCGGCGACTCTCTCGACGAACACCACGGCCAGGAAACATCGGAAGAAGACGAAGAGGTCGCGCCGCGGCCCGAGGTCCTGGGTGGTGGCAATCGGCACGATGGGCGTCCTCATCGCCTACACGGTCGGCGAGAGCCGCGCGGTGAAGCTCGCATACGCGCGCGGGGTCCGCGACGCACACGTAGCTGTGCGAGTGCAGACTCAAGAGCAGCAAATCCGCTTCGACATTCCGCCGGCGACTCTCGACGTGGTGCTGGCCGCCTTTCAGACCGCGACCGGGCTGCAAGTCTCTGTGCCCAACGATTCGATTCTCGGCCTTTCTTCCCCGGGCGTCTCCGGCGTCTACACCGTCGAGCAGGCGCTCAGGCAGCTTCTGGCGGGCACGGGCGTCAGCTACAGCTTGACGACCCCGAAGACTGTGGCGCTGGAGATACAGGCGCAGCCGGGCTCAGTCGAGGTGCGGGATGAGACCGGCCGCGTCTCGTCGCCGAAGTACACGGAGCCTTTGCGCGACATCCCGCAGACGGTCACAGTCATCCCCAGCGAGCTAATCGAGGAGCAGGGCGCGACGACGCTGCGCGACGTGCTGCGCAACGTCCCGGGACTGACGATGACGGCGGGCGAGGGCGGCACGCCCGCGGGCGACAACTTGACGCTCCGCGGCTTCAGCGCGCGCAACGACGTGTTCGTTGACGGCGTGCGCGACATCAGCCCGCAGTCCCGCGACCCCTTCAACCTGGCGCAGGTCGAGGTGATTAAGGGGCCGTCGTCTGCGTTCAGCGGGCGCGGCTCGACGGGCGGCATCATCAACCTGGTCAGCAAGTCGCCGAGCCTCTCGCGCCTGTACAGCGGCACGCTCAGCCTCGGCACCGACAGAACCAAGCGCGCCACAGCCGACGTCAACCTGCCGCTCTCGGACAGCGTGGCCTTTCGCCTCAACGCACTGGTCCACGACTCCGGCGTGGCCGGGCGCGACGTGGTGGAGAACGAGCGGTGGGGCGTCGCCCCGTCCCTGGCGTTCGGGCTCGGCACGCCGACGCGCGCTACTTTCAGCTACTACAAGCTCAAGCAGAACAACACCTCGGACTACGGCATCCCGTGGGTCCCCGCGACCAACAACGTGCTCGTGGCCTACCGCGACCGCCCCGCCCCCGTCCCGCGCGAGACTTTCTACGGTCTCAGGAACCGGGACTTCGAGAGGCTCAACGCGGACATCTTCACTTTCAGGTTCGAGCACAATTTTAACGACAACTTGTCGCTGCGCAACCAGCTCCGGTACGGGCGCTCGACGCGCGACTCCATCGCCACGCCGCCGCGGTTCGCCGGTAACGACTCGACCGTCATCAACCGAGAGTTGAGGTCGTGGATCACGAAGGACGGAATCTGGGATAACCAGACGGACCTGAGCGCGAAGTTCCAGACGGGCAAGGTGGGACACTCTCTCGTCGCCGGGCTGGAACTGGCGCGCGAAAATAACATCCGCCACCTCCGCACGGCCCCGAACATGCAGACCACGCTGCTCGACCCCAACCCGGACGACGTCTTCACCGGCGTAATCACGACGAGTCCCATCGTCGGGGACGTGACGGGGAAGACGCTGGCCCTCTACGCCTTCGACACGGCCAAGCTCGGCGACCACTGGGAACTGACCGGTGGCCTGCGCTGGGACTACTTCGGCGTGGACGGCGTTGACACCACCAACCTCCCCGTCAACAGGGTTGACAGGATGCTCAGCGGGAGGCTCGGCGTGGTCTACAAGCCCGTGGAGCGCGGCAGCATTTACGCATCCGTCGCAACGTCACTCAACCCGTCTCTCGAAGGGCTCTCTTACTCGGTCGCCAACGTCAGGATTGACCCTGAGAAGACGCGCACCTACGAGGTGGGCAGCAAGTGGGATCTGCTGGACGCGCGGCTGATGCTCTCCGGGGCGCTGTTCCGCGTCGAGAAGCTTAACGCGCGCACGCCCGGACTCGTTCCCGGCGACCCGCCGCAGGTGCTCGACGGCGAGCAACGCGTGGATGGCGTCGAGTTGAGCGTCACGGGCAACATCACGCGCAGCCTCTCCGTCTTTGCAGGCTACTCGCTGCTCGCGAGCGAGATCGTCAAGTCGAACACACCGGCCGAGGTCGGCAAGAGAATTCAGAACACGCCGCGCAATTCCTTCAGCATCTGGACGACCTACAGGCTGCGTAGACTCGAACTCGGCGGCGGCGCGCGTTTCACCGACCGCCGCTTCGGCAACAACATCAACACCAGGGTGGTGGGGCGCTACTGGCTGCTGGACGCGATGGCCTCGTACTCGCTCTCCGACCACGTTGACCTCAGGCTCAATCTCTACAACCTGACCGACGAATACTACTTCGACCGCCTGGGCGGGGGGCACCTGGTGCCCGGCCCCGGCCGGTCAGCGATGCTGGGCGCGGGCTTCCACTTCTAAACGGAAGGCCACCGCGCCGCGAGGGTGCCGAGTAAAGCCGCGGACAAAGTTTTGAGAGAACAATGCTGCTCCAAATTCCCGACCTCCTGACGGCCGACGAGCTGGCGAAGTGCAGACAGTTGCTGGAACAGTCCGAGTGGATTGACGGGCGGGTCACGGCCGGGCACCAGTCGGCGCAGGCCAAAGACAACATGCAGTTGCCGGAAGATCACCCGGCGGCGCGCGAGATGGGCGAGGTGATTCTCGGCGCGCTCCAACGCAGCCAGTTGTTCATGGCGGCCGCGCTGCCGCTCAAGGTCTTCCCGCCGCTGTTCAACCGCTACCAGGGCGGCCAGTCGTTCGGGACTCACGTAGACAACGCCATCCGTCAGGTTCCGGGCACGCCCCACCGCGTCCGCACGGACATGGCGGCGACGCTCTTCTTCAGCCAGCCCGACGAGTACGACGGCGGCGAGCTGCTGGTGGACGACACCTACGGCGTCCACGAGGTCAAGCTCCCGGCCGGCTCCCTGATTCTCTACCCCGCATCCAGCCTGCACCACGTCCGCCCCGTGACGCGCGGCGCGCGCCTCGCCTCGTTCTTCTGGATTCAGAGCATGGTGCGCGACGACGGCCGGCGCACGCTGCTGTTCGACCTGGACATGGCTATCCAGCAGCTCAACGAGGCCAGCCCCTCCGCTTCGCCCGCCGTGCGACTCACGGGCATCTACCACAACCTGCTGCGCCAGTGGGCGGACGTTTGAGCCCCGCCGCGCGCGCCTAATATCCACCGCAGCCGAGCAAGGATTCGGGAGCGACTTCGCATGAAACTGTTCCGCAAGGTTATCTTCTGGTGCCACCTCGTAGCGGGCGTCGCCGCCGGCCTCGTCATACTGTTGATGTGCGTCACAGGTGTCCTGCTGACCTACGAGCGGCAGATAACTTACTGGGCCGACACGCGCGGCTACCAAGTCCAACCGCCGTCCCCGAACGCTCAACGTCTGGGCGTGGAAAGCCTGCTCGCGGGCGTGCGGGCCGCGCGGCCCGGGGCGACCGCCGTCACCCTGCGCGCCGATTCTTCGGCTCCCGCGGAGGTCGCCTTCGGCCGCGAAGGGACCTTTTTCGTCAACCCCTACACGGGCGAGATACTGGGCGCGGGCGCGCCCAGGGTCCGCGCCTTTTTCCGCTCGGTCACGGACTGGCACCGCTGGCTGGGGGCGTCCGGCGAAGGCACGGGCCGCGGCGTCGGGCGCGCCATCACGGGGGCCTCGAATCTGGTCTTCCTGTTCATCGTCGTCAGCGGCTTTTACCTGTGGTGGCCGCGAAAATTTAAGAAGAGTATTGTCAGGAACGTGACCTGGTTCAGGCGCGGTCTCGCCGACCGGGCGCGAAATTTCAACTGGCACAACGTCATAGGCTTCTGGTCGGCCGTGCCGCTCTTCATCATCGTGCTGTCCGGGGTCGTCATCTCCTACCCGTGGGCCGGCAACCTCGTCTACCGCGTCTTCGGCGAAGCGCCCCCCGCGCAGCGCGGTGCGCCGGCTCAGCCCGCGGCGGGTCAGCCCGAAGAAAACGGGACGGCCGGCATAGACCGACTGTGGGCGCGCGCGGAGCAGCAGCAACCCGGCTGGCGGAGCATCAGCCTGCGGCTGCCCGCCGCGGCCGAGCCGACCGCCACTTTCACCATAGACCTGGGCAACGGCGGCCAGCCACAGAAACGCTCGCAACTCACGCTCGATAGAACGACGGGCGAGGTCGTGCGCTGGGAGCCTTACGCCAGCCTGACGGCGGGCCGGCGCGCCCGCTCGTGGCTGCGGTTCGCCCACACGGGCGAGGTGGCGGGCGTCCTCGGGCAGACCGTCGCCGGTCTCGTGACGGCGGGCGGCGCGGTGCTCGTCTGGACGGGGCTGGCGCTGGCTTGGCGTCGCTTCCGACTGTCCCGCGCGAAAGGGGCCAGGAACAAGCCTTCCGCCGGGGAGCCGGGTGCGGGGGAAGAAGACTACAGGGGCGGCGCGCACTAACCGGGACTTGACGGAAGGGCTACCCCGGCGATTGCGCTGAATGAACGCCTGTGGGTTATAATCTGCGCTCAATTAATTTCCGTCAGTTAAGTTCTGAGAGAATCGCGTGCAGGGAGGGTCAGGGGAAAGCTAATGGAGCAAAAACAGTTGGAGCATTTTCGCAGCATCCTGCTGGAGCAGTTGCGGCAAAACTCGGATAGAGTGCGGACGGACCAGGCCGCCGTGCTCGAAGCCGCGGCCGACGACGGCGTCAAGGACAGCGTGGACATGTCGCTGCAAGACGTGAACCAGGAGTTGATGCTCAGGCTTGGCGAGCGCGACTCGCAGACGGTGGCCGATATTGACGAGGCGCTCCAGCGCATTGACGAGGGCACCTACGGCCTGTGCGAGCGTTGCGGCAACCCGATTGACGAGCGCCGCCTCGAAGCCCTCCCGACCGCCCGCTACGACGCCGCCTGCCAGGCCGCCGTCGAAGCTGCCAGCGGGCAGAACAACATCTCAACGCTATAAAGCAGGAGTCAGAAGACAGAAGTCAGGAGTCAGAATGAGCGGGCGTCAACCTCGCTTCTTCTGACTCCTGACTTCTGTCTTCTGACTCCTGCTTTTACGCTTTCGGGTGCGACTTGTCGTAGACCTCTATCAGTTTTTCCATCGAGACGTGCGTGTAGATTTGGGTGGTGGAGAGCCGCGCGTGGCCGAGGAGTTCCTGTATGTCGCGGAGGTCCGCGCCGCTGTCGAGGAGGTGCGTGGCGAAGCTGTGGCGCAGGGCGTGCGGGCTGATGTCGTGTATGCCGGCGCAGATGCGTATGTACTTGTCCACCATCCGACCGACGGAGCGCGTGGTGATGCGCGTGCCCTGGTAGTTGAGGAAAAGCGCCTGCGAGTCGCGCTCGCCCAAGGGGGCGTTCTGTAGAAAGGCGTTGCGCACCGTCAGGTAGTTGAGGACGGCGTGGAGCGCGGGGTCGCCGAAGGGGACGATGCGCTGCTTGCGCCGCTTGCCCGTCACGCGGACCAGTTTTTCCCTAAAATCTATGTCGCCGATGTCCAGCTTCGTCAGCTCGGAGACGCGCACGCCCGTGCCGTAGAGCAGCTCCAAAATCGCCCGGTCGCGCTTGCCCAAATCCGTCTCCGTGTCGGGCGTCTCGATGAAGCGGATGGCGTCCTCGACCGAAAGATGCACGGGGAGTTTCTTCTCCAGGCGCGGCGTGGAGACGAGCTTCGCGGGGTTGAGCTCGACGACGCCCTCGCGGACGAGGAACTGGAAGAAGGTGCGCAGCGCCGCGAGCTTTCGGGCGACCGAAGACTTCTTCTTCTGCGCCGCGTGGAGCGCCGAGAGCCACTCGCGGATGGTGATGTGGTCTATCTGGCGCACATCCACCTCGCGGCGCGCGCCCGCGGCGTCCGGCGGCGCGATGTGGTCGTAGAACTGCATGAGGTCGCTCATGTAGTTGCGCAGCGTGTGCTCGCTGACGTTGCGCTCGTACCGGAGGTGCTCGAAAAACTGTGCCAGTAGTTGTTCGATCATGGGCGTCTCGGAAAAGTTTTGGTTTAAGGCCCGCTCTTCTTCACAGGCTCCGCCCCGTCTTCCGTCTCCGACGGGCCTTTGCGCTTGCTCCGCGCGGGGGCCTGTGTCTGGTTGACGCTCGGGGTGAGGGCCTGGCCGCTGCCCGCGTCGCCCGGTGGGGTCTGGGCGGGCGGCGTCGTGTTGTAGCTGTAGGGCTGGTTGGTGCGGCGCGGGTAGTAGCCGCGCCGCGCGCGCACGCGCATGTTCGGGCGCGTCTGAACGCGGACGGAGAGCGTGCGGAAGCGCCCGTCGTTGCGCTCGTCCGAGGGGTAATAACTCAGGATGTACTGCTGCGCGAGGTCGGCGGAGATTTGGGCGAAGGCGCGGTCCAGGTCGCTCGTTTGCAGCGGCGTGTAGACGGCCCCGCCCGTGTGCGTCGCCAAATCCTGCATGCGGCGCTCGGCGGCCAGCGCCTGCAAGTTGGCGTTGGACTGCTCGCCGGTCAGCATCACGTACTCGATCTGCTTGGTCTGCACGGCGTAGACCTGACAGTCGGCTGCCAGCGTCCTGCGCAACGCGTCGTCGAAGGCCAAATCCGAGAGCGTGTCCTCGCCGTCCGAGACGATGATGATGACTCTGCGGCCGGAGTAGGGGCGCAGGTAGTTGGCGGCCTCGGCGATGGCGTCGAGCAGGCGGGTCGCGCCCTCGGGCTTGCCGAAGTGCTGGACGGTTCGGACCAGCGCCGGGACGTTGTTGGTCAGCGGCTGGACGAGGGCCACGTCGGTCGAGACGCTGTAGATGGCGGCGCGGTCAATCGGGCGGATGACGCTGCGGAAGAATTTGACGGCGGCCTGCTTCTCGAACTCGCGCGCGGCCGACAGGCTCTGGCTGTTGTCGAAGAGCAGGGCCAAATTGACGGGCACCTCGGCGCGGCTCAAATCCGTGATGGGCCGCGGCTGGCCGTCAACGCGCAACTCGAAGTCTTCGAGCCGCAGGTCCGTGACCGCGCGCCCCAGCCCGTCCACGACGGAGGCCGGCACGGTGACGAGGTTCGAGGTGACGCGGACGACATCTTCCACGTCTATCTCTTCCCCGGCGGCGGTGTCGGGGGCCTGTGCGGCGGCCGGAGGCGGCGGCGTGTTTTTTGGCACAGGCGGGGCCGGCGGGGCGTCGTCCAGGACGACGGTCCCGACTGGCAGGCGCAACGCGGCCGCGGGCGTAGGCTGTGGCTGCGGGGTCGTGCCGCCCATCCCGACTCGCTTGGGGCGCGTGCCTCCGGTCGTCGCGGACTTGCTCCCGGGCTGCTGTTTGTTGCGCCCGGATTGTGCCAGTGAGTTCTGCGGGGCGAGTGTCAGGAGTAGGGCGAGGAGCGCGGCCGTGAGGGCCACGCGCGACGCCCTGAGCGCCCGGGGCCGGCCGCGCCTCAACTGGCGGCGGCGGCCGGCGCACGGTGCTGGTCTTGAATTGCTGGAAGCCAAGTATCCCACTCTTTCAATGCTAACTCGACCTGCAACTGCCGGCGTTCCTGCTTGCGGCGGACCTTGCGGCGCAGCTCTTCCGCGAGCGGCTCAAGCAGGGCGAAGGTGATGTTGGCCGGTTGATAGTTTAAAGGGTCCGCGCCGGAGACGTAGCGCGCGAGCGCGCCCGTCGCGCTCTTCGGCGGCGCGACCACGGGTTCGAGCCCGCGGGCGAGCCGCGCCGCGTTGAGGCCCGCAAGCCAGCCCGACGCGACCGACTCGACGTAGCCCTCGACGCC
Source organism: uncultured Acidobacteriota bacterium (assembly GCA_963774105.1). GTDB lineage: Bacteria > Acidobacteriota > Blastocatellia > Pyrinomonadales > Pyrinomonadaceae > QHXM01. The sequence goes on along the minus strand of CAVZDV010000003.1, from coordinate 99,150 downwards.
CGTAATCTGGCCCGCGAAAAAGAGCGCGGCGTTAGCCCGGGCCTGAAGCGTCGGGGCGAGCAGGCGGGGCGCGCAGATGTAAGTATTACGATGAATCTGCCCGTACTGCAAGAACTCCGCCTCTTCGAGGCCGGGAATGAGCCGGAGCACGCGCGCCTGTTCGCCGAACCTGAGATGATTCTGGAAGCCCACGAGGCTGTACGCGTCGGCGAGAACATTTTCCTGGCGGAGCTGGACGGCGGCGTAGGGCTGGCGTCCGGTCCTCGGGTCGCGCAGGCCGACGGGCTTCATGGGACCGAAGCGTAGTGTGTCCACGCCGCGCCGGGCCAATTCCTCAATCGGCAGGCACGCCTCGAACCAACGCGTCTCCTCGAACCTTTGGAGCGGCACGCTCTTGGCGTTGATTAATTCCCCGTAAAAGCGCGCGTACTCGTCTTCATCGAAAGGGCAGTTCAGATAATCGTCGCCGCCCTTGTCGTAGCGCGCCGCGCGGAAGGCGACTTCCCTATTGACCGTGTCGGCCGAGACAATCGGCGCAATCGCGTCGTAAAAGTAGAGCTGGTCGTCGCCCGTCACCTTCATGACCGCCCTGGTCAACGCCTCCGAAGTGAGCGGCCCCGTGGCGACGACCGTGATCGAGTCCGACGGGATTTCTGTCACCTCCTCGCGCACGACCTCTATCCTAGGGTGCGCCTCAACCCGCTCCGTCAGAAACTCCGCGAACTTGTGCCTGTCAACCGCCAGCGCAGCCCCCGCCGGCACCCTCGTCGCCGCCGCCGCCTCCATCACGATTGACCCGCCCCGCCGCAACTCCTCTTTCAAAAGATACGGCGCTGTCCCCGGCTCGTCCGACTTCAACGAATTCGAACAAACAATCTCCCCCAACTTATCCGTCCTATGCGCCGGCGTCTGCCTCACCGGCCGCATCTCATACAACCTCACACGCGCCCCCGCCCGCGCCGCCTGCCACGCCGCCTCCACCCCCGCGAACCCGCCGCCAATGACAACTATTTCGTTCAAATCTACTCCTTGCTCGCCTCGAATGTGCCCGAGCTGATGACCCCTGCGAAGCCGCTGTAGCTCCAGGTTCCTTTGTAGCGTTTGCCCTCGACCTTGCCGCGCAGATTGACGTTGTTGTCGTTCATGTTCGGGTTGAGGTCTACGAGGACTTCTGTGCCGCTGACGGTGCCGACGAGGTCGCCCGTGCCGGTCTGCGGCCCGATTCTGCCGGGCTCGCCAACTTGTTTTAGTTCCCACGTGCCCTTGAGTTGGTCGCCGTCGAGCGACTTGAGGGACAAACGCCCCTCGACTACTTTGACGCCGCCCTCGCCGTAGCCCGTGTATTGATAGTCGCCCAGGGGGAAAGTCTTGGAAGGCGAGCCGCCGGTTTTCTTCCCCGAACAGTCGAGCGCGTAGCAGCCGAGTACGAAGACCAGCAGGTAAGTTGTCAGGATTTTCATCAGTTCACCTCGCGATCAGGGTAATCAGGATGATGACGAGTATGACCAGGGCGATGGCGGCGGCGATGAGCAGGCCGCTCGTTGATTTCGACCTGGTGATCTGCACCTGCGTGGTCCCCGTGGCGGTCTCGAAGGTGCTGTTGATCTGGTAGTCGCCGCCCCGCTGGTCGAGCAGGTTGGCGTTATGCACGAGGTTGCGCATCTCCTCCTGCGCGGCCTCGCCGCGGTGCTCGGCCAGCCGCTTCTCGACGGCCAGGCGCACCACCTCGTCCGCGGCCTTCTTCGTCACGTCCCGGGCCTGCTTCTCGTCCAGGTTGCGCAGGGCGTTGTCCAGTATGTCGTCCGGCGTCACGTCGAACAGCGATTGCCTCTGCGGCACCAGCTCTTCCTTCTCGTCGGCCATCGGGTCAACCTCTTTCCACAGTCAGCGTAATGGTCCCCAGCGGCAACCTGACCGTGTGCGTGACTTCGCCCCGCGCGCCCGTGGCCCGCAGGAGCTGCTCCATGTTATCGAATTCTCGCTCAAGCAGGAACAGCGCGTTCTGGCTCTCCTGCGCCTGAGACTGGGCCAGAATCATGCGGGCCACGCGCATGTCGTCGGCCGCGAGCCACCTCAGTTTCCGCTCGACGTAACGGGGCAGCTCGGCCGTGTAAGACTTGTTGACGATCTCCGCGACCAGCGGGGCCACGTCCTCGCGCCAGCTACGCGTGTCCACGGCGAGCCTGTAGTCCGCCTTCGGGCAATACTCCTCCCGCAACTTTCTCAAGACCTCGCACTTCAAGTCAAAGCTCATCACGCTCGGCAGGTGCGTGAGGAAGCGGTCGAAGGTCTGCCGGTTCGGCCGGACCTCGCCCGACTTCCACTTGTCGTAAGTCCTGCGCGCGTACCTCGCGGCCCCCGCCCCAAACTCCCGCCTGTAGAGCGTGAACAAATCTTCCAGCGTCTTCTGCTCCAGGCTCAGCACCACCTTGACCATGTCCGCGTCCGGCCGCCGGTGGACGATGGGCCTCTCTTTTCCGTACCTGCTGAAGACTTCCGCCAGGGCGAAGGCTCCGGCGAAAACACACAGCATGAGGAACAAAAAGGTTACTAACTGGCCGCCCATAATCCGGCGAATTATAACATCATCACGCCGCCGGCTTATTTCAGCCCCAGACTGTCTACAATCAGGCGGGCCGCGTCCGGCACAGGGAGTGCGGTAATCTCTATCACCAGCCGGTCGGAAGGGATTCCGGGGTCGGCGAACGCGCCGGCCTCGCTCAACTCGCGGAACTGCTCGACGGAGATCAGCTTCCCGAACGTGCGGCGCGACGGGTCCGTGATCCGCTTCTCCAACTCTTCGGTCGAACACCTCAGTTCGACGAAGAGGACCTGGCCCCCGTCTGCTTCGACGAGCTTTCTGACTTCACTGATGAAGCCGCCGCGCACGGTGCGGTCGTAGGCGAAGGTGAAGATTAGACCGCCAAGCCCGGCCTCGGCGGCTTGAGAGAACATTGCGAGCCAGATTTTTTCTCTCAGCTCTACGAACGGCGGGCTGCCGAACTCGAAGACGGACCCGACCAGGTCAACGGCCAGGTGGTTGTGGAAAACCGGGAAGCCCGTTAACCGTGCCAATTCGCGCGCGACCGTCAACTTGCCCACGCCCGGCAAACCATGTAGGAAGATTAGCTTCATCACGCTGGCTGTGGCGGATTAAGGGCCGCCGCCCGTTTAGTGGTCGGGCCGCCCGGGCTCGTTCGCCGCGGGCGCGCCGAGTTTGTAGTCGCTGGCTTCCGTGTCGAAGCGGCGGTAGTCGCTGAACTCAAGCGTCTGATTCTCCTCTATGCCTTTGAAGAAGAAAATTTTGGCTGCGAAGTTGACCTGGATGAGGCGCGGGAGCCAGACGCCGTCGGCCATGCGCGTCTGCTCGAAGGCGAAGGCCGAGCCCGGGCGGATGGAGGCGACGAGCCCGCCCCCTATCTTGTAGCTCTCGGCGAGCTTCGCTTCCAGCCGCATGACGGTCTTGTCCACGGGGTCAATCCACGCCACGCCGGTCAGCTTCGAGACGATGCTCTCGGCCGTGCCGTTCGGCTTGAAGCCCGGGCGCGGGCGGAAGTCGAAGACGACGGCCGCGCGGTCGCGCAGGTACTCGCGGCGCGGGCTGACGAACTCGCACGCGCGCAGGAAGAGCGTGATGCCCACGTCATCGTCGTCGTCCTTCTTCTTCCCCTTGCTCTCTTCCTCAAGCTTCTTCCGCTCCTTCTTCTCGCGCTCGCGCTCGTACTTGGCGACGGACTCCGCGATCTCCCTGTCCTGTTTCGCGGCGCGCTCGGCCGAGAGCGGGACGCCGTTCTCACTTATCACCTTGTGAAACTCGCCGCCGCCCGGCAGCGGGTAGACTTCCGAGACCGTGACCTGCTCCTTCTTCACCTCGCCCTTGTCGTTGATCTCGCGCTCGGTCTTCTTCTCCGTGAAGGAGTAGTTGGCGACGCGCTCGTCAATCTCCTTCTGGTTCGCCTCGACCTCGCGCAGCAGCGCGGGGATGTCCAGACCCTCCGCGGCGGCCGGCGGGTCGAAGAGGGCGTCACTGAGGCCCGTGTTGTAGCGCACTTCGAGCAGGACCATAGCCGCGTCGCTTTTGTCTTCGGACACGGCCGTCAGGCGGTGCGGCTCAAGCACGCCGCCTGCGGCGCGGTACTCGCTTAACAGCTCGCCTTCCTCGCCCAGCGGGTCTTCCCTCTTCAGCAGCAGCTTGCTCGTCGCGCCGAACCAGTAGCGCAGCCGCGCGCCGCCTTTGGTGGAGAACTCCACGACGTAAGTCGGCTCGGCCAGGGTCGCGTCGTAAGCGACCGTGCGGGCCAGGACGTTGAGCTTCTTGTAATCAACGAAGCGACTGGCCTCCAGCGCGGCAAACAGCCTCACCCTGCCGGCCTCCGCGTCCGTCAACGTGACCACACGCCCGTCGCGCGTCAGCCTCCAGGCCGACCGGGCGCTGACGGCCTGTATGGTCTTGGCGTCGAGCTGAAGGCCATCGGGCTCGAACCGTTCCGCGCGCGTGGAGACGGGCGACTTCACGAAGCTGCGCGCGCCTCCCACCAGTCGCCCTTGATATCGAATCTCCCACACGTAGATCGCGTCCCTAATCGCGGCCAGCCGCTTCTTGCCGCCGACGGCTTTCAAATAGTCTCCGACGACCTTCTCGGCCGACGGCAGTTTCCGCGAACGCGCGGGGCCGCCCTTTTTCTGCGCGCTGACGGCCGCGCCCGGCGACGAGGCGCAGAGCAGGGCGAGAGCGGCGAGCCACGCGGACAAGTGTCTAAAGGAAAAATTTTTCATGGCAGCAGTGGGTAAGGAGATGGACTCGCAAGGGGAGAGCGAGATAAATCGTCGCGCGCGCCGAAACTGACGTTAACGACAGGTGCGCTCGCGGGCTGAAGATACGCGAGCGCGGCGAGAAAGGTTTCCACAACTCCTCCCTCGCCGCGTCTCCTTACTGCCCACTCTTTTCAGGACGGCTGCCCTTCGGTCGTCTCGGAACTGTCCGGGGGCTGCGGCACGTCCGCGTCCATCGCCGCCGCAGACTCCTGCTCGGCTTCGAGTTCGTTCTCCTCGTTGTCTCGCGCCCGATCCGGCCCTTCCGCCTCGTCCGCGCGCTTCGTCTCCTCTGACATCAACTCTCACCTCCCTGCAAACTTCACTTGCCGGCCCGGCGCGCGCCGCTCTTTTTAGCGCCAGCCTTCTTCGCGCCAGCCTTCCTGGCCGCGCCCTTTTTACCGCCGGACTTTTTCGGGGCGGAAGATTTTTTAGCCGCAGACTTCTTCACGGACTTCTTTGCGGACTTCTTCGCGCCGCCGGTCGCGCTCTTTCGGGCGGCCTTCTTCTTCCCGGCGGCCGACGATGGCGCTTTCCCGCCGCGCTTCTCCCTGCGGCGCAAATTCGCCTCGGCCTTCCGGCGCGCGTCCTCCATCAGCTGCGCGACGCGCTCGGCCTCACTCTGCGGCTGGCCCTCGCCCTCGGGCGCACCCTGACCCTCCTCACGCTGCTCTAAACGGTTCCGCTCCTCCTCCGCAAACTCCCTCTGCCCCTGATGAAAATCGAACTCGTTGATGATTCCCCCGCGGACCTCGAAGCGGTCCTTGAGCTTCCCCAGGTTCTTCGTTTTCGGCATCCTTTCTCCCTCCCTCATGGCGGCCGCGCACCCGCTTGACAGCACGCGCGGCGCGTCCGTATATTGTGCCTTCACAGAGCTAGCCACCTTAGCTCAGTTGGTAGAGCAGTCGATTCGTAATCGACAGGTCTGCGGTTCAAGTCCGCAAGGTGGCTCCACAATTTTGGTTGCCGTATAGCTGTTCCTCAGTTATACGGCAATCTTATTTTCACTTCAATCTTCGACCAGCCACTTTTTATAACCGAACTGCTGAATAGTGTGCGCAGTTTAGCAGACAAGGCTTCTGATAGAATCAAAATTAAGATGAGCGAAAACACACCCCGGCCGGACGGTTCCCCGGCGAACGCCGAAGAGAGAAGGCTGAACGAGTCGCGCGCGCGTGCGATGCACTGGAAGCGTTGGGGGCCGTACCTGTCTGAGCGGGCGTGGGGCACCGTGCGCGAGGACTACAGCCGGGACGGCTCGGCGTGGGACTACTTCCCGCACGACCACGCGCGCTCGCGGGCCTACCGCTGGAACGAGGACGGCTTGGCGGGTATCTGCGACCGCCATCAATTTATCTGCTTCGCCATAGCCATGTGGAACGGGCGCGACCCGATCTTGAAAGAGAGGCTCTTCGGCCTGGCCGGCCCGGAAGGCAGCCACGGGGAGGACGTGAAGGAGTATTACTTCTATTTAGATTCCACGCCGACGCACTCCTACCTGAAGTACCTCTACAAGTACCCGCAGGGCGAGTTCCCTTACTCTGGAATCCTCGAAGAGAACCGGCGGCGCAGCAAGAGCCAGCCCGAGTACGAGCTGCTCGACACGGGCGTTTATGACGGGAACCGCTACTACGACGTGTTCGTCGAGTATGCGAAGGGGGATGTCGAGGACATCCTCATCAGCATCAGCGTCGTCAACCGCGGCCCCGAGGCCGCTCAATTGCACCTGCTGCCCACAGTCTGGTTCCGCAACCGCTGGTCATGGGGCGAGGGCAACCCCAGGCCGGAGCTGCGGCGGGAAATTGGCCCTGACAAAAACGGCGTCTCCACAATAGAACTCCGCGAGGTGACTTTGGGCCGCCGCCTGCTCTACTGCGAGGGCGCGCCCGAGCTGCTCTTCACGGAGAACGAGACGAATAGCAGCAGGCTCTTCGGGGCCGCCAATTCTTCGCCCTACGTGAAGGACGCCTTCCACGAGTACGTCGTCGGCGGCCGCAGGGAGGCCGTCAACCCCGAACAGCGCGGGACGAAGGCGGCGGCGCTTTACGCCCTGACCATCGAACCGGGCGAGACGGCGACCGTGCGCCTGCGCCTCACCGACAGAGAGTTTTCCGCGAGCCCCTTCGGCGAAGAGTTCGAGCGCGTCTTCGCCGAGCGCAAGCTGGACGCGGACGAGTTCTACGCCTCAGTCATCCCGCATGACCTTTCTCCCGACGCGCGGAACGTCATGCGGCAGTCCTTCGCCGGGCTGCTCTGGTCGAAGCAGTTCTACCACTACGTCGTGGAAAAATGGCTCAAGGGCGACAAATATCAGCCCACGCCGCCCGCGCAGAGGTGGCACGGGCGCAACCACGACTGGCGACACCTCTACAACGCCGACGTGATCTCCATGCCCGACAAGTGGGAGTACCCGTGGTATGCGGCCTGGGATTTGGCCTTCCACTGCGTCCCCATCGCGCTCGTTGACCCAGACTTCGCCAAGGAGCAGCTCGTCCTCATGCTCCGCGAGTGGTACATGCACCCGAACGGGCAGATTCCCGCTTATGAGTGGGCGTTTGGTGACGTGAACCCGCCCGTGCACGCCTGGGCCGCGTGGCGCGTCTACCGCACGGAGAAGCAGACGCGAGGGCGCGGCGACAGAATTTTTTTGGAAAAAGTCTTCCACAAGCTGCTCCTGAATTTTACCTGGTGGGTCAACCGCAAGGACGTGGAGGGCAACAACATCTTCGAGGGCGGCTTCCTCGGCCTCGACAACATTGGCCTCTTCGACCGCAGCTCCCAACTCCCGGACGGCAGCTTCATAGAGCAGTCGGACGGGACGAGCTGGATGGCGATGTACACGCTGAACCTGCTGGCGATTGCCTTGGAGCTGGCGAGCGAGGACCGCGCTTACGAGGACGTGGCCTCGAAGTTCTGGGAGCACTTCATCTTCATCGCGCACGCGATGAACAACATAGGGCGCGACAACGTCGAGTTGTGGGACGAGGAGGACGGCTTCTACTACGACGTGCTCCACACGAGCGACGGCCAGCACATCCCTCTGAAGGTGCGCTCTATGGTCGGGCTCATCCCGCTCTTCGCAGTGGAGACCTTGGAGCCGGAGATGCTGGAAAACCTGCCGGGCTTCCGCCGCCGCATGGAGTGGTTCATCAACAACCGCCCGGACCTGACCGGCAACGTCGCCAGCATGGCGACGCCCGGGCGCAAGCATCGCCGCCTGCTCTCGGTCGTCAACCGCGAGCGGCTGCGGCGCGTCCTCTCGATGATGCTCGACGAGGAAGAGTTCCTCTCGCCCTACGGCGTGCGTGCCCTCTCGCGCTTTCACCTCAAGCGCCCGTACACGCTCAGGCTCGACCACCGCGAGTACCGCGTGGACTACGAGCCGGGCGACTCCACGACGGAACTCTTCGGCGGTAACTCCAACTGGCGCGGCCCCGTCTGGTTCCCCGTCAACTTTCTGTTGATAGAGGCGCTGCGGAAGTTCTACCGCTACTTCGGCGACGAGTTCCAGGTCGAGTTCCCGACCGGCTCGGGCAGGCTGATGAACCTGCTCGAAGTCGCCGCCGAAATCTCGCGCCGCCTGTCAAGACTCTTCCTGCAAGACGACGCGGGCCGCCGCCCCGTCTACGGCTCCGCCGAGAAGTTTCAGACCGACCCGCACTGGCGCGACCTCATCCTCTTCTACGAATACTTCCACGGCGAGACCGGCTCCGGCCTCGGGGCCAGCCACCAGACCGGCTGGACCGGCCTCGTCGCTAAACTCCTCCACCAGAGCGGCGAGTGAGGAGAAGAAGGACCACAGAGAGCACAGAGGACACAGAGGGGGAATAGGAATTTGGAATGGCAGATTTTGAAATTTCAAATCTGCCATCTGCGTTTCTTATTTCGGCTTCCTCTGTGCCCCTCTGTGTCCTCCGTGGTGAATCTATGCGCTGACGGCCGCGCCCGTCGTGGGCTGGGCGGCCTCCGGCTCTTTGCCCGTGCGGGCGTGGTAGAGGTCTGCGAGACGCTGCTCCTGCTTGGAGAGTTCCTCCTCCATGCGCTCGAAGATGGCGGCCGTCGTCGGGTCCGTCAGCGTGTTGAGCAGGTTGTTGGTGTCAACGACGCCGGTCTGCATGTCGCCCAGCGCGCGGCGCAGGATGCTGAGGTCGTCGCTCGATTGCAACCAGCTCTTGAGCGTCGCCCACGCGCCGCTGCCGGCGGCCTGAAAACTCTCCTTCTCGCCCAGCTCGCCGAGCCTCGCTTCGAGCGCCGCGATGTGCGCCTGCTTCGACTCGCGTATCTCGTTCAGCAGCGAGCGCAGCTCAGTGCCGGTCGCCTTCTCCGCGTAATGCTCGAAGGCCGTCACGGCGTAGCGCTCGCCGCGGATGACCGTGTTGAGGGCGTCCACGATCTCGCTCTTGGACGACCCGCCCAACTCCTCGCCGAAGCCGAGCCAGTCCGCGCCCTCGCTCGCAGGGTCTGGCACAATTTTGCCTTCGAGGCTCAGGCCCAGCTCGCGCAGGATGGCCGCGGTGAAAATCGGCACGTCGGACGGGCGGCGCGAGGTGATGAGGTTGCCGTCAACGACGAGCGGCTCGTTGACGTAATCGGCCCCTGCGTTCTGAATGTCTTTGCGTATCGCGCGAAAGCCCGTCGCGCGCTTGCCCTTCAGCAAGTCGCCCTCTATGAGTACCTGCGGCCCGTGGCAGACGGCGGCGACGAGCTTGCCCGCCTGCACGGCGTCCTCGACGAAGCGGACGGTCTTCATGTTGGTGCGCATGGTGTCGGGGGCCATGCCGCCCGGAATCACGACCGCGTCGAAATCCGAGGCGCGCGCCTCGGTCGTCGTCCCGTCCGGCTCGATGGAAGCCTTGCCTTGCTTGCCCTGGTAAGTCTCGTTCATGCGCGAGCCGAGGACGGTGACTTCGGCCCCCGCCTCCTTCAGCGCGTTGTACGGAATCTGGAATTCTGAGTCCTCGAAATTCTTCTCGACGAGGATGGCTACTCTCTTCTGCCCTGTGGTCATGACTGATTCTTTCTCCTTACTTAAAAATGGCTGGCTTGCGTGCCGGCACAAAGACACATCTGTACAGAGTTCTCTGTTCGGCAAGAAATATGCCAGAAGGGCGGAAGCGGCAGGATGAAGAAAACGAAGCGATGAGGCCGTCCGCCGCCGCCTAAAGTCGTACAGGCGCGGGCCGGAGTCGTTCGGAAAGAGTAACAGTCGAGTTTATTCAGCGCCGCCGAGAGCGCCGTAGAAGGCGTAGTCCGCGCGCGGGCCTGTGATGTCGAGCCGCCAGTTTTTGAAGTCCGTGGACGAGAGGCAGTTGTTGCCGCGCCCCTGTAGGACGAGGCGGAATTTTGTGCCAGGGACGACGCTCCTTCTGAACATCCCTGTCCCGCTCGCGAGCCCGCCGAAGCGCCACTCCTTGTAAAGAATCGGGCCGGCGCTCCCCTCCGGGTAGTCGTGCAGGTCAACGCCGAAGTTGGTCGCCACCTGCGGCAGCCGCAGCACGATCGCGCCCGTCTCGCCGCGCTCGCCCTTGAAGGTCAGCGTCAGTTCGAGCGCGCGGCCGAAGGCGTCCGTCAGCCCGAAGGACTCGTACTGCGCCGGCAAGCCCTTCATGTCTTCGAAGCCGGCGGCGGTCGTGTAGAGCTTCGCCGTCGCGTCGAACTTCACGCCGCGCAGCTCTGTGACCTCGTAGCTCTCCAACTTCCCAGTGCGCTCGAACCACTCGCCGGGCTCAGCGCAGCAGGCGCAGAGGAAAGTGCCGGCGACCGACGCGCGCGGCGCGGGCGCGGCGAGCAGGACGAGGAGCAGGAGGACGACGGGGACGAAACGCGCGGCGCGGGGGCGTGCGAAGAAGCTGGGCTTGTTCATCGAAGCTCTGTTCTCTCAGGAAGTCGCGCGGAGCAGTCCGCGGAAGATGCCCTGGACGCGGACCTGCGAGGCGGGCACGCGGATCGGCGCGAGCTGCGAGTTGGCCGGACGCAGTTCGATTTCTGTGCCAAAACGGAAGAGGCGCTTGAGCGTGGCGCGCGCGCCCTCGACCAGGGCGACGACGATCTCGCCGTCGCGCGCCTCCGTGCGGTTCTCTATCAGCGCGATGTCGCCGTCGCAGATGTGCTCGTCAATCATGGAGTCGCCGGAGACCCGCAGGGCGTAGACGCGCTCGGGCCGGACGCGGCCCAGGAGGAAGCGCGGGACGACGATGGGCTCGGCGTCCTGGACGGCGTCGAGCGGCGCGCCGGCGGCGATGCGGCCCAAAAGCGGCAGCTCGCAGACGGCGTCCGAGGGCGCGTCCTCGACCTTGACGGAGAGGTTGAACTGCCCGTCCTCGTCGCGGCGCGAGAGCAGGCCGCGGCTTTCGAGCGCGGCGATGTGCTTGGCGATAGTCGCCTTGGAAGAGACGTTGAAGTAGCGCGCGATCTGCGCGTAGGAGGGCTCGTAGCCGTGACGCTCGATGAAGCGCGTGATGTAATCCAGAATCTCTTTCTGGCGCTGCGTGCGTGCCTGCATCAGATTTCTCCTCTGGGAAAGGGTGAAGGCGGCGCTTCTCATCGGGGGCGGCTGCGCGAGCTGAATATAAGGGCGCGCGGACGCGAGCGTCAAGAAAAAACAGAAGACAGGAGTCAGGAGTCAGAAGTCAGAATAAAAACAGAAGCCGTCCGTGGTCTCTCTATTCTGACTTCTGACTCCTGACTCCTGACTCCTGCTTTTACCTCCTCACCGAATAGCGGGAGAGGGTGCGGGGGAAGATGCGGACGCCGGCGGGCATCTGTGTCAGGTTGATTTTGTTCCTGCCCGTCAGGATGTCCGCGGCCTTGAGGCCGTAGACGGCCTGGTTGTCGTCGTTGTCCGGGTCAATCACCACGCCTTTCAATTCGAGGCCGGCAAACAAGCCCTTGCTGCGCGAGTAGGAGAGAATCCCCGCGTCGAGCGTGGCGTTGGTCGAGGCGGCGGCCGCGCGCCCTACGGGGCCGGCGGCGACGCTCCCCTCGCCGCCGATCTCAAGCTTGTCCTCCAACAAGCCCTTGAGCGCCTCCTCGTTCATGAAGAGCAGCACGAAGTCCGTCGAGGACGCGCCGATCTGCAAGCCTATGCTCCCGCCGCCGAGGTCGAAGAAGGCCGGCGCGCTCCAACCGCCGCGCACGCGCCGGCTGATGACGCCGCTGCCGCCACGGCCCCCTACGATGAAGCCGGCCTTGATGACGTTGGGGAAGACGGCGACGGCCTCTGCCTTGTCGAGCAAGTCCTTCGGAATCGCCTTGTCCGGTGCGGCCATGATCTCCGTGAAAACTCTGGCCGCCTCCTGCGAACGCTTCGTGGCCTTACTGATCTTCTTCGCGTTCTTGCTCTGCGCCGCGCCCACGCCTGCGACCGCAAGCAACAGCGTCAGGCCGAGCGCGCAGCTCGTCAGGTGTCGAATCTGGTGTCTCATCTTTTCAGCTCCTGTCACAGTGTCTCACTCACTTGCGCGAATACCGGCTGAGCGTCACGGGGAAGACGCGCACCTCTGCGGGCATCTCGTTCAGGTCACGCTCCTGCTCTAAGACCTGGCTCGCCTTCTTCCCCTCGTAGACGGCCTCGTTGAGGTCGTTGTCGGGGTTGATGACCGCGCCCTTCAGCGCGACGCCCGCGAAGAGGCCCTTGCTCCGCGAGTAGGAAAGAATGCCAGCGTCGAGCGTGATGTTGGTCGAGGCCGCGGCCTCGCGCCCGACCGGCCCCGCGGCCACGCCCGCCTCGCCGCCCACCTCGAACTTGTCCTCCATCAGCCCGCGCACGCCCTCGTCGTTCATAATCAGCATCACGTAGTCCGTCTTCGACGCGCCGATCTGTAGCCCGACGCTCCCGCCGCCCAGGTTGAAGAAGGCGGGCGCGCTCCAACCGCCGCGCACGCGCCGGCTGATGACGCCCTGCCCGCCGCGGCCGCCGATGATGAAGGCGGCCTTGATGACGCCCGGGAAAACCGCTATGGCCTCGGCGCGGTCGAGCAGGTTTCTCGGAATCCCGCGCTCGCGCACCGCCATGATCTCGTCGAAGACGCGCGCGGCCCGTGCGGCGCGGCGCTCCGCGTCGTTCAGCCGCTTCGCCCGCTTCTTCTGCGCCGAGGCGGCTGGCACAAAAACGAGGCAGCACGCCAGCGCCAGCAAGAGAGCGCGCGCGAACCTTTTCTCTGAATGCTTCAAATTCTTCTCCTCCTCGAAAGGTTAGTTCTCCCGACCAGCAAAGGACACCAGCGAGAGCGCCGGGCTGAAGCGGCGCGCGGGGAGAAGCCAAGATTGCGTGTCCTTTTGTTGGGCCGAATATTACACCCTCCGCGGCGGGAAATCGAATTGTCTGTCCGGGTGCGGCTGTGCTAAGTTGGCAACTGTTCCGCCAATCTTTCGATAAAGTTAAGTCATGCGACGCGCAATTTACCCGGGCTCGTTCGACCCGATTACTAACGGCCACCTGGACATCATCGAGCGCGGTTGCAAGCTCTTTGACGAAATCATCATCGCGATTCTCGTCAACCCGGACAAGAAACCCTTCTTCACCATAGAGGAGCGCCGCGAGATGCTTCAGCATGTGGTCACGGAGATAGAGCACGGCTCCTGCCGCCTGCTCGTCGAGGACTTCCGCGGCCTGCTCGTGGAATACGCCGTCCAGCGCCAGGCCGACGCCATCGTGCGCGGCATACGCGCCATCTCCGACTACGAGTACGAGCTACAGATGGCCCTGATGAACCGCCGGCTGGAGCCGCGCATCGAGACCGTCTTCATGATGCCGGCCGAGGCTTACTCTTACGTCAGCTCGCGCCTCGTCAAGGAAGTCTTCCTGCTCGGCGGCAAGATCGAAGGGCTCGTCCCGGCCTCCATAGAGTTGCGGATGCGGCAGAAGATCGGGAAGAGTTAGCGTGATATACTCGCCGCCGTCAGTTCCATTTCTGAAATCTAAAAAGGGGGGATGAAAGAATGGCGAGAGGCGACAAGGATAAGTACACGGACAAGCAGAAGCGCAAAGCCGAGCACATCGAAGAAGGCTACAAGAAGCGCGGCGTCTCCGAAGAAGAGGCCGAGAAGCGCGCCTGGGCGACCGTCAACGCCATGCACAAGGGGGGCGAAAAGCCCGGCGGCGGAGGTTACGGTAAACCCGTCAACAAAGAACCGGCCAGAAAGGGCGGCAAGAAAGCCGGTAAAAAGAGCGGCGGTAAGAAAGGCTCTGCCAAGAAGGGCGCTGCCAAGAAGGGCGGCTCGAAGAAAGGCTCTTCAAAGAAAGGGTCTTCGAAGAAGGGCCGGTAAGTAAGACTTCTCAATCGCGCGGCGCGAGACAGTGGCCCCGCGCCGCGTGATGATTCAAGCGATCTCATGACAACGACAACAAAGACAGCAGCCCCGGCCTTCCCCGTCTCCGACAACGTCGGGCGGATGCGCGAGTCCTCGACGATAGCCGCGATGCAGGCGGCCACCGCGATGCGCGCCGAGGGCCTGGACGTGGTTGACCTCGGCGCGGGCGAGCCGGACTTCGACACGCCCGACAACATCAAGGAAGCCGCCGCCCGCGCGATGAAGGCCGGCAAGACCAAGTACACGCCGACGGCCGGGACGCGCGACTTACAGCAGGCCATCATTGATTTCTACGGAGATAAATTCGGGACCGCCTACGAGCGCGCGGAAGTGATGGCGACCTCCGGCGGCAAGCAGGCCATCTTCAACGCCGTCGTCACGCTCGTCAACCCCGGCGATGAAGTCTTGATCTCGCAGCCCTACTGGGTGACCTTCCCCGAGATCGTCACGTTCGCGGGCGCGAAAGCGGTCGTCGTAGAGACCGAAGAGACGGACTTCGTCCTGACGGCCGAGCAAGTGTCGCGCGCTCTGACGCCGCGCACGAAGCTCATCATCTTGAACTCGCCTTGCAACCCGTCGGGCCGCGTCATCCCGCCCGCTGAGTTCCGCCGCATCATGGAAATCGCGGACGAGCGCGGCGTCTACGTCATCTCCGACGAGTGCTACCTGCGCTTCGTCTACCCGCCGGCAGAGGTCTTCAGCGCGGCGAGTCTGCCTGCGGAGCTGAGGCGGCGGCTGTGCATCGCGGGTTCCCTGTCGAAGACTTACGCCATGACGGGCTGGCGCGTGGGCTACTCGCTCGCGCCCGCCGAGTGGACGCGCGCGATGCTCAAGGTGCAGGGCCACTCGACGAGCAACACGAACTCCGTGGCGCAGGCCGCGGCGGTCGAGGCATTCACGGGGCCGCAGGATTCTGTCGCGGCGATGTTGAAGGAGTACGGCGAGCGGCGCGACTGGCTGACGCGCGCGCTCGGCGACATTCCCGGCCTACGCTGCATCCTGCCGGAGGGCGCGTTCTACGCCTTCCCGGACGTGCGCGGGTGTTTGAAAGGTGAAGTCAAAACCTCTGGCGATTTCTCAGACCGGCTGCTCAAGCAGGAACAGACGGTCGTCACGGACGGCGCGGCCTTCGGCGCGGAAGGTTTTATACGCATCTCCTACGCAACCTCGCTCGACCGCCTCCAGGAAGGAGTCCGCCGCATAAGCCGTGTTGCGGAGAGTCTGATTTAAGAGCCCCGTCAGGGGCGACCGAAAATAGCCCAGCACTTCAGTGCTGGGTAAGTGTGCCAAAAATATTTGAGTCCCGTAGGGACGACTGAAACATTCAGCCATCCCTACGGGACTCTCTTCTTTTCTCGCCTGTTACCCAGCACTGAAGTGCTGGGCTATTGTCAGTCGTCCCTGCGGGACTCTCGTTTAGTACAAATTGAAGTTGTACTCGATCTGGATGTACTGCGAGACGGCCCGCCCGTCCTTCATCGCGGGCGTGAACCTGATCTGGCGCGCGGCCGCTATCGCCCTTTCGGTCAACCCGTAGGGCAGACTCGACACGGCGCGGATGTTGGTCACCTGGCCCGAGGATGAGAAGACGGCTCTTAAGACGACCGTGCCGGAGACCTGATTCTTGCGGGCCTCCTCAGTGTACTGCGGCTCGGGCCTGGACAGGATGCGCGCCTTGACGTTGACCTCCTTCGGGCTGAAGGTGCGGTTGTAGTCCATCCCGTTGTCGCCCGTGCCGCCGCCGGAGCCGCCGCCGCCCATGTTGCGGTCGCCGCCGCCCATGTTGCCGCCGCGGCCCGGGCCGAAGCCCTGGTCCTGGCCTTCGCCTATGCCCGCGCCCGTCCCCGTGCCGATGCCGTTGCCGGTCCCGGACCCTGCGCTGGTCGCCGTGGACTTCGAGCGCGGGTCGCCAAAGCGGTCATACGGAAGATTCTTGTAGAGCGCGGGGTCAATGTCTATGCCGCCTGCGGGAAGCAGCGGCGGCCTGACGGGCGGCGTCGTCGGAATCTTCGCGGCTATCTCGGACGGCGGAGGGATGCGCCCCTGCTGCGGGGGCAGGGTGTCCTGCTGGCCGCCGCCGCCGCCGCCGCCAGCCTTCTCAAACTTTGGCTTGGAGCCTTCGCCGCGCCCCTTGTTGAAGCCTACGCGCCCGCCCTGGCCTGTGCCAATCGCTTTGTCCGGCTGCTTCTCTTCCTCTATCTCGGCCGGGATGTCGTCCGGGCTGATGAGCTGCTCCACGATCAAATCATTGTCGGCCTGCACCAGCGCCGCTTGCCTCGCGGCGTAGCGCCCGTAGACGACGAAACCTATGATCGCCGTCAGCACTAAGAGCAGCGCCGACGAGGTTCCAATCGCCACTTCCTTCCGGGAGAAGAACTTCCAGACGAGCGAGCCGTAGCCCGTGACGAACCGCTTGCTGTAGCCTCCGGGGTCGCGCTTGAACTCGGGCCAGGTCAGCTCCGAATTGTGGGCCACTTCCTTCAGCTCGTCCATCAGACGCCTGGTCAGCCCCGTGTCGTCCACGAACGTCAGGTGATACTCGTTCGCACGCACGAGCGCCGTCGAAGCGGACCCGGCCAGCGTCTCCTCGCCAGCGTCCACCGCGTAGCTTACGGCCGGCGCTGCCGGCTGCTCTGGCACCGGCGGCGGCGGCACGAACGCGCGCGTCGTCTCGGGAAGAGGGGGCTGGTTCAGGGGGGCGTCCGCCTGCTCGGCGAGCGGCGTGCCGTCAACCGGGCAGAAGCTGAATTTGTCGGCGAACTCTTCCCGACAGGTGGAACACTGTTTCATCTTTATCCTCTGTAGCCGCCAAGGGGACCGGGCTGCTCTTTGGGAAGACTCTTTCCCGGCGGCATCTCTAACGTAACACTCTCGCGTGGGGTTTCGGGGCCGGGCGCGACCATGTGCCCGGCTCCTTTACCAGACTCGCATTATACTACTCTTTGCCGAAGCAGGCACACCGCGGGGCAGAAACCCTTTCCTCCGGCAGCCCTTTGGATGCGGCCCGAGCCCAAACGGTTGACGGCGCGGACGGGGCGCATCTAAACTGTTTTTCGGCAGCTCCCCGTCATCCCGTACTAAAAATGGCCGGAAAACCCGTGTCGCTGTCGTCTCTGTATCAACACGACCGCCGAATCATGAAATTTCTGACTTTGTCCCTCGGAAAAACTATACGGGCGGCAGTCCTGCTGGCGCTGCTCACGTCGTCGGTCGGCGCGGCCGCCCAGGCGGGCCTTGAGCCGCGGCGCGAGCAGCTCCTGAACGGCCTGCGCGTCCTGCTCTGGAACACGCCCGGCTCCGGGAACGTGACCATCAAGCTGCGCCTGCACAGCGGCTCGGCCTTCGACCTCGGAGGCAAGTCCGGGCTGATGGCGCTCCTCGGCGACGCGCTCTTCTCGGACCCCACGACGCGCGAGTATTTCGTCGAAGAACTGGGCGGGAACGTGGAGGTGACGAGCGACTTCGACCGCATCAACGTGACGCTCTCGGGAGACGCGCAGAAGTTCGAGCGCATGATAGAGCTGCTGGGCACGGCCGTCATCAGCACGGACCTGAGGCCGGAAGTCGTCGGGCGGCTGCGCGACGCGCGCGTCAAGATGGTCCGCGACCTCAACGTCTCGCCCGCGCTCATGGCGGACAGGGCCGTCGCCGCGCGCCTCTTCGGCGATTACCCTTACGGCCGCCCGCTCCCCGGCTCGCCCGAGACGCTCGCCCGCGTCGAGCGCACGGACCTGATGCTCGCGCGCGAGCGGTTCCTCAACCCGAACAACGCGACGCTGGCAATCGTCGGCCCCGTTGACGAGCGCCGCGCCATGCGCGCCCTCAAACAACTCCTGGGCAACTGGCGCAAGAGCGAGACCGTCGTGCCCACGACTTTCCGCCAGCCCGAAGCGCCCGACGCGCGCCCGCTCGTCGTAGACCTCTCGGGCGCGGAGACTGTCGAGATACGCCTCGCAGCGCGCGGCCTCGCCCGCTCGGACAAGGACGCCGCGGCCGCTCAGCTTCTCGCGCTCGCGGCGCGCGACCTCTGGCAGGCGCGGCAGCCCGAGATTGCCAAGACCGCCTACTTCGTGCGCCACGAAGAGCACCAGCTTCCGGGTATGTTCGTCCTCGGCGCGAGTGTGCCAATTTCTGAAGCCGCGGCCACGCTCGCCAAGGCGCGCGAAGTCTTGAGCACGCTCGCCAAAGGCGGCGGCGTCACGCCGGAGACGCTCGAACGCGTCCGCGGCGAGGCGCTGGCGGAATTAACCAAGCAGCTTGAGCGGCCGGAGTCCGTGGCAGACCTGTGGCTCGACGCGGACACCTTCCAGCTCTCGGCCGCGGACGAGCGGCTGCGCCAGCTCAGGAGCGTGACGGCCGCGGACCTCGCGCGCACGGCCGCGCGCCTCTTCAAGGAAACGTCAATCGTCTCGGTCGCGGCCGGGCCGGCGACGCGCCTCAAAGCGGACCTTGGCGGCGAGGGCAAGGTCGTAGTCCTGGGCGAGGCGGCACAGTCAGCGCCGCCGCAACAAGCGCCCGCCCCTGTCGTCTCGCCAATCCGCAAGCCATAGACAATTTGCAAATTTATCGCAAGCCGGCTGCAACCATCCCCCCGGCTCAATTCGATTACTGTGCCTGACGACAAGAGCGTTAACGAGAGTGAACACGCGCGCCGAGTGCGCGAGATGTTCGCCCGAATAGCGAAGCGCTACGATCTTTTGAACCACCTGCTGTCGGGCAACACGGACAAGCGCTGGCGGCGGCTTGTTGCGAAGCGATTGCATGATGTGTTGTCAATCGAGGGGGCGCGGGCCTTGGACGTGGCCTGCGGGACGGGCGACCTTGCGCTGGCGTTGGCACAGGAGACGGGGGCGCGCGTCGTCGGCACTGACTTCTGCCGGCCCATGCTCGAAATAGCAGCGCGCAAAGCCCTGGCGAATGTTTCATCGGAGATTCCATTCGTCGAGGGCGACGCGCTCAAGCTTCCCTTCGCCGAACGCTCTTTCGACGCCGTCACCATCGCGTTCGGCCTGCGCAATCTGTCGAACGTCGAGACCGGGCTGAGAGAGTTGTGGCGTGTGCTGCGACCCGGGGGGCGCGCGGCGGTCCTGGAATTTTCGCGGCCCGTCGTGCCGGGCTTCCGGGCACTCTTTCAGTTCTACTTCACGCGGGTGCTGCCGTGCATAGGCGGCACGCTGAGCGGCTCGCGCGGCGCTTACGAGTATTTGCCGGACTCCGTCTCGCGGTTCCCGGACCAGAAGCGGCTCGCGGAGATGATGCGTGAGGCTGGGTTCGCGGGGGTCGAGTACAAGAATCTGACCGGCGGCGTCGCCGCGCTCCACCTGGGGACGCGCCCCGCCGAGTGAGCGAGCTTGGTTGCATCGTTGCAACCATTGCATAGCCTGAAGGGTAGCGTAACGACTCGTTCGTGCACGGTTGTCGGGGCCGCTGCACGAATGGAGCGCCACGAACCCTTCAGGCTATTCGCTTCTGCGCCGCCGTTCAAATCTTCTGTCGCCTCTGCCCCTCTCTTTCTGTTATCATCCGCCTCGTAATTTCAAGCCAAAATTTTCAAGGGACAGAATCTCGCACGCGTGTCTGAGCAAAGTCACAACGCGCCGGAGAACAGCACCGCGAAGAAGCGTTCCGTGTGGCCTTCGGTCAGGCGCAAGCTCCTGGGCGCGCTGCGCCGGATTGCGATGATGGCGCTCGTGGTCTTCACGGTCGTCTCGATTGTCACGCTGCTCATCGAAGCCGTCCCCGGCGACCCGGCCGCGGCCATTGTCGGCGCGGACGCGCCGCCCGAGCAGATTGCGAACTTCAACCGCAAGCACGGCCTCGACCGCCCGCCCTTCTTCTTCTCGTTCCCGCGCGCCGCGGACGGCGGGCGACATTTTCAGTGGCACGGTTGGGACAACCGCTTCGTGGACTACTGGCGCAACCTCCTGCGCGGCGACATGGGCCTCTCGTTCAGGGGCGACCGCCCCGTGCGCGATCTCATCCTCGAACGCTACCCGGCGACGATCAAGCTGGCGCTCGCCGCCATGTTCATCGCGGTGCTGATAGCCATCCCGCTCGGCATCTTCGCCGGCAAGAACAAGGGGACTTGGATTGACAGCGCCTCCTCTGTCGTCGCGCTCGTCGGCATCAGCGTTCCCGGCTTCGTCATAGGGCCGCTCCTGGTCTACGTCTTCGCCGTCAAGCTCGGCTGGGTCAGCTCGTCCGGCAACCAGTACCCCGAAGACATCATCCTGCCGGCCATCACGCTCGGCGCGGCGCTCTCGGCCATCCTGACCAGGATGGTGCGCTCCTCCGTCATCGAGGAATTGAACGAGGACTACGTCCGCACGGCGCGCGCCAAGGGCCTGAGCGAGCGCAAAGTGGTCTACAAGCACGTCCTGAAGAACGGGCTCATCCCCGTGGTGACGATTCTCGGCCTTCAGCTCGGCGTGCTGCTGGCGGGCGCGATCATCACGGAAAAGATTTTCATCTGGCGCGGCATCGGCACTCTGCTTTTGGAGGAGGGCATCGGCAGCCTCGACTACCGAGTCGTCCAGGGCTGCGTCCTCGTCATCAGCGTCACGTACATCTTAGTCAACTCGCTGACCGACCTGGTCTATCGCCTGCTCGATCCGCGAATCAGGGTCTCGTAAGAAGTTTCAGGTTTCAGGTTTGAGGTTTCAAGTTAAAAGCTCGGAACCTGAAACCTGAAACTTGAAACCTGAAACTAACGCTCATGAATCGTCTTTCAATCTTCGGGTTCGTCGTCGTCGCGGTGCTGGTGCTGGTGGCGGTGTTCGCGCCGCTGATCGCGCGGCAGGACTACGGCGTGACCAACACGGCGATCCGCTACCAGAAGCCGTCGGCCGAGCACTGGTTCGGGACCGACGCGACGGGCCGCGACGTTTTCTCGCGCGTCGTCTACGGCACGCGCATCTCGCTCCAGGTGGGCTTCGCCGTCGTCGTCATCTCGGCGCTCGTTGGCACAATTCTGGGTGCCATCTCCGGCTACTACGGCGGCTGGATTGACCGCCTCGTCTCCGGCTACGTCTTCAACGTCTTCCTGGCCTTCCCCGGACTCCTGCTCGCCATCGCGCTCGTCGCCTTCCTCGGCAAGGGGCTCGACAAGCTCATCCTGGCGCTCTGCGTCATCGGCTGGGTCGGCTACGCGCGGCTGATTCGCGGCCAGGTGCTCAAGGTGCGCGAGTACGACTTCGTGCAGGCGGCGCGCGCTCTGGGCGCTGGCGACCTGCGTATCTTGGTCCGCCACATCCTGCCGAACGCGATCCAGCCGCTCATCGTGCAGGCGAGTTTGGGGATGGCCGGCGCGGTGCTCTCGGAAGCCTCGCTCTCGTTCCTCGGCCTCGGCGTGCAGGAGCCCGTGCCGTCCTGGGGCAAGATGATTGACGAGGCGCGCGGGCTAGAGACGGCCCCGCACGCGCTCATCTTCCCGGCCATCTTCATCGCGCTCACCGTGCTCGCCTTCAACTTCATAGGCGACGGGTTGCGCGAGTACCTCGACCCGAGACAGCGTAAGAGATGAGCGCCGAAGTCTTGTCCGTCATCTCCGTCGAACGCCTTTCGAAAACTTACCCGCAGCCGCTCGCGCGCCTCAAAGAGTTATTCCGCCGTCCGTCTAAGCCGCCCGTCCGCGCGCTCGTGGAAGTCTCCTTCGAAGTTCGCGCGGGCGAAATCTTCGGCATCATAGGGCGCAACGGCGCGGGCAAGACCACGCTCGCCAAAATAATCGCCACGCTCGTTCAGCCTACCTCCGGCGCGGTCACCGTCAACGGCTTTGATAGCGTGCGCGACGACGAGCGCGTGCGCGCGCAGGTCGGACTGGCGACGGCAGAGGAGCGCAGCTTCTACTGGCGGCTGACCGTCGAGCAGAACCTGATGTTCTTCGCACGGCTCTACGGCCTGGACGATTCACGGGCGCGACGGCGCATCATCGAGCTGGTCGCGCAGTTCGAGCTGAAGGGGTTGGTCACGCGCCGCTTCGGCGAGCTTTCGACGGGCAACAAGCAGCGGATGGCGTTCGCCCGCGCGCTGCTCGCAAGGCCGCCCGTCCTGCTGCTGGACGAGCCCACGCGCTCGCTGGACCCGCTGGCGGCCGCGCGTATGCGCGCGCTCATTCAATCACTCGCGGGCGGCGACCCGCCGGTGACGGTGCTCCTGACCTCGCACAACCTGGCCGAAGTCGCGGAGCTGTGCGCGCGCGTCGCCGTCATCAGCCGCGGCCGCATCCGCGCGCTCGACACGCCCGAGCGACTGCGCGCCGCCCACGTCCAGACCGAGCACGTCGAGCTGCGCGCCCACGGCGTCACGCCCGAGCGCGCACGCGAGTTGCTCGCCCACGCGGTTGACGGCCTCGAAATCAAAGATGACGGCGCGGCCCTCCGCATAACTTTCACGCGCAAGGCCGGAGACCGAAAGCTCGACGCGGCCGTGCGCGCGCTACAGGAGAGCGGCGCGACGCTCGTCTCCTTCGACTCCGAGCGCGCCACGCTGCTCGACGTGCTGGAAACTTACGAGCGCGAGCAAGAGGAGGCGGAGGCTTGATGCTGAAAGCCGCCACACTTTTCCTGCGACGCGTGCGGGCCTTCGTGGCGCGCGACTTTCAGTTGGCCGTCAGCTACCGCCTGGATTTTTTCATGCGCATCCTGACGATCCTCTTCGTCGTCACGACCTTCTACTTCATCTCGCGCATCTTCACGGGCGGCGCGACGGACTTCTCGCAGTGGCGCGACCCGCTGGCCGCGTGGATCACGGGCCTCGCCGTGCTCAACTATTTCATGACGGGCTTTTCGAGCCTCGCCAACGCCATCCGCAGCGAGCAGATGCAGGGCACGCTGGAAAGCGTCCTGCTCTCACCCATCAGCGTGCCCACGGTCGTCGTCGCCAGCTCGGCCTGGGACTTACTGCTGGCGACGTTCCACTCCTCGCTCTACTTCATCTTCGGGTGGCTCTTCTTCGGCGTAGAGTTCCGCGGGAGTTTTCTGCTCGCGCTCGTCTTCCTCTTTTTGACGACGCTCGTGCTCGCCTGCCTCGGCATCCTCTCCGCGAGCTTCGCGATGGTCTTCAAGCGCGGCGACCCGTTCGCCATCCTGCTCGGCACGGGCTCGGCCCTCTTCTCCGGCGTCTTCTTCCCGACGGAGCTTCTGGGCCAGGGATTTGGCACAATCTCGCGCCTGCTCCCGCCGACCTACGGCCTCGACGGCATCCGCCGCGTCCTCATCGAAGGCCAGGGACTCGCGCAGGTCAGCCGCCCTCTCGTCACGCTCTTCGTCTTCCTCGCAGTCCTGCTTCCCTTCTCGCTCTGGGTCTTCTCGCGCGCCGTCCGCCGTGCCAAGCGCGAAGGCAGCTTGATACAATACTGAAACAGTGGTCAGTGGTCGGTGGTCAGTGGTCAGTAAATAAAAAGCCGCTGAGCATCGCTGAATTTTTTGTTTTAAACTGACCACTGACCACCGATCACTGACCACTTATGTTGCGAGTCTCTTACACGCCGCGGTACTACGCGGACATAGGCGAGGGCCACGTCTTCCCCATTCGTAAGTTCGAGCTGGTGCGCGACCAATTGTTGCGCGAGGGGACGCTGCGCCCCGCGGACGTGGTCGAGCCGCAGCCCGCGCCGCTCGCGGACGTGCTGCTCGTGCACACGGACGATTACGTGACGCGCTTGCGCGCGGGCACACTGACGCCGCGCGAGATCAGGCGTTTGGGGCTGCCCTGGTCGAAAGCTTTGGTGCGCCGCTCGTTCCTGGCCGCGGGCGGCACGCTCAACGCCGCGCGCCGGGCCTTGACAGAAGGCGTCGGCTCGAACCTGGCGGGCGGCACGCATCACGCTTACCCAGACCGCGGCGAGGGGTTTTGTGTCCTGAACGACGTGGCGATTGCGGTGCGCGCGCTCAGGCGTGATGGCCTGATCAGTCGCGCGGCAATCGTTGACTGCGACGTTCATCAGGGCAACGGCACGGCAGCGATTTTCGCGGGCGACGCGGAGGTCTTCACCTTCTCCATGCACGGGGCCAAAAATTACCCGCTCTTCAAGGAACGCTCGACGCTCGACGTGGAGTTGGCCGACGGGACGAATGATGACGAGTACCTGGAGACGCTGGCGGCGCAACTGCCCCGCGTCTTCGCGCACAGGCCCGACGTAGTCTTTTATCTGGGCGGCGCGGACCCGTACAAAGGGGACAAGCTCGGCCGCCTCGCGCTGACCATCGAAGGCTTGCGCGCCCGCGACGAGTTGGTGCTCGCGGAGTGCCGCGCGCGCGGCGTCGGCGTCGCCACAGTCATGTCCGGCGGCTACGCCCAGGACATCAACGACACCGTGGAGATTCACTGCAACACGATTAGGGCCGCGCGCGCCATCTTCGACTCGGCGGGGCGTGAGGCCAACGCTCAGCCGGCTTGAGCCCCGTCAGGGGCGACTGAAAATAGCCCAGCACTTCAGTGCTGGGTAACAGACGGGAAATCACGCCGAGTCCCGTAGGGACGGCCGAAATGTTCAGTCGTCCCTACGGGACTCAAATATTTTTTGGCTCAATTCCCAGCCCTGAAGTGCTGGGCTATTTTCAAATGTCCCTGCGGGACATTCTGTTTTCCGAAGACGTTTGTCTATAATCCTGCCCCGAATGCGAATCTGGCGGATCATCAAATTCACTACGTATGTCCTGACGGGCGTCCTGCTGGGCTGGCTCGTCTACGAGTGGCTGACCTTCCCTGACCTCGCGCGCCTCAGGGACCAGAACCCGGAGACGAGCGCCATGATCGAGGCGCGTGCGCGGGAGGCCCGGGCGCGCGGCGAGCAGCCCAAGCGCGTGCAGGCGTGGGTCCCGCTGGAGAAGATTTCGCCGCACTTGCAGCGCGCCGTCCTCGCCGGCGAGGACACCAATTTCGCCACGCACAAGGGCTTCGACTACGAGGCCATACGCAAAGCCTACGAGCAGGGCCAGAAGGAGGTGGCGAAGGAGGCGGGCGAAGACCAGTCGAGCTGGTTCCCGGACTTCTCGGCCTTCCGGCGCGGCGGCTCCACCATCTCCCAACAGCTCGCCAAGAACCTCTACCTGTCGAGCGAGCGCTCGATCACGCGCAAAGTCCGCGAGGCCGTCATCACCTACTTCATGGAGCGCACGCTCAGCAAGCGGCGCATCCTCGAACTCTACCTCAACGTCATAGAGTGGGGCGACGGCATCTACGGCGCGGAGGCGGCCGCGCAGACCTACTTCCACAAGCCCGCCTCGGCACTGACCAAGAACGAGGCCGCCTTCCTCTCCGCCATGATTCCGAGCCCGCTCAACATCTTCAGCCCTTACAAAAATCCGCGCCGCCTCGCGCGCCGCCAGAAAATCATCCTGCGCGGAATGCCCTACGTGAAGATGCCCGAAGGCACGGGCTGACGAGCCTAATTTTCAAATTCGAGCTTCGACGGGCGCATGGCCGTGCGTATCCCCCAGACGGCGGCGAAGACGATTAAAAGTGTGCCAATCGCGCGAATCGCGAAGGCGATGGTGGCCGTCTGCCTGAGCAGGCCGAGGCGGTCGAGCATGAAGTTCCAGTCGTGAATCGAGTTGTCGCCGCCGAGCAGCGGGAGCTGCGTCACGACCGAATCCGCGGCGTAGACTGAAACGTTGAGCAGACTCTCGCCGGCCCAGAACAGCACGAGCGCGCACGAGTAAGGTTTCCGGTTGAAATAGAAATAGCCCGCGAAGACGAGCGGGACGATTACTTGAAAGAGGGAGCCGCCCGCGACCGCGAGGAACTCGCCGAAGGGGCTGAAGACGACGTGGCCGGCCTCGTGTATGACGAGGTTGACGCCGTCAATCAATCTCCAACTGTCCGGGTGCGCCGCGGCCCAGAGGAAGTAGGCAGAGGCCACGGCGGCGACGCCCAGCTTGACTCTGTCGGCCGGCATGGGCCGCGTGGGGATTCGTTCGAGTCGTGTATTCATTCGGATGGAAACAGAAGGCCCCGGCAGGCTTCAGGAGTCTGCCGGGGCTGAAGTAAAAGCGGTCTTTGCTTGCTAGACCGCGAACTCGCGCGCCAGCTGTAACTCAGCCTTGCGCAGCTCGAACCGCCCGCGCCCGTAGTTGCCCTCTGGCTTGAGTGCGAGCAGGACGAAGTAGTCCGGCGAGAATTGGCGCATGACGACGACCGCGCCTTCGAGCTGGACGACCAGCTCGCGCAAGGCCCCGAGGCCAGTGTCCGCGCCCGTCCGCTGTGCGTTGCGGACGAGCGAGGTCAGCTCGGCGGCCGCCACGTCGAGGTTGGCGTCCTCTGCCTCGCGGCTCATCACACGCTCGACGGCGATGCCGTCCGTGCCCATGATCATCGCGCCGATGCTGCCATCGGTGCGCTCGATGATCGCTTCGAGTGCTTGCTTGAACATCGTCGCTCCTCCTCCAAGTGCGCTTACGGGCGCGTGCTGAGTCCCGACGGCCGCGCGGTCTGGCCCTGCGGAACCGACGCGGGCTGCTGGATGACCGGCTGCGTCAGGGGCTGGCCCGAGGTGCCAGGATTCTGCGACGGCACGCTCTGCTGCTCTTGCAGGTTGGTCGGCGTCGGCGTGTTGGTCGAGGGGTTGCCGGGCGTGACGGGCTGGATGATGGTCGTCGTGCGCGTGCCCGTGCCGATGGAGCCCGCGGTCGGGCGGCCCTGGTAGTCCGGCCTGTAGATGCGCGGCGTGATGAAGAAGAGAATCTCGTCGGTGCCGCGCGTGATGAGTTTACGCTTGAAGAGGTTGCCGATGATCGGCACGCTGGCGATGCCGGGCGTGCGCTGCTGCGTGTTGCCCTCGGTGTCAATCAGCACGCCGCCCATGACGGTCGTCCCGCCGTCGGGCACGAGCACTTCGGACTGCATGCGCTGCGTGTTGATGCCGGGGACGCCGCCGACGGCGATGCCCGTGTTGAGGGTGTTATTTTCGAGCGTGACGCGCAAGACCACCGTGCCGGCGTCCGTGATCTGCGGCGTGATGGAGAGCCTGAGCGGCACGGAGACGAAGGTCGTCGTCACGACGCCGAGCGCGCCCGTGGTCTGCACGGGAATCTGCGTCCCGCTCTCGATCTGCGCCGGGCGGTTGTTGAGGGCCGTCACGCGCGGCGTGGCGACCGTCTTGGCCTGGCCCTTGGTCTCGCCGAGGGTAATCAGGGCGCTGATCTGGGCCGTGCCGAAGACGCCCGTCGTCAGGCCGATGACCGTGTTGGCGTTGGCCGCGGCGAGCGTGTTGTTGGGCTGGACGGTGCTGCCGGACTGGTTGTTCCGCGTGAAGATGTTCGGGAACTGCGGGGCCTGCTGCGTCGAGGCGGAGCCGGACTGCACCTGCGGGGACGTGCCCGGTGTGGTGACGCCGGTCGGCAGCGTGCTGACGTTGGCGCCCGCGCCGTTGCCGAAGTTGAGCGCCACGGCCGAGAGCTGGACGCCTATGTCGCGGCTGAAGTTGCGCGAGGCGATGACGATGCGGGTCTCGATCTCGACCTGCGGCTCGGGCTGGTCGAGGATGGCGACGAGCTGGCGGATAGCCTCTATGTTCTCGCGCACGTCCGTCACGATGAGCGTGTTGCTGCGCCCGTCAACTTCGATCGCGCCGCGGCGCGAGAGCCGCCGCTGGATGATGGGAAGCAAACCCTGGTCGCCGCCGCCGCCCGTGGCGTCGCCGCCAGCCCCGCCCGAGAAGCTGAGGTTGGTCGCGCCGCCGGCGAACCCGCCGGTCGAGCCCGCGGCCTGGGCCAGCGTGCCCGAGGCGCGCGCGTAGTTCAGGCGGATGAATTCCGTGACGAGGGCCGAGTTGTCGAGCCGCGCGTCGTTGATCTTCTGCTGCGCGGCGGCCTCGTTCGCCAAAACTTCAATGGTGGCGATGCGGAGGATGTTGCCGTTGGCGTCAACGCCGAGGCGGTTGGCGCGCAGGATCGCGTCGAGCGCCACGTTCCACGGCACGTCCGTGACGTTGACCGTGACGGGGACGGCCGCGACCGAGTTGTCTATGACGAAGTTCACGCCGTACTGCTCGGTGATGTAGTTGAGGATGTCGCGGATGTCGGCGTTGACGACGTTGAGGTTGATCGGCTCGCCGACGAAGCCGGGCCGGCCGTACTGCTCGCCCTGCGTCTGCTGACCGTCCTGCGACGGGCTGATCTGGACGCGCGGCGTGGCCTTCGGCTGCGGCTCCTGCTGCGGCTGCTGTTGAGCCGCGCCCTCGGCGTCGGCGTGGGCCGCCTCGGCCGTCTGCGGCGCGGCGTCAACTGCCGGCGTCAACTCAAGCATCAGGCTGTTGTCGGCCAGCTTCGAGCGCTCGCGCGCAGGGGCCAGGAGCGCGACTCTCAGCCGCGCCGGCATGTCATGCGGCCCGCGCAACTCGCGCTCGACGACGACGGTCGCGACGAGCGGCGAGCGCACAGAGTAGCTGTCGGCCAGGCGCGAGGCGTCCGTACCCGGCAGGTTGAGCATGATGGTGCGCGCGTCGGGCCGGGAGACGGAGTAGGCCATCGGGGCCGTGCCGTAGATGGTGATGAGCGTGGATGAGCCGGAGGTGTAGGCGCTGACGCTGGTCGCCACCGGCTGAGACTTGGCGACCGCGAGCGCGGGCCAGGAGAGTGTGCTCACCAGGAGGAGAACGAGCGCCCCTCGCGTGGTGACTCCGAACAGTTTTTGAAACATATTCCCTCCTTAAGGGAAGCCAGGGGGCCACACTCACCGCCACGCGCTACGCTCGTTAACCATCTCTTGAGAGTTTTGAAGCGCGCGCCGCACAAAGCGGAAAGTTGAGGCCCGGTGGATTGTCAAGCTGGCGCGCACCCGGTATGGCTCAGGCCGTCGGGGCCTGAGTTGTTACCAAAGTGCGCGCTGGTCGAGTGGGATGAAGGTCGCGGCCGCAGCGTTCGGGCTCAGGCCCCCGGCTTTGGCGGACGCGGCCGGAAAATTTAAGGCTGCTCAGGGGCGGGGGCCTTGTCGTCAGACTCGGCCGGGGTGGAGGCGACCGTCGCCGCGCTCGCGCCGCCGTCGCCGGCCGCCTTGGTGACGGTCAGCGAATCAATGACGGCGTTGGCCTGGCGCAGCGGCTTGTTCTCGACCGTCTTCTCGACGCGGCCGTCCGTCCAGCGCGTCTCGCGGCGGAAGACCAGGCGGTCCTCCTCGATGGCGACTAGCTGGCCGTTGAAGAAGGTCTCGCCGGGGTAGATGACGTAGGAGAGCTTGATGGGCGTCGCCTCGATCATCGCCGCGTAGCCGCGCGGCGTGCGGAAGATGCCCGTGACCTGCATCTCGCTCAACAGCAGCGCGGTCGTCGGCTTCGGCGCGGGCAGCTGGCGGCCCATCGCCGCGAGCTTCTGCGCCTTGTAACCCTCGATGCGCTCCTGGATGCTCGGGATCGGGGCCGGCACGGGGACGTTGGCGTTCCGCTTCTTCCTCGTGGGCGGGGTGTACTTGACGAACGGGTCGCGCGGGCCGCGGACCTTCACGGTCTCGGCTTTGTCGCTCGCGTCCTGGGCCGAGACGTTCGGCGCTGCGCCGAAGACCGTCAGCGCGCCCAGCAGGACGAGACCGCTGATGGCGTAACGAATCATGTGTGCGTAGTTCCTCATGGTGTTCTCTCTTCGGAGACGGTCGCCCTTGGCGGGCGGATTCGGTTAAGACTAACCCCTTACTTGGCGGGCGCGGGCGGCTGTGCCGGCTGCTGTGCGCCGGCCGGCTTCGGAGCGGCGGCCGGGGCCGCGGCCTTTTGGAGAGACTCGGCGGAGACGTAGTAGGCCGTCAGCTCGAAGCTGGCGTCAATGGTCTTGTCCTTGGCCTGCTTGTCGAGCTGCTTGATCTCGAAGTTCGAGATCGAGACGATGCGCTGGTAGCGCGCCATCAGCTCGAAGAACTCGCGCAGGCTGGAGAAGGAGCTGGTGACGCCGACGGAAATCTTCTTGCCGTTGTAGAAGTCCTCCGTGAAGTCGTCCTTCGGCGCGAAGCTCTTCAGCACCAGCCGCGCATTGTGCGCGCGGTCCTGGATGCCCTGGAGGACGTTGGTCAGCTCGCGCTGCTCGGGCAGGAGCGCCTTGAGGTCGTCGTACTCCTGCTGCTTGCTCTGGTAGAGCGACTTGAAGTTGGCTAGGCGCTGCGAGTCAATCTGCGCGCTCGCGTTCTTCTGCTTGAGCGCGGCGACCTCGCCCCGCAGGGTCTCGACCTCTTCGTGCATCCCTTTGGTCATGAAGTACCAGAAGCCCGCGTAGAGCAGGACGGCGATGCCGCCGAAGATGGCGAGGCGGAAGTACCAGGGCAGTTCATGCAAGTTTCCAATTTTCATTTCGACTTCTTCCCTTCGGCGCGTGCCGCGCGCTCACTTATTTTTGCGCGATCTGGTTGGAGGGGGCCGGCTGTCCCGCAGGCTGTGGGCTTTCCGGCACGAACGTGCACTTGATGGTGAAGGCCACGACTTCAGGCTTGGGCGCGTCCTTGTCTTCCTCGGCCGCGGGGGCGGCTGCGCCCTTATCCTTATCCTGCTCCTCGACCTTGGCGAACTCGCGCTGCGTCTCGATGCTCAGGTCCTTGAAGAGGCCCGAGGAGAACTCCAGGCTCTTGGCGAAGTTCGTCACCGAAGCCTCGTTCGGCGACACGCCCTTGATGGTCAGCTCCGTGCCCTTCTGCTCGACGCTCTTGAGGTAGAGGCCGGGCACGCTGTCGAAGCGCGACTTGATCTCGCGCAGCACCGCGCCGGGTCCCTGCTGCGAGGCGCGCAGCTTCTGGATGGCGTCAATGCGGGCCTGGATGTCGGCCGTTTTCTTTTCGAGGTCGGCGCGCTCCTTGTTGACGGCGACCATTTGCGCCTGGATGCGCTCCTGCTCGACCTTCTCGCCCTGCGCCGTCTCGCGCGCGCTCGACGAGCTGTAGTAGTCGTAGAGCATCCCGGCCGTGAGCAGGCCGAAGACGACGAGCGCCAGGAGCAGCGTCTGCATCCGCGGGTTCGCCACCTTCTGCTCGACGGCGGCCACGCCCTTCGACCTGTCGGTCACTGAATCTAACAGGTTGACTTTGATCATTGTGCGTCCACTCCCCTCAAAGCGAGACCGACGGCCACGGCCATCTCCGGCACGACCTCGCGCATGTAGTCCGGGTCGAAGCGCCTCGCGTCAACCTTGATCCGGCGGAACGGGTCGAAGACCTCGACGGGAATCTCGAAGCGGTTGGCGAGGTATTCGGGGAACCCGGCGAGCTTGGAGCCGCCGCCCGAAATCAGAATCTTCTGCACCGTCCCGTCGCCGTCCTCGGCCGTCGCGCGGTAGAAGTCCATCGTCTTGGAGATTTCCAGGGCCAGGATGTCCGAGACCGTCTCCAAAATCTGCTCCAAGCCCTGCACGTCCTTGCCGTCCGGCGCGGGCATCCCGCGCTTGACCGCCTCGGCCTCGTCGAACGTCAGGTCGAACTCCTTCTGCAAAAGAGCCGTGTACTGGCTGCCGCCGACCGAAACGTCGCGCGTGAAGACCGAGCGGTTGCCGTTCAGGATGTTGATGTTCATCGTCGCCGCGCCGATGTTCAGGAGCGCCACGATCTCGCCGGGGCGCGGCTCGTAGTTGACCTCGTAGCAGTTCTGTAAAGCGAAGGCGTCCACGTCAATCACGGCGGGCTGCTTGCCGGCGAGCTGGATGGCCTGCTTGACGTTGGCGATCTTGTCGCGCTTGCAGGCGGCCATCAGCACGTGGAGCGCGTCGGGCGAGGAGCCCGTGACCTGGTAGTCCAGGCTCACGTCCGAGATGTCGAACGGGATGTGCTCCTCGGCGTGCCACTCGATTGACTCCTCAAGCTCGTCGGCGCTCATCTGCGGGACGACGATGTTCTTGACGATGACGGAGTGGCCGCTGACGCCGGCCGCGATCCGGTCGGTCTTGATCTGGTGCTCGCGGAAGATGTTGGTGATGACGTTCGAGACGTCATTCAATTCCATGATCTGCCCGTCAACGATGGAATCCGTCTGAAGGTTTTCGTAGCCGAGGCTGAGGAGCTGTAGGCTGCCGGGCTTGCCCTGCAACTCGACGGCTTTGACGGAGCTGGAGCCGATGTCCACCCCGACCAGGTTCTTTTTGCCGAAACCTCTTTTCAACATGATCTACTCTTTTCCTCTCGACACCGAAGATTGCCTGCGATGGAGTTGCCGCAGACGCAGTCGCGCCTTGCGCGCTCGCGTCAGTTTGCTGGCTTTGGTCTGGGGTATCTGGCTAGCGGGTTTCATTGTGGTCTCGACGCGACGAATGTTCATGGCCTTATGGTGCCCGGGCGCGAGTGACGCCCGAGAGTCAGGGGGAGAAACGGGGGTTGAACAACTCGGGTGCGAGCGTCGAAGTCAAAACGAATGTGAAAGCGGGAAGGACAAGGCGAAAGGTCTTTTCGCGAGATTGGCCGTCACACTTCGGCAGCCCGGCCGAGTCGGCTGCCCGACTCCCGTTGGCTTTGCGGCCCCCGCTCGCGCGGGGTGTGCCTTTATCGGTTGACTTTCAAAAGGCGGCCCGGTCGAAATCGCCAGTGCCTGCGTATTCGCGCCGCGCCCTGCTCTACGGAATCAAAAGGGCATCGAAAGCCCTTGTCGTGGCGGTCTAAGAACCACCGTCGAAGTTAGGTTACAACAGCGGCCAACCATTGTCAATCGCTATTTTTAATTGTTTAACCCGCAGGTAGAGAAGAGAATAAGGCTGGAATCTGGTGAGCAGCGGGGCGGCCAGCGCGGGTTTTTCTGGAATCGGGGCGGTTTCCTTCCAGGAGACTCAGTCGCCCAGGACTTCGTAGATTTCCAGGACGGGCCGCCCTTCGGCGAGGCCGGGCGACTGTTTGCGGTGGGCCGAGATGAAGGCTTCGGATTTCGTCCACGCCTCGAAGTCCGCGCGGGATTTCCAGCGGGTCATGACGACGTAGGTGCGCCCCTCGGCCGGGCGCAAGACCCGCAAATCAACGAAGCCTGGCATCTGGTCTACGGCGCGGTCGCGCCCGGCAAAAGTCTGCTCGAAATCTTCTTCGCGCCCCTCGGCGACGGAGATTCTGTTCATCACGACGACCTCCGCCGGCCTCTGTTCTTTGTTCGTCAGCAAGTCCTTGATTGATTGCACAGCCTCGCGCCTCCTCAGCGCTCGCTAATTCTCTTCACGTCTTCGTTCTCTTCGTCGTCACGGGCCGCGCCGCGCTTGAGCTTGACGGTCTTGGCGGGGATGCCGACCTTGATGTGGTAGGGCTCAACGTCTCTGGTCGCCACCGCGCCCGTCCCGACCATAGAGTGCTCGCCGACCTGCGTGCCGGCCAGCACGGTCGCGTGGTAGGTGATGCGCGCGCCGTCGCCGATGCGTGTCTTGAGGTTGTAGACCTTGTGTATGTCCTCGATGTCGTGCGTGTGGGAGTAGATGTTGGCGTAGTCGGAGATGGAGACGTTGTTGCCTATCTCTATCCCGCCGCGGTCGTCCAGGAGTACGTGGCGGTGTATGACGACGTTGTCGCCGAACGTCAGGTTGTAGCCGTAAGACCACTCGACGAAGTGCCAGCACTTAAAGTTCTCGCCGACGCGGCGGAAGATTAACGGCGCGAGCATCCGGCGGAAGCGGTGGCCGAGGTGCGCGTTCTGGCCCAGCGGCGAGCGGTCGTACATCTGCCAGAGCCAGGTGAAAGGCTTGCGCTCAGCGTAGGCCGCGGCGTCAATGTCCGTGTAATACTCCGGCTCGGTCGTGACGTTGCGCGGGTCGAAGGTGTGCAGGACGGCGCGCGCGGAGGGCGACAAGTTAGACGGGTCTGGCGCGCGGCCGGCCCCGTAGTAGAGCTCGTAGAGGGTGTCGCGGACCACGTCGTTCGGGTCGCGCCGCCCGTCCGTCAGCGCGCGGCGCAGGCTCTCTAAGAATTCGTCGAAATCGGCCTCGGCCTGCGACTGCGGGCGTAGCTCGCGGTAAGCCATTGCGGCGCTGCCTCGAATTGAAGGTTAATGAAATCAGGAATCAAAGTATCACAGTCAACTGGCCTCATCAACGTGCGGCCTGCTTGCCTGCCGCCTGAGACAGACGCTACGATGCAGGCGGGATGAAATTTCTTCGCAAAGCACTATTGGTCTTTCTAGCCCTGCTCCTCGTCCTGGCCGTCTGGGTGTGGTGGAACTACCCGCGCAAAGTGAACATGACGGCCTATGTCCCCGCCGACACGCTCGTCTACCTCGAAGCCAACGACCTGCCGGACATAGCCACCGGCGTCATCAACACGGACGCGTGGAAGGCGCTCGCGCCGGCCGCGGGCATCAGGTCGAACCTGGGGAACCTGGGCTGGCTCAGCCGGCTGGCCTCCTGGACTGGAATTGGCCCGGCCGACGCCGTCGTCCTCTCCCGCGCGCAGATAGCCGTCGCCGTGCTCAACCTTGAGGCGGCCGACGCGGGCGACACTCTGAAGATCAAGCCCGTCTACGCGGTCGTGGTCGAGAGCCACACGGGCGAGGGGCGCTTGCAGAGCGCGGTCGAGAAGCGCGTCGGCGATTTCGCGCGCCGCGCTTACGGCGAGCCGCGCGTCGAGACGAAAGAGGTCTGGGGCGCGAAGTTTACGACGTGGAGCTCAGTGGACGGCGAGCGTCGCATCGTGGCCGCCGTGACGGGGAGCCTCGCCGTCCTCGGCAACGACGAGGTGGCCGTGCAGGCGTGCCTGGCCGTCCGCCGCGGCGAGCGCCCGAGCCTCGAAGGCAACCCGCAGTTGGAGGAGATGCGGCGGCGCGTCGAAGGCGGCAATGGCGCGCTCGCCTTCGGCTACGTCTCGCCGGAAGGCACGGCGCGGCTGCTTGAGATGGCGGCCACGGCCTACGCCGGACAGATTTCGCAGGACCCGCGCGCGCAGAGCGCGGCGGCCAGCATGTTGCCGCCGCTCGCCAAAAAAATCTTAGGCGGCGCGGGTTGGAGCGCACGCCTCGCAGACGGCGCAATCGAGGACCGTTACTTTCTCGCCCTCGAAAACGGCGTCGCCGAAAGACTGCGGCCGGCGCTCGGCGCGCGGCCCGACGGGGCTTCGTCGTCGAGCGAGTTGCTGCCGGCGGACACCTATTCCCTGTCGCGCTACAACTACGACGAGCCGGCGCGGGCCTGGCGCGGCCTGAACGACGCCATCGCCTCGCAGGCCGACGTGCTCGGCTCCGTCCTCATCACGCGCCTGCTGGCCGCCTCGCTCAAGCCTTACGGCATAGAGGAGCCGGACGCTTTCCTCCGGGCCATTGGCCCAGAAATAGTGACGGCGCGGCTGGACAACTCGGGCTCAAACACTGTGACGGTCGTGCAGGTGCGCGACGAAAAGACTCTGCGCGATTTCCTGGCGCGGCGCATCGGCGCGAAGCCGCGCGTCGAAAGAGTCGGCGGCGCGGAGCTGCTCGTCTCCGACAACGAGAGGAAGGACGCCGCCAGCTTCGTCGGCGGCTACCTGATGATGGGGACGGCCGAGAACTTGCGCCGCTGCCTTGATGCGCGCACCGCAGGGCGCACGCTCGCCGCCGACGACCATTTCCAGCAGGCGGCGCGGCTGGCCTCGGCCGCAGGCCCGGCGAACGTCGCGACCTTCACGGAGGACGACGCGCCCGCGCGGACCTTCGTCACGGCCCTCGCGTCTCAACGCGGGGTGCGCGAGCGGCCTGCGGACCCGGCTCAGTTAGAAGAGGCGCTCGGCCGGTTGCGCTACGCGCTCAGCGAGACGCGCCTGGCCGACCGCGGCTTCGAGAGAAGGACGCGCTCGTCGTTCGGGCAGTTCGGCTCGCTGGCCTCGCAGTTCGCCCCGTCCGACGACGCGACGGCCGAGTCGCGTTAAGAAGAAGCTACCGGCGATTAGGGCATAATCACCGATGATTAGGGCATAATCACGAGTGATTAGAGCATAACCGCGCGAGGTTAAGGCGTAATGATGAGAGGTTATGGCGTAATCTTCCGTGATTATGTCCTAATCATCGGTGATTATGCCTTAGCGGCGGGTGATTACGCCTTAACCTGCCGTGCGCAGAACATAATCTCGGAGGATTACGTCCTAATCACGAGTGATTACGCCTTAACCTCGCGCGGTTATGTCCTAATCACTCGTGATTAAGCCTTACCGTCGGGCGCGCAAGGCGTACTCACGGCGCGTGATGACGATGCGGGGTTCGGGTTGTCAGTCCGCCAGTTCCGGGTAATCGAAGGGGTGGTTGATGAGGACGGCGCGCATGTTGACCTGGCTGCTGAGGGCTTCCAGGTAGGCCGTGAAGCGGTGCAGGACGGGGGCCAGCTCGCCGCGCCGGCGCGCAACGTCAACCTCTTCCATGAAGCGCTCGCAGGCTTCCCAGTCCTTGAACATCAGGTAGCGCAGGCTCCCGTCGCGGAACCAGGCGAGCGTGGTGAGCAGCCGCTCGACCGTCTCCGGCTCGCGCTCGCAGCGCCTGACGAGTTGCAGCAGCGTCCACAGGTCGCGGCGGAGCGCGAGAGATTGGCCCAATCTGTTGCGGAACGCGTCGAAGAGCTGCGCGCCGTCGAGCGCCGGGTCTAAGACCTGCGCGAGGCCAGCCACGGACTGCTGGAAAGAGTCGCGCAGCAGCCCGTGCGCGTTCTCCACCTTGGCGTAAATCAGCGGGGCCTGCTGGAGCGCGGAGAGTCCCACCAGCTCGTGCGCGAAGACCTTGCGCAGCTCCATAGAGATCGCGTAGCTCGTGCTGTCGAGCGCCTCCAGGGCGTGCTTGTCCAGCCCGCCGTCGCTCATCGCGCGCGCCTTGATGAATTCGGTCAGCGCGCGCGCCTCCTCGTGCACGAGCGTGAAGACGGGCAGCGTCTGCTTGAGCGGCTGGTCGCTCAGCAACAGAGTTTCGACGAAGTGCAGGTAGCCGAGCAGCCTGTAGAGGCCGGTGAAGACGTGAAGCATGTCGGCGGCGAGCGCGGGCGAGCCGGTGGCCCCGCGCGCCAGGTCCAGGAGCGGCGCGGGGATGTTGAGCGTTTCCTGGCGGGTGTGGAGCCGCGTCAGGGTTTTCGCGCCTTCGAGCCGGCCCAGATCGCGCTTTAGGTTCTGGCCCAGATTCACCCAGGCGTGTAGACTGACGGGCCGCAGTTCCAGCAGCGACTGGCACAAATCGCAGGCGTCGCCGAGCGACGCGGCGAGCGCCAGCAGCGCGTCGTCCGTGACTCCCGTCTTCATCTCTTCGGCGGGGCCGGGCGTCGGGAGGGCGTCGAGCGTGACGGCGGCCTCGGCGTCGTCGAAGATGGTGCTGTCCGGCTGCTCGAAGTGTACGGAGCGGAAGACCAGCTCGGAGACGCGCAGCAGCGTCCGGCGCGCGACGCGCAGCTCGTTAGTCCAGTCCTGCGCAACCAGCCCCTCCGGGTTCCCTTCCGCGAGCGGGTGGTTGTGGGTGTTGAAGTAGCTATGCAGCGCGCGCAGCCACATGCTGATCTCGCGCACGTTGGCCGCGGCGTCCGTGTCGCCGGCTTCTTCGCGCCCGGCTGGCGGGAGCGGAAAATCTTTCTCTTTCGGGGGCGGGGTCGCCTCCGCCGTGGAACTGAGCATGCCTGGACTTCCACCTTATAATCGTCTCGCGCGCTGGTGCTTCGGCCGGAGCGCGCCCAATTGATTGTATGCACGAAACCCTCCGGCTGGCAAAAATTATTTTTTGGCCGGCGATATGGCCGGAAAAGCGACGAAAAGAGTGATGACAAACGAACTGCTCATCGCCACGGGCAACAAAGGGAAGGTCGCGGAGCTGCGCCTCCTGCTCGCGGGCCTCCCGCTGCGGCTGAGAGACCTGGCAGAGTTTTCCGGGGCAGTGGAGGTCGAGGAGACGGGCCAAACCTTTGCCGACAACGCCGCCCTCAAGGCGCAGGGGTACGCCGGACAGACGGGACTCTGGACGCTGGCGGACGATTCGGGATTAGAGGTCGAAGCTCTGGGCGGCGCGCCGGGCGTCTACTCTGCGCGCTACGGCGGCGCGGGTTTGACCGACGCGGGCCGCGTTGAACTCCTTCTCGAAAAGCTTTCGGGGACGGCCGCCGGGGAGAGGCGCGCGCGCTTCGTCTGCGTGATAGCGATTGCGGACCCCGGCGGGCGAATCAGGAACCTTTCGACCGGGACGTGCGAGGGCCGCATCGTCCATGCCCCTCGCGGGACGCGCGGCTTCGGCTACGACCCTGTCTTTCTCCCGGACGGCTTCGAGCAGACCTTCGGGGAGTTGTCGGCCGAAATCAAACAGGACATCAGCCACCGCGCGCTGGCCCTGAAAGCCGCGCGCTCCTTCCTGACCGATTGTTTCCGAACTACGCCTTGACCCTTTTTATAACTGCCCGCTAGAATGCCTCCCTTGGAGTTTCTTAGTCGGGGCGTAGCACAGCCTGGTAGTGCGCTCGGTTTGGGACCGAGAGGTCGGAGGTTCGAATCCTCTCGCCCCGACCAGTCATATTTCAGAGAAGCAGCCGAGGGCTGCTTTTTATTGCGTCCACGTTACGGGCTCGGGAAGTCTGGAAATTAAAAAAATCACGCGGAATGGCTGAAAATCGCTGTTTTTGGGGAGACGCGAAGCCTTTCAGTGTGATATATGTTGGTCTACAAGCTTTTTCAATTTCGCCCACTTTCTTGGAGGTAATCAGACTACGCCATGGCGACCACAGCGGCAGGCAAGAAGCGCATGACCCAATCCGAAGTGCTCAACCACTTCGCGGAGAAGTTCGGTCTCAAGCGCGCGCAAGTCAAGGAGCTCTTCGACGAGTTGTCGAATCTGGCTCAAACGGAAGTTAAATCTAACGGCGAGTTCGCTTTGCCGGGCTTCGGCAAGCTCGTCCTCTCAGAGCGTAAGGCCCGCGAAGGCCGTAACCCGGCCACCGGCGAGACCATTCAGATTCCGGCCAAAACCACGCTCAAATTCCGCGTCGGCAAAGGCATGAAGGATTCAGTCGTTCCCAAAAAGGGTTAGGTTGTTTTCAAAGCATACGTTCTTCAATACTACTAGCGCCGCCTTGAGGATTCTGCCCGTCAGCGCAGAATCCGCGGGCGGTGCTGTCGTTTCGGCGCTTTTTGAGTAAAATTTCGCTGATTTCCTGCGGCCGGCCGGCTCACGGAAAAAAATCTTCCATTTTCCGGGATTTTCCTCTACAATCATCCGTTTTGTTGGGGACAGATATTGAAGCTATCTGTGGGAACAAGCTCTCTGTCTGCCTTCCCTACAAAATTTCCGTGGAAATGCAACGGTTTTGCATCCCGGAACTTGAGGCAGGCATCTAAAATCTCTCTAACAATACTGCCTCGGAGGCGCGTGTTGAGGGGAACGAAAAACGGGCTTTCGAGCGCATACAAGGAGCTAGGAAACGTGACTTTTGACAGGCATCTGCCGCTGAATGAGCGGCTACTGAGAATTGACCACATCCAGGCGCGCCGCTTTTCCAAGCTGGGCGGGTCGGCCCTGGATATCGCGACAGAGGGCATCATTCGTCATCTGCGTGCCTGTGACCGGATGGACGTCAACCCGGACACTTCGGCAGTGCGCGAAATCATAGATGACGCCTTGAACGGCCGCCGCGTCTTCGCCGAAACGGCGGATGACCGCCGCGCCGCCTAACCTAAACCTTTTCGAAATACTCTCGCAATTTTGAAGGCCGCCAGCGTTAATCGCCGGCGGCCTTATTTCTATCTACACGCGACCCCTCAATTGATACTGCATTAGCGCCAGCAAACTCATCGCGTCCGTAATCTCACCTTTGAGCGCCATCTCCAAAGCCCGCCCGAACGGGACGCGCCGGACTTCCAGTTGTTCGGTCCCGTCCGGGTTGTGTTGGCCTTGCGTGAGTTCTGTGGCGAGATACCAGATGGCGTGCTCGTCCGAGACGGAGTTCGAGAGGTCTGCTTCGCCCATCTTTTCCCAGCGTGCGGCGCGCAGGCCCGCCTCCTCTTCCAATTCGCGCCTGGCCGCGTCGAGCGGGTCTTCGCCCTCGGGGCACCCGCCCTCTGGAATCTCCCAAGAATACTTTTCTAGCGGGTAGCGGTACTGGCCGACCAGGTAGACGAACTCGCCTTCGACGGGGAGGACGCCGACCGCCAGGTTCTTGTAATGAACGACGCCGTAAATCCCGCGCTCGCCGTCCGGGCGAATGACCGCGTCCTCGCGCACCCTGATCCACGGATTGTCGTAAACCTCTCTGGACCCGAGTGTCTGCCAGGGGCTTCTCTTCTCGTCAACTGTCACTTTTGTCCTCGTGGCTCAAGCGTGGCGGCGCGCGCTACCCGGCCTCCGGGGCGGGGCTGGACTCTTTCAACGCAGCCTTCTCGACGAGCGTCGGCTCGCGCTCGGCCTCCTCTTCCGTCTGCTCGACCTGCCTGAAAACGTCCAGCAGCGCGAGCGTGACGGCCAGCACGACAGGCCCCAGCACGATGCCCAGCACGCCGAAGACTTTCAGCCCCCCGATGACAGAGAAGAAGATGAACAGCTCGTGCAGCTTCGTCTTCTCGCCGACCAGTTTCGGGCGCAGGAAGTTGTCCACGGTGCCTATGACGAGCGCGCCCCAGGCGGCCAGGATAATGGCCTTCGTCACGTGGCCCGTCGCCACCAGGAAGAGCGCGGCCGGGACCCACACGATGAAGGCTCCTGCCATGGGAATCATGGAGAGCAGCGTCATCACCACGCCCCAGACAATCGGCGAGGGCAGCCCCAGCGCCCAGAAGGCCAGGCCGCCCAGAGTACCCTGAATCAAGGCGATGACGAGCACGCCGTAGAGGCTCGCCGAGATCACCTCGCGCGTGCGCGCCAGGATTTTTTCGCTCTGCGACCTGTCGAGCGGGAGCACGTCGGGCAGCGCCGTGACGATGCGGTTGCCGTCGCGGAAGAGGTAGTACATGGTGAAGATGACGAAGAAGAACTCTATGACGACGCCGCCGACGCCGCCGACGATTCTCAACGTGGTCGGCGCGATGGCCCCGCCGAGCCCCTTCAGCCGCTCGGCCAGAAACTCCTGCGAGCGGAACTGCTCCACGTCCACGTACTGCGACAGCCAGTTGAGGAAGCGCCCCGTGACGGGTGAGTTCGGGTCGAGCAGCGTCTGGACGTTGGCTTGCAGGCTCTGCGCGAAGCCCGCGAGTTCGCGCACCAGGGCGATGACGATGAGTGTGACGGGCAGCAGAATCGTCACGACGACCAGCAGGGACGAGAGCGCCGCGCTGGCCGAGGGCCGATGGGTGCGCGCCACGAGCCGCCTGTGGACGGGGTAAAAGACGACGACGAGCACGGCGGCCCACGCCAGCACCTCGACGAAAGGTTGCAGCATCCGCCAGCACAGGTAGAGCGCGATGCCCGTGGCGACCATCAGCGCGATCCAGCGCGCCTGATTTCTACGTTGTCTCATACTCGCTCCGCGAAAGGTTTGCGGCCACTTTACCATAACCCCCGCGAAAGCGAGCCTGGCAGCGCGGTTGACGCCCCCCGCGACCCGCGTGCTAACATCCCCACGCTTCTGATTGATGTGCCCCCGTAGCTCAGCGGATAGAGCATCTGCCTTCAAGTAGGAGCCTGTGCGGAGAATAAGTAATCCGCACAGTGGAGGGTGCTGTATCGGTGGAACTCTAAAGGAGCTGCAAGGCTCCCATGACAATACCGAGGGAACCTCGTAAGTTTTTTTTACGAGGACGCCGTAGAGACTACACGCATCCGGGCTGAAATGCCCAAGATATAGTCCAGACCACAACTCGCTTTTTGAGGCCAGGGAAACCTGGAGTGGTAAGCTAAGCAGAGGGTCGCACGTTCGAGTCGTGCCGGGGGCATTTACCCAGCGCTCATGCTTGCGAAAATAGGCTGAGTGATGTAAT
Organism: uncultured Acidobacteriota bacterium; assembly: GCA_963774105.1. Classification (GTDB taxonomy): domain Bacteria; phylum Acidobacteriota; class Blastocatellia; order Pyrinomonadales; family Pyrinomonadaceae; genus QHXM01. The sequence continues at coordinate 57,279 of CAVZDV010000003.1, read as the reverse complement.
CATAAGTTTCCACCCATAACATCGCGGCCGTAGTTCAGCGGTTAAAGCGCTTGATTGTGGGCAGATGAAGGTTTGCACTAAGTGCCGAGTAGAAAAGAACCACGAAGACTTCCCGGCTAATAGGCGAAAGAAGGATGGCAGGGCTTTGTGGTGTCGGGCTTGCTTTAGCAGCTCATATAAGAAGCGTTATTATAAAGCTCGCTCTCATTACCGGGAGAAACATAGAGAGAGCACGAACAGATTACGAGACGAGAAAGCAAGAATGGTTTACGAGTATCTTCGTACTCATCCTTGCGTTGATTGCGGCGAACGCGATCCGGTAGTCCTTGAATTCGATCATAGGGCTGATGAACTGAAGATAGAATCAGTTTGTATCTTGGTTACTCACAATTTTTCCTGGACTACGATACGAGCTGAGATTGAGAAGTGCGATGTACGTTGCGCGAACTGCCATCGGCGCAGGACGGCGAACCGTTTCGGCTATAAGAGGCATCTGTTCAGTGAAGACGGTTCCAAGGGCGCATAATGGATGATTGCAGAAGAATGAAAAGTTAATACGGCGGCTGTAGTTCAGCGGTTAGAACGCGAGATTGTGGATCTCGATGCCGCGGGTTCGATTCCCGCCAGCCGCCCCAGTTTCAGTAGAAGAAAGGCGCTCTCAACAGAGAGCGCCTTTTTCTTTTGCCGAATTTTGGCCCGCTTTCATCTGGAATTCGCCAGCAGATAGATGACGAGGATGACGAGCAGGATGGAGAGGACGAGGAGCGCGATCTTCCAGAAGCTGTAGGGCCGGTCGCCCTGCACCTCGCCGGTCCGGCCGTTGACGACGACCTGGAAGACTTTCTGGTTCAGCCTGTACGCGCCCGCGTAGACGGGCAGCAGCAGGTGCTTGAAGGTGACGGCCGAGTAGTGCGTCTTGATGTCCGAGATCATCTGCTCGTCGCCGCCCATGTCGCGGCGCACGTCCGACTGGATGACGCCCGCGGCCACGGCCTTCGCCTGCTCGAAGCCTTCGGCCAGTTCCACCTGGTAGCGCTGCGCCTTGAAGCCCGAGAGGTAGGCGGGCTCGTAAGGCTTGAGCTGTGCCAAATCCCAGGGCTCCAGCGCGGTGAGGCGGTTAAGGGGCAGCGACTTCGTGGCCGGGACGAGGATGTCGTCGAACCAGCGCGAGACTGTGCCAGAAACGGGCCACCAGCGCGTGTGCCGGACCTGCCGCGTCTTGGTCTCCGTGCGCCCCTGCGCGTCCGTCTCCGTGTAGGTCTCGGTCACGTAGTAGTACTCGCCGCGCTGCCCCGTGTAATAGCTGACGGTGTTGGCGTCGTAAGTCCAGAACGGGAGGTAGACGCCGTCAATCGCCTCGGGCGTGGCGAATTTCTTGAGCGCGTTGGGCGCGAACCAGCGCGAGGCGATCCACTGCTTGACGTGGGCCGTGGCCTGCGGCTGCGGGATGAGGAACGGCAGGACGCCCTCGGGCGCGACCGTCGGGTCGGCGGACTTCGGCTGCGCCACAATCTGCGCGCCGCAGAAGTCGCACTCGCGCGCCACCTCCGGCGGGACGAAGGTCACGACCGCGCCGCAGCTCGAACATTGCACTTCGAGCGCGCCGGGCGCGAGTTCCTGCAACTGGTCCGCGCGGGGCTTGAGGTATTGTTCGAAGGAACGCTCCTCGACCTGCTCGGCGCTCTGCGGGATCTGCTCCTTGTGGCCGCAGTAGGGGCAGGCCAGGGCGCCGTCCTTCGGCTCGAAGAGCAGAATCGCGCCGCACGACGGGCACGGGTAGCGGTGGACTTTCTCCTGATTCGTTGGCTGCGGGGGTGCTTGCATGTTCGGGCGCTCACCTGTTTAGGGAATATAGAAAGCAGAAGGCAGTAGGCGGAAGGCAGAAGGTAGCGACGAGCATTTTTTTCTGCTTTCCGCCTACTGCCTTCTGCCTTTCACGGCGGCGAGGATAGGACAAAGGGTCCGAATTTGCAATCCCGCGAAGCGGTCACCGCCGCGAGCGAACTCGTAGCTCCGTCCCCCTCTTCAACTCCAGCTCATCGCGCCCCTGTATGTAGACGGAGCCTGCGCCGACGCCCGCGCCGACGGCTGCGCCGATGGCGGCCCCCTTGCCGCCGCCCGCGATGGCCCCGATGATAGCGCCGACGGCCGCGCCTATCGCCGCGCGCTGCGCCGTGCGGTTCCTGGGGCTGTCCCGCTCCTCCACGCTTGTCGGCCCTTCATTATCCACGCGGACATCTTCGCCGTCGGCCGGGCGCACGTTTTCGACAAGCCCGTTAAAAGGGGCCGCGCGCCCGTCGCTGAGGCGTATCCGCGAAAATTCGAGAGTCATGCCGGAGCGCCCCGAAAATGGGCCAGCCCGCTCCATCCGCGAAACGTACCCTTCGATGGTCGCCCCCTCGTACTGCGCGGGACCGCGCACGGTCATCGTAAAGCCGTCGCCCACGCGCGAATACGAAGTGCTCAGGTTCTGGTCAAGCTCGGCCACGAGCTGCGTCCCCTCCGGGATGACTAAAGCATAAGCGTCGGCGTCATTCTCGGGGATGACGGGCGGGGCCGCGTCGGGCGGCGGCGGGGTGCGCCTCTCGTCGGCCGGCGGCGAGGGCCGTGGATTATTCCCGACGCTGGCGGGGGGCAGCGTGCGCGGGGTGTTTCGGGCCGCGGCGATTTGGGCCGACTCGGGCTCGCCGTACACCCCCCAGCGCGCGACGCTCGAAGTTTTGTCGTAAATGCTCTGGACGACGATGGGCTGGCCCAGTTTTTCGGAGAAGACGCGGCGCGTCACGCGCAGGCGGCGTCCCCCGTCGAGCGGCGAGAAGGTGACGCTGAAGTCGTCTGCACGGCCGCCGCCCGAAGTCACCATCAACTCGTCGCCGTAGAGGACGGCGCGCGTGCGCACTGGGCGGCCGTCCCGGGCGGACTCAGTGCGCTCGCGCCCGTCGGCCTCGAAACTGATGCGCGGTGCGCGCGTCGAGGCGATGCTGATCGTGGCTCCGCGCCGCTCGACGGAAATCTTGGCGGGCGAAGTCAGGCGGCTGACCATTTCGTCAACGTCGCTCGGGTCCGTGTCGAACGCATACGCGCTCAGGGCGCGCTCGGCCGCGGCGCGCGGGTCGTCGCTGCTCTCGACGTTAAGGCGGTACTCGCCCGTCAGGCGAGACTCGACGGCGCTCGCGCCCTGGCTCGGCGGCGGCGCGGGGCGGCGGCGGCGCTGACCCTGCGCCGTCACGTTGACGGCCGCGAGCGCGACCGCGAGCACCAGCGCGACGATTCTTCCAGATTGGCACATTTGCTCTTCCCTCCTCACACAGAGGTTCGTGGCGTCAAAAATTTGTCGCGGGGGATTTAGTTTTTACGGCAAAGGGGAGGCGAACGGTGTACGTCAAAGAGTAGAACGCCGCCTCCTTTTATGCAAGCGCGAAGGGGCCGCCTCGCAATCTAGACCTTCAGCAATGAAGAGGGGCAGAGGCGCTCGACCACGCACTCGGCGCACAGCGGCGTGCGGGCCTTGCAGACTTTGCGGCCGTGGGCGATCAAGAGGTGTGAGAAGAGAATCCAGTCCTTGCGCGGGATGAGTTCCATCAGGTCGCGCTCGATCTTCTCGGGCTGCTTTTCCGTCGAAAGTCCCAATCGTTCCGACAGCCGGGCGACGTGCGTGTCCACGACGACGCCGGAGGTGATGTTGAAGGCGTTGCCGAGCACGACGTTGGCCGTCTTGCGCGCGACGCCGGGCAGCGCCAGGAGTTCTTCAAGGTTTTCCGGCACGCTCCCTCCGTGCTGCTCTGCGATGAGGCGGCACGCGCCCTGTATGGCCTTCGCCTTGTTGCGGTAAAAACCCGTCGAGCGTATGTCCTGCTCCAACTCTGTCTGGGCGACGTTGAAGTAATCCTCGGCGCGGCGGTACTTCCTGAAGAGGTTCGCGGTGACGAGGTTGACGCGCTCGTCCGTGCACTGCGCGGAAAGAATCGTCGCGACCAGCAGCTCCAGCGGCGTCGTGTGGTTGAGCGAGCAGCGCGCGTCCGGGTACTCCCGCTTGAGCCGCCGCACGATCTCGCGCGCGCGCACTTTCTCTTCGTTGCTTGCCAAGGCTCTCCTCGCGGCCGAAAGTTGATGAGACGAAAGCTCTCCGCATTATGCGTGCCCGCCCCGCAATTCTCAAATTCTATTGACTTCGCCGGCGGAATTGGCTTAAGCACATACTGATGAAGACGAAAAGCAGGCTCCGACAATCTTCAAGCCTCTGGCTTATTTTTTTACTGGCTGCGTGCTCGGCTCATGCTACCGCACAAACGCGTGCGCCCAGGCTGAGGCCGCAGAAAATCACGCTCGCCAAGGGGCTCACGTTCAATCTCAATCTGCCGGAGGAGTTTGAGGCGACGGTCGCGGCCGAAGGGTTGAAGCGCGTCCGCTTCATGGCGAAGAGCCCGGACGGCCGCGTCTTCGTCACGGACATGTACAACCTGGCGGACAACAAGCGCGGCGCGGTCTACATCCTCGAAGAGTTCGACGAGCGCGCGGGCCGCTTCCGCAAGGTCACGCCTTACCTGTCGAACCTGCGCAACCCGAACAGCATCTGTTTCCACTCGGACACGGGCGGCGAGAGTTGGCTCTACCTGGCGCTGACGGACCAGCTCGTGCGCTACCGCTACCGCGCGGGCGACAACGCGCCGCGCGGACGCCCGCAGGTGCTCGCGGAGTTTCCAGACTACGGGCTCGGTTACAAGTACGGCGGCTGGCACCTGACGCGCACGGTCGCCTACGGCCCGAACGGCAAGCTCTACGTCTCCGTCGGCAGTAGTTGCAACGCGTGCGAGGAGAAGGAGGAGGTCCGCGCGAGCGTCATCGAGATGGACCCGGACGGGAGCAACAAGCGGACTTACGTCGCGGGCCTGCGCAACGCCGTCGGCCTCAAGTGGGTCGGCCGCGAGCTCTACGCCACCAACATGGGCGCGGACCACCTCGGCCGCGACAAGCCCTCGGACACGATGTACGCCCTGCGCGGCGGCGCGGACTACGGCTGGCCTTACTGCTACCAGCAAGGCCCCAGAATCTACGCCGACCCGCAGTTCAGCTCGTCCGCGAAGTTCAAAGGATGCAGAACTGTGCCAGCGGCGTTCGCGGCCTTTCCGGCTCACAGCTCGCCGCTCGGCCTGGAATATTTCGACGACGCCACCTCCGCGGCCAGTCTGAAGAACTCTTTCCTGGTCGCCCTGCACGGCTCTTCGATTCACAGGATGGACCGCGGCCACAGCGTCGTCCGCGTCCGGCGCGGCGGTCGCGCGGCGGAAGACTTCATCACGGGCTTCATGCAGAACGGCAAGCTCAACGGCCGCCCCGCGGACATCCTCAAGCTGGGGCCGGACGCCTTCCTCCTGACAGACGACTACAACGGCGTCGTGTACTACGTGCGGAGAAGAATTTGAAATCTCAAATTTCAAATCTCAAATCCGCCTGCGCTCTCATTCTTTTACTCTGCTGCAACGCGGCCGCTCAGTCGCCAGAGACACGCATGGAGGGAGTCGTCCAGGACCAGACGGGGGCCGCAATCGAGCGCGCCGAAGTGACTCTCAAAGACGGCGCGGCCGTCGTCGCCCGAAGCACCACCGATTCTGACGGGCGCTTCCGGCTTGAGTCCCCAACGCCCGCCGCGGCCACGCTCTCCGTCCGCGCCGAAGGCTTCGCACTTTTCGAGAGCAGGCTGGGCGAGGTTCGGACGAATTTGCTGGGCCTGGAAATCGTGCTCGCGCCCGCGCCGCTCAGCGAGCTTGTGACGGTCACGGCGACGCGCACGGAGACGCGGCTGGGGGAGACAGCCGCGAGCGTCGTCACGCTTTCGCGGACTGAGTTGGCGACGACGGCCGCCGTCACGCTCGACGACGCGCTCCGCCAGGTTCCAGGCTTCAGCCTCTTCCGCCGCAGCGGCAGCCGCACGGCCAACCCCACGACGCAAGGCGTCTCCCTGCGCGGCGTCGGCGCGAGCGGCGCGAGCCGCGCCGTCATCATCAGTGACGGCGTCCCCCTCAACGACCCCTTCGGCGGCTGGGTCTACTGGAACAGGGTTCCGCGCACCTCCATCAACACCGTCGAGGTGCTGCGCGGCGGCGCGTCTCACCTCTATGGCAGTGCCGCGCTCGGCGGCGTCGTCAACGTCATCACGCGCACGTCCCATGACTCGCCCGCCCTCCGCCTCGAAGCCTCATACGGGAATCAACAGACGGCGGACGCTTCCCTGTTCGCCGCGGGGCGCAAGGGCGACTGGGGCGCGAGCGGAGCCTTCGAGACGTTTCACACAGACGGCTTCATCATCGTTGACGAGCGCGAGCGCGGGAGCGTGGACGTGCCCGCAGGTGCGCGCAGCACCGTGGCGCGGCTCACCATCGAGAGAAAACTCTCGGCCGACGCGTCCGTCTTCGCGAGCGGCAACGTCTTCGGCGAGTCGCGCTCGAACGGCACGCCGTTTCAGCGCAACCGCACGCACATACGCCAGCTCGTCGTGGGCGGCGACTGGCACAGCGAGCGTGCGGGCGCGTTCACCGCGCGCGCCTACGGCGGCACGCAGGTCTTCGACCAGAATTTCTCCGCCGTCAACGGCGACCGCACTAGTGAGACGCCGACGCGCGTCCAGCGCGTGCCGGCCCAATCCGTCGGCGCGTCTCTGCAATGGTCGCGCGCAGCCTTTGCGAGACAGACGCTCATCGCCGGCCTGGAGGCGCGCGAGGCGCGCGGCGCGAGCGACGAGCTGGCCTTCGTCGGCGGCCGTCCGACTTCACTCATCGGCGCGGGCGGGCGCGAGCGCACCGTCGGAATCTTTTTCGAGGACATCATTCGCGCGACCCCAGACCTTTTCATCACCGTCGGCGCGCGCGTTGACCGCTGGCGCAACTACCGCGCGCTCTCGGCCACGCGCCCGTTCTCGTCAAACGTCACGGCGACCACGCGCTTCCCGGATCGCGCGGAGACGGCCTTCAGCCCGCACCTCTCCGTGCTCTACAGGGCGCGCGAGAACGTCTCGCTCTACGCTTCGATCAACCGCGCGTTCCGCCAGCCGACGCTCAACGAGCTTTACAGGAGCTTCCGCGTCGGCGACGTGCTGACGCTCGCCAACGAGAACTTGCGCGCGGAGCGACTGACGGGCGGCGAGGCCGGCGCGAGCTTCCATTACTTCGGACAAAAGCTCAACGCGCGCGCCGCCTTCTTCTGGTCCGAGATGACGAGGCCGGTCGCCAACGTGACTTTGACAGTCACGCCCGCCCTCATCACGCGCCAGCGCCAGAACCTCGGGCGCACGCGCTCGCGCGGCCTGGAGTTAGAGTGGGACGCGCGCCTGACCAACAGCTTCACAGTCTCCGGCGGCTACCTCTTCGCGGACGCGACCGTCGTCAGCTTTCCCGCGAACACCGGGCTCGAAGGTCTGCAAATCCCGCAGGTGGCCCGTCATCAACTGACGTTTCAGGCGCGCTACCTGAATCCCTCGGTCATCACAGCCGCCGTCCAGGGCCGCGCGTCGAGCGCGCAGTTCGACGACGACCAGAACCGCTTTCGTCTAGACCCTTACTTCACGCTCGACGCCTTCCTCTCGCGCCGCGTCACGCGCGGCCTCGAAGCCTTCCTCGCCGCCGAGAATCTCTTCGACCAGCGTTACACCACGGGCCTGACTCCCGTCCGAACCATCGGCCCCCCGCTCCTCCTGCGCCTCGGCTTCAGACTATCCTTAGGCTCCAACTGAAGCAGAAAAACTAAAGGCGCAAAGGGTTGAGTGTTTCATTCCGCAATTGCGCCGGATGCTGTTAAACTGTGCGCGCTGATATTCATTGCCGGTGAGGGGAGCGCAAGGTATGCCCGAAGAGCAAAGGACCGCCAACAACTCGCAGACCTACGTGGTCGGGGCCGAAGACTTCGAGTTCGAGACTCTTGAGCAGGAGAACGGGCAGGCCACCGTCGTCCGCTTCCACCTGGAAGACCCGCGCTACCACGCCGGCGACGTGCTGCTCGTCCTCTCCGGCTCCGAGATACATTTCCACGGCATGATCGGCCAGATCGCGGACGGCTACGCCATCGCCTCCGACCACAGGGGCTCACTCCTGCCGGCCACCGTCCAGTGACAATTGGACCGCGATTGGAAGGCGGCGGCGATTCATCATTTTCACCCTTGACGCCAGCTTACGCGGCGGCTTATTTTTAGCCCCTCGCTTGCGAGTTCACCTCGGCGGCTCCTTCAATTCCCGGGAGGCTTTATGAGACGTGTTTCCTTGCCCCTGCTTTCCCTGCTCATGCTCCTGGCCTGCGCGCCGCTTCTGGCACAGGAACTGGCCTCGGCCAAGGACTACATCAAGCGCGGCATCTCGCGCTTCGGCAAGGGGGACACGGACGCCGCGCTCTCGGACTTCGACCACGCCATCGAGCTGAACCCGGGCCTGGCCGAGGCGCACCTCAACCGCGGCAAAGCGCGCCGCGCCAAGGGCAACCTAGACGGGGCCATCGAAGACTACGAGCGGGCGATAGAGCTGGACGCGCGCCTGACCTTCAACAACCGCGACATCACGCAGGCGTTCACCAACCGCGGCTTCATCCGCGCTAACCAGTTCGACTTCGAGGGGGCCATCTCGGACTTCGACAAGGCCATACAGGTCTCGCCGAGCGATGCGGAGTCTTACGTCAAGCGGGCGGAGGCGCTTTTAGTTAAGGGCGACCTACAGGGCTCAATCGCGGACTTCGACCGCGGCATCGCGCTCAACCCGCGCGGCAACTCCGCCTCGCTCGCCCACGCCGGCCGCGGCTTCGCGCACCTGCTCCGCGGCAGCGAGGACGACGCGCGCAAGGACTTCGACAAGAGCATCCAGCTCAACAGCGAGGGCCGCATCTTCCTCGAACTCCACCTCAAAATCCTCGAAACCCAAATCAAGGAACACAAACGCCGCCGCGCCGCCGACCAACAGCGGGTCGCCTAAAAGCAGCGATGAGTGGTGAGTTAAGCAGCAGCCGCCCGAAGGCCGCGCGAGAAGTCCCCGCAGGGGACGACTGGCAATAGCCCAGCACTTCAGTGCTGGGAACAGGGCGGTAAAGACGATTGAGTCCCGTAGGGACGGCTGACGCGTCTGTTCAGTCGTCCCTACGGGACTCAACTATTTTTGGCACACTTACCCAGCACTGAAGTGCTGGGCTATTTTCACTTCGTCCCTGGCGGGACGATGAATGCCCGCCTTTTACTTATCACTCATCACTTGTTTTATCTCGTGTAGCCGGCCGGGTGCTCTATCTCTACGTCGTCGCGGTTGGTGGTGACTTTGACGCGGTGGAACCCTTTCTTGGGGTGTGTGGAGAGGTATGTAAGCGCGAGCTGGCGCGTGAAGGTCCCGGCCAGCTCTCTCAAGAAGGGATCGAAGCTGACGGGCGCGCCCGTGCCCTGGAAGAAGGCGCGGCCGCCAGTCTCGTCCGCGAGCCGTTCGAGCGAGCTCTGACCGTTGGAGATGAGGCGGAAGTTGCCGAGCGTCGAGGCCGTCACGCTCGGCGCGTAAAAGGAGTAGACGGCGACGCCCTGCCGCTGGGCTTCGCGGATGGCGCGCTGCAAGTCAATGCTCTGCGAGGGCAGCGAGCTGTCCACGCCCCTTGAGATGTCCAGCCCGTCCGTGACGACCAGCAGCGCGCGCCTGCCCTTCGGCATGGCTTCGAAGCGGCGCAAGCCCTCCACGATCTCCACGTATGGATTGTAGGGCGCGGCCGTGGCCGAGCCGATGGGGACGCGCAGCGACTGCGCGGCGCGGTCCAGGTCGGCCGTGAACCTCTGGCGCACGTCGAGCGAGCCGGCCTTGATGTAACCCACCATGACGCGCGAGCCGCGCGGCAGACGGTTGATGAACTCGCGCAGCGCCCTGATCTCGTTCGAGACTGACGTGACCACGTCGTCCTGAATCAGGATGCCGACGGAGATGGGCGTCTCCGTGCCGTAGGCGCGGATGGAGAGAATCCGCTGCTCGTCGCCGTCCTCGCTCACGGTCAAATCGCCCACGCCCTGCAACTCGCGCATGGCCGCGTCGCCGCCCCGCTGGCGCACCGTTATCGGGATCGTGACGGAACGGACTCCGCCGCGCTGCGGCTGCGCGGCCGCGGGCACAGTCCAGGCGACCGCGCACCCGAGCACGGCGAGTAGGACAAAGAGACTCAATCTTCTGTTCGGGCTGGGCATCGCTCCTCCTCCGGCGTCGGCTGAACGCCTCCTGAGTCGCCATGATATTACACGGCACAGAATGCTCCAAGCTGCTACATCGCGGGGCTCATCCGGGGGCTGGCTAACACGCACGCGCTCTTGCTATGATTCGGGCAAGTCCTCGTAGTTCATAGATGAGCCTGCGGCGGGCGGCGTTTGCCCGCGCGCGGTCGGGAGTTGCAAGCCTTGAGCACGAATGAGAGGGAAACGGGCGGCAGGGTCACGGCGCGGGAGAAGCTCCTGGCGCGCGTCTTCGAGTGGGCACCGTGGCTGGCCTTCTTCGTGGTCGCGCTGCCGGTCCCGCTCTACTTCCTGATGAAATACTTCTCGTCGTCGCAGGACGCCGCGCTCAACTTCCTGCTGACCCTGACCTCGCTCGCCGTCAGCTCGGTCGTGGGCTTCGCCGTGACGCTCTTCCTGCTCTACTACCGCCGCCAGTGGGCGCAGAAGGTGCGCGACCGCGTGGCGGCCGACGGCGTGACCGCGGAGGAGCTGCCCTGGTTCACGTCGGAGCTGACGCCGCAGGAGCGCCAGACGCTCAAGGAGATAGAGACGAAGAATCCCCTGCTCGCCGACGCCTACCGCGAGACGCTGGCCTCGCGCATCACGGCCTCGCGCGTCGTCGCCAACGTCAAGCGCGAGCTGCTCCTGGTCGAGCGCCGCATGAACCGCACCGACTACATACAGGGCGCGGACACGACGACGCTGCGCGAGGAATTGCGCGGCGACCGCGAGCGGCTTGAGCAGATCAGGCTCGAAGGCTCCGAGCGCCGCGCAGAGGCCGAGACGCGCCTGCAAATGATCGAGGCGGCCGCCAGCCGCGGCGCGACCTGGGACGAGACCAACATAGCCCTCCACCGCCTCAACACCACGCGCGAAAATATCCCGCTGGCGCTCGAATCCGCCCGCCTCGAACATCAAGTCCGTGAAGAGACCGACCGGCAACTCCGCGAGACGCAAAGCGGGACTTTAAAGGCAAAGGGCGAGAGTTAGAGCGACAACGCGGCGGGGGCAAGCCCTCTTCCTGACCTGCCAATTACTTCATCTTGAATCATTCACCCCAACCTACCTCACAGGTCAGGAAGGGTGGTTTACCCCCGCCGGCCATGTCCATTACTTTCATTCGACTCCCATCGCTGTCAGACGATAAACGCCCTCCGCGAGACGTTCCGCATATCCCTCTTTGACGAGCGCGCGGTTGCCGAGGCCCGCGTCCGTGCGCGAGAGGCCGGTGACTTTCGCCAGCTCGCCGCGCACGGTGAGCCCCGCGCCGTCGAGGAAGGCGCGCGCCACTTCGCGCAGAGCGTCCTCGCGTTTGACCTTCGCGGACAGCTCCTCCGCGAAGCGCCCCTCGGCGAGCGTCCAGATGTAAGTGAACCAGGGCTCGTAGACCACCTCGCCCGGGATGACCTTCAAAGTCCGCTGCAACTCGTCCAGCGCGCGCGTGAAGCGGCTGCGCTCCTTCACCCCCGAAGCCTCGCGCAGGTCACACGTCGCCATCTCCCACTCGCGCCTGAGAATTTTTAAGACGGCGCGCGCGTCGGCCGAGAGCATTTCATTCTCTTTGCGGCGCGGGACGCCCCACAGGGCGTTGAAGTGGCGGACGAGCCGCGGCGCGATGAAGGTCGCGCGCCCCTTACTGAGCTTCGCGTAGTAGACGCGCCCGCGCCGCATCACCTCGTCCTTGATCGTCCAGGTCAGGCTGGCCTCCGGGTCTTTCTGCACGTTGCGCGGCATGTGCGCGTCACGCCGGCCGCAGACGGCCACGTAGAGCGAGGCCCCCGGCCGCCGCGCGTCCGTCATCGCCGCGCAGAAGCCTACCGCCTCGACCAATTTTTCGGCCCCGGCTGCGTCCTCCACGCGCAACTGCTCCTCGCGCCGCCACGCGCGGTCGCGGTGGGTTTCGACCTCTTCCGTCAGGTAATTGACAGTCGCCAACCTTCCCCCTTCCTCTGACCGATGTCTCTCAGGCTGAACGAACGGACTTTCAAACTGACCGAGCCGCCTCTCCCGGCCGCCGACCTTAAACCTCAAAAACCGGCGAAAACCTGAGCATTTTCGCAGATTTCAACGAAAAGCGGCCCGTGGCACGCGCCCTGCACTAAGGGTCACCGGCTGCGACCGCACTTTCAACGCAAGCCGGCCCCAGACAGGTCAGAATCTTTCGAGGATGACTCATTCGATGAAAAAGGCTCCACACTCCCCCATCGCCACCTGGCTCACGATCTTCTCCCTGCTCGTCACGATGACGGGCGGCATCTTGGTCGGCGACCACGCCCAGGCGCAGTCGGCCGGCAGCGGCGCGGGACGCGACAAAGTCTCTGCGGACCTGCGCGAGAAGGTCAATGGCGCGAAAGGCGACGAGCGCATCAATGTTATCATCGAGCCGGCCGCCTCGTGGAGCAATTCGCTCAACTACACTGTCACCGGCAACGGCGGCAAAGTCTCCAAGACGTTCAAGAACTTCAAGTCGCGCTCGATCAGCCTGCCGCCCGCAGCGGTCGAGGCCCTGGCGAACAACCCCGAAGTGGCCTACGTCGCGCTCGACCGCGATGTGAAATTGCTCGGCCACATCTCGCTCACCACGGGCGCGGACGCTGGGCGCAGCGTCGGCGGCTCGACGCCCTACGACGGCACGGGCATCGGCATCGCCGTCATGGACTCCGGCGTACACTCCGCGCACGTCTCCTTCGATAACGCAGCCAAGGTGTCACGCGTCAGCGTCAGCGTTGACTTCACGGGCGAGAACCGCACCGACGACCCCTACGGGCACGGCAGCCACGTCGCTGGCCTGCTCGCGGGCAACGACAACGTCTCCTCGGGCGCTTACACGGGCATGGTCCCCAACGCCAACCTCGTCAACCTGCGCGTGCTCAACTCGGAGGGCAAGGGCACGGTCTCGTCCCTCCTGAGCGCGCTCGACTGGGTGCTGACCAACCGCGCCGCCTACAACATCCGCGTGCTCAACATGAGCCTCGGCACGGCGGCCGTTGACTCTTACAAGAACGACCCGCTGTGCAAGGCCGTGCGGCGGCTGGTGGACGCGGGCGTCGTCGTCGTCGCGGCCGCCGGCAACGAGGGCAAAGACAGCAACGGCCAGAAAATCTACGGCCAGATTCACTCGCCCGGCAACGAGCCTTCCGTCATCACCGTCGGCGCTTCGAACAGCTACGGGACTGACTCCCGCGGCGACGACACCGTCACCACCTACAGCTCGCGCGGGCCGACGCGCAGCTACTCGACAGACTCCTACGGCGTCAAGCACTACGACAACTTGATTAAGCCCGACGTGGTCGCGCCCGGCAACCGCCTCGTCAGCGTGCAGGCGGCGTCCAATTACCTCGTCACTAACAACCCCTCTCTCGACGCCAACGTCAGCGGCTCGACCAGCAGGGAGCAGATGTTCCTGAGCGGCACTTCGATGTCCACGCCCGTCGTCTCGGGCGCGGCCGCGATGGTGATTCAAGCCAACCCGTCCCTGACGCCGAACATGGTCAAGATGGTCCTGATGTACACGGCGCAGCCGCTCCCCGGCTACAATATGCTGGAGCAGGGCGCGGGCCAGATCAACCTCGAAGGCGCGGTGCGACTTGCCAAACTGATCCGCACCGACCTGACTTCGACGACCGCCCTCGGCGCTCCGCTGCTCTGCTCGACCTGCTCGGCCCCGACGCCGCAGACGACCATCGGCGGCCACACGTTCGGCTGGGCGCAGGGCGTCATCCTCGACCAGACCTACGCCACGGGCACGCAGCTGATTACGCAGTACCAGAAAATCTACGGCCTCGGCGTGCTGCTCGGCGACGGGACGCTTGAGAGCAACGGCGTCCTCCTGGGCGACGCCGCGAAAATGTCCGGCGGCGTCCTCCTGGGCGACAACATCATGACCGCGGGCGACACGAACTCTTCGACGCTCGGCATCAAGCTCGGCGAAGGGACCGCGTTCCAGCCTTACGGCGTCCTCCTGGGCGACCGCATCCGCGAGGGCGTGCTGCTCGGCGACGGCGTGCTGTACGGCGACGGGGTTCTCCTCAGCGACGGCGTGCTCCTCGGCGACGTTTACGTCCAGGCCAACCAGGCGCTGATTTACGGCGACACGAGCGGCTCCACGATGTCAATCGTCAAAGACACCGCGCCCAAAGCGCCGACCGGCTTGCTGCTGGCCGTCGCCTCGTCCACGCAGATTAACCTGACCTGGACCGACACCTCCACGAACGAAGACGGCTTCAAGATCGAGCGCTCGCTCGACAACAGGACCTACACGCAGATTGCGACCGTGACCAGGAACGTCAAGAGCTATTCCAGCACGGGCCTGACCGCGGCCAAGAAGTATTACTACCGCGTTCGCGCTTACCACTCGGGCGGCGACTCCGCTTACAGCAACGTCCCCTACGCGACCACGAGCTCTTCAACGACCGGCGGCACCTCCGGCGGCGGCGGGAAGAAGTAGCTGATGAAAGCCGGCGCGCGGGCAACAGCCTTTAGCCACGCGCGCCGGCAATGACACTCACACCCTAACGACCCGATACTGAGTTTCAAGGCTTCATCAACTACCGAAGGACTGGCATCATGCACACGCAAACTGCCCGCACAACCCAGCCGACGAGCGCGCCCCCCGCGCCCTGGGCCGCTCCCGCCGCGCGGACTGCCGAGCCGCTCGCCGAGCGCCACAAAGCAGAAATCCTGGCGTTCCTCAGAGAGCGCCCGCTCCACACCGTCTACCTGGCCGGCTACGTCATGGACAACGGCGTCGTCAGCCCGCTCAACCGCGGCTCTTTCTACGGCTACAGAGGGCTCGACGGCCGGCTCGAAGGCGTCGCGCTCATCGGCCACGCCACGCTCTTCGAGGCGCGCTCGGACGCGGCTCTGGCGGCCTTCGCGGAACTGGCACAGAAATGCTCGCGCACGCACATGCTGCTCGGTGAGATGGAGAAGGTTGAGAACTTCTGGAGCCACTACGCGGGCAGCGGGCAGGCTGCGCGCCTCGTCTGCCGCGAGCTGCTCTTCGAGCAGAAATTCCCCGTCGAAGTCAAAGAGCCCGTGCGCGGCCTGCGCCAGGCGACGCTCGCGGACCTGGACCTGGTGGTGCCCGTCCACGCGCAGATGGCGTTCGAAGAGAGCGGCGTCAATCCTTTGGAGAAAGACGCGAGAGGCTTCCGCCTGCGCTGCGCCCGCCGCATAGAGCAGGGGCGCGTCTGGGTGCTGGTCAAAGACGGCCGGCTGCTCTTCAAGGCCGACGTTGTCTCGGACACGTCCGAAGTGATCTACCTCGAAGGCATCCACGTGGCCGCAGAGGACCGCGGTCAGGGCCTGGGCCGCCGCTGCCTCTCGCAACTGACGCGGACCCTCCTGGCGCGCACGAAGACGGTCTCGCTCCTGGTCAACGAACAGAACCGCGCGGCGTCGGACTTTTACCTGAAGGCCGGCTTCAAGCTGCGCGCGCACTACGACACCATCTTCTTACAGCAAGCATCTGCCTGACACTTCTCCCGCAGGCGGAGCTGACCGCGGGGGCACGAAGCAAACTCTCCTTCTGCGACTTCGTGCCCCCGCGGTCTTTTTTTCTCGCCGCTCAATCCAAACCGATAACTAAGTAAGTCGTGTCGTCTTTGGCGGGAGCGCCGATGCGGAAGCAGTCCAGGTCCGTGAAGAGGGCCTGGCCGATCTGCTCAACATCGGCCGCGCTCACGCGCGCCTGGCTCTCGGCCAGGCCCTGCTCCTCGAAAGTCTCGCCCGCGGTGTTCTCCGCGTCCGTCACGCCGTCGCTGAAGACCGCGAGCCGCTCACCTTTCTCGAACACTATCTCGCCGGCCGTGTAGCCGTCGCCGGGCAGTTGCAAGCCGATGAGCTTTCCGCTGACCTCGAAAGAGCGCGCCGCCTCCGCGCGTGCCTTGAGCCACACCGGCGGCACGTGCCCCGCGTTGATGTAGCGCAGGCTCTCTTTCCGTGCCGAGAGCACGCCGAGGAAGAGAGTCGCGTAGGTGCCGAGCGGGGCGACCGCGCCGACGCGCGCGTCCAGCTCGGCGGCGAGCCTCGACAAGTCGCCTTCCTCGCGCGCCAGCGTGCGCAATTCAGTTTGCAGCGTCGTCATCAGCAGCGCCGCGCCGATTCCCTTCCCGCTCACGTCCGCCACCCAGAAGGCGCACTCGCCCGTCGGCAGCACGAACGCGTCGTAGCAGTCGCCGCCCACGTCGTAGCAGGGCTGGCTCACGCCCCAGGCGCTGAACGGCGCGGGCAGATTGATTTTCCCAGGCGGCGGGAGCAGCCGCGCCTGAATCTTCCGCGCCAGCTCAAGCTCCGTCGAGATGAGCTGGGCGCGGAAAGCCTCCTGTGCCAATTGCTCGCGCTCGACCGCCACGGCCGCGAGCGCCGCGAACGATTCGAGGTAGACGAGGTCGGCTTCGGTGAACTCGCCTTCCAATCTGTTAATGGCTTGCAGGGAGCCGAGCAGCGCGCCCTCCGGCTTGCGTAGCGGCACGCAGAGCATATTTCTCGTCGTGAACCCCGTGCGCCTGTCGGTCGAGGCGTCGAAGCGCGGGTCCGCCGACACGTCGTTAATCAAAACGCTCTCGCCCTTCTCGGCCACGTACCCGGCCACGCCGACGCCCCGCTCAAGCACGATCTCGACGTGCTGCGACCCGCTCATCTGCCGCGCGTGCAGCTTCCCCGTGCGGCGGTCGTTGAGGAACACGGTCGCGCGCTCCGCGCCGAGCTGCGTCTTGACGAGGTCCAGGATGGCCCCCAGGATGTCGTCCAGCCCGGAGGCGCGGTTGAGTGTCTCGCTCGCCGCGACCAGCGCCTCCAATCGCTGAAGCCGCAACTCGCCGGGCAGTCCGCTCAGAATCGCCGTTGTGCCAGTCACTCCTTTTCTCCTTAAGTCTGCGTCCGCGAAGCGGGAGCATCCTAGCACCGGCGCGGCCCCGCGGAAAACAGAAAGACGCGGGAGGAGGTCGGCCCTTCTCCCGCGTCTCTACTTTTTCAGACTTTCGGCAAGCCCGAAAGGTTTTACCTCGGCGCTGAGGCGCGCAGCGTCAGCTCCGTGCCGCTCGTCAGCTCCAGGTCGTCCTTGCCCTGCACGTAGACGGAGCCCGCGCCCGCGCCCGCGCCGATGATCGCGCCGATGGCAGCGCCCTTGCCGCCGCCCGCAATCGCGCCGATGATGGCCCCGACCGCAGTGCCTATACCGGCGCGCTTGACTGTCGTGTTCGTGCGGTTGTCTTCACGAACTGCGCCCTCATTGTCCACCCGCACGGTCTCGCCCGAGGTCGTGCGGACAGACTCGGTGATGCCCGCGAAGCGGTACGAGTCGCCGTTGCGCAGCGTGATGGTGTCGAAGTTGAGTGTCACCTCCGAGCGCCCCGTGACGCGCCCCGAACGGTTGACGTTCGAGAGGTGCCCGCGGATGGTCGCGCCCTCGTACTGGGATGGCGAGCGGACGGTCATCGTGAACGGGTCATTCTCGCGCGCGGCCCTCGTCGAAAGGTCGTTGTCGAGCGTGGCGATGATCTGCGTCCCGTCCGGGATGATGAACTGGCCGCTCGCCGTGCCCGTCGTCGAGCCGGAGCCTGGGTAGCCGGGGCCGTTGTTGTAAAGGTTCAGGTCCGCGACCTCGGAGGTCTTGTCGTACAGGCTGACGACTTCGACCGGGCGGCTCAGGTTGATGTCAGAGATGCGGCGTGTGACGCGCAGCCGCTGCCCGTTCTCGACCGGGTCGAAGGTGACGTTGAAGTCGCTGTCACGGTCGCCCGTCGAAGTGACGACGAGGCGGTCGCCTTCGAGCGTCGAGCGCACGCGCACGGTCTGCCCGTTAGAGCCCGTCTCGGTGCGCTCTATGCCGTCGGCCTCGAAGGTGAACTGCGGCGAGCGCGACGAGGCGATGGTCACGCTGCGCCCGCGCCGGTCAATCGCCAGCCCCGTCGGCGACTCAAGCCGCGCCGTCAACGAGTCTAGGACACGCTGCCGGTCCCTGTTGGAGAGGCTGCGCACCTCGCGCTCGGCTATCTGGCGCGCGTCGTCGCTGCGCGTCGCGTCCAGGCGGTAGGTGCCCGTCAGCCGGTTCGCGGTCGTGTTTCCCGACGGATAGTTATTCTGCGGGTAATTGTTCTGCGCGTAGTCGTCGTCGTTGTCATTGTTCCGGCGGTTGCCGCGCCACGAGAGGTTGTAAAGGCTCGCCAGTTGGTTCAAGTCCTGCCTGATGCTCGCCCACTCGATTTCGGCCTGCCCGCCGACGCGGTTGCGCCGCATGAAGCGGTCTATCAGCGACGCGCGGTCGAGCACGAGCTGAATGTCCGCTGTGCCAAATTGGCGGCTCTGCACGCGCGTGCTGAGTTGGTCCGTCGCGCTCTCGAAGTCGCTGACGAACTGGTTGACGTTGTCCTCGCGGCGCGTGTTGTCAATCGTGCTCTGGTCGAGCGCGTTGCCCAAGCTGTTGCGGAAAGCGTCCGTCCGCGTCTCTATGCTGCGGACCAGTTGGCGCACCTGCGCGTTGCGGCCGCGCCTCTGCGCCTGCGCCTCCATCCCGACGCTGGCGAGCGCGAGCAGGATTACGAAGCTCGCGCTGAAAATTCTTCTGACTCGATTCATTACCCATCCCTCCACTTTCAATTGTTGATTCCTCAATGTCACAACTCTCGCGGCCGGCCCGGGCCGTTCCCGGGACCTTGCGGCGGGCTGTTTTTGCAAAGGGGGAAAGGGGAAATATGCTTACGGGAAGAGCTTTTGAGGAGAGGCAAGCACTGACTTCTCCGGCTCGGTTCTCGCGGGCGAGAGCGCACGGAGAGGGGGCGGCGCGAACATGATGACACGCTTACGCCGGGGGAGCAACCCGCCTAGTCTGATTCAGTAGGCCCCCCGGCGGGTTGCCGCGCAAAACTGTTGCGCGATTATTGAATTTTCTGCATCGTCACGGTGACGAGCGGGTCCTCGCCGCCCGTCTTATTGTAAGAAACCCAGTAGCCGGAGCCGGGGTAGCGAACCATCTTGTACATCGCCCCGTCGGCCTTGGCCTCGATTTCCGTGCCGAGCACGACCTTCGGCAGCGGCGCGCCGCTGGCGTCGCCCACGTAGTTGATGGAGACGGCCATCACCTTGCGGACTTTGTCGTAATAGACCTGGCAGGACTCTTTCTCCGTGAACTGAAAGAAGTCTTGCACGTCGCCTTTGTCGGTCGGCTGGCCCAGTTTCTGACGCACCTCGTCGGCGTCCATGCCGATGCGCACGCCTTTGTACTCGATGAATAGTGGCTTGTCGGCTGCTTTCTTCTCACTCACCTTCTGCGCGGTGGCGACCGCGGTGCTGGCCGCGGCTAACAGCGCGAGGGCGATGAGCGTGACAACCCGTCTGAGAGAGGCGGGGGACATGACAGATTCTCCTTTCTGAATCAATCACTCCTCTTGGGAAATAACAGGGCTTCTATTTTAGCCCCGAAGCGCCCCGCGTTTCAATATCCAATTTTTCGAGCGCGCGCACGGAAATTCGGCCCGGCGGTTGTGCTATGCTCTCGGGGAAGAGGTAAACCTGATGGGCAACGAAGGCGCGAAAGCGACAATCTATTTTGCCGGCGACGACCTGTTCGTCGGCGTCAGCCCGAGCGGGCACGCGCAGGCGCTCGACACGAACCACGAGCGCGCGAGCGCGGCCACGCCCGTCGAGCTGCTCCTGATAGCGCTCGGCAGCTGCACGGCCGTTGACGTGGTCAACATCCTGACGAAGAAGCGCGCGCAAATCTCTGCCTACCGCGTGGAGGTCAGCGGCGAGCGGCGGGCCGAGCACCCGCGCCACTTCACGCGGATGGAGGTCAAACATATCGTCAGCGGGCGCGGCATCACGGAGAAGGCGCTCGCGCAGGCCATAGAGCTGTCCGAGACGAAGTATTGCAGCGTCGCCGCGACCCTGCGCCCGACCGTCGAAATCGTCTCCAGCTACGAGATTATAGAAACGCACTAAGGGGTAAAGGGATGTTCATACACGTCGCGCTCGCACTAGTGTTCTCGACCCTGGCGGCAACGGGTGTGCCGCCCGCTCAGTCCGCTCAAGCGAACATCGAAAGGGCCAATTTTTCATCAACGCTTGAGCCGCAGGACAGCGAGTTGAGCGAGGTGCGGAGGCTCGACCGCGAAGGGTCCGCCGAGTTGACGGCCGCGGAGCACGTCAGGCGCGGCGGCGTCTACCTGAAGAACCGCGCGTTCGCCGAAGCGCGCCGCCATTTTCAGGCGGTGTTAGCGCGTTACCCTTCGGACGCGGTCAACGTCCCCCCGGCGCTCTACGGCACCGGGCGCTCGTACTTCCAGATGCGCGGCTACGCCGAGTCAGTCCCCTTCTTTGAGCGCGTGTCGCGCGAGTTCGGGCAGACGAAGGACGGGCGCGAGGGGCTCTACTCGCTGGCCTCCGCCTACCTGCGACTGGGCCGCGCGGCGGACGCGGCCGCCAGCTACCGCGAATACGTCGAGCGTTACCCGGAGGGCGAGCGCGTGGAGTTCGCGCACCTGAACGTCATAGACAGCCTGCGCGAGGCGGGGCGGCCGCTCGAAGCCATCGCCTGGATCGCGCGCACGCGGGAGAAGCACGCAGGCACGCCGACTGCGACCAACGCGCTGTTCGCGCGGCTGCGCCTGGACGTGGCCGGCGGCGACTGGACGCACGCCGCGCAGACGGCCGACGAGCTGCGCCGCGCGGCCTTCACAGGCAAGGTGCTGACGACGCCGGACGAGGTGGCTTATCTAAAGGCTTACAGTCTTGAGCAGGCCGGGCGGAAGGAGGAGGCCGCGGGCGCTTACCTCGTCATCCCGGACAGAATTGATTCCTATTACGGCTGGCTGGCGACCACGCGCGTCCTCGCGCTCGGCAACGCCTCGCAGCGCGCCGCCGCCGGAGCACGCGCCGACCGCGTCAGGGCGCAGATAAATTCGGCGTCGAGTCAATACCCCGCGCCCTACCGCGACGCGATTGTGCGTGAGGCCGCAAAGCGCGGAGTTGACCCGCGCCTGGTGCTGGCGATTATGCGGCAGGAGAGCGGTTTTAAGCCGCGCGCCAAGTCCATCGCCGCCGCGCGCGGCTTGCTGCAACTGACGCCCGACACTGCCGCGCGCTACGCGTCGCACGTCGGCTTGAACAACCTGCGCGACGAAGACCTCTACCGCCCGGAGACTTCCATCCTGCTCGGCTCAGTTTATCTTGCGGAGCTTGCGCGCCAGTTCCCGAACTTGCCGGAGGCCGTGGTCGCGTCTTACAACGGGGGCGAGGACAACGTCGCGCGCTGGCTCAAGCGAGCGGGCCGGCGCGACCCAGGCGTCTTCGCCGCGGAGGTGGGTTTCGAGGAGACCAAGAAATACGTCCACATAGTGATGGCGAACTACCGCGCCTACCAGGAACTTTACACTAAAGAACTGATGCCGCGGCGTTGAAGTCAAACAGGGGAAGCGGGGGCAAGACCCTCTTACTGACCTCAGAGGCGTGGCGGCTTGAGTGATTCAACCGACGCCAATTCGCAGGTCAGGAAGGGCGGCTTGCCCCCGCTTCTTTCGGGCCTACGGCTCCGGGCTGAAGCCGCCGCGGTCCTCGAAGCCCGTCGAGCGTTCGCGCCTTCGCAACGCGTCCTCGCGCGGGTAGCGGCGCGGGAAGACGCCCAGGCGGACGAGCGCGTCGCGATACTCGTAGCGGATGGTCACCTCTCCGGCCGCGCGCGGGACCAAATCCATGTTGACCCAGCTCACGTCGTGCTGGACGTTGCGGCCGATGCCGGTCGCGGCCGATTCGTCGTCCGGCCGCGGGTAGACTTCCGCGCTCCTAGCGCCCGCTCCGTCGCGACTGCTCGCCGCAGGCGCGTCGCCGCCGCGCCTCTTAGACTCCGTGCGGTCGCTCCCGTCCTCCTCGTAAGGGTACGGGTGCCTGGGGCGCGGCGGGCGCGGGACGATGACCACCGGAGCGCGCTCGCGGAAGAAGACTGCTGAGATGACGCCCAGGTTGGCCGTGCGGCCGAGCTTCGCGCCGTAAGAGTCGCGCTCGGTCGTGAAGTAAAAGCGGCGCGCGCGTGACGAGCTCATCTGCCACCCGCTGATGGTGATGCTCTGGTAGGGGCCTATGACCCACTTGCTCGCGTCCCAGGCGGAGGAACGGCTCGCGTCAATCGTGTTCATCCCGTCCACGGACAGCGCCACGGCCACGCGATAGCCGTAAGGGTTGCGTATGCGCAGCGCGTACTCCGCGCCGTCGAACGCCTCTACGTAAGTGCGGCCACGCGCCGCGTACTCTTCGAGCTGGCGGCCGTCAACCAGCACCTCCACCTCGAACCCGCCGCTCGACACTACGGGCGGCTCGGGGGCGATGACGTTGGCGCTCGTGCTCGCCAGCGAGACGCCGGGCGCGGAAATAGAGGCCGCGAACAGGAAGAGACCGATGAGGGCGGCGGAGACAAGCGTGACTGCTGCTTTTTTCATTTCTCCCTCCAGATTCCATGAAATCAAAGGTCGGCTGCCGGCTGAACGCCCGCGCGGGCCAATTCTTGCGCGGCCGGCCCCGGAAATTTTCCACCGAGCGGCTGTTTTTAGGCGCTCCTCCTGTGGTATAGATTAGGGCGAAAACCGTAGTTCACAAACCAGATTTAGGGATTTCTTCTAAAAACAAAGGGGCCGCCGGCTCTCCCGGCAGGAGGGAATCTTTTTGGGCAAAAGCGGAGGTCGGGACCGAGGCATGACTGAGAGGCCGGCGACAAAAAGCGTTGCGGAGGACGGCGCTGGGACGTTCTACGACAAGATTGCGGGCCTCTACAACCTGACCTTCAAGTTCAACGGCTACGGCCGCTCGCTCCACCATTACCTGCGCACGCACCCCATCCCGCTCTCGCGCGGCGCTCGCATCCTGGACGCCGGCTGCGGCACGGGCCTGCTGACGGTCGCGCTCCTCAAGGCGCTGGATCAGCCGGTCAGGATCACGGCCGTAGACCTCTCGGGCTCGTCCATCGTCACGGCCCGCAAGGCCGTCGAGGAGAAGGCCGGCCGCGCCGACAAAGTCTGGTTCACGCAGGCCAACGTCCTGGCGCTCCCCTTCGTCTCCGACTCCTTCGACTTCGTCGTCACGAGCGGCGTGCTCGAATACGTGCCTTTGCGCGACGGCCTGGGCGAGCTGGCCCGCGTCCTCAAGCCCGGCGGCTACATCCTGCACCTCCCCGTCCGGCCCTCGCCCGTCGGCAAGCTCCTCGAAGTCATGTTCCGCTTCAAGGCCCACCACCCGCGCGAAGTCGCCGAGAACACGCGCCGCTACTTCCGCGTCGTCAAGCACTACCGCTTCCCCCCGCTCCACCCCATCGGCTGGTCGAAGACCGCCGTCCTGGCACAGAAAAAATGAGGCGCCGTCACAAGTCCCTGTCCACGAAGTTTCTCGGAGTCAGGATAGGAATCCCGCGGAAAGGGTCGAGGACGAGCAAGTCCTCGTCGCCGCTGACGATATAATCGGCGTTCCCGCTCACGGCCAGTTCCAGAAACTTGTTGTCCTTATTGTCCCGGCAAGCGGTTACGGGCGTGGTGATTTCGACCAGTTCAGTCTCCTTGAGCAGCGCCACCAGAAAGCGCATCCGCTCACTTTCCAGCAAATATTTGTTCAACCTCTCGCGGCTGAGGACTTCGGATAACTCCAACAGGACGGGGGCTGAAATCAGGAGTGTTCCTCTATCGAGGGCTTTATCAAAAGCCCGCCGGGGGACGGAGCCGGCAAGCAGCGCCGCGCTCACGATGACGTTCGTATCGAAAACGAAGCGCAAGACTAATCTTCCTCAAGGATGGACTCCAAAATCTCCGGCGTCAGTCCCCTGCTCTGCGCCTCTCTGCCGATTTCGCTCATAGTGTCCTTCAAGGAAGCGGCGTCGGCTCTGGCATACTCTTTCAGCCAGATGCCGAGCAGGACTTGCAACTTCTCCCGCTCTTCTGCCGACGCCGTCTTGAAGACTTGAGCCGAATCGGAATCAAGCTCGATGGTGATTGCCTCCGTAGACATCCAGGACACCTCCAGACTTTGCTGCTCCTATTTTACTTGACCGGCACGAGTCTCAAAATCCTGTCGTCATCCTTCGCGGGCGAGCCGCGGCCGTCGCGGTTCGAGGTCGAGAAGTAGACAAAGCCGTCCGGCCCCTCGGCCACGTCGCGGATGCGGCCGTACTGTTTCTCGAAGAGGCGCTCCTGGCCCGTGACGCGCCGAGTGTCGAGCACGACGCGGATGAGTGTCTGCCCGCGCAGGCAGCCGAAGAGGAAGTTGCCGCGCAGTTGCGGGAACGCGTTGCCGCGGTAGAACACGCCGCTCGCGGGCGCGCACGCGGGCGTGTATTCCAGGAGCGGCGCTTCCAGCCCCGCGCGCGTTTGCTCGTGATGAATAATGGGCCAGCCGTAGTTCTTCCCCTGCTCGACGATGTTGACCTCGTCGCCCCCGCCCGGCCCGTCGAAGCCCGAAGGGCCGTGCTCCGTCTGGAACATCAACCCCGTGCCCAGCTGCCAGTCCAGGCCCTGCGCGTTGCGGTGGCCCAGGGTCCAGATTTCAGGGCGCGCGCCCTGCTGGTTGACGAAAGGATTGTCCTGCGGCACTGTCCCGTCGTCGTTCAGCCGCAGCGTCTTGCCCGCGAGCGAGTCCATTTTCTGTGCCAGATTGCGGTCGGTCGCGTCGCCGGTCGTCACGTAAAGCTTCGAGTCGGGGCCGAAGCGCAGGCGGCAGCCGGCGTGGTTCGGCGCGGCCGGGATGCCCTCTATGATCGTCTTCCTGTCCGCGAGCGCCACGCCGGTTTCGCGGAAGCGCACGACGCGCACGAACTGCTCGCCGCCCTGGTCGTAGGCGTAGGAGAGGTAGAGCCAGTGGTTAGACGCGAACTGCGGGTGGAGGGCGAGACTCATCAGGCCGCTCTCGCTGCGGGCCTCTACGTCCTCTATGACGGCCAGCGGCTCCGCGCGCAGGCTCCCGTTCTCGACGACGCGCACGCGGCCCGGCCGCTCTGTAAAAATCATGCGCCCGTCCGGCGCGAAGACGATTGACCAGGGGACTTCGAGATTGCTCGCCACCGTCTCGACGCGGAACCTGACCGCGCCGTCGGAAGTTTGCGCCAGCTCGCCCGCGCCCCTGCCCGGCGGGGTCTTACTGCCGCACGCGAGCAGGAAACCGAAAACGACGATGGCCGCGAAGTTGCGCCTCATGACCTCAAATGGATGAAGGCGGCGCTCTTGAAATCTCGCCGCCCTCTCGAAAGACCTCGCCTGTCAGACGCGAGGCTCAGTGGGAAATGTATTCGTGCAGAAGTTTCAGCTCGTCGCCCTGCTCGCTGACTTCGACGCGCAGGATGTCGCGCATCGAGAGCATCCCGACCCAGCGCTCGCCCTCGACCACTGGCAGGTGGCGGCGGCCGATCAGCTCCATCCGTTCGAGCGCCTCGTGCGGCGTGTCCTTCGTGTCAATCACCGCCTGCAACTCGCCCATCACCTCTTTGACCCGCAAGTCCGCGGGGTCGCGGCGGCTGAGCAGCACGTTGTTCAGCAGGTCGCGCTCGGTCAGGATGCCGACCAGGCGGCCGTCGCCGTCGAGCACGCAGACGCCGCCGACTTTGCGCCCCGCCATGTACTCGGCCGCCTCCAGCACGCTCAGGTCTTCGCGCACGGAATACGGCTCGCGCTCACGGATCACGTCTCGGATAGTAATCATGGCCTGCCCCCCCCCCGCAAGTTTTTGAAAGAGCGTGCGCCCATTATAAAGCAAGCCGACTTGTCTTCAAGCAAAAAAGGATTGGGTCACTTCTTAGCGCCTTGGCGTGAAACTTAATCTCACGCAAAGCCGCAAAGGCGCGAAGAAGGGCGTCAAGGTGCTATCCCGCCGCGGAGGCTTCCGCTCTCCTGGCGAGGCTGGCGACGATGGCCGCCAGCTCGTTCAGCTCGACGGGCTTCGGGACGTGTATCTGGAAGCCGGACTTGATGGCGCGCAGGCGGTCCTCCGTCCGCGCGTAGGCCGTCAGCGCGGCCGCAGGGACGCGCCCCCCACGCTCGCGCGGCAGCGCGCGGACGCGCCGGATTAACTCGTATCCGTCCTCGCCCGGCATGGCGATGTCGCTCACGAGCACGTCCGGGACGTTTTGTGCCAAAAGCCCGAGGGCCTCCTCAGTCGAGGCGGCAACCGTCACGCTCGCGCCGCAACCTTCGAGCATGGCCTTCAGCAGCTCGCGCGTGTCAGGCTGATCGTCCACCACCAGCACGCGCACGCCGTCCAGCCTGTCCGGCGATTCGGCCGCCGCGTCCGCGACCTCGGCGGCTCCGGGCGCGTCCCGCTTCGCATCGCACTCGCGGCGGTACACGCCGACGAGCGGAATCATCACAGTGAAGGTGGAGCCATGCCCAGCCCCGCCGCTGCGCGCCTGAACCGTCCCGCCGTGCAGCTCGACTAGGTGGCGCACGATGGCGAGGCCGAGGCCGAGGCCGCCGTGCATGCGCGTCGTGGACATATCCGCCTGCCGGAAACGCTCGAAGACGTGCGGCAGAAATTCCGGCCCAATTCCCTCGCCCGTGTCGCTGACTTCGAGCTTGACGTGAGAGCCCGCGCGCTCGATACGAACGTGGACGCGCCCGCCCGGCGGCGTGAACTTGATGGCGTTCGAGAGCAGATTCCAGACCACCTGTTGCAGGCGCGTGGGGTCGCCGGCGATGGCCCCGACGCCCGCGCCGATTACCTTCTTGACGCTCACGCCCCTGGCCTCCGCGGCCGGGCGCAGGGCGTCAATGGCCGCCTCTATGAACGAGCCCGGGTTGATGGGCTGGACTTCCAGACACAGCTTGCCAGTGATGATGCGCGAGACATCGAGCAGGTCTTCGATAATCTGCGTCTGCAAGCGCGCGTTGCGCTCTATGATTTCGAGCGCGTGCGCGGTCGCCTTCTCGTCGAGCTGCCCCTCGCGCAGGATGTTCGTCCAGCCGCTGATGGCTGTGAGCGGCGTGCGCAGCTCGTGCGAGACGACGGCCAGGAATTGGTCCTTGAGACGGCTGGCGCTCTCGGCCTCGGCGCGGGCCGCCTGCTCGCGCGCCAGCAGCCGCTCGCGCTCTTCCAACACCGCGCGCAGGCGCTCCTCCGTGCGCTCGTGCTCGGCCACCTCGGCTTCGAGCGCCCTGGCCTTCTGCTGCAACTCGACGACGACGCGCAGGCGGTCGCCGGCCGAGTCCAGACTCGTGTAGCTCTCGGCGGGGATGACGGCCGAGTGGGCCGCGCAGACTTCCGCGAGCGAGGAGGTCAGAGACCTGCCTTCGAAGTTCGTCAGAGGGTAGGCGCAGAAGAGTGGGAACGAGTGAGACTCGCGCAGGCCGTTCCAGAGTCCTTCGAGGTTGATGGCGGCGTCGTGCTGCCCGCCGCCGCACAGGTGGGCGACCATGTCGCCGAAGACGCGCACGCGCCCGCTGCCCGCGCGCTCTGCCTGCTCGACGATTCGGCCGACGACCTCGTTGAAGCGCTCGGGCTCGGGCCGCCCGTCCACCATGAACGTCGCCAAAGTCTCCGCCGCGTCGAGCGAGACGTAACGCCCCGCTGCGCGCGCGTCCTTCAGGTCCAGGCCCGAAGCCTGTAGCCAACGGTCCAGCCCATCGCGGTGCGGCTTGCCGGCCACGACGACGCAGCCCTCGCCCGCGCCGAGCCCCGCGCCGATGAAGCCGCCCAGCGAGTTGAGCAGAAAGTCGTCCGCCTCGTAGAACTGTACGAAGTGGTCGTGCCCGCCCACGCCGCCCCAGTCCGCGGACGTGGCGGCCCCGTGAACACTTCTGCCGTTACCCTTGGCTCTAACCAAAATCACCCTCCATCAAACCACACAGAGGTTCCTGCCTGTCGGCCGTGTCTTGCTCGGGGGATTAGTAATTGTGCCAGGACTGCCTGGACTTCGCGTTCGGGGGAATGTGAACGGGCGTCATTCTATTCCTCTTCCGGCCGGAAGGCTATCAGAAAAGGGAGCCCTGGGCCGACGGGCGGCGGAAGGTGTTGCGGGCCGCCTTGTCATCCTCGTAAGCGCGCCGCTCCTCCTGGTTGAAGCCTAGGCGCTTGCAGTAGACGCGGAAGAGCCGCACCTGCGCTTCCCAGAATTGGCCCTGGCCGCGCATGCGCTCGCCGAATCGGGCGGAGTTGAGGCGGCCGCCGCGCGCCTCGCGGATGCGGTTCAGCACGCGCTCGGCCTTGGTCGGGAGCCGCTCGCGCAGCCGCTGCTCGAAATATTCCGCGACGCTGCCGGGCAGCCTGAGCATCGTCATAAACGCATGGCTCGCGCCCGCCTCGCGCGCGCGCTTGAGCAGCTCCGGGATGTCCGTGGTCAGCCCCGGGATGACAGGGGCCAGCCCGATGCCGACCTTGATGCCTGCGTCCGCCAGCTCCTTCATGGCCTTGAAGCGCGCGTCGGGCGAGGGCGCGAACGGCTCGACGGCGCGCGCCGTCTCGTAGTCCGCGAAAGGGATGGTGAAGTAGACGGAGGCGGCGGCTTCCTGTGCCAATTTCGCCAGGAGGTCAACGTCCCTGCGGATGAGCGCGGACTTGGTGACGACGCTGACGGGGTTGCGGAATTCGAGACAGACTTCCAGGCAGCGGCGCGTCAACTTGTAGTGCGCTTCGAGCGGGACGTAAGGGTCAGACGTGAAGGAGAAGACGAGCGTGTCTCCACGCCAGCTCTTGCGCATCAGCTCGGCGCGCAGCAGCTCCGGCGCGCGCACCTTCGCCACGATCTTGCGCTCGAAGTCCGTGCCCGCGCCGTAACCCAGGTATTCGTGCGTCGGCCGGCTGAAGCAGTACGTGCAGGCGTGCGCGCAGCCGCGGTAGCAGTTGACGGAGTAATCGAACCCCACGTCCGGGCTCTGGTTGTGCGTGATGATGGAGCGCGTCTCCGTCTCCTCGAAGACCTCGACGCGCGCCTCCGGCGGCTCGCCGATCCACTCGACCGTGTGCGCGAGCCAGGGGTTAGGAGGATTCTCGACGTAACGCAAGACGACTCTTACGCGGGAGCACTAATACATGGGGCCTAGCTTTGTCGAGGGTACACCCGAGTTTGTGTTATGTCTAGCACGATTTTGCACACGAGCAACGGCAGGTTATGTCACGCCGCGCGGGAGTACGGACTCGATGCTGTGGAGGAGGACGTAGACCTGGTCGGGTTCGCCGTCGTCGTCTCGGCTTTTGAGCGAGAGCGCGACGTAGTCGTTGCTGACTTCCGTGATCGTGCCCTCGTAGACGCCGCCGGAGATGGTCTTGATGTCCACCGACTGGCCCTTGTAGCGTCGTAGCATGTTCTCTGCTTCCTGCATGTCCCGCCTCATCCCTCCTCCTTCTGCTCTCCCGCGGCCCAGGTGACGAAAAAGAATCTGTACTTGTTGTCCGGGTCCTCGACGGTGACGAAGCGCCCGCCCCAGCCCTCGTCCGTTGGCGGCTGGACGATGAGCCCGCGCCGCTTCAGCTCCCCGTAATAGGCGTCCACGTCCGCGACGCCCAGGAAGAAGTGGCAGCCGCGCCCGCGCCGCAGCATCGTCTCTAGTTGCTCGACCAGCGTCAGTCTCAGCCGCCCGGCCCTCAAAGTCGCCATCGGCGGCTCGGACTCCGGCGTGTGCGTCTCAAGCTCGAAGCCGAGCTGCTCGTGGTAGAACGCGAGCGCGTCCGGCAGGCTGTTGATTTCCAGAAAAAGCAGGTCGAGTCCGGTGAAGCCCATTGCACGCCCTACCTCAGCATCAGATAAATTCCGTAACCGCCGCCGACCAGCATCGCCCAGAACATCACCTCCAGCGTCACGCCGAACCAGGAGTGCGAGAGCGCGTGCCTGTCTTCCAGGCGGCGGATTGCGCCATGGGCCATCAGGACTCCGACCGCGACCAGCGCGAGCGCCAGCACCGCCAGCGGCCAGAGGAACCACATCCACTGGAACTTGACGAGCAGCGCCAGCACCAGCCCCGCGCCTATGAAGAGGACAGCGCCCAGGCTCTGCGCGGCGGCCGCCTCGACCTGCAAGCCAGGCGAAGTGCGCGGCGCGGCGGCGGCCGCCTCGGTTTCCCCTGCGGCCCCGCGCCGCTCGGCGTCGTAGGCGCGGCGCGCTCGCTCGTCCTTGAGCACGCCGTAAGCCTCGTTGAGCGACTTCATCTCCTCTTCGTCGCCGCCGCGGTCGGGGTGGTGCTCGACGGCCTTGCGCTTGTAGAGGCGTTCGATGTCGCCGGCCGAGGCGTCTACGCCCGCGCCCAGGATGGAGTAGTAGTCCTTGCTCGCGTCGAACTGGCTCATGCGTTCGGCGATTTTAGATTTGCGATTTTAGATTTGCAACGGGAAACAGTTGCCCTATGCTAATCTTAGGCTGAGAGCTTAAATTATGGCACAGGCGTTCGACCCGGGCGACGATCTCATCTTTCAACTGGAAAGCGGCTTCGGGCTGCTGCGCGTGCTGGCGGTCGAGGACCGCGGCGCGGAGGGACTGGTCTGGCACCTGCTCGCCTACGAGGAACTCTTCCCGGACGTGGAGACGGCCGAGGCGGCGCTCGCGCGGCCCGGCGCGCTGCACGTCCGCCAAAGACACATGGCGCTCACGGATCGCGCCTTCGAGCGCACGCCCGCCGCGCGACTGGGGAATCGCCCCGTGACGGAAGATGAGCTCGAAGCCTACCGCGAGTGGGCCGCGGCCGGCGGCCCGGTCTCAGACCGCTCCGCGCTCCTGATGCTCGGTCTGCGATGAGAGAATCACTCAACCCTTTGCGCCTTACGCTTTTACTTTGCGCCTTTGCGCGAAACAGCCGTTCACGCAAAGGCGCAAAGTTAAAACTTAAGGCGCAAAGGCTTGAGTCAGTTTTTACCCGGTGAGACTTTTTGATGATGAACAGGAAAAGGCTGACGAAAGTCTTGGTGCGGCGCGCGCTCGTCCTGGCGATGGTGCTCGCGGCGGCGTGCGCGCAGGCCGCGGCCGCGAGGCGCGAGCGTTTGGTGGACGCGTGGCGGCCCGTTCATTACGACATCACGCTCAAGTTAGACGACCAGTTGACTGAGCTTGCGAGCGCACGCGCCGCGCTCGACGTGGAGGTGCTGAAAGGCCCGCTCGCCGCGATTGACCTGGACTTCGGCGAGTTGACCGTTGACTCCGTGACCGTCAATGGTGCGCCCGCGCGCTTCGAGCGTGGCGCGGGCCGCCTCAACGTCCTGCTCCCGCAGCCCGCGGCCGCGGGCGCGAAGCTCGCGGTCGTCGTCGCTTACCACGGCCAGCCGAAAGACGGGCTGATTATGAAAGCGGACAAGGCGGGCAAGCCTTCCGCGACGGGCGACAACTGGCCCGACCGCGTGCACCACTGGATACCCACGCTCGACCACCCCTCCGCGAAGGCGACCGTCAACTTCACAGTGACCGCGCCCGCGCGCGACCTCGTGGTGGCGAACGGGCAATTCATTTCGAAGCGCGACAACCCGGACGCGACGCGCACCTGGGCCTTCAAGGAGTCGCGCCCCATCTCGCCCTACTGCATGATTATCGCCGTCGGCGAGTACGCGGAGTTTCAAGCGCCCGTCAAGACGCCCGTGCCGCTCGCCTACTACGTCCCGCAGACGGACAGGGAGCCGGCCCCGCGCGGCTTCAGCTCCGCCCCGCAGACGCTGGAATTCTTCAACGAGACCATCGCGCCCTTCCCTTACGAGAAGCTGGCGCTGATCGTCGGCGCGACGCGCTTCGGCGGGATGGAGAACGCGAGCGCGATTGTGCTGACCAGCGGCCTCTTCAGTACCGAGGTGGACGCGCCGCCCCTCAGCCCCCACTTCAAAATCCGGCGCGGCATCGTCGAATTGATGAGCCACGAGTTCGCGCACCAGTGGTTCGGCGACTCCGTGGCGATTAAGACCTGGGCGGACCTCTGGCTGAGCGAGGGCTTCGCGGACTACTTCGAGGCCCTCTTCGTAGAGCGCTACGACGGGCGCGAGGCTTTCCGCGAGAACATGAGCCGCGCCGCCGAAGCCTATTTCAACTACGCGCGGAAGCGCCGCGCGCCCATCTACGACACGGAGACCGAAGACCTCTTCAAGCTGCTCAACGCCAACAACTACCAGAAGGGCAAGTGGGTATTACACATGCTGCGCGGGCTGTTGGGCGACGAGGTGTTCTTCAAAGGCATACGCGCCTACTACCGCGCGCACGAGCACGCGACGGCCTCGACCGAAGACTTGCGCGCGGCGCTCGAAAAGGCGTCGGGCCGGAACCTGAAGGAGTTTTTCGCGCGCTGGGTTTACGCCGCGGGCCACCCGCGCTACGAAGCCACATGGTCTTGGAGCGGCGCGAGCGGCCGTGCCGGGACGCTCACCATCCAACTCAAGCAGACGCAGGAAGACGCCCCCTTCCTGAACCCGCTTGACATGGAAGTCGTCTTCGACGGCAGCCCGGCGCAGCGCGCGAAGCTCACGCCCACCGGCCGCGACACCGTCCTCCGCCTCCCACTCCCGCGCCAGCCCACGGACGTGAGGATTGACCCCGACCAATGGGTGCTGAAAGAGCTGACCGTACAGAAGGCGGGCAAGGCGGGCGCGGCCTCAGTCCCGTAGGGACTTTTGAAAATAGCCCAGCACTTCAGTGCTGGGTAACTGTGCCAAAAATGTTTGAGTCCCGTAGGGACGACCGAAAGCTTCAGTCGTCCCTACGGGACTCAATTTGTTTTTCGCCTCTTAACCCAGCACTGAAGTGCTGGGCTATTTTCAGTCGCCCCTGACGGGGCTTCAAACGCGCGCGTAGGGTTCGACCCTGTAGAGTTGCCACTCGCCGGGAATCTGGTCGAAGACTTCCGCGCCGCGGCGGTCGAATTCCAGGCCGGAGCCGGCGACCAGGTCTTTGACGGTGTGTGAGACCAGCACCTCGCCCGCGCCCGCGCGGTCGCGGATTTCGCGGCCGACCTCGACGGCCACGCCGCCGACGCGCGACTCGTCCAGCAGATCGCACTCGCCCGTGTGCAGGCCCGCGCGTATCTCTATCCCGAGGCGCGCGGCGTATTCGCGGATGGCACAGGCGCAGCGGATGGCGCGCGCCGGCCCGTCGAAGGTGGCGAGCGGCCCCGCCCCCTCCATGTCAATCTCGCGCCCGCGGAACCAGGCAATCTCCTTGCTGATGTGCGCGCGGAACCGCTCGACCGTGCTCCGCCATTCGCCCTCGCCGCGCGCGTCCGCGTGCTCCGGCGAATCAACTATGCGCGCAAACAGCACCGTGGCGAGCACGCGCTCGGGCTCGGCCGTGTGGCGCACGCCCGTCAGAAACTCTTCGATCTCGTAGAGCACTGAGTCCTGGTCGCCAACGAAAGGCAGGTGGTCCTCACCGGGCAACTCCACGTACTTCGCGCCGGGGATGCGCTCGGCGACGTAGCGCCCCTCCTCGACCTTCAGACACAGGTCGTTCGTGCGGTGCAGCACCAGCGTCGGCACGCGTATCGTCGGCAGGACGTGGCGCACGTCCGCCTCCGCGTTCATCTTCGTCAGCGCCACGGCCGCGCCGGGGCTCGCGCCCGTGCGCAGGTAGGCCGCCCACCACTCGCGGAACTGCGGGTCGTGCTGCATACTCGGCGCGCGCTCCTCGATGCCGACGGGTCCGCCCCAGTTCTTCTGTATCTCTTCAAAAAAATGGTTGCGCTGCTCGGCCGTCGGAGCCCAAGGGTAATCGGGAGCCCAGATGCGCTTGGCGTAAGTGCCGAACATCACGAGCGCGGCCGTGCGCTCCGGGTAGGTCGCCGCGAAGAGCGCGGACATCACCCCGCCCTCGGAGACGCCGCACAACGCCGCGCGCTCGGACCCGACGGCCTCCATCACGGCGCGCACGTCGTCCATGCGCTGTTCGAGCGTCGGCAGCTCGTGGACGGGGACTCGATCCGAGAGACCCGTGCCGCGCTTGTCGAAGAGGATGAGGCGCGAGAAGGAGGCGAGCCGGCGGAGGAAGCGCGCAAACGTCTGGTGACGCCAGAAGTATTCCAGATGTGAAATCCAGCCCATCACGAAGACCAGGTCGAGCGGGCCGTCGCCGAGCACCTGATAGGCTATGTTCACGTCCCCGCTCCGCGCGTACTTCGTCTCGGGCACGCGCATCAGCTCGGGCGGGAACTCGCCCGCCGCGGGCAGCGCCGCGGGCGGCAACATTCTTCCTGCGGCCGGCTCCGCCAAAGCGTCGTCGTCCTCTTCGATCACGACGCGCGTCCGCGTCCGCTCGCGCAGGATGACGGTCTCGCTCGCCTCCTCCTCAATCAGGCTCACCTGCGCCCTGAAGCGGTAGCCGCGGCGCGGGACGGTCTCGATGAAGTCGGCCGCGTCGTCGCCGCCCGCGGACTGCAAGGCGCGGCGTAGCTGCGAGATGTTCTGCGAAAGGTTGTTCTCTTCGACGAAGCTGTCGGGCCAGACTTTCTTCATCAGCTCGTCTTTGCTGAGGACGTGCCCGCTGTGCTCGACGAGGGCGACGAGCGTCTCGAAGGCTTTCGGCGTCAGCGGCACGGGGCCGCCGTCGCGCGAGAGGAGTTGGCCCTCGCGCAAGTCTAGCGTGAAGTCGCCGAACGAGTAGGCGCGGGCTCCCTGTCCGAACTCCATCTCTGCCTCCCGGGTGGGCCTTCAGAACTCTTTCAGAAAAATCTCAATCGCCCCTAACTACTCCAAAAGCTCTGTGAGTTACTTTCCGCGGAGAGGCCAAGCGAGGGTTCGGATTATAACCCGAAGCGCGCGGCCCCGTTAGAAAAGTTTTCAAAGGGAGGCCCCGATGACCAAGAGGAGAACAGAGATTACAGTCGAGACCGAGCGCCTTCTCGTAACACACAGCCACCGCACGACCAGAATCTTCTGTGCCCGCTGCGGCGCAGAGGTAGAGACGGCCGCCGGCCCGACCGGCGAAACGCCCGCCGGCTCCGCGCCCGGCGACGCCTGCGAAGCCGAGAAGCCGGAAGACGACTCTCAACGCTCATAACCCGGACGACGCTCTTTCCCGCCCGATTTCCCTCCCCCACAAAATCCTCTCGCGTGGCGCGGCTTTACGATATATTAAGGCCGCTCTACGTCACAGACCTTCTGCAAACTCTTTTCGTGATGGAACCTTTCGTCATCGAGACGACCCGCCTGCGGCTCCGGCCGTTCAGGCCGGAAGACCTGGACGAACTGCACAGGCTCTTCGTGGAGCCGGGCGTGCGCAAGTTTCTGTGGGACGACGAGGTGATTCCGAAGGAGCGCGCCCGGTCAGTCATCGAAGCCAGCGTCCATTCGTTCGAGGCCGAAGGGTTCGGGCTGTGGGCGGCCTCGCTTCCGAAGGAAGACGCGTTGATCGGCTTCTGCGGCTTCTGGTTCTTTCACGATCCGCCGAAGCTGGAACTGCTCTACGGATTGTCCGAAGGCTACTGGAACATGGGGCTCGCGACGGAGATGGCGCGGGCCATGTTGGGCTACGGATTTGAGCGCCTGGGGTTCGGGCGCGTCGAGGCGAGCACGGACGCGGCGCACGCGGCGTCCCTGAGGGTGTTGCAGAAGGCCGGGATGACTTTTTGGAAAAGGGAATGTACGAACGGGCTGGATACGGTGTACTATGCGGCCACGCGCGAGGCATTCCGTTGAGACAATCAGCCGCTTACTTTTCGGGCGAGCGCCATTCTCCGCCCCGGCCGAGCCGCGCGAAAACTCTCTAATCTGAAGTGAAGGTAAACTCCATGCGAAAACTGAAGACGTTTGTTTTGGCCCTCTGCTTTCTCTGCAACGCCTCCGCGCCGATATTGGCACAGTCGCCCGCGCAGTCTTCCGCCGAGATAGAGCGCCGCGTCGAGGCGATCCTGAGCCAGATGACGCTTGAGGAGAAGATAGACTTCATCGGCGGCGTGGACGACTTTTTCATACGCGACATCCCGCGCCTCAAAGTCCCGCGCATGAAGATGGCCGACGGCCCCTTGGGCGTGCGCAACTTCGGCCGGGCCACGGCCTTCGCGGGCGGCATCGCGCTGGCGGCGACGTGGAACCCGCAGTTGGCGAACCGCGTCGGCGTGGAACTCGGGCGTGACGCGCGCGCCAAGGGCGTTCACTTCCTGCTCGGCCCGGGCGTCAACATCTACCGCGCGCCGATGAACGGGCGCAACTTCGAGTACTTCGGCGAAGACCCCTTCCTGGCCTCGCGCCTCACCGTGGACTACATCAAGGGCGTGCAGTCGCAGGGCGTC
Source organism: uncultured Acidobacteriota bacterium (assembly GCA_963774105.1). GTDB lineage: Bacteria > Acidobacteriota > Blastocatellia > Pyrinomonadales > Pyrinomonadaceae > QHXM01. The sequence goes on along the minus strand of CAVZDV010000003.1, from coordinate 20,934 downwards.
ACGGCGACGGTCAAGCATTTCATGGGGAACAACTCCGAGTTCAACCGCCACCGCACGGACTCCATCATTGACGAGCGCACGATGCGCGAGATTTACCTGCCGACGTTCGAGGCGGCGGTCAAGGAGGCGCGCGTCGGGGCCATCATGGACTCTTACAACCTCGTCAACGGCGAGCACGCGTCGCAGAATAAGTACCTGCTGACGGACGTGGCGAAAAAGGAGTGGGGCTTCGACGGCGTGATGATGTCCGACTGGTTCGCGACTTACGACGGCGTGGCCGCGGCGAATGCGGGCCAGGATTTAGAGATGCCTTCGGGCGCGCACATGAACCGCCAGAACCTCATGCCGGCAATCAAGGATGGCAAGGTCGCGGCCGCCACCATTGACGACAAGGTGCGCCGCATCCTGCGCACGGCCGCCCGCTTCGGCTGGCTCGACCGCGACCAGACGGATCGCTCCGTCCCGCGCTTGAACCAGCAGGGCCGCCTGGTCGCTCTCGACGCCGCGCGCGAGGCGATGGTGCTCTTGAAGAACGATCGCAACGTGCTGCCGCTCGACAAGAAGAAGATAAAGTCCATCGCCGTCATAGGCCCGCTCGCTTACCCCGCGTCCCCTGTCGGGGGCGGCAGCGCGCGCGTCGAGCCGTTCGTGGCCGTCAGCTACCTGGAAGGCTTGAACAACTACCTCGGCCCGGCCGGCCGCGTCTATTACAGTCCCGGCCTGTCAAGCTTGAGCGATCTGGCAGAGGCGACCGGCTTCCAGACCGCCGCGACCGCGGGCAAGCCCGGCCTGACCGCCGAATACTTCACGAACGACAAGCTGGAAGGGACTCCTGTGTTGACGCGCACGGAGCGAGTCGTCAGCCTCGGGCCGGGCGCTCGCACGGTCCTCCCGGAGCAAGCCCTGTCGTCGCGCCGCACGGGCTACTTCGTCCCGCAGCAGGCGGGCGTGCACGAAATCTTCGTCCAGTCAACGGGCGAGGACGGCGGCGCTCACCGCCTCTACGTGGACGACAAGCTAGTGATTGATAACTGGATGGAGAACCGCGCGCTCGGCGGGAGCGTCACGCTTCAGCTAGACGCGACGCCGCACAAGATAGTGCTTGAGCAGCGCGGGCGCTCGCAGTGGCTCGGCGGCCGGCTGCGCCTGGGAATCTTCCGGCAGGGGCAGACGGTTGCCCCTGAGGTGTTGAAGCTCGCCTCGATGGCCGACGCGGTCGTGGTCGCCGCGGGCTACGATTACGAGACGGAGAGCGAAGGCTCCGACAGGACGTTCCGCCTGCCGCCCGGACAGGACGACTTGATTCGGCAGGTCGCCGCCGCGAACAAGAACACTGTGGTGGTGCTCACGGGGGGCGGGGGCGCAGACATGACGGCGTGGCTCGACGGCACGCCGGCGGTCATACAGGCATGGTATCCGGGACAGGAGGGCGGCACGGCCCTGGCCGAGATTCTCTTCGGCGACGTAAACCCCTCGGGCCGCCTGCCCGTCACGTTCGAGCGCAAGTGGGAGGACAACCCGGCGCACGCCAGTTACTACCCTGCCTCCGCGGACACCAACCGCGTCGAATACAAGGAGGGCGTCTTCGTGGGCTATCGCGGCTACGAGAAGAACAACACGACTCCGCTCTTCCCCTTCGGCCACGGACTCTCTTACACGACGTTCAAGTACAGCAACCTCTCGGTCAAGGGCGGGTCTTCGCGCTACGAAGTCTCCTTCGACGTGCAGAACACCGGGAGCCGCGAGGGCGCGGAAGTGGCCCAGGTTTACGTCGGCGACACGCACTCGAAGGTGCCGCGCCCGGCCAAAGAATTGAAAGGCTTCGCCAAAGTGAGACTGCGGCCCGGCGAGACCCGCAAAGTGACCGTCCCGCTCGACGCGCGCTCGTTCTCCTACTACGACGCCGCGGCCAAACAGTGGCACGCCGAGCCCGGCGACTACGATATCCTCGTCGGCCGCTCCTCCGCCCAGATAGAACTGCGCGGCAAACTCACACTGGCGGTGAGTAACTGACTCTGCACAAAAATTCTAAATCAGACAAAGTTAAAGCGGGTAGTGTCCTGATTTCAGTTTTTCTTTGTCCACCTCTGTGTTCCTCTGTGTCCTCCGTGGTGAGTATTCCTTCAGGATTCATTCACCACGGAGGACACAGAGGAACACAGAGGAAATGTAATTAGGACACTACTTTAAAGCGGCCGCTATTGACATTCACCTTTCGACGGGAATATTGTGCGCCCGCGTCTGCGCCTCGCGCGTCTCGCTAATGAGTGTTGTTCTCGTTAGCCTCATATCACTTGAGCGGTAATAGTCATTCCTGAGGTGTGTTATACCGCCGGGAGCGGTAATTAACCCTCACATGACTAATTATACCGCAGTCGCCTTTATCGGGGATTACCGCTAGCGGCATAATCAGGCGGAAGCGACTGCGGCCTAATTAGTGTTAGACACGCTTCGCATAAACGAGACAGCTCAGGCTTGCGTGATGTAACTGAGCAAACCAAATGCGAGTTGAATGATACAATCATCGGGCGGTCTAACAAGCGATTCGACCGGAGCGGGATGAGCGTGCCTCTCATCGAGAACTTGAGTCAATTCGCAGATACTTCCCGCCCGGTCAATCGCCGCGTTAGGCCTTTGGGATTAAGGTAGGAGGTTTAAATGGATAATGAGACCAATAATTTCAGAAATTCAATTCGGTGGGCTGTTATTACCTCCTTGCCTGGGCTTGCTTTTGGTGCAGTGGGCGGCTGGCTTGTAGGGGAAATAGTAAGGCCAATCTATACAACGGAGATTAAACTGCTCATAGCGAGCTTTATTTTGCTATCTGTCCTGATGGCGGTTATATCTTTAACAATGATTACTTTCGCCAGACGAGCTGAAAAACGAGAGCTGGCCTTTAGAGATTTCTTTGGAACTCCTGCTGAATTAGTGTTTGAAAGTTTTGATATAAGTCACGGAGCTTATTACAAGAGGCTGTGTGAGTTTATCCGAAATGTCTCTTCTGGAGATGAAATTTTAGTTATGACCTATCATAGACCTAGTGACGTAACAGAACATCCTGGTGAAACTGATGATCATAAGCAGGCAAGGGATGAGTATTATTCAAGCCTAATACAGAAGGCTAATGAAACAGGCGTCAAATATCGGCGCATACTCTGTTTTGATGAAGGCCCAAAGGACGGCAAAATACAACAGGGACGTATAAAGCAGCGATTGATTGAGCATTGTAGTAAGATGCTAGAGATTAAACGCAGCAAGCCTGATAAGATTTCGGTAAAAAAAGCCAAAACCATATTGGGTGCAGACATTATGATTATAAGTAGAAGGCTTGCGGCACTCACCGTAGATATTTATGATATAGGGTCTGAGCGCGTGTACACCGCTGGAACATTCATTTTTCATAACTCTCCTAATGCCCAGATAATAGAGCAACTGCACATCTGGTTTATGCAAACAGATGGCGAGAGTGTAGCTGTAAATAATATACCGGAGGCGTAGCTTATTGAATCGGGAAACGGGGCGTTGTTGCACAAATGGAGTGAGCGAGTAGACTCCCGCCGATGATTGATGCCAGCCTTACACGGCGACACTCTTCGGCATTCCCAACTTCGTCATCCTGTTCAGCGCCACACATCTGATAGTTGCTTCTATCTTCTGCCTCTCCTCTGTTCGTGACCTCAGCTTATCCGAGAAGACCGTCTTCAATCGGAAGAAAGCACACTCCACCAGTGAGCGCTGATGGTAGGTGCTCGCTTTCTTCCACCGCTTGCGGCCCAGCTTGCGGATGCCGCGCAGGTTCTCATCCCTCTGCTCGAACGGACTCCTGTGCGGAGCGTTGAAGCCGCTTCTGACTGAAACAATCTCCTTGTCGGAGCGTCCGCCGGTAAGTTAAAATTTCTTCCGCCGAAGTAGTCAGCGTCCCATCTCACACGCAACAGCGACGCGATTCACTTGCCCCCGCAGCTTGAATTTGAATTCGGAGGTCTCTCGGATGTTACGCCGTGGTGTGTTGGCCTGTGTCTGCCTGTTGCTCTGCGTGGCGTTGTGGCCCGCGCGTGTCGCGCTGGCACAAAATCCGGCGGTCACGGTCGGCGTTGACGCGGCCGCCGACCGCCGCAACATCAGCCCGCTCGTCTACGGCGTGGCCTACGCGGACTTCGCACAGTTGGCCGACCTGAACTGCCCGCTCAACCGCAGCGGCGGCAACGCGGCCACGCGCTACAACTGGCAATTGAACGCGAGCAACCGCGCGAACGACTGGTACTACGAAAGCATCTCGGACGGCAACGCCGTGGCCGGCGAGTCTGCGGACGCCTTCATCGCGGACGCGAAGGCCGCGGGCGCAGACGCCATGCTGACCATCCCCATGATCGGCTGGGTCGCCAAACTCGGCCCCGACCGCTCCAAGCTGGCGAGCTTTTCCATCAGTAAATACGGCCCGCAGACCGGCAGCGACTGGCAGTGGTTCCCGGACGCCGGCAACGGAATCAAAGCCGGCGGCGGCTTCGTCACGGGCAACAACCCTGCCGACGCGAACGCCCCCGCCGACTCACTGTTCCAGCGCGACTGGGTGCAACACCTCGTCGGCCGCTGGGGCACTGCCGCGACCGGGGGCTTGCGCTTCTACATCCTGGACAACGAGCCTAGCATCTGGCACTCGACGCACAGGGACGTGCACCCTGCGGGCGCGACGATGGAGGAGATACGGGACAGGATTTTCGACTACGCCGCGAGGATCAAGGCCGTGGACTCGTCGGCTGTCGTCGTCGGCCCGGAGGAGTGGGGCTGGAGCGGGTATCTCTTCAGCGGCTACGACCAGCAGTACGGGAGTTTGCACGGCTGGGGCAACCTGCCCGACCGCGCGAGCCACGGCGGGGCGGACTACCTGCCCTGGCTTTTGGGCCAATTGCGCCAGCGGGAGGCGGCCACGGGCCAGCGCCTGCTAGACTTCTTCAGCGTCCACTACTACCCGCAAGGCGGCGAGTTCAGCGACGACATCTCAAGCGCGATGCAGCTGCGCCGCAACCGCTCGACGCGCTCGCTCTGGGATTCCTCCTACACGGACGAGACTTGGATTAACGACCGCGTCCAGTTAATCCCGCGGCTGCGCGGCTGGGTCGCCGCTAACTACCCTGGGACGAAGACGGCCGTCACCGAGTACAACTGGGGCGCGGAAGCTCACATCAACGGGGCCACGGCGCAGGCTGACATCCTCGGCATCTTCGGGCGCGAGGGCCTGGACATGGCCGCGCGCTGGACGACGCCCGCCGCCTCCACGCCGACTTACAAGGCCATCAAGCTGTACCGCAATTACGACGGCAACAAGTCCGCCTTCGGCGAGACGAGCGTGCGCGCGGCGGTCCCGAACCCTGACAACCTTTCGGCCTTCGCCGCCGAGCGCACTGCTGACGGCGCGCTGACCGTCATGCTCGTCGGCAAACAACTCTCGGGCGAGACGCCCGTGACCGTCAACCTCTCCAACTTCACGGGCGCGGGCTCCGCACAGGTCTGGCAGCTGACCAACGCCAACGTCATCACGCGCCTCAACGACCTCGCCTACACGGGCACCAGCCTGCAACTCTCCGTCCCGCCGCAGAGCGTGACGCTCCTGATTCTGCCGAAGGGAGCGCCCACGCAGACCTACGCCATCGCGGGCACTGTCAAAATTGGCACAGCCGCACTCGGCGGCGTCTCCATGAAGTTGACGAGCCCGAGCCCCGCCGGCTTCACCCCGCGCGTCGTCACGACCAACAGCACGGGCGCTTACTCTTTCACGAGCGTCCCGGCGGGCCGCAGCTACGTCGTCACCCCGACGAAGTCCGGCTACCAGTTCAACCCCGCGAGCAAATCGCTCAGCGGTCTTGTCTCGAACCAGACGGCAGTTAACTTCCTCGTTAAGGTCTACACCGTCAGCGGGCGCGTCACGCGGACGGGCACGACCAACGGCATCGGCGGCGTGACGATGACCCTGACGAGCCCCACGCCCGCCAACTTCGCCGCGCGCACGGTGCTGACCGGCAGCGCGGGCAACTACACGTTCACCAACGTCCCGGCCGGCAGGAACTACACCATCAAGCCGACCAGAAGCGGCTTCACCTTCACGCCGACGACGCGCAGCATCTCTAACCTGAGCGGCAACCTAGCGGCGGGCGCGGCGACCAACTTTACGGGGAGCGGTCCCTGACGCCGGCCGGCGGCCTCATTGTGCCCGCAGTCTCTTCAACGCTTCGGCCGCGTTGGTGTTCTGCGGGTTCAACTCGACCGCCTTCTGATAATTTTTAACGGCGAGTTCCCTGTCGCCGTTTATCATGTAAGCCTCGCCCAGGCTGTCATACACGTTGGCCGACTGCGGGTAAGTCTCGGCGTTGAGTTTGAAGATTTCGACCGCCTCCCTGACCTTCTTCATGCCGAGCAGACGATAGCCCAGGGCGTTCAGCTGGTTCTCGCTCATGTAATAATCGCCTGACTGCTTCAAAGCCCTGTAACTCTGTAGCGCCGCTTCGATGCCCTTCTCCGTGATGATCGGGAGGAGCGCTTCCGCGACGGGCCGCCTGGGGTTCGTGTCGTAAGGGTCATACTCCGGCGCTTCCGGGTCGGGCGGCTTCGTCGTATCCACGCGCTTGCCGTCCACAAAAGCGGCCCCGGCCTTCAACTCCTCTATGTATCTGCGCCTCCAACCCTCTGGAGTTTTGACCCAACGCTCGTCCTGCACGCCGTTGGTCTCCACCCGCCGCAGCTTGCCCCCCGACATCTGCATTCGATACCACTGTTGAAGGACGGTCGCCGTCACTTCATCCCCGCAGATTACTAACTGAAGAATCGTGTTGCTGGTGTGAATCGTCTCTTTGACCTGCGTGAAGCCGTTCCTGAGATAACCGACCGTCTGTTCACGGCCCCACTTTTCGCCGGAGTGCACCTTCACCTGAAAGTCCGGCGCGTAGAGGACGAACAGGGCTTCATAATCTTTCTTCTTTACCGCTTCGGCTATCCTGGCGTACACCGCGTCCATCGCCTTCCACACAGGATGCGAGCCGTCACGCACCACCTCTTCTTTGCATTGCGGCCCAGGCTTCGGTGCCTCCTGAGCGGCGGCGACTGGTGCTGCGAGCGAGAGAATCAGCAAGGCGGGTGTTAAAAGCAAGGCCATCTTCGTCCCCCCAAAGGGCTGTCGTCTAAGCCGGAACAAAGTAAGTGCCCTCCGCGGGGTGAAAGTTTCAATTGATCTTGCATTAACCTCGCGCTAAACGACGAAAGGTGCGCACCTGCCGCAACAGGTGCACACCTTTCAGATTATCGGGGCGAGAGGATTTGAACCTCACGACCGCCGACGCCTCCGGTGATTTGTTCTTCTTTACTCTCATTCGTTTACAGCTTTCAAAGTTTTCTCCCCTTGAGAATTGGCGGGAGATTGGCAGGGACTTTTTCGGCGGAAGACGGACGCGACCGCGGCTTCTGACAGCTTCTCTCTGGGCAGGCCCTATCTGCTGGTAGTCGCGTTGGTCGTCCTGGCCTTCAACCTCCTGAGGGGCCGCAAAGCACCTTAGGGTTAAGGCTTAAATTCACGCCGTTTCTTTTCTTCTATATCCGCACGCCGCCGTCTAACGGTGTGCCTGGCGGAAGGATCGTATAGATGGATTTCAGGGCTAATGCCGTAATTATAGTCGGCGTCTAAATTCAGTCCTTGACATTCAATTAAACAGCGAACAGGCAGGGACAAAAGATTAGCAAAGTCGCGACGGATACAAAAAAACGCTTCAGATTGAAGGCTCCTTTCGTGAGACAGTAAGAGTGCAACTCTATAATTCGTTACGCCTCTCTATGTAGTCAACCTACTCTTTCTTGTTGAGGATTCCTACAATCAGGGCTTAATGCTCAATAACTGATGCAGCCCCCTACCGTGTCAAGGCGGGGCGGAAGATTATTTCCCTTACTTATAGTCTGAAAGCCTCCGCTTTTAACCTTTGAGCGGTCGGAGAAAACTAGCTTAAAGGGTATAAGTGCTATAAGGAATCGAGCAGAAGTCGAGCAAATCAACTTCGTCACGTTCAAACCAATCTCAGCGAACTTCCCTCCTTCGGAAAGATCACATCTCCTATCGCCTGCACTATTTCTCTCGTCAGACCAGTATTTCTAGTTTAGACGCCAGAAAGCACACATAGCGGTTGCGGGAAACCTTTCCACTAATCTAAATCAGCGAGTTGCTGTATCTCTCGTAGGCGCGCAACCAAACGCTGGTTCGCCATCTCAAGCTCGTGGCGCGCTTTCGTCGTCTCGTAGTGTTCCAGCGCGCGGCCGACCGTCAGCCGCAGCTCTTCATTGCTCCAAGGCTTCGTCACGTACTTGTAGACCAGGCCGCTGTTAATCGCCTCCACGAGCGCATCAACGTCGGTGTAGCCGGTGAGGATGATGCGGACCATGTGCGGCCTGATTGCTGCGGTCTGTTTCAGCAATCTAACTGGGACGATTGTCTCGGCCTGCCGGCGTCAATGGGGAGTCTGACAGTAAACGTCGTGCCCTCACCCAAACGGCTTTCAACATTAATTGAGCCGCCGTGACGTTCAACGATGCCGTAGGTTATAGACAGCCCCAGTCCTGTTCCCTCACCGACTCGTTTGGTGGTGAAGAACGGGTCGAAGATTCTCTTCAGATGCTCGGGCGCGATGCCCTCCCCTGTATCACTGATTGAGACGACGGCCATGCCGTCTTCTCTGCGCGTCGCCACACGCACACGGCCTTCACTACTTATCGCCTGCGCCGCGTTGATGAAGAGATTCATCCAGACCTGATTCAACTGCCCGGCGTAGCAGTCCACCGGGGGCAGGTCCGCGTAGGCGCGTTCGAGCGTGATGCGGCCGGAGCCGTAATACTGGGACAGCAAGCGGATGGTTGATTCGATGCCTTCATGAATATCTACTTTCTTGAACTCGGCTTCGTCGAGGCGGGAGAAGAGGCGCAGGTTCGGCACCACGTCGCGGATGCGCCCGGCCCCGCTGTGGCAGTCGGCAATAATGGACTTCAGGTCTTCCAGCGAGTGTTCGTAATCAATATGCGAATCAGTAGTTGAAAACGAGGAGAAAGAAAGCGACTGCCAGTTTTCCCCAGCAATGGATCATCAGCGCGTCAGTTGAGCGCACTTTGCTCGCTCTTTGAATCTGAGTTTTCTCCTGTATCCAGCTGAACAAACTTTCTACGGGTTGACGGATGCGACGCACCAAACGGTTGTAATACTTCTCATCAAGAGTTAAGTCTTTGCCCTTCGGCTTTTTCTGTGGTGTGATGAGTCGCGTCTGCTGTTCTTTTCAGTGACAGGCAATCTCCGGCGTCGGATAGGCCAAGTCGCCGAACAGTTCAGTCGTCGGTAGTTGTGGCTGCTGTTGGATGAAAGCTTTCGCGTCGTGATGCGAGGCTTGACACAGCCAGACTTGGCTGGGGAGCGGCAATCGTCCTGACCGTCTTTGTGCAATCCAGTGCAGGCGCACCCCATGAAAGCGAGTTTTCTTGGCTGCGCAAAAACCAATGTCGGCCATCTCGCGCCCGACGCGCGACGGAAAATGGACAGCCGAATGACGCTGTTAACCGAAACGGCTAGTGACGGCCTCTGAACAGTGATGATATGTCGGGACAGAATTGTGCATGTGAAGATTATCTCTGCACCCCTCAATTTGCACCAGAACCGGCCATGATAAGTAGCCGTCGGCGCTGTAGGTACTGGCGCTCCACAGGTTGACGCTCCCACCAGCGCTCACGATGTTGTTTCTGGAATTTCTGGCAGCGTCTCAAAGCGCAGCAGCGTCTTCACACCGCCTTTGTCTTCAATCCCTAAACCATCTTCAAGACCGCTCGTGCCGATGAGCGGCACGATTCGCTGCACGTTGAGAATAGTGTGGGTGACATGTCTTTCGTCGGCGGCTGTTTCCCTGCCCAGGATGATCTCCACGCTCCCGGCTGCGCTTCCTTTCGGCTCGAAACTGATGCCGACGAATGGAAGGTGTTTCTCCTCCTCCTGCGCACCGATGTCTGCTCCGATGACTTCCAGTAGGGTGGGCCGCAGTTGGTTGCGCTTGCTGAACTCGTCAAGGAATGTTTTCCATTGGTTGCGTTCTATTTCACCTTGCATGATTTTCTCCTCCTCGCTAGCTTTGCTTTCACAAAGCGATCAATGCCCACGCCTGATAAGAATAGCGCGCTCGTTCCGCTTTAAGCTTTCCGTCCCTGTGCTGACGATGGTGAATCTGGTTCGCCCGACTTCTCAGGATCGGAGGCATTGATCGCTTGATATGCCTTAAACAATTCAAAGTTAAGTATCTCTGCCGAGCGGCGTCCGGTAAATAGTGCAAGACCAACGAACATAATGGAAAGGAAGAGAAAGACTATTAACAGACGAATCCTGAAACCTATCTGTGTGATAAAGAATACTAAAGCCGAAAGCGAAATTAGCGCCAGGTTGAAAACGGTTGACCGGACTAGCCGATGCTGATTTATTCGTCTCTCCAGAACTTCGGAGACCTCAGGTTTTTTAGCCAGTATATGCATACGCATTTCTAAGGGGCTGGGCAAATCACCCGCTTTAGTCAGAGCGCCGCCGCCAATTATCCAGCTATAGGGTAATGCGCTCACGGCCTTGTCGAAAATCAAGCCGAACATATAGGCAACTCCGACCAGCGCCACTGATAGCTGTGCACTCCATTGCTTGAGAATCTCAAGATGCAGCCAGTTGTAGCCAAAGACAGTCAAAATCAACAGCGAGACCCAGATGAGTACCTGAAAGCCGATCAAGACCAACTCAAAGATGATGGATGTGCTCAGGCCCTGCATGTTCTCTCAGATATTTTGACGCACGCGTCCCGCGCAAGCGAGTCCTAACCGGTCGCCTCGTTTTCTGGATTTGTCTCTTCGCTCATCGCAAGGCGTACAAGTTGCGCGGCGTGCCGCAGAAAGACAGGCCCGTGGAAACTCGTTCCGTCAGGCAAATCCATTTCCTGAACGCAGGTCATCTCCAGTTGCGAAGCGACGGATTCCAGATAAGCTGGTGTGGGCAGGGCAGCGCGAAGCAATCGCATCTCATGTACGATTTGATAAATCAGGGCCTCTTTATCACCCCAATTCGCTTCGACTATTCCCTGAATATGCTCTTCAATCGTTATCATCTCTCGCCCCGGCCACTGCGGCTCGCGTCGCTCATCTTCTCTGCTCACTTTGGGGCGTAAATTCTCCGAGTGTGGCGCGCACCTGCTGCTCTCGACCGTCACGGAGGGCGGTCAGAACTATCTCTGAGCCGGGCGGTGTGCTCGCAACTTGATTTCGAAAACTGTTGGGGTCGTTGACCTCAACGCCATTGAGTGACGTAATCACGTCCCCTTGCCTGATACCTGCTCGCGCGGCGGCACTGCCCGGCTGCACTTGAGCTACGACCACTCCCCTCGCCTCCTTGAGTCCGAGACGCGATGCGATGTCTGTCGTCACCTTTTGCACAACAATTCCGAGTTGCCCCCGCCGCACTTTGCCGCCCTGAATCAATTGCTCCAACACGCGGCGCGCCATGTTCGACGGGATGGCAAAACCGATACCGATGCTTCCCCCCGACGGCGAGAGAATCTGCGAGTTGATGCCGACCAGCTCGCTGTTTGTGCTGACGAGCGCGCCGCCCGAATTGCCTTGATTAATCGGCGCGTCGGTTTGCAGGAAATCTTCAAAGCTGCCGTCGGAGAGTCCCGTTTGACGCCCCTTGGCGCTGATGATGCCCATCGTCACAGTCTGGCCGATCCCTAGCGGGTTGCCGATGGCGAGCACCACGTCCCCGACCCGCACACTCTCCGAATCTCCCAACGGCAGCACGGGCAGATTCGTGGCCTCTATTTTCAGCACGGCCAGGTCTGACGGCGGATCGGAGCCTACGAGCCTCGCATCTAGACTGCGGTTGTCGTTCAAATCCACTTTGATCTGCTCCGCGCCGTCAACGACGTGATGATTCGTCAGGATGTAGCCGTCAGTGCTCACGATGACGCCTGAGCCTAACCCCGACCTGCGCTGCTGAGCACGCATCGGGGGGACATTACCGCGATCACCGAAGAAGTCTCGAAATGATGAATCTTCTGTAAACGGAAACTGTTGAGGGGCGCGCATGCGTGATTGCGAATGAATCGTGACTACAGCAGGCGCGACCCGTCCCACCACGTCAGCATAGGAAGTGACAGGTACTACGGAGTTGCCCCCAGTGCCGCTCTCGTCGGTTAGGTTGGCTTTGACAGCCGGAATCGGCGTCGGCGAGGCAGAAGGCTGAATTGAGGAGCTTTGATTACCGCCGCCGCACGCTCCAAGCGAAAAAGATACGACAATCAGAGCCACCGCAAGAAGACCTCGCTCCGTCATTTGCCCATCATCACACACGTATCTTGTAGCACTCATCGTGCCACCTCCATTCCTCCAGTCTCCATTCCCGCTCTCATCCCGGAACAAACACGACACCAATGCGCGTCCAATCGGTGCGCACTCGCATTCTTGATGGCAGTCTCTCGGTCAAGCGGGTTTCGGTGACATTTGTTGAGATGATCGCTCCAAGCCTCGCAACCTGAAGCCGAGAAGCAGCAACAGGACGCCGAAGACCACCGCATAAGCTCCGATGATTAAGGTCAGTGTCAGGAGTCCGATAGCCGGGTTAATCAGCAGCGCCACTCCAAAGAGCATCGAGGCGACGCCTGAGAGCGCCAGCAGCCACTCGCCGGTGATGTACTTCCGCATCTGAATCGCCGCGACGATCTCTAACACGCCCGTCACTATCGCCCAGCCTGCGATCATGCCGAGCAAGACCAGCGCCGTAATACCCGGCAGCACGAAAGTAAGAACTCCGGCGATGACGCCCAAGATGCCTTGAATGAGCAGTACCCACCAACGTTTAGACTCGCGCGACTTGATACCGGCAGCAATTGCCAGGATGCCGTCAACCAGCGCGTAAGCGCCGAAGAGATAGACCAACACCGCCAAGGTGAGACCCGGCATAAAAAAGGTCAGTAAACCAAAGATGACGGCGGCGAGGCCCCTCAGGGCAAGCGTCCACCAGCTATGCCTATATACAAGCAACATTTCTTTAGCTCCTCTCTTAGACGAACATCACTCATCACTCAAGTTTCTTCATCTCTCGCTTGAAGCAAGATACTGATGAATAAATTGTACGGCGGTCGCCCCTTCGCCCACCCCGGCGGCGACCCTCTTCACGGACCCGTGACGCACGTCACCCGCGACGAATATTCCGGGCGTGCTGGCTTCGAGCCAGAACGGGTCGCGGTCAAGCGACCAACCGCGCGGGCGGCCTCCCTTGCCGTCAACTTTTACAAGGTCAGGCCCTGTTAGAATAAAACCATAACGATCTCGCTCCACGATGCCTTTGAGATACTCCGTGTGCGGCAGTGCGCCGATAAAGATGAAGAGCGAATTAGTGGGAAGAGACACTTTCTCTCTGGTCGCAGCATCAAGGATAGTGATCGCCTCAAGATGCTCGTCCCCATGCACCTCGACGATTGTCGTTTGCAGACGCACACAGACGTTCTTTGTCCCCTTGATCTGCTCGATCAAATACTGCGACATTGACTCCGACAGCTTTTCTCCCCTCACGAGCATGGTCACGGTGCGCGCGTAGCGGGAGAAGTAAAGCGCGGCCTGCCCTGCTGAGTTTCCCCCGCCGACGATGTAGACATCCTCATTACGGCAGAAGAGAGCTTCAGCCAGAGTCCCGCCGTAGTAGACACCAGCCCCTGTCAATCTCTCGATTCCCGGAACGTCGAGCCTGCGCCACTGGACTCCGGTTGTCAGGAGCGCTACGTGGCAGCGTAGCTCTGTGCCGTCGTTAAGCTGAACGATGCGTAACGAGCCTGCGCGGTGCAGGCCCGTCACCACCTGTGGAGAAACGATTTCAACGTTGAACTTTCTGGCCTGCGCGACAGCGCGCCGGGCTAAATCCGCCCCGCTCAAGCCCGCCGGAAAGCCCAGATAATTCTCGATCATCGAACTCAATCCGGCCTGTCCGCCGGGCGCGTGGCGTTCGACCATCACGGTCCGTAAACCCTCGCTCGCTCCATAGACGGCGGCGGCTAACCCGGCAGGCCCACCGCCGACTATGACGAGGTCGTAAAACGTCTCCTTCGGGCGCACCTTCAGCCCGATCTTCTGCGCGATCTCCGCGTTTGTCGGCTGCACGAGTCTTGTGCCGTCAGGGAACAGGACTAGCGGCAGACGCATAATCTTCTCCCCCGAAGCAACCAATAACCGGCGCGCTTCCTCATCATGCTCAATGTCGAGCCACTGAAAGGGCACACAGTTGCGCACAAGAAAATCGCGCGTCTCGTGCGACTGAGGCGAGAAGCGATAGCCGACGACGCGCACGCCTTCGACTGGAGGATGAGATTGAGTCTCCCAATCCACCAGCAGGTCGTTGAGCATGGGGTACAGGTTCTGCTCAGGCGGATGCCAGGGCTTCAGCAAATAATGATCTACGCGGACCTTGTTAATGGCGCTGATCGCGGCCTCGGCATCCGTGTATGCCGCCAGCAGGACGCGCTTGGCCTGCGGGAACAGCGCTCTCGCCTCCTTCAAAAACTCTACTCCGTCCATCTCCTTCATCCGCTGGCCAACTAGAAGAAGTGCCACAGGCTTGTTGCTCTGCTTCAACTCTCGAAGCTGCTCAAGCGCCTCCGGCCCGGAATCCGCTTCAAGAACGCGATACCGTTTCCCATACCCACGCTCAAGGTCGCGTGCCATGAGCCCCCGCGCCTCCTCGTCATCATCAACAATTAGTAGAACTGGTTTAGTCATCAAGCTACTCACCGGCGCTCTGAGCTTTTACTTTTACCTTTTTACTTTTGCCTGACTCCGATCATCCCTTCGTGCCCGCAACCTCGGCACGCTCTGCGCCTTCTGCTGCCACTTTGGTCGTAAAAGTGAACTCGCCGTCGTGCCAATCCACGACGATTGTTTGCCCATCGCGGATTTCGCCTTGCAGGAGGCGACGGCCAATCGGCGTTTCCAGTTCCTTCTGAATCGCACGTTTCAGCGGGCGCGCGCCGTAAACGGGGTCGAAGCCCGCGCGCGCCAGATGCGTCGCCGCTTCTCCTGTTAACTCCAGATTGATGTGACGCTCACTGAGGCGCGAGCGCAGACGATTGAGCTGAATCTCCAGTATCTGTTTGAGGTCTTCTTCGGTGAGCGAATGAAAGACCACTATGTCATCAACACGATTCAGAAATTCCGGGCGGAAGTGATGCCTGAGCTCAATCAGCACGGCCTCCTTCATCAGTTCGTAAGCCTCGGAGTTGCTCTTGCCGCTGAACTCAAGAATCCGCTGCGACCCAATGTTGGAGGTCATAATGATGACCGTGTTCTTGAAATTGACGACGCGCCCCTGGCTGTCCGTCAGTCGCCCATCGTCCAGGATTTGAAGCAGGACGTTGAAGACATCGTGGTGCGCCTTCTCTATCTCGTCGAAGAGGATGACGGAGTAGGGGCGGCGACGCACGGCTTCGGTCAGTTGCCCGCCTTCTTCGTAGCCGACATAACCGGGAGGCGCACCAATCAAGCGTGCCACCGCGTGCTTCTCCATGTACTCGGACATATCTATGCGAATCATCGCCTGCTCGTCGTCGAACATGAACTCGGCGAGCGCGCGGGCGAGTTCCGTCTTGCCCACCCCGGTTGGCCCAAGGAAGATGAATGAACCGATGGGACGATTCGGGTCTTTCAAACCGGAGCGGGCGCGGATCACAGCGTCGGCGACAGCCTCGACAGCTTCCGACTGCCCGATGACACGCTTATGGAGGTGTTCGCCCAGATGCAGGAGTTTTTCCACCTCGCCCTGCATCAGCTTCGAGACCGGAACGCCCGTCCAGCGGCTCACGACTTCGGCGATGTCCTCTTCATCTACCTCTTCCTTGATGAGGCGCGAGCCGCCCTGCTTCTTTGATAACAACTCTTCTTCAGCAGCAAGCCGCCGCTCCAGGTCTTGAAGTTTGCCGTAGCGGAGTTCCGCCGCTCGATTCAGATCATAGGCGCGCTCTGCCTGCTCGATTTCGACGCGCGTCTGGTCTATCTCTTCGCGTAGCTTGCGAAGGCGATCAATCGCCTGTCGCTCGACTTGCCACTGCGCGCGCAGCGCATCACCGCGCGCTTTCAAATCTGCAAGCTCTTTCTCAAGTTTCTCCAATCTCTCTTTTGAAGCGCGGTCTTTCTCTTTCTTCAACGCCTCGCGCTCAATCTCTAACTGCATGACGCGCCGCTGCACTTCGTCCAGCTCGATGGGGACGCTCTCAATCTCTGTACGTAGCCGCGCCGCCGCCTCGTCAATGAGATCAATGGCTTTGTCCGGCAGGAATCGGTCTGCAATGTAACGATGCGAAAGCACCGCTGCCGCGACAAGCGCGGAGTCCTTGATGCGGACGCCGTGATGAATCTCGTAGCGTTCACGAAGCCCGCGCAGGATTGAGATGGTGTCTTCGACCGACGGCTGATCCACGAAGACGGGCTGAAAGCGCCGCTCAAGCGCGGCGTCCTTCTCGATGTACTTGCGATACTCGTCCAGCGTGGTCGCGCCGATGCAATGGAGTTCGCCGCGCGCGAGCATCGGCTTCAAGAGGTTACTGGCATCCATCGAGCCTTCGCTAGCGCCTGCGCCGACGACCGTGTGCAGTTCGTCTATGAAGAGGATGATCCGGCCTTCGGCCTCCTGTACCTCTTTGAGGACAGCCTTCAGCCTCTCTTCAAACTCGCCTCTGTACTTTGCGCCAGCGATGAGCGCGCCCATGTCGAGCGCAACAACGCGCCGATCTTTCAAACTTTCCGGCACGTCGCCGCGCACGATACGCTGGGCTAACCCCTCGACGATGGCGGTCTTGCCTACACCGGGTTCGCCTATCAGGACGGGATTGTTTTTCGTGCGCCGCGAAAGAACCTGAATCGTGCGGCGAATCTCTTCGTCACGCCCGATGACTGGATCGAGCTTGCCTGCGGCGGCTTGCTTGGTCAGGTCGCGCCCGTAGCGTTCGAGCGATTCGTAGGTCGCCTCCGGGTTCTGCGAGGTGACGCGTTGCGAGCCGCGTACAGTCTTGAGCGCTTGCATCAGTTTGTCGCGGTTGAGCCCCAACTCTTTGAGAATCCGCCCGGCTGCGCCTGACCGATCATCAACCATCGCCAGCAAAAGGTGCTCGACCGAGACGTATTCATCCTTCAATGACTTAGCTTCGTCTTCAGCCTGCACGAGCAGACGATTGAGTCGCCCTGTGATATGCACGTCTCCGCCGCCGCCGCCCCCTGAAACTTTCGGCAGCCGCGCTAATTCGGCTTCGACACGTGAGCGCACCAATCCGACATCAACCCCGGCTTTGTCCAGAATAGATTTCGCCAGCCCGCCATCCTGCTCCAGCAATGCGAGCAACAGATGCTCGACATCTATCTGCTGATGACCCAATCGAGTCGCTTCACCATGCGCGGCGCGCAGTGCCTCCTGCGCTTTCTCAGTCAAACGGTTGATGTCCATGAAACTCCCCCTAAAAGCCGTGACAGGTGACAAGATAAGAACTTGTCTTTTCCTGTCACCTGCCACTTGTCACCTGTCACGGCTTTTATTCATCTCTGCCCTCTCACGGTTTAACTGCTCAATCCGCGCGACCAGATCGAGGATGATTGCCGCGCCCGTGAAGTTGACGCCCAGGTCACGGCGCAGCCGCTGCATCCGTCGCAGTTGAATGATGGTGCGCCTTGGCAACAGCGGCTCACCCGTTTTGCTATCGTGTGTTTCAAGCAATCCCTGTCGAGCAAGCCGCGCGACGAGCGCTACCCGCGCACCTGATATTTCGGCTACCACGTCGAACGTCAGTAGCTCATCGAGGTCGAAATCCGTCAGCCGAACGAATTCTTCTTCCGCCATCAGACAACTCCTGTACCGAGGCGCTGACCAGCGTTCCCGCCATCGCCCGGCTGTTCACCCCGAATCCCGGCGTAGCGCAACACCACGCCGAGCGTGAGGATGAAGGCGCACAGCACCAGCATTTGCCGCCAGTCAATGTTCATCGCGCCCTTCAGGATGACTTCACGCAACGTGCTGACAATGCCTACCTCCACCATCGTGGAGACCGAAATGCGATGCTCTTCCAGATAAATAATCAACAAGCGAAACAACTCGATCAGCACGAGGATGAAGAGAATGTCGGCAATCACCGCTGAAAAATCAGTGTCACGAAATAGAACCTGACCCAGATGAAACAGCTTGATCAGCATGGCTATGAAAAGCGCCACGCAGAGACCAAGCACAATGATGTCCTGAACCAACTCAAGATACTTGCGCAGGTTGAGATGTCTGCCTCTTGTGATTGCTGGCTCTGCGCCGGTGTCCGGCCCCTGTTGATTCATCCTCTCCATTACCTGCCTGCTCCCTTAACGCGCGGGTTGAAACGCGAGACGCGCTTTAACTCTTCGTACAGACGACGCTCTTCATCGCTGACCTCTTTGGGCACGACGATTTTCAATCTCACGTATTCGTCGCCTCGCCCGCCCCGCCGTTTATTAAGCCCCTGCCCACGCAGGCGCAGCCGTTGCCCGCTTTGCGCGCCTGCCGGAATGGTCATCTCCACCTGGCCGTCAATCGTCGGCACTTCAAGACGCGCACCGAGCACCGCTTCCCAGACTGCCAGCGGCAACTCCACTTCGAGATCGTCACCGCGCACCGTGAAGACGGGATGCGGGCGCAAGCGTATGTGCAGGTAGAGGTCGCCCGCCGCCGCGCCACTCATTCCTGCTCCACCCTGCCCGGCGAGGCGCACGGTCGAGCCGTCGCGCACTCCGGCAGGGATGTTCACCTCAATCGTTTTGAGCTTCGACACCTGACCTGCGCCGCCGCACGTCGGGCAAGCCTGGTTATCTTTGACAATGCCAGTTCCCTGACACGTCTGGCAGATTTCGGCCACCTGCATGGAGAGTGTGCGGCGTCCACCGCGATGCGCCTCTTCAAGCGATAGCTCTACCTCGGCTTCGACATCTCGCCCGCGATTGCTGCGACGTGCGCGCGCCCCGCCGCGCCCTGCCCGGCCAAACATCTCCTCGAAGATGTCAGAGCCGCCAGTACCGCTGAAGCCACCGAAATCAAAGCCGCTGAAATCGAACCCGCCTGTTTGTCCACCACCTCCGGCGCGAGTCCCTTCCCATCCGGGCGGAGGGGGAGCGCCTCCCCCTTGCTGAACAGCACGCCAGTTCTCGCCGTACTGGTCATAGAGCTTACGCTTCTCCGCATCGGAGAGAACGTCGTAAGCTGCCTGCAACTCCTTGAATTGTTCTTCCGCTGCCTTGTCGCCGGGGTTGAGGTCTGGATGATATTTCCTCGCCAGCTTCCTGTAAGCCGTCTTGATGTCATCCCCGGACGCGCTGCGCCCGACGCCCAGCACCTCGTAGTAGTCTCTCGTTTTGACAGCCATTTGAAACAGTGGTCAGTGGTCAGTAGTCAGTGGTCAGTAGGTTCTCAGCTTTTAACTGACCACTGACCCACCGGCCACTGACCACTGTTTTCCGCCTTACTTCGGCGTGTACTCGGCATCAATAACATCGTCGTCGCCACCGCCGCCGCTCGTTTGGCCGCCGCCAGCCCCGGCTCCTGCCGCAGCCGCTCCGCTGCTCTCCTGACTGTAGGCGGCACTCGCTAAAGAGTGCGACACCTGTTGCAAGTCGCTCGTCAGTTGTCGCAGGCGATCAACGCTCGTTGACTCATCCTTAATCGCACTACGGATGTCGTTGATGAGCGATTCGGCGCGAGCGCGTTCGTGCTCGGGCACACGCTCATTCAGATCTTTAATGGCGCGTTCGACGCTGTAGGCGAGCGAGTCTGCCGTGTTGCGCGCTTCGACCAGTTCGCGTCGCCGCTTGTCTTCCTCCGCATGCTGCTGGGCATCCGAGAGCATGCGGTCAATCTCGCCCTTGTCGAGCGAGGTTGAGCCGCTGATGGTGATTTTCTGCTCCTTCCCTGTCGCCGTATCTTTCGCCGATACGTTGAGGATGCCGTTGGCGTCAATGTCGAAGGTAACTTCGACCTGCGGCAAACCACGTGGAGCGGGCGCAATACCTTCTAGCCGAAACTGTCCAAGCGTCCGATTGTCGCGCGCAAGTTCCCTCTCGCCTTGCAGGACGTGAATGTCCACGGCTGACTGGTTATCTTCGGCGGTCGAGAAAATTTCCGACTTGCGCGAGGGGATGGTCGAGTTGCGCTCAATCAATTTGGTCATCACACCGCCCAGGGTTTCTACGCCGAGACTGAGAGGCGTCACGTCGAGCAGGAGAACATCTTTGACTTCGCCCGTGAGAACGCCCGCTTGAATCGCTGCTCCGACGGCGACGACCTCATCAGGATTAACGGACTGATTCGGCTCCTTGCCGCCTGTCAGCCTCTTGACCAGTTCCTTGACTGCCGGGATACGCGTCGAGCCGCCGACCAGAATCACTTCGTCCAAATCTTTCTCGCTGAGCTTAGCGTCCGCGAGCGCCTGCTTGACGGGCTGCATGCAGCGCTCGACCAGATCGCGCGTCAACTCCTCAAACCTCGCGCGTGTCAGCTTAAACAAGAGATGCTTTGGCCCTGAGGCGTCCGCCGTGATAAACGGCAGATTGACCTCCGTCTCAATCGCTGAAGAGAGTTCTATCTTGGCCTTCTCCGCAGCTTCCGTGAGCCGTTGCAGCGCCTGCCTGTCGCGGGTCAGGTCTATGCCCTGATCGCGCTTGAACTCCTCGACGAGCCAGTCCACAACGCGCTTATCGAAATCGTCGCCGCCCAGGTGCGTGTCGCCCGCAGTAGATTTCACTTCGAAGACGCCGTCGCCGACTTCGAGCACAGACACGTCAAAAGTTCCGCCGCCGAGATCGAAGACGAGAATCTTCTCGTTCTTCTTCTTGTCCAGCCCGTAGGCTAAGGCT
>CAVZDV010000002.1:417500-420036 GCA_963774105.1 uncultured Acidobacteriota bacterium | reverse complement strand
CGAGGTGGCACGCGGCCAGATGCTGGACGCACGCGCCAGGACGGAAGCGCTGGCCCATGCGGAAGCGTGCGCGCGCTGCGCCGCGCGCCTGGCGAACGAGCGGGCTCTCAGCGCGGGCCTCAGCGCCCTCAGTTCGAGCGCCGCGGCGGCGACGCAAACACCCGCGCGCGTCGAAGAGACGCTCCTGGCGGCTTTTCGTCAACGCTCAGTTTTTGTGCCAGCCGTCGCGCCTGTTGTTTTCACAAAACCGCGCCGGGCTTGGTGGCCCGTCGCCGCGGCGGCGGCAGCGATTCTGGTCGTCTCGACCTTCGCCGCCCTGCGGCTGCTTCCGGCCGGCGCGACGAAGCCGGTTGAGCAGGAAGCGCAGGCCGCTCAGCCGACGCCTCTCGCAGCGCCCCCTTGGAGGGAAGATGACAGGAATGTTGACGTGCGGGAAAGTGTCGAGGAGAGCGGCGGGGGTAATCAGGACCGAAAATTAGTCTCGGGCGTGCGGACGCAGCGCCCCCGCAGAGACGTGCGGCGAGGGCTCGTCCACGACGTGTCGTTCGACGGCGGGCGAGTTAAGCCCGATGCCGTCGCGGCCGGCACTGACGAAGAGATTACGACGGATTTTATGCCTTTGAGTTACGGCGTCGGTTTTGCTCAGATTGATGACGGGCAGATGGTGCGCGTCGAGCTGCCGCGCTCGGCGCTGCACTCCTTCGGTCTGCCCGTGAACGCGGAGCGCGCCGGTGAGCGAGTCAAGGCTGACGTGCTTTTGGGCCACGACGGCGTGGCGCGCGCCATACGGTTCGTGCGCTAGCGGAAGTCCGAAAAAAATTAGAAACTTACGGACGGAATCCTAACTGCTTTCGAGGAGAGAAGAAATAATGAGAATCCAAAGACGGTTCATTGCCAGCGCCATCTCAATGCTCGCGGCGCTGTCGTTCTCCGCCGGCGCTCTCGCGCAGGACGCGCCGGAGAAGTCTCCGGGTAAGCCCGGCGACGTGATTACGTTCGAGCGCCGCGTGGAAGGCCCCGTCGGCGAGGCCAGAATCAGGCGGCCGTTCCCGCCGGGAGTCCACGGCGACGACGACGACACGCTCGTCTTCATCTCGTCCGAGATGAGCTTCGACAGCAAGGTCGTGAAGGGCGCGCCCTACTCCGCGCAGGCCGTCACCGAGAGCACGCGGACGCTGGCCGACGGCAACCGCATCAGGCGCGAAACGAGCGCCGCCGTTTACCGTGACAGCGAAGGGCGCACGCGCCGCGACCAGGAGTTAGGGGCCGTCGGCCCCTACGCCGTGGCTGGCGATCCGCGCAAGACCGTGTTCATCAACGACCCCGTGACTGGAGCCAACTTCGTGCTGGACCCGCGCACCCGCACCGCGCGCAAGATGCTGCCGCTGCGTGTGATGGTTTCGCCGGACGCGCCCGGCGCGGCGGGCGCTACCGCCCCGAAGGTTCAGATCAGGGTTGCGGAAGACGTATTCACGGCCCCCGTGCCCGCGCCGCACGCGGCGGTCGGAGGCCCCGGGATGCACGAATTCCACATCATGGGCGCGCCGGACAAGGGCGCGACGGAATCCCTGGGCAAGCAGACCATCGAAGGCGTCGTGGCCGAGGGCACGCGCACGACCATGACGATTCCGGCGGGGAAAATCGGCAACGAGCAGCCCATACAGATCGTCTGGGAGAAGTGGTACTCGCCCGAGTTGCAGACGGTCGTCCTCTCGAAGCACAGCGACCCGCTCGTCGGCGAGACGACTTACCGCCTGACCAACATAGTGCGCGGCGAGCCTGCGCGCACGCTCTTCGAAGTGCCGTCGGATTACACGGTCAAAGAGGGGCCTGGCCCCGTGCGCGTCATGAGGCGGAAGAAAGCGGGCGACGATAAGTAAGCTCGTCCGCGTGGGGAGAGCGGTTAAGGGGCAGCTGCGAATTGGTCGCGCTGCCCCTTTAGATTTTTTGGCCCATCCAGTCGGCGCGCGTCTGCACCTCGTCCGCGCGTGGAATGTCTTCGGCCTCGAATGTCGAAAGCACTTCTTCGTTGATTTCGGGGAGCGAGACGATGCGGTTGGCCTGGCGGCTGATAGTCGCCTCGAAGAGATTACGCGCGAGTCGCGCGTTGCCGAACGACTCGTCGCGGTGGGCCGTCAGGACTTCGAAAACTTCCATCAGCTTTCCCTCGGCGGCCGCCGACAGCTTGTAGTCGGCCTTCTTGCCGAAGGAGACGAAAATCTGTTTGAGCTGCTCGGCCGTGTAGTCCTCGAAGTGCACGAACTTATTGAAGCGCGAGCGCAGGCCCGGGTTCGACGAGAGGAACTCGTCCATCTTCGTCGTGTAGCCGGCGACGACCACGACCAACTCGTGCCTGTGATCCTCCATCATCTTCAGCAGCGTCTCAATCGCCTCGCGCCCGAAGTCTTCAGCGTCGCCCGAGCTCAGCGAGTACGCCTCGTCAATGAATAGTATTCCGCCGAGGGCTTTGGTCACGGCCTCTTTGACCTTGATGGCCGTCTGCCCGACGTAGCCCGCGACGAGGCCGGCGCGGTCG
>CAVZDV010000002.1:0-412500 GCA_963774105.1 uncultured Acidobacteriota bacterium | reverse complement strand
GCTTAGAAGCAGCCATCCTTTAAAGAAAGCGTAATAGCTCACTGGTCAAGCAGCCCTGCGCCGATAATACAACGGGGCTCAAACCACGTACCGAAGCTTCGGATGAACCGTAAGGTTCATGGTAGGCGAGCATTCTGTAGCTGTGAAGCGGCACCGGAAGGGCCGTTGGAGCGATCAGAAAAGACTCTGTCGGCATAAGTAGCGATAACGCGGGTGAGAACCCCGCGCGCCGTAAACCTAAGGTTTCCTGAGTAAAGTTAATCTGCTCAGGGTAAGTCGGCACCTAAGGCGAGGCCGAAAGGCGTAGTCGATGGAAATCCGGTTAAAATTCCGGAACCTGTAACGTGTGCTGTGGGAGGACGCAGTAGGGTAGGCGAGACGGCCGATGGATGTGCCGTTGAGACTTCATATAGCCCGTCACTTAGGCAAATCCGGGTGACACAAGGGTAAAGGAGTGGACGATGGACCTTTTAGGTCCTCAAAGTCGCTGACCCCAGCTGCCAAGAAAATTCTCGTTCAGCTATACACGCGATCAGACCGTACCGCAAACCGACACAGGTAGGTGGGGTGAGAATCCTAAGGCGCTTGTGAGAACTCTCGTTCAGGAACTCGGCAAAATGTACCCGTAACTTCGGGAGAAGGGTAGCCTACCGGCTTCGGCCGGAGGTCGCAGAGAAATGTCCCAGGCGACTGTTTACTAAAAACACAGGTCTCCGCAAAGTCGTGAAGACGACGTATGGGGGCTGACGCCTGCCCAATGCTGGAAGGTTAAGAGGAGCGGTTAGCCGCAAGGCGAAGCTGCGAATCGAAGCCCCAGTGAATGGCGGCCGTAACTATAACGGTCCTAAGGTTGACTTAAAGCAGCCTTAGTCAAACTTGGCTATATGCTGGAAAATCTGAGTATCCTACATTACTCGCCGGAAGGCAGTGAAAATATGTTAGGTGCAGACAATCAGCAGGAAAGGCTAAGAACAGTCGGATGGATCGTAGGCTTTGTTGACGGAGAAGGTTGCTTCTCAGTAACCATTCAGAAGGCAACAACGGCTACGGGCTGGCAAGTCTTCCCTGAGTTCGTCGTAACTCAAGGGGAAAAGAGCTTGCAAGCATTACACGATCTCAAAGAGTTCTTTGAATGTGGAAAGGTCTTTATCAATCGTCGCAATGACAATCATCGGGAGCATCTTTATCGCTTCTGTGTGCGCTCAATTGCGGATTTGAGAGATAAGATCGTTCCTTTCTTTCAAGAGAATCAACTCAGAACAGCAAAGCGAGAGGACTTCTTGAAGTTCGTTCGCGTGCTTGAGTTGATCGGAGAAAGAAAACATTTGAACTCTGATGGCATCATGGAAATTGCGAGAATCGTGGAAACGATGAATCGCAAGAAGCCATCCAGGTTTTTAGAATCCTCAGAGACTACACGCCAAGCACCTGTTATGACACAGGTGAAGATATAGTCCGTGCTGCATGGCGACATGCAGAGGCTGGCAGAAATGACCAGCCCGTCAGCGAAAGCTGATGTAACAATGTCAGAGCGAAATTCCTTGTCGGGTAAGTTCCGACCTGCACGAATGGCGTAACGATCTGGGAGCTGTCTTAACGAGAGACACAGCGAACTTGTAGTACCGGTGAAGATGCCGGTTTCCCGCATCTAGACGGAAAGACCCCGTGCACCTTTACTACAACTTGATAGTGGATGCGGGCAAACGATGCGCAGGATAGGTGGGAGGCTTTGAACTCGGGGCTTTGGCTTCGGGGGAGCCAACGGTGAGATACCACCCTTCGTTTGTCTGCGTTCTAACCTACCACCGTTATCCGGTGGAGGGACATTATCAGGCGGGTAGTTTGACTGGGGCGGTCGCCTCCTAAAGAGTAACGGAGGCGCTCGAAGGTTGGCTCAGGCTGTTTGGAAATCAGCCGTAGAGTGTAAACGCATAAGCCAGCTTGACTGTGAGACGTACAGGTCGAACAGGTACGAAAGTAGGAGTTAGTGATCCGGCGGTTCTGTATGGAAGGGCCGTCGCTCAACGGATAAAAGGTACGCCGGGGATAACAGGCTGATCCTGCCCAAGAGTTCACATCGACGGCAGGGTTTGGCACCTCGATGTCGGCTCATCGCATCCTGGGGCTGAAGAAGGTCCCAAGGGTCTGGCTGTTCGCCAGTTAAAGCGGTACGTGAGCTGGGTTTAGAACGTCGCGAGACAGTTCGGTCCCTATCTGGTGTGGGCGTAGCAGAATTGATGGAATCTGTCCTTAGTACGAGAGGACCGGGATGGATCCACCTCTAGTGTACGAGTTATGGCGCCAGCCGTAGCGCTCGGTAGCTATGTGGAGCATGGATAAACGCTGAATGCATCTAAGCGTGAAGCCAGACCAGAGATTAGTTCTGCCAGTGAGGCTCGTCGTAGACCACGACGTTGATAGGGTGGGTATGCAAGCGTTGAAAGGCGCTCAGTTGACCACTACTAATTAGCCCCAAGGCTTGACCGTAAAATTTACTCTCAAGCAACAAGCACGCTTGGCACAGGCCGCGTGTCGGTCACTATTCGATTCTCAAAGCCCTGACTTACGGGGCAGTGAGGCGCTCGCCGCGTTTTATATTCGATTCATAAGGCGCGAGCGCACAGTTCTTTTCAGTTTTCCGGTGGTTTTGTCGAGAGGGTCACACCCGTTCCCATCCCGAACACGGAAGTTAAGCCTCTTGGAGCCGATGGTACTGCGCGGGAGACTGCGTGGGAGAGTAGGAAGCCGCCGGGATTAATTTTAAGGAAAGCCCGCGAGAGCGTTACGCTCTCGCGGGCTTTTGGTTTGTCATCAACCGGGCGTGGCTTACTACTGCGGCACCCCGATCACCCCCTCGAACGAAACGTGCGCCGGCACGACTTGCCCGTTACACGGGGTCAGGTTGCTGAAGATGTTGAAACGTCCCTGGCCCGTCGCCCCCGCGTGCCCTCCCGTGCCGCCGGTGACGCGGAAAGGTACGCCGTGGGCGTTCGCGGCGGCGCAGATGGCGGGGTTCGGCACCAGCACGAAGGGGTCGCCTTCGATGAAGACCTGATCTCCGGTCTGCACGTAAGTGTCGGTCGCTCTCAGGTCGAAGACGAGGTTGGTCGCGGTGTTGGTGCAGGCGGAGAAGACGGCGGTGTTCAGGCCGCCTTCCGTGTCAACACCCCCGCCCTCGAAATTCAGCTCGATGTTTTGCGGGAACGCCCCGCACCGGGCGACGTTGGGACCGGCGCTGACCAGATTGAAGGCCGAGCCGCCTTTGTAATGGGGGTTGACGTGATCGTTCGCCAGGGCCGCCGAGCTTACTCCGCGAACCTGGCCGGCGAGTATCATGAGCCCGGTGAGGGTTAAAAGCATTACTGTGAGTTTGGTCTTCATCGTACAGGTCTCCTTTGGGGTGCGTCATTTGTGACTTTGTTTACTCTCAGCCGCGGTCCTCGCGATTGCCCGATAACAATCCGAAGCCGACATCGCTCTTACAACCTCTAAGGCGTAAATCTCGCGCGAAAACTATCACCGGGGAAAATGAATGTTCATATTTCAGAGAAAGCCCGCCAGAGTGTTAAGCTCTGATGGGCTTTTCTCGCCTCGGCGAACAAAACCGTGAAGCCCGGAGTCTAAGGTCTCTAGATGCGGTTCAGCACTTTCTTCAGAGTCTCTTCCTACGCGATGGTCGGCAGCGGCGCGCTCGCCCTGGCCGTCTCCGACGGACTGAGCGCGGCGCTCGCAGCCCTGTTCGCCGTCGTGCTGGTCGTCGCCTGGAAACTCGAAGGCACGCGCTGGCAACTGCCGGAGCGCGTCGGCCTCGTCATCGTCCTGCTCTCGCTCCCGCTCTTTTACCTGGACTGGCAGTTCCTCTCGGGCGGCACCGCCAGCGAGAAGGTCGGCGTCTCGGCGCTCGGCCACCTGATACTCTTCCTCTCGGCCGTCAAGCTCCTACAGGTCAAGGCCGACCGCGACTGGGTCTTCCTCTACCTGATCTCATTCTTCGAGGTGCTGCTCGCCGCGGGGCTGAGCGTCAGCCCGCTTTTCCTGCTCTCGCTCGTCCTTTACGGATTGTTCGCGCTCTCCACGGTGCTGGCCTTCGAGATCAGAAAGGCGCGGCGCGGGGTGAAGATTACGGAGACGCGCCTGCTGGTCGCGCCCGACTCGACACTCTTCCGCCGCCTGACGCGCCGCAAGGCCGAGGCCGCCCGCCACAACGGCGAGGCACGCCGCCTCCCGCTCGTCTCGCTGCTCCTGATGCTGCTCATCTTCGGCCTGGCGTTCCCGCTCTTCCTGGTCGTGCCGCGCACGGGCGCGAACGCGCTCTCGCGCACGGGCGATGGAGCGCGCGGCTTCGTGGGTTTCTCCGAGAACGTCACGCTGGGCGACGTGGGCCGCCTGCAAGAGAGCGACCAACTCGTGATGCGCGTTCGCGTAGAGGACGCGCCGGAGGCCGCCGCCGCCGTGGGGAGACTTCGCTGGCGCGGCGTTGCGCTCGATTTTTACAACGGGCGCGGCTGGGAGCGCACGGGCGAGCGTAACACTTTCGAGAAGGCGAACAACGAGCGCGGCTTCTTCCAGCTCGGCACGACCGAGAGCTTGGAGCACCTGACGACGCAGACTTTTTACGTGGAGGCGCTGGACACGCCCGTCCTCTTCGCGGCCCCGCGCGTCGTCGCAGTCCAGGGCGCGCTGCCCTACCTGCGCAGCGACGCCGAGGGCGCGCTCTCCACGCGACCGCATTACCAGGAGCGCATCTCCTACAAAGTCTACTCGGACACGACAGAGCCCGACGAGGAGACTTTGCGCAAGACGGTCGTCGGCGACGTGCAGTTCTACCCGGCGTGGGTCGCGCGCTATTTGCAACTACCGGAAAAAATTGACCCGCGCATCCCGCGCCTCGCGCGCGAGTGGGTCGTGGGGGCCGCGAACCAGTACGACGCGGCGCGCGCCATCGAATCCCGCCTCCAGCACGACTTCGGCTACACGCTCGACATGAAGGCCGGCGGGCCGGACCCGCTCGCGGACTTCCTCTTCAACGTGCGCGCGGGCCACTGCGAATATTTTTCGACGGCGATGGCCGTCATGCTTCGCACGCAGGGCATCCCCGCGCGCGTCGTCAACGGCTTCCAGCGCGGCGAGTACAACGACGCCGCGGGCGTCTACACCGTCACGCAGCGCGAGGCGCACTCGTGGGTCGAAGTCTATTTCCCCGGGACGAGCGCCTGGGTCACTTTCGACCCGACGCCGCAGGCCGGCCGCCCCGCGTTCCAGCGCACGGGAATCCAGGGCTGGTTCGGCAAGTACGCCGAGGCTCTGGAGATGCTCTGGATACAGTACGTGGTCGGCTACGACAGCCAGGAGCAGCGCTCGCTCGCGAACACGGTCGGCAATCGCTTCTACGATTTTCGGAACTGGAGCGGCGACAGGCTCAACAGCATGAAGGAGACTCTGGCGGGCTGGTTCAGTTGGCTCAAAATCGAGAACGAGGACGGCTCGGTCTCCTACACGCGGCTGGCCCTCGCCATCCTGATTTCGGTGCTGACGGTCGTCGGCCTCGTGCTGCTCGTCAGGAGAATCAAGCGGCTGGGCTTCTGGCGTTTCTTCAGCCACACGCGCGAGGAAGACGCGCGCGGCTCGGTCGTCGAATTTTACGAGCGCATGACGGAGGCTCTTAACGCGCGCGGTCTGAAACGAGCGCCCGGCGAGACGCCCCTTGAGTTCGCCTCGGCGACGGGCCTGCCCGAGGCCATGCAGATCACGCGCGCCTATAACCGCGTGCGCTTCGGCGACGCCGAGTTGTCGGCGGCCGAGCGCGCGCAGATCGAAGATTGGTTGAGACGGATGGAGGAGAAACAGGGATGAGTGATGAGAGCTAGGCTCTCACTCGTCTACGTACCGCTAATGAAGAAAGTCGGATTTATCAGTCTGGGCTGCCCGAAGAATCTGGTAGACAGCGAAGTGATGATGGGGAAGCTGCGCGAGTCGGGCTACGAGATTACGACGGACGCGAGTGAGGCCGACACGGTCGTCGTCAACACGTGCGGCTTCATAGAGTCCGCGAAGCAGGAGTCCATCGAGGCCATCCTCGAAGCCGCGCGCCTGAAGACAGAGGGGAAGGCGCAAAGGCTGGTCGTCGCCGGCTGCCTCGTCGAGCGTTACCGCGATCAACTGCGCGACGAGTTGCCCGAGGTAGACGCCTTCATCGGCACCAATCAGGTCGGCGAGATTACGGAAGTCTGCGACGAGCGGAAGAACACGCGCTCGCTTCCCGTCCTTCAAGCTCCCATCGGCAATCAAAGCGCGACGTATCTTTACGACGAGTCCACGCCGCGCGTTTTGGCGACGCCCGGATACACGGCTTTCATCAAGATTGCCGAAGGGTGCGACCGCCCCTGCGCCTTCTGCTTCATCCCGCAGATGCGCGGCCACTTCCGCAGCCGCCGCTTCGGCTCCGTGATGAAGGAGGCCGAAGATTTGGCACAGAAAGGCGTCAAGGAGTTGGTGCTCGTCGCGCAGGACTCCTCGCGCTACGGCGAGGACTTGGGCGAGCGCGACGCGCTGGCGCACCTGCTGAGAGAGCTGTCGCACCTCGACGGCGTCGAGTGGGTCCGCGTGATGTACACCTACCCGACGCACATCTCGGACGGCTTCCTGGACGTGCTGGCCGAGGAGCCGAAGGCCGTCAAGTACCTCGATATGCCCTTGCAGCACGCCTCGCAGAACGTGCTCAAACTGATGAAGCGCGGCGGCAACCGCCAGAGCCTCGAAAGGTTGATTGAGCGCGTCCGCCGCCGCGTCCCCGGCATAGCGATTCGCACGACCTTCATCGCGGGTTTCCCAGGCGAGACGGAAGAGGATTTCGCGGAGCTGCTCGCCTTCGTCCGCAACGTGGAGTTCGACCGCGTCGGCGTCTTCACCTACTCGGACGAGGAGGGCACGCCCGCCTTTGATTTGCCGGACAAGGTGGACGCGCGGACTGCGCAGCGCAGGCGCAAGCAGTTGATGAAAGAGCAGGCGCGCATCTCGCGCAGGCGCAACCGCGCCCGCGTCGGCTCGGTCGAGCGCGTGCTTTTCGAGGGAGCGGCCAAGGAGACAGACCTGCTCTGGCAGGGCCGCCTGGAGACGCAGGCCGCGGACATAGACGGCTGCGTCCTCATCAACGACGCGCCCGAAGGCTTCGAGCCGGTCCCGGGCCAATTCGTCAACGTCCTGATTACGGAAGCGCACGAGCACGACCTCGTCGGACAAATCGTTTGAAGGCCGTCAAAGAATCGAGCGACGAATTGGGCCAGCCGGTCGCGCGCGCGCCGCGTGCGCGCAACGCGTCCGACTACCTGGCGCTGGCGCTCGCGACCTGGGGCGTGGGCTTCATCCCAGGCGCTCCGGGGACTTACGGCTCGGCGGTCGGCGTCGGCCTATACCTTTTAGTAGAATCTGCGGGCGCGCGCGTTTCCGGGTTCGCGTCGTGGCGCGTGACGTTCCTGCTGCTGCTCGTCGCGGCGGTAACTTTCGCGGGCGTGTGGGCCGCATCGCGGGTCGAAAAATTGACCGGGCGTAAAGACCCTGGCGTCGTGGTTGCGGACGAAGTCGCGGGGCAGTTGATTGCCTTTCTTTTTGTGCCAGTTAACGCCGGCTGGTGGGCCATCGTCGCGGGCTTCGTCCTGTTCCGCCTGTTCGACATCTGGAAGCCGTACCCGATTCGTCGTCTGGAAAAGCTCGAATCGGGGCTCGGCGTCATGGCCGACGACGTGTTAGCGGGAGTTTACGCGGCGATAGTGCTGTCGCTGCTGGTGTCAATTCACTCGTTATTGTAAAGAAGGAGATCAAGCATGGAGACCAAAGACCCTAAGTCAACCGAGACGGTCGGCGGCGGCGCTGT
The DNA here is from genome assembly GCA_963774105.1 of uncultured Acidobacteriota bacterium. Classification (GTDB taxonomy): domain Bacteria; phylum Acidobacteriota; class Blastocatellia; order Pyrinomonadales; family Pyrinomonadaceae; genus QHXM01. Next base: position 404,630 of record CAVZDV010000002.1, on the reverse strand, counting down.
CGAAAGCAAAGACCCTAAGGCCGACGCCACGAGCAGCGACACGCTGAGCGATGTGGAAGAGACGGAGAAAGTCTCCGAGACGGGCGGAGACACCGCCGATAGCAGCGAGCCATCTCCCGTCCCGTCTCCCGACGGCGCTTTCGACGAAGGAAGACAGGGCGGCGGCCTGGAAGACGCCGGCCCCATGTAACCCAGGAGTCAGGAGTCAGAAGTCAGTAGAAAGGCCGTTTGAGCTTTCCCTTTCGACTCCTGTATCCTGCCTCCTGTTTTCATTCTGACTCCTGACTTCTGACTCCTGACTCCTGCTTTATGAAAATTTTTGTTGCTGACGATGTGAGTGAGAGCGGGCTTGAGCCGCTCAGGGCCGCGGGCTTCGAGGTCTTGAAGAGAACCGGGCTCAAGGGGGAAGAGCTGCGCGAGGCCGTCGCCGACGCGGACGGCCTGGTGGTGCGCAGCGAGACGAAGGTGACGCCCGAGGTGATGGACGCCGCGACGCGCCTGCGTGTCATAGGGCGCGCGGGCGTCGGCGTTGATAACATTGACGTGCCGGCGGCGACCGCGCGCGGCATCGTCGTGATGAACGCGCCGGACGGGAACACGATCACGACCGCCGAGCACACCATCGCGCTCTTAGTCTCGCTCGCGCGGCGCGTGCCGCAGGCCGCCGGAGCTTTGCGCGCAGGGCGCTGGGAGCGCAAGCGATTCGTCGGCGTGGAGCTTCAGGGCAAGACGCTCGGCATCGTCGGTCTGGGCAGAATCGGGCGCACGGTCGCGGCCCGCGCGCGCGCCTTCGGCATGAGCATCATCGCCTACGACCCGTTCGTCGCGCCGGACCAGGCGCGCGACCTCGAACTTGAAATCCTGCCGCTCGACGAGGTCTTCGCCCGCGCGGACTTTCTCACAGTCCACACGCCCCTGACGGCCGAGACGCGCGGCATCATCGGCCCCGCCGCCTTCTCGAAGATGAAGCGCGGCGTGCGCGTCATCAACTGCGCGCGCGGCGGGTTGGTTGACGAGCGGGCGCTGCTCGCGGCCATCAAGGAGGGGACGGTCGCGGGCGCGGCGCTGGACGTTTTCGAACAGGAGCCGCCGCCGGCAGACCATCCCTTACTCGCGCTCGAAGAGGTCATCGCCACGCCGCACCTCGGCGCTTCGACGAAGGAGGCGCAGGAGGGCGTGGCCGTGACGGTGGCCGAGCAGATGCGCGACTACCTGGCGACGGGCGCGCTGCGCGGGGCGGTCAACGTGCCCGCGGTCGGCGCGCAGGAGTTGAACGCGCTTCAGCCTTACCTGACTCTCGCCGAAAGTCTGGGCCGCTTCCAGGCGCAGCTCGTGGACGAGGCCGTGCGCGAAGTGCGGCTCGAATACGCGGGCGAGGTCGTTGACCTGGACGCCGCGCCCGTGACGCGCGCGTTCCTGGCGGGCCTGCTCAGGGACATGAGCGCGCGCGTCAACGTCGTCAACGCCTTCCTCATCGCGGAGGAGCGCGGCATCAGTGTGACGGCCGCCTACACGCGCGCGGGCGCGGACGCGGCCCCGGCCATACGGACGGCGGTCGTGACGACCACGAGCGAGCAGCGCGTGTCCGGCACGCTGTTTAGCGGCGCGGGCCAGACGAGCGGCGGCCGCATCACGGAGATCAACGGCTTCCGCATAGAGGCCATCCCGCACGGCCACATGCTCGTCACGCGCAACCGCGACGTGCCCGGCGTCATCGGCCGCATCGGCACGCTCCTCGGCGAGCACAACGTCAACATCGGCCGCTTTCATCTGGGGAGGCGCGAGCGCGGCGGCGAGGCGATGGCCGTCATCGAAACCGATATGCCGCTCGACGACGAGACGCTCCGCCAACTGCAAGCCTTCGAGCCCGTCATCTCCGCACGGCAGATAGAACTCTGAGCAAACGAAGCATTAATACTTCGGTAGTGTCCTGATTTCAGTTTTTCATTGTCCACCTCTGTGTCCCTCTGTGTCCTCTGTGGTGAGTATGCTTTAAACCACGGAGGACACAGAGGGACACAGAGGAAATGTAATTAGGACACTACCGGAGATGTTAAGACAGGTACTGTCGGAGCGTAAGGCGGCTACCTGACCGGGATCGTGTTCGTGCTGAAGACCTGTATTCCTGCTAAACTAGGGACATGACGATCAAGAGAATGGATCACGTCAGCGTCGTCAACGACGACCTCCCAGTCAGCTAACCATGAAAAGAATCACAACACTATTTCTTCAGGCGGTCATTGTGCTCATAGGTATCGGCACTGTTGCCCTTCTGCTTTGGGAGCCCAACATTGAGGGCAGGAATGTTCATTCCACTCTCTTTGAGGTTTACTTCAAAGATCCCTTTTTGGCGTATGCGTATATAGCGTCTATTTCGTTTTTCGTGGCGCTCTATCAGGCATTCAAGGTATTGGGGTACGTAAGGCAAAATAAGACGTACTCACAGGCGACCGTGAAAGCCTTGCGGACTATAAAATACAGTTCGATACTTCTTGTTGGTTTTATCGTAGCGCCAGTAGCCTACTTATTTATAGTTCGGCCCGGCGATGACATTGCGGGCGGTGTTGCGATAGGTCTCTTTCTGATTTTTGTCTCTGTCATCATCGCCACTGTGGCGGCGCTGTTTGAACGGAAGTTGGAAAATATTGCGAATCTGAGGTCGAAGAGTGGCCTAACCTCATAATCGGGCCGGCATGGCAAAAAAGTTCCAACATCGGCCCAAACCCCCAGCAGAGTCTAGATTGGCCTTTGTTATACTACGGACATGACAATCAAGAGAATGGACCATGTCAGCGTCGTCGTCGAAGACCTCCCGGCCGCCATTGCCTTCTTTACCACCCTCGGCATGGCGCGTGAAGGCGAGGCGGCCGTCGAGGGCGATTGGGTGGACCGCGTCAACGGGCTCGAAGGTGTCCAAGTCGCCATCGTGATGATGCGGACCCCGGATGGGCACGGGCGGCTTGAGTTGACGAAGTTTCGCAATCCAAAACTGGTCGAGATCGAACCAAAGATCGCACCGCCGAACACGCCGGGCCTGCGGAGCGTCATGTTTACAGTCGAAAGCCTCGACGACACCGTGGCCCGCCTGCGCGCCGTTGGTGCCGAACTCGTCGGCGAGGTGGCCCAGTACGAGGACAAGTACAGGCTCTGCTACATGCGAGGCCCTGCGGGCATCATCGTCGCGCTGGCCGAGGAACTCTTCTGACGCGTTCACCGCCGTCCGGCACACCGTCGCGCCCCTGGCACTCCTTCTTCAGTTCATTCGATGTCGAAAGTCGTCTGCTGCGTGGCGCTCGTTTTGGCGGCGCGGTCGTGGACGGTGACCTGTAGGAGATAGCGGCCGGGGGGCAGGTTGTTGAGCGCGATGTCCGCGCCGTAGGGGACGCGGGCGAGGTCCGTGCCCTGCGGTGTGCCAATTTTGCGCGCGGGCGTGTTGACGATTGCCTGCCCGTCGCGCGTAATCCTGATCTGCGCCTCCAGGTCGGGCGTTGTGCCCGCGGCGTTGTAGACGATGGTCAGGAAGTCCAGGTGCGAGCCCTTCTTGAACCGGCGGTCCACGCTGAACTGCACCTGCTCGCCACCCTCCTTCTGCCTCGACCCGACGACCTGGCCGCCGAGCATCAGGTTGCTCAGGGTCAGCCGCTTCAGCGCGAGGTCTGGAATCTCTATCCACCGGGAGGCTGAGCCGACGCGGCCCGTCTTGTCGTCGCGCGCGACCACGCGCACCTGATAGATGCCGGGCTTGAGCGGGACTTTGTTGGTGTAGACCACGCCCGGGTGCTCGACCGCTATCTTGTCGGAGAGCGGGTTGACGGTCAGGCGCGTCTTGAAGCTGCCGGCCGGCTTGCCGTGGTCGTCCAAGACGACGCCCGCCACGTCAACGGCCGCCGTCTGCTTGCCGTCCTCGCCGTAGCCCAGCACGTCCGTCGCCACCTGCATCGAGGCCGTCAAAACTGGGCCAGTTCCCGGCACGTCCAGGAAGCCCAGCGAGAGGAGCGTGGGCAGGCCCCGCACGGGGGCCGCGGAGAGCATCGCCGCCTTGATCTCGACTTCCGGCCCCTTGGCGGCGGCCGCCGGAGCGGGAGTCTTATCCTTTGACGCTTTCGCGGCGTCGGCCTCGGCGCGGCCCGCCAGGAAGCCGCGGGGCAGTCGCACGGTCAGGTCCGGGCGGCCGGCGATGCTCACCTCGACGCGCCTGAACTTCGCGCCCTTCTGCTCCTCGGTCGGCGGACGCCACGCCAGCAGGTAATAGTTCGAAGTCTCGTCGAGCATCCGCGCGACCCAGTCATCGAAGTAGTTCTGGTTGCGCAGGAAGCGGCCGCCCGTGTCGCCGGCCAGCGCGTTCAGGCCCTCCTGCGAGAGCGTGGCCTCGCCGACGCTCGCGCGGTCGAGCCGCCCTTTCGGGTCGGTCGGCCTGTCGCCGGTCGCGTCGGCCATCGGCGCGAAGAGGCCGCGCGCGTCAATCGTGTAGATGACGCTTCCCGTGCGCGTCGCCGTGTCCGTCACGCGCTGCAACTGGGCGTTGGCCGAGCCGATTGCATTCCTGCTGTCCAGGTAAAAGCCCTCCGAGATGAAGAAGACGAGCTTGCGGCCGGGGACCTGGCTAATGTTCTGCACCCAGCCGTCAAGGGACGCCAGCGTCGCCTCGGTGACGGCCTCGACGCCAAACACGATGTTGTTGGCGCGCGTCTTGACCATCTCGTGAACGGCGTTGCGGTTCATGGCCCGGCTCGTCATTTTCTTGGTAATGAACCCCTCAATAATTTTATCAATGTAGAAGTCGGCCGCGTCGCGGTCGCCGTTCATGATGCGAACCGCGGTGAACTCGGTCATGGGCGGCTGGTCCGAGTCACGCGTGTTCATGGGGACGTGCTTGAGGCGTTCGAGCGCCGCGCGCAGCACGCTCTTGTTGTCCGTGAGCTGTTGCAGGAAGCCTATCTGCCCGGCCGCGGAGACGAAGGCCACCTGATCGCTCGGGGTCATCTGCTCGTCGAGGAAGTGCTTGAGCGCGGCGCGCGTGCGCCCTATGCCGTCGAGCGAGAGGTGCAGGTCGTCTATGAAGAAGATGATCGTGCGCCCGCGGTATGTGGCCCCCGCCGCAACCGGGGGCTTCCCGGCGGCGCGCGCCGCCTCCACCTGCTTCTCCTCGCGCGCCGTGCCGGCCGTCACGCGCTCGACGAACGAGGGCGTCACCGGCTGGCCGTCAACTTTGACGACGAACTGCTCGGCCTTCAGGCCGTCAACGAAGCGGCCCTGCTTGTCCACGACGGTCACCCCCGACTGCACCAGCTCCGTGCTGATGCGGACGACGTCGTCCGTCTTGCCCTGCGGCGGGGGCTGTTGCTGAGCGTGGGCGGTCAGTCCGGCGAGGGACAATGCGGCGGCGAGAGCGCAGGCGTAGAGATGCTTGGGAGTTTTCATGGGCTTAGATTCGGGCAGAAGAGTTAACGACCGGGAGACGGCCCGGGAGTATATCACAACTGGCAACAGGAAAGTCCAGACTCACCGCGGAGTACCAGTTCAGATTGAAACGAAGAAGGAATTAACAGGGATGGACAGGATAGACAGGATAAGAGAAGCAAACTTTTTATCCTGTCTATCCTGTCCATCCCTGTTTTAATATTTCTTGAATTGAACCACTGCCCAACGCGGAGGCGCAAAGAGTTGATTTAACCCTCTGCGCTTCTGCGTTGAGTCCTGATTTCTTATCTTGTCATTCCACGTCGAAGCCTGCGGTCTGCGAGACGGTGGTCTTGCCGAGGTGGTCAATGGCCGTCACTTGCAGCACGTAGCGTCCGGGGACGAGCGCGGACAGCGGGACCTCGGCCGCGTAAGGAATGGCAGTGGGGTCGCCACCCGGAATGGGCTCGACTTTGTGCAGGGGGTTCGTCAGCACAGCCTGCTCGTTGCGCAGGATTATCACCTGGAGCGCGACATCCGGGGGCGTGGCCCCGTTCGCCCCACGCGCCGCGTTGTAGATGTAGGTCAGAAGCCGCAGCCGCGACGAGCGCGGGAAACGCTTGTCAACGCTCACGACGGCCGTGGGCTCAGACGAAGCCGCCGCCTCCACGGCCTCGCGCGGCGTTTCGCCCAGGATGAGGCTGCCCAGCGAGAGCTTCTGCTTCGAGAGGTCTGGAATCTCTATCCACTCGATGGCGCTGCCGGTTCGGCCCGTCTTGCCGTCGCGCGTGGCGACGCGCACCTGGTAAAGGCCGGGCGCGAGCGGCGACTGGAAGTTGTAGACGAGGTCGCGCCGCGGCTGCCCGACGTACTGCGGGAACCAGACGGCCACCTCCAGCCGGTCCTTGAAACTCGCCACGGGCTTGCCCTGGTCATTCAGGACGACGCCGGACAAATCTATCACGGCCGATTGCTTGTCCTCCGCGCGGTTGAAGGTCATGAACTGGCGGGCAATCTGAATCGAGGCCGTCATCACTGGCCCCTTGTCGGGCGTCCGCACGTAGACGAGGCCAAGCTGAGTCGGGAGCGCGTTGGAAGGGTAGGGCGAGCCGATGGCCTGCCGCAAATCTTCGGCCGGCGTCTTCTTGACGGCGGGGCTCTCGCCGCTCGCTTTCACGTTCTTCGCGACCGGCTGCGGGGCCACGTCGTAATAACCGCGCCGCACCTGCACGTTCAGCTCCGGCCGGCCCGTCACCCTCACTACGAGTTCCCGGAACTTGTCTTTGCCCGAAGTCCCGCCGGGCGGCCGCCAAGCGAGCAGGTAGTAGCGCGAGGTCTCGCGGATGGCCCGCGTGAACCCCTTGTTGAGCGAGTTGGAGTTGAGCAGCGCGCGGCCGCCCGTGTTGGCCGCAATCATGCGGAGCGGCTCCTGGTCGGCCGAGACCTCGCGGGCCGTGTAGTGCAGGATGGTGGAGGCCGACTCCCCGCGCGGGTCCGAGCCCATGCTGTCGTTACTGTCTGCGACGCCGAAGCCGCTCACCGAGAGGCCGCGCGCGTCCAGCGTGTAGATGACGACGCCATTTTTGGCCGACGCGTTCGTGATGTTGCGGATGCGGTCCTGCACGTCCGACTCGTTCTGGTTGAGCTTGAAGCCGTCGGAGATGAAAAAGACCAGCTTGCGCCCCGGGAGCTGCGCGCTGCTGCGCGTCAGGCTCTCCAGCGTCATGAGCGCGAACCTCGTCAGTTGGTAAGACTCCTGTAGCACGCGCTTGGCGCGCGACTTGACGAGGGTCTCCGCCGGCTGCTGTGTGAATCCCTTCGCAACCAACTGCTCGACGAAGTAGTTGAGGACGTTCTGGTCGTTGTAGAGGTCAATGGCGAGGGCCATCATCTCGGTCATCGGCGGCGAATCCGTGTCGCGCATCTGCTGCGCGGACTGCTTGAGCCGCTCGACGGCCGCGCGCAGGACAGTCTTGTTGTCGGTCAACTGCTGTAGGAAACCGACCTGGCCGTTGGCCGAAGTGATCGCCACCTGATCGTTCTGGCCCATTTGCTGCTCGATGAACTGGTGCAGGGTCTTCCGCACGCGGATCAGGCTGCCGGGCGACATGTCGCATGTCGTCCACGAAGAAGAAGATGACGCGCCCGCGGGCCTGCGGCGTGACGACCTGCGGCCCCCGGCCGGCCGGGCCGCGCGCGGCCGCCATCAGCGCCTCCTCGTTCATGCTCCCGGCCTGCACCAGCTCGAAGAACGTGATGGGCTGGGGATGGCCGTCCACGAGCAGCTCGAACTGCTCGCGCTTCAGGTCGTCCACGAAACGCCCCTGCTTGTCGAGCACGGTCACGTCCGTCTGCACGAGGTCGGTGCTGATTCTGACTACGTCGTCCTGCGGAGGCTGCGGCGCAGGGCGCTTCTGGGCGGCGGCCGTCGTCGAGAAGAGCGCGGCCAGCGAGAGCAGGGCCGCGACGCGGGCCAGGCGAGTGCGAGAGAGATGTTGAGTCTTCATGGCGCTTAAGGTAGAACTGACCGGGACCGGGAGACCGGGCCAGATAATATCACGCGGCGGGTGACGGCGTAAGGGCCAGCGTCTAAACTTTCGCGCCGTCTCCTCCGTATACTTGCCGGAACAGCCGGGAGCAAAACATCTATGAGCGAAGACAGAAGCACTTTAGTGCTGAAGGGCGTAACCAAGAGCTACGACGAGTTCACGGCCGTCAACGACCTGAGCTTGCGCGTGCGGCCGGGGCGGATTTTCGGCCTCATCGGCCCGAACGGGGCGGGGAAGACCACCACCATCCGCATGATCGTCAACATCACGGCCCCGGACGAAGGCGAGATAGAGCTCTTCGGCCAGCGGATGACGGCCGAGCTGCAAGACCGCATCGGCTACCTGCCAGAAGAGCGCGGCCTCTACAAGAAGATGAAGGTCGTGGATCAGTTGCGCTTCTTCGGCGAGCTGAAGAACGTCAAGGGCAAGCGCGCCGACGATGCGATTGACCGCTGGTTGGAGCGGCTCAAGCTCGCGGAGTGGAAGACGAAGAAGGCGACGGAGCTTTCCAAGGGGATGCAGCAGAAGATTCAGTTCATCGCCGCCGTCCTGCACGACCCCGACCTGATGATTCTGGACGAGCCCTTCTCCGGCCTCGACCCCGTCGCGCAGGAGCTGCTGAAGGAGGTCGTGCTCGAATTGAAGGCCGAGGGCAAGACCATCATCTTCTCGACGCACCAAATGGAGATGGCCGAGAGGATTTGCGACGACATCTGCATGATTAACAAGTCGCGGAAAGTCCTGGACGGGAGCCTCCGGCAGGTCAAGAGCAGCTTCGGCCGCAACGCCGTCGCGCTCAGGGCCGAGGGCGGCGGCGAGGTGCTCGAAGACAGGAGCCTCGTCGCCAACGTCGAGCGGCACAGCGACGAGGTGGAGGTGCTGCTGGCGGAGGGCGCGGACGCGCAGACTCTTTTGAAGCGTCTGCTCGAAGCGGGCGCGGCCGTCACCAAGTTCGAGCTGGTCGAGCCGAGCCTCAACGACATCTTCATCAGCAAAGTGGAGGAGGGCGAATGACAAAGTTTCTGGCCGTCGTCAAGCGCGAATACCTGACGCGCGTGCGCACCAAGATGTTCATCGTCTTCACCGTCCTGGGGCCGCTGATGATCGTCCTCTTCACGGTCGTGCCCGCCTTAATCGCCGGCATCAAGCCGAACGCCACGCGCGTCGCCGTCATAGACCTGACACAGGGCGGGAAGATGTACGAGCGCGTGCGCGAGTCCATCACCAGGAAAGACGACGACGGCGGGCCGACGGGCGCAGCGGTGCCACAGCAGCAGCAGAACGCGAACGCCAATCTTCAAACCCCCGGCGGGCAGCCCCCGCCCGGCGCGGTCGAGGGCAGCTACGTGGTCGAGCGTGCGGCGACGGACGGGCGCTCGGCCGAGGAAGTTGCCCGCGAGCTTGACGAGCGGGTGCGCCGCGACGAGCTGGACGGCTACCTGATTCTGCCGTCGGACATCTTGCAGGACGGCAAGGTGAAGTATTACGGGCGCAACGTGGGCGACGTGTTCACGCGCGAGCAGATTCGCGACCGCATCAGCCGCGCCGTGCGCGATCAGCGGATGGACGACGAGAAGATTAGCGCGGACCTGATAGAGAGGATCAACAAGCCCGTCAACATGACGGCCATCAACACCGAGAGCGGCCGGCAGGAATCCGGCAGCGGCTTCTTCTTCGTCTTCATCATAGGCTTCCTCATCTACATCATGATTATCATGTACGGCCAGGTGATTCTCGCCGCCGTGGTCGAGGAGAAGGAGACGCGCATCGCAGAGCTATTATTCTCCTCCGTGCGCTCCTTCCCGCTGCTCCTGGGCAAGCTCATCGGCGTCTCGCTGGTCGCGCTGACGCAGTTCGTCATCTGGGGGCTGGCCTTCGGGGCCTTCGCGCTCTACGGCGTCGGGATGCTCTCGGGGCGCGGCATCAACGTCTCGCTGCCGCCCGTGCCGCCGGTCTTCTTCCTCTACTTCTTCCTCTTCTTCCTCCTGGGCTACTTCGTCTACGCGACGCTCTACGCGCTCGTGGGCTCCGTGGTGACGACGACGCAGGAGGGCGGGCAACTCGCCATGCCCATCCTGTTCATGCTCATCATAGGCTTCTACTTCGCCTTTCCCGTCATCCGCAGCCCGAACTCGGGCCTGGCCTTCTGGGTCTCCATGTTCCCATTCTTCTCGCCAATCACGATGATCGTCCGCATCGTCACGCAGACGCCGCCCCTCTGGCAGATACTGCTCTCCCTCGCCATAGGTTATGGCACAGTCGTCCTCCTGATCTGGCTCTCGGCACGCATCTACCGCACGGGCATGCTGATGTACGGCAAGCGCGCCACCGTCCCCGAAATCCTGCGCTGGATCAGGCAGGCTTGAAGCATGAGTATTGAGGTCGAGAAAAAATACCGCCTGACGCGCGAGGCGCGCGCGTCTTTGGTTGGGCGTCTAAGTGAGAGCGGCGCGACATTCGAGGGCGAAGAGTTCGAAGAGAACACTCTGTACGCGGGCGGGCAGTTGGACGCGAGCTGGCAGGTGCTGCGGCTGCGCCGCGCGGGCTCGCGCGCCGTCCTGACTTTCAAGGAGCGCGGAGCCAGCATTTCGGCCGTCAAGCGTTACCGCGAGGACGAAACGAGCGTCGGGGACGCGGCGGCCCTGGCCGACATCCTCGGCGCGCTCGGCTACACGCCCTCGCTCGTTTACGAAAAGCGGCGCGCGACCTGGCAACTGCGCGGCGCGGAGGTAGTCGTGGACGAGCTGCCCTTCGGCCTCTTCGTGGAGATAGAGGGGGAGGAACACGTCATCGCGGAAGTCGAGGAGCTTTTAGGTCTCACCGAAGCCGAGGCCGAGATGGATACTTACCCACACCTGGCGCAGCGGTACGGAAGTAGGAAAGGCGATTTAATTGAAGCGCGCTTCGGAGAAGCGGGGGCAAGCCCCTCTTCCTGACCTTTGAGGCGCGGCGGCTTGGATGATTCAAGCCACACAGTCTCTCAGGTCAGGAAGGGCGGCTTGCCCCCGCCTCTTCGCTACCATTCAACAAGAAAGCGGCTTCGCTCAGTACGAGCGAAGCCGCTTTTTCGTTTGACTCCGACGCGGGCCGAATTACATGCCCATGCCGCCGCCCATGCCGCCCATGCCGGGCATGGCCGGGGCCTTGTCGTCTTCGGGAAGCTCGGAGACCATCGCTTCCGTCGTCAGCATCAGGCCGGCGATGGACGCCGCGTTCTGCAACGCCGTGCGCGTCACCTTCGCGGGGTCAATGACGCCCGCCTTGACGAGGTCTTCGAGCTCTTCCGTCTGCGCGTTGTAGCCGAAGCTCTCGTTCTTCTGCTCGCGGACGCGCTCGACGATGACCGCGCCCTCTTTGCCGGCGTTCTGCACGATCTGGCGCAAGGGCTCTTCGAGAGCGCGCTTGACGATCTGGACGCCGATCTGCTCGTCCGCGTCGCCGCCGCCGTCCTTGTTGGCCTGGAACTTCTCCAGCGCCTTCGCCGCGCGCACCAAGGTCACGCCGCCGCCGGGGACAATCCCTTCCTCTACGGCCGCGCGCGTCGCGTGCATGGCGTCCTCGACGCGGGCCTTCTTCTCCTTCATCTCGGTCTCGGTCGCCGCGCCGACTTTGATGACCGCGACGCCGCCGACGAGCTTCGCCAGCCGCTCCTGCAACTTCTCGCGGTCGTAGTCCGACGAAGTCTCCTCGATCTGGGCGCGCAACGTCTTGACGCGGCCCTCTATGTCAGAAGCCTTGCCCGCGCCCTCGACGAGGGTCGTGTTGTCCTTGTCAATCGTCACCTTCTTGGCGCGGCCCAGGTCTTCGAGCTTGACGTTCTCAAGCTTGATGCCGAGGTCTTCCGAGATGACCTTGCCGCCTGTCAGAATCGCGATGTCTTCGAGCATCGCCTTGCGGCGGTCGCCGAAGCCTGGGGCCTTGACGGCCGCGATGTTGAGCGTGCCGCGCAGCTTGTTGACGACGAGCGTGGCGAGCGCCTCGCCCTCCACGTCCTCGGCGATAATCAGCATCGGCTTGCCCATCTTCGCCACCTGCTCAAGCAAGGGCAGCAGGTCTTTCATCGAAGAAATCTTCTTCTCGTGAATCAGGATCAGCGGGTTGTCGAGCACGGCTTCCATCCGCTCGGGGTCCGTCACGAAGTAGGGCGACAGGTAACCGCGGTCGAACTGCATACCCTCGACGACTTCGAGCGAAGTGTCCATCGTCCTGGATTCTTCGACCGTGATGACGCCGTCCTTGCCGACCTTGTTCATGGCCTCGGCGATAATGTTGCCGATGGTCGTGTCGCCGTTGGCAGAGACTGTGCCGACCTGCGCGATCATGTCACCCTTGACGGGCTTCGAGAGGCGCTTGATCTCTTCAATAGCCTTCTCAACGGCCTTGTCAATGCCGCGCTTCAGGGCCATCGGGTTCGCGCCCGCCGCGACGGTCTTCACGCCCTCGCGGAAGATGGCCTGGGCCAGAACGGTCGCGGTGGTCGTGCCGTCGCCAGCCACGTCCGAAGTCTTCGAGGCAACTTCGCGCACCATCTGCGCGCCCATGTTTTCCAGAGAATCCTTGAGCTCGATCTCCTTCGCCACCGTGACGCCGTCCTTGGTGATGGTGGGGCTGCCGAATTTCTTGTCAATGACGACGTTGCGCCCCTTGGGGCCGAGCGTGATCTTGACGGCGTCGGCGAGCTGGTTGACGCCGCGCAGGATGGCCGCGCGCGACTCCTCGCCGTGAATAACTTGCTTTGCCATTTTCTCTATCCTCTCCTACTCAATCTGTGTGGTGAACGTGAAAAAAGCGGCCGAGTCTGCTGCGAGACTACTTGCCGCCCTTCTTGCCGCCCGAGCTGGACGCCGCGCCCGCGCGCTCGATGATGCCCAGAATCTCGTCCTCGCGCATGATGAGCAATTCCTCGCCGTCAAGCTTGATCTCGGAGCCGCTGTACTTGCCGAAGAGCACGCGGTCGCCCGGCTTAACGTCGAGCGTCTGGCGCGAGCCGTCGTCACGAATCTTGCCCTCGCCGACGGCGATCACCTCGCCCTCCTGCGGCTTCTCCTTGGCCGTGTCCGGGATGATGATCCCGCCGCGCACCTGCTCGCCCTCTTCCAGGCGGCGCACGATCACGCGGTCGTGCAGGGGTCTAATGTTGGTTGCCATACTACTTTCACTACTCCTTTCAAGGTTTACCGGAAAAATTACGGTATTTGTTAGAAAAACAGCTTCTCACCAGCCATATTTTAGCACTCATTCTCGGTGAGTGCTAAAAATAAAGCAGACCGAGATTATTGTCAATATCTGTGGGCATTAGGAATTGATTGACTTCGGGCCTCGGGAGGGTATATCGTGCCCGTGTTTTAGCTCTAACCTCGCAGAAACGCTCTGGTTGCGCCGCACCGCCCGGCCGGAGTTCCTCAAAACTTTCTGGAGACTCACAAAATGCAGGACAACAAAATCAGCGCGACCCTGTCCGACGCGGACAGGCAGGCCGTCATGACGGCCATCAACACAATCCGCGAAAAACTCCCTTTTCTAACAGACCTGACGCCGGAGGAGCGCCGCACGCTGCCCAAAATGGGCGACCGCGGCCGCGTCTTCGTCACTCAGGCGCTCGAACTCGCCACGCAGAACCCCAACATTCTTCCGGGCGGCTTCGACGCCGCCGAGATGCGCAAGGACGTTGAACTACTCGACGGCCTCGGACCTATCATGACTGCGCTCATGCAGTTAGGGGAACTAGCCGAGGACACCTACATGGCTGTCGGCAGCGAAGCCTACACCTCGGCCCTCCTCATCTACCAATACGCCCGCGCCGCAGGTCGCGGCGCGGCCCTGGACGACGCGCTGGACGGCCTCGCACGGCGGTTCGCCCGCAAAACCACCAAAACCACGCCCAACCCGGCCACACCGTAGCAGTTCCGAGGTCGGCCCTTGGTGCTCAGAACACGAACATTGGTGCTCGGAGGACGAAATTTCGTCCTCCGAGCACCAATGTTCGAGAAAAAAGCTCCAACGTCGGAGAAAATTTCCCCAACGTCCGCGCTCAGAACTCATAGATTCGAGAAAAAAGCTCGGAAGTTCGAGAAAATTTCCCCAGCATTCGAGAAAAGAGCCTCAAAATCGGACTTCCGAACACAAACCTTGAGGCTCTTTTCTCGAAACTTCGACCCCCGAGGCCCGCTTCTCATGAAATTGGCATGAAAACCGCACCCTGTCTTACCTGCGCGCGGTATTTAGTGCTAATTTACAGTGTTTGACCACACCTCACGGTATAATAATAGTTAGACGGCACAATTACAGAGCGTAGAGTCCGACAAACTTAATTGAAGGAGGCGTTCAATGGCTATAGTGCAATGTGGTCGCTGTCGCGGCCAAGGCTGGATAGGCCACCATGACAATAAATGTCGCGGGTGTGGGGGAGACGGCAACGTAGTAGTTCCAGACCCGCCAACGAAATGTGGTCGCTGTCACGGCCAGGGTTGGATAGGCCACCATGATAATCTGTGTGCAGGATGTGGCGGAAGTGGTTGGGTTTTAGGCTAGCCGTCGTGACTTGAACAATTATTTACCTATTGTTGGCTAAGTTGTAATCGGGAAGCCGTCTAACAAATCATTCGAGCGGACTGCCCGACAGCAAGCTTCTCATGCTCGGCTTTGCCAATCAGGTTGAATACTGTTCGCGGGCAGCCGCTCAATTCCGGCGTTGGGCGCTTCTCTTTAACCCTGAAAGGTAAAATCAAATGAAGAAAGAAATTCACGTTCACCTTAGAGGCGTTGATAAGCCCCTAGAAATTCAAGCCGAAGAAATGAGCCAAGTTGAGCGTCATGGATTATCCGGCTTTGAATTTGTCTATGGCGAAAAACAGAAAAAGCGCGACCTATTCATCGTCGCTGATGCTGTCGCCGCCATTGAGATTAAGATGATTGATCGGACGCTTCGGACTTTTTGAGCAATCGTGTGAAAGTGTCCGATCCATTTGTGGCATCATAAACTCTATCTGGCAGCTTGCCATCTTTTTTTGCGTCGTGCGCCATGATGAGTATTAGTTTGCCGTCGCTCTGGTAAGCGGCCACTATGAATCGGGGTTGATTAGCATATCCCCAGCTTGAATTAGGTTGGTCATGTTCCACCTCGTTTCGTGTCTAATGTTTCTACGCCGCGCCCATCAACTCATTCAACGGGAGCGCGGATCGAACGGCTTTATCATTCCGCGCTACAAAATTGAAGGCATACTGCCGCGCCCAGGTAATTCTGGCGTTGGGCTGCTATTTGAAGGACCGTGTCCGAAAGCAGCGTTTTCTTGATTCGCTGAATGATTATAACGATGGGGCTTACTGATAACCGCACACGCCCGCCCGCGAATTAAGCTCAGTTACCCAAATCCGCCAGCCGGCAGACGAAGCCCCAGCCGCCGCCGAGTTCGCTGAGCGCCAGCAGCAGTTCGTTGCGGCCCTTTTTTAGTGGAAGGTAGACGGCATCGTTCTCCGGGCTGATGATGCCGAGGAAGCCCGGGTCGCGGAAGTTCTGGGCGCTGCGGCCGCGGAAGAGAATCTTGCCGTTGAGGAAGACGCTGACATCGTCGCTGTAGCCTATGTAAAGCTTCTTCAACTGGTCGCGGTCGGACTCGATTGTGGTCCGCGCGTAGACGACCTTCATACCGGGCTGCGGGTCCAGGCGTTTGGAAAAGTCGCTGGCGAACGTGACCCGAGGGTGCGGGGCCTCGCGGTAGCGGTAGAGGACCACGAAGCCTGGCGGCTCCGCCTCGACCTCCTGCCAGCTTATCCGGTCGCCGTCTGAGGGCGGGCGCTCAAGGTTGCGCGAGAGCGCGTCGTAAGCAGGCGACAGGCTCCACTTGGTCAGAGTGCCGGGCGGAGTGGGCGGGAAGTGTCGCTCCCAGGCCGCGTCGGGCGTCGTCCGTATTTCAAAGTTCGAGAAGTAGGTCGCGCCCGTCAGGACGGCCAGCGCCACCTGGCCTTTCTGGACTCCACTTTTCAGATCACTCATCACGAGCGCCGGCTTGTCCATGTCCTTGACGTACAGCTTCGCCTGCGCGCCCGCCACCTCCAGGCGCAGGTGGAACCAAACGTCTTTCGGGATGTCGAGCGCGCCGGTGAAGCCTGGGCCATTATAGACTTGCCAGTTGAGGCCGGTGCTGAGGACGGGCGTGTACTGCATGGCGTCCGGCAGGCCCGACTTGTGCTGGCGCAGGTAGACCCACTCGGCGTTTGCGCCGTCGCCCGCGATGCGAAACTGTATGCCGAAGAAGCCGCGGCTCGCGGGTGTCGAGATGTCCACGTCAACGACGCCGTCGCGCATCTCGAAGTCTTTCAAGGTCGCCGCGCCGCCGTCCAGGAAGAGGCACTTGCGGCCCTGGTACTCGACCGGCTTGGCCTGCCCCTGCAACTCCCAGCGGGAAGAGTCCGCGGGGACGGCGAGCGTCTGCTGCGTCTGTGACCGGGCCGCAGAGGCTTTGAGCGAAACGGAAAAAATGAGACCTATCAGCGCGGCCGCGAGCGGGGCGGAGCCCGAAAGGCGAATCACCTGTCTTCGCGTCATCATGTCAGAAAGTGTCCTTCGTCCGAGAGTCTAGAGAGCACGAGGCGACGAAACAAAAGGCGGAGCGTTGAGACTGTATGCGTTTATTTTCTGGAATGCACTGTTTTGTGATTAAACGGCCCGAGGCGGTGACGAAGCGGAAGCGATTCACTCGGCCGGGGCACGTGCGGCTGTTGCGGCGGATGAAGGAATGCGTGGACGCTTCCAGGTGTGAGTAGGGGAATCGGCCGCGGCGCTTCAGCGTTTGCGCGCGGAGCCCTTGGCCGGGCGCGCGGGCGGGTCCTGTTTGCGGTAGGTGGAGACGCGCTTGGAGAGCGTGTTGCGGTGGATGCCGAGGACGTTGGCGGTGCGTGAGAGGTGCTCCCTGTGGCGCGAGAGGGCTTTCTGGATGTAGAGCTTCTCGAACTCTGCGAGGGCCTCGTCGAGCATGATCTGGCCGTCGAGCATTTCGTCTATCAGGGCCTCTAGGCGGGCGCGCATCTGCATTGGTTTTCTCCGAAGCGGCGGATTATCTCCAAAGCGGGCAGTTCAATTGTCACCGACTAAGTCCGTGTAGCCTTCGTAAAAGCGCGCGCGCACCTCCTCAGAGGTGAAGACGCCGAGCAGCTTCACGCCCTGGGCCAGGATGGGTGCGGTCGTCGCCTCCTCGACAGAGCTGAGGCGGACGGGGAAGGCGGTCAGGGCGAGGTAGAGAATCGAGCAGACGAGCCACCCGCGCAGGAGCCCGAACGCGCCGCCCAGCAGGCGGTCGAACCACTCAAGCCGGACCTGGCGCAGGCCGCCCTTGACCATGCGGCCCGCGAAAAACCCGCCGGCCAGGGCGACCGTGATGATTAACAGGAAGCCCCCGGCGTGGGCCGCCGCGTCCGTCTCGACGAGGCCCAATCCTTTCAGGACGGAGCCGGCCGCAGCGTAGCCGCGGGCGGCGAGGATCAGCCCGACAATCAGCGCCGCCACCGTCAGGAGCGAGCGCACGATCCCGCGCAGCGCGCCCGCGACGACAGACGAGGCCGCGAGCGTCAGCACGATAAAGTCAAAGAAGGTCATCCGTGGAAGTCTGGGCGCTAGGCCGCGGAGTCCAGACTCCTTCCCGCGAGCAGGCGGTAAGCTTCCAGGTAGCGCTCGGTGGTGGCCTCGGCAATCTCCGGCGGGAGCGGCGGCGCGGGCGGCTGCTTGTCCCAGTCGAGCGTTTCGAGGTAGTCGCGGACGAACTGCTTGTCGAAGGAGGGCTGCGAGCGGCCTGGCTCGTACTGGTCTGCGGGCCAGAAGCGCGAAGAGTCCGGCGTCAGCGCCTCGTCTATGAGAATGATCTGGCCGTTGGCGTCCCTGCCGAACTCGAATTTCGTGTCGGCGATGATGATGCCGCGCGTGCGCGCGTACTCGCTCGCCTCCTTGTAGAGCTTGAGCGAGATGTCGCGGAGCGCGGCCGTCACGTCGGGGCCAACGATTTCAGCCATCTGCGCCTCGCTGATGTTCTCGTCGTGACCCTCTTCGGCCTTCGTCGCGGGCGTGAAGATGGGCTCGGGCAGTTGCTCCGACTCGCGCAAGCCCTCCGACAGTTTGTGGCCGCAGACTTCGCCCGTGCGCTTGTAATCCTTCCAGCCGGAGCCCGTGATGTAGCCGCGCACGACGCACTCGACGGGGAAGACCTCCGTCCGGCGCACGAGCATGGAGCGTCCGCGCAGCCCCTCGTCGGCGTGACGGCTGACGGCCTCGGGCATCTGCTCGACTTCGGTCGTCACGAGATGATTCGGGACGATGTCGTTGAGCCGCTCGAACCAGAAGCGCGAGAGCTGAGTCAGGACTTCGCCCTTGCGCGCGATGGGCGTCGGCAGGATGCAGTCGAAGGCCGAGATGCGGTCGGTCGCCACGATCAGCAGGTGGCCGTCGTCAACTCCGTAAACGTCGCGCACCTTGCCGCGGCGGAGCAGTTCTAAGTCGGAAAAAGAGGTCTGGAGTACGGGTGCGGCGCTGGTCATAATGTTGATTCCGGGTCAATGCAAATGATTTAGAAGAGCGTCAGCCGGAGCAGGCGAGTCGAGATAATGCTCGCGCCTCGCGTCTTTTGTCAAGAAGTAATAAGTTTTAGCAGTGTCCTGATTTCAGTTTTTCTTTGTTCCCACCTCTGTGCTCCTCTGTGTCCTCTGTGGTGAGTGTTCCTTAAGATTCATTAACCACAGAGGACACAGAGGAGC
This sequence comes from uncultured Acidobacteriota bacterium, assembly GCA_963774105.1. Classification (GTDB taxonomy): domain Bacteria; phylum Acidobacteriota; class Blastocatellia; order Pyrinomonadales; family Pyrinomonadaceae; genus QHXM01. Next base: position 385,941 of record CAVZDV010000002.1, on the reverse strand, counting down.
ACAGAGGAAAACCGAAAATTGACTACTGGTTACTGATTATTTCTTTTAATCTCCGAATCTGGGCGGCGTGGTTGTGCGCGTGGGCGGCGTAAATCCTGAGCCAGTCCTCGGCGGTGTAGCGGCCGCTCTCTGTGTGCGTGCCGGCGCGCTGCCAGTCCTCGTCGGTCATGCGGGCGAGCAGTTGCGCGGTGGTGGCGCGCGCGCCGCGCAGGGCGTCGAGGGCGGGGGCGAAGTCGCGCTCGTTGTAGTCGAAGCGCGTGGCGTAGTCGTCCTGGTCGTAGCCGAGGATGACGGGGTTGTCTTCGGCCAGGAGCCGCCGGATGCGTATGGCGGAGCTCATCTCGCTGTCGGCCAGGTGCTGTACGATCTCGCAGGCGCTCCACTTGCCGGGCAGCGGGCGGTCAGTCAGGCGGTCTGCGGGGAAGCCTTCGAGGCTCTTGACGACCTCGTCGTAGCCGGCCTCGTAAGTTGCAATCAATTCGCGTCTCTCTTCGGGTGTCATGCAGGGGTTTCTCCTTTCGGGTCGGGGAACAATGTGCAACAATGACGGCTAATCAAACGTAAATACCGGCGGCCAGTTTCAGTACCTTTATACCTTTTGGAGAACGCCATGCAAACCCTACGCTTGACCCGCCTCATCCGTGTCTTCTGTCTACTGCTCGTCTTCGCGCTCGGCGGCTCTCAGTTGGCGACGGCGCAGCAGCCGCAGCAGCCACAGCAGCGAATCCCGCCCAGGCAGTACATACGCGAGCGCACTTACGACACGCGCCACATCAAGCTCGACCTGCGCTTCGACTGGGAGCGCGAGCAGGCTTTGGGGACGGCCACGATCACTTTCGCGCCGCTCAACGTGAACACCAAGACCGTGGAGTTCGACGCGGCGAACATGGCCTTCAAGTCGGTCACGCTCTCTTCTGGCGCGCCGCTCAAGTACGAGGCGGACGCCGCGCGCGAGAAGCTGCGCGTCACGCTCGACCGAGCCTACCAGCCGGCTGACGTGCTGACCGTCGTCATCAACTACAACACGAACGGCGTCGCGCATGGCAGCGGCCTCACGGGCTTCGGCCGCGGCCTGACTTTCATCAAGCCCTCGCCCGAAGACCCGAAGCGCCCCAAACAAATCTGGTCGCAGGGCGAAACCGAATACAATCACTTTTGGTTCCCGTGCTTCGACCACCCGAACGACTTCGCGACCACGGAGATGGTCGCCACGGTCGAGAAACCCTTGATGGTCATCTCCAACGGCAAGCTCCTTGAGACGAAGAACAACGCCGACGGGACGCGCACCTTCCACTGGAAGATGGAGCAGCCGCACGCGAGCTACCTGACCTCAATCGTCGTCGGCGAGTACGCGGCCGTCGAGGGCAGTTACGCGGGTGTGCCAATTTACACCTACGTCTACCCGGACGAAGTCGAGGAGGGCAAAGTCACCGCCGAGCGGCTGCCCGAGATGGTCAAGTTCTTCTCGGAGAAGACGGGCGTCAAGTACCCTTACGTGAAGTACGCGCAGACAATGACGCGCGACTTCGGCGGCGGCATGGAGAACATCACGGCCACGACGCAGACCGACCAGATGATTCACGACCGCCGGACGACGCTCGACCGCGACTTCGACGGCTTGCAGTCGCACGAGCTGGCACACCAGTGGTTCGGCGACTACGTCACCTGCCGCACCTGGGCAGACATCTGGCTCAACGAGAGCTTCGCCACCTACTTCCAGGCCATGTGGGACGAGCACCGCCTGGGCCGCGACGCCTTTCTTTACCTGGACGTGAAGGGAAATCAGGACACGTACATGGGGAGCTGGCGACAAAACTACCGCCGCCCCATCGTGACCAGCAACTACACGAACAAGGACAACATCTTCGACAACTATGCCTACCCGCGCGGCAGCGCTGTCCTGCACATGCTGCGCAAGGCGCTCGGCGAGGAGGACTGGTGGCGCGCGATTCACCACTACCTGACGAAGTACGCGCACCAGCCCGTCGAGACAGAGCAGTTCCGCATCGCTATCGAAGAAGCGACGGGCAAGCCTATGGACTGGTTCTTCGAACAGTGGCTCTACAAAATGGGCCACCCCGTCTTCAACGTGACGCGGAGCTACGACGCGCAGGCCAAACAGCTCACGCTCAAGGTCAGGCAGGAGCAGAAGCCGGACCCGAACACGGACTACCCGCAGGTCGCCTTCTTTCGCGCGCCGCTCGACGTGGAGATAGAGGCCGGGGGCAAGCGCCGCGTCGAGAGCATCTGGGTTGAGCCGAAGGAGGAGCAGACCTTCACCTTCGCGGTCGAAGCCGAGCCGCAGCTCGTACACTTCGACTACGGCAGCACGGTCATCAAGGAAGTCGTCTTCGAGAAGCCCACGGACGAGCTGGCTTATCAGTTGACGCGTGACGACGACGTGACGGGCCGGGTCTGGGCGCTCAACCAGTTGACGACGCGCCTGAACGCCAAGGAGACGGCGGAGGCGGACAAGCAAAAAATCGTGGCCGCAATCGCCGCGGCGCTGGGCGGCGAGAAATTCTGGGGCGCGCGCTCGGAGCTGGCGGCGGCGCTCGGCGGGCAGAACTCCGCCGAGGCGCGCACGGCGCTCCTGGCCGCAGCGAAAGACTCTGACGCGCGCGTGCGTGCGAGCGCCGTCGGCGCACTGGCGAAGAGCAAAGACCCCGAGCTGGCGGGCGTCTACCTCCCGCTCCTGAACGACCAGAGCTACGGCGTCATCCGCGCCGCCGCGCTCGCGCTCGGCGACAGCAAGGCCGCGTCGGCTTACGACGCGCTGACGAAGTTGATCGTCACGCCGTCATGGCGCGACCAGGTGCGTGCGAGCGGGCTGACGGGGCTGGCTGGCCTGGGCGACAAGCGTGCGCTCGAAACGGCCCTGCGCTACGCCGCGGGCGGCAACGACCCGCAGGTGCGCGGGGCTGCCATCACGCTGCTCGCGGCCGTGGGTCGCGACGACCCGCGCACCTTCCCGCTCATCTCACAGGCGTTCCTCTGGAGCGTGGAGACGCTCAACTTCCCCGTCGGCAGCGCCGCCGGCGAGGCGCTCGTCAAGCTCGGCGACCCGCGCGGCATAGAGGTCATCGAGCAGGGCATCAAGAAGGTCAACAGCCCGCAGATTCAGGGCTTTATCCGGCAATTCCAGCAGCGTCTCCAACAGGCCCTCAAGCCCGAGGCCAAGAGCAGTGGTCAGTAGTCAGTGGTCGGTGGTCAGTTAAAGGAAAAACGTCTTTGCCTGTAACTGACCACTGACTACTGACCACTGACCACTGCTCACGGAACTTATTGCTTGAGTTTAGACGCATTTACCTGCTATATTCACAAGGTCTGAGGCGTGCCACGCCACCGGCGCCCTCCGCTCCAACGTCTGGAATCGCCATTCTTTGACGAAATCACCGATGCCGACAACCGCCGACAGAGGCAAACCGGAGAACAGGGAAGATAATGCTTCGCCCGCGGCGAGCGAGCGCAAGCCGACCCTGCTGGTCGTCGAAGACGACGAGAACATCTCGACCGCCATTAGCGAGTATTTCTCGCGCGCAGGCTACAACGTCAAGACGGCCGCCGACGGCCTGGCCGGCGTCCAGACGGCCTTGCAGGATCACCCGGACGCCGTCGTCCTCGACTTGATGCTGCCGAAGATGGACGGCCTGGCCGTGTGCCGAGAGCTCAGGGAGAAGGTCCCTTACGTCCCCATCCTGATGCTGACGGCCAAGGACGACGTGGTTGACAAAGTGTTGGGTCTCGAAATGGGCGCGGACGATTACATCACCAAGCCCTTTAGTCTGCGCGAGCTTGAGGCCCGCATCAAGTCCGTCCTCCGGCGCGTGCGCACGGGCGGCGGCAAGGACGGCGCGAGCGAGGAAGCGCCGATTACGCGCGGCAAGCTGCGCATTGACCCCACCAAGCGCGAGGTGATGGTCGGGGAGAGGCAGGTGGAACTGACGCCCAAGGAGTTTGACCTCCTCAGGCTGTTCGCCTCCAACCCGGGCCGCGTCTTTCCCAGGAAGTACCTCCTGGAAAAAATCTGGGACTACTCTTACGAGGGCTACGACCGGACGATTGATTCGCACATCAACCGCCTGCGTGCCAAGATCGAAGACAACCCGGAGAACCCGCAGATGGTCTTGACCGTCTGGGGCATCGGCTACAAGTTCTGCGACGAGTAGCCGGCGAGCAAGCAAGGGTTACCCTCCTCATCGCGGGGGCAAGCGCCCGAAACAGGCGCGCCCGCAGACACCAAGGTTAATCACACCGCAAGCGTAGGGCCGAGCGCCGAACATTCCCAGGCGCGCCCCGCTTCCCCTTCGCGGGCACTTGAAGTTGCCCGCTCCTGAAAGTATGACCATGAAGAAAGCTTTGTCTGCCAACAACCCGAAGCACGGCTCGCCCGCCCCGTCCCTGGCCGGGCGCGGCCGGCGCGTCGCGCGCACGCTCTCCGTGGGCCTCCTGCTCGCGGGCGTCGCGCTCGTGCCCACCCTGTCGCCGTTCGCGCAGAAGCGGAAGGACGCGCCGTACACGGTGACGGGCGTTAGTTCCAGCCAATCGAGCGGCGCGACGGTCGTGTCGGTCCAGGCCGACGCGCCGCTGACGCGCACGCAGACGTGGCAGGACGAAGAGGGCTTTCACATGACCCTGCCGGGCGCGAATCCTAGCGCGCTCAAGGGGCTGCCCCGCGGCGTGACTGTGCGCAACCTCGGCAACTCGTCCGAAATCGTCGTGGCCGTCAAACCGGGCGCGAGCGTCACGGTTGACCCGCAGTCCAACCGGCTCAACCTGGTCATACGCGGCGGCGTGGACACCTCCAAGGGCGAGGCGCAACTCGCCGCGCCAAAGACTTCCTCGCGCGTCGAGGAGCGCGCCCAAAGCCCCGCGGACTACGAGCCGCCCGCGCGCGAACGCCGCCCGGTGGCCGAAGCGCCGCCGGTTCATTCCTACCCGCAGCAGGGTCAGAACTTCGGCCAGGCGTCAGGGCAATTGGGCCAGAATCCGAGCGGCTTCCCGAACACGGCCGCGCCGGCCGCCTCGCCCTTCGCCTCGCCGCTCTCCGCGGCAACTCCCGCGGCGACGCCCGTGCAGCTCGTGCCGCCGACAGACCCTGGGATTACCCCGCCGGGCTCGCAGCCCGCGCAGCAGCAGCAGGCCGCGGCCCCGGCCGTGATTACGGTCACGAACGAGGAGTCGGGCGGGTTCCTCTCCTACGTCTTCTCGCTGCCGGGCGTCATCATTCTCCTGCTCATCGGCGGGGGCTCGCTCGTGCTCGCGCGCAGGCATCAGAACAGCGAGGAAGTCTCCGAGCAGAAGGAAGAGAAGGGCGAGACTCATGCCGTCGAGATGGTTGCCGCAGGCGAGTTGGCGGCCATCGAGGAGCGCCCGAAGAAGGAGCGCCGCAGACGCTCGCGCCGCCAGAGCGATCATGCCCTGGCGCGCCGGAGCGGCGACGCCGCGCCGTCGTCTTCGGACTCGGAGCCGCGTGCAGAGGAAGGTTTGGAGAGGCGTCCGGCCGGCGCGCCGGTCGCGCCCGCGCTCTACGGCGCGTACCGCGTGGATCAGGAAGTCGGCAAGCTCGTTCTGGGCCAGGCTCACCGCCTGGACGTGCTCTCGTCGCGCGCGCCCGACGACCGCCGCGCCCTTGAGACCTCGCTGATTAAGGCCATGACCTCGGACGAGTCGGGCGAGGACGGCCGCCGCCGCGCGCGCCAGGCGCTCGAAGAGTACGGCTTCGTCGCGCGCCAGTGCGCCTCGCTGCTCTTGTCGCACAACGCCTACGACCGCGCCTCGTCCGCGCGCGTCCTCGGCGAGATCGGCGCGCAGTCATCCTTGCCGTTCCTGCTGGAAGCTCTCTACGACACGGAAACGATAGTGCGCACGGAGGCCGTCACGAGCCTCGGCGCGCTGAAGATGCCTTCGGCCATCGGCGCGCTGCTGGACATGGCACGCCGCCACCCGGAGATGCCGGCGTCGCTCGTGAGCAAGGCTTTGAGCGCCTGCACCATAGAGTGCTTCGATTTCCTGGACGCGTCCTTCCCGAGCGTCCCGCTATTAGACGTGGGCGACCTGGACGACTTCGCCGTCTCGGGCGAGATCACGCACCTGGACGCGGTCACGGAGGTCGAGGCGCTGCCGGAGTGGTTCGAGGACGAGGAGTTGTCGGAGGCGCTGGCGCGGCTGGGCGAGGCCGACGTGGAAGCGCGCGCGGCTGCCGCGCGGCGGCTCGCGCAATTTCAGGTGCAGCGCTCCGTCGAGGCTCTGACGGCGATGGCCGCCAACGACCCGGAGCCCGTGGTCCGCTCTGCGGCCGTCACGAGCCTGGGCGAAATCGAGCACGGGTCCGTCTTCGCGCCGGTCCTGATGGCGTTCGCCGACGAGGCGCGCGAGGTGCGCGCCGCGGCCGCGCGCTCGCTCTCGCGGATGAGCTTCGACCGCGCCGAAGGCTACGTCCGGTTGATAGAGACCGCGGACGAGGAGACCTTGAGACGCGTGGCCGTGGCCTGCATCAAGGCGGGCATGGTCGCGCAGGCGATTGACCGCATGATCAGCGAGGACAGGCGTCTGGCTTACGAGTCGTTCTCGCTGCTCTCGCTGCTGGCGAAGGCCGGCGAGATAGAGCCCTTGCTGGGCGCGATTGCGGACCACGGCGAGCTGCACGTTCGCCTGGCGCTGATACGCCTCCTGGGCACGGCGGGCCAGCCGGGAGTCGCTGAAGAGTTGCGCCGCCTGGCGGTGCGCGACGGGATGCCCGAGAAAGTGCGCTCGGCCCTGATGGAGGTACTCTACAAGATGGATCAGTCGCAGCCGGTGTGAAGCAGTGGTCGGTGGTCAGTGGTCAGTGGTCAGTGAGAAATCAGTTGTTTTTAACTGACCACTGACCACCGACCACTGACCACTGAATTCTCTGGACTAAGACGCGTTGGCGTAGCATAATGCGGCACGTTAAAGCCCGCTCTTTCTGATTGGAAATCTGCCGATGGACACGATGCCCCGCTTACCCCTCCGAGCTAAAAATTTGTACGCTTTCGCCCTCGCGGTCCTCGTGCTCGTCTTCCTGGCGGGCGCGGGGGACGCGAGCGCACAGCGCCGCAGACGCCCTGCGACTTCGAAGCAGCAGCAGTCGTCCGCCAACGCCAACACCCAGGCCCCGCAAGCTGCGCAGCGCAGGAAGAACATCACCCCGCTCAAGAGCGGCGACACGGCCGAGGGCTCGCGCATCACGATCACTTCGGACGAGCCGCTCAACGACTACTCGGCCTACCGCGCAGGCGACCGCTACTACGTCGTCATCCCCGAAGCGAACGCCCCGCGCGCGGCCGGCGGGCTCAAGGGCAAGGGCTTCGAGGACGTGCAGGTGCAGAAGCGCGGCAACGACGCCGTCCTCTCCTTCAAGCTCCAGCCGGGAACCAACGCGCGCGTCCAGCAGAGGTTCAACCGCCTGGACATAGAGCTGACCACGCCGGGCGGCGGTCGCACGCCTACGGCCTCGCAGACGCCCGCGACGGCGAAGACGACGCCGAGCCCCACGCCGCAGGCCACGGCGAGCCCGTCGCCGGAAGTCGCATCAACTGCAAATGCAAACAATACGACTGCCGGCGGCCCAAAAACTGGCACAGTCGAGTCACCCGTAGGCCCGACCGTCGTCTACACTCCGACGCCGGAAGCGACTGCGTCGCCGGGCGCGAGTCCCGAAGTCAGCCCGGCGGCGACGCCGGCCACAGAGCAAGTCGCGCAGGCCCAACAACCCGTCCTGACGGGTGAGCCGTCCAACACGACGGCCGCGCCCGCGGCGTCGAGCCCCACGACGCTCGGCACCGTGCTCAGGCAAAAGTGGCTCGTCATCTTAATCGGCGCGCTGGTGCTGCTCAGTCTGGTGATGATCGTCGCCGCTCGCTCGCGCGCGCAACGCGGCGGGGCGGACATCGCCGCAGCGCCCGAGAAGCGCAGGCCGACCGCGAAAGAGCGCAAGGCCGCGCGCAAAGTTAAAGCAGATTTGGACGAGGCGGACGCCGCCGCCTCCATCTCGGTCGCGGATTCTCTGTATCACGATTCGAAAGCGCCGAAGGCCAAGCCGCTGGCGACCGCCACCAAGGCCGTCGCAGTCGCGGGCGCGGCCGAGGCCGTCAAAGAGGAAGAGAAGCCCGCACCGGCGTCGGCGGATGTCGAGCGCGCCGAGACGGAAGTCAAGAACGTGCTCGCGGGCGAAAGCTACGACGACGAAGTCCTGGGCTCTACGGACCCTGGCACGCGCCAGTTGGTCGCGGCCGGACTGCTCGCGGCCCTGGCTTCGCGCAACGCCGAGCAGCGCACGCGCGCCCGCGCGGCCTTCATCAAGCACGACTACCTGATCGAGACTACGCGCGCCCTGCGCACGGCCGACGCTCCCGCCGAGCGCGCCGCCGCCGCCCGCTCTTTGGGCTACATACAGGACAATTCAGTCACCCCGCACCTCGTCGCGGCGCTCGACGACGACTCGCCCGAGGTGCGCCGCGCCGCCGTCGAATCCCTGGCCGAGATTAAAGACCCGGAAGCCGTCGAGCCGCTCAGCCGGTTGCTCAAGCGCGAGCGCGACCGCAAAGTGCCCGGCACGCTGATAGAGCGCGCCATAGAGGCCAGCGCCGCCGTCGCCGTTGAAGAGCCGCCCGCCGCAGAGGTTGAAGCGCCCGCCGTTGCAGAGGCCGTGACGGTCGAAGAGGAGACGCCGACGCTCGAAACCGAAGCACCCACGCTCGAAGCCGAAGCGCCCGCGGCCGAAGCTGAGGTGGTCACGGTCGAGACCGAACGGCCCGCCGCTGCACTCCTGGACGTTTCAGCGACCGAGGCGGCATCTGCGATCATCGCCGCGCCCGTCGCCGAAGAAGTTGACACGGAGGCCGAAGAGGCCGCTCGCCGTGAAGCCGAGGAAGAAGCCGCACGCCAGCGCGCCGAAGAAGAGGAGCGCGCCCGCGCCGAGGAAGAACGCGCGCGAGTCGAAGCGGAGGCGCAGCGTAAAGCCGAAGAGGAACGTTTGGCCGCTGAGGCAGAGACCAGACGCCAGGCCGAAGAAGAAGCCGCGCGCCTCCGAGCCGAAGAGGAAGAAAGGCTGCGCGCCGAGGAAGAAGCCAGACTCCGCGCAGAGGAAGAGGCTCGCCTCGCCGCTGAAGAAGAGGCCCGCCTTGCCGCCGAGGCTGAAGCACGCCGTCTGGCCGAGGAAGAGACCGCGCGTCTTCGTGCCGAAGAGGAAGCACGCCAGCGCGCAGAGGAAGAAGAAAGAGAGCGCGCCCGCCTCGCCGAAGTAGAGGCCGCACGGCTGAAGGCAGAGGAGGAAGCCCGCCTCGCCGCCGAAGCCGAAGCTAGACGCCAGGCAGAGGAGGAGGCCCACCGCGCGGAAGAGGCACGGCTCGCCGCCGAGGCTGAGGCGCGTCGCAAGGCCGAAGAAGAGGCTGCGCGCCTGCGTGCTGAGGAAGAAGCGCGGCGACAAGCCGAAGAAGAAGCGCGACGCGCGGAAGCAGAGCGTCTTCGTTTGGAAGAAGAGGAGCGCCAGCGCGCCGCCGCCGAAGCCGCACGCCTGCGCGCGGAGGAAGAGGCCGCACGCCAGCGCGCCGAAGAGGAGGCGCGGCAGCGCGCGTTGGAAGAGGAGCACCGCCGTCAGGAGGAAGAGCGTCTTCGCGCCGAAGAGGAAGCAGCGCGTCTGCGTGCGGAGGAAGAAGCGCGGCTCGCCGCCGAAGCGGAAGCAAGGCTCGCGGCAGAGGCAGAGGCCGTGCGCAAGGCCGAAGAGGAAGCCGAGCGCCTGCGCGCCGAAGAGGCTGCCAGGCTTGAGGCTGAAGAAGAGGCGCGGCGTCTGGCTGCCGAAGAGGCCGCCGCGGTACTCAACGCCGAAGCCGTCTCGCCCGTCGAGGCCGAATACGCCGAAGAGCTCGGTCCCTCGGCCGGCTGGGTTGACGTTGACGTGCGCGAGAGCTTGACCGCTCCCGAGGAAGCTGTCCCGGTCGGGCTAGTCTCAGCCACTCCCGCCGAGGTTTCCAGAGAAATAGAGCGCTCGGACTTTGCCGTCGTCGAAGAGCCACCGCCGCTCAGCAAAGAGCTTGACCGCGCCGTGACCGAGAAAGGCATCGCGGAGTTCGACGAGTTCTCGTCCGTGCCCGGCGCCATCCTCAAACGCCTCAGCTCCGAAGAGGCCGCCGACCGCGCGGCCGCCGTCCAGGACCTCTCGCGCGTCGGCGGCGACGACTCGTTCCGCGAGATCAACGCGGCGTTTGACGACCCTGCGGTCGAAGTCCGTAACGCGGCCGCTCGCTCGCTCTTCAACTTCAACGCCGACCGCGCCGCGACCTTCACGCGCGCTCTACGCGAGTCGCCGCCCGAGCGCCGCCGCAAGATTGGCGCGGCCCTCGCTTCGTCTGGTCTCGCCAGCGAAGCCATCGGCCAACTGATGGGCGAGAGCCGCGAACGCACCTACGACGCCTTCTCGCTCCTCTTCCTGATGTCCAAGGCCGGCGAAGTCCAGCCGCTCATGCGCGCCATCGAGGAGCACCCGAACAACGAGGTTCGCCTAGCGGTCGTCAAGCTCCTGGCCTTGAGCGGCCAGCAGGAAATCCTGCCCGCCTTCCGCCGCCTCGCGGTCCGCGGCTCGCTCCCGACCGAAGTCCGCTCGGCCGTCATGGAAGCCATCTACCAGATCAGCAGCCAGTCGCCGACCGCGGCGTAAAAGTTTGGGTTACTAGTTAAGCAGCCGTTACGACATCCGTCGAAGTATGACCGAAACGGGCGCGGAGCTTTGTCCTCATCTCCGACCTTTCCTGCGGCAGCTCACAGAGCAAGGCGCAACCGTCACCCGCACGGACAAGGACGCCTGGTCGAACTGCGCCCTCGCCCTCGTCCTCGACCACGGGCCGACTCTCACACTCGCCCGAGAAGCCTTCGACCTCCCCTCCGGCGTCAAACTCTGGCACAATACGGACGCTCACTATGACCTCGAAAACGGCCTCGCCTGCGAGACGTGCAAGCACAGCCTCTCCTGGCCTAGGTATGAGAGTGAGCGCGCCGAGAAAAATTCATAAAGGATTGTTTAAGTGTTCGAGCAAGCTTTCAAAAACATCGACGACGTTCTGCGGAAAGAGGCCGGCTGCACCACGGAGCTGGACTACACCGAGCAAACCTCCTGGCTCCTCTTCCTGAAATACCTCGACGGATTGGAGCAGGACAAGGCGACGGAGGCGGACGCTGGAGGGGAAGAAATACAGCTTCATCCTCGACAAGCCTTACCGCTGGGAAAGCTGGGCCGCGCCGAAGAGCAAGGACGGCAAGCTCGACCACAACAAGGGCCATGACCGGCGACGACCTGCGCGACTTCGTCAATCAAAAGCTCTTCCCCTACCTGCACGGGTTCAAGCAGAAGGCGACGCGGGCCGAACACGCATCGAATACAAGATCGGCGAAATCTTCGGCGAGATCAAAAACAAGATTCTCAGCGGCTACAACCTGCGCGAGATCATCGACCACATCGACGAGCTGCGCTTCCGCTCGCAGACGGAGAAGCACGAGCTGTCGCACCTCTACGAAGCCAAGATCAGGAACATGGGCAACGCGGGCCGCAACGGCGGCGAGTATTACACGCCGCGCCCGCTCATCCGCGCCATCGTGCAGGTCGTCAAGCCGCAGCATCGGCGAGCGCATCTACGACGGCGCGGTCGGCTCGGCGGGCTTCCTGTGCGAGTCCTTCGACTTCATAAGGGCCAGGCCGGAACTGACCGTCAAAGACCTCAACACACTTCAGACGCGCACCTTCTACGGCAAGGAGAAGAAGTCGCTCGCCTACGTCATCGCGATCATGAACATGATCCTGCACGGCATCGAAGCGCCGAACATCGTCCACACCAACACGCTCACGGAGAACCTCGCCGACATTCAGGAGAAAGACCGCTTCGACGTGGTGCTGGCGAACCCGCCCTTCGGCGGCAAGGAGCGCAAGGAGGTGCAGCAGAATTTTCCCATCCGCACGGGCGAGACGGCCTTCCTGTTCCTCCAGCACTTCATCAAGATGCTAAAGGCGGGCGGGCGCGGCGGCGTGGTCATCAAGAACACGTTTCTCTCGAACACCGACAACGCCTCCGTGAGTCTGCGGAAGATGCTGCTTGAGAGTTGCAACCTGCACACCGTGCTCGACTGCCCCGGCGGCACGTTTCAGGGCGCGGGCGTGAAGACCGTGGTGCTTTTCTTTGAGAAGGGCGCGCCGACGCGAAAGGTCTGGTACTACCAACTCGACCCCGGCCGCAACCTCGGCAAGACCAACCCGCTCAACGACGACGACCTCACGGAGTTCGTCGCGCTGCAAAAGACCTTCGCCGACTCGCCGAAGTCCTGGAGCGTGGACGCCGACGAGCATCGACCCGAAGACCTTCGACCTCTCCGTGAAGAACCCGAACGGCGGCGAGGAAGAAGCACACCGCAGACCGCAAGACATCATGGATGAAATCACCGCGCTCGATGTCGAGAGCGCGGGGGTGCTGCATAATATTAGGGGGCTACTATGAAGGCGGGGTGGCGCACCAAGAAGTTAGGTGATGTCGCAACTCTCCAAAGAGGATTCGATTTACCCACTCAAAACAGGGTGAGCGGCGAGGTTCCGTTAGTCAGTTCTAGTGGGGTCATTGATACCCATCATGAAAGTGCGGTTCGCGGTCCTGGTGTTGTAACAGGTCGAAGTGGCAGCATTGGCAATGTCTTTTTCGTTGAAGAGGATTTCTGGCCGCTTAATACAGTCCTCTACGTTAAAGATTTCCACGGGAACGATCCCAGATTCGTTTTCTACTTATTGAAGAACTTCGATTTGAAGCGTTTTGCGAGCGGTACGGGAGTGCCCACGCTCAATCGGAACTTTGTGCAGGATGAATTGGTTCATGTTCCATCATTCCCCGAGCAGCAGCGCATCGTCGGCATCCTCGACGAAGCGTTTGACGGCATCGACACCGCTACAGCCAACGCCGAAAGGAATCTCCAAAACGCCCGCGCCCTGTTTGAAAGTCACCTGCAAAATATTTTTGCCAGGCGCGGCGCTGGATGGATGGAGAAGAGAGTCGGCGACATCGCAAGGCATTCCCTTGGCAAAATGTTAGATAAGGCCAAGAACAGGGGCGAGCCACAACCTTACCTGAGAAACGTTAATGTGCGCTGGTTTTGCTTCGATTTGTCTGACCTTCTCGAAATGCGTTTTTTACCTGAAGAGTCTGACAAGTACACAGCCATCAAAGGGGATGTTCTTGTCTGTGAAGGCGGCTATCCTGGACGGGCTGCGATTTGGGATGAAGAATCTTCTATCTACTTCCAGAAGGCCCTTCATCGAGTTCGATTTCATGAGACGGAACATAGCAAATGGTTTGTGTATTTCTTATATGCTCAGGATAAGAGCGGAGAGCTGCGGCGGCATTTTACGGGAACTGGAATTCAGCACTTCACTGGAGAGATGTTAGGACGCTTCCAGTTACCGATTGCTCCGCTTCCCGAACTGCGAAGGCTTGTCGCTCGTTTTGAAGAACTGTCCACCGAAACCCAGCGCCTCGAATCAATCTACCGGCGAAAGCTAGACGCGCTGGACGAGTTGAAAAGGTCTATACTTCACCAAGCCTTCAACGGCGAACTCTAGGGCGATGCCATGAACGAAGCCGAGACCAGGGCCGAGCACATTGATCCCGCGCTGAGGGTGGCGGGGTGGGGCGTGGTCGAGGGGAGCCGCGTCCGGCGCGAATACCCGATTACGCTCGGCCGACTCGAAGGCCACGAGCAGCGCGGGCCCAGGCTGACCGCAGATTATGTGCTTGTCTATCGTGACACCAAGCTGGCTGTCATTGAGGCCAAGGCGTGGGCACTGCCGCTCACAGAAGGCGTCGGGCAGGCGAAGAATTATGCGGGGAAGCTGAAAGTCCGTTTCGCCTACTCGACCAACGGCCGGGGCGTCTACGCCGTTGACATGCTGACCGGCAGGGAAGGCGAAGCGCCCGGCTACCCCACGCCGGACGAACTCTGGAATCTGACCTTCAGTGAGCCGAACGACTGGCGCGACCGCTTTGCCGCCGTGCCCTTCGAGGACAGGGGCGGCTTCTACCAGTCGCGCTACTACCAGGACATCGCCGTCGAGCGCGTGCTGGAAGCCATCGCCGCCGAACGCCCCCGCGTCCTGCTCACGCTCGCCACGGGCACGGGCAAGACCTTCATCGCCTTTCAAATCGCCTGGAAGCTTTTTCATAGCCGCTGGAACTTGAGCTGCGAGCCTGTGCGCCGCCCGCGCATCCTCTTCCTCGCCGACCGCAACATCCTCGCCGACCAGGCTTACAACGCCTTCAGCGCCTTCCCCGAAGACGCGCTCGTGCGAATTGAGCCCGACGCCATCCGCAAGAAGGGCAAAGTGCCGAAGAATGGCAGCCTCTTCTTCACTATCTTCCAGACCTTCATGAGCGGGCCGGGCGAGACGCCTTATTTCGGTGAGTACCCGCCGGACTTCTTCGACTTCATCGTCATAGACGAGTGCCACCGCGGCGGCGCGAACGACGAGAGCCGTTGGCGCGGCATCCTCGAATACTTCTCGCCAGCCGTCCAGCTCGGCCTGACCGCCACGCCCAAGCGCTCCGAGAACGCGGACACCTACGCTTACTTCGGCGAGCCTGTCTACGTCTACTCGCTCAGGGAGGGCATCAACGATGGCTTCCTCACGCCGTTCAAGGTGAAGCAGTTTTCCACGACGCTCGACGAGTACGTCTACACTCCCGACGACCAGCTAATCGAAGGCGAGGTCGAGAGCGGCAGGCACTACACCGAAACTGACTTTAACCGCATCATCGAAATCAAGGAACGCGAGGCGCACCGCGTCAAAATCTTCATGGAGCAGATCAACCAGGACGAGAAGACGCTGGTCTTCTGCGCCACTCAGGATCACGCGCTGGCCGTGCGCGACCTCGTCAACCAGATGAAGACTAGTCGCGACCCGAACTACTGCCAGCGCGTCACCGCCAAAGACGGCGGGCTCGGCGAGCAATACCTGCGCGACTTTCAGGACAACGAGAAGCGCACGCCGACGGTCCTGACGACCTCGCAGAAACTCTCGACCGGCGTGGACGCGCGTAACATCCGCAACATCGTGCTGATGCGACCCATCAACTCGATGATCGAGTTCAAGCAGATCATAGGGCGCGGCACACGTCTCTACGACGGGAAGGACTATTTTACGATTTACGACTTCGTGAAGGCGCACCAACACTTCAGCGACCCGGAGTGGGACGGCGAGCCGATTGCGCCGGAGCCGCAGCCTCCTGCGCCGCCTTCGCCTGTTCAACCACCCGGGCCGAGACCGACGACACCGCCGCCGCGACAGAAGATCAAAGTGAAGCTCGCCGACGGAAAAGCGCGCACTATTCAGCACACGATGGTCACCACCTTCTGGCACCCTGACGGCACGCCCATGTCTGCCCAACAGTTCGTCGAGATGCTCTTCGGCAAGCTGCCGGAGTTTTTCAAGGACGAAGCAGAGTTGCGCGCCCTCTGGAGCGCCCCGGACACGCGCGCCCAACTCTTACAGGGACTGGCCGAGAAGGGCTTCGGCAAGGAACAGATGGCCGAGATGCAAAGAATCATTGACGCCGAAAAGAGCGACCTCTTCGACGTCCTGGCTCATGTGGCTTACGCCTTGCCCCCGCTCAGCCGCGAGGAGCGCGCGGCGAAGGCGAAGGTGGTTATCAGCACCCACTTCAGCAGCAAGCAGCGGGTCTTCCTGGACTTCGTCCTCTCGCATTACGTCCGCGTCGGCGTGGAAGAACTCGACCAGGAAAAGTTGCCTCCGCTGCTCCTGCTCAAATATCACTCCATCCCCGACGCGGTCGCCGCTCTGGGCGAGGCGAAAGAGATCAGGAACGCTTTCACGGGCTTTCAGAAGTATTTGTACCAGGAACCGGCCGCCGCGTGAGCGGCATCGGGTGGTGCGCCGTAAGTAACGACGAGTGACAAGCGGCCTGTGAAAAGTTAGAATTAAGGTTCTAACTTTTCATCGGCCACTTGCTCATTATGGGATTCAATTTACGTTCGGAGTATACGCCGCAGGGGGACCAGCAGCAGGCGATTGACGCGCTGGTGAGGGGGCTCGGGGAGGGCGTCAAGGATCAGGTGTTGCTGGGGATTACGGGGTCCGGGAAGACTTTCTCGGTCGCGTCGGTCATCCAGCGGACGCAGCGGCCGACGTTGGTTTTGGCACACAATAAGACGCTCGCGGCGCAGCTTTACCAGGAGTTTAAGACGTTCTTCCCCGAAAACTCGGTGGAGTATTTCGTCTCCTATTACGATTACTACCAGCCGGAGGCTTACGTGCCGGCGTCGGACACGTACATCGAGAAGGAGGCGACGATCAACGACGAGATTGACCGCCTGCGGATGTCTGCGACGCGGGCGCTGTTCGAGCGCAGGGACGTGATCGTCGTCGCCTCGGTCTCCTGCATCTACGGCCTCGGCGACCCGGACGCCTACTACGGGATGCTGCTCTTCGTCGAGCCGGGGATGAAGATGGCGCGCGAGGCGCTCTTGCAGAAGTTGGTCGAGTTGCAGTACGAGCGCTCGGACATAGAGTTCGACCGCGGGAGCTTCCGCGTCCGCGGCGACGTGGTGGAGATTTACCCCAGCTACCAGGACCAGGCTTACAGGATAGAGCTCTGGGGCGACGAGGTGGACTCCGTCTCGACCATAGACCCGCTGCTCGGCGAAGTCCTGCACCAGCACACGACACGTCTGCCCATCTACCCCAAGTCCCATTACGTGATGTCGAAGCCGACCATCAAGCGCGCGATCAAGACCATCCGCGAGGAGCTGGACTGGTGGGAGCCGAAGCTCATCCAGGAGGGCAAGCTTGTCGAGGCGCAGCGCCTGCACCAGCGCACGATGTACGACCTTGAGATGATTAAGGAGATGGGCTTCTGCCGCGGCATCGAAAATTATTCGCGCCACCTGACGGGCAAAGCCACGGGCGAGCCGCCTCCGACCCTGCTCGACTATTTGCCGCGCGACACCATCATGGTGATAGACGAGTCGCACCAGACCGTCCCGCAGATCGGCGGAATGTTTAAGGGCGACCAGTCCCGCAAGCGCACGCTCGTAGAGTACGGCTTTCGTCTCCCCTCCGCGATGGACAACCGCCCCTTGAACTTCGAGGAGTTCGAGGCGCGCATCGGACAGACCATCTACGTCTCCGCCACGCCGGGGCCTTACGAGTTGACGAAGGCCGGCGGCGAAGTCGTCGAGCAGATCATACGTCCGACCGGCCTGATGGACCCGGAAGTCGAGGTGCGCCCTGTTAAAGGGCAGATTGACGACCTACTGGAAGAGTGTCGCGTGCGCGCCGAAAGGAACGAGCGCGTGCTGGTGACGACGCTGACGAAGAAGATGGCCGAGGACTTGACGGAATACTTCGCCGAGGTCGGGGTAAAAGTGCGCTACCTGCACTCGGACATAGAGACGCTCGAACGCATCAAAATCCTGCGCGACCTCCGCCGCGGCGAGTTCGACGTGTTAGTTGGCATCAACCTCCTGCGCGAGGGGCTCGACCTGCCCGAAGTCTCGCTCGTCGCCATCCTCGACGCCGACAAGGAGGGCTTCCTGCGCTCCGACCGCTCGCTGATTCAGACCATGGGGCGCGCGGCCCGCAACGCCGCCGGCAAGGCGATGCTCTACGCCGACAGGGTGACGGACTCCATGCGCCGCGCGATTGACGAGACGACGCGCCGCCGCACCATCCAGGAGGCTTACAACCAGGAGCACGGCATCACCCCGAAGACCATCATCAAGCCCGTCGAAGCGACGCTCGTCACGGCCTACGAGGCAGACTACTTCAAGGTGCCGCTCAACCTGGACGAATACGAGGAGTACACGCGCGAGAACATAGACGCGACCATCCTGCGGATGGAGGCCGAGATGCGCGAGGCCGCCAAGCGCTTCGAGTTCGAGCGCGCGGCCGAGCTGCGCGACCGCATCAAGTACCTGCGCGAGCGCGAGCTGCAAATGACCTAAACACTATTCAAGCTGGGCATCACTCATCCGCGGTCGTTCTCAAATCGGAAGGAGGAGCGGTATGAAGACGGGTGCTAAGAGGGCAAAGTTTTGTTGCCTGCTCCTGCTGACTCTGTTGCTGGCCGCGTGCAAGCCGGGCGCGAACGCCGACAAGGGCAATGCTTCCGCGGGAGGGGCTGGGGGCGGCGAGGTCAACGCGGAGCTGTGCCGGAAGTACGAGAGCTGCGGCTGCGAGTCTTACGAAGACTGCATGAGGAACGCGGCGAAAGCGCCGGACCTTGATAAGCCGGGCGTGCGCGAGTGCATGCTGAAGTCTAGCTGCGAAAGCCTGTGCCTGGGTTTCCCGGACGGCTGCGTCAAACAGGGCGGCGGCGGGCAGCCCGGCGCAGGCGGCGCGGGAGGCGGGCAGGGGCGCTCCAACTGCACGGCCATCCGTTGCAGCAAGAATTCCGACTGCCCCTCGGACTGCTACGGCGGCTGCGACGGCGTCATCTGCTACTCGTTCTGAAGAGAGTTTTTCCTTTGCGCCTCTCCTCTATGCTTATCAAGACGAAGGCGGACGAGATTCAATCCTACCTGGCGGACGCCAGCAACATGCGCGGCGGCCACGCGGCGCGCGTCGTCTTCCCGGAGAGCGCGTCGGAGGTCGCGGCGGTTTTGGCCCAGGCGACGCGCGAAGGGACGCCCGTGACGGTCGCTGGCGCGGGCACGGGCATAGTCGGCGGGCGCGTGCCCTTCGGCGGAATCGTGCTGGCGACTGACCGCCTGAATCAAATTAAAGAGATTACACGCGAAGCGGACGGCGGTCGGGCGGTCGCGCAGGCGGGCGTCGTGCTCGCGGATTTTCAGCGCGCCGTCGCCGCGCGCGGCCTTATGTACCCGCCGGACCCGACCGAGTGGAGCTGCTTTCTGGGCGGGACGGTGGCGACCAACGCCTCCGGCGCGCGCACCTTCAAGTACGGGCCGACGCGCAATTTTATACGCCGCCTCGAAGTTGTCCTGCCCGCAGGTGATGTCGTTGACCTCGAACGCGGGCGCGTCCGCGCTGACGACGACGGCCGTCTGCGCCTCCCGCTCCCCGGCGGCAGACAGATCGAAGCGCGCCTGCCTTCTTACCAGATGCCGCGGACGCGCAAGCACGCTTCAGCCTATTTCGTCGCGCAAGGCGTGGACGCCATGGACCTCTTCATAGGAAGCGAAGGCACGCTCGGCGTCGTCACCGAAATCGAAGTGAAACTTCTGGACGCGCCCGAGGGCGTTTTGAGCGGCGTCGTCTTCTTCGCGTCGGAAGAAGATTTACTGGCCTTCGTCGCGGAGGCGCGTGCCCTCTCTCTCCGCACGCGCGAGGAGGGGAAGGCAGATGGCCTCGACGCGCTCTCGCTGGAATTCTTCGACGACGAATCGCTGGCGTTCCTGCGCGGGCGCTACAAGCGCATCCCCGTCGAGGCCGCGGGCGCTGTCTTCTTCGAGCAGGAGACGACCGCAAGGGCGGAAGAGAAGTTGCTGGCCTCGTGGCTCGCGCTGCTCGAACGCCACCGCGCGCTTCAGGAAGACTCGTGGTTCGCGCTGAGCGAGCACGACCGGCGCGAGATGCGCGAGTTCCGTCACCAACTGCCCGTGCTCGTGAACGAGTGGCTGACGCGCCACGGCCAGCGCAAGGTCTCCACGGACATGGCCGTCCCGGACGCGGAGTTCGCAGGAATGCTCAATTTTTACCAGGAGACATTGCGTGCGAGCCGCTTGCAGTACGTCATCTTCGGCCACATAGGCGACAACCACGTCCACGTCAACATCCTGCCGCGTGACGACGCTGAGGCCGAGCGGGCGCGCGACATTTACGCGCAATTCGTCCGCCGCGCCGTCGCGGTCGGTGGCACAATTTCGGCGGAGCACGGCGTCGGCAAGCTCAAGCGCGACTACCTCCGCCTGCTGTATGATGACACGCACCTGCGCGAGATGGCCGCGCTCAAGCGCGCCTTCGACCCGGCCTGCGTCCTCGGCCGCGGGAACATTTTCGGCGAGGAATATCTGCGATGAGCATCCGCCCCGCGCGCCGCGTCCTGCTTCCGCTCGTCCTGTGGCTCGTCTTTGGCGGTGCGGCATACGCACAGGAGAGTAAGGCCGTCAGTTACACTTTCGTCAGCCCGAACACGCGCGAGGGGCTGACGCTCGGCGAGGCCGTCAAGGGGCTCCACTCGCGCGAAGAGTTTTTATTGATAAATCACATCCGCAGTCTCTCGCGCTGCCTGCGTTTGAAACCTCTGGCGGTGAGGAGGACAATCGGGAGTTGGGCGGACGGGGCCGAGCACGCCGCGCTCTTCCGCGCCTACACGGACGAGCCGACGCTGCGCTACGCGGACGCGCGGCTGGGCCGACGGGCGCGGCAGAAGGCCGTCCTCTACTTCAGGCGGGACGAGAGCGGCGCTGACAGGATGTACGTGCTGCGCCTGAGGCGCGGCCGCCGCAGCCTCGCCTCCGTCTCGAAGGCGCTGGACGCGAGCGGCGTCGCCTTCCGCACGCTGACCCCCGCCGCGCGCGGCCGCTTGCTCATTTACGTGGTTGACCTGGACGACGCGCTGAGAGACAAAGTCGCACGCGCCGCCCGCCTGCTCCGCGCCGCGCTCAGCGCCGTGAAGGGCGCGGGCGAATTCATAGGCGACGACACCGACAGGGACAAGGCGCAACAGGTTTTTGTCTCAGAAATCAAAAAGTACGAGGACGAAAACCCCGACGCCGCCCGCAGGTGTCCGCAGCAATAAGAAAACCATTGAAAGCCAAACTCAACCCTTTGCGCCTTTAGTTTTTACTTTGCGCCTTTGCGGGAAACAGCCGTTCACGCTGGAGGCGCAAAGTTAATACTTAAGGCGCTAAGGGTTGAGTCAATGCGTGGCTTGAGTCTTTAATGAAAACGGACTGAGAAAAAATGCTTCGCTTCACGACCGCAGGAGAATCGCACGGGCGTGCGCTCGTCGCCGTCCTCGAAGGCTTGCCCGCGGGCCTGCCCGTCAGCGTCGAGTCCGTCAACCGCGAGCTTGAGCGGCGGCAGTGGGGCTACGGGCGCGGCGGGCGCATGAAGATCGAGCGCGACCGCGTCGAGGTCATCAGCGGCGTGCGCCACGGGCTGACTCTTGGCTCGCCGCTCGCGCTGATGATCGAGAACAAGGATTGGGCGAACTGGACCGAAATCATGTCCGCGGAGCCAGCGGACGTGCCGCCCGAGAAGTCGCGCCGCGTCAAGCGCCCGCGCCCCGGCCACGCCGACCTCGCGGGCGGGCAGAAGTACGGCGCGCGCGATTTGAGAAACATTCTGGAACGCGCCTCGGCGCGCGAGACGGCCGCGCGCGTCGCCTGTGGCGCGCTGGCGAAACAACTGCTCGCGGCCTTCGACGTGGAGCTGCTGAGCCACGTCATACAGCTCGGCGGTGTCCCCGAGAAACCTCTGGAACTCGGCTGGGACGCAATCGCCGCCATCCCGGACGAAGCGCCGCTGCGCTGCGCGGACGCCGAAGCGCAGGCGCGCATGGTCGAGCTGATTGACGAGACGCGGCGCGCGGGCGACACGCTCGGCGGCGTCTTCGAGGTCGTCGCGCGCGGCCTCGTCCCCGGCCTCGGCTCGCACACAGCCTGGAACCAGAAGCTCGACGGAAAATTGGCACAGGCGGTCATGTCCATCCCGGCGGTCAAAGCGGTCGCCATCGGCGCGGGCGCGGAGGCTTCGGGCCTGCCCGGCTCCGCAGTGCACGACGAAATCGGCTACGACGAGGCGAGCCAGTCTTTCATTCGCCAGACCAACCGCGCGGGCGGCCTCGAAGGCGGCATCACCAACGGCGAGGAGCTGCGCGTGCGCGGCCACCTCAAACCCATCTCGACGCTGCGCCGCGCCCTGCGCTCCGTTGACATAGACACGAAGCAGGAAGAGGCGGCCTCGTTCGAGCGGTCGGACATCACGGCCGTCCCGGCGGCGGGCGTCATCGCGGAGGCGATGGTCGCACTCGTCGTGGCCTCGGCCATGCGCGAGAAGTTTGGCGGCGATTCGCTGGGCGAGATGCGGCGCAACTACGACGGCTACCGCGAGCAGCTGCGCGGCTACTGATTGAAAGCGAAGGAGGCTTGAAACCCCCATGAGCCTTGCCATCAAAATCAGCCTGCTGGCTTCGGGGCTGTTCCTGCTGACGGGGATGCTCGTCGGCGTGCTCAAGTACCAGCGGATCATGACGAGCCCGGAACACCGCGCGCCCGTCTACGTGGACATCGCGCACCGCGCCGCGTTCCTCTACAGCTTCGCCATGCTCGTCATCGCGAAGCTGCTCGAATACAACCCCTACGCGCCGCGCGTGCAGGTCGCGGCGGTGGCGTCCGTCTTAGTGTTCTTCGCGCTCACGGTCTTCGGCTACCTGATGGAAGGCGTCAGAGACAGGACGGACAATCTCTTCCGCGAGCGAAACTTCACGACGACCTGGTACATGTACCTGCTCATCGTCGGCGAGATCGGCGGCCTCTGCGTCATCCTCTGGGGCTTTATCGAAACGCAGATGATGTGATTGCAGATTGAAAGAAAGCACTCAAGCCTTTGCGCCTTACGTCTTGACTTTGCGCCTTTGCGAGAACGGCTGTTTCGCGCAAAGGCGCAAAGTTAATACTTAAGGCGCAAAGGCTTGAATCTGTCTTCCAATGCGCAATCCGCAATGGTTAGATTTTGCGGTAGCGGGATTCGACGAGCATGTAGAAGCCGTAGAAGATGAGGCCGATGGCGACGGCGAGGAGCGCCCACGCGCCGTAGTAATTTTGTGCCAGCGAGGCAAGCGCTTCGTCCAGTCCCTTGGCCTCCTCCGGGTTGAAATTGAGCGCGGCCTGCGCGGCGAAGAAGCCTATGATGCAGAAGACCAGCCCGCGCGCCGCGTAGCCGATGCGGCCGCTCCACGTCGCCAGCTTGATCTTGCCCTCGCTCATCTCCCCGAGCTTGAGCCGCTTGCGGAACTTGGCCTTGAACCCTTTGTAGATTTGGTAGAGGCCGAAGCCCACGGTCGCGCAGCCGGCGAGGATGACGAGCGTGCGGCCCGCGGGAATCGCCATCACGCGCCCGATCCAGTGCTCCTGTATGTCGCTGCTGCTGTCCGGCTCGTCCACGTCAATCAAGACCTTCGCCGCGGTCAGCGCCAGCCCAGCGTAAACCACCCCGCTGAAAAAATAGCCTATGCGGACGAGGACGCCTTTCAGCTTCGTCCCCTTGTGGTCCGTGTCCGCGAGCGCCTGGACCCAGCGCCAGAGGACGTAGCCGACGAGGCCGAAGGCGACGGTGGCGAGCGCGGCCGTCCCGAAGGGCTTGTCCTCAATCTCCTGTAGCGCGCCGCGCACGTCCAGCGTCTCGCCGCGCAGGCCGAGCGCCGCGAGCGCCGCCACGCCGCCGACGACGATGTAGACGATGCCCTTGGTTGCGTAGCCGAAGCGCGCGAGCATCTCCATCCACGGGCTCGCCGCGACATCGTCAATGACCTCCTCGGCACGCTCGCTGACCTTCTCGACTGGTGTGCTGACTTCTTCCATATTCTTCGCAGCCATCATAACGGACGGCCGGCAATAATTAATCACCGCGATGTCACGTTTTCGCTCCAACCGTCGCCGCGCGCGGGCAGCAGCAGTTTTGCGTCAGGCGGAAGGCGATGCCGTCAGATGGCGCGCGGGCCTGCCTGTCAAGTACGGCGCACTCGCTAAAAATCCTCGTGTAAGCTAAACGGAACGTCGCTTGCTGAACGTGCGGCCGCAATGCAAAGGAGGCCGCAGGCAATGTCGCTCGAAGCAAGAATGTTCAGCAGAACACGGTTCGGAAAATATCAACACTGTCTCGGATTGATAGAGGCTTACGCGCAACTGGCCCCGCTGTGGGAGCGTCTCTGCCTGGCGCTGTTCGCGGGTGCGGGGCCTGCGCTCGCAAAGCTTTGCGGCGTGGACACGGCGGAGAATTGGGCCAGGGCGGATCGAATCATCGCGGACGTTCTGGCCGTCACGAAATCTTCGCCCGCGGAGATCGCGCGCCACCTGCGCCGCTACGTCCGGCTGAAGAGGGACGGCGGCGACGCACTGCCTCTGGACGAGGCGCGCGCGGTCATCTACGACCAGCCGTTTTACCCCGTGGTCACGCACGTCACCTACGCGCTTCAGCCTTCGGCGACGGCGCGGCTGAATTTCGTGCGCGAGGTCGTGCGGGACGTGGGCGCGCGGCGGGGCAGCGTGGCGGACCTGGGCTGCGGGTCCGGCGTCATCCTGGGCGAGATTCTGTTGATGAAGCCCGAGTGGACCGGGCACGGCCTGGACATCAGCGCGCAATCGGTCGCTTACGCGCGCCGCCTCGCCGCGCACAAAGGCGTCGAGGGCCGCGCGAGTTTCCGCACGGGCTGCGTCACGAGGCTGCCATACGCGGACGAGTCGCTGAGCCTGGTCGTCGCCTCCGAAGTGGTCGAGCACATGCCGGAGCCTGACATGGTCGCGCGCGAAATCGCCCGCGTGCTCAAGCCGGGCGGGCGGCTCATCCTGACGATGCCCGTCGAGAGCCGCACGCCCGCGCACGCCCACACCCTGCGCGGCGCGGGCGAGTTGCGCGCTCTCCTTTCTGCCGCCGGCCTCAGCGTGCGTCGCCTTGAGCCGCGCTGGCACTTCGGCTTCGGCGACGACCGGCGGCACGTCTTCGCCCTCGCCGAAGCGCCCCGCAATGGTGATTACGTCTCGCCGGACGCTGTGCCAAATCTCCCGCACGCTTTCCCGGAGCCGGAAGCGGCCTGAAAGGAATTTTTCACCACAGAGGACACAGAGGGGCACAGAGGAAGAGAAAAAATTATCACAGATTTCAAATTTGAAATCTCGAATCTAGAATCTCTTTCTTACCTCTGTGCCCCTCTGTGTCCTCTGTGGTTAACTCCTGGCAACGCTCCGGTCGCCGCGCGCACCCAATGCTGTCCCGCTGGCGCGGCCGCGCTATTTGTCGTAAAATCGGGTCGCGCGGGCGAGAGATTCTCCGCGCGTTGGGAAGGAAAAAGAAGATGGCGTTACTGGACATTGTGCACTACCCGGACCCCGTGCTGCTGAAGCCCGGCGATGCCGTGACGGAGTTTGACGAGAATTTGAAGAAGCTGGTCTCGGATATGTTCGAGACGATGTACGCCGCGCCCGGCGTCGGGCTGGCCGCGCCGCAGGTCGGCGTCTCCAAGCGCCTCTTCGTCATGGACTGCTCGGGCGGCAAAGACCCCGCGCAGCGCATCGTGATGATTAACCCGGAGGTGATGCGTGTCGAGGGCGAGCAGAACGGCGAGGAGGGCTGCCTGTCGTTCCCTGGCATCTTCTTCCCGGTCAAGCGCGAGTTCCGCGCCGTCGTCCGCGCGCACGACGTTAACGGCGACCTCTTCGAAGTTGACGGCATGGAACTGACTGCGCGCTGTATGTTGCACGAGACGGACCACTGCGACGGCATCGTCTTCATAGACCACACCACGCCGCTCAAGCGCGAGATGGTCAAGCGCAAGATCAAGAAGCTACAGAAGGCCGGCCAGTGGTGATGGGCCTGGGAGTTTGACCAGAAACGCGGTCGTTCGCTTTACGCGGCGGCCGCGTTTTTGCGTCCGGTTTGTGGTAACATTCAAGGCATCCCAAAAGTTTTAGACGACCTGCGCGAGCGCGACGGAGGAAAGCTGATGAGACGAACTGTGACGATTGTGTCCCTGCTGCTTGCCGCGTGTTTCTCGCTCGCCTGCGGCGAGAGGAGTACGACGACGACGAACGCTCAGTCGAACGCCTCCGGCACGCAAGGGCCGAGCACGGGCGCTAACGCCGGCTCCGGCCCGAAGACGGAAGGCATCGGCGGCGCGTCCAACGGCAACGCCGTCAACGGCAACACCTACACGGTCCCGCCGGGCTTCAACGAGAACGGCGACCGCGGCAGCGCCTCCAACGTCCGCAACACGCCGTAAAAATTTTCAGTGTTTGAAGGAGCAGACATGCAGACCGAATTTCGTAACGAGCCGTTTACAGATTTCAGCAAGGAAGAGAACGCGCAGGCCATGCGCGAGGCCATAGAGAAGGTCAAGGGCGAGTTGGGCCGCGAGTACCCGCTCGTCATCGGCGGCGAGCGCATCAAGACCGAGGCCAAGTTCGAGAGCCTCAACCCCGCGCGGAAGACCGAGGTGGTCGGCCGCTTCCAGAAGGCGACGCCGGAATTGGCCCGGCACGCAGTCGAGACGGCCCACGAGACTTTCAAGACCTGGCGCAACACCCCCGCCACAGAGCGCGCCGATATCCTTTTCCGCGCCGCGGCCACTTTGCGCGAGCGCAAGCACGAGATGTCGGCTTGGATGATTCACGAGGTCGGCAAGACCTGGGCCGAGGCCGACGGCGACACGGCCGAGGCGATTGACTTCTGCGAGTTCTACGCGCACGAGATGCTGCGCTACGCGGGCGACCAGCCGCTCGTCAAGTTGGAGGGCGAGGACAACCGCCTCGAATACATCCCGCTCGGCGTCGGCTGCGTTATCCCGCCCTGGAACTTCCCGCTCGCCATCATGGCCGGGATGACCGTCGCGGCCGCCGTCACGGGCAACACGGTCGTCCTCAAGCCCTCGTCGGACGCGCCGACCATCGCTTACAAGTTCTTCGAGATTCTCGAAGAGGTCGGGCTCCCGCCGGGCGTCGTCAACTTCATGACGGGCTCGGGCGCGGAGGTCGGCGACGTGGTGGTTGACCATCCCTTAACGCGCTTCGTGGCCTTCACGGGCTCCAAAGAGATAGGCTTGCGGATTAACGAGCGCGCGGCGAAAGTGCAGGAGGGGCAGTTGTGGATTAAGCGCGTCGTGGCCGAGATGGGCGGCAAGGACGCCATCATCGTGGACGCCGACGCGGACCTCGAAGACGCAGCGACCGGCGTCGTCCAGGCGGCCTTCGGCTTCCAGGGCCAGAAGTGCTCCGCCTGCTCGCGCGCCATTATTCACGCAGACGTGTACGACACGATGCTGGACAAGATCGCCGAGCGCACGGCGAAGATTAAAGTCGGCGAGCCCACGGACCCTACGACCAACATGTCCGCCGTCATCAACCAGAAAGCCTTCAAGACGATCAACGATTACATCGAGAAGGGGCAGGCCGAGGGCGGCAGGCTTCTGGCGGGCGGCGGCGCTGACGGCGAGCAGGGATTCTTCATAGAGCCAACGGTCATCGCGGACGTGAAGCCGGGCGCGACCATCGAGCAGGAGGAAATCTTTGGGCCAGTTCTGGCGGTCATCAGGGCGCAGGATTTCGACGACGCGCTGCGCATCGCCAACGATACGCAATACGGTTTGACCGGGGCCGTCTACACGCGCGACGAGGCGAAGCTCGAACGCGCCAGTCGGGAGTTCCATGTCGGCAACCTGTATCTCAATCGCAAATGCACTGGCGCGCTGGTCGGCGTCCACCCGTTCGGCGGCTTCAACATGTCGGGCACGGACTCGAAGGCCGGCGGTCGCGACTACCTCGCGCTCTTCTTACAGGCCAAGGTCGTCTCCGAAAAAGTCGGCGCGCGCCAGAATCCGGTCGCCGAAAAACGCGCCGCCATTTAGCACGAGTTTGAAAGGACATCGTTATGCGCTCTCGACGCAGGTTCGTCGCGTCAGTCTTGATGCTGGCGCTCATCGCCCTCCCGGCCGCTTCGCCCGCCGTGCAGACGGCCGCGGCGCGGCAGGAGGGAGGGAAGAAGGCGGTGGCGCTCTTCGTCGTTTACGGGACGCAATTTCCGAACGCTTACATCGTGCCCTTCGTCCTCGTCGAAGGGGGGCAGTTTAAGCCGACCATCGCCGGCGACTCGGACCCCGCCGAGGTGACTCAGTTCTCCAAAGCCTATTACGGCAAGGGCCAAAAGTATCGTGTCCTGTTCGGCGGAGCGGGGGCGGGCACGCTGACCGTCCAGAAGTCTAACCAGGGCGAAGAGTGTAGCGGGTCGAGCGCGGACGTGGTGGTGCAAGGCAAGGCCAGATTCAACCGGAACGTGATGGCGCTGGCGACCGATTCGGCCACGCTCGGCGGGGCCAAAGGCACGCGCCGGCCCCCGACGCCGGCCGAGCGCGCCGCGCTCATGCCCCTGGTCCGCGCGGCCTTCAAAGAGAAGGGCACGCCCGCGGCCCTGCTCCCGAGCCTGATGACCGTGAACCTCACCGCGCTCGACTTAAACGAGGACGGCAAGGCTGAACTCGTCGGCAGCTTCGTCGCCAGGAAGCTGAAGGGCGGCGCGGCGCGCTACGCCCTCTTCCTTTTCGCGGAGCCGGAGGGCAACAGTTACCGCACGACCGTCCTGCAATACGACCGCATCACGGACGCGGACCTCATGTCGGGCGCCGACCTGACCGCCATCGAGAACGGCGTCTACCTGGAAAGGCTCGTTGACGGCGTTGACCTGGACGGCGACGGGGCGCACGAAGTCGTCACGGTCAAGAACGGCCTTGAGGGCGACGGCTATTTCATCTACAAGAAACAGGGCGGCAAGTGGACTCAGGTTTACGAGTTCTCCAACTACAGGTGCGCGTTCTAAACAGTGGTCAGTGGTCGGTGGTCAGTGGTCAGTTGAAGACGACTGGCTTTTAACTGACTTCTGACCACTGACCACTGACCACTGCTCTTATGCGTTTAGTTTTCATGGGTACGCCGCAGGCGGCTGTGCCAACTTTGCGGCGATGCCTGGAAGACGGGCACGAGGTGGCGGCCGTGTGGACGCAGCCCGACCGGCCCGCGGGGCGCGGCAACAAAGTCGCCGCCCCTCCCGTCAAGGAGTTCGCCCTACAGCACGGCCTCACAGTCCACCAGCCGGCGAAGATTAAGAACGAGGAGGCGCTGCAACTGTTCGCCTCGCACGGAGCGGACGCGGCGGTCGTCGTCGCCTACGGCCGCATCCTGCCCGCCGGTTTTCTGACCGCACCGCGGCTGGGCTGCGTCAACGTGCACTTCTCGCTGCTGCCGAATTACAGGGGGGCAGCGCCCGTGAATTGGGCCATCGTGCGCGGCGAGACGGAGACGGGCGTGACGACGATGCGGATCATCGAAGAGCTGGACGCGGGCGCGATTCTCTTGCAGCGCGCGACCCGTGTAGGCGAGCGGGAGACAGCGCCGGAGTTGATGGAGAGGCTCTCCGTGACCGGGGCCGAGTTGTTGGGCGAGACCTTGAACCGTCTTGACGAAATCGAGCCGCGCGAGCAGGAGGAGGAGAAAGCGACTTTCGCCCCCGTGCTGCGGCGCGAGGACGGGCTCATCGAATGGGCGCTCGACGCGGGCGCGATAGAGCGGCGCGTGCGCGGCTTCCAGCCGTGGCCGAACGCGCACACGACGTACAACTCGCAGCGGCTTGTCATCTGGCGCGCGGAGGTCGCCGAGGAAGGCGACAGTCAGCCGGGAGATGTGGGCCAAATCGTCCGCGCGCAGGGCGACGAGTTGGTGGTCGCGTGCGGCGAAGGGACGCGACTGCTCCTGCGCGAAGTCCAGCCGGAAGGGAAGCGGCGGATGACGGCGCGCGATTTTCTGAACGGCGCGCGCGTGCGCGCGGGCGAGCGGCTCGGATGAAGGTGGGAAAGGCAGAAGGCAGTAAGCGGAAGGCGGAAGGCGAAAAGGTCGGGCGCGTTGTTTCACCTGCGCGGCGCGCGGCCTTCAACGTCCTGCGGCGCGTCGAAGAGGAGGGCGCGTTCTCGACCGTCCTGCTGGCGGCGGCGGACGACGAGATAAGGGCGGAGGACCGCGCGCTCGCTTACGAGCTGGTGCTCGGCGTGCTGCGGTGGCAGCTCTTCCTGGACGCTTTGATAGAGCATTACTCGGCGCGGCGGGCGGAGAGCCTGGACGTGCCCGTGCGCAGGTCGCTGCGGCTGGGGCTGTACCAGTTGCGCTTCCTCTCGCGCATCCCGCAGTCGGCGGTCGTCAACGAGTCCGTGAATTTGGCACACCTCGCGCGGCTGCGCTCGGCCGCGCCGTTCATCAATGCCGTCCTGCGGCGCGCGACGCGCGAGCCCGATTACGACCCGGCCGCCAGCGCCGCGACCCCCCTGGAACGATCTGGCGATAAAAACGTCGCACCCGCTCTGGCTCCTGGGGCGCTGGGCCGAAGCCTTCGGGATGGAAGAGGCCGCGGCGCTCGCGCGAGCCAACAACGATGCGCCGCCGACTGCGTTTCGCGTGGTGGCAGGGCGCGCGGGCGAAGGCGAAGTTTTGGAAGAGTTGCGCGCGGCCGGCGGTGTCCTTCAGCCGTCGCGGGTCGCGCCCGGCGCGTGGCGAATCGAAGGCGCGGGCGCTAGCTTGCGCGAGCTGGCGCGCGCCGGAAAAATTTATCTTCAGGACGAGGCTTCACAACTTGTCGCACACGTCCTCGACGCGCGCGCGGACGAGCGCGTGCTGGACGTGTGCGCCGCGCCGGGCAGCAAGACGACACACATCGCCACGAAAACCCGTGACCTCTCCTTCATCGTCGCGGGCGACCTGCACGGCCACCGTTTGAGGACCGTCCGCGAGTCTGCCTTAAAACAGGGCGTTAAAAATCTGGGCCTCGTCGTGCACGACGCCGAGGCGGCTCTGCCTTTCCCCGACAGCTACTTCGACCGCGTGCTGGTGGACGCGCCGTGCACTGGGACGGGCACGCTCAGGCGCAACCCCGAAATCCGCTGGCGCATCACAGACCGTGACGTGTCAATCCTGTCCGCGCGGCAGGGGCGCATCCTGTGCGGCGCGGCCCGCGTCGTCAGGCCCGGCGGCCGGCTGGTCTACTCCACCTGCTCCGTCGAGCCGGAAGAGAACGAAAAGGTGACGGCGGGCTTTCTCGCGCGCGAGCAAGATTTCAAGCAGTTGTCCCTGAACGAGCCCGCGAATCTACGCAGCGAGGGCGGCCACCTGCGCGCCTGGCCGCACAGGGAGGGCGCGGACGGCTTCTTCATAGCGGCCTTCGAGCGCAAGGGTTAGGGTGGCCTGGGCAGCTTGCCGCGCTATCAGCGCGGGTGTTAGACTTCGCGGTCGGTTTGCGACCAGGGGGCGTCGGACTAAGGAGAGGCGGTTAAAGAGGCTGTGGGTTTCGGAAGGCTTGCGCTGTCGGCGGCTGGAAAAGTCGGTATCGTCCTGGCCGTCATCGCCGCCTTTATTTTCGGAATGCTCGCCACAGTCTACCTGAGCCTGCGCACGGCCGAGGTGAAGGTGCCGGACGTGCTCGGCAAGGACCGCATGACGGCCGAGAGCATGCTGGACGAGGCCGGACTCAAGATTCGCGTGCGCGGGGCGCGCGCCTCGGCCGAGAGGCCCGACACGATTTTGAGCCAATTGCCGGAGGCCGGCGAGATCGTCAAGGTGGGAATCCCAGTCGCCGTCGAAATCAGCCGCGCGCCGAAGGAAGGCGAGAGCGTCCCCGTCAAAGAGGAGCCGAAGCAGGAGCCGGAGAAGCCGGCCGAGAACGCCAACGCGAATCAATCCACGGCGACGAACCAGAACCAGAACCAGAACCGTTCGCAGAAGAACAAGAACAAGAACGCGAACAACGCGAACAGCAAGAACGCCAACAACAGTAACAACGCCAACAACGCGAACGCCAACCGCGGCGCGAACGCTAACGGAAACCGCAACGCCGCGAACGCCAACGCGAACGCGCCACGCAACACGAACGGCGGCAACCGGAACGCGACGACGGCCCCCAACGCGAATCGCACGCCGACGCCGAACAACCAGAACGCCAACAGGCGCGCGCCGGCCGCCACGCCGCCGCCCGCACGGCCCGCCGCCACCGGGACTCCCTGACGCGCGGGCCAGTCGGTCGCATCAGTCATGGTCGAGATAGCCCCTTCAATCCTGTCTGCGGATTTCGCGCGTCTGGGCGAGGAACTCGCCGCGGTCGAGCGCGGAGGCGCGGGCGTCATCCATGTTGACGTGATGGACGGCCATTTTGTGCCAAATATCACGGTCGGGCTGCCCGTCGTAAAAGCGGTCAGGCGGGCAACCACGCTGCCCGTGGACGCGCATCTGATGATTACGGAGCCGGGGCTTTACGCAGAGCAGTTCGTGGAGGCGGGCGCTTCGATGGTCTCGGTTCACGTCGAGGCCGACCCCCATCTCCACCGCACGCTCGAAGCCATCAGGAGCAAGGGCGCGATGGCCGGCGTGGCGATCAACCCGGCGACGCCGCTCGTGGCGCTCGAAGAGGCGCTCTCGTTCTGCGACTACGTGCTGCTGATGTCGGTCAACCCGGGCTTCGGCGGCCAGAAATTCATCCCGACAACGCTCGACAAGCTGCGCCGCCTCAGGCGCATGATGACGGAGCGCGGAGCGAACGCGCGCATCGAAATAGACGGCGGCATCGGCCGCCAGAACATCGCCGAGATAGCCGCCGCCGGGGCCGAGATCATCGTCGCCGGCTCGGCAGTTTTTAACGAACCAGACCCCGCAGAGGCCGTCCGCAGCTTGCGCGAGGCGACCATGCAGTGGGCTTGAGGGCAGTGACGAGTGATGAGTAATGAGTGATGAGTTAAAGCCTCTCACTCATTACTCATCACTCATCACTCACCACTGTTTTTTTGGAGGTTTTTTACATGCATCGCAATTATGCAGCTCTCGTGTTGGGCGCGGTCCTCGTCCTCGTGTGCGGCGCGCCCGCGGCCCTGGCGCAGGGAGGCGGCGAGGGGACGACCGTGCAGCGCCTGGAGGTGATGCGGTCGAAGTTGGACACGATGCGGCGCTCGCTCAGCAACGCCGCCTCTTCGGTCAAGGACCAGAAGAAGGACGACGACAAGGCGAAGGCCGACGACCCGGCCGCGCGGCTGCGCGGGCTGGAGAAGGAGGCCGGCTCCGTCCTCTCCGAAGTCAACGACCTGCGCACCAAGAACGACCGCGCCGAGCGCATCGAGCCGCGCGACCTTGAGAGGCTCGAAACGACGGTCGCGGAGCTGAACACGCGCGTCGAGGCTGCGCTGCGCGAGACGGCCGGCGCGCGCGGGGCGACGGCCTCCACCGAGAAAAAGAAGAAGAAAGGGAAGTTCCTCGGCATCTTCGGCGGCGGCGGCGACGACGACAAGTACGCCGAGTTGACCGGCGAGGCCGTGGCCGGGCGCGACCGCGAGCTGTTCGAGGTCGCGGCCAAGGAGGTGCGCAAAGGCAACTTCGACACAGGGCGGCTGCTCTTCAACACGATCATCACGACCTACCCTGACTCGCCGTTCCTCTCGCTCGCCAAGCTCGCCATCGCGGACTCGTTCTACCTCGAAGGCACGACCTCGATGTTGATTCAGGCGTCGCAGGCTTACCAGGACTGGCTGACGTTCTTCCCCACAGACCCGCTCTCCGACCGCGTGATGCTCAAGATGGCCGAGTCCGAGATGCGCCAGATGGGCCTCGCCAACCGCGACGTGACGCGCGCGCGCAAGGCCGAGCAGCGGCTCAAGGCCGTCTTGCAGCAGTACCCGAACACGCCGCTGCGCAAGGACGTGGAGCAGCGGCTCTACGAGGTCCAGGAAAACCTCGGGATGCACAGCCTGCAAATCGCGCGCTTCTACCGCGACCGCTTCTACCGCGGCGTCGGCGGCCTCAAGGGCGCGCAGGGGCGCGCCAAGGAGATCGTCGAGAAGTACCCGAACTTCTCCTACATGGACGAGGTGCTCTTCATGCTCGGCGACCTCTACGTGCAGGAGGAGGAGCCGGACGAGGCCGCGAAGTATTACCAGATGATCGCGCGCGACTACCCGAACAGCGAGTACGCCGAGAAGGCGAGGGAGGAGCTGACCAAGATCGGCGCGGCCGTCCCCACGCCCGACCCGATCAAGGTCAATATGCCCGAGCCCGTGCGGCCCGGCATGATGTCCAAGCTCCTGACCGAAGTCTCCGGCACGGCCAACGTCACGGTGGACAAGAACGGCGTGCTCATCAGCAAGGACAGCAAGGCCGGCAACGACCTGATTGACGAGGCCATCGCCAACCAGGGCCATCTGCGCTCGGTGAAGCCCGTCGAGGGCATTCGCCAGCCCGCGCGCCAGTTCCCGCAGGGGACACAGCCTACCCCCAGCCGCGGCCCGTCACAGCCGAGCTCCGCGCCGACCAACCCCGCGGCCACGAACCCTTCGGCGTCCGCGCCCGCGACGACGACGACAGGGTCTCAGCCCTGACCGCCCGCCGCTTGAGCGGCGGACGACTGACCTGGACCTGCGCCCCGTGCTTCCCATTGCCGGACACGGGGCGCAGCCGCAAGAAGCGGCGGCCATGACCGTTCGTTTGCTAGCTGTGAAAGCCGGGTGTTAGAATTTAGCGCAGCGAACCGAGAAGAAATCACTGACAGTCATGGCGCAAACGTCCGAGAGCATCAACGACGAGTTAGTCCGCCGCCACCGCACGGCGGCGATGGTCGTCGGCGCGTTCCTGGGCCTGACCGTCGCCCTCATGGGCCTGGCCTTCCTCTCGGCCGAGTCGCTCCACCGCCCCGGCTTCGACCCCTCCCTGGCGGTGGGCATCTGGATCGCCATCATGATTTTCGGCCTCGGCTCGTTCGTCCTGCGCCGCACGAGGTTGCAGCGGATGCGCTTGCAGGACATCGCCGCGCTGCGTGGTCTATCGGGGCTGCTCGCGACCTTACAGGCGACGACCGTCCAGATTGCCTTCATCGGCGGCGCAATCGCCCTGATGGGCTTCGTCGTGACGATCATGACGGGAAATAAGTACGACATGCTGCGCGCGGGCGGCGTCGCCGTCATCGTGCTCATTTCCGCCTTCCCGCAGCGCGGGGCCTGGCAGCGCCTCGTGCGCTCAATCGAACAGGAGGGCGGCGCGGCGGGCGAGGACGACGACGATGCGTCCGCGAAAGGAATCGTCGCGTGAAGTTTTTTGTCCCGCGCACCCTCGGGCCTCTGCTCCTCGCCGCCGCTGTCTTCGCCGTCGGGCCGAGCGCCCGCGCCCAGACGCCTACGCCGACCCCAACTGACAAAGAGAAGCCGGCCGCGAGCCGGGCGGCCGCCCCGCAGCAGGGCGAGACCCCACGCGAGCGCCGCGCGCAGGCTTACGCGAAAGTGCTCGAAGGGCAGCGCCACCTCTCCGAGCTGCGCCGCGACGGCTCGACGGCGACGCTGCGCCTGGCGCGCGAGGCTTTCCAGCAGGCCGCCACGCTCGACCCGACGCTCGGCGAGGCGCACACCGCGCTGGCCGAGATAGCCTTCTACTACCCGCCGCAGGATTTCGACGCGGCCGCGCGCGAGGGCTCGGCCGCCACGCGCGTTGACCCGGACAACTTCGGCGCGCGCCGCATCCTCTCGCGCCTCTACACGCTGCGGAGCAGCCTGCGCGAGGGCGAATTCAACCGCGCGTTCGCGGAACAGGCCGTCAGGGAATTGAAGGAGGTCACGCGGCTCGAAAAGAACGACGCGGAGGCTTGGGCGCTGCTCGGCGAACTCCACTACAAGATGGGCCGCACGAATGAGGCCCTGGACGCCTGGACGCACTGGGCCGCGGCCCCGCCCACGACCGACACGCGCTTCTTCCAGTACGTCACGGGACGCGAGCTGACGCCCGACTCTGCCTACGCCAGGCTCGGCGAGGCCCTGCTCAAGGCCGGGCGCACCAACGAGGCCCTGGCGGCCATCCGCCGCGCCATCGCCATCAACCCTGAGAGCGGCGAGTACGCAGAGCTTTTAGCCCAGATGGTCGAGGGGGGCGGCCTGGACGACCAGACGGCCATCAACGAGTTGCAGCGCGTGGTCGCCGCCGACCCCGCGAACGTCTCGACGGCGGAACTGCTGGCGCGCGTGCAGGCCCGCGCCGGCCGCGTGGACGACGCCGCGGCCACCCTGCGCGCGGCCATCGCACGCCAGCCCAAGGGCGAGCGCGAGCAGCAGATGCTCCGCACCGCGCTGGCACAGCTTTACAGCGACGCCATGCGCACGACTGACGCCATCGCCGTCTACGAAGAACAGCTCAAGGACCGCGGCGTCGCCGAAGGGCCGCTTGAGACTGACGAGGAGAAGCTGGTCGCGGGCCGCATCCTGCAAAGGATGGTCGAAGTCTACAAACGCGCCGGGCGCGTGGCGGACGTGACCGCGACGATTGAGCGCATGCGCAATCTGCTCGGCAAAGACGACCCGACGCCCGACGCGCAGCACATACTGTTCCTGCGCGAGCGTGGGAAGCGCGACGAGGCGCTGGAGGCCGCGCGCTCCGCACGCAAGCGGTTCCCCGAACAGACCACATTTCTGCGCATGGAGGCGCAAACGCTCGCCGACCTCGGGCGCGTTGACGAGGGCGTCGCCCTGCTGCGCACGCAGCTCACCGGCTCCGCTGGGGATTTCAACGAGTACCTAGTCATCTCCGGGCTCTACCTACAGTCGGGCCGCGCGCCGGAGGCCGTGACCGCGGCGCGTAAGGCTTTGGAACTCGCGCCGGCCGAACGGCCGGACTTGGTCGAGGCCGCTCTCATCACGCTCTCGTCGGCGCAGGAGCGCGCGGGCGACCCGCGCGGCTCGGAGGAGTCTCTGCGCCGCATCCTCTCGCGCGACCCCGAAAACGCTACGGCGCTCAACAACCTCGGCTACTTCCTGATTGAGCGTAACGAGCGGCTGCCCGAGGCCCTCGACATGATCCAGCGCGCCGTCCGCGCCAACCCGACCAACTCCTCTTTCCTGGACAGCCTGGGCTGGGCCTATTTCAAGCTCGGCAGGCTCGACGAGGCCGAGCGTCACCTGACGGAAGCCGCCCGCCGCAACAACCAGTCGGCCACGATTCACGAGCACCTGGGCGACGTTTACCACAAACGCGGCAAGCCCGAACTGGCCCGCGAAGCCTGGCAGAGAGCCCTGTCACTGGCGTCCGGCGGCGATAGCAGCGCCAGAATCCGCGCCAAGCTGGACGGCAAAGCCCAGAAGTAACCCCCGCACACCACGCCGATAAATTAGCTCTCGACGCGCACGCCGAAGTATGCCAAGATGCAACTCCGCCGTAATTGAAATGAAATAAAATACGGGTTGTCATCGTTGAACTCTGTTTGCTATTATCGGGTTGACATTTGAGGACCGCCAGCCCCAAGCGCGGTCAGGTTTAGGTCGCTTTCTCACGGCCTGACGCGGAGCACGCGAACCGACGGCTCCAAAGAAAGTTCCCCTTCGATGATTCGTAAAAATCGGGTTCCCCTTGTCGCTGTGGGCAAGTCTGCCAGCTTGCTTTTCATCTCTGCGCTCTCCTTCCTCTTTTTAGCCTCGGCCTCCGCCGAGAGTTTCGCGCAATCGTCCGGGAATCGGCCCGTTGCCCGACTGGTCACGGCCGGACGCCCAGCGGGCGAGCAGCAGATGCAGCACCGCGTCTACACGCGCACGGCGGCCGTCGCTCCCTCGTCCGGCCCCGCGGTCGCGGGCAACAGCTTCGAGCGCCAGGCTTTCAATCTGATTAACGCCGAGCGGGCCAGGTATCGCCTGCCGGCGCTCGCGTGGGACGGGCAGTTGTGCCGCGTGGCCCGCGGGCACTCGGAGAACATGGGCCGCCGTAACTTCTTCGACCACGAGGCCCCGGACGGCTCGAACCTCCTGGACCGCGTCAGCGCGAGCGGCGTGGCGTGGAGGTCGCTGGGCGAGAACATAGCGTATAATCAGGGGCAGGTTGACCCCGTCCGCGTGGCCGTCGAGCAGTGGTTGCAGTCGCCGAAGCACCGCGCCAACATCCTGCGCGGTAATTACACGCACACGGCCATAGGCGTGGCGCGCACGGCGGACGGGCGCGTCTACCTGACTCAGATTTTCATCACGCGCTGAGCGCGCCCGCGACGCGGGTTTAGTAACTGGGCGGCTGGCGCTTCAAGACAGGAGAGGTCAGCCGCCCCGTCGTGTCTGTGGACGCCTTCACGCTCCCCTCGTTCGCCAAGATTAACTGGCGGCTGCGTGTGCTCGGCCGCCGCGCCGACGGCTACCACGAGCTGCGCACGATTTTTCAGACCGTCACGCTCCACGACCGCCTGACCTTCGCCGCGCGCGACGACGACCGTTTGCGCCTCACCTCCGATTCGCCCGAGATTCCTCTGGACGAAACCAACCTCATCTTGCGCGCCGCCGCGGCCCTCAGGAGCGCGCGAGGGGTTCAACGCGGGGCCTCGATTCACCTCGAAAAAATCATCCCCGTGGAGGCCGGATTGGGCGGCGGCTCGTCCAACGCGGCCGTCGCCCTGCTCGGCCTCGCGCGCCTTTGGGAGATGGAGACGAGTCTGGAAGAACTTACATCAATTGGCACAAAACTCGGGGCGGACGTGCCCTTCTTCCTGACGGGCGGGACGGCTCTGGGGACCGGGCTCGGAACGGAGATCACGCCGCTCGACGATGTCTCCGCCGAGCACCTGTTAATCGTCAAGCCGGAGGCGAAAGTCTCGACCGCGGAGGCGTACAGGGCGCTCAACTCCCCGGCCTTGACAAAGGCTGGGGGCGACGTTAATCTCTCTATTTCTCGTGCAGACGAGCAATTTACGGATTCTTGTCCTATTGCGCTGCACAACGACTTCGAGCCGGTCGTCTTCAACCTGAAACCGGAAATCGAGCGGGCGAGGGACGCCCTCCTGAGGGTGGGCGCGCGCCGCGCCTTGCTCGCCGGGAGCGGCTCAAGCGTCTTCGGAGTCTTTGACAAGAGGGAAACACGAGAGCGCGCCGCCGGGGCGCTCAAGGGCGAAGGCCGCTGGCACATTTTCCCTTGCGCCGCGCTGGCGCGGGCCGAATATTTGTCGGCGCTCGGCGCGGCAGCGCCGCGGCCGCCGCGGGGTTGAGCTTGGGGCGTAGCCAAGTGGTAAGGCACCGGTCTTTGGAACCGGCATTCGTAGGTTCGAATCCTTCCGCCCCAGAATAAAGCAGATGTCAGTGGTCAGTGGTCAGTGGTCAGTTAAAGACAAAGACGTTTTTCTTTTAACTGACCACTGACCACTGACCACTGACCACTGAATTTATGGGAACGACTGGCGGCATCAAAGTTTTCTCCGGCAACGCGAACCGCGCGCTGGCCGAGGAGATTTGCCATTACCTGAGTTGCGACCCGGGCCGCGCCATCGCGGAGCGCTTCTCCGACGGCGAGTTCAATTTTCAGATTGACGAGAACGTGCGCGGCGGCGACGTGTTTATCGTCCAGCCGACGTGCCCGCCGACGGACGCGCACCTGATGGAGCTGCTCGTCATGCTCGACGCCTTCCGCCGCTCGTCGGCAGAGCGCGTCACGGCCGTCATCCCGTACTACGGCTATGCGCGCTCGGACAAGAAGGACCGCCCGCGCGTGCCGATTGCGGCCAAGCTCGTGGCGAATTTGATAGTGACCGCGGGCGCGCAGCGCGTCCTGACGATGGACTTGCACGCGGCCCAGATTCAGGGCTTCTTTGACATCCCCGTGGATCACCTTTACGCCGCGCCCGTCATGATCGGCCACTATCAGGACAACCCTTTGCCGAACCTGACGGTGGTCGCGCCCGACACGGGCGGAGCGGAAAGGGCGCGCGCCTACGCCAAGCGGCTGAACGCCGAATTGGCCCTGTGCGACAAGCGGCGCGAGAAGGCGAACGTCGCGGAGGTGATGAACGTGGTCGGCGACGTGCGCGGGCGCTCGTGTTTGATAGTTGACGATATGTGCGACACGGGCGGCTCGCTGACGAAGGTGGCGAAGGCGCTCAAGGAGAACGGGGCCGAGCGCATACACGCCTGCTTCACGCACCCTGTGCTGTCGGGCCGCGCCTGCGAGAAGCTGGCCGCCTCCGACATAGAGCAGATGGCCGTCACTAACACGATTCCGCTCCACGACGGGGCGTGCGATTTGGAGAACGTAGAGGTTTTGAGTATCGCGCCGCTGCTGGCGAAAGCGATCAAGTCGATCCACGAGGAGACCAGCGTCTCCTCGCTCTTCGTCTGAAGGGCAAACACTGATGGGGTCTCAAGTTTCAGGTTTAAGGTTTCAGGTTCGATGATGCTTTAACTTGAAACCTTTTTAAGGGAGTAATCATGGCAGAGAGAAAAGAGATCACGATTCGCGCGAGCCGACGTGAGGGCCGCGGCAAAAACGACGCGCGGCGCGCGCGGCGCGAGGGCTTAGTGCCCGTCACGGTTTACGGCGGCGAGGGCGAGCCTGTCTCGGCCGTCGCGCCCTTACGCGAGCTGGCGGCGATACTGCGCTCGGACGCCGGGTACAACTCGATTTTCACGATTGACGTCGAGGGCGTCGGCGCGAGCGAGGTGATGTTCCACGACCGGCAGATTGACCCGGTGCGCGGGCGGCTTGTTCACGCGGACCTCAAGCGGCTGGTCAAGGGGCAGAAGATCGAAGTCACGGTGCCCGTGCACCTGACGGGCGAGCCGGTGGGCGTGCGCGAGGAATCGGGCCACCTCGAACAGGTCTTGCGCGAGATTTCGGTGCGCTGCGACCCGCGCAACATCCCCGAGGCGTTCGAGCTGGACGTGTCGAACCTGGGCGTCCACGACGTGCTGCACGTCTCGGACATCCCCGTGGACCCGGACGTGGAGATTCTGGACGAGCCCGAGGCCGTCATCGCCACGGTCGGCATCATCCGCGAGGAGCCTGTCGAGACCGCCGAGGTAGCCGAAGAGCAGGCCGAGCCCGAAGTCATCGGCAAGGGCAAGAAGGAAGACGAAGAAGAAGGCGCTTAGAAGTAAAAAGGAAAAGGGAAGACGAAAGACGAGTTCTTTACCTTTACTTTTACCTTTGACCTTTTGCCTTTTTCCTTATGTTCATCGTTGGTCTCGGCAACCCTGGCGCGGAGTACGAGCGGACGCGCCACAACGTCGGCTTCATGCTGGTTGACCTGCTCGCGCGCGAGGCCGGGGCGCAGGTCAAGCGCAAGGACTGCCGGGCGCTCGTCGGGCGCGCGGAGCTTGAGGGCCGGCGCGTCGAGCTGGTCAAGCCGCAGACGTACATGAACCTGAGCGGCGAGTCGGTCGCCTGCCTGCTCGCCAAGCAGGAATCGTCGGATGCGCGCGAGATGATCGTCATCAGCGACGACCTGGCGCTGCCCTTCGGGACGATACGTTTGCGGAGGCGCGGCTCGGCCGGTGGGCACAACGGGCTGAAGTCAATCATCGCGGCCGTGAAGACGGATGAGTTCATGCGGCTGCGCATGGGCATCTGGCCCGAGCACCCCGTCGGCGACACCAAGAGTTTCGTCCTCGACGAATTCACGAAGACCGAGCGGGCCGCGCTCGAAGAGATTTTAGAACGGAGCGCAGCGGCGCTCCGAGCCGTCCTCCGCGACGGCATTGACAAAGCAATGGCACTTTACAACAGTAGTCAGTAGTCGGTGGTCAGTGGTCAGTTAAAAACTGATTTCTTACTGACCACTGACCACCGGCCCCTGACTACTTTTCCTTCTTGCTTCACTCATAGTAGTGAGGCTAGACATCCAAGAGGAGGATGAATTTTGGCTACGCAAAGAACCTACGAGGTGATGTTCATCGTGGACACGTCCGCGTCCGAGGATGACATCACGCGCCTCAACGAAACTCTGCAACAGATCATCACGGACCAGGGCGGCACCGTCACCAAGCATGAGAACATGGGACGCCGCCAGTTGGCCTACCCCATCGGACGCCGCACCGAGGGCCACTACGTGCTCTTCGAGGTAGACGGCTCGGGCCGCGAGATCGCGGAGCTTGAACGCCGCATGCGCGTCAACGACCAGGTCATACGCTACATTACCGTCCGCGTGGACGAGGACCGGCGTCGCGCCGAGAAGTTCAAGGCCAAGCGCGCGCGCCGCGCCAGCAAGCGTGGCGGCTTCTCGGGAACCTCTACGCGCGGCTCGGGCTCGGCCAGCGAGGCCGGCGCGCGCGGCGAGGGCCAGGAATCATAAACAGTATCCAGTTATCGGCAGACGACGGTCGGCAGGCACTTGAGCTTGTTTGAGCGAGTGCAGGCGGTTGATTGCCGAGTGCTTTGACGAGAGGAAAGATTATGTCCAGTAATTATGAAGAGCGTGAGCGCGGGTTCGACCGCGACGACGACGACGGCGGCGGGCGAGGCCGCTCCGACCGACAGGGCGGGGGGCGCGGCGGCGGCCGCCGTATGCACCGCCGCAAAATCTGCCGCTTCTGCATCGAGAAGGTTGACCTGATTGACTTCAAAGACGTGAAGCTCTTGCAGAGCTACATCCCGGAGCGCGGCAAGATTCTGCCGCGCAGGATTTCGGGCGCGTGCGCCACGCACCAGCGCATGCTCTCCGAAGCCATCAAGCGCGCGCGCAACATTGCGCTCTTGCCCTACGCCACAGACTAAACGAAGGAGGAGAATAAAAATGGCACACACGAACGTCCTCCTGCGCGAAGACATAGACGACCTGGGGGCGCGCGGCGAGATTGTCAGGGTCAAGGCGGGCTACGCACGCAACTACCTGCTCCCGCGCAAGCTCGCCGTCGAGGCGACGGCCAGCAACGTCCGCCAGATTGAACAGGAGCGCGCCGCGCTTCTCAAGAAGGAGGCCACGGAGAAGGCCACGGCCGAGGGTCAGGCCGATCAGCTCCGTGCCGTCCGCCTGAGCTTCACGCGCAAGGTCGGCGAACACGGCATCCTTTACGGCTCCGTGACCTCCATGGACATCGCGGAGGCCCTGAAGGAGCGCGGCTACGAAATTGACCGCCGCCGCATAACCCTGCGCGAGGCGATTAAGGAGACGGGTGAGTTCACCGTCCCCGTGCGCCTGCACCGCGACGTGACGGTCGAGCTGCCCGTGGAAGTCGCCGCCGAGGGCGGCGCGAAGCCCGAGGCAGCAGCGGCAGCTACCGAGCCGGCCGCGGCGGCGCAGGGAGGCGCGGCCGCAGAGGAAACGACGACGGATGAGACCGCCGATGAGGGCGGATCCGAGGTCGGAAGGGGTTGATTCCGGGCGCTCGGGCGCGGCGGCGGCGTAAGCATTGTCGCGCCCACGGCCCTGTAGTATAGTGCGCTGCAAGCGCGGCGTGACCGCCCACCGGGCGGGCGTTGAAAGGCACGCGCCGCGCTTGCAGCCTTTTTGTTTTTACCCGCGGGTTTCCGTCTTCAAATTTTAGTTTTCATACGTAAGTCTCCCGATGGCAAACTTCGCCGCCGACACGTCGCGCGACCAGATGCTCGAAAGGCCCCTGCCGAACAGCGCGGAGGCCGAGCGCGCTATCCTCGGCGCGATCATCCTAGACAACGCGCTCGTCAGTCAGGCCATAGAGCTCTTAAAACCCGAAGACTTCTACGTCCCCAGCCACCGCCGCATCTTTCTGGCGATGATCTCGCTCTTCGAGCACGGCTCAGAGATCAACCCGATTCTCATCGCAGAGGAGTTGAAGCGCGACGGCGCGGTCGAGTCGGTCGGCGGGCTGACCTTCATCACCAACCTGACCTACGGGTTGCCCCACTTCGCCAACGTCGCGGCCTACGCCAAGATCGTCCGCGACAAGTCCATGCTGCGGCAGCTCGTCAAGGTCTGCAACAAGGTCACATCCGAGGCGCTCGAAGAGGAGGACGAGGCCGAGGTCATCCTCGACCACGCCGAGCAGGCCATCTTCGCGCTCGCCGACGAGCGCACACGCCAGGGCTTCGCGCACGTCAAGCCCATCGCCGACGCCATGCTCGAACACGTCCAGGAGATGGCCGGGCGCTCCGCCATGCTGACGGGCCTGACGACCGGCTTCAACGACCTCGACTCCATGACCTCCGGCCTTCAACCCTCAGACCTCATCGTCGTCGCCGCGCGCCCGTCAATGGGGAAATGCCTCGCCTTCGACAGCGAAATCCTGCTGACCGACGGCAGCGTCCAGACCATCGAGGAGGTTTACCGCCGGCGCTCCGCACGGTTGCTGACCCTGGGCGGCGACCTGAAATTCAGGCGGGCCTCGCCTTCGGATTTCGTGGACGACGGGGTGAAGCCCGTTTACCGCGTGACGACGCGGCTCGGCCGCGTGGTCGAATCAACTCTCCCGCATCCTTTCCTGACCTTGAACGGCTGGACGCCGCTCCACCAGTTGAGAGTCGGGGACAGGGTCGCGGTCCCGCGCGTTCTCAGCGTCTTCGGCAAGGAGAGGATGCGCGAGTGCGAAATAAAACTGCTCGCGTACCTGATCGGCGACGGCTGCCTGACGAAAAGTTCGCCCGTTTTCACGGTCGGGAAGCCTGAGCTGCGGGAAGATTTCGAGAGATCGGTCGCGGACTTCGGCGGGGTCGAAACTGTAGCGGCGAATAGTAAAGATCGGACTTTCAGTCTTCGCATACGCAAGCGGCAGGGGCTTGGCGGGAGGGTCAATCCCATCACCGCCTGGCTGACCGGTCTGGGCCTCTACGGCTGCAACAGCCACGCGAAATTCATCCCGCCGCAAGTGTTCAGACTTGAGCGAGACTTGTTAGCTCTCTTCCTTAACCGGCTGTTCTCGACTGACGGGTGGGCGACCCTTTTGAGCAGCGGGCAGTCGCAGTTGGGCTTTGCTTCCGTTAGCGAGCGACTGGCTCGCCAGGTTCAGCACCTGCTGCTGCGCTTCGGCGTCGTCGCCTCGCTAAGAAAAAGGCGCGTCAAGTACCGGGACGAAAGACGTGTGGCTTGGCAGCTTGATGTTACGGACGCCCGCTCGATAAAAATTTTCGCCGCCGAAATAGGAATACACGGGAAAGAGAGCGCCCTAAGCTCGGTCAAGGCGGCGCTTGCGAAGAGAAAATATCAGACGAACCGCGACCTGATTCCCGTCAGCGTGTGGGAGAAGATAGCTTTACTCAAGGCCACGGAGTCGTGGAGCGCGCTGGCGCGGCGGGCCGGCGTCAGGGGGCACACTAACATACATGTCGGCAGGCGAGCCCTCACGCGTGATCGGCTGTTGACTTTGGCCCTCGCGCTCAACAGCACGGCCCTTCGTCAACTCGCGGCCAGCGACCTCTACTGGGACGAG
Source organism: uncultured Acidobacteriota bacterium (assembly GCA_963774105.1). GTDB lineage: Bacteria > Acidobacteriota > Blastocatellia > Pyrinomonadales > Pyrinomonadaceae > QHXM01. The sequence goes on along the minus strand of CAVZDV010000002.1, from coordinate 341,074 downwards.
ATCGTTTCAATCGAGCCGATCGGCCGCAAACAGGTCTACGACCTGACAATCCCCGCAACGCACAATTTCGTCGCCAACGACATCTGCGTTCACAACACGAGCCTTTGTTTGACGTTGGCACAGAACGCGGCGATCCAGGCGCAGGCCGTGGTCGGCGTCTTCTCGTTGGAGATGTCGAAGGAGTCGCTGGTGATGCGCATGCTCTCTTCGGAGGCGCGCGTGGACGCGCACCGCTTCCGCAGCGGCTTCCTCTCGCGCGACGAGTGGGCGCGGCTCGCCGGGGCGTTGGGGACGCTGGCCGAGACCAAGATTTTCATAGACGACACGCCGGGCATCTCGGTGCTTGAGATGCGCGCCAAGTCGCGCCGCCTCGCCGCCGAGCAGAAGAAGCTGGACCTCATCATCGTTGACTACCTGCAACTGATGTCCGGCTCGTCGCGCCGCGCCGAGTCGCGCCAGCAGGAGGTCTCGCAAATCTCGCGCGAGCTGAAGGCCCTCGCCAAAGAATTGAACGTCCCGCTCATCGCGCTCTCCCAGCTCTCGCGCGCCCCCGAGAACCGCACGGACCACCGCCCGCAGCTCGCAGACTTACGCGAGTCGGGGGCTATCGAGCAAGATGCGGAACGTGGTGGCTTTCATCTACCGCGAGGAGCAGTACAACCGGACGGAGGAGAACGCCGGCATCGCGGAGATCATCGTCGCCAAGCAGCGCAACGGGCCGACGGGCACGGCCAGGCTGGCGTTCCTGAAAGAGTTCACGCGCTTCGAGAATATGTGGCGTGAGTGAAGCGGGTGACGGGCACGGGAACTATCATTGAAACGTCTGGACGGCGGCCGACGTGGGCGCTGGTAGACCTGGACGCGCTGGCGTCGAACTTCCGCTGGGTGCGGGGGCGCGTCGCCGAGGGCGTGCGCGTGATGGCGGTCGTCAAGGCCGACGCCTACGGGCACGGGGCCGCGAGGTGCGCGCGCAGGCTCGCGGCAGAGGGTGCGGACTGGTTCGGCGTGGCGCTGCCGGAGGAGGCACTTGAGCTGAGGCGCGCGGGCGTCACACAGCCCGTGCTGTCGCTCGGCGGCTTCTGGGAGGGGCAGGAGGGGCTCTGTCTCGAAGAGCGCATCGTGCCCGTCGTCTACCGGCTGGACATGATTGACGCGCTCGACCGCGCGGCCCGCGAGCGCGGCGTGGTGGCTGACGTTCACCTCAAGGTGGACACTGGGATGGGGCGGCTCGGCGTCCGTCACGACCAGCTCGCGGAGTTCGCGGACGCGCTCGGCTCTTTCAAGCACATACGCGTGGACGGCGTGATGACGCACTTCGCCGCCGCGGACGACCCCAATCTTGACGGCTTCACGGACGAGCAGGTCGCGCGGTTCCGCAGCGCCGTCGGGCTGTTGCGCGAGCGCGGGCACAGGCCCCGCTTTGAAGACCTGGCTAATTCGGCGGGGACGTTCGCGCACCCGAACGGGTGGGGCAACATGGTCCGGCCCGGCGGCGTGCTGTACGGGCTGTGGCGCGACATCCTGCCGCCCGCGCCAGAGCCGCCCGCGCTGCTTCCGGTCATGTCCCTCCTGACGCGCGTCACGCTCGTCAAGCGCATACACCCTGGCGAAACGCTCGGCTACGGCTGCACGTTCGAGGCCGCGCGGGAGACCGTGGTGGCGACGCTGCCCGTAGGCTACAACGACGGCTACGCGCGGGGCTTGTCGAACCGCGGGCGCGCGATCGTGCGCGGTCAGTACGCCCCAGTGGTGGGACGCGTCTCGATGGACTTGACTCTGCTGGACGTGACGGACGTGCCCGGCGTCCTTAGCGGCGACGCGGTGACGCTCATCGGCGCTGACGGCCCGCTCTCAATCACGGCCGAAGACGTGGCCGCGACGGTCGGCACTCTCTCCTACGAAATCACCTGCGGCATCAGCCGGCGCGTCCCCAGAATTTATCAAGACTCGTGAGCCGTGAAGCGAAAGAGCGCTCTTTCGCTTCACGGCTCACGGCCCGCTGTGTTTTACTGCCTGACGAAGTTGTAGGTGATGACGCCGGAGACCTTGACCGGCTGCTCCGAGAGGTACGTCGGGGTGAAGCGTGCCTGTAGGGCGGCCTGCACGGCCGATTGCTGTAAGAGCGGGTGGCCGCTCAGGGCGCGCGCCGAAACAACCTTGCCATGCTCGTCAATCAGGACCTGCACGGTGACGACGCCCGAAGCGCCTCCGGCCTTGGCGATGGCCGAGTAGACGGGCTTCGGCAAGTGAGTCGCCATGCCGTTGACGACGCCTTTCGACACGGGTGCCCTGTTGACCTTTCTCTCCATCACCGGCGGGGGCGTCTCCGCCTCGATCTCTCGCACGTCCCGGCTGATGTTTCGCGGCCCCGCGCCGTCGCCTCCGAACGGGTTGTTGCCGCGCCCGCCCGGGCCACCACCGCCGATGTCAACATTCCGATTGCCCATCGCGACCGGCAGCCCCGGCGTCGGCGGCGGCACGTTCTCAGGCGTGGTAGAAACTCCGACGGGCACGCGTGTCGGGTCCGTCGTGGGCGCTACGTTGGCGGTCCTGATTGACATGGCCGGCCGGGTGTCGTTACTGCCCGACGCCCTCGGGTGGTCCCTCACGGGCGGCGCTTCCACCTGGGGCGCTTCGACGGGCGTGATCATCGAGATCAGTTCTAAGTTTTGCGCCTCGACGTGCGTGTTGTAGGCGTAGATGCTCCCGACGCCGAGGGCCAGGAAGGCGACGGCGTAGACCCCGAGCGTGCCCAGAAAGAACCAGCCCTTGCGGGCGTTGTCGCCTCTGTGAGAGCTCGACTCGACAAGATTTCCAAACATCCTTTGCTTCCTCCCATGCCGGTGCCATGCGGGTCCAGGGAGCCTCTGCTCAACTTACTTAGACCCCAACACGTACAGCCTTGTTCCAGAAAAATAGTGGTCAGTAGTCAGTGGCCGGTGGTCAGTTAACAGAAAGACGGTTTTAGTTCTTAACTGACCACTGACCACTGACTACTGACCACTTTTCTGCTAGGATGGCGGCGTTTGTCCGAACCCCGGGGGTTGTCTCCCTGCCTTTGACTTCAACATTCTGCTTTTTCGGAGGAGCGTCTTATGGCCGAGCAGCGGGCGGCGACGACAGCCGCAGCCGAGGCGGAAGAACTCAACCCTTTCAAGATTGCCAAGCAGCAGTTTGACCGCGCCGCGGAATACCTCGATCTGGACGACTCCATGCGGCGCGTCCTCAAAAACGCCAAGCGCCAACTCGTCGTCTCCATCCCCGTCAAGATGGACAACGGCGAGGTGCAGGTCTTCGAGGGCTACCGCGTGCAGCACAACATCGCGCGCGGCCCCGCGAAGGGCGGCATCCGCTACCACCCGAACGTGACGATTGACGAGGTCAAGGCCCTGGCCTCCTGGATGACGTGGAAGTGCGCGACCGTCGGCATCCCTTACGGCGGCGGCAAGGGCGGCGTCGTCTGCGACCCCAAGGCGCTCTCGCGCGGCGAGCTTGAGCGGCTCACGCGGCGCTACGCCTTCGAGATCGCACCCATCATTGGCCCGGACAGCGACATCCCCGCGCCGGACGTGTACACAGACGAGCAGACGATGGCCTGGATCATGGACACCATCTCGATGGTGCGCGGGCACACGGAGCTGGGCGTCGTCACGGGCAAGCCCCTCTCTCTCGGCGGCTCGCACGGTCGCGCCGAGGCCACCGCGCGCGGCTGCCTCTACGCGCTGCGCGAGGCGTGCCGCGTCCGTGGGATGGAATTGAAGGGGGCGCGCGTGGCGGTGCACGGCTTCGGCAACGCGGGCGCTAACATCGCGCGGCTCGTCGCGGGCGACGGCGCTCTGGTCGTCGCCGTCTCGGACTCGCGCGGCGGCGTCTACAGCGAGGGCGGGATTGACGTGGACGCCGCGCTCCGTCACAAGAAGCAGACGGAGATGCTGAACGGGCTCAAGGACACGAAGGAGATTGCCACGGACGACGTGCTCGGGGTGGATTGCGACATCCTCCTGCCGTCGTCATTGGAGAACGTCATCACGCTGGAGACGGTCGGGCAGGTCAAGGCTAAGATCATCGCGGAGCTGGCCAACGGCCCGACGACCCCGGGCGCTGACCGCGTGCTCGCGGACCAGGGCGTCTTCCTCGTCCCAGACATCCTGGCGAACGCCGGCGGCGTCACCGTCAGTTACTACGAGTGGGTGCAAGACCTCTACTCCTATTTCTGGTCCGAGAGCGAGATCAACAGCCGCCTGGAGCAGACCATGCGCGCGGCGTTCCAGGCCGTTCACGAGAAGGCGGAGCAGTTCGACACGGACATGCGCACGGGCGCTTACATCCTCGCCGTAGACCGCGTGGCCGAAGCGACGCGAGTGCGCGGCATCTTCCCGTAAATTTTTTCGGAGGAGCGATGGCGGACAAAATCACCGTTTACGAGAAGCCCACTTGAACGAAGTGCCGCGAGCTTGACCGGCTGCTCCGTGAGAGCGGCGTCCCCTACGAGAAGGTGAACTACTACACGGCCCCGCTCGACGAGCGGAAGCTGCGCGAGTTGTTGAAGAAGATGAAGCTCGCGCCGCGCGATATTTTGCGGACGAGCGAGGCCGTCTATCGCGAGCTGGGTCTGGGCAAGGGCGAATTCTCCGACGACGAAATCATAGCCCTCATGCTCAAGCACCCGGACCTGATTCAGCGGCCCATCGTCGAGCGCGGGGTCAGGGCCGTCCTCGGCCGCCCTGTCGAAAACATACGGGAACTGCTAACGTCTGGAAAGTGAAATCAATTAGTCAGCAACGCGCCGGAAATTCTTAGCCCCGTCAGGGGCGACGTGAAAATAGCCCAGCACTTCAGCTGGGAGCAGCGGATGGATAATGCTAAGTCCCGTAGGGACGGCTGAAGGTTTCTGTTCAGCCGTCCCTACGGGACTCAATTCTTTTCCTCTTTCTTTCCTGAAGTGCTGGGCTATTTTCAGTTGTCCCGCCGGGACAATTTACTGCTGACGCGCACGCCTCAACTCTTCGGCCGCGTCGTAGTTCTTCGGGTTAAGTTCGAGCGACCGCTCCAGGTTCTTGACGGCCTCGGCCCGGTTGCCGCTCTGTAGGTGCGCCACGCCCACGGCGAAGGAGCCGCGGAAGGAATGCGGATACTCCTCTGCGACCAGCTTGAAGAGTTGAAGCGCCTGTTCCGGCTTCTTCTCGTTCAGCAGCCGCTGGCCCGCGACGAGCAGCGGCTCTTCCGTGGCGGCGTAGCGGTTGGCCGGGTCATTCTTGAATTCGCGGTACTTCTTCAGGGCCAACTCGGCTCCGCCTTCCGTCAGCGCCTCGTCGAGCATTTCGACGAGCGTCTTGCGCGGCGCGTAACCGAGCGCGGCCATGAGCGCGGGGTCCCTGTTCGCGCGATAATCTTCCGAAGACATCTCGGCCGTCACGTCCGGGGCCGTCCACATCCGCGTGTCCCACGGGTTCCAGTCCTGCCAGTAGTAGACGGAGGCTCGCACCGTGACCTGGCTGTTCGGCAGCGTGATGCGGCGCGAGTCGCCGTAGATGTTGCCCTTCGAGCCCGAAGGCTCGCCGACGAAGACGGTGTTCGTGTACTCCTCCAAATAGTTCAGCAGGAACTGCGAGGCAGACCACGTGCTGCGCCCCATGAGCGCGAACAATTTGCCGCGCTGGTCGAACTTCGACTTGATGAGCCCGACCTTGAGCGGGTGTAGCAAGCCGCCGTTGCCGCCGCGGTTGAGGCGCAGGTCTAGGACCAATTTCTCGACCGCGTTCGCCTCGGCGAAGGCGAGCAGTCGTTTGGTGAAGTCGGCCAGAGTCTCCGTCTCCTTGTCGCCCACTTGATTTATCTGCGCGTAGAGCGTGCGCGAGTCTTTCAGGTACTCGAACCAGAACTTGTTCGCGGGGTCTCTGAGCCACAGCGGCGCGGGCGCAGTCGCGGAGTCGCGCATGTCTACCCACCCAGCCTTGGGCATCCAGGTCGTGTCCGTGTCGGGCGGGATGAGGTCGGCGGGGCCAGAGGGACGCAGAACGACTTCGCGCCGCTTGCCTCCTTGCTCGACTGTGAAACGAGCCTCCCCCGTGTCTTCGCTGAGGTCGAGGGCGTGCAGGACTTCGGGCTGGACGAGCAGGTGCGGGGCGTAGAACTTAACGTCCATCTCGTTGTCGCGCCCTATGATTTCTCGGGCGCGGGCCACGGCCTCGTCCGCGTCGGCTGTGCCAATTTTGACGACGCGCGCGCCGACCAACTCTGCGTGCGTGCGCTCGGCGGCGCGGACGAAGAGGCCGTCCTTGAAGAGGTAGAGCTTGACGGGAAGCTGGCGGAAGCCGATTTTGGGGTCACGCGTCGGCGCAACGTTGGTGTGGCCGTCGCCGACCATCGCCGCGATGCGCGCCAGCTCGACGATGATCTGGTGACGCGCGAGCTGCGGGATGCGCTCGTCGAGCTTACGGATTGCGGCGTCGAACTGCTGGCGCGTCATCGTGTGAAAGAGGTTGGCGTGGCGCAACGGCATCTGCTCGGCCATGTAGCGCAAGTCCTCGCGCCAACGCTCGGCCTCGGCCTTATCAACGGCCGCCGGCTTGACACTTTGCGAATAGGCTGGCGGGAAGAGGACGACTAAAGACAGCACTGCCCCGAGCAAGGGGGCGTAAATTCTCAGCATGAAATGTTCACCTCGGGCGGGGCGGAAATTTGAAAGTGCAATCGAGTAAAATTGCCTCGCTCTACTTTTCAAAACACCGCCCGGCGCGAATGTGTGGCAAAAATTCTGTGAGGCAAGACGCGGGAGTGCGAGCGGGGCGTAAAGTTGGTAAAATGAGCGGCAACTCCCGGATAATTTAGCTCGCGCTGGAAGCTACACGGACAAAGCTTCGCGCGGCGAAGAGTGTGGAGAAGAAGAGAGTGGCGAAAGCAGCGACGACAATTTACGTGTGCCAGAAGTGCGGACACCAGACGCGCAAGTGGCTCGGCAAGTGCCCTGACTGCGGCGAGTGGAACTCGTTCGTGGAGGAGCGCACGCGCCCCGCGGCGAAGAAGGAGGGCGCGGCCTCGCGCGGCGGCTTCCAGTTGCGCGAAGTCAAGCCGGTCGCCTACCGCGAGATCGAATCGCAGGACGACGCGCGCGTCTCCTCCGGCATCGCAGAGTTCGACCGCGTGCTCGGCGGAGGCGTCGTCCCCGGCAGCCTCGTCCTCATCGGCGGTGACCCGGGCATCGGCAAGTCCACATTATTGGCACAGGTCGCGGACAAGCTGAGCGGGCAGGGCATGACCGTGCTCTACGTCTCCGGCGAAGAGTCCGAGCGGCAAATCAAGATGCGCGGCGAGCGCCTGGGACTCGCCGCGGAGAATCTGTACCTCCTGCCCGAGACGAACCTCGAAAACATCTTCGGCGAGATCGAGCGCATGAGGCCAGACGTAATCATAGTGGACTCCATCCAGACGGTCTTCTCCTCCGGCATAGAGTCCGCGCCGGGCTCCGTCTCACAGGTGCGCGAGGTCGCGGGCCAGTTCCTGCTGCTCGCCAAGAACCGCACCATCCCGGTCTTTCTCATCGGCCACGTCACGAAGGAGGGCTCCATCGCCGGGCCGAAAGCTCTAGAGCACATCGTTGACACGGTGCTCTACTTCGAGGGCGAGCGCCATCACAACCACCGCATCGTGCGGGCGACGAAGAACCGCTTCGGCGCGGCCAACGAGGTCGGCGTCTTCGAGATGACCGGCACGGGGCTCGTAGCCGTGGCGAACCCGTCGGAGATGTTCTTGCAGGAGCGGCCGCAGAACGTGGCCGGCTCGGTCGTGACCGCCTGCATGGAGGGGACGCGGCCGGTGCTGTTGGAGATTCAGGCGCTCGTCAGTGGCTCAAAGTACGGGACGGGCCGGCGCATGACGCAGGGCGTGGATCAGAACCGCGTGGCGCTCTTGATAGCGATGCTCGAAAAGCGCGTCGGCTTTCACCTGATGGGCGACGACGTGTTCGTCAACATCGCGGGCGGGCTCGAAGTGGACGAGCCGGCGGCGGATTTGGGCGTGGTCGCGGCCATCTCGTCGAGCTTCAAAAATGTGCCAATTGACCCGCACACGGCCGTCTTCGGCGAAGTGGGCTTGACGGGCGAGGTGCGCGGCGCGATGCAGGCGCAGGTTCGCGCCCGCGAGGCCCAGACCCTCGGCTTCAAGCGCATCATCATGCCGGCCTCCAACACCGCCGGCCTAGAACGCCTGCTCGGCCTCCGCGTCGTCGGGGTGCGCTCGGTGGAAGAAGCACTTGACGAGCTGTTCTGAAAAGCTCAGCTCTAAACCCGACTCAACCCTTTGCGCCTTAAGTATTAACTTTGCGCCTCCAGCGTGAACGGCTGTTTCTCGCAAAGGCGCTAAGGGAAGACGTAAGGCGCAAAGGCTTGAGTGGGTTCCCCAGGGGGGCATTCCGGGTTCCTGCCCTTGAATTCTTTTTTCGTGCCTCATTTCCGGGAGCGTGCTAGAATGCCGCATCATGCGGACGAACGTCATACTCATTAGAGTAGTTTTCACCGCCATCCTGGTCACGTCCGGCTACGTCTTGCACCCGGTCTCGGGCCGCCTGCTCTCGTCCACAGGTCTCGTCGCGGGACCCCTCGCCTCGCAAATCGTCTCTGCCCTGCTCGCCGCCTTCGTCGCCCTGGCGATCATCTTCTTCGAGGTGCGTATCCGGCGCGCTTCGCTCAAGACGCTCATCGGCGCGGCCGTCGGCTCGATTTTGGGAATCGTCGGGGCCTACCTGATTGGGTCGCTCATCAGCCGGCAGGAGGCGAGCGCCGTCGGCGGCGAGGAGATGAAGAGCTTTCTGACGCTCTCGCTGACCTTCTTCATGGCCTACGTCGGGTTGATGGTCGGGGCGGCCAAGGGCGACTACCTGGACTTGTCTGCATTGGGCGGGATTTTCAGCGACAAGACGACGCGGCGCGACTACAAGATTCTGGACACGTCCGTCATCATTGACGGGCGCATCGCGGACGTGGCCGAGACGGGCTTCCTCGGCGGCACCATCGTCATCCCGCAGTTTATCCTGCGCGAGCTGCAACAGGTCGCCGACTCGCCCGACTCCTCCAAGCGCCAGCGCGGCCGCCGCGGCCTCGACATGCTCAACCGCCTTCAGAACAACAACGCGCTCGACATTCAAATCGTCGAGACGGACTTCCCCGCCGTGCGCGAAGTTGACTTGAAGCTGATAGAGCTCGGCAAGCAGCTCGACGCCGTCATCGTGACCAACGACTTCAACCTGAACAAAGTGGCACAACTCCGCGGCGTCAACGTGCTCAACATCAACGAGCTGGCGAACGCGTTGAAGCCGGTCGTGCTGCCGGGCGAGGCGATGCGCGTCTTCATCCTGAAGGAAGGCAAGGAGTACAACCAGGGCGTGGCCTACCTGGACGACGGCACGATGGTCGTCGTGGACAACGCCAGGAAACTCATCGGCCGCAACGCGGACATCGCCGTGACGAGCGTCTTGCAGACGACGGCCGGCAAGATGATCTTCGGCCGCCTCTGGGAGGAGTCGGGCGAGAACGGCACGGCCGAGCAGCGCATGAACGGCACCGGCCGCCGCTCCGTGCGCGACATACGCCCCGCGCCCCAGCGCGTCGCCGACGAAGGATAAGAGCAGTGGTCAGTGGTCAGTGGTCAGTAGTCAGTTAAAGACAAAAGGCTTTTCTTTTTACTGACCACTGACCACTGACCACTGACCACTGTTTTATGAATGTTGCCATCATCGCCGCGGCCGGGCGTGGGACGCGGCTCGGCGGGGAGCGCGCCAAACAGTTCCTTGAGCTGGCGGGCAAGCCCGTCATCATCCACACGCTCGAAAAGTTCGAGCGGTGCGCTGAAATTCAGGAAGTGATCGTGGCCCTGCCCGCGGGGGACGCCGCAGACTTTTTGGCACAGGCGGGCAGGTACGGCTTGCGCAAGCTGGCGCGGGTCGTCGCGGGCGGCGCAACCCGCGCCGAAAGTGTCCGGTGCGGCCTACAGGCCGTGCGCGCCGCCACGGCCGGCGTCGTCGCCGTGCACGACGGCGTCCGTCCCTTCGTCACCCCGGACGAGATCGGCCGGACGGTGCGCGCGGCCGAAGAATTCGGCGCGGCCATTCTCGCCGCGCCGGCCGTAGATACCATCAAAGAAGTTGAAGACGACCGCGTCGTCCGCACTGTTGAGCGCGCGCGACTGCGCCGGGCGCTGACGCCGCAGTGCTTTCGTTACGAACTGTTGCGCCGCGCCTACGAGCAGCCGGCCGGGCTGGTCTCGGCGGCGACCGACGACAGCTCGCTCGTCGAGGCGCTCGGCGCGCCCGTCCGCGTCGTAGAGGGCGACGCGCGCAACATCAAAATCACGCGCCCCGAAGACATCGCGCTGGCTGAAATTCTGTTAAAGCAGAATGCAGAACTCAGGAGTCAGAATTCAGAATGAAAGGCACGGGCTGCTTTTCTTCTGCTTTTCTTTTATTCTGACTTCTGACTTCTGACTCCTGCTTTTATGTTCCGCATCGGCATCGGCCACGACACGCACCGCCTGACGGAGGGACGGCCGCTCGTCCTGGGCGGCGTGCGCGTCGAGGCGGCGCGCGGCGCTTTGGGCCATTCGGACGCCGACGCCCTTTCGCACGCCGTCGCAGACGCCATCCTGGGGGCTTTGTGCGAGGGCGACCTCGGCGCGCATTTCCCGGACAGCGACCCGCGCTGGAAGGACGCTGACAGTCTGGATTTGCTGGGGCGCGTCGTGTCGCTGGCGCATGAGCGCGGCTGGCGCGTCGTCAACGTGGACGCGACGGTGATGCTGGAAAGGCCGCGCCTCAGGCCGCACGTAGAGGAGATGCGCGAGCGGCTGGCGCGGACTTTGAATGTCGAGCCGTCGTGCGTCAGCGTGAAGGCGAAGACGGGCGAGGGCCTGGACGCGGTGGGGCGCGGCGAGGCCGTGACGGTGCAGGCAGTCATCTTGTTGACGAGGGCGTGAAGGGGACAGGTTTGAGACCGCAGGACGTGATACGCAAGAAGCGTGACGGGCGGGGGCTGACGCGCGAGGAGATTGGTTTCTTCGTCGAGGGCGTGACGCGCGGCACGCTGGCCGACTACCAGGCCGCGGCCCTGCTGATGGCCGTCTTCCTTAACGGCATGAGCGCGGACGAGACGGCGTGGCTGACGGAGGCGATGCTGCGCTCGGGCGTGACGCTGGACTTCTCGGACGTAGCGAAGCCGAAAGTTGACAAGCACTCGACGGGCGGCGTCGGCGACAAGACCTCGCTGATTCTGGCCCCGATTGTCGCGTGCTGCGGCGCGGCGGTCCCGATGATTTCCGGCCGCGGCCTGGGCCACACGGGCGGCACGCTCGACAAGCTCGAAGCAATCCCGGGCTACCGCGTGCACCTCGCGCTGGACGAGTTCCGCCGGATTCTCGGCGAAGTCGGCTTCGCGATGATGGGCCAGACCGCCGAGATCGCGCCCGCCGACAAAAAGCTCTACGCGCTCCGTGACGCGACCGCCACGGTCGAGGCCATCCCGCTCATCGTCGCCTCCATCATGTCCAAGAAGATGGCCGCCGGCCTCGACGCCCTCGTGCTGGACGTTAAAACTGGCACAGGCGCTTTCATGTCGAAGGAGGAGGACGCGCGCACGCTCGCACGCGCGCTGGTCGCGACCGGCAACTCCTTCGGCGTCCGCACCGAAGCCCTCCTGACGGACATGAGCCAGCCGCTCGGGCGCGGCGTCGGTCACGCCCTGGAGGTGCGCGAGTGCATCGCCATCTTGAGGAACGAGGCCGACCCGGGCGCGGAAGCGGCGCGCGAGCTTTCGCTGGAGCTGGCCGCGCGCATGATCGCGCTCTCCGGCGTCGAACCGTCGCTCGACGAGGCGCGCGAGCGCGCCCGCCGCTCGCTCGAATCGGGCTCGGCGCTCGAATGCTTCCGCCGGAACGTCCTGGCCCAGGGCGGCGACCCGTCGCGTCTGCGACGACCCCGCGCGACTTCTTCCTTTGACACCGCACGAGGTTAGGGTAGAATCCCCGCGCGCCGGGTTCGTCACTGAGATTGATACGGCCGAGGTAGGGCACGCGGTCGCCGCCCTGGGCGGCGGGCGCACGCGCATCGAGGACGCGATTGACCACGCGGTCGGCTACAGCGCCGAGGCGAAAATCGGCGACCGCGTCAGCGAGGGCGATGTCCTCGGCCTGCTCTACTGCCGCGACTCGTCGGAAGCGCAGGAGTCCCTTGAGCGCATCCGCGCCGCCTACGCGCTCGGCGACGAACCAGTATCCGCGCCCCCACTGATTAAGGAAGTAATCACGGCATGAAGTCGTCTCGTCAGCGTAGAACTCCGGCTATCCTCTGCGCGCTCGCGCTCCTGCTCCTCGCCGCCGGCCCGGCGTGCGACATGGGGCTTCGCAGCGAGGCGGACAAGGACAAGGTCCACGTCGGCATCGTCTTCGACATCGGCGGCAAGGACGACCGCTCGTTCAACGCCTCGGCCTGGGAGGGCGTCAAGCGCGCGCGCTCCGAGTTCCCCATCATCCTGCGCGACGTGGAGCCCGGCGACCCGACCTCGGTCGAGCCGGCCATCCGCGCCTTCGCCGAGCGCCATTACGACCTCGTCATCGGCGTCGGCTTCGAGCAGATGCCCGTCGTCGAGCGCGTGGCCCACGACTACCCGAACGTCAACTTCGTCATCATTGACGGCAAGATCGAGCTGCCCAACGTGACCTCGCTGCTCTTCCGCGAGCACGAGGGCTCTTACCTCGTCGGGATGATCGCCGCGATGACTTCGAAAACTGGCACCGTCGGCTTCATCGGCGGCATGGACATCCCGCTGATTCACAGGTTCGAGACGGGCTACGCGGAGGGCGCGCGCGCCGCCAACCCGAACGTCAACGTGATCGCCAACTACGTCGGCGTCACCCCTGCGGCCTGGAACAATCCGGGGCAGGGGAAGGAACTCGCCGTCGCGCAGATCGGCAAGGGCGCGGACGTTATCTTCACGGCCGCGGGCAACTCCGGCCTCGGCGCGTTCGACGCCGTCGAGCAGCAGAAAAAATTTGTCATCGGCGTGGACTCGAACCAGAACTGGGTCAAGCCCGGCTACGTCCTGACCAGCATGATCAAGCGGATTGACAACGCCGTCTACCAGATCGTCAAGGACCGCGTCAATGGCCAGTTCACGCCGGGCGTTCACGTCTACGGCCTCGACAACGAGGGCGTCGGCTACGCGCTCGACCAGTACAACGAAAAGCTGATCCCGCCCGACGTGCTCAAGAAGGTCGAGGAGGCCAGGCAGAAGATCATCAAGGGCGAGATTAAAGTGACCGACGCGATGGCGAAATAGTGGTCAGTGGTCGGTGGTCAGTGGTCAGTTAAAGACACTGGCTCTGAACTGGCCACTGACCACCGACCACTGACCACTAATGTTTGAACTCAGAAACATCACGAAGCGCTTCGGCGAGGTGCTGGCGAACGACCGCGTGACTATCAAGGTGCGGCCGGGGACGATTCACGCCATCGTGGGCGAGAACGGCGCGGGCAAGTCCACGGCGATGCGCATCGCCTACGGGTTCTACAAGGCGGACGACGGCGAGATTGTGATTGACGGCAAGGCCCGCCGGATAGAGACGCCGCACGACGCCATCGCCCTGGGCGTCGGGATGGTTCACCAGCACTTCATGCTGGTCGAGCCGATGACCGTCGCGGAGAACATCGTGCTCGGCGCGGAGCCGGGCTCGCAGACCTCGCTCGACCTGCGGCGCGCCGCCCGCGAAATCCGCGCCCTCTCCGAAGAGTTCAAGCTCGCCATCAACCCGGACGCCACCGTCGAGAGCCTCTCGGTCGGGCAGCAGCAGCGCGTCGAGCTCTTGAAGGCGCTCTACCGCAAGGCGCAAATCTTAATCCTGGACGAGCCGACGGCCGTGCTGACGCCGCAGGAGGTCGAGGAGTTCTTCGCCATCCTGCAGGGGATGCGCGAGCAGGGCAAAACGGTCGTCATCATCACGCACAAGCTCTCGGAGGTGCTCGCCATCTCGGACGACGTGACGGTGATGCGCGACGGGCGCGTGGTCGGCGAGCGTAAGACCAGTGAGACCAGCGCGGCCGAGCTGGCCCGCCTGATGGTCGGGCGCGACGTGCTGCTCAGAATCGAGAAGCCCGCGGCCTCGCCGGGCGAGACCGTGCTGGGCGTGAGCGAACTCTCCATGACGGCGGAGGACGGGACGCGGCGGCTCGACGGCGTCTCTCTGGACGTGCGCGCGGGCGAGATTGTGGGCATCGCGGGCGTGGAGGGCAACGGCCAGACGGAGTTGATAGAGGCGCTCGCGGGGCTCATCCTGCCGCCCGTGGTTTCTGGCACAGTCCGGTTCATGGGGCGCGACATCACGCGCGCCGGCCCGCGCGCGCGCAAGGAGCTGGGCATCGCGCACATCCCGGAAGACCGCCACCGCCGCGGGCTCCTCCTGGATTTCGACCTGGCGGAAAACTCTATCCTCGGCGTTCACTACCGCCGCCCCATCGTCTCGGCGGCGGGCATCCTGCTCGACGACGACGCGATTAACAAACGGGCCAATCGGATCATCAAGGATTTCGACGTGCGCCCGCCGAACGCGGAGCTTCCGGCGCGCGCTCTCTCGGGCGGCAACCAGCAGAAGCTCATCATCGGGCGCGAGTTCGATTTGCGGCCGAAGCTGATACTCGTCTCGCAGCCGACGCGCGGCGTGGACATCGGCGCGATAGAGTTCATCCACCGCAAGCTGGTCGCGCTCCGCGACGAGGGCTGCGCCGTGCTCCTCGTCTCGGCGGAGCTGGAAGAGGTGACGGCGCTCGCAGACCGCCTGCTCGTCATACACGACGGGCGCATCGTCGGCGAGGTTGACCCGCAGGCCGCCACCCCCGAAGAGATCGGCCTGCTGATGACGGGAGGGAAACACGAGTGAAGCTTCTGCGCGAACTGCTGTTTCCGCTCATCGCCGTCGTGGCGGCCTTCGTCGTCGGCGGGATCGTGGTGCTGCTCATCGGCGATAACCCGATTGAGACCTACAAGCTCCTGATCGGCAGCGCGCTCTCGTGGCCGGACGGCATCGGGTACACGCTCTTTTACGCGACGCCGCTCATCTTCACGGGGCTGGCCGTGGCGGTCGCCTTCCGCTGCGGGCTCCTGAACATAGGGGCCGAAGGCCAGCTCTACGTCGCCGCGTTCGTGACGGCGTGGGTCGGCCTCACGTTTGCCAACCTGTCGGGCTGGCTGCTCGTCCCGCTGGCGTGCCTGGCGGCGATTTTGAGCGGCGCGGCGTGGGGCGCGATTCCGGGCGTGCTCAAGGCGCGCTTCGGCTCGCACGAAGTCATCAACACGATCATGTTGAACTTCATCGCCTTCGCGCTGACGAGCTACCTCGTGCAGTACCACTTCAAAGCGCCGGGCGACCCGATCATGCAGACGGGCTTCATCGGGCGGCAGGACGTGCCGGAAGGCATGGAAGCGTTAAAGGGCCTCAACGCGCACATCCCGCGCCTGGGCGCGTTTGTCCCGGGCTTTCCCGAGCGCATTCCTTTGAGCGTCGCTTTCATCCTCGCCATTCTGGCGTGCGTCGCCGTCTACTTCTTCCTGTGGCGGACGAAGTGGGGCTACGAGATTCGCGCGACGGGGGCAAACCCGTCCGCGGCGGAGTACGGCGGGATTTCGGTCAAGAAACAGATCGTGTTGGCGATGGCCGTCTCTGGGGGCTTGGCCGGGATGGTGGCGATTAACGAGGTGCTCGGCTACCGCTACCGCTTCTACGAGGGTTTTTCCGCCAACTACGGTTTCACGGGCATCGCCGTGGCCTTGCTCGGGCGCAACCACCCTGTCGGCGTCCTGCTCTCGGCCATCTTCTTCGGCGCGCTGATCCGCGGCGGCCTCTTCGTGGACATCTTCACAGACCACGTCTCGAAAGATTTGGTACTGGTGATTCAGGCCGTCGTCATTCTCTTCGTCGCCGCCGAGGCGCTCTTCCGCGGCCCGTTCTCCAGGTGGGGACTGCTGAAGCGGTCAAAAGTGTGAGAGCAGTAGTCAGTGGTCAGTGGTCAGTGGTCAGTTTAACAACTGATTCCTAACTGACCACTGACCACCGACCACTGACCACTGATTATGAGAAACATTTTCACGCTCGCGCTCGTCCTCTCGGCCATACGGCTGACGACTCCGCTGCTGTTGGCGGCGCTGGGCGGGCTCTTCTCGGAGCGCGCGGGCGTCATCAACATCGCGCTCGAAGGCTTGATGCTGGCCGGGGCGTTCACGGCCGCGACCGTGACGCACTACGCGACCGTCTACGGCTACCCGGCCGCGCCGTGGCTCGGGCTCGTGGCGGCGGTCGCCGCGGGCGTCGTCGTGGCGAGCATCCACGCGGTGGCGTGCATCAGGTACAAGGCCGACCAGGTGGTGACGGGGACGGCGATCAACGTGCTGTTCCTGGGCGTGCCCGCTCTAATCGGCGGCGCGCTCTTCGACTCGACCGGGGCGACGCCCTCGATCCCGATCTACAGCCAACTCCCGAACGCGCCCATCATCATCGCCTTCGCGCTCGTCCCCCTGACGTGGTACGTGCTCAACCGCACGCCGTTCGGGTTGCGGCTGCGCGCGGTGGGCGAGAATCCCGAGGCCGCGGACACGGCGGGCGTCAGCGTGGTGCGCGTGCGCTACACGGGCGTGCTGCTCTCGGGCGCGCTCGCGGCCATCGGCGGCGCTTACCTCGCCATCGGGCAGTCGTCGCTGTTCACGCGCAACATGACCGCGGGCCGGGGCTTCATCGCGCTCGCCGCGCTCATCTTCGGCAAGTGGCGGCCCGTGCAGACGATGCTCGCGTGCCTGCTCTTCGGCTTCGCCGAGGCCGTGGCGATTCAGATGCAGGGCGTGGAAGTCGCGCCGCTGGCCCTGCTGCTCATGCTCTGCGTGGCGATCTTCCTCATCCTGTGGTTCGTCGTGCGCCTGACGCCGCTCAGAATCAAGCCGCTGGCGCTGCAACTGGCGCTCGCGCTCCTGGTCACCTGCGCCGCGGGGCTGGTAATTTATCTCGTCAAGTTCAAGCAGGTGCTGGGGAGCAGGCAGATACCAGTGCAGTTCATCCACATCATCCCCTACGTGCTGACGATGGTCGTGCTCGCGGGCTTCATAGGCCACTCGCGCGCGCCGCGCTCGCTGGGGATACCGTACCAGAAGGAAAGATAAATTTTGGTCATGCCCGAAGACTCGCCCACGCCCCCGCTTTACGAGCGCGCAGAGCACGCGGCGCGCACCATCCGCGCGCGCTTCGACGAGGACGTGCGCGTCGCGCTCGTGCTCGGCAGCGGCCTCGGCGCGTTCGCGGACGACATGGAGGACGCCGTCGCCATTCCCTACGAGGAGATTCCGGGCTTCGCGCGCCCGACCGTCGAGGGCCACGCCGGGCGTCTCGTCATGGGCCGCGTCGGCGGCGTGCCCCTCGCCGTGATGCAGGGCCGCTTCCACTACTACGAGGGCTACTCGTTCGACGAGGTGCTGTTCCCCGTGCGCACGCTCGGCCGCTACGGCGTGAGGTCTCTGATTCTGACGAACGCGGCCGGCGGCATCAACATCGAATTGGCACAGGGCGCGCTGATGGTCATCTCCGACCACCTGAACCTGATGGGCGTCAACCCGCTGCGCGGCGCGCACGACCCGCGCTTCGGCGAGCGGTTCCCGGACCTGACGGAGACTTACGCGCGCGACTATCAGGAGTTGGCGGTCGAGGAGGCGCACGCGATGGGGCTCGACTTGCGGCGCGGCGTTTACGCGGCGCTCTCGGGTCCGACCTACGAGACGCCGGCCGAGATTCGTATGCTCCGCACGCTCGGCGCGGACGCCGTGGGGATGAGCACCGTGCCCGAGGCGGTCGCCGCACGCCAGATGGGAATGAAGGTGCTGGGCGTCTCGTGCATCACGAACATGGCGGCGGGCGTGGTCGGCGAGCCCATCGTCCATCAGGAAGTTATCGAAACCGGCGAGCGCGTCCGCGACACCTTCAGGGAGTTGCTCAGGCGCGTCATCCCAAAACTAGTGGTCAGTGGTCAGTAGTCAGTGGTCAGTTAAAAAAACTGATTTCATCTGACCACTGACTACTGATTTCTGATCACTGAATTATGATTATTGGAATTTGCGGCGGCACGGGGTCGGGTAAGACGACGGTCGCCAACCGCATCCTGGAATCCGTCAGCGCGAGCGAGGTCGCCTTCATACAGCAGGACTCTTACTACCGCAACCTCAAAGACCTGCCGCTCGACTACCGCAACGCCGTCAACTTCGACCACCCGGACGCGCTGGACAACGACCTGCTCGTCCACCATATTAGGAAGTTAAGGGCCGGCGGCTCGGTCGAACTCCCCATCTACGACTTCAAGACGCACACGCGGCTGAACGAGACGGTCCTGATCGAGCCGAAGCCCATCGTCATCATCGAGGGGATTCTGATTTTCACGGACGCGCGCCTGCTGGAGCAGATGGACATCAAGGTCTTCGTGGACACGCCCGACGACATACGCTTCATCCGCCGCCTCCGGCGCGACATCGCCGAGCGCGGCCGCACGCTCGACTCCGTCATCGAGCAGTACCTCAACACGGTGCGCCCGATGCACATCCAGTTCGTCGAGCCGTCGAAGCGTTTCGCCGACGTGATCATCCCCGAGGGCGGGCACAACCTCGTCAGCATAGACCTCATCAGCGGCAAGATTCGCGAGCGCCTGGCCGGCGCACTGACCACGAGCGGAGGGAAGGTTTGAGCAAGGAAGAGATCGAGAGACTGACCAGCGCGGCGCGGGCCGCGCGCGACTGTTCGCTGTCGCCCTTTTCGAATTTCTGCGTCGGCGCGGCAATCGAGACAGAGGACGGAAAAATCTACACCGGCTGCAACATCGAGAGCGCGAGCTTCGGGCTCACGGTCTGCGCCGAGCGCGTCGCCATCTGGAAGGCGCTCTCCGAGGGCGAGCGGCGCTTCAAGCGGCTGGCCGTCGTCGTGGACACGGACCCGCTGACGCCGCCTTGTGGGACGTGCCGGCAGATCATCTGGGAGTTCTGCCGCGACGTGACGGTCATCCTGGCGAACCTGCACGGGAAGGTCGAGACGGTCGAGATGCGCGAACTGCTGCCCCGCGCCTTCGACGCCAGATTTCTGACAGAGGCCGGCGTGAAAAAGTGAGTTCGAGGCGATGGCTAAAGACGAGTCGAGCAAAGAAGGCGGCGTCGGCGAAGGGACCGCGGTCGAGCGCATCCTGAATCGGTACGCCGGCAACGTCATACACCTTTTCCTCTCGCTGCTCGCGCTCATCATCCTCGCCGCCGCGGCGGTCGCCGCCTACGAGACGCTCGTGCGGGAGTTCCCGAAACTCTGGCAGCCGACCGACGAGTACAAGGCTCTACAGCAGGTGATCGCAAACATCCTGCTGGTCGCCATCGCCGCCGAGCTCTCGCTGCTGCTCCTTTTTCATCGCACGAGCTCCGCTGTCGAGGTGATCATCTTCGTCATCGCGCGCAAGATCGTCACCCCGGACATCACGGCCGTCGAGTTGGTCCTGAGCATCGCCGCGCTCGCCGGCCTGCTCATCGTGCGTTATTACTATTTGCCGGGAAAGCCTAAATAGAAATTGCAGGAAAAATGAAGCTGACGCGATTCGTCATCACACTTCTTCTTATGGCCTCTGTTACGTCACCACCGGCAGCCAACGCGCAGCGAAGGGGGCGCGCGGCGCGTGGCGGCGGCAGCAGCGCCGTGGACCTCATCGTGAGCGGCGGGACAATTGTGACGATGGACGGGGCGCGGCGCGTCATCGAAGACGGCTCCGTCGCCGTCAAAGGTGGCCGCATCGTCGCCGTGGGGCCGCGCGCGGAGGTCGAGGCCAGGTACGCTTCGGCGCGCGCGCGGATAGACGCGCGCGGCAAAGTCGTCATCCCCGGCCTCATCAACGGCCACACGCACGTCCCGATGACGCTCTTCCGCGGGCTGGCCGACGACCTGGACTTGAACGAGTGGCTGACGAAGTACATCTTCCCGGCCGAGGCCAAGAACGTCAACGAGGAGTTCGTGCGCGTCGGCACGCGTCTCGGCCTGGCCGAGATGATTCGCGGCGGGACGACGACCTACTGCGATATGTATTACTTCGAGGACGCCATCGCGGACGAGACGGCGAAGGCCGGCGTGCGCGGCGTGCTCGGCGAGACCGTCATAGATTTCCCCGTCGCCGACAACAAGACCTGGGCCGAGGCGATGGCCTACACCGACAAGTTCCTCGCGAAATGGAAAGGCCACGCGCTCGTCACCGCGGCCGTCGCGCCGCACGCGCCCTACACGGTCTCCGAAGAGCATCTTAAAGAAGTACGCGCGCTTTCGGACAAGCACAACTCGCCCATCGTCACGCACATTTCAGAGACGCGGAAGGAAGTCGAAGACCTCACGAAGTCCAAGGGCGCGTCGCCGGTTGATTACCTGGCGCGCATAGGGTTTTTGAACGACCGCGTCGTCGCCGCGCACGTCGTTCACCCGAGCGACGGGGAGATCGGTGTCCTGAAGCGGCTCGGCGTCGGCGTCGTTCACAACCCGCAGTCGAACATGAAGCTCGCCTCGGGCGTCATGCCCGTGCCGCGGATGTTGGCCGACGACCTCAATCTCGGCCTTGGCACGGACGGCGCGGCCTCCAACAACGACCTCAATATGTGGGAGGAGATTGACACGACGGCCAAGCTCCACAAGGTCTTCACGATGGACCCCAAGGTCGTCACCGCCCGGCAGGCTTTCGAGATGGCTACGATCCGCGGCGCGCGTGCGCTCCACATGGAGCGCGAGATCGGCTCGATCGAGGAAGGGAAGCGCGCCGACCTCGTCGTCGTTGACCTGGACGACCTCAACCAGACGCCCATTTACAACGTCTATTCGCACCTGGTCTATGCGACGAAGGCCGACGACGTGCGCACGGTCGTCGTCGAGGGGCGCGTGATTATGCGCGACCGGAGGTTGCTAACTTTGGACGAAAAGGATATAAAGGCTCGCGCACGAGTCTTTCGCGAGCGGATTTTACAGAGTCTCGCCCCTTCAAATTCGCAAACGGGAAAAAATTAATCCGGCACGCCTAGCCCTAAGCGCGCCGCAGAGGCCATAATGGCAAACACCAAATGAATGTTTGGTGTTGTCCGCAGGCGAGCCTCATCAGCTCGCTTAAGTTTTTTTTAGGGAGCCCGAAAAAGTGAAGGAAAAACGAGTTAACCATGTCGTCACGTTGATCGCCGCAATAATCGTGTCCCTCGTCATGTCCACCGCGCTGCGCGCGCAGTCGCCCGCGCCCGAGCCGGACGCCGGGCAGAAGCGCCTGAAACGCGCGCGCGCCCTGATCGCCGCGCACAAGCTGGGGACGGCCGCCGCCGAGCTGGACGCGCTGCGCAACTCCACGGTTGACGACGCCGTGCGCGACGTGGCGCGCATCATGCTGATGAGCATCTACCTGGAAGAGGGCGACTACGTTCGCGCGCAGACTCTTCTCGAAGACACCTACAAGCAGCGCACGGCCGGGAGTGAGAATTCCACGCGCACCTACTTCGCGCTGGCGGGTCAGGCCGTCAACGGCGCGCGCGAGCACCTCTCGCGCTACCGCTCCTACGGCATCAACATCAACGACAAAGAGCTGCCGCACGAGGCGCTCGGCGACCTGGACAAGATGCGCACGCTCCTGGAACGCGTCGCGGACCAGGCCCGCGAGATTTGCGGCCAGAGCACAAAACACTTCGATGCCCTCGGCCTCCTGGAAGAGGTAGCAAACGTGCGCGCCACGCTGTCGCGCACCAAGCAGGAGCGCTTGCAGTGGCAGCGCGAGCTGGCCGACACGCGGCGCAAGCTGGCCGCCTCCGACATGAGAATCGCTTCGACCGGCAACCCGCCCGTCAACATCGCTTCGGCGCGGCCCGCCGCAGGAACCCCTGAGACTTCAGACGCCGCGGCCTCGCCCAACCACGCCACGGGCACTAGCACGCTCGACGCGGAGGCTGCCGGCGAGCCCGTGCGCGTCACGCCGTCGCAGCCCCAGCCGGCCCCGTCTAACTCAACCGCCGCGAACGCCGCCGCCCCCTCGGCCCAACTCGTCGAAGTCGGCTCGCTGATCGAGAAGGCCACGCAGAAGGTCAACCCCTCCTACCCGCAGACGGCGAAAATGGCCCGCATCGCGGGCGTCGTCAAAGTCTTTCTGGAGATTGACGAGAACGGCCTCGTCAAGGCCGTGCCGAAAGTCGAGGGGCCGCAGATGCTCAGGCAGGCCGCGACCGACGCCGCCAAGCGCTGGAAGTTCCGCCCCACGGTCGTCGGCGGCCAGCCCGTCCGCTCCACAGGCTTCATCAACTTCAATTTCAAGGCGCAGCCGTAAGCGGGGCGTCCAGCCCACCGTCAACCCTCGAAGGAGGTCGGCCACGCCGGCCTCTTTTATTTTTGTTTACAGCCGCTTAGCTAATCTTGACTTAAAAGTAAGGTATGCTAAAATAGCCTCGAATCCTGAATGATTAAGAGGGATGTCGGAGGAGTTTTCGGGATGAAAGTCTCGGCTCAGGAAGAATACGGGCTGCGCTGCTTGGTGCAGCTGGCGCACCTGCGGGGCGGCGAATCCTTGACGCTCTCGCAGATCGCCAAGCGCGAGGGGATTTCGGTGGCGAACGCCGGCAAGCTGCTCTGGATTCTGAGCAAGGCAGGGCTGGTGCATTCCACGCGGGGCACTAAGGGCGGCTACCAGCTCGCGCGACCCGCACACGAGATTCGCTTGAGCGAGGTCATCAAGGTGCTGGACGCAGACGAGGTGGCGGGCCACTGCAAGAGCTACACGGGCGTCCTGGATGTTTGCGTCCACACGAGCGACTGCGGCATCAGGCCCGTGATTATGGGCCTGCACGAGATCGTCCAGAACGCGCTCTCGGAAGTCACGCTCGCGCAGCTCGTCGGCCCGGAGGCCAACGTGGACGCCACGATCCACCAGATTCAGAGGTTGCAGCCGCGCACCGCGCCGACGCACTGAAGGGTTAAGGGAAAAATTTAGCATGAGCACAATCGAGGTACTCGCCAACAAGGAATACAAATACGGGTTCGTCACGGACATAGAGTCCGACATGATCCCGCGCGGGCTCAGCGAAGAGACCATACGGCTCATCTCCGCCAAGAAGAGCGAGCCGGAGTGGATGCTTGAGTTCAGGCTCAAAGCCTACCGCCACTGGCTGACGATGGAGGAGCCGCGCCACTGGCCGAACGTCTCGTACCCTGAGGTCAACTACCAGGACATCATCTATTACAGCGCGCCGAAGCAGAAGGCGACGAAGGCGAGCCTGGACGAGGTTGACCCGGAGCTGCTGCGCACCTTCGAGAAGCTGGGCATCCCCTTGCAGGAACAGAAGCAGCTCGCGGGCGTGGCCGTGGACGCCGTCTTCGACTCGGTCTCCGTGGCGACGACCTACAAGGAGAAGCTCAAGAAGGTCGGCGTCATCTTCTGCTCGTTCTCGGAGGCCGTGCAGGAGTACCCGGAATTGGTCCGCAAGTACGTCGGCTCGGTCGTGCCGACCAACGACAACTACTTCGCCGCGCTCAACAGCGCCGTCTTCACCGACGGCTCGTTCGTCTTCATCCCGAAGGGCGTCCGCTGCCCGATGGATCTTTCGACCTACTTCCGCATCAACAACTCGGAATCGGGCCAATTCGAGCGCACGCTGATCGTCGCCGAGGAGGGCGCTTACGTCTCTTACCTCGAAGGCTGCACCGCGCCGAAGTTCGACAAGAACCAGTTGCACGCGGCCGTCGTCGAGCTGATCGCGCTCGACGACGCGGAGATTAAGTACTCGACCGTGCAGAACTGGTACGCGGGCGACGAGGAGGGCAAGGGCGGCATTTACAACTTCGTCACCAAGCGCGGCAAGTGCGCGGGCCGCAACTCCAAGATTTCGTGGACGCAGGTCGAGACGGGCTCGGCGATTACGTGGAAATACCCGTCGTGCATCTTGCAGGGCGACAACTCCATCGGCGAGTTCTACTCCGTGGCGCTGACGAACCACGCGCAGCAGGCCGACACGGGCACGAAGATGATTCACCTCGGCAAGAACACGCGCTCGACCATCATCTCGAAGGGCATCTCGGCTGGCCGCTCGAACAACAGCTACCGCGGCCTCGTGAAAGTGATGCCGAAGGCAGAGGGCGCGCGCAACTATACGCAGTGCGACTCGATGCTCATCGGCTCGCGCTGCGGCGCGAACACGTTCCCCTACATAGAGGTGATGAACAACACGTCGCGCGTCGAGCACGAGGCTTCGACCTCCAAGATCAGCGAGGAGCAGTTGTTCTACTTGCAGCAGCGCGGCATCTCGCAGGAGGACGCCGTCTCGCTCATCATCAACGGCTTCTGCAAAGACGTCTTCCTCCAACTCCCCATGGAGTTCGCCGTCGAGGCCACGCGCCTGCTCGGCTTGAAATTGGAAGGCAGCGTCGGGTAAAGCAGTGGTCAGTGGTCAGTGGTCAGTGGTCAGATAAAAGAAAAACGTCTCTGTCTTTAACTGACCACCGACCACTGACCACTGACCACTATTCATGGAGATTGCTGTGTTAGAGATCAGAGATTTGCACGCGACCGTGGACGGGAACGAGATTCTGAAGGGGATTAACCTGACGGTCAAGCCGGGCGAGGTGCACGCCATCATGGGGCCGAACGGCTCGGGCAAGTCCACGCTCGCCAAGGTGCTCGCCGGTCACCCGGCTTACGAGGTGACGAAGGGCGAGGTGCTGTACGAGGGGAAGAATCTGCTCGAACTCGCGCCGGACGAGCGCGCGCGCGCGGGCGTCTTCCTGGCGTTCCAGTACCCGATTGAGATTCCGGGCGTGTCGAACGCGCAGTTCCTGCGCCTCGCCTACAACGAGAAGCGCAAGCACCTCGGCGAAGAGGAACTCGACCCGCTCGAATTCAAGGACTTGCTGAAGGAGCGCGCCGCGATAGTCGAGATGGACGCGAGCTTCATGTCGCGCGCCGTCAACGAGGGTTTCTCGGGCGGCGAGAAGAAGCGCAACGAAATTTTGCAGATGGCTGTGCTTGAGCCGAAGCTCGCGGTGCTCGACGAGACGGACTCGGGCCTCGACATTGATGCCCTGCGCATCGTCGCCGGGGGCGTCAACCAGCTCAGGACTTCGGAGAACGCCATCATCCTCGTCACGCACTACCAGCGGCTTTTGAATTACATCGTGCCGGACTACGTTCACGTCCTGGCCGGCGGGCGCATTGTCCGCGAGGGCGGCAAGGAACTGGCGCTCGAACTCGAAGAGAAGGGCTACGACTGGATCAAGGCGCAGGCGGCGCAGGTCAGCTAGAAGAGATGGTCACAGAAATCGCAAAAGAGCAGGGCGCATACGCCGCCCACTTCCGCCGCTTGCAGGAGAGGACTGGCACAGAAACCCCCTCTTGGCTCGCGCGGCTGCGCGAGGGCGCGTTCAATAGTTTCGAACAACTGGGCTTCCCGACCGTCAGGCACGAAGAGTGGAAGTACACGAACGTCGCCCCCGTGGCGAAAGCCAATTTCGAGCCGGCCGTCGAAAGCACGCAGGCGCTTGACGCCGACGCGTTACAGCCTTTCACTTATGAAGAGGCGCGCGCCAGCCGCCTCGTCTTCGTCAACGGCTTCTACCGCCCGGAGCTTTCCTCGACAAGTGCCTTGCCGGAGGGCGTCGTCGCCACCGACCTCGCCGCGGCGCTCGGTGAAGAGAAGTACGCGGAAACTCTGCGCCAGCGACTCGCGCGCGGCGCGGACTTCAACGAAAACGCTTTCACGGCGCTCAACACCGCTTTCCTGGAGGGCGGCGCTTTCATCCTGATTCCGAAAGGCGTTCAGGTGGACGCGCCGCTTCACCTGCTTTTCCTCTCGGACGGACAGACAGTTTCTTCGCCGCGCGTCCTCGTCGTCGCGGAGCGCGGGAGCAGCGCCACCGTCATAGAGAGTTACGCTGCGGCGCGCGAAGACCTCGGGGCTTATCTCACGAACGCGGTCGTGGAAGTCTGGCTGGAAGACGGCGCGCGCCTCGAACACTACAAGGTGCAGCGCGAGGGCACGGACGCCTTCCACGTCGCGACGACGCGGGCCTCGCTCGCGCGCGCGAGCAGCTTCAACCTGACGACGGTCACGCTCGGCGCGCGGCTCTCGCGCCACGACGTGCACGTCACGCTCGACGACGAGGGCGCGGAGTGTTGGGTGGACGGGCTCTACCTCGTCGGCGCGGACCAGCACACGGACACGCACTCCGTGATTGACCACCGCCGGCCGCACGGCACCAGCCACCAGCTCTACAAGGGCATCCTCGACGGCAAATCGCGCGCCGTCTTCAACGGCAAGGTCTTCGTCCGCGAGGGCGCGCAGCAGACGGACGCGAAGCAGACGAACAGGAACCTGCTCCTATCGAACGAGGCGCGCGTGGACACCAAGCCGCAGCTTGAGATTTTCGCGGACGACGTGAAGTGCGCGCACGGCGCAACCGTCGGCCAGCTCGAAGAGGAAGAGTTGTTCTATCTGGCGAGCCGCGGGCTGGACGTGGAACTGGCCCGGAATCTTTTGACCTACGGCTTCGCCGAGGAAGTCATCGAGAAGATTAAGGTCTTGTCCATCCGGGCGCAGTTAGACGAGGCCGTCTTGAACCGGCTGCACGCGCAGCTTGAGACGTAGCGCGCGGCCGAAGCTGAACGAAAGGAGTTCCGTGATGATGAAGAGGGCTTCCTTGCTGGCGCTGGTCTTCGTCCTGACGCTTTCGCAGTTTGTCCACGCACAGGACGGTGTAACGAGTGTCGTTCTATACGCGCCCAACAAGTACGGGCTCAATTCCGGCAAGACGCTCTACAGTTTCAAGAGGGGGGCGTTCGTGCAGGACCTTAACCTGTGGGACGTGAATTACGGCTCGCTGTACGTCGGCGACGAGTGGGACTGGTTCAGCGCCTCGACCGCGCCGCGCGCCCGCACAGTCATCAGGGACCTGGGCGTGTTCGGCTGGGGCGATTATTTCGAAGTCCCGGTCGTCACGCCGTTCCCGAAACTCAAAGTGGGCCAGATGCGCTCGTTCAAAGTTGACGCTTCGGGGGCAGACGGCGAGGACGGGGCTCCTGGGGCTCCGGCCGACGGAGGTGTGCCGACGCCAGTCGCGGTCGCGGCCCCTCGGAAAGAGAAGCGGTCGGGCGTCCCGCAGGTTGACCCCGTCTTTGCGAAGGCGGTCCCGGGCCACATGTACGTCATGCGCGTGGTTGATGACGACTCCGACTTTTACGTGCTGTTCCGGGTCGAAGCGATTGAGAGGGGCGACAACTGCACGATCACTTGGAAGCGCATCGCGCCGCCGGAAGAGACGGCCCAAAACAAATAGCTATGGGAACTACTGAAATGGCTTTAGCCCAAGACGCGCTCGCCGTTAAGGGCGCAAACAAAGAGTGGAACGTCGAGCGCGTCCGCGAAGACTTTCCGGTGCTCAGGCAGACGGTCAACGGCAAGCCGCTCGTCTACCTGGACAACGCCGCGTCCTCGCAGGTCCCGCAGATCGTCATTGACCGCGGCAGCGTCTACCTGGAACAGGAGCACTCGAACATACACCGCGGCGTGCACTACCTGAGCCAGAAGGCGACGACCGCCTACGAGGGCGCGCGCGAGAAGGTCAAGCGCTTCATCAACGCGCGCGAGTCGAAGGAATGCATCTTCGTGCGCGGCGCGACCGAGGGCATCAACCTGGTCATGCACGGCTACGGGCGCAAGTTCGTCGGCGAGGGCGACGAGGTCGTCGTCTCCGCGATGGAGCACCACGCCAACATAGTGCCCTGGCAGATGCTCTGCGAGGAGAAGGGCGCGCGCCTGCGCGTCATCCCCATGAACGACGCGGGCGAGCTCGTCATGGACGAGTACGACGCGCTCCTGAACGAGCGCACCAAGATCGTCGCCGTCACGCACATCTCGAACGCGCTCGGCACCATCAACCCGGTCAAGGAAATCATCGCGCGCGCGCACAAGTACGGCGTACCCGTGCTGATTGACGGTGCGCAGGGCATCGTCCATCTGCCGATAGACGTGCAGGACCTGGACTGCGACTTTTACGTCTTCTCGGGCCACAAGATGTTCGCGCCGACGGGCAGCGGCGTCGTCTACGGCAAGGCCGAGTGGTTGGAACGAATGAACCCGTTTCAGGGCGGGGGCGACATGATTCGCACAGTGACTTTTGAGAAGACCACGTTCGCGGGGCTGCCGAACAAGTTCGAGGCAGGCACGCCGGCCATCGCCTCGCAGATAGGGCTCGGCGCGGCGATAGATTACCTCAACGCCATCGGGCGCGAGCAGTCGGTCGCCTACGAGCAGGAGCTTCTGGCCTACGCCACCGAAAGGTTGAGTGCCATCGAGGGCGTCCGCATCATCGGGACGGCGCGCGAGAAGGCGAGCGTCCTCTCCTTCGTCTTGGACGACGTGCACCCGCACGACATCGGCACGATTCTCGACCAGGAGGGCATCGCCGTGCGCGCCGGCCACCACTGCGCCCAGCCCGTAATGCAGCGCTTCAACGTCCCGGCGACCGCCCGCGCCTCCTTCGCCTTCTACAACACGAAGCAGGAAGTGGACACTCTCGTCCGCGCCGTCGAAAAAGTGATAGAGGTTTTCAGCTAGTAACATGTCCGAACTGAGCGAGCTTTACCAGCAGGTCATCCTGGACCACAACAAGAAACCGCGGAACTTCCGGCGGATGGAGGACGCGAACCGCCACGCCGAGGGGTATAACCCCCTGTGCGGCGACCAGCTGACGGTCTACTTGCAGCTCGAAGACGAGGTGGTCAGGGACGTGAGCTTCGAGGGCTCTGGCTGTGCCATTTCCAAAGCGGCGGCGAGCATGATGACGCAGAGCGTCAAGGGCAAGACGAAGCAGGAGGCCGAGACACTCTTCGGCGAGTTCCACCGCATGGTGACTGGCGAGTTGGACGAGGGGGCGGAGACGCATCACCTCGGGCGGCTGACGATCTTCGCGGGCGTGCGCGACTTCCCGGCGCGCGTCAAGTGCGCGAGCCTCGCGTGGCACACGATGCACGCCGCGCTCAACGGCCAGGGCGCGACCTCGACCGAAGGCGCGCTCGACCCCGCGGCCGGGCAGGAGGGCGGTCTGTAATCCTGCGCGCGTCCGTGCTTGTGACTTCTAAAGAGGCGGCCCACTGGGCCGCTTTTCTTTTTCCCGTTGCTGGCAAAGACGTGTGGGGCAGGGCATAATGCAAGACACCAACTTGGAGTAAACTTTGTGATCATCAACCGGGTCGAGCTGCGCGAGATTCGTCTACCGCTCGTGCGCTTCTTCGAGACGAGCTTCGGGCGCACGACCGAGCGGCGCATCGTGCTCGTGCGCGTCTCGGACGCAGACGGCGCGGAGGGCTGGGGCGAGTGCACAGCGGGCGAGGGGCCTTTCTACTGCGAGGAGTGGACAGAGTCTGCCTGGGCGGTCTTGAGAGATTACCTCGGGCCGATGGTCATTGGGCGCGAAGTCGAGATGGCCGCCGGGGTGTTCCCGCTGATGAGGGCCGTGCGCGGCAACCGCATGGCGAAGGCCGCGATCGAGACGGCCTGCTGGGATTTGGAGACGAGGCGCGCGGGCGTCCCACTCTGGCGGCGACTGGGCGGCGTGCGCCGCGAAATTCCGTGCGGCGTCTCGATAGGGATTCAGGACACGGTCGAGGCGCTGCTCGAAACCATAGGGCGTGAGCTGGACGCGGGCTACCGGCGCATCAAGATTAAGATTAAGCCGGGCTGGGACGCGAAAGTTCTGGAACGTGTGCGCGCGCGTTTCCCGGACATTCAACTGATGGCCGACGCGAATTCGGCTTACACGCTGGCGGACGTTTCTACCTTGCGCGCGATGGACGAGTTCGGACTGACGATGATTGAGCAGCCGCTCGGCTACGACGACATGATGGATCACGCGGAGTTGCAGCGGCAGTTGCGCACGCCCGTTTGTTTGGACGAGTCAATCCGCACGCCGGAGGACGCGCGCAAGGCGATTGAGTTGGGGGCGTGCCGCATCGTCAACGTCAAGCTCGGGCGCGTCGGGGGCCACGCGGAGGCTTCGCGCGTCGAGCGCGTTTGCCGCGAGCGGAGCGTCCCCGTCTGGTGCGGCGGGATGCTCGAATCGGGCGTCGGCCGCGCGCACAACATCGCGCTCTCGACGCTCGCGGGCTTCACGCTCCCGGGCGACGTGTCCGCGAGCGCGCGCTACTGGGCCGAGGACATCATCGAGCCGCCCGTGACCGTCTCGCCGCAAGGCACCATCACCGCCCCCGAATCACCCGGCATCGGGTTCGAGCTCAAACGCGAACGAATCGAGAGGCTGACGGTCAGGAAAGAAGATTTGAAATCTCAAATCTGAAATTTGAAATCATGGGGCGTGAGTTTACAAAGTCGAAGGCGGGCGAGGTGCTGGCGCTGCTGGAATCGAGGCGCGGCGAGACGCTGGCGCTCGTGCGCGCGCTGGTCGAGGCCGAGTCGCCTTCGGGCGACGTGGAGGGGAGCCGCGCCGTCGTCGGGCTGTTGGCCGAGGCTGCACGCGAGGTCGAAGGAGTAAATTCGATTGAGCGCGTCGAGAGCCCTGAGTATGGCGAGCACCTGCGCGTGAGCGCATTCGGCGACGGGCTCGGAGAGTCGCAGACCATTCTGCTCGTCGGCCACACGGACACCGTCCACCCGCGCGGCACGATCAACGAGCGGCCGTGGCGCGAGGAAGGCGGGCGAATTTATGGGCCAGGAATTTTTGACATGAAGGCCAACTGCGCGCTCGCCCTCGAAGCACTTCGCGCCTGCGCCCGGCTCGCGCTCGCGCCGCGCAGGCCAGTCGTGCTACTGCTGACGTGCGACGAGGAGGTGGGAAGCCTCACGGGCCGCGCCCTCGTCGAAGAGGAGACGCGGAAGGCGCACACCGTCCTCGTGCTCGAACCTTCCGCGAGCGGCGGCCGCGTCAAGACGGCGCGCAAGGGGACCGGGATATTCACGATGACCGCGCACGGCGTCGCGGCGCACGCCGGCCTTGAGCCGGAGAAGGGCGCGAGCGCGATTCTGGAATTGGCCCGGCAGACGGAGCGCCTGCACTCCCTGACCGACCCCGCGCGCGGCGTCAGCGTCAACGTCGGCGTCTTCAACGGCGGCACGCGCTCGAACGTCGTCGCGGCCGAAGCACGCGCCGAAATTGACCTCCGCTTCTCGGCGGCCGAGGACGCGCAACGGCTCGAAGAGGCGATCCTCGGCGCGCGCCCGTTCGACGAGCGCGTGCGGCTCACAATCGAGGGCGGCGTCAACCGCCCGCCGCTCGAAAGGACGGCGCAGGTCGCAAGCCTCTTCGAGCTGGCGCGCGGCGTGGCGGCCCATTTGGACTTCGAGCTGGGCGAAGCTTCAGTCGGCGGGGCCTCGGACGGAAACTTCGCCGCCGCGCTCGGCGTGCCCGTCCTCGACGGCCTCGGCGTTGACGGCGACGGCGCGCACGCCGCGCACGAGCACATAGAGTCCGCGGCCCTCGCGCGCCGAGCAGCCTTAATCGCCGGCCTGATCGCATCGCTCTGAAACCCGAATGAAGATGAAACTCGCAACCTGGAACGTCAACTCGATAACGGCGCGGCTGCCGGTGGTGACGAAGTGGCTCGAAGCGGAGCGGCCCGACGTGCTCTGCTTGCAGGAACTCAAGTGCGTGGACGAGAAGTTCCCCGCGGAGGCTTTCGCGGAGCTGGGCTACCGCTCGGAGGTTTTCGGCCAGCGGACTTATAACGGCGTGGCGATTGTCTCGCGCGAGGAATGCACAGACGTGCGGCGCGGCTTCCCGGACGACGAGGAGGGGGCGCACGCGCGCCTGATAGCGGGAACTGTGGGCGGCGTGCGCGTCATCAACGTCTACGTGCCGAACGGGCAGTTCGTGGGCTCAGACAAGTACCGCTTCAAGCTCGAATGGATGCGGCGGCTGCGCCAGTTCTTCGACGAGCATTACGAGGCGGGCGAGCGCGTCCTGCTCTGCGGCGACTTCAACGTCGCGCCGGAGGAGCGCGACGTGCACGACCCGGCCGCGTGGGAAGGTCACGTCCTCTTCAGCCGCCGCGAGCGCGCCGCGCTGGAACACGTCCGCGAGTGGGGTTTCGAGGACGCCTTCCGCCTGCACACTGAAGAGGGAGGGCATTACTCCTGGTGGGACTACCGCCAGGGCGCTTTCCGCCGCGACGCCGGACTCCGCATAGATCACATCTGGGTTTCCGGGCCACTGGCCCGCCGCTCGAAAGAGACCTGGATAGACAAGGAGCCGCGCTCCTGGGAGCGCCCCTCAGACCACACGCCGGTCGTGGCGACGTTCGAATAATCTTGGCTAACAAGGGAAGAAGTAAAAACGGGACGGGCAAGAGCCCGGCCGTCGTCATCACGCCCGCGCTGCTCAGGCGCGAGTGGGCGCTGCCGCAGCCGGACGAGGGCGGCGACAAAGAGGAGCGCGGGCGTGTGCTGGTCGTCGGCGGTGAGAGGGAGACGCCGGGCGCGGTCGTCCTCGCGGCAGAGGCGGCGCTGCGCGCGGGTGCCGGAAAGCTTCGCGTCGCTACTCCGCGCGGCATCGCGCTCGCGGTGGCCGCGGCCGTGCCAGAGGCGCGCGTCTTCGGCCTGCCGGAAACGAGGGCGGGCGTCATCTCCGAAAGCGCCGCGGAGAAGATCGTCGAGCTGACGAGCGGCGTGCAGGCTCTTTTGGTCGGGCCTGGAATGATTGACGAGCGGGCTGCGGCGCGCTTGATGAAACGCGTGCTCGCGGGCGCGTTGCGCGCGACCGTGATTCTGGACGCGGCGGCGCTCGCCTCGCTGAAGGATTTGGGGAGCGGCGCGCGCCCTCACAACTCTCGAACGATTCTGACGCCGAACGCAGACGAGATGGCCGAGCTGCTCGGCGCGAGTGTGGGCTCAATCAAGCGCGACCAGCGTGAGCGCGCGCGGCACGCGGCCGAACATTTTCGCGCGGTCGTCGCCCTCAAAGGCAGGGAGACGGCCGTCGCCTCGCCAAGCGACCCAAGGGTTTTCTGCAACCACGCGGGCAACGTCGGCCTGGCGACCTCCGGCTCGGGCGATGTGCTGGCCGGCATCGTCGCGGGCCTCTGCGCGCGCGGCGCTGCGCCTTTGCAGGCGGCCGTCTGGGGCGTTTACCTGCACGCGCGCGCGGGCGACCGTCTGGCCCGGCGCGTCGGGCCGCTCGGCTACCTCGCCCGCGAGCTTTCCGCCGAAGTGCCACGCCTGCTGGCCGACCTCAACGGCCGCGGCAGGTGAGGGAAGGGGCGACGTACAAAAAATCGTAAATCGTCCATATTTATTTGACAGCCCGGTTTATTTAGCATAAGCTTCGCCCCTCTTCAATAGGTCTGGCGTTTCACCTAAGCTTTCCGGCCTGAGGTAAAAGCCTGGAACAATTCAAGCGGTCGTTAGCGCCCTTGACTTGCTTCGCCGCCGTCCGAAGAGGATTCTGGCAAATAACCCGTGCGGACCAAAATCAGTTAACCACGCCTCGCATCGTGGGCGTCCGTGCGACCTGCAAGCGGTCAGTCGTTAGCAAACTACGCAGCCAGACGTTCATCGCGGCCGCCCCCGTGGCGGCAAGAGTTCCGTCCTACATTAGGTAATCTTCGCTATTTCCGCTGATCTGTCGGCTATACGGTTTCTAGAGTTGCAGGGACTTGCGCCCGCACCCCTTGCTGACCATGCCTTCCGGTAAACGACAACCCCCGCGTTGTGCCATTCGCAACGCTTTGCTTGAAGGAGAACTAAATGCGCAAAATAAGTTTTCTGGTGGTAAGTCTGGCCCTGCTTATCTCGCTGGTGGCTTTCCCGTTCGTGCCGCTCACCACCGTCACCAAGGCACAGGGGAACGGCGGCGGCGACGGGAAGAAGTCCGACACGTCTTTCCGCAGAAGGGGCAACGGTAAAAAGAGTGCCGTAGACCCCGCCGGCATTAAGCGCCTCAAGGACAGCACGGGCGGCAACGCCAAGGTCAGCGTCAGCGACGCGACCGGCACGGCGCGCTTCGTCCGGCTCGGCCGCGGCGAGGGCAGTCTCTCGAAGGCCGCCGCCGGCTCGACGAAGGATAAGGCGTCCTCGTTCCTCAAAGAGAACGCTGGCGTCTTCGGCCTGACCAACCCGGACGCCGAACTGCGGCTCGTATCCGAGGCGACCGACGCGCAGGGCGGAAAACACCTGAGCTACGGGCAGGTCTACAAGGGCGTCCCCGTCTTCGGCGGCACGCTCAAGGCTCACTTCGATTCAAACTCCGATTTGAAGTCCGTCAACGGCTCGACCGTCGCGGAAATCAACGTGGACCCGAACCCGTCAGTTAGTTCCGACGCGGCCGCTTCCTCGGCCATCGGCGCGGTGGCCGACACGCAGGGCTCCGCCGCAGGGCTGAGCGCCACGGGCATCAAGCTCTACGTCTACCGCACGGGCCTCGGCGAGGGACTCGCCGGCCAGAACTACCTGGCCTATGAGATCACGGTCGGCGACGGCGCGGAAGTGCGCGAGTTCGTCTACGTGGACGCGAAATCAGGCAAGGTGATTGACCGCCTGCCGGGCACGATTGACGCCATGTTCCGCCGCGCCTACAACGGCAATTTCCTCCCGCAGGCGGCGATTCCGACCTTCTACCCCGGCACCCCCTACTGGGTGGAAGGCGATCCGTTCCCGACGGCTTCTACCGAAGCCAATAACATGATCATCTCCTCGAAGGAGACCTACGACTTCTTCTTCAAAGCCTTCGGGCGCGACTCCTTCGACAACGCGGGTGCAATCATGGACGCGATCTTCAACCGCGGCTACTCCTGCCCGAACGCCTCGTGGAACGGCACGTTCATCTCGTTCTGCAACGGCATGACTTCGGACGACGTGACGGCCCACGAGTGGGGCCACGCTTACACGCAGTACACGCACGGGCTGATCTACGCCTGGCAGCCGGGCGCTTTGAACGAGTCTTACTCCGACATCTGGGGTGAGACGGTTGACCGCATCAACAACCGCGACAACATCGGCAACTCGGCCACGGACCCGGCGCGCATCGCCGGCAGTTGTTCGACGAGCGGCGGCACCCCGCCCCCGTCGCTGGTCATCACCGGCGGCCCCGCGGCCGGCAGCTACTTCGCCAGGCCCTCCGTGAATGAGCCCCCGCGCCCCTTCACGATTGGGCCGACCGCGATGCAACCCACGGTCCCGGCCGGCGCTTGCACCCCGCTCACCAACGCCGCCGCCGTTTCCGGCAAGATCGCGGTCGTAGACTGGACGCTCATCGCCGGTAACGCCAACGAGTGCGGCTCCGCTGTCCGCGCCACCAACGCCAAGAACGCAGGCGCGACCGGCATCATCTTCGTCGCCCCCAGCATCGGGCTTATCAACATCGGCTCCATCAACACCATCGGCAGCGTCGAGGTCACGTTCGCCGACGGCAATACCATCAAGGCCGGACTGCCGGCCAGCGCGACCATCAGCCTGGGCGTCGGCACGGACCCCTCGACCCGCTGGCTGGTGGGCGAGGACGACACCGCGGTCGGCCTCTCCGGGCCGCTGCGCGACATGTGGAACCCGCGCTGCTTCGGCAACCCCGGCAAGGTGTCTGACACGTTCGATTACACCTGCTCGACGGCCGACCAGGGCGGCGTGCACACCAACTCCGGCGTGCCCAATCACGCCTTCGCCCTGCTCGTTGACGGCGGCACCTACAACGGCTACACCATCAACGCCATCGGGCTGACCAAGGCCGCGCACATCTACTACCGGGCGGCGTCCGTCTACCAGCACTCGGCCTCGGACTTCCCCGACCACGCGGACTCCATCGAGCAGTCGGCGAACGACCTGATCGGTGCCAACCTGAACGACCTCGTGACGGGCGCTCCTTCGGGCCAGAGCATCACGCCCGGGGACGTGGCCGAAGTGCTGAAGGCCATGCTGGCCGTCGAGATGCGGACCGCGCCGACCTTCTGCGGGTTCCAGCCGCTCCTGGCACAGGCTCCGCCGTCTGACCCGTCCTGCGGCTCGGGCACGGCCGCGCACACGCTGTTCGCGGACGACTTCGAAGGCAGCACGTCTGGCTGGACTCTCGCCAACGTCGCGGCCGGTTTGGGCTACAACCAGCCCAACTGGACGGTGAGCAGCACGCTGCCGGACGGCCGCTCGGGCAAGGCTTTCTTCGCCGAAGACCCGACCTTCGGCAGTTGCACCCCCGCGGATAACGAGAGCGGCGTGCGCAGCCTGACGAGTCCGACCATCAGCCTGCCGCCGGGCTCAAGCCCGGTCATGACCTTCGAACACTGGGTTGCCACGGAGCCCACTTTCGACGGCGGGCAGCTGATGATTAGTGTCAACGGCGGGCCGTTCACGCTCGTCCCCGCCGCTAACTTCGTCTACAACGCCTACAACTCCACGTTCGCCACGGTGGGCGCGGGCAACACGAACCCGCGTGCCGGCCAGCGCGCCTGGACCGGCACGGACGGCGGCGCGGTGGACGGCACCTGGGGCAAGTCAATCGTCAACCTCTCATCCCTGGCCGGTCCCGGCGACAACATCCAGTTGCGCTGGGACATGAGCACGGACGGCTGCGGCGGCACGACGTTCGGCTGGTACGTGGACAACGTCAGGGTCTATGACTGCGAGACCGACTCGGACGGCGACGGCGTGGCGGATGTCGTGGACAACTGCCCGGCGACGCCGAACCCGACGCAGGGCGACTGGGACAACGACGGCATCGGCGACGCGTGCGACCCGCCGTCGAGCAAGGACCAGTGCAAGAACGGCGGCTGGGCGAACTTCATCGTCCCGACGACGTTCACGAACCAGGGCGATTGCATCCAGTGGTTCAACACAGGCAAATAGCGTGTGACGCTCAAACGTCATAGGCTAGATAACAAAGAAGGGCCGGCGCGGAATATGCGCCGGCCCTTCTTTCATCGCGCCGCCCGAAAAATTGAAATTCGTACAGATTTATTTGATAGCCCGCTTCTTTTAGACTAAGCCGCGCCCCTCTTCAAAGGTTTGGCCTTTCACCGAAGCTTTACGGCCTGAGGTAAAAAGCCCGAAAGACGAATCAGCCGGTCTGTTGGCCGTTGACCTGTGTCGTCACCGCCCGAAGAGCCTCCTGGTTTACTAACCCGTGCGGATCAATCTACAGCAATTGGCACAGTCGTTTTCTCGCAGTCCGCCCCACGACCGCCGCGTTTTTGGCCCATTAAAGGGGGCATTTGAGCGCCCTCCTGGGCCAGAAAAATATAACTGGAAATAGGTCCATCTTCGTTTGACATTTGTGGGATTTTCCACTAAACTGCCCTCGCTTCGGTAGTTTGGGTTTTGTCCTGGGTCACCTACAACCTTCAGGGTAAGCCACCAACAGAACAAATCAAGCGGGCGTCAGAGTCTTGGCTTGCGCCGCCAGGGTCCTCAAGGGATTTTGTGCGGCAGTACGTGCGAATTAACTCTCTCATCGCCCCCCGCCTCGCAAAGGCGCGGGTGTGTGCGCGGACGGCAGGTCATTAGCTTTTCTCTCTAACTCGGGGCGAACTCAAAAGAGAAGGGGTTCTCTCGCCACCGACCGCTGGCCCCCACGTTCGAGAAGTACCAGGTAAGCTTTTCTGAGAGCCGAGAAGGGTATTAGCCGGTTACGCGATCATACGTATCTGTTGCCGCAGTCGCGCGCGGCAGTCGCTATCTAACCCCCATCACAGAAACATTCGTCATTTTTGGTTCGTTGGCAACTGGTCTCTAAAGCTGCGGTAACTTTCGCCTGCACCACCTGCTGACCGTGCCTTCTGGTAAATCAACCCCGCGCGCTGTACGTCTGTCCGCAGCGCTGTACTCGAAGGAGAATTGAATGCGTAAAGTTAGTTTCCTCGTAGTTAGTCTGACCCTGATCGCGGCCTTCGTGGCCTACCAGTTTATGCCCCAGGCCCCCGTCTCCCAGGCGGCACAGGGAAATAGCAGTAATGGCAAGAAGAAGTCTGACACCTCCGTCCGCAAGCAGGGCAAAGGTAAGAAG
The DNA here is from genome assembly GCA_963774105.1 of uncultured Acidobacteriota bacterium. Lineage (GTDB taxonomy): Bacteria > Acidobacteriota > Blastocatellia > Pyrinomonadales > Pyrinomonadaceae > QHXM01. The sequence goes on along the minus strand of CAVZDV010000002.1, from coordinate 303,052 downwards.
AAGGCCGTGGACGCCGCCGGCATCCAGCGCCTCAAGGAGAGCACGGGCGGCAAGGCCAAGGTCAGCGTCAGCAACGCGACCGGCACCGTCCGCTTCGCGCGCCTCGGCCGCGGCCAGGGCAGCCTCGCCAAGTCTGGCAACTCGGCGACCGAGAAGTCTGCCTCCTTCCTCCGCGACAACGCAGGCGCATTCGGCCTGACCAACCCCGACGCCGAGCTTCAGCTCGAAGGCGAGACGGCCGACGCGCAGGGCGGCAAGCACGTTTCCTACAGGCAGGTTTACCAGGGCGTGCCCGTCTTCGCCGGCATGCTCAAGGCGCACTTCGACGCCAACTCCAATTTGACGAGTGTCAACGGCTCGACCGTCCCCGAAATCAACGTGGACCCGAACCCCTCCATCGCCTCCGAGGCGGCCGCCGCCGCGGCCCTCGAAACCGTGGCGCAGGATCAGGAGTTCTCCGAGGGGCTGAGCACCGAGAACATCAAGCTCTACATCTACCGCACGGGCCTGGCCGAGGGCCAGGACGGCGACAACTTCCTGGCGTTTGAAGTCACGGTCGGCAACGGCACAGACGTGCGCGAGTTCGTCTTCGTTGACGCCCATTCGGGCAAGGTGATTGACCGCCTGCCGGGCATGATTGACGCCATGTACCGCCGCGCCTACAACGGCAACGGCCTCACGCAGGCGCAGATCCTCGCGACCATCTACCCCAACAGCCCGTTCTGGGTCGAGGGCCAGCCCTTCCCGACGGCTTCCACCGAAGCCAACAACATGATCATCTCCTCGAAGGAGACTTACGATTTTTATTTCCTCGCCTTCGGGCGCGACTCCTTCGACGGCGCGGGCAAAAAGATGGACGCCATCTTCAACCGCGGCTACTCCTGCCCGAACGCCTCGTGGAACGGGACGTTCATCTCGTTCTGCCCGGGCATGACCTCCGACGACGTGACGACCCACGAGTGGACGCACGCCTACACCGAGTACACGCACGGCCTGATTTACGCCTGGCAGCCGGGCGCTTTGAACGAGTCCTACTCCGACATCTTCGGCGAGACTGTTGACTTCATCAACAACCGCGGCACGGACGCCCCCGGCGGCCCGCGCGACGCCAACGGCGCGAACTGCTCGGACTACACTCCGTTCCCCCCGTCAATGAAAGTTAACGCGCCTGCCGCCATCGCTGGCGTCTACGGCGCGGGCCGCGCTCTCTTCGGCCCCGCGCTGACCAACACGGGCGTGACCGGCGACGTTGTGCTCGCCAACGACAGCTCGACGACCAGCCTCCTGGTCCCCCAGCCGAACACGGCCGGCACCGTCAACGACGGCTGCCAGCCCTTCACCAACGCCGCGGCGATGGCCGGCAAAATCGCCCTCATCGAGCGCGGCGGCTGCGGCTTCAAGCTGAAAGCCTATAACGCGCAGAACGCGGGTGCGAGCGGTGCCATCATCATGAACATCGCCACCAGCGCCAACTCCCTGACCAACATGTCGGATGATCCGACGGTCCCGGCCGTCACCATCCCCTCCATCAACATCCTGTTCAGCACCGGCACGGCGCTGCGCAACCAGTTGAGCGTGCCCACGACCGTCAACGTCTCGCTGCGCCTCAACGCGCCTCCGGGACCCTACGACAACTCGTACCGCTGGCTGATGGGCGAGGACGACACGGCCACGGGCTTGGTCGGTGCGCTGCGCGACATGTGGCGTCCGGTCTGCCAGGGCAACCCCGGCAAAGTCTCCGACGCCGACTACGGCTGCTCGACGGCCGACCAGGGCGGCGTCCACGACAACTCCGGCGTGCCCAATCACGCTTACGCGCTGCTCGTTGACGGCGGCACCTACAACGGCCAGACCGTCGGGGCCATCGGCCTGACCAAGGCCGCGCACATCTACTTCCGCGCGATGACCGTCTACCAGCACGCGGCCTCGGACTTCGTTGACCACGCCGACGCGCTTGAGGCGGCCGCCAACGACCTGCTCGGCGTCAACCTGAACGACCTCTCGACGGGCGCTCCCTCGGGCCAGACGATCACGGCGAACGACATCGCGCAGATCGAGAAGGCGATGCTCGCGGTCGAGATGCGTAAGGAGCCGACGCAGTGCGGCTTCCTGCCGCTGCTCAACCCGAACGCGCCGGCGGACCCGTCCTGCGGGACCGGCACGGCCGCGCGCACTCTCTATGCTGACAACTTCGAGGGCGACACGTCGGCCTGGGCCGTCAGCTACGACGCGGTCAACGCCGCGACGTTCACCCCGCGCAACTGGTCCGTCAGCAGCACGCTGCCCGACGGGCGTGCGGGCAAGGCGTTCTACGCGCCCGACCCGATGAACAGCGCCTGCGCTGACAACCAGGCCGGCGTGCTCCACCTGACCAGCCCGGCCATCAATCTGCCGGGTGGCATGACGGGCGGGCCTTACGTGACCTTCGAGCACTGGATTTCGACGGAGGCGGGCTTCGACGGCGGTCAGTTGATGGTCAGCATCAACGGCGGGCCGTTCACGCTCGTCCCGGCGAACAAGTTCGTCTTCAACGGCTACACCACGACGCTGGCGACGGCCGCGACCAATAACAACCCGCGCGCCGGCCAGGAAGCGTGGTCCGGCACGGACGCCGGCTCGGTGAGTGGCTCGTGGGGCAAGTCCATCGTCAACCTGGCGGGTCTCGTCAACCCCGGCGACAGCATCCAGCTGCGCTGGGACCTGAGCAACGACTGCGCCACGGGCGGCTTCGGCTGGTACGTGGACAACCTCCGCGTTTACGACTGCGAGCCTGACGGCGACGGCGACGGCGTGGCGGACATCGTGGACAACTGCAAGACGACGCCGAACCCGACGCAGGCCGACTTCGACAACGACGGCATCGGCGACGCGTGCGACGCTCCGTCGAGCAAGGAGCAGTGCAAGGAAGGTGTGTGGCAGAACTTCATCTTCCCGAAGACGTTCAAGAACCAGGGCGACTGCATCCAGTGGTTCAACACGGGCAAGTAGCGCGGGGCGGTCACACGCCACTCGCTAGATAACAAAATGGGCCGGCGCGAATCTGCGCCGGCCCATTTCTTTTGCTCCCTGCGTCGGAGCTAGTACCTTTCCCGCAAGCTCGTCAGGCTGTTGTGCGTGACGAGCCAGAGGCTGAAGATCAGGAGCGCCCAGACGACTGCCGAGGCGAAGATTGGGAAGAGATAGCCGCCGAGCGCGTTGACGAGCGAGTTCGGCAGCGAGTCGCCGAGCCAGAAGCCCGGCGCGAAGAAGTAGATCATCAGCGTGTACGGGAAGACGAAAGCCAACCCGGCCAGGAACACGCTGGCGAGTGTGGAGAAAGCGAGGCGGGACAAGTTAGACATTTTGGGGGCAAACCTCCTAACAAGTATTAAGCGCGGCGACGAAAATCCGCCGCGCCGGTTGATGAGGGCCGACACGTCGCCTGATGAAATTGGTTTGAGAGGGTAATCCGCCCCGATGCTTCCGTCCCCAATTCGGAAGCCCTGATTCGTCCTTGATGAATTCGCGTGCGGGCGCAGTCTTAGAGCTTGCTTAGTTGGATGTCAGTTCCGCGGTCTTTTCGGTGATGCTCTTTTCCGCCCAGTCGTTGTCGCGGCTGGATTCGCCGGCCCGGTGACGCTTGGCCTGGCGCATCCGCTCGACGAGGTTCATGTGGGTCGAGAAATACGGGATGCTCTTGCCCACTATCTCCTGGACGGTCTCGAACTGCTTGGCGGCCATGAATTTTGCCAGCCCCTCCTTCAACTCGTCAATGATTTTTACGCCGTGCAGCATCACGCCCGTGCAGAGCTGGACGGTCGAGGCCCCCAGGAGCATGAACTCCAAGGCGTCACGCGAGTTCTCAATCCCGCCGATGCCGCTGATGGAGACATTTTCGGGGAGCGCCTGCGCCAACTGGCTCACCATGCGGAGCGCGATCGGGCGCACGGCCTGCGACGAGTAGCCGCCGGGCACGGTGTAGCCCTCTACGGTCGGCATCGGCCGGAGGGTTTCGAGGTCAACGCCGATGACGGAGAGGATCGTGTTGATGGCCGAGATGCCCGCGGCCCCGCCGCGCACGGCGGCCAGGGAAGGCTCCTTGATGTTGGTGATGTTCGGCGTCATTTTGGCCCAGACGGGAATCTTGGCGACCTCCGTCACCCAGCTCGTGACCTCCTCCGTGAGGTCCGGGTGCTCGCCCATCTCGGAGCCCATCCGGCGCTCGGTCATCCCGTGCGGGCAGGAGAAGTTCAATTCCAGCGCGTCCACGCCCGTCTCCTGCACCACCTTCGTTAATTCCTGCCAGCGCGACTTCTCGTACTCCTCCATGATGGAGGCTATCAGGACGTGTTCCGGGTACTCCTTCTTAATCTCGCGAAACTCCTGAAGCCAGACATCTATCGGCCGGTCGGAGATCAGCTCGATGTTCTCGAAGCCTATGATCTCGCCCGTCTCGCGCGAGCGCAGCCGCCCGTAGCGCGGGACGACGTTGACGACCTTCGCGCTCTCCAGGCTGACGGTCTTCGCCACCACGCCGCCCCAGCCGGCGTCGAACGACTTGGCGATCACGCGCGCGTTCGTCCCCGGCGGCCCCGAGCCGAGCAGGAACGGGTTGGGGAACTTGATGCCGTTAACAGTGATTGAGAGATTCATAGCTCTCCTTTCAAATTCGCGGCGGCGCGCCGCATGGATCATGCTATATACCAAAATCCTCCCGCGCCAGAATCTTCTCGATCTCCGACGCGAGGGCCGGTACTTTGTTAGTTACGGCCTCCCAGACTATCTCATAATTCACGCCGTAATAAGCGTGAATTAAGCGATCACGCATTCCGGCAATCGCGCGCCACTCGATGCTCAGATACTGCTGCCGGATCGAAACGGGGATTTGTTTGACTGCCTCGCCCATCACCTCGATGCTTCTGATGAATGCCCGCTTGCGAAGATCGTCATGTTGGAATGACTCCCAGTCAACGTCCTTACTCGCGTCAAGCAGGAACTTTGCCTCGTCGAGGATGTGTTCTAAGAATTCACGCGTTGATGGTTGCATGTTCGGCTTCGCTGAGTATGTAATGTCCAAAACGCGGGTTAAGCGATTCCGGGGTCAGCAGGTCAACTTTTCTTCCGAACAATCCTTCGAGGAATTCGGCGAGGGCGAGGAAATTATCAAAGGATTTCCCGCCCGCTACGAGTTCCACGAGGATGTCAACGTCGCTTTCGTCGTTCGGATCGCCGCGTGCGAATGAACCGAACACACTAATCCGCGCGACCCCGAAGCGTCGTAGCTGCTCGCCGTTCTGGCGCAACAGCGTGAAGACATCCTCTTTCGTCCTGACTGGCATCGCCTCTCGTTCAATGATAGCTCAGTCCGCGACCAACAGCTCATAACTGTCCGGCCGGCGGTCGCGGAAGAACTGCCAGGTGTTGCGGACCTGGCGAATCATGTCCAGGTCGAGGTCGGCGACGACGAGGGCGTCCTCGTCGCGCGGGGCCTGGGCGATGAACTGGCCGCGCGGGTCGCAGAAGTAGCTCTGGCCGTAGAACTCGCCGATGTCCCAGGGCTGCTCGTGGCCGACGCGGTTGATGGCCCCTATGAAGTAGCCGTTGGCGACGGCGTGCGCCGGCTGCTCCAACTTCCACAAATATTCTGAGAGGCCCGCGACCGTGGCCGACGGGTTGAAGACGATCTCGGCCCCGTTCAGGCCCAGGATGCGCGCGCCCTCGGGGAAGTGGCGGTCGTAGCAGATGTAGACGCCCACGCGCGCGTAGGCCGTGTCGAACGCCGGGTAGCCGAGGTTCCCGGGCTTGAAGTAGAACTTCTCCCAGAAGCCGGGGGCGACGTGCGGGATGTGGTTCTTGCGGTACTTGCCGAGGTAGGTGCCGTCGGCGTCTATGACGGCCGCCGTGTTGTAGTAGATGCCCGTGATCTCTTCCTCGTAAATTGGCACAATGATGACCATGCCGTGCTGCTTGGCCACGTCCTGCATCAATTTGACGGTCGGGCCGTCCGGCACTTTCTCGACCGCCTCATACCAGCGCACCTGCTGCTCGGCGCAGAAGTAGGGCGTCGTGAAGACCTCCTGCATGCAGAGAATCTGCACGCCCTGGCGCGCGGCGTCCTCGATCATGCGCAGGTGCTTCTCGATGTTGGCGCGCTTGATCTCTTCAATCGGCGCGTCCGTTGGGGCGGCGTTACTGGCCTGAATTAGTCCGCATTTGACGGTGCGTGGCATTCTCAACTCCTTTGACTTCCGACTTCTGACCTCATCAGAACGTAGTAGATGGCGAACCCGAGGGCGAAGGTGACGAACCAGGCGTAAGTATACAGCGTGTCGAAGAAGTTCGGGGCGTCCAGTTTGCCCTGGAAGTTGGGCGTCGTCGCGGCGCGGATGAAGCCGGGGACGACGGGCGCGATCGCGACGGCGAGCGCAACGAGCGCCCGCCAGTTGAACCCGCTGCCGTATGAGTAGCGCCCCTTCGGCTCGAAGAGCGCGGCCAAATCGAGCCGCTGGCGGCGCAGCACCCAGTAATCGCAGATTAAAATTCCGGCAATCGCCCCCATCAGCCCGGAGTAGCCGATCAGCCACGTAAAGATGTACGCGCCCATCGAGGCCATCAGCTTCCACGGCATCATCAGGATGCCTATCAGCGCCGTAATCAGCCCGCCCGTCACATACGAGATGCGCTTCGGGTTGAGGTTTGAAAAATCGTTCGAGGGCGAGACGACGTTGGCCGCCATGTTGGTCGTCAGCTGCGCGGCGAAGATGACGACGGTGGCGAAGATGACGACGGCGACACTGCCGAACTGCGTCATCAGCTCGACCGGGTCCGGGATGGGTCGGCCGTAAATCAAAACGGTCGCGCTCGTGACGGCGACGCCGATGAACGCGAACGCCGTCATCGTCAGCGGGAGCCCGAGCGCCTGCCCCAGCATCTGCGACTTCTGCGACTTGGCGTAGCGCGTGAAGTCCGGGATGTTCAGGCTGAGCGTCGCCCAGTAGCCGACCGAGGCCGTCAGCGCGCCCGGAAAAATGGCCCAGAAATCGTTCTTCTCCTTCTGCAAGCGGGAGGATTCGGTCAGCACGCGCCCCAAACCGCCCGCGCGCCAAGAGGCCCAGACCAGAAGCGCCGCGCCGCCCAAGAGCAGGAGCGGGGCCGACCACGTCTCAAGGTGCTTGATGCCCTCAATGCCCTTGAGGATGATGAGCACCTGTATCCCCCAGAAGAGCAGGAAGGCGAGCCAGGTGTGGAGCGGGACATCCAGGAAGCTCGCGCCGCCGAACAAATTGTTCCAGCCGCCCCACATGATGCCGAACAGCGCGTCGAGCGCCTTGCCGCCGATCCAGGTCTGTATGCCGAACCAGCCGCACGCGACGATGGCGCGCAGGACCGCGGGGACGTTCGCGCCGAGCGTGCCGAAAGAGGCGCGGCACAGCACGGGGAAGGAGACGCCGTACTTGGTGCCGGCGTGCGCGTTGAGCATCATCGGGATGAGGACGATGGTGTTGCCGAGCAGGATGGTCAGCATCGCCTGCCACCAGTTCATCCCGGACTCTATGAAGCCGCCCGCGAGCGTGTAGGTGGTAATCACCACGCTCATCCCGATCCAGAGCGCGGCGATGTTCCACGTAGACCACGTCCGCTCCTTGATGGTCGTCGGCGCGAGGTCCTCGTTCCAGAGCGGGCTCGCGGAAACGTCCCGGCGCAACTCCTCGAAGTCGCGTTGCGTGACGGCGATGTCGGCCGTGTTGACTGAGTCCGTTGCCAAGCGCAATCTCCTTATTCGAGGCGGAAGCTGATGAGCACGCGCGCCTTCACCGTAATCATGCCCGGCGCGATTGTAGATTCTTCCTCGGAAGAGCCCCCCTCCCCGACGTTCGCCACGTTGGCGTAAGTGTTGGCCGGCATATAGCTCGTGTCCGGCACCTCGCTGATCGAATAAGCTCTGCCGATGGTCTGGCCGATTTCGCGCGTCAGCGCGACGGCCTTCTCGCGCGCCGCCCTGATCGCCAGCGCGCGGGCCTCGTCCTTGTGCTTGCGTATCTGGGACGTGCGGAAGTCCACGTCGCGCACGTTGTTGACGCCGGCCTTGAGCAGGTCCGTGAACAGCGGCTCGAAGCGTGAGATGTTTTTGAGCCTGACGAGAATTGTCTTGGTGACGGCGTAGCCCAGGAACTCTCTCTTCGGCAGGGGCCGCCTGTACTCGTCCACCTCCGTGTAGCGCGGCGCGACGGAGATGTAGCTCGTCTGCACGTCCTTGGGCTCTATGCCGTACTGGCCCACGAGCGCAAGCACTTGTCTGACCGTCTCGTCGTTCTTGCTCTTGGCGGCCAGCAAGTCCTTGTCGAGATTTTCCACGACGAGCGTGAAGTCAACCTCGTCCGGCGCGACCCGCACCTCGGACTGCCCCGTGACCGTGATTAAAGGCGGCACGGGCGCCTGCTGCGCCCCCGCGCAGAGCGCCGCGGATAAAAGGATCGCCGCGCAGTTGAAAACTCTCAAGGCCAGCTTCATCGTTGACTCCTGCCGTGCGAAGAGATCAAATCGCCGCGCACGTCCCGCGCTTCAAAAACTGCCCGTCGCCGGGCTTGCCCTTGTACTCGCCGTTTTCGATGACCACGCGCCCGCGCGAGAGTACGGTCTCCACGACGCCGCGAATCGTGCGCCCCTCGTAGGCGGAGTAGTCCACGTTCATGTGGTGCGTCTCGGCCGAGATGGTCTGCTCGCGGTCGGGGTCGAAGATGACGATGTCTGCGTCGGAGCCGACGGCGATGGTGCCCTTCTTCGGGAAGAGGCCGAACATCTTGGCGGCGGCCGTCGAGGTCAGCTCGACGAAGCGGTTGAGCGAGATGCGGTTCTCGACCACGCCCGTGTAGATGAGCGGAACCCTGTGCTCTACGCCGGGCGCGCCGTTCGGGATTTTGGTGAAGTCGTCCCGGCCCAATTCCTTCTGCTCCTTCATGCAGAAAGGGCAGTGGTCGGTGGAGATGACTTGCAGGTCGTCCGTCTTCAAGCCCTTCCACAGCTCCGCCTGGTTCCACTTCTCACGGAGCGGCGGCGTCATCACGTACTTCGCGCCTTCGAAGCCCGGCTCGTCGTAGTTGTCTATCGAAAGGAACAGGTACTGCGGGCACGTCTCGGCGAAGGCGGGCAGGCCGCGATCGCGCGCCTCGCGCACCTGATTGAGCGCGTCGGCGCAGGAGAGGTGGACGATGTAGACGGGCGACTCAGCCATCTCGGCAATCGCGATGGCGCGGTGGACGCCCTCGGCCTCGGCGAGCGTGGGGCGCGTGAGCGCGTGGTACTTCGGCGCGGTGCGGCCCTGCGCGAGCGCGCGCTTGATGATCTCGTTGATGACGACGCCGTTCTCGGCGTGCATGCAGATGAGGCCGCCGCGCTCGCCCGCGGCAGACATCGCGCGGAAGATGGTGGCGTCATCCACCAGGAAGACTCCCGGGTAGGCCATGAAGAGCTTGAAGCTCGTGATGCCCTCGTCCATCACCGTGTACAGCTCCTCTATCTGGTTGTCCTCCAACTCGGTCGTGATGAGGTGGAAGCCATAGTCAATCGCCGTCTTGCCCTCAGCCTTTTTGTGCCAATTGTCCACGGCCTCGATGAGCGCCTGCCCCTTGTACTGCACCGCGAAGTCAATGATCGTCGTCGTCCCGCCGTGGGCCGCCGCAACGGTCCCCGTGCGGAAATCGTCCGACGCCTCCGTCCCCCCGAACGGCAACTCCATGTGCGTGTGCGGGTCAATCCCGCCCGGGATGACCAGCTTCCCCGCGGCGTCAATCACGCGGTCAGCCTCCATTTCTAACTTCGCGCCGATGACCGACACGGTCTCGCCCTCAATCAGCACGTCCGCCTTGTAATCATCAACGGCCGTGACGATGCGTCCGTTACGAATCAGAGTTTTCATTCGATGTTCCGTCCGTAATCAAGTGTTTAGAATTCATGCTAGGTCGCAGCCTCAAATTGATTCCAGGTCAGGCGCGGCCCATCAAGAATCAAGGTCACGGAATTTAACACGTTGCGCCCGATGATGCCCCATCCTTGTTCGATAAGCAGAAACTGGCCGCGAAAAGTAAGACCCAGGAAAATCATCTCAAGAGTGACGACGGAGGCGAGACTGGATTGACCTTCAAAGCCGACCAACTCATAACGATTCTCGCTTGATGCCGCAATGCTTAGCTCGTCTACTGCGGCGCGTGGGAGCAGCGTCACGTCAGCGCCCGTGTCAAGCAGCATCGGCACGTCGTTACGCGTCGCACCGCTCTGCGGGTTGCGTAAGCTCACGTGTGCGAGCGGGGCAGGCGGAGCGAACAGGGTAGAGTCATAGGCTGGCATCAGACGACTCTCGGGTGACTTCCATCTTAAAATCTTCTGCCTGGCCCGGATTCTTCAGCCGCGGGCTGAAGAGGTGAACGGTCTCCTGAATTTTCATGTCGGGGACGATGACATAAACCTTCACGCGCTCGGGCAGACGAACGTCGGAGTTCAATTTTATCTGCCCGTTGTCAACAATCCCCTCAATTGTCAGAACTCCCATAGGCCAAAACCCCCTCTGTCGTTGATTGGCTCAAGATTTGGTAGAACGTTTGAAAGGCCCCTGGTCTTTGATCTTCAGGGTGTCCTTGTCTTTGTCTACGACGACTTCGAGTTGCGAGTTCTCGGGGCCGAAGTTGCCTTGCTGGTCGTAGAGTTCGAGGGTCAGCTTGTTGCCTTGTTCCTTGAGGACGCGGTACTTGCCCTCCTGGTGGAGCGGCGGGTAGCCGTCGAGGTTGAAGCGGCCGTGGTCGAATGTCCATTCGAGGAACCAGCTGTGCGTCGCGTCGTTCATGCCGGTCAGACGCCAGGTGCCCTGCATGAACTGCTCGGCGGAGTCGGTCGCGGTGGCGCAGGGGCTGGCGGCCAGGGCCGCGCAGGCCAGCACGGCGAGCAGCATCATCTTCAAAGGCTTCATGCCGAGTCTCCTTTCAAAGTTGCGGCGGTGGCCCTTCCTCCAGGTCGCGCGTCAGCGCGCCGCCGAGGGCGCGGCTGGCCGCGATGAGAATGATGCCGAGCAGGATCATCAGGCCGGGCAGGAAAAGTTGCAGCATGAACACGGATCCCATGCCCGGCGCGCCCCCCATCCCGACGAAGCCGGACATCGTGGAGATCGTCAAGAGGATGAACAGCAGCATCATCAGCCCGTAGATGATGGTCATCACGCCGATGATTCTAAAGACTACCGTGGTGAAGGATGTGATTCTCATGCCAGCCTCCTTTTCAGTGCAGCCCGGCGAAGGCCGCGTCCAGCGCCGCGATCAACTCGTCCACAGTCTCCTTCGTCGAGTTGAGCATCAGGCCCGTGCGGATGACGTTGGCGTAGAGGCCGCCCTTGCCTATGAGGACGCCGCGCCGCCTCGTCTCCTCGAAGACTTTCAGCACGGACTGCGGGTCGGGCTCCTTGGTCTCGCGGTCTTTGACCAGTTCGAGCGCCTGCATCAGGCCCAGGCCGCGCACGTCGCCGATGACCTGGTACTTCTCCTTCAACTCTTCCAGTCGCTCGCGGAAGTAGCCGCCGACCTCCGCGGCGTTGCTCTTGAGGTCTTCGTCCTCTATGACCTTGATGACGGCGAGCGCGGCCGCCATCGAGACGGGGTTGCCGCCGAAGGTCGAGAAGGTCAAGCCGGGGAAGGCGTCGGCGACCTCGGGCGTGGCGATCGTCATCCCTATGGGCACGCCGTTGCCCATGCCCTTGGCCGAGGTGATGATGTCGGGCTCTACGTCCCAGTGCTCTATGCCGAACCACTTGTGGCCCGTGCGCCCCCAGGCGGTCTGCACCTCGTCGGCGATGAAGAGGCCGCCGTGCTTGCGGGTGATTTCGGCTGCGCGCTCGAAGTAGCCTGGGGGCGGGACGATGAAGCCGCCGACGCCGAGGATTGGCTCGGCCATGAAGGCCGCGATCTCGCCCGTGGTCGTCGTCATAATCAGCTCTTCGATGTCGTTGGCGCAGGCCAGCCCGCACTCCGGGTATGAGAGCTTGAACGGGCAGCGGTAGCAGTAGGGCGCGCGGGCGTGAACGATGCCAGCGACCTGCGGCGGGAGCGGCCGCCAGGTCGAGTGGCCGACGGCCGAGAGCGCGGTGGCCGAGCGGCCGGAGTAGCTGTGCCTGAGCACGACGATCTCGTGGCGGCCCGTGGCGGTCTTGGCGGCGTGGATGGCCGTGTCGTCGGCCTCCGTGCCGCTGTTGGTGAAGAAGGATTTCTTCAGGCGGCCGGGCGTGATCTGGGCGAGCTTCTCGGCGAGGTCGCCCTGCGGCTTGTTCGCGTAGAGCGTAGAGGTGTGCGTGATGGTCTTGACCTGCTCGATGATGGCCGCGTTGACCTGCGGGTTGGCGTGGCCGATGCTGACGGTCAGGACGCCTCCGAAGCAGTCGAGGTAGCGGTTGCCCGCGTCGTCCCAGACGTACATCCCCTCGCCGCGCACGAGCGCGAGCGGTTCCTGGTAATAGGTGGCGACCGCCGGGAAGAGAAATTCCTTGTGCTTGCGTGTGATCTCGGATTGCGCCGGCTTCGTTTCGGCTGTGCTCATCTTTGTTCCTCGTGAATCTAATTTTCTGGCGCGGCGGGGTCGCCGAGTCCGTAACAGGGCTTGTCGGCCGAGTTGTCCGCCAACCGCCGCGCCTCTATGTTGGAGTTGCGGAGTGCGAGGATTGGTTCTAATAGGCAAATCTTTTGCGGGGTGATTTTGGTGACGGTCAGATATGGAACCTCTCTTGAGCCGGGATCACCCCCTATATATTGGCTGACGGTGAAGCGCACGATCAGGGCGAGGGGCACCAGTTTGCCTTTCTCTCTCCTCACGCGCCACTCGACTCTGCGCCCGAGCGAGGAAAAGCCCCCGCCGCCTATGTTGCCGAGGTTAAGCTCGTGCGTTGAGCCGTCCGGCCTGACGACCAGCAGCCCGTCGCGCAAGTCTTGCGACTCAACTTGAAGTTTATAACCGCCGATCCCAGGGCACTCCACTAATATGTAGCCCGCAGCCTCTTCGTTCTCCCTGAGCGTTTTGCACTTATCCCAGTTGAACGTCGTGTAGACGCTCTGGATGCCCTGCGCAGAGGCGGCGACGCCGGAGACGAGGATGGTGAGAATCAAAAGCAGTGAGTGTTTCGCTCGCATCGCGGTCTTCCTCCTTTGACTAATTCAGTCAGTACAGGTTCCCCTCGCGTTTGCAGCCCGTGTAGTCCACGTAGACGACTTTCAGGTCTGTGTAGAAGTCGAGCGCCGTCGAGCCCTGCTCGCGGTCGCCGATGCCGGTTGACTTGATACCGCCGAATGGGATGTGCGCCTCGCCCCCGGTCGTCGGCGAGTTGACGTGCGTCATGCCGGTCTCGATCTCTTCGACGAAGCGGAAGATGCGCGCGGCGTCGTTCGAGAAGATGGAGGACGAGAGGCCGTACTCCGAATCGTTCGCCACCCGCATCGCCTCGTCGAAATCCCTGACGCGCAGCACGGACAGAACCGGGCCAAAAATCTCCTCGCGCGCGACGCGCATGTCCGGCGTCACGCGGTCGAAGACGGTGGGCTTGACGAAGTAGCCCTTGTCCAGCCCGTCGCCCGCGGCCCTCTCGCCGCCGCACCTCAACTCCGCCCCGTCCTCGCGCCCAATCTCCATGTAGCGCAGCACGGTCTTCAACTGGTTCTCGTCAACGCTCGGCCCCATCTCCGTCTGCGGGTCCGCGCCGGGGCCGAGCCGCATCCCCTCGGCGCGCTTGACGAGTCTTGAGACGAACTCGTCCGCGACCTCGGCGATGACAACGGCGCGGCTCGTCGCCGTGCAGCGCTGGCCCGAGGAGCCGAACGCGCCCTGCGCCGTTGACTCGACCGCGAGAGTCAGGTCCGCGTCCTCCAAAATGACGACGGGGTTCTTGCCGCCCATCTCGCACTGCACCTTTGCCCCGCGCCGCGAGACCTGCTCGTAGAGCCGTATGCCTATCTCGTTCGAGCCCGTGAAGGAGACGGCGCGCACGGCCGGGTGGTTGATGATCTCGTCGCCCGCGTCCGAGCCCGAGCCGAGGACGAGGTTGAGCACGCCTTTCGGCACGCCCGCTTCTTCGAAAATCTCGACGATGCGGACGGCCGTGGCGGGCGTCAGGCTGGCCGGCTTGAAGACGACCGTGTTGCCCGCGACGAGTGCGGGCGCGACCTTCCAGACGGGGATGGCGACCGGGAAATTCCAGGGCGTCACGCAGGCGACGACGCCCAGGGGCTGCTTGATGGTGTAGGCGAAGTTCGATGGCAGCTCCGACTGGATGGTCTCGCCGTTCATGCGGCGCGACTCGCCCGCGCAGAACTCGGCCACGTTGATCGAGCGTTGCAACTCGCCGCGCGACTCGGCTATGGTCTTGCCCTCCTCGCGCGTCAGCAGTTGTGCCAATTCTTCCTTGTGGTCTTCCATCAGGCGCGCGGCCCTTTGGACGATGCGCCCGCGCGTGGGGGCGGGTGTCGTGCGCCAGTCGCGGAACGCCTCGCTCGCCGCCTCGACCGCGCGCCGCGCCTCGTCGCGCGTCGCCTGCCTGACCGTGCCGATGACATCGCCCGTGTCAGCCGGGTTAACGTTCTCGACCATCCGGGACGATTCAGACTCGACCCACTCGCCGTTGATGAAGTTGCGGTAGATGCTCATAGGAAATGATGAACTTTGCGGGATGAATGATGAATGAAAGGCGGGAGATGTTTGTTAATTTATCGTTCATCCCGCAAAGTTCATCATTGCTTTCAGACGCCGGATAATATATCAAAAAAGCGGTAATCCTGCCTAAACTTTTGCCCCGTAGAGAAGGAGAGATGATGGCTAACTCAAACCCCCAGTTGGACCGCATCAATCACGTCGTGGTGCTGATGATGGAGAACAGGTCTTTCGACAACGTGCTGGGCTGGCTCTACGAGCCCGAAACGGTCCCGCGCGGCCAGTCGTTCGAGGGCGTCTCGGGGAAGGACTTGTCCAACCCCGCGCCGGGCGGCGGCACAGTCCCCGTCGGCAAAGGGACCGTGATGACGGACCCGTTCCCGGACCCGAACGAGCCTTACGACCAGGTCTACGCGCAGATGTTCAACCAGAATCCGCCGCCCACCCCCATCCCCAACACGACCGAGCCGCCCGACATGCAGGGCTTCGTCCTCAACTACGCGGACGCCATCAACCTCGCCTACACCGCCAAGGTCGGCATCCAGCCGCCGCCCGACCCAGGCATCATCATGAACTGCTTCACGCCCGAGATGCTCCCCGTCATCAACGGGCTGGCCCAATCTTACGCCGTCTGCGACCACTGGTTCAGCTCCGTGCCGACGCAGACCTTCCCCAACCGCTCCTTCGTCCACGCCGCCACCTCGTCCGGCTACGTCTACAACTTCTGGAAGACGGGAGAGCACCTCTGGGACGTGGGCATCCTGATTAACAAGACGCCGACCGTTTACAACCTGCTCGAAGAGGCGGGCGTCAGTTGGAAGATTTACCACGGCGGCCCCTTCCTGCTCTGCAACGCGCTGCTCATAGAGGAGGAGCTGTGGAAGTACGGACTCTTCGGCCACCGCTTCGGCCCGATGGCACAATTTCTGGAAGACGCGAGCCGGCCCGGCGGGCTGCCCGCCTACTCCTTCATCGAGCCCAACATGATGTGCAGCAAAAAGTACGGCCCCGAAAACGACATGCACCCGGCCTACGCCGTCACGGACACGGGAGCGCCGACCAACGCGCTTTACGGCGAGCTGCTCATCCACACCACCTACCAGGCGCTGAGAAACAGCCCCGACTGGGAGAGCACGCTTTTCGTCATCACCTTCGACGAGCACGGCGGCACTTACGACCACGTCCCGCCGGGCGCGGCCACGCCGCCCGACGACCGAATCATCCCGCCGGACCAGCCGGGCGGGAGCGGCTTCCTCTTCAACCGCTACGGCGTGCGCGTGCCCGCCGTGCTCGTCTCGCCTCTAATCGAAGCTGGCACGGTCTGCAACACGGTCTTCGACCACACCTCCATCATCAAGACGGTCTCGAACCGCTGGCTCGGCGGGCAGAACCTGACCAACCGCGACTTGAACGCGACCGACCTGTGCGAGGTACTGACGCTCTCCGAGCCGCGGACGGACACGGCGAACATCACGCCGCGGCCCATCACCTTTGAGGGCTGCGGCGAGCAGCCGCTCTCGACTGTGCACAAACACCTGCTCGCGGCCGCCGCGCGCCGCGTCGCACAGGCCGCGGGCGAGCTGATGGACTTGAGCCACATTCAGACGACCGAGCAGGCCGTCGCCGCGCTCGAAGAGAGGGAAGCGCGTATCCGAGCCGCGGCCGGCTAACTTTCATCTGTTATCATGTGGGCCGAGATGGAAGGCAAAAATGATTCGCCGCCGGAAGGAGAGCCGGCAAACGTCCGCGAGCTGCTTGAGCGCCGCGCCCGCGCGGCACCCGATAAACATTTCCTCTTCTCCGAGGCCGACGGCCGCGCCTACACTTACGCGGAGTTCGACGCGGCCGCAGACCGCGCGGCGCTGATGCTCGCCGCGCGCGGCATCAGGAAGGGCGACGCCGTCAGCCTCCTGATGCCGAACTCTGCGGAGTACGTCGTCGCCTACTTCGCCTGCTTCAAGCTCGGCGCTCTCGCCGGCCCCGTCAACTCGCTGCTCAAGCCGGAGGAGATTACCTACGTCGTCAACAACTCCGAGGCGCGCGCCCTGCTCGTCCATTCGGAGTTCCTGCCGAAAATCGAAAGCATCCGCGAAGACTTGCCCGGCCTCGAACACGTCATCGTCTTCGACGACGAATCGCAAACGACGGCGGAGTTCGTGGGCCAAAATCTGCCGGAGGTACAAATTGGGGAAGACGACGAGGCGATCATCATCTACACGTCCGGGACGACGGGGAAGCCCAAGGGCTGCCTGCTGACGCACGGGAACCTCATCGCCAACGCGGGGCAGATAGCCCGCTGGCTCAAGTTCACGGAGCGCGACCGGCTGCTGACGGTGATGCCGCTCTTTCACATGAACGCCGTCTCCGTCACGACTCTGACGCCGCTCTACGCGGGCGGCTCGACGGTCGTCAGCCCCAAATTCTCGGCCTCGCGCTTCTGGCGCATTATCTCGGACTACGAGGTGACCTCCTTCGGCTCGGTCGCCACGATGCTCTCGATGCTGCTGGCGACTTACCCCGAGGGCGTGCCGGCCGGACTCAAGTCTGACCAGCTGCGCTTCGCCATGTGCGGGAGCGCGCCCGTGCCCGCGGAAGTCCTAAGAAAATTCGAGGAGACGTTCGGCTGCCTCGTCGTGGAGGGCTACGGGCTGTCGGAGTCCACCTGCCGCTCCACGTTCAACCCGCCGGACGAGCGCCGCCGGCCCGGCTCGTGCGGGATGGCTATCGGCAACGAGATGCGCGTGGTGGACGAGGAGGACCGCGAGGTGGCCGCGGGCGAGTTGGGCGAGATCGTCCTGCGTGGGCCAAATATTCTCAAAGGCTATTACAAGAACCCGGAGGCGACCGAAAGGGCTTTCCGCAGCGGCTGGTTCCACACGGGCGACGTGGGCTACAGGGACGCGGACGGCTTCTTCTACATCGTGGACCGCAAGTCCGACATGATTATCCGCGGCGGCGAGAACATCTATCCGCGCGAGATTGACGAGGTGCTCTACCGCCACCCCTCTGTCGCCGCGGCCGCCGTCATAGGCGTGCCCGACCCGCTCTACGGCGAGGAGGTGGCCGCCTTCGTCGTCCTCAAAGAGGGCGCGCGCGCGGGCGAGGAAGAGCTCATAAGCTTCTGCCGCGAGCACCTGGCCGACTACAAGTGCCCCAAGTCCGTGCGCCTCGTCGCGGACATCCCGAAGGGGCCGACGGGCAAGCTCCTCAAGCGCGAGCTGGCGCGGCTCTTCGCGGCCGGAAGCTGAAAACGGAACTGGACCAGCTTTATGGTTTTATTAAGGGCGCAACGGTTGACAGCCCGGGTGAATTACAATACAGTGAGCCGCGTTAAGACAGAAGACGATTGATCTGAACAGGGCGGTTGTGCGTGCGGCTTTCCCACCCGTTTTGCAATCAATGCTAATTCGAGTTTAACCCCAGCACGGGCCGGGGTGTGTCTTTGCCCAGAGCACGGGCGCGTGCGTCTTCCGCCCCGTGATTTAGCCGCGGGAGGGTTGTTCTCCTCCCCCAACTTGAAACCCCAGTGCTGCGCCCGCGCGCGCAGTAGCTTACCTCTCAGGAGAAAGAATGCAGATGAAATATTCCAGATTGTTTGTGGCCGCGCTGGTCGCGGTCGTCGCCGCGCTCGCCTCCAGCACCTTCATCGGCCTGGCCGCGGATTGTGCCAAAATGGTCGTCACCGAGACGGAGATCGCACGTCAGGCTGAGAACACCCCGCCGACGAAGAACTGGGTGCTCTACACGCGCAACGCCGGCAACGGCGCTTTCCGCGTCGGCCCGGCCACGCCGCCCTCGGGCGTCGGCAGTCTTGAGCTGGTGACGCCGACGGGCGCAGACAAAGTCACCCTGTTCAACTTCGACCACGTCGGCACGCCCCTCGCCGACATTGACCAGCTGAGCTACGCGACGTACCGCACGTCGGGCGGTTCCCCCAACCAGGTTCCGGCCATCAACATCCAGGTTGACGTTAACGGCGCGGACCCCGGCGGGTTCACGACGCTGGTCTTCGAGCCGGTCTACAACACGGGCCAGGGAACGATTCAGGACGGCGTCTGGCAGTCTTGGGACGCCTATCTGGGCGGCCAGGCCATCTGGTGGTCCTCGAACCCCATCCCCGCCGCGCCCAACCGCGACACCTTCGTCTCGTGGAACACGATTGTCGCCGCCAACCCTAACGCCGTCATCGTCGGCGGCTTCGGCGTCAACCAGGGCAGCGGCAATCCCGCGCTGACCGCTTCGACCGACGTGCTGACCATCGGCACGAACGGCGAGTGCGTCACCTACGACTTCGAGCCGTACAAAGTCGCGACCGAGGCGTCACAGTGCAAGAACGGCGGCTACAGCTCCGTCAAGCGCGCCGACGGTTCCTCCTTCAAGAACCAGGGCGACTGCATACAGTACGTCAACACCGGGAAGTAATCCGGCCGGGATACGAGAGAAGGAAAGGGCGGGGCCGCTTGCGTGCCCCGCCCTTAATCTTTGTGCCTCGGACTATCTCAAACCGCGGGGGCTGAGATAAACTGTCTCCGGTTTCACGGGCCGGGACGAGAGGCGCGTATGTTCAAGATTCGAGAGACGGAAGGATTGAAGCGTGAGTGGGCGCTGCCAGAGGGCGGGCAGTTGACCATCGGCCGCGCCTACGACAACGACATACGCGTGGACGACCTGCGCGTCTCGCGTCACCACGCCGTCGTGCGCGCGGGCGCGGGCGGCACGGCCTTCGTCCGCAACGTCAGCAGCGGCAACCTCGTGCTCGTCAACGGGCACAACGTCTCGAACGACGCGGGCGAGAGGGAAGTGCGCGGCGGCGACGAGATCAAGGTCGTCCCCGTCGCCTTCGCCCTCGCGTGGGAGGATGAAGGCGTCCTCGGTTACACGGACGAGCCGCTCTCACAGAGCACCACATTTGTGCCGGCGACCAGCGGCTTCACCTCGCTCATCAGCTCGACCTTCGCCGGACGGCTGTCGAAAGACAAGGAGCTGGAAGAGCTGCGGCGCAAGGCCGAGCTGCTGGCGCACCTCTGCGACATGAGCGCCGCGCTCGCCACAGTCTTCGACGCCAAGTCCATCCTCGAATACGCGACCGACGTGGTGATGCGCATGATTCAGGCAGACTGCTGCGCCGCGCTCCTGGTCGAGCCGGGCGGCGAGCCCTTGCCGGCCTCGCTGCGCTTCCGCGACGGGGGGACGGGCGGCGGCTCACAGCACCTCATCAGCCGCACGGCCGTCCGCACCGCCATCGAGAAGAGCGTCATGCTCTCCTCGCAGGACGTGTCCGTGGACATGAACCTCCCGGTCAGCCGCGCGACCATCTCGCAGGGCATACGCTCGCTCGCCTGCGCCCCGCTCATCGGGCGCGAGGGCGTCTACGGCGCGCTCTACGTTGACCGCCGCGGCCAGCCCGAGCCGTTCGCGGAATTGGACACGCAACTGCTGGCGGCCGTGGCGGCGCAGGCTGCGACGGCCGTCGAGGCGGCGCGCGCGCACGAGCGCGTCCAGCGCGAGACGCTCGCCCGCGCTGCCTTCGCGCGCTTCATGCCCGAGCACATCATCCGCGAGCTGGTCGAGAGCCCCGAAAAATTTCAACTGGGCGGAACGAACAGGCGCATCTCGGTGCTGTTCTGCGACGTGCGCGGGTTCACGCGCCTGGCCCACCGCGCGCCGCCGGAGATGATCGTAGACCTCCTGAACATCCTCTTCACGGAGATGGCGGCGGAGATTTTCGAGCACCAGGGGACGCTAAACAAGTACCTGGGCGACGGCCTGATGGCGCTCTTCGGCGCGCCCGTCGGCGGCGAGCACGACGCGGCCGCCGCCGTCTCGGCCGCCATAGGGATGCAGAAGCGGATCAAGAACGTCAACCTGCAACTCTCCGCCCGCGGGCTGCCGAAAGTGCAGCTCGGAATCGGCATCAACACGGGCGAGGCGACCGTCGGCGTCATCGGCGCGGCGCAGCGCTCGGAGTACACGGCCATCGGCGACACCGTCAACATCGCCTCGCGCATAGAGGGCGTCGCGCATCCAGGCCAGGTGCTCGTCACGGACGAGACGGCGCAAGAACTCGGCGGCCGGTTCGAGCTGAGCGACCCCTGGAGCGTCGAGGTCAAGCACATAGACGAGCCCGTCAAGATTTACAGCGTCAAGTACGAGACGGCGGAAGCGGCGGCGTAGATCGAGATGAAAAAAGGGCGGCTCGAAGCGTTCAGCGACGGCGTGATAGCGATCATCATCACCATCATGGTGTTGGAGCTGAAGATTCCTCACGGCGCGGACTGGGAGGCGCTGCGCCCCATCATCCCCGTCTTCCTCACATACGTGATGAGCTTCGTCTACCTCGGAATCTACTGGAACAACCACCACCACATGCTCTACGTCACGGAGCACATCAACGGCAAGATTCTCTGGGCCAACATGCACCTCTTGTTCTGGCTGTCGCTGATCCCTTTCGTCACGGGCTGGATGGGTGAGAACCACTTCGCCGCGCTGCCGACGGCCGTCTACGGAGGCGTGCTGCTCGCCGCCGCCATCGCCTACTACATCCTCCAAAAACTCATCATCAGGCAGGAGGGGCCGCACTCCCGGCTCAAGGCCGCCATCGGGAGAGATGTTAAGGGCAAGCTCTCGCCTGTCATCTACGCCGTGGCGATAGCGATGGCCTTCGTCAACCAGTGGGTCTCCGACGCCCTCTACGTCCTCGTGGCGCTGATATGGCTCATCCCTGACAGAAGGATCGAGGCTACCCTGGACAAGCCCGCGGCACAGTAAAAAAGTACGCCCAAAATACTTAGCAAGACGGCCGTCCTCCTTAGTTTTCTTACCGGAATACTAAGCTGGACGGCCGTCTTCCTTAGTTCGCACCTGTTCTTCCTTTATTTTCTAAGGTGAAAACTAAGGAGGACGACCGTCGCAGTCAGTACGACGGCCGTCCTCCTTAGTTTTCCCGCCGTCTTCCTTAGTATTCTCTGCGTACTCCTTAGTTCGCAGACCGTCTAACTTAGCAATCCGACGGGAAAACTAAGGAGGACGGCCCGCATCCTTTGTCGTCGCGCCAAATTGCTAAGGATTCGAGGGAGATTGCAAAGGATGCGAGGGAAACCGGAGCGGAGGACGGGTGCGCTGCTGACCCGTTTGTCTTTTACCTTTTGCTTTTTATCCGGCTGATTTCGACGAAGACGGTGCGTTGGGTGTTCGCCGCGACCTTCGGCTTCTGCTCGCCGCAGCTTCCGCAGCCGGTTTCGCAGGGGGCGGAGACGCCTTTCGAAGCGCGGAAGGCGCGCAGGCGCGACCAGGCCCGCCGCCCCGTGTAGAAGAGTGCGGCGAGGATGATGAGAGCAACCGCGATGGTCTGCCAGTCGAAGGTCATCTCTTAAGTGAAGCCGAGCAGCCGCCCGCCCTGGTACGTGATGAGCGAGGCCAGGTAGGCGAGCACGGTCATGTAGGCGATCATGAAGAGCGGCCAGCGCCATGAGTTCGTCTCGCGCCGGACGATGGCGACCGTGGACATGCACTGTATCGCCAGCACGAAGAAGACCATCATCGAGAGCGCGACGAGCGGCGTCCACGCGGGGCTGCCGTCCGGCCTCTTCGCCTCGCGCACGGCGTTGACCACGGAGTCCGAGCCCCCCTCTTCGGCGTCGCCCGCGTTGTAGATGATGCTCAGCGTCGAGACCAGTGTCTCGCGCGCGGCGAACGACGAGATGAGCGCCACACCCATCTTCCAGTCAAACCCGAGCGGCTTGATAACGGGCTCTATCGCGTGGCCCGCGCGCCCGGCGAAACTCTGCCGCAACTGCTCGCCATGAAAATCAACTTCGCTCCCGGTCCTCTCCATCCGCGGGAACGTCGCCAGCGCCCAGAGGATAATCGAGATTGCCAGGATGACCGTGCCGGCGCGCTTCAGGAAGAGCCACGCGCGCGAGAGCATCATCTGCAAGATGGTCAGCGGGTTCGGCACGCGGTAGGGCGGCAGCTCCAGGACTAGGGCCGGCGTCGGCGCTTTCAAGATAGTCCGCTTCAGCACCCACGCGACGCCGATGGCGACGGCGATGCCCAGCGCGTACATCGCCATGATCATGAGCGCGCCGATTGAGACGAAGCCGAAGAGTTTCTGCGAGGAGAAGAAGGCCGCGATCATCAGCGTGTACACGGGCAGCCGCGCCGAGCAGCTCATGAACGGCGCGATCATGATGGTCGCCAGCCGGTCCTTCGGGTTCTCAATCGTGCGCGTCGCCATGATGCCCGGAATCGCGCAGGCGAACGAGCTCAGGAGCGGCATGAAAGCCTTGCCGTGCAGCCCCACGCCGCGCATCAAGCGGTCCATCAGGAAGGCCGCGCGCGCCATGTAACCCGTGTCTTCAAGCATGGCGATGAAGAAGAAGAGCAGCAGAATCTGCGGCAGGAAGACCACGACGCCGCCTACGCCCGCGATGACGCCGTCCACCAGCAGGTCTCTCAGCAACCCCTCTGGCAGAAGATTGCCGACCGCCTCGCCCAGCCGGCCGAAGCCGCTGTCAATCAAATCCATGGGCAGCGCCGCCCACGAAAAGATCGTCTGGAAGACGACGAGCATGACGCTGATGAGAATAATTGGGCCGAAAAATTTGTGCGTCAGCACGCGGTCAATCCGCTCGGCGGCCGTCGGCGCGTGCGGTGCAGCAGCGCCCCTGCCGTCGCGCACGGCGCGCGCGGCGACACCCTCAATCCAGTCGTAGCGCGCGAGCAAGGGCTCCTGCCACCAAGCCGGGTTCGACTCGGCGAGCCGCGCGCGCGCCTCGCGCACCAACAGGCTGCGCGACTCGTCCTCGGGCAGCTCCTCCGCGTACAGATCGCGCAGCGCCGTGTGCCTGTCAACGGAGTTTCCGTTCGTCCCCGTCAGCGCGGCCAACTCGCGCTCGGCTTCATCGGAGAGTCGCCAGCCAGCGCCGGCCGCCGCCGCCGCGGACGCGCGGACGACAGCCTCGCCGAGCGCCGCGAGTCCCAGTCGCCGTGCCACCACGACTGGCACAATTTCCACGCCGAGGGCGGACGAGAGCTGCCGCGTGTCAATTTCGAGTTTGCGCTTCTGTGCCAGATCGTACATCGTCAGCGCGACGACCAGCGGCCGACCGTACTCCAGAAGCTGCGTGACGAGGTAAAGGTTGCGTTCGAGGTTGGTGGCGTCCACGACGGCGACGATTACGTCCGGCGCGGGCACGCCCTGGACGCGGCCCGTAATCACGTCGCGCGCGATCCGCTCGTCAATCGAGGCGGCGTCCAGGCTGTAGAGTCCCGGCAGATCAATCAGCCGCGCCGCGGGCGAGCCCGGAGCGAGCGCCCACACGCCTTCCTTGCGCTCGACCGTCACGCCCGGGTAATTAGCCACCTTCTGCCGCAGGCCCGTGAGCGCGTTGAAGAGCGTCGTCTTGCCCGCGTTCGGGTTGCCCGCGAGCGCGACCGTCAGCGGGCGCGGCGGCACAGACTGCGCGCCCGCGCCTGCGCCGGACTCCGCGACCTGGGAAGGGGATTCGAGAATGGAACTCATGAAAAGTCATGAGTGATGAGTGACGAGTGATGGGTGATGAGTAGAAAGCTCCTGCCTTTTACTCATCACCCATCACTCATCACTCATCACTACCGTGATGCTTTGCGCCTCGGCGCGTCTGAGGGCCAGGTGGTAGCCGCGCACGCGGACTTCGATGGGGTCGCCGAGCGGCGCGGCCTTGATGACGCGCACGCGCGCGCCGGGGACGACGCCCATCTCCATCAGACGCCGCGCCACCGCGCCGGAGCCTTTGACGGCGATGACGCGCGCGCGCGCGCCGACCCTGAGCGCCGCCAGCGAAAGCTCGCCCGCCATTCCAGTCTGCGAATCGGTTGTGCGCATCGAAAGCATCGGCTCACTCGTCGTCTGAACATACGGGGTCAAAATCCCCGCGCGTAACGCCCTCAGTATAGGTTAATTGAAAATAGATTTCAATTTCAGCTTGTCGAGTGGAGGAGGAGACTGGAAGGCGGCGGCTACTGGCGTGTGACGGGGACGATGGCGAGGTCTGCTCGAACTGGGCCGAGTTGCGTGGTCGCCGTGATGCGCAGGGGCAGGCGGCGGCGGTCCTCGCTGACCCAGAGGCGCAGGGCGTACTTGTCTGCCTGCGGGTCGTCGGTCGTGAGCGAGAGCTGGACGGCGGGGATTTGCTGGGTGCCGAGTTGGATGGTCTCGCGCTTGAGCGAGGTGATGAAGAGCGTGCGCGGCCGGTCGTTAATCAGGATGCTGACGGCGTTGCGCTTCGGCGGCGTCAGGTTGAAAGAGCGCATCGCGTAGAGGACGGAGACGAGGTCGTGCGTGCCGACGGGGACCTCAAGCGCCGCGCCGCCGAGCCCCGTGACGCTGCCGCGGTCCTGGTCAATGGTCAAGGTCCGGTTGGTGCGCCTGCTGCCCTCGACCAGGTTCAGCTCCGTGCGGAAGGGGAGCAGGGTGTTCGGGTCAACGTAAGAGTTGATCTGGTCGTTGGCGAAAAAGATGCGCGAGGCCGCGGGCGAGGTCTGCGCCTTGACCGTCAGCAGGAGGCCGTCGCGGTTGAAGTACGTGGCGCGTGGGCGGACCTGGAAGGACGCCGTGCCCACGGACTGCGGCGAGTTGCCCAGGAAGACGCTGAAGTTGAGTTGCTCGCCAGCCTTGAACGGAAGCTCCGTGGGGAGCGGACGCCCTGTGCCATTTCCGGCGTTGGGCACGATCACGGGCGGCGTGTTGACGGGCGGCGTGTTCGTGGCGGGCGGCGCGGCCGGCGTGATGAATTCCGACCCGACGATCTCGGCGCGAATCTCGCCCGACTTGAGCCGCGCGGTCAGGAGCACTGGGACGTGCCGCTCGTCATCGCTGAAGTAGATGCGCAGCTTGTAGTCGTTGACCTCCGAGTTGTTCGGGACGCGAACCTGCGTGACGATGGTGTTGAAAGACCCGACGTTGGTCTTGATCAACTGGCGGTCAGTCACCTTCAGCTCGGCGCTGTACTGGTCCAGGTCGTTCTGCACGTTGATAAAGTAGGTCGAGCCGTAGGCGAGCGGCAGGGCGCGCGCGCGGTAGACGACCGATAGAAAGTCGTAGGTGCCCGGAATCTCGCCGGCTCGGAGCTTCGGCGGGAAGACGTTCGTGCCGACGGGCTGGTTGTAGTCGCTCGTCCTGTCGGAGGTCTTTCCGCCCTCGCGTATCACCTGTTGCGTGCGGTAGGGGAGTCCCGAGACGGGGTCCAGGTACGACGTGTAGTCGTTGTTAATGGAGAGGAGGGCGGCGTTGACGACCCCCGTGGTCTCTATGTGCGCGCGGAGTTGCAGGCCCTCGCGGCCGAAGAAATTCCCGCGCTCTGCGACGAGTATCTCGACGTGCGCCGCGTCCACGAAATTCGAGAAGCTGACGTTGTAGGTCAGGAGTTCCCCTACCTGGTACGGAGACCTGGAGAGCTGACCGTCGGCCGGCTGCCCCGAGTCCTGGCCCAGAATGCGCGGGGCGAGGGTGAGCATCAGCAGGAAACCGGCGGCCGTTGTCAGATAGCGTTTCAAATGTGGAATCCCCTCCTGGCACAAAATTGGTGAAAACCGGGGGAAAGCTGTCGTCATAACGCGCGCGCCCGCCGCCAAGTCTTACACGCCCTCGCCGCCGCGCGGTTCCTGGCTCAAAAACGGTCGAACTCCGAAAGCCACTCGCGCACGCGGACGCGCTCCGAGAGCAGGGCCATGTGGCCGGTGCCTTCGAGCAGCTTGAGGCGCGCCCGCGCGAGCCCCGCGGCCATGACGCGCGCCGCGCCGACGGCGTCGAGCAAATGGTCCTCCGTGCCGGCGACGACGAGCGCAGGCACTTTAATCTGTGCCAGGCTCGGACGCAAATCCGTGCGCCTGATGATGCGCAGGCGCGCGAGATACCCCTCGGGCCGGACCTCCCGCGTGTGCTCGCGGAAGGCGCGGCGGTCTTCCTCGCGCACGTCGTCGCTAAACAGCGTGCCCGGGGACGTTTTCGTGCGGTAAGCCTTGAGTAAAGAATACGGTAAAACTGTGTAGAGCGCGACCCCCAGATTGATTTTAGCGCGGTGCGGGAACGAGGCGAAGGAGTTGACGAGAATCATCCGCTCGAAGTGAGTGGGCGCGGCGAGCACGGCCGCCAGCGCGAGCAGCCCGCCGAAGGATTCGCCCAGGATAGTGACGCGCTCCAGGCCCGCGTCGCGGACCACGGTGACGAGGTCGGCGATTAGCTCAGCCATCCCGTAGCGCCCGGTCGGGCGCAGGGGGAAGGTGACGACGGTGTGGTCGCGCGCGAGGTCTTCGGCCTGCCTGTAAAAATTCTTGCCAGTCCCCTCGATCCCGGAGACGTACAGGAACGCCGGGCCGCTCCCCTGTAGTTGATATTCAGCCATTGGCCCTCAAAGCCGTCTCCATCTCTTCGACGATCTCCTGCGCGGCGCGTGCGGGGTCCGGTGCGCCGAGGATTGGGCGGCCGACGACCAGGTAGTCCGCGCCGGCACGCACGGCCTCGGCGGGCGTCATCACGCGCCTCTGGTCGCCGCGCTCCGAGCCAGCAGGGCGGACGCCCGGCGTGACGACGACGAAATCGCGCCGCCCCACAGTCTCCCTGATGAGCCCGACTTCTTGAGGCGAGGCGACGACGCCGTCCATGCCCGAGACTTCGGCGAGTCGCGCGAGGCGGCCGACCTGTTCGGCAGCGTTTGACGAAAAGCCTGCTTCCGCGAGTACGGAGTCGTCCGCGCTCGTCAGCACCGTGACGGCGATGACGACGGGGCGCGCGAGCCCTTCGCGCGCGGCGGCCTCCGTGACGGCGTCGGCCGTGCGGCGCATCATCTCGCCGCCGCCGCAGGCGTGCACGTTGAAGATGGAGACGCCGAGCCGCGCGGCTTCCGCCCCGGCCGCCGCGACCGTGTTCGGGATGTCGTGGAATTTGAGGTCCAGGAACACGCGACCGCCCGCTCCCACAATCTCGCGCACGACGCCTGGCCCCTCGGCGGTGAAAAGCTGCGAGCCCACCTTGAACATACCCGCGACGCCTTTCAGGGCCTGGAAAACTTCGAGCGCGCGCCGCGCCGTCTCTACGTCGAGCGCGACGATTAGCCTGTCCTTTGCCGAAAGCTCCATGAAAAGTGCTGTCCTGTTCGGTGATTCGAAAAATCTCAGGCGGCGTTCGACTCTCCGGCGCGCGAGCCGACCGCGTCGTCCAGCGTGCGGAAACCGCTTCGGCTTAAAATCTCCGCCAAGCCTTCGTTGATGTCGCGCGCCACGCCCGCGCCCTGGTAGATGAAGCCCGTGTAAAGCTGCACGAGGCTCGCGCCGGCCGTGATTTTCTCCCAAGCGTCCTCGGCCGTGAAGACGCCTCCGACGCCTACAATCGTCATGCGCCCGCGCGTCAATCGGTAGAGGGAGGCGATGACTTCGGTCGAGCGCGACCGCAAAGGCGCTCCGCTCAAGCCGCCGTCGCCGCAGGCCGCGACTCGTTCGGGCGGGGACTTGAGCCCCGCGCGGCTCGTCGTCGTGTTCGTGGCGATGATGCCCGCGAGCCCCACGCCCAAAGCGACCTCGACGATCGTCTCAAGGTCACTGTCTGTCACGTCGGGCGCGATCTTCACGAGCAGGGGGACGGGCTCGCGGCGCGCGCCTTCCTGTGCCAATTCCTGATTGCGCTTCTGGAGCGCGCCCAGCAGGGCGGCGAGCGCCTCCGGCCGCTGAAGCTCGCGCAGGTTGGGCGTGTTGGGCGAGCTGACGTTGACGACCACGTAGTCCGCGACCTCATGCGCCAGCTCGAAGCTCGCCAAATAATCTTCCGTCGCGTCTTCCAGCGCGACCACGCGGCTCTTCCCAATGTTGACGCCGAGCACGCAGTCTGGCCTGTGCGACGACAAATGCCCGACCACCTTCGCCGTCCCGTCGTTATTAAAACCCAGGCGATTAATCAGCGCGCGGTCCTGCGGGAGGCGAAACAGCCGCGGGCGCGGGTTGCCCGGCTGCGCGTGGCGCGTCACCGTCCCCACTTCTATGAAACCGAAACCGAGCGCCGCCAGGTACTCAGCCGCCGTCCCGTTCTTATCAAACCCCGCAGCGAGCCCGACCGGGTTAGAAAAGCCGAGCCCGAACCGCCGCAGCTCAC
Source organism: uncultured Acidobacteriota bacterium (assembly GCA_963774105.1). Lineage (GTDB taxonomy): Bacteria > Acidobacteriota > Blastocatellia > Pyrinomonadales > Pyrinomonadaceae > QHXM01. The sequence continues at coordinate 274,281 of CAVZDV010000002.1, read as the reverse complement.
CGAAAGGCGCGCGCCCGAACCGCCGCTTTGCCGCGCGCCGCGCCCATCGCGTCCCCAACCCGAAGGCAAGCGCCCCCAACGCCACCTCATGCGCCCGCTCGGGCGGCAGGCGGAACATCAGCGGGCGCAGGACGGAGCGATAAAACATCAGTAGCGAGTGACGCGTGACGGGTGACGAGCAGGCTGGATTTTAACTTGTCCCCCGCCGCTTGTCACTCGTCCGAAATATTTTGCACCAAAACGCAATAATGGATAGAGGGCAGCCTTTGACTGCCTCTCGCGATGTCGGCTCGCGCGGCGAGAGTTCCACCCGCAGCGGGCTGGAAAATTAACCACTGTTCAGCAGTTAAGGGAGAGTGCATCCAGATGAAAACGAAAAGCTACCTGGGAAAGGAATACATTGTCACCGACAATGACACGAGGCTGCGACAGCCTGACAACCTGGAGGAGTTGGTACGCTATCAAGCCGGCGACGTGCTTCCGGTCGGGAGTAGCGTAGGGGACATCGTCAGAATACCCAAGCGGACGCCCGTCAACGTGACGGACACCAGGGTCGGCAGCAGAAAGACGCTGTTCGTTTTTGCCGAGCCGGTTGGAGGCGTGGCCCGGTCGGGTTGGACGAAAGGGAGCAACCTCGAAGGCGGGTTGGTCAACGAAACAATCGGTCTGTCCCCCGCGCGGTGGGACGCCGAGCCGGACGGGAGCAACAGGACCTGTACGGATCAGAATGCCTTGATCCGCAGCGGCGCGCCCGGTTTCGCCTCCACGGGCGGCGTCATCCCTTTCAAGAGCTACTGCGTCGTCACCGAAACGTCGGGCGACGGCCGGCACGTCAAGGTCAGGCGGGCCGAGGCTTCAGGCGGCCAGGTGACGGCCGGGGATGAAATCGGGTGGACGCGCGCCTCCAACCTCTCGGGCGGCTGCTCTGACGCCTATTTCTCGGCCGACTGGCTGAACGACAAAGGGCCGAACGCCTGCTGGAAGGCCGGGAGTTTTATAGGGGCGAAGGTGCTCGTCAACATAGTGGGCAGGGGCGGCGAGGTCGAGCAGATTACGCTCGACAGCCTGGACGCTTACCTTAGATTGAAGGACGCGGCGCTGGCGGACAGAATCAATCTCGCAATCGAGAGTGCGTTCCGAACCTACGCGCACCAGGCTGCCCTGTACGACCTCTTCATCAACCACAACGGCAACCGGGCGGCCAGGCCCGGGAGGTCGGATCACCAGCATGGACAGGCGTTCGACTTAAACACTCACCCCAACCAGTTCGACGGCGACCCGATTTACGATTGGCTCAAAAGCAACGCGCCGCGCCTGGGCTTCATACGGACGGTGGACGGCGAGCCCTGGCACTGGGAGTACCTACCGGCGGAGGCCGCGCAGTTACACGCGCAAGGCAAATTCAAAAGGGCCGGCGTCTCGCCTTAACGCGCCGGGGAAGAGCCTCACGCAAAGACGCAACGGCGCGAAGAAAACGGTTAAGCTTTTCTTAGCGCCTTTGCGTCTTCGCGTGAGACTGCCTTTTCTTCGTCCCTGTTGAAACTTAACCGCCGCTGGGTCTCATCATCCCTTGTCAGTCGCGACCGTTCTTGTTAGTATCCGCCAAATGGATTTCGTCGAGAAAGCACGCATCATGGACGGGGCGCGGATCAATCGCGCGCTGTCGCGGCTGGCGTCCGAGATAGTGGAGGAGAACCACGGCGCGGACGATCTTTATTTGGTCGGCATACGGCGGCGGGGCGTGCCGCTGGCCGAGCGGATGGCGGATAAGATTGCCGATTTGGAAGGCGCGCGCCCGCCCGTCGGCATCCTCGACATCACGCTCTACCGCGACGACCTCTCGACGGTGGGGGCTAATCCGGTGGTCAACCGCACGGAGCTGCACGGCGACATTGATAATCGGAACATCGTGCTGATTGACGACGTGCTCTACACGGGCCGCACCATCCGCGCCGCGCTCGACCAGTTGATAGACTTCGGGCGGCCGCGCCGCGTCCAACTCGCAGTCCTCGTTGACCGCGGCAAGGAACACCGCGAGCTTCCGATTCAGGCCGACTACATCGGCAAGGTCGTCCCGACGAAGAAGAGCGAGATCATCAAAGTGATGCTCACGGATTTCGACGAGGAGGAGGGCGTCGCCATCGTCGAGCGACCGGCGAGTGAGGTTTCTTAAAGGCGGCCAGCGATGGCCGCTTTTTTAATGTTCGGGCAAACTCTTTTTGACTGATGAGCGTAACCTTCAAGCGTAAAGACCTGCTCGGCATACGCGAGCTCTCCGCGGAGGAGATCACGCACATCCTGGACACGGCCGAGTCCTTCCGCGACATCTCGCGCCGCGAGATTAAGAAAGTGCCGACGCTGCGCGGCCGCACCGTCATCAACCTCTTCTTCGAGCCCTCGACCAGAACGCGCACCTCCTTCGAGATAGCCGCCAAGCGCCTCTCGGCCGACGCCATCAACATCAGCGCCTCGACCTCAAGCGTCACCAAAGGCGAGACGCTCCTCGACACCGCGCGCAACCTCGAAGCGATGGCCCCGGACTGCATCGTCATACGCCACTCTTCTGCGGGCGCGCCGCACCAACTGGCACGCGTCTGCCGCGCCGGAATAGTCAACGCGGGCGACGGCGCGCACGAGCACCCGACACAGGCGCTCCTCGACGCGCTGACCATACGCGAGCGCAAAGGGCGCATCGGTGGCTTGAGCGTCGCCATCATCGGCGACATACTGCACTCGCGCGTGGCGCGCTCGAACATACATCTGCTGACAAAACTCGGCGCGACCGTTCGCATCGCCGGGCCGGGAACGCTCGTGCCGCAGGAGTTCGGCGAATTAGTCGCCGAGGGCGTCGTCGTCGAGCGCCGCGTGGAAGACGCGATTGACGGGGCGGACGTGGTCATGATCCTGCGCATACAGCGCGAGCGCCAGGACGCCGCCTTCTTCCCCTCCATGCGCGAGTACGCGGTGCACTTCGGCCTCAACCTCAAGCGGCTCGAACGCGCAGCCGCCGAAGCCATCGTGATGCACCCCGGACCCATGAACCGCGGCATCGAGATCGCGTCGGACGTGGCCGACGGGACGCGCTCGCTGATTCTTGACCAGGTCTCGAACGGCCTGGCCGTGCGCATGGCCGTGCTCTACTTGCTCGCGGGCGGCGTGCACGCGGGCGCGGAAGCGGCTTGAGAAATTAGAGGGACTGCTGACGAGATGCGACTGTTGATAGTTAACGGCTACCTGATTGACCCGTCGCAAGGCGTGAACACGGGCAGGAATCTGCTCGTCGAAGACGGGCGCGTCGCGGGACTGTTGGAGCGGGGCGACGGCGTGCCGGAGGGCGCGGAGGTTTTGGACGCGACCGGGTTCGTCGTCGCGCCGGGCTTCATAGACATGCACGTACACCTGCGCGAGCCCGGGCAGGAGTACAAAGAGACCATCGCGACGGGCGCGGCCGCGGCGGTCGCGGGCGGCTGGGCCAGCGTCTGCGCCATGCCGAACACGGACCCCATCAACGACAGCCCGGCCGTCACGCGCTTCATCATCGAACAGGCACAGCGCGCTCAGTCGGCGAACGTCTTTCCCATCGGCTCGATTACGAAAGGTTCGAAGGGGACTGAACTCTCCGAGATGGGCGAGATGAAGGAGGCCGGCATCGTCGCCATCTCGGACGACGGGCGGCCCGTCCCTTCGGCCGGCATGATGCGGCGCGCGATGGAGTACGCGCGCGGCTTCGGCCTGACCGTGGTTGACCACTGCGAGGACAAGACGCTTGCGGCGGGCGGCTCCATGCACGAGGGCCACTGGTCTCTGCTCCTGGGCCTGCGCGGCATCCCCGCGGCGGCTGAAGAGATGGACGCCGTGCGCGACTGCGCGCTCGCGGAGTTGACCGGCGCGCGCGTTCACCTGGCGCACGTCTCCACGCGCGGCGCGCTCGAAGCAGTCCGCAGGGCGAAGGACGCGGGACTCGGCGTGACGTGCGAGGTCGCGCCGCACCACTGGGCCTTGACGGACGCGGCCGTCGAGGGCTACGACACCAACACGAAGATGAACCCGCCGCTCAGGAGCCGCGAGCACGTCGAGGCTATCTTAGAAGGTTTGAGGGATGGCACGATTGACGCCATCGCCACGGACCACGCGCCCCACCACTCGGACGAGAAGGCGCTCGAATACGACCAGGCCCCCTTCGGCATCACGGGGCTGGAAACGGGCGTCGGCCTCGCGCTCGACCGGCTGGTTCACGAAGGCACAATCAGCCTGGAACGGCTCGTCGAGCTTTGTTCCGTCAACCCCGCACGCATCTTCAACCTGACAGACCGCGGGACGCTCCGCAAAGGCGCGCGCGCGGACGTGACGATTCTGGACCCCGACCTGACCTGGACGTTCGACGCCTCGCGCTCAATATCGAAGAGCCGCAACACACCCTTCGACGGCTGGACTCTGCGCGGCGCGGCCGTCGCCACCATCGTCGCCGGCCGCATCGTCTACCGCCACACGGAATTCGACCGCCTGGCGGCCGAGAAGCAGAAGGAATCGGCCCTGAAGTAGATGCAGGTCAGAACACGAGCGTCTGGATGGAGCGTGGCAGGCTGCTGACTTGTGCGGCCGCGCCGTCCAGCCACAGGTAATAGTCAACCTTCTTATCGCTTCGGTTCATCACCACCACGGACACCTTCCCGTCTGGATTGACGAAGGCTGCCGACAGCAGTTGGCTTCGGCTCGGCGAGCAGGCGATTCGCTTCGCGCCGGGGCGGACGAACTTTGAGAAGTGACCGATGTAGTAGTAGGCGTTGGTGTAGATGAGCTGGCCCGTCTTCGTGTCTGCGTGGACGGGGGCGAAGCAGAAGTTCTTGACGTGGTTCGGCCCGCCCGTCTCGTCCAGGAGGATGTTCCAGTCCGTCCAGCCGACGGTCCCCGTGTTGAAGTCGTTAATCATCGAATGCCCGTACTGTTCGCCCAGCTTCCAGTCGCGCAGCTTTTGGGCGTCGAAGGGGGACGCGCAGCCTTCGGTGAAGATCAGGTGTTTGTCCGGGAAAGTCTCGTGCACGAGCTTGACGTTATCGAACATGGGCTCGCCGCCGCTCCAGGGCTCGTACCAGTGGAAGCCTATGCCCCAGACGTAGCGCGCGGCCTGCGGGTCTGTGAGGATGGTCTTGGCCCGCTGGTAGACGAGGTCGCGGTTGTGGTCCCAGGCAATTATCTTCCTGTCGCCCAGCCCCTCCCTCCCCATGGTCGGGCCGAGGTAGTTCTTCAAAAAATCCCGCTCCTCCTCCGCCGTGTAGATGCAGGACTCCCACGTCTGCGTCGCCATCGGCTCGTTCTGAACCGAGATGCCCCAGACGGGGATGCCTTCGCGCTCGTAGGCCCTGATGAACTTCGTGTAGTAATTGGCCCAGGATTGATAAAACTCCGGCTTCAGCTTGCCCCCGCGGAGCATATTGTTGTTGTCCTTCATGAACGCCGGCGGGCTCCAGGGGCTGGCGAAAAGGGTGAGCTTCCCGGCGGCGGCCTGCGCCTGTTTGATGAAGGGAATGCGGTACTGCTGGTCGTGATTGACGCTGAAGGACCGCAGCTCCTTGTCGCCTTCGTCCACGTAGGTGTAACTGCCGCTGGAGAAATCGCAGCTATGTATGTTGGTTCTGGCGAGCGTGTAGCCAATGCCGTCGGAGGCGCTGAAATAGGCTTGTAAGAGTTCCTGCTGTTTGGCTTTCGGCAGTTTGGCGAACGTCTCGGCGGAGGCGTCCGTGAGCGCGCCGCCGATGCCCAGAATCGTCTGAAACTGCCTGGCCGGGTCAACGAAGACGCAGACCTGTGTCTCCACGGGCTGACCCATCTGTTTGAACGTCAGCCTGTCCGTGGCCGAAAGACGTAACTCACTGTCGGCGGCGGTCGTATAGACTCTGACCTCTTTCCCCTCGACCGAAAGCGGCTCCGAGATTCCAGTGGCCTGAGTATCTGCCGCCGCCGCAAGTTGGGTCTTCGCCAACACCAACGCCGAAGACGCGGCTGCCAGAAAATCACGGCGATCAATTTTCATAACGCGCGACTTTAGCACACCTTATTGTGCCCGTCAGAAGGTTAATGCAGTCGAAAATCAGTATTTAGCCGGAAAAAGATTACCCAAACGACCCGCGACACTCTTCAGACAGCACAAAACCTTCCAAAAACGGAAAGAAAACTCGCGGCAGCAACGCGGAATCCGACCATATCAACGCGAAACTCAACTAAATCCGCGCGAAACTTAACCATATCAAGGCGAAACCTTCCCATATCAGCGCGAAACATCGCTGTATCAGCGTGAAAGGCGGCTGTATCCGCGCGAAAGATGACTATATCGGCGTGAAAGACTGCTATACCGGCGCGAAACTTTACTAAATCAACGTGAAACTCCACTAAATCGGCGTGAGAGACGACCGTACCAGCGGGAAACTTTATCAAATCAGTCATTCCAGGGGGATGTCCTCTCGCTCTTTCAGACAGCGGGCTATGTTGGAGTCGCTCACTTCCTTCTTTTCCTCGCGCAGCCTCCTAATGCAACTATTCATGAGGTGTAGCCTGAGCTGGCCTTGCTGAAGTAAGCGCCACAGTTCTTCGTCTCTCTTGTCGGCCTCCGCCCGCCTCTCATACTCCCGTATCTCAGTCTTCAGGTTGTAAACCTCAGCCACCCAGGCGAGGGAGTAACCCACCGAAAAGGTAAGCAACGCGGTAATGAGGTGAAGTAACAGGCGTCTCATAAGTTAAGGCTATCACGACCTTGCCTTAAAACTCCAAAGTCGCTCGAATGGGCCTTGCCCGACAATAGCCCGTTGCCCGACAATTCCTAGAACCTGATTCGTTATAAATCGTATAATGAAATTATCAAGGGGGAGTCTGAGTCGAAAGGTGGTGGTGCCTGTGTACAACCTTTTGATTATGCCCGACGTTAGGGCGGATGAATATCCGCGACTCAGGCGGGCGTAGAATCCTGAGTCTAGGCGGCTAACAGGTAAGGGCTAGGTCTCGGCCTAGCCTCACTCACAGTAAAAGCCTCGGCAACCGAGGTAAGATGGAATTGCCCTAAAATTGGGCAGTGCCGTTGCTCATCATGGGTTGAGTACCCGGTTGCTGAGGATTTTCCTTGTAGGCCACCGCCCCTATCTACGCGACTTGAGCGTAGAACTTCGGCTTTATTCCCAACTCGTACATCGCCTGAATAAGTCAGCAGATATTGTGGCAGAACCTTTAGCAAGGCTTCGTTGATCTGCGCCCGCTCGATCTTACTTCTCAGAAGGGGAGGCCGCTTTCGGGCGGCTTCTTCTGACGGATTTCCTGTGGCAAAAGCAAGGCCGCCGCGCGCTTCTCAGGCAAGCGGCTCACGCGGCGGCCCCTCCGCACAGCCCGCCTCTCACCCTGTCAGCGGACGTGCGAGATTGTTAGCGGCGCTTCTTGCTCTGCTTCCTGCTCGCACGCGCCAGCCGCACGGCAACCCTTCCTGACTCGTCCACGCTAAAGATCAAGCGGTCGCCCGGCCTTGCGCCTATGTCTTTAAGAAGCGGCGCAGGCACACGGCCGCGGGTTAAGCCGGTGTCAGCCGTAACTTTCGATTGATACTCGTCTCTTTTTTTCATGTGAAGAAGGGGCGCGCTTTGGTAAGATGGCGCGCGGTCTATTTGAAAATCTAGCGACGGCTATATGCGACGCCTCAGAACCTCAAGGGAGTAAATGAGCATCGCCGTTGAGAAAAGGAATCTCACGGCGGACAACTTGAGCGGTCACACTCTATGCCTAATTGAGTGTAGAGGCAAGCTAAAAATCTCTTTCCTGTCAGGGGGTGACTCCTGATGGGCAGAGGGACGCGACATCAACCGGAGCGGCTTGCCGGAAAGTTGCGGCAGATTCGTGAAGCTCTCGGCTTATCTCAGACGGAAATGTTGAGGCGTCTGGGCGCTGAGGACATTATCGCATACCAAAGAATCTCCGAATACGAGCTAGGGAAGCGTGAGCCTTTGCTTATCATTCTCCTGCGGTACGCTCGCGCGGCTGGCGTCCATGTGGACGTGCTGATTGACGACGAACTGGACTTGCCCGCCCGCTTACCCGCCCGCAAGAAATAATTGTTAGGCAGACTTCGGAATTGTTGGGCAGAAGCGAATTGTTAGGCAAAGCCCTTAAAACAGTGCCAAAAACAGCGCGTGCCGCAGAATGCTGCGGCGAAATACAAAGAGAGACCCGCTGCGCTCTCCCCTTCGCAACGGGTCTCTCTTTGACGGTCGCTCGCTTACGTAGTGACAGGGGCGACCGATTTCGTTAGATTTTTTGTTGGGAGCCTGCCCGCGCTCTCCCCTTCACAGGCAGGCTCCCTCCGCACCGACAACCCGCTTGAGTTGCCGATACCTTCAGAGGCTTCGCACGTTTGCCGCCGGGAGCGCCACGCTCTGATTAAGAATGACGCCGAACTCCGTGCCCGATTTCACCTCGGCTTCCTGTTCCTTCTCGTAGACCCTCGCGCCCGTTCCGAGGCCGCCCCCCAGGATGGCTCCGATAGCCGCGCCCTTGCCGCCCCCCGCAATCGCCCCGATGATCGCACCCGTCGCCGCGCCGCCGCCGATGAAGACCGCGTCGCGCTTGCGGTTGCCCTTGCCCCTGACGGTGCCCTCGTTGTCCGAGTTCACGTCGTCCGCCTGTAGACTCGTCAGCGAGCCGTTAATCGAGCGGCTGTAGCCGCTGGGCAGTTCCACCTGGTAGAAGCCGACCGTGATGCTGCCGGGCGTGCGCCGCCCAGACTTCCTCACCGCAGTCACGCGCCCCCAGACCCTGCTGCCCACGGGGATTACTTCGACGCCGCCACGCGCGTAGACCGGCTCGGTCACGTTCGTCGAGAAGCGGTCGCCGACGCGCGCGTTGCGGGAACTAAGCTCTTCATTCATGCGGACGCGGATCACAGTGTTGGCCGCGACCGTCAAATAGGTCGGCTGCGCCTTAACCTGCCGCGAGTACTTGCCGAGTCGAACGTTGCGGCGAGTCCTGCGCCGCTGTGCGGAGGCCGGGATAACGCTCGCGGCCACCAGGGCAATCAGCACTAAAAACCCGAAGGCGCGACGCGCCGTGCTGCGATTAACATGAACCATGATTTCAACTCCTCCGAGTCTAAGCTCGCCGGCTTCGTCTCCTAGCCCTTAAACAGAGCAGCCTGGCGAGGCGTTGATACGTTGAGCAATGAGCGTGCCACTTCGGCAGCCCGCGAGGGACGGGGGCCAAAACGAGGTATTTCCTAAATTATGGGCGAGAACCGGAGAGGAATTTATCCGACGGACGCGCCACCTGTAAACCATGTGCGCGAGCGTGCACCGGCTTTGCACGATATGGGGTGTACGCCGCCAGACGTAGAAAAAGCGAGAGACGAAGCACGGGGCGCGCTTCGTCTCTCGCTCCACTTGAAACAGTTTCTTGATGCCGAGGGCGGGACTCGAACCCGCACGCCCTTGCGGACAACGGATTTTCTTACCACTACGGCTTTCGCCGCCTGAAAATACACAGTTTGTGGTCTGGACTATACCTTCGCCTTTTATTACGCTTTGGGCGTAACAGTCAGGCGGGAGCCGTCTAGTCTCTACACTTTTTTGGAGGCCGTATGAAGCTGCGTAAATATACTGAACATCAGTTAACCGAAGCCGTCAAGAACTCAACTTCGCTCGCACAAACGTTAAGTAAATTGGGCGTCGCTCCATACGGTGGGAATTACGTTGTCCTGAAGAGAGCCATCAGGCATTTCAACTTAGACGCTTCCCACTTCACCGGACAAATTTGGAATAAAGGCAAAACTATCGGGCCAAAACAACCTCTTCAGCGGTACTTGAGGAACGAGCTTCAAATACAGTCTTACAAGTTAAAAAGAAAACTTTTGTCAGAAGGCTTCCTAAAGAAAAGGTGCTCTAACTGTCAGAACACGGAGTGGCTTGGTCAACCTATCCCGCTCGAATTAGATCACATTAACGGAAACCGTTCCGACAATCGGCTTTCTAACCTGCGGCTACTGTGCCCCAATTGTCATGCCTTAACCCCAAATTATCGCGGCAGAAATATCTCCTCCAAGCTTAGCTCGGTGTTGCCAGGTTAAAGGGTTCACCGAATTTGACTCCATTCACACCGGAGATTTCGCTCTGGGTGCTCAAAGAACATAAGTCCGTAGCGTCTGCCATTCCGCCACCCCGGCACCGGGGCGCAAATGTAACACGCGCGCGCCGCTCTTTCCAACTTCTTCACAGTCCAGCCCGCGCGGTGTTAGAATGGCAGCGAAGCAAAACCTCGACAGATTTTTAAGTATCGAGCGGGATTCTATGACCGAAGAGCAAGAAGTTTTTCTCAAGCACATACAGAAGGCGGGCCTGAAGCGCACGGCCCAGCGCGACCTGATTCTGGACATCTTTCTGCGCACCGAGAAACACCTGTCGAGCGAGGACCTCTACAGGCTCGTGCAGCAGGAAGACCCGAGCATCGGTCAGACCACGGTCTACCGCACGCTCAAGCTCCTGACGGAGGCCGGGCTGGCGCGCGAGGTACGCTTTGGCGACGGGCGCACGCACTACGAGCACAACTACAAGCACCAGCACCACGACCACATGATCTGCATGGAGTGCGGCGAGATCATAGAGTTCTTCTCGGCCGAGCTGGAAGCGATACAGGACGCCGTGGCCGCCAAGCACCGCTTCGAGATCAAGCAGCACCTGTTGCGCATCCTCGGCGTCTGCGCCAAATGCCGCAGCGTGGCCCGCGAGCGTAAGAAGCAGGAGGCCGCCGCCCAACAGCACGCACGCGCCGCGACGGTCGCGGAATAAGGAAGAGCTGGTCAATAGTTAATGGTCAATGGTGAATGGGAGAACGGTTTTCTCTATTCGCCATTGACCATTTACCATTTACCAGCTAATTTTCTTTCTGTCTTCCCCGAAAATAATTGCCGACGCCGCCCCTGGCTTTAAGGTGCGGCATGGGACTTTGAAATGAGTGTAGAGATCAAGTTCGAGCCGGAGGGCCTCGGCGGCCTGGTTGCAGAGGGCACGTACCTGTGGGACGCGGCGAAGCGGTTGGGCGTGCGGCTGCCCGCGGAGTGTCAGGGACGCGGCGAGTGCGACACCTGCGCCGTCAGCGTGGAGCAGGGCATGGAGCTTCTATCGTCGCTGACGGACGCGGAGCGCGAGCGACTGAGCCCTGAGCGCCTCGCGGCCGGCGAGCGGCTGGCCTGTCAGACGAAGGTCGAGCGGGGCGGGGAACTCGTCCTGCGTATCGTGCCGGCCACGGAGCGCGAGCCCACCTCCGAAGAGACTGTGAAAGATTTGCGCAAGGAGTTTAACGACTTGCCCCTCGGGCGCAAGCTCACGACGCTGGTCGAGTTCGAGGCGGCCACGATGTTCCAGACTCTGAGCGCCATCATCGAAGTACCGTTCATGCTCGGCGGGAAGGTGATGGATTTGATGGCCGGGCGCGGGCGGACTCTCAACGAGCGCGACCGCGCCGCGCGCCGCCCCGTCGAACACACGCAGCAGCCCGAAGCCGCTGGCACCAGCGCGGAGACGCCGGAAACTTGATGAACAGGCTCCACGATAAAGGAAGCAAGGCGGGAGGCGCACGGGGCTCGCGCGCGTCGCTGTCGTTTCTACTCGCGCTAACGCTCCCGCTCGCCTTCGCGGCCTGCACCGGCAACAACCCGCAGCCGAACACTAATTCTGTGCCAACGCCGACGGCTTCGCCCGCGCGCGCCACGTCCAAATTGGCGATTGACGCCGACCGCGCCTTCGCGCACGTCCGCAAGCAGGTCGAGTTCGGCCCGCGCCCCGCGGGCTCGTCCGAACTGGCTAGGACGCGCGAGTACATCGTCTCGGAGTTGAGGTCTTACGGCCTGGACGTGAAGCTAGACGAGTGGCAGGCGGCGACGCCCGTGGGGCCGCGCGGCATGGCAAACGTCGTGGCAGAGTTGCCGGGCGAGTCGCCCGACATCGTGATACTGTCGAGCCACTACGACACGAAGCTCTTCAAGGATATCCGCTTCGTCGGCGCGAACGACGGCGCTTCCTCCACGGGCGCGCTCATCGAAATGGCCCGCGTAATGAAGGCCGCCCCGGAGAAGCCGCGCCTCACCTACCGCTTCGTCTTCTTCGACGGCGAGGAGGCTTTCTGCGAGAACTGGGACGACTGCAAGACGCCCGAGGGGCCGGACAACACTTACGGCAGCCGCCACTACGTCAAGCAGCTCAAGGCGCAGGGCGAGCTCAAGCGCGTGCGCGCGGTGATCCTGCTCGACATGATCGGCTACAAGCAGCTTCAGCTCGGGCGCAACGAGATGCTCAGCACGCGCTGGATGATTGACGCCGTCTGGGACACGGCGCGCGAATTGGGCCACGACAGGTATTTCGTGGACGAGGAGGAGAGCTGCGACGGCGACGACCACGTTCCCTTCTTGCAGGAGGGCATCTGGGCGCTCGACATCATACAGCTCGGGACTTACCCCTACTGGCACAACGCCCAGGACACGCTCGATAAAATCTCGCCGCAGAGTTTGAAGGTCGTCGCCGACACAGTCCTCGCGAGCCTCCCGCGCATAGAGGAGCGCCTGCTGAGGCAGCCGCCCGCGCCGTAGGCGGAAGGAAAGGAGGCCGAAGCCATGCTCCAAGCGCCAGACATGCTGGTCCCCGTGGACTTCTCCGAGTGTTCCGTCAACGCCGTGCGCGTGGCAATCGGCATCGCCTCGCCGGACGGCGACCTGACATTGCTGCACGTCATAGACGAGAGGTTCGTCAACGACGGCGTGGCCGCGGGCCTCGGCACGTCCGACGAAATCACGGCGCGGTTGCGCGAGCGTGCGGACGCGGACTTCGTCAGCCTGATTGAAGGCTTGGAGACGGGCGAGGTGAGCGTCGAGCGGATGGTCGTCATCGGCATTCCCTTCGTCGAGATTCTGAAGATCACGCGCGACCTGGACTTGCCCATGATCGTGATGGGCACGCGCGGGCGCTCTGTCCCGCCCGAGGAAGTCCTCTTCGGCTCGACCGCCGAGAAAGTCCTGCGCGGCGCGCGCGTCCCAGTCCTCTGCGTACCCCTGTAATGACTCAAACGAAGAAGAGAATCGCCGTCGTCGCGGGCGACGGAATCGGCCCCGAGGTGATACGCGAGGCCGTGCGCGTGCTCGAACGTGTGGGCGAGACACACGGCGTCGGCCTTGAATTGGCCCATTTCGATTGGGGCGCGGACAAGTTCCTGAGCGAGGGCGTCAGCCTGCCGGAAGGTGCGCTCGAAATGCTCACGCGCGAGTTCGATGCCATCCTGGCCGGGGCGTTCGGTGACCCGCGCGTGCCTTCGAACAAGCACGCCGAAGACATCCTGCTCGGGATGCGGCGCGGCTTGGACCTTTACATCAATCAAAGACCTGTGCGCCTGCTCGACGCCCGCCTGACGCCTTTAACCAATCGCAACCCCGCTGACGTTGACTTCATCGTCTTCCGCGAGAACACGGAGGGCGCTTACTGCGGCGCGGGCGGCTTTCTCAAAAAGGGCACGGCCGACGAGATAGCCACGCAGGAGGAACTGAACACGCGGCGCGGCGTGGAAAGAATTATCCGCGCGGCCTTCGACTACGCGCGCAAGGCTGGGCGGCGGCGCGTGACGATGGCCGACAAGTCCAACGTCCAACGCTTCGGCGGCGACCTCTGGCAGCGCGTCTTCAGGGAGGTGGCGGCCGAGTACGAAGGAATCGAGGCCAACCACCAGTACGTTGACGCGATGGCGATGTTCATGGTCTTGGACCCGGCGCAGTACGAGGTCGTCGTGACGAACAACCTGTTCGGCGACATCCTGACGGACCTCGGCGCGGCGCTCCAGGGCGGCCTCGGCGTCGCGGCCTCCGGCAACATTCATCCGGGCCGCGTCTCCCTCTTCGAGCCCGTGCACGGCAGCGCGCCGCCGCTCGCCGGCAAAAACGTCGCCAACCCGGTCGGCTCTATTCTCACCGCGGCGATGATGCTAGAATACCTCGGGTTCGACGAAGCCAGCCGCGCGGTCGAAAAGGCCGTGGCCGAGGCCGTGACGCACTCGGAGACGACGCGCGACCTCGGCGGCACGCTCTCGACCGAAGAGGCCGGCGCGGCGATCCGGCGGAGAATTTGAAAAACAGAAGTCAGAAGTCAGAAGTCAGGAGTCAGAAGGGCTGCGGATTTTCTTTTCTTCTGACTCCTGACTCCTGTATTCTGACTCCTGTGTTATGAACAACAAGGGTAAAGAAGCGGCGCAGCGGCTCCTCGCCATCATCGTCATCATGGCGATGCTCGGGGTCATGGGCATTCCTTTCTCTGTGATTATCTTTTTCGCCACCATCACCTTCTTCATCTGGCGGGCCGTGCAGCACACGGAGCACCAGGAGACGGGCCGCATCTTCGAGTTCTACATCGCCGCCAACGACGTGCTGCGCGACGAGGAGCGCCACTGGTTCGGCTTCGAGATCGCCGAGGTCATAGAGCGCGGCGAGCACATCCTGCGCTCGATGACGGACCCGCCGCCGCTCGTCTACTTCTCGCTCGGCGCGCTCTACCACAAGGCCGGCGACCACGAAGCCGCGAGCGAACACCTCTCCTACATCGTCGAGAACGACCTGTCGGACGAGCGACACCGCCTCGCGCCCTCCGGCGAGCTGCGCCGCTACGTGCACATCCTGAGGAAGCTTGAGCGCGAGCCCGCGGTCGCGCCGCAGACGATGGCGGCCATCCGCAGCCTGGACCGCGCGCGCCACAACCGCGCTGCCTTCATGCTGGCCGAGAGCCGCGAGCGGCTCAACCTCGTCACGGCGCTCAACCCCGCGGGGACGAACGCCAACGCCCCGGCCCGCCAGTCGCCGGCCGGCGGCGTGACGCAGGCCGAAAACCCGCGCCGCCAGAGCGCGCTGGCCCCGCCGCCGCCCATCGCCGAGGTTCTGCGCGACCTCTACGAGGAAGAGAAGAAAACAGCGTAAGGATGGTTAATGGTAAATGGTGAATGGTGAGTAGGAGAGCGGCTTTCCTCCGTTCACCATTCACCATTTACCATTTACTATTTACCCTTTAAGCCTGTGGCGACCGACACGATCATCGGGAACTACCGCATTGAGGAACGCATCGGGCGCGGCGGGATGGGCGTCGTCTACAGGGGCCACCACCTGAAGCTGCCGCGCGAGGTCGCCATCAAGTCCATCAGCGCGGCCGGCCAGCGCGACCTGCGCCGCCTGCGCTCCCGCTTCGAGAAGGAAGCCTTCGTCCAGTCGCAGCTCGACCACCCCGGCATCGTCAAAATCTACGACTACATCGTCGCCGCCGACACCTACTACATCGTCATGGAGTTCGTGGAGGGGCGCAGCCTGGCACAACTCATGGAGCGCGAGGTCAGTCCGCTGCCTACGGCCCGCGCCCTGGACCTCTTCGAGCAGGTACTCGAAGCGATGGACTACGCGCAACAGTTCGTCTACCAGGATCAGGATGGCTCGTCACACAGGGGGCTGATTCACCGCGACCTGAAGCCGGCCAACCTGCTCATCACGACGGACGACCGCGTCAAGGTTACGGACTTCGGCATCGTCAAGCTCGCCGGGACGGAGAAGACCAACACGGGCGCGAACTACGGCTCGCCCGAATACGTCTCGCCCGAGCAGGCGGAGGGCGCGCACGTTGACCTGCGCTCGGACATCTACAGCCTCGGCGTCATCCTCTACGAGATGCTGACGGGCACGCCGCCCTTCCACGACGAGGGCGGCCGCCGCTCGCAGCTAGACATCGTCCGCGCGCACATACACCAGCCGCCCCGCCCGCCGTCGCAGTTAAATTCACAGGTGACGCCGGAACTCGAAGCCGTCGTCCTCCGCGCTTTGGAGAAGAGGCGCGAGAATCGGTTCGCGTCGGCTGGCGAGTTTTTGAGTGCGGTGAGGCGAGCGCGCGGGCGAGAGTCCGCCGGGCAGGTCGAAGACGTTGACGGCAGGCGGCCCGCGCGCGCCTCCGCGAGCACGCAGGAAGTCGTCGCGCCGACTGTGCCAGAAGTCGTGCGCGAAAATAATTCTACGCAGCCGGTCCAAGCTCAGGGCTACGGCCCCGGCGGCGTTTCTGCGACCGTCAACCTGACACGCGCCGAAGCGCGCGAGTGGCGCAGGCAACGCTCCTTCGGCGCGATTCTCGGCGGGTCGGCCGCCCTGGTCGCGCTGGTCGGGATAATCATTTACGTCTCCAGCCGCGGCGGCCCACCCGCGGAACAGCCCGCGGCGCAAGCCCCAACGACGCCGACGCCCGCGCCAATGTCTGCACTGACCGAAGTGAGGGCGGCGCGGGTCGCCGTGGATTCCAGCTACGACGGTTACAACACGGGGCCGCTGACCGACGGCGAGTCGGACGTGCGGAGCATCGGCGCGATGAGGTACAACGAGGGCAACTGGGCTTCGGACGAGACGCCCGTGGCCCACTGGGTCGAGCTGACTTTCGAGAAGCCGGTTCACCTCGGGACCGTCTACGTCTACTGGGGCTTCGACCGCGCGCGCTTCATGGCTTCGCGCCGCGTGGAGTTGCAAATCGCGGAGGGCGAGGAGTGGCGCACCGTCTCCGTGATGGAGCCGGACAAGAACTACGACCGGACGGCCTTCGAGTTCGCGCCCGTCCGCGCCGCGCGCGCCAGGATTCTCCAGCCGGAACGGCAGGGGCCGCCGGGCCGCCCTTTCGTCATGTGGGTGCGCGAGGTTAAAGTGTTCGGCCTCGCGGAAGAAAATTTGAAGTGACTCGTCAAACCGACCTATGCTGACTGCCGAAATCATCGCCATCGGGTCCGAGCTGCTGACCTCGGAGCGCACGGACACGAACAGCCTCTGGCTGACGGAGAAGCTCAACTCTATCGGGATAGAGGTCAAGCTCAAGACCATCGTCGGCGACGACGACGCGCGGCTCGAAGAAACTATCCGCGACGCCATGAAGCGCTCGCGCGTCGTCGTCATGACCGGCGGCCTCGGGCCGACCGAGGACGACATCACGCGCAAGATCGCCGCCCGCGCGATGAACCGCCGGCTGCTCCTGAACGAAAAAGTCCTCGAAGTCATCCGCGCGAAGTTCTTCAGCATGGGACGGCAGATGCCCGAGATCAACTCGCGGCAGGCGATGGTCATAGAGGGCGCGGAGGTCCTCGACAACCCGAACGGCACGGCTCCCGGAATGTACATCGAGCACGAGGGCCGGAGCGTCGCCCTGCTCCCCGGCCCGCCGCGCGAGATGCGCCCCATGTTCGAGAACTTCGTTCTGCCGAAGCTCTCGGCCAAGGCGGGCGACGTGCGCGTCGTGCGCCGCGTCCTGCGCGTCGCGGGGCTGGGCGAGTCGGCCGTTGACGAAAAGATCGCGCCCGTCTACACGCAGTACAAGAACCCGCAGACGACGATTCTCTTCAACCGCAGCGAGATCGAGATACACCTGACGGCGCAGGCCAAGACCGAGCAGGACGCGGAACTGCTGCTCGACGGCCTGGCCGGGCAGATAGAGGAGCGGCTGGGCCATTCCATCTTCGCTTTCCGCGGCGAGAAGATGGAGGAGGTCGTCGGCCTGCGCCTCGCCGTCACGGGCTTCACGCTCGCGGTCGCCGAGAGCTGCACGGGCGGCCTCATCAGCCAGCGGCTGACCGAAGTGCCCGGCTCGTCCGTCTACTTCATGGAAGGCGTCGTCACCTACTCGAATGATGCGAAGGTGCGCTCGCTCGGCGTAGACCCCGAGTTGTTACAGAAGCACGGGGCCGTCAGCGCCGAAGTCGCCGAAGCGATGGCCGAGGGCGTGCGCCGACGCGCCGACACAGACTTCGGCCTCTCCGTCACGGGCATCGCCGGCCCCTCCGGCGGCAGCGAAGACAAACCCGTCGGCCTCGTCTACATCGCGCTTTCGGACGACGCCCACACGGAGCACCGCAAACTGATGATCCCCGGCGACCGCCACCTCATCCGCTGGCGCTCCTCGCAGGCAGCCTTAGACCTTCTCAGACGTAGATTGATTTGAAGCAGGGTGGGTAGGTAGTTGAAAGCAAGGGTGGACTACACGGGCTTCGACTCAAGCTTATCCATCCGGTCATCCAGGCGTCTCTGGTCGCCGCGAAGCTGCATCATGTCGTGGGTCAAGACATCAAACTTCCGCTCGATATTACTGACCTTCTCTTTAACCTCACGAAGATCATCTTTAACTTCACGAAGTTCATCCTTAACCTCACGTACTTCATCTTTAACCTCATGAATCTCGGCCAGCGCGCGCTCCCAGATAGGTTTCGTATCCATCGCCCTCCGCTCAGACTGCTCCTCTACACTTTTCAGTCTGGTGTTCATGGAATCGAGTAGGGCTAGGACACGCTCTTCGAAAGGGCGCGGGTCGGAGATGTTTTGTGTGATTTCTTCACTCATGCCCGGAGATTATGAGACTTAATTCGCCCGAGTTCAAGAGAATTAAGCCCTCGGCCTATCCTTGTCTCGCGCTTCGTTTGCTTGCTATAGTCTCGATTCGCCCTGAAGCCAAGATTTCTCCCATAGGGCGCGGAGTGCTCACTGATGTGGCCCGTGCTGGTTCTCATCGCGGCTTATCTGCTCGGTTCGATCCCCTTCGGTTATTTGATCGTGCGCGCCAAGGAGGGCGCGGACGTGCGCGAGTCGGGGTCGGGCGGGACGGGTGCGACTAACGTCTCGCGGCGGGCGGGGAAGTTGGCGGGCGTGGTGACGCTGCTGCTCGACGCGCTGAAGGGGGCGCTCGCAGTTCTCATGGCGCGCTGGCTGTTGACGGACGACTTCGGGGTCAACTGGTGGGTGGCGGCTGCGGCAGTCCTGGCCGTCGTCGGGCACTGTTTCCCGGTGTGGCTGCGGTTCCGCGGGGGCAAGGGCGTGGCGACGGGCGTCGGCGTCTTCCTGAGTCTTTATCCTCTGGCGGTGGCTTGCGCGGCGGTGGTCTTTGTGCTGGCCTTCGCCCTCACGCGCTACGTCTCGCTCGGCTCTATACTGGGGAGCGCCGCGCTGCCCGTGTTCACCTGGCTGCTCGCCGTCTACGTCTGGCCCGTCGCGGAGCCTGTGCCAATTATGACGGCGGCGCTCATTGCGGCCGCTCTCATCATCCTGATGCACCACGCCAACATAGGGCGGCTGCTGCGGGGAGCCGAGAGCAAGTTTAAGTGATATGTCTGTCATCGCCATCATCGGCGCGGGCAGTTGGGGGACGGCGCTCGGGATCGTCGCCGGGCGCGCGGGCCACGGGGTGCGACTCTGGTCGCGCAACGCGGAGGTGGTCGAGGCCGTCAACGCGCGCCGCGTTAACAGCGTTTACCTCGACGCGCACGAGATACCGCAGGGCGTCGTCGCGGTCGGCGACATCCTTGAAGCCCTGGACGGCGCGGACCTGGTGCTGCTCGCCGCCCCGTCCCATGTGACGCGCGGGCTGTTGGAGCAAATGCTACCGGCGCTCCGCGACGACATGATCTTTGTCAGCGCGACGAAGGGGATTGAGATCGAGACGGGCCGGCGCATCTCGGAGGTTGTGCGGGAAGTTGTGGGGGAACATTTCGAGCCGCGCTTCGTTTGCCTCTCGGGGCCGTCGTTCGCGCAGGAGGTCGCCGCCGGCCACCCGACCGCGGTCGTCGCCGCGAGCGCGAGCCTCGAAGACGCGCGGCTCGTGCAGGAGACGTTGAGCTTCCAGAATCTGCGCGTCTACACGAACACGGACGTGGCGGGCACGGAGATAGGCGGCTCCGTCAAGAACGTGATGGCCGTGGCGGCGGGGATGGTCGCGGGACTCGGCTTGGGGACGAACAGCGTCGCGGCGCTCGTCACGCGCGGCCTGGCCGAGATGGCGCGCTTCGCGCTCGCGCACGGCGCGCGCATGGAGACGATGATGGGGCTCGCGGGCCTCGGCGACCTGGTGCTGACCTGCACGGGCGGGCTCTCGCGCAACCGCCGCGTCGGCCAGGAGCTGGGCCGGGGCCGCGCCTTAGAAGAGATAGTAAGCGAGATGCACGAAGTCGCCGAGGGCGTGAAGACGACGCGCGCCGTGCATCATCTGGCCCAAAAGCTGAAGGTGGAGATGCCCATCACGGCCGAAGTCCACGCAGTGCTCTACGAAGGGAAGAAGCCGACGGACGCGGCCGGCGAGTTGATGGTCAGGCCCCTGCGCGGGGAGACGGATAATTTGAGGTTTGAAATTTGATATCTCGGCATCACATTCGTGACCTCTTTAAGGCGAAAATCTAAACTTAAATTATGACTGTGGCTGGCGAAGAGAAGAATCTGGTGACGAACCGCGCGGCTTTCCACGAGTATCACATCTCGGACAAGTACGAGGCGGGGATCGCGCTGACGGGGACGGAGGTCAAGAGCGTGCTCGACGGGCGCGTCCAGCTGAAGGAATCCTACGTCGCCGTGCGCGACGGCGAGGCGTGGCTCTTCAACGCGCACATCTCGCCCTACTCGCACGGCAACCGCAACAACCACGACCCCGTTCGCACGCGCAAGCTCCTGCTCCACCGCCGCGAGATTGAACGCCTTGAGCAGGCGACGACCGTCCAGGGGATGACGCTCGTGGTGACGCGCGTCTACGTCAAGAACGGGCGGGCTAAATTCGAGATCGGCGTCGCGCGCGGCAAGAAGCTGTACGACAAGCGGGAGACGGAGATGCGCCGGACTGTGGAGCGCGAGACGCGCGCCCAATTGAAAGAGCGCGGCAATCGCCAGTAAGATGTAAACTAAAGCCTGAGAGAGGAAGAGAGTTTATGGAAGTGCAAACGAGCGCCGGGCGCTACCAGGAGTTGGACGTGCAGGCCGTGGCCGTCGCCGTCTTCAAGGACGAGAAGGCCGACGAGGGAATCCTGAAAGAACTCGACGAAGCCTCGGGCGGAGTCGTCCGCTCGGTCATAGAGTCCGAGGAGCTGAAGGGCAAAGAGGGCGAGACGGTCTACGTGCACCTGGCCCCCGGCGGCAAGCTGCGCGCGCGCCGCCTGCTGCTCGTCGGCGTCGGCGAGCGCGGCGATTACAAACCGGCCCACGTCTCACAGATGGCGGGCACGGCCGCGCGCTTCCTGCGCGTCAAGAACGTCAAGACCGTCGGCCTCGTCCCGCGCGCAGAGGGCGGCGCGGAGAGCGCAGCCGCCTCGGCCGCCGAGGGCGCAATCATGGGGCTCTTCGAGCCGGACAAGTACCGCACCGTTGACAAGGAGGAGCGCACAATCGAGCGGCTCGTCGTCGTCGCGGAGGGCGCGGACGAAGAGGCTTTGAAGCGCGGGGCCGAGCGTGGGCGCATCGTCGGCGAGTCGGTCAACTTCACGCGCGACATGGCGAACGAGCCGGGCGCGTCGCTGACGCCGACGAAGATGGCCGAGCGCGCGCGCGCGGTCGCGGAGGAGTTCGGCCTGAGCGTGGACGTGCTGGACGAGGCGCGCATGGAGCAGGAAGGCATGGGCGCGCTGCTCAGCGTCTCGCGCGGCTCGGAGGAGGAGGCGAAGCTGATCGTCTTGAAGTACACGCCGCGCGAGTCGCCGGCCGGCGGCGAGGACGACCTGCTCTCGTTCGTCGGCAAGGGCATCACCTTCGACTCGGGCGGCATCTCGCTCAAGCCCGGCGAGAACATGGAGTTGATGAAGTACGACATGACGGGCGGCGCGACCGTCATCGGCGCGATGCTAGCCATCGCGCAGCTCAAGCCGCCGATTCCGGTGCTCGGCGTCGTGCCCGCGTCGGAGAATCTGCCGTCGGGCAAGGCGACCAAGCCCGGCGACGTGGTCCGCGCCATGTCCGGCAAGACAATCGAAATCATCAACACGGACGCGGAAGGCCGCCTGATTCTTTCCGACGCCATCTGCTACGCCAAAAAGCTCGGCGCGAAAAGAATCCTCGACATGGCGACGCTCACCGGGGCCGTCTCCATCGCGCTCGGCGACGTTAACACGGCGGTACTCGGCACGGACCAGGAGCTGATAGACGAAGTGATTGCGGCGGGCAAGGAAGTCGGGGAGAAATTCTGGCAACTGCCCCTCGACAAGGAGTACACGCGCCAGATCAAGTCCGACATCGCCGACATCAAGAACGTGGGAGGCCGCAAGGCCGGGACCATCACGGCCGCTGCGTTCCTCAAGGAGTTTGCCGACGGCGTCTCGTGGGCGCACCTGGACATCGCCGGCACGGCCTGGGGCGACGAGGCCAAGCCTTACCGCGCGAAGGGACCGACGGGCGTGGCCGTCCGCACGCTCGTCCAGATGGTCGAGCGCGCGTCCAGGAAGAAGCAGACGCCGCCCGCGAACCCCAGTTAAATTGGCACAGAAAAAGGGGGCGAACCCGGCCGTAAGAGTTCGCCCCCTTCGACCCTTTCCCCTCCGACTCACGTCTCCAAAAAGTAAATATCGTCCACACCTGTAGACACCCGTGTCCACACCTGTAGACACATTTTGGCCCAGCGGCGGCCGGAGGTTCTATTTTGGCACCATTTCCGCGGCCGAGCGGGCGGCACGGACATTGCAGCATAGTTCGCACGAAGCAAGGGAGGGGGATCACCACTAATGTCCTCGCCCCGCTCGGTTCGCCCCGGGTCGCAAGTATCGCTCCCCTGGCTTCGTTAAAGACGGGGCCTCACCCCACCCCGTTGGCCCCGTCGCCTGACCCGCCGGCACAATCGCAACAGTTCGGACCGCGCTGCCCGGAGTTGAAGCTAAACTTCGGGCGGTGCGAATTCGCCTGCGCCGTGTTATAGTAGCGGCGTCAAGGGCGACCCTCCCGGCCCGGGCAAACAGACATTGTCGGGCGTCCATCGCCGTTCTTTAGTAGAGTTTTAGGGAAAGCGCGGTGGTAGATTACTACAAAATTTTAGGAGTCGAGCGCGCCGCGAGCGCCGCCGAGATCAAGTCGGCCTACCGTCGTCTGGCACGAGAGCGCCACCCGGACGTCAACGGCGGTTCCGAGCACGCGGCGCGCAAGTTCGCCCTGCTCGCGCTGGCCTACCGCACCCTGAGCGACCCGCAGGAGCGCGCCGCCTACGACGCCAAGTGCGAGAAGGAGCGCCGACAGCGCGCGAGCGGCTTCGTCATGCACTCGGACAACGTGCACGCCCGCCGGATGCGGATGGTCACGGCGCAGGCGCGCTGCGACCGCGTGGTTGACATCCTGCTCGAAGCAGACCGCCGGGCCGCCTCCGAACGGGCGCAGGCCGTCTTCACCACCGTCACGCTCTTCTTCTCGACCTTCATCGTCGCCATGCTCAAGCCGAAGTTCTGGCAGATCGGCGTCGTCGGCCGCACGGTCGTCGTCGCCCTCTTCGTCGTCGGCATCTGGCACTTGGCCTCGCGCCTGAAGGAATACTTCGAGCGCTACACGTACAAGCCCCAGCAGATTCACGTCTCGCTGATGAGCGAGGAGGAGAGGCCCGAGAAGCCTTTCAACCGCCGCTCGGCCTACGCCTTCCTGGTGGTGGGCTACGTCGTCAGCATCGCCGCCGGCCTCTTCGCCGCCGACCAGCTCCAGTACGTGATGAACGACCTGACCTTCATCTTCGACCAGCGCGTCCGGCCGGACCTGGTCTTCTACCCGCCCATCGCCGTCCTCCTGGTGGACACGATGCACACCTTCGCCTCCAAAATTGATTCGTGATGAGCGTCGCTTCTTCCGCGCTCGTAGGCGTCATCTCGGACACGCACGGCAGGTTGGACGAACAAGTCTTGGATCTGTTCGCGGGCGTCAGCCACATCATCCACGCGGGCGACATAGGGGATGAGGAGTTAATCTGGCGTCTGGAAAAGGTCGCGCCCGTCATCGCCGTGCGCGGCAACAACGACGCGGCGACCATGTGCTTCCCGAACGAGCGGCGGGCCGTCATCCACGGCCGCACCTTTTACGTGCGCCACCAGTTCGCGACCGCCGAAAAGCTGAACGCGGCCCAGCAGCGGCTCATAGAGCAGCGCATGCCCGACGTGGTCATCTTCGGCCACAGCCATCAGGCGTACTCGGGCCAGTGGCGCGGAACCTTGCTCTTCAACCCCGGCAGCGCCGGCCCCAAACGCTTCAGCCTCCCGCGCTCGGTCGGCCTCCTCGAACTCACGGAAGAGTCAGTCGCCCCGCGCATCATCACCCTCGAAGACGAAAAGTAGCTGACAACTTTTCCTTGCCCGGCCCACGGCGTCTCGTGTATATTGCGGGCGAATTCCCCTTGTAGCCGAAAAGCCCAGAGATAAAAGGGAGAAGCGCCCTACGCTAGTGACGAATAAAATGAGGCGTCCCTCGCGCCCGCACGTAATCCGCCGACGGCCTTCCGAACGTCGCCGCCACGCTCCTTCGCGGAGCTGAACGCGCCCGGCCGTCGCCTTTGCCGAGGTAAGGAGCAAAGAGATGGCCAAGCGATTAACCGAACGCCAGCGCCTCGCCCTCAAACTCGACTCGCTCAACGACTCCGAAGTCGTGGAAGTCCTGGACTACATCTCGATCATGGAGTCCATGCGGCGAGCCACCGCGCTGTCCGGCGTCTGGGAGGACGAGCTAATCACGGTTCTGGCCGACGCGCAGGAAAACAAGCGCGCGCGCCAGGCTTTCGAGTGGGAGGCCGTGCGCCGCCGCGCAGAGCGCCGCGCCGCCGCCCTGACCGCCCGCGCCTGAACTTGATGCAAGCACATAAATCCCGGCCTGCCACCGCCGCCTTCGGGCGCGCGGGCGGCCCCTTTCTTTGCACGCTGTCCGTCCTCCTCCTCCTCGCCTGCGCGCCTTCAACCCTGCGGGCACAGGACAGGGCCACAGACCCTGCCGGCCTGACCCCGCTTCAAATCGAAATCCAGAAACAGCGCCGCCGCCTGGACTCTTCGGAGACTGAGGAGCGGCGCGACGCCGTCATGCGCCTGGGCGCGCTGAAGCACCCGGAAAGCTCGCGCACGGCGGCCGGCGCGCTCACGGACTCCACGGCCATCGTGCGTGCGACCGCCGCGCGCAGCGTCCTCGCGCTCCCGGCCGAAGACGCCGCCGCGCTGCTGCTCTCGCGGCTTCAGGACAAAGACGCGTTCGTCCGCCAGGAGACGGCCTACGCGCTCGGCGAGACGCGGAGCCGTCAAGCCGTGCCGGCGCTCGTCGAGCTGCTGGCGAAGGAGAAGGAGGACGGCGTGCGCGGGGCGGCGGCGGTCGCGCTGGGCCAAATCGGCGACGAGGCGGCGGTGATCACTCTGGCGGAACTGCTCGGGCGGCGCGTGCCGGCCGGCGGAATCATAGCCCGCGTGCGGCGCAGCAAGAGGGATGAGAACGAGTTCGTGCGGCGCGCGGCGGCCCACTCGCTCGGCCAGATAAGGAGCCGCGCGGCCGTGCCCGCCCTCGTCGCCGTCCTCGAAGACGCGCGCGCGCCCGACGACGTGCGCCGCGAGGCCGCCGTCTCGCTCGGCCTGATAGGCGACGCTTCCGCCGCCCAGGCCCTGCGCGCCGTCTTAGACTCGCGCGACCCCTACCTTTCGCGCGCGGCCTACGAGGCTCTCAACAAACTCACACGGAATTAGCGCCGAGAGGATTCCAAAAAAAAAGCGCCGGACTCGTTCAAAGTCCGGCGCTTTCGATTTTGGGTTACGTGACGTGACTTCAGTTCTCAGTCTTCTCGCCGCGGCCCTGGCCTTTGCGTGCGGCCTTGGTCTGCGGGATGGGCATCCCGACGCCGCCGGACTTCGTGGCGACGTCTTCAGGCTCGTCCGACGCCTCCGGCAGGTCGTGAATGATTAAGCCGCCCGAGCGCTTCGAGAAGACGAGCTTCGTGCCCGCGTCGTTCAAGTCCACGTTGACTATGTCGCCCAGGCCCACCTGCTCTGTCGCCACAAGGTTCGACAGCGGGTAGACCAGGAATCGCTCGATGGCGCGCTTCAGGTGGCGAGCGCCGTACTTGTAGTCAATGCCCTCCTTGAGGAGCATGTTCTTGGCCGAGTCCGAGCACTGGAAGACAAACTTCGCGCCCGCGCCGCGCGTGATGCGGTCCTGCACGGCCTGCAACTCAAGGTCTAGAATCTGCCGCAGGTGGTGCTCCTTCAGCGAGCGGAAGACGACCACCTTGTCAATGCGGTTCATGAACTCGGGCGAAAACTTGCGCCGCGCCGCCTCGACCGCCGTGCGGTAAATCTTCTGGTCAACTTCAGTGTCCGAAGGGTCTTTCGTGCCCTTGCCGGGGGCGAAGCCGATGCCGCCGGAAATCAGCTCACTCATCTCGCGCGCGCCCAAATTCGAGGTCATGATGACCATCGTCTTGGAGAAGTCCACGCGCCGGTTGTCGCCGAGCGTTAAAGTCGCCTTGTCGAGAATGCCGAGCAAGAGCTGCCACAGAGAGTCGGAAGCCTTCTCGATCTCGTCGAAGAGGACGAGCGAGAGCTTGGTCTCTTCCGTGTGCATGCGGTCCAGGTTCTCCTGGGTCAGCATCGGCGAGGTCTCGCGGTGGCCGAGGTAGCCCGGGGGGCTGCCGATCAGCTTGGCGATTTCGTGCGAGTGCTGGAACTCGGCGCAGTCAATCTTGACGACCGCGTTGGGGTCGCCGAAGAGGACTTCCGCCGCGGCCTCTATGACGCGGGTCTTGCCGGAGCCCGTGGGGCCGAGAAAAAGCATCGTGCCGACGGGACGGTTCGGCGGGTTCATCCCGGCGAGAAAAATCTGGTACAGGCCGCTCATGCGGCGCACTGCGCGCTCCTGGCCGACGATGCGGGCCGACAATTTCTCTTCAAATTCCTGCGCGCGCGGACTCTTTTGATCCGGGTCGAGGAAGACCTTGTCCATTATTTGAGTACCCTTTTCCATTTCCATTGTTGCTAGCATGGTCGTCCTCCGTTGCCTGAGCGAACACTGCTGAACTGGCGCTGGCCTCCGACGAGGAGGTCTTGGGGGTTGCCGACCGCAAGTGGTTCGGCCCCGGCCCCTCGTGGCCGCGCCCACCGTCTGCTCATGCAAAGAACGAACCGCTGTCGTCTTGGATGCGCCCTCGCGGGCCTCTGTTTGCTAATGGCCCACCCCGCGAGCGCCCGGCGAATTTTCACCAGACGCTATATATACGACTCCGCCCCGATTGTCACCACAAAATATTCTAACAAATTTAAGAATGATGCCTGGCAGGGCTTCGGCCAGGTATTGACGGCGTTGACAAATCCTGGCAGCGGCGGGATGACAATATCTGTCTGGCTACAAGTTTTGTCACACCCGGGGAAGAAAATCTGTGCACCTAATCGTCGCCCGTTTTGACCAAAAGAGGCGGAAAAACTGAGGGGGCGCGTGGATGCCCACGCGCCCCCTATAGCCTTACCGGAACCCGCCGCTCAGTCGTAATACTCAAGCCCCAGGTGTGTGATTAAGTCTTCGCCCCTGAGGTGGCGGAGCGTGTTCTTGAGCTTCATCAGCTGGATGAAGATGTCGTGCTCCGGGTAGAGGCCGGGCGCTGTCTGCGGTGACTTGAAGTAGAAGGAGAGCCACTCCTGGACGCCCTTCATCTCGGCGCGCTGTGCCAAATCCAGGAAGAGCGCGAGGTCCAGGACAATCGGCGCGGCCAGGATTGAGTCGCGGCAGAGGAAGTCTATCTTGATCTGCATCGTGTAGCCGAGCCAGCCGAAGATGTCTATGTTGTCCCAGCCCTCTTTGTTGTCGCCGCGCGGCGGGTAGTAGTTGATGCGGACGACGTGCGAGAAGTCCTTGTAGAGCTGCGGGTAGACTTCCGGCTGTAGAATGTACTCCAAGACCGAGAGCTTCGACTCCTCCTTGGTCTTGAAGGAATCCGGGTCGTCCAGGACCTCGCCGTCGCGGTTGCCGAGGATGTTGGTCGAGTACCAGCCGTGCAGGCCGAGCATCCTGGACTTCAGCCCCGGCGCGATGATGGTCTTCATCAGGGTCTGTCCCGTCTTAAAGTCCTTGCCGCAGACGGGCAGGTTGTTCTGCTCGGCGAGCTGCAAGAGCGCGGGGATGTCCACGGTCAGGTTCGGCGCGCCGTTGGCGAAGGGGACGCCGGATTTCAGCGCCGCGTAGGCGTAAATCATCGAGGGCGCGATGGCCTTGTGGTTGTCGCGCATCGCCTGCTCGAAGGATTTTATTGTCTTGTGGACGGCGTGCTGCTTGAGGAAGATTTCCGTCGAGGCGGCCCAGACCATGACGAGCCGCGAGCACTTGTTCTTGCGCTTGAACTCCGCGATCTCTTCGATGAGCTGCTCGGCCAGTTCCAGCTTGTTCGCGCCCTCTTTGACGTTCGTCCCCGAGAGGCGCTTGACGTAAGTCTGGTCGAAGACGGCGCGCATCGGCTTGATCTTCTGCAAAGGAGCTTTGATCTGCGTCAGCAGCTCCTTTTCGAGCACTCCGGCGTGCAAGGCGGCCTCGTAAGCCGAGTCGTGGAAAATGTCCCACGCGCCGAAGACCAGGTCTTCGAGTTTGGCGAGCGGGACGAAATCCTTAACCAGCGGCACGCGGTTTTCGGTGCGCTTGCCGAGGCGAATCGCGCCCATCTGCGTCAGGCTGCCGATAGGCTCCGCGATGCCTTTCTTGATGGCCTCGACGCCCGCGATGAAAGTGGTGCTGACCGCGCCGAGGCCGACGAGCAGCACGCCCAGTTTCCCTTTGGCCGGAGCGATCTCCGCGCCCTTTTCGATTGCCATGAATACAATCCTCCGTAGATTTATCACCTGGAATGATACAGACCGAAGGGCGCGGCGTCTCAGCTTATCTTGCTCAATATCGTCGGCGGTTTGCGCTTTCCAGCCACGAGTTGATTATCTTGACAGACGGGAAAGCCTGAGTATATAGATATACCGGATTAACAAAGGCAAGCTCACATATTTTCAAGAGCGTCTCTTTCTACTATCAAGTTTGCTTCACCTCAATGTAAGCGTGATCTTTCCGCAAGGTTTCTTCAAGCCAAAGTTTTCAACCCGCGCAGCCCTGTTTGAAAAATTTGAGCCGGCTTTGGCCTCTCAATAGCAATCTTTCCATCACGGCCCGGTTGCCCGCGAACAAGAGGCAGCGATGCTTCCGCGAAATCATTACTCGGGGTCATGTCAGGTGCCGGTGCCAGGGCCTATTCGCCGCGCTGCTCTCAACGGATAACGGCTTCTAAGAGATGAGGCGTGCGGGAAATTTCGTCGGAGGAAGACAATGATATCACCACGGCAAAGGCAGCAGGTTCTGGACCTGTGGAAGATATTTAAGTCAAGCAGCAGGTCGAATCCGCTGACGGCTGCCGAGCAAATCACCTACCTGATTTTCCTCAAGCAGCTTGAGAAGTTTGACGAGGGGCGGGTCGCGGCCGGGAACCCCTCGGTTTACGGCCCCCTTTACAACTGTCATCTCGAGCACCACCCGAGGGACAAGGCCGGGAAGGCGGCTCAGCCTATAACGATTCGCGAGAGTGCCACTAAGAGCCGGAAAGTGAGCAGGTGCGACGGACACGAGACTTGCCGCTGGTCTTTCATCGTTCAATCCGCACAGGCGGGAGAGGTTTCGGGCACGGAGCGCCGCCCGTCCGAACGGCGCGGCGCAAAGCCTGCGGCCGCCGTGGTTCTGCACAATCATTTGCTGTCCTACGTGTTCCCCTGGCTGCGGGCGCTGGATAATACCTTGGAACAGTCGGCTGTCGCAGACGACTGGATGATCCTTGCCGCATCGTTAATGTCCGACGCCTCTTTTAAGTTCCAGTCCAAAGAGCAGGCCGCGCTGCGCAGCGCCGTCAAGATCGTGGACGGCTTGTTCGGTAAAAGCCCCGGCGAGAAGGATAAAAATCCGGGCCACATCTTCGAAAACCTTCTGGGCGAGATCGGCTCGCATGGCGACACCGGGAAGGTAACGACGCCGCGCCACATAGCACGCTTCGTGGTCGAGCTGTTGAAGCCTGAGCCGGGCCAAAAAGTGATAGACCCGGCGGCCGGCGTGGGCGCGTTTCTCATCAGCGCGACCGAGTACGTTGCGGCAAAGGACACGGACCCAAGCCTGTTAGTGCGGGAGTGGGACGGGACCCCGAGCCGAGTTGACGGCCGGAGCCTGACACCCAAAAAACGTCAACCCGGTAAATCGCTTAAGGGCCTCGACCACGACCGCACGATGCTCCGCATACTCTGGATGAATCTGGAACTGCGCGGCGTTAAAAATGCGGGACTCGTTGCCGGCGACAGCCTCTCAGACGCGCTGCCGCCGACCGAGAGCAACTCCCACGACATCGTCCTGCTCAGGACGCCGCTGTCGCCAGTCATGGTAGAGCCGTCCGGTTTGAGTAAGCGGCGGTTTGTCCAAAACCCCAGAATCAAAGATGCCCTCGGTAAGAGCGAAGTGCTGTTCACCTGGCTCGCGCTCGACCTGCTGAAGGCGGGCGGGCGGGCGTGCGTTATTGTCCCCGACACGCTCTTGTACGGCTCGTCGGGTGCCACGCGAGAGCTGCGGCGCGCCCTGCTCTTCGAGAACAAGCTTGAGGCCGTCATCTCGCTCCCCGTAGAGGTGTTTCAGCCGGCGCTGAGCGTGAAGTCTTCCGTGCTGCTCTTTGAAAAACAGGAGGGCGCGCTGGAGCCCGGCGACCAGCCGCGCAGTAACCGCGTATGGTTCTACGAAGTCGCGGCCGACGGCTACACGCTCGACGCCAAGCGTGAGCCCAAGCCGGAGCCGAACGACCTCTGGGACGCGTTGGCGAAGTGGCCGCAACGGGTCGTCAACAGTAAGGATTATCACCAACCGAAACTTGATCGCGTTCGCTGGTTCACGAAGGAAGCCGACGAAGTTGTGAAGCAGGTCAGGGAAGAGCAGCGGGGGGCGATAGCCGAGCTCTACAGGCGATATTTATACAATTCCACGCAGCGCGACCGAGAACTGCCACCCTCCTACGACCGAATGTTAGGCCGTCATGGCGACGAGGGATTAGGCGGCCGATTCAGTGGCGCGAGTACACACGTACTGGATGAGACCTTTCAGGCGGCAATGGATCAAATGTTGGAGCAGGGCCAGGACTCCGTCGCGCGTCGGGAACTCATCGGCTTGATGAATGAGGGCCGGGCCTGGGCTTACGATTTAATGCAGAACAATCAGTATCGCTTCGGTCACCTTCTCGGAGGTCCCGGCGGCTCGGTGCTAGAGATGCTTTCCGATTGGAAGGGGCCGGTCGAGAATATCGTTCGGGAGTTCGCCGGGTTAGACGGCTACTACATCACAAAGCTTTCCGGCCAGTTGAACGTGCAGCCGGATTTTCTACAAGAGACCAAGAGTTGGTCCGCGCCTGTGCGCTCCTTCGTTAGGCGCGACGACTGGACAAGCCCGGACGGTTCGGTGCAGGGGAACCATGACGGGGAGGGGAAGATTCGGGCCGAGTTCCTGGCCGATCCGCACATCTACAATAAAGACGGGACGGTCAAACCTGAGTACCTCAGCCTGGGCTGCATCGAGGCAAACGAGCTTGATCTGACCGCGGGGCGTTATAAGCCGACTGCCTGGGCCGAGCGGCCTAAGGAATCTCCGGTAGAGATTATTCACGAGCTGCGGGATCTTGAGCGCAAGATTAACGAGCGGCTGGGCGGACTGTTGAAGATGGTCGAGGGAAGAAAGTAGTGGCGGCCGAACGGATTCCAGCCAACTGGCGTGTGGTGTCTCTCAAAGACACGCTGACGCTGCTCAAAGTCGGGGCCAGGGTCGGCGAGAGCGCGGGGGCCAAGGGGAGAGACCGCGTTCCGGTCTGCAACGCCGGGACAATCGGGGACGGAGAGATTGACGCTCAACGCGTCGGCTGGGCCAATCCCTCCCCGCAGACGCAGACCGAATACGCCCTGGAGACAGGCGACCTGCTTGTCAGCAGCGTGCCGAGTTCTGACGGCTCGATTTTGTGTGCCGTCTACGCAGGGCAGCCGCCGGGGCTGATTCCCGATTCGAGCCTCTTTCTGTTACGCAGCGACCAGACGCTGCTCAAGCCGGAGTTTCTCCTCCACTTCCTCCGTTCGGGGGCCGGGCTGCAAGCTACGCTGGCACAGTTGACGGGGCAGCCGAGCCGCACCGTCAGGATAAGTCAGACGTTGCTCCGCGACCTCACCATTGCGCTTCCGCCTTTGCAGGAGCAGGCGAGGCTTGTCGCCGTCCTGAACCGCGCCGCGGAAATTTTACACCTCCGCAGGCAGGCCGACGCGAAGGGCCGGGGGCTCCTGCTCGCGCTCTTTCTCGAAATGTTCGGCGCTCCCTCTTCCTGGGAGAAGACGGTCCCGTTGGAGAGTCTGGCCGACATCGTCGCCGGGGCGGCTACCGATAAATTTGTCAAAGACCCGCGGGGGACAGTGCCCTGGGCCAGCGCCGAGGATGTTAAGTCGCACTTCCTGTTCGAGACGCGAGAGCGCATCGGCGAGCAAGCCATCAGGAAAGGGATGCTCGAAGTCGTCCCGCCCGGCACGATTCTGTTCGCGGTTAAGAGAGCGGCCAGTGCGGAAGCCCTTCCCTTCACGCTCGCCTTCGAGCGGCTCTGCTTCGGGCCGGATTTGAGAGGGCTCATCCCACGGCCGGGCGTGGACCCCTTTTTCATCCTCGGCTCGTTGTTAGCTCAGGCCGAATCCCTCCTCAAACTTTTTCGCGACGGCGGCACGAAGGGCGTGAGAATCGAAAGGCTGTTGTCCCTCCCCGTCCCTCAAGGGCTGATCTCGAAGCGAGATGTGTCCTTCGCGGCGATGGGGCTGGTCTACGAGACGGAGAAGGCACAGGGCGAAGCGCGGCACAAGCTCGCACGACTCTACAGCTCCCTCGCGGCCGATGTCTTCAGCGGCGCGTTAGTCCCGGCAGAAGAGAAGCCGAAGCGGGCGGCGGCAAAGAAAAAGGTCGCGGCTGAAGCACAGCCTGCAATGGTCGAAGTCGTACCGCCGCCCGAGGGCGCTGGCCCGCCGCCCGAGGTCGCGAGCGCGACGGCGTCCGCGAATCAGGCCCAGGAAGTCGCCGCACATTTGAAGGCGGGCATGGCTACGCCCGAAGACAAAGAGAGCTTCGAGACGTTGTTTCTGGACAACCTGGAATCGGCTCTGGAAGTCCTGCTCCCACAGTCCGACGCCGCCACGAACCTCCTGAAATTCGTCGGTGACGCGCGGGATGACCCCTGGGACGCCCTGGTCGAGCTGGCACGCCCGGCGCTCACGAACTACGCGAGCCTGCTCGACTCAAGTCTACTTCACAGCCTGGGCCAGGTCGGCGAGGATAAGCGTAAGCTGTTGGCCGAGTCGCTCGGCGTCATAGACGAAGCCCAACGCGCCAGCCGGGATTACCCTGCCGAAAAGGAGGCGGAGCAACGCGAGCGCGAGGAGGCTGCGCTCAGCCTCGCGAAAGGGATGGCGCAAACGGCGGCGCTGCTCTCCGGCACCCCTGACAAATCCCACCCGCATTATTACTTCCTGCGGGAGTTGAGCGAAGAGCAGTACGAGGTTTATCTGGCGACCGTGCGCGCGAGCGATTACTACACCGCCGAGAGCATTAGCGAGAAGCAGAAGCTGGATTTGACCGAAGTGCGTAACGGCTTGAGCCTGCTCGCCAGCGCCGGCATCGTGATGCAAGTCAGCGTCGCCGCGCGAATCAATAACCGAGTGGCTTACGTCCCCGCGTACCGCTCGCCGCGCCCCGATGATGAAGCGGGCGCTGATGTGGACAGCCTTGAGGGGAGCACTGCGTTATGAGGCTGCGCTATCTACACATCCGCAACCTGCCGCCGCTGGAAGACGTAGCCATTACTTTCGGTCACGAGCGGGCACTGGGCCGGGAGTGCGCCGTCCACTTCATCGTCGGCGTCAACGGGAGCGGCAAGAGCCGCCTGCTCTACGCGCTCTCGCAAGTCTTGCTGGAACTCGAAAACCGTCGCCTGCCACCCTTCCCGATCACGCTGGCCTACGACCTGGGCACGCCGCCCGAAGCGCGGACGGTCATGTTGCGGCATCCCGGCGGCGTGCCGTCCGAGACCCAGTTGGTAGACTTCGAGCTGATTCCACCCGACGCGTCCTGGCCCGAAATCGAGAGTGCGCCCTGGACGGCTCAGACGCGGGAGCCGTACACCGTGCGCGCGCTCTACAAGGGAGACGAACTGCCGGGCTCCGGCTCGATAGAGGACTTTCTGCCGAGCGTGCTGCTGGCTTACACCTCCGGGGACACGAACGCCTGGGAGCGACTCGTCTCGGGCCGCAGGGCCGGGGGCGATTATTTTACCGAAGCCATCACCGCCTCCGTAGACGAGTCGCAGGAGCGTCCCCCCGACTGGGATGAGAACAAAGAACTGCAACTCGCGCCCCGGACGGCCGGAGAAGATGAGAGACAGGCGCAGCAGGCCGCCCCGTCCTCCGACGTGCCTCCCGCGATGGAGGGCATCGGCGTCTACGTTCCCCCGAAGAGTTTGAAGCTGGCCTTCTGCGCCGTGGCGCTGGATCAGGCGGTGAAAGATTTTCGTGAAGTGCTCGACGAATCGCGCGAGGCGGAATTTATCGAGCGGATTAACAAGTCGCTCGAAACAGGCAAGCAGATGCCCGGACTCCGCGGGGTGCTCAACGAGGTGGATTGGCTCTGGCCGACCAACATCTCCATGCGCCTAGCCTTCCGCCCGGACACTTTCACCCGCCAGCGGAGAGACGAGTTGCGCCGGCTCTACCAGGTTGCGACTCGCATCGTGCGAGAGCCGGAGCCGGGCGTCGGCCGCCAGCTGGTCTTCGACCTGCGCCGCCCGTCCGCGCCCGAGCCTGATAGCCCGAGCACGGCCGAGGCGCTCTTTACGGCAATCGGCGGCGAAAGCGCCACGCCATTCCACGTCTTCAGCAAACTGCGGCTCTGGCAGAAAGAGGGGCTGCTGGAAGACCTGACCATCGCCTTGCGCAAGCGGAACCTCCGAGACGTTCTGCTCTACGACTGGCTCAGCGACGGCGAGCGCGCCTTCTTCGGCCGGATGGCTCTCTTCCACCTGCTCAGGGGGCAGAGCGAGCACGGGAAAGCCGACGCGCTCATCCTGCTCGACGAGCCCGAGACGCACTTCAACGACATCTGGAAGCGCAAGATCGTTGACATCATTGACGAGAGCCTCGGCAACGTCGCCAGCAACGTCGTCATCACGACGCACTCAAGCATCGTCCTGACGGACGTTTTCCACAGCGAGATTACCCTCCTCGCCAAGTCCGCCGGAGACGGCAGAGTGTGGGCCACCTGTTCGCCCGCCCCGAGCTTCGGGGCCTCGCCCGGCGAGATCATGTACGACATCTTCGGTGCGCCTGAGAGCGTCGGCCAGCGCGCCGCCAAGTTCCTCGATCTGGTGTTGGCCGTCGCCGGTCAGCCCGAAGAGGCGCGCAGCGTGTGGAGCCAGGACGGGAACGACCAGGCCGTCATGCTGAGCGAATCTTTCGCCCGCCTGCGCGAGGCGGCGCTCTCGCTCCCGCAGGACTACGGCAGCGCGGAGCAACTGGACAGGCGGTTGCTCAGCGTCCTCAGAGCCCTGCACGAGTATGCCAAGGAGAAAGGCGACGGCAATCAGCGACCCAGCATGGCCGCCGCCCTCGAAAGAATTGAAGACAAGCTGGGGACGGGCTTCTATCAGTTTGAGTTTCGCCGCCGGGTGCACGCACTGAGGAAGGTGGAGGGGATATGATCCATCCGATTAATCCGCCCGCCTGTGGCGACCGCATGCAAAAAATCCTGGAGTTTCAGGGCGAGGTCTTAAAGTTCGCCTGCACGCCCGGGGTTACCTGGCCTGATGAGCAGTCGCTCGAAGCCGCCTTCGGCAAGGACAAGGGGCAGTGGCTCTGGAAAAGACTGTGGAAGAAAGCTAAGGGCGGCGGGCAAGCGAAGAGTGACTTCCATTTATACCTGGACGAGCTGGTCGAATACCTTCAGAAGAATCCCGCGGAGGGCCAGAAAATCATTGACGCTTACGCAGCGGACGTGGGCTTCTTCGACCACCTCAAGGACGACCAGTTCTATTTCAGTTACAAGAGCCTGGCGGAAGAGACGCAGAAAGCAGTGAAGAACCTGATGACCTTTTTCTACACAGGTTTTTTATTGGAGACGGGCTTCCCGGACGCGGTGCATGGTCAGCCGAAGCCGTTTGACCGGGCGGCTTTTCTCGAAGCGTTCGAGAGCGCGAACGCGGAACTGGCCGTCTGCCCGGCGTGTGACAGCGACCGCCCTCCGAAAGTCGAAGACTACAGGCTCTGGGATGCGGATCATTTCCTGCCGAAGTCCGAATACCCTTTCCTGTCCATCCACCCGAATAATCTTGTTCCGTTATGTGCCTACTGTAACCGCTACATGAAAGGGAGCCGTAATCCGATTGACAAAGACGATGACGCGCCGCTGACAAATACGTTTCATCCTTACGGCCACCCGGCGCTTAAAGAAATCGAAGTCGTTTATAGCCGGGACGCCGTCAACGCGCACAAGGTGGCGATCATAGACCGGGCGGCAATGCCGTCCCGGAGGGTCGAAAGTATGAAACGCGTGTTCAAACTGGAGGAGCATTGGAGTGATAGAGTGGGGCGCGAGCAGGGCAGAATCATTAGCTACCTATCGAAGAGCGCACGAAGGCTAAAGCTCCTGAACGACCCGCTGAACAAACAGCCCGAGAAACTCAGGGAGCTATTGGTTGAGGTTCTCGAAAGCTACATCGAAGACCGCGAAAGGGACGCGGGGGCGGAGGCGTACAGCCTGATCGCTAACAGCTACCGTGAGTACGCCCTCGCGCACGCAGACGAGTTGGACGACCTGCTGCACAGACACAACGAATATCTCTCTAAGTGACCGCCCACCTGAAAGCTTATCGAAACATAAAACTGTAGGGAAAGATGCCCTCAAACGCGCAGGGGTGGAAGCTCAACGCGCGGCCGTGAGCGCGCCCGCGGTTATGCGCTTGAGCTTGATGTCGAGCGTGCCCAGCTCGTTATTGATTTTGGCGCGAACGGGGACGTGGCGCGCGTCGGCCGTGAACCAGATGGAGAGCTTGCCCTTGCCGCGTATGAGCCGCCCCTCGCCGAAGACATCCGCCTCGACCTTCAAGGTCTGCACCTGTCCGAGCACGGTCTTCATCTTTTTCTTTTCGGAGACGACGACCGCCACGCTGAACACGCGGCCCGAGTCGCTGACCATCACGTCGAAGCTTTTGCCGAGTTCGAGCGGCTGCGTGCGCAGGTAGTAGAAGACGGAGGCTATGTCCTGGACAGCGCCCTTCGTCTCGGAAGTGACGACGCGGGGCTCGCGGTTGGGGTCGTTCGGGTCGCGCTCGGTCCAGACGACGCGCCCAGCGTCGCGGTCGAAGACGGCCTCGCTCGTGCGCTTGCGATTGCCCTGCTCGTCGAGCTTCGTCGTCTGCATGACGGCGAAGGAAGTCGGCTCGACCGTGGATTCGAGTTGCAGGCGGAAATTGAGGCCGAAGAGTTTGCGGAGCAGGCCCTTCGAGACGGCATCCACGGTGAAGCGCAGGGCGGCCGGCGTTTTATCCTTACTCGGCTGCGCCTTCTGTGTCTCCGCCCTGCTCGCCGTAAACCGCAGTTCGCCGATGTTGATGCCGCGGAGAATGGCGCGCGAAATCTCCGCCTCGTAAATCAGCTCTTCGGCCGGCTCGAACGGCAGTCTGCGGGCAGTGTCCTTGCGCCCGGAGTCGGGGGCTGGCTGGCTGGCCGCGGTGGCGAGCGAAACGCAGAGGGTGAGGGCAAGGGCCGCGAAAACCATGCGAGGATTTTTTAAAGCAAACTTCATTTGAATAAAACGGCCTTCAGGGCCAGGAGCCCCAGGGCGGCCAGGAGCCCGAGCGCCGCCTGGTATTCACGGTAACGCAAGTAAAGGCTCGCGTCGAACTTCAGCCCGCGCGTCTTCTCGTCTCTGTAGGGCGAAAGCCTGGGGAAAAAGAGCGGGACGGCGCGCGAGTAATTCTCGTAATCCTCGCCGAACAGCCGCGCGAGGTCGGCTGCTTCGACGCGCATAACGGGAAAATAGATGCCCAGAAAGAGCGCCGCGAAGGGGACGACGAGCCAGGGCTGCCCCGACGCGATGGTGAACCCGACGCCCAGCAGAAAGCTCCCGAGGTAGAGCGGGTTTCGCGTGTAGGCGTAAGGGCCGGAGGTGGCGAGCTGGGCGTTCTTGCGTATGTGCCCGGCCGACCAGGCGCGCAGGGCCAGCCCTAGAAGGGCGACGAGACTTCCGACCGCGAGCGTGCGCCAGCTCGGCCGCGCGAACCAGAGGAAGAGCGCGCCGCACAGAAAACCGAGCGGCACGCGCCAGCGCTGCACCCACGTCCCGCCTCTACGCAACCGTCTTGCTCTCCGTTCTCACGGCCCCGCGCCCCACGCGCCGGAGCCTTTCGCCTGCGAAGTGCAGCACCTGCTCGACCGAAATGTCCATGCAGACCCACTGCGAGCAGGCTCGGCGGTGGCAGTCCGTGCGGCAGTTGATGTCCGTGCGCTCGATGCAAATGTCTTCCGAGCGGGGCGAGCCGTTGCGCCACCACTCGGTCGGGCCGAAGAGCCCGGCGACGGGCGCGCCCGCGGCCACGGCCAGGTGCGTCGGCCCGGTGTCGCCGCCGACGTACAGGCTAGCCCGGCGGGCCAGCGCGTAAAACCCTCTCAGTGACGGGCTGACGGCGCGTGCCTTCCCAGACCGGCTCGCCCGCAGGACAGTCTCGGCCAGGTCAAACTCGCCCGGCCCGTAGGTGACGAGCGAATGGAGGCCGTGATGAGTCCACAGCTCGTCGGCCAGTGTGCCAAAACGCCCGGCGTCCCAGAGCTTAGTGGGCCAGCCGCCGCCCGGGTTGAGGATGGCGAAGCCGCGGCCCGTCCCTTCGGCCGCCTCGTCCGCCTCCCGCAAGTGCGAGGGGCCGACGCCGATGGGGAACTCAAACTCCGCCGGGTCGCCAGGGACAGGCAGGCCGAGCGCGCCTGCGACCAGCGCCAGATTCTTGACGATGACGTGCGAGCGGAGCGGGACGCTGACTGTTTTCGAGAGCAGGAAACGGCTCGGCGGCTCGCGCAACGCCTCGCGGGCAAAGCCGTAGCTGCGCTTCGCCTTCGAGAGGCGAGCGATAGTGGCTGATTTGAGTAACCCTTGGAAGTCTAAAGCGGAATCGAAGGATGAGGCGCGTAACCGACGTAACTGCTGACGCGGTGCCAGCAGCGTCTCCCCAGACACCGGCCAGCGCCTCAGAGCCTTCGTGTCCACTTCGATGAGGCGATCCAACATCGGGTTGTCTCTTAAAATTTCAGCCGCGCGCCGCTCGACCACCCAGGAGATTTCCGCCCCCGGCCGCGCCCGCCGGATCGCCGCCAGGGACGGCAACGTGTGCACGATGTCGCCGATGCTGCCGAGTTTGACGATCAGGATTCGCATAAAAACAGTGACGGGTGATAGGTGAGAGGTAACGAGGAGGGGCAGGTTTTATCCTGTCACCTGTCACTCGTCACCCGTCACCCGCCCTAACATTTCCGTCGTCGAGTGGTCTTTCGGGTCGCCGACGATGGCGACGCGGCCGCCGTAGGATCGTACCACATCGCGCTCGGGGACGGTCTCGGCCGTGTAGTCGGTGCCCTTGGCGTGTATGTCCGGGCGGATGGCGAGCAGGAGTTGCTCGACCGTGGGCTCTTGAAAAATGGTCACGAAGTCCACGGCGCGCACGGCCGCGATGACCTCGGCCCGCTCGCGCTCGGGGACGAAAGGGCGGCCCTCGCCCTTCTGCGCGCGGACCTGCGCGTCCGAGTTGACGGCGACGACCAGCAGGTCGCCGAGCGCCCTGGCCCCTTCGAGGTAGCGGACGTGGCCGACGTGCAGGATGTCGAAGCAGCCGTTGGCGAGCACGACCCGCGCCCCGTGCTTGCGGGCTATCGCCACTCGCGCGATCAGGCGGTTGCGCTCAAGGATGCGCGCCGCCGCGCTCGATTTCTGCTGCTCGTCAGATACAAAAGTCATTTTAAAATTGAAGGGACCTTAAACTTCTCCCCAGCGCAGGACTGACGAGAGCAGCTCCTGGCGGTTGACGGTGGCCGTGCCGCGCTTCATGACGACGAGGCCGCCGGCGTGGTTCGCCAGTCGTGCCGCGTCCGCGTGGCCTGCCCCCGCGGCCAGGCCGAGCGCGT
Source organism: uncultured Acidobacteriota bacterium (assembly GCA_963774105.1). Classification (GTDB taxonomy): domain Bacteria; phylum Acidobacteriota; class Blastocatellia; order Pyrinomonadales; family Pyrinomonadaceae; genus QHXM01. The sequence continues at coordinate 234,276 of CAVZDV010000002.1, read as the reverse complement.
AGGTGGCGATGACGGTGTCGCCCGCGCCGGTCACGTCCTTGGCCTCGCGCGAGCCGACGGCCTCCAAATGCAGCGGCTCAGCACCCGATTCGAGCAGGAGCATCCCGCGGCTCCCGCGCGTGATGAGCAGCGCCTGATAATTCATCTCGTCGCGCATCGCCAGCCCGGCGCGCTCCAACTCGGCGTCGTCCGTGAACTTGCGGCCCAGCAACTGCTCGACCTCGTCCTCGTTCGGGGTCGCGGAGGTGAAGCCCCGGAACCGGGTCAGGCCGAAGCGCGAGTCCACGAGGACGGGCGTGCCGCGCTCGCGCGCAGCCTCGCGCACGGCCTCGACCATCTCCGCGTCCGCCAACCCGTAGTTGTAGTCAGAGATGATGACGGCGTCCGCGTCGCGCGCCTCCTCGCGCAGCCGGGCGCGCAGTTGTTCGCGCAATCCGTCGTCTGCGAGCGGCCGGCCCTCGTAGTCTATGCGTATGACCTGCTGGCGCGTCGAGTGAATCTGGCCGGCCAGGACGCGCACCTTCGTCGTCGTCCGCACCTGCGGCGAAGAGACTAAATTGGCACAGTCAACTTCGGAGGCGCGCAGCTTTTCGACGAGCGCCGCGCCGGCCTCGTCCTCCCCGACGACGCCGATGATGACGGCGCGCGCGTTGAGGGCGGCCAGGTTGCAGGCGCAGTTGGCGGCCCCGCCCGGCGTCGTCTCCGTGCGCTCGTAGCGCAGGATGAGCACGGGGGCCTCGCGCGAGACGCGGCTGATCTCGCCGTACAGAAACTGGTCCGCCACCAGGTCGCCGACGACGACCACCTTGCTCTGCGGGAACCGCCGCACAATCGCCGTCAGCCGATCCTGCTCCGGCGTTCGCTCAAGACTCAATTCGAAACCTCCGAACCGGAAACTATCTTTTTCACCGCTTCGAGCAAGTCCTCCGCGACGAGGTCGGGCTGGTGTTTCCAGGCGGAACGCTGGTACTCCCACTCGCCGCGGCCGTAGCCGCTGAGGACGATGGCGGCGCGCGTGCCCGCGTTGTGTGCCAATTCCACGTCGCTGTAGCGGTCGCCGACCATCCAGCTCCGCGCGAGATCAATGTCGTGGTCGCGCGCGGCGCGCTCGACGAGCCCCGGCCTGGGCTTGCGGCAGTCGCAGTCCAGGCGGTAGGGCGGCTCGCCGACCGTAGGGTGGTGCGCGCAATAGTAGACCGCGTCCAGGCGCGCACCGCCGCGCCCGAGTTCTTGTTCGAGCACGCCGTGAACTGCCGTGATAACGTCCTCCGTGAAGTAGCCGCGCGCGACGCCGGCCTGGTTCGTCACGAGGATGGCGAGCCAGCCCGCCTCGTTGAGGAGGCGCACGGCCTCGGCCGAGTAGGGGAAGACCCTGTAGCGCGAGGGGTGGTTGACGTAGCCGACCTCCTCGGAGATCGTCCCGTCCCTGTCCATGAAGACTGCCCTGCGGCTCACCCGTAAACCCCCGTCGCGTCTCTTCTCATCATCGCCGCGGCTTTCTGGAAAACCTCTTCGGGCGAGATGGCCGTCATGCAGCGGTGGTCAATTGGACAGTCGCGCAGCATGCAGGGCGCGCAGTCGGGCGGGCGGCGTATGATTTCGGCCGAGGCCGCGAAGGGGCGCGTCGTGCGCGGGTCCGTCGGGCCGAAGATGACGAGCGTCGGGCGGCCCAGTGCCGAACTGATGTGCGCCGGGCCGGTGTCGTTCGTCACCAGCAGGTCAACGAGGCTCAAGACCGCGACGGCCTGTGCCAGATTCGTGCGGCCCGTCAGAACGTGCGCGCGCTCATTCATGCGCGCCTCAACCTCGCGCGAGACTTCCAACTCGTCGGCCGAGCCGACGAGCAAGACTTCAGCGCCCGCCTCCTTGGTAAATCTGTCGCCGAGCGCACTGTACCTTTCGGCGGGCCAACGCTTGGCACGGCTGTTGGTCGAGCCGGGGCAGAGCGCGACGAGCGGCCGCATAAGACTGACGCCCAGGGCCGCGAGCGTGGCGCGCGCCTCCGCTTTCCTCTTCTCGGAAACTGCCAGATCGAATTGCGGCTCGCGCTCTTCAACGGAAGACGCGCCGTAAAGTTCGCCCTCCAACTCGGCCACGAGGTTGAGGTAATAGAAAACTTCGTGGCGCTCCGAGCGCCAGCCAGGGAGCGACAGCGGGTGCGTCAGTAGAGCGCGCCGCCCGTCGGTCGCGTAGCCCACGCGGAGGGGGACGCGCGCGGCCCGCGCGATGAGCGCCGCCTCGAAGGCGTTTTGAAAGAGCAGCGCGAGGTCAAAGCGGCGCGCGCGCCACTCGCGCACCTGTCGGGCCACGTCCCCGAGCCTGCGCGGCCGTCGCTCGTAGACCAGCAGGTCGTCCAGAAAATCCGCGTCGGCGAAGAGCCCTTCGGCCCACGGGCGCGTGGCGAGCGTGATGTGCGCCCCCGGCAACACGCGCCGCAACTCGCGCAGCGCGGGCACGGTCATGACGGCGTCGCCGACCCAGTTGACCCCACGCACGACGACGCGCTCTACGCGCCCGGGCTGAATGCTTCCAACGCTCACAGTAAACTTCTCAGGCCCACCTCGACGCCGATCTCCGGCTGCCAGTTGAGCTGCTCCTTCGCGCGCGAGATGTCTGAGACGTAGTTGACGGGTACGGGCGTGGGCGCGCGCGTCTCTTCGTCAATGACGGGCTCAAGCTCGATCATGCGCCCGACCGTTTCGACAATCTCGCGCAGGCTGACGGCGTTCGCGCGCCCGCCGCCCAGATTATACAGCCCCGTCGCGTGGGACGAGTCAATGAAGGCGCGGCAGGCGCGCGAGAAGTCTTCGACGTGCAGGATGTCGCGCACGGGGCGACCATTCATCGGCAGCCGTATGGGCCGGCCGCGCTTGACGGACTCGACGTAGTGCGTGACGAACCCTGGCTCGTTGTCCTCGGACGGGCGCGCGTAGACGGTCGAGAGGCGGAAGATACAGGAGCGCAAGTTTCGCTCGGCGGCGTAATACTCGACGAACTTTTCGCCCATCAGCTTAGACCATTCGAGCGCCGTCTGGCCGCAGTAGGCCGTCGGGCACGTCTCAGGCACATCCTTGTACTGGTCAGCCCACGCGCCGTAAACGTCCTTGGTCGAGGCGTAGATGAAGACCGAGTAGGGCCGCATGTGGCGCAGGAGGTTGGCCGTCCCTTCGGCGTTCGTCCGAAAGCAGTCTTCGGCCCCCGCCGGGTCCTTGTCCAGGTGCGCCGCCAGGTGAATCACCACGTCGTAGTCCGAGACGAGCGCCGCGTCATACGTGCTCAGGACATCTCGCTGCGAGCGGCGCGAAAAATCGTCGGCCCCGAAGAAGCGGCGGACGTGGAGGCCCAGATAGCCGCTCCCGCCTGTGACGAGAATTCTCAATGTAGCACCTGTCTCTTCATCACGCCGCCGCTCGCGTCCGAGATGCGGTGGACGGCGATGAAGGCGTGCTCGTCTATCCGCTTGACCGCGGTCTTGATCCTGGGGATTTCCAGCCGCGTGACGACGCAAAACAAGATGTCGTGCTCGGCCCCCGTCAACCCGCCGACGCCCTTGTAGATCGTCACGCCGCGGCCCAGGTCTTTCAAGATTAGAGACTTGATCTCCTCGTTGTGCTCCGAGACGATGGTGATGCCGTTGTACTCCTCTATGCCGTGGAGCAGGAAGTCAATCGTCTTCGAGGCGGCGAAGTAGGTCAGGATGGAGTAGAGCGCGAGTTCCAGTCCGAGGAAGATGCCCGCGACTGAGAAGATGAAGATGTTGAAGACGAGAATCACGTCACCCACAGTCGTCCCCATCTTCTTGCTCAGAATCAGGGCCATCACTTCGGTCCCGTCCAGCACGCCGCCCGCCCTGATCGAGAGCCCGATGCCCGCGCCCAGAAAGAACCCGCCGAAGACGGCCGCCAATAACTTGTCCGTCGTCGCCACGGGGTACGGGATAAACGTCAGGGCGAGCGCCAGCCCGCCAATCGCCAGCGCGCTCTTGAGCGCGAAGCCGCGGCCGATTTGCAGGTAGCCGAGGACGACGAACGGCGCGTTGATGAGGACGATCAACAGCGGCAGCGAGACGCCCGCGAGCGCCGAGACGAGCATCGAGACTCCCGTCACGCCGCCATCAATAAAATGGCTCGGCAGCAGGAATCCCTTCAGCCCCAACCCGGCCGAAAGAATCCCAATTAGGATGAAGACTCCGCTGGAAATTGCTCTAAAAAATTTTTTCACCATTATCGTAATGATTACAGCTTGGGAGACAGATTCAACCCTTTGCGCCTTACGCCTTAACTTTGCGCCTTTGCGAGAAACAGCCGTTCGCGCAAAGGCGCTAAGGGAAAACTAAAGGCGCAAAGGCTTGAGTGCTTTCTTTTAAATCCGCATTCCTCAGGGTTCGGTCAGCTCCTTCGCGCTGCCGGCGAGCGCGCTCATGCGCATGAGCGACTCGGCCTGGCCGATGGCGATGAGGATGTCGCCGGCGTCTATGATGGCGTCGCCCGACGGGTTGAAGGTCATCTGACCGCTCCGGCGTCGGATGGCGACAATGACGACGTTCAGCTCCGAGAGGATGTTCGTGTAGCGCAGCTTTTTGCCGGCGTAGGCGGAGCCGCGCCCGACCTCTATCTGCTCGAAGCTCAAGTCCAGGTTCTCGGCCGTGATCGAGTCCATGAAGTCTGCGACGGCCGGCCGCATCAGCGCCTGCGCCATGCGGTGGCTGCCCGTGATGGTCGGGGCGACGACGCGGTTCGCGCCCGCCTTAATCAGCTTCGGCTCGGCCTGCTCTTCGACGGCGCGCGCGACGATGTGCAGCTTGTGGTTCAGGTCGCGCGCCGTGAGCACGGCGTAGACGTTGTCGGCGTCGTCGGGCAGGCACGCGGCCAGCCCCCTCGCGCGGTCCACGCCCGCCTGGCGCAAAGTCTCTTCGAGCGTCGCGTCGCCGACGATGACGTGCGCGCCCTTCTCAACTATGTGCGCGACCTTGACCTCGTCCTTCTCGATGACGGCGAAGGGCACGCCCGAGCGCTGCAACTCGCGTATCAGGCGGGAGCCGACGCGGCCCGCGCCGCAGATGATGAAATGGTCTTTTAGCTTCTGCATCTCACGGTGACGACGGCGCTCGCCGAAGGTGGCGATCATCTCCGACTGGACGATTGTTTGCACGGTGCTCGTCAGGATGTAGAGCACCGCGCCGACGCCGACGAACATGTAGAGGCTGGCGAAGGCGCGGCCCGCGGCCGTCTGCGGCGTCACGTCGCCGTAGCCCACGGTCGTCACGGTCTGAATCGTCGCGTAGAGACTGTCCGACCACGACCAGCCTTCGAGCAGGCGGAAGCCGAGCGTGCCCAGGGCCACCGCCACCAGCACGGCGTAGAGCGCGTATCGCAGGCGCAGGCGCGCCCCCGGCCGGAAGCGCAAGCTTCTTGGTGTCCTCGAACTCATTTGCCGCTGGCCGCATCAAAATGCCGTTAACGAACCTGTCACGGTAGCTTAAAGCGGTGACAGGTGACAAGCCAAGGCGGGGGTAAACCCCCTTCCTGACCTGCGAGGCGGCGCGGGCAGAGTGATACAAGGCAGAATAATTGGCAGGTCGGGAAGAGGGGCTCGCCCCCGCCCGCTTTGCCCGTCACTCGTCACCGCTTTTAACGGTAGACAGGCGAAGGTGAACGGTTTACTCTTGTTGGGGCAAGTGAAGGGGACTGAGCAAAGCTTTTGCTCGCCACTCGCCACTTGTCGCTCGCGACTGCTCTTATGATTCGTCACCCGCCAGAGGATCGCGTCCCGCCCGTCGCCAGGAAGAATGGCGGCAAGTCGCGCCGCCACAAGATCGTCAAGTACCAGCAGCCGCCCGTCGGGTTCTTCCGCCGCTGGGCGCGGCGCATCTTCCGCCCGCCCGTCGTCATCGCGCTCGTCTTCATCACCACCGTCACCATCGGCGTCCTCGGCTACTACTGGTACGTCTTCTCCGAGCGCATTGACCAGCTCCTGAACGGCGAAATCTTCACGCGCTCGGCCGGCATCTACGCCGCTCCCAAGCAACTGTTCGTCGGCGAGAGTCTGACGGTTGACGACCTGGTGGCCTACCTGAAGCGCGCCGGCTACGTCGAGAAGGCGCAGCAGGCGGACGCGGCGCGCGGGCGCTACGCGGTGAAGGGCGACGCGGTCGAGGTCGAGCCGAGCGCGGAGATGATGGTTGACGGCCAGCGCACGTTCCCGCGCCTGCGCGTGCAGTTTCGCGGCAAGGAGGTGGCGGGCCTCGCAGACTTGCAGGGCGGCCCGCCGCTTGAGCGCGCGCAGCTTGAGCCGGAGCTGATTAGCTCCGTCACGGGGCAGGAGCGTGCCAAGCGCAAGGTCGTGGGCTTCAAAGACCTGCCGAAGCATCTCGTGGACGCGGTGATTACGACCGAGGACCGCTCGTTCTTCCAGCACTACGGCGTCAACTTCCGCGGCATCATCCGCGCGCTCCTGCGCCGCACGGGCTCCGACCAGAACTCGCCCGTCGCGCAGCAGGGCGGCTCCGGCATCACCCAGCAGCTCGTCAAAAATCTACTCCTCTCGCCCGAGCGCACCCTGCGCCGCAAGCTCTCGGAAGCCTACATGTCCATCATCCTCGAAACGAGGCTGACCAAAGAGCAGATTTTCGAGCTTTACTGTAACCAGATTTATTTGGGCCAGCAGTCAGGCTTCTCCATCAACGGGGTGGGCGAGGCGGCGAGCGCATACTTCAACAAGGACGTGACGACGCTCACGCTTCCCGAGGCCGCCTTCATCGCGGGGCTCATCCGCAGCCCGAACCGCTACAACCCGTACAAGGACGTGGAGACGGCCACCGCGCGCCGCAATCAGGTGCTCGATTCGATGGTCGAGACCAGCGCCATCACCAAAGAGCAGGCCGAGGCGGCGAAGGCCGAGCCGCTGAAGGTCTCGCCGACCAAGGGCCGGGTTGACACGACCGACGCGCCCTACTTCGCGGACTACGTCCAGACGCAGCTCGGCGACGTTATCGGCGAGCAGGGCGCGCGCCAACACCTGCGCATCTACACGACCGTGGACATGGACTTGCAGCGCGCCGCCTACACGGCCGTCACCAAGCAGCTCGCCGCGCTCGACAAGCTCTACGCGAAGAAAGTCCCGCCCGGAACTCTTCAGGCGGCGCTCGTGGCGATGAACCCTGAGACGGGCGCGGTCGTGGCGATGGTCGGCGGGCGTGATTATTCCAAGAGCCAGTTGAACCGCGTCACGGAAGCGCGACGCCAGCCCGGCTCCGTCTTCAAGCCCTTCGTCTACGCCACCGCGCTCAACACGGCTTACGACCCCGTGCCGCGCGTGATTACTCCCGCCACCGTCTACAAGGACGAGCCCAAGACTTTCACCGTCGGCGACCAGGAATACTCGCCGGGCAACTTCGGCGACAAGTATTCTAACGCGCCCGTCACTTTGCGCGACGCGCTCGTGAGGAGCCTGAACGTCGTCACGGTCGAGGTCGCGCAGGAAGTGACCATCGGGCGCGTGATGAACCTCGCTGCCAAGGCTGGGATGCCGAAGCCGCCGAAGCCTTACCTGGCGATGGCGCTCGGCACGAACGAGGCCACGCCGCTTCAGGTCGCCTCCGCCTACACGGCCTTCGCCGCGAATGGTTCGCGCACCACGCCCGTCGCCATCAGCCGCGTCACGACCGGCTCGGGCACGACCGTGGCCCAGTTGACGGGCACGCGTAACGAGGTCGTGCGGCCGCAGGTGGCCTACGTCCTGACCGATATGCTCAAGGACGTGGTCAACCGCGGGACGGCAGCCAAGCTCAACGCGCGCGGCCTCAAGAACGTGCCGGGCAAGTTCGGCATCGCGGGCAAGACCGGCACGTCGCGCGACGGCTGGTTCGCGGGCTACACTCCGCACCTGGTCTGCGTCGTCTGGGTCGGCTTCGACGACAACTCGCAGCTCGGCCTGACGGGCGCGGACGCGGCGCTCCCCATCTTTGCGGACTTCATGAACGCGGCGCTCGCCAGCCACCCCGAGTGGGCCGGCGATTGGGAGCGGCCCGCCGGGCTCGAAGAGGCGGAGATTGACCCGCGCACGGGCCAACTCGCGGCGGCCGACGCGACCGCCAAGCGCACGGAGTTTTTCATCAACGGGACCGCGCCGGGAGATGAGACGGGCGAAGAGGTGGCCGTGGAGGACGCCGCGCCCGAGGACGACGCCGATACGGGGGACGGCGAATTCGATTACGAGCCCGCGCCGCCGCCCGTCGTTCTGCCGGAGGCCGCGCCACGCAAGCCCGAAGGCAAGGGCGGCGGGAGGGAAGACCGCGACACCGTGCTTGACGGGACGATCACGCTCGACATTGACCCGACGACGGGACTCATCGCGGACCCGTCCGTGTGTCCCGTCATACGCTCGAAGACCTACGTCATAGGTCAGGAGCCGCGCAAGTACTGCGGCCCGGAGTATCACAACGGCAAAACCATTCAGCCGTCCGAGACGCGGCCGAGACAGTAAGATAAGATGAACTCACACGACGAATCGCCCGCGGACGAGACCACCGCACCCGTCAGCAAGGTCACGCGCGACCTCTCGACCACACGGCTCGTGGAGCGCCAGGAGCACACGCACGAGCTTTCGCTCAGGGACTTCCTCGTCCTCGTCGTGGACGACGTGATTGACAACGTGACGGTCATCAGCCTCAACTTGCAGCAGCAGGGCTACCGCGTCGTCACGGCGTCGGACGGCGAGCAGGCCGTCAGGGTCGCGTCGCAGACCAACCCGGACATCATCCTGATGGACATCGGGATGCCGGAGATGGACGGCCTCGCGGCCGCGCGCCGGATACGCGAGAGCGAGTCGCTCAAGAGCGTTCCCATCATCGCCGTCACGGCCTTCTCGACAGGCGGCTTCCAGCGCGCCGCCTACGACGCCGGCTTCGACGCCTACCTCACCAAGCCGATAGACTTCGACCGCCTCCACGACCTCGTCCGCAGCCTCCTGCCCGTCAAATGAAAGAGTCCCGTAGGGACGACGCGAAAATAGCCCAGCACTTCAGTGCTGGGAACTGAACGATAAAAAGATTGAGTCCCGTAGGGACGGCTGAACTGTTCAGCCGTCCCTACGGGACTCCGTCGTTTTTCATCTTCTCACCCAGCACTGAAGTGCTGGGCTATTGTCAGCCGCCCCTGACGGGGCTGAAGACTTACCCGCCCCTTTACTCTTTCTTAATCACCGTCTCGCGCTCGACGTGTGTCGCCACGCGGTCGCGGGCGCGGCCGCGCGAGGCCAGGACGACGATGAGGATGATGGCGAGCAGCGCGATGCCGCCGAGGATGAGCCAGAACGGGTCCACCCAGGTCGTCTGCGTGGTTTGCGACGGCTGGCTCGTCGTCGTGGTCGTCGTGGTCGTCCTCGTTGACTCCGTCGTAGTGCCGCCCCCTTGCGCGGGAGCGTTGTTCTGTGCCAGCGCGGCCGCGGGCACGAGCACTAAAGTGATGACGAGCAGCAAAGTCCTCTTGATTGAGGACGGGTCGAAGCGTTTCATGCTCAACATTCTCCTCTCGTTGTCAGTCGGGTCGGAAAGACCGACGGTTACCAAACTCCTTTTGAGGGGGGATGCAGCGTTAGTTTAGTACGAACGCGCCCGGCTGTGCAAAAATTTCTATCCGCCGCGCTCGTAAAAAAGTTAAGATATGGAATCCGCTGTTAAGAGTGTTTCAGGAGAAGAGTGATGAAGCGCTGCCCAATTTGTAGCCGGACGTACCCGGACGACCAGAACTTCTGTTTGGACGACGGCTCGACGCTGGTGGCCGCTGCGTCGCCGCCCGCGGGCTCTTTCAACTCTTCGGAGGCCCCGACGGCGAGCTACCCTTATCGCGGCGGCGCGGCCCCGACCGACATGATGCACGCCGCGCCGACGGCCGGGGGCCGCCAGCCGGGCACCATGCCGCCCCCGCCCCCGCAGCAATACATGATGCCGCCCTACCCCGCGAAGCGCAGCCCCCTGCCGTGGGTTCTGGGCGGCGTCGCGGCGCTCGCCATCGCCATCGGCGTCATCATCTTCCTGGCCAGCCGCGAGTCAGGGCAGACTGGCATCAGCAACGGGCCGACGCCCGGCACGACGCCCGGCGCGACGCCGCGGGCCACGTCTTCGTCCACGCCTTCGTCAACGCCTGCGGGCAACTGGCAGACCGTCAACGGCGAAGGCTTCACCATCTCCATGCCGGGCACGCCGGGCCACGACGAGGACACGGTCGCCAGCGCGGCCGGCCCGCTCCCCATACACCTCTACACGCTGAGCGAAGGTTACGAGGGCTACATCACCGGCTACACCGAATACCCCGTGTACATTTTCGACGCCGCCAAGCCGGAAGACTTGATGGACGCCGCGCAGCAGGGGGCCATCTCGAACGTGCAGGGCGAGGTGAAGAGCCAGCGCCCCATCACGCTCGACGGCAACCCCGGCCGCGAGATCGTGGGCTCCTCGCCTTCGAAGAACATAGCCTTCACCGTCCGCATCTACCTCGTCAAGCCGCGCATGTACATGATCCTCTACACGCAGTACGGCAAGGACAGCACGATCACCGCGTCCGGCGAGAGATTTCTGGATTCTTTCAAACTCACGACGAACTAGACTGGGCCGCGAGCGCCGAACGCAGAGTCTCCACGGCGAGCGCCGCCGCGTGCCCCTTGCGCGCGGGCAGGCCGCCGACGGCGCGCACAACCTCCTGTCTAGTGACGCGGGCCGCGTCCTCGACCGTCATCCCTTCGAGCATCTCGGCGAGCGCCGAGCCGCACGCGAGCGTCGGCGCGCACCCGTAGGCCAAAAAGCGCGCGGCCTCTATTCGCCCGTCACGAATTCGCAGGCCGAGGCGCAGGCGGTCGCCGCATACCGGATTCGTCTCTTCGGCCGCGGCGGTCGCGTCCGCCAGCTCGCCCGCATTGCGCGGGTTGGATAAGTGGTCTTTGAAGGTGGTGGAGTAAGTCAAAGTTTCAGGTTTCAGGTTTCAGGTCTCAGGTCTTTATCTTGAAACCTGAAACCTTGAACTTGAAACTTTATATTCGGACAGTTTCGCACGCGCGCTCAGCCTGCGCCTTCTGGTAGAGGGGCGAGAGGCGGCGCAGGTTTTCGACGGCGCGGGGCAGGACTTCGAGGACGTAGTCAACGTCCTCCGTGGTGTTGTCCTTGCCGAAGCTGAAGCGGATGGAGCCGCGGGCCAGTTCGTCGTCGCGGCCGAGGGCGCGTATCACGGGCGAGGGTTCGAGCGAGCCGGAGGAGCAGGCCGAGCCGGTCGAGACGGCCACGCCCTGCAAGTCCAGATTGATGAGCAGCCCCTCGCCCTCGATGAAGCGGAAAGAGATGTTCGAGAGGTGCGGGAGCCGCAGCTCTCGATGGCCGTTGAAGACTATGTCGCTGACGCGCTCTTCAATCCCGGCCTCGAAGCGGTCGCGCAGGTGGCGCAGGTGAGTTGTGCGCTCGTCCAGTTCTTCGCGTGCGAGGCGCGCGGCCTCGCCGAAGGCGACGATGCCGAAGACGGATTCCGTGCCGGCACGTCGCTCGCGCTCCTGATGGCCGCCGACGTTCTGCGTGACGAGGCGCACGCCGCGGCGGACGAAGAGCGCGCCCGTCCCCTTCGGCGCGTACAGCTTGTGGGCGGACATGGAGAGAAGATCACAGCCCAGCTCTTCCACGTCAACGGGCATTCTTCCAGCGGCCTGCACGGCGTCCGTGTGCAGCCACAGGTGGCGGTTTCCTCGCGCGCGCTCCTCGCGCACCATCGCGCCGATCTCCGCGATGGGCTGAAGCGTCCCGATCTCATTATTGGCGAGCATCACCGTGATGAGTACGGTGTCGGGCCTGAGCGCCGCGCGCACGTCTTCGACGTGGACGACGCCGTCCTCGTAAGCAGAGAGGCGCGTGACTTCCCAGCCCTTCTTCTCTAATGCGTCGCAGATGCCGCGCACGGAGGAGTGCTCTATCTCCGAGGTGATGAGGTGGCGGCCCTTCTGCTCGAAGGCTTCCGCGACGCCGCGAATCGCAAGGTTGTTGGCCTCCGTCCCGCCGGAGAGAAAAACTATCTCGTTGGGGCGCGCGCAGACGAGCGCGGCCACCTCGCGCCGCGCGCGGTCCACGGCCCCGCGCGCCTCCTGGCCGAAGTGGTGCACGCTCGACGCGTTGCCGTACTTCTCCGTCAGATAGGGCAGCATCGCCTCGACCACGCGCGGGTCAACCGGCGTCGTCGCGCTGTTGTCCAAATAAACTCTGCGAATCATGGTTTCAAGTCCCCGCCAACCTGCCGCGCCCCATCCGGCATCTGATGTGGTTGGCGCGCGTGCGATTCGAGTCTAGGTCGCGCGCGCCGCGAGCGTCAAGCGGCGCAAAAGTTTGTTACGGCCCGTCTTTGAGTGATACCATCTGCCGGGACGCCCGGTTCTTCAGAAAGGGACTAAGAATGAGAAATCCGACACGCACGCTGTTCGCCCTGCTCGTCTTCTTCGCGCTCGCGGCCGTGCCAGCCCTGGCTGCCGCGCAGTCGGTCGGGGCCTTAGAGCGCGGCTACCGCACGGGCTACTCGGACGGCTACCAGGCCGGATACCGCGACAACGCCGGGGGCGCTTCGCGCGACTACAGGGACGAGGACGAATACAGGCGGGCAGACCGCGCCTACGCCTCCTCCTACGGCGCGCTCGAAGATTACAGGGACGGCTACCAGCAAGGGTTCGAGGTGGGCTACGACGCGGGCTACGACCGGCGCGGCTTCGACTCGACCATCCCTCCCAACATCTCGCGCCGCGGAGTAGTTGACCCGCAGGCCACGACCACGACCACGGACGTTGACAACGACCCGACGCTCTCTACTTCGAGCAGCACGACGATTGGCGGCGGCAACAACCCTGGACCGGTCAACACGTCTAACATCTCTTTCATCCCGGCCGGCACGGAGCTGCGCGTGGAGCTGCTGACGAATCTCTCGACCGACGTGACGCAGAAGGGTGACCGCTTCGAGGCGCGCGTCGTCGGCCCGCCGGAGTATCAGGGCGCGATGCTCGAAGGCCACGTCACGCGGGTCAAGCGCGCAGGGAAGGTCAAGGGCAATTCCGAGTTGCAGCTCGCCTTCGACAAGATCAGCTCGAACGGCCGTTGGACGGACATCCGCGCGCAGGTCGTGGAAATCGAGGACAACGGAGCGAGCGAGGGCGTCGGCGAGGTTGACGAAGAGGGCGGCGTCCGCGGCAAGGACAGGACGAAGGACGACGTGGCGAAGGTCGGGGCCAGCGCGGGCGTCGGCGCGATCATCGGGGCCATCTTCGGCGGCGGCAAGGGCGCGGCCATCGGCGCTGTCCTGGGAGGCGCGGTCGGCACCGGCGGCGTCCTCACCTCGCGCGGCAAAGACATACGCCTCGAACACGGCCAGTACCTCAGAATCCGCACGGCCAACGAAACGAGATTCTGAAAAGCAACTTTGCGGGCGGAATGATGAATGCGGAATGAAAGACAACCGGCTTTCATTCCGCATTCCGCATTTGATTTTATGCTCATCACCCTCCTGACAGACTTCGGCACGGCGGACTATTTCGTGGGAGCGATGAAGGGTGTCATCCTCTCAATTAACCCGAAGGCCGCCGTCGTTGACCTGACGCACGAGATTCCGCCGCAGGACGTGCGGGCGGGCGCGTTCACGCTCGCGGCCGCGTGCGTGAGCTTCCCCGCGGGAACCATTCACGTCGCGGTCGTTGACCCGGGCGTCGGCTCCGCGCGGCGCGGGATTCTGGCTTGCGCCGGGGGCCAGTTCTTCGTCGGGCCTGACAACGGCCTCTTCGGCTTCATCTACGAGCGCGAGCCCGGGGCGCGCGTCTTTCACCTGACGAACGAAAAATATTTTGGCCCACAGCCCAGCACGACTTTCCACGGCCGCGACGTTTTCGCGCCCGTGGCCGCCGCGCTCTCGACGGGCGTCGCGCCCGAAGAGTTTGGTGAAGAAATCAAAGACTTCGTGCGGCTGCCCGACCTCAAGCCGAAGCGCGCGGCCGATGGCACAATCGAGGCGGCCGTCATCCACATAGACCGCTTCGGCAACTGCGTGACGAACCTCACGCCCGCGGAGCTTGACGAAAAGATGCTGGCGAGCCGCCCGCGGCTCATCATCAACGGCCGCGAGATAACCTCCTTCCGCCGCTTCTTCGCCGAAGGAGGCGAAGACCCCCGCGAACTCTTCGCCATCTGGGGCAGCGCCGGCTACCTCGAAATCGCCGCCAACAAGGCATCCGCCGCCCGCCTGCTCGGGGCCGAGCGGGGACAGAAAATAATAGTGATGAGTGATGAGTGATGAGTCATGAGTAAGAGCCTCGCTCTCATCGCTCATCACTCATCACTCATCACTTGTTCTTTGTTACTGTCTTTGTTATCTTCGCGGCATCCCAAAATTTAAGGATTCGAATCATGGACAATGCGAAAGAGGCTGGTGCGACTGCGGGCGCGGCGGCGGCCGGGCTGCGCGGCGTCGTTGCCGCGAGTTCTTCCATCGGCGACGTGAACGGTGAGAAGGGCGAACTCATCTACCAGGGCATCAACATACACGACCTCGCCAACAACTCCACCTTCGAGGAGGTCGTCTTCCTGCTCTGGAACGGGCGGCTGCCGAAGCGCGCCGAGCTGGACGAGTTGAAGAGCAACATCGCCGCCAACTACGAGCTTCACCCGGCGGTGCTCGACCTGATGGGCCGGTTCCCGAAGGGCGCGGAGCCCATGGACTCGCTCCGCACGGTCGTCTCAGCGCTCTCCTTCTACGACAAGAACGCGAAAGACACTTCGCGCGACGCCAGTATCCGAACCGCCACGCGGCTGACGGCCCAGTTTCCCGTCATCGTCGCCGCCATTGACCGCCTGCGCAACGGCCAGGAGCCGATTCAGGCGAAGCCCGAGCTGAACATCGCGACCAACTTCCTCTACATGCTCAAGGGCGAGATGCCACAGCCTGAGGACGCGCACGTCCTCGACGTGGCGCTCATCCTACAGGCAGACCACGAGCTGAACGCCTCGACGTTCACGGCGCGCGTCGTCGCGGGCACGCTCGCGGACATGTACGCGGCGGTGACGGCGGCCATCGGCGCGCTCTCAGGCCCCTTGCACGGCGGCGCGAACACGAACGTGATGAAGATGCTCCTTGAGATAGGCGACGTGGAGAACACGGAGCGGTACGTCAAAGACGCGCTCGCGGCCAAGAGGAAGCTGATGGGCTTCGGCCACGCCGTCTACAAGACGGAAGACCCGCGCGCCACCAACTTCCGCCGCTTCTCGAAAGAGCTGGCCGGGCGCTCGGGCAACCCGAAGTGGTACGAGATGTCGCTCAAGGTCGAGGAGACGATCAAGCGCGAGAAGGGGCTTTACCCGAACGTGGATTTCTTCTCGGCCTCGACCTTCTACATGATGGGCATCCCGCTCGACCTCTACACGCCGATCTTCGCCGTCAGCCGCATCAGCGGCTGGACGGGACACATCCTCGAACAGTACGCCAACAACAAACTGATTCGCCCTCGCGCCGAGTACGTCGGCCAGCGCGGCGTGCCCTACATCCCGATAGACGAAAGATAACCCAAGGGTAAATGTGCCGCAGGTCAGTACCGCCTGCGGTAGCGGGCGGGTCTCCAACATTGCAGACCCGCCCGCTACCGCAGGCGGTACTGACCTGCGCTGACAATGAAAGGCGGTGTGATTATGAAGTCGGTTCCGTTGGGGATAATTATGGTCGCCGTCGGCCTGCTCTTCTGCGCGTGCGGCAAGGGCATGAGCGAGACGGAGCGCTCTTACGCTGATGCCTGCGTCAAGATGCGTGGCGGCAGCGCGGTCTACAAGGAGCGGTGCGAATGCGAGGCGGCCGTCGTCGCGTCGAAGTTGACGCCGGGCGAGCTGAAGGCTTACGTGGCGACGCAGGACATACAGGGCAAGCCGCTGACGCGCGAGTCGGCCGCCGAGCGCGGCTTCACGTTCGAGGAGTTTTCGAGCCTCGGCACGAAGCTGCAAGCGGCGCAGGGCGACATCAGCAAGAACTGCGCCGGGAAGTAGCCTACCTGTTAATCGAGATTCCGAGAATCTTCGGGTCCTGCAAAAACTCTGCGAGGCGTTTGGGGCTGAGCTTGACGCGGGCGACGACGGCGTCCGTCTGGTCTATGTTGACGACCATCAGCTTGATGTTCTCGCCGGCCTCGCGCGCGTAGACGTAGAGCCGTTCGCCGTCGCGCGAGCGGACGCGCAGGAGGGGCTGCCACTCTGGGCTCAGGACGCTGCGCATGATGGCGTTGAAGCCGTTGCCGAGCTGGCCCGGCGTGGAGCTGAGGTCCTCGAAGATGGCGACCTTGACGCTCTTGACGCCGGCGGGACGGACGACACGGACGAAGAAGTTGGCGAGCCCGAGGAAGGGAATGCTGACGCGGCGGGCGTTGAAGTGCGACTTGAGTTGGTGCGTGATGGCGTCGAACTCCGGGTCGTCGGCGCGGGCCGCGGGCGCGGCCGCGGAGATTAGCGCCGCGGTGACGACGAGGGCGGCGAGCGAGCGCGTGTAAAGCCTCCTGTGCTTCGTCCTCATTTGGGCTCACTCCTTAGGCTCTTTGCCGGCCTCTTTGTCCTCTTTCGAGATGTGTATTGACGGGATGCCGAGCTTGCCGCTCAGCTTGATGAGCTTGTCGAGGTCAATCGTGCCGAGGATTTGGATGACGGACAGCTCCTTGTTCTCGGTCGTCAGCACGGCCAGCCCACCTATCTGACCGCCCGTCGCATTCAGCATGTAGACCTCCAGGTTCTCGCCCTCCTTCTTGCTCTTGACGCCGAACATACGCGACCAGGCGGGCGAGCGCAGTTGCGCGCGCACGGGGTCCAGGTCGGCCGCGGTGTACGCGCCCTCCTTGTCGAACTCGTAGACCTTGACGTAGATGCCCTTGAGCCCCATGACCAGCTCTTTAACGGCGCGCTCTTCGGGGTCTTTGTCGTCGAGGAAATTGAGCGCGAGGCGGATGAGCGCACCGTCCAGCGTCACGTCTATGGTATCCGACGCCCTGGCTTCGAGCTTGTCCAGGCTGTCCAGTTGCAGCCTGACATCCTGGGCCTGCGCGGGCAGCGCCAGGAGGACGAGGAGGCCGGCGAGCCCCAGCGATTTAATGATGACTGATTTCATTGACTGCTCCATTCGTTAATACTTCAGGAAGTCGGCCCCTGTTCCTGGCCGCCCCGAATCTTCTTCTGCACCTCGTTGAGCTTGTCGCTGGCGATGTGCAGGGCCTTGATGAGCTGCGCCTTGGCCTCTTCGCCGCGGCGGGCCAATTCTTCACGGCCCGGCGACGCCTGGCGGCGGGCGTTCAACTGCCGCGCGCCGGAAGAGCGCCTTGGTGTCCGGGGCTGCGGAAGCGTTGCCAGCACCTTCGGCTCTTGCACGCCTGCCACGTTAGGCGCGGGCTGCGGCTCGGTCGGCAGAGACGGGCCTGACTCTTCACGCGCCGCCTGCTGCTGTTGCCCGGCCGTGCCGCTCGCCCGCGCGTTTTGGTCCGCCGTCGTGCCCGGCTTACGCAGACCGAGCCACAGGCCGGCGGCCAGCAGCAGGGCTACGAGCGCGGCCGCGGCCGCGAGCGCGGGCCGCTGTAGGCTGAGCCGGAAGAAGTAGCGCGGCGTCGTCGGTGTCACAGCGGGCAGCGGCAGGGGCTCGGCCGGGCGCTTGAAGCGCAGGGAGGTGAGCTTCTGTTCGAGCAGCTCTAGCTCCGGGTCGGGCTCGCCCGTCTTGTCCCACAAGTAATCTTCGTTCATGGCTGTTTCTCCATCCCGAGCTTTTCGCGCAGCAGCTTCATGCCGCGGTGCAGGTTGACGCGCACGCTCGCGGGCGTCAGCCCCGTCCGCTCGGCTATCTCCGGCCCGGTCATCCCTTCGACCAGCCGCAGGACGAGCGTCTCCCTGTAAGCCTCCGGCAGCGAGCGAATCAGCCCGAGCGCCTCGGCCGCCTCCGGGTCGGCGGAGCTTCGCTGGGCCAAATCTTCGGGCAGCTCTTCGGTCTCGCGGCGGCGGCGGTGAAAGTCCACGGCGCGGTTGCGCGCGATCATCGCCAGCCAGCCGCCGAACGCCCCAGCCTCGCGCAGCGTGTGAATCCTCTTGAAGGCGACGAGGAAAACGTCCTGCACGAGGTCGTCAACCTCGCCCCAGGGGACGCGCGCCAGCAGGATGCCGTGCACCATCGGGCCGTAAAGGTCGTAGAGCTGGCCGAAGGACTCGCGGTCGCCGTGGCGGACTGCCTCGACGAGCGCCGCGTCGGGCGAGGGCGCGTGCGCGGGGGCCGCCGCGGCAGAGGCCGCGGGCGTGCCCGTCATCAGGAGCAGGTTCAGGCTCGTCGCGGACTCGCTCATCGAATCACCCCGCGGGCCGTCCGGTTTGTACGCTTAGGGCAGTGCATTTACGCCTTCGCCGTAGAATTTTTGCCAACGGGCCGGGAAGAGTCAGTTTTCCCGCTCCACCCGTAAGACGCCAGGAGAGGGGAAATGTTAACAGTTGTTGAGCCCGCGAGCCAGATGTGATAGTTTCCGCGCCCGAGGCTCCACCAGACTGACACAATCCCCGAAGGAGAATGATGAAAACCAGACCCCCCATCCTGCCTTTACTCGCCTCGCTTCTGCTCGTCGTCGCCGCCGCCTGCGGAAAGAAGGACGCGAATGATGCGGGCGGCAACAGCACGGCGGCCAACGCCAACCAGCCGCCCGCGGCCAGCGCCTCGGCCACGCCGTCCGCCGCAGAAGCCCCCGTGTCCACGCTCAAGCCCGGCGAGATTCCTTTCCCGGGTTTCCCGCCCGTCAACACGACGGCCAGGGCCGACGAAGTCGTGCTCGCCCCTTCTTACAACTGGATTCAGGACGCGGCGACGAAGGGGCCGGACAAGGTGACTTTCATCTGGTACAGCCAGAAGATGATCGCGCCGGGCGAGGTCGAGTCCGAGGTCGAGTTCCTTTCGCCGGGCAAGGCGAAGATTCCGAACGCCTACATTATCCCCATCCCGGCGGCGCAGATGGCGAAGGTCGGCGACATAGTGCTGACGTGGTGGCAGTCCGGCTCCGGCATGAACCGCGCCATCGTGGTCGAGGCCGCGGACCCGACGCAGCCGACGGTGCGCTACCTGGACATTGATTACGACAACCCAGCCAAGAGCCGCGACGGCAAGACGACCATCGGACAGATGGACGAGAAGCTGAAGCCCAACAGCTTCGTCAGGCTGACGAGCCCTTGGGAGCCGGGCACGACCCTCGCCGTCAACGACGGCGCGAGCCGCAAGCCCGTGAAGATTATCCGCGTGGCCGGCGAGAAAATCCTGGCCCTCGGCTTCGCCGGCGTGCTCAAAGTCTACGACAAGGCGAACGTCACGCCCGTCCCCATCCGCCCCAACGTCAAGGCCGGCGACAAAGTGCAGGCCCCGAAATACGGCACCTTCGCAGAGGCCGCCGTCACCAGAGTTGACGCCCGCAACGGGCGCGTCTTCGTCAAATTTGGCACAGACCCCGAAGAGAAAGCCATCGCCTTCGGCGACGTGATGACGCAGTGACGCCAAGGCGGCGGGGGCAAGCCCCTCTTCCCGACCTCAGAGGCTGCGCAGGTTGAATCATTCAAGACAGCCAGCCTCTCAGGTCAGGAAGGGCGGTTTTCCCCCGCCCGCTTCGGACTCGCTCGCCACTTGATAACTCGGCGCTGTTTTCGGGTTCTCTTGATCTGTCAGGCGCAGCATCTCTTCGGTGGGAGCGACGAGGCGCGTGCGCCAGATGAAGAGCATCGAGAGGAGAATTGCGACAGTGCAGGCCGCGCCGCCTTCTATGCCGTAGGCCCCGCCGGTGAGCCAGGCCGGGCCTAGGTCCGTCGCGCGCAGCAGCGGCGCGGGCGTCAGCCTCTCTATGCCGCTGACGGGCAGCCCGAGGACCGCGCCCATCGTCCAGTTCCAGGCCCAGTGTATGCCGAGCGGGAACCAGAGGCTGCGCGTCTTCAGGTACGCGACCGCCAGCCACGCGCCCGCAATCGCCGTGTTCGCGAACGTAAAGCCCGGAACCGCGTTCGGGTTCCCCAAATGCCCGTAAGAGAAGACTAGGGAAGTGATGATGATGGCGACCCACGCGAGACGTGCGCGCGTCATCGTCTGAAGCGCGTAGCCGCGGAAGATGGCCTCCTCGCCAGCCGCGGCGATGACGAAGACGGGCAGGGAAGTCAGGAGCGTCCGCCCCACCGTCTCGAACACCACGGGCGCATTCACGGCGAACTTCAAACCGCCGGCCGCGGCCGCGAGCGCCGTCGCCAGGAACAGGGAGAGAGCGCCGACGAGCGAGCCCAGAAGTAAGTCCTTGAGCCAGCCTTTGTGAAACGCCCAGCCGAGCGCGCGCGGCGGGAGGTCTTCGAGGAGTTTGCCGCAGGCCCAGCCGATAACGGTCGCGGGGACTAACAGGACAAGGCCCTGCAAGACGAAACCCCAGCTGCTTGCCAATACGTCGTCGGCGCGCGTGCCGAAACTGGGCCTCACGACGGCGACAACCAGCGCGAAGCTAATCAGGATTTCAAAGTAGAGGAGCACGGCGAAGACGGCCACGCGCCACCCGCTGCGCGGTCGCCCCGCGCGGTTGAGAAAGATGTCCTGGATTTCCATCAGCGGGCATTCTAGCCGATGCCGTCGCCGTGCGCACTCCGTATGGTAAACTGGCCGCGAGACTCTGATGAGCAGCCAGCCGAGACAGGATGAGAAAGCGACGGAGGGCGCGCCGCGCAGGCGGACGGCCCCTTGGCTTCTGGGCGGGCTGGTGCTGCTCCTGCTGTTCACGCTCGTCGCGCTGCAAGCCTTCGGGCTGTGGACGGTCGTGCCGCCCGACACGGCCTCCGACACGCTGCTCATCTACGCGCTCTCGTCGCTCAACTTCGCGGCCTTCGTCGTCTTCTCCTTCATCTTCATACGCAACCTGGTGAAGCTCAGGCGCGAGCGCAGGGAGCGGCAGCTCGGCTCGAAGATAAAAACTCGGCTTCTCGTCTCTTTCATCTCGCTCAGCCTGCTGCCGATCACGGCGATGGCGCTCTTCTCGTACCTCTTCTTCAACCGCACGCTCGAAAAATGGTTTTCCAGTCTGCCCGAAGAGATCATACGCCAGGCGAGCGAGGTCGAGCGCCGCGCTGTCCTCAACCAGTCGCGCAGCTTGCGCGAGACGGCCTCGATGCTCGCCGTCGCGCTCGACGAGGAGGAGGATTACGGGCTCGTCCTCGGCCGGCTCGTCTCCGGCGGGAGCCTCGCCGCCATCGAAATTCTTGGCCCAGAAGGCGAGACGCTGGCGCGCGCCGAAGCCGACTTGCCCGAAGGCTTGCGCGCCGAGCTTGAAGAGACGCTACGGCTGGCGCGCGCCGCCACACCCGGCGACGAGGACCAGCGGCTGATGGACGGCAAAGGCTTCGACGTGGCCGTGGCCCCTTTGAGCGGCGGGCGCAGGCTTCTCGTCGCGCCGCCACGTTTGGCGGGCTCGACTCTGGGCGACACGATCACGGACTCGCGCAGCGAGTACAGCAAGCTGGTCGCCAAGCAGCGCAAGGTGCGCCTGCTCGGGCTCTCCACGCTGGGGCTGATGACGTTGCTGCTCCTCTTCGCCGCGACGTGGATAGCGATTCACCTGGCGCGCGGCATCGCCAAGCCCATCCGTTCGCTCGCCGAGGCGTCGAACGAGGTGGCGCGCGGCAACCTCTCGCACCGCGTGACGGCCATCGCCGACGACGAGCTGGCGCTTCTGGCCGACTCGTTTAACCAGATGACGGCGCAGCTCGAAGAGAACCGGGACAAAATCGAGGCGGGCGCGGCCGAGCTGCGTGACAAGAATCTCGCCCTCGAAGAGCGGCGCAACTACATCGAGACGGTTTTAGAGTCGCTCTCGACGGGCGTCATCTCGCTGGACGAGAACGACCGCGTGACGACGATCAACGCGGCCGCCGCGGGGATGCTCAAGCTCGACGCCGTCCCGCGCGCGAACACGCCGCTGACAGAGATCATCACGGCCGAAGACCACGCCGTCCTCGAACGCCTGCTCAGGCGTGCGCGCCGCGCCGGCCGCGCCGCGGAGCAGACGGAGCTGGGGCGTGCTGCGGCGCACGAAGGCGCGGTGATTCCCGTCGCGCTGACGGCGACCGCCTTGCGCTCGTCTTCCGAGGGCGGGCGCGGCGTCGTCCTCGTGATTGAAGATTTGTCGGAGCTTCTGGCCGCGCAGCGCGCCGCCGCATGGAGCGAGGTCGCGCGCCGCATGGCCCACGAGATCAAGAACCCCCTCACGCCCATACAACTTTCGGCCGAGCGCATCGCCAGAAATTTCAGCCGCGGGACTAATGGCGGGGGCGGCGCGAACGGCTCCAACGGCGAGGGCGCGCGGCTTGAGAAGCTGGTTGACGAGTGCACGGCGACGATTGCGCGCGAGGTGGCGGGGCTCAAGGCGATGGTGGACGAGTTCTCGCGCTTCGCGCGCCTGCCGCACGCGCGGCTTGAGTCCGCGGACTTGAACGAGGTGGTTTTGCAGGCCGTCACGCTTTACGAAGACCGGCTCGAAGACGTGCGCCTGGACGTGCGGCTGGGGCAGCGCCTGCCGGCCGTGATGCTCGACGGCGAGCAGATGCGCCGCGTCTTCGTCAACCTGATTGACAACGCCCTGGAGGCGCTGGCCGGACTCGAAGGCGAGCGCCGCATCACGGTCGCGACCGCCTACGATTCGTCGCGCGGCGTCGTCCTGGCCGAAGTGACCGACACGGGCCACGGCATCACGCGCGCGGACTTCGGCCGCCTCTTCCAGCCCAACTTTTCGACGCGCGAGCGCGGCACGGGCCTCGGCCTAGCCATCGTCCAGCGCATCGTCACGGACCACAGCGGCCGTATCCGAGTCGCCGCCAGCCACCCGCGCGGCGCTAAATTCACCCTAGAACTACCAGCGGCTAATGCCTGAATCTATTCTCATAGTTGACGACGAGCGGGGCATCCGCGAGACGCTGCGCGCCGTGTTGGAGGACGAGGGGCTGGCGGCCGACGCCGTGGCTTCGGGCGAGGAGTGCCTGAAGGCTTTCGAGCGCCGCGCCTACGGCTGCGTCCTGCTGGACGTGTGGCTGCCGGGGATTGACGGGATGGAGACTCTGGCCCAGTTGCGCGAGCGGGGCGTGGACGCGGCCGTCGTCATGATTTCGGGCCACGGCAGCATCGAGACGGCCGTGCGCGCGACCAAGCTCGGTGCGTTCGACTTCATCGAAAAACCACTTTCAATCGAGAAGACCGTGCTCACCGTGCGCAACGCCCTGCGCCAGCGCGAGCTTGAGCGCGTCAACGCGCAACTCCTCTCCGAGCTGAACGAGGAGCACGCGATGGTCGGCGAGTCCGTCGCCATGCGCGCCTTGCGCAAGCAGATCGCAGTCGTCGCCCCGACTGACGGGCGCGTCCTCATCTACGGCGAGTCCGGCACGGGCAAGGAACTGGTCGCGCGCGCGCTGCATTACCAGTCGCGCCGCGCCAGCGCCCCCTTCATAGAGGTCAACTCGGCCGCGATCCCCGAGGAGCTGATCGAGTCGGAACTCTTCGGTCACGTCAAGGGCGCGTTCACGGGCGCGACCGCTGCGAAGAAAGGGAAGTTCGAGCTGGCGGACGGCGCGACGCTTTTTCTGGACGAGGTCGCGGACATGAGCGCGAAGGTGCAGGCGAAGGTCTTGCGCGTTTTGGAGGAGCAAAGGTTCGAGCCGGTCGGCAGCGGGACGAGCGTGCGCGTTGACGTGCGCGTCCTGGCCGCGACCAACAAGCGCCTCGACGTGGAGATCGAGCAGGGGAACTTCCGCGCAGACCTCTTCTACCGTCTCAACGTCATCCCCTTCGAGCTGCCCCCGCTGCGCGAGAGATTGGAAGACGTGCCGCTCCTCGTCGAACACTTCAACCAGAAATTCTCGACCGCCTACGGGAAGAAGCCCAAGCGCTTCGACCCCGAAGCGATGGAGGCTTTGCAGAGCTACTCCTGGCCGGGCAACGTGCGCGAGCTGAAGAACACGGTCGAGCGCGTCGTCATCATGAACTCGAAGATAAAAGTTGGCGTCGCGGACCTCCCGCCCGTCGGTGGCGAGGAGCCGCCCGCAGCCTCCTTCCGCTTTCCTTCATTCAAAGAAGCGACCGACGCCTATCACCGCGAGTTCATCCAACGCAAACTGGCCGAGGCCGAAGGCAACGTCAGCCGCGCCGCCGAGCTGATGGGCGTTGACCGCAGCCACCTCTACCGCCGCATGCGCGCCCTCGGCATCCAGGGCCGCGGCGAGCGCGGTGCGATCTCCTAGTCGCATCCTGCCGTAACCGCGAACTGAAAACTCCCTCGACTAGAACTCTGGCACAGCAGGATTCCAGACCTTTTTGACTGCGTCTTCACTTTTCTTCTTAGCCTCGGCCTTTGCCTCTTCGACCGTAGACATTAAGATTTCGGCTGTATGCCTGGCCTCTTCCGCCCGCTGTCTGGCCCCTAATATTTCCGGGTCGGTCGCCTCCAACTTCGTCGCCAGGTCGGCGGCCGCGTCATCCAAAACCTCGGCCTTCCTTCTCGCTCGCGCGAGACTTTGCTCGGCCATATCTAGCGCAACTTCCGCCGCCTTCGCCTCTCTGTCCGCCTTCTCTGCCTCCTCCTTCGAAGGGAGGGTTAATTGTTTGCGGTACTGAATCACGA
This sequence comes from uncultured Acidobacteriota bacterium, assembly GCA_963774105.1. Lineage (GTDB taxonomy): Bacteria > Acidobacteriota > Blastocatellia > Pyrinomonadales > Pyrinomonadaceae > QHXM01. Next base: position 209,604 of record CAVZDV010000002.1, on the reverse strand, counting down.
GCCCGAGGCTTTGGGCTCTTTCGTCAACCCGTTGCATCCCGCGCGAGCTATTTCTCGGGGTCGGCGGGAGCCCGTCAGTCGTGTAGATGTAGACGGCGTCGCAGACCTTCAAAACCTCCATCGAACGCTCAAACCATTCGTCCCATTTTTGGTCTAGGCACTGGCCGTCAGCAAAGCATTCCCAAAAATAAGGGAAGAACGACTGCGGGGCGAACGGCGCAATGCACTCGTCCGTGTCTCGGACCAATTTATAACAGTGCCATAGGGTGAGCCTCGTGTTCTCTTCAAGCTGTAGCTTTTTATCATCCCATGATTTCGACTCGTCAAAGAAATCCGTCCCGCGAAAGGGCGTGCAGACATACACCTTCTTGCGCTGGTCGCTGCCTTTAAAATAGTTCTCGCTTGACTTCTGTTCGGCCCGCTTCTCCTCGAAGGTGACGCCGTGCCATTTAGGCTTCCAGTCGTCGGGCAACTGATCAGTCGCTTTGAGGTATTTGAGTTCCAGGCCGAATCTCTTGGCCTCTCGCACCTCTTGCTCCATGCCGCGGGAGAGCCTCTTCGTGTCTAACTTTTCGGCAAATCTTTTCGGGCGGCTATCTCCATCGGCCGGAATAGGCGGTACGTAGACGTAGACCGCGTCGCAGACAGACAGGTACGCCAACGCGCAGGCGCGCCCGAGCGCCCTGTCTTCGTCAACCTTGTCGTTGAGGAAGTAGGGGTAGAAAGCGTGCGAGGCGAACGGAGTGATTCGTTTCGCGAAACGGCCGTTCTGCTCCATCAGCCAGTAGCAGTACAACTGGGCACGGTGGATGTTTTCCTTGAAAACTTGAGGGCTGGTATTATCTAACGGGCTGCACACGAAAACGAACTTCTGCTTACGCCGGTCCTCCCTGCCGCCGAAGTAGAAGTCCCAGTTGAGCCAGTAGTCGGCCGCCGCGACCAGGATCAACAGTCCTGCGAAGATAATCTCGCGCGCGGCCGAGAACTGTGAGAGCCAAGTGCCGAGGCCGGACGGGATGAAGAACGATAGACAGGCCGCGAACAGGATCAAGTCTGTCGCCATCCACCAGAGCGCCGCGTGTGCGGCGTACCCATGATCTGTCTCCTTCAAGACTCTGAAGATTCTTCTCAGCGGCTGGCGAATCACGTTGCTCCGCCAGACGTACAGAGCGTCCATCGCCAGCATCAGCGCCGCCCAGAAGACGTAAGACTGGAACTCCGTAATGTTGTCGGCCATGAGGAACAGCGGGACGGCCAACAGGACTAGGAAGAGCGAAAGCTCAGAGATTTTCGACGCCGACGGGATGCCGGACTGTTCGATGCGCTCCTTCTCGTGGCCGTAAAGCAGCGTGACGCCGTGGCTGAAGCGTAGCACCGTCACTAGGTAACCCACCCCTATAACGCTCCTGACCAAGAAAGGCCAGGCTGGCGCGCCGGCCAATCCCGGCCAGGCGTGAGAGAACAAGCCGAGCGACTGTTTGATCGCCAGGCCGACGACTATGAAGAAGACGGTCCGCGCCGCGTCTAAGGTGGAAACTCTTGAGATTATTTTGCTGCTCATCACCATCCTCCGAGAACTGTCAGGCAGGTAAAGAGTGATTCACGGCCGTCGTGCGTGGTGTGAGCGGCACAGGCACGGCCCGAGTTGGCGACAGAGAGAGAAAGAGTCCGGTTCGAATGACAGGAGCCTCTAAACGCTGGGCGTGAGCTTCAGGCGGTTTGAATTTGATGCCACGTCACGATGAAGCTCATCGCTTTAAGGAACTACGGCGTGAGGCCGGATGTCATTGCGGGCGCAAAGTATCATTGATTGAACGGCTTGACAATATTAATTTTGGGCCGACGCCGGTTTCGCTTTTTTCGCGTTTGACAGTGTTAGAGGAATAGCGTATCTGTTGAGTTTGATTTTCGTGAGAAAATCGTCACTGTGCGGTAGTGCTTTGATTGTTTAAAGTAAGATGGATTATACGACGAGAGAGCTTTTAAAACGTTACGCGCGGCTCGCGTTCGGGCAGCCGTTCGCGCCGGTGTTGCTGAATATTCTGGTGACTTCGGTCTGCGATATGCGGTGCACGCACTGCTTCTTCACGGACGAGCTGGACGACCGGCCGCGGAAGAAGTTGCAGATGAAGACGGCGGAGATCGAGCGGATTTCGGAGACGCTGGGCGGGAATTTGGGCGTCCTGATTCTGGCGGGCGGCGAGCCGTTCACGCGCAAGGACCTGCCGGAGATAGCGCGCGCTTTTTATACGAACAACAAGCTCGAATCAATCTACCTGATGTCGAACGGGCAGATTCAGAAGCGCATCATGCCGGACGTGGTGCGCATCCTCGAAGAGTGCCCGAACCTGAACGTCACGGTCGCGCTCGGCATAGACGGCTTGAAAGCGCAGCACGAGAAGATTCGCCAGAAGCCGGGCTCGTGGGACATCGCGATTGAGACGGCGCGCCAGCTACAGCAGATCAAGAAGGAGTACCCGCGCCTGGACGTGCAGACCTGCACCTGCTTCATGAACTCGAACCAGGACACGATCTTCGAGTGGTACGATTTTTTGAAGTACGAGCTGCGGCCGGACAAAGTTAACTTTAACTACATCCGCCCGCCGTCAGCCGACCCGAAAGAGTTGGAGATTGACCACGAGCGTTACAGCCGGCTCGCCCGAATGATTGACGACGACTCGCGCCACGCGGCCATCAAGAACAACTACGGTGGCGACGCGGGTTTCTTCAAGGCGGCGATTGACATTTACATGCACGGCCTGATCGCCAAGACGCAGGAGGAGCAGAAGGCGCAGATGACTTGCTACGCGGGCACGGCCGGCGGCGTCATCTACGACGAGGGCACCGTCTCGTCCTGCGAGAACCTTGAGCCCGTCGGGAACCTGCGCGACTACGACTGGAATTTCCAGAAGCTCTGGCTCTCGCCGGCAATGAAAGCGCGTAGGCGCAAGGCGGCCGACGGCTGCTTCTGCACGCACGAGTCCAACAGCTATTACCCGAGCCTGCCCTTCAACCCGAAGCACCTGATTCAGATTAAGAAGCTGGAGCGCGAGATGAAGAAGGCGCGGCGCGGTGCGGACGAGCCGCAGACGAAGGGACTGCCGATCAAAGCCTGAGTATGTTTAGGGAGCGGGTTCCGAAAATTCTGATCATCTCGTCCGACACGGGCGGCGGCCACCGCTCGGCGGCCGCGGCCATCGTCGCCGGGGTGCAGAAGTTTTTTCAGGGGGACTCTTACACCGTCCGCGTCGTGCGCGCCATCGAAGAGTCGCACGAAATCACGAAGAAACTCGTCCGCCTCTACAACTGGGTGCTCCGCCACAGGCAGCACTGGATGAAATACCTCTACTGGGCCGTCAACCGCTTCCGCCCGGAGACACGCGAGTTTTTCTACAAGAAGACAGTCGGTTACGTGCGCGACCTCTTCGAGCGCTGGTGCCCGCACGTCGTCGTCAGCGTCCACCCCCTGACGCAGCACGCCATCGCGCGCGTCCTCAAAGAACTGGGCCTGGCCGACAAGATTCCGCTGATTACGGTCGTCACAGACCCCTGCTACGGCTTCTGGAAGGGCTGGGCGTGCGACGACGTGCGGCTTTATTTGGTCGCGAGCGAGGGGGCGCGCCAGCAGTTGATTGACTACGGCGTCGCGCCCGAGCGCATCAAGATTTCGGGGATGCCCGTGCACCCCAAATTCCATCTCTCCGACGAGGAGGCGGCTCGCGCCGCTCGCTCCGCGCTCGGCCTGGACCCGCACAAGTTCACCGTCTTCGTCAACGCGGGCTGGGCCGGCGGCGGCAACATCCCGCGCATCTACAAGGAGCTGGCGCGCGGCGACCTGGACGTGCAGGCGATCTTCCTCGCGGGGAGCAACGAGGAGTTGCGCGTCGAGGCCGAGTCGGTCGCGGCCAAGGCGAAATTCCCGATCAAGGTCATAGGCTACTCGGAGAACATAGAGCAGTTGATGACGGCCGCGAACGTCATGGTCTCGAAGCTCGGCGGCCTGACCACCTTCGAGGCTTTCGCCTGCCGCGTGCCCATCATCGCCGACGCGACCACGGAGCCCATGCCGCAGGAGGCGGGGGCGGCCAGCTTGATTGAGAGGCGCGGCGCGGGCGTGCTCCTGAGCCGCGCGGGCGACATCGTGCCCGTCGTTCGCCGGATGCTCGAAGACACCAAGCACTACGCGGCGATGCGCGCCGCCACACTCACCCTCGCGCTCCCGAACGCCACGCGTCAGATAGTCGAAGAGATCACCTCGCTCATCCCCCTGCCGGTCATGGCCCGCGAGGAGCCCGTGCTGGTTGACGGGCCAGCAAGCTAGGAAGCCCCTCCCGTTTGACGTTCACGCCTGATTCGGGTTTAATCTAACCCACTTGCAATAAAGCTAAAGACTTTTCATCACGGCCCGCTGTCGAAGCGGGTTTTTTTGGAGACTTCCAAGTGAGCCTTTTGCTCGAAGGAAAGCGGGCCTTCATCACGGGCGGCACGCGGGGCATCGGAGCCGCCATCTGCGACGTGTTCGCGCGCGAGGGCGCGGACGTGGCCTTCAACTACAGCTCGCGCGACGACTTGGCGAAGACGACCGCCGGCAAAATTTTGGCCCACGGCCGCCGCGCCCTCTCTTACAAAATCTCCGTCACAGACCGCGTCGGCCTGAAGAAGGTGACGCGCGAGCTGGTCGAGACCTGGGGCGGAATTGACATCCTGGTCAACAACGCTGCCATCAACCGCGGCGACAACTTCGTCACCACGACCGACCGCGCCTGGGACGAGGTCATCAACACGAACGTCAACGGATTGTTCGCCGTGACCAAGCCGATCTACAAGCAGATGATTCGCCAGCAGAAGGGCACCATCCTCAACATCACCTCCATAGGAGCCATCCGCGCGCTCCCGACCGCCGTGCATTACGCTACCTCTAAAGCCGCCATGATCGGCTTCACCAAGTGCCTGTCGCGCGAGGCCAGTAACTTCGGCATCTCCGTCAACGCCATCGCCGCCGGCATCTTCGACACGGACTTGGCTAACACGCTGCCGCAGCGCCTGCTTGACATGCACGACTCGTGGGTCCCGCAGGGACGCCTCGGCCGACCCGAAGAGTTGGCCGAATTCGCGGCCTTCATGGTCTCGGAGCGCAACAGCTACATGAACGGCGAAGTGGTCATCGTGGACGGCGGCGCGGTCACTTAAACTGAAATCGAATTTCAAAGTTAATTGTTGAAATATTTAGTGTTGACGGCGGGGAAGGGGAGGCGTAATATCCGCCCATCGGCGTCCGTGGTAGACAGTAGAATTCAGTTTGGAGGCTATTAATGGCGAGTCAGGAGTTGGTTGACAATTTGAATCGCGCTTTGGCGGCAGAGTTGGCGGCCGTCATACAGTACATGCAGCACAGCTTTCTGGTGACCGGCCCGGAGCGCGAAGTCTATCGCTCCTACTTCCGCAACCAGAGCGAGGAGTCGCACGACCACGCCAGGACCCTGGGCGACAAGATCGTGGCGCTCGGCGGCGTGCCAACGGTCGAGCCAGGCATGATCCGGCAGTCCACGGATTTGACGGAGATGTTGCGGCAGGATTTGGCGCTGGAGCGCGAGGGGATGGAGGCTTATATGGCCGCCTGGGAGTCTTGCAAGGAGACGAACCACCCGACCCGCTTCATGCTCGAAGAGCGCATAGCCAGCGAGCAGATTCACATCGAAGAGTTAGAGAAGCTGACCTCCGAGCGCAAGGCCAGCGTGACGCAGGAGAAGATCACGCTCCGGCAGGTGGGCTGATAACAGGCTGGCACAAAAATAGAAGGCGGCGGGGGATTCAGTTCCCCGCCGCCTTCTGCTTTCTGCCTACTGCCTTCTGCTATTACGCGACGGTCGGCATTTGAATGACTTTCGCCATCTGCGCCGGCTGGCCGGCTTCAGCCTTGTGGCGGTTGATGCGGTGGCGCGCGACCGTGAGCGCGCGGTGCAGCTCGTCCAGGTGGCCGCCGTCCAGGCGAATCGTCTTCTGGCCGCACCAGCCCAGCCCCTCAGTCCAGGTCAAATAACGCAGGACGACCTGCTCGCCGTCAGCGCCCGACTCGATAGAGACTTCGACTTTCCGCTCTTCGCAAGGGGATTCTAAGATTTGAGATGCCGCGTTATGAGTGCTGAACACCGCTAGACTCCTCAGAGGAACTTTCACGACCTGGCTCTCGTTTTCGCCTCTAGGGCGAAATTGAAAACCAATTTCAATTAGGGATTATGCCTGCCGGGGGCCTCCGGTGTCAAGAGGTTTCTCGGTTTTCGGCGAGAAATTTTTCGAAGGCGGCGAGGCGTGTTTCGAGGCTGCGGAGCGTGCGCTGCATCTCGCCGAGGCGGCGGAAGGCGGCGGTCGAGCGCAGCCACTCGCGGTTGTCGAAGGCGGGGATGCCGGAGATCATTTTGCCGGGCTCGACGTTGTGGCTGGTGGCGCTCTTGGCCGTGAGCACGGCGTCGTCGCCGACGGTCAGGTGGCCGGCGACGCCGACCTGGCCGGCGAGGATGACGCGGCGGCCAATGTGCGAGCTGCCGGCGAGGCCGACCTGCGCGCAGACGAGCGCGTCCTCGCCGACGGAGCAGGAATGGCCGATCTGGACGAGGTTATCAATTTTGGCCCCGCGGCGGATGCGCGTTTCGCCCACGGAGGCGCGGTCAATGGTCGTCCCGGCCCCTATCTCCACGTCGTCCTCTATGACGACCGCGCCCGTCTGCGGAATCTTCAGCCAGTGTTGTTCCTCGTCCTTAGCGTAGCCGAAGCCGTCCGAGCCGATGACGGAGTTGTTGTGGACGACGACGCGCGAGCCCAGGCGCGAGCCCTCGCGGATGCTGACGTTGGAGTGTATGACGGAGTCCGCGCCGATGACGACCGATTCGTAGACGGTCGCGTTCGGGTGAATGCGGACTCGTGGGCCAATTTCCGCGTTGCGGCCGACGACAGCGTTCGCGCCGACCCAGACGCCCTCGCCGACCTGGGCGGAAGAGTCAATCACGGCCGCGGGGTGTATGAAAGACTCGAAGGGCGGCTCGGGGTGAAAGAGGCGGAGCGCGCGCGTGTAGGCCAGGTAAGGGTCTTTGGCGCGTAGGACGGCGATGTCGCGCCCGACTTCGACGCCGGGGCCGACAAAGATGGCGCTCGCGCGCGTCGTCTGGACGCGCGGCGTGTAGCGCGGGTTGGAGAGGAAAGTCACCTGGCCCGGGGCCGCTTCGTCCAGCCCGGCGGCCCCGCTGATCTCCGTGTCGGGTTGCGCGGCTTCGAGCAGCGCGCCTGTCTGTGCTGCGAGTTCCGTTAATTTCATGCGCCGGAGTTTAGCGCAATTGAATGAAGGTGCGCACGCTCACATCAGGTTCACAGGGTCAATTTCGAGGTTGACCGAGCGCAGGTCTGAGCCGCGCTCCTGAGCATCCGCGAAGGCCATGTCTATCACTTCGCGCAAGCGCGGGCGGCTGCGGGATTTGATGAGGAGATGTATGCGGTGCTCGCCGCGCAGGCGCGCGAGCGGGGCTGGCGCGGGGCCGAGGATGCGGCAGGCGCGGTCGGTGTTGGCTTCCTCAAGCGCACGCTTCAGCTCGGCGGCCGTGGCCTGCGCCCGCGTCAGGTCTTCGCCGTGGACGAGCAGCGACGCGAGCGCGACGAACGGCGGGTAGTTGAGGTTCCGGCGGTAGCGAATCTCTTCGTCGTAGAAGCCGGCGTAGTCCTGCGCGCAGGCGTGTTTCAGGGCGTAGTGGTTCGGGTGATAAGTCTGAATCAACACGCGCCCGGCCCTATCTCCGCGCCCGGCGCGGCCGGCCACCTGCGTGATGAGTTGAAAAGTTCTTTCGGCCGAGCGGAAGTCAGGCAAAGCCAATCCTGCGTCAACAGAGACGACGCCGACGAGCGTGACATTGGGGAAGTCGTGCCCCTTGGCGAGCATCTGCGTGCCGACGAGCATGTCCAGCTCGCCCGCGCCGAACTCCAGGATGGCGCGCTCGAAGAGTTTTCGGCGCGAGGTGGTGTCGCGGTCCAGGCGCGCGATGCGCAGAGTGGGAAAACGCTTCCGCAACATCTCTTCGAGTTGCTCGGTGCCCTCGCCGACGTAGTAAATGTATTTGCCCTGGCAGGAGGGGCAGCGCGACGGCGCGGGCCGGCGGTGGTTGCAGTAGTGGCAGATGATGCTCATCTCGCTGCGGTGGTAGGTGAGCGTCACGTCGCAGTTCGGGCAGTGGATGGACTCGCCGCACGAGCGGCACAAAACGAAACTGGAATAGCCGCGGCGGTTGAGCAGGATGATTGACTGCTCGCCGCGCGCGTGAGTCTCTTCGATGGCGGCCAGCAACTCCTCGGAAAAGACTTCGGGGCGGCCCTGGCGCGCGAAGACCTGGCGCATGTCTATGATCTCTGCGCGGGCCATCGCGCGGTTGGCGATGCGCTGTGCCAGTTGCAGGTAGCTGTATTTCCCGCCGCGCGCGTTGTGGAAGGATTCGAGCGAGGGCGTGGCCGAGCCGAGGACGACGACCGCGCCCTCCTTGTTGGCGCGGACCACGGCCACGTCGCGCCCGTTGTAGTAGGGCGATTCCTGCTGGCGGTAAGACGTTTCGTGCTCCTCGTCTATGACGACGAGGCCGAGGTCCGAGACGGGGGCGAAGACGGCCGAGCGCGTGCCGATGACGACGCGCGCCTCGCCGCGCTTCAGGCGGCTCCACTCGTCGAACCGCTCGCCCGTCGTCAGGGAAGAGTGGAAGATGGCGACGCGGTCGCCGAAGTGCGCGCGCAGGCGGCGCGAGAAGACGGGCGTCAGGGCGATTTCCGGCACGAGCATCATGGCCGTGCGACCCTGCTGGAGCGCGGCGCGCATGGCGCGGATGTAGATTTCGGTCTTGCCGCTGCCGGTGACGCCGTGGAGCAGGAACGCGCTGTAGCGGCCCTCGGCCAACGGCTTTTCGATTTCGCGGAGCGCCGCCGCCTGCGCCTCCGTCAGCTTGATGTCTTCAATCTCGGGCAGCGCGGCCGAGGCCAGCGGGTCGCGCCGCACGTTGCGGACGAAGACTTCCACGACGCGCCGCTTCTCCAGCGTCTGAATCGTGGAGGCCGAGGCGTCCGCGGCTTCGAGCAGGTCGGCGAAGGCCATCTCGCCGCCCTCGTCAATCAAAGTCTCTATGATTCGCTGCTGCGCCTTTGAGAGTGCGCGGGCCGATTCCACGGCGGCGTGCTCCTCGGCGGGCAGCAGGCGCACGGCCTTGCGCCGTTTCGCCTTGGCGAGGACAGAGCGGGCGCGGTGCGTGAGCTTAATCCACCCGGCTCGCTCAAGGTCGCGCGCGACCGCGGACGAGCGCGACTCGCCGACGTGCCGGGCCAGAATCCTGAGCGGCATCTCCTCGTGCTCGGCGATGAGGCGCAGGGCGCGTGCGCGCGCCGTCGCCGAGCGGTGAATGGGCAAGCGAGCCAACTCGTCGCGGCCCTCCGTCGTGATGGAAAGAATCTGCTCGACGGTCGCGTTCAGGCCGGCGGGCAGCGCGGCCTTCAGGACTTCGCCCCACGGCGCGGCGTAGTAGTCCGCGACCCAGCGCGTTATCTCCAACACCTCTGGCGTGAGCAGGGGTTCCGCGTCCAGCAACTCCTCGGCGTCCTTAACCTCCGCCTCGCTCAGGTCGGCGGCAGGGTCGAGCGCGTCGAGCAGCGCGACGATGTAGCCCGTCAGGCGCTTGCGGCCGAAGGGGACCAGGAGGCGCGAGCCCAGGCGCGCGTCCTCCCGCAGCGCCAGCGGCAGGCGGTAAGTAAAGGTCTGCGTGACGTGCAAAGGCACGGCGACCTCCGCGTACTGCGGCCGCGGCGATTGTGAAGGCTCGGCTTTATCGCTGCTGTTGCCGTGCGCGTCTGCCTGGGCGACGGGACTCTGCATAGAACCTTACGTTAGCCCGAAGCGCGTGAAAGGTGAAGCGGCCGGGACGAGAAAACTCAGCCCCGCCTCCATCTTCACGGGAGGCGGGGCCGAGTCGGGTTAAAGCCGCGGCCTGAGGCCGGGCGGTTAAGCGTTGACGATGCGGGGCTGAACCAGGACGTCGGCTTTGTCGGGCAGCGTCCCGGTGAGGTAGCTCGTCATGTTGCTCTTGAAGGCGGAGTTCTTCGTCAGGACGATCAACTCCAGAAGGGCGGCCGGGTCGTTGCCGGTCGCCGTCGCGAGCGCGGGGTTGAAGGCTTTGGCGGCCTCTATGAAGAGGAGCGTCGCCATCGGCCGCGACTTGTCGCCGCCGTGCAGCTTGCTGAGCGACGAGTTGAAGGTCTTGGTCACGTCGGCCCCGAACTGGGCCAGGGCCTCTATGGCCTCGGCAGGTTTGTCGGGCGACTTCTCCTTGAATTCGGCGATGGCCTTCCCGGCCTTCACCGCGCCGCTGATGACTTTGGACTCGAAGTTGAGCAGGGCTTTCAAATTGGCGGCCCCGACGGGGTGGTTGTTGGCGTAGTTCAGGAAGACCCCGGCCCTGCTCGGCGCATAATCGTCGGCCAGACCCTTGAACTGCGGCGTGTTGTTGAGCCGCGTCTGGATGCCACGCAGGATGTCGCCCATCCGCGCCGCGGTATCGCTACGGCTCAGCATGGCCCGGTAGTAATCTGGATTGAGGTAATCCCAGTACACGCCCGTCCGCGTGTCGAATTTGAAGGGCGGGGAATTCCCTGTGATCCTGGTCGAGGACGGGAAGGCGGCGTAGGCCAGCACGCCAGCCACGGCCTGCTCCGCCGTGAGCTTGTTCGGGTCTTGCAGGTAGAGGTAGGGGACGAGGTACTTGAGCTGCTGCTGGAGGCGGATGGACAGGTTCATGTAGCGGTCGTCCTTGTCGTCCTCCGGCGCGTTCATCCACGCCTCGACGATGGCGGCCGGCACACTCAGTTGCAGCGAGAGGAGCGTGTCGCCGAATTGGTCCGGCCCGTTGTTCAGCGCCGGCTCCACCGTTTCGTCCAGGTAGCTCAGCCAGTTGTCGAGCGTGGCGCTCGTCGCCCCGGCGCTCTGGGTGCTGAAGGCGTTCTTGAAGTAGGCGTCGGCGTAGGGCTGGAGCTGGTATTCCAAGTCGGCGCGCCCCATGTCCTGCTTGATCTGCCGGAACGAGTAGGTGTAGCTCAGGCCGCTTTTGGAGTAGACGCGGACGCCGTTGCTCTCGCCGAGGGTCCAGGAACCGCCGATGGCGAGCTGGCTCATGAGGCGGTTCTGCACCGTGACGATGTCTTCGGCGTTGAGGCTGTAGGTCATCAAGAGCTTCCCGTCCGCCTCTGTGGGAGTGTAGTCGGCGAAAGACGTGTTGCTGTGCTGAGTGTTCTTACTGAAGAAGGGCGTGGAAATGTCCACGCTGCTGTTGCGCTCGATCTGGTGCGTGAGGTGCGCTTCCCTGAGCGTCACTCCGGGGTTCTGCTTGACGAGCAGTTGGTTGAACTGGCCGTCAACCGCGTCGGGGAGCCAGGCCGGGTCCGCCTGTGCGAGATCGAAGACCACGTCGAGCAGCGCCGTCGCGGTGGTTGACGACTGGTAGGTGTAGGCGAAACTGAAGTTGTATTGCTTGGTCAGCGCGGCCAGGCCCTTCGTGTAAAAGTTCTCGCTCTGCGCGCGTATCTTCTGGAGGGCTTGGCGGATGGTCTCCAGCTTGTCCAAGTCGAGGGCGCTGCCCAGAAAATCGGTCAGCCGGGCGTTGAGCCACTGGTTGAGCGTGTTGAAGTCGGTCTGGCTGATCTTCGTTTGAATCTCCTCAACCTTCTTCAACTGGTCGCCGAGGTTCGTCTGGATGAAACTCTGTAGTTTCCCGAGCATCTCCTCGACGGGGCCGCCGTCCAGAACGCCGAGGGTGGCTCCGGCGGCCTGCTGCAAGTCCTTGAGCGCGGCGCTATCGTTCAGCACGCGCAGGATGTCCCCGCCGGCTATGGACTCAAGCCACTGCCCCACAGGGGTCTTGAAGAACTCTATGTCCGTAATGCGGTCTTTGAGCAGCGCCACGACCTTGTCCCCGTTGAGGCCCTGAATCTCGCCGGCCAGTTCTTTGATCTCGTTCAGCGCCCCCTCCAGCTGCGTCTTGTCTTCCATCTCGCCCAGGAATTTCCAGATGAGCGTCGAGGCGCGGTGGTTGAGGTTGTCCAGGTTCGTCCACTCGTTGAGGAAGTTGAGCACCTGCTGTCTGGCGTCGTCGAACTCGGTGGCAGGGTCTTTGCCCGTCAGGGTCTGCAACATATCCTGGGCGTACTGGAGCCCCGCGCCGGAGAGGATTTCCGGGAGCGACTCCTGCGTGTTAGTCCACTTGTCGAATGTATCCAGCCCCTTGACGATCTGCGCGCCCTGGACCCCGAAGACGGCCTTGATGAGGTCGTCGTAGTTGTCTGGAAGGAAGCCGGCCTCGGCCTGGGCCTGCGCGCCCGCGCTGAGGGCGAAGTTCCAGCCCTTCTGCCGCTGCTTGAAGATGCGCAGGCGGACCTCCTTGTCGTTGGGGTCGAGCGATTCGCGGCCGAGGACGACGGCGTACTTGCCGCTCGCGCTGAAGCCGAGGCTGGCTTGGAGGCCGAGTTGCAGCCGCAGCCCTATGTCGCCCGTCAGGCCACCCTGGTCGAGCTCGCGTATCCAGTTAAAGTTGAGGCCGTACTGAATCCCTATGTTGGCGGCGACGGAGCCGTTGACCTCGGCGACCAGCCACGTCCCGGGCTCCAGGTCGTCAACCGTCTTGACGTGCGTCGGGAGTTTCCAACTGTTAGCCAGCGCCGTGACGGCCGTGTAGGCTTTGGTATCCTGCGGGAAGCGGCGGATGACGGCGTAGGCGGCGTCTGTGGCGGCGTCGGCCCCGAAGGTCAGTTGGCCGGCGGCCCCGAGCGCGATGGAGCCCTGCGCCTCTGCGCTCGCGCCGTAGCCCCAACGGAGCGCGAGCAGGTATTCGTTCAGGCCGTCGCCCAGGTCGAGCCCGGCCTCTATGTTGTCGTCCAGTTGGAGGTCGTTGATTAAATTCTGGGCCGAGAGGTAGACCCCCAGCCCCGCGAAGACGTTGCCGCCGGCCTTGAAGGAGACGGTGCCCTTCTTGCCGTCGAAGGCGAGGTCGCGGCCGGCCTCGCCCGTGATTTTGATGTCAACCAGCTTGGCCTCTTTCGGGAACGGCTCGTTATTGATGAGCGCCTCACGGGTCGCCGGGTCCGTGACGGAAACGAAATCTATGCCGGCCGCCAGGTTCGTGCCCTTGACCAGGAAATCCTTGTTCTTCGTCAGCTCGATGGTATTTGGGAGAGGGGAACTCATCCTATTTTTTTGCTCCTTCGATTCGTGGTTGATGTCAACAGTTTACCACGCCGCTGGTCCAGCGCCAGGGCAGACGGGAAGGCGCGGCGGCGCACATGAATTTCAGTCTAGGATTTTCCGCTGACGGGAAGGCGGGTCTAAGTCGCGGCCAGAAGGGAGCGCACCTTCTTCATGTCCTCCCAGACTTCGCGCTTCTTCGACGGGTCGCGCAGGAGGTAGGCGGGGTTGAAGGTCGGCATCAGTTTGCTCCCCTGGTAGTCGTGAAACTCGCCGCGCATTTGCGAGATGGGCTTCTTGGTCTTGAGCAGGGCGCGCGTCGGCGTGTTGCCGAAGGCGATGACGACCTCCGGGCCGACGACGCGCAACTCGCGGTGCAGGTAAGGCGTGAAGAACGAGAGTACGTCCGGCGTCAGCTCTTCGCCCGACGAAATCATCTTCACGGTGTTGGTCAGGTAGCAGTCCTCGCGCTTCAGGCCGATGGCTTCGAGGATGCGGTTGAGCATCTGGCCGGCAGGCCCCATGAACGGCCTGCCCGAATCAATGTCGGGCGCGCCCGGCGATTCTCCGACCACGGCGACGCGCGCGCCCGCGGACCCCTCGCCGAAGATGAAAATGCGGCTCGCGAACTCTGGCCGCGCCTTCGCCTTCCGCAAAAGCTCCTCGTTAATCTCGGAGAGCGTCTCGCCCGACGGCTCCTCGTCGAAAAGTGAAGACTGCATCACTAATCACTCTTCGCTCTGTTCAAGTAGTCACGCACGGTCTTCATGTCCTCCCACGCCTCGCGCTTCTTGGAGGGGTCGCGCAGGAGGTAGGCCGGGTGGAAGGTGGGCATGACCTTGATGCCCTTGTAGTCCTGAAACTTGCCGCGCAGTTTGGTGATGCCCTCTTTGGTGTCGAGCAGGTTTTTCATCGCCGTGTTGCCGAGGACGACGATCACTTCGGGGCGGACGACGGCGATTTCGCGGAGCAGGAAAGGCTTGCAGGTCTTGGCCTCTTCGAGCGTCGGCGTGCGGTTCTGCGGCGGGCGGCAGCGGTTGACGTTGCCGATCATCACGTCCTCGCGGCGGAGTCCGATGGCCTCTATGATCTTGTTGAGCAACTGGCCTGCGCGCCCGACGAAGGGGCGTCCAGACGCGTCCTCGTCCGCGCCGGGGGCCTCGCCGACGAACAACAGGCGCGCCTGGCGGTTGCCCTCGCTGTGGACGATGTGCGTGCGCCCGGCCGCGAGCGGGCAGCGCGTGCACTCGCCTATGTCGTTCCAGATGTCTTCGAGCGTCTCGTTCGCCTGCGGCAGTGAAGCCTCGTCCGCCGGCGTGATCTCGCCGAACAGAGTGTCCTGCGGCGGCGGAGGCTCTAACTCCGGCGTCCTCTTCGTCGTTCGTTTAGCCATGTCCGTTTGCTCTGGTGTGGGTTGTGCGACGCGCGCCGGGGGCTGGGGAGCGCTCTTCGGGGGCGAATCTGATTTGACGGCCGCCTGCGCGTTGCGCTGAAGCGCGGGGGGGAGAGTTGACGCGGCGGCCTCCGGCCTTAGCTTCTCCTGGGTCGTAGCGGCGGGGGCTTCCGTCTGTAAACTAATCGTAGCGCCTTCGACGCCGCTGACGCCGAGCTCGCGCAAGTAGGAAAGATACTCGCGAGCGTCTGCGGTCAGCTTCAAAAGTTCTTCCAGTGGCTCACTTCCCATACCATACGACTAGCGTTGCCGGAAACGCAAAGAACGAAGTAGCGTTGACGACAAAGCCTGTTTCTCCGTGTGACTTTTGTCAGGATACTTTAGCACCATTGCTCCCTAGAAGCACAAGCTAAAGCCGCCACTGGGATAATCAACGAACGACGTTGTCACGCCGTGTTAATCGGTGAATCTCAAGAAGAAATGCCGCACCGCAAAAGATGAATCCGATAAGAGCTCCTGCACCGACCAAAGAGTAAAGTAAACCGATGCCTGGCAATGCAGAGCCACAGGAAAATGATGACCAGAGGGTCGCCATAAAGATTATGGCAAAGCCGAAGAAGCTACTTAAACCGCATAATTTGAGCATTTGTCTAAGCATGTAAGTACGGGGATTTTTGACCCGAGAATACTGTGAATACCATTTGAAATTTCTCAAATCATCAGTAATGACTTCTTCCATATTAGAAAGGAGAATGCTAAAACCGGCCGACCCTGTCACTGCCAAGGAACTCTGCGTAATGAACAATCCAAAGGTCGGGGTGCACCACCCCCAGATGTAATTGAGTACATAAAAGGCTGTAAGAAGAGCGCCCGCTTGGAGCGCGGTCCATAAGACCGTTATAAGGATTCTGCGCGATGTCCATTTGGGGGATGGCCCTTTCTTTTCAGGAATGGACTCCAATAACTCTGCGAAGCCTAATCGCCGCGGAGCCTTTCGCGGTAGGGCTGGAGCCGGCGCACTATCGAGAGCAAGACCGATCTTTGACGGCTTGGGTCGTTTGACCCGCGACAAGAATCCTGACCTGGGTTTCCGAATCTTAGTCTCTGTCTCAGGCGGCTTCTCGGAGGCGTTACTTTGAGCTTTGATTTCATCATCAACCTGAGTCTTCTCCCAACCGGAGCGTTGAGAAGCGGAAGCCCCTTTTTCAACTGCTCCACCCGTCAGGCTTGAGCCCTCAGCGCGGACGTTCGTAACCAGAGTCGGCTTCACAGCCTTTGTAAATTGTTCGTGGAGTTCAAGCGCGGTGGGCTGTCGCTCCTCCGGCTTTTTCGCGAGTGCTTTCTGAATGACTGCGGAAAGCTGCTCCGGCAAATCTGGGCGTACTTCGTCGAGCTTACGGGGGACCGTCGAGAGATGATGTTGCCTGAGCGCTTCTTTCGTGCCGCCGAAAGGCAGTTGGCCCGCGAGCATTTGAAAGAGCATGACGCCGAGGGCATAAATGTCTGTGCGGCGGTCTATCTGCTCGCCCAGGATTTGTTCGGGGGCCATGTAGGCCGTCGTGCCGGCAATACGGCTGGCCGTCGCGGCCGAAGACGAATCGAGAATTTTAGCGATGCCGAAATCCAGCACTTTGATGACATCCGCCTCGCCGAGATGAATGTTCGAGGGTTTAATGTCACGATGAATCACACCCTTTTCATGCGCGTAGTGAAGTCCTTCAGCTATTTGCGCCAGCAGTGCCGCGGTCTTTTCAGGTGAGAACGGCCCGCGCTCCTTCATCTCCTCGTCAAGCGAGCGCCCTTCAAGCCACTCCATGACCAGGTAAGCGATGCCGTTCTCTTCGCCGACATCTGTCACGGCGACGATATGCCTGTGTTGCAGTCGCCCCGCGGTTCTCGCTTCACGCTGAAACAACTCGCGCGCCATTTCCTCCTGTTCCCCGAGATCAGGTTTCAGGATTTTGATGGCAACAGCGCGGTCGATTCCAGTGTGTCTGGCCCGGTAAACTGCGCCGAAGCTGCCTGCGCCGGCAAATTCTTCCAGGAGATAGCGCCCGCTAAAAATTTCACCCGCCAAGCGGTAAGGGTCGCGCCGTGGCAACGGCTTACTGAAGAGGGAGCTTTTATCCTCGGCCATAATAGCGGTTGGACTGAGGTCACTACAGCTTACGGATTTCGCTGACTGGAATGGCGAAGAGACACGATCTCGTCCAGGATGCGGTGCGACGCTTCCAGCTTTGACATGAGCGGCAGCTCCGTGGGCTCCGCGCGCGCGCGCGTGATGATCTGGACGACGTTGGTCGCGGCGTCGAAGCCCGCGCCGTCGCGCGTCACGTCGTTGGCGACGATGGCGTCCAGTCCCTTGCGCTCAAGCTTCGCGCGGGCGTGGGCCAAAACGTCGTCCGTCTCGGCCGCGAAGCCGACGACGACGAGGCCGTCGCGGCGGTTCGCGGAGACTTCCGAGAGGATGTCCGGCGTCCGTTCAAGCTCCAACGTCAGGCGCTCGCCGGACTTCTTAATCTTGCTCGCGGCGCGCAGGGCCGGGCGGTAGTCCGCGACCGCCGCCGCCGCGATGAAGACGGAAGCGCCCGCGACCTCTTTCATCACGGCCGCGCGCATCTCTTCGGCCGAGAGCGCGCGCACCAGCCGGACGCCCGCGGGCGGCTCTACGCTGGTCGCGCCGGCGACGACCGTGACCTCCGCGCCGCGCGCGCGCGCGGCCTCGGCCAACGCGAACCCCATCCGGCCCGACGAGCGGTTCGAGAGGAAGCGCACGGGGTCCAACTCTTCGCGCGTCGCCCCCACGGTTATCAAAATCCTCTCGCCGGCCAAATCCTGAGCCTGATGCGCCGCGGCTTCGCGCAGCATTTCGAGCGCGGCGGCGACGATTTTTTCCGGCTCGCTCAATCGGCCCGGCCCGAAAGTGCCGCAGGCCATCTCGCCCGAGTCCGGCTCGACGACGCGCACGCCGTCCGCGCGCAATTGCCGCAGGTTGCGCCGCGTCGCGGGGTGCTCCCACATCCTCGTGTTCATCGCGGGTGCAATCAACACGGGCGCGCTCGAAGCCAGATAGGTCGAGGTCAGGAAATCGTCGGCCACGCCGTTAGCGAACTTGGCGATGATGTTGGCGGTGGCTGGGGCTACGACGAGGAGGTCAACCGATTGGGAAAAGGTGATGTGGGCTATCGGGTCCGGGTTGTCGGGGGCGTAGTCGTCAACGACGACGTGCGAGCCGGAGAGCGCGCGGAAGGTCAGAGGCGTGACGAACTCGCAGGCGCGCCGCGTCATCGCCACGCGCACGGCGCAGCCTGCGCGTTGCAGCCCGCGCAGGATTTCGGCGGCCTTGTAAGCGGCGATGCCGCCCGAGACGCCGAGCGCGACCCGCTTGCCCGTTAACTCTGAAGAATCACCGGCCATCTTCGTTTATCTCTCGCTGTCCTCGCCGTAGTGAAAATGTAACACTGCCAATGCGCCCGCGCAACGCACGTGCGGGGCCATTTGTGATAAACTCCGGCGCGAGAACCAAAAACCCCCAAGTCTGAAATTCCATGAAGTCTGGGACTCTTTCAGGGCGATGAGAAGAAAAAGGTTTGGCCTGGTCTGGCTCCTGGCGCTCGTCTTCGCGGCGGGGGCCGTGGACGCGTCGGCGCAGCGGCGGCGGCAGAATGAGTCGTCGGAGTTCGGCCCCATCGTGCGCGCCTACCTGAACTACCTGGAGAACGAGCAGGAGGTCGTGGACGACCGCGCGAGCCGGCACGAGATTAACAGGGCCTACTACATCAGGAACTCTAACCGCATACGGGCGCTCAGGCAGATGGCCCTGAGGATCGCGCGCGAAACCGATAACGACTACCTGCCCGAGCTTGAGGCGGCGGCGGGCGACGAGCTGGGCACTCTTTTCGAGAACCCGCCGCGAGTCGCGGAGCTGCGCGTGGGCCAGGTCTACAACAACACTTTCCGCTTCCTGGGGCCTGTGCGCTCCGGCGACGTGTACTACATCTTCGCGCGCCTGGACCCTTACGAGCAGGCGGAGCTGATGAAAACAGAGAGCCCGGCGAAGCCCGCCGCGCCCGCCACGGAAGCGCCCGCGCCCGAGCCGGCAGCCCCGGACCAGGCGACGAGCCGCCCGCGGCGCGTCGGCACGCCCTGACCACGCGCGGACTACTTTTGAAATAGATGAGCCAGCCCACACTATTCGAGAAGCGGAGCGGGGAAGGAACAGTTGACGCCACGCGCGTCGTGCTCTACGCGCTCGGGGATTTTCAGGCGCGAGGGCTTGTGCTGGCCGGGCGCGACCTGCCGCTGGACCGACTGCGCGGCGCGCTCCGCCGCTCGACGGAGGCCCACGGCGTCGAGGAGCTTTCCGACGAGGAGGCGGTCGCGGCATTCCGCTCACTCGGCGCGGAAGTCAGACAGGTCCCGCCCTTCGTCGCCAAGCACCCCTTCCGCGTCATCGTCCCGGCTGACCTGGCCGAGCGAGCCCGCCGGACTTATGAAGAAATCCTGGCCTCCTTGAAGCAGGTCTGAAATCCCTATGAAACATGATGAGAGTCGCCGCCGGTTCATTCTCGACGCGGCCAAGGGGTTGGGCGCTGTCGCCCTGAGCACGCATCTCGGCCCCCTCGCGCGGGCGGGCGGGTGGACGCCACAGTCGAAACTCAGGTTCGTGATACACGGCGGCGCTGGCACAATTCTGAAGAGCGAGATGAGCGCCGAGCGTGAGCGGGAGTACCGCGCGAAGCTGACTGAGGCCCTGACTATCGGCTACGACATCCTGAAGAAGGGCGGGCCGAGCCTGGACGCGGTCGAGGCCGCCATCAGGTTCATGGAAGACTCGCCGCTCTTCAACGCGGGCAAGGGCGCGGTCTTCACGAGCGCCGGCACAAACGAGCTGGACGCCTCCATCATGGACGGCCGGACGCTCAAGGCGGGCGCGGTCGCCTCGCTCAAGCACATCAAGAACCCCATCAGCCTGGCGCGGCTCGTGATGGAAAAATCCAAGCACGTCATGATGGTCGGCGAGGGCGCGGAGGCGTTCGCCAAAGAGCAGAGCATCGAGATGGTCCCGCAGAGCTACTTTTACACGGAGTCGCGCTGGAAGGATTTGCAGCGCGATAAGGCCAAGGAGGCAGAGAAGGACAAGGCTCCCAAAAAACAGGAGCGGCAGCACGCCCCCGCGCCCGAGCACGCCTACGGCACGGTCGGGGCCGTCGCGCTCGATTCGGGCGGGAACCTGGCCGCGGGGACTTCCACGGGCGGGATGACCAACAAGAAGTGGGGCCGGGTCGGCGATTCGCCCATCATAGGGGCTGGAACTTACGCCAATAACGCCACTTGCGGGGTCTCCGCCACGGGCGACGGCGAGTATTTTATACGGCTCGGCGTGGCCCGCGACCTCTCCGCGCTGATGGAATACAAGGGTTTATCGTTGCAGGAGGCGGCCGCCGCGGTCATCGAAAAGGTGGGCAAATTGGGCGGCGGAGGCGGCCTCATAGCCCTCGGCAGGGACGGCCAAATCGCCTGGGCTTTCAACACGGCCGGGATGTACCGCGGGCGCATGGGGTCTGACGGCCAGCCGGTCGTCGAGATTTACAAGGATTGACACAGGGCCAGAAGGGGCCGCGCGCCGGGACCACGCCGTCCCCGTAAAATTCTCTGGCAAAAGCCTCTAAAGTGTGTTAAGTTTCTGCTCCCATTACTCAAATGAGTGTTGACAGAGGGTCTGGAGTAGTGTAAAAAGGCGGAGATATTGAAGCCCTCAGTGGCTCTCATGCCTGCTTTTTTAGGAACGTTCGCGCGGTCGGCTTTGAAATGTCGAGATGGGGTCCAGCGAGAAGGGCCGCAAAAAATACCATCTCCCGCGAATCTCAAGGGGTACGCGGCGCGCTCTCAAAACTTTTTTCACTTACGGGAGGAGAATTAATGATCAGCAGAACTTGGAGCCGCAAGTCCATCGCGTTCTGCCTGGCAGTAGCCGTCTTGAGCGTGTACTCGATGGTTGTGCTAGCGACGCCGGGACAGTTGGGCCAAACGGGAGCGTCAGGCGAGTTGTCGGTCTCCGGACAGGTCACAGTCAACGGCCAGAGCGCGATTTCCGGTGCGACCGTATTCACGGACAGCACTATCCAGACGGCACAGAACAGTGTTGCCACCATCAGCCTCGGCAAGCTCGGAAACGTCCAGCTCCTGCCCGGCACGACCATGAAGCTCAGCTTCAACGAGTCTGGCATCACCGCCATGCTCGAAAGCGGGCGCACGCGCGTTTCGGTCCCTGCCGGCATCTCGGCGGTCGTCAACACCAAAGACGGCTCCGTCATCGCCGACACCACCCAGGCCGACGCCTTCACGGTTGACATCGAGTGCGGCAATACGATTGTCGCCACCCAGGTCGGTAATGTCGAACTCCGCGCCGGCAGCAAGGTCTCCCAGGTTGCCGCGGGCTCTCAGGACACGGCCGGCCAGGCCGCCCCGGGCACGCGCTGCACGCGCCTGCGTACCGAGGGCATGAAGGGCATCGGCGGCGGCGCTTTGGCGGCCCTGCTGCTCGCGGCCGGCGGCGCCATCGCGGCGGCCATCATCGCTGGCAAGAGCGAGAACAACGACCTCAACTTCGGCGGCGACGTCACCGTGATCAGCCCGACCAAGTAGTCGAATCATCAGCCAAACCCGCGCGCGGCGTTCGCGCCACGTGCGGCCAGAATGAAGTCAACCTTGCGGGTCACGCGACAACCAAAGCGGCGCGTGACCCGCAAGTTTTGCTTAGCCGTAAATCGTGAACCGTGAATCGTAAATAGACGAGCGCCGCTTTTTACGATTGACGATTCACGATTTGCGATTTACGAGACAGAATGCACATCGCAGTTATAGGCTCGGGGTACGTCGGTCTGGTGACCGGCGCGTGCTTCGCGGAATTCGGCGTTGACGTGACCTGCGTTGACATTGACCGGGAGAAGATTGCGCGCCTCTCCGAGGGCGTCATCCCCATCTACGAGCCCGGCCTCGAACAACTCGTCATCAAGAATGCGCAGGCAGGCCGCTTGAAGTTCACGACCGACCTGAAGACGGCCGTCGAGCAGACGCTCGTCATCTTTCTCGCCGTCGGCACGCCGCCCCGCGAGGACGGCTCGGCAGACCTCTCTTACGTCGAAGCGGCCGCGCGCTCCATCGCCGAGTGCATGAACGGCTACAAGGTGATCGTCACCAAGTCCACGGTCCCCGTCGGCACGGGCGCGCACCTCAGGAACCTGATCCGCGAACACCAGCGCGAGCGGACCAATTTCGCCATCGTCTCCAACCCGGAATTCCTGCGCGAGGGCGCGGCCATAGACGACTTCATGCGGCCCGACCGCGTCGTCATCGGCAGCTCGGATGAGGAGGCCATCGCCATCCTGAAAGACCTCTACCGCCCGCTCTACCTGATCGAGACGCCTTTCGTCATCACGACGGTCGAGGCCGCCGAGCTGACCAAGTACGCCTCGAACGCCTTCCTCGCCACCAAAATTTCTTTCATCAACGAGATCGCCAACCTGTGCGACCTCATCGGCTGCGACGTGCACGACGTGGCGCGGGCGATGGGGATGGACGGCCGCATCGGCCGCAAGTTCCTGCACCCCGGCCCCGGCTTCGGCGGCTCTTGTTTCCCGAAAGACACGCGCGCGCTCTCGTCTGTCGCGCAGAAGTACGGCGGCGAGACGCTGATCGTTGACGCCGTCATAGAGGTCAACCGCCGCCAGCGCGCCGCGATGGTCCCGAAGATAGAGAAACTGGCCGGCGGCCTTGAGGGCAAGACGGTCGCCGTGCTCGGCCTCTCGTTTAAGCCGGAGACGGATGACATGCGCGAGGCACCGTCCGTGGACATCATCCGCGCCCTCGTGGAGCGCGGCGCAAAGGTCAAGGCTTACGACCCGGCGGCGATGGAGGAGGCGCGCAAGGTCTTGTCCGAAATCGCTTACGCCGAGGACGAGTACGACGCCGTCGAAGGCGCGGACGTGCTCGTCCTGATGACCGAGTGGAACCAGTTCCGCGCGCTCGACCTCGAACGCATCCGCACGCAGCTCCGCGCGCCCAGGGTCGCCGACCTGCGCAACATCTACGAACCCGAAGCCATGCGCGAGCTCGGCTTCGACTACATCGGAGTAGGAAGGTAAAACAGTGGTCAGTGGTCAGTGGCCGGTGGTCAGTTAAAAAACTGATTTCCAACTGACCACTGACTACTGACCACTGACCACTGCTTATGTCTCTCTCAGGAATCGTACTGGTCACGGGCGGCGCGGGCTTCATCGGGTCGCACATAGCGCAGGGGATGGTGGAGCGCGGGGCGCGCGTCCGCGTGATTGACGACCTCTCGACGGGCCACAGGGAGAATCTGGAAGAGATCGGCGGCAGCGTTGATTTCCGCGAGGCGAATCTGGCGGACGAGAAGGCGCTTCTGAGCGCGCTCGAAGGCGTCGAGCTGGTCTACCACGAGGCGGCCATCCCTTCGGTCCCGCGCTCCGTGCAGAACCCCGTGGAGACGCACGTCGCGTGCGTGGACGCCACGTTCGCGCTGCTGAACGCCGCGCGCTCCTCGGGCGTGCGCCGCGTCGTCTACGCCGCCTCCAGCTCCGCCTACGGCGACCAGCCGACCTTGCCGAAAGTCGAGGACATGCGCCCCGAGCCGCTCAGCCCTTACGCCGCGGCCAAGCTCGTCGGCGAGTATTACTGCCAGGTCTTCACGCGCGTCTACAATCTTGAGACCGTCTGCCTGCGCTACTTCAACGTCTTCGGGCCGCGCCAGGACCCCAGCTCCGAATACTCCGGCGTCGTCTCGCGCTTCATCAGCGCGCTCCTGAGCGACGAGCGCCCCGTCATCTACGGCGACGGCGAGCAGTCGCGCGACTTCACCTACATAGGCGACGTGGTCGAAGCCAACGCGCGCGCCGCGGAGACCACGGCGGGCGTCGGCCGCGTCATCAACTTCGCCCGCGGCGAGCGCACCACGCTCAACCAGCTCCTTGAGGCCGTCAAGAAAATCACGGGCCGCACGGAGGTCGAGGCCGAGTACAGGGAGCCGCGCAAGGGCGACGTGCGCCACAGCCTCGCGGACATCACGCGCGCCCGCGAGCTCTTGGGCTACACGCCGCAGGTCAGCCTCGAAGAGGGCCTGCGCCACACGATCGAATGGTGGAAGCAGAGCCGGTTTTCGGGGCAGTGATTACGGGCGTGAGATAAAGATTCGCTGATTAAATTCATCTGACGAATTTAATCTCTTCCGGCTTGCTCGTTTTGGTGATCAGCTTGGGGATGTATTGCTCCTCCAGATTTTCGATGTCAAGCTGCAAGCAGGCCAGGTCATACGCGGCCTTCACGTCCCTCCCGTATGCCAGGGCTTGGTAGAACGCCGCGGCGAAACTGGCCGCGGCCACGTCCGTAATCGCCGTTGACATCCCGATGACGCAGTCAACGTGCTGTCCGATTGCCTGGGCCTGCGGCTCGGAATAGCAGGCGTTGAGCACGACGCACCGTGTGTTGCCTTTGAGTATCAAGAACAGCCCGCTCAAAGCTCTGGCCGAGACCGGGTGACTGTTCCCGCCGTCGTCTTCCAGAATGATTTCACTCGTTTCGCTCCCGTGGCCGCTGAAATGCACGATGTCAGGCTGGTAACGAAGAAAGTGGCCTTGTAACTCGCTGGCGCGGACCGCCCACTGCTGCCTCAAGTCGAATCGGTCACGGAACGGAGCCAGGCGAATTTTTTCATCAATCATCCGAACCTCTTCACCGATACTCAACTCGTCCGTGTCGCCGGGGTTTGCTGCGAGAAACAGAATCATAACCATTTTCTCGCCCGCCTCTTCTTCCGTCTCCGCTGGGGCCTCTCGGTAAAAGGCGAGAAGGCCGAGTGGATAGACCAGGGGCAGAAAGATTCCTGCGTAGGCGAGCAAAAAAAGAGCCATCGTCACGCTGGCGGCGAGCGAAGAGCCAGGCATCTCGCGTATCAAGGTGAGGGTCGTATGCTGGCCGAACTCGTGAAGCGTCTGATACCTCCCCCCCGCCTCCTTGACCACCTCCGAAATCTCACCCGAGAGCCACAGCGGGTAAAAAGCGGTCCCGTTCGTCTCGTGGCAGATGACGCAATGATTGGAAAGAGCGGCGTAGGCGATCAGGGAGGCGAAAGCTACCACGCCGAGGATGATGGTTCGGGTCGTTATTCGGGAGCGGTTAAGATTTTCGAGCCGGCCTTTGTTTATCTTGAGGAGGATAAGGATCAGCACGCCCGCCGCCGCGATCACGACGCTGAAGAGAAACCTGTAGCCGGGGGGAGGGGCCAGGCCGTCGAATAACGAACAATAATTTGGCGGGTTGAGGCCCTCCGCCCGCACTTTCCAGGCGGAGATGACGGCCGGGATTATCAAAATAAAACCGGCCAGCCCGAGAAAACCCTTCTTCATACATTTAGCGTGGCGCGTCCAACTCGGCGCAATTTAACAGCTCACGGATCGGCTGCGCCGCCAGGTCAACACAGACTGACCGCTGCTGAATTTCAACTCGATTGATTTTCCTCCCTATCGGGGAAGACTTCTTCCCGTTCAGCTCGAAGACGATCATGTAATTGTCGGAGTAGATTTCCCCGGCGTAAGGGGTGTTCGTGCTCAGGCACTCCGAGCAGCGCAATAGTTTCTGCTCGTCGTTGACGAGGTTGGGGTCACGCAGCCATTTAAAGCGGGGGATGATGTAGAGTTTGACGACCTTCGGGTTGGTCTTGACGTTGATCGGAACTCTCTCGGCCTCCAAGTAAATTGGCGGGCCAGGTGCGCCGTGGCGCGGGCCGGTAGAAACCGGCGTGACGAAAATCATGGACCCCTGGAAGATTATCTCCCCCTTCTTGTTGATGTAGCCGTATTCGTATTCGAGCTTGCCTACGGTACGTGCCGGCTTCGTCTCCGTCTCTTCGGAATAAGAATAAGATAATATGACGGCGGCCAGGCCGTGAGAGAATTCAAGGGCATCGTCGAGGCCCGTCGCCAGGTCAATCATGGGCTTGCCTTGCTTGTTAATGTATAAGGAATCCCTGTAACGGCGGTGGACGGGGGCCAAGCCTTCGGAGAAATCTCCGGTGTCAGTGAATTGGGGCGCGATGACACGCTCTCCCTTCCGGTTGATGTAGCCGTACTTCCAGTTGACACTGACCCACGCCAAGTCCTCGGAGAAATCTCCCGCGTCCTCAAACTGGGGCGCGATGACGCGCTCGTTCTGCTCGTTGATAAAGCCATACTTCGCGCCAATCTTGACGCGCGCCAACTTCTGGGAGAAATCTCCCGCCGCCTCGAACTGCGGCTCGATCACCATCTTGTTTTCCCTGTTGATGAAGCCGTACTTGTCTTGCACCCTGACCCACGCCAGGCCGCCGGAAAAATTTCCCGCCCCGTCGTATGTGGGCTTGATTCGGAACTCCCCCGCCTTGTCAATGAAGCCGTACTTGCCGTCCTTCAAAACCCAGGCCAGGCCCTCGGAGAAGTCCCCGGCTTCCGTAAACTGCGGCTTGATCTTCACCGCGCCGGCTGTGTCCACGTAACCGATCAGGTCGCCGACGAGCACTTTCGCGTAGTGTTCAGAGAAACGGTAATTCAGGAGGGTTGACTCGATGGACTTGGAGGGGTCCCTGCCATTTGGGTAGTGATCGAACCGCGCCTCGATCACTATTCTTCCCGTCCCGTCAATGAAACCGACCTTCCCGTTGAGGCGGCTGATGAAGGGGAAGAGCGTTGTCGCTGCGCCGGCGTCGCGATTCTTTTCTTGGCCGGATGCGGTCCCTGTGGGGGCCAGAATCAAAGTGATGAGGAATGTGAGGACGCCTGTTCTTCTCATAGGGGCCTCTTTCTGAGGATGCTCAGTCTCGGACAAGCGCACGCAGGCTCACGTCATACGGCGGCCGCGCGACACCTTTGTCCGTGATTATAGCAGCAATCAGCTCGTGCGGCGTCACGTCGAAGGCGGGGTTGTGGACTTGGATGCCCTCGGGGGCTAGGCGCTGGTCGCGGATGTGTGTGACTTCGCGCGGGTCGCGCTCCTCAATCGGAATCTCCTCGCCGGTGGCGAGCGTCAGGTCGAGCGTGGAGACGGGCGCGGCGACGTAGAAGGGGATGTCGTGCTGGTGCGCCAGCACGGCGACCATGTATGTGCCAATTTTGTTGGCGGTGTCGCCGTTGGCGGCGACGCGGTCTGCGCCGACGACGACGGCATCCACCTTGCCCTGCTTCATCACGTGCCCGGCCATGTTGTCCGTAATCAGCGTGACCGGAATGTCGTCCTTCGCCAGCTCCCAGGCCGTCAGGCGAGAGCCCTGCAAAAAGGGGCGCGTCTCGTCCGCGATGACGGCGACCCGCTTGCCCGCGTCGCGCGCGCCGCGCACCACGCCGAGCGCCGTGCCGTAGTCGCCGGCCGTGGCGAGCGCGCCCGCGTTGCAGTGCGTCAGCACGGTCGCGCCGTCCGGGATCAGCTCGCCGCCGAAGCGGCCTAAGCGTCGGTTGGCCGCCACGTCGTCGTCGAAAATCGTTTGCGCCTCGACGACAAGTTGCCGCTTAATCTCTTCGACATCCTGGGTCTCGGCCTTCGCGCGCCGGAAGCGGTCGCGCATCCGCTCTATGGCCCAAAAAAGGTTGACGGCCGTCGGGCGCGTCGCCCCCATCACCTCGCACATGTAGTCGAAGTCGAATTCGAGGTCGGCGACGGAAGTCCCGACAGACTGCTTCGCCCCGAGCGCGAGGCCGAAGGCGGCCGACACGCCGATGGCGGGCGCGCCGCGCACGACCATCTGCTTGATGGACTCCGCGACCTCCTCGTAGGAGCGCAGCATCAGGTACTTTTCTTCCGTCGGCAGGATGCGCTGATCCAGCATGCGCACGCCCTCGTCAGTCCACTCCACGGTCTTAATCATCTACGGGGTTGCTCCTCGGGCCTGGTGATTTAGAACGGGCATCTTACCCGACGCGCCGAGCGGATGGCAAAAGCGCTTGCGCGCAGTTCCCATAAGTTTCATAATCCGTGCCGCCGTTATCCACGAACCCCGGGCCGCTTGTCCTCGTATTAATTCAGAAGATTTCTGACGGAGAGCCGATTATGTACTGTCCGCAATGCGGCGCGAATCAGAGCGACGAGATGAAGTTCTGCAACCTGTGCGGGGCCAATCTGTACGCCGTGCGCAAGGTGGTCGCCACGCGCGAGACCGACGAGAAGTTCGACTGGGGCAAGACCTGGGTCGCGGAGATGTTCATCTCCGAGGACGAGCGTAAAAGACGCAAGTACGAGATTCAGCGGAGCATGGACCCGGAGGTGCGGCGCGCCAACGAAGTCAAGGGCGGCGTCATCACGAGTTGCGTCGGCGTGGCTTTGATGATTTTCCTCTTCTTCTTCATGCAGGGCGTCATCAAAGGCGGCCGCGTTCCCCCGGAGGCCGTGGAAATTCTCAGCCGCGTCTGGCTGGCCGGCCTCATCCCTTTCTTCGTGGGCATCGGCCTGCTGATTAACGGCCTAGTCGTCAGCAAGAAGCTCGGCACGCGGAGTGTGAAAGAGCTGCCGGCGAAGGCGGACGCCCTGGACGCCGGGCCGGAGCCGCGCTCGCTGCGCTCTGCCGACACGAACGAATTCATCACGCCGGGCTTCAGCGTCACAGAGGGGACGACGAAACACCTGAGCGCCCCCGGGCGCAAGCAGTAGCCCCGAGGGGCCGAGCGCCGTTTTGACTTTTCCCACGCGGGCATGATAACGTCCGCGCCGCAATCGAAAGAGGGATTGCGAAATTTCGTTCTTTTCAGAAAGAAACGTCCGGGTGCCCCGTGCAACAGAGCGGGGAGAATAGGGAAGCGGGTGTGAATCCCGCGCGGTCGCGCCACTGTGAAGGAAGGCAAAAGGTAAAAGTAAAGAGATCGTATTCTTAACTTTTCCCTTTTTCCTTTCTAAGTCAGGAGACCTGCCCGTTGACGTTGCTTTTGCAGCCTTTTGAGCGCCTCGCGTCAAGGTGTTCAGGCCGCACGCCGGGTCTCCATCTTTCTCCTGTCAAGTGAAAGCCCCGTCGCCAGCCTGCCAGCCTTTCGCCAAAGGCGCAGGAAAGCGGCGGGACTTTTTTGTCTAAACAGAATCGAAAACAAATAATCTTCGCGCTCGCGTTAATCGCCTTCGCGCTGCTCCCTTCCTGCTCGCCGCGCCGTGAAAATGTGCCAACGACGACCGCCGCGGCCGAGACGCGCGAGGTGACGGACGAGGCGGGGCGGCGCGTGCGTGTGCCAATTCGGCCGCGGCGCGTCGTGACGCTCGCGCCGAACCTGACGGAGATCGTTTACGCCGTCGGCGCGGGCGACCTCCTCGTCGGCAACACGACCTTCTGCGACTACCCCGCGGAAGCTAAACAGGTCGCCAAGGTCGGCGACACGCTTCAGCCCAACATCGAGCGCATCATCGCGCTCCGGCCCGAAGTCATCTTCGTCTCCACGGCCTCGCAGCTAGAGACCTTTACTAAACAACTGGACGAGCGCGGCATCAGCGTCTTCGTCACGGACCCGCACGACCTCGAAGGTGTCTTTCAGTCAATCAGGACGCTCGGCGGAATTTTGGGCCACGAGGACGAGGCCGCCGCGCTCGTTAACAGGCTGCGCGCGCGCGCCGCGGACATGACGGAGCGCGTCCTCATGCGCCCGACCGTCAAAGTCTTTTACCAGGTCTCGCCGCAGCCCTTGTGGACTGCCGGGCGGAAGTCTTGGATTACGGATTTGATTCGGCGCGCGGGCGGGAAGTCGGTGACGGCGGAGATCGAGGGCGAGTGGATACGCTACAGCGACGAGGCGGCGCTCGCCTCGCAACCCGAGGCGATCGTCATGGCGACGGGCGGCGAGAAGATGGAGGTCGCGCCGGCCTTGCAGAAGTCGCCCGCGGTTAAGGCCGGGCGCGTCTACGGCATCAACGGCGACTTCCTTTCGAGGCCCGGCCCGCGGCTCGTGGACGGCCTGGAACAGATGGCGCGCGCGCTGCACCCTGAAGTTTTCTGAAGAGTGATTCCAGACGTGAAGACGATGGCGGTTGATGACAAGGCGGCTCTCGTGCTCGGCGCGCGCTCGACGCTGCGGCGCACGGTGCTCGTGTGCCTGACGCTGGCGGCGGCGCTTCTGCTCGTCATCGTCGCCGCGTCGGCCGTCGGGGCGGAGCGCCTGCCAATCGCTTCGTCGCTCTGCGCGCTCTTCACGGGCGGGGGCGCGTCGTGCGGCCTGACGCCCGAGCAGAACGCCATCCTCTTAGACATACGCTTGCCCCGCATCCTGCTCGCGGCGAGCGTGGGCGCGTCCCTGGCGGGCGCGGGCGCGGGCTATCAGGCGTTGTTGAGAAACCCGCTCGCGGAGCCTTATCTGCTGGGCATCTCGAACGGCGCTGCGGTCGGCACGATGATCGCGCTGGTCTTCTTCGGCGCGGGGGAAGAAGGGAGCGAGTGGGTGCGGCCGCTGATGGCTTTCGCGGGCGCGCTGGGCTCGACTTTCCTGGTCTACAGGCTGGCCCGAGGGCGCACGGGCTCGTCGCCCGAAAAGCTGATTCTCGCGGGCGTCATCGTGACGACGTTCCTGTCGTCGGCCATCGTCTTCATCACGACGCTGATGGACGCGACGCGCATACGCGCCTTCACCTTCTGGCTACTCGGCGACCTCTCGGGCGCAAGCTCAAAGCTGCTCCTGGTGGCAATCGTCGCCGCCGTAATTGGCACAATCGTGCTGGCGCTCAACGCGCGCTCCCTGAACCTGCTGATGCTCGGCGAGCGCGACGCCTTCGACCTCGGCGTCGAGGTCGAGCGCGTGCGGCTGACAGTCTTTCTGGCGGCGAGCCTGCTGGTCGGCTCGTCGGTCGCGGCGGCGGGTTCCGTCGGTTACGTCGGTTTGGTCGTCCCGCATCTCGTGCGGCTCTCGCTCGGCGGCGACAACCGCACGGCCGTCCCGGCGGCGGCGCTCGCGGGCGCGCTTTTCGTCGTCGCGGCCGACACGCTGGCGCGCACGGTCATCGCCCCACGCGAGCTGCCCGTCGGCGCGATCACGGCGCTGATAGGCGCGCCGCTTTTCGTCTTTCTGCTGAGGCGTGGTTGAGGATGCTCGAAGCTCTGGATATCAGCGTGAAGTATGACGAGCGCGTGGCGGTCGCGGGCGTCAGTTTGCGCGCCGCGCCGGGCGAGTTGACGGCCGTCATAGGGCCGAACGGGGCGGGGAAGTCTACTTTGATGAAGGCGCTCAACGGCGCGAGAGCAGTAGCGGGTGGTGAGATTCTGCTGGACGGGAAGCCGCTCCGCAGTTTCGCGCGGCGCGTGGTGGGCCGGCGCATCGCTGTCGTGGCGCAGGAGGCTGAGTTGCGCTTTCCCGTGACGGTGACGGAGTTCGTGCTCGGCGGGCGTTACGCTTGGGCGAGCGTGAGCGCGTGGGGGTGGGAGACGGAGCGCGACGTGGCGGTGGCGCGCGAAGTCCTGCGCGAGACTGAGCTGGAAGAGTTCGGCTCGCGGCTGATGAGCGAGCTTTCGGGCGGTGAGCGGCAGCGCGCCGTGCTGGCGCGCGCGCTGGCGACCGAGGCTGGCATCCTGCTTCTGGACGAGCCGACGGCGAATCTGGATTTGGCACACCAGGCGACCTTGCTGCAACTCGTCCGCGCGCGGTGCGACCAGAAGGGCACGGCGGCCGTCGTCGTCACGCACGACATCAATCTGGCGGCCGAGTTCGCTGACCGCGTCGTGCTGCTCGACGGCGGTAGGGTCGTGGCGGCGGGAGCCCCGCGAGAGGTCTTGACGCCCGGACTTTTGGGCCAGGTTTTCGGGATCCGAGTTTTGGTGGACGCGCACCCTCTGACGGGCGCGCCACGCGTCACGCCGGTGCACGAAGCGCGCCGGCAGTCTTAAACCAGACGGGCGGCCGGATAAGGGAAGGCGGTGCAAAGCCGCCACTGCCCGCGCAACTGTAAGCGGTGACGAAGCTCCGCAGGCTTTAAGCCACTGCCCCCGACGGGGGGTGGGAAGGCGCGGAAGCTCGGCGGCCTTTCTTGAAGGCCAGAGCCGCGAGTCAGGAGACCTGTCCGGCGCTCACTTTCAGGCTCGTACTGCGACGGGCAGGAGAAGCTAAACATGACACACGACACGACCATCAGGTCTCTCTCAAGAACCACAGTGACGGGCGCATTCGCCCTGCTCATTCTCTTCTTATCTTTCACAATCGGATTCGCACAGGGCGGCGGCGCGACCGTCGCGGGGCGCGTGACGGACGAGCGCGGCGCGGGTCTGCCGGGCGCGCAGGTGACTTTGCGCTCGCGCGAGGGCCTGCGGCTCGCCGCGCAGAGTGACGACGAGGGCGCTTACAGTTTCGAGCGCATGGCGGCCGGCGATTACATTCTGGAAGTCGCGGCTGGAGGGTTCGCCGCGGCGACCTCGGACGAGGTGCGCGTCCGCGCGGGGCAGAAGGTGGAACAAAATTTCGCGCTGCCGGTCGCGGCCGTCAGCGAGAGCGTGGTCGTCGTCGCCGCGGGCACGCCGCAGCGCGCAGACGAAGTCTCCAAGGCCGTCACGCTCGTCGGGGAAGAGCAGATCGAGACCAAACGCGAGTTGACTCTCCCGGAAGCCTTGCGCGGCACGCCGGGCCTACGCGTGCAGCAGCAGGGCTCCTACGGCGCGCTCACAAGCTTACGCTTGCGCGGGCAGCGGAATTTCGACACGGCCATCCTACTCGACGGCCTGCGGGTGCGCGACGCGGCCGACCTCAACGGCTCTGCGCTGCCTTTCATCACGGACATCCTGCCGGCGGACCTGGACCGCGTCGAAATCCTGCGCGGTTCCGGCTCGTCCATCTACGGCACGAACGCCATCGGCGGCGTCATCAACCTCGTGCCGAAGACCGGCGCGGGCGACGCGCGCTTTCAGGTGAGCGCGGAGGGCGGCGGCCTCGGACTCGCGCGGGAGCGCGTGCAGGGCTCTGGCGGCATCGGAAGGCGCGCGGGCTACAGCTTCGGGCTGACGCGGCTGGACGTGCGGCGCGGCGTGGACGGCGACGACGAGTCGGCAACACGGCCGGCGGCGCGCGTTTCCAGTTCGACGCGACGCCTTCCGTCCAGTTGAGCGCCAATTTTTTTGGCACAATCTCAAACGCGCGCACCAACAGCGACCCCGTCGCCCTCGCGCCCGCCTTCTCGCCCACGGAGCTTTACCCGCGCGCCGGCGCTCTACGAGCGTTTTGGCGAGGCCGTCGTCGTCGGCGTGCCGCAGCGCGTCGGCGACCCCACGCTGCGCGCGGAGCAGTCCGTGGGCGTTGACGGCGGCTTCGACCAGATGCTCTTCGGGGACCGGCTGCGCTTCGGCGCGACCTACTTCTACACGCGGCTTCAGCGGGTCATCGCCTCGACCTCGTTCGCGACAGACCCGCTCGGTTTGGGCCGCTTCTTCGGCTACGCCAACCGGCCCGGCGGGCTCGCGCGCGGCGTCGAAAGCTACGTGGAGGCCGCGCCGTTCAGGGGCACGGACCTGCGCGCGTCCTACACTTTCACGAACAGCGACCGCTTCGTGCCGGGCGCGGGGCTGCTGCGCGAGTACGTCATCCCGCGCCACCTCTTCGGCCTGACGCTCAACCAGCGTTACAGGGCCTTCCTCGTCAGCTTCGACCTCAACCACACGGGCTCGTACATCGCCCCCGTGTTTGACCCCTCGTTCCGGCAGGCGGTCCTCACATTCGGCGGCTACACGAAGGCCGACGCGCACCTCAGTTACGAGCGCGCGCTCTCCGAAGGCGTCCGGCTGATGCTCTTCGGCGGCGCGGACAATATTTTCGACGTGGAGTATTTCGAGAACGGCTTCCGCGCGCCCGGCGTGGTTGGTAGGGGCGGCGCGAGTTTACGATTTTAGATAGAGGGTGAAAAACAAACTCAACCCTTTGCGCCTTTAGTCTTTCTTTTGTTGCGCCTTTGCGAGAACGGCTGTTTCTCGCAAAGGCGCAAAGTTAAAACTTAAGGCGCAAAGGGTTGAGCCGTTAATCCGCAGTTGCTTTAGTCCCTGCGAGCGACATCTGCTTTCGTTAGCAGCGCTCCCGCGAGGAAGATTACGCCGAGCAGAATGTGGATGGCGTGATCGGCCGTGCCGAACATGAGTTGGTTCGGGATGAGGCTCAGCATGCGGTCGTCGCCGGTGCCCATGATGAACCCGACTATCCCGAGCAGCAGGTAGACGGCCCCGAAAGCCAGGCAGAAGGCGCGCGCCGCGCTGAGGGAGGCCGCGAAGCCGAAGTAAAGCGCGATAGCGCCCGAGATGAGGTGCACCAGATTGTGCCCCGTCGTCAGGTGCGCGCCGAGGAGGTCACTCTTGGCGAAGCCGATCAGGCCGACCAGGATGAACACCACCCCGAGAAGTTTGCAGATAGTTTTAGCCATGATTTTCTCTTGTCTCTCCTTCTTGAAGAAAAGGTTGTTACAACCGGGAGCGGTCGCTTCGTCTTTTTTCTCAAAGGACGCTGCCGCGTGTTTTCAAAGTGCGAGAGAAGGCTGGGATGTGCGGATTGTACACTAAACGCGCCGTTTGTCAGTAAGAATTTCGCCGGCCCGCGCGACCCGCCGCCCGCCCCTGTTTGAGCGCCAATTTCGGCGGGTGATATACTCCGACCAGAATCCCCACGATTCACCGGGAGCTTGAAAGATGAAGTACCTTTCATTCAGAAGATATGTACGGGTCTCCGGCCGGAATGGATTTACGCGCGCGCTCGTGGCGGCCGCGCTGGCCCTGCTGCTGCCCGTCATGGCCGCGGCCTATACGGTCGTCCTGCGCGGCGGACGGCGCGTAGAGATTCCAGAGACCTTCACGGTCACGAAATGGACGTTGACCTACGAGGCCGCGCCCGGCATCAACGTCACGCTTCAGATGGCGACGATTGACATCGCGGCCACCGAGCGTGCCAACAACGAATCGCCGGGCGCGCTGCTCAGGCGCGCGGACAGACCCGCGACGACGACGACCGGCCAGGCGTCGCCGTCACGCTCAAAAACTCAACGGCGCGAGTTGACGAGCCAGGATATCGCAAACGCACGCGCGGCCCGCGCCAGAAGCGAGCAGGATTACGAGCGCCGCCGTGTGGAACTGGGCCTGCCTTCGCTGGAAGAGACGCGCCGACGCACGGAGGAGGAGACGAAGCGTCTCGGCGAGATGTCGCGCCAAGCCACGGCTGAGGAGGCGCAGGCGGAAAGCTACTGGCGCGCGCGGTCGAGCGATTTAAGGGCTGAGATGGCCGCGCTCGACGCGCAGATTAATTACGTCCGCGCGCGGTTGGCGGAGACGCCCGAAATCGGCTCTTATGCCTTCATCACGAGCGTCGGGTCGTTCCCACACTCTGGTTTCCCGACGACAAGGTTCCCCGTCGTTACTGGAAACCCAGGCTTCATGCGCGGGGGCAATCCTGGTGTGCCGCAGACGGGCTTTCTGGCCTTCGGTGGCATCGCTGCACAGGGTCACGTTCCAATAAACCCTGGCTTGCTGCACAGACCAATAAGACCCGGCCTGCCGCATAGAGGCTTCGGGCGGCGCGGCTTCCCGCGTCACGGAATCGGCGTGCCCGCCGCGCCCTTCTTCGGCGTGCCTTACGCTGACGATTACTACGGCGACCGCGCCAACCTGATCTCGCGCCTGCACGAATTCGAAGCCGCGCGCGCCGCACTCCAGGCGCGCTGGCGCTTGCTCGAAGAGGACGCACGCCGCGCTGGTGCGCCGCCGGGATGGTTGCGGCCTTACTGAACATTATGAAAAACGGTTGGGAAACAGTCATCGGCCTTGAGATTCACGCTCAACTGAGCACGGAGTCGAAAATCTTTTGCGGCTGCTCGACGCGGTTCGGGGACGAGCCGAACGCGAATACGTGCCCGGTCTGCCTGGGGCTGCCGGGGGCCTTGCCCGTGCTGAACCGCCGCGCTGTCGAGCTGGGCGCGCGCGCCGCGCTGGCGCTCTCCCTGCACGTCAACGAGCGCTCCATCTTCGCGCGCAAGAATTACTTTTACCCGGACCTGCCCAAGGGCTATCAAATCTCGCAGTACGACCAGCCGTTCTCCGAGCGGGGCGAGCTTGAGATTATGACTGCGGAGCGCGACGAGGGCGGGCACGCGCGCGAGTGGCGGCCGATGAAGGTCCGCATCACGCGGCTGCATCTTGAGGAGGACGCGGGCAAGAACGTGCACGAGGGGCTGCCCGACGTTGACCGCTATTCTTACATAGACCTCAACCGCGCCGGCACGCCGCTGGCCGAGATCGTCACGGAGCCGGACTTCCGCTCGTCCTGGGAGGCTTACGACTACGTCAACCACGTGCGCCAGGCGTTGCAGTGGGTCGGGGCGTCGGACGCGGACATGGAGAAGGGGAACCTGCGCTGCGAGGCTAACGTCTCCGTGCGGCGCATCGGCGACGAAAAGTTTGGCACAAAAGTCGAGCTGAAGAACCTCAACTCCGTCCGCTTCATGCAGCGCGCCATCGAGTACGAAATCGAGCGGCAAATCAATCTGCTCGAATCGGGCGGGCGCGTCGCGCAGGAGACGCGTCTCTGGGACGAGCGCGCGGGCCAGACGCGCGTCATGCGCTCGAAGGAGGAGGCGCACGACTACCGCTACTTTCCCGAGCCGGACTTGCCGCCGCTCGTCGTCTCGCCGGAGCTGATAGAGCGCGTGCGCGAGTCGCTCCCCGAACTGCCGGACGCGCGCCGCAATCGCTTCATGCGCGAGTACGACTTGTCCTTCAACGACGCGAGTCAGCTCGTCTCGAACCGCGCGCTGGCGGACTATTACGAGCAGGCGGCGAAGGCTTCGAACAACCCGCGCGGGGCCGCCAACTGGATCAGGAGCGAGCTGGTGCGCGAGCTTGAGACGGCGGGCCTGACGGCCGACCGCAGCCCCGTCGCGCCCGAGGAGTTGGCCGCGCTCCTGCGGCTGATTGACGAGGGCAAGATCAGCGGCAAGCAGGGCAAGGACGTGCTGGTGGAGATGTTCGCCTCCGGCAAATCGGCCGCGGCCATCGTCGAGGAGCGCGGCCTGGTGCAGGTAAGCGACACGGCCGAGATTGACGCCATCATCGAAGGCGTCATCGCCGCCAGCCCGCAGCAATTGGCACAGTACCGCGCCGGCAAAGAGACCCTCTTCGGCTTCTTCGTCGGCCAGGTGATGAAAGCCTCCAAGGGCAAGGCCAACCCGAAAGTGGTTAACGAGAGGCTGAAAGAAAAACTCAGTTCGTGACGAGGGGGCTATGATTCTGAACGGCAAGACGGCGGTAGTTACGGGCAGCACGAAGGGCATCGGGCGCGCGATTGCGGAGGCGCTCGTGCGCGAGGGCATGAACGTCTGCATCAGCGCGCGGCACGAGGACGAGGTCGAGCGCGCCGTGAGCGAGATGGCCGACGCGGGCGAGGGGCGTGTCGCGGGTGCCGTGTGCGACGTGCGCGACTACGACGAGGTCAAGGCGCTCTTCGAGCACGCGGCCGCGGAGTTCGGCGGGGTGGACGTGCTGGTCAACAACGCTGGCGTCGGGTTGTTCGGGCGCGTGGACGAGATGTCGCCGGAGGACTTCCGCGCGGTGATCGAGACCAACCTCTTCGGCGTCTTCTACTGCTGCCGCGAGGTGATCCCGCGGATGAAGGAGCGCGGCGGCGGCTACATCGTCAACATCTCCTCGCTCGCCGGCACCAACGCGCACCCGCAGATGGCCGCCTACAACGCCTCCAAGTTCGGCCTCAACGGCTTCAGCGAGGCGCTGATGCAGGAGGTGCGGCACGACCGAATCCGCGTCAGCTACGTCATGCCCGGCTCGGTCAATACCTACTTCGGCAATGACGAGCCGGACGAGAGCCAGAGCTGGCAGCTTCAGCCCGCGGACATCGCGCGCGCCGTCCTGGATTTACTGTCCCAAGCCGCTAGTTAAAGCTATGCACTTTCAGTGCAAGACTTTCAGTTGCTACACACTTCTAGAAATGCTAGAAGTGCCGGAGCATGAAAGAGAACAGATACGGCAGCCATACAGTCACCAGGTTGACGGCACATCTGATTTGGGCAACCAAGTACCGCTACCACGTGCTGACTGGTGACATCAAGGCGCGATGCCGCGACCTGCTCGTTCAAATCTGTGACGCCGAGGATGTGCAGATACTCAAAGGAGTAGTGAGCAAAGATCATGTCCACATGCACATCGAATATCCACCGTCGAAGGCACTCTCAGATCTGGTCAAAAGATTCAAAGGGCGGACGTCTCGCATCCTGCAACAAGAATACCCGGAGTTGCAAAAAAGATACTGGGGGCGTCACTTCTGGGCCATCGGGTACGGCGCATGGAGCACAGGCAACATCACGGAAGAGATGGTGCAAGAGTACCTTGAGCATCACCGGGACGGCTCCAATCAAGAGACCCAATCCTTCATCCTGGAATAGCGGGACTTTCAGTCCTCAGTCAAATCTATGCACTTTCAGTGCATAGTGGTTTAGTTCACACAGACGACCGGAGCCTCGTCAGCCGCGTCGAAATCCGGCCGAGCCGCCCGCCGAAAAAGAACTAGAGAGGATGCTTCTATGGAGCCGAGTGAAGCCGCCGAGGCGATCAGCGAGTTGAGCGAGGGCGGCAGGGAGAAGAGTGCCGAGGACAGGTTCCGCTCGCGGGCGGCCCTCGCCATCGCCGTCATGGCGATGCTGCTGGCGATCACCAGCCTCGGCGGCGGCAACGTCGCCGAAGACATCGTCGCCAACAACATACAGGCCAGTAACCTCTGGTCCTTCTACCAGGCGAAGAACGCGCGGCAGACCTCGTACAAACTCGCGGCGGACGAGTTGGAGACCGAAATTCAGTTGCACCAGGGCACGCTCACGCCCGAGCTGCGCCAGTCGCTCGAAGCGAAGATTCAGCAGTACAAGGAGACGGTGGCGCGCTACGAGAGCGAGCCGGACAAGGGCGAGGGCAAAAAGGAGTTGTCCGAGCGGGCGAAAAGTTTCGAGGACGAGCGCGACCGCGCGCTCAAACAGGACACGAGTTTCGACCTCGCGGAGGCGCTCTTCCAGATCGGCATCGTGCTCGCGTCGGTCGCCATCCTCTCCTTCTCGCCCATGATCCTGAGGCTGGCCCTCGTGCTCGGGGCGGCGGCCGCGCTCCTGATGCTCAACGGCTTCTTCTCCCTCTTCACGCTGCCCCTCTAATGTGTGCCAAAAACTTTGCGGGCGGTGGCGCGGTTCGTGCTATTATCCCGGGCTCACGCTGGTTACCTCGTGACAGCTTTTTCGCTAGCTCACCCTAAACTGGAGGCATCAATGGCTAAAGTAGCTCAGCCGAATTGGACGGAATTCAGGGCCAAGCACATCAAGGCGGGTAAGAGGAAGGTCGTGGGCGTCGTCCTTCACGACACGGCCGGCACGGGCACGCACAACGACACGAAGTACCTGGCTAACCCGGGCGACGGCCGCAAGGTGTCTTGCGACTTCACGGTCGAGCGCGACGGCTCGATCTGGAAACTGAACCCGGAACTGGACAACTTCTACACGATGCACGCGGGCCGCGCCACGGCTTTCAAGGGGCTCAGGAACGGCCAGGTGACGCGCGGGACCGTCGGCATAGAGATCTGCCAGAAGGTTGACCTGTCGCTCTCGCCGACCTACACGGACGCGCAGGTTCACTCGGTCGCGGACCTGTGCGCGTGGCTGGTGGACAAGTACAACCTCGTGCCCTCTGACATCACCACGCACCGCAACGTCATCACGGACGGCTCGCGTTCGGACCCGCGCAAGTTCCCCTTCGAGGGCGCGAACGGCTTCTGGGCCTTTTACTGGAAAGCGTTCGACAAGGGCGACGAGCACGCGGCCTCCCAGACCATCGGCCTGACTCCTGACCCGACCTCGGACAAGCGCACCTACAAGGTCCTGCCCGGCGAGGGGCTGATGGCGATTGCCCGGAAAGTCTACGGCGAGAAGAATGGGAACCTGTTCACGCTGATCGTGAAGGCCAACAACATCAAGAACAATTTGGTCCTCCCCGGTCAGGTGCTGATCATCCCGGACCCGCCGAAGTAGGCAAGTCAGGATGCGGGCCGTGCTTCAGCGCGTCACGCGCGCGTCGGTCAGAGTCTCGGACGAGCCGGTTGGCGAGATCGGCCCGGGCCTCGTCGTCCTCCTGGGGATTGCGCGCGACGACGCGGAGCAGGACATCAATTACCTGGTCGAAAAAATTGCGGCCCTGCGCGTTTTTGACGACGCGGAGGGCCGCATGAATTTG
This sequence comes from uncultured Acidobacteriota bacterium, assembly GCA_963774105.1. GTDB lineage: Bacteria > Acidobacteriota > Blastocatellia > Pyrinomonadales > Pyrinomonadaceae > QHXM01. The sequence goes on along the minus strand of CAVZDV010000002.1, from coordinate 169,728 downwards.
TCTGTCGCGGAGGTGAATGGTGCGCTGCTGGTCGTCTCGCAGTTCACGCTCTACGGCGACGTGCGCAAGGGGCGGCGGCCCTCCTGGATCGAGGCCGCGCCGCCCGAGACGGCCGAGCCGCTTTACGAGGCTTTCGTCGCCGCGGCGCGAAGGCGCGTCGGCCGCGTGGAGACTGGGAACTTCCGGGCCATGATGCAGGTCGAGCTGGTCAACGACGGCCCCGTCACTATCTTGCTCGACAGCCGCAAGCAATTCTGAAAAGCAGAAGGCAGCGGGCAGCGGGCAGAAGGCAGAACCGATAAGGCGACGGCCTCTGTCAACAATTTCTTTTGTTCTGCCTTCTGCCTACCGCCTTCTGCCTTCCGCTTTATTCTGGCTCCTGACTTCTGTATCCTGACTCCTGCTTTTTTATTTCTGTCGGAGGCTTAGTTGATGTTGGACAGCGGACAACTGAGGCGGTGGTGTGCCGGCGTGTTGGTGTTGGCTTTGATGGCGGGGTGCGGGGGCGCGCCCTCGTCTAACAACTCGAACGCGGGCGCGGGCGCGAACGTCAAGCGCGGGGTCAAGCCGGAGCCGGACCCGGAGGTGGCCGTCATAGAGATGGAGAACCCGGCTTACGGCCGAATGGTGATTGAGCTCTACTCGAACGTCGCGCCGCAGATGGTCGAACGCTTCAAGCGGCTCGTCCGCGAGGGCTTCTACAACGGGACGACGTTCCACCGCATAGACCCGCAGCTCGGCATCATACAGGGCGGCGACCGCCTCTCGAAGGACGACAACCCGAACAACGACGGGACGGGCGATTCCCAGTACGCGGACGTGCCCGCGGAGTTCAGCGACGTGCCCTTCGACCGCGGCATCGTCGGCGCGGCACGCCAAGGCGCGAACCCGCAGTTCGGTATCAGCGAGGAGCAGGCGCGCGACACAGCGAACTCGCAGTTCTACATCACGCTCAAGCGCGTCCCGCCCTTCGACAGTAATTACACAGTGTTCGGTCGAGTGATCGAAGGGATGAGCAACGCGGACATCATCGCGGGCGCGCCCGTCGGGCGGCCCTCCCGGCCCTCCGAGAAAATCGTCATCAAGAGCATCACCCTACAGCCGCGGAAATAAAAAGTGGTCAGTGGTCAGTGGTCGGTGGTCAGTTAAAGACTTCTGCTCTTAACTGACCACCGACCACTGACCACTGACCACTGCTCTTAGATCGTGTCCTCGTCCGTCTTCGAGCGTTCGTCCAGCTCGAAGCGATCGCGGTCGCGGCGCTCTATCTTGTCGAGGAGGTCTAATTCCTCGTTGTCTTCGTAGGTGACGCCGATGGCGAAGGCGTTCTCCTCGACGATGGACTGGTCGGGCGTGGGGTTGTCGCCGGAGATGGTCTCGGTGCCGCTGTCGTTGACATCCTCCCAGGCGGCGTCCAGGTCGCCGCCCGCGTCTCTGGGCGAGGCGGCCGTGTTGTTCCGTATCCGCTGGGCCAAAAGTTCCGGGTCTTTCGGCGCGCGCGAAATCTCCTCCTCCATGAACTGCTCTATGTCCGGGTCGGGCACGAAATCCGGGTTGTTGCTCAGGTACTCGAAATCCTCCGGCTTCTTCTTGGGCATTTCCTTGTCTCCTTGGTGAACGTCTCTCGCGGATCAGCCGCCAGCCGGTAAAAAAAGAGATTCGAGCAACGGGCTCATGCCCGCCTTGGAGAGCGGCCGCGAAGCTGAATGCTGATCGCCCGCACTATAACAAATGCGCACGAAGCCGGGCAATCGAACGCCCGTGCGCGTCGCGTGCTTCATCCCGCGAAATGCTCCGCTTGACGACACCGCCCGCGCGCCTTACACTGAAGTTTGCTCGAAAATATAGCTATTTCAACCCGCGCCGACGTAGCGCCGCCAGCCGCGACGCGCGCCCGGTGCTTTGCCTGAACGTCTGGACTCTTATGCCGCACAATCTCTTCAACACGCTTCAGAGTTTCACGCCGTCGGAGGGCCAACAGGGCCAGTTCTACTCGCTGCCGCAGCTCGAACGCGAGGGCGTCGGCCCCGTCTCGCGCCTGCCCGTCAGCCTCCGCATCGTGCTCGAATCCGTCCTGCGCAACTACGACGGCAAGAAGATCAGGGAGCAGGACGTGCGCGCGCTTGCCAACTGGCAGGCGAAAGGCGAGCGCACGGAGGAGATTCCTTTCGTCGTCGCGCGCGTCCTGTTGCAGGATTTCACGGGCGTGCCGCTTTTGGTTGACCTGGCGGCGATGCGCTCGGCCGTCGAGCGCATGGGCAAGCAGACGGGCATCATCGAGCCGCTCGTCCCCGTAGACCTCGTGATTGACCACTCCGTCCAGGTGGATTTTTCGAGCGCGGCCGACGCGCTCCAGAAGAACATGGAGATGGAGTTCAAGCGCAACAACTCGCGCTACCAGTTTCTCAAGTGGGGGATGCAGGCGTTCGACGGCTTCCGCGTCGTGCCCCCGGGAATCGGCATCGTCCACCAGGTCAACCTCGAATACCTGGCGCGCGGCGTCTGGGAGAAGGACGGTGTCTACTATCCTGACACGCTCGTCGGCACGGACTCGCACACGACGATGATTAACGGGCTCGGCATCGTCGCCTGGGGCGTCGGCGGCATAGAGGCCGAGGCCGGGATGCTGGGCCAGCCCGTCTACTTCCTGACGCCCGACGTGGTCGGCGTCAACATGCACGGCAGCCTGAACGAAGGCGTGACCGCGACCGACCTCGTGCTGCGCGTGACGGAGATGCTCAGGCAGGCGAAGGTCGTCGGCAAGTTCGTGGAGTTCCACGGCGAGGGCGCGGCGAGTCTTCCGGCCACCGACCGCGCGACCATCGCCAACATGGCCCCCGAGTACGGCGCGACGATGGGCTTCTTCCCCGTGGACGAGGAGACGCTGAAGTACTTACAGGCGACGGGGCGCGAACCGGAGCAGGTTGACGCCATTAGAAACTACTTCCAGGCTCAGGGCCTGTTCGGCATCCCGCGCGCGGGCGAGTGTGATTACAGCGCCGTCCTAGACTTAGACCTTTCCGAAATCAGGCCGAGCGTGGCCGGGCCGAAGCGGCCGCAGGACCGGATAGAGCTTCAGGATTTGAAGGACAGTTTCGTCAACCTCTTCCAGAACCCCGTCACGGAGAACGGCTATGGGAAATCGAGAAAGGACTTGCAGAAGCGGTTCAACGTCAGCGTCGGGCGCGGCGCTTTTGCGAGGTCGGCTGCCGCTGTTACCGGCGGCGGCGGCCAGGAGACTGAGACGACCCCTGAGGTCGTGGACATACACACCAGCCAGATAGACACCAGCCCCCTGACCGAAATCGAGATGATGAACAACCGCCCGACGCCCGACCGCGTCGGCGAGATTCCGCCGGGCGAGTTCCCCGAGCGCTTCGACGATTTGGGCCACGGCGACGTGGTCATCGCCGCCATCACCTCCTGCACCAACACCTCTAACCCGAGCGTCATGCTCGCCGCGGGCTTGCTCGCGAAGAAGGCGGTCGAGCGCGGACTTCAGGTTGACCCTTCGGTCAAGACCTCGCTCGCGCCGGGCTCGCGCGTGGTCACGGAGTACCTTGAAAAGACGGGCTTGCAGCCTTACCTGAACGAGCTTGGCTTCAACCTCGTCGGCTACGGCTGCACGACCTGCCTTGCGGCGGGGACGCCCGTGCTGCTGGCTAACGGCACCTCGCGCCGGATAGAAGAGATGCCGGGCGCGGGCGGGGCTATGGTCTTCGGCCCTACCGCCGAGGGCAGACTGGGCTTGGCGGCGCAAACCGAGTTGATGTTTCAAGGGGTGCGTGACTGCGTCTCCCTCGTCCTGCAAGACGGGCGCACGCTGGTCTGCACGCCGGATCACAAGATTCTGTGCGCGGACGGGCGGTGGGTTCGCGCGGACCAGTTGGAGTTGGGCCGTGACCGCGTGGTGGTCGGCCTGGAGTCCCCGCTGGATGAGCCCGGCGAAGACGAGGCCGGCTACGTGCTGCGCGCGGGCGACCTCCGACTCGCAATGGATACGCTGGACGAGCGCCCGCGGGCGCTGGCCTTCGCGCGACTACTCGGTCACCTGCTCGGAGACGGTTCGATCAGTATCGCCGGGCAGGGGCGGATGAACGTCGGCCAGGCAGTAGACCGCGAAGTGGTGCTGTATGATGTTGAGTTGCTTACAGGCAAGCGCCCCGCGGGGGCAGAGTATAACGGTCGTGCGTGGGCTATCTGCTTGCCATCGGAGTTGATGAAATCTATCAGCGCGTTGCCGGGCGTGCGCGTGGGCCGCCGCATCACTCAGCCCGCGACGCTGCCGGCCTTCGTGCTGGACGAATCATGCCCCGTGGCGCTGGTGCGAGAGTTCCTCGGCGGCCTCTTCGGGGCCGACGGGTGGGCCCCCGCGCTACATCGCCTGGGCGCGCGTGAGGAGAACGCGGTCCTTGAGCCTCCCGTGTTCTCGCAAAGCGCCAGGCCCGAACACGTCGGCCAGCTCCGCGAGATGATGGGCGACGTTGTCCGATTACTCGAACGCTGTGGTGTGAAGACCGGCGGCGCGAAGGTGTACGAGTACCCCACGCGCCGCGCCGCGTCCTCGTACCCGGCCGCGCTCGACGGCGCGCCCCGCGTGGAACTGCGGCTGAATCTGCCGGACGGCCTCTCGTTTGTGGAGCGCGTGGGTTTCCGCTACTGCGTTGACAAGGCGCTGCGAGCCAGCGCGGCGGCAGTCTACTGGCGCACGGTGGAAAAAATTAACGGGCAACGCTTGTGGATGGCCGAGCAGCTTGAGGCGCGGCACGCCGAGGACGGCGCTTTGTCCTTCGCAACGGCGCGGGCATCGGTTGCGGCGGAGCTTGTGGGGCGCGAGACGGCGGTCTTCCCGCAGTACTCGCTGCTTGAAGGACACGACCGCTTCGGCCGGCTGCCGCGGCCGACCTCGCGCAAGTTCCAACCCCTGCACAGGGGCTCATGCGGCTTTCCGTCCCCCGCCGAGTTGTTCCGCCAAATCGGCGCGCGCGAGTGGTTCGCGCCGCTCGGCGTGCGCGGCGAGGGCAGCGCCTCCCGGCGTTACTGCGCCGAGAAGGAAGCCTTGACGTTGCCGACCCTCGCGCTACAGGTGTTGGATCGCCGCGACGCGGGCAGGGGCGTGGTATTCGACCTGGCTGTGAACGACCTTCACGCCTTCGTGGCGGGCACAGTCGCCGTCCACAACTGCATCGGCAACTCCGGCCCGCTCGACCCGCGCATAGAGGACGTGATTACAAAGAACGACCTCGTGGCGGCGAGCGTGCTTTCGGGGAACCGCAACTTCGAGGCGCGCGTCCACCAGAGCGTCAAGGCCAACTTCCTGATGTCGCCGCCGCTGGTCGTTGCCTTCGCGCTCGCGGGCCGCGTCAACATAGACTTGAGCAAGGAACCGCTGGGCAAGGACCGCCAGGGGCGCGACGTTTTCCTGCGCGACATCTGGCCCACGCTCGAAGAGGTCAGCGCGATGATGGGAGCGGCGCTCGACCCAGAGACCTACCGCCGCCTCTACCGCGACTTCGCCGAACAGAACCCGCTCTGGAACGAGATTCCGAGCAGCGCGGGCGACGTTTACGACTGGGACTCGCAATCAACCTACATACAGGAGCCGCCCTACTTCGAGAAGTTCGGGATGCTGCCCGGCGTCTTCTGCGACATACGCAACGCCCGGCCGCTCGCCATCTTCGGCGACTCCGTGACGACCGACCACATCTCGCCCGCCGGGGCGATCAAGCCGAACTCGCCCGCCGGCCGCTACCTGCAACTGCGCGGCGTGCGCGTCGAGGACTTCAACTCCTACGGCTCGCGGCGCGGCAACCATCAGGTGATGGTGCGCGGCACCTTCGCCAACGTCCGCATCAAGAATTTGATGGCCCCTGGGACGGAGGGCGGCGTCACCATCCTGCAACCCGTCGGCGAGCAGATGAGCATCTACGACGCGTCCGTCCACTACCAGGCCGCGGGCATCCCGCTCGTCGTCCTCGCGGGCCAGGAGTACGGCACGGGCAGCTCACGCGACTGGGCGGCGAAGGGCACGAAGCTTCTGGGCGTCCGCGCCGTCGTCGCGCAGAGCTTCGAGCGCATACACCGCAGCAACCTCGTCGGCATGGGCGTCCTGCCCTTGCAGTTCAAGGAGGGCACGAGCGCCGCCACGCTCCGCCTCGACGGCACGGAAGTCTTCGACATCACGGGCCTCGAAAATGGCACAATCCGCCCGCAGCAGGACGTGACGCTCGTCGTCCGCCGCGCCAATGGCGAGAATGAAGAGGTAGCCGTCACCCTGAGGATTGACACCCCCATCGAGGTGGACTACTACCAGCACGGCGGCATCCTGCCCTACGTGCTGCGCCAACTCATGAAAGAGCAGTGAACAGCAGAATACAGGAGTCAGGAGTCAGGAGTCAGAAGGAAAGCGTTCGGTTTTTATTCTGACTCCTGACTCCTGACTCCTGTATTCTGCTTTTATGCGGACTGCTTTCTTCACAGTTCTCGGCCTGAGCCTGCTGGCGCTGGTCGTATATGACGTTTACGCGACGATTCTGCACGCGCGCGGGCGGTCTGGGCCGATAGGCGAGACGCTGAACCGCTCAGTCTGGCGCGCGGCACGCTTCGCCGCCTTCAGGTTCTCGCGCCCGCGCCGCCACAAGCTGCTCAACGTGGTCGGGCCGACGCTCCTGCCGCTCCTCATCATCCTCTTCATAGCCCTGCTGGTCATCGGCTTCGCGTTCATCTACTACCCGCGTATGCCCGCGAACTTCAACGTCCAGCCGGGGACGGGCGCTGACGACGCGCCCTGGATGTCGTCGCTCTACTTCAGCGGCATCACGCTGACGACTGTCGGCTTCGGCGACATCGCGCCGCGCACGACCGCGATGCGCCTGACGGCACTGTTCGAGTCCGCGTCGGGCTTCGCGCTCATTTCGCTCGCCATCACTTACCTGATTACGGTCTACCGCGCGCTGGAGCGCAAGCGCGCCGTGGCCCTCTCCTTCTACCACCAGGCCGAGGAGGGCGCGAACGTCGCGGCCTTCATCGTGCACCACTTCGTCGCGGGCCAGTTCTACGGCCTGACGACGACGCTCCGCATGGCGACGCGCGACATACAGGGGCTCCTTGAGTCGCACGTAGAGCACCCCGTCATTCACTACTTTCACCCGCGGGAGGTCTACAAGAGCCTGCCGCGGATGCTCTTCCTCTCGCTCGAAGTCTGCGCCGTGATCCGCTCGTGTTTGGACGAAACGGAGTACGCAGAGACGGTCAACCACCCGGAGGTGCGCACGCTCGAAGCCAGCTCGCGCCACGTCCTGCGCGCGCTGCTCTCGTCGCTGGAACTGGAACGGCGGTCGCGCCGCCGCAGGCAGGAGTCGCCCTTCGAGGAGTCGCGCCGCTGGCGGCAAAGGTTCGAGCAGACGCTCACGCAACTGAAAGACGCGAGCATGAAGACGCGCGCGGACGAGGCCGCCGCCTGGGAGTTCTACCGCGCGCGCCGCGAGGAGTGGGAGGCGCAGCTTCACCGCTTCAGCAACCATCTCGGCTACGACTGGGACGAGATCACCGGCGACAGCGATTTGCGCTACGCCGCGGACGAAGAGATGAAAGAGCCCGGGAACGCAGTAGGCGGAAGGCAGTAGGCGGAAGGCGGAACTCATTCGGCTGTTCTACGCCTTCCGCCTACTGCCTACTGCCTACCTGTTTTACCCATCCCTGCTTTTACATCCGCGCCGCCGAGGTGATAAAGTAGTTATCGAATCCGTTGCCCCGAAAACTTATCGCTAATCAAACTACAGAGGAGTAAGCTCATGTCTTCCGCACAACCAGCGGCCTCAGATCAGCCGCGCAAGTACCAGCTCTTCATAGACGGTCAATGGGTGGACGCCGAATCAGGGAAAACTTTTACGACGCCGAACCCGGCCACGGGCCAGACGCTCGCCGAAGTCGCCGAGGCCGACAAGGCGGACATTGACAAGGCCGTCTCCGCCGCGCGTCGCGCTTACGAGGGCAAGTGGTCGAAGATGAGCGCGCGCGACCGCGGGCGGCTGCTCTACAAATTGGCACAGCTCATCGAGGAGCACTCGAACGAACTGGCCGCCCTCGAAACGGCCGACAACGGCAAGCCCATACGCGAGTCGCAGTACGTAGACCTGCCGCAGGTCGTCGAGAACTTCGAATACTTCGCCGGCTACGCCACGAAGATTGAGGGCGAGACCATCCCCGTGCCGGGGCAGATGTTCAACTACACGTTGCGCGAGCCCATAGGCGTCTGCGGACAGATCATCCCCTGGAACTTCCCGCTCCTGATGGCCGCATGGAAACTCGCCCCCGCGCTCGCGGCTGGCAACACCGTCGTGCTGAAGCCTGCGGAGCAGACGCCCGTCAACGCGATGGAACTCGGCAAGTTGATTCAAGAGGCCGGGTTCCCGGACGGCGTGGTCAACATCGTTCCGGGCTACGGCGAGACGGCCGGCGCGGCGCTCGCCGCGCACCCGGACATTGACAAGGTAGCCTTCACGGGCTCGACCGAAGTCGGCAAGATTGTCGCGCACGCCGCGGCCGACAACCTGACGAAAGTCTCCCTGGAACTCGGCGGCAAGGCCCCTAACATAGTCTTCGCCGACGCCGACATGGAGCAGGCCGTCAACGGCGCGATGATGGGCATCTTCTTCAACCAGGGCCAGGTCTGCTGCGCTGGCTCGCGCCTCTTCCTCGCCGAAGAGATCAAGGACGAGTTTTTGGACCGATTCAAGGAGAAGGCGCAGAAGGTCAAGGTCGGCGACCCGATGGACGCCGGCACGCACATGGGGCCGCAGGTCTCCGAGGAGCAGCTTAACCGCATCAAGGGCTACGTGGACATCGCGCGCGAGGAAGGCGCGAGCGTGCTGACGGGCGGCTGCTCGCCGCAGCTCGAAGGCGACTTCCAGCAGGGCTACTTCTTCCAGCCGACCATCTTCGGCGAGGTCAAAAACCAGATGCGCGTCGCGCAGGAAGAGATTTTCGGCCCGGTCACCTCCGTCATCACCTTCCAGAACGAAGAAGACTTAATCAAGCAGGCGAACGAAACCATCTACGGCCTCTCGGCCGGCATCTGGACGCGCGACATCGTCCGCGCGCACCGCTTCGCCAGAGACATTCACGCCGGGACCATCTGGATTAACACCTTCAATATGTTCAACGCCGCCTCGCCCTTCGGCGGCTTCAAACAATCAGGCTACGGCCGCGAGATGGGCAAGCACGCGCTTGAGCTTTACACGCAGGTCAAGAGCGTCTGGGTTGATCTGTCAGGAAAGCCGATTGGCTGGTACGGGAAATAGATTCTTTTCTCGGAAAGGATATATAGGCTGGCGGATTTCCACGGCGGAAATCCGCCAGCTTTCCTTAAGGACTATTTATGCCAAAGAAAGCCTCTGCCAAAAAGAGGGCCTTAAGTAGACAACCTTACCTGGTATTTATTAGCCATTCAACCAAAGATAGGTGGATTGCTAGACAAATTGCTGGTTTAATAGAAAGGCGAGGGCGTCGGCATGGAGTCAGAGTATTTCTCGATGAGAGGGACATCGGAGTTGGAGATTCAATCCCGGAAACGATTCGGAAAAATATTAAGGAATGTAAAGAGTTTTTAGTGTTCCTCAGTCGTAATTCCATTGACCGGCCGTGGGTATTGATTGAAATAAGTGCAGCCTGGGGACAAGGGAAACGGATTATCGCCGTGATAGATAAAGTGACGCCTGAAGAGATGCCAGAAATCATTCTCCCATACAGGGCCATTGATATTAATGATTTTGATGAGTATCTCGAACAACTTTTGGAACGTGCAAGAGGAGCAAGATTATGACTAAACTAAAAGAAGAAAAAAACAGGTCCAATGTTCGTGTTTTTGTTAGTCATGCTAAGGAAGATAGTGTGTTCGCAAATGAGTTGTTGTCGTATCTGTCAAATCAGCCTAAGCTTGACATCTTCACAACGAATAAAATAAGCGCGGGTGAAAAATGGAGATCGAAAATCAAAAGTGCGCTTAACTCCAGCGACATCTTCCTGGTAATTCTATCGCCAACTTCCGTTAAATCCCCATGGGTTTTATTCGAATTAGGTGTAGCCTGGGGGTTGGATATGCCTATAATCCCAGTAGCTACTCACCCCGAAGTCATCTCTAAAGTTCCGGTCGAATTGAAAAATGTACCAGTAATAAATCTAGAGGGATTAAAAAATCTGGAAACACTCAACCAGATAATTAAGCGATGTGAAAAGATAGTTGCGTAGACCTCAGAGCACTTAAGAAATTCAACCTTTTCCTTCAACGTGCTCTTGCATGATATTATCGTTACGCTCTCCCGTAAAAGAGAATTAAGAACTCAAAGGAGACGCGATGCGAGTTAGCCGAGTCAGCCTGTCTTTACTGCTCCTCACGGGAACTCTTCTTTTCACGGCCTGCCCGGAGCGCCAGTCAATCAACAAAATTTTGTCCGACCCGGACAGGTATCACAACAAAGAGGTCGGCATCGCGGGGACCGTGACGGACTCTTACGGCGCGCTCGGCACGGGCGCTTACGAGGTGGACGACGGGACGGGCAAAATCTGGGTCGTCACGCGGCGCGGCGTCCCCTCGCGCGGCGCTAGAATCGGGGCCAAGGGCCACGTCTATACCGGCTTCAACCTCAGCGGCAAAAACTTTGGCACAGTAATCGAAGAGACCGGGCGCAAAGCCACAGATTAAAGCTCGGACGAAAATCGGCCCAGTTTCCATGAACAAGTTGATAGAGGCTCTGGACGACGAGTTCGCGCGGCTGCACGCGCGCTCGCGCTCGCTCGTCGAGGCCGTCCCCGCCGACAAACTTTACTGGCAGCCGCGCCCATCCAGCGGGGCCTTCCCGGTCTATTCCTGCGGCGAGCACGTCCTCAGAAGCGCCGCGCGGGTCGAGCAGACTTTCGGCGGCATCACGGCGAACCTGTGGGACGACCCGTTCGAGTGGACGCTGCCCGAGTCGCTCCAGACGCCCGCGCGTGTTCTCGAATATTTGGACGAAGTGGAGGCCACGCGCCGCCGCGGCTTCGCCCTCCTGCGCGACGACGCGGACCTCTTGAAAGAGTTCAACGACCCGTCGGGCAAGATGCGCACCCTCGCCGCGCTGCTCTTCGAGACGCTTGAGCGCGCGGCCCACCACCAGGGCCGCGCCTTCGCCACCTTCAACCTCTTCTCTGACGCCCGCCCGGGCGCGACAGTATGACTGAGGGCACAACGCCACTTGGCGAGCGGTTGCGCGAGCGCGTCCGTCGCGCGGTCGCGATCAGCTTCCGCGACTGGATGGAGGCCGCGCTCTACGACCCGCAAGGGGGCTACTATACTCGGGCGGACCTCGCGCGCTGGGGCCGCGCCGGAGATTACCGCACAGCGCCCGAGCGCAGCCCGCTCTTCGCCGCGACCTTCGCGGACTATTTCGCACGCCTCCACGCCGAACTGGGCTCGCCGCCCGCCTGGACAATCTTTGAAGCGGGCGCGGGCGCGGGCCACTTCGCGGAGGTCGTCCTGCGAACTCTGCGCGACGATCACCCGCACGTTTTTGCGGCGACGCGCTACGCGATTGACGAGCGGAGCGCTGACGCACGCTCGCGCGCCCGTGAGCGCCTGCGCGACTTCGTAGACCGCGTGCGTTTCCAGGAGCTTTCTGACGGGGGCGGCTTCGGAGTCGTCGTTGCGAATGAGCTGCTCGACGCCTTCCCGGTTCACAGGGTCGTCGCGCGTGGCGGCGAGTTGCGCGAGCTTTACGTCGCCTGGGACGAGGTGGAGGGCAGGTTCTGCTGGCGGGAAGGGGAGCCGAGCACGCCGCGGTTGGCCGAGCATCTAGCGCGTTCGGGCGTGACACTTGCCGAAGGTCAGACGGCGGAAGTTAACCTGGAAGCGGAAGAGTGGCTAGAGCGCGCGGCAGGCGTCATCGAGAGTGGCCGCCTCGTCATCATTGATTACGGCGCGGAGGCGGATGAGCTTTACTCGTCGCAGCACAGGCGCGAAGGAACCTTACGAGCTTTTCACCGACACCGTTTCGCTGACGACGTGCTCGCACTCCCGGGCGAGCAGGACTTGACGACGACTGTTGATTGGACGCAGGTGCGTAGAGTCTGCGAGGCCCTCGGCCTGAGCGTCGTGAGCTTCGAGCGGCAGGACGAGTTTCTGCTGCGCGCGGGCCTGCTCGACAGGCTTGAACGCATGGCGGCGGAAGCACCGTCGTCCGCCGATGCCGTCGTTCTGCGCTCGGGAGCGCGCGAGCTGATTCTCCCGGGCGGGATGAGCGAGAGCTTTCAAGTCCTCGTCGCTCAAACCAAGCGGGGGCAAGCCCACCTTCCTGACCTGCGAGGCTGCGCGGGTTGAATCATTCAAGACAGCCTGCCTCGCAGGTCAGGAAGGGTGGTTTACCCCCGCCGCCTTATCTAAAACTGTAGTTCGAGCGAGAAGCTGCGAATCATGCCGGTGTCTTGCGCGGCCTTGTCCTCGACTTCGAGCGTCCACTTGCCCTTCGGGCTCCGGCCGACGAGGGCCAGGAGGCCCGGCGCTTTGACCTTATCGTAAGTCGTCTTCAGGTTGTCCGTCCCGCCGCCCGCGCGGTTGTGCAGAGTGATTCTGGGTAGCCCGAGGGCCGTCGGGGGGACGACCGAAACGATCAGGTCGCCGATGTATGTGTGCTCTATGTTCACTGTGACTTTGATGTCTTTGAGGGCCGTCGTCTGCGCGACCTCGACGGCGAGCAGCGACTTCTGGAAGTCTTTAATCGGCACGTCCTGCGTGGCCGTGGCGGTGGCGACCAGGTTCGGCTTAGGCTCCAGGGCCAGCTCGACGGCGCGCTTGGCGTTGACGCGCCCGTAGCCGTAAAGGGCGCTGTGGCCGTTCGCGTCGTAAGCGCCGCCGGCCGTGTCAATCTTGTCCGACGAGCGCTTGATGATGTCTTTCACCTCGTCCCACCTGAGGGCGGGGTTGCGTGAAAGGACGAGCGCCGCGACGCCGGCCGCGCCCGGGGTCGCGCTCGATGTCCCGCCGAAGCTGTTGGTGTAGTTGCCGACCGCGTCGCCCTGGCTCGTCTGGCCCTGGTTGTAGCCGCGCGCGCCGGAGCGGTCTGTCGTCCAGATGCCCGGCGTCAGAGACTGCTCGCCGTGGCTGCTCGGGAACGCGCACCAGACGGCCCCGCCGAAGTCAGAGTAGGCGCTCCTCACGCCTTTGTCGTTGCAGGCGGCGACGGCGATGACCTTCTCGTACTTCGCGTAGCCGTCGTTGTCCACGCTCTCGTTGCCGTTGCCCGCCGCCCACAGGATGACGCACCCCTTGCCGTTGCGCCCGTTGCGCGTGGCCCAGTCAATCGCCTCGCGCGTGCTGTCCGGCAGCAGCGCGACCGCGTTGTGGACGGGGTCGCTGGGGTCCCACCACCTCCCGTCGCGCGGCCCCCAGCTGCAAGAGATCACGTCAGCGCCGTTGGCCGCGGCGTGGAAGAAGGCGTCCGCCTCCGCCTGCGAGCCCAGCCCGCTCATCAGCCGTATGGGCATCAGGCGCGCTTTGGGCGCGACGCCGGACGCGCCCTTGCTCCCGTCGCCGCAGGCCACGCCCGCGCAGGCCGTCCCGTGATTCTCCTCCTGGCCGAAGACCGGTCGCGGGTCTTTTCTCTTCGGGTCGCTTTCTGGGACGGACGCGTTCAAGGGCGCGACGACCTTACCCGCGGAGAAGAACTCTTCGTGGTCGTACTCTATGCCCGTGTCTATGACGGCGATGGTGACGCCTTCGCCCTGCGTCAGGCCCCACGCCGCCTCGACGCTGGCGTGCGCGTCAACGACTTTACCGCCGACAGTCGTCCGCTTGAGGTGCCACTGCTGCGTGAAGGCCCCGCGCCCGCGCACCTCGCGGACCAATTCCGGGTGGCACAATTCGACGCCCGGCTCTTGCAGCAGTTTTTCGGCGATGCCGAAGACTTCGAGCCCGGTGCCCTCAGGGGCCTGCACGAAGTAGGCGTTGCGCGAATACTCTATCGGGCGTTTGACCTCCAGGCCGTGGCTCTTGATTATCTTCCGGCACTTGGTCTGCGACAGGTCGTCGTCGAACTTGACGAAAAAGTTTTCGGTGTAAAGCACTGGGAGCGCAGATCTGGGGTCAACCAGCACGCGCCCGGCGAACTCGATCGCGGGCTCCTTCTTCAAAGCGGCGCGCGCCTGGTCGCGCAGCTTGCGCGTGCCGCGCTCGGGCTTCGCGCGCAAGACCTCCACGCCGGCCTGACTGAAGCGCGTGACCAGTTCGAAGGAGTCGAGCACCCTGAGCGAGGCATCGGAGACGGGCGCGGTGGCGAAAGACCTCTCGACCATCAGCGGGCTGCGGTTACAAGTGCGGACCACGACCAGCTCGTCGCTCTCCTTGAGAGGACAGCGAGCCCCGGCCTTGCCGCCATATCGGAATGAATACATTGTCATGGCCTCCTGCCGGTAGCTCGCGGGATTGAGTCGCGAGTACGGCCGTTAGAGAGAAGAGTAAAGTCTGGCCGATTGAATGAGCACCCTTCGTGAGCGTGCAGAGGATATAGTAAGAGGTGCCGGCGGGCAAGCACTATTTCGGCCTGAATGAGTTATAGTTAGGCGCATGGCTGACGAAAAACGGCTCAGTGAATTCCCCGAACGGCTCCGCGCCGGCACGCAGCGCGGCGACACTTTCTACGCGCGCGCCGAGGGTTACTACGCGACTCACGAAGGTGCGGACGCGGCCGATGCTGTGATGACTTTGAAAGAGGAGGGAATCGCCGTTCATCGCGGCGAGCCCGGCGGAGGCCAGAGCGACGCGGCCACTGTGACCGCCGTGTACCAGCTACAACCCTCCGGCCCCCTGGCCGTCCCGACCGGACAAATCTTCATCCGCTTCGCCGAAGGCGTCGCGGCCGACTCGCGCCGCCGTGAGATCGAGAGCGCCGGCTACGAGATCGTGAAGACCTCTCAGTACACGCCCCACACCGCCTGGCTGAAGTCAACCTCGGGCGACATCGCGCAGGCGCTCTCTAACATTCACGCCCTCGAAAGACTTCCCGATGTCGAAAACGTAGAGCCGCAGATGCTCGCGGCGCGCGCGACGCGCGACGCCTGAAACGCCTCAAACGAGATGGTCCTTGCGCCGCCGCCGTCTCTCGCTAAGCGCCTGCCCGGCGGCGCGGCCGCCTGCCCTAAGCTAATACCATTCAGGCTGGTTCGATTCTGTAGCAATGAAAATTAGGGATGAGGAATAAGATCGTACCCCCACCTCAGTTTTGAATCGAGCTTGCGCATGAACAGCTCGTCGAGGAAGACGGGCGGCAGCGCGCAGACTGCCGGGTCAACCTTTGGCTCCCTTTCGTGGATCAACTCCCACGGCGTCTTATGCTCCTTGCCGCTGTTGCGTCTCGCGACGTTGAACCACAGGTTATAAGAGGCGGCCTTGGCTAAGAAGTCGGCGCGCGAAGAGAACCGCTCGACCTCGTAGAACTCGTCCTCGATGGGGGACGTTAAATCAGAAGAGCTCGAACTTGACGGTCAGGTATTTCTTCGGGTTCTGGCGGAAGTCGTAGATGAGTTTGACGGCTTCGGAGGAGAGCTGGTTGAAGTTGTTGTAGAGTTGCTCGTCGGTCAGGAGTTTGCCGACGGTGCCCTCGCCGCGTTGGGCGGCGGCGACGACGGAGTCCACGCGCTCGGCCGTGGAGTTGAAGCGGGCGATGGCGGTGCGCGCGTCCACGTAGATGGCTTCGTCAGTGAGGAGCTTGCCGAGTGTGCCGCGCCCGGAGCGCACGTCGGCGATGAGCCCGTTGATGTCGTTGACGGAGGCGTCAACGCGGTTGGCGATGCTGTTGATGCGGTTGTAGAGCGCCTCGTCCGTGAGGAGCTTGCCGGCCGTGCCGCGCCCGGCGCGCAGGCCCTCGGCGATGTCGTTGAGGCGGACGGCCAGGTCGTTGACGTTGTTGTAGACGGCAGGATCGTTGATGAACTTGCCGGCGGAGCCCTGGCCCGCCCTGATCTGGCGGATGACGGCCTGCGTGTCAATGATGGCCTCGTTGAGGCTGTTGTAGAGCGCCTCGTCGTTGACGATGCGGCCCAGCGTCCCGTCGCCCTCGTTTATCTTGCGCGTGATCTCGTTCAGGTTTTTGGTGATGCCCGTGAACTGGTCCGCCACGTCGGGGCCGACCAGGTTCGAGAGCGTGCTCTGGTTGATCTGGGCGGAGGGCAGCTCGTAGTTTTCGGTGACGGGCTGGCCTGCGGCCGTGCCCGCAGAGATGTTGATGATCTTGTCGTTGCCGAGCAGGCTCGGCGAGCCGAGAGCGACGGTCGAGTCCGTGCGGATGCGCTGGCTGGCCGGCTGCCCGTCAATCGTGTTGTCAATCGAGAGCGTGGCTTCCACCTTGTTGTCTTCCGGCTTGTCTGAGGGCGGCAGCAGCTTGATGTCGTCCACCTTGCCGACGCGGACGCCCGCGAGACGGACCTCGGAGCCGGGGCGCAGGCCGTCGGCGTTGGCGAAGCGCGCGCGCAGGTGTAATTTCCGCGCGAACGGGTTGATGTCGCCCGACGCGTTGAGGATCAGGAAGATCAGGATGACGATGCCGATGACGACGAACAGGCCGACGCGCAGCTCGCTCAGGCCGATGGTTCTTTTCGATGGAGGCATGATGTCAGGAGTCAGGAGTCAGGAGTCAGGAGTCAGAATGAAAACCAAACGCTTTTATTCTGACTCCTGACTCCTGACTCCTGACTTCTCCTTTCAGTGTCCGCGCAGGAATCTCTGGATGTAGCGGTCGTCAGCCTTCTTCAGGGCCTCGTCCGTGCCGCTGAAGATGGGCTTGCCGTCGCGCATCATCATCACCTTGGTGTTGATTAGGCAGAGGCGCTCGCCTTCCTTCTCGTAGATGACCTCGCCCTCGTCGTTGACGACGGCGTACTCCGACGAGAGGTATTCGAGGTTATTCATCTCGTGCGTGACGAAGATAGAGGAAACGTCCTCCAGGTCGCGCAGCTTGATGGCCAGCTCGCAGATGGTGCGCGCCGTCGGCGGGTCGAGGCCCGCGGTCGGCTCGTCGAACATCACGATCTTGGGGTCGCCGACGAGCGCGCGCGCGATGCCGACGCGGCGGCGCATCCCGCCCGACAATTCAATCGGCATCTTGTCAATCGCGTCTTCGAGGTTGACGAACCGCAGCATCCTTCGCACCTCGGGCTCGACCTCCTCCTCCGGCACGGCCTGCTCGTGTAGACGGAAGGCGACGTTGTCGTAGACCGAGAGCGAGTCGAAGAGCGCGCCCTCCTGGAAGACCATCCCGATCTTCTTGCGCACGCGCATCATCTCAAGTTCGGTGAAGTCCGTGATGTCCTCGCCGTCAACGAGGATGCGGCCCGCGTCCGGCTTGAGCAGGCCCAGCACGAGCTTGATGGTCGTGGACTTGCCGCAGCCCGAGCCGCCGAGGATGATCTTGGTCTCGCCCTTCATCACCTTGAAGGTGAGGCCGTCCAGAACCTTGCGCTCGTCGAAGGCGAGGTGCACGTCGCGGAACTCGATCGCGGGGATGGCGCGGTCGCGGTCGTCCTCGGCGGC
Source organism: uncultured Acidobacteriota bacterium (assembly GCA_963774105.1). GTDB lineage: Bacteria > Acidobacteriota > Blastocatellia > Pyrinomonadales > Pyrinomonadaceae > QHXM01. The sequence goes on along the minus strand of CAVZDV010000002.1, from coordinate 152,174 downwards.
GAAGGTTGACTCGGCCGCCTCCTCGCTGACGCGGCCGTCAACAATCGGCGGGACGGACTTGTGTATCTCTACGTCTGTCGAAGCCATGACTCAAATCCTATTTCGGCATGTCAAGTATATACTGCAACGCGCGCGCCAGGAAGAAGTCCGCGATGATGACGACGATGGAGGCAGAGACCACCGAGCGCGTCGTCGAGCGCCCCACGCCGACCGTCCCGCCCTCCGTCGAGAGACCCTTGTGGCAGGCGATCGAGCCGATGATGAGGCCGAAGACAATCGGCTTGATGATGCCGCCCAGGATGTCGTCGGCCGTGACGCCCTCCCAGACCGAAGACATGTACATGTCCGACGTCATGCCGTACAGGCTGAGCGCGACCACCATCCCGCCGATGATGCCGACGACGTCCGCGATGACGGTCAAGAGCGGCAGCGTGACGAGCAGGGCGATCAAGCGCGGCGCGACCAGTTTCCTCACGGGGTCCGTGCCGAGCGCGCGCATCGCGTCAATCTGCTGCGAGACGGTCATCGAGCCGAGCTCGGCCGAGATGGCGGAGCCGACGCGCCCCGTCACCATCAGGGCCGTCAAAACTGGGCCAAGCTCGCGCACCAGCGAGAGCGCGACGAGGCGGCCCGTCTGGCTCTGCGCCCCGTAAAATTGGAGCGTGGGGAAGGTTTGCAGCGTGAAGACCCCGCCCGTGAAGAAGCCCGTCAGGATGATGATGGTCAAAGAGCCGACGCCGATGGCGTCCATCTGCGCGACCGTCTCGGGGATGTACCGCGGACGTTTGAAGAGCCCGCGCGCGGCGCGAGCCACCAGCAATGTCGTCTCTTGCAGTTCGAGCAGAGCGCGCGTGGCGAAGTTCATTCGAGAGTAGGTTGAAAACGCGGCCCGGCGCGTTTCTATCAACAGCCTGGCCCGGGCTTTCCGTCGCCGAGGAGGAGAGCCGAGGCCGGAAGACGCGGGTGCGCAAAAAAAACGCCGGAGAAAACTTGGGGTTGCGACCGCGCGGTGCTGAACGAGCGGCCTATGATGCGCAAAATTAGCTTGACGCGTCAAGCTATAAAAGAAGCGCCGGGCGTTGACGATGGTTTATAAGGGGGCGGCGGTGAGGCTACGGCCGGATTCCGCCGGGGACGAGGGCAGGGCGCTGGCGCTGATTGAGCAAGGGGCGGCGGCGTGCGCGCCTGGACTCCCGGGCCGCCGCGCCCGCGCGCCGCCTCTCTGCGGCGGCCTGCCGGCGCTGTTCGCGGATCGCGCGAAAAGCGTTGAGCTGCTCGGGGGTCAGAACGCGGCGGATGCTCAGTTCCGTCAGGGCGCGCAGGCGGACCTCTGCGGCCTGCGCTTCGGCCACTTCGCGCGCGCGCTGCTCGACGGCGGCGTCGCTCGTCTCGTCGGAGTAGATGGTCTGGTCGAGCGCCAGCCGGGCTTCGCGGAGGCGCTGGCGCGCGGCCTGCCATTCGTCCCTGTTCTCACGGCGAATCGCGTGAATCTGCCTGACCTGTTCGCGCGTCAGGTTAAGCAAAGTCCTCAAGTTGGACTCCTGTTTATTCTGCTCCGCCTCGGGCGCTTCGTCCGCAGTCTGAGCCGACGCGGAGAGCGCGCACGAAACCGCAAGCAGGCAGAGCGCCAGCACGGTCGCCGCTTGTCCGGTCAAAAATCTTTTCATCTGCATCCTCACTCCTGGTTGGCGTCGTCCACGATGTCAACTAGACTCGGCAACTCCTCTTCCTCCTGGCCCGCCGTGAACGGTAGAAATTCAGTCGAGGCGAGTTCTGCCGTCGGCTGTGCAGACGAGCGCGGCTGAGCAACGCGGCGTTCGCGCCTGTCCTGCGGCGCAGCCCCGCGCCCTGTGACGCTCGCCTTTTGAACCTGTTCGGGCGCGTCCTGCTCTCGCTTGTCAGACAATTTCTGCCGCTCCAACGCCTCGGCTATCAAGCCGTTGACTTGTTCCTGAGAATAGCCGGAATTAACCTGCTCTTTGACGACGACGGTCTGGGGCTCCTCTACGAAGTGAGCGACGGCGATGACGGCGAGTGCGCAGAAGGCGAGCGCGACGGCGACCGTGGCCGCGCGCACCCACGCCGTCGAGAGCGCGAAGAATTCGCGGAGCGCCCCGAGCGCGTTGGCGGGCTTACGCTTGGTGACATCTGCCGGGTTGTAGTACGGGGAAGCGTCCGGCTCGGCGGCCGTGTCCGTCAGCGAGCCGAGCGCCTGGAGCCGCCAGTCGCCGATTGCCTGGCGCACGCCGCCGAAGGACGCCAGCTCCGTGCGGCACGCGGCGCACATTTGCAGGTGGCTCTCGAAATCCCTGGCCTCGCCTGGCGTCGCCTCATCGTAAAGATAGGCGACCAGGTCTTCGGCGCGGCCGCATGAATCGTTGGTTTCTAGCATCGCTGTAACATCTCTTTCCGGCCTCAGGCGTCGCCTGCGCCCACGTTCCTGAGCCGCAACTGTAGCTGCCGGAGCGCCGTGTAGAGGCGGCTCTTGACGGTGCTCGGCGGCAGGCCGAGCACGTCGGCTATCTCCTGAAAAGTTAACTCCTCGAACTCTTTCATCAAGACCACCTGCCGCAACTCTGCCGGGAGAGCCTGAACGGCGCGGCGCACTATCTCACGCCGCTGGCGGCTCTCTGCGACGCGCGCAGGCGAAAGGGAAGCGGGCGTCGTGTAAGCAACGCCGCCGCGAGCCGCCTCGTCTTCGAGCGCGGACTCTTTGCGCACCTTCGCGCGGCGCTGCCGCGTGATGCACTGGTTGACGGCAATCCTGTGCAGCCAGGACGAGACTTTGGCTTCGCCGCGAAAGCCGCGCAGGTTGCGGAAGGCCGACAGGAAAGTCTCCTGCGTGGCGTCGCGCGCGTCCTCCGAGGAATCGAGCATCCCGCAGGCGAGCGCGTAGATACGGCGCTCCCAGCGGCGCACGATCTCGCCGAAAGCCTCCGCTTCGCCCGCGAGCGCGCGCTCCACGATCTGCTCGTCGCTCGTAACCGTCTCCATCCCAGGTAGCCTACTACCGTCCGCTCCTAATTGTCCTTAGACGCGGCCGAGCCCTCTTGAGTCTGCAAAACTGAGGCTCCGAGCCTCAAGATTCGAGTAAAAAGCTCCGACTTTGGAGAAAAAAGCTCCAACATTGGAGAAATTTTCTTCATCATTCGTCCCCAAAACTCCAAAGGTCGAGTATACAACTCGACCTTTGGAGAAAAAAGCTAGAAAATTCGAGAAAAAAGCTCGGCTGTTGGAAAAAATAGCCTCGACGTTCGGGCTCCGAGCCGCGACGCTCCTGCTCGGAGCCCGAACGTCGAGACAATTTTCTCAAAACTTCGCCAACGCCATGTGATTTGAGCGGCTCCGAATGCGTTCTTATGGTTTTAAACCACGGCTTAGGGCCTTAATTTCAGCTAATTAAAAGATGTAAAACTCGTTGACAGGCTTGTCCGGGATGCGTACTATTCCTGATTAGGGAGTATCCGGTTTATTCCCCGTCTGACCGTTTCCCGCCGGGCCTGCCGCCGGCGTCCATTTCGGCTAAACCTCGAAGTTTTGAGCCGCTTTTCTAATCCCTGATGCTCGACCGTATAGGCCGCGTGCGCCTGCTCTACATTGTACTCGGAATGCTGCTGGTGGTGGGCGTTCTGCCCCTGGCGCTGGCCGGCTGGCTGCTGTCTGACCGCAGCGCCGTCGAGCTGGGGCTCGTCGAAAGGCGTTACCAGGCCCAGCTCGTGCAGGACAAAGCGCGCCAGATAGAGCTTTACGGGCAGCGTTACCGCGACGTGGTGACGGGGCTGGCGCAGGCTTTTGAGCTGGCGGGCGGCGTGCGCGCGCTCAACGAGGCAGGCTCCGACGCGCGGCTCCGCAAGGCGCTCACGGGCGACCCGAACCTGATCGCGCTCTTCATCAAGCCCGTGCAGGGAGTGCCGCACGGGGCCTTCCAGCCGAACGTCATCAAGCCGGAGGAGGTCGAGGAGCGCGTCGGCGAGGTTCTGGCGCAGATGAGCGGCGACGGGCTGGTCTTGAGCCGTCCCAAAATTATTCGCTCCGGGCAGGAGATGGCGCTGACGATTGCCGCGCCCGTGATGGGCGGCGCGGACGGCAACGAGGTCGTCGCGGCCGTGGTCGCCATCGTCTCCTTCCGCGAAGTCTTCCAGGCCGTCCAGCAGCAGTCGTCCAAGAGCGAGGCGGAGCTGTTGGACGCCGGCCTCCCCGTCGTCTTCGTCGTGGACAACCAGGGGCGGGCGGTTGCGCACCCGGACGAGCGCGTCGCCTTCTCGGAAAAGCCCATGACGGACCTCAAGGTCGTGCAGGACTGGAAGGAGACCGGCTCGCAGGTGCAGTCCGCGCTCGCGCCCTTCACGGTCGAGCGCGACGGCCGCGTGATAGAGATGCTCGGCTCCTACGCGACCGCCCAGCTGGACCCGAACTCGCGCCTCGGCGTCATCGCCATCCAGGACGAGCGCGCCGCGCTCGCCTCGGTCGCGGACATGCGCCGCCAGGTCTTCGTCATCAGTCTCGCGGCCGCCACCTTCGCCCTGCTCATAGGGTTCTTCTTCGCCAAAAAACTGACGCAGCCCGTGCAGGAGCTGGCGGCCGGCGCGCACCGCATCGCCGGCGGCGACTTCTCGCGGCGCATAGAGGTGAGCAGCCGCACGGAGCTGGGCGAGCTGGGCGACTCTTTCAACTTGATGACCGACCAGGTCGAGCGCTTCGTAGGCGACTTGCAGCGCGCGGCGGACGAGAACCGCCAGCTCTTCCTCGGCACGGTCAAGGCGCTCGCGGCCGCCATAGACGGCAAAGACCCGTACACGCGCGGCCACTCGGAGCGCGTCGCGCGCTTCTCCGTCGCCATCGCGCAGGGGCTCGACCTGCCCGACGACGAGATCGAGAAGATCAGGATCAGCGCCCTCTTGCACGACGTAGGGAAGATTGGGATTGACGACAATATCCTGAAGAAGCCTGCGGCGCTGACCGATGAAGAGTTCGTCATCATGAAGCAACACCCGCAGAAGGGCTACAAGATCATGTCGCAGATTCCGGCGATGCGCGAGTTCCTGCCGGGCATGTACATGCACCACGAGATGATTGACGGCAACGGCTACCCACAGGGACTTAAAGGCGACGAGATTCCCATGCAGGCCCGCATCGTCTCCGTGGCCGACACCTTCGACGCGATGACCACAGACCGCCCCTACCAGCGCGCCATGCAGTTCGACGAGGCCCTCTCCAAGATCAAGGGCTTCATCGGCACGCGCTACGACGAGCGCGTGGTCGCCTCCCTCGTAGCAGCCTGCGAGTCTGGGCAAGTTCGCCCCGGCCAGGTCCGCCTGAAGCGACCACCGAAAGAGAAGACCTCGACTCCACCCACCAGACCGCAACCAGACCCGCCTCTCGTCGCGGCCCCGGTTGCTTAACTCGAAGGAGAATTTCCCCCATGAACAGCATCAGGTGCAGCAACTGCTCGCTGCTCAACTTCGACACGGCGGGCTCCTGCAAGCGTTGCGGTATGCCTTTCGACTCCCAGGCCGAACACGCCGACGGGATGCACGACTTCGCGCCCCAGCAGCAGTACCCCCAGCAGGCCGAAGGTAACCCCTACTTCTGGGACCAGCCGCAATACCAGCCGAGCTACATCCCGCCGCACCCAGCGCCCGCTCCCTCGGGAGCCGGTAAATTGATCGCCGGCGTGGTCGTCGCCTTGGCGGCCCTGAGCCTCGTCGCCTTCGTCGCCATCCCCAGGCTCTTGAAGCCCGCGAAGGTTGATGTTGCGAGCCTCTCGTGGAGGGAGTACAAGGCCCCGGACGGCTCGTTCACCGTCTCGCTGCCGGGCGAGCCCAAGGTAATGGAGCTGAATCAACCGACGCCCTCGGGGCCGGCGAAAGTGCGCGCTGTGATAACCGAGATAGGCCGCGACGGAGCCTGCATGGTGATGTCCGCCGAGTATCCCCAGCTCAGCAAATTCTCCGAAGACGTGCTCTACGAGCAGACGCTGAGAAACATGGAGAGCCGCGGCAGCACCAAACAAGCGACCCTCGGTACGCGAAGATTCATCATGCACGACGGACACCGAGGGCTCGAAGTCGAGTTCAAGCCGAAGGGACCGGATGCGCCGGATGCTTCGGGGCGCGTGCGCCTGTTCATAGTCACGCCCAAAGTCTACGTGGTGTTGTCTGGCGGGCCGGAGTCGCCGGAGTTCGCCCCCGTCATAGACAGGTGCCTGAACTCTTTCAAGTTTAACTAAGGGCGGTGACCTCAAGACGGCCCGGCCTCAATTCAAGGAGAAGGCCATGAGTAGTAACAGGTGCGGCGGCTGCGGGTTCCTCAACTTCGCCGCGGATACCGTCTGCAAACGCTGCCGGGCGGCGCTCCAGCCCCCGAGCGATAACCCTTACTTCAACAGCTACGTGACGGGCTCATACGGGGCCTATCAGCCCGCGTCGGCCTACGGCCAGCCGTCGTACTCGACGCCGTATTACCCCGTGGCCCCGCTCCCGCGCGTGTCGAAAAACGCGGGCGTGAACGCCGCGCTGCTGGCGCTCCTCGGCCTGGCCTTCACCATCGCCCTGGGGATTTGGGTCTTCTGGAAAGTCGGCAACGGGTCGGCCAATTTCGCGTGGAAGGAGTATGACTCGGAGGACGGCTCTTACGCGATTACGATGCCGGCCAAGCCCTCGCACATGGTGCAGACGCAGGAGTCTCTGGTCGGCGACCTGGACGTGCACATGATGATAGCCGACATGGGCGGCCGCGGGGCCTTCATGGTCGGTCACGCGGACTACCCCGAAAATTTTACCGACGTTTCCGCCGACGAGCTGCTGGACATGGCCGCGCAGGGGGCCGTCAACTCGACGGAGGCCAGGCTGCTGAGCAAGAAAAAGATCACGCTCGACGGACACCCGGGCCTGGAGCTTGAGCTGTCGCTGAAAAAGCTCAAGGGCCGCACCGTCACGCGCGTCTACTGGGTCGCCCCGCGCAGAATCTACATCATGTTCGCCAGCGGCCCGTCCTCGCCCGAAACGGACACGCGCCTCTCGACGTTCCTTAACTCGCTCAGGCTCCGCCGGAAGTAACTTTAAAAAAGTAGCCTCGCTTCTTTGCGCCTTTGCGGCTCCAGCGTGAAACTTAATCTCACGCAAAGCCGCAAAGCCGCAAATTTGTTAACGTTCCTCATCGCTTTTGTCGAGACGGCTCAGTTGCGTCTATAATCCTTCGCTTAATTCCTAATCTCGATTCGCAAAGGTTTTCGTCCCGTACATGGCTTTCTGGAAACGCAAGAACAAGGACCGCTACATCACGCTCGGGCTGAACGAGCCGGCTGCGCCCGCCGCGCCACCGCCGCAGAACCTTGAGCCGCCCGCGGCCGCGCCGTCCGAAAGAGACGCCGCGCCGCCAGCGGCCGCGCCGCCGCCCGCGCTCGAACCCGTCGTCACGGGCGACCAGCCGACGCCGCCGCCCGCGCTAGAGACGCACTCCGTAACGGAGACAGCACGCCCTCCTGCGCCGCCCGCCGCGCCGCCGCCGCGCGAGCCCGTCAAGCCCGCTGCTCAACAAAAGCCCGTGCCGTCGCGCTCGCCATTCCAAACCTCCGTCCTCGGCCTGGACTTGACGATTGAAGAGTTGCAGGCGCAGGAGGCCGCGCTCGAACAGGAGTTCAGCACCCGCTTCCGCCGCGCCATCTCCGCCACGCGCGAGTCGCTCTCCGAGACGATTGACTCCGTCTTCCAGAGCCGCAAGAAGATTGACGCCGAGCTGCTGGACGAGCTCGAAGAGGCTCTCATCGCCGCCGACATAGGCGTGCCGACGACGCTGCACATCCTTGAGACGGTGCGCCGAGGAATCGCCCGCAACCAGATTAACGACATAGAGGCCCTCAAGCTGGCGATTAAGACCGAGCTCTTGAACATCCTTCAGGCTTCCGAGCGCGGCGGCATCGCCTCGGAGACGGGTGTGCCTGAGAACGTCACGCCTTACGTGATGATGATCGTCGGCGTCAACGGCGTCGGCAAGACGACCACGATTGGTAAATTGGCACAGCGCATCAAGGCCGAGGGCAACGACGTGTTGATCTGCGCGGCCGACACGTTCCGCGCCGCCGCCTCAGACCAGCTCGCCATCTGGGCCGAGCGCACGGGCGTGCCCCTCATTCAGCAGAAGCAGGGGACGGACCCGGCCGCCGTCCTCTTCGACTCGCTCAAGGCGGCGAAGGCGCGCAACTCGGACGTGCTGATAGTGGACACGGCCGGGCGGCTCCACAACAAGTCGAACCTGATGGCCGAGCTGGAAAAGATGAAGCGCGTGGCCGGGCGCGAGGTCGAGGGCGCGCCGCACGAGACGCTGCTCGTCGTTGACGCCGTCACGGGCCAGAATGGGTTGGAGCAGGCGCGGCAGTTCCTGAAGGTCGCGGGCGTGACCGGCATCGTGCTGACCAAGCTCGACGGCACGGCCAAGGGCGGCATCGCCGTCGCCATCGCCAAGGAACTCAACCTCCCGATCCGCTACGCCGGCATCGGCGAAAAAGTTGACGACCTCGTCGTCTTCGACCCGGAGCAGTACGTCAACGGACTCTTCGAATAACTTGGAAACTGAAATCCGAGCCCCCAACTTCGACGAACAGATGATGCGGCGCGCGCTGGAACTCGCGGCCCGCGGCGCGGGGCAGGTGAGTCCGGGGCCGCTCGTCGGCTGCGTCGTCGTCTCGCCCGAGGGCGAAATCGTCGGCGAAGGCTTTTACGTTTACGAAGCGGTCAAGCACGCCGAGACCGTCGCGCTCGAACAGGCCGGCGAGAAGGCGCGCGGCGCGACCGCCTACGTGACGCTTGAGCCGCACGCGCACCACGGGCGCACGCCGCCCTGCACGGAGGCGCTCATCCGCGCAGGGGTGGCGCGCGTCGTCGCCCCCGTCGAAGACCCAAACCCGCTCGTCTCTGGGCGCGGCTTCACGGCCCTGCGCGCGGCGGGCCTGGAAGTCGAGACAGGGTTGCTCGCGCGCGAGGCCGCGCGGCTCAACGAAGCCTACGTCCACTCGACGCTCACCGCGCGCCCCTTCGTACACCTCAAGCTGGCCTCTTCGCTCGACGGCAAGATTGCGACGCGCGCCAACGACTCGCGCTGGATAACTGGCCCGGAATCCCGCGCGCGCTCTCACGAGCTACGCCACCAGTCGGACGCGATTCTCGTCGGCGCTGGCACAATTACGGCGGACGACCCGCTTCTGACGGACAGGTCTAACCGCGCGCGCCGCAAGCCGCTCGTGCGCGTCGTTCTTGACGAAAAGCTCTGCCTCCGGCCCGAATCGCAATTGGCACAGACGGCCCGCGAGTTTCCCGTACTCGTCTTCACGGCCGAGGGCGCGGACGAGGACGCGGCAGCTTCTCTGGCGGCGCGCGGCGTGGAGGTCGTCAGGGACGCGAGCGGAGGCCGCGACCTGCGCGGCGTGCTGCGGCAGCTCTACGACCGAGAAGTCCGCGGCGTGCTCGTAGAGGGCGGGGCACAGGTCGCGGGCGCATTCCTGGACGCGGGGCTGGTTGACAAGGTGAGCTTCTTCATCGCGCCGCTCGTCATCGGCGGGCGCGACGCCCCGACGGCAGTCGGCGGGACGGGGGCCGAGAAACTCGCCGACGCCCTTCATCTACAGGACGTGGAGGTCGTCAGCCGCGGGCGCGACATCGAAGTGACGGGCTATGTCTCAAGGGGCGAGGGATGAAGAAAGGCGGAAGGCGGAAGGCGGAAAGCAGTAGGCAGAAAACGGAAGACGACCGAGCGCCCTCTGCCTTCCGCCTTCCGCCTTCCGCCTTCTCTTCTGTCGTCCCCGCGAAAAAGCGTTTCGGGCAAAATTTCCTGGCGGACGAGCGCGTGGTCGAGAGGATAGTCCGCGAGGTCGGCCCGCGTGATGACGAGACGATTATAGAGATCGGGCCAGGGCGCGGGGCGCTGACATCGCGGCTTTTGGAGAGCGCCGGGCGGCTCGTCGCCGTCGAGTTCGACCGCGACCTCGTGCCGCTGCTCGACGAAAAGTTCGGCTCCCACGGGAATTTTGAATTAATCAACGCCGACGCTCTGGCCGTTGACTTCTGTTCCGTCATCGAGCCCGCCGCCACGGCGCGCGTCGTCGCCAACCTGCCTTACTACATCTCCACCGCGATTCTCCAAAAACTCATCGAGCAGCGTGCGTGCCTGACCGAGATGGTCTTGATGTTGCAGCGCGAAGTGGTCGAGCGCATCACGGCCCCGCCCGGCTCCGGCGAGCGCGGCTACCTCTCCGTCCTGGTCGAGTCTTACTGCGAGGCCGAGGCCCTCTTCGACGTGCCGCCCGCGGCCTTCCGCCCGGTCCCGAAAGTGTGGAGCACCGTGGCGCGACTGCGCGTGCGCGAGCGTGCTGCGGTCGGCGCGGCCGACGAGCAACTCATGTGGCGCGTCGTCAGCGCAGGCTTCGCACAGCGGCGCAAGACCATCTTCAACAACCTGCGCCACGCGCCCGACGACCTGCGCGCGAAAATCGAGGAGGTGGGCGGGGCGGGGCGCGTCCTCGAAAGCGCCGGCGTGGACACAGCGCGCCGCGCCGAAACGCTCACGCTCGAAGAGTGGGGGAGACTCGCGCGCGCGCTCGAACAGACTTGAAAAAGTGTGCCAGTTGTCAGACGGCGTATTCGCCTGCGACGGCCGCTTTCTTCTTAGCCTTCCTGCCGGCGATGTACAACTCGACGGCTATCAGGTTAGGAACCCAGCTGAGCCACGCGATGGTCGTATAGGCTGTCACGAATGAGATGCCGAGCAGCATTAAGAGAGGCAGCCAGAGTCGCAGCGTGACGGCGGCGAAGGTCAGGGCGTAATTGCGTATCATCCATTCGCGGTGGGCCTCGTAGTCGCCCTGGCGGACGCGCCTGTAAGCCATCACGCCCGTCGCCAGCCACATGACCGCTAGGCCGGCGAAGCCTATCCGCGCGGGCAGGCCGCCGAAGGCGATGGTCGCCATGTAAAGTCCCGCCGCGCCGCCGACGAGAATCGCCACGAGGTAAACGCGGCCGAGCCACCTGTGAAGCGTGAGACGCCTGTCTCTGAGCCTCGTCCAGAACTGCCACGGCCCCAGAACCAGCGCCACGGTCCCGCCCAGCACGTGCAGCAAGAACACCGGAAGGTGCGCGACGAAAGTCTCCCTGAAGGGCTCGCCGGCCGCGACCTCGGGCCGTTGGACGAAGTACCTGAGGGAGACGAGGGTGACGAACGCCGCGAGCAGCGTCATGAGAACCCAGCCGGAGACTTTGAGCGCGCGGGCCATGTTTTTAGTACGCCGGCCGCGAGAAGCAGGTTTCAACACTCCTGTGTTATACTGACCGGCTAAATTTCACCCGGCCAGCGTCGTCTAAGCAACTACTGGCGCGGGTGCTCAAGGAGAGTTGAGTAAAGAACTAAGTGGGTAACATGTTAGAGATCATCCCGCTCGGCGGAGTCGGCGAGTTCGGGATGAATTGTATGGCCGTGCGCTACGATGACGAGATGATCGTCATTGACGCCGGCATGGGTTTTCCCGAGGAAAGCGTCTACGGCGTGGACGTGTCGGTCCCGGACTTCGATTTTCTCGAAGAGTACCGGGACAACATCACGGCCGTCGTCCTGACGCACGGGCACGAGGATCACATTGGGGCGCTGCCCTACATCCTTAAAAAATTCAATGTCCCCGTCTACGCCTCACACTTCACAGCTGGGCTGATAGACCGCAAGCTGGAAGAGCACGACCTGTTAGATGACGTGCTGATTCACCGCGTCGAGCCGCGCCAGGTGGTCGAGCTTGGCCCCTTCACGATCGAGTTCATACGCGCCTCGCACTCGCTCGTGGACTGCTTCTCGCTCGCCATCCGCACGCCCGTTGGGACAATCGTCCACACGGGCGACTACAAGGTGGACGAGACGCCCGTCATCGGCGAGCCGATTGACCTGCGGACGCTCCGCAGCTACGGACAAGAGGGCGTGCTGGCGCTCCTGTCGGACTCGACCAACGCGACCGTGCCGGGCCGCACGCCTTCGGAGCGCGCCGTCATCCCGGCCTTCGAGGAAATCTTCGCCGAATCCACCGGGCGCATCATCGTCGCCGCCTTCGCCTCTTCGATTCACCGCCTGCAAATCGTCCTGGATGTCGCGCAGCAGTTCAATCGCAAGGTCTGCGTGCTGGGCCGCTCGATGCAGAAGAACGTCGAGATTGCGGACGAGTTGGGCTACCTGGACATCCCGGACGGCCTGCTCGTCGGGCTGAACGAGACGAAGAAAATGGACGATGACGAGATCGTGTTTCTCGTCACGGGCTCGCAGGGCGAGCCGCGGGCGGCGCTCTCGCAGATGGCGACGCAGAGCTACAAGGGGCTGACCATCGAGGAGGGCGACACGGTCGTGCTCTCGGCGCGCATCATCCCCGGCAACGAGCGCTCCATCTCGCGCCTCATCGGCAACATCTACAAGCGCGGCGCGAACATCATCGAAGAGAAGCGCCGCCTGATTCACGTCAGCGGCCACGCCTCGCAGGAGGACATCAAGATACTGACCGAGGCCGTCCGGCCCAAGTTCGTTGTGCCAATTCACGGCGAGTACCGAATGCTCTTCCGCCACAAGGAGTTCATCAAGAACCACCTCAACTACGCGGAAGAGAACATCATCCTGATCGAGAACGGCGACGTGCTGGAACTGGACGGCGAGCGCGCCACCATCGTTGACAAGCGCGAGGTCGGCCGCACCTTCATAGACGAGACGGGCTTCGAGGAGATTGACGCGGAGACCGTGCGCCAGCGCCGCCAGCTCGCCTACGACGGCGTCATCTCGCTCGTCGTCACCATCAACGAGAAGACGGGCGAACTCGAAGGGCCACCGGAGATCGTCGCGCGGGGCCTGCTCGGCGACGACGGCTCGAACGGCTTCGTCAAGGACGCGCAGCGCGTCGTGACCAAAGCCATAGAGAACGCGCCCGCGGCCGAGCGCCGCGACACGTCGCTCTTGAAGGAGCACGTCCGCGTCGAGCTCAAGCGTTTCATACAGAAGCAGACGGGGGCCAAGCCCGTCATCCTGCCCGTCGTGGTTCAAGTTTGAAGACCGAAGAGCTATTAAGGCAGGCGAGGGTGGTTGTCGCCCCGGCGACCTTCCACCTCGTCGGCCTGCGACACGAGGACTGGGCGCGGCTGCTGGAAAGCCCTGAACTGAGCCCGCGCGCGAATGCTTCCTTCATGCTTTTGAAAGACGAGCACGAGGTCACGCTGCTTCTGGACGAGGAGGACTGGCAGACGATGCGCCACGCCGCGCGCGACGCGCGCGTGGAAGGCGACTTCCGACTGCTGACCTTAGACCTCGTGCTCGACTGGAAGGTGGTCGGATTTTTGGCCCACGTCACGCGGATTCTGGCGGACGCGGGTGTGAGCTGCGGGGCGCTCTCGGCCTTCTCGCGCGACCACCTGCTCGTCAAGCAGGACGACCTACCGAAAGCCCTGCGCGCGCTCGGCCCGCACGTCGCGGAGCTTTGTTAGCCCTTATGGCCTACGACTGGTCACAAAAGACTGTCTTCATCACGGGCGCGTCGAGCGGCATCGGGCGCGCTCTCGCCGTGGAACTCGGGCGCAAGGGGGCCGCGCTCGGCTTGCTCGCGCGCCGCGCGGAGACTCTGCGGGAGATTGCCGGTGAAGTCGAGAAGGCGGGCGGACGCGCACTCGCGCTGCCGGCCGACGTGAGGGACGCTGACGCCGTGCGGCACGCGGCGGACGAGCTGCGCGCGAGCTTCGGTCGCGTGGACGTGGTGGTCGCCAACGCCGGCATCGTGCCGACGACGCACGTGCTCGAATTGCGCCCTGCGGATTTGGCCGAGGTGATGAGCGTCAACGTCGTCGGGGCCGCCAACAGCGTGACGGCCGTGCTGCCCGAGATGGTCGAGCAGGGAAGCGGCCAGCTCGTCGCCATCTCAAGCCTCGCGGCCTACCGCGGCCTGCCCAAGTCCGGCGCTTATTGTGCCAGCAAGGCCGCGCTCTCGGCCTTCTTCGAGAGCCTGCGCATAGACCTGCGCGGGACCGGCGTGGACGTGACGATCATTCACCCTGGCTTCATCAAGACGCCCGTCACCGAAGGGCGCGCGGCCAGGATGCCTTACCTGATGGAGCTGGACGACGCCGTCCGAAAAATCATCCGCGCCATCGAGTCGCGCAAGAAGTCATGCGCCTTCCCCTGGCAACTGGCTACAATCGTCCGCGCCGCCATGCTCTTTCCCGTCCCGCTCTACGACCGCATCGTCTCCAGGCGTTCTTACCGCGAGTAGACAAACAGACGCTCCACTTGAAACCTGAAAATTGAAATCCCGAAGCTGAAAAATTCATCATGTCAATCTTCCAGGCGATAATCCTCGGCATCGTTCAAGGTCTGACGGAGTTCATCCCCATCAGCTCGACGGCGCACCTGATCTTCGCGAGCCGCGCCGTGGGGCTTTACGGCGGCGAGCTGGACGCGGCCCTGCGCGCGCAGCAGACGACGGCCACGATTGCCGTCATACAGTTGGGGACGCTGCTCGCCGTGCTCATCTATTTCGCGGGCGACATCTGGAACATCACGCGCGCGTTCGTCGTGGATCACCTCGCGCTCCTGAGAGGCAGGCGGAGCGCGGCGGCGGCGCGGGGCTCGCGCCTGTCGAAAGAGGCGTGGCTCGGCTGGCTGGTGATTATCGGGTCGCTGCCCATCGGCATCGTCGGCCTCGTCTTCAAGAAGCAGATCGAGGGGACGTTTACGAAAAACCTGTGGGTCATCGCGACGATGATGATCGTGGTCGCCGTCTTCCTGCTTATCGCCGAAATGGTCGGGCGGCGCGAGCGCAAGATGGAAGACCTGGGGCTTCGCGACGCGCTGGCGGTGGGCGGCGCACAGGTACTCTCGCTGATTCCGGGCGCGAGCCGCTCGGGCTCGACCATCATGGGCGGCCTCTTCGCCGGCGAGACGCGCGAGACGGCCGCGCGCTTCTCCTTCTTGCTCTCCATCCCGGCCATCGCCGCCAGCGGCCTCCTCGAACTCAGGGAAGCCTTCGAGCACCTGCCGCGCGAGAGTTACACCGCGCTCGCCGTCGCCACAATCGTCTCGGGCGTGGTCGGCTACCTCTCCATCTGGTTCCTGCTGCGCTATCTGCGCACGCACTCGACCGGCATCTTCATAGGCTACCGCCTGATAGTCGGCGCAATCATCCTCGGCCTCCTTTTCACCAAGACGATCAGTAGTCAGTAGTCAGTGGTCGGTGGTCAGTTCAAGCCAAAAGCGTTTTTCTGTTAACTGAATACTGACCACTGACCACTGACCACTGTTTCTGGTAAACTATTCCTTGCCCCTCCTCATTGAGATCGAAGAATTCGTCTGAATGACGAGGATCGAGGAAGAGTTGGCTGATGAATGAAGACTTGAAGCGCGAGGCCGGCGCGCCTTCGCAGCGCCCGCGCAGCCCGCGCGTCCCCGTAGAGTTTCCCGTCGCGTTGGAGGGGCTCACCCCCGGCGGCGACCTGTTCCACGCCGATGCGGTGGCCGTCAAGGTTAGCCGCGGCGGCGCGACGCTCCTGACGGACGCCGCTGTCACCAACGGGTCCAGAGTACGCCTCACGCCCCCCTACGGCCGCACCGTCGAGGCCGAAGTCAACGGCGTCTGGACGGACCCGTCGGACGGCAAGCAGCGCATCGGCGTCAAACTGCTGGACGACAACGGCTGGTTCGCGGACTAAAAGCAGCAGTCAGCACACAGGAGTCAGAAGTCAGAAGGAGGGCAGCGCATCGGGCCGTTCTCCGTTTCCTCCTGACTTCTGACTCCTGTATTCTGTTTTTATGGACAAACGCTGGATCGTGCGGGACGTGGAGACAGCGGGTGCGGCCGGGCTGGCTCGTACCCTCGGCGTCTCCGAAATCCTGGCCCGGCTGCTCGTCGCGCGCGGCTACGGCGAGGAGGAGTCTGCGCGGAAATTCCTGCACCCCTCGCACGACCAGTTGCACGACCCGTCGCTGATGCTCGGCATGGCCGAGGCCGTCGGGCGCGTCCTCAAGGCCATAGACGCGGGCGAGAAGATTTTAGTCTACGGCGACTACGACGTGGACGGCACGACCGGCACGGTCGTCCTGCGCCGCGCGCTCAACCTGCTCGGCGCGCGCACCGGCTTTCACGTCCCGCACCGCTTCACGGAAGGCTACGGCATACAGCAGGCGGCGCTCGAACAGGCGCTTGCGGACGGCTACTCGCTCGTCATCAGCGTGGACTGCGGCATCCGCGCTCACGAGCCACTCATTTGGGCGCGCGAGAACGGGCTCGATGTCATCGTCACAGACCATCACCTGCCGGACGAAAACGAAGGTGCGCCGCCGGCTTTCTGCGTCCTGAATCCGAACCAGCGCGGTTGCAATTACCCTGACAAGAATCTGGCGGGCGTGGGCGTCGCCTTCAAATTGGCACACGCGCTCTTCCGCGAGCGCGGGCGCGAGTCGCAGATCGCGGGCTTCCTCAAGGTCGTCGCCATCGGCACGGTCGCTGACGTAGCACCGCTCGTCGGCGAGAATCGCTCGATAGTCGCGCTCGGCCTGCGCGACTTGCCGAAGGCCACGAACCCCGGCCTGCGCGCCCTGATGGAAGTCGCGGGTTGCGCGGACTCTGCGCGCGGGCTCTCGGCTTACGACGTGGGCTTTCGGCTCGGCCCGCGCATCAACGCGGCGGGCCGCATGGACGCGGCGCGCGCCGTCGTGGAGCTTTTCGAGACGAACGACCGCGCGGAGGCGCGCAGGCTCGCGGAACACCTGGACGCGCGCAACCGCGAGCGCCAGACAGTCCAGCAGGAGATCGTCCGCCGCGCTCTCGCAGAGCTGGAATCTTCGGACGTGTCGGCCGGCCGCCACGTCGCCGTCATCGCCGGCGATAATTGGCACAGGGGCGTGATAGGCATCGCCGCCTCCAAAATCGCGGAAAAAATCAACCGCCCGTGCGTCGTCATCTCGCTCGACGGCGACGACGGGCACGGCTCGGCCCGCAGCATAGAGGCTTACCACCTCCTGAACGGCCTGACCGAGTGCGCCGACCTCTTCGACAAGTTCGGCGGCCACTCGCACGCCGCGGGGCTGAGCATCGCGCGCGCGCGCATCCCAGAGTTGCGCCGACGCCTGAACGAGCACGCCGCGTCGAGCCTGACCGAAGATGACCTCGTGCCCGCCGTCAACGTAGAGATGGAGCTGCCGGCGGAAGCCATCACGCTCGGGCTCGCCGAGGAGCTGCGGCTGCTTGAGCCGTTCGGCGCGGCCAACCCGCGCCCGGTCTTCATGACGCGGGGCCTGCGCGTCCTGAACGAGCCGCGCGTGATGAAAGAGAAGCACTTGAAATTCCGCGCCGCCGGCCAAAACTCGCGCCCTCTGGAAGTCGTCTGGTGGAGCGGCGTCGAGGAACTCGCCGGGCGAACGCTCGGTCCCGGAACCCGCATCGAACTCGCCTACACCGTCGAGCCAAATTTCTGGCAGGGCGAAACGCGTTTGCAGTTGTGCGTGAAAGACCTAAGGCTGCTGGATTAAGGATGCAGGAAGTCAGGCGGAAAAAAGCGATAGACGTGAGGTGGCGCGCGCGGCTGCCGGTGGTGGCGCGCGTGCTGGCTCTGCTGGCTCTGGTGGGCGGGCTGGTCTACGTTGGCATCTCTTATTACCGCAACCGGAACAACGAGCCGTTTCGGATGCGCGGCGAAGCGCCGGAGCTGTCGAAGCAGGTGACGAGCGTCATAGAGGGCTACGAGCGGCGCGTGATGGACGGCGAGAAGCTGAAGCTTCTGGTGACGGCCACGCGCGACATCACCTTCTCGGACAACCACCACGAGCTGGAAGAAGTGCACCTTGAAGTCTACCCGGAGAAGGGTGACAAGCCTGACCAGATAACGGCTCAGCGGGCCATCTACCTGCCGGACGAACAGAACTTGAACAAGGCGCGCGTCTGGTTCGCGGGCGACGTGCGCATGGAGACACGCGACGCCCTGAAGGCCGCGACCGAGAAGATCGCCTTCGACCAGGGGACGGAAATTGCCGAGACCGACGCGCCCATCACCTTCGAGCGCCAGAACGTCTCGGGCAGCGCGACCGGAGCCGTCCTCGACGCCAGGCACAAAAAACTGGACCTGCACAGGGACGTTGTGATTACTGTCACGCCGGACGAGCGCATGGCACATAACGCTAAGAACACGGCGCGCTCGCGGCCGGTGACGATTCGCGCGGCGCGTGCGGCGTTCGACCAACTGCGTCTGCACTTGAGCTTCACGGGCGGCGCGACGGCCGAGCAGGAGCGCGACGTGATGAGCGGCGAGACGCTCTCGGCCACGCTCAACAGCCGGCAGCGCGTCGAGAAACTAGAGGCGCGCGGCAACTCTTACCTGCGCTCGATGAATGAGGGAAGCGGCGGGGCCGAAGTCCACGCAGCAGACATGGACTTCTTCTTCGACGCTGATCAGCGGCTGCAAAAGGCCGCGGCCTCGCGCGACGTGCGCGCGCGCAGCCTCGACTCGGACTCGCAGATGGAGTTGACGGGCGCGGCCTCGCTCGAAGTTGATTTCGCGGCGCAGAACGAGCGCAGTCTGCTAAAAGAAATGCGGACGGGCGGGCGCTCAGTGCTCACGCTCTCCGCGCCGCAGTCTCGGGCCGGCGACCCCAAGGCCGCCGACAAGCGACTGACGGCGGACTCCGTGAAACTCGTCTGGCGTGCGACGGGGCGCGACCTTGAGCGCGCCGAGGCGGCGGGCAATGCGGAGCTGGTCGTCGAGCCCGTGCAGAAGACCAAGACCGCCGACCGCAAGACGCTGACCGCGCCGCAGTTCGCCTGCGACTTTTACGAGACCGGAAATTTGGCCCACGAGTTCGTGGCCTCCGGCGGCGAGTCGAAAGCTGTCATCGCCCCTTTGCAGCCGAGCGAGGAGCGCGCCGAGCGTACACTGACGGCGCAGAAGATGACGGCCACGTTCGTCCGCGAGACGCAGGACGTGGAGCGCTTCGTGGCCGAGGGCGACGCCAAGTTCAACGAGCGCGACCGCAACGGGACCGCGCAGACCGCCGCCTACACGACCGCCGACGAAACCGTGCGCCTGCGCGGCGGCGAGCCGACCGTCTGGGACTCGCGCGCGCGCACCAAAGCCGCCGAGCTTGACTCCGACACGCGCAGCGACATTTCCTACGGCCGCGGGAAGACTTCGACGACTTACTACAGTCAGGAGCAGACGAATGGGGCGACGCCTTTCCAGAAGGTCAAGAGTCCCGTCTACATCGTCTCCGACCGCGCCGAGTTTCGCCACGCGACGGGCGTCGCCGTCTACACCGGCAACGCGCGCGCCTGGCAGGACGACAACTTCGTGCGCGGGGACACCATCACGCTCTACCGCGACACGAAGCGCATGGAGAGCGAGGGGCGCGTCCAGAGCGCGCTCTACCAGGCGCGGCGCAGGGAGGCCGGCGGCGCGAGCACAACCGTCCCGGCCTTCGCCACGGCCGACGCGATGTCCTACTCGGACGACGAGCGCATCATACGCTACAGCGGCAACGTGGACATCAAGCAGGACACCGACAGGATTCGCAGCGAGGTCGCCAGCATCTACCTGCTCAGGGAGAACAACGAGGTCGAGAAGACCATCGCCGAACGAAACGTCGTCGTCACGCAGCCCGGGCGGCAGGGCACGGGCGTCTGGGCGCAGTACACCGCGGCCGACGAGACGGTCGTCCTCAAGGGGGCACCAGCGCGCGTCGAAGACGCGGACCAGGGAAGCACGGAGGGGGGCCGTTTGACTGTCTATTTGCGCGAGAGTAGAGTCGTCGCCGACGACGCACGCGGCCAGCAGGCGGGCGGGCGCGTGCGCTCTACGCACAAGGTCAGAAAGCAGTGATGAGCGATACGCAGATAGACGAAGCGGTTGTCCTGGAGCGCGAAGACGCGCGCGGCCGGGAGGTGAGGGCCGAGCGCCCGGCCGCGGAGAAAACTCCCTCGGCGACGGCACTCGCCACCTCTAAGTTGCAGAAGACTTACGGCCGCCGCCGCGTGGTTGACGACGTGACGCTGCACGTCGAGCAGGGCGAAGTCGTCGGCCTGCTCGGCGCGAACGGCGCGGGCAAGACCACCACCTTCTACATGATCGTCGGCCTGGAGCGCCCCGACCGCGGGACCGTGCGCCTGGGCGAGCGCGACATCACGAAGCTTCCGATGTACCTGCGCGCCCGGCTCGGCCTCGGCTACCTGCCGCAGGAGCCGTCAGTCTTCCGCAAGATGACCGCGGCGCAGAACATCCTCGCCGTCCTTGAGACGATGGGCCTGCGCCGCCGCGAGCGGTTCAAGCGTCTGGAAGAATTATTGGAAGAGTTCGGCATCGCGCACGTCCGCAACACGCGCGGCGACTCGCTCTCGGGCGGCGAGCGCCGCCGCACGGAGATTGCCCGCGCGCTCGCCACGGAGCCGCAGTACATCCTGCTCGACGAGCCCTTCGCCGGGATTGACCCGAAGGCGATTGACGACATCCAGAGCGTCATCCTCTACCTGCGCGACCGCGGCATAGGCATCCTGATTACGGACCACAACGTCCGCGAGACGCTCGGCGTCACAGACCGCGCCTACATCATGTCCGAGGGGCGCATCTTCCGCTCGGGCCGACCGACCGACCTGGTCGAAGACGCCGAAGTCCGCCGCCACTATCTCGGCGAGAGGTTCAGCATGTAAGGAGCAGCGGTCAGTAGTCAGTGGTCGGTGGGCAGTTAAAAGCGCCGGCGTAAGCCGCTCCGTCAAGTCAAAACCCGCCGCCCTCCAAAATTTTTTTCTTAACTGACCACTGACCACTGACTACTGACCACTTTTCAGTTATAATCTCTCCCGCGCTCGACAAGCGTAACCGTTAAAATTTTCCGTGAGGTTTTGAAGGCAATTCTTCTGTCAGGGTATGTCCGTTAAGCTCACGACCAACCTTTCGCAGCGCCTCGTCCTGACGCCACAGTTGCGCCAGCGCATCGAGATGCTGCAAATGACTTCGCTCGAACTGACTGATCTGATCCAGCAGCAGCTCCTGGAAAACCCCGTCCTCGAAGAAGTCCCCTCGCAGGAGGAGACGCGCGAGCTGGCCGAAAAAATTCTAGACCAGTTGGAGAGCGCCGACTCCGGCAGCAGCTTCGACCTCCCCGCGCCCGCCGCGGCCGAAGCCCCCTTCAACGGCTCGTCCGACAACGGCGCGGGCGAAATCGAGGCGGAGGCCGTCAACCTGTACGCCGAGCCGGAGGGCGGCACCGGGGTAACCGAAGAGGCAGGCGGCGAGGCGGGCGGCGAGGCCGGCGAAGAGTTCGGCGCGGACGAGGCCGCGCGCGACTCGTTCGAGGAGATTGATTTCGGGCGCGAGTTCCAGGACTACCTGGACCCCGGCTACAAGACGCAGGAGTTCGAGTACAAGGAGGACGCGCCGACCTTCGAGCAGTTTTTGACGCGCGCGCCGTCGCTCTCCGAGCACCTCGAATGGCAGCTCCACATGAACCCCATCCGCGAAGAAATCTGCGACGTGGCCGTCTGCATCATCGGCAACCTCAACGAGGACGGCCGGCTCACGGCCACCAACGATGAGATCGCCGCGATGGGTGCCTGGTCGGAGGAGTTGGTCGAGGAAGCGCGCCGCGTCGTGATGCACCTGGACCCAGTGGGCTGCGGCGCGCGCGACGCGCGCGAGTGTCTGCTCGTCCAGCTCGAAGCGCGCGGCGAGGGCGACCGCCTGGCCCGGCGGCTCATCTCGGAACACCTGCTCGAACTGCAACAGCACAAGCTGCCGAACCTCTCGAAGCAGACCGGCATTGACGTCGAGACCCTGCTCGCCGAGGTGCAGTTCATACGCACGCTCGACCCCTATCCGGGCCGGGCCTACTCGTCGGACGAACCCGTCCTCATTGCGCCGGAAATCTACATCGAAAAATTGGACGAAGAGGCCGACGAGACGGACGAACTCGGCGGCTACGTCATCTACTTCGGTGACGACGGCAGCCCGCGCCTGCGCATCAGCCAGAGTTACCAGCAGATGCTCGGCCAGCAGACGACCACGAAGGAGACGCGCGACTTCATCCGCGACAAGATGCGCTCGGCCGTTGACCTCCTGCGCAACATAGAGCACCGGCGGCAGACCATTTACAAGGTCGTCGAGTCAATCGTCAAGCGCCAGAAGGAATTCCTGGACAAGGGCGTGCAGTACATCAAGCCGATGATGCTCAAGGACATCGCCGAGGACATAGGGATGCACCTCTCCACGGTCTCGCGCGTCGTCAACCGCAAGTACGCGCACACGCCGCAGGGCGTCATCGAACTCCGGCGCTTCTTCACGGAGGGGATGATGAACGAGGAGGGCGAGGAGGTCTCGACTCGCATCATCAAGCTGAAGATCAAGAAGCTGATCGAGGAGGAGGACTCGCACAACCCCATCACCGACGACCAGATCGTCAAGATTCTGATTAAGGACGGCATCAAGCTCTCGCGCCGCACGGTCGCCAAGTACCGCGACCAGATGCAGATTCCCGGCTCGCGCGAGCGCAAAGCGCCTTTCTAAAAAACAGTGATGAGTGATGAGTGACGAGTGATGAGTTGTAAGCGGTTGTCTTATCACTCATCACACGTCACTCATCACTCATCACTTTTTTTCTAGGAGGGATTGTCAATGGAGTTCGAGTACACGGGCCGTCACGTCGAGGTGACGCCGGCGCTGCGCGCCCACGTCGAGGACCATTTTCAGAAGTTGGATCACATCTTTAACGACACGACCGCGCGCGCCCACGTCATCATGGAGGTCGAGAAGAACCGCCAGATTGGCGAGGTCTTAGTCCACTGGCGCGAGTACACGCTGACGGCGACCGACACCAACGCCGACATGTACCAGGCGTTGACGCGCGCCATCGCCAAGATCGAGAAGCAGGCGCTCAAGCTCAAGAAGAAGATCATAGACCGCAAGCAGAACGCCAAGCGAACCTCGGCCGTCGCCCCGCAACCCGACGGCCAGCCACCCGTCGAGGCCAGCCCGGGCACGCCGCGCATCGTCAACGCGCGGCGCTACGCCGTCAAGCCGATGACGGCCGAGGAGGCCGCGCTCCGCCTCTCCTCCGAGGATGACCAGTTCCTGGTCTTCCGCGACGCCGACACCAACCGCATCGGCGTCCTCTACAAGCGCAAGGACGGCAACTACGGCCTCATCGAGCCGTAAAAGGCAGGAGTCAGGAGTCAGGAGTCAGAAGAAGGGCTGTCGCCGGTTTTTCTTTTCTTCTGACTCCTGACTTCTGTATTCTGACTCCTGAGCGATGACCGACCAACCGTCAATCACCGTCGCCGAGTTTTTGGCACAGGCCCCGCCGCAGCTTGAGCTGCGCGTGGTCGCGGGCGGGGGCGGGACAGAGGCGCGCAGGCTGACGGTCCCGCGCATCCAGAAGCTGGGGCTCGCGCTCGCGGGCTTCACGCAGTACGTCCACGAGGGACGGTTGCAGATTATCGGGCAGGCCGAAATCTGGTTCCTAGACCGCATGGACGAGGCCCGCCGGCTCGAAGCAATCCGCAATCTCGGGCTCGAAAAAATCTCCTGCATCCTCGTCACCAAGGGGCTCACGCCTCCGCCCGAGCTGGTCGCGGCCGCCGAAGCGGCGGGCCTCCCGCTGCTCTCCACAGGCGTCGTCAGCTCCGTCGCCATCAGCACCGTCACGGACTACCTGCACGAGATGCTGGCCCCGCTCGTGGTGCGCCACGGCGTTCTCCTGGACATCTACGGCCTGGGCGTCCTGATCGAGGGCGCATCGGGAATCGGCAAGTCCGAGTGCGCGCTGGACCTCGTGGCGCGCGGGCACAGGCTCGTGTCAGACGACGTGGTGGAGGTGCGGCGCGTCGGCTCGGAGCGGCTGGTGGGGCGCGCGCCGGAGCTGTTGCGCGAGCATTTGGAGATACGCGGCCTCGGCATCATCAACATCCGCGACCTCTTCGGCGTCTCGGCCATTAGCCCGTCGAAGAGCATAGACCTCTCGATCAGGCTTGAACGCTGGGAGGCGGCGAGCGGCGTTGACCGCCTCGGGATTGACGCGCAGGCCGTGGAGATTCTGGGCGTCTCCGTGCCGCAGGCGCTGATTCCCGTCAGCCCCGGCCGCAACCTCTCGACGCTCGTCGAGACGGCCGTCCGCGTCCAACTCCTGCGCGCCCGCGGCTACGACGCCGCGCAGACGTTCGTCGAGCGCCACGCGAAAATGCTGGATGAGAAATGAAACAGTAGTTAGAAACTATTTGAGGCGTCCCGCCAGGGACGCAGCGAAAATAGCCCAGCATTTCAGTGCTGGGAAAGCACGGTAAAAATGATTGAGTCCCGTAGGGACGGTCGAACCTTCAATCGTCCCTACGGGTCTCAAATATTTTTTGGCCCCATTCCCAGCACTGAAGTGCTGGGCTATTTTCAATCGCCCCTAGCGGGGCTTAAATCACCCTTTGACTGACTACTGATTACTGTTTACTGTTTACCGTATGGTAGCCAGGGAACAAGAGGTCGAGGCCGAGGGGCCGCCGGACATCGTGATTATCACGGGGCTCTCGGGCTCGGGGATGTCGTCGGCGGCGAATGCGTTCGAGGACTTGGGCTACTTCTGCGTGGACAATTTGCCGCTCACGCTGCTGCCCACCTTCGCGCGGCTCGTCCAGACGAGCGAGGGCGGCGAGGCGCGCATCGAGCGTGCGGCGCTGGCCGTGGACATCCGCGAGGGCCGCTTCCTCTCGGAGTTCGAGCGCGCTCTCTCGCTCCTCAGGGAGCAGGGCCTGCGCGTCTTCGTCCTCTTCCTCGAAGCCTCCGACGAGGTCTTGCAGCGGCGCTTCAGCGAGACCCGGCGGCCGCACCCGGCCGAGACCGGCGGCGGCCTCCTCGAAACCATCCGCGAAGAACGCCAGGCGATGGCCCACATACGCTCGCTCGCGGACCACATCACGGACACCTCCGAGCACACCGTCCACACCCTGCGCCGCCTCCTCGTCGAGCGCTTCAGCCCGAACGCGCAGGGCGCGCCGATGCGCGTGCAGGTCTTGAGCTTCGGCCACAAGTACGGCAGCCCGCCCGAGATGGAGCTGCTCTTCGACGTGCGCCACCTG
The DNA here is from genome assembly GCA_963774105.1 of uncultured Acidobacteriota bacterium. Lineage (GTDB taxonomy): Bacteria > Acidobacteriota > Blastocatellia > Pyrinomonadales > Pyrinomonadaceae > QHXM01. The sequence continues at coordinate 127,081 of CAVZDV010000002.1, read as the reverse complement.
CCGAACCCTTACTTCGTCTCCACCCTGCGCGAGCTGTCGGGCCACGACCGCCGCGTGGTCGAGTATCTGAAGGCGCAGCCGGAGGTCGCGGAGACTCTGCGCCGCTTCAGCGACCTCCTGGACTACCTGCTGCCGCTTTACAAACGCGAGGGAAAGTCTTATGTGACTGTCGGCATAGGCTGCACGGGAGGCCGCCACCGCTCGGTGATGGTCGCCAACGCGCTCGCCCGGCGCTTGCGCCGCGCGGGCTTTCAGGCGCAGGCCATCCACCGCGACGTGAAGAAGGCGAAGCGGCGCGCGAAGAGCAGGTGAAAAACCTATGACAGCGAATCCACCGAATGCGGAGACGGGGCCGGGCAAGGTCGGGGGCGTGATCGTGACGCACGGCCAACTGGCGAGCGAGTTCCTGGCCGCCGCCGAAATGATAGTTGGGCAAGTCAAGCACATCACGGCCGTCTCCATCGGCTGGCACGACGACGTGGAGGCGGCGCGCGACGAGATCGAGCGCGCCATCAAACGCGTCTCAGAGGGCCGCGGCGTCCTCATCCTGACGGATATGTTCGGCGGCACGCCCACCAACATCACTTCCATGTTCCTCACCGAGGGCGAGGTCGAGGTGGTGACGGGCGTCAACCTGCCTATGGTCATCAAGCTGGCGAGCCAGGCGGAGACAGACTCGCTCGCGGAGGTCGCGCGCCGCGTGCGCGACCAGGGCCGCGAGGGCATCTATCTCGCGGGCGAGCTGCTCGCGCCGCAGAAGAAGAGTTAGATGGTCGAACGCTGGGTCATCATCACGAACCGTTTGGGCCTGCACGCGCGCGCCGCGGCGCTCCTCGTTCGCACGGCGAGCGCCTACCAGAGCGCGCTCCGTCTTGAGCGCGAGGATCGCACGGCCTCGGCCGATGCCAAGTCCATCCTGAGCGTGCTGATGCTGGCCGCCTCGCGCGGCACGCGGCTGCTGGCGACGGCCGAGGGCGCGGACGAGGACGAGGCGATGGCCGCGCTGTGCGGTCTCTTCGCCAGCGGCTTCGGGGAGGAGGAGAGTTGAGCAGGCGGCGCAACACACAGACGAGGGAAGAGCGCTGGCGCGGGCGCGGCGTCTCGGACGGCGTCGTCGTCGGGCGCGTCCTGCGCGTCTTCAACGGCGCGCGCCAGGTCTACCGCGCCGCGCTCGACGAGGCGGACGTGGAGCGCGAGACGCACCGCCTGCGCGCCGCCATCCGCCTCGCGCGCATGCAGCTCCTGGCCGTCAAAGCGAGAGCCGAACAGAAGCTCGGCGCGGAGCACGCCTACATCTTCGACGCGCACCTCCTGATGCTCGAAGACCGCAAGCTGCTCAATGACGTTGAGGACTTCATCCGCGAGGAGCGCTGCAACGCCGAGTGGGCCGTCAAGGTCGTGGCCGACCGCCTGCTTGCCATCTACGAGGAGATTAAGGACGACTACCTGCGCGAGCGCGGCTCCGACATAGAGGACGTGACGCAGCGCATTCTGGTCGCGCTCGGCGGCGGCCGACCGCACCTGCGTCAGCTCACAGAGGACGCCGTCATCGTCGCCGAAGATCTGCTGCCGTCGGCCGTGGCCGAACTCGATCTAGTACACGCGCGCGCCATCGCCACGGACGCGGGCGGCTGGACTTCGCACACGGCGATTATCGCGCGCGGCCTGGGCATCCCGGCGGTCGTCGGCCTGCGCGACCTGCACCGCCGCGCGCGCACAGGCGACAGCATCGTCGTTGACGCGCAGCAGGGCGTCATCGTCCTGCACCCGTCGGGGGAGACAGTCGAGCACTACGAGTCAATCAGGACGAGCGAGGCTGTGACCGCGCCGCTCGGTGTGAGCGAGGGCGGGCGCGTCGGCCCCTCGCGGACGCTCGACGGCAAGGAGATCAGGCTCCGTGCCAACGTCGAGTTGCCGGCCGAGTACGAGGACGTGCGACGCTTCGGCGCGCAGGGCGTGGGGCTCTTCCGCTCGGAGTTCCTGCTCTCGCACAAGGGGGTGATGCCGTCCGAGGAGGAGCAGTTGAGGGCCTACGAGGAGGTGGCGGCGCTGGCCGGCGAGGAGGGTGCCAACATACGCCTCTTCGACCTGGGCGGCGAGAAGTTCGGCGGCGTGGTGGGGGACGGCGAGCGCAACCCTGCGCTCGGCCTGCGTGCCATACGCTACAGCCTGCGGCAGGAGGACGTGCTGCGCACTCAGGCGCGTGCCATCCTGCGCGCAGCCTCGCGCGGGCGGCTAGACATCGTACTCCCCATGATCTCCGACCTGACGGACGTGCGCCGCGCGCGCCGCATCATCAACGAGGAGCGGGCGCGGCTGGAAGAGGAAGGGAAGGCGGCAGGCCACGTCGGCATCGGCGCGATGATCGAAGTGCCTTCGGCCGTCATGTCCGCCGACAAGGTGGCGCGCGAGGTTGACTTCTTCAGTCTGGGGACGAACGACCTCGTGCAGTACCTACTGGCCGTGGACCGCGCCAACGAGGACGTAGCCGACTGGTTCCGCTCGCTCCACCCGGCCGTCTTGCAAAGCATCGAGCGCACGCTAGACGCCGCGCGCAAGGCGTTTATCCCGGCCGTCGTCTGCGGCGAGATGGCGGGCACGCCGGCCTACGCCGTCATCCTCGTCGGCCTCGGCGCGACGCAGTTGAGCATGGCCGCCACTTCGATTCCGCGCGTGCGCCGCGCCGTCGAAGGCATCAAGTTCGCGGACGCGCAGCAGATCGCGCATGAGTGTCTGGAGTGTGAGGCGGCAGACGACGTGGAGGAGCTTGTGCGCGTGCGTTTCGGCGAGAACTGGCCGCATCTTTTTCCGCCAAAATCCTTGCCAGCGCCCAGAGTTGGGGAGTAATATTCTGGGTGCAAATTGGGCGGCTTGTGCCTCTTTAGGCACTTGCCCTTGCGAGCCGCCGCCAGACAGACAATCGGGACTCCAAGCACACGGCGCGCCGGGCAAGCGCGCCGCCCGGCAAACTGAGGTTTCTCAAACATCCGGTGAAAAGATAATGCGAGACCGCTTACCTCAAAAGAGCGTGAGCCGGAAGGGTCGGCGCAGGGCGGCGAGACTCCTCGCCGTCTCGCTGTTCGCCCTCCTGTCGGTCCCGCTGGCCGGCCTCGTGCTGCCGTCGAACTTTTCGGGCACGGCCGCCGCCGGCCCGATGCAGCTCGTGCGGCTCAACGTCGTGAGCGAGGCGGGCTTCATCAGGATAGAGATTACGGCCGACGGCTCGTTTGAGGAAGCATCGGTCGAGCACTACTCGCGCGGCCGCCAGACGGTCATACGCATCCGCGGCGCGCGCTCGCTCCTGCGGCAGAGCTACGCCGTTAACGACGCGCTGGCGAGCGAGGTCCGCACCGTCGCTGGCGAGCGCGACGGCGAGCCCTACGTGGACGTGGTCATCACACTCGGCGACGGCGCGACCGTCGCGCAGAAGAAGAGCTTCAACCGCCTCGTCATCGGCGTCGCGGCAGACTTCGCGCGCCTGCGCCGCCGCGCGCCCGCCGCGCCCACAGTAGAAGTCGCGAAAGCCCGGCCGTCGTCAACCGAGAAGGGGACTGTCCAGTCAAACGCCCTGCCCGTGACGGACGAGCCGAACAAGTCAGGCTCGCAGCGCGCCGCCGTCAACTACATCGCGTCCCCGCCCGCCGCGCCGTCAATCGAGAGAGCGCCCGCGCTCGCCTCTTCGGCTCCGCCGACGATTTTCCGCGGCCGCACGATCTGGGGCGCGCTGCCGCTCTCGTCTTTCCGCTTCCCCGCAGGCGCGGCCGCAAGCTTCGCGCCCTCGTTCTTCGTCCAGAGTGCCGCCGCGACGGGCACGTCCAGCAGCTTCTTCAATTTCATCCCGATGAGGCTTGAGCCGCCCGGCACGACGCCCGGCACCTGGGTTCCGGGCACGACCGCCGCCGAGAGAGACGAGATCGGCGGCCGTCCTTTCGGCCCGGGCTACCTGCGGCCCTCCGCCTCGTTCGGCGCGACTTACGACGACAACTTCTTCTACCGCTCGACGGACGGCCGGCACCTGACCGTCTTCACGCTCGCCCCGCGGCTCGAATACGAGATTCCGGGCGTCGAGCGCGCCCTGCGCGTCGCCTACGAAGCGCGCCTGCGCCGACTGAGCAAGGGCCAGTGGCTCAACGGCCACACGCTCGACTTCGACGCGCGCTTCGAGGTCACTCCCGGCCTGCGCCTCGCCGTCCGCGACCACTTCGTGCGCTCGGCCGCTGACCCGCGCGAGTACGACCCGGCGGGCGAAGTCTACATCGTCGGCGACACCTTCAACCGCAACGACGCCGGGGTGCGCGCCGAAGTCACCTTGAACCCGCGCAGCCGCCTGGCCTTCGACGGCGGCTACAACGTAGTGCGCTGGGACAAGAGCCACATCGCGGGCGCGCCGCTCTTCGTGGATTACGAAGAGCTCAAGGCGGGCGTCGCCTTCGAGCGCGACATCTCGGAGGACACGACCGGCTTCGTCTCCTTCACCTACGGCAACACGGTTTCGGACGTGCCCTTCCGCCCGCAGTTCGACGCGCTGGGCCATTTCCGGCGCTACCAGTTTGAGTTGGGCGCGCGCACGCAGGTCTCCGAGACGAGCGGGATGGGCTTCAAGGTCGGCTACGAGCGCGACGTTTTCAAGTACGCGCCCGAGGTCAACGACTTCAGTAGCCTGATTTTCGACCTGCGTTTCCGCAGAACTTTCCGCGGGACGACCATTTTAGAGCTGGCGGGTCTGCGAAAAACGCAGCTTTCGGTCTTTAATCTAGAAGGGGGCAATGCCCGCCTGCTCTCCACGGGCGGGTCGGCGCGGCTCGAAACGTCGCCTAGCGGGAGTCTCAATTTGGGCCTGGGTGTGAACTATCAGCAGTTGAATTTCCCCGTCCGCATCGTCCCGACGACGACGGCGAGCGGCGGCCTCTTCGTGGGCCAGTTCGCGGGCTTCAAGCGGTCTGACCACCTCTACGGCTTTTCTCTGGAGGCGGGCTACCGCTTCAGCGACCTGCTCAAGACCCGCTTTGTTTACAGCTTCCAGCGCAGGGACTCGACCATCCCCGTCTTTACCTTCAACCGCAACCGTCTTTCGCTGATTTTCGAACTCGGCCGGCGCAACGAAGCGCGCGGCCGCCCGTTCTAAGACCGGCTTTAACCAACGCGAGGGGCTTCGCGCCATTGCCCGGCCGCCGCCCCCCGCCCTAAACAACAGGGCTAGGAATTTGAGTGCATTATGAAGAGAGTTTTACTTCTTGCCTGCGCGCTTGCCTCCTGCGCGCTCGGCGTCACGGCGCTGGCACAGTCTAACAACATCGCGCCCGCCGGGACCGAATTGAAAAACGGGAAGGCCGAGGAGCACGGGAAGCCCACGGCGGCCCCCGTGACGGCCGCCGCCACGCCGCTCGCCCCCGCGGGCGCGGGCGACGCGACGAGCGACGCCCCGGCCAAGACCATCACGACCGTGCCCGGCGACTCGCCCACCCCGAGCGAAGACCCGAAAACCGCCCCCGCGCCGCCCAAAGCCACACCAGCGCCGATTGACCCGTCCACCATCTACCGCGTCGGCCCCGGAGACGTGCTGGACATTCGCCTGCTCAACACGTCCGGGCGCGAGTCAACGCTCTTCATGGTGATGGCCGGGGGCCTGCTCGAATACCCCCTGGCCGGCGAGCCGCTGCAAGTCGCAGGGCTCACGACCGACGAGGTTGACAAGAAATTGACCGCGGCCGTCAAGGTCTACGAGAACCCCGAGATCGTCGTCAGCGTCCGCGAGTACGCGAGCCACACTGTCATCGTCACGGGGCTCGTCAATGACCCCGGCACGAAGGTCTTGCGGCGCGATGCCGTGCCTCTCTACGTCGTGCTGGCCGAGGCGCAGCCCAGGCCCGACGCGGGCCGCGCCACCGTCATGCGCCCCGGCGGCCAGAGCTTCGAGGCGAAGCTTGCGGACGCGAAGGCGATGGCTCAACTCGTCATGCCGGGCGACGTGGTGACGCTCGCGGCGCTGCCGCCCGCCCCGCCGCAGTTCTTCTACATCGGCGGCGCAGTCGTCTCGCCGGGCCAGAAAGATTTTCACCAGGGCCTGACGCTGACGCAGGCCGTGCTGGCCTCCGGCGGCACGACGCGCTTCGCCGGCAGCAAAGTCAAAGTCTCGCGCCAGGGCGCGGACGGCCGGCTCGTGGCGACCGAATACAACCTGAAGCAGATTGAGGCCGGGAAAATCCCCGACCCCGTCCTCGAAGCCGGCGACCGCCTGGAAGTCGGGCGCGGCGGCTGGTGAGAAAGCTGGTCAATAGAGAATGGTAAATGGTGAATGGGCAAAGGCAACTTCTATTTACCATTTACCATTTACTATTCACCGTTGTATCATCCGACAGTCCGCCGCCGACGCGGCCCCTTGCGAGTGCTTTCAACTCTTAAACGTACATTTTCAGCAAATGATCCCCTACCTGCCGGAGGTCTACTAACTTGATAAAGAGATATCGAACCGCCGCGGCTGCCCTGCTGGCAGTGGCGCTGCTGCTGACGCCTCTTGCGCCCGCCTTCGCGGCCGCGCAGCAGGAGCCGGACATTCCGAGCGACGCCGAGCAGGCCATGTTCACGAAGGGGCAGAACCTCTACAACCAGGGCCGCTTCGACCAGGCGGCCGCCGTCTTACAGGACTTCCTCAAGACCTACCCGCGCAGCATCATCACGGACCTGACGCTGCTCTGGCTCGGGCGCTCCTACATGCAGCTCGGCAAGCTTCAGGAGGCCGAGCAGGTCGGCGCGCAGTTGAAGACCATCAAGGACACGCCGTTCGCAGACATTTACGAGGGCGAGCTTCAGACCGCGCGCGCCGAAATCGGCTCGCGCCCGCAGACGGCCAGGACGAACCCGTCTCCGACGCCGAAGCAGATCGCCGCCGCCACCCCGACGCCCCGCCCCGCCAGAAACACCACCGGCACGCAGACGGTCAAGCAGCCTACGCAGACGGCCGCCGGCACGACCACCTCCGGCGAAGGGACGAGGCCGCCGCAGCAGGCTCGCCGCATCCCCGCGCCGCCCAGCGTGACTCCGTCCCCGACGCCACAGCCTTCGCCGGTCGAGGTCGCGCGCAACGATTCCGCCGCCAACACCTCGCGCCGCGGGACCGGCCGCAACCGCCGCGTCCAGCCGCGACAGACGACCACGACGCAGCCCGAGAGCACTTCCATTCCCGTCAACAACACGACCACCGCCGGCACCAACCGCACTCAGACACGGACGCTGACGCCGAGCAACAATTCGCGCACCGTGACGCCGCCCGTCACGCAGCCGACGCCGCGCCAGACTCCGACGCCGACGCCCCCCGCCATCAGCCAGCCGGTCGAAGTGGCGCGCAACAATCCGCCCACAGTTTCGCAGCCCGACGACACGACGCCAATGCCGCAGGGCGGCGGCGGCCTGAGCGTCACGGTCAAGCAGGTGCCGAATCTCGTGCTCGCACTCAGGAGCAACTCGGAGTTTGCACAGCCGGGCCAGAGCATACAGATACCGCTGACGGTGAGGAACACTGGGAACAAGGCCGACCAGTTCAGGCTGGAGACGGACCTTCCGGCGGAGTTCCAGCCCACTTTCAATCTGGCACAGAGCGGCGGCGGCGCTGAGCTTCCCGTGCTGGTCACGCCGCAGCTCACGCCCGGCTCCTCCGCCGACGTGACGCTGAACCTGCGCGTGCCCGAGACCGCCAACGATGGCCAGACCTTGAAGTTCTACGTGCGCGCCGCGTCGCAGGCCGACTACCAGGTGCTGAAGGTGGCGGACGGCTCGATCAACGTCGTCGCGGCCTCGCTGACAGGGAACTCGAATGTCTCTGAGACCTCTGTCATGCCGGGCGACACCTTCACGCAGACCATCTCGATTCGCAACGCGGGCAGCTCGCCCGCGAAGGCCACCCGCGCGGACTTCGTCCTGAATCCGAACTTCGAGCTGGTGAGCGCCAGCCCGGCCCCCATCAACTACGACCGCGCCTCGCGCACGGCCATCTGGAGCCTCGGCGATCTGGGCTCGCGCAGCACGCGCGACATCTCCGTCACGCTGCGCGCCGTGCCGGACGCTTTGGCGAACACGAGCACTCTGGGGCGCGGCGCGTTGCGCACGCAATCTTTGCCCTTCGGCTCGAACTTCGACAGCCCTTCGGTGACGGTCGGGAAAGTCCCGAAGGCGCGGATTGACGCCGTCTCCGTGGGCCTGACGACGACGCCGGGCGACACCATCTTCGTCCCCTTCGTCGTCCGCAACCCCGGCAACGCGCCGGACTCTTACGACCTGAGAGTCACGGCCCCGGGCGCGCCGCAGGCGGGCCTCTACGCGGACTCGAACGGCGACGGGCAGCACCAGGAGAGTGAGCCCGCCGTGACGCAGACCACGCAGATCGAGCCGCGCGGCGGGCAGTTCCCGCTGCTCCTGCGCGTGCAGATTCCGGCCTCGACGCCCGACCGCCAGCAGTTCTCCTACAACGTCGTCGCGCGCTCGCTGTCGAGCGGCCGCGAGGCGAGCGAGGCCAACACGGTCTTGACGGTCGCGACCCCGCGCGTCCGCGTCCGCACGGAGCAGGCGTCTGATACGACCGCGCCGGGAGATTCGATCTTCTACCGCCTCGTCCTCGTCAACGAGGGGAGCGGCCTGGCGAAGAACCTGACGGTGGTCGAGACGTTGCCGGACGCGCTTGAGTTCGTCAACTCCGACCCCAGCTTGAGCCCGCAGGACGCCCCGGGCTCAAGCCAGCGCTTCACGTGGCGCGTGGCGGAACTCGCGCCCGGCGACACGGCCGTCCTGAGGGTCGCCGTGAGGCTTCGCCCGAATCTACCCGCGGACGCCATGCTGACGACGCGGCACACGCTTAGCTACCAGGACACGAACCAGAACAGCTACACGGGCCAGTAAAGTTGCTCGGCCTGCATTGAGGACGACGACGAGGGGCGGCAACTTTGTGTGTGCCGCCCCTCGTTTTTTTAGAGTGCGAGTATGGAGAGACCGGGGCCGGAGAGGCGCGCGCGCCTGGCCCATTTTCTGATCGGCAAGTCCGTCGTAGAGACGCTCCTCGTCGGGGCGCTCGCCGTGGGCTTTTACCTCACGGCCTTCACACCCTACTTCCGCGGCTCGCTCGACGCGGCCGACTCGCGCCAGATCGCCGGCTGGGCCGTCAATCACGGCGAGCCGCAGGCGCGCGTCGAGGTGCAGCTCTACATTGACGGGCGATTCGTGGCCCACAGCGCGGCCGACGCTCCCCGGCCGGACGTGCTGGCCGCAGGACGGGCCGCCGACGAGCGCCACGGCTTCGTCTTCGACACCCCGCCGCTCGCCGCCGGCCAGCACGAGGCCCGCGTCTACGCCGTCCACGCCAGCGGCGCGGGGCAGCGCCGCACTCTACAGCTCGTTGACAAGCCGCTCACTTTCACCGTCGCGGCCGGCGAGGCGAGAGACTAAGATGGCGGCCGAATCGGACGACAACACTGAGCGCGCGCTGGCGCTGTGGGAGATAGCGTCCGTGACGGCGTCGTTCCTGATAGCCGAGTGGGCGGTCTTGCCGTTCGCGGGAAACAGCAAACTGGTCGCGGCCGTCCCCGTCGGCCTGGCCTTCGCCCTGATGCTCTACTCGCACCGCGAGCGCGGCGAAACGGCGCGCGAGGTCGGTTGGCGGCTGGACAATTTCTGGCAGGCGGCGCGGCTGCTGGCGCTGCCCGTCCTGGCCGCTGCAATCGTCATCGTCGGCGCTGGATGGCTCTTGAAAAGCCTGCGCTTCGATGGTCGCCAACTGGCGGAGTGGGCCGCTTGGCTGCCGCTCTGGGGATTGATGCAGCAGTACGTCCTGCAAGGCTTCATCAACCGCCGCGCGCAACTGGCGCTCGGGACGGGCTGGCGTAGCATCCTGCTCGTAGCCCTCGTCTTCGCGCTCCTGCACCTGCCGAATCCCTGGCTCGCGGCGGCCACCTTCGCCGGCGGCCTCGTCTGGGCTTACGTCTACCAGCGCGCCCCTAACCTGCTCGCCCTAGCCCTCTCACACGCCTTGATGTCTCTCCTCCTCGCCGCCTCGCTGCCGCCTGCGCTCATTAGGAGCCTGCGCGTCGGGATCAAATATTTCGGCTAGCCCGCGCCCGTGTAAGAACACTGTTAACTTTTGTGCTGGAAGTGTTGAACACGGGTTTGCTATAATGGCGGAGCCTTGCAAGAGAGCAGGTCGGGCGGTTGCTGCCTCGCTTCGCGGCGAGGGAGAGGAAAGTCCGAACACTACAGGGCAGCGAGCCAGCTAACGGCTGGGCACCGGGCGCGTAATCCGCGCCGGGTGACGACAAGTGCAACAGAGAAGAGACCAGCCAGCGGGCCTCCGGCGACGGGGGCAGCGGGTGATGGGTGAAACGGTGCGGTAAGAGCGCACCAGCGCGGGTGGCAACACTCCGCGGCTAGGCAAACTCCTCGCAGTGCAAGACCAAATAGGGAGGCGTCACACAGGGCTGCCCGCCCGAAGCGTACTTCGCAAGAGGCGCGCTACGACCTCCGGGTAGGTCGCTCGATCCAACCGGCGACGGTTGGGCTAGATGAATGATCGCCGCCCCGGGTGCAAGCCCGGGGAACAGAATTCGGCTTACAGACCTGCTCTCAATTTGCACGGCACAAATTTTCTGAACTCACGTTGCCGGACAAAAGCTTTCCGACCGAATCCATAACCGAAAGGCGCACGACGGAGATGGCGAACCGCAAAGGGGTTTTCATAGGGGCCTACGTGCCTAACCAGCTCAAAGAGGCTTTGCAGCAGCGCGCCCGCGCCGAGCACCGCACGCTCTCGCAGGAGATCACGCGCATCCTGGAAGAGGCCATCAAGGGCAAACGCCTGCCGCCCGGAATGATTGATCGCCGGGCAGAAGGCAGCGGGCCGCGTCGCCGCGATTCCGACCCGTTGCCGCGTCGGCGCAAGGACGACCTGCCCGGGCCATCCGCCGAGAATAACAACTCCGGCGGCGAGTAGATTTTTACACGGACCCGCAGCCGCGCGACGCGCGCCGTCTCCCGTTTGGCGGAGGCGGCGCGCGTCGCCTTTTATCACTCGTTTTGATAAAATCCTCCCTAGCACAGAGATTTCAGGAGAGAGTTTGAAACTACTAATCGTCCTAGGCATCATCGGCGTCATCTTTCTTCTCGTCTACCTGCGCCTGCGCCCTTACATCAGGATGGCTAGACAGATGTTCGGCGTCGCGCGCGGAGTCGGCCGCGCCGCGGGACAGTCACGCGCCCCCTCGCCCGCCGCACGAAGCGCCAGCGACCGCCTCGTGCGCTGCGCCGCCTGCGAGACCTGGATTCCGTCTTCACGCGCGCTCCAACTGCGGTCGTCAAGCGCCGTCTACTGTTCCCCGGCCTGCCTGGAAAACTCGGCCGAGGGCGGCCGACGCAAAGCAGCGAGCTGAGCTAGGCGGAACTATTCCCTACCTCTTCCGGCAACGCGTTCCCGGCTTCGTGGACGGCCCTGTCCGTGTCCGTGAAGTAGAGAATCACCATGCCCGCGACGAAGAAGAAGATGAGTGAGAGGAGCGCCTGGCGGTAGGAGTTGGTGCGGGCGACGACGAGGCTGAAGACCAGCGGCCCGATCCAGGAGGTGCCGCGCTCGGAGACTTCGTAAAGACCGAAGAAGGAGTTCTCGCGCCCCTTCGGAATCATCCGCGAGAAGAGCGAGCGCGAGAGCGCCTGCGAGCCGCCGAGCACTATCGCGATCATCCCTGCCATCACCCACGCCTGCGTCAGCGTCTGAAGAAACCCGTAGGCGTAGATCACGATCCCCGCCCAGATGACGAGCGAGATCAGAATCGCGTGTTTCGTCCCCACCCAGATAGCCACCCGCTCGAAGAGGAGCGACCCGCCGATGGCTATAAACTGCACCATCAGGTAGATGCCGAGCAGGAACGAGTCCGGGGCCGCCTGCCCGCGCGAGATGAAAAGCTCCTGTGCCAGAAAAATTGACGCGTGGCCGATGACCGTCTGGATGCCGTCGTTGTAGAGCAGGTAGCTGATTAAATACTTGAGCGTGTGGCGCAGTCGCCTCAGCTCGCGGAACGTCTTGGCGAGCTGCGAAAATCCGACGGTCAGAAAGCTCTTGTCCGTGGGAAGCCTCTTCGGCGCGGCCCTCGTCTTCAGGCGGCGAAACGTGATGATGCTGAACCCGCCCCACCACACGCCGGCCGAGAGCAGCGAGATGCGCACGGCCATGCCTTTCGAAATCCCCAGACTCTCCGCGACGCTCACGAGGGCCAGGTTCAAAGCCAACAGCAGCCCGCCCCCCAGATAGCCGAGCGCGTACCCGCGGCTCGAAACCTTGTCGCGCCGGTCCTCGGTCGTAATCTCGGGAAGGTAGGCGTTGTAAAAGACTATGGCGGCCCCGTAGCAGAGGTTCGAGTTGATGAAAAGCAGGCTCCCCAGCAGGTACAGATTGCCCGTCACGAAGAACATCAGGCAGTTGGCCGCGACGGCGATGTAGCAGAAGACCGCCATCAAAGGCTTTTTCAGGTTCGTGTAATCGGCGAGCGCGCCCAGTATGGGAAGCAGGAAAAACTGCAAGAAAACCGCGGCCGAGACGGTGATGCCGTAGAGTGACTTGGCCGTCACGGGGCCGAGAAATCCGAGGTCGAAAATGATTCCGTTCTCGCCCACGTCGGCCTGGGCGAGCGCCGTCAGGTAAGGGCCGAAGAGCGCGCCGACGACCGTCGTGTAGAAGGCGGAGTTGGCCCAGTCGTACATCAGCCAGCCGAAAATCTCCCGCCTGTCGTTGACGTCAGGGCGTGCCGACTCTGCCATTAAGTTGTGCTCGCTTTCCCCTTGAGAATTTCGACGATTGACGGCGTGATGTCTGCGAGGCTGCGGACGCGCGCCGCAACGCGGTCACGGTGCTCGCCCCAGACGAGCGTGGGCACGTCGTTGAGCGTGTGGTTGCGCAAAGAAAGGTCTTCGATGTTGCCGTGGTCGCTGGTCAGGATGACGGTCGTGCGCGCGAGGTCAAGGCGCGAGAGCAGGCTGCGGACGAAACGCGCGAGACCTGTCAGCACGAGGCGCGCGGCCTCAGCGTCCTGCGCGTGGCCTGTCTTGTCCGTGATGAAATACTCGTAGAGCGTGAAGCGATGCTCCGAGGCGAGTTGTGCCAGAATCTCCGCGGCCTCTTCGGGCGTGCGCGGCGCGGTGGGGAAGCCGCGTTCGATTAACATATTGTTGGTGTAGTCCTGGAAGACGGCGCGATTGTTCTGCAAGTCGTCGAGGTCGCGGAAGCGCATCCCGGCGGCCTCGACGGCGACGGTCGTGGCAGAGACCCAGCGCGGGCGCGCGTCGAAGAAAAGGGGCGTGTAGGCGTTGGCGAAAGTGTTGGGGCCGACGCCCGCCTGCTTGAGTTGTAGGAAGACGGAGTGGCGCGTGATGATCTCGCGCAGGGCCTCGTTTGGAAAACCCTGCTTGTGATAGCCGAGCGCGGCCGGCGCGTTCACGCCCGTCAGAATCGTCGTCTGCCCCGACGCGCTCTGCGGTCGGCCCTCGACGCCCAGGCGCGGGTCCGTCCTGACCAGCCGGCCGTCAAAAATAGGCTCCGGCTCTTCATCCTGAAAAACGGCGAGCGGCGCGGCGTCCGCCAACCCGTCGAGCGGATTGTGCGCCCCCCGCGTCCCGATTCCCAGACCATCCACGAAGAAGAGAAGAACGGACATGTGCCGCGATGAATAACATTAAAGAGTGACGAGTTTCAAGTTTCAAGTTTCAGGTTTCAGGTTCTTAGTCTTTAACTTGAAACCTGAAACCTGAAACCTGAAACTAATCATTTATCATTCATCACTGCTTTTAATCGTATGTTGAAGGTCGTGCCCTCTCCGGGTTGGGAGTCGAAGGTGATGCGGCCGTCGTGGAGTTGGACGGCGCGGAAGGCTTGGGCCAGGCCGATGCCGTTGCCGCCGGGCTTGGTCGTGTAATAGAGATGAAAGATGCGCTCGCGGGCTTCGGGCCTGATGCCGGGGCCGTGGTCCTTGATGGTGACGAGGACGTGGGCCGCGCCGTCGCGCGCGGTCTGGACGAGGAGGCGGCCGCCGTGCTCCATCGCCTGAAAGCCGTTGATGACGATGTTGAGGAAAGCCTGCTTGAGCAGGTCCGCGTCGCCCGCGACCGTGGGAAGGTCCGGCTCGAACGAGCGCCAGACGGTCGAGCCGCGCGTCTCGGCCTCGGGCGCGGCGAGCGCCAGGGTCTCTTCCAGAATCTGGTTCACGTCGAGGGGGCGCAGGTTGACGCGCGGCGGCCGCGTGAAATCCAGAAAGGTCTGGACGACGCGGTCGAGGCGCTGAATCTCGGTGGTCAGGATGTCAAGCTGGGGCCTTGCGTCGTCGGCCGCCGGGCTGATTCGTTGCAGCTTCGAGCGCAGCAGTTCAAGGTGTATGACCATCGCGTTCAAAGGGTTCTTGACCTCGTGCGCGATGCCGGAGGTGATGCGCGCGAAGTCGGCCAGCCGCTCGGAGTAGTCCAGTTGCGATTCGAGCTTGGCGACGGTCTCGCGGTCGTGGAGCGAGACGAGCGCGCCGACTATCTCGCCGCGGTCCTTGATGGGCTGGACGGAGGCGACGGTCGCGCGCGAAGCGTTCCCGTTCGTCGCCGGGAGTGTGACGCGCGCCGAGGTCTCGCGCGACGCGAGCGCGCCTTCAGTGAGCGAGACGAGCGGGTGTTCCGGGCCGACAATCTCCGAAAGCTTGCGTCCTTCCATTGGCTGCTCGGAGTTGAGTAGTGCGCCCGCGCCGGGGCTGGCGAGCATCACGCGGCCGTCGGCGCTGACGAGCAGCAGTCGCTCCTGCAAGTTCTGAAGAATCTGTTGAAGGCCGCCGCGCGCCTCGCGCAACTGCGAGCGGTCGCCTGCGATCTGGCGGCTCAGTTGCTCTATGCGGTCGGCCACGGCTTCGATGTCGGTGCCCCTGACTTTTTCGCCCGCGCCCTCAGGCGAGATGCCGCCGCGGCCCTCTTCGAGCTGGGCGATGGACGTGGAGATGGCGCGCAGCGGGGCCGTAATCAATCTGTTCGAGCTGATGGCGACAAAGGTGGCGGCGGCTATGGCGGCGAGCGCGAGCAGCAGGTCCGTGAGCAGACTCGTCCAGACTTCGTTCCTGACGGACGCCAGCGAGACCGTCAGGCGGACGCGCCCGAACTCTTCACCGCGATAACGCAGGGCGCGCGCGTATCCGTACTCGACGGGGCCGCTGGAAAGAATCTGCCGCAGGCGCGAGACGACGGAGGCGTTCGCCAGGGTTTCGAGCGGCGTCGTAGTCCGCGCGGCCTGATTCTGCGGCGCTTGCAGGAGCACTCGGCCTTCGCGGTCCAGGATGACGAGCGAGGTGATGGGAGCGCCGCGTTTGACGATGGCCTCGGCCAACTCGCGCGCCGCCTGCGACTCGCTCACGGCGCGCTCGGGCGGCTCGTCGGGCGCGGCGACGACCGCGGACTCGACGGCGGTCGCGGCCTGAAGCGTGACGCGCTCGGCCTGGTCACGCAGGCTGGTGACGAGCGAGCGCGTGAGCTGCGCGATGTTGGCCGCGATGAGGACGAGGGAGACGGCCGCGACCAGAAGCGTGATGAGCGTTATCTGGCGACGCAGAAGGGCGCTGCCGCCTCTCATAATTCGTCGCCCGTCCTTCGCAGAAACTCGCCGTCAGGGGAGTTGGCGGGATGCGCCGCCGGCAGTTGGCCGCGCTCGCGGTAGAGTCTGAGCTTGTTGTGCAGCGTCTTCAGACTGATGCCCAAAAGCTCCGCGGCGCGCGTCTTGTTGTTGTCCGTCTTCTGAAGCGTGCGCAAGATCATCTGCCGCTCGACCTCTTCGATGGGCGTGCCGACGGGGAGCGTCAAGGTGTCCTCGCTGCGGACGCGCGCGCGCTGGTCAACGGGGTAGGGGGCCAGGTGATGACGCTCGATCTCTTCGCCGGAGCAGATGATGACGGCGCGCTCGATGGCGTTGCGCAGCTCGCGGACGTTGCCGGGCCAGGTGTGCGACTGCAAGACTTGCAGCGCGGGCTGCGAGAG
The DNA here is from genome assembly GCA_963774105.1 of uncultured Acidobacteriota bacterium. GTDB lineage: Bacteria > Acidobacteriota > Blastocatellia > Pyrinomonadales > Pyrinomonadaceae > QHXM01. The sequence goes on along the minus strand of CAVZDV010000002.1, from coordinate 111,061 downwards.
CGAGCGGGCCGGGCGGTTGTGCTTCTGGGCGAGCTGCGTGACGAGATGCTGTGCCAAAAGCGGCAAGTCCACTTTGCGGTCGCGCAGGGGGGGCATCTCGACGGTGATGACGTTGAGGCGGTAAAGCAAATCTTCGCGCAACGTCCCGTTGTGGACCGCGTCGAGCGGGTTCTTGTTCGTGGCCGCGAGCAGGCGCACGTCCACGGGAATCTCCTGCGTGCTGCCGAGCCGTCGCATCGAACGCTCTTCGAGCACGCGCAAAAGTTTAGCCTGTAGGAGCGTGGGCATCTCGGCTATCTCGTCGAGCAGGAGCGTGCCGCCGTTGGCAAGCTCGAAGCAGCCCTGGCGGCGCGAGGCCGCGCCCGTGAACGCACCCTTCTCGTGGCCGAAGAGTTCGCTCTCCATCAACGTCTCGGGAATGGCGGAGCAGTTGATGGCGACGAATTGCGAGTCCGCGCGCGGGCTCAGGTTGTGAATCGTGCGCGCGACGAGTTCCTTGCCGGTGCCGGACTCTCCGGTGATGAGGACCGAAGCAGAAGAGGGGGCGACCTGCTCGATCAGGTGGTAAATCTGGCGCATCGGCTCGGACTTGCCGACCAACTCGCCGAAGGCGCCGCGGTCCCTGAGCTGGCGGCGCAGCGCCTCGTTCTCGCGCCGTGCTTCCGCGTACTCGACTGCGCGCTCCACGACGAGGCGCAGCTTCTTCATGTCAATCGGCTTCTCGAAGTAATGGTACGCGCCCTCTTCCTGTATGGCGCGCAGGGCCATCTCGACGGAGCCCTGGCCTGTGAGGAGGATGACGGCCGTCTCCGGGTAGCGCGAGCGAATCTCCTTCAGGAGACCGAAGCCGTCCATGCGCGGCATCAGTATGTCCGTAATGACGACCGAGGGCAGGAACTCTTCGACACGGCGCAGGCCAGCGAGCCCGTCGCCCTCGGCCACCGTCTCATAGCCTTCCGCGGCCAGCAAATCGCGCAAGCCCTCGCCCGCGGCCTTCTCGTCGTCCACAATCAGAACGCGCGCCTTCGCCATGAATGGGAGTGTAGCATCATCAGGGAAGTTTCACGCAAAGGCGCAAAGGGAAGACCGAAGGCGCAAAGGGTTGAATGGCACTCGCTCTTTGCGCCTTAAGTTTTTACTTTGCGCCTTTGCGTGACGCTTTTCTTAGAGCGTCGAGTAGTAATCCGCAATGGCGCGCGTCAAGGCGGGCACAGTGTACTCGTCCGGCAGGATGTCTGTGCGCAGGTTGTATTCGGCGGCGGTGGCGGCCGTGATGTCGCCAATGCAGGCGACCGTCACATCTTTAAGCAAGCCGCTCAGGTCGGTCGTGTCGAAGAGGCCGGCGAAGTTCCTGACCGTGGAGGAGCTGGTGAAGGTGATGCAGTCCACAGCCCCGCCCGCGAGCAGCGCCTCGACGCGGCCGCGCTCCGAGGTCTGCGGCGGCACGGTGCGGTAGGCCGGGACGACATCCACGCGCGCGCCCGCGTCTTCCAGTGCGTCCGGCAGGTAATCGCGCGCGACCGCTGCGCGCGGGATGAGGAAGTTCAAGCGGTTCAGACGAGCGCGCCCGCCGACGTAAGCCTCTATCGCGCTGAAAGCGCCCTCGGCCTTGAATTGTTCGGGGACGACATCAACGTGCACTTCGGCCTCGCGCAGGCGCAGGGCCGTGGCCTCGCCGATGGCGCAGACGCGCAGCTCGTCCAGCTCGCTCAATTCGTGGCCCAATTTTTCGAGCCGCCGGAGGAAGTGGTCAACGCCGTTCACGCTCGTGAGGACGAGCCAGTCGTAGCCGAAGAGATTCTCTATGGCCTCGTCCAGCAGGGCGTAGCTCTCGGGCTCCACGATCTCTATCGTCGGACAGCCGACGACGCGTGCGCCCAGGCGCTCTAATTCCGCGACGAACTCGGCGCTCTGAGCGCGCGCGCGCGTGACGACGACGGTGCGGCCCGCGAGCGGGCGGTCTGTCTGCTTACCTTCGGCGGGAGAATGGCTGCCTGCCATGCGACGCCCTTACTGCTCTCCTTCTTCGAGGCCGAAGATGTCGCGCCAGGCTTGCACTTCCGCGGACTCGCCCGTGTCGTAGTAGCTTTTGAGGCGGTAGATGATGGGGTGGGAAATTTTGTTGACGGTCGCCAGCAGGAGGCCCTCGACGGCGCGCTCCTGCTCGGGCGTCAATTCGCCCAGGCGCTGCCGCTGGCGAGCCATCTCCGCGCGCGCGATCTCCTGAAGTTTACCGCGGAGCGCGCCGAGCGTGGGGCCAAGGTCTATCGTGCGCAGCGACTGCTGAAACTGCATCACCTCGGACTCGACGATCAACTCGGCGCGCTCGGCCTCGCGCTCGCGCTCGCGTATGTTGGAGGCGATGACCGATTCGAGGTCGTCTATGTCGAAGATGAAGAGGTTGGGGATGCGGCCGACTTCCGGGTCTATGTTGCGCGGGACGGAGATGTCTATGAAGAACGCGGGGCGGTTGCGCCTCATCTCCAAAGCCTCGCGCGCGATCTTCGGGGTGATGATGTACTCGCCCGCGCCCGTCGAGCAGATGACGATGTCGGCCTCGGCCAGGCTCGCTGAGAGGCGCGAGAATTCCACGGCCTCGCCGCCGAACTCCGCGGCGAGCCGGTGCGCGGCCTCTGGGGTGCGGTTCGTCACGAGGACGCGCGAGACGCCCGCGCTGATGAGGTGCCTGGCGGAAAGCTCGGCCATCTCGCCCGCGCCGACGACGAGGACGGTGCGGCCCTTGAGGCTCCCGAAAACCTTCCGGCCCAGCTCGACCGCCGTGTAGCTGATGGAGACGGCCGTGGCGGCGATGCCCGTCTCGGTGCGGACGCGCTTGGCGACGCGGAACGCCTGGTGGACGAGGCGGTTCAGGACGCGCCCGGCCGTGCCGGCCTCGACCGCGACGGAGTAGGCGCGGCGCACCTGGCCCAAAACCTGCGGCTCGCCGACGACCATGGAGTCCAGAGACGAGGCGACGCGGAAGACGTGGCGGACGGCCGCGTCGTCCTCGTGGCTGTAGAGGTGCTGGCCGAAGTCCTCGCGCGAGACGGCGCGCGAGCGGCTCAAGAATTCCTTGATGCGCTCCCTGCCTTCGACGAGGCGCTCCTCGGCGGTCGCCGCCAGCACCTCGACGCGGTTGCAGGTCGAGACGATGAGGCCCTCGCTCACCACCAGGCCGTCAACGAGCGCGCGCAAGCCTTCGGCGCACGCCTCGTCCGTGAAGGCCAAACGCTCGCGCACCTCCACGGGGGCCGTCTTGTGATTGAGTCCGACGAGAACGATTGACATAAGAGCAGGAGTCAGATGTCGGAGTCCGGGAGCCTATCGCTTGTTCTGCCAGTTATTACGAACATTAGAACAGTCACGGATTTGAGTGCAAAAATACGCTGAGACTAAAAGCAAACGGGCATGGCTTTATCTTACCCGAAAACGTGATAGCCGCCCAAGAGCCGCGCGCCGAAGAAGGTGCAGAGCACGAGCGCGAAGCCGGCCACGCCCATCCACGCGGCGCGGCTGCCGCGCCATCCCGCGGTCGCGCGGTAGAGCACCAGCGCGAGGTAGAGCAGCCACGTCAGCGCCGCTAAAATCTCCTTCGGGTCGTTGTGCCAGAGTCTGTTGTCGCGGGCGCGCGACCAGACCATGCCGGTCACGATGCCGAGCGTCAACAGCGTCCACCCCACCCCGACCGCAGACGTGGCGATGTTATTGACGGTCGTCAGCGACGGCAGCCTGTGAAAGATGGCGCTGAACGTCTTCAGCTTCAGCTCGCGCTCTTGCAGCAGGTACATGACGCTGGCGATGAAGACAACGAAGAGGGAGGCGTAGGCGAAAATCCAGAGCGTCGTGTGAACCGGGAAGAGCCACGCGGCGTTGGCGTCCGTGACGGTCGTCGAGGCGGCGGCCGCCGTGGTGTCGCGCACGACGTTGGCGATGAAGGTCAGGACGGCGACGAGCGGCAGCGTGAAAGTCCCGAGCGCCTGCGCGCGGTAGCGGTAAACGACCAGCCCGTAGGTCGCGACCAGCGCCCAGGCCAGGAACGACATCGTCTCGCGCAGGCCGAAGAGCGGGTAGTGGCCGTCCTCCGTCCAATCCGTGATGAGCGAGACGGTGTGCAGGACGAAGCCGAAGGCGAGCGAGCCCAGCGTGATACGCTCCAGCGTGCGCCGCTTGTTGACGAACGCCAGGACCGAGTGAATCGCCGCGACCACGTAGGCCGCGAGCACCGTTAACAACAGAGGCTTCATTGCGCGGGCGAGTGTACCGTTGACTCAGCGCGCATTGTAAAGGAGAAGGGAAACGTGCGACAAGCCGGGGTTCATCACATGACTCGGTTCGAGGGCCGCGCCCGGGATTAACTGCGCTCGCCGTACTTGAGGTGGATCACACTCGCCTGGCCGGTCGCCAAGACGCTGGCGACGAATAAATTATCGAACTCGTTAGCGTCAATCTCCGAGAGGCTTGTGCCGGCCAGCAGATTAATCAGGGCGGGGACGGTGTCCGTGTGACCGACAACCAGCACGGTTTCGCCGCTGTGGCTGGTCAGGATGTCATCCCGAAGGTCGGCCGCCGCATCAATCACCTTCGAGGTCAGGCCCAGCAGCGTCTCTAAAGGTCGCGCGGTCTCTCTCGTGCGCACGAAATGGGAAGTGTAGAGGGCTCTGATGCCTGACACACCGACGACGTGCGTCAACGTCCTGGCGCGCGCCCTGCCGGCCGCGTTCAGGTGCGGGTCCGGTTCCGCCGGGTTGCTCCTCTCGGCGTGGCGAATAAGGATCACGGTCGTCATAGGATATTTCTTCCCCACTCCAAAAGCTCTCCGAAGGTACACTGCAAACAGGCTGGCCGCCGGTCTCGTCGCAGGCGGTCGCCGGAGGCTTCGGCGTTATAGCCATTGGCCGGCAGCCATGAATCGAGGCTGCGGTCAACCCGGGCGCCGGGTCATGGCTTATCTTTGCGCACTACCAGGCGGTCTTCCTCCACCGAGGCAATCGGTAAACTCTGTGTCTCGCCGGTCTCCAGTTGGATTTGAATGGTCGGCTCGTCGCCCTCTTCGATCTCCCACGAGCCCGCCGTTTCGGCCGGCGCGTCGGTCGGGCCGATGCTCAAATTCTTCAGCGTCTGGTCGGGCTTCAGCTCGAAGCCCGTCCGCCCGCGCGAGCGCGGCAGCTTATATCCCGCGGGGCGATATACGGCTTCAGTCGGCGTATCCTCTTCGTGGGCATGTACCCACTGTTTGCAGAGTAAATCTTTGTTTATCTCTTTGCCCATGACTGTCAATCCTGCCTTTCACCAGGGCGCGCACGCCTTGTCGGCAAGCGGTCGGTCGGACACTGCCGGCCGACCGCGGCGGGCCATCTGACCCTGTACGGCAGATGGCCCAGCCTTCAGTCTCTGACGCGGCCTTACGCGCGGGCTCAAAAATAAGCCCGTTGCATAACGGAATCAAGCCCGCGCCTTGAGCCCTCAGCCATTGAGCGGGCTGGAGACTAACGTTTTGCGTGCCCCGGCGAGTGTCGCCTGCATTCGCGACACCTGTTGCAGTGTGAACATGAACATCGCCTCGTCGTCGACATAGTCCATGTAGTTCATGAACATGTCGCCGTTCGGGGCGTTGTTGCAAGAGAGTTTCGGGAACGTGGGCTTGCTCCGGTTCGGGCCGAACTGGTTCGGGGTGTCGTCCACGAAGTCGGAGTCCGTGCAGTTGGAAATGCGGCTTTCCCCCCAGATGTGAGACAAGTTGAGGTAGTGGCCGACCTCGTGCGTCGTCGTGCGCCCTTTGTGGAACGGGTCCGAGGCCGTGCCGGTCGTGCCGAAGGCCGTGTTCAGAATCACCACCCCGTCCGTCTCCGGCGGGCCGCCGGGGAACTGGGCATACCCCAGTAAGTCATCCCCCAGAGTGCAGACCCAGATGTTGAGGTATCTGGTCGTGTCCCAAGGCTTGACGCCCCCGGTGGCGGGAGACTTGACCCCGTTATCAATACCGAAACTGGTTGCGGTAGTTTGCGTCCGCGTAATCCCGCTGGTCGCGTTTCCCGCCGGGTCTGTGCTCGCCAGCGCGAATTTGATCTGGGGGTTCCCGACCAGAGGCTCGAAAGGGGCCGGCACTTTATTCAGATCGGCGTTGGTGGCCGTGAAGTCCTTGTTGAGCACCGCTATCTGGCTGTTGATCTGGGCGTTGGAAATGTTCTCGTCGGCGGTGCGGTGGACGACATGCACGACTGTCGGAATGGTGACGGGGCCGGTGCGCAAATCAGCCCTTCCTGATTCCACGAAAGTCCGGGCGAAGCTGTCGATGGCCGCCTGGTTGAAGCGGTATTGCGGGTAGCGGTCAACCAGCCGGAAGTAACATTCCAGGGAGCCGCATGAGCGGGAAGTCGGGGTGCGTACTTTAGCTTCGGTCCCGGTCTCCTTCGCCGCGGCTTTGGTGGTTTTGGGAGTGGCTTTTTTGCGGGTTCTCTTACTGACCATAACAATCCTCCGAAAGAGTTGGAATATGAATCGGCTGACTTGAGCGGGCGCGGTAATTAATCCAGACCGCCTCGGTCAAACCGTTCGTAACGGAAGCTCTCATTTAATATGGCGCCGTAGGCCAAAACGTTTCCAACGGGAGTGAGTCGTTAAGCAGGTTCGCCCTCGTCAAGGTATGAAGCCGTGGGCGGTGAGGGTGAAAGACGGCGCGCACGCCTGCCAGTGGGCCGGCAGGTCGGCGGCGACAGTTATGATGAAACGCCGGAGACGGCCAATCGCCGGCCGCGAATCGCTCCGGGTGGATGACTCGTCGGGCGGTCCCGAGAGTTTAGCGCCCGCCCAGGAAATCGAGCACGGCCCGGTTGAACTCCTGCGGCTTGTCCATGTGAATCAGGTGAGTCGCGCCGGGAATCACTACCTGTTTCGCCCCGCGGATGCCGGCCGCCAGTTTGTCCGTTATCCCTTTATAAGCTGGGTGATCGTTCTCGGCGATGAGGATGAGCGTCGGGGCGCGAATCTCTGAGAGCCGCGTGTCGGCGGGTGGCTCCGTCGGTTGCCAGAGCGTGACGAGTGGGAAGCCGTCGTCGAAAAGGTCGCGGTTGTCCGTGTAGATTCGCCGGAGCTTCTCGCGCGCCGACAGGTTCTCCTGTGAGATGAAGAAGGGAAGGGCCGCGACGAATTCAACCGTCCGCTCAAGCCCGTCCTTCTTCGCCATCGCGGACAGCGCCGCGAGCCCCTCGACATTCGCCTGCGCTTTGGCGTCGCTACTCGTCCCCGTCGCGGCCAGCACCAAGCGGTCAACCATCTCCGGGTGTTCCAACGCGAAATCAACGGCAATCGCGCCGGCGAAGGAGAGTCCGACGACGTGTGCCTTCCTGACCTTAAGAAATTTGAGCAGCGCGTAGAGGTCGCGGCTGTGAGAAAAGGCGGCGCGCGGCCGGGCCGATTTCCCTATGCCGCGGATGTCGTAGCGGATGACTCTGTAGCTTTTGGCGAACGCCTCGAACTGCTCGTCCCACGCCCTACAGTCCAGCGTACCGCCGCCGCTGATGAGGACTAGCGGAAACCCTTTGCCAGCGACCTCGTAGTAGAGGCTCGTCCCGTTGACCCTGGCCGTCCCTTTCTTCATAGGCTCCGCTCCGAGCGCCCTGCCGGAGACGGCCAGCAGGAGCAGCACCGTCAGCAGTGAACAGGTTTTCGCGGACAACACCTTCGTCACATGATTAATTCACCTTGCCCATCAGCTTCTTGATCTTCGGCGTCAGCACGGCCAGGACCGCGGCCGAGGCGAAGAGGCCGACGGCGATTCCGCCGTAGAGCTTGACGAGCGTGGCGGAGTTGTTCGGGTCGAAGAAGCCCGCGAGGAAGCCCGCGAGCTTGTTGCCGAGCGCGGCGGCCAGGAACCAGACGCCCATCATGATGCCCAGGAGTTTCGCCGGCGCGAGCTTCGTCACCGTGCTCAACCCCACCGGGCTCAGGCACATCTCGCCGACCACTTCGAGGAAGTAGAGGCCGACCAGCCAGAACGGGCTGATCTTGCCGTAGGCCGTGAGCGCCGAGGCGGGAACGAGCAGCAGGTACGCGAGCCCTATGAAGAGCAGGCCGAAGGTGAACTTGACGGGGCTCGAAGGCTGGCGCTTGCCCATCCGAATCCAGAGCACCGCGAAGAGCGGGGCCAGGAAGAGGACGAAAAAGGCCGTCAGCGACTGCATCCAACTCGCCGGATACTCCCAGCCGCCGATGTCCCTGCGGACTAGATTCTTGGCGTAGAGATTCAGGCTCGCGCCCTTCTGCTCATACGCCGCCCAGAAGAGAATCGTGAAGAGGAAGAAGACAAAAATCGCCGCCACGCGCTTCCACTCGCCGCTCGTCAGCGGGCGGTCGGGGGCGTAGTCGGGCGCGTCCTTGCGCTTCCTCACCAGCGCGCCGACGCGCTCCAGCCGGCGGCGGTGCAGAAGATAAACAACCAGCCCCAGCGTCATCCCGATGCCCGCCGCGCCGAAACCCCAGTGCCAGCTCGAATTCGGGTCCATGCCTCTCGACGCGAGGAAGTTTTTGAAAATCTCGCTCTCGGCCAGGAAGCCGCAGACGAGCGGGGCGAGCACCGCGCCGAGGTTGATGCCGAAGTAGAAGATGGAGAACCCGCTCTCGCGGCGCGGGTCGTCCTCGCCGTAGAGGCTCCCGACCATCGTGCTGATGTTCGGCTTGAGCAGCCCCGTGCCGATGGCGATGAGCGCCAGGCCGGCGTAGAAGAAGGGCAGCGTCGGGAAGACCATCGAGAAGTGGCCGCAGGCGATGATGATTCCGCCGATGAGCACGGCGAGCCGCGCGCCTAGAAGCCGGTCGGCAATCAGTCCGCCCGGCAGGTTCGTCAGGTAGACGAACATCGTGTACGTCCCGTAGAGCGAAGTCGCCTCGGGAATCCCGAAGCCGAGTCCACCCTTGTCCGGCGGGGCCGTCATGTACAGCACCAGAATGGCGCGCATCCCGTAATAGCTGAAACGCTCCCAGAGCTCCGTGAAGAAGAGGGTCGTGAGACCCTTCGGATGACCCAGGAAGCCGGACGTGTCCTGCGGCACTTCGGACGGGACTGGTTCAGGAGTGGCAAGCTCTCGCATGGAGTCCTTCGGGTTGAGTTCAGATTAAGGGGAGAAAATTTTTAAGGCCCCGCAATCTTAATCAAAAAGCCGTGAATCGTAAATCGAAATGAGCTTCAGACGATTCACGAGCTGCTCTTCACTTGTCCGCGTCACGCGCCCGTGATAGTTTCGCACGTAAAAAAAGGAGCGTCTGGGCGGTGGACTTCGAGCTGACGGAAGAGCAAAGGATGGTGCAGGCTTCGGTGCGCGAGTTCGTGGCGGCCGAGATCGCGCCGCGCGCGCACGAGTACGACGAGCAGGCGCGTTTTCCCCGAGAGCAGTTAAAGGGGCTGGCGGAACTCGGCCTGATGGGCATGATTATCCCCGAGGAGTGGGGCGGCGCGGGTTTCGACGCGGTCGCCTACGCCGTCGCCCTCGAAGAGATTGCGAAAGCCGACGCCTCCGTCTGCGTCATCGTCGGCGTGACCAACTCCGTCTGCTGCTACCCGATTTTAAGTTTTGGCACAGAGGAGCAGAAGCACAAGTACCTCGTGCCGCTGGCGCGCGGCGAGACCCTGGGGGCCTTCTGCCTGTCGGAGCCGCAGGCGGGGTCGGACGCGACCAATCTGCGGACGCGCGCCGTGCGCGACGGCGACGCTTACGTCATCAACGGCACGAAATCCTGGGTCTCAAGCGGCGGCGAGGCGCAGACCTACATCGTGATGGCCGTGACGGGGCGCGAGGACAACAAGAGCAAGGTCACGGCCTTCATCGTAGAGGGCGGCACGCCGGGGCTGACCGTCTCTTCCATCGAGCACAAAATGGGCCAGCGCGCCTCGCAGACGGCCGAGATGAGTTTCGCGGACGTGCGTGTGCCCGCCGCCAACGTCCTCGGCGGCGAGGGCAACGGGCTGAAGGTCGCCTTCAACAGCCTCGACAACGGGCGCATTGGCATCGGCGCGCTCTCGACGGGCATCGCGCAGGGCGCGCTGGACGAGGCGACGAAGTACGCGAAGGAGCGCCACGCCTTCGGCCAGCCCATCGCGGAGTTCCAGGCCATACAGTTCAAGCTCGCCAACATGGCGACCGAGACGGACGCCGCGCGCCTCTTGACTCTGCGCGCCGCGGCGATGAAGGACGCGGGCGACCGCCGCGCAGGCTACTACGCGGCGATGGCGAAGCTCTACGCCTCGGAGACGGCCAACCGCGTCTGCGCCGACGCCGTCCAGATTCACGGCGGCAACGGCTACTCACGCGACTACCCAGTCGAGCGCATGTACCGCGACGCCCGCGTCACGACCATCTACGAAGGGACGAGCGAGATTCAACGCATCGTCATCTCCAGGGAAATTCTGAAACAGTAGTCAACTGCTCTTATGCCTAATAGACAAGACGCCTGGGAGTTGCTGTGCGAGTACACGAAGGGGGACAGCCTGCGCAAGCACGCGTTGGCAGTCGAGGCGGCGATGCGCGCGTGCGCGCCGCGCTACGGCGGGGCGGACGCTGACGTGGACGAGTGGGGCATGACGGGGCTGCTCCACGATTTTGATTACGAGATGTTCCCGACAGCCGACGAGCACCCCTACAAGGGCGCGACCATCATGTGCGGGCGCGGCTACCCGGACCACATCATCCGGGCGATTATGGGCCACGCGACTTACACGGGCGTCCCGCGCGACACAGCGATGGCGCGGGCGCTCTTCGCCACGGACGAGTTGTGCGGCTTCCTCGTCGCGTGCGCGCTCGTGCGCCCCTCGCGCAGCCTCGACGACATGGAGGTCTCGTCCGTCAAAAAGAAACTCAAGGACAAGGCGTTCGCGCGCACAGTCAACCGCGACGACATACGCCAGGGCGTCGCGGAGCTCGGCGTCGAGATGGACGAGCACATACGCTTCGTCATTGACGCGCTGCGCCCCGTCCAGGGGGAGATAGGGCTCAATAGAATCGGCCAGTGACCGCCGCTTGCGCGCGGGCGATTCTTTCACTTATGCTGGCGGCTATCACGACTGACAATCCATGAAAGGGAAGCGATGCGAGGCGTGAAAGGTTAAGCCTTTCACTCATCACTCATCACGCCGATATGGTTACGAGAAGCGCGCTGCTCTACTTAGCCCGCCACGAGGGCCTCAAGGATTTCGCAACGCGGTTCCGCCCGTTCAAGAAGATGACGACCCGCTTCGTCGCGGGCGAGGATATCGAAGAAGCCGTCGCCGCCATCCGCGAGATCAACGCGAAGGGCTGCACGGCCTCCTTCGACCACCTCAACGAATCCGTCGCCAACGCCGCCGAGACAGAGGAAGAGGTGCGCGAGTACCTGCGCATCCTTGAGCGCATTGACGAGACCGGCATCCGCTCGAACGTCTCTATCAAGCTGACGCAGTTCGGATTGGAAATTGACCCCGAGCTGGCCTACCGCAACGCGCGCACGGTCGTCGAGGACGCCGCGCGCCGCGGCAACTTCGTCCGCATAGACATGGAGGCGTCCTCCGTCACGCAGGTGACGCTGGACATCTTCAAGCGGCTGCGCTCGGAGTTCGGCCTGAACGATGTCGGCATTGTCTTGCAGTCGTACCTGCGCCGCACCTACGACGACGTGCTGGACATCCTGAAAATCCCCGCGCGCATACGCATCTGCAAGGGCGCTTACAACGAGCCGCCCGAGGTCGCCTTCCCAGACAAGAAAGACACGGACGAGAACTACATTCGCATCATGAAAGTGCTGCTCTCGTCGGGCGTCTACCACGGCATCGCCACGCACGACCCGAAAATGATCGAGGCGACGACCAGGTATGCCAAGCAGGAGGGAATCGGGAAGGACGCTTTCGAGTTTCAGATGCTCTACGGCGTGCGGCGCGACCTACAGGTGAAGCTCGCCCAGGCGGGCTACAACGTGCGCGTCTATGTGCCCTACGGCAAACACTGGTATCCTTACTTCATGCGCCGCCTGGCCGAGCGCCCGGCGAACGTCTGGTTCGTCCTGAAAAATATGTTCAAAGGATAGAATGGACGCGTCCTGGACATGGATAGTGTGGACGGTGCTCGGCGTGCTGCTGATCGTGGCGGAGGTCTTCACGCCGGGCTTCGTGCTGCTCTGGTTCGGGGTGGGCGCGCTGGCGGCGGCGCTCGCGGGGTTGGTCGGCATCACGAGCCTGCCGCTGCAATTCCTCATCTTCGCCTTCGTCTCGGTCGCGCTGACGGCGGCCTCGCGCACGATCTTCGTTAACTACTTCTCGCAGGAGAAGACCGGCAGCGACCTCAAGACGGGCGTGGACGCGCTGCCCGGAAAAATTGGCACAGTCGTTTCGTCCAGCCAGGGCGCGCTCCACGAGGGGGCCGTCAAAGTCTTCGGCTCGACCTGGACGGCCTACCCGGCCGAGGGCGAGGAGCCGCTCGAAGCCGGCGAGCGCGTCGAGGTCGAGCGCGTCCAGGGCGCGAGCATCTACGTCCGCCGCATCCGCGAGAGCCGCGACTGGCGTCAGCTGGAAGAAGGCAAAAAGTAAAAGTAAAAAGGTAAAAAGGGGAAAGGGAGGACGAGAGCCGCGCTCTTCATCCTCCCTTTCCCCTTTTTACTTGTGCCTTGTTACGGCGTCGCCGTCATGGTGAAGCGGGCGGCGGGGACGACCGTCTGGAGGTCGTAGTTGGCGATCGTCAGGTCGGCGAGGCGCTGGCCGCGCAGTTTCGTGACGATGCGGAAGGGGAGGTTCATGCAGCTCACCTTGCGGTAGTCGGAGCGCTCCTCCTCGATCATCACGGTGCTGCGGCTGCGCGTGACGACCTTGTTAATCAGGAACGTCTGCTTGTCAATCCAGTAGCGGACGTTGTCGTCGTCGTTGAACTTGACCTCGACGACGTAGTTGCCGGGCTGGTCGGGCTGGCGGTTGACGACGAGCTGGCGCGCGATAGCCAGGTTGATGGTGTTAAAGCCCATCATCGCCCAGTGGCGCGAGGCCGTCACCTCGCTGACGCGAATCTCGCTGCCCAAAAGCATCCCGCCGCCCTGCGAGCCCGTGTAGACCAGGTAGGTCGGGCCGGCGTTCATCTGCGCGAGTGCGCCCAGGGGGGCGATGTCCAGGCGGCGGCGCATGTCGCGGTCCTGGTAGTCGGTGATGCCGACCTTGACCTCGACGGCCCCGGCCAGGGCGGCCGCGCCGACCGCGGCGAAGGCCGAGGCGTTGACGAAGCCCTCGGCGCGCGCCGTCACGTATTGCAGGCCGGCGTACTCTTGGCCGCCGTGGGCGACGCGCGTCACGACCAGCAGCTCACGGCCCGATAGGTCGTCGGCCTTCGTCGTGTGCGTGCTGACGGGGACGGCGAGCGCGGCCACGGCCAGGCAGCCGGCCGCCAACAGAAGCGTTCTTCTCTTCAGGAAATGTCGAAGCATGTGTGTGATCTCTCCTCGTAGAATCTCCGCGCGCGTGCGGACGCAAAGTCTGGACGGCAGGCCCGCGCGCCGGGGGGTTATGGGTTTCCGGTCAACAACCCGTTCAAAATTGCGAAAGTCTTGAGAAAGCCGGGGACGAATTTTGCCCCACATCTATAACGCGTAATTTCGTGCGCCGCCGGTTAACCCAAAACAGACGCCTGCGAAAATAAATTTTGCCCTGGCGGGCCGGACGCCCGAACGGACTCGCGCGTCCGGGCAAAGAGGCCAGAAAGAAATTGGACGGACGTTCAAAAATTTAGAGACGGGCCGGATGTTACTGTCGGCGGGCTGGCTTGTCAATCTTGTCCTGTCGGGCTTAAGGGGTGGGCTCGGTGGGCGGCTCCGTGTCGCCGAGCGTGCTGTCCTCTTCCATCGGCGGCAGCTCGATGGTGATTCTTTCGGAGGCTGGCTCCTGAAGGTCATTGCCCGAGAAGCGGGCCAGGACGACCGTGATGTTGTCCTCGCCGCCGCGCTCGTTGGCCTCTTCCACGAGGGCGGCGCAGGCCGCGTGCAAATCGCCGGCCGCGTCCTCGACGATGCGGCGCATGTCGTCGGCGCGAAGTTTCCCGGAAAGTCCGTCGCTGCACAGGAGCAGGATGTCGCCGCGGCGTATGCGGAGGCGGCCCGTGACGGGCGTCAGCTCAGACTGCGCGCCGAGGGCCTGTAGGATGACGTTGCGGAACATGTGCGTCTCGGCCTCGGCCTCGCTGATCTGGCCGACATCCACGAGCTGCTGCACGAGGGACTGGTCTTTGGTGGCGAGTTTGACCTGCTGGCCGCGGATCATGTAGGCGCGGCTGTCGCCGACCTGTACGAGGTCCAGGAGGTCGCCCTTGATGGCCGCGCCGGTGAAGGTCGCGCCCATGCCGGCACAGCGCGTGTCTTCCTGGCTGCGGTGGTGAATCGCGAGGTTGGCGTAGACGGTGGCGTGGCGCAGGTAGTCCACGAGCGCCTTCTCGCTATCAACGCCGCCCACGGGCTGCGTCTCCTCCTCGCCCTCGCTGCCGACGAGCATCTCGCGCACGGTCTCGACGGCCATGCGGCTCGCCACGTCGCCTGCGAGCGCGCCGCCCATCCCGTCAGAGACGACCAGCACGAGGCCCTTGTCGCCGAGTTCCACGCGGCGCATCTCCTCGGGCGGCTCGGAGCCGTCCGAGCCGGTCCAGGCCCGCCCCGAAGTCAAATCGAGGATGAGGAAGTTGTCTTCGTTCCCACGCCGTACACGACCAACGTCGGATTTTGCGTGAAGCTCTACTATCATAAGGTTTCAGGTTTCAGGTCTCAGGTTTCAGGTTGCCGAGACGAACCTGAAACCTGAAACCTCGAACCTTAAACTTTCTTTAGCGCTTGATCCAAATCCTCAATGATGTCGTCCGTGTCTTCGATGCCGACCGAGATGCGCACCAGCCCGTCGGTGATGCCCAGCCGGTCGCGCGTCTCTGGCAGGACGGAAGCGTGCGTCATCGTCGCCGGGTGCGAGATCAGAGTTTCCACGCCCCCCAGGCTTTCCGCAAGCGTGCATAGCTTAACAGATTCCAGCACGGTGCGCGCAGCCTCTAACGAACCCACGTCGAAGGCCACCATCCCGCCGAAGCCCTTCTGCTGGCGCTTCGCCAGCTCGTGCTGCCTGTGCGAGAGCGAGCCGGGGTAGTAAATCTTCCGCACCTTCGGGTGCTCTTCAAGGAACGCCGCGACGGCGCGGCCCGAGCGGTCGTGCTGCTCCATCCTCAGGGCCAGGGTCTTCGTCCCGCGCAGGACGAGCCACGAGTCGAAGGGCGACAGAATCGCGCCGACGCCATTTTGCACGAAACCGAGCCAGTTGGCATCCTCTTCGTTGTCGAGGACGACAGCGCCGCCCACCCCGTCCGAGTGTCCGTTGAGGTATTTAGTCGTGGAATGCACCACGATGTCAACGCCGAATTCCATGGGGCGCTGGAGGTAGGGCGACATGAAGGTGTTGTCGCAGACGACGCGCGCGCCCCGCGCGTGGGCCAAATCCGAGACGGCCTGTAGGTCCGTGATGATCATCACGGGGTTGGTCGGCGTCTCCAAAAAGACCATCCGCGTGTTCTCTTTGAACGCCTCCTCGACCTTCGTGATCTCGGACGTGTCCACGTAGTCGAACTCGACGCCGTAGTTCGAGAGTATCTTGCTGAAGAGTCTGTACGTCCCGCCGTAGGTGTTGTCGGAGACGATGACGTGGTCGCCGGACTTGACGAGGCGGAGCGTGGCATCAATGGCGGCCATGCCGGAGGCGAAGGCGAAGCCGAAGCGCGCGCCTTCGAGCGCCGCGATGTTGCGTTCGAGCGCCGCCCGCGTCGGGTTCTGCGTCCGCGCGTACTCGTAGCCCTTGTTACGCCCGAGCCCGTCCTGCTGGTAAGTCGAGGTCTGGTAAATTGGCACAGTGACCGAGCCCGTTGCCTCGTCGGCCTCCTGCCCCGCGTGAATGGCTGTCGTTGCGAATCCCATAAAATTCAGTAGTCAGTGGTCGGTGGTCAGTGGTCAGTAGGAATCAGCTTTTTAACTGACCACTGACCACCGACCACTGACCACTATTCAAAGATTCCCTGGCTCATGTAGCGTTCGGACCCGTCTGGGAAGAGCGTGACGACGCGCTTGCCCGGCCCGATGCGTTCGGCGACGCGGTAGGCCGCGGCCGCGGCCGCGCCGCTTGAGCCCCCGCCCAGAACCCCCTCAGTCTCGGCCAGCCTGCGCGCGGTGGCGAAAGCCTCGTCGTCGTAAATCATCATGATCTCGTCGGCCAATTCAAGCTCGCAGTTCTTCGGGATGAATTGCGCCTGCCCTATGCCTTCGACCTTGTGGCAGCCGGGCGGGCCGCCGCCGATGATGGAGCCCTCGGGCTCGACGAGCACGCAGAACGCCTCCGGGTAATGCTTCTTGACGACGCGGCTCACGCCGGTGAACGTGCCCGCGGTGCCTGCGCCTATGACGACGGCGTCAATGGGGCCGCCCATCTGCGCGAGGATTTCGCGCGCGGTCGTCCGCTCGTGGAAGCAAGGGTTCGCGGGGTTCTCGAACTGCTGCGGGATGAAGCTGTCCTTGATGTCTGCGGCCAGCTCGTGCGCGAGGTCAATGGCCCCCTGCATCCCCGCCTCCTCCGGCACGTACCTGACCTCCCCGCCGAGCGCCTCCATCAGCGTCATCTTCTCGCGCGAGTAGCCCTCGGGCACGCAGAGGATGACGCGGTAGCCGCGGGCGACGCCGACGAGCGCCAGCCCGATGCCCGTGTTGCCGGCGGTCGGCTCGATGATGGTCGAGCCGGGTTTCAAGAGGCCGCGCTCCTCCGCGTCGAGGATCATGCCGAGCGCGGCGCGGTCCTTCACACTGCCGCCCGGGTTCATGTATTCGAGTTTGGCGTAAATGTCCGCCAGCGGCGGGCGGGCGAAACGCGCGAGGTGTAGCAGCGGAGTGTTACCAACAAGCTCAATAATGTTCTCAGTCGTACCCGTCGGCATTAAGTTTTATAACCAGCAACAACCACGAATAGAAAGAGCTTCCGAAGTTGGGAATCAGTGTGCGGGCATGGTAGCCCGCGGGGGGAAAGAAAGTCAAAAGGTAAAAGGTCAAAGGCGAAAGGGGGACGAACGGCGTGCCCTCCGCTCTTACTTTTGCCTTTTACCTTTTTCCTTTTGACTTTGCTCCGCAGGGCAGAGTATGGTGTTGTCCCGTGAATCACACGGCTCCATCCTCCCAAAACCGCGCCGTCGCCGTCATCCCCGCACGCTACGCTTCGACCCGTTTGCCGGGTAAACCTCTGCTCGAAATCGCGGGGCGGCCGATGATTTTGCACGTCGTCGAGCGGGCGCTCGCGGCGCGCAACATCGGGCGGGTCATCGTCGCGACGGACGACCGCAGGGTGCTGGACGCCGTCACGTCGGCGGGCTTCGAGGCCGTGATGACGCGCGCGGACCACGCGAGCGGGAGCGACCGGCTGGCCGAAGTCGCCGCCGGGCTGGACGACGCGGACCTGATCGTCAACCTGCAAGGCGACGAGCCGCTCGTCTCGCCGCGGACGATCGAGCGCGCGGCCGAGGAATTGGCCCACGACCGGGAGGCGCAAATCGTCACCACGTCCGAGCCGATTACGGACGCCACGGACGTGTTGAGCCCCGATGTCGTCAAGGTGGTGGCGGACGCTAATGGACGCGCTCTTTACTTCTCGCGCTCGCCCGTCCCGTACCCGCGCGACGCCGTGCGCCGTCACGAAACGCTCGCGGCCGCGCTCGAAGCCGAGCCCGCGCTGCTTCAGACTTTCCGCAAGCACACGGGGCTTTATGTTTACCGCCGGGCCTTTTTGTTAGAATACACGCGCTGGCCCCAATCAACGCTGGAGCGCGCCGAATCGCTCGAACAACTCCGCGCCCTCGAACGCGGCGCTGTCATCAAGGTCGTCGAGGCCGACTCGCCCTCGATTGGCGTTGACACCGAGCAGGACTTGGAACGCGTGAGAGAGATTTTCAGAGATGCCGGATGACATCTAACGTCTCTTTTTATGAATGACTACATCGGCCTGGCCTTTATCCTCTTACTCGTCTTCGGCGGGCTCTACCTGCTGACGCGGCCGAGTAAGCCGCTGACGGCCGAGGAGTTTGAGAAGCGCGCGGCCGAGAATCCCAGCCTCCTCAGCGCCGGTGCGCTCGGGTTGCAAAAGATTCTAGACCCCGCGGCGGCCAAGGCCGCAGAGGTGCAGGAAGACTTCCGCCAGGGCTACCTGGACGGCGAGCAGGAATCGGGCGACGACAAAGACAAAGACGTGAAACGAGGTGAGTGATGCCTAAGTACATCTTCGTGACGGGCGGCGTGGTTTCGAGTCTCGGCAAGGGGCTGGCCGCTTCATCCATCGGCTGTCTGCTCGAAGCCCGAGGGCTGCGGGTCGCGCTCATCAAGCTCGACCCCTACATCAACGTGGACCCCGGCACGATGTCGCCGTTCCAGCACGGCGAGGTCTTCGTCACGGACGACGGCGCGGAGACCGACCTGGATTTGGGCCATTATGAGCGCTTCACGCACGCGCACCTGTCGCAGTCCAACAACTGGACGAGCGGGCGCATTTATCTCTCGGTCATCGAGAAGGAGCGCCGCGGCGACTATCTAGGCAAGACCATCCAGGTCATCCCGCACATCACCAACGAAATCAAGGCGGCCGTGCGCGCCGTCGCCGACAAGGACAAGCCGGACGTGGTCATCGTCGAGATTGGCGGCACCGTCGGCGACATCGAATCGCTCCCGTTCCTCGAAGCCATCCGCCAGATGGGCAACGAGGAGGGCAAGCAGAACGCCATCTTCGTCCACGTCACGCTCGTGCCCTACATCGCCGCGGCCGGCGAGCTGAAGACCAAGCCGACGCAGCACTCCGTCCGCGACCTGATGCAGATAGGGATCGCGCCCGACATCCTGCTCTGCCGCTCCGACCGCCAGCTCTCGCGCGACCTGCGCTCGAAGATCGCGCTCTTCTGCAACGTCAAGGAGTCGGCCGTCATCACGGCGATGGACGTGGACACCATCTACGAAGTCCCGCTCGCCTTCCACGAGCAGGAACTGGACGAGTTGATCGTCGCCTCGCTCGACTTGTCTGAGCGCGCGCCGCACGCGGACCTGGCGCAGTGGCGCGAGCTGGTCAACACCATCCGCGAGCCCCTGGCGGGCGAGACCTCCATCGCCATCGTCGGCAAGTACGTCGAGCTTGAGGACTCGTATAAATCTCTGCGCGAGGCGCTGACGCACGGCGGCGTGGCGAACAACCTGCGCGTGGTCGTGCGGTGGATAGAGTCGGAAGAGTTGATGGAGGACGACTACGAGGACCGCCTGCGCGACTTCGACGCCATCCTCGTCCCCGGCGGCTTCGGCAAGCGCGGCGTGGCCGGGATGATTAAGGCCATCGCCTACGCGCGCAAGTCGCGCACGCCCTACTTCGGCATCTGTCTCGGGATGCAGACGGCCTGTATTGAGTACGCGCGCAACGTCTGCGGGCTGAAGGACGCCGACTCGACCGAGTTCGACCCGAACACGCCCTACCCGGTCATCTTCAAGCTGCGCGACCTGGTGGACGTGGAGGAGTTGGGCGGGACGATGCGGCTCGGCGCGTGGCCCTGCCTCCTGGCCGAAGGGACTCTGGCGCGCGAGGTCTACGGCGGGGCGGAAGAGATAGGCGAGCGTCACCGCCACCGCTACGAATTCAATCCCGAGTTCCGCGAGACTTTGCAGCGCGCCGGCCTAAAAATCAGCGGCGAGTCGCCCGACGGCAAGTTCGTCGAGATTGCGGAGCTGCCGCGCGAAGTCCATCCCTGGTTCCTCGGCTGCCAGTTCCACCCTGAATACAAATCGAAGCCCTTGCAGGCCCACCCCCTCTTCGCCTCCTTCGTCCGCGCCGCACACGAGAACCGCCTGCGCAACGAGACCGCGGTCGAGCAGCCCGAAGCGCCCGAGCCGCTCGTGCAGGAGCGCGCCGGCGTGGCCGGGGACGACTGAAGAAAATTATGGATGCTGAATGCGGAACGATGAATGAAAACAAGGGAACTCTTGTTTGCTCATTCATCGTTCATCATTCATAATTCATAATGTTCTTATGCTGCACTGTCCCACATGCGGTCAGGATTTCGCCGAAGAGGTGAGGGTGTGCCCGGAAGACGGCGCGGCCTTGCAGGCAGACGCGACCGTGGCGATCGAGGGGCTGGCGGATGACCCGCTCGTCGGGATGACGCTCGACGAGAAGTACCGGCTCGACTCGCGCCTCGGGACTGGCGGCATGGGAACCGTCTACCGCGCGACGCACCTTTTGATTGACCGGCCCGTCGCCGTCAAAGTCCTCAACCCGCGCTACGTCGAGGACGAGGCGGCGCAGACGCGCTTCCGCCGCGAGGCGCGGGCCGCCGGCCGACTACAGCACGCCAACGCAGTCACCGTCACGGACTTCGGCAGCACGCAGGACGGCCTGGTCTACATCGTGATGGAGCTTTTGGAGGGCAAGACCTTGCGCGAGGTTTTGGCCCACGACGCGCCGCTCGACACGGCGCGCGCCGTCTCCGTCATGCTGCAAATCTCCGCGGCCGTCGAGGCGGCGCACCAGGCCGGCATCATCCACCGCGACCTCAAGCCCGCGAACATCTTCATCGTCCAGCGCAAGGACGCGCCGCCCTTCGTCAAGGTTCTGGACTTCGGCATCGCCAAGCTCGCCGCCGAGGCGCTCGAAGACGACGACGACCCGCAGACGCTGACGCAGGTCGGGGCCATGATCGGGACGCCGCGCTACATGTCGCCAGAGCAGTGCGAGGGCGCGCACCTGACTCCCGCCTCGGACGTTTACAGCCTGGGCATCATCCTCTACGAGATGCTGACGGGGACGACGCCCTTCAACGGCACGACCCCCATCGCCATCGCCATCAAGCATTCGTCCGAGCAGCCGCGCAGCCCGCGCGAGTTCGTCGCCGCCATCCCGCGCGAGCTGGAAGCGGTCGTGCTGCACGCGCTGGAAAAGAGGCCGGAGAACAGGCCCGACGACGCCGGCGCGTTTCACCGCGAGCTTTACGCGGTCGCGGAGCATCTGGGCCTTGAGCACGCCGGGAGCCTGAGCGCGCCGACCATCGAGAGCCTGCGCAGCGCCGGCACGGAGACGCCTTCGGGCCGCCTCGTCATAGACATCGAGCGGCTGCGCCAGAGTCGCGCCGCCGCCTCGCGCAACACACAGCCGGACGTGGTCGCACACGCCGCCATGCCCACAAACGGGTCGCGGCCCGCGGGCGTCGAGACTGCGTCGGGCACGACTGTCCTCGCCGCAGATTCTCCGGCGGCCGCGGCCGTCACGGGCAAGTCGTCTCCACCCATCTCGCGGATGAGGATTTTCTTCGGCAAGAAGCCGCCGGGCGCGGAGCCGTCGCGGCCCAGGACGCGTTGGCTGCTCATCGGCTCGGCGGTCGCGCTCCTGCTCGCCGTGGGGGTCGTGGCGTTGACGACCTCGTGGTTCTCGGGGCGCGGCGAGACGGCGAACAAGATTAGTGAGACGACTGGGAGCGTCGCCGCAGCGCCGTCGCCCGTGGAGGCCGCGCCCGCGGAATCGCCGTCGCCCGCCGCGACCGGGGACGACGGAACTGGCACAGAAAATCAGGCCGGCCGCGCGGGGGGCAAAGACCCGCGCCGGACCCGCGCCGGGCAGAAGCCGAAGCGGCCTTCGGCCATCAAGCGTGCCTGGCAGAAGTTCAAAAGAAAGCTTCCTTTTTAAGTGGCGGCATCATCTCTGGAGCCGTCTGGAGGCAGCGATTGCAGGCGGCCGCTGGCAAACAAATCTTGTCAGCATGGCGTTTTGGTGATAGATTCTGCATCTGTTACGGCGTAGTTCTCGATTGCCCGCTCCGGTCAGTAGGGAAGAACACATACCGCTAACCTCATCAAGGTGGAATCTAAGATGAAGCCTCTCGCCCGCGCCGATCTAGTCTCCCTCGGCACTACTACTGTTCGGGGCTCGCATGACCGGTCACAGCTCAAGGTGTAAGATCATGGCAGTATCACTTCACGGCCCCCATGCTGCTCTGAGCGCTCTGGACAGCTTTCACCTTCTAGACGGATTCCTCGAACATCAGCGCCGACGTTCTAGCCACGCGTGACTCAGTTCCATCAGGGGGCAAGTAGAAAGGTGGTAGGAAATGAGCCCTACAGAAGAACAGTACACGCTCGAATACTACACGAAGGACGATACTGACGAACATCAGCCCCCCTTCAAGTATCGTACCTTTTACCTCGATGACGCTTTAGCCGAAGGCTGGCAGCTCAGCCAGGCCGGTGGGCGCGGTGTCCGTATCACACGCGAGGGGCAAATCGTCTTTGAGAAGGAGGAGCTTGAGAGAATCTTCGCGCGCATTTCCGAACTCGCCGGAGCACAGGGGGAAAGTCAGGTGACGGACATAGCCCGGCAGGTAATGCAGGAAAGACAGAGGCCGGAGGTCTTCTAGGCTCTGAGACCGCGAGGCGAGCAACAAGGTGGCAGCGGCAGGCATTCGGAGGATTCAATTCAATCCTGCCTCACAGACCATAGGATTCAAGGAGTAAGTTGATGCACATCCCTCCCGCAAACGTCTTCGTCAGTTCCACGTGGCTCGACTTGCAGCCGGAGCGCAGGGCCGTCGAAGAAACCGTGCAACACATGCGAGAGACCAAGTATGTCGGCATGGAATACTTCGGCAGCAGCGACGAGTCTACGCGACAGGCATCGCTCGATGAAGTAGACCGCTCTCATGTTTACGTGGGCATTTTCGGCGGCCGCTACGGCTCCGGCATCACGGAGGCCGAGTACCGCCGGGCGCGGGAGAAACGACTCTACTGCCTCATCTACATCAAGGAGGACGATGCGATCCCGGCAGAATGGCGCGAGCAGGATCAGCAGGCGTGCGCGCAGCTGGCCGCGCTGAAGGAGGAGTTGCAGACCAACAGGCACACGGTTACCAGGTTCACGACTTCCGACAACCTGGCGAAGCGCGTCGCGCTCGACATGCACGACTGGCTCTTCAACAGATACTTGGTCCCCCTGCTGGAGAAGTCGCTGCGGAACGAGCTGCCCGAGCAGGAGGCACGGGAGCTTGTCGAGGGGATCAAGCAATGGACCCCGCTGGAGGATAAATTCATGTCGCGCCTGCGCGAAGCCGGGCTCCTGTTGAAACCGTCCGACCGATATCAGTTGCGCGCGCCCCTCGCCGATTTCGTCGGGCGCGCCGAAGAGATACGAGCCCTGGCCGACACTCTGCGCGAGCGCACCACCACCTGCATCAGCGGGCTGCCCGGCATCGGCAAGACGGAATTGGCGCTGGTCGTCGCACACGACGCGCGGAGGCTCTACCCCGACGCCCAGTTGTTCGTGTCCATGCTCGACCAGGAGAAGAGGCCGCGCCAGCCGTCAGAGGTGTTGCAGGACTGCATCCGCGCCTTCGTCGGCCCGCAGGAGGAACTGCCCAAAGACCTGAACCAGTTGAAAGGGAAGTATTGCAGCATTCTGAACGGCAAGAACGCGCTCATCGTGCTGGACAACGCGGTCGAGTGCGAGCAGGTGCTGCCGCTGCAACCGCCCGAGGGGTGTGACCTGCTGGTGACTTCGTGCAAGGCCATCATGCTGCCGGGAATGAAGCTCCTGACGATGCTGAAAGAACTTCGGCCGGACGAGGCGCGCCAGATGTTGACGCGGATCGCCGGGGAGATGGACCCCGAGGTCGCCGGCCGGATTTGCGAGTTGTGCGGCTACCTCCCCTTAGCCATCCGGGCGGCCGGCAGCCAGTTGGCCGTGACACCCGGCCTTGAGCCCGAAGATTATGCGGAGCAGTTGGGAAACGAACGCACCCGACTGAAATGGATTGGGAGAGAGGGCGTGGACGTGAGCGTGGAGGCGGCGTTCAACTTGAGCTACGAGCAGTTGAGCCCCGAGGCCGCGCGCGTCTTCCGCTTGCTGGCTGTGTTTCCCTCGTCGTTCGACAGAAAAGCCGAAGAGTACGTTTGCGAGGACCCCGGCAGGACACAACTCAACAACTTACTTCAGCGCAGCCTGGTCATGTATGACAGCGCCACCAAGCGCTACAACCTGCTGAACCTCGTGCGGCTGTTCGCGGAAAGTCACCTGGAGGCCGCGGAGCTTAATCTCGCGGCGAGACGGCACGCCACCTACTACGAGGGTATTCTTCGCGAGGCCAACGACCTCTACCTCAAGGGCAAGACCCTCAAGCGTGGGCTCACGCTGTTCGACACTGAGCGCGAGAACATCAAGGCAGGGCAGGAGTGGGCCGCCAACCATTCCGGGGAAGACGAAGAGGCGGCGAGGCTGTGCAGTTCGTATTCGGTGTCCGGGGCGCACCTGCTCATCATGCGCCAGCACCCGAAGGAGCGCTCCGACTGGGCCGACGCGGGACTGGCCTGCGCGAAACGCCGGGGGTGGCGTGAGGCCGAGTGCCGCCAACTCGGTATCCTCGGGCTCTCCTACTGCAAGCTCGGCGATGCGCACCACGCCCTCGTGCGCCACCGCGAGCAGTTGAAGATTGCCCGGGAGATCGGTCACCGGCAACTTGAGGGCGCGGCGCTTAACAACCTCGGTGAGGCGTCCACGGCCCTGGGAGAGACGGATCGCGCGCTCGATTACTACGAACAGGCGCGGACGATTCTGCAAGCGGTCGGCGACCGCCTCGGACTGGTCACCGTGCTCAACAACATCGGCAAGACGCGCGCCAGCCGCGGCGAGTTCCGAGACGCCATCCCGATCTTCGAAGAGCAGTTGCAGATCGCGCGGGCGATAGACGACCCGCGCGGCGAGGGCAAGGCCCTGACGGACTTGGGCAACGCCCACGCCGACCTGGGCGAATACAGCCGCGCCGTCGAAATCTACGAGCAGCAACTCGTGGCGACGCGCGAGACGGGCAACCGCTTCGACGAGTTCCTCGCGCTTCACAACCGAAGCAATGCTTATTACGTGTTAGGCGACACGCGGCGGGCCGTGGAATTTTACGAGCAGGCCCTGGTGATCGCCTGCGAAATCGGCTTCCGCTACGGGGAATCCTTCACGCTGAACAATCTCGGCGAGGCGTATGCCGACCGGGGCGAGACTGGCCGCGCCATCGAACTTCACGAGAAAGCCCTGGCCGCTTTCCGTGACATTGACGGCCGTCGCGGCGAGGGCAACGCACTTCACTGCCTGGGCAGAGCCTACGCCGCGCAGGGCGACTATCCCCGCGCCTTAGACCTCTACCAGCAGGCGTTGAACATCGCCAGCTCAGTCCGCAGCCGCCACGGCGAGGGGCACATCTTCAACGACATGGGCGACGCCTGGAGCGGGCTCTACGAGCCGCTACGCGCCATTGATTTACACAATCAAGCTCTGGAGATTTTCAAAGAAATCAGCGACCGGCTCGGCCAGTGTAACGCCCTGAACAGTCTGGGCGTTGCTTCTAATCGGCTGGGCAAACACGAGGGCGCGCTCGATTATTTCAAACAGGCGCTGGCTATCGCGGAGCAGGTCGGCTATCGGCGCGACGAGGGCATCGTGCGCTTCAACATCAGCATCGCGCATGACATGCTCGGCGACCGCGCTGAAGCCGTCACCCACGCCGAATCCGCACTCGCGGTGCTCGAACAGATTGGACACCCGAGAGCCGCCCTGGTGCAGCGACAGCTGGAGGAGTGGCGCGAACAAAAGCCAGTGGCGGACGGCCCCACCTCGACCCCTCATCCGAGAGCTGAAGACATTCCCATCTGATAGAAAATTAGTGTGAGACAGGAATGCGCTCCACGGCCGACGCGTCTGCCCTTGCCGTGTGCCTGATACGTCGCAACCGCCAGGCGATTCCAGTATAATTGCCGTCAGCTCGAAATAAGCAAAGAGAACTCGAAAGAGCATTCAGGTGGGGAGAGAATCATTCAGCGTCGGCAACGCCACGTTCGGCGACGGCCGCCTCACGGTCATCGCCGGGCCGTGCGTCATAGAGTCCTACGAGCACGCCCTGATGATGGCACGCGAGTGTCAGCGGCGCGCTGTTGAAGCGGGCCTGGACTTCGTCTACAAGTCGTCGTTCGACAAGGCCAACCGCTCGTCCGTCAAGAGCTTTCGCGGCCACGGGATAGAGGCGGGGCTGGACGTGCTGCGGCGCGTCAAGGAAGAGTTGGGCGTCCCCGTGGTGACAGACATCCACGACGTTTCTCAGGTCGAGCCCGCGGCAGAGGTCGCGGACATCCTGCAAATCCCTGCGTTCCTGTGCCGGCAGACGGACCTCATCACGGCGGCCGTGCGGACGGGCCGCGCCGTCAACGTCAAGAAGGGTCAGTTTCTGGCCCCGCTCGACGCGCGCAACATCGTCGAGAAGGCGCGCGAGGCGGGCGGGCGCAAAGTGATGCTGACCGAGCGCGGCACGAGTTTCGGCTACAACAACCTGGTGGTGGACATGCGCTCGTTCCCGATCATGGGCGAGTTCGGTGTGCCAATTGTTTTCGACGTGACGCACTCTTTGCAGCTCCCAGGGGGGCTGGGCAGTGCAACGGGCGGCCTCTCGCAGTACATCGAACCGCTGGCGCGCGCCGGTGTGGCCTGCGGCGTGGACGCGGTCTTCATGGAGGTCCACGACCGGCCGGAGGTCGCGCCGTCCGACGGCCCGAACATGCTCCCGCTCGAACGCCTGGGGCCGCTGCTGCACAAGCTCCGCGAGATACACGAGATGGTAAAGCAATGATGAATGCGGAATGCGGAATGATGAATGAAAGACAAAAGCTCTTAATTCATCGTTCATCATTCCGCATTCATCATTGCTTTTCACGCTTTGCGTGAAACTGCTTCGGTCGCGTAATCTCTTATGCCTATGAATATCGTTCGCGCTTTTCTAACTCTACTTGTCATCTCCCTGCTTTACACGTTACCCGCCGCGGCCCAGGACGAGCCGGCCGCCGCCTGGCAGGTCACGGGCTTCGACATCACGGCGACGCTGCCCGCCGCGGGCGAGCGCGCGCTGACGGCCCGCGCGCTGCTGACCGTGCGCAACGTAGGGCGCGGCGCGGGCTCAAGCATCACGCTGCGAATCAACCCGAAGGCGGAGATCAAGGCCGTCCGCGCAGGCGACGCCGTCGCCACGTTCCGCGCCGGCGACGTCAGAAACGATTTGCAGTTGGTCAGGGTCACGCTGCCCGCTTCGGTCGCGCCGGGCGCGAGCGCCTCCGTCGCGGTCGAGTACCGCCTGCCCGTCGCCGGCAACTCCGGCTACGCGGCGCTCTCGGCCGCGGGCAGCCAGTTCCTGCCGCAGCCGAGCCAGCCGCTCTCCCTCTGGTATCCGGCCCACAGCACGGCCGCGAGCCCGCGCGGCGCTGATGTCGCGCCCTTCCGCCTGACCGTCAGCGGGGCGGCCAATGAGACTGTTGTCTCCGCCGGCAAACAAAATGGGCCAGGTTTCGAGCAGCCGCTCAACGCGCAACCTTTCTTCGTGACGGGGAACTGGGACATGGTCGAAGGGACTGGCGTCACGGCCTTCGTCCCGAAGGGCGCGGGCGAGGAGGCGCGCAGGCGCGCGGACGAGTTGATGGCGCTCGCGGCCGCGGCGCGCACCTTCTACGCGGGCATCCTGGGCACGAGCGTTGACACGCCCGTCCGCCTCGTCGCGGTGCGCCGCGGCGCTGGCTTCAGCGAGGGCGGAACCCTCTTGCTCGACGCGGCGGCCTTCCGCCGCCCGAAGCTCGACGCCATCAGCGCGCTCTCTGTCGCCGAGGCCGTGGCACGCCTGTGGGTCGGCGGCCAGGCGGCGGTCAGGGGCGACGGCGGCGGCGTGGTGCGCGAGGGGCTGACGCGCTTCCTGGCGACGCTCTTTTTGGAGAAACAGTTCGGGCGCGAGGCGGCCGAGGCTGAGCGGGGGCGCGAGCGCACGGCCTACGCGACAATCGCCCGGCGCGACGCGCCGCTGGCGCGAACCTCGCCGCTGGACCCCACCTACTACAACTCCGCCGCCAACAAGGGGGCCATGTTCTGGCGTCTGGTCGAGCGCGCAATGGGCCACGACGCCTTGATGAGTTTGCTCGGCGGCGCGATTCAAAGGGGCGCGGGCTCGCCCGAAGGATTGACGCTCGCGAGCTTGCGTGCGGCGCTCGAAGAGCGCGGCGGCGCTCCTTTGAAGAGCTTGATGGAGCAGGCGCTGGATCAGCCCACGGACATGGACTTGATGGTCGGCCTGCCGCAGCAGAGGGGGGCACAGTGGGCCGTCGCGCTGCGCAACTCAGGTTCCTTGGACGCCAGCGTTACGGTCGCGGGGACGACCGCCTCGGGCGAGCGCCTGACGGCGCAGGCGGCGATTCCGGCGCGCAGCTTCGCCGAGGCGACCTTCACGACCTCGTCCCGCCTGACGCGCGTCGAGATTGACCCGGACAAGCTCTACCCGCAGATTGACTACTCCAACGATGTCGCGCCGCGCGGCACGCAGGTGGAAGACCCGTTAAGCGAGGCGACGGCGAAGTTCGTCCGGCAGGATTTCGCGGGGGCCGAAGCGGCCGCGCGCGAGATGCTCGCCGCGTCGCCGCGGATGCAGGAGGCGCGCATCGTGCTGGCGCGCTCGCTTCTGGCACAGAATAAGACGGACGAGGCCGAGAAGGAGTTCCGCGCGCTGGTGGACGAAAAGCTGCCGCTGCCGCCTGCGCTCGCGTGGGGGAACATAGGGCTCGCGGAGATAGCCTCGCGCAAGGGGCAGGGGGCGGATGCCGCGCGCCGCTTCACTGACGCGGTGCTGACCGACGCCGAGTACGCCTCGACACTCGCCGCGCGCCTGGGCCGCATCCGCGCTGAGACGGCGGCCTCGGCAGCCCCGGCCGTGGACGATTCGGCCAAGACCTTCGTCGCGCAGCTCGACGCGGCCATCAAGAGCGGGCGCAAGGCCGAGCTGGAAGCGCTCATCGTGCCGGGCGAGCTGACGGACTTCGTCACGGGCATCGTCGGCAGTCAGCCCGAAGTCTGGCAGACGCGCGTGGTTCGCACGGAGCAGCTGGACGCGAACCGCATGGCGGCGGACGTGCAGCTCGCGACCAAACAATTGGGCCAGGACGCTTCGGGGACGGCCGTGCTGATTCTGGCGCGCTCGGGCTCGGGATGGAAACTCGAAAGCATAGGCTTCTTCGAGGTGCGGTAGGGGACTTGGATGAACGAGCTGGTGGAGATTGAGAGGCGCGCGGCCCGCGTCAAGCTGCTCCTGATGGATTGCGACGGCGTGCTGACGGACGGGCGCATCACGCTCCTCGAAAACGGCGACGAGCAGAAGAGCTTTCACACGCGCGACGGTCACGGCATCGTGCTGCTACACCGCGCGGGGCTCAACTCCGGCATCATCTCCGGGCGCACGTCGAGCCTGGTCGAGCGGCGCGCGCGCGAGCTGGGGATGCGCTACGTCCGACAGGGGACGTGGGACAAGATTAAAGACTTCGACGAGCTGCTCGCGGAGGCCGGCGTGACCGACCACGAAGTCGCGTTCGTCGGGGACGACGTGACAGACATCCCACTGATGCAGCGCTCGGCGCTGGCTGTCGCCGTGGCCGACGCCGCGCCCGAAACGCTCGCCGCCGCGCACTACGTTACGCAACTGCCCGGCGGCCACGGTGCCGTGCGCGAAGTCACCGAGTTGATACTCAAAGCGCAGGGGCGTTGGTCGGAGTTGATGAAACGGTATATTATGTAAAGGCAGAAGTCAGAAGTCAGAATACAGGAGTCAGAAGAGAAGGCTCGGATGCTTTCCCATGGTTCTTCTTTTATTCTGACTTCTGACTTCTGACTTCTGCCTCCTGGGGGTTTGAGAGATGGCTGATGAGACGCGTCAGGTGCTTTTCGTCGAGGACACTGCGGACACGCGCGACCTGGTAGAGTTCAGCTTGCAGGGCGAGGGGTTCACGGTGGTCACCGCGCAGACGGCCGACGAGGGGCTGGCGCTGGCGCGCACGAAATCGTTCGCGCTGATTATCCTGGACATAGGACTGCCGGACAAGGACGGACTTCAACTGTGCCGCGAGATCAGGCACTTCGACAAGCAGACGCCCATTGTCTTCTACACGGCCTTCGCCGAGCTGTTAGACACGGCGGAGGCCGACAAGGCCGGCGCGCAGGGCACACTGCGCAAGCCCGAGGACACGGCCCGCCTCGGCGAAGTCGCACGCGATTTGATCGGCAAGGGCGCGGTTAGTTGACCGGAAGAGGCGGCGGGGCGACTCCGGTTGACACCCGGCCGCCCGGTTGATTATCTTTCCCGTGCTTTTGAAAAGTGAGCGCCGGCCGAGGCTTCCACCCTGGCTCTCAGGCATGCGTGGCGTTGGAGACGCGCCCATGCACACCAGAGAAAAGGGTATTCGGACTGAGGCTAAAATCCTGGAAGCCTTAGTCGCCGCGGGCTACATGGTGTTGATCCCGTTCGGCGACGGTCACAAATACGATTTTGTGATTGACGATGAGGTCAGCCTGCGGCGCGTGCAGTGCAAGACCGGCAGGATCAAAAACGGGGTCTTGTTCTTTAACAGCTACAGCCAGTCGGGTAACGGCAAGACCAAACAGGGCTATTACGGGTTGGCCGACCTGTTTGCCGTTTTGAATCCCCAGACTGGTGAAGTATATTTAGTCCCGGTTGAAAAGTTCGGCATGGCGGGCGTCTCTTTAAGACTCGTGCCGACGCTGAACGGGCAGGTTCACAAAATCAACTGGGCCGCCGATTACCTTTTGACAGCAGTCACCCCGGTTGTTAATGAGCGGGAGTAGCTCAGTGGTAGAGCCCTTGGTTCCCAACCAAGTTGTCGCGAGTTCGATCCTCGTCTCCCGCTCCAATTCCTTCCTAATTTCCTTCGTATCGTAAAGAAACGCGGGGCGCTGCGAGCGTATGCATTTAGCGCGCTTTTCCCGCCAAAAACGGAGCTTTTAGACCGCCCCTTGCTGGCACATCGGTTGCCGACAATCTCATGGCAAATCATTTATAACCAGGAGGAAAAGAACGTGCGTATTAAGATGATGATTGGGGTGAGTGCGCTGGCGCTGACGCTGATGGCGGGCTGCGGGGGCGACGCCACGAACAGCAACGCTAATTCCGCGAATGCCACGAACAGCAACACCCGTACAAGCATGGAGACGACGGCCCCGTCGGCGACGACTCCGACCGGGGAGTACGAGACGACGACGACCACGGAGGGCGAAGTGACGACGGAGACGCGGACCTACAGGGGCAACCCGTACATCTCCAAAGTCGTCATCACGACGCGCGCCAACAAGCGGACTGCGCGAGTCACTTCCGCTTCGGGCGAGGAGAGAGAGCTGAAGGTCGAGAACCTCGACGACGTGCTGGCGAAGAGTGGTCACGAGATCGGTAACGCCGCGGGCTTCGTGGCCGACAAGGCTGAAGACGCGGGCGGCAAGGCCGTGGACGTTGGGAAGCAGGCGGCCGAGAAGGGCAAAGAGGTCGGCGCCGAAGTCGCTGACAAAGGCGAGGACGTAGTCGAAGGGGCCGGCAACCGCGCCAAGAAGGCCGGCGAGAAGACAGTCGAGGGTGCCAAGAAAGTCGGCAACAAGGCGGTCGAGGGCGCTAAGAAAGTCGGCGGCGCTGTCAAAGACGCCGTCACGCCCTGAGCGTGAAATTCACGAAGAGGATTCAGTCAGGCAGCCGCCGTCACGGGCGGCTGCTTTTTTTGCCTGCCGACTTCCGGTGTTATACTGGCGCGACGGTTACGAAGCCTGGGTTCCCTCGAAGATAGGAGTTGTTGCGACGATGGAAAGGTTCACAGTCATCTGCCCCTGCTGCGAAGCGACGCTGACGATTGACGCGCAGACCGGCGCGCTCATCTCCCACGAGGAGAAGGCCAAGCCCGTCGCCTCGTTCGACGAAATGCTCAAGGGCCTGGACAAGCAGAAGCAGCAGCGCGACCAGCTCTTCCAACAGGAGCTGGGCTCGCTCAAGGACCGCGAGCGGCTGCTCGAAGAGAAGTTCCGCGAGGCCATGAAGCGCGCCGAGAAGGACAAGGACAAGCCCTTCATCAACCCGCTCGACGTGGACTGACGGCGCGAGCAACTAAATTCTCTCTCAGATATTCAAACCGCCCGAGGCTCTCCCGCCGTTTTGTCTTCGGAAGTGATGGGGTGTCGAGTGATGAAATCTACTTTAAGGCTCATCTGTCTCTGCCTGCTGCTGGCAGTCTCGGGAGTCGCCCACGCACAGACGGACGTGGAAGACGCGGACGGGACGGGCGCGAGCGCGGCCGCCGCCAAACAACTCGGCAGCCGCGACCCGGTGACGCGCCAGCGCGCCGCGGAAGAGTTGGCCGTCATCGGCGCGACGAACCAGCGCCGGATGCTCGAAGGCTACAGGCTACAGGAGAAGAACGCGCGCGTGCGGCTCGCGCTCGACTGGGCGCTCTACCGCGTCGGCAAGAGCGCCGCGCTCTTCGAGTTGGTCCGCGCGCTGGACTCATCGCGCGCCGCGCAGGCACGCGCCTACCTTTCCGCGCTCGAAACGCCCGAGCCGCTCTACCTCTTCCTCGAACGCGCCAACGGCGTCACGCAGGCGGAACTCCTGCGCGTCCTGGCGAAAGTCGGCGACGCCGGCACGCTCGACCGCCTCAAGCCCTACGCTGAATCCTTCGACCCCAAAATCGCAGAGGCCGCGCGCCTCGCCGCCGACGAAATATCTCAGCGCCTTAGCCAGCCGCAGCCGGCTGACACGGCCACGCGCCCCAGGCAAGTCGGCACCGGCGAAGACGAGACGCCGAATTAACCACGGAGGACACAGAGGGCACAGAGGAAGAAAGGGATTTGAAATCTCAGATTTGAGATTATTGTTATGTCTGCCTCTGTGTTCCTCTGTGTCCTCCGTGGTTTATACTGTCGCCTCACATGCACCCGAACCTGCGCTCATTCCTGGAACTGCTCGAACGCGAAAACGATCTCGTCCACATCGAAACGGAAGTTGACCCTCACCTGGAACTGGCCGAAGTCCACCGCCGCGTGATAGAGCGTGGCGGCCCGGCCCTCCTCTTCGAGAAGGTCAAGGGCAGCCGCTACCCCGTCGTCACGAACCTCTTCGGCACGGAGCGCCGCATCGAGCGCGCCTTCGGCCCCAAGCCCGAGGCGCTCGTGCGTGAGGCCATCGCCGTCGCCGAGGCGCTGCTGCCGCCGCGGCCCGGCCGCCTCTGGCAGCACCGCGCGCTCGCCCTCGAAGCCCTCAAGCTCGGCACGCGCAACACCGCGCGCGCGCCCGTCACGCAGGTCATGGACAGGCCCGCACGCCTCACGGAGTTGCCCGTCCTGACGACCTGGCAGGAAGACGGCGGCCCATTTTTTACTCTGCCGCTCGTCTACACGGAGCACCCGCGCACGGGCAAGCACAACCTCGGAATGTACCGCATGCAGCGTTACGACGCGCGCACCACCGGCCTACACTGGCAGATACACAAGGGCGGCGGCTTCCACTACGACGAGGCCGAGCGCGCAGGCCAGCCGCTGCCCGTGACCGTCTTTCTCGGCGGCCCGCCCGCGCTGATTCTCGCGGCCATCGCGCCGCTGCCGGAAGACGTGCCCGAACTCGTCCTCGCTTCGGTGCTCGCGGGCCAGAAAGTCCGTATGACGAAGAACCCGCTGGGCCAGGGGCACAGGCTCGTGGCCGAGGCCGAGTTCGCTCTGGTCGGGCGAGTCCCGCCGCGCGAGCGCAGGCCCGAAGGCCCCTTCGGCGACCATTACGGCTACTACTCCTTGCAGCACGACTACCCCGTCTTTCACGTCGAGGCCGTCTTCCACCGCCGCGACGCCATCTACCCAGCGACCGTCGTAGGCAAGCCGCGGCAGGAAGATTTCTTCATCGGCGACTATTTACAGAAACTGCTCTCGCCGCTCTTCCCGCTCGTCATGCCGGGCGTGCGCGACCTCTGGTCTTACGGCGAGACGGGCTTCCACTCGCTGGCCGCGGCCGTCGTGCGCGAGCGCTACAAGCGCGAGGCGCTCGTCTCCGGCTTCCGCATCCTCGGCGAAGGTCAGCTCTCTCTGACGAAATTCTTAATCCTGACTGACGAGCCGCAGGACTTGCGCGACTTCCCGAAACTCCTTGAGCACGTCCTCGCGCGCGCGCGTTTCGAAAGTGACCTTTTCGTCTTCTCGAACATCTCTATGGACACGCTCGACTACACGAGCGGGAAGGTGAACGAGGGGAGCAAGGCTATCTTGCTGGGGTTGGGCGAGGCCGTGCGCGAGTTGCCGCGCGAGTTCAAGAATGAGCTGCCGCGCGGGGTCTCGCGGACAGAAGTCTTCTGCGGCGGCTGCCTGGTCGTGGAGGGCTCGCCCTACGCGGAAGATTCGGAACTGGCCGCGCGGCTCGCGCGTGAACGCGCCTTCGCGGGCTGGCCGCTCGTCGTCCTGCACGACGACGCGAGCGTGGCGCGCAAGGCTTCCGATTTCCTCTGGGCGACGTGGACGAGGTTTGAGCCGGCGGCGGACATTCACGCGGCGGAGACGCAGACGGTGAGGCACCACCTCGCCTACACGCCGCCCGTCGTGATAGACGCACGCACCAAGCCCGGCTTCCCGGCCGAGTTGATTGTCCGCCCGGACGTGGCCGAACTGGTTGACAGGCGCTGGCGCGAGTATTTCCCGGAGAGGCAGGGCTGGGATGACTGAAGAAAAGGCAATGGCGAACACGAAGGCTCGGAGGAAGCGAATCGTTAAAATCGCGGCCGCGGCGCTGGCGCTCTCGCTCGTCTTCCTCGCGGTCTGGGCGGTCTTCGTCGAGCCGAACCGGCTGGTCTTCAGGGATGAAGTGATACAGTTGCCGAACTGGCCCGCCGGCTTGGAGAACCTGAAAATCGCCGTCCTCTCGGACCTGCACGTCGGCTCGCCCTACGTCGGCGCGGACAAGCTGAACTACATCGTCATGCAGGTCAACGCGGCGCAGCCTGACCTCATAGTTCTCCTCGGCGACTACGTGATTCAGGAAGTCGTCGGCGGGAAGTTCGTCGAGCCGGAGGTTTTTGTCCAAAATCTCAAGAACCTGCGCGCGCGCCTCGGCGTCTACGCCGTGCTCGGCAATCACGATTGGTGGTACGACGGCCCGCGCGTGCGGCGCGCGCTCGAAGGCGTTGGGATACGCGTGCTCGACGACGAGGTGGCGCGCGTCGAGCGCGAAGGCCAGGCCGTCTGGCTCGCGGGCCTGGCCGACGCCTGGACGAACCAGACCAACATCAAGGGGACGCTCGCGCAGGTGACGGACGAGAGCCCCGTCATCGCGCTCACGCACAACCCGGACCTCTTCGCCAGACTCCCGCCGCGCATCGTCCTCACCCTCGCAGGGCACACGCACGGCGGGCAGATCAGGCTGCCCCTCGTCGGGCGGCCCAAGGTGCCCTCGGAGTTCGGGCAGCGTTACGCGGCGGGCCACGTCGTCGAAGATGGACGCCACCTCTTCGTCACCACTGGAATCGGCACGAGCATCATCCCCGTGCGCTTCCTCGTCCCGCCGGAGGTCGTTTTCCTGACCTTAAAAACTGTGCCAACGCACACGGAAAGGTGAGGCCAGTTATGAAGACCATCGCGCAGCCCGAAACGGAAGATGAAAAGTTGCCCGTCGTCGAAACGCGCGAGACGGGTTGCTGCATCGTCGGCGGCGGCCCGGGCGGGGCAGTGCTGGCGCTGCTCCTTGCGCGCCGCAACATCCCGGTCGTGCTCCTCGAAGCGCACGACGACTTCGACCGCGACTTCCGCGGCGACACGCTCCACCCATCCGTGCTGGAGATTATGGACGACCTGGGCCTGGCCGAGCGCCTGCTTGAGCTGCGCCACTCCAAAATCCGCAGCTTCTCTTTCACGACCCCAGACGGCCCCGTCACCATCGCGGACCTCAGCCGTCTGCGGACCAAGTTCCCCTACATCGCCATGATTCCGCAGTCGGACTTCCTAGAATTCATCACCGAGGAGGCGAAGCAGTATCCGCACTTCCAACTGACGATGGGCGCGCGAGTCGAAGAGTTGATCGAAGAGGGCGGCGTGGTGCGCGGCGTGCGCTATCGTGAGCGTGACGGCTGGCATGAGGTGCGCGCGCCCCTGACCGTCGGCGCGGACGGGCGCGGCTCGCGCGTGCGCCACCTGACGGGCATGGAGCCCGAAAAAACCTCGCCGCCGATGGACGTGCTCTGGTTCCGCTTGCCGCGCCTGCCCACGGACGCGGAGGGCGCGGGCGGCCGCTTCAGCCGCGGGCGTCTGGTCGTCATGCTCGACCGCCTGGACGAGTGGCAGATGGGCTACGTCATCTTCAAGGGCAGCTACAAGGAGCTGCGCGCCAAAGGCATAGAGGCTTTCCGCGAAGCGTTGGCCGAGGCCGTGCCTGAGCTGGGAGACCGCGTCAATCTGGTGAAAGACTGGAAGCAGATCGCCATTCTCTCGGTCGAATCGTCGCGCATGAAGCGGTGGCACATTCCCGGGCTGCTGCTCATCGGCGACGCCGCGCACGTCATGTCGCCGGTCGGAGGCGTCGGCATCAACTACGCGATTCAGGACGCGACCGTCGCCCACAACGTGCTCGCCGCGCCGCTGCTCGCTGGCAAGGTCGAGGAGAAAGACCTCGCGGAGGTGCAGAGCCGGCGCGAGTGGCCGACGCGAGTCATCCAGCGTTTTCAGACCATCATCCAGAAGCGGGTCATCGCCGCCGCGTTGCGCGCCGGACAGACCTTCAGGCTGCCGCTCGTCATGCGCCTGCTGCTCAAGATTCCGGGCGTGCGCAACATCCCGGGCCGGCTGATAGCCTTCGGCGTCAAAAAGGTCCGCGTCGAGGCTTAGTCATCCCCGGAGGGGTCTTTACTTCGGCAATTTTATCGTAAAAACCGCGCCGCCCTCGGTTGCGTTGCCGGCCGCGAGCGTGCCGCCGTGGTCCGTGACGACGCGGTGGGCGAGGGCTAGGCCGACGCCGTGGCCCGTTGACTTGGTGGTGAAGAAGGGGATGAAGATGCGTTGCAGGTCTTCGGGGCGAATCCCCGAGCCCGTGTCCCGAATCTCGATTGTGGCCCAGATTTTTCCAGCGGCGTCGCGCTGTTCCGACCCGCGCACGCTGACGCGGCGGGCCTCGCTCTCATCATCCATCGCCTCGGCCGCGTTGCGCATCAGGTTGAGCAGCGCCTGACGCAACATCCGCTCGTCGGCGCGCACGTCAACCAGCTCGCCTGCGATGACCAGCTCGACGCGCCGCTCATCGAAGAGCGGGCGCAACTCCTGGGCGCAGTCCGCGACTAATTCACGCAGCGAC
The DNA here is from genome assembly GCA_963774105.1 of uncultured Acidobacteriota bacterium. Classification (GTDB taxonomy): domain Bacteria; phylum Acidobacteriota; class Blastocatellia; order Pyrinomonadales; family Pyrinomonadaceae; genus QHXM01. Next base: position 73,847 of record CAVZDV010000002.1, on the reverse strand, counting down.
ACGTCCGCGAGTTCGAGCGGCTGCGGCCGCGAGAAGTTGAGGAAGGCCGTCACCATCTCGGACAGGTGGCGGACCTCCTGCAAGAGCGCGCCCGAGGCCGCGCGCCCCTTCTCGTCCAGGTTGAGGTTCTGCATCAGCTGCGCGTAGCCGTGCAGCGTAGCCAGCGCGTTCTTGAACTCGTGCGCGAGCCCTGCGGACATCTCGCCGAGGCTCTCCAGATTTTTCTTGAGCGCAACCTGCTCGCGCAGTTGCAGAACTTCCGTCAAGTCCGTCAGCAGGCACAAGGCACCGCGCCCGCCGCCGGGGCCTTCGGCCAGCTCAATCGGCGCGACGGTCACGCCGAGCCGTCGCGCCTGCCCCGCGCCCGCGCCCGCCAGCACCTCCTCGCGCCTGTAGACCTCGCCCGTCTCCAGGCACCGCTCGACCATCTCGGCCAGGTCGGGGGCGCGACGCAGCAGCCGGCGCACGCCCTGTCCTTCGGCCTCGCCATCCGCTTCGATGAGCGCGCGCGCGGGGCCGTTAACGACCGTCGCGCGCCCGGCACCGTCGAAGGCGACGAGGCCAGAGGGGACGCTCATCACGATGCGCTCGCTGAACTGCTCGGCCGAGGCGGCGCGCGCGCGGTCGCGGGCGCTCAGGGCCTCAAGCTCGCGCTGCTGGTCCTGCAACTGTGCCACTACCGTCTGGAAAGTTTCGAGGACGAACTGACCCTCGTCGCGCGGCTTCGTGGAGCGCGCGGCGACGGGCGCGCGCTCGGCCTCGCCGACGAGCTGCCTGTAAGGGCGCAGGAGCCAGCGCAGAAGCAGGACGACGGCGAGCAGGCTGAAGACGAGGACGGCGGTGAAGACCGCGAGCAGCCGCGGCCCGCGCGCGGCCGCCGCGTCGGGCGCGAGGAAGCTGAGCGCCAGGGCGAACAGGCCCGCGAGCCCGATCACCCCCGCCGCCATCAACAGCACCGGCCGCGCACGACTTCGCATAAAGCAGGAGTCAGAATACAGAAGTCAGGAGTCAGGAGAAAAGAAAGTCAGAAGAAGAACGTGCCTTGTTTTCATTCTGACTTCTGACTCCTGACTCCTGCTTTTAGAATTGTGACAAGTACCAGGCGACGATGCGGGGGCCGACGAGGAGGGCGAAGATCGAGCCCATGCCGAGGAAGATGCCGAAGGGGAGTTGCATCTGCATGTCGCGCTCGCCGCGCCGCGCCATCAGTCCGACGCCGATAATCGAGCCCGACAGTACGCCCAGGAAAATCGCCAGGATCGTCAGCCGCCAGCCCAGGTACGCGCCGACCATGAACATCATCTTGACATCGCCGAGGCCCATCGCCTCCACCCCGCGCAGCCGCTCCCACAGCCAGCCCATCAGCCACAGACTCCCGCCGCCCGCCAGCGCCCCGAAGAACGCCCCCGCGAGTGACGCGGCCCACGCGGGCCACGTCGAAAATGGCCCATTCATCAACGAAGGCAAGTCCTCGAAGGCGTGCGGGCCGACGAGATATGGGAGCGCCAGGCGCGCGACGACGGCGAAGACTATGCCGGGGTACGTGATCGCGTTCGGCAGGAGCATGTGCTCCGCGTCTATGAAGATGAGCGCGACGAGCGCCGTTACGAAAATCAGATCGAAGGGGATGACGAATGAAAGGCCGCCGCGCCAGTAAAAGTCCGCCAGGAAGACCCCTGCCCAGAGCAGCGCCGTCAGGGCCTCGACCGCTGGGTAGCGCGGCGAGATGCGCGCCCCGCAGGCGCGGCACCGCCCCCCGAGAATCAAGTAGCTGATGATGGGGAGATTATCGTAGGCGCGAATCGCCGCCTGGCACGAGGGGCAGCGCGAGTTAGGGAAGACGATTGATTCGTCGCGCGGGAGGCGGTGGATGACGACGTTGAGGAAGCTGCCGATGATCGCGCCGAGGACGGCGACGAAGACGCAGGTCAGCCAGACGGGCAGCCCGAGCAAGCCTTCGGCGAGAAGGAAGCCTGAAAAATGGTTCATAAGAATAAAGCGGCTCGGCCGGCGCGCGTTTAATCCGTGGCGAGCTTGACGCGCGCTCTGACCTTTAAGCATGATACGGCTAAGCCGGGGTTTGCGAAAGACGAAAATTCGTGCGGAGGGAAATGTTGAACCATCGCGGGCCAATTCTCTGGATGATCGCCGCCGGGCTGGTCGTCGTCTCCGTCCTGACTTACATCCCGCACCACATCCGCGCGCGCTCGGCCGTCACGAGCGCGGTCGCGCTCATCTCTGAAACCAAACAGCAGGGCCAGGCCGCGCCGAGCGAAACGAGCGCGCGGCCAGCCTTCGACGCTGCCGCCTGGTACGTGGCACACGAGGAAGCGCCCGAGACGCACGGGGTCTTAATCGAGACGCTGGACGGCGCGCGCACCCTCGCCTCGCTCAACGCGGACGTGACGTTCAACCCCGCGTCGCTCGTCAAACTCTCGACCTCGCTCGTCGCGCTCCGCAAGCTCGGTAAGGACTTTCGTTTCCAGACGCGTGTCTTTCTGGACGGCGGCGCGGACTCGAAGGGCGCGGCCGAAGGCAAGCTCTACGTGCGCGGCAACGACCCGACGTTCGGCGACGCTGGCGCGAATCTTATCGCGAAGGAGTTGGAGGGCCGCGGCGTCAAGCAACTGAGCGAAATCGTCGTCCAGCCCGGCTTCAATTTCAACTTCAGCGACAAGGCGGAAGAGTCCGCCACGCGGCTCGCCAAGGCCCTCAAGCTGGGCAACCCGAAGACAATCGTCGCGGACGAGTCGGGCGGTCAACCCCTCGTCGTCGTCAACTCGAACCCTTTGAGCGAGATGTTGCTCTACATGAACGCGCGGTCGAGCAACTTCATGGCCGACAAAATAGGCGCGCTCATCGGCGGCGCGGAGGGCGTCAGGCAGTTCCTCATTGACGAGTTGAAACTTTCGGCGGACTACCTGACGCTGGCGACCGTCTCGGGGCGCGAGCACAACCGCATGACGGCGCGCGACGTGCTGGCGGTGATTCGCTCGCTCATCGCGGAGGCGGGGAGGCAGGGCCTGGAGCCGGCGGACATCATGCCCGTAGCGAGCGACGACGCGGGCACGGTGCGGCGCAGGCTCGCGGGCACTGGGCTCGAAGGCGCGGTCGTCGCCAAGACGGGCACGCTCACGGCCGAAGTTGACGGCGGGATGACGAGCTTCGCCGGAATCGTCTACACGGAGGATCAAGGCCCGATCCTCTTCGCCATCCTGGCGCAGGGCAACCGCATCTGGGACAACCGCCAGATGGAGGACGCGCTCCTGGCCGAAATCATCAACACGCACGCCCGGCCGCGCGTCGTCGCAGGCCCCACGCCCCGCCGGCTGCTCCCCTCCGCCAACGTCGTCACCAGCACCGAGTAAGAAGCCCTTCACTCAACCCTTTGCGCCTTACGTCTTCCCTTTGCGCCTTTGCGAGAAACCGCAACGTCTCACGCTGGAGGCGCAAAGTTAATACTTAAGGCGCAAAGGCTTGAGTGAGTTTCCTTCTGGCCCAAAAATTTTGACAGGGGAAATGGAATTGGGTATTGTGCGAGGCGCTCGAAGACGTTTGAGGATGCCGCACTCAGCCCATTTTCTCAGCTCACCCCGAAGGCACAAAAATGACTGAAGACAACCTGGACGACGAGGTTCCGGTCCCGCCCCCTGACGAAGAGGGGGCCGCCGAAGCGACGACCGCACCCGCCGTTGACTCGTCGTGGGTCCAAGAGCAGCCTTTCGACGAGTTGGCGCTCACGCTCTCCGGCGGCGGCTACCGCGCGGCGGCTTTTCACCTGGGCGTGATGGACATGCTCCACCGCCTCGGCCTGCTCGAATCCGTGCGCGTGCTTTCGACCGTCTCGGGCGGGACGTACACGGGGATGAAGTACGCGCTCTCGCTGGTCGAGGGCGTCCCCTTCGAGAAGTTCTACACTGACTTCCGGGACTTTCTCGTCAACAACAACGTCATAGGCGACGCGCTCGGCGGGCTCCAGGACAGGCCGGGCACGCCCTTCGAAGGACAGATGCCCAGCCTCATACGCTGCGCGGCCAACTGTCTCGCCGCGCCCGAGATGTTCGGCGACAAGCGGCTCGACGTGCTGCTCGACAACGAGACTTCGCACCTCAGGGAAATCTCCTTCAACGCGACCGAGTTCAGCACCGGGAACTACTTCCGCGTCATGCGGACGGAGAGCGCCGGGGCCGACATCGGCAACGATAATTTTACCGTCAAGCGCGACGTGGCGCGCATGATGCGGCTGGCGGACATAGCGGCCGCGTCATCCTGCTTCCCCGGCGCTTTCGAGCCGCTGCGCTTCCCGGACGATTTCCAGTGGCCGCAAGACCTGGAGGAGGTGCGCCGCAATCTTGGGCCAAATTTCCAGAGCTGCCTGGCGCTGATGGACGGCGGCATCTACGACAACCAGGGCGTGGACAGCGTCATCAGGACTTACAAGCGCAAGGGCAACAGGGTCGGCCTCCTCATCATCTCCGACACCAACCAGCGCAGCCCAGTCTCCGAGACGCCGCAGCCCGCCGACTCACGCAAGCCGCGGCGCGACCCGCTCTTCGATTTCAAGCCCGAGCGGCGGCGCGGCTACGTCACGCTCCGCACGGTCAACTTGCTGATGTGGGTCGCCTTCGTCCTCTCCGTGCTGTCGGTCGCGGCGCTGGTGGGCGCGTGGGTGCGCTTCGACTCCGGCAGCCTCCGGCTAGACATCCTGCTCTACGGCTTCCCGCTCCTGCTCGCGGCGGGGGTGGGCGTCGGACTCTTCTGGCTCCGCCGGCGCTGGCAGGAGGCGCAGCAGTCGGTCGCAGATTTGACGACCATAGAACTCTGGCCCTACCTGAAGACGGTGACGGTCCCGGAGCTGATTTACCTGATTAGCGGGCGCGCCAAGTCCGCGATGGCCCTGACCTCGTCCGTCTTCATGAAGCGCATCCGCGACCTGATTTACAAGGACATCAAAGTTTACCCGAGATACCAGGGGAGGGAAATTTCCAACCTGATTTACGACCTGGACGACACGGGCAAGTTCAGGCAGGACGTGGTCGAGAAGATCGAGCCGCCCGAGGCGCTGCGGCAGCTCTCGCGCGATGCTGAATGTGTGGAGACAGACCTCTGGATCAAAGGCCCCTTAGACCTCAAGAACCTGATCGCCTGCGGGCAGGCGACCACCTGCTTCAACCTCATGCGCTACATTCTCGGCTGCCGTTCGCTCCAACTAGACCTCGGCAACACGCGCGAGGCAGAGATTTTCGTAGCGGCCGAAAAGCTCTGGCAGCAACTGAAGGACAATCGTTACTCGCTCCTGCGCTAATTGACCTTTAAGCTGACGACCTTCGGACGAGAACGGCGTCTACATGATAGGCGACCTCCCGCCGGGCGAGCACGCCGTCTTGATTGACGAAAAGACGCTTCCCGATAAGACCGTCTCGGCCGCCGGCACGCTCTCCGTCCACGTCCTCGCCGAGAGCGAGACCGCCAACGTCAACTTCTACGTCACGCCCGCCCCGCCCGAAATCAAGAGGTTCCCGTCAACGGGGAACTAGAACGCTCACGACGAGCGGGGGTAAACCACCCTTCCTGACCTGTGAGGTAGGTTGGGGTGAATGATTCAAGATGAAGTAATTGGCAGGTCGGGAAGAGGGGCTCGCCCCCGCCGTCTTGCGGTAAGTTTGCGCGTCGGCGCGCGACGTGTGGTAGTCGAGGTTGACCACGACGGTCGTCTCCGAGCCGGGGGCCATCTCAAGCTCGAAGCGCGCGGGGGCCAGCGCGATGCCGTCGTCCGATTGTGCCAGCGCCTGCGGCGCGCAGAGGGCGAAGATGAAGAGGGGGAAGAGGAGTGCGGAAAGCTTTTTGAGCATGGCTGTGATGTCCGTGGAATCTGTTAGCAAGGGACGTTCGGCCCGGAAGAGATGGTGAAGATGAAAGTGGCGCTGAAGGAGCCGGAGGCGTAGAACTGCGGCTTGATGGTGAAGACGGCGTCGAAGATGTAACCGTTGTCGGTTTCGTGCTTGGTGATGCTCCCCTTGGTCAGCTTCGGCCCGCTGAGGATGACGGCGGACGTGCCGACCGTCTGAAGCGACGAGGTGTAGGCGACCCGCCCGGCGGAGTCGAGCGTGATGGTCGAAGACGGGTCGTTGTTGAAGGGGGAGCGGAAGAGGTGCTGGCTGTCGTTGCAGTCCTGCGACTTGTTACCCATCTGGCTCAGGTTGAGGACGCCGAAGCCTATGTCCGATCTCCTTAGGGGGTTCGCATCGGGCCTCAGGCAAGAGCCCTGCGTGGATGTTGATACCGAAGGTTAAAGGAAGGCTCCTTCGAGGGAAGAGAGACCCGACCACGGCCAACGGCTTAAAAGCGGCGTGCCGCGAAGTAAGGAAAATCGAGGCGAATTTGTAAGTGAGGAAATAATAGTGTTTGGGCTTGCGGGCCGACTTCGGCCCCGCCGGAGGCCGCCATCGGAGACGGCCGGTGTGACGAATGGGCGTGAAGTTTTGTCAGTCGGCGGAAAAATTTTCGCGGGAAAATGGCACAGGCGTTCACGGATGAAATTTGAACCTGTTCAGCCACCGCGGGGCGTGCTACAATCGGTCCCATGCAGGACATTCTGAGGCATCAGCGTTTCACCCGAGAGTTGGGGCGTTTCTCCGACAGGCTTGACGACCTGATGCTGGAGCTGCGCCGCTTCGAGCCGGGCCAATTGCCGGCCGAGCTGCTTGACGAGATGGCGAGCACCCTCGGCGAGTTGATGCTCGTGCTGATAGAGCACAAGGACGCGGACGCGGACGGCGCGACGAACTCCACAGGGCGCGCGGCATCGGACGCGCGCCACCTGCGCGAGGCCATGCGCCTCGGCCAAATCCAACCCACGCAGATCACCGAAGCCCTCGGCACACTCCGCCAGGAACTCGGCGTCGTCATACACGAAGACAAGCAAGCAGCGTAAAAAGCACAAGCAAGTGACGGGCGGCCAGTGATGAGTAGTCAGTTTCTGCTCATCACTTTTTTTGCATTTCCCAGAGCAAGAGGTGTTTGAGGAAGGCGTGGTGTGCGGCGAATTTGGCGATGACGTAGCCGGCGAGGCCGTCGCGGAAGCCGCCCTTGAGGAGGTAGCTGCGGACAAAGGCCGCAGGCCCCGCTGTCATGATGCGCGGCCTAGACGTGCGCCGGCCCTGCTCGAACATTTGTAGCGCGGCGAGAGGCGCGTAACGCTCGCCGATCATGCGGTGGTGCTGCGCGGCGTCGCGCACGCTGTAGTGCAGCAGGTCGCCGCCGAGCGTCTCGGCGCGCGCGCCCTCGTCCATCTTCACGGACTCGTGGACGTGCGCGCCGCGCCAGCGCCCGCGCCCCCTGTGGTAGAGGCGCAGTTGATAGTCTGGATACCAGCCGCCCCCGCGAATCCAGCGCCCCATGTAGAACGAGCGGCGCGCGACGCGGTAGCCGTCCGCGAGCTTCCCTTCATCCGTGTAAAGCAAATCTTCTATCGAGTGGCGCAGCTCGTCTGAGACGCGCTCGTCCGCGTCGAGGCTGAAAATCCAGTCGTGGCTGGCTTCTTCGGCGGCAAACTGCTTCTGCGCGGCGAAGCCCGGCCAGGGGCGCGAGACGACGCGCGCGCCGCTCTCTTCGGCCAGCTCGCGCGTCGCGTCCGTTGATTCGGAGTCCACTACCAAAACCTCGTTGGCCCAGGCGACAGACTCGACGGCGGCGCGTATGTTCTCCGCCTCGTTGAAGGTGATGATGGTCGCGGTGATCTTCATCAGGAGTCAGAATACAGGAGTCAGAAGTCAGTAGAAAAGAAAAGCCGTCCGCGCTTTATCCTTCTGACTTCTGACTCCTGACTCCTGACTTCTAAGGAGCGGTCGGGGTTTCGACGACGATGTTGTTGTTGCGCAGCGTGGTCGAGGTGGCGCGTTGCAGGTCGGCGAGCGCCTTGTTGTAGTCGGTCTCGGCGCGCAGCTCAAGGTTACGCGCGTTCGCCAACTGGTTCTCGCGCTGGAAGAGGAGGAACGTGGTCGAGCGCCCGACCTGGTAGAGGCGCTGCTCGCCCGCGAGCTGCAACTCCGCGTTCTCGCGTGCGGAGCGGGCGGCCAGCACGCGGCGGCGCGCGGTCTCGACGGCCTGCGCGGCGTTGCGCACCTCGACCTCGATCGTCTGCTCCTGTATGCGCGTCGTGGCTTCGAGCTGGTCGCGCTGGATGCGCGCGCCGGCGAGGTTCGCCTCGGCCGTGCGGTTGCGCAGCGGAATCTGAATCGCCACGCCGGCGACGACGTTGCGCGTGTCGAAGCCGAAGAGGTTGCGGAGCGTGCGCCCGTAGCCGCCGATCAGGTCCGGGAACACCTCGGCGGGGCGCATCTGGCCCGTGAGCGGGTCTGTGACGATGGTGGGCGTGCCCGAAAGCCCCGTGGTCGCCAGGGTCGCCTGTAGGTTGATGCGCGGGCGAGTCTGATTTTTGAAGTACTGTATGTCTATGGAGTTGATCTCTCGGCCCAGGCTCAGGCGGCGCAGCTCCGGGCGGTTGGCGCGCGCCTCGGCCAGCGCGTCCGGCAGGTTGACGGGCGTCGTGTCGAAGGCGGGCGCGTCGGTCGGCGTCAGTTGCGCGGACCACTCGCGCGCCTGCGGGTCGCGCAGGATGAGCTGCTTGAGACTGTTCTCGGCGACGGTCACGCTCTGCGTGGCGAGCAGCACGTCCGACTCGCGGCTCGACAACTCGGTCTGAACTTCGGCGCGCTCTAAGGGTGCGACCGCGCCCGCGGCAATCTGCGCCTCGACGCGGCGCAAGCTCTCGCGCGACAGATTGAGATTGGCGACCTGGTTCTGCTGGTTTCTGAGAGCGAAGACCAAATCCCAGTAGGCGCGCTGCACCTGCGTGATGACGTCAATGGTGCGGCGGCGGAAGTCGGCGTCTGATTGTTCGAGCCGCTTACGTTGAATGCGAATCTGGCGGCGGTTGTTGTCAATCGAGCGGTCGCGCCAGAGCGGCTGCGTGAAGGTGATGCCGGCGCTCGAAGAGTAGACGGGGTTGAGCGTGTTGAAGGTCGAGTTGGTCGTCCGCCGGTTGTTGTTGAAAAAGAGTTGATAAGTCCCGCCGCCCCTGCCGAAGGACTTGCTGATGCTGTTGTCGAAACGGAAGTCTGTGGTCGTCAGCGTGCCGCTCTGGTTCGCCCCCTGGCTGAGTATGCTCTGCTGCGACTGCACGATGTTGCTAAACTCGGGGTTGAATTCGAGCACGGGGTCGTAGACGCCGCGGAAGGCGCGCAGCGTGGTCTCGGCCAGCCGCACGTCGTCGCGCGCGACCTCTATGTCGTTGTTGTTTTCGAGCGCCTTGCGAATCGCGTCGTTGAGCGAGAGCGGCAGCAGTTGGTCACTCTGCACGCCGAGCCTCGTCAGCACGGGCTGCGGCGGCAAGGGGCGCGGCTCGGCCGTAGGGAAGTTCGGCTCGCGCGGCTCCTGCGTGATGTCGGTAGAGGGCACGGAGTCCGTGGGCGTGGCGTCAGGCGCGGGCTGCGACTGGTCCGAAGGCGTGGGCATCGTGGTCGCGTCGGGCGTTCGCGGCGTCCCTGACTGCGGCGAGACAGTCGTGCCGGGGGGCGCTTGCGGCTCGGGGCGCTGCGAGCCGGGCGGGGCCGTCGGGTCTTGCGGGACGGGCCGCGCCTGTTCCGGGATGGGCTGGTTGCGCTCCGTGCCGGGCGGGCGCGTCGCGTCCTGTTGCGTGGGGCTCGCGGGCGTCGGCGTCGGCGTCGGCGTCTGCGCGCGGGCGGCGCTACAGACCAGCAGCGCGAGCGTCAGCAGGTAGAGAGCGCGGGGAACAATCTTCGTTGACATCTAGCTGGAAACTCCTTAGCTCAGACCAGAGAAAAGTGACCGAGAGCGTATAACCGAATCAATGTAAAGACAAGACGCCCCGAATAACAAGGCTACTACGTGATGCGCAAACAAGCGGTTTCAAAAAGGCGGCGGCTGTTGATCAGCTTTCAGCCCCGTCAGGGGCGTAGTGAAAATAGCCCAGCACTTCAGTGCTGGGGAGAAGCGTTGAAATTGCGCTGAGTCCCGTAGGGACGACTGAAGACATGTAAGCCCGTGTTCAGCCGTCCCTACGGGACTCAAATATTTTTGGCACACTCACCCAGCACTGATGGTCTTTGACAAATTAATCCGATAATAATATTGATTCAGCTTCAGACCGGAGGTGAATCAAGATGTCACGGCGAAAACGAGCGCTCATCCTGCAAGAGGCCGAGCGGCTGACGCTGGAGCAAGCGCGTGACCATCATCCGCTCCCGTATGTGCGCGAACGAGCTGCGGCTTTACTGCGGATTGCCGCTGGCGAAGCGGCTTACCACGTGGCGCTCAATGGCGTGCTCAAGCCGCATCATCCTGAAACGCTCTACAATTGGCTGACGGGCTTTGAGCAACAGGGGTTGGCCTCTTTACGCCATCGAGCGCGCCGCAAGCGCCCCTTTTCCCCCTCAACAGATTCTCGAAGTCCGTGAGCAGATGGCACACGCACCACCGGCGGCTGAGGGGTCTGATGCGCCGCCGCGTTGGTCGCTGGCGCAGGTCGGGCGAGTCTTCGAGAGCTTGCGCGACTATAGTCTGTCGGGCATCTGGCGACTCTTGGAGAGTTGGGGCCTCCGCTACAAACGTGGCCGTGATTATCTCCACAGTCCTGACCCTGACTACATTGCCAAGCGTGATTATGCACGCGAGTGTGTCAGGCAAGCGAAAGCGTCGGCGGGCCGCATCGTGGCACTCTTCCTGGATGAGTTGACTTATTATCGTCAACCGAGCCTCGCCACTGATTGGTCTCGGCGCGGCGCAGAGCATCAGCCCCGGGCGCACTTCAGTTACGCCACTAATGCCAAGCGGCGCATCGTCGCGGCCTTGAATGCTCTCACTGGAGAGGTGATCTTCGAGCAGGCTTGGAAGATCGGCGTCCGGCGGCTGGTCAGCTTTTACCCGCTCGTCCGAGAGCATTACCCGGAGGCCGAGCGGATCTATGTCATTCAAGACAACTGGCCCATTCACTTCGAAGCGCGAGTCGCAGCCGCGGCACAGCAGTCAGGCATTGAGTTGGTCCGCCTGCCGACCTATGCGCCGTGGCTCAACCCGATTGAGAAGCTGTGGCGCAAGCTCAAACAAGAGGTCTTGCACTTGCACCGCAGCAGTCAGGACTGGCCGAGGTTGCAGCACCGGGTAGCAGCCTTTCTGGAGAGTTTCAAGGCTGGCTCGCAGGCGCTCTTGCGCTACGTCGGATTATTACCGGATTAAGTTGTCAAAGACCATAAGTGCTGGGCTATTATCAACCGCCCCTGACGGGGCTGAAAGCTTACAAGTCGCTCCGATGCCGCTGTGTTAAGATGGCCCACCTCGCGGCCGACGTTTATGCTTTCTCCTGGCACAGTTTTACAGAACCGCTATCGCATCGTCCGCCGGCTGGGGCAGGGTGGGATGGGCACCGTCTACGAGGCCGTGGACGAGCGGGTCAGCGCCACGGTCGTCGTCAAGGAGGCCCACGAGGCGACGGACGATAACCAGCGCCGCGAGTTCGAGCGCGAGGCACGCCTGCTCGCCAACCTTCAGCATAAAACTCTGCCGAAGGTGATGGACTATTTTATAGAGGGCGGCTTCGAGTATCTGGTGATGGAGTTCGTCCCGGGCTACGACCTGGGCGAGCTGCTCAGGCGGCGCGGCTCGCCGTTCCACCTCAAGGCCGTGCTGCGCTGGGCCGACGAGCTGCTCGGCGTGCTCGAATACCTGCACGGCCTGCGCCCGCCCATCCTGCACCGCGACATCAAGCCTTCCAATCTCAAGCTGACGCAGCGCGAGGACATTTACCTCCTGGACTTCGGGCTGGCGAAGGGCGCGGCCGGCAAGATGACCATGACGCAGGCCAGCCGCAGCATACGCGGCTACACGCCCATCTACGCGCCGCTCGAACAGATCGCGGGGCAGGGGACGGATCCGCGCAGCGATCTCTACAGCTTGGGCGCGACGCTCTATCATTTGCTGACGAACGTCGTGCCCGTGGATGCGCCGACGCGCGACGAGCAGTTGGAGTACGAAAACCCGGACCCGCTGCCGCACATAAGCCAGCTCAACCCGAAGGTTCCGCCGGCCGTGGCCGAAGTCATACACCGCGCGCTCTCACTCAAACGCAAAGGTCGCTTCGAAAGCGCCGCGGAGATGCGCGAGGCGCTGCGCCGCGCAGAGGAAGAGCTGGGGGCCGCGCCCGAGTCGGACAACTCGCCTGCCGCCGCACGACAGACTGCCTACGGGCTTGCGAGGGGAACTGAAGAGTTGGAGACCGCGCGGATGCCCGCCGCCGGCGAGAGGAGATTGGCTACCGCGGCCGGTCAGCCAACGCGCCCAAAAAAAAATCCCTTACGGCTCGCCGCGGCGGTCGTCGCCGTGATCGTCGTCGCGGCGCTCTTGTTCGCTTTCAGAAGCAGGATACGCAGGAGGCTCTTCGGCCCAGTCCAGCCGCGCGCCACCGCCACCCCTGTGGCCCAAAAGTCCCCGGCGCAGTCGTTCACGGAGAATGTCAACGGCGTGAGCCTGGAGATGGTAGCCATGCCCGCGGGGACGTTCTTCATGGGCACGGACGACGCGGACCCACGCCGCCACGGCGAGAACGAAGAGCCCGCTCACAGCGTCACCGTCCCTGAGTTCTACCTCGGCAAGTTCGAGGTGACTCAGGCGCAGTGGCGCGCGGTGATGGGCACGGACCCGAGTCACTTCAAGGGCGACGACTTGCCCGTAGATCAGGTCTCCTGGAAAGACGCGCAGGAGTTTTGTCGCAAGTTGTCTGAGCTGACTGGGCGGCAGTACCGCCTGCCGTCTGAGGCCGAGTGGGAGTACGCGTGCCGCGCGGGCACGGACGGGCCTTTCTACGCGGAGCTGGATTCAATCGGCTGGTACGGCGACAACTCGGGCAGAGAGAGGGTGGACGCGTCGGAGATATACCGGCAAAACGGCGAGGACTACATACGGGTGCTCGTGCGACAGTACGGGCACAAGACTCACCCCGTCGGGCAGAAGCAGCCGAACGGCTTCGGCCTCTACGACATCAATGGGAACGTCTCGGAGTGGTGCGAGGACATCTTCCACGACGGCTACTACGGGGCTCCCGCGGACGGCTCGGCGTGGCTGAGCGGCGGCAACCCGACCTTTCGCGTGAGGCGCGGCGGCTCGTTCCTGGCGACGGCCGTGGCCTCGCGCTCGGCCTTCCGCTCCAAGACGCATCACGAGGTAACCCACGGGACGTTCGGCCTCCGCGTGGCCGCCACGACGGGGAAGTGATTCTCAGGAAGGCGGATTCAAACAGGATGGACAGGATAGACAGGATAAAGAACGACAACTAGATTTTCTTAAATTTTCTTATCCTGTCTATCCTGTCCATCCCTGTTAATTTCTTCTCGCTCTCGACCTGACCCTCTACGCGTCTGCGCAGTCGCTTGACAGTCAAGAAGCGGGGCGCATAATCTTCCCTTTCTCTTAACGAAAAGCGTAACGGGTTCGCGCCTGCCCGGCGGGTCGGCGAGACGTGTGAATCAGAAGGAGGGTTGGAAGAATGGCTGTCAAGGTCGGCATTAACGGGTTCGGGCGCATAGGGCGCAACGTCCTGCGCGCGAGTCTAGGTGACCCGGACATTGATTTCGTCGCCGTCAACGATTTGACGGACACGAAGACGCTGGCGCACCTGCTCAAGTACGACTCGGTGCTCGGCAACCTCGATCATGAAATCTCGGCGACCGAGAACGGGATCAAGGTCGAGCAGGACGAGTTCCGCGTCTTCTCCGAAAAAGACCCCGCGTTGATTGACTGGGAGTCGGTCGGGGCCGAAATCGTCATAGAGTCCACCGGCCGCTTCACCAAGGCCGAGGACGCGCGCAAGCACCTGCGCGGGACGGTCAAGAAAGTCATCATCTCGGCCCCGGCCAAGAACGAGGACATCACCATCGTGCTCGGCGTCAACGACGCGGCCTACAACCCGGCCGAGCACCACATCGTCTCCAACGCCTCCTGCACGACCAACTGCCTCGCGCCCGTGGCGAAGGTGATTCACGAAAAGTTCGGCATCCGCACGGCGCAAATGACGACCATTCACTCCTACACGAACGACCAGCAGCTGCTCGACCTCCCGCACAAGGACATGCGGCGGGCGCGGGCCGCGGCGCTCTCCATGATTCCGACCTCGACGGGGGCGGCCAAGGCCGTCGCGCTCGTCCTGCCGGAGCTGAAGGGCAAGTTCGACGGCATCAGCGTGAGGGTGCCGACGCCGAACGTCTCGCTCGTTGACGTGGTGATGGAGGTCGAGAAGGAGACGACCACCGAGGATGTCAACAAGGCTCTCAAGGACGCTGCCAACGAGGAGCTGCGCGGCATCCTGGCCTTCTCCGAAGAGCCGCTCGTCTCCGTGGACTTCCGCAAGAACCCTAACTCTTCAATCGTTGACGCGGAGTACACGAAGGTCATCGGCGGCAACCTCATCAAGGTTCTCTCCTGGTACGACAACGAGTGGGGCTACTCCTGCCGCGTCCGCGATCTCGTAAAATTCATGGCGCAGAAGGGACTCTAACTCCGGCAGATGGACAAGCTATCAATCAGAGATTTGGACTTGAAGGGCAAGCGCGTCTTCGTGCGCGTTGATTTCAACGTGCCGATTAAGGATGGGAAGGTCGAGGACGACACGCGCGTCCGCGGCGCGCTGCCGACGATTCAGTACGCGAGCGAACAGGGGGCGCGCGTGATTCTAGCTTCGCACCTGGGCAGGCCGAAGGGCGAGCGCGTGGAGAAGTACAGCCTGCGTCCCGTGGCCGAACACTTGTCATCTCTGCTCGGCCATCCCGTCGAGTTCGCGGACGATTGCGTCGGCGAGCAGGCCAAGACGAAAGTTGACGCGCTCGCAGACGGCGGCGTGGTGCTGCTCGAAAACCTGCGCTTTCACGCGGAGGAGGAGAAGAACGACGACGGCTTCGCCAAACAACTCGCGGAGTTGTGCGACGGCCTCTACGTCAACGACGCCTTCGGCGCGGCGCACCGCGCGCACGCCTCGACCGCGGGCATCACGAAGCACGTCGAGCGGGCCGCGGCCGGGCTCTTGATGGAGAAGGAGCTTGATTACCTGGGCCGCGTCATCAGCAACCCGGAGCATCCTTTCGTCGCCATCCTCGGCGGGGCGAAAGTCTCCGACAAGATTCCCGTCATCAAGGCGCTCATCAACCGGCGCGTGGACAAGCTCCTGATCGGCGGCGCGATGGCCTACACGTTTTTCAAGGCCGAGGGCTTCACGGTCGGCAAGTCGCTGGTCGAGGACGACATGATGGAGACGGCGCGCGAGATTAAGAAGCAGGCCGAAGAGGCGGGCGTCGAGCTCTTATTGCCTACAGACCACCAGGTCGTTGACAGCTACGACCCGCTCAACAGTCGCAAGACCATCCCGATTGAGTTCACGAACGCGGGGCTGGTCGGGTTAGACATTGGCACAGAAACGGCCGCGCACTTCGCCGCCGCGCTCAAGGGTGCGAAGACGATCATCTGGAACGGCCCGATGGGCGTCTTCGAGGAGAAGCCTTTCGACGAGGGGACGATTGCCATCGCGCGCGCCGTGGCCGACGCCGCGGACGCGGGCGCGACTGTCATCGTCGGCGGCGGCGACTCCGTCTCGGCCGTCACGCAGGCCGGCGTCGCGGATCGCATCACGCACATCTCCACGGGCGGCGGCGCGACCCTCGAATTCCTGGCCGGCGACGAGCTGCCGGGCGTCACGTCACTCAACGATAAAGAATAGTGGTCAGTGGTCGGTGGTCAGTGGTCAGTTAAAACAACTGGCCTTTAACTGACCACTGACCACCGACCACTGACCACTGATTATGCGTAAACCTGTCATAGCCGGTAACTGGAAGATGTACAAGACGGTCTCGGAGTCCGTCGAGACCGCTTTGGCGCTGAAGCCGCTGGTGGCGAACGCGAACCACTGTGAGGTGGTGATCGCGCCAGTCTTCACGGCCTTGAAGACCGTGGCCGACCGGCTCGAAGGCTCGAACATACGCGTGGCGGGCCAGAACTGCTCCACAGAGGTCGAGCACGGCGCGCACACGGGCGAAGTCGCCGCGGACATGCTCAGTGACGCGGGCGCGAGCCACGTCATCGTCGGACACTCGGAGCGCAGGCAGTTGTACGGCGAGACGGACACGTTCGTCCGCAAGAAGGCGCAGGCGGCCGTGGTCGCGGGGTTGACGGCTATTGTGTGCGTCGGCGAAACGCTCGTGCAGCGCGACCAGGGGAACGCCGACGCGGTCGTCAAAGGCCAGTTGGAAGGCGGCCTCGGCGGTTTGACAGCCTCGGACCTAGACCGTATCATCGTAGCCTATGAGCCCGTCTGGGCTATCGGCACGGGACGCACAGCGACGCCGGAACAAGCGCAGGAAATGCACGCTTTCATCCGGCGCGTTTTCGCGCAAAGCCATTCGCAGGCGGCCGCTGAAAATCTGCGCATCCTGTACGGCGGCTCGGTCAAGCCGGACAACATCGCGGGCCTGATGGCGCAAGATGACATAGACGGCGCACTCGTCGGCGGCGCAAGCCTCAAGGCCGACAGCTTCGCGCAGATAGTTAATTACAACCGCTAGAGTTCGAGGACAGTTAATTGACCACCGTTCTGTACATACTTTTTATAATCTCGTGCATCGTGATGGTCGTGTCCGTGCTCTTGCAGCCGGGCAAGGCCGACGCGGGCGCGCTCTTTTCGAGCAGCATTTCGAGCACGGCCTTCGGCCCGCGCGGGACGCAGACCCTGCTGGCGAAAATCACCATCGGCGCGGCCGCGGCCTTCATGCTCATCGCGATAGCGCTCTCGCTGCCGGCCATCACGGGCCAGCGTTCCGTCTTGCAGACCGTCGGCGAAGAGGAGCCGGCCGCCACGCCGACGCCGCAGGCTTCGCCGGGCGCGTCGCCGGCAGCTTCGCCCGCGGCGAGCCCCGCGACAGAAGGCGCGAACACAGGGGCCGCGCCCGCAGCCTCGCCCGCGGCGAGCCCCGCGACGGAAGCATCGCCCGCGCCTAGCAAGTAGCTGTTTGATTCACCAAGCCGAAGTGGCGGAACTGGTAGACGCGCACGTTTGAGGGGCGTGTGAGGCAACTCGTGGGGGTTCGAGTCCCCCCTTCGGCACCAACATTATTTCTTAGGAAGACCGTGCGCCGCTGCGGTCTTTTTTGTGCCGAGTTTCCTTGATCTGCTGTAGCTCACACGTAAGCATCGCGATAAAACCTTTGAGGTTGATTTTTCCCCTTCGAAGGCTTCCTTGGGGGCGTCAATCAGCTCCGATGTAAGCTGCGACGGCGGGGCTCGGAAGCCCTTCGCTATTGAAGCGTCTGTAATGCCTTACCTGTTTAGGATTTTATTGAAGGGGATAATATATTCCGCAGAACGCCAGCGAGTTCTAACTCTAACCTTTTGCCACCCGTCGCGTCGTTTGCATACTCAATCCTACGGATATGCGCAAGGTCAAAGGGGAACTTGATCTCCTCCTCTTTTTGATAAATGAGGATTGTCTCCTTGCCAAGTGTATGGGCGATTCCAAGTTCATACATTACATTGGGATTGAGTCTAGTAAGGTCTGCCAAAACTAACCGCGCTTCACAAATCGCCTTAAATATGTCCTGAATGATTGCCTTATTTGATTTAATATCGTCGGCCCTCTTACACACTAAATTAAACTCACTTGATTGTATTGTTGGCTTGACGATTGTGTCATAAATCATTGTTAGGTCATCATGGAAAGGCATTAAAACGAACGCGAGCCGCGGGTCGAGGCTGTAAGCTGCGGGGCCGAATATGGGATTGATTTGAATTGTGTTCATTTCTTTCTGCGCCCGATTGATTTCCGATTCTACATGCGCGCGTGATATCGCTTCCAAGGCTCCCCGCCTCTGTCCGGGGCTCTGATCCAGAAGCGAAGCAGGGAACTGTACTACGAATGGTTCAGCGAACCCGAATTCCCATTTTGCCGCCTCATAGACAGCTTGAACCGAATGCGCCCTGCCACGATTATCCATCACGATGGTCGAGGGCATGCCAGAAGCTTTCTCCGCCCCCACTGAGACACTGGCATCGTCCAAAATAATGAATATGTTGCACGGCAGCTGGCTGCGCACTACTGCCCTTTTTACCCTCATGGCTGTCGCGGTTGCGATAACAATATTAATGAACTCATCAAGCAGAAGAGTAATGTTGCGGTGAACCTCTTTGGGAAGGCTGCCTCCCGATACTCGCGCCCCTTTATGAAACATATTTACCTCCCGATGACGTAACGGCCTGGAATGCCTTAACCCAATTAGACTCGGAAAGCACCTAGGATTACATGGATCAAGCGACTAACGAGCGGCGCGACCTGTCCGGTTTATCCCTAGTTCTCCTTTATCCGCTTTTCTGAAATTCTTCACTCGCGCGGCAAAGCGGGAAGGCTCCGTAAAATGAGGCACTTATTATAATCCGACTGTACTCCCCTTCAACGCCAAATAATTTTTTTTATGAAGACCGCGCTTTCGCCGCGGTCTTTTTGTTTGGTGTAAGGAATGTTGACAGAAGTCCGGCAACCGAACACCTGTGCCAATTCAGCGGCGATTACTTAATTTCTTTACGGGCAGAAGATAGACGGGGCGCGCTCGGTGGCACGCGGGATGCAGTTTATAACGGCGGAATCGAAAGGGGCCGAAGCTTGGCAGTCATTCGCGAGAACCTGATTGCCAGTGAGTTGTAGGCCCCTCTCACCAACAGTTTTTCAGGGCCGCCGATGTTCGCGCCTTTGGGGACTTGGGGGAGTCTTCGGGGCATCATTGGCGGCCCGTTTTTTATCCGACCTCGCCTAGCTCTTTTGCCCCTCCACCGGATTTTTCGCCAGGTATTCGATAATCCTCAATAACTGTTTAGCCAGGTTCGTGGTGGCGATTTTGAAGTTTTGGTCGAACTGGCTGGCAAAGCCGACGGCGTCATCGAAGTCCACGATGGCCTTGGCGGCCATGAAGGGTTTCCGCAGGAGCATACTCATCCTGGCGACGGCCGCCGCCTCCATCTCCACGGCCGAGCCGTCCAGATTCCTAATCTGCCTGTCGTCTATCAGGGAGTTCTCGAACGAGCCGCCCGTGACGACGACCCCGGTTTTCAACCCGAGGTCCGACGCCATCTTGGAGGCGTCAATCACCGGGTAGAATCCTATCGCATAATCCTGGTAATTCGGGCTGGTGATTGAGACGCGGCGGTCGAAATACCGCAGAGAGTCCTTGCTCAGATACACGTCCCCGATCTCCGCCCGCGACTTGAAGCCTCCCGCCACGCCGGCGCTGATGACGAGGTCCGGCGAGAACGCCTTGACGCCGAGATAAGTTGAAAGGGACGCGGCGTCGGTCCCGAAGCTGTCGAGTTGATACATCGGGTCTTGGCCGTTAACCACGAGATGAACTTTCAGGCCGCCGTAAGTCGTCGAGTAAAATATCGGCGGCAGCGGCGGCTCAAGAGGCTTGCCCGGCCCGCTCAGGCCGAGAGCGTCAAGAATCGGGTCGGCCTCGCCCTGCATGGCGATGACAAAAAGTATGCTTTTGACCTGCATAGGCCCTCCTTAAGTTGTCGGCGATTTACCTAGTCTGTGGCTTTGCGCATTTACATCCTGTTTTGGATTCAGAGTCTGAAAAGCGGCCTCTTCTCATTCTTCAGCGTCTGCCAGCGCTTCTTCAACTCGCGGTTGAGCTCGCTCGGCAGCGTCTCGACCGGCACGTCGTTCGCCGCGCAGAACATCCGCCACAAAACGAAGCGCGGGTCCAGCCTCCCAGTGTCCGGCGAGATAGCGGCCTGCTTGACCTCGCGCTCCTCGCCGGAAGTCCCGCGCAGAAGTTTGTCGAGGAAGGCGTGCAGCCTTGTGAAGTCAATCGGCTTGGTGAAGTAGCCGTCCGCGCCGGCTTCGAGCGCCTCCCGCTTGAACTGGTCGTCGTCGAGCGCGGTCAGGATGACGACCGGCACGTCTTTAATCTTCTCTTCATGGCGGATGACGCGCGTCGCCCCTATGCCGTCGAGCTTCGGCATACTGATGTCCATCAGGATGAGCTGCGGCTCGACCAGGCGGGCCACGACGACCGCGTCCTCGCCGTTGACGGCCGTCGAGACGCGGTAGCCCCGCTCCTGCAAGGCCATGCTGATGACGGTCAGGCTGTCGCTCTGGTCGTCCACGACCAGAACTTTCGGGGCGGTTATGTCTCCGACATTCATACTTGGCCCAATTCGATTGCCTTAATCTAATGTGTCTCTTCTAAAATACACTATAGGGCATTCTTCCCGCCCGCCAACTTTTCGGTTCTGGCCCCGAATCTGATACTCTAGTGGGCCGTCACCCGAACTGCGACGGCGGGCCGAGCCCTCGAAGTCTCGCCGCCAGTCCACCCGAAAAATTTGTGTTTCGTCTGTAAGGAGCATTGATGGAGACGCCCTACGCTCCTCCCGAAGTTCATCACGGCTTAATCCGCCTGCTCTGCGGGATTCTACTGCTCGCCGCCGCGGCCCAGGGCGCGAGCGCGCAGTCCACAGACATAGGCTTCCCGACGCCCGTCCGCACGGACGAGGTTTCCGGGACCATCACGCCCAGAGATTTGGGCGACCCGCGGCTGACCCGTTATTTCTACTCGTTCACGGGCACGCCCGGCGACCTCGTCATCACGGTCGAGGGGCGCAACCTCGAAGGCGACGTTGACGTCTTCACGACCGGGGCCTTGCGCCCGCTCGCCAAGATCAGTTTGTACGCGGGCTCATCGTCCTCGGGCGGCTCACAGACCATTTACCTGCGGTCTCGCCAGTCACTCATCCTGCGCGTCGAGGCGCGCACGCCGAACGACGCGGAGGGCAGCTTCCGCGTCAAGTTCGCGGGGGCGTTCGAGCCCCTCGGACCCGAAGTGCCGGACCCCGAACCCGTCGTCCCCGTCGTCACGTCCGAGGGCAAAGGCAGGCGCGTCACTGCCACAGGGGCCAGGATAGAGGAGCCCGCGCCGCCGGTGACTGAAACGGTGACGACGCAGCCCGAACCGAGCGCGCCCGAGCCGGCGACGACGCAGCCTTCCGCGTCGGCGGAAACACCCGCGGCGACGACCGCCGAAGCGGAAAAGCCCGCGCCGACCACGCGCCGGACCCCGCGGACGAGGCGCACGCGCACACCGCGACGCTCGACGCGCAACAGGCCCGCGCCTTCCACCGCGAAGACGACGCCGCCCGCGACGGAGCAGCCTCCGGCCGCGACGCCAGAGCCCGCGGCGGGGCCGCGTTTGATAATCGAGACGCGCGACGGGATGAGGGTCGAGCGTTACATGACGACCGTGCGCCGCGTCACGGTCGAGCGCGGGCAGATCGTCGTCGTCACCACCGACGGCAAGGTCGAGCGCCAGCCGATGAGCAACGTCCTGCGCATGTCAATCGAGCCTTGAGAGATCGTAAAACAAATCGGCCGCCGGTCTACCCCTTCACGGCAATCGTCGGGCAGGAGGAGATGAAGCTCGCGCTCCTCCTGAACGTGGTTGACGCGTCAATCGGCGGCGTGCTGATTATGGGCCACCGCGGGACGGGCAAGTCCACGGCGGTGCGCGCGCTCGCCGACCTCCTGCCGATGATCGAGCGCGTGCGCGGCTGCTTCTACAACTGCGACCCCGCGGACGAGGCGAGCCTGTGCGACGACTGCCACGCGCTGCTGACTTCTGGCACAAAACTGCCGCGCGAGCGTGCGGACGTGCCGGTTGCGGAGTTGCCGCTCGGGGCGACCGAAGATCGCGTCTGCGGCTCCATCAACATCGAGCGGGCGCTCGCCGAAGGCGTCAAGACTTTCGAGCCGGGGCTGCTCGCGCGCGCCAAC
Source organism: uncultured Acidobacteriota bacterium (assembly GCA_963774105.1). Taxonomy (GTDB): domain Bacteria; phylum Acidobacteriota; class Blastocatellia; order Pyrinomonadales; family Pyrinomonadaceae; genus QHXM01. Next base: position 51,976 of record CAVZDV010000002.1, on the reverse strand, counting down.
CGCGGGTTCCTCTACATAGACGAAGTGAACCTGCTCGACGACCACCTGATTGACCTGCTGCTTGACGTTTCGGTCACGGGCCGTAACCTGGTCGAGCGCGAGGGCGTGTCCACGGAGCACGCCGCGCGCTTCGTCCTCGTCGGCTCCGGCAACCCAGAGGAAGGGGAGCTGCGCCCGCAGCTCTTGGACCGCTTCGGCCTGCACGTCGAAGTCAGGACGACTAGGGATGCCGACGAGCGCGTGCGCGTGGTCGAGCGGCGCGACGCCTTCGACCGCGACCCGGAAGCCTTTCGCGCGGCGGCCGCGAGGGAGCAGGAGAGCCTGAAACGAAGAATCACGCGCGCGCGCGCCAGGCTTCATCAGGTGGAGCTGCCGCGCGAGCTGCTGAGGCGCATCGCCGAGCTTTGCGTCAGACTCAACGTTGACGGCCACAGGGGCGAATTGACCATCGCGCGTTCGGCGCGCGCCCTCGCCGCGCTCGAAGGGCGCAAGACAGTCTCCGCTGAGGACGTGCGCCGCGTGGCCGCGATGGCGCTCAGTCACCGCCTGCGCCGCGACCCGCTCGAACAGACCGGAAGCGGCGCAGCCTTGCAGCAACAGGTAGACAGCCTGTTTCCGCAGGGCGGCGCAGATGAACCAGAGCCCTCAGCGCCGGGAGGCAATGGGGGTGGCAGGCGAAGAGGGGCGCGCGAAGATTCAAACAGAGGCGAAGGGCAGACGCGCGACATCCCGCCCTCGCCGGGCGCGACGCCGCCCGAAATCTCGCTCGGCCCGAATCAACGCCGGGAGCGCGGGCCTGTGACTAAAACATCCTCTTCGCGGCGGCGCGAGCTGGTGCGCCGGGGCACGGACGACACGCGGCGCGGGCGTTACAATCGTGCCGTCCAGACCAAAACGCCCGGCGCGAAAATCGCCCTCGACGCGACGCTGCGCGCGACATGGACGGCAGGGGGCACTGTTCTTCGCTACAAGCGTTTCAACCGGAAGGCGGGCACGCTTTTCATCTTCGCGGTGGACGCCTCTGGGAGCATGGCGCACAACAGAATCGCGCAGGCGAAAGGTGCGCTCGTAGAGTTGCTCAGGCAGTCTTACGTTAAGCGTGACCGCGTGGCCGTCGTCAGCTTCCGCGGCCGCGGGGCTGAGGTGATGCTCAGGCCGAGCGGGAGCGCGGCGCGCGCCAGGGGCGTGCTCGACGGCCTCGGCGTGGGCGGCGCGACGCCGCTGGCGGCCGGGCTCTCCTGCGCGCTCGGACTCGCGCGGCGCGAGCAACGGCGCGAAGGCGCGTCAAGAATCGTCCTCCTCCTATTCACGGACGGGCGGGCCAACGTCCCCGTCAGGCAGGGCGAGAGCCGCGACCGTGTGGCGCGGCGGCGGGCGATTGAAGAGGAATTGGCGGGCGCGGGCTCCGAGCTTCTGAGCGCGGGCGTCACGACCGTGGTCGTGGACACGCAGAACCGTTTCACGTCGGGCGGCGAGGCGGCCAAACTGGCACAGTTAATCGGCGGGCGCTACGTCTACCTGCCGCCCATGAACACGACCAACGAATTTAACCTTTTGACGAAAATATGACGGGTGGCGAAGAACAGAGCGCGGCGAGAGACTTGTCTGCCGAGGAGCGCGACCGGCGCGTGCTTGAGCTTTACGAGCAGGTCTCGGAGATCGAGCAGCGTCTGATCCCGACGGGCTTGCACGTCTTCGGGCGCGCCTTGCCGGCGGACGCGCGGCTGGACATGCTGCGGATGGTGGCCTCGTTCGACAGGCCGGAATCGGGCGCGCGCGCTCTGACAGACCTCGTGGCCGAGGGCTGCGGCTTCAGCCCTTACTTGAAACTGCTCGAAGCCGGCCGTCAGGACGAAACACGTCTGCGTGAAAGAGAGCGCGTTGACGAGATAGTCCGCGCGTCGCTGGAAATATTCGAGGCGAACGGCGTGGACGCGGCGCTCGTCTGGCTCGAAGAGACAGCGCGTGTCAGCAGGGAAGAGTCTGAGAAAATCTTCTCGCTGCTCGCGCGTATCTGTGAACAACTCTCGACCAACAGTGAACTCGAAAGTCTGCGGCGCGCGTTGCGCGGCGAGTACATAGAGCCCGGCCCCGGCGCTGACATCGTCCAGAACCCGGACATCCTGCCGACGGGGCGCAACACGCACGCCGTCAACCCCTACACGGTCCCTTCGGAGCTGGCCTACATGCGCGCGCGCGAAACGGTGGAGCGCCTCCTGGAGCGCCACGTCAAAGAGCACGGGCGCTACCCGCGCGCGATGGCGCTCGTGCTCTGGGGCCTGGACAACATCAAGACGCAGGGCGAGGGCGTGGCCCAGGCACTCTGGCTGCTGGGCGTGCGCCCTTTGCGCGACTCGGTCAACCGCGCGACCGAAATCGAAGTCATCCCGCTCGAAACTCTCGGCCGGCCGCGCGTGGACGTGGTGATGACCGTCTCCGGCATCTTCCGCGACCTCTTCGGCGCGACGATGAACCTGCTCGACAGGGCCGTGCGCGCCGTGGCCGCGCTCGACGAGCCCTCTGAGCTGAACTTCGTCCGACAAAACGTCGTCGAGCAGATGCGCGCGGACGCGCAGTCGTTCGACGAGGCGGCGCTGCGTGTCTTCTCGAATGCGCCGGGCAACTACGGGACGAACGTCAACTTCATGGTGATGGATTCGCAGTGGGAGCAGGACGACACGCTCGGCGACCTCTTCGTCACGCGCAAGTGTTTCGCCTACGGGCGCGACGGTGCGGGCCGCGCCGTCGAGGGGCGCGAGGCGCGCAAGGCCATGGACAGGGCGCTGGCCCGCGTCGAGGCCGCGTACCAGAACATAGACACCTTCGAGATAGGCATCACTGACGTTGACCACTACTTCGAGTACCTGGGCGGCGTCACGAAGGCCGTCGAGAAGCGCGCGGCGCGGAGGCCGGCCGTCTACCTCTCGGACGCCCTCTCGCGCGACCTGAAAATCCGCTCCGTCGAGGAGACCATACGCCTTGAGACGCGCGCCAAGACGCTCAACCCGAAGTGGTACGAGGGGATGCTCAAGCACGGCTTCCGCGGCGTGGCCGAGATCGAGAGCCACGTCAGCAACACATTCGGCTGGTCCGCCACCGCGGACGCCGTGGACGACTGGGTCTACACGGAAGTCGCCAACACCTTCGTCCTGGACGAAGAGATGCTCGAACGACTGCGCCGTCTCAACCCGCACTCCGCGCGCGCGCTCGTTGGGAGACTTTTGGAGGCGCACGGCCGCGGCTACTGGGCCGCGGACGAGAAGGTGCTGGAAGAGTTGAGGGAGATTTTCTCGGGGCTGGAAGACCAGCTTGAAGGTGTGGCATGAAGATGAAGAAAACTTACCTGCTCGCGTTCGCGCTTTTTTGTGTCTTGGCCTCGCCGGCCGCCGCACAGGATTCGAGTCCCGAGCGGCGGCAGAACATACGCCGCCTGCTTGAGATTACCAAGGCCGTCGAGCTGAGCAACCAGGCCGGCGAGCAGGCCATCGCCCAACTGAAAACCAGTCTGGCCCAACTCCCGGCGAGCGCGGGCGGGCAACTCTCGCCGGAGGTCATGGATAAAATCACGAGCGTCTTCGAGGAGGAGATGCGCAAGGAGTTCACCGCCGAGAGGGTGATAAGTTCCATTACCCCCATCTACGAAAAATATCTGAGCGACGACGACGTGAAGGCCCTGATCGTCTTTTACGAATCGCCTATCGGGCAGAAGGTGATTAACGTGCTGCCGCAGATCATGCGCGAGGCGTTCGAGGACGGGGCCAACCGCGGGCAGGGTGCGGCGCTGCGCGCCCTTGAGCGTCTGCGTACAGAAGGGCTTCTGCCGTCGCCCGCGCAGTCGGAGCCGGCCGCGAAGCCGCAGAGCCGCGGCAAAGCGCGGCGCGGGCGGCGGAAGAACTGAAGATGAGAATCACTGTTTGCTACGTCGGCTCAAGTCTCCTCGCGCCGCTCAGGCAGGCGGAGCGGGAGATTAACCGCGCCCACGGGCTCGGGCTGCGCTTGGCGGCGTACAACTTCGGCGCGAGTCTGCCGGACGAGGAGTGGGCGGAGGTCGAGCGCGACCTGGGCGAGACGGACGTGGTCTTCGTGATTCACGTCATGGACGGCGAGAACGCCTCGCGCCTGCTCGTCGCGCTGGAGAGATATAAAGCGCGCCACCGCGCCGTCGTCGTCATCAACTGTATGCCTGACCTGATGCGCCGGACGCGGATGGGCAAGCTGGATTTCGGGCGGATGTTTCGCGGCGCGAATGGGCAGGGGGAGACGGATGGCAGGGAAGAGAGGAAGGCAGGGAAGCTGCTGGGGCGCGTCGGCGCGTGGATGGGAGAGCAGGCCCGCGCACACAGGGCGAAGAAGCGGCGCAGCCACACGCAGTACCTGAAACTGGTTGACCGCCTGCCGGGGCTCCTGCGTTTTGTGCCAGGCGCAGGAAGATTGCGCGACGCCAAGCACTACCTGCACCTGTTCTGCTACTTCCTACAGCCTACGCCCGCGAACATACGCTCGATGCTGCTCTACAGCATCAAGCATTACGTGCCCGAGGCGGCCGCGGCGGAAATCAAAGTGCCGCCGCCGGAGCGCGTGCCGGCGGTCGCCGTCTACCACCCTGACGCGCCCGCGCTCTTCGAGTCGTTCGCGGCCTACAGAAAATGGTACGAGCGCCGCCGCGGCAAGACACGGCTCGAAGCGTCCAAGACAATCGGCCTGCTGTTGATGCGCCCGCAGATCGTGAGCCAGACGCGCAAGGCTTACGACGGCCTGATTCGCGCCATAGAGGCGGAGGGGCTGGCGGTGCTGCCCGTCATCTCGACGCTGATGGACAACCGCGAGGCGTGCGAGAAATATTTCGTCGAAGAAGCGGCGAGTAAGACGGGCGGCGGTGAGCTTGTCCCGCGCGTGAGCCAGGTCGTGTCGCTGACGGGGTTCAGCTTCGTGGGCGGGCCGGCGATGAACGACAGCCCTGCGGCCGTCAAGTTCCTGAAAGAATTCAACCGGCCGTTCCGCTCGGCCGTCAGCCTTGACACGCAGACCATAGAAGCCTGGCGGGATTCGCAGACGGGGCTCAACCCCGTGCAGGCGGGGATGCAAATCGCCATCCCCGAATTAGACGGCGCGACAGAGCCTTTCGTGTACGGGGGCGTGCCCGAGGGCGGGTTCGAGCCAGTGCCTTTGGATGAGCGTTGCGCGCGGCTGGCGCGTCGGCTCGGGCGCTGGAATCGCTTGCAGACTGAAGATCGTTCACGCCTCAAACTGGCGTTGCTCATCTTCTGCTTCCCGCCGAACAAGGGGAACGTCGGCACGGCCGCGGACCTGGACGTTTTCCCGAGCGTGTGGGAGATGCTCGGCTCGCTGAAGGACGACGGCTACGCCGTGGAGGTGCCGCGGGACGCGGACGAGCTGTGCGCTCTCGTGCTCGAAGGGAACTCGGAAAGATTCGGCTCGGCGCTGAACGTGGCCCACCGCATGAGCGTTGACGAGTACAGGCGTCTCTGTCCTCACGTCGCCGAAATCGAGGCGGAGTGGGGCGCGGCCCCCGGTGCCATCAACTCCGCGCGTGGCGAGTTGTTGATTCAGGGCGTCACGCTCGGCAACGTCTTTCTGGGCGTGCAGCCGACCTTCGGCTACGAGGGCGACCCGATGCGGCTGCTGATGGCGCGCAGCGGCTCGCCGCATCACGGCTTCATGGCGCTCTACACTTACGTCGAGAAAATCTTCCACGCCGACGCCGTCGTCCACGTCGGCACGCACGGGGCGCTTGAGTTCATGCCGGGCAAGCAGGTCGGACTGTCCGGCGAGTGCTGGCCCGACCGCCTCATAGGCGAGCTGCCGCACGTCTACGTCTACAGCGTCAACAACCCCTCCGAAGGCTCCATCGCCAAGCGCCGCTCCTATGCCGAGCTCATCTCCTACCTGACGCCGCCCGTCGAGAACGCAGGCGTCTACAAAGACCTCGCCGCCCTCAAAGAAGCTCTCACCGCCTACAGGCAGGCGAGGGACGAGCGCGAGCGCGCCCAGCTCTACGCGACGATTGAAGAGACTGCGCGCGCGTTGAACTTTTAATGACGCGCAGACAGCCGCCGCCGGTAGCTCTGGCAATTGCCGCGAAACTTTTCTAAAATAGCCGACGACCGAGAACCCCCAAAGACTCTCTAGCCCCGAGACGAGCGATTGAAAAATTTTCTGTCCTGAAGACTCGCCGGGCCGCGCGCGCCCGCGCTTCGGGACTGGTGTGGGTTTCTGCAAAGAGGGTTGTCGTCATGAAGTCATTCGGCCGTTCGCTCCGCTTTCATCACCTTTCCGCGTTATTGTTCATACTGCTCTCGCTCACAGCCACGGCTCCGGCGGCGACGCTCCCGGCGGGCTTCGCCGAAACAGTAATCACGGCCGACCTACAGAGCCCGACGGCGATGGCGTTCGCGCCTGACGGGAGGCTCTTCGTCTGCCAGCAGGGCGGGCAGCTCCGCGTCATCAAGAATGGCACACTTTTGGAGACGCCCTTCCTGACCGTCAGCACGGACTCCACGGGCGAGCGCGGCCTGCTCGGCGTCGCCTTCGACCCGAATTTCAGCACCAATCATTGGGTCTACATCTACTACACCGTCCTGGATACGCCCCTACACAACCGCGTGAGCCGCTTCACGGCCAACGGCGACGTGGCCGTCGCCGGGAGCGAAGTCCCCATCCTCGACCTGGACTCGCTCTCCTCCGCGACGAACCACAACGGCGGCGCGCTCCACTTCGGCCCGGACGGCAAGCTCTACATCGCCGTCGGCGACAACGCCAAGGGGGCTAACGCGCAGACGCTCACGAACCGGCTCGGCAAAATCCTGCGCATCAACAAGGACGGCTCCATCCCGGCCGACAACCCCTTCTTCAACACGGCCGCGGGCGATAACCGCGTCATCTGGGCGCTCGGCCTGCGCAACCCCTACACGTTCGCCTTCCAGCCGGGCACGGGCCGGATGTTCATCAACGACGTGGGCCAAAACACATGGGAGGAGATTAACGACGGCATCGTCGGCTCGAACTACGGCTGGCCCACGACGGAGGGGCCGACGACAGACCCCCACTTCCGCGCCCCCATCTTCGCCTACCAACACGGCTCGGGGGCCATGACCGGCTGCGCGATCACGGGCGGGGCGTTCTACAACCCGGCGACCAACCAGTTCCCGCTGTCATACGTCGGGAAATACTTCTTCGCGGATTATTGCAGCGGCTGGATACGCCTGCTCAACCCCGCGAACAACACCGCCACGGCCTTCGCCACGGGCATCGCCCGGCCCGTTGACTTGCAGGTCGCGGCCGACGGCAGTCTCTATTATCTCGCGCGGGGCACCGGCTCCGTGTTCAGGATCCGCTACCCGGCGAATCAGGCCCCTTCGATCACCTCGCACCCCGCGAGCAAGACCGTCTCCGTGGGCCAGTCCGCGACCTTCACCGTGCAGGCTTCGGGGGTGGCCCCGCTCGGCTACCAGTGGCAGCGCAACGGCGTCAACATCGGCGGGGCCACCTCCGCGAGCTACACGCTCACGGACGCCCAGCTCTCCGACAGCGGCGCGAAGTTCCGCGCCGTCGTGACCAACGATTTCGGCTCGGCCACGAGCAAGGCCGCGACGCTGACCGTGACCAGCGACCAGCCGCCTGAGGGCAGCATCACCGCGCCCGCCGCCGGCACGCTCTACAGCGCCGGCGACACCATCAACTACGCGGGCACGGGCACGGACCCTGAGGACGGGACGCTCCCCGCGAGCGCCTTCACCTGGCGCGTGGACTTTCATCACGACACGCACGTTCACCCCTTCAAGCCCCCGACGACCGGCTCGCAGACCGGCTCCTTCACCATCCCGAAAGTCGGTGAGACCTCGGCCAACGTCTTCTACCGCATCACGCTGACGGTCAAAGACTCTGCGGGGCTGACGCACACCACCACGCGCGACGTGCTCCCGCGCACAGTGACCCTCACCTTTCCGAGCGACCCCACGGGGCTCCAACTCAAGATTGACGGCCAGCTCGTCACGACCCCTGTGAGTGTCGTCAGCGTCGTCGGGATGAGGCATTACTTGAACGCCATCACGCCCCAGGCATCGGGCGACGTGTACTACCAGTTCGCCTCCTGGTCGGACGGCGGCGCGGCCGCGCACTACGTCTACACGCCCGCGACGGACACGACCTACAAGGCGACTTTCAGACTCATGCCCCAGCGGCTGAGTTTCGCCGCCTCCGCCTACACCGTTGACGAGGGGGCCGGGTCAGTGAAGATAGTCGTCACGCGCACCTTCGGCACGCGCGGCGAGCTGCTCGTGGACTACGCCACGAGCGACGGGACCGCGACCGCGGGCAGCGACTACACCCGGCGGGCCGCCACGCTCCGCTTCCTCGACGGGCAGACGAGCAGGACCGTGATACTGTCCATCACCGACGACGCGCTCGCCGAACCCGACGAGACCATCAGCGTCGTGCTCACCAACCCGCGCGGGGCCGTTCTCGTCAGCCCCCGCGCGACCATCGTGACGATCACTGACAACGACGCCGCCAGTGCCACGATAGACAACAAGAACTTCGTCGGGCTCGGCCCGCCTTAGTTCCGGCCGCGAACATTCAGTGAGTAGTTCGCGAGTCCCCGCAGGGGACGACTGACAATAGCCCAGCACTTCAGGGCTGGGGATGGGAAGGCAAAAAAGGCGAGTCCCGTAGGGACGGCTGAGGTTTATGTTCAGCCGTCCCTACGGGACTCAGGCATTTAATCGCCCTTCTACCCAGCACTGAAGTGCTGGGCTATTTCCAAACCGTCCCTACGGGACGGGAGATGTCGTCGCGCGTCTGAGCTTTCTCTTAAATTCCTCGGCGGTGAGGCGGTACTTGAATGCCTTGACGTTGTTGATGAGGACGACGGGGATTTCCCAGCCGTAGCGTTCCTTGAGCGCCGGGTCAGTCTCGATGTTGACCTCTTCGAGCGTGTACTCGCCGCCGCAGCCGGCCGCCAGCATCTCGCGCTTGGCCTCCTCGCACAGGTGGCAGCCCGGACGCGTGTATAGAATCACGTGCGCTTTCAACTTCTGACCCCTGAACTCAGCACTTGAAACAGAATTGTGAAAATAGTATAAAGAGTCTCACCGAGCCACTTATATCATCGGCGCGGCGCTCTTCATGATAACGCTTAGCTTCCCGAGTCCGGTCGCAGGTAGTTAATTTTCCGGTCAAGGCGGTCGTATAATCTGCGTCCGAACTTTACGGTAGCAGTCTATCATCTGGCACAAAACGTCAGGAGATAGACTAGTGGCCTGTTTGGCAGATGGAGGTCTGCGGCGTGGACAGCACACCAAACCAGAACCCTTCCGGGGGCGGCACGGACGCGCCCGAAGAAAGAGAAGTCCCCTCGGGCACGACGCCCGCCGCGCGCATCAGCGAGGGCGCGGCCAAGGCGTCTTCGACTCCCACCCCGACCGTCGCCAAGGGCGTCGCCCGCTCGGCCGCACGCCCCGCCGGGGTCGTGTTCGAGAGCAAGCCAGACCCCCCGGTCAACAAGCTGCGCCGCCGCATCGTCTGGGTCACGGTCGCGGGCTTTCTGACGACCTGCTTCCTGATGTTCGTGCGCTTCTTCCTGCCGCGCAGCATCTTCGAGCCGGCCACGCGCTTCCGCATAGGCTTCCCGGACGACTACGCCGTCGGCGTGGACGACAAGTGGCAGCAGCAGTACCGCATCTGGGTGGACAAGACGCCCGACCGCCTCTTCGTCATCTACGCGCGCTGCACGCACCTCGGCTGCACGCCCGACTGGAAGGCCAGCGAGAACAAGTTCAAGTGCCCGTGCCACGGCAGCGGCTACGACTCGGAGGGCATCAACTTCGAGGGGCCAGCGCCGCGCCCGATGGACCGCGCCTACGTCGAGAAGGACGCCGAGGGGCAGATCGTCGTGGACACCGGCAAGCTCTACACCTGGCACAAGGGCGGCGAGAACCAGTTCAACCAGGACGGGTCCTACATACCGCTGTAAGCGAGAGGGCAAGATGGAGCCTGAAAAACCGAACCCGCAGGACGGCAAGCAGCTGGCGACGGTCGAGGAGAAGAAGCCGGGGCTCAAGGAGAAGGTGCGCGAGGTCAAGGCGCAGGCCGTCGAGGAGGCCAAGGCGCTCAAGGACCCGCAGCAGACGCAGCTCTGGAAGTCCATCTTCCGCGTCAGCCACGACCGCTCCGACCCGCGCAACCGCAGCCTCGCCATCCTCTCGAACGTCTTCCTGCACCTGCACCCGGCGAAGGTCAACCGCGACGCCACGCGCTACGGCTACACCTGGGGCATGGGCGGCATCACCTTCTACCTCTTCATCGTCCTGACGTTCACGGGCGTGCTCCTGATGTTCTACTACCACCCGACCAAGGGGCAGGCTTTCCAGGACATCCTGTACCTCGAACACGACGTGCCGTTCGGCAAGCTCTTGAGGAACATGCACCGCTGGGCGGCGCACCTGATGATTATCACGACGTGGCTCCACATGTTCCGCGTCGTGCTGACGGGCTCCTACAAGCGCCCGCGCGAATTTAACTGGTGCGTCGGCGTCGTGCTGCTCGTCCTGACGCTGCTGCTCTCTTTCACGGGCTACCTGCTGCCCGACGACCAGTTAGGCTTCTGGGCCGTCACCGTCGGCACGAACATGGCGCGGGCAACACCCGTGCTGGGGAGCGAGGGGCCGTTCGGCCCGCAACTTGGGATGACTCCGTTCAACGACGTGCGCTTCGGGCTCTTGGGCGGCTCCATCGTGGACGCGAACGCGCTCCTGCGGTCGTATATCTGGCACTGTATAGGCATCCCGCTCGTCGCCTCGATTTTCATGGCCGTTCACTTCTGGCGCATACGCAAGGACGGCGGAATCTCCGGCCCCGCGCCGGTGATGCTCGAATCCGAGATGAAGGCGGTGAAGAAGAAGTAAGGAACAAGCGGGCGAGTTGTTTTCGCTTCCGACGGGAGATTGAGACGACATGGCAAGCTCGGCCGAAACACTGAAGATGGGGAAGGGCGGGTTCTTTAAGCTGACCACCGGCAAGATTGTGCTGCTGGCGCTCGTCCTGCTGACCGTCCTCTACGTGCTTTTCGTCATTGATGACTGGCATCAGCTCTGGATAATCGCCTCCGCGCCGGACAACGTGCCCATCGTGGCGATGATTCCTCTGGTCGCGTTCTTTACCTGGCTCGGCGTCAAGCAGGCGCGCGACCATGACGAGCTGATCGAGCGGCTGGATAAGGACCCGCAGCTCGCGAAGACGCATCACCGCAAGGCGCTGCCGTGGCGTCCGGGCTGGGCGCGCGAGATTCACGTCTGGCCCTACCTCGTGAGGGTCGAATTCCTCGCCGCCCTCATCGTCACCGTCATCCTCTTCGTCTGGTCAATCACGCTCAACGCTCCCTTGGAAGAACCCGCTAACCCGAACCTGACGATGAACCCCTCGAAAGCCCCCTGGTACTTCCTGGGCCTTCAGGAGATGCTCGTCTACTTCGACCCGTGGATCGCGGGCGTGTTGATGCCGAGCCTGCTCATCGTCGGGCTGATGGTCTTCCCTTACGTGGACTCGAACCCCCTGGGGAACGGCTACTACACCTGGAAGCAGCGGCGCTTCGCCATCGGGATGTTTTACTGGGGCTTCTTCATGTGGATCGTGCTGATCATTATCGGCACGTTCATCCGCGGCCCCGGCTGGATTTGGTTCTGGCCCGGCCAGTCGTGGGACCACAACGCGGTGGTCTACGACCGCAACGTGGACTTGCACGAATACTTCGGCATCACGAACACCTGGATTAAGGCCATCTTTGGGGCCTTGGTCGTAGGGGCTTTCTACATCCTGGGCGGCCTCTTCTTCCACTGGTTGATGACCAGGACGGAGCTCGACCGGAAGATTCTGGCGCGGACGAGTCTGCTCCAGTACCTGACGTTCCAGTTCTTCGCCATCACTATCCTGCTGGCGCTGCCCGTGAAGTTGATCCTGCGGCTGCTGCCGATTCACATCAAGTACGTCTGGGTGACTCCCTGGTTTAACGTCTGAAGCTTTACGAGGAAGCGGAGGAAGAAATCAAGGTGGCTGACACGCCTGAATCCGGTGCGATAGTCAAGCGGGAGGACGAGACGCCCGAGCGCGACCCCATCGTGAGCCGCTCGACGAGCAGTTGGATGCTCATCTCGACGCTCCTCCTCATCGGCACGCTGGCCTGGGCGCTCTACGACGAGGCTTACGGCCAGCGCCCCTGGAAGCGCGCCCAGCAGGAGTTCGTCGGGCGCTACACCCGATACCTGAACAGCATCAAGAACCAGGCCGGGCAGACCGAGGCCGAGGTCAGGGAGAGCGCCGAGTACCAGACGCTCGCCGAGGAGGCGAAGGCGGCCGAGGACAAGATCGCCGACCGGCAGAAAGAGATTACGCAGGAGATCAGGCAGATTGACGAAAAGCTCGCCGCCGTCACGGATCCCTTCCAGAACGTGCGCGGCCAGATCACGGTCGCCAACTACCAGATCGAGACGGCCGCCGATTCGAAGAAGCAGGGCTTGAGGGACAAGGTCGCCCGGATGAAGGGCGAGAAGAACACCGTCTACATCCCGGCGGACGACGGCTCGGACAAGACCGTCAAGCAGGAGCTGAACTACACGGAGCTTGAGAAGGTTTACAACGACCTCAAGGCCCGCAAGGCGGCGCTGCTCGACGAGAACGGCAAGCTCCTCAAGGAGCCGACCGAGCTCAAGAAGAGGCGCGACGAGTATCTCAAAGACCACATGATCGGCCTCACGCCGACGCAGATTGGGAGCCTCGTCAACAAGTACCAGAACACGTTCGACTACACCATCAAGCAGGTCAACGCGGCGGGCGGCGAGGTCGTTGACCGCTGCGAGACCTGCCATCTGGGTATGCGCGAGCCGCTCACGCTGAAGGCTTCGGACCTCGCCCCCGAAGGCCCCGGCAAGAAGCCGGACGAGTGGGCGCGGGCGTTCGTCAGCCACCCGAGCAAGGAGTTGCTGACGATTCACAACCCGGACAGGTTCGGCTGCGCCGGCTGCCACGGCGGCAACGGGCGCGCGACGACGAGCGTCACCAAGGGGCACGGCCGCCACCGCTTCTGGCTCCACCCGCTCTACGAAAAGGAGAACATGGAGGCGGGCTGCCAGCAGTGCCACACGCAGGACCGCGTGCTCCAGGGCGCGACGACGCTCAACCTCGGCAAAGACCTCTTCCAGAACCGCGGCTGCGTCGGCTGCCACCGCTCCGAGGGCTTCGACCGCGAGTCGGACGCGCTGGCCCAGACGCGCCAGCAGATCATCCAGCTCGAAGAGACCATCCGCAACAACGAGCGCGAGTCGCGCCAGGCGAAAGAGACGATATCCAGCGTCACTGACGACGAAGAGGGCAACAAGGAGGCCGCGCGCCTCGCCGCCCGCGCCGAATCCCTGACAGTCGCCAACAGCCTCGTCGCGGCCCAGATTGACCAGCTCAACATTCAATCGCGCTACCTGATGCAGGATCAGAAGAAGGTCGGCCCGAACCTGAAGGACGTGCGCCTGAAGCTGGTCAAGGAGTGGATTCCCGAGTGGCTCAAAGACCCGCAATCGTTCCGGCCTGGGACGAAGATGCCGACCTTCTGGCGGCTGAACGCGGAGATGGCGCACGACGCGCGGGCCGAGGACGACCGCAAGGCCATCGCCGCGTACCTGTGGCAGGAGGGCTTCGACGGCAAGATGCCCGCGCAGGACCGTGCGCGCGGTAACGCCGCCAACGGCAAGCAGCTTTTCGAGACCGTGGGCTGCATGGCCTGCCACTCGATAGGCGATGGCGAGTCGCCGACGGGCGGGACTTTCGCCGCCAACTTGCAGCGCGTCGGCGAGAAGGCCAACTTCGATTACATCGTGCGCTGGATTTACAACCCGCGCATCCGCTGGGCTCCGTACTGCCCGAAGGAGAAGCGCGACATCACGCGCGAGGAGTACAGGGCCAAAAACCTGGCCTACCTCTTCGACACGGAGCAGTTCTCCACCTGCCCGAACGACGGCGCTGAGCTACAGGTGCAGAACATGACGGTGATGCCCAACTTCCGCCTCACGATTGACGAGGCGCGCGACATCGCCAGCTACCTCTTCTCGCTCTCGCAGGGGAGCTCTTTCCGCGACAGTGCGGCCTCGTCCTACATGGACGACCACAATTTGAAGGAGCGCGGCAAGTACCTGATTAAGCAGTACGGCTGCGCGGGCTGTCACGAGATCAAGGGCTTCGAGGAGGAGCAGCGCATCGGCAAGGAGTTGACGGCCGAGGGCTCGACGCCCATCGAGCGCCTGGACTTCGCGCTCATGACGCAGAAGGCGGAGAAGGGCATTGACCCTGAGACGAACAAGCAGGGCGAGGAGTGGTACAACCACAAGGGCTTCTTCGAACACAAGCTTGAGACGCCGTGGGTTTACGACACGGGCAAGGAGAAGGAGCCGCAGGACCGCCTGCGTATGCCCGAGCCATACCTGACGCACGAGTGGAAGAATGCGCTGACGACTTTCCTGATGGGCAGCGTCGGCACGGAGGGCGCGAACGTCCCCGCCTCGCTCTTCTACAGGCCGGACGACCAGCGCAAGGCCGTGCAGGACGGCTGGTGGGTCGTCAAGAAGTACAACTGCATGGGCTGCCACAGCGTTCAGGTCGGCCAGCGTTCGGTCCTGATGGACTTGCCGCTTTACCAGAACCCCGACTGGAAGGAGCAGCTCCCGCCGAACCTGACGAGCGAGGGCGCGCGCGTTGACCCGAACTGGCTCCTGCGCTTCCTGCACGACCCGTCGCTCTCCGACCAGCAGGGCAGGGCCGAGCCCGGCCGCAGCGACCGCACAGTCGGCACGCCCGCCGCTACGGGCGGGGCCAACGACACGCAGCCGGCGCGGCCGACGCCTTCGCCACCCGCGGCCGGCGGGCAGAACGGCGGACAGAACAATGGTCAGCCGGCGGGCGGCGCTGGCGGCGCTCCGGCCGCGGGCGCGAGTGACGCGGGCCTGTTGGCCGAACAGTTCAGGCGGCAGCCGGGCGCTGACCGCAACGGCGTCAGGAGTTACCTGCGCGCGCGGATGCCGACGTTCAACTTCTCGCCGAACGAGCTGCGCCTCCTCGTGCGCTTCTTCATGGCCGTCTCCTCGCAGCAGGAGCCGTACATACGCGAGCCGCTCGAACCTCTGAAAGAGGAAGAGAAGAATCTGGCCCGCGCGCTCTTCACGTCCGAGGGCGCTCCGTGCCTGAAGTGTCACATCACGGGCGACCCGGCGCACGACAGGACGGCGTCCGCGCCGAACTTCCTGCTGGCGAGCGAGCGCCTGAAGCCCAAGTGGACGTACCGCTGGCTGCTCGACCCGCAGCAGATCAGCCCGGGCACGGCCATGCCCTCCGGCCTCTTCAAGAAGGAGGGCGCGCGGATGGTCTTCAACGGCCCGACGCCCGACGCCTTCAATAACTATCACCGCGACCACGCGGAGTTGCTCGTGCGCTATATGTTCCAGTTGACGCCCGACGAGCAGCGCCGCCTCTCTTCGGGGTCGCCCGCGGCCACGGGCGGCACGACGCCCGCACCGACCGCGCAGCCCCCGCCGCCGTCAACCGCTCACGCGCGGCGCGTGCGGCCGAGCCGCCGCGGGTCATGAGTTTTTAACGGAGTCTCCCTGTTTGCGAATGAGTAATCTGGAATTCATCTTACGTTGGAGGAAGAAAGTATGTTGAAGAAACGCGCACGCCTCTGGCTTGCGATTTCGGTAATGACCTCGCTCCTGGCGCTCGGCGCTTGCGGCGGCAGCAAAGAAGAGGGTGGCGGGGGCGGCGACACCGGCGGCGGGACGACCGGCACGAAGTACGCGCCGACCGGCAACGAGGGCACCGTCACGGGCAAGATCAGCCTGAACGGCGACGCCCCCGCGGCGCAGCCGATTGACATGGGTCAGGACGCCAACTGCGCGAAGAACAACCCGGACCCGAAGACCGAGACGGTCGTCGCCAAGGACGGCAAGCTGGCGAACGTCTTCGTCTACATCAAAGAGGGCACGACCGCCGACGGCAAGAAGATCGCCGACTACAGCTTCGACACGCCGGCAGCGGAAGTCGTCCTCGACCAGAAGGGCTGCCACTACATCCCGCACGTCCTCGGGATGCAGCCCAACCAGAAGCTGAAGGTCACCAACTCCGACCCGACGGGCCACAACATCCACGCGCTGCCGAAGGCCGGCGGCGGCAACGAGGAGTGGAACGAGTCGCAGCCGAGCGGGGCCGGACCCATCAACAAGACCTTCAAGCGCTCGGAGATTCTGGTCCCCGTCAAGTGCAACCAGCACCCCTGGATGAAGGCGTACATCGGCGTCGTCAAGCACCCGTTCTTCGCCGTCAGCAAGGAGGACGGCACCTTCGAAATCAAGGGCGTGCCGGCTGGGACTTACACCGTTGTCGCCTGGCACGAGAAGGGCTCGGAGAAGACCGCGCAGGTGACTGTCCCCGCCAAGGGGAACGTCACGTCCGACTTCACCTTCGACGCGAGTGCGATGGCACAGGGGACCGGCGGCAGCAGTTCGCTTGAGATGGTGCCCGCCATCGAGTTCCCGATGCTGGGGAGACACTGAGACGGCAGTGACAGGTGACAAGATGAGACACTTGCTTTATCCTGTCACAAGTCACTTGGCACCTGTCACAAACTTATGAACAAGGGTCTGCATCGCTTCACGGTCTTCGTGACGGGCGCGACGCTGTTTCTGATCGTCGCGGGCGCGCTCGTCACGAGCCACGACGCGGGTCTGGCCGTGCCGGACTGGCCGCTCTCCTTCGGAAAACTGATGCCCGACATGGTCGGCAACGTCTTCTGGGAGCACGGCCACCGCATGGTCGCCACCTCCGTCGGGATTCTCGTCATCATTCTCAATATCTGGCTCTGGCTGCGTGAGGACCGCGGGTGGGTCCGCCGGCTGGGACTCGTCGCGCTCGCGGCGGTCGTCGCGCAGGGGCTTCTGGGCGGCTTGACGGTGGTGTTGATGCTGCCGCTCGCCGTCTCGTCTGCGCACGCGACGCTGGCGCAGCTTTTCTTCTGCACGATGGTGAGCCTGTCTGTCTTCACCGCGCCGGGGTGGAGGGAGCCGCGCCCGTCCGCTGAGGAGAAGGGAAGACTGCCGCTGCGCTACCTGTGCGTGGCCGCGGCCGCCGCCATCCTGATTCAGCTCGTACTCGGCGCGACTTTGCGCCACTCCGCGACGTGGGACAAGCATTTGCCGACGAGCCTGTTGGTCACGCACCTGATGGGCGCGCTGACGGTCGCGTTGCTCCTGGGCTCGACGGTTGTCACGACCGTCAAGCGCCACCGAGGCGACGCTTACCTGACGCGGCCGGCACTCGTCGCGGCCGCGCTCCTGGTGGCGCAGCTCTTCCTGGGCCTGGCGGCCTACTTGGCGCGGCTCGCGTCGCCCTCGGCCCCGCAGCCGCGCAACCCAATGGTCGGCATCACGGTCGCGCACGTCGCCTGCGGCGCGCTCGTCTTCGCCGCGACCATCGTGCTCACGCTCCGCGCCTTCCGTGTCCTTGGCGGCGAGCGGGCGGCCGAGGCCGAGTACGTGCCGGTGAGCGCACGGGAGAGGTTTGAAATCCCGAAGTTCAAATCTGAAGTTTGGAAATAGAATTCCCAGGGTCTGGAATCATCAAGGTGAAATCGGAAGCTGTCATCAAGAGTGTGGCGATTGAGTTGAACCCGGCCGAAGGCCGCGCGCTGTCATGGCGCGAGCGGGCCACGGCTTACGCTGACCTGACCAAGCCGCGCATCACTTTCCTGATCGTGCTGACGGCGGCCGCGGGCTTCTGCCTCGGCGCGAAGAACGGGGTGGACTACGTCCGCTTCGCGCACGCCATGCTCGGCATCGCGCTGCTCTCGTCGGGCATCGCCACGCTCAACCAGTACATGGAGCGCGAGCTGGACGCGCTGATGCGGCGGACGATGACGAGACCGCTGCCTTCGGGCAAGCTCTCGGCGTTTGAGGCGCTCGTCTTCGGCGCGGGGCTGACGGTCTTCGCCGAAGTTTACCTCGCGCTTCTGGTCAACCCGCTGACGGCGCTCTTCGGCCTCAGTGTCATCGCGGGCTACCTCTTCATGTACACGCCGCTCAAGACGCGCACGACGCTCTCCACAGTCGTCGGCGCTTTCCCCGGCGCGATGCCGCCGCTGATGGGGTGGACGGCCGCGGCGGGCGAGGTGACGGCGGGCGCGTGGGTGCTTTTCAGCATTCTCTTCCTCTGGCAGTTCCCGCACTTTTTGGCAATCGCTTGGATGTACAGGGAGGACTACGGGCGCGCTGGCATTCGGATGCTGCCGGTGGTCGAGCCGGAGGGGCGCGTCACGGGGCAGCAGATAGTGGCCTACACGCTGATGCTCATCCCCGTCAGTCTGCTGCCGACGGCGCTGGGGATAACGGGGCGCGTCTACTTACTGGGGGCCGCCGTGCTCGGCCTGCTTTTTCTGGCGAGCAGCATCGCGGCCGCCCTCTCGAAATCGAGGCAGCAGGCGCGGCGACTTCTCCTCGCCTCCGTGCTCTATCTGCCGCTGCTGTTTGGGCTCATGGTTTTGAACCAGTGACTTAACTCGTCACTCATCACTAAGGAGGTCTGATGGGTCGCGCTCTAGGTGTTGTCATCTGGCTTTTGACGCTCGCCTCGGTGGTGCTGTTCTTCAGCGGCTGGTGGTTCCCCACGTCCATCGTGGAGCACGGGCCGGCGATTGACAGTCAGTTCATGATTACGATCATCGTCGTCGGCATCGCGTTCGTCGCCGCCCAGGTCGGCCTCGGCTACGCCGTCTGGCGCTTCGGGGCCAACCGTGCCAACAAGGAGGAGCGCGCCGTCTACACGCACGGCAACAACCGGTTGGAGATGCTCTGGACGGTGATTACGGCCGTCATCTTCATCGGCCTGGCCGTGATGGGGCAGAGGGTCTGGGCCTCGCTCCACTTCAACGCGGCCCCGGCCGGCTCATTCCCCGTCGAGGTCGTCGCACAGCAGTTCGCCTGGAACATGCACTACGCCGGCCCCGACGGCAAGTTCGGCCGCACGGACCCCTCGCTCATCCGCGACGAGGAGCAGAACTACATAGGACTCGACGCGCGCGACCCCAACGCGAAGGACGACCTGACGACGACGACCCTCGTCATCCCGGTCAACCGCCCCGCCGAGTTGATCCTGCGCTCGAAGGACGTGACCCATAGCTTCTGGGTCCCGCAACTGCGTTTCAAGCAAGACCTCGTCCCCGGCATGGCAATCCGCGTCCACTTCACGCCGATTCGCGCCGGCCAATTCCAGCTTGCCTGCGCCGAGCTATGCGGGATGAACCATTTCAGCATGAAGGGGACGCTGCTCGTGCTGCCGCAGGCGCAGCACGCGGAATTGATGGCGACCCCGAAGGCGCAGTTCCAGTCGAAGCTCAACGAGCTGTTGGGCGGCTACGAGGTCGGCGTAGTTTACGACGAGAACGGGACGAAGATCGGCAAGTCATACTAGCTCACTCTTTCAAAGCCTGAGGAGACGACTGATGGCAGACGAAACGACGGTCCACGAAGCTCACGCGGCGGAGGCCGTGCACCGCCACGAGCCGCCGAAGAGTTTTATCCGCAAATACGTCTTCAGCCTCGACCACAAGGTCATCGGCGTCCAGTACCTGACGCTCGCGCTGGTCGCCGTGTTCATCGGGATGACGCTCTCCGTCCTGATGCGCTTCAGCCTGACGTGGCCCGACATGGACTGGCCGCTCATCGGGACCATCAAGCCCGATCAGTATCTGGCGCTGCTGACCATCCACGGGACGATGATGGTCTTCTTCGTGCTGACGACCGCGCCGCAGGGCGGCTTCGGCAACTACTTCCTCCCGATTCAAATCGGGGCCGAGGACATGGCCTTCCCAGTGCTGAACATGCTCTCGTTCTGGGTTACGCTCGTCGGCTTCGTCGTCCTGGTCGCCTCCTTCTTCGTCTACGAGGGGGCTCCCATCGGCGGTTGGACTGCCTACCCGCCATTGAGCGCGATTCCGAGCGCGGGGCCGGGGCAGGCGACGGGGATGAACCTCTGGATCATCAGCATCGCCATCTTCTGCGTCGGCTCGCTGCTGGGTGCTCTGAACTTCATCACGACGCTCATCAACATGCGGGCGAAGGGTATGTCTCTGATGCGGATGCCGCTCACCTGCTGGGCGTGGTTCACGACGGCCGTGCTCGCGCTCCTTGCGTTCCCGGTGCTGCTCGCGGCGGGCGTGCTGCTTTTCCTCGACCGCAACGCGGGGACGAGTTTCTTCGTGCCGGCCGGCCTCTTCATCAAGGACATAGTGCAGCCGCACTCGGGCGGCTCGCCCATCCTGTGGCAGCACCTCTTCTGGTTCTTCGGCCACCCGGAGGTCTACATCGCCATCCTGCCGGGCATGGGCGCGACCTCGCACATCCTCTCGACCTTCGCCCGGAAACCCGTCTTCGGCTACCGCGCGATGGTCTTCGCCATCTTCGCCATCGGCCTCTTAGGCTTCTTCGTCTGGGGCCACCACATGTTCATCAGCGGCATGAGCCCCTACTCGGCGATGGCGTTCTCGATTCTGACTCTGAGCATCGGCGTGCCTTCGGCCGTCAAGACCTTCAACTGGCTCGGCACGCTCTGGGGCGCGAAGATTCGCTTCACGACGCCGATGCTCTTCGCCCTCGGCTTCGTCTCGCTCTTCGTCGCGGGCGGCATCACGGGGTTAGTGCTCGGCCAGACCTCGCTCGATTTCCCGATGCACGACACCTACTTCGTCCTCGGCCACTTCCACCTCGTGATGGGTGTCGCGGCGATTTTCGGGATGTTCGCCGGAATCTACTTCTGGTTCCCGAAGATGTTCGGCAAGATGATGAGCGAGCGTTTGGGGCGCATACACTTCTGGATCACGTTCGTCGGCGTCTACGCCATCTTCATCCCGATGCACATCATGGGCATCGTCGGGATGCCGCGCCGCTACTCGCGCTTCGCCGAGAACGGGCAGCAGATTTACGGCTTCCTCGAATCTCTGCACCCGCTCGTGCTCTTCGTCACGGTCGCGGCCATCATTACGTTCCTGACGCAGTTCCTCTTCCTCTTCAACCTCGTCTGGAGTTTGATTAAGGGGAAGAAGGCCGGCGACAATCCGTGGGAGGCGACCACGCTCGAATGGAACACAACGTCGCCGCCGCCGCACGACAACTTCGCGGGCGTGCACCCGGTTGTTTACCGCGGCCCCTACGAGTTCGCCGTGCCGGGAGCGCCCAACGACTACATCATGCAGACGGAGCCGGACCCGGCCGACAGCAGTACAGAGGTAACAGGCGGCAATGGTCACGACGGTCACAAGCACTGAGCGCGTCAAGCAGAAGACCAGGGTTGGCGTCGGCGGGAAGCCGCCGGGCAAGAACGGGCACAACGGCAAGGGTCCGGGCGGCGGCGGGGGCGGTGGGAAAAAGAAGGACGAGGCGCAGGGCTTTTCGCCGAAGCCGTACCGCCTCTCGCTCTGGATTTTAATCGCGGCCATCTTCATGATGTTCGCGGCCCTGATGGCCTCTTACATCAGCCTCTCGTCCGGGGAGCAGTGGCCGCCGATTGAAGTGCCGCACCTGCTCTGGCTGAGCACCGGGTTGATTCTCGCGAGCAGCCTGACGTTTGAGGCCGCGCGCAGGTCTTTGAAGGCAGGGAAAGACCCCGCTTACGTCCGCTGGCTTTTCGTGACGCTCCTGTTGGGCCTCGGCTTTCTGGCGTCACAGGTCTTCGCGTGGCGGCAATTAGTCGGGCAGGGGCTTTACCTGGCGACCAACAACCACAGCACTTTCTTTTACCTGCTGACGGGCGCGCACGCGCTGCACCTGCTGGGCGGGATTCTGGGCCTGAATTACCTGCTGCTGCGGACGAGGCGCAGGCGCGCAGAAGCGAAGGCGGAGATGAGGCGGCGGGCCGCGGCCGGCGTCGTCTCGGCTTACTGGCATTTCATGGACGGGCTGTGGCTGCTCTTGTTCCTGCTGCTGCTCGTCCGTGGATAGTGAGTGAAGGGGTAAACGCGAAACAGCATGAGCACAACAATCTCGACCCGGGACAGTTTGCAGGCGGAGCCGCTGGCGCGCTACCGCACGGGCATGTGGGTCGCGCTCGCGGCCGTGATGATGATGTTCACGGCGCTGACGAGCGCCTACGTTGTCCGCGCCGGAACGTGGAACGACTGGCGGCCCGGCCCCGTGCCGCGCCTGCTGTGGGTGAGCACCGGAATAATCCTGCTGAGCAGCCTCGCCTTCGAGGTCTCGCGCCGGAAGCTTCAGGCGGGGCGGACGAATGTTTTCCGGCGCTGGCTGCTCGTGACCGTTGTGCTGGGCCTGGGCTTCCTGGCGACGCAGCTAGCGGCCTGGCGCGAGTTGGCGGCGGCGGGCGTGTACCTCGCGTCGAACCCGCACGCCTCCTTCTTCTACGTGCTGACGGGCGCGCACGGCCTGCACCTCCTGGGCGGGATACTCTTCCTCGACTACCTGCTCCTGCGCTCGTGGCGCAACGGCGGCGGAGAAGAGGGCGGCGCGCGTAAAAGAATGGCGGTCGTCAACGCCGCCGCGCTCTACTGGCATTTCATGTTCGGAGTCTGGATTTACCTGTTCTTACTCCTTTTCCTTTGGAGGTGAAAGTTGAGTACGGAAGCAGCAAGGGCGGACCAGATTACAACGGCGACCGACTGGGGCGGGGGCACGCACCCCTACCGCGTCGGCCACAGAAAGCTGGGGATGTGGCTGTTCATCGTCTCGGACGCGCTGACCTTCTCGGCGCTCCTGGTCGGCTACAGCTACGTGCGCGCGACCTCGGATCAGTGGGCGACGCCTTTCCCGTTCTACCCGTCAATCGTCTTCTCGTCGGTGATGACGCTCTGCTTGCTGTCGTCGAGCCTGACGATGGTGATGGGCGTCTCGGCCTCGGCGCGTGGCGATTACAAGGCGGTCAGGAAGTGGATAGGGCTGACGATTCTCTTCGGCGCGGCCTTCATCGTGCTCCACTTGATCGAGTGGAAGCACCTGCTCGACGATGGGCTGCGGCCGTTCAGCCTGCCGGCCGAGTGGGTCGAGCGTTGGCCGCAGGCGTCGCCGCTCTTCGGCGCGTCGTTCTTCGCCATCACGGGCCTGCACATGTTCCACGTCCTGACGGGGCTCATCTACCTGGCGGTCATCGCCGCGCGCGTGCGCAAGATGAAGCACGAGGACGTGGAGATCAGCGGGCTCTACTGGCACTTCGTTGACCTGGTCTGGATGTTCGTCTTCCCGATGATCTATTTACTGTCGGTGGACTTCACGCCGCCAGTCCACTGAGTCCCGAACGGAAGGAGTCACGAGAGAGATGGCAACGCACGCCGAGGGCGAACATTTCGCGGGCAGCAACAAGCTCTTCATCTCCGTCTGGGTCTGGCTGCTGCTCCTGACGGGGCTCGAAGTCTTTCTGGGCTACATACACCTGGACATCCGGCTGATGCTGACGATCCTGATCGGCCTCTCCGTCATCAAGGCGGCGCTCATCGTCGCTTACTTCATGCACCTCAGGTTCGAGCGCCTGAGCCTCGTCCTGACGCTTGTGCCGATGCTCGTGGTCTGCATTTGCCTGCTGCTGGTTTTCTTCCCGGACAGCTTCAGGAACCG
The DNA here is from genome assembly GCA_963774105.1 of uncultured Acidobacteriota bacterium. Classification (GTDB taxonomy): domain Bacteria; phylum Acidobacteriota; class Blastocatellia; order Pyrinomonadales; family Pyrinomonadaceae; genus QHXM01. The sequence goes on along the minus strand of CAVZDV010000002.1, from coordinate 28,319 downwards.
CCAGCAGCGGTACACGTTCGAGTCGGACAAGCCGCTCGTGACGACCACGGGGGACGAGGACGAGTGATGAAAGCTAGGCGGCACCTCTGGCTCGTGGTCGCGGCGTGCGCCGCGGTCGCGGTTGTGCTCGCGGCGGGCCAGGACGTGTCGGCGCAGTGTTCTCTGTGCCGATCTGCGCTCGCCGGCACGCCCGAGGCCGCCAAGCTCTCCGCCCGGCTCAACCTGGCGGTCCTGGTGCTCCTGATTCCGCCCGTCGCAATCTTCTGCGGAATCTTCTATGCTATGTTCAGACAGCGGCGCGGCGCGAAAATCAGATTCAACCCTTTGCGCCTTACGTCTTACCTTCGCGCCTTTGCGAGAAACAGCGGTTCACGCAAAGGCGCAAAGTAAAAACTAAAGGCGCGAAGGGTTGAGTCCATCACTTAACGAGTATGTCCGATAAAGAAGAGTTGATATTGGAGATTGACCGGATGAGCTTTCGCGGCCGGGCGTGCCCCGCGTGCGGCGGCAAGATCATCCCGTCGAACCGCGCCATCTACGAGAGCAAGGCCAACCCGGACGAGGTCTTCCCCATCTGGCAGTGCGAGCGGTGCGGCTACGAGCAGATGTCCGAGAAGCCCAAGCCCGCGCCCAAGGGCAAGCACAAGTGAGCGAAGAAAAAGGAGAGTGAGACGAACGCGCGATGACCGACACACTTGAGAAGGAGGGCAGCCTGATGAAGAATGAGAGTTTACTCCTGAACGTCGTCTGCATCGTGATGGCCGTGGGGTTCCTGGCGCTGGCCGGGCTGAGCTACATGGCCTCGGGCAACTTCATCAGCACGGACAACCTCTTCTTCTCGACCGTGGCCGGGATGATGGCGCTCGTCTTCCTGCTCGTCCCCGTCACCTCCTTCCTGTCGGCGCGCAAGGCGAAGAAGGCCCCGGCGGACGTAGCCGCCGAGGCGTCAGCCGCGCGCGGCGCGGTCACCAGTGGCGCTCGGAAGTCCGTCGCGGCCGCGCTCCCGCGCGCGCAGGTACGCTTCACAGACGCCGTTGACGCGCGCGGTCGCCCGATCCCGCCCGACGTGGCGCGGATGGTCGAGACGATGAAGGACAGAGAGCCAACGGCTTAAAGCGATTTCGATGGACGAGATTAAGAGGCGCGTGCTGGGGATGTTCGAGCATCTGGGGAAAGAGGTGCTCGACCTGCACGAGCTGTTCGAGGCGGGCGGCAACGACGCGGACGCGCGCCGCGAAGTCTTCTTCGCGGTCGAGGGCCTGGTCGCCGAGGGCTTGCTGGAAGAGCGCGGCAACGATTTCTACGCCCTGACGGCGGAAGGGAAGAGGGCCGCGGCCGCCGCGCCCGGCGCGTGAAGCCCCGCCTCCCCGCATGAAGAATTTCATCTTCACCCTCCCGCACGTCAACGCCTTCTTGAACACAGTGAGCGCCGCGCTGCTCGTCACGGGCTACGTGCTGGTCCGCCGCGGCCGGATAGAGGCGCACCGCCGGGCCATGCTCGCGGCCTTTATCGTCTCCGCGGCCTTCCTCGTCTCTTACGTCACGTACCACACGCTCCTGGCCTACTACCTGGGCCAGGGGCCGACGCGTTTCAGGGGCGAGGGCTTCGTCAGGCCAGTCTATTTCACGGTCCTGCTGACGCATACCGTGCTGGCCGTCGCGGTCGTCCCCTTCATCCTCGTGACGCTCCGGCGCGGCCTGCGGCGGCAGGACGAGCGCCACCGCAGGCTCGCGCGCTGGACGCTGCCCGTCTGGCTCTACGTTTCCGTTACGGGCGTCGTGGTGTACGCCATGCTCTACCACTTTTACCCGGCGCGCTGAGTGTTAACGCTCATGTCCGAGACAGGGTCAAACGGCTCGTCCAGTAACGGCCAAAAGGTTCTCGACGCGCTGCCCGCGGCGCGGCGGCGACGCCCTTCCTGGCCGTTCGTCGCGCTGGCAGTTCTTTTCGTCGTCGTGCCGTTCCTGACCTGGTACTTGACCTGGTTCGGCAGGCCGCTTTCGGACGACGACATCACGAGATATTTGAGCGACCGGCAGAACGTGAGGCGCGTGCAGCAGGCGCTGACGCAGGTCGAGGAGCGAATCGAGAAGGGGGACCAAGGCGCGAGCCGCTGGTATCCGCAGATCGTCGCGCTGGCCGAGAGTCCTGTCGCGGAGGTCCGCAAGACCGCGGCCTGGGTGATGGGGCAGGACAACAACTCGGAAGAGTTTCACGCGGGGCTGCTCAAACTGGTCGCGGACCCGCACCCGGCCGTGCGGCGCAACGCCGCCGTTCAGTTGGTTCGCTTCAAGGACACGGCGGGCCTCGCCGAGTTGCGCGCCATGCTCGTGCCCTACGACGTTCCGGCCCCCGTCGAGGGCACGGTCGGCAGCGTCCTCGGCGAAGGCGGCGAAGTCAGGGAGAATGCCCTCGTCGCGCGCATCACGGACGCGCGGAATCAGGAGTTAGAAGTGCGCTCGCCGCTGCACGGGAAGATCGTCGGCGTTAAGACGAGCGCGGGCGCGCGCGTCGCGGCGGGCGATGCTCTGCTGGCGATTGGGCCGGACGAGGAGTTCGTCTACGAGGCTCTGCGCGCTCTTTTCCTCGTCGGGGAGAGCGAAGACTTAAAGGAAGTGGAGCGTTACGCGCAGGGGGTTGAGGGGATGCCGTCGCGCGTTAAAGAACAAGCGGCGCAGACGGCAAAAGCCATCCGCGGCCGCTCAGTGAGTCAGGATTCTTCTAGGCAGTAGCGACGGGCGCGTCCGTCAGTTCGACGCCGTGGGCGGCCTCCCAGTCTTCCGTGGGGACCATCTCGATGGCGTCCCAGGGGCAGCCGTCGAGGAACGCGCCGTCCGGCCCCTTGCTCGTGCACTTCTGGCAGCCGATGCAGAGGTTCGGGTCAACCTCTATGCGCCCGAACGGCGGGTGGTCTTCGTCCGGGACCCAGAACATACAGGCTTCGATGGGGCAGTACTCGATGCAGGCCGGCGAGCCCGCGCAGCCCGTGCAGCAGTCGGTCGTGACGGCCAGGATTTTCGGCTTCTTCTTGCGCGTGGCCTTGCCGTCGCCCTCGGACATCGGGAAATGTTTTTCGATAACAGCGATCATCCACCGGCTCCGTCCTTAAGTGTCGGAAGAACTGCTTCACTTTAGCACGGCCGGGCCGGTCGGCTCAATCTTCAGCTTGAAAGAGCGGGCCGAAAAGGATAAAACTAACTAAACTTCAAACAGGAGGCCACCGATGAGTACCGTCGCCGGGATTTTCCAGTCGCGCGCCGACGCCGAGCGCGCCGTAGAGAATTTGCGCTCCGCGGGCATTAGTGATGACCGCATCAACCTACTGACGCCGGGCACGACCACAGACGAAGTCGAGGCAACCGTGCCGACGACCGAGACAGAACAGCCGGGCATGGGGGGCGCGCTCGGCGGGACCGTCGGCGCGGCGCTGGGGGCCGCAGGGGGCATGCACATCGGGGCCGCGCTCGCCAGCCTCCTCGTCCCTGGCGTCGGCCCTGTGCTGGCGGCCGGTATCGTAGGGGCCGCACTGCTCGGCGCGGGTGGCGCTGTCGCTGGCGCTACGGCCGGCAGCGCCCTCGAAGAAAACATAGAGGGTCTGCCCGTTGACGAGTTGTATGTCTACGAAGATGCGCTCCGCAAGGGCCACTCGGTCGTCATAGTCGTGGCCGACGGGGAGGAGCAGTCAGAGGCGGCGCGCACCGTTTTGGGCCAGGCCGGGGCCGAGAGCGTTGACGCCGCGCGCGAGGACTGGTGGGTCGGCCTGCGCGACGCCGAGGAGGCTGAGTACACCGAGGGAGATTTCAAAGCGGACGAGCACGTCTACCGCCGCGGCTTCGAGGCCGCGCAGCACCCGCACCTGCGCGGCCGCGCCTACGACGAAGTGCAGGAGCGCCTGCGCGAGCTTCACGCGGACACCTTCGAGGCCGCGCCGTTCCGCAAGGGTTACGAGCGCGGGCAGAGCTACCAGAGCGCGCTCAGGGAGAAGCACAAAGGTTGAAGGACGCGCTGCTGAGCGTCGCCGTCCTGGGCGGCATCCTCGTCGTGAGCGCCGTCATCACCAACTGGTTCGCGCGCACGATGTACAACCGCTGCCCCGACTGCGGCACGCTCAACGCCAAGCGGCGCACCCACTGCCGCGCCTGCAACAGAGAGCTCAAATAAATGCGGAATGCGGATTGAAAAGAAAGCACTCAACCCTTTGCGCCTTAAGTTTTAACTTTGCGCCTTTGCGTGAACGGCTGTTTCTCGCAAAGGCGCAAAGACAAGACGTAAGGCGCAAAGGCTTGAATCTGTACTCCACTCCGCATTCCGAAATCGAAAGATGCCGTGGAGCCCGGAACAGTATCACCGCTTCCAGGCCGACAGGTTCGCGCCGTTCGATGACCTGCTGGGCCTCGTAAAAATCCGCGCCGGATTGCGCGTCGTTGATCTGGGGTGCGGGACGGGCGAGCTGACGCGCAGGCTGGCGGACGCGTTGCCCGAGAGCGAGGTCACGGGCGTTGACTCCTCGCCGGAAATGCTGGAACGCGCGAACGCGCTCGCCGACTCACGCCTGCGGTTCGAGCTCGGCTCCATCGAAGCCGCGGAGGGAAGCTGGGACTTGGTCTTCTCGCACGCGGCGATTCACTGGGTTGACGACCACCGCAGTCTCGTCCCGCGTCTCTTCTCGCTCGTGCGCCCCGGCGGACAACTCGCCGTCCAACTGCCCTCGAATCACACGCACCCGGCGCACACGCTGATTACGGAGGTCGCCGCCGAGGAGCCTTACCTATCTGCGCTCGGCGGCTGGCACAGGCAGTCGCCCGTGCTCAACGTCAGCGAGTACGCCGGGCTGCTGTACGAAAGCGGCGGGGGCGAGATAACTGTTTTCGAGAAAGTCTACCCGAGTCTGTTAGAGAACTCAGACGCCTTGGCCGAGTGGACGCGAGGCACGACGCTCGTGCCTTACCTCGAACGTCTGCCCGAACAGTTGAAAGAGCCTTTCATGGAGCGATACAGGGAAAGGCTCCGCGCCCTGCACCCCACTGGCCCGGTCTTCTATCCGTTCAGGCGCACGCTCTTCGCCGCCACGCGTTAGCCAAGCACCAGCAGAGCCGCCTCCGCGACCTGTCTCACCTGCTCGCCCGGCGGGAGGCGACGGTTCAGGCGGGCCAGTGCCTCGGCGGCTTCGAGGCGGCCGATGATGTCCGAGCTGTGTGTGAGCTGGTACTTGAGCCTGGCGGCAGGCTGCTGGAAATTAATCATCTTCAAAAGGCGCGCGCCCTTGTCGAAGCGAATCATCAGAGGCTTGCCGTCGAGCTGGAAGGTGAAACGCTGCGTGCGCTCCGTGACTTCGACGCGTTCGGTGCGCGTGCCCGACTGGGTCGCTAGCTCGATTTCGAGCGGCAGGCGGAAGACCAGCGGCGTCATCGCCTCCTGCCCCTGAGTCTGCGTGACCTCCAGCGTGAGCTTGCGCGTCGGGGCGCTGTAGAAGGAGCGCACGCGCAGCTCTGGGAAGCCCGCCTTGTAGACCCACTGGTCGAAAAACCAGTCGAGCCGCTGCCCGGTCGTCTCCTCGAAGGCGCGCTTGAGGTCTTCTGTGGTGACGGGCTTCAATTTGTTCTCCGCGAGGTAGCGGTTGAGCGCCTTCCAGAACAGCTCGTCGCCGACCGTCTCGCGCAGCATGTGCAGGACGAGCGCGCCCTTCTTGTAGACGGTCGTGTCGAAGAGGTCCAGGGGCGAGCGGTAGCGGTCGAAGACGAGCGGCCGCCTGTGCCTGGCCAGGTCTTCCAGAAAGTAGAGCGAGGCGTTCGAGCGCATCTCGGCCAGGTAAGCGTCGTGCCCGGCGTCGTGCTCGCGGAAGACCGCCTCCATGAAGGTGGCGAAGCCCTCGTTGAGCCACAGCTCGGACCAGTCGCGGCAGGTCACGAGGTTGCCGAACCAGGAATGTGCCAATTCGTGCGAGATTAAGTTCTCGGTCGAGACCTGGGCCTCGCGCGTGGTGCCGTAGAGGATTTCCGAGTCGGAGTGCGTCGTCGCCGTCACGTTCTCCATGCCGCCGAAGATGAAGCTGGCGACGACCGTCTGTGCGTAGCGGTTGTAAGGGTACTCGTGGCCGAGCTTGTCTGAGAAGAGGCGCATCATGTCGGGCGTCTTGGCGAACGCCTTGCGCGCCGTCTCTTCGGTCCCGCGGTAGGTGTAGTATTCGAGCGGGACGTTCTTGTAAGCGGCGTCGAGCTTCGCGTAGTCGCCGACGACGAGCGAGGTCAGATAGGTCGCGTGCGGCTCGTCCATCTTCCAGTGGAAGGTGCGCGTCCCGTCCGCATTCGGGATGGTCTCGACGAGCGCGCCGTTCGAGATGGCGATTTCGCCCGCAGGGGTCGTGATGTACTGCTCGCTCGTCGCGTGGTCGTCCGGGTAGTCGTAAGCCGGGAACCAGTGGTGATTGTCCTCGGGCTCGCCCTGCGACCAGATTTGCGCGGGCGTCGTCAACGCGCCGTCGCCGCCCTGGCGCTGAGCCACAAAGTAGAGGCCGCGCTCCGGTTTGGCGCGGTAGCGTATGCGGACGCCGATTGTCTCCGCGGGCTCGTAGGCGCGGTCGAGCTTGATGCTGAGCTTGTCCGGCGGCTGCGTCCACTGGAGCGGCGTATTCGTGTCGCCGAGCGTGACGGCCTCGACCTTCATGTTCGACGCGTCCAGCTCGAAAGAGCCGAAGCCGGCGGCGAGTGGCTTGAGCACGACGGTCGTGTCGCCGATGACCGTCTTGTCCGGCACGTCGAAGCGCGTGCGGATGACGTAGTGTTGCACGTCGTAGGTGCGCGCGGGCCGCACGCGCTTCGCCCCCGGCGGGAGGTTGCGCGGGAACCTCGGTTCGGAAGTGACGGCGGCGCGCGCCCTGGTCCGTCGCCGCTGCGCTGGTGTGACGGGCGCGGAGGCTGAAAGGACGAAGGCGAAAGTGATGACGGCGGCGAGCAGGCGGCGTGCGTTGGTGCGAGCGATCATTAAATCTTCCTTGACGCTGTGACGGGTCTGTCCTCTGGGAGAGCTTAATCGCGCCCGCCGACGCCTGTAAAGTCGGACGGGGTTAATGGCAAGACAGGACGGCCCGGCTCTCGGAAAATTGCGCTGCGAGGTAATTTGAATTCGCGGCAAAGCGTCGTATATTCGTCGCGAAAGAAAGCAGTCGAGAAAGATTGGAGAAACAGGATGCTCCGCCGCGCGGCCTCTTTTGTAGTTTTTGTCTTAGTCGCTTTCGTTTATCACCAGAAAATTATGGCACAGAGTACACAGCCCACGGCCCCGCCCGAGTGGCAGACGCGCGCCGAGAAGACCAACTACCGCGAGACGCCGCGCTACGACGAGACCGTGGCCTACGCCCGCAAGCTGGACGACGCCTCGCCCCTGATTCGCTACGCGAGCTTCGGGCAGAGCGGGGAAGGCCGCGCGCTGCCTTTACTCGTCGCGGCGACCGGCAACGATTTCACCCCGCAGGCTGCGCGCCGCGCGGGCAAGGCCGTCGTGATGATTCAGGCTTGCATACACGCGGGCGAGTCCGACGGCAAAGACGCCGGACTGGCGCTCTTGCGCGACATCGCTGTCACGAAGACACGGCCGGGGCTGCTAGACCGCGTCGTCGTCCTCTTCATCCCCATCTACAACGTGGACGGCCACGAGCGCTTCGGCCCCTTCAACCGCATCAACCAGAACGGCCCCGCGGAGATGGGCTGGCGCGCGACCACAGCCAACCTCAACCTCAACCGCGACTACATGAAGGCCGACGCGCCGGAGACGCGCGCGTGGCTCAAACTCTGGGCCGAGTGGAACCCGGACCTTTTGATTGACTGCCACGTCACGGACGGCGCGGACTTTCGTTACAACATCACCTACATCTACGAGCACCAGCAGCACGCGCCCGCGCCCGTCCTGGCCTGGATGCGCGACGCGTTCGACGGAAGGATATTCCCGGCGACCGAGGGCGAGGGCAATTTATTGGCACAATACATGACCTTCCGCGACAACAGGGATTTAGCGAAGGGGATTGACGGCTTCGTCATGCCGCCGCGCTTCTCGACGGGTTACACGACGGTGCGCAACCGGCCTGGGATGACGATCGAGACGCACATGCTCAAGGATTATCGCTCGCGCGTGCGCGGCACATACGACCTGCTGAGGTTCACGCTCGAAGAGGTCAACCGGAACACGGAAAAACTCTTGACTGCCGCGCGCGAGGCGGACGAGTTGACGTTGAAGGCCGGACAAGGTTACGACCCGGCCCGACTGTACCCGCTGCAAATCGAGATGACGGATAAGCCCAGGCAGTTCCAGTTCAAGGGCGTCGAGTCGCGCACGGAGATGAGCGACGTATCGGGCCAGCAGCGCGTCGTCTTCGGGACGAAGCCCCTGGACGTGACGCTGCCTTTCTACGACGAGGGGCGCGTCGCCGCCGCGGTCGCGCCCCCGCTCTACTACGTCGTCCCGCCACAGTGGAAGGAGGTCGTCGAGGTGATGGCGGCCCACGGGCTGCGCCTGCAACGTCTGGCCGCGCCTGCCACCATCGAAGTTGAGAGTTATCGCTTCACGGACGTGAAGTTCGCCGCCACGCCATTCGAGGGTCGCGTCTTGCCGAGCTACAAAACGAACCCTGTGCGCGAGCGCAGAACCTATCCGGCGGGTTCTGTCGTTGTGCCGGTGGCCCAGCCCGCGGGCTACGTCGCCGTCCACCTGCTCGAACCCCTCGGGCCGGATTCCTTTGTCGCCTGGGGATTCTTCAACGCCATCTTTGAACAGAAAGAATACGGCGAGGATTACGTGCTCGAAAAGCTGGCGCGCGAGCTGCTGGCGAAGGACGAGAACCTGCGCCGCGAGTTCGAGCAGAAGTTAAAAAGCGACCCGAAGTTCGCCGCCGACCCGTCCGCGCGCCTCAATTTCTTCTACGAGCGCTCGCCCTACTGGGACCGGCAGATGAATTTGTACCCGGTCGGGCGCGTCGTCGCGCCGCTCGACTTGCGGCTCGCTGATTTCAAATAAAAAGGGAAGTGGGCGCAGAGGGCTTTAACGGCCCACGCGCCCGCTTCCCGATTCAGTTGTGTTGCCTTGAAGGCTAAACCGTGCGACGTCCCGTCAGCAGGTTGATGACCAGAACAACCAGAGCCACCACGAGCAGCAGGTGAATAAGACCGCCGCCGATACCGCCGATCGCACCGATTAACCATAAGATCAGAAGCACTACCAAGATTGTCCACAACATATCGCCTTCTCCTTTGTTTGACCCTACCTAAACCCGTTTCGCTTGACCCCCGAATCTACTTCCGTTAAGCCTGACCTTGATACCGCTACGAGGCGGTCAGACTAGACCGTGCGCCGGCCCGTGAGTAGATTGATAACGAAGATAATGAGTGCCACTACGAGCAGCAGGTGAATGAGACCGCCGCCGATACCGCCGATGGCACCGATTAACCACAGAACCAGAAGCACCACCAGAATCGTCCACAACATTGTCGCCTTCTCCTTTGTTTGAGCGTCGCTAATTTAATTTGGTTCTACCGAACCCACCTGCCGCAGAGAAAGAGCAACGGCCGTGCCATCTGCCGATTTCGGGGTGAACCAGTGAGTTAAACTCAGAATTTTAAGGGGTTTGAGCCCGGAACGATGACCGAACGCCGCCGGCTCGCCCGCTCCGAGACCGCCCGTTTGTATCAAAATACAGCACACTAGACCGACTCTTGGTGTTCTAATTCAAGCCGAAGATAATATTGTCTGGCACAAAGCTGACATAAACGGCAACCGAAGCCGTCCTTCAGTCATCGGAACTTGCGTGCAGGCGAGCGCTCTTTTTTAGTTCTCGACCTGCTTTTCCATTATTCGGGTGAAGTATTTAACTAAGGTCTGGACTAAAACGGGCAGGGGCTGGTAAAGTACTAGAGCCGTTCGCGACGTGCCCCGGAGCGAGCGCGCCCGCAGAGGGTTTCTCCGCAAGTTCCGCGCGAGTTGCTCCTTCCGTTAACCGGACAATTTTTAACCCCGATTCTTTCTCATTTAAGCTTTTCTGAAAGAGCTTTCCCGAACGGGCCTTCCCCTATTTAACGGCCCCTCCGGCGGATGCTCAGGAGGATTGTTATGCCGTCCCCGTTGCCCCGTTTGATCCCCCGTTCGCAGAAATCCACCATCGCCATCGCCTCCGGCCTGCTCCTGCTGCTCGTCGCGGCCGGCGTCTTCCTCTTTTACCAGCGGAGCCAGACGGTCATTCGCGAGATCAACTCGACCGAGCTGCGCGCGCTCGGCGAAACCGGCGCGGCCGCCTCGCTCAAGGTTGACGACGAGACTCTGATCGTCACGGGCCGCGACGGCGTCGTCTCGCAGGCCATCGTCACCAACGCCGCGACGCAAAACGAGATCATTAACGTCTTCGCCAAGAACAACCTGCCCGTGGACTTCCGCTCGCTCAAGCCGAGCGCGTTCTCGACAGCCATGACCTACATGATTCCGTTCTTCGTGGCGGCGGTCCTGGCCTTCGTCGTCTGGCGCGTCTACGCTCACATGGGCGGCCGCGGCGGCGACTTCAATCTACAGGACTCCGGCGGCAAGCAGAACGTCAACTTCTCCTCAGTCGCGGGCGTTGACGAGGCGAAGCAGGAGCTTTCCGAGACGATTGAGTTCTTGAAAGATCCGCTGAAGTTCGGCCGCCTGGGCGGTCGCGCGCCGCGCGGCATACTGCTCTCAGGCCCTCCGGGCACGGGCAAGACTCTGCTCGCGCGCGCGGCGGCCAACGAGGCTGGCGCTCCGTTCCTTTCCGTGTCCGGTTCGAGCTTCCAGGAGAAGTTCGCCGGGATGGGCGCGGCGCGCGTGCGCCGTCTCTTCGGGGAGGCGCGCAAGCTTTCGCCCTGCGTCATCTTCATTGACGAGATTGACGCCCTGGGCCGCCAGCGCGGGCGCGGCAACGACTCCGCCTCCGCCGACCAGGATCAGACGCTCAACCAGCTACTCGTCGAGATGGACGGCTTCGACCAGTTGGCGGGCGTCGTCGTCATCGCGTCCACGAACCGCCCGGACATCCTGGACAGCGCTTTGACTCGTCCCGGCCGCTTCGACCGCGAGATCGCCGTCAACCTGGCCGACGCGCGCGGCCGCGAAGAGATTCTGAAAGTTCACGCTCAGGGCCTGACGCTCGAAGAAGGCTTAGACCTGCGTTGGATAGCGCGCGGCACGCCCGGCTTCTCGGGCGCGGATTTGGCGAACCTTTTGAACGAGGCCGCGATTGCCGCCACGCGCGACAACTCCGAAGCCATCGGTCGGCCGCACGTCGAGTACGCGCGCGACAAGATACTGATGGGCGCGGAGCGCCAGGGCTTCATGATGGACGACGAGGAGCGTTACGCGACTGCCGTCCACGAGGCGGGCCACGTCGCCGTCGGCCTCGGCGTCAAGGACGCGGACCCGATTCACAAGGTCTCCATCCTGCCGCGCGGCCGCGCCCTCGGCGTCACGCAGTCGCTGCCCGAGCGCGACCGTCTGATGAAGAAGCGCGGTTACCTCGAAGACCAGATCGCCATGCTGCTGGGCGGCCGCGCCGCCGAGCAACTGCTGCTCGACACGATGACGGCCGGCGCGTCGAACGACATCGAGCGCGCGGTTGAAATCGCCAGAAAAATGGTCGCGGAGTTCGGCATGAGCCCGCTCGGGCCGATTCACCTCGGCAAGCCGGAAGACCCGCACAGCCAGGCGCTCCTCGACCGCGTCGAGCACGCCACCTCCGAGATCATCAACGCGCAGATGAAGCGCGCCTGCGAGATCGTGGACCGCGAGCGCGACTCCATCGCCCGCCTCGTCGTGGGCCTGATGGACCGCGACACCCTCGACGCCGACGAAATCCACGAAGCCTTCGGCATCACGACGGCCCAGGCGGCGTAAAAGGCAGCAGGCAGCAGGCAGTAGGCGGAAGGCAGCAAGGGACGTGACGCTCTTGCTGCCTTCTGCTTTCCGCCTTCTGCCTTCCGCTTTTTGCCTTCTGCCTTCCGTTTTGTTAAGTTTGTGCCAGAAAGTTGAGGGCGTCTTCAGCTTTCTGGCTTCTCCATTTTGAGCACTTGCCTCAACCCTAGCCATGGCATATCCGGGCGTCGCACGCATCGAACTGCCTATCTTGCAGGAACTCGTCGCCACGGGAGGTGTCGAAGAAATTCGTTTCCTCTACAACCGCCTGGCGGGCTATTTCCCGCAACTAGAGGACACTGATGTGCGCGCGCTCACCAACGGGCACCGCGCGCAGTGGCGCAGGTTAGTTCAGCGCGCCGGCCGCACGCTCGCAGACAATCGCCAGATCGAGCGCAGACGCGGCCGCTGGACGATAACGGCCGCGGGGCGCAAGCGCGTCGCCGACGAGGGGCAGACTTTCTCGCTCGCGGACGCGCAGCCCGAGGCTCGCACTGAACAGTTGACGCACGGCGACGTGCAGCGAATGCTCCTCGACATAGGCCGCGTGCTCGGCTACCACGCGCAGAGCGAGTTCGACTACTACGACGTGGTCTGGCGCGAGAGCGAGACGAGCCCGCGCCTGAGCCACGTCTTCGAGGTGCAGCACAAGGGCAACATTGACGCCGCGCTCGCCAAGCTCAAACGCGCCTACGAGGCGCAGCGCTCCAAGCCCTTCCTCATCGTCGCCAGCGAGCGCGACACGAACCGGGCCAACAGGAATTTGAGCCAGTCGCGCACGGGTGCCTTCCACGAGATCGGGCGCGCGACCACGCTCCTGAGCTTCGAGCAATTAAACCGCCTTCACCGCGCCCTCACTTCGGTCGAAGACCTCTTGCGGGAATTCTTCGAGCGATGATAGCCACCACGCCGCTACACAAGCAGTACCAGGAGATCAAGGAGCGCTACCGCGACGCCATCCTCCTTTTCCGCATAGGCGACTTCTACGAGACCTTCGACGACGACGCGCGGCTGGTCTCGCGCGAGCTGGGCATCGTCCTGACCTCGAAGCCGATGGGCAAGAACGTGCGCGTGCCGCTCGCGGGCGTCCCGCATCACAGCCTCGAACGCCACCTGAAAAGGCTCATCGCGCGCGGCCACCGCGTAGCCATCTGCGAGCAACTGACGGACGCGCCCGTCAAAGGCGAGAAGGGCGGCAACCTCATCGAGCGCGATGTCGTGCGTATAGTCACGCCTGGCACAATTTTGGAGCCGGGCCTGCTCCAACACAAGGTCAACAACTATCTGGCCTCTTACGTCTCGGACGGCAAGCGCGCCGGGGTGGCTTACGCTGACGTGACGACGGGCGAGTTCGCCGCCACGGAACTCGAAGCGGACGCGGCCATTCCAGAGCTTCAGCGCGTCGCACCGTCGGAAATCCTGCTGCCGCGCGACAGCCCCGAAGCAGAGAGCGACGCGCTGCCGGGATTCACCACGCCATTCCGCGCGGAGGCTTTCGCGTTCGAGAACGCGCGCCGCACGCTCCTCGAACATTTCAACGCGCGCACGCTCGCCCCGCTCGGCCTGAAGAATTGGCCGCTCGCCACTGCGGCCGCCGGAGCGCTCGTCTCATACCTGCGCGACACGCAAACAAACGTCGCCGAACAACTGACGCGCCTGTCGAGCTATCACACGGATAACTTCATGATGCTCGACGCGCAGGCGCTGCGCAGCCTCGAAATTTTCGAGAACAACTCGGGCGCTCCCTCGCTCCTGGCCGCGCTCGACCGCACACGCACGGCGATGGGAGGACGCCTGCTGAGGCGCTGGCTGCGCCAGCCGCTTCTGGACGCTACAGAGATCATGCGCCGTCAGGAGCACGTCGCATGGTTCCACACGCACGGCAAGGACCGCGCCGAGTTGTTCGCCGCCTTCGAGACTGTCCACGACCTCGAACGCCTGTCTGCTCGCGCACGCGCCGGCCTCGCCTCCGCGCAGGAGATGTTGGCGCTGGGCCAGGGGCTTGAGACGATTCCGCGCGTCCGCGCCGTCTTGCAAAGGGACCCGAAGCGTTTCGGCGCGCTTCTGGCCGCACTGCCCACTTGCGAATCGGCGGCCGCGCTCATCCGCAAAGCTATCCCCGACGAGTTATCGCGCCGCGCGACGACGGGCATCATCCGCGAGGGCTTCTCCGAAGAGCTGGATAATCTGCGCGCGATGCTGCGTGACGGCCGCGCCTTCCTGGCCGAGATGGAGCAGCGCGAGCGCGCCCGCACGGGCATCAAGAGCCTGCGCGTCGGCTACAACAAAGTCTTCGGCCACTTCATAGAGGTGACGCGCCCGAACCTGCACCTCGTCCCTTCCGACTACACGCGCAAGCAGACGCTCGCGGCCTCCGAACGTTTCGTCACGCTCGAACTCAAAGAGTTCGAGTCGCTCGTCGTCAACGCGCAGGAGCGCATCGCGGAGTTAGAGACAAGTCTCTTTCGCCGCGTCTGCATGGATGTGGGGAAGAACAGGGACGAGATTCTGACCGCCGCCGGCACAATCGCTCATACGGACGCCGTGGCGTCGCTGGCCGAGGTCGCGGAAAGTTTCAACTACACGCGGCCCACCATCGTTGACTCGCCCGAGCTGAAAATCGAGATGGGCCGCCATCCCGTGCTCGAAAGGCTTTCGGGCGACGAGCCCTTCGTCGCCAACGACGTAGAGCTCGGCGGCGAAGGCGGCGCGCAGATAGCCTTAATCACCGGCCCCAACATGTCCGGCAAATCAACCTATTTGAGGCAGACTGCGCTGATCGTGCTCATGGCACAGTTGGGTAGCTTCGTCCCCGCCGGGGCTGCGACCGTGGGCCTCTGCGACCGCATCTTCACACGCATAGGGCTCTACGACCGGCTGGGGAGCGGCGAGTCAACCTTCATGACGGAGATGATCGAGACGGCCAGGATACTTCACCACGCGAGCCCACGCTCGCTCATCCTGCTCGATGAGTTGGGGCGCGGCACCTCGACTTACGACGGGCTGGCGGTAGCGCGCGCCGTCCTCGAATTCATACACAACCACCCGCACATCCGCTCGAAGACGCTCTTCGCCACGCACTACCACGAACTGACCGCGCTCGCGGACCTCCTGCCGCGCCTGAAGAACCTGTACGTAGAGATTGAGGAGGAGGGGGGCGAGCTGGTCTTCATCTACAAGGTCAGCCCCGGCAGCGCGCAGAAGAGCTACGGCGTTTACGCCGCCAAGCTCGCGGGCCTGCCGCGCCCGGTCGTCCGCCGCGCCGAAGAATTATTGGCACACTACGAATCGCACGGCCAGCAGCCGGCCGAGAACTCACCCGCCGAGCGCGCCGCGCCGAACAACACGCACCCGCGCGCCTCCGAAATGGCACAATCCCTGCTCGCCCTGGACCTCGACACGCTCACGCCCGTCGAGGCGCTGACGAAGCTCTACGAGCTGCGCCGCCTCGCCGAGGCCGAAAAGCCGCAGGGCATCCGCGCCATCAAAACCGCTTAGGGCCGCACAGTCCCATCAATCTTCTTTCGAAACCTTCCAGTCGCCGCGCTTCACGTTCTTCGGCACAGGCTGCTCGAAAATCTTTTCGTCATAAGAGACGTTGAATTTATAACGCGCGCTCTCGATGTCGTGGCGAAACTCTTCGACGGTTGACTCCATGACGGTCGGCTGGCGCGTGACGCGGCGGGGCATCTGGATGCCGTCAACGGCCTCGTATTTTTCGAGATACACGGTCAGCCCCATTTTGTCTGTGAGTTGCGGGACGCCGTCAAATTGGTCTGTGACGAGTTTGAACGGCAAGCGCGTCTTGCGGTGTAAGTAGAAATCCACGCGGGTCCGGCCGACCAATGTTTCGACCACGTCTATTCGCTTGCCGCCTTCCCCTTCGGTGCGTGCGCGGACGGGGACGGGCTTCACCCAGCGCGTCTCCATGAGGTAGATGACGGGGTCCTGGACGAGATATTCGAGCGGCGTGGTCGGCAGGCAGAGCGAAAGCCCCGGCACGCTTCCGCTGTTGCCCACGGGGTACATCGTGACCGAGCAGAGGCTGCGGTCTGGGTTGATGACAGTCGCTTCCAAAGAGACGTCGTAGTCCGGGGTGAGCTTGAAAATCCAGGCCCGGCCGGGCATGACGTAAAGCCGCTCGGTTTCCGTGATCGCGCTCCCCCTTTTCGCCCGCACGTCTACGGACGATGAGATGAGAAGATTTTCGACCGCGTGGAGCCGCTCGCGCCCGCCCTTGGCTCGTATGGCTTCCTCCCAGAGCGCTTCGGCGCGCTTGCGGTCTGCGTTCGACCCCTGTGCGGACGCGCCAACGGTTAATAATACTGCCGCGGTCAGACAGGCAAGATAATTTTTGATTTTGAAAATACCCATAACGGATTTTACTAATGCAAAGGCCGTGCACGTAGATTCCGGCGGACTTCACACGCGGGGGAGGGAAGAAGCGCCTGCCTCTTACGACACCTGTCGTAATAATCGTGCGAGAGGGATTCACTCAACCCTTTGCGCCTTACGTCTTGTCTTTGCGCCTTTGCGCGAAACAGCCGTTCACGCAAAGGCGCAAAGTTAATACTTAAGGCGCAAAGGGTTGAGTTTTGGTTTTGTCACGGCTTGAGGTGCTTGACTATACGGCCGTCTTTCATGACGAACGAAACTTTTTTGAGGGCCAGGATGTTATCAAGGGGATTTTCGGGCGTGGCGATGATGTCCGCGGCCTGGTTCTCTTTAATCGCGCCGCGCTCCTTGTCCACGCCGAGCAGCCGCGCGGAGTTGGTCGTCATCATGCGTAGAATCTCGTTGGCTGGCATCCCGACTTTGATGTAGTCCTCCAGAAAGTCCAGGGCGTAAGCGCCGCGCGACTTGTCCGGCTTGTTCAGGAGCACGTCCGTCCCGAAGGCCATCGTTACGCCGATCTTGTGCGCGCGCCGCAGGCGGTCGAGAAACGTGGGGGCCAGTTGAGGGCCGTAGCCCTGCTCCTTCGCAATCCCCTCTGGGAAGTCCGTGCCGACGAGCACTGTGCCAGTTTTTTTCATCAGCGACAGGGTCTCGTCCGACATCCGCTGCCCGTGCTCGACCGACGCGACGCCGCCGAGGATGGCGTTGCGCGCGCCCTCGTCCGTGGCGCAGTGCGCGGCCACCTTGAGGCCGGACTTGGCGGCCTCGTCCACGATGAACCTCACGTCCTCGGCCGAATACTTATAGCCCTGGTCGTCCACCACGATCTTGATGACGCGCGCCCCGTAGTGAATGTTCCTGCGGATGGCCTTGACCATGTCGTCGCGGGTGTCGGCGAAGATGTACTCGTTGTCGTTCACGTAGGGCCGCCCGGGCCAGAGCCGGCCCTGGCCGCCGAAGGGCGTGATGATCTGGCCCGCGTTGATGACGGTCGGGCCAGGGATTTGGCCCAAATTGATGGCGAGCCGGAGCGAGGTGTCCGCGTAGTCGGGGGCGTTGCCCACGTCGCGCACGGTCGTGAACCCGGATTCCAGATACCCGCGCGCGTTGATGACGCCCTGAATCGTGCGGACGCTCGTCGGCAGCAGCGCCTCCTCGTTCGGGGTCAGCCGCGCCTCCGGCATCCAGTTCATCAGCAGGTGCGTGTGGCAGTCGAAGAGCCCCGGCAGGACCGTCATGTTCGAGAGGTCTATGATGGACGCGCCCGCCGGAATCTGTAGGCCAGCCCCGACCGCCTTAATCTTTCTCCCCTCGACGATGACGACTTGATTGACGGAGACAGTCCCCGTCTCGGGGTCAACGAGCTTGCCGGCCTTAATCGCAGTCACCTGCGCGCGCGCGGCCGTGGGCAAGAGGAGGAGCAGCAGAATAAATGCGGGCGCGAAAAACCGGCGGGGCGAAGTTTTCATGTGTTCTCCATTTTCGAACTTGAGGTCTAAAAAGTTGAGCGGGCCGTGCTTCGGTATGATAGCACGCGCCGGAAGCGGGACCGGGTCGAACCTTCCAGGCCCGCTTATCTGCCTACCTTCGACGGGAAATCTGCACCGGCCCAGCACGGCCGACGAAATATTTACCCTCACAACCGCATAATCAAATGGAGTGTCTACCCTAAGCTACAAGAGGAGAAAAATATGCTCATCACTGATTTGATACCCATCCCGGCTAACATCAACCCCGGCCTGAACGCCGCCAGGCAACTGACCATGATGTCCCTGTTGGGGAATCCGAGGGGGAGCTACACGAGGGATTGCAAGCCCGTCACCAACCAGAACCTGAGGAGTCTAATGGTGACGGAGAACGTCGGGCCGTTCGCCGCGACCGGGCTGGCCCCGGCCGTCAGTTCTTTGAGAGAGGTGATGGCGGACATCCGCAACGAGGAGCGCGAGGTGTTCGACGGCCTTGGCTCGATGGGCATGCTCTGCGCGCGGCTGGTCAGAAACCAACCGTCCATCAGCAACCACTCGTGGGGGGCGGCCATTGACCTGACGCTCAACGGCATTCTGGACGAGCGCGGGGACGACGCGGAGACGGTGCAAGTGGGCATGGCCCGCATCGCGCCGATTTTTAACCGGCACGGGTGGTACTGGGGCGCGGGCTTCGGCACAGAAGACTCCATGCACTTCGAGCTGAGCGACCAGAAAATCCGGCAGCTTCACGCCGAAGGGGCCTTCAGCGGCTCGGCGGGGACGCTGCCGCCCGTCTCGTTAAGCATCGGCGACCGCGGGCAGCAGGTCAGGCGGTTGCAGTCAAGATTGAACGAGCTGGGCTCGACTCTGACTGTGGACGGCATCTTCGGACCCTCCACCCACGCGGAGGTCGTCGCCTTTCAGACGAGCAAGGGGCTGACCCCGGACGGCATCGTCGGGCCAAAGACGCGCGCGGCCCTGGGCCTCTAACAACTTTCGGCCGGGCGGGCGCGGCCCCGTGCTTCAGCCCGCCGGGTCCGTGTGAATCTGGACGCGGGCGCGCGGTATCTCGGCTTCGATGGCGCGCAGCACGCGCACAGACACGTCGTGCGCCTCCTGCAATCTCATGTCGCGCTCGACTTCGAGGTGCAGGTCTATGAATTTCTGCGAGCCCGAGCGGCGCGTCCGCAGGTCGTGGAAGCCTAAGACGCCCTGCTCGCGGTAGCGGCTGACCACGTCTGCCACCTGCTCGTCCACCTGAAGCGGCAGCCGGCGGTCCATCAGCACGTCAATCGAATCGCGCCCCACAGAGACGGCTGACCAGAGGATGTAGCAGGCTATGCCGAGCGAGATGATGGGGTCCGCGATCTGGTAGGGCGTCAACCCGACGATGACCAGCGCGAGGAGCGCGCTCGCGTTGGAGTAGATGTCCGTCACGTAGTGCGTGGCGTCCGCCTGGAGCGCGGGCGACTCCGTCTCGCGCGCGACGCGGCGCAGGCGCGCGACCAGGGCCATGCTGACGAGGACGGCGACGACCATCGTCAGGATTCCGACCCACTCAGACGCGGTCGGGTTCGGATTGATGATGCGGCGGATGGACTCGTAGACGAGGACGAGGCCGGAGGCAGCGATGACGAGCGACTGGAAGAGCCCGGCGAGTGATTCGGCCTTGCCGTGCCCGTAAGAGTGGTCTTCGTCTGCCGGGCGCGAGGCGGCGCGCACGGCGAAGTAGTTGATGACCGAGGCGAAGATGTCCATCGTCGAGTCGAGGAGCGACGCCCAGACGCTAATCGAGCCGGTGATGACGCCCGTCGCCGTCTTGAGCGCGATCAGGAACGCCGCGGCCAGAATGGAGAGCCGCGCCGCGGAACTCTTCGCCGCCGCGTCCGATTGGATTGAGACCCTGCCCGCCGCCGTCGCCATCTGGATTAAATATACCAGCAGGAACTAACAATTGCGGAAGACAAATTCAACCCTTTGCGCCTTACGCCTTGACTTTGCGCCTCCAGCGTGAACGGCTGTTTCTCGCAAAGGCGCAAAGTTAATACTTAAGGCGCAAAGGCTTGAGTGATTTCTGTTCAATCCGCAATCCGAAATCCGCATTCCGCAATCGAAGCTAGTGGCTCAGGGCTTCGGGGCGCTCCGAGACTTCTTCGACCGCGGGGCCGCGCGCGCGCCAGGTGACGACGGCGACGCCCGCGAAGATGAGGGCGGAGGCCAGCCACGTGCGCGGGTTCCATCGCTCGCCCAGAATCAGCGGGGCGAGGGCGAACGCGATGAGCGGCTGTAGGTAGATGTAGACGGCGACGGTGCTGGGCTCGACGCGCGCGAGCGCCCAGGCGTTCAGGTAGTAAGCGCCGACCGTCGGCACGATGATGATGTAGAGAACCGCGAGCCAGACGCCGAGGCTGACCTCGCGCAAAGGGACGCCAGAGAGCGCGTAGCCGCCCAGGGGGAGCGTCATCAGACTCCCGAAGACGAAGACCCAGGTGATGACCGTCAGCGCGCCGTAGCGTTTGAGCACGTCTTTCGAGATGGCTAGGTACGCGCCGTAGGAGATGGAGTTCAGGACTATCAAAAGGTTGCCGAAGGCCGAGTCGCTCGTGAAATTCCGCTCTGGGTAAAGCAGGTAGACGACGCCCGCGCCGGCGAGAGAGATGCCGAGCGCCTTGCGCAGCGTCAGGCGGTCGAAGCCGAGCGTGAGGCTGACGAGCAGCGTGAAGATGGGGATGGTCGTGCCGAGGAGCGTCGCGTTGATGACGGTTGTCAGCGACAGTCCCTTGACGAAAAGCAGTTGGTTGAGGACGACGCCGAGCAGCGCGTAGAGGGCGAAGCGCGCGTAGTCTCCCTTTTGTATCTTCTGCGCGCGGCCGATGGTGCGTTGCAAGCCCAGGAAGGCGAGGGCCGCGCCGACGACGCGCAGGACGACGAGGCCCGTGCTCGGCAGCGCGGTCAGCGCGATCTTGCCGACGATGGGCCACGTGCCGAACATCAACTGGACGGCCACGAGCGCGACGTGCGGCCCTGCGCCGCCGGCCTCCCTGTTTGTCCCCATGCCTTACACCTTTTGAGCGCAGAAAGCGAATGGAGCGGGGAATCTTTCAGTCCCCGCTCCACCGTTCTTGCCTGCTAGTTTGGAGAAGTTATCGCCACTTGCTGCGGGAGCCACGCGCGGGCTCAGGAATACTCGCCCGCCCGCGCGCCCGTGCCTTCGCCGGGCTCCTCCTCCGGGCGCGTGACGTCTTCGGTCTGGTTGTCCGTCAATTCGGGCTGCTGCTCTGTGGGGCGGTCGGTCCCGCGCTCGTCGGATTCGCCGTCGCCGGGGACGGCGAGCCCCGCCTCGTTCTTCTCGGTCATATTTTTCCTCCGGCCCGCGCCTCAGACGATCAACAGGAGCGGGTTCTCTAAAAGTCTCTTGAAAGTTTGCAGGAAGCGCGCGCCGGTCGCGCCGTCAATGACGCGGTGGTCGCAGGACATCGTGACGCGCATCATCTGGCGCACGACCACCTGACCATCGCGCGCCACGGGCTTCGGCGTGACCGCGCCGACGGCCAGGATGGCGGCCTCCGGCGGGTTGATGACGGCCGTGAACTCGTCTATGCCCAGCATCCCGAGGTTGCTGATGGAGAAGGTTGCGCCCGTGTACTCTTCGGGCAGGAGCTTGCGCGAGCGAGCGCGCCCGGCCAACTCGCGCACCTCCGCCGCTATCTGGCTCAGGGATTTTTGGTCCGCGGCGCGCACGACGGGCGTGATCAGTCCGTCCTCGATGGCGACGGCGACGCCTATGTCCGCGTGCTCGTAGTAGCGAATGTTCCTATCCTGGAAAGAGGCGTTGACCTGCGGGTGCTGTATGAGCGCGGCGGCCGCGACCTTGACGATCACGTCGTTGATGCTGAACTTCACCTCTGGGTCGAGCTCCTTGAGTGAGTTGCGCATCTCGACGACGCGGTCCATCTCGATCTCGGTCGTCAGGAAGAAGTGCGGCACGGGGCCGATGGAGGTGACGAGGCGTCGCGCGATGGTCTGACGCATGACGGAGGTCGGCTCGTCGCGGTAGGCGGACGCGCCCTCGACCGCGGGGGCCTGAGTGGGCTGTGTGCCGGGTTGCACGGCGCGCAGGCGGCGCTGCGGCGCTTGCGCTGCCTCCTCCGAAGGCTTGCCGGCGCTCATCGCGGCCTCTATGTCGCGCTTGATGATGCGACCGCCGGGGCCGCTCCCGGTCAGCGAACGCAGGTTGATGCCGGCCTCGGCGGCCATGCGGGCCGCGAGCGGAGAGACGACGAGGCGGCCCGTCGCCTGACCGTCGCCCTTGGCGGCCTGCGCCCCGTTGCCGGATGACGAGGGCTGTGCCGGCGCTGTGCCCTCGGCCGGGGCTTCCGCCTTCGCCTCGCCGCCGCCCTCTTGCTGCGGCGCTGCTGCCTGAGCCTGCTTCGGGGCCGACCCGGCCTGATTGAGCAGGGCCGAGATGTCCTCGTCCGGCTCGCCGATGACGGCGATTAATTGGCCCAGCGGGGCGCTCTCGCCGGCCTGGATGATGATCTTGCGCAGCACGCCATTGCCGAGCGCCTGCATCTCCATCGTCGCCTTGTCTGTGTCAATCTCGGCCAGCGGCTCGCCCATAGAGACCTTGTCGCCCTCGTTCTTGAGCCACCGCGAAATCTGACCCTCCTCCATCGTCGGGGAGAGCTTCGGCATTACGACCTGTGTAGCCATATTATTCCTCAGTGGTCAGTGGTCGGTGGTCAGTGGTCAGTTAAAGACAAAAAGCGTTTTTCTTTTAACTGACCACTGACCACCGACCACTGACCACTTTTAATCTAGGTACGCCACGGCGCGCACGGCTTTGACTATCTGCTCGACATCGGGGATTGCGAGTTTCTCAAGGTTCTTGGCGTAGGGCATCGGCACGTCCGCGCCGGAGACGCGGTGGATGGGCGCGTCCAGGAAGTCGAAGGCGCGCACCTGAATCTCGGCGCAAATCTCGGCCCCGACGCCGCAGAAGGGGTGCGACTCCTCGGCGATGACGACGCGGTTGGTCTTCTTGACGGAGTTGACGATGGTCTCGATGTCGAGCGGGCGGATGGTGCGCGGATCAATGACCTCGCACGAGACGCCCTGCTTCTCCAACTCCTCGGCGGCCTTCAGGGCGACCGGCACCATCAGCGAGCGCGCGACGATGGTCGCGTCCGTGCCCTCGCGCTTCACGTCGGCCACGCCGAGCGGGATCGTGAAGTCCTCGTCGTCTGGCACCTCGCCCTTGTTGCCGTACATGCGCTCCTGCTCAAGGAAGATCACGGGGTCGTCGTCGCGGATGGCGCTCTTAAGCAGACCCTTGGCGTCGGCCGGGGTCGAAGGCATCACGACCTTGACACCGGGGAAGTAGGCGTACCACGACTCCATCGCCTGCGAGTGCTGCGACGAGACCTGGAAAGCGGAGCCGTTCGGGCCGCGGAAGACGATGGGAATCTTGTACTGGCCGCCGGACATGTAGAGCATCTTGGCGGCCGAGTTGATGATCTGATCCGCGGCGAGGATGGAGAAATTGAAGGTCATGAACTCGATGACGGGGCGGAGTCCCACCATCGCCGCGCCGACGCCGAGCCCGGCGAAGCCGAGTTCGGTAATCGGCGTGTCAATCACGCGTTTTGGGCCAAACTCTTGCAGCAGGTTCCTCGTGACTTTGTACGCGCCCTGATACTCGGCGACCTCCTCGCCCATCAGGAAGACATTCTCGTCTCGTGCCAATTCTTCGCGCAAAGCCTGGTTGAGCGCGTCGCGCATCGTCATTACGGCCATAAAATACCTCTGTGATGAGTTATAACGGGTTCGCGTATACGTCCGTGTAAAGTTCTTCGGGGGCGGGCTCGGGGCTCTCGTCGGCGAAGCGGGCGGCGCGCTCGACCTCTTCGCGGACCTCGCCCTCTATCAGCGCCAGGCGCTCGTCCGTCAGCACCTTCTGCTCCTTGAGGCTCTCCGTGAAGAGCTTGATCGGGTCGCGCTCCTGGTACTTCTCGATTTCGCTGCGCGTGCGGTAGTTGCCCGGGTCGGACATGGAGTGGCCCATGAAGCGGTAGGTGCGGACTTCGATGAGCGTCGGCGAGTAGTCGCGCCGCGCGCGCTCGACGCCGCGCAGGACGGCCTCGCGCACGGCGAGCACGTCCATCCCGTCAACGAACTCCGAGGCCATCTCGTAGGCGCACGCCTTGGCCGAAACGTCGTGCAGGGACATCGCGCGTTGAAGCGACGTGCCCATCCCGTACTGGTTGTTCTCGCAGATGTAGATGCACGGGAGCTTCCAGAGTTGGGCCATGTTTAGCGATTCGTGGAACGCGCCCTGGTTGACCGCCGCCTCGCCGAAGAAGCAGAGCGTGACCTGGTCTGTGCCCTTGTACTTGGTGGCGAAGGCGATGCCGGTGCCGAGCGGAATCTGGCCGCCGACGATGGCGTGGCCCCCGAGGAAGTTGACCCCTGCGTCGAACAGGTGCATCGAGCCGCCCTTGCCCTTCGAGCAGCCGGAAGCCTTGCCGTAAAGCTCGGCCAGAATCTCGTCGGCCGGCGTGCCCTTGGCGATCGCGTGGCCGTGGTCGCGGTAGCTCGTCAGGACGTAGTCGTCGGGCCTGAGCGCCGCGAGCGCGCCGACAGCGACCGCCTCCTGGCCGATGTAGAGGTGGCAGAAGCCGCCGATCTTGCCGAGGCTGTAGCTCTCGGCGCACTTCTCCTCCAACCGCCGGATGAGAATCATCTGGTGCAGCAGCCGCAGGAGCGTCTCGTGGTCCAACTCCTCTATCCGGTGCTTCTGCTCCTCTTTGCGCGTGACGTTGTCCTCGCGCATGACGGCCGAAGCGTCGGCTTCCTTCTCGGCCACGCCGGCGGAACTTCTTTCCTCCGCACCGGCGCGCGTCTCGGTAGGTCTCGCTTGTTTGCTCATGAAGTCAATATCTCTCGCTAAGAGTACGCCGCGCCGGAGACACTCCGACGCACTTGTTCTCGCGCGTGCTGTAAATTTAAAGCCAGACTGCGTTGCGGGGATTATACGCGAGACGGGGGAGCGCGCGCAAAAGCAGGCGCAAAAAAAGACGCGCGCCCCGTGAAAAGGGGCGCGCGTCCAATCGGCAGAGCCGGCGACGGCCTTTAACGGAAGTTGTCTATGGCCGCCGCGTTGAGCGATTCGGAGAGGGTGGGCACGAGCTTGCGCGCGTGCTTGTCCTGCTGCATGTTGCGGGCCGCGGCCGTCAGGAGTTGCTCGGTCGTCTCGCCGTCGTTCGGGAAGCAGGAGATGCCCAGGCTGACGCCGACCTCGACCATCTTGCCCGTGCGGACCTGGAACTTCTGCGACTCGACCGCCGAGCGTATGCGCTCGGCCACCATGCTCGCCATCATGGCCGAAGCCATGGGCATGATGGCGACGAACTCGTCGCCCGCGTAGCGCGCCAGGATGTCCATCTGGCGCATCTCCTTCTTGATGACCTTGGCGATGCTCGCCAGCACGCGGTCGCCGACGGCGTGACCGTAGGCGTCGTTAATCTTCTTGAAGTCGTCAACGTCGAGCGAGATGACGGCGAGCGATTCCTTGTTGAGCCGCTGCCCCTCCGCGATGCGCTGCTCCAACATCATGTAGAAGGCGCGCGAGTTCGGCAGGTCCGTCAGCGGGTCCGTCAGCGCGCTCTCCCTGGTCTTCTCGAACGTCAGGGCGTTATTGAGCGCGGAGGAGGCGTGCTGCGAGACGGATTCCAGCAGGCGGACGTGTTCGGTCGTGTAAGAGATGCGGCTCTTGGAGTAGAGCGTGATCGCGCCGAACGCGCCGTCCTCGCGCACGAGCGGCGAGACGAGCACGCCGCGGATGCTCTTGGTGATCTCTTCGGGGACGCCGACGAGGTCAAGCTCCGGTGAGGCGTTGCACATGGAGCGCGCGTTGGCAATGACCCAGCCGGTGATGCCGTCGCCGACGTTGACGCGGCGCTTGGTGAAGATTTCCGGGTTCTCGCCGGCGCAGTGCGCGGGGAGCGCCTTGCCCGTCTTCTCGTCCACCAGGTAGATGATGCAGGTGTCGAAGGGGACAATCGCGCGCAGCTTGCTGGAAACGAGCGAGACGGTGTCTTGCAGGTTGAGCGAGGAGCCGATGGTCTGCGCGATCTCGTGCAGGGCGAAGACCTCGCGCTGCGCCTCGGTGATGGAGCGGAAGCCGAGCGTGTTGTCGGGAGCGCCGAGTACGTCCGAGGCTAACCCGGCGTCGGGGCGCGCGTCCGTCTGGTCTTCGGGCAGCTCGGAGGAGACCTGTTCCTGTATGTCGTGCTCGGCGATCATGTCGTCGAACTTCTCGACGTTGGCGATGAAGACTTCGACGACTTTCGGGTCGAACGAGGAGCCGGCCATCTTCCTGAGGAGCGACAGCGAATCCTCGCGCGTCATGCCCTTGCGGTAGGGGCGGTCGCAGCGCGTCGCGTCGTAAAAATCAACCACCGAGATGATGCGCGCGACGAGCGGAATCTGCTGGGCCTTGAGGCCCTTCGGGTAGCCGGAGCCGTCCCACTTCTCGTGGTGGAAGCGGACGATGTCCTCGACCGGGTAGGGGAAGCCGACGCGCTTGAGGATATCGCCGCCCACGGTCGTGTGAATCTTCATCTTGGCGAACTCGGACTCGGTCAGCTTGCCGGGCTTGTTCAGGATGTACTCTGGGACGGCCAGCTTGCCTATGTCGTGCAGCAGCGCGCCCGCGACGAGAGCCTGAACCTCCGACTCGTTGACCTTGAGGAGCTTGCCCATCTCGGTGGCGTAAATCTGCGTGCGGCGGACGTGGCCGTGCGTGGTCTGATCCTTCGCGTCAATCGCGATGGCGAGCGACTCGATGGTGTTCATGTGCAGGTCAGCCATCTCCTGTATGTGCCGCGCCTTCGCCTCCTCGCTCCGCTTGACCTCCGAGATGCGCTGCTCGTCGAAGCGGTAGAGCAGGTGGACGAGCCCTATGATGAGGAGGCCGACGAAGACGAAAGGAATGCTGCCGCTGTGCAGCGCCGAGTAGAAGAGCGCGGCCGAGGCGGCACTCCCGACTTCGGTCATCGAAGTCCAGACCAGGCTCTCGCGCGAGAGCGTCAGGCGCGTCTTGCCGGAATCGAAGGCGATGAAGGCGGAGGTGGCGAGCGTGCTCAGCGAGTACTGGACGAGCGCCAGCGCGCACAGTGGGAGGAGGAGGAGGTCTAGCTGGAAGCCCTGCGCGCCGAAGTCAGCGCCCTTGAAAAAGGTGCGGACCAGCAATCCGTAGAGCGAGGCGGCGGCGTATGTGGAAATGATAGAAGCGCCCGTGGCGAAGACAGTGATGCGGCGGTCGGTGGACTTCCAGGACGAGATGAAACCGACCGTGGCGGCCAGGAGGACGGCCGGCCCGACCGCGCCGTTTGGCCCCACCGTGTACATCATCGCCGCCAGGAAGATGAAAGCGTCGGCGACGGACTTCTCGCTCTGGCTGACGCCGTCGGCGCTCGTCACGGAGACCGTGAAGCGGCTGGCGGCCAGAGTCAACACAAACAGGCCGGCCAGCGGCGCGAGCCCATCCCAGCCCGCGACAGGCAACTGGACGATTTGTAGCAGGGAAAGAATCAACAGCACCGAGGCCAGCGCCGCGACGCAGCCCAGAAGTGCGAGAGTTTTCCAGTTTCCTTGCGGCATGGTGGTAATTGATCCCTCTCAGAAAGAACCTTGGTGGAAGATGATTGAGAGCCTGTACGGCCCGGGGACTTTTAACGCCCGAGGCAGGTAGCGGCGACCGCCCTGGGCTTGAGGAGCTGATGAAAAAAACTGTCATCTGCCAAACGTGTTGGCATGTGATTAACAATACTTAATTTAAGCTTTTCAGTCAAGGGGTTTCTGGGCTTCAGAGGGGGCTCTGTGGGGGAAGAAATTCAAAAAAATCGTTTATTTCCGGCCGTTCAAGTGCTACACTGCGCGCGCCGTAAATACGGAAGCGCCCTTCAAAGTGGAAAGAGCAGTCGAGCCGGCCGGCGTCGCAAGCAGACGCGCGGCCTAACTTTGCACGCGAGGGGCCAGGACAAGGCAGTTTATGAGCTTTTCGGCATGATTTAACTGCCCCGTGACGCTCTCCCGGAGGCGATTTCGCGCGGCTCAAACCATTGGCGGAGTTGAAGCCAACAGCGTTCCAGCGGGGATGGACAGACGCTTCGGCAAAGGCTCCTTAACAGTCTGACCAGGCGGGTCAGCAGGAGACAATTCGATGCGTAGAACCTTAGCTCTTCTCACCCTGCTCGCAGTCATAGCCCTGGGCGTAGGCTGCGCCAGCGAAAACACGAACAACGCGGGCAACACCACCACGACCAACACGACCAACACGACGACGAACACGACCTCGACGCCGATGACGACGCCGACGCCGATGAACACGAACAACACGAACACCGGCAACGGCAACGGCGGGCGGCATGCCGTCCAACAACGCCAACGCCAACCGCAACGGCAACGGCAACGGCAACATGGGCGGCATGAACATGAACAACAGCAACAAGCCCGGCAACAAGAACATGTAGTAAGTCTTTCTTCAGGCC
>CAVZDV010000001.1:0-388803 GCA_963774105.1 uncultured Acidobacteriota bacterium | reverse complement strand
ACCTTGACGATCACGTCGTTGATGCTGAACTTCACCTCTGGGTCGAGCTCCTTGAGTGAGTTGCGCATCTCGACGACGCGGTCCATCTCGATCTCGGTCGTCAGGAAGAAGTGCGGCACGGGGCCGATGGAGGTGACGAGGCGGCGCGCGATGGTCTGACGCATGACGGAGGTCGGCTCGTCGCGGTAGGCGGACGCGCCCTCGACCGCGGGGGCCTGAGCGGGCTGTGTGCCGGGTTGCACGGCGCGCAGGCGGCGCTGCGGCGCTTGCGCTGCCTCCTCCGAAGGCTTGCCGGCGCTCATCGCGGCCTCTATGTCGCGCTTGATGATGCGACCGCCGGGGCCGCTCCCGGTCAGCGAACGCAGGTTGATGCCGGCCTCGGCGGCCATGCGGGCCGCGAGCGGAGAGACGACGAGGCGGCCCGTCGCCTGACCGTCGCCCTTGGCGGCCTGCGCCCCGTTGCCGGATGACGAGGGCTGTGCCGGCGCTGTGCCCTCGGCCGGGGCTTCCGCCTTCGCCTCGCCGCCGCCCTCTTGCTGCGGCGCTGCTGCCTGAGCCTGCTTCGGGGCCGACCCGGCCTGATTGAGCAGGGCCGAGATGTCTTCGTCCGGCTCGCCGATGATGGCGATGAATTGGCCCAGCGGGGCGCTCTCGCCGGCCTGGATGAGATCTTGCGCAGCACGCCGTTGCCGAGCGCCTGCATCTCCATCGTCGCCTTGTCTGTGTCAATCTCGGCCAGCGGCTCGCCCATAGAGACCTTGTCGCCCTCGTTCTTGAGCCACCGCGAAATCTGCCCCTCCTCCATCGTCGGGGAGAGCTTCGGCATTACGACCTGTGTTGCCATATTTTTCCTCAGTGGTCAGTGGTCGGTGGTCAGTGGTCAGTTAAAGACAAAAAGCGTTTTTCTTTTAACTGACCACTGACAACCGACCACTGACCACTTCAATCTAGGTACGCGACCTCGCGCACGGCCTTGACGATCTGCTCGACATCGGGGATCGCGAGTTTCTCAAGGTTCTTGGCGTAGGGCATCGGCGCGTCCGCGCCGGAGACGCGGTTGACGGGCGCGTCCAGGTAAGTCGAAGGCGCGCTCCATGATCTCGGCGCTAATCTCGGCCCCGACGCCGCAGAAGGGGTGCGACTCTTCGGCGATGACGACGCGGTTGGTCTTCTTGACGGAGTTGACGATCGTCTCGATGTCGAGCGGGCGGATGGTGCGCGGGTCAATGACCTCGCACGAGACGCCCTGCTTCTCCAACTCCTCGGCGGCCTTCAGCGCGACCGGCACCGTCAGCGAGCGCGCGACGATGGTCGCGTCCGTGCCCTCGCGCTTCACGTCGGCCACGCCGAGCGGGATCGTGAAGTCCTCGTCGTCGGGCACCTCGCCCTTGTTGCCGTACATGCGCTCCTGCTCGAGGAAGATGACGGGGTCGTCGTCGCGGATGGCGCTCTTAAGCAGACCCTTCGCGTCGGCCGGCGTCGAAGGCATCACGACCTTGAAGCCGGGGAAGTAGGCGTACCACGACTCCATCGCCTGCGAGTGCTGCGACGAGACCTGGAAGGCCGAGCCGTTCGGGCCGCGGAAGACGATGGGAATCTTGAACTGCCCGCCCGACATGTAGAGCATCTTGGCGGCGGAGTTGATGATCTGGTCGGCGGCGAGGATGGAGAAGTTGAAGGTCATGAACTCGATGACGGGGCGCAGGCCCACCATCGCCGCGCCGACGCCGAGCCCGGCGAAGCCGAGTTCGGTGATCGGCGTGTCGATCACGCGCTTGTCGCCGAACTCTTCGCAGCAGGTCCCTTCGTGACTTTGTACGCGCCCTGATACTCGGCGACCTCCTCGCCCATCAGGAAGACGTTCTCGTCTCGTGCCAATTCTTCGCGCAACGCCTGGTTGAGCGCCTCGCGCATCGTCATTACGGCCATTCAAATCTCGTGAAGTGATGAGTGAAAGTTATACCATCGCGGTTTCACGCGTCATACGTTCGCGTAGATGTCGTGTAAAGTTCTTCGGGGGCGGGCTCGGGGCTCTCGTCGGCGAAGCTGACGGCGCGCTCGACCTCTTCGCGGACCTCGCCCTCTATCAGCGCCAGGCGCTCGTCCGTCAGCACCTTCTGCTCCTTGAGGCTCTCCGTGAAGAGCTTGATCGGGTCGCGCTCCTGGTACTTCTCGATCTCGGCGCGCGTGCGGTAGTTGCCGGGGTCGGACATCGAGTGGCCCATGAAGCGGTAGGTGCGGACTTCGAGGAGCGTCGGCAGAGTAGTCGCGCCGCGCGCGCTCGACGCCGCGCAGGACGGCCTCGCGCACGGCGAGCACGTCCATCCCGTCAACGAACTCCGAGGCCATCTCGTAGGCGCACGCCTTCTGCGAAACGTCGTGCAGCGACATCGCGCGTTGAAGCGACGTGCCCATCCCGTACTGGTTGTTCTCGCAGATGTAGATGCAGGGGAGCTTCCAGAGTTGCGCCATGTTGAGCGACTCGTGGAACGCGCCCTGGTTGACCGCCGCCTCGCCGAAGAAGCAGAGCGTGACCTGGTCTGTGCCCTTGTACTTGGTGGCGAAGGCGATGCCGGTGCCGAGCGGAATCTGCCCGCCGACGATGCCGTGGCCGCCGAGGAAGTTGACCCCTGCGTCGAACAGGTGCATCGAGCCGCCCTTGCCCTTCGAGCAGCCGCCAGCCTTGCCGTAAAGCTCGGCCATGATCTCGTCGGCCGGCGTGCCCTTGGCGATCGCGTGGCCGTGGTCGCGGTAGCTCGTCAGGACGTAGTCGTCGGGCCTGAGCGCCGCGAGCGCGCCGACGGCGACCGCCTCCTGGCCGATGTAGAGGTGGCAGAAGCCGCCGATCTTGCCGAGGCTGTAGCTCTCGGCGCACTTCTCCTCGAACCGCCGGATGAGAATCATCTGGTACAGCAGCCGCAGGAGCGTCTCGTGGTCCAACTCCTCGATCCGGTGCTTCTGCTCCTCTTTGCGCGTGACGTTGTCCTCGCGCATGACGGCCGAAGCGTCGGCTTCCTTCTCGGCCACGCCGGCGGAACTTCTTTCCTCCGCACCGGCGCGCGTCTCGGTAGGTCTCGCTTGTTTGCTCATGAAGTCAATATCTCTCGCTAAGAGTACGCCGCGCCGGAGACACTCCGACGCACTTGTTCTCGCGCGTGCTGTAAATTTAAAGCCAGACTGCGTTGCGGGGATTATACGCGAGACGGGGGAGCGCGCGCAAAAGCAGGCGCAAAAAAAGACGCGCGCCCCGTGAAAAGGGGCGCGCGTCCAATCGGCAGAGCCGGCGACGGCCTTTAACGGAAGTTGTCTATGGCCGCCGCGTTGAGCGATTCGGAGAGGGTGGGCACGAGCTTGCGCGCGTGCTTGTCCTGCTGCATGTTGCGGGCCGCGGCCGTCAGGAGTTGCTCGGTCGTCTCGCCGTCGTTCGGGAAGCAGGAGATGCCCAGGCTGACGCCGACCTCGACCATCTTGCCCGTGCGGACCTGGAACTTCTGCGACTCGACCGCCGAGCGTATGCGCTCGGCCACCATGCTCGCCATCATGGCCGAAGCCATCGGCATGATGGCGACGAACTCGTCGCCCGCGTAGCGCGCCAGGATGTCCATCTGGCGCATCTCCTTCTTGATGACCTTGGCGATGCTCGCCAGCACGCGGTCGCCGACGGCGTGACCGTAGGCGTCGTTGATCTTCTTGAAGTCGTCAACGTCGAGCGAGATGACGGCGAGCGATTCCTTGTTGAGCCGCTGCCCCTCCGCGATGCGCTGCTCCAACATCATGTAGAAGGCGCGCGAGTTCGGCAGGTCCGTCAGCGGGTCCGTCAGCGCGCTCTCCCTGGTCTTCTCGAACGTCAGGGCGTTATTGAGCGCGGAGGAGGCGTGCTGCGAGACGGATTCCAGCAGGCGGACGTGCTCGGTCGTGTAAGAGATGCGGCTCTTGGAGTAGAGCGTGATCGCGCCGAACGCGCCGTCCTCGCGCACGAGCGGCGAGACGAGCACGCCGCGGATGCTCTTGGTGATCTCTTCGGGGACGCCGACGAGGTCAAGCTCCGGTGAGGCGTTGCACATCGAGCGCGCGTTGGCAATGACCCAGCCGGTGATGCCGTCGCCGACGTTGACGCGGCGCTTGGTGAAGATTTCCGGGTTCTCGCCGGCGCAGTGCGCGGGGAGCGCCTTGCCCGTCTTCTCGTCCACCAGGTAGATGATGCAGGTGTCGAAGGGGACAATCGCGCGCAGCTTGCTGGAAACGAGCGAGACGGTGTCTTGCAGGTTGAGCGAGGAGCCGATGGTCTGCGCGATCTCGTGCAGGGCGAAGACCTCGCGCTGCGCCTCGGTGATGGAGCGGAAGCCGAGCGTGTTGTCGGGAGCGCCGAGTACGTCCGAGGCTAACCCGGCGTCGGGGCGCGCGTCCGTCTGGTCTTCGGGCAGCTCGGAGGAGACCTGTTCCTGTATGTCGTGCTCGGCGATCATGTCGTCGAACTTCTCGACGTTGGCGATGAAGACTTCGACGACTTTCGGGTCGAACGAGGAGCCGGCCATCTTCCTGAGGAGCGACAGCGAATCCTCGCGCGTCATGCCCTTGCGGTAGGGGCGGTCGCAGCGCGTCGCGTCGTAAAAATCAACCACCGAGATGATGCGCGCGACGAGCGGAATCTGCTGGGCCTTGAGGCCCTTCGGGTAGCCGGAGCCGTCCCACTTCTCGTGGTGGAAGCGGACGATGTCCTCGACCGGGTAGGGGAAGCCGACGCGCTTGAGGATATCGCCGCCCACGGTCGTGTGAATCTTCATCTTGGCGAACTCGGACTCGGTCAGCTTGCCGGGCTTGTTCAGGATGTACTCTGGGACGGCCAGCTTGCCTATGTCGTGCAGCAGCGCGCCCGCGACGAGAGCCTGAACCTCCGACTCGTTGACCTTGAGGAGCTTGCCCATCTCGGTGGCGTAAATCTGCGTGCGGCGGACGTGGCCGTGCGTGGTCTGATCCTTCGCGTCAATCGCGATGGCGAGCGACTCGATGGTGTTCATGTGCAGGTCAGCCATCTCCTGTATGTGCCGCGCCTTCGCCTCCTCGCTCCGCTTGACCTCCGAGATGCGCTGCTCGTCGAAGCGGTAGAGCAGGTGGACGAGCCCTATGATGAGGAGGCCGACGAAGACGAAAGGAATGCTGCCGCTGTGCAGCGCCGAGTAGAAGAGCGCGGCCGAGGCGGCACTCCCGACTTCGGTCATCGAAGTCCAGACCAGGCTCTCGCGCGAGAGCGTCAGGCGCGTCTTGCCGGAATCGAAGGCGATGAAGGCGGAGGTGGCGAGCGTGCTCAGCGAGTACTGGACGAGCGCCAGCGCGCACAGTGGGAGGAGGAGGAGGTCTAGCTGGAAGCCCTGCGCGCCGAAGTCAGCGCCCTTGAAAAAGGTGCGGACCAGCAATCCGTAGAGCGAGGCGGCGGCGTATGTGGAAATGATAGAAGCGCCCGTGGCGAAGACAGTGATGCGGCGGTCGGTGGACTTCCAGGACGAGATGAAACCGACCGTGGCGGCCAGGAGGACGGCCGGCCCGACCGCGCCGTTTGGCCCCACCGTGTACATCATCGCCGCCAGGAAGATGAAAGCGTCGGCGACGGACTTCTCGCTCTGGCTGACGCCGTCGGCGCTCGTCACGGAGACCGTGAAGCGGCTGGCGGCCAGAGTCAACACAAACAGGCCGGCCAGCGGCGCGAGCCCATCCCAGCCCGCGACAGGCAACTGGACGATTTGTAGCAGGGAAAGAATCAACAGCACCGAGGCCAGCGCCGCGACGCAGCCCAGAAGTGCGAGAGTTTTCCAGTTTCCTTGCGGCATGGTGGTAATTGATCCCTCTCAGAAAGAACCTTGGTGGAAGATGATTGAGAGCCTGTACGGCCCGGGGACTTTTAACGCCCGAGGCAGGTAGCGGCGACCGCCCTGGGCTTGAGGAGCTGATGAAAAAAACTGTCATCTGCCAAACGTGTTGGCATGTGATTAACAATACTTAATTTAAGCTTTTCAGTCAAGGGGTTTCTGGGCTTCAGAGGGGGCTCTGTGGGGGAAGAAATTCAAAAAAATCGTTTATTTCCGGCCGTTCAAGTGCTACACTGCGCGCGCCGTAAATACGGAAGCGCCCTTCAAAGTGGAAAGAGCAGTCGAGCCGGCCGGCGTCGCAAGCAGACGCGCGGCCTAACTTTGCACGCGAGGGGCCAGGACAAGGCAGTTTATGAGCTTTTCGGCATGATTTAACTGCCCCGTGACGCTCTCCCGGAGGCGATTTCGCGCGGCTCAAACCATTGGCGGAGTTGAAGCCAACAGCGTTCCAGCGGGGATGGACAGACGCTTCGGCAAAGGCTCCTTAACAGTCTGACCAGGCGGGTCAGCAGGAGACAATTCGATGCGTAGAACCTTAGCTCTTCTCACCCTGCTCGCAGTCATAGCCCTGGGCGTAGGCTGCGCCAGCGAAAACACGAACAACGCGGGCAACACCACCACGACCAACACGACCAACACGACGACGAACACGACCTCGACGCCGATGACGACGCCGACGCCGATGAACACGAACAACACGAACACCGGCAACGGCAACGGCGGGGGCGGCATGCCGTCCAACAACGCCAACGCCAACCGCAACGGCAACGGCAACGGCAACATGGGCGGCATGAACATGAACAACAGCAACAAGCCCGGCAACAAGAACATGTAGTAAGTCTTTCTTCAGGCCGTGTGCAGCAGGCGCGTTGAGACATCAGCGCGCCTTGCTTTTTAAAGGGGCGGGCGAGCAAGAGGGGGCTCCTACTTCGATGACAGACGATTCCTCAGACCTGACGAAGGCCCCCTTCCGGCTCATCACGGATGCGGAGGAGGCGCGCGCCGCGGCGGCGAGTCTTCAGCAGGAGTCAATCGTCGGCGTTGACACGGAAACTTACTGGGAGGCGGCGGCGAACCACTCGCGCGTCTCGCTGGTGCAGATCGCGCCCAGCGCGGGCGAGGTGCTGGTCTTCGACCTCTTCGCCGTGGACGTGGAACTCTTGCGGCCGCTAATCGAATCCCCCGCAATCACGATGACCGCGCACAACGCGCGCTTCGACGAGGCGATGCTTGCGGGCGAGGGCCTGCGGCCCGCGGGCTTCGTGGACACGTTGAGGCTGGCGCGCTCGGCCCTGCGCTTGCCCTCGTACAGCCTGGCGGGCGTCACCGCACACCTCTTCGGCATAGAGCTGGACAAGAGTTACCAGAAGTCTAACTGGAAGCGGCGGCCGCTCTCGCGCAACCAGTTACAGTACGCCGCGGCGGACGCCATCATCACGCTGCGCGTCTACGAGGAGCTTGAGCGCATCCTGACGGAGCAGGGAAGATTCGAG
The DNA here is from genome assembly GCA_963774105.1 of uncultured Acidobacteriota bacterium. Lineage (GTDB taxonomy): Bacteria > Acidobacteriota > Blastocatellia > Pyrinomonadales > Pyrinomonadaceae > QHXM01. The sequence goes on along the minus strand of CAVZDV010000001.1, from coordinate 381,446 downwards.
GCGGCGCTGCGCTCGGCCACGCTTCAGCCGTCGAGCGGCGAGGCGCGCGAACCGCGCAAACGGCGCGCGCCGCAGCCGCCTCCGCGCCCGCTGACGCCTGACGAGAAGCGCGCCGTCAAGTATTTGAAGAAGTGGAGGCTCGAAAAGTCTTTCGCCGAACACGTCCCGGCCTACATGATCTGCCCCGACCGCACGCTCGAACACCTGGCCCTGGACCGACCGGCCACACTCGAAGCCCTGAACTCCATCCACGGCCTCGGCGCGTCGAAAATCTCACGCTTCGGCGCGGAGCTGCTGGAAGAACTCAAACGCGCCTTCGGCGAAGAGTCGCCGGGCACTCAGGCCCCGCCCGAAGCGTCGCGGCGGGAGACCGGGGAGAGCTGAAGTCCCAACTCTTCCGGCGAAGCCACTGGCTGCTGGCACGCGTAGTGCTCGCAGACGTATGCCGTGGCGCGGCCTCCAACCATCGGCCGGTCGCGCAAAAGCGGAACCAGCTCCGCGGTGCGCGCGTCTCCCTCGGCGGCCTGCGCGACGATTTTGTTTGGCAGATATCTGGCCCACACCTCTCGCAGCAGGGCGCGCGTCTCGTCGCCCCCCGCCTCGCCAACGACCGCTATCTCCTTCGGCGTCGAAAGGTGGAAGTCCAGCGCGCAGAGCAGCCGGCCGAACGCGGAGCCGTAACGCTTCAGGTTGTCGCTCAGGAGCCGGAAGAGCGCGACCGCTTTTCTCGCGTAGCCCTCGTCGCCGGTCAGCGCCGCCAGTTGCAACAACACCTCCGCGGCCACGGAGTTCCCAGAGGGCGTCGCGTTGTCGAAGTAGTCCTTCGAGCGCACGATCAATTCCTCGTGGCTCTTGCCCGTGTAGAAAAAGCCGCCCTCTTCCTCGTCCCAGAACTCTTCGATCATCTTGTCCGCGAGCGCCTTCGCCTCTTCGAGCCAACGCAGCGTGCCCGTCGCCTGGTAGAGCGCGAGCAGCCCGTCCGCGAAGAAGGCGTAATCTTCGAGATAGCCGTTGAGCTTAGATTGTCCGTCCTTGTGCGTGCGGAGCATCAGCCCGTCGTGCCGCAAGTTTTGGAGAACGAACTCCGCGTTCCTTTCGGCGATTTCCCTGTAGTCGCCCCGCTCTAAAATGGCACAGGCTTCCGCGAAGCTCGCCAGCATCAGCCCGTTCCACGCCGTCAGGATTTTCTCGTCACGGCCGGGCTTGACCCTCTTCTCTCGCGCCTCGAAGAGCGCCCGCCGCCCGCGCTCAAGCACTTCGTTCAAACGCTCGGCCGTCACGGACAGCTCCTTCGCGGCCGCCTCGACCGTGCGCGAGACGTGCAGGATGTTCTTGCCCTCGAAGTTGCCGGCCTCCGTCACGTCGTAATAGGCGTTGAAGAGCGCGGCGTCTTCCTGGCCCAAAATCTCTTCGACTTCGTCCACGGTCCAGACGAAGAACTTGCCCTCGTGCCCTTCGGAGTCAGCGTCCTGCGTCGAGTAGAACCCGCCGCTCGGGTCCGTCATCTCGCGCACGACGTAGTCGAGCGTCTCCTCCGCGACGCGCCTGTAAAAATCGTCTTTCGTCTGCTGGTAGACGTGCAGGTAGTGGCGCGAGAGCAGCGCGTTGTCGTAAAGCATCTTCTCGAAGTGAGGGACGAGCCAGTGTGCGTCCGTCGAGTAGCGGTGGAAGCCGCCGCCGAGCTGGTCGTACATCCCGCCCTCGGCCATCTTGCGGCAGGTGTTTTCGACCATCTCAAGCGTCTCGGGCCTGTTCGTGCGGTGGTGCTGGCGCAGCAAAAACTCCATGTTCATCGCGGCCGGGAATTTCGGCGCGCTGCCGAACCCGCCGTGGCGCGCGTCGTAGCTGCGCGCGATGCCGCGCTCGGCCGCGTCCAGCAGCTCGAAGTCCAGTGCCTCGCCCGACTCGCGCGTCTGCCCCATGCGCTTTAACTGTGCCAATACGGAAACGGCCGTCTCCGTCACGTCGTCCGGCCGCGTGCGATAGGCTTCAGCCACGCCCAGGAGCACGCGCTGGAAGCCCGGCATGTTGTAGCGGTCCTCGGGCGGGAAATACGTGCCGCGCGTAAAATGGCACACCCTCCGGCGTCAGGAACACCGTCATCGGCCAGCCGCCGTGCCCGTTCATCATCTGCACGGCGTTCATGTAAATCTGATCGAGGTCGGGCCGCTCCTCGCGGTCAACCTTGATGTTGACGAAATGCTCGTTCATCAGCCGCGCAATCTCTTCGCTCTCGAAAGACTCGTGAGCCATGACGTGACACCAGTGGCAGGCGCTATAACCGATACTTAGTAAAATTGGTTTGTCTTCTTCACGCGCCTTCTCGAACGCCTCCGGCCCCCACGGATACCAGTCCACGGGGTTGTCTGCGTGTTGCAAAAGATAAGGGCTGGTCTCCTCGGAGAGACGATTAGTGTGCTTGCTCCCGGCCATGATTTCCTCGCAGTTTATAAAGTTTCGCTCATTTTACATGGTGCGCCCCGCAGACTCCTAACACGAGCGCGAGCTTCGACTAAATCGTTCACTGTTTGCTATACTCACTGACTGAATGCTCATTCATTTTTAGCAGCCTCCTTTTTAAGAGCGGGAGTAAATTAACTTGGAACGAGAAACACTGGAAATGGACGTGGTGTTCGTCGGGGCGGGGCCGGCGAATCTGGCGGGGGCGCTGCACCTGGCGCGGCTCGTGCGCGAGCACGACGAGAAGGTCTCCAAAGGCGAGCGTGAGGGGAAGCCGATAGGCGAGATCGAGATCGGCGTCATAGAGAAGGGCGCTTACGTCGGCGCGCACATTCTTTCCGGCGCGGTCATGGACCCGCGCGCGCTGAAGGAGTTGATGCCGGATTTCGTGGAGCAGGGAGCGCCGTTGGAGTCGCCCGTCAACGAAGACTACTTTCTGTACCTGACGAAGACGCGCGCCATCAAGTCTCCGCTGACGCCGCCGCCGCTCAAGAACCACGGCTATTACATCGTCTCCCTGAACCGGCTGACCGCCTGGCTCGGCGAGAAGTGCGAGGAGGCCGGCGTCAACATCTTCCCGGAGTTTCCCGGCGCGGAGATGCTCTACGACGAGGAGGATCGCGTCGTCGGCGTCCGCACGGGCGACAAGGGGATTGACAAGGAAGGGAAGCCGAAGGCCAACTTCGAGCCCGGCGTTGACCTGAGGGCGAAAGTCACCGTGCTCGGCGAAGGCCCGCGCGGCTCGCTGACCAAGCGGCTCACGGAGCGGCTCGGCCTCAACGAAGGGCGCGAGCCGCAGGTCTACAGCCTCGGCGTCAAGGAGCTGTGGGAATTGCCCGACGACCGCTACCCCACGGGCCGCGTTACGCACACGCTGGGCTACCCTTCGGACGCGAAGACCTACGGCGGCGGGTGGATTTACGGGATGCAGAACCGCATCCTCAACGTCGGCTACGTCACGGGGCTCGACTACAGCGACCCGCTCCTGGACCCGCACGCGGAGTTCCAGCGCTTCAAGCAGCACCCGTTCCTCGCCAAGCTGCTCGAAGGCGGCAAGATGATTCGCTACGGGGCGAAGACCATCGCCGCTGGCGGCCCCTTCGCCATGCCGCAAATTTACGCCGACGGCGTCCTCCTCACGGGCGACTGCGCCGGCTTCCTCAACTCGCAACGCCTGAAGGGCATTCACACGGCCATCAAGAGCGGGATGCTCGCCGCCGAAACTATCTTCGAGGCATTACTGGCACAGGATTTTTCGAGGAAGCAACTGGCGCGCTACGAGCAGCTCGTCAACGAGAGTTGGATCATGCAGGAGCTTCGCCGCGTGCGGAATTTCCACGCGGGCTTCCGCCACGGGCGCTGGCTGGGGCTAGTTAACGCCGGGCTACAGTTCGTGACGGGCGGGCGCTCGTGGGGCATCTTCGACCGCGCCGCGTCGGAGCCGGGGCACGAGGCCCTGGAAAAACTCTCGGACTACGGCTACCGCGGCGACAACATGGAGCAGCGCTACGACGGCCTGCGCTTCGACGGCAAGCTCACTTTCAACAAGCTGACGGACGTTTACCACGCGGCGGTCGGCCACGACGAAGACCAGCCCGTGCACTTGCACGTCCTCGACACCAACATCTGCTCGACGCGCTGCGCCGAGGAGTACGGCAACCCGTGCCAGCGCTTCTGCCCCGCGGCCGTCTACGAGATGGTCGAGGACGGCGAGCCGGGCCGTCGCAAGCTACAGATCAACTTCTCGAACTGCGTCCACTGCAAGACCTGCGACATCATGGACCCCTACCAGATCATCAACTGGGTCACGCCCGAAGGCGGCGGCGGCCCAGACTACAAAGGAATGTGATAGAGCAGAAGGCGGAAAGCAGTAGGCAGAAGGCAGAAATCAAAAGTCCGATGCTGCCTTCCGCCTTCCGCTTTCTGCCTTCCGTCTTCTACTCCTCCTGGGTTATCTCGAAGCCGATTTTGCCCTGCTGGACTTCTTCGAGGGCGATGCGCGTGGGCTTGTGCTTCACCGGGTCTATCTCTATGCGCGGGCGCGCGCCGCGTTGGAGCTGTTTGCTCCTCTTGGCGGCGACGATGATTAGACGATACTTGGAATCCATCTCGGGATTAGTGCTCTCCTCTTCCGCTTCGGTCAAATTCTCGTTTTCTGTCTTAGCCATTTTGCTCCCGACCTCCATGCCGGCCCCTCCGCCCTGAAAAAAAATTTAGTTATGAATGACGACGCCCGCCGACCCGCCGGGCCTGCGGTTGTGCGGCGGCGGCCTCGGACTCGCGTTTGAAACTGTTGAGTATCAGCCGGGCCGCCTCTTCCTGCCGCTCGCGCCGCGCGCGCTCAGCGTAGATGATTGACGCGAGCAGTCCCGCGGCGCGCTCCGCGTCGTCGTTGATGACGACGTACTGGAACTCCTTGTAGTGCTCGACCTCCTCGACCGAGTTCCGCAGCCGCAGGTTCAGGTCGTCCTCGCGCTCCGTGCCCCGCGCCGAGAGCCGCGCTTTCAAAACCTCGTAGGACGGCGGCAGGATGAAGACGCTGGTCGCGTCCTGCGCCAGCCGGCGCACGCTGGCCGCGCCCTGCACGTCAATCTCCAGGATGATGTCGCGGCCCGCGGCCCGCTCGCGCTCGACCTGCGTGTGCGCGGTCCCGTAGAGATTGCCGTGCACGCTCGCCCATTCCAGAAACTCGCCGGCCTTAATCATCCGGCGGAATTTGCGCTCGGGGACGAAAAAATAGTCGCGCCCGTTAACTTCGCCCTCGCGCGGCGCGCGCGTTGTAAACGAGACAGAATAGCCAAGGTTCGGCACGTTTTTCAACGCGCGGCGAATCAGCGTGCCTTTGCCGCCGCCCGAAGGCGAGCTGACGACGACGAGCATCCCGCGCCCCGCAGCAACCTCCGTGCGGGTCGCGCCTTCGGTTTGTCCTGTCAGCTCACTCGACATTCTGCACTTGCTCGCGCAGCTTTTCGACGGCCCCCTTGATGGCGAGGCCCGCGTCCTTGACCAGCAGGTCGGTTGACTTCGAGAGGACGGTGTTCGCCTCGCGGTTCAACTCCTGAAGGAGAAAGTCGAGACGCTTGCCCGTCTCGCCTTCGCTCGCGAGCGCCTCGCGAAACTGCACGAGGTGGCTCTTCAGTCGCGCTATCTCTTCCGAGATGTCGCTGCGGTCGGCGAGGTATGCGACTTCCTGCGCGAGCCGGCCCTGGTCTAGCTCGACGACCTGGCCCTCGCGCGCCACCAGCTCGCCGATTCTTTTCTGAAGGCGCGCGCGGTAGTTGTCCACGAGCGTCGAGGCGGCCGCCTCGATGATTGGCACCTGCTGCGAAATCTCGTCGAGCCGCGCGCTCATCTCCGCGGCCAGCGCCTCGCCCTCGCGCTCGCGCATCTGCTCCAACTCTTCGAGCGCCTCGTCCACGGCCTGCTCGACGCCCGCGACCATCTTCTCGTCGAGGCCGTCGCGGACGGGCTGCATCGCGCCGGGCAGCCGCGCCAGCACGTTGATGTCGGGCTCGCCCGCTATCTCGAACTCCTGCTGCATGGAGCGCAGGGCAGTGATGAAGCCGGCGATGAGCGGGCGGTTCAGCTCGTAGGCCACCTCGCCCGTGCGCTCGAAGGTGATGCTGGCGTCCACGCGCCCGCGCGACAGACGCGCCCCTATGCGCCGCTTGACCTGCGCTTCGAGCGCGGCCAGCTCAGACCCCATGCGCAGGTGAACGTCCAGAAACCTGTTGTTGACGGTCTTGAGGTCAACGGCGACCGAGAAGTTCTCGCCCGCGGCAGCCCCGCGCCCGAATCCGGTCATTGATTTCATAAAAGCAGTGGTCAGTGGTCAGTGGTCAGTGGTCAGTGAAATCAGTTTTTAAACTGACCACTGACTACTGACCACTGACCACTGGCATTGTCCTCCTCTTCGTCGGCGAACTGCAGTTCGTAAAGGCGTCGGTAGAGGCCGCCGCGCGCCAGCAGCTCCGTGTGCGTGCCGGTCTCGACGATACGGCCGCGCTCCATGACGACGATCTGGTCGGCGCGGCGCACGGTCGAGAGCCGGTGCGCGATGACGATGGTCGTGCGGTCGCGGATCAGGTTGGCGAGCGCGCGCTGCACCAGCCGCTCACTTTCGGCGTCGAGCGCGGATGTCGCCTCGTCCAGAATCAGCACGGGGGCGTCGGCGAGCACGGCGCGCGCGATTGCCAGGCGCTGCCGCTGCCCGCCGGAAAGAAAGATGCCGCGCTCGCCGACAATGGTGTCGTAGCCTTCGGGCAACTCAAGTATGAAGTCGTGCGCGAAGGCGACGCGCGCGGCCTCCTCGATCTCGGCGTCGGTGGCGTCGAGCCGACCGTAGGCGATGTTGTGGCGCACGGTGTCGTTGAAGAGCACGGTCTCCTGCGTGACGAGCGCGATGTGGCGGCGAAGTGAGCCCACGCGCGCGTCGCGCAGGTCCGTGCCGTCCCAGAGCACGGAACCGCTCGTGGGGTCGTGAAAGCGCGGGAGCAGTTTCGTCAGCGTTGACTTGCCGCCGCCGGACTCGCCGACGAGCGCGACCATCTTGCCGGCCGGGATGTGCAGACTCACGCCGCGCAGCACGGAGCGCGTCTCGTTAGCGTAGCCGAACGAAACGTCGCGCAGCTCTATCTCGTCCTTCAAAGGCGCGAGCTCCGTGGCGTTCGGCTTCTCGGGGATGGCTGCGTGCTCGTCCATACCTCCCAGACGTGGCGCGCTGCGGCGAGCGCCTGCTCCATGCTGTTCGACAGCCGCGAGAGCTTCCGCATGGGGTCGTAGGAGCGGAAGAGGAAGAAGAGGAAGGTCAGGAACTGCGCGGCGTTCATGCGGCCCGCCATGATCTCGCGCTGGCCGAAGAAGAGAAGCACGACGACGGCCACGACGCCGATCATCTCGATGACGGGGGGCGAGAGCGCGGCGATCTTGGCCGAGCGCAAATTGGCGCGGACGATTTCTCGGGCGACCTCCGAGAAGCGGCGGCTCTCGTGCCCCTCGGCGCGGTAGGCTTTGACGATAGTCTGATTGGCCAGCGCCTCCTGCGCCGTGTCGGTCAATCGCTTGTTGCCCTCGAAGGACTCGCGCGCGAGGTTGCGGAGCGAGCGGCCGAAGCGCGCGGTCAGCACGGCGATGATGGGCGCGATGATTAACGAGCCGAGCGTCAGCCGCCAGTTGTAATAGAACGAGGCCGACAGGAAAGCTATGAGCGTGAAGCTCTCGCGCAGCATGTCGCGCAGCGTGGCGGTCACGGCCACCTCGATTGCCGCGGCGCTCGTCACGAGGCGCGAGACCAGATAGTTCGTCCGATGGCGCTCGAAGAAGTTGGCGCTCTGTGACAGAACGTGACCGTACAAGTCCTGGCGCAGCCGGAAGACGGCCGCCTGGCCGACGCGCGCCATCAGGTAGGAGGAGAAATATTCCGCCACACCCTTGACGAGCGTGAAAACAATGAGCAGGATGGCGATGGTGCGCCAGGCGGCGAGGCCCGAAGCGGGGATGACGTTCTGTAGGCCGAAGAGCGTCGGCGTGCGCTGGCCGGCCTCGCCCGCGAACGCCTGGTCGAAGATGGGGACGATGAGCGCGCCCGTCGCGCTCTCCAGCAGGCCGACGACGACCATGCAGACGGTCGCGAGGGAAAAAATCCCCAGGTGCGGTTTGAGATACTTGAGAAGTCGCCGAAATTCCTGCATCGCTTGACCAGCGCGAATCCCCGTGACGCCACTGCTTGAAGGAAGGGTAGAGCCGACGCCCGTAAATCGGCAAACAAGAACTATACTGACCCTAAACTTGCGGCGTCAAGGCGAGCCCTGCGGGGTCGGCCCCGCGTCTGTTTCTGAGCGGCGCGCGCGAGATTCTTCTATCTGTTCAGCCCAAGTGCGCTATAATGCGGCCCCGCTTGAGACAGACTAGGCCGGCGACTACTACAAGAGAGAAACGTGGAACAACGCGAAACTAAGATGAGCACGGGTCGGCGCTTGCTGATCGTTGACGACGACGCGGACTTGCGTATCCTGCTGGCGGGCTATTTCCGCCGCATCGGCTACGATGTCGAGGAGAAGGAGAGCGGCCTGGCCGCGCTGGAGCCGGCCGTGGCCGGCGGCTTCGACTGTTTCATCTTCGATATCTCGATGCCCGGCATGACGGGCATCGACCTCCTGAAGCGCGTGCGCGAACGCGGCGTCAAGACCCCCGCCATGTTCCTGACGGCGCACGACAGCATTGACGACAAGGTCAAAGGGTTCGAGGCCGGCGCGGACGATTACCTCGGCAAACCCTTTAACCCGCGCGAACTCGAAGTCCGCGTCGAGGCGCTCCTGCGCCGCTCGCACGGCGCGCAAGGGCAGCCCGCCGCCGACGACGAACGCATCACGGTGGGCGAGCTGGTCATAGACAAGCGGCGGCACGAAGTCTCGCTCGGCGGCTCGCGCGTGGAGCTGACGCCGCTCGAATTTCAGATTCTGGAACTCCTGGCCTCGGAGCCGGGCCGCGCCTGGTCGCGCAACGCGCTGCTCGATCAGGTCTGGAGCACGGAGTACGAAGGCTATCAGCGCAACATAGACCCGCACATCAACCGGCTGCGGAAAAAGCTCGAAGCCGATCCGAAGAACCCGCACTACGTCCTGACGGTGCGCGGCGTCGGCTACAAGCTCAACGAAACCCCATAAGCCCAGACGCCGCCCGGCCGGTCAACCCTAACGGGACGGACACGCGTCTTAACCTCGTTATGACTCCTATGCCCCAAAAGTATCCGCCGCTCCGCTTCTTCCTCCTGACGTTAATCCTGGCCGCAAGCCCCTTCGCCGCCGACGCGCGCGCGCAAGGGACTACCACGCCCCCGGCCCAGACCAAGACCTCGCTGCACCTGCGCTGGCCCGCGCAGGAGGGCGTCCTGCGCTACCGCCTGCAACTGGCGCGCGACGAGCAGTTCCAGGACATAGTCTTCGACCGCGCCGTTTTTGGCACAGAATACGTGGTGACTGAGCTGGGGCCGGGGAAGTATTTCTGGCGCTTCGCCCCCGCGGTCAAGGAGACGGGGACGTTCACGACGCCACGCCCCATCGAGATACTGCCGGACGCCGCGACCAATTCCGGCGGCGGCGCGACGCCGACCCCGACGCCCGCCACGACGCTCACGCCCGCGCCCAACAGCGGCTGGCGCACGACGACTGGCTCCGTGGCGCGCCCGCTCGTCGCGCACCTGCGCTCGGCCTCAAGCTCGGACGTGGTCGGCGTCAACGCCGACGGCATGGTCTACGCGCTGGACGGGACTAACGGCGTCGCGCTCTGGACGGCGCGCTTCCGTCCCAACGCGAAGCGCGGCGAGCCTACTGGCAACGGCGGCGCTCCCGTCTTCACCCCCGTCCTCGTAGAGGGGCGCGACAATCTGACTAATGTCGTCGTCGCCTTCGACGGCGGCGTGCGCGCTATCGAAGGCTCCTCGGGCCGCGAGTTGTGGCGAGCCGCGCTGGCGAATCGCGCCCTCGGCGGCGGAGTCGCGGCCGCGGGCGGCGGCGGGGCCAGGGCGCTGCTGGTCGCTGGCGATAACGCGTCGCTGACAGTCGTAGACCCCGCGACGGGGAAGATTCTTTCCGAGACTAAACTGGACGGTGCCATTGTCGCTGCGCCGACGGCCTACCCTGCGGGCGGCGGGAGCGCGGTGGCCCTGGCGCTCGCCGGCGGCACGCTGGACGTGCGTGACCATGCGGGCCAGCGCGTGCGCTCGCTCAAGATGGACACGACCATCACGACGCCGCCGCTCTACGTCACGACGCCGCGCGCGGCCCTCCTCCTGGTCGGGACCGAGAACGGCCTGATCTCTCTTAGCGCCGACGACCTCAAGCCGCTCGGCCGGATTGCGACCGAGCAGGACGCGCCCGCGGGCACGCTCGCGGCCGCGGACCTGGACGGCGACGGCGCGCCCGAAGTCTTAATGTTGACGCGGCGCGGGCGGTTGGTCGCGGTGGGCACGGCCGACGGCAAGATCAAGTGGTACACGCCGGGCGCGACCGACGCCTCTTCGGCCGCCTTCGCGGATTTGAACAGCGACGGCGTGCTGGACGTGCTGGTCGCGGGCGGGCAGGACTTTGCGCGCGGCTTCAACGGGCGCGACGGCGCTCTCATCTGGAAGGCAGAGGAGGAGTCGCGAGCGGGTGCGCAGCCCGCCGACGCGGGGCAGGCGCGCGCGCTGGTGACGGGGACTTTCGGCAGCGGCGGCGCGGCTTACGTGGTCGGCACGGACACGGCGCGGACGGGCCTGCGCGCCGTCGGTTTGCCGAAAGATTCCGTCAAGGCTGCGAAGGAATAAACCAGAAGACAGAAGTCAGAAGTCAGTAGTCAGAAGAAAAAAGTATTTCATTCTGACTCCTGACTTCTGACTCCTGACTTCTGTTTAAGGAGATTGAAGGATGGCGCTCTGGATAATCGCTGTGCTCTTGGTGCTGGGCTGGTCCGTCGGGATGCTCCTGCATAAGTCCGGCTTCATACACATCCTGCTCCTCTGCGCCATCGCCATCATCGTCGTCCAACTCGTCGCCGGGCGGCGCGCGGTGTAAAGAGGAATTCAGCGGGTGACGCCGGGGGCTGCCTGTCGTTTGGGGCGGCCCCCGGCCTTTTATCAACCTCCTCGTGCTTGATTCTCTCCGGCGGCATCGGCAACAATGGGCGGGCCGGGTGCATCAATGGTTCGGAGATACGATTCCCGAAGCGCCCGGACGCACGCCCCGGGCGCGCTCGATACAATCAAAGGAGCCACAGCTTTATGAAGCACCACGCCTCTCCTTTACGCTTTGCCGCTCTCCTCTTGGTCGCACTTTTCATCAGCGCCCCGGCCGTTCTGGCTCAGGGCGATTTGCCGCGCGAGTCCGTGGCCATCACATATCCCTTAGACCAGAGCGTCACGGTCAAGTTTCGCGGGACCACGCTCCTGCCGCGCCTGAAGGGCGAGGCCAAGGTCCGCAGGGCCGGCCGGCGCGGCACGCGCGTCGAGCTGAGCGTGGAGGATTTGCCGCGGGCTAACGAGCTGGGCGGCGTCTACACGACCTACATCCTCTGGGCCGTCTCGCCCGAAGGCCGCGTTGACAACCTCGGAGAGATCAAGCGCGGCGGCAGCTTCCTGGTCAACTCCAAACTCGACGTGACGACCCCCTTGCAGACCTTCGCCTTGATGGTCACGGCCGAGCCGCACTTCCTCGTGCGCGGCCCGAGCCGCATGGTCGTCCTCGAAAACCTCCCGCCGCAGAGACTCGGCGACGCGGATGTCGCGACCGTCAACGTGCAGTACCTCGGCAACACGAGCGACTACTTCAACGACGCGCGCGTGCCCGACATAGCCGACGCCGATTACCGCAAGACGCCCGTCTCGCTCTTGGGCGCGCGGCAGGCCATCAACCTCGCGCGCTACACGGGGGCCGGGCGCGACGCACGCGATGAGTTGCAGGAGGCCGAGGCGCAGCTCGAATTGGCCGAGAACGCCTGGCGTCTGAAGCAGCCCGAGGCGGAGATTGACGCGACCGCTCGCCGCGCCACGAGCCTGGGCGTGCGGGCCGAGGAGGCGGCCGAGACGCGAAAGGCCGCGCGCCAACGCCGCGACGAGATAGCCCGCCGCGACGCCGCCGTCCGCACGGCCGAGGATAACGCCGCCACCGCCACGCAGCAGATAGCGGAGCTGCGAACCGCGCTCGACCGCGAGCAGCGCGCGCGCGAACTCGCCGAGCGCGACGCGGCCAACGCCACGCAGCAGTTGCGCGACCTGAGGACGGAGGTGGCCCGGCTGCGCGACGAGTTGCAGACCGTCCGCTCGGAAGGCGAGGAGGCGAAGGTCAAGCTCGCGCGCATAGAGGGCGAGCGCGCGGCCGAGGATGCGCGCCGCGCCGGCGAGCAGCGCGCCGAGCAGTTGCGCGCCAACGCCGCGAGCCTCAAGCAGACGCTCGCGCGTTACGGCACCGTGCGCGAGACTTCGCGCGGGCTCGTGCTCACGCTCCCCGAGTCGCTCTGGACGAACGCGCGCGGCACGGACCTCTCGGCATCAGCCGCGGCCAAACTCGAACCGCTCGCCGCGCTCCTCGCCAACAACCCTGATTATCAGATTGTGATCGAAGCCTACACGGACAACCGCGGCGACGAGGCGAGCCTGCAACAGCTCACGGAAGACCGTGCGCGCGTCCTCGCCGACCGCTTCATCAGCGCAGGCGTTGACGGCACGCGTATACAGGCCAGCGGCATGGGCGCGAACAACCCCCTGGCCCCCAACACCAAACCCAACACCCGCGCCCGCAACCGCCGGACGGAGATAACTCTCTCGGCCGGCTCCCCGTCGAGCGCGGCGAACTGAAAAGAAGTGATGAGTGATGAGTGATGAGTAATGAGTGAAAGAGCTTTCTACTCATCACTCATCACTCATCACTCATCACTTTTTTAATGTCTCCTCTCGAAGTCCTACAGTTCATAGGCTACAGCACGGGCGCGGCGCTGCACCTGTGGATGGCGGCGCTGCTCTTGAGGCGCAGGCGGGGCTTGGGGAAGGTCGAGCGCGTGCTGCTCGTCCTGGCCGTCGCGATGGGCGTGTGGCACGCGGGCAACCTCATCGTCGCGCTGCACGGCCTGCTCGGGCTCGAACGCGAGAGATGGGCTCCGCTGCTGCGCTTCTCGGACACGCTCGCGGTCACGAGCATCACGCTCTCCTACTCGTTCCTCCTGCACGTACACCTGCACCTCTGGGCCGGCGCGCGCGGGCGCGAGCTGACTTTCACGGAGAAGGCGCGCGTCTACCTCTCCTACGCCCCCGCGCTCTTCCTCTTCACGGCCCTGCCGCACATCTGGTCCGGCCCCTACGAGCCCATGCTCGACAGGTTTGAGCACGCCTACGTGCCGCTGACGACCGACGTCAGCTACTCGCTCGCGTTCGGCCTCTGGGCTTTCTACGTGCTGGGCTTCGTCGCGGTGACGGACATCCTGATAGCGCGGCTCTCGTCCACGCGCGGCGAGCGGCGCTCGTTGCAGACGCTGGCCGCGTCGCTCATCGCCATCGGCCTCCTGATCCTCGCCGTCTACGGCTTCGGCCTCGGCGAAGGCACGCGCCTCGGGCTCTACCTCAAGACGCTCGCCAACCTCGGCTCGCTGCTCCCGTCGGCGCTCATCGCTTACTACATCTACCGCTACCGCTACCTGGAACTAATCATCAAGGAGAGCCTGATCGTCGCCACGTTCGGCGTCGTCGTGCTGGCCGTCTACCTGTTCGGCATACGCACGTTCGGCGAGTGGCTGACGGCGCGCTTCGGCCTGCGGGCCGGCGCGGTCGAGGCGCTGCTCATCCTCGCGCTCGCACTGGCCGCGGCCCCCCTGCGCGGCTGGCTCGAACGCCGCTTCCACAAGCTCTTCGAGCGCGAGGCGGCGCTCTACCGCGAGACGGTCGCGCGCATCGGCTCGCACGCAGGGCAGTACAGGAAGCTGCCCGAGCTGCTGCGCTTCGTGGAAGAGCGCACGGCCCAGTCGCTCGGCCTCCGTCGCGTCCGCCTCGTCGTCCGCTACGAAAATGGTGCGACGCAGGGCGGCGGCGATGCGGCCGAGCCTGCGGAGTGGATAGACCGCGTGCTGGACGCGCTGAGGCGGCAGGAGTGGAATCCGCTTGAGGGCGGGCGGCTCTTGCGCGAGCGCGGCTACGAATTGGCCCACGCGCTCAAGCGCGAGGAGCAGACGGTCGGACTGATGCTGGTTGACGCTGCGGGCGACGCGCTCACGCCGGACGCGCGCGCCGTCCTTCAGGTCATCGCGGGCCAGGTGGCGATAGCTGTCGAGGACAGCCGCCTGGTCGAGGAGAACGTGCGGCTTGAGCGTCAGGTGGCGCAGGGCGAGCGGCTGGCCGCGCTCGGCCAGATGGCCGCCACCGTCGCGCACGAAGTCAAGAACCCGCTCTCGGCGATAAAATCCATCGCGCAGGTGATGCGCGAGGACGAGAACGTCAAGCGCGAATACGAGCGCGACCTCAGTCTCATCGTCGGCGAGACCGACCGCCTGAGCCGGAGCGTCACGCAACTCCTCAGCTTTGCACGCACCTCTCCGGCGGCCGTCTCCCCGAGCCGCGCCGCAGACCTCGTCCGTACCGTCGTCGAACTCTTCCGCGCCGAAGCCGCCGGGCGCGGCGTCCGTGTCGAGTGCCGCGCGCAAGTCGAGGGCGACCTTGAAGGCCCCGCCGCCTCCGCGCTGCGCGACGCCCTCTCGAACCTCTTAATCAACGCCATCCAGGCCACGCCCCTCGGCGGCACCGTCACGGTCGAGGCGGAAGCGAAAGAAGGGAACTTACTCGTCGCCGTCACGGACAGTGGCCCGGGCGTCGCGCTCGACCTCAGAGAGCGCATCTGGGAACCCTTCTTCACCACCAAGCAGCGCGGCACCGGCCTCGGCCTCGCCATCGTCCGCAAGCGCATGGAAGAGGCGGGCGGCACCGCCCGCCTCGCACCTACACCAGAAGGCCAGGGCGCGCGCTTCGAGCTGCGCGTCCCTCTCCGCCAACCGTAAAAAATTATGCGCACATTTGAGCAGCAAAAGGATGAGACTCACTGTCCAAAAACACTTGCCGCCAGGAGGCAGATGATGCCGGCGCATCCTACAGCGCCGATTCAGGCGAAGTTGACGGTCAACGCTCCGGGGGACACTTACGAAAGGGAAGCCGACCGCATCGCCGACCATGTGATGAGCACGGCAGGGCCGCAGTTACAGCGCGCCTGCCCCTGTGGCGGAGGATGCCCCAGGTGCGGGCAGACGCAATCGGTGGAGCCCCACGCACAATTTCAGACCAAGGGCGTACAGGCGAATGACCACGCGGAGACGGAAGCGCCTTCCCTTGTGTATGAAGCGGTGCGTTCACCCGGTCAACCACTCGACCCGAGCACACGCACGTTTATGGAACCGCGCCTGGGCTACGATTTCGGCGAGGTGCGAGTGCATACAGATGCGCGGTCAGCCGAGTCCGCGCGTGCGGTCAATGCTCGCGCTTACACCTTGAACCGCGAGATAGTCTTTGGCTCCGGCCAGTACAGGCCGGAGGACAGTGAAGGGAAACGGCTGCTGGCCCATGAGCTGGTACACGTGACGCAACAGTCCGGCGCGGAAGTCATCCGTCGCGCCTCCCCTGAGCCGTTGGAAAAACCGTGGACCCTCCCCGACGTGGCTACGCGGCAGGCACAGGTGGACGCCGTCGTGCCACCGGGGGTTGGCGGACATTGCGTGGTGGACCCGGCCCCCAGGCTGGAACCAATCGGAGGAAAGCTGCATATAGACATCGGAGGCGAAGGCAAATACTCGGAAGCTTATAATCTTAATCCAACCTCAAAGGGGACCGTGCCTCCGTGGGCCGGCAAAGACATCCCTCATCATGTCTGCGGCGTCGGGGAGAATATTCCTGTGCCCAGCGCCTCGGTGGACTACATCACCGTGGAGTCAACCCCCATTGGGCGGGATACGGTGTCGGAGATTGCCCGAACCATCAAACGAAGTGGGCACGTTCGCCTCCAGCACCCGGATACACCGGAGTATCGTCGTTGGCATAATCAGGTTGCGATTGCAGTAGGAATGATCTTTGTGCCGCCGAAAGCCGAAGAGATGTCTGGTGTTAAAGTATTGATCACACGCATCGGGCCGAATAGTGAGTCCCTCCCGTAGAGGGCGCACAGCCAACTGTGAAGAGTATTACTCTCAAGCGCGAGGTCATTCGATGAATGAGCGGAAGACGGATTATGTTTCCCGCGCTCTCCTCTTTGCGCCGCTCGTCTTCGTGTGCCATTTTCTTGAAGAGTCGCCGGGGTTCGTCGCGTGGTTCAACGCGCACGTCGCGCGCGGGATAACGTCGGGTCTCTTCTGGCGTGTGAACATCTCCGCGCTGATTATCACGCTGGCGGTCGTCGCGGTGGAGTGGTTTTCGCGCTCCGCCTTCTCGCTGTATCTCGCGCTCTTTTGGCTCGGCTTCCTGATGCTGGCGAACGCGGTCTTGCACGTCGTCGGCGGCGTGGTTGATAAGCGTTACGTCCCCGGCCTGGCGACGGCCGTTGTCCTGTACCTGCCGTATTACTTTTGGCTCGCCGTCATGGCCGTGAAGAGCCGGCGGGTCGCGGTCGCGCCGCTGGCGGCGGTGGCCGTGCTGGGCTCGCTGCCGATGCTCGCCCACGGCTACCTCATCATCTTCCGAGGGAGCAGGCTTTTCTGAGCCGCGCCCTATCACAAATCCTCCGAACCCGTCGGGGCCGGCAGGCGTAAACGTATCAGGTCTGCTGCCCAAGTCTCTAATCAGAAGTGGAGGACGTATCGCGTATGAACCGGACTGCCCGCGTCGCTTTAACCCTCTGGCTGGTTTTTGGAGTAGTCAACGTGCGGGCCGAATCGGGAAAATTGTCGGCGGCGGACGTGGCGAAGGTGCGTGCCGTGAGCGAAGCCTACGCCGCGGCGTGGTTAAGTAACGACTCGCAGGCCGTGCTGAAAATATTTTCCGAAGACGCTGTCTTGATTCCGCAGGGGGGCCGGCCGGTCGTCGGCATTGAGGCCATCAAGAATTTCTGGTGGCCTGCGGGCGGGGGGCGGACGACCATCAAGAGTTTCGACATCACCACGGACGAAGTCGGCGGCGAGGGCGGCGTGGCTTACGTGCGCGGGTCATACCAGTTCAGCTTCTCATACGAGGACAAGGGCAAGACGACGGAGCTTACTAACACGGGCAATTACATGATGATTATGCGCCGAGGGCCGGACGGCTCGTGGCGAATCTCGCACCGGATGTGGGGCGACCTCCCGCGGAAGTAGGGGAATCTTTCTTGAAGGAGCCGAACCGATGAAGACATTCTTACGCGGCTGTGTGTGTTGTCTGGTCTTGACGAATCTCTGGGCCGCGCGCGCATTCGCACAAACGCCGACAGCGCCCGCGCCTCCCGCGCAGAGGCCGAACCCCTGCCCGGTGAAGCCTGAATATAAACAGTTCGACTTCTGGGTGGGCGAGTGGGACGTGACAGACCACGGGAAGAGGATCGCCACGAGCAGCATCGAACGCATCGTCGGCGACTGCATCATCTTCGAGAACTACTTTCAGCTGGACGGCTACACGGGGAAAAGCTTCAGCTTCTACGACGCGACTCTCGGCAAGTGGCGGCAGACGTGGGTGGACAGCGCCGGGAACGTCGGCGAATTTCTGGGCGAGTTCAAGGAGAGCGCGATGCGCTTCGAGGGCGAGACTCACCGCGCCGACGGGCAGAAGATTCTGCGCCGGATGATTCTCTCCAAGCTGGGGGAGAACAGCGTCCGCCAGTACTCCGAGCGGTCTCTGGACGGGGGCAAGACCTGGGCCGCAGGCTACGATTTCACCTACATCAAAAGAAAGTAAGCCCGAAGCCCTCGCCGGAGTGCTGAGAGCGCACCTTTCATCCACAAGCCTTGAATAAATATGTCAAGCCGGCTTGACACCGGCCCGCGCCCCGGTCTATGATTGGATGGAAAGTGAGCTTGACATGGAGCTGAGGATACGAAACCGAGTCAAAGAGCTTCGCGTCGAGCGTGGTTGGACGCAGCAGCAGCTGGCGGAGGCGGTTGGGGTTTCGCGGCAGAGCATCAATTCCATCGAGCGCGAGCGTTACGTGCCGAGCTTGATGCTGGCGCTCGCCTTCGCGCGCGTCTTCGGCCTTCCGACCGACGAGATTTTCACGCTGGAGGGCGACAAATGAGAATCCCGCTCATAGGGACTGTGGTAGACGAGCGTTTCCTCACACACCGCCTGCGGTCCACGAGCATTGCCGGGGTGGCCGGCGGCGTCGTGGCCCTGGGGCTCTTCGCCTACCGCTATTACCACGACCACTTTTGGAGTTGGGACCTCTTCATAGTCGGCGTCACCATCGTGGTGGTCAAGCTGGCCATCCTGACCTGGTATCGTTTGACTGATTGAAATTGTAAGGAGATTGAAAAAGTGATTCTGCGAAAACGACTGAAAGAACCGAGAGTCATGGTCCGCATCGGCGCGGCCTTCCTGCTGCTCGCAAACCTCTGGCCCCTGTTGATGCGCCACGTCCTCCCAACCACCGACTTCTGGCAGGGCTTCGGCGACGGGGTGAGGGGAATCCTGCTCGGCGTCTCGTTCGGATTCCTGCTGCTGGGTTTGCGGCGGAGTAAGTGCCTGTGCCGGCGCGACGGCGCGTAGGCCGGGAAATTAAGTCTGCGGCATCAACTGCCGAAAACGCTCGGGCTCCTCTCCGAGCCAATCCGGGTTCTGCGCCGTCCCGTCGAAGATTGACGTGGTCTTGAACGGCTCGAACTCCCCGGTCATCGCGGCCGGCCTTGTCTTCGCTAATAGTGCCTCAACCTGCGCGTCGCTGAGCGGCTGAAACGTCCTCGCCGCCTCAAACGCCTGTTCGAGAATCTCCATGCTGTCAATGCCCGTGATGACGACTGAGGTCGGCAGGTTGAGCGCGTAGTGCAGGCACTCCACGGGCGTCGCCGTGTTCGACCGCAGGAGGATTCCGTTCGCCATGCACTTCATGCCGAGCACACCAATGCCTCGCCTGACCAATTCCGGCAGGACCAGTTTCTCGAAGCTGCGGTAGTGCGCGTCCATCACGCTCAGTGGCATCTGCACGGCGTCGAACTGGAACCCGTTCTCCTCGGCCACTTCGAGCGCGTGCAGGTGTATGCGCGGGTCTTTGTGCCCCGTGAAGCCTATGTAGCGCAGCTTCCCGGCCTGTCGCGCTTCGAGGAGTGCGCCGTGCGCGCCCTCTTCGTCGAAGATGCGGTGCGGGTCTTCGTAGCGGATGATCTCGTGGTGCTGTACGAGGTCTATGCAGTCCACCTTGAGGCGCTTGAGCGAGTCGTCCAACTGCCTGAACGCTTCTTTGCGCGAGCGCCCGTCAATCTTGGTCATGAGGAACGCGCGGTCGCGGTAGCCATCGGCGAGCGCAACGCCCATCCGCCGCTCGCTCTCGCCATCGAAGTAGTCCCACGAGTTGTCCAGGAAATTGACGCCGCGGTCAATCGCCGTGCGCACGATGCGGACGGCCAGCTCCTCGTCAACGTGTTCCAGGCCCAGGTGCCAGCCGCCGACGCCTATGCACGAGACGCGCTCGCCGGTCGCGCCCAGAGTTCTGTAAGGCACCTCGAATGCGGTTTCACTCATTAACCCTCTCCCCCTTGCCTGCAAATTTTCGCGCGGTGAGGTGACGATAAGACAGGAACCTGCGCGAGTCAATCACGATTTGAGGACGAATCTCTCTATCTCGTCGGCCGCCGTGCGCGCGCCGTCCTCGGCCTGCACGATTTTCCCGACCGCCTCGGCCCGTTCAGCGTAACCCCCGTCGTTGAGCAATCGGTCCAATTCTTTGACCACGTTCGCGGCCGTGTATTTCTTGCGGGCGAGTGTGCGGCCGACGCCCAGGCGCTCGACGCGCGAGGCGTTGTCGGGCTGGTCGTAGTTGAAGGGGACTATCAATGTCGGCACGCCAGCGCGCAGGGCCTGGCCCGTTGTGCCGACGCCGCCCTGGTGAACGACGGCCGCGGCCCGCGGCAGAATCTGGCTGTAAGGCGCGTATTCGAAGGCGGCGACGCCTTCGGGCAGAGGCTCCCTGGGCATATTGCGCGCGTCGCCCAGAAGCAGCACGGCGCGGCGCTTGAGCCTCCCGGCGGCCAGCGCGCTCTCGCGGTAAAAGTCCTCAGCGACGAAGACGGCGGACGAGCCCAGCGTGAAGACGATGGGCGCGGGTCCGTCGTCCAGAAAGTTTTTGAGCGCGGGCACAATCTCCGCCTCGTCCTTCTTGTCGTAAAAAGGGAAGCCCGTGACGATAGTATTCCTGGGCCAATCCGGTTGCGGCGTCGCAAGGACTTTCGAGAAGAGCGCGAGCACGAGCGACGGCGAGTGCTGTCCCTCGAAGACGGGGTGGCCGCCGCGCGGCAATCCGAGTTCGGCGCGCAGCCTGTAAACAGGCTCGACCCACTTTCCCGTGATACGCCTGGCGATGCTCGTGACGCCACGGGCCAGCAGGGGACTGAGGCGTAGCAGCTTGACGACGCCGGGCGTTTGCGGCGGCACGAACGGGTCGTAGTCGGAGAAGAATGAGACCGGCGCGAGCACCGTCGAGACCCAGGGGATGCCGGTTTTTTGTGCCAGAACGGGGCCGGCCATCGTGATGACGTGCGTGACGAGCAGGTCAGCGTCGCGCGCCGCCTCGCGCAAGTCCTCGTAGCCGTCGCGCAGGTGCGGGGCCAGCAACTCCCTGAAGAGGAACTCCGAGCCCTTCTTCAAGTCCATTATCTTGGCGACTAGCTCGGGGTCTTCCTGCGGCGGCCGGAGCAACGGGCGGACTGGATGAAAGCCGAGCCCCGTGGCCTCTATCTTGTCGCGGTAGAGCGGGCTCGTGGCGATGACGGCCCTGTGGCCGCGCGCCTTCAATTCGAGTCCGACGGCGATGTAAGGATGAACGTCTCCGAACGAGCCGAAGGTCGTCAGGACGATGTGCTTGCCCGGCGAAGTGAGCGTGGCGCTCGGAGCGCCCCGCGCGTCGAGTTGATTTATCTCCGTCATGCTGGCAACCTTTTACCACAATTCTCCGGCGCGAGGCATGGCACGGCGCGTGCTGATGGAAACGGGCTCGGGTCATCGAAACTGTGTGGAGATTTTTGCGGAGATGGTTGAGAAGATGGACGAAGAGAAGTTGCGGTTGTTGATTGTGGACGACGAGGAGGCGGCGCGTTACGGGATGCGCCGCGCGCTCGGCTCGTTCGGCTACCAGATTGAAGAGGCGGAGAGCGTGGAGGCTGCGCGCGCTGTCGTCAAAGACTGGCGGCCGGACCTCCTGTTGCTCGACGTGAATTTGCCGGGCGCGAGTGGGCTGGAGTTTCTGAGCGAGCTGAAGGAGGCGAACGGCGAGGCCCCGCTCGTCATCCTCATCACGGCCCACGGCTCGGAGCGCATGGCCGTGGAGGCCATCAAGTCCGGCGCGCACGACTACTTGCCGAAGCCGTTCGAGCTGGATGACCTGCGTCTCGTCGTCAAGAACGCCTTCGAGACCGTCCGCCTCAGGCGCGAGAACACGCGCCTGCGCCGCCGCATCGAGATCGAAGGCTCCGCGCGCGGCGCTTTAATCGGCGCGTCCGAGGCGATGGGGCGCGTGCGCGCAATGATTGAAAAGGTGGCCGAGACGGACGCGACCGTCCTGGTGCGCGGCGAATCTGGCACAGGAAAAGAGTTGGTCGCGCGCGAGATTCACGAGCGCAGCAGCGCGCGCCGCGCGGGCGCGTTCGTCGCCGTCAACTGCGCCGCGCTCCCGTCGGAGTTAATCGAGAGTGAGCTTTTCGGCCACGAAAAAGGGGCTTTTACGGGGGCCGCGGCGCGGCGGCGCGGGAAATTCGAGCAGGCCGACGGCGGCACACTTTTCCTCGACGAGATAGGCGACATGAGCGCGAACGTGCAGGCCAAGCTGCTGCGCGCGCTCGAAGAGCGGCGGATAGAGCGGCTCGGCGGGAACGAATCCATCCCGGTTGACGTGCGGATAGTGAGCGCCACGCACCGCCCGCTCGAACAGGAGATCACTAACGGGAACTTCCGCGCAGACCTCTTCTACCGCCTGCGCGTCGTCACCGTGGACATAGCCCCCTTGCGCGAGCGGCGCGAAGACATCCCGGTCCTCGCGGAGTCGTTCGCGCGCGCCGCGGCCGAACGCTACAACCTGCCCGCGCGACCGATAGGCCAGAGCGCCCTGCGCCTGCTCATCGAATACGAGTGGCCCGGCAACGTGCGCGAGCTGAGGAACACCATCGAGCGCGCGGCGATCATGGCCGAGGGCGACGAGCTGACGGCGCGCGACCTGCCCGAAGAAATCAAGAAGACCTCGCCGCGCACGAGTGAGCGCGCCCCGGTCGAGATGGAGACGGACGGCGCGCTGGCAGTCCCTTTCACGGCCGACTTCCGCTCCGACCGCAGGGAGTTCGAGCGCCGCTACATAGCGCGCTGCCTGGAGCATTCCGGCGGGAACGTGACGCGCGCTGCGGCGATCCTGGGAATGCACCGCCAGTCGCTCCAACACAAACTGCGCGAACTCGGCCTCGCCCGCCGCTACGTCTCAGTCGCGTCGGAGGCGCAGGAGAAATCCGACACCTGAAAGAAAATTAGACGGTGGGAATAGTCCGAAGATGAGAAACTCGCTGAAGCTGATAACCCTGTTGCTCGTGCTGGCCGCCGCGGGGCAGGTAGAGACTGTTCAGGCGCAAGTGCAGTTACGAAAGGCACGCGTCGGGCTCATAGAGTTTTACGGTACTACCGGACTAGACGTTGAAAAAGTCCGTGCGGCGTTGCCGGTTCGTGAGGGCGAGACGTTCCCGACGCTGGTAGATTTGTATGCGACGCGGCCGCGGATAGAAGAGACGGTGCGGAGCGTAACGGGGCGGCCCACGACGGAGATTGCCATAGTCTCGCCTGGCCAGGACGTGTGGCATCTCTTCGTCGGCTTGTCCGGCAGTTCGGTCAAGAGCTTCCCGTACAACCCTGAGCCGAAAGGCACGGCCCGTTTGCCCGAAGCTGCCTTGGACGTTTACCGGCAGGTGGACGCTGCCTTCCTCAACGCCATGCAGCGCGGCGCTACGGGCGAAGATGATTCAAAGGGTTACGCGCTCTCAAGCGATGACGAGACGTTGCGCGCCAAACAACTCGCCATGCACGAATACGCCGCCCGGCACGATGACGTGATTCGCGCCGTCCTGCGAACATCTGCGGATAAAGAACAGCGGCAGATCGCGGCCGAACTGCTCGGCTACGCGAACCAGTCCAGGCGGCAGATGGCGGACCTCGTGTGGGCCAGCCACGACCCGGACGACGGTGTGCGCAATAACGCGACCAGGGCCTTAGCCGTGCTGGCACGGTCTAATCCGAAAGTGGCGGCGCGGATTCCGGCCGCCGGGTTTATCGAGATGTTGAACTCAGGCAAGTGGGCCGACCGCAATAAGGCTGGCGAACTGCTGCTCGCGCTGAGTCAATGGCGCGAGCCTAAATTGCTGGCCGCGTTACGTGCGCAGGCGCTTGATTCGCTGCTGGAAATGGCGCGCTGGCGCTCCGGCCATGCGCAGGCTTCGCGGATGATGCTGGGGCGGATAGCCGGGATTGAAGACGCAAGATTGTACAAGCTGGTGTCGGATAATGACCAAGTCGAGGTCATCATCAAAGCAGTGCAGGGAAAACAATAAAGAGGGCGATAGCTTTCCGCGCTCGTAACAAGTAAACTTCCCGCCAGATCGTCAATCCATTAATTCAAGGAAAACACCTCTATGAAAGCACGCGCCGACGCCATCATACGGCTTGAGCAGGCGGAGTATCTGGACAGGCTGCTGCCGGCGAGCCAGGGAATCGTCGCCGAGATGGAGGAGGACGCGGCGCAGAACCGCGTGCCGATTGCAGACCGCGAGGTGGCGCTCTTTCTCGAAATCACCGCGCGGGCGATGAAGGCCCGGCGCGTCCTCGAAATCGGGATGGCAATCGGCTACGCCGTCGTGCACCTGGCGCGCGGGATGGAGGACGGCGGCCTGGTCGTCACCATCGAGCCGAACGACGAGATGATACGCCGCGCCGA
Organism: uncultured Acidobacteriota bacterium; assembly: GCA_963774105.1. Lineage (GTDB taxonomy): Bacteria > Acidobacteriota > Blastocatellia > Pyrinomonadales > Pyrinomonadaceae > QHXM01. Next base: position 357,411 of record CAVZDV010000001.1, on the reverse strand, counting down.
AGACTACCTGACGCGCGCGGGCGTGCGCGAGCGCGTGCGCATAGAGCGCGGCTTCGCCCTCGAAGTCATCCCGCGCCTCGAAGAGAGCTTCGATCTGGTCTACCTAGACGCGTTGAAGGAAGAATACACGGATTACCTTGAGCAGGCGCTGCCGCTCCTGCGCATCGGGGGCGTGGTCATCGCGGACAACGTGCTGTGGGGCGGGCAGGTGGCCGGCGAGGTGCGCTCCCCGGACCAGCAGGCTTCGACGCAGGCGCTGCGTCTCTTCAACCAGCGCTTCGTCAATCACCCGCAACTGGTCGGCGAAATCCTCTCGTTCGGCGACGGCATCGCCTACGGCGTCAAGGTCCGTTGAGCGTAGCTCAAGACAGCGCGGAGACGCGAGAGCGGGCGGCGCAGGTGATTGCGGCCGGCGGCGTCCTGGCCTTCCGCACGGACACGTTCTACGGCCTCGGCGCGGACCCCTTCAACCGCGGCGCGCTCCGTCGCTTGAACGATCTGAAAGGGAGGGACGGAAAGCCCATCCTTGTCGTCATCAGCGACGAGGTGGTCGCGGAACGATTCATCGCTCAGAGGTCGGAGTTGTTCGCGGCTGTCGCGCGCCGTCACTGGCCGGGCGCTCTGACGCTGGTCGTGGAGGCGAAGCCAGACGTGCCTGAGGAGTTGACAGCGGGGAGCGGAACCGTTGGGTTGCGGTTGCCTGACGACGAGGAGGTGCGCTCGTTCGTGCGCGCGGCTGGCGGTGCGCTCACGGCGACGAGCGCGAACCTGGCCGGCGAACCGCCCGCGCGCAGCGCCGCTGAAGTCGCCCGCGCCTTCCCGTCGGAGCTGGATTTGATCGTTGACGGCGGACCCTCGCGCGGGGACAAGCCCTCGACGGTCCTGGCACTCGATGGGGACGAGCCGCGCCTGATACGCGAAGGCGCTGTCTCAAGGAGCGAGCTTGAAGAGACTCTAAAGGCCCTTGGTATCAAAAGTCAGTACCGCCTGCGGTAGCGGGCGGGTATCTCAACCTTGAGCACCCGCCCGCTACCGCAGGCGGTACTGACTTAATGTGTGTCGTTGATTCGCTTTTGGACTTCACCCGCCGCGACCCGCGACCAGCCGTCCCCGTCCCACGCCCAGGTGTCTCCGAAGACGTTCGCCGGATCGTTTGTGCCAATATCGTGCCCGCCGAACAAGATGATTTTCTTGCTCTTGGGGTCGTAAGCCACGGCCGTGTGGTTTCTCGCCGCAGGCCCGGTCGTGCTTAACTGTTTCCACGCTTTGCCGTCATACTCCCACGTATCGCCGACGGGCTTTCCCGAAAAACGGCCGCCGAAGCGAATCACTTTTCCGCGCGCGGCATCGTAGGCCATAGCGCAGTTGAATCGCCCTTCAGTCACGGCCGCGCGATTTTCCAACCACTGCTTGCCATCCCACTCCCACGTCTCGCCTGAAACAGCTTCCCGCGTCGAGCCGCCGAAGAGAACGATTTTCCCACGCACGCTGTCGTAGACCAGGGCCGCGCTGTTTCGCGGCGACGGGCCTGCCACCTTCATCTCTACCCACTGCTTGCCGTCCCACTCCCACGTATCTCCGAGACGACTGCCCGCTTCCCCGGCCCGGTCGTGCCCGCCGAAGAGCACGACGCGACCGCGCCTGCTGTCAAACGCCATCGCCGCTTCCGCACGAGGCGAAGGCCCCGTGACGCTCACCTGCGCCCACTTCCGACCGTCCCATTCCCAGGTATCATTCAGAAATTTGTTCTCGTCCGGGCTTCCGCCGAAGAGCACGCGATTGCCTCCGAATAAAACTACTCTCTTGCGCGAGCTATCATAGGCCATCGCGGGAAATGTTCGCGGGCCCGGGCCGTCAAGGCTAACCCGAGTCCACTTGCGGCCGTCCCATTCCCAGGTGTCACCGCACACTTTCGCGGCGTCCGCGCCGCCGAAGAGAATGACGCGCCCGCGATTGCCGTCATACGCCATCGCGTGAGCATTCCTGACGCCGAGCCTGGGCGGAGTGATATGGGCATGCGACGAAAGTCCGAGCAGGATGACGAGAGCTATGACCATACAGAAGCGAGCAGACTACTGACTGTAAGTCAGGTTCTTGATGAAGCCCCAGTCGCCGCTGCCGTCCACATGGACGTTGCCGACTTTTTTACTGGCGACGACCATGTTGGCCGGATACCAGAGCGGGATCATCGGCAGGTCGCGGCTGATGATCTCCTGCGCCTGGCGGTAGAGCTCGACGGCCCTCCCGCGGTCGGCCGTGTTGACGGCTTCGTCGCTGATTCTGTCAAACTCGGGGTTCTTGTAGCGGCTGCGGTTGCGGCTGGCTCGGCTCTCGGTCGGGATTTCGCCAGAGTGGAAAAGGTCTTTGAGGAAGATCGGGTCCTGGTTGCCGCCGACCCAGCGCGAGGTCGTCATCTGGAAACTGCCCTGGCGCAATTGTGCCAGAAGCGTGTTGTTCTCCATCGTCTCGATCTCGACCGGGATGCCGACCTTGTTCAGGTAGTTGCGGATCACGTCAACGTACTGGCGCGTGGCGACCGAGGCCGAGGAGATTTTGAAGTTGATGGCCTTGGGCAGACGCATCTGCGGCCCGTCGCCGTCCGGGTCGCGGAAGCCCGCCTCGTCCAGGAGCTGCTTGGCGCGCGCAGGGTCGTAGTTGTACTGCTGCCCCGCGGAGTAAGCCCACGACCCTTCGGGCAGAATCGAGTGCGCGACCTTAGCCTGGCCGAGCAACAAATCTTTGATGATCGTCTCGCGGTCAATGGCGTAGGCGATGGCCTGCCGAAGCTTGACGTTGTCGAGCGGCGCGTTCTGCACGTTGAATCCGATGTAAGTGATGTTCGCGCCCGTGAAGGGAATCACCTGAAGGTTGGCGTCCTGTTCGAGCGCCTTGAAGGCGTCGGGCGTGAGGTTCGTCGGCAGCGGCGCGAGCGTGACGCCGCCGCTCCTCAGTTCGGATTGAAGGGCGTTGCCGTCTTCGATGACGCGGACGCGCAAAGACTTGACCTGCGGCGCTCCCTCCCAGTAGCTCTCGTTGGCCTCGCAGTTAATGATCTGTTGCGCCGAGTCGAAGCTGACGAACTTGAAGGGGCCGGAGCCGAGCGGGTGCGCGGCTTGCGACGGCGCGCTGTCCTTCGGGATGATGCCGATGGGGACTAGGTTCGCCAGCAGATTGAGCCAGGGTTTGCGCAGCCGGACGACGACCGTCTTCGGGTCCGGGGCCTCGACGGCCGTGATTAAACCCTGCTTGCTCTCGCCAGAGCCCTCGAAGAAGCTGGCAGCCTTGCCGGAGGATGACGCGAGGATCGTGTCGAGCGTGTATTTCACGTCGGCAGAGGTCAGGGTCAGCCCGTTGTGGAAGGTGACGTTGTCGTGCAGCGTGAAGGTGTAGCTCAGGCCGTCGTCTGCGCGCTTGATGTCGGAGGCAAGGTCTTTGACGTAGTCGAACTTCTCGTCCTTCTTGACGAGCGAGTTGAAGATCAGCGCGCGGATGCGCTCGCTCGCGGCGTCCACAGACTCTTTGCCGATGGGGTCTAATGTCGAAATCTTATCCGAGAGCGCGATCACGAAAGTCCCGCCGCGGTTGCGGCAGCCCGGCTGTGGAAGAAGCGCCGCCGCCAGCGCCATGACTATTGCCGCCGTGAGAATCCTTCGACCACGCATCAGATAGTCCCTCCGTAAGTGTAGTTGAGCTTCCCGTTCAGGGCGGCCACCTCGTCCGAGAGTGCCTTGAATCGCGCGGCGTCGAACGCGGGCGGTTTTTGTGCCAGCGCCTTCGTCTCCGCGATGCGCCTGAGCGAGAGCTCAATCCGCTCGCGCGTGACGACGCCGTCGCGCGCCGCCTGCAAGAGCGCGTTGTAGCCGCGGCGGATGGTCTCGGGGTGCGAGCAGATGAGGAACATATCCTGCCCAGCCTCAAACGCCCGCAGCACGGCCTCCTCTATCTCACAGTGCTTGGCAATCGCGCCCATCTCCAAGTCGTCCGTCACGACGAGATGCTTGTAGCCCAACTCGTGTCGCAATAACTTGGTCGTAATCCCGTAGCTCAGCGACGCGGGCTCAAGCCGCCCGCCCGCGATGCCGCGCCTGATGTCCACTTTGGGGAAGCCGCCGTGGCTGACCATGACGGCGCGCACGCGGTCGTCCTCGCGCTGGAACAGTTCTATGTACGGGGCCAAGTCCTGCGCGATCAAGTCCTCTTGCGAGAGGTGAACGACGGCCATCTCGTCGTGCGTGTCCACCTCGCCCGCGCCGATGCCTGGAAAATGTTTGAGGCAGCCGATGAGCCCCGTGCCTTGAAGCCCGCGCATGTAGACCGTGGTGTAGCCCAGGACTTCGCCGGGCGAGCGGCCGAACGAGCGCGAGTAGAGGCCATTCGAGAGCAGGTCGCGCTCGTCCGTCATGATGGACATGACGGGCGCGAAGTTCATGTTGAAGCCGAGGAGGCCGAGCACTTCGCCGGTGATGCGTCCGAGGGAGCGCGCGGCCGCGAGGTCGCCGTGCTGGCGTATGGTGCGCGCCGCGGGCATGGGCGTGCAGATGCGGCGCAGGCGGTCCACGAGGCCGCCCTCCTGGTCAATCCCGCACAAGGGCTCGACGGGCAGGGCCGCGCGCACGCCGTCCAGAAGTCGCCGTAGTTGTTCTGGCGCGGCGACGTTCCGGCCGAAGACAATGACGCCGCCGGGCTGCACGTCATCCAGCAGAGAGCGCGTCTCATCGTCGAGTTCCGTGCCCGGCAGCCCGATGTAGAAGAATTGTCCGACCTGTTGTTCGATGGGGAGAGAAGTTAGAGAATCAAGCATGAAGGTGGTAAACCGCAAGAGGTCTGTTGACCATTTACCTGCTCAAACAATCCGTTTGCGAATGTCCTGTAGAATGCCGAGCGCTTCTTCGGGCTTAAGGGTTTCTACATCAACGCCACGCACCTCGTCAAGGATGCCCTGGTTGGCCGCGTCGAAGAGCGTGGCCTGCGCGCTGATGCGCTTCTGGCGCGCGCGCCGCGCCGCGCTCTTGAGCCCAGCCTCGTCGAGCGCCCACTCGTCCCACTCGCTCGGCGCGGGACTCTCCGTCTTCTTCTCCTCCTCCGCGAAAACGTCCAGCTCGTAACGCTCCAATCTGGTCAACACCTCGCGCGCGCGCGCGACGACCGCCGGGGGCAGTCCGGCGAGGCGGGCCACTTCGATGCCGTAAGATTTCGACGCGCGGCCGCGCTCCAGGCGGTGCAGGAAGACGACCTCGCCCTCGCGCTCGGTCGCGGTGATCTGGTAGTTCTGCGCGCCGGGCAGACGCTCGGCCAACTCCGTCAGCTCGTGGTAATGCGTGGCGAAGAGCGTCTTGGCGGCGTGCCCGGGCGAGTCGTGCAGGTGCTCGGCGACGGCCCAGGCGATAGAGAGGCCGTCGAAGGTGGCCGTGCCGCGCCCGATTTCGTCCAGCAGAACGAGCGAGCGCGGCGTCGCATTGTGCAGGATGGCGGCCGTCTCCGTCATCTCGACCATGAAGGTCGAGCGGCCGCGCGCCAGATCGTCCGACGCCCCGACGCGCGTCCACACGCGGTCGAGCAGCGGGAGTCGCGCCCGCTCGGCCGGCACGAACGATCCCATCTGGGCCAGAATCTGGATGATGGCCGTCTGGCGAAGCACTGTGGAGTTGTGGCTAACAAATCCGTTAGCCACGTAAGAATGGTCACGGGCAACGGAAAGATCATAGACTTCTGCTTCGCCAGATTCGATGGCTACAACCCGATCATAGAAATAGTTCTCCTTTTGGATTGTCTCCAACTGGGGGCAGGGCACTCTATTCTGCCGGCAATAGGTTATCAATTCGTCGAGCTTGCCGTGGGAGATATTCCGGTTGCTCGGAATGTAGGTGTAGAAAATGGAATTGATGCTCTTGTTGTTCTTGAGAGCCACGGGCTTGCCATGAGTAGCCACGATGTCTGCCTGCACCTGCTTGAGCATCCCAGCCAGATGAGGGATGCCAATATTCGGCATCCGTATATCGGAAGCGAGATGTTTTCTGGCCTGCTTGCGCGGGAGCCGGAATCCAACTTGTTCGTGAAATTTGATTGCGTCAGCACCGTACATTGCGACTTTATAGCTGGGCCTATGCGTGGTTTGCTTGACGCTCAAAGAAGAGACGATCCCCAAATTCAGGAGCAGCAGTTGGACTTCTCTGGCGAGACGTGGTGAGCTTGTCGCCAGAAACACCTTGACCTGTTTATTGGCTGCCCAGCCGTCCGTGTCGAAGAGTCCTTGCAGGAAGGCGATGACAAATTCCTTGGGAGCACTCAAGATTGACTGCGGCACATACTTTTCATAGGAGCGTTCGTAACAGAGACCCAAGCCTTTGAGGAAAACACGAATTTGCTTACTATGAACACCATAGGACAGATTTGAAGGCTTATATTTGACTTGATAGCCAAAATGCTTCCTGATAATTCGACTAAATTCACTCGCTATAAAAGAGTCAGCCGTCGTCAGCAGAAAGCCCAGAGCCACAGTCATCGTGCCGTCGCCAACCAGAAGCCCCATTAAATAAGCCAGGTCAGCATCCAGCACCTTTGGCAACGGATAACGTTTGACCTTCCTTAATTCTTCGGCATCCCTAGTGCAAATATCAATTTGCTTCCCCCAGAGATCAATCTGCCGGTCAATAGCAACCACATCGCCGGACGAAATTTCTCCCAAAAATTTCCATCCTTCGTTCCCATCGGGATGACGAACCCAAACGCGGTGTTCTCTTGTCCCCTCGATCTGGTAGCCGAAGCGTGTTTTGATTTTGACCGTTTGCTTTTTGCCGCCTTTAAAAAAGTGAGTCGCCGCATTCCTGCCGCACCTCGTATGTACCTGTAAGTCAATCTCCTTGAATTGCCCTTCTTGAATTCCATCGGGCATTAGCTCGACAAGTCTTAGGAGCCCTCGGTCTGTGTAAACAAGCGAATCCCCCGAAACGCATTTTCCGCCCATGTTAGGTCCGGTGATGATGAGCAGGCGGTCTGTGGAGTTGTTCATGTAGAGGTCGTTCGGGATGAACGGCTGCGGGCTGACGGCCTCTATGACGGGGTGGCGGCCCTGCACGATCTCTATCTCGTCGCCGTCGTGCATGACGGGGCGCGTGTAGCGGCGGCGGCGCGCGGTCTCTGCGAGGGCGGCCAGGGCGTCGAGGCTCGCGAGCGCGCGGGCCGTGGCCTGCAAGCGGCGCGTCTCGGCGGCGGCCTGCACACAGACTTCCGCGAATATCTCAGTTTCGAGGCGACCGATGCGGTCGTCCGCGCCGAGCACTTTCGTCTCCCAGTCCTTCAGCTCGGGCGTGGTGTAGCGCTCGGCGTTGGCAAGCGTCTGCCGCCGCTCGTAGTCTGCGGGCACGCGCGGGGCGTTGGCCTTCGAAACTTCAATGTAGTAGCCGAAGACGCCGTTGTAGCGGATTCGGAGAGTGGCTATGCCGGAGCGCGTGCGCTCGCGCGCTTCGAGCGAGGCGATGGTCCGCTTGGCGTCACGGCTGATGCTGCGCAGCTCGTCCAGTTCCGCGGAGTAGCCGTCGCGAATCGCGCCGCCGTCCGAGAGGCGCGCAGGCGGCTCGTCCGAGATTGACTGAGCAATCAACTCTCGCAGCTCCGCCAACTCGTCCATGCTCTCGGCCAGGACTTGCAGCAACGACGCCTCGGAGTCCGATAACGTCTGGCGAATCAAGGGAACCTGGTCCAGCGAGTGTCTGAGGGCGTGCAGGTCGCGCGGCCCGGCGGAGTTCATGTTGAGGCGGCCTGTGAGGCGTTCGAGGTCGGAGACTTCTTTGAGCAGGGCGCGCAAGCGGTCGCGTTTAATCTGCGACGCGTGCAGCTCTTCGACGGCGGCCAGACGTGCCTCTATCTCGCCGCGGCGCACGGAGGGGCGTAGGAGCCAGGAGCGCAGGGTGCGCGCGCCCATCCCGTTGACCGTCTCGTCTATCACTTCGATGAGGGCGTGGCTGCGCGAGCTGGCGTCGGTCAATTCCAGGTTGCGGACGGTGACCTGATCGAGCATCAGGTGGTCGTGCGGCTCGAAGTAGGTGATGTCCGAGACGTGCGCGGCCGCGGCGCGCTGCGTCTCCTGCGCGTAGCGCAGGCAGGCCCCGGCGGCGCGAACGGCCTCGTACTTCCCGTCGAGCCCGTAGCCTTCGAGCGAGCGCGCGCCGAACTGTTCGCAGAGCTGCGTGGCACAATTCTCACCCTGCCAGAGCCAGTCGTCGAGCGGCGTGAGCGTCGCGCCGGCAAAGGCGGCCACACCGTTTCGGGAAAGCTCGGCGGTGCTTTCGTCTGCCTCTTCGCGCAAGGGCAGCGGGGCCGTGTGCGCGAACTCGTCGCGCGCGCTCTTCATCAGCGGCGCGAGCGAGGCCGGGAAGAGAATCTCGCGCGGGGCGTAGGACTCAAGGTCGGCGCGGACGCGCGCCCACGAGTCGCGCCCGCTCGCCTCCGTGGCGCGGAACTCGCCCGTTGACAAGTCCAGGAACGCGGCGGCCATGCGCTCGCCCGTGCCGCAGACGGCCGCGAGGTAAACTGTCTCGCGCGCCTCCACGAGTTGCGGGTCTATGGCCGTGCCGGGCGTGACGACGCGGACGACTTCGCGGCGGACAAGTTTCTTGGCTTGAGAGGGGTCTTCGGTCTGCTCGCAGATGGCGACGCGGTAGCCCTTGCGGACGAGCCGCGCGATGTAGTTGGCGGCGGCGTGGTGCGGCACGCCGCACATGGGGATGGGGTCGCCGCGCTCCTTGTGTCGCGCCGTCAGCGTGATCTCCATCTCGCGCGCGCCCGTGACCGCGTCGTCGTAGAAGAGCTCGTAGAAGTCGCCCAGACGGAAGAAGAGCAGCGTGCCGGGGTGCTGTTGCTTCAGCTCGTGGTACTGCCGCAGCATCGGCGTCGGTGTAGCCATAGGTGTCCTACGTTCTTGAGGGTGGTCTGGAAATGTCCGGGGTGGCTGAAAGCTCATGCGCGCGCTTTGAAAAACGAAGCCTACACGGACGGGGGCGCGTAAGGCAAGCGGTCTGCTAGGGGGCTGCCGCCCGCGCCGCGGTTCACCTAACATGGCTCAGCGGCTTTATGCTAAAGTCCGAGCCGTGCTTTCCGTAAAGCCGTAGAGGGGGCGGGCGACCGCGTCTTCAATATTTAGGTGAAAACCGGATCGGGGTGGCTATGGACCGAAAAGAAGCGCACACTGTAAGCCAGATTGACGCCGAGAAAGATTTCAAACAACTTAATAATGATGAGGCGGCGAGCATTGAGATACAAATCGCTGAGCTGCAAGCCCGCATCTCCAACGCCGTAGGGCGCGCGCGAACGCGCCCGATTTTGCTCGGCATGATCGGTACTGTCTTCGGGATCGGGGTGGCGGCATTCGGAAACCGATTATTGCCTGGGAATGAAATTTGGGAGCGTTACGGTATTTTCCTTGCAGTGGCCTTCGTGGCTTACGGCATCGTCGGCGGCTTATATTTGGTGATATTAATACAGAATCGGATCGGCTCGATGAGGACGGAACTGGAGGTTCTGAAAGCGAGACAGAGAATCCTGAACCAGTTCAAATCAGACGCGCCGCTGTCCGCGGACAAGCAGGGCGGGGCCACGTATTTTGACAGCCTAGTCAGAATTAACGTAGATAATCTGGCCGAATACTACGCCTTGGTTAAGGCCCATACGGATAAAAGTTTTCTCGTCTCGATTGCCGTCGGAAGCGCCGGCTTTGCGATGATAATAGCCGGCCTGATATTCGGCTTCATCGACAACAAAAACGCTCAGGCCATCTCCTACATCGCGTCCGGGGCAGGAATCATGACGGAATTCATCGCGGGGGTTTTCTTCTACCTTTACAACAGGACAGTCCGCCAGATGAAGGGATACCACGACAGCTTATTGACGGTTCAAAACGTACTGCTCTCTTTCAAGATAGTGGGCGACACGAAGGATGAGCGCGAGAAGGTCAAGATGGTCGGGCAAATGCTGGCGTACCTTGTCGGCAAAGGCGCTTCGGATGCTCGGCCCGCCCCCTCTGCCGACGAATCGTCGGATAAATGATTCACAAACTTCGTGTCACCAACCCCGTCCGGCGGCGGGCTGGGGCGTTGCGGGCGAACGTGGGCGCGACCCAAGAATCATCGAAGCCCCGGCTCGATTCGCTCGCCTTTCATCGTCAACTTAGTAGCCACACCAAAGGAGAATAAGGGAGAGTATGAGAAGGAGCTATACGTCAATTTTAGCATTGGCGCTGACATTATTTCTGTCGGGCACGGACGCGGCGGCGCAGCGGCGCATACGCTTCCGGCGCGGCTCGACTTCGGCGACAGTGAGCGGGCAGATTGGCGTGAACCGCGGCGTGGCGGGGGCGAATTATCGCAGTTTCGTGCTGCGCGCCGGGGCGGGGCAGACCATTTCGGCGACGCTCTCCTCCGGCAACGGCCGTGTCTGGTTCGTCGAGAACGACCAGACCTCTTACAGCGTCGAAACACACGGCACACGCGACTACGTCATCCGAATTTACAACGGGGGTGAAGGCACCACGAATTACACGCTCACCGTTTCGATTCAATAAAACAGGCGGCAATTCTTTCTTAGCGCCTCCAGCGGCTCCAGCGTGAAAATTTTATCTCACGCTGGAGCCGCTGGAGGCGCAAAAGGAGTTGAGTGATGAAATGGTTTCGGTTAGTCGGCCCGTGCGTGCTGGCGCTGGCGGCGGCGTCGTCGCCGTCTGTTTTGGCACAGGAAAGTAAAAAAGCCGAGGCGCTGCCGCGGCTCCTGGGCGTGCGGGAGCAGCAGGAGGTGCGCGAGCGTTGGCTCAAGACGCGGCTGGACACGATGCTGCTCCCGATGATGCGCCGCCACAAAATCAAGATGTGGATCGTCGTCAACGAGGAGTTTCACCCGGACCCGGTCACGGCCTACGTCGCGCCGCCCATCCCGTACCAGGGCCGCCGCGACTTCTTCATCTTCACAGACCGCGGCACGGACAAGCTCGAACGCATCGCGTTCGTGCGCTACAGCGAGGAGCACCTGAAAAACTTCTTCGAGGTCGTCAACCCGCCCGGCGGGCCGGCATATACGAGCGCCCTGCGCAAGCTCATCGAGGAGCGCAAGCCCGAGACCATCGCGCTCAACACGGGCGGGACACGCGGCGCGACCGGCGGCCTCACGCACGACGCCTACAAATATCTGGAGGAAACTTTAGGCCCGGAGCTTTCCAAACGAATCGTCCCCGCGGCCCCGCTGATCGTCGAGTTCATGGACACGCGGCTGCCAGACGAGCTTGAGCACTACCGCGCGGCCGTCCTGGTGACGGACATCCTGACCCGGCGCGCGCTGTCGAACGAGGTCATCACGCCCGGCAAGACGACCGTCGGCGACGTGCGCTTCTGGTTCCTGCAACAGGTCAACCAACTGGGCCTGGACGTTTGGTTCCAGCCCGACCTGCGCGTCCAGCGCCAAAGCCGTGAGACCGCCATGCTCCACCAGTTCCTGGACGTTGCGCCCGAGGCGACCGTCATCGAGCGCGGCGACGTGCTCCACATAGACTGCGGCGTCAACTACATGGGTCTCAGCACTGACTGGCAGAAGATGGCCTACGTCCTGCGGCCCGGCGAAGCGGACGCGCCCGCGGGCCTCAAGCGCGCGCTGACAAACACGAACAGGCTTCAGGACGCTCTCTTTAAGTTCATCAAGCCGGGCGCGTTCGGCCACGAGGTCTACGACGCGACGATGGCCGAGATGAAGCAAGCGGGCATAGAGGCCATGATCTACTCGCACTCCGTCGGCAACCAGGGGCACGCCCTCGGCGCGAGCATAGACTTCCGCCGCCCGGCCGCGGGCGCGCCCGCCGAGCCCGCCTTCCGCGAGGGCTCTTACACCTCAATCGAGCTGAACACGAGCACGGTCGTCCCAGAGTGGGGCGGGCAGAAAGTCACCATCATGATGGAAGACGACGCGTACCTGACTCCGCAGGGGATGCAGTGGTTCCGCCCGCGGCAGACGGAGTTCTATCTCATACGCTAGGGGGGCGCGGACGGATGAGGCGGTTCTGGTTCTTACTTCTGCTGTGGTGCGCCGGTCCGTTTATCTCGCAGGCCGAGGCGACGGCGCAGCGTCCCTTTGACGTCTTGCATTACGAGGCGCGAGTCGAGCCGGACATCACACAGAAGACGGTCGCGGGCGAAGTCCGTATCACGCTCGTCTCCCGCACGGAAAAATTAACGGCGGTCGAGTTAGATTGCGGCGAGCTGACCATCAAGGCCGTCCGCGACATCGGAGAGGACCTCCAATTCACGCGCAGCGGCGGCCGCCTGACGATTAATCTGTCTCGGCCCGCGAAGGCTGGGGAGTGGCGGCGAATCACAGTCGAGTACCGCGGGACTCCGCGCCGCGGAATCAGGTTCTTTCCCGAACGGGAGCAGGTTTACACGGCCTTCTCCACGAGCCAGTGGATGGTCTGCGTTGACGCGCCCGAAGACAGGGCGACGCTCCGCCTCGTGCTCATCCTGCCGTCGAAACTCAAGGCGGTCGCCAACGGCCGTCTCGTCTCCAGCCGCGCCTGGGGCGAGGATAAGACGGCGCACGAATGGATGGAGGAGAAGCCCGTTCCCAGTTACACCTACGGCTTCGCCGCCGGCCCCTTCCGCGAACTCACAGAGACGCACGGCCGCCTGAGCTTTCGTTACCTCGCCACGCCGTTTTCTGACGACGAGCTACGCCGCATCTTTCGGGACACGTCCGACATGGTCCGCTTCTTCGAGGAGCGCGCGGGCGTGCCCTACGCCGACAGGACTTACACGCAGGTTTTGGCCGAGAGGGGCTACGGGCAGGAGATGAGCGGGTTCACCGTGATGGGCGAGGGCTACGGGCGCGCGGTCCTGAAGGACGAGAAGGACGTAGGGCTCGGCGCGCACGAGCTGGCACATCAGTGGTGGGGCAACATGGTGACCTGCGTTACTTGGAGTCACTTCTGGCTGAACGAAGGGATGGCGTCGTTCATGACCGCCGCGTACAAAGAGCGCCGCTTCGGGAGGGAAGAGTACCTGCGCGAGATCGAGGCCAGCCGAAAGGATTACGAGCGCGTCAGGGACGCAGGCAAGGATAAGTCTCTGGTCTTCCCGGACTGGTTGAACCCTACAGCCGAGGACCGCACGCTCGTCTACGACAAGGGGGCTTACGTCATTCACCTCTTGCGCGAGCAACTGGGCGAGCGCGCCTTCTGGGCCGGCGTGCGCCGCTACACGCGCGCCTACTTCGGCAAGTCCGTCACGACCGCAGACTTTCAAGCCGCGATGGAACGCGCCAGCGGCAAAAACCTTTCCCGGTTTTTCAACAAGTGGGTGTACCTGAAACTTTAGGGGGAATTAACAGGATGGACAGGATAAGCAGGATAAAAGCCGGCTCATTTCTTTCCTTTATCCTGTTCATCCTGTCCATCCCTGTTTGAATCAGCCACGGGCGCAAAGTTAAGTGAAGCCTAATCACTCCGTCTTGCGCCCGGCGTTGGCGCGGCTGATGAAGTCGCTGACCTCCTGGCCGTAGGGCTTGCGGAAAGTGTCGGGCCAGTTGCCTTCGTCTGCGTAGAGCTTTTTCAAACTCTCCATGATTCCGGGGTTGCCGCCCGTGAAAGCCTCTACGAGGTTCGACCAGCGTGACGCCAACTCCTGCCCGCGCTCGCTCTGTGGGTCAACGCCCTCGGCGACGGCCGCCTCAACGTCCTTGATGAGCGCGGCCCAGTCGCGCTGGCCGCGCTCCATAACTTCGGGCGTGCCGCGCTCGGCCAACTCCGCGAGCTGCTCCTCCGTGTAGTATTTCTTCATCCACTCCGTGTTGTTCTGCATGTTGATTGCCTCGATTATCTGTTTGAATGTTTCCCAGTCGAGCCCCTCGCCCCGCGCCGCCTCGCGCTCGGCCCGCTCTATGGCCTCGATGACAGTTTCGAGATGACGCCGCCGCTCTTCTACGATCCGGCGTTGCAGGCGCAGCGTCGCCGCCAAATCCAGCTCGCTGCCCGCCAGGAGTTCTTTAATCTCCCTGAGCGAGAGGCCGATGAACTTGAGCATGACGATCTGCTGTAGGCGCGCGAAGTCGCGCTCGCCGTAGAGCCTGTAGCCCGACTCCGTGTGGCGGCTCGGCTTCAGGAGCCCCAGCCGGTCGTAGTGGTGCAGCGTCCTGACGGTGACGCCGGAACGCTCCGCGAACTCCTGCGCCTGGAACAAAGCGGCGGTTGCCATCTGGCCCGTCCTCCTTCTTGCAAAGACATCCTAAAGCCTGACGTTACGTCAGGCTCAAGCACTTTTTTCGAGTGGTGAAAAATTTATTGCCTGCGCCTGAAGTAGAACCGCTCGGCCGAGACGAGCAGCGCGAGCAGGAGCGTGATGGCGGCCGAGAGCAGGCAGAACTGGCAGAAGGCTTTGATGACGAACGCCTGTAGGATGAAGAGGTAGACGGAGACGGCGAGCATCAGGACGACCAGGATGATGAGCAGGTCGGCGGCCTTGCGGTAGCCGAAGGCCGCGAGCGTCGCCAGACTGAAGGCCGTGAAGTAGGCGAGCGCGCCGAGCCCCGAAAGCGGCAGGCCCGCGACGGTCGCGTAGGGGCTCGTCAGCACCTGCTCGCAGCCGCCCGTGATGGTGCAGGGCACGCTCCGTCCCGCCAGGTGCTCAATCGTCAGGTAAATCGAGTCCGCGAGGCCGATCAGGGCGAGCAGCGCCGCGGCGGCGAAAAGAATTGTGCCAGCTTTCGCTTTATCCGCGGTGGCCTCGACCGTCTCCAACTTCGCCGCCGTCTTCGCCGCGGGAGCTTTAGGCTTCTTGCGCTGGCTCATTTACTCCTCTTGCCGAGCATGAAGTCCAGCGCCATGCGCAGGCCCTCGGGCGTGTAAGCTTCGGGCCGGAGCTGGCGGCCGTTGAGGAAGATCGTGGGCGTGCCCTCGACTTTGGCCGCGAGGCCGCGCTGGAGATCCGCCTCGACGCGTGCGGCAACCGCCGGGCTGTCCAGGTCGCGGTTGAAGCGGTCAACGTCCAGGCCGAGATTGCGCGCGTACTGTTGGAAGAACTGGCGCGCGTCGTCGGCCGCTGACCAGCCCGCCTGGTTCGTGTAAATCAGGTCGTGCATCTCCCAGAAGCGGCCTTGCAGGCTCGCGGCCTCCGCCGCGTGCGCGGCCACGAGCGCGTGCTTGTGGCCCTGGAGCGGGAAGTGGCGGAAGACGAAACGCATCTGCTCGCCATACTCCTTCTCCAGCTTCTTCAGCTCGTAAAAGAGGACGCCGCACGACGGGCATTGATAGTCGCCGTACTCTTCCATCGTGATCTTGGCGTTCGCCGGGCCGCGGACGTGCGCGCCATCGGCGGAAGGCCCGGCCGGCTGGGATGGAGTCGCCCTCGGGCCGCCGGCCGGCTGGATGTTGGGTGTCGGGGTCGCGTCGGCCAGCGTCTCGGAAGCCGAGACAGGCTTCTTCGCGGAGTTGTAGAGCGTCAGCCCGACTCCGACGGCGATGGCGAGCACGCCGCCGATGATGATAAAGGGTAAGTAGCGTTTCATCCGTGTGATTCAGAACTCCTGATAGTTTTGGGCAGGCAAATTCATACCAGCAACCCACGGCCTTGACGAAACGCATGATAGCATTATTCAATCCAAACCCTGAATTCAGACGGCGAGAAAGATTCAAGGTACTCATGCGCGCTCTCATCACAGGCATCACGGGACAGGACGGCTCTTACCTGGCCGAGCTCTTGTTGGAAAAAGGTTACGAGGTCTACGGCCTCGTGCGCCGCGCCAGCTCCATCAAGAGGTCGCGCATTGACCACCTGACGCGGGAGCCAGGCCGCCCGATTCACCTGCTTTACGGCGACATGAACGACGGGATTTCGCTCAACCGCACGGTGCGCGAAGTCGAGCCCGACGAGGTCTACAACCTGGCGGGCCAGAGCCACGTCCGCGTCAGCTTCGAGATGCCCGAGCACACGGCCGACATTGATGCGCTCGGCACCTTGCGCCTGCTCGAAGCCATCCGCGAGGTCAAGCCGGACGCGAAGTATTACCAGGCGTCTTCGTCGGAATTGTTCGGCGACGCGCGTGTCTCGCCGCAGAACGAGGAGACGCCCTTCCACCCGCGCTCGCCCTACGCCGTCTCGAAGCTCTTCGGCTACTGGATGACCGTCAACTACCGCGAGGCTTACGGGATGTACACGGTCAACGGCATCCTCTATAACCACGAGAGTCCGCGGCGGGGGGAGAGTTTCGTGACGCGCAAGGTGACGCTCGGGGCCGCCCGCATCAAGCTGGGGTTGGAGCGCCGGCTGACGCTCGGCAACCTGGACGCGCGCCGCGACTGGGGCTACGCGAAGGACTACATGGAGGCGGCGTGGCTCATGTTGCAGCAGCCGCGCCCGGACGATTACGTCGTCGCCACGGGCGAGGCGCACAGCGTCCGCGAATTGCTGGACGAGGCGTTCGGCTACCTGGGACTGGATTGGCACAATTACGTCGAGACGGACGCGAAGTACCTGCGCCCGGCGGAAGTCAATTCGGTGGTCGGCGACGCGGCGAAGGCTCGACGCGTGCTCGGCTGGCGTCCGCGGACCTCGTTCCGCGAGCTGGTGCGGATGATGGTGGACGCTGACCTGGCCGCCGCGCGGGCAGAGCTGAAGGCCGACTGAGAGTGGATGAAGACACGCGCGGGGGCAAGATTTCTTGGAGGCGTGGGCGGCCGCTTTTGGCCCAAATATTTGACAGGGCGCGCGCGACGGGCATATAGTCTGGCCCGAATCAACTGGAGTCTTCATTTCGCGCAAACGTTCGGACAGAAGAGATGCGCGGCCTGGCGCAATCTACTGTCAAGCTCCTCAATCTTCATCCGTCGTCCATCATCGGATTAACAGGGTATGCAAAGGCTTCTCATCCCCCCGACGCTTGCCTTTGTTTGGCTGTTGCTCACGGCGCTGAACTGCGCGGCGCAGCACGGCGCGGCCCTGAGCGGGACCGTCACGGACCAGCACGCCGCGGTCGTGGAGGGCGCGGAGGTGTCCGCGCTGAACGCCGCGAGCGGGCGCACGCGGACGACGAAGACCGACTCCGGCGGCCGCTACGAATTGACGGGGCTGCAAGCGGGTACTTACCAGCTCTCCGTCAGCGCGCGCGGGTTCGCGACCATCAGGCGCGGCGTCACGTTGCGCGCGCCGACGGCCGCCACGGAAGACTTCCTGCTCGTGCCCGGCGTCATAGAGAGCCGCGTCACTGTGACGGCCGGCAGGGGCGGCGCGCGTGTCGTGTCGGAACTGCCGCAGCCGGTCACAGTCACTGACCGTTTGAGTCTGGAAGAGCGGCGGCCATCGTCAACCCTGCGGGCCGTCGAGCGCACGCCTAACCTCACGCCGATAATCTCAAGCCCCGCGCTCGAACGCCCGCGCCTGCGCGGCCTGGCTTCGAACAGGCTCCTCATCATCCTTGACGGCGAGCGGCTCAATAACGTGCGCTCCGACCCGACGACGGGCGTCTCGCCGAGCGTCGTTGACGTGACGCAGTTGGAAGCGGTCGAGGTCTTGAGCGGCGCGGGGTCTAGTCTTTACGGGTCGGACGCGCTCGGCGGAATCATCAACCTTGTGACAGGCAGCCCCGCGCGCGGCGACGGCGCGCAGCGCCTGGCCCTCAAATTCGACGGCGACCTGCACGCGAACGACCGCTATCGCCGCGGCGCGTTGACGGTCAACTGGGGCGGCCCGCGCGCGGCGCTGCGACTGTCGGGCTCGCTCTTCCGCGTGGGTAATTACCACGCGGGGGACGACACCGTGACGCTCGCGGAGGTCGTCCGGCTGGGCCAATTCGCGGCGCAGTTGGGGAACGCCAGCGGCAACGCCGTGGCGCGCACCTTCGCGGTCTGGAGTCTGCCGGCCCGCGCGGAGATTCCCAACGGACAGGCCCACGGCTTCAACGGCCAGTTAGACCTGTGGCTCTATCCTGGCACAAATCACAGCCTTCGCTACCGCCAGTTGAACAGCCATCACAAAGACCTGGGCTTCGCCTTCATCGCGCCGCCCTACGACCAGCGGACACAGTTCAACGGCTTCAGGCGGCTGGACAAGTACGGCCTGAGGTACGAGGGGAGGGAATTCGAGAAGTGGCTGCCGCGCGTGGCTGCCGGCTTCTATTGGCAGAAATATGCTTTCCCGGACGACACCGTCACCTCGCCGATTAACGAAGGGAGCAGCTGGCGACTCGAACCGAACCCGAGCGACCCGCAGAACCCCCTGTCCGTGCTCACCGGCAATCCCTCGACTTTCACGGACGCGAGTTTTACGGACAACAAAAACGTGGTCGCCAGTTTCGGGTTAGACGTGCAGGCCAGTTTCGCCCCGCTCGACGGCGCGCTCTTGACGACCGGCGTTGGATACCTGCGCGACTCCTCGGCCGACCAATTCTCGCGCGTCGAATTTGTGCCAGGAACGCGTGATCCGCGCGACGCGATTGCGGGCAGGGCCAGCAATCCAGATTCGGTCTATCGCAACTGGGGCTGGTTCAACCTGTTCGAGTACGAGGCGGCGCGCTGGCTCAGGCTGACGGGCGGGCTGCGCGTGGACAACTGGAAGACGGAGGCGCGCGTGACGCGCGGATTCCCGCTCGGCGTGGAGGCGGCCGTCCTCGAAGCCTCGTTCCCCGGACTCGTCGGCAATCCGGGGCCGATCAACACGGAAGGCGCGGCGGGCGTCGTCGCCCTCATCAACGGCACAGGGGGAATCGAGACGAGTCGGACGGTCGTCACGGGCAACGCCGGCGCAGTCTTCCGCCTGCCCGGCGGCGTCAACCCCTACGTGCGCTGGGGCAATAGCTACCGCGAGCCCGGTATCACGGAGCGTTACCTGCTGCGCGATTTCGGCGACCCGACTTTCAGTGTGCTCGTGGTGCCTAACGCGGGTCTCAAGCCCGAGCGCGGTCAGAGCTACGAGGCGGGCGTCAAGATTCAGCGCGCCCGCTGGAACGCCTCGCTCGGCTACTTCGACAATCATCTGACGGACTTCATCCGCTCGGTTTTCGCGGACCCGATTTTTGTGCCAGCCGACCCGGCCCGCGGGCTGCACGCAATCGCGCCCTTCTTCCCCTTCCACGGCGTACTCTACGTGCAGCGCACCAACACGGCCCGCGCACGGATACGTGGCGTCGAGGCCACAGCCGAGGCCAGCTTTCAGCTCGGCCGGCGAGGCGTCGTCACGCCGCTCCTGACGCTCGGCTGGCTGAAGGGCTCCAACCTGACTCCCGACGAGGACACGCTCGACTTAATCACGGAGTTCTACAACCGGACGGACACGCCTATCCCTTTACGCGGCACGACGCGGGACGCGCCGCTGTCGGGCATCACGCCGCTGCGCGCAATCGCGGGCCTGCGCTACGACAGCCGCGGCCGACGATGGTTCGGGGAATATGAAGTGCGCTATCAGGCGCGCGTCCGGCGCGTTGACCCGCTCGACCTGACGACGGCCATCCAGACGCAGTACGGCTCGCTGGCGAGCCTGAACGCGTTCAGTAGGCACACTGTCCGCGCCGGCTACACCTACGCGAAGGAGAATTATCGGGCCTCGTTCTCCGTCGGCGCGGAGAACCTGACGGACCATTTCTACTTCGAGCACTTTCAGAACGCGCCCGCGCCGGGCCGTTCTGTCGTCTTCGGCCTCACGGTCGAGTTGTTCGATTTGCTGCGGAAATAAGATGAAGCGTTATCTTTTAATCGCCTGCGGGGTCGCAGCCTTTTTCCTGGTTCTCTTCCTGGCGGTCGAGGCTTTAGGCGTGCCGTTGCTGTCGGACCCGACGCCGTGGATGAGGCGCGGCGGAGTTTTGGCCGCCTCAATCGGGGTCGGCCTGCTCGTCGCGGACGTGCTGCTGCCGGTGCCTTCGAGCCTGGTGATGGTGGCACACGGCGCGCTCTTCGGCATCATTGCGGGAACGCTGCTCTCTTTAATCGGGAGCCTGGGCGCGTGCCTGTTCGGCTTCTGGCTCGGCAGGCGCGGGGGCTCCTGGCTCGAACACGTCGTCACGCAAGGTGAGCGCGAGCGCGCCGACGAACTTCTCAGACGTTGGGGCGCGCTGGCGATCATCGTGACGCGTCCTGTGCCAATTCTGGCCGAGACGGTGGCGATCATGGCGGGCGCTTCGCCGCTCGGGTGGGGCCGCGTGACATTGGCGGCGCTGGCCGGCTCGCTCGCGCCCGCGCTGCTCTACGCGCTGGCCGGGGCGGCGGTCGCTGACTTCCAGAGCGCGGCCCTCATGTTCGGTCTGGTCATCCTGGTGGCCTGCCTCTTCTGGCTGGCTGGCCGCCTGCTCGCGCCCCTCCTGGACAGGAGGGAAACGCGGTTTGATATGAAGGAGAATAAATCATGAGTTACCTGGACGTTCCGCGCCTGCACTTCGCGGGCAAGTTCATCGCCAAGCCGTCAACCGTCAACAACACTCCGACCAACTATGACCCCGCGACGCCACAGACGACCGGGCTCGTGCTGGCGTGGAACCCGAACGGCGATCACGACTGGGAGTTCGAGGACTGCACCGTGCAGACGGCCGAGACCTCGGACGGGACGGTCTGGAACGCGTCGAACCCGGAATCGGTCGTCGGCGCGGGCGTGCAGAGCAGGAACGACTCGCCCTACAACGCGAAGCTGGTTGACCTGGACACGGAGCAGCAGATGGTCTCCCAAATCTGGGGCCTGCGGATTAACGTCGCCGTCTCCGCGACGGAATACTTCGTCGGGAACTTCAGAGTCACGTCCTTCGACGACATTTGGGCCAGAGTGCCGGACGGTCAACAGGACTGGATGTTCAGCGCCTACTTCCAGTCCGTCCTGGACGACGTGACCTGGGGCGACGACATCTCATCGCCCTTCCTCCGCGAGCTTCAGAAAGCCAGCCCCGGCCAGCTCTCCATCAAGTTCGTCGTGGACGCCTATCAGGATTTGTACTACATGAAGGACTTCAACCGCGGGAGAATCGTGGGGACGATTGGCCCGGCCGGCGCGGACGAGCCGCCGAACTTCATCATGGGCCGCCAGCTCCGCCCCTTCGGCCAGAGCCCGCTCAATTACGGCTACGCAAAGGTGGACAAGTCTCGCCAGCGGCTCTACATTGACCTCGGCAACAGCGTCCCCACGCAATCAGACCACAGCACCACTCCGCCTTCACAATCGCCCACTGGCCCGCCCGTGGACGTGGGCACGTTGGCCGTAGCCATCGTCCCGGCCGAGGGCAGCCCCGTCACCCTCGGCGACTACGATTATTCACTCAAAGCGTATCTGGCGACGGCCGGCGTGCAGGAATATGCCTTGACTGAAGAGCAGCTTTCCGCGCTCGCCGACACGCCGCTCGGAGTCATACAGACAGCCGGCCCGTCCGGCGCTCAACCGCTCGGCGTCTTGTTACAAGAAAGCCCGACGGGTGCGTACATCAACTCGACGCAGCCGTTCTTCAGGATGAACCCCGGCGAGTCCTGCACGGTCGAACTGGTCGCACAGCAGTTCGGCGAGCCGGCGGCCGACCAGTTCATCGTCCTCAATTTCAACAACAGCGCGATGCAGGGACAGCAACCGGCCATCCCGCCCGCGCCGGCTTACTGGGCGGTCGGCGTCCCCGCTTCCGCTTTAGACTTTCCGCAGAGCGTGGTGACGGGCGCGGACGGCCGCGTCACGTTCGAGCTGACGGCGAGCGACCCTGGCAACCCGCGACAGGTTATAGACGGGCAGGTCTACGGCGTGGGCTACAGTTGGAGCCAGGATAACCTGCGCGACTTCCCGGCCGACTCGAACAACTTCATCAGCGTCCTGGTCTTCGACAGCTTCAAGAAGGAGCCGACCTGGGCCAACATACAGCCTTTCATGTTGCAGTACGCCACGCTCTACCCGTTCATGGACTCCATCTTCATGCTCAGCGACCCAGAGGTCTACCGGCAGAACATCCAAGCCTTCAAGAGAGTCCTGAGCCTACCCCTCACCGACCCCGGCTATATGCCAGTCACGCGCGACATGTCGGGCGACAAGAGGCAGACGCTCCTCGACTGGCTGAACAACGGTGCGCCGCTGTCCTGACGAACGGCCTTCGGATAAAACTGTAGGGGCAGGCACGAGCCCTGCCCCTACGGAAACTACCTGGCCGAAGACAGCACTAGGCGAGCGGGATTTCCCATGAGCCGCGGACGTAGGAGCAGAGCGCGTCGCCGTCCCAGCCGCCCATCCAGAAGCGCAGCGGCCAGGGGCGCGTGTGGTCGCAGCCCAGATTGTCTTTGTGCACCTTCCCGTTGACGGCTATGTCCCAGCCTTCGAGTTGGAGCGCGAGCGTGTAGGCGCGGCGGTCAATCGGGCGCTCGCCCCAGGAGCCTTCGGAGAGGTCCCACCACTTCGTCACGATGGCGAGTTGCTCGATGCGGGTCTCAAGCGCGGCCTGCTTGACGGGGTCGTCCTTCGTCTCCGCCAACAGCGCCTTCAGACTCTCGCGCCGCTTGATGCGGTTCTCGATGAGCGTCTTGTTCGCCGCGTCGGGCAGCCCCGTGGCCGCTGCCACCTCGGCCGAATTTGTGACGAACCGCTTGGGCTGTCGCCGCAGGATCATCTCGGAGGTCGCCTCCCACTGCGGCATCTGCGGGTCGGCCGGGTTGAGCCAGTCGTCGCGCTCCACGAGTATCGTCTCGCCCTGCGAGACGCGCACGCGCAGGGGGTCTATGAGGAAGAAGTCGTTGCGGACGAGCAGGCCGTTGTGCTCTATGATCTGCGCGTCCAGCAAGGCGACGCGCGCGCCGACCAAATCCGCCGCGGGCTGGCCGTCGCGCGTCGCGCGTCTGACCGTCACGCCGACCTTCGGCCCCTCGCTCGTCGGCCCGAACTCGCGCTCGTAGACGCCGTCCTCGTCCGGCTGGAAGTGCACTTTAGCGTCGAAGTCAGGCTCGCCCGCGAGCGCGAACGTGTAGCCGCTGACGCCGCGCTTCTCGTCCGTGGGGTCCGGGTCGGTCGCCATGCGCATCTGGAAAAAGCCTTCGAACTCAAGTCGCAGCATCTTACTTACACCTCCGTCGTCCGTCCGATGTTCAGCCAGTTCGCCTGCCAGTCGTCCGCCAGCCGCTCCATGCTCTGCCGCAGGTAGTCCAGCCGCTGCCAGATTTGCGAAGGCTTGTCGGGCTCCGTGCGCTGACCCGGAAGGTCCAGCCACGGGTCGCCCATCGAGACGACACGCTGGTAGCCCGCGACTAAAGAGTCTATTCGCTCCTGAAAGAGCGTCCACGTCTGTGCCAGATTCGGGAAGAGAATCACGTCGCCCGAAAGCTCGAAGCCGGGGCCGGCGGTGCCCGGCCCGTCCTTGAAGGCCGGAATCTCGGTCAGGATTTCGGCGAGCGGGCGGATGAACATCGTCATGAAGGGGAAGAACGCGGCGTCCATCAGCGCGTCCGTCTGCGCTTTCGTCTTCACCTGGTCGCTATAGAGGTAGAGCAGCAGGAGCAGCATGACCTCGTAAGACTCGTTGAAGAGCTGCGCGACCACGCGCGTGTGCTCGTTTGTGATGCGCGAGACTTCCTCGACCGGGGCCACGTCCGGCTCCAGGACCGTCATCGGATTTGGCACAACCGGGCGCGCGGCCGTTTCGCCGAGCCCGTACTCCTCCATCTCCCCGCGGATGCGCGTGAAGATGCAGAAGTGCGTGTTGGGCAGGTAGCTCGGCGGAACCTTCACGCCCTCGCCCTGCTCGACGATCATCCGCGTTGCCTGCCTGGCGGAAGCCAAATCCGTGACGCCTATGATGTCGAGCCCGTACTGGTTGAGGTCGTTCATGCTCCCGTGCTGCGGGCTGCTGGGGCCGCCGAAAAGTTGATTCTCCGGCCTGCCCACGAACAGGTTGCACTCGCCTAACTCGCTGCTGAGGTGCTCGAACCCGCGCGTAATTTTCTGGTAAAGGTCTTGCACGGATTGATATGGGATGCCGTACAGGAGGTCTATGTGCGGGGCGGCGGTCAGAAGTTTGGGCTCCGCGGTCAGGGCCGCGGCGACTTCACCGCGTCCGACGCCGCCACGCCCGCACCATTCGCACGCCTTATCCTGGTCAATCGGCTTCGGAGGCTTCAACGGGTCGGGCGGCTCCGGCTCGACCAACTCGTCCGGGGCCTCGAAACGCTGGAAGCGTTTGATCGTCTCCAGGTCGCAGCGCGTGAGTTCGAGCTTGATCTTCACCGCGCCATAGTAGTCGAGCCGCTGCGGCATATTTGGGCGCGAGAAGGATGGCGTACCCCCTATGGCCGAGAGGAGGTTGAGCGCCAGCCCCAGGTGCTCCATCTCCTGACGCGCGACCAGCGTAATCAACGAAGCCCACCGCCGCACGCGCTCGACCTGCTCCGGGGCAAGCCCCTCGTAGTCGTAACGCTTCAGCGAATAGGCCGCGAAGAGGTACTGAGCCATCAGGCCGTGCTCAAGCTCCGACGCCAGCCGCAGGGCGTCAACCAACTGAGCGCGGGTCGTGATTTCATCTGCCATGTGAGAAGAACCCCCTTCGGAGGATGAGAACGCGGACATAATAACGTCAGTCCCAGCAAATGAGAAAGAGTTTTGGTGATTGCTAAAACTCACCCTAACCTTTAACTCAAGCCTTTGCGCCTTAAGTATTAACTTTGCGCCTCCAGCGTGAACGGCTGTTTCGCGCAAAGGCGCAAAGAGAAAACCTAAGGCGCAAAGGCTTGAGTTATGGCGCTCAGGCATCCCTGCCCGGGGAAGCTACATCTGTAGCTCTGACAGAAGGACAACTGAATCCCTCGCAAAGGCACAAGCTCATCAACGTCTGTCTCCCTGTACGGTCGGTCAATCCAACACACGCTTGAGGAGATTGTATGTCGTCACCTACCTACAGAAGGCTCCCCGCCGATTTCAAGCTTTTCCTGATGCTCCCCGTTATCCTCTGTGCCCTCGCCGGGACGGCGCTCGGGCAGGCCGGAGTCTCGTCAGCGGCAGAATCACGCACGCGCTACCTCGCGGAGTCGGGCGTGCTCCCCAGCTCGCGCGAGGTCGCCGTCGAAGAGATCATCAACTACCGCCGTCACCAGATCGCGCTCCCGAAGGCGGGCCAGGCCGTCGCGCTCGACTTGCGCTGGGGCAGCGCACAGGTCGCGCCGGGGCAGGAGGCCGTGCTACAGATTGGCTTCACCACGCCGCTGGCGATTGACCGCGAGCAACTCAGGCCCGTCAACCTCTCACTCGTGATTGACAAGAGCGGTTCGATGGCCGCCGAGGACAAGATGTCCAGGGTCAAGTCGGCCCTGCTGACGATGGTCGGCCAACTGCGCGATTCGGACATCATCTCCATCATCGTCTTCGACTCGGAGGCGGAAGTGCTGATGCCCGCGCAGCCCCTCGGCGACCGCGAAAACGTCCGCCGCTTCATCCGCAGCATAGAGCCCGGCAGCTCGACTAACATTCACGCGGGCCTGATGCTCGGCTACCAGGAGGCGCTCAGGAATTACAGGCCCGAGCAGACCAACCGCGTCATCCTGCTGACGGACGGCATCGCCAACACGGGCGTGACGGAGCCCGACCGCATAGCGCGCGCCTCGCTCGGCTTCAACGAAAGGGGC
Source organism: uncultured Acidobacteriota bacterium (assembly GCA_963774105.1). Taxonomy (GTDB): domain Bacteria; phylum Acidobacteriota; class Blastocatellia; order Pyrinomonadales; family Pyrinomonadaceae; genus QHXM01. The sequence goes on along the minus strand of CAVZDV010000001.1, from coordinate 331,844 downwards.
ATAGACCTCTCGACCATAGGCGTCGGCCTGGAACTGAACAAAGACCTGCTGCGCCAACTCGCCAAGAGCGGGCGTGGGCTCTTCCACTTCGTCGCCGACGCGCAGGACATAGAGAAGGTCTTCCTCACGGAAGTGCAGAGCCTGATCTCGCCGGTCGCGACGCAGCCGAACGTGGAGATTGATTTCGACCCGGGCCTGGAGCTGGTTCAGCTCTACGGCTACGAGCCGCAGTTCCGCCGCGGCGGCGTCCAGCTCAAGCTCGACAACATGAACAGCGGCCTGACGCAGGTCATCATGCTGCGCGTGCGGCCCGCGCTCTACGTGTCTGACCGCGCGCGGCTGGGCGTCAGGGTCCGCCTCGGCTATTACGACCTGGCGCGCAAGCGGCGCGTGGTCGAAGCGGACGACGCGTCCGTCACCGTCCGCGAGGGCGTGCCCGCGGACGTGCTCGAAGACGGCGAGGTGGAGAAGAACTACAGCATCGCAGTTTTGGCACAGGCGATACGCGACATGGCGGCGGCCTCGGAGGCCGGGCGCTTCCGCGAGGCTGAGAATCTGTTGACGGCCGCGATTGCCAGAACCTCCCTGCGCTACCCGAACCTGGAAGACGAAGACATCCGGCGCACCCTCTCGACCGCGCAGAGATACCAGGACGCCCTCCGCAGGCAGAACCAGCGCACGACCAACAGGCGCGGGTGCTGAAGTCAGCCCGAAGTCCAAAGTCCAGAGCCGTCTCACCCGCTTTGGACTTTGGACTAATCTTTTCATCGGCTGTAAACTCGTCCCCGACACAACTATGTTGGAGGGGGAAAGCCATCCATGCGCGATTCTTTCACACGCGGGCGCGCGTTACTCTGCGCGGCCGCAATCGTCTGCTCAGTTTTCATCCATAGCGTCATCACCACGAGCGGCATGAACACCACGGCCGACCCGAACCCGCTGCTCGCCAAGTGGGGCGGGCCTTACGGCGGCGTCCCGCCGTTCGATCAGGTGAAGGTCGCGGACTTCAAGCCCGCGCTCGAAGCCGCGATGGCGGAGAAGCTCACCGAGGTCGAGCGCATCGCCGCCGGCACGGAGAAGCCTACCTTCGACAACACCCTCGCCGCGCTCGAACGCGCCGGGCGCTCACTCGACCGCGTCCAGACCGTCTACGGCGTCTGGGGCTCCACCATGAATGGGCCAGAATTCCAGGCCGTCCAGCGCGAGATGGCCCCGCGCCTCGCGGCCTTCAACGATAAGATCACGCAGAACGAGCCGCTCTTCCGCCGCATAGAGGCCGTCTACAACTCGCCCGACAAATCCAAGTGGACGCCCGAACAACAGCGCCTGTCCTGGCTCTACTACACCAACTTCGTGCGCGCCGGCGCGAAGCTCAAGCCCGAGGCCAAGGCGCGTCTGTCCGAGATCAACCAGCAGCTCGCGGGGCTCTACACGCGCTTCGGCCAGAATTTGCTGGCGGACGAAACGGACCAGTTTCTTGTCATCAAGACGGAGGCAGAACTGGCCGGGCTCCCGCCGGCCTTGCGCGACGCCGCCGCCGCGGCCGCCGCGTCGAAAAAGATGCCGGGCGCGTGGGTGATTACGAACACGCGCTCCTCCGTTGACCCGTTCCTCACTTACTCAGACCGACGCGACCTGCGCGAGAAAGCCTGGCGGATGTTCGTCAACCGCGGCGACGGCGGCGGCAAGACGGACAACAACGCCCTCATCACGGAGATTCTGCAACTGAGGGTGGAGCGCGCCAAACTGCTCGGCTACGCGACACACGCGCACTGGCGTCTCGAAAACACTATGGCGAAGACGCCCGAGCGCGCGCTTGAGTTGATGGAGGCCGTCTGGAAACCCGCGGTGGCGCGCGTCCGCGAGGAGGTCGCGGACATGCAGACGCTCGCAGACAAAGAAGGCGCGAAAATCAAGATCGAGCCGTGGGACTACCGCTACTACGCCGAGAAAGTCCGCAAGGCCCGCTACGATCTCGACCAGAACGAGGTCAAGCCTTACCTGCAACTCGATAAGCTGCGCGAGGGTATGTTCTGGGTCGCGGGCGAGCTGTTCGGCTTCAACTTCACGCCGCTGACGAACGTCCCCGTCTACCACCCGGACGTGCGCGTCTGGGAGGTGACGGACAAAGCCACGAAGCAGCACATAGGCGTGTGGTACTTCGACCCTTACGCGCGCGAGGGCAAACGCTCCGGCGCGTGGATGAACGCCTACCGGAGCCAGGAGCGCAACGAGGGCGACGTGACGACCATCGTCTCGAACAACTCGAACTTCGTGAAGGGCAAGCCGAATGAGCCCGTGCTCATCTCGTGGGACGATGCGGAGACGCTCTTCCACGAATTCGGCCACGCGCTCCACGGCCTCAATTCCAGGGTCACTTATCCTTCGCTTTCTGGCACAGCCGTCCCGCGCGACTACGTGGAGTTCCCGTCGCAACTTCTTGAGCATTGGCTCTCGACGCCGGAAGTCTTACAAAAATTCGCCGTCCACTACCAGACGGGCAAGCCCATCCCGAAGGATTTGGTCGAGCGCATTGAGCGGGCCTCGACCTTCAACGAAGGGTTCGCGACGACGGAGTATTTGTCGAGCGCGCTCGTGGACATGAAGCTGCACCTGGCGGGTGACCGCAAGATTGACCCGGACGCCTTCGAGCGCGAGACGCTGGCACAATTGGGGATGCCCGCGGAACTGGTGATGCGCCACCGCACGCCGCAATTCGGTCACGTCTTCTCGGGCGACTCGTACTCGGCGGGCTACTACAGCTACCTCTGGTCTGACGTGCTGACGGCCGACGCTTTCGGCGCGTTCACGGAAGGCGGCGGCCCGTACAATAAAGCGGTCGCACAGCGCCTCCGTCAACACATCTTCTCCGTCGGCAACACCATTGACCCGGCCGAAGCCTACCGCGCCTTCCGCGGCCGCGACCCGCGCATAGAGGCCCTGATGCGCAAGCGCGGCTTCGCGCCGAAAGAGACTAAAGAGGAAGGGAAGCGCCCCGCGAAATAACCAGCGTGCCTTCTTAGCGCCTTTTCGTCTTTGTGTGAGATTTAATTTCACGCAAAGACGAAAAGGCGCTAAGAATTTCAGGCGGCTTCGCTTCGTCGCTCGCGCCAGCGGCGGCACAAATCGCGCGCGGCTTCCTCCCACGTCGGAAAGCGGAATGTGAAGCCGCTCTCTAACAACCTGCCCGGAACCACGCGCCGACTCTTGAGAATCAACTCGGTCTCGGTCCTCAGGAAGAGCGCGCCGATTTCCAGCATCAGCCGGGTCGCCGGAAGTCCGAACGGTGCGCCCCATGCCGCCCTCAGCGCGCGCATGAACTCGGCGTTCGGCACTGGATTGGGCGCGGCCAAATTGACGACCCCCTCAAACCCATCGCGCTCGATGAGCCAGGAGACCGCGCTGACAAAATCCTCTTCATGAATCCACGAAACGAACTGTTTGCCGTCACCGGCCGCGCCGCCCAGGCCGCGCCGCACGAGGCCCAGCAAAGTGTCAAAGACGCCGCCCTCGTCCGTGCTCATCACCATCGCGGAGCGCATCAACACCTTGCGCGTCCGCGGCGTCGCCGCCTCGTCTGCCGCGCGCTCCCAGGCGGTCGCCACGTCAATGCTGAATCGCCACGTGTCCGGCGAGTTCGCTTCGGAGCCGCCCATGACGCCCGTCCGTTCGTCGTTCGGGGCGTCGTAGCGGTGCGCGTAGATTGTGGCCGTGCTCATCTGTAGCCAGACGCGGGGCGGTTTTGACGCTCGCGCAATCGCACGGCCGACGGCGCGTGTGGATTCAACGCGCGACTCCTTGATGGCCCGCCGGTTCGCGGGCGTGTAGCGGCAGTTCACGTTCCGGCCGGCCAAGTTGATGACGGCGTCCGCGCCCTCGAACTCTGCCGCCCAGTCGCCTAAATTGTGCGCGTCCCAAACGATTGTGCGCCAGGGGGCGCTGACAAGGTTGCGGCTGAGAGTCACGACCTCGTGGCCGCCGGCATGGAACGCACGCGCCAGCAGCCTGCCCACCTGCCCTGTGCCGCCCGGTATGACGATTTTCATGGCTCGCTCTTGACCGCCTCCTCGTCTACTCCCATGTCAAGACGCGTGCCGCGGTGTGGAGTTGAGTAAAACACACGTATCAGCCTACGCTGCTCAGCTTCTTCATGCAGGATGCGAAGCGGGCGCGCGGATATTTGCAAAACGCCACGCCGAAGCCCGCACGTTAAATGGCTCTGGAATTTATCTGCACGCGAGCATAGAATGGCTGGCTTCTGGTCATTAAGATGCCGCGCAGAGAGAGTGACAACAAATCGAACGGGAGCCCCGCGGGGCATTCCGACCTTTCGCGCCTGCTGGCCGGCGTCGGCCGGGAGTTCTACGCGCGCGGCTGGGTGCTCGGGACGAGCGGGAATTTCAGCGCCGTTTCTGGCACAGAACCGTTGATGCTGACCATCACCCCCAGCGGGGCGGACAAGGGCTCGCTCACGCCGGGGAGCCTCTTGCAGATTGACGCCGGGGGCGAAGTCGTGCGCGGGCGCGGGCGGCCTTCCGACGAGACCCTGCTCCACCTTTCGGTCGTGCGCGCGCGCGGGGCCGGGGCCGTGCTCCACACGCACTCCGTTTGGAGCACCCTGCTCTCCGAAGCTTACGCGCGCGAGGGGCAACTAATCCTCGAAGGCTTCGAGATGCTCAAGGGCCTCGCGGGCGTGCGGACGCACGAGCACCGCGAGTGCCTCCCGGTCATCGGCAACTCGCAGGACATGACGGCGCTCGCGCGCGCACTCGAAGAGACTTTGGAGAAGCACGCGGGCGCGCACGGAGTCCTGCTGCGCCGCCACGGCCTCTACACCTGGGGGAAAGATTTGGCCGAGGCGAAGCGCCACGTTGAGATTCTGGAATTCCTGCTCGAAGTCACGGGGCGCGAGTTTTGTGCCAGTGGCACGAAGGAGAAAGGGAAGTATGGCAATCGTAAGAGTACCTGACGAGGACAAGACGCTGCGCGACGAGGCGGAGATTCGCGCCCATCTTGAGGGCATAGGCATAGGCTACGAGCGCTGGGAGGCGGCGCGCGAATTGGCACAGGACGCGCCCCACGAAGAAATCCTCGCCGCCTACGCCGAAGAGATCGAGCGTCTCAAGAGGCGCGGGGGGTACGTCACGGCCGACGTGATTGACGTGCGACCGGAGACGCCCGGCCTGGACGCGATGTTGGCGAAGTTCAGCCGCGAGCACTGGCACGACGAGGACGAAGTGCGCTTCGTCGTCCGCGGGCGCGGCCTCTTCTACATACACCCCGAGAGCGGCCCGGTCACGTCCGTGGAGGTCGAGCCGGGAGACCTGCTCACTGTGCCGCGCGGCACGCGCCACTGGTTCGGCCTCTGCGCCGACCGCGACATACGCGCCATACGTCTGTTCCAGGACGCGGCCGGCTGGACGCCTCATTACACGGAGAGCGGCGCGGACGAAGGCTACCAGCCCGTCTGCCTCGGCCCGACTTATGTGCCAATTCAGCCCGAGGCCGTGTAAGCCGTTGAACCTTTCCATGAAGGCACAGCCAACACGCGCCGTCCTGCTCGACATAGAGGGGACGACCACGCCCGTCGAGTTCGTCTACGAAACCCTCTTCCCCTTCGCACGGCAACACGTCCGCGAGTTCGTCGAGCGGCACTTCGATTCTCAAGAGGTGCGCGCGGACGTTGAAGCTCTGAAGGATGAGCACCGTGCGGACGTGTTGAAGGGAAACGGACCGCCCGGCTGGCGCGATGATTCCGCCGAGTCGGCGGTGGGCTACGTCCACTGGCTGATGGATCAGGACAGGAAGTCCACCGCGCTGAAGTCGCTGCAAGGGAAAATCTGGGAGGGCGGCTACCGAGGCGGGCGTCTGCGCGGCCAGGTCTACGCGGACGTGCCCGCGGCCTTCGAACGCTGGAAGAAGCAGGGGAAGGGAATCTACATCTTCTCGTCGGGGAGCGTTCTGGCACAGAAGTTAATCTTCGCGCACACCACCGAGGGAGACTTGACGAGTTACCTGGACGGCTACTTCGACACCACCACGGGCGCGAAGACGAGCGCGGCCAGTTACCATTCAATCTCCGCCGCAATCGGCCACCCCGCCGCGGAGATTCTGTTCGTGTCGGACGTGGCGGCCGAACTGGATGCCGCGCGGGAGGCGGGCATGACGACGGCGCTCTGCGTGCGCCCCGGAAGCCGCGAGCCAGAGCAGTCGGCCCACCCGATTGTCCGCACGTTCGACGAGATTTCTGAATAGGAAAAGAGCCGCGCGCGTCAGACGAAGGTGTGACGCGCGCGGCTCGTCAGAAGGGAAGAACCCGGCCCCTTATTTTGAGGCCGGGTTCTTCAGTTAGTTGGGTTATTGCACCGACACGTCGTCAACGCGGAATGACGTGGGCAGTGTGATGTCGTTGGTGCCGCGGAATTGAATCCTGACGGTCTGTCCGGCCCACGCGCCGAGGTTGTACGGCCCCCTCAGCACGTAGACGCCGGCCGTGCCGCTGTTCTGGTTGCTGAACGTCGCCAGCGTCCCCAGGAGCGTCCCCGACGTGTTACGCACTTCGATGAAGAGCCTGTCGTAGATTGGGTCGCCCGTGGCCTCGCTCGTGGTGATGTTGAGCCAGAAGTTGAGGTTTGCGCCGCCGCTCGGAATCGTGACCGTTTGATAGAGCGTGCCGCTAGAGCTGTTCACGCCGTTAATGATCATGTATGCGACGCCGCTGTGCGGGTAAGCTCCCGTGCTGCGCGTCACCTGTCCGCTGACGACCCACGGCGTCGTGCCGGTCTCGAAGCCGGTGTTGACGATCAGCTCGCCGCCGCCTCCCGTGCCGGCCTGCGTCACCGTGAAAGTCTGGCCCGCGATGGTCATCGTGCCCGAGCGCGAGCTGCCGCCGTTGGCGGAGACGGAGTAGTTGACCGTGCCGCTGCCCGTGCCGCTGCTGCCGGAGGTGATCGTGATGAACGAGGAGTTGCTCGTGGCCGTCCAGTTGCAACCGGCCTGGGTCGTCACGCTGACGCTGCCCGTGCCGCCGCCAGCCGGCTGGCTGGAGCTGGTCGGGCTGATCGAGAAGGTGCAGGAGCCGCCGCAGTCGGCCGGAATGTTCGTGGCCGCGGTGTGCGTCGTGCCGTCGTTGCCGACGGCCGAGACGCCCATCCCGTGGCGCGCGAAAACGGTCCAGATGGCGCAGCGGTTCGCGCCGCCGTTCAGGTTCTGGTCGGCTTGCAGGATGCCGTCACGCGCGTTCAGGAACGACGGACGCGTCGGCGTGAACTTCATGCCGTTGAGCACGATGTTATCCGTGATGGCCGCGCCCAACTGCGTGCGCAAATCCCAGAGCGTCGCGGCCCAGACTTCGCCGTCGTTGTGGACGGCGCAGCCGCCGGCGCACACGTCCGCGTAAGAGTCGTGGACGGGGTTGGCCGGGACGGTGTAGGCGGCGCGGCGGATGCCGGCCGTCGTGTTGCCGGTCGAGTACTCTCCCACCAGCCCGTCGCCGTTGATGGTAATGGCCCAGTAGTCAGACCAGCCCTCGCCCATCGCGCCCGACTGCGTGCCCTGAAGCGCGGTGCTGCCGTTGCCGATCAGGCGGTTCGAGATGCCGTGGCCGTATTCGTGGAAGACCACGTCGCCGTCCATCGAGCTGTCGCGGTCGGGGTTGGGCGAGGTGAAGATGTACTGCTGCATGCGCGGGCGCTGGCCGTCGGGCGGCGTGGCGAAGTTCGCGTTGTTCGTGCCGGAGCCGTCCTGCGCCTCGGCCCTCACGGAGTCGGCCCCGAGCCCGCCGCGCCCGTAGTTGTTGGTCTGGAAGTTGCGCGCCGTCTCGGTGAAGCCCAGGCTATACGAGAAGTCGTGCATGATATTGTTGTAGTAGAAAAGATTCGTCACGACCGCCGCCTGATTCGTTGCCGTGGTTGGCGCGGTTGTGGTCGAGAACGGGAAGGTGAAATTCTGGTCGGGGGCCGAGGCGTGGCCGCTCGACAGCCCGTTGCCGCTCGTCGTGTCCGGCGCGTTGTTGGCGTCCCTGTCGAGGTAGGCTTCGACGTTGTTGCCGGTGGTCACGGTCGAAGTGCCCATCCAGCCCGCGCTGGTGTTGATGACCGTGTCGCCGACGAAGGAGACGAGCTGGCGCGCGCCCTTGTCCGGCGCTTCGGTGTAGACCGTGCCCTGCGCCTCGGAGACGTAGAGGTTGGAGCGCAGGAGCAGCTCGCCCGTGTTCGCGTCCACCAACATCTCGTACCACTCGGAGGGGCCGACCTCGGCGTAGACGTGCCACGCGAGCCGCGCCGCGTCGCCCATGCGCACGACGTTCAGCTCCGCCAGCACGTCCTCGTAGCTAGACATTACGGGGTTGCGGTAGGATGAAAATTCGGTCTTGGTCTTGCGCGCGGTGACTCTGGAGAACGAGGGGTTGACCGTGCGCCCCGCGTGCTCGAACGCCTTGGCGATGCCCTGCGCTTCGGTGAGCGTCGGCGTCAGTTTGACCTTCTGATTGGTGACGAGGAAGCCTTCGCGGACGGAGAGGACTTCGCCGCTGTTGTTGACGACGACCTGCACGTTGCCCTCGAAGACTTTGTAGCCGCCGACGGTCTGCGCGTAGTCCAGGAAGGTCGTGCCGCGGTCGTTGTCCTCCTTGACGCGCTTGAGGGTGGAGACGCCGGCCGGCGTGAGCGAGAGGAGCCCGGACCTGCTGCTCAGGAAATTGCGTGCGATCCGGTCGGGGGTGTCCGCCTGCGGGTCGGAGAGCGCCGCCCCGTCAATGAAGAGGTGCTTCATCGCGCCGGTTTCGTTGACGACGGCGCGCAGGTTCCGGGCCGCTTCCGGCTTGAGGCCGGCGCGGAAATTGTCGAGTGCCGCGGCGCGAGCCGGCAAGTCCGAGACCTTGCTCGCGGCCGCAGCCTGCCTGCCCTTGGCCGAGCTGAGATCGCGGTCGGTGAACTCGCTTCGGCCGGCGAGCCTTTTATCGTAGTTAGGAAGCCCGGCCGCCTTGGCCGGAGCGGGTCGGGTCGGGGCGCCTTCATCCTGTCCGGTCGAACGCCGCGCGTCCGATTTCGAGAAGGGGAACAATGCCGCCGCCAACAGGGCGGCTCCCAGCAGTCCAAAGAGTAGTCTCTGACGCATTATTATTATCTTCCTTCCTTAAGTTAGGTGGAGGTAAGGCACGAGGTCGCCCGGTTATCCCCCCGGCGAAAGTCGTAAGCAAGGCTTTCGCTACGGGCCGATTGAGGTTGTGCCTTAACGTTAAGGTCTCGCGGCGAACAGGCACACCGCACGTTTGCGCTGATACGCGAATGGAAGAAGTCGGCTTCCAAACGTCTGACTCGGTTCGTCTAGTTTACGTCTGGGCTATGTCGGGGCATTGGCAAAGGCCCGCGGCCGTTGTCTGTGAGGGCGTAAGAGTAGCAAATCGGGAGGCGGATGTTAAGCCGCCAGGGGCCTGCCGGGGTAGAAATTTTTTGGCTCAATTTTTCGCGCGTCCTGGCGCGGGGGCGAAGTTGCTGAGATACTTTGGAGTCACCATGTCAGGTCCACGAACTCCACACGTCCGGCGTTGTTCGCTCGCGCTCGTCGCGCTCCTGCTTCTGACGGCCGCGGCCGCGCGCGCGCAACAGTCGGCACTGATTCAAAACGTGCAGGCGCGCAAGACCGTCAGCCTCGACGGCCTGTGGCGCATCATCATAGACCCTTACGAGAACGGCTATTACGATTACCGCTACGAGCCGAGCCCCAACGGGTACTTCAAGAACGCGAAGCCCCGGAGCGAGGGCGACCTCATCGAATACGACTTCGACACTTCCGAGACGCTGAGCGTGCCCGGCGACTGGAACTCGCAGCAGGAGCGCCTGCTCTTTTACGAGGGCACCGTCTGGTACAAAAAATCTTTCGACTACCGGAAGACGCCCGGCACGCGGCTGTTCGTACACTTCGGCGCGGCCAACTATGTCGCCGACGTGTACCTCAACGGCGAGAAGCTGGGCCGGCACGAGGGCGGGTTCACGCCGTTCAATTTCGAGGTCACAGATAAGGTCCGCGAGCGGGACAACTTCCTGATCGTCAAGGTGGACAACAAGCGACGGCGCGACGCCGTCCCGACCCTGAACACGGACTGGTGGAACTACGGCGGCCTCACGCGCCAGGTCACGCTCGTCGAAACGCCCTCGACTTTCATACAGGACTACTCCGTCCAACTCGTCAAGGGCACGCTCGACCGCGTCGGCGGCTGGGTCAAACTCGACGGCGGAGAGCCGGGGCAGAAAATAACTGTGAGCATCCCGGAGGCGGGCGTCACTCAAACTCTGAGGGCCGACGAGAACGGCCTGGCCCGCGTCCAGTTTGACGCGCGCTTGCAGCTCTGGTCGCCTGAGAAGCCGAAGCTTTACGAGGTCGTCATCGAATCCGGGGCTGACCGCGTGCGCGACTCTGTAGGCTTCCGCAGCATAGAGGTGCGCGGCACGGAGATTCTGCTGAACGGGCGGCCCGTCTTTCTGCGCGGCATCTGCATTCACGAGGAGGCCCCTTTCCGCGGCGGCCGCGCCTTCAGCCAGGAGGACGCACGAACGCTGCTCGGCTGGGCCAAAGAGCTGGGCGCTAATTTCGTCAGATTGGCACATTACCCGCACAACGAGTTGATGATTCGTGAGGCCGACAGGCTCGGCGTCCTCGTCTGGTCGGAAATCCCCGTCTACTGGACGATTCTCTGGGAGAACCCTGCGACCTTCGAGAACGCGCGCAATCAGTTGACGGAGATGATTACGCGTGACCGCAACCGCGCCGCCGTCATCATCTGGTCTATGGCGAACGAGACGCCGCTCGGCGAGGCGCGTCTGCAATTCCTCAGAAGGCTGGCCGAGCGAGCGAGGGAGCTGGATTCGACGCGATTGATTTCCGCGGCAATGGAGCGCCACTACGTTGACGAGCAGACGCAGATGATTGACGACCCACTCGGCGAGTACCTGGACGTGTTCGGCTGTAACGAGTACGTCGGCTGGTACGACGGCCCGCCAGAGAAGGCGGACACACTGGTCTGGAAGAGTAAGTATCAGAAGCCCGTCGTCATGACGGAGTTCGGGGCCGAAGCGCCTTACGGGCTGCACGGCCCGGCCACGCGCCGCTGGACGGAAGAGTTTCAGGAGAAGGTGTACGAGCATCAGGTCCGTATGCTGAAGCGCATCCCTTTCCTGCGCGGCACGAGCCCGTGGCTCCTGATGGACTTCCGTAGCCCACGCCGGCCGCTGCCCGGCGTGCAGGATTTTTACAACCGCAAGGGGCTCATCTCCGACCGCGGGGAGAAGAAGAAGGCGTACTACGTGATGAAGCGTTTTTACGATGAGCTGTCGGCCGCGCCGACCACGCGAGGGCAGTGATGGAAATCAAATCGTTCAATCCGCAGTTCATGAAAATCGGCGTGCTGACCGCGGCGCTTCAGGAGTTGACGCCGCGCGAGGTGCGCGACGCGGACCCTGACCGCGCGATAGAGGACTGGGCCGCTTTCGCGCGCGAGCTGGGCGCGGACAACATACAACTCTCGGCGGCGCTGCATCCGTCGGAGGCGGACGTACCGGCCGAGGCCATGCTCGACCCGGTCGCCAACACGCTCGACCTGCGCGAGCCTTTCAACAAAGAGCGCACCCGCCGCGTGCTGGCCGCTCTGAGCGAGCACAAGGTTGGCCTGTCGGACCTGGGCTACTTCGACAACATGCTCCACGAAATCCCCGCGGTCAGGAGGAAGAAGCACGAGTTCATGTTGCGCGTCTTCGACGCGGCGGCGCTCCTGGGCGCGGACGCCGTCTGCGGCTTCGTCGGCCGCAACCAGTCGCTCAGCATGGAGCAGAACCTGCTGGACTTCAAAGACAACTTCGTCCCGCTCCTGAAAGAGGCGAAGGCGCGCGGCCTCACTTACCGCGTCGAGCAGTGCCCCATGCCGGGCTGGACGACCGGGGACAATTTTCACAACAACATCGCCTACACGCCCGGCACCTGGATCGCGCTTCACCGCATCTGCGAGGCCGCGGGCGTGGGCGACCAGTTCCGCATACACTACGACCCGTCGCACGCCATCCTGATGGGCCAGGACACGCGCTCCATCTTCCAGTACTTGAAGGATGAGGGCTACGCTTTTCTCGTCGGCGGATTTCACGTCAAGGGGCAGGTGATTGACGCGCGCGGGGTCGCGGCGTGGGGCTACGGCGGGCAGACCGTCGGGCGCGGCGACTGGGTTCACGGCGAGCCTTCGGACAAGCCCGCGGATCAGGCCAAAGCCTGGCTGAAACAGACCGTGCTCTGTGAGCACGAGCTGCCGGGCACGGCTCGTCACGACCCGCTGGCTTACCTGCAAAACAGGACCGTGGACTGGCTCGATCATCAACTCGCCGCGCGCGAGTTGTTAAGTCTTGACGTGGCGAACACGCACCTTGTCGTCGAGCATGAATACCCGAAGGCGCGGATTCAGGACCGCGAGCGCCTCAAGCCAATCCTGCAAGGCTCCATCGCCTTCACGCGCAAGATTGACGAGGCCGCGGCCTGCATGTACGCCCTACAGCACGAGGTACTCGCCGTGCAGGGCATTCCCATTCAAGGCGTCGGCCGTGAGCCATATCGCTCGTGAGGAGTGAAGCGCGGAACCAATAGCTCAAGCCTTTGCGCCTTACGTCTTGTCTTTGCGCCTTTGCGGGAAACAGCCGTTCACGCTGGAGGCGCAAAGTTAAGACGTAAGGCGCAAAGGGTTGAGTCAAGGGTCTGTTTATACTTTCTCCCAACCTTTCGAGGCTGAGGCCCTTTCGATTGCGTCGAGCACGCGCTGGTTCTGCACGCCGTCTGTGAAATTGGGTGTGGGCAGCTTCTGCTCCGCGACGGCTTTGATGAGGTCTAAGACGGTGTGCGTGAAAGTGTGTTCGTATCCGAGGACGTGGCCGGGCGGCCACCAGCCGGAAACGTAAGGGTGACTGGCGTCCGTGACGGAAATCGTCCGCCATCCGCTATCCGGCCCCTCCTCAATATAGACTTCGAGTTCGTTCAGGTTCTCGATGTCGAAGGCGAGGCTCCCCTGGCTCCCGTTAATCTCGAAGCGGTTGTAGTTCTTGCGCCCCGTTGCGAAGCGCGTCCCCTCTATCGTCCCGACCGCCCCGCTCTCGAACCTGACAACCGCGAGCGCCGCGTCGTCAACGTCCACGGGGGCCGTCTCCCGGCTGCCCTGCGCGACGGGACGCTCCGCGATGAAGGTCTTGAGCAGGCCGGAGACTTCCGTGATTTCTCCGACTAAATAACGGGCCAGGTCAACCGAGTGTGAGACGAGGTCGCCGAGCGCCCCGGACCCCGTCCTGGCTTTCTCCAACCGCCAGACGCGAGGGAAGTCCGGGTTGACGAGCCAGTCCTGTAGGTATGTGCCGCGGTAGTGGCGGATTTGGCCCAATCGCCCTTCTTCGATCATGCGCCTGGCGAGCGCCACGGCCGGCGCGCGGCGGTAGTTGTGGCAGAGCATGTGTATCACGCCGTTGGCTTCGACGGCGTCGAGCATCGCCTCGGCTTCCGTCAAGGTGTTCGCCAGCGGCTTCTCGCAGAAGACGACCTTCTTCTCGCGGGCCGCGGCGATGGCGACGGGCGCGTGCGCGTCGCCGGGCGTGCAGATGTCTACGAGGTCAACGTCCTTGCGGGCGACGACCTCCTCCCAGTTGGTCGCGTGTTCCTCCCAGCCGTAGGCTCGCGCGGCCTCGCGCACGCCCGCCTCGTCGCGGCCGCAGATGACCTTCATCACGGGCTCGCAGGGCAGGTCGAAAAAATGGCCCACCTGCCGCCAGGCGTTGCTGTGGGCCTTGCCCATGAAACGGTAGCCGATTAATGCGACGTTCAGTTTCTTCATGAGGACGTGCTTGTAGCACACCGCGGTGATAGAGGTAAAGATTCGTGGTCACATGCGCGCGCCTTTGCCCACTCCAAACCCTGCGGGGGTTCCGCTTGAACACGAATCGAAGAAAGACGCTGACGGGGCGTGAGCTGCTGCTCATGCTCGTCGCCTTCGCGGGCATTTTCGTTTACGGGCTGCTGTCGGCGCTGCCCGGCACAGTGCTCCCGACGCTCGAACGCAACCAGTACTTACCGAACGACAGCGCCGTCGCCATCTTCCTCCTGATAAACGCCATCGGGGCAGTCCTGGCTTACATCCTGAGCGGACCCGTGATTGACCGCGTCGGCAAGAAGTTCGCGCTGGCCTTCGGCGCTGCTCTGGTCGTGGCTGCGCTGGCCGGCTTCGCGCTGACGGTGACGCAGGTCAGCCCCGGCGCGGCGCTCTTTTTAATCTTCGGCTGTTCGCTGGTGCTGGGCTTCGGGGCCAACGCGATTGTCGCGGCCGGGCACGCGCTGGTGGCTGACGTGGCGGCGCACTGGCGCAACTCGGCGCTTAACCTGCTGGACATCTGCTTCGGGCTGGGGCTGGCGGCGCTGCCGCTCGTCGTCCAGCGGATTCAACAGCGCGGCGGGCTGGGGCTGGTCTTCTGGTCGCTCGGCGCGATTGGCATCGCCCTGCTAATTCTGATTGTCGCCCCGCGTTACCCGACGCCGGCACACCCTGAGGCGTCCGTCCTCGGAGGGGCGAAGGAACTCTTCCGCAAACCCTCGTTCTGGCTCCTGGCCGCGGCACTCTTCATGTACGTGGGGGCGGAGGTTGCGGTCGGCAAGTGGGTCGTGAGCTTCATGGAAAAGGACGCGAGCCTGCTCGCGGGCTACGGGTTAGACCCCGCGCGGTTGCAGGAACTCTCGCGCTCTTCGCCCAGCGCGCTCAACCAATTCTTTGAGACTGACCCGGCGGGCATATCTGTCGCCAATTACGCGTTCAGCACGCTCTCCTTTTTCGCCTTCGCGCTGCTGGCCGGGCGGCTCGTGTCCAGTTTTCTGCTCGGCGGCGCGCGCGTCAACAGCTTCGTGCTTCTGACCGCGGGCTCGCTGTTGACGACCGCGGCGCTCGTCGTCTCCTTCACGGCGGGCAGCCCCGGAGTTGTCCGCGCCGGCCTCATCGCCGCGGGCTTCGGCATGGGACCAATCTTCCCGACTTCAGTGGGGCTGGCCTCGATGATGACGCCGCGCACGGCGGGAACGGCAATCAGTTTGGTAATGGGCGTGGGCTTCGCGGGACTTCTGGTTATCCCACCGGCGGTCGGCTTCATCTCTTCCGCCGTGGGCGGCGCGGAGGGCAACGTGCGCGCAGGCTTAATCACGGTCATCGCCGCCTCAGTCGTCATGCTGCTCCTGCACGCCGTCCTGGCCTTGCGCGAGCGCAGGCTCGCGTCAATGAGCGAGGCGGAGCTTGAGGCGACGGCGGCGAAGGCCAGTGGTCATTGATCGCTGAGGGGCGCGTCCTTTTGAGAGGTCAGGTGTTCCATGTGGGCTCTGCCCCAGAGACGAACGCCCTCGACCAGTGGCAACACTGACCGCCCGTAGTCTGTCAGCGAATACTCCACGGGGGCCGGGACCGCGCCCTTCGGCTCTCGCCGCACGATGCCGTCGGTAGCCAGCTCGCGCAGTTGCTGGGTGAGGACTTTCTGCGAGATGCCTGGTATCTCCCGCCGCAGGGCCGCGAAGTGTTTCGGCGATTCTGACAGCCAGTACACGATAATCAGTTTCCATTTCCCGCCGACCGCCGCCAGAGCCGCCGTCAGCGGACACCCGCCGACCGGGTTGGGCCGCCCGGGGCGAGTATGGTTACCTGAAAGTGCCTTCTTGTTTGTGCTCATAGGTCAAATTATATTCCACCTTGACGAAGTTGGAAGTCAGGCCAATCCACACTAAGCGTTAGGAGACATGCCATGATCGTCGGAGTCCGCCGGTTGAGAACCTTCCTCCTGCTCACCAGCCTGGCCGTCATCTTGCAACCCCTTCATGGGTTCGCACAGATGAGGTCAGCGGTATCGGGAACAAGTCTTCGACAAACTCCAACGCAGCGGGATGGGCAACACGATTTTGATTTCCACATTGGCACCTGGAAAACTCACCTGAAGCGCCTCGTGAAACCTTTAACGGGCTCGACTACCTGGGTCGAATATAAGGGCACCACTGTCGTGCGAAAAGTTTGGAACGGTCGCGCTAATCTGGTTGAGCTGGCCGCCGACGGGCCGGCAGGCCATTTTGAAGGCTTGAGCCTACGTCTGTACAATCCCGAATCCCGGCAGTGGAGCCTCAATTTTGCCAACATCAACGGCGGCGTTATGACTCAACCCACAATCGGCGAGTTCAAAAACGGGCGGGGCGAGTTTTACAGCCAGGAGACACTCAACGGTCGAGCCATTTTTGTTCGATTCGTTATCTCGGATATTACTACGAACTCTTGCCGGTTTGAACAGTCCTTCTCAGATGATGGGGGCAAGACTTGGGAAGTGAACTGGGTCGCGACCGACACACGTGTGAAAGAAGATTAATGCTTGAGGGATTGCCGATGATAGTCGAAGTCCGTAGCTACAGAATTAAGCCGGGCCGCCGCGCCGAGTTCATAGAGTTGTTCGAGACGCGGGCCGTGCCGGCGCTGCGCTCGCACGGGATGAAAATCCTTGGCCCGTTGCTAGACCTTGAGAACCCCAACAAATTTGTCTGGCTGCGCAGTTTCCCTTCGCTGGAAGAGCGGGAGCGAATGAGAGATGCATTCTACGAAGGCGAGTTGTGGAAGAACGAGCTGGAAGCCATCGCCATGCCGATGCTCGAAAGTTACGACGTCATCCTGTGCGAGACGGCCCCCGGCTACGTGTTCGACGGGCCACGCGAAGATTCCTGACGATTTTGGGCCAAAGTCGGCGGTCACTTCATGTCGGTGTTGCTGATGAAAGCGAGGCTCTTGCCGTCGGGCGACCAGGAGGGGACGTTGATCGTGCCCTGGCCGCCGTAGACGTAAGCTATGACTTTGGGCTTGCCTCCGGCGGCGGGCATCAGGCGCAGGTAGACGTGCTTGTAAAAAGGGTGGTCGTTCGGGCTCACGTCTTTCTGAAACGAGAGGAACGCGATCCACTTTCCGTCCGGCGAGATGTGCGGGAACCAGTTGTTGTATTCGTCGTCGGTCACCTGCTCCTGGCCGCTTCCGTCCGGCCTCATGCGCCAGATTTGCATCGTGCCGGTGCGCGTCGAGTTGAAGTAAATGAACCGGCCGTCCGGCGTGTATTCGGGTCCGTCGTCGAGGCCGTCGTCCGTCGTCAGCCGCGTCTCGTCGCCGCCCTGAGCGTTTATTTTGTAGATGTCAAACGCGCCGTTTCTCTCGCCCGTGTAGACCAGAAACTTGCCGTCGGGCGACCAGCCGTGAAGATAGGACGGCCCCGTGGCCGTGACTCGCCTGGGCTTCCCGCCTTTCGCTGGGAGGACGTAGACGATGGATTTGTTCTCGTCGTCCTTGCTGTGGTGGCTGATGCCCATCAACTTACCGTCGAAGGAGAGAACGTGGTCGTTGTTGTTGTTGACCGCGAAGTCTGTGTTGATGGGCGCGGGCGTCTTGCGCGCGAGGTCGAAGCGGTAGAGCCGGCCGTTGCGGTTATAAATTAGAGCCTTGCCGTCCGGCGTCCAGTTGGGTGCCTGTAGTGAGTCGGGCGAGGTGTGGACGATTCTCCTCCTCCCGCTTTCGAGGTCTAAAATTTCGAGGTTGCTCCCGATATAGTCTCTGTAGGGGACGAAGCTCGCGGCGGCCGGGACCGTGACGCGCACGTCGCGGAAGACGGCCCGCTCGACCACGTCTTTATTGTGCGAGCAGACGAAGAGCCCGACGAACACCTCGTCGCCGAGCGCCGGGCCGGCGATTTCCTCTGTCACGAAGGGCTCGCCGAAGCGCGCGACGGACATCAGAAACTTGTCGCCGCGCCTTTCGAGCTGAAGCACGTCCGGGGCTTTGACGGAAGATTTCACTTCCTCCGTGTCGGCACCTTTGGCTTTACGGAACTGTAGCGACGCGAGGCCGTCGCCGTGGACGACGGCGCTGGCGTGCGCCGAGTTTGAGTCCAGACTTGAGCGCACCTGCCAGCCGATTTTCCTGTGCGGGTCTACGCCGCGGCCCACGAACTGCGCCCGCGCCGTCAGGATGAAGTCCCCCTTCATGCGCTTCCACGCGAAGTGAAACTCGTCCTCGCCGGCCCACATATTTGTGCCAGAACCCGCGACCGTGTATTCGTCTTTCGCGGCGTCGTAGACGACGGAGCCAGGGTGAAGCACCGTGCCGATGTCGCCCTGGCCGTCGAACGTGCCTGCGGATTTTCGCTGGGCCGACGACAGCGTGGCCGTCGTTGCCGTCAGAAGGATGACGAGAGTTGTCGCGGAAAGAAACCGTGCGGGCTTTGTTTTCATGGCGCTGCGGCCGCGCGCTTCTGCTCGACTGCGGACACGCGGCTGACAAGCTTCCAGCCGTCCTTCGGGAATTTAATTAGTGACAAGAACTCCGTGCTCGTGGCCCCCTGAAATTCGCCGCGGTACTCAATCTCTATCTTCACCGAGGCGGCGGCCCCGGCCGCGTCTACGGAGATAATCTTCAAACTCGCGTCGGCCCTGGGGACGCCCCGGCGAACGTTCTCTTTGAGCGCGGCGTAGACCTGTTTCTGATTGGTCTCTTTCAGGTCGTTGTCGTCGGAAATGGCGAAGAGCTTGGCCTTCGGGTGGAAAGCCTTCTTCATGCTTTCGGCGTCGTCGTTCTTCCACCCTTCGAAGTAATACTGAACGACTTGCCTGATGGCCGCCACGTCCTCCGCGTTCCCCGTCTCCTGTGCCGAAGCCGCGGCCGACAGGAGCAGGAGCGCGGCGACTAACAATAAGATTTTCCCCCTCATCGTAACCCCCTCCGCCATTCTACCTCAAGCCCTTTAAGACTCGTCGGCGGCGACGTTGTAGCCGCGGCAGGACGAACCATAAAAATAGTGTGGCCGCGGCGCAGCCGTAGCCGAAGGCGTCGCCGACGGCGGCGTAGACCGTGTGGCCCCCTTCGACGAGCGCGACCTCTTCGAGGAGCTTGTCCGCGCGGGGCGCACTCGCCGACAGGTCGGCCGGGCGCGTCTCTGTGCGGATGCGGCCCGTAGCGTCAACGTAAGCGGAGACGCCCGTCTGCACGGCCCTGACCAAGTCCGTGCGCAGCTCGACGCTGCGGAAGACACTCAGCGAGAGGTGCTGCCAGGGCTCGCTGGTGTCGCCGAACCAGGAGTCGTTGGTCAGGTTGACCAGCAAGTGCGGTCGCAGCCCGGCGAGCCTGCGCCCGAGGGATGGCAGAATGTCTTCCAGGCAAATCATCGGCGCGATGCGCCACTGACGCCCGTCCCTGGTCTGGAACGGGAGCGCGACGACCTCCCGGCCCGACACGTACTGGTTGGCGGCCTCCGGGGCAAATTTTAGCAGCCAGGGAAAAGTTTCGACACCGGGAAAATACTCGCCGAACATGAGCAGGTGATTCTTGTCGTAGCGTGCGGCGAACTTTCCGGCCGCGTCGAGCATGAGCGCGCTGTTGTACGGGCGGCCAGTGTCCGCGGGCGGCTCAAAAGTCTCGGCGTTGAAAATCAGCGGCGCTGTGAAGCCGCGCCGGACGCGCGAAGGATGCCCGTCGGGCCAGTCACTCGTGACCTCGCGCGAGATAGGCTGAGGGTAAGCCGACTCGGGCCACACGATCAGGTCCGCGCCCGCCGCTTCGAGTTCGGCCGACGCGGCCTGAAGGTTTGCCGTCTGCCGGAAGGCGGCGAGCCCTCTGCTCTCGCCCCTCGGTACGGGGGCGGCGTTCGGCTGGACGACGCCGACTTTTATCTTTGGCGCGGCGGCGCGAAGCTCGTCCATCTGGGCGATGCGCGCGTGGCCGTAAGTCAACGCGGCGGCGAGAGTCAGAACAGAAGCGAGGGCGATCTTCATCCTGCGGCGCGGGTCGAACGCCAAATCGTAGATGGCCCCATTCACCATCAGCAGCAGCGCCGTCACGCCGAGCGGGCCGGTCAGGTCCGCGACCTGTATGAAGTGGAGCTGCCGCGCCATGATGAACGCCAGGTAGTATTGAAACACGAGCGGGATGCACAGCTCGACGGTGACCATCGCGAGCGGAGCCAGCAGCGTCATGGGCAAATTAAAGTTGCGCCGGATGACGCGCACCATCCACCCGAACATCAAGAGCCTGGACGCCTGAAAGGCGCTGATTAAAATAAAGACGGGCACGGAAGCGGCCAACGAGAGACCTGCGAAGCTGCCCAGGAGTCCGACGATCCAGTAGAACCCGCCGGCGTTGCCGACGAGGCCGACCCACCACGCGAAGAGCACGGCGCGGCGCGTGGACGAAGCCCGCTCGATGGCGTAAAGGGCCGGCACGACCCCGACCAGGGCCAGGGGCCAGAGGTTGAAGTTCGGGCAGGCGAGGAAGAGAAGCGTGCCTGAAAGGGAGGCGAGGCCCAGCCCGACGAAAAGCTCGCGCTGCCGGCTCCGCGTCGGCGTGACGAGGGACAATTGGGCTCCGGCTTCGTCTTGAGCGTTCGAAGTTGCTTTTGGTTGTGCGGACATAAATCAGTCAAGCGCCTCTTGCGTCGCAGGCCACATAGCCTCCGCCCAGGATTCGTAACCGGCGTCCGACGGGTGCAGGCCGTCCGCGGAGAAAAGCTCGGGGCGCGAACGGAACGCGCCGAGGCTCTCACGGTGCAGGTCGGCCAGCGGGAGGTCGTAGCGCCCGGCGAGTTCTTCAATCCGATTGTTGAAGAGTTCGAGTCGCGCGCCGAGCGCATCGTGGTCGAGGCCCGAAGCCGCGGGCGCGAGCGTGAGGTCCGGCAGGTTGGTGACGACGACCGCGACGCCGGCCTTCCGCAGGCGCATCACGATCTCTTCGTAATTGCGTGCGAACTGTTGCTCGTCGGCCCCTCGCATCAGGTCGTTCATGCCGATGCAGACGGTCACGAGCGTCGCTCCCGTGCCGCCCACGCGGGCCAGTTGTTTGTCCAACACGTCGGCGGTCGTCGCGCCGGCTTCGCTCAGGTTGACGAAGCGCGAGCCCGGCCGCGTCTCTCGAATGCGGCCGAAGAGACGCTCGACGTAGCCGCCGCCGTTGCGCGCGCCGAGGCCAACGCCGGTCGAATCCCCGAGCGCCACGTAGACCACGGGCGCTGTGCTGCCACTCGGTTTCCTGCCGGTCACGCGCGGCTGCGCGCACGACGCAGCGCACAGGAGGGAGAACAGTATGAAGAAGGGAAGCGCGCGCGGCGCGATACTTCTCATCATGACGAACTGCAAGAAGATTGTTCGGAGTAGTGCCCGCTTGGGTAGCCTCCGCCGCGCGGCGGAGGCTACCCAAGCGGGCGTCAAAGCGGCTTGGCCGTCAAACGACGGTTGCTGCCGGTTAGTACACGTAGCATTCCATCTGCGGGCCGTTGGGGTCTTGGTTGCAGCCGCCACCGTCGCCCGGCCCCGGGTCGTAGCAGTCCCAACGAGACCAGTCGTAGGGGAAGCAGTCCTCGTCATCGTAGAAGCCGTCGCCGTCGCTGTCGGGCCTGTCCCTGCCCCAGCAACTCAGGCTCGCGTTGCCGACGATATCCAGGTACTCGCCGTCGGACCTCATGTTGGTGACTCTCACCTGGTAAGTCCCGGAATAGACGTACGAGAGGTCTGGCGTCGCGGCCCTCAGCCAGGTGCCGCCGGAGGTGCTCGATGCGTAGACCGAGCCGATGTAGTAGCCGTAGCTGTCGAAGTATTCGACCAGCGGCATTCCGTAGGTCCCGTCAATGTTGCTGGGGCCTGTGATGTCAACGGTCGCAGGCGGCGCGTTCAGGTCAGCCCCGCCCGGATTGGCCGCCAGCGAGAAGCCGAAGTTGTTGCCGTTGAGGACGGCGATGGTGGCGCAGCTCTGGCCGCGCAGCGGGTAAGTGCCGACGCCGTTGAGGCCGATGCTCCCCCTGTACCTGTAGCCGTCGTTGTAGATGGCGGTGAAGGGCGAGTTGTTCGGGCCGTAGGTGCAGCAGTAATCCCAGCCGCAGCCCGTGTTAGCGGCCGGGCGGAAGCAGCGCGAGTTGATGCCTACGAGGCAAAGCACGAGAAGCAGTAGTAGTTTGGTGCTCGTTCTGATTTTCATTACTTGTTGCCTCCTTCAGCGCGCTGTAAAAGTTTGTCCACGGCCGTCTTGTTGAAGACGAGGGTGACGGGGCTCCGGTGGAGGGAGCCTTTGGAACCGTAGGGGATGTTGGAGGCGCGCTTCTGCGCCCTGGCCTCGGCCCTGGTCAGCCGCTCGCTCATCCGCTGCTCGACGATGTTCTTCGCCACGTCGGAACGCGAGTCGGCCAGCAGGTCGTCGGCCGCGACCGAGTAGCCGATGACGACGGCCTGAACGGGGGTGACGCCCTCGGCCTTGACGCGGCCGAACTGCTCGGGCAGGGCCTCGCTCAGGTAAGCGGCGCGGTCGTTGACTTCTTCCGCGATGACCGAGCGCACGGTGTCGCGCACGGCATGGTCGCCGCGCTGGCCCCACTCGCGGGCCGCCTTGATCTGGCTGACGAACTCGGCCCTCGTGAGCGAGCCCCACTTGCCGCTGGCGCGGGCGTTGATCTCACCCTCAGGGGAGGAGAGGTTGTCGGCCGCCTTCTCGATCTGGTCGTCGGTCATGGCCGACACGCTGTCCACCACGGTCCCGGCGAAGGTGTCGGACAACTGGTCGAGGCTGATGCGCGGGGTCTTGCCCTTGAGCACGTCCCTCTCGGCCTTGGCGAGCCGGACCTTGGTCTCCTGGCTCATCTGTAGGCCGGAGCGCTCGTGTATGAAGCGGGCCACAGAGTCCACCGACGCGTTCACCTTATCGGAGGGATCGCTGGCTTTGGCGAAGCTGACTTCCGCGCCCAAACCTTTGCGCACGCGCGCGTTCAGGTTTTCTCTGAGCCCGGCGGGATTGGTGCGGGCGAGTGAGTTGCCTCGCTCCTGCTTCTCCGCCGACGCGCCCATCAGGCCCACGGTCACGACCGTGCCGCCGAGGAGGGCGAGTGCGATGCCGACCAGAACGGCCCGACGTCGTAGTGCATTAAATAATCTCATCTTGAATTTCTCCTTGAAGAGGACTTGGGTTAAAGGGCGGCGCCCGAACGGGCGCGCCCCCTTGAGGATCGAACACTCATGCGTATACCGGAGCGAACGTTTTCACGCCTGCGCACACATGCCATAAGCAGCGGAGTAAGCTCCCGCGTGGGAGATGAAGTTCATTACTCGCGCCGGAAGTCATTACGGACGCGGCTACGCCCGCGGCGGGCCGGGAGAAGCGTGCCGCCGCGACGCACTGCTAGCTCTGTAATGAAATTTTCGGGAGCGTGTGAGCCCTGATGAACGGCAGTAAAGACACGTCTGGACAGGAGAGGCGTGCTCGACTATTCGGACGAGACACTGAGACGGCGAGAACTGGGCGCATCATGGGCTTTGGCTCCTTAAATTTAAGGTTGAGCCGCCGCCGCACTTTGCGCTAAGATGCAGGCTGTGTAGGCGATGCATCTCTTCTGCACAAAATGCAGCAGAGGATGTGTTGGCACAAAGCCTTGTCATCACCGGCTAGTGGTGACAGGGCTTTCCTATGTAATTAATTCAGAATTTATAACGTTGAGTTGTGAGACCTTCCCTATCCGGCTCGTGATGTAAAAGCAGTGAGTCCGCTTTTTCAACGCAGAGAACGACGCTGGGCGAGGTAACTTCATCATCGTCTATTTTCTGAACGTGTTTGCAACGTTGCCAAGACTCAGGGGGGGAAGTCTTGCAGAGACGTAACGTGCGTCGGAGAAGATACGCGCCTCCGGGCGGAAAAGCAAGGACTACTTGTTGGCGTGGGCGGCTATTTGTTGGTCGGGATGGCTGCCGGCTCGTCATCCATCCCCGTCGCCCACGGCCGCATGGCTCGCGCTCTTGAACTGACTCCGGTACTTCAGGGGTGACAGGCCGTAGGCTTCCTTGAAGGCCCTGACGAAGTGACTCTTGTCTTTGACCCCGACGCGGAGCATGATCTCCTTGATGTTGAGGAAGGTGTCTTCGAGCAACTCTTTGGCCTTCCCCATCCTCTGCGCCCTGAGGTATTGAGTCAGGGAGATGCCCGTCTCGTCCTTGAACAGGTGGCGCAGGCGAGAGGGCGAGAGATTCACTGCCTGAGCCAGTTTGATAAGCTGCGGCTCGCGGCTCAGGTCATGCGTGAGAAGGCGGATGACTCTCTGGACTCTTGGCTCCATAGGCGGAACCTCCTGACTGTGGGAAGCAGGCTTGAATCCATACCCGGGAGTCGGGAGCGGAGGCGCGGCCGGGCCGCCCCCACGTTCGCAAGGCGACGCGCGGGCACACTATTCATCAATCGCTCTGGTAAATTAATCTGCCCTCAACAAGTTTGGCTGGGCGCCAGACAGGTGTGAGGGGCCTGGTCAAAAACGTGATGATAGAGCTTCGGCAGACCGGAAAAATTATAGCACTGATGAGGGAGCGCCGGCCACAGGCGGGGCCGTCGTCAAAAGAAATTGTGCCAGTAATCAAATTCGCGTAGATTGCCCGCGAACTCTCTTCGAGCCGAAAGGGGGCTAAACCGATGAAACACTTCGCCGCGCGAAAACTTCTGCTTCTCCTGATTCTGCTCACCCTGCCGGGCGTTGCCGTCGTCGCGCAGACCAAGTCGGGCGAGCAGACTCCCGAAGAACTCGCACGCACTCTGGCGTCGCTGGACGGCGCGCTCTTTGACAGCTTCAACCGCTGCGACCTCGAAAAATTCGGCACCTTCTTCGTGGACGACCTGGAGTTCTACCACGACAAGGGCGGGCTCACGCTCTCGCGTCAGAGCCTCGTCGAGAGCGTTAAAAACAACATCTGCGGGAAGGTGCGCAGGGAAGTCGTAGCCGAATCGCTTGAGGCTCACCCCATTCCTGGCTACGGGGCCGTGCAGATGGGCGTCCACCGCTTTTACGAATTGAACGCCAAGCCGGGCAGCGGGCCGGTCGGCGTCGCGAAGTTCATACACCTCTGGCAGCACAAGGACGGCGCGTGGAAGATCACGCGCGTCATCAGCTATGACCACGCCCCCGCGCCGACGGAGAAGGGCCAGCAGCGATGAGCGGGCAAGACAGGAAAGACGTTAGGCCGGGCCTCGCGGTTCGCATAGTGCTGAAGCAGGATCAACGCACAGGCAGGTTGACCAATGGAACGATCAAGGACGTGCTGACAAAATCCTCACATCACCCGCACGGCATTAAGGTCCGGCTCGAAACGGGCGAGGTCGGCAGGGTCAAAGAGATTGTCCGGGAAGACTGAGTGCCGATGGAGGATGCTCACCAGCGCGCCGAGTCGTCGTCAATCAGCTCGGGCCACGCTTCCTCTTCCATTTGCTCCTGCTGCTCGATGACGG
The DNA here is from genome assembly GCA_963774105.1 of uncultured Acidobacteriota bacterium. Taxonomy (GTDB): domain Bacteria; phylum Acidobacteriota; class Blastocatellia; order Pyrinomonadales; family Pyrinomonadaceae; genus QHXM01. Next base: position 306,544 of record CAVZDV010000001.1, on the reverse strand, counting down.
CTTCGGCGCTGCGCAGACTTTCGGAGAGCCGGGCGTTCTCGCGTTCCAGTTCCGTGAGGCGACGCTGGAGTTGGCGGTTCTTCGCTTCGAGCGTCATCAGGGAAATGAATTCCATCCCGGCGACGCAGGCCAGCGCGAGTGCGAAAATAAAAGCCAGATAGACCATGACGTTTGAAAATCTTCTTGTGATTAAGCTCGCCCGCGAGCTTTCTTGCCTTTGTTGCTCGTTCGCTTATTCTTTCGCCGGAAACGCTGCGCGGCCTCTTCGACGAGCCTGGCGGCCTTGACGGGACCGAAGCGGCCGAGCGGCACGAACGTCTTACCCTTAATCTCGTTGTAAGAGACAAAAAAGTGCTCGATCTCGTCGAGCAGCGTGGCGTTGAGGTCCGCGAGCGTTCGGACCTCCTTGTGCGCGCGCGCGTCTGCGGCCACGGCTATCAGCCTGTCATTGCGCGTGCACTTTCCGTCGCGCTCTGTCTGCTCCGCCTCGATGACGGCGACGAGGCGGGACGGCACCAGACAGCCGGGGAACGCAGGCTCGTCCATCAGCAGCAACACGTCAAGGGGGTCGCCGTCTCCCCCGATGGTCGAAGGGATGAAGCCGAAGTCGAAAGGGAAGACAGCTCCCGCGGGCAGCACGCCCCCCAGCTTGAAGAGGCCGTGTTCCTCGTCGTAATTGAATCTCAGCGGGTACATTCCTCGCAAGCTTGCTGCGCTATACTTGGCGAGTGAGCAAGTTTATTCATAAAAGGCACAATGTCTCAGTTCTTCTCTACCATATCGTTTGCCCGGCCAAGTATCGGAGAGTGGTTTTCACTGCCGATGTGGATGAAAAGCTCAAAGACATCTGCCTGGAAATCAGCAAACGCTATGAGATCACTTTCCTTGAGATTGGAACAGATCAAGATCATGTCCATTTTCTCGTGCAATCAGTGCCAATGCTGAGTCCAAAAAGGATTGTGCAGATCATCAAGAGCCTGACGGCCAAAGAAATCTTCCGCGCCTGTCCAGAGGTCAAGAAGCAACTGTGGGGCGGAGAGTTCTGGAGCAATGGCTATTTCATCAGTACAGTCGGGCAGCATGGCAACGAAACGTCAATTAGGAAGTACATTCAAGATCAAGGTGCAGAATATATTCAGCTACACAAGGAACAACTCAAGCTATTCTGATACTCCGCAGCTTGCTGCGGCGAAATTCATTTTGTTACGACTCCCTTTCGGCGTCTCTATGATGACGTGTAGCTCGCCGCCCTCGTCGGCGTAAGTGCCGAGTCCGATAACGCCCCTGTTCATAAAGTTGGTCCAAAAAATTATTTCGTGATGCGTATGACCTGCACGTCCCGCTCGCCAGTGATCTTCCAGCCGGCGTCTGTCTTGCGCCAGCGCAGTTCCTGTATGACCTCGCCGCTGGCGGGGCTGACGCCGGCAAAGTCCCAGCTCTTACGGAAGCGCATCGCGGCGGTCTGCCCGTCGGGGGCCAGTTCCGTCTCGGGCTCGCCGACGCGCACCTCAATTTTTGAAGCCCTTTGGAGCAGGCGATTCTTCTCGTCGCGAACCGCGTCGCGCGTCACATTGCGCTTCTGGTAAAAGACGCTCACGGTCTGCGGGTAAAAGGCCATCAGCCTGTCTATGTCGCGGGCGTTGGTCGCCGCGACCCACTCGTCCAGCGTCGCTCGCAACTCTGCCCGCGCGTCGCGCGTCGGCTCAGTCGAGGGGGCTTGGCGGTTCAAGGTGTTCGAGTCGGTCGCGGGAAGGTTGTCGGCCACAGCAGGGCTGGTGACCTGCGTTCTGGGCCACAAAAGCCAGAGGGCGATGGCGATGAAGCCGAGCAGGAAGACAGAGACTCCGAGAATGATTAAGGGCTTTCTGGAAGCGTGGCCTGGACGTTCGGGGATGTGCTCTCCCGCGGCTATCGGCGCGGAGGTTTCGCGAGCAGCCGTGTTGATGACAGGCTCGCTCTTCGAGACTACCGCAGGCTCACTGTCATTCTGTCCCTGCCGCTCAGGGGCCTGCGTCACCTCTTTCATCCGGGCGTCCTTGACAGCCTCGACTGGCGCGGCGAAACCCTGGACCGAAGGGTCTTCCTGATTTCCGCCGACCGAGGCGTGTTCGAGCGTCGGGCCGCCCGTCCTGTTTGTTTGGCCTTTCCCAAGCCCGAAAGCCCTGGTCTCCCGCCCGCCGTCCGTCTTCTCTTGGCGCGACGCGGGTTCGGGCGCGCCGACTGTGTGTACGTCAACCGCAGAGGCGGCGGCGGCCGTTAGCCCGCGCGCAAACTCCGCGGCGGAGTGCGGCCTCTTCTCCGGGTCTTTATCCATCACGCGGCACAGAAAGTCGTTAAGCTCTGGCGACACGTCGGCGCGCACTTGATTGATGGAGGGCGGGGGCTGCTGAATGTGCTTGATGGCGATGGCCGTCGCAGACGGGGCGTCGAAGGGCGGCTGGCCCGCGAGCATTTCGTATAGAATCACCCCCATGCTGTAGATGTCGGAGCGCGCGTCCGTCTTGTGACCGGAGCACTGCTCGGGCGACATGTAACGCGGCGTGCCTATGAGCGAGCCGGAGGAAGTCAGCCCGCCGCCGGTCGTGGAAAACTCCTTCAGCTTGGCGACGCCGAAGTCAACCACCTTGGCGAGCAGCCGCCCGTCGTGGTCGTGCGTCAGGATGATGTTCGAAGGCTTCAGGTCGCGGTGGACTATGCCGCTGCGGTGCGCCACTTCGATGCCCGCGGCCACCTGCCGCCCGATCTCCGCGGCCTCCGCCAGTGACACGGCCCCGGCCGCGTCCATGTACTGGCGCAGCGTCTGACCCTCGACCAGCTCCATGATGATGTAGGCCCCGCCGTCCGGGAGCAGCCCGTAGTCGTAAGTGTCCACGATGTTCGGATGGTTCAGCTTCGCGGCCGCGCGGGCCTCGCGGCGGATACGCTCAAGGGCGTCCGCATCCGCCGTGAAGTCTGTCAGCAGGAGCTTGACGGCGATCGGCCTGTCCAGGTCCAGGTGTGTGCCGGCGTAGACAGCGCCCATGCCGCCGCGGCCCAGCAGGCGCTCCAGGCTATATTTCCCGGCGATCATGCGCGAGCCCGGGCGCGTGGCGACGAGCGCCGTCTGGTCGTTGGCGCACGCGGAGTCCGCATCGTCGTAACAGCGCTGGCAGACAGGACAAAGTTTCATCGGCGTAAGGAGAACTAGCTACAGCCCGCGGTTCGTTTAAGTGGTTCGCGCGAGGGACACTCCCGGGCCGCTATTTTACCCGAAGAACACTTCGGCGACGCGGTAAATATCTTCGTCCAATTGGTGCAGCCCGCCCACGGCTTCCTCCAGCGGCACGCTGCTCATGCGGTTCCCGTGGAGCGCGGCCATGCGCCCGAACTGCCCGGCCCTGACCATCTCGTAAGCCTTGATGCCGAGGCGCGTCGCCAGCACGCGGTCGAAAGGTGTGGGGGAGCCGCCGCGCTGCACGTAGCCGAGCTTCGTGACCCGCGTCTCGATGCCCGTGCAGTGCTCGATCTCGCTCGCCAGCACTGTGCCAATTCCGCCGAGGCGGTCGTGGCGGTAAAGCTCCGTTTTGATCTCGTGCGGGAGGAAGTCCTCGTCCGGGTGCGGGTGCGCGTCTTCGGCGACGACGACGATGGAGAAGGCGCGTCCCTGCGCCTCGCGGTGTTGCAGCATCTCGCAGACGCGCGACAGGCGGAAGGGATGTTCCGGCACGAGCACAACGTCAGCGCCGCCCGCGATGCCGCCGTAGGCCGCGATCCAGCCCGTATGCCGGCCCATCACCTCTACGACCATCACGCGGTGGTGAGACTCGGCCGTCGAGTGGAGCCTGTCCACCGCGTCTGTGACGACGGTGACGGCCGTGTCGAAGCCGAAGGTGAAGTCCGTCCCGCGCACGTCGTTGTCAATCGTCTTGGGGACGCCGACGACTTGCAGGTTATGGTTGCGCCAGAGGTCCAGGGCCGCCGCGAGGGAGCCCTCGCCGCCGACGACGATCGTCGCGCGCAAATCAAATTTGTGCCAGTTCTGCTTGACCAGCTCGATCGTTTCCGGGCTGTCCGTGGGATTGAGGCGTGAAGTGCCAAGGATGGTGCCGCCGCGCGGGAGGATGCCGGTGACGGCGGCGCGCGTCAGCGGCTCGACATCGGCCTCGACCAGCCCGCGCCAGCCGTTCTTGATCCCGAGCACTTCGACGTCGTCGCTGAGCGCCCGCCGCACGACGGCGCGGATGACTGCGTTCAGTCCGGGACAATCGCCGCCCGCCGTGAGAATCCCTATTCGCTCGCGCATCGCCAAGAAAGAAAAAGCCCCCCTTCAAGCCCGCTTGCTCGCAGCACTTGAGCCCGAAAACTCGATGAATTGCATTCAGGTGAAAGCGCATCCTATAATCGCGCGGCGAGAGCAGCCATGTCAAATTAGTTGTCCGAAAGCGGCGCGTGACAAGCCGCCTGTGGGGTCTCTTTTCGTGTCGGTAGGGGAAGCGCCTCTCATTCTAAGCATCGAAACGGCAACGCGCGCGGGGAGTGTGGCGCTGACGCGCGGCGCACGTCTGCTCGCGGCGCGCGCGGGCGACGCGAGCGTCTCTCACTCGTCGCACCTGCTGCGGTACGTCAGCGAGGCTTTGGAGGAAGCGGGCGTCACGCTTCGTGATGTTGAATTGTTCGCGGCGGCCGTCGGGCCTGGCAGTTTTACGGGCTTGCGCATAGGGCTGGCGACAGTGAAATCATTCGCCGCCACGCTCGGGCGTGCGTGCGTGGGCGTGCCCTCGCTTCACGCCGTGGCGCGCGCCGCCGGCGAGTCGGAAAGAACACTCGCGCTGCTCCCGGCCGGACGCGGGGAAGTGTTCGCTCAACTCCTGAGGGTTGACGGCGCTGGCGACGTGCACGCTCTGGAGGAGCCGGCTCACGTGACGCCGCGGCGCTTGCTGGAAAGGTTCGGGAGTGTGCGGCCTTTGAGATGGGCGGGCGAGGGCGCGCTCGCACACGCAGAGGCCATCACTGCTCAAGCCCTCTCCGCAGGAATTCCATTTTCGCGTGACGGCGAAAGCGTGTCCGATAAGCAAGCCGCGGACGGTTGGACACTCGTCGCGCCCAGTCAGATTTTGGCCCAGGAAGTCGCGGGGCTGGCACTGCTGCGGGCGCGCGCGGCGGAGGTCGTGGCCCCTGACGGTTTACGCGCCGTCTACGTGCGTCCCTCCGACGCAGAGCTGAGCGAACGATGTCGAGAATAGGGAAGGCAGCCGAGCAGGGGAAAGAATTCTACGTGGCCCGCATGACCGAGCACGACCTGCTCGAAGTCGTCGAGCTAGAGGAATCGTGCGGCCTGAGTCGCTGGGGTTGGGACGCCTATCACGCGGAGCTGACGGGGAACAAGAGTTCCATCATGCTCGTCGGGCGCTTGAGCGGGGCGCGGGGCGAAGTGCCAGGGCGCAGGGTGCAGGGATTCGTCGCAGCCCGCGTGGTGGCCGGCGAACTGCACATCAACAACGTCGCCGTGCGGCCCGAGTGTCGGCGGTCAGGGATGGGACGGTCCCTGTTGGAGGCGGCCATCAATGAGGCCGCGCGCGCGGGAGCCCACGCAGCTTTCCTGGAAGTGCGCGCGGGGAACGAGGCCGCGCAGGCGCTCTACAAGCGGTGCGGCTTCCGTGTGGCCGGGCGGCGCGCGGGATATTACACGCAGCCACCGGAGGACGCGCTTGTCATGAATCTCAGCCTCCGAAGCCCAGCTTGATATGTCCGCGCCTTTTGCGTTAACATTTTCGCATCGTGACACGGCCGAACGCCTCCGGCGCGGGACGGCTTCGGCGCAAGTAAACTACCGGCCAACGCACCACAAAGGAGGACTTCCGCCAATGGAAATGACCAACCCGGACAGCCTGAAAGAGCAACTGATGATGAGCGACCCTGAATTCCGCGAGCTGGCTCGCGAGCACGGTCGCTACGAGGAGCGCTTGAGCGAGCTGTCCGCGCTCACTTACCCGAGCGATGAAGAGCAGTTGGAGGAGATTACTTTAAAGAAGAAGAAATTAGCTCTTAAAGATCAAATGCATTCGATCATGTTGCAGCACCAGAGGGGGCAGGACGCGGGCCACTAGAGTCGGCCGGTTCGGACCGCAGCAGAATAATATTTCCCCGCACCCGCGGCTCGAACGAAACGGGGGCGCGCTCATCGAAAGCGCCCCCGTTTCCCACAGGGGCCGAGGAAATGTGCGACTCTAAAAAGTGGAACTCATCCGAAGCAGTTTGTCTGAGTAAACATCGTGGCGCGCGAAGGACTTCTTTACATCTTGATTCCGTTGCTGCTCGGGCTCGTCCTGGTCGCGCTCGGCTATTGGCCCGTGTCCCTGGTCTTCTTCGCACTGGCCGGGTTCATGGCCTACTTCTTCCGCGACCCGCAGCGCAGCGCGCCGCCCGAAGCCGGTGTGGTCGTCTCGCCTGCGGACGGGCGCGTGACGCGCGTGCGCCAGCTCGCCCCGGGCGACCCGGATTCCCCGACCGTTATCAGCATCTTTCTTTCGCCCTTCGACGTGCATATCAACCGCGCGCCCATCGCCGGGACGATCAAGAACGTGACCTACACGCGTGGAAAGTTTTTGATGGCGACGAAGGAGGAGTCCAGCGTGGTCAACGAGCAGAACGCGTTGACGATTAGCGGGGACGAGTTGACCGTGGTCTGCAAACAGATCGCGGGCGTGCTGGCCAGGAGAATCGTGTGCTGGAAGCGCGCGGGCGACACCGTGGCGCTCGGCGAGCGCTTCGGTTTAATCAAATTCAGCTCGCGCACTGACCTCATCCTCCCGCCGAACGTCCGGCTGGAAGTGGCCGAAGGGGCGCGCGTGCGCGGCGGCGCGACGATAATCGGGAGGATCGTGTGATGTCCATCGCACCCGAGTTGAGCGCGGAGCAGGAGACCAGGAACCCTGAGCGGAGCGGAATCAAGAAGGGTTTATACCTGATCCCGTCTGCCTTCACGGCAGCCAACATCGGCATGGGGTTCTTCGCCGTGATGGCCGCGCTGCGTGGGTTCCAGCTCGTTGACGAGGGCGGCGCGGCCGAGATGCAACGCGCGGCCGAGCATTTCGACAACGCCGCCAAGGCGATCTGCTGGGCCGTCCTGTTCGACATGCTGGACGGGCGCATCGCGCGCATGACGAAGACGACGACGGAAATCGGCGTCCAGTTCGACTCCATCGCGGATGTCCTGACCTTTGGCATAGCGCCGGCCGTGCTGGCTTACGCGTGGGGCTACGGCTCCGCGCTGCCCGAAGGCGTCTGGGCGCACAAGCTGGGCTGGTTCCTCTCCTTCATGTATCTGATGTGCGGGGCGTTTCGCCTGGCGCGCTTCAACGTTCAGGCCGCGCGCCCGCGCGTCATAGCGGAAGGTAGCGGCAAGGTTGATAAGAAGAATTTTATAGGGCTCCCGATCCCGCCCGCCGCTGCACTAATCGCGGCCATCATACATTTTGTGCCGAAGCCGCTCGTCCAATACGAGCCGCGCCTGGCGAACCTTTATAGCGGCCTGATGATGGGGCTGGTCGGCTGTCTGGGGCTGTTGATGGTTAGCACGCTGCGCTATTCCAGTTTCAAAACTGTGGGGACGCGCAGCCGTAGCGCGCGGCTGGCAATCCTTTTGATCGCAGCCGGGGGGATGCTCATCTACCTCTTCTCCGAATACGTCCTACTGATTCTAGCCTCGCTCTACATCCTGCACGGACTGCTGCTAAAAATCGGCAGCCTGTTCCGCAGGCGCACCGCCTAAATGGTTTAGAATTGTCCCGTGACCTGACTGGGTCTGGAAAAGGCCAGGAGCCCGTGTCGTGTGGTGACAAAGAGGACTTTGCCGGCGGCGATGGGAGACGCGGCCAGACTGTTGTCCTCGCCGATTGGCAGGCTGTTGAGCTGTTTGCCGTCGCGCAAATCGAGCACGACGCCTGTTGAGCTGGAAAGTGGCGTGAAGAGAGCGCCGTCGAAGGTCGTCAAAGGTTCTGCCGCCAGTCTCCCCGCGAGCTGTCTTTTCCAGAGTCTGTCGCCACTCCTGAAAGAGAGCAGGTAGACGAAATTATCAAGTGAAGCCACTATCAGACCGTTCCGTGTAGATGCTACCGTCTGGACGCCCGCACCCGTCCGCCGCCGCCATCTCAGCCGCCCGTCAGCCTCGTTGACCGCGTAAACGAAACCATCAGCCGACCCGAAATAAACAACCCCTTTGACTACGACAGCCCTGCCGTTAATTGCGCCCCGGGTCCGATAACGCCAGTTGGTCTTGCCTGTACTCTGGCTTAACGAGAAGAGTGTGCCGTCTGTGTTCCCGACGTATAGGTTCTGGCCGAAGATAGTCGGGTGGGAGGCGAAGGGGGCCGAGTGCTGCATGATCCATGCGATGTCCCCTGTTTTCTTTCGGACTGCGTACACGCGACCGTCCAGAGACCCGCTGAAGAGGTTTACGTCGTTGGCGACCAGTGAGCCGCGGAAGGGCAGAGGCAGTGGCCTCACCCAAAGTGTAATTCCTCCCTCACGGCCCAAAGCCCTTAAAGCCCCTGTCGTGTTCGCGGCCGCTCCCTGTCCGACAGTTTCGGAGGCGACGTACACATTACGCTCGTCCGCAATGGGGGAAGAGGCCAACTCCCCGCCCAGGTCGGCTTTCCACAGCAACTGCCCGTCAGAGGCTTGTAAGGAGACGAGTATCCCGGAAGCTAGTGGTAAATAAATACGCTCCCCGTCCGTCGCGGGAGTCAGGTTGATTGTCAGGTCAGATTCGTAAAGCCATTTAATGGTCAGCGGCTGGGAAAGTGCCGGCTGGTGTGCGTCTGCGAGTTCCGTCTGACCGAATACATGCGGGGAGGGGAAGCACGTGAGGGCGATCAGTAAGATGATGCTTCTAATGTAAATCCCTTGGTTCAGCATCTGATATCCTTTTCCACTCGTGGAATATCTTACACACATAGTCTCAATCTGGCGAGACGCTCAGCCGGTGGCAGGGTTGTGACTCTAAAGATTCCCTCATATAATCCAACCACTGTCCTAGTTGAAGCCGGGCCGGACGTCCAAACTTTCGGAGGATTACTCTTTTGAGTCAAAAAAATGAGCACGAAACCGTTCTGATCCTGGATTTTGGCTCGCAATACACACAACTGATCGCGCGCAGGGTGCGGGAGGCAGGCGTTTACTGCGAGATTCTTCCGTTCGACGTTTCAGTCGAGACCATTCTCGCCAGGAAACCCCGAGGCTTGATACTTTCCGGGAGCCCCGCCTCCGTCTACAACGAGGACGCCCCGCGCCCCGACCCACGTCTACTGGACGGTTTAGAGTGCCCTCTTTTGGGCATCTGCTACGGCTTACAGGTAGTCGCGGCGGATTTAGGTGGAGAAGTTCAGCCTTCGACCAGTAGAGAATATGGATACGCGCGCCTGAAAATATTGGATTCCGGCAGCCCGCTGTTTACAGGACTGCCATCCGAAATAGATGTTTGGATGAGTCACGGCGACCACGTGACCGTCCCGCCCCCCGGCTTCAAGATTACGGCCGAAACAGATGAAGCGCTTAACGCTTTCGAGAGTTTAAGCAAGCGCATATTCGGCCTGCAATTTCATCCCGAAGTGGCGCACACGCCTCTAGGCGCGCAGGTCTTGAGGAACTTTTTGGTTAAAGTGTGCGGGTGCCGCGGTGATTGGTCGCCGCTTGCCGTGATAGAGGAGCAGGTCGAGAAAATCCGACTCCAGGTCGGCGAGCAGGGCGGGGTCATCTGCGGGATTTCCGGGGGGGTTGATTCGGCCGTCGCGGCGGCCCTCGTCAACAGAGCCATAGGTGACCGGCAGGTTTGCGTCTTCATTAATAACGGGCTTCTCAGAGAGGGGGAGTTCGAGCTAACGACGGCCCTCTTAAAGCAAAACATGAACTTGAACCTCCACACGATACGTGCCGAGGAGAGATTCATCAGCGCCTTGAAAGGAGTCACGGACCCCGAACAAAAGCGTAAAATCATAGGCCGCGTCTTTATAGAGGCGTTTGAAGAAAAGGCTGAGGAGCTTGGGGACGTGCGGTTCCTCGTCCAGGGAACACTTTATCCAGACGTGATAGAGTCGGTTTCCGTCCGCGGGCCGTCTGCCGTGATCAAAAGCCATCACAACGTCGGCGGGCTCCCGGAAAAAATGAGACTGAGTCTGGTTGAGCCGCTGCGCGAGCTTTTCAAGGACGAGGTGCGTGTCATCGGCCGCGAATTGGGCGTCCCGGAGGAGATTCTCCAGCGGCATCCTTTCCCGGGGCCTGGCTTGGCCGTAAGAATTTTAGGTGAAGTTACGGACGAGCGCCTTCATCTCCTCCAGGCCGCCGACAGGATTCTCGACGAAGAAATACGCTTCGCGGATCTATACCACTCGGTCTGGCAGGCTTTCGCCGTCCTGTTGCCGATTTCGACGGTGGGCGTCATGGGGGACGAGCGAACCTACGAGCGCGTTGTGGCGATCCGGGCCGTCACCAGTGTGGACGGAATGACCGCCGACTGGGCGCGCCTGCCACATGACATTCTGGCCCGTATCTCGACTCGCCTGGTCTCGGAGGTCAAAGGGATTAATCGGGTCGTCTACGACATCAGCTCAAAACCGCCGAGCACGATTGAATGGGAATAGCCAGAAGTGGGCACACAGGTTTCATGTGAAAGATTTGAAGCATTTTGTGCCGCCACTGAGTTAAAGTCTCTATAATTAACAGTCTTATCCAGTTTCCCTGCCTCTTAGCCAAGATATAGAGGCTTTTCATTTTTTAGACACGTGATATAGTGTGCGCCGTTGCGTGACTGCCGACGTCTGTGCCGGCCCGCCATCATCTTAAAAGTCTTCTCCTGTCAGAAGGAAAACATGGATCAGAAGCGATTCGTACATCTACACCTGCACACCGATTATAGCCTCCTGGACGGGGCCATCCAGATCAAACCGCTGGCCAAACGGACTGCGGAATTGGGCATGCAAGCCTGCGCCGTCACGGACCACGGAAACATGTTCGGCGCCATCTCCTTTTACCAGGCGATGAAAGCACAGGGCGTGAAGCCGATTATAGGGTGTGAAGTCTACATCGCTCGCGGAAGTCGCAAAGATCGGGCCGGGGCAGCGGGTGCCGGCGAAAAGGCCAATTTTCATTTAATCCTTCTCGCGAAGAATTTAGAGGGTTATAGAAATTTAGTCAGGCTAACTTCCAGGGCTTATACGGAAGGCTTTTACTACAAGCCCCGGATTGATAGAGAGCTGCTGGCGGAGCATGGTAAAGGGCTGGTCGCGCTTTCGGCGTGTATGTCAGGGGTCCCGTCTGCCATGTTGGCGCGAGATTGTTTTGAAGACGCTGCCGCGGCCGCCGTAGAGTTTCAGGAAATAATGGGAAAGGGCAACTATTTTCTGGAAATTCAGGAACACGGCCTGGACGCCCAAAGGCGTATACGTAAGCCGCTGGTCGAGCTCTCGAAAAGAACGGGCGTTCCCTTGGTGGCGACAAATGACGCGCACTATCTGACGCCTGACGACGCTGTGGCGCATGACATCTTACTCTGCATAGGTTCCGGCAAGACAGTTAAGGACCCTAACCGGCTGCGTTATGGCTCGCCCAACTTTTACGTTCGCTCGCCGGAAGAGATGTGGGAGATTTTTGGCAAGGAAATTCCCGAAACCTTGACGCGCACTGTCGAGATCGCCGAAATGTGCGACCTGCAACTGCCGACGGGGATGAATTACTTGCCTAATTACCCGATTCCGGCGTCGGACTTAGGGCTCTCTGCGGATGAATATTTTGAAAAGGTGGTGAGGGAAGGGTACGAACGTCGCCGCGAATTGGTCTGGGAGAGGCAGATTGCCAAGGGCACTTTGCGCCATACTTTGTCTGACTACCAGGAGCGCGTCTCGCGTGAGATCACAATGATCAAGCGGATGGGCTTCGCTGGTTATTTCCTGATAGTTTGGGACTTCATACGCTACGCCAAAGAGCATGGGATTCCGGTCGGCCCCGGCAGAGGCTCGGCCGCCGGCTCCTTGATAGCTTATTGCCTGGACATTACAGACGTTGATCCGTTGCAATATGACCTGCTGTTTGAAAGATTTCTCAATCCTGAACGCGTCTCCATGCCGGATATAGACATAGATTTTTGTGTCCGTGGCCGGGGAGAAGTGATAAATCACGTGGCCAATCTGTATGGCCGGGACTCTGTCTGCCAGATCATCACCTTCGGAACTATGGCCTCGAAAGCCGCAATTAAAGACGTGGGGCGCGCTCTGGACATGCCTTACGCCGAGGTTGATCGTATTGCCAAGCTGATTCCTCCGCCGATACGTGGGCGGAATGTGAGTATTAGTCATGCCCTGGAGCAAGTCCCGGAGTTGCGAAAAGAGGTAGAGAGCAATCAGCGGGTGAGGGAATTAATTGATCTGGCCAGGCGGTTGGAGGGCTGCGCGCGCCACTCCTCCGTCCACGCCGCAGGGGTCGTCATCTCGCCCGAGCCGCTGCAAGAACTCGTGCCGGTCGCTGTCTCGTCAAAGGATGAATTGACGACGCAGTATTCCATGTCGGATTTGGAAAAGACCGGGATGCTGAAGATGGATTTCCTGGCTTTGACGGCTCTGACTGTTATAAGCGATTGCTTAAAAACCATTAAGCAGCTGCTTGGTGTAGATGTGGATTGGGCTGACATACAGCTTGACGACCCCGAAACGATGAAGCTTTTCGCGGAAGGTCGAACCGAGGCAGTCTTTCAGTTCGAATCCTCTGGGATGCAGGAGATCTGCCGCAAGCTAAAGCCGAAAGGGTTGGAAGATTTAGCCGCCCTCAACGCGCTTTACAGGCCGGGGCCTTTGGACGGTGGAATGGTGGACGACTTTATTGAAAGACATCACGGACATAAAGCCGTTCGCTACATAGTGCCGGAAATGAAGGATATTCTGAGCAACACGTATGGGATTCTAGTTTATCAAGAGCAGATCATGCAGTTAGCCCAAAAATTAGCCGGCTACAGCTTGGGGGAGGCCGATTTGATGCGGCGGGCGATGGGCAAGAAAAAGCGCGAGGAGATGGCGATTCATGAGGAGAAGTTCATAAATGGGGCTGTCGAGCGTGGAATCAAGCGGGATAAGGCGCAACAAATTTTCACCTTGATGGCTCAGTTCGCTGATTACGGCTTCAATCGCAGTCACAGCGTGGCCTATGCTTACCTGGCATTTCAGACGGCTTACTTAAAGGCGCATTTCCCCGAGCATTTTTACGCGGCCGTGCTTTCCAACGAAATTCAGGACACCGCCAAGGTGTTCAAGTATTCTAATGAACTTCGTGGCCAGGGGATTCGCTTACTCCCCCCGGACGTCAACGAGAGTATGGCGGGTTTTACACCACTCAAAGGCGCGATCAGATACGGATTGGCCGCCATTAAAGGAATTGGCCAGTCGAGTGTCAACGCTATAATTGAAGCGCGGGCTGATGGAAAGTTTCGCTCCTTTTTTAATTTTATAGAGCGTGTGGGGCAGGGCTCACTCAATAAGAGGGTTTTGGAAAGTTTAGTGTCAGCGGGCGCCTTCGACTCCCTTAATGCGAATCAGCAATCTATTGCGAAATTACGCGCGTGTTTATACCAGGCCGTAGACACTGCGCTGGCGCGTGTGGCCAGGGCGCAGCGCAATAAATCGCGGGGACAGAACGACCTCTTCGGCGAAGCCGAAAATGGCCACTCCTCCATAGTTGTTGATGAACCTCTCCCGGAAAGCCCGGCATGGACGCACGCACAGCTCCTTGCCGCAGAGAAAAGCGCCATCGGGTTTTACATTTCAGGGCATCCTCTGGAGAATTATTTAGAGGTGCTCGCCGAGTTCAAAGCAACCACGATTAATGAATTGAGCCATGTTCCGAGTGGGGCTAAGGTGTCTGTCGGAGGACTTGCGACCGCCTTACAGGTACGGACTACGAAGACCGCAAATCGCTTTGCCTTAATGAGATTGGAAGATCAAACGGGCGGGGTAAAATGCGTTTGCTGGCCCGAAGTCTTCAGCAGGTTCGAGAATAATCTACAGGAAGACGCCGCCGTGTTGATAACAGGCAAAGCCGAAGTCACTGACGACGGGGCTGTGACGGTCATAGCCGAAGAGGTCGCGCGGCTCGAAGAGGTCCTTCAGCGAAAATCCAGGGGGGTAGTGGTTCGACTTTCCGGCGCTAAAGACGGTTTACTCGATAAGATTTTTGGCATCCTGGATAGTCATAGGGGGGATTGTGAAGTAATGTTGGACGTGGTTTTGGATGACGGAGTATTGGTGCGATTGCGTCCGCATGGTGCATTTCGTGTCCAAGGCAGTTTAGAATTGGAAAATGCTTTACGGGGGCACGGGTGTCACGTTGAGTGGCTGAACATTTCAATCTAGACTACAAACTTGATTGGCTGACGTAGATAAAATGGTCAACGATCCAGATCAAAATAATGAGAAGGCTGGCGACGGAAATACGCAGGCTTCTCCTCGGTCTGATAACGCCTTTGAGCGCGTTCTGCTTGCTCGGCACGGAGAGAGACCTTACACGCTGGATTTTATTGAAAGGTTATTCGAGGATTTTACGGAAATTCATGGCGACCGCCGCTTCGCCAATGATCCGGCAATCATTTGCGGCCTGGCCCGTTTTGAAAATATTCCGGTTGTAGTCGTGGGGCATCAGAAGGGGCGGGACACCAAGCAGCGGCAGTTTAGAAATTTTGGTATGCCAAAGCCCGAGGGGTATCGTAAAGCCCTGCGTGTGATGAGACTGGCAGAGAAATTCAACCGCCCTGTGCTTACTTTTATAGATACTCCCGGGGCCTATCCTGGGATAGACGCGGAAGAGCGTGGCCAGGCGGAAGCCATCGCCTATAATCTACGAGAAATGTCCAAGCTGCGCGTGCCCGTGTTGGTCACAATCATAGGGGAGGGAGGGTCTGGCGGGGCGCTGGCAATAGGGGTCGGCGACCAAGTGTTGATGCTGGAAAACTCGATTTATTCCGTTATCTCGCCTGAGGGTTGCGCTGCTATCTTATGGAAAGATTCCTCCCAGGCTGACCGCGCGGCGAAAAGCCTGCGCCTGACAGCTCAGGATTTACTTGAAGAAGGAATAGTTGATGTAATTGTTGAAGAGCCGGCTGGTGGCGCTCATCTTGACCACGACGAGACGGCTAAAGTTCTGGGCAGAGCGCTGAAGGAGAGATTGTTGGCGTCCATTAAAATCCCTCTGGGGCAGCGGTTGACCGAGCGGCACCGCAAATTGCAGAATTATGGAAAATGGAGCGGATTGGGGTAGTTTTGATGGCGTGTTTTGATTGAGGCTCAAATGCGTAGGGGAATGTCGGCGCGCCGACATTCCCCTTTAACGGGCTAGAACGGGATGTCGTCGTCAGAAAGATCGGCCTCGGCGGGAGCATGATCGGCCGGGGCAGGTTTACCGCCGGAGTGAGGTGCCTCGTCACCGCGGCCTCCGCCTATAAATTGCATGTCTGTCGCGTGAACTTCAAGGGTGTACCGTTGTTTTCCGTCTCTATCTGTCCATTCTTCAAGACGAAGTCTTCCTTCGATATAAACGGGGCGGCCCTTGGTCAAATATTGCGAGGCCGTTTCAGCTTGTCTGCCCCAGAGTGTGACCCGAAACCAGGTCGTGAAGTCCTGCGCCTCGCCCGCGCGGTCTTTACGTTTTTCGTTCGTGGCAACCGTAAAACTACAAACAGGTGTCCCTTGCGGCGTGTACCTCAACTCCGGGTCGCGTCCCAAGTTACCGACAAGTATAATTTTATTAAAAGACATAGTAGTCCTACTCCTTAAATTTATAGAAAGACAAAAGCGGACTGATACTACTCGCGTGTCTGTATGGGGTCAAGCTTTAATTGATTGTCTCTGGCCGGCAGCTCAGGCTTTACGTTAAAGGTAAATTCTCGGTCTCGGAAATCCTTTATGTTAAAGTACCTTAAGATACTTAATTTTGCAGTGGTTGATCGCCTGGACGTAAATTTCAAGCCGGGTCTCAATGTGTTAACAGGAGAGACCGGTTCGGGCAAGAGTGTCATTGTTGACGCCGTCAGTTTGCTGGTGGGTGTGCGGAGTTCGCCGACCCAAATCCGAACTGGTGAAAACATGGCCGCAATCGAAGGTGTTTTCAAAATTGATGCCCGTGGAGAGCAGCACATAATTAGCCTCTTGGAAGAGCTGGGCATTAAAAAAAACTCTGAACTGGTTATTCGCCGTGAGATTTACGCGGCGGGAAGGAATCGCATCTTTATTAATGATCAGAGCTCGACAATCAGCGCTCTTAAGAAATTACAGCCGTTTCTTACGGATATTTACGGGCAGGGTGAGCAGCGGGCGCTCCTGACTGCTAGTTCTCACCGCGACCTGTTAGATTATTTCGGGGAGTGCGCGGTATTAAAGAATAAGGTTAGGCAAATATTCTTAAGACTAAAATTGGTTGAAAGAGAGTTGAAAGAACTCGTCGGCCACAGTATCGAGCGTTCACGGACAGCTGATTATTATCAACACCAGTTGGCGGAGCTGGAGGCTCTTAATCCTAAAGTCGGAGAGGATGATGAGCTGCTAACCGAGAGGAAAATATTAGCGAATGCTGAGAAAATCAAAGATTTATGTTCATTGGCTTATCAGGATTTGTACGAAAATGACGAGAGCATCCTGGCCAGGCTCGCCCACATAAAACGGCATCTGGAGGGCGTCAGCGATTATATTGAGAACGCAGGGGGAACATTGGACTCTCTGGCGTCTGGCATGGCTTCTTTAACAGACGTAGCCGAGACACTACGTAGGTATGCGGTTGAGATTGAATACTCCCCAGAGAGACTTGCCGAAGTTGAATCCCGGCTGGCCGAATTAGAGAAGCTTAAACGTAAATATGGCCGAGATTTAAAAGGAATTCTTGAACTAAAAGATGAACTTTCGAGAGCCGTCTCTGGCGCGGAAAACCTGATGGAAAGGATGAGCCTTTTAAGGAAAGAAGCCGATACTTTACGACACCAATATATAGAACATGCAAGACAGCTAACGGCGTGCAGAAGTGCCGCGGCTCCTCTCCTGGAGCAAAAGGTCATGAACGGCTTACGACACCTTGCTATGGGGCAGACGAAATTTTTGGTGTCCATAGAAACCTCTCACTTGGAGGATGAAGAGACTGAGAAAGAGATGTCCTCGACGGAAGTTGCAGAAGACTCCGGGGTTTCATCCTTTTTCTCGCAACATGGCGCTGATTACGTGGAGTTTCTGTTGTCTACGAATCCTGGCGAGAGCCCCAGACCCTTAACCTATGTGGCTTCCGGCGGGGAGCTTTCCAGGTTAATGCTCACTCTCCGCACCATCAATCAGGAAGATTCTAAGGTCGGGGCCGTAGTCTTTGACGAGATTGACGTCGGGATCGGGGGCAAAGTGGCCGAGGCCGTCGGCCAAAACCTGAAGAAGATTTCGGCCGGCAGGCAAGTATTTTGTGTTACACACCAAGCGCAGATAGCTAAATTTGCAGACCATCATTTTCTGGTCACTAAATCAGTGCGAGGCGAAAGAACAAGCACGACAGTCAGGGAACTTACACGGGAGGAGCGTATCAGCGAGTTGTCCCGTATGATCGGTGGGGACGAAACGGCGGAGAAAACTCGTGAGGCTGCTCAGTGGCTGCTCGAAAATGTTAAGAATTCAGCGCGGGCGCGGTCAAAAAATTATAAAGTGAAAGGTGATAGGTCTGCTTGAGCTAAGGAAGAATCACCACAGGGATTGATTTTCTGATACACTCAGCGCCTGCGGACTGGGCACCTGAAAGCTGGTTTGTATGAAGGCGAGCGTTTACATAGAGACACTTGGTTGTCAGATGAATGTGGCGGACACGGAACGAGCCGCCACGCGGCTGCGCGAGGCGGGGTATCAACTGACTGCGTCCCCGAACGCCGCCGACGTAGTCATCTTTAATACCTGTTCAGTAAGGGCTCGTGCCGCCCAAAAGGTATTTACGAGGATTGGAGAGGTCAGAAAATCCAGGCCCGGGAATGACGTGAAAGTCGGCGTCATGGGGTGCGTGGCCCAGCTTGAAGGGGAATCGCTCCTGGACCATTCGTCGGCAGTAGACCTCGTGGTGGGGACCAGAGCGACAGACAGACTTCCTTCGTTGATCGAGCGCTCGCTCGACGGCCAGCGTAAAATTTTTGACCTGGGCGAGCGCGCGGAGGGCGAAGAGTGGAATGTTTCCACGGCCGAACGGCATTCGCCTTACGTTGCTTTCGTGCCTATCATTGAAGGCTGTAATAAATTTTGCACCTACTGCATCGTTCCTTTTTCGCGTGGCAGGGAAAAGAGCCGCCCTGCCGCGGAGATCGTTGCGGAGGTCCAACGGCTGCGGCGCGAGGGGTATAAAGAGGTTCATTTAATAGGCCAGAATGTGAACAGCTACAGGCCCGGAACGGAAGCCGGGTTGGAAGGTTTTGTGGGGGCCACCCCGTTTTCCAGGCTCCTGCGAGCGGTAGCGGCCACTCAAATGGAGAGGATTAAGTTCACCACTTCTTTCCCGCGAGATTTTCATACAGACATTGTGGCGGCGCTGGACGAGCATGACAATCTTTGTGATTGGGTGCATCTGCCTGTACAATCCGGCAGCAATCGTGTGCTGCGCGCCATGCGCAGAGGCTATAAGGTAGAAGACTATTTAAGTCGTATAGAGACCATTAAAAATGCACGGCGGAGGCTCTCGCTGACAAGCGATATCATTATCGGATTTCCGGGCGAGACGGACGAGGAGTTTGAGGGGACCATGGGCTTAGTTGAGCGTTGTCAATATGATGGGCTTTATATCTTCAAGTATTCCGAGAGGCCGGGCACACCTGCTGCAAAGCTCGCTGATGATATTTCTAAAGAGGAAAAGGCCGCACGGTTTTCCGCTTTGGAAGCTCTTCAAAAGGGTGTCCAAAAGCGTATTTATGAAGAGTATATAGGAAGGGAAGTGCGTGTCCTGGTGGAAGGTGAGAGCGCGAAGTCGCGGTCTGACCTGACGGGCCATTCGACGTGCCATAAGGTCATAAATTTCCCTGGAGATATTTCACTGGCGGGGCGAGAGGTGAGTGTCAGGATAACTGCCGCGAAAGCTAATAGTTTGTTCGGGGAAATTTGCAGTAACTGAGAAGGGTTTTACTTGATGTAATGGGTGAGGTGACGCTATGGAAATCGAAGTTAAGATTCGCGCTTTGATGATGGATCCCAATAGTGGCACCCCCATCATAATCCTGAAAGACGTGAATAGCGAGACAATGCTGCCCATCTGGGTGGGGGCTTATGAGGCCAACGCCATCGCCCTGGAGATTGAGAAGATTGCACCGCAACGCCCCATGACACATGATTTATTGAGAAATTTGATTATAGAGATGGGGGCGCGTGTCAATAGAGTGGTGGTGACGGAACTGCGTGATAACACTTTTTTCGCCGTAATTGAAATGAATACGAACGATGGGGCGACTCTGATGTTGGATTCGCGCCCCTCTGACGCAATAGCACTGGCTCTGCGTGCTGATTGCCCCATATTTGTTGATCTAGAGGTGATCAGGGCCTCACGAAATACGGTTTCAGGTGAGCAGGAGGGTGCCGAGGGCGAGGAGGCTTTCGATGAGGAATGGCCGGACGTGATTGGGGAGGCGGGCGATCTTCCTATGTGATGTTACGTTCGCCGTCTGATCAGAGGTTGATTTTCCCGCTCTTAGCTCGGTTTTCATCTAAAACCTATGGTTATTGCGATTGCAAATCAGAAAGGTGGGGTAGGGAAGACGACTACGGCTATAAATCTGGCCGCGGCTTTCGCCAGGCGTGGCAAGAGGGTCCTCTTACTGGACTTAGACCCGCAGGGAAATAGCTCCATCTCTTTTATTGATCCACAGACAGTTGACCTCTCCGCCTACGAGTTGATGATGGACGGCGTTGATAGCTTCGAAAGAGCCGTTTACCACACGCCAGTAGAAGGTTTGGATATAATCCCTGCGCGCATTAGCCTGGCCAAAATCGAGTCCAAATTAGTAGGTGATTTTGACGCCCCTTTCAGGTTGAAGGATCGTTTGGAAGCCTTACGCCCGAACTACGATATTGTGGTCATAGACACACCGCCCACATTGGGGTTAATAACGGTAAACGCGCTGGTCGCGGCCACACACGTTTTGATACCCATACAGTCCTCGTATTTCGCTCTTGAAGGGACAGACGACCTGCTGGAAACGATTGAGAAGGTGAAGGCGCGTCCGAATCCCAATCTACAAGTTCTGGGCGTTCTGGTGACGCTGCACGACAAAAGGACCACGCTGGCCCGTGAAGTGTTCGAGCAGATTCGGCGCGTCTTCGGTCCCAAAATGTTCGATACGGTCATCACCAAGAGTGTGCGCCTGGAGGAATCACCCGCCCACAAGGAATCTATTTTCACCTTCGCGCCCAGCTCTTCGGGCGCTACGGAGTACGCAAAGCTCTGCGAAGAGGTAATCAGCCGTGTCTAAAAGAGGCCTGCCGTCGGGGTTACGTATGCGCCACGACGCGCATTACGTGGAAGAGTTGGCGCAGCATAGACCCACGCCTGTTGGGCGCATGATCGCGCTGGATAAGCTTGACCCCAACCCGGACCAGCCGCGCGTGGAAATCGGCGACTTGGCCGAGTTAACTGCGTCAATTAAGGAGAAAGGGGTTTTGGAGCCTCTGTTGGTCAAGCCTTCCAGAATAAGCGGGCGTTGGATGATTATCGCCGGTGAGCGGCGTTGGCGCGCCGCTCGTGAAGCGGGCGTGCGTGATGTCCCTTGTATAGAGATGGATGTAGATGACCGCGCGGTGGCCGAAATAGCGCTGATCGAGAACATGCAGCGCAAAGATTTGACGCCCTGGGAGGAGGCGGACGGCTTACGCGCTCTCTGCGAGCGGTTCGGTTACACGCACGAGGAGGTAGCCCGTAAAGTAGGGAAGAGCCGCAGCAGTGTTACGGAGGCTCTATCCATTTCAACGATCCCGGAGGACGTTCGCGAGCGATGTCGGCGCGCCGACATCAGCGCGAAAACGCTCTTATTGGAGATCGTCCGGCAGCCGGACGAGGAGGCCATGCGGCAGCTGACAGAAGAGATCACTTTGCGCGGGATGACACGAGATGATGCCAGGGCCTCCCGTCGTTTGCGTCTGGGAGAGGGTGCCGGTGCGGGCTCTTCTTCAAAACCCTTTACCTATAGATATGTATCAGCCGGGAAAGAGTTTAGGCTTGAACTGCAATTTCGTAAAACGGAAGTAGAACGCCACCAAATAGCAGCCGCTCTGCGTGAAGCCGCCGAAAAAGTCGAAAAAGAGAGTTGAGGTGGGTCCGATAACGCCCGTGTCGGGCGGATGGTTAGATGGGAGTTTGTGTGCGGCTTTATTCTCCTTACCGCTCAAGAGCGAGCAGATTGTTTTCTCTTTCTTTCATCTGCTGCTCGCTTCTGTAAGGATCGCCCCCACTTTTCAAGAGTTGGCTGAATTGGTTTGAACAGGCGTGATCGAACGGTGTGTTGTCGTTCATGCCAGATGCGCAAGTTTTTCTCCGTATAGGCCCTCACAGCAGACTCGATTTGTCCGCGCTTTATTGAATGTCTTAGTGTCAGATAGTAATGCTGGCCTGCCAGAGAGAAGATAATAGCCGCTAAATTGCCCTTAAATGATAGTCTGGGCATAATTCGTTTGAGAATAGGTTTAGAACGGGGAAGCAGAACGCCTACAGCAATTTCAAGCCAGGCAGCTTGGGCTCCTTGCTTGGGATGATATAGTCCGGGCAGGTCTGTGCCTTTTTGTAACTGCTTGAGGCGTGGGTCATTGATAGTGTTAACTAATTTTATTCTGTCCACTCCGCGTAAATGCTCACGCGGCAGGCATTCCAGAATCTTTTCGATTTGATTTTGGGTCTTTGAAGGGAGGCGCACGCCTTCTTCAATTTCAATCTTGATTGCCATAATTGTCTACCTTTGATTGCCACTGTAGGGGATAACTCTAAAAACGTCAAGAAACACAAGGAAAATATAGTAACAGTTCAGCTAGTTGAGGCAAGTTCTGTAGTTTGAAAGGGAAGTGGCTTTCCTGCGAGCACCCTTTCCAGCGCGTGGAGCAAGGAATGCCCTTGCTTGCGTGCACTCGACAGATAGCTCCTCACACGGCAGAAGTTTCTGGCCCCGTCAGGCGTTCTAAAGCAGCCCGAGGTCTTCTGCTGCAATTTGATCATCCGCAGGTCACGTTCCGAGCCGTTGTTATCGAAAGGCACACTGAGGTCCGTCATGAAGCGCAGTATCTCGTCACGCCGTCGCTGCAACCGCTGGACGATCCCGTTAGCTGTCGGTTGAGCGACCCGCTTCTTCTTCGTTGCGCCTGGCTGGCGTTTGCGCCTCGGGACCAATGGGTTCAGTTTGACAGCCTTCCTGACTAACCTGTCATAGCGCCTGAGATATGCGCTCTGCTCGCTCTGATCCAACCTCGCTGCTTGCTGTGCCCTGGCTTTGTCGGCGGTCTCTTTGATCTTCAGGAGCAGCTTCGATAGTGGAGTAGTCCAGACCTTCTGCTCTGGCTTGGTCTCCTCGATGAAGACCAGTTCCCTGAGCAGGTGGGCGTTGCAGAGGCTATGCCGGCACCGCTCGAACCTGGCGTAGGAGAGGTAGCCGTCTCTGACGAGCGTCCCCTTGAACTGAGGTAGGATGCCGGCGTCGTCCATCGCCGCCTTGCCCCTGCGTGCGTCGTAAGCGAAGTGCGTCAGCCGCTCGGTCCTGGCAACATGCACCCAGGCGTTGTGGCCTGAGACCCGCAGCCCGGTCTCGTCGGCCCCGACGACAGCAGAGTCACGGATGGCAGCCTTGATGCGCTGCTCACACCTGACCAGTTTGCCCGAGAAGATGCGGGCGGCGCGCTCGACCGTGGCCCAGGAGACGCGGCAGCCGAAGAGATCCTGCATGGCCTCGGAGGTGCGCGCCACGGGCAGCAGTTGGTAGAGGTGCAGGTAGCCGGCGCGCACAAGCACGCCGGGGCCGTATTGGACCGGCGCTCGCACGCCAGAAGGGAACTGTGCCTTTGTCGAGGCCCCACACTTCCGGCAGCAGATGACAAGGGCGCGGTGCTCGGTCACGCTCGTGCGGCCCTCACGGATATCGAAGACCTGGCGGCGCTGGCAGCCTGTGGCCTGTGCCCGCCTGAGGGATCTGCCGCAGCCGCGGCAGACTTCGGGCGCGTGGGTGATGATCTCGTCCGGCCGTGCGACTTGCCTGAGCGTGCGGCCCATGTGCCCGGGCTGGCCGCCGGCCTTCAGCCCCGTCCGTTGCCTGAGGCTGCGGGCGCGCTTGACCTTCTTCCAGGGTGGGTCGAGAGACGGCGGCAACGAAGAGTTGTGGGAGTCGCGCTCGACCGTCGTCGTGCCGCGCTCGATTTCGTGTTCGAGTTCGCGGATGCGCCTTCGGAGTTGGTGATTGAGTTGGCGCTCTGCGAGCAGTTGCTGCGACTTTCTTGTTAGGGTGCGTTTGGTAGAAGCGAGTTCTTCAGCGAGCAGCGTGAGTTGCACAGCCTGCGAGCAGGCGGCGCGAGCCTCGGCATCTTCGACTCTTTGCTCAATCTGCTGGAGGTAACGGAAGACGGCTCCGACGCCCATCTGGTAAAGAGTAAAGATGTAGTCGCGATCAACCAGCATGAATAGCTCGGAGGCAGGGAGTAAGAGAACGAAGGCGATTAATAGATGAAAAACGTGGTGAGAGAATGGCAGTTCAATGTACTTTGGTTGTCGCGACTTAGCCAGATAGCTGAATAGTCACAAAATATACGCCGAGTCTGATAATATATATTACGACACATCCATCTTTAAAATCGTTTCCCATTTTCCAATAATTCGAGAGGTTCTCCCGCTCAGCTCACTTCGGGTAACCTTGACACCCTTGCTGATAGGCTGTTACAGTACGCGGTCTTTTTGCTATATCTCTTTTGAATTGCACAAGGAGTGAAAAGTTTGAACTCTGAAGGAAGCTATCTGTTTACCTCTGAATCCGTCACGGAAGGCCACCCAGACAAGATCTCCGACCAAATCTCCGACGCCGTCCTTGACGAAATTCTCGCGCAGGATCCTACGGGCAGAGTCGCCTGTGAGACACTTGTCACGACGGGCTTGGTGGTCATCGCGGGTGAAATCACTACCTCCGCAGTTATTGATTTTCCCAGAGTTGCACGTGAAACAATTAGAGAAATAGGTTATACGCGCGCCAAATACGGATTCGACTGTGATACCTGTAGTGTCCTCTCGGCCGTCGGCACACAATCCAAAGACATTGCTATGGGAGTGGACACGGGCGGGGCGGGCGATCAGGGGTTGATGTTTGGTTTCGCCTGTAACGAGACACCAGAGTTGATGCCCATGCCTATCCAGTTGGCGCACCAGCTGACCAGACAACTCTCTGAAATGCGTAAAAACGGGTCTCTTCCCTACCTGCGCCCGGACGGAAAATCCCAGGTGACTATAGAGTACAGGGATGGACGGCCCTTCAGAGTTGAAGCAGTAGTCGTCTCTTCTCAGCACGATCAGAACGTCACCAACGAACAACTGCGCGCAGAGATTCTGGAAAAGGTGATAAAAAACACAATCTCGCCTGAGCTCTTAGATAACGAAACGAAGTACCACATCAATCCCACTGGCAGATTCGTCACAGGGGGGCCGCAGGGCGATGCAGGACTGACCGGCCGCAAAATCATCGTTGACACATACGGCGGCTATGCCCCACACGGCGGAGGCGCCTTCTCCGGGAAAGACCCGACCAAAGTTGATCGCTCGGCGGCCTACATGGCACGCTATGCCGCGAAGAACATAGTAGCCGCGGGCTTGGCCGAAAAGTGCCTGGTACAACTAGCTTACGCCATAGGTGTGGCAGACCCTGTCTCCGTCTTGGTAGACACGGGGGGGACAGGGCGCGTCAGCGAGTCCAAACTGGCGGGCTTGATTCGGGACCATTTCTCTCTCACGCCTAAAGGAATCATTGAGGATTTAGATCTGCGCCGCCCCATCTACAGGAAGACAGCCGCTTACGGCCACTTCGGCCGCGACGAAGAGGGTTTTACATGGGAGCGGACTGACAAGGCAGAGGCTTTACGCGAAGCGGCGGGCGTCTAAGTTCAACCATTAGTTCTCAACCATAATCTCAAAGGGGACACTTTAAATGTCTGTAAGCCGGTCGTTTGACTACGATATAAAAAGCCTGGAGTTGGCCGATGACGGCAAGCGCAGGATTGAGTGGGCGGAACGCGAGATGCCCGTTCTACGTCTGATACGTGAACGATTCTCCGCGGAAAAACCCTTAAAGGGCATACGCCTGATCGCCTGCGCCCATGTCACCACGGAGACCGCCAACCTCGTCAGAGCTTTACAGGCTGGTGGGGCCGAATCTCTGCTGATAGCCTCTAATCCCCTCTCGACACAGGACGATGTCGCAGCCGCCCTGGTCAGAGACTGGAACGTCCCTGTTTTCGCTATCAAGGGTGAAACGACCGAAACCTATAACAGACACGTCCGCACCGCGCTGGATTTTCGCCCGGAAATCATTATTGACGACGGCTCAGACGTGGTGGCGACGCTGATCAAAGAACGCGGCCAACAGGTGCAGGAAGTTATAGGGACGACGGAGGAGACTACTACGGGAATCGTGCGCTTGCGCGCCATGGAAGCGTCCGGCGTGCTGACCTTCCCCTCGATAGCCGTCAACAACGCTCAGACGAAGCACTTTTTTGACAACCGCTACGGCACGGGACAATCCACGCTCGACGGAATCATACGCGCCACGAACATCTTACTGGCCGGAAGAACTATGGTGGTCATAGGCTACGGGTGGTGCGGTAAGGGTGTGGCTTTAAGAGCGCGCGGGATGGGCGCCAACGTGGTCGTCACGGAGGTTGATCCCATTAAAGCCGTCGAGGCAGTGATGGACGGCTTTCGCGTCATGCCTATCATGGAGGCGGCGGCTCTGGGCGATATTTTCGTCACAGTGACAGGCAACCGCCACGTCATAGACGGGCAGCACTTCGACCTGATGAAGGACGGAGCCATCGTCTGCAACAGCGGCCACTTCGACCTGGAACTCAACCTGGTTGCACTGGCGGAGATGTCCGACCCGCCCGCGCACTTACGTCCCTACGTGGAAGAATATAAGCTCAAGAGGACCGGGCACAGGATCGTCGTTCTGGGCGAAGGGCGTCTAATCAACTTGGCAGCTGCCGAAGGCCACCCGGCTAGCGTCATGGACATGAGTTTCGCGAATCAGGCGCTTTCAGTGGAGTACCTCATACGGAAGAGAGGAGAATTGAAGCCCGGCGTCCACCTCCTCCCGCAAGAGGTGGACACAGAGATCGCCAGCCTCAAACTCCAGGCCCTCGGATTCTCCATTGATACGCTTACGTCGGAGCAGTTGGAATATATGTCCAGTTGGGAGACTGGGACTTAAGGACTTTATCGGACGCACCTCGGTCTTAATCAGGTGCGGGCGCGGAACAGTACATAGAAGCCCGCGGCGGCGAAGACAAGCACGGGCGACCAGGCGGCCACGAACGGCGGGAGTAGGCCGTATTCGCCCATCTGCTGGAAGCCCCCGGAGACGGCCCAGAAACTGAGCCCCAGGACGATCGCAAAACAGAGCGCCAGCACGGCACTCCTGCGCCCGAATGAAAGCGCCAGGGGAATCCCTATGAGGCCCATGACCAGAACCCCGAAAGGCCCGGCGTACTTCTTCTGCAAGGCGACCTCGTAAGGAGGCGCACTCCCGCCGCGCCTTTTGATCGTCTTTATGTAATCGCTTAAAGCTTCCGCGCTTAAATGCGAAGGCTTATCCACCGCGGGCTTAAACACCTCCGGGGGCTCGACCTCCAACAGTCCTAAACGCTCCAGCTCCTCCCAGCCACCTTCCCGAAAAGTAAGCGTCACGGCCCCCAGCAACTCCGCCCGCCCGGCAGTCACGTCCACCCAATTAGCCGAACGACCGGCCACTATTCTTTGCAGGTGGATTCGGTCCGGGTCGAACTCGTAGATCACAGGATTTCTCAAGGAGTCCGACTCCTCATACTCATAGGAGTACAGTCTTCCCGTCTCCGCAGACGCCAGCCACTGCCTTTCAAAGTCAACCGTGGCCCGCGTAATCCCGCCCCGAATCTGTGCCCGCAGCGAGTCCTGCCGCAGATTCGCCTGGGGCATCACGCGCTCCTGTATCAACCAGAAGCCCATGGCAATCCCCGCGGCGAAAATCAGCCCCGGCAGCATCAACCTGTAGACGCTTTGCCCCCCCGCCCACCAGGCAATCGCCTCGTTACGCCTGGCCATTAGCGCGTATGTGGCCAACACCGCCAGCAGCACGCTCGCCGGCAGAAGTTGCACGCTAACCAGTGGGAGCAGGAATAAAAGATACGCGCCGACTGTGCGCGCCCCCACCCCACGCATGATGACAAACCGCCACAACTCAAACAGCGTAAAAACCAGAAAAATCAAGATCAGGGAGACGAATGCCACCGTAAAATTCAACACGACGGCACGCAGGACGCTCAGATCTATCAGGCCCGGGAAGCCCAGCAGTCGCGCCCCGCCCGGCGATTCCCTGCGTCCCTGCCGTGCCTTCGCTGCCCGCGCCCCTCTCCCGAACCAGGCCATTCGCATCGCCCCCAGCCCACTCCGGCGTCTCGCCAGCAGCAAAATACCGCATAAAACTGTGACGAAGGAGGAGAGCCAGGCACCCAGGAAGGGTGAAACGGTCCCCGCGCGCGCCATCTGCTCGCCGGCCAGCGTGAGCAGGTAGTACGAAAGCATTACCAGCACTGAAAGCAAGGCTCCCAGCCCGCGGCCGCCTTTACGGACGCCCAGGCCCAGCGTGGCCCCCAGAAAAGCGAAGAGAAGCGGCGAGAGCGCCAGCGCCAGCCGCTTATGCAGCAGCGTCAACGCTTCCCTGCCCTCCACCCCACCCCTGGAAGCGGCGTAGGCGGCCAGCGCGCGCCAACCCATCTCATTAGGCCCAGCCTCCGACTCCTCGCGCCGCATGCTTTCAAGCAGCCTCTTGCGGCCTGTCTCCAGCACGATTCGCCACTGCTCCAAGTGCTCCGTGGCGTACTGCCCGCGGCCCCATTCGCCCGCCTTGGGCAAAGAGTGCAGCACCACGTCGCTCAAGACCAGCTCAGACTGCTCCCCGGCAGCATCTATCCGCCCGGAGCGGGCCGTCACGATCCTGACAGAGCCGTCCTTCATCTGTGTGTGTAGAAAAACCCTGCCCCACTGCCCTTTGTCCCTGTCCCCGTCGCGCACGTAAATGACGTAGACTGGGGATTCCGCACCCGCATCCCCTCTGGCCCCTATCACGCTAAAGGAGCGCGGCTCGACAGGCGAGTCCAGCTTGTAGAGTGCCGCGCGAGTCCCCACACGGCGCAAGGAGCGCGCGGCCCCGGGAGCCATCTCCAGGTTGACGTAAAGGGCCGCGGCGGTTAAGAGAGCCCCTATCAACAGCACGGGCCAGAGCTGTTGCCAGGGGCCTACGCCCGCCGCGCGCATGGCCACCAGCTCGCTGTCGCTCCCCAGTCGGCTGAATCCGATCAGAATCCCCGTCAGCAACGCCATGGGCAGCGTGAAGACGAGCACGTTCGGCAGCAGCGCGAGCGCCAGCTCGAACACCATCCCGGGCGGGACGTTGGCCCCCATCAGCAACTCGCCGAAGCGACCCGCCTGCTGTGTGAAGAGGATGGCCGTCAGGAGTAGCAGGGACAGCAAAAGGTAGGGCACGACGGCCCCTATAATGTATCTCTCGATCAGCCTGCTGTTAAGGCGCATTTGCGGACTATTTCCGGCGTTTTCGGGGAGGATTTGACTCAGCCCAGGGCGGCCCGACTGCGCGGCTGGCGCTCCAGCACGCGTTCAATTAATCCCTGGGAGAGTGAGGCCAACTCCCCCAACGCAGAGGGGCTCGCCTGCCTCGCGGACAGGGCGAAATCCGTGGGCGAGAGCCGCTGCGCCAGCCGTAACTGCTTGTGCGCGGCCCCGGAAAACTCTTTCCCCAAGCGGTTACTGCACTGGCCGCACCGTGCGCGAAACTCCGCGTTGAGGTAGGCGCGCGGCTCCTCGCTTAAACTTCTGCCGCAGTCTGCGCAGGCACGCAGGTCCGGCAAAAACCCGCCCAGCTTGAGTGTCCAAACCTCGAAATATCTGACGAGCGACGGCAGGTCCTCAGGCGTCTCCGCCAGAGCTTCCACGACCGCACGCACCATTCTGAAAAGTCTTTCATTCGGCTCATGTGGGGGCGCGAACTCCATCACCAGCTCACTCATATAGGCCAGGGCCGTGACCGTCTCATTACTCCCGGCCAGCCCGAAAAACGACCGTATGATCTCGACCTGCCGCAGGGAGACCAACTCGCGCCCCTCCTTCTCGAAGTAGGTCAGGGCGATGATCGTGAACGGCTCCAACCCCGCGCCGAATCGGCTCTTCAGCCTCCTGGCCCCGCGCGCCACAGTCCTGACTACACCTGCCTGGCGCGTCAGACAGACCATGATCTTGTCCGCCTCCGCCAGGTTATACGTGCGCAGGACTATCCCTTCTGTCTCAACTAATCCCATCTGATTTTTTCTAGAAGAAGCTCGGAACGGGCCAACAGACGTTATCGGACTCGGGCGATTCTCAGAACGGGAGAAAGTAGAGGAGCCACGCGAGCGCCAGGCCTATGCCCATGAATTCCGCGAAAACTTTGAGCCCGTACAGGACGCGTTCGCGTATGCCGTCGCGCGCCACGACTCCGAAAACCAGCGCCACGATCCCCGCAAAAAGGACCATCACCAGGAAATGGATCACTTCTAAGACTTCCTCCCCGCGGCTATGTCGAAGGCGTCCAACATAGCTAAATAATTGAGCAGCCCAGCCACCAGCAAGAATGTGTTGCCGTATTCGAAGGTCGCAAGCTTTGCGTATTCCGCGGCGTCAGAAAAACCCGTCCTGGCGGCCAGGCACAGCAGATAAAGCATTCCCGTCCCGAGGTTGGCGATCATCGGCGGCAGTTGTAATAACTGCGAGCTGCCCTCGCCGCCCCCGCCCAGGCCGAATAGGTGCCCCCCGAACGCCAGCCCTATTAAAAACATCCCAACCACTGCGGCCGAAATCAAGAGCCCGCGCACCCACCTGCCTTGCAGGAAATGGCCCGCCCCGGGCACGGCCCAGGCGGCGATTCCCATCAACCAGGCACTCGCGGGCGCTTTCACCTGCGGCCCGGCCACGCCCCTGCCCTCTTTTGCTGCCAATGCTCCCTCCCACGCCGAACAGTCTTCAGCCCCTGCCAGTATAGCCTTCTCTCGTTGCCACCTCGTAATCGCCGGGCAACACCAGCACGCGCACGCGCCTGTACTCCCCTGCCCCCGCGCGCGGCTGCGGCTTGTAAGTGATGATGTACTGCGTCCGCAGTTCCTCCGCTATGGCCTGGTAGGCGGGTGTAAGGTCCTCTTCCTCAAGCGGGTAAAAGACCCTGCCGCCCGTGCGCGCCGCCAAACCCTCCAAAAGCTTCTCCGATTCGTCAATCATGGAGAGGAAACGCGCGATTTCGCGCGGGTCGTAGCCGCTGAACATCCTGCGAATCTTCGACGAGCCGGCCTTCTTCTCCAACTGTTCACGCAAGTTGGCCGTCAGGCTCACCACGTAAACCCCTGCGTCCGCGCGCCTGACGGCGTTCAGCGCGTCCTCGAAACTGGCGCGCTGCTTCGACGCGGTGTCCAGCCCGTCCGTCAGTAGAATGATTATGCGGCGGCCCTCGACTTTACTCAACTGCTCGCGCGCGGCCAGGTAGAGGCCGTCGTAAAAGGTCGTGCGCATGCCGGGGTGGTAGCGCCAGTCCAGAGACTTTTCCAGCGCCGCCAAGTTAGTCGCGGGCGTCCAATCCTGCAACAACTCCACGCGATCCGCGAACTGCACCACGCACACTTTGTCGTCCGCCAGCAGGCCCTCTATAAAACGCTTGGCCGCCCCGCGTATGAAGCGCATCTGGCTGAACACGCTGCTCGAAGCGTCCAGCAACAAGACTATGTTGGCCGGCACGCGCTGGCGGTTGAAGCTACTGATCTCCTGGCGGACCCCATTATCGAAGACGACGAACTTATCCTGCCCCAGCCCCCCCACGGGCACGCCCGTAACGTCCCTGACCGAAACGGGCAATAAAATCTCCTCCGTCTTGATGCGCAACACGTCGTCCGCCTGCGACCCGTTAGGCTCCTCCCCCAAGACCTTGCGGCCACTCTGCGCGCGCGCCTCCAAACAGACCGACAAGCAGAGCAACAGCGCAAGCAGCCGGGCCACGCCGGGAGCGGAAAACTTCAAACTAAAACCTTCGCGCAAGACCATAAACGCTTCTCAGATGCCGCCCGAGCCCACAGGGTCACTTCCCCCGCTGTCAAAGATTTTTCGTCCAGCGAGAATCAACAGCCATCCCTCCCGCCGGCCGCTTTTCCTTCATACTTTCCCTCAGCCCTCAAGCCTTAAACGTTGGCGTCAGAGGGACAACTCCCAGACTCCTGTAATAGCCGCCCCGCGCGCAGGGCTTGCACAGAGCTTTCCCTTCATCGTCCGTCAACTCACGACCGTCGTTAATCCCCTCGCCGCACCCGCTGCATTCGACTCGCCTGCGGGGCCTGCCCGGCGCGTCCGTCTCGCCGTAAGACACTTCCACGCGCTCCACCCTGAACAACTCTTCCTCCCCTGCCTCCCTGTACGCGAGAAACTGCCGCTCCTTTTTACTCTCAATCAACGGGTAGCGCTCGTCCGCCATCGCGCGCGACTCTTCCAAAGCCACGACGCGCACGGCATCATTCGTCTCCGTGTTGAGAAAGGTCGCCGCCACCTTGCCGTAATCGAAATATTTCAGACTGCGCTTGCCCAGCCTGACCCCCGTCACGGCCCCCACGGCGTCCGCCATGCAGCGGTCTATCTCCACCCAGACGATCAGCTTCTTGCGGTCCGCCCCGCGCGGGTCTTCGATTCCCAAGAGCCTGCAACCGAGCAGGGCCATGCGCACACCCAATAGCTGCCCCGCGCACAAATGGCCGTGCAGGCGTCCGCACTCCCCCAACAACTCGTCCAGAGACTCCTTCAAAAACGCCCCCTCAATAAAGCAGGAATTGCCGGCGCAGCTCTTTGAACTCTTCCGCCCCTGCCTTCCACGAATCCGCTATGGCCTCCACGGAATCGCCGCGCTCTATGGCCTCGCGCAGCTTGTCCGTCCCCGAGATGACGTCGAAAGGATTTTTGTCGTAGACGTACTCGTAGGGCGGCTCCTTCCAGCGAAACTGGTCCTTGTACAGGTCGTGCGCCACCTTGATCGTCGCCACCCCCGCGATGACCGGCTCGAACACGCCCCTGTCCGTGACGTGTATCTGCACGCCGCCGCAGGTCACGCCCGCGTGCTTCTGAAAAGTCGGCTGGAATCCGCAGGCGCGGAAATAGACTCCCGGAAATTTTAATTCGTTCAAACGCCCCGCGTACTCTTCGGCCACTATGTAAGGCGCGCCGACAAGCTCGAACGGCCTGGTGGTTCCCCTCCCCTCTGACAATTGCGTGCCCTCCACGTGCACTGTGCCCGGAAAGACCGTCGCCGAATCGAGCGTGGGCATATTCGGCGAGGGCATCACCCAGGGGGCGTCCGTCTCGTCCAGCCACAGCTCGCGCGACCACCCGTCCATCGTGACGGTTTCCAGCTCGCAGCCTATGCCGAAATGCTCGTTGAACAGCCGCGCCAACTCGCACACGGTCATCCCGTGCCGCGTGGGGAGGGGAAATTGGCCCACAAAAGAGGCGAACTCAGCCTCCAACACGGCCCCCGCCATTTGCTCGCCGTTAATCGGATTCGGTCGATCGCAGACGACAACGCGCTTGCCCAACCGCTTGGCCGCGCGCATGCAGTTCGCCAGCGTGTAGACGAAGGTGTATATGCGGCAGCCCACGTCCTGCATGTCGAAGACCAGCGCGTCCACCCCTTCCAGCATCTCGTCCGTGGGCTCTCTGGTCTCCGAATAGAGCGAGTAAACAGGCAGGCCCGTCGAGCGGTCTACGCCGTGCGCCGTCTCCACCATGTTGTCCTGCACGTCGCCGCGTATCCCGTGCTGCGGGCCGAAGAGCGCCGTCAATTGGACGCCAGCGTGCCCGTGAAAAAGGTCTGCCGCGTGCCTGAATTGATGGTCCACGGAGGACTGGTTACAGATCAGCCCGACGCGCTCCCCTTTCAGGCGCTCGTCCGCCTCCAACAACAATTTTTCCAGCCCCAACACAATCCTACGCCCCCTGCCGACGCGCCCCCCGCCGCGCTCAGTTTCCGCATAAGCCAGACTCATCGCTCAATTCTCCTGCATACCTATATTTTCACCCGAAACCTTCTAAACACAGGCGTTATCGGACTCGAAGCGGTTTTTAATTCTCATAACTGAGAGCTCGCTCGGCCCCTCTGCTTGCGTAGGCGCGCGCCGCGTCCACGAAGCTGCCGAAGATGGCACGAGCGAATTCGTCATCGCGCCAGCCAATCTCAGGGTGCCACTGCACACCCAGCACGAAGCGGTCGCCGCGCGGGTCTTCGACAGCCTCCACCAGCCCGTCCGCAGTCCAGGCCGTCGCCAACAATTCCCTGCCCAGCGTCTCAATCGCCTGGTGGTGATGACTGTTGACGAAGGCCGCGTCCGACCCGGCGGCCAGCCGCGACAAAAGACTCCCCCCAGCAGCCGCACGCGGTGCGAGCGGCGGTCGCGCGGCGCGCCCTGCTGGTGCTTGATCGCCTCCGGCAGCTCCGTGCGTATGTCCTGTATGAGTGTGCCGCCGCGCGAGACGTTCAGCGCCTGCATCCCGAAACAGATCGCCAGGAGCGGCAGCCCCAGCCGCTCCACCTCTTCGAGCACGAGCAAATCTGTTTCGTCCTTGATGGGGTGTACGTGGCCCAGCCCCGGCTTCGGCTCGCGGCCGTATCTCGAAGGGTCCACGTCGGAATCGCTGCCCGGCAGGAGTATCCCGTCGAGCCCTCGCACGACCTCACTCAGGTACTCCCCGCGCGGGATCAAGCTGAGGTGCACGGGGAGCCCGCCCGCGGCCTCCACGGCCTCGCTGTAGTCGCGGCCCAGGTAAAAGCGGTCCGTCTCCAGCTCTATGCGCATAGTGATTCCTATGCGCGGCCTTGCACCTGCCATCAGAGCTTTCCTCTCATCAACTTTTATTAAACTCCTCAGCCCTTCGCCTACATCATAACCCAAAACTTCCCGCGAAGCTCACGGCCTTCGTACAGGCGCTTGACTACGCTTACGCGTCTTCCTATAGTTCTTCGCTACTGAAGATGAACAAAGACGAATCAAAAGTGCGCAGCACGACCGTGCTGCACGTGCGCCGCGGCGGGCACGTCGCGCTCGCGGGCGACGGCCAGGTCACTTTGGGCGAGACCGTCATGAAGAGCGGCGCGCGCAAGGTCCGCCGCCTCTACAACGATCGCATCCTGGCGGGCTTCGCCGGCGCGACCGCCGACGCCTTCTCGCTCCTGACGCGCTTCGAGGGGAAGCTGGAACAGTATCACGGCAACCTGGAGCGCGCGGCCATAGAACTCAGCAAGGATTGGCGCACGGACAAAATCCTGCGCCATCTCGAAGCACTGCTCGTCGTCGCCGACGAAAAGAGCTCTTTTCTGCTCTCCGGCAACGGCGACGTGATCGCGCCGGACGACGGCGTGCTCGCCATCGGCTCCGGCGGCTCCTACGCGCTGGCGGCCGCGCGCGCCCTGGTCGAGCACACGGAGATGTCCGCGCGCGACATCGCCGTCAACGCCCTGCGCATCGCCGGCGAGATTTGCATCTACTCGAACACGAACATTATCGTCGAAGAACTTTGAAAAGCAGAATCCAGAAGTCAGGAGTCAGGAGTCAGAAGGAAAGAAGAACGGTTTCAGCCTCTCATTCTGACTTCTGTATTCTGACTCCTGACTCCTAAAAGAAATGGTTATCTACCTCTCAGGTGATGTAGACGAAGAGGCGCGGCTGGACGAGATGACGCCGCGCCAGATCGTCGCGGCATTGGACAAGCACGTCGTCGGCCAGCGCAACGCCAAGCGCGCCGTCGCCATCGCGCTCAGAAATCGCGTGCGCCGGCAGAAACTGCCGCCCGAAATGGCCGTGGACGTGATGCCCAAGAACATCATCATGATCGGCTCGACCGGCGTCGGCAAGACGGAGATCGCGCGCCGCCTCGCGCGCATGTCCAACTCGCCTTTTCTCAAAGTCGAGGCCTCCAAGTTCACCGAAGTCGGCTACGTCGGCCGCGACGTGGAGAGCATGATCCGCGACCTCACGGAGATCGCCGTCGAGATGACGCGCGAGGAGAAGGTCGAGGAGATCAGCGAAAAAGCCGAGCTCAACGTCGAGGAGCGCATCCTCGATCTGCTGCTCCCGCCCCCCAAATCTTCCCTCTCCGCGGGCTATTTCGACTTCGACTCCGAGGACGAGGGCGAAAGCCCGGCCCCGGCGACGACCGAGCGCGACGACAACTTCCAGCGCACGCGCGAGAAGCTGCGCTCGCAGTTGCGCGCCAGCAAGCTCGACAACCGCCTGGTCGAGATAGAAGTCCGCGAGAAGAGTTTCCCGACGATTGAGCTGGCCGGGCCGCAGGGCGTCGAGGAGATGGGCATCAACATGAAGGACATGCTCGGCAACCTCTTTCAGGGGCGCACCAAGCGCCGCAAGATGCGCGTTGACGAGGCCATGGAGTACCTCATGCAGGAGGAGGAGGAGCGCCTGATAGACATGGACCAGGTCGCCCGCGCCGCGCTCGAACGCGTCGAGTCCTCCGGCATCATCTTCCTCGACGAGATAGACAAGATCGCCGGGCGCGAGGCGGGCTCCGGGCCGGACGTCTCGCGCGAGGGCGTGCAGCGCGACATCCTGCCCATCGTCGAAGGCACGACCGTCAACACGCGCTACGGCATGGTCCGCACGGACCACATCCTCTTCATCGCCGCCGGGGCCTTTCACGTCTCCAAGCCTTCGGACTTGATCCCGGAGTTGCAGGGCCGCTTCCCCATCCGCGTCGAATTGGAGTCGCTGACGATTGACGACTTCAAGCGCATCCTGACCGAGCCGAAGAACGCGCTCATCAAACAGTACCGCGCCCTGATGGAGACCGAAGGCGTC
This sequence comes from uncultured Acidobacteriota bacterium, assembly GCA_963774105.1. Taxonomy (GTDB): domain Bacteria; phylum Acidobacteriota; class Blastocatellia; order Pyrinomonadales; family Pyrinomonadaceae; genus QHXM01. The sequence continues at coordinate 270,398 of CAVZDV010000001.1, read as the reverse complement.
GAGCTGGATTTCACTGAGGACGCCGTCGAATCTATCGCCAACTTCGCCGCGCGCGTCAACGAGCAGACCGAGAACATAGGCGCGCGCCGGCTGCACACGATCATGGAAAAGCTGCTCGACGAAATCAGCTTCGAAGGCCCCGACCTTGAGCCCAAGAAGCAGCGCATTGACGCCGCCTACGTCTCGCGCATGCTCTCCGAGACCGTCAAGGACCAGGACCTCAGCCGCTACATTCTGTAAGAAAGGCTAAAGGAAAAGGGTAAAAGGAAAAAGGTGAGGCGAAAACCATTCTTTATTAAACAGGCTCCGATTCTAACTTTTGCCTTCTGCCTTCTGCCCTTTGCCTTGTCCTGCGGCAAACGCCGCCCGCCGCAGCCGCCCGTCGAGCGCGTCCCGCAGCGCACGGAATTGCTCTCGGGCGCTCAGCGCGGCAATCAGGTGATTTTAAGTTGGCCGGCCCCGCGCCGAAACGCGGCGGACGATAGCGTCCAGAGCATTCGCCGCATAGACGTTTACCGCCTGGCCGAAAATCCTGCCGCACCTTTGGCGCTGACCGAAGAAGAATTCGCCGCACGCTCCACGCTCATAGGCTCCATCAACTACGAAACGATACGCAGCGCGGGCGACGCCCTCGTCTACGTGGACACGCTGGAGCTGGCGGGCCAGCCCACGCGCCTGCGCTACAGCGTGCGGTACGTCAACGCCGCCGGGCAGCGCGCGGCCTTCTCAAACTTCCTGCTGGTCGAGCCCGCCGTCAAGATTGCCGAGCCGCCGACGCTCACCGGGTACGAAGAGAGCGCCAACGCCGTCACGCTGAAGTGGAACCCGCCGGCCGCAAACATAGACGGCTCGACCCCCGTCAATCTGCTGGGCTACAACGTCTACCGCGTAGAAAAATCACTGACGGAGGTCGGCCAGACGCCCATCAACACGACGCTCGTGACGCAGACGAGCTTCAATGACCAGACCTTCCGCTTCGGCGAAGAGTATAACTACGTGGTCCGCTCCGTTTCGCTCGGCACGGGCGGGGCGCAGGTGGAGAGCCTGAACTCCAACGCCCTCGCGGTCGCCCCCGTGGACAAGTTCGCGCCCACCGCCCCCGATAAAATCTCCATCGCGCCTGCTCCAAGCCGCCTGGCCCTCTTCTTTACGGCAAGCCCCGAGCGCGACGTCGCGGGCTACTTGGTTTACCGCTCGACAGACCCTGACCTGCCCAAAGACCGCTGGACTAAGCTGACACAGAACCCGCTGACGCGCACGACTTTTCAGGACGAGGCGGTCGAATCGGGCAAAAGATACTATTATTACGTCGTCGCGGTTGACGCAGCCGGAAACATCAGCGCACCTTCAGACGTGGAGTCAGAAACCGCCCCGTGATTATGAAACTCTGTCGTTTTAAACATCAAACGCTCCCCGAGCCGCGCTACGGCATAGTCGAAGACGATTCCGTCCGGCCGCTGATTGACGCCGACGCCTTCGGCACACGCCCGCGCGCGCACTCCGACAGAATCCCTCTCTCGGAAGTGACACTCCTGGCCCCGGTCACGCCTTCTAAGATCGTCTGCGTCGGCCGCAACTACGTGGAGCACGCGGCGGAACTGGGCAACCCCATGCCTTCCGAACCGCTGCTCTTCCTCAAAGCCCCTTCGGCCATCATAGCCTCCGGCGAAACCATACGGCTCCCCTCCCAGTCACTTCAAGTAGAACATGAAGGAGAACTCGGGGTCGTTATCGGACGTATCGCGTCCAAGCTGTCTGCCGAGCAAGACCCTATGAGTTACGTGCTGGGCTACACCTGCGTCAACGACGTTACTGCGCGCGACCTGCAAAGAAAAGATGTTCAGTTCACGCGCGCCAAGTCCTTCGACACTTTCTGCCCGGTAGGCCCCTACATTGTTACGAACATCAACCCGGCTGACGTCGCCGTCACCACGCGCGTCAACGGCAAGGTCAGGCAGAGCGGGCGCACCTCTGCGATGGCCTTCTCTGTGGCTTATCTGCTGCGCTACATTTGCCAGATGATGACACTGCTCCCCGGCGACCTGATCGCCACGGGAACCCCTGCTGGCGTCTCGCGCCTGGCGGACGGGGACGTGGTCGAAGTCGAAGTCGAAGGCGTGGGAGTCCTGCGCAATCCCGTTGCGTCTGTCAGTTTGGAAGGAGACTCTTAAAGATGAAATTCTTCATAGACACTGCGAATTTGAAAGAGATTCGCGAGGCCGCGGAAATGGGTTTGATTGACGGGGTGACCACCAATCCTTCGCTGATCGCCAAAGAAGGAAACGTGGACTTCAAGCAGCACATCGCCGCCATCTGCGAGATTGTCCAGGGCGACATCTCCGCGGAAGTCACTAGTCTGGACACGGAAGGGATGCTGCGCGAGGGGCGCGAGTACGCGAAAATCGCCCCCAACGTCGTGATCAAATGCCCCCTGACGATTGACGGCCTGAAGGCCACACGCAGGCTCGCGGACGAGGGGACGAAGGTTAACGTCACACTCTGCTTCTCTGCCGCGCAGGCCATTCTCGCGGCCAAGGCCGGCGCGGCTTACATCAGCCCCTTCCTCGGGCGGCTGGACGACATAGGCCAGAACGGCCTACAGCTTCTGGCCGAGATCGTCGAAATCTACAACAACTACGACTGGAAGACAGAAGTCCTGGCGGCGAGCATACGCCACCCCATACACGTAGTTGAGGCCGCGCGGATGGGTGCCCATGTCGCCACGCTCCCTTTCAAAGTCATAGAGCAGCTGGTCAAACACCCGCTCACCGACAAGGGCGTGGAGCAGTTCCTGGCCGACTGGAAAAAGAGCGGGCGCTGAGCCTTAACGTATCGCTTTAGGTTTTGTCGTCGCGCCGACAACTCACGTAATAGGTTAGCTGTCGGCGCGGCCGTAGGATGCCGCGTAGCTCCGAAGGACAGTTTTCATGGGGAATATCCAAAGGGCCGTCACGGTTCGGACTTACAAGTATGACGGGAGCGAGCATCGTCACTGGCGCGCGCAAGTCTCCAAGCAGGAAGATTCCCTGATCGTCCTGGACGCCAGGTTCGAAGAGGAGATTCGCCATCCCCTTCTGGGAACGGTCGCGCGCGACACCTCCAGCATAGAGTATTACTGGCTCGACCGCTGGTACAACGTCTTCCGCTTCGTAGAGCCGACGGGCGAGCTGCGCAACTTTTACTGTAACGTCAACGTGCCTCCCGTCCTACAGAACGACGTTCTCAGTTACATTGACCTGGACATGGACGTGCTGGTCGCGCCGGATTTTTCTTACAGCGTCCTGGACGAGGACGAGTTCGCCGCCAACGCGGCCCTTTTCAATTACCCCAAAGAAGTTCTGGACAAATCAGAGTCGGCGCTGAAAGAGTTGATCTCCCTGATCGAGCAACGCGCCTTCCCTTTCGGCGACTTCAAGTAAAACTTCAACTCGGAGCCGGGCTCGTAGAGATTATGACCGCGAACAAAGAAGAGTTAGCCGCGCAGACCAAGCTGGATAAAATGAGGCAGCGCGTCCAGAGCGCAGAGGCGGGCGGCGGCGCGGCCCGCGTCGAGAAGCAGCACGCGTCCGGCAAGATGACCGCCCGCGAGCGCTTGGACTTCCTGCTGGACGAGGGGACCTTCGAGGAGTTCGACAAGCTGGTCCAGCACCGCTCGCGCGACTTCGGCCTGGACAAACAACTGTACCCGGGCGACGGCGTCGTCACGGGCCACGGGCTGCTGGACGGCCGCAGGGTCTTCGTCTTCGCGCAGGACTTCACTGTCTTCGGCGGCTCCCTTTCCGAGACGCACGCCGAGAAAATCTGCAAAGTGATGGACCTGGCGCTCAAGGTCGGCGCGCCCGTCATCGGCCTCAACGACTCCGGCGGGGCGCGGATTCAGGAGGGCGTGGTGAGCCTCGGCGGCTACGCGGATATTTTTCTACGAAACACGCTCGCCAGCGGCGTCGTCCCGCAGATCAGCTGCATCATGGGTCCCTGCGCCGGCGGCGCGGTCTACAGCCCCGCCATCACGGACTTCAACGTCATGGTCAAAGACACCTCCTACATGTTCATCACTGGGCCGGACATCATCAAGACCGTGACCCACGAGGACGTGACCAAGGAGGAGTTGGGCGGGGCCATGACTCACAACAGGGTCTCCGGCGTCGCGCATTTCGTCGCAGACTCGGACGAGCACGCTCTCAGGATGGTGCGCGAGCTGCTCTCATTCGTCCCGTCAAACAACATGGAGGACCCGCCGGCTGGGCCGACGACAGACCCGGCGGGCCGGGTCGAAGAAAAGCTCAATTCCATCGTTCCCGAATCGAGCAACCAGCCTTACGACATACGAGAGGTCATCCACCCAATCGTGGACGAGGGCTATTTTTTCGAAGTCCACCAGCATTTCGCGCAGAACATCGTCGTGGGTTTCGCGCGCCTGGGCGGCCGCTCCGTCGGCATCGTCGCCAACCAACCCGCCTACCTGGCAGGCGTCCTGGACATAGACGCCTCCGTCAAGGGCGCGCGCTTCGTTCGTTTCTGCGACTGCTTCAACATTCCTCTCGTCACTTTCGAGGACGTGCCCGGCTTCCTGCCCGGCGTCTCGCAGGAGCACGGGGGCATCATCAGGCACGGCGCGAAACTGCTTTACGCTTTCGCCGAAGCCACCGTGCCGAAGGTGACGGTCATCACGCGGAAAGCCTACGGCGGGGCCTACTGCGTCATGGCTTCAAAACACATACGCACGGACATCAACTTCGCCTGGCCTACGGCCGAGATTGCAGTCATGGGCGCGGAGGGAGCCGTGGGGCTGCTCTACAGGCGCGAGCTGGCAGAAGCTGAAGAGCCTGTGGCCGCGCGGAAAGCGCGCGTCGCGGAGTTTGAGGAGAAATTTGCCAACCCCTACGTCGCGGCCGAACGCGGATTCGTGGACGAAGTAATAGAGCCTTCCGTCACCCGTCCGAAGCTCATCAGGGCCTTGACGCTGCTTCAGAACAAGCGCGACACGAACCCGCCTAAAAAGCACGGGAACATTCCTTTGTAAGGCATGAGCTGAAGAATAACTTGAGGTAAAAGGAAAGGGCCGGGAGAATTTCCCCGGCCCTTACTTTATCCCTCTACCTGAAATATTAGGAGGCGCGCTGCCCAGCCGCGGCCGCCTTGTCACCGCGCAGGAGTTCAAGTGCTTTCTTAAGTTGCGAGTCCTCCTGCTGCCTGGGCGAGGCGGCTTCGGGGGCGACCTCACGCTTGTCGTTTTGCTGGTTCGGCTTGGCGACGGGGTCGTCGTCGTTGCCCGTCAAATCCTCAGGGTCAATCGGCTCCAACACTTCCGGCCGCTTCACTTCGACGGTCGGGACGACGCCAGATTTCGAGCGGTCTTCGCCCAGGAAAGGCTTGCCCGTGGCGGAAGCCCACTTGATGGTCGTCAGCAGCAGGCCGTCGCCGTTGCGCAAGGTGAAGAGCTGCTGCTCCGCGCCCGCGCCGAAACTCTTTTCGCCGACCACGTCGCCGCGCTTACGCTCGACCATCGCGGAGGCGACCACTTCGGCCGCGCCGGCCGAGCCGGGGTCTATCAGGGTGACGAGCGGGCCGTTGAAAATGGTCTTCTTCGGCTCGGCGGCGAAGGTCTTCAGCACTTTGCTCTCGCGCCCGACGGTCTGCGCCAGTACGCCCTCCTTGACGAAGAGCCTCGCGACTTCCACGGCCTCGTCCAGCGACCCGCCGGCGACGTTTCTCAGGTCGAGCACGATCTTCTGAGCGCCCTGTTTCATCAATTCTTGCAGGCGCGCGCGAACGTCAGTCGCTTCGCCTTCGGCCAGGCTGTTGACGCGCAGGACGCCTATCTTGCCGGCCTCCATGTGCGCCTCGGCCGGGGGCGCTTTGAAAGTCCCGCGCTTGACCGTCAGCGTCAGCGGGCGCGCGTTGGCGCGCAGGATGCGCAGTTTGACTTCGGTCCCGGGCACGCCGTCCAGGAGCTGCCTGGCATCGTAAAGCGAAATGTCCCGCGTCGCCTTGTTGTCAATGTACTCTATGATGTCGCCCGCGCGGACGCCCGCCTGGTCCGCGGGCGAGCCCTTTATGGGGGCTATGACGTAAAGGTAGGAAGAGACCTGCGAGAGCTCCGCGCCGATGCCGACCTGATTGTCCTTAGCTGCGTCGCGGTAGTCGCGCACCTGATCCGCCGTCAGGTAAGTCGAATACGGGTCCAGGCCGTAGGCCAGGCCGCGCAAGGCCCCCGCGCGGACCTTATCCATGTTCGGCTCGTCCACGTAGTCGTTCTGTATGTGCTGTAGCACGTTCTCGAAGATGCGCAATTGCGCGCCGGGGTCGTTGGTCGGCTGCTGCGCGCGCGTGGAAAGCCATCCGCCGACGACGGCGTAGAGGGCTAAGAAGGCCGAGAAGACGATCAGGGCGAATTTGCTGCGGAATGACATTCGTAAACCTCTTGAAGAGAGCCACCACTGGTTATTGACTGCGTGCGCCGATGGCCTTAGCTTGCACGCTCGCGTATCATAACAGTGGCCGGATAAGCCAAGCAAGCCGCGCTGTCCGCTAAGCTTGGCCCATTTCGTGCGCGGCGGAAGCGAAGTGCCAAAGGACTCTACGAACGAAAGCCCGGACAGGTTCGGCCGACTCGCCCGCGGGCCGGCCGGGCGGCTGCTGGCGCTCGACCTCGGCGAGAAGCGCGTCGGCGTCGCCGTCTGCGACGAGCTACGGCTGACCGTCCGCCCGCTTCCCTTCCTCCGCCGCACAAACTGGAAACAACTGTTGGCCGCCGTGGCCGATCTGCTTCAACGCTTTGACGCACGGGCACTGGTGATTGGTTTGCCGCTCAACCTTGAAGGCACTGAAAGCGAGGCCGCGGCCCAGGCCAGACGGCTCGCGCGTAACTTTCAACTCTCGCTCCGGGTTCCCGTCTTCCTACAGGACGAACGTCTCACGTCGCGCGAGGCTGAGGAATCCCTGCGCGCGGCCGGGCATCGTGATAAAAGTCTGCGCGAGCACGTTGACAGCGAGGCGGCCGCGATTATCCTTCGGGATTACCTTGCCGAATCCGCTGAGAAATGAAAGGATTGGCGCATGGGGAGTGAAACGAAGCGGGCGCTCATAGTGGTTGACGTGCAGAACGATTTTTGTCCGGGCGGCGCGCTGGCCGTGCCGCGGGGCGACGAAGTGGTCGCGCCGCTCAACGGGCTGATCGAAGAGTTCCTGCAACGGGGCGAGCCCGTCTTCAAGAGCCGCGACTGGCACCCGGCCCGCACGAAGCACTTCGCTGACTACGGCGGCACATGGCCCGTCCACTGTGTCCAGGAGACGCACGGCGCGGAGTTTCACGCGGAGCTGCTCGCCGCCCCCGAAATAGAGGTCGTCTCCAAGGGCATGGGCGACGAGGATAACTATTCCGCTTTCGACGGGACGAACCTGGCCGCACGCCTGCGCGCCCGGGGCGTCCAGGAAATCTGGGTCGGCGGCCTCGCCACAGATTACTGCGTCAAGAATACCGTGCTCGACGGGCTCAAAGAAGGTTTCACAGTCAAGGCCCTCGCCAACGCCATGCGCCCCGTCGAGCTAAAACCGGGCGACGGCGAGCGCGCCATAGCAGAGATGCGCCGCGCCGGCGCGGAAATCATCTGAAATCCGCATTCCCCAATCGTTATTATGGGCACACTGAATATTGACCGCTATCACGCGGCGATGGCCGATGCGTCTTACAAGGACGTGGCGCGGCTGCGCGGCAAACTTTTGAGCGAGGCGCAGGCGACCTTCTACGTCACGCAGCGGAAGCTCGCGTTCGCGCCCTGCCTGGGTCACGAGCGGCTGGTGCGCTCGCTCCTGGACAACCAGATTGATCGGCCGCGCGTGCGCTTCCTCGAACAAGACCGCGGCGGACTGAAACTCTTCGCCGACGCCATAGAGGACATGCACTTCGTCGGCGCCGTGCGCGCCGTCCGTCCAGGCACAATCGTCTTCGCCAACGAGCCCTTCGCGGACATCACAGGCCCCTTCGGCCTGACTCAGGCCCAGGAGATTAAGTTCGAGCACGCCTACGATTTGCCCATGACGACCGCGAGCCTGGCGATGCAGTTCCGCATGGCGGCGGGGAGGCGCTGGCTCTCTGACTTCTCGCTCCGGCGCAACGGCGACATAGAGCGCGCCGTCGAAGTCGCCACCTACGCCTTCATCGGCGGCTTTAACGACACGTCCAACATGGAGGCCGCGCACCGCCTGGACATCCCCGCGGTCGGGACCGAGGCGCACTACTGGCAGCAGTCTTATATAGAGTTCATGTCCGAGCCAGAGATTGACGAGCGCACGGGGAGGCCCAAGCATTTCGAGCAAGTCGCCTTCGAGCGCTGGCTCGACGCCAACCCGAACGGCACGACGCTGCTGCTCGACACGATTGACGTTTACATGGGGGCCGTCCACGCGGCGCTTGCCGCGACCTCCACGGAGGCTCGCCGCCGCGCCTTCAAGGGCTTCCGCGTTGACTCAGGCGACCTGGCGAAACTCGGCGCGTGGTGCCTGGACTTCTTCGAGGCCAACGGGCTCACAGACCTGATGCCAATTCTGACGGGCGACCTGGACGTGTCGAAGGTCCGCGGCATAGTCGAAGAGTTTCCGCGGGCCGCTGGCTTCGGCATCGGCACCAAGCTTTCGAGCGAAGTGTCGCGCGTTGCCGGCGTCATCTTCAAAGAGTGCGTCATCGAAGACCGCCCCACGCTCAAAGCCTCCAACTCGCCCGACAAGACCACCCTCCCCGGCCGCTTGCAAGTCTTCCGCGGCTCCGACGGCGACGGCAACTACACGGGGGACGTTATCGGACTCGACGAGGAAATGGTCCAGATTCCCGGCGCGGTGCAGGTCGAGCGTCTGCTCCTGCCCTTCTGGGAGAACGGGCATAATGACGCCATCCCGTCCATCACCAAACAAAAGGCTTTCGTGGAGGAGCAGCGGGCGCGCTTCAAGGATTTGAACGACTACCCGTGCGTGCTCAGCGACCGCCTGCGTAATTTACGGGACGAGTTGACGGCCGAGATGCGTGAAGACCAGTCGGGCTGGCGTGAGGTGCTGAAAGTGCCGGCGCGACTCTCTGTTGAACTGGGGGAATAAATGAGTTCAGACGAGGCGCGTGAAAAATTCGGGCGGCGCATCCAACGCTGCTACGGCTGCTTTGTGGCCTTCTATTTGAAGGACATGTACCTGGGCGAAGACGCGACTTACTACTGCGAGAACTGCAAGGACGATTCCATGTTCCACTTCGACGACTTCTCAAGCGTTCTGGACATCTCGCAACTGCCGAGCATGCGCGCGGACGAAGACTAGCACGGCCGCCTTCCCCTCACCGTCTAACCACGCCGGTCGCCCTCGCGCTGCTCGATGGTGTATAATGCGGCCCGTCTCCAATCAATTCATCTAGACAAGTTCAGGAGTTTTCGCGCAATGAGATTACTGATCATCGGCTCGCTCCTGCTGTGCCTGCCCCTCGCCGTCGTCGCGCAGCGACGCAGGCCCGCGGCCGCGCCCAGGGAGCAAAAGCTGTTTCCTTATCAATACACGATTGACGACCTGCCGAACGGCTTGCGGGTGGTCACAGTGCCGACGGACTATCCCAACCTCGTCGCGCTCTACATCGTCGTCCAGACAGGCTCGCGCAACGAGATCGAGCCGGGCAAGAGCGGCTACGCGCACTTCTTCGAGCACCTGATGTTCCGCGGCAGCGAGAAGTACACCGCCGACCAGCGCGAGGCCATCTTCAAGGCCGCCGGCGCGGAGACCAACGCCTACACCTCCGACGACCGCACCGTCTACCACGCCCTCTTCTCCAAGGAAGACCTCGCTAAGATCATGGAGATGGAGGCCGACCGCTTCCAGCGCCTCAAGTATTCGCCCGAGCAGTACAAGACCGAGGCCGGCGCGGTGCGCGGCGAGTACGACAAGAACAGCGCGAGCCCCTTCTCCATGCTCTACGAGAAGCTGCGCGAGACGGCGTTCAAGAAGCACACCTACGCGCACACCACTATGGGCTACATCAAAGACATAGAGGATATGCCGAACCAGTACGATTACAGCTGGCAGTTTTACAACCGTTACTACCGGCCCGAATACACGACGGTCGTGGTCGTCGGTGACGTGAAGCGCGACGAAATCCTGGCGATGACGAAGAAATACTTCGGCGACTGGAAGCGCGGCAACTACGTCCCCGAAATCCCGGAGGAGCCGGAGCAGACGGCCCCGCGCGAGGCGCACGTTGACTGGGCCTCGCCGACGCTTCCCTACCTCGCCGTCGCCTTCCGCGGCCCCGCCTACTCCGACGAGGCGAAGGACAAGGCGGCGCTCGACTTGCTCGCTTCGGTCGCCTTCGGCGAGAACTCCGACATCTACCAGAAGCTCGTGCTGGAGGAGCAGAAGGTTGACTTCATCAGCCCCTCGTTCGACGACCAGGTGAACGGCGAACTCTTCTCCGTCTTCTCGCGCGTCAAGGAGGAGAAGGACGTTTCTTACGTCCGCGACCAGATTCTGGCGACCTTCAAGCGCTACACCACCGAGCTGATTCCGCAGACAAAACTCGACGCGACGCGCTCGCGGCTGCGCTACGGCCTGGCGCTACAGATGAACAGCTCCGAGGCGATTGCCAACATCCTCGCCCCGTATATCTCTCTGCGCCGGACGCCCGAGACGATGAACAAACTCTTCGCGCTCTACAACCAGGTGACGCCCGAGGACATGCGCTCTACCGCGAGCAAGTATTTCGTTGACCGCAGCCGCACCACCGTCACCCTCTCGACTAAGGGCAAAGGAGGTGCGGAATAATGACGAGACACAATCGCTTTACGCAGCTTCTTTTCGCCGCGCTCATGCTCGCGCTCGCGGGCCAGATTGTTTTGGCGCAGGATCCAACTACGGAGGAGATCAAGCCGCCCACGGCAAAGAAAGCCAACCCGCCCGCAAAGAAAGCCAAGCCGTCCGCGGGGAGGACTTCAGGAGCGCAGATAAAGCCGCCGACCGGAGCCGCACAAAATATGAGTGTGAATAGCTCTCGCTCAGCGGCGGCCGGACCAGTCGCCAGCGTACTCCAACCCAACCGCTCGCCGCTCGTCAGCTTCCGCTTCCTCTTCATGACGGGCGCGGCCGCAGACCCGAAAGGCAAGGAAGGCGTCGCGGCGCTGACGGCCGCGCTGCTCGCAGAGGGCGGCTCGCGCCAGATGTCCTACGACCAGATACAGGATGCCTTCTACCCCATGGCGACCGATTTCGACTACCAGATTGACAAGGAGATGACGGTCTTCGCGGGCACTACGCACCTAGACAATCTTGACCGCTACTACTCCATCGTCAGCCAGATGCTCCTCGACCCCGGCTTCCGTCAGGACGACTTCACGCGCCTCAAGACCGACGCCATCAACTTCCTGAAAGTCTCGCTACGCGAAGCCAACGACGAGGAACTCGGCAAAGAGCAGCTTTACAACACCATCTACGCGGGCCACCCCTACGGGCATCACAACATGGGGACGCTGACCGCGCTCGAAAGCATCACGCTCGACGACGTGCGCGCCTTCTACAAGTCGAACTACACGCGGGCCAACCTCGTGCTCGGCTTGGCCGGCGGCTACCCGCAACCGTTCGTCCGCCGCGTCCAGACCGATTTCACGAAACTCCCCGCGGGCAGGCCCATCAAGATTGACTACGACGCGCCCGAGCTGGCCCAGGGGATGCGCGTCGAGATCGTCAAGCGCGACACGCGCTCGACGGCCATCTCGCTCGGCTTCCCCATCGAGGTGACGCGCAGGGATCAGGACTGGCCCGCGCTCGCCGTCGTCGCTTCCTACTTCGGCCAGCACCGCAACTCGCAAAGCTATCTTTACCAGCGGCTGCGCGAGTTGCGCGGGCTCAACTACGGCGACTACGCCTACATCGAATACTTCCCGCGCGGGATGTACCAGTTCCAGCCGGACCCGAACCTGGGTCGCCAGCGGCAGATTTTCCAAATCTGGATTCGGCCCGTCGAGCCGCAGAACGGACACTTCACCTTCAGGGCCGCGCTCTACGAGTACGACAAGCTGGTCCGCGACGGGATGTCGAAGGAGACGTTCGAGGCGACGCGCGACTTCCTCTTGAAGAACATCAACATCCTGACTTCGACGCAGGACGCCGCGCTCGGCTACGCGCTCGACAGCCGCTACTACGGCATAGGGGATTTCAACTCCTATATGCGCGAGCGCCTGTCGCGCCTCACCCTGGACGACGTGAACAACGCCATCCGCCGCCACCTCAAGTCCGACCGGATGCGCGTCGTCATGATTACGAAAGACGCCGAGGCCCTGCGCGACGCGATCATCAACAACAGCCCGTCGCCCATCAAGTACAACGCGCCGAAGCCCGACGACATACTCGCAGAGGACAAGGTGATTCAGGAGTACAAAGTCAACGTCAAGCCGGAGGACGTGGTCATCGTCCCCGTCGAGCGAGTGTTCCAATAAAAAGTCTCACGCCAAGACGCCAAGGCGCTAAGAAAAACTTGATGGTTTTCTTAGCGCCTTGGCGTCTTGGCGTGAAATCTATGGTTTCTTCGGGGCCGCCTTCATTTCAAGTGTAGGGACCCGCAATCCCGCCCCGCGCCTGCCGTCTTCCGCACGAAATCGCTACACTTTCCCACCCGATACGCCTTTTTCACCACCCCACGAGACGATTTTAACTCCTCACGAGCCTTCTTTGTCACCCCACGAGCCAATTTTTACGCTCGACAGGGTGCTTTCGCACGCCACGAGCCTACTTTGACAGCCGACGAGCTTTCTTTCGCACCCGACGAGCCTTCTTTGACGGCCGACGCGCCGATTTTCACACCCGACGAATCAATTTTCACACGCGACGAGCCTTTTTTGACAGCCGGCGAGCCTTCTGGCGCACGCCGACGACCAATTTTCACAGCCCTCAGATTAATTTTCCCCACCCCCCGTGTAGTGTTATACGGTTGGGTGTCGCCGTTGAGAGTATATCCTCATCCCGCAATCGTCAAAGGCTTCGCCTGAAGAGGTAGGACATCTTGATGAAGAAGGTGCGGCTGTTACGGCGGAAGCCGGGGACGATCTCGCTGCTGATGTTGTTGAAGCCGTAGTTGAGGTCGTCGTTGTAGCCGACGTAGAAGGCCGTGCCCGGGTTCGGCGTCCAGCCGAAGAGGAACTGGCCGCGCACGCGGCGGTTCAGCGTGTTGTAGTCCACGATGCCGCGCGCGAAGGTAAAGGGCGTGAACTGGTACGTCCCGCGCAGCGTCCAGATGTTGATGTCGAACGCCTTCAGCCCCGTGTCCCGGCGAATGAGCGTGTTCTTGACGAGGTTGAGCTGCGTGGTGATCGCGTTGGTCGGCTTGTAGGTGACGCCGCCGCTGAACTCGTAGAGGTGGCCCGCGCCGGGGTCTAGCGGCGCGTCCTCGCCCAGAAGCAGCGCGGCCGGGCTGACGCGCGGGTAGCGGCGGCCGCCGCCGAAGTCCAAATCCAGGTGGTTGCGGCGGTAGACGAAGCGCCCGTTGAACTGAACCTTCTTGTTGTACTGCGAGCCGCCCTGTATGAAGAAGTGGTGCTTCATCACGGAACGCTCGTCGTCCGGCCCGAAGAAGGCGGGGGTGCAGCGTTTGTCCGGGTCCGGGTCGTTGACGCACGGCGCGTTGCGCGACGCGCCGAACTCCTCTTCCAGAATCCGCTCGTAGGCGGGCTCCCAGCCGAGCGCGAACCATGAGTTGCGCTTCAGCCTCCACTCGACGTACCACTCGCTCTCCCAGTTCTGAATCCGGCCCTGAAAGTCGTAGCCTATCCAGGTGAACTCGTGGACGTGCGTCCCCAACACGGTCCCCTTCTGCTTCGGGTCCGTGTTGTAGCGCAGGAAGAAGCCGTTGAAGTTGGTGTTGGTGCGCCCGATGAAGCCCACGTCGGCGCGGTAGTCGCGCGTGTAGCCTTCGCCGTAGTACTGCCAGCCCCAGTTGCGCCCCGTGTAGTCGAGAATCGTCGTGTAGGCGAGGCCGTTGCCCGTGCGGTAATTGGTCTGGTCTGTGAAGGGGTCGTAGAAGAAGTTCCGCGAGGTCGTGCCGATGACCTGGTAATCGAAGAACGTCTTCTTGTCTATGCGATACTTGCCGTCCACGCCGAAGAGCTGGTTGTGCTTCTCGATAAAATTATAGGAGGTGGCGAGCATCCCGATGGTGCTGTCCTGCTTCCCTAAGTCGTGCTTGAGGCGGAGGACGCCGATGAAGGCGTTCTTGTCGAGGATGTTCTCGTTAGCGCAGTTGTCCGGGTCGCCTTCCACGCCTAAGAGTCTCGCCTCGCGGCAGGCGTTAATGTTGCCGCGCTCGTCCGGGCTCAGGTTGCCGGGGCCGTTGTCGCTCGCGGCCATGATGCCGAACGTGGTGCGGCCCTGCTTGCCGGAGAGTTTGACGGCCGCGTCAGGGTCAACGATGGTGCGCGTGTGCACGGCGAGGACGGGCGTCTGGAAGATGTCTATGCCTTCGAGGAAGAAGGGGCGCTTCTCTGGGAAGAAGATGGGGAAGCGCTGGTTCGTGGTGACGACTATCTGGTCCGCCTCGACCTGCGCGAAGTCGGGGTTGAGAGCCAAATCGAGTGTCACGGTCGGCGTGATGCCGAGCTTCGCCGTCAGCCCTGGGTCGAAACCGACGGGCTCGTTGACGATTCTTCCGGGGTCAGCCGAGCCGGCCGGGAGCGAGCCGGGGAAGGCCCCGACCTGGCGGCCCGTCTCCGAAATCGTCAGGCTGGGAATCAGTTCGAGCGAGCGCTCGACCGTGATGCCTTCGAGACCCGCCAGGTGCCCGGCCTGGGTCAAGTTGCTCCCGATGCTGCGCGAGAAAGGCATCCACGAGTCAAGCTCGTTGTTGATGCGCTTGATGCGGCGGAAGAAGTGCGCGCCCCAGAGCTTGTCCTTGCCCGCCACGTAGCGCAGCGACTTGAACGGGATGGCGACCTCCACAATCCACCCTTCGGAATTGACCACGCCCTTCGACTCCATCACCCAGTCGAGGCTGTAGTCCTCGCCGCGCCCCTCGGTCAGCGTGCCGTCGGCCTGTATGCCGAGCGGGTTGAAGAAGGCCGCGTAGGCTTTGCGCTGGTCGTTGTAGGTGTCCAGGAAGAAGCCCACGTAGTCGTCGCTGAAGATGTTGTCACGCTTGGAGACGGTGGAGCGAATCTTGTCCGGCTCGTCGTAACACTTGTAGGCGATGTAGAAGTTTTTCTCGTCGTAGCCGAGGAGCACTTCGGTCGGCTTCGAGGGCGGCGTGTTGTCGCCTGGGTCCACCTGGTAGAAGTCTTTCAGGACGACGGCCTGCTTCCAGACCGCGTCGTCGAGCTTGCCGTCTATGACGGGCACGGCGTCGAACTTCGGCACGCGCACGGGGCTGGCCTTCTCTGGCGGGAGCGTCAGCCCCGCGACGGTCGCGGCCGGAGGCACGGGGGCCTTGGCCGTCTGCGGCGAGGCGGCGGTTGAAGAGGGGACGGTCGTCGCGTTGGTGTTTTCGGTCGGCGATTTTGTCTCGGGCGGCACGGGCGAGGGCGAAGGCGAAGGAACCGGCGCGGGCGTCGGCGTGGGGGTCGGCGTCGGCGCGGCGTCCGCGATAGACTGCGCCGCGCCCTCCTGCGGCACGGCCGGCTCGAAGATGATTTCGAGGCGGTTGAAGCGTTGCGACACGCGCGCGCGCGTGCCCGCTTCGAGGCGGAACGAGAGCAGCACGTCGGCCCCCCTGCTCCCGATGAAGGCGTCGGCGAAGCCGCGCCCGCGCAGCTCGTTCTGTATCTTCGGCGCGGTGGCTGAAGGGATGAGGACGACGAAGCGGCCCGCCTCGTTGTAAGCCTCGTAATAGGCGAGCGAGGCGTCCGAGGTGACGAGGACGCGCGAGCCGCCGGCCGCGCCTTCGAGACTTCGGACGGCGGCGAGCCGTTTTGACGGCTGCGATGCGATGGCGAGCGCGTTGTTCGCGGCGGCGACCGTCTGCTGCTGGACGCTCTGCGCGTGCGCGGACGCGCCCGTGAGGATGACGAGCGCGATGAGAGCAAACCGCTTCATTCTGAACTCTCCCCTCTCCGAGGTGACTCTTGCCCGAATCCGAGACTATCAGTGATGCCGCCGGGTCAGGACCGCAGGCGGTCCTGACACACGTTTTTCAAACCAGGGTCGGGGAGACTCTGCTTATTCACCCCGGGTTCACCCGAAACTCTTCCTGAACAGATAAGACATCTTGATGAAGAACGTCCGGCCGTTGCGCCGGAAGCCGGGCTCCAGGTCGCCCGAGAACGGGCTGTAGCCGTTGCGGCTCAAGTCGTCGTTGTAGCCGACGTAGAAGGCCGTGCCGGGGTTCGGCGTCCAGCCCAACAGGAACTGCCCGCGCACTCTCGCGTCCAGCGTGTCGTAGTCAATGCGCGCCCGCGCAAACGTGAAGGCCGAGAATTGATAGGTGGAGCGCAGCGACCAGATGTTGTCGTCGTAGGCGACTCGGCCCGTGTCGTAGCGCACGAGCCTGCTCTTCGTGTAGCCGAGCGTGGCGCTCAGCGCGTTGGTCGGCTGGTAGGTGAAGCTGCCGTTGAACTCCCAGTCGCTGCCCGCGCCGGGGTCTTGCGGTGCGCGCCGGCCGAAGAAGATCGCCGCCGGGCTGATGCGCGGGAATTTGTTGCCGGCCCCGAAGTCCAGATCGTAAGCGCCCGACGTGTGGAGGAGGAAAATATTGGCGGAGTATTTCTTGCTCGGCGCGGTCTCGACGAAGAAGTAGGGGCTCTTCTGCCAGGTCGAGCGCTCGGAGTCGGGGCCGAAGAACGCGCCGGGCTGTGTACTGCTGCGGCGCGCGCCGAACTCGTCCTCGAAGAGGCGCTCGTAGCCGTGGACGTAGCCCGCGCCGACGAAGGTCTGACGGCGCAGCCTGAGCATGAACTGAGCCTCGTCCTCTGTAATCTGCGTGCGGCCCGTCCAGTCGAAGTTGGTTCGGATGGAGTTGAAGACGCGGTAGGAGAGTATCTTCCCCTTCGGGTTCGGCTCGGAGTTGTACTGTATGAAGAGGTCGTGGTAGTTGGTGTTGAGCCTGCGCGTGAAGCCCACGTCGGCGCGGTAGTCGCGCGTCCGGCCCTGGCCGCTCAGTTGAACCATCAAATGCCTGCCGGACTTGTTCAGGTTGTAGTAGTAGCCGAAGCCGTTGCCCGTGCGGTACTCGTCCTGGTCCGTGTCCGGGTTGTAGAAGAAGCGGCGCGAGGTCGTCCCCAACGCCTGGAACGTGAAGGTCGTCTGCTGGTTGATGCGGAAGCGGCCGTCGAAGCCTACGAGGTTGTTGTGATCCTCTATGAAATTGTAGGTCGTGGCGATTAGCCCCAGGCTTGAGTCCGCGCCCACGTCGCGCTTGAAGCGGAGCACGCCGATGTATGCGTTCTTGTCGAGGAAGCGCAGGTTGTTGGCGTCGAGCCGCTCGTCTCCGACGAAGTTGCCGGGGCCGTTGTCGCTCGCCAGCATGATTCCGAAGGTGTTTTTCCCGCGCTTGCCGGAAAGCTTGACGGCCACGTCGGGGTCAATGATGGCGCGCGTGTGAACGGCCTGGAGCGGCGTGCGGAAGATGTCAATCCCCTCAAGGAAGAAGGGGCGCTTCTCTTCGAAGAAGATGGGAAACCGCTGGTTGGCGGTGATGACCGTCTGGTCGGCTTCGACCTGCGCGAAGTCCGGGTTCAGGGCCAAATCGAGCGTAACGGTCGGCGTGATGCCGTATTTCATCGTCAAGCCCGGATCAAGCTTCACGGGCTCGTTGATCATCCGGCCCGTCTCGACGACTCCGGCCGCCCGCGGGTTGTAAGAGCCGACGCGCTTGCCCGTCTCCGAGATGGTCAGACTGGGGATGACTTCGAGAGTGCGCTCGGTCGAGATGCCTTCGAGGCCGGTGATGTGTCCGGCCTGCGCCAGCCAGCTGGTCTTGTCGCGCGAGAGCGGCATCCACATGCTCAGCTCGTTGTTGAACCGCTTGATGCGCCGGTAGAAGTGAACGCCCCAGAGCTTGTCCTTGCCGGCTTCGTAGCGCAGCGACTTGAAAGGAATGGCGACCTCGACGGTGTAGCCGTCGGGGCCGACCGTGCCTTTCGATTCGACCACCACGTCCACGCTGAAGTCTTCGCCGCTGCCTTCGGTCAGGACGCCGTCGGCCTGTATGCCGAACGGGTTGAAATTCATCTCGTAGGCTTTGCGCTGGTCGTTGAAGGTATCGAAGAAGAGGCCGACGTAATCGTCCGCGAAAATGTCGTCGCGCTTGGCGACCGTGGCGCGCACTTTGTCCGGCTCATCGAAGGCGCGATAGGCGATGTAGAGGAACTTGGCGTCGTAGCCGAGGAGGACTTCAGTCGGCTTCGAAGGCGCGATGTTGTCGCCCGGCTGCACCTGGTAAAAATCCTTGAGGACGACGGCCTGCTTCCAGATTTCGTCGTCGAGCTTGCCGTCTATGACGGGCGCGCTCTCGAACTTCGCCATGCGGACGGGGCTGGCCTTCTCGGGCGGGAGCACGACCCCGCCGGGTTTTGGGGCGGTGGCTGTGGCGGCTTCCACGGACGCGGGGGCGGCCGCCGTCTGCGCCCACGCGGGCGAATAGGCGGCGACCGTCAGCAGGGCCAGCAGCAATAAGAATCTTTTCATGCAAACACTCACGGCCCTACGGCGAACAGATTACTCGCAGAACGCTAGTTAGTGTCGTCAAGCGGCCGAAGGTTTCAGCCGCGGCGACGGGTAATAAAGATGAGTGACAAATTAAAGGCAAAAGGTTTGTCACCCCTTGCCCTTGATTCGTCGCCTGATTAAAAGCTTCGGCGGAACAGGTAGGACATCTTGATGAAGAATGTCCGGCCGTTGCGGCGGAAGCCCGGTTCCAGCCGGCCCGTGAAGGGGCCGAAGCCGTTGTAGTTGAGGTCGTCGTTGTACCCTACGTAAAACGACGTGCCCGGGTTCGGCGTCCAGCCCAGGAGGAACTGGCCGCGCACGCTCGAAGCCAGCGTGTCGTAGTCAACGCGCGCCCGCGCGAACGTAAAGCGCGTGAACTGGTACGTCCCGCGCAGGGTAAAGATGTTGTCGTCGTAGGCGACGCGGCCCGTGTCCCTGCGCACGAGGCGGTCTTTCGTGTAGTCGAGCGACAGGCGCAGCTCGTTCGTCGGCTGGTACGCGAAGCTGGACTCGACGCGAAGCTGGTTGCCCTTGCCCGGGTCTTGCGCGGCCCCGGGGCAGTCGTCCGGGTTGATGCCCGAATCGAGACAAGGCTGGCGGACGAGCGCCGCCGGGCTGACGCGCGGGAACTTCGGCCCCGCCCCGAAGTCGAAGTCGAACGCGCCCCAGTTGTGAATTATGAAGACGTTGGCCGAATACTTCTTGCTCGGCGTCGTGTTGAAGTAGCCGTAGATGTTGTTGCGCATCGTCGAGCGTTCGGAGTCGTCGCCGGCGAAGCCGCAACGCAGGCCGGGATTCAACCCGAGCTGCGCCTCCGTAAAGCACCGGCTCTCGTTCACCTGGCGCGTCGGGCCGAACTCCTCTTCAAAGATGCGCTCGAAGTTGAAGCTGACGCCGAGGCCCGCGAAGGTCTGTTTCTGGAAGCCCCACTCGGTCTGCATCTCGTGGCCCCAGCTCTGTATGCGCCCCTGCCAGTCGAAGTTGATCTCGGGCAGGATGTGGTAGTGCTGGCGCACCAGCTTGGCCTTCTCCTTCGGGTCCGTGTTGTAGTACATGAAGACGCCGTGCCGGTTGGTGTTGGTGCGGCGCGTGAAGCCCACGTCGGCGCGGTAGTCCTTGGTGAAGCCGCGGCCGTCGTAGTTCCAGCCGAAGTTGCGCCCGTCCTGGTCGAAGCGCAGGTGGTAGGCGACGGCGTTGCCGGTGCGGTAGATGTCCTCGCCGCGGTCGGGCTCGAAGAAGAATTGGCGCGAGCTGGTGCCGACGAGCGAGAAGGAGCCGACCGACCCCTTGTTGAAGCGGAAGCGGCCGTCGAAGCCGAGGAGCTGGTTGTGCTTCTCGATAAAATTGTAGGAGGTCGCGATCATGCCCAGGCTGTTCTCCTGGCCCACGTCGCGCTTGAGGCGCAGCACGGCGATGTAAGCGTTCTTGTCCATGAAACGCTCGTTCTCACAGTTGCCGGGGTCGCCGTCCACGCCGAGGAGCCTAGCCTCGCGGCAGGCGACGATGTTGCCGCGGTCGTCCGCGCTCAGATTGCCGGGGCCGTTGTCGCTCGCCGCCATCAACCCGAAGGAGGTCTTGCCGCGCTTGCCCGAGAGCTTGACGGCCACGTCGGGGTCAACGATGGCGCGCGTGTGGACGACCTGCAAAGACGTGTTGAAGATGTCTATGCCTTCGAGGAAGAAGGGGCGCTTCTCCGCGAAGAAGATGGGAAACCTTTGGTTGGCCGTGACGACGGTCTGGTCCGCCTCGACCTGCGCGAAGTCGGGGTTGAGGGCCAGGTCGAGCGTCACCGTCGGCGTGATGCCGTATTTCATCGTCAAGCCCGGATCAAGCTTCACGGGCTCGTTGACCATGCGCCCGGTCTCAAGAGCCCCGTCGGGCAGCGTGCCCGGGAAGTGGCCGACGCTGCGGCCCGTCTCGGAGATGGTCAGGCTCGGGATGAGTTCGAGCGTGCGCTCGGTCGAGACGCCTTCGAGGCCGGTGATGTGGCCGGCCTGGCTGAGCGTGCTGGACACGTCGCGCCGAATGGGCATCCACGAGTCCGTCTCGTTGTTCTGCCGCTTAATCTGCCGCAGGAAGTGAATGCCCCAGAGCTTGTCCTTGCCCGCTTCGTAGCGCAGCGACTTGAATGGGATCGCCACCTCGACCGTGAAGCCCGCGTCCGTGACCTCGCCCTTCGAGTCCATCACGATGTCTACGCTGTAGTCCTCGCCGCTGCCTTCTGTGAAGATGCCGTCGGCCTGCACGCCGACCGGGTTGAAGACGAGGACGTAGGCGCGGCGGCGGTCGTTGAAAGTGTCCAGGTACATCCCGACCGTGTCGTCGTCGAAAACCTGGTCGCGCTTCGGGACGGTGACGCGCACCTTGCCCGGCTCGTCGTGTGCGCGGAAGGCTATGTAGAGGAACTTCGCGTCGTAGCCCATCATGACTTCCGTCGGCTGCGTAGGCGGCGTGTTGTCGCCCGGCCTGAACTGATAGAAGTCTTTGAAGACCGCGGCCTGCTGCCACACGCCGTCGTCCAGCTTGCCGTCAACGACAGGCGGCGTCTCGAAGCGGACGATGCGAACGGGGCTGGCCTTCTCCGGCGGCAGGACGATTCCGGCGCTGCCGCCTGCCGGCTTTTTAGCCGCGTCCGCGGGCTTCACCGAAGATTCCGCGGCCTCGTTCTTCGCGGGCGCGGGCGTCGGCGTGACCTCGGGCGTCGGCGTTGGCGTCAGGGAAACTTTTTCTGCGGCTGGAAGGTTCTGTGCGTTTGCGTTGGAGGCGATGAAGAGAAGAACGGCGAAGGCCAGAAGGGTTAAAACAGAACGACGGGCGTAGTGCCTGACGCCCGCCGCTTGGAAGCTGTGCGACGACCCGTTGAAGACTGCCCTTGGAAGGGCGCGGGCAAGAAGCAGTCTTGTGTTCATAAAAAAAGAACTCCTGAAATTTAGATTAATCGGATGCGTGGTTAACGTCGTCGCCGGCTGAAGCACCGCCCTGAGGGGCGAGTGACAGAAGGCTTAACGTCATCATGAGGCTGAATGTTTCGGCAAATTTCGGAATAAATCCGAGATTTTAGAGCCTCACATCCGAGCCCCCTCGGCTCGCAATTAAGGACGCGAACGAGGCCGCATCCGTTAACCATCCCATCCGAAAAATCGGAATTAACCACGGAGGACACAGAGGGAAGAAAGGAAATTGAAAGAACAGATTTGAGATTTCAAATTCTATCTCTGTCATAACAGTTTTCGTCTTCCTCTGTGCCCTCTGTGTCCTCCGTGGTTAATTCCTACTGCCCCGCGCGCAGGAAGACGCGCCCGTCTCCCGTCGTCAGCTTGAAAACCTTTCCGCCTTGCCCGAGCTTCCAACGCTTGAGCCGCCCCACCGCGCCCGACTCTTCCGACAGCGGCAGGCCCGAGTTATCAACGCCCTCGGCGTTCGTCTCAATCGTCGCGTTAAAGTCCGCGGGCACGGAGAGCATGATCGAGCCGCTGCCCGTGTTAGCCATGACGCCGCTGAACCGCCCGTCGAGGGAGATGCGCCCGTCGCCCGTGTTAGCGTCCACGTCGCCCTCGAAGTTCTGTACGTCAATCCGCCCGTCGCCCGTCCGTGCCGTCAGTCGGCCGTGCGAGTCGCGCACGTCAATGCGGCCGTCAGCCGTCGTCAGGTTCAGGCTGCCGTTCACGCCCGCGACCTCAAGCCGCCCGTCGGCCGTCGTCAGCCGCAAGGTAGAGCTGCGCGGGACGAAGACTTCGACGTTGACGACGGGGCTGGTGTAACCGACCTCGCCCTCGTGGCGCTCGTTTGAGTCGTCGTAGTTCGAGGAGAAATGAATGTCAGAGCCGTTCTGATTCAGGTTCGTGTGTATCCCGCGCATCTGCTGGTCCGTGGAGGCGCGCTTGCTGATGGTGAACTGAACCTCCTGCTTGTCCCAGCCGCGCACGGTGATGTAGCCGTCAAACGTGCTCAGGCTGAGGCTCGGCGTGCCGCTCACCTGAAAGACTTTTGACTCGCGCTCGACCAGCCGCAGGCTGCCCGAGGAATCACTGTCGGCGCGCACGGCCCTCTCGACCTCGCGCGCGATGCGCTGGGACTCGACCTGTATGCGCGCCTGCTCGCGCTGCGCCTGTGCGGCCGAGCGCGCGGCCTCAACCTGCGCGCGGCGCACTTCCGACTGCGAGCTTCTCACGGCATCGGCCTGGGCGCGCGCGGCCTCGCGTATGGCCTCGCGGTGCGTGCGCTGTGCTTCGAGTTCGGCGCGGCGCGCTTCAAGCTCCGCGCGACGCGCTTCCTGGCGTGCGCGAGTGGCCTCGCGCTGGGCCTCACGCGCGGCGCGCTGCTTCTCGGCCTTGGACTCGTCCCCGTCGAAGTCCTCGTCCACGTCACTGTCGTCGTCATCGTCGCCGACATCCACCGTCTCGCCGAGCCGGTTAGTGGCCTGGCTCAAGGGGCGGCCGTCCTGTGCGCGCCTGATACTAATCTCGCCGTTGACGTTGCCGAGCCTGATGCGCGTGCCGCCCGCGCCGAGCTGGCCCGCGAGGTCGCGCCCGACGTACTCGCCGCGCCTGACGGGCAGGCCGAAGTCGTTCGTGATCGGGCCGTGCACCGTGTCGGCCTTCAGCTCTGCGCTAGCGTCCGAGGGGATGGTCAAGGAGATTGGGCCATTAACTGAGTTGATCGAGATGGACTTCATCGCAGTCAGGCGGCCGAAGACGGCCTCCAACTTCCCGTTGACGGTCGAGAGCCTGACATCGCCGCCCAGCTCGTGCGCAGAGAGTTTCCCGTTGATGGACGACGCCTTGACATCGCCCGCGAGGCCGTCAATGTTGAGGTCGCCGTTAATCAGCTCGATGGAATCAACGCGCGCGCCGCGCGGCACCGTCAGCGTGTACTCGACCGTCGCGGGGTTGTTGTAATTCCCCTCGCCGTCTTCGAAGTTCTGCGTCCGTGTCGGGTAATCCGTCTCGACGTGGACGCTGTTCGGGTCGGCGCTGACGACGACCTTGGCCTCGTCCAGGCGGTCGCGGCGGCGGGCCGTCTTGACGGCGTCAACCTTGACCTCGTTGCGGTCCCAGGCCGAGACGCGGACGGAGCCGTTGATGTTCTCCAGGCTGACGCGCCCGCCCGGCGAGAGCGGGTAGGTCTGGTGAAACTCCTCGCGCAACGTCTCGCCCTGCTGCGTCATCACGCTGCTCGCGCCCGTCACGACGACGGAGAGCGTGAGCAGCGCGGCCAGTAAGATTCTCTTCTTCAACATAATTCCTTCTCTCTAATCCTCACTTCGAAACTCAGGCGTTACGACGCGCGGCGCAGTTGAATGCTGCCGTTGACGGTCTTGAGCGAGAGCGCCCGCCCGCCGCTCCCGATGGTCCCGTTCAGTTGCTTGCGGCTGATGCGCCCCAGCAGCGTGAGTGGGAAGTCCGTGGAAATCTCGCCGTTCTGTGTCTTGGCCGTCACGTCCGCGTTCAGGTCCGCGGGCAGATCGAGCGTGATGCCGCCGTTGACGGTTTTGAAGTCTAATTCCGCGTTCCAGTCCGCGCGCCCCAGACGGGCCATGATCGAGCCGTTGACCGTCTTGGCGCGGGCGACTCCGGCGGCCGTCACGTTGATGCTGCCGTTGACCGTCTTGACCTCCACGTCGCCGCCGAGCGCGCCCGTCGCTATATCGCCGTTGACAGTGCGGCCGCGGAAGTTGACGCCGCGGGGAACGCGGACCTTGAACTCGACCGCCACGTCGTTGTCCCTGATGTGGGAGTGCTCGCCCCCTTCCGGCACGCAGCGGTTCTCGCTCGCGCCGTCCGTGCTCGGGTAAAGGGCACAGATGAGGACGCCGCCCGCGTGCTCGACCACGCGTATCTCGACCTCCTTCGGGTCGCTGCGTCGCGCGGTCTTGACGGCCGTGACGACGACTTCGCTGCCCTCGCCCGGCTCGGCGACCAACCCGCCGTTGATGCCCCTGACCTCGACGGTCTTTCCGGGGGCGACGCGCCCGTTCCAGTGGAACTCGTCCGCGGAAGAATTGGCCGGGCTGGAGACTGCGACTACTGCCCCGCCCTGCTCCGCCTCGCCCGCGTCAACGGCCATGATGCCGTGCACGAACGAGCTGCGCGTCCAGTCCTCCGCGAGCCGGCGCAGGTTGTCCAACTGCTCCAACGCGAGCGGAGCGGCCGCCACGGAGAGCACCACCGCCACGAACGTCATCATCAACTTGGTCTTCATTTCGATTCTCCCTCCACAAAAGGACGGCCCTCAAATTCCCACCGGGGCTCAAGTCCCCGGCCCCACTCCCCTCGCTCTGATATGAAAACACCGCAAGGGTTTTCTTTGTGGCAATTTATTTTAAGAAAAGTGGGCAGATTCTTATGCCTTAAGCCCCGTCAGGGGCGGCGTGATAATAGCCCAGCACTGATGGTCTTTGACAACTTAATCCGGTAATAATCCGACGTAGCGCAAGAGCGCCTGCGAGCCAGCCTTGAAACTCTCCAGAAAGGCTGCTACCCGGTGCTGCAACCTCGGCCAGTCCTGACTGCTGCGGTGCAAGTGCAAGACCTCTTGTTTGAGCTTGCGCCACAGCTTCTCAATCGGGTTGAGCCACGGCGCATAGGTCGGCAGGCGGACCAACTCAATGCCTGACTGCTGTGCCGCGGCTGCGACTCGCGCTTCGAAGTGAATGGGCCAGTTGTCTTGAATGACATAGATCCGCTCGGCCTCCGGGTAATGCTCTCGGACGAGCGGGTAAAAGCTGACCAGCCGCCGGACGCCGATCTTCCAAGCCTGCTCGAAGATCACCTCTCCAGTGAGAGCATTCAAGGCCGCGACGATGCGCCGCTTGGCATTAGTGGCGTAACTGAAGTGCGCCCGGGGCTGATGCTCTGCGCCGCGCCGAGACCAATCAGTGGCGAGGCTCGGTTGACGATAATAAGTCAACTCATCCAGGAAGAGTGCCACGATGCGGCCCGCCGACGCTTTCGCTTGCCTGACACACTCGCGTGCATAATCACGCTTGGCAATGTAGTCAGGGTCAGGACTGTGGAGATAATCACGGCCACGTTTGTAGCGGAGGCCCCAACTCTCCAAGAGTCGCCAGATGCCCGACAGACTATAGTCGCGCAAGCTCTCGAAGACTCGCCCGACCTGCGCCAGCGACCAACGCGGCGGCGCATCAGACCCCTCAGCCGCCGGTGGTGCGTGTGCCATCTGCTCACGGACTTCGAGAATCTGTTGAGGGGGAAAAGGGGCGCTTGCGGCGCGCTCGATGGCGTAAAGAGGCCAACCCCTGTTGCTCAAAGCCCGTCAGCCAATTGTAGAGCGTTTCAGGATGATGCGGCTTGAGCACGCCATTGAGCGCCACGTGGTAAGCCGCTTCGCCAGCGGCAATCCGCAGTAAAGCCGCAGCTCGTTCGCGCACATACGGGAGCGGATGATGGTCACGCGCTTGCTCCAGCGTCAGCCGCTCGGCCTCTTGCAGGATGAGCGCTCGTTTTCGCCGTGACATCTTGATTCACCTCCGGTCTGAAGCTGAATCAATATTATTATCGGATTAATTTGTCAAAGACCATCAGTGCTGGGAATGTGGGCGAAAATTTGTCGAGTCCCGTAGGGACGGCTGAAGAAGGTTTAACCCATGTTCAGCCGTCCCTACGGGACTCAATCGTTTTTTCTGTAACGGTTCCCAGCACTGAAGTGCTGGGCTATTGTCATCCGCCCCTGACGGGGCTCGCTCACAGCCTACTGCTTCCTGAGGCTGAGCGTCCCGCTGAAGGAGATGAGGTTGATGGTCGCGTCGCCGGAGCCGTGTGTGCCCAGGAGGCGGCCCGTCTGGAGCGGTGCGGCCGGCGCGCCGGGGCCTTTGTACTGAAGCGGGAAGTCCGTGATGATCTCGCCGTGCTCGGAGACCCTGGCGTTCACCTTGAAGGACGAGTCGGGGGGCATGACCACCGTCACGTCGCCGGTCGTCGTCGTGAAGTCGTAGGTGCCGCCGCGCGCCAGCCGACCCGCCAGCCTCAGCTGGCCGCTGATGGTGTTGGCCTCGACGCGCGCCGGGCCGATTTCATCCAGCAGGATGTCGCCGCTCACCGTCTTGACCTTCAGGAAGTCGCTGCCGTCGAGCGGGCGCACGCCGTGAACGTCAATGACGCCGTTGAGCGTGGTCAGGCTCGCGCGGCCGCTCGCGTCGGCCAGCGTCACGTCGCCGCCGAGGCTCGCCGCGTCAAACTCCTTCGAGATGCGCGTCGCCTCAATCCTCCCGTCGTTGGTTTCCAGGTGCGCTTCGGCCACGTCCCAGATCTCTATGTCGCCGTCCTGCGACTTCAGGTAGACGGTCGCGCCGCGCGGCACTTCCAGCTCAACGTCATTGTCGGCCAAACAAGACTCGTATTCTTCCTCCCCGCCAGTCATCTTTTCAGAGACCTGTATCTCGACCCTGGTCGCCGCGGACTCCGGCCCGCTCTCTGGGCCGCCTGCGACGCGTATCTTGAGCTTGGCCCCGTTGGTCATGGCGCGCGCGCGTACCTCTTTGCGGTCGGTGCCGCGGACGGTAATGTGGCCGCCCGTCGTCGAGAGGGTGACGTTGACATCCGGGGCCGCGGCGACCGCCGCCTGGCTGAGGGTCTGCGCCTCCTCTGCCTCCTGGGCCAATTCCGCCTCGTCCGCCTCGGCGATTGCCGCCGCGCCCTTGTCCTTGACCTTGT
Source organism: uncultured Acidobacteriota bacterium (assembly GCA_963774105.1). Taxonomy (GTDB): domain Bacteria; phylum Acidobacteriota; class Blastocatellia; order Pyrinomonadales; family Pyrinomonadaceae; genus QHXM01. The sequence goes on along the minus strand of CAVZDV010000001.1, from coordinate 243,078 downwards.
CGGCGGGCTTCTTCTGGGCGCTGGCGCTCGCGCCGCAGAGCAAGAGGGCGGCGAGCAGTAGGGCCGTGATGGTAAATCTGAGTCTCATCCTGAAAAATACCACTTTCATCTGGTCGCAATGGTCGGGCGCACCTGCTCCGCGACCGTGTTGAGCAAGTCGAGCTTGCTCTGGTACGTAGAGTAAAGAAACTCGGCCGCGTCCGGGTCGTTGGGGCTGCGGCGCGCCGTGCGGCGCGTGGAGACGATGGCCTGATCCACGATAGCCAGGTTGCGCTCGTACTCCGCGCGCAGGCTGGGCTTCATGACGGCGTCGCCGCCCGCCGCGATCTCCTGCGTCAGCGAGTCAATCGCCTTCAAGTAGTTCTGCTCGCCCGGCAGAGGCTTTTCGTTGGTGACGAGAAGCTGCTGTTGCAACTGGTCCGGCTCCGGGACGAGAACCGGGGCCGCAGGTTTCCTGGGCTTCGGACGCTTGGTTGGGGCGGTGCCTTTCACGCCGCCCTTGTCGTCTTTGCTCGGCTCGTCGTTCGAGCCGGCCGGCGCAACAGGCATGGGCGTAGGGCTCGGAGTGATTGTCACTGTCGGATTCGAGGTCGGCGCGTTACCTTTGCTGGCGAGCTGCGTCTCGCCGGGTTTCGTCTCCGTCCGGTTCATTCTCGTGACCATGAAGATGACGGCGAAGGCGAGGACGGCGACGAGGCTCGCGTAGCCGAGCGCGCGCTGCGGCGAGACCTTGAACAAATCGCCGAGGGACGCGAGCCAGCCGCCGAGGCTCCAAGCCTGCCTGCGCTGATCGTCGCGGGCCGGGCCGTTCAGTTCCGCAATCGCCTCGTCGAGGCGCTCGCGCAGGCTGACGGTCGGCACGTCGAGTGCCAGCTCGGCCTCGAACGCGCGGGCGAAGAGCGCCGTTTCTTCGGCCGCCGCCGAGGCCGCGCCGGCACAGGCCGCGCAGCCCTTAAGATGCTCGGCCACGCGCGCTGCCGTCTCAGAGGAAAGCTCGTTGTCCACGTAAGCCTGTAAAATTCCCTCGTCAACGCACTCTCTCATCTGTTTCCTCCGATCTTGCCGTAAACCCTGACGAACTCCTTGCGCCCCCTTGCGATTAAACTTCCCACGTTCACCTCGTTGACCTGAAGCGCCGCCGCTATCTCCTTGTAAGAAAGTCCCTGTTGCTTCATCAGGAGCGCGCTCCGCATGGGCTCTTTAATCTTGTCGAGCGCGCGGCGGGCCTCCTCTATCTCGACCCTCCGCTCGTAATCCTCTTCGGGCGCGGCGGCCGTGAACCACCCGCTCGCCTCCGCCTGCTTCGCGTACTCGTCCTCGCGCGCGACCGAGCGCGACTGCCCGCGCAGGGTGTTGCGCGCCACGTTCATCGTCACGCGCAGCAGCCACGCGCGGAGCAACTCCTCGCCCGGCGTGGAGTCCAGGTGGCTGTAGAGCTTGAGAAAGACCTCCTGCGTCACGTCCTCTGCCAGCCCCGTGTCGCGGACGATGGCGCGGGCCGTGCGGAAAACGGCGCGGTGATGGAGCGTAAAAGCCTCATCGAAACCGAGCGGCTGCGCGGTTTTCTCAATCTGATTGGGTATTGACTCCACCAAGGCTCTCGCGCTTTCGCTCATAATCGCCGCTCTCATCATCAGAACACCGCCCGCACGGTATTCGTGGCAAATATTTACTATTGTTTAGCATTTTTCCCGGCCCGTCCCAAATGGGGACTGTCTCAGTACGATACGCCCCCCGGCTGCTACCGTTTATGCGCCCGGTTGTTGTAGTCTGAAGGCACAGGCGGGGACGTTGCGCGACGGACAGCCGGAACTCTTTAACGAAGTCCCGCGCCGGCCGGTTCTGCCCTAATTTTCAGCGGAAACGAGTAAAGTGAGCGAAGCGAAGTCCAATTTGACCCCGGAGGCCATCCTGCGCGAGAGCCCGTTCATGCGCGCGTGCCGGAAGGAACCCGTGCCCTACACGCCCGTCTGGCTCATGCGGCAGGCCGGGCGCTACATGAGCGAGTACCGCGAGGTCCGCGCCCGCACGGGCTTTTTGGAGCTGTGCAAGACGCCCGAGCTGGCGGCCGAAGTAACCGTCACGGCGGCCGAGCGCCTGAACGTTGACGCCGCCATCATCTTCGCAGACATCCTGCTCATCGTAGAGCCGATGGGCGTCCAACTGGAGTTCGCCAAGGGTGAGGGGCCGACGATTCACAACCCCGTCAGGAGCGCGGGCGATATTGAGCGCCTGCGCGAAGTCGAGAGCGTGGAGGCGCTCGAATACGTCATGGAAGCCATACGGCTCACGCGCCGCGCGCTCCGGCCGGACCTCCCGCTGATAGGTTTTTCAGGCGCGCCCTTCACCCTCGCCTCCTACATCATCGAAGGCGGCGGCTCGCGCAACTACGTCCACACCAAGCGGCTCATGTACACCGACGCGGGCGCGTGGCACGCTTTGATGTCTCTCATCTCGCGCGCTCTCTCGGCTTACCTCAACGCGCAGGTCGCCGCGGGCGCGCAGGCCGTGCAGCTCTTCGACTCCTGGGTCGGCTGCCTCGGCCCAGACGATTACCGCGAATACGTCCTCCCGCACACGCGCGCCGTCATCCAGAACGTCACGCCGGGCACGCCCGTCATACACTTCGGAACTGGCACAGCCGCCCTGCTCGAATTGATGCGCGAGGCGGGCGGGGACGTAATCGGCTGCGACTGGCGCGTGGACCTTGGCGACGCCTGGGGCAGACTCGGCGACGTGGCCGTGATGGGCAACCTGGACCCGGTCACGCTCTTCGCGGGTCAGGACACCGTGCGCGCGCACGCGCGCCGCATCCTCGAACGCGCTGACGGGCGGCCCGGCCACATCTTCAATCTGGGCCACGGCATCCTGCCCGAGACGCCCGTCGAGAACGTCATCGCGCTCGTCGAAGCCGTCCACGAACTGAGCCGGCGCTGACGGCCGGGAGTTATCCTGAAACACATGAGTCAGCCTTACGACGCCCTGCTGTTCGTCTCCTTCGGCGGCCCCGAGGGCATGGGGGACGTGATGCCGTTCCTTGAAAACGTGCTGCGCGGGAAGAACGTGCCGCCCGAGAGGATGCGCGCCGTCGCACACCATTACGAGCTGTTCGACGGCGTCAGCCCGATCAACGCGCAGAACAGAAAGCTAATCGCCGCGCTCGAAAAAGAACTGGCACAGAACGGCCCTCATCTTCCCGTCTACTGGGGCAACCGTAACTGGCACCCGCTGCTCACGGACACGCTCAGGAAAATGGCACAGGACGGCATCCGCCACGCCCTCGCCTTCTTCACCTCCGCTTACAGCTCTTACTCGGGCTGCCGCCAGTACCGCGAGAACATTACGCGCGCTCAGGAAGAAGCCGGCCCGGGAGCACCCCGCGTCGAGAAGTTGCGCGCCTTCTACAACCACCCTGGCTTCGTCTGGCCGAACGTGGAGAACCTGCGCGCCGCGCTCGACGCAATCCCCGAGGCAAGGCGCGCGCTCGCGCAGGTCGCCTTCACGGCCCACAGCATCCCGCTCTCGATGGCCGCCGGCTGCGATTACGAGGCGCAACTGCGCGAGACCTGCCGCCTCGTCGCAGAGGGCGCAAGCCACGAGCGTTGGCGTCTGGTTTACCAGAGTCGCAGCGGCCCGCCCACGCAGCCCTGGCTCGGGCCGGACATCCTGGAATATTTGAGAGAGCTGAAAGAGTCCGGCGCGGAGGACGTGGTCATAGCCCCCGTCGGCTTCATCTCAGACCACATGGAGGTGCTCTACGACCTAGACACGGAGGCACGCGCCCTGTGCCAAAATCTAGGGCTCAACATGGTTCGCGCCGCGACGGTCGGCGCTCACCCGTCCTTCGTCCAGATGATTCGTGAGCTGATCGTAGAGCGCCTGAACCCTGACGCGCCGCGCCGCTACGTGGGGGCACGCGGGCCGTCCCACGACGTTTGCCCCGCCGACTGCTGCGTGCCGGCCAGCCGCGCGGGCGTCGCCTGATTGATGAGCGAATCGAGAGACAACCGGCGCAAGCGCGTGGTCGTCGTCGGCGGCGGCATCAGCGGCCTGGCGGCGGCCCACCGCTTGCTCGAACGCGGCTCACAAAGCCACAACCCGCCGGAAGTCATCCTGCTCGAAGCCTCATCACGCACGGGCGGCATCATCCGCACGGAGCAGCGCGACGGCTTCCTGCTCGAAGGCGGCCCAGACTCCTTCATCTCCGAAAAGCCCGAGGCGGTCGAGCTGGCGAAGCGACTGGGCATCGCCTCGCGCCTCGTCGAGACGAACGAGTCGCACCGCAGGAGCTTCATAGTTCGCGGGGGCCGGCTCCACGCCGTGCCGGAAGGTTTTCAGCTCCTGGCCCCTTCGCGCTTCTGGCCGTTCGTCACGACGGGCATCTTCAGTTGGGCGGGCAAGGCGCGCATGGCCCTCGACCTCGTCCTGCCAAGGCGCGCGGCCGCGAACGGTGGCGACGACGAGAGCCTGGCCCAATTCGTGCGGCGCAGGCTCGGGCGCGAGGCGCTTGAAAGAATGGCACAGCCGATGGTCGGCGGCATCTACACGGCCGACCCGGAGAGTCTTTCACTGCGCGCGACGATGCCGCGCTTTCTGGAGATGGAGCGCGCGCACGGCAGCCTGATTCGGGCGATGTGGAGGCAGCGCCGCGGGCAGCGGGAAGCGAAAGGCACGAGCGGCGCGCGCTACAGCCTCTTCCTCTCCTTCGACGAAGGGATGCGCGTGCTCTCTGACGCGCTTTCGGCGCGGCTCGGCGGGACGGACGTGCGGCTAAGGACGAAGGCGCTCAAATTGGCACACGATGACGCCGCCGGTTGGTGGCAGATTCGGCTTGAGTCCGGGGGCGCGATTACGGCCGACGCGGTTTGCCTGGCGCTTCCCGCCTACGCGTCCGCGAAACTGCTTGGAGACGCGGACGCGCAACTCGCAGCCGAACTGGACGCGATTCCATACGCTTCGACGGCGACCGTCAACCTTGCTTACAAGCGCGCGGACATTCCGCACCCGCTCGACGGCTTCGGCTTCGTCGTGCCCATCGTCGAGCGGCGCTCGATTCTCGCCTGCACCTTCAGCAGCGTGAAGTTCGCCGGGCGTGCCCCCGAAGGCCGCGCGCTCCTGCGCGCGTTCGTCGGCGGCGCGCTGCAACCGGAGATGTTCGCGCTGGACGATGAGAAGATGCTGGCGGCCGTGCGCCGCGACCTGCGCGAACTTCTCGGCATCGAAGCCGCGCCCCTCTTCGCGCACACAGAGAAGTGGCCGCGCTCGATGGCCCAATATCACCTCGGCCACGTCGAGCGCGTCGCCAGAATCCGCGAGCGACTTAAAGACCTGCCCGGCCTCAAACTCGCCGGCAACGCCTTCGACGGCGCGGGCATTCCAGACTGCGTCCGCAGCGGCGAGACGGCAGCGGAAGAAATAATGATGAATGATGAATGAAAAGGCATTTGCTTTTTCATTCATCATTCATCATTTCTTTTGTTCCAGTTTCTCGACCCAGGCGGCGTTGGCTTCGGTCATGGGGAGGAAGGCTTCGCGCGGGGCGCTGGTCTCGACGAGCATATTGTCGTCGGTGTTGATGGCGGCCCCCTCGACGGCCGGCGCGAGCGCGGTCTCGTCGCAGACGAACCAGGCTTCGAGGTCGGCGGGCGAGTTAATGTTGATGCGCGACAATTCTTTGGCGACGCGCGCGTCCTGCATCCGCTCGCTGACGCGCGCGAGCGAGAGCGGCACGCGGCTGCCGACGAGAATTAAATCCTTCCCCCGCGCCACGCCCTGCACGCGGAAGACCAGGACGTGAGGGAAGACGCTCCTGTAGGTGGCGAGCACAGAGCGCAGGCTCTCCGTGGAGAGCTGATAGGTCTGCAACCACTGCACGAAGACGCCGTCCTCTTTGAGCCGCCCGCGCCCCAACTCGAAAAATTCCTGCGTGAAGAGGTTGGCGACGCCGGGCACCCACGGGTGGCTCGGCTCGCTGACGATCATGTCGTAGCTCGTGGGGTTGACGCGCAGGTAGGTGCGCGCGTCGTCAATAATAAGGCGCAGGCGCGGGTCCGCGAGCGGCTGGTTGTTGACGTGGTTGAAATACTCCCCGGCCTGTATCACCGCCGGCTCAAGCTCGACGCATTCGAGCGACTGGATTCCCGACTGGAGCATCGAGCCAACGGAGACGCCAGAGCCGTAGCCGACTATCAAACCCGTCTCGGCGCGCGGGGCGACGAGCAGAGGAAGTTGGCCCAAAATCACCTGAGTCGGCATGTCGTCCTTGTCCGAAGCGTTTGTCCGCCCGTTGACAGCCATAGAGCGTATGCCCCAGTCGTCGCGCACGGAGACGGTGGCCGTGGGGCCTTCCTTGTACCAGAGCAGCCTGTGTATGTCCGGCCCGGGCGGCTTCGCGGGGGACGCATCCTGCACGCTGCCGCGCGACTTCGCCAGCACGCGCACGAGGCTGTCGTAAGCGCCGATTGAAAGCTCGTCGAGGCGCATCCGCGGCGCGGCGAGCAGCAAGAGCACGAGGCACGCGGTCACGCCGGCCGCGAAGGCTCGTCGCAGGTCAGGGTCGCGCGCTTCTCGCGGCGGCCTGTAGGCGAGCCCCGCGAGGACTATGCACATCCCGGCGGCGAAGAGGATGGTGAAGCGCGTGCTGACCTTCGGGATGAGGATGAAGCCCGTGCTGAACGCGCCGGCGATTGCGCCGAGGGTGTTGACGGCGTAGCTGCGGCCGACCAGCCGGACGGAGGCGTCGCCGCCCGCGCCGCTGGCCCACACGAGCACGAGCGGCATCACCATCCCCATCAGGATCGCGGGCAAAAGTATCAGCAGCGCCGCGGCCAGCACCTGCAAGCCTATGAGGCCGAGCCAGGAGTTGATCTGCAAACTGAGGCCGAGCCCCGTCAGGAAGCTGGGCGTCCCGTTCGTAATCCAGATGCTCAGGAAGAGCGCGGCGGCCGTCGCCAGCTCGATGTTCATCAGCGAGCGGCGCAGGTCAGTTGGTTTCTTCCTGCCGACGAGGTACGCGCCGACTGTGAGGCCGAGCAGGAAGAGCGCGACGACGATGCTGAAGGCGTAGGTGCTCGAACCGATGATCATCGTCAGCACGCGCGTCCAGGCCACCTGCGTGCTGATGGTGACGAAGCCCGAGACGGCCGCGCAGAGCAGCCAGAACTTCACCGATTGCGGATGGATGCCGGCGGACTGCGGATCGGGTTCGGCCGGTTTGATGGCGTCCTCTTCGGCTTCCGCCGCTTCGTCGGACACTCCCGCGCGTTCGTCTTTCCTGTCAATGACGATGGCCGCGAGGCCGACGATGAGATTGATGGCGGCGGCCGTGTAGATGGTCGTGCGGACGCCGAGGGCCGGCAGGAGGTAGAAGCCGGCCAGGACGACGCCGAAGATTGCGCCGACGAGGTTGCAGGTGTAAAGCCGCGTCACGGCCGTCGCGCCCTTGCGCGGCGAGCGCAGGAGCGCCGCGGAGAGTACGGGCAGCGTCGCCCCCATCAGCGTTGTCGGCACGAGCAGCACGAGCGAGGAGAGCAGGAAGCGCCAGAGGCTGAAGGCGTAAAAGCCCGGATGAAATTGTTCCCAGATGAAAGCGTAGAGGTGGTCAACCAGCCGGAAGAGCAAGGGCACCGTGACGGCGTAAACTGCTATCCCTATCTCGACGAGGCCGTAGGCGCGCAGCGGCCTCTGTATGCGCGCGGCCAGTCTCCCGGCCAACGCGCTCCCCAGGGCCAGCCCGCCCATGAAGGCCGCGAGGACGGCGCTGACGGCGAACGTCGTCGCGCCGAAGACCAGCCCGAGCATCCGCGCCCACAGCACCTCGTAGATGAGGCCCGTCGCGCCCGACAGGACGAAGCAGAGGCCGATGAGCCAGAGGCTCGTTTGCGTGTAGGCCCGCGGACTCTTCTTCACGTAACAAGCGCCCCCAGAATCAGGAAGATGATGGTCAGCACGAGGTAAAAAGCGTTGAGCGAGAGTGCGACGATTGACATCGCCTTGGAGTTGCGCGGGCCAGTGTCGCGGCTGCTCTTGGAGGTGGCGACGATGCCCAGAATCGCGCCGACGAGTGCGAACAGGACGCTGACGATGAAGACGCCGCCGATGAGCTCGTTGTTGACGTCGGCCGCGCCCGCGACGATGCAGAAGCCGAAGAGGGCGAAGGCGCTGATGGCGAGGACGAGCGAGAAGACGGCGAGGCCGCGGCCCTGCCCGTGAGCCACCGCGGGCGCGTAGGATTGCGGCCCCGGGAATGGAGCCCACGCGGGCGGCGGCGGCGTGTAAGGCTGCGGCGGCGTGTGGGGGAAAGTCTCCGGGCGCGGGGGCACGGGGGCCGTCACGCGCGGGTCCGGCATGATGATCGTCGCCGGCTGGTCGTCGGCGGGCGAAGAAACGGGGACCAGCGCCGAGCCGTCCTCCAGACAAAACGCCATCGTCTCGTCATACCTGCGCTGGCACACAGGACATCGTTTCATATCTCTCCGAGCTTTCCTTCTTAAGACTCAAACTATTCTCTTTGAGCCATTGCATGAAAAACTATCTCACGCAAAGACGCAAAGGCGCAAAGAAGAGCCGCGCCCTTACAGGTAAATCACGTGCGAGGTGCGCCAGATGTTACCGGGAATCGAGCCGGGCGCGGCCGTCGTCAGCAGGATGACGTAGTTGCCGTCGGCAACCGGGGCCTCGTGGCTCTTTTCGTCGCCAGCGGCATGGGCCAAATCCGGCGTCGCGCCGGGCGCGGCCAGCGCGAGCCGCCGCAGACAATGATAAAGGTGCTCCGTTCCCACGCCGTAGCGCCCCTGCTCGTCGCCGACTATCAGCCTCACTTCGGCGCTCTCGGCGATGAAGTGCGCGACGAGCGAGGCCGCGAGCGTCACGCCGCGCTCGAACCTGGCCCCCGCGTCCTGCTCGCCGGCCCCGCCCATCATCCGCGTGTCGAGCGCGACCGTCACGCGCCTCTCGTCCTCGGCCGTGAACTGGCGGACGATGAGCCGGCGCGAGCGCGCCGTCGCCTTCCAGTCTATGTGGCGCAGGTCGTCCATCGGCTGATACTCGCGCAGCGAAAAGAGGTCGTGCCCCGCGCCGCGCCGCGAGGACGCGAGCCGCCCGGCGTTCATCGGCAGCAGGTGCAGCTCGTCGCCCAGGGGCTCGGGCTTAGGGTAGACCACGATGTCCACGTCGCGCGCGCGCAGCCGGCGGCGGCGGCGGAAAAAGCCGAACGGGAAGCGTGTCGAAAGCTCGAAGCCGGTAATCAGCTCGTGGCCGCGCTTCGGGAAAAGCTGCTCGACACGCTGCTCGGCCGCCGCGCGGTGCGGGACGTACATGAAGTAGGCGAGCGTGCGCTTGCCGAAGCGCGGCCGCGCCTTGCGCTTCCCCTTCTTCTCTTCGCCGACGTTGAGCGGCCCGCGCGCCTCGACCAGCACCGAGAAGGAGGGCAGGAAGCGTTTGCGGTTGCGGATGATGACGATGACCGGGGCGGGCTCGCCCGCGTAGATGTGGTCCGGGAAGCGCGCGGAGACGACGAGGTCGCGCAGGCTGGCGCGCGCCGCCGCCCACGAGACGAAGAGCGTCGCGGCCAGAAGCGAGAAGACCAGAAAGAGCAGGTTGTTGCCCGTGTTCCACGCGGCGAAGGCGACGACGCCCAGGATGCCTATGAAGATGACGCCGCCCCTCGTGACTTGCAGCGGCAGGTCGAAGCGTGAGACTTCCTTGCGCGCGTTGCGGGCCAGCGGCGGCACGACCAGAATAATAATCAGCAGCACGATGACGAGCGAGATGACCGCCGCCACGTTCGCCAGCATCATGTCGCCCTGACGCCGCGCCACCACGATGACCAGGGACATCCCCAGCCCCAGCAGCACCAGCAGCGTACTCAAAATCGCGTTGCGCCACTTGCGGAAAGACATAAACATCAGTGGTCAGTGGTCGGCGGTCAGTGGTCAGTTGAAGACATCAGTTTTTTTTAACTGACCACCGACCACTGACCACTGACCACTGCTTCACAGCGGTACGCTGACCGTCTTCATGATCTCTTTGAGCACGGCCTCGGCCTCCTCGCTGCGGCGCAATGAGGAGGAGAAGCGCGAGCTGACGACGAGGCGGTGCGCGAAGACGGGGAGCACCAGTCGCTTGATGTCGTCCGGGACGCAGTAGGCGCGGTCCTCCGTCAGAGCCAGCGCCTGCGCCGCGCGGAAGAGCGCGAGCGTCCCGCGCGGGCTCACGCCCAAGTCCAGCATCTCCGTCTCGCGCGTCGCGCCCACGATCCTCATCAGGTAGTCCACGAGCGCGTCGTCAACCGAGACTTCCGAGACCTGCCGCTGCAATTCGAGGATGTCCCCGGCCGACATGACGGGGCGCACTGCATTGAGCGGGTCGGCGCGCTCGCGGTCGCGCAGGATTTTTCTCTCGTCGTCCGCGCCGGGGTAGCCGATGCGCAAGCGCAGCATGAAGCGGTCGAGCTGCGACTCGGGCAAGGGGTACGTGCCGTGATGCTCTATGGGGTTCTGCGTGGCGACGACGATGAAGGGCGCGGGCAGCGGCCGGGTCGCGCCCTCGACGGTGACGTGCCCCTCGGCCATCGCTTCGAGGAGCGCAGACTGAGTCTTCGGCGTCGTGCGGTTGATCTCGTCGGCGAGGACGACGTTGGCGAAAATTGGCCCAGGCTTCCAGTCGAAGACGCCCGTGTGCTGGTTGTAGACCGAAAGGCCGATCACGTCCGAGGGCAGGAGGTCCGAGGTGAACTGGATGCGCTGGAAGGTGCAGTCGAGCGCGCGGGCCAGTGCGTGCGCCAGCGTGGTCTTGCCGACGCCAGGCGCGTCCTCGACCAGGAGGTGCCCGCCCGCGATGAGCGTCACGATTGCCAGGCGCACGGCCTCGGACTTGCCCCGTATGACCTGCTCGACGGCCGCCTGCAACTCTTCGATTTTCCCGACCGCGGCCCGTAGGCTCTGCTCCGCCTCTTGATCGGCCGCCTGCAATCTTCGCATAAAGGCTTCCCTGCTACCCCGCTCTAATGCCTTAAGGCCCATTCTACATGCTCGGGCGCGATGCCGCACGTTGAAAATCCGGGGGCCGCCCCGGATGTGACGCGTCGAGGCTGGATGTAGTAAAATTCCGCCCGACGCCGGAAACGCAATTGGCCCCCGCAGTCATCTAGATTTTTCGGAACCATAGAGCGCTTGGGTCGTGAGTTATTTTCGTGAGGTGCAACCATGACAGAACATAATCGCAGACGCCATATCAGAGCCCGCGGCTTCTCTCTCATCGAGCTGATGATCGTCATCGCCATCATCGGCATCCTGGTGGCCGTCGGCATTCCCGCCTACCAGGCCATCACGCGCGCGGGCAACGAGGCCGCCGCCGTCAAGACGCTCCAGAACATCGCCGTCAACCAGCGGCTCTTCATCAAGCAGAAGAACGGCAGCTCCTACGGCACGTTCGACCAATTGATCACGGAGGTCAACCTGGACAAGCGTTTCGCGGGCGACGCGCCCGTCGTCAGCGGCTACGTCTTCACGATGAAGATCACGCCGAAGGCGAGCGGCCAGCCGCCCTACTACACCATCAACGCGGACCCACAGCAGGGCGAGGGCCTCGGCGCGACGGGCCGCAATCACTACTACCTGGACGCCAATTCCGATACCGTCAAGGTCAACGACCAGCAGCCCGCTGGCCCGGACGACCCGCCCCTCGCGCAGTAATTCGGGCAGCACAATCTGACGGCTTCGCCGGCTTGACGCTGGCGAAGCCGTCTTGCTAGGATGCCGCTTCCCTGAGAACAGGATAAGCCCGCTTGGCTCAGTGGTAGAGCACTCGCTTCACACGCGAGGGGTCAATGGTTCGAATCCATTAGCGGGCACCAAGATTTCAACAGATGAAGGCCACCAGAGGGGTGGCCTTTTCAATTGATGTCACAACTATCCCCTGCGGCAGGCGAATAGAGAGTAAATAGAGGCGGCGTACAGGACTCGACGGCCGCAATGCCGTATCATCCCCTGCCAGGCGGGGGCATTCTGTGCCCATTATCGCCTCGCCGGTTCGTCGCCTGCGGCCGCGAACCCGAACGCGGCCCCCTATTGAACTTGAGCCCGGGAGTTCTCGCCATGAACACTTTCAAACGCATCGCACTCGCGTCGGCCTTCGCCGCCCTCCTGCCGCTCGCCGTAGCGCAGGCCCAGCGCCCGCAGGTCTCCACCGTCAACGTCACGCCCGAGGAGGGGCGCGTCCGCGTCTCGGCCGTCGGCGCGGCCTTCGGCCTGCGGGTCGAGGTCACGGACGAGGCCGGGGACACCGTCTTCGAGGCCGCACAGGTCTCTGACAATGGGCTCGACTGGAAGATGACGGACTCGGGCGGCAAGCGCGTCGTGCCAGGCACCTACACCGTCACGGCCAGCTACACGACTCCTTCCGGCAAAGTTCGCAAACGTATCGAGCAGGTCCTGGTCACAGAGGAGGTGAGGGGCGCGGACGGCGAGGAGAAGTCAGGCTCTCAGAAGGCTGCGGCCTACGCGCCCAACCCGCAGCCGTTGGTGGACGGCGGGGGCGCGGTCAACAAGGTCGCGAAGTTCACCGACGCCGACACGCTGACCAGTTCCTCCATCATAGAGGCCGGGGGCAGGGTCGGCATCGGGACGGCGGCCGCGCCGGGCACGGGGCTGCGCCTCGAAGTTAACGGCATCACGCGGATGACTCCGGGGGGCAACGGCGGCTACTTGCAGTTCGGCACCCCGAACACGGAGACCGGGCTGACGTGGCTGAAGCCGGCGGTCAGCCCCGACCCAGCCAAGCGCGCCGACATCCGCTTCAACGGCGACAGGCTGACGCTGGCCGCGGGCGTCGGGGCCGGCGTGCCGAACAACTCGGGAGTCGTCATAGACAATGTGGGCAAAGTCGGTGTCGGAACCCTCACCCCGGCTTATAAACTGCACGTCGAGGGCGGCAGCCTCACGGCAGTCTACGGGAAAAGCAACACCACGGGCGTGCGCGGCGACGGCACCACTCACGGCGTGTACGGCAGCGGTGACATCGGCGTGTATGGCAACGGAGGCCCCTACGGCGTGTACGGCAACGCCTTCAACGGCGTGTACGGCAATGGCAACATCCGAGGCGTGTGGGGCGTCGGCGGCAGCTATGGCTTGTACGGCACAGGCGGGACTCACGGCGTGTGGGGCTCCGGCGGCCATTACGGCGTGTACGGCTTGAGCGAGCTGACCGGGGTGTACGGGCAAGGCGGGACCATAGGCATTCACGGCAAGGCTGGGGCTGGCGGGACGGCAGGCTACTTCGAGGGGGAGGTGCAGATCACCAGTACGCTCTTCGTCCAGGGCAACGTCTGCGCCAACAACATCCCCTGCTCGTCCGACGCGCGCCTCAAGCAGAACGTCACTAACCTCAACTACGGCCTCGACCAACTGATGAGGCTCCGGCCCGTCTCCTGGCGCTGGAAGAGTGAGCCCGCAGGCAATCCGCAGATGGGGCTGGTCGCGCAAGAGGTCGAAAAAGTTCTGCCGGAGCTGGTGCTGAGAGATGAGGACGCGACGAAGCCGCTGGGGCTGAACTACATGGCGCTTTTGCCAGTGGCGGTCAAGGCCATCCAGGAGCAGCAGGCACAGATTCGCGCGCAGCAGGGGCTGATTGAGCAGCTACGCGCCCAGATGGCGCGGCAGCAGACGCGACTCCGACGGCAACAGGAGCAGCTTGACCGGGTGAAGCGCGCCGTCCGGCGGAAGTGAGTCGGGCGAGCGGTGGATTAATCTTGCAGATGAGGAGCAAGGAGGCCGCTAAAAGGGTGGCCTCCTTTCTCTACCTGGCATCTTTTTCTCTACTGAAGAATCGGGTGGCCGCCGCCGCGGCTGTGATCCATCGTGCGGGTGTAGAGCGTGCGGTCGTTGTGGTAAAGGACGAGATGCTCGCCCTCGTAGCGGACAACGTCCGCGATGCGCCGCAGGTCGCGCTCGTGCTCGGCGATGATGAAGGCGCAGGGATTGTAAGCCATCACCATGCCAGCGGCGTAGACATAGCCGCCCTGGTCGTAGGCGCTCCCGGCATACTGTTTGGCCGGGACGGCTATGTCCGGCGAGTAAGCGCCGCGGATGTCCCTGGTCCGGTCGGCGCGCGCGATGAAGACGACGTACTGTGCGTAGTCCAGGCGCTCGCCGTAGCCGTGGCGGCGCGCGACGCGGAACAGTTCCGCGAGGCCGTCGTCAATCGCGCCGAGGACTTCCGGCCGCGGTTGGCTCCGCGCGAAGACTTGCGCGCCGCGCGCCGTCCTGACGTAGACCGGGAAGTCGTCGCCCGTAATCTGGCTCGCGCGCTCGACCAGCCGCTCGCGGACGCTGCGCTGCGCGCTGACTGCCGGGACAAAGCCGGTGACGAGTAGAGCCGTCAGGATGGCGGTGAAAATTTTTGGACGAGAGCGCATCAGTTTTTCTTAAACTATGAAACCCGCGTCCACATCAAAGGGGGCGCGGGTTTCTTTGTCGAGGCGGTCAGCCAGGTCAGAGCTGACCGAGAAAGTTTTTAATAAAAGACTCAAGGTCTTTTTCGGTCGTCGCCTTTCGGCTCCCTCCTCTCGGGAGGCGGGTTCTTGTCCCGCTCGACTTTCACCTTCGGCGGGTCGTTCTTCGGCGGCGGATCATCCCTCTGGCCTCGCTTCTGGGCGAGTGCGCCGGTGGAGACGACGCAGCTGATCAGGGCCGCCATTAAAATTTGCTTCAACTTCTTCATAACTACCTGTGGCCTCCTCATGTCTCTCTTTCACATGAGCGCGCATGGGAGGGAGAGAGAAGAGACGCGCCGCCTCAAGCCACTGCAAGATGGGTGCCACGCGCGACGCGCGGCCACCCGCCTTGCCTATATCAACATAGCTTAACAGTTATCCCCATTCGGCGCACGCTTTCAGACTGCCCTCGCACGATACCGTGCAGAAGAATGTAAGATGCAAAATAGAGGACGAAAAGCGTGCCTTTCGTCCTCCATTTTGATTTTTTTACTTTGATTTTTGCAATTTACCGTCTAACGGTAATTCTGATGCTGCCGACGTTGCCGCTCATGTCGTAGGCGCGCAGCGAGATGGTGTGCTCGCCGGGACCAGTGACCGGCAGGTCGAACGAGTAGCGCTCGCGCGGGCTGTCTGCGATGCCGTCATCCGGGTAGGCCGAGCGCCAGGCTGCGCCGTCCACGCTGTAATCGGCGCGCTTGACCATCCCCAACACGTCCTCGGCCTCGAAGCCTACGCGGACGTGGTCGCCGGCCACCTGCGGCGCAGCGGCCGTGCGCACGGCCGGCGGCGTGTTGTCCACGTCCACGGGCTCGCTCGTGCGCTCGCTCGTCAACGCCTGCCCGCCTGGGTTGTCCGGCGCGTCCGTGGCGACGACCCTGAAGACGTAGCGCCCGTCGGCCAGGGCCGCTGCGTCCACCGTGTAAAAGTTTTCGCGCAGCTTGTCCTTGAGCAGACGGAAGTCGCTCTCGTTGAGCGAGCGGTAGTAGAGCGCGTATTCGAGCGTGTCGTTGTTGCGGTCTTCGGCCTGCCACTGTAGCGAGCGCGCGCCGCGCTGGAAGACTCGGCGCGGCGGAACCTGTGTCGCCGCCCCGAACAGACCCGGGTCCAGCCCAGAAGTTTCTATGTTGGGGTCGGCCTGCATCTGCACAATCGGTTGGAGCCCGACGCCGACGGGCAGCGCCGTGATGCTGATGACTTCGGGCGCGACGTTGCGCGGCAGGTAAGCCAGGCTCACGTCCTCCATCTGCGTCTCGGCCGCGCCCGCGCCGGCAGGCGTTTTCAGCACCGCGCGCCACTGTATGAAGCGCGCGCGCGGGCTGGTGATTTGCGCGCCGGAGGGGTCGCGGTAGGGCGCGCTCCATTCGCTCCAGGTGGCGTCGGGCCGCTCGCTGTTGCCGGTGCGCGTCTGTAGTTCCACGACCCCGCGTCCGCGCCACCAGATGCGCCCCCACGAGGCGAACAGCTTGGCGTCGCGCACGGGCGATTCGTATGAGCCCTCGCTGACGGTCTCCGCGGCGAAGCGGAAGAGCTTGCCCTGGTTGCTGGATGCCGCGTAGACCTCGCGCCCGCGCGTGGCGAGCGTGGAGATTTGACCTTCGGTGGATTGCAGGAGCAGTGTGTCGCGCCCGTCGTCCGTGACGGAGTAGATGCGCCCCTTGTCGGCTGTGCCAATCAGGACGCCTCCCTGCGGTGCGACCGCGACCGAGAAGGCCGTCACCGAAGGGCTGCTCCACAAGAGGTCCGTCCCGCCGTCGGGCAGGATGCGGAAGACCGCGCTGCGCGCGTTCGACAGGTCGTTGCGGCTGCGCCCCGTCGTGGGCTGCGGCTGCAACGGCGTCCCGCTCTCGTCAATGGCGGTGATGGTGACGGTCGCGCCGCCTTGTCCGCCGGAAGCGTCTGAGGGCTGCGGAGTCGGGACGGACGTGCCGCCGCGCTGGGCCGTCGCCGCGTCGCTGATGATGAGCGCGTAGACGGAGCCGTCGGCCGCGGGCGCGAGCGCGTGGACCTCGCGCAGCGGCGCGTCGAAGAGCGCGAAGGCTTTTCCGTCGGGCGAGATTCTGAGCACGAGCCCGCCGGGGTCCGTGCCCGCGATGAGCTGCCCTTTCGCGTCCACGGCGAGCGAGATGACGTGCGTCTCGTTGGTGTCAACGAGTAGAGAAGTTTCGGGCTTGGCCCCGACCGCGCCAACGCGGTAGAGCTTGCCGTTGTCGCCCGTCCCGACCGCGAGCTGCCCGTCGGGCAGGACGGCGAGTGACCAGATGTACTTGTCCGGCGGGTCGAAATAAACGTCGGCCTTGCCGTCCGGCCCAACCTTGTAGACCTTCCCGTCGGGCGACGTGCCCGCGTAAACGGCCCCGTCTCGGCCGACCGCGAGCGCCGTCACGTCCAGCTCGGCCGCGTCGTAGAGGAGCGCGCCGCGGCCGTCGCGCCCGACGCGGTAGAGCCGACCGTCGTGCCCCGTGCCGAGGTAGATGTTGCCCGCGTCGTCGGCCGCGCTAGACCAGACGTAGGGCTGGTCCGTACTGAAGAGCTGCGTGAAGAGCGGGGCGAGCATGAGCACGCCCGTGTCCGTCACGGAGACGCCGCGCGACTCGCCGCGCAGCAGCTCCGTCCTGGAATTCGTCTCCCAGATAATCGGCTCGCCGCCCATGACAGACAGGCCGCCGAGCGTCAGGACGATGAAAATTGCGAACGATGTCAGGAAGCGTCTGCGGAATAATTGTTTTGGCATCTGGAATCTGTTACCGGGAAGTCTGGAATAGCGAGCGACACGAGCGAATATAACCCGAAAGGCCGCGCCACGGGAAACGGCCAATTTATGTGCCAACGTATCTGGCGTAGAGCGAGCGAGCGGTGGGCACGTCGTCTGTGCCGCGGATGATGGCGCGGGCGTCTTTGAAGACGGTCAGCTCGTAGTCGCCCGCGCGCAACCGCAGGAGGTAAGGGTTGAGCTGAACCTCGCCGGCGGCGCGCAGCCTCTCGGCGAGCGCCGGCAGATTGACTTCCGTCGCGGCCGCCGGGCGGACCTGCACGGCGTCGCGCCCGCACAAAGACACAGCGACCTCGCCCGCGCCAGCTTCCAACGTCTCGTAGCGCCCGAGCCCGCACGTAGGGCAGTCCGCGTGCGGTGCATCGTCCAGCCTGATTCGCCGCCACTCGTTCTGCCACACGTCGAACTGCATCAGCGAGCGGTGCAGCTTGTCGGTCTGCCCCGTGAGCAGCTTCAAAGCCTCGCTCACCTGCACGGCCGCGACGACCGCGATAATCGGCATGATGACGCCCGCCGTGTCGCACGTCGGCGCGCTCGCGGCCGGCGGCGCTTCCTCGAAGACGCAGCGCAGGCACGGCGTAACGCGCGGGCGCACTGTCATCGTCACGCCGTAAGAGCCGACCGCCGCGCCGTATATCCAGCTCAAGTCGTGACGCACACACGCGTCGTTGATGAGATACCGCGTCGCGAAATTGTCCGTCCCGTCGAGCACCACGTCGCAGCCACTGATGAGCCGCTCGACGTTCGAGTTGTTCACGTCGGCGACTTCCGCCTCTACCTCTATGTCAGAGTTAATCTGTGCCAGATGATTGCGGCACGCGATGGCTTTCGGCAGCCGCTGGCGCGCGTCCTCCTCCGTGAACATCGTCTGCCGCTGCAAGTTCGAGGCTTCGACGAAGTCGCGGTCAACCAGCCGCAAACGCCCTACGCCTGCGCGCGCCAGCGTCTCCGCCTGCGCCGTGCCGAGCGCGCCGCAACCTATGACGACGGCGCGCGCCCCGAGCAGACGCCGCTGCCCCGCCTCGCCTATCCCGTCGAAAAGAATCTGCCTGCTGTAACGCTCAATCATAAAAGCCCAAATTTCAGATTTCAAATTTCAAATATTAGATGCGACGCATCGCGTCTACAGCTCATTTAACTTCCGCGTTGCGGCCGTCAGCATCACGTCCAGCGGCGCGGCACGTCCAGTCCAGAGTCGGAACTGTTCGGCGGCCTGGGCGACGAGCATGGGTAAGCCGCCGAGGGTGTCGCAACCGGCCGCGGCGGCTTCGCGCAGGAAGCGCGTCTCGGCGGGATTGTAGACGAGGTCGTAGGCCATGCGCGCGCCGCGCAGTTGTGCGGCGAGAGCCGGCGTCTCGTCTTCGCGCGCGCCGCGCGTGCCGAGCGGAGTTGCGTTGACGACCACGTCAAAGCCGTCGAAAGGCGCGCCGTCTAGCTGTGCGCAATCGGCCCCGAATTTTTCCGCGACCGGCGCGGCCTTCGAAACGTCGCGTGCGAAGAGACTCAAACGCGCGCCTTCCCTCCCGAGTCCCCAGAGCGCAGCGCGCGCCGCGCCGCCCGCTCCTAAAATGGCACAGCGAGCGCCGGCGAGCCGCGTCCCCCTTTCCACGAGCGGAGCAACGAGCGCGGCCGCGTCCGTGTTGTAGCCGCGCAAGCTGTCCTCCTCGACGACGACGGTGTTGACCGCCCCGATCTCGCGCGCAGTCTCCTCGACCGCGTCCAGACTTTCCATGACGACTGTCTTGTGCGGCGTGGTGACGCTCAATCCCCGCAGGTTCAACTCCACCTCGCGCGTGCGCGGGTGAACCATGCGCCGCAGGAAGCCCGCGGCGTCGCGCACGTCGAACGGGACGTAAACGGCGTTGAGGCCGGCGGCCGCGAAGGCTGCGTTGTGCATGTGCGGCGAGAGCGAGTGCGCGACGGGCGAGCCGACCAGGCCCATGACATCTGTCTCCCTGTCCAACTGGTTCACGCGATAAAGCTCGCGCAGCTCGATCGCGTTGAGCTGTCCGGGCGCGCTCGCGTGCGCCTCGTCGAGCGAGGCGTAGGTCATAAACCCGTCACGCGCAGGCCCCAGAATGCGCGTCACGATGCCCGGGCTCCCCATCGCCACGGCGATGAAATCGCGGCCCTGCGAACGCGCGCGTTCGAGCAGGCGAAAGACAGGGATGCAGTCGGTCGCGTCATCGGCCCTGACGGCCAGCTTGAGGATGCGCGCGGGCGTCGCCGACATCTGCTCGTAAATCTTTTCGAGGTCAGCGGGGACGCCGCCGAAGTCGTGGTGCGAGCAGATGACTCGGCCCCAGTTCAAGAGTTCTCGGCCCTCTTCCTTCTCCCTCTCACGGAAGAGGAGCGCGAGGTCTAATTCTATGTCCGCGAAGTCAACGTGCGGTTTGCCGTAGAGGAAGTGTTCGGTCCAGAAGATGAGGCGCGTCAGGTTGTCCATCTCGCGCTGACCGCCCTGGCCGACGGGCCTGAGCGTGACGACGACGGGCCGCGGGCTCGCGCTGATGAGTGAGGGCAGGTTGCGCAGGGCCTTGAACAACTCGTCGCCCTGCAAGTAGTCGAGCCGCAATTCGATGATGTCCGCGACGAGCCCCGCGCGCTCCACGGCCCCGCGCAAGTCAACGGCCCGGCCCTCGCAAACTGGAACGCAGATGCGAGCTTTGTACTTCTCGTTCATCGAAGGCGAGGCTTCTATTGTTCCAGCACCTCGAACAGCTCGTGCGAGAGGTAACGCTCGCCGAAGTCGCAGATGATGGAGACGACGCGCTTGCCCTGGCCCATTTCGCGTGCGACCTCGCGCGCGGCCCAGGTGATCGCGCCCGAAGAGATGCCGCAGAAAATCCCCTCCTCGCGCCCGAGGCGGCGGGCCATCTCGACCGAGTCCGTGTATTCAGCTCGGATGACGCGGTCAACGACCGTCGGGTCGTAGTTGCCCGGCACGAAGCCGGCCCCTATGCCCTGAATCTTGTTCGGCCCCGGCTCGCCGCCCGACAGCACGGGCGACGACGCGGGCTCGACGGCGATGACTTGCACCTGCGGCCCCAGTCGCTCTTTCAAGACCTGGCCCACGCCGGCAATCGTCCCGCCCGTCCCGACGCCCGCGACGAAGGCGTCTATCCTCCCGTCCGTGTCTTCCAGAATCTCCTCGGCCGTGGTCTCGCGGTGAATCTGCGGGTTGGCCGGGTTGTCGAACTGGCTCGGCGTCCAACTGTGCGGCGTCGCCTCCGCGATCTCAGCCGCGCGCTTCATCGCCGCCCTCATGCCTTCCGCGCCGGGCGTGAGGACGACTTCCGCGCCGAGCGCCGTCAGCACCCTGCGCCGCTCCATCGTCACCGTGTCGGGCATCGTCACGACGAGCGTGTAGCCCATCACGGCGGCGGCGAAGGCCAGCCCGATGCCCGTGTTGCCGGAGGTCGGCTCGATCAATACGGTCTCGCCTGGCTTAATCAAATTGTCGCGCTCGGCGGCCCTGATCATCGCCGCGCCTATGCGGTCCTTGACCGAGTCCATAGGGTTCTGCGATTCGAGCTTGACGATCAGCTCCGCGGAGTCCGGGTACGGGATGCGGTTCAGCCGCACGAGCGGCGTGTACCCGATTAACTCCAACATGTCGTTAGCAATCTTGGGTCGTTGCGGCATACGGACTCCTTTACGGCCTGACGCGTTCGATTGTCGTTGATAGACCCGAGACTATACAGAGGCGCTCAGAGACGCGCAAGGAACGCCGCCTTCGTTGGTTGATTGTGCACGCGGCGCAGTCGTTAACTGTCTTTCGCGGGTCGTTTGGCGCGGCGCGTGGGGGCTTCGGCTCTCACGCCGAGGTGGCGCGTCGTGCCTTCGGTGACGCTCGGCGGCGGGACCATCTCGGAGGTGTTGCGCGGCGGGAGCGCACTCACGCGCGCGGGCGGCACGGCGGCCCTCGCCTCGCCGCCCGGCGCTTTCAGCTCCTCGCCCTTGCTGTGCCTGTAGCGGACGTACTCCGCGACGCCGCCGCCGAGCATGGTGAAGGCAGGAATCAGCATCCAGAACCACCAAATCTTGCCGGCAGGAGCGAAAACGAAGACCATCGCGGCGACGAGGATAAAGCCGATGCCCGTAAAAATGTTGGTGATGGCTTTGTCTATCCTAGGCTCTTTCTCCCTGCGCTTGTGCCGCCCGGAGTGGCCGTGTGAGGGCTCTTCGAGGTCGTGACCGGGAGAGCGTTTTTCGGGAAGCTGCCCGTTGAGCGCCTGCGAGACCATCCCAATATCTACGCCGCACCCGCGGCAGAATCTGGCCTCCTCTATGTTCTCGGTCCCACATTTAGGGCAGTACATTTTCTCTCTCCAGTTTTGAAATAACGCTCAACCTTCTTTGCGCTCGCGCCGCTGGCGGACGGCTTCGTATAGCACAACGCCCGCGGCCACCGAAACGTTCAATGATTCGATCTTCCCGAGGACGGGGATGCTGACCAGCGCGTCGCAACGCTCGCGCACCAGGCGGTGCAGTCCGGCCCCCTCGCCTCCCAGGAACAGCGCAGACGGCTGCGTCCAGTCCCAAGCCGTGTACCGCAAGGCGGCGTCCGCGCTCGTCCCAACGGTCCAGATATTACGTTCTTTAAATTCCTCTATCAATCGGGCCAGATTCGCAGCGCGCGCCACGCGTATGTGCTCAAGCGCGCCCGCGGCCGTCTTCGCCGCCGTCTCCGTCAAACCGGCCGCGCGTCGTTCTGGCACAAAAACGCCGTGCGCCCCCGCGCACTCCGCCGTGCGCAGGATGGCCCCCAGGTTGCGCGGGTCTTCGACGCCGTCGAGCACGACCGCGAGCGGCGGGTCGTCCGTGCCGACGCGCCGCGCGAGGTCTTCCAGCAGCTCGTCCGCGTCCGCGTAACTGGCCGCCGCGACCGTCGCGACCACGCCCTGGTGGTTCGCGCCGGCCCCGACCGCGTGCGCGAGGTCAATCCGCGGCGCGTAACGCACCGGCACGTTGGCCCGCCTCGCCTCCTCAATCAACTCGCGCAGGCGCTGGTGGCGCACGCCCTCCGCAATCGTCACGCGCTCTATGGAGCGTTGGCCCGCGCGCAATGCTTCGAGGACCGGGGCGACTCCGTAGAGGTGTGCGTTCTCGTCCGCCGGGCGTTCAGTCGTGAAGCCGCGGGGGCCGCGCTCGATCTCTTTCGCCGCCGACCTGTGATGAGATTCACTGCGCTCCGCGCGACGCTTCATGAGTCCAACCCGTGATTCAGTCTGAGGTAATGGCGCAGTCGCGAGTAGCGCGTGAACTGCGCCTCGTTGTCGCTGCGCGCGACCTCCTCCGTGGTCACACGGCCCGGCGCGTTACGTCGCCAGCCGCGCGCCTCATTCTGCTGCTTGATGGGCCAAACGTGCGCGAGCGCGCCGCGCACACGCATGTACGAATCGTCGTACTCCGCTCGGGCCGCGTGTTCATGCAAGTGGGCGACCAGCGTCGTGAGATTCTGCGCGGCCACCAACCCCTTGCGCGCGCCCAGGCAGGAGAAGTCGAAGCTCGCGGCGCTAACGCGCCAGCATCCGTCGTCTTGAGCCGTGTAGATGTCCAACACCGCCTCGTCCGCGCTCACCTCGCGCGCGTCCACTATCTCTTTCTCAGCGCCGCGGCCCTTGCGCTCCTCTACGGCTATCTCGCGGACGAAGAGGCGGCCCACTAAAAGCAGCGAGACTTCCTCCCACAGGATTTGTGCGGGTTCGCCACCGCCCGCCAGCCGCGCCGCGAACCCGTCCTCTTTCAAGTCCAGCGACCGAGCGCGCCTGACAAGTGTGATGTCCGATTTGAGTTGCTCGTCTGCGACCAACAGCGATTGGAAACCCAGCTCAGCTAATTTCCGCTCGACGAGCATGGCTTCCTCTTTCGTCGCCGCGCGCGCGACCGGCAGAGGCTCGCGTGCTTCGAGGATTCGCCCGAAATCTTCCGGCCGGAGGCGCAGGAGTTCCGCCGCATCCTGTACCGCCTCCGAAGAAGAGAGGCCAGCTTCCGTCGGGCGCAGAATCACATTGTAACCGCGCTCCCAGTTTTCCAATGGGCGCAACGTCGGACGCAAGGAAGCGTCGCCGGCTTCGGTCTGAGGCAACTGCGCCGCGCAGTAAAGACAGCTCGTGCGCGTCGGAGGATTGGCGCGCAGGCACGCGTCACACCTGACCATCTGCTCTGGCGAGAACCGGCGCGGCTCTGCGCGCGACGGCTCCTGGCCGCCCCACTGCGCTGCATCTTCGTCGAAGGGCAAAGGGAATTCTCCTTCCACGGATTATAGCCATTTTCATCAGCGCGCGCTCAGAAACTTTCACGCCGGGCCTTTCCTACGCGCGCTATTTCGGTATAATCCACGCGAGTTAAGCGAGACCGTTCCCCGGTTCAAACTAGACAGATGATTCCTGCGGCAAGTCAGAGAGGGCGAACAGTGAAGCATTCGCGCGTCGCGCTCTGCGCGCTGCTGGCCCTCCTGTCTTGCGCCTCCTGCGCGACCACGCCCGCGCCCGATGCCGCCGGCCCGCGCCCGAACGAGCCGCCGTACCCCGTGCTCATGGTCGAGACGCCGAACAGGCGCGCGGGCGCGTTTCAAGCCTGGGCCAAATTTGCGAGCGAGCAGGGCATCCCGGACGCACCCGCGCCCGAACTTCAACCCGTCACCGCGACCTTGCGCGCGCTGCCCGCCGGTGCGGCTTTACACCTGCCCAAAGTAGGCGACGCAGTCCCGATGAGCGAGGAGAACACGCGCGAGTCGTTGCGGCGCTTTATCACGAGCGTCGCCCCGCTGCTCGGCGCGCAGCCCGTACACCTCTCGCTCACACAGCGCGTTGACGCGGCCGACGGGACGCAGCGGGCCGTCTACGAGCAGCGCCCCTTCCGTTACCCCTTGCGCGGCGGCTACGGCATAGTGGAAATAACTTTCGCGCCAGACCGGCGCGTCCTGCAAATCACGAGCACGGCAATCCCAGAGATAGAGCAGTTGCAACGCGCGGGGGCTGGCACACGCCCGAAATGGTCGGCCGACGAATTGCCCGCGCAGCTCGCCGGCAAGTCTTTCACCTACGCGGACGCAGCCGGCGGCCAGCAAACTCTGACCATCAACCAGCCCGAAGACGTGCTCGTGCGCGAGCTGGTCGTCTACCCGCGGCCGCGCGCCGCGGACCCCACCGTTCTTGAGTTTCATCTCGCCTGGGAAATCACCCTCAAGTCCGACCCGTCAGGCGCGGCCGTCTACCTGGACGCCGTGACGAACGAGCTGCTGGCCGTCGGGCGGCCCCCGCGCTAAAGCCAGAACGCTTTTCAGACTTGACCTTAAAGCCGCCGGGCGGCATTCTATCGGCAGATATTTACATCTCTATGGGGTACACTTTTGCATGAACTTCGATCCGACGAACAATATTTCGTGGCAGTTCGGGCATCGCGGCAGGGTGGCGGTTTTCATTGACGGTAACAACCTTTTTCACGCAGCGCGCTTTCACAACATAGACATTGACTACAACAAGCTGCTGCGCGTGCTGCTCGGCGACGGCCGCCTGCTGCGGGCCTTCTTCTACACTGGCGTTGATGTCGGCGCAGAGCGCCAGCAGGGCTTTCTGCTCTGGATGCGGCGCAACGGCTTCCGCGTCATCCAGAAAGAGCTGAAGACCTTTTACGACGGGACGCGCAAGGCGAACCTCGACGTAGAGATTGCGGTAGATATGCTGAGCCTGGCCGGGCGCTACGACACGGCCGTGCTGGTCTCGGGCGACGAGGATTTCGTCTACGCCGTCAACGCCGTCGCCTACAAGGGCTGCCGCGTGGAGGTCGCCGGCTTCCGCTCGAACACCGCGCCGAAGTTGATTGACGTGGCGGACTATTTCATAGACCTCGGCGAAATCGCCGACAAGGTCCGCAAGGAAGTGCCGCACGGCGCTCACTACCAGGAGCGCGATGCACCCGAAACGACTTCGGGCTACATGAACAACCACGGCGCGAACTCCCACGACAACGGCCACCGCAACGAGTTTCAGCCACAGGCCCAGCGCGTCACCGTCGAGTCGCACGTGGACGAGGAGATGGACAACTTCGAGTCCTCCGCCGAGTTCATCCGTGTCACCGACGATCAGTGAAGGACAGAATGCAGGAGTCAGGAGTCAGAAGTCAGAATAAAGACCGAACGCTTTCCTACTGACTCCTGACTCCTGACTTCTGACTCCTGACTCCTGCTTTATGAAAGTTTTCAGCATCGAAGAGGCGAACGCGCTGCTCCCGACCGTGCGTGGGATTCTGGCCCGCATCCAGCGCGCCCACAGTCGTCTCGTCTCTTACCAGGCTGCCGCCAGGCACGCCGCCGAGGGCGCGGAACAGGGCGGCGGCGGGATGCCCGACGGGCCGCGTTACCTCTCCCTCCTCTTCGAGCTTTCCGGCCACGCCGGGGAACTGGAAGCGCTCGGCGTCCAGCTCAAGGATTACGCCCGCGGCCTGATTGACTTCCCCTCCCTGCGCGATGGGCGCGTCGTCCTCCTCTGCTGGCAACTCGGCGAGGGCGACCAGATAGAATGGTGGCACGATGTCGAGGCCGGCTTCGCCGGAAGGCAGCCGCTGTAAGTCTGTAAATTGGTAAAGACTAAATGGTGAATGGGAGAGCGGCTTTCCTCATTCACCATTTGCTGTTTACCGGCTTCCCCTATCTTGTGCTCGGCCGCGATTCAAACACAGTTACTAGTATATTTTCTGGTTGACGGCTTAAAGTAAAGCCTGATAGTATCCGCTCCGACTCCGCAACGGGCATGGGTTTACCTGCTTCGCCCTGCCCTTTTTAAGAATCAACTTACTGGTCCGACGGAGGCCCTTTCGCTATGCAGTGTTCGTCATGCCGTGCGGTCTATTCCAACGGTCTGGATTTGTGCCCGAGGTGTAAAACGCCGGCAGCCAAGACTTCACCCGAGACGGCTTCGGAGCCCGTCGTCACTTCACAGGAAAGCGCCTCGCACGCTGCCCCGCCTCCGGCCGCGGAAGAGGACGCCGTCGCAGCGCCCAGGGCCGCAGCGACCCAGCCGAGTTCGACGCTGATTGAATTCCCGGGCGTCTCGCGCACGCGCCCCCAGTGGCGCAAGGAGTTGAGCGAGCGCGTGCGGGAAATCCAGGAGCGGCGCTCGCGCGACTCGTCCCACGACGCGGAAGGGGTCTTGCGCAGGCCCGTCCAGCCGCAGGCGGCCGACGCGGTCGCACCGCAGTTGGGCCTGGTGCCGCAGCCGGACATCCCGGCCATGAACCCCATTGTCGCCGCCGCGCTCAAGCGTCTCGAACGCGCGCGCCAGCCCACGCCGCCCATGCCGCGCACACGCGCTTCGATGGGCGGGGCGGCCGCAGCAGCCGTCGCGCGCGTCGCAGAAGAACAGTATCAGCCAGAGACGAATCAGCTCGTCGCTCAGCCACCCGTGGTCGCCGCGTCGCCAGTCGTTTCACCCGCCCAGCCGGTCGAGGAGGAAAAGGCGAAATCGGAAGTGGCGCGCGAGCGCCCGTTGGTCATCGTCCCGGCGCAGCCCGCGAAGAAAGCCGCCGCAGTCGAGAGCAAGCCGCAAACGAATCGGGTCGCGGTTGCAGAGGCCGCGGTCGAGGCGAGCGCCAGGACTTCTGACGCAGAGCTTCTCAAGAGCGATTCCGAGGAAGATTTTTACGATGACCGCGCGCCGGTCGCGGGCCGACTCGCCGCAAGCGCTATAGACCTGCTCGTCGTGGCCTTCGCCTCTTCGCCCTTCGCGGCGATTATCGAGTTGACCAACGGCAACTGGGCCGACTGGCGCGTCGTCGCCTCGATGGGCGGCATCGTGCTGGTCGTGATGTTTCTCTACCTGACGGCCGCGACGGCGCTCGCCGGCCGGACGTTGGGCATGTCGCGCGTCTCGCTCAGGGCCGTTGACGCCGAGACGGGTCTGCCGCCGACCACCGGGCAGGCCGTCCTTCGCGCGCTCTTCTACATCCTGTCGCTCATCACACTGGGCCTCGGCCTCGTCTACGCCCTCTTCGACGCCGAGGGGCGCACCGCACACGACCACTTCTCCGGCACCATCGTCGTGCGCGACTGAAGAAGAAAAGGAAAAAGGTAAAAGTAGGGACGGGTTCTTTACTTTTACCTTTTTCCTTTTTACTTTGGCCTTCAGCCGTGGACGACCAAACCATCAAAGCCATCGTCGCAGAGCTCGCGCCCGCCCTCTCGGGGCGCGCCGTGGGGAGGGTCTTCCAACTCTCGCGCGTTTCCGTCGCGATTGATTTCCGCCCGCACGACGGCCGCTACCTCTTCGTCAGCGCCGAGCCGGCCGGGTCGCGAATTCACCTGATAGAACGCCGCGCCCGCGAGCTTGAAAAGCAATCGCCCATAAACTCGCCTTTCGCCCTCGTCCTGCAAAAGCAACTGGGCGGGGCCAAGCTCAATTCAATCGTCAAAGACGAGGGCGACCGCGTCGTCCGCCTCTCCTTCGCGGCCGCCGACGAGATAGGCGACACGTTCGCGCGCACGCTCGTGGCCCAGTTGACGGGCAAGGCCGCCAACCTTCTGCTGCTCGACGAGCGCGGCCACGTCATTGACGCCCTGCGGCCGCCGCGCGGCGAGGGCCAGGAAATCGGCGACCGCTATCAGCCTCCGCCACAGCCGCCCGCGAAAACTCTCCCGGCGACACCGGCTTTTGTGCAAGAAAATTTCGCCACGCTCTCCGAGGCTGCCGACGATCATTACCGCGCGCTCGAAGAGGAGCGCCGTTACGACGCGCGTGCGGCGGCGGCCCGCGCGCGTCTGCGTAAAGAAATGGCCCAGCGCGAGAAGCTGCGCCAGAGGCTCATGGGCGACCTGGAATCGCACGGCAGCGCCGACGAGCATAAAAGAATCGGCGACCTGCTCCTCGCCAACATCGCGACCGCCACGCGCGCGGGGAGCAAAGTTACTCTGACCGACTACTACGCGGAGGGCACGCCGCTCGTCTCACTCGAAGTTGACGAGAACAAGACTTTACAGGAGGAGGCCGCGCGCCGCTTCAGCCTCTACGGTAAAGCCAGGCGCGCGTCGCTTGAGATCGCGCAGCGGCTCGCCGCGCTCGAAAAAGAGTTGGAGACGCTCAAGGCCCGGCAGTCTGAGCTTGAGGACGTTATCGGCGACAGGGACGACGCGGCGCTTGAGAAGTTCGCGGGCGGGGCCAGGGAGCAGGAGGCGCGTGGCGCGAAAGGACGCCGCAAGCCCGCGGAGAACGTGCCGGGCGCGCGCCGTTACCGCTCCTCCGACGGCTACGAGATTCTGGTCGGGCGCGCGGCGCGCGACAACGACCACCTCACGTTTCGCGTCGCGCGCCCGCACGACCTCTGGCTGCACGCCGCCGACTACCCCGGCTCTCACGTCATCGTCCGCAACCCCACGCGCGGCGACATCCCGCACCGCACCATCATAGAGGCCGCGCAGCTCGCCGCCCTCTTCAGCCAGGCGCGGCGCGACGCCAAAGTTGACGTGCATTACACGCCGCGCAAGTTCCTCTCCAAGCCGAAGGGCGCGGCCCCCGGCCTCGTCCGCATGTCCAGCTTTCGCTCCATCACGGCGGAGCCGCGCGAGGCCGTCGAGCGAATCTGAAAACGCGGCCCGCCCGCGCCTCTCTGCTTGCGGAGGGGCGTCTTTCGGGTATAATCGTCCCGCTACCCAAAGCTCAACAACGACACTCTCCCTCGTGCCGGCCAAGAAGCCGGGGGATTAATTTTTGTGAGGAGGATTCGACGATGGGACTTTTCGACAACTTCAGCCAGATGTTCGGCACAGGGGCCGCCGCCGCGAAAGGCGATGAGGACAAGTTCGGCCCGCTCAAGCAGAAGTATCAGAGCGTACTCAACACGCTCGACCACGAGGGCGCGCGCCTGCACAACCTTCACGTCGAGGGCGACAAGCTCGTCATCCGCGCCACCGCGCCGTCCGAGGAGGCGATGAACAAGGTGTGGGACCAGATCAAGCTCGTTGACCCGAACTACGGCGACCTCGCGGCCGACATAAAGGTGGAGGAGCACCAGGAGGCCAAGACCGAGACCTACACGGTCAAGGCCGGCGACTCGCTCTGGCGCATCGCGCAGAACAAGCTCGGCGACGGCAACCGCTACATGGAAGTCTTCTACGCCAACCGCGACAAGATGGACTCGCCGCAGTCCGTGATTCACCCCGGCGACGTGTTGAACGTCCCGGAGAAGTAAACGACGGGGCCAACTCTGATGGGAGCGGCCGCCACGCAATCGCGCGTGGCGGCCGCTTCTTGCTTTCGCGCGCCGTTGTGAAGAGAATGCTCGCATGAGTTCACCGAAGAGGGCCAAGCGCGACCGCTCGGCGCAACTGTTCTCGCGCGCCGCCGAGCTGATGCCGGGCGGGGTCAACTCGCCCGTCCGCGCGTTCCGCGGCGTCGGCGGCACCCCGCGCTTCATCCGTAGCGCCCGCGGGGCCTTGATGACGGACGTTGACGGCCGCACCTACATAGACTACGTAGGCTCCTGGGGTCCGATGATTCTGGGCCACGGCGACGAGGAAGTCTTGACGGCGCTCCACAGAGTCCTGGGGCGCGGCACGAGCTACGGCGCGCCGACCGAGCTTGAAATCGAGATGGCCGAGGAGATCATTGACGCCGTCCCGTCGGTGGAGATGGTCAGGATGGTCAACAGCGGGACCGAGGCCACCATGTCCGCCATACGCCTCGCCCGCGGCGTGACCGGCCGCGACAAGCTCGTCAAGTTCGAGGGCTGCTACCACGGCCACGGCGACAGCCTGCTCGTCAAGGCCGGCTCGGGCGTCGCCACGCTCGGGCTGCCGGACAGCCCCGGCGTCCCGCCGTCACTGGCACAAAACACACTCACGGTCCCCTTCAACGACGCGGCCGCGCTCGCACAGGTTTTCGACGAGCACGGCGCGGACATCGCCGCCGTCATCGTCGAGCCGGTCGTGGGCAACATGGGCTGCGTCCTTCCGTGCGAAGGCTTCTTGCAGAAGACGCGCGAGGTGACGAGGAAGCACGGCGCGCTGCTCATCTTCGACGAGGTGATGACGGGCTTTCGGCTGGCGCGCGGCGGCGCGCAAGAGCTTTACGACGTGCGGCCGGACATCACCACGCTCGGCAAGATCATCGGCGGCGGCCTCCCCGTCGGCGCTTACGGCGCGAGCCGCGAGATCATGGAACGCATCGCGCCCGCGGGCGACATCTACCAGGCTGGCACGCTCTCCGGCAACCCGCTGGCGATGACGGCCGGGCTCGTCACGCTCCGCCGCCTGCGCGACCCCGCGGTCTACGAGCGGCTGGAACGCGCAGGTCGAAGGCTGTGCGACGGGCTCAAACAGGTGGCGCGCGAGCTGAGGGTCGAGACGGCCACCAACCGCGTCGGCTCCATGTGGACGACCTTCTTCACCAAAGCCCCCGTCACGAATTGGGCCACGGCCTCCAAGAGCAACCGCAACCTCTACGGCCGCTTCTTCCACGCCATGCTCGACGAGGGCATCTACCTCGCGCCCTCCCAATTCGAGGCCGGCTTCATCGGCCTCGCACACACGGACGA
This sequence comes from uncultured Acidobacteriota bacterium, assembly GCA_963774105.1. Classification (GTDB taxonomy): domain Bacteria; phylum Acidobacteriota; class Blastocatellia; order Pyrinomonadales; family Pyrinomonadaceae; genus QHXM01. The sequence continues at coordinate 212,284 of CAVZDV010000001.1, read as the reverse complement.
GATGCTCGACCGAACCGTCGAGGCCGCGCATAACGCATTGAAACTGGTGATGAGTGGTAAGTGACGTGTGGCGCGAGTTACGTCGTCGTGCCGGGCGGCGGCGGAATCCCGCCGATGCGCAGCAGCAGGCCGAGCAGGTCTAGCTGGCCGAAGTGTTCGATGAGCTTCCCACCCGCAAAGCGGTCTATGTGGATGACGCCGATGGAGACTGTGCTTCCGCTCGGCGGCACACCGAAGAAAGCGCCCTGGTGAGTGCCCTCGAAGTGGCAGCGCGTGACGACGCGGTCGTCCTCGACCACGTAGTCGTCAATGAGGTGGCGGCCGTCGGGGAAGCCCGCGTAAAACATCTCCAACCCGCGCCGCCAGTCGTTGAAGCTCATGGGCGGGAGGCTGCCGACCTGCGCCGTGAAGCCGGGCGCGACCAGCGTCATCGTCTCCGCCCAGTCCTGCGCGTCCAGGGATGCGTAGAAGCGCCGCGCCAGCTCTTTCAGGTCGTTCAATTATTCCTCCCTCGAACTGATTTCACTGCTGCTTCAGCGGCAGCTCGACCGTAAAGGTGGTGCCTTCGCCGGGCGCGCTCTCGACCGAGATGGAGCCGCCGTGCTGCTCGACTATCTGTTTGACGATGGCGAGGCCGAGGCCCGTGCCGCGCTTCTTGGTGGTGAAGAAGGGCTCGAAGAGGCGCGCGCGCGTGCGCTCGTCCATGCCGGCCCCGCGGTCTGTGACGGCGACGCGGGCGAAGGCGCTCCCGCGCAGCTTGGGGTGGCCGTTGCCGCCCGCCTCTGTGCCAGTTTCCTTCGTCACGCGCTCGGTCCTGATAAGCAGCGGCGACCCCTCGTGGCCGGCGTCTATCGCGTTGGCGAAGAGATTGACGAAGACCTGCCGCAGCTGGTCCGCGTCCCATTCGCCGCGCATGGGTTCCGGGCCGAGCTTCTTCTCGACGGGCGTGTGCTTCTCGTGTATCTGGTCCGCGACCAGTTCCAGGCTCGAATCAATCAAGGCGTGCAGCTCGATCTCGGCCAGCTCCAGCGGGCGCTGCCGCGAGAACTGCGTCACGTCTACCACCAGCTTGTTAAGGTGGTGTATGCCGCGCTCGACCAGGTCAATCGTGCTCTGCGACTCCTCGTCCGTGCTCGTGTCGCGCAGCATGGAGACGCCCAGGCGAATGCTGCCCAGCGGGTTCTTGATCTCGTGCGCGACCTGCGCGACGGCCTGGCCCATCGCCGCGAGCGCCTCCGTCCGGCGCATCACGGTCTCGGCCTCGGCAGCCTCCGTCACGTCCACGAGCGTCACGATATGGCCCTTGTCGCCTTCGATAACGAGCGGCGAGGAGTAAACGTCGTAAGTCCGGTCGGCGCATTCGGGCGTGTTCTCGCCGCAGACCCAGCGCCCGCGGTAGGTCGAACGTTCGACGCGCGAAGAGGTCGCCGCCTCAAGCATCTTCATCGCCTCGGGCGAACTGATTTTGTCGTAGACAGAGAGGCCGGGCTTCGCGCCGGGGAAGATTTTGAGGAACGCGCCGTTGCAGCTGCGTATGCGGTCGTGCGCGTCCACGGCGGCGACGGCCGAGACCATGCCTTCGAGCATCTGTGAGCTAAACTCGCGCTCGCGCCGCGCCTCGTTCATGCTCTCGCGCACCTGGCGGAAGCGGCGCTGCGCCTCGCTGATGGTCAGGGCCGCGACGAGCGCGCCCATCAAAAGCGCGATCCCCGTCAGCACGTAAATCCTGCGCGCTGCCCCGCGCTGCAACTCCTCGCTCTTGTAAAAAATGTTCCCCTGCTCGCGCCGCGCCTCTTCGAGCAGCGCGTCCAGCTCTTTATCAACCTCGCGGAACTTGAGGTAGCCCTCGCGCAGGTAGGCGTCGCGGTCCTCTGTGGCCTGTATGAAGGCGACGAGGTGGTCGCGCACACTGATCCACTTCGGGCTCTCCGAGTAGGGCGGGACGGTCATGCGGCGCAGGGCCGTCACGACCTCGGAGCGCGCGCGGTCGAGCGGCGCGTCGAAGAGCGGCTTCGTGTCCTCGTTCTCCGCGCCGACGCGGCGACCGCGCGCGCGGGCCTCGTTGTCGAGCTTGGTCGCGGAGATTTTGAGTTCGAGCGTGAAGTCGCGGATGGCGGCGTGGCGGCGGCCCTCGTCCAGGATTTCGGTGCCGACCTCGTCCGTCTTGCGGACGCTCAGGTAGCCGAGCAGGAGGACGAGCGTGAGCAGCAGGACGAAGCCCGCGATGATCGTCTTGAGCGCCGGGGCGAGGTGCGTGGCCGCGGCAGACTTGCGGCGCTGGCCCGATTTCCCGTCGGGCCGCTTCTCCTCCTCCTGGCCCGAGCCGAGCCGGCGGTAAACGACATCGCCCTCCTCGGTCGGATGTTCTGGCGCAGGCTTACTCACCCATCACTGTCCTTTCGTCTCCATCCAGTTGTCGCCGATGCCGACTTCGACTAAGAGGGGAACGTCCAGCTCGACCGCGTTCTCCATTTCGCGGCGGAGGAGTTCGGCGACGCGCTCGGCCTCGTCCGCAGGGGCTTCCATCAGCAGCTCGTCGTGCACCTGCATCAGCATCCGCGCTTTAAGACCCTCGCGGCGGACGGCCTCGTCAACGTGGAGCATGGCGATCTTGACGATGTCGCTCGCGGAGCCCTGGATGGGGTGGTTGATGGCCTCGCGCTCGGCGCGGTTGCGTATGTTGCCGTTGCGGTCGTTGATGCCTGGGATGGGGCGTATGCGCCCGTAGATGGAGCGGACGTAGCCCATCTCGCGCGCCTTCTCGGGCACCTCTTCCATGAAGCGGTGGACGCCCTTGTAGGTCTCGTAGTAGTCGTCAATCACCTTCTTCGCCTCCTTGCGCGAGATGCCGACGCGCTGCGAGAGGCCGAAGGGTTCTATCGCGTAGGCGATGGCGAAGTTGACGATCTTGGCGAAGCGGCGGGCCTCCTTCAATTCCTCCTTCGTCTTCGCGCCGAAGACGAGCCGCGCCGTGCGCTCGTGTATGTCGTCGTTCTTCTGGAACGCGTCGAGCATGACGGGGTCGTGCGTGACGTGCGCGAGTAAGCGAAGCTCCAACTGCGAGTAGTCGGCAGAGACCAGCTTGTTTCCCTTTTCGGCGACGAACGCGCGGCGGATGCGCCGGCCCAATTCTGTGCGAATCGGAATGTTTTGGAGGTTCGGTTCGCTGGACGATAATCGCCCCGTCGCCGTCACCGTCTGATTCAGTTGCCCGTGGATGCGGCCGTCCTCGGCTATCTGCTCCGGGAGCGAGTCCGTGTAGACAGTCTTCAGCTTGTCCAGCTCGCGGTACTCTATGATGAGGCGCGGCAGCTCGTAAGTCTGTGCCAATTCTTCGAGCACGGCCTTGCTCGTCGAGACGCGGCCCGTGGAGGTCTTGCGGCCGGAGCTGATGTTGAGTTCTTCCAGCACGTCGCCGACCTGCTTGGGCGAGTTGATTTTGAACTCGCGCCCCGCCACCTTGTAGATTTTCTCCGTCAGCTTCTCCAACTCCGCGCCCAGGTATTTCGAGAGGTCCGAGAGGACTTTGATGTCCACGCGCAGCCCGGCGCGCTCCATGCGATAGAGGAGCGGCGCGAGCGGCAACTCTATCTCCGTGTAAATCGCTTCGAGCCCCTGTTCGAGGAGCCGTGCGTGGAGGACGTGCGCCGTCTGAGCCGTCAGGTCTGCGGCTTCGGCCGCGCGCCACTGCGCCTCCGTCCAACCGTCGGGCGCGTCGCCCGCGCCCTCCGCGCCCGCGGCCTCGCGCGCGAGGTCCGCCAACTCGTACTTGCTGCGGATGGGGTCTAGCAGATAAGCGGCCAGCAGCGTGTCGTCCGTCACGCCCTCGGGCTCTATGCCGAGCGGGGTGAGCAGGGCGACGGCGCGCTTGAGGTCGTGGACAGATTTGGAGAGCAGCCCGTTCGCCAGCACGTCTCGCAGCGGTGCGACGGCCGCTTCCGCGCCGTCCTCGAAATTCTCAAAATCAACGTAAGCGGAAGCGCCCGCCGCGGTCGAAATCGCCACGCCACTGGGCGGCGCTGCGTCGCGCACGCTCGCCTGCTGCCCGCCGCCTGGCGGTGTCGAGTCCGCGACGGCGAAGCCCCAATGCTCGGCCTCCCACAGGCCGCGCACCAGCGAGTCAAGCTCGGCGCGCTTGCGTATGATGCGGTAGCGGCGCGGGGCTGCTGTCGCATCGAAGCTCGATGCCGCGTCAGAGAACTCGCGCGTCAGGGATTGAAACTCTAATTCGCGGAAGAGCTGATAGGCGGCGGCGCGGTCGGGCGCGCGGCAGCGCAGCTTATCCAAATCCAGTTCGATGTTAACGTCCGTCCTGATGGTCGCCAGCTCGCGCGACTGCCGAATGATGTCGGCGTTGTTCTTCAAAGACTCGCGGTAGGTCTTGTGCTTGACCTCCTCCCAGTTCTTGAGCGCGTTCTCGATGGAGCCGAACTGCTTGACGAGCTGCACGGCGCCCTTCGCGCCGATGCCGGGCGCACCGGGGATGTTGTCAACCGAGTCGCCCATCAGTCCGAGCAAGTCTATGATCTGCGACGGCGGGACGCCGAACTTGTTCTCAACCCAAGCCTCGTCGCACCACTCCACGGGCGGCACGGGCTCCTTGCGCTTGACGTTCTGCGAGTTCTGCCGCATGCAGATGACGAGGGGGTCGCGCACCAACTGGCACATATCTTTGTCGTTCGAGACGATGACGGCTTGCAGGCCGCGGTCTGCGGCCTGGACGGCGAGTGTGCCAATTACGTCGTCGGCCTCGAAGCCGGGGGCGTTCAGAATCGGGAGGTTGTAGACCTCGCAGACGCGCATGATGTAGGGCAGTTGCGAGGAAAGGTCTACGGGCATCTCGGCGCGGTTCGCCTTGTAGTCCGTGAAGGTCTCGTGGCGGAAAGTCTTCTCGCCGGACTCGAAGACGGCGGCGATGTAGTGCGGCTTCTCGTCCTGCAAGAGCTTGCGCAGCATATTGGTGAAGACGAAGACGGCCTGCGTGACCTGGCCCTGCGAGTTGGTCAGCGGGTCAACGCGCCCGGCCATCGGCGCGAAGTAGGCGCGGAAGATGTGTGACATGGAGTCTATCAGGTAGACCCGCTCTGCCGGCGTGGCGGCCGTCGTGAACTGTTTACTTGCCATTTAAGCTTGATGATAAGGAAAGAGTTGGCGGGTGACAAGGGGCAAGGCAGTGATGAGTGTTGAGTAATGAGTGATGAGTTTGTGTTGCTTCCGCGCCGCAATTCGGCTTTGTTGACGTGGCCTTGCCGCTACAGCGACGCTGGGGAGACTGCGGAAACGTTAGTAAATTTGAGCCGCGCGCGAGGGCACGGGCTTTGCCCTATAATTTTCTGCTCGTCGTTTTTGTCGCTCGCCCCGCGGCACTCTGAAAGGAACGGGACTCACACTCTTGGTCAAACAGACGACACTCGCCGCGCCGGTCCAGATTAGCGGCATAGGGCTCCACACGGCCGTGCCCGTGCACCTGCGGCTCGCGCCGGCTCCGCCCGACACGGGCTACGTCTTCGTCCGCACGGACCTCGGCGGCTTCGAGATTCCGGCCTCCGTCGAGTGGGTCGCACACTGCTCTTACGCGACGACGCTGATGCGCACGGGCGTCATGCTCTCGACGGTCGAGCACCTGCTGGCGGCGCTGCGCGGGGGCGGCGTGGACAACGTCTACGTGGAGGTTGACAACCTCGAAATTCCCATCATGGACGGCTCGGCCGAAGCCTTCACGGACATGATCGAGAGGGCGGGTGTGGTCGAGCAGCCGCTCGCGCGCAAGGCCCTGCTCGTGCGCGAGACGGTCTCGGTCGAGCAGGGCGACCGGCGCATCAGGATCGAGCCGGCGGAGACTTACGAGATTGACTGCCTGATTGATTTTCGTCACCCCTTAATCGGCGTGCAGCATTACAAAGTTGATTTGACCAACGGGACTTTCGGGCGCGAAATCTCGGCCGCGCGCACCTTCGGCTTCACGGAGGAGATAGAGGCGCTCAGGCGTGCCAACCTGATTCGCGGCGGGTCGTTGGAGAACGCCATCGTCCTCACGCCGGAAGGGATGCTCAACGAGACCTCGCTCCGCTTCGCGGATGAATTCGTGCGCCACAAGATTCTGGACATCGTCGGCGACCTCGCGCTGCTGGGGATGCCCATCCTCGGCCGCGTCACCGCGCACAAGAGCGGCCACATCCTCCACGCAGCCCTGATGACCAAACTCCTGCGCCAGCGAACGGCCTGGGAGATCGTGGACATGGGGCAAGAGCAGAAGCTTGAAGTGAGCTATTAAATAGCCCCGTCAGGGGCGACTGAAAATAGCCCAGCACTTCAGTGCTGGGTAACTGTGCCAAAAATATTTGAGTCCCGTAGGGACGACTGAAGATTCTGTTCAGCCGTCCCTACGGGACTCAATCTATTTAACGAATTATTCCCAGCACTGAAGTGCTGGGCTATTTTCAAAAGTCCCTACGGGACTATTCCGCGGGCGTGAACTCGTAAAAAATATGCAGGCTCAAAGCGCCTGGGACGACTTCGGGGCGGATTTCGGTGGCGCGCAGGCGGAGGGCTCCGCCGGAGCCGGCGATGGAGACGCGCGTGGAGAGCTGTGTTGCCTGTAGTATCTCGACGGGGTTGATGCGGCGGTCAATCGAATTCTGCACGAGCCCGACGACCGCGCCGCTGGCGAGCGAAGGGATGTTGCTCAGGTGTATGTCCACGACCGTCACGCGCGCGCTGAGGACTTGCCGCTCGCGGTCAAAGTCCAGGTTGATGACCGTGTCGGCCCAGCCCTGGAAGTTGATGCAGCCGATGAGCGCCACGCTGTAAGAGCCCGTGAAGGCGAGCGGGGCGACCACCCTGCCGCGCTCGAAGCGGACGGCCGTCCTGACGCCGTCCATCTCGCGCTCAAGCCTGACCACGCTCTCGCACGCGCCCGGCCCCGAATTGCCGTGCGCCGTCAGACGCTCGCCCGGCTTTTTAAATTTGGCCCACGCCGGCAGCTTATCTTCCTTCTCCGTCCTGGCAATCGAGAGCGGGAATGAAGGGGCCTTCAGGCGCGTGAAGATGACTTCCAGAAGCGAGTTGAAAAACTGCTCGTTGAGCGTGACCGTCACCTCGGCCGGTCCCCTCCCGACCTCGCGTGCGCGCGCGGCCTCCTGCGCGTGAGCCGTCGCGCCGCAGATTCCTGCGAGCAAGATAAGACCGAAGCCAATCACGAAGCCACGCTTGAGCATCACTCTTCTTCCCTCACCTCTGTTCTTACAACCCGCTGCGCACAATGTCATGAAGGCGAATCAAGCCGACGCAGACGCGTTCCACGTCCACGACGGGCAGGACCGAAATCTGGGACGGGCGGTCTTCCATCAGCCGGAGCGCGTCGTAGGCCAGCATCTCCGGCCTTGCGATGACGGGTTCCTTTGTCATAATTGCGCCGCTCTGTAAATCTTCAAGCTCCGCGGGCTTGATCTTCTGAAGCGCGCGCCGCAAGTCGCCGTCCGTGATGATGCCCAACAAGCGCCCGGCCCTGTCCACGACGTTGACCGCGCCCAGGCCGCCGCGCGAGATGGCCGCGACCACCTCAAGCCACGCCGCTTTCTCTCCGATAGTCGGGTTCTCCGCGCCGCCGTGCATCAGGTCCGCGACACGCAGCGTCAGCCGCTTGCCCAACTGGCCCGCCGGGTGGTTGACGGCGAAGTCCGCGGTCGTCAGCCCCTTGACCTGCATCAAGGTCATGGCGAGCGCGTCGCCTATGGCGAGCGCCACGGTCGTGCTCGTCGTCGGCGCGAGGTTCAGCGGGCACGCCTCCTGATCTACGGAGGCGTCCAGGACAACCTCGGCCGTGCGCGCCAGCGTCGAGCGCAGGTTGCCGACGATGGCGATGATGGGAACCTGCCTGTGCTTAAGATACGGCAGCATGGTGAGGACTTCGTCCGTCTCGCCGCTGTTGCTCAAAGCGATGACGACGTCGCCGGGGTTGACGATGCCTAAGCCGCCGTGAAGCGCGTCCGAGGGGTGCAGGTAGACGGCGGCCGTGCCCGTGCTGGTCAGCGTGGCGGCGATCTTCTCGGCGATGTGGCCGGACTTGCCGACGCCGACCACCAGGACTTTGCCGCGGCAGTCGTAGAGGAGTTCGAGCGCCCGCTTGACCTGCTTGCGCTTGAGGCGCGAGGCCGTGGCGCGTATGGCCTCGGCCTCCATCAGCATCAGGTCAACGACCTGCGAGAAATGGTTAAGAGTCGTCATCAGCCGGCAGATGTCCCACTCGTCGCGGCCTATCAAGCGCGGCCGGCGACGGTTGAGGATACGACGAAGCCCGGAGCGGCGACAAGCAGGGGCCGCGGCTCAGCCCCGCTTCAGTTTCCGTATAGACTTCCAGCGGCGCTTTCGACTATATTGCCACTTCTCTTTCATCTCAGCCGCGCCGGGGGTGTATTTCATCCGATGGGCTTCAGCCTGATTCCCAAAGAGGAACAATATTTCTCCTTCTTCTCGCAGATGACCTCGTTCATTTACGACGCTGCCAAGGCGCTCGTCGAGATGGTCGAGGACAAGGCCGAGACATATCCCGACCACCTCAAGCGCATCAAGGCCATCGAGCGCGACTGCGACGATTTGACGCACTCGATCTCGATGAAGCTGAACAAGTCCTTCATCACCCCCTTCGACCGCGAGGACATCTACCTGCTCTCGGGCGCGCTCGACGACATCGTGGACTTGATTGACGACGCTGCCCGCGCGATGGTGATGTACGATGTGCGGGAGAGCACGCCGCACGCGCGCCACTTCGCCGACATCATCCAGCGCATGGCCGTGCAACTCCACGAGGTCGTCTCAATGTTAGCCAAGCCCCACGGCATCACGCCGCGACTGGTCGAGTTACACCGGCTTGAGAACGAAGGCGACGAGACTTACTACAACGCCCTGGCCGACCTCTTCCGCGACTCGTCCGACGCGCTCAACGTCATCAAGTGGAAAGACATTTACGAGAAACTCGAAGCCGCGATTGATCGCTGCGAAAACGTCGCCAACATCATCGAAAGCGTCATCATCAAGCACACGTGAAAGGCAGTGGTCAGTAGTCAGTGGTCGGTGGTCAGTTAAAAGAAAAACTGATTTCACTGACTACTGACTACTGACCCCTGACCACTTCTCTATGAATGTCACACTCGCCTTCGTCATCCTGATCATCGTCATCGCGCTGGTCTTCGACTACATCAACGGCTTTCACGACGCGGCGAACTCGATTGCGACCATCGTCTCGACGCGCGTGCTGTCGCCGGGGATGGCGGTGGTCTGGGCCGCCTTCTTCAACTTCATAGCCTTCCTCGTCCTCGGCGAGGCCGTCGCCAAGACCATCGGCAAGGACATGGTCAACATCAAGGCCATCCCGGAGCAGGTGCAGTTGGGGGTGCTGCTCTGCGGACTCCTCGGGGCCATCGCGTGGAATTTAATCACCTGGTATTACGGGCTCCCGTCCAGCTCGTCGCACGCGCTGGTCGGAGCCTACGCGGGGGCAGCGATGGCCGCTGCCGGGATGGGCGTGCTCCTGCCCGGCGGGTGGACGAAGACACTCATCTTCATCGTCATGTCGCCGCTCATCGGGGCGCTGCTAGGCTTCATCATCATGGTCTTGGTGATGTGGATTTTCCGCCGCTGGTCGCCGAGCCGCGTGGACAAGTTCTTCCGCAAGGGGCAGCTCGTCTCGGCCGCCCTCTTCAGCCTCGGCCACGGCGGCAACGACGCGCAGAAGACGATGGGCATCATCGCGGGCGTGCTCGTCGCGTCGAACCTGAATCCGCACGCGACGGAGAACATCCCGCTCTGGGTCGTCCTCGTCTGCCACGCTGCCATAGGGCTCGGCACGCTCTCCGGCGGCTGGCGCATCGTGCACACGATGGGGTCGAAGATCACGAAACTAAAACCCGTCGGCGGCTTCAGCGCGGAGACGGCCGCGGCCATCTCCATCATCGGCGTGACCTACGGCGGTATCCCCGTCTCGACGACCCACACGATCACGGGAGCCATCGTCGGCGTCGGCTCGACGCGCAGGCTCTCGGCCGTCAAGTGGGGCGTCGCCGGGCGCATCGTCTGGGCCTGGATTCTGACGATCCCCATGTCCGCCCTCATCGCCGCCCTCTCCTTCTACGTCTACCTGCTCATCACGCGCGCGACGGGCTAGAAGCATACTTCGAGAAGTCCCGTCAGGGACTTTAGACAATAGCCCAGCACTTCAGTGCTGGGAAAGCGGAAGACAAAAGATAGTGAGTCCCGTAGGGACGACTGAACATGAAAGCGTGGCTTTCAGTCGTCCCTACGGGACTCAATTTTTTTTTGCCATCGTTACCCAACACTGAAGTGCTGGGCTATTTTCAGCGCGTCCCTGACGGGACGGAATTTGAGAGCTAACTCTTAAAGCTCGTCCGGCGGGTCGCCGGGGTGGTGGTCGTCGTAGCTGTAGGCGGGGCCGCAGACGAGGAGGAGCGTCATCGGGGAGTGGCCCGTGTTCGTCAGGGTGTGGGCGTGGTTGCGCGGGATGAAGACGGCGTCTCCGGCGAGGACGGCGCGGCTCTCGTCCCCGACGGTCATCTGGCCGGTGCCCTCCAGGATGTAGTACACCTCTTCGGTCGAGACGTGGTGGTGCCGCCCGACGCTCGCGCCGGGCGGCAGTATCTCTTCGGCGAGGCTGCACCGCTCGATGCTTGAAGTCGTGCGGTCAATGAGCGGGCGAATCTCGGAGCCGTGCGGCGTGTTGATGACGGCGGCGCGGCGGCGGTTGACGACGATCATTGGTTGGCGACCTCCCGCGGAAAGATTCCAGGACCGCTCGCAGCATAGCAGAAAAGGGGACGCCGCCTCTCAAACGCGGCGTCCCCTTCCTTGCGGGGAGAGTAAATTAAGGCTGACGTTACGGCACCAGCGTCACCGCCGCCGCCGGAGTGGCGACGGTGAGGTCGGCCGTGTATTCAGCCTCGTTGATGATGGTCGAGGCGGCGGCAAGCTGACTGCTGACGCGCGCCACGAGCGTGAGCTTGCCCGGCGCGTTCACTTCCACGGTGCCGAGCTTCCACGTCACCTTCCGCGTGGCCGGGTCGTAAGTGCCCCCGCCCGTCGCCGAGACGAACTCCAAACCGGCCGGCAGCACGTCTGTGACGACCGCGTTGGACGACGGGTTCGGGCCGAGGTTCGTGTAGGAAATCTCGTAGGAGATTTCGCTGCCGCGCGCGGCCGTCGCCGGGGCCGTCATGGAGACGACCACCGCCGGGTCCAGGATCGGGACGCCGGCCGGCTTGCCGAAGACCTGGAACTCCTGTATGCGGACGGTGTTGTCCGATTCGGAGCCGTTGATGCAGTCGGAGTCGTTCAGCGGGTCGTTGTCCTGGTCGCCCTTGAACGCAGGCCCGCCCGTGCACTGGTTGGAGACGACCCTGATCTGGACGTGCGTGGCGCTGGTGGCCGGCACGTTGAATGAGCGCAGGATCAGGTCCGGGGCCGCCGGCCGCGGGGCCGTGCCCGGGAAGGCGTTGGCCGGGCTCGTGTAGATTTTGGTGAAGCCCGCCGCGAGCGTGCTCAGGCAGTTCGGGTTGAGCAGGTTCGCGCCCTGCGTGCAAGTCCAGACCTCGAACTGGCGCAGCGCGACGAAGCGATTCTTGCTGAGCGCCGAGGTGTCGGGCGCGGTGTCCGCGTCGTCAGGGCTGATGATGGCGCTGACCTGCACGCGGTTGATGGTGTGCGCCCCGCCTCCTAGCTTGACCGTGACCCTCGTCCCGCGGACGCTGGGCAGGCGGTTGTTGGCGGCCCAGCCGGTGTTCTCCGTGTCGTCAATCAGGTTGTCGTGGAAGAACCCGTCGCCCGCGGCCGTCGCCCCCTTGGTCTTCGAGGCGAAGTTGGTCGGCATGGTGATGATCAGCGTCTGGAAGGCGTTGTTGTGGACGATCCGCGCGAAGCGGACGGTCCCGTAGCCGTTGGCCCGCACGAGGAAGTCGTACCTGCCGGTGGCGAAGATGGCCGTGTCCCCATTGATTTTCGTCCTCGTGTTCCCCGCGTTGACCACGGTCGCGGGGTCCGTGTCCGCGATCTGCGTGGCGCGCGCCTCGTAGTGCCCGGCGAAGATTTGCGCCTTGACCGCGTTCCCGTTCTCGTCCTTGACAACGAACCTCAGCGTCGCCTTGGTGTTGGGAGACTTCGGGTCGAAGTTGGGAATCGGCTGCGGGTCGTCCGCGCCGTCGCTGAAGGCGAACTGGCCCATGCCGCGGCCGGCGAAGATTCTCCACAGCTCAGCCTGGTTCTGCCCGTTGAAGCGCATCATGTCGGCCGCGAGATAGGCGTCGCGCGCGTCGAGCATGCTGACGCCGGGCTGCATCAGCAGGAAGGCGTCGAACATGATCTGAATCCAGCGGCGGTTGCCCGGGCAGGCGTCCGCCGAGGTGAAGCCGTCGGCGCAGCGGCGCTGGAGTGCCTTGTTCGTGGCCGGGAACTGCGAGTTGAACTTGTTGACCAGCACGTCGCGGATGGCGTAGTTGGTCGCGCTCCAGATTTCGCCGTCGGCGTGCACCTGCGGCCCCGTCATGTCGTAGCCGATGTCGCTGTAGTTGAGCGGGTTGGTGAGCGCCGCGCCGGTGAAGGGCAGTGTCTTGTTGCGGTTCATCCCGTAGTTGCGGATGCCGCGCTCCTTGTTGCCCGTGACGTACGGGCCGACCGCGAACAGGTTCTCGTTGTTGGTCGGGAAGTCGTGCGGGTCGGCGTTGGTGGCCGCCCAGCCGTTCAGGTACTCGACGGCCGCGAGGTCCGACCAGCTCTCGCCCATCGCGCCGGCCTGCGCGCCCGTCAGGTTCGCGTCCGGGCCGCCGACCATGCGGTTCGAGATGCCGTGCGTGTACTCGTGGCCGATGACAGACATGTCGAAGTCGCCGTCAACGCAGGGCGCGTAGAAAGCGGACGAGATCGGCTGCCAGAGGTACATGTTGGTGATGCCCGGGATGCCGTCGTTCAGGGCAATCTGGTTGGCGTTGTCGCGCCCGAGGTAGCTCGGCGCGCCGCCGTCAACCGCGCCGGCCTGAACCTGTCCGGTCTCGGGGTCATTTTCGCCGCCGTTGACGTTGTTGACAGCCCCGCCCGAGGCGCGGTTGCCGAAGTTGTTCTCCTGGAAGTTCCAGGTCCGCTCGGTGAAGCCCAGGAAGTAAGCCCAGTCGTGCATCCGGTTGTGCTCGGCGAAGAGGTTGACCGCCGCCGCCGAAACGTCGTTGCCCGTGCCGGGCACGAAGTTCGTCGGGTTGCACTTGGAGTTCTCCCAGACGTTCGTCCACGGGAAGTTGTACTTGCGGTCGTTCGCCACGGGGCGGAAGCCGAAAGCTCCTGGCGTCAGCGGGGCCGTCCAAGCCTCCGCGGAGTTGGCGTTGTTGCCCTTCGTCGTGAACGTCGGCACGTTTAGCTTAACGTCCGTGTCCCAAGGGGTGCGCGAGCCCGCGTTGAAGAGTTCGAGGTCGCAGCCCGGCACGGGCGTCCCCGCAATCTTGGCCTCCCAGCAGCCGAGGGCACGCGTGTCCGTGTCCGGGTAGCTGAAGATCGGCGCGCCGGCGGCCGACAGCAGCGGGTTCGCCGTGAAGAAGCTCCACTGCGGCGGGTAAGGCACTGACTGCGTGCCCACGGCGTCGTTGATGGTGATGTTGCCCGTGTAGCTGAACGGCGGCGTGACGCCGACCGTCGGGTCGTTGAAGAGGCAGACCTGGACCCAGTACTGGCCCGCGGGGACGACGCCGCCGACGCCCTCGTAGTGCACGGCCTCGGGGCTCGTGCCCGTGTCCTGGCTGGCGACGACGACGCCGCCCGCGCCCGGCTTGCCCTTGAACAATTTCAGCACGATGTCGTTGGTCGGGTTGTCGGCGGAGGCAATCACGTCAATGGTCTGGGTGCCGACCGGGGCCGTGTAGGGGCCGTGCGCCGTGCCGCAGGTGCCGGCCGTCGGCGGGTTGAAAGCGCCCGTGAAAGCCTCGGACGAAGGGATGGGCGCTGCCAGTCTGTAGACGCGGTTCTGGCGGAAGAGCACCGCGCCCGTCTGCGCGTCAATGAAGTGCGTGTAGGCCAGCGAGCGGCCGCCGCGCGCGTCTAAAACGATGGTTTCGTAAGCGGCTCGTGCGCCCGCGGGAGTCGGGAACGCGACTAGCCGCGAGCGCTGCGGGTGCGTGAAGCCAGTCACGTCGAAGAGAGTCCAGCCGGCGTCCTGTCGTATTTTATGGATCTGGCCGAGGAGCGGCTTGAGGCCGACGTTCTGGGCGGCCTTGAGCCACGCGGCCGTCGCCGAAATCGAAGCCGGCCCGGGCGTCGCCTGGTCGCCGACGGCCGACGACGAGACGTAAGCAATCTTGCCGTCCGCGATGCCGACCGTAATCATGCCGTCCTGCGCCGCCGTCAACTCGCCGAACTTCTGGCGGAAGAGCACGACGTAAGCGTTCGTCCCAGCCAGCTTCGTGTCGCTCACCAGCTCAAGGTTAGAGACCCCGAAGTCGGAGAGGCGGAAGAGCGCCTTGTTGGCGGCAATCCAGTTGCGGGCGGCGGTGGCCGGGTTGCCGGTCAGCCCCGTCGCCAAATAGCCGCCGAACCTGATGAGCGATTGCGGCGTGCCGAAGCGGTTCCAGCGCACGGTCGCGCCCATGCGCGACGCGATGTTCTTCTGGGCAGTGGTCGGCGCGATCGTGCCCGTGCGGTTGTCCAGGTCGGGCAGAGAGTCGTGCACGTCCAGGATGTTCGCCTGCCCGAACGCCGCAATCGAAGCGAGCAGGATCCCCACCAGTGTGAGGACCAGGACGCCGGCTTGCGAATGAATTTTTTTGGTTGTGGAGATTTTACTGCTCACGATAGTTGCCTCCTCGGGTCGAGTGAATTGCTGCTCGGAAACTTATGGGAGGAGAATCTACCCTTCTGGTTGAGAGATACTTGAAACCGGGCGTTGAGGAAAACTTGAGTTTTTTTGGATTGTTTACACTAACCTAACAGCTTACGACGCCCGCAAGAAATTCGTCACATTCGCGCGCTAGATAAAGGCGTTTCGCAGCCTCGGCGGTGTTAAACCATCGCCGACGCAGCACGAACGCAATCTTTATGTAACGGAGATATAACTGGCTTTTTGAAGGAGGAAAGGTGGTGCGCCTGGCAAGACTCGAACTTGCGGCCCCCTGCTCCGGAGGCAGGTGCTCTATCCGCTGAGCTACAGGCGCGTCGCGGGGGATTCTCGCACAGAAGCGGTGGAAGCGCAAAATTGGGGCGCTCAATCCGAGCCGGTCGCCAGGTAAAGCTCCGAGAGGTCGCGCGTGAAGGTGTAGGCGTAAGACCTGGCGTCGGGCGTCAACAAAATTCTCAGGAACTCGACCACCCCGGCGGGGTCCGGCGGCGCGATCTCAAGCCACTCGGTCTCGGCTCCCGTCGCCACGTCCAGCCGTCGTATACGGGCCGGCACTTCCCCGCGCCCGTAGAAGAAGATGGATTCCCCGTCGGCGCTCCACCGAATCGGCGCGTAATTGGTCGTCCCCTCAAGCGTCCGGTACGCGCCGACGTTCTGTGTGCTGACGACCCAGACATTTTCGTCCGGCCCGACGGCCAGGACGCTCGCCCCGTCGGGCGAAATCGCGTTGGGCGAGGTCAAGTAGACGCCTTCCAGGTCCGGGGTGATGCAGCGCGGCTGGCCGCCGTCTATATTCTGGACGAAAAGCTGCGAGCCCTTCCCTGCTTCGTTGGCCGTGAAGAGGACGTGGCGGCCGTCAGGAGCCCAGCACGCCCACTGCTGATAATTCAGGGGCGCACGGTCGAGCTTCCTCGGTTCGCCGGCCGCGGTCGGCAGAAGAACCATCTCGGACGGCGAGACGGGCAGACGGCTCAGAGCCCAACGCCCGTCCGGCGAGAGCGCGAGGCCCGAACCGCTGCCGAGTCGCACGGCCGGTGACCCGTCCGTAGCGCGAACGTAGACGCCGTAGGAAGCGCCGCCGCCCTCGCCGGCCTCCGTGAAAAGGAGCGTCCGCCCGTCGGCCGACAGGTCGCGCGCCAGCGACCAGTCGAGCCAGGAGAGGTCGCGCTCGCGTGTCTCGCCGGGGGCCAGGCAGATGATACCGACGCGGACGCTGTTGCGCGTCAGGAGCATCCTCCCGCCGGGCGCTATGTCCTGAAGCGTGAGCGTGCCGGCGGCCCTGTAGAGGAGGCGCTGCTCGCCGTCCAGGGTCACGCCGTAGAGTGCGCGCGAGTTCCCCTGCTTCGTCGCCGTGAACCACACCTCCTTGCCCGTGGCGTCCCAGGCCAGGCCCTGCGCGCTGAGCCAGTCGGCCGAGATGAGCCGGGCCTTCTTATCCATGCCGACGACGGCGATTGAGCCGCGGTCGTCGTTCTGTATCGGGTGGTCTATGAAGGCTATGAGGTCGCCTTCGCGGGAGAAGCGCGGGTGGCTGACCCAGCCGCCCGTCTCGTACAAAATGGTGCCGGCGGGGTATTCGAGGCGGGTGCGCCCGTTGACTTCCCTGATGACCGCCAGGGCCGAGCCGTCCGGCGACCACTCGGCTTCCTGCACCCCTTCGAGCAGGTGGCGGGGCGGCGAGCCTCCGTACAGCGAAGCGACCGCCAGCGTGCCCCTCCTGATATAACCGCGCAGGGTGCGCTCGCCGAGCGAGGCGGCGACCTGACCCGAAGGCGAGACGGAGAAAATGTTCGCGTCCATCAGCCCCAGCGACCGCGACTGCGAGGCGTCGCCAGAGGCGCTCGTCAGATAGAGTTCGGGGACGTTCCCCTCGAAGGCCGCGCCGTAAACGATCTCGTCCCCGTTCGGGACGAATCTGGCCCTGAAAATCGCCCCGCGCCGGAAGGTGAGTTGTGTGAATGAAGGCTGCCCGCCCGCCGCGACCGTGGCCGAAGACTGACCCCGCTCCTCGCTCACCTGTGGGAGGAAGCGGTAGCCGCGCCGCGGGATAGTCTCAATGTAACTGGGGCGGTCTTTCTTGTCGCCGAGGGCGGCCCGCAGGGTGTAGATGTATTGAGTGAGGTTCCACTCCTCGACGAACTGCTCGCCGGGCCAGACCCTTCTCAGGATTTCGTCTTTGGACACGACCTGCCCGCCGCTCCTGACGAGCACGAGCAGCAAATCATAGGCTTTCGGGGTGAGTGGGACGGCGGCGTCCCCGCGGCGGAGGGCGTGATTATCCGTGTCTAAGAGGAAGTCGCCGAACCTGTAGCTGGGCATTCCTTGTTCGCCGGAAGGGGGCGGGAATTTTTTAGAACTTTTTTAGAACTTTTTATCTCTTTCTTAGGACTTTCCCAGCGGGCTTCTATACCATCGGCCGGCTCGCACAAGGTTTTCACTTTCCTTCGACGGCCAGAGGATTCCAATGAGCACGACGACGACGACTGACGACCGCACCGCGGCGGACTTATCCAAAGCCCCCGCGCCCCCCTGCTTTTTCGCGGCAACCATACAGGGTCTGGACGAAAATGGCGAGAGGTTTGAATCGCACGTCCTCCTGGACGGACACCTCGACGGCGACCTGTACCTGAAACTTGAGCGGCGGCTGGAACTGTGGTCTTCGCTGTTCATTGTCCTCAGGCCCACGGACCCGCTCGACCACAGCCTGCCGGCGTTGCGCGTGGCGGTCCACGGGCGGGTCACGCGGGTAGACGCTCTCCCGAGCGGCGGGCAGGCCCTGAGGGTGCGCGTCGTAGAGTATCAGGCGCTTTGACGCAAGCTAAATGAAATAACTGCGCGGCAATTCACATAAGATTACGGCAAGACTTTCTAAACCAAACCCCCTCGGAGGAGCGCCCCAAATGTTTTCCCTCAGACGCCACGCATACGCCGCCGCCCTCGTCTTCCTTTTCGCCCTTAGGCGGTAGCAAAGCTCTCACGACGTGGCACCTCACGCCCTCACGGCACGCCACAAGTCGAAAGGGTCCTGGTTAAGTACCAGGACCCTTTTGTTATCCCCTCATCACTTCACGCCTCACGGGTCAATCACGAGGCGGGTCTGAACTTTCTTCCCGCCGGCCGTCGCCGCTATGTAGGCATACTTGGTGGCCGTCACGACCTTCGTCGTCGTCGTAAACGTCCCCCTCGTCGCGCCGGCCGGGATGACTATCCGTGCCGCGGCGGGCGTCGCCACGCTCGGCACGGTGCTGGACAGCGTCACCGGGAGTCCGCCCGAAGGCGCGGCGCATTCGATGAAGACTGTGCCGCTGGCGCTCTGACCGCCCTTGACCGGGTTGGGGCTCAGCACGACGAGACTCGCCCGCGGCGGCCCGACCGTCAACGCGCGGGTGACGCTCGTCCCGCCCCCCGTCGCGATGACGTTGCCGGTCACAGCCGAAGCCACGGGCTTGCCGCTGAACTTGAAAGCGGCGGTCGTCTGCCCCGCCGGCACGAGCACGCTCGCCGGGAGTGTGGCCGCGCCGTTGCCGTTCTGCAAGGTCACGAGAGTGCCGCCGGACGGCGCGGGCACGTCCAACGTGACGCGGCCCGTGTAGCTGCGGCACGAGTTGATCGTGGTCGCCGCGGTCGTGTTCGAGAGCAGCAGGTTCGAAAGCGCGGGGTCCGTGTGCGTGACCGTCAGGTCCGCGTTCGAGATGTCGAAGAAGACGTTGCCGACGGCCTCGACCTTGACGCGGCCTTTGGTCGTGTCCACGTTGGGAACGCTGACGGCCTCGCTCCCGTCGTTCGGCGTACTCTCGGCCAGGACGTAGGGGAAAGTGTTGCCGCCGTCGGCCGAGAAAGAGATTTTGACGCTGGCCGTGTTAATCGGCGCGAGGTTCGTCTTCGCCACGTTCCAGGTCACGGTCTGCGTGGAGCGACCGGGCCAGTTCGCCGACGCGTTGGGCTGTGTGACGGCGAAGGCCGCGCCCGTGTTCGTGACTTTGACCTGCGCCATGTCCGCACTGACGCCGCCGCCGACGGCGCGGTTGTCGCGCGCCACCACCTGAAACTTCATCGTCCGCGTCATAGAGGGCAAGTCCTCGCCCGTGATGCACGGCTCGGCAGCGCCGCGGCCGCAGTCGTAATTGACGGGCGGCGTGTTGCCGTTGTTCAGGATGTACTTCAGGCTCGGGAACGTGCGCGTGGGATTGGTCGTGCCTTTATAGGAGCGGAAGATGGGTCGAGCCTGACCGTCGTTGTCGTTGTCGTTCGTTCCTCCCGCCGCCGCCGACGGGCCGAGGTCGTACTCTTCCCAGGTGTAGGTCAGCGGGTCGCCGTTCGGGTCTGACCCCCTGGCCGTCAGTGCGAAGGGCGTGTTCGCAGGGATGTTGTAGTCCGGCCCGGCGTCCACGGTCGGCGCGGCGTTGTTCACGGCCGTCCGCACGGAACAGCCGTTCGCGCCGCCGTGCGTGAAGGCGACCATCTCCTCAAGGCTCTTGACGTGGAAGTAATCGTCGCTGTGCGGTTGCAAGTCCTGCGTGGCGCAGATGCCTGCGTAGGCTTGGATGGTCGTGCCGCTGCCCGGCTCGTATGCAGACGAGGCCCCTTCGTTGCCGCCGCAGCTTCCGTCCGCGCCGTTGAAGGTGTGGTTGCCGCCGAACTGGTGGCCCATTTCGTGCGCAACGAAGTCTATGTCGAAGCCGTCGCCCACGGGGTCGTCGAGGCCGGTGAAGCCCCCGGCGTTGCTGCCGTCGGCCGGCACGCCGATCTCGCCCTTGCTGCACACGGCTTCGAGGAACGCGACGCCTCCGAAGCCCGTGCTCATGACGTGGCCGATGTCGTAGTTCTCCTCGCCTATGAGCGCGTCGCAGGCGACCTGGTTCTCGACCAGCATGTCTATGCCGAGCGGGTTGTTCGAGTAGGGGTCGGCCACCTGGTTAGTGAAAATCAGGTCGCGCTCGCCGTTGACGAAGACCATCCGCACGGACAGCTCGCGCTCGTAGACGCCGTTGACGCGGTTCATCGTCGCCACCATCGCGGCGAACGCCTTGTCCTTCCGCACCTCGTCCGTGTCAAGGTCCGTGAGCGGGGCGAAGCGGTCCACGTACTCGCCCGTGACGGCGAGCGCCAGGCGGTAGGTGCGAAGCGTTCCGGCCTGCTGGACGCCTGTGGCCGCGAGCGTCGCGTCTGCACCGCCGGACGAAGCGTTGGCCGTGCCGTTCTTGTTGCTCAGGTCGCCGAGGTGACACTCGAACCGCTTGTCGCCGCGCAGGTTTTGTTTGAAGTAGCTGATGTAGTTGACGGTGTCGCCCTTGGCGTAGGGGTCTATGTAGACGGTGTCGCCGGCCGAGAGGATGATGGCGTGGAAGCCTGCGCTGGTGAAGCCGAAGCGCGCAGTCGCAGTCGGGTCGTCAATCCCCTGTCCGCGGAAAGTCTTCCACTCAGAGTAGTACGCCGCGAGCTTCGGCTCCATAATGGGCGAGTTCTCGATGCGGAAGCGGCTGGTCTTGCCGTCCGGCATTGGCACAGAAAGTATCGTCTGCGTCGCCTTCGCGGCGGCCGTGAATTCGAGCGGAGCCTGGCCCAAGAGTTGCGCGAGCGCTGTCTTGTTGAGCTGCACCGTGCGGTAGGCCACCGGCACGATGAGGCGCTGGCCCGTCAGGGCGATTGTGCCCTCGGCAACGTCCTGCCAGATACCGCCGTCCAGGGGCTGCGACGAGGTCGGCTCGGGCCGCAGCATCGCGCCCCCCACGAACAGCAAGGCAATGAGCGCGGCCAACAGGGCGTGTCTGCGCGTTCCACGTAACTTCATAACCGTCTCCTTTTTCTTGACTCGGGCAAGGACTGTCTCTTCGCGGCGGGCGCGGGACTGACGTTAGTCTCGCGCCCGCTAAGTGTTCCGCGCTTATTTATCAACCACGAGCGTCGCGGTCGTGGTCGCCCCGCCGGCCGTGGCCTTGAAGGTCACGCGCTTCGTCGCCGTCACGGGCTTGGTCGTGATTGAGAACGTCCCGCGGTCGCTTCCAGCAGGGACCGTAATCTTCGCCGCCGTCGAGTTGGCCGCGCCCGGGTTAGTGCTCAGGAGCGTCACGCTCATGCCGCCAGCGGGCGCGGCGCATTCGAGGATGACCGTGCCGGTCGCGCTCGCCCCGCCCTTGACCGGGTTGGGGCTCACGCTGAGCGAGACGGCCTTCGGCGGGTTGACCGTCAGGTCGCGCGAGATGCTACTGAAGCCCGCGCTCGCGGTCACAGACGAAGTCACGGGCTCGCCCTTCGACGCCTTGACCGTGTAGCTGAAGGTCGCGCTGCTCGCGCCGGCCGGGACCGTCACGCTCGCAGGGAAGGTCGCGCCCGGATGGCTCTCCGTAATCTTGACGACCGTGCCGCCCGCGGGCGCAGGCCCTTCGAGCAGGACGCGGCCCGTGCGCGAGGTCTGGCAGCCGCTGACCGCCCCGTCGAGGATGAAGTCTTTCAGTCGCTCGCCGCCCGTCAGCACCCGGCCCTCGCTCGTGAAGACCTGGAACTCGGCGGCGCGCACGTTCCTCGACTGCGGAATCAACTCGGACTCGGTCGGCACGTCCGGCGCGGGCGGGCTCAGAACTGGCCCAGTCGCGAGGATGCCCGGCGGGATGCCCTGGCTGACGCAGTCGCTGTTGAGCGTCGGGTCGTTGTCCTGGTCGCCCTGGTAGAAGGGCTGGCCCGTGCACTGGTTGGTGACGACGCGCATCTGGACGTGTGTCGCCTTGGTCGGCGTCACGTCGAAGGCGCGGAAGTTGAGCTGCGAGACGAGCGGGCGGAAGACGCCGCCCGGGAAGGCGTCGGCCGGGCTCGCGTAGATTTGCTTGTAGCCGCTGTCCGGGTTGCTGCAATCGTTGGTCGCAGTCGCCGTGCAGACGAGGACTTTGAACGAGCGCATCGAGGCGAGGCGGAGCTGGCGGTTGAAGTCGCCGCCCGCGTCGTCCGGCGAGTACGGGTGATTGATGGCGCTCACGAGGACGCGGCTCACGGTCTGCGGGCCGTTGCCTGCGAGCTTGACGACGACGCGGCGGCCCTCGACCGTGTTGGGCGTCTCCATCGTGCCGAGCGAGGCCCAGTTGGTGTCCTCCGTGTCGTCAATCAGGTTCTGGCGGTTAACGTCGTTGAGGCCGTCGCCGCTCGCCACCGCGCCCTTGGCCTTCGACGCGTGGTTGGTCGGCATGGCGATGACGAGCGTCTGCGAGCCCGGGTTAATCTTGCGCGTGAAGCGCATCAGACCGTAGCCTTCGGCCTGCGCGATGAAGTCGTAAGTGCCGGGCGCGAGCTTCGCCGTGTCGGAGTTGATGACCGAGCGCGGGTTGTTCGGGTCAACACCCGTCGCCGGGTCCGTGTCCGCGATGTGGCGCGAGCGGGCCTGGAATTGGCCCACGATGATGCGGGCCTTGACGGGCGCGCCGTTCTCTTCGAGCGCGACGGCCTTGAAGGTCACGGAGCCGTTGGACTCCTTCGGCGACTCGAAGCTCGGGATGGGCTGCGTGTCTTCGCTCGTGTCGCTGTAGGCCGTTCGGCCCATGCCGCGGCGCGCGAAAGCGCCCCACAGTTCCTTCTGGTTCGCACCGCCGAAGCGCATCATGTCGGCCGCGAGGTAAGCGTCGCGCGCGTCGAGCATGCTCGGGGCCGAGGGCATCAGCAGGAAGGCGTCGAACACAATCTGAATCCAGCGGCGGTTGCCGGGGCACTGGTCTGCGGCGCGCTTGCCGTCGGCGCAATCCTTCTGCACCGCGGCGTTGGTGGCCGGGAACTTCGAGTTGTACTTGGCGACGAGCGCCTTGCGGATGTCGTAGCCGGTCGCGCTCCAGATTTCGCCGTCGGCGTGCACCTGCGGCCCCGTCGTGTCATAGCCGACGTTCGAGTAGTTGAGCGGGCTGTTGTTCATGGCGAAGTTGCGGATGCCCGTCACCTTGTTGCCGGTGACGTAAGCGCCGACGGAGAACGGGTTCTCGCCCATGACGGGGACGAGGCCGTAGGCGTTCAGGTATTCCACGGCCACCTGGTCGGACCAGCTCTCGCCCATCGCGCCGCCCTGGTGTCCGTCAATGCTCGCGTCCGGGCCGCCGATCATGCGGTTCGAGATGGCGTGCGTGTACTCGTGGCCGATGACCGACATGTCGTAGTCGCCGTCAACCATCGGCGGGTAGCCGGAGTTCGGGATCGGCTGCCAGAGGTACATGTTGGTGATGGTGGGCACGCCGTCGTTGGCCGTGAACTGGTTGGCGTTATTGCGGCCCAGGAAGTCCGGGTTGCCGCCGTCCGCGCCGCCCGCCTGCGCGTTGCCGATTTCGGGATCGCCCTCGCTCGACACGCCGCTCGCCGTCCCGCCCGACGAGCGGTTGCCGAAGTTGGAGTCCTGCATGTTGTAGTTCTCTTCGGTGAAGCCGAGCCAGTAGGCGAAGTCGTGCATCCGGTTGTGCATCACGAAGAGGTTGGCCGTCGAGGCGTCAATGTCGTTGCGCGTCGGCGAGGCGAAGACCGTCTGCGAGGCTTTCTCGTTGTTCCACTGGTTCGTCCAGGGGAAGTTGTACTCGCGCGTCGGGCTGACGGGCCTGTACTGCTCGCTGCCGAAGAGCGGGAAGGCCCAGCTCTCGCCGCTGATGGCGTTGTTGCCCTTGGTCGTCATCGAAGGCTGGTTGGTGCGGAAGTCGTAGTCCCAGGGGCCGCGCGAGGCGCGGTTTTGGACTTCGACCTCGCAGCCGGGGACGGGGCTGCCGCTAATCTTGCTGACCCAGCAAACCTGCTTGCGCGTGTCCGTGCCGGTGTTGTCAGGATTGGGCCAGAAGGCTTTCCACTTCGGCGGGTAGGGCAGCGCGACCGACGAGCTGTTCTGCGTGAACGTGCCGCCGTAGAGGAAGGGCGCGGTCTGCGGCACCTCGTCGCTGATGAACGGGCAGACGCGGACAGTGTACTTGCCTGCCGCGACGCCGTCGGCCGGGCTGTAAGTGACCGCCTCGGGGCTCGTGCCGAGGTCCTCGGAGACGGCGACTTCGACGCCGTTGTAGTCGAGGTGGATGACGATGTCGTTGGCCGGGTTCGCGGCCGAGGCGGTGACGACGAGCTGCGTGCGGCCCGCGCCGACCTGAAAGTCAGTAGTGCCGCAGGCGTTCGGGTCCACAGTGTACTCGCCCGTGTACGCGGTTGACTCGCTCGGCTGGCCGCCCTCCTGCAACTGCTGGACGCGGTTCTTGCGCACGAGGATGTTGCCCGTCTGCGCGTCAACGAAGTGCGTGTAGCCCAGAAGCTCGCCGCCGCGCACGCTCAGGAAGAGCGTCTCGTAGACGGGGCGCACGCCGTAAAGAGTCGGGAGCGCGCGAAGGCGCGCGCGTTGCGGGTAGGAGAAGCCGGTCACGTTGAAGACCGTCCAGTCGCCCTGCGTCCTGGTCTGCGTCAAACCGCCTATGTCGCCCACGCGGCCCAGGTTGCCGACGGCCCTGACCCAAGCCTGATACGGCGTGATGCTCGCGCCTGCGGGCGCAACGCGGTCGCCAGCGCACGAGGACGAGACGTAAAAGACTTTGTCGCCGACGACGCCGACGGCGATGAGGCCGTCCTCGGCCGCCGGCAGGTCGCCGAACTTCTGGCGGAAGAGAACCGAGTGGCCCGCGTAGCCCGCCATCTTCTGGTCGTTGAGCAGTTCCAGATTGGCGAGGCCCGCGTCGGAGAGGCGGAAGAGCTCGCGGTGCTGGCTGACGAAGGCCCGCGCGACCTGGACCGCGTCGCCTTGCAGCCCGCTCGCCAGGTAGCCGTCGTATTTGATCATGGAGTGGACTGTGCCGAAGCGGTTCCAGCGGGTCGTCGCACCCAGGCTCGCGGCCGCCGACAACTGGGCGGCGGTCGGCGCGATTGAGCCGACGCGCTTGTCTATGTCGGGCCGCGCAACCTGGTTGTCGGCCACCAGCGCCTGTGCGAGCGCCGGAGCGGGCGCAAGCGCCGTCAAGAGAGCGAGTGCCAGGGCGGCAAGCAAAACGTGTGTCGCTCGGTTGAATTTACCGGCAAACCCTTCAGCGGTTCTCATGATCATTCTCCTTTAAATTTCGGTGTTGGTCGGGCGGCCACGGGCACGGCCCCAGTCAAAACCTGCGAGGTTCAATCCCGTCGGTCGTCAACGTTCGCCAGATTAGTCAAGGGGGTTGAGGAAAACTTGAGGGATCCTTAACTCAAGGGTGGCCGTAAACTTGAGACCCGGCGGGCTGTTGTCGCCCTCAATGGCCCAAATTTATCGTTTGACTGGGATTTCAGAGCCGATGGAAGGAACCTTGCCGGCTGCCCGGTTGAGGAGGCGGCGTGGGATGTTGAGAAATATCGCTATTTCACAACAGAGTCGTAACAATCGGAGAAGCAGTCGCGCCCGGTGGCTGCGGCGGAAAACTTCTTTACTGCCGCGCGCTCTTGCTTTACTCTGGCGGCGTCCGACGGTCTCCTCTCAATTCTTTCGCGGCCCGTTTGCTGGTGTAAGCATGACGCTCAAAAAACTCTCGCACGTTCTCCTGATGGTGATGATTTTCACGGGCGCGGCCGCCGCGCAAGGTGACAAGTGCACGCTGAAGCTGGCGGAGTTGACCACGTCGCCCGAGCTGCGCGGCTTCCGCGTCGGGATGACGATGGAGGAGGTCAGGGCGCGGCTGCCGAAGGCGCAGTTCCCGCACGCGGACGAGTTCGGCTTCGCGTCGCTCAACATCTTCCCGGACTACGAGCAGGGGATAGATAAAAAATCTTTCGAGGGCGTGCGGACGGTCTCGCTGGAGTTTATGGACGACCGCGTGACGGCCGTGTGGGTAGGCTACGACAAGACGTTCAAGTGGCAGACGATTGACGAGTTCGTCGCGGGCATCACGCCGGCCCTCAAGCTCCCAAATCTCTGGCGGAGCAGGTTCCGCAACCGCCTGCTCGACTGCGCGGACTTCACCGTCGCCGTCATCCCCGTCGGCGAGAGCCCCAGCATTAAAATCACGAGCGACGCCGCGCGCGCGCTCCTCGACGAACGAAAAGCCGCCAAGGAGGCGACCGAGCAACCTTAACAGTCAAGCTGTTGAGATTTTCTGCAAAGGAGAGATGACAATGCTCAAAGAGTTCAGGGAGTTCATCAAGCGCGGGAACGTGATGGAGCTTGCGGTCGCGGTCATCCTCGCCGCGGCCTTCGGCAAGATCGTGACCACCCTGGTTGATGGCGTCATCATGCCGCCCATCGGGCAGCTCCTCGGCAACATTGATTTCACCAGC
The DNA here is from genome assembly GCA_963774105.1 of uncultured Acidobacteriota bacterium. Classification (GTDB taxonomy): domain Bacteria; phylum Acidobacteriota; class Blastocatellia; order Pyrinomonadales; family Pyrinomonadaceae; genus QHXM01. The sequence continues at coordinate 186,177 of CAVZDV010000001.1, read as the reverse complement.
CTCCTCATCTCGCTCGACGGGAAGCTGCCGAAGCCGGCCTCGCTGGCCGAGGCCAAAGCGGCGGGCCGCCCCGTCATCGCCTACGGCCAGCTCATCAACGACCTCATCACCTTCCTCATCGTCGCCTTCGTCGTCTTCCTCATCGTCAGGGCGTACAACCGAATGAAGAGCAAGCGCGAGGAAGAGGTCACGACCAAAGATTGCCCGCGCTGCCTCTCGACCATCCCGCTCAAGGCCACGCGCTGCTCAGAGTGCTGCGTAGACCTTCAAGGAACAGTGGTCAGTGGTCAGTAGTCAGTGGTCAGTTAAGAACAAAGGCGTTTTTCTCTTAACTGACCACTGACCACTGACCACTGACTACTACCTAATGGCACTGAACTTGCCGATTGGTCTTGTAGACCCTGGTGCGCGTATTAATAGCGTGCATCGCTTTACATCAGACGAACAAATTCGAGCGGAGGGAGAACGCTTCATGGACGTATTTGAACTGTTGAAGAAAGACCACGAGAAGGTGTCAGGCATCTTCGAGAAACTGGACGCGACGACCGAGCGCGGCGTCAAGACCCGCGAGGAGTTGTTCACGCAGCTCAAGCAGGAGCTGGACGTGCACACGCGGATCGAGGAAGAGATTTTTTACCCCCTCCTCAAGGAGGCCAAGGAGACGGAGGACTTGACCCTGGAGGCTTACGAGGAGCACAACGTCGTCAAGCAGCTTCTGGCCGAGCTTGAGGCTTTGCCGAAGGACGACGAGACGTGGGGCGCGAAGCTGACGGTCCTCAAGGAGAACGTCGAGCACCACGTCGAGGAGGAGGAAGGCGAGCTGTTCGACGGCGCGCGGGAGGTCTTGAGCCAAGAGCAGATAGAGCAGATCGGCACGCGCATGGAGGAGGCCAAGCGCGAGCAGAAGAAGGCGCTGGCGGCCGGCTAATTCCGGGCCAGGAGAACTCATCGGGCGTCGCGCCGGAGTCGCTGTCTAATTGACGCAGACTCCCGCGACGCCTTATTCTTTTCTCGAACCCGCGGCCACCGACGGCTCCTGTGCAGCGCTCCCCTGTTTTTTGTGCAATTCGGTTCGCGCCGCGCGTTCTAGCCCTGCACTCGGAAGTGCGCCCCTCGTCTCTTTTTAGGTTTCCGGCGGCCGCACCCGTGCGATTCGTTTGTTTTTCGGAAGGAGCCGGAGCCCCCAACTTATGCGCGAATGCCCTCGGTGCGAACGCTGCTACGAAGACGAGGTGCTCGTCTGCCCTGAGGAGGGCACGAACACCAAGTTGACGCTGCCGGGCGGGCCGCTGATGGCCGGGCGCTACCTTCTGGAAAAGCGGCTCGGCCGCGGCGCGATGGGCCAGGTTTATCTCGCGCGCGACCAGAACCTCGTCACCCGCCGCGTCGCCGTCAAGACCGTCCGCCCAGACATCCTCAACGACGAAGAGATGCAGGAGGGCGAGGCCATCGCCCGCTTCGAGCGCGAGGCCAGAACCGCCGCCTCCATCCGCCACACCAACGTCGTGGACGTGACCGACTTCGGCAAGAGCCCCGAGGGCGTCTTCTATCTCGTCATGGAGTACGTCCAGGGCGAGACGCTGCACCACCTCCTGCGCCGCGAGGGTACTTTGAGCGTCCACCGCACGCTCGACCTGCTCCGCCAGGTGGCCGCGGGCGTCGAGGCCGCGCACGACGAGGGCATCCTGCACAGGGACTTGAAGCCCGCCAACATCTTCATCATGCAGCCGAAGAAGAAGGCGACGACCACTAAGAATATGGGCGACGGCATCGTCAAGGTCGGCGACTTCGGCCTGGCGAAGATCGTCAGCCAGGCCGTCGCGGACACGAGCGGCGTCTCCGGCAGCGGCCCAGCCTCGCGCGGCATCATCGGCACGCCCGAGTACATGGCCCCCGAGCAGATGCAGATGGAGACGAAGCTCGACGCGCGCGCGGACGTGTACGCACTGGGCGTCATTGCCTACCACATGCTCGGCGGCCGTCCTCCCTTCTCCGGCGAGCTGATGCAGCTCGTCACGCAGAAGATCATGAACGACCCGCCGCCGCTTTCGGGGCTGCGCTCGGACATCCCGAAGGACGTGGAGCGCGCCGTGATGCACGCGCTGGAGAAGGACGCCGCGAGGCGGCCCGCGTCGGTCGCCGAGTGGATTGAGGAGTTAGAGGCTGCGGCCGGCGACGAGGACGAGGAAGAGAGCGGAGAGGGCGACTCGCGCGTCGTCGTCATGGCCCCCGTCGGCGCGGAAGTCTACGTTGACGACGAGCGTCACGGGAGCGTCGGCCGCTCGGGCCGCATCATCCTGAAGTCCATCGCGCCGGGCCGCCACGTCCTGCGCGTCTCGCGCTCGGGCGAGCAGGACGACGAGCGCGTCATAGAGATTCGCCCGGACTCCTCCGAGCAAATCATTCAAGCGGTGCTCCGCCCGCACGTCTCCGGCGGGCCGGGCAGCGGGCTCACGCCCTCGCGCGGCGGGAGCATAGGCGGCGGCAGCGGCCCCGGCCAGAGTCTCCCGGGAGTCGTCATGTGCGCCCAGTGCGGGTCGCGCTTCGCCGCCGGCGTGAAATTCTGCGGCCGCTGCGGGGGCCGCGTCTTCCTCCCCGTCAACGACGCGCCCGGCAGCCAGCCGGGCTCTCAACAGCCGCACTCCCCCGGCAGCATCGGCGGCGGCGCCTCGGTCGTGGGCCACGGCGCGACCGGCGTGAGGTGCGGGCGCTGCGGGACGAATTATCCCCCTGGCACAAAATTCTGCGGGCGCTGCGGGATTCCCATCCAGGCGGCCGCCTCCGGCGCAGCGCCGCTGTTCACGCCCCCTGCGCGCCCGGTCGTCTGCCACAACTGCCACACCTCTTACCCCCCCGGGACGAAGTTCTGCGGACGCTGCGGCATCGTCATCAGGACTTGAGAGAGCGCGCGCCGCCACGCTTGATATGAAACGATGTCTTGTCTGCAACCGCACCTACCCGGACGACGCTCAACTCTTCTGCCTTGAGGACGGCGCGCAGCTCGTCCAGGCGAGCGCGGCCCCATCCTTCGACCCCAACGCCACGCTCGCACTGGGCCAGGCCCGCGACACGAATCCCCCGCCCGAGGTCTTTTACCAGCAGACGCCAACGCCGCCAGCACCCACTCCGTCCTGGGGCCATGTCGCGCACACGCCGCAGGCGGCCGCGCCGGGCGGCTCGAAGAGTTGGCTCGTCTTCGCCGTCGTCGGCGTGGCCGTGCTCGCCATCGGCATTGTCGTGCTGCTAATGATCATCGGCCGCAACTCTTCGGATAGCTCAAACCAGAACCGGAACGCTTCCCCCGGCGGCGGAACGAACGCCCCTTCGTCCGTGCTGAAGGACGACTTCTCCGCGGAGAATTGGCCCACGGGCGAGCAGGGCTTCGGCAACTTCTACCAGGACGGCCAGTACCACATGAAAGGCCGCCCGAACCTCTACCTATACATGTTCCCCCTCAACAAGAGCGGGAACAGTCTGCTAAATTATTCGTCAAAGGACGCGACCGTTAAGGTCACGGCGCGCAGCGTTGACGGCAACCCGCCGGCGCACGGCTACGGGCTCATCGTCCACGGGAAGCTGAGCGCCAAGAGGAACCTCGAAGGCTACGGCTTTCTTGTCTACTCGGGCGACGATCCCAAGTTCTCCGTCGTCCGCTTCGCCGACGGCGTGCCGACGGACATAGTGGACTGGGAAAGCTCGTCCGTCATCCGCTCGGGCGCGAACCCCAACCAGCTAGAGGTCCGCACGAGCGGCTCGCAACTGAGCTTTTACGTCAACGGCCAGTTCCTCAAGAGCGTCACGGACACGGCGAACATGACGGACGGCTACGTCGGCCTGTACACGAGCGAGACCAACGAGGTCGCTTTCGACGACATGGAGATAAGCAGGGAATGAGAAGTCAGAAGTCAGGAGTCAGAAGAAAAGAAAAACGGATTTGAGCCTTCCCTTCTGACTCCTGACTTCTGTATTCTGACTCCTGTATGCAAGTCACCCTCAGAGTGCTGTCAGGCCCGCACGTCGGCCGCAGCTTCGTCTTCAACCAGCACGACACCTTTCTCATCGGGCGGAGCGAGGCGGCGCACCTTTGCCTGCCCGACGACCGCTACTTCTCGCGCAACCACTGCATTCTTGAGATCGCGCCGCCGCGCTGCTTCCTGCGCGACCTCGGCTCGCTCAACGGCACTTACGTCAACGGCCAGAAAGTGCAGGAGGCTTACCTGCGCAACGGCGACCGCGTTCAGGGCGGGCAGACCGTCCTCGGCGTCGAGGTCAGCGCCGACGAGTTCCCCTTAGACCCTAACCTGCCGCCCACGCAGCCGGCTATCGTCATCGTCGAGTGCCTCAACTGCGGCGCGCGCGATCAGGCCGAGGCCGCCTCGCCCGACGAGCATATGTCTTTCCTCTGCGAGGATTGCCGCAACGAGTTGCGCCGCCAGCCGCAGCCCGTCCCCGGCTACGAGATGATTAAGATTCTCGGCCGCGGCGGCATGGGCTGCGTCATGCTCGCGCGCAACCAGCAGACGGGCGAAGCCGTCGCCATCAAGACGCTGCTGCCGGAAGTCGCCGTCTCGGACCAGGCCCTGCGCCGCTTCATGCGCGAGATTGACGTGGCGGCCTCCTTGCAGCACCCGCACATCGTCCGCTTCATAGACCGCGGCACGAACAAGGGCGTCGTCTACCTCATCACGGAATTCGTGGAGGGCGCGGACGCGGCGCGGCTCGCGGACGCGCGCGGCGGCCGGCTCCCCTACCCCGAGGCCGTCAACATCATCTCGCAGGCTCTCGACGCCTTGCAGTACGCGCACAGCAGGGGCTACATCCACCGCGATATCAAAGACCAGAATATTTTAGTGAGCGGCGTCTGGCCCAATTACACGAGCAAGCTGACGGACTTCGGCCTCGCCAAGAGCTTCACGCAGACTGGCATGAGCGGCGTCACGATGGCGGGCGACGTGGCCGGCACCTTCGCCTACATGCCGCCCGAACAGATCAGGGACTTCCGCAACGTCCGCCCCTCGTCCGACATCTACGCGATGGGCATGACGGCCTACAGCCTGCTGACGGGCGCAATCGCCCTCGACATCTCGCCGCGTGCCAACGTCGCCGAGACCGTCAAATCAATCTTCGAGAAGCCCATCATCCCCGTGCGCCACCGCGTCCCCGAAATCCCGGACCCGGTCGCCCAAGTCATCGAACGCGCGCTCACCAAGGACGTCAGCCAACGCTGGCCCTCCGCCGAAGCCATGCGCACGGCGCTCCTGCAAGCGGCCGGGATGTAGCCGCGACGCCACCCCAAATAGCCGAACACGCGAAGGGGGCCGACGAGGGTCTCTCTGAAATTGGTCTGGAATCTTGACCGGGCCGGCTTTGTGTTATATGTTACGCAGCGTCATTGCGGGTTTACGGGCTAATACAGGAACCAACAACCCCAGCGGCCCCTCCGGGCCAGCCTCAATTTTTTAACTAATTGCCGTTATCTAGGCACATCACTTTGCCTCTGAGTGATGACGAGCGAAGACCTCATTTACCCTAGCTTTCGCAGGCCGGAAGCAGGTACTCAAATTGACTCTGATTTGAGTTCTCGCCGCCGACAGAAAGAAGCCAAATCATGCGGACGGTCAAACTTCTCGCCTTCATTATTGTGCTGCTCTTCTCCTCGGCCCTGCTCCGTCCTGCGCTAGAGGCGGCGGCCGAACCCAACTACGTCTGGAGCTATGCGCCGGGCATGCCGACGGCGCGGCCGTACCTGGGCACGGCCGCGGTCAATGACAAACTCTACGCCATAGGCGGTCTAGCCACCTCATATAACATTGTGGAAGTCTACGACCCGGCGACGAACTCCTGGTCAGCCGGGCCGAGCATGACGACGCCGCGCTACGGCCTGGCCGTGGCCGTGCTCAACGACAAAATCTACGCCTTAGGCGGTCAAGGTATGAATGGCGGCCTATTAAACACGGTGGAGGTCTACGACCCTGCGACGAGCTCTTGGTCGGCCGCGCCGGGAATGCCGACGCCGCGTGCGAACCTGGCCGCGGTCGTGCTCAACAATAAACTTTACGCCATCGGAGGCGCGAGCTATCCAGGCTACCTGAGCACTGTCGAAGTTTACGACCCGACGACGAACTCCTGGTCGGCCGCGCCGAGCATGTCGGCGACTCGGGCGTACCTGGCCGCGGCTGTGCTCAACGACAAAATCTACGCGATCAGCGGGATTGACACTAATCTCAACGCATTGAGCTCGGTCGAAGTTTACGACCCGACGACGAACGCGTGGTCGGCCGCGCCTGGGCTTTCGATGGCGCGCCCATACTTAGCCGCGGCCGTGCTCAAAAACAAACTCTATGCCTTAGGCGGGTACAGTGGCGGTTTCCTGAGCATCGTGGATGTTTACGACCCGGAAACGAACGCGTGGTCGCGCGGGCCGTTCATGCCGACGGCGCGGGCGTACCTGGCCGCGACCACGCTCAAGGACAAACTCTACGCCGTAGGGGGGCAGGCTCCGCCCTACGGCCGCCTGGCGACGGTGGAAGTGTTTGAAAGATCCTGCCCGATCATTAATGGAATCAGCCCGACGGGCGGGCGGGCGGGCGACTCGGTGACGATATATGGCAGCCGCCTGGCCGGCGTTACAGCCGTGAAGTTCGCCAACGCCGTCCCAGCCGTTTTCACTATCAACGGTACTTCGCAGATCACCGCGACGGTGCCGGCCGGGGCGGTGCCCGGCCCCATCACACTCAGTTGCAACGACTGCGCGGACGTGCAGACTGCCTCCTTCATCGCCGTCATCCCGGTCTCGATTAAAGGGAAAGCGACATCGGGCGGGGCCGGGATGAGCGGGGTTAAGCTGACGCTCAGTTCGCCGGGCGCAGCCGACCGCGTGACGACCACGATTGCGGACGGGACCTATATCTTTTCTAACGTCCTGACGAACGCCACTTACACGGTGACGCCGTCTCACCCGGTCTACAATTTCCTCACGCCGTCACGCACTTACACCAATCTAGCCTCGAATCAAGTCGGCCAGAACTTCGCGACCGGGACGCGGAAAACCTACACCGTCGGCGGCAAGCTGATGTGGGGCACCGCCGGCCTCGCGGGGCTTAACGTCACGTTGACCAGCACGGCCCCCGGCTTCACCCCGCGCACGGTGAAGACCGCCGCCACGACCGGGCTTTACACCTTCACCAAGGTTCCGGCCGGTTACGCCTACACGGTCGCCCCGGCCCCGAGCAGCATCTACACTTTCACGCCCGCCGGCCGCAGCATCCCGTCGCTGGTCGCCAACATGACGGGCCAGAGCTTCTCGGCCGCACTCAAGAGCTACAGCATCAGCGGCCAGGTTTCCTACGGCGCGACTCTTCTGAGCGGCGTGAAGATGACGCTGACGAGCACGACTCCCGGGTTCACCCCGCGCGTCGCCACGACCGTTTCGGGCAAGTATTCGTTCACCGGCGTCCCGGCCGGGCGCAGCTACGTGCTCACGCCGACGCACCTCACCTACGGCTTCACGCCCGCGAGTAAGAGTTATCCCACCTTGTCCGCGAACCAGACCGCCCAGAATTTCACGGCCGCCCTGCGGCCCTACGTCGTCAGCGGGAAGGTGACGGTCGGCACGGCGGCCTTCTCCGGCGTGAAGATGACGCTGACCAGCAGCTCGATAGCAGGGTTCACGCCCCGCGCCGTCTGGACCGACTCAAACGGGAATTACAAGCTGACGAATCTCACCTACGGGCAGACCTACACGGTGACGCCCTCGTACACGACCTATGTCTTCACGCCGACCAACCGCACATACCCCGGCATCACGGGCGACAAGCTTCAGCAGAACTATACGACGACGCCCAAACTCTACACCGTCTCCGGGAAAGTCTCCTTCGGCACGGCGGGCCTCGGCGGCGTGACCGTGACGCTCTCCAACACGGCGACCGGCGGCGTCGTCAAGACCGTGACCACGCTCAACAACGGGAGCTACACTATCACCGGAGTGCCGGAGCGAATCGCCTACACGCTGACGCCGAAGATGCTCGGCTACTCCTTTACGCCCGCGTCGAAGAGCCTCGCGCTGCTCAGGTCCAACTTACCGAGGCAAGATTTTGCGGCCCTCGATTGCCTTTCAATCTTACCCGACGAGACCCTGGTGGAAGCCGGCGGGGAGACCGGCAAGATAGCCGTCGTGGCCTCTGGCGACTGCGGCTGGACGGCCAAGAGCAACGCCGCCTGGGTCACTATCACTTCTGGACTGAGCGGGACGGGCAACGGCAAAGTCGAATACGCCGTGGCGGCCAACACCGGCACGGCCTCTCGTACCGGGACGCTGACGATAGCAGGCAAGACTTTCACCGTGACGCAGGCGGGGGCGCGCAACCTCACGCCCACACTCTCTCAGTCAACCGGGCGGCCGGGCCAGACCCTCTTGATACAGGGCTCCGGCTTCGACCCCGGCGCGAAGACCTCCGTCATCTTCCGGGATCAAAGCGGCTACAAGATGGAGATGCCCGCCTTCGCCGTGACCTCGTCGCAGGTGAAGGTGCTGATCCCCGTCTACATGGACACGGCGACGCTACAGACGGGAGTCGGCATCGTCTCCGTTTCGGTGGTGCAGGACAACGCGGGGGCCGTGACGAACTTCGTGCCGGTCTACGGTTTTCAGATAACCGACCTCCCGCAGGTCAGTCTGCCGCCGGGCGTCGTCACCCTGACGGTGCTCGTGGAATTGCAGAAGATGCTCTACGCGGCCGCGCGCGAGTGGCAGCGCATCCAGGAGGCTTCCAACGGTGCCGCCAACCTGACGCCGCTGATTGCTAACTTGCAAGCGATGCAAGCGAAGTTCCACGACCAGGAGGCGGTTGTCCGCCGTCTGGTTGACGGAACAGCTCTCAGCGTGCCTTTGGGCGAGGTCGGCGGCCGGCAGGTTTCTCTGAGCAGAGACGGCCTGGCTTTGATGGACCGCATCTACGTCGCCTTTATCCTCAAAGGCTGTCCGAGTTGCTCCTCCCCCATGTCTTTGGCCCCTGCGGCCGCGGCTTCGGAGGACTTAGCGGACGAGGTGAGGAAAGAGCTTGCCAGTTCAATTTACGACACCGCAGACGGGGCGCTCGAAGCCGGCGGCAGACTTCGCAGCGTGACAAACATGGTCGTCAAACTCGGCGTCTTCGCGGCGGTGGCGATAGCGACCGAAGTCTCCGCGCCGGTCATCGCGGGCGTGGTCGTGGGGACTTTAGTGTGGAACGCGACGACCTGGGTGCCGCTCGCCCACTCGGTCATTCTCCGTTCGATGTCGCTCCAGATGAATAACGGGACGATGACGGCCGAGACCTTCCGGCGGGAGGGAGAGTTCCTGGCGCAGGCCGCTTACGACGGGGCCAAAATCCTTGACAAGGTCATCAAGCCAATCAGCGCGCCGACCTTAGAAAGTGAGCTGATCACCACGCTAAACGATAAAATATTCTCGGCCGTCAATCATTTTAACTTCAGCGACCCGTCCTCCCCTGCCTCGCAGGTGGAAGACAATGTGAGCCAGATACAGGAGACCTTGCCCACACTGCCGCCCGTCCAATCCGCCATCACGGTGGGCGACGACGGCCTCGCGGCCGACGACGCATTCCAGGTGGTGTTGGACGGGGAATACTTAGGCGAGACGGCCGTGGGGGAATCAAACACCCTCAACGTAGACGTTGTGTTGCCGGGGCCACACACACTGACAGTGACTTGTACCGTGGCGCCCGATGACCGGGGGACACTATCCGTCTCGTTATCGCAAGGGCTCACGTTTGAGGACGGCAGCACTTCGAAGAGCGAGGTCTTAACGCAGGGCGGCTCGGTCAGCTATACCGTGATTGCGCCATGACCACCTCCCCGCCAATTATTAAATACCCGGGCGCTTGACACTTCATTTTAGCCACGTATAATTCTCTGCGCTTCACGGGCCGGTAGCTCAGTTGGTAGAGCAGCTGACTCTTAATCAGCGGGTCACAGGTTCGATCCCTGTCCGGCTCATATTTAGTATTAACCGGAGAGGCCATCCATAAAGGGTGGCCTCTCTTTTGTATGTGCATAATTATAGTTGACCCGAAATCAAATTAGTCTTAATTATCCGCCGCATTTTCTCGTTTCGGCAGACACTCACTGTGAAGGCGTGTCGCCCCAAATCCACTGGCCGAACCAGTCGTAGTTGTGTTGCTTGAAGGCGCTGTACTGTTTGAGCGTCCAGCTGCCGCCGGAGTGGCCCGCGCCCCTGTAGACGATCATCCTGACGGTAACGCCCTGGTCTTTCAAAGCCCTGTACATCTCGTAGGCGCTCGCAATCGGCGCGCGCCTGTCCAGGTCGCCGTGCTGAATCAGGGTCGGCGTCCGCGCCCGCTTGACGTGAGCGACCGGCGCGACCTCCCTGTAGTAATCGGGGTCGTCCCAGGGGGTCGCGCGCAGGATGCCGAGCATCCCGGGTCCGGCGTCGCTGCCGGCGTAAAAGAGTCTCCAGTCGGAGACGCCCCCGCCCATCGAGACGGCCTTGAAGCGGTCGCTGTAGGCTGCGATGAAGGCCGCGACGTAGCCGCCGTGACTGTAGCCCATCGCGCCGACGCGTTCCCTGTCAACCAGTCCCCGCTCGATCAAGTAGTCCACGCCGGAGATGATGTCGCGGTACTGCGGCAGCCCGAGCTGGCGGACGAGCAGCCCGCGGATTAGCAGCGGGCGTGTGGGGGAGTCTTGGAGGATTGAAACTTTTGGTAAAGGGTCAACGCGCGCGGAGGAGGGCGCTGCGATATTTGGCGGGTGTCGTGCCCGTCAGGCGCTTGAAGGTTTTGGAGAAGTGGCTCTGGTCGTAAAAGCCTGTGGCGGCGGCGACGTGCGCGAGTGAGGCGTCGGGCCTCGCCAGCTCGCGGCAGGCGGCCGCGATGCGCAGCCGCGTGACGTAGTCCGCGGGCGAGTCGTGGAAGTGCTTGCGGAACTCGCGCGCGAGGTGAACGGGATGCACGCCGACCGCGTCCGCGATGAACGCAATCGTCAGCCCGTCCCTGTAATGCGCGTGGATGAACTCCCTGGCCCTGGCGAGCCAGACGGGCACGCCGCCCGAAGCATTGCCCCGCGCGCCGCGCTCGGCCGCGGAGATGATCTCAAGCATGAGCCCCTCGACGGCCAGCCCCGAAGCCGCGTCCGTCTCGCGAAACTCCCTGAACAGCCTCGACGCCAGGACGCGCAGGTTCGTGCCCTGATAATCGCCGGACTCCCTGAGGACGACCGCCGCGTGCAGGCGCGCGCGTTCCAGCCACTCGTCCGCAAGCTCTATGTTCAGGCAGCGGGCCGCGCCGCGGTCGAAGCTGTCGGCGTGGGGCTCGCCCTGCGGGCGGAAGATGAGCATGGAAGGCGCGCCCGTCCTCGTCCGCCGCTCGTAGCTCTCCGAAAAAAATCCTTGCAGCACGAGCACGAAACAGGCGCGCTCGTGCGTGTGTCTGGCGAGCTTGAGGCCGGCGCGGTAGGTGGTCTCCGTGCAGACCAGCCCGCCCGCGGCCCGACTCCGCAGGCTGTCTCCGGCGAAACGCCCGCGCGGGTACTCCCTCATCACGTTCAAGCCTCCCGCTGCAAAGTCACACTCATTGTATCCGGCCCCGCCGGTTCTGCAAGCTCGCCAACCGCCTTCCGCCCGGCTGGATTCGATTAGTGTTTAGGGTGTACTCTGGTGTTCCCCCCAAACTCTCCCAACAGACAATTCATCCTGAACCCCCAGGGGAGGAGACTATGAGTAAACGGGTGAGAGTTTATGCGGCGCTCGTGGCCGTGCTGGTGCTGCTTCTGAATTTTGCGCCGTCCGCGCTGGCGAGTAAGGACAAGCGGAAGAAGAAGCCCGTGCCGGCGGGCAGGCCGGTGCTGTGGAGAGCGCCGGACGATTTACCTTCGCGCGACCTGTTCCTGGGGCCGGGGGGCGAAGCGATGAGGCCGGACACGCGGGCCGTTACGTTCCTGAAGGCTGAGAAGGGCGGCTACTCGCCCAAGTTCCGCGTGCGCGACGCGGCGGGGCGCGAGTGGGTGGCGAAACTCGGGAAGGAGGCGCAGAGCGAGACTGCGGCCGTGCGACTGCTGTGGGCCGTGGGCTACCAGACGGAGGTCAATTACCTTGTCCCCTGCGTCCACATCAAGGGAGCGCCCAAGCCGCGGAAGAAAGTCGGGAGATGCGAGGGCGACGGCTTCAGCAACGTCCGGTTCGAGGCGCGGCCCGAAAACGTGGAGCGCGCGGGCGATTGGAAGTGGAAAAGGAACCCCTTCGTCGGCCGCCGCGAGTTGCAGGGCCTGGTCGTCATGATGGGGCTCATCAACAACTGGGACATCAAGGACTCGAATAACGTCATCCTATACGTGCCGGCCGGCACAAACCGCGGCGTCGCCGAATCGCTGTACGCCATCAGCGACCTCGGCGCGACCTTCGGGAAGACGGGGCGGCTGCCCTTCTTCTGGCGAATCACGCGGAGCCGCAACAAGCCGAAGGACTACGCCAGGGCCGGTTTCATTGATAAGGTCAAAGGCGACCGGGTCGCCTTCCGCTACGGCGGGAAGAATCGCGGCCTCTTCAAGAACATCTCGGTCGAGGACGCGAAGTGGATCGGGAATCTTCTCTCGCGCCTGAGCGACAGGCAAATCGCGGACGCCTTCCGCGCGGCCAACTACAGCCCCTCGGAGGTCCGCATGATGGCCGACTCAGTCCGCCGCAGGATAAACGAGCTGACCAGGCTGCCCGAGCCCGGACTCGCGCGCCTCGCGCCCGGGGACGAATGAAGGGCGAAAGGATGACTGCATGAGTTTTAGGAAACTGATCCCGGCTATCTGGCCGGCGCTCGCGTTAATCATCTTCGCCGGGCCTTACGTTTTGGCCCAGCGGGCCGAGCGCCCCGCGTTCCCAATCATCTGGCGAGACCCGGGCGAAGTCGCGGCGCGCGACCTCAGGTACGGGCCGGGGTCTGCCGAGCTCGTGCCCGCCGCGCCGTTCACCTTCGTCAAGGAGGACAAGAGCGGCGAGTCGCCGAAGTTCGAGGTGAGGGACGCGCGCGGCGTCGAGTGGCGCGTGAAGGTCGGCCCAGAGGCGAAGGCCGAGACCGTCTCGACGCGCATCGTCTGGGCCGTTGGCTACTTCGCAGAGGAGGCTTACTACTTCCCGGAGGTGCGCGTCGAGGGCATGAAACGCCTGTCGCGCGGGAGGGAGTACGTCTCGGCTGAGGGCATCGTCCGCGGCGCGCGCTTCGAGCCGCGGCGCAAAGAGGTCGAGCGCGGCCCGGAGTGGGGCTGGATGGAGAACACTTTCGACGGCACGCGCGAACTCTCCGGGCTCAAAATCCTGATGATACTTTTGAACAACTTCGACGCGCGCAAGGCCAACAACCGCGTCTTCTACGTCGAAGGCCCGGGCGGCGTGCGCGAGAAGCGCTACGTCGTCACGGACCTCGGGGCGACTCTCGGGCGCGCGGGCGGTTTCGGCGGCAAGCGCACGAAGAACAACCTGGACGACTTCCTCTCGACCAAGTTCGTCCGCGGCGTGGATGACGGCGTGGTCGAGTTCGACTACGACACGCGGCCACGCGGCCTCGGCCACCTGACTGTCTTCCAGCCCTTCTACTACCGCGGCGAGGTCAAGAAGGAGAAGGCCATGCGCGGCATCCCCGTCGAGCACGCGCGCTGGATTGGCACACTTTTATCGAAGCTCACCGACGAACAATTACACGACGCCTTCCGCGCGGCCGACTACGACGAGACGACGAGGATGGGTTACGTCAGGGCGCTACGCGAGCGCATCAACCAACTCACCGGCTTGTAGTCAGCCCCGTAGGGGCTAGTGAAAATAGCCCAGCACTTCAGTGCTGGGTAAAGTTCGGAAAATAAATTGAGTCCCGTAGGGACGGCTGAACCTTCAATCGTCCCTACGGGACTTGAATATTTTTGGCTCAATTCCCAGCACTGAAGTGCTGGGCTATTGTCGGCCGCCCCTACGGGGCTGAACGAACGCGCGGTCTCTTGGGGCTGAACGAAAGCGCGGTCTCTTGGGGCTGAACGAAAGCGCGGGCGCTCGCCTCAGGCCACCATCGTGTTCCGGTTGGCGTCCAGAATGTTTTCGGGGGGAGTGGCCGGCGCGTAGGCGTAGGTCTTGGACAGAAACTCGGCGGCGTCTTCGGCGCGGACGGGCCGGGAGAAGTGGTAGCCCTGCGCGTGCTGGCAGCCCAGCTCGCGGAGCTGCGCGACCTGCTCTTCGGTCTCGACGCCTTCGGCGACGACCGTCATCCCGAGGTTGCGCGCGAGCATGAGAATCGAGCGGATGATCTCAAGGTTCTCGCTCTGGCTGCTCATCCCGCTGACGAAGGAGCGGTCAATCTTCAGGGTCGAGGTCGGGAAGCGGTGCAGGTAGCTCAACGAAGAGTAGCCCGTGCCGAAGTCGTCAATGCTCGCCTCGACGCCGAGGTCGCGCAACTGGCGGAGCATGTCGGTCGCGCTCTCGATGCTCTCCATGACGACGCTTTCAGTAATCTCTAATCTCAGGCCCGCGGGTTCCAGGCCGGTGTCGTGCAGGGCGCGCGTGATCTGCTCTATCAGGTCTGGCTGCGAGAACTGTTTGCTCGACAGGTTGACGCTCACCTGAAGGCCGGCGATGCCCGGGAGCTGCTCGCGCCACTCGCACATCTGGCGGCACGCCTCGCGCAAGCCCCACTGGCCCATTTGCAGGATGAGGCCGGTCTCCTCCGCCACGGGGATGAAGGCCGACGGCATGATTATGCCGTGCTCCGGGTGCTGCCAGCGGATGAGCGCCTCGACGCCGCAGACCTGGCCCGTCTGAAGCGAGACGATGGGCTGGTAGAAGAGTAGAAACTCCTGGCGCTCGACGGCGCGGCGCAGGTCGTTTTCCAGTTGCAGGAGGCTGACGGCGCGTGCGTGCATGGTCTTGTCGAAGACCTCGTGGCGGGCCTTGCCGAGCGACTTGGCGCGGTACATCGCCGTGTCGGCGTCGCGCAGGATTTCGTCCGGGCTGTCATAGCCGATGGTGCTCGGGGCGATACCGACGCTGACGGTCGTGAAGACCTCGTGCCCCCGCAGATTGAACGGCGACGAAATCTCCTTCTCTACCCGCTCGGCCACGGCGATTGCCTCGTCAATATCGGTCACGTCCTCCAACAAAATAGTGAATTCGTCGCCGCCGAGCCGCGCCACGGTGTCGCCCGGCCGCAGGCACGCTTCCAGCCGGCGCGCGATGCCGACGAGCAACTGGTCGCCGACGATGTGGCCCAAACTGTCGTTGATGACCTTGAAGCGGTCTAAGTCCAGAAAGAGGACGGCGAACTGGTGCGGGCCGAGCCGGCGCGTGCGTGCCAGCGCCTGCTTGAGGCGGTCAACGAAGAGGGCGCGGTTCGGCAACCCCGTCAGCGTGTCATGGAAGGCGTCGTGCAGGAGCTGGCGCTCGGCGCGCTTGCGGTCTGTGATGTCCTGCGTCTGGAAGATGAGGCGCGTGGATTTCGTCAAGGGGTCGCGCGTCAGCGAGATGCTCAGGAAGATCCAGACCTCGCCGCCGTTCTTGTGTATGTAGCGCTTCTCGGTCTGGTATGTCGGGAGGTGGCCGCCGAGCAGTTGCTCTATCTGCGCGCGGACGGCCCCGGAGTCCTCAGGGTGCGTGATCGTCTCCCAGTCCATCACGAGCAGCTCAGGCTCCGAGTAGCCGACCATCTCGCAAAGCGAGTGGTTGACCTGAAGCCACTTCCCTTCGGGCGAGACGAGCGCCATGCCGATTGCGGCGTAGTCGAAGGCGCTGCGGAAGCGCTCCTCGCTCTCCTGCAACTGGGCGACGTGCCGCTCCGCCGACTCTATGTTCTTGAGATAGGTCTGGTAGGTGAAGTAGACGATGGCGACGATGGGCATGACGGCGATGAAGGCCGTGAAGCCGACGACGCCGACCAGTTTGGCGATGATGCCGGCGGCAGATGCCCCCGCGAAGTAGGTGATCGAAGTCCAGAGGTAGTGCTTGCGCCACGTCTGCAAGATCGGGGAGCCGGTCTTGAGCGCGACGCCGACGGCGACGAGGCCGGAGTTGACGGCGTACTGCACGAGCCCCATGACGCAGAGCGCAATGACGAAGGAGGCCGAGTTGGTGTCCTGGATGTGAGTCGTCAGCGGGCCGAAGAGCAGGCGCAGCACCCAGACCGTGACGAAGGTCGAGAGCGCCGTGACCGAAGCGTTGAGCAGAAAGGTCTGCCTCTTCCGCGAAAGATGCAGCGTCGAGCAGAAGCCGTCGAGCGCGGACAGAATCACGGCCTCCTCGCCGCCGCAGAGCAGCAAGGTGAGCAGGATGAACGTGTCCGAGATGGAGATGTGCGAGCTGAGGCGCGGGATTTTGACGGTGATGCGCGAGCCGATGCCGAGCGTGACGGCGGCCATCAGGAGGAAGTGCCAGTCGAGCCGGGCGAGCGGCAGCCGCGAGGCCGAGAAGGCCACGACGCCCGCGCCGCCGGCTATCAGGAGACGCAGATAATACTTCGGGATACGAGGTCTGAGTTCCATGAGCGTCGGGGAACACCGCCACGTGAGGCACGATTGCTTCGGCTTGAACTTGCACGCTCGCGAGAGTCTCGCGGCGCGGGGAGGGGCAGAGCGACAGGAGGCGGTGAGCCCGAGCGACGGCCACCGCCTCCTGCAATCCATACTAACCGGTTTTCAGTCCGGGCTTCAAGTGTTAATAAACTGTGCCATTAACGGCTGAGAAGACGCCTGACGTGCCTGAACGCGGAACTTTCACCCTTGAATGAACAACTTTCACCCTTTAACAAGCGGCTGTGACCCTGTTACGCTCGACTTTCACCCATTTATGAGCAACTCTCACCCTTGAATGAGCAACTTTCACCCTTGAATACTCAAGTTTCACTCATTTACGAGCATCTTTCACCATTGTACGGGCAAGTTTCACAGTGTTACGGGGAACTTTCAGTCCTTTATGAGCAACTTTCACGCTTGGGGAGTGATGTTTCGGCCTTGAGTGGACATCTTCGGCCTTTCAGCGCGCATATTTTACGGTTTCGTGGGTTTAATCGCCCTTCGTCATGACGCCCTGCGCGCGCATCGCCACGTCGCCGCGGGTCGTCCCGTCTCCGAACAAAACTCCGTCGCTGAAAAGGGTGCCGTCGCCGAAGAGCACGCCGTCACCGAAAAGCACGCCGTCACCGAAAAGCACGCCGCTGCTGATGAAAGGCGTGCCCGAGCCGAGCCCCCTGCCGTCGCTCGTCATGATGTTATCGCCTAGCAGGACGCCGACAGACATCTTCGCCGAGTCGCCGAAGAGCACGCCGTCTCCAAAAAGCACGCCGTCGCCGAGCAGCACGCCGCTGCCGTAGATGGCCTGGTATTTAGTGATGAGGTCCGCGCCGGTCGCGTAAGTGTAATCGAGCATCACGCCCTGCGACCAGGCAAAGGAAGTTGAGAGGGTTTTCCTGATGCCAGAGTCGTAGTAGGAGAGCGTGGTCTGCGCCGCCGGGGCCGCGCCGTTCAGGAGCGGCGCTCCGACGGCCGTGCCCGGCCCTAAATCCGTCCGCATCGCCTTCGCCAGCCTGACCGCGCCCTCTATGTTGAGCTGGCCCGCGCCCTGTTCCAGCATATTGTAGTTCGCCAGGGGCTGCGCCGTGTACATCAGAATCATCTTGACCATGTTCGGCGTGAGCTTCGGGTTGACCTGAAAGAGCAGCGCGGCCGCGCCGGAGACGACAGGCGTCGCCATCGAAGTCCCGTTCAGACGCATCATTTTCTGGTTGTCGAACTTGCTCACGCCCGCGTCGAGCATCGGGTCCGTCTTGACGATGAGGTTGCTGACGGCCTCGGCCGAGACGATCTTGTTGCCGGGGGCGACCAGGTCTGGCTTGAGCAGGTTGTCGTGGTGCTGGATTCCGGCCACGTCTGTCCAGTAGCTGCGCGTCGGCCCGCGCGAGCTGTAGGTGGCAACCACGTCGTCGGTGCGGTCGAACGTCCCGGCGCTGTTCGAGGCCCCGACCGTGATGGCCGACGGCTCGTTGCCGGGCGCGTGAATCAGCCCGTAAAGCTTCCCGTTCTCGCGGTCCTTGCCGTCGTTGCCGGCGGCCGCGACGACGACCATGCCCGCGTCCACCAGCCTGCGAACGGCGACGCACACGGGGTCGTTCTTGTAAGAGTCCACGGCCGGCATCCCGAGACTCATGTTGACGACGCGGATTTTGTAGGTGGAGTGGTAGAGCAGCAGGTCGTTAACGGCGGCGAGCACGCTCGAAACTGTGCCAACGCCTTTCGCGTTCAGGACGCGCAGGTTATAGATGGTGGCTCCCGGCGCGATGCCTATGTATTTCCCGCTGTGAATGGTGCCGCTGCCGGCGGCGATGCCGGCGACGTGCGAGCCGTGACCGTAGGGGTCTTCGACGTTGTTCTCGCCCGTGTAGTCCCTGCTGCCGCCTATGCGCCCGTTGAAAGCCTTGTGCGCGGTGTAGAGCCCCGAGTCGAGAAAAGCTATGCCGACGCCCGTGCCGTCGAGCGTGTAGCTCGTGCCGGTGGAGGTCGTCTGCTGGCGCACGGCGTCCGCGCCCGTCGTGACTGAAAGGTGGCCGCCGAGCGAGATGACGGGGCGGTCGGCGGAGACGTAAGTGACTTCCGGGAACGACGCCAGCTCCTCGATGACATTCAGGGGGAGTTCAACCGTGAGCATCTGAAGATTGCCGAACTCCTTCTTGACGCGCACGCCGTTGCGGCTCAGCAAGGCGCGGAGTGCGCCCGTCGGTTTCCCGCTGATCTGTAGAATGACCTGGACGCGGTCAGAGCCCTTCTTGGTTTTCTGGCGCTGGCGCAGGTCCGCGGAGACCTTGTCCTGCCTGACGCTCCCCTCGCCGCGATTCTGCTCGCCGCCCGTAGTCGCGGCGTAAGCCGCCGGGCTGACCACGAGGCCGAAGCAGAGCGCGAGCGTCAGCACGACCGAGGTCAGGGCCGCAAGTTTGTGCTTAAGGCTTCTCATTCTGGTCCTCTCCGTCAGGCCCGGACTACTTCATGTAAGACGTGTTGTCGCCGTTGACGAGAACGGATGTTCCCTGCATCGTCGAATCGCCGAGCAGGATGCCGTCGCCTAAGAGAATCCCGTCGCCGAGCAGGATGCCGTCACCGAGGAGGATGCCGTTGGCGAACGTGCTGCCCGCGTGCATGAGGACAGTGCCGTCGCCCAACTTCGTCCCGTAACTGGTCAGGACGCTGTCGCCGAAGAGGATGCCGTTCGTGTAGAGAGTGCTGTCGCCGAAGAGAATGCCGTCGCCCAGCAGGATGCCGTCGCCGAGGAGAATCCCGTCGCCGAGGAGAATGCCCGTGCCGTAGACCTTCTGGTATTTCGTAATCAGGTCCGTGCCGGTCGCGTAGCCGTAGTTGAAGACGATGCCCTGCGCCCACGGGAAGGTGTAGCCGGCGATGGTCGTCTGCTGCGTCGGAATGGTTTTGTTGACGAGGAGCTGCGCGCCGAGCACCGTGCTCGGCCTGAGGTCTGTGCGGACCTGCTGCGCCAGCCTGACCGCGCCCTCGACGTTGAGCTGGCCCGAGCCCTGCTCCAACATGTTGTAGCCGGAGAGCGGCTGGGCCGTGTACATCAGAATCATCTTGACGAGGTTGGGCGTCAGGTTGGGATTGACTTGCAGCATCAGGGCGACCGTGCCCGCGACCACGGGGGCCGAGACGGACGTGCCGCTCATGTACATCATCCGCTTGTTGTCGCCGCCGCGGCCCGCGTCCAGGTTCGGGTAATTGAGCACGAGATAGTTGTTCGGCGACTCCGCGTAAATGATTTTGTTGCCGGGCGCGACCAGCTCCGGCTTGATGACGTTGTCGTAGCGCCTGACGCCCGCGGCGTCCGTGCGGTAGCTGCGCGTCGGGCCGCGCGAGCTGTAGGTGGCGATTGCATCGTCCGAGCGGGCGTCCGTGCCGAAGGTGTTGGTCGCGCCGACGGTGATGGCCGAGGGCTCGTTGCCGGGCGAGTGAATCCGCCCGTAGACCTTCGTGTTGCCGGAGCCGGGGACGTTGTCCTTGCCGTCGTTGCCGGCCGCCGCAACCACGACGATGCCCGCGTCAACCAGCCGGCGCACGGCCTTGCACAGCGGGTCGTCCAAGTAGGAATCAACGGCCGGCGTGCCGAGGCTCATGTTGACGACGCGAATCTTGTAGCGCGAGCCGTTCTTCATCACCCAGTCGAGCGCGGCCAGCACGGTCGAGGTCGTGCCCATGCCCTGCGCGTTCAGGACGCGCAGGCTGACGACGGTCGCGTTTGGCGCGATGCCCGTGTAGATGGCCGTGTTCTGGCCCGACTCGCGGTCGTTGCCGGCGGCGGCCGAGGCGACGTGCGTGCCGTGGCCGTAGGGGTCGTCCGAGCGGTTCTCGCCCGTGAAGTCCTGGTTGAAGACGGTGCGCTTGCCGCCCGCGGCGTCCGTCAGCGCGACGTGGTCCGAGTGGATTCCAGAGTCAAGCACGGCGATGCCGACGCCCGTGCCGTCAACCGTCAGCGTCCCCTTCCCTTTAATCGCGGGGAGCGTCCTGACGAGGTCCGCGCCCGTGGTCGTGACGACGTGGCCGTTGCCGCGCACGGGCTTGTCTTCCGAAACGATCTTCACTTCGGGGAACGACGCGAGCCTGCCGACGGCGCTCAGTGGCAGCTCGACGGCGAACGAGTTGAAGCTGCTGAAATCGCGCTTGCCGCGAACCGTCGTGCTGCGTAGCAGGCTGCTCAACTGCGCGCCGGGCGTGCCGCTCAGCTGGACGATGACGCGGACGCGACCCGTGCTGCTGGCCTTCCCGCTCATTCTGTCGAGCAGGCCGGTAGAGATTTTGACTTTGGCGGGACTGCCCGCGGGCGATGACTGGGCGTTAGCCTGGAAGCCTGGAAGGGTTCCGAAAGAGAGAAGCAGCGAAAAGATTGTCAGCCACGAAAGCGTGCGGGGAACTCTCGTCTTGTTCATCTAGGTCCTCGAAGATTAGCCGACCCTGGGAAGACTGTGCGAGGGACGGCGGTTCAGCCATTCTTCAAGCGCCCTTCGGGGGACTCACACTGCCATACGTCCCATCGCGGGCCGCTTAGGCTGGTGAGCACTTGCCGCCTCCGGCTTTCGCGCGGAGTGAGCCATTTGTCGTTGACGCTCGCTGTCCAAAGAACGCGCCAGGTGTAGCAATGCGCGCGGCCTCTTTTTGCGAGCCCTGTGCCAGAAACGCTTTCTCGCGTTTTGGGCCGAAATCAGAGAATGACGCCGTGACGCCGGTCAAGCCCCCGGTCAGGCTGAAAGATGTTGACCAGTTGGCTTGACCGAACAGGTCAGAGTAATGACCGCGCCGACGCTCTGTTTCGTGGAATGATTTTTCTTTTCCGTGGTAGTTTATGCGTCGGATGGACAAGCCCGGAGTACAACCAGAGACAGACCCGCTCCTCTTGCCTTTCCTGAACGCCGAGGCCGAGGCCGAGGCCCTGGACATCCTCTCCGACGTGATTCGGGTTCACGCCGAGCCAGTCATCAAAGCCATCATCAGGCACAAGCTGCGAGTCTTCCTGGACGGCCGCGGCGTCGGCCACGCCGCGCAGGAGGCGGAGGACGTGGAGAGCGACGTGGTGCTCCACCTGCTGACCAAGCTGCGCGAGGTCAAGGCCGACTCCGCGGCCCGCGCGATAGTCAACTTCCGCAGTTACGTCGCCGTCACCACACACCACGCCTGCCACGAAGTCCTGCGCCGCAAGTATCCGCAGCGTTGGCGGCTGAAGAACAGGCTGCGCTACCTGCTGACGCACCACGAGTCGTTCGCGCTCTGGGGCGACGACGGCGAGGAGTGGCTCTGCGGGTTCGGCTCGTGGCGCGACCGGCGGATGCGCGCCGCGGAGGCGGGCCGCCTCGAACCTTTGCGCGACGCGCGCGGCGGAGCGGAGCGCCTGGGCCTGGCCGGGCGCAACCTGCAACTCATCAACCCGGCAGAGCTGTTGACCGCCATCTTCAAACACCTGGACGCGCCCGTCGAGCTGGACGCGCTGGTCACGCTGGTCGCGGACTTGCAGGGCGTCAAAGACCTGCCGCCGCCCGACGCGGTCGAGGACGAAGAGGGAGACGACGCGGTTGCGCAAGCGGTAGACCCGCGCGCGGACGTGGGGCGCGAGGTCGAGCTGCGCCTCTACGTTGCGCAGCTCTGGGAGGAGATTTGCCAGTTGCCGCTCAGGCAGAGGGCGGCGCTGCTGCTCAACCTGAAGGGGTCGTCCGCCGCGGACGCCATCACACTTTTCCCGCTGACGGGCGCGGCCTCCATACGACAGATCGCCGCGGCCCTCGAAATCGGGGCCGAAGAGTTCGCTGCCCTCTGGCGCGAGTTGCCTCTGGACGATGAGGCGGTCGCGGCACGGCTCAATGTTACGCGGCAACAGGTGATTAACTTACGCAAGTCCGCGCGCGAGAGGCTGGCGCGGCGGATGAAGAATTTTTGAAGCGCGAAAAAATCTTTACGCGGCCGCCGGGTAATATCGGCACGCTTCCGGCCTCTTCAATGGTAGGGGGAACATGACAGGGCACCTTTCACCAGAACAAAAGGGACTCTACCTTGAGCGCGCACTGCCGCCGGCGGAGCTGCTCGCGGCAGACGACCACCTCGCGTCGTGCGAGGCTTGCCGCGGCTCGCTGCGGGAGCGGGCCGCCGAGAAGAGGCCGCTCGTCGCCGCCCTCGGCAGTCTCCTGCCCGCGGAAAGAACCGCCGCGCACCTGACCTACGAGCAACTGGCCGCCTACGTGGATCACGAGGCGGGCGCGGCCGAGCGCGAGGCCATAGAGAGTCACCTCGGCGTCTGCTCCATGTGCAAAGAGGAGGCGCGCGACCTCTTCGCCTTCAGGGAGACGATGGCGGCCTCGCCCGCGCAGGCCGCGGAGCCCGCGCGCGCCCGCTGGTCACTCGCCGCGTTCTGGCACACAAACGCCCTGCGCCTCTACGGCGCGGCCGCCGTCATCCTGCTCGCTACGGGGATAGCACTCTGGCTCTTCCTCAAGCCGTCGCGCACCGTGGAGGTTGCCGATGTGAGGCCGACTCCGACGCCGACCGCTTCCCCAACCGAGCCGCGCGTCACCCCGACGCCTACGCCCGAAGTGCCGCAGGAAGTCGAAGTGGCCGACGTGCCGCCGCAGCAGCCGCCGGTAAAAATGGGCCAGCCGCCCGCGCCGCCCGTCCGGCCTTCCGTGACCGTGGTCGCGTTGAACGACGGCCCGACCCGCGTGGCAGTTGACGACCGCGGCCGCGTGCAAGGGTTAGACCTTCTTTCGGCGGAGGACAGGAGGGCGGTCAGCAACGCCCTGCTCAGCGGGCGCATAGAGAGGCCGGACGCGCTCGCCGGCCTGGGGCCGAAGACGGAGACGCTGATGGGCACGCCGGGTGCGCCTGTCTTCGACCTCAAGAGCCCCGTGGGCCGAGTCGTCAGGACGGACGCCCCCACGTTCCGCTGGCAGCCGCTCGAAGGCGCGTCGGGCTACACGGTCAACGTCTACGACACGGACTTCAACAAGGTGGCGACCGCCGAGGCCCTCACGGGTACGGAGTGGACACCGGGGCGAGCACTGGCGCGCGGTCGGCTTTACACTTGGCAGGTGACGGCGCTCAAGGACGGGCAGGAGATAACCAGTCCCGCGCCGCCCGCGCCCCAGGCGAGATTCAGGATTCTGGGCCAGGCCGAGAGCAGCAGGCTGGAGCGCGCCGAGCGGCTGCACCCGGACTCGCACCTCACCCTCGGAGTGCTCTACGCTCAGTCCGGCCTGCTCGACGAAGCCGAGAAAGAGTTCCAGGCTCTCGTCGAGGCCAACCCCGACTCGGCCCGCGCCCGCGCGCTCCTGAAAAACTTGCGGGCTCTCAGGCAAGCGAAGTAATTATCTCGAATCGCCGACGAGGACGAAGCCGGCCCAGTAGAAGGGGTGGCGGTATTCCGTGCCGCGCAATAGTTTGAGGGCGGCCTGCCGCAGCGCCTGCGCTTTGGAGGTAGTCTCTTTCGCGCCGCCCTTCAGGCTCCTGTGGAATTCCAACATCAATTCAGTCGTGCTGGCAGACTCCACTTTCCACTGGCTGACGACTGTCGTCGGGCTGCCGGCGACGAAGAGCGCCCACGTCATCCCTATGACGCCCTCGCCCGCGCCGACGCGCCCGCGTGCCGTCTCGCACGCGGAGAGCACGACCATGTCCGCGCGCAGGTTCAGGTTCATCATCTCCCAGGCTTCGAGCAGGCCGTCTTCACCTTCGCCCGCCGGGTGCGAAAGCACGACGTGAGAGTACATGGGGTTGGCGTCGTTGAGGACGGCGTGCGTGGCGAATTGCAGGACGCTGAAGCGCGCGGACTCCGTCTTGGCCTTCTCCTCGGAGGCGGCAGCGCCCGTGTAAACGCGGCTGCGGGCCGCGCCGTAAAGTTGTGCCAGAAGGTTGACCTGCTTCTCTGCCTCGGGCAGCGGGAAGAGCGCCCCGCTCAGGTGCGGCGCGGCGGCGCTTCCTGAGGCATTTTGGCCCAGCGCGGGATTGCCGAAGGCCAGCAGCACGGAGTCTCCCCCGGAGCCGTGAGCGGGCCTGCGGCGCGACTTCGTCATCTCGCGCAGCACCGTCAGCGAGGGCGCGTAGGAGACTGCGACTTCCTCCACCAGAAACTTTTCCCCGCCCGGCCGCAGCGCCTGAAATGGCAAGCCCCAGAGCGCGCCGTCGGGCACGATGACGAGGGCTGACTTCCCTTCCAGTTGCTTCGCCGCGGGCGCGAGAAGCTGGTCGTAAAGCTCACGCGCTTCCGTCCCGAACTCCAGGTTGCGCTCGGAGATTGACTTGCGAAACTTCTCGGCCCGCGCCTCCAAATCTTTCGCGGGGCCGGCAAGCGCGTAAGCCTTGAGGTCAACGGACGCGCCCGCGCCCTTCGTCAGGACGAAGAGGAAGGCTTTGTCGCCCGTGACGACGAACTCCAACAGCGCCGTCTTCGTGTCGGGCAGCAGGCCGCGGGCCTCGTCCAGACTGACGGGCTGCGCCTGCCCGCGCTGAATCTTCAGCTCCGGGTGCGCCGCGTAGAGGCCGACCTGGAAAGCCTCGCGTTCGAGCCGCAGCTTTTGCAGCCGCGTTTTCAACTCGGCCAGTCGCGCCGCGTCGCCCTCTTCGCGCGCCACCTGCGCGCCCACCGTCGCCAGTTCGCCGGCCAGTCGTTTCTCGCGGGCCTGCTCCTCCGCCGTCATCGCCTTGGTGACGTTGACGCGGCCGCTTTGCAGCACGTCCAGGAGCACTCGGGCCTTCGCGCGCTCTGCGTAATCGAGCGCCTCCTTTGTCCTGCCCTGCGAGACGAGCAGCTCGACCATCGCGCGGTACGGCGAGACTTTCGTCTCGAAGTAGCGTTGCTGCTCCTGCTCGCCGCCCGCGACCTGCGCGCGCAGGGCTTCGATGAGCTCTACGGCCTCTGTGAAGGCACGCTCGGCCTCGGCCGGCTGGCCGAGCGCGCTGCGCGCCTCGCCGGCCAGGACGCGCAGCATCCAGAGCCCCTCGCGGTCGCCTATCTCGCGCGCCAGCTCGGACGCGCGCTCGTTCGTTTCGAGCGACTTCCTGAAGTCGCCTTGCAGCTTCAAGACGAGCGCGCGGTTGTAAAGCGCCTCGACCGTCGTCAGCTTGTCGCCTACCTCCTCGCTGATGGCGAGGGCTTTGGCGAAGGCTTCGAGCGCGCCGCCGTATTGGCCCTGTTCCTGCTGCGCCACGCCGAGGTTCATGATCGTGGTGGCCGTGCCGGCGCGATCACCCGTCTCCTCCTTGAGCGCCAGGCTCTGCCTGAAATATTCCGCGGCGCGCGCGAAGTCGCGCAGTTGAGCGTAGGACTCGCCCATGTTGTTCAGCGTCCGCGCGGCCGTCACCTTGTCGCCCAGCTCCTGTTTGATAACGAGACTCCGCTTGTAGTATTCGAGCGCCTGCTCCGGGTTCCCCTGCGCCGTGTAGATGCCGCCGATGTTGTTCAGCAGGTTGGCGACCATCGCCCTGTTCTTCAGCGCCTCGCCGATGACGAGTCCCTGCTGAAAGGACTCAAGCGCCTGCGCGTAGTCGCCGCGGCGGTAGTGTGCGACGGCCATGTTGACGATGGAGAGTCCGACCAATTCTTGATTGTCTATCGCCGTGGCGAGCGTGTGGGCCTGGCGCAGGCTTTCGAGCGCCTGCGAGTATTCACCCTGTAGATTCAGCGTGTAGCCCACGTTGATGAGCGCGCGGACGACTCCCGGCTTGAAGGCGGCGCGCTCCGCGAATTTCATAGCCAACTGGAACGCGGCGAGCGCCTGCACGTAGCTCCCCTGGTCGGCCGTGCGCCGCCCCACGTCGTTGACGGCGCGCGACAACTCCGCCTCCGACAATCCCTTCTCCCGCGCGAGGATTTGCTGGCGCTCCTCTTCCGTTTTGGCCGCGACGATTTCCGGGGCCATCTCTTCCTCGACGGAGGCGTCGCGCCACACTTTCCACTCGCCGTCCTCGCGCACGAAGCGGAGGACGCGATTCATCTTCCCGAAGGGCGGGCCGGCCTGCGCGCCCATCCTCGCCTCGGCCGCAGCTACATCAAGCGTCGCGCGCACGCTCGCCTGCTCGCCCTCGATTTTGACGGCGACGAAGTCCGCGGCACGGACTTCCATGCGGTCGTGCGCCGCGAAGACCTGCTGCGTGTAGCGGCGGCTCTGTGCCAGATTCGGCGACCTCGCGCTCCACATCTTCAGGAGCGCGTCCGCATCCTCGCGCGCGTAGGCTGCGAAATACTTTTCGGCCAGGGCGCGCAGCGCCGCCTCGTCCGACGCCTGCGTGGGGAGGGCGCGCGCGATTCCCGAAAGGACTGCGGCCGAAACGAGCGCGGCGGCCGCGAGCCGCAGGAGTCGTGTTTTGGCGAGTGGAAAATTGAGCATCATCAAGCGAGGTCCGGGAAGCGAAGCGTCTGCGAAATCCTCAAGACGACGGCGTGCGCCGCGATTATAGCCTGAACGCCCGGCGGACGAAAAACCTGCGCCGCTTCCTTGGCCCCCGAAAATTTTTATCACCCCGCCGGTAATATCCGCCCGCCACCCACATCGTTCACACGAGGGAGGAGATTCTACACACTCACGGGCCTGCCCGCGGGCCGCACCTACACCATCACGCCCGCGAAAACCGGCTACACCTTCACGCCGCTCACCAGGAGCATCAGCAACCTAAGCGGCAACGTCGCGGCGGGCTCGTCAACTAACTTCACCGGCGTCCAATGACAGCCGTTAAAGGTGTCCCGTCAGGGACACTTGATAATAGCCCAGCACTGATGGTCTTTGACAATTCGATTCGGTAATATGGGTGAGTTCCCTCAAAAGGAGATTCACCATGTCCAGACGGCCCCGTGTCCTGAGCCTGTCAGAGTTTGAGCGGCAGACTCTAGAGCAAGCCCGTGACCATCATCCGACGCCTTACATGCGTGAACGTGCGGCCGCCCTGTTGCGCATTGCTTGCGGTGAAGCGGCCCATCATGTAGCCACCACCGGCGTGCTGCGTGCCCGCGACCCCGACACCGTCTACTGCTGGCTCGGCCGTTACGAGCGCGAGGGGCTGGCCGGCCTCTTCAATCATCGCAAAGAGCGAGGCTTTCCCCCCTCAGCAGATTGAAGCGTTGAGAGAGGTGCTGCACCAGTTGCCCGGTCAAGCCACCCGCTGGTCACTCGCACAGCTCAGAGGCAGTCTGCACTGGCTCAACTCTTATAGTCTGAGCGGCATCTGGAGAGTGCTCAGGCGCTGCGGCCTCCGCTACAAGCGCGGCCGCCATTACCTGCACAGCCCCGACCCACGATACCTTGAGAGGCGTGACTATGCGGTGGCTTGTCTGACTCAAGCTCGCCAGCGGCCTGGCCGTGTCGTGACACTGTACCTGGATGAGATGAGCTACCATCGGCAGCCGACCGTTTCCCGTGCGTGGTCAGAAAGGGGCGCGCGGCGTCAACCGCTGGCGCGCCTCAGCTATCATCGCAACAACTTGTCGCGCCTGGTCGGTGCACTCGACGTGGTCACGGGGCGAGTCATCTGCGAGCAATGGCCGAAAGTCGGGGTCCGCCGCCTGGCCGCCTTTTATCAGGTGATCCGCCACCACTACCCGGAGGCTCAAGTGATCCACCTGATTCAAGACAACTGGCCCATTCACTTCTACCCGCAGGTTGAGAGGGCCGCGGCCGCAGCCCATGTTGAGATGGTGCGCTTGCCGACTTACGCGCCGTGGCTCAACCCCATCGAGAAGTTGTGGCGCAAGCTGCGCCAGGAGGTCTTACACCTGCACCGGCTGAGCGATGACTGGCACACTCTGCAACAGCGCGTGAGGGCCTTCTTCGAGACTTTCGCTCACGGCTCGCAAGCACTGTTGCGCTATGTCGGCTTATTACCGAATTGAATTGTCAAAGACCATCAGTGCTGGGTAACGAACCGAAAAACAATCGAGTCCCGTAGGGACGGCTGAAACATTCAGCCGTCCCTACGGGACTCAACTCTATTTTCCGAACCTATTCCCAGCACTGAAGTGCTGGGCTATTTTCACGACGCCCCTGACGGGGCTAAAAGCGT
This sequence comes from uncultured Acidobacteriota bacterium, assembly GCA_963774105.1. Classification (GTDB taxonomy): domain Bacteria; phylum Acidobacteriota; class Blastocatellia; order Pyrinomonadales; family Pyrinomonadaceae; genus QHXM01. The sequence continues at coordinate 157,617 of CAVZDV010000001.1, read as the reverse complement.
CGCTGCTTTTTTACCAATTTCTAAACATTCAATAACCCCGCTTCCGTTACCCTTTGCTTGACACCCCGACCCGCCACCGTATAATTCCCTTTCGCTTCACGGGCGGGTCGCCCGATGGTTCTCCCTCTTCCGCACATCACACATTTATGAGCCGCAAAATATTTCTGTACCTTCTTTGCTTACTGTCGCTGCTGGCCGCCTACTCGCCTCCGCTCCGAGCGCAGCAGCCGGATTGCCTGCCGCCCGTCACGCTGCCGGCCTCGGCAGAGGCGAACATCTTCAGCCCCGAGCAGGAGGGTTTTCTGGGCGAGGCCGTCGCGGAGCAAATCCAAAAAAACTACCGCGTCATCGAAGACCCGGAGCTGATAAATGTCCTCAACGGGATCGGCGAGCGGCTCAGCAAGCACCTGCTGCTCTCGGGCCTGCGGCTGCGTTTCTTCCTGGTGGACTTGCCGGACGCGAACGCCTTCGTCATCCCCGGCGGGCGCGTCTACGTCTCGCGCAAGCTGGTGGCGCTCGCCGAGAACGCGGACGAGCTGGCGGGCGTCATCGCGCACGAATTGGGCCACCTCGTCGTGCACGAGGGCGCGATTAGCGTCACGCGTCTCTTCAAGGAGGTACTCGGCGTGACGCAGGTCACAGACCGCCGCGACATTTTCGAGAAGTACAACCAGCTCATAGACAACGTCCGCCGCAAGCCCGAAGCCTTCAGGCCGCGCGACCGCGAGAAGGGACAGATGACGGCCGACCAGGCTGGCATCTACGCCCTCGTCAAGGCAGGCTACGACCCGGCCGCGCTCACGCGCTTCTGGGACCGCGCGACGGAGACCAAGGGCAAGACCGGCGGGTTCTTCTCCGACCTGTTCGGCTCGACGCGGCCCGAGGAGCGCCGCCTGCGCGAGATGCTCAAGGCCGTCTCGGCGCTGCCCCCTTCCTGCGTCGGCGCGCGCACGGCCGCGCAGACCGAAGAGTTCAAGCGGTGGCAGGGGGCCGTCATCGCCTACTCGGGCGCGGGCCGGCGAGAGGCGCTGCACGGCGTCCTGGCGAAGCAGCAGCTCACGCCGCAACTCCGCAGCGACATCATCCACCTGCGCTTCAGCCCCGACGGCAAATACGTTTTGGCCCAGGACGACGCCGGCATCAACGTCCTGACGCGCGAGCCCTTCGCCGAGCTCTTCCGCATCGAGGCGGATGACGCCAACCCGGCCTTCTTCACGTCCGACTCGCAGAGCGTCATCTTCTACACGGACAACCTGCGGGTCGAGCGGTGGAGCGTGGCCGAGCAGAAGATGACGGAGGCGCGCGAGGTCGTCATCCGCAAGGGCTGTTTGCAAACGCAGCTCTCGCCGGATGGGAAGTACCTGGCCTGCCTGACCCCTGAGTTAAACCTCAATATGCTAGACGTGACGACCGGCAAGCCCGTCATCCAGCGGGCTGACTTCATGGAGCCGAGCTACTACCTGATTTTGAGAATCTTTGAAAGGCTGGCGAGCCGCATGAGCGACGACACAGACCTGGGGCTCAACCTGCTCAACATGAAATTCTCGCCCTCGGGCCGCTACTTCGTCGCCGGCCACCACGGGCGCGACTTCAAGGGGCAGATCATCGCCGAAGCCTTCGACATGACCACGCTCGCTAAAATCTCGCTGCCCGACTCCGTCAGAAAATTCATCGCGGGCGGCTTCACGTTCGTGGACGACGGGCGCATGGTCGGCATCAACGAGAGCGACTGGAAGAAGTCAGCCGTGTTGGAGTTCCCCACCGGGCGCGTGGTGGAAGAGTTCCCGCTGCGCGGCAGCCTCGACGCCCCGACTCGCGGCGATTACATTCTGGTCCGCCCCGTCAAAGACTACCCGCTCGGCGTGCTCGACCTAAAGACGAAGGTCATCTTCAAGTCGAACCAGCGGCCCGCCCTGGACATTTACGGCGATCTCTTCGTCGCCGAGATGCGTAACGGCGAGCTTGGGCTCTACCGCGTGGAGAAGAACCAGCTCGTGGCGACGACGCTGCTCTCGAACTTCACGCTCGGCCGCTTGCGCGTCGCGGAGCTGTCGCCCGACATGAAGTGGCTGGCGCTGTCGGGCCGCCTGCGCGGCGGCGTCTGGAACCTAAGTAAGGGCGAGGCCGTGCTCTTCCTGCGCGGCTTCGGCGGCGGCTACGTCGGCGACGACGGCCTCTTCTACGGCGACTTCCCGAAGTACGAGACGGCCGAGAGGAACGTGGCGAAGTTTAACCTGGCGAGCGGCGAGGTGACGCCCGGGCCGAAGATCGAGTCCGACACCGCGCGCCAGATGGGGCCGTATCTGCTCGTCACCAAATCTGCAAAGGGGAACGTCAAGGAGGGCGAGCGCCCAAAGCTGGGGAAGAACGTAACGGTCCAGATGGCGGACGCGCGCACCATGACGCCGCTCTGGGAGAAGACCTTCCCGAAGGAAGCTCCGCGCATCTGGGCCGCGCCCGGCCAGGGCACGGCCGCGCTCGTCTGGAACGTGACGGACGAGGCCGCACGGGCGGAGATTAAGGCCGACCCGAAATTGAGCCAAAAACTGGCTGTGATGAAGGAGAAGGAGGGCGACTACTTCATACAGCTCGTGGACGTGCGCAACGGCAACCCGCTCGGCAGGCTGCTGGTCGAGACCGGCAAAGGCTCATTCCGCCTGTCGAACGTCTTCGCGGCGGGCGACTGGGTCATCATCGCGGACACGCAGAACCGCGTGCTGGTCTACTCGCTCAAGACGGGCGAGCTGAAGGGCAGGGTCTTCGGCGGCTACGCCACCGTCTCGGCGGCCTCCGGCCTGCTCTGCGTCGAGAACGAGAGCGGCCGGCTCACCGTCTACAGCCTGGAGACGATGGAGAAGCGCGACGAGTTCACCTTCCCGACGCGCGTCTCATTAATTCGCTTCAGCCCGGACGGCAAGCGGCTGTTCGTCCTGGCCTCGAACCAGGTCGCCTACACGCTAGACGTTTCGTCGGCGTCGTCCGCGCCCTCGGCCGCCGGCAATTGAGCCGCTGGCACAATTTCATGCTTACGATTGACGGCTCATGCGGCGAGGGCGGCGGGCAGATCCTACGCACGTCGTGCGCGCTCTCGCTCATCACTGGAAAACCCTTCCGCGTCTTCAACGTCCGCGCGCGCCGCGACAAGCCCGGGCTCCAACGCCAGCACCTGACGGCCGTCACTTCGGCCGCGGAGGTTGGAGGCGCAAAGGTGGACGGCGCGGGCGTCGGCTCGCGCGAGTTCACGTTCGTCCCCGGCCCAGTGACACCCGGCGATTACACTTTCAGCATAGGGACGGCGGGCAGCACGACGCTCGTCCTGCAAACTGTGCTGCCGCCGCTGATGACGGCCGCGGGGCCTAGCCGCCTGACGCTCGAAGGCGGGACGCACAACGTGCACGCCCCGCCCTTTGAGTTTCTACACAAAACTTTTCTCCCGCTCGTCAACCGCACGGGGCCGCGCGTGGAGATCGAACTCGGGCGCTACGGCTTTTACCCGCCGGGCGGCGGGCGGATTCACGTTACTATCGAGCCCGGCACATCATGCAAAGGTTTCGAGTTGACGGAGCGCGGCGAGGTCCGTGCGCAGCGAGCCCGAGCCCTCGTCGTCAAGCTCCCGCCGAGCATAGGCGAGAGGGAGTTGGCCGTCATACAGGCGAGGCTCGGCTGGGGCGACGACCAGCTCCGCGTAGAGACTTCCGACAACGCCCTCAGCCCCGGCAACGTTTTGACGGTGGAGGTCGAGCGCGACGGGTTGACGGAAGTCTTCACCGGCATAGGCGAGCGCGGCGTCCGCGCCGAGACAATCGCCGAGCGGGTCGCAGACGAGGTCGAGCAGTACCTCGCAGCCGGCGTCCCCGTCGGCGAGCACCTCGCCGACCAACTGCTCATCCCGCTCGCCATCTCAGGCGGCGGCTCCTACCTGACCGTCAAGCCCTCCCTGCACACGACCACCAACATAGAGGTCATCAAAAAATTCCTGGATGTCGAGATCACGGTCGAGCCCGTGAGCGAATTGATATGGAGGATAGCCGTGCGGGCTTGAATGGACGCGTGTCTCTGTCCGGCCGAAGAAATTAACAGGGATGGACAGGATGGACAGGATATAAAGAGCTTGCCTTCCTTATCCTGTCTATCCTGTCCATCCCTGTTTGAATCCGCTTGCAGGTTGAGCGGGCAGATTTACCCAGCGGTGGTGTCGCCGCCGAGCAGCGTCAGGACTTCGCCGGTCACGTAGCTCGAATCGGCCTCGGAGGCGAAGAAGACGAAGGCGGGCGCGATCTCTTCGGGCTGCGCGGGCCGCTTCATGGGCGCGTCCGCGCCGTGCTCCGCGACCTCCTCCGCCTCCTTGTCCGCGACGTTGAGCGGCGTCCAGACGGGGCCGGGCGCGACGCAGTTGACGCGTATGCCGCGCTCGACCAGATTCTGTGCCAGCGATTTCGTGAAGGCGTGAATCGCCCCCTTCGTCGCAGAATAGTCTAATAACTCCTTGCTGCCTTCGAGCCCCGTGATCGAGCCGCAGTTGACGATGGCGCTCCCCTTCTTCAAGTGCGCGAGCGCGGCCTTGGCCATGTAGAAGTAGCCGTAGATGTTCGTCCTGAACGTGCGGTCCAACTGCTCTTCCGAGATGTCTTCGAGCCCCTTCTGGTGCTGCTGGAAGGCGGCGTTGTTGACGAGAACATCCAGCTTGCCGAACTCTTCGACCGTGCGCTCGACCGCCTCGCGGCAGAAGTCCGCGTACTTGACATCACCTGGAATCAAAAGCGCGCGGCGGCCTTCTGACTCGACGGCCCGCAGAGTCTCCTCCGCATCCTTCTGCTCCTCCGGCAGGTAGACGATGCCGACATCCGCGCCTTCGCGCGCGTAGAGCACGGCGACGGCGCGGCCGATGCCTGAGTCGCCGCCAGTTATCAGCGCGACTTTCCCATCGAGCTTGCCGGAGCCTTTATAAAGCGGGGCCTTGTATTCCGGCTTCGGCGTCATCTCCGCTTCTAGCCCTGGCTTCGGCTGGTGCTGCGCCGGCATGGGTGATTTGGGCTGCCGCTGCGTGCGGGCTTTTGTGCCACTCTTTTTACTCGCGCGCCTGGCCGAACTCTTCTTCTTCGCGCTCTTCTTAGCTTTCCTGGTCGCCATCTTTCCCCCGCTCGTTCTCCATGTTCTCCGCGGCCTCCTCCCTGTCGGTGAGGTCGGCTTCGTTTAATTTAGCCAGCAGCCATTGGCGGAAGATGTCCGCCTCGCGGCCCTTGCCCGTCCAGCGCGCACGGTCGAACATGACGAGCGCCATTTGGAGCGCGTGGTGCTGGCCCGCGCGGTCGCCGGCCAGATCGAATTGGCCGTAAAGCTGGTCAATGGTCTCGACGCTCTCGCGCGCCCTCTCCTCATCCTTGAAGCCAAGCTTGTTGGCGAAGAACTTGGAGTAGACGTTCATCGGGTGGGCCGAGGAGGTGTACAAATCGAAGTAGCCCTTGACGAGGCCCGATTCCTGTAGCACGGAGCCGACGTAGCTGGGCCGCGCGCCCGTGATGATGGCGAGGTCCTCAATCTCGCTCATGCCCGAAAGGTAGAGGGCTAGGATCTGGTCTTTCCTCGAAACGCGCGAGCCGCGCCGCCCCGAACTCCCCCCTTGCTCCTTCCGCTTTGCCGTTGCTGCCATGATTCACTCTCCATTCACTTTCAAAACTCAAGCCACCGATTCACTCAACCCTTTGCGCCTTACGTCTTAACTTTGCGCCTCCAGCGTGAACGGCTGTTTCCCCCAAAGGCGCTAAGAGAAAACCAAAGGCGCAAAGGCTTGAGTTTTTGGCCTGTTGAGTTCTTTATTCGTGTCGGCAAGTGGTATTCTCTGTTTCCACGTTAGATGGAGTTCGAAACTGGCACACGCGTGGGCCGCTACGAAATCCGCTCGCCACTCGGCAAGGGCGGGATGGGCGAGGTCTATCTCGCGCAGGACACCAGCTTGCGCCGCCCCGTCGCGTTAAAACTTCTCCCATCAAGGTTCACGAACGATTCCGACCGCTTGCAGCGCTTCGAGCAGGAAGCCTGCGCCGCCTCCGCGCTCAACCACCCGAACATCGTCACGATTCACGAGATCGGCCGCGAGGCCGCCGTCCACTTCATGGCGACTGAGTTCGTCGAGGGCGAGACCCTGCGCCACCGGCTCGACCGCGGCCCCCTGCGCCTCGGCGACGCTCTGGAAATCGCCGCGCAGACCGCGGCCGCCCTGACCGCCGCCCACGCCGCAGGCATCATCCACCGCGACGTTAAGCCCGAGAACGTCATGGTCCGCCCCGACGGCTACGTGAAAGTCCTCGACTTCGGCCTCGCCAAGCTGACCGAGCGGCGCGTCGAGATGATTGACACGCAGGCCCCCACGATGGCGCGCGTGGCGACCAACCCCGGCACGGTCATGGGCACGGTCCACTACATGTCGCCCGAGCAGGCCAGGGGGTTAGAGGTGGACGCGCGGACGGACATCTGGAGCCTGGGCGTCGTGCTCTACGAGATGGTCGCGGGCCGCGTCCCCTTCGAGGGTGGGACCGGCAGCGACATCATCGTCTCCATCCTGGACAGAGAGCCGCCCACACTGACCTCGCCCTCGGGCGACGTGCCCGCCGAGCTTCAGCGCATCGTCCGCAAGGCGCTCAGCAAGGACCGCGAGGAGCGTTACCAGACCGTCAAGGACTTGTTGATTGACCTGAAGAGCCTGCGGCAGGAATTGGCCTTCGAGTCCAAGCGCGAGCACTCAATCGCGCCCGCGTCGAGCGGCGCGCAGCCCGCGGCCAAAGTCTTCGAGACGACCATCAAGGACGCCGCGGCCCCGACCGCCGAGCACGGGCGCGCGGCCACGCAGCCGCCCGAATTGGCACAGACGCGCGGTGGCACAAAACGCTGGCGCGTCCGCTGGCTAGTCCTGGCCGCTCTCGGAGCCGTGCTTCTCGTCGGAGGCTACCTGCTTTTCAACTACCTGTTCGAGGACGCGCCCCCGCACAGGCCCGTCGAATTTTTGAAGAACATGCAGGTGACGCAGCTCACCACCAACGGGAAATCGCGCGACGCCGTCATCTCGCCCGACGGAAAATACGTCGCCTACGTCGTCGAAGACGGGGGCCGCCAGAGTCTCTGGGTGAGGCAGGTCGCGGCCGCGAGCACCGTGCAGGTCGTCGCGCCCGCGGAGGTCACTTATCAGGGGATGGATTTTTCGCACGACGGCAACTACATCTATTACAACCTGTGGGACCGCAAGGGCGTCGGCGAAATCTACCAGGTGCCCGTGCTTGGCGGCATCCCGCCCCGCAAGATCGTGCACGACGCCATGCCCGGCGTCGCCGTCTCGCCGGACGACAAGCAGCTGGGCTTCGTCCGCGGGTACGCGCACGACAACTCCGGGGCGCTGCTCGTCGCCAAAGCGGACGGGACGGGCGAGCGCGAGATCGCGCGCTGCGGAGTCCCGGACAACTGCTGGGGCGGCACGTGGTCGCCCGACGGTAAGAGCGTGGCCCTCCTGCGCTGGAACGACGCCGAAGAGAGTTCGCAGATTTACGAGGTGGCGCTCGACGGCGGCGCGCAGCGGCTCATCTCGTCGCAGAGGTGGATAGGCGTCGGCGCGATCGAGTGGCTCGCCGACAACAGCGGGCTCGTCGTCACCGCGCAGGATCAGCGGAGCAGCCCCGCGCAAATCTGGTTCATCTCGTACCCGGACGGCGCGGGCCGCAAAGTCACCAACGACCTCAACGGCTACGGCAACGTGAGCCTCACTGCGGACTCCTCGACGCTCGTGACGGTGCGCGGCAACGGCGTCACCAACGTCTGGGTCGCGGGCGGCGGCGGCCGCGAGGAGCCGCGGCAGATAACTTCGGGCAACACGGACGGCGGGGCCGGGATGGCCTGGACGCCGGACGGCCGCATCGTCTACTCCTCGATCGCCAGCGGCAACTGGGACCTCTGGATTATGGGCCAGGACGGGAGCAACCCGAAGCAGCTCACCTTCAACGCGGGCTCGAACCGGATGCCTTCGGTCTCGGCCGACGGGCGCTACATCGTCTTCACCTCCGACCGCACCGGCACGGACCACGTCTGGCGCATGAACATTGACGGCAGCAACCAGAAGGAGATGACGCACGCCGACGGCGACTTCGCCCCGTCCTGCACGCCCGACGGCAAGTGGATCGTCTACGCCTCTTGGCGCTCGAACCGGCAGGGTATGTGGAAAGTCCCGCTCGAAGGCGGCGACCCCGTGCAGGTCAGCGAGAAGCAGGCCCCGACGCCGGCTGTCTCGCCCGACGGCCAGTTCGTCGCCAGCTCCTACTGGGACGAGTCCGAGCCGCAGCAGTGGAAGGTCGCCATCTTCACTTTCCCGGACACGCGGATAGTCAAGACACTTGAGACGCCCGCCACGGCCGTCGCGGGCGGCGGCAGCTTCCCCATGCGCTGGACGGCGGACGGGCGCGCGCTGACTTACGTGGACAACCGCGGCGGCGCGTCGAACGTCTGGAGCCTGCCCGTGGACGGCTCGGCCCCGAAGCCCCTGACGGACTACAAACAGGACCGCATCTTCAGCTTCGCCTGGTCGCAGGACGGCCGCCAGCTCGCCGTCTCGCGCGGCAGCTACACCCACGACGTTTTTCTGATTAAGGGGTTCAAATAGTCAGTACCGCCTGCGGTACTGACTAAAGTCCAAAACAGAGCCGGCGGCCTTGAGTTCTCAAGGGCCGCCGGCTCTGTTGTGCGCCTGGCTCGACCATTATGTTCGGTAAGGGTCGTGGATGGGAGTCCTGCCAGGCGCGTCTGGATCTCTGTGCGCCTTAGCGTGCGCTGGCCGTGACTTCCACCGTCTCCGGCTTCTGGCCGCCGCGGGCCAGCGTCTGTGCCTTGGCTTCGCGCTCGGCCTTCGACGGCGTCAGCGCACGACCGTCTGCGTCTCGATCCGTCCAGACCTGCGTCAGAAAATACTGGTCGCCGTACTTGCGGAAGACCAGTCTCTCGCTGGCCGCCTTCCCGCCGTTGCTGATCGAGTTCGGCGTCATCGCGACGAGGACCTCGCGGCCGTCGGCGCTCCTGATGACCACGCTTTTCTGCGTCAGGGGTTTGACAGTATACTCACCGGCCGGAAGCACCTTGTTACCGACCTGGAAGTCGAAGCGGATGTTGACTTCAACGCGGCCCTCCGACTGCGCCTGAACGGAACCGACCGCCAGTACTAAGAAGAGGCCCAGCATTGCGAACGTGCTATAAATTTTCTTGGTCATCGTCATCTCCCTATTCATTGTGGGCCTGGGGTCGAAGCCGCCCGTTCGGCCGTTTTGTTTTCAATCTCGCTTACCGCGTGCCCGGCTGAATCGCCGGACGGCCCTACATACTGCGACCGGCGTGCCACTGGGTTTTGGACGCACGAAGGCCCGGCCGCAATTCGGGAGAAACCGCTTAAAGCCTTTGACTTAACTCGCCGCGCGGGCGAACAGGGCCGTGGCGTCCGCGCGCCCGACTAACCTTTCGGACTCTATCCGATGAGATAGCTTCTCTATCCGGCCGGATAGACGGACGGCTTTGTCGCTTAATGAGAATCAGAAAAATTCTGGCGTGGGGCGTGCACCTCTACACGGCGACGGGGCTGGTCGCGGCCGCGGCGATGGCCGTCCTGATCGTGCGGGGCGGCGACGACTCGCTGCGGGGCGCGCTGGCGTTGATGGTCCTGGCGACTTTGATTGACTCGACGGACGGGTGGCTGGCGCGGCGGGCGCGCGTCAAGGAGTTCGCGCCGACCTTCGACGGGCGCAGGCTGGACGACCTGATTGATTTTCAGACCTACACTTCGCTCCCCCTGCTGCTCGTCTGGCGCGCGGGCCTGCTCCCGGGCGAGATGGCCTGGTGGCTGCTCCTCCCACTCCTGGCGAGCGCCTACGGTTTCTCGCAGGTCAACGCCAAGACGGACGACGGCTTCTTCCTCGGCTTCCCTTCCTACTGGAACATCGTCGCCTTCTACCTTTACTTCCTGCGCCCGCCCGCCTGGCTCTCGCTCGCGCTCGTCATCACGCTCTCGCTCCTGACGTTCGTCCCCTGGCGTTACCTCTACCCTTCGCAGCGCGCCCCGTTCAGCCGCCTGACGAACCTGCTGGCCGCCGTGTGGGTGGCGGCGCTCCTCCTGATTCTGGCCCGCTGGCCCAATTCTTCAAGGCCTCTCGTCCTGCTCTCGCTGGCTTTTCCGGTCTACTACATGCTGATGTCCTGGGCGCTGACGCTCCGCCGCTGGCGCGCCCGTCGAAGTTGATTGACGGCGGCTCGGGCTCTAGTGTACTTTGCATCGCCAACGACTCGACCTCCCGGAGACACAGATGAAACGTTGTCCGACATGCGGCCTGACCTTAGACGACACGCAGACCTTCTGCACGAACGACGGGACGCCTCTCGTCGCCGATAAGCAATCTTACGACCCGCAGGCGACGATGATTATCCCGCCCAGCAGCGTGCCGACCGCGCCGCCGTCACCACCCCCGATTTCAGCACCCGCGCCGCAGGGGCCGCAGACCGGCTGGCAAACGCCCGCGCGCCCCACAGCCCCGCCCGCGCCCGTCTACGGCGGGCAGTCGCCGGTCTACGCGCAGCTTGCGGGCGAGCGGCCGGGCAAGTTTGTGCCGGCGCTGGTCGGCGGGGCCGTCGCGGGCCTGCTCTCGCTCCTGCCGGGCTTCCTCAAGGCGGACGCTTTCGTCGTCCTCAGCTTCCTCTGCGTCGTGTGGGCCTTAATCGGCGGGGCGCTCGCGGCCAATCTCTACGTCAAGCGCTCGCCCAATCCCGTCCGGCCCGGCGAGGGCGCAGTCGTCGGCCTGCTCGCGGGCGTCATCGGCGCGATCATCTATCTGGTTCTGGACACGCCCGTCGCCTACGCCATCCACGGCGAATACATAGAGTTCGTGTCCAGCCAGCAGCCGAACAAGATCAGCGCCGGGGCCTTCTTCGCGCTCACGGGCATCGCGGGCGCTGTGACCATCACGGGCTTTTCCGTCCTCGGCGGCCTGATCGGCGTGGCGATGTTCGAGAAGCGCCGCGGCGCGCAGCACACCTCCATGCCGCCCCCGCCGCCGGGCTACGGCCAGCCGCCGTACCGGTGAAAAGTGGTCAGTGGTCAGTGGTCAGTGGTCAGTTAAAAGCAGCCGCGCAGATCAAGCCGGCTGCTTTTTTTGTCTTTCTTTTAACTGACCACCGACCACTGACCACTGACCACTGCTTCATTCCAGTTCGTCGAGTTGGAGGCCAATGGGCTCGGCCCCAGCGCCTTTGATTCCGTCTATGACTTTGGCGACCTCGCCGTAACGGATCGCCTTCGGCGCTCTGACGAAGACGGTCCTGAGGATTCGTTTCTCTTCGGGCAGGTCAAAACGGTCGAGCATGTCCAGGCGGTAGACGTGCAACTCCAGGCGCTGCCGGAACAGCTCAGCCAGGCGCGCGCTCAGTCTGCTCGTGTCGTTGATTGTGCCAATATCGCCGACGCGATTCAGCTCCAGCGTGCCGTCCGCCTTGATGTTTACGACGAGGTTGTCGGTGATGGCCCCTTCGGGCGGAGGGCCTTGCGGCGGCTCCGGGATGAGCGCCTTGAAGCGGCTCGGCTTCAAGGGCGAGACGACCATGAAAATGATGAGCAGCACCAGCAGGACATCAATCAGCGGCGTCACATTGATGAAGGGCACGGCCCTCGTCAACCACCTTCTCGAACGCATAGCTCTCCCCTCCCGCCTGACGGCTTCCATTTACGAACATCAATTCTCGGGCCTGCTTTTTTAGACACCCGGCGGGAGGAAATGTTCCGCGATGCTCAACGCTTGCCCAGCCCTTCGATGACGGCGCGGGCGATGGTCGGGATAATCTCGCGCTCGTTGGACTGGTCCGTGGTGTAGACGACGAGGACAAAGCGCGCGCCGTTGGGCAGCTCTATGTATGCCGCGTCGTGGCGCGTGGTGCTCGTCCACCCGGCCTTCGACCAGAGCCGCGCGCCGGGCTCAAGCGCCATCGCCGTGAACCCGTGCGCCTGGTCGTCGGGGTCCGTGCTCTTGCCGGAGAAGTCGCGCTTCATCAACTCCATCATCATTGCGCTGCGGCGCTGCGTGACCGCCCGGCCGGTCGCGATCTCCGCCAGCAGCCGCGCCGTCGCGCGCGTCGTCAGCTTGTTGCGGTTCTCGCCCTTCGGCCCGCGGAAAAATTGCTCGCGCCCGTAGGGGCCTTCGCAGTAGGTCTTCTGGTTGACGTTGATGTTCGTGTAGCCGAGGCCAGCGAAGTAGCGGTTGACGGCGTTCCGCCTCTCCTCCCACTTCTTCAACTCCGAACCCGTCAGCTCCGGCCCGCTCGTCGTCCCCGTCACCACGTCCAGCACGTAGCTCGTCGCGTCGTTCGACGATTCGACAATCATGTCCTTCAGCGCGCGGCGCAGTTCCTCTGTCTCCTTCAGCTTGCCGTCCTCAAACAGCCTGTGCGCCATCGCCAAATAAAACATCTTGACGACGCTCGCTGGATAAATGCGCTCGTCGCCGCGGAAGCTGGCCTCGCGCGCCAGCTTCGCGTCCGTGAGGTCAATCAGCGTGATTGCCAGATTGCCCGCCTGAAAGTTTTTGTCCTTGAACTTGTCCAACGCCTGCGCCGCGGCCTTGTCCACCAGTTGTTGCAGGGCCGGGTCGGCAGAGGTTTTCAGCGCGGCCTCCTGCGCCGCGGCCGCGGGAGCGAAAGCGACTGAGAGCAGGCAAACGCTCAGGACGAAGAGCAGAGTTTTCATCTTTCCCCCTCAAGGGCCAATCAGGTTGATTGACGAGTTGATGATGAGCGCGTTGGTGAAGTCTATGAAGAACCCGCCGACGACCGGCACGATCAGGAAGCTGCGCGGCGCGGGGCCGTGGCGCGCGGCGAGCGCCTCCATGTTGGCGACGGCGTTGGCCGCGGTGCCGAGGCCGAAGCCTATGTGGCCGCTCGACGTGACGGCCGCCTCGTAGTCGCGCCCCATCAGGACGAACGTGACGAAGACGGCGAAGAGGAGCATCAGCACCGTCTGCACGGAGAGGATGACGAGCATCGGCGCGGCCAGCTCCGCCAGCTGCCACAGCTTCAAATCCATCAGCGCGATGACGAGGAAGAACGCGAGCGCGATTGTGCCAATAATCTCCACGGCCCGCGCGTCTATCTTGAAAAAGCCGTAACGGTCGTCCACGTTTCGCACGACCGCGGCCACGATCATCGCGCCGATGTAGCCTGGGAGTTTGACGAGCGCGGCGAACACGCTCCCCTTCGGCAGCGCGTCGCCCAGCCGCGTCATCCCCATCCCGACCAGAGCGCCCGCGCCCATGATGACCAGGATGAGCATCAGCATTTTCAAGAGCGCCGTCCCTGTCAATCCCGCGCGCGGCTTCTCCGCCTCGGCCTCGCCCACGGGGCCGACGGCCCAGAACTGTTCGGCCTCCTTGTCGGCCGCGACCTCTCCCTTCCGAGGCTTCAAACGGAAGCGGCGGATGAGGGCGGCGGCGACGGGGTTGCCGACGAGGCTCGCCATGAAGATGCCGAAAGTCGCGGAGGCGATGATGAGCGCGCCCGCCCCGCCGATGCCCAGCTGCTCGAAATCCTGCGCGCGCGCCAGCCCCGTCGCCGGCCCGCCCGTCAGCGTCAGCGAGCCGCAGATGACGCCGAGCGGCGGCGGCGCGTTCATCAGCCGGGCCAGCCCGACCCCCGCCACGTTCTGCACGACAGCCGCGACCGAAGCGATGAGCAGGAAGAAGCCCATCCGCCAGCCCCCCGCCTTGAGCAGCCCCAACGTGGCCCCGAGGCCGATGGTCGTGAAGAAGGCTGTTTGCAGCGGCGCGCGTAAACTCGTGTCAATCGTCACGTCCAAAGTCCCGCGCGCGTGCAGCGCCAGCACGACCAGTGCAAAGAGCAGCCCGCCGACGGCCGGCGCGGGGACACTCGACCGGCCCAAAAATTTGACGCGCCGCTGGAGCGCGTAACCCACGAACAGGAACAGGGCGGCGAGCGCCAGCGTGAAGACTAGATCGAATTTCAGCGTCTTGAGACCTTCGACGATAGTGAATTCCACTACGGCCCGCCCCTCAAACTGAATCTTCTAGCGCACGGGCCTTCTAAACCTGTGCCCGGCCGGCTCAATGACGACGAACGCCTTCAGCAATTCCTCTTCGGGGTAAATTTTCAGCACGCGCTCCAACTCCGCGTGAACGGCGATTTGAGTCGAAGGCAGCACGCGCAAATACAAGACGCCCGCTCCCAGTGCCTCGACAAAAACGAGGCTACCGAAATCCCTGTCGCGCGTCACAAGGATACGGGATTGTTCGCGCGCTAACCTCAGTAAGTCCTGATCGGCAGCCTGTGAAAGGCCGGCTTGAGCCGCTGAAATCACGTCGTGCCCCAGGCCGCTGAGGAAGCGCGCTGTCACGGCGTAGATGTCCTGGTCGAGCAGAAATCTCACGCGGGCGTTTGGGTCAGGTGAATATCTTCAGCGGCCACCAGGGCGATGGCATATTGAAGGCACGCGCGGACATCTTCCACCTGAAGGTCAGGGTAATAGTTTTGAGTTATCTCGGTAAAAGAGAGCCCTTCGTCCAGCAACTCCAGGACGCTCTGGACAGTGATGCGCGTTCCGGCGATGCACGGCTTGCCGAAATGTATTCCAGGATTGACAGCAATTCTATCTATCATCTAACCCTCACCCATCCGTCAGCACGATTGTCGCCATTCTACACCCGTCGGCGAGGCCGCGCGAGGTCGCCTTCCCCTTCAGCGTTCATCGTTGCTCGGCGTCGTAAATTATCTTGCCGTCCATGATCGTCATTACGACCTGAACTGTCTCGATCCTGACGGGGTCAATGGTGAAGATGTCGTCGGACAGGATGACCATGTCCGCGAGCTTGCCCGTCGTGATCGTGCCCTTCGCGTCGTCGGCGAACTCCGCGAAGGCCGAGCCGGCGGTGTAGGCGCGCGCGGCCTCCTCGACAGTGATCTTCTGTTCAGGAACCCAGCCGCCGGGGTTCTTGCCGTCGAGCGTGCGGCGCGTGACGGCCGCGTAGATGCCCATGAGCGGGCTGATCGGCGCGACCGTCCAGTCGGAGCCGAAGGCGAGCACCGCGCCCGAGTCGAGGAGTGAGCGGAAGGCGTAGGTGCCGCGCGCGCGAGTTGGGCCAATTCGCTTTTCGGCCCAGCGCCCGTCGTCTATGCAGTGGTAGGGCTGCATCGAGGCGATAACGCGAAGGCGACCGAAGCGCGAGATGTCTTGCGGCCTGAGGTGCTGCGCGTGCTCTATGCGGAAGCGGCGGTCGCGGTCGCCGTTCTCCTTCGCCACCTGTTCGTAGATGGAAAGAATCCTGTCGTTGGCCGCGTCGCCGATGGCGTGAATCATCACCTGTAGGCCGTAGCGGTCGGCCTGGCGCACGCGCTCCGACATGGCCCCCTCGGGCTGCATCTCGTCGCCGAGCAGGCCGCGCGTCCCCGGCGCGTCCAGGTAAGGCTCGAAGAAGAGCGCGGTCGTGGAGCCGAGGCTGCCGTCCGAAAAACCTTTGAGGCCGCCGATGCGGAGCACGTCGCTGCCGAAGCGCGCGTGGACGCCCGTGTTCGCCAGCCGCTCCCAGTTCGGCAGAGGCGAGACGGCGTAGACGCGCGTCTTCAACTCGCCGCGCTCAAGCAGCGTCTGGTAGACGCCCACGTCGTTGCCGGCGGACATGTCCTGCACGCTCGTCACGCCGTTGCGCGCCGCGTGCTCCGTCGCCGCGCGGGCCGCGATTAGTTTCTCTTCAAAACTCGCGTCGGGGACGACCTTGTAGACGTAGCTCATCGCGGCGTCCTTCAAGACCCCCGTCGGCTCGTTAGTCTTCGGGTCGCGGACGATCAATCCGCCCGGCGGGTCCGGCGTCTCGCGCGTGACGCCCGCGAGCTTGAGGGCGAGGCTGTTGGCGAGCGCCATGTGGCCGTCGAGCCGGCTGACGAAGACGGGCGTGTCGGGCGTGAAGGCGTCTATCAGTTCTTTGGTGGGGAGCATCGCTCCGGGCCATCGCTCGTGGTCCCAGTCGCCTCCTGTAATCCAACGCCCTTTAGGAATCTTACCGGCGAACTGGCGAATGCGCTCGGCGAACTCCTGCGGCGTGGCGGCGTCCCTCAAGTCAACGCTCGCGAGCTGGAAGCCGCCGCTCAGAAAGTGCACGTGCGAGTCGTTGAAGCCGGGCAGCACGAGCCGCCCGCCCGCGTCCACGACGCGCGTGCGCGCGCCCGCGAGTTTTCTCACTTCGTCGGTCGAGCCGACGGCGACGATGCGGTTCCCATAGACGGCGACGGCCTCCGCCGCCGGCCGCTTCTCGTCCATCGTGCGGACGCGCGCGTTGACGACCACGAGGTCCGCCGCCAGCGGCTCGACATCGGCGCGTGTGCGGAAACTGTTCGTCATCAGACAGGCTGCGGCGACCAACAAAGCCGCCAATATTTTAGTTTTCATAAGAAAGGTCTGTTGCTCAGGGGCCGGGCGCGTAGTGTATCATTGACACCTCCGGCGCGGTAGAAGAATCGAGTCCACCCCTGTGCTTATCGAGCCGCGTCACTTTGGAGTTATAGTGTCCACCCGGTTCCTTGAAATCGGAGGTTCTTCATGTCAACTCAACTGAAAACATATCTGACGCCGCAAGAGTACCTGGCCGTTGAGCGCGAGGCAGAGATTAAGAGCGAATACTTCAACGGCGAGATGTACGCGATGTCAGGCGCGAGCCGGAAGCACAACCTGATAACGCTCAACATCGCCGCCGGGCTACTTCAGCAGATGAGAGGGCGGCCTTGCGAAGTGTATTCCAGCGACATGCGGGTCAAAGTTTCCGCGACCGGTCTGTACACTTACCCTGACGTTGTCGCCGTCTGCGGCGAGCCGAAGTTTGAGGACACGCACATTGATACGCTGCTCAATCCGACCCTGCTCGTCGAAGTCCTTTCCGCGTCCACGGCTTCTTATGACCGCGGCCAGAAGTTCGGGCATTACCGCTGGGTTGAATCCCTGGCGGAGTACGTGCTTGTGTCTCAAGACGAATGTAAGGTTGAGCACTTCGCAAAACAGAGCGACAGGCAGTGGCTGCAAACCGTCGTGCAGTCGCCTGAAGCTCAGATTGAATTAGCCAGCATTCAGAGCGTCCTCCGACTACGAGAAATCTACGACAAAGTCTTTTAGCCCGAACAGCGATGATGAGACGATTTTTACTCGTTCCTCTATTGCTCGCGCTCCTGCTGTGCGTGCCCGGTGTGTCGCTTTCGCAAAGCGTCGCTCCGGCCCCTTTGTGGCGGGAGCCCGTGCGCGCGCCGCGGGCGATGGTGGCTTCGACGAGCCGGCTCGCGTCGGAGATAGGCGCGGGCGTGATGAGGCGCGGGGGCAACGCCGTGGACGCGGCGGTCGCGGTGGCTTTCGCGCTGGCCGTGGTCTACCCGGAGGCGGGCAACCTCGGCGGCGGCGGCTTCATGCTGATTCGCTTCCGCGACGGCCACACGGCCGCGATTGATTACCGCGAGGTCGCGCCGCTCGCCGCCACGCGCGATATGTTCCTGGACGCGCGCGGCGAGCTGATTAAGGGCGAAGGCTCTTCGACCGTCGGCTATCGCGCCTCCGGCGTGCCGGGCACGGTCGCGGGCCTTGAGCTGGCGCTCAGGAAGTACGGCTCGGGCAAGCTCACCTGGGCTCAACTCGTGGAGCCCGCACGCAGGCTCGCCGCGCAGGGTTTTAAGTTGAGCCACCGCATCGTCGGCAACATCGGCGACCACGCGGAGAAGCTCTCCGCTTACGAAGACAGCCGCAGGATTTTTCTGAACGGCGGCGGCCACTTCAAGGAGGGCGACCTGCTGCGCCAGCCGGAGCTGGCCGCGACACTCGCGCGGCTGCAACAGAGCGGCGCGCGCGAGTTCTACGAGGGGCGGACAGCGCGCCTCATCGCGGAGGACATGCGCCGTCACAAAGGTCTCATCACGCTCGAAGACCTGCGCGGCTACAGGGCCAGGGAGCGCGAGCCGCTGCGCTCGACCTACCGCGGCTACGAAATCATCTCCATGCCCCCGCCGTCTTCGGGCGGCGCGGTGATGATGCAGATGCTCAACATTTTGGAGGGCTACGACCTGGCGGCGATGAATCCGCTCGCCTCGGAGAAGTATCACTTGATGATAGAGGCCATGCGCCGCGCCTACGCCGACCGTGCCGAGTACATGGGCGACCCGGACTTCGTTTCTGTGCCAACGGCCCAGCTGATTGACAAGTCTTACGCGGCCCGTCGTCGCGCCGGCATCAATCCAGACCGCGCCTCCACGAGCGCGGAAGTCCGCGGCGGCGGCCCCGAGGAGAACCAGACGGGCCAGACCACGCACTTCTCCATCATAGACCCCGACGGCAACGCCGTGGCGAACACGTACACGCTCAACGACCTCTATGGGTCGGGCGTGACCGTCAAGGGGACGGGCGTCCTGCTGAACGACGAGATGGACGACTTCACGGCGCGGCCCGGGACGCCGAACCTCTGGGGCGTGGTGCAGGGCGAGCGCAACGCGATTGCGCCGCGCAAGCGCCCGCTCTCTTCGATGACGCCGACGATTGTGCTGAGGAAGGACGGCTCGGTCTGGTTCGTGGTGGGCGCGCGCGGCGGCCCCAGAATTATCAGCGCGGTGCTGCAAGTCGTCGTCAACGTCATAGACCACCGGATGAACATACAGCAGGCCATAGACGCGCCGCGCGTACACCACCAGTGGTTCCCGGACCTCGTCCGCTTCGAGCCTTACGGCATCTCGGCCGACACCATGCGCGCCCTCGAAGCCCGCGGCCACAAGCTCGAAGAGGCGACCTCCCCGCGCAACCTCGCCAGCGCCGAAGGCGTCATGATCGAAGAAGGAACGGGCGTGCGCCTCGGCGCGAGCGACCCGCGCAACGACGGCTCACCCGCCGGCTATTAACATCCCGTCTCAGAAGTTGAGCTTCACGCCTAACTGAATCCGCCGCGAGTTGCTGTTGACGCTGTCGCGTATGCGGCCGAAGGCCGGTGAACCGATGGAACTCGTGGCGGCCACGGGGAACTCGAACGAAGGGGTGTTGGTCAGGTTGTTGATGTCGGCGCGAAATTCAAGGTTACTCTGCTCGCCGAAGTAGAATTTTTTCCGCAGCGTCATGTCCAGGTTGAAGAAGCGCGGCCCGGTGAAGAAGTTTCGCCCGGTGTTGCCCAACTCGCCCGGCGCGGGCGTCGAGAAGAGCGCGCGCTGCTCGGCCGAGAAGATGAAGTTCGTCCCGGACTCCTGTATCACTTCGCCCATGTCCGGCGAACAGCTCTGGCAATTCGCCGGCGAAAGCACGGCGTTGCTCAACGTGAACGCGCCCGAGTAGACCGTGAAGGGCCGCCCGCTTTGCAGGATGAGCGCGCTCGCCATCTCCCAGCCCCCGACGATTTGATTGACCACGCCGGGAGCGTCGCGCAGGAACCGCCGGCCGCGGCCGAACGGCAGGTCGTAAACCGCGTAGCCCTGAAGGGCGTGCCGGCGGTCGAAGTCCGAGCGCGCGTAATTGAGCCTGCGGTCGCGCACGTCGAAGGGCGTGTTGACCGCCGAGGGCGAGGCGTTCGTCACGGACGCGGTTCGCGCCACGACCGTGAACGCGGGGTCGAACGAGCGCGTGTCCATGGACTTCGAGAGCGTGTAGGCCAACTGCATCAGGAGGCCGCGCCCGACGCGGCGGCTGACTTGCAATTCGAGGCCGTGGTAGGTCGAAAAATCGTTACTGTCAATTACGTTGAGCGCGCCCGTGAACTGCGGGTAGGGCTGAAAGAAGAACGGGCTGAAGCCGCTTCCGGGCGCGACTATCGTCCGCTGGCCGTTCGTGTTGAGGCGCTGCGAGAGCGCGATGGCGGTGGCGGCGACCGACCCCTGAGTCACTTCGGTGGGGAACAATGTGCTGCGGAAATAGGCGGAGCCGCTCTGGGTTCCGCGCCGCGTGTCGGAAGCAAGCAGCGCGTCAATCAAGGGGCTCGTCCCGCCCGCGCGCACGGTGTTGAAAGCCTCAAGGTAGCTCTCGCCGAACCGTGGGTCGCGCGCGAGGATGTTCACCTGGTTCGCGTCGTAAGCGCCGAAGAGGCCGACGCCCTTGCGCCCAATGTAGTTGGCCTCCAGGACGAAGCCGCGCCCGACCTCGCGCTGAAAGCTGACCGACCACTGGTTAGTTTTCGGGGAGCGCGTCGAGGGGTCGAAGACGGTCAGGCTCGCCTGCGAGAACGCGGCGGGCTGGCGCAGTTGCTCGGGCGTGGCCGTCGGCCCGATGACGGGCAGGCCGAAGCGGACCCGGTTCGTCTCGTTCGGGCGCGCGGCGAAACTCGTGTTAACGATGCCCAGCGAAGTGCCCGGTGTGTTCGGGAAGATGGCAGACGACGTGATGAAAGTGTTCATGCGGTCGTAGGCCAGGCGGTAGTTTGCCCTGACGGAAGTCCGGCCGTCGTTGAACGGGTCCCAGGCGAAGCCGACGGACGGGGCGAAGTTGTTCCAGTCGTCGTCGAAGAGCTTGCCCTCGACGAAACGAAGCTGGTCGGTCGGCGCTTCGCCGAAGCGTATGGGCCGGTCGGGCCGCAGGATCGGATGGTCGCCCCCTGCGCGCGGCGACATCTTCGGCTCCCAGCGCAGCCCGTAATCAACCGTCAGGTTCGGGCGGAGTTTCCAGGTGTCTTGAACATAGAAGTCGTACTCGTTGAAGCGCGCGTCGAACAGGAAGAGTGTGCCCGCCGGGGCGAAAGCCGAGTCCGATTCGGCGACGAACGACTGGATGACGTGGCCCACGCGGCCGAGTAGATCGTTGATTGCCGATTGGAGATTGTTGCGGTCAGTCGAGTTGATGGGGTTGACGCCGGTCGTGGCCGGCAGGTTGAAGGCCGCGCCGGGCGTGTTGACGTTGCGCGAGAAAGTTACTTGCAGGCTCGTGCTGAAGCCGGCGCCGCCGACGGCGCTGCGCACGTCATCGTGCTTCTGGAAACGGAAGTTAATCCCGCCGCGGAAAGTGTGCGAGCCCCTAACCCAACTCAGGTTGTCGGCCACCTGAATTGTCGTCAACTCGCGCAGGTTGCCGATGGGCGGCCCCGTGTTGAAAGGATCGCGGACGCCTGAGCAGCCTGTGAAAGTGGTCGGACAGGTGAAAGCGAAAGGCGGGTTCTCGTTCGGGTCCGGGTTGGCGAAGAGGAAGCCG
This sequence comes from uncultured Acidobacteriota bacterium, assembly GCA_963774105.1. Taxonomy (GTDB): domain Bacteria; phylum Acidobacteriota; class Blastocatellia; order Pyrinomonadales; family Pyrinomonadaceae; genus QHXM01. Next base: position 136,424 of record CAVZDV010000001.1, on the reverse strand, counting down.
AAGCGGTTGAAGCCGACGACGAGCTCGTTGACCATGAAGTTGGTCGGCGTCCAGCGGTAGTTGACCGCGACGTTCTTCGGGTCGCGGAACGTGTCCACGATATTGAACTCGCTGTCGGGAAAAGAGCGCAAGCCCGCGTTGCCGTTGTCGCCGAAAGTGTCCTGCCGCCCCTGCGCGTAGCGCACGTAGAGCGTGTTGCGGTCGTTGAAGGTGTGGTCAACCTTGAGGACGAAGTCGTACTGCTTCTCGATCTGCGGCGCGGCGAAGCTGAAGCCGGCCGTGTTGAGGCCGTCGGTCCCGGCGAGGAAGAAATTGTTCGGCAGCGGGGCCGCGGCGATGAGCGCCTGCGTCGTCGGGTCCAGGCCGCAGTTCCCGGGCTGCGTGATGCAGAGCGGGTCGTTGGCGACGACATCGTAGGTCTGAATGTTGAGCCCCGGGAGCGGGTTGCCGTTCGCGTCAACCGACGGGTTGGCCGTGCCGGCCGGGGCGTTCTGCGCGCCGACGCGGTAGCGGAAGAGGCCCTGCCGCGCCTGCGCTGTGTAGACGATGCGGTTGACCAGGAACGACTGCGTGGCCCGCAGGAATTGCAGGTTGGTGAAGAAGAAAGTCCGGCGCTTGCGTCCGTCGTAGCCGGGCAGGATGACGGGGCCGCCCAAGCTCCCGCCGTAGATGTGCTGGACGAACTGGCCCTTCGGCCGGTTGTTCAAATTGTTCTCGTACTCGTTGGCGTTGAGGGCGGGCGTGCGGTACAGCTCGAAGAGGTTGCCGTGGAAATCTTCTGTGCCAGAACGCGTGACGAGCGAGACCTGCGCGCCGGAGGAGCGCCCCAGCTCGGCCGTGAAGTTACTGGTCACGACCTGGAACTGCTCGATCGAGTCGGGGTTCGGCTTGAGCGGCGTGAAGTTCGAGCCGCCGGCGCTGGACTCGTTGATGTCCACGCCGTCGAGCGTGAAGTTGAAGGCGCGGTCGCGCGCGCCGTGGACGTGTACGTTGCCGCCGGTGTTGCCACCCGTGCCGGCGCGCCCGTTGCCGATGACGCCGGGCTGGAGCGAGATGAATTGCAAGGGGTTGCGCCCGCGCTCGCCGACGATGGGGAGGGCTTCGAGCGAGCGCTGCTCGACGGTGTTGCCCAGGTTCCCGGAGCTGCTGGTCTGCACGCGCTCGGCCGAAGCCTCGACCGTCACCACGTCCGCGAGTCCCCCCACTTCGAGCGCCACGTCAACGGTCGCCGGCTGGTTGACGTTGACCTGGTTGCCGGTGGAGACGAACTTTTTAAAACCCTGCATCTCGACCGCGACCGCGTAGACGCCGACCTGCACGGAGTCGAAGACGTAAGTGCCCGAGTCTGTCGTCGTGGTCGTGAACGTCACGTTCGTCCCCTCGTTGGTCAGCGTCACGGTCGCGCCCTCGACGACTGCGCCAGCGGGGTCCGTGACGGTGCCCGTCACGCGCGAGGCAGTCCCCTGCGCGAACGCAGCGGCGGCCGCGGCGAGCAGCAGGAGAAAGGCGAAGATGACGTGCGGCTGTCGGGTTCTCAACATGTCATGGCTCCTGTGTGAGGTGCTTGTGGTTTTGACTTCTGAGGATTTCGGCGAACGGTTTCCCGGCCCGAAGTCCTCCACCGGCAGGCGGGCGGACTTCGAACTTTCGGCGTCTTTACAAAAAACTGAATCGCACCGGCAGTATATCCGCAGCGCGCCGCGCGGGCAAGACCCCGACTTTTCTATTGCAGAATGCGTATTGAGAAGACAGATTCAACCCTTTGCGCCTTACGTCTTACCTTGGCGCCTTTGCGTGAACGGCTGTTTCTCGCAAAGGCGCAAAGAGGAAGACGTAAGGCGCAAAGGGTTGAGTTTTACTTTTTTATAATTCTCCGCCGAGGGCGCGGACGAGGGCGCGGGCCTTCAGCAGGGACTCTTCGTATTCGAGTGCGGGGGAGCTGTCGGCGACGACGCCGCCGCCGACGTTGAATCGCGCGAGCCCGTCGCGGACGGTCATCGTGCGGATGGCGACGTTGAGGTCGAGCGAGCCGTCCGGGGAGAAGTAGCCCATGGCCCCCATAGAGAGGCCGCGCGGGGTGGGCTCCGCTTCGTTGATGATTTGCATCGCGCGGATTTTGGGCGCTCCCGTGATGGAGCCGCACGGGAAGGCCGCGCGCAGGAGGTCGCCCGCCGTCACCCCGTCGCGCAACGTTCCGCGCACGCGCGAAACCAGATGAAAAAGGGTCGGGTGCTCTTCGAGCGCGCACAGCTCCGCGACCTCCACGGAGCCGTAGCGGCAGACGCGGCCCAGGTCGTTTCTCATCAGGTCAACGATCATCACGTTCTCGGCGCGGTCCTTTTCGCTCGCAGTCAATTCCTCGCGGAGTCGCGCGTCCTCCGCGGCCGTCCGCCCACGCGGCCGCGTCCCCTTAATCGGCCAGGCTTCGATTGTGCGACTGCCGGCGTCCGAGGGCGTGACGCGCAGGAACCTCTCGGGCGAGGCGCTGACGACCACGTCGTCGCGGCGGCGCAGGAAGGCCGCGAATGGGGCCGGGTGGTCGCGGCGCAGTCGCCGGAAGACCGCCTCGGGGCTCGTCCCCTCACTGAGCCGGCAGGTGAACTGCTGCGTGAGATTGGCCTGGTAGATGTCGCCCGCCGCGATGTGCTCTTTGATTTTCAAGACCGCCAACAGGTATTCGTCGCGCGTCAGGTTCGATTGCACGGCCGGGGGAGAGGCCGGCTCGGCGTCCAAATCTGCCCGCGCGCCCCGCAGCGATTCGTCCAGGGCTTCGAGCGTTTCGTTCGAGCGGCGCTCGCCGCCGTGGCAGACGATGCTCGTACTCCCCTCGTGATAATCGTGAACGACGAGCGCGTCGTAGAAGGCCAGCGTCACGTCCGGCTCGTCAGACGCGGGCCGCAGCGACTTCAGATGCGAGGGCTCAAGCCTGTGTGCCAATTCGTAAGCGAAGGTGGCGACGCAGAAACCTCCCGCGGCGAGGCGCTCGTCTAGGAGCCGGAGCGCGTCGCCATGAAAGTTTCGGCCGGCGCGCTCGCCCGCCCGCGTGAGACGAATCTCTTCGCCGCGCGCTTCGACGGTCTCGCGCGGGTCGAAGCCGGCAATGAGGAGGCGTGCGCTCTGCCCGCGCGCGCCGCAACTGTCCAGGATGCTCACGCGGCGCTGCGGCGCGAGGCTGAGCAGGGCGCGCAGAACGTCGTCTGCCGAATACGGCACTTCACAAATGAAAGGCTCCGGCGTGTCGGCTACGTCTCGCATTCTTTGCGTGAAACTATCTCACGCAAAGACGCAAGGGCGCAAAGCAAGGTTATGGATGTTGAGAGGCGTGCTCTTTATACTCTTCAAGTGCGTCAATCAGGCGCGCGATGTCGCTCTCGTCGTTGAAGAAGTGAGTGGCGACGCGTATGCCCTCGGGCTTTTCCGTGACGGCGACGCCCTGGCGGGCAAGGTGCGCGACCACGCGTTTCGGGCGCTCGGCCGCGACGAGCGTTTCGCCCGAGCGCATGCTCTCGTCGCGCAGCGGCGAGAGGACTCGCCAGCCTTTTTCCAGCAGGCGCTCGGTCAAGTGGCGGTTGAGCGCGAGCACGCGCCGCTCTATGTTGGGCGGCCCGAGTTCACGCAGGTAATCCACGGCCGCGCCGAGGGCGAAGATGCCGGCGAAGTGTGGGCAGCCCAATTCGGCGCGCGCCGCCGCGTCCCGGCGGACGCGGAAGTCGCGGTTGCGCATCTCGAAAGGCTCCTCGACGCTGAGCCAGCCGATTGACCTTGCGGGGGTCTCTTCGAGCAGGCGGCGGCTCAGGTAGACGAAGCCCGAGCCGTAGCCCGCGAGCATCCACTTGTGGCCCGTCGCGCAGAGCGCGTCAATCCCCATCAGCCTGACATCAATCGCGAAAGCGCCGGCCGACTGGCTGGCGTTGACGACCAGCGCGTGCCCCTTCTTGCTCTGGCCCAATTCCTCAAGGTCTGCGCGGAAGCCGTTGGAGTATTGAACGTGGCTCAGGCAGATGACGCCCGTCTCCTCGTTCATCGCGCGCTGCACGTCGCCCGCGCGGAGTTCGCCGCCCGTGGAGACGAGGAAGTGCAAGCGCGCGCCGCGGTGGAGCCAGGTGATGGTGGAGACGGGGAATTCCAGTTCCGAGGTGATGATGTCGCCCCGCCCCGCGAGCGCGTCCACGATGAGGTTCATGCCCGCGGACGTGTTCGTCGTCAGGGCTATCTCCGACGGGTCCGCGTTGATGAAGGACGCGACGGCGCGCCGCACCTCTTCGCGCCGGTTGAGCCACTCTTCCCAGCGCGCGTCGGCACCCTCCATCATCTCGCGGTAAAAGCCCGCGCCCGCCTCCATCACAGGGCGCGGAACGGGGCCGGCGGCCGCGCTGTCCAGATAAGCAGTATGCTCAAGTATCGGAAAGTCGCGCCGGACCTTCGTCCAATCAATGTCTTCAAAACCCATGACGCGTGTCCTGCTACCTGACGACGACCTTGTGCGGCTTCCCGTCGTCTTCGATGGCGATGCCGACCATGCCCTTGCCCGTGTGGTAGCCGACGGATTTGCCGCCCTCGCCCCCGCGCTGTAGGCGGCGGCCGTCGAGCGTGACTTCGGTCAGCGTGCCCGCGAAGGGCACTACGAAGAGGAGCTTTCGCGCGGGCGGCTGGTAGCTGCCTTCGGGCTGGTTGACGGTCACCTCCACGCCGCGGCCCGATGGCGCGACTTCGACGCGCGTGCGGCGAAAGACGCCCTGCTTGTAGGCCGGGCTCGTGCCGTCGTCCTCATAAAGGGTCGTGGCCGCGCGCCCTTCGGCGTCCGGGTGGGCGTAGAAGGTGACGGGGTCGAAAGGCTTGTCGCCAACGAAGCGCATCTCGGGGCCTTCGGGGATGATCGAGCCGCCGCGGATGAACATCGGCGCGACTTCGAGCGGCGCTTCCACGCGGATCATCGTCTCGCCCGCGTACCGCTTGCCCGACCAGTAATCGTACCAGACGCCTGCGGGCAGGTAGACCATGCGGCTCGTCTGGTTGTGCTCGACGACGGGCGCGACCAAGAGGTCGTCGCCGACGATGAACTGGTCGTCCAGGTTGAGCGTGTTCGAGTCCGTTTGATAATTGAGGACGAGCGGGCGGAAGAGCGGGAGGCCCGTGCGCCGCGCCTCTTCGAGCCTCGTGTAGAGGAAAGGCAGCAGGCGGTAGCGCAGCTTGAGGTACTTGCGAATGATGTCCTCGTAATACTTCCCGAAGCGCCAGGGCTCCTGGTCGTAGCCGTCAATCGCCTTGTGGTTGCGGAAAAATGGCACAAGAAAGCTGACCTGATAGGAGCGCACGAGAAGCTCCCCGCTCCCGCGCCCGATGAAGCCGCCGACATCGCCGCCGACGAACGTCTCGCCCGAGAGCCCAAGCGTCTGGTACATCGGCACGCTCAGCGCCAAGGCTTCCCAGGTGCTGTTGGTGTCGCCGATCCACATGGTCGAGTAGCGCTGGATGCCGGCGTAGGCCGCGCGCGTGATGACGTATGGCCGCTTGTCCGGCGCGAGTCGTTCGAGCCCCTCGTAAGTCGCGCGCGACATCAGGAGCGCGAACGTGTTGCGGTTCCTGGCGTGCGTCGTCTTCTCGCCCTCGTCAAAGCTGACCACGTCCATCTGGTTCTTGCCCGTCTGGTCCACGAAGTCAGACGGCTCGTTCATGTCGTTCCAGATTCCGGCGACGCCGTTGTCGAGGTAGGCGCGGTGCAGGTCGCCCCACCAGCGGCGCGCGTCCGGCAGCGTGAAGTCAACGAAGACGCTCTCGCCGGGCCAGACGCGCGGGACGAAAAGCTTCCCGCCCTTGCGCTTCTGGAAGTAGTCCTTCTCCACGCCCTGGTTGAAGACGTAGTAGCTCTTGTCCTGCGGCGCGAGCTCAGGGTTCGGCGCGGCGGCGTCGCGCGCGTTCTTGTCGGCCGGCTGGTACTTGACGCCCGGGTCAACGATGGTGACGACCTTGACGCCCTGCCGCGCGAGGCGCTCCGAAAAACCTTTCGGGTCCGGGAAGCGGCTCGTGTCCCAGGTGAAGACGCGGTAAGCCTGCATGTAGTCAATGTCGAGGTGGAGCACGTCGAGCGGCAGGTCGCGCTCGCGGTACTGCCGGACGACCTCCTCGGCCAGCGCGTCCGGGTAATAGCTCCAACGGCTCTGCTGGTGGCCCAGAGCCCACAGCGGCGGGAGTTGAATGCGGCCCGTCAGCTCCGTGTAGCGCGCGAGAATCTTCTTCATAGAGGGGCCGTAGAAGAAGTAGTAATTCAGCTCGCCGCCCTCGGCCCCGAAGGCGGCGTAACGCTGCGAGCTGCGGCCGAAGTCGAAGTAGCTGCGGTAGCTGTTGTCGAAGAAGATGCCGTAAGCGAGGCCGCGGTCGAGGCCGATGTAGAAGGGGATGGTCTGGTAGATGGGGTCTTTGCCTTCGGTGTAGCCGGGCGTGTCGGAGTTCCAGTTGACGAAGTAGCCGCGCCGCTTGTCGAGCCGCGCGGCCTTCTCGCCGAGGCCGTAGAAGTGTTCGTCGAAGCCCAGCTTCTTGGCGGCAGCGACGAAGGTCCCGGCCTTCGGGTCGAACATCATCCCCTCGCGCACGCCGCGCGCGTCGTACATCATGGGGCGCTCGTCGGCGTTGATGACGCGCTTGGTCTTCGCGTCCCTGAACTCTACGAGCAGGGGCGAGCGGCGCACGACCGCTTCGAGTTCGTCCGTCGAGACGACGACCGCGTCCGGCGTCTCCGCCACGTTCCAGTTGACGCGGTCCCATGAGAGCTTGTCTATCGCCCACGAGTGGTCGCGCGCGGGGAGCGGTTTCCCGAAGGAGGCGCGCACGCGTATGAGGTCCTGGGCCAGAATCGAGAGGCGCACTTCGGAGCCGTCGCGGCAGACGAAGGTGACGGAGTCGTCGTCCTTCCTGAAACTGCTGACCGGGCCGATGGGCTCCATGCCGCCCACGAAGTCCTGGGCGTCCGCCCCGGCCGAGCAGAGCACGACGGCCAGGCAGCAAAGCGAGAGAAGCGATCTGTTCATGTTTCTCCCCTACTCGAACGTGTCGGTGAAAGCGATCTGCGCGGCCCCGAGGAGACCGGCGTCGTCGCCGCACTCGGCGCGGACGATCTGGACGCGGCGGGCCGGGATGGGGAAGGCCCGCTCCGCGACCTGCTCGCGCACGTGGCCGATGAAGAGGTCCCAGCCCGCGGCCACGCCGCCGCCGATGACGATCATCTCCGGGTTGAAAATGTTGACGAGGCTCGCCAAGCCCACGCCCAAACGGATGCCCATCTGGCGGAAGACTTCGAGCGCCAGCTCGTCGCCCTCGACTCCGCTCTTGTAGACGGCCGCCGCGCTCAGCTCCTCGCTCGTGTGCAGGGGCGAGTTCGGGTAGCGCGGCCGCGCCTCGCGCGTCATGCGGATGATGGCCGTCGCCGAGGCGTAGACCTCCAGGCAGCCGCGGCTCCCGCACGGGCACGGCACGCCGCCGAACGGCTCTATGCCAATGTGGCCCAGTTCTGCCGCCGAGCCGTCAATGCCCCGCCAGAGTTTTCGGTTGAGGATGATGCCGCCGCCGACGCCCGTGCCGAGCGTGATGCAGATGATGGTCGCGCTCCCGCGTCCCGCCCCCATCCACATCTCGCCGACGGCCGCCGCGTTCGCGTCGTTCTCAAGCAGCGCGGGCCACTGCAACTCGCTCTGGACGGCCGCGGCGAGGCGGAAGCCGTCGAGGCAGGAGACGTTCGGTGCTTTGACGACGACGCCGCTCTCTATCTGCACCGTGCCGGGGATGGCGATGGACATGGCGCGGATGCGCGCGCCGCGGTCGCGGCTGCCGCGCTCGCACTCGCGCGCCGCCGAGACGATGGCCCGCACGATCTCGTCGGCCTTCTCGGCCTTCGGCGTGCGAATCTTCGTGCGCTCGTGTATGCGCCCCTGTTTGTCAATGGTCGCGGCGCGGAGGTTCGTCCCGCCGAGGTCAACGGCGATGACGAGCCCATCGTCCGGCGCGCTGTCTGTTATTTGGTGGTCAGTTTCCATGATGTCAGCCAGCTCTTCGGAACTTTTTCGGTTAACTCAACCCTTTGCGCCTTAAGTTTTAACTTTGCGCCTTTGCGGGAAACAGCCGTTCACGCTGGAGGCGCAAAGACAAGACGTAAGGCGCAAAGGCTTGAGTGGTGGTTTTGGAAGTTGCTCTCAATCTCAATTCCTCTTTTTCAGATACCGGGCGGCGACGCCCTCCTTGCCCGCGCCCTCCCAGTGCGCGTCGCGGCCGGGCGCGCCCGGCGCGAGATTGTTTGTCGTCTGAGCAAACAAAGCCTGGTCCAGAAGCGCGATGACCACACAGCTGAGCAGAATTTTGAGCATGGGCTCGCTTCGCGGAGCAAGAGTCTGCGGGCCGCCCGCGCGGCGGCGCTCGTCCGAAGTCCGACTTCTAATCCCGGTCAGTCCCGGCAGGCCCGTAAGGCGCGCGGGCTCGTGTTTCAGGTCTGCCGATTTTTGAGGGGCGTCAGCGGAAATAAGCTGTTTCTACCGGGGACTTAGCTTAACAGAGACGCGCCGGAAATTTCCATTGAAATTTTCAAAGGCGGGTGTTATTTTGCCCGCGCCGTTCCCCATTCAGTTTCCCAATCACTTGTCGCGCCCGTGGCCTTAGCGCAGAGGAGGACTGGCATTTCCCTTCTACACAGACACGCCTGCGACGCGCAGCCACCCCTTGTCAGAATGAAAACCCGCCGTCCCGTCCGCAGCACACTGGAGATCAAGCCCGATGTCTAAAACAGCCCGCACGTTGTTGGTCGTTTGCCTGCTCAATTTTTGTTACGTCTGCTCCGCCCGGGCTCAGTCAACGCAGATGAGCACGTACTGTAACCCCATCAATATTGATTACACCTACATGATTTACAACGCCAACGAGGACATCTCATATCGTTCGGGCGCGGACCCCGCCGTGGTGGAATTCCGCGGCGAGTATTATATGTTCGTGACGCGCTCGATGGGCTATTGGCACTCGACCGATTTGAATAACTGGACCTTCGTCACGCCGGAGAAGTGGTACTTCCAGGGCGACAACGCCCCGGCCGCTTTCAACTACCGCGACAAGCTATTGTACGTGATGGGCGACCCTTCGGGCTCGATGAGCGTCCTCTACACAGACGACCCGAAGAGGGGCGACTGGAAGGCCACGCCCTCGATCCTGCACGACCTGCAAGACCCTGCCCTCTTCATAGACGACGACGATCAAGCCTACGTGTTTTGGGGCTCGTCCAACGTGTACCCCATCAGGGGGCGGAAGCTGGAAAAGGATCACCGCTTTCGTCCGGCCAAGGAGATCGTCGAGCTGTTCAATTTAGACGAGGCGAAACACGGGTGGGAGCGCTTCGGCGAGAACCACTTCCACAAGGAGTTGACCGAGGGGTACGTCGAAGGGCCGTGGATGACCAAGCACAACAATAAATATTACCTGCAATACGCGGCCCCCGGCACAGAGTTTAACGTCTACGGCGACGGCGTCTACGTCGGGGACTCCCCGCTCGGTCCCTACCGCTACGCGCCCAACAACCCGATTTCATATAAGCCCGGGGGGTTTGCCAACGGGGCCGGACACGGGAGCACGGTCCTCGGACCCGACGGCCAGTTCTGGCACTTCGGCTCGATTTCGATCTCGGTCAACGTCAACTGGGAACGGCGCATCAGCATGCACCCCCTGTTCTTCGACCGTGACGGACTGATGTACGCCAACACATACTTCGGCGACTATCCGCACTTCGCGCCGGCCGTCCCCGGCAAGATGGGCCAGTTCGCGGGGTGGATGCTGCTCTCGTACAAGAAGCCCGTCAAGGCGTCGTCCTCACTGGGCGAGTTCGCGCCCGAGCGGACGGTTGACGAAAATATCAGGACGTTCTGGGTGGCTGAGAAGAATGAAAGTCAGCAGTGGGTCGAGATAGACCTGGAGACCCACGGCAAGGTCTTCGCCATTCAGGTCAACTATCACGACTACAAGTCGAACATCTTCGGGAAAGTCCCGGGGCTGTACCACAGGTACGTCGTCGAAGGCTCGGTGGACGGGAAGACGTGGGTGACGCTGGTTGACAGGAAGAACAGTTACAAGGACGTGCCGAACGACTACGTCGAACTTGGCACACCCCGGATCGTGAGGTACGTGCGCTATAAAAACATCCACGCCCCGACGCCCAATCTCGCCATCTCGGACATACGCGTCTTCGGCCTCGGGCTGGGCAAGCTCCCCGCGACCGTGAAGAACTTTGCCGTCAGCCGCCACAAGGACCGGCGCGACGCCACGATCACATGGGACGCGCAGAGCAATGTCCAGGGCTACAACGTGCTCTGGGGCATCGCGCCGGACAAGTTGTACAGCTCCTGGCAGGTCTACGACAATAATTCTCTCGAAATGAGAAGCCTGTCCGTTGACCAGAGCTATTACTTCGCGGTCGAAGCCTTCAACGCGAGCGGAATCTCGGACAGGACAAAGCCCGTGAAAGTCGAATAGCCCGCCCGCGCCGGAAGGGTGGCGGGCGCTCTGGCCGCGGGACAAAAGTGTTGACCGGGGGTGCGGCGTGGTGCTATAAAGTGGTGCTATAAACCTGAACACTCGGTCAGCAGTTTTCATCATAATCTGTCAAGACGAATGTGCGACTGTTATGCCTGTAAAAGTCGTCTTCGGATAAGAGTAGGCGTCGCCCGACCCGCCTCGGTCTATTCGGTCAACCGCTTGCCGAGATTTCCCCCTGGTTTTGAAGCCCTTCAGTCTTGCGGAAGATAGCGTTGTTTCTCACAGTGCAGCAGGAGGATGGAAAAATGCGCAACAACTTTTCAGTTTGTTTCCGCAGAGCGGTGAGCCTAATCATTCTGGCGCTCGGGTTGACCGTCACCGCCCAGGCGCAGTTCCGCGCGTCACTTCAGGGCGTAGTGACGGACCCGCAAGGCGGCGCGGTCGTCGGCGCGACCGTCACGCTGACCAACAAGGAGAACAACCAGACGCAGGAGGTCACCAGCAGCGACGAGGGCTTCTACCGCTTCGACCGACTCTCGCCCGGCACATACATGCTCACGGCCGAGATGAGCGGGTTCAAGAAGAAGGTGCTGGAGAACGTCGAGGTCAAGGCCGAAGAGGTGCAGGGCGTCAACGTCGAGCTTGAGACCGGCGAGATCAGCGAGACGGTGACGGTCTCCGCGACCGTGGGCGAAACGCTCCAGACTGAAAACGCGAACATCGGCGGGTCAATCACCGAGCGCGAGCTACAGCGCCTCCCGCAGGTCGGGCGAGACCCCTACGAGCTGGTCCGGCTGACGCCGGGCGTCTTCGGCCTCGGCGCACGCAACGCCACGGGCGGCTCGCAGGGCCTGCCGGGACAGGTCGGCCCCGGCGGGTCGAACAGTCAGATTTTCCAGACCGAGAACCAGGTGCCTGTCAGCGCCGGCGGCCAGCGCCCGGAGGCCAACAACTTCCAGATTGACGGCGTGAACGCGATGAGCCAGGCGTGGGGCGGCGCGGCCGTCGTGACCCCGAACCAGGAATCTGTCAAGGAGGTCCGCGTCGTAGCGAACAACTACTCGGCGGAGTACGGGCGCAACAGCGGGGCGCAGGTTCTAATCGTCTCGCAGACCGGCACGAACGACTTTCACGGCAGCCTCTTCTTCAAGCGCAACACGCCGGGCATGAACGCCTTCCAGGACTTCGACCGTGCGGGCACGGCCATCAGGGAGTCCCCGCAGCGCGTCAACCAGTTTCTCAGCCAGTACGGCGGCAGCATCGGCGGACCCATCCTCAAGGACAGGCTCTTCGCCTTCTTCTCCTACGAGACCGTTCGCAGTAGCAGCAGCAGGATCGAGAGTTTTTGGATTGAGACGCCGCAGTTCGTGAGTACGATCAACGCCGCGCGGCCGGGCAGCATCGCCAACACGGTTCTCAGCTTCCCCGGCATGACGCCGCCGCGCGCAGTCGCCACCCAGAATCTGACCTGCGCCCAGTACGGCCAATCTGACCCGACCCGCTGCCAGCAGGTGCAGGGCGGGCTCGACATCGGCTCCCCGACCGGCGCAATCGGACAGTTTGTTCCTAACGGCAACGGCGGCGGCCTCGACGGCATCCCGGACGTGCAGTTCGCCTCGCTCGAAATCCCGAGCAGTAATAAGTCGGAACAGTTCAACGTGCGCGTTGACTACCAGGTGACCAAGAACGACCTCGTGGCGTTCAGCACCTACTTCGTGCCGAGCGACAGCGCGTTCAACGAGGGTTGGGGCAACAGAAGCCGCCCCGGCCTGGACTTCGTCTCGGGCCGGCGGAACATGGTGGGCACGCTGCTGTGGACGCGGACGCTCTCCGCGACGATGGTCAACGAGGCGCGCTTCAACGTCACGCGCTGGTACTTCGACGAGGCGGTGTCGAACCCCGATGTCGGATACGGCATTCCGATGATCCGCATCTTCGGCGAACAGTTCATCCCGTTCGGGCAGCACACCGGCCCCGGCGTCTTCTACCAGAACACGTATAACTTCAGGGACGTGCTGAGCAAGGTCACGGGCGCGCACGCGCTGAAGTTCGGCGCGGACATCATCAAGGAGCAGAACAACGACAAAGCGCCGTGGGCGGGTCGTCCGACCTTCGAGTTCAACAACCTCTGGAGTTTCGCCAACGACGCGCCGCAGGTCGAGACGGCGTTCTACGACCCCTCAACCGGCGACTTCACGGACCTCGCGGCCTACCCGCGCAGCACCTACGTCGGGCTGTTCGTGCAGGACGACTGGAAGATCAGGCCGAACCTCTCGCTTAACCTCGGCCTGCGGTGGGACTACTACTCCCCGCTGCGCAGCAAGAGGGACCGAATCTCGAACCTGATTCTAGGGTCTGACGGCGGACTGCTCGGCGCGAGAATCCAGACGGGCGGCGATCTCTACAATAGTGACTGGAACAACTTCGGCCCGCAAATCGGCGTCGCCTGGAGTCCGAAGACGGTCTTCGGGCAGGATGTCGAGAACAGGATGGTGATTCGCGGCGGCTTCGGCATCGGCTACAACCGGCTCCCCGGCTCGCGCCTGCTCGAATCGCGCTTCAACCCGCCGTTCTTCGCCTCCTTCTTCTTCGACCGGAACAGCGGGAACATCGTTTACAGGACGGCGGCCGATCTCAACTCGTTCGACTACCCGCCCAACCCGAACGCGACGCTGACCTTCGACCCCAACACGGGCCTACCCATCGGGCCGTCGGTCGGCTTCAACGCGACCGCCCAGGACTTGCCGAACCCGGTGATCTACCGCTTCTCCGTTGACGCCGAGTACGAGATCGGGGCCGGCTTTATCGCTTCGCTCGGCTACCAGGGCACGAGGGGCCGCAGCCTCCCGCGCCCGGTTCCCTACAACCTGCTCGTCCCCGACAGCCCGAATTTCGGGGGCGTGAACCTGCTGCTCGCCGACGCGCGCAGCAACTTCAACGCCCTGCTGGTCGAGGGCCGTCGGCGGTTCAGCAACAACTTCCAGTTCACCGCCGAGTACCGGCTCGCGAGTAGCAAGGACACCTGCTCAAGCGACCACGACTGCCGCGCGACCTACCCGTTCGACCAGGAGACGGAGTACGGCCCGTCGTCCTACGACGTGAAACACTCGTTCAAGGGATACGGCGTTTGGACCCTGCCGTTCTTCCGCAACCGGAACGACTGGAAGGGTAAAGTGCTCGGCGGCTTCGAGCTGAGCGGAATCGTGACGGCCTCCTCCGGCTTCCCGTGGACGCCCGTGGTCGGCGGCGCGCAGTGTGGCGCGGTCGTGTCCGGCGGCCAAGGGGTCTGCCCGCTGCGGCCCATCGCGCAGATAATGGGACCGGCGAACGACAGCACCAGCAACGACACGTTCCTCGGGGCCGGTCAGTTCCCGGGCGGCGGCCTGCTCTACTTCACGCCGCCACCCGCTGGGAATTTCACGACGCCGCCGCGACCGGGCATCGGCCGCAACAGCTTCCGCGGCCCGGGCTACTTCAGCGTTGACACGACCCTGGTCAAACGGTTCGGCCTCCCGCTCTTCCCCGTGCTCGGGGAGAACGCGGGCATCGAAATCCGCTTCAACGTGTATAACCTATTCAACCGGACGAACCTGACTCCTTTCGGCATCAACGACGACAACACGCAGATTCAGCACCCGGACTTCGGGCGCGCGCTGCACGTCTTGTCCGGGAGGGTGACGGAGATTCAGGCCCGGTTCAACTTCTAAGAGACGCTGGAGCGGGGGGCCGAACGCCTATCGGCCCCCCGCCTTCTTTATGTCCGCTGCCGCCTCGAAATCTGCCGCGAGTCTCTCGCTTTGCCTCCTACTGATTTTCATCGTGTGCCTCGCGGCCGCGGCGCAGCCCGCAGCTAACCCGCAACTCGCTTCCGCCGACGCCGCGATGCAGGCCGGGCGCTTCTCCGATGCGGCCCGTGAATACGAAGCCTTGCTCAAGGCCCATCCCGATTCCAAACCTGTCATGCTCGCGCTCGGGATTTGTTACGTCCAGTTGGGGCGGCAGCCCGAAGCGGTCGCGGCGCTCAGGCGTTATCTGAAACTCGTCCCCGATTCGGCGGCCGGGCACGCCGCGCTCGGCATCGCGCTGCTCGACGGGGCGCAGAACGCGGAGGCGAAGGCGGAACTGGGGACGGCAGTTCGGCTCAACCCCAAACAGGCCGACGCCGTCGAGGCGCTCGCCAGAATCTACCTGCTCGAAGGTAAGGCCGCAGAAGCCGTCTCGCTGCTCCGCCCGCTCGCGGCCGCCGGGGCGACCCCCGAGACGCGAATCCTGCTCGGCGAGGCGCTCGTCAAGTCGGGCCAGGCGCGCGAAGCCGCCGCCATTCTGGACCGCGAGCTGGAGGCCGACCCGCGCGGCACGCCTCAGCTTTACGCCCTCGCGGGGTGGGCGCACCTCAAGGCCGGCGACCTCGCCGCGGCCGCCGAAATCAGCGAGCGCGGCATGAGACTCTACCCGGACTCCGAGATCGAGGCGGTCTACCTTTCCCTTCCCGCCCCGCTCCTGGCCGAGAGGATAGGCGCGCGGATAGAGCGGCTACAGAAAGAGCCGGACGTGGCCGAGATGGTGGCCGTCGGGCGCGTGCTCGTGGACGCGGACCCCGCCCGCAAGACCAGGGCCAACGAGATCGCGCAGCGCGTGCTGGCCCACGCCATCCGGCTCGCGCCCGACAACGCTTCGGCCCGCTACAACTACGGCCGCGCACTCAGCCAGGGCAACGTCGAGGGCGCGCTGAAGGAGTGGGAGAAGGCGCTGGAACTGAGCCCCAGTGATGAGCTGCGGCTCCAAATCCTGATTAAGCTCGCCGCGGCCCGGCTAGACCTTTCCGACTTCGAGGGCGCGGAGCGGGCCTTCCGCGCCGCGCACGACATCAACCGGACGCTCCCTCGGCGCTCCCCTGAGGCCATGCTCGAATACGTCCGCTTCCTGCGGCTGAGGTCGCGCCACGCCGAAGCGGAAACCCTGCTCGACGAGACCATCAGCCTGAACCCGCTGTCGCTCCAGGCGCAGCTCGAACGGGCCAAGCTGTTAGCGGCGCGCGGCCAGTGGGGCAAGGTAATCGAGGCGGGAGAGTTCGTGCTGCGCAACGCCGGAGAGGACGTGGAGGTGCAGCGCTTCGCGCGCATCCTGCTCGCCCGCGCCTACCTGCTTTCGAACCAGGCGGAGAAAGCGCGCGCGCACCAGGTCTGGCTCGATTCACACTGATTCGCCGCACAACCAGTATGCGTCAGGTAGCCATCAAGCTGATCGTCTTTGCCCTGCTGGGCCTGACGTGTGCGCCCGCGCGGGCGCAGCGTGCGAGTGCCCGCGGCGAAAATTTTGACCGGGTGGCGGCCGAGGCCGAACAGGCCCGCGGCGCGAATAGAATCGAGGAGGCCATCGGCCTTTACCGGAAGGCGCTCGGGCTTCGGCCGCGCTGGGCCGAAGGGTGGTTCAACCTTGGGACGCTGCTTTACGACAAGGACGTGTACGCCGACGCGGCCGTTGCCTTGGCCCGCGCGGCGGCCCTCAACCCGAACGTCGGGACTACGTGGGTGCTGCTCGGCCTGTGCGAGTTCAAGCTCGGGCGACACGCCGAAGCGCTCGAACACATCCAGCGCGGGCGGAAATTGGGCGTCAGCGCGAACCCGCAGCTGCGCAGCGTGATGCTTTACCACGAGGGGCTGTTGCTCATCGGCAAAGGCTCCTTCGAGCGGGCGCAGGAAACGCTCGGCCAACTGAGCCGGGAAGGCATCGAGAGCGAGGAGCTGCTCGTCGCCCTCGGGCTCTCAGCCCTCCGCCTGCGATTCTCGGAGTTGCAGGCGGGCGGCGACTCTCTCCGCCAGATAGCCGCCCGGGTCGGCCTCGCCGAGTACCTGGCCGCGCAGAAGAAGATTGACGAGGCGCAGCGCGAATACGAGCGCCTGGCGGCAGACTCCCCGCAGGGGCGGAACATTCACTACGCCTATGGCCGTTTTCTGCTCGTGAACGGCGGCGACGACGAGAAGGCCATCGCGACGCTGCTGCGCGAGATTGAGAACAGCCCGCAGCACCTGTTGGCCCGCCTGCTCGTCGCCGACACCAGGCTCAGGCGCAGGGAGTTTGCCGCCGGGCTGCCTTACGCCGAGGAGGCCGCGAAGCTGAGCCCGCGCCTGCCGCTCGCGCATTACCTGCTCGGGTCGCTGCTGCTCGGCGCGGGGCAGACCGAGCGCGCCGTCACAGAGCTTGAGGCCGCCGCGCGCTTGATGCCCGACGAGTCCAGAATATTTTACGCCCTGTCGAACGCTTACCTCCGGGCGGGCCGCAAGCGAGACGCAGAGCGTGCGCTCGCCACCTTCGCCCGCCTGAAGGAACGGACAGAGGGTGGCGACGCCGGTGCGGCCCAGGACGCGACCGTGCAGGCCGAGGGCGGGGCGTCGCGTCCGCGCAAACCTTGAGGCGCGTGACATCAAGCTTAGAGGCAGTTTCAAAACCACAGCTCAACCCTTTGCGCCTTACGCCTTAACTTTGCGCCTTTGCGTGAACCGTTTGTTTCTCGCAAAGGCGCAAAGTAAAAACCAAAGGCGCAAAGGCTTGAGTCCGTCCGTTCGTGCAAGCTTATCGAGATGAGGGGAAGCAGATGAAGAGAGCGAAACTCGCGAGATTGATTTTAGCCGTGTTGCTTTTACTCTCGGCCTACGCCTTTGCCTACGGGCAGGCGGCGCGGCCGAGCGACGCCGACATCGAACGCCGGATTAACGAGCTGCTCGGCCGCATGACGCTCGAAGAGAAGCTCGGGCAGTTGCAGCAGCTCGACGGCGATTGGACGGGGACCCCCAAGGCCGAGCACCCGGACCTCGTGCGGCGCGGCCTGCTCGGCTCGACGCTGAACGTGCGCGGCGCGGCCAACGCCAACAAGTTGCAGCGCATCGCCGTCACAGAGTCGCGGCTCAAGATTCCGCTCATCTTCGGCTTCGACGTGATCCACGGCTACCGCACCATCTTCCCCATCCCGCTGGGCGAGGCGAGCAGTTGGGACCCGGCGGCGGCCGAGCGCGGGGCTGCGGTCGCGGCGGTCGAGGCGAAGGCGGTCGGGCTGCACTGGACGTTCGCGCCGATGGTAGACATCGCGCGCGACGCGCGCTGGGGGCGAATCGCCGAAGGCTCGGGCGAAGATCCCGTCCTCGGCGCAGCGATGGCGCGCGCGCGCGTGCGCGGCTTCCAGGGCGACGACTACAGCCGCCCGGACAAGGTAGTCGCCTGCGCCAAGCACTGGGTCGCCTACGGCGCGGCCGAGGCGGGCCGCGACTACAATACGGTTGACATGTCCGAGCGCACGCTGCGCGAGATTTACTTCCCGCCGTTCAAGGCGGCGGTGGACGCGGGCGTGGGCACTTTGATGAGCGCCTTCAACGACCTCAACGGCGTGCCCGCCTCCGGCAACCCGTTTACGCTGACCGACGTGCTGCGCGGCGAGTGGAAGTTCGACGGCTTCGTCGTCAGCGACTACGAGTCCGTGCGCGAGATGCTCAACCACGGGATGCCGGCGGACGAGGCCGAGGCGGCGCAGATGGGCCTCGTCTCGGGCGTGGACATGGAGATGGTCAGCCGCCTCTACAACAAACACGGCGCGCAGCTCTTCAAAGACGGCCGCCTCACGCAGACCGCGCTCGACGAGGCCGTGCGCCGTATCCTGCGCGTCAAGTTCCGCGCCGGGCTGTTCGACAAGCCTTACGCCGACGAGGCGCTTGAGGGCAGGGTAATGCTGAGCCGCGAAAACCTGGAAGCCGCCCGCACGGTCGCCGCGCGCTCGATGGTGCTCCTCAAGAACGAGCGCGACCTGCTGCCGCTCGACAAGAACATCAAGAGCGTCGCCGTCATCGGCCCGCTCGCGGACGACCCGCAGAACCCGCTCGGCCCCTGGGCCGGCGACGGCAAGCCGGAGAACACTGTGACTCTGCTCGCGGGCATCAAGGCGAAGGTTTCGCCGCAGACCAAAGTCTTGTACGCCAAAGGCGTCGCCATCGAAGGGCGCGGCATCGGCGGCAACTACGACGAGCCGCCGGTCGCGGCCAACGCCGCGGGCGGGACGAACGTCACGCAGGCCGGCGCGATTGACCCGGCCAGAATCGCCATCACGCCCGTTGGGCCGAACGCGCTCGACGAGGCGGTGCGCGCGGCGCGCGAGGCGGACTTCGTCATCCTCGCCGTTGGCGAGACGGCCGCCATGAGCGGCGAGGCCGCGTCCCGCACGACGCTCGACCTGCCCGGCCGGCAAATGGAGCTCGTGCAGGCGATTCACCAGACGGGCAAGCCTTACGCCATCGTGCTGATGAACGGGCGGCCGCTGACGATTAACTGGATTGCGGAGAACTCGCCTGCGATTTTGGAGACGTGGTTCGCAGGCACGCAGGCGGGCAACGCAATCGCGGACGTGCTCTTCGGCGACGTGAATCCCGGCGGCAAGCTGCCCGTCACGTTCCCGCGCACGGTCGGTCAGTCGCCCATGTATTACAACCACCTGAACACGGGCCGCCCGCCGACCGATCAGAAGTACACGTCGAAGTACCTGGACGTGCCGGTGACGCCGCTTTACCCGTTCGGCTTCGGCCTGAGCTACACGCAGTTCCGACTCTCGAATCTCCAACTGAGCGCGCCGCGCATTGGCGCGGGCGAGAAGCTGACGGCGAGCGTCGAGGTCGAGAACACGGGCCGGCGCGCGGGCGACGAGGTCGTGCAGCTCTACATCCGCGACATGGCCGCGAGCGTGACGCGCCCGGTCAGAGAGTTGAAGGGCTTCGAGCGCGTCACGCTGCGGCCGGGCGAGAAGCGCCGCGTCACGTTCACGCTCGGGCCTGAGCAGCTGGGCTTCTACAACCGCGAGATGCGCTACGTGGTCGAGCCCGGTGCCTTCAAAGTTTTTGCCGGCAACAGCTCGGTCGGAGGACTCGAAGGAAGCTTCGAGGTGACCGGCAATGCGCCGCAGCCGTGAAAGCAAAGCGGCGGGGGCAAGCCGCCCTTCCTGACCTGCGAGGTTGATTGCCTTGAATCATTCAACCGCAGCCGCCTCTCAGGTCGGGAAGAGGGGCTTGCCCCCGCTCTCATTCGGGAAGTGAGGACTGATGCCGAGAACACGACACAGCCGCGCAGACTTGTCGCGCGTGCGGTGCTTTCTGCTGCTGGTCGCCCTGGTCTTCTGCCACACGTCTGCCGTCGCGCAACGCGCCGCCGCCCGCCTCTCCGCCCGCGACGAAGCCTTCCTCGAAGACCTCTCGCGCCGCTCGTTCCAATTCTTCTGGGAGCAGACGGACCCGAACACGGGGCTGACGCTCGACCGCGCGCACGCAGACGGCTCGCCCAAGCCGCAGGACAACGAGGCCCGCAACATCGCCAGCATCGCCTCGGTCGGCTTCGGCCTGACGGGCCTCTGCATCGCCGCCGAGCGCGGCTGGGTCACGCGCGAGGAGGCCCGCCGCCGCGTCCGCACGACGCTCGACTTTTTCGCCAACCGCCAGGAGAACGTCCACGGGTGGTTCTACCACTTCGTTGACGCCCAGACCGGCGAGCGCCGTTGGAAGAGCGAAGTCTCTTCGATTGACACGACGCTCCTCCTGGGCGGCGTGCTCACCGCCAAACAGTATTTCGCAAACGACCCGGAAATTGTGCGCCTCGCGGACCAAATCTACCGCCGCGTGGATTTCGTCTGGATGCTCAACGGGCACCCGACGCTCCTCTCGATGGGCTACAAGCCCGAGAGCGGCTTCCTGGACGCGCGCTGGGACACTTTCAGCGAGCACCTTATCTTGCAACTGCTCGCCGTCGGCTCGCCGACGCACCCGCTGAAGCCGGAGGCGTGGCGCGCGTGGCGGCGCGACCGCCACACCTACCGCGGCCAGACCATCATCACCCCGGCCGTAGGCCCGCACGGCGGCAACCCGCTCTTCGTACACCAGTACCCGCACGCCTGGGTTGACTTCCGGGGCCTGCGCGAGACGTGGGCTCCGCACACGAGCTACTTCGAGAATAGCGTCACGGCGACGCGCGTCCACCGCCTCTTCTGCATGACCGACCTGGCGCGCGATTTTCCGACGAGCTACAGCGCGAACGTCTGGGGCATCACTGCGTCGGACGGCGAGAAGGGCTACATCGCTTGGGGCGGCCCGCCGCGCGACCCCGCCATAGACGGGACGGTCGTGCCCTGCGCACCCGCCGGCTCGCTGATGTTCACGCCCGACATCACGCTCGCCGCCCTGCGGACAATGAAGGAGAAATTCGGCGAGAAGATTTACAAGCGCTACGGCTTCGTTGACGCCTTCAACCCGACGACCGGCTGGATAGACAAGGACGTGATAGGCATTGACGTAGGCATCACGCTCCTCAGCGCGGAGAACCTGCGCACGGGAAACGTCTGGCGCTGGTTCATGCGCAACCGCGAGATCGGTCGCGCGCTCGAACTGGTCGGGCTCAGGCGTTACAGGGCGCGAAGTAGAGTGAAAGAAAGGGTCATGACCAGGTAACGGCCGGCGAGACGGCGGAATCGCTTCGCGGTGTCAGGGCTTGCTGATTCCCGGATAGACCTTAATCCAGTGGGTGCGAACTTGCGGCTGCAAGTTCCTGCCTGCGCTTGTCGAGACGATAGCATTCGACGTGAGCTTTGGCATGTGGCAGTCAACGCAATTCCCGGCAATTTTGTGGCCCAGTTTCTCGAACATCCCACAGCCCTCGACCTTGTGGCACGTCAGACAGTTGCGGGAGAAGGCCGCGGCGTTCCGCTGCGGGAGATGGACGTTATGGCACGTCGAACAGGTCATGGCGGAGGATTGAAAGCACCGGCTCCGCTCAAGCAGGGCCACTTGATTGCCGTGAACGTCAATCGCCGCGCCCGGGTCCGGCGCTCCTAGAGTGAGGTAATCACCTAAAGGTTTTCCGGGCACGTAGGAAAACGGCGGGGACTTCCCCACCCCGACGCCGCCGTGACACAGCGCGCACGCTTCAAGCTGCCGGTCGCGAGACAGTTTCGCCGGATTTATGATGGCTTGCCCGGAAGATTTGGCAGATTGAGAGAGTTGACGCGCAACGTGCTCTCGTCCCGGGCCGTGGCACTTCTCGCAAGAGATACCCAGAATATAATTAGACCTGTTGTATTGGTTGATGACGCCACGCTCTCCGAGTGATTCGAAGTAGGAGGCATGACACTCCAGGCAGCGCGGCGTAACGGGCCGGTCGAAATTTATATCCTCATCGTTGAACCCGGGGCTGTTGGCCCACTCTCCCTGGTCAATCCAGTACGATACCGGCAGCTCAAAGAGCCGGTCATTCTTTCCCCAGTACAGATATGTTTGCCCTTTCCGTGCGGAGCCGATTACCAGATCGAACCGTTTGGAGATGGACAAGACGTTGGGACGCTCCCCCAGCACGGCGGTCTGGTAAAAGCCGTCTTTTCTTCTCTCCATCCTGTAATACAGATAAGGGTTTGAAGTCTTGAGAAGGTTCACGCCCTGACCAAATTTACCGGCGATTGAATCCGCCGACGCCAGCCTCGAAGTCAGGTGGTGGGCTGTTTCCCGAAAGGTCTTTTGGTCTCGATGACAAGAAAGGCATTTTTCGTCTCCGGCATAATCGCCGGGCCGGACTTGCTGCGGGCTCAGCCGGCCGGATGCCGCGATAGACGCGAAGCATACGGCGAATGACAGAATTTTGATTCTGGCGAGTCTCAACTCAAATTTAGGTCAGTACCGCCTGCGGTAGCGGGCGGGTCTGCCGCATTGAGCACCTGCCCGCTACCGCAGGCGGTACTGACCATCCTTTCACTTCGCCGTGCGGCGGAAGATGCGGTAGCCCCAGGCGTCGAGCGCGAGGGCGGGCAGGCCGACGGTGCGCGTTCGCGCGGCGCGCTGCGCGGGTGTGGCGTCCACCGCGAGCGGCGTCTGCGTGTCCGGCGTCACGTCCGCGAAGCCTGGGCCGCCGCCTTCGACGAAGCCCGCGAACGGCTGGTTCGACAGGTTGACGGCGACCAGAACCTCCTCGCCTCCGGCGCGGCGCACGAAGCTGACGACGCGCGCCTCGTCGGAGTTGCGCAGCCATTGCAGGTCGCCGCGCCTGAGCGCCTCGCTCGACTTGCGGAGCGCCGTCACCTGTTTGTAGAAGCGCGGGAACTCCGGCCGCCGCTCGGAAATGGGCCAGAAAATCGGGAGCATCTCGAAGAGCGCGGGCGCGCCCGACTCCGTCGTGTCGCCGGCCTCCATCCCGTTGTAGAGCATGGGCACGCCGTCGAGCGTGAACACGAGTGCGGAGGCCGCCAATGCCCCGCGCTCGCCGAAGCGCACGACGGCCCGCCGCTCGTCGTGGTTGTCCGAAAACCTCATGTGGAGCGCGCCGCGCGGGAACTTCTTCTGCTCCTCATCCCACGTCTGTCTGATCGCCGACGCGGGCTTCGTCCCCATCAGCACGTCGGTCAGCGTGCCGTGCATGGGCCACGCGTAATCCAAATCGAAGGCTTTGACCAGGAGGTCGGGCTCGGCCCACTCGGCCAGCATGATGATGTCGGGCTTGACCTTTTCAAGTTCCACGCGCGCGCGCTCCCAGAAGTCCGTCGGCACGAAGCCGGCCACGTCGCAGCGGAAGCCGTCCAGATCGTATTCCCTGACCCAGTGCTTCAGCATCTCGATCATGTAGTCGCGCAAGCGCGGATTGTCGTAGTTGAGGTCGGCCACGTCCGCCCAGTCGGGCACGGGCGGGATGATTTTCCCAGAGGCGTCCCGCGTGTAGAAGTCCGGGTGCTCTTTCATCAACACGTTGTCCCAGGACGTGTGGTTCGCGACGATGTCTATGATGACTTTCTGCCCGCGGCGGTGAGCTTCAGAGACTAATCGCTTCAAGTCCTCCTTCGTGCCGTAGTCAGGGTTGATCGCGTAATAGTCGCGCACGGCGTAGGGGCTGCCGACGGTCCCCTTCTTCTTCTCCTGCCCCGTGGGGTGAACCGGCATCAGCCAGAGGATAGTGACGCCCAAATCTTTCAACTGGTCGAGCCGCGCCGTCACGCCGTTGAAATTCCCTTCTGCGGAGAAGGCGCGCGGGAAGATTTCGTAAATCACGCCGTCGCGCACCCACTCGCGCGACGGCCGCGCCGCCTCCTTCGAGAAGTCACGCGGCGCGGGCTGCTGCGCCCTCGCGCCCGAAACGAAGAAGAGGCAGGCGGCGAGGGCCACGCATGAGAGACGCGCGACCTTCGGCCGGACAGTTGTTCGCGATGAAGCGTAGGCGGTATTCATCTGTTTTCTTGTTGAGCGTTTTTTATTCGTCGTCAATCAATCCTGTACTCGGCACGGGCTGCGCCGACACGGGCGGGATTAACGGCTCGTGCGCGTCACCCTTGATGACTTTCCCGACGGGGACTTTGTCCGAATCGTCGCGGACGAACGCGACGCACATGGCCGCGATCAGCAGGAAGACGCCGCCCGCCATCACGACGTAGAGCGGGGCCTGCGGGCTGTTATCGCCGAAGAGCCTGCGGATGACGGGGCCGAACGTGAACGAGGCCACGATCTCCGGGATGACGATGAAGAAGTTGAAAATGCCCATGTAGACGCCCATCCGCGCGGGCGGCAGCGCGCCCGACAAGATAGCGTAAGGCATGGACAGGATCGAGGCCCACGCGATGCCGACCCCGACCATCGTCACCAGCAGAACGTTCTTGTCCTGTATGAAGTAGGAAGAGAGCAGGCCGATTGCGCCGCAGACGAGCGCGATGACGTGGACCGTCTTGCGGCTGGTCTTGCGCGCGAGCGGCGGCAGCAGGAAGGCTATGGCGAAGCAAGTAATCGAGTAGACGGCGAAGGCTATGCCGCCCCACGCCTGCCCGTCCTTGAAGACCTGGTCGTCCGAGTTGGCGGCGTGGAAGACGTGATAAGAGGTCATCAGCCCGAAGAACATCCACATACAGAAGAGGCCCAGCCAGGTGAAGAACTGCACGACGGCGAGCTGCTTCATCGTCTGCGGCATCTCGCGCATGGCCGAGAAGATTTCGCTCAACCCCGCCTTGATTCCCTTGTGCTCGCGCCGCTTGCGCTCGAACTCCTCCATGTTTTCGGGCGGGTATTCCTTCGTCGTGAACACGGTCCAAAGAACGCAGAGGAGGAAGGCCGCCGCGCCGATCTTGAAAGAGTAGGTGACGCTCGGCGGAATGTCCCTGAAGACTTGCCCCGACGCCTTGGCCGCGTCCGCCATCCGCTGGTACTCGGCGTCAACGCCCTGCCGGCGGAAGAGGTACGGGAGCACGTTGGCGAGCGTCGCGCCGATTCCGATGAAGAAGCTCTGCATGACGAAGCCTGCGGTGCGCTGGTCCGTGTTGAGCTTGTCTGCGACGAAGGCGCGGAACGGCTCCATCGAGACGTTGATCGAGGCGTCCAGAATCCAGAGCAGCCCGGCGGCCATCCAGAGTATGGGCGAGTCCGGCATGAAGAAGAGGGCGATGCTGGCGAGAATCGCGCCGACCAGAAAATAGGGGCGGCGGCGGCCCAGCCGGTTCCACGTTCGGTCGCTCATAGAGCCGATGACGGGCTGTACGAGGAGGCCGGTCACGGGGCCAGCCAGCCACAGGATCGGGATGTCATCCGGGTTCGCGCCGAGATAGGTGTAGATGCCGCTCATGTTGGCGAGCTGCAACCCCCAGCCGAACTGTATGCCCATGAAGCCGAAGCTCATGTTCCAGATTTGCCAGAAGCTCAAACGCGGTTTCTGCTGCATGTCCGACCAGCCTCCTCATTCATCGTTTATAAAGATTGATGTCTTCGAGTACCACGTCGCGGTCGAGTGAGAGCGCGAACATGAGTGTGCGCGCCAGGTTGCGGACGTGAATCGCGTCCGCGCGCGGGTTCTCATCCTCGCCCGTGTGCTCCACGTCAACCAGCCCGGGACAGAAGTTGAAGACGCGGACGTTCGCGCCGCGCTTGCGCACGTCGTCGCGCAGGGCCTCACCGAAGCCGAGCAGGCCGAACTTGGAGGCGCAGTAGGAGGGCACGTCCGCGTAGCCGTGCTTGCCGGCCTGCGACGAGACGTTGACCACGTCGCCGAAATCCTGTGCCAGCATCACGGGCAGCGCCGCGCGCACGAGCCACATCGCGCCGCGCAGGTTCGTCTCCATCACCTTGTCCCAGCCCTCTTCCGTAATCTCCGCGACCGTCTCCGGCACGGCCAGGCCGGCATTATTGACGAGCACGTCAATCGAACCGAAACGCCCCACCACGTAACGCACCAGCGCCTCAGTCTCTTCGCGGCTCCGCACGTCGAACGCGTATGGGAAGACGCGCTCGGCATCCAGCTTCGCGTTCAACTCGTCCGCGGATTGCCGCAGAGTCTCTTCGCGGCGCGAGGCGATGACCACCCTCGCGCCCGCCGCTGCCAGCGCCTCCGCGAACGCGCGCCCGATGCCCGTGCCGCCGCCCGTGATAATTGCCACCTGCTCTGTAAAAGGTTTCGCCCTCATTTGGTTTCAGGTTTCAAGTTTCAGGTTCCAGGTTCGCCGTTTCTAACTTGAAACCTGAAACCTCAAACCTGAAACTTTTATTTGACCGTCAACACGCTCGCGCTGCGCGCGGGCAGCGTCAGCCTGATTCTCCCGTCCAGAACGCGCACGTCCTGAGACACCCCAAGCCTGTCCGTCAGGCGCGCGCCGTCTTCGAGGTCGGCCTGTGCGGCGTCAAGGTCGAAAGCCGCGGGCTTGGTGTCGTTGTTGATGACAACAACGACGACGGCCGCGCCGCGGGTCGTGCGCGCGTAGGCGTACTGCTGCGCCGCGACGTGCAGATTGACGAGCGCGCCGCGCCTCAAGGGCTCAAGCTCCCCGTGCAGCCGGTTCATCTTCCGCACGTGCTCGAAGAGTTCCTGCTCTTCCGCCGTGCGCCCGGCCCTGGTGAAGGCGTTGCGGCGGTCGCCGGGGAAGCCGCCCGGAAAATCCTGCCGCGCGGTCGGCTCGTCCACGCCCGTCATGGCTATCTCGTCGCCGTAGTAGAGCTGCGGCGTGCCGCGCGTCGTGAGCATGAAAGTGTGTGCCAGTTTCAAGCCCGTGACGGTCGCGCCCGGCTCGCTCATGAATCGCTTGTCGTCGTGCCCGCCGAGCAGCGTGACCAGAATTTCCGGGTTCTCGTAAATGTAATCCTTCGCCAGCGCCTTCGGCACCTCGTCCAAATTCTTCCCTTCGGCGAAGGCGTGGCGAATCTGGTAGAAGAGCGGGAAGTCGAGCAAGCTGTCTAGGCCGGAGTCGAAGCCGTCGAAGCGCACCTCCCCGCCCTGGAAAAAGGCGACGTGGACCTGGTCGCCGTCCTTGACCTCGCCGACGACGCGCAAGTCCGGGTACTCGCGCTTAATCGCCGCCGTCCACTTGTGCCAAAAACTGTTCGGGACGTACTGCCAGGTGTCCTGCCTTATGCCGTCCAGGCCAGTCACGCCGATCCACCAGAGCGTGTTCTGTATGAGGTAACGCTCGACCTCTTCGTCGTGCTGGTTGAGGTCCGGGAGGAAGTTCAAGAACCAGCCCTCCATCGTCTCGCGCCTGATCTTCTCCTCGGCGCGCGGGTCGTGGAGCACCCAGGTCTGGAAGACGTTCGCCAGGTGGCTCTCCTTCGTCCCGTTGTACCAGGTGGGCGTCGGCGAGTCTTCGACCCACGGGTGATAAGGGCCTGTGTGGTTCGCGACCTGGTCTTGAATGATCTTGATGCCCTGCTTGTGCGCCTCGTCCACCAGCTCGCGCAGCTTGGCGAGTGTGCCAAAATGTTCCTCGACGCCGTAGAAGTCTACGGCCCCATAGCCGTGAAAGCCGGTCGTCGTGCCGCCCTCCTTCTTCTCAATCTCGTCCGGGTGGTTGACGTTGTCGTACCAGGGCGTGAGCCAGATGGCGGTCACGCCCAGGTCTTTGAGATAAGGCAGGCGGTTGATGACGCCTTGGAGGTCGCCGCCGTGGTAGCGGAACTTGTGCGCGCGGTCGTAGAGGCCGCGCGACTGCGGCGGGTCGTTATTGTTCGGGTCGCCGTCGCTGAAGCGGTCGGGCATGATGAGGTAAATCACGTCGTCGGGCGAGAAACCTTGAAAGCGGCCGGCGCGGCCGAGAGGTGGTGAGATTTCGAAAGGCGCGTCCGCCGTGCCGCCGCCCGTCGTCACTCGCAGCGCGCGCCTCCCCGGCCTCGCCTGCGGGTCAATCACCACGTCCACGAAGACGTAAGTCCCCGCCGCGTTGACGCGCGTCAGCCCAGTCTTTAACCCGTCACCGACCGCCGCGACGCGCGCCCCGGTCAGGTTCCGCCCCCGAATCAGCACCCGCACAGGATTAATCGAATGCCCCGCCCACCAGTTCGGCGGCTCCACCTTGAGAATCGCCGGGGAGTTTTGAGCATGGCAGGTTGAGACGACGATGAATAGTAAACCGACAAGGCCCGCGCCGCGCGTGAATGTTTTGAGAAGGTTCTTAGTCATTTAACCTTGTCTTCTGATTTGTGCGCACGTCCGTAAAGCTCGGTCATCTTCTTCAAACGCTCTCCAATCTCCGGCGTCAGCGCGCCCGGCTTGTAGCGCCAGGCCCAGTTGCCGGAGGTGCTGTTGGGGAGATTCATGCGCGCTTCGGTGCCGAGGCCGAGGAGGTCTTGGAGGGGGATGACGGCAGTATCGGCGACGGAGGCGAGGACGGCGCGGATGAAGTCCCAGTGAATCTCGCGGCCGTCCGAGCCGAGGTACTCTAAACAGAACTTGCGCTCGCGCTCGATCTGCGCCTCGTCGCGCGTGGAGCCAGCGCCCGCGACGCTCGTGAACCAGCCGACCGTCGTGTCGTTGTCGTGCGTGCCGGTGTAGACCACGGAGTTCCTGACGTAGTTGTGCGGCAGGTCTGTGTTCGTTGTGTCGCCGCCGAAGGCGAATTGCAGGATGCGCATCCCGGGCAGGCCGAAGTCGTCGCGCAGCGCCTCTACGTCGGGCGTGATGACGCCGAGGTCTTCAGCGATGATGGGCAGATCGCCGAGCGCGTTCTTGATGGCCGTGAAGAGTTCGCGGCCGGGGACTTCGACCCAGCGCCCACGCTCGGCCGTCTTGTCGCCGCCGGGAATCTCCCAGCTCGCGGCGAAGCCGCGGAAGTGGTCCACGCGGACGATGTCGAAGGTGGCGAGCGTGGCGCGCACGCGCTCGATCCACCAGCGGAAGCCGTCCTGGAGCATACGGTCCCAGTTGTAAATCGGGTTGCCCCACAGTTGGCCCGTCGCGCTGAAGTAGTCCGGCGGGACGCCCGCGACGACGAGCGGGTTGCCAGCCTCGTCCAACTTGAACTGGTCAGGGTTCATCCACACGTCGGCCGAGTCGCGCGCGACGAAGATGGGGATGTCGCCGACGAGAAGGACTCCGTGCTCGTGCGCGTAAGACTTGAGCGCGGCCCACTGGCGGAAGAAGAGGAACTGGTAGAACTTTTGTGCGGCGACGGCGTCGCGCAGGTGCTCGCGCGCGGCGGCGAGCGCGCCAGCGTCGCGGCGCGCAAGCTCAGGCCCCCACTCGTTCCAGGCAAGGCCCCCCTGCGCGTCCTTGAGCGCGCGATAGAGCGCGTAGTCTTCGAGCCAGCCCGCGGCTTGACGAGAGAACTGCTCGAAGTAGGCGCGCAGGTCGCGGTCGGTGGTCTGCGTGAAGCGCTCGAAGGCTTTTCTGAGGAGCGCGTTCTTGAACTCGATGGCGCTGCCGAAGTCAACTTTCTCTGCGGGGAAAGTGGGCGCGCGCGCGAGGTCTTCGGCCGCGAGCAGCCCTTCCTCGACGAGCCGCTCGGGGCTGACGAGCAGCGTGTTGCCGGCGAAGGCGGAGAAGCATTGATACGGCGAGTCGCCGTAGCCGGTCGGCCCGAGCGGCAGCACCTGCCAGAGGCTCTGGCCGCTCGCTGCCAGGAAGTCCACGAATTTGTGCGCCTCGTCGCCGAGGTCGCCCACGCCGAAGCGTCCGGGCAGGCTGGTCGGGTGCAGAAGGACGCCGCTCGATCTTGGGAAGCTCACGAAGCCCCCTCCTCGAATGTTTGAGTTGAATTTCGTTAAGTCTGTGCCCGGCAGTATAACCCAAACGGCCCGGAACCAGACATCCTTATTCGGCGCTGATTAACTTGTAAGCCGCGGCGGTCTGCGCCCCGACCTCGAAGACGAGCTTGCCGCCCGCGGCGCTGACTTTGTCACGCGCCGTGAGCAGCGGAACCAACTGCGAAGACTCGCTTGTTTCTAAAAACGAGATTGGCACAGTCGCCTTCTGCGGCGTCGCCGAGCGGTTGACGGCGACGACAATCGTTTCATCGTCGAGGCGGCGTGCGAAGACGTAAAGGTCGTCCGTGTAGACGAGGTCAATCGTGCGGCCGCGGCGGAGCGCCTTGTGTTCGCGGCGCAGGCGAATCCAGTCGCGCGTCCACGCGTACATTCGCTGCTCGGCGGGCGTGCGGCCGGCAACAGTGAAGGCGTCGCGCGCGTCGCCGGGGAAGCCGCCGGGGAAGTCGCGCCGGTTGTCCGGGTCGCCCTCGCCCTCCATCGCTATCTCGTCGCCGTAGTAGAGCTGCGGCGTGCCGCGCACGCTCAGCAGAAACGCCGTGTGCAGCATCGCGCCTTCGAGCGTCATGCCCTCCACCGACAGCGTGCGCTCAACGTCGTGGTTGTTGAGCATCGTCGTCAGGCGCGCGGCGTCCGTGTAGTTCGCGTCGTACTTGAGAGTGTCGCGCAGGTGGCGCACGGGCTTCTTGCCTGCGAACACGTCGAGCGACGCCTGCCAGAGCGGGAAGTCGAAAACGGAGTCCAGCAACGTGTCCACGCCGTCCCAGCCCGTGCGGCCGCCCATGAAGAAAGCCGTGTGCGCCGGGTCGCGGTCGAAGACTTCGCCGACCATCCACATCCGCGGGTACTGGCGCTTGAGCGCGAGCGTCAGGTCGCGCATGAAGGGGCGCGGCATATACTGAATCGTGTCCTGGCGCACGCCGTCGAGCCCCGTCGTGCCGACCCACCAGAGCGCGTTCTGTATCAAGTAGCGCGCGACCTCCGGCTCCTCCTGATTCATGTCCGGCAGGGCGTCGTTGAACCAGCCGTCGAGCGTCGGCCGTCGCTCCTCCGCGGCCGCGTTCGGCGAGAGCAAGAGGTCGCCGCGGAAAGGGCTTTGCAAATGCTTTGCGGGCGTGCCGTGATACCAGTTGTCGAGTGGCGGTTCCGTGCTCCAGGGGTGCTGTATGCCGACGTGGTTGGCGACCTGGTCTTGAACAACCTTGATGCCGTGCTGGTGCGCCTTCGCGACCAGCTCGCGCAAAGTCTGCAAGTCGCCGAAGTGGTCTTCGACCGCGTAGTAGTCAATCGCGTGGTAGCCGTGGTAGTTCGTGTTCGGGCACCAGGGGCGGTCGCAGGTGTTCACGGAGTTCGGGTTGTCGTACCACGGATTTAACCAGAGCGCGGTCACGCCCAGCTCTTTCAGGTAAGACAGGCGGTTGATGATGCCGCGCAGGTCGCCGCCGTGGAAGGCGCGCGGGTTCTTGCGGTCGTTGGCCTCGCGCGGCGAGCCCGGCGGCGCGTCGTTCGACGTGTCGCCGTTGCTGAAGCGGTCGGGCATGATGAGGTAAATCACGTCGTCGTTGGTGACGCCCTGAAAGTTCGCCGCCGCATCGAGCGGGGCTTCGAGGCGGAACGGGACGACCGACTGCCCGGCCGCAGTCTCCACGCGCAATGGATAGTCGCCGGGCCGCGCGCCCGGGTGGACGTGGACGCTGACGAAGAGATAAGTCCCCGAAGGGTTGACCACGACAGCCGAAGTCGCGGTCTCGGGCCGCGTGGCCGTGACGCGCGCGCCCGAAAGGTTCGCGCCGCGCACGAGCAACCGCACGGGGTTGATGGTGTGACCGGCCCACCATGACGGCGGCTCGACCTTCGAGACTTGCGGAGCGCCTTGCGACTGAGCGCGGGCCGGGGCGGCGCACGCCAACACGCAGGCGACAGGCAGTAAGATTGCGGCGATTCTTTTAGTTTTCAGGTGTGCCAATTTTGTCCGGTTGCTGACTTCAAGGTTTCCCGGGGGCCGGGTTTTCGACGGCGGGCGCGGGCAAGCCCTCTTTGGTACTCATCTCCCCGCCGCCTTCGCTGCTGCCGCCGGCCTTGCGCTCTTCTTCCAGCCGCTTGAAGAGGGCGAGTTCCCTGTCGGCGTCCGCCTTGCGCTTGAGGCGCGAGTAGGCGAGGAAGAGTTGGTAGTGTATGCCGGGGTCGTTCTGGCTGAGCCGCGCGCCGCGCTCCAAAATCGGGAGAGCCTCGTCGTAGCGCGTCAAGCGCACGAGCAGCCGGCCCAGGTCGTAAGTCGCGGGGTAGTTGTCGGGCGCGAGCGCGAGCGCGCGCCGCAGCAGGCGCTCGGCCTCCTGGTGCTCGCCCCGGCCCGAAGCTAAAAATCCCAGGTGCGCGTAAGCCTCGGCGTTGTCGGGCTGCAATTCGAGCGTGCGCTCGAACGCCTTGCGCGCCGCCTCCATCTGGCCCTCGGCCCGCGACGTGTAGCCGAGGAGGTAGTAGAGCGCGGGGCTTTCGGGGAAGCGCGCGAGCGCCCGCTCGAAGGTCTCGCGCGCCTGCGGGTAGCGGCGCTCGCGGAAGTGCGCCACGCCGAGCCGAATGTAGTAGAGGGCCTGCGATGGGTCTTTCTCGACGGCCTGCTCGTAGAACGGGATGGCGCGCTCGTTGCGCCGGTTCTTGACCAGCTCCTCGGCGATCCTGAAGTAGGCGGCCGCGTGGCCCGGGCGCAGTTTGACCGTGCGCTGCCATAGGCCGAGGGCGTTCTCGCTCTCGCCCTTCGCAGAGGCGACGAGCCCGAGGCGGTAGAAAACTTCCGGGTCTTCGGGTTTGAGCGTCGCCGCGTCCTGCAAAGCCTTGCGCGATTCGTCCAGGCGGTCGAGGTTCGAGAAGGCCACGCCGAGGTTGTAAAGCACCTCGAACGTGTTCGGGCGGAGTTGGTTCGTGCGCTCGAAGAGACGCGCGGCGCGCTCGTAGGCTCCGGCGTCGGCGAGCGTGAGGCCGAGTGTGAAGAGGATGCGCGGGTCATCGGACGCGCGCCGCTCGATGAGGTCCGAGATTTTCTCCGCGTCCGCCGCGCGGTTCGCGTGACTGTAGGCGTCCGCGAGCGTGAGCAGGAGCGCAGTGTCGGCGGACTCGGCCCCGCCCTTCGTCTGTGCCACGCGCTCAAGGAGCGGGACGGCGCGCGCGAAATCTTTGCGCGCGAGGTAGAGCACCGCGAGGTTGTAGGCGGCCTCTGCGTGGCCGGGCGTGAGCTTGAGCGCTGCCTCGAAAGTTTTGACGGCCTCCTCCGCGCGGTTCGCGCCGACGAGCAGCACGCCCAGGTTCGTCAACGCGCCAGGGGATTTGGGGTTGAGCGAGAGCGACTCGCGCAGCTCGCGCTCGGCCCCCGCGACATCGCCGCGCTGGGAGAGAATCACGCCGAGCAGCGCGTGGGCCTCGGGGTCGCGCCGGTCTGCACTGATGGCGCTGCGCGCCGCGGCCTCCGCCTCCGGGAGTCTCCCGGCCTGCAAGTGCGCGGCCGCTTCCCGCACGAGCTGCGCCGCGACGCCCTGCTGTCCAGCCGCCTGTACCCCGCCTTTCTGACGGCGGCCCTGCGCCGTGGCGTCACGCGCGGGGAGGCACGCGAACGAGTAAAGCAGGCCGACGAGCGCCGCCAGGATAATTGGCCCAGTTCGCCGCCGCCTGTTAAAAGTGCCGCTCATCGTCTGACCGAGATTGATCATTGCTCGGGCCTGGCCGGCTCGCCCGCCTGCGCCGTGCCGCGGCGCGACTCGTGTATGCGCTTGATGATGGCCGCCTCCTGGTCAGCCTCCTCTTTGCGACCGAGGCGGCGGTAGGCGAGCGCGAGCTGGTAGTGCGGCTCGGGGTTTCCGGGGGCGAGTTCGGCCGCGCGGCGCAGGTGCTCGACGGCCTCGGCCGCTCGGCCGCGCGCGACGAGCGTGCGCCCCAGCGTGACGCGCGCCTCGTACAGGTTCGGGTTAATGTCGAGCGCGCGCCCCAACTCCTTCAAGCCCTCATCCAACCCGGCCCCGCCGCGCTTGACGAGCAGGACGCCCAGACCAAGATGACCCTCGGCCGCGCCGGGCCGGCGCGCGACCACCTCGCGGTAGGCCGAGAGCGCAGACTCCGCGTCCCCGCCGCGTTCGAGCGCCGTCGCCAGGAAGAAGAGCGCCCCGGCGTCCGTGGGCCTGAGGGCCACGGCGGCGCGGAAGGCACGCGCCGCGCCCGCGTCGTCGCCCGCGCCGTAGAGCGCGCGGCCAAGCGCGAACTGCGCGTCGAAGCTGTCGGGCGCGAGCCGCACGGCGCGGCCCGCAGCCCCCAGCGCGCCCTCGTTATCGCCTCTCACAGCGAGCACGACCGCCAGCAGCACGAGCGCGTCCGACGCGGGCCTGTTCTCCCCAGCCGCCAGCGCCGCGTCCACGGCCCTGCGCGCGAGCGGCTCAGCCTCGGCCTTCTGTCCCGCGTTGAAAGTCGCGAGCGCCGCGCCGTAGAGGACGAAGGGGTCGCGCGGTCGCTTGTCGGCCATCGCGCCGAAGAGTTCGGCGGCCTCCGCGAAGCGGCCCTCGCGCAAGAGCGCGCCGCCGAGCGCGAGCGCCTGAGCGAAAGTGCTCTCGTCGGGCGAGGGCGACCGCACGCGCTCGACCGCCTGGGCCACCTGCGCGGCAGTCACTTGAGCGCCGCGGTCCTGCGCGACGGCCTGGCCGCAGCCGGCGGCGCACGCAAGCGCGAGCGCCAACACCGTGCGGCGTCCGAAATTCTGTGCGCGTGCGCTCATCCGAAAAACTTCCGCGCGATTGTTTCGCGCCCATTTGAAATTGATTATGGAGGAGACGCCGACAAATTAGCCTCTTTCGGCGGCGAACTCAAGCGATGCAATATAGTCAAAGTGGCGGGCTTCCCGTGCAAGGATGCCCGCCACTGTCGGCCGCCCGGAGTCAGTCCCTCCCGGCCGTCTTTAGAAGATGAACCTCATCCCGAATTCGAGCTGGCGGCGGCGCTGCTCGGAGGTGTCCCGGGCGAAGTTGCCGCTCGTAAAGTTCGTCTCGGGCCTGAACCGGTTGACGTGATTGAACAGGTTGTAAGCCTGCGCGCGCAACTGGATCGTGAACCTCTCCGAGAGACGGAGGTTCTTGAAGAGCGAGGCGTTGACGAACTCCTGCCGCTGACCGCGGAAGACGTTGCGGCCCAGGCTCCCAAACTTCGGCCCCGCCGGGTCGTTGGCGAAGACCGGCGTCACGGCCGCGCGGAAGGCCGCCGGGTTCAACTCCAAACCGGCGTTGCGCTGCGCGTCGGTCGGCGTCGGGTCGCCGAGCAGGTCAACCCGGACGCCGTTGGCGAAGACGGAGTAGACGGGGCCGCTCTGGATTTGGATGTCCGTGTTGAGCTGCCAGCCGCCGACGATTAAGTCAACACCGCGCGGGATGTCGGTGGCGAAGCGCCGGCCCTTCCCAAAGGGCAAGTCCCAGACGGCCGCGAACGAGAAGCGGTGGCGCACGTCGAAGTCGGCGTTGCCCCTGTCCAGCTCGGGCCGCAGCGGGTTGGCGAAGCCGCAGGTGCTCGCCCCCGTGCCGCCCGTGCAGAAGCCGCCGGGCGAGTTGTCAATGGCGTGCGCCCAGACGTAGGTCGAGATGATCGAGAGGCCGTCGCTGAACCGCCTTTCGAGCTTCGTCTGGAGGCTGTCGTACCAGGACTTCCCGATGTACTCGATGGCCTGGACGGTGCCGCGGTTCGTCACCTCGCGCGAGCCAGGGAAGCCGCTGCCGCTGTTGCCGATGTTCCTCACGACAAGCAGGTTGCGCCCGCGGCTGCCGACGTAGCCGACCTCGGCGAGCCAGTTCGGGCGGAACTCCCACTGCGTGATTAGATTGAACTGGTGGAACAGCTCGTTAGCAATGTCCGGGTTCAGGTAGACGACGTTGCTGCCGCCGGGCGGCGTGAAGGTCTGCCCCGGCGCGATGTTGCCGCTGGTCAGCGGGAACGGGATGCCCGTGTCGAGGTTGAAGGCGGCCGGCAGTTGCGGACACGCCGCCGTGCCGAGCTGGTTGAAGGAGCAGCCGTAGCCGCCCGCGCTCGGCGAGTTGGCCTGGAGGACGCCGGGGATGCCCGGCGTGTCCAGCGCGTACTTGAGGGCGTAGCCGCCGCGGATGACGACCGTCTTGTCATCCTTCAGGCCGCTCCAAGCGAACCCGAGCGCCGGCCCGAAGTTGTTCTTGTCGCTGTTGACGAGGTCGCGGCCGCCGGGCGCGCTGTCGCCCGCGCGCGTCAGCGTGTCGTTAGCAGGGTTGTAGTTCGCCTGGTTGTCGAAACGCTCGACGGGCTGCGTGAAGTAGTCCCAGCGCAGGCCCAAATTGAGCGTCAGCGTCTGGCTCACCTTCCAGTCGTCCTGCCCGAAGAACGACAACTCGCGGTTCGACAGGAAGGGCGGCGTGCCGGGGACGCCGCGGCTGGTGAAGCCCGGGCTGTAGCCGAACAGGAAGTTGGCCGCGCCCGAGCCGGAGTCCTGCGGCCCGAGCGGGATGCCGCCGTAGTTGCCCGCGAGGAAGCCGCCCGCGCTCGTGCCGAACTGGTACTGGCCCTTGATGGCCCCCGCGCGGCCGGCGTCGAAGTTACTGTTCTGGCGGACGCGGAAGTCGCCGCCGAACTTGAAGATGCTTGAGCCCTTCACGTAGGTGAGCGCGTCGGCGAAGCTGAAGTTGTTCGAGGTGAAGTAGAAGGGGCCGCCGTCGCCGATGAACTCAAGCTGGTTCTGGCGGCCGCCCTGGAACGGCTCCTCTATGCCGAGCAGGATCGAGCCCGTGCACTCGCCGCAGACGTTCGTGTTGGGGATGCCGAGGGCCGCGGAGATGTTCGGGTCGAAGCCGAGCGCGCCGCCAACGCCCGTGTTGAAGATGCCGATCTCGACGCGAGTCGCGCCGAAGCGGGCCTCGTTGATGACGCTCGGCGAGAAGGTGTGCGTCTCGCCGAGGCGGACGCCGCGCGAATCGCCGAACTCGTCGCCCGCGCCGAAGCCCGACGGCAGGTCTAGGCCATTACCCGAGGTGCCGAGCGGGAAATTGTTGTCGCGCGCGCGCGAACTCTCGTCACGGCTGTAGGCGAAGAAAATCTGGTCGCTCTGGCCGATGGTGTGGTCCATCCTGAAGCCCAGCCCGTCGCGGTTATACTTCTCCTTCCGGTTGGTAGCGAAGTTGTCGAAGATGCGGCCCGTGACGTTCGGGAGCGGGTAGGCTTGCAGCACGTTGAGCGCGGCGGGCGAGAGCACCACGCCGCAGTTGCGTATGTCGTTGCCGGCCGCGGGAAATCCGTTGGGGCAGAAGACCGTGCCGACGGGCGCGACGATGTTGCCGTTGACGGTGTTGAAGTTGCGGATGTTGCCCGGCTGGAGCAGCTCGCCGAAGTCGCCGACGCGCATCCTGGCCGTCGGGACGCTGACGAAGCCGAAGTCGCCGGTCGTGGAGGGCGTGGCGTTGCGCTGCCCCTCGTAGTAGAAAAACCAGAAGGTGCGGTTGCGGCCGTCGTAAAACGGCGGCGTGCCCTCGCCCGGGCGGGGCAGGAAGAGCGGGCCGCCGACGGTCCCGCCGAACTGGTGCGTGTTCCGGTTCGCCAGCGAGTTCGGGTTCTCGCGTGAGCTGATGGCGCTCAGCACGCGGCCCTGGTAAAACTCGTAGGCGCTGCCGTGAATGCTGTTCGAGCCGGACTTCGTCGTCGTGCTGATGATGCCGCCGCCGGCGCGTCCGCCCTCGGCCGGGGCGACGCTGGTCTGAATCTTGAACTCGGCGATGGCGTCGGGCGGCGGGTAGATGCCGATCTGGCCGAACTGCCCCTCGTTGTTGTCCACGCCGTCGAGCGTGAAGTTGTTATTGGTCGGGCGCGCGCCGTTGACGACCAGCACGGAGCCGCCCGACTCGCGGAAGCGCGTGGACTCTGTGGACGTGCCGACGGGGTTGCCGCCCGCCTCGAAGTTGCCGCCGCCGCCGAGGACGCTGACGAAGGGGCGCGTGACGCCCGGCGAGAGCGTGGCGAGCAGCGTGAAATTGCGCTGCGGGATGGGCAGGTCCGTGATCTGCTTGCCGGTGATGACGCTGCCGAGGTCGCTCGTCTCAGTCTGCACGAGCGGGGCCGCCGAGGCCGTGACCGTTACGCTGCCGCCCACCTGCCCGGCCGTCAGCACGAGATCCACGACCTGCGTGCTGGCCGTCTGCACTATGACGCCCTCCTGCGTGGTGTCGGAGAAGGTGGCGGCCGTGGCCTTCACGTTGTACGTGCCGGGGTCTAGCAGCGGCGCTTCGTAGGTTCCGTCGTCGCCGGACGTGACCGTGCGCTCGACGCCCGTGGCGACGTTGGTGACCACGATGGCCGCGTCCTGGACGACGCCGCCATTCTGATCCGTGACCGTGCCCCTGATGGTGCCCTTGTTAGTTTGCGCGTAAGTGGGAAGCGCGAAGACGGCGACCAGAAGGAGTAGAGCGCCGGCCCCGTGGAGAAGATGTTTGATTCTCCGGCATGTCGTCATAGCAGACCTCGTTTGCGGACAGGAAGAGTTGACGGTTGCACTTTCACCCCGCGGGAGAGGGAAAGCAAATAATTTGAGCCCGAGACGCAGTCCCCCGCGCCCAAGCTTTTTGTATTTTGGCTAATTGAATTCGTTAAAGAGCCCGCTTGAAGTTTGTTGCCTTACCGAACGAAGTAATAAGTAATACAGATTCGGCCGGTCTGTCAACACTTTTCTAGGGCCGGAGGCGAAAAGATTTCGGAGGGCTCTCTAATTTTACGGGCGGGCAGGTCTTTTCACGGGCTCGCCTTTGCCCTGAACAACGGTCAGGACGCGGTCCACGCCGGGGACGGCGAAGGTCTCGACGGCTCCGTTCGGCCAGTGGATTTCGAGCGCGTCAATTTTGGCCGCGTCGCCGAGGCCGAAGTGCAGGCGCTGGTCGTTCTGCGACGCGTAGCCCGCGCCGCTCAGCAAGTCCTGGCGCTGGCGCAGTTTCCCCGCCGTCACGTAGGCGACCGCGCCGACGGCGTCCTTCGGGTTCTTCCGGCCTGCGTCGCCGATTAACTTGAGCGAGAGCCAGTGGCCGGAGGGCTTGGTCACGTTCCTGAGGACGGTCGGCTTCGAATCAATGTTGTTGACGACGGCGTCTAAGAGCCCGTCGCCGTCGAGGTCGCCGACGGCCAGGCCGCGCGCCTGCAAGGCCAGGGCGAGGCCGCTGTCCGGGGCGGCCGCGACGCGCAGGAACCTGCCCGTCGCCTGGTTGCGGAAGAGGAGGAGTTGCTGCGCCCAGCTCGTGCCCCACTGGTGCGCGTCCACGGCCGGGTAGACGTGGCCGTTGGCGACGAGTACGTCCTTCCAGCCGTCGTTGTCGAAGTCCATGAAGGTCGCGCCCCAGCCGAGGAACGGGATGGTCGTCTCGCCGTGCCCGGCCTGGAAGGTCACGTCCGTGAAGTTGCCGCCGCCGTCGTTGTGGAGCAGGGTGTTCGAGTCGTCCGAGAAGTTCGTGATGTAGAAGTCAACGCGCCCGTCGTTGTCGTAGTCGCCGACGCCGAGGCCCATCCCCGCCTGCTCGCGCCCGTTCTCGTTCAGGGCCACGCCCGAGGGGTAGCCGACCTCCTCGAACGTGCCGTCGCCCTTGTTGACGTAGAGCAGCTTCGGCGTCGAGTCGTTGACCACGATCAGGTCGAGCAGGTCGTCGTCGTCGGCGCGGACGAAGGCCGCGCTAAAGCCGTAGAACTTCCCGGGGTCGTTTGTGCCAGTTTTGGCGCTCACGTCCTCGAACGTGCCGTCCGGCTTCTGGCGGTAGAGCCTGTCGCCCTCGCCCTTGAGGCCGCGCGGCCCGCACATGACGGGCGTGCCGCGGAACTGGCAGAAGTTCTGTGCCAATTGTCCAGGTTTGCCCGCCTCGCTGGGGTTCGGCGGCAGATTGTTCAAGTCCAATTCCACGTAGCCCGGGACGAAGAGGTCCAGGCGGCCGTCGCGGTCGTAGTCGCCGAAGGTCGCGCCCGTGCTCCAACCCTTGCGCGCGACGCCGAGCTTCTCCGCCACGTCCGTGAACGTCCCGTCGCCGTTGTTGTGGTAGAGGCGCGAGACGCCGAAGTTGCCGACGTAGATGTCCGGCCGCCCGTCGTTGTCGTAGTCGCCGACGGCGACGCCGAAACCCCAGCGCTCGTTGGCGACGCCAGCCTTGTCCGTCACGTCCTCGAACTGCCAGTTGCCCTTGTTGCGGAAGAGCGCGGCTCGCGGCGGCTTCTCCTTGCCCTGCAAGGCCGCGATGGTCGAGCCGTTGACGAGGTAGATGTCCGGCAGGGAGTCGCCGTCGTAGTCGAAGATGGCGACGCCGCCCGAGGGCGTCTCGACGATGTAATCCTTCTGCGGGCTCCCGGAGCGGTGCTGGAACTTGGCGAGCCCCGTGCGCGCCGTCACGTCCTCGAAGACGACCGCTGCTTTCGGGTCAACGATGCCGGCGGTGCGCTTCGTGGTGTACGTCCTGGCCTCGCCCGTCGAAGCGCCGCCCACGACCTGCTGCTGCTGTTGGGACTGCGCGGCGAGGGGCGCGGCCGCGACGAAAAGGGCGATTGATAAAGAGAGCGCCCGCGCGCGGCAAGAGCGCGGAGCGTGTGGATGAAACATTTTCGTTTTCACTGCCCTCATCATTTCTTCGGAGCTTCGTCGGCGCTGACGGTCAGGTAGCGGTCAACGCCAGGGCTCTCTAGCTTCTGCGTGCGGCCCGAAGGCCAGCGAATCTCAAGCGACTTGACGGACGCGGTCTGGCCCAGGCCGAAGACGAGGCGCGTGTCGTTCGACGAAAGGTAGCTGCCCGCGCCGGAGACTTCGCGCATCTGCCGCCGCCCGTTCGCGTCGGTTAACGTCACGCGCGCGCCGAGCGCGGCGCGGTTCGCCCCTGTGCCGGCGAGCGAGAGGCCGAGCCAGTGGTTCTTCGTCCCCTCGTTTCTGAGGACGATGGGCGAGCCTTCAACGACGGCGACGACAATGTCCGTGTCGCCGTCGTTGTCGAGGTCGCCGAAGGCCGCGCCGCGCGCCGCGAGCGGCGTCGCGAAGGGCGGCCCGGCTGTCGCCGAGACGTTGACGAACCCCTTCCCGGTGTTCCGCATCAGGAGCGGCGGCTGCCTGTACTTCAGGTAGGCGGATGTCTTCTCGATAGTGTCGAGGACGTGGCCCTGCGCGACGAAGATGTCCAGGAGGCCGTCGTTGTCCGCGTCGAGGAAGCGCGTGCCCCAGCCGGAATAGAGCAGCGTGATTTGGCCCACGGCCGCCGTGTTGGTCGCGTAGTTGAAAGAGAGGTCGCCGTTGTTGCGGTAGAGCGGGTAGGTCTCGTTCGAGAGTGCCGTGATGAAGATGTCGGCCAGTCCGTCGCCGTCGAAGTCGCCCGCGTCCACGCCCATCCCCGCGAACGTCTTCCCGTTCTCGTCGTAGCCGACGCCGGCCACCAGCGCCAAATCCTCGAACGTGCCGTCGCCCTTGTTCCTGAAGAACTGCTGGCGCACGCTGTCGTTGGCGACGATGATGTCGCCGAAGCCGTCGTTGTCGAAATCGGAGAACGCGACGCCGAGGCCCTTCCCTTCCGCGTCGTGGATTTTCGACGCGGCCGTGGCGTCCTCGAAAGTGCCGTCCGGCTTCTGGCGGAAGAGGACGTTGGATGCGCCCTTGAAATTGTCCGGGTGGCAGTAGGCGCGGAAGCCCGGCCGCTGCTCGCCGCAGTAGATGGAGCCCTTCTCGAAATCCCAGTCGGCGTAGCGCGCGACGAAGAGGTCGAGGCGGCCGTCGCGGTCGTAGTCGAGCCAGCCCGCGCTCGTACTCCAACCAGAGGCGGCGACGCCAGCGCGCTTCGTCGCGTCCTCAAAGGTGCCGTCGCCGCGATTGCGGTAGAGGGCGTTCGAGCCGTAGGCGGTCACGTAAAGGTCCGTGAAGCCGTCGCCGTCGTAGTCCGCCGCGGCCGCGCCCATAGAGTAGCCAGAGCCTTGCACGCCGGCCTTCTCCGTCACGTCCTCGAAAGTGCCGTCGGCCTTTTGATGATAAAGGCGGTTCCAGAACCTGGGGTCGCGCTTGTCGGGCGCGGCCCCCTTCGGCATGGGGTCGTCGAGCCGCGCGCCGTTCGTGAAATAGAGGTCCAGGCGGCCGTCGTTGTCGTAGTCGAGCATGGCGACGCCTCCGCCCATTGATTCGAGCAGGTACTTCTGCGAGGTGGCGGAGGCGGCCTGCCTGAAAGTGATTTTGGTCTGGGCCGTCACGTCCGCGAAGGTCACGGGCGAAGGGGCCTGCGGGCCGGGAGGCGGTGCCTCCTTCATAGTGTCGCCGCCGCCTCCGTAAGCGCGCCCCGTGCGCTGCGGGGCGGGCGAAGGCGAAGGCGTCGGCGTTTGGGCCTGGGCCGTGTGAGCGCCGATTAAGGACAGTGTGAACGACGCCGCCATGACGAGGCGCAGCCGGGTCGGGGCGGGGTGACGATAAAACCTCATTTGAGAAAACCGGAGCCGACTATCCGCGTGGGACCGGGGCCTTCGCGCGGATGTAGGCGTATGCGCCTACCCACACGGCACAATAAGCGATGATCGCGGCCCACATCCAGTCCGGCCTAAATGGGGCGCGGAAAACTGGGGTCAGACCGAATATGAGGGCAAGACCTCCGGCCGCGCCGTAGCCAGCGCCGTGCAGCGCGGCCGTCCAGCGAGTTTTCCCGGCAGCGATTCGTGGGATCAGCATCCCCAGCGCCACGCCCAGAGGGATGATCAGCCAGGAAATGTAAAACAGGCCGATGAAAAGCACTGGGGAGAGCACGTATCTGAGGCCGTCCGGGCCGACCAGCAAGGTGACCAGGACGATGGGAAATAACAACGCCGCGACGAGCGCGATTGCCACGCCGAGCAGCGCATTCTTGATGTTTGTGCGGTTCATTATCTCAGCCCTTTCGTTTATCGTCTGGACGCCCGCCGAGAAGGTTCTTTGCCTCGTCTATCAATTGGTTGTTCCGCTCGTAGGAGAGCGTTGCCCCGGCCTCGCCGAGTCGCGGCGGATAAACGTGCGCGCCGTAGACCGGGTAGGCTTCCGTGCGCAGGTGCGCGAGCGTGTGGTGGCCGCGGCGCGCGGCGCGCTCGTGGCGCAGGGCCGAGATGTCCAAGGGGGCGACGACGATTCTCTCGCCGGGGCCGGGGCTGGCCTGTGCCAAAATTCGCCCGTCGTAGTCCACGACCATGCTGCCGCCGGGCCACGAGTAGGGCGGGTAGTGCTTGAGGCTCGCGCCCTGGTTGGCGGCGACGACGAAAGCCGTGTTCTCCAGCGCGCGGCAGCGGTTGACGACCGTCCACCAGTCCATAGGCTCGGTCGCGCCCCACGGGTCCATGTAGGCCGAGACGCGTATCAGAATCTCAGCCCCGTTGGCGGTCATCTGGCGCATCGCCTCGGGGAACAGCCAGTCGTAGCAGATGGCGCAGCCGATGCGCCCGATGGGCGTGTCGGCCACGGGGAACAGCGGCTCGTCGTAGCCCGCGAGGTCGTGCGGGCTCGCGTGCACCTCGTAGGGAATCCAGGTGTTCACCTTGCGGTACTTGTACAGAATCCCCTCGGGGCCGATGAGGCACGTCGTATTGAAAACGACGCCGGGCCATTTCGCGTCCAGCTCCAACATCGTGCCGCTCTGGATGTAGATGTCGTGCTCGCGCGCCTTCTGTTCGAGCCGCTCGGTGTGCTCGTTGGGGATGCGGACGGCGAGCTTTTCGATCAACTCGGCGACGGTCGGGAAGACGGGCGCGGCGTGCGCGAACTCCGGGAAGACGACGAGGCGCACGGGCAGGAATGGGGCCGCCCCCGCCACCGCCGAGTCAATCATCGAGAGCATCCGCTCCGTGTTGGCGCGCATCCCGCGGCGCTCCACAGGATTCGGCAAGTCCGTCTGGCAGGCCGCGACTGAATATCTAATCAACTCCATAATTCACTCACAAGAAATCCACCGACTCAACCCTTTGCGCCTTACGTCTTGTCTTTGCGCCTTTGCGAGAAACAGCCGTTCACGCAAAGGCGCAAAGTAAAGACTAAAGGCGCAAAGGCCGGCTCCTGGTTTTGAAACGCGTTCTAAATTTATCTGCGCCCTCCCGCGCCGGCTTGTGGCTGATTGATTTCGTTAACGAAGCTCGTCTCAATCGCCGGCACGGGCCAGGCGACGACGCGGGTGTTGTACTTCTCGAAGGCGGCGCGGCGCGCTTCGGTCATCGGGTAAGCCTCGGGCGCACCGTAGGGGTAGCGCGTCATGTCGTGGAACGGGAGCGGCATGACCTGATCGGGGCTGGCCGAGTTGATGTCCATCTCTTTGCTGAAGCCGTCAGAGTAGAGCAGGAACGTGCGCGTCCAGCCGGCGGGGAGTTTCGGCAAGCGGCCCGCGTCGAACGAGAGACTGATCTCGTCGCCCGTGCGCGAGATGACGAAAACGTCGTCCGTCTTCAAGAGCAACTCGCGCACGTCGCCCTCGCGCGTGTAGCTGCCCGGGAAAACTTTCCAGGGCGAGACGGCGTCAACGATGCCGTAATCGTAGCCGAAGGGCTCGCGCCCGTCGGGCGTCACCTCGCGCGAGTAGCCGCGCCAGCGCAAGTTCGCCGTGACG
Source organism: uncultured Acidobacteriota bacterium (assembly GCA_963774105.1). Lineage (GTDB taxonomy): Bacteria > Acidobacteriota > Blastocatellia > Pyrinomonadales > Pyrinomonadaceae > QHXM01. The sequence goes on along the minus strand of CAVZDV010000001.1, from coordinate 92,344 downwards.
GGGTCTAGTTTCGTCAGCTCGAACGGGGCCGCGCCTTCGGACGTGTCCACGAGAATCTGGTCCCAGTAGATTCTCATGCTCGTGACGATGCGGACCTCGCGGCTCGGCGAGAGGAATTTTCCGGTCAGGTCAACGGTCACGGTCTGCGGCCGCCCGACGGGGATGCCCATGTCCTCTATGACCGTGCGCCAGCGGCCGCGCGCGTCCCTGACCTGGAGCGCGGGCAGCTTCATCTCAAGGCCCGCGTGCGAGGCCGCGACGTTGTCGCTCGAAAACGCGTAATCAGTCCAGCCCGTCAACAGCAGCAGCGTGCGCCCGCTTCTATTTTTACTGTCGTCGAGCTTCATCGTCAGACCGTGCTCGCCCGCGTAGCCGCGTATGCGCTCAAGTGGGAAATCGTCTGGGTACTGGCGATCCATCTTCGTGACGCGCGCCAGCACGTCGTGGCCGTGGTCGTCCGTGGCGGAGAGCGGCGGCTTTGCGCTGCGCGTCGTGTGAACCTTGAACGGGCGCGGGGGGCTCGTCATCCCTTCGTTCGGAAAAATTTCTGTGCCAATGGGGTGCGCGACCGCGATCAGTTGCAGGCGGTCTACGTAGAGCACCTCTTCCAGCTCGTTCGTCACGCGCAGCTCGAAGCGCCCGTCGCGCTCCTTCAACTGGTCGCCGCGGATGCGGACGTACTCGACGGGGTCCGGCGTGTTGTAGTGGCCGGGCGCTTCCCAGTAGCCCATCTCGCCGCCGCCCATGAAGTCCGTGATGAAACGAAAGCGATCGCCGTCCCACGCGTAGAGGTACGGGCACGAGGAGGGCTTGCGGTCGAGCTCGTTGACGGGCAGGGTCACGGGCTTTTTCGGGTCGGCCCCGCGCCCCGCGATTTCCGTCTCGGCCTGCACGATGCCCGCGGGCCAGAGAACGCGCACGGCGTCCGCGCCTGCGCGCTGGCCCAATCCGAAGACCACGTCGGCCGGAGCGGGCGCGGGCGTCGCAGAGTAAGTCTCAAGCTTCTGCACGAGGCTCCCGGCGCGCGCCTCGATCTTGGCCCCGACGCCGCTGCGGTTGCTGACCTTGCCGAACAGGTTGACGCGCAGGCTGCGGTTACTGTTCCCGCCGTCGTTGCGCGCGACTCTCAAATCGCCCGCGCCCGAACGCAGGACTAAATCCGTGTCGCCATCATTGTCCAAATCGCCCGAGGCGAGCGTGCCGCCCAGCGAGCCAATCTTCGACGCTGAAGCCAACTCGCCCGCGACCGCTTTCTCCGACACGTCCGCCCACTCGCCGCCCATGTTGCGCAGCACGCGCAGGCCGGTTGCGGTCAGCATCACGCAGTCGAGCAGTCCGTCGTTATCGTAATCCAGAAACTGCGCCGCGCTCGCGCCCGTCGTCGCGACCGGCGCTGACGCGGGCTTGAACCTTCCCTGCCCGTCGCTCAGCGCGAAGAGGCCGGGGGCGTCCGCGCCCGCGAAGAAGAAGTCCGTGAAGCCGTCCTTATTAACGTCGCCGGCCGCGACGGCCGTGCCGTGCCCCTGCGCGTCGAGGCCGACTTCCTTCGCCACGTCGCGGAAACTGCCGTCGCGCTGGTTGCTGAAAAGCTCGGTCGGAGCGCCGTAGTTGACCACGAGCAGGTCAACGTCGCGGCGGTTGTCATAGTCTGTCGGGACGACGGCTACCGCGTGATTCGCCGCGACGCCGACCTTCGACGCGGCGGTCACGTCCGTGAACTTTCCGTTGCCGTCGTTACGCAGCACCAGCCCCGGCGCACCCGGGTAATCTTCGGGGAGTTTGGGCTTGGAGGCGGGGGCGGGCGGCTTTGAAATGTCCGCGAAGCCCGCGACGACGAGGTCCAGGTCGCCGTCGTGATCCATGTCCACGAAGGCCGTCGAGATTGAGAGGTGCGGATAACGCGGGATGCCCGCGGCCGTCGTCACGTCGGAAAACTTTCCGCCGCCGTCGTTGTGATAGAGCGCGCTCGTGCCGCCCGCGCGGAGGACGAAAAGGTCCGGCTTCCCGTCGTTATCGTAATCGCCAGCCACGGCCCCGACGCCGTCGCCGCCGGACTTCGCAGCCAGCGCGCCGGACTGCGCCGTCACGTCCGCGTACTTGCCGCCGTCGTTACGTTGGAGCCGAAGCTCTGCGGGCGTGACCGACAAAAGATCGAGGTCGCCGTCAAGGTCGTAATCGAAAAGCGTCGCGCTGCCGCCGAGCGCGCCGCCCAGCCCTTGCTTGACCTCGACGGCCGCGCCCACCTTCAGACTCGCGCCGAGCGCCGCGGCGTCGCCCTTCGCCCCCGGCGGCGGCAACATGCTCTCGGTCGCGTCCGTGAACTTCACTTCCGGCACGGCGCGCTCGACGAGCCCCGGCTCCGCGCCTGTCGAGGCGAGCGCCTCCGCGTAACGGCCTTGCTCCAAATAATTTTGCCCGATGGTCGTGCCCGCGCCGCTCGCGCGCAACTGCTGGAAGCGGCTGATGAGCTGCTGCCCCTCCTCGCGCTGGTTGGCGCGCGTCAGCGTCAGGCCCAGGTTGTAGAGGCCGGTCATGTTGTACGGCTCGACGCTGATGGCCGTGCGGAAGGCGGCAATCGCCTCCGGGTACTTTTTCTGCTGGACGTAGAGCTGGCCCAAATTGACGTTGGCTCCCGTGTCGCGCGGGTCAATCTTGAGGACGCGCTGGAAGGAGGCGAGGGCCTCGTCCGTGCGGTTCTGCGACTTCGCGATGAGCCCCATGACGTAGTGCGGCTGCGGCGCGTTCGCGTCAGCCGCGACGGCCTTCTCCGCCTCGCGCTGCGCGCCCGCCAAGTCCGGCACGTTGTAAAGCGCGATGCTCAAATTGATGCGCGCCAGGTTGAGCTTGGGGTCGAGTTGGAGCGCGCGCGTGAAGGCTTCCGCGCCCTCCTTGTACTTGTACTGCTCAAGGAGCGCGACCCCCAGGTTGTTCGCGCGGTAGGCGTCCTCGCGCGCAGAAGTGGCGCTCTTCTGCTCGGCGGGTTGGGTCTGCGTCAGCCCGTCGAAGGCGATCAGGCCGAAGACAGAAGTGACGGCGGCGAGCAGCAGAAGGCTTCGGAAAATTTTCATGACGGAGTTTGACGACGGGCGGCTTTGCTTCGGAAACACCTGCGGACACGTTTCAGGGAGACTTCAGGATTGTGAACTGTCACGCGGCCAGTATAGTCGCCGCTCCGGGGGTTTTCAAACTACGGGCCGGCGAGGGCGCGTCATTTCCCTGGCTTCTGATTCTTGAAGCTGTAGCCCACCAGCTGCGCGCCGTACTTGAGCGGCGGCGCGTCGGTCTGCGTTTTGACGAGGCCGACGCCGGGCGCGTACCAGTTGGTCCGCGTCACGGCCGCGTCACCCTCCTTGATGCGGCTGACGACCTTCATGGCGCGGAACCTCCCGGCGGGCGTCGTGACCACCTGCGGGCCTTCCACCACGGTAATCTCCAGCACGTCCATGCCCGTCACGCCCTTGCCCTTCCACGTCCATTTCCCGCCGGCCGCGAGCGGGTTCTTCAGGTACTGGCGCGCGGGTTCGTGCGTGACGCTCATGCCCTCCTGCTCCGCGTAAGCCTCGCGCCGCATGAGCACCCAGCCGGGGCTCTTACTGTACCAGGAATGGATGCGCGTCCCGACCATCTTCTCCACCTGGTAAAGAGTTGTCCCGTCCGCCTGCTTCTCCTCGCCGACGACCTTGACGGTGAACTCCGAGTCGTCCTCGTCGTTGCGGTACGTCCAGGAATCGCCGACCCTCAGCGGGAAGTAGTCGCGCAGCGCCACCGCGGGTCTCTGCGCCGAGGCCGAGGCCGCCAGAAGCATCGTGAGTAGAATCGCCTTAAGAATTGTCCGTGCCTTCATCATAAATTCAGGTTGCCTCCTGGTAGCTGACTGTCGAAGCCTCGCTGTCGTATTCGAGGCCGAGGACCGTGAGCGTCTGGTGGACGGCCTCGACCACTTCGGGGTGCGTCGGGTCGCGCGGGCGCTCCGACGGTAGTTGCAGTTGGCAGCGGACGCGCGCCGGCCGCTCCGAGAGGACGACGACGCGGTCTGCGAGTTGCGCCGCCTCCTCTATGTCGTGCGTGACGAGGACGACCGTGCGCGGGCGCTCGCCCAGAAGACGCACCAGCTCGCGCCGCAGCCGGAGGCGCTTCAGGTAGTCCAACGAAGAGAAAGGCTCGTCGAGCAGGAGCGTGTCCGTGTCGCCCGCGAGCGCGCGGGCCAGCTCGACGCGCTGGCGCATCCCGCCCGAGAGTTGGTGCGGGTAAGAGTCCTCGAAGCCTTCGAGCCCTATGAGCGAGAGCATCTCTTTCAGCTCGCGCGCCCGCGCCGCCTCGTCCTTAAAGTGGCGCAGGCCCATGCCTATGTTCTCGGCCACGGTGCGCCACGGGAAGAGCCCGTCCTGCTGGTAGACCATGCGCACGCGGCCCCGGCACACGACGCGCCCCTTGTCCGGCTTGTCGAAGCCCGCGAGCAGATTGAGCAGCGTCGTCTTGCCGCAGCCCGAGGGGCCGACGATGGCGACGAACTCGCCCAGGTTGATGTCGAGCGAGAAGTCTCTTAAAACCTCGACGCCCCCGAACGAGCGCGAGACGGACTCCAGGCTGAGCGGTTTATCTCTCATACCCCCAACGTATGCTCGGAATCTTGGCCAACTGCAAGAGCAGGCGGTCAATGACGACGCCTATCAGGCCGATGACGATCATGTTGACGACCAGCAAGTCCACGCGCAGGCCGTTGCGCGAGTCCCAGATGGCGAAGCCCAGGCCGTCCTGTCCCGCGATCATCTCGGCGGCCACGACGACGACCCACGCGAGCCCCGCCGTGATGCGCAGCGCCGTGATAATCTGCGGCACGATGGCCGGCAGCGTCACCTTCGTCAACAGCTCCGCGCCCCTGTAGCCATAGTTCTGTGCGACGCGGAAGAAGACCGCGGGGATGCCCGCCACGGCCGCAATCGTCGCCAGCACGAGCGGGAAGAAGGAGGCCATGAAGATGAGGAAGATGGCCGGCCTGTCGCCTATGCCGAACCAGAGAATGGCGAACGGAATCCAGGCCAGCGGCGACAGGTTGCGAAAAAAATTGACCGTCGGCAGGAGCGCCGCGCGCGCCCGCGTCCAGTGCCCCAGGACGAGCCCCAGTGGGATGCCGAGCGCCGCGGCCAGCGCGAACCCCGTCGTCACGCGAAAGAGCGAGGCCACCAGGTCGTCCAACAACCGCCCCGCCTTCGCCTCCTCGACGAACCCGCGCGCGACAGACTGCGGCGACGGGAACGCCGACTCGGGGTAGACATTGAGCCACGCCAGCAAGGCCCACAGCGCGACGAGCAGGACGAGGACGACGAAGGGAAGAAGCCTGCGCGTCCTGGGGGATAATTTCTCTTCCTTCATTTCTGCCACTCAACCCTTTGCGCCTTACGTATTAACTTTGCGCCTCCAGCGTGAACGGCTGTTTCGCGCAAAGGCGCTAAGGGAAAACCAAAGGCGCAAAGGCCGGCTCTGTTTCTGACAATCTTCGCGACGTATGTTATAACAAAGGACTGTTAAGAAAGAAGCGAGGCCGCGCGCGCCCATCCTCTATCCGAAAGTAAACTCCGTTAATGTTCGCTCGTCCAGCCGCACGCCGCAGATTAAGCTACTACTTCGCCCTGTTCCTGCTCGCGTCCGCCGGCCTCGCCGGTTGCAAGAGCGCGCCGAACCTGCCGGCCAGGGGTTCCAAAGAGTACAACGACACGGTTCGCGCCTTTTACGTCGGCCTCGCAGGGCTTCAGGTCGGCGACGACGTGCGCGCCGAGAGCGAGTTGACCAGGGCCACGCAGCTCGCGCCCGACGAGCCCGCCTCGTGGGCCAATTTGGGGCTGCTCAGCCTGCGCCAGCGCAACCTGGAAGCGGCCGGGGAGCGTTTGGAAAAAGCACGCGCGCTCGCGCCCGACAATTCGAAATTACACGTCCTCGTCGCCATCCTCGAAAGCAACCGTGGGAAATTGACTGAAGCCGCCGCGGCCCTGCGCAAAGCCATCGAGCTAGACCCGAAAAACCTCCGCGCGCTCTACATGCTCGCCGAAGAGACCGAGCGGCAGAACGACGAGGCGAGCGCGGCCGAGGCGCAAAAGCTCTTTTCCAAAATCCTAGAGGTGCAGCCGGACAACCTCGCCGTCCAACTCGAAGTCACGCGCCTCGCCGCCAAGCGGGGCGACGCCGAGACGCTGAAGAACACGGTCGCGCGCCTCGGCGAGCGCGCCGCCGCGTGGCCCCCGGAAGTCCAGCAGCAGTTCAAGGCGCTACAGGACGCGGCCTCGGGCGGCGACTCGCGCGCCGCCGCCACGCGTGTCGCCTTCCTCCGCAACGTCCTCGTCCGCGTCGCCGAATACCGCACGAGCCTCTCTTCCGTCAAGACACAACCCGGCGAAGACGCAGAGCCTTTCACACAATTCCTGCGCCTCGAAAATCCCGCCTTCCAGCCCGCACCGCCGGATGAAGCCCTAACCTTCAACGCCGAGCCGCTTCCAGACTTTCAGGAGGCCAAGCGGATCAGCGTGGTCTCTTTAGACGGAGAAGGTGCCCCGGCAGTCGCCGTCACCGACTGGGACGAATGGGAGGAGCTTCGCCTGAGCACGGGAGCCAGGCTCCCCTTGCCCGGTGGGGAAGACAGGTTTGTGACCGCCGACAGGGGCCTCCTGGCGATGGATTTTAACTACGACTTCAAGACAGACTTCGTGCTGGTCGGCCTGGGCGGCCTGCTCATGTACAGGCAGGACGGCCCGGACAAATTCACGGACGTGACGGCGCAGTCCAAGCTGCCCGCCTCTTTGACGGGCGCGCTCTGGAATTACAACGGCGCGTGGGCCGCCGACATGGAGTCCGACGGCGACCTGGACATAGTCCTCGGCCAGAAGGGACCGACCCTGGTTCTCAGGAACAACGGGGACGGCACTTTCACAGAGCAGCAACCTTTCGAGAATTCCGTCGCCCTCGGCGAGTTCGCGTGGGCCGACCTGGACGCTGACGGAGACCCCGATGCCGTGCTCGCGGACAAGCGCGGCCTACAGGTCTACTCTAACGAACGCGGCGGCCAGTTCCGCGCCCGCGCCATGCCGCAGCAGGAGTTACATCCGTTCGCCCAGATGGGTGTCGCCGATCTTAATAATGACGGGGTGCTGGATATCTCTTTCGTCAACTTTAACGGGGTCATCTTTCGTCTCTCGGATAAAAACCAGGGACAGGATTGGGAGCTGGTAGAGATAGCCCGCCATCCGAAAGCGGATGGCTCGACGATGGTGGGAGAGTTCAGCTTTTTCAACGCCGACGTGGACAACAACGGCAGCAATGATCTTATCCTGTCCGGCACCTGGGGTCCGATTACTGACCAGTGCCGGGAGGGCTGCCCCTCCACGTTCGTCTGGCTCAGCGATGCGGCCGGCAGGTTCAAACTGCTTAACGCGCAACCGCCCGTCTTCGCCTCCTCGGTCGCAGACATGGACGGCGACGGCCGGCTGGACTTAATCGGATTCGGCGCCGCCGATGACGGGTGGGCGAAACGGCCGACTCGCGCGCTAAACCGCGGCTCGAAGAATTACCACTGGCAGAAGGTGCGGCCGCGCGCCAAGCAGGCCGTGGGCGACCAGCGCATCAACTCGTTCGGCATCGGCGGCGAGATGGAGATTCGCTCGGGGCTCCTCGTGCAGAAGCAGCTCATCACCGGGCCGCTCGTCCACTTCGGCCTGGGCGAGCAGACGAGCGCCGACGTGATACGCATCGTCTGGCCGAACGGCTCCGTGCGCGCCGAGTTCGACATCAAGGCCGACCAGACGATTACGGCCGAGCAACGCTTGAAAGGCTCGTGCCCGTTCCTCTTCGCCTTCGACGGCAAGGAGATGAAGTTCGTCAAGGACGCCGTGCCGTGGAGTTCGGCGATTGGTCTTCGCATCAACACGCTCGGCACGGCGCGCGTCGAGGCGACCGAGGAGTGGTACAAAATCCCCGGCCATCAGCTCGCGCCGCGCGACGGCTACTACGACCTGCGCGTCACGGGCGAGTTGTGGGAGACTTACTACTACGACCAGCTCGCCCTCGTCGTCGTAGACCACCCCGCCGGGACGGACATCTTCGTGGACGAGCGTTTCGTCATCCCTCCGGCGAAGCTCGCCGTCACGACCGTCCAGACGCCGCGCAAGATAGCGCGCGCCGTGGACGACAACGGCCAGGACGTGACGCCGGTCGTCATGGAGCTTGACGGGAAGTACCTCGACACGTTCGGGCGCGGCCAGTATCAGGGCATCACGCGCGACCACTACGTCGAGATTGATTTGGGCCAGGACGCGCCCGCGGGCGGCCCGCTCTATCTCATCGCGCAAGGCTGGATGCACCCGACGGACTCCTCCATCAACGTCGCCGTCAGCCAGGGCCAAAACAACAGGGCGACGCCCTTGAGTCTGGAAGTGCCTGACGGGCGCGGCGGCTGGGCGGTCGCCAACCCGAACATGGGTTTTCCCGCGGGCCGCAACAAGATTTGTCTCTTCGATCTGACAAACGCCTTTCGCCCGAACACGCCGCGGAAGCTGCGGCTTCGCACCAACCTCGAAATCTACTGGGACAAGCTCGAATGGGCAGTGGGGCTGCCCGACGCTCAACTAAAGACGACGCGCCTCGACCCGTTCGCGGCCGACCTGCGCTACCGCGGCTACTCCGTCATCAACCAGCCGGACGCCTCCTCGCCGCAGATACCCGACTACAACCGCATCGCCTCGTCAAAACAAATCTGGCGCGATCTTATCGGCTACTACACGCGCTTCGGCGACGTGCGCGAGCTGTTACAAAAAGCGGACGACCGCTACGTGATTATGAACGCGGGCGACGAGATGACGTTCCGCTTCAGGGAGCAGCCACAGCCTCCCTCCGGCTGGGTGCGCGACTACCTGATTGTCGGCGACGGGTGGATCAAGGACGGCGACTTGAACTCGACTTTCTCGAAAACTGTTCTCCCCTTGCCTTACCACGCGGTGCGGGAATACACTACGCCTCCTGGCAGGCTAGAGGATGAAGAGGTTTATCGGAAGCATCCCGAAGACTGGCAGACATACCACACGCGTTACGTCACGCCCGAGGTTTTCCAGAGCGCATTGAGGCCCCAAAAGCAGAGATGAGTCGCCGCAGTAGTATCGCCAGAACTTTGCTCGTCATCCTCTTCGCCGCGCTGTTGGCGACGCCGCTCGTTATTAAGTGGCTCGCGCGGCGCAACGACGCGCCCGCCGCCGACAGGCAGGCCGCGCTCTCGCGCTACGGTTTTAGTCTGGAAGAAGTCGCCAAAACTTCCGGCATTGATTTCACGCACCAGGCCCCCACGCTCGACTCCAAGCTCGACCACATCATGCCTCAGGTCGCCTCTATGGGCGCGGCCGTCTCCGTCGTGGACTACGACCGCGACGGCTGGCAAGACCTCTACGTCACCAACAGCGGCGAGGGCTCGAAGAACTGCCTTTACCGCAACCTCGGCGACGGCAAGTTCAAGGACGTGGCCGCCGAGCTGAACGTCGCGGACGTGAACCAGCCGGGCACGGGCGTCTCCATGGGCGCGGTCTGGGGCGACTACGACAACGACGGCTACGAAGACCTGTTCCTCTACAAGTGGGGCCGACCCGAGCTGTACCACAACGACGCGGGCCGCGGCTTCACGCGTGCGACCGAAGCGGCGGGGCTTCCCTCCTGGGTCAACGCCAACACGGCCATCTGGTTCGACTACGACCGCGACGGACGCCTCGACATTTTCCTCGGCGGCTACTACCCCGAGACGGTTGACCTCTGGCACCTGACGACGACGCGCATGATGCCCGAGAGCTTCGAGTACGCGCGCAACGGCGGACGCAAGTACCTGTTTCATAATTTGGGCCAGGGCCGTTTCGAGGAGGTCAGCGAACAGCTCGGCATCAACACGCGCCGCTGGGCGCTCGCCGCCTCGGCCGCGGACTTGCGCGGCACGGGCTACCCCGATCTTTTTATCGCCAACGACTACGGCGTCGCCGAGCTGTTCTTCAACCGCGAGGGCAAAAAGTTCGAGGACATGGGCGAGCGCACGGGCGTCGGCCACGCCCCGAAGAGCGGCATGAACGCGGCGTTCGGCGACGTGCTCAACCAGGGCAAGTTTGCCATCTACGTCTCGAACATTTCCGAAGAGGGCGTGCTGCTACAGGGCAACAACCTCTGGGTTCCGCGCGAGGGGACGGAGGGCGACGCGCTCGTTTATGACAACCTGGCCCGCGACATGGGCGTGGAGTTGGGCGGGTGGAGCTTCGGCGCTCAGTTCGGCGACCTGAACAACGACGGCACGCTCGACCTTTATCTGGTCAACGGCTACGTCTCCGGCGAGAAGGGCTCGAACTACTGGTACGACTTCTCGAAAATCTCCGGCGGCAACAGCGCCATCATCGCCGACGCGGCCTACTGGCCGCCGATGCACGGGCGCAGCCTTTCCGGCTACCAGCAGAAGAAGATTTGGCTCAACGACGGCGCTGGCCGCTTCACGGAAGTGGCACAGGTTGTCGGCGCGAACGACGCTTTCGACGGCCGCTCGGTCGTCAACGCAGACCTCTGGAACCGCGGCGCGCTCGATGTCGTCGTCGCCAACCAGCGCGGCCCGCTCCTGCTCTACAAGAACTCGGTCGCGCCGGAAAACAAGTGGGTCGAGTTCGAGCTGGAAGGGACCGCGAGCAACCGCAGCGCCATCGGCGCGCAGGTCACTCTCTACTGGAACGGCCAGCGGCAGGTGCAAGAGGTCTCGGGCGGCAGCGGCTTCTGCGCGCAGAACCAGCGGCGGCTGCACTACGGCCTCGGCAAGAACGCGCAGGTCGAGAAGGTTGTCATCCGCTGGCCTTCGGGTAAAATACAGGAACTCGCCGCGGTCGAAATCGGCAAGCTCAATAAGGTGAAGGAGCCCGCATGAACCCGGAGCTAACAGCCCCCGTCAACTCTGCGCAGACGCCGGCCGCCGCCGCCGCGGAGAAGAAGCGGCGCTTCAGTTGGCTCAGCTTCGAGAACCGCTACCTGCCGCCCGCCTTCATCACTGTCATCCTGCTGGTGGGCCAATTCGTCGGGGCCATCCTGGAGAGCTACGAGAAGACCCTGCTCGCCATCCTGTCGGCGATAGCGGCGGAACTCGTGCTCGCCCGCCTCTTCACGGGCAAGTGGCCGCACCTGGCGAGCGCCTACATCACGGGCATCAGCGTCGGCATCCTCGTGCGCTCGCCGGCCGTCTGGCCTTACGCCTGGGTCAGCGTCATCTCGATTGCGTCGAAGTACGTGCTCAGAGTCAAGGGCCGCCACATCTGGAACCCGTCGAACTTCGGCATCAGCGCGATGCTCTTCCTGGCCCCGTTCATAGGGGCGACGCTGAGCGTGCAGTGGGGGAACAATCTGACGGCGATGCTCGTCATCTGGACGCTCGGCACGATGATTATTTACCGGCTCAAGCGCTTTCACATCAGCGCCACCTACGTCGTCAGCTTCTTCTTCTTCGCGTTCCTGCGAAGCCTCATCACGGGCCACACGTTCCAGGCGGAGGTCGCGCCGATTACAGGCCCGATGTACCAGCTCTTCGTCCTCTTCATGATTACGGACCCGAAGACAACCGTGCGCTCGAAACTGGGCCAGTGCGCCGTCGCCTTCGCGGTCGCGCTGGTCGAATTCACCCTGCGGCTCTTCGAGAGCGTGCACGCGCCCTACTACGCGCTCTTCCTCGTCGGCCCGACGGCTATCCTCATCGAAATCTGGCTGACGCGGGGCCGCGAGAAGGAGCAAGCGGTCAAGGCCGCGGCGTGAGGGCTCGTTTGACATACAGGGCCTCGGCCCATAACATGCGCGGACGGCCTGCGCACAAGAAAAGGCTCAAGCTCTACCAGCAAAACCCGGAGTGTTCGTAATGGCAGAAACCGATGTGATCGCCAATCAGGAAACGATTAAGGCGAATCAGGAAGAGATCAAGCGGAATCAGGAGGCGATCAAGGCCAACCAGGAAGAGATCAAAGCGAACCAGGCCAAGCTCGACCAGATTCTCGCCAACCAGGGGCGCATGGAAGAGAACCAGCGTCAGATTCTCGCCAACCAGGAGAAGATTCTGGCGAAGTAGGTCGGCCCGACTTCATCCCCAGCATACTTTTTGAGCCCCGCAGGGCGACAGAATTTCTTGCCACTCCCGCGGGGCTCAATTGACAAATCATAACGCCACGTCAGTACCGCCTGCGGTAGCGGGCGGGTGCTCAACGCGGCAGACCCGCCCGCTACCGCAGGCGGTACTGACCTGAGTGAGCCTGATTCTCAAGATGAGCAAGATGCGCTTCCCCCGAATCATCGGCCTCCCCTTCATCCTTCTCCTCCTGACGCTCACGGCCTGCAAGAAGGACGCGACGCAGGAGCCCACGGTCAACGCGACGGCCCCCGAGCAGGTCACGACCGAGGGCGCGAACCTGCAAGCGCCCGCGCCCGCCGAAGCCCCGCGCCCGTCCGGCCCCGTCGAGTTCACCGACGTGACGGCCGAGGCCGGGATTCGCTTCAAGCACAACAGCGGGGCCTTCGGCAAGAAGTACCTGCCCGAGACGCTCGGCCCCGGCTGCGCCTTCCTCGACTACGACAACGACGGCTGGCAGGACGTGCTGCTCGTCAACTCCGCGAACTGGCCCGAGAAGAAGGGCGCTAAAACTTACCTCGCCCTCTACCACAACAAGAAGGACGGAACTTTCGAGGACGTGACCGGCGCGGCGGGCCTCGCGGTTGATATGTACGGTTTGGGAGTCGCCGCCGCGGACTACGACAACGACGGGTTGATAGACATCTACGTCACGGCCGTCGGCCCGAATCACCTCTTCCGCAACCTCGGCAACGGCAAGTTCGCGGACGTAACGGCCAAGGCCGGCGTCGGCGACCCCAGTTTCTCCACGAGCGCCGCGTGGTTCGACTACGACAAGGACGGCAAGCTTGACTTGTACGTCTGCAACTACGTCGAGTGGTCTGTGGAGAAGGATCAGCACTGCACGCTCGACGGCAAGAACAAGTCTTACTGCACGCCGCAGTCCTACAAGGGCCAGAGTTCCACGCTCTACCGCAACCGCGGCAATGGGACGTTCGAGAACGTCACGGAGCGCGCGGGACTTTTAGACCCGACGGGCAAGGCGCTGGGCGTGGCGGTCTTCGATTACAACAACGACAACTGGCCGGACCTCTTCGTGGCGTGCGACACGGAGCCGAACAAGCTTTATAAGAACAACGGCAACGGCACGTTCACTGACGAGGGCATCGCGGCGGGCGTGGCCTTCAGCGAGGCCGGCACCCCGCGCGCGGGGATGGGCGTGGACACGGCCGACTACGACGGCTCGGGCCGCCAGGGCATCGTCATCGGCAACTTCACGAACGAGAGCATGGCGCTCTACCGCAACGACGGCTCGGGCCTCTTCACGGACGAGGCCGGCGCTTCCGGCATCGGCAAGATGTCCGCGCAGTCCCTGACCTTCGCCACCTTCTTCTTCGACTACGACCTGGACGGCCTGCCGGACATCTTCGCCGCCAACGGCCACGTCTCCGACGACATCTCCGTCGTGCAGCCCAACGTCAAGTACCAGCAGCCGCCGCACGTCTTCCGCAACAAGGGCAAGAAGAAGTTTGAGGAGACGACGGCCAAACTCGGCAAGGCCATCCAGCGCGCCATCGTCGGGCGCGGCGCGGCGTATGGCGATTATGATAACGACGGCGATTTGGATTTACTCATCACGGCCAACAACGGGCCGGCGCGACTCTTGAGGAACGATAACGGCAACCAGAACGACCTGCTGCGCGTCCGCACCGTCGGCTCCAAGTCGAACCGCGACGGCATCGGGGCGAAGGTGACGCTGAAGACACAGGCCGGCGGGAAACTCTTGAGCGTGGTCAAGACGGGTTCGAGCTACTGCTCGCAGAGCGAGCTGCCGCTGACCTTCGGCCTCGGCAAGACGGACCCGGCCAAGGGCGTCACGCTCGAAGTCCTCTGGCCGAGCGGCCAGACCGAAATCTTCCAGGACGTGAAGCCCAACCAGAGCATCACGATTCAGGAAGGCAAAGGCATCGCCTCGGCCGCCCCCATCGTCTTCGCCAAGCCGGCCGAGCAGCCGTCACCATCGCCCACGCCGGCGCAGTGATAGTCCCACGAGTCCCGCCAGGGACGATTGATAATAGCCCAGCGCTTCAGTGCTGGGTTAAGAGGTGGAGAAAGTCGAGTCCCGTAGGGACGGCTGAATTGCGATGAGCTATTTTCAGTCGTCCCTACGGGACTCAATCTTTTTATCGTTCTATTCCCAGCACTGAAGTGCTGGGCTATTTTCATCCGCCCCTGGCGGGGCTCAAGATCGGTCTCGTTATTGAGCCAGAGCACTTGTTTCCGCGCCGCCTGCGTCACGGGGCTGCCCCTCGGGCCAACTCATTGTTATAATCCGCCCGATTAAAAACACTCATATCAGCGGGAAGGGCCTTCTTCTATGGAGCTTTGGCAACTGCGCACCTTCCGGGTCGTGGCCGAGACGCTGAACTTCACGCGCGCGGCCGAGCGCCTGCACCTGACGCAGTCGGCCGTCAGCCACCAGATCAAGGCGTTGGAGACGGAACTCGGCGAGCCGCTCTTCATACGCGCCAAGCGCGGCGTCAAACTCTCTGAGGCGGGCCAGGTCGCGCTCGAATACGTCGAGCGCATACTGGACGACGCGCAGGCTTTGAAGGAGAGAGTCTCGGGCCGCGAGCACGCTCCCGTCGGGCGTGTGCGCGCCGCGGCCGCCACGCAGGCTTTCGTCCACCTCTTCGCCCCGCTCTTCGAGTCCTTCATGCGCGAGCACCCTGGCGTGGAGCTGTCGTTCCGCACGACAGTTTCTACGGACCAGACGCTGACGGACATCCTGAACGGCGCGGCCGACGTGGGCTTCGCCTCGATGCCCGTCTACTCGCCGACGCTACAGGTGACGGAGTTGTTCGAGGACGAGTTGATGCTGGTGGTGGGACGCGGTCACAAACTGGCCGCGAAGGAGGAGGCGACGGTCGAAGAGGTCAGGCGCGAGCGCATGATTCTCTTTGAGCGCGGCGCTTCAATCCGGCGCGCGACCGACAACTTTTTCAAGCGCATGGACGTGCACCCGGAGCTGGCCCTGGAATCGAACGACACCTACTTCATCAAGCTGATGGTCGAGCACGGCCTGGGGATTTCGCTCCTACCCGCCTGGGCCGTGCGCGACGAGGTGCTGTCGAACCGGCTGGCGCAGATGCGAATCGAAGGCCACCGCCTGCGCCGCTCCGTCGCGATGGTCTCGCTCGGCAGCTTCCAGCCCTCGCCGACGCGCGCCTTCCTCTCCTACATCCTGCAACACAAAGAGAGCCTCCAAACTATGGCGAAACCCGGCGACGATGAGCATTGAGCTATTTTCGTTTAGATGTTCTTTCAAAACCACAACTCAAGCCTTTGCGCCTTACGACTTCCCTTAGCGCCTTTGCGCGAAACAGCCGTTCACGCTGGAGGCGCAAAGTTAAGGCGTAAGGCGCAAAGGCTTGAAGCAAGGATGGACAGGATATAAAGAGCCTGCCTTTCATCCTGTCCATCCCTGTTAGTTTCTACCATCTTACTGCACGGGCTTGCCGTCCAGGTCGCGGGCCTCGATTGAGCCGAGGTTGAGTTTCTGAAGCTCGGGCTCGATCTGTCCGCGGTCGCCGACCGCGACGATGACGGTCGCGTCGGGCTTCAGGTATTTCTCAGCCACGCGCTGCACGTCTGCGGCCGTGACGGCTTCGATGCGCGTCGGCAGCGTGCTGTAGAAATCCACCGGCAGGTCGTAGACGAAGAGGTCGCTGATCGTCCCGACCGTGCGCCCAGTCGTCTCGAAGAGCCCCGCCAGCGAGCGGCTGAAAGAGTCTTTGGCGACCTTCAGCTCTTCGTCCGTCATGCGCGTCGTCCGCATCCGCTCGATCTCGTTGAAGACCTCGCGCACGGCCGGGGCCGTGACGTTGGTGCGGACGCCGCTGCCGGCGTAGAAAGGCCCCTGGCCGCGCCTGTATTCGAAGGCGGAGAACGCCCCGTAGGTGTAGCCGTTCTTCTCGCGAAGGTTCATGTTGATGCGGCTTGAGAAGAGCCCGCCCAGGCCCAGGTTCATCACTTCGAGCGGCACGTAGTCCGCGCTCGAACGGGCCACGCCGACGTGGCCTATGCGGAGCGCAGTCTGCGGCGCGCCGGGCTTGTCCACGACGACGATGCGCCGCGCTCCACTCGCTCCGACTTCGGGGCGCTTGGACGCGGTCGCGTCGCCCGTCCACCCGCCGAAATATTTCTCGGCCAGGGCGCGCAGCTCCTTCTCCGTAATGTCGCCCGCGACGACGAGCGCGGCGTTGCCGGGGACGAAACCGGCCTTCCAGAAGTTGACCATGTCCTCGCGCGAGATGGCCTTGTTCGAGTCGGTCGTGCCTAGCTCGTGGAAGCCGTAGGGATGCTTGTCGCCGTAGACCGCGTTGTTGAAGACGCGGCCGGCGAGCGCGTTCGGGTTATCGCGCTGCTGCTGTATGAGCGTCAGGCGCGTGTTACGCACGCGGTCAATCTCCTTCTGCGCGAAGGATGGTTGGAGCGCCACGTCCGACATCAGCTCGAAGGCGGCGTCCGCGTTCTTCTTCAGCGCGCTGACGTTGACGATGGAAGCGTCGCTGTAGGAGCCGGTGCCGAGGTTCGCGCCTATCCGGGCCGCGTCTTCGGCGAGCTGAAGCGTCGAGCGCTTGTTCGTCCCCTCGTCGAGCATATCGGCCGTGAAGGAGGCCAGGCCGGGCTTGTCCAAGGGGTTCGCCTCGCTCCCGCTCAAGACGGTCAGGCCGGCCGAGACCATAGGCAGGTTGTGCTGCTCCACGAGCAGGACCGTCAGGCCGTTGGCGAGCTTGAATTTTTTCGGAACGGGGAGCGAGAGCTTGGAGGCAGCGCCGGCCGCGGGCTGCTGCGCGCGCCACTCCTGCTCCTGCGAGTTGCCGGCGGGCGCGGCCGTCGTCGCCGCCTCCTCCTTCTCCGCCTCGGCAGTCTTCGGCGGGTCGTCAATCACCTTCTTGCCGGGGACGCCGTAGACCACGACGCGCTTGTCCTTGCTCAGCCCCTGCTGTGCCAATTTCTGCGTCGAGGCGGGCGTGGCCTTATCGTAACGCTCAAGGTCTTTCGCCAAGTAGTTGGGGTCGCCGAGATAATGGTTGTACTGGTTGAGGCGGTCTGCGACGCCGCCGAAGCCGCCGAGCGTTTCGAGCCCGCGCACGATCTGCGTCTGAATCAGGTTGCGCGCGCGCTCAAGCTCGTCCGCCCTGACGCCCTCCTTGCGCACGGCCTCCAACTCCTCGTCAATCGCCTTCTCCAAATCTTCGGGCTTAACATTGGGCTTGGCCGTCGCCTGGATGACGAAGATCGAGCCGAGCGAGGCGGACTGGTTGAAGGCGTTGACGTCCTGCGCGATCTGCTTCTCGTAGACGAGACGCTTGTAGAGGCGGCTGTACTTGCCGCCGCCGAGGATGCGCGCCAGCAGGTCCGCCTCGGCGTTGCCGGGCTTGTAGATCGGGTCCGTGATCCAGCTCATGTAGACGCGCGGCAGCTCGACCTGGTCGGTGACGACGGCGCGGCGCTCGGCGGTGATGGGCGGGGTGACGGCGTCAATCTTCGGGACCGCCTCGCCCGCCGGAATTGGGCCGAAATATTTTTCGATGAGGGCCTTGGTCTTGGCCTTATCAATGTCGCCGACGATGGCGAGGCTCGCGTTGTTGGGCGCGTAGTAGAGCTTGAAGAACTCGCGCACGTCGGCGAGGCGCGCGGCCTCTATGTCTGCGTGCGAGCCGATGACGACGGCGTAGTAGGGGTGGCTCTTGGGGAAGAGCTGATGGAACATCCCCTCGTTGACGAGGCCGTAGGGCTGGTTCTCGCGGCTCTGCCTCCGCTCGTTGCGGACCACGTCGCGCTGGTTGGCGAGCTTGCGGTCGTCGAGCGTGTCGAGCAGGAAGCCCATGCGGTCGCTCTCCAGCCAGAGCGCCAGCTCCAACTGGTTCGACGGCAGCGTCTGGAAGTAGTTGGTGCGGTCGAGGCCGGTCGTCCCGTTGATGTCGCTCGCGCCCGCGCCTTCGAGGAGCTTGAAGTGCGCGTCGTCGCCGATGTGCTTCGAGCCCTGGAACATCATGTGCTCGAAGAGGTGCGCGAAGCCCGTGCGCCCCTGCTTCTCGTTGGCCGGGCCGACGTGATACCAGAGGTTGACGGCGACGAGCGGCAGGCGGTGGTCTTCGACCAGAATCACGTCGAGGCCGTTTTTGAGTTTGTACTTCTCGAAATTGAGCGTGGGCTGCGACGAGGCCGCGCCCGATTGTTGTGCGCGCGCGGCGAAGCCCTGGCACAGAAAGACGGACAGCGACAGGAGCAGCGGAAGGATTCTACGAGGTGCTTTCATGACAAAAATTCTCCCTTACCAAAGTCAGCTTGAGATGGAAGTCTTGAAGTGGCGAGCCAGCGCCCCTTTGTATTCCAAATCCCGCCGCAAGTCAATTTCCGTGGGCGGATTCGAACAGGGATGGACAGGATGAACAGGATTAAGAAAAGTGAAATATCAATTTTTGAGATTTTTTAATTCTTATCCTGCCTATCCTGTCCATCCCTGTTAATTCCTTTGTGCTATACTGCCGCGAAAAATCCACCGAGAAAGAGGAATCCATGAAACGCTACGCTACAGGAGTGTTGCTTCTCATCGTCGCGCTCGCCTGCGGGGCGGCCGCGCAAGGTTACAAGCCCTTCACGGTGGGCGACCTGCTGAAGGTGCGCCGCGTCGGCGACCCGCAGCTCTCGCCTGACGGCAAGTGGGTGGCCTTCACCATCACAGACATTGACAAGGTCGCCAACCGCGGCGTCAGCCAGATTTACCTGATGCCTGTGACGGGCGGCGAGCCCAAGCTGTTAGGCTCCGGCCTGCGCTCCAACTCGCCCCGCTGGTCGCCCGACGGCAGGAAGATAGCCTACCTGAGCGGCGGCCAAATCTGGACGATTGATATTGGCACAAATGAGACGAAGAAGCTGACGGATGTCGCACTCGGCGCGAGCGACCCCGTCTGGTCGCCCGACGGGAAGATGCTCGCCTTCGCGGCGGATGTCTACCCGGACTGCACCACGAACGACTGCAACCGCGAGCGCGACAAGCAGGCCGAGGAGAGCAAGGTCAAGGCGAAGGTCTCAGACCGCCTCCTCTTCCGCCACTGGACCGCCTACAAGGAGAACAAGCGCACGCACGTCTTCGTCGTCTCGGCCGACACGGGCGAGCTGCGCGACCTGACGCCGGGCGACTGGGACGCGCCGCCCTTCAGCCTCGGCGGCCCCACGGACTACGCCTTCGCGCCCGACTCGCAGAAGCTCGCCTTCGTCCGCAACACCGACAAGGTCGAGGCCACCTCGACCAACAGCGACGTTTTCATCGTGCCGGTGACGGGCGGCGAGGCGACGCGCATTACTGGCACAAATATGGGCGCTGACTCCTCGCCCGCCTTCTCGTCCGACGGCCGCTGGATGGCCTACCGCTCGCAGGCCCGCCCGGGCTTCGAGGCGGATGTCTGGAAATTAATGCTCTACGACCGCCAGTCGGGCAAGACGCGCGTGCTCGGCGAGAAGTACGACTTCCAGGTCGAGAGCTTCACCTTCTCGCCCGACTCGCAGAAGATTTACTTCGTCGCGGGCGAGCGCGGCTACGCCCCTCTCTACTCCATGTCGCTCGCCGACGGCCAGATGAAGAAGATTATCAGTGAGGGCTACAACGACGACGTGAAGGTGAGCCGCGACGGCTCGACGCTCGTCTTCACGCGCAACAGCATGACGCGGCCGGTGGAGATTTTCCGGGCCAATTCTGACGGCACGGGCGTCACGCAACTGACGCGCACGAACGAGGAGCTGCTCGCGGGCTTCGACCTCAAGCCGGCGGAGTCTGCGGAGTGGAAGGGCGGCGGCGGGACGCAGATTCACGGCTGGATCATCAAGCCGGCCAACTTCACGCCGACGAAGAAGTGGCCCCTGCTCGTCATCATCCACGGCGGCCCGCAGTCCGCCTTCAACGACAACTGGAGTTACCGCTGGAACCCGCAGGTCTTCGCCTCGGCCGGCTACGTCGTCTTCATGCCGAACCCGCGCGGCTCGACCGGCTACGGCCAGAAGTTCGTGGACGAGATTTCGGGCGACTGGGGCGGCAAGGTCTACACGGACATCACGAACGGCGTGGCGCACGTCATCTCGCTCGGCTACGTGGACAAGGAGCGCATCGGCGCGGCCGGGGCGAGCTACGGCGGCTACATGATGAACTGGCTCCAGGGCCACAACGACGACAAGCGGTTCCGCTTCAAGACGCTGGTCACGCACGCCGGGGTCTACAACCTGACGAGCATGTACGGCGCGACCGAGGAGCTGTGGTTCACCGACTGGGAGTTCAAGGGCACGCCCTGGGACAACCCCCAGATGTACGAGAAGTGGTCGCCGCACATATTCGTCAAAAACTTCCGCACGCCGATGCTCGTCATCCACGGCGAGCTGGACTACCGCGTGCCCTACGGCGAGGGCCTGCAACTCTTCACCGCGCTCCAGCGCCGCGGCGTGGACTCGAAGATCATCATCTTCCCAGACGAGGGCCACTGGATTCTCAAGCCGCAGAACTCCGAGTTCTGGTACACGAGCGTCCTCGACTGGTTCGGGAAGCACCTGAGCCCTGGCTCGTAGGGCGTTTATTCTGCGGGTCGAAGGAACTCCGTAAGGACGGCCGCGTCCTTACGGATGGCGTAGATTGACTTGTGCCGTAGAACTTCTTCGAGCGTGCACGCGGCGCCAGGCTGGTAGGTGGTCCAAGCCAGTGTGACATCCTCATTTTGGATAGTCGCATTGGCTTGGATGTCTTTCGCGGCGACAGCCTGCTGGCGTAAAACGTCGCGGAAGCGCAGGGGCGTCCGGGCCGACACGCTCCGGGCCAGAATCAGTCCGTCGAGCTTGTCGCCCGGCCTGAAGTAATCGCGCTCGAAGGGCAGTAACGCGGGATACAGGTCATCAGATTTGAGGACCCTGTCAGACTTCTCCGAGTTCAGGTCGTCCGCGGTGACGAGCGCGTATTCATGCAACCCTATCGGCGAAGGTAACCGCCGAAGCCCGCCCGCCGCCCGCAGCGTCAGCGCCAGGAGCAGGAGCATCCCTGCCACTAAGACAAAAATCGGCAGGTTGTTCTTCCATCCGCGCCAGTGCCCCTTGAGGCCGCGCCCGGACCTTTGGAGCCTGAACCTGCACCGCTTGAGCCAGGGGTCGAATGTTCCCTCGCGTAGCACCCTCTTCGTCACGCCCACGATCCACTCGTCGGACAGCAGGTGGGCCGGCACGCGCGCGGGCGGGACCAACTGAACCAGGCGATCAGGCTTGATGCCCGTCTGGCCGGAGACGGACCATATCCCGTCATTGAAATTTGGCTCAACGCACGCCAGAAAATCTTCGACGGTCCTGATCCGAGAGCGGCACAGTTTATCCACCTCCTCGGAATTGATTCCTTCGAGGGTGCTGATGTCGGCCATGACCTTACTTCCCGGACGCGTTTAAATCGGCGTCGCTCAATACCCACCCAGACCGCCATCTCCCGGCGGAATCAGCGGCGGCCCCTCACTTCTAGCCTCATCATCATCCCACGGCCAGCCTTTCGGCGTGCCCCCGCCCCAGTCTTTCGGGGAGCCGCCGCCCGGTCTCTTACGCGCGAGCCTGCCGCTCCCGGCCGGTCTCTTGCCGTTGTGCGATTTCTCCGCGCCCTTCTTGCCGGACTTCTTCGTCCCCTTACCTTTCTTCGCTGCCATGCGGGACCCTCCTTTCGAGTTGCGGTTCTCAATAGCCGCCCAGTCCCCCGTTGCCGGGAGGGGGCTCGGGGTCGCCTGGCCCGCCGCCCCCGTCCCAACTGCTCGGCCCTTCGTCGCCGTCAGAGAGCGTGGTGTCATCGTCACCTCCGCCGCCGCCTTGCGACGGAGTTTCCGTCTGCGTGTCCCCGGCCTCGCCGGCCCCGCCCGGAACGTCATCTTGCGGCCGCTCACTCTCGTCTCTCATCTCTCTCATCTCCTTCCGCTAATCGTTCACGTTTACTTGCGTTGCCACATTGAATAGGTCAGTCGTTTCTCGGCGTTGTATGCCAGGTCGCCCACCTCGAAGTAATAAGGGTTCGCGCCCGAGACCGCGGCTTTCTCTCCCGCGGCCTCGGCCGAATCCCAGAGGTACTCGAAGCCGTCCGGCAAGGCGTCCCTGACCACGACGCGCCTCAACAGGCGCTTCTGCCCGTCGAGGTTCTTCACGCGCAGCGTGACGGAAACGACTCCCGCCTCGCCGTCGCGGCTCACCCCGCGCGTGGTCTGTAAGACGGCCGCGTATGGAGCGCTGCCTATCTGGCCGTACGCGACCGTGTTGACAGTCGCGTACTCGGCCAAAGCCGTGCCGGGCGGGTCCTCAAGAATGGTCGGCGGGTCGCCGTAAATGATCTGGCGGCCGATGTCGCCCCACAGGGCGCGCTCTTCGACCATGCTGCTCGGCGTGCGTTTGTAGCCCAACTGCTTGAGCAGGTCCCAGCGGTACAGGTCGAAAGCGCCCCTGTACATCTCGCCCCACTGCCTGGTCTGGACTATCGCCAGCAGGTAGGCCAGGTAAGAGCTGAACGTGAAGATGAGGACTTCCAGCCCCCACAATATTCCGCCGCGCCGCGAGGCCATCGGGATGGGGTAATAGAGCCCGACGAGCAGGGTCAACAGGGCGAGCGCGGCGCTCAGGACCGAGATGTTGATGATGAAGTCGAGCGGGGTCTTGGCGTCGTCCAGCGCCGCCGCGTAATCTTTATCAACTTTGGCCCGCAGCCTGGGCCAGAGCGCGATGCTGTCCATGTTGTATCGGCTCAGCGGGTAGCTTTCCGAACTCCTGATGACGTTGCCCAGCCGCGTCGGCCGCACCAGGCGCGCGGCGTGCGGGAAGTCGTCGTTGAGCTCGCGCCCGACCCTGTACCGCTGAATCTCTATCCTGGCGATCAAATCCCTGTGCCCCTCGCCGCCGCGCCGCGCCAGCTCGTTGCGCAGCCTGAGCGTGCGCTCCATCATGGAATTTTTCTCCTCCCACGCGGCCGCCCAGCGGCGGGTCCGCCACTGACCGACCCAGGTGTCTTGCCAAGGGTAGCCCTCGTAGTAGCCTCTGATGGCGTTGTTGAAGCTGTAGAGCACGCCGCTCAGGACGACCGTGGCGAAGGTGAAGACCACGACGGTCTGAGAGTCGAGGGCAATCAGTTGTTTGAAGAGATGCAAGTCATAAGGGAAAAGCGGCACGACCACGAGCGACCCGAGGATGAGAAAGAGGACGACGGGCAGGAGCGTGCCCAGGATGAGAGATTTGCTGAATTGCCCTGAGATGGAAGTCAGAATGCTTGTCATGAGCACCCTCTCTGGTCAGTCAGGGAAGAAGGCGCAGGCCAGAGCAGAAGTGAGAGCCGCCGCGCATCAACCTGCAAGGCGAGGGCACGATAATCCAGCCCCGAATCCTTGTCAACAACTTTCACGGGCCGCGCCTGCGGGATCAACGCTTCACGACCTGCACGGATTCGGGGCTGTCGCATTTGATGTTTACTCCCCCGCCCACTCGTGCTATTTTGTGCCACTCTTGCCCAGCGAATCGGCCGTCACGTGCGGGTTGCCTGTCTTCCTCCCTCTCGGAAGCCGCGCGTTGAGGCTCAGCAACTCCTCGTACCGGCAGCAACCCATCTTTTCCAAACGGAGGTTGTCTTCATGACACGACGGGCACACAGAATCTTCTCTACTCTTTTCCTGATCTTCGCCACCTGCTTCGCCCCGCTCTCCTCGCTGGCCTCCGACTTCAAGCGCGAAGTCATTTATCAAATCATCACCGACCGCTTCTTCGACGGCAGCACGACCAACAACAACCCCTCGCAGAGTTCGGGCCTCTACGACTCGACGAAGTCGAACTGGCGCGCTTACTGGGGCGGCGACCTGCAAGGCATTCAGCAAAAAATGTCTTACCTGGCGGGCATGGGCGTCACGGCCATCTGGATTTCGCCGCCGGTTGATAACCTCAACGCCAACATCCCCGACGGCGGCGGCAACCCCACGGCCTCTTACCACGGCTACCAGGGCCGCGACTTCAAGCGCATCGAGGAGCACTTCGGAGACACGAGCAACTCCTGGACGCCGTTCGACAATCTCGTCACGGCTGCGCACGCCGTCGGCATCAAAGTGATCGTTGACTTCGCCCCCAACCACTCGACGCAGAACAACGCGGGCGAGTACGGCGCGCTCTACGACAACGGCACACTTTTGGGCAACTACACCAACGACACCAACGGCTACTTCCACCACAACTCTGACATCTCCGGCGGCGGCTGGGACGACCGCTACCAGGTCCAGTACTACACGCTCTTCGGCCTCTCGGACGTGAATCAAGAGCACGCGACGATGGACGCCTACATGAAGGCCGCGGCCAATCTCTTCCAGCAGCACGGCGCGGACGGCTTCCGCATAGACGCCGTCAAGCACTTCGGCTGGGGCTGGCAGTACAGCTTTGCCAACGCCGTCTACACCTACGGCGACAGCTTTCTCTTCGGCGAGTGGTATCAGGGCAACACGTCCGACCCGCTCTACCACGACTCCTACAAGTTCGCCAACAAGAGCGGCATCTCGCTATTAGATTTCCCGCTCAACACGGCCATCCGCAGCGTCTTCGCCTCGAACGCGAATTTTTCCACCATAGACTCCGTGATTTCGCAGGAGGGCACGAACTTCACATGGAAGGACGACCTCGTCACCTTCATAGACAACCACGACATGGCGCGCTTCCTCTCCGTCAACAACAACAACAACCGGCTCCACCAGGCGATGGCCTTCGTCCTCACCTCGCGCGGCATCCCGTGTATCTATTACGGCACGGAGCAGTACCTGCACGACGACACGAGCGGCGGCACGGACCCGTACAACCGGCCGCAGATGGTCAACTTTTCGACTTCCACGACCGCGTACCAGTTGACCAACAAACTCTCCACGCTCAGGCGCGACAATCCGGCGCTCGGCTACGGCTCGATGGGGCAACGCTGGATGAACAACGACGTGTACATCTACGAACGCAAGTTCTTCAACAGCGTCGTGCTCGTCGCCATCAACAAGAACGAGACTTCGTCTTACAACATCACCGGACTGAACACGGCGCTCCCGGCCGGTAGTTATTCCGACTACCTGACGGGCCTGCTCGGCGGCTCATCCATTACGGTCAGCTCCGGCTCGGGCGGCAACAACCCTGTCTCCAATTTCACGCTGCCCGCGCACACCGTCGCCGTCTGGCAGTACGTCGAAGGAGCATCTACCCCGCAGGTCGGCTCAATCGGGCCGACGCTGGGGCAATCCGGCGTCAAAGTCACCCTCGGCGGCAAGAACTTCGGCTCGACGACTGGCACAGTTAAATTTGGCACAACGACGGCGACGGTCGTCTCCTGGTCGCCGACGAAGGTCGTCGTCACCACTCCTTCCGTCACCAACGGCAACTATAATGTGACCGTCACGAATTCATCCAGCCAGGTCTCGAACGGCATACAGTACACCGTCCTGAAGGCCAAGATGATTCCCGTGACCTTTACGGTTAACAACGCTTCGCCGACGCAGGTGGGCGATTACATCTTCCTGACCGGCGACACGGTCGAGCTGGGCAACTGGAGCACGACTTGGGACGGGGCCGTCGGGCCTATGCTGACCCCGAACTACCCCAACTGGTTCCTCAACGCGAGCGTCCCGGCCGGGCAGACGATTCAGTTCAAGTTCATCAAGATCGCCGCCAACGGCACAGTCACCTGGGAGGCCGGCTCCAACCACTCCTACACCGTCCCGACGAGCGGCGTCGGCTTCGTCAACGTCAACTGGCAGTATTAGGGCCGCCCTTTTGCGCCTTCGCCTCTCCGCGTGAGATAATTTTTTTCACGCGGAGAGGCAAAGGCGGGTTGAACTAAGATGAAGCGGCTCTCGGTCTTTATCGGACTCCTGCTGCTGTCAGGCTTTCAAGTCTGCCTGGCCCAATCTCAGACCGCGCCCAGGTCGAAGGCCGAGCTGCTAAAAAAATTGGTCGGCCGCTACAGCCTTGAGGTCGGCATCATCCCCATCTCCACACTCGATGTGACGCTCGAAGGCGAAACCCTCTGGGTCAAGCCTTCAGTCGTCAAAAAACGGAAGCTCGTACAGAAATCACGCTCCCGCTTCCTGGACGAAGTCGCGGGCACGAGCTACGTCTTCAACAGAGACGCCGACGGCAACTACTCCTCCGTCACCTTCGAGTACGAGGGCGCGCAGTACACGGCGCAGCGCGTCTCGCTGCCGCCGCCTAGTCTCAAAGGCAACACGACTTTCCGACTACAGGGCTACGCGGACGCCAGCGTCGTCACGCTGGCCGGCTCTTTCAACAACTGGGACCAGTCGCAAATCGTCTGCGGCCGCGAAGCCGACGCCTGGGTCTGCCGCGTAGACCTTGAGCCCGGCGAGTACACGTACAAATTCATCGTTGACGGCAACTGGGTCTTAGACCCGGACAACCCGAACACGGCAGAGGACGAAGCGGGCAACACGAACAACGTGCTCGTCAAAAAGTAGAATTGGCACAAATGAAGAAAGAACAACTGACTGACCTGGAACGCCTCGCGGTGCGCGAGCGCCCCGAAGGCCAACCCATCATGCACCAGGACTGGGGCAAGCTCCTCTTCATACACTGGCGCATGGACGAAGAGCACCTGCGCCCGCTCATCCCCGAGCGGCTGACGATTGATACCTTCGACGGCTCCGCCTGGGTCGCCGTCACGCCGTTCACGATGTGGGACATACGCGCCTTCCCGCCCTACCTGCCGCCCGTGCCGGGCTTGAGCAGCATGCACGAGCTGAACGTCCGCACCTACGTGCGCCTGGACAAGGTCCCCGGCGTCTGGTTCTTCTCGCTCGACGCCAACAGCTCTGTCGCCGTGACGGCCGCCAGGATGTTCTTCCACCTGCCCTACTACACGGCCGAGATGAGCCTCGAACAGGACGACGGCACCATCGTCTACTCCTCGCGGCGCACGGATAAGGACGCCAACGCGGCCGAGCTCGACGCGACGTGGCAGACAGGCGAGACGCTCCCCTACTCGCACCCGGGCTCCCTGGAATTTTTTCTCACCGAACGCTACCTCCTCTACAGCGCGCACCGGCAGAAACTCTACCGCGCGCGCATCCACCACCAGCCCTGGCCGCTGCACAAAGCCTCGCTCTCATCCCTCGACTCGACCATGCTCGAATCCGCCGGCATTCCGACACCGGAGGGCGAGCCGCTGCTGCACTACGCCGAAGAGATTAGCGTGGACATCTGGCCGCTGGAGGAGTGCTAAGCGGACATTGCGCGGAAGAAGGCCGCCGTGACTAGACCAGTCACGACGGCCTTCGTTTGACGCCCGGCCGGAAAGCAAAGGGGCCAGGGAAGCCCTTTGGGCCATTTTCCGGCCGCGCGCCGTGCGGGGTGAGGAGTCACAGAATCAAGGACTGACGCAGCACTCGTCCGGGCGAGGCGTTCGGCCGGTGAAACTCAGGCACACTCCGGCCGCCGCGTAGCCGCCCCGGGCGGCTCGCCTGATTTCACGCACACCGAGAGGTCTGGAGCACGAGAAGGAAAGGCTTCTCGCCAACTCAGCACACTACTGTCGGGAGCTGTAATTCGGGAGCGAAATTTGTGATCGGGAGTAAGGAACGCGCGCAGAGTACACCTGCGCGTTGGGCCTGTCAACCGAAATTTTCGTCACCGATTTTTGCCTTAGAAAATGAAGAAGCGGGGACGAAAGTCGCACCTTTCGCCCCCGCTTCTCGCCTGACAAGAAATCTGGGATTGTAAACTTAAGGGCTGCCGTCTCGCCGCCCGATGATATGACGTTCGACTAAATCGGCGAGCCGATTAAGGCGCTCGTCTGTCAGCTTGAACCGCTTATCTGTCTCCTCGGCGAGCCGATTCATCCGTTCATCCGTCTGCCTGAACCGCTGGTCTGTCTCCTCGGCGATACGATCCAACCGCGCGTCCGTTCGCGTGAGCCTCTCGTTAAACTTCAAGTCAAGCTCAGTAATACTTTTACTCAAACGCTCGTCTATTTCAGCGAGCCTTTGATTAAAACGCTCATCGTTTTCCCTGAGCATTTCGTTCAAACGCTCGTCGCTTTTCCTGAGCATCTCATTGAAACGCTCTTCGCTTTGCCCGAGCCGTTCGTTAAAAAGCTCGACGCTTTGCGTGAGCCCTTTGCTTAGGCGCTCTTCAGTTCGCGCGAGCCTTTCGCTTAGACGCTCGTCAGCTCGCGTGAGCCTTTCCATCGCGTTGGTTACGATTTGGATGAACTCTGATTGAGTCTCGGCATGAGCCTGCAACTTCCTGTCGGTCTCCGCGGCCTGCTGCTCAAATTTAGCCTGGTTTTGGAGCAAGAATTCAATGGCCCGCTCCATCTCTTCGCCCGTCATTCCTCGTCCCCTTTCTTCTTGAACTGACGCTCGACTGTGGCGAGCGTCAGTTGAGATGTAGGGTGGCAAGCGCAGCGTATTACCGGGCGGGGCCGGGTGTCAATTGAAACGTGCAAAAGTCCGTTCCGAATCTCACTTCTGCATTCTCGCCAGCGGGCCGTTCGGGTCGAGCACGTCTTTGAGGGCGCTCAAGGGGATGACGACTTCTTTGGGGCCGGCGGCGTAGGAGTTCACCTGGTAGGGGTCGAAGTTGATTTCGAGACCTTTGGGCGAAAGGTTCCAGCTCTTGTAATTCTCCTCTTTCGGCCCCGCGCCCTCTCGAATCCAGTCCGTGTCGGGTTCTTCGCCGGACATCTCCCCGCGGAACTGCTCTGTGAGGTCTTTGACGGCGTAGTCGGAGATGACTTTCAGGTAGTCCGAGCCGGGCTTGAAGAGGTCCGCGAGCTTCAGCTCCTTGCCCGTGTTCAGGTCGTAGTTAAAGACCTTGCTGTTGTGGTTCGGGTGGGCCGCGCCCTCGTAGAAGGTGCTGACGCCGAACCAGACGCTGATCATGTCTTTCGTCGCCAGCGTGACGTTGTACTCCGCCTCGAAGTAGCTCCCGGCATCCGACATGCGCTCTTCGGGCGCTGCGAAGTCTTTGGTAAACCCGCCGACTTCCTTCAGGACCACGCCCCTCAAAGCCTGGTTGAATTTCGCCAGCCGCGGGTCGCGGGCCGCGCCGAGCGCCTGCGGGTATTTCGCCGTGATCGTGTACCTCAACCTGCGGTTGGCCTGCTTGATCTGCCTGGGCACGAACCTGACGGCGGCGCGGCCGCGCTGCGCCGCGGGAGTGACCGCGGAGGCGGGGACGGCCGCGCCGCCCAGGACTAACACGATTGAAATGATGACCGGGAAAAATCTCTTCATTTGACTCCTCTTGTTCTTCACTGTTCTCTTCACCTGGGCCTTTCGGGCGGCGGCACGACGGCCGTGAACTCTTCGTCGAAGCGCCGCGCGTAACCGTTTGTCAACTCTTCAACGCGCTCAAGCCGTGGCGAGCGGACGACGAGGCCGACGTGGTGACTCTTCGTGACGCGGTAGACGATCTCTTCGTCCGTGTAGCCGGAGGTGTCCGGCTCCTCCTGCCGCGCCAGCGAGAGCACTATGCCGCCGTACTCCTTGCGCGGCTTCGGCAACTTGTAAGAGTTGCCGTCGCGCGCCAGCTCGATTCTGGCCCACTCGCGCCAGATGTTGACGCCGCTCGCGGCCTCCAAACTCTCCGCGATGTACGCGCCGCCGACGCGCGCCGCGATTTCAAGAAAGTAGAGCTCGCCGTCCGCGGCGCTCTTGATGAACTCGGCGTGCGCCGCGCCGTGCGTAAGACCGAGCGCGCTGATTAATTTGCGGTTAAGCCTGAGCAGCTTCCTCTCGTCTTCGGAGCCGCGTCTGACCGTGCGCGAGATGAAGACTCCGCCCTCGTGCGTCACGTCCATGGGCGGCCGCCCGTAGCCGCTCACCCCGGCGAACGCCACGCGCCCGTTGTTGACGAGCGAGTCAACGTGGAAGACCTCGCCCGCGACGTAGCGTTCGAGCAGGTAGTAGGGCGAGCGCTCGCTCAGATTCTCGCGCGCGTCGAGGGCGTCAATCGCCCGCCAGACCTGCTCCGCCTCGTTAAACTTTTTGATGCCGATGGCGGACACGTCCGAGCGCGGCTTCAGCACCCACGGCGCGGGCACGCGCCCCATGTAATCGCCCAGCTCCTGGTAGTTGAGCACGTGGACGAAGTCCGGCACGGGGATGCCCGCCGCGCGCGCGTGGATGCGCATCGCCAGCTTGTCGCGGAAGACGCGCGCCTCGGAGCTAGTCATCCCATTGATGCAGAGCTGCTCGCGTATGAGGCCGGCCGTGACGACATCGAACTCTTCGAGGGCGGCGACGAGGTCAATCTTCTGCGGGCGGCCGAGCTGGCTGGCGACGTAGACGTAAAGCTCGGGCGCGGCGTCGTTCGGCAGGGCGATGATGTCGTCCAGGCTCTCGCGCGGCCAGTCCTCCTGCAAGAGCTTCTCGCGCGTCATGAGGACGACGCGCGCGCCCCCCTGCTTGCACTGGCGCATGAACTCGCCGCCCTTGAAGTAGCTCGCCAGGCAGAGGATTGTCCGCTGGCGCGCGTCTGTTTCGCTCATCCTTCCTCCGCTGGGCCTACTCGTCGCCCGAGTCCGGCTGCACGCCCGTCCCCGGCCCGGGACCTAAGACGGTGCCCATCCCAGGATTCTCCTCCACGCCGGTCGGCGCGTCCGGCTCGCTCGTCTCGCCCCGCTCCTCCTCGCGCTCCGGCTCCTCGCTGTTGTGGCCGCCCTGGTCCCTCGTCTCCATGTATCACCTCGCTCCTGGAATCGCGCCGGGCATTGTAGCACGCCCGGCGCGACCTTAGGGCGCGGACATTTTCTCGCCGTCCTTGAAGAAAATCTCACACCCAGCCGCCCGTTTAAGGTATAAGAGGGGTCGCACCCGATGATTTTCCGCGGCCCCTACAACGAAGTGACCGTCCCAGAGCAGCCGCTCCCGGAGTTTGTCCTGGCCCGGGCCGGCGAGCTTTCCGGCAAGCCCGCGCTGATTGACGCGGCGACCGGGCGCGTGACGACTTACGGCGAGCTGCGCTCGGGCGTGCGGCGCGCGGCCGCGGGGCTGCACGCGCGCGAGATGCGCAAGGGCGACGTGCTGGCCCTCTTCAGCCCGAACTTGCCGGAGTACGCCGTCGCCTTCCACGCCGTCGCCACGATGGGCGGCGTCGTCACGCCCGTCAACCCGCTCTACACCGCCCCGGAAGTGGCACACCAGCTCAAGGACGCCGGGGCAAAATACCTGCTGACCATCCCGCAGTTGCTGGACAAGGCACTCGAAGCCGCGCGCGGGACGAACGTTCAGGAAATCTTCGTCTTCGGCGAGGCGGAGGGCGCGACGCCGTTCGGCTCGCTCTTGGAGAACGACGGGAACTTGCCGGAGGTTGACATCAACCCGCGCGAAGACCTCGTCGCCCTCCCCTATTCGAGCGGGACGACGGGCGTGGCGAAGGGCGTCATGCTGACGCACTACAACATGGTCGCCAATCTGTGCCAGTTGCGCGACCACGACATGACCGACGAGCGGGACACGCTGATCGCCATCCTGCCCTTCTTCCACATCTACGGCATGAACGTCGTGATGAACTACGGCCTCCACAAGGGCGCAAGCATCGTCGTCATGCCGCGCTTCGAGATGGAGCAGTTCCTCACTGCAATGCAGGCTTACGGCGTGACGCGCGCGCATCTGGTGCCGCCGATCATCCTGGCGCTGGCGAAGCTGCCCGTGATTGACGAGTACGACCTCTCGAAGCTGAAGCTCATCATGTCGGGCGCGGCCCCGCTCAGCGAGAGCCTGACATCGGCCTGCGCCGAGCGCCTCAAGTGCGTCATCAAGCAGGGCTACGGCATGACCGAGGCGAGCCCCGTCACGCACATGTGCTGCGAAGACCCGGCGGGCATCAAGTACGGCTCGGTCGGCCAGTGCATCCCGAGTACGGAGTGCAAGGTCGTGGATTTGGAGACGGGCGCGGAGCTGGGGCCGGGCGAGGAGGGCGAGCTGTGGGTGCGCGGCCCGCAGGTGATGAAGGGCTACCTCAACCGCCCCGAAGCCACGGCGCACACGATTGACGCAGACGGCTGGCTGCACACGGGCGACATAGGCTACGCCGACGCCGAAGGCCACTTCTTCATCGTTGACCGCGCCAAGGAGTTGATTAAGTACAAGGGCTTTCAAGTCGCGCCGGCCGAGCTTGAGGCGATGCTGCTGACGCACCCGGCGGTCGCGGACGCGGCCGTCATCCCGAGCCCGGACGAGGAGGCGGGCGAGGTGCCGAAGGCTTTCGTCGTGCTCAAGGGCGAGGCGACCGAGCGCGAGTTGAAGGAGTACGTCGCCGCGCGCGTCGCCCCGCACAAGAAGATTCGCCGGCTCGAATTCATAGAGCAGATACCCAAGTCGCCGTCGGGCAAAATCCTGCGCCGCGTCTTGGTCCAAAGAGAAAGGAAATAGATCAGAGCTTATGTCACCCGAAGATATTTCGAGAACGGTCAAAGCCTACTTCGCTGCCATCCGCGCGATGGACGTGGAGGCGTGGGTCGCGACCTGCGCGCCGGACGTCATCACTTACGACCCCGTCAACGCCCCGCCGAACGTGGGGCACGACGGCATGCGCAAGTTCTACGACGGCATCGTCGGGGCGTTCGAGACGGTGGGCTTAACGGAAGACCACGTCTTCATCGCGGGCAACGCGGCGGCCGTCAAGTGGACGGGCCGCGGCCGCGGCAAGAACAAGCGCGACGTGCGCTTCGAGGGCATAGATGTCTTCGAGTTCAACGACCAGGGACTGATTCAGACCGTCCGCGCCTACTGGAACCCCGCCGAAGTGATGATGCAACTGCAAGGCTGAGCCGATTTCGGATTTCGGATTGAGAAGAAACCACTCAACCCTTTGCGCCTTACGTTTTTACTTAGCGCCTCCAGCGTGAGACGTTGCGGTTTCTCGCAAAGGCGCAAAGGTAAGACGTAAGGCGCAAAGGGTTGAATCTGTCTCCCAAGCCGCAATCCTGAACTTTTCAGCGACCGCCCAGACAACTTTTGACAAGCTTATACGCCTGCGAATGAGGCGACCCGTCAGCGGTCGCCGGGAAAGCGAGGAAGGAACACACATGGCCGAATGGCACAAACTGGCAGCGCAATACCCTGTGTACGACCGGCTGGCGAAGCGGTATCGTGACGAGCGCCCGCGCAAGCTGCTCGCGCTCGACGGCGGCGGCATCCGCGGCGTCCTCACCCTTCAGGTCTTAATCCGCATGGAAGAGCTGTTGCGGAAGGAGAGCGGGAAGGGCGACGACTTCCGCCTCTGCGACTTCTTCGACTACATCGGCGGCACGAGTACCGGCGCGATCATCGCCGCCGGGCTGGCGATTGGGATGTCGGCCCAGGAGCTATCGGACTTCTACATCGCCACCGGGCCGAAGATGTTCGAGAAGGCTTTCATCCTGGAACGCCTGCGCCACCTCTACAAGAAAGAGCCGCTGACCGAAGAGTTGAAGAAGACCTACGGCCCCAGGACTAACCTCGGCTCGAACAAGCTCAGGAGCCTCCTGCTCGTCGTCACGCGCAACGTCTCGACCGACTCGCCCTGGCCCATCAGCAGTAACCCGTTCGCGCGCTACAACGACCTCACGCGCAAAGACTGCAACCTACAGATACCGCTCTGGCAACTGGTGCGCGCGAGCACGGCCGCGCCCGTCTTCTTCCCGCCCGAAATCCTACAGTGGGACCCGAACGACCCCTCCCTATCGTTCCTCTTCGAGGACGGGGGCCTGACGCCGTACAACAACCCGGCCTTCCTGCTGGCGCGCATGGCGACGCACGATTCATACGGGCTGGGCTGGAAGACGGGCGAGAACCACCTGCTGCTGATGTCAATCGGGACGGGCGCGGCCCCGAAGGTTGCCACGGAAATCTACGAGTCCGGCAAGAACGCCATCTCGAACCTGGTCAGCTTCCCTGCCGCGCTGATGTACGGCGCGCAGGTGGATCAGGACATCAACTGCCGCGTCATCGGGCGGTGCGTGAGCGGCCCGCAGATAGACCGCGAGTTCGGCGACGGGATACCGCGCCGCGACGACGGCAAAGAGAAGAAAGAAGTCCCGCTCTCCGAAGACCTCGGCCGCGCGTTCCTCTACGCCCGCTACAACGCCGAGTTGTCGTCCGCCTGGCTGGAGGAGCGCGGCCTCGGCAAGATCAACCCCGCGAAGGTCGCGCGACTCGACTCGTGCGAATACATCCCCGACCTCGTCCGCGTCGGGCAGGCGCTCGCCAAAGACGTTAAGCCCGAACACTTCGCGCTCGAACGCTTCGGCCATTTCTACTGACGTGGAGGCACGGCCATGCGCGCTTTCATCATCCGGCCCTTCGGGACGAAGAACGAGATCAACTTCGAGGAGGTCGAGAAGAAGCTGATTGACCCGGCGCTGAACGAGTTCCAGATCACGGGCCGCACGACGATGGAGATACGCCGGCAGGGCAACATCCGCGTGGACATGTTTCAACGCCTCCTGACCGCCGACCTCGTCATCGCCGACATCTCCATCCACAACGCCAACGTCTACTACGAGCTCGGCGTCCGCCACGCCCTGCGCGGCAAGCGCACGTTCCTCATCCGCGCCCGCGGCGCTGACATCAAGACCGACGAAGTCCCCTTTGACCTTAAGACCGACCGCTACCTTACCTACAACGGCGCGGACCCGTCGGCCAGCGTTCCAGACCTCGTCGCCGGGCTGCGGCAGACCATCAACTCCGAGAACCAGGACAGCCCCGTCTTCCAGCTGCTGCCCGACCTCGAAGAGCAGGACAGGTCGCGCTTCCTCCCCATCCCGCTCGGCTTCCGCGAGGAGGTCGAGAGCGCGAAGGAGGCTTGCGAGTTGGGCGACCTTGAGCTGCTGGCCGCGGAAGCCCGTGGCTTCGAGTGGGAGATCGAAGGCTTACGCCTCGTCGGGCGTGCCCAGTACGAGCTGAAGGCCCACACGGGCGCGTGCGCCACCTGGGAAATGGTACGCGATCACGACCCGCTGGACGTGGAGGCCAACACGCTGCTCGCCACTATTTACCAGCGGCTGGGCGATCTGACGAAATCGAACCAGGCCGTGCGACGTGCCCTCAGCCGCGGAGGCATGGAGAAGTACGACCGAGCCGAATTGTGCTCGCTCATCGGGCGTAATGCTAAGGGGCAGTGGATAGACAGTTGGTGCAGGGAGGCCGAGGGGAGTCAGCGCGAGGCCGCCTTGCGTTCGCCCTTCCTGGAAGAGTCGTTCCGAGCGTATGCCGAAGGCTTCGACCAGGATTTGAATCACTACTACTCCGGCCTGAACGCCCTGGCGATGTTGAGCGTCGAGAACGAACTGGCCCAGTCGCTGCCGAAAGTCTGGGCGGAGCGATTCGACGACGACGACGAGGCACAGCGCGAGCTGTCCGCGCGGAAAAAGCGCGCCGAGAAGCTGGCCTCGGCGGTCGAGCTCTCGCTGACGGCGTGCCGGAATCGCTTGAAAAAGGAGCACAAGAGCGACATCTGGGCGGAGGTCAGCGTCGCCGACCTGTACTGCTTGACCTCAAAGCGCCCCGCCCGCGTGGCCGACGAATACCGCAGGGCGCTCGCGGCGCGTCACCCGTTCGCGGTTGACTCCGTGCAGAGCCAACTGTCGCGCTACCAGAAACTCGGAGTGTTCACGGATAACGTCACCGCGGCGCTGGGAGTCGTCAACCTGATTGCCCCCAACGCCGAGGCCGCGATGGCGGCCGGGGAGCCTCAGCGCGTGCTCCTCTTCACGGGCCACATGATTGACAAGCCCGACCGCGAGAAGCCGCGCTTCCCGAACGAGCCGGAGAAGATTGACGCGGCGAAGCAAAAGATAGCCGAGGCCGTCGCCGCCGAACAGGCAGCCGCGGGCGGCATCGCTTACGGCATAGCAGGTTGTGCCAGCGGCGGCGACATGCTCTTCCAGAAGGTCTGCGAAGAGGCGGGCATCCCGACCCGCATCTTCCTGGCGATGCCGCGCGAGCAGTACATTCAAGCGTCGGTCGAGCACGCCGGCCCGGAGTGGGTCGAGGAGTTCAACCGGCTGCTCAGGTCGCACCCGGTTCGCGTGCTCGGCGAGTCGAAGGAACTCCCCGGCTGGCTCCAGGACAAACCCGGCTACGGCATCTGGCAGCGCAACAACCTCTGGACGCTCTACAACGCGCTGGCCGACGGCGGCGACAACGTCACGCTCATAGCCCTCTGGGACGGCGCGGGCAGCGGCGACGGGCCGGGCGGCACCGCCGACATGGTCGAGAAGACGCGCGAGCGCGGGGCCAAGACCGTCATCCTCGACACGAAAAAAATCTTCGCGCTGTAGGCCGTGTCTCCGCGGCCGCGCGCGGCCTGGCACTTGACCCGCCCTCTGCCGCCGGACTATCTTCGCTGGCGTCTCTTCTACAAAATTCTAGCGCGGAGTTTTTCTCTGGATGTCATCGCAGCCTGCAATCCAAAGCCCGCCGTGGACTATTCCTGGGTTTCTCGAAATCTCAGAAAATCATTTGACGGTCAACGGCGTGGACGCGCTTCAGTTGGTCGCCGAGCACGGCTCGCCCCTCTACGTCTTTTCCGAGCAGCGCATCCGCTCGAACGTCGAGCGCCTCAAGAGCGCCGCGCGGCAGGTCAACCGCCCCGTCCGCTTCTGCTACGCCTCGAAGGCCAACTCCAACATGGCCGTGCTGCGGACGGTGCGCGACTCCGGGATTGACATAGAGGTCAACAGCGGCGGCGAGCTTTACAAGGCGCTGCGCATAGGCTTCCGGCCCGAGCAGATCATCTTCAACGGCACGAGCAAGACGGACGCGGAATTAGACGAAGCCATCAGCGCCGGCATCTACGCGATCAACGTGGATTCGATTTACGAAATCGAGTTGGTCGAAAAGGCGGCCCGACGCACCGGCAAACGCGCCAACATCGCGCTCCGTCTCACGCCCGAAATTGGCACACGCTCGCACCTGGGGTTGCAGACCGCGCTCCTGACCTCCAAGTTCGGCATCTCTTACTCGGACGTGCTGGACGCCTTCCGCCGCGGCCTCAAGCACCCCGAGCTAATCGCCGTCTGCGGCATACACATCCACGTCGGCTCGCAGACGCCCGACGTGGAGCCCTTCGCCGAAGCCTTCAAGGCGATGTGGGAACACCTCGTCACGCTCCACAACGAGACGGGCCACACCCTTGAGCACATCAACCTCGGCGGCGGGATTCCCGTCAACTACCTGCGCGACCCTTTAATCGCCGACCAGCTTCCAGAGCACGAGCGCGATATGCTCGGCGCGGACCTTGAGCCGTCGGAAGTCTTGAGCGAGGCGCTCAGGGTCGCGCGCGAGTCTGCGCGGGCAGCGGACGCGGAGCACCTGCTCGACCGCGTGACTATCTTGTTGGAGCCGGGCCGCAGCATCATCGCCGACGCGGGGCTCGTCCTGACGACGGTGCGCAACATCAAGCGGCGCCCCGAAACGAGCGACGTGTGGCTGCTGACGGACGCTGGCTACAACCTGCTGCTCTCCATGAACAATTACAAGTGGTACTACCACCTCGTCTCGGCCGCGCGCGCCGCCGCGCCGCCCGACACGGACTACAAGGTGGCCGGCCCGCTCTGCGACTCCGGCGACGTTTACTTCGACATCGAGCGTGAGGGCCGACTGCCGGACTACCGCCGGCTCCCGGCTGACGTTCAGCCCGACGAGGTGCTGGCGCTTCTCAACAGCGGAGCCTATTCGCTCGCGCAGATGTTCCACTACAACGGCCGCCCGCTGCCCGCCGCCGTCATGGTGCGCGACGGCGGGCAGGTGGACTTAATCCGCCGCCGCGACACTTACGAGGATTTAGTCACGAACGACGTTTGGTGATGAAGAAAGAAATAAATTAACAGGGATGGACAGGATGGACAGGATAAAAACATCAACTCTTTATCCTGTCCATCCTGTCCATCCCTGTTTGAATCCGCTTCTCATTGAACGGGCATTGCCTGAACATCATGTCCAAACTCGCGCCCAGTAACGTCACGCTCATCCGCGGCCTGACGCTCGTCGCCGCCGCCTCCATCGTCATCGGCAACGTCATCGGCACGGGCGTCTTCCTCAAGGCGCGCGTGATGACGTGCTACGTCGGGACGCCGGGCATGGTGATTACCGTCTGGGTGGTCGCCGGAATCCTCAGCCTGGCGGGCGCGCTGACTTACGCCGAGCTCGCGGCGATGATGCCGCGCGCGGGCGGCGAGTACGTCTTCATGCGCGAGGCTTACGGCCCCCGCATGGGCTTCCTCTACGGCTGGATGCAAATCTTCATCGCCAAGACAGGCTCGCAGGCTTCGGTCGCCGCAGCCTTCGCCATCTTCCTCAACGACATCACGGGCGGCGCGATCAAAGCAAACTTTTTCACCCTTAACTTCTTCGGGCGCGACTGGGGCTTCGGCTACCTGCAACTCATCGCGCTCTCGCTCATCGCGCTCTTCACCTTAATCAACTGCGCCACCGTCGTCGTCAGCGGGTGGATTGCGACCGTCCTGACGGGCGTCAAGATCGCGCTCGTCCTCGGCATCGGCCTGGGGGCTTTCATCCTGGCGGGCGGCGACTGGGGGAACTTCGGCTTGAATAACGTCGGCGGGGTTTGCGAGGGCTTGAGCCCCGGGACGATGCTCGGGGTGGCAGGATTTAGCGCCGCGATGCTGGCCGCGCTGTGGGGCTACGACGGCTGGAACAACATCACGCTTGTTGCGGGCGAGATCAAGAACCCGCAGCGCAACATCCCGCTCGCGCTCATCGGCGGCACGATTCTCATCATCATCCTCTACGTCTTCGTCAACATCGCTTACTTTTACGTGCTGACGCCGACGCAAGTCGCCAGCGTCCCCGCCGGCTCGTCCGTCGCCGCGGAAGTCACGCGCACGTTCATGCAGCCCTTCAGCCTGAGCCTTCAGGGCCTGGTCGCCGGCCTGATCGCCGCGAGCCTGATGGCCTCCTCGCTCGGCACGCTGCACACCTCGATTCTGACGGGCGCGCGCGTCCCCTACGCGATGGCGCGCGACCGCCTCTTCTTCGACCGGCTCGCCCGCCTCAGCCCGCGCACGCACGTCCCCATCGGCGCGCTCGTGGTCCAGGGCGTCTGGGCCGGGGTGCTGACGCTCTCGGGCTCGTTCGACACGCTGACGGACTACGTCATCTTCGGCTCGTGGATTTTCTACGGGCTGGTGACCGCCTCGGTTTTCATCTTCCGGCGGCGGATGCCTCACGCGGAGCGGCCCTACCGCGCGTGGGGCTACCCCGTTGTGCCAATTCTGTTCCTGCTCGTCACGGGCTACCTGCTGTTCACGACGCTCCTGCCGGAACCGGGTAAAGGGCTCAGGGGGCTCAACGTCAACGCCCTCATCGGCCTGGGCCTGATTCTGTTGGGACTGCCTGTTTACTGGTACTTGTCCAGGCGTCACCACGTCGCCTTCGAGGAGAAAAGTGCCGACGAAGACGACTCGCCGCGCGCGCCGTGAGGGCCGGCGGGCGGCGCGCTCCGGCGCGGCTGCAAAATTATTCTTGACTTGCCGTCCGAGTTGGCTTAGAAGCTTCGTTGTTCTTTGAGCCAGAAACGTACCGGAGTGGCTTTTTCAGACCGACACTCCCGTCCCTGAATCTAAACACAGCTAAAAAGGAGTCCCCTGATGGATAGTCGTATTCTAGGAATTGTCGGCGGTGTTCTTCTCATCATCGGCACGTTCTGCCCGCTCGTGGGCGTAGACTTTCTCGGGCAGAGCATGAACGTCAGCTATTTTAGCCCGCAGGCAAGCTGGGAAGGCATTGTCATGATTCTCCTCGGAATCGCCGCCATAGCCTTCGCGGTGCTGAGAAAGAGCAAGCTGCTCCTCATCCCCGGAATCCTGTCGCTGGCGATCGCGGCCTTCGATTATTTCAGCTTCAAATCGAAGTTCTCCGAGGCGATGGGTGGTGCTTCCGAGGAGATGAGGTCGCAGATGGAGAACGCGGTCTCGATGAAGTGGGGCTGGATCGTCTTCATCCTGGGCGGGCTCATCCTGCTCGCCGCCGGCGCTCTGGGCAAGAACGCCCCCGCGCCGGGCGCGGCCTGGGGTGCCACGCCGCCGCCGCCGCCGCCCTACACGCCGGGCCGGTAGTTTTACACCAAGCGTATGAAGCGCGAGCGCCCCGCCAATTGAGGGGCGCTCGCGTGTGCGCGTGTGCCGCGGTGGCCCGTTGCGCCGTCAGCTTGAGTTATGGAAAAAAATAAACGCACCATCGCCCTCATTGGCGCGTCCGTCCTGACCCTGGGCTTCTTCATGCCCCTCATCAGCGTCTTCGGCCTGCTCAACTTCAGCTACTTCGACCTGCTGACGAGAGTCTCGGCGCGCTTCAGCACGGGGCTCGTCATCCTGGCGCTCGGACTGATCTCGATCGCGCTGGCCCTGAAGAGCAATTTCCGCCCGCTCGTAGTGACGGGCGTGCTGGCCCTCGCCGTCCTCGTCTTCGACTTCGTGACTTACAAGTCCTTCCTCCGCGGGATGGCCCCTCTGGGCGGGATGGCTGGCGGCCAATCCGCCCAGGCTGACCAACTCGCAGACCAGTTCTTAGGCGTCCTCATCCAACCCGCCTGGGGTATGTTCCTCATGGCGGCCGCGGCCATCCTCCTCATCGTCGTCGGCGCGATGAAGGGCAGCCCCGCCGCACCCGGCACGGACTGGAACAACAACCCGCCCCCGCCGATGAACTACTCCTGAACGAAGTCCCGTCAGGGACGATTGAGAATAGCCCAGCACTTCAGTGCTAGGTAAATGTGCCAAAAATATTTGAGTCCCGTAGGGACGGCTGAAACATTCAGCCGTCCCTACGGGATTCAAGTTTTATCCACGACTTATTCCCAGCACTGAAGTGCTGGGCTATTTTCAGGATGTCCCTACGGGACAAAGTCCCGCAACTTTCAACGGGTGTTCTTTCTACTCGTCACTCATTTTGTTCTCGCGGCGAGGGCTTCGCGCGCGACTTCCTTGTCGTCGAAGTGAAGGACTTCGCGGCCGATGAGCTGGTAGTCCTCGTGCCCTTTGCCGGCGATAACGACGAGGTCGCCGGTGCGCGCCTCGGCGACGGCGCGGTGTATGGCCTCGCGGCGGTCTGCGATCTTCTCGTAAGGCTTCGCGGCCCCGCGCAAGCCCACCTCTACGTCGGCCAGAATCTTCATGGGGTCTTCGGTGCGCGGGTTGTCCGAAGTCAGAATCACCACGTCGCTCAGGGAGCCCGCGGCCTCGCCCATCGGCGCGCGCTTCGAGCGGTCGCGGTCGCCGCCGCAGCCGAAGACCGTGATGACGCGGCCGCGCGTCACGTCGCGCGCCGTGCGCAGGACGTTCAGCAGCGCGTCGTCCGTGTGCGCGTAGTCCACGACCACGGCGAAGTCGCCCGGGTGCGCCACGCGCTCGAAGCGGCCCGGCGCACCCGCGCAAGACTCCACGGCGCGCACAATCACGTCCAGGTCGTAGCCGAGCGCGAGCCCCGCGCCGGCCGCCGCCAGGATGTTGTAGATGTGCGGGCGGCCGACCAGCGGCGAGTGGACGGCGCGCTCGCCCTCCGAGGTGAGCAGCAGAAAATTCATCCCTTCGAGCGAGTGCTCGACCGCCGAGGCCGTCACGTCCGCGTCCGCGTCGAGCGCGTAGCGTATGACTCGCGCGCCGTCGGCTTCCAAGTCCCGGGCCAATTCCCTGCCGCGCTCGTCGTCCACGTTGATGACGGACGCCTTCGGCGTCCCGCCGAGGCTCCCGTCGAAGAGCCTGCGCTTGGCCGCGAAGTAGTTCTCCATCGTGCCGTGGTAGTCCAGGTGGTCGCGCGTCAGGTTGGTGAAGACGGCGACCGCGTACTGAAGCGCCTCGCAGCGGTGCAGGTCTATGGCCTGCGACGAGCTTTCCATCACGGCCAGCTTGCAGCCGGCCTCGACCGCGCGCCGCAGGATGCGCTGCATGTCGGTCGCCTCGGGCGTAGTCCTCTCGGCCTTCCAACGCTCCTTGTCAATCCTGTACTCGACGGTCGTCGTCATCGCCACGGGCTGTTCTGCGGCCTCGGCGATTGCGGCGACGAGGTAAGTGGTCGTCGTCTTTCCGTTCGTGCCCGTGATGCCCACGAGCGGAATCTCGCGCGACGGGTGGCCGTGGACTTCGGCGGCCGCCAGCGCCATCGCGCGGCGAAGCCCCTTCACCTCTATCCAAGCGCCCCCGAAGCCCGCGGGCGCTTCCAACTCGGAGAGGACGCCGACCGCGCCCTGCTCCATCACCTGCCCGACGAAGCGGTGCGCGTCAAGCTGCGCGCCCCTCACCGCGGCGAACAGACTCCCCGCGCGCGCCTGCCGCGAGTCGTGCGTCACGTCCAGCACCTCGCCGCCGCCCGCGCCCGTCAGGCTCCCGTTCACGGCCATCGCCACGTCGTCGAGCGTCACACGTCGTCTCTGTTTCAACTGTTCGGCCAATCGCTTCACCTTCCGTCCGAGTGTCTTTACCAACGCGCAAAAGTTTTACCGCGATTCCCGCCGACAATCAAACTCTTGCCAGGAAGAAACATTCCGGGCAGAATGCGGCCCGACGTTTCGCGTGCTCATCCTTTCGGGTTTCGGAGTCGCCCCGTGAAATCAATCGCCGTCATCAGCTCGCTGCTGGGCCTCGCCGCCCTGCTCACTTCGTCGCCGCCCGTGGGCGAAGCCGCCTCTGCGCCGCAGTACGACCTTCTCATCCTCAACGGCCGCGTCGTTGACGGCACAGGCCGGGCCGGCTTCGTCGCGGACTTGGCAGTC
The DNA here is from genome assembly GCA_963774105.1 of uncultured Acidobacteriota bacterium. GTDB lineage: Bacteria > Acidobacteriota > Blastocatellia > Pyrinomonadales > Pyrinomonadaceae > QHXM01. The sequence continues at coordinate 49,449 of CAVZDV010000001.1, read as the reverse complement.
CGCGGCGACCGCATCGTGCGCGTCGGGAAACTCCCGCGTGCGCGCGCCCGCCGTGTCATTGACGCGCGGGGCCTGGTCGTCGCGCCAGGTTTCATAGACATACTGGGCCAATCTGAGATCAACCTGCTGATTGACCCGCGCGCCATGAGCAAAGTCATGCAGGGCGTCACGACGGAGGTCACGGGCGAGGGCAGCACGGCCGCGCCCATGAACGAGCGGCTCGTCGCGGAGGACGCGGACTACTACCGCCGCTTCAACCTCACCGTTGACTGGAACACGCTCGGGGAGTTTTTCAGCCGCCTCGAAAGGCGCGGCATGGGCATCAACGTGGCGACGTTCGTCGGCGCGACGCAGGTGCGCGCCTACGTCATAGGCTTCGACGACCGGCCGCCCACCGCTGACGAGCTGATAGAGATGCGGCGGCAGGTGGCCTCCGCGATGGAGGACGGCGCGCTCGGCGTCTCCACCTCGCTGCAATACGTGCCGGCGCGCTTTGCCAGGACGAGCGAAGTCGTGGAGCTGGCGATGGCCGCGCGCCGCTACGGCGGGATTTACGCGACGCACCAGCGCAGCGAGGCCAACGCCATTGACGCCTCGCTCGAAGAGGTCTTCGAGATAGGCCGCCGCGCGCGCACCCCCGTCGAAATCTGGCACCTCAAGACGGCGTACAAAAAGAACTGGGGCCGGATGCCCGAAGTCCTGAAGCGCATAGAGGCCGCCCGCGCGCGCGGCCAGGACGTGACGGCGGACGTTTACCCTTACACGGCCGCCAGCACCTCGCTCTCGGCCTGCCTTCCGCCGTGGGCGCTCGAAGGCGGGACGGCTCGGATGTTGGAGAGGCTGCGCGACTCCGTCGCGCGCGCGCGTTTGAAGCGCGACATCATGACCGACTCGAAGGAGTGGGAGAACATTTTCCTGGGGAGCGGCGGGGCGGGCGGCGTCCTCATCAGCTCCGTCGTCAACCCGTCGCTCGAAAGCTTGCAGGGCAAGCGCGTCGCGGAGATTGCGGCCGAGCAGAAGAAGGACGACCTCGACGCCCTCTTCGACCTGATACTCGCGGACCACGGCGAGACGGACGCCATCTACTTCATGATGTCCGAGGACGACCTGCGCGCGGCCCTGCGCGCACCCTTCGTCTCCATCTGCACGGACAGCGCGGCGCGCGCCACAGACGGCCCGCTCTCGAAAGACAAGGGGCACCCGCGCGGCTGGGGCTCTTACCCGCGCATCCTCGCGCGTTACGTCCGCGAGGAGAAACTGCTGACGCTCGAAGAGGCCGTGCGCAAGATGACGGCGATGCCCGCCGCGCGCGTCGGACTCCTTGATCGCGGCGTCATCCGCGAGGGCGCTTTCGCAGACATCACCATCTTCGACCCGCAGAAGGTGCGCGACCTCTCTACGTTCGAGAACCCGAACCAGTACCCGGAGGGCATTCCTTTCGTCATCACCAACGGGCAGCTCAGCGTTGACAACGGGCAACGCACGAGCGCGCTCGCGGGCCGCGTCCTGCGCGGCCCCGGCTACAGGCGAAAATGAGAACAGCATGAACGAAACGCTCAGCGTCAGCATCGAAAGCCCGCAGCACGGCTTCATGTCGCTCCGCCTGAAGACCGCGGGCCAGAGCTTCGTCACCGTCGTCGCCCACGCGCCCTACGATTCCCTCCGCGATTTGATCGCGGCCCTGACGGCCCTGCTCGACGGCGACTGCGAGCTAAACGTCAACTGGAACAGCGAGCCCGACGAGTACGACTTCCGTTTCTCTTCCCGCGGCGACCGTCTTCTGCTTGAGATTATTCACTACCCTGACCACCGCAAGCTGCCCGAGACCGCCGCGACCGTCTTCACCTTCCAAGGCCCGAAGGCCGACGCCTGCCGCACGTTCTGGGAAGAGCTGCGCGACCTGCGAAGCCGCGCCGGCCGCGACGAGTTCGACCGCCAGTGGAGGCGTGAATTCCCCGAAAGGGAGCTGGAAGTGTTGTCTGAGATAATCAAGTCGCCCAAGCGTGAAACCGGGAGATGAGGGTCAGGCCATTTTGGGTAGTGGTGCAGTATGAAGCGAAGAAGGAATTAACAGGGATGGACAGGATAAACAGGATGAAGAAAAAGCAATGATTCTTTCTCTGAATCCTGTCTATCCTGTCCATCCTGTTTGAATCCGCTTCAAACTGAACCACTACCCCATTTTGCTTCGGCTGGACAATAATGCTAATTTGAGTTAAGCCCATGAGACGCGACATACTGGAACGACGCTCTACTATTGAGGAGTGGATTGGGGAGAATCGCTCGAAGGCGTTCATGTGCCGGGGGCTTCGGTGCAAGCCTCTTACGCTTGAAGGATATTTGAAAAAGTTTGGCATTATCTATGCTGGCAATCAGGGCGGCAAAGGCAAGAGTTGTCCGTATCGTAAAAGTGCGCGCCACTTTTTACACAAAGGCAGCCTTATCAAAAGTCATCTTTTGAAGCTGAAATTATTGGAAGACAAAATTAAAGCGCCGGGTTGTGAAGGATGTGGGAAGAAGATGTGGCAGGGCAGGTCAATCCCGCTTGAGCTTCATCACATAAACGGTGCTCGGTTTGATAACAGGCTTAAAAATTTGCAGCTTCTCTGCCCAAATTGTCATGCCTTGACAGACAACAATGCTGGCAAGGGTATATTATCATTTCTGAAGAGTCGCCGGGGTGGTGAAATCAGGCAGACACGCGGGTCTTAGAAGCCCGTGCCGCAAGGCGTGCGGGTTCAAATCCCGCCCCCGGCACCAAAAGTTTTTGACGTTACACGAATTGTTCCCGCGATTATCAATGTAAGGAAGGTAGCCCGTTCCGCTCAATTCCCTTGCCGGAGCGGGCTTGAAATTTTATGAAGACTGAACTGGTTGATCTGTCGCCGACGCGCAAGGAAATCAAGATTGAGATTGAAGCGGACGCGGTGCGCGCCGCCTACGACACGGCCACGGCCCGTTACGCGCAGCTCGCGACTGTGCCGGGCTTTCGCCGCGGCCACGCGCCGCGCTCGGTGGTCCGCACGCGCTTCAAGGACAAGATTCGCGGCGAGGTGTTGCAGGAGCTGGTGCCGCAGGCCGTGCAGGACGCCATAGGCCAGCTCGGCCTCAACGTCATCGGCGAGCCGGAGCTGCACCTGGACAACGCCGAAGAGTTAACCAACTTCGGCTCAGGCCCCATCGCGCTGCACGTCCACGTCGAGGTGCTGCCCGAAGTCACGCTCGGGAGTTACAAGGGATTAGAGGCCGGCCGCCGCACGCGCCCGGTTCGTGACGAGGACGTAGAGCGCGTCATAGTGGGCCTGCGCGAGGCTTCCGCGACGTTAGAACCCGTCGAAGACCGCGGCGCGGAGTTGGGCGACACCGTGACCGTCAATTTCCGCGGCAAGTTCGTCGAAGAGCCGGACGCGGAGGACGTCAACGTCGAGGACGTTGACGTGGAGCTAGGGGGGGCGGGCGTCCAGCAGGAGTTCACGGACAACCTCGTCGGCGTGAAGCCGGACGAGGAGCGCACCTTCACGGTCAGCTACCCGGAAGACTTCACGTCGAAAGGCTTGGCCGGCAAGCGCGTCGAGTACGTGGGGTCGGTGACGGCCGTGCGCCGCAAGGAGTTGCCGGAGGTGGACGACGAGTGGGCCAAAAGTCTGGGCGACGAGTTCGAGTCGCTCGAAGACTTGCGCCGGAAGGTCCGCGAGGACTTGGAGAAGCGCGCCGGGGTCGAGTCAGACAACCGCGTGCGCGGCGAGGTGATGCGTAAGCTGGTCGAGGCGCACCCGTTCGAAGTCCCGCAGACCTTGAGCGAGCACCAGGCGAACCACCGCCTTCAGGAGGCCGTGCGCGACATGATGGGGCGCGGGATTGACCCGCGCGCGCAGGAGATCAACTGGGACGGCGTGCGCGAGCAGTTGAAGGCCCAGGCGGAGTTCGACGTGCGCGGCTCGATGCTCCTGGAGAGGATCGCGGACGAGGAAAACATCGAAGTCTCGGACGAAGAGATCGAGGCCGAAATCAACTCGATTGCCGAGGCGTCGCGCCAGGCCCCCGAGCAAGTGCGTGCTGCCTTGACAAAGCAGGGAGGCACTACTAGCATCGCCGATAGGTTGCGCAACCGTAAAGCGCTCGACCTGATTGTTGAAAATGCGCGCGTAACGGATGAAGAGTGGCGTGACGAGGTCGAGGAAGTAGTGAGCGCCGCCCGTGACAACGCTTCTGGCACAGAACCGGCGGAACAGACAAGCGAGACGGACGAGGCCCAGGCCCGCTCTTCTTCGGCAGAAGGTTGAAACTTAGGCGGGCGCTAATTCCCCCGGCCGCCCGCCGCCCATCAAAGAGGTTCGGAGTTCCAATATGCTAGTCCCGATGGTTGTCGAGCAAACGTCGCGCGGCGAACGCGCCTTCGACATTTACTCGCGTCTTCTCAAAGACAACATCATCTTCCTGGGCACGCCGATTGACGACATGGTCGCCAACCTGATCGTGGCCCAGCTTCTCTTCCTCGAAGCCGAGGACCCTGAGAAGGACATTAACCTGTACATCAACAGCCCCGGCGGCTCGATCACATCCGGGATGGCAATCTACGACACGATGCAGTTCATCCGCCCCGACGTGACGACGATCTGCGTCGGGCAGTGCGCCTCGATGGGGGCGCTCCTGCTGACGGCGGGCGCGAAGGGCAAGCGGTTCGCGCTGCCGAACTCGCGCATCCTCATACATCAGCCTTCGGGCGGCGCGCAGGGCCAGGCCACGGACATCCGTATCCAGGCCGAAGAGATCATTCGCATGCGCGAGCTGACTTCGCAGATCATCGCCAAGCACACGGGCCAGTCCTACGAGACGGTCGAGCGCGATGTCGAGCGCGACCGCATCATGTCGGCGATGCAGGCCAAGGAGTACGGCCTGATTGACGAAGTCATCGCGCACCGCGAGTAGACTTTTGAAAAAGCGATGCGTTTCAGGACGGCGACAGAATCCACGCTGAGACTCCTGGCCCGCCGCATCAGGCAGCAGCTCTGCTGCTCGTTCTGCGGCAAGCTGGAGGACGAGGTGAAGAAGCTGGTCGCCGGGCCGAACGTCTACATCTGCGACGCGTGCGTGCACGTTTGCACTCAGCTCATGGCGGACACCGAAGCCCCGAAGCCGGCCCCGGCTTCTCCCCAGTAACCCGAAGTTCGACCGAATTCCGACGGAGTTCCCCAGACGCCTATGGTACGACGAACCGACGACACGCTGCGCTGCTCCTTCTGCGGTAAGTCGCAGAACGAAGTCAAGAAGCTGATCGCTGGCCCAACGGTCTACATCTGCAACGAGTGCATAGACATCTGCAACGAGATCATCACCGACGACCAGCAGGCCGAAAGTGTGGCGACTCGCCCGCCGCTCCCCAAACCGGGTGAGATCAAGAGCTTCCTGGACGAGTACGTTATCGGGCAGGAGGAGACCAAGAAGCGCCTGGCGGTGGCCGTCTACCAGCACTACAAGCGGATAGAGATGGCACGCCGCCGCACGGACGTTGAGATTCAGAAGTCCAACATCCTCCTCATCGGCCCGACGGGGACGGGCAAGACGCTTTTGGCACAGACGCTGGCGCGGATGCTCTCGGTCCCCTTCACCATCGTGGACGCGACGACGCTGACAGAGGCCGGCTACGTCGGCGAGGACGTCGAGAACATCATCCTCAAACTCTTGCAGGCGGCCAACGGCGACGTGGAGCGCGCGCAGCAGGGCATCATCTACATTGACGAGGTTGACAAGATTTGCCGCAAGGACGAGAACCCCTCGATTACGCGCGACGTGTCGGGTGAGGGCGTCCAGCAGGCGCTCCTGAAGATTCTCGAAGGCACGGTCGCCAACGTCCCGCCGCAGGGCGGGCGCAAGCACCCGCACCAGGAGTTCTTCCCCGTTGACACGACCAACATCCTCTTCATCTGCGGCGGCGCGTTCGTCGGCCTGGAGAAGGTCATCGAGAGAAGGCTCCGCAACAAGTCGCTCGGCTTCCACGCCGAGGTCAAGTCGGGCATCCACCGCCACTCGGAGGCGCTGGCCGCCGTGCAGCCGGAAGACCTCGTGCGTTACGGATTGATCCCCGAGTTCGTCGGCCGCCTTCCCGTGTGCGGCGTGCTGCACGAGCTGGACGAGGGCGCGCTCATCAAGATTCTGACCGAGCCGAAGAACGCGCTCGTCAAGCAGTACCAGAAGAAGTTCGACTTCGACAACGTCAAGCTGAAATTCACCGACGACGCGCTCAAGTCGGTCGCGCGCCAGGCCGTCGAGCGCAAAGTCGGCGCGCGCGGCCTGATGATGATTCTCGAAGAACTGCTGCTCGACGCGATGTACACCCTGCCGTCGCAGAAGCGCATCAAGGAGTTCGTCATCACCTCTGAGATGGTCGAGCGACGGCGCGCGGTCCCCGGAGAGGGACTGTCGGGCGTTGACGGCGCGGCGGCCTAGCGGCGGTAAAATCTCTCATTGCTAACCGGGGGAGCGTCTGGACAGTCCAGACGCTCCCCCGTTTTTTTTACGCTCTCGGCCGAACCCGCAGGGCGTCAGACCTTGCGCATGGGCGTGGGCTGCGGCTTGCCGAATTCGTCCATGCAGAAGGCGTAGGCTTCCTTCATTGTGTCCTGCCCGCTGTTGGTGTAGACCATCAGGCGCTCGCCGTCCGTCCGCACCATGACGATGCCGAACGCGGCGCGGCTAAAGGCGAAGAATTTCTTCCCCGGCTTTTTAACCAGCTCGACCTCCCCGTTCTTGATGACGGCCTTGCCGTTCTTGAGCACGTGGCCCTCGGGCGTGACGTTGCCCTCCACCTGGAAGAACGCCACCAGCTCCGTGACGAAGACGAGCGGCTCCTCGACGCGCGAGTGCTTGCCGAGCGCGCCCATGATGGTCGCCCGCGGGTGTATGAACTCCTTGCGGGCGCTCTCGTCGCCGGAAGAGACCACCGAGACGACAGGGGCGGCTGCCTGGATGAACGCGCCTGAAAAGTCGGCCGAGCCGTGGTGCGGCACCTTGAAGACCTCGCACTGTAGATTCAGCCGGCCCTCGTTGTGCGCGCGCGTCAGGATGCGCCCCGCCTCGTCGTTCAGGTCGCCCGTGAAGAGGAAGTTGAACTTGCCGTAGTTGAGCTTGAAGATGACCGAATGCCCGTTGATCGTGTGCGAGGAGGAGGCCCCGGAGAATCCCTTGCTTTCAAGCTGCAAGGACTCTTGCCCGACGCGCGGCCCCGCCGGAGGGTTGCCCAGAAACTTCAGCCCGCCGGAGGTCGGGATCGGGCCGAGGACTTTGACCTTGATGTCCTCCTCCGCGAGGAAGTCGAAGGCGTCGTCGTCGCCCAGCTCCAGGCGGCGGAATTTGATCGGGCCGCGCTTCTTGTAGGTTTCGAGGGCACGCTTCCAGGCCAGGAACGGCTCGTTCATCTCTGAGTCGTCAACCTTGAGCAGGTTCTCTTCGAGCCCCGTGATGATGGTGACCTCCTTGCCGGTCTCCTTGTCTTTGACCTTCTTCGTCGCGCCGAGCATCTCCTGCTCCTTGCGATTCACACCGTTGGGCTTCTTGCCCGGGCGCTTGACCAGCCCGTTATGGTAGACGCGCTGCGGGTGTATGAAGAGGCGCTTCCACTTCTGGCTTTCCAGCCTTTCGTCCGTCTCCGACTGGTGAATCATCGTCAGCCCCAGGAAGTGATCGGCGTCGCCGTGCGTGACGAGGATGCAATCTATCTCCCTGGGCTTGGCCTCGCTCGACCCGCGGAAGCGGTTGGCGAGGTAGCGCGCGAAGAGCTGGTTGTCGCCGCCGTCAATGAGCATGACCTTGCCCCTGGGGCTCTCGATGACGGAGCCGTCGCCCTGCTGCACGTCTACGAAATCTATCTTGAGGATGCGGCTCTGCTTCTTCTCGATGAGAACGTCCGCGGGCTTGATCCCGCTCGATTTTCCCGGCGTGATGAAGCCCGAGACGACCTCCGGCTTGACGCTGCCGTCCTCCTGCGGGCTGAAGATAGTGACCTTGACCTCGACGTGCTCTGCCGTCTGGTTCACTTTCTCCACGGGATCGCCCCAGGCCAGAATTCTCTCTACCTTTTTCCGCTTGTCGGTCGCCGGAACTACCACTTTCGCCAGGTCAACGTTTATCAAGTGTTGTGCGGGCATGCGGGTGAAGTCTCCTTTCTTGAAGTGCGAGGGGGGTGGTTTTCAGTTAAGCGGCTGTAAAGCAGCGACGAGTCTCGGCCCGGGACGGCGCTCGGAGCGTTCAGCCGCGACGTGGAGGTCAACCCATTGAAGCGCCTACTATACATTAGGAGCCAGGGTTTTTGCGCAAGCTATATTCGCCGGCCGACTGCTCGCGCCCGCCTCTTCCTCTATATAGATGCCTCGCCGGGCCGAAACATTTCGCGCGCGCCCGCAGCCCGACGCGCCCGCTTTTACTTGGTGGCGCGTGGGCGCGAAATGGTCTACAATCAACTCGGTAAACAGGAGAGGGCGAGACGGCGTCAATCGGCTCGCCCTTCTTCACAGGCTTCAGTTTTCGGCTGGCACAGTAAAATCGAGTTATGGAAGAATATTCAGACCGCACGCCCCAAGACCTCGCGCGCTATCCGATGGTTCCGATCCGCGACGTCGTCATTTTTCCTTTCACCAAAGTCGCCTTCAAGATCGGCCGCCCGGGCTCTGTGCGCGCCCTCGAAGAGGCCCTGGCAACAGACCGCACCATCTTCCTCGCCACGCAGCACGACGCCAGCGTGGACGAGCCGACGCCCGAGCAGATTTACGGCGTCGGAACCCTGGGGCGCATCCTGCAATCGCAGCGGCAGGAGAACGGGCAGATCAAAGTCGTCGTCGAGGGGCGCGAGCGCGCCACGACCGTGCGCGTCGAGAACAACGATGGGGCCTTCACGGCGCTCATCCGCCGCGCGCCCCAGGTCAACGAAGAGGGGCCGCGCGTCGAAGCCCTGATACAGAAGATTAATCAGTTAGTCGAGCAGCACCTGCGCCTCGCGCCCGACGCCCAGACCGACGCCTTGCAGACGGCCCTGCGCAACCAGGACCCGTCGCACCTCGCGGACGCCCTGGCCTCGCAGCTCCGCATCTCGGTCGAAGATAAGCAAGGCTTGCTCGAAATCTTCTCGACGCAGGCGCGTTTGCAGAGGCTCGTCGAGCTGCTCGAAACGGAGCTGGACAAGCGGCAGCTCGACCGCACCATCCAGACGCGCGTCAAGCGGCAGATGGAGAAGGCGCAGAAGGAGTACTACCTCAACGAGCAGATCAAGGCGATTCACAAGGAGCTGGGCCGCAAAGACGAGAAGGCCGAGCTGGAAGAGCTGAAGAAGAAGATCGAAGAGGCTGGGATGTCGGACGAGGCCAAGGAGAAGGCCATGCAGGAGCTTCACCGCCTCGAAGCCATGCCGCCGATGTCCGCCGAAGGCACGGTCTCGCGCACCTATATTGACTGGCTCGTCAGCGTGCCGTGGAAGCAGAAGTCGAAAGAGATTAAAGACCTGGGCAAGGCCGAGGAGGTCTTGAACGAAGACCACTACGGGCTCGAAAAAATCAAGGACCGCATCCTCGAATATTTGGCCGTGCGCCAGTTGGTCAAGAACCCGAAGGGCTCCATCCTTTGCTTCGTCGGCCCGCCGGGAGTCGGCAAGACTTCTTTGGGCAAGTCCATCGCCCGCGCGACCGGCAGAAAGTTTGTGCGTCTGTCCCTGGGCGGCGTGCGCGACGAGGCCGAGGTTCGCGGCCACCGCCGCACCTACATCGGCGCGCTGCCAGGCCAGATCATACAGATGATGAAGAAGGCCGGCACCATCAACCCGCTCATCCTCCTGGACGAGGTGGACAAGCTCGGCGCTGATTTCCGCGGCGACCCGTCTTCCGCCCTGCTCGAAGTCCTCGACCCGGAGCAGAACAACACGTTTCAGGATCACTACCTGGACGTGGAATACGACCTCTCGCGCGTCTTCTTCATCGCCACGGCGAACGTGCTCCACACGATTCCGCCGCCTTTGCAAGACCGCCTGGAGATTATCCGGCTGTCCGGCTACACCGAGCGCGAGAAGCTGGAAATCGCCAACCGCCATCTCGTGCTGAAGCAGGCCGAGACGAACGGCCTCAAGTCCGAGCAGGTCGAGTTCACGGAGGAAGGCATTTTAGAGATCGTCCGCCACTACACGCGCGAGGCTGGCGTGCGCAACCTTGAGCGCGAGATCGGCTCGTGCATGCGCAAGGTGGCCCGCAAGCTCGTCTCCGAGAACGCGGGCGAAGGCTTCAAGGACGTGGTGACGGCCGAGCGCGTGCGCGACATGCTGGGGCCAGTGAAATTCCGCCAGCAGGGCGTGGCCGCCGAGAGCGAAATCGGTTTGGCGACCGGCCTGGCCTGGACGGAGGTCGGCGGCGAAGTGCTGCAAATCGAAGCCACGCTCGTCAAGGGGCGCGGCGGCGTCACGCTGACGGGCAAGCTCGGCGACGTGATGCAGGAGTCGGCGCAGGCCGCCCTGACCTGCATCAAGGCGCGCGCCGAGCGCCTGGGCATGAGCCTCGACTTCATACGCAAGCGCGACCTGCACATACACATCCCCGAGGGCGCGATCCCGAAGGACGGCCCGTCGGCCGGCATCACCCTGGCGACGGCGATGGCGTCCGCGCTGACGCGCGTGCCCATCCGCAAGAACGTGGCGATGACGGGCGAGATCACCTTGCGCGGCCGCGTGCTGCCCATCGGCGGCGTCAAGGAGAAACTGATGGCGGCCCACCGCTTCGGCATCACGACCATCCTGCTCCCGAAGGACAACGAGAAGGACTTGGTCGAAGTGCCCGAAGAGGTGCGCAACGTGCTGGACATCAACCTCGTCGAGACCATTGACGAGGTCTTGAGCCTCGCGCTCGAAGACGCCTGCCCGACGGACGCGGGAGCCGTTGACGAATCGAAGACGCCCCCGCTCTGGTCAACCGACCAACCTTCGCAGGGCGTGCAGACCATCGCCGAATAAAGTCACAGGGCGGGAGTGAAGAAGCGTCAAACCTACTTCACTCCCGCCGCTTCAAACAGCTTTGCTTTTTAGTTCGTCCATCCCCTCGCTCGGCCGCCCCTTAACCGGGTGGCAGTAATCAAACCAACAGACCGCGAGCGCGATCCGCCCGAGAGTTTTGGCCCGACATTCCCCCGGCGCGGTGCGCTCCCCTTTTGAATGGAGAGACCCCGTATGAGTGAAAAGTACGAAGACGCGAATTTGATTCTGAAGCTGTACGAACTGCGCCGCGAGGAGGTCATGCGCAAGGCGCGCGACTGGTTCATCTGGTTCAACCCGACGAGCGCACAGGACATCATTAATGCTTTCACGGGGGAGCACAGCGCATACTACCGTATGGTCACGACCTACTGGGAGATGGCGGCGACGCTCGTGAATCACGGCGCGATTGATGAGGAGATGTTCAACGAAGCGAACGGCGAGCACATGATCGTCTTCGCCAAGATTGAGCCGTTCCTCGCGGAACTGCGAACGATTTTCAACAACCCCAGAGGGATGGGGAATCTTGAGAAACTCGTCATGAGCGAACCGAACGCGAAAGAATCTCTGGAAGCCCTGCGCGAGCGGTTCCAAAAAATGGCGGCCATGCGCGCCGAGGCCGCGGCCAAGGCGCAGGCGGGATAAGGAAGTTTCAAGTTACGGGTTTCAGGTTTCAAGTTAAAGACAAAGAACCTGAAACCTGAAACCTGGAACCTGAAACTTGTATGAAAATTACGAGCGCCGAATTCGTCAAGAGCGCGTTCGAGGAGGAGCATTGGCCGCGGGACGCCGCGCCGGAGGTGGCCTTCCTGGGGCGGTCGAACGTCGGGAAATCCAGCCTGATTAATTCCCTGCTGGGCGTGAAGGGGCTGGCGCGCACCTCCTCGACGCCGGGGAGGACGCAGAGCTTAAACTTTTTCCTGATTAATAATCGTTTCCGTTTCGTTGACCTGCCGGGCTACGGCTACGCGCGCGTCCCCAGAATTATCAAGGCTACGTGGGGCGAGATGGCGACAAACTACCTTGCCAAGCGCCCTCAGCTTGTGCTATCAATTCAGATTGTAGATTCGCGTCACGAACCCACGACACTGGATTTGCAGCTCAACGAGTGGCTTGCTGCTCATGCGAAGCCCCGCGTCGTAGTTGCCACGAAATCCGACAAGCTCTCTAATAACGAGTTGCGGAAAAGCCTTGAGCGGGTCAAAACGGCGCTCGACGCGGAACGCGTCATAGCCTACTCGGCCACGACGCGGCCGGGGGCGCGAACAAGTTTGGCGGGCTATCGAAGAAGCCATCGGGTGATTGTGATTTTTTTATTGCGGGACGACGCGAACCGAGAAAGCCCCTCGCCTTTTCCGATTCGCGAATCCGCACCCTTTCACCCTCCGGGCCACGCGCCGGGCGCGCGGCATCATACCGGGGCCTTAAATTTCATGACACTTGACCGGATTCCCTAGACGTGAGACAGTTGGGCAGAGTTGCACCGTCATCCTCCCCCTCGCCATTGGACGTGAGAGGGTAGCCCCACACGCGCCTGCCAGACTGATTTCGCGCGACCGTTAATTTCATTCCCGATTCTACAGCATCGGCATTAATCAATTGACAACAGGCAGCACGACGACGGCCACCTTTGACGCGGCCGCCGAAATATAAGCGAGAGAGACGAGCGGCCCTTTTGACGCGGCCGCGCGAGAGAAGAACTGAAATGTCACAACGCACACCACGCACGCGCGCCAGCAGCAGTAGCAGCAGCGCCGCAACCACGAGCACGACGACGACCGCCGCCCCCGAAGAGAACGGGACGGCCGACGCCGCAACCACTACCGCCACGGCCGAAGCGCCGGAAGAGACCAAGCCCCCCAAGGAGCCGCGGGGCGAGTCGAAGGGCGAAGACATCTTCAACCTCTCCGAGCTGAAGGAGATGTCCATCTCCAAGCTCACGCAGATCGCCAAGGGCATGGACGTGCCCGGCGCGACAGGCATGCGCAAGCAGGAGCTGATCTTCAAAGTCCTCGCCGCGCAGACCGAAAAGAGCGGCCTCATCTTCTCCGAAGGCGTGCTGGAAACCCTGCCCGACGGGTTCGGCTTCCTGCGCGCCCCGGAGTACAACTACCTGCCCGGCCCGGACGACATCTACGTCAGCCCGTCGCAGATTCGCAAGTTCGACTTGCGCACGGGCGACACCGTCTCGGGCCAGATCCGCCCGCCCAAAGAGGGCGAGCGCTATTTCGCGCTCATCAAGGTCGAGGCCATCAACTTCGAGGCGCCCGGACGAGGCGCGCGACAAGGTCTTCTTCGACAACCTGACGCCGCTCTACCCGGACGAGCAGCTGCAAGATGGAGACGACGCAAAGACAACCTCTCGGCCCGCGTCATTGATCTGGTGACGCCCATCGGCAAGGGGCAGCGCGGCCTGATCGTCGCGCCGCCGCGCACGGGCAAGACGATGCTGCTTCAGACCATCGCCAACTCCATCACGGAGAACCACCCGGAAGTGACGCTCATCGTGCTCCTGATTGACGAGCGCCCGGAAGAGGTCACGGACATGCAGCGCTCCGTCAACGGCGAGGTCATCTCCTCGACCTTCGACGAGCCGCCGACGCGCCACGTGCAGGTCGCCGACATGGTGATCGAAAAAGCCAAGCGCCTCGTCGAGCACAAGCGCGACGTGGTCATCCTGCTCGACTCGATCACGCGTCTCGCGCGCGCGCACAACGCGGTCGTCCCGCCGTCGGGCAAGATTCTCTCCGGCGGTATTGACTCCAACGCCCTCCAGCGCCCGAAGCGCTTCTTCGGCGCGGCGCGCAACATCGAAGAGGGCGGCTGCTTGACCATCATCGCCACGGCGCTGATTGACACGGGCTCGCGCATGGACGACGTCATCTTCGAAGAGTTCAAGGGCACGGGCAACTGCGAAATTCACCTCGACCGCAGGCTCTCCGACAAGCGCCTCTTCCCGGCCATTGACCTGCAACGCTCGGGCACGCGCAAGGAAGAGCTGCTCATCAGCAAGGAAGACCTGAACCGCATCTGGGTGATGCGCCGCGTCCTGAACCCGCTCTCGCCCGTCGAGCAGATGGAAGTCGTCCTCGAACGGCTTGGAGAAATCCAAGTCCAACGCCGAATTCCTCGCCTCGATGCAGAGTTAAGTAGGGTTTCAGGTTTCAGGTTCCGGGTTTCAAGTTAAAAGCCCGGAACTTGAAACCTGAAACCCGAACCCGCTTGTTGACAAACTGCCGGGTGCTTCGCATAGTATCTGGCATAACGCTCTACTAATTCGTTCTACAGATGTTGACGCCCACGGTGGTACGGGCGCGGTCGGTGAAGAGTCTTGCGCGTAGCGATACTGTCGTCGGAGGCCGTGCCATTCGCCAAAACCGGCGGGCTGGCGGACGTTGCCGGCGCGCTCCCGAAGGCGCTCGTCGAGGCCGGCCAGGACGCCGTCCTCGTCCTCCCGCTCTACGAGCAGATTAAGCGCCACCACCTGCGGGAACTGATCATTGACAACCTGGACGTGGACTGGCGCGGCCGCCAGTACCGCGCGGGCGTCTGGTTCTCCGAAGCGCCCGGCGCGCCGTCGTTTCTGATTGACGCGCCCGAGTATTTCCAGCGCAACTCGATCTACGGCTTCCGCGACGACCACGAGCGCTTCGCCTTCTTCTGCCGCGCCGCGCTGGCGCTTTTGAGGCGGCTGGGCGCGCCGCCCGACGTCGTCCACGTCAACGACTGGCCCGGCGGCTTCGCCGCCGCGGAGCTCCGCGCGCGCCGCCGCTACGACCCGTTCTACTCGCGGACGCGGACGCTCTTTTCGATTCACAACCTCGCTTACCAGGGCGCGTTCGACCCCGATGACCTGTGGGTTCTGGGTTTCGGCCCGGAAGAGCGCGACGCCTTCATGATGGACGGCGCGGCCTCGGCCCTGAAGGCGGGGCTGATGACGGCCGACGCGCTCTCGACCGTCAGCCCGCGCTACGCGCTTGAGATTCAGACGCACGAGCACGGCCACGGCCTCGACTGGCTCCTGCGGATGCGGCGCGACCGCCTCGTCGGCATCACCAACGGCGTGGACTACGACGTCTGGAACCCCGCGACGGACCCGCACCTACCCGCGCACTACGACGCGGACGACCTCGAAGGCAAGCGCGCCTGCAAGCTCGCGCTCCTGCGCGAGTTCATGCTGCCGGAGGATTTGGACCGGCCCGTCATCGCGCAACATCTCGCGGCTGACGTCGCAGAAGGGCTACGACCTGATCAAGGAGGCGGCCGGGGCGATCCTGGCGTCGGGCGCGTTCTTCGTCGCGCTCGGCTCGGGCGCGAGCGAGTACGAGGATTTCCTGCAAAGCTTGCGCGACCACGCGCCGCGGCAGGTCGGCATCTACAAGGGCTTCAACGAGCCGCTTGCGCACCAGGATAGAGGCCGGCGCGGACATTTTCCTGATGCCGTCGCTCTTCGAGCCGTGCGGGCTGAACCAGATGTACAGCATGCGCTACGGCACAGTTCCGGTGGTGCGCGCGACGGGCGGGCTGGACGACACGGTCGAGGATTTCGACCGCGTCGCGCGGGACGGGCACGGGCTTCAAGTTCGGCCCCTACACGGCCGGCGCGATGCTTGATAAAATCTACGAGGCGCTCTACTGTTACGCCGAGCCGGACGTCTGGCGCAAGCTTCAATAGAACGGGATGCGCGTTGACAACTCCTGGCAAGCGGCCGCGCAAAAGTACGTCCAGCTTTACAGCGCCCTGACGCAATTGTGACAGGGCGGGGATGGCCGGGCTTACCGGAAGAGAACGAATATCTGGCGGCGAACATCTAAGGTCTGGCGGTGAGCTTGAGCTCACGTTGATTTCGTTTAGGTAGAATTTAAGGAGAAACTAAGTCATGAGTGAACATGTGAACGAAGTGAGCGACAGCTCTTTTGAACAGGACGTTCTGCAAGTCGGACAGGCCCGTGCTGGTGGACTTCTGGGCCGCCTGGTGCGCGCCCTGCCGGATGCTCGCGCCGACGGTCGAGGCCGTGGCCGAGAAGTACGCCGCGGCCGCGCAAGGTCGTCAAGCTCAACGTGGACGAGAACCCGTCTGTCTCGCAGCGCTACGGCATCAAGGGCATCCCGACGCTGATCCTCTTCAAGGGCGGCAAGGAGGAGGAGCGGGTCGTCGGCGCGACCTCGCAAGGAAGCCATCTCGCGGATGATTGACAAGCACGTCAGCAGCACGGCGAGCGCCTGACGCAAGGGGTGACGCGCGAGTGGCGCGGGCGGCTTTTCCCGAAAAAACCGTCCCGCGCCACTTGTCTGTTCAAGGGGAAACCCACGCAGTAATAAACCAGAGGTTAGAGGCTGGAGGTCAGAGGTTAGTTTGAGCTGGCGTCTAGCACCTAGCGTCTAACATCTGACTTTATGAAAACGTTGCAACGTCGCCCCCCGCGACACCGCTCTTTGGAGGAGCGCCTGGCCGCGGCCCGCCGCTCGCGCGCCGTCGAGGACGCCAAGTTCCGCGCCCGCCAGGCGCAAGGCAAGCTCCGCCGCTTCGTCAGCGCCAACTTCCGCAAGGACGAAGTCATCGCACAGCTCGCGCTCCGCCGCGGCGAGTGCAACCGCTGCGGCGCGTGCTGCGAGATTCTGTTCAAGTGTCCCTTTCTGAAAAAACACGCGGACGGGACGACCACCTGCGGCATCTACGAGGACCGTCCCAACCAGTGCCGCCTCTTCCCCATCGAAAAGCGCGACCTCGAAGAAGTGCGCGGCAGCTGTAGCTTCTATTTCATCGAGAAGCCCGTCAAACTAGAGAAAGCGAGTTGAAAAAGCAGCGGTCAGTGGCCCGTGGTCGGTGGTCAGTTAAAAACTGATTTCCTACTGACCACCGGCCACTGACCACTGACCACTGAATTATGATTATCGTAGTCGTCGGCGCGCAGTGGGGTGACGAGGGCAAAGGCAAGATCGTTGACCTTCTGGCCGAGCGCTTCGAGATCGTGGCGCGTTACCAGGGCGGGCACAACGCCGGGCACTCCGTCTACGTCGGGGACCGCTCGTTCGTCCTGCGCCTGCTGCCGTCCGGCATCGTCCATCCGGGCAAAGATCTGCGTCCTCGGCAACGGGATGGTGATTGACCCGAAGGCTTTCTTCGAGGAGGCCGACCAGCTCGCCGAGCAGGGCGTTGATGTCTCGCCCGAGCGCGTCCGCGTCAGCTCGCGCGCGCACCTGATACTCCCCTACCACCGCGCGCTCGACCACACGAGCGAGGAGCGCCTCGGCAACGAGAAGGTCGGGACGACTCTGCGCGGCATCGGCCCCGCCTACGAGGACAAGGCCGGACGCCGCGGCATACGCGTCGCGGACGCGCTCGTCCCCGAAGTCCTGCGCTCGCGCATCGAGCGCAACCTCGAAGACGCCAACCGCATCATCGTCGCCTACGGCGGCACGGCCCTCGACCCCGACGAAATCTTCGACGAGACTTCGCGCCTCGCCGAGCGCCTCGCCCCCTTCATCGCGGACACGACCTCACTTCATGCACCGCGCCGCGCGCGAGAACCGCACTGTCTTGATCGAAGGCGCGCAGGCCACGCTCCTCGACGTTGACCACGGCACGTACCCTTTCGTCACCTCGTCGAACACGACCGCGGGCGGCGCGGCGACCGGCTTGGGGCTCGCCCCGCAGCGCATCACGGGCGTGCTCGGCATCGTCCGCACCTACACGACGCGCGTCGGCGAAGGGCCGTTCCCGACGGAGATGCTTGAGGGCGAGGAGGAACTGGGCCAATTGATACGCGAGCGCGGCCGCGAGTACGGCGCGGTCACCAAGCGGCCCGCGCCGCTGCGGCTGGTTCGACGCCTTCGCCACGCGCTACGCCGCCGAGATCAACGGCTTCTCCTCCGTCGCCCTGACCAAGCTCGACGTGCTCGACGCGCTCGACGAGATCAAAGTCTGCACCGGCTACCGCCTGGACGGCCGCGACCTGGACTCCTTCCCCGCCGTCTCCCAGGACCTGCGCCGCGTCGAACCCGTCTACGCCACGCTCCCCGGCTGGAAGACCTCGACCGAAGGCATCACGGAAATCGATCCAGCTCCCCCCGGCCGCCCGCGACTACGTCGACTTCCTCTCCGACTCCATCGGCGTCGAGATCGGCCTCATCTCCACCGGCCCCGAGCGCGCCCAAACAATACTGTGCCAGGATTCCCAGCTCTCGAAATGGCTTGAGGGATAGCTCTACGATGACACTTGCTACTCCTTCAGCGCGTATGTAAAATGCCTCCCATCCCGCATGTGGGCCGATAGCTCAGTCGGTAGAGCAACTGGCTTTTAACCAGTGGGTCGCAGGTTCGAGTCCTGCTCGGCTCATCTTTAATTTCAGCGGTTTAGGGGCGGCCTTGATGGCCGCCCCTAAACATTTCCCCCGTCACTTCCCCCTTTCGCCGCTCCCCACTTCATAAAAGCCAGTTGCTCTACCAACTGAGCTATCGGCCAACCGCAGTCGGACCGCCCCGGACGTGCGAGCGCGTTCAATATCATCTTGCCGGGGCTGACTACTGCGGAAGTATAATCAAGATGAGCCGGGGCACGCGCCCCGGTCCCCTGCACGACAGAAAGGGGCGGCGTGAGATGGTATCGGCACGTCGCCCCTTTCATTTCATGCCGCCTCGGCCGAGGCTTCTTCCCTTTCGGTCAATTCATCAAGGTCGCCGAGGGCGGCGGTGAGCGCGCGGCTGATCGAGTCAAGCGTCTCGGCGCTTAGGACGCCGGCGTCCGCGAGGCGACGGGCGTAGAGCACCTCGCGGCGTGCGCGAGCCGTCGGGCTCTCTCTCGCGGCCTGCGCCCCTGTGGTAAGATTCGCCTGCATCTTAACTCCTTTCTTCGCGGGAAGGGTTGGTGTGGAGGGCTTACCGGAGTGACCGCTCAGGTAAGCCCGTCTCGCTACTGCGCCTCGTTGTAGCGCCTGACCAGCCGTGCGGCCGCACGGTGCCAGCAGGGCTGGCCGCTCGCGTATGCGCGGCACTGGCAGACGCCGTTGCTGGAGTAGATTTCGCCCGACGGCGAGAGCACCAAAAGCTCTTGGCCGTCGAAGTGCATGTAGGGGTTCTCTTCAATCTGCTGCTTGGCCTTGACGATGGCCGCCTGCCAGCGGCGCGAGCCCTGAGCCTTGTCGAAGGCCGCCCGGACCACCTCGGCCATCCTGTTCGCGTCTATGTTGAGCATCTCTCTTGCCTTTCTTTGAGTTTTGTCGGCGTCCCCGACTGACAAGAGGATTATAGCCTAACCTATAATCGCTGGCAATCTCAAATTATAGCTTGACCTATAATAATTTCGGTCTTATGATGCCCCCTATGGTGAACATTCACGTCAGAGAAATCGCGGAGAAGAGAGGCATCAAGAATGCCTACGGGTTGCAGGTGGCGACGGGTCTGTCGCCCGACGTAACGCAGAGGCTTTGGCGCGGGGAGTGGGAGAAGATCAGCAAAGAGACGTTGGACCGCCTCTGCCGCTCACTCAAATGCCAGCCGGGCAAGCTGCTATCATACGAGGCGGAGGAATAATTGTATTGACCAATTAGCAAATCTTAATTAAAGTCCCCCCTGTTCAGCCGGTTTATTTACCTCAAGATAGAAGGCGAGCCTCACATGGCTACTCCCGGGACTTCTGGTTTTCAACGACATTCGAGCCAACCACTTCTCGCTCTGTGAGACTTAACCGAGGAAGCAGCTTATGGGGCACATTCGGATTGGCCGCCTACCTAAAACTCGACAGTTTGCAGGTGTTTTTGATGCCCTAGGAAGCGACAGGATTGATGCGCCTGAAATCGCCAAGGCGACCGCGATAGCCGCCCGCCAGCAGTTCTCACAACTGGCGAGGGATGAGGCAATCAACTATTGCTTCTGGGTACTCGTGCGCATCGCTTCCGCGTCCAGGAGTCAGAATTTCGCCGGCGAGCTGAATGAGATAGGCATAAAAGCAGACAGGGTGACCTCGGGACTGAGCTTCGTGCAGCAGGTGTCACGGGCTGTCGAAGAAGGGTTGCGGGACCGCGGGCAAACCTCCGTCTTTGTACAGATGGCTGCTTTGAGTCTGCGGGAGGTCCTCTCCGGCAACATCATAGAGAAGTCCAACACGCTATTCGGGTCAGACTTCAAAGACGTTCAGGCTGCGTGCAGGGCGATATCAACGAAAAAGAATTTCGGCAAAGTCGCCAAAGAGTTTTACTCAAACTTTATCAGCCGGTCGCTACGCTACATCACAGACAAAGAAATCTCTAATTACGTTGGTCCAGGCAAGTCTGTCAGCTCGCCTCACCAGGTTATCGAATTCCACCACGCCTTAGATCGTTATTGCCTGGAATCATCGAGGATCGTTGAGGAATTTGCCGGCGGGTGGTACTCGAAGAATAATTTTGAAACCAACAATAATATTTCCGAAGACTTGGCACGCGGGTTCACGTCTTACGCTCTCGAAAAAATCCAGATGGAAATTCGGGAGGGTAAAAAATGACCGAGGTGCTCGTGCTCGTTGATGGCGCGCGGCCTCCCACAAAAGCCCCGCCGAGCACAACTCCCCTGGAACTCACGACCGAAGGACCGAACGCCAACGTAACGCTTCGCGGCGACGTATTTCGCACCAAACTCCTACAAGAGCTGCCAGATCGCTTAGACGATCTATTACGCCTCGCAACCTTCGTTTACTCGGCCGACATACGCGTCTCCCGCGGGACCGAAAAAGACGTATTCGCAAGTAACTGGGTAAGATCATTCAGAATGGTTTTGCCCGTTTGGGAACTCGATTATTGGCAGGACGAGTCTGTTAAGACGGCATTAAGTGACACCCTAAGCTTCCTCACGGGCGATGAGTTCTCATTCGATTTCGTCCAGCGCACAAACCGCAAAGTAAAGCAGGGGATATTCGACTTCAAGGAACCTATCCACCCTCTGCCCCAAGTTGATGAAGTTATCTCCTTTTCAGGCGGCTCTGATTCCCTAGCGGCCGTTCTGTTGGCTATGAAGGAAGGCCGCCACCCGATATTGGTGAGCCACCGGCCGACACCCCCGATAGACAGCCGCCAGAAGAATTTAGTGAAGTGTCTGGAATCGCGCTTCCCGAGTTGGGCGTTTCCCCATGTCAGTATGTGGGCTCACCGAAAGGGCGGTAAACGCCCCGCCGATTTCAGTCAGCGCAGCCGTTCTTTCCTCTACACCGCGCTCAGCGTGATCACCGCGGCAATTCTTCGCCTTGACGACGTGAGGGTCTGCGACAACGGAATAGTGAGCATCAACCTGCCGCAATCTGGCTCAAACTATGGGAGCTTCCTTTCTCGCTCGACCCATCCTCGTTATGCCGCCCTGGCGCAGAACTTACTTCGCTCCGTAACGGACCGGGATAAACTTTCTATCAGCAACGACCTTTTGCTCTATACGAAGAGGGAGACGCTGGAGGTGATAGCTGACAGCGGCTTCCCAGAGCTACTGCAAGAAACGGTATCGTGCGCCCACGTCGAAGGTAAATCAAAACTAAAGCCCCATTGCGGGGTCTGTACCCAATGCATAGACAGGCGCTTCGCGAGTGAAGCCGCCGGCCTGACTACACACGACCTTCCGAGCAGATACGAAGTAGACATCTTCACCGATCCACTTAAAGAGGGCATAGACCGGACCCACGCGGAGAACTATGTCAGGTTCGCTGGCAGCCTAGAGGATATTTTCGACGCGGATCATTTCTTCAAAACCTATCCTGAGCTGGTTGATTGCCTGCCTCAAGAGGGAGATGTGGACCAGGCCGGAGAGGCGTTGTGGGAGCTTTTTCAGAGGCATCAAAGTTCGGTCAATTCTGTTCTTGAGGCCAAGATAAAAGATTACGCTAAAGAGATTCGGCGCGCTTCCTTACCGCCGGAATGCCTGCTTCGCATGGTAGCCAACGGCCAATACGCTTCCGATCTTCGGGCTAGGTATGCCGACAGTCTGAAGGACTTACTACAAAAGAGTCTCCCGGCGGCCTTCCAAACTAATAAAGCTAAGGACGAGCGGAATGTGCAGGATGTCGGCGAAGCTGTGTTTCAGGCGGCGCAAGTAACATTACAGCGCGAATCACCACAAATCCCTTTCAGCGTCGTGACCACCAAACCGGACTTCGCCGACGTGCCCACTGAAGGCGTGCCGCTCTTCCTCGAGTTTAAGTACATAAAAGACCGGAGAAGGCTTAACGGGATCGTTACGGAAATGACGAGCCGGGTGACGGTTTACAAAACCCAGGGGGCTTCTATCTTGTTCATCGTATACGACCCGAATCACGCCATAGTGGACGACGACAAATTCTGCGGGGACTTCACAAAGCATAAAGGCGTTTTCGTCGGCATCGTCCGCTAGTTTCCCGCCTTAACTAATATCTATTCAAAGATAGATAATCCCTAAAAACCGACAAGGCAGGCTCTTAATATCTATCTCCAGATAGATATTAAATCCTTGAAAGCAATAGACTTACCCCTCTAAACGGAGCTTGACAAGCTGTTGTTTTGTGCGGGAAGATGCGGGTGGAAGAGAAAACACCGGGAGAGCCGCATCAAGTTTGGCGACTAGGGCGGCTCCCCCAAGCGAATAACCCGTTTTCAGGAAGGTATCCGCCCGATGAGTGATTTACTTCAAAAGGCCGCCGCACGTCAAGCCCTGGCGCGTCATGCTTGCCTGGTCGAGCCGCCGGCGAGCCCTCCAACCTGTGACACCGCCGATTTTGCCCACGCCACGGACGCCGCAAATTTTCTGCTCGCTACTGATGACTTCCCGCCCGAGCTGAGGAGCTTTGTTGACAGCCTCATCGGCCTCGCCGGGTCGCGCACGGGCTGGTTCTCAGCGACCGACGAGCTTATTGCCGAAAGAATGAGCCGATCAACCAGGACCGTCAGCCGCCACCGGGAAGAATTTTTCGCTTGGCAAGCAGCGAAAGGCGTAACTTGGCTCGAAGTCCAGGACCATTTCACAGACAGCGCCGGTCAGCGGCACGCGCACCAATATAGGGTCCACCTGCACAAGCTCGCGGTCGAAACGACTGTGGAGGCGCGAGGCTCAGCCCAATGGTTTGCGAACCCAGGCATCGCGATCAAGCAGGCCGCAATTAACAAGCATACCGCCGCCCCCAATATGCAGGCGAGGAAGAGGCGCGGGCGTAAACGTGAGCCGGATGCCGTGACCCTTGTCCGCAAAAAGCTGCGAACCGCTTCAACCCTTCTACGCGAAGCAGCCAAACTCATTGGGGCTATCAAGCTGAACAACTTGATGAAGGGCGGCGGGTCTTCCTTCCAGTTGGACGCCGAACTCGTTGAGAGTGTTCGGCAGGGGCTTGACGCCTTGTCCAGTAACGAAGAGGTAAAGTCTCTGGACAGGAACACAGGGGGCAGAGAAAAATCCCCCCCTGTGTTCCTCGATCAAACTCCCTCTGGACAGCCGCCTTGTAGACAAGTTGTCCACAAGGAATCGCCGAAGCAAATCACTGATTTACGGGGAGACGGGCAGGACGGCAGACGTGCCCTTGACGCCTGCGCCTCGGTAGGCGCGTGCCTCTTCCGAGTGTTTTTCAAGGACGACGGCGCGCGCATCGTTCGGGAGGTCGAAACGGTAGATGACATCAGCGCCCGTATTCACCTCGACCAATACCTCGCCCGAAGCATTCGGGAACGCCGCTCCCTAATCCTCGATCTGAAGCTCAACGGCCGGCGCTTCATCCAGGTTGATGAAGCGAGTCCCGAAGTCCTAAAACTTCTCTCGCCTGTTTCCTTCATGCAAATCCAAACCAGCGACGAGGGCGCGCAGAGCTGGCTCGCGCTGGCCGAAAACATAACGAGCTGTGAGTGCGAAGAAGTGATCGAACGTCTCTTCGCAAGGCTCAAGCAACTCGGCGCAAACCGCGGGTCAGCCGGCGGGCTGAGGTGGCCGCAAAGTCTCAATTACAAACCTTCTCGCCGAAGGCCAGATGGCAGTTTCCCGGTCGTGCGTCTGCTCGCCGTTCAACCGGGGCGCGTGGTGACTCCCGAAGAATTAACAAGGCTTGGTTTGCTGGCGGACCTGCCCAAACCGAGGCAGAAGCGGGAGACAGCGACAAGGCCGGCAAGGCGTGTGCTGCCGAGCTACGAAGTAGAGCTGCGGCGAAAGCCCAGCCGGTCGGAGGCCGACATGGCGTTTCTGGCGATCTGTCGGGAACGCGGCTTTACCAGGGCAGACGCCGTGGCCGCACTGGAACAGATACCAGACTCGAAGGCTTACGAACGACGTGAGAAAGGCGTGAAGAGCTACATCAACGGGACCGCGGCTAAGGTCTTCGGCGAGGCTGCATGAAAGCCCTGCGCCTCGCCGGTGTTTTTTGAAATCCGGCGGTGTACCGTCGGACGACGCGCAGAGGGGCTTGCTCCGTCCGGCTCTGCGCGATAAGGGGGCGGCGTCCGCTCATGAGCGTCGCCTCCTCATACTCTCGCTCATAAAAAGCATTGGGAGCTGAGTAACAGAAAGATGGGGGATGAAAAATCAAAAGGGATGACAGACTTCCTCGCGGCTCTACAGGAGTTGGGTGATGTTGAAGCTGAGTCACTGAGTATCGCCTGGGATGCCATTGCCCACGGTGATTTCGCCAGCGTCGCGCATGAAATCGAATTTCTCTGTCGAGCTTACGCGACACGTGCGCGGTTAGTCACCACACAAGCATTGCTTGAAGAAGCGCGAGAGTTCGCAGAGCTTGAAGAGGCTTCTTCAATCAAATCCGAGATGGTCTGTTGAGCAGGAAATCGGGGCGTCGAAGTGGCGCGTATGGAGTGATTCTTAGGAGTTTTCACCGTACTCGCTAAGTCATTCAGCGGGCGGAAGGTACACCGAAGAAGATGAGCCAGAAGGGCATGAAAAAGCCACACAGAGCACCACTCCAGCGCGAGATTCACCGGACGCGCATCGCTGAGTTGATCCTTAAAGGCGAGCCGGTTCGTCAGATCGGCCAACAGCTTGGGCTGTCGCCTTCAACTATCAGGCGAGACCTCGCCGCCCTCAAAATCGAGTGGGAGCGCCACAGAATTCAGACCCGCGACGAGTGGACTGCCCGCCAGCTTCAAGGGTTGGAGCTGCTCATTAAGGAAGCGTGGCGGGCGTGGGGGCAATCGCTCGCCCCCGTGACGAAGCGAACGACGCGCTCGAAGGGCGCGACCAAAAAGCCGGAGCGCGGCGCGCGGTTGAATGTTAAGCCCGAGGACGTTTTGAGCTTCGAGCAGACCCACCGAGAGGAAACGCGCGGCGGCGGTGATCCTCGACATCTTGAAATCATCGAGCGGGCGCTGGCCGCCAGGGCGAAATTGCTCGGGCTGAATCAGCCAACGAAGATCGCGCCGACAGACCCGACGGGTGAACGCCCCTACTCGGACGTGCGCGCTGAGTTGCTGCGACGCCTCGACGACATCGCGGTGAACGTGGCGGTGCCACTGCCCGCCGGCGTCGGTCAGTCGGGCGACCACACGGGGCAGGCGCGCTTTCAACGTGTCTTGCCGCCAGGGTCGCCGGCAGCCGTGGAGGTCGCAGAGAAGCAAGATAACACGGGCGAAAGTGGCGCGGTCGAGGCCGAGGTGCTGCCGCCTGATTTCGAGATCACGAGATGAGCCCGGACCTTTCCAAACTTGTTTACTTTTCAAACGCGCGAGGGCAAGACTCTTTTCGCGTTTCACACTCCCGAAAAATTCTATGGCGTTTTCAGGGGCTGTTGATTGGGAACTAAGAGGAGGTCAAAAAATGCAGATGCTAATCGTTGACGAGGCGGCCACGCCGCTCACGCTTGAAGAGGCCGAGAAGGACTTACGACGGCTCGAAGGCGAGCGCGACTCGATACCAGCGCGGTTGGCAGCCGCGGCCGGCGCGGCAGACGCAACCGAGCTTCAAGTTCTCAGGCGGCGCGGCGTCGAAATCGAGAGTGAATTATTCGCCGCGCGCGTGCGCGCCCTTCGGCTGCGGCTCAAGGAAGAGGAGGTTAGACACGCCGAGCGCGAGGCTGAACTCCGCGAGCGCGACGCCGAACTGGTGCGCGTGACGGCCTCCGCCCAGGCCGCCCAGGACCGAGCAAACGAACTGCTCATAGAGCGGGGTCGCCTGATGATCGCCGCGATGGGGCTCGAAGCCTCGCTCGAAAATGGCCGTGAGACGATAGCAGAGCTTCGAGCAGAGATTGATCACCTCGTCGCGCACGCCTCCGGCCAGGGCTCGAGCGAGAGGCCGCAGATGTACGGTCTCGGCGGGGCGAAAGTCTTCGGAGGTGGGGCATGAGCCAATCTCTCCAAGCTCTGTTAAACGAGCACGACGAGCTGACGCGCCAGCTCGAATCGGCGACGTTCATGCTCGACCGGATAAATGAAACCCTGGCAGAAGACCAAAGGACGCTCGAAACGCACCACGCCGCACGGTGCGAGATTGCGGCCACCAAGGCGGTGCTAGAGGCGCGGCTCACAGATATTGATTTCGAGCTACAGCGACAGGCTGAGGAGGCCGAAGATGAGCACCTTGTCTAAAGAGCAGCGGGACGCGCTGCCCGACAGCGACTTCGCGATTTTGCCTGCGCGCCTTTTACCAATCCTCGACGCTGCGGACGTGGAGCGGGCGGCTCGGCGGCTCGGCTCTTTCTCAGGGGGCGCTGACCCGGAGGCGACCAAGAGGCGAATCATCGAGATCGCCCTCTCTAAAAAGCTGCGAGTGCCTAAAGCGTGGGCGGGTGACGCCCTGGTCATTCTCGCCGAGCAAACTCAGGATGAGGGGCTGGTCCCGCCGGCGCAGAGCAACACCCTGCTCGCTGTTGTTACGAGCGAGGCCGAACTAGATTCGGTCTGCGAATTAGCCAGAAGGAAGTTGAAGGAGAAAGCGATGAGCACTAATTTTCAAAACAGGCACGATTCGCCGGAAGGGCGAAGCGCGCTGCAAGAGCTTCACGATGTCGCCGCGCGCAACGGGGCGATCTGCACGCCTCCGGGAAAGATGAGCGAGACTGGTTTCGTCAGCAAGCACGAATCGAGCAGGATTCAAGCGATTCATAACTTGGCTGCCGAGGGCGGGGCGAAGTGCCGGGCGGTCGGCGACAATGTTTTCAGCGGCGACGAGTCCGGCCTGGGGAACCCGCACGAGCTGACCAAAGATTACGTCGAGCGCCGGAACGCTAAGAACAGCCCGGTGGCGCTGAGGTCGTCGGGCGAAGAGACGGAGGCCGTGCGCGCCAGCGTGAGCAAGCACGTCGCCAAGCGTAACGCGCAGGTTCAAGCTCAACGGGAGAAGTCGCGCAAGATAGAGCGTGACGGCGGGATTGATTGGGGCAAGTGATTCCCCGCCCCGTCCTCAGTTTTCCCTGCCCTGCCGGTCCAGGTTTTACTTTTCGGGATACTTTTCGCCCCGTTAATTTGAGCGGGTCTGACGGCCACCGTGCGCCCCCTGACGGCTGGCCTACCCCTCACAGGTGAAAAGCGGCGTGAGACGCCTTTCCGCGCGCCCACGCCGCTCTGTAGCCCCCCCTGTGTCCCCTTCTCAATTCACGGCCTCAGACAAGATGGCCGCCTGCCCTTCGACTTTCGCCGCGGCCTGCGCGTTGAACTCGGCCAGAGCGTCGGCGATTTCTGTGACTGCTTCCACGCCCGGGTTAACGTACCTTTGAAACGTCACCGCTTGCGTGTGGCCGCTGACCTTCTGGATGAACGGGGCGGGCTGGCGCGTGGCGACCATGCGAGTGACGCCGGTGTGCCTGTTGTCGTGCCAGCGAAAATCTTCGAGCCTGGCCTCCTTCCTGATTCTGCGCCATGCGCTCTTGATCGTGTTGCAGACGCCGAAGACCAGCGCTTCGGCATCTTTCTCTGACTCCTGCCAGAGCTTCGCCAGTTCGTCACGCAGGCGGGGCGTGATGCCGACCTTGCGCTCGCGGGCGGTCTTGCAGTTCTCCGCGACGATGGTGATGACGCGCGCCCGCAGGTCAACGTGCTTCCATTGCAGCTTGAACAGTTCGCCCCGGCGCGCGCCGGTGTCGAGGGCTGCGACGAGGATTGGGCGCAGGTGAAGCCACCGCTGCCGGTTGTCTTTCGAGACCTTCTCGCAAGCCTGTAGCAGCCGCTTCTCTTCCTCGTGAGTCAGCACGCGCTCGCGCCTCGTCTCGCTGGACTTGTCAATCAGCGGGTCGCCCATCGCGAAGGGCGTGCGCACGAGCCAGCCCTCGCGGACGGCGAAGCGAAGCATCGCCCTCAGTAGCTCCAATTCCCTGTTGACGCTGCTGACCTGGCGCTGCCCGTCGCTCCTGGTCGGCGTGTCGAGTCGCACGAGCTTGAAGGCCGCGATGTCCGAGTGCGTGATGGTCTTGATTCTTTGTCTGCCGAAATGCTCTTTCAGCGTCTCCAAGCCCCTGAGCGTCGTCGCGTAAGACTTGAGGCCGGCGACCTTGCGCCCCGCAACGATCTTGGCGGGAAAGATTTTGCTCTTTTTGTACTTATCGGCGAGTTGCTCGAAGGTGACGCGATCAGTGTTGATATCTGTCTCGCCAGTGACCTTCAACTCGTCGAGCTTGTCCCGGACGAGCTGTGCGGCGTGAGACTTGTTGCGGGCGGGCATCCAGATGTCTTTACGTTTGCCGTTCGGCAGGGTGTAGCGCACGCGCCCGTACCAGCGGCCGTCTTTCTCGACTTCCTTACCTCTGCGAATTTTTGCCATCTCTTCTCTCTCTCTTTTCTTCCCCCACAATTTCCCCCTTATCTATCTTTTGGTAGATAAGAAGGCGGGGGAGCCACGAATTTCAGTCAATGAAAATCGGGGCTTTGAAAGAGAGGAGTGACGGGGTAGGCACTTTTAACCAGTGGGTCGCAGGTTCGAGTCCTGCTCGGCTCATCAATTAAATCAACAAGTTACGGGCGACCACAGGTCGCCCGTTTCAGTTTACGCCCACATTCGCGCCCACATTGGAAATAGTTAAGCGATATCAAATGCTCTAGGCTAATCTAAGGAATTCTCCGAACGGCCAACATCATTCTTGCTTCAATTGAGCCACATTCATATGAATGTGGAAACCATTATCCAGTCTATCGGCCTCATGGCGATTCTCCTGCTTCAATTGAGCCACATTCATATGAATGTGGAAACAAGGAGTTGCCGGCGTCTTTCGCCTCGGCCCTGAGCACGCCTTCAATTGAGCCACATTCATATGAATGTGGAAACGCTTGGTCGTCAAGCCGTCTGTGGACGGCTGCGCTTCCTGCTTCAATTGAGCCACATTCATATGAATGTGGAAACAGCCCCGGCCGCGTTCTCAGGCAGCAGCCGGGATTTATGCTTCAATTGAGCCACATTCATATGAATGTGGAAACCCGAAAGCCTTCTACCCCGTCCGGGACGAGATCGTCCTAGCTTCAATTGAGCCACATTCATATGAATGTGGAAACCTATGACGGGCTCGGCGTCGTTGTCCGCCCTGATAAGCTTCAATTGAGCCACATTCATATGAATGTGGAAACATAGCAGCCCCGGAGGTGGTGAAGCCTTCACCCGGTGGCTTCAATTGAGCCACATTCATATGAATGTGGAAACACTGGCTCAACCGCGAGGGCTTCTCGCCGCTCGGCACCGCTTCAATTGAGCCACATTCATATGAATGTGGAAACGAGTCCCTCTTCCTTGATGGCTTCGACCAGGTCATTGCTTCAATTGAGCCACATTCATATGAATGTGGAAACGCTTCTCCGTTAGTTACAGGGGGACAGCCCCGTCAAAGCTTCAATTGAGCCACATTCATATGAATGTGGAAACCGTTTCTGTACTCATCAGCCTTCACCTTTCCTGCGATAGCTTCAATTGAGCCACATTCATATGAATGTGGAAACCGAAGTCCGAAAAGCTAAAGCACAGGAAACAAAAGCCGCTTCAATTGAGCCACATTCATATGAATGTGGAAACCGTTGTCTATCACGAGGCGCACGGTCTGACCGCCGGCGCTTCAATTGAGCCACATTCATATGAATGTGGAAACAGATGGGCGGGGCGCTCGTCGCAGGCGGCAGGATCGTGCTTCAATTGAGCCACATTCATATGAATGTGGAAACCCGGCGGGTACAGAGCCTTATACGGGCTTCGAGCTACCAGCTTCAATTGAGCCACATTCATATGAATGTGGAAACGA
Organism: uncultured Acidobacteriota bacterium; assembly: GCA_963774105.1. Taxonomy (GTDB): domain Bacteria; phylum Acidobacteriota; class Blastocatellia; order Pyrinomonadales; family Pyrinomonadaceae; genus QHXM01. The sequence continues at coordinate 19,319 of CAVZDV010000001.1, read as the reverse complement.
AGAAATCCTTAAAGAACTCGAAGCCATCGTTGACGAGCTTCAATTGAGCCACATTCATATGAATGTGGAAACGATGCGCTCTCCGGCGGTATGATTCTCCGTCTCGAAGCTTCAATTGAGCCACATTCATATGAATGTGGAAACCGGCTCTCGACACCGTCGTCTCTCTGGGCGAGGTGGAGCTTCAATTGAGCCACATTCATATGAATGTGGAAACTTCGGGATTGGGATGCCGTATTGAGAGGTCTGGACAAGCTTCAATTGAGCCACATTCATATGAATGTGGAAACGACTTCGCGCAGGAGCAAGGCCAAGTCTCCTTTAACGAGCTTCAATTGAGCCACATTCATATGAATGTGGAAACGAATTCGCGGGCACGTCTTCAATGATCAAGTCATTGTAGCTTCAATTGAGCCACATTCATATGAATGTGGAAACCACAAGGGCATGGGCATCGCCGTCGTCGGCTGCTTCGCTTCAATTGAGCCACATTCATATGAATGTGGAAACAAGAATGGCAGCGTCGCTACGGCAGACCACAATACCGGGCTTCAATTGAGCCACATTCATATGAATGTGGAAACCTCACCTGCGATCTGCTCATCCGTCAGAAAGTCTTGAGGCTTCAATTGAGCCACATTCATATGAATGTGGAAACGCCCCGCTCGGCTATACAACGAATTGGGCGACATCAGCTTCAATTGAGCCACATTCATATGAATGTGGAAACGCTACGTTACGCGCGACAACTGCCTGACTGCTTTTGAGCTTCAATTGAGCCACATTCATATGAATGTGGAAACCGTAACGCGACATTCAGACAGAGCAGGAGCAAGAGGGCTTCAATTGAGCCACATTCATATGAATGTGGAAACTGGGCGTCTATGACGACTACATTACTAAAGCTAATGTGGCTTCAATTGAGCCACATTCATATGAATGTGGAAACCCTGCGGGCCGGGGTAGCACAAGGGCTGGCGACAAATAGCTTCAATTGAGCCACATTCATATGAATGTGGAAACATACTTCGGGCGGCTCGCACGCAATTCAACTGACCCTTGCTTCAATTGAGCCACATTCATATGAATGTGGAAACGCTCCTCGATCTCGTCGGCCGAGAGGGGCGACGGCTCGCTTCAATTGAGCCACATTCATATGAATGTGGAAACACACAAGTCAAACCAGTAAGGATGCGTGACGAGTAGTGCTTCAATTGAGCCACATTCATATGAATGTGGAAACGAGCAAGGCCGCACGCGCGGGGAAGAAAAAAGCGAAGGCCGCTTCAATTGAGCCACATTCATATGAATGTGGAAACGAAGAGGAAACGGCGCGTTTCCGTCGTCGTATAGGAGCTTCAATTGAGCCACATTCATATGAATGTGGAAACGATTCGGCGACGTGCTGAGACGGAAGCGATCACAGAGGCGGCTTCAATTGAGCCACATTCATATGAATGTGGAAACTCCGCAGAATGCAGACGGATATTCAAATGGCGTTCTACGCTTCAATTGAGCCACATTCATATGAATGTGGAAACCGCCTGGACGTGCGACGTAAACGGATAGCTGGCCTCGGCTTCAATTGAGCCACATTCATATGAATGTGGAAACCTCGCCCTCCTCTACGGCGGGGGCTTGCGGAGGGATGCTTCAATTGAGCCACATTCATATGAATGTGGAAACGGCTTGCCGCTCTTCGGCTTCGAGACCACGGGGCAGTCGCTTCAATTGAGCCACATTCATATGAATGTGGAAACCGGAGCCGGTGATGTCGGCCCCGACCACGCCCATCAATTGCTTCAATTGAGCCACATTCATATGAATGTGGAAACACGCGGAACCCAATCACACGCCGGAACTCGACAAGGAGCTTCAATTGAGCCACATTCATATGAATGTGGAAACTGCTCGGCTGTAAATAGTACAGCACTATCAACCTTCCCTATTGTATTCGAGCAGTGCCGATTTGGATATTGAATTGACATGAGGGCGGCTCGTCGGATTGAGGTAAACATTTAATATACAGCCCCTTAGGTGCTGCGAGCGGAAGCCGCACTTAGGAGCATCAGGTCAGTGCTCGATTTAGCTTGCGCGAAGCGATTAATAGCAAACTAAACGATAATCGCACAACGCATAGAGGAGTTGTCAACTGTGCGACCGAGTGTTTGGATGCTGTTGGCTCCACGTTGTTCGGCGGGACCCAGATTGACGATGATGATTTGGTCTTCGCGCAAGTTAATGACCTTGGTGAGGGCTTCGATCATCAAGATGCGCTCGGCGGCGGAGAGTTGACAATGGAAGACTGAGAGTTGCAAGGCGTCGCCGTATCCGCGCATTGTGCGATGTACACGGCGCAGACGTTTTGGATCACTGATGTCATAAGCAACCAGATAAGTTAGGCGCATGGCTTAAGCTCCTTCCCGCTTTTCAGCCTTGATGTGATTAGCGCGTACAGAAGGCCGGGTAGAAGTTTATTTCGCCGGTGAGATGTCGCGCGAGTAATCTGGCTTGCACTTCGAAGATACGGCGGTAGCTGATCGCATAGCCGAAATGCGGGTGTGTAACGAGTGTGTCCAAGCGTCTTTCGTAACCTTCGAGCACCTGCTTTCTCCCGTGAGGAGTGAGCGCGCAGGCTCCGGCGCGGGTGATAAAATCCGTCAGGCGGACTTCGCCGTTATTGATTAAATTGATGACGACTGAGTCAGCAACGAGTGGGCGAAATTCCTCCATCAGATCGAGGGCGAGCGCTGGCCGCCCGTAGCGCGGTTGATGATAAAAGCCCAAGTACGGGTCTAGCCCGACGCCGACGAGCGTCGCTACCAAATCTTTCAGGAGCATCGCATAGACAAACGAGAGCAGGGCGTTGACGGGATCGCGCGGCGGGCGGCGATTTCGCTTCGTGAAATCAAAGCGCGTCCATGTTGGTTTATCCTGCGGCGGAACGGCTGACTCTACGTCGTCCTCTGCGGTAGATGATTCTTCTTCGAGCGGTTCGGTATCAAGTTTGCGCCCGCCGTTTGTTTTGAACATCAACGAGAAACTCGCGAAGTAATCGCGCGCAGCCGCGCCTTCGATGCCCAGGAGTTGTTCGAGTGCCATCGCGCGCTCTGCATCGCGGCGCGCATAGGCGAGTCGCACTAAGGCCTCGCGCGGCAATTCGCGTGCATTACGGCGCAAGAGCGTTCGCGCGTTGCGGATCTTACCGGAAACGAAAGCGCGTGCAAGTTGAAGACAAAATTCTTTATCGTCTGCGGCTTTGAATTGACGGCGGCGCAGCTCTATGTTTTTGTGCGGCGGAGGGGTCGTCACGGCAGTCAGCCAACCGCCGTAAGACATGTGTATGACAGGTATGCCGCGCCCGGCGAGTTCGTGCAGGGCTTGGGCGGAAAGCTGTACGTTGCCGAATAAACAGAGCTGATTGGTCTCAAGCAATCGCGCATCGCTTACGGCCTTGCCCTTCTCGCGTATCTCCAGAACTTCGCCGCGCAGACCCACGCTGTAACCCTGCCCTTGCACATAGACTGCAAGCGCATCGTCGCGCGCGGGAATCAAGCGGCGCGGCTCTGCCTCCGCTTTCGGCGGACAGGACAGTTCGTTTTCCGCCGTAGCTTCGTCAGCAAACCCCTCGGCGGTGGCTTCGCGCAGCAGATTCGTCTCATCAGGCAAGCAGATGCCGACGAGCGAGCAGCGGGGGCACTTCGGCGACCGCACGAGCGGCGGAGGAATCGTCTGGTTGGCGGCGACGCGGCGCGCTTCCGCTATCAACTCCTTCGTGCGCATCACGAGTTCGTCTGTCAGCTCAACGCAGACACGCTGATTAGTCTCCGCGAAATAGATCGCACCTTCGTCACACTCGTAACCGTGCTCGCGCAGCAGCAAGCCCTGCACGCAGACCTGCACGCGCTCGGGTTCATATGCCCCCTCCGGTACGTCGGGCGGCGCGCCCCGCTTGTAATCCACAGGAATTACGCGCTCATCATCCGCCTCGATCACGTCCACCCGCGCCGTCACCCCAAGCGCGTCCGAGCCAAGCAGCACCGAACGAGCATGCAGGCGCGGCATCTCAACCACCTTTTTGGGTTCCGGCACGCGCCCACGCTCCTCGTCCACCCGGCGATGCACGAATCGTCCATCGAGCGTGTCCGCATTGTGCGCCCATTCTTGCTGAACATATTCCAAGAAGAAAAGTCGCGGGCAATACGTGTATTCGTTAATCATCCGTGCCGGAATTTGCTCGACGCCTCCATTTGTTTCGTTCGTCTCATTCGACATCATTTCATCAGCGCTCCTTTCACGCTAACTGATTCAATGTCTGTGACGAAGCAAAACCGGAAAGTCGTTGAGCAAAATTGCCGGGGCATTTGCGGCTTGCGTTTTTAGCCACACGCCGCACTACGATTAACTCAAATCCCGCACCGGCTCGAACAAGCCCAAGCCGAAATGACACCCGAAGCCGAGCGCGAGCGGAACGCAAGTTACTTCTTCGGCAAATTCGATTTCAAACCCTGCCATGCCGTAACCTGTCGTACCATTTAAGCGGCGCGTCTTAAACTCACCCCAGGAAATCGGCGCGCGGCGATGAGTCTTAAATTTGCGTTGCTCCAATGTCTTATAAGCGACAATCTCCGGCAATCCCCGACTTGCGGCTTCGCGCTTCAATTGCGCGATAGGTTCGTCGCGTGGACGTGCCTTCTTGCCCCCACCGCGCGTGGCGAAACGTGGCAAAACGAATGGCGTTACTGAACGCCAACGCCTTGCCGATTGCAGGAAATTACTTTTACCCGATTCGCTTTCCTGCTTTTTGCTCGGTTCGTTTCTCCCCTTGATGAACTGCGTTGTTTCGCCCTTTCCAATCAGAATCGCATTGAGCCTAAATTCATCTTCATTCGTGCCCCATCTGATTCGGCGCAGGCTTGTGATCGCGGCAACATCATCTGCGCTGAAGCCTGCCGCGTGAAACGGTAGCGCGATAGTGAGATGGTCGAGTTTGCCATCGTTATCTTCATCGGTGGCAAAAATGTGCGCGTGCCTGTGTCCTTTGAGCCGTATGCCGTCAGATGTTTTTCCAACGATAAGTTCGGAATGATCGCTGTCAGAGATTTTGCTGCGTTTGCCAATCAAGATGCGCCTGACCAATTCACAAAGCGGCAACGTATCCTGTGCGCGCGGCAAAACTTTTGAATCCAGAGCGAAGCGCACCAGCGTCACGGGCGATTCTCTTTTAGGCAGCACGCGCGGTGTGGAACGCGCGTTGTTAAGCAAAATAAGGGGACGCGCGTAAGTCACCCATGCCGCGCCCGCAGGCTCAAGCTGCTTATCCTTCTTTCGCATCGTGGAAGTTTCAATCTTTAACGCCTGTAATAAATCATCGTCCGACCACGTGACAACTCGCGGCACAAGCACGCGCACCGGCTCGTTGCCGCGCAGATCGTTCAAATCAAACTCTACCGCTAACGGTTTGCAGTTTGTTTCCCGCTCCCACGTGGGCAACAATTCGGCGGCGCACCATGATTCGGCGCGACCAAAGGTATTCATCGCGCGCAACAGAACATCCAACGCAAGACAATCCTCCGCGCTCAATTCCAAGTCGCTCCAGAGCCAAATAATCGCCTCACTCGCCGCCTCATCCTTCTCTAAGTTAATCGCCAAAAAGGCGTCGAAGAATTTTAATCCGCCATTGTCCTGATCGTAATGCCGCGTGTGCGCGGCGTTGGCAGGCGGCAAGTGAAAAGCGGGCGCGGCTGACGCTAGTGCGACGAGAATGCGCTTTAACTGCTCTTCGCTAATCTCAGCAGGGCGCGTGCGATAAAAGGTTGCGACGAGCGAGCGCAGCAGCCGCCAAGGTGAAGGCGGATATTCAACCGCGCCTTCGTTGACGTGCCGCCCCCATGGAGTGGCGTGGAAACGCCCGACGAGGAAGCGGATTGAGATGGCAATCATATTCGCTTACGCCCCTTTATCCTCATTGTCGTTTTCATCTGTAGTAGCTGCACTGCTCGCCGCCGCTTCTTCCTTCTTGCCTTTCGCTTTCTTCGGAGCAATCGTCGCCTGCACCTGCGTGATCGCGTCTGCGCCAAACTCGCACGCAGCGATGAGCGCGGGCAAGGCTCCTGTCACTTCGTCGCGAAGGGCTGCGAGGTCTTCAATCCGCAAATTTTTCGGGCGTGTGACTATCGCTTTTTCAGCTTCCAAATCGCACGCTGTTCGCAGACGCAAACCGCCCCGCAAAAGCTGCGTGATTTTGTAGAGTGCGAGCGCAATCAGCAGACGATTCGCCGCATCACCGAGCCCGTAGCCGCGCATCGTCACAAGGTCGAGATTAAAATAAGCGGTGATTTTCGCGGCGGTGTATTCGGTGCGCGTGAATGGCACGTTGCCAAAGCCTTGCTTGGCATCACCCGATGGATTGCTGCGGTCTAGTTTGACGCCGCCGGAAGTTGCGGTCTGCACATTTTCCGCTTCGATAAAACTCGAAAGTAGGCGTTGCAAGCGCAAACGTCCGGCGATTTTTTCGAGAAAGACGCCGTGCAAAACTGAGCAGGGGTCAAGCTTATAAACGCTGTGCGCGAGCTTGCGAATGTCCAGCACGCCGCTTTCAGCGTTGCCGACTTCGCTTGTAATCGCGCTTTTAACTTTGTCGCTGTTGACGATATAAGGCGAATTCAGACGATGCGCCTCTTGCAGCGAGCTTGTTTGTTGCCCGTTATCGAAATTAACGACGACGTGCGGTAAGCCCGCGAGCGGCGCGGCGATCTTGTCCACCGCATCATCCCAGCAGACGCTTTCCAGACGATTCGCCATTGATTGCGCGGATTCGATTAAAAGCATCTCCGTGCCGTCGGGACGCAAGTAGAGAGCCGCGCCCAGGTCGGGAAAGCCTGTGGGTTGAAAGCGGTCGCCCTGCACGGGTTTGAGTTCAGCTTCGAGCAAGAGACGCGGCTCATTTTGCAGCGCGTCGAAGATGGTTAGGAGTTGTGCGGTCATGTTCAGTTTTCTCCGTTGTCGTTTGTGTTTGAATCGTTGTTAGTTGGACGCAAGGCGGCAGAGCCGAGCGCATCAATGGCATTGAACTTGAGAGGAATCAGCAAAGCCGCCGCGAGCCGCGAGCCTTGACGCGCTTCGAGGTGAAACGTATCGGTGAACGGCGTGAAGCCGGAAATCTTCAGACGCTGCGCAGCGCGCTTGAGAGCGTTACTGATTTGCGTCTGATTGTTAGTTAGCAAAAGCGGCGCGATACCCGGCTCATGCCGTATCTCGCCACCATTTGAAGACGAAAAGCATTTGAAGAATCTTTCGACACTATTCATTTCTTTTTCCTGACCCGAAGACGCGTCGGCTGTTGAAAATGAATCGCGTTTGAACATGTACTCGGGCAAGAACAGAAGTTTCAAAAGCGCGTAAGCAGAGTGCAAACGTGCGAGCGGCACGATCTCATTTGCGGCATCGAATTGATCGTCTCTCGATATGTAACGCGATTTTTCGTCTCTCACGCCGCGCCAGTTGACGAGCATCAGCCCGCGCAATAAAGATTCGATCCTCTGTTCGTCAACTTCCCTGTTGATGAATTTGGCGACGTCCGCGAGCCGCGCAAAGCGTCGCGCGCCCATAGCGCGTTCGGCGTGTACTCTGATCGAAGCGGTTTGACTGTTGTCACTCTTGCGCGCTTCGCTCCACAAATCTTCTCGGCGCGCGTCAACCCAACGCCGACGCAAAACGAGCGCGAGGTTTTCTGCCAAACGTCCTGTGCCCCACACGACGCGCACATCGTTCTTGCTCCACCCGAATCTATCTTTCAAGTAGTTGACAGGTTCAAGATGCACGCGCACCGGCGCAAGTCCGTCGCGGTCAACGATGGACGCGAGCGCGCACGCAATTCGGTATTCCGGCGAGCCGTCGTCACAAGCGTCCGCCCACGCGACGGTCAGCGATGCAAGCGGCGGGATAATGTGTTCGTCACGAAACTTCGGGCTGCGCGCAAGTTCGGTTTGCGCCGCTCCAAGCGCGATGAGCGTCGAGCGTAGATGTTCTTTGCGCTGCCCATCGTCCTTGCTCGCGCACAAGTTGAAGATTGCTTCTTCGACGTTGAGCCGAGCGCGGATGAATCTCGGCGGAGTTTTATCTGTACTGCGAGTCGCGCGGCGCAGGCGTTCGAGCCAGCCATCAACTTCCGCGATCAGTGCGGCGTAGGTGTTCGTCTCCTTGTCGCTTGGAACTTCAAAGCGTCCAAGCGGCGTGGCTAAATAAGCGAGTCCGTTGCGCTCAATGAAGCCATATCGTGCGAAAGCATCTATGCCCCTGTCAACGCCGAGTTCTGCAACTGCACGCGCGAAATCAAAGCCCGAACGCGCATCGCGTCGCGGTTCAATGGAATCGCTTTGACGCGGCTCATTTCCGCTTCTCTCTATGGTGCGCCGCGATTGTCCGCCGAAACGTGCGCGTCCTTCGCCGAAGACGTGTGCAATCTCTTTCGCGCTCGACAGGCGCGACCATAAGGGCATCCACATTTCCGCGCGCACGCTCTCGCCGAGCGTCGCCGTGCCGTAGCCAACGGTTGAACTCTGTGCTGTAAAAGGAAACGACGCGCTCGTGCGCGCTCCTGCTGATAGTTGCCTGCTCGTCGCGCTGGCTAAGAACAACGCGCCTTCAATCGCCAACACAAAGTCCCAAGCGTTGACGAGCGCGTCGCCTGCCACGCCCTGCGTCAAGTTGACGCCGCCCGCACCGCCCGGATGAAACTGTCCGACCGCGACCGATTCCAACACGGGCGCGCCTTCGGCAAACAAAGCGAAGCGCAAATTCTTTTCACTCTGCGCGATCTGTTGCTTGCGCCTGTTTCCAGTTGCGGCTTCCGGCAAAACGAGCAGCAGCCGCGCCATGAAGTTGATCGTGAATTCGAGTCGCCCATCGTTGCCGCCCGTGCCGAGCAGCGGCGGGTAGCTCGTGCGCTCATCGCCCAACACGAACGCAGCATCAAGCCATTCGAGAGCCACATCCGGCAACTCGCGCCGACACCGGCGCAACAAGGCGGCTTTGTCATCTTTATCTTTCGGCGACTCCGATAATTCGCCGACGATTTCACGCGCGCGCTTGATCGTTTCGCGATAAACGTCAAGCCTTTCGGTTTCAAGCTCACACAACGCCTCTGCTGTTTCTCGCTGACTGCGGTCTTTCGGATAAAAACTGCTGCCGCCATTCCATGGCGCAACGATTGGCGTCGGGTGATATTTATTGAGAAAGAAATCAACGAGTTCATCTGCGGTCTTTTCGCTTTCGATGATGAACGCGCTGCCATGCCAGGCCCCGCGCACGCGCTCGTCAAATTGTTCTCCGACGAGGCGCAGGACGCCGAGAGCTTTCAAATAATGAATCAGCACGTCGGGCGTGCAGCCGTTAAGCGTGATGCGGTTCATGCGTCGTTCTCCGTGCCTATATCTTGAGTTGAATTTGGTTCGGTGATGCAGTTGACCGGATACGCGCTCGCTCGCATGTCGGCGGCGCGAATCAGGCATTCGAGGTAGGCGAGACGAAAAACACCTAAGTTTTCGTCATCGCGCAAGCGGATCATGCGTTCGAGCCAAGACGCTTCGCCGTCCGCGCTGCCGAGCAGCATCGGCTCAAGGTCGAGCGTGACCGCTTCCCTCTCAACATCGTCGCTCAAGCGCACAGGCTCTAACTTGTCCCCGTCCCAAATGCCGCGCGCGTATTTGCGATCTTCGTTTTGTTTGCCGCTCGGTCTGTCTTCGTTCGGCAGGGCGCGAATGCTCAGGCGCACTTTGCCGTGATGCGCGGCGGCGAGATAAACGCGCAAATCATTTTCACCACTTGCGAGCAAAGCAAGGGCGCTGGCGAGTTCGTGACGAAAATGCTTACGGCTGTGCTTAAAGCCTTTATTGAAAGTTTTGGCGAGCATTTCATTCGGCAGTTGACCTTCGGCAAGAACACCTCGCGCGCCGCGTTGCATCGTGTCCTGGAAAACCTCGTGCGCCTTACCCCAATCGTGGTGCAGGGCGGCGGCGAGTAAATCTTCCCTGAACTCATCAAGCTGCGGATTACCTAGCGCGTCGAGAATCACTTTCATCTTCTGTCGCGCTTCGGTTGAGTGCGCCCGTAGAGTCTGCAAGTAGCGCGGGCGGCGCGTTGTCGTTTCTTCACGGCTCAAAGCGATAGCGTTGGCGGGGTTTTCGCTAAGAGGCTCGTCGCCGATGTCTGTGGCGGGTTGTTGTTCGACTTGTTCTAGCGGGACTTCGGGAACAGGGCTGTTCGTTTCGCCGTCCCAACCGCGTTCGGGCGTGTATCCTCCCGCGCGCGAATCCAACAGCACAGTCAAACCGGGACGCAACTGCTCCGCACCGATCTTCTCCCAGCCGTGCGGCCTGCTCGCCGCATCATCCTTTTCGCGCTGTTTTTTTGTCAGTGGCTTGCCCAACAGCGGATTCCAACGCCAAGCGATGCGCGGCTGCTTGTCAGTAGATTTTTTCAAAAACTCTTTTAGTTCGCCGATGCTCACGGGACAAAGCTCGCGTTGCGCGGGACGCGAAGTAAGCGCGTTCGGCTCGCCTTCACCTTCCTTAAACTCGCGCCATGCGACGTAAACATCACGCTCATCACCACCACGCACGAAACGCGAGATGTCCAAATCATAGCCGGATAAATCCGTCGTCGTATCGAACAAGTCAACGATGTCGCGGCGGCGCAAGACGTATTCGTAATTAACTTCGTCCGAATAGATGGGCAGATCGGCGGGCGCAGCCGAAGTGATGGCTGCGAGTAGCTCGCGCGCTTTATCAACTTGTTCGAGCGCGTAAGGTCGCGCGATTTGCGCTCGCTCTTTATCGTCAAGCAATCCTTTAGCGGCAAGTTTTTCTTCTTTGCCGAGAAGCGGACGGTCAATCCAGAAGATGTCCGCTCCTGCATCTTTTTCTTCGCCTTTGCGATTGCAACGCCCGAAACGTTGCACGAGCGAACTGTATGGCGCGATGTCCGTGACGAGCAGACGCGAAGAAATATCAAGTCCCGCTTCGACAACCTGCGTGGCGACGATGATGCGCCCCGTGCCTTGTGTATCCAATGCGCCGTCAAAAATCTGATTCCACCGTTTGCGATCAACAGGACGAAAGCGCGAGTGGATCAACTCTAATTGCGGCACGCTCCCCATGTCAGAAACAGAAGCGTCTTGAGCCGAAGCTTCTTGCGTAGCGTTTTTCTTATTCCGTCTCCCGGCGCGCAAACCATACTCGGCCTCAAGCGCAGCAAAGACTTCCCTCGCGCGTGCAACGCGGTTGACGACAACGAGCGTCTGCGTTCCACGCGTGTGTCGCTCTTTGACGAAACCCGCAAGCCCACTGGGCATTCGAGAGGATGCTGGCGCTGGTTCGATTCGCTTGACCGCGTTTAGGCGTTTGTGAAGCTCGGGAATCGCGCGGTCATCTTCGGTTAATTTGAGTTCTTCGAGTTTTTCCGCTAGCTCTTTGAAGTCAATTGTTTCGAGCCATTTTTTATCGAGCGTCGCCGACATCCACACTGACTGCTGCACGCCGAACGAGCCGAGCGTTTGACGAAACGCAGCGAGTTGCGCGCTCGTTGCCAGCGCGTCGCCCATCAACTGAATCTCGTCATAGACGAACAGGCAATCGCTGTTGAGTAGACCGAACGGCAAAGGATACCGCGCCGTGCTTAACGCATAACCTCGATTGAGCGCGCGCGACAAAAGCATGTCTTGTGTGCCGATAATGATGGCTTCGCGTTCCGGCAATGCATCCCAATCAACTGCTACCTCGCCGCCCATCAGGACGTGAACCTCGATCTTTTTCTTCTCAAATTCTTCGTATTCCGCCCCGAGATTCTTGATCGCCGTGCGCGTCACCTTCGCTGTCTGGTCAACGAGCGTTCGCATCGGCAAGCAATAAACCAGACGCCGCCCGACGCTCTGCGAATTCTTCAACCTCCGCCATAACCACGCGCCGAGAATCGCGGCGGTCTTGCCCGCCCCGGTCGGAGCGTTGATGAGAGCGGGCATTTCCGTTTCAAGGGCGATACACCGTTGATAAACGAACGGCGATTGACCGAACGCCTGGTTAAAGAAGTCATCGTAGTTTTGAATGTTTGAAATCATCGTTAATTTAGGGACTCCCTTTATTTCTGGGCGTTTGCAGCCGCGTTGAAGCACGTTATAAATGCCCGCCGACCCATTAAGTGCGGCGTACCTTACTTTAAGCATCTCTCCTTGTCAAGGGTTGATTTTGAAAATCCTGCTGTCTTGAACTTAGATTGCGCCTTAACCAATCATGCTGTAATCTCCTCCTTGGTAGTCGTGGCTCAATTGAAGCAAGACCGCAGGCTTTTAATCTAAGGGTGTGTTGTATGCCCTTTCCCACGGCTACCAAACTTTTTAACCTAAAATCTCTCATAATCATTCCAACGTCTATTTTTTAGCCAGTGATTTTCAGCTTCTCTTGCATTAATTGAGTAGGCTATAAGCCGGAAGAATCGCTGGCTTTTCTTATCCCAATAGTAGTTAGAGGCAAGAACCGGAAAAGTTATTTTGAAATCTTTCAGAAACTTACCAGCATCGTACTCTGATCACGGAAAACTTTCCTTTTTGTCGTCAAACTTGCTTTAATGGTGTCTGTACCGTCAAGCCGCGCAGAGTTTCGTGAGGAATTTTTCCGGTTTTCGGTGCGCTCTTCTATTTAACTTTTGAAGGGGTAAGCTCCGATGCGTCCTCCGCCGCCGTCCCGCACAGGAGCCGAGGCAGATAGGGATGTTCGTCCGCTGACGCGCCGCAACACTGATACGGGTGCGCTCTATGAACGATTGCCGGAGGTTGAGGCGCAGGTGAGACGCGCGCTCGCGCTCGAAGAGGGGGTGCTCATTGAGGCGATTCAGCACAGCTACGACGAGTTGACGACGCATCTCAAGGATGAAGTGCTCTGTTATCTGATACGCGAACGACTGCGTGCCGGCCATCAGGAGAGCGCTAACGCCGTCACCGAAGTTTTGCTGCGCCGCCATGCTAGGACGATCAGGAGTCGTATCGGGCGCGGAGGGATTGACGAACGACACCGCGAAGACTGCGACGGAGAGATTGTGAGCCAACTGCTGATAGAACTATTTGATACTGATTCCGACCGCAGTGACTTTGCGCAAGTGCGTTTCGGTCTTTACTTCGAGAGATTATCGAACGGAGTGATAAGCAAGTTCCGCAACCTTCAGCGACGCGAGCGGCAAGCCGAGAGCGTTACCTCTACACAGGGCGACAGGACGGAAGAAATTGATTTGCTTGACACCCTCGCCGACGAACGCGTGCTGTCAGCCGAAGACCGCGCCCTCATGCGCGATGCGCTCGCACATCTCCCGGATGACTTGCGCGAGGTGTTTTTACTGCGCTACTTCGAGGGATGGCAGACTGAGTCGAATTCACCAACGGAGCCTTCCATAAGTCGTTACCTAGGCGTGACGCCGCGCACCGTTCGCAATCGCTTGAGAGATGCCGAAGCGAGCCTCCGCCGGTGGCGCGAAGGAAAGCAAGGAAAGTAGAGATTGAGGGGCAATGAGATGAGCGACAACCGACAAGACGACCTCGCGCCGCCTGCGTTGGATCAAGTCATCGAAGCGTATCTGTTGCGCCGTGGCGAAGCGACGGCGGGAGCGGGCGATGATGCGGGCGAGGTTGCACGTGCCGCGCGCGATGTGCTGACCGAGTTCATGCGCCGCTATCCCCACGCAGCCGATGCGCTTGCGGATTTTGCCGCCACCGCCAGCATCATCGAGAACTCCCCCGACACGGAAAACCAGACAGAGAGCGAGAGCCTCGCGCAAGAAGAAAGCATCGTCCGGCGCGGAATGGAAGTGGCCACCCGTCTGCTTGCCGCGCATCGCACGAAGATCATATCCGATGAAACCGCGCTGCTAACCGGACTGCGAAAGGAGGGCGAGGCTCGTGGGCTGACGATTCAGGCTCTAGCGTCAGCGACCCATTTGACCGTGCCGCTGCTCGTCAAGTTAGACCGCCGCTTGATTCGTTTTGCTTCGATTCCGCGTCAAGCGATTGAGCGCATCGGCGCAGAGTTGGGACGCAGTTTCGAGGCCATCGTCGCATACTTACAAGGCGATTCGCAGTTTGCTTCTCAAGCCTCTTTTCGCGCCGATGCCGCGCCGCAGATGCCCGACCAACAAGACTTCTTTGACGCCATCGAGACAGACTTAACGATGAGTGAAAAGCATAAAGACGAATGGCGCAAAATCAAAAGTGCAAATTGAAGATTGAGTTTTAACTACACCCGTTCAGATGCCTCACTGGTCTCACATCCGCTCTCAAGCCCGCCTGCGCCATCGTGAAGTGCAAGCTTACGCCGCGAACGCCGAGCCCCAAATAGTCACCGCCGCACTGAACGCCGCTCAATTGTTAGCTTACGCCGAGATTTTGACCGGACTTGTGCGCATACCCTTAGCCTCCGGCGACCCTTTGCTCTATGGCGCGCAGGCAACTCTGGACGATGGATTTATTTACTATAACGCTGAGATAGCGCCATGGCTGGCTCTCTACTATCAAGCGCACGAATTCGCGCACCACTGGCTGCATAACGGCGGGTCGCTCTGCTCAGACGAGGATGTTGATTACACTGAGTCGGAAGACAAATCACTCTATGGCGAGGGGCGCATAGAGGCTTACGGCCCGCACCAGCGCCGCGAGATGGAAGCGAACGTTTTTGCCCGCGAATTCCTTTTGCCCGGCGACCAGTTGCGCCGTTGGTACGTTGAAGAAAATTTGAATGCCGCGCAAATCTCCGAGCGTTCCGGGTTAGGGATTGACTTCGTGCTGCACAGCCTCGCCTACGCGCTACTTGCCCCCGACATTGAAGAGTCGCTTAACGCGCCGGATACGGACGAAGCATCCTCAGTATCGGATGCAGCAGCTTTAACGCTTGATGAGAGCCAACGCGCGGCGGCACACAGCGCGCATACGCCGCTGCTTGTCGCTGCCGGCCCTGGAACCGGCAAGACTCGCACGCTCGTAGGGCGCATCCTTCATCTGCTCGACGAGGGCGTTGCCCCTGACAAGATTGTCGCCCTGACTTTCTCTAATAAAGCGGGCGAGGAGATGCGGGAGCGCGTCGAAAGCTTTGCAACCGATGCCGCGCCGAAGATTTGGATCGGCACGTTTCACGCCTTTGGACTGGAACTTCTGCGCCGCTACTGGCAGCAGGCCGCGCTCCCACCGCGCGCGCGTGTGCTCGACCCAGTTGACGCGCTCTTTATCCTCGAACGCCACTTGTCCCATCTCGATCTTGATTATTACCAGAATCTATACGAGCCGACGACACATCTCGCCGCTATCCTCGCCGCTATCGCGCGCGCGAAGGATGAGCTTGTCTCGCCCGATAAGTACGCGGAACTCGCCGGGGCTATGCTCGCACGCGCCCGGCGTGAGGGCGACGCCGAAGAAACACGCAAGGCTGAGCGCGCGGCGGAAGTAGCGCGCGTCTATCACCTTTACCAAAATTATCTTGAGCGTGAAGGGTTGCTCGACTTCGGAGATCTGATTTTTCGCACGGTGCGTCTGCTGCGCGAACAAGAGACGGTACGGGCTGAGATTCAAGCGCAGTATCGTCATGTGCTGGTTGATGAGTACCAGGATGTCAACCGCGCGTGCGGCGTGCTGCTCGGACTCTTGGCGAATCATGGAGAAGGTTTGTGGGTCGTCGGCGACACGCGGCAGGCGATCTACCGTTGGCGCGGCGCGGCACCCGCGCAAGTTCGTCACTTTCTCAAAGACTTTCCGCACGGGCGTACTCAGGCGTTGACCGTCAACTACCGCTCGCTGCCGCCAATCGTGCGTCTTATTTCCGCCGTCGCATCGCAAATGAGCGTCCTACCAGCAACGGACGACCAGGCAGAGACGACCGCAATGACTGAGCGCGTAGACTTCTCCGCTTGGCACGCGCACCGTCAAGACCGTGACGCTACATCAGGTAAACAGAGCGAGATTCGCTTCGAGATTGCGACGAACATGGACGAGGAAGCGCGCGAATTGGCGCAATTGATAACGTCACGAAAGGAGCGCGGCGTACCATTTAGCGCGCAGGCCGTTATCTGTCGTAAACACTCGCAACTCGTCAAATTTGCCAGAGCACTTGAAGCGGAAGGCGTGCCCACGCTTTATCTCGGTGACATCTTCGAGCGAAGTGAAGTGCGCGATTTGCTGTCCCTCATCGCCCTCGCCAGCGACGGAAGTGGGCGCACGCTTCCGCGCGTTGCACGCTTCCCCGAATACAACATTCCGCTCCGCGAAGTGCGTGCGATTCTCCAAGCCGCGAAAGAGACGAGACGTGAGTTTCCCGATGCGTTCACACCGCTTGACACAACTCAAGAGTCCAACGCATTAGCACATAATAAACTGATAAGAGAATTTACTACTGAGACAAGCGGCGCAACGAACGAAAGGGGCGAAGAAAGCGACGCGAGCGCGGCAGGACTCGCGCGTCTAATTTATCATCTAGCTCGTGTCGCGCATCTCCAGTCTGCATGGAAGATGCTCGCGCACTACCTTTTTATTCACAGCCGCTATCTCGCGCCCGTGCTGGCCGACGATTCAAGCGCCGGGGCGCAAAGGCGTCTGGCTATTTATCAACTCTTGCAATTCATCCACAACGAAGGCGAGCGCGCAGTTGAAGCTACAAACGAAACGGATGCGCGGCTCGCTATCTTACGCTATATCCGCCGCCTGAAAAGTCTATCTGAAGACAAGGGCTTGCGGCCGGTCCCCGTCTCCGCCGAAGGGTTAGACGCGGTTCGCTTAACCACCGTTCACGGCGCGAAAGGGTTGGAGTGGTCTTGCGTTTATCTTCCGTATCTCGGCAGAGGCCATTTCCCGGCCAAGCGCCAACACGAATCTTGTCCGCCGCCTACCGGCATGATCGAAACTTTTTCAAACGGCGACAGCACGAGCGAGATCGAAGAAACAAGCTATGCGGGCGAAGCGCAGAAAGATACGCATTTAGAAGAAGAGGAGTGTTTGTTCTTCGTTGCTCTTTCGCGTGCGCGCGACCGCCTCTGTTTATCACGCGCCGAGCGTTATGGCCGCAGCAACAGTAAAGCCTCAGAATTTCTCGAAAAGATCGAAGAGCATTTACCGCGCGCGGCCAATAGCGCAGCTACATGGCACATTGAAATCGAGCAGGACGTAACCGATGTTCTCTTGGAATTCGTGCCGCAAACGCCTGACCCCAAACCGCTCTTCACCGAGCGACAGCTCGGCGCGTATCTCAAATGCCCGCGCAAATTTTTCTACGAGCAGCGGCTTTATCTCAGCGGCAAGGGCGAAGAAACGGCTTACCTGCGTTTTCACGCCTGCGTTTATGAGACGCTCGCCTGGCTCGCCGGAGAACGCATGGCGGGACGTTTGGTGGAGGGTTCAGCCGACGCTTTTCAAGAGGTCGCGCAAGCTCAACTTACTCGATTATGGGAGGCGAGCGGTCCCGTCGGTCACGTTTATGAATCATTCTACCGCGAGCAAGCCGCGCTAATGGTGGAGCGTGCCGTGCGCCATTTCTCGCGCGCACGCGGGCAGCTTTTCCATCAAATGTGGACGATTGAACGCCCCGACGCGCTCGTCAGCCTCACACCAGATTACATGGAGTTGATAGAGGAAACAGACGACGAGACGATTCTCTTCCGCCACACGCGCACCGGCAAGCCACCCGCCAAAACGCCTGACGACGACGCTTACGCGCTTTTCTACGCCATCGCCGCCGAGCATTTCCCACAGGCGCGCCCACGCGTCGAGATTCTCTATCTTTCAACCGACGAAATCATCGAACTGAACTTGAGCCAGCGCACCATCAACACACGCCTCAAACATTACGACGACGCCATTAGAGGCATCCTCGCCGGAGAGTTTCCGCCTGAAGTCTCCGACCATCAATGCCCGCGATGCGCGCACTTCTTCACCTGCCCGAAAGCCGAAGAATAAATTTTCAGAAAAAGAACGGTTTTCCCGAAAATTCGTTTCCGCTTTGCGCTTCCCTCCGCCATTGATAGCAGCGAGAGGGTAAATGAGGCTCATGAAACGAATGGAAGCAAAGACACAGACATTCAATCAAATTCTTAAAAGGCTCGAAACGCAGAACGCCGAGCGTTTAATCGAAAAGGCGCGCACCGCCAACCGGCTCGCCAAATCTGCGCCTGACAGCCGCGCTCGCCGCCGCGCCTACCGCGTTAAGACAGAGGCGCTCCTTAACCTGCGACGCCGTTTTCCCGCCCGCACCAGTGTCAAGACGGACCCGCGCACTCCGTTCTTCGTCATAGTCGAATACGCCTCACCGCAAACGGGTGCGCGATGCGGTCTGCACGCTCCGGCGCATGATTTCGCTTATTAAAACCGAAAGGCGCGCCATTCACGCCGCACAAAACGCTCAAGCCCAAATTATTTGAAAGGCTAAACTCCCGATGATTAGATACCGCACAATAACGATTGACTGCGAAACGCTGCCCGCTCATACAGCTGAGCATACAGATGAAGAGACTGTCGCGCACACAAATTTATCGAATCTCAGCCTTCAACCCAATGCTCCGGCATCTGACGACGCCGCGATGGGCACGCTAACAATAGCGCGCGACGAGCAGCGCAGCTCACTCAACGGCGACACGGGGCGACTGCTCTGCATCGGCTTCATTGATGAAGCAAGCGGGCGACAGAGTGTGAAAGGCGTGCTCGGTTGGAACCGCGAGCGCGGATGTTTTACCGACGACGAAACCGAAATTTTGCGTGACTTTTGGGAACTGATGCGGACGTTTCGTCCGTGCGTTGATCGTATCGTCGGTCACAACATCTACAACTTCGATTTGCGCTTCATCTACAAACGCTCCGTCGTCTGTGGCGTGCGCCCTTCAATCGAACTCAATTTCGCGCGCTATCGCAATCAACCCATCTACGACACGATGTGCGAATGGGAGAAGTGGAACCTGCGCGACCAGATCAGCCTCGACCGCCTGGCGCGTGTGCTCGGTCTCGAATCTCCCAAGACGGACGAGTGCGACGGCTCGCGCATCGCCGAGTTATTCGCGCGCGGTGAACATCAAATGATTCGTGATTATTGTGTTAAAGATGTCTTGACGACACGCCGGATTTACCGCCGCATGACGTTCGCCGATGCGCCGCCCGCAAAGCCAGCGCAAGTATTCGAGGAACAGGATGGTGCACGCGGAATGGTTGTCCCATCGAACTTTCACTAACAAGATCACCTTCGGAGAGCCTTGTCAATTGAGCTAAGGACTTTTACAAAGGCTCTGCACCAGCGTCAAGCAGGTGTTTATTT